>NZ_JAGILA010000025.1 GCF_017874595.1 Sinorhizobium kostiense | reverse complement strand
GGTACATTCTATTTCCAAGTGCGACATGCCAATAAAAACAAAGGCTTCGCCTTGGAGATTTTTGGATGTCGCTCTGCTATTCGCAGCTCACCCTTTCGGACCGCCGACGTTTGCATCAGCTCGTGGAACGCAAAGTTCCTGTCGGTGACATCGCCCGCCAACTCGGTCGGCATCGATCGACGATCTATCGTGAACTGAAGCGCAATACCTTTCATGATGCCGAGTTTCCGGAATACAGCGGCTATTACAGCGGCATCGCCAACGACATCTCCAAGGAGCGTCGGCGACGGCTGCGCAAGCTCAGCCGCCACCCTCAATTACGCGAACTGGTCATTGAGCAGCTGAAGGCACTTTGGTCGCCGGAGCAGATCGCCGGCCGCCTGCTTGCCGACGGTGTGAGCGCCCTGCGTGTCTGCACGGAAACGATCTACCGCTTCATTTATGGCAAGGAAGATTATCCGCTGCAGCTCTATCAGCATCTGCCGGAAGGCCGCCGCAAGCGCCGCCCGCGCCGCTCCCGCAAGCCCCGTGATGGATTGATCCCGTTTGACTGCAGGATCGACCAACGTCCTGATTTTATTGCCGATCGCTCGCAGTTCGGCCATTGGGAGGGCGATCTCCTGATCTTCCGGCGCGACCTCGGTGAAGCCAATGTCACCTCGCTGGTCGAGCGCAAGAGCCGCTACACGGTGATGATCAAGAATGGCAGCCGCCACTCTCGGCCGCTTATCGACAAGATCGTCGATGCCTTCTCACCGCTGCCCGCCTTTGCCCGGCAGAGCTTCACCTTCGACCGCGGTACCGAGTTTCGCGGTTTCAAGGCTCTGGAAGATGGGCTCGGCGCCAGGAGCTGGTTCTGCGATCCAAATTCACCGTGGCAGAAAGGCGCGGTCGAGAACACCAACAAGCGCATCCGCCGCTTTGTGCCGAGCGATACGGACCTATGCGCCGTCAGCCAGCAACAGCTGGTCGCCCTTGCCCATCACATGAACGCGCTGCCGCGCAAGTGCCTCGGCTACCGCACGCCGGCCGAGGTCTTCATGGCACATTTGCGCGAAAGTAGCTGATGCCCTACCCTTCACACGGCATTGTTGCACTTGGATTAGATTCTCCA
>NZ_JAGILA010000024.1 GCF_017874595.1 Sinorhizobium kostiense | reverse complement strand
CGGCAGCGTGAAGACGACGTGAAAGTACTGAGTGTCGAGGAGCTCGGCGCGGCGATCCTCCAGCCATTGCGCTCGGGCCAGCGATTGGCAGCGGGGGCAATGCCTGTCGCGGCAGCTGTTGAAGGCGATGCGCCGGTGGCCGCATTGATCGCACGCTTCGACGTGGCCGCCGAGGGCAGCAGTCCGGCACAACTCGATCGCCGTCATGACACGGCGCTGAGCAGTGGACAGCGATGTGTGCTGGGCACGATAGGCCTCACCGTAGCGACGGAATATATCCGCCACTTCCGGCCCTGAACGGACCATCGGGAGCTCAGAAATACTGAGGCTTGCCGAGCGGCGGCGGGGTGGGCGCTGGACGTGGCAAAAGCTCGAAGGGGCTCGCCGTGCCGCAGACCTTGTTGGTGGCGATGCGCAGGTAATGGGCGGTGGTTGCAAGACTGCGGTGACCGAGCAGCAGTTGAATGGTGCGCACGTCGGCGCCGGCCTCCAGGAGATGGACGGCGAAGCCGTACCGCAAACTGTGCGGCGTCACCGGTTTGGACAAGCGGGAGAGATCGTGCGCTTTCGCGCAAGCTTGCCCGACCGCATCCCTTGGATGGCCGGCGCGATCGCCGGGGAAGAGCCACTCCTTTGGCCGCCGCGTCCTCCAATAATCTCGCAGGATCTCCAGCAGCTTCGGCGATAGCATCACATAGCGGTCCTTCTGGCCTTTGCCCTGCTCGACACGGACGACCATTCTCTGGCTGTCGATGTCCGTGGGCTTCAGGTGCACCGCTTCCGAGATGCGCAAACCGGCCGCATAGCACGTGGTCAAGATGGCGTGAATGTTTAAGATCAAGCACGCAGCCGAGAAACTGCTGCACTTCATCAGGGCTGAGGATGATTGGCAGTTTCTGTGGCTTCCTGGGAAGCGGGAGGACCTCTTCCGGCACCCAATCCCTTTCGAGTGTCAAATTGAAGAGAAAGCGCACCGCCGAAAGGGCGATGTGGATCGAGCCCGGCGCCAGCTTCTTCTCGTTGGCCAGATAGACCTGATAGGTCCGGCTGTCCTCGCGACCGAGCAAGTCGGGCGCCTTGCCGAAGTGTCGTGCAAACAGCGATACCTGCTGCAGATACGAGTGCTGGGTATTGAGCGAAAGATTGCGCACCTGCATGTCTTCGCTCATGCGCTGGCGAAGTGGGGTCATGATGAGCTCCTCTGTCCGATGGAATGGGCTGCAACCAGCCGTCCCATCCTCGCGCAGTTGGGGCTCCTACTGAATACCTGACCTCCTTGCCGCTCCGGCGTAGCGGAGCGGGTTAGTCCAA
>NZ_JAGILA010000023.1 GCF_017874595.1 Sinorhizobium kostiense | reverse complement strand
TTCCTGCAGGTACTTAGATGTTTCAGTTCCCTGCGTTCGCTTCTTATCCCTATTGAATTCAGGATAAGATACCTTTCAACAATGCTTGGAAACCACTTTGGTTCTCGCTCACGCGCCTGACGCTCCTTCGGAGCTGACGCTCCGCTGGGGCGCGCAAACGTGCGCGACGGCCTCTGGCCTTGCGAAGCTTCGCTTCGTTCAGCCAAACACCAACCAAAATGATTTTCCAAGCATCTAAGGTGGGTTGCCCCATTCGGAGATCCATGGATCAAAGCTCATTCGCAGCTCCCCACGGCTTATCGCAGCGTATCACGTCCTTCATCGCCTGTGCATGCCAAGGCATCCACCAAATGCCCTTTTGACACTTGATCGTTCTCATTGCCAATGCTCATCCTTATTTGGGTTTGGCAAACCTTTCCTTCTCGCTTGCGCTCGAAGGGGTGCCAAACCTGGCCATGCGGGCAACTTTCGTATGCCGCACCGCCAGCCCAAAAGCCCGGTTACCTTCTACAACCGGGCCAGTCAGATGCCATCGACGTGTTCGACACGGTCCTCATTGGAATTACGCCGAGCAATTCCGAGGCCGTGTCATTAGACCAGCTTCTCGAGATGCAATCCGGTGATGCGCGGTCAGGCAACATCAATCCAGCAGACCGCCAGAGAGGCGCTCCGAAGAACACCCCAACAACGATCGTGCTTATGGACAACGAACTTTCGCTCGTTCCAGACACATCTTCTCTTCACAATGTAAGCAGAACAGGCATCGATCTCTTAAGAGACGATGCAAACTATATTTCTCCAAGGATAACCGTCAGTTCAACACCAAACAAAATGGTGGAGCTGAGCGGGATCGAACCGCTGACCCCCTGCTTGCAAAGCAGGTGCTCTCCCAGCTGAGCTACAGCCCCAACCTTTCGAGTCATCTGCCTGGCTACCAAAATGGTGGGCCCGGGCAGACTCGAACTGCCGACCTCACGCTTATCAGGCGTGCGCTCTAACCACCTGAGCTACGGGCCCATTTTGGGTCAAGCACGCACCACCTAGAAGTCACTCAACACGGCATGTGAGCGGGCGTGGTTCGTATATCCTTGTGAGAAAGAGAAACGTGGACGGCGGGTCTCGCCATACCGTCATGATGCAAGCATCTATGCGGCGTATTTCATTCGATCGTGATCTGACTGATCCGATCTTGTTCTAAAAAGCAGTTTTTGCTTGGTCCTGATAGCTTATCCAAAAAGTCTTGCAACTTTTTGGGCATCAGGACGGCCATACGGCACCCTTGCTAAAAACAGCTTCCTTAGAAAGGAGGTGATCCAGCCGCAGGTTCCCCTACGGCTACCTTGTTACGACTTCACCCCAGTCGCTGACCCTACCGTGGTTAGC
>NZ_JAGILA010000022.1 GCF_017874595.1 Sinorhizobium kostiense | reverse complement strand
GGTGGTGGCGCGGGACGATCGCGCCGGCGACAAGCGGCTTGTCGCCTATGTCGTGTGTCGGCCCGAGGTGGGAGCGGCCGAAGCGGATGGCGCCGCGCTTGCCGCGGCGTTGCGGGCCCATCTCGGTGGCCTGCTGCCCGACTACATGGTGCCGGCCGCCTTCGTGCGGCTGGAAGCACTGCCGCTGACGCCGAACGGCAAGCTCGACCGCAAGGCACTGCCGGTTCCCGACGACGAGGCCTATGCGCGCCGGGCCTACGAGGCGCCGCAGGGCGAAATCGAGATGCTGCTGGCCGGGATCTGGGAAGAGCTGCTCGGCATCGAGCGGATCGGCCGCCACGACAACTTCTTCGAGCTCGGCGGCCACTCATTGCTGGCGGTGCGCCTGCTCGCCCGGCTGACACAGGCCTTTGCAGTGGAGCTGCCGTTGGCGACCCTGTTCGCCAAGCCGACATTGGCCGATTTGGCGCTAAGTGTTGGCGAAGTGCTGAACGGTTCTGGTGCGCAGGCAGCACCGGCCATCATGCCAGTTGGACGTGCTGGTGCGCTTGCGCTGTCCTATTCGCAGCAGCGTCTCTGGTTCTTGTCGCAGCTCGACGAAGACAGCACGAACTATAACATTCCCTTGGGCTGGCGATTGCGCGGCAGGCTCGATCATGCCGCCTGGCGGCGCAGCCTTGACCAGCTGTTTGCCCGTCACGAGGCGCTGCGCTCGACGTTCGTCGCCGGAGAGGATGACCCGCAGGTTGAGATTTTATCAGCGGACACGCGATTGCCGGTGGTCGAAGACGACCTTCGGGGTGAACCGGATGCCGAGGTCTTGCTTTCGGCCCTGTGCGAAGAAGAAGCAAGGACACCGTTCGATCTGGCGCGCGGCCCGCTGATCCGCGGCCGCCTGATCCGGCTGGCCGATGACGACCACGTCTTTCTGCTGACGCAACACCATATCGTCGCCGACGGCTGGTCGATGGGCGTGCTGATGCGCGAGCTTAGTCAGCTTTACCGGGCGTTTACGGCCGGGCGCGCCGATCCTTTGCCGCCGCTGGCGATCCAGTATCCGGACTATGCCGCCTGGCAACGGCAATGGCTGTCCGGCGAGCGGCTGCAGCGCCAGGCGCAGTATTGGCGCGACAGCCTGTCTGGTGCGCCGGCCCGTCTGGCGCTGCCGACCGACCGGCCGCGGCCGGCGCAGCAGTCGTTTGCCGGGGCCACCGTCCCTCTGGTCATCGATGCCGATCTGACGCGGCAGCTGAAGCGGCTGAGCCGGCAGCATGGCACGACCTTGTTCATGACGATATTGGCGGCCTGGGCGGCGGTGCTGTCGCGCCTGTCGGGGCAGGACGACCTTGTCATCGGCGTGCCGAGCGCCAATCGCGGCCGCCGCGAGATCGAG
>NZ_JAGILA010000021.1 GCF_017874595.1 Sinorhizobium kostiense | reverse complement strand
GGCGGCAAAGGATCGGCGCGCCCGGCCGTAAACGCCCGGTAAAGCTGACTAAGCTCGCGCATCAGCACGCCCATCGACCAGCCGTCGGCGACGATGTGATGCTGCGTCAGCAGGAAGACGTGATCGTCATCCGCCAGCCGGATCAGGCGGCCGCGGATCAGCGGCCCGCGCGCCAGATCGAACGGTGTCCTTGCTTCTTCTGCGCACAGAGCCGAAAGCAAAACCTCGGCATCCGGCAGCCCTTGCAGATCGTGCTCTGTCACCGGCAGGCCGGCATCGGCCGGCAGCAGCTCGACCCGGGGCCGGCCCTCAGGGGCGACAAAGACACTGCGCAGCGCCTCGTGACGGGCAAACAGCTGATCAAGGCTCCGCCGCCATGCGGCATGATCGAGCCTGCCCCGCAATCGCCAGCCCAGGGGAATGTTATAGTTCGTGCTGTCTTCGTCCAACTGCGACAAGAACCAGAGACGCTGCTGCGAATAGGACAGCGCAAGCGCACCATCACGGCTGATGTTCGGTATCAGTGTAGCTTTTAGGTCGCGGGCTCGATTTCGCTCTCTGGCCAGGGAAAGGAGCTTAGCTAAGCTGCCTGAATCCAGTTCTTCTAATTGGTCGATGACAAAATCGGTCATTTCAGAGTCCTAGGAAGAAAGCAGCTTCTGAAGTTCGTCGCGATCAAATTCTTGAGTGATCAAGCTGATGGAAGATTCCCGGGCTAGCTCAGCCAATGTCGGCGTGGCGAACAGGGTCGCCAGTGGCAGCTCCACTGCCAAGGCCTCTGTCAGCCTGGCAAGCAGGCGCACCGCCAGCAGCGAATGGCCGCCGAGCTCGAAGAAGTTGTCGTGGCGGCCGACCCGCTCGATGCCGAGCAGCTCTTCCCAGATCCCGGCCAGCAGCGTCTCGATCTCGCCCTGCGGCGCCTCATAGGCTCGCCGCGCATAGGCCTCGTCATCAGGAACCGGCAGTGCCTTGCGATCGAGCTTGCCGTTCGGTGTCAGTGGCAGCACATCCAGCCGCACAAAGGCTGACGGCACCATGTAGTCCGGCAGCAGGCCACCGAGATGGGCCCGCAACGCCGCCGGCAGCTCAGCGCCACCGGCCTCGTCCGACCCGTCCGCCGCCTTCGCAACCACATAGGCGACGAGCCGCTTGTCGCCCGTCGCATCCGGGCGCGCCACGACGGCCGCATCGGCGACAAGCGCATGCTCGCAGAGCCGGGCGGCGATCTCGCCCGGCTCGATGCGGAAACCGCGGATCTTCACCTGCTCGTCGTTGCGGCCCAGGAACTCGAGGTTGCCATCCGGCAGATAGCGCGCCAGGTCGCCGGTCCGGTACATGCGGGCGCCGGCCTCGCCGCTGAACGGATCGGCCAGGAACCGCTCCGCCGTCAGCTCCGGGCGGTTGAGGTAGCCACGCGCCACTCCTGCCCCGCCGATATAGAGCTCGCCCACCGCCCCGAACGGAAC
>NZ_JAGILA010000019.1 GCF_017874595.1 Sinorhizobium kostiense | reverse complement strand
GCAATGGGAACGATCAAGCCGATCGAACGATTAGTACCGGTAAGCTTCATGCGTTGCCGCACTTCCACACCCGGCCTATCAACGTGGTCGTCTTCCACGGTTCTCGAGGGAATACTCGTTTTCAGGTGGGTTTCCCGCTTAGATGCCTTCAGCGGTTATCCCTTCCATATATAGCTACCCTGCTATGCCCTTGGCAGGACAACAGGTCCACCAGAGATATGTCCATCCCGGTCCTCTCGTACTAGGGACAGATCCTGTCAATATTCCTACACCCACGGCAGATAGGGACCGAACTGTCTCACGACGTTCTGAACCCAGCTCACGTACCGCTTTAATTGGCGAACAGCCAAACCCTTGGGACCTGCTCCAGCCCCAGGATGCGATGAGCCGACATCGAGGTGCCAAACAACCCCGTCGATATGGACTCTTGGGGGTCATCAGCCTGTTATCCCCGGCGTACCTTTTATCCGTTGAGCGATGGCCCTTCCACGCGGGACCACCGGATCACTATGACCGACTTTCGTCTCTGCTCGACTTGTCAGTCTCGCAGTCAGGCGGGCTTATGCCATTGCACTCGACGAGCGATTTCCGACCGCTCTGAGCCCACCATCGCGCGCCTCCGTTACTCTTTCGGAGGCGACCGCCCCAGTCAAACTACCCACCATACACTGTCCCGGATCCGGATGACGGACCGCGGTTAGACATCCATGACGATAAGGGTGGTATTTCAAGGACGGCTCCACAGGAACTGGCGTCCCTGCTTCAAAGCCTACCACCTATCCTACACATGCCGACACGAATGCCAGTGTAAAGCTATAGTAAAGGTGCACGGGGTCTTTCCGTCTGACCGCAGGAACCCCGCATCTTCACGGGGAATTCAATTTCACTGAGTCTGCGTTGGAGACAGCGGGGAAGTCGTTACGCCATTCGTGCAGGTCGGAACTTACCCGACAAGGAATTTCGCTACCTTAGGACCGTTATAGTTACGGCCGCCGTTTACTGGGGCTTCGATTCAGAGCTTGCACCCCTCCTCTTAACCTTCCAGCACCGGGCAGGCGTCAGACCCTATACGTCGTCTTGCGACTTCGCAGAGCCCTGTGTTTTTGATAAACAGTCGCTACCCCCTGGTCTGTGCCACCCCATCATGGTTGCCCATAATGGGGTCACGCTTCTTCCGAAGTTACGCGTGCAATTTGCCGAGTTCCTTCAACGCAGTTCTCTCAAGCGCCTTGGTATACTCTACCTGACCACCTGTGTCGGTTTCGGGTACGGTCTATATGGTGGAGCTATTTCCCGGGACCGCGTCCAGGCCAGGACAATCCAATAAGTCCTGACAAGTTAAGCGATCCGTCACTACCACCAGGCCCACGAATATTAACGTGGTTCCCATCGACTACGCGTGTCCGCCTCGTCTTAGGGGCCGGCTAACCCTGCTCAGATTAACTTTAAGCAGGAACCCTTGGTCTTTCGGCGAGAGGGTCTCTCACCCTCTTTATCGTTACTCATGTCAACATTCGCACTTCCGATACCTCCAGGACCCCTCACGGGTATCCCTTCACTGGCTTACGGAACGCTCCGCTACCACGTATCTTTAAGATACATCCTCAGCTTCGGTGCATGGCTTTAGCCCCGTTACATTTTCGGCGCAAAGACCCTTGTTTAGACCAGTGAGCTGTTACGCTTTCTTTAAATGATGGCTGCTTCTAAGCCAACATCCTGGTTGTTTTGGGATCCTCACATCCTTTCCCACTTAGCCATGACTTGGGGACCTTAGCTGGAGGTCAGGGTTGTTGCCCTCTTCACGACGGACGTTAGCACCCGCCGTGTGTCTGCCGACTAGTACTCCCCGGTATTCGGAGTTTGGTTAGGATCAGTAAGACGGTGAGTCCCCATAGCCCATCCAGTGCTCTACCCCCGGGGGTATTCGGTCGACGCTCTACCTAAATAGATTTCGCGGAGAACCAGCTATTTCCGAGTTTGATTGGCCTTTCACCCCTAGCCACAAGTCATCCCAATCTATTGCAACAGATGCGGGTTCGGTCCTCCAGTTGGTGTTACCCAACCTTCAACCTGCTCATGGCTAGATCACTCGGTTTCGGGTCTAATGCGACATACTAAGGCGCCCTGTTCAGACTCGCTTTCGCTACGCCTCCACCTACCGGCTTAAGCTTGCATGTCACACTAAGTCGTTGACCCATTATACAAAAGGTACGCCGTCACCCTTGCGGGCTCCGACTGTTTGTAGGCATCCGGTTTCAGGTTCTATTTCACTCCCCTTGTCGGGGTGCTTTTCACCTTTCCCTCACGGTACTTGTTCGCTATCGGTCATGCACGAGTACTTAGGCTTGGAGAGTGGTCTCCCCATGTTCAGACAGGATTTCTCGTGTCCCGCCTTACTCAAGGACAATGAGTGTTCTACGTGTACGGGGCTGTCACCCGCTACGGCCGATCTTTCCAAATCGTTCCACTTTATTCCTCATTGCCACTGGCCTGGTCCGCGTTCGCTCGCCACTACTTGCGGAGTCTCGGTTGATGTCCTTTCCTGCAGGTA
This sequence comes from Sinorhizobium kostiense, assembly GCF_017874595.1. Classification (GTDB taxonomy): domain Bacteria; phylum Pseudomonadota; class Alphaproteobacteria; order Rhizobiales; family Rhizobiaceae; genus Sinorhizobium; species Sinorhizobium kostiense. Next base: position 83 of record NZ_JAGILA010000019.1, on the reverse strand, counting down.
CTTAGATGTTTCAGTTCCCTGCGTTCGCTTCTTATCCCTATTGAATTCAGGATAAGATACCTTTCAACAATGCTTGGAAACCA
>NZ_JAGILA010000018.1 GCF_017874595.1 Sinorhizobium kostiense | reverse complement strand
AAATCCATGTCGAATAGGTCGTCGTCTCCGAGGGACCATAGAGATTGCAGATCGTCTGTGTAGACGTATTCTCAAAGAGCCTCTCGATCAGCGGGCGCTTCAAAGGTTCGCCCGCCAAATTAATAGCCTTTGCCGATTGCGGCACTGCCTGCTTGTCAAGGAGAGAAGTGATCGCCGACGGGACCGTGTTGATCAAGGAGACATCCACCGGCGCTTGAGCCAGCTTCAGGGCATTCTCGACGAGATAGAGCGTGCCCCCGCGAGAAAGTGGCACGAAGCATTCGTAGACAGACAGATCAAAATTGATCGAAGTCGAAAACAGCATCCGGCTGGTTTCCGATCCGGCAAAAACGCTGTCGTTCCAATGCAGCAGGTTGACGGTATTTGCATGCTCGACCATGACGCCCTTGGGCGTTCCGGTGGAGCCGGAGGTGTAGATGACATAGGCGAGATGGCTGGAGGTCAGGCCGAGGGCATGCGGGTCGGGATCATCAGCGGGCTGGCCGGCCCAGGAAAGCTCGCCGTCCGAGAGATCGATCACCGTCAGGCTTGCGATCGCCTCGGCGCCCAGCGCTTCGCGGCCGGCCGCATCGCACAGCATGAGCCGCGGGGCGGCATCGTCGAGCACCTGGTTGAGCCGCGCGCACGGATAGGCCTGGTCGAGCGGCAGATAGGCGCCGCCCGCTTTCAGGATCGCCAGCAGTCCCACCACCATCGTCGGGCTGCGCTCGAGGCAGATCGCCACCGGCTGGTCCGGTTTCACCCCCAGCCCGATCAGATGATGGGCGAGCCGGTTGGCCCGGGCGTTGAGCGCATCATAGGAGATCGACTGCCCTTCGAAGACCAGTGCCACCGCGTCGGGCGCCCGGCGCACCTGCGCCTCGAACAGTTCGTGCACGCACAGCTCCGACGGATAGTCCGCTTCCGTCCGGTTCAGCTCCTCCAGCAGATAGCGGCGCTCATCGGCCGGCAGGATGTCAATGCGGCCGACCGGCTGCTCGGCGTCGGCAACCATCGCCCGCAGCAGCGCCAGCAGATAGCCGCGCTGCCGCTCGATCGTCGCCCGGTCGAACAGCGCCGTCGCATAGCCCAGAGTCCCGGCGATGACCTCGCCCTGATCCCCCAGGTTCAGCTCCAGATCGAACTTGACCTGATCGAGCCCCTCGCCTGCAGCCTCCAGCCGCAGCCCCGGCAGGTCCAATGATCCGACGCTGTTGTTCTGCCAGGCCAACATCACCTGGAACAGCGGCGTGTGATCGAGGGCGCGGGGCGGCTGGACGATCTCCACCACCTGCTCGAACGGCAGGTCCTGATGCTCCTGCGCGGCGAGCGCCGTGCGCCGCGTCCGCTCCAGCAGATCGGACACGCTCGGCTCACCCGACAGATCGATGCGAACCGCCAGGGTGTTGACGAAGAAGCCGATCAGCTCCTCGATCTCGCGGCGGCCGCGATTGGCGCTCGGCACGCCGATGACAAGGTCGTCCTGCCCCGACAGGCGCGACAGCACCGCCGCCCAGGCCGCCAGCACCGTCATGAACAAGGTCGTGCCATGTTGCCGGCTCAGCCGCTTCAGCCCGCGCGTCAGATCCTGGTCGATGACGACCGGCACGCTCGCCCCGGCAAACGACTGCTGCGCCGGCCGCGGCCGGTCGGTCGGCAGCGCCAGACGGGCCGGCGCACCAGACAGACTGTCGCGCCAATACTGCGCCTGGGCCTGCAGCCGCTCGCCGGACAGCCATTGCCGTTGCCAGGCGGCATAATCCGGATACTGGATCGCCAGCGGCAGCAAAGGATCGGCGCGCCCGGCCGCAAACGCCCGGTAAAGCTGACTGAGCTCGCGCATCAGCACGCCCATCGACCAGCCGTCGGCGACGATGTGGTGTTGCGTCAGCAGAAAGACGTGGTCGTCATCGGCCAGCCGGATCAGTCGGCCGCGGATTAGCGGCCCGCGCGCCAGATCGAACGGCGTGCGCGCCTCGTCATGGTAGAGATCCGCAAGCACGGCATCCGCATGCGGCAGCTCTTGCAGATCGTGCTCTGTCACCGGCAGGCCGGCATCGGCCGGCAGCAGCTCGACCCGGGGCCGGCCCTGCGGGGCGACAAAGACACTGCGCAGCGCCTCGTGACGGGCAAACAGCTGATCAAGGCTGCGCCGCCAGGCGGCATGATCGAGCCTGCCGCGCAATCGCCAGCCGAGGGGAATGTTATAGTTCGTGCTGTCTTCGTCCAGCTGTGCCAAGAACCAGAGACGCTGCTGCGAATAGGACAGCGCAAGCGCACCAGCACGTCCAACTGGCATGATGGCCGGTGCTGCCTGTGCACCAGAACCGTTCAGCACTTCGCCAACACTTAGCGCCAAATCGGCCAATGTCGGCTTGGCGAACAGGGTCGCCAGTGGCAGCTCCACTGCAAAGGCCTGTGTCAGCCGGGCGAGCAGGCGCACCGCCAGCAGCGAGTGGCCGCCGAGCTCGAAGAAGTTGTCGTGGCGGCCGATCCGCTCGATGCCGAGCAGCTGGGCCCAGATCCCGGCCAGCAGCATCTCGATCTCGCCGCGCGGCGCCTCGTAGCCCCGGCGCGCATAGGCCTCGTCGTCGGGAACCGGCAGCGCCTTGCGGTCGAGCTTGCCGTTCGGTGTCAGCGGCAGCACATCCAGCCGCACGAAGGCCGCCGGCACCATGTAGTCCGGCAGCAGGGCAGCGAGATGGACCCGCAACGCCGCCGCCAGCTCGGCGCCATCGGCCTCGTCCGACCCATCCGTCGTCTTCGCAACCACATAGGCGACGAGCCGCTTGTCGCCGGTCGCATCCTGGCGCGCCACCACGGCCGCATCGCCGACAAGCGCATGCTCCAGCAGCCGGGCGGCGATCTCGCCCGGCTCGATGCGGAAGCCGCGGATCTTCACCTGCTCGTCGTTGCGGCCGAGAAACTCGAGATTGCCGTCCGGCAGATAGCGCGCCAGGTCGCCGGTCCGGTACATGCGGTCATCCGCCTTCCCGCTGAACGGATCGGCCAGGAACCGCTCCGCCGTCAGCTCCGGACGGTTGAGGTAGCCGCGCGCAACCCCTGCCCCGCCGATATAGAGCTCGCCAACCGCCCCGAAAGGCACGGGCGCACCAAATTGATCCAGCAGATATATTCGAAGGTCCGGGATCCGTTCGCCGATCGGACCGCATGAGCTGGACGTATCAGACTTGTTAAGAGGCCGATATGTGACATGCACAGTCGTCTCTGTGATGCCGTACATGTTGATCAGCCGTGGGGCATGCTCAGAATGCCGTTCGAACCACGGCCTCAGAGAGGAAGGCTCCAGGGCCTCGCCTCCAAAAATCACATAGCGAAGCTGGTTGCGAACCCCACTCTTACGCTCGGCTTCGATCAGAGCTTTAAACGCCGAAGGGGTCTGGTTGAGCACCGTGACGCTTGACTTGCAAACCAGATTATAAAAGTCGGGAGCAGAGCGAGCTATATGCCTCGGTACGAGAACCAGACGTCCACCATAGCGCAGCGCTCCCCACAACTCCCAAACCGAGAAGTCGAACGAGAAAGAATGAAACAGGCACCAGACATCGCGCTCGTTGAAATCGTACCAGCTCCGTGTCGCCTCAAACAAACGGACAATTTGCGCATGCTCGACCATGACGCCCTTGGGCGTTCCGGTGGAGCCGGAGGTGTAGATGACATAGGCGAGATGCCGGGAGGTCAGGCCGAGGGCACGCGGGTCGGGATCCGACGCCGGCAGTTCCGCCCAGGCCGG
>NZ_JAGILA010000017.1 GCF_017874595.1 Sinorhizobium kostiense | reverse complement strand
TCGGCAGGGGCCGGCAGCGCCTTGCGGTCGAGCTTGCCGTTCGGCGTCAGCGGCAGTGCGTCCAGCCGCACGAAGGCGGCCGGCACCATGTAGTCCGGCAGCAGGCCACCGAGATGGGCCCGCAACGCCGCCGCCAGCTCGGCGCCATCGGGCTCGTCCGACCCGTCCGTCGTCTTCGCGACCACATAGGCGACGAGCCGCTTGTCGCCCGTCGCATCCGCGCGCGCCACGACCGCCGCATCGCCGACAAGCGCATGCTCGCAGAGCCGGGCGGCGATCTCGCCCGGCTCGATGCGGAAGCCGCGGATCTTCACCTGCTCGTCGTTGCGGCCCAGGAACTCGAGATTGCCGTCTGGCAGATAGCGGGCCAGGTCGCCGGTCCGGTACATCCGGGCATCCGCGTCGGCGCTGAACGGATCGGCCAGGAACCGCTCCGCCGTCAGCTCCGGGCGATTGAGGTAGCCGCGCGCTACCCCTGCCCCGCCGATATAGAGCTCGCCAACGGCCCCGAACGGCACAGGCTGGCCATGGTCGTCAAGCAGATAGAGCCGCGTGTTCGCGATTGGGCGGCCGAGGGGAGGAAATCGGGGCCAAGTTGATGGGTCAGTTGAAAGGCGGTGCTCCGCAACGACGTGTGTTTCTGTAGGCCCGTATTGATTGATCAATTTCGCCTTCGGATGCGCTTCGAAGAACGCCCTTAGCACTGGAGTGGCCTGCAATTGCTCACCCGCCGTATAGATCTCAGTTAAAGAGGGCAGCAGCACTGGGTGCGCGCTCCAGACCACCGCAAAATGGTTCAATGCTACGAATGGGAGGAAAAGCTGCTCGATCGCCTCCGCCTTCACGAGTCCGAGCAAGCCGGCAAAGTCGGCACGGGTCTCTTCTCGCATAAGCACGAGCAGTCCAGCGTCCCTCCAACAACTGAACAATTCCTGGAAAGACACATCGAAGTTCAGGGTCGTGAATTGAAGTGTGCGTTTTGGCGCGCTATCCCCCGGTGAAGACGAGAGCAAATTCATAAGCGAGCCGTGGGGCATCATGACGCCCTTTGGCGTTCCGGTGGAGCCGGAGGTGTAGATGACATAGGCGAGATGGCTGGAGGTCAGGCCGAGGGTATGCGGGTCGGGATCGTCAGCGGACTGGTCGGCCCAGGAAAGCTCGCCGTCCGAGAAGTCGATCACGCTGAGATCGGCGAGTGCCTCGGCGCCCAGCGCTTCGCGGCCGGCGGCATCGCAAAGGATGAGTTGCGGGGCGGCATCGTCGAGCACCTGCCGCAGGCGGCCGGACGGATAGGCCGGATCGAGCGGCAGATAGGCGCCGCCCGCTTTCAGGATCGCCAGCAGTCCCACCACCATCGCCGGGCTGCGCTCGACGCAGATCGCCACCGGCTGGTCCGGCTTGACCCCAAGGCCGATCAGATGATGGGCGAGTCGGTTGGCCCGGCCATTGAGGGTACCATAGGAGATCGACTGCCCTTCGAAGACCACCGCCACCGCGTCGGGCGCCCGGCGCACCTGCGCCTCGAACAGCTCGTGCACGCACAGGTCCGAGGGATAGTCCGCTTCCGTCCGGTTCAGCTCCTCCAGCAGATAGCTGCGTTCGTCGGCCGGCAGAATGTCGAGCTCGCGCACCGGCGTATTCGGCGCCCGTTCCAGCGCCTCGACCAGCTGCTCGAGCGCGCGCTGCATGTAGCCGCAGATCCGGTCGGCGGAGATCGGCTCCACCACCTGCGCCGTCAGGCCGAGCGCCTCGCCAAAATCCTCCACCGCGAGGGTCACGGGATAATTGGTGCGTTCCTCGCTCCCCAGCCACTCGATGCCCGACAGGTCCTCATTGGTTGTCGAGCCGGCGGCCGGGGTGTTGTGACGGTAGTTCAACAGCGCGCCGAACAACGGCGCCGGAGCTGCAACGCCGCTGCAGCGTTGCGCCAAGGCGAGCGGGGCATGCTCGTGTGCGAGCAGTTCGGAAAGCCGCGCATGTGTGGCCCGCACGCTCGCCGCAATCCCGGTTCCGTCGAGGTCGAGCCGCACCGGCAGGGTGTTGATGAGACAGGCCCATCGTGCGGTCGGCGCCGGTCCCGGCATGCATGCGGCCGAACAGCACCGTGCCGAACACCACCTGTTCGCGGCCGCTGCTCTGCGCCACCACCTGGCCCCAGGCCAGATGACAAAGGCTCGCCAGGCTGACCCCCAGCCGCCGCGCCTGTTCGCGCAGCCGATCGTTGAGCGCCGGCGGCAGCATCCGCTGCGCCTCGCCGACCCCGCTGCCGTCGCCGCGAACCTCGCTCAGCCCGAACGGTGTGGTCGGCTCGTCGATGTCGGCGAGCATCTCCCGGAAGAACGCTTCATGCTCTTCGGACGAAACGCCGAGACGGGCCTGCGCCACCAGGTTGCGGAACGGCTGCGGCGCATCAAGCGCATGCGCGCCCTCGAGCACGGCCCGGACCTCGGCATGCATGACCTCCAGCGTCGTATGATCGCCGATCAGATGATGCTGCAGCTCCAAAAGCAGCCAGCGCTCGCTGCCGGGCTCGCGCGCGATCACGAACCGCAACAAGGGCGCCTGGCCAAGATCGATGCGATGCTGGCGCGGATCGAAGCGGCGCTTCAGCTGCTCGTGGCCGGGACCGCCATCTTCCTCCAGCTCGACCTCGCTCACCGCCAGCGGCGCCTTGCGCCACACCACCTGCGCCGGGCTAGACAGTCCCTGCCAGACAAAGGCGGTGCGCAGGATGTCATGCCGGTCGACCACCTGTTGAACCGCCGCAAGATAGCGATCGAGCAGACCCCGATCGGCAAAGGCCATTTGCGACACCAGCAGATAGGGATCGCCCTCGGTTGCCAGCAGATGGTGGAACAGAATGCCGTCCTGCAGCGGCGACAGGCCATAGATATCCTGGATGTTGCCGACGCCGCCGGGAACCGTCGACACGATCCGGTCGATCTCCTCCTGGGTCAGATCGATCAGCGGCAGCATCTGCGGCGTGATCGCCTCACTCTCTTCGGTGATCCGATTGGCCGGCACTGTCACCTCGTGGTGGCTGCCAAGGCTGGCGGCGAGATCGCAAAGCACCGGCCTGGCGAACAGCGTGCGCACCTCCACCCCGAGCGACTGCCGCCGCAGCCGCTCCATCAGCTGCACCGCCAGCAATGAGTGGCCGCCGAGCTCGAAGAAGTTGTCGTGGCGGCCGACCCGCTCGACCCCGAGCAGCTCTGCCCAGATCCCCGCCAGCAGCGTCTCGATCGCACCCTGCGGCGCTTCATAGGCGGTGCGCGCATAGGCATCGTCGGCAGGGGCCGGCAGCGCCTTGCGATCGAGCTTGCCGTTCGGCGTCAGCGGCAGTGCGTCCAGCCGCACGAAGGCGGCCGGCCAATCGGCACATTCCGGTTAGGCGCCTCAATCCTCGCGTCGGCAAGAAAGGTGGTCGACCAAATTGTAGTCTCGGTCGGACCATAAAGATTTCTGAGAGATTTTACCCTTCTGCCGAGCTTCGAGGCCAGATCTGAAGGCAACGCCTCGCCGCCACACAGCGCGCTTAAATCGGGCGCACCATCCCAGCCGGCGTCGAAGAGCATACGCCACGCTGCCGGGGTTGCCTGCGTCACAGTTATCTTCTGATGGGACAGATGCTGCTGCAATCCAATAGCATTGGTCTCGCGAGCAAGGACGACGTTAGCTCCCACGGCCAACGGAAGATAGAGTTCCAGCCCCGCAATGTCGAAAGAGATCGTCGTGATCGCGAGGAGTGAATCATGCGCTGTGAGGCCTGATACATCCAGAAAAGCGCATAAAACATTGAGAACACTCGCATGCTCGACCATGACGCCCTTAGGGCTACCGGTAGAGCCGGAGGTGTAGATGACATAGGCGAGATGCCGGGAGGTCAGGCCGAGGGCACGCGGGTCGGGATCCGACGCCGGCAGTTCCGCCCAGGCCGGGGTGGCCGCATCCAGATCAATCACACTGAGATCGGCGAGTGCCTCGGGGCCGAGGGCTTTTCGGCCGGCGGCATCGCAAAGCATGAGCCGCGGGGCGGCATCGTCGAGCACCTGCCGCAGCCGGCCGGACGGATAGGCCGGGTCGAGCGGCACATAGGCGCCGCCCGCTTTCAGGATCGCCAGCAGCCCCACCACCATCGCCGGGCTGCGCTCGACGCAGATCGCCACCGGCTGGTCGGGCTTCACCCCAAGCCCGATCAGATGATGGGCCAGCCGGTTGGC
>NZ_JAGILA010000016.1 GCF_017874595.1 Sinorhizobium kostiense | reverse complement strand
GCCAATCGCGGCCGGCGCGAGGTCGAGGAGCTGATCGGCTTCTTCGTCAACACCCTGGCGGTTCGCATCGATCTGTCCGGCGAGCCGAGCGTGTCCGATCTGCTGGAGCGGACGCGGCGCACGGCACTCGCCGCGCAGGAGCATCAGGACCTGCCATTCGAGCAGGTGGTCGAGATCGTCCAGCCGCCCCGCGCCCTTGATCACACGCCGTTGTTCCAGGTGATGTTGGCCTGGAAGAACAACAGCGGCGGGTCATTGGACCTGCCGGGGCTGCGGGTAGAGGCCGCGGGGGAGGGGCTCGATCAGGTCAAGTTCGATCTGGAACTGAACCTGGGGGATCAGGGCGAGGTCATCGCCGGGACTCTGGGTTATGCGACGGCGCTGTTCGACCGGGCGACGATCGAGCGGCAGCGCGGCTACCTGCTGGCGCTGCTGCGGGCGATGGTTGCCGATGCCGCGCAGCCGGTCGGCCGCATCGACATCCTGCCGGCCGACGAGCGCCGCTATCTGCTGGAGGAACTGAACCGCACGGAAGCGGATTATCCCTCGGAGCTGTGCGTCCACGAACTGTTCGAGGCCCAGGTGCGCCGGGCGCCGGACGCCGTGGCGGTGGTCTTCGAAGGGCAGTCGATCTCCTATGGTGCCCTCAATGTCCGGGCCAACCGGCTCGCCCATCATCTGATCGGGCTTGGGGTGAAACCGGACGCGCGCATTGCGATCTGCGTCGAGCGCAGCCCGGCGATGGTGGTGGGGCTACTGGCGATCCTCAAGGCCGGCGGCGCCTATGTGCCGCTCGACCCGGCCTATCCCTGCGCGCGGCTCAACCAGGTGCTCAACGATGCCGCCCCGCAACTCATGCTTTGCGATGCCGCCGGCCGCGAAGCGCTGGGCGCCGAGGCACTCGCCGATCTCAGCGTGATTGATCTGGATGCGGCCACCCCGGCCTGGGCGGAACTGCCGGCGTCGGAGCCGGACCCGCGTGCGCTCGGCCTCACCCCCAGCCATCTCGCCTACGTCATCTACACCTCCGCCTCCACCGGAACGCCCAAGGGCGTCATGGTCGAGCATCGCGGGATGACCAATTATCTAAGCTGGGCTCGTGAGATCTACGCTCCCATATCCTCCTCCGTCGTCTCCTCTTCGCTCGCCTTCGATGCTACGATTACCAGTCTGTTTACGCCTCTTATCTGTGGTGGGCATGAACATCTCGTATCCAAGGGAAATGAAACCGAGAACCTTAAGGCAGAGCTTGGCTTAGGCCGCAGGCTGGTCAAAATCACTCCCAGTCATCTGGATGTTCTGGGGCAGCAGCTGCAGTCGGCTGGAGATGCCAGTCAGGTGGAGCTGTTCGTCATTGGCGGCGAGGCATTGTCGTCGTCGACGCTCGAACTATGGCGTCAGATCCAGCCGGCTGCCAGAATGGTCAACGAGTATGGCCCGACGGAAGCGGTTGTCGGTTGTGCCTTCCATGACATCCCCGCAGACCTTTCCGCATCGACAAATGTGCCGATCGGCCGCCCAATCGCGAACACGCGGCTCTATCTGCTTGACGACCATGGTCAGCCTGTTCCGTTCGGGACGGTTGGCGAGCTCTATATCGGCGGGGCAGGGGTTGCGCGCGGCTACCTCAATCGGCCCGAACTGACGGCGGAGCGGTTCATCACCAGTGCCTTTGTCCAAGGCGATCGTCTCTACCGGACCGGCGACCTGGCCCGCTATCTGCCGGATGGCAATCTCGAGTTTTTGGGCCGCAACGACGAGCAGGTGAAGATCCGCGGCTTCCGCATCGAGCCGGGCGAGATCGCTGCGCGGCTCTGCGAGCACGAGCTTGTCGGCGAGGCCGTGGTGGTGGCGCGGGAGGATCGCGCCGGCGACAAGCGGCTCGTCGCCTATGTGGTTGCGAAGGCGGCGGACGGGTCGGACGAGGCCGGTGGCGCCGAGCTTGCCGCGTCGTTGCGGGCGCATCTCGGTGGCCTGCTGCCGGACTACATGGTGCCGTCGGCCTTCGTGCGGCTGGAAGCGCTGCCGCTGACACCGAACGGCAAGCTCGACCGCAAGGCGCTGCCGGTTCCCGACGACGATGCTTATGCGCGGCGAGCCTATGAAGCGCCGCAGGGCGCGGTCGAGACGCTGCTGGCGGCGATCTGGGCAGAGCTGCTCGGCATCGAACGGGTCGGCCGCCACGATAACTTCTTCGAGCTCGGCGGCCACTCATTATTGGCGGTGCAGCTGATGGAGCGGCTGCGGCGGCAGTCGCTCGGGGTGGAGGTGCGCACCCTGTTCGCCAGGCCGGTGCTTTGCGATCTCGCCGCAAGCCTTGGCAGCCACCACGAGGTGGCGGTGCCGGCCAACCGGATCACCGAAGAGAGTGAGGCGATCACGCCAGAGATGCTGCCGCTGGTCGATCTGACCCAGAAAGAGATCGACCGGATCGTGTCGACGGTGCCCGGTGGCGTCGGCAACATCCAGGATATCTATGGCCTGTCGTCGCTGCAGGACGGCATTCTGTTCCACCATCTGCTGGCAACCGAGGGCGATCCCTATCTGCTGGTCTCGCAAATGGCCTTTGCCGATCGGGCCCTGCTCGACCGCTATCTTGCGGCGGTTCAACAGGTGGTCGACCGGCACGACATCCTGCGCACCGCCTTTGTCTGGCAGGGTCTGTCGAGCCCGGCGCAGGTGGTGTGGCGCAAGGCGCCGCTGGCGGTGAGCGAGGTCGAGCTGGACGAAGATGGCGGTCCCGGCCACGAGCAGTTGAGGCGCCGCTTCGATCCACGCCACTATCGCATCGATCTTGGCCGGGCGCCCTTGTTGCGCTTCGTGATCGCGCGCGAGCCTGGCAGCGAGCGCTGGCTGCTTCTGGAGCTGCAGCATCATCTGATCGGCGATCACACGACGGCCGAAGTGATGCATGCCGAGGTCCAGGCCGTGCTCGAGGGACGCGCGCATGAGCTGGCGGCGCCGCAGCCGTTCCGCAATCTGGTGGCGCAGGCGCGGCTTGGCATGGATGCCAAGGCGCATGAGGAGTTCTTCCGGAAGATGCTCGCCGATATCGACGAGCCGACCCTGCCGTTCGGGCTGAGCGAGGTTCGCGGCGACGGCAGCGGGGCCGGCGAGGCGCAGCGGATGCTGCCGCAGGCGCTCAACGATCGGCTGCGCGACCAGGCGCGGCGGCTCAGGGTGAGCCTGGCGAGCCTTTGCCATCTGGCCTGGGGCCAGGTGGTGGCGCTGAGCAGCGGCCGCGAACAGGTGGTGTTCGGCACGGTGCTGTTCGGCCGCATGCATGCGGGCTCCGGCGCCGACCGGACGATGGGCCTGTTCATCAACACCCTGCCTGTGCGGCTCGACCTCGACGGAACCGGGGTTGCGGCGAGCGTGCAGGCCACACATGCGCGGCTTTCCGAGCTGCTCGCGCACGAGCATGCCTCGCTCGCCTTGGCGCAACGCTGCAGCGGCGTTGCAGCCCCGGCGCCGCTGTTCGGCGCGCTGTTGAACTACCGTCACAACACCCCGGCCGCCGGCTCGACAACCAATGAGGACCTGTCGGGCATCGAGTGGCTGGGGAGCGAGGAACGCACCAATTATCCCGTGACGCTCGCGGTGGAGGATTTTGGCGAGGCGCTCGGCCTGACGGCGCAGGTGGTGGAGCCGATCTCTGCCGACCGGATCTGCGGCTACATGCAGCGGGCGCTCGAGCAGCTGGCGGAGGCGCTGGAACGGGCGCCGAATACGCCGGTGCGCGAGCTCGACATCCTGCCGGCCGACGAGCGCCGATATCTGCTGAAGGAGCTGAACCGGACGGAAGCGGACTATCCGTCGGATCTGTGCGTGCACGAGCTGTTCGAGGCGCAGGTGCGCCGGGCGCCCGACGCAGTGGCGGTGGTCTTCGAAGGGCAGTCGATCTCCTATGGTACCCTCAATGGCCGGGCCAACCGACTCGCCCATCATCTGATCGGCCTTGGGGTGAAGCCGGACCAGCCGGTGGCGATCTGCGTCGAGCGCAGCCCGGCGATGGTGGTGGGACTGCTGGCGATCCTGAAAGCGGGCGGCGCCTATCTGCCGCTCGATCCGGCCTATCCCTGCGCGCGGCTACGGCAGGTGCTCGACGATGCCGCCCCGCGGCTCATGCTTTGCGATGCGGCCGGCCGCGAAGCCTTCGGCCCCGAGGCACTCGCCGATCTCCGCGTGATTGATCTCGATGCGGCCACCCCGGTCTCGGCGAGGCTGCCGGCGTCGGATCCCGATCCGCATGCGCTCGGCCTGACCCCCAGCCATCTCGCCTACATCATCTACACCTCGGGCTCCACCGGAACCCCCAAGGGCGTCATGGTCGAGCATGCAAACACCGTCAACCTGCTGCATTGGAACGACAGCGTTTTTGCCGGATCGGAGACCAGCCGGATGCTGTTTTCGACTTCGATCAATTTCGATCTGTCTGTCTACGAGTGCTTCGTGCCACTTTCTCGCGGGGGCACGCTCTATCTCGTCGAGAATGCCCTGAAGCTGGCTCAAGCGCCGGTGGATGTCTCATTGATCAACACGGTTCCGTCGGCGATCACTTCTCTCCTTGACAAGCAGGCAGTGCCGCAATCGGCAAAGGCTATTAATTTGGCGGGCGAACCTTTGAAGCTCCCGCTGATCGAGAGGCTCTTTGAGAATACGTCTACACAGACGATCTGCAATCTCTATGGTCCCTCGGAGACGACGACCTATTCGACATGGATTTGCATGCCAAGAGGACAGGCTGTCGTCGAGACGATCGGGCGTCCGATATCGAACACGCGGATCTATGTGCTTGACGACCATGGCCAGCCAGTTCCGTTCGGGGCGGTGGGCGAGCTCTATATCGGCGGGGCAGGAGTGGCGCGTGGCTACCTCAACCGCCCGGAGCTGACGGCGGAGCGGTTCCT
>NZ_JAGILA010000015.1 GCF_017874595.1 Sinorhizobium kostiense | reverse complement strand
CTTCGTCGTCACGGTGACCGACGACAATGGCGCCACCGACACCCAGACGGTGACGATCACCATCAACGGCACCAACGACGCGCCGGTGATCGGCGCAACGGCCAGCGGCGCGGTGACAGAGGACGTCAATGTCATCGTCGGAAACCTATCGACGAGCGGGACGATCACAACCTCTGACGTGGATGCCGGTGACACGCTGACGGTGAGCAGCGCACCCGCCGGGCAACCGGTGTGGAGCGATGGCACGCTGACGCAGGCGCAGATCAATGCCCTGACTGCAGGTTTCACAGCTACGGGAAGCGGCTGGAACTATCAGGTTCCCAACTCTCTGGTGCAATTTCTCGATGCCGGCGAAACGATCACGCTGAGCTACGAGGTGACGGTAACCGATGCCCACGGGGCGACCGACTCGCAGACGGTGACGGTGACAATCAACGGCACCAACGATGCGCCCGTCGTCGCAAGTACATGCGTCTGGCTGCCGAGCGATCCAGCGCAACAGGGCTCGGAGTATTCGAGTGGTTACCCGCTGATGGTTTCGACGCCAACCGATGTGGATGGCGAACATGTAGTCGTGACGGCGACGAATGCGCCGACCGGCGTTTACTATTTCGATGGGACAAATCACGTTGCGGTGACCAATGGGACGGTCCTCTATGATCCGGCAAACGGGGTCAACCTGCTCCATGACCTGGTTTACAGGCCGACACTGACCGTGAACGATACGCCTTCTGTCTCCCTCAACCTAAGCGCGAGCGACGGTTTGCAGTCGACTGCCTATTCGGTGACGATCAACGAAGTCGCACCTACAACTATCCCGGGACCAGTTGGCACTATCTCCGACAATAGTGGACCGCTGACTTCCGGTCGCGATTCAAGAACTGGCGCGGTACTCGGATCGTCATTTGCTTCTGCAATCAGTGCGGATCCATCTGATGGTTCACTCACCCTCTTCACTAATTTTCAGGAATGGTCGAGAAAAGGGCCGGATGATCCAACCGGCACCTATGCGACGGTGAATAACCAAGATCAGGATGGCAATTTCCTGGAAAAGCAAGTTAACGTATTCATCTATGTTGATGGGGTACAGTTCCAGGTAGTATTTGCGAATGATGCCAACCCGGACAATTGGACCTATGATGCTTCGACCGGTCTTATGAAAACAGAAGTGGATTTTGATCTCATAAGGAACACATCTAATCCTTCGCAGACACTGGCGCAGTACCTGGCGATTCCAGGAAACGAGCCGCAGGGAACCGATGTCTGGACAGTCGAGTATGACGATACAAAGGGAGGCAATGAACAGGCGCGCTACTTCAGATTTGAGTTCTCGAAGTTCGATCCGGGCGATCCCAGCATTGTCGTTGTCGGGGATGACACAAAATCCAATCTCATCTACGGCACCTCGGGTGCGGACAATCTGACCGGCGGTGCCCTTGACGACACGATCATCGGCCGCGGTGGCAACGACGTCATCAATGGCGGGGGCGGCAACGACACGCTAAGCGGCGGCGCGGGCAACGACACGATCGACGGGGGTGGCGGGCTGGACCTTCTCGACCTGTCGGACGCTACTGCGGGCGTGACGTTCTCGCTCGTGCAGTCGTCTGGCAGCACCGTGGCAAATCTTACTGCCGTGGGCCTTGGCGTTGACACTTACCGGAATATCGAAGGCATTATTGGCTCGGACTACAACGACACCCTCACCGGCAGCGCCTTGGGCGATCAGCTTTATGGCGGGGACGGTTCGGACAGGCTGACCGGCGGCGCGGGCGCCGATACTTTCGTGATCGCCGACGACGAATTGCAGGTCGGCATCCACGACGTCATCAGCGATTATCATGCGAGCGAAGGCGACGTGGTCGATCTGTCGGAACTTCTCGGCAATTTGTCGCCTGATACACTCGAGCAACACGTTCAAGTCGTGCAGGACGGCGCGAATGCCAATCTGCAGGTCGATACGGATGGCAGCGGGGGCGCAGGGTGGCAGACGGTGGCCGTACTCGAAAACTTCTCCGTCAGCACAGACGTCGTGAAGATACTCTTCAACGACGACCATGGCAGCAAGACGGCGGGGGAAGTCTGACGAGACCTTTACAACCGTCCGGCTCGCGGCAATATACGCGGGCCGGCGTTTCCAGAGGGGGATTCGATGACCAGGACGATATTGGCCGGGGCAGTGTTTTTACTGGCAGCTTCGGGAAATCATGCCGCAGATCTCGTGATCGATTACGCGCCGGTGGCCCGGCAGTGCGATACGCTGGCCGCGTCCTCGTTGGCGGCGGGCCAGGACCTTGCCTTCCTCACAAAGGAAGTGGTTTCCCGCATGGACCACGCGATCGCCGTCGCCGACGATCCCCGGTGGATTTCTTCAACGAGACCGACATTCGTCTGGGCCTCAGAAACTAAGGTTGCTTGCGGCAAGGCCTATGGCTATCTGCAATCCGGCTGGCGTGATGAGGATTATCTCGCCAAATGCGACTGCTTCCACGCCAAGATGCTGCGGTTCATGAATTGAAGAGAATCCTGCATAGCATTCTCTCGTCGGCAAGACGTGCCGGGCCTGGAATCCCGGGCAGGGCGGCCGGTGTCCTCCTGCTCGGCCTCATGGCCGGTTGCCAGGGCGTCGCCGAGGATGCGGCCACCATCGAGTCGCCGCAAGCTCGGCAGGCGAGGCGCGAGGCCGAGCGAGTGCTCAAGCCCCGGGAAACCGTCGGAGGAGGCCCAGTTCGCATCGGAATGATCACTGGCCTTATGAGCGGCGCCGGCGCAAAGCAGGGCGAGCGCGACGTTCGGGACGGTGCCATGCTTGCGGTGGCAGAACTCGGCGGCGGTCAATTGTCGTTGACGATCGAGAACACCGACGGGTCGCCACAGCAGGTGATCGATGCGGCGAACAGGCTTTCAGGCGAGGGGGTAAAGCTCGTCGCCGTCTCGGCGGAGGTGCCGGCGGGCACGGTGCGCGACGCGTTAGGAGCGAAGGACGTCCCTGTCCTCCTTCTTCGCGGCGGCGCGGCGGAACGCGCGGACGGAAGCTTCTCCTTCGCTTCGGACCACATCGACAGCGCCGTCGAAGGTGCGGCTTATGCTTCCGGGGCGGGGCGCAAGCGCCTTGTCGCGCTGTTACCTGCAGACGCGAGCGCATCGGAGCGCCAACGTCTCGACCGCGGGCTTGCCGACTCCGATATACGACCGGTGCTGACGACGGCAGCACCTTTCTCCAGTGACGCGAGTTTGAAAGACAAGCTCAAGGACATTGACGCGGTGCTTCTCGTCAATGCCGGGGAGGGCGAGATGGGCGCGCTTTCGGTGCTCCGGTCGAATGGCTATCTAGCGCCGAACGCCCTTATAGTCGGAAGCTCCCGCTGGCCGGCTGCCGTCTATGGCCGGCCGGAGCTCGCGCAGAGTCACCTTTGCCTCTTTGGGCCGGAAAACGGTTCACGCATGACCGCGAGTTTTCGCCAACGCTACGAGCGCTCGGCAAACCTGGAGGCGGCCTACGGCTTCGACGTGATTGCGCTCGCTGCGGGTCTTGTGCGCACGCAGGGCGAAAATGCTATAAACAAGCAAAACCTGTTGTCGCCGAACGGCTTTCTTGGCGCCGCCGCGGCATTCCGCTTCCAGCCGGATGGATCGGTGAAGCGGACCTGCGCCATCTACCAGATTGCCGGCGGAGAGCTCAATCTCGCGGATCCTGCGCCACGGTCCTTCTGAGGTATCCAGCATCCTATTAGTTGCTAGGCGAGGGACGCGGCCGGGGTCCTTCGCTCCTCACGACGAACTCAAAAGCTCGTCGATTTCGGTGCGGAGCGGCATGGCGGGCGCGGTTCCGGGCCGTGTCACCGCAATTGCGGCGGTGGCGCAGCCGAAGCGGACCGCCTCGGCCGGGGCGCGCTCTTCCGAAAGAGCGGCGGCGAAACCTCCGAGGAAAGCGTCGCCCGCCCCGGTCGTGTCGACGACCTTGCCTGCTGAAAGCGCCGGAATGAACTCGCTCTGTCGGGCTGTGTGATAAAGCGCACCTCGCGCGCCGAGCGTGATGATGGCGCAGCCTGCCCCTTTTTGAAGCAGAATGTCGCCCGCGGCACGGGCCTGGTCATCGGTTTCGACGGCATGGCCGACAATGTGAGCGACTTCCACCTCATTGGGCACGACAAAGTCGCAAAGCGCATAGATCTCGTCCGGAATGGTCTGGGCGGGGGCAGGATTGAAGACCGTCGTGACGCCCGCACTCCTTGCGATCCTCAGGCCGTGAATAGCCGCTTCCAACGGCTGTTCCAGCTGGGTCATGAAAATCGCAGCCTTCTCGATGTGAGCCCGGTTGGCTTCTACATCCTCGATGCCGATCAATCCGGCAGCGCCCGGCGCCACGATGATTGCGTTCTCGCCATTGTCCTCATTGACGAAGATGAAGGCGGCACCGGTCGAGACACCTTCCATTTGCAATACACTGGCGTTCACCCCGGCAGCTGCATAGGCTGACAGCGCTATTTCGCCGAATGGATCCTTGCCGACGCGTGAAATGAAGGTGACTTTGCCGCCGGCCTTAGCCGCAGCGATCGCCTGGTTGGAGCCCTTTCCCCCTGGCCCGAGCTTGAAATCCGAACCGAGCAGGGTTTCGGCGATGTGGGGCAGGCGCTTGGCTGCAAAGGCCATGTCGGCGGCGAAGATCCCTAGAATGACAATGCCGCTGTTCCCGTTGAGCTCGGCTCTGATGCCGTTGGGCATGGTTCACTCCTTGTTGGCGGCCGCATCGTCGGGCCGCTTCCTATGTTGCTTTCTGATTTCATCCGGTTTCATCGAAATGGCCGGTCCGGTTGAGCCGCGTACGACCAGCGAACCATCGATCATTTCGTCCGTGGCGAGGACTGGTTGATCGAAAAGAAACTCCACAGCGCGCGCGGCCAGCTTCTCTACCGGCTGGCGCACCGTGGTCAGTCGAGGAACTACGAGCTTGGCAAGCGCGATGTCATCGAAACCCGCAATGGACAGCTTGCGCGGAACATCGATCGTGAGGTCGCGCGCTGCGCGCAGGGCGCCGATCGCCTGCTGGTCGCTTGCCGCCGCGATCGCCGTCGGTCGGTCGGCGGGCGGCAGCGACAATAGCTCGCGGGCTATCCTCTCCCCGGAATCGTAATCGAACTTGCCCTCAAGGATCGTCACGTCAGCCGGCCCGGCGGTCTTGCCGAGCTCTGCGAGCCTATTGATGAATCCTTCGCGCCTCACACGTGCGGCTTCCGTGTCCGGCGGCCCGGCAATATAGGCAATTTTGCGGTGTCCGAGCACATAAAGATGCTCCGCCATCAGCGAGGCCGCTTGGGCATGGTTGGTCGAAACCAGGGCGTAATTACCGAAGCGCCGGTCCAGCGAGACGATCGGGACGGGCAGCTCCAAGGGGAGATCCGAACGGCCGCTCGAAGCCGCCACGATAATGCCGCAGACCGAGCGATCGAGAAAAGCCAGTATGTGGTGGCGTTCGGCTTCCGGATCGTTGTGGGAGCTCGCCAGCATGACCGTGTGGCTCCGCTCCCTCGCTGCGCTTTCGACGCTCGCGGCCAACTGCGCGAAGAACGGATTGGTGATGTCGGGGACGATCAGCCCGATAACTTCGGTCCTGCTCGTGCGTAGCGCTCGCGCCGTCACATTCGGCCGGTATCCAAGGACGGCAATGGCGTCGTTCACCTTCTCACGCAACGAGGGCTTTACCGAGGTTTCTCCGGAAAGGACGCGCGAAACGGTACCCACCGAAACGCCGGCCTGCTCCGCGACATCCTTGACCGTCGGCATCCTGCGCATGATGAGCCCCCGCCGAACCTACTTCACGGCTCCAGCGGTCATGCCGGCGATGATGTGCTTCTCGAGAAGGACGCCCACGAAGACCAGGGGAAGGATGCCGGCAGTGGAGAGTGCTGCCATGGACCACCAGTTGATGCCTTGGCTGCCCGTCTGGCTGGCAATCATTACAGGTAGCGTGTTGGTGTTGGTGGACGTCAACAGTGCCGCGAAGAAGTATTCGTTCCAGCACAGGATCATCGACAGAATGAATGCGGCCACCATGCCAGGCAGAACCAGCGGGACGATGATGCGCAGGAACGCACCCCATATCGACAGACCATCGACCAGGGCTGCTTCCTCGAGTTCCACCGGAACAGTGGCGAATTGATCGCGCATGATCCAGATGACGATCGGCAGCACCATGAGCGTATAGACCGCGATCATGCCGACATACGTGTCCAGGAGCGCAAGCTCTTTATAGAGGACAAGAAACGGCAGCGCGAGCACGACCGGCGGCATAATGAGCTGCGATAGGAAGAAGAACGAAATGTCGGAGTTGCGCATGTAGCCGAACTTGTAGGAGAAGCGGCTGAGACCATAGGCGGCGAGCGATCCGAGGATGACCGCCAGAGCAGAGGCGGCAACCGACATGATGACGCTGTTCCACAGCCTGCGCATGAACTCCTCTCGCACGGTGGACACGTTGAATACCGTATCGGGAGAAAGGCCTAGCGAGCGCCAGCCGAGCCAGTTGGGGGTGAAATCCAGCCACGGCACCAGATTGCCTTTCATCACATCCGCAGCCGTTTTGAAGGAGGTCGAGACCGTCCAGAAAAGCGGAAACATGCAAATGATCGCCCAGGCGATCAGAAGCCCATAGACGACGAAGCGCATGGCCCACCAGCGAAGCCGTTGGCCGCGTGCGTATTTGTCAAGATCGATCGCTACCATCACAGCCTTCCCGTCATTCGCCGCACGATGCGGTCCGAAACCTTCAAGAGCATCGTCATGCCGATCACGATGATGATCAGGTATATGATCGCAAGCAGGGTGCCGTATCCGACGTTCGAACGATCCCGGTATTCACGGTAGATGAAGCTCGTCACGGAATCCGTTGCACCGCCGGGCCCGCCGGCAGTGACCGTGATGATGATGTCCGCGAGCTTCAACTTGAAGATGACGCGGATCATGACCGCCGTCACCGAGACCGGCAGCATAAGCGGAAAAATAACCTGCCAGAAGCGCTGCCACTTCGTTGCGCCATCCACTTCCGCCGCCTCCAGAACTTCCCTGTTTAGGGCCTGCAGTCCGGCGAGCAACATGATCATCATGAACGGAATGAACGTCCATGCGTCCATGATCATGATGGACAGCCTGGCGGTCAGAGGATCGCCGAAGAAGGACGGGTTCTCCCAGCCGAGCCATCGGGCAAGTCTGGCGATCGGCCCGAAGCGGGTCTCCAGCATCGACTTTCCGACCATCCAACTCACTGCAACCGGCGACAGCATCAGAGGTACGAGGAATGTGACGCGCCAGAATTTCCGGGCGGCGATGTCCTGGCTCAGCAGCAGTGCGAGCCCGAATGCGATCGCGTATTCAACCGCGATGGCCAGGGAATAGAGCACCATGTTGACAAGGGCATTGGCATAAAAGGGATCGCTCAGCATACGGCGCAGATTGTCCAGTCCGTTGAACTTCCGCCCGGTCAGCGACGCGAGGTTCCAGTCGGAAAAGCCGACCCATAAGGCGAACAACAGCGGAAAAACGACCATCGCCACCACGAAGAGTGCGGCGGGCAAGACGAACAATGCCTTCTTTCCCGCCTCGCCGTAGAGGACGACGCGGGTGACACAGAGCACAATCGCCCACAGTACGTAGGCATAAAGGACCGGGCGCCAATTCTCGAAACCGAACGTGATCCACCCCGATACATAGGCGGCCTGCAGAACAAAGGAGGCGGCAAGCCAAAGCGTGCTCAGCCATAGCGCTGCCCGGCCCCAGAAGTGGCGGCCCGCAGAGATCGAGTCCGCCTCAACGGTGTGCAGCAAGTCACGTTCAATCGTCGTCATTATTTTCCCCCGCCGGACAGGATAAGCACTGGCGGTAACGGTATCCGCCCGCCAGTGCTTGTCGCTCGGCGTTAAAGCCCGAGGCTTGCCCGATAGAGCTTCAGCTGGCTTTCGCGGCCAATTTGGTCGGTGATCTTTTCCCAGGCGGCGGCAATCGCGTCCGCGGTTTCCTGGGCCGACTTGTATTGTCCGGCGAAGCCTTTCGCCAGCTCGTCTTCCGCGACCGAATAGTACTGGAAGATACCGGGTATACGGGGTTCGATCGCGGCATTGGGGTGGTTGTAGCTGTTGGCGTTCGAGCCGAGATACTCCTCGATATAGGCGCGATCGTAGCCTGCCGCCTGCCACTCGTCGTAGTTGAAGTGTGACTGGCGATAGGGCTGAAAGCCTGACGGATAGGCAGACGTCCAGAGCGAGATGTCCTTGCCACCGAGATGAGCCGCTGCCGACCAGGCAGCCTTGCGCTTCTTCTCGTCGCCGGACACGCGCTTGGTGACGTAGATGCCCCAGCCGATATAGGCCATGTTCGGTGCTTCGTTGTATTTCTCTTCCCACTGGCCGGATTTGCGGTTGTAAACGCGGCTGGAGCCGCGGTTGATGCCGAAGCCGACGACATCGCCGACAACCGAGGTGTCGGAGGTGCGGGCGCTCGAACCCACATCGCCCCACCACATCAGCATCGAACCGGTGCCTGCAAGGAACTGCGAGAATGCGGTCGTACCCGGGTCCGCGTTGATCTGGTCGGAGGGATAGGCTTTGGCTGCGATCAGATCCATCACATCCTGGATTGCCTGCACCCATGCCGGGTTGTTGACAAGCGGCTTCATGTTTTCCGGATCGAACAGCCAGGCGGGGTCGCCCGGATACTTCGCGTATGCGGTCGCTCGGTTCTCGACGAAGTAGAAGCCGAAACCACCCCAGCCCTTCAGCGGGTCGAGATACCCATAGGCCGGCAAACCGGTCAGCGGATCCGTCTTGCCGATCAGAGCCTTGGAGACCTCGTTGACCTCCTGCCAGGTCTTCGGCGGTTCGGAGCGACCGCTGATCGAACCTTCCCCGAAATAGTCCTTCCGGTAGGCGAAGGTGTGGCAGTCGCCGTCGATTGTGACGCGATAGGTTTTTCCTTCCCAGGTTCCGACGGGCGCCTTCAGGTAATCCACCAGGTCGTCGGCTTCGATCTGCTTGGCAACCCAGTCCGGCATCTCATCCAAGAGCCCACGCCCGGCAGTATCGCCTTCAAACGGAGCGCCCATTTCAATGATGTCGAAGTCCACGGTTCCGGTCGCGATCGACTGCTGCAAGCGTGCGTTATAGTCGGCCTGGGCCAGGTCGATCCAGTTGATCTTGGCGCCGGTATAGGCTTCCCATGGTTTGAGGAAGCCGCGGAACAGGAAGTTATGCAGGTTTTGGTTGTTCAGGCCCATGAAGGTCAGTTCGACGCCTGCAAACTCGCCGGCTGCGACATTGGCCTTGGTCGGTTCGAGGCAGAGCTCGCCCACCTTCTGCCAGTCGGCATCCGTCGGGGCACCCTTGCCGACACCGGGGATTTTGAGGATCTGTGCCCGCAGATCATCCGCGGCCATAGCCATTCCAGGAATACCGCCCATCACACTCGAGACGCCAAGCAGCGCCGCAGCGCTGGCGGTGCCGCGCAAGACATCACGGCGACTTGCCTGACAACGCATCAATGCATCGTATATTTCAACTTTCATCAGAGCCTCCTCCACGTGTTATCTCATTGCCGCCGGGCGCTTCTTGCCAGCATGATATTAGTGCTGGCCACTGGCGGAACTATTTGGTAAGCAAGAAATGAAACGTTTCATATCTTGCTTGAAACCGCTCCTCTCGGCTACGCCGCTGAGGATCAGACGGCGAAGTTAAAATGTCAACAGGAAATGAAACGTTTCACGGAGGAGGTCTGCGTCAGGGTTTTCGGCATGGGTGAGGGGGCTTTTTCGCCCTCCCGAGTGTCTCATGGAATCTGCGCGGGAAAGGTCTGAGAACGGCGGGCGAAGCGCCCGGCTGCGAGCTTGATGGGAGTGAGATGGCGGGTGTCAAGATTTCGAAGGCGCTGAAGGCTTACGGCGCTCTGAATGTGCTTCACGGCATTGATATCGATATTGCAGATGGCGAATTCGTCGTTCTGGTCGGACCCTCCGGCTGCGGCAAATCAACCCTGCTGCGCATGATCGCGGGGCTCGAAAGCGTCACGGGCGGGACGGTTTCGATCGGCGGCAAAGTCGTCAATAACCTGCCGCCGAAGGACCGCGACATCGCCATGGTCTTTCAGAGCTACGCGCTTTATCCCCACAAGACCGTTGCGGAAAATATGGTCTTTGCGCTGCGCCTGCAGAAGCAGCCCCCCGACGTCATCAAGCAGCGGCTTCAGGCAGCCGCCGAGACGCTCGATCTCGTTCCCTATCTCGACCGCTATCCGCGACAGCTATCCGGCGGCCAGCGCCAGCGTGTGGCGATGGGGCGGGCAATTGTCAGATCGCCTCAGGTCTTCCTGTTCGACGAGCCATTGTCGAATCTTGATGCAAAATTGCGGGTGCAGATGCGCAAGGAGATCAAAGAGCTTCACCAGCGGTTGAAGACGACGACAATCTACGTGACCCACGATCAGGTCGAGGCGATGACCATGGCCGACAAGATCGTCGTCATGCAGGGTGGCAATGTCGAGCAGATCGGCACTCCGCTGGAGGTCTACGACCGTCCCAACAACACTTTCGTGGCAACCTTCATCGGTTCGCCTTCCATGAACCTCCTCAAAGGCTCCTACCATGCGGATGGAAATCTCTTCGTCACCGAATCCGGTGACAAGATCGAGATTGGGTTCGAGGCCGAGGCAGCCGATGGGCAGCTCGTCCTGCTGGGTGTGAGGCCTGAGCACCTGTCCCTGTCGGAAAGCGGTCTCCGCGCTACGGTAAACGTAACAGAGCCAACGGGCTCGGAGACCGTGTTGTTTCTGCGGTACGGCAACAAAGAGCTTGTCTCGGTATTCTCCGAACGTCACGATTTCAAACCAGGCCAGGAAATTGCCGTCGCGCCCCGCGCCGGGAAATTGCACTTGTTCGATGCGCACTCGGGAAGAACATTGCGCCGTAAGCACGAAGTGGCGAGCACTCTGGGGTGATTGTGGGCGGCTTGCGGAAGTTCCATAAGACAGATTATGCGATTTTCTTGGCTTAAAAGGTACATTCTATTTCCAAGTGCGACATGCCAATAAAAACAAAGGCTTCGCCTTGGAGATTTTTGGATGTCGCTCTGCTATTCGCAGCTCACCCTT
>NZ_JAGILA010000014.1 GCF_017874595.1 Sinorhizobium kostiense | reverse complement strand
AGGAACCGCTCCGCCGTCAGCTCCGGGCGGTTGAGGTAGCCACGCGCCACTCCTGCCCCGCCGATATAGAGCTCGCCCACCGCCCCGAACGGAACGGGCTGGCCAAGGTCGTCAAGCACATAGAGCCGCGTGTTCGATATCGGACGCCCGATCGGGACGATCGTCCCGTCAAAGTCATCGGTGCAGTTCCAGGCTGTAACGTCGATGGCAGCTTCCGTGGGACCGTATAGGTTGTGCAGGCCAGTCCAAGGCAATACGCGTCTAGCCTTGCGCACAAGAGAGGCGGGAAGCGCCTCGCCACTGCACAGGAGACGCTGCAGCGATGTGCAGCGGTCGACACCCTTTGCATCGATAAAGCTGACCAACATGGAGGGTACAAAGTGTGCAGTGGTGATGCGTTGGTTGATTATCAAGTCTATAAGCGCGTCGGGGTCTTTGTGTGCAGCCGGAGGTGCCAATACGAGGCTGGCCCCTTCAAGCAAGGTCCAGAAGAACTCCCAGGCCGAGACATCGAAGCCAAATGGGGTCTTCTGCAAGACGACGTCAGTTGCCTTGAGAGCGTAGGCTTGCTGCATCCAGGCCAGGCGATTGATGATAGCGCGATGCTCATTCTGTGCTCCCTTTGGCGTTCCGGTGGAGCCGGAGGTGTAGATGACATAGGCGAGATGGCTGGAGGTCAGGCCGAGGGCATGCGGGTCGGGATCCGACGCCGGCAGTTCCGCCCAGGCCGGGGTGGCCGCGCCGAGATCGACCGCCGTCACATTGGCGAGTGCCTCGGCGCCCAGCGCTTCGCGGCCGGCCGTGTCGGCAAGCAGCAGCCGCGGGGCGGCATCGTCGAGCACCTGGTTGAGCCGCGCGCATGGATAGGCCGGATCGAGCGGCAGATAGGCGCCGCCGGCCTTGAGGATCGCCAGCAGTCCCACCACCATCGCCGGGCTGCGCTCGACGCAGATCGCCACCGGCTGGTCGGGCTTCACCCCAAGCCCGATCAGATGATGGGCCAGACGGTTGGCCCGGGCGTTGAGGGTACCATAGGAGATCGACTGCCCTTCGAAGACCACCGCCACTGCGTCCGGCGCCCGGCGCACCTGCGCCTCGAACAGCTCATGGACGCAAAGCTCCGACGGATAGTCCGCTTCCGTCCGGTTCAGCTCCTTCAGCAGATATCGGCGCTCGTCGGCCGGCAGAATGTCGAGCTCGCGCACCGGCGTATTCGGCGCCCGTTCCAGCGCCTCCGCCAGCTGCTCGAGCGCCCGCTGCATGTAGCCGCAGATCCGGTCGGCGGAGATCGGCTCGACCACCTGCGCCGTCAGGCCGAGCGCCTCGCCAAAATCCTCCACCGCGAGGGTCACGGGATAGTTGGTGCGTTCCTCGCCGCCCAGCCACTCGATGCCCGACAGAGCATCATCGGCTGTCGAGCCGGCGGCCGGGGTGTTGTGACGGTAGTTCAACAGCGCGCCGAACAGCGGCGCCGGGGCTGCAACGCCGCTGCAGCGTTGCGCCAAGGCGAGCGGGGCATGCTCGTGTGCGAGCAGTTCGGAAAGCCGCGCATGTGTGGCCCGCACGCTCGCCGCGACCCCGGTTCCGTCGAGGTCGAGCCGCACAGGCAGGGTGTTGATGAACAGGCCCATCGTGCGGTCGGCGCCGGTCCCGGCATGCATGCGGCCGAACAGCACCGTGCCGAACACCACCTGTTCGCGGCCGCTGCTCTGCGCCACCACCTGGCCCCAGGCCAGATGACAAAGGCTCGCCAGGCTGACCCCCAGCCGCCGCGCCTGTTCGCGCAGCCGATCGTTGAGCGCCGGCGGCAGCATCCGCCGTGCCTCGCTGGATCCTCGGCCATCGCCGCGCACCTCGCTCAGCCCAAACGGCAGGGTCGGTTCGTCGATATCGGCGAGCATCTTCCGGAAGAACGCTTCATGCTCTTCGGACGAAACGCCGAGACGGGCTTGCGCCACCAAATTGCGGAACGGCTGCGGCGGCGCCAGCGCATGCGCGCGTCCCTCGAGCACGGTCCGGACCTCGGCATGCATCACTTCGGCCGTCGTGTGATCTCCGATCAGATGATGCTGCAGCTCCAGAAGCAACCAGCGCTCGCCGCCGGGCTCGCGCGCGATCACGAAGCGCAACAAGGGCGCCCGGCCAAGATCGATGCGATGCTGGCGCGGATCGAAGCGGCGCCTCAACTGCTCGGAACCGGGACCGCCATCTTCCTCCAGCTCGACCTCGCTCACCGCCAGCGGCGCCTTGCGCCACACAACCTGGGCCGGGCTCGACAGTCCCTGCCAGACAAAGGCGGTGCGAAGGATATCGTGCCGGTCGACCACCTGTTGAACCGCAGCCAGGTAGCGGTCGAGCAGGGCCCGATCGGCAAAGGCCATCTGCGACACCAGCAGATAGGGATCGCCCTCGGTTGCCAGCAGATGGTGGAACAGAATGCCGTCCTGCAGCGGCGACAGGCCATAGATATCCTGGATGTTGCCGACGCCACCGGGCACCGTCGACACGATCCGGTCGATCTCCTCCTGGGTCAGATCGATCAGCGGCAGCATCTCTGGCGTGATCGCCTCACTCTCTTCGGTGATCCGGTTGGCCGGCACTGTCACCTCGTGGTGGCTGCCAAGGCTTGCGGCGAGATCGCAAAGCACCGGCCTGGCGAACAGGGTGCGCACCTCCACCCCGAGCGACTGCCGCCGCAGCCGCTCCATCAGCTGCACCGCCAATAATGAGTGGCCGCCGAGCTCGAAGAAGTTATCGTGGCGGCCGACCCGCTCGACCCCGAGCAGCTCTGCCCAGATCCCCGCCAGCAGCGTCTCGATCGCACCCTGCGGCGCTTCATAGGCTCGCCGCGCATAAGCATCGTCGGCAGGGGCCGGCAGCGCCTTGCGATCGAGCTTGCCGTTCGGCGTCAGCGGCAGCGCTTCCAGCCGCACGAAGGCGGCCGGCACCATGTAGTCCGGCAGCAGGCCACCGAGATGCGCCCGCAACGCCGCGGCAAGCTCCACGCCATTCGCCTCGTCCGACCCGTCCGCCGCCTTCGCAACCACATAGGCGACGAGCCGCTTGTCGCCGGCGCGGTCGTCCCGCGCCACCACCACCGCCTCGCCGACAAGCTCGTGCTCGCAGAGCCGGGCAGCGATCTCGCCCGGCTCGATGCGGAAGCCGCGGATCTTCACCTGCTCGTCGTTGCGGCCCAGAAACTCGAGATTGCCATCCGGCAGATAGCGGGCCAGGTCGCCGGTCCGGTACATGCGGGCGCCGGCCTTGACGCTGAACGGATCGGCCAGAAACCGCTCCGCCGTCAGATCGGGCCGGTTAAGGTAGCCGCGCGCAACCCCTGCCCCGCCGATATAGAGCTCGCCCACCGCCCCGAACGGAACGGGCTGACCATGGTCGTCAAGCAGATAGAGCCGCGTGTTCGCGATTGGGCGGCCGATCGGTACGATCGCCCCGTCAAAGTCATCGGGGCAGTTCCAAACGGTGGCGCAAACTGTTGCTTCCGTCGGGCCATAAGCGTTGACGATGCTTGCTTGGACTAGACTTCGAATGAGTTCAGCCTTCGGGAGCTCTCCAGCAAGAATGAGCACTTGCGGGGCCAAACATTGCAGATCCCTGCGTGCCTGAAGCAAGGCTGGAGGTAACGTCGCATGGGTGATGGATTCGCTCTGCAGGTAATCCGATAGCCTGTTGCTCGCCTGGCGGAGCCCGTTCGCAGGCAAATGCAGTGCGGCGCCGGAGCCAAACGCCATAACAAGCTCCGAAGCACTTGCATCAAAGCCGAAGGAGGCGAATTGCACGACACTGCTATTTGAACAAACGCCAAAAAGTCCGATCTGAGCCAAGCCCAGATTTACCAATCCCCGATGCTCGACCATGACACCCTTGGGCGTTCCGGTAGAGCCGGAGGTGTAGATGACATAGGCGAGATGCCGGGAGGTCAGGCCGAGCGCGCGCGGGTCGGGATCGTCAGCGGACTGGTCGGCCCATGAAAGCTCGCCGTCCGAGAAGTCGACCACGCTCAGATCGGCGATCGCCTCGGCGCCCAGCGCCGCGCGGCCGGCGGCATCGCAAAGGATGAGTTGCGGGGCGGCATCGTCGAGCACCTGCCGTAGGCGGCCGGACGGATAGGCCGGATCGAGCGGCAGATAGGCGCCACCGGCCTTGAGGATCGCCAGCAGCCCCACCACCATCGCCGGGCTGCGCTCGAGGCAGATCGCCACCGGCTGGTCGGGCTTCACCCCAAGCGCGATCAGATGATGGGCGAGCCGGTTGGCCCGGACATTGAGTGCACCATAGGAGATCGACTGCCCTTCGAAGACCACCGCCACTGCGTCCGGCGCCCGGCGCACCTGCGCTTCGAACAGCTCATGGACGCAAAGCTCCGACGGATAGTCCGCTTCCGTCCGGTTCAGCTCCTCCAGCAGATAGCGGCGCTCGTCCGCCGGCAGGATGTCGATGCGGCCGACCGACTGCCCGACATCGGCAACCATCGCCCGCAGCAGCGCCAGCAGATAGCTGCGCTGCCGCTCGATCGTCGCCCGGTCGAACAGCGCCGTGGCATAGCCAAACGTTCCGGCGATCACCTCGCCCTCTTCGCGAAGGTCGAGCTCCAGATCGAACTTGACCTGATCGAGCCCCTCGCCTGCAGCCTCCACCCGCAGCCCCGGCAGGTCCAATGACCCGCCGCTGTTGTTCTGCCAGGCCAACATCACCTGGAACAACGGCGTGTGATCAAGGGCGCGGGGCGGCTGAACGATCTCGACCACCTGCTCGAACGGTAGATCCTGATGCTCCTGCGCGGCGAGCGCCGTGCGTCGCGTCCGCTCCAGCAGCTCCGACACGCTCGGCTCGCCGGACAGATCGATGCGAACCGCCAGGGTGTTGACGAAGAAGCCGATCAGCTCCTCGACCTCGCGCCGGCCGCGATTGGCGCTCGGCACGCCGATGACAAGGTCGTCCTGCCCCGACAGGCGCGCCAGCACCGCCGCCCAGGCCGCCAGCACCGTCATGAACAAGGTCGTGCCATGTTGCCGGCTCAGCCGCTTCAGCCCGCGCGTCAAATCCTGATCGATGACGACCGGCACGCTCGCCCCGGCAAAGGATTGTCGCTCCGGCCGCAGCCGGTCGGTCGGCAGCGCCAGACGGGCCGGCGCACCAGACAGGCTGTCGCGCCAATACTGCGCCTGGGCCTGCAGCCGCTCGCCGGACAGCCATTGCCGTTGCCAGGCGGCATAGTCCGGATACTGGATGGTCAGCGGCGGCAAAGGATCGGCGCGCCCGGCCGCAAACGCCCGGTAAAGGCTGCTGAGCTCACGCACCAGAACCCCCATCGACCAGCCATCCGAGACGATATGGTGTTGCGTCAGCAGAAAGACGTGGTCGTCATCGGCCAGCCGGATCAGGCGGCCGCGGATCAGCGGCCCGCGCGCCAGATCGAACGGCGTGCGCGCCTCATCATGGTAGAGATCCGCAAGCACGGCATCCGCATCCGGCAGCCCCTGCAGATCGTGCTCTGTCACCGGCAGGCCGGCATCGGCCGGCAGCAGCTCGACCCGGGGCCGGCCCTCAGGGGCGACAAAGACACTGCGCAGCGCCTCGTGACGGGCAAACAGCTGATCAAGGCTGCGCCGCCAGGCGGCATGATCGAGCCTGCCGCGCAATCGCCAGCCGAGGGGAATGTTATAGTTCGTGCTGTCTTCGTCCAGCTGTGACAAGAACCAGAGACGCTGCTGCGAATAGGACAGTGGCAGCGCACCATCACGTCCAACTGGCATGATGGCCGGTGCTGCCTGCGCACCAGAACCATTCAGCACCTCGCCAACACTTAGCGCCAAATCGGCCAGTGTCGGCTTGGCGAACAGGGTCGCCAGCGGCAGCTCCACTGCCAAGGCCTGTGTCAGCCGGGCAAGCAGGCGCACCGCCAGCAACGAGTGGCCGCCGAGCTCGAAGAAGTTGTCGTGGCGGCCGACCCGCTCGATGCCGAGAAGCTCTTCCCAGATTCCGGCCAGCAGCGTCTCGATCTCGCCGCGTGGTGCCTCGAAAGCCCGGCGCGCATAGGCCTCGTCGGCAGGGGCCGGCAGCGCCTTGCGGTCGAGCTTGCCGTTCGGTGTCAGCGGCAGTGCGTCCAGCCGCACGAAGGCGGCCGGCACCATGTAGTCCGGCAGCAGGCCACCGAGATGGGCCCGCAACGCCGCCGCCAGCTCGGCGCCATCGGCTTTGTCCGACCCGTCCGCCGTCTTCGCAACCACATAGGCGACGAGCCGCTTGTCGCCGGCCGCATCCTCGCGCGCCACCACCACCGCCTCGCCGACAAGCTCGTGCTCGCAGAGCCGGGCGGAGATCTCGCCCGGCTCGATGCGGAAGCCGCGGATCTTCACCTGCTCGTCGTTGCGGCCCAGAAACTCCAGATTGCCATCCGGCAGATAGCGGGCCAGGTCGCCGGTGCGGTACATCCGGGCATCCGCCTCGCCGCTGAACGGATCGGCCAGGAACCGCTCCGCCGTCAGTTCGGGCCGATTGAGGTAGCCGCGCGCAACCCCTGCCCCGCCGATATAGAGCTCGCCAACGGCCCCGAACGGAACAGGCTGACCATGGTCGTCAAGCAGATAGAGCCGCGTGTTCGCGATTGGGCGGCCGATCGGCACATTTGTCGATGCGGAAAGGTCTGCAGGGATGTCATGGAAAGCACAACCGACAACCGCTTCCGTCGGACCATACTCGTTGACCATTCTGGCCGCCGGCTGGATCTGACGCCATAGCTCGACCGTCGACGACGACAATGCCTCGCCGCCAATGACGAACAGCTCCACCTGACTGGCATCTCCAGCCGACTGCAGCTGCTGCCCCAGAACATCCAGAAGGGTCGGGGTGACATTGACCAGCCCGCACCGGGTGCCGACCCTCGACCTGATCCCCTCGACCTCGTCCCCCTCTTTCGCAAGCAATGCATGGCCGCCAGAGACCAAAGGCGCAAACAGGCTGTTGACCGTAGCATCGAAGGCGAGCGAAGAGGAGACGACGGAGGAGGATGTGGGAGCGTAGGTCTCACGAGCCCAGCTTAGATAATTGGTCATCCCGCGATGCTCGACCATGACGCCCTTGGGCGTTCCGGTGGAGCCTGAGGTGTAGATGATGTAGGCGAGATGGCTGGGGGCGAGGCCGAGAGCGCGCGGGTCGGGATCCGACGCCGGCAGCCTCGCCGAGACCGGGGTGGCCGCATTGAGGTCGACCGCCGTCACATTGGTGATCGCCTCGGCGCCCAGCGCTGCGCGGCCGGCCGCGTCGCACAGCAGCAGCCGCGGGGCGGCATCGTCGAGCACCTGCCGCAGTCGCGCGCAGGGATAGGCCGGGTCGAGCGGCAGATAGGCGCCGCCGGCCTTGAGGATGGCCAGCAGTCCCACCACCATCGCCGGGCTGCGCTCGACGCAGATCGCCACCGGCTGGTCGGGCTTCACCCCAAGCCCGATCAGATGATGGGCCAGCCGGTTGGCCTCAGCGTTCAGCGCGCCATAGCTCAGCTCTTCATCCTCATGGACCACCGCCACCGCGTCGGGCGTCCGGCGCACCTGCGCCTCGAACAGCTCGTGCACGCACAGCTCCGACGGATAGTCCGCGTCCGTCCGGTTCAGCTCCTCCAGCAGATAGCGGCGCTCGTCGGCCGGCAGGATGTCGATGCGGCCGACCGGCTGCTCGCCATCGGCGATCGCGCCACTCAAGAGATTTTGCAGATGCTGCGCCATGCGATCGATCTGCTTAGGTGCCAATCGATTGGCATCAAAATGCCAGCGGAAGCTCCCATCCAGAGCGCAAACCTCAAATGTCAGCACCTCACCGCATCGGGGCGCCCCAGCGCTTTGGCTCGACGGCAGATCGCCAGCGGCAGAACAGCTATTGGCGGTAATCGTGATGCCAATCGGCCAGGGCCGGCGCGACAGTAGCGCCTTCATAGTCCGCAAGGTCGGGTAGCGCGCGATAAGATCCCGCCCAAAGCTATCGTGCTCCTTTAGCCGATCCCATTCGGCCGCCACGGCCCTGCGCACTGCTGCGAAATCATGGGTTAGATCAATGGTAACTTCCATCGGCACGACAGAAGCGATCAGGGCCTCCACCGCTGGCAAGCCTGCTCGCGAAGCTTTCGCCGCCGGCGTCCATCCCAATTGAAACTCTGTTGCGCCCGCTATGCGGGCGAGATAGACCAACCAAGCCGCTAACAGGCGTTCCAAACGATCCTTGGCAGGCAGCTCAGCCAACGCACTTGCTACCTGCCACGAACTCGACTCCCATTTGGGCGGTGCCTCGGCTGCGCAAGAGGACCAGAAAGGGAGCTGCAATATTTTAAGCTGCTCGAGCCGCTGTCGCCAAAAATCCTCGCGAGGTGCTATCTCCTCATGTGCAGCAGTTAGGCTGCGCGCCTGATCATCGCTCAGAATCGGAAGGCGATCGCCTACGTCGAAATCGCAGTGCCTCGCGAGGGCTCGCGCGTCCACAGCCTGACCATCCAAGCTGGCAAACCAAACATCAACATCCTGCGTACCCGTCGCCACACGCCAGTGGTTGGGGTGGAGTTCAAGCAGGCAGCCGGCCGGAAGACCCGAGCGTTGAGGCAGCACCTCCAAACGCCTGACGAGGACAACATCATCGCCTGCGAGAGCCTTGGGCAGACACAATGGATTGGGATGATACGGGCCAAAGTCCAAGGCACGTGTCATCGCCGACAAGTCCTGCGCGGATCGATGCCATCGCAGGCAGCCCGCAGCATCTGGACGTCGACGCGCCGCAAAGTAGCTTCTGTCCGCCAGTGCCTGCGGACGGAGACGGAGCTCTGCGTTCGCTAAGCCGGTCAAGAGCTCGCGAAAGCCCTCGACAGCGGCTTCATAACATTTGAGGTTTAAGCTCAGCGCCGTGTCGTTGGGTGCAATCACAACCTGGCGCTGAACCGCGACATCCCCCGTATCAACACCGTCATCGATCCGATGCCAGGTGATGGCATGTTCGCTCTCCTGGGCCAGCAGTGCCCAGAACGTCGCGTGCGTCCCCGCATATCGCGGCAAGGGTCCGTCGTGATAGTTGAAAGCACCTTGACGCGCTCGTCCGAAAACATCCGCCGGCAACAGGAACGGATTGGCGATGGAAAAAATCCACTCCACCGGCTCGGTGGCAAGCAACGTTGAGAGCTCTTCAACACTGGCTACAACCGAGATGTTGGCGCAAGCCGCCCAATCGGCGAATATGGTGTCGGCAGATAGCACCGCGCGAATGTCGTGGCCCATCTCCATTGCGAGCCGAGCGCACCTGACAGCGAGCGTGCCACTGCCAATAAACATGCTCGAGCGTCTCGAAGGGGCCGCAGGGCGTTGCCCATGCCGACCACTTAGTTCGTCAGGGCTTACGTGTTCCGGCGAAGAGCAACGCGTCATCTCTACCCTCCAGCAGTTCGCCGACCGGCTGTTCCCATCCCAGGCGCCGCGCCAGTAGCGGCTCAAACCAGCCGCACCTGCTCTGATTTGTGCGGGAGTAAATGCACTGAAATAGCAATCGGATCAGCGGTGCGCAGTTCCTTGACCTCGTCGGAGTGTTTGGTGAGCGTGATCATGGAACAATTTCTCGTCAGTATTCGCGTTGGCCGATGACGATGCATGGATCGTGCCAACGGAGAAAAGTTTTTCCAAACAATAGGATGAAACCGACAGTGCGAGGTCGCATGTTCAACACGTGTCGGATCGACAACGCTAACCACCAGCTCCTTCAAATGCGGCGCGAGGGCGCGGCGATATAGAGATATGTATCATTTCGCGAATGTGATCATTTTTCTGTATTGCCAACCATACCGTACATTGACGGCGACGAAACGGCTGCCCTGAAGTACTCTAGAACGAAGCGTATGGACGAACTCACATCGGATGAGTTACGCCATTTTGCGGCGAGAGCGTTCCTGCCCGAAAAGTTGGTAATCGACACTGCAGCTGAAACCGTCCGGCGGTTCGAGGATGCGTGGGCATCGGAGAGAGAAAACCTCCCTATGGAGGGAAGGTCCGGGAGTTGATCGACAAGCATTCACCGAGGATCCCGCTTTACGCAGAATTCAGTCGCTAGGTGGTTGGAACCAGCAATCGGCGGCGAGAGAAGACCTTATCAGTACTGGTCATGTGCTTTCAGTCGTTCGTAAACAAAGAGCGGCAAACAGCGACCCGATCGGGCGTGCTGTTCAGTCAGGTGAGAAGCAGCCACAAGACTTGCCTGAACCAGTTGGTGAAGAGCGAGAAGTTTTGAAGTTGTAGCCGGTGCTTGGCCTTGAGGTGGCACGCGATAAGCTCTTCGTCGTCGACAAAGCTGTCCAGGAAGTCGTACCACCCTTCGGCTCGAACATCGTCATTGCTGACGATCGCCTAGCTCAGGATCCTCACCGAGCTCTTTCGCGACATGGTTCAGCGTGAAGACATACGTGATCGTAGCTATCAAGCGACCGCGGCGCAGAGGGTGGCGACCGGCGAGGAATTCCCAGGGAAGCAGTTCGTCGAGTCGATCCATCACCTTGTCAGCGAAGGCTGCATAAAACTCGTTGGCGAGAGCCGGCATGAAATTGAACACGGCCGACGAATAGGTGGTGAAATCGGCGCCGCGAAAAGCTCGGCCGTCGGCATGCCGCCGACATACATGAGCCGGCCGCCGATCTTCGCAGTGATCTGGCGTACCAGGCCGAGGCCGCCGTAGTGGCGTGTACGCGGGGCCGCTCTGGATCGAACGAGAAACTATCATAGCGCATGTTGAACCCATACGTTCGGTTCAACATATATGCCGTAATTGTGCTCAAGCGACACAAGCATTGGCACTAGTGCACCATCAATTTCCACCATGCCGGAACGTTCAAACGCTACTCCTGTCCAACTGGACCATTCGGCAATTGTCCCAGCGATGGTCATGGAATAAGGCGCTATTTTTAAGATTCTCCCACCGACGGTTATGTGAGTTCGCAACCAGGAGTCCACTGCGGAACCGTCAGCACGCTGTAGTTTGATGTACTCATCCATTGGTAGCCGCGGGTCTCGTTGCTTTTGATTGGGACGAACCGGCACAGACAATTCGTCGAAGCCCATTTGCCTGGCACAGGTCTTCAATGCGCCCAACATTGCCAGTGCATTGCCAATACCTCGAGCTCTGGGCGCTAAGGTGATTTCGAGTGCACTCATTGTGGTTGGTTTGCGACCAATAAGTTTATCCTCATGCGCCCAGCGGATAACTTGGTCCCAACCGCCGTCAGGCAATTCGGTACGCCCATCAACGTTGAGTGCAAACGGCACGCCGAAAGCACGAGCAACGACCTCTTCATCCATAAGTCCTACAAAAGCATAGTCTAGGTAGTTAAAAAATACGGCTTTCCCAAAGTACAGCCTTGCAGTTTGATCCTGGCGAATGAAGTTGGGCCAAAGAGCATCGAAATCCGGGGAGAAAACTGAGGGAATCAGATCGGGCCGTTCCCGCAATGAAAATATTTTTAAGCTCATTCTTCTATCTCGCGTAACCCTGTCTCACTTGCTCATTCGTATCAGTTGCCCCCCAGTCAGCAGCTTACTCTTTGCGGGCAATGGCACATTTGAACCCAATGTTGCCGACCCAGAGAGAACGATCGTCGAAAACCGCTTCACGTCGGAATTCGCGCCCTTTAGGGGCCCTTGTCCCGATCATATCCGAGATCCCTCAAAGGGATTTTACATTCGGGGAACTGAGCGTCGAAGACATGTTTGGTTGTCTTGGCAGGGAACTTCCTTCCGCTGCGGGCCATAGCAAAAATGATCTCGGGAGTAACTATCTCTCCCGGGCGCCAAGCATCTACACGAACACCGTGGTAGTCTAGTAAGATTGCCGGCAATACTCTCAATTGAAGCCGCTTGGCGACAGCCAGCCTGTGATGGCCATCCATTACAAAAAGCGCTTCCTTATGGACAGCAATTGGAGCCTTCCAGAATTTGGCTTGGAGAATCTCTTCTTCAAGCTCAAGAACGTGTCGGCAATCAACCTCTTCGGTCGGGGTCAAATTGTTGGGCTGTAACAGATAGTAGCGCATAAGCATGTCACGTCCGACAGTAAAATGCCCGATGTCTAGCGGAAATCTCGATGTCTCAGCGATGGCGGGCGAAACTCATGATCGTCATGCACTAAACCGGCACTCATTTGGTAACCTACCGGCAACTATGCTTGCAATGCTCATTGGTACAACAAGGTCCAGTGGAGTTGTGACCGTCGTTCCTCCATGTCGAAGTTCCGATGGATCACGCGTGTTCAAAGAATAGCTTCTTAATTCCTGCATACCTTTTCCAACCTCCGGCGATGATGCCTTATCAGACTGCAGATGAGTTTCTCGTGAGGAAGGCCACCTTTTCCAAGGCCATCAGACTTCGATCGAACAAACGCTTAATGCCTCGTTCGCCTGTGTTGATGGCTTCCACAATGAGGCGTGCACTAAGGCAAAGCCGCAACGCAGCAACCTGGACGCCCTCAAGCTCGCCGCAAGGAACCGGTTGTCCAACTTCGCAACGAACTGACAATATTGTGCTACCAGGCATCTTGGCTTTCGTAGCCAAATCCTGGCATAAATGATCGTAAATTCTCTTTGTTTGCGGGGCGGTCAGCGGATTTCTCCTCGCATGTCGATTTACGCGAAATAGTATAAAAGGCAAAATCGTCGGTAGCTGGTCCCAAGAATTGTGGGTGATTGGCAGATGGCGTTGTAACGTCGGTTGCTCTAATAGCTGGAAATCAGGCGCATTGTTCAGCCAGGAGGTAACCTCCTTATGAAAGTCAACCACAACCCGTTGGATATCTTCCTCTGAAACACTACGGAAAGCACGCAGCTCGGCGAGTGCAGCTTCCCACCGTAAAAGTAAACCTAAGTTACTGGTTTCAGGGAGTGTCTGAGCGCCTGTCCAGTTTCGTGGCCAGTCTGCCCGGCAACACGTCGCTCCGGGCATAGGACGTAGTGGCAGTTTCTTCAAGCGGCCTGCCATCGACGCAGGAACCAAGAGCATTGCCGAAAAGGCTGGTCCTCCCAAAAATTTGGATCCAGTAACGATCACCAAGCAGCCGATGGTAAGATAAGTTTGCAGCGTTTTCGGTGCCAATCGAAACTGAGATGCATCGACGAGAATTTCAACGCTGTCAGGCCAGCGACGCCTGAGATCCAGCGCCTTGCTCGGAGTTGGAGCCAGTACTCCGGTTTTCGAAACGTCAGTCAACACAATCAAAATACGACCGTATCGCGTTATCGCAGCCGATACTATTGCCTCGAGTTCATCATCGACGGCCGCGATAGGTCGGAGCCTGGAACCCTCCATGCGAACTGCTATCGACCTAACATCAATGGGATCCGCTGAATTGACCGTTGTTCCACCACTCTCGCGGTGCGAAGAATGCATCCCGCCAGCCAGAGCATGACCGACCCCACTCCCCGTCTCTTCCGGCTGGACCATAATCGCCAATGTCTTTGCGACGGAGCTTCCTGCAACCAATTGGGAGGCAAGCATGTGAGCGTCGGTGCCAGAAGGAGAAACGATGACTTCCATCCCTCCAATGTGTTCCAAACCGCATAAGCGAATGAATTCGTGACGAACTCTGTCGATCTCTTCCAGATAGATTTCTTCCGGCGCCCGTCCAGGCAAGGTCTGCGATATCTTTTGGCGCAGTCTTTCCGCAGCTGAAAATCCGAAGTCAGAAATCGTAGATGCGGTTGCCGAACCAAATGAGAATAATTCCCTGTCGGGAACTGGTTTACGACCGTACTTGTTTGTCATTTGGCTAGCATCAAGTTCGATCCGCTCGTCACCCCCCGAGGTTAACAACTCAGCGGTCGAAGGAAGATAAGTATTCACGTTGGATAGCCGCTGTGTCATTTGACATCCAGATTGCTGTTCGGGTGGGTAATCGGCAAATTGTTTAAGGCTGCTGACAGTTGGTGCGCCAAGACCCGCCGGTTTTCCAGAACATCCATCATCGTCACGTGATCGCCTGGAACGGGCACAGCCTTAATAAACTGCGCGTCCAAAATTCGATCCCATCCGCGCATTGGAGAATTTGCATGCGGCGTTGCCGGAAGTTGCGGCCTTGGGCTGGGAGAGTCCGCCAGAGCATAAAATTGGTACACGCTGACCGGCAGCGATGGCATCTGATACGAGTGTACAGCTTGGTGAAATTGCGCGTACATGATGGCGTTACGGTAGAGATCTGGTCCGCCGACGACCGCACCCATTTGTTGCGCTTTCTCAAGCAACTGCTTAACTGAGCTCTGCCCGGCCGATCGTCGCAGCACTTCGAACCCCTCATCACTCAGCGACTCCAGAGGTTCAAAGATCATTTGCAAAGCGATTTCTGTATCCGTCATCCCGGGCGATGCAGCCGGCAGTGGCACATCGATGAGGGCAATAAACGAAACAGTTTCTTGGAGATGGAGCAGGCGTTCGGCGATTGCATAAGCCAGTACAGCCCCAGAGGAATATCCCGCAAATCGATATGGACCCCGTGGCTGCACTTTCCTTAGTGCCTGCGTTACGTTTGCCGCAATCTCTTTAAGGCTTGGTCGAGCAGCTTCTTCAAATGGCGGCCAAGGCAAAGCGTAGACAGGGCAATCTATGTCCATCTCTCTGACTAACGGGAACACATATGAGCAGTCGCCGTATCCAGTCGGAACAAAGAAGATAGGCGCTGGAGATCCTATCGTGCGCACCGGTAGCACCCCAGGTGTATAACTGGATGAATCCAACTCGATCTTTGGAGCGAGGTCTTTGAGGATCGGGGCATTGAAAATATCGCTGGCGCTGACCTTCATCCCAACTCCTAGCGCTTGAGCAAGCATGCGCACCGCCAGCAACGAGTGGCCGCCGAGCTCGAAGAAGTTGTCGTGGCGGCCGACCCGCTCGATGCCGAGAAGCTCTTCCCAGATTCCGGCCAGCAGCGTCTCGATCTCGCCGCGTGGTGCCTCGAAAGCCCGGCGCGCATAGGCCTCGTCGTCAGGTGCCGGCAGCGCCTTGCGGTCCAGCTTGCCGTTCGGTGTCAGCGGCAGTGCGTCCAGCCGCACGAAGGCCGACGGCACCATGTAGTCGGGCAGGAGGCCAACCAGATGGGCCCGCAACGCCGCGGCAAGCTCGGCGCCATCGGCTTTGTCCGACCCGTCCGTCCTCTTCGCAACCACATAGGCCACAAGCCGCTTGTCGCCGGTGCGATCGTCGCGCGCCACGACGGCCGCATCGCCGACAAGCGCGTGCTCGCAGAGCCGGGCGGCGGTCTCGCCCGGCTCGATGCGGAAGCCGCGGATCTTCACCTGCTCGTCGTTGCGGCCCAGAAACTCCAGATTGCCATCCGGCAGATAGCGCGCCAGGTCCCCGGTCCGGTACATGCGGGCGCCGACCTCGCCGCTGAACGGATCGGCCAGGAATCGCTCCGCCGTCAGCTCCGGGCGGTTGAGGTAGCCGCGCGCAACCCCCGCCCCGCCGATATAGAGCTCGCCCACCGCCCCGAACGGAACGGGCTGGCCATGGTCGTCAAGCACATAGATCCGCGTGTTCGCAATCGGACGGCCAATCGGCACATTCCGGTTAGGCGCCTCAATGCCCGTGTCGGCAAGAAAGGTGGTCGACCAAATTGTAGTCTCGGTCGGACCATAAAGATTTCTGAGAGATTTTACCCTTCTGCCGAGCTTCGAGGCCAGATCTGAAGGCAACGCCTCGCCGCCACACAGCGCGCTTAAATCGGGCGCACCATCCCAGCCGGCGTCGAAGAGCATACGCCACGCTGCCGGGGTTGCCTGCGTCACAGTTATCTTCTGATGGGACAGATGCTGCTGCAATCCAATAGCATTGGTCTCGCGAGCAAGGACGACGTTAGCTCCCACGGCCAACGGAAGATAGAGTTCCAGCCCCGCAATGTCGAAAGAGATCGTCGTGATCGCGAGGAGTGAATCATGCGCTGTGAGGCCTGATACATCCAGAAAAGCGCATAAAACATTGAGAACACTCGCATGCTCGACCATGACGCCCTTAGGGCTACCGGTGGAGCCGGAGGTGTAGATGACATAGGCGAGATGGCTGGAGGTCAGGCCGAGGGCGTGCGGGTCGGGATCGTCAGCCGACTGGTCGGCCCAGGCGGGGGTGGCGGTGTCGAGATCGATCACCGTCAGGCTTGCGATGGCCTCGGCGCCGAGCGCTTCGCGGCCGGCGGCATCGCACAGCAGCAGCCGCGGGGCGGCATCGTCGAGCACCTGGTTGAGCCGCGCGCAGGGATAGGCCGGATCGAGCGGCAGATAGGCGCCGCCCGCTTTCAGGATCGCCAGCAGTCCCACCACCATCGCCGGGCTGCGCTCGAGGCAGATCGCCACCGGCTGGTCCGGCTTCACCCCAAGCGCGATCAGATGATGGGCCAGCCGGTTGGCCTCAGCGTTCAGCGCGCCATAGCTCAGCTCTTCATCCTCGAAGACCAGCGCCACTGCGTCCGGCGCCCGGCGCACCTGCGCTTCGAACAGCTCATGGACGCAAAGCTCCGAGGGGTAGTCCGCTTCCGTGCGGTTCAGCTCCTCCAGCAGATAGCGGCGCTCGTCGGCCGGCAGAATGTCGAGCTCGCGCACCGGCGTATTCGGCGCCCGTTCCAGCGCCTCGACCAGCTGCTCGAGCGCGTGCTGCATGTAGCCGCAGACCCGGTCCGCGGAGATCGGCTCCACCACCTGCGCCGTCAGGCCGAGCGCCTCGCCAAAATCCTCCACCGCGAGCGTCACGGGATAATTGGTGCGTTCCTCGCCGCCCAGCCACTCGATGCCCGACAGAGCATCATTGGCTGTCGAGCCGGCGGCCGGGGTGTTGTGACGGTAGTTCAACAGCGCGCCGAACAGCGGCGCCGGGGCTGCAACGCCGCTGCAGCGTTGCGCCAAGGCGAGCGGGGCATGCTCGTGTGCGAGCAGTTCGGAAAGCCGCGCATGTGTGGCCCGCACGCTCGCCGCGAGCCCGGTTCCGTCGAGGTCG
The DNA here is from genome assembly GCF_017874595.1 of Sinorhizobium kostiense. Lineage (GTDB taxonomy): Bacteria > Pseudomonadota > Alphaproteobacteria > Rhizobiales > Rhizobiaceae > Sinorhizobium > Sinorhizobium kostiense. Next base: position 7,366 of record NZ_JAGILA010000014.1, on the reverse strand, counting down.
AGCCGCACAGGCAGGGTGTTGATGAACAGGCCCATCGTGCGGTCGGCGCCGGAGCCCGCATGCATGCGGCCGAACAGCACCGTGCCGAACACCACTTGCTCGCGGCCGCTGCTCAGCGCCACCACCTGGCCCCAGGCGAGATGGCACAGGCTCGCCAGGCTGACCCCCAGCCGCCGCGCCTGGGCCCGCAGCCGATCGTTGAGCGCCGGCGGCAGCATCCGCTGCGCCTCGCGGGATCCGCGGCCATCGCCGCGCACCTCGCTCAGCCCGAACGGCAGGGTCGGCTCGTCGATATCGGCGAGCATCTTCCGGAAGAACTCCTCATGCGCCTTGGCATCCATGCCAAGCCGCGCCTGCGCCACCAGATTGCGGAACGGCTGCGGCGCATCAAGCGCATGCGCGCGTCCCTGCAGCACGGTCCGGACCTCGGCATGCATCACTTCGGCCGTCGTGTGATCTCCGATCAGATGATGCTGCAACACCAAAAGCAGCCAGCGCTCGCTGCCTGGCTCGCGCGCAATCACGAACCGCATCAGCGGCGCCTGGCCAAGGGCGAGACGGTAGTGGCGCGGATCGAAGCGGCGCTTCAGCTGCTCGGAACCGGGACCGCCATTCTCGTCCAGCTCGACCTCGCTCACCGCCAAAGCCGCCTTACGCCACACCACCTGCGCCGGGCTCGACAGACCCTGCCAGACAAAGGCGGTGCGCAGGATGTCATGCCGGTCGACCACCTGTTGAACCGCCGCAAGGTAGCGATCCAGCAGACCGCGATCGGCAAAGGCCATCTGCGACACAAGCAGATAGGGATCGCCCTCGGTTGCCAGCAGATGGTGGAACAGAATGCCGTCCTGCAGCGGCGACAGGCCATAGATATCCTGGATGTTGCCGACGCCGCCGGGAACCGTCGACACGATCCGGTCGATCTCGTCCTGGGTCAGATCGATCAGCGGCAGCATCTGCGGCGTGATCGCCTCACTCTCTTCGGCGATCCGGTTGGCCGGCACCGCCACCTCGTGGTGGCTGCCAAGGCTGGCGGCGAGATCGCAAAGCACCGGCTTGGCGAACAGGGTGCGCACCTCCACCCCGAGCGACTGCCGCCGCAGCCGCTCCATCAGCTGCACCGCCAATAATGAGTGGCCGCCGAGCTCGAAGAAGTTATCGTGGCGGCCGACCCGCTCGACCCCGAGCAGCTCTTCCCAGATCGCCGCCAGCAGCGTCTCGACCGCGCCCTGCGGCGCTTCATAGGCTCGCCGCGCATAAGCATCGTCGTCGGGAACCGGCAGCGCCTTGCGGTCGAGCTTGCCGTTCGGTGTCAGCGGCAGCGCTTCCAGCCGCACGAAGGCCGACGGCACCATGTAGTCCGGCAGCAGGCCACCGAGATGCGCCCGCAACGACGCGGCAAGCTCGGCGCCACCGGCCTCGTCCGACCCGTCCGCCGCCTTCGCAACCACATAGGCGACGAGCCGCTTGTCGCCGGCGCGGTCGTCCCGCGCCACCACCACGGCCTCGCGCACCCGCTCGTGCTCGCAGAGCCGGGCGGCGATCTCGCCCGGCTCGATGCGGAAGCCGCGGATCTTCACCTGCTCGTCGTTGCGGCCCAGAAACTCGAGATTGCCGTCCGGCAGATAGCGGGCCAGGTCGCCGGTCCGGTAGAGACGGTCGCCTTCGACAAAGGCACTGGCGATGAACCGCTCCGCCGTCAGCTCCGGACGGTTGAGGTAGCCGCGCGCTACCCCTGCCCCGCCGATATAGAGCTCGCCCACGGCCCCGAACGGAACGGGCACACCATGAACGTCCAGAAGATAGACGACCGAATTGCGAATTGGCCGTCCCACCGGCACCCGTTGCCCATCGAACCCAGCTGGTACCGGAAAGCAGAGACTGAAGGTGGTATTCTCTGTCGGACCGTAGCCATTAGAGATCAGCAGCGTGGGATATCGCTTCTGACATGTTTTGACGGAATCGGCAGAGACCTCTTCGCCCCCGACCAGCAGCTGTTGTAGTCGAGCCGTGCTCCGCCCCTCGCCGACATAGACGTCGAACAATCGAGCAGTCATCCACGCGATGGTGATGCCTTGGTCCTGGATGATCTGGGCCAGCGTTGCGGTCGAGAGGTGACGTTCAGGATAGAGCACAACTCTGGCGCCGTTCACCAAGGCTCCCCAGAGCTCGAAGGTGGTCGCGTCGAATGTGGGCGAGGAGGCATTGAGAAAGACGTCCTGCGGTGCGATCTTGACGAAATCGTTCCCCGCCACCAGACGAACGACCCCCTGATGCTCGACCATGACGCCCTTAGGCATTCCGGTGGAGCCCGAGGTGTAGATGACATAGGCGAGATGGCTGGCGGTCAGGCCGAGGGCATGCGGGTCGGGATCGTCAGCGGACTGGTCGGCCCAGGAAAGCTCGCCGTCCGAGAAGTCGATCACGCTGAGATCGGCGAGTGCCTCGGCGCCCAGCGCTTCGCGGCCGGCGGCATCGCAAAGGATGAGTTGCGGGGCGGCATCGTCGAGCACCTGCCGCAGGCGGCCGGACGGATAGGCCGGATCGAGCGGCAGATAGGCGCCGCCCGCTTTCAGGATCGCCAGCAGTCCCACCACCATCGCCGGGCTGCGCTCGAGGCAGATCGCCACCGGCTGGTCGGGCTTGACCCCAAGCGCGATCAGATGATGGGCCAGCCGGTTGGCCCGGGAGTTGAGCTCGCCATAGCTCAGCTCTTCATTCTCGCAGACCAGCGCCACCGCGTCCGGCGCCCGGCGCACCTGCGCCTCGAACAGCTCGTGCACGCACAGGTCCGAGGGATAGTCCGCTTCCGTCCGGTTCAGCTCCTCCAGCAGATAGCGGCGCTCGTCCGCCGGCAGGATGTCGAGCTCGCGCACTGGTCTGTCGGGAGCCTGCTCCAACGCTTCCGCCAGCTGCTCGAGCGCGCGCTGCATGTAGCCGCAGACCCGGTCCGCGGAGATCGGCTCGACCACCTGCGCCGTCAGGCCGAGCGCCTCGCCAAAATCCTCCACCGCCAGGGTCACGGGATAGTTGGTGCGTTCCTCGCCGCCCAGCCACTCGATGCCCGACAGATCCTCATTGGTTGTCGAGCCGGCGGCCGGGGTGTTGTGACGGTAGTTCAACAGCGCGCCGAACAGCGGCGCCGGGGCTGCAACGCCGCTGCAGCGTTGCGCCAAGGCGAGCGGGGCATGCTCGTGTGCGAGGAGTTCGGAAAGCCGCGCATGTGTGGCCCGCACGCTCGCCGCGACCCCGGTTCCGTCGAGGTCGAGCCGCACAGGCAGGGTGTTGATGAACAGGCCCATCGTGCGGTCGGCGCCGGAGCCCGCATGCATGCGGCCGAACAGCACCGTGCCGAACACCACTTGCTCGCGGCCGCTGCTCAGCGCCACCACCTGGCCCCAGGCGAGATGGCACAGGCTCGCCAGGCTGACCCCCAGCCGCCGCGCCTGTTCGCGCAGCCGATCGTTGAGCGCCGGCGGCAGCATCCGCCGTGCCTCGCTGGATCCTCGGCCATCGCCGCGCACCTCGCTCAGCCCAAACGGCAGGGTCGGTTCGTCGATATCGGCGAGCATCTTCCGGAAGAACGCTTCATGCTCTTCGGACGAAACGCCGAGACGGGCTTGCGCCACCAAATTGCGGAACGGCTGCGGCGCACCAAGCGCATGCGCGCGTCCCTGCAGCACGGTCCGGACCTCGGCATGCATCACTTCGGCCGTCGTGTGATCTCCGATCAGATGATGCTGCAGCTTCAGAAGCAGCCAGCGCTCGCTGCCTGGCTCGCGCGCGATCACGAAGCGCAACAAGGGCGCCTGGCCAAGATCGATGCGATGCTGGCGCGGATCGAAGCGGCGCTTCAGCTGCTCGGAACCGGGACCGCCATCTTCCTCCAGCTCGACCTCGCTCACAGCCAAAGCCGCCTTGCGCCACACAACCTGCGCCGGGCTCGACAGACCCTGCCAGACGAAGGCCGTGCGCAGGATGTCATGCCGGTCGACCACCTGTTGAACCGCCGCAAGGTAGCGATCCAGCAGACCGCGATCGGCAAAGGCCATCTGCGACACCAGCAGATAGGGATCGCCCTCGGTTGCCAGCAGATGGTGGAACAGAATGCCGTCCTGCAGCGGCGACAGGCCATAGATATCCTGGATGTTGCCGACGCCGCCGGGAACCGTCGACACGATCCGGTCGATCTCGTCCTGGGTAAGATCGATCAGCGGCAGCATCTCTGGCGTGATCGCCTCACTCTCTTCGGTGATCCGGTTGGCCGGCACCGCCACCTCGTGGTGGCTGCCAAGGCTGGCGGCGAGATCGCAAAGCACCGGCTTGGCGAACAGGGTGCGCACCTCCACCCCGAGCGACTGCCGCCGCAGCCGCTCCATCAGCTGCACCGCCAATAATGAGTGGCCGCCGAGCTCGAAGAAGTTATCGTGGCGGCCGACCCGCTCGACCCCGAGCAGCTCTTCCCAGATCGCCGCCAGCAGCGTCTCGACCGCGCCGCGCGGCGCCTCGTAGCCCCGACGCGCATAGGCATCGTCGTCGGGAACCGGCAGCGCCTTGCGATCGAGCTTGCCGTTCGGCGTCAGCGGCAGTGCGTCCAGCCGCACGAAGGCGGCCGGCACCATGTAGTCGGGCAGCAGGCCACCAAGATGGGCCCGCAACGCCGCGGCGAGTTCGGCGCCATCGGCTGCGTCCGTTGCCAGCTCGGGCCGACACACCACGTAGGCGACGAGCCGCTTGTCGCCGGCGTGATCGTCCCGCGCCACGACCGCCGCATCGGCGACAAGCGCGTGCTCCAGCAGCCGGGCGGAGATCTCGCCCGGCTCGATGCGGAAGCCGCGGATCTTCACCTGCTCGTCGTTGCGGCCCAGGAACTCGAGATTGCCATCGGGCAGGTAGCGGGCCAGGTCGCCGGTCCGGTACATGCGTGCATCCGCCTTGCCGATGAACGGATCGGCCAGGAACCGCTCCGCCGTCAGCTCCGGGCGATTGAGGTAGCCGCGCGCAACCCCTGCCCCGCCGATATAGAGCTCGCCAACCGTCCCGAACGGAACAGGCTGACCATGGTCGTCAAGCAGATAGAGCCGCGTGTTCGCGATTGGGCGGCCGATCGGCACATTTGTCGATGCGGAAAGGTCTGCGGGGATGTCATGGAAGGCACAACCGACAACCGCTTCCGTCGGGCCATACTCGTTGACCATTCTGGCAGCCGGCTGGATCTGACGCCATAGCTCGACCGTCGACGACGACAATGCCTCGCCGCCAATGACGAACAGCTCCACCTGACTGGCATCTCCAGCCGACTGCAGCTGCTGCCCCAGAACATCCAGAAGGGTCGGGGTGACATTGACCAGCCCGCACCGGGTGCCGACCCTCGACCTGATCCCCTCGACCTCGTCCCCCTCTTTCGTAAGCAATGCATGGCCGCCAGAGACCAAAGGCGCAAACAGGCTGTTGACCGTAGCATCGAAGGCGAGCGAAGAGGAGACGACGGAGGAGGATATGGGCGCGTAGGTCTCACGAGCCCAGCTTAGATAATTGGTCATCCCGCGATGCTCGACCATGACGCCCTTGGGCGTTCCGGTGGAGCCTGAGGTGTAGATGATGTAGGCGAGATGGCTGGGGGCGAGGCCGAGATCGCGTGGGTCGGGATCCGACGCCGGCAGCCTCGCCGAGACCGGGCTGGCCGCATTGAGGTCGACCGCCGTCACATTGGTGATCGCCTCGGCGCCCAGCGCTGCGCGGCCGGCCGCGTCGCACAGCAGCAGCCGCGGGGCGGCATCGTCGAGCACCTGGTTGAGCCGCGCGCATGGATAGGCCGGGTCGAGCGGCAGATAGGCGCCGCCGGCCTTGAGGATCGCCAAGACCCCCACCACCATCGCCGGGCTGCGCTCGACGCAGATCGCCACCGGCTGGTCGGGCTTCACCCCAAGCCCGATCAGATGATGGGCCAGCCGGTTGGCCTCAGCGTTCAGCGCGCCATAGCTCAGCTCTTCATCCTCATGGACCACCGCCACCGCGTCGGGCGTCCGGCGCACCTGCGCCTCGAACAGCTCGTGGACGCACAGCTCCGACGGATAGTCCGCGTCCGTCCGGTTCAGCTCCTCCAGCAGATAGCGGCGCTCTTCCGCCGGCAGGATGTCGATGCGGCCGACCGGCTGCCCGGCATCGGCAACCATCGCCCGCAGCAGCGCCAGCAGATAGCCGCGCTGCCGCTCGATCGTCGCCCGGTCGAACAACGCGGTCGCATAACCCAGAATCCCGGCGATCACCTCGCCCTGATCCCCCAGGTTCAGTTCCAGATCGAACTTCACCTGATCGACCCTATGGCCTGCGGCCTTCACGCTCAATCCGGGAAGATCGAAGGTCTCAGCGGCATCGTTCTGCCAGGCCAGTCCCACCTGGAACAGCGGCGTGTGATCGAGGGCGCGGGGCGGCTGGACGATCTCCACGACCTGCTCGAACGGCAGGTCCTGATGCTCCTGCGCGGCGAGCGCCGTGCGCCGCGTCCGCTCCAGCAGATCCGACACGCTCGGCTCACCCGACAGATCGATGCGAACCGCCAGGGTGTTGACGAAGAAGCCGATCAGCTCCTCGACCTCGCGGCGGCCGCGATTGGCCGTCGGCACGCCGATCACGATGTCGGCCTGCCCGGACAGCCGCGCCAGCACCGCCGCCCAGGCCGCCAGCACCGTCATGAACAAGGTCGTGCCATGTTGATGGCTCAGCCGCTTCAGCCCGCGCGTCAGATCCTGATCGATGACGACAGGCACGCTGGCTCCGGCAAACGACTGCTGCGCCGGCCGCGGCCGGTCGGTCGGAAGTGTCAGACGCGCAGGAGCGCCAGACAGACTGTCGCGCCAATACTGCGCCTGGGCCTGCAGCCGCTCCCCCGACAGCCATTGCCGTTGCCACACGGCATAATCCGGATACTGGATCGCCAGCGGCGGCAAAGGATCGTCGCGCCCGGCCGCAAACGCCCGGTAAAGCTGACTGAGTTCGCGCATCAGCACGCCCATCGACCAGCCGTCGGCGACGATGTGGTGTTGCGTCAGCAGAAAGACGTGGTCGTCATCGGCCAGCCGGATCAGGCGGCCGCGGATCAGCGGGCCGCGCGCAAGATCGAACGGTGTCCTTGCTTCTTCTTCGCACAGGGCCGAAAGCAAGACCTCGGCATCCGGTTCACCCCGAAGGTCGTCTTCGACCACCGGCAATCGCGTGTCCGCTGATAAAATCTCAACCTGCGGGTCATCCTCTCCGGCGACGAACGTCGAGCGCAGCGCCTCGTGACGGGCAAACAGACGGTCAAGGCTGCGCCGCCATGCGGCATGATCGAGCCTGCCCCGCAATCGCCAGCCCAGGGGAATGT
>NZ_JAGILA010000013.1 GCF_017874595.1 Sinorhizobium kostiense | reverse complement strand
TCCCTGTTATGTAGAGATCTACATAACAGGGATGACCGACCATTTGATGGCAGTGGTCCGCCCATGGTCGTCTACCGCTTTGAGGACAAGCGGCCTCTGCTTGCCGCTTACTTTTATCTGGCTATCGGCGGCCGACGGCACGGTGGTGATCACGCCCGCGCAGCTCGGCTATTTGCTCGAAGGCATCGACGGGCGAATGCCGCAAAAAGCTGGCGTCCGAGCTCGGCGGGATGAGAAAATCCACTGGCATGGCGGGAGCGAATATGATTCCCTCCCGCCATGACCGATGCGGCCGATCAGCTTCCCGACGACCTTGCCAGCGCGCATGCGATGATCCTCGCCGAGCGCGTGGCCCGCCGTGAAGCCGAGGCGCTCGCCGCCCGCGCCCAGGCCGTGAACTCGCATTCGGATGCGCTGACTGCCCGGCTGAGGCTAGAGATCGAGAAATTGAAGCGCGACATTCATGGCCGCCGCTCGGAGCGCAAGGCCCGGCTTCTCGGACAGATGGAGCTGCAGCTCGATGAACTGGACGCGGACGCCGGCGAAAACGAAGTGACCGCAGAGATGGCGGCACACTCCTCGGCGGCCCCGGCGTTCGAGCGCAAGCCGTTTCCCGAGCATCTGCCGCGCGAGCGCGTCGTCATCGCCGCGCCTTCGAACTGCCCGTGCTGCGGCTCGGCCAAAGCCCCGATGCCTTGTAACGAGGCGGTAGAGGCCGAGGTGTCAAGCGGAGGGAAGATTTGACCCCATTTTAGCGAAACGAAACCCGTATCTCCACCCGCCGCGGCGGGAGGAGATACGGGCGCGCTTTCGATCCAGTCGCCATTGAGTATGATCTGTCCGGCTATTGCCCAGCGCCTCGCGACCTCCTGCCCGGACCAGCCCATCCTGCGCACCGTCTTCGATCGCTTTCCGCAGCTCGCGATTAAACGACGGGCGCTGAAGGCGACCTAAACCTGCAAATTCCCATTCCTCACGACGGAACTGCTGGCGCCCAACGAGACTCGTGAGAAGAACACCCAACGGCGACCATGTTGCCACCTCGGCCCGCCAAAAGCTCGTTGCTGTGCATCAAGGCGGCTAATTCGGTCATCGTCTTCCGGTTGTGCTATTGCAGCCGGTCAACTTCTTACCGGAGGGATAGGCACTATTCGGAGGAAGAGGAATGGCGCTAGCCGAAGAAGCAGCATCACGTTCGGCCTTGGGGGATATCGGTTGCGAAATACCGCGTGTGGGCAACATCCAGAATGCGATTGACCAAGCTCGATAAGCTGTGTCCGGCGGTCCTCGCAGCCACGCCGTACGACGAGCCTGTTGTGAGTAGCGGACCGGCGTTGATCTCCAGGACAAAAGGCTGGTCGAAGCGGTCGATCCGGAAGTCGACGCGGGCATAATCCCGCCCATGGCAGGCGCGGAATGTCGCAATCGAAATATCCCGCAGGATTGTCGCAAGCCTGCTCCCGATCTGTGCCGGGCAAATCTTCGACGGCGCCGCAGCCGCCACGTATTTCGCCTCCCAGGTCATAAGACGCGTTGCGCGATCGCCGAAGTCTTGCTCCACAAGAGGCAACACCTCGAGATCTCCGTTTCCAAGCAGCGGAACGCTGACTTCCCGCCCTTCGATGTACTCTTCCACCAGCGCCTCCTGCCCATACTGCTCGACAATCACTTCGACGGCCTGCTTTAGCTCATCAGGTTCATGTACTAGCTGCAATCCAATGCTGTCATCTTCGCGAGGCGGCTTCACTACTAGCGGGAATCGCAAGTCGCCGGTATTCTCGGTGCCGCGATGCATCACGCGAAAGTTTGGGGTAGGCAAGCCGTGACCACGGATGAGCCTCTTGGTGATCACCTTTTCGTGCGCTAACGCATACCCGAGCGGGCCTGGTCCGGTATATGGGACGCCTGCCATCTCGAGCATGGCCGGAACGTGGGTGAGACGGCTCTCACCCTGAATTCCGTTCGCCAAGTTGAAGACGATTCCCGAAGGGCGGGCTTCCATATCTGGCGGCATGAACTGCTCGAGCGCAGCGAGCAATCCTTTATCCCCTTCACACAGCAGCACCTCGTGGCCGCCCTCTTGTAGCGCCGCCACGACACCTTCGCTGGGGTCCTGCGGCCAGTCATAAGGCTCCGCTGGCCGCGGATAAGGCTGACCGAACCGATTTATCACGCCCGTAGCATCTTTGTTCCTAACTACAGCTACTCGCATGAGCTACTCCTTTATGTTTGTTCATGGGCACAGTAATTCGCTCGGACTTGGGTCGACCCCAATACTAGTTGTACTTACCCCGACAAGCGCGAGCGCTAATGACCAGCGGCGAGCTGGCACGAATAGCGTCGCCAGCACTTTGTGCTGCCGCGGAGTCAACCTAGCGCTGGTATGGGTCCTGCTATCCCAGGCGGCGGCGGTCCACCGCTTGTGCGTCTCACAGGAAGAAAAGCCAGCATGCCAACTGACGCTTAAGCAACTCGTCCCCCCAACCACCGGCCCTCCCAAAGGGCATAGTGCCCACGCTGTACCGCCAGTAACGCGAGCCAATCGGCGCGGCTTTCGCGGGCAGAAGGTGACACCCCTCGCTGCGCCGCTCCAAACGCCACGGAAACCAAAGCCGGGGTGCGAGTGACAGCGGCACCCGCGACGGAGCAGGTAAAGGTGGTCCGGGGTGTGTCGATCGGCCTGGTTTGTTCGAGCGAGTATCATATGGTCCTTGGCTGAAGATAACGCGTCGGTCATGGTGGGATGTGCATCTTGGCAGTACACATGCATTTAGCATGCCACCAGAGATGTTGTGAGCAGGAGCGACAAAAGTCCGGGGTTTCGCGCCTTACCAGCGTGACATTAGCGCGAGGGGTGTCCGGTTCAGAACACAGACGTCCTCAACCGGACATCGATAAATCGAAAAAGCATGGAGCCAGTGAGGGGGGTTCACTTGCCGGTAACCTTAAGAATGCCGTGGAAATGAATTTCAGTTGGATGCTCCGACACCTACTCTGAGGAGGACGACTGCGTTTGAGACAGTAATTTGGGTGGCCGTCTCTGATCCGAGTGGATCTGCCCTCTCCAGGATCGGCTCGTCAAGGAACTGCGGCTGCGCGGGATCGCCACGATCGCGCGGCCATAAGCTATGCGCCGGAGCTCATGGCGGACTTCAATCGTCGCTTTGGCAAGGCGCCCCGCGATCCGAAGGACATGCACCGGCCGTTTGCCGCGCATGAGAACCTCGAGGGCGCGCCATATGCTGCAAGAGGTCCGCACGCCGTCACAGGCGCTGATGCTGCACTATCACAAGGTGCAATTCATCCTCGATCCGACCGATCTCGCCAGCAAGAAGGTCATTGTCTGCGACTATCCCGACGGTCGCCTCGATGTCACCCATGAGGGGACGTCCCTGCCCTACGACACGCTGCGCTCGGTGCACCGCTCCGAGATGCTGGAGAACAAGCGCCTCGACGACATGCTGCGACTGGGGGCCGAGATGCAGGCCGGGCGAGAGCAACAGCGCAGCAAAAGCGGGCCGCGTCGCACCGGCCAGACGGACCATATGGAATATGGGATCGCCATCCGGCCGGTCTCCCGGCGCGCGCGATCTGGGCGATGATGACAAGGAATGAGGAATATCGAGATGTTCCTGTTTCGGCCTAACGCCGAAACTAAGCATTTTCGATGATGTGCGGAGGACTTTGGACAGTGAGGACAACGGATCGACAAGATCGAGGTCCGGAAAACCAGGCACTCCCAGAGGGCTTCGCGCCCGCGACATTGATATGGACCCGACCTTCGCACGCCATAAAGGCCCGCGGCAAATAGAAAGCCGCTTCAATAGAGGCCTGACACATGACCGTACCCGATCTCACGTTCAAACTATCCGAAAAGCCCTTGCATCGCCTGGGGTATCCACATATAGGAGTGCGATCTCATTCAGTTTCGCAAGAAGTTCGGCGAGGCCAACGTGACCTCACTGGTCGAGCGGGTCAGCCGCTTTGCGGTCTTCCTGCGCAACAACGACAATCGAAGCCGATCGTGGACGGGCTGATTGAGGATCCCTACCCCGCGCCGCTCGAAGCTCCATCACCTTCGACCGGGCACTGAGTTCAGCGAATGACCCTATCTGCAGGCTGGCGTCGGAACGCAGACATGGTTCTGAGGCCCGCAGTCGCCCTGGCAGAAAGGCACGGTCGAGAACACCAATGGCCGGGTCGCAAAAGGCTTTCGAGAGAGGTGGACCCCCTGTCGATCAGCGACGGCGAGCTGAAGGACATTTGCGACCGGCTCAACTCGGCGCCGCGGAAGTGCTTGGGCTATCGAACGCCCGCGGAAGTCTTGCGCAAGAAACTACTCGCGCAAACGCGGCATGTCGGCTAGCGTCACATGTGCAAGTCGCAGTTCGGCATGAACTCACACGGCATTTTAGAGATGCGACAGTGTTCGCCTCTCGTGACGCTCTTGCTCTCAACCACGCTTCACGGCGCCAGTCTTCCTTCCAAACGTTGACGTTTGACCAGCATCATGTCCCAGAAGGAATTGCATCGTCTTGAACTCATCCCGCAGATTCGCAGCCGCAGCCGGGCGGCCGAGTTGCTCGGGCTTCAGTCGCATTCAGGTGCATCGGCTGTTGCAGGCCCATGACCGACCGTCGCGCCGAGGAAGCGCTACCCACCAGCTGGAGTGAGCATGCTGGTAGCGCAAGGTTGGCCCCTGCAATGTGTTCACAGGGGCCGGCGGTCATCTATTTACTCATTAGGCATAACTGACGAGCTTCCAGGTGACAGCCTTCCCGCTATACGGAGGCATACGGTTGCCCTTCGCGATAGGAGCGGTGGTTGTCGGCAAGCCGATCACCTTCCAGACTCCACTCTCGGGGCAAATTTCGGCAGTTCGGGCCGTCGTTCCAATAGGCTTGTTCATTGCATTCACTCCCGCGACTGGTTGATGAAACTGCCTTAGGAGTAGAATCCAATGCTCTGTGGACCGGGTAAAACTCCGAGAGGCCGATCAGTCTGACGGCGTCGCGAGCCAACCAGACCAACCGAGAGGCAGGGCCGTTGGCGCGGCCTCACCTAGTACTGATATAAAGTCCCGCTGTCAGAGAGGCTGCCGTGTTTGCAGGCGGCTCGTGTTTTTGCCTCCGCTGCCGCAGGCTTCTCTTGAGGGAGCCAAGACCCGTCCGCGCCTTACTCTCGTGTTATCGCCGAGCCGGCGGTTTTCGGCATGACCTCAGTTTCCTGCCAGTGCGCCTTGCTGGCATTGCGGTTTCAGCTCAGCAGACTTGATGCGGGGCATTGCGTACGAGCAGTGCGTAAATCAGTGTGAAGAGCCGACGAGCGGTGTCTTTGTCGATAAGCACTTTGCTTGAGAGACGCTCCCTCAGAAGTTCGGCGGCCTCGTTATGAATGCCGCGTCGGCCCATATCGATGGCTTCCAGCCGTTCAGGTCCGGGACGGCACATGGCCTCGAAATAGCCTTCGCAGACGCGGGTGTAGTCTCTGAGCAATCGGCGGAACGGCGCGATCGATAGATAGTGACTGACGACGTATTTGCCCTCATCATCGGCAATATGCAGCGCGAGGCGTCCGTCCGCGGTTTCGATCCTTAGACGGTACGGCCCACCCTCGTGACCGACTGGGATGAAGGAGTTGCTTTCTAAAAGGTCGATAATGGCGAGCGCCTGTTCGCGCTCAATTCGAGCATCTCGACCGCTGAAGGAGTGGTCAAGCGCGACATCGCAAAGGCGGTGCTCGGCGGCCATGACACTGCCTCCCCTCACACCGCTTCCACGCACATGGCGACACCCATGCCGCCGCCGATGCAGAGGGTCGCAAGGCCCTTGGAGACGCCGCGCCGCTTCATCTCGAAGAGCAGCGTGTTGAGGACGCGGGCACCCGATGCGCCGATCGGATGGCCGATGGCGATCGCCCCGCCATTGACGTTGACGATCGACGGATCCCAACCGAGATCCTTGTTGACCGCGCAAGCCTGTGCCGCGAATGCTTCGTTCGCTTCCACGAGCTCGAGGTTGCCGATCGACCAGCCGGCCTTTTCGAGCGCCTTGCGGGAGGCCGGGATCGGACCCGTACCCATGATCTGCCGGTCGACGCCGGCGGTCGCCCAGGAGACGATGCGGGCGAGCGGTTGAATGCCGCGCCTGCCGGCCTCTGCTTCGCTCATCAGCAGCGTCGCGGCGCCGCCGTCGTTAATGCCGGAGGCATTGCCGGCGGTCACCGTTCCTTCCTTGTCGAAGGCCGGGCGCAGCTTCGCCATGGAATCGAGCGTGGCGCCGTGACGGATATATTCGTCCTGGTCGACGGTAACGTCGCCCTTACGCGTCTTGACGATGAAGGGCACGATCTCGTCGGCGAACTTACCGGCCTTCTGCGCCGCTTCCGCCTTGTTCTGGGAGCGGAGCGCGAACTCGTCCTGCTCCTCGCGGGTAAGCTGCCACTTGCGCGCGACGTTTTCGGCGGTGGTCCCCATGTGATAGCCGTAGAAGGCGTCGGTGAGGCCGTCCTTGATCATCGTGTCGATCAGCTTGTAGTCGCCCATCTTCACGCCGGCGCGCAAGTGCGCGCAATGCGGCGCCATCGACATCGACTCCATGCCGCCGGCCACGATGATGTTGGCGTCGCCGGTCGTGATCTGCTGCATGCCGAGTGCCACCGCTCTAAGGCCGGAGCCGCAAAGCTGGTTCATGCCCCAGGCGGTCTTCTCCTGCGGAATGCCGGCCTTGATCGCCGCCTGGCGCGCCGGGTTCTGCCCTTCGCCCGCCGGCAGCACCTGGCCGAGGATCACCTCGTCCACCTCTCCCGCCTCGACGCCCGCCCGTTCGAGCACCGCCTTGATGACCGTTGCGCCGAGCTCATGCGCGGGCGTGCTGGCGAAAGCGCCGTTGAAGGAACCGACGGCCGTACGGGCCGCACTGGCGATGACGATGGAGGGAGTGCTCATGGTGGTCTCCTTTATGGTCCTGCGAAGTCAGAAGCGTGCCGTCTGCAGCGGCTCAGCAAAGAACTGTCGACGTTAGTTGACGATTGTCGCCTCGGTGGCGCTGCGGATCTCGCCGTCGGTAACGCCCTCGGCAAGCTCGACCAGCTTCAGTCCGCCATCGACGACGTCGAGCACACCGAGATTGGTGATGATCCGATCGACGACGCCCTGTCCGGTCAGGGGCAGAGTGCATGCCTTCAGCACCTTGGACTCACCGGCCTTGTTGGTGTGATCCATGACAACGACCACGCGCTTGACGCCTGCAACCAGGTCCATGGCGCCACCCATGCCCTTGACCAGCTTGCCGGGGATCATCCAGTTGGCGAGGTCGCCGTTCTCGGCCACTTCCATGGCGCCAAGGATAGCCATAGCGATCTTGCCGCCGCGGATCATGGCGAAGCTCTGCGCCGAGTCGAAGAAAGCGGAATGCGGCAGCTCCGTCACCGTCTGCTTGCCGGCGTTGATGAGATCCGCATCGATCTGGTCTTCGGTCGGAAAGGGGCCGATACCAAGCAGACCATTCTCCGACTGCAACGTCACAAGGACGCCGTCTGGGATGTAATTGGCCACCAGCGTTGGAATGCCGATACCGAGATTGACATAGGTGCCGTCTTCAAGTTCGCGGGCAGCCCGTGCTGCCATCTGCTTTCTGTCCCAAGCCATCTCTTCCCCCTGCCCTCAGGCCGCCGCGCACGTCGTGCGCTGTTCGATGCGCTTCTCGTGCACGCCTTGGATGAGGCGATGCACGTAGATCCCCGGCAGGTGGATCTGATCGGGATCGAGGCTGCCGACCGGTACGATCTCCTCGACTTCCGCTACGCAGATCTTGCCGCAGGTCGCGGCCGGCGGGTTGAAGTTGCGAGCTGTCTTGCGGAAGACGAGATTGCCCGACGTGTCGGCCTTCCAGGCCTTGACAATCGACAGGTCCGCGATGATGCCTGTCTCGAGAATATAGGTCTCGCCGTTGAAGGTCTTCGTCTCCTTGCCCTCGGCAACGACGGTGCCGACACCGGTTTTGGTGTAGAAGCCGGCAATGCCGGCGCCGCCGGCGCGCATGCGCTCGGCAAGCGTTCCCTGCGGGTTGAACTCAAGCTCAAGCTCGCCGCTCAGGTACTGGCGCATGAACTCTGCGTTCTCTCCCACATAGGACGAGATCATCTTCCTGATCTGCTTCGTCTTCAGCAGCACGCCGAGGCCGAAGTCGTCGACGCCGCAATTGTTCGACGCGATTGTTAGATCCTTGGTACCCGCCTCCCGGACCGCGCTGATCAGCAACTCCGGAATTCCACAGAGTCCGAACCCACCAGCAGCGATGAACATTCCGTCAAACAACAAGCCATTCAGTGCACCACCGGCGTCATCAAAGACTTTATTCAACTCACTCCTCCAACGGTTCGGTACTGTGATATCGGGTACACTTTGCCGTTCAGCTTTGGAGCTTGGGCGACAGAATGCAGCCGCGCACGCCATAACCCCGGATTGGCAAGATCTACGGCGTCACTGGTTAGCGCGACGCCAACAAAAATTCCGCGGAGCATTGCGTGACTTCCTTTTCCGGCCGCTATGCGCGGGCTGGTTTCATGCCAACGGAGCGCCCCGCCGCATCAGGAACTGGGAGGGCAGAATGACCTTCAATGAGCGGCTTAAGCTTCCCTATGATCTCAGGCAGAGGCGGGACCGCGCGTTTCTCCTTCGAAGAAACATGCAACATCATGCTTTCATAAGTCGACAAGAGCGTGTTGTCGGACGTCCGGTACAACGACATAAAGCTATGAATCGTCTTGCCGTCAGAAGGAAGCAGTTGCGCCTTTACGTACAGCGCGTCACCCAGCTTTGCCTCAGCAAGTAGCCGAATATGGCTCTCGACCGTGTAGTAGCTATGGCCGCCGTTCACATAATTCATGTCGACGCCAATCTGCTGAAAGAGCGCTTCGGTGGCGTCGGCAAAGCACTGCGTGTACCGGTATTCGGTCATGTGCCCATTGTAGTCAATCCAGGCAGCCGGAACCTTCAAGTCCAGAAGCCTTAATGTCTGGTCGCCTGTCGCCATCTGTGTTTTCGAAGCGATTCTCCAAAGACGGGCTTCGAAGTCGGCTAGAAGTTTCCCGGCACCCCAGCCCCGCCCCTCGTCCCCAACTTTTAGGGCCTGCATAATACCGACCAGGTTCTGGTCGCGGATTTTCTCGAGCTGCCGAATGCCACGCTGCCCTGACTGGGCGTCAGACTGGCTCGCCACCTTGTCAACTAGGTCGGTGTCGAGGTCAACGACGTTCGTAAGCTTCGTCCATGGCCACTGGAGGCAGGGACCATACTTGGAGAGATAATCGCGCATTCCGGCTTCGCCGCCAGCAACGCGGTAGGTCTCGAAAAGGCCCATCTGCGCCCAACGGAGACCGAACGAGTATCGAATGACATTGTCGAGAGTTTCGGTGTCGCAGATGTCATCCTTGATGAGCCACAGAGCTTCACGCCACAGAGCTTCCATGAGACGATCAGCTACGAAAGCATCAATCTCCTTGCTAATGATCAATCCGGTCATGCCGATGGTGACCAAGCGAGCCTTCGCATCTTCCAGCGCCGCTCTAGCCGTCTGCTTACCACCAACCAGTTCAACCAATGGGAGCAAATATACAGGGTTGAATGGATGTGCGACGAACATCCTCTCTGGACGTTTCATGTCTTTCTGAAGATCGGTCGCCATCAGGCCAGAGGTGGAAGATCCAACCAATGCCTTAGGATCGGCGGCGACGTCTATCTGAGCTAGCACGCTGCGTTTCAAATCCAGCCGCTCGGGCACGCTTTCCTGGATCCAGTCTACGTCTTGAACCGCCTCCTCGAGAGAGGTGCAGAATGTCAGAACTCCGCGTTTTGGAAGCGGCGCGCTGGTCAACATCGTGTAGGCGTATTCCGCATTAGCAATTACTTCCGAAATGAGCCGCTGAGCTTGGGGATGAGGATCATAGACGTTGACGTCGATGCCAGCGAGAAGGAAGCGGGCGACCCAGCCGCCGCCGATGACACCGCCGCCAATGCTAGCCGCCTTTGCAATTTGAGACACAGGTGTCTCTCCTTCTCAGTATGTTGCGTGGTCGTCTTGAACAGTCGGGACAGCACAGCTCGGAGCTCTGTTGTCCTGTTTTTTCAGTCAACCGTCTTATCGCTTTGTTAGCTTGAGCTTGCGCCGAACTTCCTCCGGACCGATAATCCTGGCCCCCATGTTTCCGACCACATTGGCGGCCCTCTCGACCAACTGGGCGTTCGTTGCGAACTGACCCTTTCCAATGTAAAGGTTGTCTTCAAGACCTACGCGCACATTGCCGCCCGCCAGAACAGCTGCCGCGGGGTAGGCTAATGCGTCGCGGCCGATAGCGAACGCGGAGAAAGTCCAATTCGACGGAATCGTATTCACCATGGCCATGAAGGTGTTGAGGTCATTGGGAGCACCCCATGGGATACCCATGCAAAGCTGAACCAAAACCGGGTCCTCGATGAGACCTTCCTCGACGAGTTGCTTAGCGAACCACAAGTGTCCGGTATCAAAAACTTCGATTTCAGGCCGAACGCCGAAGTCGGTCATCATCTTGGCCATTGCACGCAGTGTTGATGGCGGATTGGCCATCACATAATCCCCGAGGTTGAAGTTCATTGTACCATTATCAAGCGTACAAATCTCTGGAGCACACTCGAGAATGTGAGCAAACCTTTCGGAGGCGCCAACGAAGTCACTGTTCGGAGCGACTGGAAATGGCTGTTCGACACTACCGAAAATCAGGTCGCCACCCATGCCAGCGGTGATATTCAATACGACGTCTGTGTCCGCCTGTCGTATGCGATCGGTAACTTCCTTGTACAGATCGTTTCGGCGAGACGGCGCCCCCGTTTCCGGATCGCGAACATGAATGTGGACGACTGCAGCACCTGCCTTGGCAGCTTCGATGGAGGCCGCCGCGATTTCTTCCGGCGAACGGGGCACGTGGCGGGACTTCGATGCAGTATCAGCCGCGCCGGTCACAGCACAAGTGATAAAAACCTCACGGTTCATGGATAGGGTCATTGATCTTCTCCTTAGCTAAATACGGGTAGCGGTCGACAAATGCTCTGAATTACGCCGTTTACCTTCGGCTAGAGCGTTTGGATTGCTAGAATTCGGTAGCTGTTGTTTGGCCGTCGATCGCTATGGATTGTCCCGAAATAATCCGAGCTTGAGGACTGCAAAGGTACGCAATCATACCTGCGATCTCGCTGACGCTTACGAGCCTGCGCATGGACGTTTGATCGAGGACTGCTTGCCTTATCTGCTCTACTGACAACCCAAACGATTGCGCTGCCATAACATTCACGCGCTCCGCTCGAGGGGAGTCAACGTTTCCGGGGCATATCGCGTTGACATTGATGTTGTGCGGGCCGAGCTCCCTGGCCATTACCTCTGTAAGCCCGATAACGCCATATTTTGCTGTGCAGTAAGGGATGCGCTTAGCGAAAGGCAGAAGACCTGCGACAGAAGAGATATTAACGACAGATCCGCCTCCAGCTTCCTTAATGCGGGGTACTGCGGACCTCGCGCAAAAAAATGATCCATCCAGATTAACGGCGAGAGTAGCTCGCCATTCTTCATCGCTGACGGCCTCCAGCGGCTTCGATGGACCTGAGGTGCCAGCGTTGTTGATCAAAATGTCGAGTCCACCCAGTTGGCGATCGACTTCCACGAAGAGTTCAGCCACCGCTTCGGACTTCGAAACATCCGTGCTGACTGCAAATATGCCTGTGGTTGCCCGAACACTTCTAATCGCTTCCTCGTCAATATCGCAGACGAGCACTTTTGCGCCCTCGGCAATAAAATGTTCCGCTACCGCCCTACCAATTCCGGCAGCACCGGCGGTGATCAAAACCCGCTTATTTGCTAACCCCAGATCCATCAACCTATCCCTTCGAGTACAAAAGGCGTTCACGAAGCAGCGCTTCTTCAAACGTCAGTTCCAGGCAAGGTGAAAGCTTGCTTAGCCAGGATACAAAGACCGATCCGACCGAGTACGCCTCACACATTGAAGATAGAATGACCATTATATAAAGATGCCTGGCTAGTCAATGGCGATATCTGCGCGCATTGATGAATTTTCACGCTGTTGGGCTGGAGCTGAGGGCTAGAAAGCCTTGTCTCGCAAAGTGCTTAAATCTTTGAAAGTAGCGACGGTTTGCAAGCGGCAACGCCCGAATCACATGCACTGGACGATGACGCGCAGCAGAGTGAAGACTGCTTTGACCAGCCGGAGGCTCTCTCTGCGAAATGGGATTTTCACGTAATGGACATTATTAAAAGCTTGACATGTCGCTCGGGGGCAATTACGACGACGATGGCCGCAGGGCGTGTCGGACAGGTTCGGAGGAGAGCCCTTTCCGGACGCAAAAACTGCGCAGAAGATAAGCCATGGCGGAAGTAGGCTTACGTTCAAGTCGCTAAACTAGAGGGAGGAGTGACTCATGAAAAATATCCTGGACCCCGTGAGCCGGCGGAATTTTCTAAAGGCCGGCGCCGCGCTCGGCGGTGGCATCGTCGCTGCCGGCATGCCGCTGTCGCAAGCCATTTGGGCAGCCGAGGGTAAGGTGCTCAAAGCGCGTTCCGCGATTAACTACTTGACGTTCGACCCCGGGTTCTATGCTTTAAACCACGAAGTAGATGTGATGAACTGCATCTATTCGAAGCTTACGCGCTACAAGCCGGGTTCCCACTGGGAGTGGGAACTAGAGGCGGCAGAGAAGATCGAGCAGCTCGACCCCACCCATATCCGCTTCCGCCTGAGGAAAGGCATAAAGTTCACTGGCGGCCATGGTGAGCTCACTGCAAAGGATGTCAAATTCTCGTTCGAGCGCGTGATCAAGCATAATTCTCCAGTGAAAGTCGACTGGGGTTCTCTCGACCATGTTGATATCGAAGATGACTATACCGGCGTGATCGTGCTGAAGACACCGTTTGTGCCGCTTTGGTTGATCTCACTCCCCTCTGCCGTTGGGCATATCGTTTCCGAAGAGGCGGTGATGAAGGCAACAAAGGACGGGGGAACCTTTGGCATGAAACCGCCGGCTTTCTCAGGCCCGTATGCAATCGCAGACTGGAAGCCGAACCAGTATGTGGTCCTGACACGCAATCCGGAGTGGTCCGGTCCAAAGCCAGGCTTTGACGAAATCCGCATCTTGCCGATCGGCGACACCAAGGCGGCGGAACGCGCATATTTGGCGGGCGATATTGATTATTCTGTTATCAGTATGGATTCAGTTGCAACTTTCAAGGACAATCCGCCCGCCGACACGAAGGTCGAGGAATACCAATCGCTCAATTTCAGCTGGATCGGTATGAACGTGGATCACCCAAAGCTGAAGGACATTAATGTCCGGAAGGCGATCCAGTGGGCGATCAATGTGTCGCAGATCCTCGATGCCGCTTATTCTGGTCAAGCAGCCCCAGCGACCGGGATTATTCCTCCTGGTGTTATCGGGCATCGCGACAAGTCGCTTGTGCCCCCGGAAGGCGATATTGAGAAGGCCAAGGAGTTTCTAGAGAAAGCCGGGGTGTCAGATCTGGCCCTTACGATCGACTGCCTCAACGATAGTACGTCCTCGACTATTGCGCAGACAGTTCAGGCGCAATTATCTCAGGTCGGCATTTCCCTCGAGATCAATTCCCAGGATGGCGGCTCGTTCTGGACAGTGGGGATGGAATCGGAAGGCGAGCGCTGGAAAGATCTGCAGCTCATCCTGCTCCCATACGCCTCATTGCCAGACCCGTATTATCCCACCTCCTGGTTTGTGCAAGCTCAAGTCGGTCAGGCTACAAATTGGGAGCGCTTCCGCAGCGAACGATATGATCAGTTGGCCGCGGAGGGGGCAATAACGGAAGACCCGAATGCTCGGGCGACACTGTATCAGGAAATGCAGGATCTCATGGAGGATTCCGGCGCCTATCGGTTCTTGACCCATGTGGGAGAGCCGATTGTGTATCGGACCAGAAAAATCCAGACCGCCACCCGCCCGGACGGGTACCCACTGTACCTCGACTTCAAGGCCATTTGAAGAGGCCGGGAGAATGTGGCTTTACCTTCTCAAGAGGCTTGCCCTCGCGATCGCAATTATTGCGATCGCGGTGACTCTTCTGTTCCTAATGATCAGAGCAGTACCCGGCGACCCTGCAGCGATTCTGCTGGGACCACGGGCAACTCCCGAAATGAAAGCGCAACTTCATCATCAGATGGGGCTCGACAAGCCGCTTGTCGTTCAGATCACTACGTTCTTCGGCGGGCTGCTCCGCGGGGACCTCGGTTTCGACGTATTCGGCCAGAAACCTGTAGCCGACATTGTGTTCGAGCAATTGCCATATACGATCGAACTGGTTTTGTTCTCGATCTTCTGGGCGGTCGTCGTGGCGGTGCCGCTCGGCTGCTACTCGGCGATGCGACGCAACTCGTTGGTCGACCAGGTCGTCGGCGTCGTGGCGGTCGCCACGCTCGCCATTCCTTCGTTCGTGATGGCGGTCTACGCGCTATTGTTTTTTGCCGTGACTTTGCGTTGGTTGCCAGCGATCGGAGCCGGCGATGGATTCTGGGACGGACTTGTCCATCTCATCCTCCCTGGTTTTGCCATAGGCATTGGCTGGGTGGGCTACATTTCTCGGCTAGTGCGCGCATCGATGCTGGAGGTTTTAGGGGAAAATCACATACGCATGGCCCGCGCCTTTGGGATTTCGGAATGGCGCATCGTCGCGCGTTACGCGATGCCGCTCGCCATTCTGCCAACCGTGACCATACTCGGCGTAGGGATAGCGTGGCTGCTTTCGTCGGCGGTATTTATCGAGGTAGTCTTCGCGAGACCCGGGATCGGAGCGTTAATCGTGAACGCGGTCACCGCGCGGAACTATCCGGTAGTGATGGGTGCCGTCCTTGTCACCACCATCCTTATCGTTGCCGCTACGACGCTCTCCGATTTGATAAACGCATTCCTCGATCCGCGAACCAGGGAAAAGCTCTGACATGGCGAGCGTTGAAACCACCCGTCCGGAGACCAATGTCGCCATTGGCCCGGGATTGCAGCAATTTCGTAAAAACCGCCTGGGCATGCTCGGAGCAGCGCTTGTTACACTCATTACCGCAATCGCGATCTTCGCTCCGTTAATGATAATGCATGACCCGGTGCGGATTATGGTTGGGCCGCGTCTCGCAGATCCTTCGCTGCATTATCTGCTGGGCACGGATCAACTTGGCCGCGACACTTTTTCTCGCATCATCATGGGCAGTCGCATCCCGCTACTAGTTGCGTTTGTCTCCTTGGGCAGTTCACTGGCGGTCGGCCTGGTACTTGGTTTGATTGCGGGGTTCGGCCCACGCTGGCTAGACAATTTGCTTGTCCTATTTTTCGATACTATCCGGTCATTTCCGGGTATCATTTTCGCGCTGGCTATGGTCGCGCTGTTAGGACCTAGTTTGGCGAGCGTCATTCTGGTCATCGCAATTACTTCCATGCCCATTTATGCGCGTGTGGTGCGGACCCAAACGGAGGCGCTGCGCAGCAGCGAGTACGTCGCAGCAGAGCGCAGCATGGGCGCCGGGACGACTCGCATTCTCGCCGTGCACGTGCTCCCAAATGTCATCGGTCCGCTTCTAATTCTCGTAAGCATGGACGTTCCGGCCGTCATCGCCGTAGAAGCGGGTCTCAGCTTTCTCGGCATGGGCGTGCGCCCACCAACGCCCGATTGGGGAGCCATCCTCAACGATGGTTTTAACTATATCGATAAGGCGCCTTGGCTGGTTATCGCCGGGGGCATTCCGATCGTCCTCGCAACGCTAGGCTTCACCTTCCTGGGTGAGGCGTTGCGCGAAATATTCGATCCCAAGCTACGGAAAGACCTATGAGACACGAGGATCCGACATCACATTCGTCCGCCCCTTCCCCGCCGCTGCTTGAGATTCGTGGGCTCGATCTAGACTTTGGCACGCCGCGTGGCCGGGTTCACGCGCTCCGAAACATTTCGCTCAATGTTCCGGCCGCACAGGTGGTTGGCATTGTAGGCGAGAGTGGATCGGGGAAATCGACGCTTGCATACACAGTGATGGGGCTGCTTCCGCAAAATGCAGTGGTGACAGCCGGGAATATTCTGTTCGAAGGTCGAGACCTGCTGGAAATGCCCTCTCAGACGCGTCGAAACCTGCTCGGCAATCGTCTTTCTATGATCTTCCAGGACCCGATGACCGCCCTTAATCCCGTGCGGACCATCGAGGGGCAGATGATTGATATTCAGCACCACGAAAAAATAAGCCGCAGCGAAAAACGCTCTCTTGCCATCCAAATGCTTCATCGAGTCGGAATTCCCGATCCGCAAAGCCGCATGGGAGGCTATCCGCATCACTTCTCCGGCGGCATGCGTCAGCGCATCTGTATCGCCATGGCACTTCTGGTGAAGCCTGCGCTCCTCATCGCCGACGAGCCGACCACTGCGCTTGATGCAACGCTAGAAGTGCAGATCATTCATCTTCTGAAGGATTTGCAAAAGGAAATCGGTTGCTCGGTCCTTTTTGTGTCCCATCATCTCGGCGCGGTCGCTGAGTTGTGCGACCGAGTCGCGGTGATGTATGCGGGCGAAGTAGTCGAGCAGGGGGGCGTAAGGGACATTTTCCACAATCCTGCTCACCCCTACACGCGCGCGCTGCTTGAGTGCGACCCGGGGCGAATTAGACAGAAAACACGCACTTTGCCAACTATTCGCGGCGAGGTGCCAAATCTCCTCGGCTCAAAAGAAGGATGCATCTTCCAACCGCGATGCCCGCAGGCGTTTGGCCGTTGTACGCAAGACACCCCGATTGAGTATCGCATCGGCGTGGAGCAAGCAGCGCGATGCCATTTGCTTAATGAGAAGGGTTTAGTTTCGAGATGAGTGGGCTTCTTCGTGTTCAGGATCTTTCCGTCCGTTTCCGCACCATGGGTTCGCTGAAGGCGCTCGCAACTGGGACAAAAGATCCTTACATCGATGCAGCATGCGGTGTGTCCTTCGACATCCGGAAGGGCGAGACACTCGCCCTTGTCGGGGAAAGTGGCTCGGGTAAATCCACCATCGCGCGCACAGTAATCGGGCTGCAGCGGGCAACGAGCGGCAGCATCATCTTTGACGGACAGGAAATTGGGGCACTCAGCGGGTCTGAACGCAAGCCGTACCTGCGCCGAATGGCCATGATGTTCCAGGATCCGATTGCCTCACTTTCCCCGAGGCTGACGGTGCGATCGCTATTGGGGGAGCCTTTCCGGATCCACGGGTTACGTGATATCGACGCGGCAGCCGAAGCCGCGCGCCTGCTGCGTATGGTTGGCTTGCCGGAGGATTTCGCTTGTCGCTATCCCCATCAACTTTCCGGAGGCCAAGCTAGACGCGTTGGTATCGCGCGTGCTCTTGCGCTGAATCCGGACTTGCTGATTGCCGACGAGCCGACCGCGGGCCTGGACGTCTCTGTGCAGGGAGAGGTGCTTAATCTCCTCGCGCGGCTTCAGAACGAGCTAGGCATGGCGATCCTGATTATCACACACAATCTCAACGTTGTGCGCCACATGACCGACCGCATGGCAATCATGTACCTCGGCCGGTTTATCGAGGTCGGCTCGACCGAGCTGATCTTTGAGCACCCGCGTCACCCCTACACCCAAGCACTGCTTGCGGCCAATCCAGATCCCGATCCGGATGCGGTTCTTAATAGGATCGAGCTCAAGGGTGAGGTGCCGAGCCTGATGAGGCGGCCAACTGGCTGCGAGTTCCACACCCGCTGTCGTTACGCGCAGGACATCTGCAGGCGCGTCTTCCCTGATCATTCAACAAGCTCGGATCATACGGAGCACAGCTTCAGATGCCATTTCCCCGCGTGATTAAAGTGAGGCCCAGTGAATACATAGAGCCGCATGATCCCGGTTGGGCGACGCTCGTGTGCGCGGGCAAAGCGACCCCGCGGAATCGATGCGTCGGCCCCGAAGCGCGCGACGAAGTGGATCCGTGCAAAACCGTCCTTATCGAGTTCTACGAAGACGCCGCATTCGCCGCGCACACGCAGGTTTGGCGGCAATTCCTTGCATGAGTGTCGCAGCTAGCGAAGCCGCTCGGTTTCAAGAGAAGCAACCCGTAACTCACAAGTTACCGCTTCGGTACCGCCGCTTCTTTTCTGTCGCGCCCGCGGTGGGGGGACTAAGGTCCCTCGGCAGGGCTACAATATGGAATTGGAATAGGATTGTGCGGAATTATTCTCCATGGGATGACCCGCGATGCATGGGATCGGGACCGCTTCACAGGCGACCCGTCTCCAGGAGCCGCAGCGACGGTTGCCGCCGCCATCGTTCCGATGCATATACCAGCAACCCTAGCGGTTCAATTTGCTTGTCAACATTCTGGTGCGGCTCGTCGTGCTCCTCCCGTCCGGCGGAAGCGTTTCGGGTGGCCCGAACCGTCCTGATCAATCGTTTCCTCTCGCTCGAGACTTTGTCCTTTGGCAAACCGTGCGATGTGGCCGTCGCACTTGCCGTCTCTTTCCGGTCGCCATCCGTCGACCCATACGTCATCGTCCAGGCGAACTCTCTCTGTGTGATGGAACTATCACGGCCCGCCGACACTCTGCGGCTCTGTGGCCGGCGTATTCGCCGACCCGCTCAGCCCCTCTACAAGTGGTCATTGCTCGACGCTGTGCCGACGATCACTCAAAGCCGGCGGAGCCAGGCCGCTCGAACGGCGAGGTTTCGATGTGAGGCTCTAGTTGCAACAACCAGCATATCCGCCACCCGGCGGCATCACCGGCGCGAAGTCAGCAGTATTTGCGCGTTAGCGCCCGGAGTTGGCTAGCAAGCGTCGAAAAAGACACGCGCGTAGCGCTCTTTCATGAATGCCCTGAACAACCTTCGTTTTGGAAAGACCCGCCACATGATGCTGCCCTCAATCGCCAATCCAGGCCTAGTGAATCTATTCGACAACAAGGCGCGTTGGAACCTGCCCGATTACCGCCGCGCTGGCTTCCACAACCTCCACACCACCGTGCGCTATGCCCTTTCTATGCGCGCGCCCCGCGTCTTGCCCCTCAGGAAGGAGATCGACTGGACCATCGGCGAGCGGCCGGACGTCGCACGCTTTCTCGCCATGCCACATTTCTCGGCCTTCATCGTGGCGCGCGACCAGCGCGTCCTTTACGAGGCCTATGCGCCGGACTTCGGGCCCGACAAGCCGCATTCCATCATGTCGATCACCAAGACGACACTCAACCTGATGCTCGGCCGCGCCGTGGCGGACCGCCTCGTTAACCTCGATGACCAGGTATGCAAATTTCTCCCGGAGATCGGCACCGGTTACGCTGAAGCGACCATCAAGGCGGTCGCCGACATGAATGTCGCCAACGACTTCACGGAGGACTACGAGGACCCACAGGCGACGATTTACCAACTGGATGCCGCCACCGGCTTTTGCCTGCCGCAGGAAGGTCAGAAGGAAGAGACGACCCGCTCTTTCGTCTGCGGCATCACCGGCGGCGACCTGGTGAATCGCACCGGAGAGGTGTTGTATAAGTCAACTAACAGCGATGTCATCGGTTGGATCCTCGAGCGCGCCAGCGGCCGGGCTCTGCGTGATTGGCTGATCGAGATCGTCGAGGCGGCGGGCCTAGAGGGATGCTTTCACATCACCTGCGACCGCGACGGTGTGCCCTTGGTCTGCGGCGGCGCCTGCCTCTCCGGCCGCGACCTCGCGCGCTACGGCCTGCTCTTCGCACGCAAGGGCCAGGGCATCGACGGCCGCCGCGTGGGCGATGCCGCCTTCATCGAAGAGACGCGACGCAATCCCGGGCCTACCTGGCCGAAGCCCCGCGACTGGATGCGCTATAGCCGCCAAATGTTCACCGATGGCACCTGGGTAGGCCACGGCGGCTACGGCGGCCAGTTCATGCTCGCAAACCCTGACACCGGGACCGTCGTCGTATACTTAAGCGTTCTCGAGAACAGGAGCGCCTCCGACTCCGACTTCAGCGGCCCCCTGGTGAAGATGATGAGCGAACTCGCTCTGCAAGTATGAGCTGGCTGCAGCCCCGCTTCGGCATGGTGATCGGACCCGCGTTTGAATTGGCAGATGGGGTGATTGCCCTTCCGCCCTGGCGGCATGGCAATGTCCAAGGTGTGGTATAGGCTCCAGCTCAGAGAGGACGAGGGATGAAGGATACGATGATCAGTGTGGATCTGACAAAGAGTGTATTCCAGCTACACGCAGCGTCGATGACGGGCGATGTGAAGTATCGCTAGAAACTGTCTCGCGGGCAGTTGTTAGGGTTCATTCAGAGTCAACGCGACCTGCTCGGCTCGCATGGCACAGATATCGCTCCACCTCGGCTTCGATCACATCTGCCACCGGAATGCTCGCTGCATTAGATAATCGAGGAACTCGTGTGATAGGCGCAGCAATTGTTGATCACTACCGGTCTGTGTTGTTGGTTGGTTAGTACGGTTGGCGCCATGGACGCACTGCGGTTTGCGATCTGCACCGAACACGAAAATCTGGCTTCGGGCGGAGCGTGGCCTTGCCCGGGCCGGCATCGACGCGTTCTTGTGGGAGCTAGAGCGTTTCCTCTCTTGTCTGAATCTGTAGGGATTCCCGCGAGAGCGGTTTTGTGATTCATATGTGGACACCCCCTATGGCAAGGGCCCATTGTCGGGATTGTTTGATCGGTTGCTTTCATATGTCCGGCCTGTTTGTGCGGTGTGAAGTTCGACCGCTGGCCCTGATGGAAATCCGCCGGTGAGGTCCCTGATCAAGATGGCGCGCGATTGAAGCGCATTGAATCAGACGGGTTGGCCTTACCATTGGCTCGATCGTTACACATCATCGACTGCCGTTACCAATTCGGGTTATCTGGGATCAGGCGATCATCTCGTGGGCCCTATAAGCTTCCTTCCGCGTCAGAACGGCCCATGCGATCCGCGCGAGCTTATTGGCGAGCGCGACGGAGACCAGCCTGAACGGCTTTTTCTCCAAGAGCTTTCTGATCCAATTCGCCATGGGCGTTGCCTTGTCCTTCGTGTGCCGCATGACGGCGGTAGCGCCGACAACGAGCAATCTGCGCAAGTATCGGTCTCCTTGCTTGGAGATGCCGCCGAGCTGCGTTTTGCCTCCGGTCGAATGCTGTTGCGGCGTCAGGCCGAGCCAGGCGGCAAATTGCCTACCCGAGCGGAATTGATCGGGATCGGTGACGGTGGCGGCGACAGCTGTGGCCGTGATCACACCGAGACCGGGGATAGCGGTAAGCCTGCGACTGGCCTCGCTGTCGGCATGCCAAGCGAGAAGTTGCTGATCCAGCGCTGTGATCTCATCGCTAAGCGTCATGATCTGCCGGATCAGAATATCCAGCGCGGTGCGGGCATAAGACGGCAAGCCATCCCCGTCAGACAGGACCTGCTGCGCCAGCTTCGCCAGATTGGCGACACCGGGATTGGCGACAAGACCGAACTCTGCCAGATGCGCCCGCAACGCATTGGCGATCGTCGTGCGCTGGCGAACGAGCAGCGCTCGGGCGCGGTGGGTCATGAGAATGCCTTGCTGTTCCACCGTCTTCCTGGGCACGAATCGCATCGTCGGGCGCTGAACGGCTTCGCAGATTGCTTCAGCATCCAGCGCATCGCTCTTACCGCGTTTGACATAGGCCTTCACATAGGACGGGGGGATGAGCCTGATTTCGTGCCCCATCGCGGCGAGCGTGCGAGCCCAGTAGTGCGCCGTTCCGCACGCTTCCACCCCGATGAGGCAGGGTGGCAGCTTCGAGAAGAAGGGCAGCATCTGCTTCCGGTGCAGCCGTTTCACCAGCACGGTTTTGCCTGTCTCATCGATGCCATGCGCCTGAAACACGCTCTTGGCCAGGTCGAGTCCAATGGTTGTGATCTTCACTGTGAATGCTCCTCTTCTCGCTGCGCAGGCCCCGTCAGCAATCATAGCTGCAGACGGTCGGTGCGGGGGCGTCCACATCATCAAGATGCTGGCTGGATGGGAGGCCAGCATCGGATGGTACGACCTCTTTCTGGTGATCTGCGGGAGCGCGCCGTTGCGGCGGTTGTTGACGGCGAGAGCTGCCGATCGGTGGCGGCGCGGTTTGGCGTTGCGGTTTCGTCTGTGGTGAAGTGGTCTCAACGCTACCGCGCGACAGGCTCTGTGCGGCCGAGTAAGATGGGCGCTATCGCAAGCGCGTGCTGGAGCCGCACCGCGACTTCATCGTCGAGCGGCTTCAGCAGACGCCGCATCTCAGTCTGCACGGGCTGAAGGATGAACTGGCCGCGCGTGGGGTCACGGTCTCCCACAACACGGTGTGGCAGTTCCTCAGGCGCGAGGGGCTGCGCTTCAAAAAAACACTGCTGGCTCTTGAGCAGGCCCGTGCCGACATCGCCCGCAAACGCCACCGCTGGAAAGGGTGGCAAGGTCGCCTCGATCCGGCACGGCTGGGCTTCATTGACGAGACCTGGATCAAGACCAACATGGCGCCGCTCTATGGCTGGGGACCGAAAGGCAAGCGCTTGCGCGGCTTTGCTCCGCATGGGCATTGGCGCACACTGACCTTCCTCGGTGCGTTGCGCTGCGACCGGCTTACCGCCCCTTGCGTCTTCGACGGCCCGATCAACGGCCAATGCTTCCGCGCCTATGTCGAGCAGCAGCTCGTGCCAATGCTCAAGCCCGGCGATATCGTCGTTATGGACAATCTCGGCAGCCACAAATCGGCGGCCGTGCGCCAGTTGATCCGCGCCGCCGGTGCCAGGCTGTGGTTCCTGCCGCCCTATTCCCCCGATCTCAATCCGATCGAACAGGCCTTTGCCAAAGTCAAACATTGGATGCGCCACGCCCAGAAGCGCACCGTCGAGGACACATGGCGCTTCATCGGCTCGCTCGTCGAAACAATCCAGCCCCAGGAGTGCCGCAACTACTTCGAAAACGCCGGATACGCTTCCAACAAAACGTGAAACGCTCTAGGCACTTCCTGGCCTGGCAAGAGCGGAAGGCCTCATGGGAGCGAGCGTCGGCGACATCGATCGCTAAATGGACATGCGTGCCTTGAAACTGACGCGCAGTTCGCTCAAATGTGTAGCGACGCGGCTTCGCTCGCTGCTGCGTTATCTCCAAGAGGCAACAACGTTGCGGCGTACCTGTCGCCGCATGTCCTCGCGCCGCGGCTGTACGCCTATGAAAGGGTGCCCTCGATGGAGGGAGGCCAAATCGCTTCAGTTCTGGCAAGCGCGAGCGTGGACAAAACGCCTGCCGGTTTGCGGGACCATGCGATATTACAACTGCTCGTCACCTAGTGACTGCGATCAAGAGAAATCCGCAACATGCCGATTGAGGATAGCGGTTCACGCACCGAAGCCATTCGTGTCCGTCACAGCAAGACGCAAGCCTACACGTTTCTTCCCTTGACGGAGCCGGTTGGCGAAGCAATACTTGCTTCTGCGTTCCGGACGGCCCGCGACGAGAGAACTCTTCGTTCGCACGCGTGCACCTTTGCAAGCTCGACAAGCTATACATCATGGTTCGACGTCGGCTTCCTGACGCTGGCGTGAGAACCCCAAGGCAAGCGTGGGCCCCATATCTTTCGCCACGCGCACGTACGACCTCGAAGGCATGCGCGACCTTGAGCTACTCTCGTTCCTCTATAACAGCGGGGAACGGATACAGGAGGCACTGAATATGTGTCCCGAGAGCGATCCGGTTCGATAGCCCAAGTCGTGTTCGTTTTACGGGCAAAGGCCGCAAGGAACGTATCTGCCCGCTCTAGTCGGAAACCTTGATGCTGTTGAAAAAGCTGTTTGACCGGCAGCCGTGAGCACCAGACCAGCGGCTGTTCGTCAACCGCTTTGGTGAGCCACTCAGCGCCTCGGGCGTCCGATTCAAGCTTGCCGCCTATGTGAAGGCGGTGGCTGAAACCGAGCCATCGCTGCAAACGAAGCATGTAACACCGGACAGCTTCCGCCATGCAGTGCACTTCGTCTCGGCAGGCGTCGACATCACGATCATCCGCAATTGGCTTGGCCACGTGAGCCTCGACAGCACCAACCACTACGCGAAGGCGAATCTGGAAACAGGCGAAAGGCACTGGAACTGGTCGACTTCCGACGCAGGCAGGTCATCGGTTTGCGTCTTTCAGAAAGTCCTGGCACCGATCTCAGTAAGCCGCGGTCCCCAGTGGAGTGCACCACCCCCAGACTGAGACAAGGAAAATCGCTGACACTTCCCGTGTTACGCTGATGCGGCCTTTCATCTCTCGTCTGCGTGAATGCTTCCGTTCGTGTTCCTCCGGAGTTAGATAGTCGAGCGCCGAACACAGCCTCTGCTGGTTGTTAGATGGTGTCGATGAAGGCTCTGATCCGCTTTCGCGCATTGGCCGCATCCTTGTGCGTGAGGCCCTGCACTTCTTTCTGCTTGAGCGTTTTCATGAAGCCCTCTGCCTTCGGGTTGTCGTAAGGATTCCCGATACGCCTCATGCTCGCCTGGATACCGTGTAGATGCAGAAGTTCGGAGTAGACTCCGCAGGCGTATTGAACTCCGCGGTCGGAATGATGGACGATGGGCTCCCTGGTTCGGGCTAGCGGTTGGCGGTGGCCACCTCGAGAGCCTCGATCGCAAGGCTTGATCTGAGATGCGTATCCAACGCCCATCCGACAACCTTGCGGCTAAACGAATCCAGGACAACGGCAACGGCACGGAAAGCAAACTCCTCAGCCAGATGCAGGCACGTGACATCGGCCACCCACAGCTGGTTGAGTCCATTGAGGATCATTCCCCTGGCAAGGTTGGGCACGACGTGCCAACCATGCCTCCGGTTCGTCGTCACAGGAACAAAGGGTCTTGCGCGCAGGCACAACATATTGTCTTCCCGCATGGTCCGTACAATGCATTTGCAATTGACTTGCCATCCCTCCCGCCGCAGCAGGGCTGCGATCCTGCGGTAGCCGTAGCGCGCGTTGCCGAGAGCCATCCTCTAAATGAGGTCGCGCAAACCTGTCTCGGCCCGCAGAGGGGCCGAACCGAGCCAACGACGGTGGTAACTCGCGTGGCTGACGCCAGGGAGCCAGCACATTCTATCGATGTTGAATTCGCCTTGCGATAGGTCGGTCGTCATCTTTTCGACGACTTTGAAAATCCCGTTTCGCCAGGAGCGCTGCTCCGACGATGATCTTCCTCGAAATGCCGCAAGGCTTCGCAAAAAAGAATCGAGATCGAGTTGCTGCTACCGGACTTCTGCTCCAATTCGCTGATCCGGCGCTTGGTCTTGGTCAGTGCCTGTTTTTTTGGAGGCCGGCACGTGACTGCGCTCTGCAGCTGCGCGGCCCCGCCAACTCCTGTTGTCGATCTGGCCGGCCGGCCGCGCCGACGTGACTTCAGATTACCACGGAGCCTGATGTGATCACGCCACTCGTAAAGTCGTAGGCGACTGATGCCAACCTCGTCTACTAACTTGCTGACCGATTCTCCCGCCCCATGCGCTGGAGAAGCTCCAGTTTTTGGTCCTCATCAATAACTCTTGCCGTCCGGCCATGCCCCAGTTTTCCTCTCTTGCGGGGAAACTGCCCGCGATTTTCCTTGTCTCAGCCTGGGGTGGACTCTTCCGCGACTTAGGCGGAATTCCTGTCCGGCTTTGCGAAGTGCGCAAGCGGTCATCATCGAAGCGGGATGCCGGCTTGCTCGCCTGGCTCAATACGCTTTGAAATAATGCGAAGGAATTTTGGACGGAAACGCCGAGCGATCTGCGCACGTTCGGCAGTATGGCCATCTGGCGATCAGTGAAGCGGCAGAAGAACGTCGCGGCCGAACCTTGCCACTTGGCTCGGTCTCGTTCCACGACAGTTCTCCACTGGCGGGAAAGAAAGGCTCGGCCGGGCGACGAAGGCGAGTCAAGCCGACATCCGCAGGCTCCTGATCACAGGGGCATTGGCCCGCATGAGCTGGGGGGCTGCAAACAGCAGCGCGCGAGGATCTCCTGCCTTCGTCCGGCAGCGTGGCAGCGTCGCTGAAGCCGCCAAGCCACCCAGCCATGAAAGTAGCAAGGAGCCGCGAATCCGAGTTGAGATTGATCGGGATTGCCGGCGTAGCCATTTGGGCCGGGCGTCGCTCAACCCGACGACGATCGCAGGGCCCTATTTACGACATATGACTAGCGGCGCTCCTCACCGCTCATTAAAAAATGCGCATTATATAAAAGAGCCGCGGCAGGTCAACGGCGGTGGGCAGCTGCGGATTACGAATCTTCGCTCTGCATAGTTGGGAGGTGATAGCTGGGAGATATGACGCACCAAGGTGAAGATCCCCAGCGGCTCTGAGTTAGGCATTTGAAAGAAATATCACTTTAAAGTGGCGACGCTACTAACCCGACATGCGCGGGCCGGTACGTTTGTCTGGAATTGGGACCACTCAAATCACTGCGGGAACCTAGCCGGTTTCCATGACAACGTGCAAATCTTTGCGTAATGATTATTATTAAAAACTTGACGGAATGCTTGTCCGAAATTATAAGTGAAGCTATATACAAACCTGAAGGCAGGCAGGCTTACCGCACAAGTTGGTCGGGCAATCGTGTATTGAAGCGCAAAACGGCGCCCCCAAGCTGCCCTGACGCGTTGATGGGGTATTGCCATTGAGGGGCAACGTTGGCGGTCGAGTCGGGAAGCTCGATCGCCCACGAACTAGAGATGTCTTGACGCGGCGGAAATGTCGCCGCGAACTTGGGTGCCGATTTCGTCACCCCGACCGTGCCGGATAAGATGAACCAAGCGATTTTGCCTGCGCCGAGTCGGTCCCCTTGCGAGATAGGGGGCCATTTCAACGAGGAAGATAAGGAATGCAATTGGATCTAAATCGGACGAGCTGCATGAGCCTTAGAGAAAAAGGAAACAGCATGTATCCTAGCTCATTGCCGAGAGCGCCGCTCCTTGAAGTCCGAAATTTGCGAAAGTCCTTCGGTTCCTTAGAGGTGCTAAAGGGTGTTAATATTGCGGCCGCTAAGGGAGATATTGTGACCTTAATCGGTAGTTCGGGGTCCGGAAAAAGCACTCTTATCCGGTGCATCAACTTCTTGGAGGAGCCTACGCAAGGCGAGATAGTCCTTGACGGTGTTGTGTATTCGGCAATCCCTCTGCGACGGCGATCGAGGAGGCAGAATGCAGACCTGGTCTACCTCCGGCGCAAAGTCGGCATGGTGTTCCAGTCGTTCAATCTGTGGCCCCATCGAAGCGCGATCGAAAATGTGATGGAGGGCCCTGTTCAGGTGCTTGGAGTTTCCAAGAAGGAGGCCCGCGAGAATGCCCTTGGCTATCTCGAGAAGGTCGGACTTTCCGATCGCATTGATTATTACCCATCCCAACTTTCAGGGGGACAGCAGCAACGCGTGGCGATTGCCCGGGCTCTCGCCATGGAGCCAGCGATACTGCTGTTCGACGAACCGACATCGGCGCTCGATCCTGAACTTGTGGGAGAGGTGCTGCGCGTTATGCAAAACCTTGCTTCGGAGGGGAGGACGATGATTATCGTCACCCATGAGATGCAATTCGCGCTTGAGGTCTCTTCCGAGGTGGTCTTCCTCTCGAAGGGCAATATCGAAGAGAGAGGCTCACCCTCCGACGTACTGAAATCGCCGAAGTCGGAAGCTCTTGCTTCCTTCCTTCAAAGATACCGATCGTAATGAACACCAAGAACAGGGGAACCTGAAATGAAAATGCTGAGGCTTCTATCCTCCACTATTTTCGCGGCAGCCGTGACTGCCGCATCGTTTTCCTCCGCGCGCGCGGGGGAAACAATCAAGATCGGCATTGACGCCGCTTACAAACCAAACGCCTGGGTGGATGCCAGTGGCGAAATGGTTGGATTCGAAGTTGATCTGAACAGGGCAGTTTGCGCTGAGATCAAAGCGGACTGCGAACTCTCGAACGTGCCGTGGGACGGCATATTCACCGCACTCGAGACCGGAACGATCGACATGATCGGTACAGTCGTCACGAAGAGTAGTGCGCGGCAAGAAAAGTATGATGTCTCGCGCACAATCTATCGGGTTGGATTTGGCTTCTTGGTGCCCAAAGATGCTGATTCGTCGAAGGGAATAGAGGGTTTTAAAGGGAAGACGATCGGAACGATCGTTGGCACCGAGCCCTACTATAACTACATCAAGGATGTTCTCGGTGCCGACGCGGACATCAGAGGTTACGATACCGGAGATGCAGCAGTGCTGGACCTAGATGCTGGGCGCATCGACGCGTTTATGAGTGATGTTTTCCAGCTTCAGGAGTATATTAGCGCCGGCAACTACAAGCTCGCAGCAGAGCCCACAATGGATCCCAAGTATACTGGTGAGGGTAGAGGCTGGATTTTCCGCAAAGGTTCTGACGAACTGGTCAGCAAGATCAACAAGGGCCTGGACGCGGTCATTGAATCGGGGAAGCTGGACGAACTCGGTCAGAAGTATTTCAAGACAGACAAGTTGGTTACGGAATGAGCGACCGATGTCTGTCAACGCCCTGGGTGCGGTCGATTTGATGTTTGAAACCATCGCACCCTACATGGGCTTCTGGTTGAAGGGCGCAGCACTCACTTTAGGGCTGTCGGCGGCGTCCTTCCCAATATGCATTCTGATCGGCTTGACGGTGGCTTTCGCCGCCGTCTCGCAGGCTCGTCCGGTATCACTAGCGGCAGCAGCTTACATCAACGTGTTTCGTGGTCTCCCCGAGATCATCGTAATTTTCGTGGTGTTCTACGGTTCAAACATCGTCCTTACTATCTCGAGCAGGCCTTTAGGGTTCGAAGTTGGCGGAACCGATCCCGCCGTAGCGGCGCTGGTAGCGCTTTCTGTACAGTTCGGTTCTTATGCAGCCGTGATCTTCAAGGACTGGATGTCGGTATTCCCCAAGGGCTACACCGAGGCCGGACTCGCAATAGGCATGACTCGCTTCCAGGTTCGGCGCCGCATCGTGGTTCCTCTATTACTGCGCTCGGCCACGCCGGCGTTGGGAAACCTCTTCCTAGTTATGTTGAAAGTTTCCGCCCTCGCGTCTCTCATCGGAGTGACCGAACTGAGCCGCTCAACGAGTATCGTCGCCGGATCGACCCGGGAACCACTTTTTTGCTATCTTATCGCAGCTATGATGTATCTCGTCATATCAGCGATCTCCGGCTTCGTTCAACACCGCTTCGAAGCGGCCATCGAGAGGTCACCCTAGATGCTGAATTTCGCCATTCTTGAGACGGGTGCTTTCTGGTGGGCGGTTCTAAACGGATTGGCAGTCACTTTGGCGCTCACTACTCTCAGCACCGGGCTTGGTTTCCTCCTCGGCGGCATCATAGCATCGGTGCATATCTATGGGGGGGGAGGAGCTCGACTCGCCGCGAAGACTTACATCTTCATATTCCGTGGAGTGCCGCTCCTGATCCTGCTATTCCTTGTCTACTACGGTCTGCCACGGGTGACCTGGCTCAGAGGAAGCCTGTTCTGGGATCTGGTCCTGACGTCTCCATTCCGAACCGCAGTCTTTGTCTTGACTATCAATAACGCCGCCTATCTCGGGGAGATGATCCGAGGAGGGCTAAAGATGGTTCCTCCGGGATTGTTAGAGGCCGCCGCCGCGGTAGGCATGACGAAGACACGCGCGTATTTCCGGGTTCATGCTCCACTTGCACTTCGCTCTATACTCGGAAACCTGGGAAGTGAAACCATTGCAGTGGTCAAGGCATCCGCCATCACAAGCGTGATCACTGTTCGGGACTTGATGGGCGGCCCTACCGTAGTCGGAAAAATCTATCTGGATCCCCTAACACCGCTGTTGGTCGTCGGTGTCATCTATGTAGTTATAGTGCAGATCATCGATCTTGGAACAAAGTTGCTCAGGAGTCACCTCGCACAACCGGACGTCCCGCAATCTCAGCATCTATAGCAATTCTCTCACATCAGGATTTTTGTCAATGGTTTATTCAGGTGGCATCGAGTTCTCCTTGGTAGACGGATCCACGGTCTGAGCCCATAGCAATTACCGGCCCGTCCTCGGGCCTGTACAACCTCACATCCGGTCGCCGCTTTCAGGGGCTGCACCATTCTCCCGCTTTCGACGGGCACAGGCTCAGGAGAACGGGACCAATCTCAAGGTCGGCGGTTAAAGCCAAAAGGAATCCCGGTCCGTTCACCCGGATCCGTCAGGGCTGATCGGGGCCCTGAGGATTAGAATTTGCGTTCCGTAGCAGTTATTGTGCTTCAGGCATTTTTCATGGCCGCGCCTTCGATTCCGACGCCGGAGCTCACGTACGGAACAGACCCTCCGAGTAGAGTATCGTCGCGAATTCGGGACCGATTCCCCTAATTCTTAGAAGCGCCGCCGCTCTTGTCGGTGTGTCGGCTATTTTGCAGGACAGCAACGCATCTCGTTCTCCTTCCACAGCCTTGATTTGTGTGAGCAACAATTCGAGGCGACCGAGTCCTCGGCGGATTTCGGCTTTGAGGTGCTTCGACAGCATCCTGCCGTCTCCAGTTCGAAGCTCCTCCAGGCGCTGGCGGCGATCACGACGCAAAGGTTCGTACTCTCGAACGCCTTGAGTGAAGAGCAGCCCCTTTATGCGATTGACGTGGAAAATACGTTCAGCAATCAGGGTCTTCCGCTCTCGCCCGAGCCGACGGATGTCTTCCTCATCGGCGGTAAGAAGTTTGACCATCGAGCAGGCACGCGGCTCACCACGTTTCCAAGCCACTAAAGCGCGTATCAATGTTTCGCCGTCGATGCGATCGTCTTCGCGGGACGATGCCGGCGCGGCACGGCAATGGATGCTGCCTCTACAATATGGCTCTCGATCCAGGCTTCCTTGCTGAGCACTCGCCCCAACCAGAAGCCATCAAGCCCAGCCTCTTGGATCACCACCAGCGGATAAAGCCATCCCTACGCCGCTGCGCTTTCTGGCGAAGGGCGCCAAAACATGAGAACAGGCCGGCGGTGTCGCCCCGGTGACGTTATGGCGAGACATCTTTTCGCTTCCCGGCGAGAGAGCCGTCACGAGCCATGTCGATTTGCTCAGTTCCAACGAAACGAAAATTGCGCCAAGATCGACGGGGTAGCGGTCTGCGCTTGAGTTCGATCTGCTGTCATCGGCATGATTGGCCTCCAGAGAGTTTTCTAGCGACCTCACTCTGCCACGGTGCAGGCCGCTATCCACTCCTGATGGGATCTCAAGGTTTTAATGAGTTGCGTTTTGACATGGTGTTGTCGAGACGACCGAGTCACGTATCAATTTCTCCTGCGACTTCGCCCATTCAAACCGTCCGGCGTCTAGTCTCAGGCCCAGAAGCAAGGTGCATTGCATGTGCTTGATTGTTCGCAGTCGACGAATTGTGCTCGTCCGCGCTAGCCAGAAGCGCCTCCTGTTGCGCCCAATCCCGAATTAAGCGCAAATGCAGCTGCAATTGAGAGCGCTGAACGTTGGGTGTCCAGATCGCGCGATTGGTCACTCCGCCGGCACTCAACCCGAAAATAAACGTAACCACGGACCGAAGCGCGCTTTCAAAAATGTCCGTCGGCCAATCTTTACTCTCTGGCCAACCAGACCGGAGGGCGTCCGTGAATATCACCCTTCCCTCGCGGTGCAACTTAGCGTTAAGTTTACGGAAGTCTGAGTCTGCAGCAACCATTCCCCAGAAATTCACCCAAATTAGGATGTCCTCGAATGACTTTTTGGATGTTGGAATAGCGACATCAAGCAAAGTCGCGAGATCAGTTTCGCCCTTTTCAAGCAAAAGCGCGATCTTGCGCTCCATATTAAGAAAAGGGATGCGCATCGCTGCTGCAATGATCTCCACTTTGCTTTCAAAGTAATGAGTTATCATTCCCGTCGTCACGCCGCCAGCGTTAGCGATATCAATCATCGTAACAGCGGAAATGCCCTTACGTGCTATCGCCTTGCATGCTGCCCTGGCGATACGAAGTCGGGTCTGCTCAACATCGATAATTTTTGGCATAGCTTTCCAGATGGTTGAGAAGTTGCAAAGTTGATCCGAGATCACTCCGGACTGTGTCGCAAGACGTTGATCCTGCTACAATCAAAACCAACGGCCGCGAACTCGAACATCAGCTTTGGTAAGGTAATGGTTGATATATAATCCGACAATGACCTGTACAGCGAATAGCGTCGAAAAAGTGCGCGCACAACCCGTTTCACCTTAAGAACACGTAGCGACCATGTAAATTCTTGAGGAACGTAAAGCTCAATGGACCAGGGGGCATGTCAGCCTCATTGAGAGCCCTGTTGACGCTGTAGGCGTCTTCGGAGTGACCTGCCCCGGTGATTTGTCCCAGATTGGATTAGAGTCCGGCCATTGAAGGAAGGACGAATGAAGAAGCAGAGCTTACAGGAAGAGCAGATTATTGCGGTGCTGAAGGAGCAGGAGACTGGCGCGAAGGTGGCCGACGTCCCCGCAAGCAAGGAAGCGACCCTTTACAACTGGAAAGCCAAACACGGCGGCATTAAGATTTCCGAGGCGAAGCGCCTGAAGGCACTCGAAGAGGAGAACGCCAAGCTGAAGAAGCTGCTGGCCGAGTAGATGTTGGATGCCGCCGCACGTCGCCGACGACTCGTGATCTTGTGCGCTCCTCGCCTGGTCGAAGAAGCACAAGGTCGGGTGGCACCAAATCGCGCCGCAAAAGCCGATGCAGAACGGCTATGTCGAAAGTTTGCACGGCCGCATGCGCGAAGAGCTGCTGAACGAAAGCTGTTCTTCGATCTCGGCCATGCTCGCAGCGCCATCTCCGAATGGATCGACGACTACAATACGTTCCGGCCGCACTCGCGCTCGGATACCGGACCCCGGCAGCTTATGCCGGGACCATCGCCGCAACCGCGCCAATTGGCGTCTCGAAAGTGAACTGACCCCAAAAGGTTGGAGGGTTGCTGGGCTACGCTAAGAGGGACTGGGTTCTGTATTGCACAGGGCTCAGTCCTTTCAGTTTCAGCTTGATGCGCTGATGGTTGTAATAGTGGATGTAGGCGTTGATGCCGTCCTTCAGGCTGGGAATGCTGTCGAAGCTATTGGGATGGAAGAACTCGGATTTGAGGACGGCAAAGAAGCTTTCCATGGCGGCGTTGTCGAGGCAGTTGCCTTTGTGTGACATGCTCTGGGCGATGTCCCGCGTCTGGAGCAGGCGGCGATAGGCCGCCATCTGGTAATGCTATCCCTGATCGGAATGCAGGATCGGCCGTTCGTTGTCTCTCAGCCGCTTGCTCAACATGCTCTCCACAAGCTTGAAGACGGGCCTTCTTGCGGTCTCATAGGCGATGATCTCACCGTTGAACAGGTCCATGACCGGTGAGAGATAGAGCTTCTCGCCCGCCACATTGAACTCGGTGACGTCCGTCACCCATTGCTGACTGGCCGCGTCCGCGGTGAACTGCCGCTTTATGAGATCGGGCGCCACCCGTCCGGCGTCATCCTTGTAGGAACGGTATTTCTTCGGCCGCACCAGCGATTTCAATCCCATGTCGACCATCAGCCGCTGGACCGTCTTGTGATTGATCTTGTGCCCGAGCTGGCGGACCGCCGCGGTGAGCCGGCGATTGCCGTAGCGGCCCTTGTGAAGGGCGAAGATGGCCTTGATCCTCTCCCTGAGCGCGGCATGCCTGTCAGAAAGCGACGCCATCTTCTGCTGATAATGAACGTGCTGCGCGAGAGCTCCGCCAGTTTCAGCATCTCGGCAAGCGGATAGAGCAGCCTTAACGCCTGGGCGACTTGCGCTTTCTGGGCGCTGGTTGTTCCCGCGTTAAGGCCTCCAGTTTTTTAGATAGGCGTTCTCCACGCGCAGATAGTTCAGTTCCGCCAGCAACTCTTCGCGGCTCTTCGTCTTATCGCTCTGCGACTCTTGCGGCCGCTTTTGCACCGGCGGCTCGGGCATCGATCGGGGCCTTCCTCTGCGGCGCGGGGCCAAGGCATCAATGCCGCCAGTCCCGTAGCGCCGCTCCCAAACCGAAAGTCAACCCGCATTGCGGATGTTAAACAACGCCGCCGTCTGGCGGTAGGAAAGTCCATCCTCCCACATCCGCTTCAGAACCGATAGCTTAAACGCTGCATCATTGTGGCTGAACTTCTTCGAAAGCCCCGCAGCCCGCTGGCCGGCACTGCGATAACTCTCTTCGCCGTTAACGCACCGCTCGACGATCGCTCGCTTCAGACAGCCGCTGTATTTGGACATGCAAAACCCCGAAAGTGGATGTCCAACTTTCGGGGGTCAGTTCAAAGTCGCCGGGGCTTTAATCGCCGCCGGATGAAAATTCAGACAGGTCAGGGCCAATCGAATTGAACCGCCGCCCAGTGCACCAAACTGCGGTTCATTGCACCCGTGTCTGACACAATCCTATGCCCTCGTGAGCGTCGGCATGAGATCTCGTCATCCCAGGAAGCATTGCGACAGAGCGGCAACATCGACGTCAACCACCCCCAAGAGGTTCGTCGCTTCCAAAATGAATGCCGTGCCATGGAGACCATGGCAACGGATTTGCATTGCATGTTCCGGCATCGCGAGATGGGGCGCGCTTGCCATCATCTTTTTCCTTCCATCGCTGTGCCAGGCCGTGGACTCGATGACGCATGTATAATCGGAGACCGGCTTTGCCTCGATCGTCCTTCCGCAGCGGCCATCCACACTTTCTTCCCCTCAGCGCTCAGGCGCTCACTCCTCGCGGAACAACAAAGTTTCTCTTGGCCGCCCTCCACCAGGTTTCCGCCCCTAGGGTGCGGTCGGATTGTCACCGATCTTGCTACAGCCATCGAGTCGCGATGGGCGCGAGCCGAACAAGGAACATGACAATGGCAACCATCGGCACCTTCACTTCGATCGAAACCGGCGTCAACGCGCTGGCCCTCAACATCAAGGCCAGCATCGCCCGCATCGAGAATCCTACCGACAAGGCCCTGCACTACCGCATCCACGCGGGCAATGTCGAGCTAGGGTGCGGCCTGGCAGAAGCGCTCGGCCGAGACCGACCGCGACTGCTTCTCGGTTAAGCTGGACGACCCGAGCTTCCCCGATCTACGCCATGCTCGCCGAGGTCGAAGGTGAGGACGGCTATCAGCTGATCTGGTTGCGCCCCCCAACCGGGACTGAGATCTGCGCAAGGCCCGCCGCTGATGCTGGTCGAAATGCCGTCTCGAGCAAGCCTTCGACAAAATCAAACACTGGATGCGCGCGGCTCAGAAGCGAACCGTCGAGGAGACATGGCAACACCTCGGCAGCCTCGTCTCCTTAGTGCAGTCCGACGAATGCTGCAACTACTTCGCCAATGCCGGATATGCTTCCGTCAAAGCCTGAAACGCTCTAATTCGAAGGAACCATCGATGATCGACGACATGATGACCTTCGCGCTCGTGGAGAAGCCCCCGCATTTCGATCTCCTGCGCGAGATGATCGGCTTTGCCGCCGAGCGCCTGATGGAGCTTGAGGTGGGGGCCGCCACCGGCGCCGGCTATGGCGAGAAGACTCCGCTGCGGCTGGGCCCAGCGCAACGCTACCGCGAGCGCGACTGGGAAACGCAGGCCGGCACGGTCGAACTGCGCATTCCGAAGCTCAGGAAAGGCTCCTATTTCCCCTCATTCCTGGAGCCGCGACGCATGGCCGAGAAAGCGCTGACCGCGGTCATCCAAGTTTGTCGGGTCCGCGACACAGGCTTGTCAAACCAACCACCAAGTTGGTTCAGGCACAATAGCTGAAAAGCCGTACTGAGTACTGTCAGGCTCAGGCAAATTGGCACGAGTTTTGCTGCGTTAGTTGCAGGTCGACGGCAAGTTGCCGACTGGCAGTCATCGAGTGGCTGACATGGCGATTGATAGAAGGAAATGAACATGTCAGGTCTCCGTCGGAGCTCGTGCTATGGGAAGGGGTATCTCCACACCGGCAACGCCTCCACCTCATCAGGGACTCGCCTGACGGTCTTCCTCCTGGCTGACGGCGATGATGGCGATGTACGTCGTGACCGCCGATCCCTTCGAAAATCTGCTCTTCGACCTATTGCAGCACATCGATCAATCCGCCGCTGTTCTTGCGCCTAAGAGCACTGCTGTCGGTCGTCGGCATGGCGATCCATAACTAAAAGAGGACATCGTAGATGAAAAAAGTAGTTGCAGCCAAGCTTCATGGCATTACTGTGACCGGCGCCGATCTGAACTATCACGGATCAGTAACTTTGGATCCAGATCACTGCGATGAGGCGGGTATTCTTCCGCTCGAATTCGTCGAGATCTGGAACAAAGCGTCAGGCGCGCGAATCAGCACATATGTCATTTACGGTGAGAGAGGTTCTCGTTGCTGTGTGATGAACGGAGCCGCTGCGCGTACCTGCCAGATCGGAGACGAGATAATCATTTGCTCATCCACATATATTGAGGAGCATCAGATCGCAGAGATCAAACCGCGAGTGCTGACGTTCGACCGGGACAATTCTATACGAGACCGCATGTTCTACGATGCGAGCATCGGGAATGACGGAAACGCGACGTTTGTCATTCACGAAGGCTCTCCTGACGGTAAAGCCCCAACGTTTCCGCATCGGGCCAAACGCTGATTGCTCTCACGTCGAGCGGCGAACATATCCAGGCGAGAACGGCCCCCGTTAGTCCAGGTGCTCTTCGTACTCAAACCCAACCACAAGTTGACCCGCAACCAATTTCGAAAGGTATTTTGCGATGCAACTGATGCTCTTGTATGGCGACCGCTCCGTGGAGCACGGTAAGCGGCAAGCAGACCCGCCTGGCGGAGGGGGTGAGCGGTCGGATATCGGTAGCGGACAAGATGAGCTGCTGCGAGCTTCTATGTCTGCGTCTAGTTCTGGAACTTCTCTATTTCGGCGTCTTCAGGTCAAGCGCTATCGAGCAGCACTCCACTTCACCGATAGTTGACGTCGTTCACGGAGCCTCGCTTCTCTTCGGGATCGGGCATTTGCCCCTCCCATTATGGGGTCAGTAGAAACAATCTAAAACGCGTCCAGGTTGGTGAAGCCGATCGGTATGAGTTCCATAGCGGACTCACATCATTGATCGTCCCGTGAAGGACCTCTTTCCACCGGCGGTGGAATCTAGTCCGTCTAAAATGGTCAGGCCTTCGCCGGTCCGGAGTCATTTGACCACTGGAAGTCTGTGCCATCACTCCACAAACGGTTTTGCTGAGCCGCAAGTTCGCCGGCCTTGATGGCGGCAAACCGTTGCGGCCGCACGATCTGAGGCACCGGTTTGCCGTGACCCGCCTGAGCCTTTGGCACCAACAGCGTGCCAACGTCCAGGCGCTGCTCCCGTTGCTCGCCACCTATCTCGGCCACGCCAGCTACAGCGACACAGCCTACTACCTCACTGGCTCGGTGGATCTTCTCGCCATGGCGGCAGAACGCGCCTTCCTCGATGGAGGCGCAGCATGAGTGAACACCTACTCCTGGCGCCACTCTTGGAGTCCTACTTTCGCCGGCGCTTGACCAAACAACGCAACGCCACTCCCGCGACCGTGGCCAGCTATCGCGACGCCTTGCGCATGCTGATCCTCTTTGCCGCCGCCCGGCTG
Organism: Sinorhizobium kostiense; assembly: GCF_017874595.1. Classification (GTDB taxonomy): domain Bacteria; phylum Pseudomonadota; class Alphaproteobacteria; order Rhizobiales; family Rhizobiaceae; genus Sinorhizobium; species Sinorhizobium kostiense. Next base: position 955 of record NZ_JAGILA010000013.1, on the reverse strand, counting down.
CGGAAGAAGCCGGCGGCGTTGGCGCTCGAAGATCTCGATCGAGACCTCATTCTCGCCTTTCTCGACGATCTCGAAGAGAAGCGGAACAACGCCGTCGCCACGCGCAATGCCCGCCTTGCGGCGATTCGATCTTTCTTCCACCATGTCGCAGCCTCCGACCCAGCGTCCTTCGGTGTCGCCCAACGGGTGCTGACGATTCCCATAAAACGGGCGCACATCGAGGTGACGCACCACCTCACCAAGGCCGAGGTGGACGCCCTCATTGCGGCGCCCAATCCAAGGACGTCCCGTGGTCGGCGTGACCGTACGTTTCTACTATTCCTGGCCCGGACCGGCGCGCGGGTCTCCGAAGCTACCGGCGTCAACGCAAGCGACCTTCAGTTGGAGCGGTCGCACCCGCAAGTGCTGCTGCGCGGCAAAGGGCGCAGAGACCGTGTCATCCCCATCCCTCAGGATCTGGCGAGAGCACTGACAGCCCTGTTGAGCGAGCGTGGTGTCGCCTATCACGAGCCGCGCCCGATCTTTGTCGGCGCCCACAACGAGCGCCTGACGCGCTTCGGAGCAACCGATATCGTGCGGCGTGCGGTCGCTGAGGCCGTGATTATCAGCCAGGCCTGACCGACAAGCCCATGTCGCCGCACATCTTCCGGCACTCCCTTGCCATGAAGCTCCTCCGGTCCGGCGTGGATCTATTGACGATACAAGCCTGGCTCGGGCACGCACAGGTCGCCACGACGCACCGCTATGCCGCCGCGGATGTCGAGATGATGCGCAAAGGACTCGAGAAGGCTGGAATCTCCGGCGATCTCGGTGTGCGTTTCCGACCAAATGACGCCTTTCTGCAACTGCTAAACAGCATCTGAATATTATGTGGCGGAGGCCGTCTCGGTGCCAGCCGTGGCCCGCCAAATCTGGAATTCCCCGCCACATAATCTCGCTCGACACATAAAAACGG
>NZ_JAGILA010000012.1 GCF_017874595.1 Sinorhizobium kostiense | reverse complement strand
CGCTCGGCGCGTCGGCGAGCCTTCTCCTCGGCGCGCTGTTGCTCTTCCGCCTGGCTTTGCTGCTTTTCCTCGGCCGCCCGCTGCTTCTCGGCCTGGCGCTTCTTGCGGGTTGCCCTTTGCTGCTCTTCGCCCTGTTGAGCTTCCTCCTCGGCCGCCCGCTGCTGCTCCCGCTCGGCGCGACGGCGAGCTTTCTCCTCGGCCCGTTGCTGCTCTTCCGCCTGCCCCTGAGATTCTTTCTCGGCAGCCCGCTGCTTCTTGCGCTTCTTCAGTTGCTGCAACTCTTCAGGGGACAATTCGCCCCCTTCCTGGGCCACTTCGAACGGCGCTTTCAGTCTGTCGGCCAACGCTGGTTGAACCGCAAGGGCGGCCGCGAAAAACGGCAGGGTCGCCGTTGCGAAAAGTTTGAATCGAATAGACATTCTCTTCCTTGCTCTGGTTCCGACGCTTCTCGCGCGCGGCGTTCCCTTTCGCGGTCGCATTGCGCACCGCCAGCACATCGGCTCAAGGCCATGACCCGCGGTTCTGACTTTTTTGTGTCAGCCAGCCTGTCGAAGTCGCAACGCGACAGCCGCGGATCGGTCCGCTTAGGACCTATCTGAGGCGATGTTAACCGTGCCTGAACGCAAGCAGCGAGGCCGCAAGTCGCAACGGAGCGCCTTCGCTGCCCTAAGGAAAGAGTGGCGCGCCGGAATTGCGGGCTGAGGGTATCGTGAGGGTATTCACGCGGGTGCCTGCCGCGGACCTCAGGCTATTGATCGCGGCGCCGCTGGCCGAAAGTGTAGCCTGTCTCGACGGTCGCCTTGCCGAACTTGTCGCGCAGCTTGTTGACCGCGTCCTCGGCCGCAGCCCGTCTGCGGGCGAGCTGATCCACCAGATCCGGCGGATCGGCGAGATCCGGGTCAGAAAGGTCGCTGACGCCGATGCCGATCAGCCGGTATCTCGTTCCGTCGACCTCCTTTTCGAGCAATTGCAGGCCCGTTCGGAAAATGCGGTCGGCGAGACGCGTGGGGCTCTCCAGGCGCCGATTGCGTGTGCGGAGCTTGAAGTCGGCGGTCTTGAGTTTCAGGACGACCGTCTGTCCGGCAAGAGCCGAACTGCGCAGGCGAGCCGCCACCTGTTCGCTTAGGCGCCTGAGATGCGGCACGAGTTCTTCCTCGCGCGCAAGGTCGTCGTTGAAGGTGGTTTCCGAGGAGACGCTTTTCGCCTCTCCATCGGTCTCGACGACACGATCGTCCTCGCCGCGCGACAGACGATACAGCCTTTGCCCCATGGTCCCGTAGCGACGCATGAGGTCGGCCTCTTCCATCAACTGCAATTGCCCGATCGTGCGGATACCATCGCGCTCGAGCGTCGCCGCAAACGCTTTGCCGACGCCCCAGATCAGGGTCACGGGGCGATGTTTCAGGAAATCCAGGGCCTCCGCCAGTCCGATGACGGAGAAGCCGCGTGGCTTCTGCAGATCGGACGCGACCTTGGCGAGGAACTTGCAATAGGAAAGCCCGACAGAGACCGTGATGCCGATTTCCTGCTCGACACGGCGGGCGAAACGGGCAAGCGTCCTCGCCGGCGGATCGTTGTGAAGCCGCTCGGTGCCGCTCAAGTCGAGGAAAGCCTCGTCGATCGATAGCGGCTGCACGAGCGGCGTCAGTTCCTGCATCATGGCCCGAACCTGCCGCCCGACGCGTGAATACTTCTCCATGTCTGGCTTGATCACGACCGCATCGGGGCAGGCTTCCAGCGCCTTGAACATCGGCATGGCCGAGCGCACCCCATGAATGCGCGCGATATAGCAGGCGGTCGAGACCACGCCGCGTTTCCCGCCGCCGATGATCACCGGCTTGTCGGCGAGCTCCGGATTGTCGCGCTTCTCGATCGAGGCATAAAAGGCGTCGCAATCGATATGCGCGAGCGTCAGACGATAGAGTTCGGCGTGGCGCAGTAGCCGCGGACTGCCGCAGGTCAGGCAGCGTCGCGCAGGGGCGGCATGTTCCGTCAGGCAGTCCCTGCAGAAGCCGGAAATCGGAGTAGCGCTGTCGGTCATGTCCGGAACAAATGTTGAACGCGGCGACTTTACGCTCTAGGCTACTGAGTCTCAAGGTGGGAGTGGGAGGCCCCATTGGATATCGCCCTGCAATTTGCGCCGGTGACGGCGGGTCGCTGGTCGGACTTCGAAAAGCTGTTTGGTCCGAGCGGGGCGTGTTGCGGCTGCTGGTGCGTCGCGCTGCGGCTGCCCTATGCCGTCCGAGCCAACATGTCGGCCGGCGATCGACGGGACTACATGCGGGCGCGCATCGAGTCCGGACCGCCGCCCGGCATTCTCGGCTACAGCGATCGTGAGCCCATTGCCTGGGTCCAGGTCGGGCCGCGTGCAGACGTGCCGCAGTTCAATTCGCCGCGCACGGTTTCGCGGCCGCTTGAGCAAAGCGAGGCGCAGGATGCAGGCATCTGGGCTGTAAGCTGCTTCTTCCTGTCATCGCGCTGGCGCGGCAGGGGGTTGAGCCACCACATGCTTGCCGCCGCCATCGATCATGCGCGTGCCGGCGGCGCGCGCTGTCTCGATGCTTGCCCGATCGATCATGCGAAACAGCCGAAGTCGGTGGCGCTCTATATCGGCGCGACCGCGATCTTCGATGCCACCGGCTTCGAGATCGTCGCTCGGCGCAAGGACGGCCGGCCGCTCATGCGATTGGATCTCGCCCAATGAGGATAGCCGCGCAAGCCACGCTCGCAGACGACTTCTGCCGGTGCCCGCGCCAGCCGGAAAGCGGGCGCGTTCAATCGTCGAAATTCATCGGGCCGGAAAAGACCTGGTGGGCCCTGACGACCTCTTCCGGGGGCGTCTGCGTGGCAGCGCAGAAGGCCATCAGAGTCGGCTCGTGGTCCATCAGGAAGGAGACCACTCCGCCCAGGAATCCGGGGTCGCCGGCGGCCTGGCGCAAGCATCCGGGATCGGTGCCGGATAGCGCAAGAAAGCGCGACAAGAGTTCCGGCTCGCTCGCAAGCCAGGACAGGATGGCGATGGAGATATCGTCGGCACTCTTCATCGTGTTGAATCTCTTCTCATTTGGCGGCCCGGGTTACCTTTTTTTCAACCAAATGACGCTAGCCTTGCGACCGATGGAACGGGTCGAGTCGCCAATTGCGGAACTTATATCTCATAAAGGGACTTGCAAGGCGGCGACAGACAGCAAGGGATCGACATGCCCAAACAGGTGATGATTGTTGAGGATAACGAGCTGAACATGAAGCTCTTCCGAGACCTGATTGAGGCTTCGGGCTACACGACGATCCAGACGCGAAACGGCATGGAGGCGCTCGAACTCGCGCGCAAGCACCGGCCCGACCTTATCCTCATGGATATCCAACTGCCGGAGGTTTCCGGCCTCGAAGTCACAAAATGGCTCAAGGAAGATGACGAACTCCACGTCATTCCGGTGATCGCCGTGACCGCCTTCGCGATGAAGGGCGACGAGGAGCGAATCCGCCAGGGCGGCTGCGAAGCCTATGTTTCCAAACCGATTTCCGTTCCCAAATTCATTGAGACGATAAAGACCTACCTGGGCGATGCCTGAGTGCCGGGGACCCTGATATATGACTGCGCGTATCCTCGTTGTCGATGACGTTCCAGCCAATGTGAAGCTTCTCGAGGCGAGGCTCCTCGCTGAATATTTCGACGTCCTGACTGCCGGAGACGGATCTTCCGCCCTGGCGATCTGTGAGAATACGGCCGTCGATCTCGTGCTGCTCGACGTCATGATGCCGGACATGGACGGCTTCGAGGTGTGCGAGAGGCTGAAGGCGAACGGCCGGACCGCGCACATTCCGGTGGTCATGGTGACCGCGCTCGACCAGCCTTCCGACCGTGTCCGCGGCTTGAAGTCCGGCGCCGACGACTTCCTCACGAAGCCGGTCAACGATCTGCAACTCATGTCTCGGGTAAAGAGCCTCGTACGACTGAAGAATGTCAGCGACGAATTGCGCCTCAGGGCACAGACGGCGCACACGATCGGCCTGCAGGAACTCCTGCGCGAGGACCGTCCCGATGAGCCCGGCAGCGTCCTTCTCGTCGACGGCCGCGCCTCGTCACAGGAGCGGCTGCAGAAGGCGCTGAGGCCGATCGCCGACGTTTCGGTGATGGCCGAACCTCAAGCGGCCCTGTTCGAAGCCGCGGAGAACAGCTTCGACCTCGTCATCGTGAATGCGAATTTCAGTGACTACGACCCGCTGCGCCTGTGTTCGCAACTGCGATCTCTTGAGCGGACGCGTTTCATTCCTATCCTTCTCGTGACGGAGCAAGGGAATGATGAGATCATCACCCGTGCGCTCGAGCTCGGCGTCACGGACTATATCGCGCGCCCGGTCGATCCCAACGAGCTCATCGCCCGCTCTCTGACCCAAATCCGGCGCAAGCAATGCAACGATCGGCTGCGGGCTAGTGTGCAGCATACGATCGAGCTGGCGATTACCGACGACCTCACCGGCCTCCACAATCGTCGTTATCTCGACGGACACCTGAAGCTGCTCATGGATCGGGCGAGCGCGCGCGGCCGGCCGCTTTCGATCTGCATCACCGACATCGATCGCTTCAAGCACGTGAACGACACCTATGGCCATGACGGGGGCGACGAGGTGCTGCGCGAGTTTGCCAATCGTGTTCGGGCCACGGTGCGCGGCGCCGATCTTGCCTGCCGCTTCGGTGGAGAGGAATTCGTGATCGTCATGCCGGATACGACGCCGGAGGCGGCCGCGGTCGTCGCCGAGCGGCTTCGACTGATGGTTGAAACGCGTGGCTTCGAAATTCCAGGGACGGATACGGTGCTGGGCGTCACGGCATCGCTTGGAATTGCCAGCCTGCGGCCGGAGGGTGATACCCCCGAAGGCTTGCTGAAACGCGCCGACCTGGCCCTCTACGAGGCGAAGAATAGTGGACGAAACAGGGTCGTTGCGGCAGCTGCCTAATCTTGCTCCTTAGGAGGGGAAGGCTGTCGCTCAACTCCACATTACTTGTATCTGTCGCCGTAGAAGTTCCCGCGAATGTGCGGCCTCGCCTCTTGTCAACGTTCTTCTCGGTTGTATTCTTGCGACGTCGCGGGTGCTGGGGCAAAGCATCTTCATAAAGCGGCGAGGTTCGGATTTGTCCGAATACGAGACAAAAATTAACCAAACATCGAGCAACCTTGTTTCGGTGATTAAGAATTCGTTGATTTTTTTTTATTTTCAGGCAATGCTGAAAAGTAAGGAAGTGAGATTTCCGTTATCAATTCGTTACCCCATGATGCTCAGGTCCGCCGCATCTCCTGGGTCGTGGGGTCGGTCGGCTGGCTTCTGGCGTCCGCGGATTCCTCGTGCCGCTGCTGGAACCAGCCGACCCCTTTAACAAGCGCCGCTTCGAAGGAAGCGGCGTTTTTCATTCCAGCGAATGCTTGGATTTTACTTCCTGGTTGCGGAAATCGAAACCGTTTCAGGGCCTGATACGGCTTTTCCGGTCGCCGTTGCTACCCTTGTGTGTCCGAAAAGACGCATGTCGCTTGTGGTCTAGCAGCAACAATCGTTGGACGTGCTTCGTCTGGATCATTTCGAATTGCTGCATGTCCCTGGCTTTAAGTCGAGGGCGATATTACAGCGCCGCGCGTCTTTTCAGACGCGCAAAGGTCGCTGCAACTCTTTGAATTTGCGCATCGAGCTTTCCGAAAATCGGGTACGATTTTCGGGCCGATGCGCTAGGAGACATGCAGCAGCAAAAAGAAAGGGCGCCGACCTTTCGGCCGGCGCCCGATAAAAGACAACGATGATCTTACTTGATCTTCGTTTCCTTGAACTCGACGTGCTTCTTGGCGACCGGATCGTATTTCGTCTTCGTCATCTTCTCCGTCATCGTACGGCTGTTCTTCGTGGTGACGTAGAAGTAACCCGTGTCGGCCGTCGACAGCAGCTTGATCTTGATAGTGGTAGCTTTCGCCATGGTCGTCCTGCCTTTATAGAAAAATCAGAGCCGTGGACAACCGGTTGCGGGCCACGGTCAAGGTTGGCGCGAAACTACAAATCGCGACCGAAAAGTCAAGGCCGTTTTGGCTTCAAAACGATGCGGGCAAGGGAAAGCACGACATAAAGTCCGAAGAAGGCCGCGATAGCCCAGGCGAAGCCGTTATTGCCGGTGACGTCCATGGCGGCGCCGATCGCCTGCGGACCGGCCACGGTGCCGACCGCATAAGAGAAGACGAAGGCGGCGTTGGCTGCGGCGAGATCCGCGCCCTGGAGGCGCGAGCCGAGATGGCTGAGACCCACCGTGTAGAGCCCCGAGACGCATCCTCCCCAGAACAAGAGCACCAGCGCCATCAGAAACCAACTTTCCACGAGCATAGGCAGGAAGAGAGCACCGATGAGCCCGATCACGGTGAGCGCGGAGAGCAGCGTGCGGCGGTCGCGGACGGTGTCGGAAAGCATGCCGAGCGGGATCTGGAAGATGAAGTTGCCGACGCCCATGACGGTGAGCAGGAGCGCGGCCTGCGATTCGGTGAATCCGGCGCGGGTGCCGTAAATCGGGAAGAGCGAGAGCCCGCCCGATTCGACGGCACCGAAGATGAAGACGGCGGCGGTCGCCGTCGGCACCAGGAAGAGATAGCGCACGAAATGGCGTCCGGGTTTTTCATCGATCACCGGACTTTCGTTACGCGCCAGATAGATCGGGATCGCCGCGAGCAGGATAACGATGGCGCCGACCGCAAAGGGCAGGATGCCCTCGCTTCCGAGTATGGAAAAGAGCAACGGTCCGCTCGCAAATCCGAGCGACAGCACAGTACCGTAGATGCCGAGCACGAAGCCGCGCTTGTTCGGTGGCGCCGTCGCATTGATCCAGAATTCCGACAGAACAAAGAGCACGGTGATCGCGCCGTGAAAGACGATTCGGAGCGGAAACCAGAGCCAGAAATTGCTGATGTAGTAGAAGCCCAGCGCGCTGGCCGCGGCGAAGACGATTGCCAGCAGCATGGTCGGTGCCACGCCATGGCGATGCGCGAGTTTCGTCGTGAGTGGGGCGGCTGCCATGGAAGCAAGGCCGGCCATGGCGGAATTGAGTCCGATCAGGGTCGGAGCTATGCCGCGCTTTTCCATGATGATGCTCAAGAGCGGGAGCCCCAGGCCGATGGCGATGCCGACCGAGGTGATCGAAGCGACGGCCGCGATCAGCGAAGGCCAGTGAATTTCGTCAACCGGCGCAGGCGTGCCGGAGAGCGGCTTCGACATTCGACAGATTCCTAGAGAAGCGTGCGGACGAAGCGCCGGTGGCGCGTGAAATAGAAGGGCACCCGTCTTTCGTGTGGGAGCAAGGGATCCGCTTCGAGGCCAGTCCGCATTTCCGCAAGGATGATGGCGGTGATCTCCGGAATTCGGAGAGACGAACAGTCCTTCACGTCGATCCACTGCAAATCCTGGAGCTCCCGGCTTTCCAGGATCTCGGACGGATCGATCTCGGCCTCGTCCGCGAAAACCGCGAAGAAACGCGTGTCGAAACGCCTCGGCTGTCCCGGAGGAGTGATGGCCCGAGCCATATAGCGCAAGTTTGTGAGATCGGGAAGAAAGGGGAGGGGTGCGTTCGGCCGGCTGAGCGCCGTGCCGATGCTCACGCCCGCCTCCTCGTGAAGCTCCCTGACGGCGGCGAGCGCCAGCGCCCGTGCTCTGCCAACGGAGAGCGGACGGCGGCGCTCGGTCGTTTTCAGCGCTTGGAGAACCGCGGGATGCAGGTCGCCCGAAAACTCCAGCCGGTAATCGGTGGGGTCGCAGCGTCCCCCCGGGAAAACGTAAAGGTCCGGCATGAAAGCATGGCCGCTGTGGCGCCTTCCCATGAGGACGCGCACATTCCCGCCGGATCGGTCGAGAAGCATAATGGATGCTGCATCGCGCGGCCGTAATGGAGCAGGGCTCGCCGATTGAAGTTGCGGAAGGGGAGGGCTGGCGCTGGCGCCTTCGCGCGTCATGCCGAAGGATCTCGCGGCGGCAAGCTATCTTCCGGAGTGTCCTCATGGCCGCCGAAGCCGTGCATCTTCAGGGCCCATTGCAGGCCGATGACCGCGCCTTTGACGGGCTGCATCAGTGCCAAGGAGCTTGCGAGCGTCACCGGCGCCCAGAACGCCAGGTGCTGCCAGGTCGAAAGCGGCAGTATCAGATCGGTCATCATATAACCGGTCAGCACCAGATGTCCGACGATCGTCACGACGATATAGGGCGGGAAGTCGTCGGCGCGGTGATGATCCATGCGCTCGCCGCAGGCGGCGCAGGAATCGACCGACTTCAGGAAGCTGCGAAACAGGCGGCCGTTCCCGCAGGCCGGGCAACGGCCGAAAAACCCGCGCTTGATCGAGCGGCCAACCGGCCGTTCATCCTTCTCAGCGCCACCGAGATGCAGTATATCCGTCGCCGTTGCCTTCATGTGCAAAGTCCCTCATGCCGGGCGGAAGCTGCTGCGTCAGCGCCTGCCGCGCGGCGGTCGCGTTCCCGGCCGTTTGCCCGCATTTACGCGATTGCGCCGGCCGGCCTTGTGGAACGAGCGCATTGCCGTGGGCATTTTGCGCCCTTCGCTCACCATCTCGAAGCGAAGCGCACCGGCAAGCGGCACCGCTTCCGCAAGCTTGACGCGCACCGGGTCGCCCAGGCGGTAACCGAGACCGGTTTTCTCGCCCGACATGGCCTGGTGGGCCTCGTCATAGATGAAATAATCGCGTCCGAGCGTCGATACAGGTATGAAGCCGTCGGCGCCATAGGAAGGCAGCGTGACAAAAAGTCCCGCTTTGGTCACGCCGGAAACACGCCCCTCGAACTCCTCGCCGACGCGCCCGCTCAAGTGATGGGCGATCAGCCGGTCGACGGTGTCGCGCTCCGCCGCCATCGCGCGCCGCTCAAAGGTGGAGATCTCGGCGGCGATGTCGTCCAGCACGCCCTCCTCCTGCGGCGTCAGCCCGCCTTCGCCGAGGCTGAGCGAGGCAACCAGCGCCCGGTGCACCACCAGATCCGCATAGCGGCGGATCGGCGAGGTGAAATGGGCGTAGCGCATCAGGTTCAGGCCGAAATGGCCGATGTTTTCCGGGCTGTATATCGCCTGGCTCTGCGAGCGCAGCACCATCTCGTTGACCATGGTCTCGTATGGCTTGCCGTCGGCCTTCGCGAGGATGCCGTTGAAGTGGTTCGCCCGCATGTTGCCGCCCTTGGAGAGCGAGATATCGAGCGTCGCCAGGAATTCGCGCAGGCTCTCCTGCTTGGCGAGCGAGGGCTGGTCGTGGACACGATAGATCAGCGCCTGCCGCTTCTGCTCCAGCGTTTCGGCGGCCGCGACATTGGCCTGGATCATCATCTCCTCGATCAGCTTGTGGGCATCGAGGCGTTCCGGCACGAAGACCCGGTCGACGGTGCCGTCCGGCTTCAGAACGATCTTGCGCTCAGGCACATCGAGTTCGAGCGGCTGGCGCCGCTCCCGACCGCGTGTGAGTATCCGGTAGGCCTCCCAGAGCGGCTGCAGGATCGATTCGAGGATGGGACCTGTCTTGTCGTCGGCACTGCCGTCGATCGCTGCCTGGGCCTGGCTGTAGGACAGCTTTGCGGCGCTGCGCATCATGATACGATGGAAGCTGTGGGCCGCCTTGCGGCCCTCCTTCGAGAAGCGCATCCGCACCGCGAGCGCCGGGCGATCGACGCCCTCCTTCAAGGAACAGAGGTCGTTGGAGATCCGCTCCGGCAGCATCGGTACAACGCGGTCCGGGAAGTAGACCGAATTGCCGCGCTTCAGCGCCTCGAGGTCGAGTGCGGATTTCGGCCTGACATACCAGGACACGTCGGCGATCGCGACGGTGACGATTACGCCTCCGGGATTTTCGGGTGAGGGGTCCGGCTCGGCAAAAACGGCGTCGTCGTGATCCTTGGCATCCGCCGGGTCGATCGTGATCAGCGGCAGCGAACGCCAGTCTTCGCGATGCGCCATCGTCGCGGGCTCGGCGGCCTCGGCCTCCTTCAACACCCGCTCGGGGAAGACATGGGGAATCCCGTGCGCGTGGATGGCGATCATCGAGATCGCCTTCTCGGACGCCACCGAGCCGATGACAGTTTGCACCTGCGCGCGCGGCAATCCATAGCGCCCGAGACGCGCGAGATGCACCTCGACCAGATCGCCGTCCTTCGCCTCGCCGGTGAAGTCCGGATCGACCAGCACCTCCTCGCCGCGCTTGTCGATCGGCAGCAACCGGCCGCCGCCGCCAGGGGTCGAGCGGAAGACCCCGAGCACCGCATCCTTGCGCTTGTCGAGAACCTTGATGACGCGTCCGGTATAGGCGGGGCCTCCGCGCTCCTTTGCGGGAAAGATCTTGGCGAGCACCCGGTCGCCGAGGCCGGCAACCGGGGCCTTGCCCTTCGCTTTCGCAACACTGGACTGCTTGATGAGCACGGCCGGCGCGACGCCGTCATCGTCCAGCCATTCAGCCGGGCGCCCGATGAGTTCGCCGTCGACGTCGCGGACGGTGATGTCGAGAACGGTGACGGGAGGCAGTCCGCCGGGGCGGACGAGCGACTTGCGCTTTTTCTCCACCAGCCCGTCCTCCTCGAGCGACCTGAGGAGCGCTTTGAGCTCGACCCGAGCCTCGCCCTTCAGGCCGAAAGCCTTGGCGAGCTCGCGCTTCGATGCCTGCTGCGGGTTTTCGGCGATGAAGCGCAACAGCACCTCGCGAGACGGAACCTCGCCGTGAATGATCGTCTCGCTCGCGGCGGGCGCCGCCTTGGCGGCGCGGAGCTGCTTCTTGCCGGAGCCTTTCAGGGGCCGTTCGGTTGGGTCGCCCGGAATCCTGGTCAATGTCAGTCCTTCTTCGCCTTGGCGGCCGTTTTCGCTTTCGCCTTCGCAGCGGCCTTGGGTTTTTCCGCCTTCGACCCGCCACTCTTCGTCGCTGCGGCCGCCGACTTGCCCCTGGCCGACTTTCCCTTCGAAGCACCGGCCTTGCCGGCGCGCTCGGCGATGAGCGCCAGCGCCTCTTCGACGGTGACGGATTGCGGGTCCTTGCCCTTCGGCAGCGTGGCGTTCACCTTGCCCCAATTGACATAGGGACCGAAGCGTCCGTCGCGCACCGTAATCGCTCCGCCTTCCGGATGTTCCCCAAGTTCCTTCAATGCCGCCGCCGCGGTTCGACCGCGTGCGGCTCCGCCGTTCTTCGACTGCTTGTCGGCGAGTACGGAGACGGCGCGATTGAGGCCGATCGAGAAAACGTCTTCGACCGACTCAAGATTGGCATAGGTACCGTCATGGAGCACGAAGGGACCGTAGCGGCCGATCCCGGATGAGATCATTTTGCCGCTTTCCGGATGCTTCCCAATGTCGCGGGGCAGCGACAGAAGGGCGAGCGCTTTCTCATGATCCATGGCTGCGGGGGTCCAGCCCTTCGGCAGGCTGGCGCGTTTGGCGTCCTTGCCGTCGCCGCGCTGCACATAGGGACCGAAGCGGCCGCTGCGCAAGGTGATCTCCTCGCCCGTATGCGGGTCTCGGCCCAGGCTTTGCGGCTCGTTCGAGACTGCGGCTTCCGCGTCGCCGTTGCTTTCGGACGAAAGCTGGCGCGTGTAGTTGCACTCGGGGTAGTTCGAGCAGCCGACGAACGCACCATACTTGCCGAGCTTCAGCGACAGCTTGCCGGTGCCGCAGACCTGGCACATGCGCGGATCGCCGCCATCCTCGCGTTTCGGGAAGACGAGCGGCGCAAGTTCCTCGTTCAGCGCATCCAGCACGTTGGTGACGCGCAGTTCCTTGGTGTCCTCGATCTGCGAGAAGAAATCATTCCAGAATTCGCGCAGCACGTCCTTCCAGTTGAGCTCGCCGGCGGAAATCTGATCGAGCTTCTCTTCGAGAGACGCGGTGAAATCGTATTCCACATAGCGGGTGAAGAAGCTTTCGAGGAAGGCCGTCACCAGCCGACCCTTGGCTTGGGGCACCAGCTTGCGCTTGTCGATCGCCACATAGTCGCGATCGATAAGCGTCGTCACGGTTGCAGCATAGGTGGACGGACGCCCGATGCCGAGCTCCTCCATCTTCTTGATCAGCGTCGCTTCGGAATAGCGCGGCGGCGGCTCGGTGAAGTGCTGGCTGGCGTTGATCCTCTGCTTGGCGAGACTCTCGCGCGCATTGATCTCCGGCAGGCGGCCACCCTCGTCGCCATCGTCCGCCTGCTCGCCGTCCTCCTTCATGTCCGTATAGGCGGCGATGAAACCGTCGAAGCGAATGACGGAGCCTGTGGCCCTGAGGCCGGCCTTCTTGCCGCTGTTGTCGGCCGTGATCTCGGCGGTCGTCCGCTCGATCTCGGCCGACGCCATCTGGCTTGCGATGCCGCGCTTCCAGACGAGATCGTAGAGCTTCAGCATGTCGCCGTCGAGGTAGCGGCGCACCTGCTCGGGGGTGCGGTTGAAGTCCGTCGGCCGGATGGCCTCGTGCGCTTCTTGGGCGTTCTTTGCCTTGGTCGAATAGAAGCGCGGCTTTTCCGGCAGGTAACGCTCGCCGAACTGGCCGCCGATCGCGCGGCGTGCGGCATCGATCGCCTCGGGCGCCATCTGCACGCCGTCGGTACGCATATAGGTGATGAGACCGACAGTCTCACCGCCAACGTCTACGCCCTCATAGAGCTTCTGCGCCACCTGCATGGTACGCGAGGCCGAGAAGCCGAGCTTGGAGGAGGCGGCCTGCTGCAGCGTCGAGGTGGTGAAAGGAGGCGACGGATTGCGCTTGACGGGCTTCGCCTCGACGCTTTCGACCACGTAGCTCGCTCCGTCGAGCAGCGTCTTCAGCCGGTTGGCTTCCTCCGCATTGCCGATTGCCTTCGGCTGCAACCGCTTGCCGTCGGCCGAAACGAGCCGCGCCTCGAACTCGTCCCCACGTGGCGTCTTCAGGAGCGCCGAGATATTCCAGTATTCTTCCGTGACGAAGCGCTCGATCTCCGCCTCGCGATCGCAGACGAGGCGCAGCGCCACCGACTGCACGCGGCCCGCAGAACGCGCCCCCGGGAGCTTGCGCCAGAGAACCGGCGAAAGGTTGAAGCCGACGAGATAGTCCAGCGCGCGGCGGGCGAGATAGGCGTCGACGAGCGAAGCATCGATGTCGCGCGGCTCCGCCATCGCGTCGAGCACAGCTTTTTTGGTGATCGCGTTGAAGACGACGCGCTTGACCGGCTTGTCGCCGATCACCTTCTTCTTCTTGAGAAGGTCGAGCACGTGCCAGGAAATCGCTTCGCCTTCGCGATCCGGGTCGGTTGCGAGGATGAGGCCGTCGGAGGACTTCACCGCGTCGGCAATGTCCTTCATCCGCTTGGCGGAGGCGCCATCGACTTCCCACGACATCTCGAAGTCTTCGTCCGGGCGCACCGAGCCATCCTTGGCCGGCAGGTCCCGCACATGGCCGAACGAGGCAAGCACCTTGTAGCCTGGGCCTAGGTACTTGTTGATCGTCTTGGCCTTGGAAGGCGATTCCACCACTACAACATTCATCGTCATTTTCTGACACAACTCACATGGCGAGGCGCAAGCTCCTGTGCGCCGAACATCGACGCCACGAAATGGACAGGGATTCGGGCGCGGTCAAGAGGTCTCATCGAAAATAGCGATATCGCCGTCGACCGCAACCAAGCGGCAAAACTCGAAGGTCTGCAACCGTTTGTTGTCGTATTTGGAGTTTTGGCCGGCGATATCATGCCGCCGCGGGCGCCTTTGACGGCTCTATTCAACGGAAGTGAGCGAGACCAGATTGGCGCCGTGGCGGCAGAGCTGGCCCGCAAGGTCGAGTTCCAGGAGAATCAGATGGACCTCCGAGGCGGAGAGCCCCGTATGCCGGATGATGTCGTCGATCTCGACGGGAGTCGGCCCGAGCGCCTCGACGATCCGCGCGCGGTCGCCATTGCCCGGCGTCGCCGCTGCCGGCCGAGGGGACCGCATCTCCTCGACCGCGGGCGCCTTGTCTTCCCGGCGCGAGAACAGATCGTCGCGGCTCAGCGGCGCCAGCGCCTCGATGAAATCGGCCGGAGAGGTGGTGACGGTCGCGCCTTGCTTCAGGAGGTCGTTCGTCCCGTGGCAACGCGGATCGAGTGGCGAGCCCGGGACAGCGAAGACCAGCGGCCGAAATCGGCAGCATAACGCGCTGTGATCAGCGAGCCGGAACGGCTGGCCGCTTCGATGACCACGACTCCGAGGCTGACGCCGGCGATAAGGCGGTTGCGCCGCGGGAAATCACGGGCGCGCGGCTCCCAGCCAAAGGGCATCTCGCTGATTGCCAATCCGGCACCGGAGGTGATCTCCTGCAAGAGCCCGACATTTTCCGGCGGGTAAGGCCGATCGAGCCCGCCCGCGAGCGCGGCGATCGTGCCGGTCTGAAGGCTCGCACGATGGGCGGCCGTATCGATACCGCGGGCGAGCCCGGAACTGACCACGTAGCCGGCCGCACCAGCCTCGCGAGCGATCATCGCGGCGAATTTGGCCCCGCTGATCGAGGCATTGCGCGAGCCGACGATGCCGAGGGCCGGCCGGCTCGCAGCTTCGAGATCGCCCTTTACAGCAATGAGCGGAGGAGCCCCGTCGATCTCCGTGAGCGCCGGCGGATAACCGGGCTCGCCGATGCCGACGAAGACGGCGCCGAACCGGTGCGCGGCTTCGAGCTCGCGCTCGGCATCGTCAACCGAAGCGATTCGTGTGGTCCGCCCGGCGCCACCGCGCCGCGAAAGCTCCGGCAGTGCGTCGAGCGCCGCCTCCGCGGACCCGAAGTGATTGACAAGGTCGCGAAAGGTCGCCGGGCCGACATTGTCGCTGCGGATGAGCCGCAGCCAGGCGATCTTCTGCCGTTCCGTCAACGCAGTTCCGGTTCGTCGACTGCCGTTCGGCATTATCCCTTTTCTCCGATCCGGCTTTCCGTGCCGCTCAGGAGTCGCTCTATATTGGTGCGGTGCTTGATCCAGCTGATGACGGTCATTGCCGCAAAGAGCAGTGCGATCTTTCCATATCCCGATGCGTAGAGCGCGACGGGAATGCTCGCGGTCGCGACCAGCGCCGATAAGGAAGAGTAGCGGGTAATCTTTGCCATAGCGAGCCACACGGCCGCGAAGGCGAGCACCATGATGGGCGCAAGGCCCAGCAGCACGCCGATATAGGTCGCGACCCCCTTGCCGCCCTTGAAGCCGAGCCAGACCGGAAAGAGGTGCCCGAGAAAGGCTGCAAATCCGGCGGCAATCCCCGCTTCGATACCCCAATAAGAGGCGATCGCCGCGCCGGCCGTGCCTTTGAAGGCATCGAGCA
This sequence comes from Sinorhizobium kostiense, assembly GCF_017874595.1. GTDB lineage: Bacteria > Pseudomonadota > Alphaproteobacteria > Rhizobiales > Rhizobiaceae > Sinorhizobium > Sinorhizobium kostiense. The sequence goes on along the minus strand of NZ_JAGILA010000012.1, from coordinate 104,236 downwards.
GCAGCGTCGCCGCGGCAAGCTTCTTGTTGCCGGTCCTCAGCACATTCGTCGCGCCGATATTGCCGGAGCCGATCTTGCGCACGTCGCCGAGTCCCGCCATGCGGGTGAGGATGAGGCCGAACGGGATCGACCCCAGAAGATAGCCGAAAGCCAGACACAGAAGCGTCGCAGGCAGTCCCAGCTGCCAGGAAAGAATGTCCACCGGTTGTCCCCCGCTTAACCCCATCACACCGAATGCACGAGCTTGCCGGCAACATAGGTCTGCACGACCCTGCCGGTAAAGCGCGCATTTTCGAATGGCGTGTTCTTGGAGCGGGAGACCAGTGCCTCCCTGTAGAGAATCCAGGGTTCGTCGAGATCGAGGATTGCGATGTCCGCTTTCGCACCAGGTTTGAGCGTGCCCGCATCAAGGCCGAAAGTGGCGGCCGGCCGCGTGGACAACGCATCTATCAGCCGCATCAGCGGAACCTGGCCGCTGTGATGCAGGCGCAGGGCCGCGGCCGCAAGCGTTTCGAGGCCAACCGCGCCGTCAGCCGCATCGCCGAACGGCAGGCGCTTGGTGTCGACGTCCTGCGGATCGTGCGAGGAGACGATGATGTCGATCGTGCCGTCGGCAAGCGCCTCGACCATCGCCACCCGGTCATCTTCACTGCGGAGCGGCGGCGACAGCTTGAAGAATGTGCGGTACTCGCCGATGTCGTTTTCGTTGAGCGTCAGGTTGTTGATCGATATCCCGCAGGTGACGTTTACGCCGCGTTCGCGCGCCACGCGCACGGCATCGGCCGATTCGGGAACGGAGATCTTGGCGGCATGATAGGCGGCACGCGTCAGGCCTGCGATGCGCAGGTCGCGCTCGAGCGGAATGATCTCCGACTCGCGCGGGATGCCGGGAAGGCCGAGCCAGCTTGCAAGCAGACCCTCGTTCATCACGCCGTTGGCGCCAAGATACTTGTCGCGGGCCTCGAGCGCGATGACGGCGCCGAACTCGCGCGCATAGGTCATGGCGCGGCGCAGCACCAGCGCATCGTGGAGCGGCTTGCGGCCGTTGGTGAAGCAGACGGCGCCGGCATCTCGCAGCAGGCCGAATTCGGTCATCTCTTCGCCTTTGAGCCCCTTGGTGAGCGCCGCGGCGGGATGGACGTTGACGAGCGCCTTGTCGCGGGCGGTCTTCTGCACGAATTCGACGAGCGCGATGTCATCGATCACCGGATCCGTATCGGGCATGGCGATGAAGGAGGTGACGCCGCCGATCGCTGCCGCGCGCGCGGCCGACTCGATCGTCTCGCGGTGCTCGCTGCCCGGCTCGCCGACGAAGACGCGGGCATCGACGAGGCCGGGAACAGCGACCAGGCCTGCGCAATCCTTGATGAAGGCACCCGCCGGGACGCCTTGGTTCTGGGCATCCTTTCCCGCCGCAAGGATGCGGCCGTCGCCGCCGACGACAATGGTGCCGGTCTCATCGAGGCTCCGTGACGGATCGACAATGCGGAGGTTCTGCAGGACGAGCGGTCTGGTCATAGGCGCGGCCCCTGGTTCTGGGACAAGAGAAGCGTTTCCATCACCGCCATGCGGACGGCGACGCCCATTTCCACCTGCTGCTCGATCACGCTTTGCGGGCCGTCGGCAATTTCCGAGGCGATCTCGACGCCACGGTTCATCGGTCCCGGATGCATGACGAGCGCGTCGTCCTTGGCGGCCTTCAGCTTTTCCGAGTCGAGTCCGTAATAGTGGAAGTATTCGCGTACCGACGGCACAAAGGAACCGGCCATGCGTTCGCGCTGCAGCCGCAGCATCATCACCACGTCCGCATCCTTCAGGCCCTCGATCATGGAATGGTAGACTTCCACGCCCATTTGCTCGATCCCGGCGGGAAGCAATGTCGCTGGCGCCACGACCCGCACGCGCGCTCCCATCTGGTTCAAGAGCAGGATATTGGAGCGGGCGACGCGCGAATGCAGCACGTCGCCGCAGATCGCGACGATGATGCGCGACAGCTTGCCCTTGGCACGGCGGATCGTCAGCGCATCGAGAAGCGCCTGCGTCGGGTGCTCGTGCTGGCCGTCGCCGGCATTGACCACGGAGCAGGAGACCTTCTGCGCGAGAAGGGCTGCCGCGCCGGCGGACGAATGGCGCACGACGAGCACGTCCGGGTGCATGGCATTCAGCGTCATCGCCGTATCGATCAGCGTCTCGCCCTTCTTGACCGAAGAGTTGCCGACGGACATGTTCATCACATCCGCACCGAGCCGCTTTCCGGCGAGCTCGAAGGAGGATTGCGTTCGGGTGGAGGCTTCGAAGAAAAGATTGATCTGCGTCAGGCCACGGAGCGAAGAGGTCTTCTTCTCCCTCTGGCGGGAGATCTTCACGGCTTCGTCGGCGCGATCGAGCAGGAGCGTTATGTCCTGTTCCGTCAGCCCCTTGATGCCGAGCAGGTGGCGATGCGGGAAAGTGATCATGAGCCGCCCTTGCATGCTGGGATTTGGCTCGCTCTATAGAACGTGGTCCATGCAGCGGCAAGCGGCGCGCCACCCCTTCCGTAGAAAACTTATCCGCCGCGGTCCTTCTTTCCGCCGGCCTGTTTCGCACCCGCGAAACTTGCGCTAGAACCGGCCCATGAATCAGATGAACCGGACCGAACAGAAACTTGCAGAACTGAACCAGCCCAAGCCCTGGTCCGGTGCCAATGCCTACCGCTCCGACCCGCTGGTGGTCGACATCACGTCCGGCACGCCGAAGATCTTGCGCGATGAATTCGACGCGCTTGGCCGCTATGTAACCTCGCCGGAGGCGCAGGAACTGGCGCGCATGGCGAACGAGGGCGCGCCGAAACTGAGGACGCATGGACCCCGCGGCGAGCGCCTCGACGTCGTCGAGTTCCATCCCGCCTGGCATGCGCTGATGCGCCGTTCGATGACGACGGGACTGCACTCCTCCGCCTGGGAGAATTTGCCGGACGAGCGCGGCCAGTCTCACAAAGTGAGGGCGATCCGCTTCTATCTGACCGCGCAGCTCGAATGCGGCCATCTCTGCCCGCTTACCATGACAAGCGCGTCGGTGGCCGCGATCACGGCGTCTCCGGCCGTCCAGAAGGAATGGGCGCCGAAGATCCTCTCGCGCAAATATGATTCCTCCAATCGCCCCTGGATGCAGAAGTCCGCCGTCACCATCGGCATGGGTATGACAGAGAAGCAGGGCGGCACGGATGTGCGGGCCAACACGTCCACCGCGGAACGCGTCGGCGAGGGCATCTATCGCCTCAACGGCCATAAATGGTTCATGTCGGCGCCGATGAGCGATGCCTTCGTGATGCTCGCCCAGACCCGCGAGGGGCTCGGATGCTTCCTGGTGCCGCGGCTGCTCGAAGATGGCGCGGCGAACGGCCTGCGGTTTCAGCGCCTCAAGGACAAACTCGGCAACCGCTCCAATGCCTCTTCGGAGGTGGAGTTCTCGGATACGTTCGGTTTCCTGCTCGGGACGCCGGACGCCGGCATTCGTACGATCCTCGACATGGTGACGCTGACGCGGCTCGATTGCGCGCTCGCGTCCGCCGGCATGATGCGTGCCTCGCTCGCCGAGGCTGTGCATCACACGCGCGGGCGCAAGGTATTCGGCAAGGCGCTCGTCAGCCAACCGATCATGACCCGGGTGCTCGCGGATATGGCGCTCGACGTTGCGGCTGCGAGCGCGCTGTCGTTCCGCCTCGCCGAGGCCTTCGACAAGGCTCATGCCAGCGCCGAGGACGCCGCTTATGCGCGGATCATGACGCCGGTCGCGAAATATTGGTCATGCAAGATCGCCCCCGCGCTGATCTACGAGGCGATGGAGTGCCTCGGCGGCAATGGCTATGTAGAAGAGCGTTCGCTCGCGCGGCACTATCGAGAGGCCCCGGTCAACGCGATCTGGGAAGGCTCCGGCAACGTAATGGCGCTCGACATCCTGAGGGTGCTTGGGCGGCGCAAGGAACTGTTCGAGCAGCTTTTCAGCGTTTTCAGCCGCGATCTTGGCCCCGCTGGACGCAAGACGATCGAGGTGCTGCGGGCCGCCATGGCGCTCTGCGAGCGCGACGAGGGGGCTGCCCGATTGCTGGTCGAACAACTGGCGCTCGCGGCGGCGGCAGCGGAGCTTTATCGGCTCGGTGCCGGCCGCATTGCCGACGCCTTTCTCGAGTCGCGCCTGGCGGCCGGCTGGCGCTCCACCTATGGCATGCTCGATTCGCGCTTCGATTCAGCCTACGTCGTCGATCTGCTCTACCCGGCAGCCACATAGCCGGTGACGAAGATGACGAGCGGTATGGTGAAGAATGACGCGGCCGTCTGAAGCGTGGCAACGGCGGCATAGAGTTCCGCGTCTCCTCCCATCTGCTTGGCAAGGACATAGCCGTTCATCGCCGTCGGGACCGCCGCGCCAAGCGCGATGACGAGCAGGGCATCACCGCGGATTCCGAGGAGCGCGCTTGCGCCCACCATGAAGATCGGCATGACGATCAGCTTAAGCATCACCGCGAGCAGAGCGGGCGTGCTTGGCCTCAGCGCGTCCGCGATCTTCAAGCCGGCACCGACCATGACCAAGCCGAGACTGAGCGAGGCGGTCGCCAGCATGTCGATCGCTGTCATCGCCGGCGGATAGAGACTGGTGCCGGCGAGGTTGAGCAGGATCCCGGCCGCCGACGCGACGATCAGCGGGTTGGTGACGATCTTGAAGAAAAAAAATCCGAGTCCGCGGCTGCGGCCGCTGAACCAGACGAGTACCGCGACATTATAGAAATTGATCGGGATGATGATCAGCGTCATCACCAGGGCCGTCAGGCTGAGTCCGACCGCGCCATAAAGCTTCTGCGCAATGGCGAGAGCCATGAAGCCGTTCCAACGCGTCGCAGTCTGGAATATCGACGTGAAGGTGGCGCCGGATACGTCGCGCACCCGCAAAAAGGGCCAGCTCAGGAGCAGGGCTGCCGACATTACGGTCACGCTGCCGATCGTCGCGATCGCCGTCGCGTCGGCTTTCATGCCGGTGAAGTCCGCCTTCGCCAGTGTCGAGAACAGAAGCGCGGGGAAGAGGAAGTAGTAGCCGAACTGCTCGAGCCCGGCCCACATGCCCTGGTCGACGAGCTTCGACCGCCGCAGCCAGACCCCGAGAAGCACGAGCAGGAAAACGGGCACAATGCTTTCGAAGATGACGGTCATGACGGGCCTATGAGAGGGAGGTGCTATGCATAGAGCGGTGGAGCGCTGCTCGCAACTCTCTGCCCCCTTGTGAATATTAACCTTAACAAATGGTTTACATTGCACTGGACCGGCAAGCGCTGGGATAGTGTCCGTAGTTCAATGTATTCGCAACGGAGCGGTTCGGTGAGAACTGGCTTGCTGATCATCCTGATGATGTTTTTCGCCGGCTTGGCGCTCGACATAGCGTCGCTGACGGTAGCCATCGTCGCCGTTGTTCTGGCCGACCGGGCGATCTACCCGCTCATCAGTGGCTGGGCAGAGGGGAGAGGCGCATGAAGTGGCTGATGATCTTCTGGGGCGGCCCCGTGCTGCTGCTGACCGGCTGGTACGGACTTTCCTATCACGACATGAGCTTCGGCATCTTCATGCTGACGCGCGAGGCGCACGACCTGGTTTTCCGGGTCTATGGCCGTGTTTTAGGGATTCCGCCCGAGACGATTCCGCCGCTGGTGGCGCGGGCAATGGTCGTCGACACCTTTGTGCTCTTCGGGCTCGTCGCACTCAGGAAGCGCCGGCAGATCATCGCTTGGTATCGGCAGCGGTTCGGCTCGCCGGCGGCTCATACCAACGGCGGAATCTGACCGCTCCATGGGTGGGGTGGACCGGTCGATCGGATTTCTCCGCTGTAGGTTTCAGTCGGCGGCCGCGCCATTCTTCGCGAGCGTGGCCAACCTATCGAGAGCGCCTTGAAGGATGAAGGAGGCGGCTGCCGAGTCGATCCGTTCGGCGCGCTTCTTTCGCGAGACGTCCATTTCTATGAGGGCCCGTTCGGCCGCAACTGTCGAAAGCCGCTCGTCCCAGAGCACGAATGGAATGTCCGTCTTTTCGCCCATATTGCGCACGAAGGCGCGTGTCGCCTGGCAGCGCGGCCCCTCGCTCCCGTCCATGTTGACCGGCAGTCCGATAACGAAGGCCGCGATCTTCTCCTTCTCCGCAAGCGCCAGCAGCGCCGCCGCATCGATACCGAACTTTGCGCGCCGGATGACCTCGCGCGGGGTGGCGAAGCGCCGGCCGAGATCGGAAACGGAGATACCGATCGTCTTCGTGCCGAGGTCGAGGCCGGCGATCGCTTGATGCGGCGGCAGCCGCGCCGCGAGTTCTTCGATGGTGAGAATTGCCATAGGATATGCCGATTCGATCTTTCCACTTCGTTGGTTTGATCCATATGCTTGTCTGTCAGATAAAGCGATCACGTTTATGGTTCCGGCTGCCGCACAGTCGTGATCCGAGGGAGAGTGTCATGAAGATCAAATGGCTGGGCCACTCCGCCTTCCACCTCGAAACCGCGAAGGCGAAAATCCTGATCGATCCATTCTTCACCGGCAACCCGGCCTTCCGCGAAAGCGAGCGCAAGGCGGCAACCGCGGGGCTCACCCACATCCTGCTCACCCACGGCCATGGCGACCATGTCGGAGACACCGTGGCGATTGCCAAGGAAACGGGCGCCACGGTGGTCGCCAATTTCGATCTCTGCATGTGGCTCGGTCGGCACGGCATCTCGAATATGGAGCCCGGCAATACCGGTGGCACGATCCACCTCGGCGCCTTCTCGGCAACATTCGTCAATGCGCTCCATTCCTCGGCGCAGATCACGGAGGACGGCGTCTCCCATTCGCTCGGCAACGCCAACGGGCTCGTGCTGCATTTCGACGACGAGCCGACGGTCTATCATATGGGCGACACCGACATCTTCTCGGACATGGCGATCATTCAGGAATTGCATGAGCCGGCTATCGGAATCGTGCCGATCGGCGACCGGTTCACCATGGGCGGGGCCGTGGCGGCACTTGCTTGCCAGCGCTATTTCAAGTTCCAGACCGCGATTCCTTGCCACTACGGCTCCTTCCCGATCGTCGACCAGACGCCGGAGACTTTCGTCACCGGCATGGATGGAGCTTCGACGCTGGTCGCCACGCCCGAGGTCGGCGGCATCGTGGCAGCCTGACGGCCGGCGATCTCCGACGTGAGACCGGTTAGCGACATTCCCCCGTTGCACAGCATTGAACTCGCCTTTATAGCGGGGGAACTCTCGATAGACCGGAGACGATCATGTCCGTAGACCTTGCCACCGTGAAGCGCGTCGCGCACCTTTCCCGCATCGCCCTCACCGAAGAGGAAGCCGAACGGATGACGAGCGAGCTCAACGGCATCCTCGGCTTCGTCGAGCAGCTTTCGGAAGTGAACGTCGACGGTGTCGAGCCGATGACATCCGTGATGCCGATGCAGATGAAGAAGCGCGAAGACACCGTCATGGACGGCGACAAGGCGACCGATATCGTTGCCAACGCACCGAACTCGGATCGGGGTTTCTTCCTCGTCCCGAAGGTGGTCGAATAAACGTCCTTCCCGCCCCCGACGCCAGTTTTTAAAAAAGTCCGATTGCACCATGACCGACCTTACGAGCCTGACGATCGCCGAAGCGCGCGCGAAGCTTTCCGCCAAGGAAATCACAGCGGTTGAACTGACCGATGCCTATATCGCCGCGATCGAGGCAGCCAACGAAAGAATCAATGCCTATATCACCGTGACGCCGGAGAAGGCACGCGAGATGGCCAAAGCCTCAGATGCCCGCATTGCCGAAAGCAGGGCCCGGCCGCTCGAGGGAATTCCGCTTGGGATCAAGGATCTCTTTGCGACCGAGGGCGTCCATACTCAGGCCTGCAGTCACGTTCTCGACGGCTTCAAGCCGCGCTACGAATCGACCGTGACGCAGAACCTCTGGAACGACGGCGCAGTGATGCTCGGCAAGCTGAACATGGACGAGTTCGCGATGGGTTCGTCCAACGAGACTTCCTATTACGGTGTCGTGAAGAACCCGTGGCGCGCCCGGGGCTCCAACCTCGATCTCGTGCCGGGCGGTTCGTCGGGCGGTTCGGCGGCCGCGGTTGCTGCGCATCTTTGCGCCGGCGCAACAGCGACCGACACCGGCGGTTCCATCCGCCAGCCAGCGGCTTTCACCGGTACCGTCGGCATCAAGCCGACCTATGGTCGCTGCTCGCGCTGGGGCATCGCCGCCTTCGCCTCGTCGCTCGACCAAGCCGGCCCGATCGCTCGCGACGTGCGCGACGCGGCGATCCTGTTGGGGTCGATGGCAAGCGTCGACCCCAAGGACACGACCTCCGTAGACCTGCCGGTTCCGGACTACGAGGCTTCGATCGGCCAGTCGATCAAGGGCATGAAGATCGGCATACCGAAGGAATACCGGGTCGACGGCATGCCGGAGGAGATCGAGGCGCTCTGGCAGCAAGGCGTCGCCTGGCTTAGGGACGCCGGCGCCGAGATCGTCGATATCTCGCTGCCGCACACCAAATACGCATTGCCTGCCTATTACATCGTCGCGCCGGCCGAGGCTTCTTCCAACCTCGCGCGCTACGATGGCGTGCGCTACGGCTTGCGCGTCGATGGCAAGGATATCGTCGACATGTATGAAAAGACGCGTGCCGCCGGCTTCGGCCGCGAGGTCAAGCGCCGCATCATGATCGGCACCTATGTGCTCTCGGCCGGCTACTACGACGCCTATTATCTGCGCGCGCAGAAGGTCCGCACCCTGATCAAGCGCGACTTCGAACTCGCCTTCCAGGCGGGCGTCGACGCGATCCTGACGCCTGCGACACCGTCCTCCGCCTTCGGCATCGCCGACGAGGACCTCGCCTCCGATCCGGTCAAGATGTATCTGAACGATATCTTCACGGTGACCGTCAACATGGCGGGGCTGCCGGGCATCGCCGTGCCAGGCGGGCTCGACCACAAGGGCCTGCCGCTTGGCCTGCAGCTGATCGGCAAGCCCTTTGAGGAGGAAACGCTCTTCAAGACCGCTCACATCATCGAGCAGGCCGCGGGACGCTTCACGCCGTCCAAGTGGTGGTAACCGGGCCCTCGCCGGCTGGTGGTCAAGCCATGGACGGTATGATGTAGTGAAGCGGCAAGGGGTTTCGCTTCATGGTTGTGATTCGCCACGCACGCCAGAATGAGATCGGCCTTCTCCTAGAGATTGGGTTGAGCGCTTGGGAGAACGCTACCGCCGGCATCGGCGACGTTGCAGCAATGCGTGGTCCGGCAAGACGCGCCTTCGACGATTTCCTGACGAGCCATTGGCTTTCCGTAATCCTGGTGGAGAACGAGAAGCGCGTCTGCGGCTGGGCCGCCCGCGAAGGTCTCGACGGCATCATCTCCGACCTCTGGATCGATCCGGAAGCACAGGGCAGGGGTCTTGGTGCTGCCCTGCTTGCCGACGTCGAGAGGCGCATCGCCGCCGATGGCTTCGACGTCGCAAGTGCAAAAACCCACGCCCAGAACACCGCCGCAGTCGCCTTCTTTGAGCGCGCCGGTTATCGGGTGACGTGGCTTTCGACGGCCTATTCGCAAAGGCTCGACCGCGATGTCGAATTCATCGGCCTCGCCAAGGAGCTTGGGGAGGTGGAAAGGTGACGGGTTCCCTCCGGGCCTGAACAGGATGGTCCTTCGGGCCGAACGCCGGGGGATCTCCGGCGTTCGGTTCGTGAATGGCGTGTCGGCGGCTCAGCGGTTGTCGAGTTCCGAGCGAACGAGTCTGAGGCCGTGCTCGGTGATCCGATAGGGTCTGCCGGAGGCCGATTTGATCGCCCGCTTCCGCTTCAGCTTGCGAAAAAGCATGAGATCAATGCCGGGATAGACCCAGCCGTCGCGTGTGAAACAGCGGATCTCGGCAATCGCCTTGCCGTCGCGGATGATCTCGATGCGGCCGCCCTGGGCCAAATAATGAAGGATGCGCTGTTCTGCGCGCGAAATGTCCATGAGTAGAGTGTTCCGGAATGGCGTTCGTCAGAACGCAAGAAAACGTTCCGTTCTTCGCAGGAAGGACGGGGCTCACGTTTCCGGCCCGTGCTCGCGATTCTGAAGAATGCGGGCAGGGCCCTCACCGGGACTCAGACTGATTGAACATCAAGGCTCCATTCGGATTTCCGATTTTCTACCCAGCTGGCGCTGGAACGTCAAGGTTGCAAGGACCGGTCCCGGGCAGGCGCGGCGCGCCTCACAAGCCTTGCACCGCAGGACCAATTGCTCTACCGAGAAACCTCGAATTCAGGCTTCAGAGAAGAGCATGATATGAGCATCGTCGACGTCCGCACCCCCGATCCAAAACGTTTCATTCCCGGCGCCACCGGCGACTGGGAGGTGATCATCGGCATGGAGGTCCATGCCCAGGTGCTGAGCAATTCGAAGCTGTTCTCGGGGGCATCGACCGAATTCGGCAATGCGCCGAACGCCAATGTTTCGCTCGTCGACGCGGCCATGCCCGGCATGCTGCCGGTCATCAACGAGGAATGCGTGCGGCAGGCAGTACGCACCGGTCTCGGCCTCAAGGCCAAGATCAACCACCGCTCGATCTTCGATCGGAAGAACTATTTCTATCCGGATTTGCCGCAGGGCTATCAGATCTCGCAATACAAGGATCCGATCGTCGGCGAGGGCAAGATCATCATCTCCATCGGGCCCGACCGCCAGGGCCAGTTCGAGGATGTGGAAATCGGCATCGAGCGCCTGCACCTTGAACAGGACGCCGGAAAATCGATGCACGATCAGCACCCTTCGATGTCCTATGTCGACCTCAACCGCTCGGGCGTGGCGCTGATGGAGATCGTGTCGAAGCCCGACATCCGCTCATCCGACGAGGCGAAAGCCTACCTCACCAAGTTGCGCTCGATCCTGCGCTACCTCGGCACCTGCGACGGCAATATGGACGAGGGCTCGATGCGGGCCGACGTCAACGTTTCGGTCCGCCGCCCGGGCGAGGCGTTCGGCACGCGTTGCGAGATCAAGAACGTCAACTCGATCCGCTTCGTCGGGCAGGCGATAGAATACGAAGCCCGTCGCCAGATAGCGATCCTCGAGGATGGCGGCGTCGTCGATCAGGAGACGCGTTTGTTCGATCCGAACAAGGGCGAGACACGCTCGATGCGTTCGAAGGAGGAAGCGCACGACTACCGCTACTTCCCCGACCCCGATCTCCTGCCGCTGGAATTCGACGACGCTTTCGTCGAGGCGCTAACGGCAGATCTTCCGGAGCTGCCGGACGACAAGAAGGAGCGTTTCGTCCGCGACCTCGGCCTCTCGATCTATGACGCTTCCGTCCTCGTTTCGGAAAAGGCGATCGCCGATTACTTCGAAGCGGTGGCCGAGGGCCGCGACGGCAAGATCACAGCCAACTGGGTGATCAACGATCTGCTTGGCGCCTTGAACAAGGCCGGCAAGAGCATTGAGGAGACTCCGGTGTCTCCCGCGCAGCTAGGTGGTGTCATCGACCTCATCAAGGACGGAACGATCTCCGGCAAGATCGCCAAGGATCTCTTCGAGATCCTGTGGAACGAGGGCGGCGATCCGGCGGAGATCGTCGAAAGCCGCGGCATGAAGCAGGTCACCGACACCGGCGCCATCGAAAAGGCTGTCGACGAGATCATCGCCGCCAATCCGGACCAGGTGGAAAAAGCCAAGGCGAAGCCTTCGCTCGCGGGCTGGTTCGTGGGCCAGGTGATGAAGGCGACCGGCGGCAAGGCGAACCCACAGGCGGTCCAGGCCCTCGTCAAGGCCAAGCTCGGCCTCGAAGAGTGACGATGTTCTTCGTGCGCACGGCGAGCGAGCGCGATCTCGAGCAGATCCGCGCCCTGCTCGTCGAGACCTGGCATGCGACATACGATACATTTTATGGCGCCGAGAAGGTCGACGAGCTCACCGCCAGATGGCACTCCGTCGAGGCATTGAAGGCCAGGTTGAGGCGCGAGAACGCGGAGTTCGTCGTTGCAGATAGCGGCAGCGAGATCGCCGGAATGGGCTTCGCGGCCATGTCGGACGCGCTTGAGAAGACGGTCATCCTCCACCAGCTCTACGTCTTGCCGAAGTATCAGCGCCAAGGCGTCGGCCGCGATATGTTCGCCGAGCTCGAAACCTGCTTTCCCGATGCCGAGCACATGCGCGTCGAAGTCGAGCCACAGAATTTGCATGCGCTTGCCTTCTACCGGGCGCACGGATTTTCTGAGGTTGCAAGCACCGCCCATTGCGGCGGCGAGCAATCCGGCATACCGGCGCTAGTGCTCGAGAAGCGTCTTTCCTGAGTTGTTCCCGAGGCCGTAGTGCCACCCCTCAATGCCAGTCCGCAATGGCGCGCTGGCGATTGATGTGGCAGGCAGTGCGAGGCCAGTGTGAGGGGCTCTTTCGAGCGCAGCTACTTCGTGTCTCAAGGCGCAGGTGAAATGAACCTGAGCCGGTTGGAATCACTGGACAAGGCGGGAGTGGCACGGCATAAGCGGTGCGAGATGTTGATGTCCGGCTGTCCCATCGCCGGTGAAGGACGACGCCTATGAAGCTCCTGCTGCAGATTTTCACCTGGTGGAACGGACAGACGATCGGTACGCGCTTTCACACCTGGCGCCATGGCCAGCGCGTCGGGGAAGACGAGTTCGGCAATGTCTATTACCAGGGCGGCAAGGACTCCGAGGGCCGGACCCGCCGTTGGGTTATTTACAACGGTCCTGCCGAAGCCTCGGCCATTCCGCCCGGCTGGCATGGCTGGATGCATCATCGCACCGACATTGCTCCTGCTGACGACAATTATGTTCCGCGCGAGTGGCAGAAGCCGCATCGCCCGAACCTGACCGGCACTCCCCAAGCCTACCGGCCGAGAGGTTCTCTCGCACGCGCCGGCGAGCGCCCGCGCGTGACCGGTGACTACGACGCGTGGACGCCGCGTTCTTAAAAATCGAGGCAGGCTCAACCGCATCGCTCTCCACCTCGAGAGCCGACCACGGCGCAGCCACAATTCATGTCTAGCGCTTGGTAGCAGGATAACAGCGAGCACGCGGGGAATGGCGGGAATGGCAGAGTTCAGTCTGCGCGGTTTGATCGGTCGTCTGGCTCGGCCGGCAGGACTTGGGTTGCTCCTGGCTTTGCCGCTAATTTCGACTACCGCCCCGGCGGGCGCCACGCGCCTCTCCAACGCCGTCGCTGTCTTTTCCGGCATTGACAAGATCACCGGCCGCATCACAACCTTCGACGTCTATATCGGCGAGACGGTGCAATTCGGGGCGCTGCAGGTCACGCCCCGCGTCTGCCACAGCCGAGACGAAACCGAGGCGCCGAAGACGACCACCTTCGTCGAGGTCGACGAGATCACCCTCGACCGCAAGATCCGGCGCATCTTCACCGGCTGGATGTTCGCCGATAGCCCCGGCCTCAATGCGGTGGAGCACCCCGTCTATGACGTCTGGCTGCAATCCTGCAAGACGACGTCCGAAGTGCCGCCACCGGACACCGCAGCGAAACAGTGATTTCGCTAGGGGCTTGCATGCGACCCCCCCCACTTTACCGTCCTACTAGCCTAAAAATCCAGATTTGGTGAAGCGATCGCCTTGGCGAGCAGAAGGTCGTATTCCGCTTTTGGCACGTCGATCGCGCCGAAGGCCTTCAGGTGCTCGGTGGTAAATTGCGTATCGAGCAGCTGGAAGCCTCTGGCGCGTAGCCGTTCGACGAGATGGACGAGGCAGATCTTCGAGGCGTCCCGTCGCAGCGAGAACATGCTCTCGCCAAAAAAGGCGGCGCCAAGCGAGACGCCGTAGAGGCCGCCGACGAGCTTGTCGCCTTCCCAAGCCTCGACGCTGTGGGCATAGCCCATCCTGTAGAGCGCGGCATAGAGCCCGCGGATCTTATGGTTGATCCAGGTCGTCGGCCGACCCGGCGCCGGTCGCGCACACCCTTCGACAACCGCTTCGAATGCGGTATCGCAGCGAATTTCAAAAGGGCGCCTGCGCATTGTCTTGGCAAGACTGCGCGAAACGTGGAAACGGTCCAGCGGTATGACGCCGCGGATTTCAGGCTCGACCCAGAAGAGTTCCGGGTCGTTGGCGGAATCGGCCATCGGGAACAGACCGATGGAATAGGCGCGCAACAACATTTCCGGGGTAATTTCCGGTTCTCTGCTGCGCGACCCCTTCAATGCCGTACCCTATGCCGATGTTGCGGCGAGATGATGCTCGAGCCAGTGGATGTCATAGTCGCCGTTGGCGATATCCTGATTGTTGATCAATTCCTGGAACAGCGGCAAGGTCGTCTTTATGCCGTCGATGACAAATTCGTCCAGCACGCGGCGCAAGCGCATCATGCATTCGACCCGTGTGCGCCCGTGCACGATCAGCTTGCCGATCAGGCTGTCGTAGTAGGGCGGAATTCGGTAGCCCTGATAGGCGCCGCTATCGACGCGCACGCCGAGGCCGCCGGGCGCGTGGAAATGGGTGATCGTGCCCGGGGAGGGGACGAAAGTGCGCGGATCCTCGGCATTGATGCGGCATTCGATGGCGTGGCCGGAGAAGACGATGTCTTCCTGCTTGGCCGACAGACCGGCGCCAGAAGCGACGCGAATCTGCTCGTGCACGAGGTCGATTCCGGTGATCGCTTCGGTAATCGGGTGCTCCACCTGCAGGCGCGTGTTCATTTCGATGAAATAGAACTCACCGTTCTCGTAGAGGAACTCGATCGTGCCGGCGCCGCGATACTTCATTTTCTTCATCGCGTCCGCGCAGACCTGGCCGATCTTCATGCGCTGATCGACGTTGAGTGCCGGAGAGTTGGCTTCTTCCCAGACTTTTTGGTGGCGGCGCTGGAGCGAGCAGTCGCGTTCACCAAGGTGGATCGCATTGCCTGCGCCATCGCCGACCACCTGGATCTCGATGTGACGCGGTTTTGTGAGGAACTTCTCCATGTAGACGGCATCGTTGCCGAAGGCAGCCGCCGCTTCGGCGCGCGCCGTCGCGACGGCGTTTTCCAGATCCGCCTCGGTCCTGGCCACCTTCATGCCGCGGCCGCCGCCGCCGGCGGTCGCCTTTATGAGGACCGGAAAGCCGATCTTGCGGGCGACCTTGAGCGCATCTTCGGGCTTGACCTCTCCATGGGAGCCGGGAACGACGGGGATGCCGAGCTCTTCCGCCGTCTTTTTGGCGGTGATCTTGTCGCCCATGAGGCGGATATGCTCCGCCGTCGGCCCGATGAAGGTGATGCCGTGTGCATCCAGGATGTCGGCGAATTTGGCGTTTTCAGACAGGAAGCCATAGCCCGGATGAACCGCATCGGCGCCGGTGATCTCGCAGGCGGCGACGATCTGGTGGATGTTCAGATAACTTTCGCGAGAGGGAGGCGGGCCGATGCAGACGCTTTCGTCCGCGAGCCGGACGTGCATGGCATCGCTGTCGGCGGTCGAATGGACCGCAACGGTGGCGATGCCGAGTTCCTTGCAGGCGCGCAGCACTCGGAGCGCGATTTCGCCGCGATTGGCAATGAGAATTTTCGAAATCATCCGCCCCGCCTTATTCGATCACGATCAGGGGTTCACCGTATTCGACCGGGGCCGCGTCCTGCACGAGAATTTCGGTCACCTTGCCGGCGCGGGGCGCGGGGATCTGGTTCATCGTCTTCATCGCTTCGATGATCAGGATCGTCTGGCCTTCCTTGACCGTCGCGCCGACCTCGATGAAGGGGCGGGCGCCGGGAGCGGGGGCGAGATAGGCGGTGCCGACCATCGGAGCGGTGATGGCGTTCTTGGCGTTATGGCCTGCCTCGACGGCTGCCGGTGCGGGCGCGCCGGGCAAGGGCGCTGCAGCGGCTGCAGGTGGGACCTGGTAAGTGGGCATCGCAGGCATGGACATCGCGACCGGCGTGCCATTCCGCGAAACGCGGATGCGCAGGTCTTCCTGTTCCACTTCGATCTCGGTCAGGTCGGTCTCCTTGAGGATATTGGCGAGATCGCGGATCAGCGCCTGATCGATACCGGATTTCTTTTCAGCCATGGGATATGAGCCTCGTGTTCTTCTTATTTCGACTTGTCTGTCAGGTTCTTTAGCGCATGCAGCGCAAGAATGTAACTCTGCGCTCCGAAGCCGCAGATTACGCCCTTGACCGCTGGCGCGATCATCGACTTGTGGCGGAATTCTTCGCGTGCATGAATGTTCGAAAGATGCAGTTCCACGACGGGGACAGCGATCGCGCGAATGGCATCGTGCATAGCGATCGACGTATGCCCGTAGGCGCCGGGATTGACTGCGACGCCGGCTGCCTTCTCACCGGCTTCGTGCAGCCAGTCGACCAGCACGCCCTCATGGTTCGACTGGCGGAAGTCGACTTCAAAACCAAGCGCCTGGCCTTGCGCCTTGCACATGGCCTCGATGTCAGCCAGCGTCTGGCCGCCGTAGATGCCCGGCTCGCGCTTGCCGAGGGCGTTCAAATTTGGGCCGTTCAGCACGAAGATGGTCGAGGACATAAGGTATTCCGGTCGATAATGTAGGGTTACCTATAGACCGACGGTTCCGCGAGGGAAAGCCCCCAGGCAAGCCCGGCGATTTGTCCACAAGTCGCGGAGCTTTCGGGTCGATTGAAGGGAGGAACGGGTCAGCAGGTGGCCTTGCCGCACTGACGCATGTTGGCAACCTTGGTCGTCAGCTCGCCGGCGCCCACGGCTCCGAAGACCGCCTCATTGCCAATCACGTAGGAGGGCGTGCCCGTGACGCCGAGATCGTTTGCGAGCAAATAGGCCTCACGTACCGCCGCATCCTGCGGATCGTCTTCCATCTTCTCTCGCAACTGCTCTTCGCCGACGCCGAGCTTGACGGCGACGGCGATTGCCGTTTCCTCCGTCGCGCGATCCTCACCACCCAGGAGTGCCCGATGGAAGTCGCCGTATTTTTCCGGTGCGATCGCGCGGAACGCGGCGCTCACCTTGTGCGCGGCCAGAGAGTCGGGACCGAGGATCGGAAGCTCCTTGAGCACGAAGCGGACGTTGTCGTCCTTGGCGAGGATCTGGTCCATATCGGAGAGCGCGCGTTTGCAGTAGCCGCAATTGTAGTCGAAAAATTCGACGATCGTGACGTCGCCCTTGGGATTGCCGAGGACGACGTCATGGGCGGAGTTGAAGATCGCCTTTTCGTTGCCGGCGATCGCAGCCGCAGCCGCCTCCTGCTGCTTGGCCCGCTGCTTGGCGGCGAGGGCCTCCTGTACCTCCAGGAGGATTTCCGGGTTGGCGAGCAGGTATTCCTTAACGAAAGCGCCCAGTTCCTCCTTGTCTTTCGCATCAAGGGCCGCTGCGGACTGGGGCAGGGTACCGGCTGCGAGCGCGACCAGCGTTCCGGCGGCAATCATCTTCTTCCTGAGTGTCATCTCTTCCTCATTGTCTTCCCTGCGCTGCCCATCGTTCCTTTCCGGTCGCGTCGATGCGTGTTCGAAAGACAACGATAATTCCCCGGCTTTGCCGGCTAGACGGGAGCATAGGGTGTGCGGCGGCGAAACGAAACGGCAAAATCGGCCGAATTGCGGCACTCGCACACTTGTGAAGCGCAAAACGATCGGGCAAAGGGGCAGGCATCAGAAGAGTTCGTGAGGATCGGCCATTGACACAGATGTCGAAACGCAGTGCGGTCGAACCGTTCCACGCAATGGATGTCCTGGCCGAAGCCACGCGGCGGCGCGAGGCCGGCCACCCGGTCATCTCGATGGCGGTCGGCCAACCGGTTCATCCCGCTCCGAAAGCGGCGCTCGAGGCGGCACGACGGGCGCTCGAGGATGGCCGCCTCGGCTATACGGATGCGCTCGGGACGCTATCCTTGAAGACGGCGATTGCCGAAGATTACCAAGGCCGGCACGGGCTAGTCATCGATCCGCAGCGCATTGCGGTCACTACCGGCTCGTCGGCGGGCTTCAATCTCGCCTTTCTGGCGCTCTTTGATCCGGGCGATTGCGTTGCGATTGCTCGTCCCGGGTACCCCGCCTACCGCAATATCATGGCGGCGCTCGGCCTGAGGGCGGTCGAGATCGAAGCGAATGCCGAGACCGGTTTCACCCTGACGCCCGAAAGCCTTGAGCGGGCGGCCGCAGAGGCCGGCAGACCGTTGCGCGGCGTGCTTCTCGCCAGCCCCGCCAACCCGACCGGGACCGTGACGGGCAGGGCGCGGTTGAAGTCGCTGGCGGAGTACTGCCGGGCGCAGTCGATCGCCTTCATTTCCGACGAGATCTACCACGGGCTGACGTTCGCCGGCGAGGAGGCGACCGCGCTCGAGGTTTCCGACGACGTCGTCGTGATCAATTCCTTTTCGAAATACTACTGTATGACGGGCTGGCGCATTGGTTGGATGGTCTTGCCCGAATCCCAGGTGCGCGCTTTCGAGCGCATCGCCCAAAGCCTCTACATTTCCCCGCCGGAGCTTTCGCAGATCGCCGCTGAAGCCGCGCTCGGCGCCCGGCAGGAACTCGATGGCTACAAGCGTTCCTATGCCGCCAATCGAGACCTGTTGCTGAAGCGCCTGCCGGAAATCGGTCTTTCGATCGCCTCCCCGATGGACGGCGCCTTCTATGCCTATGTGGACGTCAGCCGTTTCACCAATGACAGTATGGCCTTCGCACGTCGGATGCTGGCCGAGATCAATGTCGCAGCAACACCCGGGCACGATTTCGATCCGGTGGAGGGGCACCGCGCCATGCGCTTCTCCTATGCGGGCTCTGCGGAAGAGATGACAGAAGCGATGGACCGCATCGCTCGTTGGCTGAAGTAGCCGTCCTCCTGGGCGCCCCGGTCGACGCCGAGGACTTAGGCTCTTTTCGTGACAAACAGATCAAAAAAAAATGCCCGGGGCGCGCGCCCCGGGCTTTCGTTTCAGCAGGTCGAATCCCTCAGAAGAAACCGCGGCGCTGCCACCAGCCGCCCTTCTTCGGTTTGACGGACTCGCCTTCGCTGCCCTCGGGCTTGTTGGAGGTTACCACCGGTTCGGAGGCGATCGTCGTCAGGTCTCGATTTGCCCGTGCGGGTTTCGCGCCCTCGAGGTCTGCCGCTGCCTCCTCTACGAATGACGGAGCGGGGGCCTCTTCATCCGGTCTCGATTCGACCGTCTGTTCGGCCGTCGCGTCGGCGTTCTCTGCCGCGACGTCGGCTTTTGCCGTTTTCTTGCGGGCACGCTTCGGCTTTGCCGGTTTTTGTTCCTCCGCCGTTGCCGGGGCGGTCGTCGCGGAATCGCCATCCGTTCCCTCGACGGCCGCAATCGCAGCAACGTCGACGTCTGCGGCCTCAACGGACTCCTCTGCCTCTTCTACCCCAGCCTCAATCTCGGCTGCTTCTTCGGCTATGCCCTCTGCCTCTTCCGTCCGGCTGCGGCGGCCACCGCGCTTGCCGCGGCGGCGACGCTTGCGCTTCTGGTCGCCGTCGAGCGCCATGGCTTCGGAGTCCTGGGCATCGGCGTCCTGATCGTCGGCCTCGCCTTCGTCTTCGTCTTCGGCACCATTGGCCTCCTCGGCTGCGACGGCTGCTTCTCCGACGTCGGCCGCAAGTGCTTCGGCGCCCTGGCCCGCCGCCTTGCCGCGCCGGCGACGGCGACGCTTGCGTTTGCGTCCACCCTGATCGTCATTGGCTTGCGCCTTCGGTTGCTCCGGACGTTCGGCGGCTTCTTCGGCTTCCTCTCCGTCCAGATCCTCTTCGACGACGATGTCATCTTCTTCCGGTTCCGGCTCGAAGTGCAGGAGCTGTTCGATCTTGACCGGATTTTCCACCGGCTCACCGCGGTCTATCGCGAAGTGCTGCGCGCCGACATGGGCATCCGCCTCGACGATGATCGAAACGCCGAAGCGTTGTTCGTAGTCCCTGATCGTGCTCCGCTTGTGATTAAGTAGGTACAGCGCGATTTCCGGAACCGTCCGCACGTTGATATCATGCGTGGTGCTCTTCAGCAGATATTCCTCGATGCCGCGCAGCACGTGCAGCGCAACGGAAGATTGGGATCGAATGTGGCCCGTGCCGTTGCAATGCGGGCAGGTCTGCATCGTGCTTTCGAGTACCGAGGCACGGATGCGCTGGCGCGACATTTCAAGCAGGCCGAAATGCGAGATGCGGCCGACTTGGATACGGGCGCGGTCGTTCTTCAGGCAGTCCTTGAGCTTCTTCTCGACGGCGCGGTTGTTCCGCTTTTCCTCCATGTCGATGAAGTCGATGACGATCAGGCCGGCGAGGTCGCGCAGGCGCAACTGCCGCGCCACTTCCTCTGCGGCTTCGAGGTTGGTCTGGAGCGCCGTATCCTCGATCGAGTGCTCGCGCGTCGAGCGGCCGGAGTTCACGTCGATCGAGACGAGCGCTTCGGTCTGGTTGATGATGATGTAGCCGCCGGACTTCAGCGTCACCTGCGGCTGCAAAATGCGGTCGAGCTGCGCTTCGATGCCGGAGCGCGAGAAGATCGGGTGCACATCGCGATAGGGCTGCACGACCTTCGCGTGGCTCGGCATCAGCATCTTCATGAAGCTCTTGGCTTCACGGTAGCCTTCTTCGCCGGAAACGATGATCTCGTTGATGTCCTTGTTGTAGAGGTCGCGGATCGAGCGCTTGATCAGGCTGCCTTCCTCGTAAACGAGGCACGGCGCGGTCGAGTTCAACGTCAGCGTGCGGACGTTCTCCCAAAGTCGCATCAGATACTCGAAGTCGCGCTTGATTTCGACCTTTGTACGGTTCGCACCGGCCGTGCGCAGGATCACGCCCATGCCCTGCGGTACATCGAGGCCGCGGGCGATCTCCTTCAGACGCTTGCGATCCTGCAGATTTGTGATCTTACGGGAGATGCCGCCGCCGCGGGCGGTGTTCGGCATCAGCACCGAGTAGCGACCTGCGAGTGAAAGATAGGTCGTCAGCGCGGCGCCCTTGTTGCCGCGCTCTTCCTTGGCGACCTGAACCAGGAGGATCTGGCGGCGCTTGATGACTTCCTGGATGCGATATTGCTTGCGCGGCTTGCGGCTTTGTCGATCCGGAACCTCTTCCATCGCGTCTTCGGCGCCGACCGACTCGATTACTTCGTTCTCGCCGTCATGGTTGTCGTCGTCGTCCTCGTCACCGCGCCGGCGAGTATCGACCTCCTCTGAGATCGCATCGGTGTCGACCATGGCAGCCATCTCGCCGCCAGCCTGGCCTGCATCTTCGGAACCTTCCGTCTCGGCGGCCTCCTCGCTGGCCTTCGATTTCGTGCGGCGGGTGCGCTTCGGCTTCGCCTTGGCCTTCGGCTTTTCGGCGGCAGCTTCGGCAACGTCCTCTACCGGCTCGGCTGACTCTGCCGTTTCCGTCGCCACGACCGGCTCGGCTTTCGCCTCGGCAGCGGTCTGCCGCTCGGCTACGGGTTCGAGCGGCTCGCTCTCTTCCTCCCGGCGCGCCTCCTCGGCTTCTGCCTTCAGGAGCGCCTGACGATCGGCAAGCGGAATCTGGTAGTAGTCGGGGTGGATTTCGGCAAAGGCCAGAAAGCCATGGCGGTTGCCGCCGTAATCGACGAAGGCGGCCTGGAGCGAAGGCTCCACCCGGGTAACCTTCGCCAGGTAGATATTGCCGCGGATCTGCTTCTTGTGCTCCGATTCGAAATCGAATTCTTCTATGCGGTTCCCGCGAACGACAACGACGCGCGTCTCCTCTGAGTGGGACGCATCGATAAGCATTTTCTCTGCCATCTAAGCTGTGCTCCTCGGCGCAGGCGGACGGCAGACAGGATCGCTTCTAAAGGAAGCCTGCCCAAGACGTCGGAAGCTGCGCCGGATGTGATAGGTCCTGTTTGGCGCAAGCGATGGTGCAGCAGCCAGACGGCAGCCGGAACGGTCACGTCCCGGGGCCTCTCTACTTCTGACCGATACTGCTGATTCACATCAAAGACCAAACAAGAATGCCAATGTCCTGGGCCTCCGAGAGGAGGCCCGATGAATACGCCCGCTTGCGGGCATCTCGGTGAAAATCACCATGAAGAACTCCGGCCACCGCCGGAAATTTGCGATCCAGAAGGAGGAAATGCGGCGACGGCGGATGAATACCTGCGGCCGCGGAAACACGACACGGTTGCAACCGGCTGTCCGGCTCGATCACTCCTGGCGCCAAGCTCGGGAAAGCTCCGGCTGCCCGGCCGACGATTCTATCCCGTCAACACTTTCTCCTTGTGACGCTTTTATGTTTTCTATGTCACATTGGCAAGGGAAAAGCCTGTGCTGCCACAATATTGATCGATTCACTTGAAGGGGTGAAAACACGGGCAGGATGGCGGTATGAGAGCCTGGAACCTGATCGATTCGCCGCCGCCGGACCCGCGTCAAGCTTTGGTTAACCATGGAGGGGCATTGGTTGGGTAGTCACGGGGCCGGCATGAAGGAGCGCGGCGCTTCGGCATGTGCAAAGGATGGACGGGGGAGTTGAGGTGAGGCTTTCGGTAACAATGCTGCGGGCTGTGTTCGTGACCGGACGGTTCGGGCGCGCCATGCGCTCCTTCGCCGTACTGTTCGCAACATTCGCCTTCATGCTGCCGTCGACGGGCCATGGCGCCGACGGGCCACCGCCGCTGCTCGCCTTCAGTGCGCGAATCGCCGGCGACGATGCGCGTACACGGCTCGTCATATCCTTCGACCGGAAGCCTGATTACTCGGTTCACTATGTCTCCAATCCGGTTCGCGTCATCGTGGACCTGCCTGAGACGTCCTTCGGGCTGAAACCGGAAAGTCTCGAGCCGAGGGGTCTCTTCAATGAGATCCGCTATGGCGGGATGGGGGCAGGGGCCTCCAGACTCGTTCTCTCCGCCAGAGGGCCGACGGAGATAACCCATGCCGAAGTGATGCCGGACGAAGACGGCAAAGGCTTCCGCCTTGTGCTTGACGCCGAACGGATCGGTGGGGCGCGCTTCGAAAAACTCCTGCGCGAGCAGACATGGACCGGCACCGTCCGCGCCACCAAAGCCGATCGGCCGGTCGCGCCAGCCAAGACCCCAGGCGCCTTTATCATAGCCGTCGACCCGGGGCACGGCGGCATCGACACCGGCGCGATCGGCACCGCGAGCAAGATCGAGGAGAAGCAAGTCACCCTCGACTTTGCGCGGGTTCTCGTGGAGACGCTCAGCCGTGAGGCTGGCGTCGAGGCGTTTTTGACGCGGGAACGCGACGAGTTTCTTTCCTTGCCGCAGCGCGTCCAGATAGCGCGGCAGCGAAACGCCAACCTCTTTATTTCCGTTCATGCCGACACGTTGAAGCAGAAGGATATTCGCGGCGCCACAGTCTATACGATTTCCGACAAGGCGTCCGACCACCTCGCGGCCGAGCTGGCGGCGCGCGAAAACCTCTCCGACGAGATCGCCGGCATGCCCTTCGAAAGCGAACCGCCGGAGGTCGCGGACATCCTGATCGACCTGACGCGGCGCGAGACCCAGGCGTTCTCGATCAATCTGGCCCGCAGCGTCGTTTCTTCCTTCGAAGGGCAGATTCAGCTGATCAACAATCCCCACCGTTACGCCGGGTTCCGCGTCCTGCAGGCGCCTGACGTACCTTCGGTGCTGCTCGAACTCGGCTTTCTCTCCAATACGGAGGACGAGAAATTGCTGCTCGACCCGGAATGGCGCAAGAAGGTATCGGGCCTGATCGCGAGTGCCGTCCAACGCTATCGGCAAGCAGCGGTTGCGAACGGCGGCTGATCCCGATCGCTCGGAAGCGGGTCACTCGGTTCCACGATCCCAAGCCGCCGCGCGCCGGATGTGATTTGTGTCGCTCCTGTAACAGCGGTATGTTTTGACGCGGATGCGCGCGGGATAATCGAGGACCAGCCCTATTTTACTCACAATCCGGGCCTTTGGGGGGAGGGGCGTCCCGTTTTGTTGGGAAACGGTGTTGATGCGTGGGCTTCCTCGCCATATGAGGGAGCCCGCTAGGCGTATAGCTGCAATACCAGACGATTTCTGACGGAAGAGTTTGGCGGGGCCAACGTGTTTGCGAAAGTGGGACTTTCGAAATCGGAGGCTTCGCGAATGGGCGATAAACAGGTACCGGTATCTGACTGATGATCAGGCTTATTGGATATTTTTTCGGCATTGGTGCGTTTCTGCTGCTGGGTGTCGCCGGGGCGGTCGCGCTCTACGTCGCCGCCATTACGAAGGATTTGCCTGACTATGAGGTGCTGGCAAAATACGCGCCGCCGGTAACCACCCGGTTCCACGCAGGCAATGGCGAACTGATTGCCGAATATGCGCGCGAGCGCCGCCTCTATCTGCCGATCCAGGCCATACCGGACCGCGTGAAGGCCGCCTTCATTTCCGCCGAAGACAAGAATTTCTATCAGCATCCGGGTATCGACGTCACCGGTCTCGTCCGGGCCATAGCCGTCAACGTCCAGAATCTCGGCTCCGGCCGGCGGCCCGTCGGCGCCTCGACGATCACGCAGCAGGTCGCGAAGAACTTCCTGCTCTCCGCCGACCAGACGATCGACCGCAAGATCAAGGAGGCGATCCTTTCCTTCCGCATCGAGCAGGCCTACAGCAAGGATCGCATCCTCGAGCTCTACCTCAACGAGATCTTCTTCGGGCTGAATGCCTATGGCATCGCCGGAGCGTCGCTGACCTATTTCGACAAGTCGGTCACCGAATTGACCGTCGCCGAGAGCGCTTATCTGGCCGCTCTCCCGAAGGGGCCGGCCAATTATCATCCGTTCCGCAAGACGGAAGCGGCTATCGAGCGCCGCAACTGGGTAATCGACCGAATGGTCGAGAACGGCTACGTGGCCAAGGCGGACGGAGAGGACGCGAAGAAGCAGCCGCTCGGCGTCACGCCTCGCCGTGGCGGTGCTCACCTTTTCGCTTCCGACTACTTCGCCGAGGAGGTCCGCCGGCAGATCATCCAGAAGTATGGCGACAATGCTCTTTACGAGGGCGGCCTTTCTGTGCGCACCTCGCTCGATCCCGACCTGCAGGTGATCGCCCGCAAGGCGTTGCAGCAAGGCCTCACGAGTTACGACGAGCGCCGCGGTTTCCACGGCCCCATCAGCACGATCGAGATTGGCGGTGATTGGGGTGAGCCGCTGAGCAAGGTCGCGGCACTGAGCGACGTTCCGGAATGGAAGCTCGCGGTCGTGCTCTCCGTCGATAGCGAAGGTGCTGTCGTCGGCATCCAGCCGGAGAAGGAAGCCTCCGGCAAGATCGTCGCCGAACGCGTGACCGGGCATATTGCGGCGAAGAACATGCAATGGGCCTATCGCTCCGCCCGAGGCGACCGCAAGACGGCGAGATCGCCGGAAGGCGTGTTCGGGCCGGGCGACGTCGTCTATGTCGAACCCCTCAGCGAGGAGAAGGGCGAATACCGCCTTCGCCAGCCGCCGAAGGTCCAGGGTGGACTGGTGGCGATGGATCCGCACACGGGGCGCGTGCTGGCAATGGTCGGCGGTTTCTCCTACGCCCAGTCGGAATTCAACCGCGCGACGCAGGCGATGCGCCAGCCGGGGTCCGCCTTCAAGCCCTTCGTCTATGCCGCGGCGCTCGACAGTGGCTACACGCCCGCTTCGGTGATCCTGGATGCGCCGATCGAGATCGTCGCCGGCGGCCAGGTCTGGCGTCCGGAAAACTATGGCGGTGGGTCCGCCGGTCCCTCGACGCTGCGCCTCGGCATCGAAAAATCGCGCAACTTGATGACGGTGCGGCTCGCCAACGACATGGGAATGAACCTCGTCGCCGAATATGCGGAGCGCTTCGGCATCTATGACAAGATGCAGCCCCTGCTTTCCATGTCGCTCGGTTCCGGCGAGACGACGGTGCTGCGCATGGTCTCCGCCTACTCGGTCCTTGCCAATGGCGGCAAGCAGATCAAGCCATCGCTGATCGACCGCATCCAGGACCGCTTTGGCAAAACGATCTTCCGCCACGAGGACCGTACCTGCGAAAATTGCAATGCCGATGATTGGGCGGAACAGGAAGAGCCAGTCTTGACCGACAACCGCATGCAGGTGCTCGATCCCATGACCTCCTATCAGATCACCTCCATGATGGAGGGAGTCATCACGCGAGGCACGGCAGCAGGCAAGATCAAGCTCGACCGCCCCGTGGCTGGCAAGACCGGCACGACCAACGACGAGAAGGATGCCTGGTTCGTCGGCTACACGCCGGATATCGTCGCCGGGCTCTATCTGGGCTTTGACGACCCGGCCCCGCTCGGCCGCGGTGCGACCGGCGGCAGTCTGGCCGCTCCGATCTTCAATGCTTTCATGCAGGAGGCGGTCAAGGGCACGCGCCCCGGCAAGTTCGTCGTTCCGGAAGGCATGAGCCTCACAGCCGTCAATCGCAAGACCGGCATGGCGGCCTTCGAAGGGGAACCGGACACGATCATCGAGGCATTCAAACCGGGCACCGGACCCGCCGACTCCTTCTCTGTCATCGGCGACGTCGACGAATACGCACCGCCGGAGGAGATCCTGAAGAACTCGCCGCAGGCCAACCAGGCCGTGACCTCCGGTTCGAACGGCCTCTTCTGATCGCTTCCCGTCAGGCTGTCCCCGTCGCCTTTACATCGGCGGCGGGCATCGTTATTTGACGCTCACAATCCGACAACGACAAGAAACAGGATCATGCGCAGCGAAATCGAGAACATTGTCGACGAAATCAAGCAGGCCATAAGCCTGCTGAGGAGGCATCTTTGACTGGGATCAGGCGGTAAGACGACTGGACTGGTTGAACAACAAGGCGGAGGACCCTTCGCTCTGGAACGACGCCGCCGAGGCGCAGAAACTGATGCGCGAGCGCCAGCAGCTCGACGATAGCATCAACGGCCTGCGTCGGTTCGAGCAGCAGCTCAAGGACAACATCGAACTGATCGAGCTCGGGGAAGAGGAAGGCGATTCGGCCATCGTCAGCGAGGCCGAGGAAGCGCTCCGGCAGTTGCGCAGCGAGGCTGCGAAGAAGCAGGTCGAGGCGATGCTTTCCGGCGAGGCCGACCAGAACGACACCTATCTCGAGGTCCATTCGGGGGCCGGCGGCACGGAAAGCCAGGATTGGGCCAACATGCTGCTTCGCATGTACAGCCGCTGGGCCGAACGCCAGGGCTACAAGGTGGAGCTCCTGGAAATTCAGGACGGTGAAGAGGCCGGCATCAAGTCGGCGACGCTGCTCGTCAAGGGCCACAACGCCTATGGTTGGCTGAAGACGGAATCCGGCGTCCACCGGCTCGTCCGCATCTCGCCTTACGACAGCAATGCGCGTCGCCACACTTCGTTCTCGTCCATCTGGGTCTATCCGGTCGTTGACGATTCGATCCAGATCGACATCAACGAGAGCGATTGCCGCATCGATACCTATCGCTCCTCGGGTGCCGGCGGCCAGCACGTCAACACGACCGACTCGGCGGTGCGCATCACGCACATGCCGAGCGGTATCGTCGTGCAGTGCCAGCAGGAACGCTCGCAGCACAAGAACCGCGCCAAGGCCTGGGACATGCTGCGCGCACGCCTTTACGAGGCGGAGCTGAAGAAGCGGGAAGAAGCGGCAAACGCCGAAGCAGCCTCCAAGACCGAGATCGGCTGGGGCCACCAGATCCGCTCCTATGTCCTGCAGCCGTATCAGTTGGTGAAGGACTTGCGGACCGGTGTGGAAAGCACGAGCCCAGGCGACGTGCTCGACGGTGAGCTCAACGACTTCATGGAAGCCGCCCTCGCTCATCGAGTTAGCGGCGGAGCCGACGCGATCGTCGAGGACCTGAGCTGATAAGCCTCCCAACCGAGATCGCCACTGGTGGTGCCCGTTCCGATGGGCGCCCCTCTCTCCGCGAGCGGGAAGAGGGTTAGTCCTCCCTCGGGTTAAACCCTTGAAGAGGGGCAATTCTCATCCCTGCGGCCCGCTCCTTTATCAGTTCGTCGCGCGTTCGATCTTGATCTCGCCGAGATCGTCGATCAGCACCGTCCAGGACTCCGGTTCCGCCGCCGACGGATCGGTCTTCAGATAGACCGTCGCAAACATGCCGGGCTGCCGCGTGACGCCGGTCGACGTCTCGGGGCGAATGTCGGTGACGTAGGGTTTCAACGCGGTGAACTCGTCCAATTCGGCGGATGAAACGACCTCGGGCCCCGCCGGCCCGAGCGCGATCTGTTGCAGATGTATCTCAGCGGTTCCGTCGGACTGGCGCACGGCGACGAGCTTGTAATAGCCGCGTTGTCCTGCATCACCCTTCATCCCGGCCGCATTGCCGTCCACACCTGTCCTGTCGCCGGAAAGTCCTCCGGCACTTTCTTCCCAGTAGCCGGTGCTCGTGACGAAAATGACATTCGGGGGAAGGATGTCCGCTTCTTGCGCCAGTGCGCCCGTGGGCAGTGCCAGGCCGAGTGCGAACAAGAGCGTCTTTAACATTGTCGAATATTCCTTTGCCGTTCGGCCGATCGATCCTCTGACGGTGCGAAGGCTCCGAAGTTTGCCGCTTTGAGCCATATCGCGACCGCGCCGCACCGCGAATTCAATGGGAGAACTGCTCGGCGAGGATGCGGTCCGACCAGGAATGGTCCGGGTCGGATAGGATGCGCGCCGTAAGTTTCTCCGATTCCGCGATCGTCACCTTGACGACCGATTTGACCTCCTGATGGTCCGCAACGGCGTTGACCGGGCGCTTTTCCGCTTCGAGGATATCGATCTCGACGGTGACGTGGTTGGGCAGTAGAGCACCGCGCCAACGCCGCGGCCTGAAGGGACTGACGGGGGTCAGCGCGAGGAGGGGAGCCTCGAGCGGCAGGATCGGTCCGTGCGCTGAGAGATTGTAAGCCGTCGAGCCGGCGGGCGTTGCAAGGAGAAGGCCATCGCAGGTCAGTTCGTCAAGCCGTACCTTGCCGTCGACGATAACCTTGAGCTTGGCGGCCTGATAGGACTGCCGGAAGAGATAGACCTCGTTGATCGCCAGCGCAGTAAACGCGTTGCCATGGACGTCGGCTGTGGTCATCTCAAGCGGATGGAAGGCATTTTCAACCGCACTGGCGATGCGCTCGCGCAGGTTCTTCGTGCTGTAGCGGTTCATGAGGAACCCGACCGAGCCGCGATTCATGCCATAGACGCGCTTGCCGGAATTCATCGTCTTGTGCAGCGTGTGCAGCATGAAGCCGTCGCCGCCGAGCGCGACGATCACGTCGGCCTCTTCCGGGTTGTGGTCGCCGTAGACTTCCGTGAGTTCCCTCGCTGCCTTCTGGGCCTCTTCCGTCGGTGAAGCGATGAAGGCGAGTGTGCTGAACTGGGCCATGAATTCAGTCCGTTGGTCATTGCGGCAGTGGAGCCATGCTCGATTTCTGGCACGCCCGTGCGACCGGCGCACCCGAAAAATCGAGGGAATCCGCATTTTTGCTTTACACGGAAAGAGAATATGGTAACTCCGATCCCCGGAAAGTGCCCTTATAGCTCAGTTGGTAGAGCGGCTGATTTGTAATCAGTAGGTCGGGAGTTCGAGTCTCTCTGGGGGCACCATTTTTCAAGGACATACCCCGTCTTCGATGTTCGTTGCCACGAGGCAGGAACATCCTTCAAATCTCGAACGACATCGCCGGCTTGGGTTCGATTTCGCGGCAGCGCTCCATGGCCTTGACCAGGTTCTCGGCCAGATAGTCGATCAGCGCGCGGGTGGCCGGCAGCATGCCCTGGCGCGAGGGAAAAACGAGATGGACCATCACGTCGCCGGACGTCCATTCGGGCAGCACCGGAACGAGCACGCCGGCGCGGAAGTCGCGTTCGCAGATATGGTCCGGCAGCAGCGCGATTCCCATGCCTTCGATCGCGGCACGCTCGAGAATGACGAAGTCGCTGCAGCCGATCACCGGCCGGTGGGTGATCTCGATCGATCCGCCGTCGGTATGAAAGAGGCGCCAGACGTCGTGCGCATGCTGCTCGTTCATCGAAAGCGACGGCATCTCGGAGAGATTGGATGTGGTGACGTCGCCAAGACGGGCAAGGAGCGTCGGGCTGGCGGCGAGTCGTGAGCGTGTCTCGCCGAACTTTCTCACGATCAACTGACTGTCGGTATCGAGCTGCTCACGGGCTCGCAGAGCGACATCGAATCGCTCTTCGATCAGGTCGAGGCGCCGGTTGGTCGCGGTGATCAGCAGCCGCACGCCGGGATATCGGCGATGAAAGCCGGGCAGAATATCGGCCAGCATCGGCGTGAAGCCAAGCGGACAACCAAGCCGCACAATGCCCGTCGGCTCGCCGCGCGCGGCAGCGACCTCGGCTTCCGCCGCCGCAACGCCGTCCAGAACCCCCCGGGCATGCTCGTAGAACACGCGGCCGATTTCGGTGACGCGAAGTTTGCGCGTCGAGCGTTCAAGAAGGCGCACGCCCAACTGCTCCTCGAGCCGCGCCACATGCTTGCTGAGCTTGGATTTGGGAATGTTCAGGTCGCGCGCGGCGGCGCTGAAGCCATTGTTCTTCACGACCGCGGCGAAGAGGGCGATATCGTTGAGATCGTGCATCTTTATGTCCATGCAGAGGCAACTGCCCAATCATTCGGCCGGGCCTGTTCGTGCTATTGTTTCCCTCGGGAAACGCAATGTCAATTATACCCGATCTTATCGGCCGATTGTTTTCAAATCATATGTTGAGCACCGCAACCCCAAAGAAAAGGTGCTTCCCATGAACGTTCTTCATATCGACTCCGGCATCCTCGGAGAACATTCGGTTTCCCGCCGCCTGACGGCAGCGATCGTCGCGCAGATCAAGGTCGACCGGCCGGATGCGAAAGTTACCTATCACGACCTCGTCTCCGAGCCGGTGGCGCATCTGACCGGCGCGCAGATCATGGCGCCCGCGGACCTCGATGGTGTCGAGCCTGCGCTGGCGGCGGACGTCAAGGCTGGGCGTCAGATGCTCGAGGAATTCCTCGCCGCCGACATCGTCGTCGTCGGCGCGCCCATGTATAATTTCTCCATCCCGAGCCAGCTGAAAGCCTGGATCGACCGCGTGGCGGTTTCCGGCAAGACGTTCCGTTATAGCGAAGCCGGGCCGGAAGGCCTCGCCAAGGGCAAGAAGGTCATCGTCGCTTCCACGCGTGGCGGGCACTATTCCGCCGGAGCCGCCGCTGCCATGGACCACCAGGAGAGCTATCTGCAGGCAGTCTTCGGCTTCTTCGGGATCACCGACATCGAGTTCGTGCGAGCCGAGGGCCTGAACCTCGGCGCCGACCAGAAGCAGTTCGCGATTGGCGAGGCGGAGAAGGCGATTGCCGAGCGCAGCGTGCTCAGGCTCGCAAGCTAATCACCTCGGCCGGCGCCCACGCCGGTCGGTTGCGGAAGGATGCCGGTTGCGCCAGCGACCGGCATTCTTCGTTTCAGCTTCCCGCGGATTTGCGGTATTCTGCCGTCATGATGGGGCTCGGCGTTTTCAGGCTTCTGGCGCTGTCACTGGCGGCCGCCGCGATGGTCGCCGGCAGCGTTTCCGCGTCCCCGCCGGACCGGCGGTGCACCTGTCGCAATCGCGATGGAGTGAAATATGAGCTCGGCCAGCTCGCCTGCATTCGCGTCGGCGACGTCGCCTATCTGGCGCGCTGCGAAATGAACCTCAATGTCACCACCTGGAAGAAATTGCGCGACGGATGCCCGACGGCTGAGCTCGCGCAAACCAGCGTCCGAATGTACTGAGTTATCACTTTTTCAGGTGCCGCCTCGCCGCATACATGGCGATCGCGGCGGCATTCGAGACGTTCAGCGACTTGATGGCGCCCGGCATGTCGAGCCTGGCCAGAGCCGTCACCGTCTGCCGCGTCTTCTGACGCAGCCCTTTGCCTTCCGATCCGAGGACGAGGGCGATCCGCTCTCCCGCAAAGGTGGCCTCGAGCGGTTGCGGGCCTTCCGAATCGAGGCCGATTGTCTGAAAGCCAAGCTTGTGCAGTTCCTCAATCGCGTCGGCGAGATTGGTGATCTGGATATAGGGAATGAGTTCCAGTGCGCCGGAGGCGGACTTCGCCAGCACGCCCGATTCGGTCGGGCTGTGGCGCATTGTCGTGATCAGTGCGCCGGCGTCGAAGGCGACCGCGGAACGCATGATTGCACCGACATTGTGCGGGTCGGTCACCTGGTCGAGCACCAGGATCAAAGGGCAGTCGCGCAGCGCCTCGAGTCTGCGGTGCGGCAGCGGCCGCGTCTCCAGCATCACCCCCTGATGAATGGCATCCGGGCCGAGAATACGGTCCAGGTCCTGCGGCGTCACGATCTCGACGGGGAAGGGGAGGTTTGACGGCTCGCCGAGTTCCAGCCGGGCAGCCGCATTCTGCGTGACGCTGAGGCGGATGATGTTGCGCTCAGGATTGTCCAGCGCGGCACGGACCGTATGCAGGCCATAGAGGAGGACCTCGTCGGGCGCGAGCGCCGGCGGCTTCCAGTCGGGCGGCAGCTTCCTGCGCTTGTCTGGCCGTGGGGTCGGAATCTCGCCGCGGTCCCGGCGCGCATCGCGATGCGCGCGCCGAAGATTGGCATAGTGGCTGTCTCTGGCGCTCTTGTCGCCCGTCTTATCCTTGCTCATGCGCGTCTTATAGTGAGGTTCCCCCGTGCTTGGAAACGCTTTTGGAAATCTCGCTGTCCACGGCTGTGGAGAAATTCTGAAAAATTCGGTTTCGCTCTGTTGACAGGAAGTATGCGGACGGTCATATACCCGGCCCAGATCGCGAGGCGGCAACGAAACGGCGCCGGTTCTTCCACGATCTCAAAAGCTTGGTCGATTGATCCCGACAGGATAATGGAGGGATGCCCGAGTGGTTAAAGGGGACGGACTGTAAATCCGTTGGCTCAGCCTACGTTGGTTCAAATCCAACTCCCTCCACCATTCTGCTTCAGGATCTTAGGCCCGCGGGTATAGCTCAATGGTAGAGCAGCAGCCTTCCAAGCTGAATACGCGGGTTCGATTCCCGCTACCCGCTCCAACCACCCAGCTCGGTTTCCGCATTGGTTCGCATACGACTTTAATGAATGCGCGCATGCCGCTGATTGTGTTGAGGTTCGGACAGGCGGACGATCTACAGACCAGGACCGGGCGAATCTTCGTGACAAACTTGCGAAGTGCGGTCAGGCTGTACCATCCGGCGGTCGCAATTAGGTCTTGCGCAAAGTCTGCGAAACCCTTAAACGGCTCGACAAACCGGCCCGGCCGGCTGATCCATCGTACTTGACCACAGGAAGCGTACCCATGGCAAAGAGCAAATTTGAGCGCACCAAGCCGCACGTCAACATCGGCACGATTGGCCACGTTGACCATGGCAAGACGTCGCTGACTGCAGCGATCACGAAGTATTTCGGCGAGTTCAAGGCATATGACCAGATCGACGCCGCGCCGGAAGAGAAGGCCCGCGGCATCACGATCTCGACGGCGCACGTCGAATACGAGACGCCGAACCGTCACTATGCGCACGTCGACTGCCCCGGCCACGCCGACTACGTCAAGAACATGATCACCGGTGCGGCGCAGATGGACGGCGCGATTCTCGTCGTTTCGGCCGCCGACGGCCCGATGCCGCAGACCCGCGAGCACATCCTGCTCGCCCGCCAGGTCGGCGTTCCGGCGATCGTCGTGTTCCTGAACAAGGTCGACCAGGTCGATGACGCCGAGCTGCTCGAGCTCGTCGAGCTCGAAGTGCGCGAGCTGCTGTCGTCCTACGAATTCCCGGGCGACGACATTCCGATCATCAAGGGCTCGGCGCTCGCCGCTCTCGAAGATTCCGACAAGAAGATCGGCGAAGACGCGATCCGTGAGCTGATGGCAGCGGTCGACGCCTACATCCCGACGCCGGAGCGTCCGGTCGACCTGCCGTTCCTGATGCCGATCGAAGACGTGTTCTCGATCTCCGGCCGTGGCACGGTCGTCACCGGCCGCGTCGAGCGCGGCATCATCAAGGTCGGTGAGGAAGTCGAGATCGTCGGCATCCGTCCGACGACGAAGACGACCTGCACCGGCGTTGAAATGTTCCGCAAGCTGCTCGACCAGGGCCAGGCCGGCGACAACATCGGCGCGCTGCTGCGCGGTGTCGACCGCAACGGCGTCGAGCGCGGCCAGATTCTGTGCAAGCCGGGTTCGGTGACGCCGCACACGAAGTTCAAGGCCGAGGCCTACATCCTGACGAAGGAAGAAGGTGGCCGTCATACGCCGTTCTTCACCAACTACCGTCCGCAGTTCTACTTCCGCACGACGGACGTGACGGGCGTGGTGACGCTGCCGGAAGGCACGGAAATGGTGATGCCGGGCGACAACGTGACGGTCGACGTCGAGCTGATCGTGCCGATCGCGATGGAAGAAAAGCTGCGCTTCGCCATCCGCGAAGGCGGCCGCACCGTCGGCGCCGGCATCGTCGCATCGATCATCAAGTAATTCCGGTACAACCGGATCTCGAAACCCCGCGGGCGACCGCGGGGTTTTTTTATGCGCGCTTGTCAGCGTCGGGCATGTGTCAAGTCGGACCGCGCCGTGTGATCTCTGCAACAGTGGGCACAGGGTTCTGCCCGCCGTCGCCGATTGTCGAAGGCCTTTGCCGCCAGGCTGTGTTATTCTCCGATCCCGATGAATGCCCCGGTGGCACCGTTACGGCCGAGGATCGGAATCCCAAATGAAAAGACGTATCGCTGCGCGGCTCGCCGCTGCTGGCATCGCTCTGATTTGCGTGGGTTCTTTCGCGCCGGCAACGGCAGGCGAAGACGGTCCGCTTGTCTGGGCTCCCACGAGGACTGGCTCCAACACCTATAAGCTGCGGCTCGGCCTTCGCTCGCCGGGACGGGTGGAGGCGGCGAGCGGTGCCGAGCTCTCCTTGAAAGCGGCCCCCTCCGGCAAGATCATCCCGCCGGAGGCGCCGGTTCGCCTTTGGGGAACGGTTTCACGCCAGGGCGGTCCGCGGGCGGTGACACGCTCCTCACGGGTCAGCATGGGCTTCAATCCGCTGACCGGTGTCGGCAATATGGGTGCCGGGACCGCAAGGACGTGGATCGTCACGCCGACGGTAGATGCCGAGGTCCAGCGGAACATAGCCGTGCAGTGCAATGTCTACGAAAAACACTGCGGTCGACCGAAACTGACGCAATCCGCCAGGCTCTCCTCGACCGCAACCAGGACTTCGATTGTGGTCGACAGCAGGCTATCGGGTGAAGGCCTCAGTGGTCTCGATCGCATTGGCGTCGAACAGCGGTTCGGGAATCTCAAGCTCGGGGCTGCCGTCGTCGATCCATTGTTGGCTCCGCGCAGCCTGATCACTCTGCGCTACGGTCTGAAATGGTGAGCGGTGAGCTCCGGCTCGCATCTTGCGTTGCGAGGCGAAGCAACTAACCTACTGCATGTCTCCTTAAATCGACCTCGTTTTAAGGAGACATGCAGCAAATTAACGTGCTACAGCGCCGCGCCTCTGACATGACGTGCGGCCCGTAGTGGTGTCGAATCTCGGGGAGGCGTCATGAAGAAGCGCATTCTGTTCACCGGCGGTGCCGGCAAGGCCGGCCGGCATGCCGTGCCCTATCTCGTCGATGCAGGCTATGAAGTGCACAATGTCGATCTTGTGCCGCTCGACAGTCCAGGCGTAACCAACCTGATCGCCGACATCACCGACAGCGGCCAGATGTTCAACGCGCTTTCCATGCACCGCGATTTCCCCGATCTCGATCCGGGGCGGGGGCCGCAGGGCTTCGACGCCGTCGTCCACTTCGCCGCCGTTCCACGCATTCTCATCAAGCCGGACAACGAGACATTCCGTGTTAATGTGATGGGAACCTATAATGTGATCGAAGCGGCGGTGAAGCTCGGTATCCGCAAGATCATCGTCGCATCCAGCGAAACGACCTACGGCGTTTGCTTCGCCGAGGGCCACCGGGACTTCCATCACTTTCCGCTCGAGGAGGACTACGACGTCAACCCGATGGATTCCTACGGGCTCTCCAAGGTGGTGAACGAGCAGACGGCGCGGGCCTTCGCGGAGCGTTCCGGATTCGACATCTATGCCTTGCGTATCGGCAATGTGATCGAGCCGCACGAATACGAGCACTTCCCGCACTATTTCGCGCACCCGGAGATTCGCAAGCGGATTGCCTGGAGCTATATAGACGCGCGGGACCTTGGGCAGATCGTCAAGCTCTGCGTCGAGAAGGATGGGCTCGGCTTTGCGATCTTCAACGCCGCCAATGACACCGTTTCTGCGGATACTCCGTCTCGCGAGCTCGCCAAGCGCTTCTACCCGAACGTTCCCTTCAGACGGGAGATCGGGGAGTTCGAGGGGCTTCTTTCGAATCGCAAGATCCGCGAGATGCTTGGTTTCAAGGAGGAGCATAACTGGCGGAAATACGTGCAAGCGGACCGTTGAGTTCGGTACTTCATCGAACTTGATCCAAGGAGACGCGGCGCGAGGCGCCAACCTTCTTCAGAAACGAAGGCGGGCGCCGAAATTTTCCTGGAACTTTTTCGGCTTTTGTTGCAAATGCGCTTGAAAGCGCCCGGCAAACTGAATAAGAAGCCGCTGACTTGAGCGCTTCCGAAGTCTGGATTGCGCCAGCGTCAAGGGGTATAGCTCAGTTGGTAGAGCGGCGGTCTCCAAAACCGCAGGTCGGGGGTTCGAGCCCCTCTGCCCCTGCCAGCCTCTGCATTCTTGCCTCGATGTTCGAGTTCAGTCAGAATGCCGAGGGCAGGCGGCTTTGCCGTGTTACACATTCAAAAAAAGACTGATTGGCTCTTGTGGTTTTCAGAATCGGTCTTTATGTAGGGTCCAAACAGACACGCGGTGCGTGGGGCTGAAAGATCGGCTTTACGCGCCGTAATGGCGTGAGCATTCAATGGCATCCAAAACGAATCCGTTTGCGTTTCTGCAGCAGGTGCGCTCTGAAACGTCGAAAGTGACTTG
Organism: Sinorhizobium kostiense; assembly: GCF_017874595.1. Lineage (GTDB taxonomy): Bacteria > Pseudomonadota > Alphaproteobacteria > Rhizobiales > Rhizobiaceae > Sinorhizobium > Sinorhizobium kostiense. The sequence goes on along the minus strand of NZ_JAGILA010000012.1, from coordinate 67,388 downwards.
GCCTTCGCGGCGCGAGACGACGATCTCGACGCTGATGGTCTTTGTCATGGTCTCTCTTGCCGCCGCCTTTTTCTTTGGTGCGGACCAGTTGCTGGGTTGGCTGATGAGCCTGATCCTCAATATTGGCGCTTGATCGGGGTGGGGAGTAGCATGGCAGCGCGCTGGTATATTGTTCACGCCTATTCGAATTTCGAGAAGAAGGTCGCCGAATCGATCGAGGAGAAGGCCAGGCAGAAGGGCCTGTCGCATCTGTTCGAGAAGATTCTCGTGCCGACCGAGAAGGTGGTCGAGGTTCGCCGCGGGCGCAAGGTGGATGCCGAGCGGAAGTTCTTCCCGGGCTATGTTCTCGTGCGCGCCAATCTGACCGACGAGGCCTACCACCTCATCAAGAATACGCCGAAGGTCACCGGCTTCCTCGGTACGGACAGCAAGCCCGTTCCGATTCCCGATCACGAAGCCGACCGTATCCTCGGCCAGGTTCAGGAAGGTGTCGAACGTCCGAAGCCTTCCGTCTCGTTCGAGATCGGCGAGCAGGTCCGCGTCTCGGATGGTCCGTTCGCCTCCTTCAACGGCACCGTTCAGGATGTCGACGAGGAGCGGTCGCGCTTGAAGGTCGAAGTATCGATCTTCGGTCGTGCAACCCCGGTCGAGCTGGAATACGGCCAGGTCGAAAAGGTCTGACGAACACAGGTTACAGGAATGGGTGGGCTTGAGCCTGCTCGGCGGAGTGATCCGCATGCGCGTGGGAGATGGCCGGTCTTAGCCGGATCGGGCAATCGCTACCACGCAACCGCAGCCGCCGGCCATTCGGCCGGCAAAGGGCCGGGCGACCGGCTGAAGAGTTCCCTCGTCGACTTCGGTCGGGGAGGGCAATGAGAGGCAGAGAGAAATGGCTAAGAAAGTTGCAGGCCAGCTCAAGCTGCAGGTGAAGGCCGGCTCGGCAAACCCGTCGCCGCCGATCGGTCCTGCGCTTGGTCAGCGTGGCATTAACATCATGGAATTCTGCAAGGCGTTCAATGCCGCCACGCAGGAGATGGAAAAGGGTATGCCGATTCCGGTCGTCATCACCTATTACCAGGACAAGTCCTTCACCTTCGTCATGAAGCAGCCGCCGGTCAGCTACTTCCTGAAGCGTGAAGCGAAGATCCAGTCTGGCTCGAAGACGCCGGGCAAGGCCAAGGCCGGCTCGATCTCCAAGGCTCAGATCCGCACCATCGCAGAGGCCAAGATGAAGGACCTCAACGCGGCTGATATCGAAGGCGCAATGGCAATGGTCGAGGGCTCTGCCCGGTCCATGGGCCTGGAAGTGACGGGCTAAGACCATGGCGAAGATTGCAAAGCGTGTACAGAAGTCCCGCGAGGGCATCGATCCGGCAAAGCTTTATGGTCTCGCCGAAGCCGTGACGCTGATCAAGGAGCGTGCAACGGCCAAGTTCGACGAGACGATCGAAGTCGCGATGAATCTCGGTGTCGATCCGCGCCACGCAGACCAGATGGTCCGCGGCGTTGTCAACCTGCCGAACGGCACCGGCCGCTCGGTTCGCGTTGCCGTTTTCGCCCGTGGCGCCAAGGCTGACGAAGCCAAGGCCGCTGGCGCCGATGTCGTCGGCGCGGAAGACCTGGTCGAGATCGTCCAGGGCGGCAAGATCGACTTCGATCGCTGCATCGCCACCCCGGACATGATGCCGCTCGTCGGCCGTCTCGGTAAGGTCCTCGGCCCGCGCGGCATGATGCCGAACCCGAAGGTCGGCACCGTAACCATGGACGTCACCGGTGCAGTGAAGGCCTCCAAGGGCGGCGCGGTCGAGTTCCGCGTCGAGAAGGCCGGTATCGTTCACGCCGGCGTGGGCAAGGCATCCTTCGATGCCAAGGCGCTCGAAGAAAACATTCGCGCCTTCGCTGACGCCGTCGTCAAGGCGAAGCCGACCGGCGCCAAAGGCAACTACGTCAAGCGCGTAGCGCTTTCGTCGACCATGGGGCCCGGCCTCAAGATCGACCCGGCGACGCTTACCGCCGCCTGATAAGTTTTGGGCCTCGGCCCGAACCTCGATTTCCGGCCTTTCGGGGCCGGAAATGTCCGGACCTCGAAGGTCCGGAACTCCTGTCCGAGATTGCGGGTGGTTTTACCTTAATCACCGTTGCCCGCATGAGACGGGTAAGATCTGGATTATGGCGCCGGAGGCGCTGGAATTCGGTTCGAACCTCGCTTGCCTTGTCTGACCCGGGACGCCCGGGGACGCCAGGGGACAGGATCCTTAAGCGTCGCTTGGGATCGTCGTTGATCCTGGGTGACAAAGGCAAACCCGGCAGGGCTGCGACAAGCATCCCTGTCAACTGGAGACAGACAGTGGAAAGAGCGGAAAAACGCGAATTCGTCACGGAGCTGAACGAAGTCTTCAAGGCTTCCGGTTCGGTTGTCGTGGCCCACTATGCTGGTGTCACAGTTGCGCAGATGAACGACTTCCGTTCGAAGATGCGCGCTGCTGGCGGCACCGTCAAAGTCGCGAAAAACCGCCTGGCCAAGATCGCTCTTCAGGGTACGGAGTCTGAAGGGATGACAGATCTCTTCAAGGGTCAGACGCTGATCGCATTCAGCGCCGATCCGATAACGGCTCCGAAGGTCGTCATGGACTTCGCCAGGACCAACGACAAGCTCGTTGTTCTCGGTGGCTCCATGGGGGCAACCACGCTCAACGCCGAAGGTGTCAAGTCGCTCGCGACGCTGCCTTCGCTCGACGAGCTGCGCGCGAAGCTGCTGGGCCTCATCAATGCCCCGGCAACCCGCGTCGCGACGGTTGTCGCCGCACCGGCAAGCCAGCTTGCCCGCGTGTTCTCGGCCTACGCCAAGAAGGACGAAGCCGCCTGAGGCGGAATTTCGCTGTTGTAATTGATACCAGTTCGAACCGAACAAAAGGAAAAGTAAAATGGCTGATCTCGCAAAGATCGTTGAAGACCTGTCCTCGCTGACCGTCCTGGAAGCTGCCGAGCTTTCCAAGATGCTCGAAGAAAAGTGGGGCGTTTCTGCCGCTGCTCCGGTTGCCGTTGCAGCTGCCGGCGGCGCTGCTGGCGGTGCTGCTGCCGCTGCTGAGGAAGAAAAGACCGAGTTCGACGTCATCCTCGTTGACGCTGGCGCCAACAAGATCAACGTCATCAAGGAAGTCCGCGGCATCACCGGCCTCGGCCTGAAGGAAGCCAAGGACCTCGTCGAAGGCGCTCCGAAGCCGGTCAAGGAAGCCGTTTCCAAGGCTGAAGCTGCCGACCTCAAGAAGAAGCTCGAAGACGCTGGCGCCAAGGTTGACGTCAAGTAATTCGACGACATGCGAAGGGAGGGGGCCCTTGTGGCCGCCTCTCTTTGACCGTTTTTGGAACATATTACCCAAAGGCCTGTCAAAAACGGCCTTTGGGTAATGGGTTCTTCAAGAGGATGGTCGCGATCGGAAGACAGCACAGCAATCCGCGCTGGCGTCTCCCGGAAGCTTGACGAGATTGAACTACCCATTGATCGACGGGATCGACTGGCCAGCGGTTCCCGTCCGTTGCAGGCCCGGATGCAAGATTGACAAGGAGCGACGATGGCTCAGACCCTTTCGTTCAACGGTCGTAGGCGCGTACGCAAGTTTTTTGGTAAAATCCCAGAAGTCGCGGAGATGCCGAACCTCATCGAGGTTCAGAAGGCGTCCTACGACCAATTCCTCATGGTGGAAGAGCCCGAGGGCGGGCGTCCGGACGAGGGACTTCAGGCCGTTTTCAAATCGGTCTTTCCGATCAAGGATTTTTCGGGCGCTTCGATGCTCGAATTCGTTTCCTATGAATTCGAGCCGCCGAAGTTCGATGTCGAGGAGTGCCGCCAGCGCGACCTGACCTACGCGGCGCCGCTGAAGGTGACGCTGCGCCTCATCGTGTTCGATATCGACGAGGATACCGGCGCCAAGTCGATCAAGGATATCAAGGAGCAGAACGTCTACATGGGCGACATGCCGCTCATGACGGACAACGGTACCTTCATCGTCAACGGCACCGAGCGCGTCATCGTCTCGCAGATGCACCGCTCGCCGGGCGTTTTCTTCGATCATGACAAGGGCAAGAGCCATTCTTCCGGCAAGCTGCTCTTTGCTGCGCGCGTCATTCCCTATCGCGGCTCCTGGCTCGATATCGAATTCGACGCCAAGGACATCGTCCACGCCCGCATCGACCGTCGCCGCAAGATTCCGGTGACGTCGCTCCTGATGGCGCTCGGCATGGACGGCGAGGAAATCCTCGACACCTTCTACACGAAGTCGATCTACCAGCGCGACGGCGATGGTTGGCGCGTACCGTTCCAGCCGGATGCCCTGAAGGGCCAGAAGGCCGTTGCCGACATGATCGACGCCGACACCGGCGAGGTCGTCGTCGAGGGAGGCAAGAAGCTGACGCCCCGCCTCCTGCGGCAGTTGCAGGAAAAGGGCCTGAAGGCGCTGAAGGCAACCGACGACGATCTCTATGGCAACTATCTTGCCGAGGACATCGTCAACGTCGCGACGGGTGAGATCTATCTCGAAGCGGGCGATGAGATCGACGAGAAGTCTCTGCCGGTTATTCTCGAGGCTGGCTTCGACGAGATTCCGGTTCTCGACATCGACCACATCAATGTCGGCGCCTATATCCGCAACACGCTCGCCGCCGACAAGAACGAGAACCGCCAGGACGCGCTCTTCGACATCTATCGGGTGATGCGTCCGGGCGAGCCGCCGACCATGGATTCGGCGGAAGCCATGTTCAACGCGCTGTTCTTCGATCCGGAGCGTTACGACCTTTCGGCCGTCGGCCGCGTGAAGATGAACATGCGCCTCGATCTGGACGTGCCGGACACGGTTCGCATTCTTCGCAAGGAAGACATGCTGGCCGTCGTCAAGATGCTGGTCGAATTGCGCGACGGTAAGGGCGAAATCGACGACATCGACAATCTCGGCAATCGTCGCGTCCGTTCGGTCGGCGAGCTCATGGAGAACCAGTACCGCCTGGGTCTCCTGCGGATGGAGCGCGCTATCAAGGAACGCATGTCCTCGATCGAGATCGACACGGTCATGCCGCAGGATCTGATCAATGCGAAGCCGGCCGCGGCCGCCGTTCGCGAGTTCTTCGGTTCCTCGCAGCTCTCGCAGTTCATGGACCAGGTGAACCCGCTGTCGGAGATCACCCACAAGCGCCGTCTTTCGGCTCTCGGCCCGGGCGGTCTCACCCGCGAACGCGCCGGCTTCGAAGTCCGCGACGTGCATCCGACGCACTACGGCCGCATCTGCCCGATCGAGACGCCCGAAGGCCCCAACATCGGTCTGATCAACTCGCTCGCGACCTTCGCCCGCGTGAACAAGTACGGCTTCATCGAAAGCCCGTACCGCAAGATCGTCGACGGCAAGGTGACGAACGACGTCGTCTACCTCTCGGCGATGGAAGAAGCCAAGTACCACGTGGCGCAGGCAAACTCGGTGCTGAACGATGACGGCTCCTTCGCGGAAGAATTCGTCGTTTGCCGTCACGCCGGCGAGGTCATGCTGGCACCGCGCGACAACATCAACCTGATGGACGTCTCGCCGAAGCAGCTCGTTTCGGTGGCGGCCGCGCTCATCCCGTTCCTTGAGAACGACGACGCGAACCGCGCGCTGATGGGCTCGAACATGCAGCGTCAGGCTGTGCCGCTGCTGCGCGCCGAGGCGCCGTTCGTCGGCACCGGCATGGAACCGGTCGTTGCGCGAGACTCGGGTGCTGCGATCGCAGCCCGCCGCGGCGGCGTTGTCGACCAGGTCGACGCGACGCGTATCGTTATCCGCGCCACCGAAGACCTCGATCCGTCGAAGTCGGGCGTCGATATCTACCGGCTGCAGAAGTTCCAGCGCTCCAACCAGAACACCTGCGTCAACCAGCGCCCGCTGGTGACCGTCGGTGACGTCATCAACAAGGGTGACATCATCGCTGACGGTCCGTCGACCGACCTCGGCGATCTGGCGCTCGGCCGCAACGCGCTCGTCGCGTTCATGCCGTGGAACGGCTACAACTACGAAGACTCGATCCTGCTTTCCGAGCGGATCGTGCGCGACGACGTGTTCACGTCGATTCACATCGAGGAATTCGAGGTGATGGCGCGCGACACGAAGCTCGGTCCGGAAGAAATCACGCGCGACATTCCGAACGTCTCGGAAGAAGCTCTGAAGAACCTGGATGAAGCCGGTATCGTCTACATCGGTGCCGAGGTTCAGCCGGGTGATATCCTGGTCGGCAAGATCACGCCGAAGGGCGAGAGCCCGATGACGCCGGAAGAAAAGCTCCTGCGCGCCATTTTCGGCGAAAAGGCCTCCGACGTTCGCGACACTTCGATGCGCATGCCTCCGGGCACCTTCGGCACGGTCGTCGAAGTTCGCGTCTTCAACCGCCACGGCGTGGAGAAGGACGAACGTGCGATGGCGATCGAGCGCGAGGAAATCGAGCGTCTCGCCAAGGACCGCGATGACGAACAGGCGATCCTCGATCGCAACGTCTATGCCCGCCTGATCGACATGCTGCGCGGTCACGTCGCAGTCGCCGGTCCGAAGGGCTTCAAGAAGGGCACCGAGCTCTCGAATGCCGTCATCAGCGAATATCCGCGCTCACAATGGTGGATGTTTGCCGTCGAGGACGAGAAGGCCCAGGGCGAGATCGAGGCGCTGCGCGCTCAGTACGACGAGTCCAAGTCGCGCCTTGAACAGCGCTTCATGGACAAGGTCGAGAAGGTCCAGCGCGGTGACGAAATGCCTCCGGGCGTCATGAAGATGGTCAAGGTCTTCGTCGCCGTGAAGCGCAAGATCCAGCCGGGCGACAAGATGGCCGGCCGTCACGGCAACAAGGGTGTCGTTTCGCGGATCGTGCCGATCGAAGACATGCCGTTCCTCGAAGATGGGACGCATGTCGACGTGGTTCTGAACCCGCTCGGCGTGCCGTCGCGCATGAACGTCGGCCAGATCCTCGAGACGCATCTCGGCTGGGCTTGCGCCGGCATGGGCCGGAAGATCGGGGCGATGCTCGACGCCTATCACGACAACGGCGACATCAAGCCGCTTCGCGATACGATCGACGACGTCATCGGATCCGGTCCGAAGGGCGAGCCGATCAAGCAGTACGACGACGAATCGATCGTCCGGCTGGCGGAACAGACCCGCCGCGGCGTATCGATCGCGACGCCGGTCTTCGACGGTGCTGTCGAAGCCGACGTCAACCAGATGCTTGAGAAGGCAGGCCTGAAGGTGACCGGTCAGTCGACGCTGTTCGACGGCCGCACGGGCGAGGCGTTCGACCGGCAGGTGACGGTGGGCTACATCTACATGCTGAAGCTCAACCACCTGGTCGACGACAAGATCCACGCCCGCTCGATCGGTCCGTACTCGCTCGTCACCCAACAGCCGCTCGGCGGCAAGGCGCAGTTCGGCGGTCAGCGCTTCGGCGAGATGGAAGTCTGGGCGCTGGAAGCTTACGGCGCCGCCTACACGCTGCAGGAAATGCTGACGGTCAAGTCGGATGACGTGGCCGGCCGCACCAAGGTCTACGAGGCGATCGTACGTGGCGACGACACGTTCGAGGCGGGCATTCCGGAGAGCTTCAACGTTCTCGTCAAGGAAATGCGCTCGCTGGGCCTCTCGGTCGAGCTGGAGAACTCGAAAGTCGATGACCTCGGCGCCGCGGCACAGCTGCCGGACGCAGCGGAGTAAGACGACATCAGGTGCGTGCCGCAAGCGGCGCGCACCGTTCCGCCGGCGGGTCTCTCGAGTGCCCGCGGCAGGGACACGGCCGCACGCGATGCGGTTTTAGCCGTTTATGGGGCAGGGGCCGGCGCCCGGGATTTGCCGGCACCCTCGCCAAGCTCAGGGCGTAACGCCCGCAAAGGAGACAGGCATGAACCAAGAGGTCATGAATCTTTTCAATCCGCAGGTGCCTGCGCAGACCTTCGATTCCATCCGGATTTCGATCGCGTCTCCGGAGAAGATTCTTTCCTGGTCTTACGGTGAGATCAAGAAGCCGGAGACGATCAACTACCGGACCTTCAAGCCGGAGCGCGACGGTCTGTTCTGCGCCCGCATCTTCGGGCCGATCAAGGACTACGAGTGCTTGTGCGGCAAGTACAAGCGCATGAAGTACAAGGGCATCATCTGCGAAAAGTGCGGCGTCGAAGTGACTCTGTCGCGCGTTCGCCGCGAGCGCATGGGCCATATCGAGCTCGCTGCACCCGTTGCCCACATCTGGTTCCTGAAGTCGCTGCCGAGCCGCATTGCCACGCTGCTTGACATGACGCTGAAGGATATCGAGCGCGTCCTCTATTTCGAAAACTACATCGTCACCGAGCCGGGCCTGACGTCGCTGAAGGAAAACCAGCTCCTGACGGAAGAAGAGTACATGCTCGCCGTCGACGAGTTCGGTGAAGACCAGTTCACCGCGATGATCGGCGCCGAGGCGATCTATGAGATGCTCGCGTCGATGAATCTCGAAAAGATTGCGGGCGACCTGCGCTCCGAAATGGCCGAGACGACGTCCGATCTTAAGCAGAAGAAGCTGATGAAGCGGCTGAAGATCGTCGAGAACTTCATGGACTCCGGCAACCGGCCGGAATGGATGATCATGAAGGTCATCCCGGTGATTCCGCCGGACTTGCGCCCGCTGGTCCCGCTCGATGGCGGTCGTTTCGCGACGTCGGACCTGAACGATCTCTATCGCCGCGTCATCAACCGCAACAATCGTCTGAAGCGGCTGATCGAGCTTCGCGCACCGGGCATCATCATCCGCAACGAAAAGCGCATGCTGCAGGAGTCCGTCGACGCCCTGTTCGACAACGGGCGCCGCGGCCGGGTCATCACCGGCGCCAACAAGCGCCCGCTGAAGTCGCTGTCGGATATGCTCAAGGGCAAGCAGGGCCGCTTCCGCCAGAACCTGCTCGGCAAGCGCGTCGATTATTCCGGCCGCTCGGTCATCGTGACCGGTCCGGAGTTGAAGCTGCACCAGTGCGGCCTGCCGAAAAAGATGGCGCTCGAGCTCTTCAAGCCGTTCATCTATGCGCGCCTTGACGCCAAGGGTTACTCTTCGACCGTCAAGCAGGCGAAGAAGCTGGTCGAGAAGGAAAAGCCGGAAGTCTGGGATATCCTCGACGAGGTCATCCGCGAGCATCCGGTCCTGCTGAACCGCGCGCCGACGCTGCACCGCCTGGGTATCCAGGCCTTCGAGCCGATCCTGGTCGAAGGCAAGGCGATCCAGTTGCATCCGCTCGTCTGCACCGCCTTCAATGCCGACTTCGACGGCGACCAGATGGCCGTTCACGTGCCGCTGTCGCTCGAAGCGCAGCTTGAGGCGCGCGTGCTGATGATGTCGACGAACAACATCCTGCATCCGGCAAACGGGGCGCCGATCATCGTTCCGTCGCAGGACATGGTTCTCGGCCTCTATTACCTCTCGATCATGAACCAGAACGAGCCGGGCGAAGGCATGGCTTTCTCCGACATGGGCGAACTGCACCATGCATTGGAAACCAAGGCCGTCACCCTGCATGCCAAGATCCGTGGTCGCTACAAGAGCGTCGATGCCGAGGGCAACCCGGTTTCGAAGATCTATGAAACGACACCCGGCCGCATGATCATCGGCGAGCTGCTGCCGAAGAATCCGAGCATTCCGTTCGACATCTGCAATCAGGAGATGACCAAGAAAAACATCTCCAAGATGATCGACACGGTCTACCGCCATTGCGGTCAGAAGGACACGGTGATCTTCTGCGACCGGATCATGCAGCTCGGCTTCTCGCATGCCTGCCGCGCCGGTATTTCGTTCGGCAAGGACGACATGGTGATCCCGGACACCAAGGTAAAGATTGTTGGCGACACCGAAGCGCTCGTGAAGGAATACGAGCAGCAGTACAATGACGGTCTCATCACGCAGGGCGAGAAGTACAACAAGGTCGTCGACGCCTGGGGCAAGGCGACCGAGAAGGTCGCCGAAGAGATGATGGCGCGCATCAAGGCGGTCGAGTTCGACGAGAACGGCCGCCAGAAGCCGATGAACTCGATTTACATGATGTCGCACTCGGGTGCCCGCGGTTCTCCGAACCAGATGCGCCAGCTCGGCGGCATGCGCGGCCTGATGGCCAAGCCGTCGGGTGAGATCATCGAAACGCCGATCATCTCGAACTTCAAGGAAGGCCTGACCGTGAACGAGTACTTCAACTCGACCCACGGCGCCCGTAAGGGGCTGGCGGACACCGCCTTGAAGACGGCGAACTCCGGTTACCTCACGCGTCGCCTCGTCGACGTGGCGCAGGACTGCATCGTCACCCACACGGATTGCGGTACCGACAAGGGCCTGACGATGACGGCGATCGTCGATGCCGGTCAGGTCGTGGCGTCGCTCGGCCAACGCATCCTTGGCCGCACGGCGCTCGACAACATCGACAACCCGGTCACCGGCGAGCGCATCGTCGATGCCGGCAAGATGATCTTGGAAGCCGATGTCGTCGAGATCGAGAAGGCCGGCATCCAGTCCGTCCGTATTCGCTCGGCGTTGACCTGCGAAATCCAGACCGGTGTCTGCGGCGTCTGCTACGGCCGCGACTTGGCGCGCGGTACGCCGGTCAATATGGGCGAGGCCGTCGGCGTCATCGCGGCGCAGTCGATCGGCGAGCCGGGCACGCAGCTCACCATGCGTACCTTCCACCTGGGCGGTACGGCGACCGTGGTCGACCAGTCGTTCCTGGAAGCCTCCTATGAGGGCACGGTTCAGATCAAGAACCGCAACATGTTGCGCAATTCCGATGGCGTACTCGTCGCCATGGGCCGCAACATGGCGATCCAGATCCTGGACGAGCGCGGCGTCGAGCGGTCCTCGCAGCGCGTCGCCTACGGTTCGAAGATCTTCGTCGACGATGGCGACAAGGTGAAGCGCGGCCAGCGCCTCGCCGAGTGGGACCCCTACACTCGTCCGATGATGACGGAAGTGGAAGGCACCGTTCACTTCGAAGACGTGGTCGACGGCATCTCGGTTCTCGAATCGACCGACGAGTCGACCGGCATCACCAAGCGCCAGGTCATCGACTGGCGCTCGACGCCGCGCGGTACGGACCTGAAGCCGGCAATCGTCGTCAAGGACAAGAACGGCAACATTGCCAAGCTTGCCCGCGGCGGCGAGGCCCGCTTCATGCTCTCGGTCGACGCGATCCTGTCCGTCGAGCCGGGGCAGAAGGTCAGCCAGGGTGACGTTCTTGCCCGCTCGCCGCTGGAGAGCGCCAAGACCAAGGACATCACCGGTGGTCTGCCGCGCGTTGCCGAACTCTTCGAGGCGCGTCGTCCGAAGGATCACGCCATCATCGCCGAGATCGACGGTACAGTCCGTTTCGGCCGCGACTACAAGAACAAGCGTCGCGTGCTGATCGAGCCGGCCGAAGACGGCGTCGAACCGGTCGAATACCTGATCCCGAAGGGCAAGCCCTTCCATCTTCAGGACGGTGACTACATCGAAAAGGGCGACTACATCCTCGACGGCAATCCGGCGCCGCACGACATCCTGGCGATCAAGGGCGTGGAAGCGCTTGCTTCCTACCTCGTCAACGAGATCCAAGAAGTCTATCGCCTCCAGGGCGTTGTCATCAATGACAAGCACATCGAGGTCATCGTCCGGCAGATGCTGCAGAAGGTTGAAATTACCGATGCCGGTGACTCGACCTACATCGTCGGCGACAATGTCGACCGCATCGAGCTCGAGGACGTCAATGATGCGCTGATCGAGGAAGGCAAGAAGCCCGCCTTCGGCGAGCCGGTCCTGCTCGGCATCACCAAGGCATCGCTGCAGACGCCGTCCTTCATCTCGGCCGCTTCGTTCCAGGAAACCACCAAGGTCCTGACCGAAGCCGCGGTCGCCGGCAAGACGGATGGCCTGCAGGGGCTCAAGGAGAACGTCATCGTCGGCCGCCTGATCCCGGCCGGTACCGGCGGTACGATGACGCAGATCCGCCGCATCGCGACGGCGCGCGACGAGCTCATCCTCGAAGAGCGTCGCAAGGGCACCGGCGCGGAGGCCGCTACCCCGATGCTCGCCGACATGGCGAACGAGAACGCCGCAGCGGAGTGATAGGGAAGGGCGGCCACCGCCCTTTCGAGAATTTCAGAGGCCGCCCGGTTTGCGCCGGGCGGCCTCTTTGTCTTTATCTTCTGTCAGTCGGGCGGCGGCTTATCATCAACTGAAGCGAATGATCGCGACCTCGCCTTCAAGGGCTCCCTGATATGCCGAAGCGTGCGGCTCCTCGTCGGGTATGTCGGTCAAGGTGCCGATCTGATCGAGATCCGCCTGGAGGAAGCCTTCCTCGGCGAGCGCGTTCAGCGCTTCCCGCACGGCCGTGTCGTCATCCGGCGCTCGCAGCATCACGTGGATCTCGACACCCTCGTCGTCTCCGTTGGCTTCGTAGGCCTTGCCGATAATGATGAAGACCAGCGGCTCTTCGGGCAGATTGTCGTTGTCGGGTGTGATCGTCATAAGAGGTTCCTTCCTGAAGTGATTTCACCTTAGCCCGGTTTGGATCGCCATGGTAAGGAAATAACGCCGGTCTCCACCCACGGCACGGGCCGACTCGGTGCGGGACGGAACTTCGCAGCGAAGTTGCCGATTCCTTAAATTTTTGCCGGAAAGCGGGAGTCTCGCCGCCCAATGCCGCGGTTGCGGCTGCTGTCTCGGCGCAAAGCCTTGTTTTTCAGGCATATCAGGGCTGCAACGCCGAGATTATTTGTTAATTGCCCTTGACGGATCGGCCTGAAAACATTACACCCCGCCGCATCAGAGCCCATGTGAGGCTGGCTGGTTCGGAACGGCGCGTTCTGGAGTTCGCCTCAAACAAGGTTCAAAACGCACGCTGAAGACACAATGCTGCACGCAAGACGCGCAAGATAGCGCGTCCTCTGCTTTTGATGGGGCCATCCGCAACCGGCGGATCGGCCCTCGTTTTGCGCATCTCATAGGCGTTCGACACCGCCGGCGACGGCAACGATCCGCCCGAAAGGGTAACGTGACAAGTTTTTGCAAGGGATGGTTACATGCCTACCGTAAACCAGCTGATCCGCAAGCCCCGTCAGGCACAGGTAAAGCGCAACAAGGTTCCTGCCCTGCAGGAAAACCCGCAGAAGCGTGGCGTTTGCACTCGCGTCTACACGACGACCCCGAAGAAGCCGAACTCGGCTCTGCGTAAGGTTGCAAAGATCCGCCTGACGAACGGCTTTGAGGTGATCGGCTACATTCCCGGTGAAGGCCACAACCTTCAGGAGCACTCCGTGGTCATGATCCGCGGCGGCCGCGTGAAGGACCTTCCGGGTGTTCGTTACCACATCATCCGTGGCGTTCTCGATACGCAGGGTGTGAAGAACCGCAAGCAGCGTCGTTCCAAGTACGGCGCGAAGCGTCCGAAATAACATCGCAACCGGCGCCATTTCGCTGGTCAGAAGATATAAAGTTGAGAGACGAGAAGTATGTCCCGACGTCACAGAGCAGAAAAGCGTGAGATCAACCCGGATCCGAAGTTCGGTGATCTGGTCGTCACCAAATTCATGAACGCAATCATGCTGGACGGCAAGAAGTCCGTTGCAGAGAGCATCGTCTATGGTGCCTTCGATGCAGTGCAGGCAAAGCTGAAGCAGGAGCCGATCTCCGTTTTCCATTCTGCGCTTGATAACATTGCTCCGCACGTCGAAGTGCGTTCGCGTCGCGTCGGTGGTGCTACTTACCAGGTTCCGGTCGACGTCCGTCCGGAGCGTCGTCAGGCTCTCGCTATCCGCTGGCTGATCGCCGCTGCGCGCAAGCGCAACGAAACGACCATGGTCGATCGCCTTTGCGGAGAACTCATGGATGCGGCGAACAACCGCGGCAGTGCTGTGAAGAAGCGCGAAGACACGCACAAGATGGCTGATGCCAACCGCGCGTTCTCGCACTACCGCTGGTAATACGAATTACGTCTCGAAAGGCAGTCACCCATGGCTCGCGAATATAAAATCGAAGACTACCGAAATTTCGGTATCATGGCGCATATCGACGCCGGCAAGACGACGACGACCGAGCGCATCCTGTACTACACCGGTAAGTCCCACAAGATCGGCGAAGTCCATGACGGCGCCGCGACCATGGACTGGATGGAGCAGGAGCAGGAGCGCGGCATCACCATCACGTCGGCCGCGACCACGACCTTCTGGAAGGGTCGTGACGGCAAGATGCGTCGCTTCAACATCATCGACACCCCCGGCCACGTGGACTTCACCATCGAAGTCGAGCGTTCGTTGCGCGTTCTCGACGGCGCCATCGCGCTCCTCGATGCCAACGCCGGCGTCGAGCCGCAGACCGAGACCGTCTGGCGTCAGGCAGAGAAGTATCATGTCCCGCGCATGATTTTCTGCAACAAGATGGACAAGACCGGTGCGGACTTCTACCGCTCCGTCGAGATGATCAAGTCCCGTCTGGGCGCGACCGCTGTCGTCATGCAATTGCCGATCGGCGCTGAAAGCGAGTTCAAGGGCGTTGTCGACCTGATCGAGATGAATGCTCTTGTCTGGCGCGACGAATCGCTCGGCGCCCAGTGGGATGTCGTCGAAATTCCGGCCGACATGAAGGAAAAGGCTGAAGAATACCGCGAGAAGCTGATCGAGACGGTTGTCGAGATCGATGAAGCGGCAATGGAAGCCTATCTCGAAGGTACCTATCCGGACAACGACAAGATCCGTGAACTGGTTCGTCGCGGCACGATCGACGTGAAGTTCCACCCGATGTTCTGCGGCACCGCCTTCAAGAACAAGGGCGTTCAGCCGCTGCTCGACGCCGTCGTCGACTACCTGCCGTCGCCCGTCGACATTCCGGCGATCAAGGGCATCGACGTCAAGACCGAAGGTGAAATCACCCGTAAGGCTGACGACAACGAGCCGCTCTCGATGCTGGCGTTCAAGATCATGAACGACCCCTTCGTCGGTTCGCTGACCTTCGCTCGCATTTATTCCGGCAAGCTCGAAAAGGGCACGTCGGTGATGAACACGGTCAAGGAAAAGCGCGAGCGCGTCGGCCGCATGCTGCAGATGCACTCGAACTCGCGCGAAGACATCGAAGAAGCCTTTGCCGGCGACATCGTTGCTCTCGCTGGTCTGAAGGAAACCACGACCGGCGATACGCTCTGCGATCCGCTGAAGCCGGTTATCCTCGAGCGCATGGAATTCCCGGAGCCGGTCATCCAGATCGCGATCGAGCCGAAGACCAAGGGCGACCAGGAAAAGATGGGCCTTGCGCTCAACCGCCTGGCTGCAGAAGACCCGTCCTTCCGCGTCAAGACCGACGAGGAATCCGGCCAGACGATCATTGCGGGGATGGGTGAACTCCACCTCGACATCATCGTCGACCGCATGCGTCGCGAATTCAAGGTCGAGGCATCCGTCGGCGCTCCGCAGGTTGCCTACCGTGAGACAATCACGCGTCAGCACGAAGAAGACTACACGCACAAGAAGCAGTCCGGTGGTACCGGTCAGTTCGCGCGCGTCAAGATCGTCTTCGAACCGAACCCGGAAGGCGAAGATTTCGTCTTCGAATCCAAGATTGTTGGCGGTGCGGTTCCGAAGGAATACATCCCGGGCGTTCAGAAGGGCATCGAAAGCGTTCTGTCTTCCGGTCCGCTCGCGGGATTCCCGATGCTCGGCGTCAAGGCGACGCTCATCGACGGCGCGTTCCACGATGTCGACTCGTCCGTTCTGGCGTTCGAAATCGCTTCGCGCGCCTGCTTCCGTGAAGCAGCCAAAAAGGCCGGTGCTCAGCTCCTCGAGCCGATCATGAAGGTCGAGGTCGTGACGCCGGAAGATTACGTCGGTGACGTGATCGGTGACTTGAACTCTCGTCGTGGCCAGATCCAGGGTCAGGAATCGCGCGGCGTCGCTGTGGTGATCAATGCCCACGTGCCGCTCGCGAACATGTTCAAGTACGTCGACAATCTGCGCTCCATGTCGCAGGGTCGCGCTCAGTACACGATGCTGTTCGATCACTACGCGCCGGTTCCGTCGAACGTCGCGCAGGAAATCCAGGCGAAGTATTCCGGTCAGAAGTGACCGGAATAGCTCGCGCTGAAACAGAATGAAAAGTTTTCCCCGATAGGGAACAGGAAACGGAGAGCCGGAAATGGCAAAGAGCAAATTTGAGCGCACCAAGCCGCACGTCAACATCGGCACGATTGGCCACGTTGACCATGGCAAGACGTCGCTGACTGCAGCGATCACGAAATATTTCGGCGAGTTCAAGGCATATGACCAGATCGACGCCGCGCCGGAAGAGAAGGCCCGCGGCATCACGATCTCGACGGCGCACGTCGAATACGAGACGCCGAACCGTCACTATGCGCACGTCGACTGCCCCGGCCACGCCGACTACGTCAAGAACATGATCACCGGTGCGGCGCAGATGGACGGCGCGATTCTCGTCGTTTCGGCCGCCGACGGCCCGATGCCGCAGACCCGCGAGCACATCCTGCTCGCCCGCCAGGTCGGCGTTCCGGCGATCGTCGTGTTCCTGAACAAGGTCGACCAGGTCGACGACGCCGAGCTGCTCGAGCTCGTCGAGCTCGAAGTGCGCGAGCTGCTGTCGTCCTACGAATTCCCGGGCGACGACATTCCGATCATCAAGGGCTCGGCGCTCGCCGCTCTCGAAGATTCCGACAAGAAGATCGGCGAAGACGCGATCCGCGAGCTGATGGCAGCGGTCGACGCCTACATCCCGACGCCGGAGCGTCCGGTCGACCTGCCGTTCCTGATGCCGATCGAAGACGTGTTCTCGATCTCCGGCCGTGGCACGGTCGTCACCGGCCGCGTCGAGCGCGGCATCATCAAGGTTGGTGAGGAAGTCGAGATCGTCGGCATCCGTCCGACGACGAAGACGACCTGCACCGGCGTTGAAATGTTCCGCAAGCTGCTCGACCAGGGCCAGGCCGGCGACAACATCGGCGCGCTGCTGCGCGGTGTCGACCGCAACGGCGTCGAGCGCGGCCAGATTCTGTGCAAGCCGGGTTCGGTGACGCCGCACACGAAGTTCAAGGCCGAGGCCTACATCCTGACGAAGGAAGAAGGTGGCCGTCATACGCCGTTCTTCACCAACTACCGTCCGCAGTTCTACTTCCGCACGACGGACGTGACGGGCATCGTGACGCTGCCGGAAGGCACGGAAATGGTGATGCCGGGCGACAACGTGACGGTCGACGTCGAGCTGATCGTGCCGATCGCGATGGAAGAAAAGCTGCGCTTCGCCATCCGCGAAGGCGGCCGCACCGTCGGCGCCGGCATCGTCGCCTCGATCATCAAGTAACAGGAAAACGGCTTGGCCGTTTCGGCAGGGACATGGTCGCCCATGTCCCTGCGATTTTTGAAAAGAAGCGGCTCAAGCGAAACGAATTTCAGAAGTTTTGAGCGTGTGCTTTCGAGGCACACCGGAAAACACGAGCAAGGACAAGTCGAATGAACGGCCAGAATATCCGCATCCGCCTCAAGGCGTTTGATCACCGGATCCTCGATGCCTCCACGCGCGAAATCGTGTCGACGGCCAAGCGCACCGGTGCGAGTGTGCGTGGGCCCGTGCCGCTTCCGACCCGGATTGAAAAATTCACGGTCAACCGGTCGCCACACGTCGACAAGAAGAGCCGCGAACAGTTCGAGATGCGCACCCACAAGCGTCTTCTCGATATCGTTGATCCGACCCCGCAGACGGTTGATGCGCTGATGAAGCTGGATCTGGCCGCTGGCGTCGACGTCGAGATCAAGCTCTAAGGTCCGGCGCAAGCCGAAATAACAAGGAAGGTACGTGGAGTTATCCAACGGCTTCCAGGAACAGGAAACCGGAAGGTGCACCAGGCACCGGACGGGAACCCTAAACAAGAGGCGTGAACCGATGCGTTCAGGTGTGATTGCACAGAAAGTGGGAATGACCCGCGTCTACAACGACGCCGGCGAGCATATCCCGGTAACAGTATTGCGGCTGGAGAACTGCCAGGTCGTGGCCCACCGCACGGAAGATAAGAACGGCTACACCGCAGTTCAGCTGGGTGCCGGCCGCTCGAAGGTCAAGAATACGACGAAGGCTCTGCGCGGCCACTTTGCCGCTGCGAGCGTCGAGCCGAAGGCGAAGCTCGTCGAGTTCCGCGTCAGCGCCGACAACATGATCGAAGTCGGCGCCGAGCTGACGGCGAGCCATTTCGTTGCCGGCCAGCTGGTGGATGTCACCGGCACCACGATTGGTAAGGGCTTTGCCGGCGCGATCAAGCGTCACAACTTCGGCGGCCTTCGCGCCACGCACGGCGTTTCCGTATCGCACCGCTCGCATGGTTCGACCGGCTCCAACCAGGACCCGGGCCGCGTCTGGAAGGGCAAGCGCATGGCTGGTCACATGGGCCAGACCCGCGTCACCACGCAGAACCTCGAAGTCGTGTCCACCGACGAAGACCGTGGGCTGATCCTGGTCAAGGGCGCCGTTCCTGGCTCCAAGGGTTCCTGGATCGTCGTTCGCGACGCAATCAAGTCGGGCACTCCGGAAGGCGCTCCGCGCCCGGCCGGTCTGCGCGCCGAAGCATCGAAGTAAGGGAGCCGGATAATGGATCTCACCGTCAAAACCCTCGAGGGCAAGGACGCGGGAAAGGTTTCCCTTTCTGACGCCATTTTCGGTCTCGAGCCCCGTGAAGACATCATCGCCCGCGTCATTCGCTGGCAGCTCGCCAAGCGCCAGCAAGGCACGCACAAGGCCAAGGGCCGCGCGGAAGTCGCGCGTACCGGCGCCAAGATGTACAAGCAGAAGGGCACGGGCCGTGCTCGCCACCATTCCGCTCGCGCTCCGCAGTTCCGCGGCGGCGGCAAGGCACATGGTCCGGTCGTCCGCAGCCATGCGCATGACCTGCCGAAGAAGATCCGCGCGCTCGGCCTGCGCCACGCGCTGTCGGCCAAGCTGAAGGCCGAAGAGATCATCGTCCTCGACGATCTCGTCGCCAACGAGGCAAAGACGAAGACGCTCGCCGGCGCATTCGCCTCGCTCGGCCTCACCAATGCTCTGATCATCGGGGGCGCCGAGATCGAGAGCAACTTCAAGCTCGCAGCCCAGAACATCCCGAATGTGGACGTTCTGCCGGTTCAGGGCATCAACGTGTACGACATTCTGCGCCGTGGCAAGCTCGTGCTTTCCAAGGCCGCCGTGGAAGCTCTGGAGGAGCGGTTCAAATGACGGATCTTCGCCACTACGACGTGATCGTGTCTCCCTCGATCACCGAAAAGTCGACGCTGGTTTCCGAACAGAACCAGGTCGTCTTCAACGTCGCCAAGGGCGCTTCGAAGCCTGAGATCAAGGCTGCCGTCGAAGCTCTTTTCGGCGTGAAGGTCACCGCTGTGAACACGCTCGTCCGCAAGGGCAAGCTGAAGCGCTTCCGCGGCTTCGCCGGAAAGCAGAAGGACGTGAAGAAGGCGATCGTAACGCTCGCCGAGGGTCAGTCCATCGACGTTTCCACCGGTCTCTAACGGATAGGCCCAGTAGGGTAAAAACCCAAAAGGGAACAAGAAAATGGCATTGAAAAGTTTCAATCCGACGACGCCGAGCCAGCGTCAACTGGTCATCGTGGACCGGTCCGGCCTCTACAAGGGCAAGCCGGTCAAGGCGCTGACCGAGGGCCTGTCCTCCAAGGGCGGTCGCAACAACCTGGGCCGCATCACCGTTCGCTTCCAGGGCGGCGGTCACAAGCGCGCCTATCGCCTGGTCGACTTCAAGCGTCGCAAGTTCGACGTCGAAGGCACTGTCGAGCGTCTGGAATACGACCCGAACCGCACCGCGTTCATCGCGCTCGTCAGCTATGCCGATGGCGAACAGGCCTATATCCTGGCGCCGCAGCGGCTGGCTGCCGGCGACAAGGTGATCGCCTCGGACAAGGCGGTCGACGTCAAGGCCGGCAACGCGATGCCGCTGCAGTACATCCCGGTCGGCTCGATCATCCACAACGTTGAGATGAAGCCGGGCAAGGGTGGTCAGATCGCTCGCTCGGCCGGCACCTATGCGCAGCTCGTCGGCCGCGACCAGGGCATGGCGATCCTTCGCCTGAATTCCGGCGAACAGCGCCTCGTGCACGGCTCTTGCCTCGCGTCGATCGGTGCTGTATCGAACCCCGATCACGGCAACATCAATGACGGTAAGGCCGGCCGTTCGCGTTGGCGCGGCAAGCGCCCGCACGTACGCGGCGTCGTCATGAACCCGGTCGACCACCCGCACGGTGGTGGTGAAGGGCGCACCTCCGGTGGCCGCCACCCGGTTACCCCGTGGGGCAAGCCGACGAAGGGCAAGCGCACGCGCTCCAACAAGTCGACCGACAAGTTCATCATGCGCTCGCGTCATCAGCGCAAGAAGTAAGAGAGGAAGTCTCAAGTGGCTCGTTCAGTTTGGAAAGGTCCGTTTGTTGACGGCTATCTTCTCAAGAAGGCTGAGAAGGTTCGTGAAGGCGGTCGCAACGAAGTGATCAAGATGTGGAGCCGCCGCTCCACGATCCTTCCGCAATTCGTCGGTCTGACCTTCGGCGTCTACAACGGCAACAAGCATGTTCCCGTCTCGGTGTCCGAGGAAATGGTCGGTCACAAGTTCGGTGAATTCGCTCCGACCCGGACCTATTACGGTCACGGCGCGGACAAGAAAGCGAAAAGGAAGTAACAATGGGCAAGGCAAAAGCCGAACGCCGGCTGAAGGATAATGAGGCGCAGGCCATTGCGCGCACGATCCGCGTCAGCCCCCAGAAGCTCAACCTCGTTGCCGCGATGATCCGCGGCAAGAAGGTCGACCGCGCTCTGGCCGAACTTGAGTTCTCCCGCAAGCGCATCGCAGGTACGGTCAAGAAGACGCTTGAATCCGCGATCGCGAACGCCGAGAACAACCACGACCTCGACGTTGATTCCCTCATCGTCGCGGAAGCTTTTGTTGGCAAGTCGATCGTGATGAAGCGCTTCCACGCCCGTGGCCGCGGCCGCGCATCGCGCATCGAAAAGCCGTTCTCGCACTTGACGATCGTTGTTCGTGAAGTGGAAGCCAAAGGGGAGGCCGCATAATGGGCCAGAAAATCAATCCGATCGGTTTCCGTCTCGGCATCAACCGGACTTGGGACAGCCGTTGGTTCGCGGATAACGCGGAATACGGTCAGCTTCTGCATGAAGACCTGAAGATCCGCGCCTACCTGATGGAAGAGCTGAAGTCTGCCGGCATCGCCAAGGTCGTGATCGAGCGCCCGCACAAGAAGTGCCGCGTGACGATCCACTCGGCCCGTCCGGGTCTGATCATCGGCAAGAAGGGCGCCGACATCGAGAAGCTGCGCAAGAAGCTCTCGGAAATGACCAACTCGGAAACGCACCTCAACATCGTCGAAGTGCGCAAGCCGGAGGTCGACGCAACGCTCGTTGCCCAGTCGATCGCTCAGCAGCTCGAGCGCCGCGTGGCCTTCCGCCGCGCGATGAAGCGCGCCGTTCAGTCCGCGATGCGTCTTGGCGCCGAAGGCATCAAGATCACCTGCGCCGGCCGCCTCGGCGGTGCCGAAATCGCCCGGACCGAATGGTACCGTGAAGGCCGCGTTCCGCTGCACACGCTGCGCGCCGATATCGACTACGGCACGGCTGAAGCTGAAACCGCATTCGGCATCTGCGGCGTCAAGGTCTGGATCTTCAAGGGCGAAATCCTTGAGCATGATCCGATGGCTTCCGAGCGCCGCGCGACCGAGAGTGACTCCCAGGGCTCTGGCAGCAGAGACCGCCGTCGTGAAAACGCGTAACATTCGCGAGTGGCAGCCAATATCGGAGAAGTAAAAAAATGTTGCAGCCAAAGCGTACGAAGTATCGCAAGCAGTTCAAGGGGCGCATCAAGGGCGTTGCCAAGGGCGGTTCCACGCTTGCCTTCGGCGAGTTCGGTCTGAAGTCTCAGGAGCCGAACCGCGTCAACGCGCGCGAGATCGAGGCGGCTCGCCGCGCGATCACCCGCTACATGAAGCGCGCCGGTCGCGTCTGGATCCGCGTGTTCCCGGATGTCCCGGTCACCGCCAAGCCGACGGAAGTCCGCATGGGTAAAGGTAAGGGTTCGGTCGAATACTGGGCATGCAAGGTCAAGCCCGGCCGTATGATGTTCGAGATCGATGGTGTCAGCGAAGAGATCGCCCGTGAGGCACTTCGTCTTGGCGCTGCCAAGCTCTCTGTCAAGACGCGCTTCGTGCAGCGTATCGCAGAGTAAGGAGTGAAGCTCATGAAAGCCGCAGATGTTCGCGCTCTGAGCGCCGACCAGCTCAAGGAAGAGCTTGCCAAGCTGAAGAAGGAGCAGTTCAACCTGCGCTTCCAGAAGGCGACGGGCCAGCTCGAGAAGTCTTCGCGTATCAACGAAGTCCGCAAGGATATCGCACGCATCAAAACCATCGCCCGCCAGAAGGCGGCAGAAGCCAAGGCCTAAGGACCAGAAATAATGCCGAAACGCATTCTGCAGGGCACCGTCGTCAGCGACAAGAACGACAAGACCGTGGTCGTCAGAGTCGAGCGCCGCTTTGCGCACCCGATCCTCCAGAAGACCGTACGTCGTTCCAAGAAGTACAAGGCTCACGACGAGAACAATCAGTACAAGGTCGGTGACGTCGTTTCCATCCAGGAATGCGCGCCGATTTCCAAGGACAAGCGCTGGACGGTGGTATCCGCCCAGGCTTGATTTCTGCAGGATTTGCCTTTCTGACCCTTGCGTCTCGGGCAAATATCTGTATGAAGCACGCAATTAAAGCCGAGGAACGCTCGAGTCCGAGCGTTCTTTTGCTTTGAGATGAGCAAAATAAGCCGGGCAAGGGGGTTTCGGCCCAACCGGCCTGGTAAAAACAAGAAGGCGACCTGACATGATTCAGATGCAAACAAACCTCGACGTGGCGGATAATTCCGGCGCACGTCGTGTCATGTGCATCAAGGTGCTGGGCGGCTCCAAGCGCAAGTATGCGTCGGTCGGCGACATCATTGTCGTTTCGATCAAGGAAGCCATTCCGCGCGGCCGCGTGAAGAAGGGTGATGTCATGAAGGCTGTTGTCGTTCGCACCGCGAAGGACATCCGCCGTCCGGATGGCAGCGTCATCCGTTTCGACACCAACGCAGCCGTTCTCATCGACAACAAGAAAGAGCCGATCGGCACCCGTATCTTCGGACCGGTTCCGCGCGAATTGCGCGCCAAGAACCATATGAAGATCATCTCGCTGGCTCCGGAAGTACTCTAAGGGAGCGAACAGAGATGCAGAAGATTCGCAAAGGCGACAAGGTCGTCGTGCTCACCGGCAAGGACAAGGGCCGCACCGGCGAAGTCGTTCAGGTCATGCCAAAGGAAGACCGGGCTGTCGTCCGTGGCGTCAACATGGTGAAGCGTCACCAGCGCCAGACCCAGAACCAGGAAGCCGGCATCATTACCAAGGAAGCCTCGATCCACCTTTCGAACATCGCGATCGCCGATCCCAAGGACGGCAAGCCGACCCGCGTCGGTTTCAAGGTCGAGGGTGACAAGAAGGTCCGCGTGGCCAAGCGTTCGGGAGAAGTGATCGATGGCTAAGACCGCTTATGAGCCGCGGCTCAAGAAAGAATATGTCGAGCGCATCCGCCAGGCGATGCAGGAGAAGTTCTCCTACGCCAACGAAATGCAGATCCCGCGCCTCGAAAAGATCGTCATCAACATGGGTGTTGGCGAAGCGACCGGCGATTCCAAGAAGCCGTCCGTTGCTGCCGCCGACCTCGCTGCGATTGCCGGCCAGAAGCCGGTAATCACCCGCGCACGCAACTCCATCGCTGGCTTCAAGCTTCGCGAAGGCATGCCGATTGGTGCCAAGGTTACCCTGCGCGGCGTTCGGATGTATGAATTCCTCGATCGTCTCGTGAACATCGCCCTGCCGCGCGTTCGCGACTTCCGTGGCCTCAATCCGAAGTCCTTCGATGGCCGTGGCAACTTCGCCATGGGCGTCAAGGAGCACATTGTGTTCCCTGAGATCAACTACGACAAGGTTGATCAGATGTGGGGCATGGACATCATCGTTTGCACGACGGCTACTAACGACGACGAAGCACGCGCTCTGCTCGCAGAGTTCAACTTCCCGTTCCGTCAGTAATCCGTAACGACAAGCGTAAAGAAGGATAACTGTTATGGCGAAAACGAGCGCAGTTGAAAAGAACAAGCGCCGCCGCAAACTGGTTGCCAGCCACGCCTCCAAGCGCGCGGCTCTCAAGGCAATCATCATGAACCAGTCGTTGCCGATCGAAGAGCGATTCAAGGCGACCCTCAAGCTGGCAGAGCTGCCGCGCGATGGGTCGAAGACCCGCATCCGCAACCGTTGCGAAGTCACCGGCCGTCCGCGCGCCTACTATCGCAAGCTTCGCATGTCGCGTATCGCGCTTCGCGAACTGGGCAATCTCGGCAAGGTGCCGGGCGTGGTCAAGTCGAGCTGGTAAGGAGACGGGCACATGGCAATGACTGATCCTTTGGGCGATATGCTCACCCGTATCCGCAACGGTGCTGCGCGCCGCAAGTCGAGCGTTTCGACGCCGGCTTCCAAGCTCCGTGCGCGCGTCCTGGATGTCCTTCAGTCCGAAGGTTACATCCGCGGATATTCGGAAGTCGAATTCGGCAACGGCAAGTCCGAGCTGAATATCGAACTGAAATACTACGAAGGCGCTTCCGTGATCCGTGAGATCGCGCGCGTCTCCAAGCCGGGCCGCCGGGTCTATGTCTCGGTTAAGTCCATTCCGCAGGTCGCGAACGGCCTCGGCATCACCATCCTTTCGACCCCGAAGGGCGTGATGGCCGATCACCAGGCACGCGAACAGAATGTTGGTGGCGAGGTTCTTTGCTCGGTCTTCTAAGGCCGGGCAGGATCTCCATAGCGAACAGACAGGTACAACAATGTCTCGTATCGGTAAGAAACCCGTTCAGGTTCCGGCAGGCGTCACGGCAAGCGTTGATGGCCAGAAGGTAACGGCGAAGGGTCCTAAGGGCGAACTGTTCTTCATTGCGAACGATGAAGTTTCGGTAAAGCTCGAAGAGAACGCGGTCGTCGTTCAGCCTCTCAATGAGAGCAAGGATGCTCGCTCGAAGTGGGGCATGTCCCGCACGATGATCGAGAACATCTTCAAGGGCGTCAAGGACGGCTACGAACGCAAGCTCGAAATCAACGGCGTCGGTTACCGCGCGTCCATGCAGGGCAAGAACCTGCAGCTGGCGCTCGGCTTTAGCCACGACGTGATCTACCAGACGCCGGAAGGCATCACGATCGCTGTGCCGAAGCCGACGGAAATCGTCGTCTCCGGAATCAGCAAGCAGCAGGTCGGCCAGGTAGCCGCGGAAATCCGCGAATACCGCGGCCCCGAGCCCTACAAGGGCAAGGGCGTCAAGTATGCCGAAGAGCGGATCGTCCGCAAAGAAGGCAAGAAGAAGTAAGGATCACGCGTTATGGCTAGCAGGAAAGATACTCTTGTGCGTCGCGCCAGCCGCGTGCGCCGTCAAATCAAGGCGGTCGCCAATGGCCGGCCGCGGCTGTCGGTTCATCGCTCGTCGAAGAACATCTACGTTCAGATCATCGACGATGTTGCCGGCAAGACCCTTGCCGCCGCTTCGACCCTCGAAGCGGATCTGAAGTCCTCGCTGAAGACCGGCGCGGACACGGCTGCCGCTGCGGCCGTCGGCAAGCTTATTGCCGAGCGCGCCTCCAAGGCCGGCATCAAGGACGTCGTCTTTGATCGCGGCGCCTTCATCTACCACGGCCGCATAAAGGCGCTGGCCGAGGCAGCCCGCGAAGGCGGCCTGAACTTCTAAGGTTCATCGCCCGGGCAGCAATGCCCGGGCGACACTCGGCTTCGCATCTCACGGTCGCTTCGATTTCTGAGGAAGTGAAGCGGCCTTTCTTCAATCTGCCGATTGCACCCGGAAAAGAAAAAGGAAGAGGACAATGGCACAAGAAAAAAGAGGCTCTCGCGAAGATCGCCAGAGCCGCGAAGAGCGCGACAGCGAATTTGTCGACAAGCTCGTCGCTATCAACCGCGTCGCTAAAGTGGTGAAGGGCGGTCGCCGTTTCGGTTTCGCCGCTCTCGTCGTCGTCGGCGACCAGAAGGGCCGCGTCGGCTTCGGTCATGGCAAGGCACGCGAAGTGCCGGAAGCCATCCGCAAGGCGACGGAAGCCGCAAAGCGCGACCTGATCTTCGTTCCGCTGCGCGGCGGTCGCACGCTGCATCACGACGTCAACGGCCGCCACGGCGCCGGTAAGGTGCTGCTGCGTTCGGCCAAGCCCGGTACCGGTATCATCGCGGGCGGACCGATGCGCGCCGTCTTCGAAACGCTCGGCGTTCATGACGTCGTCGCCAAGTCGACCGGTTCGTCGAACCCCTACAACATGGTTCGCGCGACCTTCGACGCGCTCAAGAACCAGATGCACCCGAAGGACATCGCGGCACAGCGCGGCATGAAATACGCCACGCTCCAGGCCCGTCGCGTTGCCGCCGGCGCTGCTTCCGAAGAATAAGGGAGCTGAGAGATGGCCAAGAAAGAAGTTGCCAAGAAGACGGTTACCGTCGAGCAGATTGGTAGCCCCATCCGCCGTCCGGCCGTACAGCGTCAGACGCTCATCGGTCTGGGCCTCAACAAGATGCACCGGGTTCGCACGCTGGAGGATACTCCGGCTGTTCGCGGCATGATCCGGGCCGTCCAGCACCTCGTTCGCGTCGTCGACGAGAAGTGAGGGGGATCCAGAAATGAAACTGAATGAAATCAAGGACAACGAAGGCGCGACCAAGAGCCGCAAGCGTGTTGGCCGCGGTATCGGCTCCGGCTCCGGCAAGACCGGCGGTCGCGGCGTGAAGGGCCAGAAGGCTCGTTCGGGCGTCTCGATCAACGGCTTCGAAGGCGGTCAGATGCCCATCTACCGTCGTCTGCCGAAGCGTGGCTTCAACAACATCTTCGCTTCCGAGTTCGTTGTCGTTTCGCTCGGCCGCATCCAGGCTGCCGTCGACGCGAAGAAGCTCGACGCTTCGAAGACCATCGATGCGGCTGCGCTCAAGGCGGCCGGCGTCATCCGCCGCGCCAAGGACGGTGTCCGCGTTCTCGCTGATGGCGAGCTGAAGGCGAAGATCTCGCTCGAGGTCGCCGGCGCCTCCAAGCCCGCTGTCGAGAAGATCGAAAAGGCTGGCGGCTCGGTGAAGCTGCTCGCGGCTGCCGCCGCGGAATAATGCACGTATAAGCCGCCCGGGGTGCTTCACGCCGGGCGGTTTTGCTCCCATATGTGAGCCTCACGTCCGAGCGCGGCGAATCGCCTGCCGCGACGCGACATAACGGAAACCGCGGTGAGGCATCCGATTGCAGCGACAATCGCCTCGCGTCAGGTTTTCAACTTGGAAGACTACTCGTTGCCGGATCCGGGCTTCCCGCCGGCATATGGTACGCGGAGAATTGCATGGCTTCTGCAGCGGAACAGCTGGCCTCGAACCTGAATTTCTCGACTTTCGCCAAGGCGGAAGATCTGAAGAAAAGGCTCTGGTTCACCCTCGGTGCGCTTCTGGTTTACCGTCTTGGCACCTATATCCCGCTGCCCGGCCTCAATCCGGAAGCGTTCGCGCAGGCCTTTCAAGGCCAGTCAGGCGGTATCCTCGGCCTGTTCAACATGTTTGCGGGCGGCGCCGTCGAGCGCATGGCGATCTTCGCACTCGGGATCATGCCCTATATTTCTGCCTCGATCATCGTTCAGCTGATGACCTCGGTCATCCCGGCGCTCGAGCAATTGAAGAAGGAAGGCGAGCAGGGCCGCAAGGTCATCAACCAGTACACGCGCTACGGAACGGTGCTGCTGGGAACGATGCAGGCTTACGGAATCGCCATCGGCCTTGAAAGCGGCAGCGGTCTCGTCAACGATCCGGGTTGGTTCTTCCGTATCTCCACCGTCATCTCGCTGCTCGGCGGCACGATGTTCCTGATGTGGCTCGGCGAGCAGATCACGTCGCGCGGCATCGGCAACGGCATCTCGCTGATCATCTTCGCCGGCATCGTCGCGGCCCTGCCGTCGGCCCTTGCCGGCACGCTGGAGCTCGGCCGGACGGGCGCGCTGTCGACGCCGCTCATTCTTGCGATCATCGTGATGGTGGTTGCCGTGATCGCGCTCATCGTCTTCGTCGAACGCGCGCAGCGCCGCCTGCTGATCCAGTACCCGAAGCGTCAGGTTGGCAACCGCATGTTCCAGGGCGATACGTCGCACCTGCCGCTCAAGCTCAACACTTCGGGCGTGATTCCGGCGATCTTTGCCTCGTCGCTGCTGTTGCTGCCGGCGACGGCGGCGGGCTTCACCAATGCTGCGACGCTGCCTGACTGGGCGACGACCATCGTCGGCGCGCTCGCCCACGGGCAGCCGCTCTACATGGTGTTCTATGCGGCGATGATCGCTTTCTTCGCCTTCTTCTATACGGCGATCGTCTTCAATCCGAAGGACACCGCCGACAATCTGAAGAAGCACGGCGGCTTCATTCCCGGGATTCGCCCGGGCGAGCGCACGGCGGAATACATCGACTACGTGCTGACGCGCATCACCGTCATCGGTGCGATCTATCTGGTTTTCGTCTGCATCCTGCCTGAAATCCTCATCGCGCAGACCGGCGTGCCGTTCTACCTTGGTGGTACGTCGCTTTTGATTGTTGTCAGCGTGACCCTTGATACGGTAGCACAGGTTCAGGGTCACCTCATTGCCCAGCAATATGAGGGGCTGATCAAGAAGTCGAAGCTGCGCGGAGGAAAGAGGGGACGATGAGACTTATTTTTTTGGGCCCGCCGGGCGCTGGCAAAGGTACGCAGGCCAAGCTTCTGACGGAGCGGTACGGCATACCCCAGCTGTCGACCGGTGACATGCTCCGGTCCGCCGTGGCCCAGCAGACGGAAGTCGGCCAGCGCGCGAAAGCCGTGATGGATGCGGGCCAGCTTGTCTCCGACGAAATCGTCAACGAGATCGTCTCCGACCGCATCGATGCACCGGACTGCGCGAAGGGCTTCATTCTCGACGGTTACCCGCGCACCGTCCCGCAGGCGATAGCGCTCGACCGGATGCTCGACGACAAGGGCTTGAAGCTCGATGCGGTGATTGAGCTGAAGGTCGACGAAGCGGCACTTGTCCGGCGCATGGAGAATCGCGTTGCGGAAACCGTCGCGGCCGGCGGGACCGTTCGCTCCGACGACAACCCGGAAGCGTTCCGGCGCCGCCTGGAGGAGTATCGGGCAAAGACCGCGCCGCTTTCGCAGCATTATGCGAGCACCGGCCAATTGAAGACGGTCGATGGTATGGCCGACGTGGACGCGGTCACCGCAGAGATCGAGAGGGTTCTGGCCTAGGGTCTAAGACCAGGCTGTTGCCTTTGCCGAAATGGAAGCGCCGGGGAGTTGACTTTTCCGGGCGATTCCTCCAAAGACAGCGTCAACTCGCGACATCAGAAGCGATCGGCGCGGTCTTCAAAACAATGAAGTCCGGGTACGGTCGTTTTTGACGTGTCTCGAACCTCAATCAACGAGCGGCTCTTCAAGGTCGCGTAACGAAGCACCTATTGCCGGATGGCAACTGGAACGCAAGGAGAATAGACGTGGCACGTATCGCTGGCGTCAACATCCCGACGGCAAAGCGCGTCGTCATCGCGCTGACCTATATCCACGGGATCGGCCCGAAATTCGCGCAGGAAATCATCGAGAAGGTCGGCATTCCGGCTGACCGTCGCGTACACCAGCTGACGGACGCGGAAGTCCTTCAGATCCGCGAGACGATCGACCGTGACTACCAGGTCGAGGGTGACCTGCGCCGCGAGACGGCGATGAATATCAAGCGCCTGATGGACCTTGGCTGCTACCGTGGCCTGCGCCATCGTCGCGGTCTGCCGGTGCGTGGTCAGCGTACGCATACCAACGCCCGCACCCGCAAGGGTCCGGCAAAGGCGATCGCCGGCAAGAAGAAGTAATTTCCCGAAAAGGGAAAGCGGGAGGCTGGCGTCCGCGCCGGCCTCCTTTTGCAGTTTGGGAAAGGCGATTGCCTGACCTTGCCGAACCTTGGCAGGTTCGGTGAACCGATGGCGAAGCCGGTTGCCGGCTTCGTGAACAGGAAGATGCAGGGCAGGGGACGACCAATCCTTTTCCCGGTGGAGCCGCTGGAACTACGGCGGTGCAGAGATCTAAGAAAGGGATCCTATGGCCAAGGAAGCCACCCGCGTTCGCCGCCGCGAGCGCAAGAACATCACGTCTGGCGTCGCGCACGTCAATTCGTCGTTCAACAACACGATGATCACCATCACCGACGCCCAGGGCAACGCGATTGCCTGGTCGTCCGCCGGTGCGAAGGGCTTCAAGGGTTCGCGCAAGTCGACCCCGTTTGCCGCTCAGATCGCTGCGGAAGACTGCGCCCGCAAGGCGCAGGAGCACGGCATGAAGTCGCTCGAAGTGGAAGTTTGCGGTCCGGGTTCCGGTCGCGAATCCGCCCTTCGCGCGCTGCAGGCTGCGGGCTTCATGATCACGTCGATCCGCGACGTGACCCCGATCCCGCACAATGGCTGCCGTCCGCGCAAGAAGCGCCGCGTCTGATCATATGTATTCCACATTCCGGTGAGGGCGCTCGTGGCGTTCTCCCGGTCTTCGGGGCTCGGTTGTCACGATTGGATGGTGGCAACGAACGGAAGGCAGAAAACATGATCCAGAAAAATTGGCAGGAACTGATCAAGCCGAACAAGGTGGAGTTCTCCTCCTCCGGCCGCACCAGGGCAACGTTGGTGGCGGAACCGCTCGAGCGCGGCTTCGGTCTGACGCTTGGCAACGCGCTTCGCCGCGTGCTTCTGTCGTCGCTGCGCGGTGCTGCGGTTACGGCGGTGCAGATCGACGGCGTGCTGCACGAGTTCTCGTCGATCCCGGGTGTGCGGGAAGACGTGACCGACATCGTGCTCAACATCAAGGAAATCGCCATCAAGATGGATGGCGACGACGCAAAGCGCATGGTCGTGCGCAAGCAGGGCCCGGGCGTCGTAACGGCCGGTGACATTCAGACGGTTGGCGATATCGAGATCCTCAACCCGAACCATGTGATCTGCACCCTCGACGAGGGCGCGGAAATTCGCATGGAATTCACCGTCAACAACGGCAAGGGCTATGTGCCGGCCGACCGCAACCGTTCGGAAGACGCGCCGATCGGCCTCATCCCGGTCGACAGCCTGTACTCGCCAGTGAAGAAGGTCTCCTACAAGGTCGAGAACACCCGTGAAGGTCAGGTTCTCGATTACGACAAGCTGACGATGTCCATCGAGACCGATGGCTCCGTCACCGGCGAGGACGCGATTGCGTTCGCCGCCCGCATTCTTCAGGACCAGCTTTCGGTCTTCGTCAATTTCGAAGAACCGCAGAAGGAAGCAGAGGAAGAGGCAGTCACCGAGCTCGCCTTCAACCCGGCGCTTCTCAAGAAGGTCGACGAACTGGAACTTTCCGTCCGCTCGGCCAACTGCCTGAAGAACGACAACATCGTCTATATCGGCGACCTTATTCAGAAGACGGAAGCAGAGATGCTCCGTACCCCGAACTTTGGTCGCAAGTCGCTGAACGAGATCAAGGAAGTTCTCGCTTCCATGGGACTGCATCTCGGCATGGAAGTGCCGTCCTGGCCGCCCGAGAACATCGAAGACCTCGCCAAGCGCTACGAAGACCAGTACTAAGGCCGCACGCGTTCGAAAGAACGCGTAAAGCTGGCCTTAGAACGTTAAACTGCGTATATGTCTCATCGCTTCAAGCCTTCGGCTCTCAGCGGATATACGCCCCATTAGACTGCGGGCGAATGCCTGCAAGTAAAGGAGAATAGCCATGCGCCACGCTAAAGCCGGTCGCAAGCTGAATAGAACCGCCAGCCACCGTAAGGCGATGTTTGCCAACATGGCCGCGTCGCTGATCGAACATGAACAGATCGTGACGACCCTGCCGAAGGCGAAGGAAATCCGTCCGATTGTCGAGAAGCTCGTCACCCTCGGCAAGCGTGGCGATCTACATGCCCGCCGTCAGGCGATCTCGCAGATCCGCGATGTTGCCGTTGTCTCGAAGCTGTTCGACGCAATCGCATCGCGCTACGCCACCCGCAATGGCGGCTACCTGCGCATCATGAAGGCGGGTTTCCGCCAGGGCGACAACGCTCCGCTCGCCGTCATCGAATTCGTTGACCGCGACGTCGATGCCAAGGGTGCGAAGGATCGCGCTCGCGTCGCCGCCGAATCGGAAGCAGCCGAAGCCGCCTGATCCACAGGTTGACGAGAAAAACATAAAGCGGCCGGGTGCTCTCACCCGGCCGCTTTTTCCGTTTGTACTGCACGTCTTTTTAGATCGGCATGGGTTCAGCGACAAAGACATGCTGCGATTGATAGTGCTACAGCGGCCTTTGCGCGTCTGATAGGACGCGCGGCGCTGTAGGGCCGCCGCTGCGCAGTCTCTTCCAGCGAAGGAACGGTTTCCTGATCGGCCGCCAGGCGAGCAGGGCCGCGACGAGTGCAAGATAGAGCATCTGCTCCGGCCCCACGACCTTGACCGCCATCGCGAAATGGATGGCACCGGCCGCCGCGATCACGTAGGCGAGGCGGTGGAGCTTGTTCCACCGTGGCCCGAGCCGGCGGATCGACCAATTGTTCGAGGTCAGTGCAAGCGGGATTATGAGCACCAGGGCCGTCATGCCGATGGTGATGAAGGGACGGCGAGCGATATCCGCGGCGATCGCCTGCAACCGCAGCATCTGGTCGAGCAGCATGTAGGCAAGGAAGTGCATCAGCACGTAGTAGAAGGCGAGCAGCCCGAGCGCCCGGCGATATCTCAGCCAATTGAGGCCGAAGAGATCTCGAATGGGCGTGATCGCGAGTGTAGCGATCAGGAAGCGCAGCGCCCAGAGGCCGAGCAGGTGTTCGAACTCCTTGACCGCATTGCCGGGCAGTTGCCCGGTGGCGCCGAGGTAGAAGGCCAAAGCGGCCGGTACGAGGCCAAGGGCATAAACCGCCCAGATCGAGGGACCGTGCAGGCGTTTCGGTAATGCGGGAACGAGAGCCATGGTCAGAAATTCGCCCTCAGATCCATTCCGGCATAAAGGCTCGCAACCTCTTCGGCGTATCCATTGAAGGGGAGCGTGTCGCGGCGGTTGGAACCGAAGAAGCCGCCTTCGCCGATGCGGTTCTCCGTCGCCTGGCTCCAGCGCGGGTGGTCGACCGCCGGGTTCACATTGGCATAGAACCCATACTCGTCGGGCGCAGCGAGGTTCCAGGTGCAGGGGGGCATCGTTTCGGTGAGCGAGATGCGCACGATTGATTTGATTCCCTTGAAGCCATATTTCCACGGCACCACCAAGCGGATCGGGGCGCCGTTCTGGTTCGGCAGGGTCTTGCCATAGAGCCCGACTGCGAGAATCGTCAGCGGGTGGCGGGCCTCGTCCAATCGCAGGCCTTCACGATAGGGCCAGGGCAGCGGCTGGAAAAAACCGGATTGGCCGGGCATTTCCTCCGGGCGCACCACCGTCTCGAAGGCCACATATCTGGCGCTGCCGAGCGGCTCGACCTTGTCGATGAGCGCTGCAAGCGGAAACCCGACCCAGGGAATCACCATCGACCAGGCCTCGACGCAGCGCATGCGATAGGTCCGCTCTTCGAGCGGGAAGGCCAGCAGGTCCTCCAGACCGAATTCTCTCGGCTTGCCCACGAGGCCGTCGATTTTCACGGTCCAGGGCGATGGTTTGAACGCCCCCGAATTGGCGGCCGGATCGCCTTTGCCTGTGCCGAACTCGTAGAAATTGTTGTAGCTCGTGACATCCTTCTCCGGCGTCCGTGTCTCATCGAGCTTGTATGGGTCTGGCGCTGCCTTGAGGGCGGCCGCGTTGGCCGTTTCCATCCCCAGTCCCAATGCCAGGCCGCCGGCGGCGCCCGCGAGGAAGGTCCGCCGGTCGAGAAAGAAGCGTTCCGGAGTGATTTCGGATCCGGCGATGCGCGGCGGTCTGTAGCAAGGCATATCGATTCCTCGGCGAGTGGTGAGCGAACACATCACCAGAGTTTAGATCACTGCGAAAGACGGGAAAGACCACGTTTTCGTGTCCGGCTCGTGAGGAGCACGTGTCAGCGCCTCGGCCGGAGAATGGGGACCGATTTTCGGAGAGCTCGATGCGCAGACTGAAGTGAGCCACAGCGGCCTTTGCGCGTCTGAAAGGACCCGCGGCACCGAAAGAAACGGAGCGCCTGTTCGGCGGATCGCCGTGGCCCGTGCATTTGCCTTTTTTCGCGCGAAATCCTATCTGAACCTTGCGCCTGTCGCCTGGTTCGCGGGGTGCGGCCCCGAATGGTTACGAGGCTCTTTAGTGACAGGAAAAGGAGAATGTTTCATGATCTTTGGCGGTCGGGCCCTGTCTGCTCTGGTTCTCGCATTCGCGATTTCCACCTCCGCCGCAGCGCAGGATCCCAAGGTACTCCCCGAGTCCCGGCAGGAAATGCAGCTCTCCTTCGCGCCTCTGGTCAAGCAGACGGCGAATGCCGTCGTGAACGTGTATGCGGAGCGGGTGGTCGAGCGAAGGTCGATATTTTCCGACGACCCGTTCTTGGAAGAATTCTTCGGCCAGCGCATGCCGAACCGGACCGAGAAACAGTCGTCGCTCGGATCGGGAGTGATCGTCGGGCGCAACGGAGTCGTCGTGACCAACAATCACGTGATCGAGGGCGCAGACGACATCAAGGTGGCGCTTGCCGACGGACGCGAATTCCCCTGCAAGGTCGTGCTCAAGGACGAGAGGCTGGATCTCGCGGTGATGAAGATCGAGTCGGACGGCCCATTCGATATCATCCCGATCGGGGACTCGGATGCGGTCGAGGTCGGTGACCTGGTGTTGGCGATGGGCAACCCTTTCGGGGTCGGGCAGACGGTGACGAGCGGCATCGTTTCGGCGCTGGCCCGCAACCAGATCTCGAACGGCGATTTCGGTTTCTTCATCCAGACGGATGCGGCGATCAACCCCGGCAATTCCGGTGGTGGTTTGATCAACATGAAAGGGGAACTGATCGGGATCAACACCGCGATCTTCTCGCGCGGCGGCGGATCAAACGGCGTCGGCTTCGCCATCCCCGCCAATCTGGTCAAGGTCTTCGTGGCGTCGGCGGAAGGCGGCAACGGCTCCTTCGTCCGTCCGTTCGTCGGGGCGAGCTTCGAGCCGGTAACCGCGGATGTCGCGGAAGCGCTCGGACTCGACCGTGCCCGCGGCGCGCTGGTCGCTGCAGTCCTGCGGGACGGTCCGGCTGCGAGCGCGGGCATGAAGCCCGGCCAAGTGGTGGTCGCTGTCAACGGCATACCGGTGGAGCACCCCGACGCACTTGGCTATCGCCTGACCACCGTCGGCATTGGTCATGAGGCCCGCGTCACGATCGCGGATCGCGGTCGGGAGCACGACATCACCTTGAAGCTGGATCGGGCTCCGGAGTCGACGCCACGCGACGAACGGCTGATCGAGGGGAGGAATCCCTTCGCAGGCGCTGTCGTGGCAAACCTCTCGCCGCGGCTGGCGGAGGAACTGCAGATGCCGACGTCCTTGCAGGGGGTTGTCGTCACCGC
The DNA here is from genome assembly GCF_017874595.1 of Sinorhizobium kostiense. GTDB lineage: Bacteria > Pseudomonadota > Alphaproteobacteria > Rhizobiales > Rhizobiaceae > Sinorhizobium > Sinorhizobium kostiense. The sequence continues at coordinate 31,757 of NZ_JAGILA010000012.1, read as the reverse complement.
CGTCAACCGCGGTTCGCCGGCGGCCCGGATAGGGCTTCAGCCGAAGGATGTCGTCCGGTCGGTCAACGGGATCACGGTCGACAGTTCGAAGACACTGGAATTGGCCACGGCCGACGATGCTTCTTTCTGGCGCGTCGAAATCGAACGCGACGGCCAGATCATTCGACAATTCTTCCGATGAGCGATCTTTTTTCCCCCCAAGAGCCGCCGGAGATGGCCTCGGCAAGACCGCTCGCCGATCGGCTGAGACCGAAGACGCTCGCTGAGGTCACCGGCCAGGAGCACCTGACCGGTCCGGACGGCACGCTGACGCGGATGATTGCGTCCGGCTCGCTCGGCTCGATGATTTTTTGGGGACCGCCCGGCACCGGCAAGACGACGGCGGCGCGGCTGCTTTCCGGCGAGGCGGGGCTCGCCTTCGAGCAGATCTCGGCGATCTTCTCCGGCGTTGCCGACTTGAAGAAGGTTTTCGATTCCGCTCGGACTCGACGCATGTCGGGCCGCCAGACACTGTTGTTCGTCGACGAGATCCATCGATTCAACCGCGCCCAGCAGGACAGCTTTCTGCCGGTGATGGAAGACGGCACGGTGATCCTCGTCGGTGCCACCACGGAAAACCCGTCCTTCGAGCTGAACGCGGCGCTCCTCTCGCGGGCGCGCGTGTTGACCTTCAAGCCGCTTGACGAGGCAAGCCTCGAGGAATTGCTGAAGCGCGCCGAGGCGGCCGAGAGCCGGGCGCTGCCGCTCGACGAGGAGGCCCGCGCAAGCCTCGTTCGGATGGCCGATGGCGACGGCCGCGCCGTACTGACACTTGCCGAAGAGCTCTGGCGCGCGGCCCGCAAGGACGAGGTTTTCGACGCGGCGGCGCTCCAGGATATCGTCCAGCGCCGTGCGCCGGTCTATGACAAGAGCCAGGACGGGCATTACAACCTGATCTCGGCACTGCACAAGTCCGTGCGCGGTTCCGATCCGGATGCGGCGCTCTATTATCTCTGCCGCATGTTAGACGCCGGCGAGGATCCTCTCTATATCGGCCGGCGGCTCGTTCGCATGGCGGTCGAGGATATCGGCCTTGCCGATCCGCAGGCGCTGGTGGTCTGCAATGCGGCGAAGGACGCCTATGATTATCTCGGCTCCCCGGAGGGCGAACTGGCGTTGGCGCAGGCTTGCGTCTATATCGCCGCCGCGCCGAAGTCGAACGCGGTCTATACTGCCTACAAAGCGGCAATGCGGGCGGCGAAGGAACACGGGTCGCTCTTGCCGCCGAAGCACATTCTGAACGCACCGACGAAGCTCATGAAAGGGGAGGGCTACGGCGAGGGCTATCGCTACGACCACGACGAGCCGGATGCCTTTTCCGGGCAGGATTATTTCCCTGAGAAAATGGGCCGGAAGACTTTTTACGACCCTCCGGAACGCGGTTTCGAACGGGATATACGCAAGCGGCTGGAGTGGTGGGCGAAACTCCGTCGCGAACGGAATTCGTGAAGTCTGCCCTTTCTGCAGGGCAGGCTTGCCAGAGGCCAGGTTGCCCCCATCAGCCCTGTGGCATAGAAGACTGCGGTGCAGACGGCTGCACGGATCGACAGATGATCTGACCTTCCGCGGGGACGGCCTCGCTCCAGACGAAGGAGTCGAACATGGCTTGGTTTACCCTGCTGCTCGCCGGACTTCTCGAAGTCGGCTGGGCCGTCGGTCTCAAATACACGGATGGATTCACGCGCTTCATCCCGACCGTGTTTACGGTCGGCTCGATGGTCCTGAGCATCGCTCTACTCGGTATCGCCGTCCGCTCGCTGCCGCTCGGCACCGCCTATGCGGTATGGACCGGCATCGGCACAGTCGGCACGGTGGTTCTCGGCATCGTCCTCTTTGCCGAGCCGGTTGGCGCCGTCCGCCTCGGCTGCATTGGCCTGATCGTTGCGGGTATCGCCGGTTTGAAGCTCGCTGCTGACGGTGCGTAAAGCACCTGCCGTAGCGGCAGGTGCTGCGCTATCTCAGCGCCTCGATCACAAGGGCGGCGGCTCGCATCTCCTGCCAGCGATTTTCGCGGCGCTGGAAAGCTTCCTCGTCGGTGCCCCAATGTTCGATCTGCCAGTCCTCATCGACATGGGCAGCCGCCCAGGCGTCTTCGGCAGATAGCCGCCCCGAAGCAAAGGCGAGGGCCAGCAGGGCAGAGCCTGTAAGCGTTGTGATTGTGTGCAGGCATGCGAGACCGAGGGGTGTTGCGAAGGCCCGCAGGCCCTCGGCATAGGCCGAGATCGCTTCGCTCGGCTGCTCCTGATGGATAACGCCCTCCGCAAGGATGAAGCGGGCGCCGAGTGTTTGGGCGGCCCAGTCGAGAATGGGGTTCCAGATATCGTTCTGCCGCTTGACCAGGCCCTCCGGACTATCAGCGCGGTAGCAAAGAAGATCGCTGCCGGCGAAGCGCAGTATGTCGTCGAAGACCGCGCGCTGGTCGAGCGCCACGCCGTCGATGGCCGTGTTGATTAGGCGGGTGAGCGGCATGGCGCTTGGATTGATGATGTCACTCTGCGCATCCCATTCGTCCGCGAGAAGCGCCGCGAGCTTGCGTGTCGGTACCGTCAATGGCCGCCTGGCCGGCGTCCGCACGGTTCGTCCGTCGAGAAGCACCGTATGGCCGCCATCCGCTTCCGCGACGCTGACTTCCTTGTAGAAGCGTTTTGCGAGCGGCTTCTGCATCTGGATCTGGGCACGGCGCACGGGGTCCTCATGGGTGAGGGCGCTGTTCAAGTCGTCGCGAATATCAGGCATGGTTTGCTTCCATCCATTCGATAATGTCTGCCGGCGCATGGGCGATGTGATCGGCACCGGCTTCGACCAGCTCGGGGACACTCGCATAGCCCCAGGAGACTCCGAGGGCGCCGGTACCCGCCGACTTTGCCATCTGCATGTCATAGATCGCGTCGCCGATGACGATCGTCTGCTGCGGATCGATGCCCGCTTCGACGCAGCATTCCATCACCATGGCCGGATGCGGCTTCGAGGGGCAGTCGTCCGCGGTGCGCGAGACGAAGAAGAGCTTGTCGAAGCCGTGGGTCTCGACGATCTGCCTGAGCCCGCGTCGCGACTTTCCGGTGACGGCGCCGATCAGCAATTTGTCCCGGCCGGCAAGGTTCTGCACCAATTCGGCGATTCCCGGAAAGAGGGCTTCCTGCAAAGCCCCTTCGCTGCGCACCGAGGCGAATATGGACTTATAATGCGCCGTCATTTTGGTCGCGCGCTGATCGACCTCGAAATGGCCCATGAGACGCGCAATCGCAATGTCGAGCGTGAGCCCGATGATCGAGCGCGTCGCCCGGGGTTCCGGCCGGGGAAGGTCGAAAGCCTCGAACGTACGGGCCATTACTTCGTGGATCAGTGCGGCACTGTCGACCAGCGTGCCGTCGCAATCGAACAGGACGAGCTTCATCAATCCTCCTCGTCAGCGACGTTCTCGTCGAATCCGAGCAGGTTCCAGCTTTGCACCATGTGCGGCGGGAGGGGCGCGGTGACCTTCAGCCTACCGCCGTTCGGATGGGGAATATCGATATGCCGGGCATGCAGGTGCAGCCGGTTCTGGATGCCGCCGGGGAAGGTCCAGTTGATGTCCGCCTCGAAATATTTCGGATCGCCAATGATCGGATGGCCGATATGGGCGGCGTGCACGCGGAGCTGATGAGTGCGGCCGGTATAGGGCTCCATTTCGAGCCAGGCGAGATTCTGGCCGGCCTGTTCGATGATCCGGTAATAGGAGATCGCATGATCGGCACCTTCGTCGCCATGCTTGGCGATCCGCATGCGATCGCCGTCCGGCGTTTGCTCCTTGACGAGCCAGCTTGAAATCCGATCCTCGCGCTTGCGCGGCACGCCCTTGACCAGCGCCCAATAGGTCTTCTTGGTGTCGCGCTCGCGGAAGGCGGCGGTCAGTTGTTGCGCGGCCCCGCGCGTGCGGGCGATAACGAGCACCCCTGACGTGTCCCGGTCCAGCCGGTGCACGAGCCGCGGCTTCTCGCCCTTCTGGTTCGTCCAGGCCTCGAGCATCTTGTCGATATGCCGGCTGACCCCCGAGCCGCCCTGAACCGCTAGTCCTGCCGGCTTGTTGAGCACGATCACCTTGGCGTCCTCGTGCAGCACCATGCGCGACAAGAGCTCCGCATCCGAGGAACTGCGCAGGTCCCGCCCACCGATCGGGCCGGCCTTCATGCTCTTCGGATCGACGCCGAGCGGGGGGATGCGGATCGTCTGACCGGGCTGCACGCGCGTGTCGGATTTTGCGCGGGCGCCATCAATGCGAATCTGGCCGGACCGCAGCAGCTTCTGCAGGGGACCGAAGCCGAGCCCCGGATAATGCACCTTGAACCAGCGGTCGAGGCGCATACCCGCCTCGTCGCTATCCACCTGCCTGTGTTCTATGCCTGCCATCTGCCGCAATCCGCTTGCTGTTCTTCTGGCTGGCTTTAGCCCATTGCGGGCATGAGGACCAGTCCAGTGAGGGCTGCAGGCATCGAAAGGTCGCAATTCCTGTTCTGCTGCAGCGGAGGCAAAACCGTTCGTTAAGTCTCGGCCGCTACGATCGTGAGACTTCTCTTATATATTGCCCACCTTTCCGGTGAGATGCCGATGACCAACCGATCCTTGAATTACACCCATTATGACCTGAAGGCACAGAAGGCTGGAACGCGCATCGAGATCACGCTGTCGGCGGTGGCCAATGTTCGACTGATGACCGACGTCAACTTCACGCGCTACAAGGAAACACTCAAGCACCAGTTCTTTGGCGGTGTAGCGCGCAAATCGCCGCTCCGGATGATCATTCCGGAGACGGCGCACTGGCATCTGGTGATCGACACGGAAGGCCACCACGGTCTTGCCGAATCGAGCGTAAAGGTGGTGGAGGCTGCCGGCCGGCCGCGATTCCAGCCGGCGCATTGAAAAGCGAAGCTTCTCCGTCTCAGCCGAGCCTCTCGGAATGCCACTTCAGGTGATCGTCCATGAAGGTCGAAATGAAGTAGTAGGAATGGTCGTAGCGCTCGTGCATCCGCAATGTGAGGCCGATGCCCGTGCCCCTAACCGTCTCTTCGAAGAGCCATGGGCGAAGGCCGTTTTCCAGGAAGCTGTCAGCCTTGCCCTGATCGATCAGGAATTCCGGAAAGCGCGCGCCGTCCTCGACGAGAGCGCAGGAGTCGTATTTGCGCCAGGTCGCTTTATCGGCTCCGAGATATTTCTCGAAAGCGCCCACCGACCAGTCGGCGCTTGACGGCGCAACGATCGGCGCGAAAGCGGAGCAACTGCGGAACCGCTCCGGATTCTTGAGCGCGATCGTCATGGCGCCATGCCCGCCCATCGAGTGGCCGAAAATGCCCTGGCGGCTCCTGTCGGCGCGGAACTGTTCGAAGATGAGGGCGGGCAGTTCCTCGGTGATGTAGCTATACATCTGATAGTGCTCGGCCCAGGGCTCCTCGGTCGCGTCGAGATAGAATCCGGCGCCCTTGCCCATCTGCCAGTTGGTCAGTTCGTCCGGCACCTCCGGACCGCGCGGGCTCGTGTCCGGGCAGACGACAATGAGCCCGAGCTCGGAAGCCATGCGGCGGTACTCGCCCTTTTCCATTACATTCGCATGTGTGCAGGTGAGGCCGGAAAGATACCAGAGCACCGGTCGAGGCTCGTTGATCGCCTGCGGCGGCAGATACACGGCAAAGGTCATTTCGCCCTTGCAGGACCTAGACTCGTGGGCGAAGACGCCCTGCATGCCGCCGAAGGCGGTGTTTTGCGAGATTATTTTCATTGCACTCTCCCTGCTATGCCGCCGCGCGTCTCATCAGCCGCGCAAAGGTGGCTGTAGCACTTGAACTGCTGCATGTCTTTGCCCTTGCATCGAGGTCGATTCAAGGAGACCTGCAGTAGGTGTTTACGTGCCGCCGGCCAGCTGCACCGCACTTTCCGGGGACCGACATGCCCGGTGGCTATGTTCGCGGAAGAGCGGGACGCCGACTGCAATGCTGCCAAGAGCGCCGGCAAGCGCAAGGTAAAAAGGCCAATGCCTCAGACCAGTATGGGAATACATCCGCGTTTCCCGCTTGCGGGTCACTTTCCCACCTGTCGGCAGAGGCGGTCAAGCGTTTCCAGAAAAGCGGAGCGATCCCTGCCCGTGAAGCTGGCATTGTAGCCCTTGCTTTCGCCAGTCTCCCTCAGATGTGCACCGAGATCGCGCATTGCTGATGCCAGTCCGATATTCGCCCGGTCGAATACCCGACCGGTTGGGCCGGTGACGAGCGCCCCGGCGGTTACACACCGCACGGCAAGCGGTACGTCGGCAGTCACCACGACATCGCCCTTACCTGCGCGTTCAGCGATCCAATCGTCGGCGGCGTCGAAACCCGCCGAGACGATGACGTTGCGGACCATAGGATCGCGCGACGGACGCAGTCCCGAATTGGCGACGAAGGTGACCTCGATACCGTGGCGCTCGGCCACTTTCAGGATTTCGGCCTTTACCGGACAAGCATCGGCATCGACGTAAATCATCGGAGAACGTCTCCATTGAACTGCGAAGCGCCGGAATTCAATAGATCGGGCGCTTCGCGGGGCATCGCTGGCTCAGTAGACGACGACGCTGCGGATGCTTTCGCCGGAATGCATCAGCTCGAAGCCCTTGTTGATGTCCTCGAGCGGCATCGTATGGGTGATCATCGGATCGATCTCGATCTTGCCCTCCATGTACCAGTCGACGATCTTCGGCACGTCGGTGCGGCCGCGCGCGCCGCCGAAGGCGGTGCCCATCCAGGTGCGGCCGGTGACGAGCTGGAACGGCCGCGTCGATATCTCCTGGCCGGCGCCGGCGACGCCGATGATCACCGACTTGCCCCAGCCGCGATGCGATGCTTCGAGCGCCTGGCGCATCACCTTGACGTTGCCGGTGCAGTCGAAGGTGTAGTCGGCGCCGCCGATCTGGTCGGCGCCGCGCTTCGTCAGGTTGACGAGATAGGGCACGATGTCGTCGCCGACCTCGGTCGGATTGACGAAGTGGGTCATGCCGAACTTCTCGCCCCAGGGCTTCTTGTCGTTATTCAAATCGACGCCGATGATCATGTCGGCGCCGGCAAGGCGAAGCCCCTGGATGACGTTGAGGCCGATGCCGCCGAGACCGAAGACGATCGCCGTCGCGCCGATCTCCACTCGTGCCGTGTTGATCACCGCGCCGATGCCGGTGGTCACCCCGCAGCCGATGTAGCAGATCTTGTCGAAGGGGGCGTCCGGGTTGACCTTGGCGACGGCGATCTCCGGCAAGACGGTAAAGTTCGCAAAGGTCGAGCAGCCCATGTAGTGGTGCAGCTTCTCGCCGCCCATCGAAAAGCGCGAGGTGCCGTCCGGCATCAGGCCCTGGCCTTGCGTGGCGCGGATGGCGGTGCAGAGATTGGTCTTGCGCGAGAGGCAGGAGGGGCAGGCGCGGCATTCCGGCGTATAGAGCGGGATGACGTGATCGCCTTTCTTCACGCTCGTGACGCCAGGACCGACGTCGACGACGATGCCAGCTCCCTCATGGCCGAGGATGGCCGGAAACAGCCCTTCCGGATCGGCGCCGGAGAGGGTGAAGTCGTCGGTGTGGCAGATGCCGGTCGCCTTCACCTCGACCAGCACCTCGCCGGCCTTCGGTCCTTCGAGTTGCACCGTCATCACTTCCAAGGGTTTGCCGGCCTGAACGGCCACGGCGGCCCGTACGTCCATCTCTTTTCTCCCTAATCGCAAATGTTTGGCAGAGTATTGCAATCGTCAATACAACAGCACGCGATACGCGTAAGCTGAAAAAGGTACGCTCTTAACGAATGGTCTGCTCGACCCGATCAAGCTCCGTCTCGATAGCCGCGATAGCTTCACTGGTCTGCTTGTGCAGCTTCTTGATGAGGTCCAGCTGCTTTCGAAGCTCGTCGCCGGCTGACCCCGCAGCATCGCCGTCCGGTGCCCGGCCGATGCCGGTGATCAGCCAGGCCGGGGTCACACCAAGCACGCCAGCCAGCATGAAAAGGCGATTGGCCCTGGGCTCGGCCCGGTCGCTTTCCCAGGAGGAGATGGTCTCGCTGCGAACCCCGAGCTTGCTTGCGAGTTCCTTCGTCGAAAGATTCGCTGCGTCCCGCGCCCTTGAGATGCGACCGCCCAACGTGTCGCCGTCTCCGGTCTGGCGCAGACGTTCAATCGCGCTTTCCGTAGAAAATAGCATGTTTGCTCCTTTCGCCTGTTATCGTTGTCGGCGGCGCCGCAAGCGCCTTGACTGCCCGCAGTGGGGCGAAGGTGAGGCGAGCTTATAGGTCATACCCTGCGAAAGGACTATTTCGTAGCGGCAAAAAGGCGGTCAATTGCGGCCTCCCGGCCGACCTCGGGCTTATCGATTCCTAACCTGCCTCGAAGCGGGTAGGGCCGAAAACCGTCTCGAATGCTTCGCGCAGGCGGATGTCGACATCGGCCATCATGACGGGCAGGCCGAGGTCGACGAGGCTTGTCACGCCGTAGCCACGGATACCGCACGGAACGATGCCATTGAAGTGGTCGAGGTCCGGATCGACATTGAGGGAGAAACCGTGAAAGCTGACCCATCGGCGCAGCCGGATGCCAATGGCGGCTATCTTGTCCTCGGCCATGGTCCCATCGGGGAGCGGCGGCTTCTCCGGCCGGCGTACCCATACGCCGACGCGGTCCTCCCGGCGCTCGCCCTTGACGTTCATCGCATCGAGGGTGGTGATGACGACGCTCTCGAGGGCGGCGACGAAGGCACGGACGTCCTGCCGGCGGCGTCTTAGATCGAGCATGACATAGACGACCCGCTGGCCGGGGCCATGATAGGTGTATTCGCCGCCGCGGCCGGTTGCAAACACCGGAAAGCGATCGGGCATGACGAGATCGGCGGCATCGGCGCTGGTTCCGGCCGTATAGAGTGGCGGATGCTCGACCAGCCAGACGAGTTCGTCGGCGGCGCCGGCGGCAATGGCAGCGGCCTCGCGTTCCATCGTTTCGACCGCCTGTGAATAATTGACGAGGGCAGGGGCGATGCGCCAACGCACCGGCGGCGACTCCGGCGAAGCGAACATGCTTTGACTGAGGTCTTCTCGCTGCATGGGAGCCCCTGCATTGCTGATTTTCACGGCTTGTACATGGGCCGTCGGGCGACAAGAGTCCAGCGTTTCCAGCGCGTTGGGCGGGCGCGGTGGAAATAGTTCGGTTTGGCTTCAAATTTCTGTCGTCATGCCCTTGTGCACCCCAAATGCTTTTGCTACATGCAGCCCCGCCGACGCAATCGGCACCTACCACGATGCGGTCGTGGCGGAATTGGTAGACGCGCAGCGTTGAGGTCGCTGTGGGGCAACCCGTGGAAGTTCGAGTCTTCTCGACCGCACCAAGAGCTCGATAAGAAGCCCCCGTAACCAAGTGGTTCGGCGGGTTTTTTATTTTCAGCTTCCATCATCTCGCCATCTGAAGGCCGGAATGTTGCGCTACTGCATGTCTCCTTCGACTTAACGGACGACAGGCAGCAATCGTGCCATAGCACGTGTCTGATAAGACGCGCGGCGTTGCGAGGGTTGTCTTCAGCCGCCTTTGCCCAGCGGCGGTATTACGCCCTTAGGCCGAGCGCAATGCTCACGAAGCAACTTCCCTACACGATAATGTTGATGGCTAAATTCGCGAAATCCAAAAAAAAAAGTCGGCGAACGGGCAGGGATTGGCTATGCTTCTTTTGTCACGAACGGATTCGCCCAAGGCGGCCGTCATGATGGGGTGACAGAGCGACGAGTCTTGCGGAGTGCGCCTCGAATTTGAAGAGGCGCCGATCGGTCGGTCCCGAACTGATGTGCGGATGTCGTCGTGAGCTGCTGCTTCGGCATCCAATTCCAGTGCCGGTTATAAAGTAAGGAACTTTGAAGACACGAAAACCGTTCACTTGAAGCAGAAGCCAGCAGGCAGCGATCCCGTTTCAACCAAGCGGCCTGCCGCGGGAGAGCACGATGCAAAGGAGTGAATCTGACGTCTTCGACCTCTTTTCGGAGATCTATTCGAGTGCAGCGCAAGAAGAGATAAGTCTGCAGGAATATCTCCTCGCATGTCGCGACGACAAGAGTATGTACGCCACCGCTCAGGAGCGGATGGTGGACGCGATTGGAGAACCGGTTCTCATCGATACCAGCGCTGACGAGCGTCTCGGCCGGATCTTTGCGAATCGGACCATCAAGATCTATCCAGCGTTTTCCGATTTCTACGGCATGGAAGACACGATCGAGCGAATCGTGGGATACTTCCGCTACGCAGCGCAAGGCCTGGAAGAACGCAAGCAGATTCTTTATCTGCTGGGTCCGGTGGGGGGCGGCAAGTCGTCGCTCGCCGAGCGGCTGAAGAGACTGATGGAGCAGCGGCCGATCTACACGCTGATGGTCAACGGTCAGATCAGCCCGATTTTCGAATCGCCCCTCGGCCTGTTCCATCCCGAGCGCATGGCCGATCTTCTGGAGGACAAATACGGCATCGCCCGGCGGCGCCTGACCGGGCTGATCTCTCCCTGGGCGGCAAAAAGACTCGACGAGGTCGGCGGCGACATTTCCAAGTTCAGCGTCGTCAAGCTGACGCCCTCGCGCCTTCGCCAGATCGCCATCGCCAAGACCGAGCCGGGCGACGAAAACAACCAGGACGTTTCCTCGCTGGTCGGCAAGGTCGATATCCGGCAGCTCGAGAACTACAGCCAGGCCGATCCTGACGCCTATTCCTATAGCGGCGGCTTGAATCGCACGAGCCAGGGCCTGCTCGAATTCGTCGAGATGTTCAAGGCGCCGATCAAGGTTCTTCACCCGCTCCTGACAGCGACCCAGGAGGGCAGCTATAACGGTACGGAAAACTTCGGTGCCTTCCCGTACCAGGGCACGATCCTCGCCCATTCCAACGAATCGGAATGGCTGCAGTTCAAGAACAACCGCAACAACGAAGCGTTTCTCGACCGCATCCTGGTGGTGAAGGTTCCCTATTGCCTGCGCGTCACCGAGGAGAAGATGATCTATGAGAAGCTTCTCCGCGAAAGCGAGCTGGTCAGCAATCCTTGCGCACCGGAGGTATTGGAGATACTGAGCCGCTTCACCGTCTCCACGCGCCTCGTCCCGCACGAGAATTCTTCACTTTACACGAAGATGCGGGTCTATGACGGCGAGAACCTCAAGGACGTGGATCCGAAGGCGCGCTCGGTCCAGGAGTATCGCGATGCCGCCGGGGTCGACGAAGGCATGACCGGCGTCAGCACCCGCTTCGCCTTCAAGGTGCTGTCGGAAACCTTCAATTATGACACCAAGGAGGTTGCGGCCGATCCCGTGCACCTGATGTACATTCTGGAGCAGGCGATCAAGCGCGAGCAATTCCCGAAGGAGGCTGAAGCCGCCTATCTCGACTTCATAAAGTCGGAACTCGCGACCCGTTATGCGGAGTTCATCGGTCACGAGATCCAGAAAGCCTATCTGGAATCCTACAGCGAATACGGCCAAAACCTCTTCGACCGTTATATCGCCTATGCCGACGCATGGCTCGAAGACCAGGATTTCAAGGATCCGGATACGGGGCAGATCCTTAACCGCAAGATTCTCGACAGCGAACTATCGCAGATCGAGAAGCCGGCCGGCATCGCCAATCCGAAGGACTTCCGCAACGAGGTAGTCAAGTTCACGCTCAGGGCCCGCGCCAAGAACCACGGACGCAACCCCGCCTGGACCAGCTACGAAAAACTGCGCGAAGTGATCGAGAAGCGAATGTTCGGTCAGGTCGAAGACCTGCTGCCGGTGATCAGCTTCGGTTCCAAGAAGGACAGCGCCACCGAGAAGCAGCATGCCGAATTCGTTCAGCGCATGAAAGAGCGTGGATACACGGAACGGCAGGTGCGGCGGCTCGTCGACTGGTACATGCGCGTGAACAAGGCAGGTTGAAGATGCGTGACGCAGGGGCCAATCAATGCCGAATTTCATCGACCGCCGCCTTAATCCAAAGGACAAGAGCCTCGGTAACAGGCAGCGTTTTCTGAAGCGGGCCCGGGAGGAATTGAAGCGCGTCATAAAGGAGCGCGTCAAATCGGGGAAGATTGCCGACGTCGATGCCGAACACAGCGTCTCGATGCCGGCGCGCGGCGTCACCGAGCCGAGCTTTCAGCCGGACAGCGACACCGGGGAGCGGCAATATGTCTTGCCTGGAAATCGCGAATTTGCCGCCGGCGATCGTCTTCCGAAGAAGGGCTCCGGTGCAGGAGCGACGGGCGCCGGCGCCGGAATCGGAAAAAGCGAGGACGACTTCCAGTTCGCCCTTTCGCGCGAGGAGGTGCTCGACCTCTTCTTCGAGGACCTTGAGCTTCCGGACATGGTGAAGCTCAACCTGAAGGAATCCGTCGCCTTCAAACGGCGCCGCGCAGGCTTCACCGCTAGCGGCTCTCCCACGAACATCAATGTCGGCCGTACGATGCGCAACAGTTTCGGCCGTCGTATCGCGCTGCGACGGCCGTCGCGGCGAGAGGTCGAGGCAATCGCGGAAGAGATCGCCAGGCTCGAATCGGCGCCGGGCGCCGGGACGAAGCACAAGCAGCGTCTCGAGGAACTGCGCACGATGCTCGACAAGCTGGAGCGCCGGCGCCGGCGTATAGCCTATGTCGATCCGGTGGACATCCGCTACAACCGCTTCGAACCGCAGCCGCTGCCGAACGCGAGCGCCGTGATGTTCTGCCTGATGGACGTTTCCGCCTCGATGGGCGAGCGCGAGAAGGATCTCGCCAAGCGCTTCTTCGTTCTGCTGCACCTTTTCCTGAAACGGCGGTACGAGCGCATCGAGATCGTCTTCATCCGCCACACGGACGAGGCGGGCGAGGTCGACGAAAACACGTTCTTCTACAGCAAGCAGAGCGGCGGCACGATCGTTTCGACGGCGCTCGAGGAGATGCTCCGCGTGATACGCGAGCGCTATCCGGCGCACGAGTGGAACATCTACGCCGCCCAGGCCTCGGACGGGGAAAACATCTCCGGAGATTCGGAGCGCTGCGCTTCGCTGCTGAACGACGAACTGATGCGACTGTGTCAGTATTACGCCTATGTCGAAATCATCGATGAACGCGAAACGGAAATATTCGGGACGACCGACAACGGCACGTCGCTGTGGCGGGCCTATCGCACCGTCGATGACGAATGGTCGAATTTTCAGATGACCCGCATAGCGAAGCCGGCGGACATCTATCCGGTGTTCCGCAAGCTCTTCGGCAAACAGCAGACGGTGCAACTTCGTAAGTGAAAGGCAACGATGATGCGAGAGGGCGCGTCCTCAAACCTCCTGTTTCAGGGTTCGGACTGGAACTTCGAGACGCTGGCGCGCACCTATGACGCAATCGAGACGATTGCTCTCGATGAGCTAGGGCTGGAGGTCTATCCCAACCAGCTCGAGATCATTTCCTCCGAGCAGATGCTCGACGCCTATTCCTCCGTCGGCATGCCGCTGATGTACCAGCACTGGTCCTTCGGAAAGCGCTTCGTCTTCGAGGATCACCTCTACCGTAAGGGTCGGCGGGGGCTCGCCTATGAGCTCGTGATCAACTCCAATCCCTGCATCACCTACCTGATGGAAGAAAATACCATGGCCATGCAGGCGCTGGTCACCGCCCACGCGGCCTTCGGTCACAATCACTTCTTCAAGAACAACTACCTGTTCCGGCAGTGGACCGACGCCAGTGCGATCCTCAGCTACATGGAGTTCGCCAAGAAATATATCGCCAAATGCGAGGAGCGGCATGGAACGACCGCAGTCGAGGCCATGCTCGACTCCGCCCATGCGCTGATGGACCAGGGGGTCTTCCGCTACCGTCGCCCGCCGAGACTGTCGTCGGAGAAGGAGCGGGAGCGGACCCGCGAGAGGCTCGAATACGAGGAACAGACCTATAGCGACCTTTGGCGCACGCTTCCGCCCACCACCGAGGGCAGCGATCCGAAGGAGGTCGAGCGCGCCGTCTCGGAACGAAAGAAGGCGCTCAACCTTCCCGAGGAGAACCTGCTCTATTTCCTGGAAAAGACCAGCCTGATCCTCGAGCCCTGGCAACGGGAAATCCTGCGGATCGTCCGCGTGATCGCCCAATATTTTTACCCTCAGCGGCAGACGAAGGTAATGAACGAGGGATGCGCCACCTTCGTCCATTACACCATCATGAACAGGCTCTTCGATCAGGGCAAGATCAGTGAAGGCGCGATGCTGGAGGTTCTCCAGAGCCATACCAATGTCGTCTCCCAGCCGGGCTTCGATGATCCCCGGTTCCCCGGCATCAATCCCTATGCGCTCGGATTTGCGATGATGCAGGAGATCGAACGCATCTGCGTGGACCCGACGCCGGAGGACCGCGACTGGTTCCCCGAGATCGCCGGCACAGGCAATTGGCGGGAGACGCTGCTCGACGCCTGGGCGAACCACCGGGACGAGTCCTTCATCCTGCAATATCTGAGCCCGGCCCTGATCCGCAAATTCAGGCTGTTCCTGCTCACCGACGAGGCTGACGACAACTATTGCGAAGTGGCTTCCATTCACAATGAACGCGGTTATGAGGCGATCCGCACGGCGCTGGCCCGCAGCTACGACATTGGTGCGAACCAGCCCGACATCCAGGTGATGGACGTCGACCTTCTTGGTGACCGGCACTTGCGGCTGCAACACAATGTGAAGAACGGTGTCCTGCTCGAGGAGGACAGCCGGGATGCCACCCTGCGCCACGTGCGCCATCTGTGGGGCTACGAGGTCAGCCTCGCGGGCGTCGACTCCGAAACGGGCGAGACGCTCTACGAATGCTCGACCGCCGATCTCTCGGAGGACTGAGGAACTCGATCGCGGTCGCCCCTGGAATATCGCTCGGGATTAGTGAAAGCCTGTCGTTGTTGCGCCGCGCGTCTTCAGGTCGGAAAAGTGAGCGACCTGTGCGCGTCTGATAGGCCGCGCGGCGCTGTAGCCTCTGCTCACCTCTGCGTGCCGTCGGGCGAGACCTGCTGCGATTCGCCGCCGGTTCCCGTCTGCGCGGTCGGGTCGCTGTCGACGGGGGCAGGCGTGGCGGGCGTCGGCGCGCTTTGAACCGCCCCGGTTTGCTCTTCCGAGGGAGACGGCTGCACCTCTTCCGTCTCGGCCGTGCGATCGCTGTCTGTGCTCTCGCCCCAGATTTCGACTGCCCCCCATACGAGGAAAGCAAGAACGAGCCCGCCAAGCAGTACGGCGAGGACGGCCGTTCCACTCCGGCCCTGCTTCGCCTCTTCGGCCGAGAACTCTCCCCTATCCGCCCCGTGTGTGGCGTCGAGCGGCTCGCCACGCTCATCCAAATTTCTTGCCATCGCTTCGTCTCCCTTTGTTGCCTCAACGGAGAACGGCGAGGGGGGCGCAAGGTTCCGGCTACTGCATGTCTCCTTAAATCTACCTCGATTTAAGGACAAAGACATGCAGCGCTTCAAAGTGCTACAGCGACCTTTGCGCGTCTGATAAGACGCGCGGCGCTGTAGGTTGAGCAGCGAGGCAGCGTTTCGCGATCAATCGCCGAGGCTGTCGACGACCGTACGTCGGATGAGCTTGTAGGTGTGGTCGGACTGCACCTCATAGGTCTCGTGGACGTATCTGCCTTCGTGCAGGAACCGGTTCTGTATCTTGGTGCCCGGTGCCGCCTGGGTCTTGCGAGACGAGGCCGTCTCCCCATAGGTGAGGCTCCCCGGGAGCGGTTCGAGGTCAGGCGTGGCCGTGCATCCCGCCAGTACCGTCACGCATAGTAGTATCAGACGCATCGATCTCATCGCATATCCTTCGGTCTGTTGCTGAAACTGATGGTGTGCTGCGGTCTTGGGGAACTCGCCGTGCAGCGCATCGAAGTGCTGCAGCGACCTTTGCGCGTCTGATGAGACGCGCAAAGGTCGCTGGAGGCGTGCTTTAGCGCAAGCTTCAGGCCCTGGATAGGGGGCGGGGAGCCGCAAGCGACTTTTCGAAGCGCTTCGCCGCGCGTTCGCGTTTCACGCGCGATAGTCGCCGCGTCCAGAACATGCCGTTGAGTTGGTCGATTTCATGCTGGAGGCAGATCGCCAACAGACCGGCGGCCTCCTCCTCTCGCGTTTCGCCAGAGAGCGTCTGATAGCGGACCCGCACGTTCCTTGGTCGCTCCACCTCCTCGATGATGCCCGGCATCGAAACGCTGCCTTCGTCCTGGCGCGCCGTCTCCTCCGACTGCCAGACAATCTCCGGGTTGACAAAGGTGCGGGGACCGGCCTCAGGGTCGATCTCGATGACCGTCAGACGTCGCAGGATGCCGATGTGCGGGGCCGTAATGCCGATTCCCGGAGCGGCATGCATCGTATCGAGCAGATCGTCGGCAAGCTGCCGGAGATCTTCATCGAACTGGCTGACGTTCTCCGCGGCCATGTTCAGCAGCGGATTGGGGAATCGAATGATTGGTCGGATCGCCATGCGCAGTTCTCTTTGCTGGGGCCGGGCTCGCCGAGCCCGTCCAAATTCGCTTGAGCGGAGCCATTGGCGTGTCGCGCTTTTTCCACTGTTCCCATGCATTTGCAACAGCTTGGTTAAAACGTCCAGCTGCCTCCGCCTGGCTGTGGACCTTGGCGGTAGTTTGCGTTAGCAGGGCTATAGCTTGGCCCGTGTGGGGCCGGGCTTAAGACGGCACACCGTTTTCGGGGCTGGCAGCGGATCCCGACGGCGGCATTCTTTTCGAGGGCGGGTCCATGAGCGATATTGGCGACGACCGCGGTTCCGATGAAATCGCCGCCTTTGAACATTCGGACATCTATGCCGAGGACGGCTCGGTACGTTCAGACTTCCTGATGCATGTCGGCGCAGCGATCGCCGATCGTGACACGATCTACCTGCGCCAGCACGTCGCTGGTCTGCATGCGTCGGAACTGGGCGACCTTCTCGAGGCGATCCAACCGGAGCAGCGGCTGGCTCTGGTTTCGTTGCTCGGCAAGGAGTTCGACCTGGCGGCACTGACCGAGGTCGATGAGGCGATCCGTCTCGACATCGTCGAGCACCTGCCGAACGAGCAGATCGCGGAGGCGCTCGGCGAGATGGATTCCGACGACGCGGTCTATATTCTCGAGGACCTCGACGAGGAGGATCAGGAAGAGATCCTCGCCAAGCTCCCATTCACCGAACGTGTTCGCCTGCGCCGGTCGCTGGACTATCCGGAAAGCACCGCCGGCCGGCGCATGCAGACCGAGTTCGTCGCCGTCCCGCCTTTCTGGACCGTGGGGCAGACGATCGATTACATGCGCGAGGACGAGGATCTGCCCGACAGCTTCACGCAGATCTTCGTCATCGACCCGACTTTCAAGCTGCTCGGCGCCGTCGATCTCGACAGGGTGCTGCGCACCAAGCGCTCGGTGAAGATCGACGCGATCATGCGCGATACGAGTCATGCCATCCCGGCGGAGATGGATCAGGAGGAGGCCGCGCAACTCTTTGAGCAATACGACCTCCTGTCCGCGGCGGTGGTGGACGACAACGGTAGGTTGGTCGGCGTGCTGACGATCGACGACGTGGTGGACGTGATCCAGGAAGAGGCCGAAGAGGACTTCCTGCGCATGAGCGGTGTCGGCGACGAGGAGCTTTCGGATACCATCACCGGGGCGTCTCGTTCACGAGTGCCGTGGCTGTTCGTCAATTCGATGACAGCCTGCGTCTCCGCATCGGTGATCGGCCTGTTCGACGCCACGATTCAGCAAATCGTGGCACTGGCGATCCTGATGCCGATTGTGGCCGGCATGGGCGGCAATGCCGGCTCGCAAACGATGACGGTCACGGTGCGGGCGCTAGCGACCCGTGGCCTCGATATACACAATGCGCCCAGGATCATCCGCCGCGAAGCGGGCGTCGGTCTCTTGAACGGCCTGATCTTCGGCACGTTCATCGGCGTCGTGGCCGGGCTCTGGTTTCAGGACGTTCATATCGGCGGCATCATCGCCGCGGCAATGCTGATCAACATGATGGCTGCGGCGCTCGCCGGCATCCTGATCCCGCTTTTGCTGGAAAGGTCCGGCGCCGACCCGGCCGTCTCCTCCGCCGTATTCGTCACAGCCGTCACCGACATAATCGGCTTCTTCAGCTTCCTGGGTCTGGCGACATGGTGGTTCCACGTCACATGAGGGCGCTTGTTTGACTTTTACGTCAAAGTCAACAATAGTGTATGCGCATGAATTGATGGAATGGCGGCGTGGACAAATACTATAGCATCACCGAGCTGACGCGGGAATTCGGCATCTCGACCCGGACGCTGCGCTTCTATGAGGATGAGGGGCTGATCCATCCGGAGCGCCGAGGTCGTACGCGTCTGTTTCGGCCGGCGGACCGGCGTCTCATCAAGGAAATCCTTCGCGGTCGGCGGATCGGCTTCACCATCGCCGAAATCCGCGAAATCATTCAGGTCTACAAGGACCCGCCGGGCGAGATCGGCCAATTGCAGCTCCTGATGAAGCGCGTCGAGGAAAAGCGCGAGGATCTGCGGCAGAAGCGTAAGGATATCGAAGATACGCTTGCCGAACTCGACAATGTCGAGGAAGCCTGCCTTACACGCCTGGCCGAGATCGGCGTCGGGACCTGACCTCCCAAGGCAATAGAGCAATTCAAGGTGCTACAGCGATCTTGCGCGTCTGATAAGACGCGCGGCGCTTTAGGTGGCACTCACAACCATCGCGTGGTGTGGCGGCAATAACGCTCGAATTCGAAGCCGAAGCGGGAAAGCAGGTGCCGCTCTTCGTTCCGGATCGCAAAGAGCGTCATGACGACGACGGCGCCGATCGCCATGATGAAGAACCAGGGGTTCAGAGTCATCAGCCCGAGGCCGATCATTGCGAGCGTATAGCCGAGATAGATCGGATTGCGGGTGAAGCGAAAGGGTCCGCAAGTGACGAGGCAAGTGGCGCAACGATGCGGCAGGACCGCCGTGTGCCGCTCGAGCAGCGTCTTGACGGCCCAAAGATCAAGGGAAATGGCTGCAAGGATCATAGCGCCGCCCACGAGCCAGGGAGTCCAGCCATCTCCATGTGCAACCGGAATTGGGTAGAGGCGGGCGAGGACCAGCGCCATCAGCACTGCCGCGCCGTACACGAGCGGCGGCCACGGGAAACTCAGCGGCTTGGCACGATAGGCATTCATGTCCTAGTCCCCTGAACGAGCATCCATTGTGCACTGACCGGCGATTCGCGCAATGCGTTCATCCGAATTCACGTCGATCTTACCTAGGTTTAAGTCCTCGAACAGGTTCTGTTCCTGGAGCCGGGTAAGCGTGCAGCCGCAAAATGCGCCGCAGTCGATTGCGGGATTGTTGAGGCTGCAGGCCCGTTCACAGTTCCGCCGGTAGGCCCAGCTCGCATCCGGAGCGGGAGCAGGGAAGGCGAGAGAGAAGGCATAAACTAGTCCGATAAGCACCGGTTGGTGGATAAGATAGATGGCCAGACTGTGACGCCCGCCGAAGGCAAGGGGCCTTATCCACAATTTGCGCCCGCTCTCGCTGTTCGCGAGGGATTGTTGTCGCGGCCTGAGCAGCGGCTGCAGCAGCTTTGCCGTTCCGAGGCCAGCCAGGAACGGCCCGAGCCACGGGAGCAGTGGCACATAGTCGTTCGACCTTGGGATAGTTTCGGAGAGGCCCACCCACCAGAGCAGAGGCGCGTCGAAGAGCGGCGAACGCAGATAAAGCGGTGCGACGAGGGCGGCGCCTGCGGCGAGGAAGGAGGCGGGTGCGGGAAGCCGGAGGAACAAGAGGCCGATGAGGCTTGCCGCGGCTATCGCATGGAGAATGCCG
Organism: Sinorhizobium kostiense; assembly: GCF_017874595.1. Taxonomy (GTDB): domain Bacteria; phylum Pseudomonadota; class Alphaproteobacteria; order Rhizobiales; family Rhizobiaceae; genus Sinorhizobium; species Sinorhizobium kostiense. Next base: position 11,944 of record NZ_JAGILA010000012.1, on the reverse strand, counting down.
AAGAATATGAAGGAGGCGGGGAAGGCGAACCACGTGGCGAAGCTGATGAGTGCGGCCGCACCGGCAATCCGGACGAAACGGCGCATGAAGGCTCGGGGACGGAACCCGGCCCCGTGACCGAGGACGAGGCTATAGCCGGCGAGGAAGATGAAGCTGCTGGCGATCAGGCGCGCAAAGAGCCGCCAGCCGCCCGTTCCAGCGGTGCCGGCGGTCACGTAGCCGAAGAACTCGAGATCCCAGACGAAGTGGTAAATCGCCATTGCGACGAGCGCCACACCGCGCAACGCATCCAGGAGCGCGATCCGCTTGGTGATGGGACGCGAAGCCTTCGTCTGGTCGACCGTTGTCGTGCGGCTGTCGCCCATTCTGATGCCATCCTGTTCATGTAGCGGTGTTCGCCCTGACTATTGCAATGTTCTCTCGAAAGTGAAACGGGATTGCGGGGGAGAACGCGCGATGCTTGACGGTCTCGGTCACCCAGCGGGGACGGTCCATATATCTCCGGCTACCGTTGACTACTGCCCGTCTGCCAGCAGGGCTGCCCGCGCTTCGGAAAAGTACTGCCGCCGCGTCAGCACGAAAATCACGAAGCCGGTAAGCAGGATGAAGACATAGGGGCTGATGAACCAGCCGAGATAACCGATCGACAGGAAGATCGCCCTGAGGCCGGCATTGAAGTGTTTCGCTGCCATGATGTTCATGCGGATCGCGCGCTCCGCAGCCTGTTCGGCCGCAGGGCGATCGCGTGACATATCGGCCGTCATCGGAATGCCGCCCAAAAGTATGGAGCAATAGTTGAAGAGCCGATAGGACCAGCCGAACTTGAAGAAGGAATAGCCAAAAAGACAGGTAAGCCCGCCGACCTTCAGTTCGAAACCGGCCCGCCCGCCGCGAAAAATCTGCGGCAGGTCATTGAAGATCATCTGCACCTGCTCGGTCGCGCCAAGCAGGGCAAAGCAGCCGCCCAGAGCGAAGATCGTCGTCGAGGCGAAGAAAGCAGTACCCGCCTGCAGACCCGCCATGATCTGCGTGTCGATCATCTTCAGGTCGCGACTGAGCGAGTTGCGGATCCAGCGTGCCCTGTGCTCGTTCATCAACCGCGTCAGGCTGATGCGCTTGAAGTTCCGGCGGCCATCGCTGGCCCAGCTGAAGCCGCCCCATAGCAGCAAGAAGATCGAGAAGGCTATGTAATCTTCCGTTGTCATGCGCGTCTTTTCGCACGCTCCTTTGAAAATGCAACATCGGTGTGCCGCGCAAGATAGCCCTTCACGCGCAAACAATGCGGCAAAACCGCGGCCATTCTTGTTCCCTGACGCACCGGGCTTCCGGGCATTTCTGGGGCTCTACCACTCCGCGCCACGAAGGTCGGAGAACTGTGACATCGTTTTGCCACATTTCAGCATTGCGCGTTTACACTTTCTTCAGTATGGATGCCGCCACAAGCGAGCCCTTCGCCGCTTGTCGACACTTGGCTATCGGAGAAATCATGGACAGCACAATACAGAAGTCATGCTGGGGCGTAACCGTGCGCGCCGTGGCAGGTTTCGCTGGCGTTCTCGTTCTTGCCTATCTCTTTGGTGGCTTCTAAGATGAAGGATCGAAGCGATGCGTGTCCGCCGACGGCATCGCTTTTTTACCTCTCGCTTGGCACGTTGACGGACTTCCTTCGGAGACGATGTCGCACGGACCAAATTCGATGTCGGTCGGCTGCCTGATGGACCGGCATAGGATCGCATAGGTTTCTTCCTATATAAGAGAAGGGATCGGACGCCACCTCCTAGAAACCGGCGCAGTTCCGATCTTATTGTCGGCGTGGCGCTTGGCGCGTGGCCGGGTCTGGGCAGGCAGTTTATGTTTCTTTCCGTCTTCGACGTGTTCAAGATCGGTATCGGTCCCTCGAGCTCCCATACGATGGGGCCGATGTCGGCCGCCAATAGGTTTCTCGACCTCATCCTGTCCGACGAGTGGCCGCGGCCGTCGCATGCGGCCGTCGCCGCCATAAAGGTTAGCCTTCACGGCTCGCTGGCGCATACGGGGATCGGCCACGGAACGGGCAGGGCGGTCATTCTCGGGCTGATGGGAGAGCGTCCGGACGTGGTCGACCCCGACCGTATGGACGCGATCATCGAGGAGGTGGAGCGGACCGGCCGCATCTCGCCGCCCGGGCACCCGGGGTATCTGTTCCAGCCGAAGCCCGATCTCGTCTTCGATAAGAAGGTGCCGCTGCCGGGCCATGCCAACGGCATGTCCTTCTCCGCCTTCGACCGAGACGGGCGGCTGCTGCTGAAGCGCATCTATTATTCGATCGGCGGCGGCTTCGTGGTCACCGATACCGAGCTCGAGGCCATGCGGGCGGCGAAGAACAAGCCCGCCGGCATCAAGGTCTCCTATCCCTTCGCGACGGCTGAGCAGATGCTCGACATGGCCGCGCGTTCCGGGCTGACGATCGCGCAGATGAAAAGGGCGAATGAGGAGTGCTCAATATCGAGGGAAGAGCTCGATGCCGGGCTCGACCGCATCTGGGCGGCGATGAACGCCTGCATCGATCGCGGTCTCAGCCAGGACGGCATCATGCCGGGTGGCCTGAAGGTACGCCGCCGCGCCCGGGCGATCCACGACAAGCTGCAGGATGAATGGCGCTCCAACAAAACCAATCCCCTGCTCGCCAACGACTGGTTGAGCGTCTATGCAATGGCGGTCAATGAGGAGAATGCCGCTGGCGGCCGCGTGGTGACCTCGCCGACGAACGGAGCGGCCGGCGTCGTTCCGGCGACGATCCGCTATTATTTGCAATTCCATGACGATGCCGACCAGGAAGGCATTCGCGACTATCTGCTGACAGCAGCGGCAATCGGTGGCATCATCAAGCATAATGCTTCGATCTCCGGTGCGGAGGTCGGCTGTCAAGGCGAAGTCGGCTCGGCCTCCGCGATGGCGGCGGCTGGACTGGCGGCGGTGATGGGCGGCACCCCCGAACAGATCGAGAATGCGGCGGAGATCGCGCTCGAACATCATCTCGGTATGACTTGCGATCCGGTGGCCGGCCTTGTGCAGGTCCCCTGTATAGAGCGTAACGCCCTCGGGGCAGTCAAGGCGGTCACTGCCGCCTCGCTTGCCCTCAAGGGCGACGGCAAGCATTTCGTACCGCTCGACGCCTGCATCGAAACGATGAGGCAGACAGGCGTCGACATGAACGAGAAGTACAAGGAGACATCCACCGGCGGGCTTGCGGTCAACATGGTCGAGTGCTGACGACAGCGTCGGCGTGTTATCAGACGCGCAAAGCTCGCTGCAGCACTTTGACTTGCAGCGGGCTCAGGAGAGGCGGGTCGAAAAGGTGCCCCTGTGGATGGGGCTCCTCACCAAGGTTGACCGCGCCGCCCGACGGGTGTTCAAGCATTCCATGGCTCTGCATATCATAAAGCTCTGCGTCGGTGCCGAATCCATTGAAGACCTTCGCGAGTGGGTCTCGCGCCGGTCGCTCGCCGCGATCGCGGCCGGACAGGAGCCGCACTCGTTCCATACGACCCGCATGGTGCCGAAGCGCACGGAGGAGCTTCTCTCCGGCGGCTCGCTTTATTGGGTAATCAAGGGGTATGTGCAGGCGAGACAGCCGCTGATCGGGGTCGAACCCTTTACGGACGGCGAGGCGATCGGCCGCTGCAACCTCATTCTCGGCCCTGAGGTCGTCGAGACGGAACTCCAGCCGCGACGCGCCTTCCAAGGTTGGCGTTATCTCGAGGCCAAAGAAGCGCCGCGCGACCTCGCCTCGCTTTCAGGTTCTGCCGATATGCCCCTAGAACTGCGGCGCGAGCTTGCGGAACTCGGTCTTCTCTAGATCGCGATTTCAGGTCGGATCGACCCTAATCCTAAACCTGGTCAATCTGACAAGCTGGCCCCGTATGCGCTCACATACGCTCAGGCAAACAACTATCCATGTGCAGTCTGAGAGGTCGGCCGCGACCGGGAGCGGTCACGTGCAGGTGGATCACCGCGCGCGGTTGGGTCGAGCGCCATGCTCGCGCCCCATGGGTGAGAAGCATGCTCACCAGATCCCGAGTCCTCGCCTTTGAGCGGTTGAGCCCGAGATCGGCGATGCGCATGGCTGCCTCATGGAGTGGATGCAACCGAAGACGCGAGGGCTTAGGTTTCTTCCCGGCCGCGATGTTCATGCCGGGAACATTCTCGTTCATTGCCATGACTGACCTCGTTACGCTGTACAAATCCGAGGGGCGGCCGGAGGGAACGCGTCCGGCCGTCATGTGTCCTACAACGCCGTCCGTCCTTCAGGACGCACAAAGGACGCTGTAGGTCTTTGAAACTGCGCATCACGCTTTCCGACAAGCGATTCCGATTCTCGGCACGATGCGCCAGGTCACTGCTGGCTCGCCCAGCATGCAAATCCCTTTTTCTTCAACACCTTGCATGCGTTGACGGCCTTGTTTTGGTCATCGAAGCCGCCGAAGCGAGCGCGGTAGACCTGCGCTGCACCGCTGCCGAAGGCGACGGTAAATGGCGTCGCATGGCGCAGCACCTTGCCGCCCTTTTCCTGGGCATTGCCGAGGAGCGTCATCGCTTGCGCCTTGTCGGCTGTCGCCCCGATCTGGATGACCCAGCCCTCAGGCACCGTTTCCGTCTGCGCTTCGGCCTTAGCCGCGGCGACCTCGGCCTTGGCCACAGAATTTGTGATCTGGGCATCGACGTCGGACGACGGCGTCGGATGCTGCGCGAGCTTGACACTCTGGGCCTCGAGCGTGTTCGGCGCGATCTTGCCGGATAGGACCGGGTTGTCGGAGGCGGGCTCTGCTTCCGCATAGGCCATCTCGACGCTTCCCGCGGCTTCTTCGCCACCATAACGGAAGTCCGGGACCGGCCCCGTGTGCGGCAAGGCCGCCGCGGCCATGGCTGCGGGTTCACTCGGTTGGCTCTCGGCTTCGGCGACAGCAACCGGAGTTGCCGGTGCTTGCGCAATGAGGTTGCCGCTGCCGCGGCGTGAGGCCGCCGGCATGTATTTGGCGACGAGCTTGCGCATCTGGGCGTCGCGGGCACCGCCGGACGTTCCGCCCATCACCACCGCGACGATGCTGCGACCTTCGAGCTGCGCCGAGGTTACCAGGTTGTAGCCGGATGCGCGGGTATAGCCGGTCTTGATACCGTCCACGCCGCGCACATTGCCTAGCAGCCGGTTGTGATTGCCGATCGTCTGCTTGCCGAAGCGGAAGCTGCGCGTGGAGAAATAGTCGTAATATTGGGGGAAGTGCTGCCTCAGGGCGAGGCCGAGCCGCGCCTGGTCGCGCGCCGTCGTCCGCTGCTCCGAGTTCGGCAGACCGTGGGCGTTGCGATAGGTCGTGCGGGTCATACCAAGTGCGCGAGCCTTGTTCGTCATCATCCGCGCGAAGCGCTGTTCGGAGCCGCCCAGGAGCTCGCCCAATGCCGTGGCGGCGTCATTGGCAGAACGCGTGACGAGTGAGAGGATCGCCTGCTCCACCGTAATCGACCGGCCCGCGCGGACCCCCAGTTTCGATGGCGGCTCGGCCGCCGCATTCTTGGAAAAGGGCACCGGCGTGGACTTGCTGACCCTTCCGGCTTCGAGCGCCTCGAAAGCCAGGTACAATGTCATCATCTTGGTCAAGGACGCCGGATAGCGCAGCTCGTCTGCAGACTCGCCGTAAAGCACCTTGCCGGTCTTTGCATCGACGACGATGCCGGCATACTTCGAGTTGGCGAAGGCCGGCGCCGAAAGGGCCAAAACGGCGATGACGGCTGCAAGGAAAAATCGTCCCACAACATGTGCAAAGACACCAAGTGGACGTTTCGCGAGATCAGAAAAAACGGATCGAGACACTGCGCTGCTCTTCATTCTTATTTCGGGGGTGCCGTCCGGACGTCGTTTCCGGAAACGATCGTTCCCAGGACTGTAGCCGGATAGCGTTACCAATCGGTTTATGATGAATGATTGGTTTCCCTGGCTGGGCGATTTGTTCGGGAGCGTTACGTGCCGCATCGGCCACGCACGCTGCCCTCCACCACGACACTTGGACAAATTCACGGCACCAGCCGGCCGCGCACGAAAGATTCGATGGATTCGTCGATCGCCTGCCATTCGGGCAGCAACTTGCTGGAGAAGCGGTAAAGAACGATAAGATCCTTGCCCGCATGAATGTCTCGCTGACAGTCGGCGCTGGAGGAGGCGGCCAGGTCTTCAGGCAGGAGGCAGCGCACGACATAGGGACTACGTGCGAGACGGGGGCCAGTAAAGAAAACCTCGCCCGCATAGCTGGAACTCGCCTTGGCGTCATATCTCGCGAGCCCCGCCGGGCCGGAGCGGGGCGCGCCTTCGAAGAGGTGTCGATAAATCGGCTCCAGCCGTCCCGACATGTCGCGCGACATGGTGCTTTGCGCGATCTGAAGAAAGATCAGCTTCTCCGGATGGTCAAAATCGTTGAAGAGGTGCCGCGTCTCGTCGCTGTATCCGGCGAGGGTCGGCCATGTCAGATAGAGGTCCACGCGCTCGGCAACGCGTGTCATGCGCTGGCTTTCGAAGCGGATGACATTGGCGGGTAGGCGCAAGTGATCCTGCCCGATGAAGATGTCGTAGGTTTCGAGGCTGGATGTGTGTCCGGCGAGCGCGAGATTCTCGCCGAACCATCGCCCCGTGAAGGAAATGGCGACAGCCAAGGCTGCCAGCAATCCGACGATTGTCGTTATTCTGTATGCGAAACGCGACGACAGGAGCGGAAGAAAGTTCGGATCGGGGACGTCAGGTGAGTTCATGAGAGACGCCGTCGATGTGTGTGCTGCCCGACAGTCGTCGAATATGGTTAATTTTCACTGAAGCATGTGCGCTTCCGCGGCCGATGGCGAAGTCGTGGATGGTTCATGGACAAAGAAACGGCCGGCTTCGGGGACAATCGAAGCCGGCCGGAGGGGCTTGGTCTGGACGGGGACACAAGGGACTGACCGAAGCCCGATGGGAGAGCCGTTCGCCGCTATGCGGCGAACCGGCGTTGGCATCTTATTCCGTTCGCACAGTGCCCACCGCAACCGCACGGCCGTCCTGGAGTTTCACCCACCGTCCGGCGTTTTCCGAAGATTGCCGCTTGAGGAACGTGTATTCCGTCTCCGACCAAAGCAGGACCTTGTTGCGCATGTTGTCGAGGATGAAGTCGCCGCGGTCGGTGCGGACTGTAAGGACCGCGTGTCCGTCGCCATTCGGCTGCAGGACGACTGTGATCAGCAGATCGGCGGGCGAGAAGCCGGCATCGATCAGTTTGCGGCGCTTCAGAAGCACGTAGTCTTCGCAATCACCAATACTGTCTGGATAGGTCCATTTTTCTTCGACGCCATAGATCTCCATGTCCGTCATCGGCATGATGGCGTGGTTGACCTCATAATTCACCGCGAGAATGGTCTGCCATCCCGCGCGCGAGAGCACGGTTGGCCCTTGATCGGAGCCGACCGGGCTGCACTCGGGCGCATGGCTCTTGCAGAACTCATAGTGGCCGACTGGCGGATTGGTCGCGCCGCTCGCGACCATATTTGTCGGGAGGGCGTACGCCGAACCGGCGAGAAGGCCGACTGCCATGACTGCGCCCGCAAGCGTGCTGGTGATGAACTTGTGCATTTTTGTCTCCCCGTTCTGGTTCGACATTGGCACAGAGTTTTTTATCGGCGGCGAAGATGGGAGGTAAAAACAAGTACAAATTCGAGCGGTGTTCTAGAGAAATAAGAATAAATCTCGATTTGTATTTTCGGAAAATTTAGCTAAAAGTTGAGCGAAGTCACCGCTGTGGCGCCTGCCGGGTAAGGCGGACAACATCTAAGCTAATGAAAAATTGGAGAGATTTCGAGCGCGCTTTTTGCTGCTTTGGCTCACGGCGGATGGCGATGGCGGCGGGGAGTTAGTCAAGGGCGGGCGCCTCTTGCCGCGGTCGGGCAAAGTTGCAGCAACGGATGATTTACCAGAAGATATTTCTTTATCAGAAGATTGGTTTTACTTGCCGAACGACCATCTCACCAGGATGAGAACGCCGTAGTACTGCATGGGGCCTTGAAGCGGCTCCGGTCGAGTGGCGTGCTTGCCCTTGCAAAAGTCGGCATGGCGCGGGGGGCAGGCGGAGCAAGGCGACCAGCGGTCCAAGCGAATTACGCGGCGGCAGCTTTGCGGCGGCCCGCCAGCGATTGCTCAGAGGAACTCGGTAAGAGCCTCACGCGACTGAATGCCGGAGAACTCCATGGCGACGCCTTCCTGGAAGTGGCGGACGATCCGGCCACGCATGCTGTTGCCGAGCGTGACGGGCGTGCCGATCGCAGGTCGAACCTCAATATCGATCGCTGCGCCGGACAATGAAAGGTCGATGATCCGGCAACGGTATTTCTCGCCGCCTTCGACGGCCAGTTCCGTCAAGGTCTTGCGTGGAGCGAGCCGGTCGTGGCGCCGGTCCTCGGGCAGGCCGAGTTCGTGTTTGTTCGCGATCCAGGTAAGCTGCGCCGCGAGCTTCTCGCGCTTGCGTTCCGTCGCGTTGATCTGGATAACGAACGCATCTTCGGCAAGCCGGGAGACGGTGCCCTCGATCCGCCCGACGTGATCGATATAGGCGATTATGCGCTCACCAGCGCGCGGCCTCGCTACGGTGGCAAAGAGAACATCGCCGGGCGACATGTCAACTGCTGTGCACTCGTATTCGTCGCGGTTGGCAAGCATCAGCCGTCCGGCAAGGTTGACCGAAACCCGCTGAAATGCGCTTTCCTGCTGTGTCTTCGCGTGGGTGCTTTGAGTGTGCTGAAACGAGAACATTGTTGCTCTGCAATCGACATAGGCTTGCACGCGTCAGTATAGGTCGGGGCGGTTAATAGAAGGTTGGCTGTTGAAATCAGTTCCAGCGCACAGGCTGAAAATCCGAGCCGTTTTTTTGAAAGCTCCATGCGCAAATTCAAAGAGTTGCAGCGGCGCCCCCACACGACACGAGCGTCTGATGGACGCGCGCGCTGCAATGCACCCTGCTGAGTGGTTCCCGTGCCGCTTTAAAGGTCTCAATCCCGGCGTCCGCCGTCGAGGACGCGAAGGTGCAGCGTTCGCCGGGTCGCACATTCGTTCATGGCGCCGACCGCCGTCGTCCGGGGAGGCATATGTCGGTCGTCCAGCGAAACGTTCCTGGTGGGACCGAGAATGCTGAGGCTGCTCGCGGTGAGCCTCGTGACTGGAGCCATGTGCAGCCAGAGCGGACGGGAGAGTGGCGAAAGCGTTCCGAGCACGCGGTCGTTGCTTCCGTCGGCGGAGGCAAGGGGAGTAAGCAGCAGTTCCACGTCGAGCACCTCTCCGGCTGCCGAATGGCCGACGGCGGAAACGAGGATCGGCGCGCAGCGCGTCATCACCTGATCGGGAACGCAAGCGAGTTCCGCCTTCTCCGATTCCTGCCACAGCAGCGAAAATTGCCGGTCGCGCAGCTCGCTCCCGAACAACGCACAAACGCCGGTGCCGGCAAGACGGAAGCGGCTGGTTCCGTCCGCCTGTCGTTGGAGCATGAAGAGATCAGGTAGCAGCGAGCGGATTTCCGCTGGCGCGATTTCGTCGCGTCGGGGAAGGGGGCGGTCACCGCGAACCGTATTCCAGTACTGGAACAGTTCGTTGGCCGTTTTGCTACGCATATGCTTGTCCTCATGCCGTGGGGAGGCAGGCTGTTCCGGATCGGTACAGTTGCCGCCGCGGGATTCGACCCTGCAATGAGCCGAGCGAGATTCGTGCCAGATGGAATAATTGCCAAAGGCAGTAGATTCTGACTTGCGTTGCGCCGCACTTCTCATGCTCCGGCATCACGGCGCGGGACGCGCCTTGCCATGACACACCAGCGCTCCGGTCAGATCGGTCAGAATCTGCTGCCGTCGGTATTAAGGTTAACGCTTGGTTCCAATTGCGCCTGACGCGCGGTGCTGGCATTGCTCTCCCATCACTTCACGAAGCTTGTCTTCGGCACATCGACTGGAGCGCCGAACATTGCGCTCATGGCCGTTCAGTTTTTGCTGGACGGCCATTTTTCCTTTGCTTATGCCTTGCCTCCGGCGCGCGAACGTCGCCGAAGCGGCTGGATCTTGGTCCAGCCGGCATATCGATAGGATTCGAACGATGGAGCAGGATCAGTCGGCAGCGCCGGCGGAAGCGAATGCCGAGGCTGCCGCTCGGCACGGTCGTGAGCCCGCTTTCAATCTCCCCCCGGGGCTGACCGCGGTCCTCCTGTTCCTCATCGCCGTCCATGTACTGCGAAGCTACGTGCTGTCCGTTGCGGCCGATCAGGAAGTTATCCTCAACTTCGCCTTCATTCCGGCGCGCTACGCGATCCCGCTCGCCGAGCAGGGACTCGCCTGGCTATGGACGCCGGTGACTTATTCCCTTCTGCACGGCAGCTGGGAGCATCTGATATTCAATATCTTCTGGATGGTTGCGTTCGGGGCGCCGGTCGTGCGGCGTATCGGACCGGCACGCCTCGCCGTCTTCTGGTGTCTCTCGGCGGCAGCATCCGTCGCCCTGCACCTCGTTTTCCATTGGGCAGAAATGGCGGTTGTGGTCGGCGCTTCCGGAGTCGTATCAGCTCTCATGGGCGCCGCGGTGCGCTTCGTCTTCTCACCGAGCGGTCGCATCAGCCGCCAGTTCGCACATCTCAATCGGCGCCTGTCCCTGACCGAGACGCTCGCCAATCGCTCGGCGCTGATCTTTACGGGCGTATGGTTCCTCACCAACTTTCTCGTGGCGTTCGGACTATTGTCGATAGGCGGCGCGGAAAGCGTTGCCTGGGAAGCGCATATCGGCGGCTTCCTGTTCGGCTTCCTGCTGTTCGGATGGTTCGACCCGCGCCGGTGAGGGGTTTGACGTGCAAAGGATCGAACCCGGAATGCTTGCGACGAGTGCGCTGCGCCCGCAACCTTCGAGTCTGATGAGATGGGCGGCTGTACCGCGAATGCGAAATCAGGCCCTGCAAAATGGTTTATTTCAACATCGGAATTTTCGTGATGGCGGATTCTGACGTCGAGCCGGGACAGCGTCGTGACAATGCTTGATTTCCCCCGGTCGTAAGGGCACCATCCGCCATGGTCGCCGGCCACCCTCATGTGCGGCGCCCGCTGAAGGGCCGAGTGTCGGTGCGGCTTCGCCCGAAGGAGGAAGGGCGGAAAGCCGGTTTGGTGCCGGCATGGGTAGAGGTTCCTGCGGCCGACTGCGCGCACCATTGCGACCTTGGGACGCTCGGGTGGGCAGGCCGGAACTTTTCCCCATTCGGCCCGGTATTATCGCAACGGGAGATGTGTGCATGTCAGTAAGAGCGATACTCAACGAAAAGGGCCACAACGTCGTAACCGTGACGCCGCAGGTTACGGTACAGCAAGTGGCGGCGTTTCTGCATGACAATCATATCGGTGCCGTCGTCGTCGTTGATCCGGACGACCGTATTATCGGCATTCTGACGGAACGCGACATTGTCGCCTCGATTGCGAAACATGGCGCCTCGTGTCTCGAAAAGCCGGTCTCGACCGTGATGTGGCAGAACGTCTATTGCTGCAGCGAGGAGATGACCGCCCAGACGCTGATGGAAATGATGAGCAAATTGCGCGCGCGCCATCTGCCGGTGGAGAGGGACGGACGACTTGCCGGCATCATTTCGATCGGCGACGTGGTGAAGTATCACATTCGCGCCATGGAGCGGGAAACCGAAGAGATCAAGGCTTACATCGCCGGGTAAGCGACGAAGGGCGGCGGTGTGCTGCGCCGCCCTGCTGCACATCCTCGAACCGACCACAGCAGTTCGGAATGCTCCAGTAGTCTTCGCGCGTCTGATTGGACGCGGCGCCGGCACCGCTCCAGAGCCTTTCCGGGTTAAATGGAAACAATTCTGTTGGCTCAAGCGGAGCGGAATGTTTGCCCGGCTGGCGCGCGGCGTAGCCAAAGCATACGGCC
>NZ_JAGILA010000011.1 GCF_017874595.1 Sinorhizobium kostiense | reverse complement strand
CGGTTTACAGGAAATGGCGCGGCCAACCGGCTCGAAGGCCGGAACGGAAACGATACTCTCGCCGGTGGCTCCGGCAACGATACGTTGCTCGGCGGCGTCGGCAATGACAGGCTCGATGGCGGCGCCGGCGTGGACACCGCCGGCTATTGGGATGCGACCAGCGGCGTGAGGGTCAATCTCGGTCTCACGACGGCGCAGAGCGTCGGCGGCGGGCGCGGCTCCGACACGCTCGTTTTCATCGAGAACGTCATCGGATCGAATTATGCCGACCGGCTTACGGGCAACGGCGCGGCCAACCGGCTCGACGGCCGGAGCGGAAACGACACACTCGTCGGTGGCTCCGGTAATGACACGCTGCTCGGCGGGTTCGGCAACGACACGCTCTACGGTGGCGGAGGCAATGATTGGCTCACTGGCGGCGCGGGCGCCGACGCCTTCGTGTTCAATACTGGGCTCAACGCCTCAACCAATGTCGATGTGATCCGCGATTTCTCGCATCCGTACGACGCGATTCGGCTCGAGAATGCCGTGTTCACGGCGCTGGCTGCCATCGGCACGCTGTCCTCAGCCTTCTTCCGGGCTGATTCAGCCGGAACCGCGCAGGATGCCGATGACCACGTTCTCTATGACACCAGCAATGGTTGGCTTCTTTACGATGCCGACGGCAGCGGCGCGGGCACGTCGATCCATTTCGCCACCCTGACCGGCGCCCCTGGCACTCTCGCCTTCGATGACTTTCTGGTTGTCTGAGCCCGTTGCACCCGAACACGCCAACAGGTGGGTGATGGCACGATCGCCACGCCTATTGGCAAGTGGGTGCAAAGGAGACCGCGCTTTTACAGTCTGCGCTCATGCACCTGAAGCGTCCCAGATGGATTCCTGCTCCGTAAAGGACACATGGGATAGCGGACGTTATCTCGCCCTCCTCGCTGCAATGTAGTCAGCGAAGGCCTTCACGAAACCGCGCAGCCGCTCCCGCGTATCGTCATCGGTGAGCGCCCCATCATCGTCGAAAAGCGTGCCCGCCTTGGGCAGCATGAAGCGCTTGCCCGCCCAGAGATCGGCGCCAAGCGTGCGCATGACAGGAAGCCAGGCATTCTGGCTTAGAATGGTGCCGAAATTTCCAGAAGAGGCGCCGGCAAGGGCGAAGGGGCGGGAACCGAACACCTTGCGGATGTCGGCGGGAGGGCGGCTCGCCCAATCGATGGCATTCTTGAACACGCCGGGGATCGAGTTGTTGTACTCCGGCGTGAAGAGGATTACCCCGTCCGCAGCGCCGATCTTTTGCTTCAACTCCTCGGCGGCGGCCGGCACGCCGCTCGCCGCTTCGACATCCCCGTCATAGAGCGGAATGGCATGCAGCGTCGCGGTCTCGAATGTGATTTCATCGGGCGCCACGGACTGAGCTGCTTTCAGCAGAGCGGTGTTGAAGGACGCCTTTCGCAAGCTGCCCGATATGCCAAGAATTTTCGTCACTGATTAGCTTTCTCCGCCTATCCGCCGGCAACGAAGTGCCGCCCCCGTTAACTAGAGAGGCGCATCCAAAAGGAAAGCCATGCCGGTTCTACCCCTCTTGCCGATGCAAACGTTCAGCCCGGCCGCCGCAAGTCCTTGAGATAGCTATTCTCGCTCTGCGAAATGGCGAAGGCTTTCGGGTCGATCTCTGCGAAAATCAGCGCTTCTTCCGCGGAATTGGCTTTCGCCAGGACCTGTCCATCGGGCGAGGCGATCCGTGATGAACCGGCAAAGGAGAACATCGCATCCGAGCCGCAATGGTTGACATAGGCGACGAACAGCTGGTTTTCGAACGCCCGCGTCTGGATCATGTGCTCGGTGATGAAGGTGCCCGACCAGCCGGCTGGCAGCGCCGTCGGTACCAGCACGACTTCTGCTCCGGCAAGCGCCAGCCGGCGGACGTTCTCCGGAAACTCGACGTCATAGCAGATCAGCAGGCCGCAGGTAACGCCCTTGTGCTCGAACAGTCGGGTGGAGGGTTGCACCGGCGTGAACAGCCCGCGTTCGTAATCGCCATAGAGATGCGACTTCCGATAGACCGTCGGTTCACGATCGCCGTCCACGAGGACGGCACTGTTGTAAACGGCGGTGCCGTCGAGTTCCGCAAAACCCGCGACAACCGCAATGCCGATGCCGCGGGAGATTCTCTGCAACTGCCGGACAATCGGCCCGTCCGCCGGCTGCGCAAGCTCGAGGATCATCTCGCCGGCGCCGTAGCCGGTAATTCCGAGCTCCGGCGTCACGAGCAGGGTCGCCCCCCTGCCGGCCGCCTCCGCGGCCGCCCCTTCAATGCGCGCCAGATTGGCGGCAATGTCGCCGCCGACGCTCCTCATCTGCAAGACCGCAAGCTTCATCATTTCTCATCCGAGGCCATGGCGCCGAGCAGCTTCGGCAGGTCGCCGAAACGGGCGACCAGACCGAATATCACTGCCGCCGTCGCGACGAACAGCACCGTCACCGAGGCCATCGTCGGCGTGTAGCCGTAGCGCAGCGCATTGAATATCTTGATCGGCAGCGTCTCCATCGTAAAGCCGACGGTCATGTAGGCAACGATGTATTCGTTGAGCGAAAGCACGAAGGCAAAGGCATAGCCTGAAACGATATAGGGCAGGATCAACGGTAGAACCACGGTGCGAAAGATGGCGCTTTCGTCCGCGCCCATCGTTGCTGCGGCCTCGACCAGCGAGCGATCGATCGAAGTGAAGCCGAGCGACAGCGTCACCAGCGGCAGGGTCACGAAGAAGATCGCATGGCTGACGACCGCCGTCCATGGCTGCCCGTAAAAGCCGGCGGTCGCCCAGAAGGTGAGCATGCCGAGCGCGGTGATCACCGGCGGCAGCGTAAAAGGGGCCACACCGAGCAGCTGGAAGATGTTTGCCCAAGGCGCCACCCGTCGCCACAGAAACCAGGCGAGCGGAAGCGCGATCGCAACTGCCAGCATGGCCGAAAGCAACGCCAGTGTTACGGATGCGGCAAGAGCGTTCCGCCACTCGGCATTCGAGAAAATCTCCCCGTACCAGGAAGCGGAAAAACCCTCCGGCGGAAAGGCAAGCGTCTGCTTCTGATTGACCGACACGCCAGCAACGACGATCAGCGGCAGCGCCAGAAATAGCGCGATCAGGAAGAAGTAGAGCCTGCGGAATACCGAGGTCATGCCGCTTCTCCTCTTCGTCCTGCAATGACAGTGAGCGCCACCAGCCCGAGGGTCACCAGAACCAGGAAAACGGCCATCGCCGCGGCAAAGGGCATGTTCGACTGGTAGATCGCTTGATCGGTGATCAGGACCGAGAGCGTCCAGTGCTGCGGCCGACCGAGAAGCTGCGGCAAGAGATAGGAGCCGAGCGCGAAGATGAAGACCATGATCAAGGTCGCCGTGATGGTGTTTCTCAGAGCCGGCACGACAACGGTGAAGAAAGCCTTGATCGGCGATGCGCCGAGCGTGCGCGCGGCCTCGGTGAGCGTCGGGTCGAGGCGCACAAGCGCAGGGAACAGCACCAGTACCGTATAGGGCAAGGCCTGGTAGACCATGCCGGTCAGCACCGCACCAAAGCTCGGCGTCAATGCCTTGGCCTCGCCCATGAAACCGAGCGCAACAAGGACATTGGTAATGCCGGCGGTACGCGAGAAGAGCGTCGACCAGGCAAAGCCGATGATGACCTCGGAAAGCGACAGTACCGAAAGCAGTGCCACGAGCCAGATGACCTGCACGCTGCGCGCCGTGCGCGTCAGGAGATAGGTGAACGGCAGTGCCAGCACGACGCAGCAGATGGCGACGGCGATCGCCAGCATCAAAGAGAAGCCGAGCACGCCGCCGAAGAAAGCGGAGAGGAAACGGCCGTAATTGTCGAAGACGAAGGCCGGCATATAGAAGCCGCCCTGCTGGCGCTGGAAGAAGCTGACGGCAATCATTGTGCCGAACGGAACGACGAAGAAGACGGTGAGCATCGCCGCCGGAAAAAGAAGCGGCGCATAGTCGCCGATGTTTTGAGGTGGTTCGCGTCTCATTTGCCGAGCACCACGCAGACGTCCGGGGTGAGCGCTACGCCGACAGGCTGCCCGACGGCGACTTCCGGACGAGCTCGCGGTGTGGAGACCGCAACGATCTGGCGGCCGGCCACGTCGACGAAGGTCTCGATCGTCCCACCGAGATCGCGCACGAAGGTCACCTTGCCGTTCAACGCACCGGCACCCGGGGCCGTCAGGTGCACATCTTCCGGACGGATCGAAATCGTTGCCCTTGCCGCACCCGGCGGCAAGGGCAGACCCGCGACCGGCTGGCCGAACACAGTCGCACGGCCCTGGCTGTCGGCTTCCGCCTCGATGAGGTTCGTCTGGCCGATGAAGTCAGCGACGAAACTGTCGGCCGGCCGACGGTAGATCTCGATCGGCGAGGCGGCCTGGCGGATTTCGCCGCCGTTCATCACGACGACGGTGTCGGCCATGGTCATTGCCTCGCGCTGGTCGTGGGTGACGACGATCGTGGTGATGCCGAGCTTCTGCTGCAGCTGCCGGAGTTCCACCTGCATCGCCTCCCGCAGCTTCGCATCGAGCGCCGACAACGGCTCGTCCAGCAGGAAGAGCTTTGGCGAGATCGCGAGCGCCCTGGCGATCGCGACGCGCTGGCGCTGGCCGCCGGAGAGCTTGGACACGGGCCTGTCGGCATAGCCGGCCAGATGAATCATCGACAGGAGTTCGTCGACGCGCTTCTTCTGCTCTTCCTTCGGCGCCTTGCGTATGCGGAGTGGGTAGGCGATGTTTTCGCCTACCGTCAAATGCGGAAACAGCGCCAGCGATTGGAACACCATGCCGAGATTGCGCTTATGCGTCGGCACCCGGGTGATGTCCTCCCCGTCGAGCCGGATGGCTCCGGAGGTCGGCAGATCGAGCCCTGCAATCATCCTGAGCAGCGTGGTCTTGCCGCAGCCGGACGGACCGAGCATGCAAACGAAAGTGCCGTGCGGCACGTCCAGGTTGACGTCATTGACAGCCCGGAAGACACCGAATTCCTTGACGACTTTCTGAAGGACAAGTCCCGACATATGTTCCCCGTTCCGCGAGGCAGCGAGTCCTTTCGGGCTCCTGCGGCTGTGTTGCTTCTGCTAGATCCGCTTACCCAAAACCGCGGGCGGTTTAAGGCCGCCGACTCCCGCTCCAGCAGTGGGAGCGGGACAGTGGGGCGAACCCGTACATCAGCCGACGATAAGCTCCGTCCACTTCTGGTTCAGCCAATCCGACTTTGTCTGGTAGAGATCATAGCGCGGAATGATGGGTTCGATATCCGACGACACGGCCGCGAATTCCTTATCCGTCAGGTCAGTCGACTCACGTTTGACCGTGGGCGCGGTGCCGACCTTGCGCGACAGCGTCGCCTGGATCGCGGGCTGGCACATGTAATCGATGAAGATATGCGCCTCCTCCACCTTCTGCGAGGCGCGCGACAGCGCCCAGCAACCGGAATCCTGGATGCCGCCTTCCTTGGGGAAGGTGGAGCGGACCGGATGGCCATCGGCCGCCGCAAGCCCGGTGACGTCGTGGTAGTATTGGCCCATCGGGATTTCGCCCGACTTTAGAGCCTGCTCGAACTGGGCCTCGTCACGGTACCAGAGTCTGACGTTCGGCTTCACCTCGGCAAGCTTCTCGAACGCCTTCAGGACGCCCTCTTCGCTGTCGAGCGCATTGGTGCCACCCATGAAGGTCTTGGCGGTGACTTCGAGCAGGAAGGAGTTGGAAACCAGCGCCAGGAGGCCGAGCTTGTCGGCATTCGCCGGATCCCACAGGGCAGCCCATGAGGTCGGCGGCTCCTTGTAGACGTTGGTGTTGGTGACGAGCGTGATGTACCAGGAAACCGCCCCGACGCCGGCAACCCGGCCATCCGGATACTTGTTGATGAAACGGTCGAGCAGATTCGATGCATCCTTGATCTTCGTCATGTCGATCGGGGTCCAGAGCTCGGTCGCCTGGCCCTTCAGCATCGCCACCTGCGACATCATCGAAACGTCGGCCGGCGCCTGGCCGGCGCGGGCAGCCTGCTCGAGCTGAACCAGCCAGGCCTCGCCCGTCGGCTCGGCCACCGACTCGACCGCGATTCCCGTGGCCTTGGTGAATTCAGGGAAGATGTTCTTGTCGAACGAGTCCTTGAAGTAGCCGCCATAGACGCCGACCTTCAGCGACCGATCCTGCGCTCTCAGCACCGCCGGCATCGCCAGCGCCGCTGCACCGGCAAGCCCCGCCCCCAGCAGCGTGCGGCGCCTGATGGAATTGATGTTCATCGCTTGTCTCCTTCGTTTTTTACGGCACTCGCCGCGTTCCCTGTTGTCGTTGTTTTTCTTTGTCTCTTCGGGCTCCGGTCACCCCGACTGTAAATGTCGACATCATACCCTTCGGATACGGTTGACGCGACCTCCGTTACCGGCCGCGCCGTCTCATTCAGGGCGTGCCTGTGACCGCCGGACTGAAGACCATCAGGCTTAGGATTTCGAATAGAACCTGAGCGCCGGCGTGGGCCGTATTGGTCGTCGCGTCATATTGCGGCGCCACCTCCACCACGTCGCCGCCGACTAGGTTGATGCCCTTCAAGCCACGGATCAGTTCGAGCACCTCGCGGCTCGTGAGACCGCCGACCTCGGGCGTGCCTGTTCCGGGCGCAAAGGCCGGGTCGAGGCTGTCGATGTCGAAAGATAGATAGGTCGGGCCAGTACCGACGATCTCCCTCGCCTTCTTTATGATTGCCGGAATGCCAAGCCCGCTCATCTCCTCCGCATGGATCACCGTCATGCCGGACTCATAGGAGAATTCCCAGAGATACTCCGCCGAGCCGCGGATGCCGATCTGGATCACACGCGTCGGATCGAGCACGCCATCGAGTACCGCATTGCGGAAGGGGCCGCCGTGGTGAAACTTGGTGAGATCATAGGCCCCGCCGGTGTCGCAATGCGCGTCGATGTGGATCATGCCGACCGGCTGTTTCTTGCCGACCGCTTTCAGGATCGGATGGGTAATGGAGTGGTCCCCGCCGACCGAGAGCGGCACGACGCCCGCATCGACGATCTGGTTGAGCCGCTTTTCAATGTCGTCGTGGCTGAGTTCAAGTCGATAGCGACTGCGGAACGGCACGTCGCCGATATCGGCCACCCTGAGGTCGTGAACCGGCGCACAGCCGAGCACATGGTTATAGGGACCGATGCGCTCGATCGCGCGCAGCGCCCGCGGTCCGAAGCGCGAGCCCGGGCGGTTGGTGACGCCGAGATCCATGGGAATGCCGATTACGGCGACCTGAAGATTGCCGAAATCGGGTTTATCTGCATCGACCGGCATGTACGGTGCGCTGAGGAAGGTCGGGATACCGGAATAAGGCGCAAGCCGTGTGCCCCCCTTGGTGAAGATCTTGTCCGCGACCCTGCGGAAAACCGGATCGAACAGCTCGCCGCCATGGCTTTCGCCGTATTTCGCCTTCAGTTCGCCGAGCTTCTTTTCGTCCCAGACCATGCGAGGAGCGTCTCCACATTTTCAGCCAAGGGCATTGGCGGAGCACGGCGCGCAATCGCATTTCCGCGGATTCGCCGTTCGCGTCCGGCAGTCATGTTCCCCAGGCTTTTGCCTTCGTTGCCGTCTATTACGTGACAATTCGTCTGGAAAATCAATTGACATTGTTATAGTGTTTCGTGTGAGAAAAACTCACATAACATATCGACCTTCGAAACCCCATTGTCGAGCCGCCTGCCGCCGTTGAATCCTTTGCGCGCCTTCGAGGCGACGGCCCGCCGCGGCTCGGTTTCCGCCGCCGCGCGCGAGCTCAACGTTACCCACGGCGCGATCAGCCATCAGATCCGCGCGCTCGAGCTCTCTTTCAACACCCCTCTCTTCGAGCGCGGCGGCAAGCGGTTGAGACTGACGCCTCAGGGCGCGCTCCTCTTGCCTGCCGTGACGCATGCCTTCGCCGAGATCGCGGCCGCCACTGCGGCGATGACGCGTCCCGCGACGAGCGGCGAGCTCAGGATCACCTGCGTTCCGGCGCTTCTCTCCCTCTGGATGATCCCGCGTCTGCATCGCTTCACCGAGCAGTTTCCCGACGTCGAACTGACGCTGATCGCTTCGAACGACGCGGCAAACCTCCACTCCCGCGACGTCGATCTCTGCCTGCTCTATGGCGATGGCAATTGGGGGGATTGCTGGGCGAGGCTCTGGAGCAGGCTGGAGCTTTTCCCCGTCGCAAGCCCGACGCTCCTCAACTTGCGCCCGCTCCGCTCGATACGCGATCTTCGCGACCATGTAATGCTGCATGGCGACGATGGCCGCGAATGGAACACATGGCTCGCCGCCGCCGACGCGGCCGACCTTCAGCGCGGCCGGCAGCATTTCATGAGCGACGCACGGCTTTCGACGGAGGGCGCTCTGCACAGCCAGGGCGTCGCGCTCGGCGATACGATCACCGCCGGCAGCCTGATCGCGCGCGGCGAACTGATCGCGCCCTTCGATTTGACGGTACCCGCCAACGATGCCTTCTTCGTCGCCTGTCGCAACGAGGTTCGGGCCGCCCCGATCGTGCGGGTCTTCATCGATTGGCTGTTCGCCGCACTTGAAAGCGACCCCATGCCGGAACTACAGGTGTCCGCCCGCACGATCCTCCGCTCCCGCGTGTCGAAACCCGAGGACTCCGGTGACGAATCCGGGGCAGCCTTGTCCATTTCATCGCCGCGTAACCGCCGCAAGATCAAATCATAGGGCGGCGGCGCGCCCCACCTCTTCAGTAAACGGGAAACATTTCCATGCCCCACTACAATCCGCTCGTCGAAGGGCTCTCGCCGCCACCGGTCCCGTCCGTCCTCGCCTGGGCGAAGGCCTATGACGGGGCAAGAGGTCCCTTGATCGATCTCTCCCAGGCAGTACCCGGCTATCCCGCTCATCCGGATATGCTGAAATGGCTGGGCGACGCCGCCGCCTCGCCGGCCTATGCCGGCTATGGCGCAATCGAGGGCGAAGCGGAACTGCGCCAAGCCTATGCCGAGCATGTCGCTGCGCTTTATGGGGCCGCCGTTACCGCCGAAAACATCCACATTACCTCCGGCTGCAATCAGGCCTTCACCG
Organism: Sinorhizobium kostiense; assembly: GCF_017874595.1. Taxonomy (GTDB): domain Bacteria; phylum Pseudomonadota; class Alphaproteobacteria; order Rhizobiales; family Rhizobiaceae; genus Sinorhizobium; species Sinorhizobium kostiense. Next base: position 183,791 of record NZ_JAGILA010000011.1, on the reverse strand, counting down.
CGGCAGCGGTGGCGATTGCCGGCGCCGGCGATACGGTCCTGATGACCAACCCCTATTATTTCAATCAGGAGACGACGCTGGCGATGCTCGGGATCAATGTCGAGCTCGCACCCTGCGATGCCGGCGCCGGGTTCCTGCCGGAAATCGAGACGATCGCTTCGGCGCTCCGTCCGGGCGTCCGCGCGCTGGCACTCGTATCACCGAACAACCCGACGGGTGCCGTCTACCCGCCGGATCTCATTCAGCGCATCTACGAGCTCTGCCGCAGGAACGACAGTTGGCTGATCCTCGACGAGACCTATCGCGATTTCCTGCCTGAGGCCCACGTGGCACCGCACCGCCTCCTCCAGGCCAAGGAATGGCAGGAGGGCTTCGTCGGCCTCTACAGCTTCTCCAAATCCTTCTGCATTCCCGGCCATCGCCTTGGCGCAATCACGGGCGGGTCCAAGCTGGTCGCGCAGGTCGCCAAGGTCATGGACAACCTGCAGATCTGTGCTCCGCGCGCGCCCCAGGCCGCCGTCGCCAAGGCCCTTCCGGCGCTCGCCGACTGGCGGCTTGCCAACCGCACCGAGATTGCCGCGCGCGCAAGTGCGCTTCGAGACGTCTTCAGTCGGCTGCCGCAATGGAAGCTGAAGGCGATCGGCGCCTATTTCGCCTATATCCGTCACCCCTTCCCCGACATCGACTCGCAATTCGTGGCCGAGAAGCTGGCGAAGCTTGCCGGCATCGTTTGTCTGCCGGGCGACTATTTTGGCGAAGGTCAGGAAAGCTATCTGCGCTTTGCCTTCGCCAATGCCGATGTGGCGACGATCCGGATGCTCGAAGCCAGGCTCGCCGGCTTTACGCTACCGGGAATCTGATTCAGCCGCGGCGGGCAATCAGGATGCCGATCAGCACGATTGCGCCGCCGACCGCCTGTATGAAGCCGACCGGTTCGCCGAGCAGCCCCCAAGCGAGGGCTGCGGCGACGACTGGCTGCAAAAGCAGCGTCAGCGAGGAGAAAGCCGGCGGCAGATATGCGAGCGCATAGGTGATCGCCACCTGCCCGCCCGCATGGCTGACGAAGGCAAGGCCAATGAGCATGGCCCAGCCGAAGGCGCTCGGTGCGAACAGCGCCGCTTCTGTCATCAGGGTCATGGGCAAGATGCAGACCGCCGCCGAGGCAGTGCTCCAGATCATGATGCGGTTGGTGCCGAAGCGACTTCTCAACCGACCGATGGCGAGGATGTAGCCGGCATAGAACATCGCGGCGACAATTGCGATGGCATCGCCGGTGAGTTCACCGCCGTGAAAAGAATTCGGCCCGCCCTTCAACACCACGACGCCGGCGACCGCAGTCCCGAGGCCAACCACGAAAAGACCGCTGACCGGCGCGCGGAACAGAGCCCAGCTGGCGAGCGTCACGAAAACCGGCGCCAGATTGGCGAGCAATGTCGCGTTGGCGACGGAGGTCATTGCGAGGGAGAGGTGCCATGCCCCAAGATCGACGGCGAGGAAGATCCCTGGCAGGACAAGGAGGGCGTAGTCCGACAATCGCTCGGGGCGTCTGTCGTCGACCGCACCGTTGCGCAAGCGCGACCAGACGACCAGCGGGATCAGGGCCAGTGCCACCCGCCAGAAGGCGGTCGCCATCGGCCCCACCTCGGAAAGCCGCACGAAGATCGGTGAGCCACCGATGGCGACACCGCCTACGAGCAGCGCGGCCATGGCGAGGGAATTCTGGGACGGCGCGGAATTGACGGCTTGAGTCACGGCGAAGCCCATAGCTGAAGGAGAAGCGCCGCGGATTTGTGGCGCGGCAATCCAGCTATCAGATGCGCAGAGTGAACGACAGTCGGATTTCGCCTGCACATGGGGAAAAGGCCGGCATACGGAACAGGGGCTATAAGGGCGAAGAGCGGTACTTGGTCGGCGAAGAAGTCGGATGCTGGTCCATAGCCGTTGCGCTCAGATGGCCCCGATGACGAGGGCGCTGACGAAAGCGAAGGCAGCGAGGATCGCGAGCGAGTGGGGAACGAGCGCCGCCGATGGACGCCGGATCGGTCCGGCCGCATGGAGCGAGATGCGGGATTGGATTATCGCCTTCGACGCGCTCATTTCTCGTCCCCGCTGGTTCAGCCTGCTAAACGGTAGCTGAGTTCTCCGACATTATCGATAATCTTTGTAGATATTATTTTCCACGGAACGCACGAGGCTTAAAAAATCCGTTTAGGACACCACTGGCGGGAACCGACGGCAGCGCGCCTGCCGCCGGGGTGGGCCGCCGCCACGACGGCGAAGCTACCAGCCAACCGCATCCTTGAAGGAATACCACCAGGAGCCGATCGTCGAATATTGCGCGCGGAACCTCCGCCCGCCGGGGAAAGGATACCAGGGCAGCTTCGCGAATACGTCGAAGCGCGAGGCGTCGCCGTCGATCGCCTCGGCGAGGATGCGGCCGAAGAGGTGCGAACCGGTGACGCCGTGGCCGCTATAGCCATGGGCGAAGTAGGTGCTGGTGCTGATCCGCCCCATCTGCGGCACGCGGGTGAAGGAAAGCGCGAAGTTTCCGCTCCAGGCATAGTCGATCTTCACGCCCTTCAGGCGCGGGAAGACCCTTTCGAGATTGGGCCTGAGCTTCGCCACCACGTCCGCCGGATCGGTGCCGCCATAGACCGTGCCGCCGCCGAAGATCATCCGCCTGTCGGCGGAAAGCCGGAAATAGTCGAGGATGTAGCGAACGTCCTCGACGCACATGTCACTCGGGATCATCGCATGCGCCAGTTCCACCCCGAGCGGTTCGGTGGTGATCATCTGCGTCGAGACCGGCATGACGCGCGCGACGAGTTCCGGCACTGCATCGCCGAGATAGGCATTGCCGCAAAGCACGACGATGCGAGCGGAGACCTCCCCTTTGTCGGTGCGGACGCTCGGCCGTGCCACCGCATGGTCGACGCGTATCACCGGCGACATCTCGTAAATGACGCCGCCGAGGCTCTCGAAGGCACGCGCCTCGCCCAGCACCAAATTGAGCGGATGCATATGGCCGCCGGTCGTGTCCAGCATGCCGCCGCAATAGGCCTCGGAATTGACCAGCTTGCGCAGCGCCTCGCGGTCGAGAAGCTGATGGTCGTCCATGCCGTATTTGCGCCAGAGCGCCTGCTTTGCTTCGAGGTCCTTCATGTGCGCCGCGGTATAGGCGGCATAGATATTCCCGGACTTCAGATCGCAGTCGATCCGATACTCACTGACGAGCCGGCGGATGATGCGACCGCCCTCCTGCACCTGCCCGCCAACGAAGCGGGCGGCATCCTCGCCATAGCGACGCTGAATAGTGGAGAGACTGGCATTAAGACCGTTGACGATCTGGCCGCCATTGCGCCCAGAGGCGCCCCACCCGACCTGCGCGCCCTCGACCACCACGACCTTGTAGCCCTTCTCCGCGAGATGAATGGCCGTCGACAGTCCGGTATAGCCGGCGCCAACGACGCAGATGTCCGTTTCCACCCGCCCCTCAAGCCTCACCGGCTCGCGGATGATGTTTCGGGAGGCGGCGTAGTAGCTCGTCGGATAGGCGCCGTCGCCGGCATAGGATTTTGATGCCATCACACGATTTCCAGATAGGCGCTGAACTCGTAGTCCGTGACCTGTTCGGCAAAGCCGGCGATCTCCTGGCGCTTGCAGGCGATCAGCATGGAGCGAAGCACGGGGTCGAAGATCTCGGCGGCAATCGTCCCTGCCTCGAAGGCATCGACCGCCTGCCCCCAATCGGCTGGAATTTTGGGCAATTTTTCCGTGGAATAAGCCCGCCCGGCGACGGGCGCCGGCGGCTTCCATTTGTTGCGGATGCCGACGAGCGCGGCACCGAGGATTGCCGCGACGACGAGATAGGGGTTGGCGTCGGCACCGGCGACCCGGTGTTCGATGCGGCGCGCGGCCGGATTGCCGCCGGGTATGCGGATCGCCGAGGTGCGGTTCTCGTAACCCCAGGAAACCGACGTCGGCGCGTGAGTGTCGGGGCGCAGGCGCCGGTAGGAGTTGAAGTGCGGGGCAAAAAGCAGCGTCGTCTCCGCCATGCCGCGCAGAAGACCCGCCACCGCATACTTCAACGTTGACGACCCCTCATCGCTGCCATCGTCGAAGACATTGTTGCCTTCTTCGTCGAGTAGGCTGAAGTGGATATGCATGCCATTGCCGGAGCGCGTGCCATAGGGTTTGGCCATGAAGGTGGCCGCGAGCCCATGTTTGCGGGCGACGCCCTTGACGATGCGCTTGAAGAAGATCGCGTCGTCCGCCGCCTTCAGCGGATCGTCGGTATGCAGCAGGTTGATCTCGAACTGGCCGATGCCGTTCTCCGCGATCGCCGCATCGGCCGGAACGTTCTGGCGGGCGCATTCCTTGTAGACGTCGGAGAAGAATTCCCCGAAATCGTCGAGCTCGTCGATCGACAGGATCGCGTCGGAGTCGAGCCGCTTGCCGGTATAGGGTGAGATCGGCGGCACGGCACTGTCCGGCTCCGGATCGATGAGATAAAACTCGAGCTCCGTCGCGACGACCGGCCGGAGCCCCAGTTCGCGATATTCCCGAATGATGGCCGCAAGCGCCTGCCGCGGATCGGCGAGAAAGGGCTTGCCCTCTTCGACAAAGAGCCAGAGCGGCACCAGCGCGCTCGGCCGGGAAGTCCAGTTGACCGGCAGGGCTCCGCGCCCGGTGACGCCGCAAAGCCCGTCGCGGTCGCCGGTCGCGAAAACCTGCTCGCTGCCGATGATGTCCTCGCCCCAGACGTCGACGCCGACGATCGACAGCGGCATGCGAATGCCGCCTCCGAGTACCTTCGAAGCCTGTTCCACCGGAACCCGCTTGCCGCGCATGATACCGTTCAGGTCGCAGATAACCGCCTGGATGCTCTCGATCGGTCCGTTCTGCTCCAGCCAAGCCTCGAACACGCTCGGTTCTGTATCGAAAGACATATCGCAAATCTTCTTTTGTGATCACATTTTCCGGAAATTGACATAATTCCAAATCTGGAGTCAAGCTCGACCCATGATGCAACTGCACCACGACCGGTCTAAGACATTGAAGACGCCTGTCTTGCCAGCCTTTCCGCGGCCGGAAGGCATGACCACACACGACTATGCCTTTACGCGGCTCAGACAGGCCATCATGGTCGGCGCCTTTCGGCCGGGAACCTCAATCACCATACGTGGGCTAGCCGATGCGCTGGAGAGCAGCCCGACGCCAGTGCGCGAGGCGCTGAGGCAGTTGACGTCGATCGGCGCGCTGCAATTTCTCGAAAACCGGCGGATCGTCGTGCCGCGTATCACTCCCGCCCGCTTCGAGGAACTGATCTCTCTGCGGATCGCCCTCGAGAGCCATGCAGCGAGGCGGGCGATCGCCCATCTTTCCGATCGCCAGATCGATCGCATCGTCGCGCTCGATGATGCGATCGAGATGGCGATTACGGTCGGCGACAAGGCCGGGGCGCTGATCGCCAACCAGGAGTTCCACCGGCGGATCTACACGGCCAATCCCGACCAGGTCGCCATGCCGCTGATCGAGAGTGTCTGGCTGCAGCTCGGGCCGATCCTCGGCATCGCCATGGAACACGTCACCGAGCTTTACGTGGTCGACCGGCACCGGGAAGCGATCGACGCCTTGCGGCGGCGCGACGAGGACGCCGTGGCCGAAGCGATCGCCGCCGATATCCGCGAGGGCATCGGCGGCTTCGACCATGCGGCGATCAGCAAGCTACTGGCGCTCGCCGGCTAGTGTCTCGCCTGAAAGCCGGGACCGACTGGCATCTTGTGCATCGTCTTTTGTGCGTCCTCCCCGGTAACGCAGTTGCGATAGTTCCTCCCCCCGTCGATGGGGCAACGGCCGAGGATATCCTGCTCCGGCCAATCCGCAATTTCCCGCCCTTGACCACCTCTCCTCACATCGGCATACTGCTAAGATGTCAGACCAATTTTAGCCGGAACGTCATGACCAAAGCGACGCTCTTGCCCTTGCCAACGATCGACCGTGTGCAGCAGGTCATCGATGCGCTTGCCGACTACATCGAGCGCTCCGGCCTGAAACCCGGCGACCGATTGCCGGCGGAGCGGGAACTGATGGCGGCGCTAATGGTGGGCCGGTCGACGGTCCGCGAGGTCCTCAGCCATTTCCAGGCGCTCGGCGTTGTCGAGTCGCGCAAGGGAAGCGGCACCTACCTGCTGCGCGCCATAACCGGCGCCACCATCCACATGCCGCTCACTCTCGACACCCAGCATCTGCGCGACGCCCTCTTGCAAACGCTCGAAGTTCGACGCGGCATCGAGGTCGAGGCGGGCATCCTGGCCGCGCGCCGCCGGACCGACAGCGACCTCGTCAATATCCAGGCGAAGCTTGATGAGATGGAGCGGGTCCACCTCGCCAAGGGCACATCGGGCCCGGAGGATCTCGCGTTCCATCTCGCCATATACGACGCCACCCACAACCCGCTCTTCCGCCAACTGCTTGAGCAGATGCGCGAAGCCTTCGAGCGATTTTGGGAGAAACCCTTCAACCGGCCGGACTTCGCCCGGCGATCCTTCCCCTACCACCGCACGCTCTTCAATGCGATCGCGGCGCAGGACCCTGACGCCGCCCGGCAAGAGACGCTGAATATCCTCGCGATCGTCGAGGAAGACATCATGGAGATGTCCAAATGAATGACGGCCTCGACCCGTTCGACCGAGCCTCGCTGATTGCAGCACATGATGAGGTAAATGCCTTCGATGCGGTCGTGCCGCCAATCGTCCAGACCTCGCTCTTCACCTTCAAGGACTATGACGAGATGATCGCCGCCTACCGGGGGGAGCGCGTGCGGCCGATCTATACCCGTGGGCTCAATCCGACGGTCCGGATGTTCGAGGAGATGCTGGCGCGGCTAGAAGGTGCGGAGGATGCGATCGGCTTTGCAAGCGGCATGTCGGCGATTTCCTCTACCGTGCTCTCCTTCGTCGAACCGGGCGACCGCATCGTCGCGGTCAAGCATGTCTATCCCGACGCCTTCCGCCTGTTCGGCACGCATCTGAAACGCATGCGCATCGATATCACCTATGTGGACGGCCGCGACGGTGAGGCCGTCGAGAAAGCACTGCCCGGCGCCAAGCTCTTCTACATGGAAAGCCCGACAAGCTGGGTGATGGACACCCATGACGTCGGCGCTTTGACCGCTCTCGCGAAGGCCGAAGGCATCCTCACCATCATCGACAACAGCTGGGCAAGCCCGGTATTTCAGCAGCCGATCGCGCTCGGCGTCGATCTCGTCATCCATTCGGCGTCGAAATATCTGGGCGGCCACAGCGACGTCGTCGCCGGTGTCGTCGCCGGCTCGAAGGAACTGATCGGCCGCATCCGTTCGGAAGCCTACCCCTATCTCGGCGGCAAACTTTCGCCCTTCGACGCCTGGCTGCTTATCCGTGGCCTGCGCACGCTACCGATCAGGATGAAGGCGCATGAGCGCTCGGCGCTTGCCATTGCCCGGCGCCTGCAGGAGCACCCCCTGGTGGAGATCGTCTGCCATCCGGGCCTCGGCAACCATTTGCCGCCGGGACTTTCGGGCACCTCTGGACTTTTCTCCTTCATCTTCTGCGAAGACGTCGACGTGCGGCGCTTCGCCGATCACCTGCAGATCTTCAAGCTCGGAGTGTCCTGGGGCGGCCACGAAAGCCTCGTCGTGCCGGGTGAAATCGTTCTGGCGCAGAAAGCTGAGCCCAATTCCGCGGTCGCCTTCGGCATCTCTCCGCGGTCGGTACGGCTCCATGTCGGCCTGGAGGGAACGGAGGCCCTCTGGAGCGATCTCGAAGCGGCGATCGGTGCCGCTTCACAGAAAGGCTGACAAGAGCGGAGCGAGGAAACCCCGCGCGCTCCGCTCCGTGAGTATGGTTCAACCGTCAAGAACAAAGGGAACAAAAATGAGGAAACTGATCACAGCCACCCTCCTCGCCACGCTGATGGCCGGCAGCGCACTTGCCGACACCCGGCTGAAGCTCGTCGAGGTCATCACCAGCCCGGAGCGTACCGAAACTCTGAAATCGATCGTCGCCAAGTTCGAAGCGGCAAACCCCGGCACCACAGTGGAGATCATCTCGCTGCCCTGGGGCGAGGCCTTCCAGAAATTCGCGACCATGGTCTCCGCTGGCGAAATCCCGGATGTCATGGAAATGCCGGATACCTGGCTGTCGCTCTACGCCAATAACGGCATGCTCGAAAGCCTCGAGCCCTATCTCGAAAAATGGGAGCACACCGCGGGCCTAACGGAGCGCGCACTCGAACTCGGCCGCGACGTCAACGACACCGCCTATATGCTGCCCTACGGCTTCTATCTCAGGGCGATGTTCTACAACAAGAAACTTCTCGACGAAGCCGGCGTTGCCGAGCCGCCGAAGACGATGGACGATTTCGTCAAGGCCTCCGAGGCAATCTCCAAGCTGCCGGGCAAATACGGCTACTGCCTGCGCGGCGGCCCGGGCGGCCTCAATGGTTGGGTGATGTTCGGCGCCACCATGGCCGGCGACAATAAGTTCTTCAACGAGGACGGTACCTCGACGATGAACAGTGAGGGCTGGGTCAAGGGGCTCACCTGGGTCATCGACCTTTACAAGAACGGCCACGCGCCGAAGGACAGCGTCAACTGGGGCTTCAACGAGATCGTTGCCGGCTTCTACAGCGGCACCTGTGCCTTCCTCGACCAGGACCCCGATGCGCTGATCGCGATCGCCGAACGCATGAAGCCTGAGGATTTCGGCGTCACGACCATGCCTAAGGGGCCGAGCGGCAAGACGTTCCCGACGATCGGCTATGCCGGCTGGTCGATGCTTGCGGCCAGCCAGAATAAGGATCTTTCCTGGAAGCTGATCGAAACGCTCGAAGGTCCGGAAGGCAACATCGAGTGGAACAAGCGCACCGGCGCGCTGCCGGTGCACAAGTCGGCCGAAAACGACCCCTTCTACTCGAGCCCCCAATTCAAGGGCTGGTTCGACGAACTGGCCGACAAGGACGCCATCCCGACCGTCATGCCGACCTATCTCGAAGAATTCGCCTTCTTCAAGGACTCGCTCGCCATCAAGACGAGCCAGGAAGCGCTCCTTGGCGACATCACACCGGAAGAGCTCGCCAATCAATGGGCGGATTACCTGACCAAGGCGCAGCAGAAATATCTGTCGAACAAGAAATGACCGCGAAAAGGGCGGCGCACGGCGCCGCCCTCTGCTGGGGACGCCACGCGCCCAAGGAGCCGCCGGAAGGAACCCTCATCGATGGAATATACCCTGCGCCGGAAAGGCCTGCCCGCAATCCGCCCGCCGCTGATGAAGCGCATCGCGGACGCCTCGGCGCCCTATCTTTATACCGCGCCGGCGCTGATCCTGATCGTGACGGTGATGCTGGTGCCGCTGGTACTTGGCGTGTCCTATGCTTTCCGCGACGTCCAACTCCTCAATCCCTTCTCCGGCGCTTTCATCGGCCTCGGCCACTTCCGCGCGCTCGCCGAGGACGAGGCCTTCTTCCGATCGCTGCGCAATACGCTCTGGTGGACCGGCGCCTCCGTCCTTCTTCAATTCACCTTCGGCCTGATCCTCGCCTTGCTGCTCGACAAGCCATTCCGTGGCCGGGCCCTTGCCCAGGCGCTGGTTTTCCTCCCTTGGGCCGTACCGAGCTTTCTTGCCGGCCTCAACTGGGCCTGGCTTTTCAATCCCGTAGTCGGGCCGGTGCCGCATTGGCTTTACGCGATAGGCATCATGAGCCAGCCGGCGAACATCCTCTCCGACCCTCAGCTTGCCATGTGGGGACCGATCGTCGCGAATATCTGGTGGGGCATTCCCTTCTTCGCCATCACCCTGCTTGCCGCACTGCAGGCCATCCCGCGCGACCTCTACGAGGCGGCGAGCATCGACGGGGCTGGCCCGGTTCAACGCTTCCTGTCGATCACCCTGCCCTTTCTCGCGCCGACCATCGCGATCACCATTCTCCTGCGAACGGTCTGGATCTCGAACTTCGCCGATCTGATCGTCGTCATGACCGGTGGCGGACCGGCGGACCGGACTCAGATAGTCGCGAGCTACATCTTCACCCAGGCCTTCAAGCGGCTCGATTTCGGTTACGCCTCGGCCGTCGCCCTGGTACTCCTCGCCCTCCTCCTCGCCTATTCGCTGCTGATCGTCATCCTGCGGCAGTGGCTCATCAGCAAGGATTGAAACCGATGCGGGCCAAGCCTTTGCTCGTCACCATTGCGCACCGTCTGGCGATCCTCGCTTACATCGCCTTCGCGCTCTTTCCGCTGTTCTGGCTGCTGAAGGTCGCGGTGACGCCCAACGATCTCCTCTATTCCGAAGGCATCCGGCTCTGGCCGTCGCGAGCAAGCCTCGAGCATTTCGATTTCGTGCTGAGGCACAGCGCCTTTCCGGTGTTCTTCCGCAACAGCCTGATCGTTTCCGGCTCGACCGCGGTCGTCGTCACGGTTCTCGCATCGCTCTCCGGCTACGCGCTGTCGCGGTTCCGTTTTCGTGGCAAGTACTGGCTGGTGACCCTGATGCTATTGACCCAGATGTTCCCGCTTGTGATGCTGGTCGCGCCGATCTTCAAGATCCTGTCGCCAATGGGGCTCACGAACAGCCTGACCGGCCTCGTCATCGTCTACTCGGCCTTCAACGTGCCCTTCGCCACCTTCCTGATGCAATCCTTCTTCGACGGGATTCCGAGGGATCTGGAAGAGGCGGCGATGATCGACGGAGCCACCCAGTTCGTGGCCTTCCGGCAGATTATCTTGCCGCTGACGCTGCCCGGGATCGCGGCAACACTCGGATTCGTTTTCACCGCCGCCTGGAGCGAGCTGCTCTTCGCATTGATGCTGATTTCCGGCAACGAGCAGGCGACATTCCCGGTCGGGCTTCTTTCCTTTGTCTCCAAATTCTCGGTCGATTTCGGGCAGATGATGGCAGCCGGCGTGCTGGCGCTGATCCCGGCCTGCCTCTTTTTCCTGCTCATTCAACGCTATCTTGTCCAGGGCCTCACGGCCGGCGCGGTCAAAGGCTGATCACCAATGGCTTCAATCGATATCGCCAATATCCAGAAATCCTACGGCAGCCATCCGGTGCTGCACGACGTCGACCTTGCGATCCGCGACGGAGAATTCGTCGTGCTCGTCGGCCCCTCCGGCTGCGGCAAGTCAACGCTGCTGCGTATGATCGCCGGCCTCGAAAGCGTCACTGCCGGCGAGATCCGCATTGCCGGCAAGCGGGTCAACGAGCTTGCGCCAAAAGATCGCGACATCGCCATGGTGTTCCAGTCCTATGCGCTCTACCCGCATATGTCGGTCGCGCGAAACATGAGCTACAGCCTCCGGCTGAGAAAGACGCCGAAGGGAAAAATCCTGCAGGTGGTGGCCGGCGCCGCCGCCAAGCTCGGGCTCGAACCGCTGCTCGAACGCCGCCCGCGCGCGCTCTCCGGCGGCCAGCGCCAGCGCGTCGCCATGGGCCGCGCCATCGTGCGCCAGCCGAAGGCCTTCCTCTTCGACGAGCCGCTGTCGAACCTCGACGCCCGCTTGCGCGAGCAGATGCGAGCCGAAATCAAGAAACTGCACAAGGATCTCGGCGCCACCTCGATCTATGTGACGCACGACCAGATCGAGGCGATGACCCTCGCCGACCGTATCGTCGCGATGAATGCCGGCGTCGTTCAGCAGGTGGGAAGTCCGCTCGACCTCTATGATCGCCCCGCCAATCTCTTCGTTGCCGGTTTCATCGGCTCACCTGGCATGAACTTCTTCGAAGGCAGGTATCACGCTGGCGAAAGGCCGCGCCTCGAGATTGCGGGCGGCGTCGGCATTCCGCTCGAAACGCCGGCGCCGATCGCTGAAGGCGATTTCACCACGCTCGGCATTCGACCCGAACATGTCGTGCTTGCCGGTCACGGGCCCGAGACACTGCTCGCCAATGTCGACCTGGTCGAGCCGACCGGCTTCGGAATAATCCTGCATCTATCGCTCGGAGGGTCGAGCTTCAAGGCGTTCACCCACGAGCGCTCCTTCCTGACCGCTTCCGGAACGGTCCCGGTCCGCTTCCCCGACCACAGCCTTCATTTCTTCGGCCAGGATGGAAAACGCATCTGAGGGTCCATTCACGGCCTTTCTCCTCACTCGAATGGGGCGATTGACTTCTTCTCGGCAAGGACTAGCTTCTTCTCTGTCGCAAGTATCAACCGCCTCGGCGTCGCATTCCCAAGAGAAGCAAGAGCCGCCAAGCCATGTTTTGACGATACGCTCCCTTGTGCCGCCCGCCCCCGCGAAATGAGGATGTAACATGCGGAATCCTGTCGTTGCCCTGTCCCTTTCGGCACTGCTGCTCTGTCCGGCCGTCACCCTTGCGCAGGAAGGCGATGCCGAGGCCGGCGCAACCGTCTTCAAGAAGTGCACCGCTTGCCACGTCGTCGACAAGGACCAGAACAGGGTGGGACCCTCGTTGCAGAATGTCATCGGCAGGAAGGCAGGCACGCACGCAAAATTCCGTTACTCGCCGGCAATGGTCGAGGCGGGAGAGAAGGGCCTCGTCTGGGATGAGGCGACCTTGCGCGAATACCTCCAGGATCCCAAGGCGATGATCAAGGGAACGAAGATGGTTTTTCCCGGCCTCAAGAAGGAGGAAGACCTCAACAACGTTATCGCCTACCTCAAGCAGCATTCTAAGTAAGACAACCCTCGGGAGAAGGTGCCGCGTGCCTGGAGCGTTTCGCAGTCAGGTGGAAATTCGTGAGCTTGCACAAACGCGGCAAGAACAAACAGATAGAGCGGCAGCGCGAATGCATGTGAGCGCGTCCCGCTCGAACGGGCGATTTGCCACTATTTTCCGTTCGTGCAATAATTGTGATCGGAACGCTGCGGATTAAGCATTCGTCTCACGGCCGATCAAGGCGGGGAGGGACAGGAAATGGCCGTGGTAGTGATTCTGGTTTTGCTGGCCCTCGGGTCGGTCTTGTTCCATGTGCTCAGCCCCTGGTGGTGGACGCCAATCGCCTCCAACTGGAGCTTCATCGACAACACCATCATCATCACCTTCTGGATCACCGGCTTCGCCTTTGTCGCCATCGTGCTTTTCATGGCCTATTGCGTGCTGCGTTTTCGCCATCGGCCCGGCAACACCGCGGACTATGAGCCCGAAAATCGAAGGCTGGAAAGCTGGCTCGCGACGGGCACCACGCTCGGCGTAGCGGCGATGCTGACCCCTGGCCTGTTCGTCTGGAACCAGTTCATCACCGTTCCCGACGGGGCTGCCGAAGTGGAGGTTGTGGGGCAGCAATGGCTGTGGAACTTCCGGCTTCCCGGCGCCGATGGGAAATTGGGCACGACGGATGCGCGCGATGTCAAGCCGGAAAACCCGCTAGGCCTCAACCGAAACGATGCCGCCAGCCTCGACGATCTCATTATCGAGGGCGGCGAGCTGCACCTGCCAATCGGCAAGCCGGTCAAGGTTCTGCTCAGATCCGTCGACGTGCTGCATGACTTCTACGTGCCGGAATTCCGCGCCAAGATGGACATGGTCCCCGGCATGGTCACCTATTTGTGGCTGACCCCGACACGGACCGGCACTTTCGAGATCCTCTGCGCAGAGCTCTGTGGTGTCGGCCACCCGCAAATGCGCGGCACCGTCGTGGTCGACACCGAAGAAGACTATCAGGCCTGGCTGGCCGAGCAGCAGACCTTTTCGCAATTGAGCGCATCATCCGAGACGCGATCGCCGGTTACGGCGATGGCCGCGGCGACGGCGCAACACAAGGCGCCGTGAATTAGCACCTGGGAGGAGACACGATGGTCGACGTCCGGTCTGGTATTGGCGAGGCGCTTCCGCCTCCCGAAGTCGAGGATGTTGAGCTCTACCATCCGCACAGCTGGTGGACGCGCTATGTCTTCAGCCAGGACGCGAAGATCATCGCGATCCAATACGCGACGACGGCGATCGCCATCGGCATGGTGGCGCTGGTGCTCTCCTGGTTGATGCGTCTGCAGCTTGGCTTTCCCGATACGTTCCAACTGGTGGATGCGGAGGCCTATTACCAGTACATCACGATGCATGGGATGATCATGGTGATCTACCTGCTGACGGCGCTCTTCCTGGGAGGCTTCGGTAACTACCTCATCCCGCTGATGGTCGGCGCGCGCGACATGGTGTTCCCTTATGCCAATATGCTGAGCTACTGGATCTACCTGCTCGCCGTGCTGGTGCTCGTTGCAAGCTTCTTCGCGCCTGGTGGGCCGACCGGCGCCGGCTGGACGCTGTACCCGCCTCAGGCCGTTCTCTCCGGCACCCCGGGAGGCCGGGACTGGGGCATCATCCTGATGCTTTCCTCGCTGATCATCTTCATCATCGGCTTCACAATGGGCGGGCTCAACTATGTCGTTACCGTGCTTCAGGGTCGCGCCCGAGGCATGACGTTGATGCGCATGCCGCTCACCGTCTGGGGCATTTTCACAGCAACCGTGATGGCATTGCTCGCCTTCCCCGCCCTCTTCGTCGCTTGCGTGATGATGCTCTTCGACCGGCTGCTCGGCACCAGCTTCTTCATGCCGGCGATCGTCGAAATGGGCGAGCAGCTGCAACATGGAGGCGGCAGCCCCATCCTGTTCCAGCACTTGTTCTGGTTCTTCGGACACCCGGAGGTCTATATCGTCGCGCTGCCGGCCTTCGGCATCGTCTCCGATCTCATCAGTACGCACGCGCGCAAGAACATCTTCGGCTACCGGATGATGGTCTGGGCGATCGTCATCATCGGCGGCCTCTCCTTCATCGTCTGGGCGCACCATATGTATGTGAGCGGGATGAACCCGTATTTCGGTTTCTTCTTCGCCACGACGACGCTGATTATCGCGGTGCCGACGGCAATCAAGGTCTATAACTGGGTGCTGACGCTCTGGCGCGGCGACATCCACCTGACCTTGCCGATGCTTTTCGCGCTCGCCTTCATCGTCACCTTCGTCAATGGCGGTCTCACGGGGCTCTTCCTCGGCAACGTCGTGGTCGACGTGCCGCTCTCCGACACCATGTTCGTCGTCGCGCATTTCCATATGGTGATGGGAGTTGCGCCGATCCTCGTCATATTCGGCGCGATCTACCACTGGTATCCGAAGATCACCGGGCGCATGCTCAACGAAACGCTTGGCCAGATCCATTTCTGGGTCACCTTCGTTGGCGCTTACGCGATCTTCTTCCCGATGCACTATGTCGGCCTTGCTGGCGTTCCGCGGCGCTATCACGAGCTCGGCGAGGCAGCATTCGTGCCTGAATCGATCAACGATCTCAACGCTTTCATCAGCATCATGGCGCTGATCGTCGGTGCCGCTCAGATCCTGTTCCTCTTCAACCTCGTCTGGAGCCTGCGCCATGGCCGCGAGGCGGGCGGCAATCCCTGGCGGGCAACGACGCTCGAATGGCAGACGCCCGAGACACCGCCGCCGCACGGCAATTGGGGCAAGGAGCTGCCGGTCGTCTATCGCTGGGCCTATGATTACAGCGTCCCCGGAGCGCCCGAGGACTTCATTCCGCAGAACCATCCGACCCCCGGCGGCGCGAGCCACGAGGCCGCCCCATGAGCGTGATGATGGTTTTCCTGGCGGCGATCGCCGCCATCATCATCTGGTGGCTTGCCCAGCAGCGTCTGGCATCGAGGCCCTGGCTCGAGGTCGGGCATGCACACGACCACCGGCGCAGTCAGCCGCTGCCGGCGGAGAAGGTCGGGCTCGGCGTCTTCCTCGCCGTCGTCGGCTCGCTGTTCGCCCTCTCGATCAGCGCCTATTTCATGCGCATGGCCTCGTCCGACTGGGGCGCGCTACCGCTGCCTGGATTGCTCTGGGTCAATACCGGGGTCCTCGCGCTCGCGAGCCTCGCCCTGCACCGGACAAGGATCGAGGCCGAGCGGCAGCACGATGATGCCGCCCGAACCGCTCTCCTGATGGCGCTGGCGGCGGGACTTGCCTTTCTCGTGGGACAGCTCTTTGCCTGGCGGACGCTTGTCGGCTCCGGCTATGTCCTGGCCAACAACCCCGCCAACAGCTTCTTTTACATGCTGACCGGCCTGCATGGCCTACATATTATCGGTGGCCTCGCCGCACTCGGTCGAACGATAGCCCGCGTCCGGCTCGGTGCGCTCGATCGCCGGGCGCGCCTCCTTATCGAACTGTGCGCCATCTACTGGCACTTCATGCTGGTGGTGTGGCTGGTCCTCTTTGTCCTCTTATCCGGCTGGGCGAACGAGGTCATCGATTTCTGCCGCCAGTTGCTGACGTAAGGGACCCACTGACATGTCTGCTCCACTGAAGACCCACCCAGCAGAATCGCTGCCTCGCCCCGCCGGTATGGCGGGTCTTGCGGCAGACTGGGCATCGGACCAGCAAACCTTCAAGAAAGTCTCCTGGGGAAAGGCCATGATGTGGATCTTTCTCTTGAGCGATACCTTCGTCTTCGGCTGTTTCCTGCTTGCTTACATGGTGGCGCGGATGTCGACCACCGTTCCCTGGCCGAATCCCAGCGAGGTCTTTGCGCTGGAGATCGCTGGAACACACATGCCGCTGATCCTTATCGCCATCATGACCTTCGTGCTGATTTCCTCGAGCGGCACCATGGCGATGGCCGTCAACTACGGCTACCGTCGCGACCGGAAGATGACCGCGGTACTGATGCTTGTCACCGCCCTCTTCGGCGCCACCTTCGTCGGTATGCAGGCGTTCGAGTGGTCGAAGCTGATTGCCGAGGGCGTGCGGCCCTGGGGCAATCCCTGGGGCGCGGCCCAGTTCGGCTCCTCCTTCTTCATGATCACCGGTTTTCACGGCACCCACGTTACTTTCGGCGTGATCTTCCTGCTGATCATCGCACGCAAGGTCTGGCGCGGAGATTTCGAGACGGAACGGCGCGGCTTCTTCACCAGCCGCAAGGGTCGATATGAAATCGTCGAGATCACGGGCCTTTACTGGCACTTCGTCGATCTGGTCTGGGTCTTCATCTTCGCATTCTTCTACCTGTGGTGAGGAGGGCATCATGGCGCACACGGAGACACATGCGGAACAGCAACAGCATCCGATCAAGCTCTATCTCCTTGTCTGGGGGCTGCTGTTCGTTCTCAGCTTTTTCTCCTATCTGATCGATTACTTCGGGCTGCAGGGCTTTTTGCGCTGGTCGCTGATCCTGATCTTCATGATGCTCAAGGCCGGCCTTATCGTCGCCGTGTTCATGCATATGGCCTGGGAGCGCCTTGCGCTGACCTATGCGATCCTGCTGCCGCCCCTCCTGGTGTTGGTCTTCGTAGCCTTGATGGTCTCGGAATCGAACTACGTCTTGCTCACCCGCCTCGCCTTTTTCGGATCCAGCCCCTGATCCTAGGTTCTGAGCCTGGACACAGATGGCGAAAAACAAGCGAAGCTCACCCCGGGGCCGCCGACTTCGGCAATCGATGGATGGTGTCGTTTCGAAAAGAGATGCTGGACCGCGGCCGTGGGCTGACGCTCCGGATCGTGATCTATGGCTAGATCCAGCCAAGCCTGGCTCGCAACTGAGACATCAGCCTCAGACCGCTGGTGTTCAGGCTTCGGCGAGCTTGTTTTCCTCGCGCGCGGCTTGCCAGACTTCTCGCGCCGCATCGGCGTTCATCGCGGCAATGCCCAGCCCGACGATGAGATCGGGCCAGACCGAGTGCCACAGGAACGCCGTGACCAGCCCGGCGCAGATGATCGCCACATTGGCCACTACGTCGTTGCGCGCGGAAAGAAAGGCTGCACGAGTGAGACTGCCGCTTTCGTGCCGGAACGCCGCGAGCAGAAAGGCGCAAGTGAGATTTGTCGCGAGCGCCCCGGCTCCAGCGAGCGAAAGGGAGAACGGTTCTGGCGGAACCGGGTTGGCGAAGCGGTCGTAGGCCGTCCACAAAGTTGCCAGTCCCGGGACAAGCAAGACGATGGCGAGGGCCATGCCGACACGTGCACGATTTCTCGGCGAAAAGCCAAGCGCGAGGAGGATCAACAGATTGATAGAGGCGTCCTCGAGGAAATCGATGCTGTCGGCGAAGAGCGCGACCGAGCCGATGGCAAGCGCCACGGCAAATTCCACCCCGAAATAGCCAAGGTTGAGCAGCAGCACGAGCGCGACGATCTTGCGCAGTGGAGTATCTAAATAACGGGCGAGCACGCCTAGCCTTCCTCCATGGCGGTTCGACGGGTGGTTACAATTACAGCGTCGACCCAGCCATTGCCAGAAGCGTGATTGCCTCCAGG
Organism: Sinorhizobium kostiense; assembly: GCF_017874595.1. GTDB lineage: Bacteria > Pseudomonadota > Alphaproteobacteria > Rhizobiales > Rhizobiaceae > Sinorhizobium > Sinorhizobium kostiense. The sequence continues at coordinate 165,544 of NZ_JAGILA010000011.1, read as the reverse complement.
ACGCCATTTACGGGCGAGACGCACGCAAAAGCAGGGTTCTGGAACAACTCCTTCCTCGGTTGCATTATCCCGGCGGCTCGTATTCGTCGCAAGGCGACGCACTTGGCGCGGTTAGTGTCCGTCGGGAGTGTAGATGGCAACTCGTTTGCGTGGGATTTCGACTGAAAGTGCTAGGCACGACCGCCGACCGCAAGGCAGCGTGGGCGCCGCAGGCAAGCGAATTGCTGGGGCGCCGTGACATGGCGGAAACCTCGTCTCCCCCGAGATCCGCAAAGCCCCAGGCCTTGCACTTCATGAGAAAGCTGCGTGCGGGGCTGGTGACCGGCGCGGCCGATGACGATCCGAGCGGCATTGCCACTTACAGCCAGGTCGGCGCACAATTCGGTTTCACTCTCGGCTGGACGATGCTCCTCACCTACCCGCTGATGGTGGCAGTCCAGGGCTTGAGCGCGGGCATAGGCGCCGTCACCGGCCAGGGCATCGCTCAAAACCTGCGCCGGCACTATCCGCTGTGGGTGGCGAGGGCGGCAGTATCGATGCTGTTCGCCGCAAACTTCATCAACATCGGCGCCAATCTCGCGGCGATGGGGGCCGCCCTTTACCTCCTGATAGACGGCCCGCAGGTCTTCTATGCGGTGCTGTTTGCGATCCTCTGCGCCTGTCTCCAAGTGTTCGTGCCATACCGGCCCTATGCCCGCCTGCTCAAGTGGCTGACGCTTTCGCTTTTTGCCTATGTCGCCGTCGTTCTTGCCGTCGGGGTCCCCTGGTCGGCGGCATTGCGGGGCATCTTCGTTCCGCAGTTCGCCTTCGACGGGCGGCATGCCATGGCCCTGCTAGCAATCTTCGGCACCACCATCAGCCCCTACCTGTTCTTCTGGCAGGCCGGACAGGAGATCGAGGAGCTCCGCCGTCGCCAGCAGGCGAGACTGAAGGCCGAGCCGGAGGCAGCCGCACCGGAACTTGCCCGCATCCGCCTCGACACGCTGGTTGGAATGGGCTTCTCCAATCTCGTCGCATTGTTCATCATCATGGCGACGGCCGCGACGCTTCACGAAAAGGGCGTGACGCATATCGAGACGTCGGCGCAAGCAGCAGAGGCTCTCCGCCCAATCGCCGGCGAGTTCGCTTTCGTCCTGTTTTCCGCCGGAATTATCGGCACGGGAATGTTGGCAGTCCCCGTCCTGGCCGGATCGGCCGCCTATGCCGTCGCCGAACTCTTCCAGTGGCCGCAGGGATTGGACCGCCCGCCCCAAAAAGCCAAGGCATTCTACGGGACCATAGCCGCAGCGACGCTCGGCAGCGTCGCTGTGTTCCTCGCGGGTCTCGACCCCTTCCTGATGCTTTACTGGAGTGCGGTCATCAACGGCATGCTCGCCGCCCCACTGATCGCAGTCATTACTGTAATGGCCGTCAACCCGCGCATCATGGGGCGACTGACTGCACCGTGGTGGATGGCCGCCCTCGGTGGCCTTACCGCGATCGTAATGGCGCTTGGAACAGTCGCAATGTTCCTTCTCTGAGACGTGCCGCATGTCGACCCATTGCGGTCAAATAATGCTCGCTCAAGCAGACTCGACTTTTGAGAGCGGCGTGAAGGCGGGTCCCTGCAGCGCTTCACCATCCACCGAAAAGTGGGATCCATGGCAGGGACAATCCCAGCACCGTTCGAAGCGATTCCAGCGCACGATGCACCCCATGTGGGTACAGCTCGCACTGCATAATTTGAGATCGCCATCGTCGGTGCGATAGGCGGCAGTCATCTTGCCGTTGAGCTTGATCAATGCCCCCTCGCCGGGGCGAATTTCCTCCAGCGAGGATACTTCGCCGCCCCGCAGGTGGGCGGCCCAATGCCTCGCCGCGTCCACATTCTCCTTCACGAACTCGACTGCGCCGCGCAGCATGAGGCGATCGGGATCATAGACGTCGGCCCAGGGGGTGGAACCTTCATTGATCAGGTCACGGATCAGCAATGCTCCCGCCACTCCGGTTGTTAGGCCTTCCCCGCTGTCGCCGGTGGTCAGGTAGACTCGCTCGTATCCCGGGCTCTTCCCGATGAACGGCACGTAGTCCGACGGCTCGAACACCTGGCCCGACCACCTGTGGGCTGTCCGGCCAAGCTCCGGAAAGCGTTCGCGCGCCCACGCCTCCAGCCGCGCGAGGCGCTCGTCCATATCGGCCGCCTCGCCGGTCTTGTGATCTTCACCGCCAACGATGAGCACATCCTCGACATCTCCTGGCTGGAGACGGACATAGTGGTAGCTCGGCTCCAAGGTGTCCCAGATGAGCGCGTCGGGAGCCGCCCCCTTGGGAATTGGACCGGCAATTACATAGGTACGATAGGGAGCCTGTTTGGTGTGAATAGGAATACGCAGGTGAAATGGCGAATTGGTCGCCACCACCACCCGAGCGGCCGTGATCGTGCCGCGCCCGGTTTCGGCATGCACCTGGTCGTTCTTCTCTTCCAGACCGACGATCGGGGTCTCAGCAAAGAGGTTGGCGCCCCGGCGATGCAGGCTGCTGACGAGCCCGTCGAGATACTTCAGCGGGTGAAAGCGGCCCTGTCGCGGAAAGCGCAGCGCCGGCCCGGAGCTCCAGAAGCCCGGGCCGGTGTCGACCCATTCCGCATCCGCGAAGCCTGCGGCCCGCGCTGCGTCCAGCTCCTTGCGCAGATATTCGATGTCCTTCTCTTCCGCCGGAACGAAGTAGCCGTCCACACGCGCAAAATCACAGTCGATCGATTCCTGTCCGCAAATTTCCTCGATGCGGTCGACTGCCGCGCGCTGGCTCTCATAATATTGCCGGCAAGCTTCCTCTCCGCGCAACGAACGCAGCTCCTCGAAAAAATCATCGAGCTCGAAAGCCAGATGAGCGCTGGTGCGTGCGGTCATGCCGCCGCCAAACGCTCCCCGGTCCACCACCGCCACCTTATGGCCCGAGCACACCAGCTCGTAGGCACAGGAAAGGCCGGCAATGCCGGCGCCGATCACCAACACGTCGGTTGTGAAATCTCCTGATAGACCCGGACTGTCGTATGTGATCGGATGCTCCATCCAAAGGGAGCGGCTATGTTCGTTCGCAGCATTCATGGCAACCTCGGCGGCTCTGATCTCTCAACGCGATTCCGCCGCCGGGGTTCCTCGGGACGGCCCCTCGGAACATAGCGTCCTTGCAGCGATTGGGGTGCAAGTCTGGAGATGACAGAAAACGGCACAGCTGGAGGAGCTCATGGTGAACCGCTGGAAGGAAACGGCAGGGGCGGCGATGACCAGCGGCACGATCGCGAGCATCGCCAGGACTGTTGCACTGGCGCTGCTCGCCAGATCAGAAAGAAAGAGCATATTCCAGCCGACCAATGCCACCAGCCACTGGCTTCATGGGGCGGGTGCCGGCCGGGTCAGGGTCGCGGATGTGAGACATACGCTGCTCGGCTATTGCACACATCATCTGTCGGCGATTTTCTGGGCCCTGCCGTTCGAAGCATGGCTGGGAGCCGGGCGCTCCAAGGATGCCGCCACGGCACTGCGGAAGGCGGCGCTCACCGCAGCATTGGCGGCTCTGATCGACTACCGCTGGGTGCCGAAGCGGCTGACGCCCGGCTGGGAGACGGTCCTGTCGAAGCGGTCGGTCGGTGCAACCTTCGCCGTGATGGCGATCGGCCTGGCGATGGGCGGGATGATGTCTGAGAAAAGGCAGCGCCCGGGATTCCGTCGCCAGCGGAGATAGAGCAGATCCATGGAGCCTCCGGTCTCGAAAGCTCCGGATTCCTCGCTGATGCGGCGGCGCTCAAGGGCGTTCGCGATGTTGATCGCCCTGGCAGTCGGAATCGTCGTCTGTTACCTGCTGGCCGCCCCGTTCTTGCCTGCGCTCACCTGGGCGCTGGTGCTCGCCACCCTGTTCCATCCGCTTCACCGGCGGATTTCCAAGGATCTTCGCTACAGGGAAGTCGCCGCCGCCGTGGCCGTGGCAATCGCCGTTCTCATTGTCGCCCTGCCGGTGAGCCTGCTCGCGGAGCGACTGGTCAACGAGGCGGCCAAGGGCGCGCAGATCATCGCCGACGCGCTAAGGACAGGCAGCTGGCGCGAAGCTCTCGCCGACTATCCCCGCGTTGCGCAGGCGTTTCTGTGGATCGAGACGCAGCTGGACATTGCCGGCGTCGCAGGCAACGCGGCGACAATGCTCACCAACTTCAGCGCGTCCTTCGTGCGAGGCTCGCTGACGCAAGTCGTCGACGTCATCCTGACCTTCTATTTCCTGTTCTATTTTCTCCGAGACGGACGCGAAGCGCTGATGGCGCTGAAGCATTTCTCCCCCCTTTCGTCGGAAGAGATGGACAAGCTGTTCGCCCGGGTCAAAGACACCGTACACGCCATTGTCTTCGGAACTTTCGCTGTCGCCGCCCTGCAGGGGACATTGGGTGGTCTCATGTTCTGGTTTCTCGGCTTGCCGTCGCCGCTGCTCTGGGGGGTTGCCATGGGGGTGCTCGCCGTGGTGCCGGTGCTTGGCGCCTTCATCGTCTGGATCCCAGGCGCCTTATGGCTCGCCTTGAGCGGCGAGTGGGTAAAGGCACTGATTCTTATTGGCTGGGGCGCCGGCGTGGTCGCGACAGTCGACAACCTGCTTTATCCGATGCTGGTCGGAGAACGCCTGAAGCTGCACACGTTGCTTGCGTTCATGAGCATGATCGGCGGCATCATCGTTTTCGGCCCGTCGGGCCTGGTCATCGGTCCCGTCGTCTTGACGGTCACCTTGCTGCTCTTCGAATTCTGGCGCGACCACGTCAGGGTGATCGGCCGATAGCTGTTCTTAAATTTATTGCGGCGGGAGAGAAATCCTGATCACCGCCTGAAAATGTGGATCGCACCTCCGGCGTCGTCGGATACGAGGACGGAACCGTCCGGCGCTTCCTTGACGTCAACAGGTCGACCGACGCGCCCGATAAAAGTCGTCGCCGATACCGGGCGATTGCCTCGGAATCGTACCCGCACGACCTGATAGCCGACCGGGACCGACCTGTCCCAACTGCCGTGCTGGGCCACCAGCGCGTCGCCGCCGAGGCTGCGGAAGAAATGGATTCCCAGTGCTGCGACATGGGCCTGGAAGTTGAAGACGGGCGGAATCTGCCGAGCGGGCGGCGGCGCGTCCTCGAAGCCTCTGAGCCGGACCTGGCCTCCGAAATAGGGAAATCCGTAAAAGCCGCCCGGCCGAAGCTGGTTCAGCTCGTCCGGTGGGATATCGTCGCCCATCCGGTCGGCGCCGTTGTCGGTGAAGAACATGGTGCGGCCACGCCAGTCGAAGCCCACCGAATTGCGCACGCCCCACGCGACTCGCCGAAGGTCCGAGCCGTTCTGGTTCATGCTGACAATTGTGCCTTGGAGCCCCCGTGGCAAGCAGATGTTGCAGGGCGACCCAAAGGAGACATAGACCCGGTTATCGGGGCCGATGCCGATATAGCGCAGGCTATGGCCGCCCGAATCCGGCAAGTCCCGGCGAATGTCGCGTCTGCCGCTCACAGCGCCCCCGCGTCCGATATCGAACGCGGTTACTCTGTCTCTCGAGGCGACGAACAAACGACCACGCGAACATGCAACACCATTCGGCGCAGAGAATCCGGAAGCAACCCGCCGGGCCCTCCCGCCGGCCAATGGCACGGCATAAACCGAGGAGCCCTTGGTTCCGACGAACAATATGTCGCCGCAAACCGCCATCTCGCGCGCGGCGGGAACGCGGGCGAGCAACTCGGCCCGGGCCGGCCCAACGGAAAAGCCGAAGGCGAGCGTCGCGGCAAGCCCGAGAAATCCGCTTCGGACGGAGAGGAGTCCGGCTCTGGGAGAAAAGTCGCCCATCGGCATCCTCCGAGCACAAGCTGATATGCAGGAGGGAATTGGAGCGGCTTGTCCTCGTTTCAAGCCTGAGTCCGGATCTCACGGCGAAGTGATCTCCCGTTGCATGTCTCCTTGGATCGACTTCGATTCAAGGGCAAAGACATGCAGCGCTTCAAAGTGCTACAGCGAGCTTTGCGCGTCTGATAAGACGCGCGGTGCTGTAGAGGCTAAATGGAAAGGCGACGCCGAGGCCGCGTCGCCCTCACGAAGTTCAGCGGGGGTCTTACTCCTCCGCTGGCCCGTAGAGACCGAGCTCTTCGAAGAGCGCCCGCTGCCGGTCGGCGCTCTCGACCAGAAGGTCGGTATAGCGATCGATGACTCGGCCGCGATGGTCCGGATCGGAAACGGCGGAGAGCGCGCCCACGATCGCCGCCACCTTTTCCGAGGTCTGCCGCAGTTGCTCCAGAAGCTCCGGCTTGCCGGCCACCCGGGCGACCGCGCGCTTCGTCACTTTGCCGATGCCAACGGGCGTGCGGCTGCCAGCCTCGACGTAACCCTCCGGCAGGTCGCCCTTGAGATTGGTGACCGACTTGAAGCGGATGACGTCGAAGATCTGGTCGACCGCCTGCTTCGCACCGGTCACGCGCGAGGGGTGATCGGTATCGGCGGCTGCATGCGGCAGCAGCTCCAGCTTGCCTTTGTGGCGCTCTTCGAGCGGCAGGTAAGGGAGCATCGGCCCGCTGAGCTTGCCGGTCGCAGCGTCCTTGAAGAGGTCGGCGTCGATTGCCGCATGTGCGATGTTGCCGGACGACAGCGCCTCGTCGAGCGCTCTGGCATCGACAACCTCACCGCGGTCGTAGTTAACCAGCATGGCGCCGTCGTTCATGGCGCCGAGCACTTGTCCATCGACGGTTCCGGCGTTGGAATAGATGCCGGTCGCCGCGTCCAGGCGGCCGAGCCCGATATGCACGGAGAGTACGTCGGCGCCGGTTGCCGCTGCAATCGGAGTTGCGGCATATTCGAAGCCTTCCGCCTCGATCCAGCGCCTGTGATGCTCGCGGGCGTAGATCGCCACCTTCATGCCGAAGGCCTTGGCGAGCTTGGCAAGCTCGCGGCCGATATTGCCGTAGCCGAGAATGGCGATCTTGCGGCCCTCGAGCTTGGCGGTCGGGAAATCCTTGAGTTGGCGGCCGGTGTCGAAGTCGCCTTCGGCGACCATCCGGTGCAACCTGCCAACCGGAAGGTCGGGAACGACCCGAAGAATCGCCTTCATCGCCATTTGGGCGGTCGCCCGGCTATTGATGCCCGGGGTATTCATGAGGGGCGCGGTGCCGCCCTCGCCATTGCCGCCGCCCCAGGATGCCGAGCCCATGTTGCCGGTGCCCGCGCCGATGCGTACACCGCCGAGCGGGAATACGGAAGCCTTCGGAATGAAAGTCGCCGCCGCGATCAGAGCGTCATATTGGCCCTCGTTGGTCTGCGGCAGGATCTCAGCTTCGGTGCTGAGATTTGGCTGGTAGAAGAAGTGGATGCGGCCCTTCTCGAGCGTCGACCGGTCACCGAGCGGCCCGAGATGGAAGACGCCGCCCTTTTCCTCGACATAGGCTTTGACTTCGCTGTGATCCGGCTGGCCGTCGGCGCTGAAGCGTAGGCCAACGAGATCGGCGATCAGCACGGTATAGGCACGCTCGGGATCGTCCTTGCGAATGGCGCCCTCGGCCTTAACCGGAGCATCGAAATTGACCCCCTGCTTGGCGAGTTCCTCTTCGAGGACGACGATCTTGGCGCGCAGATAGGCGTATTGCAGGTTCTCCAGCAGCGCCACGACGTCTTCCGGCTCGCGAATGCCACCGACCCAGGCGCGGTAGTCGCCGGGCGTGCCGGGGAAGGCATTGACGTAGCGGGCCGCGTCGAGGCCGGGCTCGTGCTCGCCGTTCGGATGGGTGATGCCCTCATAGCCGAGCAATTGCTTCGAACGGGCGATGATGCGGGCGTGGATGTCGGGATCAGTGATGCCGTCGTCTTCGACCTTCAGGAGCGTCACCGCCGCACCGCGCCGTTCGGCATCCCTTACGGTTAGCGACAGCAGCGGATGCGACTTGACCCACTCGTCGATTACCTTGCGATTGGCGGCGGACCGGCGGTTGAGCTCGGTGACGGAGCCGACGCGAGCCTCCGACTGCAGGAGGCCGAAGGTTGTCTCGGCGAAGGCGAGCGCGCTGTAGGTGTTGATGACGCCGCCCAGCATTCGGTCTTCCGCGGCATCATAGAACGGCCCGGCGTCGACGGAGCGCTTGGCCGAAAACGGCTGCCTGGGATCGACCGGCGGCGCGATCTTCAGCTGCCGCGGGATCGCCCACGCAGGATCTTGCTGGTTCTTCTCGATCAGAGCCAGTGCGTGCGGCGTGAACGAAGCGACGAAATAGCCCGACACCCCGCCGATCGCCTTCTGGAACGGCATGAACAGGCAGCACTTCGCCATCACGGCGGCCACCAGTTCGGGCTCCCACGGCATGGCGCCGAGCATCGAGGTGGCATCGAACACCGCATGGCGATTTGCCGGATCACCATCTATCCAGCTCAACAGTTCGCGAATTTCGTCGCTTGTATAGGCATTGGCCCCGGTCGTCTCGTGGCCGACACCGACGAAGATCGAAACGCCGAGTTGCGAGAGCTCTGCGGCCGTCGGGATCACGCCTTCCGAGGTGGCGAATTGGATGCGGCTCTCGCAGCCCTTTTCGGCAAAGCGCTGCAGTTCGATGAGCTGCGTGGCCCAGGACTGGCGGAAGAAGCCGGCGGCTCTGGACGGATCGCTCTCCGGCCGCGGCGTGTCGACGTAAACCTGCTGGGACACGTCATTGGCGTTCATCAGGTGCTGGACGCAGACTGTGAAGCCGCTGTGGCCACCACCGAGCCCTACTGCCATGCGGTTCGTCTTCGGAAAGCCGAAATAGCGATGGATCGCCCGCATCATATCGGTAAGGATCTTGTCGGCCGGATAGCCGCGATGCATGCTGCGGGAGATTTCGGCGGTGGTGAAGCCGCCGATGTCATTGCCCTTGTCGTCGAACTTGCGATAGGTCTTCTCGATCCAGGCGTCGAAGGCCATGCGCCGCAGACGGCTGTCCACTTCGTCAGTGGTTGCATCAGTGATAGGGCCGACGCCGAAGAATGGGTTGGACGGCAGCCGCGGCGCGCCATTCTTCGTCAGTTCGATTGCCCTCAGTCGCTGTTCCTGCATATGCGCGATATTCATCAGTGTCTGCCCATTTGTTCGAGGCCGGAAAAGGTGCGCTGATACTGGAGCGAACACGTCAGAAAAAAGACCTCATATGCGGCGAACAGCGCGCCGAATGCGTCATGCTGCGCCCAATATCAGAAATGCGGCTGCGAGCCCGCATGTGCTCCTGACGCGCGCCAATTGCGCTTCGTTGTGCCTGATCAGACGGATTTTCCGGTCGCCGGCAGAGATGCGCGGTAGCTTTGCGGTGTGCTGGCGAACCGTCTGCGGAACATCCGGCTGAGATGGGATGAATCACAGAAGCCGCTTTCCGCTGCGATCATTGCTATCGACTTGTCTGTGTTCTCGAGCATGTGGCGCGCAAGCATGAGCCGCATTTCGATGAAAGCGCTCAAGGGCGAGATCGCGAGTGCATCCCTGAAGTGCCGTTCCAGGCACCGCTTGCCGACCTCCAGATGTCTTGCAATGTCTGCGACCGACAGCGGCGTATCCAGACTTTGCTGCATCAGCAGGAGCGCTTTCCTGACAATTGGATCCTTGGTCGCGAAATCGAGTGTCAAGCCCGGCTGCGGTGTTGCGCCATCCTCCGCCCCGCTGATCATCATGATATTCAAACTCTTCGTCGATTGAGCCTTGCCGATGTGCCTGTCGACCAGGAATGCCGCAAGGTGAGCCGTGCTCGTGCCGCCCGAGCAGGTCAGTCGGTCGCGGTCGACAACGAAGATCTGGTCGGATACCGGCTTGAAGCCGCCGAACCGGGAGAGGAAATCCTGGTGGTGGAACCAGCTCACACACCCGCGGTAGCCCTTCATCAAACCGGCACGATGGAGGATGAACGTGCCGGTACAAAGGCCTACGAGTGGGACTCCAGTCTCGGCGGCCTGACGCAGGAAAGCTTCCATCCTCTCGTCGCGCCGATCCATCTCGTCGATGAGACCGCCGACCACGACGACATAGTCGAAGCGTTTCGGGTTGCCGAACACCTCCTGAGGCTGCACGGAAACGCCGCAGCTCGCGGTAATCGGCCTCAAATCAGGGGCAATAACCGTCCATCGGCATTGAATTGGTCGGCTACGATCGCCTTCATCGGCGGCGAGGCGCAACACGTCCACGAAGTTGGCGAAGGCGCAGAGCGTAAATCGATGCACCAGGACAAATCCCACCGTCAGGCGCGCATTCTGTTGGCGCCGCATGCTGCCTGGGGAAAGCTTGGGTGCTGCCATCCGCATCGTGTCTCATTTCTACTGACGATATGACGCAATCATCCTTTTCAGATTTCTAATACAGATCAATACTCCGCAAAAGGGTTGGCGGTCGGTTGCCATGCGACGCTGTATGTCGCCGGGCTGTCCGTCCAGGGGAGGTTTCGCATGAAAGTGGTAAGCGCTGAACAGCGTCTGTTCGCATTCTACCTTGTGCCGGATTTCACCATGCTGGCGTTCTCGTCCGCGGTCGAGGCCCTGCGGTTGGCAAACGCGGTCCTCGGTTACGAGGCCTACTCCTGGCGCGTCGTCTCTTCCGATGGTCAGAAGATCCGCGCGAGCTGCGGCCTCACGCTCGAAGCCGACAATTCGGTCCTCATCGAGCGCCAGCATCTCAACACTCGGCTGCGCCCGGCCGTGTCCGTCATATGCGGAGGAAAACACATCGAGCGCTGTGCCGATCGTGCGGCCGATGCATGGCTTCGAGAGTGTCGTAACCGAGGGGTCGCCGTGGCGGGCCTCTGCACCGGCGCCCATATCCTTGCGCGAGCTGGGCTGCTCGACGACAGAAAATGCGCGATCCATTGGGAGAACCAACCCGCCTTTATCGAGCGCTTTTCCGGGGCAAACGTCAGCACTGGAATCTACGAAGTCGACGCAAACATCTATACCTGCGCCGGCGGGTCCGCTTCCTTCGACATGATGCTCCATATGATTGGGCGCGATTTCGGCGAGGGCGTCGTCAGCGGCATATGCGAAATCGCTCTCGTCGACCGCGTGCGTGATCCCGGGGAAAGGCAGCGTCTTCCGTTCGCCAAACGCGTTGGCGTTCAGGATCCAACCGTGATGAAGCTCGTCGAAAAAATGGAGAAGAGCCTGACCGACCCGATGCAGGTGGAAGAGCTCACCGCTTCAATCGGCCTCTCGCGGCGCCAGATCGAGCGGCTCTTCCGGAACGAACTGCGCTGCTCCCCTGCACGCTACTATCTCAAGCTTCGTCTCGAGCGTGCCCGACTGCTGCTGGTCCAGACGACATTACCTGTCGTGGAGGTTGCAATTGCCTGTGGCTTCGTATCGGCTTCGCACTTCTCCAAGTGCTACCGCGAGACGTTCGGGTGTTCGCCGCAGGAAATGCGGGGCCGGAGCATGAAAACGCCAGCGTCGCGCCCGGCGGCTTGTGCGTCGGCTGCATGACACCTTTAGCGTCGTCTCTCCTTCAGGACGCACAAAGTACGCTGTTAAGTCTTTACATCTGCGCACGGTTATCTGCGGCCGGCGGAAGTCCTCGACCGCACGGGTAGTCCAAACCTACCCACCCTGCCGAAACGCTACCCGCTCGGACGCACCGATGCCGCCCGTCCGGCACTCTTTTCTGCCAAGGCGAGTGTTGCGCGAAGACTGCCTGAAAGGCAGCGTGGCAGCGGCAATGGTCGCCCGCGAGGGCGACAACCATCCGGCGGAAACACCGGATGACAGCCACTCAAAATCAACCAACCAGAAAGGGGAAACCGATGCAACAAACGAGATCAAGTCACGTTGATCCGGCCGTGTTTCTGCCAGCCATGATTTTCATACTGGGATTCGTCGGCTGGGGAACCCTATCTCCGCAGAGTCTCGCAGCTACCGCCAAGGTGGTGCTCGATACGATCATCGCCGATTTTGGCTGGGGCTTCGTTGTATCCTCGGTCGGATTCCTGGCTTTCGCCCTGTTCCTGGCGGCAAGCCGCTTCGGAAAGATCCGCCTTGGGCAGGACGACGAGCGCCCCGAGTTTCGCACGGCCTCGTGGATCTGCATGATGTTCAGCGTTGGCATGGGAATAGGCCTCATGTTCTGGGGCGTCGCCGAACCGACTTATCACTTTGCGAGCCCGCCTCATGGTGAAGCCGAGCCGAGAACTCTGGAAGCGGCCCTTATCGCCATGAAATACTCCTACTTCCACTGGGCGCTGCATCCTTGGGCGATCTACGCCGTGGTAGGTCTGACGATCGCCTATTTTACGTTTCGAAAGGGAAAATCGAACCTGATCTCCGCCGCCTTCACCCCGCTGCTGGGCGAAGCGGCCAGCGGACCGATCGGCAAGGCGATCGACATCCTGGCGATCATCGCCACCCTGTTCGGCACCGCCACCTCGCTTGGTCTCGGAGCTCAGCAGATAAACAGCGGCATGAACTTCCTCTGGTCTACGGGCGAGTCCAATTCGATCGCGCTTGCGATCATTGGAGTCATGACCATCTTTTTCATTCTCTCGGCGGTTTCGGGCGTGGGCAAGGGGATCCAGTTCCTCTCGAACATGAACATGGTCATCGCCCTTCTCCTGTTGCTGTTCCTCGTCTGCATCGGGCCCACTATCTTCATCTTCAACACGTTCACGGAGTCGCTTGGATTCTACCTCAGCGACATCGTAACCATGTCGTTCCGCACCGCCGCCTTCAGTGACGGCAAATGGCTCGGCAGCTGGACCATCTTCTATTGGGCCTGGTGGGTCTCATGGGCACCCTTCGTAGGCGTATTCATCGCGCGCATCTCGCGTGGCCGAACAATCCGGGAGTTCATCATCGGCGTCCTTCTTATTCCGAGTGGCGTCACCTTTGTCTGGTTCACGATCATGGGCGGCACCGCGCTCCATTCGGAACTGTATGGTCCCGGTGGAATCGTCGACGCGGTCAACAACCAAGGCGCCGCCGTCTCGCTCTTCGCCCTGCTTGCTCAATATCCATTCGCCTGGATGACCTCCTTGACCGCCATGTTCCTGGTCGCGATCTTCTTCATCTCGGGGGCCGACGCAGGCGCGGTCGTCATGGGAATGCTATCCTCGCGAGGCACGCTCGAACCACGCCCCGGCGTCGTTGTCCTTTGGGGTGTGCTGGCGGGAGCCTCGGCCTCGGTGCTGCTCGTCATGGGCGGATTGCAGGGGCTTCAGACAGCTTCGATCATCGCGGCCGCCCCTTTCCTGCTGGTCATGGTTGGCCTTTGCCTCTCCTTCTGGCACTCGCTTCTCGATGAGCTCCAAGAAGGAAGCTCGCAAAGGGCGGTGCTTGGATCAGCCGTCACGGACGCCGAAGCAATCGCAATCGCTCCTGAAGCGGCTTCGTGACGTAAGGGACGGCACCCTTCGCTGCTGCTTGTTTTCTCCTAAGCAGCAACTTGCAGGGACCGAAAGTGCCAAAGCGGCCGTGCGTTTGAATGACGCGCGGCCTTTTCGCATTCAACGATGCGCTCGAACTGGCGGCAGCCGATACTGCAGCGTGCCGCAGTGTCCCGCTCGCCCCGGCATGCCCCGCGGATTGAGCGGGGCATTGACGCGTGCGGCGCCCACATTCGAATTCATGTGACGCGCTTCAGACCCTTGTTCTTCGCAGGTCCTTGTCCCAAACCGCCGCACACTTTTGGGCGATATGCACTAGCGCGGTTCGTTCGCCAATCCCTTGAGGATGGCAAAGCAGGCAAGCAACAGCACGAGGGTAAAGGGGAAGCCGGTCGAAACCGCCATCGCCTGCAGCGCTCCAAGTCCGCCACCCAGAAGAAGCGCAATCGCGACCAGTCCCTCAAAAGTCGCCCAGAAAACGCGCTGCGGCGTCGGTGCATCCACCTTTCCGCCGGCGGTAATCGTATCTATCACCAGCGAGCCCGAATCCGATGAGGTGACGAAGAACACGATCACCAGAACGATCCCGATGAAGGACGTGATCGTCTGTAGAGGCAGTGCCTCCAGCATCGAAAACAGTTTCAGTTCCAGTGGCGCATCGGCAATGACCTGATACCCGTCGTTGACGATCTGGCTGATCGCCGTTCCGCCGAACGCCGTCATCCAGAAGACCGACACGAGCGACGGAATGATGAGGACGCAGGTGACGAATTCGCGCACTGTGCGACCGCGGGAAATGCGCGCGATGAACATGCCAACAAAGGGCGACCACGAAATCCACCAGGCCCAGTAAAAGGCTGTCCAACCTTCACGGAAGTTGTCGTCGGCGCGCCCAAACGGGTTCGACAACGCCGGCAGGTATCGCACGTATTCAAAAAGATTGGTGAAGAAGCCGGTGAGGATCGCCCAGGTCGGCCCCACCGCGAGCACGAAGAACAGAAGCAGCGCGGCCAGGATCATGTTGATTTCCGACAGGCGCTTCACCCCTGCCTCAAGTCCTGCCACCACGGATCCAAGAGCAATGGCGGTGATCCCGACGACCAGCACGACCTTCGAGACGTTGTTGACCGGCAGTCCGAAAAGATGGTTGAGTCCAGCGTTGGCCTGTTCCGCGCCGAAGCCGAGCGACGTTGCAAGCCCGAACAGCGTGGCGAACACCGCCACCACATCGATGACGTGGCCGGGCCAACCCCATGTGCGCTCCCCAAAAACCGGATAGAACACGGAACGGATCGTCAGCGGCAGGCCCTTGTTATAGGCGAAAAGAGCCAGAGCAAGCGCCACCACGGCATAGATGGCCCACGGATGCAGGCCCCAATGAAATATGGTCGCAGCCATGGCAAGATGACGAGCCGTGACCGTGTCGCCCGGGGCACCGCCAAGTGGTGCCCAACTGTCTGGCACCGCCGCATCCTGTGCTACCGAAGAGGAGTAATGGGAGATCGGCTCGGCAACGCCATAGAACATCAGCCCAATGCCCATGCCTGCGGCGAACAGCATCGCAAACCAGCCGCCATAGGAATAGTCCGGTGTGGCCTCCTTTCCGCCGATCCGTACCTTGCCGTAAGGGGAAACAATCAGGAACAAACAAAGGAGGACGAAAATATTGGCCGAGAGAAGGAAGAACCAATCAAATGTCGAAGTCAGCCATTCACGCAGGCTGTTGAAGATAGGACCTGCCTCGCTCTGAAAGGCCAGGGTCAGCATCACGAATGCAACAGCCGTTAGGCCGGATATAGCGAAAACCGGATTGTGAACGTCAAGGCCGAAGGGCCCGATCTGTGCGGTGATATTGTCCTGACCGACCTCGTAGTCGGTATCGATCAGCGTCGAAAGGCCGTCGGGGGCCGGGATTCCAGCATCGCTCATGGAGTGCGCTCCTCAAATTGCCGGGCTTTACGGTGTCTGGTCCGGGCTGCAATCTGCAGCCGTGACACCCATGCAAATAACAGGGGGTTGTAAAGTCTTTGAAAGATTTGCCTCCGTCAATGGTGCACTCTCTAAATATTCGAAATGCACCGGATCTACGGAAACCCCTATATTATCTTGTCCAATTCCCCTCTCAGTTCCGATTTACGGAATCTTTATGCTTTTTTCTTTTTCTCTTCTCCTCCTAATTAATAGCAGTCGTCATTCGCTGGTCAGCGTGCAACTGAAAAACAGTGTTCGGACCCGGCGGGGCCGGGTCCTTCCAGGTGACGAGCGCATGCCGCTCGCAATCAGGCCGCCTTCATGACGGACAGCACCTCTGCCACCGTCTCGCCGAACGAGGACGGGGTTGGCACGATCGTGACGCCCGCGCTTTTCAGGATCTCGACTTTTTCCTGTGCCGATTCGCCGAAGGCGGAGATGATCGCGCCGGCATGACCCATGCGGCGTCCCTTCGGCGCCGAAAGCCCGGCGATATAGGCGATCAGCGGCTTCTTCATGTGATCCCGCGCCCAAAGCGCTGCCTCCGCTTCCTGGGGTCCGCCGATCTCGCCGATCATCAGGACGGCATCGGTGGCGGGATCGTTCTCGAAAAGTTCGAGCATGTCCTTGAAGGACGAGCCGTTGACCGGGTCGCCGCCGATGCCGACCGAGGTCGACACGCCGATGCCCAGCGCCTTCATCTGACTTGCGGCCTCATAGCCGAGCGTGCCGGACCTGCCGACAATGCCGATGCGGCCCGGCAGGTAAATCGAACCTGGCATGATGCCCATCATCGCTTCGCCGGGCGTGATCATGCCGGCGCAGTTCGGCCCGATCAGGGTCATGCGATCCTCGAAGCGGTAGCGCCGCATGTATCGCTTGACCCTGATCATGTCCTGGGAGGGGATGCCGTCGGTGATGCAGACGCAGAGCCTGATCCCGGCATCCGCCGCTTCCATGATCGAGTCGGCCGCGAAAGGTGGCGGCACGAAGATGATAGAGGCATCGGCACCGGTTTCCTGCACGGCGCCCTTCACCGTGTTGAAGACCGGCATGCCGAGATGGGTCTGGCCGCCCTTGCCCGGCGTGACGCCACCGACCACATTAGTGCCGTAGCGCTTCATGTCCTCGGCGTGGAAGCTGCCGATCTTGCCGGTGAAGCCCTGAACGATGACGCGTGTGTTTTTGTCGAGAAGAATGGACATGTCCTGCCTCCTTAGGCTGCCTTGCCGGCATTAAACGACCGCCAAGCGGCGACTGCCTTATCGGCAGCTTCGGCCAGCGTTTCCGCGACGATGACGTTCTCGCCGGATTCGGCGAGGATCCGTCGGCCCTCTTCCATGTTGGTCCCGGAAAGGCGGACGACGAGCGGAACCGGCACGCCGACTTCCCTCAGCGCCTTGATCACGCCCTCGGCCACCCAGTCGCAGCGGTTGATGCCGGCGAAGATGTTGACGAGGATCGTCTCAACGTTCTTGTCCGTAAGTACGGCACGGAATGATTTCGCCACGCGCTCAGGCGAGGCGCCGCCACCGATGTCGAGGAAGTTCGCGGGCTCGCCGCCGGCGATCTTGATCATGTCCATGGTTGCCATGGCCAGCCCTGCGCCGTTGATGATGCAACCGATGTTGCCGTCGAGCCCGACATAGGAGAGGCCGCGATCGGAAGCGTATGTCTCGCGCGGATCCTCCTGGCTCTTGTCGCGCATCTCGGAGATATGCGGCCGGCGGAAAAGCGCGTTCTCGTCGAAGCTCATCTTGGCGTCGAGGGCTACGAGGTCACCCCGGCGGGTCACCACCAGCGGGTTGATTTCCAGCATCGAGGCGTCGTAGTCGACGAAGGCGCGGTAGCAGCCGAGCAGCGTCTGGGTGGCGCGGCCGACCAGCGCATTGTCAATGCCCAGCCCGAATGCGATCTCGCGGGCCTGGAAGTCCTGCATGCCGACGCCCGGATCGACGGTCGCACGGATGATCGAGTCCGGCTCCGCCTCGGCGATCTCCTCGATCTCCATGCCGCCGGAAGACGAGGCGACGATCATGATGCGCTCGGATTTCCGGTCGAGCACGAAGCCGAGATAGATCTCGCGTTCGATATCCATCGCCTCCTCGATATAGAGGCGGCTGACCAGCTTTCCTTGCGGCCCGGTCTGGTGCGTCACGAGCGTACGACCGAGCATGGAATCGGCAGCCTCGACGATCTCGTGGTCGGACGAGCAGATTTTGATACCGCCCGCCTTGCCCCGTGCACCGGAATGGATCTGCGCCTTGACGACCCATCGGTCGCCACCGATCTCCCGGGCGCGATAGGCCGCCTGCTCGGGGCTATAGGCAAGGCCGCCGCGCGGGATATCGATGTGATAACGGGAGAGAAGTTCCTTGGCCTGATATTCGTGAATGTCCATGGGATCCTCCTTCAGCGGCGGCCGGCGGTAATTGCTTCGTGGGTGGCAAGCACGTTGCGCGCCATGCGCTCCGAGGCGGCATCGATCATCTTGCCGTCGAGCGAAGCCGCACCCTTGCCCTGGCTCTCGGCGAGCTTCAGCGCATCGATAATGCGGCGGGCGCGCTCAACTTCCTTCTCGGGCGGCGAAAAGATGTCGTTGGCCAAGGCGATCTGGCTCGGGTGGATCGCCCACTTGCCTTCGATGCCGAGGGCTGCGGCTCGGCGCGCAGCCGCGATATAGCCTTCCGGGTCGGAGAAATCGCCGAAGGGGCCGTCTATGGCCCGCAGACCATAGGCGCGGCAGGCAACCGTCATCCGCGACAGTCCGAAGTGCCACTGGTCGCCGGGATAGTCGGGATTGAGGCCGCCGATGTTTACGGTGCGGGCCTTCAGGCTCGCGGCATAGTCGGCGACGCCGAAATGCAGCGCTTCGAGCCGGCCGCCAAAGGAGGCGATGGCCTCGACATTGGCCATGCCGAGCGCCGTCTCGATCAGCGCCTCGAGGCCGACGCGGGTCCTGAAGCCCTTGGCAATCTCGATCTGGTTGACCATCGCCTCGACCATGTAGAGGTCCGCCGGCACGCCGACCTTCGGTACGAGCAGCGTGTCGATACGGTCGCCCGCCTGCTCCATCAGGTCGACGACGTCGCGGTACATGTAATGGGTGTCGAGGCCGTTGATGCGGACGGAGATGGTCTTGCCGCGACCGCGCCAGTCGATTTGATTGAGCGCGGCGACGATATTGGCACGGGCGCGCTCCTTGTCCGGCGGCGCCACGGCGTCCTCGATATCGAGGAAGATGTAGTCGGCCTCCGAATTGGCAGCCTTCTCGATCATCTCCGGATTCGAGCCCGGAACGGCGAGTTCGCTGCGCTGCAGGCGGAGCCGGCGGAGATGGTTTATGGTATGGCTCATGAATGCCTCTCCCCCTGTTCAGGCTGCCTTGGCGGTCGTTGCCGTAGCGGTCGAGCGGAATTGCCTGATTGCAGCACCGACGCCGGAACCGGGCTCGACGGCCACCCCGCAATCGAGCAGCGTCAATTCGGCGGCCGAGAGCGCGCCGAGCACCATCACCTCGTTCAGCGATCCCAGATGGCCGATGCGGAAGACCTTGCCCGCCACTTTGCTGAGCCCGCTGCCCAGCGAGGTTTTGTAGGTGTGAAAGGCATGGCGGATCACTTCGGCGCCATCGATCCCTTCGGGCAACCGGATCGCCGACACCGTGTCGGAATGCCACTTCGGCTCGGTCGCGCAGAGCCTGAGGCCCCAGGCGGAGACGGCGGCGCGGACGCCGTTGGCAAGGTGGTGGTGACGCGCGAAGATATTTTCGAGACCTTCATCGAAGATCAGGTCGAGCGCGGCGCGCAGACCGCGCAGGAGCTGCGTCGGCGGCGTGTAAGGAAAATAGCCGATGTCGTTGGTCTTGATCATGTCATCAAAGGAGAAGTAGCAGCGCATGTGACGCGCGGTTTTCGCCGTTTCGAGGGCCTTCTGGCTGACCGAAAGGAAACCGAGGCCGGCCGGCAGCATGAAGCCCTTCTGCGAGCCTGAGACGGCGCAGTCGATGCGCCATTCGTCCTGACGAAAATCGATCGAGCCGATCGAAGAAACGCCGTCGACGAAGAGCAGCGCCGGATGGCCGCAAGCATCGAGCGCCGTGCGGACGGCCGCGACGTCCGAGGTGACGCCGGTGGCTGTTTCGTTGTGCGTCACGAAGACGGCCTTGATCCGGTGCGCCTTGTCGGCGGCGAGGCGCTCGGCATAGAGCTCGACCGGAACGCCCGTGCCCCATTCCATGTCGAGGCAATCGACCTCGAATCCGAGGCGCTCGGCCATGTCGACCCAGAGATGCGAGAACTGGCCGAAGCGGCTCATCAGTACCCGGTCGCCTGGGGAGAGCACATTCGTCATCGCCGCTTCCCACGCGCCGGTGCCCGACGAGGGATAGATGAAGACGCGACCGTTCTCGTTCTTGAAAATCTTCTTCAAGTCCGCGAAGAGCGGCAGCGTCAACTCTGGAAAGCGCGGAGAGCGCATGTCTTCCATCGGCAGGTTCATGGCCTGGCGAACCTGTTCGGGGATATTGGTGGGGCCGGGAATGAATAGATGAGTATAGCCTGACATGGTTCCTCCGATTGCCAGCGGTGACCGCGGGCGTACTTGATTGCCACGCATAGGCTGCCTTTCGGGCGATTGCCGCACAACACTCGCTCAGGCAGAAAGGATTGCCGGACGGGCAGCTCAGTTTCGCCCCGGATGGGTGGTGGTCAGGAGGATGGGTAGGCAATCCCCTACCCGGAAAGCCAATCGCCGGCACAGAGGCTTTACGTCGCCGAACCCCATGATGGGGACGCGCTCGGCGAGCTTTTGCCGACGACGTGAGGTTTGAGATACGGCTTTGTCGAGCGTCGCGCTTCGGCTGAAATCGCGCTTATGATTGGACGCGTCGCCGCTCCTTGGCGTAGATCGCGACCGCCATCGCCCGGTTTCGGACCTGGAGCTTGTCATAAAGATTCTTGAGGTGATATTTCACCGTATTTTCAGATATGCCGGTTCGCGCTGCGATCTGGGTATTGCTCCAGCCGTCGGCCAGCATGGACAGGAGTTCGTTCTCACGGGAAGTGAGTTGCGAAAACGGCGAGTGGGGCACCTTCGCGAGTACCGTGTAAGGGATGCAAATGCGTCCCTTCATCACGGCCGTCAGAGTGGCGAAAAGGATCTCCGGATCTTCCGACTGGTAACAAAGTCCGTTGACGCCGAGCCGAATTGTTTCGCTCACGACGGCCGGGTTGTGGGTTTCGGCGAAGAGCACGACCCGCGGGTCGAATCCCAGCCGCTCCAGATCGGCGAGGACGTCCGGCGCTTCCGCGTCCGTCAGCTGCCAGCTAAGCAATACGCAATCGGCCTCGATCGCCCCGAGCATCTCGCACAACTCCGCGGACGAGCCGGCTGTGCCAACGATCGAGAACTTGGTCTGTTCCGAAAAAAGCCCGCGCAGTGCGGCAACGACAAGTGGATTGCGTTCGGCAATCAGCACGCGCCCTCCCGCATCCTGCGGTGTCAATATTGCCATGCGCCATATCCTCAGTTGACGCTGATTGACCCGATCTCAGCGGCCGAAACCTAACACTCCCCTCCGCCTTGGCTTTTGCGACAAACGACGAAACTTGGCTTATTCGCTCACGATAGCGCCAGACCTTCAGCGCGCAATGGACGCCGTAAGGCTTGGTTTCAGCTTCGTGCCTTCAAAAAACAGAACCGATTTTCGAGCCGATGCACTAGGCCACGGCCTGAGCGCCCGTTATTTCAACAAGCGCGCCGCACATGAAGGCAGCTTCGTCGGACGCGAGAAAAGCGACCAAAGCTGCAACTTCCTCCGGCTTTCCGATCCGCCCGAACGGAACGCGCTTGTCGAGATCGGCAATGGTTCGGCCCGAACGCTTCACGCCGGCTTCGAGCATGGGCGTGTGGATTTCGCCGGGGCAGACGGCGTTCACGCGGATTTTGTGCGGCGCATAGTCGCGAGCGAGATTCTGCGTGAAGGCGGCGACCGCAGCTTTGGTGGTGTTGTAGGCGATGTGGTTCGGCGCCGGATAAAGACCCCATTGCGAAGCGGTGTTGACGATCGCGCCCCCGCCTGCCTCGATCATGTGGGGGATGGCGGCGCGGCAAAGGTGGAACATCGAGTCGAGATTGACGGCGAAGCTCGTGTGCCAGTCGTCGTCGGTCAGCGACAGAAGGTTGCCACGCCGGTTGATACCGGCATTGTTGACGAGAATGTCGACGCGCTTCTGCTGATCGAAGGCCTCGGCAATCAGTGAAAAGCACGACTCCTTTCGGGATATATCGGCGGCGATGGCAATTGCAGAACCGCCCGCCGCCTCGATTTCGCCGGCCACAGCGCCTGCCGCTTCGCGGTTCGCATCCGAGACCACCACCAGTGCCCCCTCCTCCGCCAGCCGGCGCGAGATCGCCGAACCGATGCCGCCGCCCCCGCCCGTGACGACGGCAACCTTGCCCTTGAATCGTTGCATGCTCCGCTCCCTAACATCCTATCGAATATAGCTGCCGCCATTGACGTCGAGGGTCGCGCCGCTCAGCGAACGCTGCGAAGGCTTGAGCGCAAAGGCGACGAGTTCGGCGATTTCGGAGATTTCGGCCATCTCGCCGATCGGTATGTCGCCGACGGCGGCTTGTTTGCCGAATTTTGCCACGAAGTCGTCGGCCATCTGCGTCTGGACCCAGCCGGGCGCGATCGCTAGCGCCACGACGCCATCCGCGCCGAAGCTGCGCGCGATCGACTTGGTGAGATTGATCAACGCCGCCTTCGTCGCACCATAGGGCATGGCATCGGCCGCGTAGCCGCGCTGGCCCGCGCGGCTCGCCATGTTGATGATCCGGCCGCCGCCATGGGCCTTGAAGTGCCTGAGTGCCTCCTTGCAGAGATCGGCCGCGGCGAAGAAGTTCACCTGGAACTCCTTCCGCCATGCCTCCCTCCAGGCGTCCGCATCGGCCGCGATCGAAATCTCGGTGCGGATACCGGCATTGTTGACCAGTGCATGGACGCGACCCACCGCCTCTTCCGCCTCACGCCAGAGCCGGAACGGCCCCTCGCCAGCGAAAAGATCGGCCTGGACGAGGAAAGCCTCACCCGAAACGCGGGCGAGAAGCGCCTCGGCTCCCGCTCGGTCGCGGCCGTAGTGGATGATCGGGCGTGCACCCTCCTCCGCCAACCGCTCGACGATAGCAGCGCCGATGCCGCCCGAGGCGCCGGTGACGAGGATATTTTGACCCGACAAGGGTTTTGGCGTCATCGCTCTTCCCTCAGCCCAGCATGTCGACTTGCGGCCCCCAACTGTCGGAGAGCGCAAAGCCGTTTTTGAACGGATCCTCGTCTGAAAGGCGAAGCTGCTCGCGGCCGTAGATCCAGCCGCGGCCGGTGATCCGCGGCAGCACGGCGGGACGGCCGCCCACCTCGGCGACGCCGATCGCTTCGGCAACGAACTCGCCGCCGATGATCGAGCGCGACGTTCGCCGATCACCCACCGCGATTTTACCGCGCGCGAAAAGTGTCGCCAGGTTTGCCGAGCTGCCGGTCCCGCAGGGCGACCGGTCGACCCGGCCGGGCTTCAGCGTCGTGCAGGTGCGCACCGCACCGTCCGGTTCCTCTCCGCGAAACATCACATAGGCGATCTCGTCGACGCCGGGGAGCTCCGGATGCTTCACCTGCACCTGTTCGGCGAGAAGCGTCTTCAGTTCGATTCCGGCTTCCGCCAGGTAGCGCGCACGGGCCGGCGCGATATCGACGCCGATCTGGTCGACGTCGACGATCGCATAGTAAACGCCGCCGAAGGCGATATCGGCCTCGATGCGCCCCCAGCGCGGCGTCTCGATCTCCCGGTCCAGCGCCTCGGCGAAACTCGGAACATTGTCGAGGCTGACCGACAGGCACAGCCCATCCCGGCACGTGGCGCGCGCGACGATCAGCCCGGCGGGCGTGTCGAGTCGGACGATCGTCTCCGGCTCCTGCATCGCAACCCGCCCGCTTTCAAGCAGTGCGGTGACGACACAGATGCAATTGCTGCCGGACATCGGATGGGCGCGATCGGCCTGCAGCACGATGAAGCCCGCATCGGCATCCTGCCGCGTTGGCGCGACGAGGAGGTTGACCGACATGGCGACGCTGGCGCGCGGCTCGAAGGTCACGAAGCGGCGAAGACTGTCATCGACCGCGTTGATGTGGTTCATCTTGTCGAGCATGGTCGCGCCGGGGATTTCCGGCGCGCCGCCAATGATCACCTTGCCGATCTCGCCCTGGCAATGAACCAACAACAGGTCGAGCGAATGGCCCCAATTCATCATGCCGGCTCCTACCTGATGTACCAGCCCCAGGAATCTTCGCTCACATATTTGGTGATCTGCTTGGTCTCGAGATAATTTTCGAGACCCCAGCGGCCGAGTTCGCGGCCGAGGCCCGACTCCTTGTAGCCGCCCCAGGGCGCCTCGGTGAAAGTCGGCTGCGAGCAATTGATCCAGACGATACCGGCGCGGAAGGCGCTCGCGACCCGCTCGGCGCGGAGGTCATCCTTCGACATGACCGCCGCGGCGAGACCGAAGCGGGAATCATTGGCAAGCTCGATCGCTTCCTCTTCGGTCGCGAACGGCCGGATGCAAAGAACGGGTCCGAAGATTTCTTCGCGCCAGGCGTCGCTGTCCAATGGAGCATTGGTCAGCACCGTGGGCTCGAGATAATAGCCCTTTTCGAAGCCTTCCGGCCGCTTGCCACCGCAGGCAACCATCGCACCGGCGTCTTTCGCCGCCTCGATGGCCGCCAGAACCTGCTCGTATTGGCGCCTGGAAACCAGCGGCCCGAGTAGAACGCCCTCTTGCAGGCCGTCGCCAATCTTTATCTTCTTCGTCTCCTCGACAAGCCGCGCCAAGAGGCGCTCGTAGATACCCTCCTGGACAAGGACCCGCGAGGTGGCCGAGCAGACCTGACCCTGATTCCAGAAGATACCGAACATGATCCATTCGACGGCGTCGTCGATATCCGCATCGTCGAAGACGACGAAGGGCGACTTCCCGCCGAGTTCGAGGCTGACGCGCTTGATGTCGCGGGCGGCCGCCGCCATGATCTTGGCGCCGACCGGACCGGAGCCGGTGAAGGCCAGCTTGTCCACGCCCTTGTGATCGATGATCGCCTGCCCGGCGACCGATCCGGCACCGGTGACGATGTTGAGGACGCCCGGCGGCAGGCCCGCTTCATCGGCGATCGCGGCGAGTTCAAGCGCGGTCAGCGACGTGACTTCAGCCGGTTTCAGGACGACCGTGCAGCCGGCGGCGAGAGCCGGCGCGACCTTCCAGGCGGCCATCAACAGCGGATAGTTCCAGGGGATGATCGCGCCTGCGACGCCGATCGGCTCCTTGACCGCCTTGGAGGTGAAGCGAGCATCGGCGAGCGCGATCGGCTCTTCCGGATTGTTGTCGAGTTGCTCGGCAAGTCCGGCATAGAAGTCGAAGCAGCCGGCCGCATCGGCGATATCCCAATCCGCTTCCGGCAACGGCTTGCCGTTGTCGATCACCTCAAGACGGGCGACCTCGGCCTGCCGGGCGCGAATGCCATCGGCAATAGCCCGGAGATAGCGGGCGCGCTTGCGGCCAGCGAGCTTCGGCCAGCCGTCCTTGTCGAAGGCGCGGCGTGCCGCCTTGACCGCAATGTCCACATCCTCGGCGCTTGCCGCAGCGGCCCTGTGGATCACTTCTTCCGTCGCCGGATTGACGACATCGAAGGTCCTGCCATCAGAGGACGGTCTCCACGTTCCGTCGATATAGAGTTCGCTTCGCATGGTGTTCTCCCTTCTTGCCCTCGCCTCAGAAACGGTCGACGCGATAGGGTTTGAGATCGATTGGCGGTGTCTGGTCGGTCATGAGATCGCCGATCAGCCGGGCAGTCGTCGCGGCATAAGTCAGGCCCAGATGACCGTGCCCGGTGGCGTAATAGACGCCGCGATGCTTCACGGAAGGACCGATGATCGGCACCGTGTCGGGAAGCGCTGGACGATGGCCCATCCACTCGGTGGCTCCGTCCGCCCGAAGGTCAGGCAGGGCCTCCCGCGCACGTTTCACGAGGACTTTGGCGCGCCGGTAATCCGGCGCGGCATCGAGACCCGCCATCTCCACCGTGCCGCCGACGCGGATGCCACCGGCCGTGGGCGTGACCATGAAGGCGCGCGCCGGCCAGATGATCGAATGGCGCATCGAAATGCCCGGAGCCATGATTTGCGTATGGTAGCCGCGTTCGGTTTCGAGCGGAATCAGCTCACCGAGAAGTCGCGACAGCCGGGCGGTGAAAGCTCCTGCCGCCAGCACCACGCGATCCGCCGAAAGCCTGCGGCCATCGGCGAGCCTGACTGCCGAAACGTTCCCATCGCCTTGCTCGAAGCCGACGACCTCGCCGGTCCCGATGGTGCCGCCGAGCGCCTGGAACCGTTCTGCAAGCGCCGTCACCAGCCGGTAGGGATCTGAAACAGAGCGGTTGTCGGGGAACAACACAGCCTTGGCGATCTTCGACGCCAGGGCCGGTTCGAGATCGCGGATGGCATCGCCGCGGAGGATTTGGTGGCGGAAGCCGAATCGTTCGAGGATCTCGATATGATCGCGGTCGGCTCGAAATTCCGCCTCATCGGTATAAAGGCTGAGGCAGCCTTCGCCGCTCAGCATGTAAGTGAGCCCCGTCTCCTTCAGCAGCGCCTCGAAATCCTCCAGCGCGCGGCTGCACAGGTTCGCGCCTGCCGCCTCCAGTTCGCGCAGCTTCGAGGGCCGGCTGGCGGCGAGGAAGCGCAGGAACCAAGGAATGAGTTTCGGCATGTAAGCGGGCCGGATGCGCACCGGCCCCTCCGGGTCGAGCAACCATTTCGGCATCTGCGCCCAGACGCCGGGACGCGAGGCCGGCATGAACTCGGTGACTGCAATGCTCGCCATATTGCCGTAGGAAGCACCCTTGCCCGGCGCGTCGCGGTCTACCAATTCCACAGACAGGCCGCGGCGCTGGAGCTCGTAGGCAATGGCGACGCCGATGACGCCGGCACCGACAACAACGGTTTTGTCTCTGCTGTTTGTCATGTCGTTGTCAAAGTGCCTGCATCCAAGTGTAAAGCACCATCTTGCGGATGTCGTCCATGTGCGTCTCGAGATGAACCCGCTTTTCGAACATGGTCTCGCCGGGAACCTGGCCGACCCCGCCAACAACAACCTTGCCGCTTTCCCCTTCGGCGTGGCAGTCGACGACAGACAGGACCTTCTTGAAACGCATTGAAATGGCTCCAGAATAGTGAGGATCGGTAGGCCAGGATTTATCGGGGCGGTGCCCCGTTTGCCGCTCCGTCCCGCGTTTGCTTACCAGTTCAGGATCGGCTCCATTGCCGCGCGGAACTCAGCCTTTTCCTCATCCGCCAGCGGTCCGAGCGGCGCGCGGCATTCCCCGACCGGCAGGCCCTGCAGCTCGCACCCGTACTTGATCTTCTGAACGAACTTGCCGGACTCAAGGATGTTCATCGCGCGGTAAAGCGTCTTCATCATCTCGCGAGCTTTGCCGATGTCGCCGGCCTTGTAGGTGCGGTCGAGGTCGCAGCAGGCCTTCGCCATGCAGTTCGACGGCCCGCAGATCCAGGACTCGGCGCCCCAGAACATGAAGTCCAGCGCTATGTCGTCGGAGCCGCTGACAAGCTGGATCTTTCCCTCGTAACGGCTGGCGATGTCGATGGCGCGTTGCAGTACGCCCGAGCTTTCCTTAATGCCGATTACGCGCGGATTGTCGGCAAAATGATCCATCAGCTCGAAACTGATGTCCGATCCGTCCTTGGCCGGATAGCTGTAGAGCACCAGATTGACGTCAACCGCTGCAAGCACGGTTTCATAGTGCTTGATGAGTTCTGCTTGTGTCGGGCGGGTGTAGAAGGGCGGCGCCAGCAGGACGGTGTCGTAGCCGATTTCCTTGGCCATGGCAGTCTGCTCGATCACCTCGCGCGTGGCGGGGGCGTTGGTACCGGCGATCAGAGCTTCGCCGGGCTTGACGAAATCCTTCACGAACTGCAGCACCTCGCGGCGCTCTTCCGTCGACTGGCTGAAGTACTCACCGGTCGAACCGTTCGGCACCCAGCCGGTGACGCCGGCCTCACGCAGATGTGCCAGAAGCTTTTCAAAAGCCTTGAAGTCGACCCTGTCGTTCGCGTCGAACGGGGTGACGAGGGCGGGCATGACGCCGGAAAGTTTCATGGAATATCTCCTTTCGAAAGAATTCGGTTCAGATCGCGAGCTTGGCGAGCACCCGCCGCTCGACCAGCGTAACGGCACGGGTCAGCGGGAACGCGATGACGAAGTAGATGAGGGCGACGACGGTCAGCACCTCGACGGGGCGCGCCGTGTTGTTGGAAATGTTCTGGCCGACGAACATAAGATCGGCCATGCCGACGGCGGAGACGAGCGCGCTTTCCTTGAACAGGCTGACGCAGTTCGACAGCAACGTCGGAACGGCCCGCAGCACCGCCTGGGGCAAGATAACGCTCGTCACCTGAACGCGGCGCGGAAGGTCAAGCGCCACGCAGGCGTCGAGTTGTTCGGGTCCGATGGACTTGAGCGACGCCCGGAACGTCTCGCTGCTGATCGCGCCCATGTAGAGGGTGAGTGCGATGACCCCGGAGGTAAGATTTGAGAGCTCGACGCCGAGGATCAGCGGCAGGCAGAAGAATATCCAGAAGAGCTGGACGAGCACCGGCGTGCCGCGGAAGAACTCGACATAAATACTGGAGGCCGCTCGCAACAGGGCGCTACGCGATGTCCGGGCGAGGCCGATGGAAAATCCGAGGCTGCAGCCAAGCACGACGCAGATCAGCGTCAGCTTGATCGTCATCCATAGACCGAGCGCCAGCGCTTCCTGGAAGCGAAGAACGATGGAGAAGTCGAGTGTCATGGGTCTTCTCCTCAGCTCATAATCAGTTGCCGGCGGCGTTCGAGGTAGCCGACGATCTGCGAGACGGGAAACGAAACGGCGAAGTAGACGAGCGCGACAACGGTAAACGTCTCGATCGGCCGATAGGTCTCCGTCGCGAGCGTCTTTGCCTGATACATGAGGTCCTGTACGGCGACGATGGCGACCAGCGCGCTCTGCTGGAAAATGCCGATGCCGTTGGTGAGCAGAACAGGTATCGAGGCACGAACCGCTGTCGGCAGCACGATGTAGAGGGTGCGCTGGAGCGGATTGAGGCCAAGGGCGATACTGGCATCGAGCTGTTCGCGCGGGACCGCCTGGATAGCGGCGCGATAGGCCTCGGCGTTGAAGGCCATCAGGTTGAGGCCGAGCGCCATGATGCCCATCGTCATCGAACCGAGAAAGACGTTAAACAGCATCGGCACGCAGTAGAAGAACCAGACGATCTGGACGATCGCCGGCGTGCAGCGGAAGAATTCGACGAAGAGCATCGCCGGCAACCGAGCCGGTGCGAAGCGGCTCATGATCAACAGCGCTAGCGGAAAGCCGAACACGATGCCGATCAGATTGGCGGCGATCGTCAATTGAAGGGTGACGATCAGGCCTTCCCAGAGCGGTCCGAAGGAGACGGACTGGAAGTCGAAGGAATAATCCATCTTCCCCTCCTAGTGTCGAATATGGAAGACGCGATCGATGAATTCGCGGGTGCGCTCTTCCTTGGGCGAGCCGAGCACCTGCTCCGGCGGCCCATCCTCGACGACCACGCCGCCGGCGCAGAAGATGACGCGCGAGGCGATGTTCTTCGCAAACCACATGTCATGGGTGACGATCATCATCGGCATGTCCTGGCCGGCAAGCTGCAGGATCACCTGCTCGACCTCGGCGACAAGTTCGGGATCGAGCGCCGATGTCACCTCGTCGAACAGCATCAGCTTCGGATCGAGCATCAGCGCGCGGGCGATCGCCACGCGCTGCTTCTGCCCTCCGGAAAGCTGGGCCGGATAGGCACTGGCCTTGGCGCCAAGACCAAACCGTTCGAGCAACGCCTGGGCGCGCTTGGTGGCACTCGCCTTGTTTTCGCCCCTGACCTTGCAGGGTGCCAGGATCAGATTCTGTATGACGCTCAGATGCGGGAACAGCGTGTAGTGCTGGAACACCATCCCGATCGAGCGCCGCACCTCGGTATCGATGACGGTTTTCCTGTCGGCTCCCTCGGAGAATATGTAGGGCTTGCCGCCGAAGCTGATCGAGCCGCTGTCGATCTTCTCGAGGCCCATCATCACGCGCAGCAGGGTGCTCTTGCCGCCGCCGCTCGGGCCGATGACCACGACCCTTTCGCCGGGCTTCATCTCGACGTCGAGTCCCTTGAGCACCTGGATGTGCGGTCCGTAGCTCTTGTGAAGGGACTGGATTTTGACAAGGGGGGCACTGAAGGACATGGTCATCGCCGATCTCGCTGGTCAAAAGAAGGGATGACGGGCCGGGCAAGCCTTGGTCGCGCTCGGCCCGGCTGACGTCACTGTGCGCTTTTCAGCACCTCATCGACGGCCTTGCGGATCAGCTCGTCCACGTGGCCGGTCGCAACCTTCTCTTCGAGGAAGATATTCACCACCTCGACGTCGGCGGCCGAGAGCTGATGCGGTAGACCGAAGGCCACGCCCTGCTTCGCCAGCGCCGGCTCGGGGTTCAGGGCGACCGCCCAATCGGGATTCGACTGAAGGAAGAGCTGGTTGGTGTCGGAAGCATCGACGAGAATATCTGCGCGCCTGGAGACGACCGCGAGGCGCGTTTCGTCATTGCCCGGCAGACGCAGGATGGTGGCATTCTTCACCGCGGCGGAGATTGCCTTGTCCTGGGCGGTTCCCGACATGACTGCGAGGGTCACGTCCTTCTTGTCGATGTCCGCAACCGAGGTCGCGCCGCTCGGAATTTTCGGGTTCTCCTTATTGTAGGCAAGCGAGATCTGGTACTCCATCGCCGGAACGGAGAACTGCACCGCCATGGCTCGGGCCGGCGTCCTGTTCAGCGCCAGCGAAAGATCCCATTTACCCGCCTGCAGGCCGGCGACGATGTTGTCCCAGGTCGTATCGACGAATTCCGGCTTGACCTTCAGGACATCGGCGAACTCGCGGCAAAGATCGGCGAAGAAGCCGGTATAGTCGCCCGAGGCCGGATCGCGCATGACGTAGGGTGGAGCGACGGCCGCGCCGCAACGAAGAACGCCCGCCTTCTGTACGCCTTGCCAATAGCCTTCGGCGGTTTGGGCAGAAGCGGCGGCAGTTGAAAGGCCTGTGATCAGTGCGAGCGCAGGCAGCGCCCGCAGAACGGGCGAAAGCATCTTCGAAAGCATCATCATTTCCTCTGTTTGGCGTGCGCGGGACGCGCGGTTCCTCTCGTCGGCTTGAGCCGATCTTGTGTCGTCTTCGTGTCGACATTGAAATTTATGTCGTCTTCATGTCGACATTGTCAAGCGGAAAAATTACATTGTCTGGAGACGTGCATTCTGGCCTTATGCATGTGGATCGTGGGAAAGGGACGTAAGTGTCTGACGAGACAGAAACCAAGCGCGCCAAGGGCACCGGCTGGAGAAGCGTTTACGAGACGCTCAGGAACGAGATCTTGGCGCTCACGCTTCCCCCTGGTCAGCTTCTCGATGAGAACACGCTTGCCGAGCGCTTCGATATGTCCCGATCGCCGGTTCGCGAGGCGCTGATCCGGCTTGCCGGCGAGGACCTGGTCGTCACGCTCTCAAACCGCAGCACCATCGTCGCGCCCATCGAAGTCGCGACCTTCCCGAAGTATGTCGAGGCGCTGGATATCGCGCAGCGCATGAACACCCGGCTTGCGGCGGAACTGCGCACGGAGGCGGACTTGAAGGCGATCGCCAAGCGGCAGAAGGAATTCGAAGCGGCCGTGAAGACCGGCAACCACCTGCAGATGTCGGAGGCCAACAAGCAGTTCCACATGGCGATTGCTCATGCGGGCAAGAATCCCTATCTCGCCTCGTTTTACGAGCGGCTGTTGAACCAGGGCCAGCGCATGCTGCATCTCCACTTCGAGTACTTGGAGCGAACCCATGAGGGTTATCTCCTGACCGATGAGCACAACCAGATGCTGGAAGCGATACGATTGCAGAATGTCGATCTCGCCGACGAGCTGGCCCATGCCCATACGCGCCAGTTCCAGCAGAACTTCATCAACTTCATGCGCGAGAATTACACGACCGATGTCTCGCTCGGACGGCGAAAGGCAGCGGAATAGGATGCGCATCGGCTTCGTCGGCACAGGTGCGATCACCGAGGCGATGGTGACGGGCATCGTCGGCTCCGGGCTCGAGGTCGCGGAGATCGTCATTTCGCCGCGGAATGCTGAAATCGCGGCGCGGCTCGCAAGCTGGTTCCCTGCCGTGCGGATCGCGGCGGACAATCAGGAAGTGCTCGATGCAGCAGACGTCCTGCTTCTTGCCGTCCGGCCGCAGGTCGCGGAAGAGGTGATCACTGCGCTGTCGTTCCGCGAAGGCCAGACGATCGTCAGCGTTATCGCCGCGACAGACCGCTCCAAGCTCCTGACCTGGATCGGCGAAGACGTACAACTCACGCAGGCAATCCCGCTGCCCTTCGTTGCCGACCGCCAAGGCGTTACCGCCATCTTCCCCCCCAATGCCGAAATCGCGGCTATATTTGATGCCCTTGGCAGCGCCGTCGAATGCGAAACGAAAGACGAATATGACCTGCTCGCGGTGGCCAGCGCACTGATGGGGACCTATTTCGGCATTCTTGACCGGGCGGCCGGCTGGCTAGCCGAGAAGGGCATGGCGAAAGCCAAGGCGCGCGCCTACCTGGCGCCGCTCTTCGCCAGTTTGGCGCAGAGGGCGGCTAAGGCCGATCAAACCGCGCTCGACGCCCTGCGGCGCGAGTTTTCGACGCCGGGCGGCTTGAACGAGCAGGTATTCGAGGATTTTGACCGTGGCGGCGGGAGCCGGGCGCTGACGGACGCGCTGGAGCGCGTGCTCGCCCGTGTGAAGGGATAACGGCGGCAAGTCGCTGTAGTCCTTGAATTGCTGCATGTCTTTGTCTCGATTTTGGAGGACATGCAGCAGCACGCCACTAAAGTCGCCGTCGAACTTTTGATGCTTGGCTTGATGAAAGCGAAGACAATTATAGATTCCGGTGAGATGTTTGGTCAGCAGCATCGAGTTCTCTCCTCAGCTTGGGGAGATAAGATGACCGGGAGCAAGTCATGTGCCGAAACATAAAGCCCCTGTTCAATTTCGATCCGCCAGCAACGGACGAGGAGATCCACGACGCCGCGCTTCAGTTCGTGCGCAAGCTGAGCGGAACGACCAAGCCGTCGAAGCGCAATGAGGCGGCGTTCGACCTCGCGGTCCATTCGATCGCGGCATGCGCCCGCGACTTGCTCCAGTCTCTCGAGACTTCGCAACCTCCACGCAACCGCGAGGAAGAGGCCGCAAAGGCGCGTGCAAAAATGGCAATCCGGTTCAGCTGATCTTTTCTGCCAATCATCCTCGTCCCGGACTGCGCCTTCTCAGGACGCGGGAGCGTGCATTCAGTGCGGAGGACATGTGCAGAACACCCAGCTCAGGGCTGGTAAGTACTGGCACCGATGTCTCTTTCATCTCACTTAAAGCATTTGCCATTGATGCCTGAGCGAGAACAACCACGTCGACACTGCCCACGAGCGAAGCGAGGCCTTCACGTATCATCGCATCATGCGCCGCCCTGTCACCGCTACGCAATTTGTCAAAGGCTCCTTCACAAAGACGACTGGTGACGGAAACGTTACGACCCATCCGATGAGCATGGCGTTCAATCAAGTGGGTTGTAGGGATCATTGTTGTAGCCAGAGTTGCAAGGACGCCAATTCGATTCCCGCGCTGGATCGCCTCAATCGCCATTCCGTCATCGATACGGAAGAGGGGCACGGGGCACAGCGGGATTGCCGCATCCACTGCAGGGCCGAGCGAGGAACAGGTGACGAGGACAGCCGAAGCACCCGCATCCACCGCCGACCAAATGTGAGTCGCAAGGCGCCGCATGGTCTGGCGTGACAGCGTGCCTTCGCGGATCGTGTTCCCCAGCAGGCTCTCATCCAACATGTTGAACGGCCGCCAGCCGGGCAGATGGAGGCCAACGAGTTCGCCAAACGCGGGGATGATGCCGGGGACCGTATGGATCATGGCAAGCGCGGGGGACTCGTGAACGTCTGTAGTCATGGCTTCATCTCTGTTTTTGATTGTGCACGCTCTTCAATTTGAGCCTGTAGCAGCAGGGGTGATATGACCCGATCGCGCATGCTCGACCGGAAGCCGCTTCAAATCCACCGTCGTCAGGCAATGCTCTGAAATTTACCCACTCGACCGTGATATTCGTGACTGTCGCTCGGGCAAAAACGGAACTTTCTGCCTTCCCTGCATTTGCATTCGACGCGTGCTGCTCGCCTTCCTTCCGTAAAGTCACAAGAGCTCACTTCGAGGGCGCCAGGTGCCGGAACTCCACTACGGCTATTTCGGCGAAGTCGATGCGATAGCCATCATTGCCTTAGGTGCTCCTGCCGGAGGGGCAGGAAACAGTGCCGTATAGTTCGGCCGCCAAATCAGTTCAGGTCAGCCCCCATGTCTCCAATCGTCAAACGCATACAGAACGATCAAGAGCTTCCCGCAACGGCGGATGTCGTCGTCATCGGCGGCGGCATCATTGGTGCAACGGCAGCTTTCTTTCTCGCCGAGCGGGGGCTGTCCGTTGCCCTGGTCGAAAAGGGCCATGTCGGCTGCGAGCAGTCGAGCCGCAACTGGGGTTGGTGCCGCCAACAGAACCGGGATGAGCGCGAGCTGCCGCTCTCGGGTGTCGCCCTGCGGCTATGGGGTGAGTTCGAGTCCAAGATCGGAGAGGACGTCGGCTTCCGCCGATGCGGTCTGCTTTACGCTACGGACAATCGAAAGCAATTGGCGGAATGGGAAGCATGGCGTGACATAGCGCGCCAGTTCAACGTCAATACGAAGATGCTGAGCGCCAAGGAAGCGGCCGCCGCAATTCCGGCAAACGGCCGCCGATGGCTCGGCGGGGTCCATTCGATCGATGACGGCAAGGGCGAGCCTGCCATCGCCGCGCCGACGATCGCGAACGGCGCTCGCAAATTTGGGGCGACGATCCATCAGGAGTGCGCTGCGCGAGGTCTCGATCTGGTCAATGGCGCGGTGGCGGGGGTGATCACCGAAAAGGGGACCATCCGGACACAAGCCGTTCTCTGCGCCGGCGGTGCCTGGACATCCATGTTTTGTCGCCAGCACGGAGTTCTGTTTCCGCAGGCGAGCGTGCGCCAGACGGCGCTTCGGACGCGGCCCACAGCGAATCTGGGCGAGGCGATCTATACGCCGGAATGTGCGTTGACCCGCCGGTTGGATGGCAGCTACACGCTTGCGATCAGCGGCAGGGCGATGCTCGACATCACCCCACAAGGCATTCGCTACGCCCGCTGGTTCATGCCTATGTTCATGAAGCGCCTGAAAGCGGTGCAGTTCGGCATCGGCAAATCCTTCCTCCAGGGTCCGGAAGCATTCGGAAGCTTGAACAAGAGTAAACCGTCGGCCTTCGAGCGGATGCGCGTTCTTGACCCGCCGCCGAGCCGCCGCACCATAGCCGCTATTTTGAAACGGGTCACGGAGCAGTTTCCTGCGTTGGCGGGGGTCGAAATTGCCGACAGCTGGGGAGCCTATGTGGATTTCACGCCGGACGCGGTGCCGGTCATCTCGCCAGCCGATGGTGTGAAAGGTCTCTATTTAGCCGCGGGCTGCTCCGGCCATGGCTTCGGCCTTGGCCCGGGCATCGGCCGCCTGGCGGCCGACCTGGTTGCCAATGATACACCCTGTGTCGATCCCACCCCCTTCCGCCTGTCCCGCCTCCTTGATGGTTCGAAAGTCAAAGTCGGCGCAATCTGATCGTGAGACCAGATCCGGAGCAAGCCGTGGGGGATACGCGTCGAGGGAAGCTAGCAGAATGGATTACGACGTAATCGTCATCGGCGGCGGGCTGGTAGGCGTATCGATAGCCTGGGGTCTGTCGAAATGCGGACAAAGGGTTGCAATCGTCGACGAAGGCGATCTGGCAAACCGGGCCGCCCGGGCGAATTTCGGTCTCGTATGGAGCTCAAGCAAGGGCCTCGGCAACGCCGCCTATTCGCGATGGTCGCGAACCTCGACCGCGAACTGGCACCAGCTGGCTGCCGAACTCAAGGCCGAGACCGGCCTCGACACTGGCTTTGTCCAGTCGGGCGGCTTCTCAATTCGGCTCACGCCTACGGAGCTGGAGCGCGGGATCGCATCGATGGCGAAGCTCGCCGGCCAACCAGGAATGGACGCGGAAGGAACGCCGCCGCTCGAATATGAGGTACTCGATCAGGCGGAGACGCGCCGCCGCTTACCCCTGGTCGGCGAGACGGTGGCAGGCACGATTTTCAGCCCGCTCGATGGACACGCAAACCCGCTGCGGCTGTTCGCCGGCTTTCACAAGGCGCTTAAGCAGCGTGGCGTTCATTATTTTCCGCATCAGAAGACGACTTCGATACGCCATCGCGGCGGCGCGTTCGAAGTGGCTGGAGAAGGATGGAGGCTCGGTGGCGGCAAGGTCGTACTTGCGGCCGGCATCGGCAACACTACGCTCGCCCCGATGGTTGGGCTGAGCGTTCCGCTCACGCCCAGCCGCGGCCAGATCATCGTCACCGAGCGGCTGAAGCCCTTCCTCAGCCATGCTACCGGCTATCTGCGACAGACAGACGAAGGCTCTGTACTGATCGGGGAGAGCAAGGAGGCGACGATCGATCACCAGCGGCCGCGAGGACCAATCACCGCAGTTCTGGCTGAGCGCGCCCTACGCACCTTCCCACTGCTCAGGGACGCCAAGGCGGTGCGGATCTGGGCCGCATTCCGTGTGGTGACGCCGGACGGCTACCCCATTTACGAGCAATCGGAGAGGTT
Source organism: Sinorhizobium kostiense (assembly GCF_017874595.1). Classification (GTDB taxonomy): domain Bacteria; phylum Pseudomonadota; class Alphaproteobacteria; order Rhizobiales; family Rhizobiaceae; genus Sinorhizobium; species Sinorhizobium kostiense. The sequence continues at coordinate 129,304 of NZ_JAGILA010000011.1, read as the reverse complement.
TCCAGGCGCGTTCGCATTTGCCTGCCATTCCGGCGTGACGCTGGCGGCGAACCATGCGCTTGTTCTGCCGCGACAAATCTCGGCCGGGGCGCTTTCTGAGGATCTTTCAGTGTTTCATTCCCGGAGGTTCCATGTTCCGGCGGCTGCCTGACAGAAAAGAGAGTTCGGTCTCATTCACATTCGACGGCGTGCCGACGATGGCCTGCCAAGGCGACAGCGTTGCCTCTGCACTGTTGGCCGCTGGACATTGCAGCACGCGGCGCACCCCGGTGTCCGGCGCCGTCCGTGGTCCTTACTGCATGATGGGTGTCTGCTTCGAGTGCCTCGTCAAAATCGATGGCCGGCCGAACCGGCAGGGTTGCATGACCACCGTGGTGGAGGGAATGCGGGTCGAAACACAGGATGGCGCGGCCATGCCGGGGCAGGAAGAATGATTAAAGACATTCAGTCTGCCGCCAATCTCGCGCCTGCCTATGACCTCGTCGTCGTTGGCGCCGGGCCCGCCGGCCTCTCGGCAGCCATCGAAGCCTCGACCCACGGCCTCGCCGTATTGCTGGCTGACGAAAATGAATCGCCCGGCGGCCAGATCTATCGGTCGGTCGACCGTGCTTCGGATGCCGATCTCACGCGCATGGGGCCGGACTACGCTGCCGGTCGGCGGCTGATCGAGCGGTTCCGGGGCGCAGACTTGAGCTATGCCCGCCGTGCGACGGTGTGGAGCGTCGGGCCTGCTGACGAGGAAACCGGCGACGGCGCGCATGCGCTCGAGGTCGGGATCTCGCTCGGCGGCATTGCTCGGCCGATCGCCGCCGATCGAGTGATCCTCGCAACCGGCGCGCTCGAGCGTCCGTTCCCATTCCCGGGTTGGACCATGCCCGGCGTCATGGCGGCGGGAGCGGCGCAGATCTTGATGAAGTCGTCAGGCCTCGTGCCCTCCGGGCGGACGATCCTCGCCGGAACCGGACCGCTGCTGTACTTGCTGGCAAGCCAGCTCCTCAGGGCCGGCGTCTCCGTGATAGCGGTCGTCGACACCACGCCGGTCGAGAACTGGCGCTTGGCCCTGCCTCACGTGCTTAGCTTTGCCACGTCGCCCTATGCCCTCAAGGGCCTGAAGCTTCTCTTGGAGGTTCACCGTCATACTCGTGTCATCCGCGGGGCGACCGCGATCGAGGCTGTCGGTTCCGGACAATTCAGCGCCTTGCGGGTCCATCGCAGCAACAAGTCCCTGCACATCGAAGGCGACCTGCTCCTTCTGCACCAGGGGATTGCACCGAACCTCAATCTCACGCTCGCAGCCGGGTGCGACTACGTCTGGGACGAGCGCCTCGCAGCCTTCCGCCCGAACGTCGACGGTCGCGGCGCGAGTTCGGTTTCGGGGGTCTCGATCGCCGGCGATGCGGCGGGGATTGTCGGAGCGGTTGCCTCGGCTCACCAAGGAGAACTCGCGGGCCTAGCTGCGGCGCTCGACCTAAATCGCATTGGCCAGAGTGTCTACGAACAGCGCCGGGCGCAACACGCGCAAAAGCTCGCGCGAGCCCTGAGGGGCAGGACTTTCATCGACGATCGGTTCCGGCCCGGCAAAACGTTTCGCGTGCCCGAGGACGACGGCACCATCATTTGCCGCTGTGAAGAAATTACGGCCGGCAAGCTGCGTGAAGTTGCGGCGCTCGGCGTGCCGGGGCCCAACCAGATGAAGGCGTTCACACGATGCGGAATGGGACCATGCCAGGGCCGGCTGTGCGGTCTGACCGCGGTTGAACTGCTGGCTCAATGTCGTGGCGTTCCGCCCGGCGAGGTCGGTTACTATCGGCTACGCCCGCCCATCAAACCCGTGACACTGAGCGAGCTCGCCGCTTTGCCCCACACGGAGGCAGCCACCATCGCTGTCGCCGGATTCGTGGAACGCGCCCACGATGGGGCGCAGGACGCCACATATGGGAGCCACCGATGAGACATACCCACAAGTTCTATATCGATGGTGAGTGGATCGAGCCCTCGGTGTCGAAGACACTTGAGGTAATCGATCCCTCGACGGCGCAGCCGATGGGTACGATCGCACTCGGCAGTGCCACCGACGCGAAAAAAGCGATCGCGGCCGCGCGGCGGGCCTTTGCCTCCTTCTCGCAGACGTCCAAGGAAGAGCGCATCGAACTGCTGAAGCGCATCGTGACGATCCTGAAGCGACGCAATGACGAGCTCGGCGACATCATCTCGCGGGAAATGGGCGCGCCGCTCGTTATGGCCCGGGCCGAGCAGGCCGGCATCGGCGCTGCCCATTTCGAGCAGACGATCAAGGCTCTTGAGACCTTTGCCTTCGACTACATGCAGGGCTCGACCCGCATCGTGCACGAACCGGTCGGGGTCGTCGGCATGATCACGCCGTGGAACTGGCCGATCAACCAGATCGCCTGCAAGGTCGCTCCGGCGCTCGCCACGGGATGCACCATGGTGCTGAAGCCTTCGGAGATCGCTCCCTTCAACGCCGTCGTCTTTGCCGAGATCATGGATGAGGCCGGCGTGCCGAAGGGCGTCTTCAACCTCGTTCAGGGCGACGGCCCGACGGTTGGCACGATGCTGGCCAGCCATCCGGACGTCGACATGGTGTCCTTCACCGGGTCGACCCGCGCCGGCATTGCCGTGGCGCAGGCCGCGGCACCGACGGTCAAGCGGGTGCATCAGGAGCTCGGCGGCAAGTCGCCGAACATCATCCTGCGCAGCGCCGACTTCCAAGCGGCGATCGCCGCCGGGGTGCGCCGGTGCTTCGGCAATTCCGGCCAGACTTGTACTGCGCCAACTCGGATGCTGGTCCCTGCGGAGCGAATGGACGAAGCGGGCTCGATCGCCGCGAAGGAAGCAGCTGCACTCGTTGTCGGTCCGCCTTCGGACCCGCGTACAGACCTCGGACCCGTCGCCAGCGCCGCCCAGTTCGAAAAGATCCAGGCGCTGATCAAGCGGGGCATCGCGGAAGGAGCGGAGCTCGTCGCCGGTGGCCCTGGCCGCCCTTCGCATCTCAATGCGGGCTATTACGTGCGCCCGACCGTGTTTGCCCGCGTCTCCAATCAGATGACGATTGCGCGGGAGGAAATCTTCGGCCCGGTGCTGTCAATCATCGGCTATGACAGCGAGGATGAAGCGATCGCGATCGCCAATGACACGCCCTATGGCCTCGCAGCCTACATTCAGGGCGATCCGAAGGAAGCGCGGGCGCTCGCAGCCAGGCTGCGCGCCGGCACCGTTCGCCTCAACAGCTCCGCCTGGGACAGCGCCGCCCCCTTCGGCGGCTACAAGCAATCCGGCAACGGTCGGGAATACGGGAAGTTCGGACTGCACGAGTTTACCGAGATCAAGGGCATCGTCGGCTTCTCGAACGAGTGAAATGTGCAAAATAGGTGTGCCCGCTCCGGGTGCCTGGCGCACGTCGCGCCTGGTACGGCCCCCTCGCGCATAAGCGGGAGATGCTGGCGAGCCGGGGGCTACACAGTCGGACAGCACCGGGAAAGCCGTCTTTCGGGCACTCACTGCGCGCCGAACCGCGTCGAGATTTGTTAAGTCGCCTCATCTGGAAGCCTCAGGTGCGCCTATAGTCGTCGCGCACCTGAGTTTTGCTTTCACTCGTAAACGCAGACGTAGATCTTGCGTACAGTCTCGATCGTGCGCCAAACACCGACGAAACCCGGCTTCATGACGAAGCTGTCACCAGCGCGATAGGTCTTCGTCTCGCCGCCCTTCTCCTCGATTTCCACGAGGCCTGAAATGATGTGGCAGAATTCGTAGGTGGTCCCCTTGATCGAATGATGCTCGCCAGGCGTAGCCTCCCAGACGCCGGTCAGCACCTTCTCTCCTTTCGAAGCGTCCTGTGCCCAGGTCTTGAAGAACGGATTCCCCGAAATGAGCCGGTCCGGTCCGGGAACCGCGTCCTTTGGCGTGAAGTTCGGATCGGTGTCGATAGTAATCAACAGTGACATGTCATGTTCCTTTTTTGCTTCGCAGATCGATGGGGCCGATCAATTCTTTTTCGGCGCGGGCCGGATATCCCTGCGCGGTTGAGCTGCCGATGGGCGGTAGTTTCAGCACCTTCATATGAACTCAGCCCGCATGTCCTTCGGCAGCAGCCGGCAACCGTTATATTGAACATATCGCCGTGTGCCTCTGAGCTGGGCCAAGCGTCACCCAGAATAGGTCGATGCAGGAGTTGGTTTTGCCAAACAGAGCGGCGGTTCAGGAGATGATTTCAAAAATTCGCCGCGAACCAGCGACACCTGCTCGCCCCTGCGACGGATGTCGCCGAGTTTACGGCATACACGCTGACGTCTATGCGGATGTTCACGCTGTCCCAGCCTGATGCGGGGCGCGGGCACGGGGTTCTGCTGAAACGTTCGGAGCGCCGGCCCCGGCGCGCGACCAACTTGCGACGATCTACGACGCCGCTCGATAAAGTAGCAAATTGGATCTCAGTTGAATTTGTGCTTATTTGATCCTGCCGGGTGCCGGACAGCGCTTGCAATTCTCACGCGAAACCGTCTGGGTAAGACGCGGGCGACGCCCGCTGAACCACCCCCTCTAGTTTCGCAACAAGGTTGGTCTCGCGGTCAGCTGAGGCTGCGGGTCTGGTGTAAATGTGGCAAGCGAGCATGTCACGAAGGCGGATCCCGCCTGACTGAGAAACCGAATCATGCAGGAGGATGGAGCCCGTACGCGGCTTTGAACGAAGAGGAGGAGAAGACCATGCCAGGCAAGAAGATACTCATGCTTACCGGTGACTTCACCGAAGAATACGAAATCTTCGTGTTCCAGCAGGCCATGGAGGCCGTCGGTCATACGGTCCATGTCGTCTGCCCGGACAAGAAGGCGGGCGACATACTGCGCACGTCCCTGCACGACTTCGAAGGTGACCAGACCTACACCGAGAAACTCGGCCACAACGTCGTCATCAACAAGACGTTCTCGGAAGCAGAAACTCAACTCGACGAGTATCACGCCGTTTACTGCGCCGGCGGCCGTGGCCCGGAATACATCCGCACCGACAGGCGCGTGCAGGCGATCGTGCGCCACTTTCACGAAGAGCAGAAGCCGATCTTCACGATCTGCCACGGCGTACAAATCCTGGTCGCCGTCGACGGTGTCGTTCGCGGCAAGAAGGTCGGCGCTCTCGGCGCCTGCGAGCCGGAAGTCAGGCTGGCCGGCGGCACCTATATCGACCTTTCCCCTACCGAGGCCTATGTCGACGGCACGATGGTATCGGCAAAGGGCTGGACGGCGCTTGCCGCCTTCATGCGGGAGTGCCTCAAGGTCCTCGGCACCGAGATCTACCACAATTGATGGACTATGAGCCCGGCGCGTGACCCCGCGCGCCGGGCTGCGTTTTCGCTAGAGCCTTTCCTGGTCAGGTGGAGAGGCTCTATGACGCCCCCCGGTTCCAGCCGCGCCCTCTGTTGCCGAACATCTCGTATCCGTCATTCGTGACGGCGAGCGTATCCTCGAGCTTGATGAAGCCGCGCTTCGGGTGAAGCATCGTCGTCTCGACGGAAATGACCATGCCTGCCTCCAGGGGTCGATCCGCGTCCACGCCTTCATAGGCAACCGGGTGGTTGGTCATCAGGAAGGGTGCTTCGTGGGTGATGAGCCCCATGCCGTGGCAGAAGAAGTCGGTAAAGGCGGCCGAAGGCAAGCTTTTCAAGACACCTTCCGCCGCAGCGATCATCTCGCGGCCGGAAGCGCCGGCCCTGATCCTGGCGAAGGCCGCCTGCTGGATCGACTCGACTTCGGCTAACAGATCCTCGAGCTCCGCATCGGGCTCGCCGAGCACGCCCATGCGGCAAAGGTCACCGATATAGCCCTGGTAGTTGCCACCGGAATCGATCGAAAGCACCTCGCCTTTCGCCCACGCCTGCGGCGAGGCCGCGCGATTGTGACTGGCGCCGAGGGTCAGCAGGCAATACTCGAAATGGAGCCCGCGATTGGTCTCTTCCCGCCTCAGCCATTCGATGATCTCGCCCTTCGTGGATCCCTCCCTTGCCGCCGCGATTGTCGCCAGCATGGAGTCCGTGATGAGCTCCGAGGCAAGCTTGAGTTTTTGAAGCTCCTGCGGCGTCTTGATCGCGCGCAGTCGCTCAAGCGTGTGCGTCGCGTCCACGAAACCCGCCCCTTCGAGGCGAGAAGCCAACAGATCCCGCGCATCGGAAGGCAGAAACGGCGGCTCGATGCCGATGCGAGCACCCGCCTTGCCGATCTTCTTCAGGTGCTCGACGGCAAGCGCTGCCGCATCGAGCGTGCCCCAGGTCGCCGTATGGACCGCGGGTGTCCAGAAGGGTTTGTTCTGGTGTTCTCCCCCTTCCATGCGGTTGCCGACATAGGCCGCGTGATCGGGCGAGCCCTTCTCATAAACGACGATCGGAAGATAGCGGCTGTGGCCGATCGCATCCATTGCGGCGAAGAAGATGAACTTGTAGCCGCCGAGCAGGTACTGCGTATTGTGCTTGGAGGTGGCGAGCAGCACGTCGATACCCGCCTCCTCCATCAGCCTGTCGAGTTTGGCCGCATCGAAAGGCGGCTCCATCAGCGCTTCGCTTTGATTGATGTTCACGGACCTTCTCCCAAAAGCCGTTGCCGCGCGTCTTCAGGCGCCAGGCGGGATCAATCGGAAATCCGGCAGATCCCGAAGCGTACGCTCGGGGCCGGCTGGCGAATAGACGACAAACAGCTGCATCGGGGCGGATCCGGTGTTCTTCGTCGAGTGGAACCGGCTTTCCGGCACATAGATTGTGCAACCGGGCCCCACCTTCCGCGTCACCGGATTGCCGTTCTCGTCCTCCACCATTTGTTCGCCCTCGCCCGAGATCACGAAGATGATCTCTTCCGCACCGGGATGATTGTGACGGGCGTGCCCCTCGCCGCTCGGCAAGTCCACCACACCGCCCGAGAAGCGCTCGGCCCCGTTCACCTCGGGCGCGACCGTCAGTGCGAGGCGGCCCCAGTCGAAGCCGAAGCTGGCGACATCCTTCGGGTAGAGAAAATACTTGTCTGTTGCCATTCCGCGGCCTCCTCCCGCATCCTGCTTGCTTCAGACCACCGTGCTGATGGCAAGCGCCTTGAAGTCTTCCGTCTGCTTGCGGATCGCCACCTCGGCGGGCAGGCGTTCCATGGAGCTTGCGCCATAAAAACCGTTGCAGCTAGGGCAACGATCCAGGATGTAGCGTGCATCCTCCGGCATCGAAATCGGTCCGCCGTGGCAGAGCACGATGACATCCTTGCGTACCGAGCGTGCGGCGTTCGCGATTGCGTCGATTTCCCTCACGCAGTCGTCGAGCGACATCGCGGAAGTGGCGCCGATCGCGCCGCCCGTGGTAACGCCCATATGAGCGACGATGATGTCTGCACCGGCCCTAGCCATCGCGATCGCCTCTTCCTCGTTGAAGACATAGGGCGTCGTCAGCAGGTCGAGCCGGTGGGCCTCGGCAATCATGTCCACCTCAAGACCGTAGCCCATACCGGTCTCCTCGAAGCTCTGCCGCATTCTTCCGTCGAAGAGGCCGATGGTCGGGAAGTTCTGTACGCCGGCAAAGCCCATGGCTTTCAGCTCCGCGAGAAACTGCGGCATCAATACGAATGGGTCGGTGCCATTGACGCCGGCGAGTACCGGCGTCTTCTTGACGACCGGCAGCACCTCCAGGGCCATTTCCTTGACGATCTCGTTGGCGTTTCCATAGGCGAGCAGACCGGCCGCCGAGCCGCGGCCGGCCATGCGGTAACGGCCGGAATTATAGATGATGATGAGGTCGATGCCGCCCGCCTCCTCGGCCTTGGCCGAAATCCCCGTGCCGGCCCCGCCGCCGATGATCGGCTTGCCGGCGGCGATCATGCCGTGGAACTTTTCAAGAATGGTCTTGCGGGGGAATGCTGGCATCGGCGTCACCTTCAGGGGTTGGCGATAGCTCGGTAGGCGGCGACTGCCGCCTCGGCGAACTGCGGATCGTTGATGTGGAGCGGAAGCCGTTCTATGCGGCGCGTGTCGGTCGTTTCGACGGCGGCTTCCAGGGCCCCGAAAAGCGCCGCATCCGCCTGAGGATCGAAGAATGCGCCGCCTTCGATATCGAGCGCCGACACGCCTCTCTCGGGGATCAGGAACCGGAGCGGGCCTTTGCAGAGGTTCAGCTTCGCGCCGATCCACCTCCCGATCGCGGCGCACTCCTCCGCGGTCGTGCGCATGAGCGTGACGTTCGGGTTGTGGCGGTAAAAGAGCCGGCCGGCATAACGCTCCGGTACCGTCTCGGGTGCCCAGAAATTCACCATGTCCAATGCGCCGACCGAGCCGACATAGGGCAGTTCGGTGCGTGCAATTGCGCCGAAGCGATCCTCCGTCGCCGCCAGCACGCCGCCGAAGAGAAGATCGCAGACCTCCGTCGTCGTTATGTCGAGCACGCCCGAAAGAAGCCCGCTGTCCGCAAGCTTTTCCATCGCGCGTCCGCCGGTGCCAGTCGCGTGAAAGACAACACAATCATGGTCGGCCTTCAGTCGTTCGACCATGGCAGCCACACAGGGCGTCGTCACGCCGAACATGGTAAGGCCGAGAGCGGGCTTCGAGGCCGTTTCCTTCGCCGGCCGGTTCGCCATGGCGGTAATCGCTTCGGCCGCATTGTGCAGGATCGTGCGGCTCACACGGTTGAGCCCAGCCATATCCGTAACCGACGGCATCATGATGATGTCGGAGACGTCGACATAAGGGGCCACGTTGCCGGAAGCGAGCGTCGAAACCATGACCTTCGGCAGCCCGAGCGGCAGCCTGCGCATGCCGGCGGTGATGATCGACGTACCGCCGCCGCCACCGATGCCCACCACGCCGTCGACGTCGTCCCGCGCGGCAAGAAAACGCGCGAACGCCTCGCCCATCGCGGCGACCGCAGTCCCGCGGTCGTCCCCCGAAAGAACCGCGGCGGGACCTTCCGAATGCATGGAAGCTACGGTTTCGGCGGAGATATCGACCGCAATGGTGGGGCTACGCGTGCCGACATCGACCAGAACAGGCCGCCCGCCCGCCGCCTCGATGCGGGAGGCAAGATAAGCGAGTTCCTCCCCTTTCGTGTCGGCGGTGCCGACGACGTAGATGTGCTTCATCTCTCCTCCCTGGCGGCGGGGCCCTCCTTAGCCCTTGCCGCCCCATGCCGGCCGGTTCGCCGGCTCTTGCAAATTTATGAGATGCGCGTATCATAAAGACATGGATGTCTCACGTCAACAGAACGAATCCGCCTTGCGCAACGAACGTGGTCCCCGGGCCCGCACACGCAAACTCATGCTGGAAACGGCCACACGGCTGATGCAGTCCGGTATCACGCCATCGGTGAGTGAGGTCGCGGAAGCCGCCGAAGTTTCACGCGCGACCGCGTATCGCTATTTTCCGAGCCAGGCGGCGCTGGTGCATGCGGTGGTGGACGAGGCGCTTGGGCCGATCCTCGACTGGCGTTCCGAAGCGCCCGACGCGCGCACTCGCGTTGCCGATCTTCTCGCGACCGCCATGCCGCGCATCGACGAGTTCGAGGCGACCTTCAAGGCGGCGCTGAAGCTTACGCTGGACCAATGGGCGCAGCGTCAGGCCGGCACGCTGGGTAACGAACCGCAACTGACGCGCGGCCACCGCGTCGAACTCCTGCGACAGGTCACCGCCCCCCTCGACGGCAAGGTGTCCCCCGAGGCCTGCGAGCAGCTCGCTCAGGCGCTCTCGCTGGTGTTCGGTGTCGAGGTGCTGGTCGTGCTCAAGGACATCTGGGGGCTCTCGGCCGAACGCGCGCAAGCCGTTGCAGAGTGGGCGGCGGCAGCTTTGGTCGAGGCGGCGATCCGGGAGGCGCGAACCGCGGCATGACACCGCGCACCCTGCCCCAAACGGAAAACTGGTTTAACCAATTTAGCTGATACGCATGTATGACTGCTGATGGAGAGCGTGGGTAAGATTGAACTGCTGGCGAGCATACCAAGCTGCGCACCGTCCGGTTCGCCCGGTTTAAGCGATAATCTGCAGCAAGAGACAACGAGACAGGGACCTTGACGCTCGCCAGCTTTGGTAATACCAGATTGGTACTGCGGCCGTTTGGCTTGAAAACTGACACGAGGCACGAGGGTCGAGGAGGACCCGCCGCAGAAGCGCCAATCAGGAGGATTTAACAGACGGACCGCCGCGGTAAGGCGGCGGCGTGTACAAAAGGGGAGGAAATATCATGCGCAAGTCAGTGGCCGGCTTGTTGGCCGGTATCAGTTTTATGTTTGCCAGCGGGACATCCGCGCAATCGCAAGAATTGACGATTTTCTGGGCCGAATGGGACCCGGCCAATTATCTCCAGGAGCTCGTCAACGAATACGAGGCCGAGACCGGCGTGAAGGTCACGGTCGAAACGACCCCTTGGGCGGATTTCCAGACGAAGGCGTTCACCGAATTCAACGCCAAGGGCTCGGCCTATGACATGGTCGTCGGCGACTCGCAGTGGATCGGCGCCGCATCGGAGGCCGGCCACTACGTCGACCTCACCGAGTTCTTCAACAAGCACAAGCTGAACGAGGTGATGGCTCCTGCCACAGTGAAGTACTACTCGGAATATCCTGCGAATTCCGGCAAGTACTGGTCGATCCCGGCCGAGGGCGACGCGGTCGGCTGGTCCTATCGCAAGGATTGGTTCGAAGACCCGAAGGAGATGGAAGCCTTCAAGGCGAAATATGGCTACGACCTCGCCCCGCCGAAGGACTGGAAGCAGTTGCGCGACATCGCCGAGTTCTTCCATCGTCCGGACCAGAAGCGCTACGGCATCGCGATCTATACCGACAACTCCTATGACGGTCTCGTAATGGGTGTAGAGAACGCCATCTTCTCGTTCGGTGGAGAACTCGGCGACTACAGCACCTATAAGGTCGACGGGATCATCAACTCGGAGCAGAACGTCAAGGCTCTGGAAACCTACCGCGAGCTTTACGGTTTCACCCCTCCCGGCTGGGCCAAGGCCTTCTTCGTGGAGAACAACCAGGCGATCACCGAGAACCTGGCAGCGATGAGCATGAACTACTTCGCCTTCTTCCCGGCACTGGTCAATGAAGCATCGAACCCGAACGCGAAGGTCACCGGCTTCTTCGCCAACCCGGCCGGCCCGAATGGCGACCAGTATGCCGCTCTCGGCGGCCAGGGCATCTCCATCGTCTCCTATTCCGAGAACAAGGAAGAGGCGATGAAATTCCTCGAGTGGTTCATCAAGGACGAGACGCAGAAGCGTTGGGCCGAACTCGGCGGTTACACGGCAAGCGCCAAGGTACTGGAGTCCGAAGAATTCCAGAACGCGACGCCCTACAACAAGGCCTTCTACGAGACGATGTTCAAGGTGAAGGACTTCTGGGCGACGCCGGAATATGCCGAATTGCTGATCCAGATGAACCAACGCATCTACCCATATGTGACGGCCGGCCAGGGCACGGCAAAGGAGGCGCTCGACGCTCTCGCCAAAGACTGGAACGCAACCTTCAAGAAGTACGGCCGCCAGTAACAGTCAAGACATCGCGGGAGGGAGCCGGCTCCCTCCCGTTTCTTCGACTTGGTACCGAACGGTACCCGCGCGGACGCGGCTTCGCGCTCAGGATAGGCGCAACAGATGGCGCGAGTGCGCCCGTCACTGAGCTCTCGGAGGAGGAGCACATTGGCCACCGTGGTTATGACATCGCTGGATTCGAAGTCGCGGGCTGCTTCGCGGGGTATGAGCGACATCAAGATTCGCAATCTCTTCATTATTCCGACGATCCTGTTCCTGATCGTCTTCAACATCTTCCCGTTGATCTATTCTCTCGGGTATTCTTTTACCGACTTTCGTGCTTCGACGAATGCTCCGGCCGCCTTCGTCGGCCTGCAGAACTACCGGGAACTGCTGAACGACCCCTTCATCTGGGCGAATTTCGCCATTACGGCGAAATACGTGATCGTGTCGGTCACCGGTCAGGTTGTCGTCGGTTTCGGCACGGCAATGCTGCTTAACCGTGAGATTCCGTTCAAGGGTCTGATCACGACACTGCTTCTGCTGCCGATGATGCTGTCGATGGCAGTGGTCGGGCTCTTCTGGAAGCTGCTCTATGATCCGTCCTTCGGCATCATCAACTACGCTCTCGGCCTCGGCTCTTTCGAGTGGCTGGCGAATCCCGACATGGCACTCTACGCTGTCGCCATCACCGACATCTGGATGTGGTCACCCTTCGTGATGCTGCTCTCGCTCGCCGGTCTCTCGGCCGTACCGCGGCACCTTTACGAGGCGGCGGCGATTGATCGGGCGGGACCGTTCTACACCTTCTTCCGCATCACCCTGCCGCTCGTGGCACCGATCCTCATGATCGCGATCATCTTCCGCACCATGGAGGCTTTCAAGACTTTCGACCTCGCCTATATCCTCACGAGCCAGCCGACGACGGAAGTGATCTCGATCCGCCTCTACAAGATGGCGTTTCAGGAGTGGCAGACCGGCCGGTCCTGCGCACTCGCCTACATAGTGCTGATCATGGTGCTCGCGATCACCAATATTTACGTCAAGTATCTCAACAGGGTGAAGGAGCGCTGAGATGGCGGCCGTCCAAACTCGCTCCGAGCGCGCGCTGAACCGGCTGGCGATCGCCGCCGTACTCGTCATCACGCTGCTGTTCCTCGCACCGATCTACTGGATCACGTCTACGGCCTTCAAACCGCGCAATCTCGCGACGACCATCCCGCCGACGGTCGTTTTCGAGCCGGAGATCTCACCCTTCGTCAAGCTCTTCACCAAGCGCTCGCAGCTGCGCACAGCACCGGAGCCCGAAGACTATGCAGCCGCACCATGGTGGGAGCGGCTGGTCTTCGACGGCGGTGAAAAGGTGGTGCGCTCGGGACGCGGAGAGGTGCAGCTGTCCGGTTACCCGAACCGCTTCATGAACTCGCTGATCGTCGCGATCACCTCTACGGTGCTCGCCGTCAGCATGGGTACCTTCACGGCCTATGGTTTCTCGCGGTTCAAGATGAAGGGCGAGGCGGACCTGTTGTTCTTCATCTTGTCGACCCGCATGCTGCCGCCCGTGGTCGTGGCAATCCCCATGTTCCTGATGTACCGGGCTGTCGGGCTGAACGACACCCACTGGGGTCTGATCATCCTCTATACCGCCTTCAATCTCTCCTTCTCGGTCTGGCTGATGAAAGGCTTCATCGACGAGATTCCGAAGGAATACGAGGAAGCGGCGCTCGTCGACGGCTACACGCGTCTGCAAGCCTTCTTCAAGATCGTGCTGCCGGAGGCCGCCACGGGCATCGCCGCGACCGCCGTCTTTTGCTTCATCACAGCGTGGAACGAGTATGCTTTCGCGCTGATCATGACGAACCGGCGCGCACAAACGGCACCGCCCTTCATTCCGAGCCAGGTCGGCTCTGGCCTGCCGGATTGGACCGTCATTGCCGCGGGTACCTTCCTGTTCCTGCTGCCGGTCGCCATCTTCACCTTCCTGCTCAGGAACCATCTCCTGCGCGGCATGAGTTTCGGAGCGATCCGCAAATGACCTTTCGTGCCATAAACCAGAAGTATCTCGAGCCAGGCTCACAGTTCCTGATGATCTTCGGCATCATCGCGCTGTGCCAGCCTTGGAACCTGTTCCTCCATCGCTACGGGCTGACGATGACGTTGGTCGGGCTGGTTGCCTTCATGATCACGTCCAAGGTCCCGCCGGAACAGAAAACTGACGAGAGCAGGAATCCATGACGCAGATTGAATTACGCGGCATCGAGAAGAACTTTGGTGCCGTTCAGGTCATCAAGAACCTCAATCTCGCCATCGCCGATAACGAGTTCATCGTCCTGCTCGGCCAGTCCGGCTGCGGCAAGACGACGACGCTGCGCGCGATCGCCGGGCTTGAAACTGTCGATGAAGGCGACATTCTCATCGACGGTCAGCCAGTGCAGCACTTGAAGGCATCGCACCGGGACATTGCCTTTGTGTTCCAGTCCTTCTCGCTCTACCCGCATATGACGGTCTTCGAGAATATCGCCTTCCCGCTCCGCGCCACGCGCGGCAACCGTACGGATATAGAGCGCGAGGTCCAGGCGGTTGCCAAAACGCTGCAGATCACCCACCTGCTCGCGAAAAGGCCCTCCGCGCTTTCAGGCGGCGACATGCAGCGCGTGGCGATCGGCCGGGCGCTCGTCCGGCGTCCCAAGGCGATGCTCATGGATGAGCCGATCGGCGCTCTCGACGCGAAGCTCCGCGAGGAGATGCGCGCCGAAATCAAGCGGCTCCACATCAAGCAGGGCTCGACTACGATCTACGTAACCCATGACCAGGTCGAAGCGATGTCGCTCGCCGATCGTATTGTCGTCATGCACGAAGGAGTGCTGCAGCAAGTCGGCACCCCCCACGAGGTTTACGCTCGTCCCGCCAACATGTTTGTCGCGCAATTCGTCGGGAGTCCGGTCATGAACATGGCTGAGGTGACTGTTTCGGCGGATACCGGGCATGCGCGCGTCCAGGTCTGGGATGCTTCAACCGCCTTCGATTTTCCCTCCAGTGTCACGGCTCAACTCGCTGCCGCCGGGGCCGAAAACGGCAATGTCACCCTTGGCGTGCGACCTGAAGGGGTTCTCGTCTCACGGGAAGCACGCGAGGGCTTCGTGCCCGTGGAGGCCCATATCATCGAACCGCTCGGCTCGCATGACATCGTAGACCTGCAGGTTGGCGCTCAGATGCTGCGGGCAAGGACGAAAAGCGGCTTCGTAGCCAGACCCGGCGAGGCCGTCTGGGCTCGGATAAATCCCGCTCAGGCGCATTTCTTCGACAGCTCGACCGGCACATCTTTTGGGATCAGGCTCTGATGGCGCATATCGAACTCAAGGGCATCACCAAGACCTTCGGAGACCACGTCGCCCTGAAGGATCTCAGCTTCGAAATTGCCGACGGAGAGTTTTTCGTGCTGCTCGGCGAGACGGGCGCCGGCAAGACGACGACCCTCAGGCTGATTGCCGGGCTCGAAAAGCCGACAGGTGGACAGATCTTTATCGATGGCGAGGATGTCGCCGACTGGGGCGCCGCCGAACGCGACGTGGCACTGGTGCTGCAGCAGTATTCGCTTTATCCTCGCTACACGGTCCGCGAGAACCTCGAATTCCCGCTCAAGTCTCGCATCCGGCGTGTCGAACCGGCCGAAATCGAGGAGCGTGTCGCCCGCGCCGCAAAGACGCTCCGCATCGAGCATCTGCTCGACCGGAAGACGGACCGCCTGTCGGGTGGCGAGATGCAGCGCGTTTCCATCGGTCGGGCGATAGTCCGCAAGCCGCGCGTCTTTCTGATGGACGAGCCCCTCTCCGCCCTCGACGCAAAACTTCGAGAGGCGCTCCGCACTGAGCTCAAGAACCTCCAGATGAATCTCGGGGCGACCTTTCTCTTCGTGACCCACGATCAGATCGAGGCCATGTCGATGGGCGACAAGATCGGCGTGCTCAACAACGGCCAGCTCGTTCAGACCGGTACGCCGCAGGAGATCTATCGCAATCCGGTCAACACTTTCGTTGCACGCGCCGTTGGCTCGCCGCCGATGAACCTGATCTCCGGAAGGCTTGCAGGCAGCGAGGCCATCGCGGACGAGGGCTACCGATTGCCTTTTGACGCGGCGCTCGGCACCGCTGTTGACGCACGGCCCCTGACCTTCGGCATCCGCCCCGAAGATCTCTTCCTTGAAAGCGGAGCACCCGGCGAGGCCCGCGTGCACGACGTCGAGAACCATGGCGTCGAGAAGATCGTCACGCTTCGCACAGGCAACCACTTCTTGCAGGCGACGGTGCCGGCTCACACCGACCTTGAGATCGAGGAAACTGTTCGCTTCTCCTGGGATCCGGGAAAGGTCGTGCTCTTCGACGGCGAAAGTGGGATAAGCCTGCGCCACGCCGGTTGACCCGCCATGGGCGACGATCGAAAATCGGCTCCATCCTGTCGTGACTATCACTGTCATTCACGCGGCAATGGAGCGCGTGTCGCATCTGGAACGGGCGAAGTCCCGTGGCCTTACGCCGGAAACCGGCGCCGATAGTGCTCGACGACCTCGGGGTTGCGGAGGCTGACGGGCAACCCGCCTTCCAAGATGCGGATCACCTCGGCCGCAGTGCCCGTTCCCATGCGCCTCATGCTTTCCTCGGTGATACCGGCGAGGTGAGGCGTCACGATCACATTGTCCAACCGAAGGTAAGGATGCTCGAGCGGCAGGGGCTGTGCAGAGAACACATCGAGCGCAGCTCCGCCGATGCGGCCCGTCTCCAGCGCCTCGACCAAGGCTCTGTCATCCACGACGGGGCCGCGCGACACATTGACAAGGATCGCGCCCGGCTTCATGCGCGCAATACGCTCGCGGCTCAAAAGCCCCGTCGTTTCAGCCGTGAGCGGGCAACAGAGAACGACGATATCCGCCGTGGATACCAGATCGTCGACCGAGAGAAACCGCACACCGCCGGGCAGGCTTTCCGGCGAGCGGCTGTTGGCAACGATCTCCAGCCCGAACCCGGATTTCGCGACCCGGAAGACTGCCTTCCCCACATTGCCCATGCCGATGATGCCCATGGTTCGGCCGCCGAGGTCGAGTGATCGGTCCGAATGGGCTCGCCCGGCACTCCAGCCCCTGCTTCTGAGATCGCGGTCCATGGGACGGAACTGGCGCAGCAATGCGAGCGTCACCATGAAGACGTGCTCCGCGACCGTCGGCGCATTGACGCCCGGTACGTTGGCGATAAGCACACCGGCCGCCGTGGCCGCGTCATAGGGAATCATGTCGAGCCCTGCGCCGTGCCGGACTGCCGCGCGCAATGCCGGTGCTTCTTTGAAGAAGGCGGGCGGAATCGGCGCGCGCACGATGACAATCTCCGCACCCTCGCCTTCCCGAAGCAGCGTCTCGGGATCAGGGGCGGACGCGACGCGAAGATCACCCGCCGTCTTCAGCATGGCCTCGGCGTCGCGGTGCAAGGGATGGGTCGAGAAAATGAAACTCATCGGCCTCCTCTTGCCGACCGGGAACTATTCCGCCGCTGTCGCTGGTCCGCCGATGAGGCCCTTCCAGTAGCTTTCCGCGCCCTGAAGATGCGCATTCATCAAAGCCTGGGCGAGATTGCCGTCGCGTGCAAGCAGCGCCTCGTAGATACGGATATGTTCTTCATGCGAGCGGCGGCTGCGGGCGGTGTCCGCAAAGTAGATGGGCAGTCGCTGTTCGCCCATCGTGTAGTAAACGCTGCAGACGCGGTGAAACACGCTGTTCTTCGTCGCCCGAACGATCTCCAGGTGAAAATCCCTGTCCTCGCGCGCGAGGCCCTCGCCTGCGGCGATCTTCGCCTCGGAGGCGGCGAGAATCTCGCGCAGGCGTTCGTAGTTCTCCTCCGTCGCCCGCGCGCAGGCGAGTTCCGCCGCCTTGATCTCGTGAATCTTGCGAAGCTCCACCGTTTCGTAGATCACGATCGGGTCCAGTGGCACGCCGGCACGCGCAAAGAGAGCGATCGCCTCGACGCTCGCCTCCGTCGTCGTCAGATAGATCCCCGACTTCGCCCGGCGCTCCACGATGCGCATGGCTTCGAGGATCGCCAGGGCCTCCCGAAGCTGCCCGCGGCTGACGGCGAAGTGCTCGGCGAGCTCTCGCTCCGATGGCGTTCGCCCGTTGCTGCTCGAAGTCGTAAATAGATGGGCCGCCAGATCGGAAAGCAGATTGTTTTCTTTCATGGTTACAGTCTTTGCGCGTAGGTCTCCAGGACGCGCTCGTTGATCGTAAATCCCAAACCGGGTTTATCAGGAATCTCTATCATACCGTCCCTCACAGACACAGTCTCCTCGACGAGGTCGTGGATCATCGGGTTCGCGCCAACCGAATATTCGACGATGAAGCTTGCCGGAGAGGCCGCGCAGACGTGCAGGCCCGAGAAGAAGCAAGGGGCACCTGCCCACAGATGCGGGGCAAAACGGAGATTGAAGGCACTGGCGATCACACCAATGCGCATCGCCTCCGTGATGCCGCCGCAGAACGCCGGGTCGGGCTGGAAAATATCAGCCGCGCGCAGCATCGCCAGATCGCGGAAGGCGAAACGGGTGGCCTCGCTCTCGCCCGCCGCGATCGGCACCTTTGAAGTGGTGCGCACCTCCGCCATGCCGGCCTTGTCGTCCGCGATCACCGGCTCCTCGAACCAGGCGAGGTCGCAATCCTGGACGAGCTGGACGAAGCGTTTCGCGTCGGCAACCGTATAGGTGCCATGCGCATCGACCATGATATCCACCGAGGGGCCCAGCGCCTTGCGGGCGGCACGCACGCGAGCGGCCGAGACATGCGGCGCGCGGTCCATTGCGCCGACCCTCATCTTGACCGCCTTGAAACCGCCATTGGCGATATAGGATTGCAACTGGCTGCCGATCTTTTCGGCGCTCTCCCAGCCGCCGGATGCATAGGCGGGCAGCCGGTCCGCCTTGCGCCCGCCGAGAAGCTTCCACACCGGCACGCCCAGCGATTTGCCGAGAATGTCCCACAATGCAATGTCGACCGCACTGATCGCGGCAATGGAGAGGCCGCGGCGCGAGAGTTCCGGCATTGCATGACCCGACATCGCCGCCGTTTGGTGACGCACGCCGTTGTAGAGCATCTCCCAGATCGCGGAGATGTCGGCGGCGTCGCGGCCGATGAGCCTCGGGCCCACCTCATGGTTGAGCATGTGCACCAGCGTGCCGTAAGTACCGGCGCTTCCTGCAGCATTCTTGCCCTCACCCCACCCGACGATCCCGTCATCTGTTTCTATGCGCAGGATCGCCGCGTCGAAGGTTGTCAGGCGTCCGAAATCGCTGCGGTGCTGCCGGCTCGCTTCGATCGGTATGCGAACCCACCAGGCTTGGACGGTCTTGATACGCATTTCGCCTCCCCCACCTCGCGGCGCGCCGGCCGCAAGGCATGCTCTGGACCGCCCCTCACTTGATCAGCGGCAGGATGGTCTCGGCGGTGATCCGCATCTGGTCGTCGTAGAACTTCTCGGTCAGCAGACTCGATCCGTGATCCTGGATGAACTTCAGCTGCTCCGGCGGGATATCGACCGGATTGCGTTCGACCATGTCGGGATATTTCGCCGCCGGCGTGCGGTCGACCGGAGCCACGAACTCATTGGTGAGCGCGCCGTCGTATCCGATCTCTTTCAGAGTGGCGACGATCTTCGGCCAGTCGAGATGACCGAGTCCAGCGGCGAAGCGGTTGTTATCGGCAATATGGAAATCGAAAAGCCGGTTTCCGGCGAGCCTGATCGCGTCATAGATGTTCTCCTCCTCGATGTTGAGGTGAAAGGCATCGAGGCAAACGCCGCATTCGGGATCAACGGCTTCGGCTAGCGCAAGCGCTTGGGCGGCACGGTTGAAGAGATAAGTCTCGAACCGGTTGAGCGGCTCGATTGCCAGGCGGACGCCCTTCTTTTGCGCGTGGGCGAAGCATTCCTTCGTCGCATCCACGACCCACTTCCATTCGTCCTCCTCGGTGCCATCCGGAACGACCTTGCCGACCGTCGCCGGTACGAGGGTAACGATCTCGCCCTCGAGTTCGCTCACCATCGTTATGACACTCTTCACATAGTCCACCGACTTTGCGCGCTGACCCTCGTCCCTCGCTGCGAGGTTGCGCTCGCCGAGCGTCAGCGTCACCGCGCCCCAGCAGCGAATGCCGTGTTCCTTGAGCAGCGCCCGGGTGTCGTTGATGTCGTACTGGGCCGGCTCGCCTGAAATCTCGATGCTCTCGTAGCCGTACTTCTTGATGCGCTTCAGCGTGACGGCGAGAGGCTCCGCCCGCATCCAGTTGTGCGTCGAAAGGTGCATAAACGTCCCTCCCAGGCTAACGCTACCCCAAAGCTCGAGGGGTGCGCGGCACTTCCTTCACTACCCTATTCTGGTTTGGCCAGTTCTTCCTTGTCAAGGCTCCAACCAAATTATCGCCTGCGGAGCGAGGGCGCCTGCGCTTCCTCACATTTTTCGGTATTGTCCGCGAACTACGGGGCGAATCTCGGCCGCCCGTTTCGAAATTCACGACCCTGCAGCCTTGACCACATTGCGCCATTTGGTATTACCAGATTGGGAGATGGGGGGCCACGCCGGGGAGGAGAAACGATGAAGATCGGTATGTGCATGTTTCTATGGACGACGAGCGTCGGGCGGAAACATGAAAAGCTGCTCCGGGACATCAAAGCGACCGGCTTTGACGGGGTAGAGATTCCAATCTTCGAGGGCACTCCGGACGACTATCGCCGCCTCGGCGCGATGCTTGATGACATAGGTCTCGAGCGCACCGCCGTGTCTGCCATGAGCAACCCTTCCATGAACCTGATTTCGCCTGATGCGGCGACACGCAAGCGCGGCATCGGCTACATGCAGTGGGCTATCGACTGCGCCGCCGCCTTGGGCGCAGACACGCTGAGCGGGCCGCTGCATTCCGCGCTGGGCCAGTTCTCCGGCACTGGGCCCACCGCCGCGGAACTGAGGCGGTCCATCTCGTCGCAACGCACGATCGGCGATCATGCCGCTGAGCGCGGCGTCACCATTGCGCTCGAGGCCCTGAATCGCTTCGAATGTTATCTCGTTAACACGATGGATGACCTCGCCGCCCATATTGATGCAATCGGGCATCCGAATATCCGCGCAATGTACGACACCTTCCACAGCAATATCGAAGAAGCCGACCCAATTGGAGCCTTCACCCGAAACAAGGACCGCATCGTGCACGTCCACATTTCGGAGAACGACCGCGGCGTGCCCGGCCGGGGGAACATCCCCTGGACCGAGACCTTCAATGCGATCCGCGCAAGCGGCTATGACCGATGGCTGACGATCGAAGCCTTCGGTCGTGCACTGAAGGAGCTAGCGGCCGCAACGAAGGTCTGGCGCGACTTTTCCGAGTCGCCCGAGGCCGTCTATCGCGATGGATACCGTCACATCCGCGACGGATGGCAGCGCGCTTCGTAGTACGAGCAAAGCAGCGTTTGTGAGTGAGGCGAGGTTTTGACGGCGCTCGTGAACATCAGCCAAGGCGCCGTCTCGCTCGTCGAGCCCGTTGGCCACTCGGCAAGACGGCGGTGATAGGAGCAAAACGCGCAGCACTTTGGTCAGTTTGTGCCGTTCCGGCTGAGCGATCCGCATCTCATCATTGCGGAACACAATGCTTCACCGGAGGATCCAAATGACAATCTACAACATTGCTCTTATCGGCTTTGGTGGCGTCAATCGCGCTTTGGCCGAGCTCATTGCGACGAAGAACCCGCTCTGGGAACGAGACCTCGGCTTCCGCCTGAACATCGTTGCCGTCAGCGACCTTTATCTCGGGTCGGTCATTTCGCCGAACGGCCTCGATGCCAAGACGCTCGTTGAAGCGAACTTCGCGCAAGGCGGATTTGGCCAGCTCTCCGGCGGCAGCGCAGAAGCCGACAATGAGACAATCATCAAGACGGCGCCTGCCGACATCATCGTGGAAGCGACGTTTACAAACCCAAAGGACGGCGAGCCCGCTGTGTCGCACTGCCGCTGGGCGCTCCAGTCCGGCAAGCACGTCGTCACCACGAACAAAGGGCCGGTCGCGATCGCTGCCCAGGAACTGAAGGCTCTTGCAAAGGCGAACGGCGCTCGCTTCGAATACGAGGGCTCCGTCATGAGTGGCACCCCTGTCATCCGCATGGCGGAAAAGACGCTCGCTGGCGCAGAGGTAAAGGGTTTCGAAGGTATCTTGAATGGTACTTCGAACTTTGTCCTCGGCCGTATGGAAGCTGGCCTTGACTTCGCCACTGCGGTCAAGGAAGCCCAGATACTCGGCTATGCGGAAGCCGATCCAACCGCCGATGTCGAGGGTTTTGACGTTCGCCTCAAGGTCGTTATCCTGGCAAACGAACTGCTGGGAGCAAGTCTCAGGCCCGAAGAGGTCACGTGCACGGGCATCTCCAGGCTTTCTCCTTCCGATATCCAGACCGCGGCAGCGGCAAACAGCCGCTGGAAGTTGATCGGATCGGCGGTTCGGAATGCGGACGGGACGGTAACAGGCAGTGTTTCTGCGAAGCAGCTTCGTCTCGACCATCCGCTCGCCGGTGTAAACGGCGCGACCAATGCCGTATCGCTTAACACTGAACTACTTGGCTCTGTCACCATCACCGGCCCGGGGGCCGGCCGGGTTGAGACCGCTTATGCGCTGCTGTCCGATATAGTCGCCATCCACAATGCTCACGCGGCCACCGCTACGAAGGAGGCCGCATGATGCAGAGCCTCGCCGTCAGCCCGAAGCCATCCATAGACGAGATCATTATCAGCAATCCCTTTGACGGCAGCTATGTCGGAACAGTCTCTGAGACCAGTGCCGACAGTGTGAACCTGTTGCTCGAGCGCGCCAATCGTGGTGCGCAGATCGCACGGTCGCTGCCCCGTCATAAGCGTTCCGCAATTCTCGAAAAGGCGGCAGAGACCGTTGAAGCCCGCAAGGAGGAATTTGCACGCCTTATCGTGCGGGAAGCGGGGAAGACAATCACCCAGGCCCGCAAAGAAGCTACACGGTGTGTCAACACCCTGAAACTCTCGGCCGACGAAGCCAAGCGGAATGCTGGCGAGGTGATCCCCTTCGATTCCTACGCCGGCTCGGAATCCCGTCAAGGCTGGTATACACGGGAGCCGCTGGGCATCATCACTGCGATCACGCCTTACAATGACCCGCTCAATCTCGTGGCCCACAAGCTCGGCCCCGCGATCGCCGGCGGCAACGCGGTACTCCTGAAGCCCTCGGAGCTTACGCCTCTCTCGGCCATCAAGCTGGTGGAGGTGTTGATCGAAAGCGGTTCGCCCGAGGAAGTCATCACGATAGCTATCGGCGGAGCCGACCTGGGCAAGGCGCTCGTTTCGGCCAAGGACGTTCGGATGATCTCCTTCACGGGTGGTTTTACGACCGGAGAGGCCATCGCGAAGAGTGCCGGCATCAAGAAGCTCGCGATGGACCTCGGCGGAAATGCACCGGTGATCGTCATGGAAAACAGCGATTTTGACGCGGCCGTTGACGGGTGCGTGTCGGGTGCCTACTGGGCGGCGGGCCAGAACTGCATCGGCACGCAGCGGATTCTCGTCCAGCGACCGATCTATGAGCGGTTCAAGACCGAATTCGTGGCTCAGACTGCCGAGCTCAAGACCGGCAATCCGATGGAACCGGATACTGACGTCGGACCGATGATTTCCGAAAAGGCGGTCACCAGAGCTGCTGCCATGGTCGAGCGCGCAATCGCGGCTGGCGCAACGCTCCTTTGCGGGCACAAACCCTCCGGCACTCTCTACCCCCCAACGGTGCTGGAAAACGTGCCAGCAACGTGCGACCTGTGGAATGAGGAGGTCTTTGCACCGGTCGTCATCCTGCAGCCTTTCGATGAACTGGATGAGGCAATCCAACTGGCAAACAGCCCGGAATACAGCCTCCACGCAGGTATCTTCACCAACGATCTGGACGAGGCTCTCGATGCAGCCAACCAAATCGACGCCGGAGGTATCATGATCAATGACTCGTCCGACTATCGGTTCGACGCGATGCCCTTTGGCGGCTTCAAATACGGCAGCATGGGACGCGAAGGCGTTCGGTTTGCCTATGAAGACATGACCCAGCCGAAGGTCGTCTGCATCAATCGGCTGAAGCGGTAGCGGGCGCCGCTTTCTCCATCTCAGTTCATCAGTGCTTGCGGGAGTTAGAGATGTTCAAAGCATCCAGGGTCGATGCTGCGTTCATCAGCCTGACAAGCGCATCGGCCCGAAAATCTTACCCGATTGTCGGAAAGCGCGATGCGCAAATTCAAGGAGTTGGGTGGGAAAATGGCTGTCTTTACCGAGCTTTCTGACGAAGATCGCCAATCGATCACTGCAGCCTATGGTTTTACGTCGCTCTCGTCAGTGATTGGGATCGCTGACGGCGACAGCGAGACGACCTACCTGTTTCGCGCCAAGGAAGGCGAATTCATCGTTACGCTGTTCGAGAACGGAGCCCAGCCTTTAGATCTCGAAAGAGCATTCGAGACCATGGAGGCGCTCCATCGAAAGGGCGTCCCCTGCCCCAAACCGCTGCGCACCGTCGAGGGCCACGCCACGTGCCGGGCCGCGGGTCGATTGGTTGCCGCCGTCAGCTTCGTACCGGGCTCCTCATCCACCATTGCAGGCGCGGCAAAATGCCGAAGCCTGGGTCGTGTGATGGCTCAAATCCACACTGTCTTGGAACGAAGGGAAAAGCGCACAGCAACGGATCTTCCAACTGGGGCAGTTCATGGCGCGTTGACCCAAGAGAACGTCTTTTTTCTTGGAGAGGAAGTAAGCGGGGTCATTAACTTCAGGCTTCGGCACGATGATCTGCTGGTGTCGGAGGTTGCTGATGTGCTTGTCGGTTGGGCTGGCGAAACCAACGGAGAACTGAACAGGGAGCGGACGCGGGCTCTCCTGCAGGGCTATGAAGAAGTTCGAAGCCTGAGCGGCGCGGAAAAGGAAGCATTGCCAGGCTTCATAATGGCTTCGACAGCGAAGCGATTTGCGAGCCAGAAGGAAAGAACCTTACTACCGGAAATCGCCGTGATAGCTTATCGGTCAGTAATGCGCGACATTCTAGGCTAATCGACCGGCTCCTACTCCATGAAATATCTTCTCGATCGAACCGACGAACAGATCCTCGTCGAACTGAAGGCAAACGCCCGGATCTCGCATGCGGAATTGTCGGCGAAGGTGAATCTCTCGCGTAACGCCGTGCGGGTGCGGATTGAACGGCTTGAGCGCGAAGGCTTCATCAAAGGATATACGATCGTCACCGGCGATGGCGGGAGTAGCCAACACTTTACGACCGCGCTGATCTTCGTCTATCGGCACGATCGCATGAGGGGCGGCGACGTTATTCAGGCGCTGCGGAAAATCCCGGAAGTCGTGGCCTGCGACGTCATGACCGGCGACTTCGATCTCCTCGTTAGGGTCGAGTCTCCCGAGGCCGACCGCATCCGCCAGATTTGGCAGCTGATAGCCGAGATGCCCGGCGTACGCGATACCCTGACTGCCTTTGCTCTCTCGTCTGTAATCCGAAAATAGATCGCCAATCGCTGATGCAGCGACCGGACGCCTACATACCGCCCACTCGCCGTTCGCGCCCGCCACGTCAAGCGTCTGCATGCTTTTGTTAACGCCGCTCTTAAGGCGACATTCAGGCGACGTAAATTGTCGCCTTCAGGTGAAATGAGGCATGCTTCTGACGCAGGCCCGCCCCGGCCGCATGGCACTAGCAAGAGGTTCAATGATGATAACCGAACGAGGAACCCAGTTCTATATTGGCGGGGAGTGGCAAGAACACGCGGACGCAGCAAGTCTGCCCGTCGTTGATCCCGCCTCGGAACGGGTTATCGGGCGTATCGCAGCCGGAGACGCAAACCACGTCGATCTTGCGGTTGCGGCAGCGCGCAAAGCCTTCCCCGCCTTCTCTCAATCATCTGTACCCGAGAGGCTTGAGCTCCTCGGCAGGGTGCATTCGCTCCTGAAGGAGAGAGCGGAGCTGTTCGCCGAAGCGCTCGTGATGGAGATGGGGGCGGCGATCAGCTTTGCGCGGGCCTCGCAGGTTCCTTTCGCCGCCGAGCACATTCGTGTCCAGTTGGAGGTGCTTCAGAACTACCCCTTCCTGACGACCAATGGACACACCGCGACCGCCAAGGAGCCAATCGGCGTTTGTGCCCTGATCACCCCATGGAACTGGCCACTCTATCAGATCACCGCCAAGCTTGCCCCAGCGATCGCGGCGGGTTGCACTGTCGTCCTCAAACCCAGTGAGCTGTCCCCCTACAGCGCCTTGCTCTTCGCCGAACTGATGCACGACGCCGGTACGCCGCCAGGCGTGTTCAATCTGGTCAATGGCACTGGAGAGAGTGTCGGCGCAGCTCTCTCCAGCCATCCAGATGTCGACATGATCTCAATCACCGGCTCGACGCGTGCGGGGGTACTCGTCGCGCAGGCGGCTGCCCCGACAGTCAAGCGGGTGGTCCAGGAACTTGGCGGCAAGTCACCCAACATCCTGCTCGATGACGCCGATTTCGCCGAGGCGGTGCCCAAGGGCGTCCTTTCCGGAATGCGCAATGTCGGCCAGTCATGCAGCGCCCCGACACGCATGCTCGTCCCCACCCATCGGCTCGCCGAAGTCGAGGATCTGGCCAGCAAAACCGCGCATGCCATCCGCGTCGGCGATCCACGCGATTCCGAGACCACCATGGGGCCGATTGCCAATCGCGCTCAGTATGAGCGGGTGCAGGCCATGATCCGGGTGGGAATTGACGAAGGCGCGAAGCTCCTGTGCGGCGGACTGGGACGCCCACCAGGTCTCGATCGGGGCTTCTTCACGCAGCCGACAATCTTTTCCGAGGTTAGGCCAGAGATGCGCGTCGCTCGCGAGGAGATCTTCGGGCCGGTTTTGGCGATCATGCCGTACCGGGACGAAGAAGAGGCAATCGCGATCGCCAACGACACCGTTTATGGACTGGGAGCCCATGTCCAGTCCTCGGATCGGGAGCGGGCACGGCGGGTCGCCTCCCGGATCCGCGCCGGGCAGGTTCATATCAACTATCCGGCATGGGACGGGACGGCCGCGTTCGGTGGCTACAAGTGCTCAGGCAATGGGCGCGAATATGGCGTGCACGGGCTCGAGGAATATCTCGAGACGAAGGCCATCCTCGGTTACTGACAAGCTGACCCCGCGCGAGCGGCTTGCCACGGCGGCGGCTTCAGCGCTTGTCGAAGCATCGTCAGGAAGGCGGTAGTCCGGGCGCTTCGCCCGTGACGCGAGCCGAGCATCGCGACGATGTCGGCCGGTGGGAGCTTCCAGTTGGGCAGCACCTGCCGCAACCGTCCGTCAGCGAGATCTTCTGCCACGTTCCACTCCGAACGGATCATGATCCCCTGCCCGGCAAGCGCCCACTCGCGGATGACGGCACCATCGTTGCTCGACATGACCGGATTGACGCGCACCGTCGCAATCTCCTGCCGCGGCCCCTTGAAGCGCCACAGCGTCACGTCCTCATCGTTCTCCCGAACGGCAAGACAGCGATGTTGAGCAAGGTCGGCGGGCGCTGAAATGGGCGGAGCAGAGTCGAGATACCTCGGGCTTGCGCAGAGTATTCGAGGGTTCGGCGCCAATGTCGTAACGACCTGGTCCAGATGCCCCGGCGCCCCGATGTGAACAACGACATCATAGCTTTCAAGGAGCAGAGCCGTCGGATGATCGGACAGCTGCAGGCTAGCGGTCGCGCCGCCGTGCTCTCGTGCGAACGCTTCCACGACCGGGGCTACATAGAGCCGTCCAAACCCGTGTGGTGCGGCGACCCTGAGGTGTCCGCGAACCACACCCCTGCGATCAGCCAGGGCTTCGGCGAGCGAATCGATGGCCTCACTGACGATGATGCTGTGAGAAGCGACCAATGAACCCTCTTCCGTAAGCCGCAGCCGCCGTCCGGACCGGTCGATCAGCCGCACCCCGACTTTCTCCTCCAGCGCACGCAGGCGCTGTGTCACCGCCGGAGGCGTTACGTTCAGCTTTCTCGCGCTTTCCGCGAGAGATTTCGAGCCTGTCAGCACCGAAAAGAAGGCAAGATCGTCGGACGTCAACATTAATCAGCACCTGAAGCGAACATTCACCAGCCATTAATTGTCATCTTCATGGTTTGACTGCAAGGTGAAATCCCGAATTGGAGATCAGATCATGGTCCTAGCGACGATCGACCCCACACCCCGGCTGGCCGCGTCGACCAGCCTTGAGGAGCTGGAAACACCCTGTTTGGTCCTGGACGCCGACCGAATGGACAGGAATGTTCAGCGGCTCAGGAGACGGCTTGACGCCATGGGAGTGACACTCCGGCCGCATTTGAAGACCGCCAAGTCGGTCGAAGTGGCACGGCGGGTGATGAACTCGCCCGAGGGGCCGGCAACCGTCTCTACCCTGAAGGAGGCTGAACAGTTCGCGGCGGCAGGCGTCCGGGACATGATCTATGCAGTCGGCATCGCTCCAGCGAAGCTCGCGCGTGTCGCGGAGCTGCGGGCGAGCGGCGTCGATCTGGTAGTCACTCTGGATACTGTTGAGCAGGCACGAGCGGTGGCCGAGGCGTCTCGGCGGACCGGGACGCGCATCCCGGCCATGATCGAGATCGATTGCGACGGCCATCGCTCCGGTGTGCGCGCCACTGATCAGGCGCAGCTGGTGGAAATCGGGCAGGCGCTGACGGTATATGCCGAGCTGCGTGGCGTCCTCACCCACGCCGGCGACAGCTATAAGGGCGGAGGCGTTGAGGCGCTGCGGCGCTACGCGGAGACGGAACGATTGGCCGTCGTGGAGGCCGCGCGCATTCTGCGGACCGCGGGGCTGCCGTGCCCGGTCGTCAGCGTTGGTTCGACACCGACGGCCCATCACGCGACGGATCTCGCTGGAGTGACGGAAGTCCGCGCCGGCGTGTTCGTCTTCTTCGACCTGGTAATGGCTGGGCTCGGCGTTTGCCATATAGACGACATCTCGCTCAGCGTGCTTGCGACCGTCATCGGACACCAGCGCGAGAAAGGCTGGATCATAACCGATGGCGGATGGATGTCGCTGTCGCGGGACCGTGGCACTGGCAAGCAGGCGGTCGACCAAGGCTATGGTTTGGTATGTGACGTGGATGGCACGCCCTATCAGGACATCATCGTTGCCGACGCGAACCAGGAACATGGGATTATAGCGGTGCGCCCCGGGTCGAATGCACGCCTGCCGGATCTGGCGGTCGGAGACCGGGTGCGGATCCTGCCAAATCACGCCTGTGCGACCGCTGCGCAGCACGAAACCTATCACGTGGTCCGCGGCCGCTCGCACGCTGTCGAGACCCGCTGGACCCGCTTCGGAGGCTGGTGATGCCCAAATCCATAACTGTGAATACCGATCGAGTACCAAGCCCAGCCGGCCACTACTCACAAGCAAAGCTTGTCGGTCAGCACCTCTACATTTCGGGCCAGCTACCGATCCGACCGGGTGGAGAAGCCCTGGCGGACGACAGCTTCGAGACCCAGGCGGCGCAGGCGCTCGATAACTTGCTGGCGATTCTGGAAGCCGCGGGCGGAACCCCCGCCGATCTCGTCAGGGTGACAGCCTACATCGTCGGCGTGGCCAATTGGCCCCGCTTCAACCAGATCTATGCGGCCCGACTAGGGGATTCCCGCCCGGCTCGCACCGTCGTTCCAGTGCCGGAACTCCACTACGGCTATCTCGTCGAAGTCGATGCGATAGCCGTCATTGCCTCCGATGCTCCTGCCACAGGGGCAGGAAACAGTGCCGTATAGATCGGCCGCCAAAGTTCAGGTCAGCCCCCATGTCTCCAATTGTCAAACGCATCCAGAACGATCAAGAGCTTCCCGCCAAGGCGGATGCCGTCGTCATCGGCGGTGGCATCGTCGGCGCAACGGCGGCATTCCTTCTCGCGGAGCGGGGACTGTCCGTCGCCCTGATCGAAAAAGGCCATGTCGGAGCCGAGCAGTCGAGCCGCAACTGGGGTTGGTGCCGGCGGCAGAACCGGGATGAGCGCGAGCTGCCGCTCTCGGGCATCGCTTTGCAAGTTTGGGATGAGTTTGCGGCGAAGATCGGAGAGGACGTCGGTTTCCGCCGATGCGGCCTTCTCTACGCTACCGATGATCCGCGGCAGCTGGCGGAATGGGAAGCATGGCGTGACATGGCTCGCCCGTTCAACGTCAATACCAAGATGCTGAGCGCCAAGGAAGCGGCTGCCGCAATTCCGGCGAAAGGCCGCCGATGGCTGGGCGGAGTGCATTCGATCGACGACGGCAAGGCCGAACCCGCCATCGCCGCGCCGACGATCGCGGATGGCGCTCGCAAATTCGGGGCGACGATCCACCAGGAGTGCGCTGCGCGAGGCCTCGATCTGGTCAATGGCGCGGTGGCTGGGGTGATCACCGAAAAGGGAACCATCCGGACACAAGCCGTCCTCTGCGCCGGCGGTGCCTGGACGTCGATGTTTTGTCGCCAGTACGGCGTTCTGTTTCCGCAGGCGAGCGTGCGCCAGACGGCGCTTCGTACGCGACCCACAAAGGATCTGGGTGAGGCGATCTATACGCCGCAGTGTGCGTTAACCCGCCGGTTGGATGGCAGCTACACGCTTGCGATCAGCGGCAGGGCTACACTGGATATCACCCCACAAGGCCTACGCTACGCCCGCTGGTTCATGCCCATGTTCCTGGCGCGTCTGAAAGCGGTGCAAATCGGCATCGGCGGCTCCTTCTTTCATGGTCCGGAGGCATTCGGTAGCTGGAATGGTGACACAACGTCACCCTTCGAACGGATGCGCGTTCTCGACCCCGCACCGAGCCGCCGCACGATCGCGGCCATTCTTAACCGGGTCACGGAACAATTCCCTGCGATGGCCGGCATCGAGATCGCCGACAGCTGGGGAGCCTATGTGGATTGCACGCCGGACGCGGTACCGGTCATCTCGCCGGCCGACGGTGTGAAGGGCCTTTACCTGGCCGCGGGCGGTTCCGGCCACGGCTTCGGGCTCGGGCCGGGCATCGGCCACCTCGCGGCCGACCTGGTGGCCAATGATACGCCCTGTGTCGACCCCACCCCCTTCCGCCTGTCGCGTTTCGTTGACGGTTCGAAGGTCAAAGTCGGCGCGATTTGATTGTGGAGGTCAGATCAGGAGCAGGCCGTTGGGGAGACGCGCAGAGGGAAGCTGGCGGAATGGATTCCGCCGTTTTCTAAGGACGACGCCGAAATCGCTTTCACCCAAAAATGGAGACCTAGATGTCACTACTGAAAACCATTGACCCGAACCCATCGTTTGAACCGAAGCATAGAACTGCCGAGCCGGATCGCCTGATCGCCGGCAGCCCCGCTTTCAAGACCTGGTTGCAGGACACCGCCAAGGACGGCAGAGTCAATACCGGTGTTTTCGAGGCGACCCCGGGCGAGACGCACTCCATCAAGGGCGAAACGTTTGAGTTCTGCCATCTCGTCCATGGTGTGATCGAATTGACCGAAAAGGGTAAGGAGCCGGTCATTTATCGCGCGGGCGACAGCTTCGTCATGAAGCCCGGTTATGTCGGAGTTTGGAAAACGATCGAGACGGTGCGGAAAATCTTCGTCACGGTCACCTGATCATTCAAACGAGCGATGCCGTTTCGAGGTGCATTTTCCTCCTAATTTCAGGGCGGGAACGGAGCGATACCGTAGGTACGGCGCTTCGATCGGCTCCATCCCGAAATTTGGATGGGCGGTACATCCGCCCATGCTGTTTACCAAACCGGCTCGCGCTTGCATCGGAAGCCTTTCCGATGAAGGGCTCGCGCATCGTTGTCGTCGCGGTACAGCCTGAAACTTGATCAACGAAATGGATCGACCCATGCAAACGGAAACCGTTACTCTCGCGCCTTTCGAGGCTCACCATCTGGATGATGCTCTGGCGCTGTCGCGTGCAGCGGGCTGGCCGCACAGGAGAGAAGACTGGGAGATGATTTGGTCGCTGAGCGAGGGACGCGTTGCCCTCGCTGGTGATCGTGTGGTGGGCACGGCCCTCATGACCCCCCTCGGCGACACCTGCTCAGCCGTCAACATGATTATTGTCGATGAAAGCCAGCGTGGCCGCGGACTGGGAAGACAATTGACCACCGCCGTGATTGAACTCGCCGGGGATCGGGAATGCCGTTTGACGGCAACGAGTGACGGCTTGCCTCTTTACGAGAAGCTGGGCTTCGTTGCGACGCATCAAATCGTCCGCCATCAGGGTTTTGCTGGAGGAGTTGGTGCTCCCGAAAAGGTCAAGTGGATCGGGCCTGACGCCCTTCCGGCGCTCAAAGCGCTTGATCGGGCGGCTTTCGGTGCCGACCGCGGCGCACTCTACGATGCGCTGGCGAAGGAGGGGCCGTTTGCCGTTATCCGGAACGGTGACAATATCGTCGCCTTCGCGGCCACGCGGTTTTTCGGGATCGGCGAAGTCGTCGGGCCGGTCGTGGCAGAAAACGCCGAGCAAGCGAGGGATTTGATTGCCTTTATCCTCTCTGGGAAGGAAGGTCGTTTCGTGCGCATCGACATCCCTGAACAGAGCGGCCTTTCGTCGTTGCTCGAAGGTTGGGGATTGCCTCACCAGGGTGGAGTTGTTGCAATGGCTCGAGGCGCTACCGGCGGACCGCGAACGCCGGGGGTTCGAACTTTCGTCCTGGCCAGCCAGGCCCTTGGCTGACCTGAATATCTCCAGGGCATGCTGCTGGATGCACGAGCTGGGCGAGTAATCCGCCCAGCCATTATCCGAGCATTGCCGACCGTCAGACCTCCTCTGCCAGGTCGCTCCGTCCGCACGTGAAAAAAAAGAGGTAAGCTGCGCCGGACGGTCTTTTTGCAGTGGTTAGGTGACGGTGACGTAGATTTTCCGTACCGTCTCGATCGTTTTCCAGACCCCCACATACCCGGGTTTCATCACGAAGCTGTCGCCTGCGCGATAGATGACCGGTTCCTTACCCTTCTCTGTCAGTTCGACCACTCCCTGCAGGATATGACAGAACTCAAAGGTTTCGCCCTTGATGGAGTGGGTCTCGCCGGGAGTGGCCTCCCAGACGCCGGTATTCACCTTGCCCTCTTTGTCGCTGTCCTGCGCCCAGGTTTTGAAGGCAGGTGAACCCGCGATGAGGCGATCCGGCGCGGGGGTCGCGTGCTTCGGTTCGGACGAAGGGTTCGGGTCGATCGTTTTGAGTAGTGACATCTGGTTCTCTAGTTGTGCCTGTGTGAAAGCAAGATCCGACGAGGTCGTTGAGAATCGCCTTCGACCTCGTAGGAGATTGTCATTACGGTAGCCTACCAGCTGGCGGCGATGTATTTCGTTTCGAGATACTCGAGCATGCCGTGGTGGCTTCCCTCGCGTCCGAGACCGCTCTGCTTCATGCCGCCAAACGGTGCGGCAGCGTCGGAGACGACGCCTCGGTTGATTCCAACCATGCCGCTTTCCAGCCGTCCGGTGACCGCGAGCGCGCGTTTGAGGTCGCTGCTGAACACATAGGAAACAAGCCCGTATTCGGTGTCGTTGGCCATCTGTACGACCTCGTCCTCGGTTTCGAATGCAATGATTGGCGCCACCGGCCCGAAGATTTCTTCGCGAAGGATCTCGGCATCGGGAGAAACGTCTGCCAGTACGGTAGGCGGATAATAGAAACCGTCGCCGTTCAACCGGCTGCCACCCGTCACGATGCGGGCTCCCTTGGCAACGGCGTCATCCACCAGGCGTTCCACCTTGGCGACGGCGGCCTCGGTTATCAGTGGCCCTAGCTGCGTGCTCGGGACCAGCCCTGGCCCGACCTTGAGCGCGGCCATCTCTTCCGCGAACCGCCGCGTGAAGTCCGCGAGAATTCCCTTCTGCACATAAAAGCGGTTCGCGGCGGTGCATGCCTCGCCGCCATTGCGCATCTTGGCTACCATTGCTCCAGCGACAGCCGTCTCCAGGTCGGCATCGTCGAATACAATGAAAGGTGCATTGCCGCCGAGTTCCATCGAGCAGCTGACAACCTGGTCCGCAGCCTCGCGAAGCAACGTCCGGCCGACGCCTGTCGAACCGGTAAATGACAGCTTCCGCACCCGTTTGTCGTGCAGCATGGCGCTAACCACAGGGCCGGCCTTCTTCGTTGTCACGATGTTGACCACTCCGGCCGGAACGCCAGCCTGCCGCATGATTTCGCCGATCGCCAACGCCGTCAGCGGGGTCTCCGCTGCGGGCTTCAGGATGCACGTACAGCCTGCGGCCAATGCGGGAGCGATCTTGCGGGTCGCCATTGCTGCCGGGAAGTTCCAGGGCGTCACCAATACGGCGATACCAATCGGCTCGTGGTTGACGATGATATGATTGGCGCCGGAAGGTGCAGGTCCGAATTCACCCGGCGCCCGTACAGCTTCTTCCGCATACCAGCGGAAAAACTCAGCCGCGTAGGCGACCTCCGACCTGGCGTCCGCAAGTGCCTTGCCGTTCTCGACGGTGATCAGTTGCGCCAGCCATTCCGCCTGTTCGAGCACAAGGTGAAAACACTTCATCAAAACGTCCGAGCGACGCCGCGGCGAGGTTGCTTTCCAAGCCGCGGACGCATTTTCCGCCGCGTCGACCGCGGATATTCCATCGGCGATGTCGCCATCGGAGACGGTGGCGATCACATCTCCGATCGAGGGGTCGACCACTGGAAAGGTACGATCTTCTGTTGCAGAAACCCATTCGCCGCCGATGAACAGTTGCGTAGGAGCATCGCGGACTACGGCAGCCGAGGCGGGGGAGACAAGTGGAGTCGATTTTTGCGCGGGAGTTGGTTTCACGTTCAGCACCTTCGCTACCAATCAGGTTTGACACGCGATCAATATAAGATTGGTTTTGCGATTGGTGTCAACATAGATCAAATTGGTTGCGGCAATAAATTGCGAAGCTCATGAACGTGGCCGCGAATTCTGAGCCTTTGAGGCGGCATGCGGTCGGCGTGCGAACATGGACGTTCACAAAGACACGACCGCCTCAGCACTCGAACATCTTGCCGGTCTTGAGTTCCTCGGCGCGCTGAAAGGCTAACGCGGCAATTGCGGTATCCTGAACACCTGTACCCGTAAGATCAGCTATCGTAATGTCTGCATCGCGACTGCGTCCGACCTTCTCGCCCGCAACGATCCGGCCGAGTTCCGGAAAATCCGCATCGCTCGCAACCAGCCCAGCCTCTATGGCATGATGTAGCTCGCCCAGCCTGCGTGTCTGTTTCAGGCTGTCCGCCACGTAGATGTCTGCGCGCGCAATCGCGATCGGATCGATCTCGTTCTTATGTTCGGCGTCGGAGCCCATGGCTGTCACATGCTGCCCGGGTTCAAGCCAGGAGGCATGAAGAATGGGCCGGTCTGCGGGTGTCGTTGTAACAATGATATGGGAACCCGAGACTGCTCCCTTTGGATCGGCGAATGCAATAACCGGCAAGCTGTGCTCGAGCTTCAACTGTTCGGCGAGCGCCTCCGCCTTGGAGTGATCCCGCGCCCAAATACGGACTTCTTGGATTGGTCTCACCAGAGTGAGCGCCTGGAGCTGCAGTCTCGCCTGAACACCGGCGCCGAAGATGGTTGCGATCGAAGCACCGTCTCGCGACAGATGTTTTGCCGCAACTGCACCAGCGGCCGCTGTCCTGACGTCGGTCAGATAACCATTGTCCAGAAGCAGCGCCTGGATCAGTCCGGTTTTACTTGAGAGCAAAACCATCATCCCGTTTGTACTCGGAAGGCCGAGCTTCGGATTGTCAAAGAAACCGGGGCTGATTTTGATCGCGAAGCCGCTCAGGCCTGGAATATAGGCCGTTTTCACATCGACTTCACCTCTGCTCTCAGGCACATCCAGACGCAAAATGGGCGGCATCTCCACCTGATCGTCGAGGGCCAGCGCGCGAAACGCGCCTTCCGTACATTCAACCGCATCGACGTCGAGCGGAATGATCTGTCTGAGCTCAGGCTCGGTAAGTATTCTAATAATAGGCATCAGTCCACCTCAGTCGCTATAATGAGTCCGTTGATGATTTTTCGATGCAACGTCATGTCGATATTTTGACCCGACAGTATAACTGCCACCGGACTTTTAAGATGCGCCAGCTTGCCGGAAAGCAGCGCCGCGATACCAACTGCGCCAGAGCCTTCGACGATCTCACGCTCATGCTCGTAAGCGTGCCGCACACCGGCAGCTATCTCGCGTTCGTTGACGAGGACGATGTCGTCGAGAAGGGTTTTGCACATCGGGAAAGTCCAAGCGTTATTCAACCCGATTCCACCGCCTAGCGAGTCGGCCAAACTGTGATACTCCTTCACCTGCACCGGGTGGCCAGCGTCGATGCTAGCCTTCATGGCTGCCCCCCGGTCCATGGTGACGCCGATTACCTTAGCCTGGGGTCGCATGGCCTTTACGGCTGCCGCGACACCTGCGGCCAACCCACCTCCAGAAAGAGGAACGAGAACAGTCGCGACCTCGGGCATCTCCTCGGCGATTTCAAGCCCGAGCGTTCCCTGGCCGGCGATGACGTGTGGATGATCAAAAGGCGGAATCATGCTGAGCCCATCCTCTGCAACCAGCCGCTCGACTTCCTCTTGTGCGTCGTCCTGCGAAGAATCCACTATGCGCACCGTTGCGCCCAGCCGTCGGATTTCCGCGACCTTGTTTTCCGGCACCAGACGCGACATGCAGATGGTCGCGCAGGATCCAACTGTCCGGGCAGCATAGGAGAGTGCTCTTCCGTGATTGCCGGTCGAGGCTGCGATGACGCCACGATCGCGTTCCAGTTGGCTGAGTTGAAGAACAGCATTTGTTGCACCCCGGAGCTTAAAGCTACCGGTCATTTGGCGATGCTCGAGCTTCAATCTGACCTGCGCTCCGATGCGCTCGGATAGGGACGTCGATATCGTCAGAGGAGTACGGAGGACGTGACCGGCGATGCGTTCACGTGCCTGCTCGATCAGGTCTTGGCTAATCATTTTATTTATTTCACCTGCTTCAAAAACCGTCACGGTCGCGGGAGTGCTCGCGTGCCGGCTCCCGTCATCGACAGCAACTCGGGCGCCTCGGCGGTCATTGCGCGCCGCCTTCTCACAAAGATGGCGGTCGCGCGTTTCACGAATTTGCGGATGAGTTGCTGGCGAGACAACCGGATGTCGGCGCGCTCAGTCGCGCGCGACCCAAAGTTTGCGTGTGGTCTCGATGACCCGCCAGGTGCCGACGAAGCCGGGATGCATCACAAACGTGTCACCAGCGCTGATCCTGCGGGGCTCGCCTCCATCCTCAGTGAGTTCGGACACGCCGGAAAGAATGACGCAGAATTCAAAGGTCTCGCCCTTGATCGATCGGTAGGCGCCTGGAGTTGCCTCCCATACGCCCGTCCGCATCTTTCCGTCTGCGGTCGCGGCGATGTCCCAGGTAAGAAACTGCGGGAGTCCCTCGACCAGCCGCTCGGGAGGCGGCGCGCCCTTGCGCGGCGTCGGGAGATTGTTCTGGTCGACGAAGGTTAGTCTTGACATAGATCACCTTTCTACTGTGAAGTTTATTTTCCGAAAGACAGTTTTCTTTCGATCAGTTTTAGCGAAGTTAAGCTGATTACGTTCATCATCAGGTAAAACGCCGATGTGATGATGAAGATGTCCATGATGGCGAAGGTTTCGCTCATCAACCGTTTGGCATAGCCGGTGATCTCGAGGACCGTGATCGTCGATGCGAGGCTCGATTCCTTCACGATGATGGCAACTTCGCTGCTATAGGCAGGCAAGGCTTGCCTAACCGCCAGCGGAAACTTGACGTGGCGAAAAGTGGCCCAAACCGACAGGCCGCAAGCCTGCGAAGCCTCGATCAGCCCCCGGGGTAGGGAAAGGAGTGCCGTCCGGAAGATTTCCGCCGTATAGGCACCGGTATTGAGTATGACGGCCAGGATCGCCGCATGCAGGCTGTCGCCGACGATCCACCAGATAACTGGGTTGTTTCGAATGATGCTGAGCTGGCCTAACCCGTAGTAGAGGACGAAGATCTGCACCAGCATGGGCGTGCCGCGAAAGACCGCGCAGTAGATATCCGCGCTCCTGCTCAATATTCGGTTCTTGGACGTGCGGATGACAGCCAATGCAATCCCGAACGGCAGTCCCAGAGCTATGCCGAAGACGCTGATCAGCAAGGTCGTCTTGGCGCCTACCAGAAGGAACGGAACCGCATATGTGACAAGGTCTAGTTCCATCTTATCCCCGACTGAAGCCACGATTGCAGAGGCGCTCTGTGCGACTGAAAAGCGTCTGACTGACTGCCGTCAGCACAAAGAACATCCCGGCAGCGGCGCAGTAGAACAATAGCGGAGAGCGAGTAATGCCAGCGGCAATTGCCGCGGAGCGCATCAGTTCCTGCATACCCACGACCGACACCAGCGAGGTGTCCTTGATGGTCATCTGCCAAACATTGTTGAGACCACCGAGCGCTAATCGTAGAGCAATAGGCAGAGTGACGCGGAAGAAGGTGACGTAGGAAGGCAAGGCGAGGGATTTTGCTGCTTCCAGCAAGCCCACCGGCACGGCCTCTAGCGCGCCGCGGAACACTTCGATGGAATAGGCACATGATATTGCCGCGATAGCAACAACGCCGATGAGGAAGGGATAAGCGTCGTCGGCGCTGTTTTGATATCCGAAAGCGGTTGCCAGCCGCTGAACCCACTCGATCGAGCCGAAGAACAACAGGTAGATGACGAGCAGTCCAGGAACACCGCGCACAAGAATGCTGTAGCTGTCCACCGCCTGCGAGAGTATGGGAAGGCGTCGCCACCTTAAAAGGGCCAGCGGAACAGCCACGATGATCCCGGCGAGCATTCCTAGCAGGCCGACCGCCAGTGTCACTGTGGCGCCGCGGAGAAGGGCCAATCCCCATCCCTGCTCAACGAGAAGAACCCATAAGTCAAAAGACATCGGACATAGCTCCCGTCCTGTCGTCGCGGCTTCGGCCGCGACGACGTGTCGATCCCGGCCTCACTTGCAGGGAATGGTGTAATCATCCTTGAACCAATGAAGGCTGGCATCCTTCACCTTGCCTTCCGAGATCATTTTGCAGAGCGCCGCATCCAGTTTTGCCTTGAGCTCGGCATTGCCCTTGCGCATGCCGACGCCCATGCCGTGACCGAGCGACGCTGGATCGTCCATAGCCATGATCTTGACGTCGACTCGGGTGAACCCCGCTCCTTCCGGAGTAGCCAGGAAGTCCGCCCAGGTCGGGGAGTCGCCGAAGGCGGCGTCGAGGCGGCCTGCAGCGAGGTCAGCCGTCTGCTGCGTCGTTGCGTCGTAGGTTTTCAGATCTGCGCTGGGGACGTGCTTTTGGATGAACCTGGCGTATGTGGTTCCGGTCACCACGCCCAGGCTCTTCCCATCGAGTGCCTTTACGATCTCATCCAGGCTTTTGAGACCCGCAACCGGAGAGCCCTTCGCCACAACGAAATAGAGGGGCGTCGTGGCATACGGGATGGAGTAGTCAATTTTCTTCTGGCGTTCCGCCGTGATGCCCAAACCGGAGATGATGACGTCAAACCGGTCGCTGTCCATAGAAGGCACGAGCGTGCTGAAGGACTGGACAACGAACTTGCACTTCAACTTGAGCTCAGCGCAAATGCCGTTCGCTATGTCGGCATCGAAGCCGGTAACATTACCGTTAGCGTCGGCCATGCTGAACAGCGGCGCGTCTCCTTCAGTGCCGATCCGCAGGACCCCTTCCTCGGCTTGCGATGCCGCAGCTGAGACCAGGAAGAGCCCGGACGCGAGAACTGAGCGAAGCTTAGTGATTGTCGACATTGGAGTTACCCCTCTTTTCGTTTGATAGCGGCCGTCAGGCGGCCAGTGGCATCACGCTGGAAAGGAATCGCGCCACAGCGTCGGACGCTGGATTGCGAAGCAATTCTTCCGGCGTACCGTCCTGCTCAATTTCACCGTTGTGCAGGAAGATCATTCGGTTCGAGACGTCTCGCGCGAACCGCATCTCGTGGGTGACGAGAAGGATGGTGGCTCCCTCACCTGCAAGCCCTCTGATGACCCTCAGAACCTCCCCGACCAGCTCCGGATCAAGTGCGGAGGTGGGTTCGTCGAAAAGCATGATCTTCGGGCTCATCGCGAGCACGCGGGCGATCGCGACACGCTGTTGCTGGCCACCGGAGAGAGTTGATGGGGATAGCGGTCGCGAAAATCGGCCATGCCGACCTTCGATAGTGCCGAGAGCGCGATCTCCTTCGCGTCCCGCCTGTTCTTTCCGAGCACGTGGAGCAACGCCAGGGTCACATTGCCAAGCACAGTCTGGTGCGGCCACAAATTGAAGTTCTGGAACACCATGCCGATACGACGGCGGAAGCTCCTGATGTGGTGAGCATTTTGGATCTCGGTCTTGCCATGATGGTTCACGGCCGCCGAAACCGCGTCACCCATAATCTCGATTTCACCGGAGGTGGGCGTCTCAAGGAAATTCACGCAGCGTAGCGCCGTGCTCTTGCCCGAACCCGACGATCCAACCAGCGAAATGACCTCGCTCTCTGTCATTCGAAAGCTGAAGCCGTTCAAAACCTTGGTCGTTCCAAAGGATTTGCAGAGTTCACGGACCTTCAATACATTCGCGGTCATAACCAATGCCGTGTCCTCAGCCTTTCACCGCACCCTGCGCATAAAGTTCGCGCAGGACTTCATCCACCGCAGCCTTTGCGATGAAGACCATCTCGTCGATCTCCGCTTCGCTCATGGTGAGCGGTGGTGCGAAGCCGAGGATGTCGCCATGCGGCATGGCGCGAGCGATGAGGTTTCGGTTGCGGGCGGCCTGAGAAATGCGTGCACCGACCTTCAGCGCGGGACTGAATGGCACTTTCGAGCCGCGGTCCGGGACAAATTCGACCGCCGCCATCATGCCCACGCCGCGCACTTCGCCAACGATTGGGTTCTGTTCAAATTCCGCATTGAGCCGGCCCAGAAGATACGCGCCCTTCTTCGCCGCCTGTCCCGGAAGGTCGTCACGCTCTACGATATCCAGCACCGCATTTGCCGCTGCTACGCCGATCGGGTGGCCGGAGTAGGTGTAGCCGTGCGAGAAGGCGCCCACTTGAGGCGTCGCCTCCTGCATGACCTCGTAAACCTGTTCGGACACGATCGAGGCCGA
The DNA here is from genome assembly GCF_017874595.1 of Sinorhizobium kostiense. Taxonomy (GTDB): domain Bacteria; phylum Pseudomonadota; class Alphaproteobacteria; order Rhizobiales; family Rhizobiaceae; genus Sinorhizobium; species Sinorhizobium kostiense. The sequence goes on along the minus strand of NZ_JAGILA010000011.1, from coordinate 88,617 downwards.
AAGCGGCACATATGCCGATGTAAGCCCCTTCGCGACCGTGACGAGGTCAGGCACCATGCCGTACAAATCGGAGCCGAACATTGCGCCCGTGCGACCAAAACCGCAGATCACCTCGTCAGCAATCAACAGGACGTCGTATTTCTTCAGCACCGCCTGGATTCTTGGCCAGTAACCTGAGGGCGGCGGGATAATACCTCCCGTGCCGAGCACCGGTTCAGCGATAAGTGCTGCCACAGTCTCAGGCCCCTCGGCCAGGATAAGTGCTTCAAGCTCATTGGCGCGACGTTCGGAAAACGCCTCTTCCGTCTCGCCCGGTAAGGCGCCGCGATAATGATGGGGCACGCCGGTGCGCAGTATGCCGGCCACCGGCAGATCCATGTGGTCGTGGTAGAAACTGAGCCCCGTCATCGAGCCCGACACTACGGAGCAGCCGTGATAGCCACGTTCTCGCGCAATGATCTTCTTCTTCGCGGGCTTGCCGCGAAGATTGTTGTAATACCAGACGATTTTCGCTTGCGTCTCATTGGCGTCTGACCCGGAAAGGCCAAAGAAGACCTTGGACATGCGCCCGGGCGCCATTTTCACAAGCCGATCAGAAAGCCGGGCGAGTTCTTCCGTGGTATGGGCGGCGTAGGAGTGATAGTAGGCCAGCTTGTACGCCTGACGGGCGATGGCTTCAGCCACCTCCGTTCGGCCATAGCCGACGTTTACGCAATAGAGACCTGCAAAACCATCGATATATTCGCGCCCACTCGCATCCTTGATGCGAACACCCTTGCCGGTTTCCACAATGGTTGGCGCGCTCGCACCTTCTGCGTAGTCCTTCAGATATGTGAACGGATGCAGGACAGATCGCCTATCCATTTCGCCTATTTCAACAACACGTTTCATTGCAACTTCCTCAGGCGGCGCAACCCGCCGAAACACACATATTCAAGTTCGATGAATGTCTTCCGGGACCCGATTGGTTCAATAGCCAAAAGGGATCGGTGCACGCCGTCGCCGCGTTGACTCTGACGTCGGCAGAAAGAGGCGCTTTGCGGGCCTATGGGCTGTACGCGCCCGAGCCATGCCATCTACCCGCGACAAAAGCCCAGGCGTGGAAAAGCGTCGGATTGCTCCTTATTTTCAGCGCATCCCGCGCCGACAGCCCGTTATTCAGCATATTTTCTCTCGGATTGGCGTCTCCAATGAGCGAGAGCTTATGTGCATCCGAGCGATCGATTTTAACGGACTAAGGTGCCCGCTCGCAGGAATCCTGCTTTTGTCGTGCTCAAGCGAAGATAAACTGCATAGGAGTGTGAGGTGGAACTCGACAGGCTAGACGCTCGCCTCCTGAGTGTTTTGCAGACAAACAACCGGCACAACTATGAGGTGCTTGGTGAACTAGTGGGGCTGTCGCCGACGGCCGTGCAGAGACGTGTAAGACGCCTGAGAGAGCAAGGGGTCATCGAGGCGGATGTCTCGATTGTGAAGCCGAAGATGATCGGCCGGCCGATCGCGATGCTGGTGCTTGTGTCTTTGGAGCGGGAACGCGCCGACATAGTGGATCGCTTCAAGCAATCTATTCGCCAAACACCGGAGGTGATGAACGGCTATTACATCACCGGCGAGTCGGACTTTGTCTTGATCGTGACAGCCCAAAGCATGGAGGACTACGAGGTGTTTACGCGAAAGTTCTTCTATGAGAACCCGGATATCAAAGGGTTCAAGACAATGGTGATAATGGACAGAGTGAAGGTCGGGTTTGCATTGCCAATCGACCTTTCTGCCTTCTGAGTTCTGTTTCGTTTAGCGTAAGCAGCTCTGCTAGCTTGGTACTGCGGCTCGCCTTGCGAGGCGCTATCTACGAATGCTTGATAAACCACTCTCCATCAAGGGAGATGCAAGGCCGACCCACGTCTCACTAAATGTCGAACAAATTCGTCAGCGGCATGTGGTACTTCGTGATCGGTGATTTGAGCACGACGAAGCTGAAGTATTTCTCGATTCCGATGTCCATCTCTACCAGCCGCTCCATGAGCGACTGGTATTCTCCTATGCTGCTCGCCACAAACTTGACGAGATAGTCGTAGTCGCCCGAGACGATGTGGCATTCGATGACTTGATCTATATTCTGGATGGCCGACATGAAGCGAGCGATGTCGGCCTGGCGATGGTTCCTCAGGGTTATCTCTGTAAAGACAGTCAGAACCTGGCCAAGCTTTCCCATGTTGATCTGCGCAGAATAGCCACCGATATAGCCTTCTGCCTGCAGCTTCTTCACTCGCACGAGACAAGGGGTGGCGGATAGGTTTACCAGCTCAGCGAGCTCGACATAAGTCATGCGTCCGTTCTTCTGGAGCTCGGAGAGGATCTTGATGTCAATTCTGTCCAGTTTCATATGCGCCCACCCGGGTTGTTGCCACGCCCTTACATGAGCGGCTTTGAGGTCTCGTCATGGACGAGGCCCGGTGACAACAATCCCCTGAGTTAAAAGCGGCAGCCCATCCAAGCCTACATCATTTCCGGTCTTCGGATCGCGGAGCCATCGCTGAACCGGCTCAGCCTGTAGGGCGAGATGTCTGTCATCGGCGTTTCCTTGAGCACTATCTGGCTCACCAGCCGGCCAGCCCCAGGTCCGATCGCGAAACCGTGTCCGCTGAAGCCCGCGGCGATCACGTAGCCGGGGAGTTCCTCTACTCTCGAGATAACCGGCACGAGGTCCGGAGAGGTATCGATGAGCCCGCCCCAGGCGCGCTCGACCCCGATCCCTTTCAGCGCCGGGTACTCTCTTTCAAGGTTCTTGATTGCCAGTTTGACGAGCTCCGCGTCGGGCGCGGGATCCAGGATGCGGCTCTTTTCAAACGGCGAGATCTCGTCGTTCTCCCAGCTGCCGAAGGCATCGGGACCATTCCAGAAGCTGCTGTTGAGGCGGTACTTGAGCTTCTTGCCGATCTTGCTGCGATACATCTCGTAGAATTTGAATGCGTATCGCATTCCTCGCGGCGTGATGTCGAGCGTACCGTGTCCGGGTACGGCAATCGTGTAGGAGCCGTCGATCCGCCGCCGCAACACGAAGTTCGAACCCGATAGGCATCCTGCTTGAACGATTTCGGGCGCCGGCGTCGTCTTGATCGCGGTCCCGGCGATGTTGGCGACCGGAAGTTCGATGCCATAGCGATGGGAAAAGCGGGAAGCCCATGCTCCGCCGGCGCAAACAACCGTGCTTGCCTTGACAATCCCCCGCTCCGTCCAAACCCCAGTTACCCGGCCATTGGTAATGTCGAGGCCGCGAACGGCGCAGTTCTGATGGAGCGACACGCCCTTTTCCTTCGCAGCCTCGGCGATGGCAGGCACGGCGAGGCTGGGCTCAGCCCTCCCGTCGGTCGGAGACCAAACCCCGCCGACCCAGGAGGACGTGCCCCCCGAAGCCCGCTCGTTCACCTCGGAAGAGGTGAGTATCTGGCTGTGAAATCCCTGAAGGCGTGCGGCCCTCCCCCACTTTTCCCACTTGACGACATCCGCCTCGCTCTTGGTGCAGTAGAGTATGCCGGTCCGGCGAAAGCCGAGATCGCGGCCGATCTCGGTGCCCAGTTCTTCCCACCGCCGCAGGCTGTACATTGCAAGGGCAAGTTCATGGAGATCGCGGTTCTGCTGGCGGACCCATCCCCAGTTGCGGCTTGACTGTTCCCCGCCGACGATGCCCTTTTCGAGCAGCGCAACGGAGACGCCCTTCAAGGCGAGCTCGTAGGCAGTGCAAGTGCCGACGATCCCTGCTCCTATCACGACGACATCGACGTGACTCGGAAAAGAGGCGCTGTCACGGACTTTCTGGACCTCGACCGGCATGATCTTTGTATTCCTCTGGAATCGTGCATGAGTTTCTCGAACGGCCCGGCACGAGCGCTGGAGCCCTCAACGGTTAAGTTCTATCGGCGGGCGCGGAAGAGGGCGATGCGGTCCTGCATCCGATAGCCTTGAATAATGGCCGGCATGAACCAGGGATTGCCACGGTATAGGGGGATGAACGCAGGCGAACGGAATTCGAAGGCTGTGCGCGCCTGCTCGCCATGTCCCAGCAGCTTGTGAGCCGCGCGCATTCCGATCCATGGGGCCCAGACTACGCCCGAACCGCAGAAGCCGGTGGCGTAGACTACGCCGTCCTTTTCGAAGATGCGCGGCAGCATGTCGCGGTGCATCGCCACATTGCCAAACCAGGTGTGCGACAGCCGGACGTTCTCCAGTTCCGGGAAAAGGTTCACCAGCCCCCGGCGCAGAAACAGCTTCGGCGCGTCGGGATCGCCGACGCGAGAGCTGTCGCGACCGCCGAGCAGAATGCGTTTGCCGTCGGGTGTCGGGCGATAATAGAAGCCCAGCTGCCTTCCCTCGATCATCATCATCCGCTTCGGCATCAGCCGCGCCACCACTTCCGGCGCGAGCTCCTCGGTGACAATGATCCGGCTGCGAACCGGGACCAGCCGGCGGCGCAAGAAGGGCACCGCGCCATCGGTATAGCCGTTTGTGCAGACGAGCACCTGGCGGGCCTGCATCGTGCCGGTCTCGGTCACGATACGGAACGCAGAACCATCCCTCTCTACCGAGCTCACGCGCGTCCCTGTGTGGACGGTCAGTCCCGCAGCAAGAGCCACCCGCAGGAGTTCAGCGTGGAACTTGGCCGGGTGCAGCCCACCAATATCCATCCGCGCCATGCCGCCGCGATAGAAATCCGTGCCGATGTAGTTGCGCTGTTCGGCGTACGGCACCGCATAGGCCTCGATCCCCAGTCGCTTCGCCAGCACCTCGGCGCCACGGGCCGTCTTCTCGTAATCGTCATATCCGATTACGCCCTTGAACTGGCCAACCAGCTGAAAGTCGCACTCGAGACCTTCGGTCCTGATGAAATCATAAAGGAATTCACGGGCGAGCTTGCCTTCGGCCTCGATCGCGATTGCCTTCTCCTCGCCGAAGCGCCGGGCAATCGTGGCGTAATCCGGCCGAATGCTTCCGCTGGTGATTCCGCCATTGCGCGTCGAGGCCCCCTCGCCCGCATTCATCGCATCGAAGGCTGCGACCGAACGGCCCTCGCGCGCCAGAACAAGGCCGGCCGATAGCCCGGCGTATCCAGCGCCTATGATCGCCACATCGACCTTTTTGGCCAGCGGCTGTCGAGGCAGCGGTTTGACGGGTGCCTCTTCCCACCAATAGGGCGTGTTCTTTTCTGCAATTCTGGACTTTTCCATCGGAATAACTTTACTTTGCGATCGGCCAAGGCCTTCAGAGATTGCTGACAAAGACCGGAGGCGGCGTTCGCCCATAACGTGGTTCAGGGTACGGCAGCTGCGGTTCGCCCATCCACGAGCGGGCATTTTCCTGAACTGTCGCGACCGGACGGACGCCATTTCCTCAGCTGTGATCACCGCGAACATCGAGCGCATCTCTGAGCCCATCGCCGATGAAGTTGAAGCTGGTGACGGCGATGGTGATGGCGGCACCGGGAATGATCGCCAGCCAGGGCGCGGTACCCAGGTATTGCTGCGCGCCGTTCAGCATGTTGCCCCAACTGGGCAGCGGCGGCTGAATCCCATAGCCGAGGAAGCTGATATAGGCCTCCATGAGAATGGCGCGGGCGACGGTGAGCGTGGCCGCGACGATGATCGGGCCGACGGCATTGGGGAGGATCTCGCGGAACATGATATGCGTTCCGCTCAATCCCAGCATGCGACCGGCCTGGACGAATTCGCGCTCGCGGAGGGAGCGGACCTCGGCCTCGACGATCCGGGCAACCTCCATCCAGCTGGTGGCCGCGATGACCACGGTGATCATCATCGGGCTGGGCTTCAGTGCGGCGGCAAGCGCCAGCACCAGGAAGATCGACGGAAAGGACAGGAACCCGTCCACCGTGCGCATCAGCGTCGTGCCGAGCCAGCCGCCGCGATATCCCGCGACCACGCCGACAAGGGTTCCGATCAGCGTCGACAACAGCATGGCGGAAAAACCGACCAGCAGGGAAACCCGCCCCGCCATGAAGAGCCGTGCCGCCAGATCCCGGCCCAGCGGATCGGTGCCGAGATAATGGTGGCCGGTGAACGGCGGAGCAAAGCGGGCACGCAGGTCGATATAGAGCGAGTCATAGGGCAGCAAATACGGGCCCAGGACGCACGCCAGCGTCAGGATGGCGATCATCACCATCCCGATCAGGGCCAGATGGTGGTTCATGAAGCGGTGTGCAGTCCGGCTGTTCCACCAACGCTCCTGGCGTGAATTTGCGACAATGGCGGTCATAATGGTGGCCTCCTGTTGAGCGTCCATGAGGCGTTCAGCTCAGACGGATACGGGGATCGATGATGGCGACGACGATGTCGGCGATCAGGTTGCACAGCACGACGAGTATCGCCGAGAACATGAGCAGCCCCATCACCACCGGATAGTCGCTGTAGCCGAGGCTGTCGAGGAACAGCCGACCCATTCCCGGCCAGGTAAACACCGTTTCGGTGACCAGTGCACCGGTCAGGACGCTGGGAAGCTGCATTCCCGCCAGCGTGATCATCGGCAGGAGCGCGTTGCCGACGACGTGCTTCATCAGGATCCGGCGCTCGCTCAGCCCCTTGGCGCGGGCCGTCTTGACGAATTCCTGGCTGATGACGTCAAGCGTCGCCGTTCGCATGTAGCGGCTCCAGATGGCGACATGCACCAGCGCCAGCACGATGCTCGGCATGATCAGGTGGTGGAGGTAATTCAGGGCCGAACCGTCACCGATCGTGTACATGTTGCCGGCCGGCAGCCAGCCCAGGCGCAGCGAGAACACGTAGATGCCCAGGAGTCCGAACCAGAAGGTCGGGATCGACAATGCCACCATGGCACCGACCGTCGCCAGATAGTCGAACACCGAATAGCGGTGCGTGGCGCCGCGGATGCCGATCCAGGTGCCGATGGCGATCGCAATCACGGTGGAGGACCCCATCAACAACAGCGTCGCAACAAGGTGGCGGCCAATCACGTCCAACACGGGAGCGCCGTCGCGGAAGGAGTGACCCCAGTCCCCCTGTACGAGGCGCCAGGCCCAGTCGAGATATTGCATCCACAGCGGACGGTTGAGCCCCAGCTGCTCCTTCAGGCGATTGAGATCATCCTGGGTCATGCTGGGATCGAGACCGAACTGCGCCAGCGGGCCGCCCGGAATGAGGTTGAGGACGACGAACCCGATGACCGAAACGATCAGGAGCAGGACGAGGCTCTGTGAAAGGCGATTGAGCAGGAAGCCGCGCATTGGCTCTCCTCCTTCATGACAGCGTCAATGAAATGGCCGCCGCCGCAAGCGGCGGCGGCGTATGTCACGCGTAGGTCAGCTCTGCCAACGCCATCCTGCGGCATGCCAGGAGGCCGTGCGGGTGTTGGCATTGGGCTCGAAGCCCTCAAGACCTTCCTTGCGCCCCAACACGTTTGTAGAGGCAAACAGCGGCAGGAACGGCAGGTCCTGACGGACGATCTCCTGCACGCGGTTGTAGATCTCCCGCCGCTCCTCCGGACCGAAGGTGCGGGCACCTTTCTCGAGCAGCGCATCGACTTCCGGGTTGGAGTATTGGGCGGTGTTCGAACCCTTCCCGCCCTTCGCGCCGATGGCGCTGCTGTGGAGGCGGTTGGTGGCGTCCGGGTCCGCCGCAATGAGATAGGTGACACCCGCGATCGCCGAGTCGAACTGCGACTTAAGCCAGAATTCGCCCCACATGACGGCAGCCGGCATATTCGATATCTTCATCTCGACGCCGATCTCCGCAAAGGTTTGCTGCAGGAACTGCTGCACCTGTTCACGCAGATTATTGCCCGACGTCGTCGAATTGTTGAACGACAGCCGCACCCCGTCCTTTGCCCGAATTCCGTCCTCCCCCGGGACCCAGCCCGCCTCGTCGAGGATCTGTCGCGCCCGGTCGAGGTTGAACTGCTGCGCCGGAAGGTTCGGGTTGAAGTAGTAGGACTCCTTCGGCATGAAGCTCTCCGTGAGGGTGCCTACGCCGAAGTAGATAGCATCGATGATCGCTTTCCGATCCATTGCGGCATAAAGTGCCTGGCGCACCGCCGGGTCCTTGAACTGCGGCTTCTCGAGATTGAGAAAGATCGACTCGAGCGATGCCCCCGGCTCCAGCGTCACCACACGCCCCGGCAAGGTCTTGGCTTCCTCGTAGTGGTCCGCGGTTATGTATGCCTGGTCCACAAGGTCGATGTCGCCGCTCTTGAACTGGGTGTAGAGCACCGTCATGTCGGGAATGTATTTGAAGACGAGCCGCTCGACATAGGGGCCGTCGCCGAAATATTCGGAGTTTGCGACGAGCTCGATATGGTCGCCGGCAACGCGCTGCGCCCACTTGAAGGCACCGGTGCCGACGGGGGCCTGGTTGAATGCGGCGGTGTTGGGGTCGGCCTCCTTCGCGAGAATATGCTTGGGCACCATGAAGGTTTCGGCGAGGAACGAGAGATAAGGAGCGAAAGCCTCCTCCATGCGCCAGGTCAGCTCAGTCGGCGAGACCACCGTGATGTCACGCACGAGGGAATGCCCACCCGTGCGCCACGCGCGGAAGTTCGGACTAGTGATCAGCTCGAGAGTGAACTTCACATCCTCGGCGGTGAAGGGCTCGCCGTCGTGCCAGCGGACGTCGTCACGCAGGCGGATGCGCCAGTTCAGGCCATCCTCTGAAATGCCGCCATTTTTCTGCGTCGGCACTTCGGCGGCAAGATTGGGTTGGAGAACACCCTTCGGATCCATGCGGAAAAGGGCGTCGAAGACGGAGAAATGGACAGCGTCGTCGACTTCGATGTGGGCCATCAGCGGATTGAAGACGGTGGGTTCTTGCGAAAGCCCGACGACGACGCGGCCGGTCGGCTTAGCGGTCTCGGCAAAAGCAGGCTTGCCGAGCAGGTTGGGGGCGGCAAAGCAGGCGATGCCGCCCGCTGCCATAAGGCGTAGCGCGTCGCGTCGAGAATAGGTCGATGCGGTTACAGGATCTTTAGCCATGATGTCTCCTCCTCTGGCGATCTTCGCCGTGGCTATCAAATGTTAACGGCAGCCGGCCGTGTGCTCCTCGGCCGCTCCCCCGGGATTGCCGCCACCAGCTCGCGCGTGTAGGCCGATTGCGGGTCCAAAAAGATTTGTGATGGCGGGCCGTGTTCGACGATCCGCCCTTTCTGCATCACCGCGATTTCGTCGCAGATCTGACTGGCGACGCGCAGATCATGGGTGATGAAGATCATCGACACGCCGGTTTCCCGCTGGATCTGGTCGAGCAGCTTGAGGATCTGGGCCTGGATGGACACGTCCAGCGCAGAGACCGCCTCGTCTGCAATCAGCAGCTTGGGCTTGAACATCAAAGCCCGGGCGATGCCGATACGCTGGCGCTGGCCACCGGAAAACTCGTGCGGATAGCGGCCGAAGGCACCGGCGTCGAGGCCGACATGGGACAGCAAGGCTCTCGCCTCCTCACGCGCCTGAGCATAGGGCATGCCGTGCGCGACGGGACCGACGGTCAGGATCTGCCCAATGGTCGAACGCGGGTTCAGCGACGCGAAGGGATCCTGGAAGATCATCTGTATCTTCGGCCGCAGCGGCCGAAACTCGGTCTCGGAAAGCTTCGCTATATCGCGGCCTTCGAACAGAATCCGACCGCCATCGCTGTCCTGCAGCTTGATCAACAGCCGTCCCAGTGATGACTTGCCGGAACCGCTTTCGCCGACGACGCCCAGCGTGCGCCCCGCAGCCAATTCGAACGAAACTTCCTTGACCGCCGGCACGATACGCTGGCTGCCGAACAGGGCACTGCCGCTGCGATAGGTCTTGGATAGCCCTTCGACCTTCAGGATCGTCCCGTCACCCACCTTCTCCTGAGGTACGCGATCCTTGCCCGTCAGGTGCGGGACGGCGGCGATCAGGCGCTGGGTGTAGGGATGGGTGGGGGACTTGAGAACCTGCTCGGCGCTGCCTTGCTCGACAATGCGGCCTTTCTCCATCACCACGACACTGTCGGCGATCTCGGCCACGACACCGAAGTCATGGGTGATGAACATCACACTCATGCCCTTGCGGCGCTGAATGTCCCGGATGAGCTTCAGTATCTGCGCCTGCGTGGTGACATCGAGGGCCGTGGTCGGCTCGTCCGCGATCAAGACCGTGGGTTCGAGTGCCAGGGCCATGGCGATCATCACGCGCTGGCGTTGCCCGCCCGACAGCCGGAACGGATACTGGTAGTACATGAGCTCCGGATCGGGCAGCCCGACTTCGGTCAGCAGTTCAATGGCGCGATTGCGCCGCGACGCCTTGGTGCCCACACCATGCGCCATCAGGACTTCGGTAATCTGTTCGCCGACCGTCATCAGCGGGTTGAGCGCCGAGAGCGGATCCTGGAAAATCATGGACACGATGCGGCCGCGCAGGCCGCGCAGCTCCTTGGGAGACGCGCCGACTATGGTCCTGCCGTCAAGATGAATGGCACCGGACGAGACGGGGATCAGCTTCGGCAAAAGCCCCATGATCGTGTTTGCCGTCACCGACTTGCCTGAGCCGGACTCGCCGATAATGCACAGGATCTGACCCCGCTTGAGATCAAACGAGATGTTCTCGACGGCATGGGTCCGTTCCATGCCTTTCGGCAGGTCGACTGTCAGGCCGCGCACTGAAAGCGCTGCCTCGTCTATGGTAACAGCCTCTATTGCGGCCATCGAGATTCCTCCCTCTTCAACGGCGCCTTTGGTCGCTGCTCTATGGGACTGCCATTTGGCAATCGATCTGCAGGCAGACCCAGCATGCATTCCCTGCACTTCAGCCCCATTCGCTACCAATCGGGGCTTTATCCTCGATCAATATAAGATTGGTTCTTGCAATTGGTGTCAATATAGATCAATTTGGTTGCGGCAAATAATTAGTGAGGACTCATGAGCGTGGTCTTGAAGGACTTCATCGAGGCGGAAGGTCTGGAGCCGGGAGATCGATTGCCGCCTGAGCGCGATCTGGCGCTCAAACTGGGACTGCCGCGCACAGCGCTTCGACGGATGCTTGCTTCTCTGGAGAAGGAGGGCCGGCTCATCAGGCACGTGGGCAGGGGGACATTCATTGCCGGCGCCGGGGTGACCTCGACGGCGCTGCGTCGCCCGCCAGGCAGTACCGGAGACGCGTTGCGCACCTATCCGGCCGAAGTCTTCGAGGCTCGGCTGATCATGGAGCCCAAGATCGCCGCCTTGGCGGCGCTACGGGCGACCAGGCAGGAGATCGATGAAATGCAGAAATCGATCGATCGGGGGAGCACAGCGGAAACCCTGGTGGAATTCGAGAAATGGGACGCCGTCTTTCATCGAATCATCGTCGAAGCCGCTCGCAATGGTCTTGTCGCTTCGCTCTATGAAGGTATTCACACAGTGCGGGCTGGAAACCTCTGGGGGAAAATGAAGGAGCAGTCCCTGACCCCTGAGCGCATGAAGGCCTATATCGCCAAGCATCAAGCCATTCTGGACGCCATCAACGACCGGGACGGCAGAGAGGCCGAGCGTAACATGTACGACCACATTCTCGAGGCCAGAACAAATATACTTGGCCCCGTCCCCTGAGCAGCCGTCGATAAGGGTCGAATGCCGCCTTCCAGAAGGCATTCCGCGACATTACAACGCATGAAAACGGACGCGATCGGCGGCACTGGCAAGGCGGTCGGGTGATAGCTTTCCGCCCTTCACTGCCTCGACGACGCCGTCGCTGAGCTCTTCGAGGTGGGGTCCTCCTGCAACCAGTAGCAAGTCCGCGCCAGCGTTCAGCGATGCAACCGCAGTGTCCAGCAAGGTCCGCTGACGCATCGTAGCTGGTGCGTCAAGGTCGTCGGTAACGATCAGACCATCAAACCCAAAATCGCGACGCAGCATGCTGATGACTGGTTCGGATGTGCACGCCGCACTTTCAGGATCGAACGCGATCACCGGTGCCGGTCCGACCATGATCGCTCTCGTGCCGGCCTTGATCGCCGCACGGAAAGGCTCCGCGCTCTCAAGAATTCTTTCGCGCGAGCTGCCAAGTGACACATCGACCAGTGCTGGATCAGCCTCCAAGTGGTTGTATCCGGGAAAGTGTTTCGTGGTTGCGATGACCCCCGCCCGCTGCACGCCGATGATGTAAGCGGAAATCAAGCGACTGACCTCTTCCCTGTCGCCACCGAGTGTGCGGCCCGCAAGCCACGGATTTTGACCGTCAACAACATCGGCAATCGGAGCAAGATACATCGTCACGCCCAATGCCCTGGCGGCATTGGCATTCTCAAAACACCTGCGCTCCACTTCGCCAAGGGAAAGCGATCTCGTTTCCTCAAGGCTAGGCAGCGGAGGCGCAAGTCCCTCGAGCCGCCGAATACCTGACATCTCCTCATCGACCGCAACAATGAGGCGCGGGTTCGCAAGCTTCAACCTCAAAATCTGCTCGCGAAACAACGACGCGGTTTCCTTCAGCAGGCGTTCCTTGGACATCCTTCTGGCGACATACTCGCTTCGCGATTCTCCAATCAGGATTGAGCAGCCGCCATTGCGTAAAAAGGGTTCCATGATGTCGTGGAAATCCAGCGTGTCGAATGCCGGAAGGAAAACAGCCCGGGCATCGCGCTCAATCGTCATTTCCTGCTCCTTTGGAAGGTGAGCTACATCAAGGCACCAATGACTTCGTGCTGCCGGTGGTGCCGGTGCCGGCATACTTACTTCTCTAAACCGACTGCTTGAGGTGATCCGCAGCCTTCTCGCCGATCATGATGCACACCGCGTTGGGATTTCCGGAGATAAGCGTCGGCATGATCGAAGCATCCGCCACACGAAGCCCGGAGACCCCGCGTACGCGAAGGTGCGGGTCGACGACAGCCATGTCATCCTGGCCCGCCCGGCAGGTCCCGGCTGGGTGCAACGCGGCATGAGCCTCGCGTTGGCAGAAGTCTCGGATCTCCTGGCGGGAAGACAGGGAGGCGGGAACATGCCGACGAGCAAGATAGCGACGGATCGCCGGCTGCTCCATGATCTCCATGGCAAACATTGTGCCGTCCGTCAAAGCGTCCAGGTCTTGCGGCTCGGCGAAATAGTTTGGGGCGATCCGTGGCGGCTCGATCGGATTGGCGGTGTTGAGGCTTATCTGACCTCGCGATCGGGGGCGTATCTGTCCGAGATTGATCGTGCAGCCGTTGCCTCCCGGCACAGCGTCCACCCCTTCCTCGATTCCGGCTCCAACGACCATGAAGTACTGGATATCGGGAACCGGCTCGTCCTTGTTACCCCACCAGAACGCGCCGCCTTCGATCAGATTTGACGATGCCGGCCCTCCCTTGAACAGAAGATAGTTCAAGCCGGCGAGCGCCTTCCAGTGCAGCTTCTTGTATTTGTCGTAGCTGTGGGGCCCTGTCAGCTGGTAGATGAGCGATATCTCGATGTGATCCTGGAGGTTCTGCCCGACGCCGGGCAGATCGGCATTCACCTTGATGCCTTGCTTCTCGAGGTGCCCAGCCGGGCCGATGCCCGACAACATCAAAAGCTTCGGCGAGTTGATCGCTCCGGCAGACAGGACGACCTCCCGCTCGGCGCGCAGGATTCCGGTTCGTCCGCCCTTTACGAATTCGACGCCGGCCGCTCTTCCTTTTTCGATGATTACTCGCGTCACGCGCGCCCCGGTCTCGACCCGCAAGTTGCGTCGCTTTCGTGCCGGCCGGATATAGGCGGCAGCGGCGCTGCTGCGCCGGCCGTTTCTCGCGGTAATCTGATAGAGACCGCACCCCGCCTGGTTGCCGCCGTTGAAGTCCGCATTGTAGGGCAGACCCGCCTGCTGGCAGGCCAGCAGCCATGCCCGCGTCAGCGGATGGATGTAGTCGATATCCGACACCCCCAGCGGGCCGCCAACCGCATGGCTCTCGTTGCAGAAGCGGTTGTTGTCCTCCGCCTTCAGGAAATAGGGCAGAACATCGCTATAGCCCCAACCCGCCGCACCGAGCTCCACCCAATGGTCGTAGTCGGAGGGGACGCCCCGGATGTAAATCATGGCGTTGACGGAGCTCCCTCCCCCGAGAACGCTTGCCTGTACCATGGTTGGGGCTTCGGATCGGTCCTGCTCCGGTCTCGGGATCCAGGGCATGCGCTTCAACAAGGAACCCTGTGCCGTCTTGTAATAGGCGCCAGGGATGTGGATGTAGGGATTGATGTCTCTCGGCCCCTCTTCCAGAAGGACGACCGACCTGTCCGGATCCTCGGACAAGCGAGAGGCGACCACGCAGCCGGTGGAGCCGCCGCCAATGACGATGTAGTCAACCATTCAGCTCCTCCCGCCGCTCGATTTACAACCGTGCCTTGATCGCATGCCCTGCCTTCATCGCCAGCGCCGCGACCGTCAGCGCGGGGTTGACTGCAGCCGATGTCGGCAGCACCGAAGCATCGGTGATGTAGAGGTTGTCCAGGTCATGTGAGCGACAGTCGAGCGACACGACCGAGCTCTTCGGGTCTATGCCCAGCCTTGCCGTTCCGCACTGGTGGGAGGTCGTCTTGCGCCCGAAGGTACGCGTCAGCACGATCGGAAAGCCCGCCTTGCGCATGACGTTGCGGGTTCTCCTGATCAATGTTTCATGGGCGCGCATGTTGGAGCGCACCCAATGCATGACGATCCTGCCGTCCCGCACCATGACGCGGCTCTCGGGATTTGGCAGGTCCTCGCTCGTCAGGAACCATCCGTAGGCATACCGCGCCATCAGCCTTGCCATCCATCCGGGCACCGTTGGCGTCTGCGCCTTGAGGATATTGCCGGTGATATGGCCGAGCAGTTGGACATTGCCGAGCGGGAAACCAGTCTCCGGATCCTTGTTGTAGAAATCGTTGAAGGCCAATGTCTTCTGATAGACGGCGGTGTTCGGCGACCTTGGATCGATCGTCAGCATCGCGGTCGTATTGTGGTTCATGAAGTTGCGTCCGAGTTGATCGGAGCTGTTGCCAAGACCGCGAGGATGCGCACCATTGGCGGATCGCAACAGCAGCGCCGCGGACTGGACCGCGCCGGCAGCGACCGCGAAAATATCGGCGCCGATCCGCTGCTCCACACCGTTCTGCACAAACACGGCGGCCGTCACTTTCGTGCCGAGCGGATCAGTTTCGAGCCGTACCACATTTGCGCCGGTGATGACGCTGACGTTCGGGTGTGTCAGGGCACTGGCTAGCGGCCCCACCTCCGCGTCGATCTTGCCGCGTCCCGTATTCGGGAAGGCATCCCAGCCTGTCTTCGCCCGTCGCAGCCACTCCTCGATGTCGATCGCTAACGGCAGACTTGCCGGGTGGACGCCGGCCTTGCGCAACCTTTGGCGCACCGCGGCAATGGCTGGCTCATCGGGAACAGCCGGGAAGCGGTACGGATGCGATCGGGGCGGTTCGGTCGGATCCTCGCCGGCCGCACCACGGACGCCATAGATTTCCTCCGCCCGCTCATACCAGGGCTCCATGTCGGAATAGCCGAGCGGCCAGCCGGGCGACCTGCCTTCCATGTGCGGCCGGGGCTCGAAGTCCTCGGCCCGGTAACGGTACATCACCGCCCCGAAAAACTTCGAATTGCCCCCGACATAGTAATAGTTGCCGGGCAGGAAGGACTCGCCATCGGTCCCCACCCATTCTTCGGTCGACCTGTAGAAGCCCTTCTGGAATATCGCGACGTCGTCGCGAGCCTCGGGCGTGTCCTTGAGATACTCTCCCCGCTCGAGAATGACGATGCGCTTGCCGGAGTCGGCGAGGCTATAGGCGAGCGAGCTGCCGCCGACCCCTGAGCCAATGATGACGATGTCCGCTACCTGCAGCATGGAATATCCTGTCAATTGATCAGTTCCTCGCTGTCGGGATCGAAGAGCACGACCTTCGATCTGTCGACGGCGAGTGTTGCCGAGGCGCGCGCGTTCACCTGCTTCGGGGGCAGCCGCGCCGTGACCTCCACGCCACCGAGCTGGAACACGGCCAGCGTATCGGCGCCTGTCGGCTCCACCACGTCGACCTCGATGGAGATTGCGCCCTGCGCCTGCCCGTTTCCGACGCTGAACATTTCGGGCCGGATGCCTATGAGGACCTTGCGGCCGGCATATTTGGAGGCAGCCTGGCTGGACAGGTGGATTCCTGGAATGCGCACTGCCTGCCTGTTCGCCATGTCGATCACAGCAGTCGCGCTACCGCCCTCGACTTCGATTTTCCCCGGAATGATGTTCATCGAAGGCGAGCCCACGAACTTTGCAACATAGACGTTCGCCGGCCGGTCGTAGACCGTCTGCGGATCGTCGAGCTGCTGGACGACACCGCCCTTCATCACGGCCACGCGGGTCGCCAGGGTCATCGCTTCGATCTGGTCGTGTGTGACATAGACGATCGTCGTGCCGAGCCGCGCGTGCAGGCGCTTTATCTCCGTGCGCATGTCGACACGGAGCTTCGCGTCGAGGTTCGACAGTGGCTCATCGAACAGGAACAGCTTCGGTTCGCGCACGATGGCGCGTCCCATCGCAACGCGCTGGCGCTGGCCGCCCGACAGTTGCGAGGGCTTGCGATCCAGAAGATGGATGATCTGCAACAGGTCCGCGGCAGCCCGAACGGCCTTGTCGCGCTGAGCTGGCGGTACCCCGCGGATCTTCATGCCGAACTCGATGTTCTGGCGAACCGTCATCGTCGGATAGAGCGCATAGGACTGGAACACCATGGCGATGTCCCGATCCTTCGGCGACAACTCGTTCACGATCTTTCCGGCAATCCGGACCTCGCCCCCCGAGATGTTCTCCAGACCGGCAATCATGTTCAGAAGCGTCGACTTTCCGCATCCGGACGGGCCGAGAAGGACGAGGAAGTCGCCCGTGCCGATCGAGATGCTCACCTCCTTGAGGACCTCGAGATTGCCGTAGGTTTTGCGAACGCGATCGATTTCAAGAGTGGACATGGGATCAGCCTTTCACAGCGCCGGCCGTCAGTCCGCGGACGAAGTAACGCCCTGCGACGATGTAGACCAAAAGAGTGGGGATGGCGGCGATCATGGCCGCGGCCATATCGACGTTGTATTGTTTGCGCCCGGTGGTGACGTTGACGATGTTGTTGAGTGCAACCGTCATCGGGCTGTTGCCACCGGATGTGAACGAAACACCGAACAGGAAGTCGTTCCAGATCTGCGTGAACTGCCAGATACAGGAGACCACGATGATCGGGATCGATGTGGGCAGGATGACACTCCAGAAGATCCTGAAGAAGCCCGCTCCGTCCACCATGGCCGCTTTCGTGAGCTCGTCTGGCAGCGAGACGAAAAAGTTCCGGAAAAACAGCGTCGTAAAGCAGATGCCGTAGGCGACATGGACAAACACGAGGCCCGGAATGCTGCCCGCAAGCCCGAGGAGCCCCAGCGTCCGCGCCATCGGGATCAGGATCGCCTGATAGGGCAGGAAGCATCCGAAGAGCAGCAAGCCGAAGACGAGGTTTGCGCCAGGAAATCGCCACTTCGTCAGAATGTAGCCGTTGATGGCGCCGATGCCGGTCGAAAGGACGACGGCCGGAATGACCATGAGCAGCGAGTTGGCGAAATAGGGCTTCAGACCCGTGCACTCCGTGCCGATGCAGGCTTCGGACCAGGCGGCACGCCAGGCGTCGAGCGTGATCGTTTGCGGCAGTCCGATGAAGGAGCCGCTATAGATTTCATCGAGCGGCTTGAGCGAGGTCACCACCATCACCCAAAGGGGCATCAGGTAGAGAGCCGCCATGGCACAGAGTGGACCATAGATGAGCAGGCGACCGAAACGTATGCGAGTTTTCCGCGGGAGTGCCTCGTCGATCGGTTTGTGCTGCGCGAGGGCGTTAGCCATTGTTGCGCTCCCGAAGTTCGGAATAGAGATAGGGGACGATGATGGCCGCGACGGTCATGAGCATCATGACGGCGCTCGCCGCCCCGACGCCCATCTGGTTCCTGCGGAAAGTCGCGCTGAACATGAAGGTCGACGGAAGTTCCGTGGCCGATCCCGGACCGGCATTCGTCAGCGCCAGCACGAGGTCGAAGCTCTTGATGGCGATATAGCTCAAGAGAACGATGACGCTGAGCATCGCCGGGCGCAGCATCGGGATGATGATCTGCCGGTAAATGAGCGGCAGACCGGCGCCCTCGATCTGCGCAGCCTTGATGACCGAGTTGTCGATGCCTCTGAGGCCGGCCAGGAAGATCGCCATGGCGAACCCCGAGGATTGCCAGACGCCAGCAATAACGACGGTGTAGATCGCCATGTTTGGATCGGTGATCCAGTCGAAGGTGAAGCTCGTCCAGCCGAGTTCGTTAATGACCTTCTGGATGCCCAGACCCGGGTTCATGATCCATTTCCATGCCGTCCCGGTAACGATGAACGACAGTGCCATCGGATACAGATAGACCGCCCTCAGGAATCCCTCCGCCCGTATATTCTGGTCGAGCAGAATCGCCATCAACAGGCCGATCCCGGTCGAAAGGAACAGAAAGAGCGCGGAGAAGATGAACAGGTTCGCGACGGCAGTGTGCCAGCGCGGCGTCGCCCACAGCCGGACATATTGCTCCAGACCCGCGAAATCGTACACCGGCACGAACCTCGAGGAGGTGAAAGAGATCACGCCTGTCCAAAGAATGAACAGGTAGACCGTAACGATGACGACGAGCAAGCTGGGAGCGACGACAATGCGTGGAAGCCAGCCTGCCAATCGTGATGAAAAACTCTTGGCGGCGTTCATGAGCTAGCTCCGATGACCGGGTCCAATGAGGGGGCCGGATGCCGAGGGCACCCGGCCGGTGTGTCAGCGGGCGTTGTCGATGCCTTCGACGAGCATCTTGACCGCGTCATCCGAAGACATGTTGCCGACGAAGAATTGGGCGGCGACATCGCCGAAGACGGAAGCGAATTCCGGCTTGGCGGCGAAGCCGTGCGTCATCGCGCCCAACATGCTGCCCGCCTTGATGGCTTCGGCACGCTCATTGAAGCCGAGTTTCGCGCAGTCATCGAAATCGTCCACGGAGACATCCGTCCGCGCCGGGATGGAACCCTTGATCAGGTTGAAGCCCTTCTGCACCGCGGGATCCATGATCGTTTCAGCGAGAGCCACCTGGGCGTTCTGGACAGTCTCGTCCTTCACGGTGAACATGCCGAAGCTGTCGATGACGTACTGGAATGTCGGGACCTTGGCCGGCGTCGCGAAGCAGTAGAAATCGGCGTTCGGCTTCAGCCCCTTGGCTAGGAATTCGCCCTTCGCCCAGTCCCCCATGAACTGCATCGCGGCCTCGCCGTTGATGACCAAGCCGGTGGCGACGGCCCAATCCCGGCCGACGAAATTGTCATCGACGAGGCCACGGACCTCGCGCAGCGTGTCGAATACCTTGACCATCTCCGCACTGTTCAGCGCCGCCGGATCGAGGTCGATTGCTACCTTCCTGTAGAATTCCGGCCCGTACAGGTCCGACAGCAGCGCATCGAAGATGATGCCGATCTGCCATGGCTCGTCGCCCATGGCGACCGGCGTGATCCCTTTCTCCTTGAGCTTCTTCCCGGCTGCGATCAGGTCCGCCCATGTCTTCGGAACGGCGATGCCGGCCTCGTCGAAGATCTTCTTGTTGGCCCACACCCAGTTCTGCCGGTGCATGTTGATCGGTGCCGCGATGAAGGCGTCTCCCGAGGTTACGAATGTGAGCAACTGCGGGGGAAGCGCCTCACGCCAGCCGCCGTCCTCGGCAAGGTCGTTCAGATCGCGAACGACGCCCTGTTCGGCCCATTGGGGACCTTCCCAGCCGAGAAACTGCATTGCGCCGGGCGGGTCGCCGGAAGTCAGGCGCGACCTCAGCGCCTGCTGCGCGTTTGCGCCGCTCATGCCTCCGACGGCGGAATCCTTCCACTGGAAACCCTTGCTCTCCAGGTCCTTGCGAATGACGTTCAAAGCGTCCACTTCGCTTTGCGAAACCCAGTGGTGGAGAACCTCGATCGTGCCTTCCGCACGCGCGGCCGCCGGCACCAGCATCGTGGCAGCGACGAGACTTGCAAGAAACTTCGACATCAATGTATTCCTCTCTGGTTACGGTTGATCGCAGGCCCTTGGCGGGCTCTTTTGCGAGAATTGCTAGTTGGGATCTGCCGGCATGGCGTATCCGACGTTCTTGCGGCCGTAGCGGCGAACGCGAATATTTGATTGCTCTGCGTGGCCGGCAAATCCTTCCATGAGGCAAAGTCGCGAGCTGTATTGCCCGATCAGAGCGGATGCCTCGTCCGTCTCGATACGTTGATAGGTGCAGGTCTTGAGGAACTTGCCGACCCAGAGACCGCCGGTGTAGCGGGCAGCCTTGTTCGTCGGCAGCGTGTGGTTCGTACCGATGACCTTGTCTCCGAAGGAGACGTTGGTGCGGGCGCCGAGGAAGAGCGCGCCGTAATTCCTCATGTGATCGAGGAAGTAACCGGGATCCCGGGTGAGGATTTGAACGTGCTCGGAGGCAACCCGGTCACCTTCGGCGACCATCTCCTCGACCGTGTCACAAAGAATTATCTCGCCGAAGTCTTCCCATGCCTTTGCCGCTATCGCCGCCGTCGGCAAGATCTTCAGCAGGCGGTCGATCTCGCTCAGGGTATCGCGGGCGAGCTTTTCCGAGTTCGTGATAAGAACCGCGGGCGAATTCACGCCGTGTTCGGCCTGTCCCAGAAGGTCGGTCGCGACCAGTTCACCGTCGACGCTGTCGTCGGCGATCACGAGGGTTTCGGTCGGCCCGGCGAAAAGATCGATGCCCACCTTCCCGAAGAGCAGGCGCTTCGCCTCGGCCACATAGGCGTTGCCGGGACCGGCAAGCATGTCGACGGGTGCGATCGTCTCCGTCCCGTAGGCCATGGCCGCGATCGCCTGGACACCGCCCAGGCAATAGATCTCGTCGGCGCCGGCGAGTGCCTGGGCTGCGACGATCTTCTCGGAGATTTTTCCCTGAAACGGTGGTGCGCAGGTGATGACGCGCTCGCAGCCGGCAACCCGCGCCGTCAGCACCGTCATATGCGCCGAAGCCAGCAGCGGATACCTGCCACCGGGGACATAGCAGCCGACATTCTGGATCGGCACGTTGCGATGACCCAGGATCACGCCGGGAAGTGTCTCGACCTCGAGATCGGTCAGTGTTGCCTTCTGCGCTTCCGCGAACTTTCTGACCTGGTCCTGGGCGAAATCCAGGTCTTCGCGCTCACGCTTGGTCAGCGAGTTGATGGACCGTTCGATCTCTTGCTCCGAAAGGCGATAGGATTGGCGATCGAGCCTGTCGAACTCAATCGACAGTTCGCGTACTGCCCCGTCCCCACCCTTTTTGACCTTTGCGAGAAGCGCTTCGACTGCTTTCGTCACCGCGCTGTCGGTACCGCCTTCTTCTACGGAGGCCTGCGCTGATTTGATGTGCCGTATCATGACAAAGACTCTTCGTTTACGGTCGCCGCAAGCGCCGCACTCTCAAGATTAGGGATGATGAGGTGCGAGGGCGGCGCTTTCGCCCCCTCGCGTCGCTCTGCTTAGAGATGCTGCTCGCGTGCGCGCATCTCGGCGTAAGCAGCCCGTTCCTTCTCGTAGTAGGCCGGCGACGGGAAGTCCCACCAGCCGGTGGCGAACGGACCTGCCGCATCGCGGGATACGATGACTTCGACCAGGGCCGGACCGCCGCATTCAAGCGCCGCCTTCAGGCTGCTTTCGAGATCCTCGCCCTTCTCGACCTTCCAGGCCTCCAGGCCAAAAGCCCGTGCCGAGGCGGCAATGTCGGCCGAATAGGGCTCGCCATTGCCGGCGTGACGATTGAACTCCGATGCAATGTGACGCCCCATGAACTTGCGCTGCCCGCCGCGGATCGACATGTAACCCTGGTTGTTCAGCACCAGGAAGACCACGTTGATGCCGTTCATTGCTGCCGTGCCCATTTCCGGGAGCGACATCATGAAGTCGCCATCACCGACGATCGCAACGACCTGTCGGTCGGGGCAAGCGAGCTTCGCGCCAAGTGCGGCCGGCACCGCCCAGCCCATCGGGGAATAGGAACCGGAGGTCAAATGGGTGCGCGGCTCATAGACCGGGAAACTTTGCTTGACCGACCCCTGCGTGTTGCCCGAGCCGACCACGACGATGCCATTGCGGTCGAGCACCTTGCGAAGCGCCATCAGCGGTCGTTGGGAGGTAAACGGCGTTTCGCGGCTGTTTTCGCGGGGCTCAACCTGAGCGCGCCAGTCGGCCTTTGCCTTTTGGATGTCGGCAAGAAACGTTTCGCGACGTGACAGCATCTTCTTGGAATCGGCATCGGAGATCATGGCCAGCAGCGCTTCGAGAGCGACCTTCGCATCCGAAACGATGCCGACTTCGGTTTCGTAGTTCTTGCCGATCTCACGCGGATCGAGATCGATATGGATGAGCTTTGCCGATGGGATCGAGAACGACACACCCTTGGCGTAGGACGATGCCGACCAGTCGGTGAAGCGGCAGCCGACCGAGACGACGACGTCGGCGGACGCTGTGATCTTGTTGCCGCAGGTCGTGCCGGTCTGGCCGACCGCGCCGATGAACAGCGCGTGATCTTCCGAAATCGCACCCTTGCCGTTCCAGGTGGTCGACACCGCGGCGCCGAGCTTTTCGGCAAGGCGGGTCAGCTCGGCCGAGGCGTCTGCGGTGATCGCGCCGCCACCTGCGACAATGACCGGACGCTCGGCGTTCAGCAGGACCTTGATGGCCGCCTCGATCGCCTTCGGGTCCGGATAGGCCACTCCGATCGGCAGGCGCTTATCGAGCGGGTGAATGGTGACGTCTGCCGCTTCAACCTGCACATCCATCGGCACTTCGACGTGGACGGGACCCGGACGGCCCGTCATCATCGCGCTGAAAGCGCGGTGCATGATGCTCGGCAGGACCTCGACCGAATTCGCTTGCCAAGCGCGCTTCGTCACCTGCTCTGTGATGCGCGGGAAGGCGTTATCCTGCTGGCGCTCCAGTTCCTGCATCGTGCCATGACCATGCATGTAGGTCTGCGGCGAACCGGAAACGTAGAAAAGCGAGGTGGAGTCGCAATAGGCGGTTGCGAGACCGATGATCGTGTTTGCGGCACCCGGACCAACCGAGGTCGAGCAGGCCATCGGGCGTCCCGACGCTCGAAAGTAGCCATCCGCCATGTGCACGGCGCTCTGCTCGTGCATGACCTGGATGAACGGGATCTGCGAACCTTCTTCAAGAAAGGCGTCAAAAAGGGACCAGATGCCGTGGCCCGGAACGCCGGCCACATATTCCACTCCATATTCCCTCAACGCTTTCGCGACGACTTGACCGCCCGTGAGCTTCATCTGATCAACCCTCCTCGGTGTGTTCCTTGTGTCGAGCCTTCGCGCTTGGCTCTCTCGACCATGGAAGAAACAGTCCGCGTTTCGGGTGAAGCTTACAAGTTCGCAGCACACGAATAGCTGACGCAAACCGAAGCAAGATCTGCGGAGGTCTGCATCGCTCTCCCTGCGAGACTCGGTGCCAGCTCCGTGCCGGACGACTATCGGGCCGCTTGAAAACACCGCCTCAAAAAGAGTTCGCGACTAGACGCACTGTGCGCGTATACTTGCGCGGTTAATCAGAGTCCCGCGCAATAGGCATTTCTTTCCTGTCGTGGCTTCCTATGGCGAAAGTAGCTTTTGCAGGAGGAGTTCGCCGTGGAGAACAAAATCAGAGATCTCGCATTCGCCGACGAGTTCATTTACGCGAAACTCATCGAAAACCTCGTTGACTATGAAGTCGAGGACGCAATCGTCGTCAACCTGAGCCCGCGGCCGCTTGTCACCGGCGACGAACATCCGGCGATCGTACCCGCCTGGAAATCCACCTGGCTGCGCGGCGGGCGCATCAAGAGCGCCGACCGTGTCGCGCTGGTAAAGGTAAAGCGTGCGACCAATCTTGGCGGAGCCATGTTCCGGGGCTGGGACTGGTTCGGCAACCGGATCCGCAGTTTCCCGCGAGACACTCCCCTTTTCATCTCGAAGCAGGACGAGGTTGGCTCGGTCACGACAGATCCCCGCGTGTTCACGAATGAGCGCTCGGCCCATGAGGCGCCGCAGCCCTTCACGCTCAAGCTTAATCTCTGGTGGTCGCCCGGCGATACGGACTGCTTCATTCACAATGAACACCCGTTTCTGGAGACACATACCCAGATCCATGGCTCCGGCAGAATGCAGAAATTCAGAGAACGTGACCCGTCGACCTTGTATGAGGACGTGGTGATGCCCGTCGGCTACTCGCATGATCCATTCTGCAGGGTAACCGGAAAGAACGAGTGGACCTATCCCTGGCATCGTTATTACGCCGATACCGATTCCGTCTGGCTGGCGGTGGAATTGCATCCTTGACGAACAGGAGCCCGGCTCTTTCGGTCGTGCCTCACCCCATCTGGATCATGTCGGATCCGTCACCCAGATACTGCAGGGCTTCACGGGGTATGGACGGGTCGTTCCGGTCCATGACGGTCAGCTTGTTCAGGTGTTCACGCTTCAAAAGGCCTGGTCCGCGGTAGTGGAGCGCTACTTTGGTGGAATATGGAGACCTGAACATGTTCGCGGCGATTCCGCTCGCGATGCCGAACATGAAGTTCTTGGAGTTTCGTTTTACTTGAGCGTAAACGCCGAAGGTCATCTCGTTGCGTTGGATTCCCTCGAAATCGGCCGTGAAGACGCGATCCGCGACGGGAAAACAAAAGCCATAGTATTTAAACACGTATTCTGTTTTCTTGGGATCATCGAAGCTCGGGAACCGCTCGACATAATAGTGCTGAAGGAACTCCTTGTTGCGATAGATGCAGAAGGCGGACCTTAGGACGAAACCCCTGTAGATAGAGGAAAACTGATATCTGTCATAAACGCCCAAAATATCGCTATCGAGAGAATTGTTCTCGACGATCATGTTCGACACGAAACGCGAGAACTCCGGTAGCTGGCGAGCGGTGGACATGGCATGGAAGAAGTTCCCGTCGACCAATGTGCGAAACTCGTCCGGATCCGAAAACAAGATTGGAACGCTGAGGCCGAAGTAGTTCGCGATCATCCTCAGATTTGAGGCCGAGGGAACGTGCGCACCAGACAGGTATTTGTTGAACTGCTGCCGGTTGAGGTTGATCTTTCGGCAAACGGCCGCAATCGAACCCTGCCCTTCGCATAGGGTTCTGAGATTCGCCGCCAGGGCCGCGGCATTTCCCCCGAACTGATCCATTCTTCTAAGCATCCGCACTGAAGCAACGAGAAGCACATTCTACTTCCTTTCGCGAAGGACTTCAATAGGATGCGAAATTGCTCCGCGAGCGAGTTGGCCGCACTGTGCCCGAAAGCCGACACGCGAGGCGAACCATGAGATTGCGACAGAACGCCGTAGAAGGGTGGTCCGTCATGGGCACCGGGACGATCGCAACCGAGCACATGGTTGCGGCCATCCGCGCGATGGGGCATTCGCCGCTTTGGGTGGTGAGCAGAGACCAAGCCGATGCCCTCCATTTCGCCAATGACTTGAGCATTCCCCAGGCCACGACGGACATGGAGCGGGTCTGGTCGGACCCGGCAGTCAAGTTCGTCTACATCAGCGCCTCGCTCAAGCGTCGGCAACACTACATTGTTGCAGCCGCTGATGCCGGGAAACACATCCTCTGCGATGGGCCGCTCTCGGAAGACAGTAAAACCGCAAGACTGCTCGTCAGCCACTGCTCGGAGCGCGAAGTCGTGCTCGCAGTCAATCAGACTCCTCGTGCCTCGGCTGTCCATCAGACGATGCGGCGGCTCATTCTCGAAGGGGAGATCGGTGCGATGCAGTCCCTGTCGATTCTGCGCGGCGGCCCGTTCCAGCCTCCTCCAAATCGCAGGGGCGAGATACTTGGGAACGGCAACGTATTCCTTGACATCTCGACCGAGGACATCGATCTCGCGCGCTTCCTGACCGGTCGCGAGCCCATCGAGGCGGTAGCCTTAGCCAGGGAATCGAATGGCGCGCCCTACCATCTCGCCTATACGATCCGCATGGAGGACGGCAGCCTCCTGCAGGCGCATGAAAGCTTTGGCACGGCCGACATGGAGAGCATGGTGGTGGCAGCCGGTACCGATGGCGTGCTGATCGCCAGCGGTACCCTGAGCTCGCGCGGTTCCGGCGTTCTGATGCGCAGGCTCGCGGGCCGCAATGAACTCGTTCCCGTGCGTGATCGCGACCTGCACACGACGACGCTGGAGGATTTCGTGGCGGCGGCGAAGCAACGAGCCTCCCCACTCGCGACAGGCCTGGACAGTCTCGCGGCGCTGGTGGCGACCGAAGCGGTGGCTTCTGCGGCAAGAAGAGGCAGGGCGGTGGCGATCCGGACAGGATCAGAGCAGAAAAGGTGACAATCAATGACCAAACCGAACCAGCTCCTGCTGCACTCGCTTGTGGCAAAACACGCGACTCTCGCGATGGATCTCGACATCGCGGAAGGCGTCGGCTTCGACGGGATTGAAGCTTCGGCGACCAAGCTCAGGGCTTTTCTGGATGTAGGCTTTTCCGAGGCGGAGTTGGCTGGGCTGCTCCAGGGCGTCAACATTCCGGGCATGGGCTTCCTGATCGACATAGAGCGGCAGGGCGAGGCGAGGAAGGAACTCATGCGAGAAGCGGAAGAGCTCTTCCGTCTCGCTTCCGTGGCCGGGGCGAAAGGGGTTCAGGTGCTGACAGGCCCCGTCAATGTGGAAGCCGTGCTGCGTCACCGGCAAGGCAGCCCTGTGGATCTTTACAGCGGATTGCTGGGCCGAACGCTCGAGGAGCAAATTTCCCTGACCGCAAGAAACCTCGCCGAAATCGCCGACCTCGCCCGCAGCCATGGGCTTCTCCTGTACCTCGAGGCGCTTTCCTGGACGCCGCTCAACACGATTGAAAGGCAACTTGAGACCATCGATCGCGCCGAGCGCGACAACGTTCGGATGGTGATCGATTTTTGGCACTGCTACACGTCCGGAGACACTCCCGACGACGTCGCGCGACTCGACAAGGGCATCATCTATGGCATCCACGTGTGCGACTCATTACCTTTTTCCGGTGGCATTCCAAACGAAGTGGTCTTGAGAGATGTCCCGACGGGCGCAGGCGCAATCGACCTGAAGCTCTGGGCTGACGCGGTCAAGGCGACCGGTTACGACGGCTGGTGGAGTTGCGAGCTCTTCTGCCGAAAACAACAGCAGCAAAACAGCTACGACGTGGCGCGTGAACTGCACGCACTGATGTCGATGCTCGTTGCAGGCTGATTCCCGGTCGCAGCGACGGGGATCACTCGGGTCACCATTCGCAACAGACCGTTGGCAGTGCGTCTCATTGCGTCATGTATCTTCAGGATGAGAAAGCGATCCGCGCCCCCGAATGCCCTATCTTGAGTTCGACAAGAGCGGGGGAGGAAAACTTGAAACCTCACAGGATCAATTCGCAGGCCGTCCCGGTTGCGCTATGTCTTCTCTCCTCCCTTGGCCTTTGGTTACTCCCGCTTCTGGGAGGCTTCTCCGCCCAGCTCGCTTCCCTTTACGAGCTTCAGGCCGCCCTCAAGAGAGAGGCAATGGTGTCTCTTTTCGAGGGGAAATAGGAAACTCGATTGCCACCTGCTGTACGTTGCCAAATCGCAAAAGGTGGCAGGCGGCGGCGGGTTCCTCCCCACCGCCGCCAACCTCTTCTGACTGCAGTCTATTACGTAGGATAGGATCACTTCGATGACCGAGCTTCCCCCAGTTTCGTTTCTCCATCGGCTTGCCGACGCGGCTTCCAGGGAAACTCTGCCTCGCTTTCGCACCGAGCTCGACGTCGAGGGGAAGTTCAGGCCCGGCTATCGCTTTGATCCGGTGACTTTGGCCGACCGGGAAGCCGAAAGGGTCCTGCGCGAGTTGATTTCGTCGGAGTACCCGGATCACGCGATCCTCGGCGAAGAGTACGGGGAGACTGGCACCGGACCGTGGAAGTGGGTCATTGATCCGGTCGATGGCACGAGACCCTTCATCTGCGGCATCCCGGTCTGGGGAACGCTGATCGGTCTGACGCTGGAGGGCCGCAGCGTCATGGGCATGATGAGCCAGCCCTTCACCAAAGAACGCTTCTGGGGCGACCAGCAAGGAGCGTGGGCGCAGGACTCGTCAGGTACCCGGCGCATGAGGACCGGGTCCACGACAGATTTGTCGCGAGCAATCCTGCACACGAACTCTCCCGAGCGGTACGGGGATTTCCCGGACGTCCACTTCGAACGCCTTCGCGACCGCGTCCGGATGACGCGTTACGGCGGCGAATGCTATGCCTTCGCCATGCTCGCAGCGGGTCAGATCGATATCTGCCTGGAACTGGAGCTGCAGCCCTACGACATCGTGCCATTGATACCGATGATCGAGCAAGCGGGCGGTGTTGTAACCGGATTGGCAGGCGAGCGCCCGGAAGGCGGCGGCCACATTCTGGCGTCCGCAAATGAGGCTCTGCATGAGCGTGCGCTCAAAGCGTTGACAGCACAAGAATAGCCTTCGTCATACAGGGGGGTGACTGCCGCTGGACCTGGGGTGGTGAACCGGCGGCGATTGGCTCGTTCAGCCAGATACGCCGCGCCGCGCCAGAACTGCTAACAGGGCCCTCTCCACAAATTCCAATCCAGGGATTCCTTCTCTGCCTGCTCTGCCTGCCGGTGTTCTGCATCTTTGGGTGTTCATGGGCAAGGATACCCGGCACATGTCCGTAAAAGCCTAAGTTGCTTGTGCCGACCGGCCGAATTGCGCCTCGTACAGCCTGCGGTAGCGCCCGTCGTTGAGTTGGAGAAGGGTGGCGTGCGTCCCTTCTTCGACAATTTTCCCGGCTTCCACAACGAGCACTCGGTCGGCGTGCATGATGGTCGAAAGGCGATGGGCAATCACCAGTGTGGTGCGGCCCACGGACAGTTCAGTGAGCGACTGTTGGATGGCCCGCTCGGTTTCACCGTCCAGCGCCGAGGTTGCCTCGTCGAGGATGAGGATCGCCGGATTCTTCAGGAAAATGCGGGCAATGGAAAGCCGCTGCTTCTGTCCTCCCGACAACTTGACGCCACGCTCGCCAATGACGGTGTCGAGGCCGAGCGGCAAGGATTCGATGAGCGTGTCGAGGCGGGCCCGACGTGCCGCTTCGACGATCTCCGCCTCGCTTGCGTCGAGTCGACCGTAGGCGATGTTCTCGCGAATCGTTCCGGCAAAGAGAAAGATATCCTGTTGGACAATGCCGATATTGCTGCGTAGCGACGCCAGCGTCATGTCGCGTATGTCGATGCCATCGATGCGAATCGACCCGGCGGAGATTTCATAGAAGCGCGGCAACAGCGAGCAGAGCGTTGTCTTGCCTGCTCCCGACGATCCCACCAGAGCCACCGTGTCGCCGGCTCTGATCGATAGGTTCAATCCATCAAGAAGCACATGCCCGTCCTGATAGCCGAAGCGGACGCCTTCGTAGCTGACTGTGCCTTCCAGCCGCGCGACGGCCCGCGCCCCGCTCCGATCGGCGATGTCCGGACGGGTATCGAGGAACGCGATGTAGCGCTCAAAGCCGGCGAGGCCCTTGGGATAGCTCTCGATGACGGAGTTGATCTTCTCGATGGGCCGGAAGAAAACGCCGACCAGCAAAAGGAAACCCACGAACCCGCCCGCCGAAAGTTCGCCGCGCAGAACGAAATAGCTGCCCGCCAGCATTACGACGACCTGAACGAACCGCATCGATAGATAACTCAGCGAGGAGGACGCGGCCATCAGCTTGTAGGCCTGCAACTTGGTCGCTCGATAGTTGCGGTTCTCTTCCGCAAAGAGCCGACGCTCGTGGTTCTCATTGGCAAAGGCCTGCACAACCCGGATGCCGCCGACATTTTCCTCGATCCGAGCGTTGAAGTCCGCGACGCTGTTGTAAAGCCCGTGCCAGGTGTTTGTCATGCGCCCGCCATAGTAGGTCGTGGCCACCGCGGCAATCGGTACGACCGCGCCCGTGATGATCGCTAGCGCCGGATGCACCCAGAGCATGACGATAAAGGCGCCGACCAACGTCATCACGGCGATGAAAACGTCCTCCGGACCGTGATGTGCAACCTCGCCGATCTCCTCCAAATCCTTGGTCAGACGGGCGACCAGATGACCCGTCTTCAGGTTGTCGAAAAACCCGAAGGAGAGCTTCTGCAAGTGGTCGAATGCCTTGCGGCGCATCTCCGTTTCTATGTTGATGCCCAGCATATGTCCCCAGTAGGTGACAACGACCTGCAAGCCGGCGTTCATGAGAAAGACCAGAAACAGCCCCAGGGTGGCGAGCGATATCAGCCCCCACTCCCCCGTTGGAAGCAACCGATCCACGAAGAGGGTCACTGCCACCGGAAAGGCCAGCTCAAGAAGGCCAGAGACGACGGCACTGCAGAAATCCAGCAGGAACAATTTCCGATGTGGCCGATAATAGGCGGCAAAACGCTTCAACAAGGCGGGCAAGGATGGGTTCCTCGATGGGTCGGAGCGAGAGCATGGAAGCTTGATGCGCGAGATCAGGGGCGGGTTCAACCCTCTTGCAATTAGCGATGAGGGACCGGTATCAACCGGTCCCGGAGTGGCCTTTTAAACTAAACTCCAGAGCTCGACACTACCAGAACTTGCTGAGTTTCAGCGTGAAGGTCCTGCTTTCGCCGTAACCGCAGACCGAGACGCCCTGGCATCCCTTGACGTATTCCCTGTCGAGGAGGTTCGCCACATTCAGGGAAGCCGCCCAATCGTCCTTCTCGTAGCGGATTGCCGCATCGACCAAGGTCGCGGATGGCACCTTCAGCGTGTTCAGCGCATCGGCCCAGGATCCGCCTTGATAGCGCACGCCCGCGCCGAGGCTCAGTCCCTCGAAGGCGCCATCGGGCACCGTGTAGTCCACCCACAGCGAAGCCTGTGTGTCAGGCACGATGACCGGGGTCTTACCTATGAGGGCGGGGTTCAGATCCTCGGTGACTTCCATATCGGTGTAGGAGAACGCGGCGATCACCTTCCAGTCGTTCGCGACGTTGAACTTGCCCTCGAGTTCGAAACCCGTCGAGCGAACTTCGCCGAGCTGAGCATTCACGAAGAAGCCCGGCACCGCCACGGAAACATTCTGCTTGGTGATCTGGTAGAGGGACGCCGTCAGCAAGCCGTCGACGAAGTCCGGCTCGTACTTGACGCCTGCTTCATACTGATAGCCCTCCTCCGGCTCCAGACTGGCCATCTTTGCCGGATTTGTGGGATCGCTCGGATCCGTCGTACGGGTACCGACGAGCGGGTTGAAGAACGTCGCGGCACTGACGTAGGGCGTCACGCCGTTTTCGAACTCGTAAGCAAGGCCGGCGCGACCGCTGAGTGCCGCATCATGAGCCTGGTAGCTTGTACCGATAGCCGCATCGGAGTCCGTGTCGACATAGTCGTAGCGTCCGTTGAGCGTCACCAGCCAGCCGTCGCCGAAGCGGATCTGATCCTGGGTATAGATACCGAGCTGCTGCTGCGTCAGGACTTGATCGAGATAGACGAAGTTCGCGTCCTGCGGCACACCGTAGACGGGGTTCGTGGCGCTGATCGGCGTCGCTCCGCAGCAGGCCTGAACGTGGTCGAGTCGATAGTGCTTGTAATCGAGCCCGGCGAGGAATGCATGGTTCGCGCCGCCCAGTTCGAATTCGTTCTCGGCACGATTGTCGATAGCGAAGGCGTCGACTTTGGACGTCGCCTCGAAACCGATGCGATTGAGCAGATAATCCGGGCCAGTCGGCGCACCACCGACCCAGCCGAAGGTGTAGGGGCCTTGCTCATGTTTGTAGAGGTGGCTGTAGCGGGCGTTCTGCTTCAGGCTCCAGCCATTCTCCAGTTCATGCTCGGCTTCGTAGCCAATCATCTGCTGGACATAGGTGCCTTCGTCGAGGTCCGGTTCTCCATAAAATGCGTCTCGGTCGATCTTACCGAAAGACGCGTCAACCACGGTGCCCTCGTAAGGCAGGAAACCGTTGCCTACGTGAACCTGGTCGAGGCCCTGCAGCAACGCATAGAGAGACAGGCTCGTCGCATCATCCGGAGCGTAAGTAATCTGCGGCAGGATCATGCCGCGCAGATCCTCGGAAAAATCGGTGTAATTGACGCCGCCAGCGATCTTTCCGGTGACGCGGTAGCGGATCGTGCCGTCCTCGTTCAGCTTATCGTTGACGTCGAAGCCGCCGAAGGCATTGCCATCGCTGTTGATGCCGATCTCGGCGTAGTAGTGCTGCTCCTCCACCGGCCGCTTGCTGATCAAGCTGATGATGCCGCCGGGATTGGACCCGCCATAGAGCACCGACGCCGGCCCCTTCAGCACCTCGACGCGCTCCAGCATGAACGGATCGATCTGGAAGCCGCCGAAGCCGAAGCTGAAAAGCGTAAGCGCATCGAGGAAGACGCCCGTTTGCGTCGCGTCGAAGCCGCGAAGATAGAACCAATCCGTATCGGTATCGGTCCCGAACG
Organism: Sinorhizobium kostiense; assembly: GCF_017874595.1. GTDB lineage: Bacteria > Pseudomonadota > Alphaproteobacteria > Rhizobiales > Rhizobiaceae > Sinorhizobium > Sinorhizobium kostiense. The sequence continues at coordinate 56,161 of NZ_JAGILA010000011.1, read as the reverse complement.
GCTCCGCGGCAACGCCAGGCGTATAGCGTAGCGCCTCGTCGACCTTGTTTACGACACCGCGATCATCGAGCTCTTCGCGTCCGATGACGGAGACGGACTGCGGAATTTCGGTCACCGGGGTGACCGATTTCGTGCCGGTCGTCGTCGCCCTGGCGACATAACCCTCGACGGGTCCGGTAGCGTCATCTTCGGCGGACTTGCCCTGGACCTCGATTTTTTCGAGGATTGTTGCCGGCGCATCCTGCGCGAACGCCGCACCCGCTGCCACAAGCACGGTGCTTGCGACCCCTGCCAGCCATCCCGTCAACCGTGCCGCCCTGCAACTTACCATAGTCACTCATCGCCCCATGCCGAACGATCGTGCCGGGCCCCCGGATGATGTGCGGCTCTTAAACCTGATAAGGTGAGTGATTATATCAACTATTATGCCGACGCTTGTCGTAATCAACGAAAGTTGAATGATCCTGGGCTATTCACTGCGAACGAAGGCGCATGATCGACAAATTGCTCAGGCCAACCGGCTTCGTTTCCACAGCGCAGGGCTGGTACCCACGACCTTGCGGAATACCCGCGTGAAATGCGCCTGATCCGAAAAGCCGGTCTCAACGGCAACGGCCGTCAGCGGCGCCTCGTTCTCCAACAGCATCTGCTTGGCCCGCTCAATCCTCGAATTGGTCTGCCACTGGTGTGGTGCCATACCGGTCGAAGCCTTGAACGCGTGGCTGAAATGCGATTGCGACAGCCCTGCGAGGGAAGCCAGTTCCTCCAGCCGGATATTGCGGCCGATATTCTCCTCAATGTAATCAACGGTGCGGCGCAACTGCCAGGCGGCGAGTGGGCTGCGCTTGCGCGGATCACTACGGTTTAGCTTCATCAGGTCGATAAACAGGGCCAGCGTCAGCCCGTCGCCATAGAGATCGTGCAGTGGCTGCGGATTGAGGCATTCGGCAGCAATCATCTGCGCCAGTTGAAGAACTCGCTCGTCGTGAAACATCAGCCGCGGGGTGTCGCATCGGTCGGCGTCCAGGCCCTCCATCAGGCGCCGGCTGAGAACATCGAGGTTAAAATGCAGGTCGAGGTGGCGGATATATCGGACGTCGACCACGTCGGCCCAAATCTCCATGCCTGCTGGAATGTAAGAAAGCTTCTGCTCGCGATAATTCTGCACGCTGCCGCGCCCATCCGGGGAAAGCTTGACGTTTAAGCGGCTTCCACCCTGCGCATCGAGAACGATGAACATGCGCGGATCGTCGGACACATAGTAGCCGCCTGCCCGCGCCTCGCATTCTACATCCCAGACATCGGCGATTATCCCGTTCCATTCCCGGCGATGCAATCCGCCGAGGATCTTGAACCCGGAGATCTTGTTCTGCATCCGTGGTTGAAACGTCATTTAATGCGGGCCCAGTGCTCGGGGGATAAGGGCGAGGCTGCCCTCGGCAATTCCTTCTTTCTTTACTCATCTTTAATGTGCGACGGAAGCCCACTCCGATTTGTCTAAGTGCCCATAACGGCTTTTGAGCGATCGTCACGACGACCCGCCGCCTTGAGAGAATCAGAACTGCGGTCGCATCCATCCTGGCTGCAGGTCCCGATACCGATAATGTGAACATTTCATTCGATGGATGCGATCAAGCGAGTTTCGCCATGGATCCATTTTCTTGACCGCTGAGAACTTTGGTATTGTGTTTTCGCTTCCTTTTGCGCTTCCTATCCGCATTGGAGGAGACAAAAGCTGAATGGAGGCAGTGCGAAGCACAACGGATACATCCATCGATCCGGAATTTGGGCCCTGGCTTGCCCAGGCTTCGATCCTGGTCGTCGACGACGAACCTGGCATGCGTAACTTTCTCATCCGGACCCTTGGACCGCGTTGTAAGCGCATCGAGGAAGCCGCTGACGCGGACGAGGCTTCCCGCAAGCTCGACCAGCACCACTACGACGTAGTCATCCTCGACAACATCATGCCGCGCAAGAACGGGGTGGAATGGCTCGCCGAACAGCGCGCGGTCGGCTTCTTCGCCGATACCATTCTGATGACTGCCTATGCCGATCTCGATACGGCGATCCAGGCGCTTCGCGCCGGTGTGGTGGATTTCGTCCCCAAGCCCTTCCGTTCCAACCAGATCCTCAATGCAGTGGCGCGCTGCCTCGATCGGCTTCGCCTCAAGCGCGAGAACTATGTTCTGCGTCACGAGCTGAAGGCCACGTCCGACCATATCCTTCTGCGCGACCGCCTGATCGGTGAATCGGCGGCCATTGCCCGCGTCCGCGAAACGATAGCGAAGGTGGCGCCGCTGCCGACCTCCGTGCTGCTGACCGGACAATCCGGTACCGGCAAGGAAGTGGCCGCGCGCTCGCTGCATGCGCTTTCCGATCGTGCAGCCAAGCCTTTCGTTCCGGTCAATTGCGGCGCCATTCCGCCCGACATGATCGAAAGCGAACTTTTCGGCCACTTGAAGGGCGCGTTCACCGGGGCGGCCCGCGATCGGGAGGGTCTGTTCCTGCATGCCCACGGCGGCACGCTCTTCCTCGACGAGATCGGCGAACTGCCAGCGGCGACCCAGAGCAAACTGCTGCGCGTTCTCGAAGACCGGAAGGTGCGGCCCGTCGGTTCCGAGCGCGAGGTCCCGGTCGATCTGCGCTTCGTTTTTGCCACCAATGCCGAGCTTGAAAAGGCAGTGCAGGCGGGCCGCTTCCGGGCCGATCTCTTCTACCGCATCAACGTCATGCAGATCCATCTGCCGCCACTCAAGGAGCGCGAGGATGATGCCCTCGAACTCGCCGATCTCTTCATGGCAAAACTCGCGCGGCAACTTGGCATGCCGGCGGTCGCGATCGGTCCTCAGACACGCCAGGCGCTCGCCGCCTATGACTGGCCGGGCAATGTGCGCGAGCTGCGAAACCTGGTCGAGCGGACGCTGATCCTCGGCCGCTTCCCGGACGGCTTCGGCTATTCGATCAGCCCGCAGGCCAATTCCGGCGACATGACGCTCGCTGAATTCGAACGCCGGCACATACTCGGCGTCCTTGCGAGTTGCTCGGGCCAGCGCGAGGAGGCGGCGCGGCGTCTCGGCATTTCCCGCAAGACGGTGGACCGCAAACTGGCGAGCTGGGATGACTGAAGCCGCTGGTCCCGGTTCCCCCGCCCGTTCCGTGCGATACCGGCTGCTCGCCATCGCGCTCCTGCCGATGCTGGTCATCCTGCCGCTCTTGCTCGGCGCGACGATCCATCGTTGGAACGCGAAGTTCGATGCCGCCCTGATATCTAAGGTCAATGGCGACTTGACGATCGCCCATCAGTATCTCGCCCGCATCCTCGAGAACACCGGCGAGCACATCACGGCGCTGGGTGGGTCCGTCCGCTTCCGCGATGTCGTGGCCGAAGGCCGGCCGGCCCTTGCGCAATTGCTGGGCGAAAGCAGGAAGCGGCTCGTTCTCGACTTTCTATATGTCGTCGGCCCGGACGGAAGCTTGCTGGCTTCCAGCTCCGAAGATACGGCAGCGCGGCTGCGCACCGACTGGCCAATCGTTCGCGCGGCGATCAACGGCCGGCCTGCGACGGCGATCGACATCTTCGCTCCCGAGGATCTCAAGCAGCTGGCGCCGGACCTTGCAGAACGCGCCCGGCTGGCACTCGTGCGGACGCCGAATGCCGTTCCGACCGACAGGAGCGAGGAAAGCCGCGGCATGGTGGTGCAGAGCGCGAGCCCCGTTTTGCTCGCCGACGGCAGCCCCGCCGTCCTGGTCGGCGGCACCCTGCTCAATCAGAACCTTCTCTTCATCGACACGATCAACGATCTCGTCTACCGCCAGGCCAGCCTCCCGGAGGGCAGCCGAGGCACGGCGACGCTGTTTCTCGATGACGTCCGCATCAGCACCAATGTCCGCCTCTTCGAAGGACGTCGGGCTCTCGGCACGCGTGTTTCTGCCGCCGTCCGCTCCGCCGTTCTTGGTGATGGTAAGACCTGGCTCGACAGCGCCTTCGTCGTCAACGACTGGTACATCTCGGCCTACGAGCCGATCGTCGACAGCTATGGAAAGCGGGTCGGCATGCTCTATGTCGGCTTCCTGGAGGCACCGTTCACGGCCGCGAAATACCAGACGGTCTTTGCCGTTGCTCTCGCATTCCTGGCGATCGCCGCCGCCAGCGTGCCGATCTTCCTTAGGTGGGCCCGGGCGATCTTCCAACCCCTGGAGCGCGTCAATTCCACAATCGGCAAGGTGGAGGCCGGCGATCTCGGCGCCCGTACGGGCCCGGTCGACAGCCACGACGAGATCGGACGCGTTGCGATCCATCTCGATCATCTGCTGGACCAGTTGCAACAGCGCGACAAGGCGCTCAGATCGTGGAATGAGGAACTCAATGCCCGCGTCGACGAGCGGACCCGCGATTTGCAGCTCGCCAATCACAAGCTCGAGGCCACCACGAAGCAGTTGATCATGTCCGAGAAGCTTGCGGCGATCGGCGAGATCACCGCAGGCGTGGCGCATGAGATCAACAACCCGATCGCCGTGATGCAGGGAAATCTCGAAGTGATCCGTTCCGTGGTCGGCGATACGGCCGCGCTGGCAGAAACCGAGTTCCGGCTGCTCGACGAGCAGATTCACCGCATCAGCCAAATCGTCACCAAGCTCCTGCAATTCGCTCGTCCGGAGGAATTCGCCGGCATCCTCGAGCGCCATTCGCCAGGCGAGGTCATCGCCGACTGCCTGCCGCTGGTCCAACACCTGCTCGCCAAGGCATCGATCGAGGTAAAGAACAAGGACAGCGCTTCGCGCCTTGTCCTGATGAACCGGACAGAGCTGCAACAGGTGATCGTGAACCTCATTGTCAACGCCATCCACGCCATGCCGGATGGCGGCGCCCTATCGCTCCTGACCAGCGACAGGAACCGGGAGGGGCGCGCCGGTGTGGAAATCGTCATAGCCGACACCGGCATCGGTATGGCCGAGGAGATTGCCGCAAAGGTCTTCGATCCTTTCTTTACGACCAAGCGCCAGGAAGGGACCGGCCTTGGTCTCTCTATCAGTCAGACCCTGGTCAGCCGGCAGGGCAGAACCATCTCCGTCGACAGCAGTCCCGGAAAGGGCGCCACCTTCATGATCTGGCTTCCCGAAGCAGCCTGACAGGACATTTTGTCCGCGTCGCACGGACATTTTGTCCGCCGCACGGCGCGTACTGACCCCTCTAAGTCTTTGAAATCCCGCGCAGTGCTTCCTGGCACGATGGTTGCGTTGCATTCCGTCGGAGGGAGGGCGCGGCCGTCAACTGCCATAGCGACGGCATGTAACGGCCGTTGGCGGATGAGCGGCGGAGGGGCCGCAAACGTCCATGCCTTTCATCCGGAATTCATCGAGATCCCGATCGGATCGACGCGGAGGAGCTTATGACAACGTCTACAGACACTATGCCGGGTACCTATGCCGGCGGCATACTCGACCGGGAGCGGATCATCGCGCAGCCCGGCTTCAATCGCTGGCTGGTTCCGCCGGCGGCGCTCGCCATCCATCTCTGTATTGGGATGGCCTATGGATTCAGCGTCTTCTGGCTGCCGCTGTCAAAGTCGATCGGCATCAATCAGTCGGTGGCCTGTGCCGACCTCAACCTCGTCACCGCTCTGTTTACCACTACCTGCGACTGGCGGGTTTCCGATCTCGGCTGGATCTACACGCTGTTCTTCGTGCTTCTCGGATCGTCTGCAGCGCTCTGGGGCGGATGGCTCGAACGCGTCGGCCCGCGGAAGGCGGGCTTCGTCTCCGCGCTCTCCTGGTGCGGCGGCATCACCGTGGCAGCGATCGGCGTGAAGACGCACCAATTGTGGCTGATGTGGCTGGGGGCCGGCGTCATCGGCGGGATTGGCCTGGGTCTCGGCTATATCTCTCCGGTCTCGACGCTGATCAAATGGTTTCCCGACCGTCGCGGCATGGCGACCGGCATGGCCATCATGGGCTTCGGCGGCGGTGCCATGATCGGCGCACCGCTCGCCGATATGCTGATGACCTACTTCAAGACGCCCGATTCCGTCGGCGTCTGGCAGACCTTTCTGGTCATGGCCGCGATCTACTTCGTCTTTATGACGGGCGGCGCCTTCGGCTATCGCATCCCGCCGGCAGGTTGGCGCCCGGACGGTTGGTCACCGCCCGTGGTAGCCAAGACGGCGATGATTACTGTTCACCACGTGCACCTGCGCGACGCCCACAAGACCAGACAGTTCTGGCTGATCTGGGCGGTGCTCTGCCTCAATGTTTCGGCTGGCATCGGTGTGATCGGCATGGCGTCACCCATGCTCCAGGAAATTTTCGGGGGTCGGCTGATCGGCCAGCCTGACCTCACCTTCACACAGCTCGACGACACCCAGAAGACCGCGATCGCGGCAATCGCCGCCGGCTTTGCCGGCCTGCTGTCGCTTTTCAATATCGGCGGTCGCTTCTTCTGGGCATCGCTGTCGGACAAGATCGGCCGGAAGAACACCTATTACACGTTCTTTACTCTCGGCATCATTCTGTATGCGCTGGCGCCGACGGCTGCGCATATGGGCAGCCAATTGCTATTCGTCGCGATCATCTGCGTGATCCTGTCCATGTATGGCGGTGGTTTTGCCACGGTACCTGCCTATCTCGCTGATATCTTCGGGACACAGTTCGTGGGGGCCATTCATGGACGGCTGCTGACCGCGTGGGGCACGGCCGGCATTATCGGTCCGGTCGTCGTCAACTACATCCGCGAATTCCAGATCGCCGCGGGCATTCCCCGCGAACAGGTCTATGATTTCACGATGTATATCCTCGCCGCAATGCTGGCGCTCGGATTAACCGCGAATGCGCTAGTTCGCCCGCTATCGGAGAAGTGGTTCATGAAGCCGGAGGAAGTCTCGGCATTGCAGGCGAAATCTGCCACCGCTCAGTCGGGACCGACCGGCTCGTTCGGCATCGGCCGCGGCAGGCTGGACGGCCAGGCTTTGCTGGCCTGGGCGGTCGTTGGTATTCCCCTACTTTGGGGTGTCTGGATGACCTTGCAAAAGACTGCGGCTCTCTTCTGAGTGGTCATCGAGCGACGACCCTCCGAGCCAGCTCTGGGTCGTCGCCGGTGCCGCAGGGCCTAATCACGAACCACACGTCGATGCGATCAGGAGGCACCGCTTCATGGGGACGCCTTGAACGGCCACCTCCTCTTTGCGACAGTCTAGGAAGTAGCAATATCGACCCATCGCGGCCCTCGGGAAAATGACTTTCGAGCCTCGACCGGACTCTAGCCAAGGGCCTCCTGCCACATAACGATTTTGAGGAAGTCCGGACTGTCGGCGCCGCGGGCGAGCAAATATTCCTCGTCAGCTCGGCCCGAAGACAAATTCCACCGATGTCAGCGGCCAGCAGCCGCATGTCCATTCGATCGTCTCGTCGGCGCGGTCGGTGTTGCGAGCATTTATTCGGAACACCGGCGTGCCTGGCGTGAGCTGCAGGATTTCCGCCTCTTCTGGTGACGCAAAGCCGCCGCTGATCCGGGTCTCGGCGCGTCGGAACGTTTCTATGCCATGGGCGCGGAACACGTCGCTCACCGATTGACGCTCGCCATAGGCCTCCTCGAAATCCGGGAAGCGATGTGCCGGAAAATATTTGTCGTTCACATAGATCGGCTGCTCGCCGAGGAGGCGCACGCGGCGCAGGTGGATGATCTCTGAACCGGCTGCGACACCGAGATTGCCTGCGCTCGTCTGATCGGCCTGATCACGGGCGAGCAGCCAGGTGATGGTCGAGATCGAGCGACTATGGGTATCGATATTTTCGCGAAAGGACCGGCCGTCGCGGATCGAAAAGATCGCAGGCGGGCTTCGGACGAAGATGCCGACGCCCTTTCTTGCGGTGAGATGTCCCTCCTTCTGGAGCTGCTGCAACGCGCGTCGGAGCGTGACGCGGGTGACGCCCAGGCGGGCGGCCATGTGGTTCTCGCCCGGAAGCTGTTCGCCCGGCGAGAGTGCGCCGGATTCGATCCGCGCGAGGATATGGTCATAGATCTGCTGCCAGATCGGACTGTCCTGACGCGGCGCGAAGGTCAATCCGTCAAAAGCGGTGAGCTGCGAACCCGGCTGGTCGAGCATGCCTGTCTCCCGTTTCGCTCACGCTGCGGCCACGGGAGCCGCCGCGACATGCAGTGCCCGGGTTGCATAGACCAGACGGCCGCCGCAGAACGTGGCGACGATCTCGGGGTGACCTGCACGGCTGGCGTCGACGAGCAGCAGGTCGGCGCGCTTGCCCGGCTCGATCGTCCCACGGTCGTCGAGCCCGGCCGCCGCCGCCGGATTGGCCGATACCAGCTTCCAGGCGTCGCAGAGGCCTGCCTGGTCGGGTCCCGCGAGCTTGAACGCCGCATGCAGTGGCGAGGGATAGTGGTAGTCCGAGGCGAGGCAGGTGCAGAGGCCGGCTCGGATCGCATCCGTGGCATTGAGGGCGCCGTTGTGACTGCCGCCGCGCACGACATTCGGCGCGCCGAGGATGACCTGCTCGCTATGGCGGCGCGCCTCCGCCGCGGTTTCCAGCGTCAGTGGGAATTCGGAGGAACGGGCGCCGAGGGCACGGAAGCGCCGCCGCTCCTCGGGCGTTGCCTCATCATGGGCAAGCAGCACGTTGCCGTATGCCTTCGCGGTCGTCGCCACCTTTTCGATCGCGGCAGGCACGGCGTCGCGCCGGGTCCAGACGCTGTCGAGCAACGCCTTGTAGGCATCCTGCGATAGACCGGAGCGCTCAGCCATCTGCGGCAGCTTGCGGGCGATCGAGCCCTTGAGCACCGAGCCGGTCGTGTGGTCGTTGAGCGCGATGACCGGCTGAGGGTCCAGGCCGAGCCATTCGAGGACCATCGGCAATTGATCGAGTGCAAAGGTCTCCCAGCGAATATGCAGGCGCGTATCGCAGGAGAGACGGTCGCGGAGAGACTGGATCGCCCGGATCACCTCGGCCGCGGCTTCAACCGAGCGCAGGCCCGGCTCCCAGGAGACGGTGACGCCGTGAAAAGCGGTGGTAATACCGTTTGCGACAAGCTGCCGGTCGGTGTCACGCAGCGCAAGCGCGGCGTCGAAGCGCACACCCGGCCGGGGCATGAGGTGCCGCTCGAAACCGTCGCCATGGATGTCGACGATGCCTGGCAGCGCGACGAGCCCCTCGGCGTCGATTGTGATCGCCGGACGCGATAGGAACGCTGCGAAACGCCCGTCCTCAGTGGCAAGATCTGCCTTCACCGGCCCCCCGGAACGAAGCACCGTCCCGCTTTTGATCAGCACATTCATCTTGTCCTCGTTTTTTCCGAGAGCCGCCCGCGGAAAACTGTCACTAGCTCGTCACGTGACGCCGCTAGGGATAATCGCAGAAATACTTCCTGTCTATACAGCAAGGGGACGAAACATGATCCGCACAGTCATCGCAGCGCTTGCCCTCACCGTTGCTTCGATCGTTCCGGCCTTGGCCGAGACGGTCAAGTTCGCCGTTACCGACATCGAAGGCCTCGAAGCCCTGCAGCAGGAATTCGGTGGCTTCGAAGAAGCGCTCGAAAAGGTCACCGGCCTCGACATCGAGCTCTTCCCGGTCAGCTCGCGGGCGGCGGCCGTCGAAGCGATGAATTCGGGACAGATCGATCTCGTTCTCACCGGACCGGCCGAATACGTCGTAATGAAGGAACTGGCCGAGCCGAAGATCGTCGTTGCCTGGCAGCGGCCGGACTATTTCGCCCAGATAGCGGTGTTGTCCGACGGCTCCATCCGCTCGCTGGAGGACCTCAAGGGCAAGAAGGTTTCATTCGGCTCGGTCGGCTCGACTTCGCAGCACCTTGGCCCGGCCCAGGCACTTACCGATGCCGGTCTCAATTACAATGTCGATTATGAAGCCGTCATCTTGTCGCGCAATGTCGCGGCGGAAGCGCTGATCCGCGGCGACATCGCCGCCATCGGCCTCAACTTTGGCCATCTTGCCTCTGTGCGCAAAGCCTTCCCCGACACAGCCTTTACCGTGCTGGCTCGCGGTCGCGACCTGCCGAACGATATTCTCGTCGCCCGCAAGGACATTGCCGATGACGTGCTCCAAAAGGTGCGGGTCGCATTCGTCGAGCATGGCAAGGAACTGATGGAAGGCGTTCTGAAGGGCGACGATAATCAAAAGTTCAAAGGCGGCTTCTTCCTGACCGACGTCAAGGACAGCGACTATGACTATGTCCGTTCGATGTACCGCACGATCGGCGTCGATACCTTCAAGGACTTCGTCAACTAATCTCGTTGCCAGTTATCAGATCGGCGGCCGGCGCCTCGTCGCCGGCCTTCGGTCGCAGCCAGGAGCCGTCGATGTCCGAAATCATCCGAACCGAGGCGTTGAAGAAGAGCTACGAGAACGGCAAGCCCGTGCTCGATGGCGTTGACATACGGGTCGGGTCCGGCGAGCGGATCGCGCTGATCGGTTCGAACGGCGCCGGCAAGTCGACATTGCTGAAATGTCTAATCGGCCACACGCCCTTCTGCAGTGGCGAAGTCGCCACGCTCGGCGAGACCTTCCGTGCGTCTCCAAGCAAGACCCAGTTGCATCGTATCCGCCAGCGCGTCGGCTTCGTTTTCCAGAATCACGGGCTGGTGCGGCGCCAGTCGGTGCTGACCAATGTCGTGCACGGCAAGCTCGGCTTGGTAGGCGGATGGCGGGCCTGGCATCAGGCAATCGCCCGGCAGGAAATTCGAGAGCAGGCCATGGAGGCCCTGGCCCAGGTCAAGCTGACGGCCAAGGCCAGATCGCGGGCGGACGAACTCTCCGGCGGGCAGGCGCAGCGTGTCGCGATCGCCCGCGCGCTCATCCGCCAGCCCGCCCTGATGATTGCCGATGAGCCGGCGGCCAGCCTCGATCCGACCGCCGGACGTGACGTCATGGAGGTCTTCAGCGACCTCGTCCGTAGGAAGGGCATCACCTTGGTCTTTACCACGCACGACATGGACCACGCTGTCAGTTTTGCCGATCGTGTCATCGCGCTCAAGGGCGGCCGAGTCTGTTTCGACCTGCCGGCAAGCGAGGTCCGCCGCAGCGAGGTTGATGGTGTCTTTCATGCATGATCGATTGCTACCCGGCAGAGTGCATAGCGTCTCGCCGGCGACTTTCGCTGTCCTGGTGGCGGTTGCAGCGCTCTTCATCGTCTCGATCGGTCAGGTCTCCCCCTCTCCGTCGCAACTGGTCGCCGGCTTACCGCGCATGTACGGGCTTCTGGAGCGGATGATGCCGCCGAGCATCGAGCCGGGTTTCCTGACAAGGGTGATGTGGCGGACCGTCGAGACGCTGCAGATCGCCTTCGTCGGCACGGTGTTCGGGGTACTGCTCAGCCTGCCGCTCGCCTGGTTCGCATCGCGCACGCTCACGCCCCTCGGCCCGTTGCGGCATGTCTTCAAGACGTTGATCTCGCTCTTCCGGACAGTGCCGGACATGGTTTGGGCGCTGCTCTTCGTCGCCTCTATCGGGCTTGGTCCCGTGGCCGGCACCATGACCATCATCATTGACACGATCGGTTTCTGCGGTCGATTCTTCGCCGAGGCGATCGAGGATGCCGACAAGCAGCCGCAGGAGGCGCTATTCACATCCGGCGCGAGCCGCTTTTCAGTACTGACTGGCGCCGTCATCCCCGACATCATGCCATCGATGATCAACACGTCGCAATTCGCGTTGGAAAAGGCGTTGCGGTCTTCCGTGGTGCTCGGGCTCGTCGGTGCCGGCGGCATCGGACAGGAACTGAAAGTGGCCTTCGACCTCTTTCAATACAAGAACGCCTCGACCATCATCCTCGTCATCTTCGTGCTGGTCCTGATGATGGAATTCGCGACCGACCGGCTGCGGGCCAAGGCGCAATAGCGAGCATGAAGTCCATGGCCAGGAGGCAGAGCGTGCCAACGCTCCCGATCAGCCTTTGTTGCGGCTCACGAAGACCGTGCTTGCGTCGCTGACGTTCGATACGTGCCAGTATGCCGCCTTGGCGGCCTCTTCGGCATCGGCACGAAGAATCGCTGTAACGATGCTCTGATGTTCCTGATAGGACTTCGCGAGCCGCCCCGGCAGCCGGAATTGGGCGCGGCGGAAGGGCGCAAGTCGAGCCCGGGTCTGAGTCACCATTTCGAAGATGTGGTCATTGTGCGCGCCGCGATAAAGCATTGTGTGGAATTCTAGATTATGCGCGGCATAGTCCTCGTCGGCGCCCGCATGGACAAGGCGGATGGAGTCTCCGTGCATCTTCTCCAGCGCGCGGCGCTCGTCGACGGTCATACGCTCGGCGGAAAGCCGAGCGCAGATCCTCTCAAGTTCGGCCATGGCCTCGAACATCGAGGCGAGGTATTCACCGGTCACGTTCATGACCACTGCGCTGCGATTTGGTTGCCGGTCCACGAGGCCCATGGCGCAGAGCTGCCGCAGCGCTTCACGCACCGGGGTCCGCGAGACGTCGAAGCGTCCGGCGAGCGAGAATTCGTCAAGTTTTTCGCCCGGCCGCATCTCGCCAGTGACGATCATGTCGGCGACCGCCCGCACCATCTCATCGACGGTCGTACCTGCCCGGATGATCTCTCTTCTTCTTGGCTGTTTCACGCACGGATTCGCCATTGGAATTTGCATACAGATGCACGCACGTGGTCCGCAAGTCAAACTGGAAGCTTTAATTCTCTGAAGTGCAACCTCTTTTCCGGATTGCCTGACTTAGATCCCGTGCGGATCGGCGCCCCCGCAAGACACTACCGCCCATTACATTAGCATCGCATAGAAAAATGGCATTCTCTTAAAAAACTGCATACAGTTTGCTCAAGAAGCAACCGGCTCTCATAGGCCCACTCAGCAATATCAAATAGTTGCGCCTTGGCACGCACATTGCATGCACTTTCCTTGCATCGATTTCGAACCGGCCATCGCCACTCGCAAGGAGCATTCCAATGACCAAACTCCTTCATGCCTCCCCCGCAATATCCCGCCGCGTATTTCTGCAATCATCTGCCGCGGGTGCCGCCGTGGCGAGCCTCGCGCCGGGTCTCCTCCTTTCGCCTGCCGCCGCGCAGAGCGCACTGACCGTCGGCTTCATCTATGTCGGCCCAAAGGACGATTACGGCTACAACCAGGCGCATGCTGAGGGAGCGGCGGCGATCAAGGCTCTGCCGGGCGTCACCGTCGTCGAGGAGGAGAACGTCCCCGAGACCGTCGACGTACAGAAGACAATGGAATCGATGATCAACCTCGATGCGGCGGCGCTGCTCTTCCCCACCTCCTTCGGTTATTTCGATCCCCACATGTTGGAGATGGCGAAGAAATATCCCGACCTTGAGTTCCGCCACTGCGGCGGCCTTTGGCAGGAGGGCAAGCATCCGGGTAACACCGGTTCCTATTTCGGCTATATCGGCCAGGGACAATATCTCAACGGCATCGCCGCCGGCTATGCGACCAAGGGCAAGAAGATCGGCTTCGTCGCCGCCAAGCCCATTCCGCAGGTGCTGCAGAACATCAATTCCTTCCTGCTCGGCGCCCGCTCGGTCGACCCGACGATCACCTGCCAGGTGATCTTCACCGGAGAATGGTCGCTCGCAGTCAAAGAGGCGGAGGCCACCAACGCGCTCATCGACCAGGGAGCTGACGTCGTGACCTGCCATGTGGATAGCCCAAAAGTCGTCGTCGAGACGGCCGCCGGCCGCGGCACATTCATCTGCGGCTATCACGCCAATCAGAGTCCGCTCGCTCCCGAGAAGTACCTCACCGGCGCGGAATGGGCATGGGGCAATGTCTACACGGACTTCGTGAAGAAGGCCCGGGCGGGAGAAAAGCTCGGAAACTTCGTGCGCGGCGGACTGAAGGAGGGCTTCGTCAAGATGAGCCCGCTCGGCCCGGCGGTTTCGGAGGAGGCCCGCAGAAAGTTCGAGGCAACCCTTGCGGAAATGATGGGCGGCGGTTTCTCGGTCTTCAAGGGGCCCATCAAGGACAACAAGGGCAATATCGTCGTGTCCGAGGGGCAATCCTTTCCAGAGGACGCGATCGAGCTCGAGAGCATGGCCTATCTGGTTGAGGGCGTCGTCGGCTCAACCGCTTGAGGGCATTGCATCATGACCGTGGAAGCCAACTCCCACACTTTGCCTAGGCTCGACGGGCGGGTCGGCAGTCTCCGTCCCTCCCTCGAATGGCTGGCCCGGCGCGCTGAACCGCTGGCAATTACGCTCTTTGCCATCCTCATCGGACTGGCGCTGTTCTCGATCTTCATCGCGCTGATCGGTAAGTCGCCGATCCAGCTTTTCGAGCTTATCTATGCCGGCGGCTTCGGCACCTGGTTCTCGGTCCAGAATTCGCTAAGCCGTGCCGCGCCGCTGCTGCTGACCGCGCTCTGCGTCGCCCTTCCCGCCAGGCTCGGCCTCGTCGTGATCGGCGCCGAAGGCGCGGTTGTGCTCGGCGGCCTTGCCGCAGCCGCGATCGCCCTGCCCCTCGTCGGCAGCGCGCCCCCCCTTCTCGTCTGGCTCATCATGGCGCTTGCCGCCATGCTCGTTGGAGCCGTCTGGATCGGGCTCTCGGGCTTTCTCCGGCACTATCGCGGCGTCAACGAGACAATCGCCTCGCTTCTGCTCGCCTATATCGCAATTGCCTTGTTGAACCATCTGATCGAGGGACCCCTGCGCGACCCGGCAAGCCTCAACAAACCCTCCACCGCGCCGTTGCCACCGGACTACATGCTCGGCAGCATCCCCGGAATGGATGTCCATTGGGGTCTCGTCATTGGCGTCATCGCCTGCACTCTCTCCTGGGTGCTGATCGAGGCGACGAGCTTCGGTTTCGCCGCGCGCATTGCCGGCGGCAACGTCCGTGCCGCGCAGATCCAGGGGCTGCCGGTGGGCAGGCTTATCGTTGGTTTCACCGCGCTCGCCGGCGCCTTCGGTGGTCTTGCCGGCATGATCGAAGTCGCTGCGGTGCAGGGCAGCGCCAATGCATCGCTTGCCGCAGGTTACGGCTACACCGGCATTCTCGTCGCCTTCCTTGCACGCCACAACCCGCTGGCGATCATTCCGGTCGCCGTGCTGCTTGGCGGGCTCGATGCCTCCGGCGGCCTGATCCAACGCCGCATGGGCCTTCCGGATGCAACCATGCTGGTACTTCAGGGTACGCTTTTCGTCGTCATCCTGTTTTGCGAGACCTTCTACGGCCGCTGCAAGATCTTCAATCCGGACCTCTGGAAAAGGAGCGCATGATGGAAGCCATCGGCATCGGCGTCTGGGGCGTTCCGCTGGCGGTCTTCGCAGGCGCGATCCGCGTCTCCACGCCCTTCATCTTCGTCAGCCTCGGCGAAGCGATCACCGAGCGCTCCGGCCGTATCAACCTGGGCCTCGAAGGCACGCTCGTCTTCGGCGCAATGACGGCCTATGCGGTCGCGGTCGTGACGCTCTCGCCATGGCTCGGCGTTCTGGCGGCAATGGCAGTCGGCGCCTGCTTCGGCATCATCCACGGTTTCATCTGCAAGTTCCCGAAGGTGAACGACATCGCAATCGGCATTGCAATGATGCAGTTCGGCCTCGGCCTCGCCTTCTTTCTCGGCAAGCCCTTCATTCAGCCCGCCGCCCCGAGGCTGCCAGCCATCGCCTTCGGCGCCTGGTCGGATCTGCCGCAGATCCAAGCCGCGCTCAACATCAACGTTCTCTTCCTCGTCGGCGCAGCCCTCGCCCTCGTTTTCTGGTGGGCCTCCCGCAATACCCGCGTCGGCCTCATCCTGCGCGTTGTCGGCGACAGTTCGGACGCCGCCCGGGCGATGGGCTTGAACCCCGATACGGTGCGGCTCTTTGCAACAGCCGCCGGCGGAGCGCTGGCAGCGATCGGCGGCGCCTATCTCTCGCTCTACTATCCGGGCTCCTGGAACGAGGGCATCTCGTCAGGCCAGGGCCTCATGGCCGTTGCGCTCGTCATTTTCGCCCGATGGAACCCGATCGGCTGCTCCCTAGCCGCGCTTCTCTTTGGCGGCGCTGGCGCGCTTGGGCCGGCCCTGCAGTCAGTCGGCGTCACGAAGGGCTACTACCTATTCTATGCCGCCCCCTACGTGCTGACCCTCGTCATCATGATCGCCACATCCTCTCCCACCCGCTCGCTCGCCGGCGCCCCCGGCGCCTTGTCGATCACCAAATAGGAGCGATCCGTCATGACCAGCCTCGGCTCCCTGTCGATCACGAGCCATAAGCGCAGCCATATCGATGCCGATCCCTATCCATGGCCCTATAACGGCGATCTCAGACCCGAGAACACGGCGCTGATCATCATCGACATGCAAACAGATTTCTGCGGTCCCGGCGGATACGTCGACCACATGGGCTATGATCTCTCGCTGGTTCGCGCACCGATCGAACCGATCAAGAAGGTGCTCTCGGCAATGCGCGCCAAGGGTTACCACATCATGCACACGCGCGAGGGCCACCGGCCGGATCTGGCAGACCTTCCCGCAAACAAGCGCTGGCGCTCGCAGCGGATCAAGGCAGGGATCGGCGATGCCGGTCCTTGCGGGCGGATCCTGGTGCGCGGCGAGCCCGGCTGGGAAATCATCGACGAGTTGAAGCCGATCCAAGGGGAAACAATCATCGACAAGCCGGGCAAGGGCTCCTTCTGCGCCACGGATCTCGAACTGATCCTGACCCAGAAGCGCATCGACAACATCGTCCTGACCGGCATTACCACCGATGTCTGCGTGCACACGACCATGAGAGAGGCCAATGACCGCGGCTTCGAATGCCTGCTGCTCGAGGATTGCTGCGGCGCGACCGACTACGGCAACCATCTTGCCGCAATCAAGATGGTGAAGATGCAGGGCGGCGTCTTCGGCTCCGTCTCCAATTCTGCGACGCTCGTGGGTCAGTTGCCATGATTATCGGCGAAATCCGTGCTCCAAAGAGCATTCCCGCCGTCGGCATCGAGACCGTCGAGATGACGATGCGTTTCGGCTCCTTCACCGCGCTCGACCACGTTTCGATCAAGGTGCCGGCTGGCACCTTCCATGCGCTTCTCGGCGAAAACGGCGCTGGCAAGTCGACGCTCGTGAAATGCATCATGGGCTTCTACCACCCGACTTCCGGGCAATTGCAGGTCGACGGCCGCGAAGTGGCGATCGCTTCGCCACGCGATGCGGCCACTCACGGCCTCGGGATGGTCTACCAGCATTTTACGCTGGTCCCGTCGCTGACCGGCGCCGAAAACCTGGTCATCAGCCGCGCGCGCGTACCCACGATCATCAATTGGCCGAAGGAGAAGAAGCGCCTTTCCGCCTTCATGGAGACGATGCCCTTCGCCATACCGCTTGATCGGCCGGTGAGCGCACTCGCCGCCGGCGAGAAGCAGAAGCTCGAGATCATCAAGCAGCTCTATCTCGGGCGCCGGTTCCTGGTGCTCGATGAGCCGACCTCCGTGCTCACACCGGCGGAGGCCGACGACATGCTCGGCCTGGTGCGCGGCATGACCGAGCGCGGCGAGCTGACGGTCCTGATGATTTCCCACAAGTTCCACGAGGTGACGAGGTTCGCCGACGCGGTCTCCGTGCTCCGACGCGGAAGACTTTCAGGCGCCGGCAGGGTATCCGAGCTCTCCACCGCCGATATGGCGGGAATGATGATCGGTGACGTCAAGCTTGCCGAACTGGACACGCGCCTGCCCGTTTCCCCGCACGCCGCTCCGGTGCTCGCGGTCAAGAAGGTCAAGGCACCGGACCGGACCGGCCTGAAGCCGATCGAGATCGATGATCTGGTCGTTCGCTCCGGGGAGATCGTCGGCATCGCGGGCATTTCCGGCAATGGGCAGAAGGAGCTTTCCGAGGTTCTCGCCGGCCAGCGCGGGGCCGAGGGGGCGGTCATCGTCAAGGGGAGGCCCTACGGCGCAACGCGGCTCGAGACGAGGGCAAACAACGTTCGCTTCATCCCGGAAGAGCCGCTCAACAATGCCTGCGCCCAGAACATGACGGTGACGGAGAACCTCGCCTTCCGCACGTTCGACCTTGCAAAGAATGGCAGCGACGCGATTTGGCTCGACGCGCGCGGTATGAAGAAGCGGGCGATGGCGCTGATTTCCGAATTCAAGGTGAAGACCGCCTCGACCGCCTCGCCGATTGCAGCCCTTTCGGGCGGAAACGTGCAACGCGCCGTGCTGGCGCGCGAACTGTCGGGCGAGGTCGACCTCCTGATCGTGTCGAATCCCTGTTTCGGTCTGGACTTTTCAGCGGTCGCGGAAATCCGCGCCCGGATCATGAAGGTACGCAATGCCGGCGCGGCCGTGCTCCTGATGTCGGAGGATCTCGACGAGCTGATGGAAATGTCGGACCGGATCCTCGTCATGTCGGACGGCAAGCTCGTCTACGAGACGCCAATCCGCGAGGCGGACGTTGCCGTCATCGGCGCGCATATGGCGGGGCACCACTGATGGCGGAGATCAAGGCAGACCCTTTCCCGTTCCGGCTCGACCGCGGCGCCGTCGCCCTCATCGTCATCGACATGCAGCGTGACTTCACGGAGGAAGGCGGCTTCGGCGCCAGCCTCGGCAATGACGTGACCTGCGTGGCGAAGATCGTGCCCGACGTCAGGCGGCTGATCGAGGGCTTTCGCGCCGCCGGCCTGCCCGTGATCCATACCATGGAATGTCACCGTCCAGACCTTTCCGATCTGCCGCGCGCCAAGCGCGAACGCGGCAATCCTCGCCTGAGGATCGGCGACGAGGGTCCCATGGGGCGCATCCTGATTGCGGGCGAAGCGGGCACCGCGATTCTGCCGGAACTCGCGCCGGTCGATGGCGAGACGGTCATCGAAAAGCCTGGCAAGGGCGCGTTCCATGCGACACCGCTCGACGACATCCTCAAGGAGCGGCGTATCGCCCAGCTCGTCTTCGCCGGCGTCACGACGGAGGTCTGCGTGCAGACGACCATGCGCGAGGCAAACGACCGCGGCTACGAGTGCCTGCTCGTCGAGGAGGCGACGGCAAGCTATTTCCCCGAGTTCAAGGCCGCAACCCTGGCGATGGTCCGTGCGCAGGGCGCAATCGTCGGATGGACAGCGCATCTCGCCGACGTGCTGAGGGGGATTGCCCATGCCTGAAGCGACCCGCGAGAGCCTGACCCAGGGAAGCTGGCGCGAGCTCGATTTCGAGCCGTTCCGCGACCGCGTGATGATCCATTGGATCAAGCGCTTCGAAAGCGACCAGCCGGGAGTGGCCCTGCTCCGCTACGAGGCCGGCGCTTCCGTGCCACGCCACCGCCATGAGGGCCTGGAGACGATCCTCGTGCTCACCGGCACGCAGTCCGATGAAAGCGGTGACTATGGGGCCGGCACCTACATCGTCAATGCCGCGGGCACGGAACATTCCGTCTGGAGCGATACCGGCTGTGTCGTTCTGATCCAGTGGGATCGGCCCGTGACGATACTTCAAGGAAGGTGAAACGATGACAGACGGACAGGCCTTCGACATTGCGTCTCTTCATGCCGCCTATCGAGCGGGTTGGAGCGTGGCTGAGACGATCGAGACGGTTTTCGCGCGCATCGCGGCCGCGGACGATCCCGGCATCTTTATCAATCTCGCCGATCGCAGCGAACTCCTCGGTGAGGCCGCCGCACTTGGCGCCTTCGATCCTGTCGCCAAGCCGTTGTGGGGCATTCCCTTCGCCGTCAAGGACAATATCGATGTCGCCGGCATGCCGACGACGGCCGCCTGCCCGGACTATGCCTATCTTCCGGAGAAGGACGCCACTGTCGTGAAGCTCCTGAAGGAGGCCGGCGCCCTTGTTGTAGGCAAGACCAATCTCGATCAGTTCGCAACCGGTCTCGTTGGGGTGCGCACGCCCTATCCGGTGCCGCGCAATGCGATCGATCCAAGGCTTGTGCCTGGCGGATCGAGCTCCGGATCGGCGGTCGCAACGGCCCGCGGTATCGTCAGCTTCGCGCTCGGCACCGACACTGCGGGATCCGGCCGCATACCGGCCGGGCTCAACAATATCGTCGGCCTCAAGCCGAGTATCGGGGCCCTGTCGACCACGGGCGTGGTGCCGGCCTGCCGCACGCTCGACTGTGTCTCGATCTTCGCCGTGGCCGTCGCCGACGCCTGTCGGGTCTTCGAAATCGCCGCCCGCCCCGATGCGACCGATCCCTATTCCCGGCACTTTGCGCCGGGGGTCGGTCTCTCCTTGCCACCGGTCCTCAAAGTCGGCGTTCCGGCAACAGCGGATCGGCGCTTCTTCGGCGACTTACTCATGGAGAGCGCCTACGATGATGCGCTTCAGATGCTGCGCTCACTCGGGCATCAGATCGTCGAGCTGCCGTTTGCCGATTTCTATGCCACGGCCGAGCTTCTCTACGAGGGCGCCTGGGTCGCCGAACGCTATGCTGCGGTCAAGGACTTCTTCGATGCGAACGAGCGGAGCTTCCACCCTGTGACGCGAAAGATCTACGGCGGTGCCAAGGCACTATCGGCGGCGGATGCCTTCGAGGGTCTCTATGCATTGCAGGCGCTGAAACAAAAGGTCGCTCCGCTCATCGCCTCCGTCGACATGATTTGCGTTCCGACCGCGCCGACGCATTTCACCCGTGCGGAAGTCGAAGCGGAACCGATCCGCGAAAACGCGCGGCTCGGCACCTACACCAATTTCGTCAACCTCCTGGACATGTGCGGCATGGCAGTGCCAAGCGGTCTCAGATCCGACGGTCGACCTGCGAGCGTCACCTTGCTCGCGCCCGCCGGCAAGGACCACCTGACTGCGCTGCTCGCTGCCGAACTGCATCGGCTAAGCGCCCTGCCACTCGGCGCCACGGGATGGCCGCAGCCGGCGAAATGTCTCCAAGCCGAAACCGACGAGGACCAGCTGATGGAACTCGTTGTCGTGGGCGCGCATCTTTCCGGCATGCCCTTGAACGGTCAGTTGCGAGACCTGGGCGCCAGATTTTCCCGGCGGGCGCTGACGGCCGAATGCTACAGGCTTTATGCACTTTCGGGCACCGAGCCCGCGAAGCCCGGCCTCGTGCGTTGTCAGGAGAGTGAAGGTGCGTCGATTGAGGTTGAGGTCTGGAAGTTGGCGGCAGAGGCATTCGGTCACTTCGTCGCAGCCGTTCCATCACCACTGGCGATCGGTACCGTCCAGCTTGCCGACGGAACGGCCTGCAAGGGCTTTTTAGTCGAACCGGCCGGGCTCGCCGGAGCCGCAGACATCAGCCGCTATGGCGGGTGGCGTGCCTATATCGCCAGCTTGGCCGCCTGAGAGGGCTCCGCGTGTGATAGGGAAGCCGAGCGGTGAGGGAAAGCGGTCTTGAAACGTCGCTTCTGCTCAAGACAACTCTCGGCCGGTCCGCCAAGCCGATCGCCAATCAGGTCTCAGCGCACGGAAGAAGAGGCGACAACGCCGATCAGATGTTGCTGCAATAATTATTGCTCTAATTGACTAAATTATAAGCATACACCGCTCAAATTATGAGCATACATCAGAAAAACTAACCCCTTTACTTTATGCAACATAGAACTATACTGGCAATGTTTCTAGGGTTCCGGTGCCGAACAGGGCATGCCTGGACCGAGAGAAACCTCCGGTGGGGAGACATCCATCGGGTCCACGGCGGGATAAAAGCCCGGGAGGCTCATGCAGCGGTGCCGTTGCTTTGGGAATCCCGCCTGAGATTTCCGAGAGGTGAGCGCAGCGTGAGCCCCAAGTCGCACAAGGGGAACAGACGATGCATCTCGGAAAAGGCAAATTTGGCTTTCGTGCACTCTCGGCCGCGCTCGGCCTCTCTCTCGCGCTTTTCGCGGGCCCGACGAGTGCGGAGCCGAAGAAGGAATTCAATATCGCTTGGACGATTTATGTCGGCTGGATGCCATGGCCCTATGCGGCGGATGCCGGGATCGTGAAGAAATGGGCCGACAAATACGGCATCACTATTAACGTCAAGCAGATCAACGACTACGTCGAGTCGATCAACCAGTACACGGCCGGTGGCTTCGACGGCGTGACGGCGACGAACATGGATGGCCTAACCATTCCTGCCGCAGGCGGCGTCGACACGACTATCCTGATCATCGGCGATTTCTCCAATGGCAATGACGGCATCGTCTCCAAGACGGCGAAGACGCCCGCCGATCTCAAGGGTGAAAGCATCAATCTCGTCGAACTGTCGGTTTCGCACTACCTGCTGGCGCGCGCCCTCGAAACGGCGGGGCTTTCCGAAAAGGACGTGACGATCGTCAATACCTCCGATGCCGACATGGTCGCCGCCTTCAAGTCGCCGGAGACCTCGACCGTGGTCACCTGGAACCCGCTGCTCGCCGAGGTCAAGGCCGAGCCCGGTTCCGCAGCGCTTTTCGATTCGACGCAAATTCCGGGCGAGATCATCGACACGTTGATGGTCAACACCAAGGTACTCAAGGACAATCCCGACTTCGGCAAGGCACTCGCCGGCATCTGGTACGAGACGATGTCGGCCCTGACGGACCCCGGCGAGAAGGGCAAGACGGCACGCGCCGCGATGGGCGCCATGTCCGGCACGGACCTTGCCGGCTTCGAGGCCCAGCTTGCGGCGACCAAGCTGTTCGTGACACCTCAGGAGGCGGTCGCCTTCACCGAGAGCGAGGACCTCATCAGGACCATGGAGCTGGTGCGGACCTTCTCCTTCGACCATGGCCTTCTCGGCGACGGCGCGGCGGACAAGGACGTCGTGGGCATCGCCTTCCCGGGCGGCCAGGTGCTGGGTTCTGCAGACAATGTGAAGCTGCGCTTCGACGCCAGCTATATGAAGCTCGCCGCCGACGGCTCGCTCTGACATTTCGGTCGCGGGTCTGCACCCGCGGCCCCACTACTCTCAGCCTGCGGCTATCTCCGAGATTTAGGATTCGGCTCATGCGACGTGCCATCAATATCGTTCCGGGAACGGGAACGCGGATCCTGCTTGCCCTCCTACCCTTCCTGCTGATCGCCTGCCTTTATGTCGTCGTCTCGGCCGAAAGGCGGGCCGCAAACCCGGGCGACAAGCTGCTGCCACCGATCACCGAAATGGTGACAAGCATGGACCGGCTGGCGACCGAGCCCGACCGGCGATCGGGAGACTTGACCCTCTGGTCGGACACCGCGGCGAGCCTCCAGCGACTGTTCATCGGCCTCGGTGCGGCTGCCGCCATCGGCCTGGTGCTCGGGCTGACGCTCGGGCTGCTTCCGGTGGCAAGCGCCGGGCTGTCGCCGCTCATCGCCGTCATGTCGATGATCCCGCCGATGGCGATCCTGCCGGTGCTGTTCATCGTCTTCGGCCTCGGTGAACTCGCCAAGGTCGTGCTGATCGTAATCGGCATTGCACCGTTCCTCGTTCGTGACCTCGCCATGACAGTCGCCGCCATCCCGAGCGAGCAGATCGTCAAGGCGCAGACGCTCGGCGCCTCCACATGGCAACTGATGTTGCGCGTGGCACTGCCGCAAGCAATGCCACGGCTCATCGAAGCGCTCAGGCTCTCACTCGGCCCGGCCTTCCTCTTCTTGATCTCGGCGGAAGCAATCGCAGCCGAGAGCGGCCTCGGCTATCGCATCTTCCTCGTCCGGCGCTATCTCGCCATGGACGTGATCCTGCCCTACGTCGCCTGGATCACCCTCATCGCCTATCTTCTCGACTGGCTGCTGGCGCGACTCGCTCGGCGCGCCTTTCCCTGGGCCTATGTCCGGGAGACGCGCCGATGAGCGAGATCCGCGCCCACAATGTCTGGATGGAATATGGCGACCAGATCGTGCTCGAAAGCATCTCGGTCGACATCGCCTCCGGCGCTTTCGTTTCCGTCGTCGGCCCCTCGGGCTGCGGCAAATCCACGTTTCTCCGGATGATCCTCGGGCAGGAGCGGCCGACGCGCGGCGTCATCACGGTCGGCGGAGCAGCGCTGCAGGCCGAACCGGGACCGGACCGCGGCGTGGTCTTCCAGCGCTATTCCGTCTTTCCGCATCTCACCGCGCTGCAGAACGTCCTGATCGCTTTCGAAATCGCCGAAAGCCCGTTCACGGCCAAGCTGTTTGGAGCGAAGCGAAAGGCGGCCAGCGAGAAGGCAAATGCGCTGCTTGAAGCGGTGGGACTAAGCGAAAACGCCAAGAAGTATCCGAGCGCCCTTTCGGGCGGCCAGCAGCAGCGGCTGGCGATCGCCCAGGCGCTCGCCAGAGAGCCGAAGGTGCTGCTGCTCGACGAGCCTTTCGGCGCGCTCGACCCCGGCACGCGGGCGCAGATGCACGCGCTGATCAAGCCGCTATGGCGCGAGCGGGGCATGACGGTGATCATGGTTACCCACGATCTCAAGGAGGCCTTCGGTCTCGGGACGCGCCTGCTCGCCTTCGATCGGCCTCGCATCGATCCGCAAGCGCCTGAGCGCTACGGCGCCCGCATCATCTACGACCTCGATTTGAGCCGCGACGGACCCGTCCCGGTACTCGGCTTTTCGCGGCCGATCGAGCCCAGCACCACGTCTCAGGAAACGAAAAGGAGCATGCCCCATGCGTGAACCCCCAAGCCGCGAATCTCGCCGCGCCGGCGCGATCGGGACGCCCGTTCGCGAGCGCCGCCACCACCCGGACTTCAACATGCTCGACAGCCAGGGTTGGAAGGCGCTCGAGGCGGAGGCGAAGCTCTCCGGCAAGGGCTGGGGGCGGGAAAAGCAATGGGCGCTTGAAATGGGCCTGCCGGGATCGGAAAGCCTGACGGACAAGTCGATCCCGACCTTCGCGCGGGGCGAACTGCCGCATTTCGCCGGCATCAACACGTTCCTGAAGGCGCCCTATGTCGAAAACGTCCGCGACGTCGGGAAATACGATGCCGCCGTGCTCGGCATCCCTTTCGACAGCGGCACGACCTATCGTCCGGGCACGCGCTTCGGACCGCAGGGCATCCGACGGATTTCAGCGCTGTATACGCCTTACAACTACGAGATGGGTGTGGACCTGCGCGAGCAGATGACGCTCTGTGACGCCGGCGACGTCTTCACCATTCCGGCTAATCTCGAAAAGAGCTTCGACCAGATCAGCCGCGGCGTCTCCCATGTCTTTTCCTCCGGCGCACTGCCGATAATGCTCGGCGGCGACCACTCGATCGGCTTTCCCTGCGTGCGCGGCATTGCCGAGTGCACGTCGAAACGCATCGGCATCATCCATTTCGATCGCCACATCGATATCCAGGAAAAGGATCTCGACGAACGCATGCACACGACGCCCTGGTTCTGGGCGACCAATCTTCCGAACGTCTCGCCGAAAAATCTGGTTCAGCTCGGTATTGGCGGCTGGCAGGTGCCGCGCGACGGCGTGAAGGTGGCGCGCGAGCGCGGTACCAACGTGCTGACGATCGACGACATCGAAAAGCTCGGACCGGAGAAGACCGCGGAGATTGCGCTCGAGCTCGCCTGGAAGGACGCCGACGCCGTGTATATCTCCTTCGACGTCGACAGTATCGATTGCGGTTTCGTGCCCGGGACCGGCTGGCCGGAGCCGGGGGGCTTCCTGCCGCGCGAGGCGCTGAAGATCCTCGGACTGGTCGCGGCAGAAGGGCTCTGCGGCCTTGAGGTCGTCGAGGTCAGCCCGCCCTACGACACCTCCGACATCACGGCGCTTTTCGGCGTACGGGTGGTGGTGGAGGCACTTGGCTCGCTCGTAGCGCATGGCAAGCTCGGCTCCCACAAGCACCTGATCGACAAGCCGGTGAGCTTCTGAGGAGACGGCCATGCACGGCGGACATCATCACCACCACGGCGCGCATCCGCACCACCATGATCATGATTACGACCATCACCATCACGGCCACCAGAATGCGGGTCCGGGCCACAACCGGCAGCGCGGCACCGTACAATGGCAGGTGCCGCACAAACCCGAAAGCGAGGACCTGCCGCCGCCGCACGAGCGCGATCTCGATCTAGTCGAGACGACTTTCATCGAGAACTTCGCCCGCGCGAGTGATCCGACGAGTTTTCTCAGGCTTGCGAGCATTCCCTTCGTCGGCATCGACGCTTCCGGGAAAACCCTGCATTTGATTCGTGTCGAAACCGCGGATCGTACGGATATCGGCGCGGTCGTGCCGCTACTCGGCGGCAACGGGGTGCGCTACGACGTGCTCCCCGCGCGCATGACCTCGCGCCGCCACGCGCTGGGGTTCCTCTATTACGACGGCAAAGCGGTCGTCCGGCTTTCCTTCGCCGAGGCGCGCAAGCTCGAGGACCGGACCGACGCCTCGCATTTCGACATCGAACCGACCGAATGAATTCCCTCAGAAAGGCAACGCCATGAGTTTCAAGACGCTGACGACGCTCGCAATCATCCCCGCGAGCTTTCCCGGCCAGGCGCTCGCCCATACCGGCGACGATCATGCCCACGGTATTGCAAACGGCTTCCTGCATCCATTTTCCGGCCTCGACCACCCGCTCGCCATGATTGCGGTCGGATTGATCGCAGCACGGCTCGGCGGCTCGGCGCTCTTCAGGCTGCCGCTCGCCTTCGTCTCGGCCATGGTTGCGGGCGCGGCGTATGCCATGATCGGCGTAACGGTCCCGCTCTTCGAAACGGCGATCATCACCTCCGTCCTCCTCTTGGGCGCGGCGTTGATCGCGAACGCGAACATACCGGTTACGCTCGCCATCACCGGCGCGGCCACCTTCGGTTTTTTCCATGGCTTTGCGCACGGGACGGAGAGTCCGGCCGCAGCGCCGCTCGCCCATATGCTCGGTTTCGTCGGTGGCACGGCGATCCTCCACATCACCGGCATCGCCGCCTGCCATGCACTGGCCCGGCACGGCACCGGCACCACCATGCCGGCGCTTCGCATCATCGGCACGGGGATCATGGGTGCCGGTATTGGCTTAGCCTTCATGGCGTGACGCTTCGCGTGAGGAGATGGATATGCCTGGGATTACCAGGATCTTGATTTGCTGGCGACAGCTCGTCTTCGCGGGCATGGCTTTCCGTTTTGCTGGTCTCCACAGCCTGCATCCGGCCTCCCCCGGCCGACGTCCAGCGTCCAGAGCGGGGCTGGAAGAGCGACGGCCGCGTGACGCAAACCTTATGACAGGCAATTGACCAACCCGCCTCATCTGTCAAAACGACGATGGAGGGTGGACCTGCCTGGCAGGACCGCTGCGATCACAAGCGCTCGACCCCCATGCCTTTTGCTCGAGTCCCGATCTCACGGCGGTTCGAGGTCCGCATTCGCCGCGCGCTCGCTCCGATCGTCCCGACGCCGACGTTCCGCATCTCGGCGTGGAGGACGGCGATGTGTCCTTCATCGACCTGTTGATGAACAGTGGCTCTGTGCGAGAAGCCCGCCACCTGCCGTTGATCGGCCCCACCCAGAAGGCCGTCCGGGGATGGCTCATGTTAACGAGGTTCGGCAGGGCACTTCATCCCTTGGCTGTCGCCAGATTGGTGCTGAGCTCGAAAGCGAGTCCCGATACGTCGGTGTATTGCTGCAGCGCGGGCGCACTCTCGCTTACGATCTCCTCCACGAGCCGCTTGCGTTCCTCCTCGGCCATGGCTTTGCCAGCAGCACTCATGCTGACCAGCGCCATTGTGTTCAATCGCAACAAGGGTGCGCCGTCGGAGAAACGGACGGTGCGGGATATCTTCCTTGACTGGACTTCATCGAAACCGGCCTCCCGAAGCAGCGCCTCAAGCGCGGCTGCATCTCCAAGGCTGTATCGCTGATCGGTGATTGCCCCCAGATGGCGCTCGGCAACGCGGCGCAATTCACGAAAGAACGGTATTTCATCATCGGCACGCCAGGTCGCTACCGCCAGCCTGCCACCCCTTGTCAGGGCCTGCCGCATCTGCGCTGCCGCAGCGGACTTTTCAGGAAAGAACTGCATTCCTTGCTGGCAGACGACCACGTCGAACTGCT
The DNA here is from genome assembly GCF_017874595.1 of Sinorhizobium kostiense. Classification (GTDB taxonomy): domain Bacteria; phylum Pseudomonadota; class Alphaproteobacteria; order Rhizobiales; family Rhizobiaceae; genus Sinorhizobium; species Sinorhizobium kostiense. The sequence goes on along the minus strand of NZ_JAGILA010000011.1, from coordinate 28,310 downwards.
CTCCGTCACGAAGAGGCAGTGCGATGGCATTGCCCTCGCGCCAGTCGATGCGCGGTGCCAAAGCGCGCGCAACGGCGAGCATATCCGAGTTGATGTCGATGCCGACGATGTATGCGGCGTCGCCGAGGCGCTCCTCTGCGACGCGTGCGACCGTTCCTGTACCACAAGCGATATCGAGGACACGATCGCCCGGTGACAGTTCCAACTCCTCGAGAGTCATTTCGGTCCACGGCCGAAAGAGAGGGTTCACGAGCCACCGCTCATACATCTCCGGGAAGGTTGCCTGGTTCATTGCGTAGGTGGGAAGGGTCATCACTATCCTCCGCTAAGCTGCCAGCCGTCGTTATCGGGGCACAGGGGCGAACGTCCGTTTCTTCCGGATACTGGTCATTCTGGCACCGAAGCTCGCATAGCGACAATCCCACCCAACCGCTAAGTCTAGCGCAATATCCGTCCATCCGCTTCTGTTCGCTATTTGATCTCCCTTGCCGTTGCCTAGCGGGAATCTAAAGCTACGCCCTCATCCCTGCGCGAGATGGGGCTTTGCGTTCGCCGGCCTGCGTCCGCGGGCTGACGGAGACCGCTCTTCCGCCGCGAGCAACTGGCCTGCCATGCGTCTGGCCTGCCGCGCAGGCTCGGCGATGCGGGTCATCTGTGCGACAGCCATCGCGCCCTCGTGCAGCAGGTTGATCTCGGTCGCGATCCGCTTCGGCTCCGCAAACCGCGCCGCATGGGCGAGTTCCTCAAAATAGGCGATTACCAGGCGTTTGTGCATCAAGGCAGCGCGGAACACGGCATGGGCAGCGTCCTTGTGCTCCCCCGCCGCGCTCACGAAGATGCAGCCGCGGAACTGCTTGTCGCGGACCGTAGTCTCGAGGAAATCGAACGTCACCAGAAGGCGCTCGACCGGATCGCTCGCATGCTGCTCGACAAAGGCACGCATGGCATTGCGGTCCCCCTCGTCGCGCCGTTCGAGCGCGGCCAGGATCAGGTCTTCCTTGGTTTCGAAGTGCCGGTACAGCGTCGTCTTGGCCACCCCGGCCTCGGCGATGATCAAGTCGATGCCCGTCGCGTGATAGCCGTGCTGGTTGAACAGCCGGAGTGCGGTGTCAAGCAGGTGATCCCGGATTTCCGAACGGCGCATTATCGTTCTCGCAACAGGTGACAGATCTGTATCTTTTTATAAACGGTAGCGGGAGCCAAATACAAGTGGGCTTTTGAGGCACTCCTTTCAGCGAGCGCCGCTTCGGCTCACCGTTCTCCCGAAGAAGGGAGTTCCCTGGGGAACAAGGCCGGAATCCTTTCGAAGACCGCCCTTGCCTAACGATACAGATCGGTATACTTCTTATTTCATTCGATACAGATCGGTATCGTTTACTCCGCATCAACTGGGCGGATTGCCCACCGCGGACAATCCAAGGAGAAGACAATGCCTCATGTTCCCATCCGCAGCGCCGCGGCTCAATCGCGCGCACAGGCTCGCGCCGTTTCCCTCGATCTGGCCGAGCACCACGGCCGGACCGTCAGCGCGGCTGGCCTCTATATTTCGCTGGTCGTGATCTATGGCTGGTTCGGCGGCATGAAGTTCACAGCTTATGAAGCGGAAGGGCTGACCGGCCTGGTTGGCAACAGTCCGCTGTTGAGCTGGACCTACTCGCTCTTCAGCGTAAGGGCCTTCTCAAGCCTTCTCGGCATACTCGAGCTCAGCATCGGCGCCCTGATCGCGGCACGGCTCGTCAACCCGGTTTACTCGCTGGTCGGCGGCTTGCTCTCGGCCGGGCTGTTCGCGACCACGCTTAGCTTTATGGTGACGACCCCGGGAGTCACCGTGCCGGAGCTCGGCTTTCCGGCGATTTCCGTCGCTGCCGGTCAGTTCCTGCTCAAGGACATCGGCCTGCTCGCCCTCTCGCTCTGGATTGCCGTCGACTCGCTCGCGGCGCTCCGCTCAACCAACGCTTGACCAACGACAAGGGGTGTAGCCCGCCTTCGCCCGCATCCCGAAATTTGAACGAAACCACCATCCCAGATCGGCCTTGCCGGTCGGTTCAACGAAAGGAACGTCCCATGTATTTGACCTATGTTCTGTCTAAGATTCGCGCCCACCAGCGCTATCGCCGGACCCTTCGAGCGTTCACGCAATTGAACGATCACTTGCTCGAGGATGTCGGCATTACCCGCAACGAAATCGAAGTAGTCGCGCGCCGGCAATACGACCAATGAACCCCGAGACTGCGTCCCGGCTGATCCCAGACCGTGACGCAGAAGGAGATCACGTGATGAACACGCATCATGCCAGGGTCCTGATCATCGGGGCCGGACCGGCCGGTTATACCGCCGCCATCTACGCTGCCCGCGCCAATCTGAAACCGATCCTTGTGACCGGGCTGCAGGCGGGCGGCCAGCTCACCATCACCACGGATGTCGAGAACTACCCCGGCTTTGCCGAACCCGTTCAAGGCCCGTGGCTCATGGAGCAGATGCGGCAGCAGGCGGAGAATGTCGGCACCGAGGTAAAGTACGATATCATCACCTCCGTCGATCTCTCCGAGCGCCCGTTCCGTCTCATGGGTGACTCGGGCGACACGTACATCGCCGATGCACTGATCATCGCGACGGGAGCCCAGGCCCGCTGGCTTGGCCTTCCCTCTGAGAAGACATTCAATGGTTTCGGCGTCTCGGCTTGCGCGACCTGTGATGGCTTCTTCTACCGAAACAAGGAAGTGGTCGTTGTCGGGGGCGGTAATACAGCCGTGCAGGAAGCGCTCTACCTGTCGAACCTTGCCTCCAAGGTCACGGTGGTTCATCGCCGCGATCGTTTCCGCGCGGAGTCGATCCTGCAGGACCGTCTCCTGGCGAAGCCGAATGTCGAAGTCGTCTGGAACCACGTCGTCGAGGAGGTCATCGGCGAGCACGAGCCGAGGAAGTCGGTAACCGGCGTTCGGATCCGCAACGTGATGACGGGCGACGTGAAGGAGCTGTTCACGCACGGCCTTTTTGTCGCGATCGGACACGATCCGGCAACCGCGTTGTTTCGCGGCCAGCTCGACATGGATGCGGACGGCTACATCGAGGTTGGCTCCTGGTCGACGAAAACAACTGTCCCCGGGGTGCTGGCCGCCGGCGACGTGATCGACCCCGTATTCCGTCAGGCCATCAGCGCCGCCGGCATGGGATGCATGGCGGCATTGGAAGCCGAGAAATTCCTGGCCGAGCATTCATCCAACCCGGTCGCCCGGGCGATCGAGCCGCGTGAAGCGGAGATGGTTGGAGCGTAAGTGCAGGGGATCACCGACAACGCGCCAGCCCCTTGGCGAAGCGCGGACCCGCCGCAGTTCATCTGCGGAGGTCCGCGCTTTCCCACACCTGCCGGATGCCCTTGCGTTCGCACGGCGCCGGAGTGACAACCGGTGTCCGGCAGCTGTCAATGTCTCCCCTTGCCGAGATTATGGCCGTTCAATTCAAGCCCAAGCGAGACCGATCCATGGAAATCAATCAGGTCAGGTACTTTCTCAATCTGGCTGAAACATTGAACTTCACCGAAGCCGCGCGTCGAAGCGGTGTCTCGCAGCCCAGTCTCACGCGGGCAATCCAGCGCCTCGAGGAAGACTTGGGCAGTCCGCTGATCTATCGCGACGGCAAGGACAGCCGCCTGACCGCGCTCGGCCGCGACGTCCAGGCCGAGTTCATGCGAATTGAGCTCGCGCTTAGAAACGTGCGCGAGCATTCCGAAAGTACGGTGCTCGGCCGGCGCCGTATTCTCGATATCGCTGTCGCCCCGACCATTGGCCCTGCCGCATTTGCCGCGTTCTTTGACGACGCGCTTGGCGAGCTTCCTTCCGTGAAGATCAACATGCATCAGCTATTGGCCGGCGAAGGCGCGAACGAAGTGCTTTCGGGCAAGTATCACGCCTGTATCCTGCCGCGGGCGCCGCGCCCCAATCCCAAGCTCAACGTCGTGCCGCTCTTTCGCGAGCGGTTCCTTCTCGCCTGCGCGGAGAGCCATCCGCTGGCTGGCAAGGACGTCGTCAGCACCGAGGCGATTGCGGCCTATCCCTATATCGACCGGCTGGCCTGCGAGTTCCACACCGAGATCACCGAGCACCTGATGGATCATGATGCGGTCATGCAGCCGCGCTTCAGCGTCGACCGCGAGGACTGGGTCCAGCAAGTCGTCGCCAAGGGCCGTGCGATCTGCATCATGCCCGAGCGGTCCATCGTCGTGCAAGGCATCGTTACCCGTCCGGTGGAAGGGATTTCCCTAGAGCGCGAACTGGTATTTGTGACGGTCTCCGGTTCCGGCACACCGCTCGAGATCCGCAAGATCGCGCAGCTGGCGGCCCGGCACGACTGGTCGTGAGCGGGTGCGCCTTTTGCTCGGCTATGGAATCTATGCACATCCGATATTGGGAATCCTCGTCACCGCTCGCCATATTCAGGCAACAAATCCAGCAAGGGAGACAAGGACAATGACCTATAGGAAAACCGACGAAGCGGTCAGCAAGCTTACGCCCGAACAGTATCGGGTGACCCAGCAGAACGGCACCGAACGCCCCTTCACCGGGGAGTACACTGACAACAAAAGGTCGGGGATCTATGTCGACATCGTTTCAGGCGAACCGCTGTTCGCCTCGGCCGACAAGTTCGATTCCGGCTGCGGCTGGCCGAGCTTCACGAAGCCGATCGTACCGGCAAATATCAACGAACTCAGGGATGATTCGCATGGCATGATCCGCACCGAGGTGCGCTCGAAGCATGGCGACAGCCACCTGGGCCATGTGTTCTCAGACGGCCCTGAGGACCGGGGCGGCTTGCGCTACTGCATCAATTCCGCCGCACTGCGGTTCATTCCGCGCGAGGAAATGGAGACCGCCGGCTACGGCGCGTATATTAACCAGGTAGAGGATATCTGAAATGACCGAGAGAGCTGTTTTGGCTGGTGGTTGCTTCTGGGGCATGCAGGACTTGATCCGCAAGCTCCCCGGGGTCATTGCGACCCGCGTGGGCTACACCGGCGGCGATGTTCCGAATGCGACCTACCGCAATCATGGTACCCACGCCGAAGGCATCGAGATCACCTTCGATCCCGAGACGATCAGTTACAGGCGGATTCTGGAGTTCTTCTTCCAGATCCATGATCCCACCACGAGAGACCGACAGGGCAACGATCTCGGCAGCTCCTACCGATCGGCGATCTACTACGTCGACGACGAGCAGAAGCGAATAGCCGAAGATACCATCGCAGACGTCGACGCCTCCGGTCTCTGGCCGGGCAAGGTGGTGACCGAAGTCGAGCCAACGGGAGACTTCTGGGAGGCGGAGCCGGAGCACCAGGATTATCTGGAGCGCTACCCCAGCGGCTACACCTGCCACTTTATACGCCCCAACTGGGTGCTGCCCCGGAGGTCAGCGGCCGAATAACCGGCCGCTTGTCTTCGGCCGCGGAGATTATTGATGCGTTCCCGCCTGGTCCGATACCTAGAGCCTTTCCGGGTTAAGAGGCGATCGCCTCGGCCGTACCTCCGGGTACGACCTGCGGCAATCGCCTCTGCCCTGACGAAAACCTGCTCCGGCAGAATGTTTCCATTTAACCCGGAAAGGCTCTAGTCCCGGGCAGTACCTGAACGATCGCCGCAATAGACTGCAACGCTGCGCGAGATCGAGGCTGCGCGATTGGCCGGTGGTACGTTGTCTGGTCGAGCGCCTGGGAGACATCATGCGTGCTCCCTGCCGCGGTAGCTGCATATGTAATCAACCTTTTGCTGCATTGCCGCGGCGGCGACGCCGCGGCGTGCGAGCCGCCAGCCACTCTTTTACACGGCCCGCATGGTCCTTGGGTGCCTTCCCCGCTGCGCGTCCTGCGATGCTTTCAAGCGTGTGACTGGCCAGCACGTCCCTTGTCCGCTTCTCAGCCTCGATCATAACCGCGTGAATGGAACAAACCCCGTCCACCGCCCATGAGGGCGAGCGGTCTCCGAAAAGTGCGCACTGAGCACGGATCTGCTTGCATTCGAACAGCGCTTTACGCCCATCGACGGCTTCGATGACATCGAGTGCTGTAATGTCTGCCGCAGGACGCGCGAGCGCAAAGCCACCGCCAATCCCCTCACGGGCGACGACGATGCCCGCTTTCTGGAGTTTGGTGAAAAGCTTCGCAACAAATTCGGCAGGGACCTTTTGCAACTCGGCAAGATCGCGCGCGCTTGCCGGCTGGCCCAACTCCTCCGCATCGATGAGGTAAAGGAGACAGTGAAGAGCGTATTCAACGCCTGCGCTTACATGCGCCATGGAACCACCGCTAAAACAACGACAAATGTAGTCGTAGATACAATTGATGATCCGTTTCTGCAATGCCTCTCCCGTCTCCCTCCTATTGACAATCCGTCTCCAGAATCGGCCGGAATTATCGTTGCGCATTAACTCCGATTATAATAGTCGTAGTTAATGCGGCGCCATGAAGATCGTCGCGAAACCTGTCTCCGGTCCGGAGACAGCTAGCTGAACGGTAATCGTCTGACCGGCTGGACGTCGTCCCGCCAAAAGCGAAGCCTTGTCTAAGAGGAACAGACATGAGCGAACGAATTCTAATCATCGGCGCCGGCTTTGCCGGGATGTGGTCGGCACTTGGTGCCATGCGGCTGCTGGACCAGCAGGGAAAGGCGGACGGTTCTGTCGAGGTTGCGGTAATCGCCCCGCAGCCCGAACTGCACATCCGCCCACGCCTCTACGAGAAAAACGCGTCCACGATGAGGGCACCCTTGTCTGAGATATTCGCCAATGCAGGCGTACGCTTCATCAAAGGCTATGCGACGGCTGTCTCAACGGCAAAGAACTCCGTGACCTATTCGGACGAAAAGGGCCGCGAGACCCCAATAAGCTATAGCAAGCTTGTCCTGGCGACGGGCAGCGTTTTGTTCCGTCCCGACATCCCGGGGCTCGCTCACGCCTTCAATGTCGATCAGCTTGCCGACGCTGCGGTGCTCGAGGAACATATTTCTGAACTACGGCGCCTTCCGGAAAGCCGCTCCCGCAACACGGTGGTCGTCGCCGGCGGCGGTTTCACCGGGATCGAAACGGCCGCAGAGATGCCGCATCGTCTTCGTGCCGCACTCGGAAAAAACGCCGACGTCCGCGTAGTCGTCGTCGAGCGCAACGGTGCGATTGGACCGGATCTCGGACCAGGCCCTCGCCCGGTCATCGAGCAGGCGTTCGCGGAACTCGGGGTGGAGACCCGTCTCGGCGAAGGGATTATCGCCATTGATCCCGAGGGTGTGACGCTGGCGTCCGGCGAGCGGATCGACGCGGCCACTGTGGTCTGGACGGCAGGCGCCCGCGCCAATCCCATAACGAAGCAGGTCGACGCGGAAAAAGATGCTTTCGGACGACTCCATGTCGATCGGAACCTGAAGGTCATCGGTCACTCTAACGTCTATGCGACCGGTGATGTTGCCTACGCCGCGACGGATGATGACGGCAACCGCACCATGATGAGCTGTCAGCACGCCCAGAATCTCGGGCGCTCCGCTGGACACAACGTCGCTGCGGATTTGCTCGGGGTGGATCCGCTACCCTACACCCAGGAGAAGTACGTCACGTGCCTCGATCTGGGTCCATGGGGCGCAGTTTATACCGAAGGATGGGACCGCCAGATAAAGCTTTCCGGTGCCGAAGCAAAAAAGCTGAAAACCAGGATCAACACCGAATGGATCTATCCACCGAGTGCCGAACGGGCTGCGGCTCTTGCGGCCGCAGACCCCTTGCGCATCGTCGTCGCCTGATCGCGCGTGGGCATGAAGATCTGTTGCCGCAGAAAGCCGACGGTCGTTCGATGCAGCCGATGCACCCACCTGCACTTGACTGGCTGCCACAAGCGCGCCCGTCCCGTCCATCCGAAAGGATACGGGCTCGCTTCCCCTCAAAACCTATACAGGAGAAATGCCATCATGAATGCACGGTTCATCATAGGCGCGGCGTGGACCGCCATCGCCATCGCCACCGCCATGCCTGCCGCAGCGCATGGCTCCGGCGAAGTTGTCACGCCACATTTCGAAAAGACCATACCCAATATTCCGGGCAAAACGCTGAAGGCTGTAATCGTCGACTATCCGCCGGGCGGGGCTTCGGTACCGCACGCGCACGCGGACTCGTCCTTCATCTTCGCCTACGTCCTCTCTGGAGAAATCGAGTCGAAGGTGAATGACGGCCCGAGGCAGGTCTATCGCGCCGGCGAGAGCTGGCACGAACCGCCGGCGTCCAAGCATCTCGTCAGCCGCAATGCGAGCAAGACCAAGCCCGCAAGGCTCCTCGCCGTATTCGTCCTCGATAGCGATGAAAAGGCACTGACCACCCCCATCGAGTAAACCGACCTTTTGAGGAACAAACGATGAGCAAGCGTCTCGACTACAATCAAATCGCGCCGGCCGGCGTCAAAGCCCTTGGCGGAGTGTACGGCTACATCCTGCAGAGCGGCCTCCCTTCGGAGCTGGTCGAATTGGTCTATCTTCGTATCTCGCAGATCAACAATTGCGCCTACTGCCTCGACATGCACACGCGCGACCTGCTGAAGAAAGGGCAGAAAATCGAGAAGATCGCGCTTGTGCAGGCGTGGAGGGAAGCCGGAAATCTCTTCGACGAGCGTGAGCGGGCCGCCTTTGCCTGGGCCGAAACGGTGACGCGCGTCGCCGAGACCGGCGTTCCCGATGAAGCCTACGAGGCCGCGCGGGCCGTCTTCGACGAGCGGGAGCTCGTTGACTTGACGATCGCGACCGGCCTGATGAACGCCTATAATCGCATGGCGATCAGTTTCCGAAATACGCCACAGGCTGCGATTGAAAAATAAAGCGGAGGGATGCTTTGTGGACTCGCGGTCGCGCGCGTCCACAAACTCCCCTTCCGTTTGCGTGTCAACGAGGCATCATGAAGTCTCTCGTTGAGATCGCCCCATGTAATGACGGCGATCAGTATGTGGTCAGATCTGCACCGTGAACGCCACGTAGGAGTTGGTATCGGAGACCATCTCAGCCCAATTTCTTGCGATCTCAAGCGTCCCAAAAGATGCTATCCTCGGCCAAAGTTCATGTTCGGGAGTCGTCTCTTGCATTCCGGGCACATGGTCGGCACGGGTTCTACTGGAAGCCTCGTGGGACCTACGTCGCTCCGAGCGGCAAAAGATCAGGTGCGTCAATAATCGTCATGGATCCCATTTGAGGAGAAGATCGATGCGTGACAAGTTGCACCCGCTGCTGGAAGAGGCTCTGGAAGCGCATGGCGGGCGCGACCGCTGGGATAAGTTCAAGGGTATTGCCTCAACCATACTGAGCGGTGGAAAGCTATGGGAGCTGAAAGGCGCCCCTTTGATCCCTGTGCCGCGTCGTGCAACAAGCGAGTTCCACCGGCAGTGGACCCGAGTTACTCCCTTTGGCGAACCGGATTGGACGATGACCTGGACTCCCGAGCATGTGGAGATCACCGCCGGAGATGGCTCGATTATCGCCGAGCGAGACAACGGACGTGAAGCGTTCGATCGCAGCTTCAACGGACAATGGGACCCGCTGAACCTCGCCTACTTCAACGGCTATGCCATGTGGACGTATCATGCGACGCCGTTCGTGTTCGGCGAACCCGGCTATGAAGCTCGCGACGTCGCCCCGGTCGAGAACGAAGGCGAGACGCTTCGCGGCGTCGCTGTCCGGTTTCCTGAAGGCGTACACAGCCACACGCGGGAACAGCGCTTCTACTTCGGCTCGGATGGGCTGCTGCGCCGTCACGATTATACGGTTGATGTGTGGGCGGACACGCCGGCCGCGCACTTTATATCTGATTACGTCGACGTTGACGGGCTGAAGTACCCGACCCGCCGCAGCGTGTTCACGCTCAAGCCGGATGGCACTCTCGACCGCGATTTCAATGCCGTCACAATCGAACTGTCGGATTACGCGCTGTTCTGACGTCGCCGCGGGTACTGTGGCGTCCCGTACAGCGACAACCATCCGGACCGCCAGATGGAACGCGATGAAAGCTGCTGGTCAAAAGGCTGGGTGAGGCCAAGCGCAGTTCAGCAGCGCTATTGACGGGATCATACGCGCCGATGAATGGCGCCCTGACAGAGAAACGGCAGAGCCATCTCATTGGAACGAGTCGCGAACCTCTTCTATCGTGGCCCGCGCCTCACGTGTCACGCGCGCCCTCTTCCCCAAAATGATTGCGTAACGATCGGCGCCGAGTTCGCTCCGCTGCTTCCGCGATACATGCCGTTACAAAAGTCCGGCCGGGCGGACATAGCGTCAATACACATAGGCGCTCAAATGGCGGCACTGGCTCGAAAACGAGCCTCGACCAAGTGCACGAAAGGATGACCATATGAAAACGTCTCGGATCATCGCAGCTGCGCTGCTGATCGTTGGAAGCGGATTGGCGCTGCAAGCGGCCAAGGCGCAGCAAGCGGGAATTCAGCGCACCGATCTCGTGCAGCACGACCTCGGTACGCCTGGCCGCGAGGCGATCCAGGTGCGGGTCGACTTCCAACCCGGCGCAGTCTCCATCAAGCACTCTCATCCGGGCGAAGAGATAGCGTATGTCCTCGAAGGCTCGCTGGAATATCAGCTCGAGGGCAGAGCGCCCGTCACGCTTCATGCCGGCGAAGCTTTGTTCATACCGGCCGGAGTGGCGCACGTGGCGAAGAATGTCGGCGGCGGCAAGGCCTCGGAGCTTGCGACATACATCGTCGAGAAAGGCACCCCGCTTGTGGTTCCGGTCAAGTGAGCGTTTCGACATGGACATTGAGAACCACAGAGAAGGAGTACGAGAATGACGGCACAGGAAACGGCAAACGCGTCCGCTCTGTCCCGTCGGGCTCTGCTCCTGAACGGAGCCGCGGTGGCGGCCGTTGCGGTGTTTCGCCCTGCGACAGCTTTCGCCCAAGCGGAGGCCACGACGCCCTTCGAGGCCGGTGGCATTCGCCCCTTCCGTGTGGATATCCCGGCCGTAGCGCTTTTCGACCTCCGCGAGCGCCTTGCCGCCACACGGTGGCCTGAGCCGGAGACGGTCGATGACCGCTCTCAAGGCGTACAGCTTGCGAAGCTTCAGTCACTCGTCCGCTACTGGGAAACGGCCTACGACTGGCGCAAGGGCGAAGCGAAGCTGAATGCCTTGCCTCAGTTTCTGACGAATGTCGATGGCCTCGATATCCACTTCATCCATGTTCGCTCGCGTCATGCGGATGCCTTGCCGCTCATCATGACCCATGGCTGGCCCGGTTCGGTCTTTGAACTGCTGAAAGTCGTCGGTCCGCTGACCGATCCCACGGCGCATGGAGGGACCGCGGAGGACGCCTTTCACCTGGTGCTACCCTCCGTTCCCGGCTTCGGCTTTTCCGAGAAGCCGAAGGGCACTGGCTGGAACCCGGGCCGCATTGCCCGCGCCTGGGACGTACTCATGAAGCGCCTTGGGTACAGGGAGTACGTGTCACAGGGCGGCGATTGGGGTGCCATCATTTCCGACGCTATGGGCCGCCAGGCTCCTCCGGGTTTGCTCGGCATCCACGTCAACAGGATTGAGCGCCCGACCACCATCCCACCGGAAGTTGCCAGGGCCTTGCGAAGCGGTGATCCTGCGCCGGCGGATCTGACCGCCGAGGAACGGGCGGTGTTTGACCAAGCCAGGGAATTCCTCAGTACAGGCTTCGGCTATGCGGCGATCATGGGTACGCGTCCGCAAACCATCGGTTACGGCCTTGCCGACTCGCCGGTTGGACTGGCGGCGTGGTTCTATGACAAGCTCGCTGATTGGGTGTTCACCCGTGGCGAACCGGAACGCGCGTTGAGCCGCGACGAGATCCTCGACAACATCACGCTTTACTGGCTGACGAACACCGGGACCTCGAGCGGCCGGATTTATTGGGAGAACAGCGCCGGCAACAGCAAGTTGGCCCCTATCGTGATCCCGGCGGCGGTGACGATTTTTCCCGGCGAAGTTTACAGGCCGCCGAAGAGCTGGGCGGAACGGGCCTACACCAAGCTGATTTACTACAACCGGGTGGACAAGGGCGGCCACTTCGCCGCCTGGGAAGAGCCGGAGCTATTCAGCGCCGAACTCCGCGCCGCTTTCCGTCCATTGCGCCGACCCTAGACTTTGCTTCGTGACAGGCGCGCGAACCGGTGAATACTGCTACCACGGCGTTCTCATTTGATATGAAATGCCCGTCGAACGGTGGAGATCGCCATGGAGCACATTGATCACATCTTGGTCGTCGATGACGATCGGGAAATCCGGGAGCTTGTGTCGAGCTACCTGAAGAAGAACGGTCTGCGCGTGACCGCCGTCGCCGACGGACGGCAGATGCGCGCGTTCCTCGAGGCTAATACGGTCGATCTCATTATTCTCGATCTTATGATGCCGGGAGACGATGGCCTCGTACTGAGTCGCGAGCTGCGCGTAGGCAGGCACAAGGCGACACCGATTGTCATGCTCACCGCCCGCTCTGACGAGATGGATCGCATCATCGGTCTCGAAATGGGTGCCGACGACTATCTCGCCAAGCCCTTTTCGGCGCGCGAATTGCTCGCCCGCATCAAGGCGGTCCTGCGGCGCGCGCGCATGCTGCCTCCAAATTTGCAGATATCGGAGGCCGGCCAGGTACTGCGTTTCGGTGATTGGAAGCTCGATACGACGGCAAGGCACCTCATCGATGCCGACGGCACGGCCATTGCGCTAAGCGGCGCCGAATACCGGCTGCTGCGCGTCTTTGTCGACCACCCGCAGCGCGTCCTCAACCGTGATCAGCTGCTCAATCTGACACAGGGACGCGAGGCCGAGCTCTTCGACCGGTCGGTCGATCTCCTAGTCAGCCGGGTTCGCCAGCGGCTCGGCGACGACGCCCGCGAGCCGACCTACATCAAGACGGTCCGCAGCGAAGGCTACGTATTCTCGATGCCGGTCGAAATCGTGGAGCCGCGCTGATGCCGACGGCCGCCCTCAAGGGAATTCGCCTGTGGCCGCGCACACTCAGGGCGCGGCTATTCATAATTCTCCTTGCCGGTCTCGCAAGCGCTCACGCCATGTCGTTTGCGGTGCTGTTTTCGGAGCGCTATATCGCCGCCAGGTCGGTGATGTTCAACACGCTCGAGAACGACGTCGCGACATCGATCGCCATCCTCGACCGCCTCCCTGCGGCCGAACGGTCCGCCTGGCTCAACCAACTTGCTCGCGGCTCCTACCGGTTCGTTCTGGGACCGGGCATCCCCGGCAATCCTGTACTCAAGCCGGACGACGCCGAGGTGGCGTCGAAGATCCAGGGTGCAATAGGTGCAAAATACCCGATCGAGGTCGAATCGATCCCGGGGGTAGGCCGCCATCTTCAGGCGCATCTGCGCTTGAGTGACGGCGAACCGCTGACGATAGACGTCACCCCAAGGGGCGTCATGCCCGTGGCCGACTGGCTGCCTTACGTTCTCCTCGCGCAGCTTTCCCTCCTGGTATTGTGCAGCTGGTTCGCCATGCGCCAGGCCATCCGTCCGCTTGCCAACTTGGCGAGAGCCGCCGACACTCTGGACCCGAACAGGAATACGCCACGCCTCAGCGAGGCGGGGCCGACGGAAGTGGCTTATGCGGCCACGGCCTTCAACGCGATGCGCGATCGCATCGCCCAATATCTTGAGGAGCGCGTGCAGATTCTCGCGGCGATCTCGCATGATCTGCAAACGCCGATCACCCGCATGAAGCTCCGCGCCGAAATGGCCGAGGATTCCGTCGACAAAGACAAGCTCATTCAGGACCTCGGTGAAGTCGAACGCCTCGTCAAGGAAGGGGTCGCCTATGCGCGCAGCGCCCACAGCAAAGAGGAAAAAGTCTCACGCATCGATCTCGCCTCGTTCATCGAGAGTATAGCCTATGACTATCAGGACATCGGCAAGGCGGTTACGCTCGGCGAGCTGGCAGACGGCGCAATCGTTACCCGGCCGCAGGCTTTGAAACGCATTCTCACGAACCTCATCGATAATGCGCTGAAATTCGCCGGCAATGCCGAGGTCGAGGTGCGGCGCCGCGACGCCGCCGTGGTTATCAAAGTGCTCGATCGCGGCCCCGGCATTCCGAAAAGTCAGCTGGACACCGTGCTGAAGCCCTTCTTCCGATTGGAGCAGTCCCGTAGCCGCGACACGGGTGGGACCGGCCTCGGCCTTGCCATCGCCCAACAGTTCGCGACCGCAATCGGCGGAACACTCACTCTGTACAACCGCGAAGGTGGCGGCTTGGCGGCGGAAATCGCCCTCCTCCAATAGCTAGGGCGTGGAACTCGAAAACGATCTTAGCCCATGACCGTATTCGCCATCGCCTCCAAGGCTGATCAATTTGACCGTCTAAAGTCGGGATGCGGACAAAGGTGAATAGCTGCGGATCACGATTTAGGTTTGTCCCACGACAACATTGGCAAAGTGACGCAACCAAATTTTTGTTCGAGATTTGTTGCGCGCTTCATAGTCTCGGATTGCCTGCTCGAGATCGCCGAAAACCGGTGTTTCTTTGTCAGCGCCGATCTCGGTCAGCCGCATCGTGTACCACGCGGTGACCCCGCCCTCCGGGGGATAGGAGAATCTGGGAAAGAACGGTTCAGGCTTCCGATCTGCTTTCCAGAGGTCGGGAAGCGAAGGCTCGAGGACGAGCGCGCGCGCAAGACCGACAATATCAACCGCACCACTTGCCACAGCGTGCTCGGCTTGCGCGCGCGTCTTGAAACCGCCTGTCAGCATGAGGGGCTTGGTCGTTACCGCGCGGGCGCGCTTTGCAAATTCGAGGAAGTAGGGTCCGCGTCCCGTTCCGTCGGAGGCGGATTTTGCTCCGGGGAAGTAGGTCCCCCCACTAATGTCGATCAGGTCTACCGAAGACCGGTCCAGCGCCGCCACCACCTTAAGCGCGTCTTCCTTGTCGAACCCGCCCTCAAGCTGGTCTGAGGAATTGAGTTTCACGGCGATGGGGAAATCCGGTCCGACGGCTGCGCGAGTTGCTTCGATAGCTTCCAAGAGAGGACGCATGCGATTGGCGATTGGCCCTCCGTATCCGTCGCTGCGCTTGTTGAACAGTGGCGAAAGGAACTGGCTAAGCAAGAATCCGTGCGCCGCATGAATTTGCACGCCGCCAAAAGCGGCCTGCTGTGCCAACCAGGCTGTCCTCGCGAACTCCGACGGCAGTTGGCGCATTTCGTCCAATGTCATTTCCACGCAGCGCAGACCCGGCAGATCGAGGGCACTCGGGCCCTTGGGGTTACTCGTCGGCGCGTACGCTAGCGCTCCGGCGTGACCGAGTTGCAGCCAAAGCTTGGTGCCGTTTGCGCCGCCATGTCGCGCAAGTTCCCGGAACCGGTCAAGGTCGGAGGCCTCATTCAGTACCAGATTGCCGGGGTTCTCGGCGTAACCGGCGGTGAGCTGCACCTCACCGATTATGGATACGGCCGACCCACCTGCGGCCCAGCGCTGATAAAGCCTGATCTGTTCGGCAGTCGGATGGCCGGTCCCGTCGCCCAAGGAATCCGACATCGCTGATTTCGCAATCCGATTTTTCAGGGTTAAACCGCAAGGCAGTTGCAGCGGTTCGAACAGATTTCCACAGCGTTGCATTTGAAATTCCACGACCAAAGCTTTCATCTTTATCCGCGAAGTCTCTCGGCACCACCCAACGTCATCCGGCTTTGGCTTCGGGTTTATGATTCGACGGCCCAGCCCCAAGCAGCAGGGCGGCCGAGCCCACCCTGCTGCATTTGCCGCAAACCGATCATGACGGCTGCGGCGCGCCAGTCTGCTCTCGGACCATGTAGTCGGCGTACCAGCTAGGCCAGTCCTCGTCCCGATGGCCGAGCTGCTTCTCGTATTCGCCGTGCGCGGCCTCGGCACGGCGGAACGCGCTCGCAAGATCAGCGACCGAGGCGAATGTCGTGGCGGCCGCATCGATGCGTCCGGGCAGCCGCGCGGTGACCTCTTGGAGGAGCCAGCCATTACCATCCGGATCCCTGAAGGAGGCGTAGGAGCGGTAGCTGCGGCGCTCGGGATCAGGACCGCCCACCCGGACCCGCCCGAACAGGTAGGGCTCGTCGCTGCCCGAGTACACGTCGCCCCCGTGGAATACTTCGCTGATATCGACGCCGCGACTGCGCAACTCCTCGCGAGCTGCCTCGATGTCGGCGACGATAAGATACAGTCCCTGGGCGGAGCCCGGCGCCGCGTCAGTAACATTCTTTCCAAAGATGACCGAGGAGCCGGATCCGGGCGGGGTGAACTGGATCACCCGGTAGTCGTCGCCGTCGGCGAATTCGGCATCGAGCCGCCAGCCGAGGCGACCGTAGAATTCCTTCGCGCGATCGACGTCCGATACGGGGACAACGATGACCTCGAGCTTCATGTCGAGCGGCCGCGCTATCTCGCTCTTGTTAGCAGTAACCATGGCTTTTCTCCTTCTGTTTTTGACAGACGCGCACAGCGCCACCAGTGTTTAACTCGGCATTGGCTCAGGCTTAGGAGCTCCTCGGTGAACACCTGTGGCTGTTCCGAAGCACCGATATGGCTGAATCGCCCGAGTCACTCCTTGGAACTCGTGGTTTCTCGACGATGGCGCCCCCGATCAGAGGCTCTCCGGTCGGGAGCATCCTCTTCACCTCAGACGATGTTGATCGCGACCTCGATATTGCCGCGCGTGGCCTTGGAATAAGGGCAGGTCTGATGCGCCCTATCGACCAGCGCCTGGGCGGTGTCGCGGTCGATGCCGGGCATGCTCACATGGAGGCGTGCCCCGAGGAAATAGCCGCCGGCGCCGTTGCCGAGATCCACTTCGGCATCCACCGCCAGATCGGCGGGGAGTGTTACCTTCCGCTCGCTCGCAGCCTTCCCTATCGCCGCGATGAAGCAGGCCGACCAACCGGCGGCGAAAAGCTGCTCCGGATTGGTCCCCGGCCGCGAACTGCCGGGTGACGAGAGCTTGACGTCCAGGCGTCCATCACTACTGCGGGATGCGCCGTCACGACCACCGGTGGTGTGCGTCTTGCCGGTGTAAAGTACCTTTTCGATCGCAGTCATAGTGTCCTTCCTTGCGACAGAGTTGATGACGCCGAGGGGCGATTGCCTGTCCGACTGTCGAGGCACATATGCCGCTGCGCACGTGTATGGCATGTTTCATGATGCGGCCGAAAAGTAAGCGAATGCTGGCAGAACGCGGAATGGACACACTGCGATACGAAATCGGTGCTAGATCGTTTCCGTGCAGTTGAAAGAGTGAAATGATCTACTCTTTGGAACTACGCG
Source organism: Sinorhizobium kostiense (assembly GCF_017874595.1). GTDB lineage: Bacteria > Pseudomonadota > Alphaproteobacteria > Rhizobiales > Rhizobiaceae > Sinorhizobium > Sinorhizobium kostiense. Next base: position 11,031 of record NZ_JAGILA010000011.1, on the reverse strand, counting down.
AATTCCGTAAAAAAAACCGCGACGCACTTTTCCTGGAAACGCTGTTGGAAGCGACACGCAAAAGCGCGCAGCAACTGGAGCCCTTCCCGATTGACTGGAAGGGCTCCAAGAAGTGTACAGGGACCTTTGTGGACCTGGAAGACACACGGGCGAAAGTGATCAGAAACGATCGACGTCAACGACGGCCTGGGCAAAGGCCTGCGGTGCTTCCTGCGGCAGGTTATGGCCGATGCCGCCCGCAATCAGCCGATGCTCGTACGTGCCCGGGAACTTCTTGGAATAGGCTGCGGGCTCGGGATGCGGGGCGCCGTTGGCATCGCCCTCCAACGTGATCGTCGGAACGCCGATCAACGGGAATTTGGCAAGCCGTTCTTCCAGAACGTCATATTTCCGCTCGCCGTCGGCGAGGCTGATCCGCCAGCGGTAATTGTGGATCGTGATATCGACATGATCAGGGTTCTCGAAGGCCGCCGCGCTGCGGTTGAATGTGGCATCGTCGAAATTCCATTTCGGTGATGCGATCTGCCAGATGAGCCTGGCGAAATCATTCCGGTATTGCTCGTAGCCGGCGCGGCCGCGTTCCGTGGCGAAGTAGAACTGGTACCACCAGGCAAGCTCGGCCTTCGGCGGCAGGGGCTTCTTGTTGGCTTCACGGCTGCCGATCAGATAGCCGCTCACGGAAACCAGGGCCTTGCAGCGCTCCGGCCAGAGCGCGGCGATGATGTTGGCGGTCCGCGCTCCCCAGTCACAGCCGCCGATGATCGCCTTCTCGATGCCTAGTGCATCCATCAAGGCGATGATGTCGGAGGCAATCGCCGATTGCTGGCCATTGCGCGGCGTGTCGGGCGACAGGAAACGCGTCGTCCCGTAGCCGCGCAGATAGGGGACGATCACCCGGTAGCCGGCCCCCGCCAGCAGCGGCGCCACATCGACATAGGTGTGGATGTCGTAGGGCCAGCCATGCAGAAGAATGACCGCCGGCGCATTGCCCGCACCGAGTTCGGTATAGCCGACATTAAGGACGCCGGCGTGGATCTGCTTGAGCGAGGCGAAGGACGTGTTCGTCCCAGGCGCGGTCGCGGGAATGCGGACCTGGCTCGCTGATTGCGCTTCGGCGATACCTGTCATGCCGAGCTGCGCGGCAGCAACGGCCAGTGCCGCTATCCCGATGAAATGCCGCCTCGGCCGATTGATTTCTTCTGTCATCGATTTTTCCCCGATTGAATGAAGACAGCAGCAGATGTGGGCACCGGCTTATCTCCACTGTGTCCGCCGTCGGTGAAATTGAAAGCCTATGTCGAAATCAGGCGGGCAGACACATTGGGATACAATCTCATGCCGGGCGTCTGCGCGTTCCGAGGTCCGGGGTGAAACCTCCTATCCAAGCAGTTTCATTCGGCAGCTTCTTGGCTGCCTATGCGCTCTCCCGCGCATTCCGCCGGATCGCTTGGGGCGGTTGGCCAAGCGCGCGAAGAAAGGCCCGGCGCATGCGATCGCGATCGGCAAAGCCGGTTTCCTCGGCGATCACGTCCATGGAATGCCGGCCCTGCTCCATCATCAGCCGTGCCGCCTCCACCCGGAGATTCTCCACGGCCTTGGCGGGCGACTGTCCTGTCTCGGCCCGAAACGCACGGCTGAACTGGCGCGCACTCAATCCCGCCGCATCCGCCAGCTCTTCCACCGACAGGACGCTGCGGAGGTTTGCCTTGGCGTAATCGATCGATCGCTGAATCCGATCAGACTTCGGGTCGAGCTCGAGCAGCGCCGAGAACTGCGACTGGCCGCCGGCACGCCGATGATAGACGACAAGCTTTCGCGCGACCGAGCGAGCGACGTCCTGGCCGTGGTCTTTCTCGATCATCGCGAGCGCGAGATCGATGCTGGCGGTCATCCCGGCAGACGTCCAGACGCTGCCGTCGACGATGAAGATGCGGTCCTCTTCGACCTTTACTGCCGGGAAGCGCTCCTGCAACTGGCGCGCAAAAGCCCAGTGCGTCGTCGCCCGGCGCCCATCCAACAGGCCCGACTCCGCAAGCACGAAGGCGCCGGTACATGGCGCTGCCACCCTCCGCGCTGTTTCCAGCGCGTGACGCGCGAACTCGATCAGTCCCGGCGTGATCGGCTCGATAGTCGTCCCGGCGCCGAACATCACGGTGTCATAGTGGGTATCGTCGAAGGATTTCGTGAGGACGCCGAAGCCGGCTGACGACTTGACCTCTCCGCCCCTCTCCGAAAGCAACTCTGTCTCATAGACCGGCTCCCCAAGGGCGACATTCGCCATCTCGAAGGCAGTGACCGCCGCGAAGCCCATGAGCTGGAATTTTGGAAAGACAACAAAGCCGATCCGATGCATGGTGCAATTCCCTGTCTGGAATTGCGGGATATACGATATTTGCGACATGGCATAAACCACTATAACCCGCCGTGACGAGCAGACTCCCAATGCGGCGCTTGCGTCTTCACGGCGTTTCATCCGGAGATACGTTGACCGCGCGGCGCAGTGGCGGCGAACGGCCTATCGCAAAGACCGCAACGGTGCTGAGCATCAACATGATGGCGACGAGAAGAAAGCCATCCGCGAAAGCGTGTGCCCATGCTTGCCGTTGTGCTGCGGAAGCGATTTGCGATGCCGCCCAGGCGCCAACATTGTCGGCCGCCCGGCCCGCGAGAGCTCCGAGACTGGAGACCCGATCTGCCCCGAGGGGGTAGTCGAACGACGTGCTTTCGGCAAGGGCGCCGGAATGGAACTTCTGACGCTCGATGACGAAGTTCGAAATGAAGCCGATGCCGAGCGTCGTTCCGACCAGATTGCTTGCATTGAATACGAGCGATGCCGTCGGGAGGTCCGCAGGCTTAAGGCTCGCCGTGCCGACAACCATGGCCGGGGCCAAGAGCAAGAGCTGGCCCGCCGAATAGATGGCGAGCGCCTGCCAAAACTGTTCACCCTCAGAGAACGCCGTGCCGTTGACCATGAGCATTGTACCGACGGCCAGCAGGGCGACGCCCAGCCCCATTGTCACGCGCAGATCGAACAGATGCAGGAACCACCAGACCAGCGGGAGAACGATCAACTGCGCCGCTGCCGCCCACAGCATCAGTTCGGCGACTTCGAGCGGGCGATAGCCTTGCACGATCCCAAGGAACTGCGGCACCAGATAGGAGCTTACCACCAGGCCGGCACGCAACAGGAAATTGAGTCCTATCGGAATGCCGAACCTCCGTGTGACAAGCAAGCCTGGCGTTACAAACGGCAGCTGGGAAAAGCGGATCGCGAATATGAACCCGGCCCAGGCGGCGACGGATACGAGCGTGCCCCAGACGATGATATCGCTGTCGAACCAGAGCCGGCGCGTGCCTTGATTGAGGACCAGCACCAGGCTCGTCAGTGCAAGCGACAACAGCGTAATGGTCACCCAATCGGCCTTGAGCGCCGGCCAACTGGACGCTTTGTGCGGTACCCATAGACGGGCGGCAAACGCCAGCAGCGCGCCGATAGCCCCCTGTATGAGGAATAGAGCTCTCCAGCCGAAACTGTCCTCGACGAAACCGGAAACCACAGGCCCTGCCGTTCCGGCAAAGAGGAGCGCAAATGCCAGGATGATGACGGCATAGGGCAGTCGCGGGCCGCCGGCGACCATAAAGATTGCCACGAACGCCGCAGGCCCGAACCCGCCCGCTGCGAAGCCCTGCACACTACGCAAAGCAATCATGATGCCGACGTCGGTCGTTATCGCACAGGCGATCGCCGCAGCTGCGAACAAGATTGAACTTACAACCAGATAACGGCCGATGCTCAATGCCCCGATCAACAGGCCCGACGTTACGACCCCGACGCAACTGCCCATGATATAGGCGGTGAGTATCCAGGAGCCCTCGTCTGCGGTGGAGGAAAGACCTCCCTGAATATCGGCGATGTTGGTCGATGCGAACTGCGCTGACAGGTTCACCAGGAATGATCCCGCCAAACCCGTGGCAAGGAACAGCGCATTTCTCACCGTCAAAGCTGGCGTGCTCATTTCAGATCTCCCTTTACCGTCGCGGCAGCGCCGCCTCGACTTTCGAGCCGGCAGGTCAGACGCCTGGAAGGACGTCGGATACACGTGCCGGCCCGTTGCTCTCGGACTGCGCGTTAACTGATCCCGGCCCGGTAGCGGGTTGCAGGCACGCTCAAGGAAAGGTTCGGGATAAGCTTCTGGCGCGCCGCTTCGTAAGCATCCCAATCGGCGGCATCGGGCAGTGAAGGAATGGTGATCCGCTCGCCGAAATCGAAACCGGCAAGCGCGGCGTCCACCATGTCCTCTGCGGGCATGACGATCTCGCTCGGCACGTGCTCCAAGGGCGTGCCGGCTATGCCCCAGAAATCGGTCGCCGTCGCGCCCGGGAGGACTGCCTGTATGCGGATATTTCTGTCGGCAAGTTCCTTATGGAGCGACAGGCTGAAGGCAAGCACGAAAGCCTTGCTGCCGCCGTAGACGCCGTTCAGCACCTCCGGCGCGATACCGACAATCGAAGCGATATTGATGATGGCGCCGCCGCCACGTTCAACGAAACCGGGGACCACTGCATAGGTCAGCCGCGTGAGCGCGTTGACGTTGAGCGTGATCATCTCTTCCATCTTGTCGACATCGGATGCGAGCAGCGGCGAGGTCGCACCGACGCCGGCATTGTTGACCAGCAGGGTTATGCTGGCGTCGTCGTGAAGCACCTTCTCGACACGGCCCAGGTCAGCCTTGTTGCCGAGGTCCGCCGCAATCACCTCGATTGCGCGGCCGGTCTCGTCGGTCAGGCGCTTGGCCAGTTCATCGAGGCGGGCATGGTTGCGGGCGACGAGGATCAGATCATATCCCCTCCCCGCGAGGCGATTGGCATAGATCGCGCCGATGCCGGAGGAAGCGCCGGTGATCAGCGCGGTGCCTTTCGAATGCTGGGTCATGGCAGGCTCCATTGGTTTGAGTTTGGAGCCTCCATAGTAGGGGCAAAGCGCAATGTCTCAAATGTCATATATCCGGCATTTTAGGACATGTTCTCACCAAGGGGTAGCGGGTCCGTATTATCTGGCCAGCCATCAGGGGGCCGTTGCGGTCGGTTTCAGCTTTTACCGGCACCGCACTCGCACCTGCCGGCGACATCGGCCTGGCGAATAACGTCGCGACTGCGGACGGCTTTCGCGGATCGGTGTCCCAGGCGCAAGGCGCGGCAGCGAGCCCGATGATTGCATCACAAAATTGCGCATCAGCCCTCTCCTCTTTTCCGACCATAGTGATTGTTCACGAAGTTCCGGACAGATCGGCTCACGGCCGCATTCTTCACGGTTCGAGTTTCCTATCGGCTCATCCGAAGGTGAAAACAAAGACTTCGACGCCGGGATCGAGGAAGCGAATCTCGAAAGTGCGCTCCCGCACTTCACCCGACTGGCGCACGAGCTGGTAGAGGCGCGTCTCGCTCACCGCTCCGTTGCCGTCGGGGCCGATATCCGAACCGTGATGCAGACCCGGAGCGACGCCGTCGACCATCACCTGAAAACGAACCTTCCTGCCTCTCACGCCTGGGCCGAGGACGAGGTGCAGGTCGCGCGCGCTGAACCTGTAGGTGACCGCTCCTCGAGGGCGATTGAGTGTCGCCTGTTCGGCGCCGACGGTCCAGTTGCCGGCGAGGCCCCACTGATTGAGGCGCGGCTTTCCGACCGTGTAGTCGCGCGCCTCATCGGCTGCTACACCTTCGCGCGACACAAAATTGCCGGCGCGCATGTAGCCGACATAGGCCTCGCCGGACTGGAGGTTGGCGAAATCGGGAGCTGCTTCGGCGCCCTTGACATCGGGCGTCACAAGGCCGCCATCACCCCTGCGGCTGCCTGCAGCTTCCGCCAGTAATTCCTGAAGGACGCGCTCCGACTGCGCGTAATCACCCTCGCCGAAGTGATGATGCCTGATCCGTCCTTCTGCATCGATGAAATAGTGCGCCGGCCAGTAACTGTTCCCGAAGGCGCGCCAGATCGCATAGTCGTTGTCAATCGCGACGGGATAGCTGATCCCGAAATCGCGGACTGCCCGCTTGACGTTGTCGATGCGTTTTTCGAAGGCGAATTCAGGTGCATGCACGCCGATCACCACCAGCCCCTGATTCCGGTACTTCTCTGCCCAGGCTCGAACATAGGGCACCGTTCGGATGCAGTTGATGCAGGAGTACGTCCAGAAATCGACGAGCACGACCTTGCCGCGCAGTTGCTTGACCGTCAGCGGCTCGGAGTTGAGCCACGTTACGGCGCCCTCCAGCGGCGGGAAGGCCCCTTCGACAGGTAGGTTGCTACGATAGGTCTGCTGCTGAACATCCATGGCTGGTGCGGCACGATGGCTCGCCGTCGCTTGGGAGGAGCGGCCGCGGAGCCGGTTCAGGAGCGACTGCTCGAGGCTCGTCGTGCCCGCATAGGACAGGCGCGCAAGCAGCCCCGTGTCGAGGCCGAGCGCAATTGCCATGACGCCCGCCAGCACCGCGATACCGAGGCCTTGGCGAAGACGCTCGCCGAGACCCAGCGACCGCTTCATCGAGGCGAATACCTTGCCGCCGACGAGTACAGCCAGCGCCAGCGAAGTAGCCGCGCCCGCAGCGTAGGCCGCCAGCAGAAGTGTCGTCCCAACGTTCGCCCCATGGAGCGCGGCGCCGGTCAGGACCAGCCCCAGAATTGGGCCGGCGCAGGGCGCCCAAAGAAGCCCGGTTGCGACGCCGAGAAGCAGGGATGCTCCGACGCTCGCCTTCGCGGCCGCCCTTTGGGAGAGGCGGTTGCCAAGCGCGACTGCCGGACGAGTGACCACCGCCGCGATCCGCGGCGAGAGCAGCATTACGCCGAAGACCGCGAGCACAACAATTGCTGCATATCGGCCGGCTTCGTTCGCCTGCACCGCCCAATCCCCACCAATAGCGGCAAGCGTTGCCACACCCGCGAATGTCACCACTTTGCCTAGGAGCATCGGAAGAATGCTTCTCGCGAATGGCTGACCAGCTCGAGAAAACACGAAAGGCAAGACCGGAAGGATGCAGGGGCTGACAATCGTCAGCACGCCGGCAAGATAGGCAATAATGAACAGGATCATCGTCGTCCCTCTGCAGAGGACCGATGCCTCGATCCGACACCGGTCGCGCTTGACACGTGCAGCATGGGACCAGAGGGAAGTATCCCGCCTGTGTCGTCTCCCAAGCGGATCTGTATCAGAATGCAGAGCTGAGCATCGAGCGAGAAACGAGGAAATGGAGGCCGCCGGCTACGGCGCGTATATTTACCAGGTAGAGGAAATCTGAAATGACCGAGAGAGCTGTTTTGGCTGGTGGTTGCTTCTGGGGCATGCAGGACTTGATCCGTAAGCTCCCCGGAGTCGTTTCGACCCGCGTGGGCTACACCGGCGGCTGTGCCGAATGACGGGGCACCTGTTCTGCGCCTGTCGCGTGCGTCAACTCTAAATGGCCCGGTGGATACGCCGGACTGTCATTTCCTTGAATGAAGGAGTGGCCCCATGGCTTTCGATACGCAACGGCTCCAATTTGCCGGCCATTCCGGCGCAACCCTCGCTGCCCGTCTCGACCTCCCCAACGGACCTTTGCGGGCCTACGCATTGTTTGCCCATTGCTTCACCTGTTCCAAGGACTTGGCGGCAGCGCGCCGGATTGCAGCGGAGCTTGCGCGTGAAGGCATCGCTGTCCTGCGTTTTGATTTTACGGGGCTGGGATCGAGCGAAGGCGAATTCGCTTCGACGAATTTCTCCTCCAACGTTGCCGACCTTCTTTCAGCCGCCGACTATTTACGCCACCATTATCAGGCACCATCGTTGCTGATCGGCCACTCGCTCGGCGGCGCGGCGGTCCTGGCCGTCGCCAAGGACATTCCCGAAGTGCGTGCCGTGGCAACGATCGGCGCGCCAGCCGATGTCGGCCACGTGTTGAAGAACTTCGGAACGAGCCTCGAACAGATCGAGAGAAGCGGTGCCGCCGAAGTGGATCTTGCCGGACGCAAGTTCCTTGTCAAAAGGCAATTCGTTGAGGACGCGCGCGCACAGCGCCTCAAGGACGCCGTTGCGCGCCTGAAGAAGCCGCTCCTCATCCTCCACGCACCACTGGACCAGACGGTCGGCATCGAAAACGCTACCGAAATCTTCCTCGCGGCCAAACATCCAAAGAGCTTTGTTTCGCTGGACAACGCCGACCACCTGCTCACGAATTCCGAGGACGCGGCCTTCTCCGGTCGGATCATTTCGGGGTGGCTGACGCGTTATCTCGCCACCGACGCGCCGCAAGGGACTGCGCCGATCGAACACGTGCGAGTGATGGAAACCGGCGAAGGTGCGTTTCAAAACGCGGTCCAGGCCGGCAGCCATCGGCTATTCGCGGACGAACCCGAAAGCGTTGGCGGGCTCGATTCCGGACCATCGCCTTATGACTTCCTATCTATCGCACTTGGCGCCTGCACGTCGATGACGCTGCGTCTATATGCCGATCACAAGAAGCTGACTCTCGGGCGCATCGGGGTCGACGTCTCGCACGCGAAGATCCATGCCAAGGACTGCGAAGAGTGTGCCGAATCGGAACGCAGCAGTGGCGCCCGGATCGATCGTTTCGAGCGCGTCATTTTTGTCGATGGCGAGGTCTCCGATGAGCTTCGCGACAAGATTGCCGAGATTGCCGGCAAGTGCCCGGTGCATCGCACGCTCGAAGCTGTGGCGAAGATAAAAACCGTAGTGAACTCAGAATCCCGAGTGACAGAACGATAGCCTAATCGGTGCCATTCCCGATGGAACTCTGTTGCGCTTTCGCCGATAGTCGCCGCGACGACAACTCGGCAAGGAACGGAGTTTTCATGGTGCTTCCACTTTGATTAAGCCCCACTGTGCTCCTGCTGCAGCTGTTGCTTCTTCAAAACGTTCGAGGCGACAACACCATCACGGCAGCGAGCTCGCGCAACCCTACATGCCACGGCTGCCCGGCCATCCAATCACGCCTTATACCGGTCAAACGCCGTCAACCTTTTGACCGGCGGGTCGGCCTCTTTGCACCGATAAATCTCTGACCTCAGGAAAGCGAGCTCCGCGGCAAGCTGCTCCTCCTCGATTTCAATCCACCAGGATTTCGGACGGCCGTCGCTGCCATCCGACCAGCGGTATCCCCGAGCCTTCAGATGATCTTTCATGTCGAAGGGGCTATGCTCGGCGTAGATGCGCACGCGCGAGCGCTGACTTGTCTTGAGAAGTTCCGCAAAAGCGGTTGCCTCCGTCACTCCATCGGCGCCGCCGGCGAGCACCTCGAGCAGAGCAAAACAGTCGTCGACGGCGCGATGGCCATTGTGGAAGTAGCCACTTTGACCAATCAGGTAGCCGAGTTTGGTGCCCTCGAAACCGCGCGCCGCCCAATCGACTTCCTTGACTGAACAGGCCCATGCCTTGCCGGAAAACACGCTTGAGAATGCCTCGCAGAACGGACGATCGAAGCCGGCATTGTGGGCGACCACCAGGTCGGCCGGTTCGAGCAGCGCTCGAAGCGCCCCGACATCGATCAACTGCCCGGCAACCATCTCGTCGGTGATTCCTGTAAGGCGGGTGATGTCAGCGGGGATTGGGGCAGTCGGCTGCTGCAGGCCGCCGTAAACGCCGGTGACGTCGCCGATATGGCCATTGTCGTCAAAGGTGAACGCGACTGCGCCGATTTCGATGATCTCGTCCTTGCTGTGGTCGAGGCCCGTCGTTTCGGTGTCGACGATCGCTCCGATGCGAGGAAATCCGGGCCGCGGTATATCGACGATCTGACGGCCGACAAGCTTGCGCAGCACGCGATAGCTGCCGCTCTCCTCCAGAAGCCGGGCCATGCGCTCGCCATCGAGTGGCCTCCGCCGCAGCTTCAAGGATTCTCGCAGCGGCACAACGACGTCATCATCTGGCTGAAACGGCGCCGCAAACATATCCAGCTGAGATGCCATTGGCTTTTAGTGTCCCCAGGGTTCGGCGCACCAGCGCGGTGCGGATCATGCGTCAGGATAGAAACCGAGGGAGACTCTGGCAACGAAAGAGGTCGGCAGAACAGGTCACACCAGCCAAAATGCCCAGAATTCTGTCGAAACAAGATACCCAACTCCGGCACACCGCTCGCTCACCACCGCGCTGTCGGGGGTGCGAGCGGCTTCGCTATCACTCAGCTACATCACAGGCGCGAACGCGATCCAATCGATCGACGATGGGTCCGCATGGTTTGGGTTGACCGTATTCGGTAGCAAGGCGACACTTGCAACCCGTAGCCAGGGAGGAGAAAAAATGATGGCCGAGCCCGACCACTGGCGTCACATGGCAAGTGCGCCGAAAAACGGCAGTCGCATCCTGGTCACGATCCGCCCCTCCGAACAAGGGGCGGCAGAAGTTGACCTCGCGTACTGGTCGAATGGCGATCAGTTTGGCGGGGAAGGCTGGCGCGCCGCTGATTCCTCACCCGGCCGCATCATCGAATACGCCGAGCCAGAATTGAAGTGCTGGATGCCGATGCCCTCGGCCAATCTCAATCGCACCTCAATGCCCTCACCCTGGGAAGGCGATGACGACCAAGAGCTCGACGGGTCGGGGATTTAAGAACTCGCGCCGTGCCGCACTCATCGCTCGGACATCAGCCCCGGCAAGCTATGCCGGAACCATCGCCGCAACCGGCACCAACGAAGGCTACGCTTCTCCCCCGGTTGCTCCCACCGCGCCCATTGGCGTATCGAAAACCGCCAAAGCTCTAATCGTCGCGGGATGAAAGTTCAGTCCAGGTCAGCGTCGTGTTAGGACATACTGAGCAAAAAAAGCTCCGGGCGAACCCGGAGCTTTATGATATTACTCGTAAATTCTGGTTGCGGGGGCAGGATTTGAACCTGCGGCCTTCAGGTTATGAGCCTGACGAGCTACCGGGCTGCTCCACCCCGCGTTATTTGTGGCTTGCGGTGTTGTTTGGCTTTTGGCCGCGTGTTTGAGAAGATGTTGTTTTTCTTGCGTTTTGCAGACCTGGCAGCGACCTACTCTCCCGCGT
>NZ_JAGILA010000010.1 GCF_017874595.1 Sinorhizobium kostiense | reverse complement strand
CCCGCTGCCAATCGCTGGCCCGAGCGCAATGGCTGGAGGATCGCCGCGCCGAGCTCCTCGACACTCAGTACTTTCACGTCGTCTTCACGCTGCCGTTTCATCGTCATCCAGTTGCATCGCTCGGCCGCAAACCAGGTCGGTCTCCGGAAGGTGCGTGCCGACCGCGCCCACCAGCGCCTTCGAGAAGATCAACGGAGCCAATCGTCACCACTTTGGACCCGGAATCCGCGCTGGTTTCGTCCCAGCGCTCCACCAGATGCTGCGTCAACACCGTCCTGCGACGGTCTTTTCCTTGGATGGGCACCATTCAATACCCATAGGGCCCCAGACGCGCCCGCGGCTTAGCCCAACACGTTTTTAGCGCACCGTCGCTAGCTTAGGCGCGCTCGTCAACGTCGACACAGGCGACGCCACGCTAAAAACGCTCTGCACTATGCCCACCCGAATATTATGCGCAGCTCACCGGCAAAGTTAGCCAGTTTTCTTCGGCAGATCAGTGAGATGGTTTCCGGCATTCAAACTTTGCGCTGCGCATAATTCTTCCGAGTCCAATCAACTCGGTAGGAGATCAACATGCAAGAAGCGATCACCCTTCAGTCACAGCCGCGCGCTTGGCTGGAGGGCAGTATTCTTCGCCCCTGCGTTTCGCAGTACGGTGACCACCTGCAGCGAAGGCGATATGCGGTGAACACGCAGCGCGCCTATGTGTGCTGCCTCGCGCACTTCGCCTATTGGCTGACTGAGGAGGGTATGACCTGGAAGCGATCGGCCAAGGCGCCATTATGCGCTTTCTCTCGGACCACCTGCCGGCGTGCGCCTGCTCCGAGCCGGTCCGTCGTTTGCGCCATGAGCTGCAGGCGGCACTGGGCCATCTTCTGGAGGTACTCGATGCCGGCCGCGTGGTACTGCAGTATCCCGCAATTCCGCCATCGAACAGGAATTGACGCGCTTCGATGCCCACATGTGCAACGTCTGGGGGGTGGCGGACAACACCTGTCGGAAGCGTTGCCGAGTGGTCGGAGGATTTCTTGTCGAGCATTTCGACGAGCAGCCGATCTCCTTGGCGACAATCAGCGCCGTATCCATTCGCCGCTTCGTCCTTGGCAAACGAGGGCGAAAGCCCACCACCATCGCCGCGATCGGCGCCATCATTGGCTGCTATCTCCGCTTCGGCAGCATGTCCGGCGACCGGGTGGATGAACTGGAGGCCGCGATTCCCCGGGTCGCTCACTGGCGGTTGGCATCATTACCGGAGGTGCTGACCGACGCCGAGATCCACGAACTGCTGAGTTCCTTTGATCAGGCGTCCCCTCGCGTCTGCGCGCCAATGCGATGGTGCGGTCTCTGATCGATCTCGGTCTGCGATCGAGCGAAGTCGTCAAGCTGCAGCTTGACGACTTCAACTGGGTCGATGGCACGATCAAGCTTGTCGGCACCAAGAGCCGACGCGCGGATGCTCTGCCGCTACCGGCAAAGACGAGTGGCGATTGCAGTCTATCTGCACGAGGAGCGACCCGCGACGTCGAACCGGGCCATATTTGTTCGCCATGTTGCCCCCTACGACGAGCCGATCCCGAGCAGGAGTGTCAAACTTGCGGTGCTGGCCGGCTACCGAAGATGTGGATGGACGCGGACCCGTGTCCACATGCTCCGCCACAGCATGGCGAGCCGACTTCCACGAGCCGGCGCGTCAATGAAGGAGATTGCGGACATCCTGCGGCATCGAAGCCTCGACACGTCTGCCATCTATGCAAAGGTCGATCTGAGCAATCTTGCAGCCGTCGCCCTACCCTGACCCGGGAGCGCACAATCGACGCGCGCACCATGTTCTCGCTGGCAGAGGCCTATTTGTCCGAACGTCGCCTCCCTTGGTTTCGCCCTCAGAATGGAGGGCCACCAAATCAGCTCTTTCGCCGTGTTCGCCGACGAGCGCGGCCATAGTGGCCCGCTCACCAACGATATCGTGCTGAACTGGGTGCAAGGCCGGGCCAAACGGGCCAGTGCCTTCTCATGGGCCCGGCGCCTCGAGGTCCTTCGCCCGTTCGCAAGGTACCCTAGCCAGCCTCGAGCCGGACACCGAGTTCCCCGACACCGCGGCCTTTGGTCGTTCACACCGCCGCCGCGCACCGGACATCTATTCAGAGTAGCGAGCTCCCCAGAGTGCGACATACTGAGTCCAGACGCAGCCCACGGTTAAGCCGCACTTTCCATCGCATCTAGCCTCGATAGCACCATTGCTAGGTGGGACTTATGCACGGTGGCCACCAGTCTAACGTCACGCAATTCCAAGCTTCTCCGTATCATACGAAGTTCATCGAGAAGCTCTTCAACCTGCTGTCCGAAATCCATCTTGTCGAGAAGCAAGAACCAGAATCTGGCTGACTGGAAAAACAAGATATCGTTAAAGTCCCTGAGCGGGCCGTTGCTGCTCAGACCATGCAAGACCTGATGTAGCCGCATAATTATTTCGGCAAACTGCCTCTTGTCTTTGCTGCCCATCAGTTCGCGGCACTCCCGTTCTAGGTCCTGGATGTCGTTGAGAATATCGTCACCGACCGGGAGTGGCGAGGATTCGGCCATTGCATCCATCAATCGCATGCGAACGATATAGATGTCTCGCATCGAACCAAGGTCGATCGATGTGACCTCAGTGCCGTTGCCATGCTGACTGATGATCAAGCCGTCATATTCCAAACGTTGCAAGACCGTGCGTAGAGGCGTTCTGCTCACACCGAACTCCGATGCAAGTTCCCGCTCATTCAAGCGGCTGCCAGGCTGATAATCGAGGAGACATATCCGGCGACGTAACTCCAGATAAATCTCCTGCTTGCTCAGCTTGCCGGCGGCCTGGCTCTCGACTTCGGAAGTCTCGTCGTGATCTTTGTTCAAAGAGGCGGTGCTGCTGCTTGTCGATGCTGGTATGCCCGTCCTTGTCATAACGTCCCCTGCAGATATTGTGGCCGATTCCGGTATCACGTCCCAATGCGCAATCCAGCATGCAGCTGGCGCAAATACGCGATAACGCTCTGCGATGTTATCCGACCGGTAGCCGGGTTCTCGTGACTGGGGCGGTTTTGAATCGACATGGAGAAATCTGAACTGTCTGACCGAACACTCACCGTGTGGGTATTAAGTTGCAGACTGGGATCCGCCCAGATTTCCATCTTGGTTCGCTCCGGGCCGACTCCCGCCAAACTCACAGCCGCGGCCACATTCACGTTAGCCGGAAACTCCTTGGCAATTTCGCGGACCGTGCCTTTCAAGATGCAAAGTGCCTCGTCGAGTTTGTCCAGTTTCAGCCCGCTGCGGACTATATATGGCGCGCCAACGAGACTGCTTGGTGGCTTCCGAGTAACGATTTTCACCTCATGGATCATGCCGACCGCCGCGGCCTTGATTGCATCGAGGCCAAGCATGGCGCCAGACGGTATGACGATGCGACCGCCAGACCGGCGGCTTAGCTCTATGAGATCATCTCTTCCGAGAAGCTGGCTGCCAGACATCGCGACGAGGATCTTCCCTGCCTTGAGCGTTGGAACTGCAACCGCATCGAACATAGATGGTGGGAGCGCTTCGAGTACCATGTCGCACTCTTCCGCCATATCTTGCAGCGGCACATTCGGAGCTCTGTTAGACAGAAAGACGTTGAACTCTGCCGCACGTTCGGCGCTGCGCGCCGAGATTGCCGTCAATTTGCAGCCGGGTATATCACCACGGTCCAATGCCTGGGCCACTGCAGAGCCAACAGCACCGATTCCAGCGATACCTATCTTCATTGCCACCCGATCCATGTTAATCTGCTGCTTTGACTGCACTCAAGAACTGTTGGGTCCGCTTGCTCTTGGGATTGGCGAACAGCTCCTCGGGCGTATCTTGCTCTTCAATTTTTCCGCCGTAGAAAAAGCAGATACGGTCAGAAATATCACGTGCAAATCCCATTTGATGAGTGACCATCAGCATCGTCAAGTTGTGCTTGGTCACGAGGTCCTGTATGACGTTCGTGACCTCTCCAATTACTTCGGGATCGAGAGCGGAGGTGACCTCGTCGAACAACATCACCTTTGGCCTCATCGCCAGTGCTCGCGCAATGGCGACGCGCTGCTGTTGACCGCCGGAAAGACGCGCGGGGTGCTGGTCTTTCTTTTCGATCATTCCCACCATCGAGAGAAGTTCTTCGGCGCGCTCTTTGGCTTCGCGGCGAGAGAGGCCGAGGACTTGCACCGGCCCCTCCATACAGTTCTCAAGTGCCGTCATATGAGGAAACAGATTGAAGTGCTGGAAGCACATCCCTATCGAAGAGCGCGCCTTGCGCAGGTATTTGGCGTCAGCCGGCACCAGAACGCCGTTCTTCGGCATGTGGGTGAGCGGTTTTCCATCCACGTAAATAACGCCCCCGTTGATCGTCTCGAGGGTCATGAGCATTCGTAGCACGGTGGTCTTACCTGACCCGGAAGGGCCGATGACGGTGACCATTTCGCCAGGTGCTATGTCCAGATTCAGGTTATCCAGTACCACGAAGTCGCCATAGGTTTTGCGCACATTCATGAACCTCACCATTGGGACCTCGGGTCCGGTAAGCTCGAGGGGAAATGAGGAAAGGGCTTCCATCAGTACATTCCTAACTTGCGGCGGATCCACGCTTCGAAACCGCGAATGGACGCAGCGGAGAACAGCGAGATGACTAGAAATACGACGCCGACGATCGTGTATGGCTCGAGATAACGGTAATTCTGACCGCCGATTGCAGTTGCGGCTTGCATGAGTTCCGCCACGCCGATGACCGACAGCATTGGGGTGTCCTTAAAGATGCTGATCAGATAGTTGCCCATCCCTGCAACCGACAACGGCAGCGCCTGGGGCAGAATTATTCGTCGATAGGTCTGCGCAGTGGTGAGGTTGATTGCGGTGCAAGCTTCCCACTGACCCTTCGGAACCGATTCAATCCCGCCTCTATAAACCTCCGAGAGGTAAGCGGCATAATGCAGGCCGATAGCAATCATGCCCGCAACCCAGGGGCTCAGCGAGACCCCATACTCGGGGCCAACATAGTAGACAAAGAAGATCTGCAGCACGAGCGGCGTTGAGCGGAGAAATTCAACGAGTTCGCGGACTGTGACCGTTAGAGGGCGAAACGGCGTGCGCTGGGCGATCGCAAACACTAGACCGAGCACAGCTGCGATTGCGTAACCGAGTCCCGCTGCCATAAGGGTATTTAGCGTCGCCCACAGCAGCCGGGGGAGGATTTCGGCGGTAAATTGCCAATCCCAATGCATCGTTCAGCTCCTTCCCATTCTACGGGCCATCACGTGCTCCAGCGATCGCATGGTCGGCGTGACGAGGAACCGAGCAAAGATGTAATAGATGACCAGTGCCGTGCCGAAGGTCCACGTAGAGAGATAAGTCGAGCTGTTCAGTTGCTTAGCTTCGAACATCAGATCAGGTACCGCTATGAGAGCAACGAGTGCAGTGCTCTTGAGCAATTCGATCACAAGGTTGCCCCAAGCCGGCAGCATGATAACAAGCGCCTGAGGGATGATGATGCGCCGCATGCGCTTTGCAGGAGACATCGATAGTGCATAGGCTGCCTCCCACTGACCGCGCGGGACTGATTTGATCGCTCCTTGGACAAGCTGAGCTCCGTAGGCGCCAATATTGAGTCCAACCGCGAGAAACCCTGTAAAGAAGGGCTCCAGTGTTATCCCGAAAAGCGGTAGCACGAAAAACAGCCAGAAAAGCTGCACCAGGAGCGACGTTCCGCGAAAGAACTCCACGTAAACGACAGCGGCCCCCTTCACCGCAGCGTTGGACGACAAGAGCATAAGACCGAAGACGAGCGCGAGCACAGTCGCCAGGGCCAAAGAGCAGAGAAACTGTAGGGCGGTGACGAGCATCCCGTCTACAAAACGGCCGCCGTAGTCGGAGAGGAATGAGATGTAAGTCATTGCAACTCACTTTAGCAAAAAAAGTGGGCGAACTGCACGCATAGCAGCTCGCCCAACCCTTGGGAGCTTTTATCTATTTGCGCAAATCCAATCGGTTTTCGCGTCACCCGGAAGCTGGGCCTTCGTGTACTGAAATTTGCCTACTGCTTCCAGCATCTCGGGAGTGCCGAGATATTTTGCCTGTGCCTCATTATAGGCCTTCAGGAAATCCTTATCTTCCGGCCTGAAGGCAATTGCCACCCAGTTGAAGGTCCACTCCGGTAGGGCGGCCGAGTCGGTCACCTCGATTTCGTCCGGCGCACTCTTTGCAAGATCCTTCATGGCGAAATCGTTGCCAGCGCCCGCGTCTGCCCGCCCTGCCTTTACGGCAGCGAGAACCTCCGTGAGGCCCGGGACCTGCATTATCTTGTCTTCGGCAATGCCCTCTTTGAGTGCAGCGTCGACATTCACGAAGCCGGAGACCGTTGCCATCGTTGCGTCGTTTTTCTTGATGTCCTGGTAAGTGTGGATGCCCTTGGGGTTACCCTTCTTTACAATGAAGGAGTCACCGAATTTACCCATAGGCTCGGCGAAACTCACGTTTGCGCAGCGTTTTCCGGTGATGTACATGCCACCGGTAATGATATCGAACCGGCCCGCCTGCAAGCCAGGGATCAGGCCGCCCCAATCGGTCACGACCGGCTCGATATTCGTGTAACCCATGGATTTCAGCACACCGAGCGCTAGGGCATTGGCGAAACCCAACGGCTCATTTTTGTCGCCCGGGTAAGCCCAGGGAATCTCATGTGCGAAGCCGATCCGGATCGGCTTTCCTGCCTTGGCTCGGTCGGTCAGGTCATCAGCCTGGCCGAGAGAAGCGCTAGCAAACAATGCAGCAGCTGTCGTGAACGCCGCGACGATGGTTCTGATTCTCATTGGTTCCCCTTTTTTGGGTTTGATGCGGAATTGCCTAATTGGTGTACCACTGAACGCGGGGTTAAGCAAGAGCTCTTCACCATGACGCCTACAGAATCCCGCACTTCTGGGCAGAATGGCCGAATTGACAAAATTTCGCTTGCGGTCTTTCGGGCGCGAGACTACTAAAGGTATACCACTATTGTGTTTCAGCGTCGTCATTACTAGGAGGGAAAAACCTATGACGTTCCAATCGCCTTTTCCGAAAGAGGAACTTGATCGCCGTCTTGCGAAAGCAAAGAACGCACTGGCTGAAAACGACCTCGATGGGATCGTGATCGCCGTCCCGGAAAACATCTATTACCTCACTGCGCTCGACCATTGGGGCTTCTTTGCGGCTCACGTTCTCGTCCTCAACCGAAATGGAGAAATGGCGCTCAGCTGCCGCGCCATGGAACAGATCACCGTTGAGAACCAGGTCACGAATGCAAAGTTCTATGGGCACAAGGACCATGAAGAGCTTTCGGACTATGTTCACCAGGCCATGAAAGATCTCGGTCTCGCAGGCAAGCGAGTGGGCATCGAGAAGCGCAGTCTCTTCCTCACGGCGCGCCATGCCGAGCGTATTCAGGACGACCAGACGGGCGTTCAATGGGTGGATGCTTCCGGTATCTTGGACGACATTCGCCTGATCAAATCGCCGCTGGAAATGGAATACACCCGTAAAGCGGCACACGCCGTCGACATGGGCACGCTGGCAGCGGTTGAGGCCGTGCACGACGGCGCGTCTGACTACGAAGTCGCTGCAGCCTATCACAGCAAGATGATTCTCGAGGGCAGTGAATACCCCGGTTTTGGCCCGTTCATCCGTCCCACCAGCCGCCTCGGTGAAGAACACACAACCTGGCGCGGCGACGTATTTAGGAATGGCGATGCGGTCTTCCTGGAAACCTGCGCCGCTTACCGGAAGTATCAGTCGCCGATGGGCCGACTGGTTTATGTCGGAAGTGCACCCAAAGGCGTGGAGCAGTCTGCCGAGCTCGCGATCCGCGGAATGAAGGCGATCTGTGAGGCGCTAAAGCCGGGCGCCAAGGCGGGCGATGCCTACGATGCCTGGCACGAAGTAGCCGCGAGCGCAGGTCTGGTCGATTATCACCGCCATCACTGCGGCTATCTGGTAGGCATTGGCTTTCCGCCGAGCTGGACGGGCGGTTCGATGGTGACAAGTCTCTTCCCCAAATCGACCCGCAAAATCGAGGTTGGCATGGTCGTTCACGCCCATTCCTGGTTCACGAACACCAAGGTCGCCGACTACTTCATCTCCAACACTGTCATGGTTACGGATAATGGCGGAGAGATCCTGACCAACAAAACGCCTGAGACCTTGATCGTGCGCTAAGCGTCCAAGCGTGCGCTCGCGACTCCGTGGGCGCACGCTTGCTGCTGACTCTGTGAGGACCAGATGCAGAAACTCCAGAAAGACACTTTGATCGGCATATGCGCGCAGATGGCCTCGCATAGCTGGTCGGACGCGGAAATAAACGAGCTCGTTGATCCGCAGCTGGGAATAATCACGGGCTTTCAGGATCTCCTGAACGAACTTGAACAGCTCCGAAAGATTGATCTCGGAACCACCCCTCCGGCCATGAGCGTCCAGGGCGCGAATCCAAATGACTGACAATATCGCATTCAAAGACGTTAGGAGCCTAAAACAGCTGATTTCCGGGGGGCAGATTACGCCCGCGGAGCTTGTTGACGTGTTTGCCGAGCGGATTGACCGCCACAACGCGGTGTCGAAGGCCTTCATCACCCCGACGATCGAGGCAGCAAAACGGCAGGCCGCGGGCCTGTCTCGCGACGAGCTAGGTGAATCTCCTTTCGCCGGCGTGCCGTATGCCTCGAAGGACCTGTTCGACGTTCAGGGCGTCCTGACAACGGCTGGATCGCGGGTCTTCCATGATCGAGTGGCAAAGAGCGATGCTTATGCTGTCGCCAAGCTTCGCGCAGCCCACGCGATCAGCCTGGGCAAGACAAACCTGCATGAGTTTGCATATGGAGCAACAGGCGAGAACGAGTTCTATGGCACCTGTGTAAACGCGTACGATCCCACGCGCCTCGCAGGCGGGTCGTCGAGCGGGTCGGCTGCGGCCGTGGCATTCGGTCTGGTTCCCGCGGCACTTGGAACAGACACGGGGGGTTCCGTTCGCGCGCCCGCCGCGCTCAATGGCCTTGTGGGTTTGAAGCCGACGATCGGCCGGGTTCCGACGTCAGGGGTGGTACCTTACTGCTGGACGCTCGACCACGTCGGGCTAATGACCCGGACGATCGCGGACTGTGCAGATCTCCTGCGCATTGTCGCTGGCTACGATTCATCGGATCCCGCTTCGGTCAACCGGCCAGTAGACAATTACAGTGACGCGCTAGGACAAGACGTCTCGAGTCTTCGCATCGGCATACCTAAAAACTTCTACTATGAGCGCGCCGACGATGAGATTCTTGCCGCCCTTGAGAGCGTCAAGGAATATCTCGTCGTCGCAGGTGCAATTTTGGTGCCCGTTGCGTTGCCGGATATGGAGCACAGCCGCACCGTCTCGCTCACCGTTCAGATGCCGGAAGCGCTGAGTGCTCATTCGGCATACGTGCAGCAACGCGGCGATCTTTACGGGGCAGATTTCCGGGCGGGGCTCGCACTCGGGCAGTGCATTCTGGCGGAACACTATGTCAAGGCCAAGCGGTTCGTGGAGGTTTATCGACAGGAAACGAACAAGCTCTTCGACGATGTTGATCTGATCCTCACCCCCGCCACGCCGGAAATCGCCCAAAAGGTCGGGACGGTCAAGGTGGCCAGGAATGGCGTGAACGAGGCGATCGGCAACGCGATCACGCGTTATACGACGTTCTTCAACATGACCGGTCACCCGGCGCTGACAATGCCATGCGCAATGCACTCGGAAGGCCTGCCTATCGGGCTGCAATTGGTCGGACGCTACTTCGATGAAATGACTGTCCTTCGGGCCGCGCATGCAATCGAGCGGAGCGGCCGTTTTTCCATCCCGCTGCCGAGTCTAGGGTTGTGAGATGCGGGCAGCATTGAGAAGAGCCTGCGGGTGGATTTTCTCCCGGCCGTTTGCGACCGGGAATGGAGCTCACACTCCCATCATGCCTGGGGAAGGGATCCCCGCTGCGGTGCGATTGATTGGGCCACGTTTCAACGAAGACTCCGTTCTGCACGTTGCGCAATCGCTCGAGCGAAGCCACACAGCCAACGAGCGGCCGTAAGGCGGCTTGAAAAACCGCTTGACGAGCTGGGTGTCCGGGTTTGAGTACTTGGACACCCGTCACAACGATCAAGACATCCGTCTGATTTCACACTTCTAACGCGCATTCTGACAGACAGTTTGGGTTGGAGTTTTCCGATCAGCCTGTTGGCGGACTGACACCACCGCTTCATCTAACGCAGCACAGTCATGCTTCTTTGGCTCTCCATCCGGCGGCGCCGAGGGGTAACATCAAACTGTTTTCGAAAAGCTCGGGAAAAATGCGATAGACTCGAGAACCCCGCAGCAATCGCGACCTCGGTTATGGGCAATGTCGACTGCTGAAGCAGCTCATTTGCTTTCTCCAGCCGCATCCGCCGATAGAATTGCATTATCGGTTCACCGATTTGTTCATTGAAAAGTCGTTGCAACTGCCTCGAACTTAAACCGGAGAGGTCTGCTATCTGTTGCTCGTTCAACGGGTCGGCGATATGGCTCGCCATCAAATCGGTGGCAGCAATCAACGCTGGGTGGGTGATGTTGAGTTGCTGAGCCAAGGTCGCTCTCTGTGGCTCGGTCGCTAATCGCATATGCGTATGGATGAACCAGTCGCTGACGGCTTGAGCAAATACTGTCCCATGCTCGGAAGCAACGATGGCAAGCATCATGTCGAGCGCTGCTACGCCCCCTGCGCAGGTATATCGATCGCGGTCGATGACGAAGAGGCGCCGCTCTACAAGTAAGTCAGACGACAGCTCCTCGAGCGCCTCGATATGCTGCCAATGAACCGCAAATCGTCGGTTCTCCATCAAGCCCTGCCTGGCAAGGATCGCCGGTCCCCCCGAAATGCCGCCGAGTTTTACCTTTCGGGCGTTGAGCTTCCGGAGATATCGGTTCAGTTCGGCATCTTCATAGCTCATCGGGTTCCCGCCCGCGACAACGAAAACAAGGTCGAAATCCAAACCTGACTCTGCCATCGACAGAGTGTCGAAGCCGCCTCCGGCCGTAGATCTGGCGAGCCCCCCGTAGGTCGAAACGAAGCTGATCTCGTAGAGCTTCTTGCCCGCGAGATGATTTGCTGCTCGCAGCGGCTCAACGGCCGAAGCGGTGGCCATCAGCGAATAACCAGTCGTCAGAATGAACGCTACGCGCATTTCCAGAATGGTGTACCTCCAAATTGAAAATTCGAAAGCGAGAAAGGTCATATGGCGGGATATCTACTATTCATGTCCCTTTTGGGCAATAAAAATCTCCAAGGTATGCCACTCTCCTCCTGAGCCCGTTGATGAGTGTGGGGCGGTCTCGATGTCGCGGCGTCTGCAAGAGCGATATTCAAACCTGCTCAACAGGTAACAGGACCCGAGTTATGGTGTTTGCCCTTCTGAAGTACGGCATCTCGAAACGGTACCCGGCGCGTCAGGAAGTGCCGCTCACGCCCGATCTCAAGGCGCACTATGACGTCGTGATCATTGGCGGCGGCGGGCATGGTGCGTCACTGGCCTATCACTTGGCCAAGCATCACAACATTCGAAACGTTGCGATCCTCGAGAAGGGTTATCTCGGCGGCGGCAACACGGCCCGAAACACGACCGTGATCCGATCGAATTACACGGACCAGCGTTCGATCAAGTTCTACGCCAAGTCGCTCAGACTCTATGAATCGCTTTCGAACGAGCTGGACTACAACATGATGTACTCCCGTCGGGGGCAGTTGACACTGTCTCACTCCGACGGAGTATCGCGGTCACTCCGCCTGCGCGCGGACGCCGGCGTCTTCTGCGGCGAAGCAAACGAGATCCTCGATCGCAAACAAATCAAAGATCTTGTTCCTTCCCTCAATCTCGACATCAAAGGCATGCCCATCCTTTCCGGCCTCTGGCATCGGAACGCAGCGATTGCCCGCCACGACGCCGTCGTCTGGGGATACGCTATCAGGGCATGCGAGCGAGGTGTCGAGCTCCACCAGCGCACCGAGGTCCTCGGCATGGAGGTCGCAAACAATAAGGTAACGCGAATCCGGACCAATCGCGGTGACCTCTCGGCGGGTGTTGTAGTGCAGTGTGTTGCTGGGTATTCGTCCGTCGTCGCGAAGATGGTCGGTTTGAAGTTGCCAATACGCAGTTACCCGCTCCAGGCGATGGTGACCCATCCCATCAAGCCGTTTCTCGATCCGATGGTCTCGTCGACCGCTCTCCACTGCTACATCTCGCAGTCAGCCAGAGGGGAGCTCGTCATCGGCGGCGGATCCGATCCGTACGAACTCTACAACACGCGATCAACCCTCGAACTCAAAGAGGGGCTTGCGGCGTCGGCCGTGGAATTGTTCCCGTTCATCGGGGAACTGAAAGTCTTGCGCCAATGGGCGGGTATCACCGACATGACGCCTGATTACAGTCCAATAATGGGCCAAAGTCCGCTCTCGAATTATTGGCTGGACGCCGGCTGGGGGACATGGGGCTTCAAGGCGACGCCCGCAAGCGGCTTCTTCCTGGCGAAGGCCATTGCTGACAATCGTGTTCCCGAGGAAATCCGCCCATTCCCACTGGATCGCTTCGAACGCTTCGATCTGGTCAACGAAATGGGCGCTACCGCCGCGAGCCATTGAGGAGCCTAAAGTGAAAATCATGACATGCCCTCTCAATGGGCCACGAAACATAACCGAGTTCCAGTGCCATGGCGAAGTCCACCAGCACATCGACCCGACGAGCGCCAGCGACAAGGAGTGGTCCGATTACCTCTGGATGTCCAACAATACGGCGGGCGTCGTTCGCGAATGGTGGTGCCACACGCCGTCGAACTTCTGGTTTCTTGCTGAGCGCAATACGGTAACCGACGAGATACTGGCGACTTTCGCCGTACCTGCGGATGGTCCCTTGGGGGAGGTACGATGAACAAGCCGACACAGCGGCAGGGGCTGCTTATCGATGCTTCGAAGAAGATCAAGTTCACGTTCGATGGAAGGGAATACGAGGGCGTAGCCGGGGACACCATTGCGTCAGCGCTTGCTGCGAATGATGAGTGGATACTGTCACGCTCGTTCAAGTATCATCGGCCGCGCGGTATCCTTACCATGGCCGCGCAAGACGCCAACACGCTTGTCCAGATCGGCAATGAGGTGAGCGTCTTTGCCGACCGCCACCCCATTTCTGAGGGTCTTGCGGTTCGTGCGCAGAATGTCAGCCACTCTGCCCGCAAGGACAGAGGCTTTGCGATGAACCGATTTTCGCGGTTCATGCCCGTGGGATTTTACTACCGGACCTTCTTCAAGCCGAAGGGGATCTGGGAACGAGTTTGGGAGCCGCGGATAAGAGCCAAGGCGGGTCTAGGCAAATTGGACATCAGCAAGCCCACGGAAGGGTATTATGACAAGGCCTACGGCTGGTACGACGTCGTTGTTGTCGGCGCCGGACCCGCTGGCTTGGCGGCCGCGATAGCAGCTGCGGATGCAGGCGCGTCGGTGCTCATCGTTGATGAAAACCCTATAATCGGTGGTGCGCTGAGCTATGCGCGTGTGAAGACCGAGCGCGACCTTGTTCACGAGGCGAAGGTTCATCCGAATATCGAGATCTGGACCAACGCGACGTGCAATGCCTGGTATGCTGACAACTGGCTGCCTGTCATTCGTGGCAACCGCTTGTACAAACTCCGGGCGAAGCAGGTCATTCTCGCCACAGGCATGATCGAGCAGCCATCGCAGTTCCGCAATAACGACCTGCCAGGCATTATGCAGGGGTCAGCGGCTCAGCGGCTTATGCGCCTCTACGGCGTTAAACCGGGAAAGCGCGCAATCGTGCTCGCATCGAACGACGATGCTTATGGAGTGGCCTTAGACCTTCTCGATGCTGGCGTTCGTCTCGTCGCTGTGTGCGATCTTCGAAGGAGCGATCTCCGCGGACCGAACCGTGACGAGTTGAAAGAACGCAATGTCGAAATCCTTGACGGCTGGTGCGTCTGGGACGCCATGCCTGAGTTTGGCCACAAGCACGTCCAAGCAGTTGAGGTCGCGGAACTGGATGCATCTGGGAATGCTGGCAAGATCCGCCTCCGGTTCGACTGCGACCTTGTGTGCATGTCCGTCGGCTATGTCCCCGCCTACCAACTGCCGCTCCAGGCTGGAGGCAAGCTGGAATACGACGATGTCTCGGCTCGGTTCACGATTTCAGGGCAGGATGATGCCGTCCTGCTCGCCGGCTCTGTCGACGGCTTTTTCGACATCGATGCCTGCATTGCAGATGGATTTGCGCAGGGCGCACGGGCAGCGGCCAACTGCGGCTTGTCGATCTCAAATCTGCCCGCACGGCCGGCGCGTAGTTCTGTGTCACCTAACCATCCCCGCCCGATCTTTCCGCACCCCGGCGGAAAGGATTTCGTCGATTTCGACGAAGACTTGCAGGTCAAGGATATCAAGAACGCTGTCGCAGATGGTTACCGCGAACTTGAACTTGTGAAGCGCTTCTCAACCGTCGGAATGGGTCCAAGCCAAGGGCGCCACGCAGCCTTGGCAACGGCGATGCTCGTATCAAAGGAAACCGGTCGCACGATCAGCGAGGTGGGTGTCACAACAGCTCGGCCTCCGGTGACGACGGAGAAGATCGCGACCTTGGCGGGCCGGAAGTTTACGCCCATGCGTCGTACGCCGATGCACGAGCACCATTGCGCCGAAGGGGCTTCCTGGCTCTTGGCCGGAAACTGGATGCGGCCGGCCTTCTATGGACAAGGACCGGACGACAAGAAGATCATCGCTGACGAGGTGCGCAATGCGCGAAACAATGTCGGTATGATCGACGTCTCGACGCTGGGTGGGCTGGATATACGCGGTCCGGATGCCACAGAGTTCCTGAACCGAATGTACACCTTCGCTTATGCGAAGCTTCCCGTTGGCAAGACGCGCTACCTTTTGATGACCAACGAGGCCGGCACTGTCATCGATGACGGTGTTGCATGCCGAAGAGGCGATCAGTACTTCTACGTCACGGCCACGACCACAGGCGTAGATCGCATCTATCGCAACATGCTGTGGTGGAATGCTCAGTGGCGGCTTGACGTGGATATCGCCAACGTCACCGCGGCATATGCGGGGGTAAACCTCGCGGGTCCCAACGCCCGCAAGGTCCTTACAAAGCTGACGGACGACATCGATGTGTCGGCGGAGCAGTTCCCCTATCTCGCCTACCGCGAGGGTAAGGTCGCCGGAATCCCGGCGCGTGTGTTCCGCGTCGGATTCATCGGCGAGTTGGGCTACGAGATCCACGTTCCTTCACGCTACGGTGCGGAACTGTGGAATGCGATTAGAGAGGCGGGGCAGGAATACGGGATCAAGCCGTTTGGCCTTGAAGCGCAGCGCGTGATGCGGCTCGAAAAGGGTCACGTCATCATTGGTCAGGACACCGACGGCATGACGACGCCGGAGGAGCTCGACATGAGCTGGGCGGTGGCGAATTCCAAGCCCTTCTTCATCGGCAAGCGCAGTCTTCAGATCCGCGGAAAGACTCTGTCGAACCGCAAGCTTGTTGGGTTTTCTCTTGATCGGATGCCCACGTCCGGCTTGCAGGAATCCAATCTGGTCGTGAAAAACGGGCAGATCGCCGGCTTCATCACGTCGATTACCTGTTCTCCCACGCTTTCGAAGGTCATCGGTCTCGCCTACGCCGACCGAGCGGACGCGAACCTCGGAGGCCGTATCACGCTGCGATCAAGTGACGGCAGCCAGCACCAAGCCGAGGTCGTCGCACCGCATTTCTACGATCCGGAAAACAAGCGGCAGGAGATGTAACATGGCTGCCATCGCACGAAGCCCCTTTGCCGATCGCCTCGAACAGTCTCGCGTTCCGCGCCAACCCGGGAACGTGCTCATCCATGATTACACGCCCGTAGGTAGGACGGGGTTTAAGGGAGCCGGGACGACCGATTGGCTTGCTTCGAAGGTTTCCACTCTCCCGGAACGCCCGAACAGAGCCGTCACCCTTTCCGATGGCACTGTAATTGGTCGGCTTGGCAAGGAGGAGTACCTTGTCCTGAACGGTCGCAACTCGATGAGCGACATTTGTGGCGAACTAGACGCGTCTTGGGCTTCGGAGAGCGCTGGCGGTGGCGCCCGCATGGGCTATCCGCTTCCGCGGGCAGACAGTCATAGCTGGCTCTTCATCAAAGGTGCGCGTGTTTCGGAAATGATGTCGAAGATTTGCGGTGTTGATCTCCGTGACAAGAGCTTTCCCCCCGGCGAAATCGCTCAAACGATCGTGGCACGTATCGGCGCTGTGCTGATCCGTGAGACCGGCGCCTCTGAAGGTCTTCATCTCCTCACGGACTTTGCCTCTGCCGACTACCTCTGGGAAGTGCTGGATGATGCGTCTGCCGAATATGGTGGCGGCTTCGTTCCAGCCGGGAGGAAGTGACATCGCTACCTATCACTTCAATTCAGACAACGGTGCGCCTGTCTGCGATCAGATTATGAACGCGTTGCTGAGCTGTAACCAAGGCTCCGAGACTGCTTACGGCGCGGATCAGTATACCGCGAAGCTAGCGCCCGCTTATTCCG
Source organism: Sinorhizobium kostiense (assembly GCF_017874595.1). Classification (GTDB taxonomy): domain Bacteria; phylum Pseudomonadota; class Alphaproteobacteria; order Rhizobiales; family Rhizobiaceae; genus Sinorhizobium; species Sinorhizobium kostiense. The sequence continues at coordinate 198,713 of NZ_JAGILA010000010.1, read as the reverse complement.
AGTTCTTCGAGCGCGAGACCTTCGTGTTTCCGGTAGGGACGGGGACTGCCGGCAATGGTCTGGCGCTGGGCGCCATTACGCCACCATATGGCACCATCTTCTGTCATGAGAGCGCACATATCGTAACGACGGAAGGCGGCGCGCCCGAATTCTATAGCGGGGGTGGACGGATGACCTTGTTGCCGGGCGAACATAACAAAGTATCGTCGGCGACCTTGCAACAGGCTCTGCAACGGCACGGAATTGGCAATGTGCATCATATGGCGGCGAGCTCAATCAGCCTCACCCAGGCCACAGAGGCGGGTGCTGTTTATGGCGCGGAGGAGCTGAAAGAGTTAACTGCAATAGCACATAAGGCCGGACTGAAAGTCCACCTTGATGGCGCGCGCATTTCGAATGCCATTGTTCATCTGGGTCTAACCCCAGCAGAAATGACCTGGAAAGCTGGCGTCGACATTCTGACGTTTGGCACAACGAAGAACGGTACAATGAATGCCGAGGCGGTCATTACGTTCGATCCAGAGATAGCTCGCGTGCTTGGCTTTATGCACAAGCGGGCAGGGCACCTGTTCTCAAAGATGCGCTACATGTCGGTGCAGCTATTGAGCTATCTGGAAAACGATCTTTGGTGCGCCAACGCATTGCGCGCGAACGAAAACGCGGTTCGAGTTGCGAGCGCTTTGGCCCAGTGCGCTGACGTTGTATTGGCTCATCCAGTGCAGATCAACGAGGTATTCGCCGTCCTGCCGCCACGGCTCTCGAATGCTCTTCGAGAGAAGGGCATTCACTTACGACCATGGAACCTGGGCGGCAACGGCGAGGGATTCCGCCTGGTCATGTCCTACAGCGACAGTTCCGAGCAGATCCAGCGGTTTGAAGACGCCTGCCGCGAAGATGCCGCGGCTTGGAATGTCGGCCCTAAGGACGCCATACCAAGCACCGTGCGGCTGGACTGACAAGGTTTGAACGAGTGCGCGACGATCTCAAATTGGAAAGTAATGCGATGCTAGATTTCACGATGATTGCCAAGGCCGCCCAAATCCTTGAAGGAGTGACCCGTGTTACCCCTCTGTTGGAATCGGAACTGCTCAACCGAAGACTTGGTTTCCGCCTCCTGGTCAAAGCGGAGTGCCTGCAGCGCACCGGATCCTTCAAGATCCGGGGTGCCTATGTAAAGATCGCGTCGTTGAGCGACAAAGAGCGAGCAGCCGGTGTGGTCGCCTTCTCATCCGGCAATCACGCCCAGGGTGTTGCCGCTGCCGCGGCGGAGTTGGGTGTTTCCTCGACTATCATCATGCCTGACGACGCCCCTGCTGTGAAGCTGCGCAACACCGCCCAATATGGTGCACGAGTTGTCACATACGACCGTGTGACAGGAGATCGGGCCAAGATCGCACGTGATGTGGCGGAAGAAACCGGCGCAACGCTGGTTCCTCCCTATGATGACTATGTGCTGATGTCCGGGCAAGGGACCATTGGTCTGGAGGTCGCCGACCAACTGGCACAGCTCAATACGTCCGCCGACGCTCTGGTGTGCCCGGTCGGTGGGGGTGGGCTCATGGCCGGTATCGCGACTGCGATGGCTGAACGGGCTCCCCAGACCAGGATCTACACTGCAGAGCCGGAAAACTTCGACGACACTAAACGATCGCTTCTTGCGGGTGAAAGGATCGGGAATCAGCCTGGTCACAACTCGATTTGCGACTCCATCGTAACGCAGATTCCTGGTGAGAAAACATTTCCGATCAACAAGAAGCTTGTGGCCGGAGGGTTCTCGGTGTCGGAGGCCGACGTCATTTCTGCAATGCAGACCTTGGCGGATCATATGAAAATTGTTGCCGAACCGGGCGGCGCTGCTGCTGTTGCGGCGGTCTTGCGCCATGGAGAAAAATGGAAGGGAAAGACCGTCGTTGCAGTGGTGTCGGGCGGTAATGTCGATCTTGATACGTGGCGAGGGTATCTGAACACCCACGGGCTAGGATCGCCGTCGGGCCCCTCGTCAGACCTGAAGTAATAGCGCGTTCTTTCCACCGCTCATCAACTGAGCGGACGATGTCCTGTAACCTCACGAAGGGAAGCAATGACCACTTATGTCCTAACCGCTACTTGTCAGTCGACAAGAGGAATCGTCGCAGCCATCTCAAGTTTTCTGTGCGAGATGGGCTGCAATATCATCGACAGCTCGCAGTTCGATGACCTAAGTACGGGTCGCTTCTTCATGCGGGTCTCCTTCGTTTCAGAAGACGGGACCAGCGCGGACGCACTTACTGAGGGGCTGAAGCCGATCACCGAGAAGTTCCAAATGGAGACCGAGCTCTATCTTCAGACCCAAAGGATGAAAGTTCTCTTGATGGTTTCGCGGTTCGGGCACTGCCTGAACGACCTGCTTTACCGCTGGCGTATTGGAGCACTTCCGATCGATATTGTGGGGGTCGTCTCCAACCACTTCGATTACCAAAAGGTCGTGGTCAATCATGACATTCCGTTCCACCACATCAAGGTCACCAAAGAGAACAAGCCGAAAGCCGAGGCTCAAATCATGGAGCTCGTCGAACAGACGGGTACGGAACTGGTTGTGCTCGCACGGTACATGCAGGTTCTCTCTGATGCCATGTGCGAGAGGATGTCAGGGAAAATTATCAATATCCATCACTCTTTCCTGCCGTCCTTCAAGGGGGCAAACCCCTATAAGCAGGCTTATGAGCGCGGGGTGAAGCTCATTGGCGCAACTGCTCACTATGTCACCACCGACCTTGATGAAGGGCCGATCATCGAGCAGGACACGGTCCGAATCACGCATGCACAGAGCGCCGACGATTACGTTTCGATCGGCCGCGACGTCGAGAGCCAGGTTCTTGCCCGCGCAATCCACGCGCATATCCATCACCGCGTCTTCTTGAACGGAAATCGTACTGTCGTCTTCCCGGCAAGTCCGGGCAGCTTCGCATCGGAGCGTATGGGATGACGGGCTCGACAGTAATTGACGGTACGATGATTGCCGCGTCCGTGGTGGAGAACGTAAAAACCGCGGCCGCGGCTCTCGAGACGGAGCATGGCGTCAAGACAGGGCTTGCGGTGATCATCGTTGGAGACGACCCGGCGAGCCACACCTATGTGGCTGCAAAGAGCCGCGTGGCGAGAGAGTGCGGCTTTGCCTCTGTCCAGCACACATTGTGCGCGGACACCACCCAGGATGAACTCGCAGCTCTGGTGGAGACTCTGAATAGTGATCCGCATATCCACGGTATCCTGGTCCAACTGCCGCTCCCGAAGCACTTGAATAGCGAACGGATCATCCAATCGATCTCGGCCGAGAAGGACGTTGATGGTCTGGGGGTCGTAAATGCCGGAAAGCTCGCAATCGGCGACACGAAGACCGGGCTCGTGTCCTGCACACCTGCCGGTGCCATGGTCTTGGTTCGCCGCATCCATGGAGCGGATCTGTCAGGCCTCCGTGCGGTCGTCATTGGCCGCTCGAACCTCTTCGGAAAGCCGATGGCGCAGTTGCTGCTTGGTGCGAATGCGACTGTGACCATGGCTCACTCCCGCACGCGAAACTTGGCCGATGTTTGCCCGGAGGCAGACATATTGGTGGCCGCCGTAGGCCGACCGGAGATGGTCAAGGGCAACTGGGTCAAGGAGGGGGCGACGGTTATAGATGTTGGCATCAATCGCATTGAGGCGGCAGAGCGGGGCGAGGGCAAGACGCGCCTCGTGGGTGACGTCTGCTTCAATGAGGTTGCCGAAGTAGCAGCGGCGATAACGCCTGTTCCTGGCGGCGTTGGTCCAATGACGATCGCCATGCTCATGGCAAATACGGTTACGGCATCCTACCGATCAGTCGGCCGAGACTTCGAAAATACCGGATTGTAGCAAAGCAAGGTCAAGGATCATTATGAGGAGGATTAGTATGGGAGGGGACGCCGTTGGTAGCTCGTCTTGGGGGCGAACGCTGATGCCAAACGGAAACTACGTACTTGCGAAGCGCCATCACGACGTGGTGTTCACGTCGGGTATGACGCCTCGGGCAAATGGAATTCTTACTCACACTGGCACCTTCACCAACGACGTCGATCTGGAAGACTGCAAAGAGGCGGTAGAGCTCGCCGCGTCGAATGCGATGGCAGCAGCGCGGAGGCTGCTAAACGGCAAAGAGAGGATCGACAGCATACTGGCTATGACGGTTTTCGTGTCAGCGAGCGGAGATTTCAATCAGCATTCGCGCATCGCTGACCATGCTTCGAACTATCTTTTCCGGGAGCTTGGTGAAAGAGGGATTGGTGTTCGAGCAGCAGTTGGAGTGGCTTCGCTACCCGGCGGAGCGATCGTCGAAATCCAGATCACAGCGAGCGTGGCCGACGGATGATGTCTGATGCCAGATTTGCCCGATCCTTGGGGCCCAGGAAGAACTGGCCTTCGAAGATGCTCGGCTCATTCAGAAAAGAATCACTGCCCAAATGGCCGTCCAGTTCCATACAGGAGGGTCGTCGCGCCTAGCTCAGAGTTCCCGTCTGCCTCGCAAGGGCAGCACCTTGGCTGCCGCCGAACAGGTCCCGGCGGCAGCCACTTTTTTTGTGTTTGCCGAGCCCCTATTGGGGTCCAGGTGGAGGTTTTGAGAGTCACAGAGACATGCGGCGCGAAGACTCTTCCCCTGTCCGGTTCGGTGACTCTCGCTCCGCTGCACAACGCGGCGTTTCGCTCGATCTGGACTTCAACGCAGATCGCAAATCATCAGTGGGCTCATGGCCCCGATTTCCGCATCAGACCCTATGGTCGCGCTCGTGCAGGCATCAACCACCTTGCCGGCGTTCAGCTGATAGCGCGCGTTTCGAGATCCATGAGGATGAATCGATGATGAGACCAGAAATTGACGAGCAGCAGCGTTCGCACCATACTTTCATGCTCGGTGATGTTGTCACAGCCTCCGCAATCAAAAGTCCAGCAGGTCGAACATGGCAATGGCGTGTCATGCTTTCGTTCTGTATCGATCGGACTGCCGACCTCCGACCAGCAATGATGTGCTGAACAGCAACGGTCTTGCGTAGGTCGACCACAGCGGCGGACCATACCGCTCTCTCTGACGCTGGTGGACAGGCGGCTGACATGGGCCGCCGGGCTATCCCCAACGAGGCCACCGACTAAGGGAGCGTTCAAATCCAAGATCACCATCGATTAGGAAACTGCTCGTCGGCTGTTCACGCTGATATCGCTCGCCCCGAATTGCTTGATGAAGGATAAGGCGACATAAACGAGCCGCGGATCTGCACGTGCCGTTCGCCATCTACGCTACGCACAAGTAAACCCATGGGCATTGCACCAAATGATCTCTCGAGCGGAGTCGAAGGGACACGTCTTGGTTTCAACGTTGGAAAAATCATGCCTACGCTGGCTGTTCAAAGGTCGGAGCATGAAGGACATCGCTCGGCTTGAGACAAAAAGCGTGAGCGATATCGAAGAATGCCTCGGAGCGCGGTGGTCTCACTAAAGGCAAAGACAATCGAGGACGCGCGTCGGAAGGCAGGCATTTCGGCCTCTGACTGACAGCAGTGAGAGCAAGCTGAGGGCAGGCCGAAAGCGCTTTCATTGTCGAACGATTCGGCGATGGCTCTCGCAAACATGCCCATCGATGACTGTTGCAGGGAGCAGATATGGTTTTGGGCCTGAAAGATACCCGCCAAGAGGTTCGAGAATAACCCCACGGTGGGGGCCGTCTTGCTGAGACCGTCTGAGACTGCAAGCACTTCTCTATTCGGCGGCTGGGGTCAAGCGCTCTGAGCTTTGCGTTCTTGCCAGCGTTAGATGTTCTTCGCGGGGCTTGCTTCTCTTCGGGATCGGCACTTTGGCCCTCCCACCATGGGATCGGAAGGACAGCCGTCTGCTCGTTGATGAACTTCAGACCTGGCTCGATCTGAGCGTACAAAGCTGTCGCGCAATTCACCGGTTACCGAGGCCGATCGATTACATGCTGAAGCGCTGCGACGGGTTTACGGCCTTCCAGGCGGTTCTGCAGCGTCCGGTTGATGCGCTCGACCCGACCCTTCGCCTGACTCGAGTTTGCGCAAAGAACCTCGATGTTTAACTTTGAAAGCGCACGCCCGAACTGGGGTCATGCCTGGCCACCCTTGGCGTCTTCTTCGCCACCGGGAACACCGAATGCTTGTCGGAATAAAAGGCGACCGGAGCGCCGTGATCCTTGAGATAAAGCTCCAGCGCCTCGAAATACGTAAATGCACTTTCCGCTCGTACGAACCGCAACTGCATAAGCTTGCCGGTCGCATCGTCGATGAACACCAGCAGTGAACATGGGGCACCGCGATCTTCGAACCAGCGATGCTCGGAGCCATCGATCAGCACCAGCTCGTCATAGGCCTCGCGCCGCAACCGCGGTTGATGAAACGTGCGGCGCTGCTTGCGCGACAACCACAGGCCGGCCGCAGACATCCATTTGCGCAAGGTCTCGCGCGACACCGTCAGGCCATCATGCTCGGCCAGCTTCTCGGCCGCCAGCGTCGGACCGAAATCCGTATAGCGCTCGCGCACGATCGCCACGGCGTAATCGCGCACGCCGTCGCAAATCCGATTGTTCGACGGTCGCCCGATTTGCCTTGTGCCGGATCGATGCCGCACCGCCAGCGCTGATCCGATCCAGCAGCCGACGCACGTGCGCGTGCTTAAGCCCAGGACATGCGCCGCCGACACCATGGTCATGCGGCCGTCGATCACCTTCGACAAGACCTCAATCCGCTGCAGGTCGCGCTCGCTCATCGCAATCAGTCCCATCCGCAATCTCCCACGTCATCAAAACGCGGGGAGAGTGACATTCCAACTTTGCAGGAACAGGACACTTTAACTTTGCGGCTACAATTACTGACCGCATATGAATTCTTATGAAAGTTTCATTACCGGTGTCATCAAGATTTTATAAATACGTTGTTTCTGAAATTGCCTGCCACTGCTATTCCTTTTGTCCATACAGTCTGACTTGGCGGCCTGTCCGATGTCACAACGGAGTGTCGCTGACCCATTGGGGAGGGGACCTCCAGATAGGCTTACTGGAGTCTTTGTATGGGCTCCCACGTCGGCCGCCTTCGTATTAAGGGGCCCGACAATCGGATGCGTTGTCAAAGATGGGGCTAACGTGGACCTTGGGGCTTTGGCCTGTCGATCGCCGTTAGCGAGCAGGTGATGAAGCATTGAGGCACGACGTGCTAGCACTTCGTGGCCATCCACGGGTTCCGAAGAAATCGACTGGAAGGCCATGCCAAAAATTATCGATGTTGAGCAGACCCGCCTTCGTATTGCGAAGGCGGCATGTAAAGCGATAGCGGGAAAGGGCATCTCCGCAGTTACGATGATCGACATCGCTAAAGCCGCCGGTGTGACGACGGGAATGATTACCCATTACTTCGAAGGCAAGGCGGACATTATCGCAGCTTCCTTGCGCGTTCCTTTTCTTAACATGGAACGCAAGATCGGACATCTGCTGGAAAAAGGAGAAACAAACCTCGCGACCCTGCTTGACGCGGCGATACCAGCGTCGATATCTCATTTCGAGGATAGTGTTATCTGGGTCAATTTCTGTGGGGTGATTGCCGCCGATCCTGAATTTCGCAGGCTCAATGCCGCGCTGCATCGCGAGGGAACAAAAATTTACGACCAAGTCATCCGCGCGGCTTGGCCAGAGAGTGACGAGTGGCCGACTGATGTCTTCGAGATTGCGCTGCGGTCGATCGTGACATTTCTCTTCGGCCTAAGGGCCGGCGGCGTGACAAACCGTGCCATTTGGACAACTTCCGTTCAGCGGTCACAACTGGAACTACATTTGCGTTTGGTTCGCTGTTGGGCGCAACAACAAGCGCTTACGAATTGTGGACGGGAGTTTGGTTCAGGACCAATTAATTCTGTTCATATGTGATTCACGACTTCTGTTGAAGAAGCCTGTGGTGTTTCTGTTGAGCGAGCGGCAGGGCGGATTCATTTGTTTACCCCGGTTGAACTTTCACGATCGCTGGGGCAACCGCGCAGGATGGGCTCCTGCTGCCAAACCGCGATGACCCGCGTCAACGTCACGCAACGGCTGGATCTCGCAGTCGCCGCAGCAGGGCGACATCTTCCCTTTGGCGCTCGCTCAATCTCGCCCCATATGATCCGGCACGCGACAGCAAGCATCTGCTTCGGTCCGGTGTCGATTATCACCGTCGTCGCGCTTTGGTAGTGGGCATGAAGATACCGCGACTAAGCACATGTACGCGGAGTCCGATAAATTGATCTACAGCGCTCCACCCTGCAAACCTGGGAAAACGACGGAGTTGATCTTGTTGGCGAGGTCGACGTCGTATTTCGGATCATCCAGTTGGGCGATGCTCTTCCGGTTCTTTTCGCAATTCTCGAGCATCGACCGACGGGCGGCGAAGGCGAACGGAAGCTATCTGAGATGGGTGAGGGATGACCAGCGCTCCGGCGATCGAGTAGAAGATTTCATCGGGGACAATTTTTCCGTTCTCGTCAAAGGCCCTAGAGCGATGCATTCGAAAGCCGAACATGCTGCCGCTTTTTGTCGAAGATGACGTCACGGCTGGGTCGAAGGAAATCGTTTTTCCGTCGGTGAGGCCGAAGCGATCATTTCCAGTTCTTCTTCGTGCCACCGATTGCTGCCTCCATCATCATAGGCCGCAAGCGGCCACAACTCAACCTAGCTTTTCAGCTGTGCCTGATCTCAGATATTTCGATCACCATGGCTTCGGTGTTCTGCAAGCTGTCACGAGCCCAATGTTCGGGGGCACGACCCTCACGGGAGCGGCTGCCATGGCCAACCGATTAGTCGCAACTAGTTTCACCGCTCGCTGAACGCAGAACTCGACCGTAAGGCACTTCGCCGGGCGGTGCAGAAATGTAGCAGGATGCGTAGACATAGCCGGTCGTGCGCTCCAAGTGATCCTCTATGCCGAGTTCGGCCATAGCAGTCAGGATCGCCTGCCGTTCCGTCGGTGTGGAGAAGCGGCGCTGGCGTTGTCTAAACCGGTCTACAAGCCTCGTTTCCAACCCAAAACACCGTACGGCCGCGGAGATGTCGTCATAGCTGAAGGGGTGCATTGCAAAGGCGACGACCCACGGGCGTGATGCCGCCGAGGCGTTATACACGCGTACAAAGGTTCGCTCTGTGGCGTAGCCCACGCACCCTGTGCTGATGATGATGTCTGCATCCGCCAGTGCGCAACGCTCCGTGACCGTCAAGTCCCGGGCTTCCAGATTAGTCTCAATACCGGCGTCCAGCAGGCCCTGGTTCCGCGCATAGCGAACCGCTCGGAACGACGGGTCCACGCCGACGAACTGGAGGTCGTCACGAAGCCCTCGATTGCGAAAGAAGTCGCGATGTTCGATTTCGTGTCGGCGCGCGAGCGCTCCGCTCGATCCCAGATAGGCAGCATACAGATCGTCGAGATCGAGATCGGCACGCAGTAAGGCGGCGTTTACGCCATATGAGCAACCGACATCGATGATCTTCAATCTCGTCTTCTTTCGAACGCGTCGATAATCGGCGAAAATCCTTTCGAAGATCGGCTTGGCCCGATCTGGGATGATATAGTCTAAGGCCAAGTGCGCGCGAAAATAGGCGTGCGGCCACTTGCGGTTATATGCTCCCGAGAAGTCGTGCTTCGCCTGCTGAATGCTGCTGCGCACCGCACTCGCCATCACGATTGTCCTCCTCACTACCTCTTGCCTTTGGTGTCGCAAGTGACGATCTTCCGCCCGGAATGCGTTTTGACGCAGACCTGACACGTTTCGTTCCTTCGTTCCATCGATCGCCGTTAAATTCCGGCGGCAGTTGCTGCCGCTTAGCAACGGGGGCTTCAATATTCATGCCAGTTGCCCGTGAAGGCGCCGCAGAATTAATTTTGCATTTCTTTCAAGGACTAAATGGACGTGTAGTAAGAAACCAGGCCGACTCGGCGTGCCGGGGACGCGACTAACCCTACAGTAGGTGTCGGGCGTCCGGCGTTATCCGAAGAACGGGCGGACATGAATCCTTCGCGAGGGACGCGGAAGTCACGCCCCATTCAAACGAGTCCCACGGTTTCAGTTGTTCGACAATGCGGTCATGCGAAAAATAGCAGTACCAGTAGTAAAACTCGGTGCGTCCGCGCGGTCGACCCCCCGTCAACCGAGTCGGCCGTTCAGATACGCCCAGTCTGCATCGAGCGAATGGGCCTTGATGCAATCCACGTACAGCTAGGAACCATGCCGAGTCCAGCGCTGTGGATCCGATGTCATCGTTCCGGTCGATGGATCCCGAGCAGTCTCCGGGTCGCGACGGGTGGGATGGCAGGTCATCGAGGGCTTGAGGACTGGCACCTTTCAGCGAGGCTGATTGGCGATGCCTCACAACCCGTATGCGTTGCGCATATTAAGAGGTTATTGCCGATAGCCAGCCGACCGAAGTCCCACTGTACAGTACATCTACTGGTCAGCTTTGTCACACCCGCGACAAAGCTTGTTGAGCCAATCTCTTATGTTGCATCTAGCTAAATATCTGAAGCGCAATCGCAAAATATTATTTCAACGCGATCAGCCAGTTTGGCGCGGGTTTTGAAGCTCTTCACTGGGACGCGGCGGGACTCCGATCCGGATTCTCAGTGCGGCTAAGACGCGCCGGGAAGAAGCTATCCTCGAGGATGACGAATAAGACAAGGAAAAATGCGACGATGTCGAATGCCGCCGCTGTTCCCACCGCTCCCCGGACGCGACCAAGCAGCTTTGCCACTCTCTCGTCAGGTGTCCAGTGCGGTGCTGCGCGCTCGGGTCGCCCAGTTGCACTGTCTTAGCCTGCGCGACGTGCAAAGGTTTGGCTTCGAGACGCTATGGAGGTTCGCCACGCAGTGTTCAGGCTATTCGGCGGTTGCGGTGGCCGCAGCCGTCAAAGCTATCTGAAATGGCGCGAGCGTGATGGACGCGGCCTCGAGGAAGGAATTTAGTCAGGCCCTGGGGAGACCGTGCCTAGCTAACTCACCGACGCGGTCGAGGGCAATTTGTGTTTTGGAGCAGGTAGCGCTGATGAAGCCACGGATCCTGATCTATTCGCAAGACGTTGAGTTCTATTTAGTCTTCAGCCACATCCTAGCGGTAGACGGCTTCGTGGTTGCGCTGGCCGGCGGCGTGGAGGAGGCGCTTGCATTGGCCGACGAATGGGAGTTGCAGGCCGTAGTGCTGGACTGTCAGCCGGCAAGCGCGGAAGGTTCCACCATCTGCGCCCGGCTTAAGCGGGAATGTCGGAACGGTCCCCTGCTTGTCGTTGCGCTCATCGCGCCCGGGGCCGAAAGCCACCACTTTGATCTCTGGAAGGCCGGCATCGACGAGAGCTTTGTGCGTCCGATGGCGCCAGCCAAACTGCTCGACTACCTGCGAGCGAAGCTGGCGCCGGTGCAGCCGGAATCTAACGGCATCGAAAACGGCAGATCCCTCTGCTGTGGCGACATTGAGATGAGGCTCGATGCCCAGCGGGTTTGCCACAATGGCGATGAGATTCATCTCGGACCGATCGAGTTCAACCTTCTGCGGCATTTTCTTCAAAACCCCGGCAAGGTCTTTAGCCGAGACGAGCTGATCGGCGCTGCCTGGCCGGAGAATATCCATATCGGTGAACGCACCGTTGACGTGCATATTTGCCGTCTCAGAAAGACGCTCAGACCGGCCACGCCCATCATCCGCACCGTCAGGTCGGCCGGCTACGCGCTTGAGACGTCGGACGGCTGAACAGGCGGCGACGCAGCTATTAACGATCTCTTTGTACTGCGGCGAGATAGCGCACGCGGATGAGGCGTCGCTGCGTAGCTCGAACTGGCCCGATGATCAAGACAATCACGGTAGCCGTTCCGGTGCTGCCCGGCGGGTCATAGAAGGCCGGGGACCGATGAGAAACTCTGTCGGCAGCGCCTTGATGAGACACTGCTGTCAGTGGACGGAAATCGGTGAACGCTGGGAGGCCATGCTTCGAAGATGATCCGGATGGAGGCGTTTTTGCCTGCTTCCCTCCAGAACAGGAGGAACGGGGATCAGCATGCCCTTCTCAAAGATGCGAACCTCGTCCGGGCGGTTATCCGCAACCCTTTTAGTGTCCGAAGCCGGTCAAGACTGTCCGAAATCCGACCAAAACGTCGCCTGGGCCGTGCCGTCAGGTACGGATAGATGGTGCAGTGCGGATGGTGCGCCTGGCACACATCTTGCTTTGATGATTTAGTGGGGATGTCAGCGGTGCCCCGAGGAGTTCAGTGATCATGGACCAATTTCATGAAACCCTTGCTGCTTGAGTTCGCAAACGATCTCATCGCCGCTGATATGCACTCCGCTGCATCCGGCAATAGAATCTTGAGGCGCCTGAGACAAAACCGTGCCAGATGCTGGTCACCGACGTTACAACTGTGTGCGATCTCAGTGGAATTGCCTCTCGGCGGCGGTGCAGCGCCTGCCGGCGCGATCCGGCCAGTGCCGGCGAGGGCATCACGTGCTGTCGCGCGTCCCCCGATCAAGACGTCGCGCTTATCATTGTACGTGAAAGAAACGGCCATATTGCCGGTTCTCGATTAGGAATACCGGAATGGATGTTCCCGTCGCAAGTGCCATCAAGAACAGCTACGAGCTGTTGCCGCGACAAATGAAGGTTGTTGCACGTTGGTCGCTCGACCACCCAACGGAGGTCGCACTGCTGTCGATGAGGGAGCAGGCTCGCCGAGCAGGAGTGCCTCCAGCGACGCTAACGCGGTTCGCAAAGCGCCTCGGCTTCGATGGTTTTAACGAATTGAAGGAGATGTTCGCGGACAGCATCAGGGAACGACCGAAGAGCTTCGCGGGGCGGGCAGAAGAATTAACGGCAAGACGAGAGGCCGAGGGAGATGGCGCCCTCATCGGCGATATAATCAAAGCCTTGGGGGGCCATCTAAGCGAGCTCGCGCAGCCCTCCGCAATCAAGGCGCTAGCAGGAGCCGCCGATCTCATGGTGGAATCACGACACATTTTTTGTATCGGCCTGCGCTCAAGTTTTCCTGCAGCCCATCTGATGCACTATGTAGGATCGTTGCTCGGCTCGCCCACGATATTGATTGACGGAATAGGCGGAACGGCCAATGATGCCCTCCGAATTGTCACTCCTCGGGATGCCTTGCTAGCGGTCACTGTTGCCCCGTACAGTCGTTACACAATGCAAGTCGCCGAGTTCGCGGTTTCGCGTGGCGTGAAGCTAATCGGTTTGACGGACAGCGAGTTATCTCCGATTACTAAAATTTCCGAAATTGTGATCCGCGTTCCGACCGAAATGCCTTCGCTAGTTCATACCATGACTCCCGCATTCGCAGCGGTGGAGTGCCTCGTGGGACTGATTGCCGCCAAGCGCGGAAGCCGCGCGCTTGAAGCGCTGGCGGCGAACGAAGCACACCTCACATCCTTCGATACTTATGTCCTGGAGACACGGCGCATGCGCGAGTTGTGATTGACCTGGGTCAGAGCGGCTAATTCAGATCGCTTATTTGCTGGTCGCGAGAAGGCCACATTTCGAGGGTCAGGCTGTCGACGACATTCATATGCGGTCGGCGCAGCTTAAAATCACGGCGGCGGTGTCAGCAGGAGTCAGTTAGGGTCAGAGTGCTGGTGCAGCCGCCCGATGAAGCCCATTTGACCGTAAGCGCGTACGGACCCCCACGTATCATTTGGCGCGCTGATGGGAGATTTTCTGCAAGAAGCATGCGGAGAATCCTAAGCGACGGTGTGAATCAGCCGCGAACATTGGAGGTTTTGACGGCGGCGCCGGTGCGGGCGCGGCGCAAGCCGCGAGACTGGCCGAACGAGGAGAAGGAGCGCCTGATTGCCGAGACATTGTTGCCTGGAGCCAATGTCTCTGCGATCGCGCGCGCTGAGGGATTGTATCCCTCGCAGCTTTACGGGTGGGGGCGCAAGGCACTGTCGTCGGGTTGCGCCCCTGACGGAAACCGCGAAGAAGAAGGTCAAGTTCGCGCGCGTTGAGCCGGTGGCAAGTCCTACCGTGGAAATCGTCATCGGTGATGTCGTGGTGCGCGTCGCCGGCGATATCGAGTCGGATCACTTGGCGAAGATACTGCGGGCGGTCCGCAAGGCATGTGTCGTGCCAGCCGGTCATGTCATGCAGATCGTTCCGATAAGTCTGGATTTTCGCGAAGCATGTCTTCGAGCTTGTCGGACGACGCAGTGCACAAGCTGTCGGTGAGGGCGGACTGAAGAGCGATTTACAGCAACGGAACTTCCGGCCGCCGGTCTGTATCGGGAGGGATAGAGGCGGTTGCTATGGCTGCAACGACAGAGGCACTTCCAGCCAAAACGAATGTGGCTAACAAGGATTGCGTGACTGCTGTCCCCGCAATGGCTGAGCCCAGCGGGAAGCCTGCGATGTTCAGGCTTATCGAAATGGACATTACGCGGCCAAGCTGTTGCGGATCGGTGCGCCGTTGACGCAACGTCAGCAGCGAGACAGTGATTGGACCGGACATCACACCGGCGAGCATCAGGCCGATTGCCAGACCGCAGATACCGAACTCCGCTGCAAGCGGCCATGCTGCAAAGCCTGTGATGAGCATTCCGGCGGCCATGACACGTCTCTCGCGTCCAGTGGTGCGCACATGCCCAGCGACGAGCGCACCCACACCTCCGGCAATACCCGTCGCAGCCCACAAAAGCCCCGTTACTGAACTGCCGACCGCCGTGGCGTAGTGATCAGCCACGAACACCGGAACCGCCACGTAGAGGGCGCCCCACGTGATCTCATACAGTGAATAGGAGAAGGCTAGGCCGCGGAGCGTCGGCTGCCGCGATACCAGCTGAATGCCTTCGATCGCTTGGCGCAGGAAAGATGTCTGTGTGGAAGCCAACCCCGGCAAGCGTTGCACGCGAGACAAGCAGATTGCCGCACCTGCATAGCCTGCGGCGATCATGGCCATCGCAGCTTCCGGCCCAAGCCAAGTTACGACCACGCCCGCCATCGCCGGCCCAACGACATCGACGATAGCATAGATCGCGATGTCAAGCGCATTGGCCTGATCAAGCGTGTTGGGGGGAACCAGGCGCGGCAACAGAGTACGGGTCCCCGCGGCGCCCAAAGGGCCGGACAGCGAGAACAGCATCACCAAGATGAACAGGATCGGCGGGCTGGACCAACCTTCCCAACCAGCGAAACTGATCGCCGCGATGAAAACAGCGCTGGCGATCATGTCGATTCTGACCGCAATTGTCGGTCCTACGCGGTCAAGCAAAACGCCCGCAACAGGGCTTACAGCCAGGCCGGGAACGATCGCTGCGAATGTAAGCCACCCTGCCAGGGCTGGAGACGAAAACTGCGCCAGCACGAACAGGACCAATGTGAGTACGAACATGCGTCCGGCCAAACGGGATAGGGTCGCAGCAAGTATCAGAGGGAATAGGCCAGGAATCTTCAAAAGAACAGGGTATGAGTTCTGCCGTTCCATTGTAACCTTCATGGAGTAGTTAGCTTGTTAAGCATCGAAAGAGCAAGGATGTTGAAAGACTGCCTTGAATGATGGCCTGGTTTGAACTGATGCATGATCAATTGCATCAGGATGACCACGTCTGGCGTGTGCGGCCGATGCCGGACTGGCCCGCTTTCAGATGCGATCCCTCACCCTGGGGCCGAACTGGAGTTCTAGCGGTGGCTCGGCACTTTTAAACGGAAACGTCGGCCGCGTGTACCTACCTAGGAAGGCAGTATCAAACAGACAGCATTATAATATGCTTACACGCGGTATTTCGGCATCCCCGTGAGTAACTTGTCGTATCCGGTTGCGATCCGGCGGAACTGCTTGAGCTTTGCCAGCGTGTGGGCATCTGACCCGAACACGTATTTTGCTGGCCCGGAGTGGACGTAGCCACTTCCGATCGCTACAACGCAACCGAGAAGCTCGCGATCACTCCGGGTATCCAGTATTGGGGCGACCTCGGTTTCGTCAGTTATGCTGATCAGTGCCTCGGTGGTCTGAAGTGGACTATAAGATCCCCAGGGCTTGGCCTCACACGGTTCGGCTCAGTACACCAGTCGCGATCTCGGCCTATGCGGCGTCTCCGCTCCATTGATTTTCCAGTTGCAACGGTCAAGTCTAGAGCTTGCAGATGGTCCTATGAGCACGTCGGGGAGTCCCGGACGAGCTCATTCTGAGGTGCTGATCCGTTGCGCATAGGCCCAGGGCATGAGGGCGTCGAGGTCTTTGGCGAGGTGGCCATTTGCGAGGCTGATGAAGAGATCGCGCAGATAGGCGTATGGTTCAACGCCATTCATCTTGCATGTGCCGATCAAGCTTGCGAAACGAGCCCAATTCCGGCCGCTTGACCTTGGTTGCCCGGCAAAGAGAGCATTGCGGGGGTTCATGGCTGGACTTCTGATCGCGTTTTCGACGACGGTTGGAGTCGATGTCGATGCGGCCGTCGTCCAGGAACAGCCGGAAGCCGGCCGGGCGCTTCAGCATATAGGCCATGGCCTCGCCGAGTCGGACTTGCGCGAGACGCGCGCGGCCTGAGCTGCCAGCCAGGTGAAGAACTCGTCCACCAGCGGGCGGGTCGAGTTCTGGCGGACAGCCCGGCGATGATCGGGATCACAACCTCGGATGCTACCCTCGATCTTGTAGAGGGCAGCGACGCGCAACCACGCCTCGTCGACCATGGGCGAACCCTTCTTCGGCTGGGACTGGCGCGGTACTCCGTCCGGTAAGCCTTATAAAATCCGACGAGTTGCAGGAAAATGAAGATTAGATTGCGTGTTCCGAAGCCGATATGGCCTCCGGAAAAGCGACGCCGCCAGAGCCAGCATAGCGAACCTGAAAATTGGCGAGCAATCTGCGAATGTCGAGCGTCGTCCGAAAATCATCGGGAGTGTTGAAAAAGTCCCGCTTGAAACAGCCTGAAGCACTGGTTCAGTCTTCTTATCGGAAGGAGATTGAGTCGATGATGGGCGAGCAAAGTGTGATGCAGGAGGAGCTGTTCTATGGCTTCAGTCTGGAACAGCATGTGCCGGCGGATCACCTTCTCAGGGCCATCGACCGCTTCGTTGACCTTTCCGGTGTCCGCCAGCACCTCGCGCCGTAGTACAGCCCGATCGGCCGTCCCTCGATTGACCCCGAACTGCTGATCCGCATGCTGATTGTCGGCTACTGCTTCGGCATCCGCTCGGAGCGGCGGCTGTGCGAGGAAGTCCACGTGAACCTGGCCTATCGGTGGTTCTGCCGGCCTGGCCTCGAGGGCGATGTGCCGGACCATTCCACCTTCTCAAAGACGCGTCATGGCCGCTTCCGCGATGCCGATCTCTTGCGCGAACTGTTTGAGAGCCTCGTGCGGCGCTGCATGAGAGAAGGCCTCGTCGGCGGCGAGGGCTTTGCCGTCGATGCCAGCATGATCGTGGCGGACGCCCATCGTCAGCGTGGGATCGAGACAGCCGAGGACCTCGACCCCAAAGCCAAGCGGGCTGTGGGAGAGTATCTCGCCACCCTGGATGATGCCGCCTTCGGAGCCGCCACGCCGGTGGAGCCCAAGTTTATCTCGCCGGTCGACCCAGCGGCACGCTGGACCGCCTCTTGGGGTGGCCCGGCTGTCTACGCCTATTGCACCAACTACCTCATCGATGTAGAGCACGCCATCATCGTGGACGTGGAGCCCTCAACTGCCGTACGTCAGGCCGAGGTGACGGCCGCTAGACCATGATCGAGCGCACTCACGACGAACTCGGCCTGTGGTCGGAACGGCTGATTGCCGACACCGGCTACGGCTCGGCCGAGATGCTGAACTGGCTGGTGCATGAGCGCGGGATCGAGCCGCATATCCCGGTGTTCGATAACTCCAAGCGCAAGGACTGCACCTTCTCGCGTGAGGACTTCGCCTACGACCATGCAAGCGATAGCTACCGCTGCCCAGGTGGTAAGCTTCTTCAGCATTACCGTCGGCGATTCTCGACACCGCGGACCGGTGTGGAAAAGGACAACACGCTACGTTATCTGGCAAGCAAGCATGATTGTGACGCCTGCGTACTTAAGCCCCGCTGTTGTCCGAAGACGCCGGCGCGCAAGGTAACGCGCTCAATCTATGGCTCGCGACATCGCCAAAACCGACGCATACCAAACGTCACGCTATCGCCGAAAGAAGCTGGAGATGCTCTTCGCGCACCTCAAACGCATTCTGAAGCTCGATAGATTGCGACTACGCGACCCCTGCGGTGGCCGCGATGAGTTCCACCTCGCCGCCATCGCCCGGAACTTGAGGAAATTGGCCAGGATCTGCGTTCCGCGGACGGTGATCCCGGCCAGTTAGGGCGAGGAGGTCACGTCGACCTCAATTGCGACGCCCTGAGCGAGCTACCCTTTCCGGATACAAGCCTGACTTCTTCAACACTATCCATCGTTGAGCAGACGTTCGAGTTTGGCACGAGAGGCGACCCCGTCATTCGACGCCCCGCTGCGTGTTTATCTGTGTCAGGTTGAAGACGTCGTTGGTTCGCATCCTGACACACTGAGGCACAAGTGGTCCGCCGGCGCGGTGCGAAACACATGGTTTTGCCCTCTTGCTCACACAGCCTCTTCGTTGGCACGCCGCTTGCGTGGACACGGTGAAATATCCGTTACCACCATTACGGTCTCGCAGTCTCCGGCCAAGGAGCTCCAGATGAAACCTACTCAAACGATCCAGACCAATGCGATAGACACTGCACTGTTGAGTGTGGTCCCGCCAATCGAGGCTTTGCCGCGTCCGTCGCGGGTGCCGCTGTCATTCGCCCAGCAGCGACTTTGGTCCCTTTCGCGAGTGACAGGAGGCAGCGAGGCCTGCCACATCCAGATGGGGCTTCGGCTTCGCGGCAAGCTGGACGACGCGGCCCTGCAGTCAGCTTTGGACGGGCTGGTCGCGCGTCATGAGGTGCTGCGGACCACCTTCAGAGTGGAGGACGGCCAGGCATTCCAGCGAATCGGTTCGGCAGACGTCGGCCTGCCGCTGAAACGAGACGATCTAACGGCGGCAGAGGATATGGAGTCGTCGCTGGCTCTTTTGCGCCATAGCACGTCAGCGGCGTTCGACCTGGAAGCTGGGCCGCTGATCCGCGGGCGGTTGGTGCGCCTGGCGACGGACGATCATGTGCTGCTGATCACCATGCACCAAATGGTCTCGGACGACTGGTCGCGGAGGATCCTGACACGCGAGCTCAGCGAGTTCTACGCCGCGGCCCGGGAGGGCGGTTTGGATCGGCTGACGCCGTTGCCGGTGCAGTATGCGGACTACGCGCTTTGGCAGCGTCATTGGCTGGCGGGCGAGGTACTGTATCGTCAGTCGGAATACTGGCTCCGGATACTGGCGAGCGTACCAGCAGTGCTGGAGTTGCCGACGGACCGGCCGCGGCCCGCGCAGCGGGACTACAGCGGCAGCTACGTCGACCTCGTGGTACACGAGCCTCTGACCACTCAACTCAAGGCGCTGAGCCTACGGCATGGAATGACGCTGTTCGTGATTCTGCTCGCGGGCTGGGCCCTCGTGCTGGGGCGATTGTCGGGTCACGACGAGTTGGTGATCGGCACGCCGGGCGCCAACCGCACTCGCTCGGAGATCGAGGGGCTGATTGGCTGCTTCGTCAACATCCTGGCAATGCGGATCGATCTCTCGGGCAATCCAACGCTGCAGACATTGCTGGAGCGGGCGAATGTCGCCGCGCTTCGGGCGCAGGCGAATCCGGAGCTGCCATTTGAAGAGGTGATGGAACGCGCCAATCCGCGGCGCAAGCTGGGTCACATCCCAACCCTCCAGGTTATACTTGGTTGGCAGGACAGTGCTGGGGCTGCGGCGGAGCTGCCTGGATTGGAAGTCGAGTACCTTGGCGGGGGTGACGATCGTGTCGCGCAACATGATCTTGCGCTTCAGGTTGCTATGGTCGGTGAGGAGATCCGCGGGAGGCTGATCTACGCGACCTCGCTGTTTGAGCGGAGCACGGTCGAGCGTTTAACGAGCTATTTGCATCAGGTGCTAACCCAGATGGTGGCCGACCCCGGGCAGCGTGTCTGGTCGGCGCCGCTTCTTTGGGCGGAAGAACGTCACTGTCTGCTGGTGGAGCCGAACCCGACAAAAGCGGCCCTTCCGCAGGACGGCTGCATTCACGAGCTGTCTGAGACGCAGCCGGAGCCAAACCCGGCGGCGATCGCGTACGAGGACCAAAGCCTGAGCGATCATGGGCTGAACGCGCGGGCGACCTCGGCGACGCCTCGCGTTTGCCCACCTCAAGCACCGCCCACGATCGCGGATCCGCGTTCACACACTGCGCTAATGAATTTTATTGAGGGAACGCGCGTCGTTCCGGAGAGTGAGCTGCAAGCCAACAACATCACGCGCTATCATGTCACTCCCTTCTATCGTGAACAGATCACCAACAGTGGTTACTATGAGCAGCTCAAGTATATTATAGAGCCCTCAGTCGAGGAGTTCGAGAGTCCCGGCAATTTGGATACGAGCGGCGAGCACGATAATACGGTCGTGCCGGGACTTCAGCACAAGTACGCCCAGACCGGGTTGTTGCTGGTGACGGACCGTTGCGCTTCATACTGCCGTTACTGCTTTCGCAAACGCCTTGTCGGCAAGGACTCCGATGAAATCGCACCTGATTTTGCCCAGGTTGCGCAATACATTGCCGGCCATCCCGAAATGACGAACGTGCTCCTATCGGGAGGCGACCCGTTCGTGCTCAGCACTGGCAGGCTCGACAAGATCCTCGATCATCTGCTGCCGATCACACATTTAAGTTCGATTCGATTCGGCACGAAAATGGCCGCCTACGAGCCCAAGAGATTCGACGATCCCACTCTAGCAGCTCTGTTCCAGCGGATCCATGAAGCAGGTAAGGTCCCAGTAATCGTTACACATTTCGACCACATCGGGGAAATTTCGATCGATGCAGAGCATCGCATTCGATCTTTGCGGGCACAAGGTGTGCAGTTCCTTAATCAGTCTGTACTTCTTTCGAAAGTCAACGACGATCCTCAGATCTTAGCTGCGACATTCGCAAAGTGTCACCAAATAGGTGTTCGCCCCTATTATCTCTTCCAAGGCAGGCCTGTGAGAGGCGCATCGCACTTTCAGGTTTCACTGCGGCGGGGTCTAGAGATCGCGCACGGCGTCAACCAGAGGTTAAGCGGTATCCAAAAGACCTTCAAATACATCATGTCACATTACACGGGAAAGATCGAAATCCTCGACCTTGGAGCCGATGGCCGGATCTATATGCGGTATCATCAAAGCAAGGCTCCAGAGAAGATCGGAAAGATATTCTCCCGGCCGCACCTCGAGGGCGCATGCTGGTTGGACGATTTGCCCCAAGGATGAGGTGGAGGCAATGCTGATTATCGACCCACAGCGAGGGGAGCGCATGCGAGCGGCGGCGCGAGCAGCGCGCCTGCACGATTTCATAGTCTCCCGAGCTGCTGGACCACAGGCGCAGGAATCCGGCGGTCTTAGTCGGGAACTTGTGGAATACTGCCTGAATTCGTCAGAAACCATTTGCTGGCGCCTTCGGGACGGTGTTGGCGCCTCTGGTCTCGTACTTTTGACGAGCTTGCCATGCGCGTGGGACCTCTTCCTGCGTTTTCCGGAACGGTGCTGCGGCCGTGTCGCTTGGCGTGGGTCCAACTAGCCCGTTCCCATCGTGCAACCGAAGCCGAGCAAATGAACTGACGGCGGACAAACATCGAAGGAGTAGCTTATGCGAGTCGCTATCGTGTGGAACCGTGATGTTACGGGGGTGATCAATCGGTTCGGTCCGTCTCGTCCGGAGGAACTCCCCCAAGACGTGGCAGAATGTGTGGTGACGGCGCTGCAAGGAAGCAGCCATGAGACGCTGCTGTGTGAGGGCGATAAAGGACTACTAACCACGCTCGAGCGGTTCATGCCACCCGATCCACGAGGCCAGCCTTCGGGAATCGTCTTCAACTTGGCGGACGGAATCCAGGGCGAGTACCGTTACACCCACGTTCCGGCTATGCTCGAAATGGCCGGTGTGCCGTACACCGGACCGGGCCCTCTGGGGCACGGGCTGTCGAACGACAAGGTCATCGCCAAAACGCTCTTCCGCGATAAGGGCGTGCCGACTCCGAACTTTCGCGTGATGCGGTGCGGCACCGAGAGCACGGGCGACCTGAGATTCCCAGTGGTAGTAAAGCCGCGCGCTGAAGAGGCTAGTATCGGAATGAAGCTCGTACATGAACCTGCTCAGTTGAGGCAGGCCGTGGAAGG
Source organism: Sinorhizobium kostiense (assembly GCF_017874595.1). Taxonomy (GTDB): domain Bacteria; phylum Pseudomonadota; class Alphaproteobacteria; order Rhizobiales; family Rhizobiaceae; genus Sinorhizobium; species Sinorhizobium kostiense. The sequence continues at coordinate 176,438 of NZ_JAGILA010000010.1, read as the reverse complement.
AATCGTCAGGCAGTATTCGCAGGACGCGCTCGTGGAAGAATACATAGAAGGGCGGGAAATCTGTGTGGCGCTGCTTGGAAACGAAGAGCTCGAGGTGTTGCCTCTGGTGGAGCAAGACTTCGGTGGCCGCGCAAGGCGTCTTATGACTTGGGAAGCGAAATATGTGGCGGCCGAGGCGGTGCCGAAGATTTGCCCGGCGCAAATCGGGAGCGGGCTTGAGCTCCTGCTGCGGGATATTTCGATTGCGGCCTTCCGCGCTTGCCAGTGCCGTGATTATGCGCGAGTTGACCTCCGGATCGATCGCTCCGGCCAGCCCTACGTCCTGGAGATCAACCCTATCCCGGCGCTGGGTGTGCGCGCCTCTTTTGTCCGAGCCGCGACGACCGCCGGATATACCTTCTCGAGTTTGGTCAATCGCATCCTCGATATCGCCCACACGCGGTATTTCGGCGTCGGCATCCCCTAGGTCGTGTGGACTCTTGGGATTCCCAAGGCTGAGCAAATCAGATTCAAGGCTGCTTTTGGAGGCAGTCATGGGTGTTCTGGATCGTTTGATTCTCAGCGACGATCAGTGGGAGCGGATAGCACCGCAGGTTATTGGCGACGAGCGGACGCGCGGTTCGTCTGGCCGCGACAACCGCATGTTCGTCGAAGCGGTGCTGTGGATCGTGCGGACCGGTTCGCCTGGCGCGATCTGCCGGAGGTGTTCGGCGAGTGGAATAGCGTATTCCGTCGCTTCAGCCGCTGGAGCCAGAAGGGCATCTGGTGGCGCATCTTCGCGACGATGTCGGACGACCCCGACTTCGAATACCTGATCGTCGATTCCACCATCGTCCGCGCCCATCAGCACGCCGCCGGCGCAAAAAAGGGGCTGAAGATCAGGCCCTTGGCCGCTCACGCGGCGGCTTAAGCACCAAGATCCACATGGCCGTGCGCGGTCTCGGCTGCCCGGTCCGCTTCACGCTCACTGCAGGCCAGAAGGGCGATGCACCGCAAGCCGACGCTCTGATCGAGGGCCTGCCCGCCGACATCGTCATGGCCGACGCTGCCTATGACAGCGATCGCCTGCGCCTCGCCATCGCCGACAAGGGCGCCGTGGCAGTGATCCCCAACAACCCCTCGAGGGCGCGAAAATACCCGCTGGATAAGCACCTCTACGCCCAGCGGCATCTGATCGAATGCTGCTTCTCCAAGCTCAAGCAGTTCCGGCGCGTCGCCACCCGCTTCGAGAAAACCGCCAGAAACTATCTCGCCGTCGTCACCATCGCAGCTATCGTGCTATGGATCAGATAATTGTCCACACGACCTAGAGCGTCGAGTTATAAACTTTGACGCAACATTCTAGCGGCGGCGACCAACTTTACGGCGGCAAATAGTTTCCGGGTGTTGGTCGTATCTGGTTGCGATGCCCGGAACCGTTCGATCCTGTTGAGGAATCGCTCCACGAGGTTCCGCTGTGGATAGACCCAGCGCGAGGAAACGAGCGAGCGCTTCCAAAGGCCTTCAGCGAGCATGCCTCCAACGTATAGCCGGTGCCTGGGCGCGCCCAGTTCGAGCGGATGAAACAATCGCATCACGACAGACAACTACGGAATAATTGTTGCATAACCCTCGGCTTTAGGTTTACGGTGTAAGCACTCGATCAGAGCTCGAAGTGGACAGGGCACCGATCGAATAGATGTACCCGTCATTGCGAGCATCGAAGGAAGGAGAACAAAGCTCGGGCTTGGACGCGCTGCATAGCTGGATGCGCGCGAAGATCTCGGAACGCTGGACGCCGCTCGAAGCGGAAAACAAGAGTTTGGCTGTCACCACCAAACATAAAATGGGGAACAAATATGCAAATCAAACTGACAAGGCGCACATTCAACCGGTTGTTAGGAACAATGAATTTGTAGCTGCAAGTAGGTCTTTCGGGGCGACTGACGTGTGATCATGCGTCAGCACATCCTTCCGAACGTCCTCGGACCGATCATCGTGATGAGCAGCTTGAGCATTGCAGGAGCGATCCGGGACGAAGCAAGCCTCAGCTTTCTGGGCATGGGTATCCAGCCGCCGGATCCGAGTTGGGGAAACATGATTCGAGACGGCATTGGGGTTATCCTCCAGGCCCCCTGGATGACCGTTGCGCCCGGGCTTGCACTTATGCTGAGCGTGCTCGCCTTCAACATGATTGGCGGCTCTCTGCGCGACATCTTCGACCCGCGAGACATTGCCGCCACAATCGAGAAGAAATGAGGAGCTCTTCTATGAAAGTAGGCATCGCCGGATTCATGTTAGAATCGGTCACCTTCCTGCCGAACCTAACCACGTTGGAGGACTTCGAACGCACGGAGTGTCGGGGAGACGCTATAGTACAGCGTTGCCGCGGAACAAATACCGTGCTTGGCGGCTTCATTGACGTCTGTGACCGTGAGCGCATGGAGATGGTACCAATTGTATGGGCCGGAATCACCGCTGCAGGCCGAGGCCCGGCCGCAGATGACGCGTTCGATTACTATTGCCAGGTCATTGTTGAAGGACTGAGAGCTCACCGTGGCTCGCTCGACGGCGTTCTACTCGATCTGCACGGAGCGTGCACAACTCCGATGCGCCTTGACCCTGACGGGGACCTCGTGCGCCTAGTACGGAGCGAGGTTGGACCCGACGTTCCGGTGATGCTTGCCCTCGATTATCATGGCAACCTGGACGCATCGACGATCTCCGATGCAACGGCTACCTTCGGCTATCACTACTCTCCCCATATCGACATGGGCGACACTGGCAGGCGCGCGGCGGAATGCCTCGTCAGGACCTTACGAGGAGAGATCAATCCCGTGACAGCAATCGCCCGACCAGGCGTCATGGTGCCAAGCATCTTTAGCGCGACGAATTTGCACCCACTTTCGAATTTCGTCGACCGGTCCATCGAGCTCCCCCAGACCACTCCCGGATTGTTGGACGTTTCGGTGTTCGCGGGATTCTCATATGCGGACGTGCCGAACTGCGGATTCTCGGTCGTCGTCGTTGCCGACGGCGACCAGAGTCTTGCCGAGCGGACTGCAATTGACATGAGCGACAGCATCCGCCGGGCTCGTCGCGAGCTCCATATTCCTGGGCTAGTTCGGAATCTTAAGGACGGTGTGGCTTACGGGCTCGAAAGGGCAAGATCGGCCAAGGCGCCGATTGTCCTGCTTGAGCATGCCGACCGGATGAATGATTCCACCTACGTGCTTCATGAGTTGCTTCGGCAGGAGGCCAATAACGCCGCCGTACCATTCCTCTGGGATCCCGAAAGCGCGGCCGCGGCATGCAGAGCGGGCGAGGGAGAAACTATCTACCTCAAGCTTGGCGGCCACTCGTCAGCGAGATCGGGCGGACCAGTAGAAGTCGCGGCGAAGGTGCTACAGGCGGGCGAGAAAAGCTACCACGTCACCGGTCCAATGGGGCGCGGAGCCAAAGTGGACCTCGGCCTGGCTGCCGTGCTTGATGTAGGAGGTATCGTCGTCAGTGTTACTACCAATCCCGAAACCGCCATTGATGAGGATCCGTTTGTCCAATTTGGTATGCGGCCGCAGGATTTCGCCATCATTGTGCTGCGCTCGAAGACGCATTTCCGAGCGGTCTATGAATCTCTGGCAGAGGAGATAGTCATCGTCGACACCCCCGACTGGGGGCCAGCGGACCTCACGACACTGCCGTACCAGCACGCACCGACCGCCACCTCCTATCCATTCGTTGACTGTGCCTAATATGCAACAACGACTTCTTTCTGTTCGCGAACCTCTCGGTCTCGCTTGCCGGACGCCGGGGAGGATCTATTCCAGTTCTTGACCGGCGTTAGCTTCGATGTGACCCCAGGCGAGGTTCTCGGGATTGTGGGTGAGTCGGGCTGCGGGACGAGTCTGACTGTCCTATCGGTCATGAGGCTATTGCCAGAGGCAGCGGTGGTGACGGAGGGGCAAATCCTGCACACGATCGAAGGTATGGTGCCGACCCCCGGAGATTGGCCAGCGGGATGCCGGAACCCTCGCTGCCCTTACGTGACAGCTGCATGTACGCGGGCAGTGCCCGAGCTGACAGCATATTCGCCAAGCCACAGTGTGGCCTGCGTCCAATATGAAGGTCCCCGGTCCCAAGCCTCGAGGTGAAACAATGATTGCTCAAGCCCCTCTGTTGACCGTCGCTGCCTCCTCCGAGGCCCGCTTCTCGAGGTGAAAGGTCTGGTAAAGCGATTCCCGATTCCCAAAAGCGGGATATTCTCTCGGGTATGGCGTTCGTCCATGCCGTCGACAATATCTCTTTCGACATTCGTAGAGGAGAAACACTCGGACTCGTCGGGGAATCCGGTTGCGGGAAATCAACGACCTCACGGCTTCTCGTTCGCTGCTCGACCCGACGGCAGGGGTAATCCGCCTTAATGGAGAGGAAATCGCGGGTCTGTCCGGAAGCGCGCTGAGGGCAAGGCGACGGGATTTTCAGATCATCTTCCAGGACCCTTATAGCTCGCTTAATCCTCGGATGCGGGTGAAGGAGCTCCTGGGCGAGCCGATGGCCATCTGGATGGAGCGAAACCCGCATAAAGCGGCGACCTGCCTTCGATTTTCGAAATGTCGGAACAGGCCTTCCGAACCCAGGATCACCGCAAACTCCGGACCGATTCCCTTGATGCCCGCCAGTAGGGCCAAGGGCGCGAGGGTGTCTGTCGTCGCCGAGGCTTACCAAGGCATCTCTCTCAACTTCCACAGCCTTGATCTGTTCGAGCAGCAACTCGAGACGGTCAAGTTCGCGGCAACTCTGCGCCCTGATATGCAGAAAATGCGGCCATCTCCCGTCTGAAGCTCTTCCAGGCGCTTGCGGCGGACACGATGCAGGGGTTCGTAGCCTTAAATGCCTTGGTTCAAGAGCAGTCCTTTGATGCGGTTGACGTGGAGAACCCGCTCGGCGACCAGCGCTTTACGCTCTCGGCAAATCCGGCGGCGATCCTCTTCTTCAGGCGTTGGCACCCTGGCCATCGAGCAAACCCGCGGCTCTCCACGTTTGTATGCCATCAACGTGCGGATCAGCGCCTTGCCATCAATTCGATCAGTCTTTGCCCGTCGGTGTCGGCGCGACACCGCAATCGACGCGGCGTCGACAACGTGACTCTCGATCCAGTCTTCACGATCGAGAAACCCGGTGGATCCAGAACCCGTCAAGCCCTGCTTCCCGGATGAATGCTCAGTTCCAACGAAACGAAAATTACGCCAGGATCGACACGGACAGCGGTCGGCGTCTCAGGTTGGACGGATAGATTCTCCAAGGTCATCTCCTGTTGAGCGAGTGCTTCAATGCAGCCTCACCCTGCCAGAGCGGCGGCCGCTGTTCACTCCACATGGGATCTTCGGGCAGTGGCGATTGCGGCAGGAATTATATGCGGGTCGTACCGCAATCGTCGCAGGCACCGACGTGGCCCCCAGCCCGGGCGTCTGGCAGGCTTCGATCGCCCATGACGCGTCGTTCGCCGCGGCCAAGATGACTGGCGTTCTCTCGCCTGTAGGGGGCCCCTTGTCGCCGAAAGACATCGTAACTTCGAAGGCGGAGCGCAACCGATTACAGGCGGCGTAACGTCCAGCCGCAACCGGTCAAGCGGACTTGCCGTGGAGCGGATCGTCCTGCTGGAAACTTGAGTATGTGTGCCCGTGCTCGACAGATGAGCGTGAGCAGGATTTGGATGATCCGGATATTGCTGCCATTCTCCAGCAGGTGGGTGGCGAAGGAATGCCGCAACGTATGCATGGTGGCGCTTTGAAAGACCGTCGCGGCAACCGCTGACCGACAGGCGGAATTCAACACTGTCGGTTCGATCGGCTTGTCAGGATCACGCCCTGGAAAGAGGAATGTCCATGGCCGCGCCAGACGCCACCACTAGCTGCGCAGGATCCCGAGCAGTTCTGCGAATAGCATGACGTACCGGGCTTTGCCGCCATTGCCATGGTGGACATGGATCACCATCCGGGAACTGTCGATATCCTCCCGCAGACTTCTCCAACCCTGACGCCGGCAGCATAGGCCTTAAGTGGCGGGTGCGTAGGGGATCCGCTCCGGGATCTCGTTCTGACCGAGCGTCACGCGGTAGAAGAACTGAAGAGCGCAGACGTTCTGATTTCAACGCCGTCCAGGATATCCCCGTTGAGACAAGGTGAACCTAGAAGCTGTGAACATCGTCAAGATCAAACCGATCGGGCGATCGGCCGAAATAGCGGCTGAACCTCCGCACAGCGTTGATATAGGATCGTTGGTTGCCGGAGAGAGATTGCGGACCGTCATCTCCTCGATCATCCGGCGGCGAAGAGGGCTGATGTCGCCCATTGGACCTCCTGACCGAAAGGTGGGGAAGCCCCCTCATCCTCTCAGTCAGGAGGCTCTCATCAAAGCTCGCCCAATTGCCGCGACTAGCGGCTTAGTTCAATCATTCGATTCCGGAATCCAATCCGCGCTCTAAGGCGCAAGTTCTTTATTGGTGATTGGTGGTGACCATGGCGGCGGCGCGCACATCTGCGCGAATGTTCACTACTATCGGGATCTGCAGCTGCAGAACGGTTCCCGCGCCGAATCTCACAGATTTTCCGCTGTACGGTTCAATCAGAAGCAGAGAGTACTGTGACGGTAGACCGCGGGATTTCTGGGCCATTTAAGTAAAGGGCTTCATCACGTTACTCGGAAAGGTCACGCATCAGATCAGTGGTTATTTCTTGCACCCTTTGCCATTTGCATTCCGCTTTGTAGGCGCAGCTGGCGGGGACGAGCCGACTTTGCGAGACGGCTTTGATTGCAAGTGTGCATTGAGATCCGAAAGATGAGCATCAAACCGGAGAAGGGCCTCACGAGCGGCGTCCGCGTTCCGACCGGCGATAAGCGCGCCGAGCACTTCGGCTACCGCGAATGCCGGCGCCATCGTGTGGAAAAATGAGGGGCTTTTTGTCTGAACAAGGACAAAGTCATCAGCAAAGCGGGTGAGCGGAGCGACCTCACTGTCGGTAATAGCGACAACTGGAATCCCGTGGCGGTGCGCGTACTCAGCGATCTCAACAGTGACCCGAGTATAGGGAAATACACTTGCCGCAACGAGCACGTCGTCGCTGTGGGCGCGGGCCAACATATCCGGACCAGTTCCGCCGATCGCGTCGAGCAGCACCGATGTCTTCCCGATCATGGACAATATATAGTGCAGATGCCATGCTACTGTATGGCTCGACCTCAAGCCAATGGAAAAGACGTGACGCGCAGTCGCAAGGCGTGTTGCGATCGACACCATTGCATCCAGTTGTGGCGAGTCCGCCAAGTGGCCGATTTCTGCCGCTTGCGCTCGAAGAATTTCCCGAGCAAGACCGTGGTCTCCTTTGCGTTTCTGGTTGATCGCCTGTGCGTCGGCCTTCCCAGCAAATCCAACATCCCCACTGCGCACAGCCTCGGCATATATTTGGCGCAGCTCATCGTAACCTGAAAGGCCGAGATGTTTTGCAAGCCGAATCATGGTGGCCGGTTGAACCCCGGCGAGTCGCGCTTGGTCACGCATGGACAGCAGCGCGACGTCATGGGGTTGATCGATTATGTAACGCGCCGCCAGTTGAAATTGCTCCGACATCTTGTCGAAGCTCTGAATGAGTCGCTCAGAAAAAGGTCCATCAGCCATAATGAGTACGTAGTGCATTCTTGGAGCATATGCAACAGATGTTACATCGTGAGCAGACTGCACATCTCTGGCGCTTTACGTTGGTCGTCCGGTGAGCCTCAGGCCCATCAAATTAAAGATTTGCCTCCCGCCCACTATCACTTTTCAAGTTGACCGGACGCTCGGCGACAGATTCAACCTTTGACCTGCCGCTGAGCAAACTTTGGGGCGATATCCAGGAATATTCAACCGAGTTGCCAAGCGCGGCGCAACTCGTCGGCGTTGGCTCGGCGCAGGCCCAGCTCCATTAGTATCTTCGATACACCTGCCACCAATTCGGCGTTGGATTTGGCAAATTCGCCACCCGGCAACTGACGATTATTCTCAAAGCCGACCCGAACATGGCCGCCCAGAAGAGCCGCAGCAGTAACGCATGCAGCTTCGCGCGCACCAAAAGCGCAAACGCTCCAATGAGCGAAATGGGACATGGGTCCATTGATGAAGGGCAATAAGTCTACAGGATTTGATTTTTGCACGGCAGAGTAACGTCCAAGCACAAAAAGAACTGGAACTTGGCTCCACGGAACGAGGCCGCGGCGGCAATATTCGGCCAAGCGAAACGCCTCTTCCGCGTCGTATAGTATTATCTGCGGTACGATTGCCTCAACCTTGAGCCAAGACAGGAACGACGAAAACTCGGTTTCGTGTGCCTCTGTTGGAACGAATTCGCGCAGCGCAAGCGATACGGCCTCTGGCCGAGTTTCCTTTACCACCGCAATCTGTTCCTGAGGACGGTAGCAACCGAGCGACTCGCTTGTGATCTGGATAACCATGTCATGGCCAACCTCCCCGCGTATAGCATCAATGACCTCTCGATACGAGGAGGCGTCTAGAAGATGCCGGCCCCCTCGATCACGCACGTGAACGTGAATAAGGGACGCTCCTGCATCGAGACAATCTCGCGCAGTTCGCGCTAGTTCAGCCGGCCCAAGCGGCAAAGATAGGTGATCAGCTTTAGTTAGCCTCCCACCGTTAGGTGCGACCGAAATCGTTGTCGCGCAATTGCAATCCTCATCTCTGCCCCTCTGTTGCATCAGCTCTCAACTCCCGCAAAACCCTATCCACGCAACCCCACTGATTGCATGCGCTTCGGCCACTATGATCGCCAAAGATGCTACATTTAGTGCACTGTAGCAATAATCGTTCATTCGAAGCGCCTGGACTTTCCGGAGCGGTGCTGCCTTTCGGTAACTACTCTGAGCCCTAGGCGCGTACCGAGCCGGCGATCATCAGAGATACTACCGAGCCGGAGCTTTCCAGATGAAATCGTGATCCACCAACAGCACTAGACGGCCTGGCCGTTAGAACCACGCGATTCACGTAGCCATAGAGTGAAACATATGTTGCAAAGCGGGCCAATTTTGTTATTGTCCTCTTAGGAGGGGCTTGGCCCTTGATCCAAACTCCGCGCTTGTTACGAGACTATCATGAGCAAGATTTTACACCGCTCGATCTATGCAAAACTACCAATAGCTGTTGGAGGTCGTGGGATTGAGTTATTTGACGCTGATGGGAAGGCTTACATTGACGCATCGGGGGGTGCCGCTGTGTCATGCATTGGCCACGGTCATCCGGATGTGCTCGCCGCATTGCACGCTCAACTCGATAAGCTCGCTTATGCGCACACGGGCTTTTTTACGACGGAGGTTGCTGAGCGCCTCGCGGATCGGCTTGTCGCCGACTCGCCTGATGGGATCGACTACGTCTATTTCGTCAGCGGAGGCTCGGAAGCAATAGAGGCGGCGTTGAAAATGGCGCGCCAATATTTTGTGGAAAGGGGCGAAAGCCGCCGGAGGCATGTTATTGCGCGACGTCAAAGTTACCACGGCAATACTTTGGGGGCGCTTGCCGTTGGGGGCAATGAATGGCGCCGCGCCAAATTTAAGCCGCTCCTGATCGAGACGCACCACATTGCGCCATGCTATGCATATCGGGATCGCTCGGATGCAGAGAGTGAGCTTGAGTATGGTGACCGCGTTGCCTATGAACTTGAAGCCAAAATTCTTGAGCTCGGCCCGCACGGAGTGATCGCATTCGTCGCCGAAACCGTCGTTGGTGCAACGGCCGGGGCAGTGCCGCCGGTGAAAGGGTATTTCAGGAAGGTCCGCGAGATCTGCGACCGCTACGGCGTTCTCCTAATCCTCGATGAGGTTATGTGCGGCATGGGCCGCACGGGAACTCTGCACGCTTTTGAACAAGAAGGCATTGTGCCTGACATTATGTCAGTCGCGAAAGGACTTGGCGGAGGGTATCAGCCAATCGGTGCCGTTCTGTTCGGACGTCACATCTACAACGCCTTTTCCTCCGGATCAGGATTTTTTCAGCACGGCCATACGTATATGGGACATCCTATGGCAGCCGCGGCCGCCCTTGCAGTACAGAACGTCATACGCGAGGAGCGCCTTCTTGATAACGTGATGCGGATGGGCGAACTGCTGAACCGCCGGCTTCGGGAGCGGTTTGACAGCCATAATCATGTTGGTGACGTCCGTGGACGCGGCCTCTTCCGCGCCATTGAGATCGTTGCCGAGCGCTCAAATAAAGCCCCCTTTGACCCGGCACAAAAACTGAATGCTGTCGTCAAGCGAGAAGCATTGGCACGTGGTCTGATGGTTTATCCGATGGGAGGCACGATCGACGGAGCTCGAGGCGATCATGTACTGCTTGCGCCGCCATTCACAGTCAATGCCGGCCAGGTGGACACCATCGTTGAGCGGCTGGGCGACGCTTTGGACGCTGCTCTCTCCAAGAGCGGCAGCCCAATCAACGTGGATCTCTTACAATGAAAACCGGCCTTCGCCTAGTATACCAGCTCAACAAATTGATCGTTGTTGCAGGATATTCACAACAATCCTGCTGGATTTTTTGAGATAATGTTGAAGTTACCCGAAAATCACCGACGTATATAAGCTATCCGGCGAAGTAGACGTGATTAACGGGTTCTGCCGAGGGGAGTAGATGAGGAGAGTTTTTTAATGATGCAGCTCAAGCGCTGGATGGATTGCTTCTTAACGGCATGTTCATCGCTGGGGGAGGCTTTGGCCTTTGCGGCATCCCGGAGCTCTTGATCGATGCAATCCGTGAGGCCGGAACCAAGGACCTGACGATTGACTCAAACAATTGCGGCGTCGATGACTTCGGTCTCGGCGTGCTGCTGAAGACGAAGCAGATCAAAGATCTCATCCTATGTCGGCGACAAGGCGGAATTCATGCGGCAATATCTGAGTGGCGAACTGGAACTCGAATTCAACCCGCAAGGAACGCTCGCCGAGCGCATGCGGGCGGGGCGCCGGAATCGCCGGCTTCTATACGAAGACAGGCGTGGGCACAGTGGTTGCCGAGGGCAAGGAGCACAAGACCTTCAACGGCGAGATATACATGCTCGAGACCGGCATCGTCGCTGACCTCTCGCTCGTCAAGGCCTGGAAGGCCGACACTTCCGGTAATCTCGTCTTCCGTAAGACGGCCCGCAACTCAACCCGCCGGCCGCCACCTGCGGAAAGATCTGAGTCGCGGAGGTGGAGGAGATCATGCCGGCCGGCAGCCTCGATCCCGACCAGATCCACCTGATCCAGGGCGAGCACGAGAAACGCATCGAACAGCGCACGACGCGTGCGGCGGCTTGAAGGCAGGGAGACAAGATGGTCTGGGACAGGAACCAGATGGCAGCACGGGCTGCCCGAGAACTACAAGACGGCACCTACGTCAATCTCGGCATCGGCATCCCGACGCTGGTCGCCGATTACATTCCGGAGGGCGTCCATGTGACGCTGCAGTCGGAGAACGGCCTGCTTGGCATCGGTCCGTTTCCGACTGAAGACAAGATTGACGCCGATCTGATCAATGCCGGCAAGCAGACGGTGACGGCACTGCCGCATTCGGCCTTGTTCGACTCGGCGCAGAGCTTCGCGATGATCCGCGGCGGAAAGATCGCCTTAGCGATCCTCGGCGCCATGGAAGTCGCTGAGAACGGTGACCTCGCCAACCCTGGCAAGCTTGTCGAGGGCATGGGCGGCGCCGTGGATCTGGTTGCAGGTGTCAAGCGCGTCGTCGTCGTCATGGACCACACCAACAAGGCGGGCGAATCCAAGGTGCTGAAGACCTGTACCCTTCCGCTTAACGGCAAAGGCGTTGTTGACCGGATCATCACCAACCTTGGCGTTCTCGACGTCGCCGACGGAGGTCTGAAGCTCGTGGAACTCGCGGATGGCGTGACGGATAGCGAGCTGCGTGCGGCGACAGACGCTACGGTCATCAACTGATCCGGAGCTTGTCGGACGGAAATCGGCGACCGGATCATCAAACAGCGGAGGAGCCATGAGCACCCCATCCATCGTTATTGCCAGCGCCGCGCGTACCACGGTTGGTACCTTCAACGGTGCTTTCGCCAACACGCAGGCGCATGAACTCGGTGCTGCGGTCGTCAAGGGCGTGCTTGATCGCGCCAGTATCGATGCAAGAGAAGTCGACGAGGTTATCCTGGGCCAGGCTCTGGCGCGGCCCGTGAGGGCCAGAACCCGGCGCGCCAGCCGGCGATGAAGGCCGGCATCCAGCAAGAAGCGACTGCCTCGGACGTCAACCAGCTCCGCGGCTTTGGCCTGCGGGCCGTCGCGCTCGGCCTGCAGCAGATCGTCACTGGCGATGCGAAGATCATCGTCGCCGGCGGTCAGGAGTCCATGTCCATGGCGCCGCACTGCGCCCACCGGCGCAACGGCACCAAGATGGGCGACACGAAGAAGATGATCGACACGATGATCAAGGATGGCCTGGACGGGCGCCACATGGGGATCACCGCCGTGGGCATCGCAATGTACGTGGAAGCCATTTGAGGGGTGTGCCATGAGCCGCGCCGAGTTCCGTCTCTGCGATGTCGCGCTCGACTGCTCGTTCAAAACCCGCGACCAACGAGTTGAGCGCGAACAGGCGCTAGCGGTTCTCGACCTCCTCGAGACGAGTACCTTCGAGCCCGCGGGCCATGACGGCGGCCCGTATCGCCTCAAGATCTCGATGGCCGCCGGCCGGTTGGCATTTCATATCGCCGACGATAAGGGAGTGCATGTCGTCAGCCACTATCTTTCGCTCGCGCCTTTCCGAAGGCTGCTCAAGGAGTACACCCGAATTTGCGAAAGCTACTACGAGGCCATGTGCCGCTCCCGACCCGAGCGACTGCAGGCGATCGACATGGGGCGACGTGGCATTCACGATGAGGCTGCCGAGCTACTCAGAGAGCGTCTCTCCGCCAAAGTCCACATTGAGCGCGTCGATTGTTCACGCTGATTTACGCGCTGCTCGCTCGCAATGCCGCCCATCAGATCCTTTTGAATTGAACAGCTATGCGATCAACGCCCACAAGCGGGGGGTTGGTCAGCGTCCATCAGAAATCGTAGGAGGAAGCACGACGTGAATGCAACATCACAGCGTCGGAGTCAGGCCGGCAAGACACACCATCTCGACGCAGCACTCCTCAAGCGGTTACAGGTGCGTGATGCAAACGAATTCAGCTGGCTTCCTTGAAAGCGTGGATCAAAACTTCCGCCATGCCATGTCGTTCCTTGATCTGCCGGAGGGGGTGGCAGAACGGATCATCCAGTGCAACTCGACCTACGCGGTCCGCTTCGGTGTTCGACTGCGCGGGCGCACGCACAGCTTCATCGGCTGGCGATCGGTACACAGCGAGCACCGCGAACCCGTGAAGGGCGTTCGCTATGCGTCAAATGCTGACGCAGATGAGGTCGAGGCGCTTGCCGCGCGGATGACCCTCAAATGCTCGCTTGTTGACGGGCCGTTCGGTGGCTCCAATGGGGCACTCAAGATCGACCCGCGAGAATGGACCCCGCAGGAACTCGAGCGCATCACCCGCCGCTTTACGCAGGAGTTGAACAAGCGCGGCCTGATCGGGCCAGGCGTCAACATGCCGGCTCCCGATATCGGCACGGGTGAGCGGGAAATGGCCTGGACGATGGACGAGTTCCGCCGCGCCAATCCTACCGACGTTATCAATTCGCATGCTTGTGCCACCGGTAAGCCGCTGTCGAAAGGCGGGATCGCCGGGCGAACGGAGGCGACGGGCAGGGGCGTTCAATTCGCCAACCAGAGCTTCCTTCGGGACACCCGCACGCCGAGCTTGGATGGCCGGCGCAATCTCAAAGGCGCCTCCACCGTTGTACAGCGGTTCGGCAATGTCGGCTATCACGCCGCCAAGTTCTTGTCCGAAGAGGATGGCGCACGCGTGACCGTTCTTGCTGAATGTAACGGGTATGTCGCCAATCCGGAAGGTCTCTCCATTGAGGCGCTCAAACAGCATCAGATCCGAACAGGCAGCATGGGCGCCAAGTCCTTTGCCGGCGATAGGTATGGCGTCGAACAGCCCTGCAACGTTCTGATCCCAGCGGCGATGGAAAATGCTATTCATGCTGAAAACGCGGAGCGCATCAAGGCACATCTCGTCGGCGGAGCCGCTAACGGTCCTGTCACCTTCGAAGCGGACAAGATCCTTCGCTCCCGCGGCGTGACCATTCTTCCCGATCTTTATGTGAATGCCGGCGGTGTCATCGTCAGTTACTTCGAGTGGGTGAAGAATCTGACGCACATCCCTTCGGGCTCATGGAGCGGCTGCGGCGGGAACGGCGCAACCACATGATCGCTACGGCCCTTGAGCGGATGACAGGCAAGAAGTTCCCCGCAGACATGCGCGACGAATTCCTCGAAGGCGGCGCCGAAATCAACCTCGTTCATTCCGGTCTGGAAGACGTCATGCGCAGCACCTAGTCGCGCATTGCCGACCTGATGGAACAGCAACCTAGACTCGGTGACTACAGAGCCGCCGCCTATGTCGCGTCTATCCGGCAGGTCGCTGACGCTTATGAGGCGATCGGGACATGACAGCCTTTCGGTTTGTACAATATGGGAAAGAGGGGGCGTGGCGAATAACATCGGGGGATATCGCACCATCTTCGATGGGAGCCGACTTTACGGCCATCACAGTCGAGTGCAGAGAACATGTGTCTGTAGACAAAGTGGCTTCAGCGCCACGGCGGGTTCAAAAGGGATACTACCACTCGCAGGTTGCCCAATGCGAGAGAGGCATCGTCCCGCAGCAGCTAGTATCGATCGCAGGTAACCTAGCCCCAATGGATATACTAGTTATTGAAGACGACCCGTTGATGGCCGAAACATTTCGCCTAACATGGGCCGGTCGCCTCCGATCGCCTTCGGTTTCTGTCGACCTACAAGCAGGCTGCACGCATCGTACACAGTACTGAGATCGACTACTTTGACGGGATAGTTATTGAGGTAAATCTGTCAGATGGTAACGGAATCGAAATACTGCAAGCAATTCGTTGTAACACGAATGTCCCGCTTATTCTAATTTCCGGGGCGGGGGACGGTGACAGTCGTGCCGATGCAATTGACCTCGGAGCAGACGATTACATCATGAAGCCGTTACATGTTCGGGAATTGCACGCCCGAATGAGGAGGCTCGTGACGCAAAGATCTGAACGGTCGGTACAGCAACGAAGGGATTTGGTCCCTTTGGGTCACGTAATCTGCGACCTCCAAAGAAGAGTAATGGCATGTAGTGGGAGTGAACTGCGGATAACGGATGCGGAAGCGCGGATTATTGAAGCGCTTTACAAAAATAGAAACCGAGTTTGCTCAAAGTCTTTCCTGTACAAGAACGTGTTCTTTCGCCAATTCGATCCCCATGACAAGACTCTTGATGTTTATGTCAGCCGCTTGCGGAAAAAACTAAAGCACCTAAGCGAGGAAAGTGGGGACTGCATTCAAACTGTTCGTGGTTCTGGATACCGTTACACCGAATTGTGACCGTTGTCCTTCCTTCGGAGCGCTCTCGAACAGCGAGCCTGGGGCGATCAGAGAACGACAGTCTCTCTGACAACGGGACTTTGTCTCACAAAGAAAAGGCGAGACCGCGCCAACGGCCCCGCCCTCTCGATTGGTCTGGTTGGCTCGCGACGCCGTCAGACTGATCGGCCTTGCGGAGTTTTACCAAGTCAACAGAGCGTTGGAATTTACTCCTAGAGGCAGTTTCATCAACCAGTCGCGGGAGTAAGTGCAATGAAAAGGCCCATTGGAACGACGGCTCGAACAGGAGAAATTTGCCCCGAGAGTGGAAACTGGGAGGTCGTCGGCTCGCCGACAACCACCGCTCCAATCGCGAAAGGTAACCGTATGCCCCCCTACGGCGGTAAGGCTGTTACCTGGAGACTCATCAGATATGCCTAATGAGTGAACGGAGCCCCTGCGAACACATCGCAGGGGCCAACCTGACACCGTCCCGGACGAGCGCACAGGAGATCCCGATGCAGGTCAAGAAGGCCCCAGGTTCTCTCCCTGCTCGGGCAGCCTAGAAGCGGTCCAGTATGGGGCACATCGCTGCCGTCGAGGGGGGTGTCCACCCCATCATTAGAGGGGCACAGATGTACGGTAGGAAGATCAAAGGGCGAACGAGAATGGGCATGATTGCAAGCTACCCGGGCGCCAACTCAGACAGCAAAATTTCTGTACCCCAGAGAATTGAGAGATTTCAGTCGCCGTCAATGCGAAGAATCCGAGAGATTACGTCGCCTTCAGCAGCAAGGGCGTCTACGGCTAGCGTGCGAAGTTGCGCCGACGATCGCCATCCGTAGCCGCGTCAGGATTGCCGAGCGTTCTCAAGCGGCTGCCCCTCACAGCAGGTCAATCGCAAAGCCGCCCACGATCGTCCCGCTGAAAACGTTTCGAAGGATACGTACGTCCATACAGGTCCTCCTCTAGCTGAGACATCAGCATTAAGTGGCACCCCAGATTTTTTCCACGCCCCAAGCTTGACCAAGACCCGCAATTAAAGGGCCAAGTGGCGGATTGACACAAATGGTTCATTAAAATAAATGTAGAACAATTGATGCGCTAGAGCTGGCGGAGAATGGTGGAAGCGGATTGCCCCTGCTTCGACAATTGTGGAGAGCATAATGAGCTTTGAAGCCATCCTGTACGAATCGAGTGAACGCTTCTCGCCTGCGTGGCCCGAAAGCGTGGGCATGTCGCCGCAATCCCTTGGGGACGCCGTCGAAACTGCTCGGGTCTGGGTGGACGAGGGCCGCATCGTTGGTGCGGTGATTCTGGTGATCCGCCGGAATCGGATCGTGTTGCACGAGGCGGTCGGCTGGAGCGACCGAGAGCGCCAGATTCCGATGAAAACCGACACAATCTTCATGATGCGCTCGATGACAAAGCCGCTCCTCGGCACGGCCATCCTGATGTTGCAGGAAGAGGGGCGGCTGACGCTCCAGGACAGCGTGTCCAAATATCTCCCGGCATTTGATAACGAGCGTTCGCGCGACATTACGATATACCAACTTCTCACCCACACCTCTGGAATCACCGGCTCGATCGTCGAGAATAACGGCTCCCGGTACGCCTCACTGCGGGAGGCAGTTGACGAAGTCGGTCGAAGAGGGCCTGAACGTCCGCCGGGCACGCGATATGAATATAGTGATCCGGGCTCGAGCACTCTTGGGGCGGTTGTCGCCGAGATCTCCGGAGTGCCTGTCGAAGACTTCATCAGGACCCGAATTTTGGAGCCGCTCGCGATGGGCGACTCGTTTTTAGACTTCAAGCTGCAGCCGGGCGATCCACGTGCAGGACGTGTGGCAGCAAGCTACTGCAGGGAGAACGGCGAGACCGGCCCCTGGACGAAGTCCTGGGATAACACGCAACCGGAGGAAGTCCCGTTTTTCCGCGCATCCGGCGGCCTTTTCGCCTCGGGAATCGATTATGCGAAGTTCTTGTCCTGTATGCTGGACGGTGGGCGCTTTGGTGAACGCCGCTTGCTGTCGGAGGAGACCGTCCGACTCGCCACGAGCCCAGGCTTGGTTTCGAAAGAATACGGTCTCCAGTGGCAAGTATTCGGCGATAATGTTTTTGGGCATGGCGGATTTCAAGGCACTTTATCCTGGGTTGACAAGGCAAATGACCTGATCGGCCTCTACTTGACCCAGTCGGAATCGACGGGGAACGCGACGCGCCCAGAGTTTAAGAAGCTGGTGGAGAGCGCAATCGTGAAATAGGCGAGCTAGTGCGCTCGAAAGGCATGGCCCTTAGGGGGCGATCCCGCCGACAAAGTTAGCTACGAAACTACTCAAAAGAAACTACTCAAACAGGGAGGAAACACATGATAATTTCTCGACGCGATCTCATCAAGCTGAGTGTATACGCCGGAGCCGCCTTGTCGGCTTCGTCTATCCTGCGCGCTCAGGCGGCTTCAGAAGACACGCGGGTGGTCCGCGTGGTGCTGGACCAACTCCCCTCGGGCTTCGACTCTCACAACACGACAAGCGCCAACACTGGAAATCATGCTCTAGCCATATATGACATGCTCTTTGCATTCGACTCCCAGCGCGTGCCGCGCCCGCAAATGATCGGAAACTGGGGGGTGTCCGAGGACAGGATGACCTATACATTCGCGCTTCGGGACGGCTTGGGCTTCCACGACGGAACCCCAGTCACCGCAGCAGACTGCGTGGCTTCGATTCGACGTTGGGGCGCGGCGTCCTCGGCTGGAAAACTGCTCATGGAAAGGACCAAGGACGTTTCGAAGAGGGATGACAAAACCTTTACGATCGTATTGAGGGAACCATTTGAGCTTCTGATCGAAGCGCTGGCCTCACCATCACAGATTCTAGCTGTAATGCGGGAGAAGGATGCGAATCTTCCCCCAACGGAGCAAGTAACTGCCAATATCGGATCGGGGCCGTTCAAGTTTAATCAAGATCTCGCCAAGCCTGGTGCGAGCTTCACATACGACCGCAATGAACGATACGTGCCCCGCAAAGAGGCGCCCGACGGACTGGCAGGGGGGAAGGTCGTAAAAGTCGATCGAGTCATCTGGGATAATATTTCCGATCAACAGACGGGTATTGCCGCGCTGCAGGCGGGTGAGATTGATCTGCTGCTTACCTGTCCCCCCGACTTCTATTCAACAATCGAGGGCGATCCCAACCTTGAGCTCCAGCTTGTGATCACGGGGGGGCAATGCATGTTCGCGCGAGTAAACTTCCTCCAGCCGCCGTTCGACAACGTCAAGGCTCGTCAGGCGCTTTTGCACTTGGTTGACCAGGAGGCGTTCATGACAGTCATTGCTCCCGATCCAAGATACCGCCACCCCATTACGTCGATGTTCGGCAATGGCTCGCCATACTCAAATGATGAAAACATGGGATGGTATAAGAAGGGCGGCGACCCAGAGAAAGCCAAGCAGCTCTTCAAAGAGTCCGGATACGCAGGCGAGAGGATGGTCATTCTCGACTCTACTGACTGGGCACAGGGCGACGTTGCCGCCCAGCTATTAGCGTCTGAGTTGAAGAAAATCGGCGTCAATGCCGAACTGGCCCCGAGCGACTGGGCTGGCATTACCGCGCGCCGAGCGAACAAGGGCCCCGTTGACGAGGGTGGCTGGAACATTCACATATCGAGTTGGCCAAATGGCGCTCTCTCCGATCCGATGGGGACCGCTCTCCTCCAAGCGAACGGCGAAAATGCTTGGTACGGCTGGCCGAAGAATGAGGAATATGAGGCTCTTCGGGCCCAATGGGCGGTTGTTGAAACGCTGGAGGAACGCAAGGCTCTGGCCCGTAGGATGCAACATCTTTGGTGGGATTTTGTCGGAGCGGTTTTCCTGGGTCAAGCGGTCTCGCCCTCTGCGCGCCAGAAGACGCTCACCGGCGTCATAAGCACTGATGGGTTGGTTCCGCTGTGGAACATGGAAAAAGTCTGAGCGATGGCTGGTTACGTCTTCCGCAGGCTGGTTTCGGCCATCGCCGTCATGGCGATGGTCGGAATTTTCGTTTTCCTTCTGCTCCGGCTGGCGCCCGGCGACCCGGCCGCGATCATCGCTGGCCAGTCGGCGACGGAGGAGATGATTGCCGCTATTCGCGAGCAATTGGGGCTGAACGATCCAATGCCGGTTCAGTTCATTCGTTGGGTGCGCGACATGCTCGGCGGCGATTTCGGCACCTCGATCTTTGCCGGACGGCCGGTTCTTGAACTCTTGTCGCAACGGCTTGAACCGACTGTGTCACTGGCAATCCTGACAATGATACTTGCGGTAACAGTCGGCGTCTCCTTCGGGGTCCTCGCAGCATGGCGAGCTGGAGGTTTCGTCGATCGGATTCTTACTGCATTTTCGGCACTAGGATGTTCCGTTCCGGTCTTCGTCATCGGCTTCTTCCTGATCTACTTTTTCGCCGTACGAACACACTGGCTGCCGGTCCAGGGATATGTGCCGATCGGCAATGGCATCGCACTCTGGTTTGTGCACCTGATCCTGCCCACCGTTGCCTTGGGCCTCGGCTTCATTGCCTTCATCGCCCGGGTCACGCGGGCCAGCATGCTGGAAGTTCTGTCGGAAGACTATATGCGAACGGCAGCTGCTAAGGGCGCATCGTCCTATGCAATGCTTTTCCACCATGCTTTGAAGAATGCCGGCGTACCGATCCTCACCGTCGTTGGCATAAGCTTCGCCTATCTGATCGGCGGCGTCGTTATCACGGAAACGGTGTTCAACATACCCGGTATTGGTCGTCTGGTCGTCGACGCAATCAACAACCGCGACTATCCCATCATTCAAAGCGTGCTCATCCTGACTTCGGGACTGTACGTCCTCATCAACCTCACGGTCGATCTAACCTATATGCTGATCGACCCGCGCATCCGGTACTGATATGACGCTCCCCGCCGCAACACTTGAAATAACGCCGACGGCCCCGCTGGAATTTTCCGGCCTTGCCCGCCTCGCAAGGCGGCATCCGCTGGTTCTTATCGGCGGTGGCCTGTTGGCGCTTCTGATCGTTCTGGCGCTCTCGGCCCCGCTTTACGCCGGCGATCCAGGGAACATGGATCCGTTCAAACGACTAAAGCCACCTTCGGGCGAAATGTGGTTCGGGAGCGACCATCTGGGTCGCGATGTGTTTGCCCGAACAATTTTCGGAGCGCGGATATCCCTGATGGTCGGGTTGGCATCGGCTGCTTGCGCCGCTCTTGTCGGACTCCTGATCGGCATTCTCGCCGGTTACAACCGCACCTTCGACAGTGTTATGATGCGGGTGATGGACGGTTTGATGTCGATCCCGACGATCCTGTTAGCCATTGCCCTTATCTCTTTGACCGGCCCCGGGATCGGTATTCTTATCGTGGCCATAGCGATCCCTGAAACGCCCGCGGTCGCGCGCTTGGTTCGTTCAGTAGTCCTCAGCGTGCGAGAACGTCCGTACGTGGAGGCCGCCCTCTGCGGCGGTGCGAGGCTTCACAAGGTGCTGTGGCGGCATATTCTCCCGAGCACTATTCCGGCGCTCATGGTCCAGAGTGCCATAGTCTGTGCCAGCGCGATTATTACGGAGGCGGCGCTCAGTTTCCTCGGCGCAGGTGTTCCACCCGAGATCCCCAGCTGGGGCAACATGATTGCCAGTTCGCGGCTGTATCTTGCCATGGCTCCACTGACGATCTTTGGCCCCGGGATATGTCTCGCCGTCACGGTGCTTGCGGTGAACCTTCTGGGGGATGGTCTGCGTGATATGTTCGATCCCCGCGCGAAGCGGAGGCGCTGACATGCAAATGCATAAAACGATAAGGCATGACGTACTTCTAGACGTTCGAAGCCTTGAAACGCATTTTTACGGGGAAGAGAGCGTCACTCGCGCGTTGGGTGGTATCAGTTTCCAGATAATGAAGGGCGAAACCGTCGGTGTCGTCGGGGAGTCCGGGTGCGGCAAGAGCGTTACCGCTCTTTCCATTCTTCGCCTACTGCCGAAGCTGACAGCCAGAACTGTAGGCGGCGAGGTCCGGTTCCACGGACAAGACCTTTTGAAGTTGTCCGAGCAGGAGATGCGAAAGATCCGCGGCGGAAAGATCGCCATGATCTTCCAGGATCCGATGACGAGCCTAAACCCGGTTTACACGGTTGGCCACCAGATTGCCGAAGCGGTACAGATTCATACGGGCGTTTCCCGCTCAAGTGCGTTGACGAAGGCTGAGGAGATGCTCCGTTTCGTCCGCATCGCAGACCCCGAGCGCCGTGTGAGCAACTATCCCTATGAAATGTCGGGCGGCATGCGCCAACGCGTCATGATCGCGATGGCCCTTGCCTGCTCGCCGGAAGTGTTGATCGCCGACGAGCCGACAACCGCACTCGACGTCACTATCCAGGCGCAGATCCTGCGGCTGATCGTCGATCTGAAGGAGCGCACCGGTACGGCCGTGATGTTCATTACCCATGACCTTGGCGTCGTGGCCGAGACATGCCAACGCGTTATCGTTATGTATGCCGGCCGGATCATCGAGCAAGCTTCCGTGATGGATCTGTTCGCGCGACCCATGCACCCGTACACTCAGGCCCTCATGCGCTCCGTACCTGATCGGCGGCGGGGCCGACAGAGCCGTCTGCCCGAAATTCCTGGAATTGTACCTAATCTCCGTGACCCGATTATCGGGTGCAGCTTTGCACCTCGCTGCCCGTTCGCAATCGACATTTGCCGCGAAAAGACGCCTGTGCTGCGAGAAATCGAATCGGGTCACACCGCGGCATGCTGGCGCTCAGAGGAGATTGTATGCGCATGAGCGGTCCCTTGCTAAAAGTCGAAAATCTGACCAAGCATTATCCCATTGGTGCGGGATTCCTGAAGAAGACCACCCCGGTGGTGCGGGCGGTGGAGGACGTGTCCTTCTCTGTCGAAGCGGGCGAGACATTATGCATCGTCGGCGAATCCGGCTGTGGAAAGTCCACCGTCGCCCGCCTGTTGATGCGGCTCGTGGATCCGACGGGTGGACGCGTCATGATCGATGGCACCGATATAGCAGGCCTTAAGAAGCACGAGCTTCGCGCGTATCGCCGTCTAATGCAGATGGTGTTTCAAGATCCCTACTCGTCGCTGAACCCGCGTCTTACCGCAGGACAGATCATCACCGAACCCGTCGAGAATTATGAGCGTCTCAGCCGCAAGCAACGTGAAGCCCTTGCCGCGGACCTTCTCCATAAGGTGGGAATGTCGCCCGAGATGATGCACAGGCTGCCGTCGGAGTTATCGGGTGGCCAACGCCAGCGGCTCGGTATTGCGCGGGCACTAGCGCTTAAGCCGTCAATTATCATCGCCGACGAGGCCGTTTCTGCCCTGGATGTCTCCGTGCAGGCACAGATTCTGAATCTGCTTATGGATCTTCAGCAACAATTGCGCATCGCCTTCGTCTTCATTTCGCATGACCTCGCTGTTGTGGAGCATCTGGGCCATCGTGTCGCGGTCATGTATTTGGGGCGGATCGTGGAACTGGCCACATGCGAGGCCCTCTTCGCGAAGCCGGTCCACCCCTACACCGAAGCGCTGATCGCGGCGGCACCTGTACCGGATCCCACGGGCGTTCGATTCGAGGCGCCCGTCGCGGGCGAGGTGCCAAGCCCGATCAACCCGCCGAGCGGGTGCACGTTTCATCCCCGTTGCCCACTCGCGGTCGAGCGTTGTCGAATCGAAGTTCCACCCTTGGTACCGATGACAGACGGCCGCGTCGTGGCCTGCCATGTACGGGCCCCTGCATCAGGCATGCAGGCGCAATCGGCTGCTGCGCGAGATTGTCCAACAGCTCGTCTGGCACGGGCTAATGAGCCTATTCGAGCATCGGAGAAACCAAACATTTCTTAGTCAGACCCGTAATCGTGAAAAGTGAGAGATCCTATGGATATTGGCGAGTCTGGTCACTCTGCGATCCCGCGGGGTGGTTACTTCGATACGGTCGATTCGATCAAAACAAGCGTTGCGGGCAGTTTCACGATAGCGGCAGTCGGCGACCTTCTTTAGGCGCGGCCTGAAACAAAAGAACCAACATCTTAGACGTTCCGTTCCGATCCTGTCGCAACTCCTCAAGGCCGAGAAGGCCGAACGGGAGGTCCGGTCGGTTGCTTACCAGCTCAAAGCCGCCCGCTTTCCGGCCTACCGGGACTTGAACGGCTTCGATTTTGCCAGCAGCGAGATCAATGAGGCGCTCGTGCGCCAGCTCCATCGCTGCGACTTCATCGGCGAGGCCAACAACATCGTGCTGGTCGGTGGTCCCAGCACGGGCAAAACCCACATCGCCACCGCCGTCGGTGTGCAGGCCATCGAGCATCACCACAAGCGGGTCCGCTTCTTCTCCACCGTCGAGTTCGTCAACGCCCTCGAACAGGAGAAGGTGCAAGGGCGTTCCGGGCAGATCGCCAATCGTCCCGTTCATTCCGATCTCGTGATTCTCGACGAGCTCGGTTACCTGCCGTTCAGCGGTTGGGACCGCTCGGGATGATGTCCTTTGCCAGGTTCGGGAAGATCGGGCCGTCGTGGTCGCTATCGATCGTGGCAATGAACCGTCGCCTGAACTTCGGCCGCAGGTCGTGTTCGCGCATGAGGCGGTGAATCTTCTTGTGGTTCATCACAATGCCCTGCTGCCGCAGGGCCGCACCGACGCGGCGATAGCCGTAGGACTCGAACTCATCGCAGATCGCGACATCGCTTCGACGATCGCGGTGTCGCCGGGCGGCCTTTCTGGGCGGTCATAATAAGTGGAACGCGCGATTCCCATTAGCCGGCATCCTTTCGCGATGGAGATGCCGCGGGGCCGTTTATAACGGATATAGTTCCGCTTTTCGGCGGCGGTGCGTTTTTCAGAGCCCCCTTTAGGAACTCCAACTCGAGCGCCTGCTTGCCGACCAGCCGCTCCAGCGCCGCGATCCGGGCCTCGTACTCCTGGATCAGATCGACGGCCTGCGCATCGTCGTCCGCCTTCTTCGTACTTCTGAACCCAGATGCGGTTCCATGTTTTTCAGATTTACCATGGCCGGTTGACGACATCTGTGTTCAGAACCAGACGACCCAGGCACTAGCGTAACGCTGGCAACGGCGAAACGCCTGACTTTGCGCTCCTGCTCGCAAATACGTTTGGTGGCATGCCAATTGCAGGTGCGCTGCCAGGATGCCCGTTTCGACCATAGGCGTCGCGCTGTCTTCAGCCAAGGAGTTCACATGATACTCGCTCAAACGACAAAGCCCAGCCCGACAGACCCTTCGACTGGCGCGTGAAGCGGTGCTACGCACCACCTTCGGCAAGGCGGACGGTGTGCCGTTCCAGCAGCGTGGCATACCGGCAGCTAAGCTGGATGTGTGGTGCCGAAGGTGCTGAGGACGCTGCTCGTCCGTGCTGCAAGGCTGGGCCCTAATACTAACGAGCTTGTCGCGTAAGTGCCAATCTGGTGATCGGGGTGCCGAGACCAAATCCGAACGAATGAACGTGAACGTGCCATCGGGCAGATTTTTAAAGGAGTAGCTCATGCGGGTAGCCATAGCGTGGAACCATGAACATGCGGGCGTGATCAATAGGTTCGGTCGGTCTTGTGCGCTGGACGACGACCACGGGACAATTCAAAGGGTGATGGCGGCACTGCAAGAGGGCGGCCACGAAACGCTGCTATGTGAAGGCGACATAGGACTGCTCCCCACGCTCGAGCAGTTCATGCCACCCGATCCACAAGCCCGCCCCTCCGGAATGGTCTTCAACATGGCATACGGAATTCAGGGCGAATACCCTTACACCCACATTCCGGCAATGCTCGAGATGGCCGGTGTCCCATATACCGGATCAAGCCCGCTCGGGCATGGGCTGGCGCATGACAAGGTTATCACCAAGCGGCTCATCCGCGATCGCGGCCTGCCGACGCCGAACTTTCGCGTGATGCGTCGCGGCACCGAAAGCACCGGCGACCTGCGATTCCCGGTGGTGGTGAAGCCGCGTAAAGAATCCACCAGCCGCGGATTGCAGCTCGTGCATGAGCCCGCTCGATTGAGGCAGGCCGTGGAAGTGATCGTCACGCAGTATTCGCAGGATGCGCTCGTGGAAGAATACATCGAGGGGCGGGAAGTCTCCGTTGCGCTGCTTGGAGACGAAGAGCTCGAGCTGTTGCCTTTGGTGGAGCAGGAGTTCGGGGACCGAGAAACGCGCCTTATGACTTGGGAAGACAAGATGCACATGGCGGTCGCGGCGCCACAGAAGATTTGCCCGGCGCAAATCGGGAGCAGACTTGCGACTATGCTGCGGGATATGTCGGTTGCGACCTTCCGTGCCTGCCAGTGTCGGGACTTTGGCCGGGTCGACTTCCGAATCGATCGCACCGGCCAGCCCTTTGTCCTGGAGGCCAACTCAATGCCCTCATTCGATATGCGCGACTCTTATATGCTGTCCGCGACGACCGCCGGATACAGCTTCTCGAGCTTGGTCAATCACATCCTCAATGTCGCCCACACACGCTATTTCGGAAAGGGCATCCCCTAGGCCGAACACGTCGAATTGCAGGCTCCGGAAAGGTCGCTGACACGCATTCCAGTGGATCGCGGACAGCGATATCACTGCGATTACGGTCAGGCCCTAACTCGCTTTACGGTGCAGGCCGCCGAGTTCACCGTTTCTCGCGGTGCGAAACGCTAATCGCATTAACCGACAGCGAACTGTCTCCCATCGCTAACCTTTCCAAGATTGCAATCAGCGTTTAGACCGAAACGCCTGCGTTCTTCACACCATGGCTCCGGCATTCGCGGCAGTGGAATGTCTCGTGGAACTGATCGCGGTCAGACGAAGAGCCGCGCGCTTCAAGCTTTAGCGGCGAGCGAAACACATCTTGCAGAATTCGACACATATGTCCTGCAGAAAACGCGCAAGCGTAAGAGGTGATCAATGGCGCCAGTGCTGTTTCTCAAAGTTCGCTTAGCTCATGTGTACATCGCCGCAAATCGGACGCTGCTGCCCGCTGCCTTTCACCGGCGGCTCGCCCGCGACGAGGAAGAACCATCCTCGCTCAGCACATTTACAAAACAAGGGCGTCCACTGTGGTCAGCTTCTCTTGTGTCGAACGGCGTGGCGAATGACGAGCATTGCCACGTCGCATGAAATGGTGGCTCGCGTCCAGTCATCGACCACACTATCGGATATGATCTTGTCCTCGCAGCGTGAACGCTCGCGGACATGTAGTCGGGCCAACCGCTGATGTTATGCGTATCCGCCGTCCTGCATTCCTCACTAACCGGGGGGGGTCACACCCTCGATGCTGTTCTATGGGTCTCCAGATACCCGCCAGACGTAACGCCCTAAAAGACCGCAGATTCCGACCATCAGAATCTGATCCGCTGGTCTATATAGGACGTCCGGCGCATCGCTACCAGGCTTGCCCAGCGCCGCATTCAACCCCGCATACGTCATCGCATGGTCATGCTGGAGACGCCATCAGGCGGCCGTCGACGTCATCTGAAATATGAATGCAACTGTGATGTTAGGCTGATTTCGGTGAGCTTTCAGCTATTGAAGCCGACTTGTTTACTTCTTTAGAGGTTGTCACCAGGAGAGCCTTTGCGAACCGCGAATGTCATTCTTCCATCATCTTTGACTCCAGCATCGTAAAACATGCGGTCGCGGACAGAATTGTCCCGATTGAACGTCAGCACTCGCGTTTTGATTTCCGTGATCCGGTGTTTCTCAATGTATGCTGAGGAGCAAACGATTAATTCATCTCCAATCTGGCATGTGCGAGCAGCAGCTCCGTTCAGCACACAGCAACGAGAACCCCTCTCACCATAAATGACATACGTGCTAAGTCGCGCCCCTGAAGCCTTATTCCAGATGTCGACGTACTCCAGCGGGAGAATACCCGCCTCATCGCAGTGATCTGGATCCAAAGTTATTGAGCCGTGGTAGTTTAGATCCGCATCTGTTACGGTGATGCCATGAAGCTTGGCGGCGACGACTTTTCTCATCTGGAGGCTCCTTTTTCGCGGTTGGGGATTTCCAGGCCGGCGAGGGACCGCAGCGGCTTTAGTCGCATGGACGGGATTGATCGATGTGCAGCGTTCAGAATAGATCGGTAATTGTGACAGAGATCGCGGCCACCGTACGCCAGCAGGTGGAGACCTTGAGGCGCATGTTGCCCCGCAATGAGGCGAAAGGCATGCCCGGCCTCGCCGATGGCAGCGTTACTGCAGAATTTAATCTGAAGCAGACCTGACATGTTGCTTGCCTCGTTTCATCGTGCGATGTTGCCCGCGACATGAACGCCTGTCGGCAGTTCACTCGACTTCGAAGTGGTTGAACGCAAACCTCATGCCAATTTCGCTGATCCAAACGAAGAATGAAATTCTGTAGGCTTTTCAACTGCGTAGGCTGGAAGTCGGACAAGAGATTGCTCAACAAGGCCGTGTCGCGGGCGCGACAAACCGACTATGTCGGTAATGGGCCTACCCATTCGGCCCCTGTTTCGACTTCTTCATTCTAGAAGCCTGACTCGAAAAGACCTCAGCGCTATCCGTATCTTGCGAGCCGCCGTGTGAGCATGCGGATGTGGGCGATAGTGATCCATGCCTCAGCGGATGCGATCGTTTTCTCCCAATCCTGGCCAGTCTACAGCAGCGACCGAGCGTTCCGCTCCACCAGCCACCGGCGGCGCGGTAGGATGGTGAAGCCCTCGATCTTGTCGGAACGCTTGACTATTTCCATCGTCCATCGGCCGATCTTCTCCGGTCTCCCTTTCAACTTGTCGCCCGCATAGCCGCCATCGGCGAATACATGCCGAAGTCAGGGCCAGCGGTGATGGCCCTTGCGCCATTTGATCAATGCTCTTGGAGATGGAGCCGGACGAAAACCTATGAGGCTCAGCCAATCACGAAGCCGGTTATACCTCAACAGTTATGACCATCAATGCCGATCAAGCCACCTGTTGCAATCGGCCTCTCGATATCGCGATCGCTACCTTCCGGCCGCGGGGCTGCATCGGGAGGGATGGAGACGGTTGCTATGGCTGCAACGACAGAGGCGCTGCCAGCCAAACGAATGTGGCTAACAAGGATTGCGTGACTGCTGTCCCCGCAATGGCTGAGCCCAGCGGGAAGCCTGCGATGTTCAGGCCTATCGAAATGGACATGACGCGGCCAAGCTGTTGCGGATCGGTGCGCCGTTGGCGCAACGTCAGCAGCGCGACAGTGATTGGGCCGGACATCGCGCCGGCGAGCATCAGGCCGATTGCCAGACCGCAGATACCGAACTCCGCCGCAAGCGGCCATGCTGCAAAGCCTGTGATGAGCATTCCGGCGGCCATGACACGTCTCTCGCGTCCAGTGGTGCGCACATGCCCAGCGACGAGCGCACCCACACCTCCGGCAATACCCGTCGCAGCCCACAAAAGCCCCGTTACTGAACTGCCGACCGCCGTGGCGTAGCGATCAGCCACGAACACCGGAACCGCCACGTAGAGGGCGCCCCACGTGATCTCATACAGTGAGCAGGAGAAGGCTAGGCCGCGGAGCGTCGGCTGCCGCGATACCAGCTGAATGCCTTCGATCGCTTGGCGCAGGAAAGATGTCTGTGTGGAAGCCAACCCCGGCAAGTATTGCACGCGAGACAAGCAGATTGCCGCACCTGCATAGCCTGCGGCGATCATGGCCATCGCAGCTTCCGGCCCAAGCCAAGTTACGACCACGCCCGCCATCGCCGGCCCAACGACATCGACGGTGGTATAGATCACCTTGGGCGAGGGAGATTGGTAAATTTGGCCACACTGTTAGATTGATCCCGCCGGCCTAGAAGCCGTTCGTGAAGCGACAAAGAACGACGTGGCCGACCCCGCCCGAGGCAATTTGTGAGGCTGCCTAGCGTCCGACGATGCGTTTCATCGCTATAAAGAGTGAGAATGCTCAGGCAAGCGCCGTTGTGTTTCGGGCTCGGGACTTGCTGGTGCGACAGCGAACGCAAGTTATCAACGCGCTCCGCAGTCACCTCGCCGAATACGGCTTCGTCACCGCTCAGGGTCCATCGCATGTTGCCGGGCTCATCGGATGCGTGACGGATGATAAGAACACTCTGCCGGACGCAGCTCGTCTTGCGCTCGCCATGTCGGTCGATACCCTGCGATCTCTAGAGGACCGAATCAGGCGGCTCGACCACGAGGTCGCACGTCGCGCCCGGGAAGACGCGGACGCTCGGCGGCTTGCGACGATCCCAGGTGTAGGGCCGATAACAGCGACGGCATTGATAGCTTTGGCTCCAGCGGCGTCGACCTTCAAAAAAGGACGTGATTTTGCCGCCTGGCTCGGCCTGACGCCACTTCAGCGATCTACTGGCGGAAAACGTAAGCATCCGGCGAAGACCGCAGCCTGAAGGACTTTCAGATTTTTCGGCGTGATTTGCGGGCCCACTTTGCGGCCAGATCATCGACGGCTTTGTTGAGCTCGGCGAAGTTGGCCTTATCCGGATCGTAATCCTCGCCGCCCCACCATTCGACGAGCTCGGCGTGCCGCTCGTGGGTCGGATCGGCGAGAGCCTCGCGGAACTCCTGGCAGCCCCATGGCCCGCCGATGTCCTCGGGAGGGCAGCGTCCGGTTGCTTCGAGGAGCATTGGCTCTGCAAGGCCGATGACGGGGAAGGTGCGCTCGATCTTGATACTGTGCGTCCAGCCGTCGCCGAAGTCGTAAAGGTACTTGAACGATCTCGCGCCGATATCTTCGATTGCCGCAAGCAGCGAGATCTTGCGCGCATCGAGCGGGCCATCTCCCCAGTCCTGATCAGCCGGACCAAAGCCGACGTCGCGGATGCGGAATTCGTAAAGGTGGCTGTTGCTCCAGCCCATCGCCGCCTGCAGCACCTCATGAAGGCGATGGAGCTTGATGCGGAACGGCACCACAACGCGCCGCATCACCGTCGGTTCCACATGGTCGAGGGTGACCTTCAGGCGTACCAGGGAAGCCGGCATCTTTAGGCTGCCAGCATCTGCGCCGCCGGCGACGCGGTCTTCCAGTTCCAGGGCAAGAGCTCATCGATCCGATGCGCGGGATAACCGGCAATGCGGTGAAGCACGTCGGCGAGCCAGGCTTGCGGATCGACGTCGTTCATTTTGGCCGAGACAATCAAGCTGTACATGGCGGCGGCGCGCTGGCCACCGCGGTCCGACCCGGCGAACAACCACGATTTCCTGCCCAACGCTATGCCGCGCAGGGCGCGTTCGGCGGCATTGTTCGAGAGACAGACACGCCCATCGTCGAGGAAGAGGGTGAAGGCAGACCAGCGGTTCAGCAGGTAATCGAAGGCCTTGGCGAGATCATCGTTGCGAGACAGCTTGGCACGTTGAGCCTTCATCCACGCTTCCAGGCCCAGGGCCAAGGGTTTGCTGCGCTCCTGACGAACGGCCTTGCGGATCTCTGCGCTTTGACCGTTGATCTCGCGCTCGATGTCGAACAGGGCATCGATCCGTTGCACCATGTCCAGCGCGATCGGCGATATGACGGCCGGCTTCTTGCCCTGCGCTCTTCGGCGCGCATTCGCCTCGACGTCGGCCATCGCAAAAAAGGGCCGCCTCGCATGGACCCAGCAGGCTGCTTCCGTTATCGGGCCTGGCCGTCGATCCGGAAGATAGAGTTTGGTGTAGCCGGTATAGGCGTCCGCCTGCAGAATGCCGCTATAGCCGGCGAGATGCGCCTGCGGGTGCTCGCCCGCGCGATCACGGGAATAGTAGAACATCGCCGACGGTGCGGCTGTGCCGCCGAACGGCCGATCGTCGCGCACATAGACCCAACTTCGGGCGATATCGGTCTTCCCTGCCGCCAGGACCGGAACCGTCGTGTCGTCGCCGTGCAACCGCTCTGCCGCAAATGTATGGGCTTCGATCCGTTTGAGGATCGGATCGAGTACGGTGCTATCGGCCACCGTCGACAGGCTGAGCGGAACGCCTTCGCGTTCGAAGCGCTCGACCTGACGGTTGAGCGGCAGATGCTGGCCGAACTTGTCGAACAGGATCATCGCCAGAAGATTGGGGCCGGCCCATCCGCGCGGGATGGCGTGGAAGGGGGGCGGAGCCTGGCTGATCTTTTCGCAATCGCGGCAGGTGAACTTCTCGCGCACCGTCTGGGTCACCTTCCATTGGCGCGGAACGACCTCGAGGGTCTCGGTGATGTCCTCACCCAGCTTGCGCAGCCGGTCGCCGCCACAGCACTGGCAGCTCATGGGACCGGGCACGACGACGCGTTCGCGCGGAAGATGCTCGGGGAAAGCCTTCTTCACCGGCCGGCTGCGGGTAAAGCCGGCGACAGTGACGGTGGCCGCCACCGCCAATTCGGCAGCGAGCTCGTCCTCGGTCGCCGCCATCTCCAACTCTGCCAGTTGGAACTCCATCTGGTCGATCAGCCGGGCACGACGCTCCGCCTTCGGGCCATAAAGCTGCCGCTCGAGCTTTTCGATGCGCAACTTTTGTCGGGCAATGACGGCAAGATCGTCGGACGCCTTGGCCTTGGCAACGGCAAGTTCAGCCTCAGGCGCCCTTGGCGCGTGCCGCGATGAGCTCTGCCCGTAGGGCAGCAACATCGTCGGGAAGCAAATCAGGGCTGTTTTCCATGTCCGAAGTGAATCACAGAAGCCCTGATTTGCCTAGTCTTTCAAAGGGCTTATCCCGGAATATTCGTCCGCGAACAGCTCACCCGGCGCTGGTCGGACGCCAGGTCTGCTGCGGGTTTCGCCAATCGATCCCTTCCAGCAGATAGGACATCTGACCGGCGGTCAGCGCGATCGCGCCACTCTCTATCGCCGGCCAGATGAAGCGGCCGCGCTCGAGCCGTTTCGCATACAGCGATAGGCCGATCCCATCATGCCAGAGGGCTTTTATCAGTCGGCCGCTACGCCCCCGAAAGACGAAGACGTCGCCCTTAAACGGATCGCGGCCGAGGCCCTCCTGCACCAGCAGCGCCAGACCCTGCATGCCCTTGCGCATGTCGCAGTGACCGCTCGCGATCCACACCCGCACCCCGGAACTGATCGGGATCATTTGAGCGCTCGCATAATTGCGGCTGCCAGGTCGCATGGCGCTGCTGAGCCAATTCTCACCTTCACGCCGTTCGGGAAGTCCACGGTCATGGCCAGTTCCACCGCATCACTGCTGGCAGAGCCAACAAGCTTGGCTTGGACAAAGGCGGGCTCGGCCTGCTGGACCAAAGCTTGCCGCCGCCATGTGTAGAGCAGGCCGGTCGAAACCTCGAAGCGGCGCGCAACTTCGGAAACCACCGCGCCCGGCGCGAAGGCCTCCGCCAGTATCTGCGCGCGATCTTCCAATGACCATCGCCGACGCCGCTCTGGCCCCGTCAGCAAAACTGCATGTCCCATGAATTGCTCAGTGCGCTCTTAAGTCCACTCTTAAGAGCGCAGACTCACGGGAGACGCGGAACTTCGCAAGACGGTCCCGTCCGGAGGGATACCGGAAAACAGAAACTTGCTCGTCCGTAAGCCACGTATGCTTGTCATCGTCGCCCGTGCCAACAAGTTGGCGCGCATCGTTTGGGCGCTGTTGGCGAAAGGCGGGTCTATGGAGCTCCAGTAGCGGCCGGATAAACCGACCGCACACCACGAAGCTGCCAAGTCACGGGAGCAAATGATCGTGCGCACACCCCTGAATAGCAGCCTACGCCGTAAAGTCAGGACGAGGTTGTCAGGCCGACAGCCTCGTGAAGCCGGGAGCCTCCAACACATTCGCGGTTGTGCTGTCCATAACGGCGTGATGTGCCAATCCCCCAAAGACCGGCCACAGCGGAGGCTCTGACAGGAGATATCCCTGGACACGGGTGGCACCAGCCGCTCTGGCGAGAGTAAGCTGCTCGTAAGTCTCAATCCCTTCCACTACGATTGTGGGTGCCACGCAGGAGGCCAACCCTGCCACATGGTACAACAAGCGGTCAGCACTCAGACGAGTGTTCGACTGTGCGAAAAAAGCGTCAATCTAAAAAATCGCTTCGGGGGTCCAGAAACCACTCCCGAAGTCGTCAATAGCAACCCTGTAACCTAACTTCCGAAAATCTTGAATCAATTCCGCAGCGCCGAAGCTCGGCGCGCTCTCAGTAATCTCCAAGACCAGTCGCGGTGCAAGCGATCGATTTCGATGGAGTTGATCATAGAGCATCGCCCGGTGTTCCGCGCTGGAGAAGTTCAAGGATGAAACGTTGCATCCGAGCGAGCCTGACGCAGTGTTGGACAACCATTCGAAGGCTAAGCTCAAGATGGAGCGATCCAATTCAGGCGCATATCCTGAGGCCTCTAGGGCGGGAAAAAAATCACCGGTGGTGACCACGGAACCACCGAGTCTTAGAAGTCTCGCCAGACAGTCAGAATATAATACCTCGTGGTGATGATTGACGCAGTTCACTTGCTGCACGGAAAAGCCGATCCGGCCCTGTCGGATTGCTTGGAGTGCAGTGCGAACGATATTGTCCATTTCGTCGAAGTTCATCTTCCCCCCTTAGTATCGCTGCGCGTTCCTGCGCGTAAAACTCGCGAGCGTTGGGCCCCTGCCTGATTTGAAAGCGGCCCATCTTGCCGTGGTAGTGCTCGGTCAACCGGGGCCAGCCTTCCTTAGCCCGACTGGCGTGTGCGGTGATACCAACGAGTGGTGCATTTCGCCACCTGCTCGCGTCAGCCCAATAAAGAACTCTACTGCTGATAAAAAGTTAAAAAGGTAAAACACCACATATAAACTACCGCAT
Organism: Sinorhizobium kostiense; assembly: GCF_017874595.1. Lineage (GTDB taxonomy): Bacteria > Pseudomonadota > Alphaproteobacteria > Rhizobiales > Rhizobiaceae > Sinorhizobium > Sinorhizobium kostiense. The sequence continues at coordinate 142,184 of NZ_JAGILA010000010.1, read as the reverse complement.
GCAACCGCACGCCGGCCAGTGGGTGTCAGTATACGAGCCGTTACTCAGTTGGTGGGATGTGGTAGCAGTGGCGCGCCGAGCTGTTCGTAGATCAATATGGAAGGCGCGGCTCTGAGATTTACATCGTTGGAAAAGTTTGCGACCGAGCCGCGGCGGCGCAGCAGTCGATGCGGCGCTGGGCTCGTGGCTCAGCTTTGCGGCACGGGCTCTCGGCTCGCAGCGCTTCTGGCCGCGCGTGAGTGGCCTTGACTCGAGAAGCAGCGCAAGCCGTTCGCCGCGTCGAGGCCGCTTCTGACTCCCGGCTGCGCCTCGAAAAGCCGCCCCAGAGCAGCAAGAAACCAAACCGGCGGAAAGAGCCTGCCTCGAGTGTGGTTTCGTTCTGTTTGATGACGTTGAAACCAATATGGGCGGCTTGCGCATTCGCACGTGCTAACGACCTATTTCGAGATGACGGGGTTAGGACAACTACCCTTTCTGTCGCCTGTGAAACGTTCTGGCGACCAATCGTCAGTACCTACTCGGCCTGCCGTGGCGCCGAACCGGCAGTCTTGGGGTGGGGAACACGCGACGACTTGTCCCTGAAATTAAGCCAGCTTTACCGCTCTCAATGGACGGAATCGGCTTGGCAGGGTCAAGGTGCTGCTGCGGGTGCACCACATCACCTCTTCCATCTAGGCCGCACGTCCACGTGGGATCGCGAGGGACCGCGATCTGCTCCTGGTAATGTTCGGCACCGTCCGGATGCAGCAGGGGAGGCGGATTCGCCATGGTTTCGAGTTCTTGACACAGTTCCTTCGTCCGATCCACCTCGGCCGCCATAATTGCGTTGATCTCGCCGGCGACCCCACTCCTTCGTATGCTTCCTGACTGTCGCGTATGTGGAGTCGACCTCTGATCCGGTCGAACGCCACCCCACATACCTGAAACGGGCCCGCCGTACTCCTCCACTCTCTCCCGGCCCGGGGTAAGGCAATCTGTCCATGATCTGAGTCAATTCAGCTGTATGTCGCTTTTGCTAGCTTGCGTGCACTTTAGCCACCCCACTACATTGGGAATTGGGAGAGAGTGATGGTTGCTGGCTCAGTGCATCGCATTCAGCTGATAGGGCGGCAAGACGAGTCGGGACCTAGGCCGGATCTCCGAGTGACTTATTCAACGAGCTCAGGATGGCAGATCGAAGTCCTTTCACAACATGCTTATAATTGGGCCCAGAGGCATGCCGATTCATTCCTCTTCGACAACGATGGCAGTCGTATCAGAACCAACCGGACCGGCATTAATATTCTCGTTCATGATGCGAGAACCAACGGGTTGAAAACCGAGTATATCGGACCGCGTCGAGTCCTCACATTTGGATAGCACCCCTTGCGGAACTTCACAGTCGCCAGACGCATATAGCTCGGCGGTAGCGCTTCTGCGCGGAACTTGCTTCCATGCAAACAGCACCAAGAAAGGCCTGTAACGAGTGCAGTTGTCGCCTGCTCCGAAGCGAGGGAACGCTGATGATGGACATTAGTAGTTATCCGAGTCAGCTGCGCGATCTGCACAAGGGGAGCCGGATAAGACCTGACCTAAAATCAACCGGCGTCAGGAGTCATGGGATGTTGGAGAAAAAATGCGCACTTTGCTTACTCCCTGGCGCAGTGTCGCTGCCGGCTTTCTGCTGAACGGGGTCCTTTTGGGGACTTGGGCCTCGCGCGTTCCCGCCGTGATGACTCACTTTGATTTTGACAAGGCGAGTTTCGGGGGGGTGCTGGTGCTTCTAGGGCTCGGCGCATTGTTTTCGTTCCCGATTGCCGGGCGCTTGTCCGATAGCTTGGGTGCCGTGCGGGTCGCCCGAATGATCGCTATCCCGTTCCTGCTTTCGATTGCCTTTTTAGGGCTTGCGCCGACGATACCGCTGCTGGCGATCGCGCTTTTTCTCTTCGGCATGTGTCATGGTTCGATGGACGTAGCTATGAACAGCTGGGCGAGCGAGGTGGAGAAACACATGAGGCGGTCTGTGATGTCGTCGTTTCACGCCATGTGGAGTGTGGGGGCTGTTCTGGGCGCAGCAAGCGGCTATGTTGCCACAGCCTTCCAGGTTCCAGTACACATTCATTTCCTTGTTACTGCCGTGGTGACCGGCGCGACCATTGCCCCTTTCCTTCTGCTCGATTGGCAATCAACTATCCGGACGCATGTGATGGGTGCAGCAGGATTGGCGGTTCCTAACAGCGCTCTTTTGCTTGTGGGCATCATTGCTCTCGCATCGGGATTGGGCGAGGGTACAGCTCTCGACTGGAGCGCGGTATATTTGCATGATGTAGTCGGAACCGCACTGTCGGATGCTACCCTGGGCTACACTGGCTTTTCTGCCGCCATGGTGATCGCGAGACTCAATGCGGATTTTCTGGTCACGCGATTGGGTCCAGCGACTGTTACACGGCTGAGCGGGCTGTCGGCCGTCTTCGGTATTTTACTAATTGTTGGCGGTGACACCTTGCCGTTAGTCGTGGTCGGCTTCGTGCTGATGGGGGTCGGCTACGCAGCCGTCCTACCCTTAGCTTTCAGTCGAGCAGCAGCCGATCGTGTAGTGCCAGCCGGGAAAGGCATCGCGTCCGTCGCAATCTTCGCATATGGCGCAATGACGTTGGGCCCCTTTGTAATTGGAATTCTCGCCGAAGCAACCACAATGCGCGTCTGCTTTCTTATGGTCGGACTATTCGCGGTGGCGGTTGCAGTCTTGGCTCCAGTGCTCGAGCAATAAGACCCTAACTGCATGAGGGGCCTTTGGCGAAGAAATGATCGCCTTGCCGTATCGCATTCGTGATGAGATCTCCGCGTTTTTTTCTTCGCCGGAGCGGCTTTAGCACGCAAATCGGCAGCGCAACCTCTGAAACGAGGGTTATCGGTGCAGCCGGAGACCAGTGGGAACGGCCGCACCTCTGTTCATATCCGATCTTCAAGCGCGTACGCGTTGAAGCTGGATGATCTGGTTACCCCGCAGCACCTTCTCTACCAAGCGACCCGCACGACGACCGTCGAGGGTGGGTGCCGCCTGATGTCTTTTCTGCGAGCTTCCAAAAAACGCTCAGTGGCGCGCCTTCGCGCATACTGGACCGGCTGTCTGCCGCCGGGTTGCCGCGCGTGGGTCCTCATGGGCTACTGAAGGACGAAGTCGCTAACGTGTACCGGGAGCTATTCGGTCCGATCATGGCGCATTCTTACCATCCAGCGATGACAACATGTGGTTTTGGTCGCAGGCGCTGATCGATGGCGCTCAGCACCGTCCGCTCGTATAACGGCAAGTAGCTGGGAGAAAGCGCCCCGCTGGGCGGCGGCGGGGCGCAGTTCCGTACGGGCTTTGCGGATCAGACGAAGGTGAAGTCCCACCCACTCAGGCCGAGGCCGGCAAGATCGGCCAAACTATGCACATTGCCTAGGCGAGCGAACTCATCTGCATGGTTTTCGGAGGTGACATAGGCCAGAACTGCGCTTTTGGTCAGGTCGTCGTGGTAGACAATGATGTCGCCGGTGGTCTCGCCGGCGACCGCATTCGCGGCGCCATCGCCCGAATAAAAACTCTTGTCGGTGACAACCACGACGTCCTCGCCGTGCGCATCCGAGGCCGCACCGCTGTGAAAGGTATCCACCGGGTGGCCAGTCCGCGAACTGGCGTGGTTCACAAAGTTCGCGCTGGAACCGTCGCTATAATAGCCCGCCGCATCGAAGGCGAAAGTATCCTGCGTCGGGTCGAAATCCGAAATGACCGTGTAGCCCGGGTCGGGCCAGCCCGCTGGGTCGCGGATCGGGTTGTGGGATTGGAACACAAAGGTGTCTTGGCCGTCGCCGCCGGTCAGCTGATCTCTGCCGTCACTGGCGAAGAGAACGTCGTCGCCGGGACCGCCGTAAAGCTTGTCATTGTCCTGACCGGCCACGGGCGGTCTTTCGCGGCCATTGTCTCCGTAAAGATAGTCGTTGCCCGCTTCGCCGAAGATATGGTCATTGCCTTCGCCACCAAAGACTCGGTCATTGCCATCGCCGGACGAGATGGAATCGTTACCGCGAGCACCGTCGATCCAGTCATTGCCGGTGGGATCGATAAGCAGATCGTCACCACCACTGCCGAGGAGGCTGTTGTCACTCGGACCACCACGGATTAGCATTGCAGATCCTCCTTATGATTTAACGCCTCAACACCACCTCCCTTACTCCTTTTCAGCCCATTGGAGTAATCGATTGATTCGATGGGGTGCATCCACATTTCGGATGCATCCGGCGTGCTTGACTTCACAGCAGTTTTGAATTTTTGGACCCACGCGGCGCCGACACGGGATCATGCATGCGTTGCCGCGAGCCGGCGACAGCCGTGGCGCCGCGGGGCAAGCCAGATCCTCCGCCTCGCCTCGCGTCTCCTCGGGTGGCCTGGAACGCCCACCGCGGCTAGGTCGAGCAAAATTACGGCTGCGTGACCTTGGAACCCTCCACCATTTGGCAGGAAAGGCGCGCTCGGTGAGGGAAAGCGTAAAGCGATCTCCCGATCATGCATGATTTGGCCGACGTCTACACATAGCTGGCTGAGCGGTGGTCGCTGGACCGCTCTTCGCCTTTTATCGCGGTTAGCGACGACCATGCTGTTGATATGCGCACCGGTCCCGGAATGCTGTCTGGCACCATCGCCACAACCAGGCTGGCACGGGACCTAAGGGCTTTTTAGGCCGCCGCCGCACGACTCTTTGCTAAGCGGTGAGGTTTCGCACGAGTTTCGAGTGTTCCGAGCGAGACGGAGCTGCCATCGCCTAGTCGACAGGACCTTTCAATTCCCAGCGATTTTGCCCCGTGGGTAAGGGCTCACTTGGCGATCCGCCGCCAGGACTGGATCTTGTTGCCGCCTTGAAGCAACGAAATACAGTCGTCACGAGCGGCTTCAGAGGGCAACCGACATAAACAACTCACACATTGCGATCCAGTACAATTTTTAATGATCTGAGGACGTCGGCTGCGTCGATGAGAGCGTCCCTCACTTGTTCCGGAGGCAGATCTCGGGCGCGCTCCGACGATAACCTGAGATCAATAAGAACGTCCCGGGCACTGTGTATTCCTGCAACGCCAGTCTGCCTGCACATGTCGCGGATGGTATCAATTGAGAGGTCTAATAGGCGACTTACCTCATAGTGCGTGAGTTTCTCTATCCCGTTTGCTGCCCTGATCAGCTCTGCAATAAATTCCGTCGTTGAGCTCATGGTCCGATCCTGCAGGCTCATTCTTGAAAAGTGACTGTCTGATAGCAACTGCAGCCCATACACGTCCTGGCGCTTCGCGGAAGGCTCCTCCCGCTAAACGCCAGCTGTAGTCTTTTAACATCAAGGACGAGTGGTCAAATTGGCTATCCGCATGGAACGATCCGCGTTTTGCATAAATTATGCCATGTGTTCAACCGCGTCGACCGGCCTTGCCGGGAAGGTGTTGAGGTATCGGAGTTCCGTCATCCGGCAAATGGGCATGAGTACGTCAGAATGAACACAACAATGGCGATGGTCCGCAGCAGTGGCCAGTCTGCTTTGTCCCTGCAAGGCCTGAATACAGGTAGAAAAGGAAGTGCCCGACGATCCAATGCGATACTTCGGAGCCTGTCGCATTGCCATATGCCTGCGCGAGCATGATAGGGCGCACGACCGCAGCAGACCGGCGCCTTTGAATAGTCGACGCGGGCGCCACCTGTGACCATACCGGCGGGAGAGGGGCCTACATAGAAGTGCCGGCAACGGCATGTTCCCCGTCCAATTCCATGCCCTTGTTTCGCCACACGCCGCGCGATGCACCTGCCGCAACCTCGTCCGGAAGCCTTTCGATCGTGGCGTCGCCACGATGGCTTTCAGCCGCCCAGCTTGACCGCGTTCGACATGCGCTATGTCGGATCTCCGGCGATGTCGGACATGCGACATGCGGGAATGGAGCTAGCTCGTTGTTTAGAAACGATCTTCTCCTTTGGCACGGTGCGTGCTTCCAAGTCTGCAAACTCGCAAGCACTTGAGCAGGAGCAAATGAAGATCAAACCTCCCAACCCAAGAAGCGCCCTCCTGGCGCGAACACGACACGAACCGGACCGCCGAGATGATCGACGCGGCACCAGGCCAGCATCAAGGAAGCAATCAGTAACTAGGCGGCACTCTTGTGGAGGGTAGTTATGAGCGCGTCCCGTGTGGCGCAGGACGCATGTCGCTGCTGATTTCGTAGAAGAATGAATCACTTGGAGAAACTAGATGACCTCTGTCGGGAAATGCGGTTTGCGAAATCCACTCCTCGGTCGGCGACTGCGACTGGGATTCGTCGGGGGCGGAAGAGGCGGACTTGTCGGGCAATGGCATTTCGCTGGGGCGAGGTTGTCGAACCACTGGCAAGTCGTTGCTGGAGCTCTATCATCAGACCCGGATAACGCACACATTTCAGCCCTGGAATGGATGATTGCCCCCGACCGCTCGTATGCTGACTGGAACGAAATGGCAGAAGCAGAAGCTGAGCGCGACGACGGTATAGAAGCAGTCTCAATCGTGACGCCAAACTGGACACACCATCGGATCGCGGCGGCCTTTCTCAAGGCTGGTATTGACGTAATACTGGACAAGCCCATGACCACGACGGTTTCCGATGCTCGAGAACTCGTGGAGCTTCAAAGAGCTACGGATCGCGTGCTGGTCATGACTTACCCATATGCGCATCACGCGATGGTTCGTCAGGCTAAGCACATGATCCGAAACGGGGCCGTTGGAACCATCCGGCAGGCACACGTGGAATATGCTCAGGAGTGGGCAACAAGTCCAGTTCCCGATCGTGGCAAGGGTGCGATTTGGCGACAGGATCCCGAGAAGGTCGGCCGCACATCAACGACCGGCGATATCGGTACGCATGCCTACCATCTCCTGCATACAATCACTGGGCAGGATATCGCCAGCGTCAGGGCTGAGTTTCACAACTGTGGAGCTCCGAAGCCGATGGAAGACACGGCCTATATCAATTTCCGATTGGAGAACGGTGCCCCCGGCATTCTTTGGGTGACGCAGGCTGCGCCGGGCCAATATTGCGGTCTGCGTATTCGTGTGTGGGGCGACAAGGGTGGGCTAGACTGGGATCAGGAAAAACCGGAGGTGTTGCGTTATGTACCCTCAGGGGAGCAGGAGCAAATCTTCCTCCGGGGCCATGGCAATGGAATCCTACCCGAGGCGGAGCGCCTGATACATCTTCCGCGGGGGCACGGCGAGGCTGCCGTGGATGCATGGGCAAACCTCTATGCCGAAGCTGGCGTCGCGATCGCCGCGCGGCGCGCGGGGTACGCCCTCCCGGAAGGTAGCGTCGAGCTGTCCGGAGTAGAAGATGGGCTTAAAGGCATGCTGTTCATCGATGCTTGTGCCGACAGCCATGAATCAGGTGGATCCTGGGTTTCGATAAAACAGTGAATTCGTTGCAGGTCCGTGTCATCCGCGTCCTCGCTGTGCCGGCCACTGCGGATGATTTCAAAGTAAAGCGAAGCTTAGATCCTGCTCTTGTATGCCGTGGGAACTCGTAAAGAGATGGAACTTGTCGCCTCCAAACGAATCGTTCCTGGAAATTCAAACCTGATTGTTTCGACGCGTACTTCTGGGCGAACGTCTCTGGGATGACACTGCTATTTTCCGGGATCGCGTATCTCAGGCGCTTCCATGTACGGGCATAGGGGAGCGCCTCTCAATTCGTACTTTTAAATCCGCCAAGCTGCCTGCAGGGATAAGGCCCTTCGATTGCACATTATCATCTGTGACAAAAACCGGATCGATCACCGGTCGGCAGCACCGGAAATGTGCAGCAGCGGCGCCAATATCTATCGATGGAGAATGATATGACTCGCTTCCGTCAGTTCCCGCAAGAACGATTTTCCCGCCAAGAGGCTGTGGGTACCGGTCACAAATTGTGAAGGCTGTCAGCCCCTCCCGCAGTCCTTCCTCATCTACGAATAGCCAGTGCGACTCGTCAAAGCGGACCATTTGAGTAAGCTTGCAACCGAGCAAGTCACTGATCGGCTTAAAGCTGATGGCGTCGAAAAGCTCAACAACTCGAAAGAGCGCAGTTTCCGGATCCAATAGGTAAACTACATTCTGCATCTTACTCCTTCCCGTGGTGAAGCGGTCTCACGCCCGTCAACCGATCGAGCTGCGATTGGTGCACGTCAGGGCTTGGCTATCGCATCCCGCGAGATAAGCAAAATCGATTGTTTTAATCGCACGCATTCGCGCTATGGATGCGCCACGAGTTCCGCGCCGCTCAGCGAAGGCGGACTTGAGCCCTGGCGCCTCAGATAGGTGCCCCGCGACTCATCATGTTTGATTTGACCGCAGCCGCTGCTAAGGCTGCGTACTGCTTTTCACGACACAGCACCTTGAAACCGGCGCCGGACGTACAGACCACGATTGCTGTCGCTGTTTCCGTCCGCATCAGACCTGTGCGACAAATGGCCCTGAACTGCGGCGAGCGGTCCGCTATCTTGCACCGCTTTCCTGCGCGATTATGTGGTAGGTCTAACGCACAGTAGCGACCCTGATCGGCGGAACCGGTAAGGGCGAAAGGTGAGCGCTCATGAGACCACGAAGGGCCGCCGTAAGACTGCCGAATTCTTGGCTCCCAGGAGCAGATTGGGCTGATCGCTACGAAGTCCTGGTCTTGGCTGAACGGATAACAGCGGCTGAGGCGGCGTGGCGAGTTCTTGGAAATGCACCCCGCTGGGTGCGAAGCCTTCTCATATTTCGGAACCGCCTCGTGCCTTTGTTCGGTTTGAACGCAACAGCGGATACGAGGCATTCCGACCTGGTCGCCAGCCTCCCGCTAATGCACAGCGACGACCGCCAGACAGTATTCGGCTATGATGACCGCCACCTGCTTTTTCGCCTGGTCGTGGAGGTCGGTGAAGGGCCGGCTGATGGCCAGATTGTCGGCATGACCACCCTGGTGCGCTGCAGGAGTTTCATCGGCTGGCTCTATCTTGCCGCTGCGATTCCCTTCCATAAGGCGATTATCCCGTCCTTGCTGATGGCGGTTGAACGATCCGGCTAAAAAACTTCACGGAGAAGTGGATACCCGACGCCGGACGAACATCGCCCATTTAGAAGCAGGCCTCAGAAACTTCCGCCTTGCCCAGCCGCCCTGCCCAGCCAGCCGCAGCGCCTCCATACGCTGTCCTTCTTGCTAGTCTAAAATGCGAAAATGCATCGGCCGGCCGCTCTACCAGCGCATCATGAAAACGACCCTGGCCATTCTGGTTCGTGGAAAAGCTCAATAAGATCCAAAAAGCCGAAACCTGATTCAATTCGTCCACGCGGCTTTTGCGATTTTGGTGATCACAAGCCACCGCAAAGCGGCGTAGCGACCGCAAGGCATGGCGAACGTCGGAGGCACGCGCCACGTCGCTGCAGGGGGGCCAGAAGCACTGCCATGAGATCGTGTCCCCGTGGGTGCACCACAAGTCAGCCAGTCACGCCACCCAAAAGCCTCGCTGTCGGCGTTTGAGACCATAAGTCCCAGACCGCGCTCGGCCCAGGCGCGCTCAAGAAGGGCCACGGCCGGTTTCGAGCTCAACATATGAGTAATCGCAGTCCTAGTCGTTCATCTCTGTATCCGTGACATCAATAGCTGCGATGAAATCAATCGATTTTACTAAGCGATAGGACTGTAATAGAGAAACTCCATCAGGTTAAGGCCAGTAAAAGCACGACTGCCCTCTGCGACTGAAAGGGAGAAAATATGTCTGATGCAAAATTGCAAAGCGTACTTTCGTCTCTTTCGGCAGTGCACAGACAGCTGAATTCGCTTCCCTCCAGTCCGGCACCAGATGCCGGATGTGTCAAGCTAAACACAAATGAGAATCCATTTGCATTGCCAGCAGCGGTAATGCAAAGCGCTCTTGCTGCTCTCGAGCGACAGTATCTGTACCCAGAGGATGACAACACCAGCTTGAGGGAAGCCGCTGCGGCGTCATATAATCTTTCCACGGATCAGGTGATCGCCGGTAACGGATCGTCCGAACTTCTTTCGCTCATATATAGGGCATTCCTTGATCCGGGTGACAGTGTCGCGATGTTGGCCCCTGGCTTTGCATACAACCACAAGCTCGCGCTTTTGCAAGGTGCCCGATTGCTTGAAATCAAATGGGGCGAAACTTGCTTGTTGCCGATACGCGAATTGCTTTTCGGTCCTGCAAAGGAGGCCAAGTTCGTTTTGCTGGCTAATCCCAACAACCCGACCGGTACATTTGTGCCAATTGCGCATATTGAAAGCCTCGTTGCACAATCTGACCGGTTGATCGTACTGGATGAAGCCTATGTGGACTTCGCGCCCGACAACGCTCTGCGTCTGATTAACCGCTATTCGAACCTTCTAGTCTTAAGAACGTTTTCGAAGAGCTATGCGGCGGCCGGGATTCGCGTTGGCTTCGGCCTCGGTCATCCTGAGGTTATAGGCAGGCTGCGCAACATGCAGAACATGTTCAACATGAATGTGATCGGTCATGCGGTTGGCGTCAGTATCCTTGCCCACCGCACCGCCTACGCTGAAAACCACAGACACATTAAGTATGAGAGAGTGCGTGTGAACTTCGCGCTGTCCCAACTTGGGTTCTCTGTAACGCCCTCGCATACGAACTTCTTGCTGGTCCGTGTGCCGGCAGGACGAGACGGCACTTGGTGGCAAACCTGCTTGAAACAGAAAAAGATACTGGTGGCCGTCCTTCCTGATGAAGGTTTGGAAGATTGCATTCGCGTCAGCATCGGGACAAAACCACAAATGGACGCGTTTCTTGCAGCTGTCGAGGACATTTTGGGAGCTGAGACGTCTCGAAGATCGGCCGTATAGCAGCTTCAGGCTTTGCTCTCTTACGCGTGCAAAGACCCTGACACGGACAGAGAGCAGCGACTGCAAGAATGATCTCCTCACAGAGTTGACCAGCCTACCCACTCCCGCGGGGATCAAGCCAAGCTGCATAGCCGGCCGCTTGCACGAATCCACGTCAAGGCGTCCCTCCATTCAGACTGCAAAACCTGAACAAGACCGCTGGAGCCAGGAGGTGTTCGTCGGCAGGAGTGCTGAAGAGGTGTTGAGCAATAGCCGATCATGCAAGGACGTGTGCCCGTAATGCCGTCAGCTTCAAAGATCTGGCTTCCGACGGCGCCACCCAAAAGCAGCGGGTCGTGATGTCCGGCCAAGAAAGGCCCCAAGTCTTATTTCTCTTGGATCAAGGTCCGGGGGCTCCCGGGACAAAGTCGGAGACGGTAGAATGAGAAAAGCCCTTCCTTCAAAGCTAGCTTTCGGCATATTCGACCATTTGGACGAGGACGGTAGCGCCATTGCACGGCAATACGCAGACCGCCTCAGCCTAGCGGAAGCGTGTGATCGGCTCGGCTTTTATGCTTACCACCTAGCGGAGCACCATTGTTCGCCGCATGGGAGAGGCCCATCGCCGAATGTGTTCTTGTCGAGCGTCGCGCAGCGCACCCGCCAACTTCGTCTTGGCCCCCTTGTCATGCTGCTTAGCCTCTGCCATCCGCTGCGCGCGTTTGAGGAGATCTGCATGCTTGACCATTTGAGCGGCGGTAGAGCCGAGTTAGGCATAGGGCGCGGCTCTCTTCCGGTCGAGCTAGGTTACTTCGGGATAGATGCGGATGCGGTGCAAGGACGTTATCTCGAAGCCAGTGAAATCCTGATGCAGGCGATGAGGGGCAGCACTCTTTCCTACCGTGGCCACCATTTTGAGGTAAACAACGTCCCCTTGACCTTGGAGCCTCATCAACGTCCGCACCCGCCGACTTGGATCGCCACTACCCGACCCGAGTCCGCGCGCTGGGCCGCTGCAAACGGCGCAAATATCGCGTGTGTGGGACCCGCTTCGATTGTTCGCAAGATTACTGACGCTTTCCGCTCCGAGGAAGGACACAACATTGACGCGAACAACCAAGCGTCATTTCTTGGCTTGCTTCGCATGATTGTGGTCGGGCAGTCTGCAAACCATGCATATGCGCTCGCGGCTCCTGCTTTCGAACGATGGCTTAAAAGTTTCAAATTCCTGTACGAGCTCAATGCGATCCCAGTTCCACCAAATCTGCCCCTGACCTTCGATGCAGCGATCGAAAGCGAATTGTGCGTGGTGGGAACGGCGGCTGTTGTCCGGCGGACTCTGCTTGATCAACTGGACGAGGCGGGCGCCAACTATCTCCTTTGTCAGGTCGCGTTTGGGGATTTGCCTTTGGATGCTTCGCTGTACACCGCAATGACTATTCAATCGGAATTAATGGTTGGCTGAGTGCCATGGTGCTCGACGAAGTCAAGAATTTCGCTGCCCGCCGAGTGCTGCGGCAGTGAGCTGGATTGGACCAAGGCAACTGCAACTCTCGCATCCTTGGTTGAATGGGTGAGATCAAAACGGATCCCCGAACGCCGCATTAACGAGCGAATTTGACCACACCGAAGGTGTCGCAAGAAGGGGGCTTATCTGAACGAAAACAGCGCGGATGTGATAGAGACTGTACCGCGACCTGGAGCGAAATCCAGGTAACGGAACGGATTGCCGGGTCTGAACACCTCAGCCTCACTCCTCTCTGTCGCATTGTTTGCGCTATCCATGAACGTGCTAATCCGAGTTCCCTCGGGCTGGTGCGTTACCTTCGGCCGGGCACCAATTTGACGGGAGAAGAGCAATGACGAGACCGCGCTCGGAGGCCGATGAGCAAAATCTCGAGCTTACCGGCCGCATTGTCGCGGCTTATCTGATCCGCAATGTCGTTTCGATTGGCGATCTACCATGTGTGATCGAGCAAACTTATGCGGCGCTGAGGGGTGCCTCTCGAACATTGCAAGCCACGCAGCAGCCTGTCGTCCAAGAACGGCGGCGCCCCGCAGTGCCGGTCAGGAAGGCGGTTACGGAAGATTTCATTATCTGCCTGGAAGACGGCAAAAAGTTCAAATTGTTGCGACGGCACCTGATGACGAAATACGGGGCTGACGCCCGAACAATATCGCCGGAAATGGAGACTCCCGGCTGATTACCCGATGGCCGCTCCGAGCTATGCCCGTGAGCGCTCCAAGTCTGCTCGCGCGTCAGGATTGGGGAGGACGCGGGCGAAGGTACCACCCATCCTCCGCACGGCACGCCCATTTGAGATACCACGTGAGGCTACATAGCGATAGCAGGCAATGCTAGAGTCTTTAGCGCTTCATCCAACGAAACACGGCCGCCGCTCCTCCTATTACAAGAAAGAGACGGACGATCTGATGGACGACGACGAACGGGATTTCGACCCCGAGCGACAAAGCAATGAGGCTCACTTCTGCGACACTTCCCGGCGAGTAGGCGAGTATGAGAGCGGTGAACCGGTCTCCTGTGAGAAAGGAGAGAAAGCCCGCGAAGGCGAGCGTCACGGACAGAAGCAGGATTGTGGAACCGAACGACAGGCCGATGACTGCCATGATCTTTCTCGGCGACGCCATTGCGAAACGGCAGCCGATCGTCGCTCCGATGAGGATCTGCGCCGCGGCGCGTGCGGCAGTCGGCAGCTCGAAATGCGTCAAGCCCGTAACATGCATGATGGCACTTGCCGACATGGGACCAAGCAGATACCGCGCTGGCAGGCGCAGCAATATTCCGGCAGCCACGCCAAACAAAACAGCCACGGAGAACCACAGAACGTCATTAGTGTGGACGCTTGAGAGCGGAATGAAAGCGGCCCCCCCGGAAAGATCCGGCGCAACTCCGGTGACGCTCCGAATCAGGAACGGCAAGGCAAGTGTCACCAAGATGATCCGGGCGGCCTGGGCGAGCGCGATCATCTTCTCGTCGCCGCCACGTTCCAGGCCGAGTGTCGCCATGCCGACGAGACCTCCCGGCATTGCCGAGAAGTAGGCTGTGGGGTGGTCGAATCCGGCGCCGGAAGTAGATGTAGACCAGTGCGCCCTCGGCCGCTATGAACACCGCCAGACCACCGAGCGACAACAGCCATGAACCGGCATGCTCGAACATCGCAGGCGAGAACGACGTTCCGAGCATGGCACCGATCGCAGCGGTCGTTGGCGCTCGAGCGAAGGGTGGAATCGCCACCGGCAACCTGAACAGCGCACCCAAGCCTGTCGCGATGATCGCGCCGTTGAGCCAGGCGAGCGGCATATCGAAATGCCGCATCAACCAGCCGCCAAGCGCGCCCAGCGCGAGTGTCCCGGCAAACTTGGCAATTGGCGCACCCTTCTTAAGCATCATCGGCCATAGGTCGTCACAGTCTCGGATTGCCTGACGTTGGTGCGCGACCAAAACGCGCGTCAATTGCATTGCCGAGCGGCTTGATGAAGCGGTGCGGCCGCCGCATCGTTTGGAACAAGCCAGACGGCCCCGATCTTTGCGATCGCTTGGCGTAGGCAACCATCACGTTATCTTCGCAATCACGCTTGTGCAGGTCGATTGGAGCGCCAAGGCCGAAGACGGTGATGCCCTTGATCATGCTGGTCGAAACTTCGCGTGTGCCAATCGGCGCGCCGATCGCAGACTTCAGTTCCCCAGTGCGCAGGATACCTGCCTTTGCAGCAGTCATGGTGGGCTCCTTCCTTAGCGGGGCTCGGGCGCCGCGCAACTCCCGCGGGGCCGATTGCGCCGAGGTGATGTTCGGCGCCCTTCGACCGGCAGAGGCGCTGCGGCGGGTGGTTATGCTTGCGAATGGCGCACCGACGGCGAGGGGGAACGGATGCTCCAAGGCAAGATGGCCACAAGCCGCCAAGGAGATCGGAGGCAACAGCGCTGTCGAACCGTTCAAGACCGCAGCTTCATCCGCGCCGGGTCAAGACGTGTTCGTCATGGCTGTTCCGAACGATAACACGCGCGGAAGGCAGTGTTTGTATTCATGATGTTTCCTCTTGCGCGGCATCATTTACGATCTTCTTTGCCTCGACGGTGACGGGTAGGCGGGTGTCTTCCGGAAGGTCGGGCAGTAAGAGCCGCCAGCCATTTCTGAGCACCACAAAACCGCCCCAGAGGCCTTCGTTCTCAACCTTGACGATGGGCTCTTCGAGATCCTTCTTGGGAACATACGCTGACAAGGCGCTGCCGCTTCTGCGGATCGTTACCTTCATCTGGCTTTTCCTTCGTTGACACCCCTGGCGCATTCAGTCGTTTTCCGGGTTGAGGTCTCCTTGAGGCTCCTCAGTTCACGCGTACGCATTCCAACGACGATGCCGCGATCAATCCATTCGACGGCATAGATGTAGAACTGCTGGAGAAAGGTGCCTACATCGCGCACAAAGCCCGCGTCGCCTTTCCTGACGAGGCGTTCTCCGATCTCCTTCCCGGGATAGGTGCCGTCATTTCTTATGTGGCGTGTGGCACAAACTCTCTCACCCGGCATAAATCGTGGAGGATTGTGGATTTCGACCTCCTCTTCGCGTCCAGAATCCATCGACATTCCTTCCACTGTTGGGGTTGCCAGGAAAAACCAAGGCCTGTCGCGCACGCGGCCCGGATTCGAACCGGACTTAAGCCGGTACGCAGGTCTTCGGCATCGGACATACAAAGGCGCATTGCTGTAACTCGAAAACTCCCTCGCATTCGGTGCACTTGTCAGGATTGATCACGTAGTTCTCGCCCTTGAACTCGATGGCGCCGGAAGGGCATTCGAACTCGCAAGCGCCGCATTGGGTGCATTGGGATGCGATGATTTTGAAGGCCATCAATTAACTCCTGATTGGGTCTGGATAGGCGAGCTCAAGCCGTTGCCTGCGATAGGTCGTCGCCAAACTCAGTGGCATAAAGAGCGCTGATCGCGGTTTCGATGTAATCATAGCCAAAGGCCTCGGTTGCCCGGATCCCAGCTTCCATGAGCTTATTCTTGGGGCAATCTCCGATCCTAGCGCACAGCACGATGTCTATGCCTCCGAGTGCAGCGATGATGCCAACGAGGTTCGCATCCTCGCCCCAGCCGCCATGGCAATACGGCTCGACTTTGCGGTGTCCCACGAACTTAATCCCTGTTTGCGATGCCTCATAAATCTGGAACTCCTTCGCATGACCGAAGTGTTCGTTGATGCGTCCGCCACCCTTGGTCGCAACAGCCACTTGAAGCGTCCCCTGCGCGCTCACTGATCCAAGAGTTGTGATCGCCTGGTTCTTGGCCGCTACATGGTCATCGCGTATGCGTGCGACCACCTCCCGATAGGCATGACGCTTGCCACCGTTGTAGGCAACTTCGAGCGGGATCTGGTCGAGCGTGAACTCCTGGCCACGATCAGTGCCGAGCAGGCCGACTGCATCTGCGCGGCACTGTCGACAGTGACGCATCAGCTTAGCCCCGCCTTCGAGACGATCCTGAAGCTCCTTCAGTTCGAACGCGTTTGGGCCGCGCTGTCCGGTCAGGCCAAACCATGTGCCGTGTGCAGGGTCTG
This sequence comes from Sinorhizobium kostiense, assembly GCF_017874595.1. GTDB lineage: Bacteria > Pseudomonadota > Alphaproteobacteria > Rhizobiales > Rhizobiaceae > Sinorhizobium > Sinorhizobium kostiense. The sequence goes on along the minus strand of NZ_JAGILA010000010.1, from coordinate 125,768 downwards.
AAATCAGCGGCATGACGTTGTGCAGAAACGCACCGCGCTCGGTGACCCATTTGTTGACTTCGATCAGGTGCTGGTCATTAACGCCCGGGATCATCACCGAATTTATCTTCGTGAGGATGCCGCGTTCGGTCAGCATCTCAAGTCCCAACATCTGCTGCTCATGCAGGATTTTCGCAGCATCCACGCCGGTGTAGCGGCGATGACCATAAAAGATCCACGGATAGATCTTCTCGCCGACTGCGGGGTCAACCATGTTGATGGTGATTGTCACGTGACTGACGTTCATTTCCGCCAACTCATCGACATGCTCCGGCAGGGCAAGTCCGTTGGTGGAAATGCATAGCTTGATGTCGGGGATCTCCCGAGCGACACGTTCGAAAGTCGCCCTTGTCTTGTTCCAGTCGTAACAAGCATCGCCCGGACCTGCGATGCCGAGAACGGAAAGCTGCGGCACTTCGTTGGCGACCGCAATCACCTTGCGTAGCGCCTGGTCCGCTGTCAGCTTTTCCGACACGACGCCAGGCCGACTTTCGTTGGCGCAGTCATATTTGCGATTGCAGTAATTGCATTGGATGTTACACGCTGGCGCTACTGCGACGTGCATACGCGCGAAATAGTGGTGCGCTTCCTCTGAAAAGCAAGGGTGATCCTTGATCTTCTCCCAGATGGCCGAGTCCATGTCGGCTGGTCTTGAGGGAAAGCCGCAGGAGGAGGATGCGCAGCCACCGGATTTCGCGGTTGTCAGCAACTGCCCAGAGGATGTCGTGTTGGTCAGGCTTTCAAGCGAAATTATCGGTGTACTCATCGAACAGCTCCATTGGTGAGTAAGGTCGTTGTCCGAAAAGCAAGCGCTGTGCCAACCAAATAAAATCGTCAATTCAAAGGCTTGTAGTTTCGTGTTCGATTTAGGCCAATAGTTCTGAGGCAGTTTTGTCGAAGTCGCGACAAAGTTGCCGAATTGAATCAATAGACCCGCGCGCCTGAGGAAGGGGGGTGGCCACGCCCACCGTAAGTGGGCTCATTGACCTTAGATTTTCTTCACCTTTATACCATGCCGGCGCAAAGCATAGCCGACTTGCCGCGGTGTGAGGCCGAGGATCCGAGCTGCCTTCGCCTGAACCCAGCCGGCCTTCTCCATCGCACTGATCAGCAGCTCGCGGTCCGTTACATTTTGTGTCACCGTTACGCTGCCAGGCCCGCTGGGGTAACCGAAGCTGATCGGCGATTCGACCGATAAACTTCTACTCATGGCCAGCCCATTGAACGTATGCCCGTCATGCGGACGGTCGGCGCCCGTCCAGAGCATTGAAGATGCGCACTGACCATTCTGGCAGGAGAAATCTGATGGAACGATTGTCCCCGAGCGCGCGAGAGTGGCGGTCCTGCGGACGCAGTTTTCGAGCTCTCGGACGTTCCCGGGAAAGTAGCACTTTGACAAAAGATCGAGTGCAGCCGGCGTGAATGCGAGATCGCGATTGTTTTCCTTGTTGAATTGGTCGAGGAAAACCCTAGCAAGGCGTGGAATATCTCCCTTTCGCTCCCGCAGAGGCGGCAAAAATATGGGCACCACATTGATTCGGTAATAGAGGTCGGCCCTGAACTCCCCATCCGCGACTGCCGTCTCCAGGTTTTTGTTGGTGGCGCATATGAGTCGAACATCCACTTTGAGTGTTTTTGTGCCGCCGACCCGCTCGAGCTCACCTTCCTGCAAGACGCGCAACAGTTTCGCTTGAAAGGCCGGCGAAATCTCGCCGATCTCATCGAGCAGCAACGTTCCGCCATCCGCCAGTTCGAAACGGCCTGCGCGCTGAGAGATGGCTCCTGTAAAGGCGCCCTTTTCATGTCCAAACAGTTCCGATTCCAGGACGCTTCCAGACAGTGCAGCGCAGTTCAACTTCACGAAGGGCTTCTTTCTGCGAGATGAAAGCTCATGGATCGCTCTTGCAAAGAATTCCTTGCCAGTGCCGCTTTCGCCCCTGAGAAGCACCGCAGAATTGGTTCTTGCAACGACTTCGACAATTTCAACCACCTCCTTTAACGCAGGGCTTTCCCCGACAATCCAATCGATTTTTGCTGGCCGCTGTCGCGCAGGTTCGGGTGGTTCCTTGTCGCCTGAATTCTTCTTGCGTGCTCCTTCCTCGTCCATGATGGGCTGATCATCGCGGCTCTGGTGGCGATCCAGTCGAATCGCCTGCGCGACAAGGTTGGCGACCAGGGACAGGAAGCGCACCTCTTGCTCAAGAGTGCCGCCATCGTTGGCGCGGTCGATCCATAACGTTCCGAGCGTTTCTTGATCAACCTTCATCGGGACACCAATGAAGGTGACTTGGCCAGTGCCGCTCATTAAGCTTTGAAGCTCATCCTGAAACAGGTCCGACTTGCAAGCGTCCGGGAAGGCTAGCGGCGCGCCTTTTGCGACGATTCTGTCTATTGCAGCCTTCGCCGGAAGGTAGCGAGCCCCTGATGATGCATGCTCAAACCCAAACGTTGCAGCTGTCTCGAGCGCTCCATCCGCGTTCAGAGCGACAATTGCTCCGCGCCGCATTGGCAGAAGTGCGGGGAGGGTGTTCATCACATTGGCAAGTTTGATCTCAAGGCTGGCTGAAGTGATCAAGGCCTTCGAGATCCGGTAGAGACCGCTGCACCCCAGGTCCCGTTTGTGCATGGTTGTAGCGGATGGTTCAGGCATAACTCATCGAGCCCATTCTTGCGGGGAAACACCCTAAGCGTCATACGGGACGGCTTATGGTTCCCAACGAGAAAATGCCGCCATGCTAATGTGATAAAGTGCTTACGTTTGCACTTGAGAATTCCATGAACCTACCCGTCTTGCTACACAAAAGACGGCATTCACCCAAATTTGAAGAGCACACCAAATCCACCTCGCGGATAGCTCCAATCAATGTCACCGCTCTCTTCGCACAGGACTCTACATGTACCGCATTCCATGCATCCGTCCGCAGTAATCTCTACTTGGCCGTCTTCATTCACCTCATAGCAATTCGCTGGGCAGACAAGGGTCAGCGCGAGCAGGTTTGAGCTCGGAGACTGATGCTGCCGCACCTTGATGTGCGGACGCCCTGCGTCCACCAGGTAGCGGTTCTGGTAAAGCTTGTCCTCGATGCGAACGAGTGAAGTTGTCATACCACTTCTCCCTTTAGCGCCAAGCCAGTGCCAAGCGGACTGCGTCGCTGACCAGTCCCCATCTCGAACGCGCCTTAACAAAAGCGGCCGTGGTCGCTCTTTCCTTCTCGATCTTGGGTGTACCATCGACGCGAACGAAATTTTGCGCCGCCTGCGACAGCAGCTGAGGGTAGGTCATGAAAAAATTCCGTGAATTCGTATGGATTAGGGCGGGCATATCCTTGTATTTTCTAAGGTCTTTCACGACGAAGGATTTGTCAAGCATGGCCTTGTAAAGGGAGAGGTTCTCGCTGGTCATCGGGCGCCCTCGGCTTTTGACCATGGCGATCGCTTCGCCGGCGATGCGACCCGACGTCATCGCGAGGTTTGAGCCCTCTCGATGCACGGCGTTGTTGAGCTGCGCCGCGTCGCCGACCACAACCCAGCCGTTCCCAAAGAGCTGCGGAATTGCCTTGAATCCGCCCTCCGGAATGAGGTGCGCCGCATATTCCTTAATCTCCGAGCCTGCAAGTAGCGGCCTGATTGAGGGATGGCCCTTGAAGGCCTCAAGCAGAGCGTATGGTCTCTCCATGGTCGCTGCGAAATCGGATACAAGGCAGCCGATGCCGAGCGAGATCGATTCCTTGTTGGTATAGAGGAATCCCAATCCGGCCATTCCGCGCGAGATTGTCCCTGCCGCTTCAATAACGCAGCCTTGATTGCCGCTAAGGCCGAAGCGCTCAGCGATGACCTCTTCCGGCAGGAAATGCATTTCCTTGACAGCGAGTGCCACGGCTTCGGGTTTCGGCAGCTTGCGAAATCCTGCTCTCGTGCCGAGCAGGCCGTTCACTCCTTCGGCGAGAACAACCGCTTCCGCATGGATGATACCGCCCTCTCGATCGGTGTGGACGCCTATCACCTTTCCGTCACCATCGAGAGCCAGCTCCGTCGCCGTCGTCTCGCACAAAACTATCGCGCCAGCCGCGCGCACTTTCCGTGAAAACCACTTGTCGAACTGGGCTCGGATAATCGTGTAACGGTTTGGCGCCGGCTCATTGAAGTCGTCGGACCGATAGTGCATTCCGGTGTGTGACGTGTCGTCCATTACCCAAAATCGCTGCTCGACCAGGTGCCGCTCAAGAGGTGCGTCATCGCGGAAATCTGGAATGATCGTCTCCAGCATATTGGCGTAGAGGATGGCGCCTTGGACGTTCTTGGAGCCCGGGTACTCTCCGCGCTCCAACTGCAACACCTTTAGGCCGCGGCTTGCCATCGTGTAAGCGGCTGCGTTTCCAGACATACCGGCACCGACGACAATGGCGTCGAACTTTTCCACAGTCATAGCCCTTACCTCAGTTCACGAGTCTCATATGATTGCGCGGTGCCAACCGTTTGATGAAAACTTCCGTCAACGCTGGCAGAAAACTGATCGCATCGGCGACAACACCGACATTGGCGAAGTCGAAGATTGGCGCGTTCGGATCGGTGTTGATGGCGACTATGAGATCAGCTCCCTCGACGCCAACGCGATGCTGCACTGCACCTGATATTCCAGCCGCTATATAGAGCCGCGGCCTGATCGTCTTGCCGGTTTGGCCGATCTGCCGATCGGCCGCTAGCCATCCTTTTTGCACTAGCGGTCGAGAACAGCCATAATCGCCGCCGATCGTGTGCGCGAGGTTCTTCAGCAGCTGCAGGTTCTCAGCAGCGCCGAGTCCAAGTCCCCCTGCAACTACCACATCCGCATAGGCGAGGTTGGCGTTCTCCGACTGGCCGTCGGATAGGAAATCGACCACCTTCGTGACGATCTCATCTTCCCACATCCGCAGGTTATGCCGGATTACTCGCCCGATCGGCTTGTTTGACCGCTGCGGCATGCGCATGACCCTTGGTCGCACAGTTGCCATCTGGGGACGGCAGTTGAGGGTGTAGATCGTGCAGAGCAACGAGCCACCGAATGTGGGCCGGGTGGCTGCGAGCGAACCGTCCGCATCCACATCAAGTCCAGTGCAGTCGGCTGTGAGTCCGGTCAGCAGTGTCGTCGCCACGGAACCCGCGAGGTCTCTTCCCAGTGTCGTCGCGCCGAGAAGCAGAATCTCGGGTTTATATTTATTGACGAGATCTGTCAGTGCTTTGGTAAAAGGCTCGTTCCTATAGTCGGTGAGCAGCGGCTTCTCGACGAGATACACCAGGTCCGCATCATAGGCGAAGGCCTCAGCAACGGCGTGCTGGGTAGAGTCTCCCGGCGGCCCGAGAATAACGCCTGCGAGCTGAGCGCCGAGTTGGTCAGCTAGTCTGCGGCCTTCGCCGAGAAGCTCGAATGACACGGGATGGACCTGACCACGCTCTAGCTCCATAAAAACCCAGACGTGCCGGTAGTCCCGGAAATGCTCCGGCAGCTTCTTCTTCGTATCGGCGCGGCCGCCGGCGGGAGGCGATGCTTTACTTTTTTGAGTTCCCATAGTCTGCTCCTATCTGCTCACGCGCTACCAGTAGAGGAGAGCTCGTGTTCCAGCGCCGGCTGGTGGGTGAAAATGGAAGTGACCAGTTCGTCAGCTACGTCGCGCACCGTCTTTTCGGTGGTGTCGATTTGCGCCGCCTTTTCCGCTCGTGGAGTAGGGGCGAAGACCCGCTTAACCACTGTCGGTGAGCCGCGCAGCCCGCATTTGGTGATGTCTTCGATACCGGCTTCCGCCGCATTCCACTTGACGATCTCGCTGCGCGCGGCGCGCAAGGCGTCTTCAAGTGAGCCGCGGCGGATGGAAGCGGTGCCTTCTAGCATCGTGATGAGGCAAGGCAACTCGCTCTTCAGGACCTGCGTGCCGCCTTCCGAGCGACGCTCGACCGTGATTGTGCGCGCGCTGAGCTCAATGGAAGCGATTTTTGCGACATAGGTCAGCTGCACCAAGTTCAGGCGCTTGGCTATTCCAGGGCCGACCTGGGCTGTGTCGCCGTCGATCGTCTGCTTGCCCGTGAAGACGATATCGGGCGTGCCAAAGCTGTTGCCGATCTGCGCTATTGCCTGAGAAAGAGCGAACGAAGTCGCCAACGTGTCGGAGCCGGCAAAGTGACGGTCAGTCAGGAGTACCGCGCGGTCTGCGCCATAAGTGAGCGCCTTGCGCAGTGCGTCCTCTGCCATTGGCGGACCCATGGTGAGCACCGTCACTTCACCGCCATGGTAGTCACGCACTTTGAGAGCCTCTTCGAGAGCAAACAGGTCGTAAGGGTTGATAATGGTCGGCACGCCCTGGCGCATGATCGTGTTCGTCACCGGATGGACGCGTATCTGCGCTGAGTCCGGTACCTGCTTAATACAAACTACGATGTGCATGGGTCTCTTTAGCTCCGATCGCATGTTGTGCATGGCGGTTTTGTCTCTTCAAAGCACCAACCATGCCAACCTCATGATTTTTGGTAACCACTGGATTTCTGAGGGTTGTTCGTTTTCCGAACAATCGAACCTCTGGCAGCTTTGTCGGAAAGGGGACATAATGGTGCGTCGTAAACCAGACTCATTTGTCGCTTCCGAATGACTTCAGGACAGATTTCAACGGTACAAAGGTCTGGCCTGGCGCCGCAGTTCTAGCGGGGTCGCGTTGCTCAAGCACCCTGAACACCCGATGTGAAAGCGGCGAAGAGGTCGCAAAATCGGCGTAGGCGCGCTCGAGCGCATCGCGCGCACGGGCGACGGACGCACGGGCGCTATGATCGGAAATGTCCTCCTCCGCCAGATACTGTCCCATGCGCTTCATGATGTGGAGCCTTGAGACATCGAGCACCTGCGGCTCATAGGAAACGCCAAGGGTCTCGAAGAAATCCTCGGCAGCCGACAAGCTCTTTAGCCGTGCGACAATGTCGGTGACACCACCGGAGAGGGCCTCGCGATCACAAACCATTGCATTCTCCTATAATCCCAAACTACGAGTTGGCCCCGGCTTTTGCAGGACCGTGAACCCGCCGGCAGGCCTTCTCCATTTGTGTCCATACAAAGAATAGATGGACGCGGTCGCTGATTGTTCATCCTCAGCTTTTCGCCCACCAGACAGGAGCCGGATACGAACCCTGCAATTTCTTCACGATTCCGGGTATGACCTGGAGTACCTGATCAACATCCTCCTCGCAGTTGAATCGTGAAAAGGAGAAGCGCACTGCTCCGATTGCTGCAGTGGAAGGTATGTTCATGGCCTCTAGAACATGGCTCTGCATCTGGAAACCGGAGTTACAGGCGGAGCCGGAGGAGCAAGCTACGCCGATGCGGTTGAGCAGCAACTGTATAGCTTCGCCGACAGTCCCACCGAAGGTGACGCTTGTGGTATTTGGTAACCGCGCCAGCGGATCGCCATTGACGGAGGTCTTGGGGATACGCTCAAGAAGTCCTTTCTCCAATCGGTCGCGAAGCGATTTTACTCGTGTGTTTTCTTCATCCATACACTCCAAAGCAAGTTCGGCCGCCTTGCCTAAACCCACTATCCCGGGAGTGTTCTCTGTGCCCGCCCGTCGGTCGCGCTCCTGGTGTCCCCCCTTGAGGAGTGCGTGAAAAGGTACGCCGCTTTTTATGTAGAGGGCACCGACACCCTTGGGCCCATGGAACTTGTGGCCGGAGACCGACAGCATGTCGATCGCAGTCGATTTCAGGTCCATCGGTAGCTTGCCGACCGCCTGCACTGCGTCGGTGTGGAAAATCGCGCCCACTTTCTTGGCCCCCTCAGCAAGGTGAGCCACAGGGAAGATCGTTCCCGTCTCGTTGTTCGCCCACATAATTGACACGATTGCCACACGGTGGGTGAGGGCCATCCGATAGGCGTCAAGGTCAAGCCGGCCATGTTGATCCACCGGAATCCTGTGCACCTTGATCCCACTTGTTTTCTCAAGGTGCGCGCAGAGCGTCAGCACCGCCGGATGTTCGACCGCTGAAGTGATGATCTCTGTTCGCCCAGGCATCACGCCCAGAGCCGAAAGAATCGCCGTATTGTTGCTTTCGGTCCCGCCCGACGTGAAAATGATCTCATGGTCGAACTTGGCACCGATCAGAGCTTGCAGTTGCTGGCGGGCTGTCTTCATCGCTGCGCTAGCAACGTCGCCAAGGTCGTGCATCGACGAAGGGTTGCCGAAGTGATCCGTAAAGAACGGCAGCATCGCCTGGAGGACTTCGGAATCGACGCGTGTCGTTGCGTTGTTGTCGAGATAGACGCGGTTCAAGGATGCCGCCCTCCGCCTAAGAAATGACGCAGCAAGCCCTCTGAGACCTGAGCATTGCAGCGTCTTGCTTGATTCTTCTCGTGATAACCTCGCATTCTGGTTCCCTCTCTTTCGGCGATCAGCCGAAAGACTTCCCGCAGGCGCAGTTCTCACGTGCGTTGGGATTGTCGAAGATGAATCCGGGGGAATTGACAGCCGTGGTGAAATCCACAGTCATGCCGCCGACATGAGGTTGAGAGTCTGGGTCCAGGAATACTTTAACCCCACCCGCCTCAATGACGGTATCGCCGTCGCGTGGTTCGCTTTCCAAACCTAGGTGGTATTTGAAACCCGAGCAGCCGCCCGCTTGCACTTTGATGCGCAACCCATTCACCGGCTCGGAAGCCTGGGAAAGCGCAAACTTTACTGCGGCAATGGCACTGTCGGTGAGCGTTATCATAAGTTCGTTTCTCCTGGTTCCGAGTTGCTTGCGGACGATGCACCTAGTGTGCCAAGAAGAAAACCGCGCCATATCAATGACTTGCTCGAAACGGCTATGTCGTATGTACGACACAGTCGCAGTCGCGACATTGGCAAGTTGATCTAGCCGAGTTCGTTTGAGGCTCTCCGAATGCGCGGGCATCGAGGTCTATTCCCGGTGTTCGCTTAAACAGCGACGCGGTGCCAGTCGGCTCTTGCTCCATCCCTAGTGCAACAACTCCAGCGCTTCTCCATGCTCTCGGCCAGATCACAAGTGGCGAGGTCAAGGTGCACCTCGGCACAAATAGGAAGAGAACAGCCGAACCTGCGGGCGACCAGATATAATGCGGACGTGTCACCTAGTAGTCACGGCCAAAATCAGCCGGCCGTGCGTTCTCTCCGGCAGCAAATCAGGCGCGCGGACGTCAACGGCAGGTGGGTCCGTCCATGGTCGGCACCATCGACGCCATCCGACACTCATGTCGGCTTTGCCGATTTGGTGACACAGCGCTACTTCACCGAATTTTTCCATGTTTATGCCTAAGTAGCTGAAAATCCGCGCGAGTTGAATTGCTGCTGCCGCCAGTTAAAGTGGCATGAACTTTGAAACTTCCGTTGGACGCAGCGGGAGCTGGTGCCGCCAGTCCATCGATGCTTCTGGGTCGCGCAGATCGCGGCAGGCAGGACATCGACCGTGGCCGTTGTCCCTTCGAAGTGACAGGTTCGGGTGTCGACGGGGTTGCCCACGAGTGAGTCCAATCATGCAAGACAAAAGGCCAGGCTATCTTTATGTCCTTTTGGCGGTGATACTATTTGCCGGTCAGGACGGCTTTTCCAGGCTGCTCGCTGAGAAGTATCCGGCAATTATAGTGACAATGATCCGCTTTTGGGCGTTTGCGGCGTTTGTGACGGTTCTTGCTGCATTCTCTCCGGGGGGCCTGCGAGGCGCCTTATTCACGCCGCGACCAATTCTGCAGTTGCTCCGCGGTGTTCTTCTAGCAAGCAACATCGTTGTCATCGTCTACGCTTACACGATTGCTGGGCTAGCGATGAGCCAGGCCATATACCAAGCGACACCACTGATAGTCACCGTTCTGTCGGTACCGTTACTCGGGGAAAAAGTCGGTTGGCGTCGCGGTGTCGCTGTCGTTGTCGGCTTGGCTGGAGTTCTGGTGCTTCTAAACCCGGTGAACGCTCATTTCGGTATCCAGCTCATGCTTCCCCTGGCTGCTAGTCTTTTGTACGCGCTCTATGGGATCGCCACGCGTGCGGTCAGTCACTATGACTCCGCCGTGACAAGTGTCTTATATGCCGGTATCGGAGGAGCTCTGGCGGCAACATCTGTGGGACTGTTCTATTGGACGCCTATACATATGGCGGACTGGCCTGCAATGACGGCATTGAGCGTTTACGGTGCTCTCAGCCACTTTTTTCTCATCAGGGCTTACGGGCTTCTCAACGCAGGCGAGGTCCAGCCCCTCACGTACCTCCAACTCGTCTTGAGCGTGATTGTGGCGTCCGTCTTTTTTGGTGAAACTGTGACGTGGAACATGGCGGCCGGCGCAGCCATCGTAGTCGGAGCTGGTCTGGTTACAGTTTGGCGAGAATACCGTTTGGGAGTGCGAAGAAGCCATTTGGCAACGATGCCAAATGGTGAGGCTGAGCCACGACAAGAACCAAGACCTGAAAGGTTCACCTGATGGCCGACGCGCTCAACGGCCTAAAGCAGGGACTGACACATTACGGTGATGCCGGCTTCTCGCTGTTCCTGCGAAAAGCTTTCATCAAGGCGATGGGCTATTCGGATAAAGCGCTTGAGCGGCCCGTCATTGGCATCACCGACACGTTTTCCGGTTATAACGCGTGCAACCGATCTGTGCCCGACATTATAGAGGCGGTCAAACGTGGCGTGATGCTGGCGGGCGGATTGCCGATCGAATTTCCCGTTGTTTCGGTGCATGAGGCCTTCTCGCATCCCACCAGTATGTATCTCCGCAACCTCATGGCGATGGATGTTGAAGAATTGGTGCGCGCTCAACCGATGGACGCAGTCGTTCTGATCGGCGGGTGCGACAAGACAGTTCCCGCCTTGCTCATGGGGGCAGCCAGCGTGGACCTGCCCGCGATCCTTACCGTGGCGGGGCCAATGATCACGGGAAGCCATAAGGGCGAGCGCCTCGGCGCCTGCACGGATTGTCGGCGCTTCTGGGGCCAACATCGTGCCGGTCTTTTCGACGAGCTGGAAATAGAGGAGATCGGAAACAAACTTGCTGCTGGGCCTGGCACGTGCATGGTTATGGGGACCGCAAGCACGATGGCCCTTGTCAGCGAGGCCATGGGCATGATGCTGCCCGGTGGTGCGGCCATTCCCGCTGTCCAAGCCGATCGTCTTCGCCATGCCGAGGCAACGGGAGAACGTGCCGTCATGCTGGCATCGGAGAAACTGCGGCCGTCTCAGATCATGACGAAAAACTCCCTTGCGAACGCTCTACGGGTTTTGCAGGCGGTGGGCGGATCGACGAATGCCGTCGTCCATCTCGCGGCTATTGCGGGGCGTCTTGGTTTCGATCTCGATCTCGAAGAACTCGATCAAATCGGAGCAGAAACGCCGGTATTGGTCGACCTGAAACCCTCAGGTCGGTACTACATGGAGGATCTGTTCAAGGCGGGCGGCCTGACCGCCGTACTGCGCGAAATCAACCACCTCATCGATAAAGAATGCATAACCGTTACCGGGAAAACACTCGGAGAAAACATGGCAATGCAGCCTGCCTCGTGGCCGAACGATGTTGTGCGCCCGATTGAAGATCCGGTTCACCGCGGAGGCGGAATCCGTGTTCTGCGCGGTAACCTCGCCCCCAAGGGAGCGATCATCAAGCAGGCAGCAGCCACTCCAGGCTTGTTGAAGCACACCGGCCGCGCGGTTGTTTTCACGTCCCTTGAAGACATGGCGGACCGCATTGATGCACCCGACCTCGATGTGAACGCTGACGATATTCTCGTTTTGCAAAATGCAGGTCCAAAGGGCGGGCCTGGCATGCCTGAGGCCGGCTGTATGCCGATTCCTCGAAAACTTGCCGTCGCCGGCGTCAAGGACATGGTGCGAATTTCGGACGGTCGCATGAGCGGTACAGCGTTTGGAACAGTTGTTCTTCACGTGTCTCCGGAAGCTGCCGTGGGTGGACCCTTATCGCTTGTTCGCAATGGTGACCTGATCCGTCTTGATGTAGAGGAGGGGCTGCTGGAACTGTTGATCGATGAAAGCGAACTCGTGCGACGCCGCTCCGAATGGACGCCTCCTTCGCACACCCATGTCGAGCGCGGATACGCCAAGCTGTATTTCGATGAAGTGCTTCAAGCTGAAGACGGCTGCGATTTCAATTTTCTGCGTGCAAAGCCAAGGGAAGTCCTGTCAGCGACCAGCGGCAGAAACTGCCGCGACCAGCGGCGCCCTACGAACATGGATTCGTCAGCGGCCGGCGGCCGCTCGCTGAGTGGCTGACGGCATAGCTAGCAGAGCTAAACTCGCGCTGGCCCGACAATCTGTCTGGTCGTGCAAACTCAAATACCGATCGGACCACCACATAGGAGCTGATCATGACAATTGCGACGCTGCCCTCAATCAGCGAGGCGGATGCACAAATAGAGCGCCGAGTTTGCGAACTCGCAACTTCGGATCCAGGCTCGATCTGGTGGGGTCAGGACGAATTTTCCGACGCTATTGCAGAGGCGGGCATCCACCTTGAGGGCCGAGCGTATCCCGTATGTCTCCGGCCGCTTGCGATACCCTCCGGTCTGGCAAAACACCTCGGCGCCACCGCTGAAGCCTTGGTCAAGCTTCTCGACGTCGCCGCTGAGCTCTATTGCTGTGATGAAGACATTCAAGATCTATTCCCGGCCTACAGACATTTGCGGCAATGGATCACTCGTCTCCCGGAATATCGGCCCATCGTAAGAATATGCCGACTTGATGGCCTGTTCGGCAGCGACGGCTACTATAAAATACTTGAAACGAATGCCACGACGCCTGGCGGCGTTATTCAGAACGGCCTGGCCGCAAAAATCTGGAGCCGTATACCCAATCCATTGACACGTGGTCTGTCGCTGGACGTGAGCAAGCAGCCCTTCGCGAAGGATCCGAACTGCTTTGTCCAGGAGTTGGTGTCTGCCTATCGAGCCGTGACCGGCACCGAACTCAGAACTGCCGCCGTAGTCAACTATCGCGGGCGATATGCAAATGAAGTGGATTGGATTGTGAGAGGTCTAAGACACGCGGGCGCCAGAGCAGCGTTGGTGGATGTTAGGTCGATCAAGCGAACACCTCGTGGGCTTGTCGGGCCGGACGGCGAAGTGCTTGAGCTTATATACAGTAAACTCGATGCCAGGGACTTCATTGAAGCCAGGGAACATGACGATTACCTAGACGCCTGCGCGGCTCAAGATGTGGTTTCGATAAACCCGTGGATCTCCCAGTGGGTGTTAGCCGACAAGGCGATCCTCGCTGTACTTAGCGACGATCGTTACAGCTCGAACTTTACCGCCGAGCAGATCGAACTGATTGCACGACACGTTCCATGGACTCGTGTTGTTAGACCGGGAGCAACAACTGACCCAGAACGGCATAGGATCGAGCTCATCGGCTACATCCGGCAGAACAAGGCTAATCTTGTTCTTAAGCCCTCTAACGCGAGCCGTGACGAGCATGTGTTGGTTGGCCGTTTCACATCATCCGACGTATGGGAGGAACACATTGACCGGGCCGCCCGCAACCCGTACGTTGTTCAAGAGTACATCAGACCGGGGGAGGTTACGGCTTTGCACGCGCCAAGCCGGTCGATCGAGAAAATGGCGTATGGCATTGACTGCTATGTATTCGGTGGCCGCCTAGCCGGTTTTCAGTCGCGCGCAAGCTTCGATCCCGTGATGAACGTTGGGAGAAGCGGGGTTCTGCTACCGGTCGCTATCGACTAAATTGTCCCACCTCAATACGCCCCGAGACAATCCCCTGCGTAAAGCTATTCCGTCCAGTGATAAAACCGACAGTATACGAGTGATCGCGAAAATTCGGAGGGCCGACAATTGAGGACGGTGTGGTCGCCACGCGCCGAATTCGGAATTTAGGCGGCCAGTATCGTCCTGGACCTGATGGCCGAACTTGGGTGCCTGATCGCCGCCCCATCAGGACATGGATCTGGGGCTTCACAATACTGATCCAAGAGCCTCCTTCACTGTGTGGTCGACCTGTGATTCGACAGAGTAGGGGAAGTACTGAGGGTGATGCCGACGGGATGGAACCGCAGGTTGAGAATGCATTTGTGCGCGGGCTCTTCCACAACCGCGTTCTCAGCATTGGCCCTACCTTTCGGATCATTGCCTGATCGTCGGTTGTCGGGCTCAAAAAGGCCTTCGACATACGACGACGACACTGATTTTAGGCATTGCACCAAGACCGATGATGCGATCCAACGGCTCGGGATATTCACTGGTCCGGCCGACGTCGTGATCATTGTTGCGAGACGTCGGTCCGCGCAGTTGCCCGCCGGCATGATCCGTCCACCAGGCGAGTCATTGCGGTTCATCGAGCACAGGATTGCAGATGTTTGCGCTTGATACCAAATGGTCGATCGCTTGCGGCACCGGAGATCATGGGCATGGCGGCGTTTCATCAGGCGGTGACGTATTGCCCTCAGTGTCGCCGGCATATGGAAGGCGATTATCACGTGCCGGATTGTGAGGCGCGGATTTGTACGGGTCACCGCGCAGATGTGTGTGAACCGGGGAAGCCGCACTTTTGCGGGCGGAGTTGCGACCAACGCGCGCGGATGGTGCCGCTGGCGTGGCGTACGAGACGTTCGCGCTGTCCAGCGGCACCCTCTAAGGCGCTTCATGGCGATTTTGCCTCAGCGTGAGTAGAAGCCCCATGCTCTGCCGATCAATTCCGCTCAGAAGCTGTCGCTGTTAGCGTCGCCACGATTGGTTCTTCGGCAGTTCGAGCGGTATAGCGTTCCAGTTGGGTGGGTTCTGCCCGAGAATGTTGCGAACAAAGAAGTCCAGGAGTTTTCGCTTGCTGTAGGCGCCAGGAGCGTCGTGGTCGGCACCTGGTACATAGACCATTTCGAAATCCTTCCCCGCTTTGATGAGTCGATCGGCAAGCTGAAAGGTGGAGGACGGATCGACATTTTGGTCCATTTCGCCGACAACCAGCATCAGCTTGCCTTGAAGTCTGTAGGCGTTGTCGACGTCGGAGGATTGCTGATATTCAATCCCGACTGGCCAGCCCATCCACAGTTCGTTCCACCACATTTGATTCATCCGGTTGTCGTAGCAACCGCTGTTGGCGACCGCGACCTTATAGAACTCGGGGTGGAAGAGCAGCGCGCTCACTGCATTTTGCCCCCCGGCGGACGCTCCGAAAATTCCAACATTGGAGATGTCGTACCACGAAAACTTCGCGGCCGCCGCCTTGTGCCAAAGGATGCGATCGGGAAAGCCCGCATCCTTCAGATTTTTCCAGATGACGTCGTGGAAGGCGCGCGAGCGGTTGTTGGTGCCCATGCCATCGATCTCAACGACTATGAAGCCTAATTGCGTGAGTGGCTCCACCGACGTGGAGAAGGATTTGGGGACGGAGGAGCCGGTAGGCCCCGCATAGATGTGCTCCACCACCGGGTACTTCTTCTTCGGATCAAAGTTGGCCGGCAGGTGAATGACGCCCCAGATGTCGGTCTTGCCGTCCCGGCCCTTGGAATGGAAACTGACCGGTGGATGCCAGCCAGCGGCGACGAGCTCGGAAATATCGGCGGTCTCGACCTGCATCAGTTTGGCATTGTCGCTGGCGCGGTACAGCACCATGTGCGGAGGCACATCGGTGCGTGACCAGAGATCGACATAATAGCGGCCGTCGGGAGACATCTCGATGTTGTGGTTGCCGCGCTCAGGTGTCACCTCGGTCAACCCCTTGCCGTCGAAGCCAATGCGGTAGGCGTGGACGAAATAGGGGTCCTCCCCCGGGTTCATCCCGCTCGCCTCGAACCAGATCTCACGCTTGACCGGATCGACATAGTCGACTGTGCGGACCACCCAATCACCGCGGGTGATCTGATTCTCGAGCGCCCCCGTCCGGCCGTTGAACAGGTATAGATGTTCGTGACCGTCGCGCTCGGACGCCCAGATGATCTCCTTCCCGTCACCGATATCATAACGGAAGGTCTTTCCGGTATCCTGCTCGTTCCTCACCAGCGGCCGATAGTCGACGAAGGTCTTGCTGGGCTCATCAATCAAGGAGCGCGCGCGGCCATTGGCGCCGTCGACCTCGACCAGACGATAGAGCTGATGGCCGCGCTGGTTATATTCGAAGGTGAAGCCGCGGCTGTCCTCCCACCACCGGAGAGGGGAAAGTTGGAAGGGGTTCGGAAATAACGCATTGTCGATCGTGATCTGACGTCGGCTGGCAATGTCGAACAGTACCGGCTGCGGAAGCGGCAGGACATCACCCGCCTTGGGATAGACTGTTGACGAATACTCGGGTTGGAGTTGGTTCGTCGCAGACGAATTGACATAGCTGACCTCCCGCTTGTAGCCCGGGCGAATGCGGTAAGCCGCGATGTGGCGAGAGTCCGGAGACCAGCTCAGCGTCGAAAAGACGTAGTAATCGCCCTCCGACCCGTCCCAGCTAAGCGGGACATCCTGCGTTCCATCCTTGCTGCGCAGGAAGACATTGTAGTTCTTGATATAGGCGATCCATTTGCCGTCGGGCGACGGGCTCCTCTCCTCGGGATTATTCTGTGCCGGTGGCGTGTAGTTGTACCTGAGCTGCCGAAAGTGCGAAGCGGCTGGGTCCAAGCTGGTGTACGTGCAGGCATAGCTCGCAAGGCTGCAGCCCCAACGGCCCTGTTTAATCAGGAAGTCGAGCCTGCGACCATCGTCCGTCAGGGCGAAACGGGTGAACGGGAGATCGCCGGCCTCATAGCTCTCGCCGCTCGCCTTGTTCAGCGCCGCCGCGAGGCGGACCTGATCGAAGGCCGGCCGCTTCTCTCCCGTGGCGGCATTGACCAGTATGAACTCGTGCCGGCCGTGGGTGGTTCGGCGATAGACGAACTCTTCGCCCTCGTTTGTCCAGAAAAGCTCATCGGGAACATTGACAGCGAGCCGGCCGTAGCGATCGCCGATCGTGAGCGCCCGCTCGAAATCGGCCGGCTCTAGCGGAGAATTCACCGCGCCAGATCCGCTCACCGGCGCCTGGGCGAGTGCCGCTCCCCCTTGAATGCATAGCGCAAGCGTTAAAGCGGCGATCTTGTACATGGTTGTTGATCTCTTCCTTTGTTTATCGACTACCGCAGTCTCGGTATCTCTTAAATTGACGGCGAACGGGAGCGTTGAGCGTCTCCCGCCCCCGCGAGGCAGGGCAGCCGCACATGATGACGGCGTGCCGTTGCAGATATCCAGGAGCGGCGAACCGGGAGGGTTGCAGAGGCCCTAGAACTCCGATTCCCGAGACGCGGGGATCGGTGAGAGTGCGATGGACGAGGGCCGTTTAGTGGCGACCCGACAGCTGCGGGGCTCAAACTCAGCGCCCGGGCTGCAGAACGTTGGGCTGTTCACACCGAAGTATCAAAATCCTGTCGAGGACCGCTTGAGGCGGATGCGGTATTGCGTGTCCTCAGAGTTTCAAGAATGTTCTGCGGAGAAGAGACTGCATAGGGATCAGACTCGCAGTTGTCCGAGAAGCCGTCCTCCTCGAACCATTGCTCCACCACGCCATCATTGACCACGGCAGCGTAGCGCCAAGAGCGCATCCCGAAGCCAAGATTGTCCTTTGCGACCAGCATGCCCATCTTGCGAGTGAATTCGCCGGAACCATCTGGAATAAGCTTGACCTTCTCTACGCCCAACGCCTTGCCCCACGCATTCATCGCGAAGGCATCATTGACTGACAGGCAGTAGACCGACTCGATCCCGGCCTTCCGGAATTCGTCATAAAGCTTCTCAAAATCAGGCAATTGCTGAGTTGAGCAGGTCGGGGTGAACGCACCTGGAAGCGAAAACAGAACGACGCGCTTGCCACTGAAGTAATCGTCGGTTGTTTTGACTTCCCACCGGTATGGATTTGGCCCCTCCACAGTCTCGTCGCGAACGCGCGTGCGAAAGGCAACGAAGGGAATTCTTTTTTTCACGTGCATCAGCATTGCTCCTTCTTCCGTGGGCATCAGCATTGCTCCTCACACAAGAATGGTGCATTCGCCGGCTCAGGATCCTCTTGCGAAACACCGTTACTTGATTGGCAGCTTGTCGGCTACCAACGAGCGGACAGCAAGCGCCGTGCCATTTGACATCCAAGCTGCCACAGGACTGCTTTGTCGCGCGCCATGTTGGTGTGCGCTTATCGGCCATTGGCATTAGCTCCCGGCATACGCACCTTCTAGGGCGTCAAGCCGCCGCGCCATCGCCTCGCGGCCGTTCGCACCTACCAACGCTACCGCCTGCAAAGCCGAAATTTCCGGAGTCTGCCGATCGGCGGTTCAGGATGTCCGGTTAATGAATCCGGCCGCTGCTTTTGGCAGAGAACCGACACCTCATATCGTCCTTGTCGTCTTTCCGACACGGCCGCATTCAACTGCGCCTCCTAGCAGACCTTCATTTAGTCGTTGAATGGCAACCACAAAGTTACTCTTCGGCTCAACAGATTCGATTGGCACGAGTTTTGAAACTTCCCCGGCACGAGGCGGCCAGAATTGCGTGCGGTGAACACCTCGCGGGCGCTCCGGTGTGTGGAACGAAAAGGGAAGGAACGGAATATGTCGAATCTAGCTGAAGTCCGCACTTTGCCGAAAGGCAGAGCAACACTCGGAGTCAGAATGTCCGACCGGCCCGGTTGGCGACAATTGTCTGAACTGCTTGGCCTCGGGCCTTGGCCGCCTGTAGACCTCGAAATGGATTTCGATCAGTACGTGCTTGCGTGTGTCCTCTCGCGTGCACTCGAGGAAATCGATGCCGGCGAGGCAACTGCCACAGAGGCAACAGGCCTCACGCAAGCCGAGCTGCGGGACATTCTGAACGACAGTTTCCCCGCCCCAACTAGTCACGCTTTTCGCTTGGAAGAGGTATGCGATGTGGAGCCCGGCCTGGAGGAGGAACTACTGCGGGATCTGCTGCTTGCACATGCTCGAGCGGGCGATTCGGCAAGCGTACGTTTCGCCAAGATCATAGCCCGCCGTGCCCTGCGGCACGACCATCTCTGGAGGGAGCTTGGTCTTTTCGATCGGGTCGAACTTACCCGACTGCTCGCCACTCATTTCCCAACGCTTGCAGCCGGCAATACCAACAACATGCGATGGAAGCGATACCTTTACCGCAAGCTCTGTGAGGCTGAGGGCTTTTCGCTGTGCACGGCGCCCACTTGCCGGGAATGCAAGGACTTGGAGAGCTGCTTTTGCCCCGAGGAAGGCGAAAATGTTCGCGTGGAGGCCAAGTAGGAGCCGACCTAGAGTTAGGCGCCGCCTACGCCGGCTGTAACCGCTGCGAGGCCTTTTCGCCAATTCATCATGCTCGGTTGACGACACACGCATTCACCATGTGGAGGATATCATGTTGATCGCAGAACATTCCGCGGAGGTCAGCGTCAAGACACCCTTTTATCGCCATCTCTATGTCCAGGTCCTGGCGGCGATCGCCGCAGGCATTCTGCTGGGCCATTTCTATCCCGAGCTCGGCACCCAATTGAAGCCGCTCGGCGACGCTTTCATCAAGCTCGTCAAGATGATCATCGCGCCGGTTATCTTCCTGACGGTCGCGACCGGCATTGCCGGCATGACTGACCTCGCCAAGGTCGGCCGCGTCGCCGGCAAGGCGATGATCTACTTTCTGACCTTCTCGACGCTGGCGCTCGTGGTCGGCCTGATGATCGCGAATGTGGTGCAGCCAGGCGCCGGCATGCATATCGACCCGGCTTCGCTCGATGCGAAGGCGGTCACGAGCTATGCCGAGAAGGCCCATGAGCAGTCGGTTACGGGCTTCTTGATAAACGTCATCCCGACGACGCTGGCCGGTGCTTTCGCCGAAGGCGACATCCTGCAGGTGCTGTTCATCTCAGTGCTCTTCGGCATTTCGCTCGCTACGGCCGGCAAGAAGGCCGAGCCCGTCGTTGACTTCCTGCAGGCGCTGACGCTGCCGATCTTCCGGCTTGTCGCGATCCTCATGAAGGCCGCTCCGATCGGCGCCTTCGGCGCCATGGCTTTCACCATCGGCAAGTACGGCATCGCCTCGATCGCCAACCTCGCCATGCTGATCGGCACCTTCTACCTGACCTCGTTCCTGTTCGTGTTCGTCGTGCTCGGCGCGGTGGCGCGCTACAACGGCTTCTCGATCATCTCGCTCATCCGCTACATCAAGGAGGAGTTGCTGCTCGTGCTCGGCACCTCGTCCTCGGAAGCCGCGCTGCCGGGTCTCATGAACAAGATGGAGAAGGCGGGTTGCAAGCGTTCGGTGGTCGGCCTCGTCATCCCGACCGGCTATTCCTTCAACCTCGACGGCACCAACATCTACATGACGCTTGCCGCGCTCTTCATCGCTCAGGCAACCGACACGCCGCTCTCCTACGGCGACCAGATCCTTCTCCTGCTCGTCGCCATGCTGAGCTCCAAGGGTGCGGCCGGCATCACCGGCGCCGGCTTCATCACGCTCGCTGCCACTCTCTCGGTCGTTCCATCCGTCCCGGTCGCCGGGATGGCGCTGATCCTCGGCATCGACCGCTTCATGTCGGAATGCCGGGCGCTCACCAACTTGATCGGCAATGCGGTTGCAACGGTTGTGGTGGCCAAATGGGAAGGCGAGCTGGATCAGGCGCAGCTTGCAACCGCCCTTGCAGGCAAGGCGACGATCCAGACCGTGCCGGCGTCCGGGCGCAGTTGATGAGTGTTTGACAGAAGGAGACAGCGAGTGAAGACCAACCCCATTCCAGATCATGTTCCGCCCGGACTGGTGCGCGACTTTAGTCTTTTCACCTCGCCTGGCATGGCGCCGACGCCTAACGGGGATCCGCATGCTGCCGTGGCTTGCGCTCATGACGGCCCACCTATCTTTTACTCTCCTGACAACACGCGCGACGGACGAGGCACCTGGGTCATCACACGCGCGAGAGACCAGCGCCGGGTGCTGCGGGATACAGAGACCTTTTCCAGCCATCGCAGCATCTTCGCCTCCGCACTGGGCGAACACTGGCCGGTCATCCCGCTCGAACTGGATCCACCGGCCCATAGCGTGTTTCGTGCACTGCTAGAACCTCTGTTCTCGTCCAAGCGGGTGATGGCGCTGGAGCCGACTATCCGCGACGGAGCAGGCGCGCTGATCGACGGCATAGCGAGAGAGAAAACCAGCTGTGACGTCATGAAGGATTTTGCCGTGCCCTTCACGGTCAGCGTCTTCCTTAGCTTTCTGGGGCTTTCGCAGAGGCGCTCCGAAGTCTTTGTCGGCTGGGTAAGCGATTTGCTCCACGGCAACGCGGACACGCGAACGGCAGCAGCCCGATCGATCGTGGCCTTCATTGACGAAGTTGCAGCCAGGCGCCGCAAGACACCAGCTGTCGATTTCATGACCTTCGTCGTGCAGGCGGAAATTGAGGGCCGCTCCTTAACAGAAGAGGAAGTCCGTGGCATCGGTGTGCTTTTCTTGGTCGCGGGACTCGACACGGTCGCAGCCGCCATAGCCTTTGACTTGGCCTATCTTGCACGCAATCCAAAGGACCAGGAGTTGTTGCGGAATGAACCGGATCGGGTCGCGCTCGCCGCTGAAGAGTTGCTGCGCGCCTATTCAACCGTTCAGATGATCCGCGTGGCCACGAAGGACATCGAGTTCGAAGGCGTGCCGATCCGCAAGGGTGATTATGTTTCTTGCGCCACGATGATTGCTAATCGCGATCCCGATGAATTCGAGTGCCCCAACACTATCGATCTGGCCCGACACGATAACCACCACACCGCCTTTGGCTATGGTCCGCACCTTTGCCTCGGAGCGCACCTTGCACGGCGAGAAATTGTCATCGGCCTACGTGAATGGTTGGCGCGCATCCCAGCTTTCCGCATCAAGGAAGGCACGGCGCCGATTACCAATGGCGGTCACGTATTCGGGATTAAAGATCTCGTTCTGACTTGGGACTGATCGGGGCCTGGCCAGTACGCAGAAGTGCATGGCTCAAAACGCCACATCGTCTCGGTGACTTCCTCAACAATCAGCGGGCTTGAAGGGCCTTAGGACTGTCGCCTTTGTCGGTCTTACGACACAGGCTTGTTTTGACCCTTGAGCTAAGTAGCTGAACAGGAACTGTAAAATTCAGTTTTGGCCTATCGGCCAAATTGGCATGAACTTTGAACCAGCCCCATTGGGCGGCGGCGGCAGGCTGCCAGGTGAGCACACGCCTGCAGCCTCGAAATGTTCGAGTGCCACTTCAAAGTGGACCGTCGTAAACGAAAGGAAAAACAAGATGACAAAGACCGTAGAAGAGCCCTTTTGGGGAAATCTCGAAAACTCCGTTTTCCGATCCTGGCGGCCCGAGGGCGAGCATGGCGCGACGGATGCGCGAATCCTTGCCGATAAAGCGTGCTCCCTGGACGCGCTTCATAGATGTTCAGAACCTCTATAGAGCCAATGAATCAAACAAGCATAACTCAACTCTTCGACCGAGAAGCAATCCGCGACTGTCTCTATCGCTACTGTCGAGGAATCGACCGGGCAGATGAGGCTGCTTTGCGCAGCTGCTATTGGCCGGATGCCCGTGACAATCACGGGAGTTACTCCGGCTCTGCCGGTGGGTTCATTCAGTTTGCGCTTAGCCACTTCAAGACCCAGCCGCGCAACATCCACCAGCTTGCAAACATAATGATCGAGTTCCTGGGCCCGGCAGAGGCCGTCGTCGAGAGCTACTTCACCGCGCTGCAGCGCGGTCCCCACGAGTCAGGCGAGATGAAGCAGGTGCTCCTGTGCGGACGCTACTGTGATCTGTTTCAGAAACGGGAAGGGGAGTGGCGCATCGCCGAACGCACTGTGGTCTATGATTGGATCGAAGAACAGAGGCCTCCGACATCCTCGGAAACAGAGCGGTTCGGTCTTCGCCAGCCGATTGGGGCACCGTATCCGAATGATCCCGTCTACGAACTTTCGAAGCGCACTCCTCGGAAAAATCATTCAAAGAACCCGATTGCCAGTGGAGAAGAAGAACTATGATACGACGCTACGCTCCGTTTCCTACCGCCAGCGCCTGTGCGGTGAGGACGCGCCTTGACGATTGCTCGGTTCAGTCGGGACGGGTCATCATCGTCACAGGTGCCGCAGGGGGTATCGGCCGTGCACTGGTCGATACTTTCGCTACGAATGGAGACACTGTCGTCGCGGTGGACCTCCCGGGCAGCGGCATTATTGAACTGGGCCGTGATCTCGGCCAGCCCCACCTCGGCCTTGAGCTGGACGTGTCGCGAGAGGACGATGTCGTCGCATTCCATACCCTTCTCGCGGAACGCTTCTCGCACATTGGAGTGCTTGTCAATAATGCAGGGATAGGGCCTACCATGGCTGCGACCGCCGATACTCCTGTCGAAGATTTTCAACGCGCTCTAGCAGTAAACCTCATTGGGCCGTATTCGGTGGCGTG
Organism: Sinorhizobium kostiense; assembly: GCF_017874595.1. Lineage (GTDB taxonomy): Bacteria > Pseudomonadota > Alphaproteobacteria > Rhizobiales > Rhizobiaceae > Sinorhizobium > Sinorhizobium kostiense. The sequence goes on along the minus strand of NZ_JAGILA010000010.1, from coordinate 102,349 downwards.
CGAAGCCGCGAAGCTGATGAAACCTGGCGCCGCCATCGTCAATGTCGCTTCGATGGCCGGCCTCCTTGGCAACCCGAAGCGCAATGGCTACGCCGCTTCGAAAGCTGCTCTGATCTCAATCACGAAATCGCTGGCGTGCGCATGGGCTTCGCGAGGCATCCGCGTGACAGCGGTAGCGCCAGGTTACGTTCGCACGCCGATGGTCGCGGAACTAGAGCGAGCTGGCAAGGTCGACGTCGGCGCAATAAGGCGCCGCGTACCAATCGGCCGTCTGGCTCGTCCCGACGAGATCGCGCGGGCTGTGCGTTTTCTGGCCAGCGAACAGGCAGGTTACATCACCGGATCGACGCTTGTGGTCGATGGTGGCTGGATGTCATTCAACCAGCCGGGTGGTGCGTACCCGGCGCGGCGTGGGGCGCCCGGAGCAGAGCTATCACGCCCGATCGAAGGCACCGATGCGCGAACGGTAGTCGTCATGGGCGGCGCTAAAGGCATAGGCGCGGCCATCGCTCGCCGCTTTGCCGCGAACGGCGACACGGTCGTGATCGCTGATGGAGACGGTGGTGCAGCGGCAAAGCTCGCTGACTTGCTCGGTGACAAGCACCTGTCAAAATGCGTGGACAGGACGGTCGAGAGCGAGGTCGTGGCGCTCTTCCAAGAATTGCGGGAGCGCTTCGGCCACATCGACGTCTTCGTCAACGGTGCTGGCATGAATGACACACTCGTCTCCGATATTGATGAGGTGCCTGCAGACCTCAAAGACATTCTCGATGTCAATCTTACTGGTGCCTTCACCTGCGTGCGCGAGGCCGCAGTGTCGATGCGACCTGGCAGCGTAATCCTGAATCTCGGGTCAAGTTGCAGCCCCTTACCTCTCGCGACGAGTCATGCCCGCGGCGCATACAATGCTGGCATAGACATGCTTACCCGGTGCATGGCGGCCGAATTCGGGCCTCTTGGGATCCGGACAGCCACGGTCGCTCCAGGTCACATCCGCGCGTCTGACGGCATCCAGTCGGAAACGACAACCGGTATGGACCAGACATGGCTCGGTGAGGGGATCCCTTTGGGCAGGGTTGGGGACCCGGCAGAAGTCGCCGAAGCTGCCTACTTTCTGGCCTCGTCTGATGCCTCCTACATCAGCGGCTCGATCCTGCACGTGGACGGAGGCTGGACCGCGTCCAGAGACGCGGGATGCCCCAGCGAACTCGATGGGACGATTTCCGCGGAGAATAAGTGGCGTCGGCGAGCGGCGAGGCGACTGGGTTTGGCGACTCGAAGCTGAGAATTTCCACGTTTCAGCTGTGGCGCTCTGGCGCAATCAGGCCCAGCTACCAGTCGTTTCGTCGATGATGGGAGCATGCTCGTGAATCGAGGCCGTTCCAAGCACTAGATGCGCGGACTGACCGCCCGGCCAATCACGAGCTGCACGTCCCTATCCGCAAACAAGGAGACACCATGGAGTTCGCAACCTTTATTCTGGCCGCCCAGCGCGGCTATCACCAATCTCCCGATAGCGTCATCCGCAACTCAATAGAGCAGACCACTCTTTCGGAGCAGGCTGGTTTCAGCACAGCTTGGTTCGCCGAGCACCACTTCAACAACTACAGCCTCGTCCCGTCGCCCTTGCTGATGGTAGCCCACTGTGCCGGATTGACGAGTTCCATTCGCCTCGGCACCGCAGTCTGCGTGCTGCCGCTCTATCAACCGCAGCGCCTGCTAGCAGAAATCGGCTTTGCAGACATCGTTGCCAACGGGCGACTCGAACTCGGCGTTGGTTCCGGATATCAGCAGTTCGAATTCGACCGCTTCGGCGTCGATATAGATGAGGCGCCGGCCGTCTTTTCAGAATACCTCGACATCTTGCTCAAGGGTCTAAAGCAAAAGATATTCTCCCACAGCGGTCACTACATGCAGATACCCCCAACGGCGATTTCGGTGCGCACCCTGCAAAAGCCGACGCCGCCCATCTGGATTGCTACCGCGTCCCCTAAAACTGCCGCCCGAGCCTATCGTGAGGGACACAACCTTTTCGTCACAGCCTTCCATGACGGCTTGGAAACTCTGGGCGTGCTGCGCGGCATCATTGAGACCGCTGCCGCATCCGAGGGCAAGAAGGTCCGCGACGCCAAGATATCGCTGCTGCGCTGCTGCTATGCCAGCGATGATAGCGCGGAAATCAACAGCTACCTCGATAACGCCCGCTTCCAGCGCCGGCTGTCCGAGGCACTGCATCAGCGTCGGCAACAGAGTCAGGACGGCTACCTGTTGGAGGAGACGCCGACGCATCAGGATCTGTCGTTCGATACCATGCGCAAGAACCTGCCGATCGGCAGCATCAATCGCGTGATTGATCGCCTTCTGGAGGAGATCGAAGTCTTGAAGCCGGATCAGATTGCAATTCAGACCCAGTTGGGGGATTTGAACCAAAAGACGATGCTGCGCCAGATAGAGCTCTGGGGAGACAGGATCATCCCAGCAGTACAGAAGTCTCTTGGGCAGGCGGAGGCTTGAAGTTGTACGCTTCCTGACCTCAGGTCAGCTCACTTCCCTCGAGGTCATCGGAGTGCCGGCAAGCACAAGCGGTCGGCACAGATGTCGGCACACATTACAGCGAACTCTTCGTGAAGCGCTGGCTCGTCGATCATCACAGTTCGCATAAACATTCACACGACGGACAAGCAGGGTTCAGGCCGCAGTACTCATGTGAGCTCCGATGCCGCCCAAATGAGTCGCGATATTGATTTGGTGCGGGGGGAAAAAGCCGTCTGAACCAAACTTGTCGGATGGCTGGCACTTCGAGCTGACAATGCCTCCGAGAAGAGCCTTCGGCAGGATCATCTTGTCGGATTCGCAACGTGTGAGAGGCAACGCTTGTACGACAATTTGTGGCTACAATTGTCGGTTCCGAGACAAGACCTGCTTTGTGATGAGGGTGATCTCGTTTCGATCTAAGCAGCTGAGAAATAAGGAAAATCAGCCTCTGGTCTGTCCACTGCGCCGAGTTGGCATGGGTTTTGTAACCATTCTGCCGCAGGCGGCGGAAGCTGCCGGCGGCATCACGTTGCGGGCAACCGCGATGGTTCGAACCAGCGAAGGAAAGCAACATGGCAGGTCTGCGTCAAATCGCATTTTACGGGAAGGGTGGTATCGGTAAGTCCACCACCTCACAAAATACGCTCGCCGCTCTTGTCGACCTCGGGCAGAAGATCCTCATCGTGGGCTGCGACCCCAAGGCCGACTCCACCCGCCTCATCCTGAACTCGAAGGCGCAGGACACGGTACTGCATCTCGCGGCAAAGGAGGGTTCGGTGGAAGACCTCGAGGTCGAGGATGTGCTGAAGGTCGGTTACAAAGGCATCAAATGCGTGGAGTCCGGTGGCCCCGAGCCGGGCGTCGGTTGCGCCGGACGCGGTGTGATCACGTCGATCAACTTCCTGGAAGAAAACGGCGCCTACGACGATGTCGACTACGTCTCCTATGACGTGCTCGGCGACGTGGTGTGCGGCGGCTTCGCAATGCCGATCCGCGAGAATAAGGCCCAGGAAATCTACATCGTAATGTCCGGTGAGATGATGGCGCTGTATGCCGCCAACAACATCGCCAAGGGGATCCTGAAATATGCCCACTCGGGCGGCGTGCGGCTCGGCGGTCTGATTTGCAATGAGCGCCAGACGGACCGCGAACTCGATCTCGCCGAGGCACTGGCGGCCAAGCTCAATTCCAAGCTCATCCACTTCGTGCCACGAGACAACATCGTCCAGCATGCCGAGCTCAGGAAGATGACGGTTATCCAGTATGCGCCGGAGTCCAAACAGGCGGCGGAGTATCGCGCGCTAGCTGAGAAGATCCATGCCAATTCGGGTCAAGGCACCATCCCGACCCCGATCACCATGGAGGAATTGGAAGACATGCTGCTCGACTTCGGCATCATGAAGACCGACGAGCAGATGCTTGCAGAACTCCAGGCCAAGGAAGCGGCGGTAGCAGCTGCCCAGTGACTGCAGCCGCAGAAGTGTCCGGAACTGAACCGGCGCAACATCCCACCAACGGTGCCTCTTCCTGGAGGCATCACCCAAATCTCGACAAGGGGGCAGGCCAATGAGCCTCGATTACGAGAATGACAGTGCTTTCCATGAGGAGCTTATCACGCAAGTGCTGTCGCAGTACCCAAACAAAGCGGCGAAGCGTCGCCAGAAGCACCTCAGTGTCGCAACGGGCGGCGAGGAGGTCGGCGAGGAAGGCCAGATCTCCGAATGCGACGTAAAGTCGAACATCAAGTCCATTCCGGGCGTGATGACAATCCGCGGCTGCGCCTACGCTGGCTCGAAAGGCGTGGTCTGGGGCCCGGTCAAGGACATGGTCCATGTCTCGCACGGACCGGTCGGTTGCGGTCAATATTCCTGGTCGCAGCGGCGCAACTACTATGTCGGCACGACAGGCATCGATACATTCGTGACGATGCAGTTCACCTCCGACTTTCAGGAGAAGGACATCGTCTTCGGTGGCGACGGTAAGCTGGAAAAGATTATCGACGAGATCGAGGAGCTGTTTCCCCTGAGCAAGGGCATCACCGTCCAGTCTGAATGTCCGATCGGCCTCATTGGTGACGACATCGAGGCGGTGTCTCGCAAGAAGGCCAAGGAGCTCGAAAAAACAATCGTGCCGGTGCGCTGCGAAGGCTTCCGCGGCGTCTCGCAGTCGCTCGGCCACCACATCGCCAATGATGCCATACGTGACTGGGTCTTCGGCAAGGACGAGGTCGAGTTCGAAACTGGCGCTTACGACGTTAACGTCGTCGGGGACTATAACATCGGCGGCGACGCCTGGGCCTCGCGCATCCTGCTCGAGGAGATTGGGCTGCGCGTAGTCGGCAACTGGTCGGGAGATGCCACGCTTGCGGAAATGGAACGTGCCCCGAAAGCCAAGCTCAACCTCATCCACTGCTACCGATCGATGAACTACATCTGCCGGCACATGGAGGAAAAATACGGCATCCCCTGGATGGAATATAATTTCTTCGGCCCATCCCAGATCGAAGCTTCCCTGCGCAACATAGCCAAGCATTTCGGCCCAACAATTGAAGAAAGGGCCGAGAGGGTCATCGCCAAGTACCAGCCATTGGTCGATGCTGTGGTTGATAAGTATTGGCCGCGCCTCCAGGGCAAGAGAGTGATGCTTTATGTGGGTGGTTTGCGCCCCCGTCACGTCATCACCGCCTATGAAGACCTCGGCATGCAGATCGTGGGCACCGGCTACGAATTCGGCCACAACGACGACTATCAGCGCACCGGCCACTACGCAAAGAAAGGCACCCTGATCTATGACGACGCAACCAGTTACGAACTGGATAAATTCATCGAGAGGATTCGTCCCGATCTTGTCGGCTCCGGCATCAAGGAGAAGTACCCAGTGCAGAAGATGGGCATACCATTCCGCCAGATGCACTCATGGGATTATTCCGGCCCATACCACGGCTATGACGGCTTCGCCATCTTCGCCCGCGACATGGATCTGGCCATCAACAACCCGGTCTGGGACCTCTACGACGCGCCCTGGAAGAAAACGACAGTGCCTGCGGAACGGCTAGCAGCCGAATAACAGCCTGGTCTTCCGCGGACAGGAACCCGCGGGAGACCCGACGTCTCGAACGTGTTCTGTGCCGCCGTTCGACGAGGCCAGATGAAAAAGGGTGACCAATATGCCGCAATCGGCCGAAAAAATTCTTGACCATGCTCCCCTGTTCCGCGAGCCGGAATACAGGCAGATGCTCGCAGAGAAGAAGCTTAATTTCGAATGCCCCCACGCCGAACAGATCGTCACTGAGCAAGGTGAACACACCAAAACCTGGGAATATCGCGAAAAAAATCTGGCCCGCGAAGCGCTCGTGGTGAACCCCGCCAAAGCCTGCCAACCGCTCGGCGCCGTGTTCGCGGCTGCGGGATTCGAGCGGACCATGTCCTTCGTCCATGGCAGCCAGGGCTGCGTTGCGTATTACCGTTCACACCTATCGCGGCATTTCAAAGAGCCGTCATCGGCCGTTTCGTCTTCAATGACGGAGGATGCGGCAGTGTTCGGCGGTCTGAAGAACATGGTCGACGGGCTCGCCAACACTTACGCGCTCTACGATCCGAAGATGATTGCCGTCTCTACCACCTGCATGGCGGAGGTCATCGGTGACGATCTGCATGGTTTCATCGAGAACGCCAGGACCGAAGGCTCAGTCCCTCCCGAATTTGACGTGCCATTTGCTCACACGCCCGCCTTCGTCGGCAGCCACGTCGACGGCTATGACTCCATGGTCAAAGGCATCCTTGAGCATTTCTGGAAAGGCAAGGAGCGTACGAAAGCGGCTGGCACGATTAACATCATCCCGGGCTTCGATGGCTTCTGCGTCGGGAACAATCGCGAGCTCAAGCGCCTGCTCAACCTTATGGGCGTGTCCTACACCTTCATCCAGGATGCCTCCGACCAGTTCGATACGCCGTCCGACGGCGAATTCCGCATGTACGACGGAGGCACGAAGATCAAAGACGTTAGAGCGGCACTCAATGCGGAGGCGACGCTGTCGCTGCAGCACTACAATACCCGCAAGACGCTCGAATATTGCCGGGAGTTCGAACAGGCTACCGCCTCTTTCCATTACCCGCTTGGGGTCAAGGCAACCGACGAGTTCCTGATGAAGGTGTCGGAGGTATCCGGCAAAGAAATCCCCGAGACAATCCGCCTGGAACGCGGCCGACTGATTGACGCCATGGCCGACAGCCAATCCTGGCTGCACGGCAAGAAATACGCGATTTACGGAGATCCTGACTTCGTCTACGCCGTAGCCCGCTTCGTCATGGAAACCGGCGGCGAGCCGATCCACTGCCTCGCCACCAACGGCACGCCGGCCTGGGAAGCGGAGATGAAGGAACTGCTTGCAGCTTCTCCCTTCGGCAAGGATGCCCAAGTCTGGGCTGGAAAGGATCTGTGGGCGATGCGCTCGCTGCTCTTCACCGAGCCAGTGGACCTGCTGATCGGCAATTCCTATGGCAAGTATCTCGAGCGCGACACCGGCACGCCACTCGTCCGGCTGATGTTTCCGATCTTCGACAGACACCATCACCATCGTTTTCCGCTCATGGGCTACCAAGGCGGACTGCGTGTCCTGACAACGATCCTCGACAAGATCTTCGACAAACTCGATCGCGAGTCGATGCAGCTTGGTGTGACGGATTATTCATATGACCTCACGCGTTAAACGCCACTGCCGGCAAAGACCGGCCTGCCGATAGAAGTTGGAGGTCAAGGAAGTGTACTCGCTCGCTGCCAAAATCCAGGATGCCTTTGACGAACCCGCCTGCGAGATAAATCGCAGGAAGGACGCCAGCACCCGCAAAAAGGGCTGTTCGAAACCTCCGACCCCGGGTGCGGCAGCCGGCGGCTGCGCTTTCGATGGTGCCAAGGTCGTGCTGCAGCCGATCACCGACGTCGCACATCTGGTTCACGCACCACTCGCCTGCGAAGGCAATTCCTGGGACAACCGAGGTACGGCGTCGTCCGGTCCCATGCTGTGGCGCACCAGCTTCACCACAGATCTCACCGAGCTCGACATCATGATGGGGCAGAGTGAGCGGAGGCTCTTCCACGCAATCCGCCAGATCAAGGAAGCGTACGCGCCGCCCGCGATCTTTGTCTATGCGACGTGCGTGACGGCGCTCATCGGCGATGACATCCTGGCCGTCTGCAAGCGCGCGGCGGAAAAATTTGGCTTACCGGTGGTGCCGATCAATGCGCCGGGCTTCGTCGGTTCAAAGAACCTCGGCAACAAGCTCGCCGGCGAGGCTTTGCTGGATCATGTCATCGGCACGGTGGAGCCTGATGACGCCGGCCCTTACGACATCAATATCCTTGGAGAGTTCAACCTGTCTGGCGAGTTCTGGTTGGTAAAGCCACTCTTGGACAGGCTTGGCATCCGTGTTCGCGCCTGCATTCCGGGCGACGCCCGCTACCGGGATGTTGCCTCCTCACACCGCGCACGGGCAGCCATGTTGGTGTGCTCGACGGCACTCATCAATCTTGCCCGCAAAATGGAGGAGCGCTGGCAAATCCCCTTTTTCGAGGGGTCTTTCTACGGCATCACCGCCACCTCGGAAGCACTCCGGCGGATTGCTGAGCTGCTCGTAAAGAAAGGTGCCGACACAGAGATCCTCGACCGCACCGATAAACTCATCGCAGAGGAGGAGGCGATTGCGTGGAAAAGGCTTGAATCATACCGCCCGCGGCTCAAAGGCAAGCGGGTGCTCATCAACAGCGGCGGCGTGAAGTCCTGGTCGCTCGTTCATGCGCTGATGGAGATCGGCATGGAGGTCGTTGGCACCTCAGTCAAGAAATCGACAGTCGAAGACAAGGAGCGCATCAAGCAGGTGCTGAAGGAAGAGCACCATATGTTCGAGTCGATAGCGCCTCGAGAGCTGTACGCCATGCTCTCAGAACAAAAGGCCGACATCATGCTGTCGGGCGGGCGCACCCAGTTCATCGCGTTGAAGGCCAAGACACCTTGGCTTGATATCAACCAGGAGCGCCACCATCCCTATGCCGGCTATGATGGCATGGTGGAACTCGTGCGCCAGATCGATCTCGCCATTCACAACCCTGTCTGGTCTGACGTGCGAGAGCCGGCACCATGGGAAGACGATCCTGCTGTGGCGGAACAACTGTCCAGCCCGCACACGCACAGCGCGACTGCGAGTGTCGCGCCCTTAAAAACTAGCCGGCTCGACGCCGGCGACTTCGCCGAATGTTGAGGAAAGCCAATGGTGCACATCCATCCCCAAACGAAATCAGCGGCGGTCAATCCGCTCAAGTCATCCCAGCCGCTGGGTGCCGCGTTAGCCTTTCTTGGGGTGGATGGTGCGATACCGCTATTCCACGGCAGCCAAGGCTGCACCAGCTTCGCGCTAGTGCTGTGCGTACGCCACTTCAAGGAAACGGTCCCTCTGCAGACTACGGCGATGGACGAATTGGCAACAGTCATGGGGGGGGAAGGCCACCTGGAAGAGGCGATCCTCAACTTGAAGAAACGCGCGAACCCGAAGCTGATCGGCATCTGCACGACAGCACTGGCGGAAACCCGTTCTGAAGACTTCGAAAGGCAAATCGCCAACATCAAAATGATGCGCGCGGAGGAACTTGCAGGCACGGAGATCGTACTGGCAAACACGCCGGATTTCGATGGCGCCCTCGAGGAGGGCTGGGCCAAGGCTGTCACCGCGATGATCCAACAGATTACACGGCGGGGCCAGCAGGCGCGTCATTCGAGAAAGGCAACAATCATCGAGAGGATTACAAAGCCTGGCGAGCACCCGGACAAGCGGAAGAAAGTCGCGATTCTCCCCGGCTGGCATCTCACGGTCGCTGATATCGAGCACTTGCGCGAGATGGTGGAAAGTTTCGGGCTCAAGCCGGTGATCCTTCCAGACGTTTCCGGCTCGCTTGACGGTACAGTGCCCGATCGCTGGATGCCTACCACCTATGGCGGCACCAGTGTTGAGGACATCCATGAGTTGGGAACGGCGGTGCAGTGCATCGGCGTCGGCGAGCATATGCGGCGCCCTGCGGAACTGCTGCAGAAGTTAACGGGTGTGCCATACGCCGTATTCCAGTCGCTAACCGGATTGAAGAACGTCGACCGGTTCGTCTCGTTTCTTTCCGAGATCTCCGGCGTGGTGGCACCGCCGAAAATCCACCGTTGCCGCGCACAGCTGCAGGACGCACTGCTCGACGGACATTTCCATTTCGCCGGCAAGAAGATCGCGATCGCCGCCGAGCCGGATCAGTTGTACCAGCTCGCCACCTTCTTCATCGGGCTTGGCGCCGAGATCATCTCGGCCGTCACCACTACCGGTGCGTCAAAAATTCTCGAGAAAGTGCCGGCCGAATCGATCCAGATCGGCGATCTTGGCGATTTCGAAGATCTAGCCAGTGACGCTGATCTTGTCGTTACCCATTCGCACGGGCGCCAGGTGGCGGAGCGCCTCGGCATTCCTCTCCTGCGCGTCGGCTTCCCGGTATTTGACCGTCTCGGCAGTCAGCACAAGCTCACAGTTCTCTATCAGGGAACGCGCGACCTGATCTTCGAGGCGGCAAATGTCTTCCAGGCGCACCAGCGCATGCCGTCGCCTGAAATACTTGACGGATTGCGGAAGCGGAGAAATGCCGGATGACTTCCCTTCGTCGCCTCTCACTCGTCACTGACGAGATTCACCCCCGGCGTCCCGGCGCATTGCGCATAGCTATCGCGACGCAGGACATGAAAGCGCTTAACGCCCATTTCGGATCGGCCAAGCACTTTGCAGTCTACGACGTGACTCCCGACGGCTGGGATTTCGTGGAAGCGGTGAGCTTCGATGACGTCTCCAGCGAGACCGGTAAGCATCGGATAGAGGGCGATGACCGCATCACCCCGAAGGTGAACGCGTTGAGAGGCTGTCACCTCCTCTTTTGTCGGGCTATCGGCGGACCTTCCGCAGCCAAGGTCATATCGGCGAAAATTCATCCGATAAAAGTGGGGCAAGCCGAACCCATTCAAGACGTACTTTCGCGGACCCAGCAAATGCTCAGGACAACTCCTCCGCCGTGGTTGCGAAAGGTGTTGGCGCAAGCAGGCGTCGCCGAGAAAAAGCCGTTCGAGGACGAGGACTGAACCATGAAAAAAATGTCGATCACCGCGGGCACGCCTGCTGTCAGCGAGAACGATGCGGCCCTTGCGACCCCCTTTGTCAGATGCCTTGCGCGGCTGATCCGCGCTCAGGATACCTATGGGTCGCAGGACGGCGTATCGGACGCGCAGCTGTTGGCTCACTTCATCGTCACCGAGCAGCAGCGTCGTGAAATCCCGATAATCGGCGATCCCGATCCGGACGTGATGTTGAGGCTCAATATCTTTTATACCGCCGTCGGTCTTGCAATCGAAGCGCGCACCGGATTGGTGGCGTCGCCGACTATGATGATCAGCCATGAAGGCTTCGGACGAGTGCTTCTCACGACCGGGCGGCTGGTCGTATTTTCGAAAACAGTGCGCGACGTCCACCGATTCGGCTTCGCGACGCTTCGGAAGCTCGCGGAGGCCGGTGCAAAGCTAGTGGACGATGCGATCGCCGCGATCGAAGCCTATCCCGAAGTGGCACGGGCCTGACGATCGACGGGCAATGATGAATCGCCGGCCCTCTCTGCGCTTGAGGGTCGACGTGGGCAGCGGGGCTGATCTCTCCATCCACTCCCCGGTCCCGCTGCCGTCACGCCCGAAACCTGAGGCGGACATGCCTCGGTAAGATGCTGCGAAGCGCCACCGATGATTAGCAGATCGCCTCGGACAACTGGATAACAACCATGAGGGCTGGAGGCGAACGGCAGCGGTTTTTACGGATGCGATCATATCATTCAATGCTTTGCGGACGGCCGCTGGGGATGCACTAATGCATGCGCGAGAGACGGCAGCAACCCAGCTCTCAATCGCCGCCTCCAGATGCGCAGTTGCCATTCGGGACTAGACTGTGCCCGAACAGGGAGAGGCCGAACGTGTGCTGATTGAATCGCTGCAATCGACCTCTATGGCCAGCGCGATCTCGATCCGCCGCGAGTGACTTGGTGAGCGCCACCTTTCGGTCGTATGTACGCTACGGCAGGCGCCTGTCGCCGCCGTGGTTGGCCTCGTTGAGAAATACCGCAGGTGGGAACGCTGCGTGCTCCAGCACCACTCGCAAGCTTGACATGCCTTCGTCTTCGGCCAAAGAACTCGCTAATGCATGTCGCCCAAAGGCGGGCCTGGCGTACCTCTCCGGTGATGGCCGCCTTGCGGAGCTAGGCTGAGGGCTGCAAGTCCTAGTGCAAACACAAGACCGTATGTTCGTCTCGTGAAGGTGGCTCGCCCCGGAAAAAGCTCGCGCGCGGGGTTGCTCTGGATGGGCCGGAGCCAGGCCCCGAGCTTAGCGAGGGCGAACCATGAAGGACGATACGGCAATTTTCATCGAGGGAGCAGGATCTCGCCTGCCCATCTGTTTATTGCGGCGCCACCACCGGCTCGCGGCACCGCATGCATGCTCCCGTGTCGCGCCGCGTCGATCCGTAAATTCGAAGCTGCGAGTGAACCGCACCGAGGCATCCGAAATGTGGATGGGTCCGATCAAATCAATCGATTACTCCAATGGTCTGATGAGGAGTAAAGGAGGTGGTGTTGAGGCGTTAAATCATAAGGAGGATCTGCAATGCTAATCCGTGGTGGTCCGAGTGACAACAGCCTCCTCGGCAGTGGTGGTGACGATCTGCTTGTCGATCCCACCGGCAATGACTGGGTCGACGGTGCTCGCGGAAACGACTCCATCTCTGCGGGTGAAGGCAATGACCGAGTCTTTGGTGGCGAAGGCAATGACCATGTCTTCGGCGACGCGGGCAACGACTATCTTTCCGGAGACAATGGCCGCGAAAGACCGCGCGTGGGCGGTCAGGACAATGACAAGCTCTACGGCGGTCCCGGCGACGATGTCCTCTTTGCCAGTGACGGCAGGGATCATCTGACCGGCGGCGACGGCCAAGACACCTTTGTGTTTCAATTCCACGACCCGGTCCCCGGGGTTGACCCATCGTACGGTCCGAACCCGGACAACACCACCATCGTGGATTTCGACCCGACGCAGGATACTTTCGCCTTCGATGCGGCGGGCTATTATAGCGACGGTTCCAGCGCGAACTTCGTCAGCCACGCTAGTTCGCGGTCTGGCGTGGACACGTTCTACAGCGGCGCGGCCTCAGGTGCGAACGGCGAGCACGTGGTGGTGATCACCGATTCTTACCTCAATGGCTCCGATGTCGCGCGAGATATCTCCGGTGAGCACGCGGGCGACATTATGGTGTACTATAATCCGGGCACCCAATCGGCGCATCTGGCGTATGTCACCTCCGAAAACCATGCGGAAGATTTCGCTCATATCGGCGGTATCCATAGCCAGGCCGATCTTGCCGCGCTCGGCCTGAGCGCGTGGGACTTCACCTTCGTTTGATCCGCAAAACACGTATGGAACTGCGCTCCCCCGCCCCGGCGGGGCGCTTTCCTTCTAAACAAATCGCATGAGCTCAATTGAATTTGACATGTTTTAGGATCGCCCTGGCTCCTGCGCATGTTGGTGGCAAATTCTCCTTCCGGCAGCTCCCGGCCTCACAATCACGCCGGCCGACAGGGCTCGCTAAGCCTCTGGGCCATTAACGAAGACCATTAGAATTTGCCTTAACAGACAGCCGCAAGGGCTCGCAGAAATTGACCTTCTTCACTCGGGCGATGCAAGGGACTCGAAATGAAAGGGGCCGCGTACGCCGGCAGAGAAACGTTCAGCCGCATTGAGAGCTATCTCCAACCTTTCGCGAGGCGGAGCATCTGAGGATGCGAAGAGCGCACCGAGTGCTATCTGGCTCCCGCATCCACAGGCGTCGAAACCATCAACCGGCTCAGCGACCTGGTAGTCCCCGCGGATCTGGAAGAGGCGTCCCGCGTAGCCGACGAGGAATGTGCCGCCACGTTCGACTTCGTAGTAGCGCTGTGCGCAGCCACCAGCCTTCAGGCACTGGCGGAGCGCATCGATGAACTCTGTCACCATGAAAGCGTAGACATCCTTTTCCGGATGCCTCTTTGGTGGCTTGAAGGAGTGCGCCAACAGTTGGCCCACTCTAAATGAAGTCGTAAATCCGAAGATGAAGTCTTGGTTACGGAAGACTTTGCGATCGGCACGGACCGTAAGTGAGAGGCCGTCCACACCAGCGCTATCGCCCCCGATGTGCACTGACCCGTTGCTGATTAGACCGACAATGCACGTCATTCCTTGCTGCTCCTCATCTGGGCTCCATCCGAATCTGTAGATGTCGGTTGTCGGGCGAGCAGCCTGACTGAGACCCTGCCGCTTGCCTGCCCAGGATCACCAGCAAGCACTGTGCCAGCCTCGGATAGTGAAGGGTCGCCCGACCATCTCCTTGGCCGCCTTCCGGCTGCCAGTGACATTTGCCCGGCGCGCCGACAATTCCACTCGAGACTACCTATTCGATAGGGCGGGACGCGGCGCTGTCGGCTGTGTCAGGTTCGCGACTGGGCGATGTTCGACCACTGCTGCTTAAGTGCCTCAAAAAGGACCCGAAACTGGCCTTCGGTGGCAGGTGGCACGTGAACATTCGTCGCTGCCAGACTGCACGGAGGTGGCAATTGGAACGCCTGACTGAGTTTGGGCCACTGGGATACGATCCTTCGCCCTCCACTGATAGGCGTCAGCGCCTCTAGCTTGGCAGCCGCCGCGAGAGCAATGTGTAGCGGTTCAAACAGTCGCTTCGACGCCTTTGTAGGGCAAGCGACACAGGGTTGTTGGCCACCCCTTTTTGCCCCTGAGTAAATGACTGATAGTAGGTAACAAATTCCTTTTTAGCTCGAGCAGCCGACTGGCACGAGTCTTGAAGGCATTCCACTGAGGCGGCGAAAGCTGCCGATCGGTAGGGTGCCAGCGAAGGAAAGTACCATGGCAGATCTCTGTCAGATCGCATTCTGCTGGTAGGAGGGCATCGGCTCATGCACCAACAGCCAACATACGCTCGTCGCCGCCGTCGGCCTCGGATCGAAGGTCCTTATCTTCGGGATCAACGCGAAAGCCGAGCCCTGCCGCCTGATCCTGAACTCAAAGGCGCAGGACCGCGCGGCAGCGCCGGACGATCCCGATCATCGGCGCTTCCGATCCGGACGTACTGCGGAAGCTCAATACCTGCTACACCCCCGTCGCGCTGGCAATCGAAGCGCGCGCCGGTTGGTGGCTTCGCCTATGGCCCACGAGGGATCCGGGGTGCGCGCTTCTCGCGACCGGACCTGATCGGATGCATGAAAATGCTGCGCGAGTCCACCGGTTGGGCTTCCATAAGCCTCGGAAGCTCGCCGGAGACCGGTGCGAAACTGGTCGGCAATGCGATCACGGCTATCCGTGCGTATCCCGAAGTGGCGCGAGTGACGGTCGACCCAGGCTATGACGAACCGCCGGCCCCCCGTCCCCGGGGGCCGACGTCAGGCAGCGGGGCCACTCCTCCCCCATGCCCCCACCGGTCCCGCTGCCGCGACCGTTCCAAAGGGCGAGGCTCGAAAAAATACCTCGGCAAGTTATTGCAATTAGCCACCGATGATCAGCAACCGCCCCCGATAAGCTGGACAACAAGATTGGGGCAGGCGGACGAGACCGGTTTCGACGGATGATGGCATGTCAGATATTCGAAGACATTCCAGGCTTTTTGCGGGTGACCGGTGCGCAGAGAGCGCCTGCGTTGGAGAACTAACGATGACAAGGCATTTCCTTACCCGCGACGGCTCAACATGGATGCCGGAATATCTGACGGCTATCGACAGCGTGACCTGCATTGGTTGCGGCCGCTGCTTCAAGGTCTGCTCGCGCAAGGTCATGCACCTGCACGGCATCGACGAATCCGGTGAAATCCTCGGTGTCTGCGATGGAGAGGACGACGACTTCGATGGCGAACTCAGTCGTATGATCATGGTCGTCGATCACGCCGGGCGCTGCATCGGCTGCGGAGCATGCGCCCGCGTTTGCCCGAAGAACTGCCAGACCCACGTCGCGGCTGACAAGACTGTTGCTTAAGCTGACGGACGAACCGGGAGAACGGCGTTGCCCTTCAGAATCTTTTGTCGAGTCCTGAAATTGGTCCTGTGCGCCAACGCTCTAGTGGTCTACTTCGTCTCGCATTCGATACGCAGGGTAATCATTACAACGTTCGGTGCTTCGCTGGTTCTTCAAGTTGCCTACTTCGGAAGCGTACTTTTTCTGGTTTGGCGGGCTAGGTGCAATCGGAGAGCTGTCGAAAGGACCGGGCCAAGAAGGTGTGACCCTGACCATTCCTGATGCACATGGCTGGGAACGCATTTTGCATGGTGGGGGGCGGTTATCTCGCACTAGCATTGGACGGCACCCGAAGGACACATGGATAGGCGAGCAAAGGTACCTTAAAAATGAGGACTGAACGATGGCGACACTATCGGATCCCACGGTTACCCCGGTTCTTGGCGACAACAAGGCCGCTGCCAGCCCCTTCATCAAGTGCCTGGTGCGGTTAATTCGCGCTCAGGATTCCTACGGGTCATGGAAGGAAAAGTGCGACACTGACCTGCTCGCCTGCTTTACCGTCCCGGAGGAAAAGCGCCGTGCCATTCCAATCATAGGCGATCCTGATCCGGACGTTCTGTGGAGGCTCGATGTCTTTTACCGGGCCGTCGGCATCGCGATCGAAGAGCGCTCCGGCTTGCTGATATCGAGAACTATGGAAATCAATCATCATGGCGGCTTCGGCCGCGTGCTTTTTACGACCAGACGACTCGTCGTTCTGTCGAAAACCCTGCGTGACGTTCACCGATTTGGCTTCAGTACTCTTCGCAAACTCGCCAAGACGGGCGCGAAGCTGGTCAACGATGCGGCCCGAGTCATCGAAGCTTATCCGGACGTGGCACGGGCGTAAATGCAGCTCTATGTTCACGGCAGAGCATGAAACCCTCAAGAAAGCGGTTCGAAGCTGCGGTCGCACGCTGGAACCGCAAAGATGGAATCGCACGAACCCTGCTTTTCCCGACCGGCCAGAGCGAGATCATGGCCATCGCCCGAGAAAACCGTTTTCGGTCAGTTAGGTCCTGTCGACCTGACCATTCAGCAGAAAACCAGGAGAACCGCAGTGCCGTTCAGGAATTTTCCTCACATCTTTTGCTTCCTCCTGTGCACCGATGCTCTCGCTATCTATGTAGTCTCACATCCTGTTCGCAGCTTGTTTGTCGTGACGCTCGCTCATTCGCTGCTTCTGCAAATAGCTTATATCGGAAGCGTCTTCTTTCTGATCTGTTTAGCTGCGCTGGCAGAGATGTCCAAAGCACTACGCACTCTCGGTCCTTTTAATGAGGCGCCATCCCGACGTCGGGCTGGAATGCTTGCTTGAGGACTGCAAAGAGAAAGGCAAGGCCTGGCGGATTGTCACCCCCCCCCCGAGCCGGCCCGCTTGGACCAAAGTCGATTGAGAACGGGATGGGAAAGGGCATCAGGCGCATCGGAGCGCCTGCATCAGCGAGCAACTCGTCGGACTCTGATGAATGCCATCGACCAAAAGTCATGGCCGACTGAATACCCCTGCCGATCCTGGGGCACCGCCGTCATGGCGATTGTGTTTAGTGGCGGCGCGTCGACCATCGCACGGGGAGCCGAGACAACCCGATGTCTCGCTCACGGTAAGGCGGATAGGCATCTTCAGCGGCGGCATTGTGGGTTGGCTTGCGGCGATTGCGCCGTCGCGAGTTTTCGACCTATATGTGGATGTCACCGTCATAGAGACTGCGGCGTTATTTCCACTTGGACCGGGGGAGGGGGCTTGCTCATGATTGACACGCTGTGTCGTAATGATCTCGACTTGGACGTTCTTATCGGTGAAGCCGGTGCAATCTTTATGGCGGGCGCACTGTTAACATTCGGCGAGGTTGCCGACTTCTTGCCGTCACCGTATGTTTTTACCCTCCGTCAAAGCGTCGAGCCAAAGGCGTGTGCAAGCGATCCGTGGCGTGGATATTGGGCATTTAAATAATCGATTTTACGAACTCGCGGGCATGCTCCATTAGAATGACAACGATTCACCGAAAGCAAGTACGCCGACACCTGCTGCCGGCGACTTTCTTAATTAGGGGCGAGTGCGGCAGATTGGGCAGAAATCGATCCAGCGAATGATTCTAGAAGGGCACCATTTCACATCCTTGCTGCGCATACCTACGGCTAACCAGACGTGCCTAACGCCCAGTTCATCCGATTAAGCCGGGAATTTCATCAGGTCTTCTATGCCGCGACACTGTCGAGCCGATGTCCAGGCCTTGCGGGGTCTAGCGGTCCTGTTGGTTGTCCTTTATCACACCCAAATCGCGCCGTTCGGTTATCTCGGCGTTGATATTTTCTTCGTAATTTCGGGCTTTCTGGTCACCAGCCTGATCGCGACCCAGCTTGAGCAGTCACGGTTCTGCTTTTGGGAATTCTACTATCGTCGTGCGAAGCGTCTGTTGCCCGCAGCCTATGTGGTCGTTGCGCTCACGATGATCGCGGCACCCTTCTTCCTGTCAGATGTGGGCCTGCGGGACTTCCGAACTCAGGTCCTCGGGGCGCTCACATTCACCGGCAATATCGTTCTCTGGACTCAGGCGGACTATTTCGGCGTATCCGCCGAAACGAAGCCACTCCTGCATTTGGTCGCTCGCTGTCGAAGAACAGTGTTATCTGCTGCTTCCTGCTTTCTTCGCCTTGGTTCCCAAGAGATGGTGGCTCACAGCGGTTAGTTCGCTTCTCGTTGCCAGCCTGGCACTGTGTCTCTACGTGGCCTTTCGTGACCCATCCGCTGCATTTTATCTTTTGCCGACCCGGTTTTGGGAAATGGCCATTGGTTCGCTCGGGGCTTTGCTTCCGGCCAGCCCTCGCGTGGCTGGCAAGCTTGCGGTGCTGCGCTTCCCGGCGCTCCTGCTTCTCCTCCTTATTCCCGTTTTACCTTCTGGTTTGCAGAACCCGATCGTGGATGCCGCTTTGGTCTGCTTGGCAACCCTGATCCTCCTGCTGTCACCCAGCAGGGATAATGTGGCGGCCCGAAGCATGGCAAGGATCGGGGACATCTCGTACGCGCTCTATCTGGTCCATTGGCCGGTGCTTGTCTATGTGCGGGCTGCTTGGCTGGCAGAGCCTCCTGGGCTTGCGATCTATGCGGCAGTTGCCTTCTCAGTTGTAGCGAGCTCAGCCCTTCACCGTTTCGTGGAAAAGCCGTTCCGGCAGGGTTTCGTCACGTCTCGTGGACGGATGGCCTCAGGACTCCTTGCCGCAACGGTTCTTCTCGGCTTCGCACCGTCAGTCGGCGTTGGTGCAACGGAAAGTGGGGTTCGCTTTTCCGAGATCCGACGGAACAATTACGGCCTGGGAAGGACATGTGATTTCATATCTGGAACGCCTCCTCAGGGTATTCCGGAGCCCTGCCAGACGACGGATAGGCCCGAATTGCTGGTCTGGGGCGATTCATTTGCCATGGCACTGGTTCCCGGCTTGGCTAAAACAGTCGGAGAAGCCGGCTTGGCTCAGCTCACGATGAGCGCATGCTTCCCGGCCATCGGAGTTGCCGCCTTCTTCAAGGGCGCCGTGTCTCCCTATCCCCGTGCCTTCGGCGAGGATTGTATTCGCTTCAATGACAGTGTTTTGGGTATCCTGAAAAATCGGCCGGGGTTAAGGACCGTTGTCATTTCGAGCCCATTTGACTACCCTGTCTCCAAAGACTACATGCTGCTTAAGAGGCGTGATAGTACGTTCACGGAGGTTGAACCTTCGGTAGATGGAGCCGTTGAGGGCATCAAGTCTCTCGTCGAGGCCGTTCGCGCTTTGGGCAGGCGAGTGGTCGTAGTTGCTCCTCCGCCAGTCGCAGTCTTCGATATCGGCGATTGCCTTGAGCGAAAGGCGCGGGGAAGTGTTATGCTCGGGCGCTACAGTGACTGTAAAATACATCTCAGCGATTACCGCCGGATGCGATCCCGCACTCTCGAGCTCTTGAACCAAGTGGCCGTGAAAGCTGACGTAGAGGTTGTCTCTTACCACGACTTTCTCTGCGACGACACAAAATGCAGAACTGAGATCGATGGCAAATTCCTCTACCGGGACAGCGGCCATCTTTCCTATGAAGGATCAGAGATCATCGCTCGAAAGACAAGACTTGCTGAGAGGCTGATCAGGGCTGCTCGTTAGAGCATTTCGAGATGGAAGCTGTTTCAAGACAAATTTTTAGGCGGAGTGGACCGCGAGCACTTTCGAGTGGCCCGCAATGAAAAGCATGAGGATTTCGGAGTTCCGCCGCGCCGAGCTGAAAGCGGACGAGGCGACGGCGCGCAAGGCTGCCAAGTGGACGCGTTCCCGCACGCCCCGGACCGCTGGCAGAGAGCCGAAGCATTTGTCGTAAGTGTCGCATGGTCAGCCTTCTCTTTGACGGCATGAAATTCCCCTCACAGCATGAGCATTGGACTGGGGGAGAAGTTCCGGATCGCTACTACGAGCCCGGTTCCGCGGACTAGGCACGGAGATCGAACATCCACTTCGATTGACGCGGGCGCGCGCCGAGCTACGCCAGGTCCCGGTCGGACGGCACGGGAGGCGCAGGCCTACCTCGACCTACTGAAAATTCACTTTACAGCGCCCATCCCCATGGCACGATACGACAAAATGCACCCTCAAATGCGGGGACTTAGGGCGTCCCCACGGTCTTATTCGGAGCAGCTATGCTGGCAGCCTCCTGTAGCAGGATTTCCCGCATCCAGATGCTTGCCTGATCCCTGTCGTGGAGGGCGGGCCACTGGACAGCCATGGTGAATGCTGGAACTGGCAACGGAAGCTCGACGATGCGTAAAGGCATTGTCTTTGCGAAATGGCGGGCGAGCCGCAAGGGTATGGTCGCTATACGGTGGGTGCCCGATAGCAGCGGCGGGATCAAGCTAAAAGCTGGCGCGACGATCTCGATGCGTTTCTCGATAGCGTGCCTGAGCAATAACGATTCTTCGATGGAGGGGGCCAGCGCGCTCCCGAACTTGGCTGCAACATGCCCCATCGACATGTACCTTTCGAAGGAAAGTTGCTGCGACAGTTGCTCGTTCGTGGGACACCCCACGCAGACGAGTGTCTCGTCGAACAGTGTCGCTTGGGGGTACACGTTCGACATAAACAGTTCCGGGAGGATCAGGAAATCGATTTCACCACGTCGGAGTAATTCATCAGGATCATCATCGGGAGACAGCAATTCGAAGCCAACGGCGGGAGCCTCCCGCGCCACGCGCTCTACAACCTTCTCGAAGAAGACATGCGTCATGAAATCGGACAGGATGATCCTAAAACGGCGCTGCGATAAGGCCGGGTTGAACATGTCCCAGGAAAGGATGGAAAACTGAATATGCAAGAGTGCGTCGCGGACGGCGGGGGCAAGCGCCTCCGCACGCGGTGTTGGGATAAGTTCGCGGCCCCGCATTGTAAACAGCTCATCGCCGAAATAGGCGCGTAGCCGGCGCAGGGCAGAACTCATGGCCGGCTGACTGAGCTTGATGCTGCGTGCCGCTTCGGTGACGCTTCGTTTGGTCGTCAGAGCATCGAAGGCAACAAGCAGATTGAGGTCAAGGCCCTTAAAGCGCATGCTTCGTATCCGCAGTACGGATGTTTGACATCCAAATAGTAAACCCCATTGCCGAATCGGCGTCGTCGGCTGGGGTTCTCGCGGCCTGCCACGGATCTCCATGCAACGACAAAAGAGAGCAGGCGGTAGGTCGCTTTCCCAGCCCGAGCCAGCCAAGATGATGTAGAACTACAGACATCACTGCGCGAGCGAGCCGTTCTCTACACTGCGAAATGCAGAGACGCGCAGACCTTGCATCGTCAGGTTCCCCGCGCTCCGAGAAGCGTTGACCGCAACGTGACCGCGCCACTTTGCGTGCAGCAGACTGTCGTCGACCATTTCACCGCTCAAACTGCCATGAAGGCACAACGCATTTAGCATCCACGCTTCGCCGGCAGAGCGCGCTGGCGCCGCCGCCACATTCGCTTCAGCAGTGTGCTGCCCGGGTAGGATCATCTTGGTTGGACGTGCCGCGGACCGAAGCTTTCCTGGATACATCAATGGCATCTCTCCAATTGCTAAAGGAATGGGGACTAATACTGCCCACCGCCCTTTCCCCGCCATGCAAACTGCACATCCAATCATGCGCTTCGATTATCATTGAGGAACTCGTTCCGAGGGGAGTGCAGCTACGGCCGCCCGCTCCGTGGTCACCAAAGCCGAATTGCGGACTGCCACGAGCCGGATGGCGGCAATAGAGTTTCTGAACATCAGAGTGAAGCGGTTTTTGCGCGCTGCTCGCCTGCCGTTGAGCAAACGGGCAGATTTGATCACTAGAGCATTAATACGCGTACTATCCATGGCGTGAATGCTAGCCATGCGAAGAGTCAATTTTTCCACTCTTGGGGAATTCGATAGAGAAGCATTGGCAACACGTAGGCATAAGTGGAAGTTCAGACACGCCAGCCCCAAGAGGAACGCTTGTGATGACGCCCGCGCAATGGCGGGGCCGCGCTGGGCCCCTTGAGCACGTCATAGGGGCCAAAGCGCGTCCAACCAAAAAGCGCGTCCAACCAACTCGCAAGTCGTGGTTCTACACGAGACAAAGGAGTTCTTTCATCCCTCTCAGAGGGCCCGAGGATTTGGCCCTAGAACATCTGTCTCCGAGGAGAATAAATCATGGATCAACCTGCTTGGAAGGGATCACCTGCGATCATCGGTGAACATGACGCCGCGCAGCAACGGCAGATGCCGAACCTGGCATCTATCGACCTAAACCTGCTGGTGGACCTCGAAGCGCTATTGCAGTACCGCAACGTCACGCACGCGGCCCAACACGTCGGCCGAAGCCAACCGGCAATGAGCCGAGCCTTGTCAAGGCTGCGTGGCCTGTTTGATGACGATCTTTTGGTTCGCGGCTCGAGCGGCCTGGTTCGGACGCCGCTGGCCGAATGCTTGGCCAAAATGCTGCCCTCGGTGTTGAAGGCGCTCCGCGATATGCTTACTCGAAGTTTTGCCCGGAGCGACATGCGCTGGAAGGCAACAATCGCAATGCCCGATCATCAAGCGCTGATAGTGCTGCCGCGTCTATTGCCGCGTCTGCATGAGTGCGCGCCTCATCTAGACATTGTTACTGATCCACTCTTGGAGGGTGCACTTCGCCGACTTGAGCAAGGTGACATCGATTTGGCTGTCGGACAGATCGGTACGGCACCTCCCGGCTTCTTGCGGCGCAAGCTCTACGCCGACCGCTTTGCTTGCCTGCTGCGCCATGACCACCCAGCTCTGGAGCAAGAATGGAGTATCGGGACCTTTGCTGCGTTGCGCCACGCCTCCATCGCCTCCGACTCCAATGACCGATTTGGTCAGGTCTATGACGGGTTGGTCAAGCTGGGACTATCGGATCACCATCCAATAGCGTTCTCTAATGTGCTAACAGCGGCTGTAGTGATCGCGGCAACCGACTTAGTACTAGTCGTACCGCATCGCGTTGCAAGCCGGATCGCCGCCATGCTGCCGCTCACGGTTATGGATCCCCCGGTGGAACTGGCGCCCTACGACGTTGCATTGATCTGGCACGAGCGTTCCCATCGCGACCTGGAACATCGTTGGCTCCGCCACGAAATAGCTGCGGCAGCAAGGGCCCGGCCCGAGTGGGCCGAAGACGAAATCAAACGCGGCCGAGACTGAGTGAGGGGGGGCGTGCCTCGGCCGCGGGCGCACCCCATTGCTAGTGGTTAGCATTCAGGATCTGAGTGCCCGAGACGTCCCTGCCTGGACGTCGCGCTGAGCGTCCCGGCTCAAGCCGGAGAGCACGGCGACCAATGACGGCTGCTACACCATGTCACGGGACACGATCCCTCACTTGAGAAAGAGCTTACTTCCCACGTACTCATCGATGACGACCATGCAGGCGGGGTGGTCTAGCTGGACATCCAACCAGGCCTGACGTTCCTCAGGAGACCCGGTAGGTTCGATTTGATGTCGGCCCCTGAGAAAGCGCCAAGCTGGCCTACGTCACGCCTGAGAACAGCGTGAGCGAGTTCGCGGAAGTGTCCAGCTTCACAGCGCAGCCGACCTGGCCCAGCTGAGCGCCTCGGACTTCATCTACATCTAATTTGGCAAACCGGTCCTGAACCGCGCCGCTGCGACAAGAAAGCGGTTTGAGCCATAGCAACGAAAGACGCTAAGGTGTCGCCGCGACGGGCAGGGGCCGCAAAACTAGGTTCGATTGGAGAGAACATGCTAGAAAAATTTGAGCGTTACCCGCTCACCTTTGGACCGGCGCCTATTGAAAAGCTTGATCGCCTCGGAAAACACCTTGGAGATAAAGTCGAAATCTACGCCAAGCGCGAGGACTGCAACTCAGGTCTTGCATTTGGTGGAAACAAGCTCCGCAAGCTGGAATATATCATTCCAGAGGCGATCGCCTCCAAGGCAGACACCCTCGTTTCAATCGGCGGCGTACAGTCCAACCACACGCGGATGGTTGCCGCCGTCGCCGCCAAGATCGGCATGAAATGCCTCCTGGTGCAGGAGAGCTGGGTGCCGCATGAAGACGCCGTATATGATCGGGTCGGCAACATTTTGTTGAGTCGCATCATGGGCGCAGAGGTGCGCCTTGTCGACGGGGGCTTTGACATTGGTATTCGACACAGTTGGGAACAGGCGCTAGCGGACGTTAAATCAAGAGGTGGCACGCCTTATGCAATTCCTGCTGGGGCTTCCGTTCACCATTATGGCGGCCTCGGCTACGTAGGGTTCGCGGAGGAGGTGCGCGCTCAGGAGAAGCAACTTGGGTTTGCCTTCGACTATGTTGTAGTATGCACGGTCACCGGGTCGACCCAGGCCGGCATGATCGTCGGATTCGCCAAAGACGGCCGACAGCGCAACGTAGTAGGTATCGATGCCTCGGCTACTCCCGCCCAAACCAAGGCGCAAGTACTAAGCATTGCCCGGCATACGGCAAATCTGGTCGACCTGGGAATGGAAATCGGTGAGGACGATGTGGTCTTGCTCGAGGAGTATGCACACCCGTGTTATGGCATTCCGTCCGAGGAAACGAAGGAGGCTATTCGGCTGTGCGCACGGCTTGAGGGCCTCATTACTGATCCGGTCTACGAGGGTAAATCAATGCAGGGAATGGTCGATCTCATCAAGAAAGGCTTCTTCCCAGAAGGATCGCGGGTTCTCTACGCGCATCTCGGTGGTGCGCCAGCTATCAATGGCTACAGCTATACGTTCCGCGAAGGTTGACGCCGCGTCGGGACGTGATCGCAGCGGCGGCCGATACGGTTATCAAAGAACGGGAACATCCGCTGCGGCAATCCTTACGCCTACCGAAAAGCTTTATGAAAACGAGAAGGTCGAGGAGCCTTAACCCATAGCCTTCGAAGAGATCACAGAGCACCTTCCCCACTTCCTTTAGTAGGACTACAACAAACGACGGCTTCATTCAGGGCGCTCGGCTACCTAAGCTTTAACAGTTCGTGGATCACATCCAGCAGACTGGCAAATCGGCAGCCTGATCCATCCTCCCTAGCCCTCAAAGACCGGGGCATTCATCGCGACAAATCGAATCCTTACTGACGCATGGCGTCCTTGACTTTATCACTCCCTTCGCCGGCGAACCGACATCAAGATGTTTGGATGAGGCCGCAGCGTGACCTTCATCACGCGCCGCGGCGGGGTCTCGGTGCAGTTACTCAACTTGAACGACTGAAGCAGGACAGCAAGCACGGCAACGGCTTCCATAAGAGCGAAGGCGTTGCCAATACAAACGCGTGGCCCCGCACCAAAGGGGATATATGCATAACGGTGGCGGGTGCGGGCGTTTTCCGGCTCAAAGCGCGTAGGATCGAAGCTTTCTGGATCCTGCCACAGGTCAGGTTTACGGTGCACTGCATAGATGGGGATGAAAAAGACCGTGCCCGCGGGGATCAGGTACCGGTCAAGCCGAAAATCTGCAATTGCCGTGCGCGTGATGATCGGCACTGGCGGAAAGAGGCGCATGGCCTCCGAAAACACCTGCTTCGTATAGACGAGGTGCGCCAGATGTTCGGGAAGGACTGGCCCGCCTCCAGTAACGTGCGTAATCTCCCTCACGACCTTCGCCTCATCTTTCGAATGCCGGGCGAGAAGGTGAAGTGTCCAAGCCAGACCGAGCGCTGTCGTCTCATGACCCGCAGTGATGAAGGTCATCAGGTTGTCAACGATCTCCTCGTCGCTCATTGTACGGCCGGATTCCGGGTCAGACGCCATCAACATCATGGAGACGAGGTCATGCCTTTCACTTGGTTGCTGTCGGCGCTTCGCGATCACCGCCGCAAGGCTCGCCCGGAGAAAAGCGACAGCAGAGCGTGCTTTCGTGCGGCCTGGATACGGCAGCCACTCGGGTGCGCCAATCATCCCAAGAGCGAATGTCCAACCACTTGGTTCAAGAAAATCCGTTACGCTCCGCTCGACGCGAGCGACATCGATGCCGTGCCCGCCCGACATCATCGTATCGACAATGATGCCGAAGGTCGTGCGCATCATCTCATGGCCCACGTCCAGAACTTCGCCGCGCCGCCGAAGCCAGCGGGCCTTGGTTTCTTCAGCGGCGGCGATCATCGCAGGCTGGAGTTCAAGAAGCCTTTCGTGCCGGAATGCGGCGGCCACCGACTGTCGCTGCCATTTCCAGTGCGCACCGTCGCCAGTTAGCAAACCTCGGCCTAACGCAGGCCCCAACGTGCGCCTAATATGCTCGCCCTTGCTAAGGCGGTCCGCATTCTCCACGAGCGTCTCGTGGATAAGGACCGGGTCGGTCAGATACACCTGCAGATTGCCCATCTGCCCGGTAAAGACAATGGGCTCCTTGAACACGGCCGGAGGCAGTGCGTCCAGCGGATTCTTGATCATCGCCAGGAATGCCTTGGCGGTCGAGTGCTTCGTCACCGGAAACGGTGGTGCCCGATCAATGCTCGCATCCATCAAAAAGCTCCTTAGGTGACACCATCTCCTGCATTCGCCGCAGGGCGCTGCAGTCGCCTCCAAGTCGTCCGTTCCAGTTGAGATCGTTTATGTCTTTGAGCGTCTCCCAGGCGTCCTGCACGATGATGAGCGTAACGGCGACAGGCACCATCACTTCACGACGATTCGAACAGATTCACGGGAATGTGGCGGGGGCATGATCTCAGCAACTGCGACAACGAATTGATACGACAACGATTTCGCATCCATACGCGCGCGTCTTTGACCCAGATCATTTGAACAGAAAAAAGCACCTCTCAGGGAAGTCTCGCGCTGCTTCTCGTGTGATCGGCGATGACTAAATGCTCGCCAGGACTCGACCTCACGACGCATCGACGCGCTTGTCTTCGACCTCCACTATGAACATGCCAGCAGAACGCGCAGACCCAGCTCTGAAACAGAAAAAATGGTGGCCGTGCCACTCGCCTCAGGAGGCGTAGTACGGTTCCCCAAGCGGTAGTGGTCATGCTCAACGAGTCCCGAGGCCGCGGTGGCCAAAACACCCACCGCCAAGGTGACTTCCGGCCGTTCTAAAGGAGGCGCAGCCAACAATCCAGAAAGCTGAATCGAGAGTCTAAGTGCCGAGCCCGTCGTTTGGCAACCAGGTGTGGAACAGCTCAACGTGGTTGCCATTGTCCGACCTACGACAATGTCGGAATGCTTACATCGCCGGTTCGATCGATAGGCCTGTATTTAAACCGTTTTTCGTTCGGCACGCACGTTGCTCTGCAGACGCGTTATCAACGACGACAATCGTGCGGAGAATGTGTAGATGTCAGCACAATGCTTTATGCCCGGGCCTAGGCCCGGCCACCTTACCGCAGCACGTTCCCGGTGCAGACGAAGGAAGAGGCGGTGCTCGCGAAGCAATGTTCGAGCCAAGACTGCACAGGCGCTTTTGCCCTGGTGGCGGATGAATCATGCTCGCGTGGTTTCGCGCATGCGTGCATTTGCCCTGAGTATGGTCGTGTTGCAATCTCTGATGACCTCGGAAGTGGCGGCGGTCGAGGTCCCGCGTCCCGAAGCCGAGATTGCAAATTTCATGCTGACCAACGGCATGGAGGTGGTCGTCATACCCGATCACCGGGCGCCGATCGTCACGCAGATGGTGTGGTACAAGGTCGGCAGCGCCGACGAGCCACCCGGCAAATCCGGCATCGCTCATTTCCTGGAGCATCTGATGTTCAAGGGCACGAAGACGCATCCGCCAGGCGAGTTTGGCGCAAAGGTCGCGGAGATCGGCGGTGAGGAGAACGCCTTCACTTCATCCGACTACACCGCCTACTATCAGACCGTCACGCCGGAAGCGCTCGGAACAATGATGGAATTTGAAGCTGACCGGATGCGCCATCTCGTGCTCACCGACGCGGTGATCTTACCCGAGCGCGATGTCATTCTTGAGGAGCGGCGGTGGCGCGTCGAGAACAATCCGGTGCAGCTTCTCGAGGAGGAGATGCAGGCGACCCTGTATCAGAACCATCCTTACCGCATCCCGACGCTCGGCTGGATGCACGAAATGGAACAGCTTAATTGCGGGGACGCCCTGGCGTTCTACGATCGCTACTATGCCCCGAACAACGCCGTCTTGGTCGTGGCAGGCGACGTGGACGCCGGGACGGTGTGGCGGCTAGCTGACAAGACCTTCGGGGCCCTGCCGCGCGGTCAGGACTTGCCGGAGCGGGTGAGGCCACGGGAGCCCGAGCAGAACACTAAACGGACCGTGGTGCTCACTGATAGGCGCGTGACGGTGCCGACCTACGAAAAGTCATGGGTGACGACGTCCTATGGAACGGCCGAGCCGGGCGAAGCGGAAGCTCTCGATATCCTGTCGGAGATTCTCGGCGGAGGAAACCGCAGCCGGATCTATCAGCAATTGGTAGTTAAACAGGGAATAGCCTCCTCGGGCGGCGCCTATTTCAACGGAACGTCGCTCGATCCGTCGAGCTTCACGCTTTATGGCTCGCCGCGGGGCGAAGCGAAGATCGACGCGGTGGAGGATGCGATCGACGCTGAAGTTCGGAAAATCATCGAGTACGGCGTTACCGATGTCGAGCTCGAGAAGGCCAAAAACCGCTTGGTGCGCTCGATGGTCTTCGCACGCGACAGCCAGTTCGGAATGGCCAACATTTACGGGGCGGCGGTTGCAACCGGTAATACCGCGTACGACGTGGACGAATGGCCGTTAAGAATCCGCGCCGTAACGGCGGCAGAGGTTCAGGCGGTTGCCAGGAAATACCTCAACCCGGACCGGTCGGTGGCGGCATATCTGCTGCCCCGAGAAAGCGCTGCCGCAGGAGATAAAAGCCGATGATCAGGTTCAACCGACAGCCAATCGGGGCCACACTAATAGTGGTCATGGCATACCTAATGGTGGGCCTTGCCGCGATGCCAGCTCTCGCGGGCATGGCCATTGAGGAGGTCAAGACATCGAGCGGGATAAAGGCGTGGTTGGTGCCGGATTATTCGCTACCAATCATCACCATTCGTTTTGCATTCCGGGGCGGCAGCGCGCAGGATCCATCCGGTAAGGAAGGTCTTGTAAATCTGATGACTGGGTTGTTCGAGGAAGGGGCCGGTGACCTTGAGAGCGATGCCTTCCAGGAGCGGCTGGACGATGCTGGCGCCGAGATGTTCTTCAAGGCCGGGCGCGATGCCGTCTATGGCTATATTCGAGTGCTTGCCGACCGAAAGGACGATGCGTTCGAACTCCTTCGGTTAGCAGTCGAACAGCCGCGCTTCGACCAGGCGCCAGTGGACCGCATTCGCGCTCAAATCGTCTCCGGCATCCTTGCGGAAGCCAATGATCCCGAAATGGCGGCACACGTCGCATGGATGAAGGCGATCTATGGCGATCATCCGTATTCGCGGCGGCCGGAGGGTACCGAGCAAACACTCGCCGCCGTCAAGACCTCCGATCTGAAGGCGCTTCATAAGCGGATTTTGGCGCGCAGCAATCTTACCATTGCCGCGGTGGGAGCGATCGATCCCGGCACACTCAAGCGCGATCTGGATCATATATTCGGCGGACTGCCTGCTACCTCCTCCCTGACGCCGGTTACGGACAAGGTGCCTAAGCTAGGGCGGGCAATTCGAGTCCCGTATGACTTACCTCAGGAGCAACTGAGCCTAGCTTACCCGGGAATCAGCCGCAAAGACCCGCAATTCTTCGCAGCCTATCTCATGAACCAAATCCTCGGCGGAGACTCGTTCACGTCCAGGCTTTGGAATGAGGTGCGCGAGAAGCGAGGTCTCGCTTACGGCATCCACACCACCCTCGTGAACAACGACCATGCTTCGGCGCTCGTCATCAATACGGGGACCCGGCCAGATCGGGCCGCAGAGACGCTCTCCCTCATCCGCACCGAGGTCAGGCGAATGTCGGAGGAGGGCGTCAGCGAAGACGAGCTCAAGGCGGCGAAGAAAAAGCTCATCGGCGGCTATGCGATCGACAATCTGAGCTCATCTAGTGCGATCGCCGCCACTTTGGTCGAAATCCAGCTGGAAGACCGTGGCATCAACTATATCGAACGTCGCAAACAACTGATCCAGGCAGTCACTGTGGAGGACGTCCGGGCGGTCGCGAAACAGCTGCTCTCCGCCGACCCCACGGTCATGATCGTCGGACCGCCGCTCAAGGAAACGAAAGGCTGACCTTCCAGAGGAGGCCCGGCTGGTAGCGGCCGGGCCGACCTTTTCCACCGCCCCGGCCGGGACCGCCAGCTTATCCAGCCCTTGGATTAAGGGTCGCCACGTTAACGGTGAAAAGCAGCGAGCACACCGCCATGTCGGTCCTAGATTTGCTCTACCGTCCTTTTGAGACGCTGATTCGTTCACTTCACATTCCCAGACAGCTGCCGGCAAGCGGGTTATCTCGAACGTCTGTTCCGTGCCGTGCTGCGACCAGCGCCATCCTTACAGCCGACACCGAGGGACAATCGGTACCCTGATTCGCCCGGATCGTTTACAGGTGCCGACCTCGGTCCACACTCCGCGCCAGCGTCCGCACCACCTTTCCCGCGTTAGCCATAGTGCCGTGTGGACATCAAGCCGCTCACTCAGCAACGGGTTTGTCGTCTCCAGCACTTGCCGCTATCTCAGCAGTGCTCACCACCGGAGGGATACTGATTTCTCTCTGGCATAACGCGACTATGCACGCACGCACGGGAGGGGTTCGTTCACGCTCTTCCCATTGCCTGTGGAACGGCGGTACGGGCCTGGGCCTCAAGTGTACCGGCGCAACCGGCTTGATGCAATCGAGCGCGGCCGCTCCTGCGACGCTGGTTTGCCAAAGACACTATTTGACCCTACAGCAGTGGTCTACGAGTTTCTCACGGAACTAACCTGCTAAGGCGTGCCCGGTTGAGGCGTCATACAAATGTGCTTAGGGTAGCCGTCGCGGACGCACAGATGCCTCAATTGAGTTGCTGACTTTCAGTTGAGCTATGTCAAAGGAGTGTGTCGACAGATGTGGGACTCATATCATGGCTCCCGAAGAGCAATTAAGATTACGGACTGAGGAGACGATTGTGTTGAGTGTTAACTCTGAAAGAAATAGAGGTAAGCCAAACTCTGTGGATGCCCATGTCGGCCGGCGAATTCGCCAGCGGCGTGTATGGCAGAACATGTCGCAGGCGACTCTCGGCGAAGCCATCGGGGTGACGTTTCAACAGGTCCAAAAATATGAAAAGGGCGTGAACCGCGTCGGAGCTAGCCGGCTCCAGCAGATTTCGAAGGCTCTGAAAGTGCAGCCTTCCTACTTCTTTGAAGGTAATCCTGACGAAGTCCAATTGGTCGGGCAGTCCGCCGAGATCCAGGTTAATATCCCGCCCGAAGTGATTGAATTCGCTGCAAGTGAGGAAGGGATCGATCTCATTAGAGCCTTTTCACGCGTGGGCGACCATGATGTACGCTGCCGAATCGTAATGCTGCTAAAGTCTCTGGCGAGCACGAGTGGTGATGTATAATCGCCCTCCTCGGTGTGGAGGCAAGGTGCTCTCTAACGTCAGACCGGCACCGCCGCAGCTAGGAAATTAATCGGCCAGTCCATCTGAAACTCTCGCGCGTTCTTCAACGGGGCGCGCTTCCGTGTGCTTGAGGTGTCAGATCATACTGAGACTGGTGCTATTAATCGACGGTGGACTGCTAATGAATCTGATGAGGCGACTGAAGCACACCTTAGAACTGATGCAACAGACTCGCTGCGCTTTCCCCTGAAAGAGTACCCCATACATTGCCGCCGCCAGCCCACGCAGACCGGGACTCATAGCCAGTCACGCCAACACCCTAGGGACTTAAAGTCGAAGCGGCACGAGCCGGGGTTCGGCACGCCGACGCTGTTATGCAATTGCAAGGGCCGCAGCCGGTCTCGCGATC
Source organism: Sinorhizobium kostiense (assembly GCF_017874595.1). Classification (GTDB taxonomy): domain Bacteria; phylum Pseudomonadota; class Alphaproteobacteria; order Rhizobiales; family Rhizobiaceae; genus Sinorhizobium; species Sinorhizobium kostiense. The sequence goes on along the minus strand of NZ_JAGILA010000010.1, from coordinate 70,315 downwards.
TCGCACAAGATCCAAACGCGGTTTCACAAAGGCCCTCTTGGCGATGGAGCATCAAGACCTGCTATGGTTACGACAACCTGGCGCAGAGCTTGGTGCATCCACAGCGCCGATGGTTGCCATACAAACAACCGATTTCTCGAATGTCGCCGAATGCTGCATAAACGCCAACAGCAGCTTTCGTGTGCGGCTGTTTCGTTCAGCTGGTTGATGAGGCGGCTCGACGAAGACATGGGGCAGCCGGCGATAAGTGCGAACGCGCCTGTGCTGCTTAAACTGTTGGATGATGCCAGTATGGGGAAGTTCCTAAACGAACGGAGCGATCGGATGCCGGACCAGCCTTACGTGCACACAGACGTAATGAACAGCGATGGCGCAGACCTTCCGGTGAACGCGGACGGCCTGAAATGTGCTTTGCGCAGAATGAGCGGTGGCGTCAGCGTCATCACCACAGGGCAGGGCGAGGAACGTACCGGAGCAACCGTTACTTCGGCGACGGCCCTCTCTATCGAGCCTCCGTGCATGCTCGTTTCTCTCAATCGTTCCTCCTCAACGTGGCCTGCCGTTGCACGATTCGGCCATTTTTGCGTGAACATCCTGGGCGATGCCCACGAGTTACTCGCGGGCCAATTCGCCGGCCAAGGCGGACTGACGGGCGCGGAACGTTACCGCGGTGCCAAGTGGACTCAACTCATCAGCGGCGCGCCCGTCCTTCAGGATGCGGCGGCGGCCATCGACTGCGAGCTTGAGGAGGCTATAGAAAGGCACAGCCATGTGATTGTGCTCGGCCGCGTCGTCGGCATTTGCATCGGGAACGGAGGTTCATTGGTTTATCGTGGCGGCCGGTATTTTGCATTTGCCGAGTAGGGCCATAGGCAAGCCACCCCCGCACTGCAACTTTTTTTTCTTTTGGATTTCTTGTCTGCAGGAGTATGAGACGGTTGCGGCTGTATTGGAATGTCCGCACTAGCGCAACGCAGAAATCGCACTTCGATTTCCGCACAAGCGCCTGGATTTGCGACAAATACCGGACCGATTGACATAGCGCAAAGACAAGGGGAAAGCGCGCCGGCTAGTGTGATGCTGAAGGCACCGTTCGGCTGCCATCCTGGAGAGACATCGGCCGCCACTCATTGAGCAATGTCAAAGACACGCAGAAAGGCTGCTCCCGTTTCGTCGCGGGCGAGCCGCCGCCGTACTCTTCACGGTGGCTAGCGACGAGTATTGCCGGATCGACGCGCTGGAGCTGAGGGGCTGTGACAAAATCTCACGTCTGCGATCTGCGCGAGTTAGTTCGATGACAGTTGGGCTAGGTGGGGACGACCATTCTCCAATACCGCATTCTAAAACGCGGCTTCACCCGATTGTTTGATAAGGATCAAAGTGACCGCGTCGTCTCTCCTGTACCTCCTTGCATCGCGAGCCAAGCCGGCTCTGAAACCAAAGGAGAATTTCCGTGCGCACATTTGCGAAAGCCGCTGTCGCTGCCGCCATCCTTGCCGTTTTTGCCAGCACCGCAAACGCAGCCGAGTTCGAGGTTCACATGCTCAACAAGGGCACCGAGGGCCCGATGGTGTTTGAGCCGGCATTCGTCAAGGTGAAGCCCGGCGACAGCGTTACCTTTATCCCAAATGACAAGGGGCATAACGTCGAGACGATCAAGGGCATGATCCCCGACGGCGCCAGCCCTTTCAAAAGCAAGCCGAACGAGACTTATAAGGTCACGTTCGATGTCCCCGGCCTTTACGCCGTCAAATGCGCGCCGCATGTCGGCATGGGCATGGTCGGCGTTGTGATTGTGGGCGATGCACCTGGCAATGTCGAAAAGGTGAAGGCCGGCAAGCTGCCGAAAAAGGCAGTGGAGCGCCTTCATGCCGCAATCGCGGCTGCCATCCAGTAATAATTGGGAATTTGGCAGATGACGGGTCGGTCCCGCTGGTTTGCTTGGCGTCTCGCTTTTGGTGTTCGAGCTGCGCTGGATTTTTAAAGAAGCGCATTCGGCACGTGGCCGATCTTGCCGGAGGGAGCGTTGTTGTCTAGGGCTTGCTCTCGTCCGGACCTGCCAGCTCATCCTCGACCGTCCGTCTCCTTGCGCATAGAGTGCGGAATAGGCAGACCATATCCATTTCTCCTGCGCCCCCCACGCACGACTTCTCCACCGGCCGGGTGCAGCTTCTCTAGTGGGAAGACTCTGTCCCGAGCGCCTCTTCGAGAGGCATCGAGGAGGGGATCGTCCTCGATGCAGTCCTCAGATCACGCCGTCGGGGGCCACGAGATCATGGGACGATTTGTTCCAGTCTGGCCGGATGGCTGACCGGCACCAACCTGGGTTATAGAGGGAGCGACAATTTGCGATTGGCGCACGACGGCTATTCGTTTCCTGCAGTGGATTAGGGAATGCAATCAAAGGGCATCGTCGAAGGGACGCGGCTGGGGCGGTCGCTCATCAGATGGCAACGCGATCGCACCTCTGCCTACATTCTCGCGACTGCGGCGGTGTTGAGTGTTGTTGCGTTGAGAGTGGCGTCGTGGGAGTTCTTCGGTGGGACCGCCATGCTCCTATCCTTCACGCCGCCGATTCTCCTCGTCGCCATAGGAGGTGGGCCGGGGCCGGTCACCTTCGCAGCCGGGCTGTCGCTTGCCGCAGCAATCACTCTTCGGCAGTTTGAGAACGCCCCCGGTATGAGCGCGGTCGAGTTGGCCTTCTTCGCTGTTGCGACGCTTCTGATCATCGCATTAGCGGAGCTGCTTGCGGCAGTGAGGCGGGCGCTGGACAGCACGGAGGACGTCGTAAAGGCCCGTGATGCGCATCTGAGATCCATATTGGATACAGTGCCGGACGCCACGGTGGTCAGTGCCAGCGATGGCACGATCGTCTCCTTCAACGCCGCGGCCGTGCGGCAGTTTGGATATGCGGAGGAGGAAGTCATTGGTCAGAACCTGCGCATATTGATGCCGCAACCCTATCGCCACGAACACGACGGATACATGCAGCGTTACCTGAGGACTGGCGAAAAGCGGATCATCGGCATCGACCGGGTCGTCTCCGGGCAACGGAAGGATGGATCGACGTTTCCAATGAAACTCGCCGTGGCGGAGATGCAGTCCGGCGGTGAGAGGTTCTTCACAGGCTTCATCAGAGACCTGACGGAGCGGGAAGAGTCCGCCGCGAGGCTTGAGCAGATCCAGGCTGAACTAGCGCGCCTTGCCCGGCTCAACGAGATGGGCGAAATGGCCTCGACGCTTGCCCACGAACTGAACCAGCCATTGTCGGCGATCGCCAACTATTCGCATGGCTGTACGAGGCTGTTGCGTGACATGGACGATGCCGTCGCGACGCGAATGCGCGAGGCGCTGGAAGAGGTGGCGAGCCAGTCGCTGCGAGCCGGCCAGATCATCAAACATCTCAGGGAGTTCGTGACGAAGGGCGAGACGGAAAAGGCGCCGGAAGACATTCGCAAGCTGGTGGAGGAGGCCGCCGCGCTGGCCCTGGTCGGCTCCCGCGAGCAGGGGGTCCGGACCGTGTTCGAATATCTGCCCGGCGCCGAAATGGTGATGGTCGACCGGATCCAGGTCCAGCAGGTGCTCATCAACCTGATGCGCAACGCGATCGAGGCGATGCGTCACGTCGACCGCCGAGAGCTGACGATCCGCACGATGCCGGCCGATCCGGGCGAGGTAGCCGTTGTCATTGAGGACACGGGCGGAGGAATTCCCGAGGAGATCGCCGGTCAGCTCTTCAAGCCATTCGTCACTACCAAGGCAAGCGGAATGGGTATCGGGCTTTCCATTTCGAAGCGTATCGTCGAAGCGCATGGCGGTGAGATGGCCGTATCGAACAATGCCGCCGGGGGAGCTACCTTCCGGTTCACGCTTCCGGCCTATGTAGATGAACGGATCGATAGCCCATGACTGGTTACACTGTTCACATTGTTGACGATGAAGAGGCGGTCAGGAAGTCGCTGGCCTTCATGCTGACGATGAATGGGTTCGCGGTTAAAATGCATCAATCGGCCGAAGCCTTCCTCGCCTTCGCGCCGGACGTCAGAAACGGGGTTCTGGTGACGGATCTGAGAATGCCGGACATGTCCGGAGTAGACCTTCTGCGCAATCTCGGCGATCGGAAGATCAAGATACCGTCGATCGTGATAACTGGACACGGCGACGTGCCGATGGCGGTGGAGGCCATGAAGGCGGGGGCGTTGGATTTCATCGAGAAGCCCTTCGATGACACCGTGATCATCGAGGCGATCGAGAGGGCATCGGAACATCTGGTCGTTCCGGATGCCGATGCCGACGAGGTCAATGAGATTCAGGCAAGGCTCGAGACGCTGAGCGACAGAGAACGCCAGGTGCTCTCGGCCGTCGTGGCCGGCCTTCCCAACAAGTCGATCGCATACGACCTGGACATCAGCCCGCGCACCGTCGAAGTGCACCGCGCCAATGTGATGGCCAAGATGAGGGCAAAGAGCCTTCCCCATCTCGTTCGAATGGCACTCGCCTCAGGTTTCGGTCCCTCCTGATTTTGCCGAATTGATCTCGCGCAATGCGTCGCATTGCCGCAAGCGGTCTAATGCCGGCTCACGGCGGGCAGACGCGCGCCAGATGAGCGGGATCCAAACTGTTGGCTGAAAGAAGCATAGTCGTCGTTGCAGCGGATCAAGGCCTCCGGCGGTCCGTTGCGTTCGCGCTGGAAGTCGAAGGATACTCGACCGTGTCCTACGACACCGTCAAGAAGGCCGAAGAATCTTCCCGTGGCGCTCTGTGCACGATCCTCGATGATGAGATACTAAGATCGGAGCCGCAAGCCGCCGAGCAATTCCTCAAGAGTCTTGGAGCAAGAGCCATCCTGCTGGCCGACGGCTTGTCGGCGCTCCAGGCGTACGTCGACAACACAGTATTGACGAAGCCGTTCACCGGTCCCGACCTGCTCGGCGCGATTAACAAGCTGATTGAAGCGGCTAAGTAGTTTCCCTTAGTGATTTAACCGAATTTCTCGCATCGACGTGAATTGCCAATTTACCCCCAACCGAACAGGGGATAAGACATGTACGCCGCTGCACAAACCTCCTTCCAACAGGCTGATCACGTAGAACGGACCCAAATTTCTGGGCCGTATCTTGTCGCCCCCTACAATGCTGGTCGCGAGATTTATGCCGAGGGCGATTTGATCGACAAGTGCTATCAGGTTTCGACTGGAGCTGTGAGTGTCTACCGCCTGCTCCCGGACGGACGGCGACAGGTCGTGTCCTTTCATCTGCCGGGGGAAATGTTCGGTTTCGAAGCAGGGTCCAACCATTCTTTCTTTGCCGAAGCCATCACGGAAACGAAACTGGCCGTCTTCGGGCGCCGGCATATGCAGGAGCGGTCGCGGGAGCTTCTCGCCCTGGCCCTGACCGGGATGGCGCGGGCTCAGCAGCATCTTCTGGTGATCGGCAGGCAATGTGCCGTGGAGCGGGTTGCCGCTTTCCTGATCGATCTTTGCGAACGACAGGGAGGAGGCAGGCGGCTGCGCTTGCCCATGTCGCGGCAGGATATTGCCGACTATCTCGGCCTCACGACGGAAACCGTGTCGCGCGTGGTGACCAAACTGAAGGGTCGCAGCGTCATCGCGCTCAGGGACGCAAGGACGATCGATATCGTGAAGCCCGACGCACTCCGCGCGCTTTGTAACTGAGCTGGCCGGGCCGCGCAGCAGGCCCCTCTGGTTCTCTGTTAACGGCAGGAGGTGAGGGGAAGTCTCGAGAGGAATGCCAAGGGGAAGTCGCTGCCGGCGATCTCGCGCGGTTAGCAGGGAGGGCCAGCCTCTAAATTGTGCCAATCACCTACTGCGCACTCGGCAATAGCGCTTCCTGTTTTTCCACGCCCAGCTAAAAGATCGATTGGATGCGCAGCAACCCCAAGATGTCGCTCCAGATCGAGGAATTTGCCGGCAATCGCCAATGGAAGAGCGTGGTTGCGACCCGACGATGTCGCTAACTGCCCGCGGCGGACGGCCGTCACCAAGAACGCATTCACGCCTGGTCCTGCTTGAACCCAACTGGTGGGAACCAGGGGGGCCACTGTACCGCCAGAGATCTCAGGAGCGTCTGCGCACCTTCTTCTGCGGCGAGATAGACGAGATGACGGGCCGGGCAGCCGCCGAGGGTGAGTTTAGTCTCCGCCCAAGAAGCCCGGGTTCAGGCAATCCCAACGAAAACTTACAATGCTCTCCGCCCCCCGGGATTGCACCATGTCATCGGCTGGGAGCTTGCAGGGGCAGACGAATGGTGGCCAGCTGACGCTGCCACGCGTCTTCGCAACTTCTTGATGCCTGAATTCCCGTAACCGCGCTGTGACCAGGTAAAAGGTGAGGTTGCCGCCATCATGCCTTGACGCCTTGCTGCCCGCCTACGTTGTCAGCTCCCGAGATATGCATGGCGAGCACTTGATTTGAATCAAAGTGCCCCGCACTCGACTCTGACAATTCTCGGGGAGACCTCCGTGGCATACGTGCGAAGGCGTGTGCCAGTCAGCGATCAGAGAAGAGTGAGGCCTAGCCATGAAACATACAGTCGAGATCGTCGTGCTCGCGATCGGCGCCTTCCTGGCGCTGGCCGGAGCCGGCTTTGCCCAGGACCGCCTGTTCGGCGCGCATATGTGGGTGCTGTTCTTCGTTCTGCTCACCGGCACCTTGATGCTCATGCGCCGCGTTGATTTCCGTCCGGCTGTCGCGGGTCATCCGAGCCGTCAGACCGAATATTTCGACGAGGTCGTGAAATACGGCGTCATCGCGACTGTGTTCTGGGGCGTGGTCGGCTTTCTCGTCGGCGTCGTCGTCGCCCTGCAACTCGCCTTTCCCGACCTTAATGTGGAGCCCTGGTTCAACTTCGGCCGCATGCGTCCACTCCACACATCCGCCGTCATCTTTGCATTCGGCGGCAACGCACTGATTGCCACTTCCTTCTATGTCGTTCAGCGCACGAGCCGCGCACGTCTTTTCGGCGGCGATCTCGGCTGGTTCGTTTTCTGGGGCTATCAGCTCTTCATCGTCCTTGCAGCGACCGGCTACCTGCTCGGCATTACGCAGGCGCGTGAATACGCGGAACCGGAGTGGTACATCGACCTTTGGCTGACGATCGTATGGGTCGCCTATCTATTGACGTTCCTCGGGACGATCCTGAAGCGCAAGGAGCCGCACATCTATGTGGCCAACTGGTTCTATGTCGCCTTCATCGTCACCATCGCGATGCTGCACATCGTCAACAACTTGGCGGTGCCGGTGTCGTTTCTAGGCTCCAAGAGCTATTCGGCTTTCTCAGGGGTGCAGGACGCGCTGACACAATGGTGGTACGGGCACAACGCCGTCGGCTTCTTCCTCACCGCCGGCTTCCTGGCGATGATGTACTACTTCATCCCCAAGCAGGTGAACCGCCCCGTCTATTCCTACCGCCTGTCGATCATCCACTTCTGGGCGCTGATCTTCATGTATATCTGGGCGGGTCCTCACCACCTGCACTACACGGCGCTGCCCGATTGGGCGCAGACGCTCGGCATGATCTTCTCCGTCATGCTCTGGATGCCCTCCTGGGGCGGCATGATCAACGGCTTGATGACGCTGTCGGGCGCCTGGGACAAGGTCCGCACGGACCCGGTCGTCCGCATGATGGTCATGGCCGTCGCCTTCTACGGCATGGCGACCTTCGAGGGCCCGATGATGTCCATCAAGGCGGTCAATTCGCTCAGCCACTACACCGACTGGACGATCGGTCACGTCCATTCCGGCGCGCTCGGCTGGAACGGCCTCATCACCTTCGGCGCCATCTACTTTCTGGTGCCCAAACTCTGGGACCGCGAGCGGCTATACAGCTTGCAGCTGGTCAACTGGCACTTCTGGCTCGCGACCCTCGGGATCGTCGTTTATGCCGCAGCCATGTGGGTCGCCGGCATCCAGCAGGGCCTGATGTGGCGCGAATACGACGACCAGGGATTCCTCGTCTACTCCTTCGCGGAGTCGGTGGCGGCGATGTTCCCGTACTACGTGATGCGTGCCGCGGGCGGCGGCCTATTCCTGGCCGGCGCACTCATCATGGCCTTCAACGTGACAATGACCATCCTAGGGCGCGTGCGCAAGGAAGCGGCAGCCTTCGATGCTGAATCGCTGTCAGCCGCGGAATAGGAGGCCAGATCATGTCCATTCTCGATAAACACGCACTACTCGAACGCAACGCCACGCTGCTCCTTGTCGGTTCGCTGCTCGTCGTCTCGATCGGCGGTATCGTGGAGATCGCTCCGCTCTTCTATCTGGAAAACACCATCGAGAAAGTCGAAGGCATGCGGCCCTATTCGCCGCTGGAGCTTGCCGGACGCGACATCTACATCCGTGAAGGCTGTTACGTCTGCCACAGCCAGATGATCCGCCCCTTTCGCGACGAGGTCGAACGATACGGCCACTACTCGCTGGCGGCGGAGTCGATGTACGACCACCCGTTCCAATGGGGGTCGAAGCGCACGGGGCCGGACCTTGCCCGCGTCGGCGACCGCTACTCCAATGAATGGCACGTCCAGCACATGACTGACCCGCGCTCTGTCGTGCCGGAATCGGTAATGCCGAGCTATGCCTTCCTCAAGGAGACGCCGCTCGAGGTGAAGAACGTGGCCATGAACCTCAAGGCGAACAGAGCAGTCGGCGTGCCCTATACGGACGAGATGATTGACAACGCGGCCGCGGACCTCAAGGCCCAGGCAGACCCGAATGCCGACGTTTCCGGCGTTGAGGCCCGCTATCCCAAAGCCAAGCTCGGCGACTTCGACGGTGATCCGCAGAGGCTCACGGAGATGGACGCGCTCATCGCCTACCTCCAGATGCTGGGCACGCTCGTCAACTTCTCCACCTACGACGACACAACCGGATATCGCTGAGAGGAACGCAGATGGAAACCTACACGGCCATGCGTCATTTCGCCGATAGCTGGGGACTGCTAGCCATGACCCTCTTCTTTCTCGGCGTCGTCCTTTTCATCTTTCGGCCGAGCGCCAAGAAGGCCGCCGCTCGGGCCTCTGCCATCCCGCTGAAGGAGGACTGATCCATGGCGGACAAGCACAAGCACGTTGACGAGGTCAGCGGCGTAGAAACCACTGGGCACGAATGGGACGGCATCCGGGAACTCAACAACCCGATGCCGCGCTGGTGGGTCTACACCTTCTATGCGACCATTATCTGGGCGATTGGATATGCAATCGCCTATCCTTCATGGCCGATGCTGACGGAGGCGACCAAGGGCGTGCTCGGCTATTCCAGCCGAGCCGAAGTCACGGCGGAGCTCTCCGACGCCAAGGCAGCGCAGGCCAGCAACGCAGAGCGCATCGCCTCGAGCCCAATCGAGGACATCATGGCCGATCCGGAGCTGAAGCAGTTCGCAATCTCGGCCGGAGCATCCGCCTTCAAAGTGAATTGCGCGCCATGCCACGGGTCGGGCGCGGCCGGAGGCAAGGGCTTCCCGAACCTGAATGATAACGACTGGCTTTGGGGCGGAAATCCCCAGGAGATCTACCAGACGATCGCGCATGGCATCCGTTACGATGGAGACGAGGAGACACGTGTTTCAGAAATGCCTGTATTTGCCGACATGCTGACGCCCGACGAAATGCGAGCGACTGCAGCCTATGTGCTGAGTCTGACCGCGATGCCTTCGAATCCGGCCCTTGTGGAACCCGGGAAGCAGCTCTTTGCCGATAATTGCGCCTCCTGCCATGGTGCGGATGCGAAGGGCAGCCGCGAAGTCGGCGCGCCCAACCTCGCCGACGCCATTTGGCTGAAGGGCGAGGGCGAGCAGGCGATCACCGACCAGATAAGGTCGCCGAAACATGGCGTTATGCCAGGCTGGGTCAACCGCGTAGGTGACCCCGTGGTCAAGGACCTTGCGATCTTCGTCCATTCGCTCGGCGGCGGCGAGTAAGAAGCATGATGCCGTTCTGGCGCCGCAAAGGCTCGTCTTACATAGAGTTCTAGTGGGGACTGCCCATATGCATTATCAGCCCGCTCAAAAAGCTGGCTCCGTGGAAAGGCTCGAAGCCAAGCCCATCAATGCCGCGCGTCTAGGCCGACCGCTTTACGAGAAGCGGCGGAAGATTTTTCCCAAACGGGCGGAAGGCCGCTTCCGGCGGTTCAAGTGGCTGGTGATGCTTGTTACCTTGAGCATTTACTACTTGACCCCCTGGATTCGCTGGGATCGCAGCGCGCATGCGCCGGACCAGGCCGTCCTCGTCGATTTGGCGGCACGGCGGTTTTATTTCTTCTTCATCGAGATCTGGCCGCAGGAATTCTTCTTCGTGGCGGGGCTCCTCGTCATGGCCGGTTTTGGGCTCTTCCTGGTGACCTCGGCGGTCGGCCGCGCCTGGTGCGGCTATGCCTGTCCGCAAACCGTCTGGGTCGATCTCTTCCTTGTGGTCGAGCGCTTTATTGAGGGCGACCGCCTTGCCCGAATGCGCCTCGATACCGGCGCATGGACGTTCGACAAGGTCCGCAAGCGCGTTGCCAAGCATGCGATCTGGTTGGTGATCGGTGTTGCGACCGGCGGCGCGTGGATCTTTTACTTCGCCGACGCTCCCACGCTGATGAAGAGCTTCGTCGCACTCGAAGCCGCACCGGTCGCCTATATGACGGTCGCGACGCTCACCGCCACGACCTACGTTTTCGGCGGCCTCATGCGAGAGCAGGTCTGCACTTATATGTGCCCCTGGCCGCGCATCCAGGCCGCGATGTTGGATGAGAATTCCTTGGTCGTTACTTATAACGACTGGCGGGGCGAGCGACGCACACGCCATGCGAAGAGGGCGGCAGCTGCCGGCGAGGTGGTCGGCGATTGCGTCGACTGCAATGCCTGCGTCGCGGTCTGTCCCATGGGGATCGACATCCGCGACGGTCAGCAGCTTGAATGCATCACCTGCGCGCTCTGCATCGATGCCTGCGATGGCGTCATGGACAAGCTCGGTCGCCAGCGGGGACTGATCTCCTATGCGACGCTCAGCGACTATTCCGCCAACATGGCGCTCGCCACCAACAATGGCGCAATCCCGATCGACCCGAGGCGAGTACGCGACGGGAATGGCGTCTTCGTCCAAGGTATCAGGGATTTCGATTGGCGGATAATCTTCCGGCGGCGCGTGGTTCTCTATTTCGGGGTCTGGGCACTCGTCGGTCTCGGCATGCTTTATGCACTTGTTTCTCGCGATAGGCTCGAACTCAACGTGCTGCACGATCGCAACCCGCAATATGTCGTCGAGTCCGACGGCTCAGTGCGCAACGGCTACGTGATCAAACTCCTGAACATGATCCCGGAGCCGCGGCGGATCACCCTAAGCCTGGACGGCATGCCGTCCGCCCGGGTGCGGATCGCCGGCCAAGCTCCGGGCGACGGTCAAAGCTTCTCAGTTGCCGTCGATCCGGACAAAGTCACGTCCTTCAAAATCTTCGTGACCCTGCCAAAAGAGAGCCTCGTGGAGGCCCAATCAGGCTTCTCGTTCAGAGCCGAAGACCCTTCCAGCAAGGAACGAGATGTTTACCGCACCAACTTTATTCAACCCGGAACAGCAAAGTGAGCGGCTTCATGATCAGGCAAGGCAGTAAACCGCCCCGATTTACGGGATGGCACCTGCTGGCGGTGATGGGGCTGTTCTTCGGGACCATCATCTCCGTCAATCTCCTCATGGCCTGGAATGCCAGTCGGAGCTGGAGCGGCCTTGTCGTCGAGAACGCCTTCGTCGCCAGCCAGCAGTTCAACGGCAGGGTGGCCGAGAGTCGTGCCTTTGCGGCAAGCGGCATCAAGGGAGAACTCACGTCCGAGCTGGCTACCATCCGCTACGTGCTTACCCGCAAAGGCGAGCCTGAGCGAGCGGTCGATCAGGTCATCGCCGTGCTCAAACGGCCCGTCGAGGCTCATGAGGATGTTCGCATCGAGCTCGTTCGCGACGGTGAGGGTGTGTTCGTGTCGACGCAGGTGCTCAAACCGGGGCAGTGGATCGCCGACATGACGTCCAAGGCGGGCGGAGCGCTCGTCTACCGTCAGGCCATTCGTTTCATCGTGCAGGGAGAGGGCCAATGAGCTGCTGTGCTGCAACAATCGGAATCGCCTCGGTAGAAGACGGTGCAGGGCAGCGGCAGACTGCGTCCGAAGAGCTGTGGCTCGCAAGCCGCGCGCTTGGGAACGGGTTGCGCCAGACGGATCTCAGCGTGCCCGGCGTTCACTGCGGTGCCTGCATCAGCACCATCGAAAGCGCGCTGCGCGTGCGGCCGGAGATCGAGCGGGCACGCGTCAATCTCTCGTCGCGGCGTGTTTCGATCGTCTGGAAGGAAGAGGTTGACGGCAGGCGCAGCGATCCCGGCGCATTCGTGCGCGCGATCGGCGAGCAGGGCTACGAGACGCATCTCTTCACGCCCGGCGAGGAGGAGGGCGATGTGCTGCTCAAGCAATTGATCCGCGCCGTTGCCGTTTCCGGCTTCGCGGCGGTCAATATCATGCTCCTTTCAGTCTCCGTCTGGTCGGGGGCGGATGCGGCGACGCGCGACCTCTTTCACTGGATCTCAGCCCTGATCGCCGGACCAGCACTGATCTATGCGGGCCGCTTCTTCTATCAGTCGGCGTGGAATACGCTTCGTCACGGTCGAACAAACATGGATGTGCCGATCGCACTGGCAGTCACGCTTTCCTACGGCATGTCGCTCTACGAGACGATCGCCCATGGCGAACATGCCTGGTTCGATGCGTCGGTCACCTTGCTGTTCTTCCTGCTTACCGGCCGGACACTCGATCATATGATGCGGGGACGCGCACGTTCGGCGATCAGCGGCCTTGCGCGCCTGTCGCCACGCGGCGCGACCGTCGTCCATCCCGGCGGCTCGCGCGAGTACCGCGCGATCGAGGAGATCAAGGCCGGTGAGCAGCTGATGATCGCCGCCGGCGAACGCATCCCCGTCGACGGGCGCGTGCTCTCGGGCGCCAGCGATCTCGACCGTTCCGTCGTCAATGGCGAGAGCGCGCCGGCGCCGGTTGCGGCGGGTGACGGCGTGCAGGCCGGCACCTTGAATCTCACCGGCCCGCTTCTCCTGGAGGCGACGGCGAGCGCGCGCCATTCTTTCCTGGCGGAGATCATGGGATTGATGGAAGCGGCTGAAGGGGGCAGGGCGCGCTACCGCCGCATCGCCGACCGCGTCGCCAGCTATTATTCGCCCGCCGTCCATCTGCTCGCGCTTCTGTCTTTCATCGGCTGGATGCTGGTGGAGGGCGACGTTCGCCATGCCATGCTGATCGCGGTCGCCGTCCTCATCATCACCTGCCCCTGTGCGCTCGGCCTCGCCGTGCCGGTCGTGCAGGTCGTTGCCGCCGGGCGGCTCTTCCAGGGCGGCGTCATGGTCAAGGACGGCTCGGCGATGGAGCGCCTCGCCGAGATCGACATGGTGCTCTTCGACAAGACCGGCACACTGACGGTTGGCGAGCCAAGGCTCGTCAACGCCTGCGAGGTCGCGCCCAAGGCATTGGCGATTGCCGCTGCCCTTGCCGCCCATTCGCGTCATCCGATCGCGGTGGCCCTGCAAAAGGCGAGCGCCGCCGCGCCGCCGCTTGCCGGCGACGTTCGCGAGATACCGGGCGCCGGCATCGAGGCACGAACGAAGGACGGTGTCTACCGGCTAGGCAGCCGAGTCTTCACCTGCGGTGCCGACGGGGCGACGAACGGCCAGTCGGAGGCGATCCTGTCGCTCGACGGCCGGGAGCTTGCGTGCCTGCGCTTCGAGGACCGCTTGCGCCCTGCCGCTCGCGAGAGCATCGAGGCCCTGCACGGCCAAGGCCTCGAGACCGCCATTCTCTCCGGCGACCGTGGGCCAGTGGTGGCGGAGATCGGTCGCCGGCTCGGCATCGGAACATGGCGGGCCGAGCTATCGCCGCGGGGCAAGGTCGAGGCCTGCACCGCCGCGGCCGGCGGCCGCAGGGCTCTGATGGTCGGCGACGGCATCAATGACGCTCCGGCTCTACGCGCCGCGCATGTCTCGATGGCGCCGGCGACGGCTGCCGATGTCGGACGCCAGGCGGCGGATTTCGTCTTCATGCATCAACCGTTGACGGCGGTTCCCTTCGCCATCGAGACTTCCCGACAAGCCAGCCGGCTGATCCGCCAGAATTTCGCGCTGGCCATCGGCTACAACCTGATCGCCGTGCCGATTGCCATCCTCGGCTACGCCACCCCGCTCGTAGCAGCGGTAGCGATGTCCACCTCCTCGCTGATCGTTGTCACCAACGCGTTGCGTCTGGCGAGCACTGCATCGACGAATGCATTTGATCGAATGGAGCCCGTTGCCTGCCCGCGGCCCTTGGGATCGGACGATGAACACGCTTGTCTATCTCATTCCGATCGCGCTCTTTCTCGGCGGCCTCGGCCTCGCCGCGTTCCTCTGGGCACTGAAGAGCGGGCAATATGAAGATCTGGACGGTGCTTCCTGGCGCGTCCTCGACGACGGTGATGGCAGGCCGCACGCCTAACGGCTCTTCACTTGTTTGACCGGTGTCAAGAAGCGTTGTCCTCCGAACGGCTAGACTGATGTGACTTTTGTCGAGGCTTGTGCACATGAACACGCTGCAATTGACGTCGACGGATAGGGCCACCCTCATGCGTTCCCGCTTCTTCGCGCGGCTGCCACAGTCTACTTTCGAGGACGTTCTCAACAGTGCGTCGGTATCTGCATGCGAAGAGCGTGACGTCCTGTTCCGGCAGGACGAGGATGTCGACGATGTCTTCTTCGTGCTTTCCGGGCTGGTTCGGCTTTGTCGCATGGGAAAGGACGGACGCGAAGCGGATGTAGCGTTATTCTCGGAAGGTGAGATGCTCGCAGAGACTGCAATGTTTCTAAGGCAACGGGCGACGGCGAGCGCGGTTGCTGCCAAAAAATCGGTCATCGCGCGCCTGAACGGCGGCAAGCTTCAACACCTCGCCGCGACGGATCACGAGGTTGCGCAAGCATTGATCGAGCACCTTTGCTACCGCGGAAAGATGACGGAGGATTTACTCGCAGAAGATCGCTTGCTCACCGCCACGCAACGCGTCGCGAACTTCATTCTCAGTCATTGTCCCAAGGACTCGACTAGTTTCCGCCTGCCGTTTCAGAAGAATATCCTCGCGGGCAAGCTCGGCCTCGCTCCGGAAGCCCTGTCGCGCGCCTTTTCGACGCTACGCCAGTCGGGAGTGACGGTAAGAGGTCGATTGATCGAGATCCACGATCGGCACGCGCTCGAACGATTCTGACGTGGCGGTTGACTCTGGCTGTGGGCCGCTGTTGGAGTTTAAGAGCTCGGTCGACCTGCATCAATGCTGACCGACGTATGGGAGGGTAGGCATGTCTTCGGCTCTACCCTGAATTTCGTCTCCTGCAATCGTCATCATTTCTCCGCTATTCGCCTCTCGAGAAACTCCTCCACTATCAGCGCCAGCTGGGCCGGCTGGTAGCCAACCGTTTTGAGATGCAGTTCAGGACTTTGGGGCATCTCGTACGGAGATGTGATGCCGGTGAAATTGGCGATCTTTCCGGCGAGCGCCTTCTCATAAAGGCCCTTTGGATCGCGCCGCGCGCATTCCTCCAGTGGCGTGTCCACGAATATTTCAATGAACTCACCTTGATCCATCATCTCGCGCGCCATACGCCTCTCTTCCCGGAAGGGCGAAATGAAGGATACGATTACGATCAATCCTGCATCGGCCATCAGCTTTGCCATCTCGGCGACGCGGCGGATATTCTCAACCCGATCTGCATCGGAAAAACCAAGATCGCGATTGAGGCCGTGACGCACATTGTCGCCGTCTAGCACATAGGTGTGCTTGCCACGTGCATGCAGCGATCTCTCGAGCGCATTGGCGATCGTTGACTTGCCTGATCCGGATAAACCGGTGAACCAAAGAATGGCGGGGCGTTGATGCTTGATCGCACTACGGGCCGCTTTATTCACGTCAAAACCATGCCAACGGACGTTTTTGGGACGGCGTCGCTGGGAAGCGTTCATGTCGGCGCCGACTGTCGGGTCCATCAGGACGAGTTCGTCGCTATCTTGCTCCATCTCCACACCGTTGTCATGCCGCAGGAAAAAAAGAACGGCTTTGCTGAAAAACGCCTTGCAAGGCGACGAGCGAATGGAATCTTTTCCAGTGAAACAGACCATAGCGAGCGTAGAGAACGTTCGTGCTGTTGCACGAGTCCTGCATTACGCCGTCGAGGATCAATGAGATCATCAGTTACCGCTGTTGTTCGAGAACCTCGGCGACCTCAAAAAATCTCGCGTAGGGCCCCCCGGCAAAATGAGCCCGCAACTCATGGAAATTCTCGACTGTTTCATTCAGTGGCCGTTGTTCCTGTCGCTCGAGCACGACGTCACCAGAAAGTCGAGGCGGAGCAACGCCTAGGAAATCACAAATCGTTGCCAGGCATCCGGTCGGATCGCCAAGGAGACCCTCGTACTCGATCGTGAGCGTGTTGGTCGACGCAAAGGAGCGCTTGACCCGAGCGTGGAAATCTTCGGTAGTCTTAAAGTAAGTCTCGCATTCAGCGATCGACAGTTTCACGCGTGGTGGCGGAGCCATATCTTTGTCGGAGCTAAACTTCAGCCAGTGCCCAGTCCGTCTCGCCTGTATCAACGAGCGCAGCGATTCCAATGTGTTTTTGCGAGTCAAGAGGATGACCTTGAGACCCGGCCAACGGGCAAGCTCGGACAGAAAGCCTGGACGCTCCTCGAATTGAGGTTCGTTGATCTTGCAGCCAACGTGCGTCACCTTCTCCTCGCGTGCAGGACGGCGCAGATAGGCAAGCTCGAGCAGTTCGCGATCGCTGCGCAAAAGGCGATCCTTATCGGGCCAATTCGGATCGTATTGATTGAGCAACTCACCGTTGCTCAAGACGCTCGGATGCTTGTTTAACAATGCTTCCAGGTAATGCGTGCCGGTTCTTGGCATCCCAAGAATTACAAATGGTTCTGGTGGCGCTGCGGGATAGGTCATCGGAAGGGCCTGCTCTCTACTGGATCGAACAGATACTGCATCACGTATCTCCTCAAATGGTGGTAAGTGGCCTCAAGGCATGAGGCGTCGACGTAACAGTGCCGCCGACAGGAAGAACGGCAATACTGTATAGATGCACAGTGCACCGATATGCAGCCCGACACTCTCGCCCGGTCGGCCAAGCAATGCCGGGCGAAGAAGATCCACTGCATGCGCAAGCGGCAGGAAGCGCCCCACCTGCTGAAAGGCGCTAGGCAGGTGCGAGACTGGAAAGACCGCGCCGCCCAGGAACAACATGGGTGTGAGGACGAGTGTCTGGTAAAAGATGAAATAGTCGTAACTGGGCGCAAGGGCCATAACGACCATCGCCAGGCTCGCGAAGGCGAAGCCAGTGAGAACGACGACTGGCAGCGCATAGAGAGCGGATGGCCATGCTGTATAGCCCAAGATGCTGGCAACTATCATGATAGCCGTGCCTGCTAGAAAAGCCTTCGTGGCGGCCCACGCCAGTTCACCGAGAATGATGTCGCCGAGCGTGAGTTGCGTGCACAGAATTGCTTCCCAGCTCCGTTGAGAATGCATTCGACCGAATGCCGCATAAATCGTTTCGAAAGTCGCCGAGGTCATCGCGCTTGCGGCGACCATGCCCGCCGCTAGAAAAGCGATATAGGAAGCGCCGTCGACCGGACCTACCATTATTCCAAGGCCAAAGCCGAGGGCGAACAGATAGATCAAAGGATCGGCGAGATTTCCGAGTATTGCCGCAATCGCGATTTTTTTCCATGCGAGATAGTTGCGTCGCCATACGGCGATCCAATTCCACGCGTTGGCGGGCATGGCCGCCGCCCAGCCTTCAACCATTGCTCAATTCTCCATGTCGCGCCCGGTCAGCCGCAAGAACACATCCTCCAGATTCGGAGGACGCTGCAAAACGCGCAGATCCGCGCGCCCGCGCAGTTGCACGCGCACCTGCTCGGGATCGCTCGCATAGCAAAAGACAGTCTCGCCGCTCATTTCGATACGCTCCGCGTAAGGATTAATGAGCGCGCGCAGCTCTCGCGGATTGCCGCCGTAGATCTCAAGCACGGGGCATCCGATCTGCTCCTCGATCAGCGCGTGTGGGCGGCCCTCGGCGATGATGCGCCCTCCATCGAGCACGCACAGGCGGTCACACAGCCGTTCAGCCTCTTCCATAAAGTGGGTCGTCAAAATTATTGTCTTGCCGCGCGCCAGCAGTAGGCGCAATCGCTCCCAGATCAGATGGCGCGCATGCGGATCGAGGCCGGTGGTCGGCTCGTCCAATACAAGCAGCTGCGGGTCGTTGATCAGCGCACGCGCAAGTGTCAGGCGCCGCTTCATGCCCCCCGACAGTGTATTGACGCGCGCATCCGCCTTGCTCTCGAGGCGGGCAAACTCAAGCAGCGGCGGGATAGCAGCTTCGATCTCGCTTCTGCTCATGCCGAAATAGCGCCCGAACACCAACAGGTTCTCGCGGACCGTGAATGCGTGCTCCAAATTGTCGAACTGCGGGACCACCCCGATGCGCCCGCGCGCTAACCGAGCGCGTGCTGGTACGGGCATGCCGAGTACGGTGATCTTGCCGGCGTCAGGTGGTGCCATGCCGAGTACCATACGCGTAATTGTGCTTTTGCCTGCACCGTTCGGTCCCAGCAGGCCGAAGCACTCCCCCGCCGCAACAGTGAACGACAGCCCGTCAACGACGACCTTGTCGTCATAACTCTTGCTTACGCCAGTAAGATCGATTGCTATATTGGACATACGTTCAGCTTGCCGTGAAGGTCGTGTCGACCAGCGATTGCTCGGTTGAATGCGTTTGCCTGAACAGCATGCCGTCGCACCATATGTGTTCAACGCGTCCCCACTCGCAGGCTGCAGCTGCACTTGGGAAGAAGCCACGCCCATGGTAATTGGCACTCGTGTTGCAAAGCAGCGGGATGCCCGTGAGCTTTTCGTATTCGACGAGTACCTCGGCAACCTTGTGGTGAGAACTCCTGGAAATCGTTTGCAGCCGCGCAGATCCGTCAAGGTGCACAACAGCAGGAACTTTGTCCCGCCACTCCGGCCTCGTCTGGTGATCGAACAACATGTATGGATCCGGCGTTCCGGGGCTGAATATATCCGGCGCTCGGTCTTCGAGGCATATCGGCGCCACTGGCCGGAAGTGTTCGCGAAATTTGATGTCGTTGAGATAATCTTTCATATCCGGCGAGGTGGCGGCTGCCAGAATGCTTCTTCCTCCCAACGCCCGTGGCCCCAGTTCGGCGCGCCCGGACAGGAAAACCACGGGTTTGTTGCTGGCGAGGATGGCCGCAAGTTCCGGGATGCTGCACGGCGTAGCGTCCCATCCGGCCGGCACATTGCCCGCTTGCAGGCTCGGGCCACTATAGACTGACCATTCCAGCGGGACGAAACCCTCCTGTGCCACTATTTCGGCGCAAGCTGCACCAATTGCAGAGCCGCTGTCATTCGGAAAGGGCGGCACCCAGACTGCATCGAAGAGGCCCGCCTCACGCAGTGCACTGTTCCATTTGATGTTGAGCCCGCAGCCGCCGGCTATGCACAAGTTGCGCGACCCCGGAAACGAATGGTGCTGCAAGGCAATCGCCATCTCCTTAACAACGAGGCGCTCGATGAAAAGATGAAAGGATGCGAGCACATCTTCCGGTGACGCGGCCGTCAACAGGAGCGCGCTGGCTGCGAAAAATTCATGCACGGCCGCAAGCGAGGCCTCAGCGTCGTTGATGTTTGCGCGATAGGTACGGGCAAGGTCCGTATCGCCGGCAAAGTGCTCCTCGTAGAGCTTCTGAAACACCGCGACGATGCGTTCATCAACCGAGCCGAGCGCGATATAGGCCATCAGCTTGCCAGCCACGCCCAAGTCCCACCCCCCTCGGCTCGCCTGCTTATAGGGCCCGAAGTAATGGCCCGCGGCAGCGTAGGTCTGGCCTATCATCGGGAACAGAGCTTTGAAGAAGCGGGCTGTCTTGCCCTCCACATAATAGAGGCGCGGAAATATACAGCCATCCCACACTAAGCAAAACGCAGGTTGCCCTGACTTGGCAAAGGGGCTGGTGCAGTATGCAGAGGCCACATGGCCCGTCACATGCGGATAGCTTCTATAGGGAAAAACCCGCCCATCAAGCGTCAGGCCGGAGCCGTCGAGCGAGTCGAGAAGTCCCTCGTCATGGCGCTCAACGTAAGGCGCCCCTCTGAGGGTAAGAGGGGTCACCCCACTGAGGACCTGGAATTGGGACTCGACCTCACCGTCCCAGCCGTCGATAACAAACTGATCAATATCCCGCACATTAAGGCCGTGTTCCGCCAAAACGGCGACAACTGCATCGAGATTATCGATTGTTTGATATCGCGTATTGTTATCCCGCTTCTCCTGCTCAACGCAGAAGACGAGCTTTCCATTCTCAACAAGGGCGATAGCCCCGTCATGGGTCAGTTTGATGCCACAGACGCGCATAGTGTCTCCATGTAAGTTGAATCTGTTAGAAACCGGGTTTCTGGAAACGGGCGAGCAAGCAGTCTTCGTTGGCCGACTCACCCCGGCAATCAAGCCGCTCCGCCTCGATCAACGTTTCTCCCAGCATCGCCATGACGGTCTCAGCACCAGCAACATGGCCCCAACGTCGGCAATTTGCGTCGCGCGCCGATCCAAAAACCAGCTGCCCACCCGGCGCAAGCATGCTCGCCAGGTTAGAAATGGCACCGCGCATCGCGGCTATATCCTCGAGGTAGTAGAGAACTTCGGCCACGACGATCAGATCGAAGAGCTTCCTAGTCGAGAACTGTTGAACGTCAGCGACTATCCAACTGATGTGTGACGGGTCCTTCATCCGTTGCCTCGTTCGAGCAATGGCTTGCGGCACAACATCAATCACTGTGAGCTGCTTGCAATGAGGCGCAAGTTTCTCCGTGAATGCGCCGGCTGCGCACCCGACTTCGAGCGCGTTTGTGATGGGACCTTGGGAAAGCGACAGCCGAAGCATCTGCGCATGCCGCTCCCGCTCAAACTCGTTGCCGTCGAGCCGCCAGGGATCCTCCGCCGCCAGCTCATGGTGCAATAACTGATAGTTGTGAACCTGCGTCAAAATTCGCCCTCCGGTACAACGTGTACGATCAGTCGTCACCGCAGACACCGGCGGCTGCCACTGTTGAAGAGTCCCTTGCAAGATTCAGTCTTCGAAGCGTCGCCGCATTTCCCGACGTTCCTCTAGCGCTCGGTTCGGTTGGCAGGGGTGGAACGAGGACCACTCCTTCTCCACCCGTGTCTGTTCCTTTGGCAGGAGAGCTGCGCGACAGCCAATCGCTATTGCTCAACGTGCACAGGGCGTAAGCTTTCAAAGGGAGCAACAAAAACAAGTTGATCGGGGTGTGCAAAGAAAACGCCAAAAAACGAAGTTGGCGAGCACGCAGGGCGGCCACGCTGCAGCGGATCATGGTCATGGAGGCAATCATTATGATTGTCCACCAGGGCACTGTAGTTGCCAGCGCGACTTGCCCGACCCCTGATAAGACCGCGAGGGCAAGAAGTAATGGTCCGAGATTTTGTCCGACCACGTCCAACGTGATAAACCGATCGAGGCCCGGCAGTAGGCGCAGTGCAAGCAAAGTGTCGCGGAAAGTGCTCCGTGCCCAGCGGAGTTGTTGGCGCAGGTAAGGGCCCATCCTGTCCGGGACGACGGTTGCCACCATCGCGTCCGGAACGTACTCGGTTCGAAAACCTGCTTTCAGCATCAGAATGGTGAGGTGGCGATCCTCACCGAAATCGCTTGGCTTTCCCCGAAAAAATTGCGACTCGTACTGATCAAGTAGCAAAAGGAGAGCAGACCGGCGGTACATGGCACAGGGGCCGCAGCAGCACATAACGGCACCGAAGCGAGCCTGTGCCGCACGCTCCTCATTGCAGGCGAGCCAGTACTCCATGTCAATTAACTGGGTCAACCACGTGTCGTTTCGGTTGCTAGCCGTCAATTGACCCATGGCCGCGCCTATTCCTGGATCTTGCATCTTCACAGCGAGCTTGGTGACGGCGTCAGGCGCTAGTGTCGAATCCGAGTCTACATTGAGCACCAAATCTCCAGACGACTGGCGTATCGCAGCGATCTGCGCCTTGCGTTTCCCGACATTCTCGCGAAGCAGAATGAAGTTGAATCTTGGATCCCGCGCATAGGTGTCATGTACAGGTCCCAATTTGTCGCGGTTAGAAGAACCGTCATCGACCACGTAGACGCGCAATTTTCCAGCGTAGTCCTGGTTTGCAATGGAAGCCAGACACTCGGAAAACGTGCTCGGATCCTCGTTGTAGCAGGGGACAATGACGTCCACGCTCGGCAAAGGGGCGTGGAACACGAAGTCCTCCGAGGCCGATGAGAGGTCTTTCGGCAGCGCATACAATGTCTGCATGCTTTTATAAGTGGTCGAGAGCAGCGCATAACAGGAGACAGCGCCAATGCCGATTGTGTTGAGCAGGTCCATGGGATGTCCCGTTGTTCAGGGAAGTTGAGGAAGAGAGCAGATTCCAAATCCGCGCTCGCGTAACGCTGGAATAAGGCGGGCCAGCGCAATGACGGTTTGGTCGCGCAGACTGTCCTCAGTGCCCGGCCTGCATTCGTCGGGAGGGCATCCGTCGTGCAACAGCACAACTGCGCCGGGCTGGACAGAGGCAAGTACTGCATCGACAATCGCGTCGGCGCCGGGCCGAGACCAGTCACGCGGATCTACCGACCAGTGGAGGGGCGCCAGTCCAGCGCCCGCTGAAGCACTAAGCACCTCTTCGGTCCAGATGCCATAGGGGGCTCGCACATGCCGTACCGATGCCTGGGGGCAGGCCATACTGATGACCCTGTTCGCCTCAAGTATTTCATCGTGCACATCGCTCGGTCCGCATCTGGACAGATCTGGATGAGTCATCGTGTGGTTAGCAACTTCGTGCCCTTCTGCAATCATGCGCCGGATTAGCTGGGGGTGTTCTGCCACATAGGCGCCGATCACGAAGAAAGTCGCCGGCACACCGTGTTTTTCCAGCACGTCCAGGATTTCCGGTGTGCAAAGTGGATTAGGACCATCGTCAAAGGTCAGATAGACAGTGCGGCCAGCGCTGTCGCTGCACGTGCTGCGCACTCTTGATAAGCAGTCAACGTGTGTCACAGCTCCGGTCCATTCCGATCAATAAACGTACCGGTCGGCCAATCAGACATGGCCGATTCAATGGGTAAAACGACGACGAGTGCGTCTTCCACGCGCGTGGGGGGCAGATCCAAAAGCGCAACAGGGCGCGTGGACCGCACCCGAATCCCCGACAGAACGGTAGCCGGTAAGTGTCGGCCGAATCTTCCCACGTGCTTTTGCATCGCGTGCCGAACCGCACCGAAACCGAATGGGACACGAAGTTGCTGCAATACTGGGTACATGACGCGAACTGAGTGGCTGATTCCAAGGCCTTCAAGGTCCGGTCGCACTCCATAAAGGCCTAACTCAGCCACTAGCAGATCGACCTCACCGACCTTGATGAACCGACGCAGCAAGCCCATGTGAGCCGCTACACCGTTTGAGTCGTGTCCGATTGCCCTAAGCTCAGGCCTTGCTCCGGCCCAACTCCTACTGCCTTCGAATGGCTTTGCGTTAAAAGCACCAGTCGGTCCATAAGTGTTGCGAAAGAAGCTTGCGAGTTCGACATGTTCGTCGAGTTGCAATTCACTTTCCCAGCGCAGCGTCCATTGCACCTGAGAGCGCACGCAAGACCTCCTATTTCGTTCTGTTTCTTGCGACGCGTGCCTCAATGCGGTCACCGTCGGTCCACTTGACGTTGGTCAATAGTCACACTTTACTAATGCAGCGCCTCCACAAATTCGTAAAATCGTTTTTGTGGATGGAACCCATCCACGCTCTGGAAGTACGCAGCCGATAGTTGGCCGCGGTCGAGGGCGAGCACGCCTGAAAGTTGCCGGCATAATCATGGCCGTTTTCGAGACGCCGACAACGGAGCCCTGGATTCAGGTCATGCTGGAAGTTTAATGTGACCGATGAATCCGGACCTTAGGATTGTTTTTCCGCATCCTCGCTTCGGCCTGCAGCACATTAGCGCCCTGCCTACGCGAAGGGGCAAGCGCGATACTCAGAATAGAGATGATTTCCTTCAGTGGACGAAGAAGAGACCGGCAGCTTGCAGCACCCGCCATCGTGTTCTTTAGTTCTTTAGGATGAAGGCGCGCGTTTCAGTGTGAGCGTCCGGCGAGCGCATTTTTTGCTCAAGACGTAGGTGTTTAGCTAGCGGTTGCGCTTTACCTCGTCGGCCATAATGCGCTCGATCATTTCGGGATCGCATTGCTCGGCAATGAGAAACTGGCGGATCCCGCCGTCCCACGTCCGTATGTCCGCGAGAAGCTCCTGGAGGCCCTCTACGCCATCGCCAGTCAAGCCTCTTGTACCGTATTCGCTTCAGTCACGGTCGTGGACCATTTCGCCCTCGGCGATGTTGTCCGAGTTGCTGGTGACTTCCTCGATCAGTTCGAGGTTCTCGCCGATCATGTCAGCGACCTGTCTAAGCGTGTAGATAATCTTCGAGCGGGCCATCAGGCAGCCTCGTGCAGGTCTTTTGCCGGCGTCCACTGCCACGGCAGCAGTTATTCAAGGCGATTCGTGGGATGATCTTGGATCCGGGTTAGGACGTCTGTCAGATAGACCTCCGGATCGAGGCCATGTTGGACCGCGATCAGCGCGAGCGCAATTGGACTCCCGTAACGCTGCTGGCGGCATTTCAGACGCGCCTCAGGTGACTTCAAACCGCTCAAGCATCTTCTTGAGCTGCAAGTTCTCTGCATAAATCCGTCGAGCGAGCAGCCCCTTGAGCCGCTGATTTTCTAAGTCAAGGGCAGCCAGTTCGTCGAAGGAAATTGGGCCTTCTGCGGCCTTGGCTTGGCCTGTCTCATCCTCACGCACGTCCACTGAAATACGTTCACGGCGCTTTCGTGAAACGCCGCCTTTGGAGCTTCTTAGAGGCTGCGATACTGGCGGGGCGTCTTCCGATCGCACAACAGCGTCGGCTGCCAGACGACGGCGCTCTTGCGGCTCCGACACTTCGACCCCCACAGTTTCGACCGAATTTATTGCCGCTCGTCCAACCTCTGCGTTTCCCAGGTCTTCGACGGCGATACCTCCATTCGGCTCGACTGGCGGGCGGTTATCTGCTTTAGGCGTTGCGGTTGCTTCTGTTGAATTAAACAGATGCGGCGCGATCTCTTCCGCTTCCCGGGTCAAGGCCTTGAAGTCGGTTTTCCCCCATATCGAGTTCGTCCGCCCCGTTTGCTGCCGCCGCGCCGACTTGAACTCTACGATGAATTTGCGTGGTGGTGCTTTCATAGTTTCAACCGCACAGTGCCGATGGGGGATTCCTGCCGGGCGGACAAATACAGCCCCTTCCTGTTCTTTTCAAGTGATCGCGACGCAAGGTGATGCTAACAGTATCCGACAGTGGCGAGACTTTCCACAAGCCAGCAGAGCGCCTATTACGCCCTGCGCGGAGTTCCGATCTTGATTAATCCATCCCAAGTCTCTTGCGCAGTTCGGCGTTTTCCGTACGCAGTTTCTCCGCCAGAAGGTTGCGAAGCCTCTGGTTTTCCTTTTCGAGTTGAACGAGGTCTGCCAACTCATCGCCAGCCGGCACCGGCGTCGCGGCCTTTTGCTCAACAGGCTTTGCAGCTCGTTTCCACTGATAGTAGGTTTGCTCGGATATCCCGGCGCGCTTGATGGCGTCCTTCAGCGTGCTATCGCGTTGGGCGACTTCCGTCTCGATGAGCTTGAGCTTATCGGACCTTTCTTGCTCGCTGTACTTCTTAGCCTTAGCAGCCGTTGCCTTTGACTCCTTAACCTGTTCCGTAGCTTTTTGACGCCGTGGCGACCTCTGTTTTTTTGCAGTCGGTGCTTTCGTTTCGGCGGCCGCTTCAGACGCGGCAACTGGTCCCGTGTTACTCTCGTCAGCCACTGTAGATTCCTCCCTTTGCCACCTATGATTTGGACTGAAAGAGCTAAAGAGTCAACGCGAGTGTTAAACTCCGACTTCACGTATGGTTGATCTTTTGCTGCCAATATGAGCTCGTCGAGGGAGGGATGGCGCGAGAAGGCCCAAACGCCGCTTCAAATCCACCATCCTCACGCACCGCGCCGCGCCTACTTCAGGATCACAAATATCCCTGAACACATCTGCGGACACCCCTGGAAGTGCAAGGGGATATTTCGGTCGGGGTAACGTGCGCGCAGTCGGGTGCTGATATCTGTCCGGCCTCTGCTGCATGATCGTGGTGGACGCGGATACACGGGATCGACACAGCACAAGACCTCGACCCAGAAGCCCGACCCGGCTGTGGTAGAGTATCTCGCCACTTGGATGGCGCTTCCTTTGGAGCCGCCACGCCGGTGGAGTCCATTTCAAGTCGCCGGTCGACCCAAGCGGCACCCTGGATCTCAAGCCGCACCGCCGCAACTTGCGTGCGGCGTTTAGCGACCAATCACGGCAACGTGCTCGGCCAAAGTGTCCGCTCGGCAGGGGAGCCAAATCCAATCCTGCGCTGAGGAGGCGACCAGCGCCGCAGATCCAAGTGTTCGCCAGAAGCGGCGGGTGATCTATTTTCTGCGCTAGCAAGTCTCGGATGGAGATTCGATCCGGGCAGCCTCCTGTAGCATGATCTCCCGCATCCACATGCTTGCCTGATCCCTGTTGTGGAGGCCGGGCCACTGGACCGCCTCGGTGAATGCTGGAAGTGGTAGCGGAAGCTCAACGATCAGTAGCGGCATTGTCTTTGCAAAATGACGGGCGAGCCGCAAGGGTATCGTCGCTATACGTTCCGTGCCTGTCAGCAACGACGGTAGCAAGCTAAAGCCGGGCGCGGAGACCTCGACGCGTCTCTTGAGACGATGCTCAAGCAATAGCCATTCCTCGAGAGAGGGTTTCAGCGTCCACCCGAACGTGCCTGAAACATGCCCCATCGACATATACTTTTCGAAGGAAAGCGGTCGCGTTAGATGCTGGTTCGTAGGGCAGCCGACGCACACGAATCTCTCCTCGAACAGATCCGCTTTGGGATGCTCGTTCGACATATACAGTTCCGGCATGATCAGAAAATCGAGTTCACCGCGTCGTAGCAGGTCATTGGGATCATCATCGAGAGCCATCAGCTCGAAACCGACGCCGGGAGCGTCCCGCGCCACACGCTCGACAACCTTCTCAAAGAACACAAGCAGCATGAAATCGGACAGGATGATCCTGAAGCGGCGCTGCGACGTCGCCGGGTTGAACACGTCCCAGGAAATGATGGAAACCTGGATGTGCAGCAGGGTGTCGCGGATTGCCGGAGCAAGGGCTTCGGCACGTGGTGTTGGGATAAGCTCGCGGCCCTGCATTATAAACAGCTCGTCGCCGAAATAGGTACGTAGGCGGCCGATGGCCGCGCTCATAGCCGGCTGACTGAGGTTGATCCGGCGCGCCGCGGCCGTGAGCTTGCGTTCGGTCATCAGAGCGTCGAGCGCTACGAGGAGATTGAGATCCAGGCCCTTAAAACGCATTTTCTAGTCCATAGATGGCGCAATTGGGAGTAATGGGCCCTGGCCGAACTCATACGCGTCGGGGCGCGCCCGTCTCATCATCCGGACTGCCGGGGTTTGCTCTAGCTTCGACAACAGGAAATCGATCCCCGTCCAGTGCGACAGGCGCGGGGGCCAAGCGCTGCTGATAATTCAACCTGTGCGTCCATAATTATCTCTTTTCAGCGCTCCGTCGTTCAGAAGCAGGCACGCGCCTAGACTTGGTTTGAGCGGCAAATGGCTCGCTGAGTTCACCGCCGGCCGGTCTACCGGTCCGATATTTAAATCGCGGCGCCACTAACATGGAGGCCGGTGAATCGAAAATGGTATTTTCTCATGGACCGATGAGCAGAGCTCATAATGCTGCGCGGCGCCACGCACTCATTAGATGCGAATCTCCGGCGCCGTCGCCAGGAGCGCCTTGCACTCTGGCGGTCGCGGTGGATGGTGAAGCGAGCATTGCGAACTTAAGGCTGGCTTACGACCTGTCTGGGAACGAGTGGATGCTCCGGCCGGTTCGCTTCTCCGGTTGCCGGGTCATGGCCGCGGAGCTTGCAACGTCAGCGGCCAGGGAGCAGGGGGTCCAGTTGCCCCCGTAGCTGATTTCCACGTCAGCGTCGAAGAAATAACCCGCACCCCGGCATGTTTTAATCAGAAGAGGGTTAGCCGGATCAGCCTCCAGTTTTCGGCGCAACCGCAAGATAAAGACATCAACGCTTCGGTCATATACCTCTTCTCCACGCACCCGGCTCGCAAACAGAAGCTGTTCTCTGGATAAAACGTCGCGTGGTTTTTCCAGGAAGGCGATTAGGAGATTGAACTCACCAGACGTCAGCTTGACCTCGCCGCTGTGTTCGGAGATCATCCGGCGTTGCTTGAGATTGAGCGTCCAACCGGCGAAATGAAACGAGCGTCGATCCTTTGTCCTGCGACTGATCGGGCGCTCGCGCAACGCTACTCGGATGCGCGCTAAGAATTCTCGCATTCCAAAAGGCTTAGCTACGAAATCAGTTGCTCCAAGCTCCAGTGCAACAACTTTCTCAGCCTCCTCGACACGATCGCCGCTGATGGTAATTATGGGAACATCGGATTTAGTTGCCAAATTGCGGACGATGTCGAGCCCATCCTCACGACCTAGATTAAGATCAACAACAGCAAGATCGACCGCATCGCATGTGAGCACGCGATTGAACTGCCAACTATCCGTCACTGCGGTTACCTTATAGGCGTGCATTGTGAGATACTCGGTAATGAGGTGCCGCATGGCGACATCGTCATCGATGACAAGAACATGTTTCAACGTCTCACCTCTCAATCTCGGATCAGGCTGCCGAGACCCACTGTCACGCAGCTTTATCAGGACCTGTACACGCAACAGTTACCCCACTGCCAATCCGCTAGGCGAATGTCAGCATGCGGGCACGAGATGACGGCGCTGCCGCGTGGCGACAGGTCCAACAGTTTGGGTCCCCTACGACGAGAATATGGTTCGTACAAATACCGACTGGAGGACTTGAGGGGCTGGTCGCGTAGCCGCTGAGCGGCAGCTCCAACAATGATGAACCTAATGCTGGTTGAGAAGGTCAGCCACGGTCTCTCCGCGTCGGCGGGCGTCGGCCGCAAGCCAAATCTCGCCGACCTCATAGATCTCACCGTAGGTACGGAACGGAACAATGACATCGATGGCGGCGGAAAGCATATCAATCAGCGTGCGGTCTTCAAGAGCAGCCCCCTGCGAGCTGCTCTTGACGAGCGAAAAGAGCTTTTTGAACGCCTGAACAGGATCGGCCCCATGTATGGTGGAGATTGATCCTGGATGGCCAGAAACGACTTCGCTGAGATAAGCCCAAGCGGCATCGTCGCGCAGCTCGCCGAGCAGAATTCGATCCGGTCGCATGCGCAGGCTGGCCTGCAGCAGCTGTTCTGCCGTGACCGCGCCTAAACCTGTTCCATCCTTCGAATAGAGTAGCCTTACATGGTTCTCATGCGGAATTACGAGCTCGAGCGTGTCTTCGATTGTGATGAGTCTCTCCTGCGGCGGGATGGCGCCGATCAAAGTCTTGCTCATGGTCGTCTTGCCGCTACCCGTGTGCCCGCAGAGCAGCATCGTCAGCCGAGCAGTCACGCATGCATGCAGGAATCCCTCCAGATCACCTCGGTCGTAGTGCTCAAGAATCCGTTCGTCCTGTTCAGCTTGGCGCTGCTTGCGCGAGCGCCATTGATTCCATCGCGAAGCATCATACCGGGACGCGACTTCCTTGAGCTCCGGAACACGGGACCCGGGGCGCCGAATTGTCAGGCTGACGGTGCCCGATGGCACAGCGGGCGGTAAACAGATTTGAAGCCGCTCTCCATTTGGCAGTTCGGTGGCGCACAGAGGACTTCGCGGTCCGACATCCTGCTTTCTTAACGCTCCTGCCAAGATCGCGATGTCTTCAAGATCATCGTAGGTGAGCGGTAACGGATATTTTGCGAAGCCGCCGGCCTGACGAACGAAAGCCTCTCCAGGTCTATTAATCGCGACTTCTTCGGTCCTTGGCTCCTCAAGCCATCCCAAAACTGGTTCAAGGAGAAAACGCAATTGTGGAGCTGCCTCCGTCTGCATTCAGGCCTCCGATTTACTATCTGGACGAGGGTTGCCGATTTCGCGCTCTCGACGCCCCAGTGGCTGTCCGAAGCTCGTATACATCCGAGAAGTCGATGTCCCGCGCGACAAAAATGGATACCGCATCCCCCTGATTTTTTTTCAGAGTGGGTGGAATGTTGATCGACGCTCTTAGCATCGTGTTGGCGGTCTGTTCTCCATTCCCCTGCAAACCGTTAATGCTGGTGCCGGCACCTGAGCTGCCAGCGTAACTACTGGCCGCCTGGAAAGCACCCTGGACGGCGCTCAAGAGCATTGCCCCGCCAACGCGTTGCCAGAAGTGATTGTCGACCGTGCCAGGCAGGCCCGAGCGACCGAGTTCGTCAGCGCCTGGTGACGCGAGCGACACTACGGCATGATTGGGTGTAACGGCGCGATTCCAGATCACGAACACGCGTGAATCCCCTTGCTGTAGGCCACGCTGGATTTCGCCAACGACGGTTGTGCCGCGATCCAGGAGGACAACGTTGCCAGTTGCTCCGCGGACGTCCTGGGGTAGTACGCATTTCACGTAACCGGCCAAGTTGGTATCGATCGCTGTTTGCAGAATGCAGGGAATAGTCGTTCCTTGCGTAATCATGAAGTCAGGGTGCGGTAAGAGTGTTGCCCGGCTAGGCTGCAGCACAGTCGGCTTCATCCGCGTTGAAAGATCATTCTCGACAGGAGCTTCGCCCGTAAGTGAGGAGGAGTCTTGCTCCTTGTCTTCGTGTTCGTGGCCAATGTCCACTCGTTGGGCCGGCTTGCTGTTGCCTTGATCACCGCTGCTATAGGCAAAAATCGGCGTTTTCTCAGGCTGTTCGGCATCGCGTTCAGGCTGGCTCATCTCTGCCGCAGGAGCTGGCGGCTGCGCAGGCTGCTGGGTTGCTGGGGGATCGGGAGCAATATCGATCGGCGACGGTCGAAAGGGCTCGGTGTGGGTGAGAACCGTTGTTTGAGGCAGGGAAGTGTCGTTTTCTGCCTTTGAGCGTCCACCCAGCCAGATGAGACATAAGGATAACGCCAGAATCAAACCTGCGACCATCAGCTTCTGCAATCCCGAAAGTCGCCGGCGAGGTGAGTCATAAACCACGGATCCGGACGCATCCACATCGTGCACAGATTGCGGATTGGCGTCGTTCATCGCCTTGGCTCCTTTAGAACGCGCCAAACATCGGGCCTGACCGTGCCGGTGCCCGGGTCTCGGCCAATGGGATCGTACGCGCTATTCCAGATGCATAACACTGTGTCTCCATCTCTCAGTCGCCAACCACGAGCGACCGAGGGAATCTCGACATAATCGCCTTTGACCGAATAGTTGGCTGTGGCTTCCTTGCCGTCTGGATTGATCGTGTAAATCGACGGTATGCGCACATTGCCAGGAAAGCGGAATACAGTGGTGATGCCGTTGTCAAAAACTTCCAGGGGCATCAGCGAGCGATCCCCCTGGGCGACATAACGCCAATTGTTGGCGCTCGGACTGTCGCTCGCCGGCTTATCTAATAAGTCCTGAGCCCTGCGTTGATACAGTGCTTCCGCTCGGAGGCGATAGGCGGCAGACGTCTGCTCCGCTTGCTTCCGCCGAGCCGCAGCTTCATCGACAGGGTAGGCGAATTGTACGCTGTAGTAGAGTTCAGGCTGCTCTTTGTCGAGCCCGGACATGGTCTTGGCAGAGATGCTGAAAACATAGCGCCGCATACCCGCGTCGCTCGCTGTCAGCACGATGACCGGCTGCGAGGGGAGGACACGACTTGCCTTGAAGAAGAGATAGTTGCCGCGCGGAAGGGCTGCGAGGTCGTTGCTGTTGGAAACGGCGACGGCTGTGACGGTCTCGTTCGCCCCAAATGTGACAACCATAGTTGCCCCGACAGCGGTTGACAGGCGCACCACCTCGTCCGGGTTGTAGGCTAGATAGCGCATGCGGGGATCCAGTTTGCCTGCCGTAGGAGTGTCTTCCGCACGCGCGCCCACCGTGATGAAAAGCAAACAAGCCAGCGTGAAAAACGCTTCTTTCCTCATGGTTGATTGCCCCCCAGGTTCGAAACGGAATCCTCCGAGGTTTCATAGGAGGTAACAAGTAAGCCCCCCGGATTGGTCAGCCTCGATCGGCCGGGCAGGCTTGTCACTTTTTCGTAGCGAACTGTTGCCGTCCAAGTACTCACCACCGGCATCTGCCCCTCCAGGACGAGCGTACGCTTGTAGCGAATTTGTTGCACGCCCGGCGTGATATCATTCGAGGCGATGTGCTCGACCTCCAGCCTGCCGCGCTTGCCAATTACGACTTGCGGCGATTCTGGATTGGGGTAGTTGAAGAACTCTTGATATTCCTGTCGCACGGCCGGAGCGCTGAAACTTGATACGAGGTCATAGGCATACTGAGCCGTGTCCGCTGTATAGCTCTCGCGCAGGCGCACATATTGCCAGAGTGAGGCATTCACAACTGCCTCCTCTTGCGTCGCCGGCAGGCGTGAGACGGACACTTCACTGTCAACTGTACCATCGGGGCGTACCCAAAGATAAACAGGCACAAGCTTATTTAGCGGAACCAGGGTGGCGATAGTAAAAGCCTGTGCGACATTTCCAAGAACAGCGACCGCCGCGGTGACGACCAGCGCCTTCGAGAGACGCCGTGCCGACTTCGCACGTGCAGTTTGAAAGGCTTCCACTTCCTTATAGTGGGCAGCCAATGCTTCTCTCTCCACCAGCAGAGCGTGTTCAGGGCCCTTCATTAAGCTCTCCCGCGACCTGAAGGTCCGATGGAGTCGGTTGCCACCGTCCAACGTTCAGCGGGAAAACTGGACCCTTGCAGGTCGCAAGCTTGTCGGTCGTCTGGCACGCGGCTAGAGTAAGGGTAAGAAGCAACAGGCAATACTTCATTCCATCTTCCAAGTTGAGTGAGTTGAATGCTAGGCCCGCGTCAATTGAGCGAGGTGGCGATTAAGGCTGCTGCCAATCTGGTGTGTTCCGCCCAAAAACCCGCCTCCAATGTTGCCGGCGATCACCGGGAGCGCGACGATCAGAGCGTCGCCGGCGAGAAA
Organism: Sinorhizobium kostiense; assembly: GCF_017874595.1. Classification (GTDB taxonomy): domain Bacteria; phylum Pseudomonadota; class Alphaproteobacteria; order Rhizobiales; family Rhizobiaceae; genus Sinorhizobium; species Sinorhizobium kostiense. The sequence continues at coordinate 37,039 of NZ_JAGILA010000010.1, read as the reverse complement.
GAACATGTCGAGTTCGTAAAGGCCGATGATCTTAGCTGCGGTCGTGCCCGATAAAGAGATCACGCGCAGCATTATCGCAAGCGAGGCCGCTTCGATCGCGATAACGATGGTTGCCACGATGTTCAGCAGGAGCAAAAGTATCCCGTAGGAGAGGAGTTGACCTACCCATTTCGCAGCCATGTCTCGAGTGCGATCAAAGAGGTAGCCTACAAGGATCAGCGGTCCAATTGCCACCAGCACCTTCGTGAGAATTCCAGCGGAATCGTAGATTGCGAATGCAGTCCAAAGCGCGCCGTAAAAAACCCACTGCGCGCCTTCAAAGGCGAGAATATCTTGGCCGTTCATTGGGCCGATTTCGGATGCTATCCTTTGAAAGTGGAATTGGCTTTGAGCGAATATGATGTCGAGCTTTACTGGGATCTCAACGAATGGAATGTGACTGCCACTGACCCGGTCCACGAAGTTTGGAATCGTGTCCTCAAAGACTGACACGACGTAATCATGGTAGTTCGCCTGCCCCACCACGAGGGCGACAACAAGGGACACCGTGATGACCTTCGTAATGCCACGACGCGTGTCGATTTCACCGCGCATGACCAAAATGCCTTGAACTATTATCCAAAGTGTGACGCACGCCACCAGCGGCGCGCTGACCGCGCTCTGGATCTTCTCCAGTATCATGTTCAGCTTGATGTTAAAGGCCGTATCGAAGATCATGTGAATAGCCGTAAACGGCGCGGCAATTCTGAAAGTCATCGCTCCAACCTGACATGCTTCTCTCCACCTTCGGGGGGACGGGATGCCCGTCCACCCGAGCGATAAAGCCAACTACAAAATTACGGCGCCGGGCCGAACATTGTCGCAGTTTCCTGGCGCTCACGCCGCTGTGTCGTTGCCTCCTCTGCTGCTTGAAGGCGTGCCTGTGCAGTGGTCATCGTCAATAGGCTGGTAGCCTGAGTGTTCTGAATAATCGCGTCGTGGATCTGTTTGAGAATTAGACCGTTCGTGACGGTCGCCTGCATAATGTTCCGCGAACGCGAAAGCTGATTCAGCGTGCTGGCGTTTTCCTTCAAGCGATGATCCATGGCATCCAGATTGTTGGCTGCGGCCCCGGCTGCATTGGAAGAACCTACAATCTGCTCGCGTAAGAGAGACCCTTCCGCGTCGTTACCCCACTTCACATCATTTTCGGCATCCGATGCGATCGCGCGCGCTGTCGCCGATGCCGGCGCCCGAGCAGCAAACATCTGCTTTTCAAGGTGATCCGTAGACGGATAGCGGTTCGGCTGGTTGAGTGAGCTTAAAACCCCGGTGACCGCAAAGGACGTCGTGAACATCTGCACCATTTGTACTGTCTGTTCGAGCAATGCGATTGTGTGAACAAGGTTTTGCGCAGTGTTTGCCGCAGTTAGACCCGACTGGAATTCCGTTGCAGGATCGCTGACGACAAACTGCGCTCGGGCGGGGCCCTGCAGAAGGACGCAAACCGCAAGCGCCGTTGCCGTGAGTTGTGCTATTTTCATGAACATTGCCTCCGTCAGTCTTGTACTTCGTCGTAACGCGCTATGAACTCGTCGAGCCACTCAGAAGGGTCCTCGCCATATGTCTGACGCAGCTGATCGGCAAAGCGCACGGTATTCGCCCGTCCCGAGAGTACGGCGACATATTCGCGCATCTGCCGAAGATCGAATTCGCAGACAACGCTTCCGCTCTCGCGCTTAAGCAAAAACTTGCGGCTCCCGACTGTCATATCCTCACGGATCGCCTGAAATTCTCGTTCGGTACATTTCAGTCCGCCGATATAGGCAGATCGGTCCGCCGTAGGTGATGGGTAAAGGATTTTTGTCATGCATTGCGCGACGAGGCTGGCTCCTAGACGCGACTCCAAGACGTGCTCAGGTTGCTGTGTTGCAAGTATAAGCATGCCGTTGTTCTTGCGCACGGTGAGCAGGAATTTGTCCACAACGGCGGAGAATTGCGGGTTCAACAGATAGAAACGAAACTCGTCGCAGCTCATGACAAATCGGCGGCCATCCACGACAGAGCCCACTCGATGCAAAAGATATGCAGCGGCCGGTGCACACACCTCCTCATACTCCAGGAGTTGCGTCATATCGAAGCCCGTGACCGAGGCATCCAGCCTTACTTCATCGACCTCGCCGTCGAAAGCCCAACCGAGCGCGTTTCCTCTGCACCACCGCTGTAGTCGCGCACCCGCGCCCTCGGATGGACCGTGCAACAAGAATTCGCGAAGGCCTGCGAGTGAGCGCATACCCGGCTCAAACGAAAGCTGCCGAACAATACCTCGCTCCAGGCGACGATTCTCCTCTGGAGTGATGCCGCCGCGTCCGTCGCTCTCGATCAGCGCCACGATCCATTCGCGCAGAAAGTCCCGCGAAGCCGATGTATTGGGCAGGCCCCGCAGAGGCGCCAAGCCGCTCGGCACTCCTCTGCGTAAAGCCAGGTATGTTCCTCCCGTTGCACGTACCAACAGCTCACCACCACGGTCCTTGTCGAAAAAGACGATCGCGCCATTGCGGTGAGCCATGCTCTGCTCGAGCATGGCCAGGATAAAGGTCATGAGCGTCGTTTTGCCCGTACCGATAGGGCCGAATATTGCGGTCATGCCCACGTCGTTCTCATGGGGGACATAATCGAAAGGGGTCCCACCATTGGTGCGAAAGCGCGCAACTGCGTTGCCCCAGTGCCCTCCAACATTGCCGCCAGGAAAATTCTCAAATGAAACCAGGCCGGCAAAATTTCGCGACGTGACCGCCCCGGGGCGCGTGCGCCACTTGAAGTTCCCCGGAAGCTGCGACCAGTAAGCGGCCTCCATACCGATAGTTTCTTGGACGATGACTGCGCCTGCATCCGTCAACCGAGTGCGGGCGTGCGCAGCGCGATCGGCGAGGTGGTTAAGATTATCGGCATAGACGCAAAGACTTAAATGATGCGAACCCATAACGAATTCGTTGCTTGCCAATGCGTCCTCTGCCTGGGCGAGTTCATCGATCTGGGTGATGGCCTTGTCACCGGAACTCATCATTTGACTGGACTTGAGGCTGAGCTTGGCATGAGCCTGTGCACGAGTGAGGAACGAGAAACTTTGGCTTAAAACAAGCGGGAAGTCTGTGGACAACAGCGTGTTGAGCATGCCCGGCCGCGTCTTTGCCGGATATTCACGGAACGAAAAGATGGAGCCTACGTAACTGTCTTGCGGCGTTCGAATCTCTAGCGCCCGCTTGCCGCAGATGACTCGGTCGGTATAGATCGAAGCGCCAAGTGAGCCGCTGACGACTGGAACCGGTGACCAACGGCAAGTCATGATAAGGCGGAGGGCTTCGCCGATCTCCGAGAAAAGCACGTCATCTTTCTCGCGAACACCGAGCCGGCGCAGGCCATACGCGTCGAGTCCGCCAGCAAGCACGTGCCAGAGATCTTCCAGATTGCGCATCTGGCTTGCAAGATCGTTCTCTTTCCTTTTGTGGAACTTAGTGAACCGGCCGCTTATTTTCGCAAGGGGCGCGCGGGGAAACACAATCAAGGTCAGGAAGTGATCGTTGCGAAAAAGTTTGCCGGAGAGCACACGCTGCTCAAAAGCGTCGCTCAGACGACTTGCAAAAACGCTGCGGAACTGCCGAGCTGGCGGCGACGGCACATGGTTATGGCGCACGAGATGAGCGTTTATTGACACATTATCATCGGCGATGTTGCGCAAGAGCGTATTGAACGCGCGGCAGCGTGCATTGCGGATTTCAATATCTTCCAGTTCAAAGGGCAAACCTCTGACATGTGCCATAGTCATGATCGAACCGTCTTCCAAAAGGACCACGTGATCGCTAAGGTGCCCGATATAGGGAAGATAAATTTCCCCAGACCTCTCGGTCGTGCCGCTTGTGCCGAGCATCACACCATTCCTCTTCCGCGCTGCGGCACCTTTATTGGATTGGGGCTGACACTTGCCCCACCCCAAACCTGACCGTCAATGCTTCTGCCGGCACTCTGCAGAAAAAGCAGCACTACGCTCACGGCGTTATAGTCACGCTCGACGATAACGCGCGCTCCGAACCAGAGTGGCACGAGAACAAGTTCGTAAAGGGGGTTCTGGAAGATGACGATCAGAAACCCGGCTGACATCATGAACAACCCGGCCAAGGTCAGCGGCACTCCCAGAAACAATGCCGGTCGGGTGGCCGCCACATAAAGGGTGCTTTCTTCCAGACGCGCATTCATCCGCCGGCCCCAATAAGCGTTTTACCGAGAAAGCTGGCTCCGAACATGATGACGATCCCCCCAACAACGCCGGCAACTAGACCGAGTGAAGCACGACCGAACATCCAGGATAGACCGATGGCGACGATGCCGAGAACTGCCAGTGACTGTCCGAACGGACCAAGGATAAACGTGCATATGTTGTTTAGCATTGTGGCAGGGTCGGCGCTTGAGCCCACCTGGGCCGCAGCGGGCCCGGAGGAGACAAAGCTCCACCCGGCCGCCCCACCAGCGGCGGGCGCATAGGTAACGGCCATGCGCAACGCCGTGTCCAGAAGGCTAAAACGCTTCAAATGCTCGTGGCACCTTTTGAGGAATGTCATTACTTCACCTTTGTGTGGTTCAATCGAATATGAGTTGATTGTCTTCCATTGATTTGCCGTCATTCGGCATCTCTGGAGGATTTGATGAATCGCCGCCGGAACGGTGCCCATGGGGACCCCAGACATCCCACGTTTCTTCAGGCTTCGCCTTTTCGCTGCCTTTCTCCGGCGGGAGGAGTAGCGGAGGCACGATCTTTCGCGCGGCTAACTCAACCTTCCGCACATAACCGTTCGCAAACCCGCGCGTCAGATCCCCAGTATTGTAGGCGGAGATTGCCCGACGAAGCGCGCGTTGTTCTGCCGCGGCAGTCTTGCCGCCCGCGTAGCGGCTCTCAAGCAAGGTCCCTGCAGCCGAGAGTGAGATGCAGGGCTGAAATGCATTTTCGGGCGTGAGACCAAGCGCAGAAAAGTTCGTTGAATTGATCTGCATAAGTCCGACGTCGATCGAATGTCCCGCTTTGAGGCGCTCCTTGACGCTCTGCGTTGCTTCCATCGGATCTTTCCAGTGAAGGGTTTCACCGGTGGTATTGTCATGTGCCGAAAGCGGTTCAAAATCACTTTCAACTTTGGCAATCGCTGCAAGCGTTGATGGAGAAACCCACGGCGAGCATTCGCGGGCGAGCTGGCCGAACTCACGTAAGGACAGTGGTGCTGCTTCGCTTGAGAGATACATGGACGTCAAAAGGACCAGCGAGACTGGCCAAACTACATTCAACATTTCCCCCTGTCCCCTCTATCGCAACCCGTCGGCCGTGATTGGCATCTGTTGTTCGCGATTATGGGAAGGGTCTGTTACTCTTGGATTTTCGAGTCGCTCCTTTCTGTTTCATCTGAAGCAAATGCCGTTCAGGGCGTCAGGCGAGTACCCGATCCAGGAGCATCACCAAAGTGACCTGCTGCGGCTGTCCTGGAACTCAAGTCGGACCAAGCCAGGCAGCTTGCTTCAAAGTTATTCGGCTGTAATCAACTCAAGTGGCGTGATTAATGTAGGCCAACACACGTTGTCGTCATTGCAGGGACTGCGACCTTCCATGCCATCGTCTCGATTTTGAGCAATTTGATGAAGCTTTTGTCGCCCTTGACCATTTGTCTCGTCAGGCTAACGTCGGCACCGGTTCGATAGATGCACACGTCATCGGCAGCTTTGGCGCGCGGGCGATAGGCGATCGCTCTGGGTGTTTATCGTAAGCTCATAAGCTCACGACCAACAGCGCCGCGATCCGAGGCGGGGGATCTCCTGCCTGAATCGCGCCGCTGTCTTGGCTCCCTTCACCTGGCGCGGGCTCTTCAAGGCTATGTCTTGTCCGCGTGGTCGCATACGACCGCCTTCGCGCTCCTCGGATCAGCCCGACACCCGCCGCTCCCTCAAAGGCCGCATCACTACTTGCGCTGGCTTCTCTTGCCTCGCCGCTCGAAACCCGGGACGCGCGCCATGTGAGCGCCCGTGAACCGCCTCGGTCGCCCGGTCGCCAGACACCTTGCGAAAACAAACGTTTATGGGTTGGCGCTTAATTTTTTGGTTGAGCGCTCGCTTACGAGATGAACTTGATCACTCACTCAGCGCGAATACCCTCCAGTCCTCAACCGCTCAGGTGAGGCTGCCGAGAATCCACGCTCGCAAGATCGAACATAAGAGCGCGAGAGCAGCGTTAATGGAAGATGCAGTTTTGCTGACCGGACCGGAGCGGCGTCGGCGAACGGACTTTGAAGATCGCGCCCGTATTCTTGCGGACAGTTTCGCGCCAGACGCCCTGGTTTTCCAACGTGCCCGCGTTTCACCGGTTGGCTCGACAGACCTCACGTAGCTCCTCTCGGCAACCCAGCGGCTTCACCCCGTAGATGCCCGTAGCGGACACCGCTCACTGCCGCGGTTTCAATCGCAAGCGCCGGTGGTCCCAACCGCTAAAAACCTCGGCGGCTGTGGTTGGCGACTCTGTCAATGAGCGGGTGGCGGAGCCGCTCGCCGATCTGGATCCCGGCGATCTGCGCGGTTCCGGCTTTCAGCTCCAGTACAAAATGCGCGCCAACCCGCGGGCAGATGGGCATCGTAGAGAAGGGTCGACCCTTTTCGATCGCACGTATCTTTCCATCTTCGCCGACAAACATGAGATCGAGCGGAATGGCCGTGTTCTGCATCGTGAAACAGCGTGGCTGGCTGTCCTCAAAAACGAACAGCATGCCATGATCGTCGGCCATCGCGGTTCGGAACATCAATCCGCGCCGCCATTCTGCAGGCTCGTCCGCCACTTCTATCGAGAAGCGTTGCTCGCCCGATTTGGTCTCGACCGATAGAGCCGCCGGGTCGGGCGGTAGCAGCAGCGGGTCTCCGGCAAAGACCGTTTGAGCGTTGATGGTGAAGGCCGCCAGCGCGGCGAGATTCAGCAAGGGCATGGAAGGATCTCCGGACTATGGTCGGCACGCCAAGGACGATGGATGCGGGTGGGCTCGGCCGCCGTTGCCAATCATCCCCAAAGTCCCTACCTGAGGCGTGCCGCCACATGAAGAGCACCGGGCGAAGCCACCCATCCCGGCGCGCCGTCGCACGGCCAGTTGGTCGACACCTGCGCCGTTCGGCACTCTGAGCAAGCGTCGGCGACGCGCACGTTTCGTTCGGGAACTTGCTGCCGCTCCACGCGCCGGCGCTGGTGCGGCCATTGACACTAGCTGGCGCTGCTGGGTCCAGCGCACATCTCTCCCGCATGACCTTGGCCAGGTGCGTCACCATCCTTACTTCGCAGCAGGTGTGCACATCTAACCACGTCACGTCTTAATCCTCGTGCGAATTGCATACGCCAAGGTCCTGGATGACACCGGCTTATGCAGCGCAACAGCGCAGGCTTGATCGCCGCCCGTGAGTGGCATGTTAAGGTTAGCTCCTCCGACCAGGATGACGGGCACTGTCTTGAGGGCCGCTTGAACGGCGTCCACGCATTGATGCAGAAGAAAAGACGAACGGTCCGCGACAATGAGATCGGCTATTTTCCCCCTCAAAATCCAGTCGCAAAGACTCTCAAATGTCTTGAAACCGACTGGCTCAAAGCCCAAGGCGGCAATCCTGTCCTCATACAACTCAAGCGCCGCTGGATCAGGCTCTACTATGGCGATGATCTCTCCGTTGCCAAGGGGTGTATTAGGAGCACCAAAAAAACAAGCAGGACTGACTGGCTCCTTCGGGGAGGCTGGTAGGTAGATGTCGAAGCGCGTACCGCGCCCAATAGTTGAGCGAACGTCAATGTACCCTGCAAGCGCGCTCACATGACCGTGCACCGCAGCGAGACCGAGTCCCGTTCCGCCGATGCGAGAGCGCGTGGTGAAAAAGGGCTCAAAAATATGTGGCAGTACGGTTTCAGCAATGCCTTCGCCGGTGTCTGCCACGGACAGGAGGACATAGTTCCCAGGCGGCAGATCGCCATAAGCAAGTATCTTCGATTGACAGACCACAGCGCGAGAAACGCTGACCTCAATGCAGCCTTCATCGGTGAACGCCTCTGAGCCGTTTTTGCAGAGGTTCATCAGGATCTGCTGTATCTCGAGTGGGCTCCCTTCGATGACTGCTCGCTTCTCGTCAATTTTGAAATTCAGCTTTACATCCGCTCGAAGCCCTATGCGCAGCAACGGAGCTAGATCCATCACTACCTCGGAGACGTCGAAGGGCTTGATCACACGTTCCCGGTTTCGGCTCAGCGCCAAAATCTGATCGATAATCAGCCTCGCTCTGTCGCCTGCCGAGATGATTTGGTCGATGTAACCTCGAGTTCTTGAGGGGCGACGCAGGAGACTGTGGGCCATCTCGGCGTAGCCGAGGATAGCCCCTAGTATGTTGTTGAATTCATGCGCGATACCACCTGCAAGTGTGCCGACGGCTTTCAGCCGTTCCGCATGCTCCAACCGCTTCTCCAGCAGGACGCATTCGGTCTGCCTACGTTGAAGATCCAGGTAGTTGCAGACACGGGCAGCCGCGCACTCAAGAAGTTGGATCTCACTAGAAGAGGGCTGGAAACCGCCTCCCTCGTAGAGAAGGCAACAAACCGCCATGAGTGGATCTGAGACCTTGAAGACAAGCAGCTGACAAAGCCCCGGTGTACATTCAGCAAAGCAGCCACCGTTTTGCGCGGGAAACAGGCGAAACACGGGCTTGCGCTCCTCCGCCTGGGCAAGGGAAGCGACTTCAAGAAGCCAAGCATCATTCCAGGTAGGCGCAGGAGCATTGGCGGCAAAACACTCGGCAACACACCCCGCACTCACGTCGACCAGTGCGAGCGCGCACTGATCAGCATTGAAAAAGCGCTGGACAACTCGCAGTGCCCCTTGGGTAGAGGCGGTTAGCGAAGCCTCTGTTGCCGCACGACCTTCGAAGCAAGCCCCAATCTCCCTGGTTGCTGCTTGAAATTCCAAGCGCCTTGCCAATCGATCCGTCTGCAGACGCAGCCTGGAGACTAGCGCGATTATACAGAAGCAAAGGCATATAGAAATCACGCCTAGGAAAACACGTGCCCGCTGCTCACTCACATTGAGCAAGCTGTAGCCTTTCAGATATTCGCGCTCCAGTTCTGCAGCTTTGTCGATAGTGTCGGATGACGCGATCGCGTTTACAGCGTCGTTCACCTGCGGCAGCAAGGAAAGGATAACTCGGCCATGGCGAGCAAGCGAATGTTTAGTGGCTTCGTCCTCGCCCGTCGTCGCCTGAAGCCGCTCGAGATATTGATCGATCCGTGACGCAAGGCTCGAGCTCGGCCTCAGCGAAAACTGCAGGATCAGGTTGCCCAGTTCGAGAGGCAGTGTAGTACCAGAAACGTCGGTTTCCGACGGCAACTTCGCAAGCAAGCTCAGCGACTGGACGAAGCTACTGAGAGAAGCTTGCAAGATCACGTTTTGCGCGCCCATAGCTGCCACGGCCGCGTCAGTCCTTTCGACCGAAGACTTTACCTGCCTGAGCAGGTGAGAGAGGTCACCGGCGTTCTCAAGAGCCGCCCTGTCAAATAACGGCTCTAGCTTTGTCACGCTCTTCCGCAGAGCCCCTATGGTGGCGGGAAGAGGTTGGATACCCCCCGGGAAACCGGCACGGGCGCGGAGGACGTCACGTTGCAGTAATGCACAATTGACTTGAATTTTCTCCAGCTCACTTAGGATAGTGTGGCTGGTCTGTTCGTCCTGCCAGCGTGGCACCGCAAACAACAAAGTCGCAAGCACCAACATTAGGACAAGGTTGACACTGAGCCATTTCTCTCTGGGGGACGACGAACAATCATCCGCGTTTTTCTCCCTCTCTGAACACCGGGCCTCGAAGATCAGCTCAGTCTCAATCTGGTGGGTGAACGGCCGCTGCTGCATTAAGAAAGCCACTGTGGCCTCCATTCAGCAGACATCGCGTGCCCGCGACGATACGTCATAGCCTTGCGGCATCGAACGCCCCACGTTCGGGTGGGGCCGAGGAAAGTTGCCCGCCTTATTGGGCCTCGAAGGAATTGCATCTGGCGACGAATGACACTTTATTTCCCTTGGACATTCGAGCGGATGTTCGGCGTCACGGGAATCTGCACCTCTGTTGTGCTGAATATCTGGGCACCTCTCGCTCTGTTTCAGCCAGAGATGCTTGACATGCAATGAAGAGCTTACGCGCAAATAGCGCTTACACGGTGAACGTGACGCGCTATGAAGCTCATCGCCCCCAGTTTGAGCGTTCTCTGCTTCTGGAGGAGGATGCTAGATCCACACGTGCGTCATTGTCGGCCCTGTTGAGGCGCTCTGCGGTCGGACGCATCTCGCTCAGTTCCGCTCGAGAAACGGGTCCCTGACCTCCTGCGTGCCCAAGAGCTTGAGCGCGAGCCTCCTCGATCCTACGGTCCAAATTTGAAAGCGACGGCTCTGCCGCATGTCGAGCTGCAGACGGTGCAAGCGCCTCTACACCGGGAAGCGCACTGACGCTCTGCAAGTGGTCGACTGGCAGTTGCGCCTGTTGCTCAGCATTTAAGTGGTGATACCCTTTTAAAAGGGCGCGGGCAGCATTGTGCCGGGTGACCTGATCTGGCGGATCTGTGACGAGCTCAACTGCCCGATTAACGAGACGATCTCTATTTCCACTGTCCAGGTCACCTAGGTAGTCTCCTACCTTGGAAAGGGCCATTGCTTGAACTCTCGGGGGATCAATGGCCAAGATGCGGTCGACAGCGTCTGTTTTTCGCTCAGGAGTCTGAAATTTGAATGTTGGCGCGATTACGGGAGCTACAGCCTGTGCGAACGTACGGTTCGCCGGGCCTTCGTCCGGCGCGAGTTCGGCCACGGCCCTGTCGTGCAACGCTCTGGCTGCGCTGCCGAGCTGGTTGATCCGCCCGTGAAACTGTCCCACTGGGCTTGCCTGAACCGCCTCTCGTGTTGAGCGGCTCGTTAGCTCGAAGTTCGTCAGGTTATTTGCCGTTTCAGCTGTGTCGTGGGTAGGTAGACGGCTTGCTATCTCGGCCACCAGGTCGTTTGGAAAGTGAGTGTTTCGTTCGGCACTGCCGCCATCTCGGACTGAATTTCCATCGATACGCCTCCGCTGTCTTTCGCGTTCCATTGGTCACACTCCGACGTTGTTTCTACAGCTCCAAGGCTAACATCGAAGAGGGACCCGCTAAACGGATATTGCGTTACAGTTGTAGTTCTCCCTGAGGCGTCAAACCCAAACTTACGAGCCTGCCGAAGCATCAACTTCCTTAATTAAAATTGCGTTGGCCCCGGAGCCGCAACTTCCAGGTTATTGGATTCTGCCGTCGATGCGCGGGCTGAAAGAATTCGGGTCCTTTCGAAATCTTCTATCACTGAGTACGTGCTGCGATAAGAGGTCATGAGTAGGGAACGTGCAGTCAGATCTCGGCCTTCGGGATTGATGCAAACCATACAAAGTCAATAGTCCATTCGCGCCGGAGGCATGTCGGATCGGTGTTCTCTTTCGCAGCGAGAGGCTCACATTTCATGGCGGGCCGTCGCCGTGCCATGTCGTCTTGCCTTTTCCTCACTGGATAGAACAACAGGTGAAAGAATTCATTTTCCTCCACCCCGCAGAAGTGAAGACGAAACGGACTCGCCTTTCTATTTGCATCTATTTCGAATACAACAGATCAGCAAACACGAGTTTTGAATTACAAAGATTTCACTGCGCAATTACATTTGTAACAAAATGATTTACATATGTTCTTGCTTGTATTTCCTTACGCGCGGTAACCTGTATGAGGCGGAATCTTCTTCTCTTCACGAAGGCGTCGTGGCTGGGATTGGGGCCTGTCATGCAATCGCTCGACCCATACGGTGGATCAATGACTTCAGGCAAGAATGCGGCTTCAAGCATAATTCTAAGCATCATGTGTTCACTGGCTGCAGGTTTTTGTACGGCGAGTCTGTACGCAACATTTCGCCACGGATTTAGCAGTGAAGCGATGATGACATTCGACATCCTCGCCTTTTGGTACGAGACGCCTTTCTATTTGGGTTACACAACCCCCGCCTTCTATCGCGGCTTGGCTGTTGTCGTCGTTACGTCTGGCCTCGTTCTGCTAATCCAGCGAACCGTATGCCCGGCCGATCGCGAACATTACGGCACGGCCCGCTGGGCTGGATTGAACGAAATGCGGCGCGCGGGCTATCTCCAACGATACAGTCGCATCAGCGGCCCGGTATTTGGGAAGACGAGCCGCCCTTCTTGGCCTGGATATTACCTGACCAACGGGGAGCAGCCTCACAGCCTCGTTGTTGCACCGACCCGCGCTGGCAAAGGCGTGGGCGTCGTCATTCCAACGCTACTTACGTTCACAGGATCGGTGATCGCACTGGATGTTAAGGGGGAGCTGTTTGAGCTCACCTCCAGAGCACGTAAAGCCCGTGGCGATCATGTGTTCAAATTCACACCGCTGGACCCGGAGCGCCGGACGAACTGCTACAATCCTCTCCTGGATATCATGACCCTGTCTCCAGAGCGGCAGTTCATAGAGGCGCGTCGCTTGGCGGCGAACCTCATTACGGCCAAGGGGGAGGGCGCGGAAGGTTTCATCAACGGCGCACGAGATCTCTTTGTCGCCGGTGTACTGGCCTGCATTGAACGTGGCACGCCAACGATCGGAGCCGTTTACGACCTTTATGCTCAGCCGGGGGAGAAATATAAGCTTTTCGCGCGGCTCGCGGCGGAAACCCAGAACAAAGAGGCTCAGCAAATCTTCGATAACATGGCGGGCAACGACACGAAAATCCTGACCTCTTACACTTCAGTGCTAGGCGACGGAGGGCTCAACCTATGGGCAGATCCGCTGGTTAAAGCGGCGACAAGCCGATCAGACTTCTCAATCTACGATCTTCGGCGTCGAAGAACTTGCATTTATCTCTGCGTCAGTCCAAACGATCTCGAGGTGCTTGCGCCACTGATGCGCCTACTGTTTCAGCAGATCGTATCTGTTTTACAGCGCTCGCTGCCTGGCAAGGATGAGAAGCACGAGGTGCTATTCCTCCTCGATGAATTCAAGCACTTGGGCAAGCTGGAGACAATTGAGACAGCCATTACGACCATCGCGGGCTACAAGGGCCGCTTTATGTTCATCATCCAGAGCCTTTCGGCACTGACGGGCACATACGACGAGGCCGGCAAGCAAAACTTCCTCAGCAATACTGGTCTGCAGGTCTTCATGGCCACGGCCGATGACGAGACGCCGGCTTATATTTCGGAAGCTATCGGTGACTATACGTTTCAAGCACGCTCAATTTCCCACGGTCGAGGCCTCGATCGCAATATTCAGATTTCAGGTCAAGGGGCACCGCTATTGCGACCCGAACAGGTGCGCCTGCTGGATGACGAATGCCAGATAGTCCTTATCAAGGGAAAGCCGCCACTAAAGCTGAAAAAGGTGCGATACTATTCCGATCGAATGCTGAAGCGCATCTTTGAAAGCCAAACTGGAGGCCTTCCGGAGCCAGCATGCTTGACGATGTCGGAAGAGGATCACAGACTATGCGAGATGACCGCAGTTGCAACAGCAGTCAACCAGGTTCTCTCGTAAACCATCCGGCCAGGGCCGCAGGTTAGGCAGCCTGATGTTGTAGGGACCTCGTTGGCTGCCAATTCCTCGGGGAGCAATTGCTCGAGCCTGGTGATCGGGGTGTCGGCGATGCGAGCGAGCACGTCGGCAAGCCATGCCTGCGGATCGACGTCGTTAAGCTTGGCGCTCATGATCAAAGCGTCGCCATGAAGGCGGCACGATCGGCACCACGATCAGAGCCGGCAAAGAGCCACGATTTTCTGCTCATGCTGCGCTTCCTTTCCTGATGCTTGTGGCTGTTCTCGCAAACCCCGTTCTATCATCAGCTCGAAGCGGTAGCGCCTCTTCACCCTCTACAGATCCAGCGCAAGCCGAATACATCTGGGATGTTCCCATGACAAAGCGGCTTGTTGAGGTGATTACGTCGGTCGAGCGTCGCCGGCTCTGGTCTCGTGAGGAGAAGGAGCGAAGGAGCGGCTGGTCATCATATTCCTCTTAGTGAGCTGCCATCGCCGCAGCGCCAAGTCGGCAAGTGCGACTACGAGTTCCGGAAAAGCGATGGCGCACAATACTGACGTTGCCGATCAACATGCGGCAAAGCCTTCAATGACACTTTTAAGGAGAACGAGACAAATACCGCGTGTCAGCGCTCTGTCGCATGTCTGACATTGTCTGACATCAAAGGGGCTTGTCCTACACGACTTCCCACTGGCTCGTTTAAACGTATGTGACTGGCACACCTCTTGCTGAGAAGAGGGGCGAAGCCGGTTTAACCGCTTCGACACGTGAGGCTTTTCGAAAGGCGAAACATGGCAGCCACATTTGTGAACCAGCTTGATGATGGCAATGACCCTGCTACGGTGACCACCATGGGGGCTTCTGGCCAGATGACCACGGTCGCCAAGGCGATCGATTCCAACCCCAATCAGGTTCCCGAGCATGCCGCCGATCCTCGCGCCTATCTGAACGAGATCGACGGCGACAGGGCGATGACCTGGGTCAAAACGCGTAACCTGTCAACCGTCGACAAGCTGTCGAAAGATCCTCGCTACAGCGAATACCTGGCCGACATCCTGAATATCCTACAGGCCACCGATCGTATTGCTTCGCCCCGGTACGCGCACAGCGGGATGATCGACAACTTCTGGCAGGACGGCACGCACGTGCAGGGCCTGTGGCGACGTACGACCTGGGAATCCTACAGGTCCGGCGACCCGCAATGGCGCACCATTCTCGATATGGATGCGCTGTCCAAGGCCGAGGGAAAGACCTGGGTGTTCAGAGGCGGGGACTGCCTGCCCCCCGCCAACAATCTCTGCCTGATCCGCCTGTCCGATGGCGGCAAGGATGCGGATGTGGTGCGCGAATTCGACGTTGCCAAGGGTGAATTCATTAAGGACGGCTTCGTCCTGCCCGAATGCAAGCAGTGGGTGGCCTGGGTGGACGAGAACACCATTTATGTGACCCGGGAATGGACGCCGGGGGAAGTGACCGCTTCCGGCTACGCCTACGTCACCAAGGTGCTGAAGCGAGGCCAGAGCCTGGATCAGGCGGTCGAGATCTTCCGCGGCGACAAGAAGGACGTCTCGGCGCGGCGCGGCGTGCTGCGCGACATCGACGGCAATTATGTGATGGACACCTCCTATCGCGGCCTCGACTTCTTCAATACCGAGCGAGCCTTCTACCCGAACGGCCACACCGACACCCAAAAGGTGATCCTGCCCCTCCCGACCAAGGCCACTTTTGACGGCTACTACAAGGGCCAGGCAATCTACCGGTTGAAGTCGGACTGGACCTCGGCCAAGGGCACCGTTTTCCAAAATGGCGCGATTATCGCTTTCGATCTCAAGGCGGCGCTCGCCGATCCAGCGCACGTCGAACCGCTTGTGCTGTTCATGCCAAACGAGCATCAGTCAGTCAAAGGTATTACTCAGACCAAGAACCGTCTCGTGCTGTCGATCCTGTCGAATGTCAGCAGCGAGGTGCGCAGCTTCGATTTCGGCAAGGGCGGCTGGTCGTCCTTCAAGGTGGCCCTGCCGGAAAATTCGACCCTGTCGGTGACGTCCAGCGACAATGAGAGTGATCAGCTGTTCGTCTTCTCAAATGGGTTCCTCGAACCTTCGACCCTGTTTCGCGCCGATGCTGCAAGCGGCACAGTCGAGAAGATCAGGTCGGCCCCGGAACGCTTCGATGCCGAAGGCCTGCAAGTCCAGCAGTTCTTTGCGACCTCGAAGGATGCCACGAAGGTTCCGTATTTCCTCGTGGCGCGCAGGGACGTCAAGCTGGACGGCACGAACCCGACCATCCTCTACGCCTATGGCGGTTTCGGAATTCCAGTGTTGCCCAACTATTCGCCGGTGCTTGGCAAGCTATGGCTGGAAAAGGGCGGTGCCTTCGCGCTGGCCAATATTCGCGGCGGCGGCGAATTCGGACCGAAATGGCACGAAGCTGCTTTGAAGACCCATCGTCGGCGCGCTTTTGACGACTTCCAGGCCGTGGCGCAGGATCTGATCGCAAGGAAGGTCACCTCGACACCGCATCTCGGGATCATGGGCGGCTCGAACGGCGGCCTGCTCATGGGCGTGCAATTGACCGAGCGCCCCGATCTGTGGAACGCGGTCGTGATCCAGGTGCCGCTTCTCGACATGGTCAATTTCACCCACATGTCGGCAGGAGCCTCCTGGCAGGGCGAATATGGCAATCCAGACGATCCGGTCGAAGGCGCCTTCCTGCGCTCGATCTCGCCTTATCATAATGTCAGGGCGGGCGTGGCCTATCCCGAACCGTTCTTTGAGACATCGACAAAAGATGACCGTGTCGGTCCGGTGCACGCGCGCAAGATGGCCGCCTTGTTTGAAGATATGGGGCTGCCCGTCTACTATTATGAAAATATCGAGGGCGGTCACGCCGGCGCCGCCAACCTGCAGGAACAAGCCCGCCGCTACGCGCTCGAATACACCTACCTGTCTCAAAAGCTCATGGACAACACATGAATCCATAAGCCTTTAGGCCGTGCGGGGCCGATTTGAGCAAGATCAAGCCGGCGGCGAGGGCGGAGACTTGGGGCGCGCACGACGGGTGGAACCGAAAATCTGCACCAGATGCGCCGACAAATTCCGCCGTTCGGCAACAGCGCGCCAATAACGCGCCCCCGCGCAGGCCTCCATGGATACGATGCACGCAAGCTGCGTCGCCAGGGCCGCAGGTTAGGCAGCCTGATGTTGTAGGGACTTGGTTGCCCTTCAATTCCACGGGAGCAATTGCTCGAGCCTGGTGATCGGGGTGTCGGCGATGTGAGCGAGCACGTCGGCAAGCCATGCCTGCGGATCGACGTCGTTAAGCTTGGCGCTCATGATCAGCGTCGCGAGGGTCCCGTCGCCCATGGTATCGGAGCCTCTTTGCGTTTGTAGCACGGTCGGCAAAGACATTCAGGTCTCCAGAGCTCACCGGCGTCAGCTTCACCCCACCGCTGTGTTCAGAAATCAGCCGGCGTTGCTTTGAAGCGTCGAGTCACGGGATCGGGCCGGAGCGCGTTTTAATGCTCGAGGCAGAACAGGAGCCGTTAACCGGGCACGGCATGACGCGCCGCTGCTACACCTGTCTGAATGCCAGAACCGCGTTTGTGCCTCCCATGGCGAACGCGTTGCTTAACGCTACTCGGATCTCTCGTTCGCGTGGCACATTTGGCGTGACGTCGAGATCGCATTTTGGATCATGCTCATTGTAGTTTGCCGTGGGCGGGACAATCCCATCGCGGATAGCCATCACACAGGCAATCATTTCGAGCGCGCTTGCTGCACCGAGACAATGTCCATGCATAGATTTGGTGGACGAGACCGACATCGAGCGAGTATGATCCCCAAAAACCCGCTTGATCGCCGCCGTCTCAACCTCATCATTCGCTTTGGTGCCGGTGCCGTGTGCGTTGAGATAGTCGACATCATCGGCATTCAGCCCGGCGTCTTGAAGGCACTGACGCATCGCAGCCTCAGGCCCTTCGGCAATCGGTGCAACAATATGGAAGGCGTCCGCCGAAAGGCCAATGCCGGCGATCTCAGCCAGGATCGTTGCACCGCGCGCTTTAGCATGTTGATAGCTTTCCAGCACAGCCATGCCAGCACCCTCTCCAAGTACCACGCCCTTTCTGTCGGCAGAGAAGGGGCGGCAAGTGTCCGGTGCGAGAACGCGCAACGCTTCCCATGATTTTAGTACACCCCATACAAGCGGTGCATCGCTACCCCCGGCAATCATGACGTCCGCTCGGCCGAGCCTGATCAGGTCCACCGCCGAGGCGATTGCATTGTTGGCGGAGGCGCACGCGGCAGTGACGCCGAAAACTGGCCCGCGCAGGCCCAGATGGATGCTAACTTGGCCCGCAGCGGCACCAGGCATCACTCTTGGAACAGTGAGTATCCCGGTCCGCTTGGCGCCGTCCATAAGCAGGGCGCGATAATTCTCCTCAACTGCCTCGGACCCACAAATGCCGACGCCAACAGTTGCACCACAGCGATCGGCATTCCATTCGTCACAGGAAAGCCCCGCCTGCTCTACCGCCTCACGGGCAGCAAGCACAGCAAGAAGGCTGAAACGATCCATCGAGGCGAGTTGCTTTTTACAGATGTCGTGCTCCGGCAGTGCTTTGATCTCGGCACCGATAATGCCGTCTAGCTCATAAAGCTCGGCATTGGAGATCGGCCCGATGGCGGAAATGCCAGCACACATGCCTCGCCAAATGGAGGCCGCATTGCTGCCGAGGGCGCATAGCCCGCCGATCCCGGTTATGACGACGCGTTTATCCATTCAAGACACCTTTGCCATTAAGGTACGCAGGGCTTCCACCAAATCGCCGACGGTATGAAGATTTGACCAGGCATCCGTTATGTTCATGTGGATCTCTACGTTATTGGCTTCCTCGAGGTCCCAGAGAAGATCCGCCAGGTCGAGTGAATCAAGGCCGAGCGAGGTTAGTTCCGTAGCGACCGTTATTTCTTCGCAATCCGTTGATGTAGCTGCCCCCGGCGCGCTTCCTGATTGTAGCTATAACTTCTTCAACAAGTTGATCGGACACACCGGTTCCTTCCATTATACGTTTCCATCTCGAGGCCGTGTTAATACTGGTCTGGCATGCGTCGAATGCTGCGCCTCTCGAACCTCGCATAGCCAGCTAAGTGGATTGCGATTGAACTGGAATGGACATGCTTTGATTTTGGTATAGAGAGCAAGATTCATAGAAAAGCACTTGTATGTGAAGTACATTTTATATGCACCATCGACTAAGATTTGGAAAATAGATTGTTTGGATAGACCGCATTCATGTTATCAATATACTGAACACTTTTTTGCTCGGAGATTATCCTTGAAACGGTAGCAAGCGCGCTATAGAAGCTACCGGTCCAGTGCATGGCGGCGAGCATCCAAACAAAAAGCCGACTCCGCACGCGTGAGTCTTGCTTGTAAGCTCGCCTCTCGGACCTGCCATCCCGCCACTGCTTCCGTCCCTTGCTTCCTGCGGCAGAGTGCTGGTAGTGCATCGATACCGATGGTGCAAAGGGCCGGTAACCTCTTTGCCCACGCTGGGTCTTGGGGCGCGTCAGGATCCGAGACAGCGCGACAATGAAATGTTGCCGGGTTCACACTCTGACCGCTATTCCTCAGAAACGCGCGTAACCGGCACCGCTGTCTGTTTGTAGAGTCAGCGACAACTGTAGTTCGACCTGGTTTCCTGCTCCTCATTTAAACGGTTGATATTGCGCTTCATTCCTCTTTGCGTAATTGGCACGAGTTTTGAAACCTCTCGTCGCGACGCGTCAGGGCCTCCCGACCGTGACCTAGTGATCGCACCCTGAGAGGAGACTTATGCTTAACGAAGGTCGACCTGCGAAGCCCGAATTTGTCGGAAGCCAGTTCATCGATGTAGTCGCGGCTATCGATAAGATTGCGGCATCATCCCCCGACAGGATTGCGATCCAGCATGGCTCGGAGGAGCTCACATATGGCGAGCTGCGGGTGCTGTCAGATACCATCGCAAACACCGTACGGGAGCGCTGCGCGGATGGCGCGGTCGTGGCCTATTGCGGCGAACGGAACTCTAATTGGGCAGCCACAGTAATCGCCATTCTGAAAAGCGGCTCAACATATTTGCCGCTCGATCCATCCTTACCGGCCTCCCGACTTTCCTTCATGATTAAGCAAAGTGGATGCACACTGATTATCGGGCCAGAAAAACTGGAAGCGCTTGGTCTCTTTGAGAAGGAGTGCGACGGCGCCAGACAATTCATGACGGTGGAGACGGCGCTACTCGGTAGCCGTTTCTCTCCTGCAATGCCATCTTCGGCTGAACCCCCTCTCGCTTACATTCTGTTTACGTCCGGTTCGACGGGAACGCCCAAGGGCGTGATGGTTCAGCGCGCGGGCCTAAACAACCATTTGATGGCCAAGATAAATGCGCTCGAAATAAGTGAGCAGGACTGTGTCGCACAGACTGCCTCTCATGGCTTTGACATCTCCCTATGGCAGCTTTTGGCAGGATTGTGTGTCGGCAGTTGCGTCGCGATCATAGATGATGCGACACTGAGATCTCCCTTGGCCCTTCTTAAAGCACTGCAGGCACATCGGATCGCAATCGTCCAATTCGTTCCATCGGTGCTCGCCATGTTCGTTGAACACCTGCAGACGCTCTCAGCCAAGGAGCGGCTCCTCGGTGCCTTACGCATGGTATCCACGGTCGGCGAACCGCTGACGCCTGCCTTGGCGCGCAGTTGGCTGACACTCTATCCTCAAGTCCCCATTCTCAATCATTACGGCCCGACAGAATGTGCGGACGGGGTGACGCACCATTTGATATCGATCCCACCCAGCCCAGCTGACACCTATGTGCCCATCGGTAGGCCGATTTCCAATCTTAAGGTTTATGTCGCCAATGGTTTGCGCCTGTGCAAAGCGGGGGAGGTCGGCGAGATCTATGTCAGCGGAGTCGGCGTCGCCGACGGATACATCAATGATAGCGACCGTACCAGAGACGCCTTTGTGCCAAACCCGTTCTCCGACCACCCATCCTATCGGCACCTCTACAGGACCGGCGATCTCGGACGCATCAGGGCAGACGGCCTTCTGGAATGTCTAGGTAGACGAGATCGTCAGATCAAGCTCCGGGGGCACCGGATCGAACTTGGAGAGATCAAGTCTCACCTCGCGGACAACCAAATTCAGCTTCGGGGTTTCAGAATTGAGCTGGAGGAAATTGAAGCGGCGCTTGAATCTCATCCTGGCGTTGCGCGAGCCGCGGTTCTGGTAGAAGGCGCGGATGACGATCGGCAGCTCGTTTCCCTTCTGGCCCCAGCTCACGAAAATCTGACCTCAGGAGACATTCTAACTCATCTGCGGCAGGCACTTCCGTCTTACATGCTGCCGTCGGATTTTCGGATGGTGGAACGTATGCCGCTCACACCCAGCGGGAAAATAGATCGGGCTCGCTTGTCTTCCATTTCATCCCGCCCGATCCGAAAAACGAGATCGGCTGAACCGCGCACGGAAAGGGAGCAACTCCTCGCTGCGATTTGGCAAGAGCTGTTGGGCACCAAAGCTATCGGCATTGATGACAGCTTCTTCGACATCGGCGGAAATTCGCTTCTGAGTGTGCGGTGCGTCACACTGGCGCGTAACGCGGGAGTAGACTTGACGGTCGGTCAGTTGCACCGGACACCGACGATCCGGCAACTGGCAACGCACCAAGCGCCGGCGGCGACATGTGCGACCCTCAAGGGACCGCTGCCGGTAACCCCTGCAGTCACACATTGGAATCGTATCGTCGGACTCGGCGAGCACTACAACATTGGCGATCTTTTCTTCATGCCCGCCGGTCTCCTGAATATTTCCATTCTTGAGCGTGCCGTTGTGCATGTCATCGGGCGGGAGGAAGGACTGAGGCTCCGTATTAAGCAAACGGACAGGGGCCTATCTCAGGTAATCGGATCAATAGCAGATTGCCCCGTAGAGGAACTAGACCTTGTCGGAGTAGCCACATCAGAACAACTAACGATCATTGAGCGCGCCTGTGCTGAGCGTCAGCACGGTTTTCGATTTGACGGTCGGACGCCTCTTGTCAAAGTCTCAGCCTTCAGGACATCAGAAACCGGCGATTACTATTTGCTTGTTCTGCTGCATCACTTTGTAGCAGACGGGGTTGGATACAGGCTGTTCCTGAATGCGCTCGATAAAGCTTATAGCTCGCTTGCTGCAGGCCGAATCGCTGCAGATCCAGGGACCACGCCCCTTTCTCAATGGCTCGCCCGATTGAATGATTACGCGAATGGCGAAGCGCCAGCCGAACTCCCACATTGGGAGAGTCTGCGGTATGAGTTGTTTGATATCCGTGTAAGTGACGCCGGGTCACGTCCGGCGGGATTTTCGGCTGAAACTGCGAGGTGGCTCCACTATGAAGGCTTCGATGGGCCAATCGAAGAGAAATTCTGCAGGCCGCTATGGAAGGATCAGGCCACATACCGTCTAAGGATCGATGAGGAGACGACGGCGCGCCTTCTCAAGATTGTGCCGACATCTGCGCATTGCGAAGATTTTGATATATTGCTCGCGGCTATCTCGGGAGCATTTGGCCGCGCTTTCGGAAATTACTCGCTCTGGATTGACAGTCTCACTTCGACCCGGGGAGGTCTATTCGACGACATCGATCCGTCGCAAACGATTGGCTACATCGGTGAACTGGTACCCCTGCCGTTATACGTTGCCGGAACGGAGTCTCGTCAAGACCGGGCTCGCTCTATATATCAGCAACGCAGCGCCCTGCCGCGCAAGGGCATAGGTTTCCGGGCATTGAAGTTCTTGAATCGGCATCCCGCCGTGCGGGAGCGGGTCGATCGTCTGCCGTTACCCCGGATCGGAGTGAACTATCGAGCGAGACTCCAACGTCACTATCCGCGCCGCCTGCTATCCACAGATCCACACCCGCTGTGGATCGGCGAAGATATGAATCAGTCAGTTATGAACTATCTCTTTTGGTTTCGTGTCGGATGCCAGTCGGGCAAACTACAGATTGAAGTGAGATACGATCCGAGACAAGTGGGCTACGAATCTACCCGCAGCCTCTGCACAACCTTGCGCGAAGAGCTGCAACGGACTGTCGATGCGTTTGCAGAGGCCAACAGATGAGGCCGTTGGAGCTACATATCAAAGGCAAAGACGAACGCATGGCATCGCCGGCAGACCACATTAGTTTGTTGGACGGCAAGGTTTCCCACCTCATCATGCGCCTTTCCATTCCGTCGATTATCGGTTTGTCGATCAATGGAATTCAGCAAGCGGTGAATGCAATCTTTGTCGGTACGCTTGGCCCCCAGGCCATCGCGGCCGTCAGCATTGCTTTGCCGTTGGTGGTGCTGCTGTCTGCGGTAGGGCAGGGGATCGGGGCCGGTACAGCATCATTCGTGTCCCGCAATCTTGGAGCTGGCAATTCATTGGAAGCGAGTCGTGGTGCGAGCTTGGCACTCGGTCTCGTGGTTCCGATCGGAACGACGCTTACTGTCACCATCCTTTTCAGCTTGCGCGACGCTCTCACTTTGCTCGGCGCCAGTCCAACGATAATGCCAGCCGCGCTCGAATATGCCTCGACGCTCCTGGTTGGTTATACTCTTATCCTGTTGAACATGGTCAGTGGGTTCATCGTACGGGCTGAGGGTAACACCCGGTTCAGCATGTGGACGATGATTACGGCTTTCACGTTGAACGCCCTGCTCGATCCGCTTCTGATTTTCACTCTGGATCTCGGAGTTCGCGGAGCGGCGCTGGCAACACTGTTGTCCCAGATCGTCGCCACCAGCATGTACATCGTATATTTCGCCAAGCAACGCGGGATTGTCCGTTTCCGAGCTTCCTACATCACTTCGAGGGGCGACCGATTAAAGCAGATAGCCGCCGTTGGAGCCCCAGCGACGATCACCGGTATTTTGACAGCGGCTTCATTTATGTTCTTGTACAGGGCTGCTGCCACGTTCGGCGACAATTCGATTGCCGCTGTGGGTATAGCCGCACGATTGCTAACAATCGGGACATTCCCGATCGTTGGATTTTGCATCGGCTCACAGGCGGTCCTTGGTTTCAGTTGGGGAGCACAGGATTTTGCTCGGGTGCAGAAGGCCGCGACGTTCATGCTTTCCACAGTCTGCGCCTTTTCAGTCAGCTTTTCTGCTGTGGTTGTGATTTTCGCCCGGCCAATCGTCAGCCTTTTCAGCGACAGCGAGGATGTGACTGAAATCGCTGTCTCCACCTGTATTATGTTCCATCTCTTTTTCGGGCTGTTTGGCGTCCAATACGTGGTAATAACCATGCTTCAGTCGTTCGGGAGAGCACGCCTGAGTGCCGTCGTTTCCTTCGCAAGGCAAGGATATCTCTTCGTACCAGCCATACTACTATTTCCTCGTATTTGGGGATTCACGGGATTATTGATCAGCCAGGCAGCTGCTGAGCTACTGGCAGGACTGCTTGCCATCTTTGTAGCGGTCAAGCAGTTCAACAACCTCAAAGGAATGCTCCTGCACCGCTAATCCGAGGTCATGCACCCTTGGCTGCTACTGCATGTTTCCTTAAATCGTATCCACTTTAAGGACAAAAACATGCAGCAATTCAAAGTGCTACAGCGACCTTTGCGCGTCTGATAAGACGCGCGGCGCTGTAGTGCTTAAGCCGCTCGAAAAAACAGCGTCCGGCGACCGTAGCCAGCCGTAAGCGCAACGTTCCATGCGGTACTCAATTGTGCTCGAGCGAAAGGAAATCTCAAGTGATAGAGACGCTGCTTCCATCCAATATAGCCGTGCAAACCTCTCGGGCAAGTAGAGGCCCAGAAGTGATGCCCGAAGAAGCGAGTGCCGTGGCTGGGGCGATCGAAAGCAGGAGGCGTGAATTCTCCGTCGGACGAGCCTGTGCCAGATCGGCATTAGCCAAGCTTGGCTTTCCTCCGTGCGCCATCCCAAGTGGACCTGACCGGGCTCCAGTTTGGCCAGCCGGCATAGTCGGCAGCATAACACATTGTGCTGGATTCTGTGCCGCCGCTGTGGCCCTGCAGGAGGACTACGTTGCGCTCGGAATCGATGCAGAAGTCGATGAGGAGCTGCCGTCGGGCGTGTTGGAGCTCATTTCGGTTAACGAGGAGCGAGAGTGGCTGGCCAACGCACCAAGGCGCCTCAATTGGGGCCGATTGCTCTTCAGTGCCAAGGAGAGCATCTTCAAGGCGTGGTTTCCGCTCACACGTGAATGGCTGGAATTCGAGGACGCGGTGATCACTTTCATTCCGGACGGGACGTTTGTTGCTCGGCTTCCGAACACGCTCATGCCGACCCGCAATTGTGCTTGGGAACTCCGCGGCCGCTTCAGCATTGCAAATGGACTAGTACTAACTGCAGTATTCATCGCGGGGTAGCGTTAGCCCCGGCGTCAAAGCCTCGCGTTCTCCAGTTACGCGCGATCGGCGCCTGATGGAGCGCTCAATGGTGAGCCGTGACAAGGTGATGGATCGACTGAGTGAGTGGTGCTCACCAATATCCGTGGGCCAGCGCCCCGGCGCTCCAACTGCGAAAGTATTTTGCAAACAACAGCCGGTAGTGTGTTGAAGATTCCGCAAATTCCCTCAGAGGGGCGACACCATGGCAGGCTGGTGGTGTTGAACGTCACCCGCTCCCCTCACGAGCAACCCCGGGGATGCTCCAGCCCGCTATTGTGTATTGTCGCTCGCTTGATTTCTCAATGTAGTCCACGGCTGGTCTCCCTTCGGTTGGCGAGGCAGGAGAGGGGGGTGAAAGATCGATAGTCGCAAAAGCATGAGTGCCAGCTTAGGGTGCGGAACGGGCACTCACAACAGGTTGTGCACCTGGCTCCGCTGAGGAGCAGCAAGGGGGATAGCGGTGCGGCCCCTGCGCACATAATCTGAATGTAACTCCAAGGCGCGTGTCCAGGCCCCCGCGGGCTTTTCTCATTCACCTTGGAGCAGCAGAAGGAGACCGCGGCGAGCTGGTTGGAGGTGACGGTCCACCAACCTGCGGGCAAGCCTTAGTGCTGTTTCTGACGAGCCGATCGAGCGCATTGTCATCATTACAAACGTTTTCCAGCCCACGCCGGCGGCACTCCCATTTCCTTGAGCAACCGGCCGGCGCCGTCGATCTTGTCCATGGTCCAGAGCATGAAACGACTGTCGACGTGGATGCTGCGATTGCGATCTCCGGGAAAGGCCCAGTCCCCAATCACGCCCTCTAGCGTGCCGTCGAAGGCGAGACCAACGAGCTCGCCGCGCCCATTCAACGTCGCCGAGCCGCTATTGCCACTGGTAATGTCGACCGTGGACAGGAAGTCGACCGGTAACGTGCCCAGCGCTGGCGCGACATAGGGGCCATAGTCCTTAGCGCGAATCGCGGCAATGGCGGCTTCGGGTGCGTCGAACTCACCCTTTCCGGTATGCTTGGCCAGCAGTCCCTCAGCCGTGGTGAAGGGCGTCCAGATCTGCCCGTCTTGCGTTCGCCTCGCCACCTTGCCCCAGGTGAGGCGCAGCGATCCATTTGCGTCGGGATACACGGGCCGGCCGATCGCCTTCCTATAGGCAAGCAGGCCCTGCATATAAGTCGCGCGCGCCGCCTGCGTGCGGCCGGCGAGATCCTTGTTCGTGCGCTCCGCGGCTATCTCGCCGGGATAAAGTGCAACCGCCAGCTTGATGAAAGGATCGTCCGATGCCTCGAAAGCAGCAGCCGGTTTATCGAGCCAGCCGAGCCGCGTAGCCGTGTCGGCGAGTTTGGTGTCTGCATAGAGTCGATCAAGGCCGATTTGGCCCAGAGCGGTCTCGAACGCAGTGTCGCGGTCCTTCGCGTCCAGCCGGTGATATTCCTCGAGTGCGGCCTCGAACAGCTTGCGATCGATGTCGGGCAGATACTCGCGTTCGAGCTGCGTCAGTCGATCGATGGTCTCGCTGCGGTCACGATCCTGAAAGCCGCTTTCGCGGGTGGCATCTGGTTTCTCGTGCTCCTTCGCCCAGCGATAGAGCGTGCGTGCGGATGAGAGGATCCGCGCTTGGCCGAGCAGCGCCGCCCCCAGCCCCTGGAGCGAGGCCCGGCTGCTCTCCTCCACTCTGGCATCCAGCTCGAGGACCGCCGCGCCATAGCGCGCCTGCAGCGCGGGATCGGCAGCGACCCAGTTGCGATAAGCTGTCTCCTCGGTGGCCTTGCGAGCGTTGAGCCCAACCGCATCAGCGCCGGCGAGATCGCCCGCCAGCTTCTTCGCGTAGTTTTCCACGCCTTGCAGGATGGAGGCGTAGCGGATCTGCGCAGTGCGGTTGCCTAGCGTGGCCTGCTTTATCTGGGCGGCATAATTCGAGAGCCAACGCTGCCATAGCGGTTCGTACTTCGCAAAGTTGAACCGGACTTCCCCAGCGGTGCGAAACCGATCGGTAGTACCGGGAAAGCCAGCGACCATCACAAAATCGCCCTCTTTCAGGCCTTCGCGAGCGATGCGCAGCCAGTTCTTCGGCCGGTAAGGCACATTGTCAGGCGCATAAGGCCGGGAGGAACCATCAGGAGCGACATAGGCGCGATAAAAGCCGAAGTCGCCTGTGTGGCGTGGCCACATCCAATTATCCTTTTCGCCGCCGAATTCACCGATGCCACGTGCGGGCGAATAGACGAGGCGCACGTCCTGAATTTCGAGCTTCTGCTGAAGGTAGTAGGAGGCGCCACCATAATAGGCCCGCACGTCGCAGCGGCGGTTGGGCTGTCCTTCACACGCGGCGATCAGGGCCTTGCGGTTCGCGTCGAGCTGCTCATGGCGGGCAAAACCGGTCAGGTCGGCCGAGATTCCCTTGAGCATGTCGGCGGTCACTTCCCGTTGATCTTCGATAACATAGATGCGGCTGCCGCGAGCCGCAGGCAATTCTTCACTCAGGCTTCTCGCCAGAAAGC
The DNA here is from genome assembly GCF_017874595.1 of Sinorhizobium kostiense. GTDB lineage: Bacteria > Pseudomonadota > Alphaproteobacteria > Rhizobiales > Rhizobiaceae > Sinorhizobium > Sinorhizobium kostiense. The sequence continues at coordinate 9,499 of NZ_JAGILA010000010.1, read as the reverse complement.
CGTTTGTGAGATGGTCCTCGCCCTCCTTGCTGATGTTCTGGAGGGATCCCACTACGCAGTGGTGATTGGTCGCGACCAGCCCTTCGGGACTGACGAAGGAGGCGGAGCATCCGCCGAGTGAGACGATCGCGTTGAGCGGGGCAGCGTCGAGACGGCTCAGCTGGGCGGGATCGATCTGGAGCCCATCCGCGCGCATGGCCGCGCCGATTTCTGCAGTCTGGTCGGGCATCCACATACCTTCGTGCGCCGACGCAGCGCTAGCGGTCCAGAGCAAGGCGATGGTACTTGCTTGGGCCAAACATTTCATATTCCAGTTCATGTTGATGTAGCTCCCGTCTTGGTGGCTGATTTATCTCGTGGGCTATATCGATGACCAGCGCGAGACGCTGTTCACCCGTCGAGCTGATCGCGGGAGAGCGATGCAATATGCTCGGGTTCTCCTGCCAAATTTGTGTACCTTGAACATCGCCGCCGGACCTGGGGTGGCCCTGCTCGATCGTCTTCGCGGCTGCCACTCCGTGACGGCACAGTGGACTGTTAACGCGCGCATCTGCATTGCGCTCACCTCTCCTTATATGGGATTGCATACCGCGACGGTTGCCAACCGTCCGATGCAGTAATCGTGCCAAAGGAAAACAGTTTCAAATACAACGTGGGGAGACCGCTCCATGTATGTCCCGTCTCCGACATTCGTAGCGGAACCGACATATTGACGCGGCCCTCGCATCGCCAACTAGACCGCCGGTCAGCCGCCGCCTTAACCGCCTGCGAGAGAGAGAGAGAGAGAGAGAGAGAGAGAGAGAGAGAGAGAGAGAGGTAGACGGGCATAGGGAGTGCGGAAGTTGTGGAAATGCACCAGTCACGTGGCAACAAGGCAAACAATTGCGTGACAGGGCTGGCTCTGCGGTGAATGCTCTTCTTCTTTGAGGAAGGGGAATGCATGACCACCACCAATGAAATTGCCGACAAGATCGCCGCTGATCATCAACTCACCAAGGCCCAAGGGAAGGCGATCGTCGAAGCAGTCTTCGGCGCGATCACTGCCGCGGCAACTGCTGGCTCCGAAACGTCGATCCCCGGCTTTGGCAAGTTCAAGGTAAAGGACACGCCGGAGCGGGAAGCGCGTAATCCGGCAACCGGTGCCACCATCAAGGTTGCTGCTGCGAAGAAGTTGACCTTCACGCCGGCAAAAGCTCTCAAGGACGCCTTGAACAAATAGCGTCTGCCGCCGTTGGCGGGCACGCTGAGATTAAAGTGACTCGAAATTCGGTAGCGTACTCCTGCATGTTTCCTTACATACCCGATTTAAGGATAAATACATGCAGCAATTCAAAGTGCTGCAGCGTCCTTTGCGCGTCTGATTGGGCGCAGGGCGCTGTAGCTCACGCTGCGGCGGAACTATCTGGATGCGCCCGGACCAGGCAAATTTCGCTACGCGCCCGTCACGTCGTCAGGCGCGTAGATGCCGATCAGTCGGCGCCACGAAGCCGCATCTGCCAATAAAGCAAGGCCGCAGCCGCGGAGCACCTCTGCTGCGGAAATCCACCCGCGTCCCGGCCAGGTTTTAAGTCCAGCATACGCAGGGAAGGTCAGCGCCGAGGGGCGCGCACGTAAATCGTTACTTTTCCCGAGTTCGACCCTCCAAATCTACGTTTCGAAGTGCGCTCTTGAAAGGCGCACGTCGAACCGATGCGTGCGCATCATCACGTATCGCGGATATGCTGGCGCAGATTGCGTAGATGACGGCGGGCTCTACGGGTTACGCGCATTGTTAGAGCTTCGCCAATGTCGGACACCGTAAATGGTCCCGTGAGCGCCATCCCATTGTTCTGCAAAATTTGCCCCTCCCGTAGACACGCTCAACGCGGCTCGCCTGGGATGCGGTGGTCGCCAGAAGACCGCGGGCGCCGATGAAACTAGCCGTTCCACAGCGAGAGACTGGGCGAGAACCGGGACCGTCTTTGGTGGACGGCAGAGCTCGCGCACCAACGCCAATCGGATGGACAGTCAGAACGGGGTGCGTCGGTCCATACATTGGAAGCTGTGAAGTAAAGCGCGCCGATGAAGCCGATATTTGAATAGCTCCCATCAAATCAATCGATTAGGCCAACGGGCCGATGTGGGGTAACGGTAAAGGAGATGATGTTGAGGCGTTAAACCATGATTAGCTGCAGTGCTAATCCATGGTGGCCCAAGTTACAACAGCCTCCTCGGCAGCGATGGTGACGATGTTCTCATCGCGCCCACTGGCAACGGCTGGATGGACTATTGATAACGCGTGAGCACGAGATCGCTGAAGAGGACCAAAAATGATCGATTTGTCGCGTCCGGAAAGCTCGAATAGCCATGAGGGCTGCGGCCAAGATCTGGGAGACCCCAGCACTACATCAACCCTATCAGTTATCTTTGTCGGTGGTGGCACGCTTAGTATTAGATGTGCACAGATGGCAAAGGAAATGGGCTGTTCCGTACCCGCCGTTCTACCTACAGATGATGTGTTCCGTACCTGGGCTACTCATTTAGGCATCCATTGCTTCGATAACGTCGACCAGACCTATGAATTTCTATGCGATGTGAATGTCGATTTGATATTTTCCGTCGTTAATCCCGTTATCTTGCCAGCTCATTTATTGGAGCAAGCACGTGTAGGTGCGTTCAATTATCACGACAGCCCACTGCCGCGTTACGCAGGGACCCACGCGACAAGCTGGGCAATTCTGGCGCAAGAGAGCCAATACGCCATTTCGTGGCATCACATGGATCCTGGTATTGACACGGGCAACGTAGTTGTGCAGTGCCCGGTGCCCATTGCATCAACCGATACGGCATTGACCCTCAACCTTAAATGCTATGATGCCGCGATAGAAGGGTTTCGCGCTCTTCTAGCGAAAATAGCGCGGGCCGATCTCCAGGGCCGCCCGCAGCAGCTGGCAAACAGGACCTATTTTCCGAGGAAGCAACGGCCTATTGCCGCTGGTTGTCTAAGATGGAACCAGTCCGCGCAGGAATTATCAGCGATTGCTCGTGGTTTGGACTTCGGCCCTTATCATCCGAATCCGTTGTGCTTGCCTAAGGTTGTCGTCGGAGAAGATGCTATCCCGGTTCGGCGCTTGGAGGTATCCACTCGGGCTTCTGATTATCAGCCAGGCTCCCTGCTCGAAATACATCCAGACCACTGGCGTGTCGCGACGGAAACAGAAGACGTTGATCTTTGGTTTGGTGCTCCCAATGGCCCGTTCGTCGATGCGATAGCACTCGCAGAACGCTCTTGTCTGAATGTAGGTGACCGTCTCGCGATTTTGAGCGATGACCACGCATTGTCCATAACTACTATCTGTGAAGCGTTGGCTCCACGGGAGAGATTTTGGCTGCGGCGACTTGAGACATTCAAACCATCGCAGCTACCTTATGTTTCGTCTCTTCTGGGCGAACAACCGCCCAAATGGCACACGAGCTCCTGGCGCAATATAGATGCCTTGGCAGAACTCTCGCCGACGCAACGCGTGGAATGCTTGTTGAGTGCTTGGTTGATTTATTTGGCCCGCACGGCAGGTGAAGCAGAGCTTCAGCTAGGTTGGCGTCCAGCACTCGATGAAACGCAGATTGATGGGCGTCTGGCGCAGAAGCTTATAGCGTCTATCGTGCCGATGGAAATTACCATCGACGTCAATCACGGTTTTTCTGAGCTACGCGCGACGGTCGCGGCTGAATGTGTTCTATTGCGTAGACACACTAGCTTTGCCCGCGATCTCATAGCACGTAGCCCGGCACTGTCGGGCGACAAAGGGCTGCAATTGCGTCAACCGTGGCCAATTGGCGTTATGATGACGACGATGAGCCACGGCCCTTCAGTTGACGAACTTGGGTCCAATCCCGAGTCGGAAATGATCCTGCCAGGCAGCTTACTGACGCTTGAAATCAACGCGGTCGACGGGAGCTTTAGGTGGCACATTGATGAAAATCGCTGGGCGCCCGAGAAAATCGGCAATGTTACGCAGCATCTAGAGAATTTTCTAAGCGTCGCTACACTCAATCCACAGCAACCGGTCGGCCGGATCGAGCTGCTGTCAGCTGAGGAGCGGGGCTATCTTCTTGAAGATCTGAACCGGACGGAAGTGGACTATCCGTCGGAGCTTTGCGTCCATGAACTGTTCGAGGCGCAGGTGCGCCGGGCGCCCGACACCGTGGCAGTGGTCTTCGAAGGGCAGTCGATCTCCTATGGCGAACTGAATGCTAAGGCCAACAGGCTGGCCCATCATCTGATCGACCTTGGGGTCAAGCCGGACCAGCCGGTGGCCATCTGCCTGGAGCGCAGCCCGGCGATGGTGGTGGGGTTGCTGGCGATCCTCAAGGCGGGCGGTGCCTATGTGCCGCTCGACCCGGCCTATCCCTCCGCGCGGCTGCGGCAGGTGCTCGACGATGCCGCCCCGCGGCTCATGCTTTGCGATGCCGCCGGCCGCGAAGCGCTGGGCGCCGAGGCACTCGCCGATCTGAGCGTGATCGACTTCTCGGACGGCGAGCTTTCCTGGGCCGACCAGCCCGCTGACGATCCCGACCCGCACGCCCTCGGCCTGACAGCGCGCCATCTCGCCTATGTCATCTACACATCAGGCTCTAGCGGAACGCCAAAAGGCGTCATGGTCGAGCATCAACAGTTGTCGAACTATTTGCAGTGGTCAAATCGAAGCTTTTACCAGAGAACTTCGAATGGCTCGCCTGTAACGCATTCGATGACTTTTGATGGCATCGTTACGACCCTATTCGGGCCGCTGCTGGCGGGAACGAAACTTCATCTTCTAGATCCGGCTGTCCAAATTAACTCTCTTGCTGAATCGACGGATGGACAAACCTTCGATTTGGTCAAGGTTACTCCCTCGCATCTGAGCATGCTTAACAAAACGATGCATGATGGGAAGGAAGAAGCTCCAACAAAAGCACTTATGGTTGGCGGCGAAGCCCTAGTTCCAGCCGACATGCGATTTTGGCAGCGGCGTTTTCCAAATGTGCGCCTGATTAACCATTTTGGTCCGACAGAGGCCACCGTTGGATGTGCCTCATTCGAAATAACGGGCGATCTCGAAGGCCTCACGTCAATCCCGATCGGGCGTCCGATATCGAACACGCGGCTTTATGTGCTTGACGACCATGGCCAGCCCGTTCCGTTCGGGGCTGTGGGCGAGCTTTATATCGGCGGGGCAGGGGTTGCGCGCGGCTACCTCAATCGCCCGGAGCTGACGGCGGAGCGGTTCCTGACCGATCCGTTCAGCGGCGAGGCGGATGCCCGCATGTACCGGACCGGCGACCTGGCGCGCTATCTGCCGGACGGCAATCTCGAGTTTCTGGGCCGCAACGACGAGCAGGTGAAGATCCGCGGCTTCCGCATCGAGCCGGGCGAGATCGCCGCCCGGCTCTGCGAGCATGAGCTTGTCGGCGAGGCGGTGGTGGTGGCGCGGGAGGATCACGCCGGCGACAAGCGGCTCGTCGCCTATATGGTTGCAAAGAGGACGGACGGGTCGGACGAGGCCGATGGCGCGGAACTTGCCGCGGCGTTGCGGGCCCATCTCGGTGGCCTGCTGCCGGACTACATGGTGCCGTCAGCCTTCGTGCGGCTGGACGCACTGCCGCTGACGCCGAACGGCAAGCTCGACCGCAAGGCACTGCCGGTTCCTGACGACGAGGCCTATGCGCGGCGAGCCTATGAAGCGCCGCAGGGCGCGGTCGAAACGGCGCTGGCCGGGATCTGGGAAGAGCTTCTCGGCATCGAGCGGGTCGGCCGCCACGATAACTTCTTCGAACTCGGCGGTCACTCATTGCTGGCAGTGCAGCTGATGGAGCGGCTGCGGCGGCAGTCGCTCGGGGTGGAGGTGCGCACCCTGTTCGCCAAGCCGGTGCTTTGTGATCTCGCCGCAAGCCTTGGCAGCCACCACGAGGTGGCGGTGCCGGCCAACCGGATCACCGAAGAGAGCACGGCGATCACGCCAGAGATGCTGCCGCTGATCGATCTGACCCAGAAAGAGATCGACTGGATCGTGTCGACGGTGCCCGACGGCGTCGGCAACATCCAGGATATCTATGGCCTGTCGCCGCTGCAGGACGGCATTCTGTTCCACCATTTGCTGGCAACCGAGGGCGATCCCTATCTGCTGGTCTCGCAGATGGCCTTTGCCGATCGGGGCCTGCTCGACCGCTACCTGGCTGCGGTTCAACAGGTGGTCGACCGGCACGATATCCTGCGCACCGCCTTTGTCTGGCAGGGACTGTCGAGCCCGGCGCAGGTTGTGTGGCGCAAGGCGCCGCTGGCGGTGAGCGAGGTCGAGCTGGACGAGAATGGCGGTCCCGGCCACGAACGGCTGAAGCGCCGGTTCGATCCGCGCCACTACCGTCTCGCCCTTGGCCAGGCGCCGCTGATGCGGTTCGTGATTGCGCGCGAGCCAGGCAGCGAGCGCTGGCTGCTTTTGGTGTTGCGGCATCATCTGATCGGCGATCACACGACGGCCGAAGTGATGCATGCCGAGGTCCGGGCCGTGCTCGAGGGGCGCGCGCATGAGCTGGCGCCGCCGCAGCCGTTCCGCAATCTGGTGGCGCAGGCCCGTCTCGGCGTTTCGTCCGAAGAGCATGAAGCGTTCTTCCGGGAGATGCTCGCCGACATCGACGAGCCGACCACACCGTTCGGGCTGAGCGAGGTTCGCGGCGATGGCCGCGGATCCCGCGAGGCGCAGCGGATGCTGCCGCAGGCGCTCAACGATCGGCTGCGGGCCCAGGCGCGGCGGCTGGGGGTGAGCCTGGCGAGCCTTTGCCATCTGGCCTGGGGCCAGGTGGTGGCGCGGAGCAGCGGCCGCGAGCAAGTGGTGTTCGGCACGATGCTGTTCGGCCGCATGCATGCCGGTGCCGGCGCCGACCGTGCCATGGGCCTGTTTATGAATACCCTGCCGTTGCGACTGGATCTGGATGGCACCGGGGTTGAGCAAAGTGTGCGTATCGCCCACGCCCGTCTGGCCGAGCTGCTCTCACACGAGCATGCCCCGCTGGCATTGGCGCAACGCTGCAGCGGCGTTGTCGCACCAGCGCCATTGTTCAGTGCGCTGCTGAACTATCGCCACGCCACGCCGGCCCACAACACGCCGGCCCAAAGCACGCCGGCCATGTCCGACGTGGGAGCAAGCGACGTGCTGTCCGGCATGGAATGGCTGGGGAGCGAGGAACGCACCAATTATCCCGTGACCCTGTCGGTGGATGATTTTGGCGAGGCACTGGGGCTCACGGCGGACGCGGTCGAGCCGATCTCCCCCGATCGCATCTGCGGCTACATGCAGCGGGCGCTCGAGCAGCTGGCGGAAGCATTGGAGCAGGCTCCCGACAGGCCGGTGCGCGAGCTCGACATCCTGCCGGCCGCTGAGCGCCGCTATCTGCTGGAGGAGCTTAACCTGACGGACGCGGACTATCCGTCGGATCTGTGCGCCCACGAGCTGTTCGAGGCGCAGGTGCGCCGGGCGCCCGACGCGGTGGCGCTGGTCTTCGAACGGCGGTCGATCTCCTATGGCGAACTCAACGCCGAGGCCAACCGGCTGGCCCATCATCTGATCGGGCTTGGGGTGAAGCCCGACCAGCCGGTGGCGATCTGCCTCGAGCGCAGCCCGGCGATGGTGGTGGGGGTCTTGGCGATCCTCAAAGCCGGCGGCGCCTATCTGCCGCTCGACCCGGCCTATCCGAGCGCGCGGCTGCGGCAGGTGCTCGACGATGCCGCCCCGCAACTCATGCTTTGCGATGCCGCCGGCCGCGAAGCGCTGGGCGTCGAGGCGATTGCAAGCCTGAGCGTGGTCGACTTTTCGGACGGCGAGCTTCCCTGGGCCGACCAGCCCGCTGACGATCCCGACCCGCATGCGCTCGGCCTGAGCTCCAGCCACCTCGCCTACATCATCTACACATCAGGCTCTACCGGCACGCCCAAGGGCGTCATGGTCGAGCATCGGGGATTGGTGAACTATTTGCACTTTGCCTGTGGGGCCTACGTGCCCAGGTCTTCCTCGGTGGTCTCCTCGTCCTTGGCCTTCGATGCCATTATTACCAGCCTGTTTGCGCCCTTGATGTGTGGTGGCCATGCACAGCTTGTCAGGCGAGACGAGGTCGAGGGGGTAAAGGAAAGGATCCGCTCGCATTGCGGGATCATCGACATCACCCCGAGCCATCTGGACGCTCTTGGGCAACAGATGCTGGCGGACTCTGCCGCCAGCCAGGTTGACCTGTTTATCATTGGCGGTGAAGCGCTGTTCGGTTCGACAGTCGAATTGTGGCGCAGGGTCCAGCCTGCGGCCAGAATGGTGAATGAGTACGGCCCCACCGAAACGATCGTCGGCTGTCTCTTTTATGAGGTTCCGGCAGCGCCAGCTGTATCCGCGAACGTCCCGATCGGCCGTCCGATCGCGAACGCGCGGGTGTACCTGCTGGACGATCATGGTCAGCCTGTTCCGTTCGGGGCAGTGGGCGAGCTCTATATCGGCGGGGCAGTGGTTGCGCGCGGCTACCTCAACCGGCCCGATCTGACGGCGGAGCGGTTCATCGCCAGTGCCTTTGTCGAAGGCGATCGTCTCTATCGGACCGGCGACCTGGCGCGCTATCTGCCGGATGGCAATCTCGAGTTTCTGGGCCGCAACGACGAGCAGGTGAAGATCCGCGGCTTGCGCATCGAGCCGGGCGAGATCGCCGCCCGGCTGCTGGAGCATGAGCTTGTCGGCGATGCGGCCGTCGTGGCGCGCCAGGATGCGACCGGCGACAAGCGGCTTGTCGCCTATGTGGTTGCGAAGACGGCAGACGGGTCGGATGAAGCGGATGGTGCCGAGCTTGCGGCGGCGTTGCGGGCCCATCTCGGTAGCCTGCTGCCGGCCTACATGGTGCCGTCGGCCTTCGTGCGGCTGGATGTGCTGCCGCTGACGGCCAACGGCAAGCTCGACCGCAAGGCACTGCCGGCCCCTGCCGACTCAGCCTATGCGCGCCGGGTTTTCGAGGCGCCGCGCGGCGAGATCGAGACGGCACTGGCGGCGATGTGGCAAGAGCGTCTCGGCATCGAGCGGATCGGCCGCCACGACAACTTCTTCGAGCTCGGCGGCCACTCGCTGCTGGCGGTGCAGCTCTCGAGCCGGTTGCCGCAGGCTGTCGGTGTCGAGGTGCCGCTGGCGACCCTGTTCGCCAGGCCGGTGCTTGCCGACCTGGCGGAAAGCATCGCCGAACAGTTGCGCCGCGCCGGTCCCAAGGACCTCCCGGCGATTGTCGCCGTGGCGCGCGACGAGCCGCTGGTGCTGTCGTTTGCGCAGCAGCGGCTGTGGTTTTTGGCGCAGCTCGACGAGGGCAGCACCAACTATCACATCCCGTTGGGCTTGCGGCTGCGCGGAGCGCTCGACCGCGTCGCCTGGCGGCGCAGCCTTGACCGTCTGTTTGCCCGTCACGAGGCGCTGCGCAGTGTCTTTGTCGCCCCTGAGGGCCGGCCCCGGGTCGAGCTGCTGCC
>NZ_JAGILA010000009.1 GCF_017874595.1 Sinorhizobium kostiense | reverse complement strand
TGAGTGTCATGAAAGTGCCTTCTTGCGGATTGCTCGTCGGGAACATTAATAGTGTTGGTCACAAATTGATACCACCCTATTCTCCCAAGGAGCAAGCATGACCAACATCCTCCTCGTCACCTCGAGCCCACGCGGACCTCAGAGCCTGTCCACCCGATTTGCCCGTGACATTGCTGAGAGTCTCAGCGCTCGATCTGGCTGCACGATTATCGAACGTGATCTTGGCGCAGCACCACTGCCGCATATCACGGCGGCCTACATCGGTGGCCGCATTGCGCCGCCCGAGACACGCACCCCCGAACAGATCGTAGCCGTCGATCTCGCCCAAAGCCTCGTCGACGAGGTTCAGGCCGCCGATGTGATCGTCATTGGCTCGGGCATGATCAACTTCGGCCCGCCGACGCAGCTCAAGGCCTGGTTCGACTACATCACCTGGCCCGGCGTTACCTTCCGCTACGAGGCAACTGGCCCGATGGGATTGCTGCCTCACAAGAAAGTCTATCTCGTCACGGCTACCGGCGGCGTCTTTTCGGAAGGCAGAAATGCCCCATTCGATTTTCAGACCAGCTACCTCACTCACCTTCTCGGTTTCATCGGACTAACGGATATCGAAGTGATCCGGGTGGAGGGAACGCTCATAAGTCCAGACGCAGCCAACGCTGCCATTGCCTCCACCGAAGCAACGATCCGAGCTGCGCTGGAACGCGCCGCCTGATTGGTTTTCCGGAGGACGATAAGATGAAGATTGCACTTTTCGGGTCAACAGGACCCACCGGAAAATACATCATCGAAGAAGGTCTTCGGCGGGGATACGAACTCTCTGCCTACACCCGCGATGCGGCCAAGCTGTCGGACTATGCCAGCAAGATTGAGATCATCACCGGCGACCTCAAGGATCGGGAGGCGATCAGGAGAACCATCACCGGTTCCGATGCCGTGATCAGCGCCCTTGGCCCGAACGGTGCCAAGACGCAAGAGCCGCGGCCCGTCATGAATGGTCTGCGCAACGTGATTTCGGTCATGGACGAGCTGAATATCCGGCGAATTATTCAGGTCTCGACCGCAAGCTACCGTGATCCAGAAGACAGCTTCGACCTGAAGTCGAAGGCTTTCGCGACGCTGTTCAAGGTGATTGCGCACAGTTCCTACGACGACATCAAAGCCACCGGCGAGTTGATTTCGGCCTCCGACCTCGACTGGACGCTGGTACGAATCCCGTTCCTCAAGGACGGTCATGCCGGGGCTGGTACCGACGCTGGCTGGTACGGCAAAACAAGGCTCGGCATGAAGCTGTCGCGAGGAAACCTGGCGAAGTTCCTGTTCGATCAGGTCTCGACCGGAGAGTTTGTGCGGGCGGCTCCTGGCATTGCCGACCATTCGTAACCGACATCGAAGCTGATCGTCTACGGGCGACGTGTATGAACGTTGATAATCACCTCGCAACTTCCGGGACTCTCGCGCCAGGCCGGGCAAACCACCATCAACTCGCCGGCCCCGAAGGAAGATGGCTGGTCGGCGAGGCAAGAGGAAAGCTCGTTCAGAGGGGCCGGGGTGGCGGCTCTCGGTGGCGACGCGGTACGGGTTCACCGCTGATCTGCCTCCGCGATTGGCCTCAACGCCGGCGGAGCGCTGACCTATACGGCCCGTGTCTTCGACACGATCGCCGCCCTGCCGAAAGAGTATCAAAGGCTAACGAGGGCCGGTCCGCCGGCCCTCGCCTCAGCATCCAAAAGCAAGCGCCTTGAACAAGTCAGGTCCTCGTCATTGAGGGTGATTTTGCGCCGTTTAACGGTCGCATGCATCGGTACGCGATGCAAATTGATCAACTTGAATGCTTTCCGAGCGCAGCCTCGCCCGACCTCCATCTCAATTGGAGAAGCGACCGACGCAAAGGCGCGCGGCGGTCGGGGCGAGGTTCCGTTTCGGCGCAAATGGACAGGACGTTAGCGTTTCCACGCGAACGTTCACCGCAATTCGCGAAGCTGAAGCGGCGGTGACCCGTCCACGTCGGTCCTCCAGTTTGTCACAAACTCTACATAGTTTGTCAGTTTGTCGAAATACAGACAATTCGCGATCCGGTATAACCGCCATAATGCGATGCGTGTCCGATCCTGGAATGAGGAACCTGCCATGACCCACCTCGACAGCCGCGGCCTTCACCTCTCGACGACGTCGGACCTGGCGGCCGAGCGCTACCGACATGGGGTCGATCTGCTCCTCTCCACTTGGCCCGGCGCCGCGGAAACCCTGGAGGAAGCAATCGCAGCCGACCCCGACTTCGCTCTCGCTCACGCGGCGCGCGCGCGTCTGCACGCCATCCGTACTGAGCTTGCCTCGGCCAAGGCGCGGATCGCAACGGCGGAGGAGATCGTTGCCCGGCGCGGAACCGAGCGGGAGCGGAGCCATGTGGAGGTCCTTTCCCTCGCCATCAATGGTCAGCCCGCCAAAGCGTTGGAGCGGGCGCTCGCGCACGCCGACGCTTGGCCCCGCGACATCGTGATTCTCTCGCTGCCCCTCGGTGCCTTCGGACTCCTCGCCTTCTCGGGGATGGCGGATCACGACCAGGCGCGCGTGGATCTCTGTGAGCGCCACGCGCGGCACTTCGACGCCGATGATTGGTGGTTCCTCACCTACCGGGGCTGGGCCCATGCCGAGAATGGCAACGTGACGCTCGGTCGAGCGCTCACGCAACGCGGCTATGATTTGCGGACCGAAAACGCGAACGCGGCGCATGCGCTTTCGCATGCGATGTACGAGGGCGGCGCGGGCGAGGAGGCCGAGAGGCTGATCGCAGACTGGCTGCCTCGCTACGACCGCACCGGCATCCTCCACGGTCACATCGCCTGGCACTCGGCATTGGGCGCCCTGGAGCGGGGTGATCCGGAGGGCGCTCTCGCGATCTACGCGGATTACATTCAGCCTTCGGCTACGGCCGGAATGCCAGTCAACGTGGTCAGCGATACTGCCTCCTTCCTATGGCGGCTCCAGGCATACGGCCACACGGTGCCGGCGGGACTGTGGGCGGCGGCAGCAGCCTATTCCGGCGAATATTTCCAGAAGGCCGGCTTCGCTTTCGCGGATGTCCACATGGCCCTGATCGCGGCCGCGGTCGGCGACAGGGCTGCGGTCGAGCAGCGGGTGCAGGCGTTGACGGACTTGCTCGAGGCAGGAGCCCTGGCCGCGGGGCCAGTCGTGCCGGCGATCTGCCGCGCTGCCTTGTCCTTCGCGAATGAGGACTACGCAGGCTGCGCCCGCACCCTGGAGCCGATCGCGGCCGAGGTCGTGCGCATCGGCGGCAGTGGCGCCCAGCGCGAGTTAGTCGAGGACATGCTCCTCCTGGCCCTGATGCGTAGCGGTGAGGCTGTGAAAGCCCGTGAGCTGCTCGACCGCCGCCTGCACCGACGTCCATCGCCGCGCGACACGCGCTGGCACGCCCTGCTTGCAGCCTGACGATCCCCCTTCGCATGCTGATGCCCGCGTTGCCACAAGGTCACGCAAGTTGGTCGGGGATGCCGATGTTCCAAGGCTCGCGGTAGTTCGGCGGTGGCGTATGCTGGCCATCGACGGCAATACGCTCGACGGAGCAAGCCGCTGGCGGAGATGCTACTTTCGACCGCAAATGGTCGCGACGGCCGTTCCGAGCGGGTGATCAGAATGAACAGGAAGTCGCCAGTATATCTCAATGCTCTGCGCGCGTTTGAAGCTAGCGCGCGTCACGGCAGCTTTTCGGGCGCTGCCGATGAGCTCAGTGTGACAGCAGCGGCGGTTGGGCAGATGGTGCGGGGGCTCGAGGATTGGCTGGGAATGCCATTATTTCAGCGTAGCGCTACCGGGAAAACCAGACTCACTTTAACCGAAAGCGCCGAGCGCGCGCTTCCGGATATCCGAGCGGGACTCGATCTCCTCGGGATTGGACTGGACCGGCTTCGAGAATTGACAACGAGCGGCATTCTGAACGTTACCGTCAGTCCCGCTTTCGCCGCCAAATGGCTGCTACCGCGCATCGATCGCTTCCAAGCGAGGTGCCCGGAAACAGATATCCGGCTCGAAACAAGCTTGAGGCTCGTCGACTATAAGGCGCATGGTATCGACGTCGGTGTGCGCTACGGAGAAGGCTCTTGGCCGGGTCTCGTTGCAGAGAAGCTGATGGAGGAGGAAATCTTTCCCGTCTGCTCCCCTACCTACTCCGATTTGGCCAATTTGACCGAGCCCGCAGATCTCACGCGAACCACACTCATCCACGATCTCTCTGTCGACCCCGCGATCGGTTTCGTCACCTGGGACATGTGGCTGCAAGCTGCCGGTGTGCCTGAGGGGCAACCGCAGAGAGGGATGAGGATCGACAATTCAGCGGCGGTGCTTCAGGCCGCGATCGAGGGGCGAGGCGTGGCTCTGGCACGCAGCATTCTGGCGAGCGACGATCTGGCGGCGGGGCGAATCCTGCGTCTGTTCCCCGAAGTCAAAGTGCCTTCGAAGTTGGCCTACTATGTCGTTTATCGGGCGGAATATTCGTCGCTTCCGAAACTCCGGGCGTTCCGGGATTGGCTGATCGATGAGGCGACGTCCCTTCGGTCCTGATTTGAGCATCAGTCAGCATATCTCAGAGTCCCTGGAGAAAGCCCGGCGAAGTTTTTCTTTGCCGCAGGCAAGAAACTCTCATTTGTCAAGGCAGGCTCTCAGCGGCATTTCAAGTGTCCATGGCGCACGTGCTTGCACTGGAAAATCTCCACCGGGACGGCTCCTCATTGAAAAGTCCACTGACCACGTGGGCAACTTATGCCAGGCGACGCTAGAGAGGATGATCATGGCTTATCTTGAAATCACGATGCAGATCGCTGCTGAGAACCGCCGCGCTGCCGCAGGCGTCTATCAGAAGTACAAGGAGCCGTTTCTGTCGCAGATCGCTGGCGCGACATCCAAAGAGCTACTCATCCGCGACGACGACGTTCAGGTTCTCCATGGTTTCAACAGCGTCGACGACGCAAAGGCCTATCTGGAGAGCGCACTGTTCACCGATGATGTTTTGGCCGGGCTGAAGCCGCTTCTGGCAGCCTCACCGGAAATCCGCATCTACGCCGTGGCCTAAGCCACAGGGAACGGGTCGGATCGCCGGCCCTTCATCTTTGCAATGAGCTCATCTGTGTCACAAATCATTCTGATCGTTGGTGGCGGGCTTGCGGGCCTGACCGCAGCCGGTCTCCTCCATCGAGCCGGTGTCGGCTTCAAGCTTCTTGAGGCTCGAGATCGCCTGGGAGGCCGAATTCTGTCCGTCGACGCCACCGGTGAGCCATCGGGCGACGGCTTCGATCTGGGCCCGTCCTGGTTCTGGCCCGGCTTGCAGCCGGCTATGGGGGACCTCGTCCATCTTCTCGGGCTTCACTACTTCGAACAGAACAGCGATGGCGACGTGATCTTCCAGCGGATGTCCCGCGAAGCCCCTCAGCGCTATCGCGGAATGCGACAGGACCCGCAGTCCATGCGGCTCGTCGGCGGCACGGGCGCGATCATATCGGCGCTTGCCGAAAGCCTGCCCGCACAAAGCATTCAGCTCAGTGCGCGGGTGACGCATGTCTCGCTCGAAGGCCAAGAGGTCGTTGTGCAGTATGTCGATGGAAGCGGATCGTCCCATAAGCAGCGGGCGTCGCATGTTTTGTTCGCACTGCCGCCGCGTCTGCTCGAGGCAAAGGTGTTGTTTTCCCCCTCGCTCGACTTCGCGACATCCGAGCGATGGCAGCGAACTCCGACCTGGATGGCGCCCCATGCAAAGTTCTTCGCCCTCTACGACCGCCCATTCTGGCGCGACGCCGGCCTCTCCGGCACGGCGCAAAGCCTGGTGGGCCCACTGGTAGAGATACACGATGCGACAACCGCTTCGGGCCGGGCTGCTCTGTTCGGCTTCGTCGGCCTTCCCGCCGAGCAACGCGCAGCCATCGGACGCGATGCGATCGTCGCGGCTTCGGTCCAGCAACTCGCTCAGATGTTCGGCCCGCAGGCCGCCAGCCCGCTCGCGACATTGTTCAAGGACTGGACGGACGACCCCTTGACCGCGACCGCCGACGATAGGGCGGGCGGCCATCCCAGTTCCGACCGACGGCCATGGGTCAATGGAAAATGGCGGGATTACATCTCGCTGGCTGGCAGCGAGACCAGCCTGAGCGAACCCGGTTACCTGGCCGGCGCGGTTGAAGCCGCCACTCGAACGGCGAACGAAATCATCAGCAGACTGGGCAGGTCCGAGCGACAGGCGTTCGCCCCGTCGTCCGAAGTATCCCGGGCATAGGGACTGAGAACCATGAAGGCCACCTACCGAGCCATGCAGGTGAAGACGCCCGGCAACCTTGAACTGGTTGAACGACAGACGCCTGCTCCAAACCCGGGTGAAGTGCTAATCGCCGTTGAGGCCTGCGGCATCTGTGGCGCGGATGCGAGCGACATCGACAATGCCGATCCGGCGCTGCAGCCGCGGGTGCCCGGTCACGAAGTGGTCGGCCGCATCGTTGCCATTGGTGCAAACACGCCGTCTATCTGGAAGGTCGGACAGCGCGTCGGAGTCGGTCGTCTCGGCGGCCATTGCAACGAATGCAACGAATGCCGCCGAGGCCGTTTCAACCTCTGCCGCAATCAGCCCATTGTCGGATCCTCCTGCGATGGTGGCTATGCCGAGATAATGATCGCGCGAGCAACAGGGCTTGTCTCCATTCCGGACGAACTGTCGTCCGAGGAGGCCGCGCCCATCCTCTGCGCCGGCATTGCCACGTTCAACGCGCTGAAGAAGTCCGGCGCCGAGCCCGGCGATACCGTTGCCGTTCTTGGCATTGGCGGTCTCGGCCACATGGCGCTGCAGTACGCCCGCAAGATGGGATTTCGGGTGATCGCAGTAGGCCGCGGCGAGGATATCGCCGCGGACGCCGCGAGGCTTGGAGCACATCGATACATCGACACCTACGTGGAAAACCCTGCCGATGCAATCAATGCGATGGGCGGTGCCAAAGCGATCCTGACCACGACCGCCAATCCGACGGCCGTTAGCGCGTTGATGCCCGCGCTTGCTCCGGAGGGGCGTTTGATCGTGCTCGGAGTCGGCAAGGATCCGCTGCCCGTTTCGACGCGATCCCTTGTAGGGGCCGAACGCAGCATAGTCGGATCGATCACGGGCTCTCCCTACGAGAACGAGAAAACGTTGGATTTCAGCGTTCTGACGGGCGTGCGGCCGATGATCGAGACCATGCCGCTGGAGCGGGCTGAAGACGCAGTTCAAAAAATGAGGTCCGGTGACGCGAAATTCCGGATCGTGCTCACGATGGGAGACCAGACCGATGCGCATTAATGAAGACCTGACGAAACCGGTGATCGTTCACTCCACTAAACTTGACTGGATTCCGAGCCCTTCCGCAGGCGTAGATCGCCGCATGCTTTACCGCATCGGCGGCGAGATGGCGCGCGCGACCACGATTGTCCGCTATGCGCCGGGAAGCATGTTTCCGCGCCATGTCCATAGCGGCGGCGAGGAAATCCTCGTGCTTGAGGGCACGTTCCAGGACGAGCATGGCGACTATCCGCCGGGTTGCTATTTCCGTAACCCGCCCGGCACCTCGCATGTGCCGGCGGCGAAAGACGGCTGCACAATCTTCGTGCGTCTCTGGCAGTATCGTGAGGGCGACGATGCGCAGATCGTTCGCCAGCCCCGCGAGGGTGAGGCAGCGCCGTTGCGCGACGGGGCCGACGCCGCGCGTATCCTTTTCGACGACGGGAAGGAACGCGTTTCAATCGAGGAATGGCGGCCCGATTCCGCCATTACGATCGAAAATCAGCGTGGTCTCGAATTCCTGCTGCTTTCCGGCAGCCTCGTAATTGGCGCCGGACAACTGGAGCCGCAGAGCTGGGGCCGGCTGCCCGCAAGCGAGCCGCTTGAGGCGACGACCGGACCTGAGGGCGCTGAGATCTGGATCAAGGAAGCACCACTTCAGCACCCGGACGTATTGCAGATTCCCGGTTGAGAGCCGCAGCCGGGATCTCGTAGAGACGGTCACCACATGCGGATGACCGCGTCGCCAGCATGGTGGAAAAATAGTAGCGGAAAATCGCGCATCCCGTTCTCCAAGATCTGGGTCCCAATAGCATAAGCGCCCTGTGCCTGCGTCCGACAGCGCGCCGCCAGGGCAATTCGATTTTTTGGCCAATCAAGACAAGTGCGAATTCCATTCATGAGATATAACCGCGTTGCGTTTGCCACTGGGGCAATGATGGCCGCTGCGATATTCCTGTTCTCCATGAGATCGGAGGCCGGGCCACTTTGTCCGAAGGGCGATGAGCTGAAGGTGCGATTGCCGGACCCCGTTTCGGGCCGTCAATATGAGATCTATGTCAGCCTGCCCGCAGACTATGCGATGAACTCCGATAGATCCTATCCTTTAGTAATCATCGCGGATGGCGGCCGGGCGTTTTCGAAGCTCAAGTGCGATGCCCGCACGCTCGAGAACGGCAAGGCCATTAGGCAATCGATCATCGTTGGTCTCTCCTATGCGCTCGGCGATGATCTTCAGGACAGCAGACGTCGCGACTACACACCTGCGGCGCTCCCGAAGGGGGGAAAACTCTATGGGGGCGCCGCCGCCTATCAACGCTATCTTCGTGATGTCGTCCTCCGGTATGTCGAGGACCACTACCGTGTGGCCCCCACGAACCGCATTTTCTGGGGGCACTCATATGGCGGTCTTTTTGGCGCGCACATCCTGCTGACGGAGCCCTCGCTCTTCCAGACCTATGTCCTTGGAAGTCCGTCCTTCTGGTTCGCGAACGAAGCGATATACGATCTAGAGGCCCGCTACGCTGAGACAAACCGGCAGCTTTCAGCGACCGTTTTCCTCTATGTCGGAGGGCTGGAGACCGCACGTTATGATCCTGCAAGAAAGGGAAGAACCCGCGACATGATCTCAGGGATGCAGAAATTCGAAGAGCGACTCCAAGCACGCCGTTACGAAGGCCTTCAAATCTCCTCGATCGTCATCACCGGAAAGGATCATGTCAGCTCTGTAAGGCCCGGATTCGGCTGGGCGTTGAAGGCGGCACTCCGAGATTGAACGATTGCCGCTCCGCGTCTTGAACAGACTGCCAGAAAGCGCATTCACGGCATAACCACGGTCAGTACTCGCGAAGCAACTGACGAGCGGTAGGTCTCGGCCGTACGGCGCTGTAACTCTTGGGATCTACGCATCGGCCCGAACAAGAGATGCATGCCTGGAAGGCCAGACAGGCTGTCGATGCTGACCTTAACGAACGCCGCAATTCAGTCCTAGTCACCGGAAATCCTGCTAACTGCAGCCTTTAGCCGGACAATCGCGTCGTCGACCGTTGCCCGGGCGCAGCCGAGGTTTACGCGCATATATCCATGGCCCTCCATGCCGAACTTCTGCCCCTTGTCGAGCCAGAGCCGCGCCTCGGTCAGCATGAATCTTTCGAGTGCTTCGGCATCCAGACCCAACGCCCGGCAATCCATCCATGCGAGATAGAGGGCGTCCGCCGGCAGCACCTTCATCCCCGCGTTCAACCCATTGATCGCTGCCGCGAAATGGGCGTGATTGGCCCGGACGTAGGCAATAAGGCTATCGAGCCATGCCTCGCCGTGGGTATAGGCGGCTTCGGCCGCAACCATCCCCATCGAGTTCACACGAGGATAAAGGTTGCGTTCTAGCTGGCGCTGGAATCCCGCGCGTAGCCGCGGATTGGGGATGAACGCATTCGCGCACTGCAGCCCGGGCAGGTTGAATGTCTTGGAGGGTGCAGTGCAGGTGATCGAATTCTCAGCGAAACCAGCCGATAGGCTGGCGAACGGCACATGCCGGCAGGCGGGATTCATGACCAGGTCCTGGTGAATCTCGTCGGAGACGACGAGAATTCCGTGGCGGGCGCAGATTTCGCCCATGCTGCGCAGTTCGTCTTCGGTCCAGACATTGCCGGTCGGGTTGTGCGGGTTCGAGAGGATGAAGATCTTCGTATTCGGACGGATTGCGGCCTCGAACACGGCGGCATCATAGCGGTAGCCAGTCTCGGTCCGGGTGAGCGGCGCACGCACGGGAAACCGCCCATTGATGAGCACGTCGTCGTGGAAATGCGCATAGACCGGCGGCTGGATCAGAACGGTATCGCCGGGAGCCGAAAAGGCTTGCACGATCGTCTTGAGCGCGGTGATCACGCCGGAGACCGGCACCACCCAATCGGGCGCGACCTCCCAGCCGAAGCGACGCTGCTGCCAGCCGGTCACGACTGCAATATAGCTGTCACGCGCGCCGAAGGAATAGCCGAAGACACCATGCTGCGCAGCCTCGACCAGCGCATCGCTCACACATTGGGGTGCGCGAAAGTCCATGTCGGCAACCCACATCGGCAGGGGATTGGCAGCCGCCGCTTCCGCCGGAAGGAAGAACCTCGCGCTGTCCCATTTGAGCGAGTTCGAACCGCGACGGTCGGTCGCCTCGTCAAAGTTGACCACCTGAGCAAGCATATTCATGAGTACCTCGTCTCAAAACTGTGGGAGCGCTGGGCAAAGCTTCGCCTCAGTGGCGGAGGATCTGGCTCAGGAACAGCCGCGTGCGCTCGGATTGCGGGTTGTTGAAGAAGTCGTGCGGATTGTTCTCTTCGACGATCTGTCCCTGATCCATGAAGATCACGCGATTGGCCACGGCTTGCGCGAACCCCATCTCGTGCGTGACACAGAGCATGGTCATCCCCTCCTCTGCGAGCTCGATCATCGTGTCCAGCACCTCCTTGATCATCTCGGGGTCGAGCGCGGAAGTTGGCTCGTCAAAGAGCATGATCCGTGGCTTCATGCAGAGCGAACGGGCGATGGCCACCCGCTGCTGCTGGCCGCCCGAGAGCTGGCCGGGATATTTGTTGGCCTGCTCGGGGATCTTGACCTTTTCCAGGAAGTGCATTGCCGTCTCGATCGCTTCCCTCCTGGGGATCTCGCGCACCCAGATGGGGGCGAGCGTACAATTTTCGAGGATCGTCAGATGCGGGAACAGGTTGAAGTGCTGGAAGACCATGCCCACTTCCGAGCGCACCTTGTCGATGTTTTTGAGATCCGATGACAGCTCGATCCCGTCCACCACGATCTTGCCCGCCTGATGTTCCTCAAGGCGGTTGATGCAGCGGATCATCGTCGATTTCCCCGATCCCGACGGACCGGCGATGACGATGCGCTCGCCGCGTCTCACAGTAAGGTTGATGTCGCGTAGTACGTGGAAGGTCCCGTACCACTTGTTCATGTCCTCGATCCGGATCGCGACCTGCTCGGACACCCTCATGCGGCTGCGGTCGATCTCGGTTTCTAAATTGAGTTCCATCAGGTGGGCCTCCTTAACGGTGGTCGGTTTTCAGGCGGCGCTCGAGATGCATCGAGTAGCGCGACATGGAAAAGCAGAAGATGAAGAACAGCCCTCCGATGAAGATGAAGAGCTCCCAATAGATCCCCTGCCAATCGGTCGTCGCCCGGATCGAATTGGAAAGCGCGATCGGGTCCAGGAGGCCGATGAACACAACGAGGGTCGTGTCCTTGAAGAGGCCGATGAAGGAATTGACTATCCCGGGGATCGATATCTTGAGCGCTTGCGGCATGATCACGAGCCGCTGCGCCTTCCAGTAGTCCAGCCCCAGGGCTTCGGCCGCCTCGTACTGGCCCCTTGGCAGGGCTGCCAGACCGCCGCGGATCACTTCGGCCATATATGCGGTGGCGAACAGGGTCACCATGATGATCACCCTCAGGATCAGGTCGAAGTTCGTCCCCGGCGGCAGGAAGTAGTTGAGCAGCAGCGAGGCTGTGAAGAGGAGCGTGATCAACGGCACGCCGCGGATGAACTCGATGAACACGACGCTGACGGTTTTCACGAGCGGCATTGTCGAGCGTCGTCCCAGTGCCAGAACGATGCCGAGCGGCAGCGATAACGAGATCCCGGTGACCCCGATGACGATCGACAGCAGGAAGCCGCCCATCTCGCGCGAGGTGACGGCGGGGAGCGACAGCGGAAGGAGCTGCTCGATCACCGTCGTGACCAGGCCGGAGGCCAAGAACCCCCAGGCGAGCGCCCCGGCGAATGCCAGCCCGACGGCAACGCCGCTTCCGAGCCGCGTCGTGAGCCGCAAAACTACTCCGCCGACGGCAAGTCCAGCGTAGGCCGAGACGGGAAGCCAGAGCGTCCCGCCCCAGATCAGCCAGTACGCGAGACCCGGGAAGACGGCGCTGAACCAGAGCAGCCTGCGCGGCACGGGCGGGAAGAGGATAGGCGCCATCGCCACGAGCATCAGGACGAAAGCAAGCACCGGCCGCCAATATTGAGCCGGCGGATAAAAGCCGAAGAGAAGCTGCGTCCAGCGATCACGGATGACCGCAAGGCACGCGCCCTCCGCGCCACCCAGGATCTGGCGGCACTCACTAAGCGAGTTCGCGCTCCAGACGGAGTTGAAGAGCCATGGCGATAACGACCCCGCAATCCAGACCAGCACGATCAGCGACGCCACGGTCAGGAGCGCACTAAGCCAGTTGTTAAACAGCTTCTCCCGCAAAAGCTTCACAATGCCAAACTGGTTGGTAGGCGGCTCGCGGGCAGGCAGCATCTCGCTGCGGACAAAGGTAAGGTTTCGGTCGCTCATATCAACGCTCCTTCAGCCCGACCCGGGCATTGTAGGCGTTCATCGACCCGGAGATGGTGAGGCTCAGCGATAGGTAGATCAGCATGAGCAGCAGCATGCCCTCGAGTTCGCGGCCGGTCTGGTTGATGGTGATCCCGCCGAGCGTCGAGCGCAGGTCCATGTAGCCCACCGCCAACCCGAGCGAGGTGTTCTTGGTGATGTTGAGGTATTGCGAGATCAGCGGCGGCACGATCACCCGGAGCGCCTGCGGCAGGATCACCAGCCGCATCGTCTTCCCCCGCCGAAGGCCGAGGGCGTGAGCGGCCTCCGACTGGCCTTTGGAGATCGCAAGGATGCCTGCTCGCACATTTTCGGCGATGAAGGCGCCGGTATAGATACCGAGCCCGAGCCACATGGCGATCAGCGCATTGCGAAGCTGGAGCCCGCCCTGGAAATTAAAGCCGCGCAGTTCGGGATAGCCGAGATGAAAGCCCAGCGCCCAGAGAAGCAGGAGTGGCGGACCGGAAAGGACGGTGATGGTCTTCCACCAGGTCACCGGTCTGACGCCGGTCTGGCTCTGTACCCGTTCGGCATGACGCACCAGTCCTCGATGGACGAGCCAACACAAGATCACGACCACGACGATGGCGACGACGCTCAAGCTTGGCTGAATGATCCCGAGATTGAGCGTCCCGAGGTCGCGGGTAAACAGCGGCTCGGGTACGAAGACGCCGCGATTGGTAATGGCCACTGCGCCGAAGATCATGCTGGCCGTGGCATTCTCGCCCTTGAACGCATTCGGCGCGGGCACGGCTTCACTCATGATCGCACCGAAGACCAGGATCCAGAGCAGCAGCGGAATATTGCGGAAGACCTCAACATAGACCGTCATCAACCGCGCAACGATCGGGTTGCCGGACAGTCGCAACACGCCCGCAGCGACGCCGATGATCGTGGCCAGAGCACAGGACAGGACAGCGAGGACCACCGTATTCAAAAGCCCGACGAGCGCTGCGCGGCCGTGCGTCATCTGGGTGTCGTAGTTGATAAGCCTTTGGTTGATGTCGTAGCCGGCGGTGCTCCATAGAAACGAGAAGGAGAAATCCTTGCCTAGAAGCGCGAGATTGCGGACCGTGTTGTCCACCAGCCAGGCGATCCCCAGCATGAGGCACATCAGAACGAAGATCTGGATCGTGTAGGAGCGGTACCGGCTATCGTTGAGCAGCATGCTCAGACGAAAAGCACGGTGCGGCTCGCGGTTGGAAAAAGTGATTGCGTTTGCCATTGGCGAAATCCCTGCAAGTCCGTCGCAACAGTCTTCGCCCGCGCGAAATTCGGGCGGAATGAGCGCTGTCATCGCGTTTCGTCAGGAAGGGCGCGCGGCCTTAAGCCGCGCGCCTCATGGGGTTCTCACCGGAACGGCTGAGAGTACATCAGACCGCCCTTGGTCCAGAGCGCATTGAGTCCCCGCTCCAGGCGGATCGGCGTGTCGTCTCCAAGGTTGGCGGCGAAGATCTCGCCATAGTTTCCGCCGGCCGCGATGGCGCGCCTGGCCCAGTCGGCATCAAGCCCCAGCATCTTGCCGAGATCGCCTTCCTTACCGAGAAGGCGGTTGATTTCCGGATCGTCCGAAGCATCTGCAAGCTGGTCCACATTGGCCTTGGTCACGCCCAGTTCCTCGGCGGCAAAGAGCGCATTCTGCGTCCAGTGCGCGATGTCCGCCCACTGCTCGTCGCCTTGACGGACGATCGGCCCGAGCGGCTCCTTGGAGATGATTTCGGGCAGGATGACGTGGTCCGGCGGGTTCTTGAAGCTGGCGCGGACGGAGGCGAGATTGGAGCCGTCGCTGGTATAAACGTCGCACGCTCCCGCCTGATACTGACGCTCTCCTTCAGCACTCGAGTCGACCGGAACCGGCTCGTAGCTCATCTTGTTGATGCGGAAATATTCGGCGAGGTTGAGCTCGGTCGTGGTGCCCGACTGGATGCAGACGGTGGCGCCGTTGAGGTCCTTGGCGGAGGACACGCCGAGTTCCTTCTTCACCATGAAGGCTTGCCCGTCGTAGAAGTTGGTGCCTGCAAAGGTGAGCTTCAGGTCGGTGTCACGCGAAAAGGTCCAGGTCGTCGCGCGCGACAGCACGTCGATCTCGCCGGAAGCCAAGGCGGTAAAGCGGGTCTGGCCTGTGGTCGGAACAAACTCGACCTTCATCGGGTCGCCGAGCACGGCCGCGGCCACTGCCCGGCAGAATGCGACGTCGAAGCCCTGCCAGATGCCCTTGGCATCGGGAGCGGAAAAGCCCGACGTACCGGAACTGACGCCGCAGTTGAGCTTGCCGCGTGCCTTTACCTCGTCGAGCGTGCCCGCCATTGCCGTGCCGGACAGTAGAGCGACTGCGCTAAGTGTTAGCAGGAATAGAGATTTCTTCATTTTCGTTCCCCATTGGTTTTGTTACCGAACGTGAATTTGAATGCTGTTTCTGTGTTCTGTTCATTCCTCCTGTTTTTGAGTGCCGCATCGCCTATTTCAGACTGACCGCGGCTATTTCCATGCGCGCTTCCGCATCCTTCCTCAGCTTCATCCCGAAGCCCGGCGCGGTCGGCACCTATCGCGACCCGCGCACATAGGTAACGCCAAGCGCGAGAAGGGCCAGCACGAGGGGAATGAAGGACAGCGCGAGGATGGTGTTCCAGCCGTAGGCCGTCAGCAGCCCCCCGGAAAGAAACGAGCCGAGGGTCATCATTCCGAACACGGCGAAGTCGTTGAGCGACTGGACGCGCGCCTTCTCCTCGGGACGATGGCATTCGAGCACCAGGGCCGACGCACCGAGGAAACCGAAATTCCAGCCGACACCGAGCACGATGAGGGTGATCCAGAAATGCGCCACATCCACCCCCGTCAGCCCGACGGCCGCGGAGATGCCCGTTAACACCAGGCCCGTCATGACCACGCGGGGTGCACCGAAGCGCGTGATCAGGCGCCCGGTGAAGAAGCTCGGGGCATACATGGCAACCACGTGCCACTGAATGGCGAGGTTGGAGGACTCTTGGCTCAGACCGCAGAGCTGCATTGCCAAGGGTGCCGCGGTCATCAGGAAGTTCATGAGCAGGTAGGAGACGACCCCGCAGATCACAGCCGTGATGAAGCGTGGCTGCCGGGCGATGACACCAAGGGGGCGGCCGCCCGCGGCCTCCACCTTAGTCGGCGTCGGAAGCCGAACTCCGATCAAAAGCAGCGCCGAGAGTGCCGCCACTGCAGCTTGGGCAAGGTAGCTCGCCGCGAACATGTAGGGCATCCAGAGATACATGGTGTGATTGACAAGCTGCGGCCCGATCACGCCGGCCAGAACACCTCCGGCCATGACGAGAGACAATGCACGTGGGCGCCGTTCAGCCGGAACGCAGTCGGCCGCCGCGAAGCGGAAGGAAAGTACCACTGCGGCGTAGACGCCCCCAAAGAGCGTCGCGGCGCAATAGAGCCAGAAGGAACCGATCACCACCGCGATCGCCGCCAGAATACCGACGAGCACACCACAGCTTGTCCCGACCAAAAAAGCCGTACGGCGACCGTAACGTTGCGCGATTGCGCCTGCGGGCAGTGTCGAGAGCGCCATTCCGACGACGAACATCGATATCGGCATTGTGGCGAGTGCCGGGGTGGGCGCGAGCGTATTGCCGACGATCGCTCCGGTGGAATAGACAACAGCGGAATTCGCGCCGCCGAGCGCCTGCGCAATCGTCAGCCTCGCAAGGTTTCCGCGCGCGGAGTCGTAATGGGATGAGGCAGCAGGTTCGAGGACTTTGCTTGCGGTAATTTCTGACATCCGGCTTCACAAGGCATGAGGACATGGGTCCGGCGCGAGGGTTCCCACGTCGGTCGAGAGGCGATTGGCATTTGATGTGAGGGTAAGTTAGCGGAATTCGATTTGGCTGTATTTCAATGGACCGACATTCGATATAGAATAGCTGCCAAAATTGGAGCGTCACGATGAACTGGCAGCCAATCACGACCCCATCAGGACTTCGCCCTCCTGAGCCGCTCACGGTGCGGGCGCAATCCATCCCGGCGCGCCATTACTTCCCGGAGCACTCACATACGTGGCACCAACTGGTCTATGCCATCTCCGGAGTGCTGACGGTCTATACGGAAAAGGAGTCGTTCGTGATCACGCCGGATCAAGCCGTGTGGCTGCCGACCGGCGTCGTGCATCGGGTCGGTTCGCTTCTCGGCGCGGTTTTTCGCAGCCTCTGGATTGCGGATGAGGCCGGCGCGAACCTGCCGAAAGTGCCGACGATCTTCATGATGTCGCCATTGCTGCAGGCCTTGATCGTCGAGGCAACGGAACTTGAGGGGCAGGAAGATTGGGATGGCTATGCAGGCCGGGTGACCACCCTCATCCTCGATCAGCTTGTGCGGGTCCAGCCGCTGCCGTCGGCTTTGCCGTGGCCGCGAGGCGCGCCATTGACGACGCTTTGCGAGGCCCTCTATTTGGACCCGACAGATAACCGGAGTCCGGAGGAATGGGGGCAGGCGCTCAACATCTCGCCTCGGACATTGGCGCGCCGCTTCAACACGGAGCTGGGCATGAGCCTGCGTTCATGGCGACGGCGTTTGCGGCTCTTTCGGTCTATCGAGCTTCTGGGCGGTGGGCTGGGTGTGACACAAGTCGCCATGGAGCTCGGATACGGTTCGACATCCGCTTTCGTTTACGCATTCCGCACCGAGATGGGCAGCAGTCCCCAGGCTTATATGCGCAGGCATGTCACCGAGGGGGCGGGATCGACAACGACGACCGCGGGGCGAAACGTTCCGGCGTAAGAACGCTCCGCGGCGCGCTACGCCCCCGCCAGCAATCATAGGGGCGGATCAAACGCCCGGACACTCTATGTCAGCTCGACTTCGGCGGGCACAGCTTTGCCTCGAAGTAGTCTTAGCGCCCATCGATCTGGCTGTATCCCAACGGAATGACATTCAGCATCGAATATCCGCCAACTGAGCTTGCCCATGCCATGGTAACCAGCACCAAGGCATCGGGGCGCTTGCCAGCGGCGACGATCTTTTCATGAATTCCCTTCGCGAAGCGGCGCGAAGATGTTGTGTAACGCTGGCGGGGCTGCCGGTTTGCTGTCGCCGCCGCTACAAAGCTGGCGTGCAAGGACGTGCGGCTCCTCCTAAATGTGGAAGTCTGCTTTCATCGAGACAGCGGTAGCTGGTTTTTTGCGGCTTGAACTTCTGCTGTCCACCCAATCCGGTCCTTCCAGGTGTCGCCGTCAGCGGCACAGGTGGGTGGTGACCGGAATTTCACTGCGATGCGACTGGATTGCCGCTTTGCGGAAGGAAGCGGTCATCGGCGGTATCCTTCGCTTCGTACGAGGCCGTCAATGCAGAATAGCGCGCATTCGGAGGGCAGGACGCTGATCTAAGGCGTTCGTTGGCTCCGACGTGGGGGACTGAACCGCTCCTTCTGAGACTTTTCGCGAGGCTGCAGCGATGGCAGCCTTCTCAATCCAAATTGGCCTGAGAAGAATGCCAGGTTCACCGCGTGCGCACACTGTCGGCGCTCGATTCGGTTCACTCGAACTGGTTGCCCCTACGACATGATCAAGCCGCCATCGACATTAATGGTCTGGCCGGTGATGTAGGCGGCATCGTTCGACGCGAGAAAGGCGACGAGCGCGCCGACTTCGGCGGGGGTGCCGGCGCGGCCCATGGGGATGCCTTCGACCCATTCGGCCATGAGCTCGCCGGGTCCGTACTCGCCGAGCATATTCCCCCAGACACGGTCGTTGTAGTCCCACATCTCGGTATGGATGATGCCGGGGCAGATTGCATTCACTGTTATGCCCTCGCGAGCGAGTTCTTTGGCAAGGCTCTGTGTCAACCCGACAACACCGAATTTCGAGGCGGCGTAGTGCGGCGTGTAGATGAAGCCCTGGCGCGCCTGGCCGGAGGCGGTGTTGATCAGGCGGCCCTTCGTGCCGCTGGCGCGGAAGCGACGGATCGCCTCCTGGCAGCAGAGAAAGACTCCCTTTGTGTTGACGTCGAGGTTGAGGTCCCATTCGCTCTCGGTGAGATCCTCGATCTTGGCGATGGTGATGACGCCGGCATTCTGCACAGAGACGGAAATGGCACCGAGCTTCGTCTCAGCCTCGCTATAGGCCTCCTGCACGGCCTTTGCGTCCGTTACATCCAGCGCAAGGCCGATCACCTCGGCACCGGTTTCCTCTGCAATCGCTTCAGCGGCCGCAGGCGTATCCTTCTCGATTGCGGCGATGGCGACCTTTGCGCCCTCGTCGGCAAATCGCTTGGCGATGCCGCGCCCGATGCCCTTGTTCCCCCCGGTGACAAAAACCGTCTGGCCTGCGAAACGTCTCATGTCTGTCTTCTCCATAATACGCAGCAGGCCGAGGGCTGATCTCGGGTAAGATCAGGCCGTGAGCCGAGCTGCAGTGAACTTGTCGGTGACAAGCACATCGATGATGCCGAGCTTCAGGGCGCCGGCGATGGCTTGGGTTTTCGATTCTCCGCCCGCCAGTGCGATAACCCGGTCAGTCTTGCGGAGATCCTCCAGCGAAATGCCGATGACGCGCTCGTTGAGCGGCGTTTCGACCGGTTTTCCGTCCTTGTCGTAGAACCGGTAGGATATCTCGCCAACGGCGCCCGCCTCGTGCAGCATCGCCATTTCCTGACGGGAGAAGACGTTGCCGGAGCGGGCGAGGAGTTCGGACGGCTCCACCGCGCCGATGCCGACGATGGCAAGGCTGAGACATCCGAACAGGTCCATCGTCTCACGTACGACAGGGTCGGCCAGCATGACGAGCTTTGCCTCGCGCGAGGAGGTGATGCCCTGGACGAGGAGGAGCCGCGGCTCACCGCCGGTGAGCCGTGCCAGACGGGCCATGAGCTGTGTGGCATGGGTCTGCACCGAGGCCTCGCCCATGCCGCCGAGGATCTGGACGATGTACTTGGCCTTAGCGTTCTTGAGCGGGTGGATATTGTCCACCATGCGCAGAATGGTCTGGCTCCAGCTCGAGACGCCGACAATCTCGTCCTGCTGCAGGGTGACTTCGAGGAAGTGGGCTGCGGCTTCGCCGATACGGGCCATGATCGCCCCGTCGCGGTCCTCGGAACAGTCGATGACGATGGCTTCCGTTAGGCCATAGCGTTCGCGCAGCGCGGATTCGAGCTCGGTAAATGTCCCGGGCGGCGGGATGACTGTCGTGCGCACGATGTCTTCCTGCTCGGCCCGCTTTAGCATGCGCGAAACGGTGGCTTGCGACATGCGCATGCCCTCGGCGATTTCCGCCTGCCGCTTGCCTTCGATATGGTACATCTGCGCAACTCGGGCGATCAGTCGCAGCTCGTTGAGCCGTCCCATGTGGTCCTCCGGGGGGGTGAATTTTTATTCACTCATAGTTGAAGAACCCCGAACGGTCGAGCGGTAGATCGCGTCCTGCCAAACCCGAAGGCGATCTGCAGCATCGCAAGCACGCGGCGCGATGGGATTACCGCCGCGGCGCAGGGCCGCGATCTTGGCCAGATCGGACCAGATACCCAGCGAAAGGCCGGCGAGGTACGCTGCGCCCAGGGCGGAGGCCTCGGGCGCGTCGCATTGGATGATGACGTGGTTCAGCGTGTCGGCCACGCATTGCATGAGGAAAGTGTTCTGACTTGGCCCGCCGTCGACATAGAGGCGGCCGAGCGGCGTCGGCGACTGATCGGACATCGCCTTGAAGACGTCATGGACCTGAAAGGCCATGGAATCCGTTACCGCTCGGGCCATCTGGGCGCGGGTCGTGTTGAAGGTGATGCCGGAAAACAGTGCTCGTGCATCAGCATACCAGTAGGGCGCACCGAGGCCGACGAAGGCCGGCACGAAGCCCGGCCCGCCAGGCTCAGCGGTTGCGGCGAGATCGGTGAGCGCCTGTATATCCGGAAGGCCCAGCATCTCGGCCACCCAGGGCAGGGCGGCGGCCGAGACGAGAATGTTGCCCTCGAACGCATAGGTTGGTTTTCCGGCGATCGACCACGCGATCGTCGTGGTAATGCCCCGCTTTGGGGCGATGAAGCGGGGCAGGGTCGTCATGATCGAAGAGCCGGTGCCAAAGGTCACCTTGCCATCGCCGGGATTGAACGCCCCGTGGCCGAAGAGGGCGGCATGGCTGTCGCCGATGGCGGAGGCGATGGGAATACCATCCCGGAGGCCCGGCACGTTCTTGGTAGTTCCAAAACGCGCGGCGCTGTCGCGTACCTCCGGCAGGGCGGATTTCGGCACACCGAAAAGGCCGCACAGTTCTTCACTCCAGACCTGTCCGTTGAGGTCGTAGAGTTGGCTGCGGGCGGCGTTGGCGGCATCGCATGCATGAACCGCGCCGTCCGTGAAGCAATGGATCAGCCAAGCGTCGATCGTTCCGAGCCGGACCCTGTGACCGGCGGGCGCGCGGTCGAGCAACCACTTCATCTTCGGGCCTGGGAACATCGGGTCGATGGGAAGTCCGGTAAGCGCCTGAACACGGGCGCCATGACCCGCCGCGATCAGTTCGGCGCATGCCGGAGCGCTACGGCGGCACTGCCAGCTTACCACCGGACCGAGCGGTTCTCCCGTGGCGACATCCCACACCGTCACGGATTCGCGCTGATTGGAGATTGCAATGCCGACGACGTCCACAACGGGGCCTGCTTGCAGGCAGGCGGCGATCGCCTCCTGCACCGATTCCCAAATGCGCAGCGGACTCTGTTCGACCCAGCCGGGCTGGGGATGTTCGATGCCAACAGGAGAGGTGCCGCGTGACAGGATTTCCCCGCTCGTGGAAACGAGCACGGCCTTGGAATTCGTGGTGCCCTGGTCGATGGCGAGGATGGCGGTTGTCATGGTGGCTCCGGCAGGCAGAAGTTGGGGGCGCGGCTACAGGGAGGGTTGCCGCGCCCGGCACGAAATCTAAACCGGCACAATCATGCGCGGGAAGATTTGCGTGCAATCAATGCGACGGCCGCCTCGGCGATGGCGGCGGGGGACATGCCGAATTCGTCAAGCAGGAACTCGGCCGAACCGGTGGGGGCAAAGATGCCCGGAACCCCGAGGATCTTCATCGGCACTGGCGCTTCGGCCACCACGAGTTCAGCAATTGCCGAGCCAAGCCCGCCAAAGGTGGAATGTTCTTCGGCCGTCAGGATGGCGCCGGTTTCGCGGGCGGCATCCACCACCGCCTCGACATCAATCGGCCGGACCGTCGCGATGTTGAGGACTCGCGCCTCGATTCCCTGTTCGGCCAAGATATCGGCCGCCTTGAGCATGCGGTGGGTCAGTGTGCCGTTGGCGACAAGGGTGATGTCGCCGCCGTCGCGTAGCAGGTTGGCTTTGCCCAACTCGAATTTGTGGTCCGGCGGAAGGAGATCCGGGACGCCGACGCGCGACAGGCGAAGGAAGACCGGACCCTCGTAATGAGCCGCCCATTCCACGGCCGCGGCCGTTTCGATCGAATCACAGGGCGCAATCACGGGCAGATTCGGCAGCACGCGGGTCCAGGCAAAATCCTCGATGGAATGGTGCGTCGGACCGAGTTCGCCATAGGCCATGCCGGAAGAAATGCCGATGAGCTTTACGTTTGCGTTGGAATAGGCGATGTCGGCCTTGATCTGCTCCAGGGAGCGGCCGGTCATGAAGCAGGCGGCGCCGCAGACGAAGGGCAGCAGCCCGCCATTGGCAAGGCCCGCGCCGACGCCCACCATGTTCTGTTCGGCGATGCCGACATTGACCAGCCGCTCCGGCCATTTGGACTTGAAGCCGCCGAGCTTGGACGAGCCGACGGAGTCGTTGCAGACAGCGACGATCCTGGGGTTGTCCGCGCCGAGGCGCTCCAGCACCGCAACGAAGGCGTCGCGGCAATCGTGCAGCTTGGGGGAGGTTATCACGTCCTTCATCACAGGGCCTCCGAAAGCTCAGCCACGGCTATTTCGAATTGTTCCGCATTGGGCACCTTGTGGTGCCAGTCGACCTTGTCCTGCATGAAGGAAATGCCGTGGCCCTTATTGGTATGGGCGACGATGCAGTGCGGGCGTTCGCCGCGGTGCTCCAGCGCGGGCACGATCTCGTCCATGGCGTTGCCGTTGATCTCGGTGACATCCCAGCCGAAGGCTTCGAGCTTGGCGGGGAAGGGAGCAAGGTTGTTGGTGTCCTTCAGCGCCGCGCCCTGCTGGAAGCGGTTGTGGTCGATGATCAGGGTCAGGTTGTCGAGGCCGAACTGCGCGGCCGATGCGATCGCCTCCCAGTTCGATCCTTCCTGCATCTCGCCGTCGCCGGTCATGACATAGGTGCGGTAATTCGCGCCGGTCAGCTTGGCGGCCTTCGCCATGCCGACTGCAACTGGCAGGCCGTGCCCGAGCGGCCCTGTGTTGGTCTCGACGCCCGGAACCTTGTTGCAGTTGGGGTGCCCGTTCAGGCGGGAATGTGGCTTGAGGAATGTGCCGACTTCTTCTTCCGGTATGAAGCCACGCTTGGCGAGCGTCACATAGAGCGCCAGCGCCACGTGGCCCTTGGACAGCACGAAACGGTCACGCTCCGGATGCTTCGGCTGGTCAGGCCAGATGCGCAGCACGCGGAAATAGAGCGCCGTCAGAATGTCGATGGCGGACATTTCGCCGCCGATATGGCCGGCGCCGGCTTCGAAAACCGCCTGCAGATCGCGAAGGCGTATCTGTCGTGCGATCCGATCGAGATCGTTCGGCTGCATGTTACCTCTCAATGAATATTTATGCGTTAGTAAATATGTTTGCAGATTGAGCGGCATTGTCAAGCGTCAATCCTCACGCGAGGGCGGCTTCCGTGGGTCCGCGAATATGCGTTGACACGCCGATTAATGCTAATGTATGAATTTGCAAACGAGGCTGAATATTTATGCTAGCTTCAGCGGGAGGAGCCTGCAGGTAGCTGGAGAAGGAGAGCTTATGGCGGCGCTAGTCAAAACACACGATGTGGTCGGCCGAAGAATGCTGCCCTCGTTGCGGGGTGCAACCGGACCCTTGATTGGTCTCATCGCCCTGTGCGTCTTCCTGACCTTCGCAAGTGACAAGTTCCTGTCGGTCCGGAACTTCCTCAATGTGCTCGATCAGATCACGGTGCTTGGCGTCATGGCCGTAGGCATGACATTGGTCATCCTGATCGGCGGGATCGATCTTGCGGTCGGCTCCGTCATGGCGCTGGCGATGATGGTGCTTGGTTATCTGAACATTATGGCCGGCGTGCCGATGTGGTTGGCCATCCCACTCGCGCTGCTGGTTGCCTCACTTAACGGCCTTGTCGCGGGGCTGCTCATAACGCGCTTCAACGTGCCGGCATTTATCGCGACGCTTGCGATGATGTCGATTGCGCGCGGCCTTGCAAACATGATCACCGACGGACAGCAGCTCATCGGCTTTCCCGCCTGGTTTAATACAATGGCGATCGTCCGTTTTGGCGGCTTCCTGACGCTGACTGTAGCCGTGATGCTGGTGGTCTTTATCGTCGGATTGCTCTATCTCCGCTACCGCCATGGCGGCGCTCGCTTTATGCGATCGGCGGCAACGCCGAAGTTGCTCGACTCGCGGGCATTAATGTGAACCGTGCAACCGTGCTCGTCTATGTCGTGTCGAGCTTGCTCGCCGGTCTTTCCGGCATGGTGCTCGCGGCACGCCTCGACTCGGTGCAACCGTCTTCGGGCGTCTCCTATGAACTCGACGCCATCGCGGCGGTTGTCATCGGAGGCACCTCTCTCTCCGGCGGCACTGGGGGCATCGGCGGCACCATCATTGGCGTGCTGATCATCGGCGTTTTGCGCAATGGTCTCAACCTGCTCAGCGTTTCCCCGTTCATGCAGCAAGTAATTATCGGTGGCGTCATCGTGCTTGCCGTGACCGCCGAGACCTACCGCAAACGGAAGTAGCGATTACTCGCCCCGCCTGCGCGCGCGGCTGGGCTTCGAAAAACGGCCAGCAATGGTGCGGGCCGACAAAAAGGGTAGGTGGTCCCTTCTGCCAGGACAGGAAGCCACCAAACAACTCGGAGGAGAAACTATGAAGTTGTCCAAACTACTGACGGCAGCAACCGCGGCTGTGGTGCTTGCGTCTCCAGCCGCCGCTGCGGAGGTAAAGAAGATCGGTCTTGCCGTTCCGAACCTCCAGGCCGACTTCTTCAACCAGATCAAGCTCGGCGTCGAAAAGCATGCCAAGGAAAAGGGCATTGATGTAGTCGTCGTCGACGCGAAGAACGACACGAACACCCAGGTCAGCCAGGTGCAGGACCTGATGACCCAGGACATCAACGCATTCATCTACATCCCGGCCGGCGCCGCTGCCGCTGCCGTGCCGACCCGCATTGCCCGCGAGGCTGGCATTCCGGTGATCAACGTCGACCGCGTTCCGGAAGGCGCGCCGGGTGATACCTTCATTGCCGGCGAGAGCGTCGAATCCGCCTATGCCGTCTGCAAGTACATCATCGAGAAGGCCGGCGGTTCCGGCAAGATGGCGATCATCCATGGCCAGAAGGGCACGACCCCGGAAGTCGACCGCTTCGCCGGTTGCAAGCGCGCAATCGACGAGAACAAGGGCGTCGAGCTTGTAGCCCAGCAGTGGAGCAACATGTGGTCGGCGGACGAGGGCTTCTCGATCGCGCAGAACATGCTGCAGGCCAATCCGGACATCACGATCATCTTCGGTCAGGCCGACGGTCTCGCCATGGGTGCGGCCAAAGCCGTCGACGTCGCCAACCTCTCTGACAAGGTAATCATCGGCGGTTATGACGGCGACGTCTCGGCTCTCGAATATCTCGCCAAGTGCAAGGGTCCGTTCATCGCCACCGCGACCCAGAGCACGCAGAAGATGGGCGTCCTCGCGGTCGAATCCGCGCTTGCCGTCGCCGCCGGCCAGAAGGTCGAGGAGCGCCAGACGCCGAACGCCGTTCTGACGACCTGTGAGAACGCGCCGGAATTCGTGAAGAGCCATCCGTAACCCGGATTCAGACCCGAAAGGCAGCAGCGCCATGACGACCCGCTCTCCCATCCTGTCGCTCCGTGGAGTCCAGAAGGCCTACGGCCCGATCAAGGTTCTTCACGGTGTCGATCTCGACATCTATCCGGGAGAAGTCGTGGCGCTGCTCGGTGAAAACGGTGCCGGAAAATCGACCCTGTCGAATATCATTTCCGGCACCGTTCAGCCCTCGGCAGGAGAAATGACCTGGTTCGGCAAGAGCTACACTCCCGCCGATCCCCGCGCCGCGATGGACGAAGGGGTGGGCATGATCCATCAGGAACTGAAACTGCTTCCGAAACTTTCCATTGCGGAGAACGTGTTCGTCGGCCGCTACCCGATGAAGGCGGGCCGGATCGACCGCAAGGCGATGGAGGATCGGGCACGCAGCGGCCTTCACCGGCTCGGCCTCGATATCTCGCCCGATCGCCTCGTCGAAGGGCTTTCGACCGGCAAGCAGCAGCTTATCGAAATCGCCAAGGCGCTGACGCTCAATGCCCGCCTCCTCATCCTGGACGAACCGACCGCCGCGCTCGGTGGCGAAGAGACTCAGCTTCTCTTCCAGCAGATCGAGCGGCTGAGGGCGGATGCGGTCGGCATCATCTACATTTCACACCGCCTCGAGGAAATCCGTCAAATTGCTGACCGTATCGTCGTCATGCGTGACGGCGCCAAGGTGCAGGAGTTCGACAGCGGCGACGTGCCGATCCGCACCATTGTCGAGGCGATGGTTGGCCGCTCCCTGGAGCGCATGTTCCCGGCGCTTCCGACACCCACGGATGAGGTGACGCTGGAGGTGCGGAGTCTTTCCTCCCCCTCCAACGCTTTTCGCGACATCAACTTTTTCGTACGCAAGGGAGAGGTCTTCGGCATTGCCGGCCTCATGGGCGCCGGGCGCACCGAATTGGTTCGCGCCATCACCGGCGCCGATCCCATTTCCGGCGGGGAAGTGCTCCTGCGCGGCAAGGCCATTACGCCTCGCTCCCCGATCGACGCGATCCGCAATGGCATCGTTCTCGTGCCGGAGGACCGCAAGCTTCAGGGAGTGGTGCTCGATCATTCGATTGCGGAGAATATCGGCTACGCCAATCTCGGCGAGATCGCGCCCAGCGGTTGGCTCTCCTCGCGCCGCATCCAACAGTTCGCCGAGGGCTACATCAGAAGGTTCGGCGTCAAGGGCCGCGGCGGCCAGAATGCGGGCGAGCTTTCCGGGGGCAACCAGCAAAAGGTGGTGCTTGCCAAGTGGCTGGCCCGCAAGCCCCAGGTCGTCGTGCTGGACGAGCCGACGCGCGGCATCGATGTGGGCGCCCGATCATCGATCTATAATCTCATCATGGACCTCGCCCGGCAGGGCGTCGCCGTGATCGTGGTCAGTTCGGACCTCGAGGAGGTACTCGGTGTATCCAGCCGTGTCATGGTCATGGCCAAGGGAAAGCAGGCGGGCATCCTGAACCGTGAGGACGCAAACGACGTCTCCGTCATGGAACTGGCGACGATCTGAACAGGGGAAGAATGTTTATGTCTGAGATCACTCTCAACGCGCCGAGATTGTTCGATCTTTCCGGAAACATCGCTTTCGTGACCGGTGCGGGCAGCGGCATCGGCCAGCGCATCGCCATAGGCCTCGCACAATGCGGAGCGGATGTCGCGCTGCTCGACCGCCGTACCGACGATGGCCTCGCAACCACCGCCGACTTCATCGCAAAGGCTGGGCGCCGCAGCATCCAGATCGCCGCGGACGTGACCAGTGGCGCCGCACTCAACGAAGCGGTCACCCGAACCGAGGCGGAACTTGGTCCGCTCAGCCTCGCCGTCAATGCGGCCGGCATCGCCAATGCCAACCCGGCGGAGGAGATGGAGGAAAGCCAATTCCAGACGATGATGGACATCAATCTGAAGGGCGTTTTCCTCTCCTGCCAGGCGGAGGCGCGCGCCATGCTGAAGAACGGCCGCGGCTCGATCCTCAATATCGCCTCGATGTCCGGCGTGATCGTCAATCGTGGTCTCCGCCAGTGCCATTATAACGCCTCGAAAGCCGGCGTGATCCACATGACGAAGTCGATGGCGATGGAATGGGTCGGGCGCGGCATCCGCGTCAACGCGATCAGTCCCGGCTATACGGCCACGCCGATGAACACCCGACCGGAAATGGTGCACCAGACCAAGCTGTTCGAGGAGCAGACACCGATGCAACGCATGGCGACGGTCGATGAAATGGTTGGACCAGCAGTATTTCTGCTCTCGAACGCTGCAAGCTTCGTCACCGGTGTTGATCTACTGGTCGACGGCGGCTTCTGCTGCTGGTGATCCCAATGCGCAGGAAGCTGGTTGCGGGAAACTGGCAAATGAATGGCCATCATTTGCGTAACGTACTGACGGACAAGGGCCTTGAGCGGTTCACAAGGACTGGGCCGCCACCGGTCAGTCGATTGTGTAAGCCATCTATCGGCATCCGGGATAGGCGGCCGAGAACGACGCAATGGTTTCGATTTCCGCCAAGCAAATGAACGCCGCCTACATCACCGGTCAGACCATAAATGTCGACGCGGACTGATCATGTCGTGAGTTTTAGACCTATCCGGGATGCTTTTGCGCATTCCGGATAATTGTTGGCGGATTCATTCTTGAAATTCCATGCGCGTCGCGCCTATTTTCGACTTGTTCTCAGGGCGGGGCGAAATTCCCCACCGGCGGTATCAGGAAGTTCCTGGAGCCCGCGAGCGCTTTCGTCGCTAGACGAAGGGTCAGCAGACCCGGTGAGATGCCGGGGCCGACGGTATAGTCCGGATGGAAGAGGACAACGTGGCTGGTGCCCCCGTTATGGGGGCAGTGTCACTTGTTCGCCCAAGGGAAAATTGGGCGCATTTCCGAATGCGCTGACCAGTGCCGCGAAAGCGGCATACCCTTGAAAGGCAGAAGAATGACCTTTGCGAAAATTGAAGATGCAGTTCAGGCAATCGTCCGAGGTGAAATGGTCGTCGTGGTTGATGATCAGGATCGCGAGAACGAAGGCGACATCGTTGTCGCTTCGCAGGCCGTCACACCCCAGCATATCGCCTTCATGATGAACCACGCTCGTGGACTTGTCTGTGTGGCCATGGAGGGTGAACAGTTGGATGCTTTGGATATCCCTCTGATGGTCAGCAACAACACAGACTCGCTGAAGACTGCTTTTACGGTTTCGGTCGATTACATCCCTGGCACAACGACTGGCATCTCCGCAGCCGACCGCGCTGCCACCGTTCAAGCTCTCCTGAACGAAAAATCCCGTCCTGAAGACTTCGCGCGTCCAGGACATATTTTTCCGCTGCGTGCTCACCCCAGGGGTGTTGTCGCGCGTCCTGGGCACACCGAGGCGGCTGTAGAACTTGCACGACTTGCGGGACTGAAGCCTTCTGGTGTCATCTGTGAGGTCGCAAATGACGACGGTACAATGTCGCGTTTGCCCGATCTGGTCCGGTTCGCGGAGAAGCACAATCTGCTGCTCGTGACCATCGAAGACCTGATCAGCTACGTGAGCCTTCAAAAGGCCGCGTAACTACCCTGACCAACGACTTATCGCTGATCGAGATTGGGAATGAAAAGAGAGGCGGCACCGCATCATACTCGTGG
The DNA here is from genome assembly GCF_017874595.1 of Sinorhizobium kostiense. Taxonomy (GTDB): domain Bacteria; phylum Pseudomonadota; class Alphaproteobacteria; order Rhizobiales; family Rhizobiaceae; genus Sinorhizobium; species Sinorhizobium kostiense. The sequence continues at coordinate 211,575 of NZ_JAGILA010000009.1, read as the reverse complement.
GAGGGTCAGAATAGATCCTGAGATCGACTGCTCTTGGCGGATGGTGTTGAGAAACTCTTTGCGGGGACCTTCGAAACCCGCCCATTGAATTAGTTTTGCGTAACATCGCGGCGCTCTCCTATAGCGTAAATCAATTTCGCAGGGCGCCTTCGAGAATTTCCATTTCAGCGGAAGTTGCACGGACTGTCGTTTCGTGGAGTTTTTCGACACGTCGGCGCATTGGAGGCTTGAGGTCGGCTCCTGTTGGCGCAATCCCCGCAGTTCGACCTTTCGCCGGATGTAGGGAGCAAAAACAAATCATCGCGCCAGCGCGTCTTCCGGAAATCCGGCAGCCAGACAGTCGATGAACTTGCGCACCGCAGGTGGCAGGCCACGGCGCGTCGTGAACACGAGATGCACCAGACCTCGTACGCCACGCCATGGGGGCAGGACGCGCACGAGCTTGCCTTCATCCAGCGCTTGGCGGCAATTGTGATCCGGCAGGAGTGCGACGCCAAGTCCCGCCACTGCCGCGGCGCGCACGGCCGTGAAGTCGGCGCAACTCATTCTTGGAGCGTGGTTTAGTATATGTCTCTGGCCATCTTCGATCTCCAGATGCCAGTCGACGTCGCCCAACTCGTCGTTGCTCGCGAGTGTCGGATGGTTGCCGAGATCATCGATCCCGGTGATTCCGCTAGCAATCTGGGGGCTGGCAACAAGGATGCGGACAGAGCTGCCCAGCGAGCGCATGGTCAGCGAGGCGTCGCCGTCGAGCGAGGTGCGTACGCGCAGGGCAACATCGATACGCTCCTCGATCAAATCGACCGGTCTGTCAATCGCGATGAGTTGGAGGCGCACCTTTGGGTGCCGCTCCAAAAACTGGTTCAAAAGCCCTGTGATGGACTCGACCAGGCCAGTCGGGCAACTCATGCGGATCAGCCCGTGCGGCTCCGACTGAGCCTCGGCCACCAGCGCTTCCGCCCGCTCGGCTTCCGCGACCAGCGCCTTGCATCGTTCGTAGAAAGACTGGCCGACATCCGTCACACGGAAGCGGCGGCTTGAGCGCTCGATCAGCCGAACGCCGAGCCGCGCTTCGAGTCCCGCAATGCGTCGGCTCAGCTTCGATTTGGGCTCACGCAGGGCGCGCCCCGCAGCGGCGAACCCGCCATGCGCAACCACTTCGGCGAAGTAGACAAAGTCGTTCAGGTCGTATCGCGTCATCGTTCTTCCTTTGGAACGCTGGGTAGCATTTTTGCTCACTGTTTGCATCAGCGTTCTACTGCCATCTTCTTGTCAACGGCAATACGCCGGACACAAGGAGCAGGACAATGACAAAGAAGTTCGAAAACAGGGTTGTGGTCGTAACGGGTGGCACGAGCGGCATTGGCCTGGCCACCGCGAAAGCTTTCTCGGAGGAGGGCGCGTCGGTGTTCATCACCGGGCGCCGCAAGGAGGCGCTGGAGGCCGCCGTCAAGGCGATCGGCGGTCGCGTGACCGGCGTCCAGAGCGACATGGGCAAACTGGCCGATATAGATCGGCTCTATGATGCCGTCCAGCAAAAGCACTCCCACATCGACATCGTGTTTGCCAATGCCGGCGGCGGCGAATTCGCCCCCCTCGGCGCGATTACCGAAGAGCACTACCAGAAGACCTTCGACACCAACGTCAAGGGTGTACTGTTCACCGTGCAGAAGGCGCTGCCGCTGTTGCGCGACGGCGGCTCCGTCATCCTCACGTCCTCGACGACCAGCATCTCCGGCACGCCTGCCTTCAGCGTCTATTCTGCGACCAAGGCCGCCATCCGCAACTTTGCCCGCAACTGGATTCTCGATTTGAAGGATCGCCATATCCGGGTCAATGCGATCAGCCCCGGAGTGACCGACACCGCGGGTGTGGACGAGCTTTTTGGCAATGGCGAAAGCGCCGAAAACACCAAGAACTACCTCGCCAGCCTTATTCCGGCCGGCCGTATCGGCAAGCCGGAAGAAATCGCCAAGGCGGTGATGTTCCTTGCCTCGGACGACGCGTCCTTCGTCAACGGCATCGAGCTTTTTGTCGACGGCGGTCACGTCCAGATTTGAGCCACGAGCGAACCGGAGAACGAACATGGCACACGCCGCTCGCTGGGCCGGAAGTCCATGAGCAGGCGGGGACGGGTGAAGTGGGTGGGTGGCCGGAGAGCCGGGCAAGCCTCAGCTTGGCGAGGAGCTTCGGGGCACGAACATCAAGGTCAATGCAATCCATTGGCTGGGTTCGCAGCGAAATGGGCGGCGTGGTCGCCGACCTCGATCTCACCGAGGGGACCCGCACGACGGTCATCTTCTCGTCACTGCCCGAGGCGGGCCGACTGGAGGCTTCTTTTACCTCAACGAGCGGTTGCTCTGGTGACACCGGCAGGCGCTGAACTTTCATGGAGTTGCAGATGAGCAAAGTATTCGCGGGCAAAGTCGCCCTGGTTACTGGCGGCTCGCGCGGTCTTGGTGCAGCGACGGCGGCAGCCTTCGCGAACGAAGGCGCCGATGTCGCGATCAGCTATGTGGTCTCGGACGATAAGGCGGCTGCAGTGATTGCCGGCCTGGAAGCCAAGGGCGTGCGAGCGCTTGCCGTTAAAACCGATCAGGGTGACCCGTCGACGGCGTCTGCCCTGATTGGAAAGGTCGTCGAGCACTTCGGGAAGCTCGACATTCTCGTCAACAACGCCGCGGTCGCGTGGCAAGGCAAGACGATCGACGATCCGGAAATCGACAACGCGGCAATGGATCGGCAGTGGATGATCAACGTCGCAGGTGTGGTCGCGAACATCCGCGCTGCCGCAAAGGTGCTTCCGGAAGGCGGTCGCATCATCTCGGTGGGATCGGGCGTTGGAACCCGCGCCGGTTTCCCCGGCACGGCAGATTACGCTGGAACGAAGGCCGCCTTGATCGGCTACTCGAAGGGTGTGGCCCGCGATCTCGGTCGGCGGAAAATCACCGTGAACATGGTTCAGGCAGGCATCATGGCGACTGACATGGCGGCTGGATCGGCCGACAAGCTGCCGCCGAGCATCACTGATCTGCATGCGCTCGGCAGGATCGGCACGGTAGACGAGGTCGCCGCCGCGATCCTATTCCTTGCCTCGCCCGGCGCGAGCTATGTCACAGGTGCAGTTCTCGACGCCAACGGAGGGTATCTGGCGTGATGACCTCGGCTGCTCAGATGGCCGAGGAGATTGCGCCGCTTTCCGTATACGATGCGTCTGTATGCGAATTCCTCAGCGGACTCGACGCCCTGCGCGGGCTGCTGACCAGGGCTGAGGAGTTCGTCGCCTTAGGGCGCATGGTGGAACATGACCTGGTCGAGTTTCGCCTGGCGCCGGACATGGATCCCTTCCGCAGCCAAATTCAGCGGGCAAGCGACACGGCCAAGGGCGGCGTAATGGGGCTTGCCGGTCGGAAGGTACCGCGGTTCGAAGATACAGAGGCGACTCTCGGTGAACTGAGGCAGCGCATCGACGTCACGGTGGAATTGCTCCAGTCGATATCTCCGATCGAACTCGCTGGCAGCGAGGCCAGGATCATCAAGATCAATCTGCGCCGTCGCTGGATAACCTTCGACGGTCGGTCCTATTTGTTGGAATTCGCTCTTCCCAACTTCTTTTTCCATGTCACGATCGCATACGCAATTCTTCGGCACAAAGGCCTGAATATCGGAAAGCTCGATTACCTCGTGAGGGTTGGTGAGAGAAGATCAACACTCAAGGACGGAATTGGAGTTTAACCGATGAAGGTAGAGATATTCTCCGACATCGCATGCTTTTGGCGCTACGTCGGCAAGACGCGCCTGGAATGTCGCCTTTTCACCAATGGCATCCGCTAGGCGACAAGCTCGAGAAGTGGCAGCTTTCGGGGTCGCAGCTGTCGGTCTCGAATGACGCACAGCGGTCGTCCGCGAAGCGTGGCGGGAATGACTGGACCGGGCTCAACAGTGCCGATCGCTGCGGGCAAACTGCACGGCCGAAGAGCGGACTTTCCGGACGCTTGGGGATACCACGTCGAACGTCGTGAGTGGGGCCGTTTCAGGACGGTCAGCTATCAGCTGCGTAGGCCGGATAGCTGCCGTTCCGGACCCACACCAAATCTGCATTCCAAGATCACGGACGGCCTCCGAAGCCGCTGTTCCAAAGCGCGCCGATTCCCCCAGGACGCTGGGCGTCTCCAGAAGTCACCTCTAGCATTCAGTCAAACGTCAGGCTCCCGTTTGGGAGCGGGCGGATCAGGCAACATCTTTGGTCAGCTCATGACCGCAGCCGAAAGATCGCACAGCTTTCGAGCAGCCGACGGATGGCTTGATCGAATTCGGTGAGCGGCGGCTTGCGGATGCCGCCTTTTCGCTGCCGCCCGAAAAGCGCAACATGGCGATGGTGTTCCAGTCCTATGCGCTCTGGCCGCATATGAGCGTGGCGGAGAATGTCGGTTATCCGCTGAAGGTGCGCGGCGCTTCCGGCGAGGCTTGCCGCCGGCGCGTCACCGAAGCGCTGGCGCTCGTCAAGCTTCAGGACTTCGCCGAGCGGCGGCCGACCGCACTTTCCGGCGGCCAGCGGCAGAGGGTGGCGCTGGCGCGCTGCCTCGTCACCGAGCCGGACGTCGTGCTGCTCGACGAGCCGCTCGCCAATCTAGACCAGCATTTGCGGAAGGCCATGGAAGAGATCTTCCGCGCCTTTCACGAGCGCTCCGGCACGACGATGATTTATGTGACGCACGACCAGGCGGAAGCGATGGCGCTTGCGACCGACGTCGCGGTGATGGCGGAGGGCCGGATCCTGCAAGTGGCGCCGCCGGCCGAGATCTATGCGCGGCCTGAGGGTAGGGTGGTCGGCGGCCTGATCGGCCGCGGCAGCATCCTGCGCCTGAGACTGCCCGAGAATGCCGGGCGGCAGCTGGACTGGCCGTTGCTCCGCCAGGCGCTCGGCGATCGCGGGCAGGTCCGCGCGGGACCGCTTGCGGACGTGCTGATCCGGCCGGAACATGTGCACGTCGGCACCGATGGGATCGCGATGCGGACGGTCTCCTGCGTCTTCGAAGGGGAGCGCTTCGCGCTCGACCTCGTGCTTTCCGACGGCCAGCGCCTCAAGGCCTATAGCAGCGTGGCGATGGCGGAGGGCACGCTGGCGCCGTTCGTCGTCAGCGGCGGCTGGCGGCCGTAGGGGCTCGCGGGGGCGTCCTCATGCTTACGGGCATGCGGAGAAGAACGCCTTCGATAGGTCGCCGACCTCGCTTTTTCAGCCCGGTGTGGCCGCGGTATAGGCCTGCACGGGCCCGTCGCCATAGGCCTTCGCGATCTGAGGGTTGCAGCCTGGTCTTGTCGGTCATTCGCAGATGAGCATCGCCTACAAGGCACAAACAGCAAAGATAAGCGATGGAGGCGGCTTGAAGGAGCCTCCCGCACCGGCGTGATATATGGCTCTCTTCGCGAGCGTCGGAATGGGTGGTGAGCGGAAGTCCAATTTGGAGAGCCGGACAGCGGCTCTGCAGGACTGAGCTGCCATTCATTCACTACGGACGGGTCGGCGGACGAGTCAAGACAAGCCGATCGCCCGAAAGCTAGGTATTGCCCGGACCCAAACGAGTGGTCCTGTTCGCGGGCAAAAATCCGCCTCCTCCAGGTCGGATCCGTGAGAAATTCTGTTCTGATCGTTCTCAATTCCATCGCTTTGGCCCTGGACGTATAATGGCTAAGCAAAGCGTCTCTCGACTGATCGTCGTTCTCACCACGTTTCGGTACAGCAAGACGATCCAAGGACTTTTTGAAGCGGGGACCAGCTAAGCGCCGTAAGGAGGCACTATTCCTGTGGCGATAGACGAACCAGAAGAGCCAACCAAACGTGATTTTCTCTATTTGGTGACGACCATGGCCGGGGTGGTGGGAGTTGGTGCTGCCTCGTGGCCGTTCATCGATCAGATGCGCCCCGATGCATCGACACTCGCAACGGCCACCATCGAGGTGGACGTATCCTCGCTCGCTGAAGGCATGTCGCTGACAGTCAAATGGCGCGGCCGCCCCGTTTTCGTTCGAAATAGGACCACCAAGGAGGTCGAAGCGGCAAATGCGACCGCCCTTAAGGAGCTCAAGGACCCCATCGCGCGAAACGCCAATCTTGCCGACGACCAGCCTGCGACCGATCTCGCCCGCTCCGCCGGGGAGGGGAAGGAGAACTGGATCGTGATGATCGGGGTCTGCACGCATTTGGGCTGCGTGCCTCTGGGACAGGCGGGTGATTTCGGGGGCTGGTTCTGTCCTTGCCACGGATCGCACTACGACACCGCTGGCCGCGTCCGCAAGGGACCAGCACCGGAAAATCTACCAATTCCTACCTTCGAATTCGTCTCCGAAACGACTGTGCGGATTGGATGACGTCCGATTAGACGCGCGGCGCTGTAGACGGCGACTGATGCGGTTGTCCGTCGCAACTTTCCGTGACCGCCTTACAATGAACGTCGCGCTATGCAAGCATAAGCGCATGTTCGCTGCTGCCGCGCTCCGGCGCTTTCTTTGTCTGTTGGCGTTGCTCGGGGTCGTGCTCGGTCCCGTGAGCGTGAGCACGGCGGCGAGCGCCATGGTGCTTTCATCGGACATGCAAATGGAAGCCATGCCGGGGATGGAACACTCCGACGACATGTCCGGCTGCCCGGAGCAACAACCCGTTCAGAAGAACGAGTGCGGCCACAAGTGTCCCCTGGCGCTGATATGCTCCTCCACGATCCTGGCGCATGACGAGAAGGCGGGCGGTTGGCGCGTTGACCTCTCATCTCGCGAACTGTCGCACCTCATTCTCCAGGAAAACCGTCTGCCGTCTGCCCTCGTCGAACCTCCGGCGCGACCTCCCAAAGCCTGACCTCACCCGTTGATCCGCTGGATTCGCTCCGCCCGGAATGGCGGAGGCATCCGACCATCACATTTTTTCAAGGACGTGGCCGATGCGCCGGTTCCAGGGTGAGATTCCTATGAACCATTTTCCTCCCAACAGAATCTTCGCATCGCTGGCCATCGTGCTGGCCTCGACAACCACATCATACGCCGCTGCGGCGGACTACGAGTTCCAACTCGTCCAGTCCGAGGTCGCCCAAGGGCCGGAGGCGACGATCGCCGTCCGTCTCGTTGACAAGCGAACGGAAAAGCCCGTGTCCGACGCCGTGATCTTCACCACCCGGATGGACATGGCACCGGAAGGCATGGAGGCGATGACCAGCCCGGTCGAGGCGCTGCCGTCGACGGAACCCGGCGTCTACCGCTTCAAGACGAACCTCAGCATGGAGGGCGGCTGGCGCTTCAAGCTCGCCGCGAAGGTCCAGGGCGAAGTCGATACCGTTCAAGGCGAACTCACTCTGCAGGCCACGCCGTGAAGACGTTCAAGTTCCTGCTCCTCTTCAGCTCCTTCGCCGTTGCCGGCGGGGGAGGCTACGTGGCCGGCACGCGCGGCCTCGCCACCAACTTCAACCAGCTTTTCTCCGGGCAGGCGCTCGGGGAAACGATGCCGCCCGCGGCGATCCCAACGGGCAAGGTCATCTACTATCGCCACCCGGATGGGAAGCCGGAGTATTCCGCGGCGCCGAAAGAGACCGCCGACGGTCGTGCGTTCGTGGCGGTGCGGCAGAGCGAGGACGTATCCTTCGAGACGGTGAAGAAGGTAGCCGCCGAAAGCGCGGGAACCGCGCCGAAAGCGGGCGAGCGGAAGATACTCTATTACCGCAATCCCATGGGCCTGCCGGACACCTCCAAGGTGCCGAAGAAGGACTCGATGGGTATGGACTACATCCCGGTTTACGAGGGCGACGAAGTGGACAGCTCCGTCGTCAAGGTTTCGCTCGGCAAGCTCCAGCGGACCGGCGTGAAGACAGCGACGGCGGAGAAAGCCGTCGTCAGCCGCCGGGTGCGCGTGCCGGGGACGGTCACGTTCGACGAGCGGTTGGTGCGGATCGTCTCGATGCGGGCCGACTCCTTCATCGAGGACGTCGCCGATGTCACGACTGGGGACCGGGTGAAGAAGGGGGACGACCTCTTCCACTTCTACTCAAAGGAGATCGCCAAGGCCGGGGCCGAATACGCGACGGAACTGCGCGGCGGCGGCAAGCCGGACCTCGACGCCGGGGGCGCGCTGCAACTGCGCAATCTCGGCGTGCCGGAAGAGACGATAAGAGGAATCGCTAGGGACCGGATAGTGCCCAGAAGCATCGCGTACCTGTCGCCGAGCGACGGCGTCGTCCTCGAGCGCAACGCGACCACCGGCATGATGGCGGAGGCCGGCGACGTCCTGTTCCGGATCGCCGACACGTCAAGGGTATGGGTGATTGCGGACGTCCCCGAATACGATGCCATGTCCATCCGGAAAGGCGCGACGGCGACGGTCAGGGTGCGGAACCTCCCCGGCAAGGTGTTCGAGGGCACCGTCGATCTGATCTACCCCGAACTACAAGCGCAGACCCGCACGGCGAAGGTGCGGATCGAGCTTTCCAACGGCGAGGGTCTACTGCTCGCAAACATGTACGCCGATGTGGAGATCGCCTCGGGCGAACCCAACCCCGTCGTTGCCGTGCCGAACAGCGCCGTGATCGACACGGGCGACCGCCAGGTGGTGTTCGTCGACAAGGGCGACGGCCGTTTCGAACCGCGCGACGTCACCCTCGGTCCGCGCGGCGACGACCGGACGGAGATCACGAAGGGCGTCGAGCCCGGCGAGAAGATCGTCGTCTCCGCCAACTTCCTGCTCGACGCCGAAAGCAACCTCAACGCGGCGCTGAACGGACTCACGACGAGCGAGGTGCAGCCATGATCTCGAACGTCATCGCCTGGTCTGCCCGCAACCTTATACTGATCATCGTCGGAGCCGCGCTCTCGATCGCTGCGGGCGTCTACTCGCTGCGATCTCTTCCGCTCGACGCCATCCCGGACCTCTCGGATGTGCAGGTCATCGTATTCACCGACTATCCCGGCCAGGCACCGCAGGTGGTCGAGGATCAGGTCACCTATCCGCTGACGACGTCCATGCTGACGGTACCGCGGTCGAAGGTCGTGCGCGGCTTCTCGTTCTTCGGCGTCTCCTTCGTCTACGTCATCTTCGAGGACGGGACCGATCCCTATTGGGCGCGCAGCCGTGTGCTCGAATACCTGAACGCCGCCTCCAGCAGGTTGCCCGAAGGCGTGTCGCCGAGTCTCGGTCCGGATGCGACGGGGGTCGGCTGGGTCTACCAGTACGCCCTCGTCGCCAAGGAATTGTCGCTCGCCGAACTGCGCTCGCTGCAGGACTGGGTCGTCCGCTTCGCCGCCTCCAAGTCCGAGGGCGTCGCCGAGGTCGCGAGCGTCGGCGGCTTCGTCAAGCAGTACTCCATCGTCGTCGATCCGGCCCGGCTCCGGGCCCAAAACGTCACCCTGAACCAGGTCGCCGATGCGGTCCGCGCCAGCAACCGCGATGTCGGCGGGCGAACGGTCGAGATTTCCGAATTCGAGTTCATGGTCCGGGGCAAAGGCTATCTGCAAGGCATCAAGGACATCGAGAACATCGTGCTGATGACCGAAGGCGGAGCCCCGCTGCGGCTCGGCGACGTTGCACGGGTGGAGACCGTTCCCGACGAGCGCCGCGGCATCACCGAGCTCAACGGCGAAGGCGAGGTCGCAAGCGGCATCGTTCTGCAGCGGGTCGGCGAAAACGCCCTGAACGTCATCGACAGCGCCAAGAAGAGCCTGGTGGCGATCAAGGACAGCCTGCCAGGCGGCACCGAGATCGTTCCTGTCTACGACCGCTCCGAGCTAATCAAGGCGGCGATCGAGACGCTCAAGGGAACGCTGGTCGAGGAATCGTTAATCGTCGCCCTGGTGACGATCGCTTTCCTCCTGCATGTCCGCAGTGCGCTTGTCGCCATCATCATGCTGCCGATCGGCATCCTGATCTCCTTCATCGCGATGCGCGCGCTCGGCATCGGTGCCAACATCATGAGCCTCGGCGGCATCGCCATCGCCATCGGCGCGATGATCGACGCCGCGATCGTCATGATAGAGAACGCCCACAAGCATCTGGAGCGCGCGCCGCCCGACAAGCCTCGCACCGAGATCCTGATCAGGGCGGCAAGCGAGGTCGGCCCGGCGCTGTTCTTCAGCCTGCTGATCATCACCGTCTCGTTCCTGCCGATCTTCACGCTGGAGTCGCAGGAGGGGCGGCTGTTCGGTCCGCTCGCCTTCACCAAGAGCTTCGCCATGGCAGCCGCCGCGCTTCTGTCGGTGACGCTCGTTCCGGCGTTGATGGTCGTGTTCGTGCGTGGCCGGATCGTGCCGGAACACAGAAACCCGCTCAACCGCTTCCTGATCTGGCTCTACCGCCCGGTCATTGCCGGGGTGCTACGGGCGAAGACGATCACCATCCTTCTGGCGGTGGCGGCTCTCGCCGCGACGGTGTGGCCAGCGCGGCAGATCGGCAGCGAGTTCATGCCGAGCCTCAACGAAGGCACGCTGATGTACATGCCGACGACCTTGCCAGGCCTGTCGGTGACCAAGGCGGCCGAGCTGATGCAGACCCAGGACCGGATCATCAAATCCTTCCCGGAGGTCGAGACTGTTTTCGGCAAGGCGGGCAGGGCGCTGACCGCCACCGACCCCGCGCCGACGGAGATGTTCGAGACGATCATCACCCTGAAGCCGAAGTCCGAATGGCGGCCGGGCGTGACGATCGACAGCCTAAAGCGGGAGATGGACGCGGCGCTGCAGTTCCCCGGCGTTTCCAACGCCTGGACCATGCCGATCCGCGCCCGCATCGACATGCAGTCGACGGGCATCCGCACGCCCGTCGGCGTCAAGGTCTACGGGACCGACCTCAAGGAAATGGAGCGGATCGCGCGCGACATCGAGACGGCGCTGAAGACGATCCCCGGCACGTCGAGCGCCTATGCCGAGCGCGTCATCGGTGGCTACTATCTCGACATCGTTCCCGACCGCTTGGCGCTCGGGCGCTATGGTTTGAGCATCGACGACGTCCAGGACGTGATCGGCACGGCGCTCGGGTCCGAGGTGATCACATCGACGGTCGAGGGCCGCGAGCGCTACGGTGTCGCCGTCCGCTATCCGCGCGCCTTCAGGAGCGATCCGCAATCGATCGCCCGCGACGTCGAGGTCGCGCTCCCAGGCGGCGGTACGGTCCCGCTCGGCGCGGTCGCCGACGTGAAGCTGACGCGTGGTGCCACGACGATACGCACCGAGAACGGCCAGCTTGCCGTCTACGTCTTCGTCGACATCGCCAATCGCGATCTCGGCGGCTACGTCGCGGAAGCGAAGGACGCGGTCGCCAAGAGCGTGGCCATGCCGGCCGGCTACTCGGTCGGCTGGAGCGGCCAATACGAGTATCTCGAACGGGCCAAGGCGCGCCTGGCGATCGTCGTGCCGCTGACGCTCGCTCTGATCTTCCTGCTGCTCTACCTGAACTTCAAGGCGCTGACCGAAACGTTGATCGTCATGCTGTCGCTGCCCTTCGCGCTTGTCGGCGGCATCTGGCTGATGTGGTGGCTTGGGTTCAACGCCTCGGTGGCCGTGGCCGTAGGCTTCATCGCGCTCGCGGGCGTGGCGGCCGAGACGGGCGTGATCATGCTGATCTATCTCGACCAGGCGCTGCGGGAGCGCCGGGCGGCATGTGCGGCGGCGAAGCGAGCGTTCACGCGGGACGACCTCCACAGGGCGATCATGGTCGGTGCGGTCGAACGGGTGCGGCCGAAGATGATGACCGTCGTGGCGATCATCGCCGGGCTGGTGCCGATCCTCTGGAGCACCGGAACCGGATCGGAGATCATGCAGCGCATCGCCGTGCCGATGATCGGCGGCATGATCTCGTCGACGTTGCTGACGCTCGCCGTGATCCCGGCGATCTACGGACTGGTGAAGGGCTGGCGGCTGGCGGCCGACGACCGACCAGCGGTCGAGGCCGCAGAGGAGCGGCTCATGAAGGCGGCCGAATGAAGGGAGGATGCCATGATGGACGATTTGATGGGCGGCGGCATGATGTGGGGCATGGGTGGCATCGGCATCGTCGCGTTTCTCATGATCGTGCTCGTGATTGCGGCCCTGATCAAATACGTGTTCTTCCGCTGAGACGTCCGCTCGCGTCGCGTCACGCAATGTTGACGCGCCGGGTCTCCTCTGGGGCGCATCATGGCTTGTATTTCCGGAGGTTCGGCGCGATTCTCTCCACTATGAAACGCTGGTCTGTCCGAAAGCTAGCCCACTTGCTTCTCGCGGTCTTCCTTGCCGCGGGAATGGGCATTTCGGTCGCCCAGGCGAGCGGGATGGCCGCGATGATGGCGACGATGTCCGACATGGCAATGTCGGCCCAACGAGACTGCCAGGGTTGCCCCGACCAGCCCAGCGATAGCGCCATGAAGGCGATGGGCTGCGGCAGTATCTGCGCCGCACCCATGGTCTCACCGCTTCCAACGGTCGCGTTCGTTCCGCCTGTTGATGATCCGGCTTCCGAGGCGATCCGCGAACCCCTCCTCGTTGGCAGGGCGTTGCAGCCCGACCCCGATCCACCACGAACCTCCGACATCGGCTGATTTCCGGCGGTCGCCTCCAAGCGACAGTGCCGGTCAAGCGAACGCGTGCGCATAGAGGCCCATGCGTTCCGTCATCGACGATGATTGGAAGGATCGAATGTGAATAGCCAATCCCATTGTCTCGTGTCTCGCCGGGCTCTGCTCCAGGCCGGCGCGGGCCTTCTGCTGGCGAGTGCGTTGGCACCGTTCCCGGCGCGGTCCGCTTCGTCCGACGGCTACCGCATCGTCGCCGCGCCCGCCCGCGCACGATTTGCCAGGCCGGATCGGCCGGAAACGGATGTCTGGACCTACAACGGAACGGTTCCAGGCTCGGTCGTGCGCCTTCGCCAGGGCGAGCGCGCTCGCCTCGTCGTCGAAAACCGCCTCGACCAGGAAACGACGGTCCACTGGCACGGCATCCGGCTGCCCAATGCCATGGACGGGGTGCCTGGACTGACGCAGCCGCCGATCGAGCCGGGGAAGAGCTTCGTCTACGAATTCACGCCTCCGGACGCCGGAACCTTCTGGTACCACCCGCACGCGAACAGCCTCGAGCAGCTCGGCCGCGGTCTCGCCGGAGCCATGATCGTGGAGGAGAGCGAGCCCGTCGCCGTCGACCGTGACCTTGTCTGGGTGATTTCCGACTGGCGATTGAACGACGGGGGCGGAATCGCACCCCGCTTCGGCAACCGGATGGAGGCGGCGATGTCCGGCCGTGTCGGCAACACCGTAACGGTCAACGGCCGGGTCTCCGAAGCGGAGTCCTTCCTGGCGGGCGAGCGCGTCCGTCTACGCATCGTCAACGCATCTCTCGCACGCATCATGGCCTTGCGTTTCGAGGGGCATCGACCGACGATCGTCGCCCTCGACGGTCAGCCCTGCGATCCGCACGAGCCGGAGAACGGCCGAATCCTTCTCGGCCCTGCCATGCGCGTCGATCTCGCGCTCGATCTTGGGGGCGAGCCAGGGCGGCGCTACGACGTCATCGACGATTTCTATGACGGGCTGTCCTACCGGCTTACGCAGCTTGCCTATGACGCGCGGCGGCCCATCCGCGATCACTCTGTCGACGCGCCCGTTGCACTGCCCCGCAACCCCTTGCCGGAGCCCGACCTCGCGTCGTCCGAGCGCCACACGCTGACGCTGCAGGGCGGCATGATGGGCGGCGGCATGATGGGCGGCGGCGGTGGAATGATGGGCATGGGCCACGGCGCGGTCTGGGCAATCAACGGCCAGTCGATGAACGGCGACGGCCATGCTGGCATGGAACCGGCCCTCGTTTTTGAGCGGGGCCGCAGCGTCGTGCTGGAACTACGCAACGAGACCGCCTGGTGGCACCCGATGCATATCCACGGGCACAGCCTGAAGGTGCTGAGCCGCAACGGCAGGGCCGTGCCGCACCGCCAGTGGCAGGACACGGTGCTGATGGCTCCGAAGGACGTCGTCGAAGCCGCCTTCGTCGCCGACAATCCCGGCGACTGGATGCTGCACTGCCATGTCATGGACCACCAGATGTCAGGGATGATGACCGTGCTGCGCGTCGCCTGAACAAGCAGAACCGCCCAAGGAGAACTGAAATGAACCCTTCAATCCGTTTCACCAGTCTCGCCGCTCTCATCGCCTTCGCCACGCCGGCGCTTGCCGATCCGCTGCAGGCGACGCTTTACAAGAACCCGCAATGCGGCTGCTGCGAGGGCTATGCCGCTTATCTGCGCGACAACGGCTTCAATGTCGACGTGAAGCCGACCAACGACCTTCTCGAGATCAGTCGCAAGGCGGGCGTGCCGGAAAACATGCAGGGCTGCCACACGATGTTCATCGACGGCTACGTGGTCGACGGGCACGTCCCCGTGAACGTCGTCCGCAAGCTTCTCAAGGAGAAGCCCCCGATCGCCGGCATCACCCTGCCGGGAATGCCGATGGGCTCGCCGGGCATGGCCGGCACAAAGACCGAACCGTTCGTGATCTACACCGTGCCGAAGGACGGCAAGGTACCGGAGGTCTACGCGACGGAATGAACAAGATGGACACCGACACCGCTAGGACCTCTGCGCCGTCTCTCACGCGCCGTCGGTCGCTTCTGCTGCTGGGCGCTGTAGGTCTCGCCGGGCTTGCGGGCGTTATCGCGTTCCAGGGACCACCCTCCCAACCAGCACCTGAGAGCGCGCCGAAAGGCTTGGTGCTGAACGACACGCCCAAGCCGATCCCGGACCTCAGGTTCACGGATGGCGACGGACAGCTGCACACACTTGCCGACTTCCGCGGCAAGGTCGTTCTGCTCAACGTCTGGGCGACCTGGTGTCTGCCGTGCCGCAAGGAGATGCCGACCCTCGATCGACTGCAGGCGGCGCTAGGCGGAGACAGGTTCCAGGTCGTCACCCTCTCGGTCGACCGCCAGGGAGCAGCGGCGGTGAAGGCGTTCTTCTCGGAGATAGGGGTGCGGCGTCTCGCCGTGCACGTCGACGTTTCGGGTCAGGCGCTTTCCGCCCTTGCGGCTGTCGGATTGCCCACGACACTCCTGATCGACGAGGAAGGACGGGAGCTCGGCCGCCTGATGGGCCCGGCCAAATGGGAAGCACCGGACATGATAGCGTTCCTTATGTCGATCGTGGAAGGGAAAGCGGAAGGCGTCGCCGCCTCCATGAACAAGGGGAGTTCGCGATGATGTATCCAGTGCGTATGGTGCGACTGGCACTGCTCGCGGTCGCCGCGTTTTTCGTCTTGCTCACGCCCGCCGCGGCGCACTCGCTCGAGGAGGTCGACCAGGAACTTCGCGACAAGGAGCGGTACTTCCAGCCTGTGGACAGCGAAGCGCATGGCTTCACGCTGCAGGATGCCGACGGCCGCGTCATCGGACTTGAGGCCCTGCGCGGCAAGGTCGTCGTCTTGAATTTCGTCTACACCAACTGTCCGGATGTCTGTCCGCTGCATGCGGAGCGGATCGCCGAAATCCAGAAGATGATCAACGAGACGCCGATGAAGGAGATGGTCGAGTTCGTCACCATCACCACCGACCCGAGGCACGACGCCGGACCGGTCCTTCACGACTATGGCAAGGCGCACGGGCTCGATCCTCACAATTGGATTTTCCTGACGTCCGCTCCTGATAAGCCGGAGGATTCGACCCGCAAGATCGCTGAGGCTTACGGGCTCAAGTTTACCGAAGGCGACGGCGGCATGCAGATGCATGGGATCGTCACCCACGTGATCGACCAGGACGGCCGCCTTCGCGCGCGCTTTCACGGGCTGAAGTTCGAACCCGTCAGTCTCGTCGTCTTCGTCAACGCGCTGACAAACCGGACCCAGAAGCCGCACCCGCACCCCGAACCGGGCTTCTGGGAGAAGCTGAAAGGATCGCTCCCATGGTAACAGAAACGCCCGACAATGCCTCTTCCAAGCAGGAATCCGCTGGAACACGGGGGCGAGGCCTTAGGGTCTTGGCGTTCACCGCCGTTGCGGTGGCGGCCCTGTCGGTCGCGCTTTCCGGACTGGCGCTGCTGTTTGCCGTGGGCGTCCTTCCGCCCCTTCGCAAGACGGACGATCTCGAGCGGCAACTTCATGCCTATATTCTCGCCAACCCCGAGGTGATCCTTGAGTCCGTGAAAGGACTGGAAGCGCGCCAGCAGGCGGCGGCCAACAGCGAAGCGGCCAAGGTGGTCTCGGAGCGGCAAGATGAAATCTTCAACGACCCGGACGCGCCGGTCGGCATGAATCCCCAAGGCGATGCCATCCTTGTCGAATTCTTCGACTACAACTGCCCCTACTGCCGACAGGCGGCACCGCTGCTCGGCAAGCTCGAAAACGCCGACAAGGGGCTGCGTCTCGTCTTCAAGGAATATCCGATCCTCGGCCCCGGATCGGTCTTCGCCGCCCGCGCCGCGCTGGCGAGCCGCAAACAGGGTAAGTACCTTGCCTACCATCAGGCGATGATGTCCTACGAGGGCCGGATCACAGAAACCTCTAGGCTCGACGTTGCCGCCAACGTCGGAATCGACGTCGAGCGCCTGAAGAAAGACATGCAAGACCCGGCCATCAACGCGGCAATCAAGCGCAACATCGCCCTTGCGGAGGCCCTGCGCATCGGCGGCACGCCGAGCTTCGTCGTGGGAAAGGAGGTCGTCCGCGGGCTCGTCGACGAGGCGACCATGAAGCGGCTGATCGCATCAGCACGTGGGAGCTAGCCACCGATGTGGGCGAGGGCGGCTCTCTTTTCAGTGCTGGGGATTGCCGCGGCGGGGTTGGGACTCGTCGGCGCATGGCCATGGCTGGCGGCCCGGATTGCGAACGGCGATGCCTCGATCGAGACCCTCGCGCTCGGCAAGACGCTCTATGCCAAGCATTGCGCCGCCTGTCATGGGCCGAACCTCGAGGGGCAGCGCGACTGGAAAAGCCCGCTGCCCTCCGGGCGCATGCCCGCGCCGCCGCACGATGCATCCGGTCACACCTGGCATCATGCGGACGAAATGCTCTTCCGAATCACCAAAGAAGGGCCGGCGGCGGTTGTCGGTGGTGGCTACCAAAGCGATATGCCGGGGTTCGCGAAAATCCTGACTGATGATGAAATCCGCGTCGTGATCGCCTTCATCAAAGAAACATGGCCGGAACGGGAGCGCGAGTATCAAGCGGAGATGAGCCGCCGCGATCTAGGAGCAACTCAGTAATGGAGGGCATTGGGATCATCGTCATGGCCGTGCGCTGCCGAAAGCCGCCGCGCTCTATCATCGACTGGATCGGCCGGATTAATTTCAGCTTTTGAACCTGCCTATTTTGATCCGGAAAAAGGAACTAACGTTATCTGGCGGGGATTGCCAGGTTCGACCGAGTGATCACCAATGCTTATCGGTCCACATCCGGCGAAATCCGCTCTTCATCCTCGAGCGCTTTTTCGCCTGGTACCAGTGGCGCTCATGATCTCCGGTGAGGTCGGCCCCCGCGTTCCCAGATGTCGTAGGCTTTTTTGTTAGCACCCATAATTTCCCTTGGACATTTTCGGTGGAAGTGCAGAATTGGCTGGCACTGTTTCGTATCGAGGCCCCGATATCAGCGCGCCAGCGTCGGCCGGCCGGCGCTTGAGGAGTGTATCCATGCTATGGAATGTCACGCGAGTACACTTGAGCGTGCTCCTGGGGCTGCTTGTCCACCTTTCCTTCCACGTGAAGGTGGACGCGCATAGCGCCCCTTCAGGATGGTACTACCCTTACCAGTGCTGCAGCGACCGGGACTGTCAGCCGGTCCACGATACTGCCGTAGTTGAAGGGCCCGAAGGATATATCGTGGAAGAAACAGGCGAGATCATAGGCTACCAGGATCCGCGAGTAAAACCCTCGCCAGACGGTGAGTTTCATCTATGTCTGGGTACGGGTAACTTCCTAACGAGATGCCTTTTTGTGCCACCCCGAGCAGTCATGGGTATGGCTCCGAGCCTCAATAGAAATGACGGTTGAGATAAGCACCGCCAGACTGGCATAAGCATATACCGGATTAGCTCACCGCGGCATCATCTGTTCGCGTCGCCAATCACGGTTGCCACAACACCAGCTGACGTCAAATGGCCGTCCAAGCAAGTGCGACAAGCGAGCCGATCGCTTTGTGCATGTGCACGCGATCGGTTTATCGCCTGAGTAGTATTGAAAATGCCTGGGGCTGCGCCATCTCCTTTAGCCGGGTGATCACCTACGTTGTCACAAGGTCCTTTCAAGCAACATGAAAAAACCGCACGTAGTTCATTTGGGGGCAGAACATGCGCTTCGGTGAAGAACTCGAAGTCATTCTCAATGCCATTCCCCAGCCCATCATCATCAAAGACGAGCTTTCCCGCTTCCGGTTTTTAAACGATGCGGCATGTGAACTTCTCGGAAGGGCGCGCAGCGAACTGAGCGGACGTACGGATTACGACATCTTGCCAAGAGCGGAGGCCGATCGCATTCGTAAGATGGACAGACAAGTTCTCAGTTCCGGGGAGGAATTCTCTTTTGAGCAGGAGATACATGCTTCTGACGGGACGATCAGAAGTCTGGTAACCCAGAAACGGCAAGCCGAACTGGCCAGCGGTGTGCTCAAGGAAAGGATGGTGGTGGCGACAATATTGGATGTCACGGCCCGCCGTACAGCAGAGTCAGAGCTTCGCGCCAGCGAAGAACATTATCGTTCTCTGGTGGAGCTTCATCCCCAGGTTCCATGGACGGCCTCCCCGTCGGGGGAGGTTCTCGAAGTAGGGCCGCGCTGGAAGGAGATAACTGGGTTTGACCCCGCTGACGCGCTCGGGACGGGATGGGCGAGGGCGATGCACCCTGACGACCTTGAGAACGTACAGCGCCAGTGGTCCAGATCAGTTGCAACCGGAGATTCGTTGGACGTCGAGTTCCGCCTGGCAACTTCGGTGGACGGATATCGTTGGTTCCGCAACCGCGCTGCCCCGCACAAGGCGGGCGACGGAACCATCATACGATGGTACGGGACAGTTGAAGACGTCGACGACCGCCGCAGAGCGCTGGAGGCTGCCAAGGAAAGCGAGGCCCGTTTCAGGGCCATTGCGGATGATGCGCCGGTGATGATTTGGGTGACCGACGAAAGCGGCGCGTGCATCTACCACAGTCGCCTCTGGCTCGAGACGACCGGGCAGACCGCGGAGCAAGCGCGGGGACTCGGATGGATCGATGCCATTCACCCTCAGGACCGCGAGGAAGCTGAGAGTAGTTTTAGCGAAGCAGCCCGGCTCCGCACACCAGTCCGAACCGAGTACCGCCTTCGACGCGCCGACGGGAGTTACGCCTGGGTCATTGACGTCGGACAACCACGTTTTGCATCGGACGAAGCCTTCCTCGGCTATGTTGGCAGTGTCCTAGACATAACGGAACGGCGGCAGGCCGAACTTGCCCGGGAGGAGAGCGAGGCCCTCATCCGAAGCGTGTTTGAAAGTACGCCCGATTGCATCCGCCTGCTGGACATCGATGGACGTCCCCTGCTTATGAACCGGGCTGGAAGGCAACTGTTTGGGCTCGATGAGAACGCGACACTCGAAGATGTCGCGTGGCGTGATCTGGTGCCCGCGTCGGATGTGGCAAAAGCGGAGGCTGTTTACACCGAAGTTCGGAAGGGCCGGACGACGCGTCTCGAAACGGCGATACACGACAGTGCGGGTTTCAAACGATACATGGACGTCATCACCGCCCCGGTGCTCGGTGCTGCCGGTGAACCCATCCGCATGCTGGCGATTTGGCGCGACGTGACCGAAGCTCGGAAGGCAAGGAACGAGGCGGAATCCGCGCGCCATGAAGCCGAACGTCTGGCTGAACGGCTCTCAGGCGTCCTTGAGAGCACGATGGACAGCGTGCTGGTCGTCGACCGAAGCTGGCGGATCAGCTATTTCAACATCAAAGCCATGCGCCTGCTTCAGCTTGATGAACATGCGACAGGGCTCGATTTATGGAAGGTTTTTCCTGCGGACGAAAACTCGGTATTTGCGATCGAATTCCGGAGGGCGATGACCGACCGCAGCAACGCAAGCTTCGAAGAATATCTGGAGCCCCGTGGGATCTGGCTCGAAATGCATGCTGCGCCGACTTCCGAGGGGATGTCGCTGTTTTTCAGGGACATATCGGAACGGCGCAAGGCGGAGCAGGAGCGCTCCCTCGCGCACAGGCAAATTCATCATATGGCGCGGCACGACGCCCTGACCGGCTTGGCAAACCGTCAGTTCCTGCGCGAGGGATTCGAA
This sequence comes from Sinorhizobium kostiense, assembly GCF_017874595.1. Taxonomy (GTDB): domain Bacteria; phylum Pseudomonadota; class Alphaproteobacteria; order Rhizobiales; family Rhizobiaceae; genus Sinorhizobium; species Sinorhizobium kostiense. Next base: position 191,337 of record NZ_JAGILA010000009.1, on the reverse strand, counting down.
CGGCTATTGGACGGGTCGCGGGATAAGGCAACAACGGCAATTCTCAACCTGGACCTCGACGGCTTCAAGGCAGTCAATGACGCCTATGGCCATCCAGCTGGCGACCTGTTGCTACGCCAAGTGGCCGAACGTCTGCGTAACTGCGCCGAAGAGAACGACGTTGTTGCTCGGCTGGGAGGCGACGAGTTCGTTGTCCTGAGGACTGACCTCGACAACGAGGAGGAAGCGATCAATCTGGCAAAGAACATCATAGATTTGGTTGGAGCACCCTATGATCTCGATGGAACGCATGTAGATGTGGGAGTAAGTGTCGGGCTTGCCTTCGCCCCGAAAGATGGCCGGTCTGCGGATGAGCTCATCAAGGCTGCCGACATCGCCCTTTACCGAGCGAAAGCAAGCGGCCGCGGCACCTACAGACAATTTGCCCCAGGCATGGACGCTCACCTCCGAGCCAAGCAAGAAATGAAAATCGAACTTCGACGCGCCCTCGAGAGGGGCGAGCTGGAGTTGTTTTATCAGCCGCTGATAAACCTCGGCACTAAGCAGATCACGACCTGCGAGGCGCTCGTGCGCTGGAGACATCCCGATAAAGGATTGATCTCGCCCGTCGAGTTCATTTCGCTAGCGGAGGAAACGGGACTAATCATTCCGCTTGGGGAGTGGACGCTGCGCCAGGCGTGCAGGGAAGCCGCAAAATGGCCGCCGCACATCAGTGTAGCGGTAAATCTTTCGCCACTGCAATTTCGAAATCGTAAACTTTCCGCTCTCGTGGCAGATTCACTTCGAGAAGCCGGATTGGATCCTTCGCGCCTGCAGCTCGAAATAACGGAGTCGGTGTTGCTCGACGAAAGTGACAATAACCTGCATATTCTGCAGGAAATTAGGCAGGTTGGCGCCAAAATCGCGATGGATGATTTTGGAACCGGCTACTCCTCCCTCAGTTACCTGAGAACTTTCCCCTTCGACAAAATTAAGGTCGACCGTGAGTTTATAAGCGACTTGCCTACCGGCAAGGAGTCCCTCGCAATCGTCAGGGCTGTAGCGGGCATTGGACGAAGTTTAGGAATAACCACCACTGTGGAGGGCGTGGAGACACAGACCCAATTAGACGCCGTCAACGCCGAAGGTTTCGATGAGGCACAGGGATATCTATTCGCCCGCCCTCTTTCTGCGGAGCAAGTGTTCGAAGTGATAAAAGCCCGCAGATCGAGTGACAGCGCCCACCCTACCTTCCCCACAGAACGGTGGATCGGGAAAAACCCTTCACTCTAGGAAGCGGCCTCAGCCAATTCCGCTGTTTTGCCTGGAATCGGCACGATGGCTTTGCTCTTGCTGGGCCGAGATCGCCGGCCGGACGCGCGCAAGCTGCTCGACGTCGTTTGCGTGCCCCAGATATTTGGCATAGTCCGAAATCGGGCGGGGCCGGCCCACAAGGTAGCCTTGTACCTGATCGCAGCTCTCCCGGGTCAAGAAGGCAAGCTGGTCCGTCGATTCCACACCTTCAGCGATAATGGGAAGATTGAGGCCGCGCCCAAGTCCGATGACGGCCCGAATGATTGCTGAAGATTGGGAGAGTCCAATGTTGCGCACAAAGGACTGATCAATTTTGATCTTATCGAAGGCGAAGGATTGCAGATACGATAGCGAAGAATAGCCGGTCCCGAAATCGTCCATTGCAATCCGCAAACCCAGCGCCTTAAGTTGACTCAACGTCGAAATGGCACGTTCCAGGTCGTCGATCAAAACGCCTTCTGTGATCTCGAGCTCCAAGCGTTCGGGCTCAAGTCCCGTTTCGATCAGGGCTGACTTTACAAGCCCAGCCAGATCGCCGTGTTTGAATTGCACCGGCGAGAGGTTTACGGCGACCGAAAGCTTCCGCGGCCACGAGGCTGCCTCCCGGCAGGCCTCTCGCAACACCCACTCGCCGATCTCGATCATCAGGCTGCTCTCTTCGGCAATCGGGATGAAGACTGTCGGGGGGATATTGCCACGAGTCGGATGGTTCCACCGCAGCAAGGCTTCGAAGCCGGTGACATCCCCGCCGATGTTAGCCTGCGGCTGATAGACAATAGACAGTTGCTGTTGAGAAATTGCCGCTTGCAGATCACGTTGCAGCTCTCGCCGCTCCCGCAACCACTTGTCCATTTGCGGTTCGAAGAACCGGGCCGTACCACGCCCATCGGCTTTAGCGCGATAGAGGGCTGCATCGGCATTGCCCATGAGTTCGGCGGCGTTGTCCCCGTCCGCGGGAAAAACTGCTACGCCAAGGCTTGTACCCATTCGGATCCGAGTGCCTTCGATCTCTGCGTCCTCGCTCAGAACCGTGATAATCAGGTCGGCTACCTGCGCTGCGGAGCTGGCGTCACCTTCTGCCAAAACCATGAACTCGTCACCGCCGAGGCGCGCTACAAAGGCGCCAACCGCGACAGCGCAAAGACGTTTGGCGGCCAGGCACAGAACCAGATCCCCAACATTATGGCCGAAGAGGTCGTTGACCTCCTTGAACCGGTCCAGATCGAGGCACAGGACTGCAAACGGTGACCCTTGCATACGGTGGTGTTCGAGGAGTGCATCGAGTTTCTGCTTCAGAGCTGCGCGGTTGGGCAGATCGGTGAGAGGATCATGCAGCGCCAGATGTGCTATCTGCCGTTCGGCATCCCGGTGCTGGGTCACATCCTCGTGCGTAGAAACCCACCCGCCATCGGAGGTCCTCTCGTGATGAACCCGAATGACCTTGCCAGACTTCAGCTCCACCGACCAGTCCTGGGGCGATGCCTTGGAATTGATCGCATCGCACCAGGCCAGATATTCGTCGTGCGGCACAACCGGGCAGGCGCCGACCGCGTAACGCAGCTCGGTTATCTCGCTTAAAGTCATGCCTGGCTTGATCATCTCCGGAGGTAGGCCATACACCTCCGCGTACCGCCGATTGGACAGAATCAGCCGCTGGTCCGCATCGAAGAAGCAGACCCCCTGACCGATATTTTCAAGCGTTGTGGCGAACTGCATTTTGAGTTGGGCAAGCTGTTTCTCCGTCTGCAGCAACTCGAGACGGGCTTTTACACGTGACAGCAGCTCTTCGGTCAGCACGGGTTTGACGACGCAGTCCACCGCACCCGCGGCAAAGGCGTGCTCTCGATCGGCGGCAGTGGAAACGAGGTGAATCGTTGGAACAGATTGGAACTCTTCCCGACGTTTTGCATCTCCCAAGAATTCGCCGTCGATACCGCTATCCAGCAATAGGAGGTCCGGCTTTACCAATCGCGCATGTTGCTTAAATGTCCGGTAGTCTGGAGAGCAAACGCATGAATATCCCATTTCCCGAATGCTCCGCGCGACCGACGAGGCCTCCTCATAGCTCCCTCCGGCAAGAATGATCAAAGGAGTCGAAGAACGTGTATGGCTGGCGGAGATCAGCATGGAATGCTCCCTTGCATTCATGAAGTGACGCAGAACCCCATAGGTCGGGGGGAATCCCGTAATCCTAAATACAACGCACGATCTGATTGCTAAGCAATACTACACTTTTAGAGGGTTTCTGTTTGGTCCTTTCCGAGTTTTGGTTAAATTTTAGACGGTCGCGACAAAGCGGCCCTAACCCGCCTCAACGAAGAACGGCGGCCCGCTGAGGTTTTTCGGAGCAATCGGCCTTAGAGAGGTTTTCCCACTTCACACCGTTTAGGCGTGACTTTGTTCTAGAGTGGTAACCGCTGGCTCAGGGATCGGGGCAAAATCCAGCCTCGGCAGAGCAAACTCGTCGATGATTGCGTAGAACACCGGTCTCTGCAAAATGCACAACTGAGGCGACGTCGCGAGTCCCGCCAATCAAGGAGCTGTCGTTCCTGATGATCGGCCGTTAAGCAGTTGAGAGATCGCCGTTACCAACTGCGCCATGGCGAAGGGCTTTTCGAGCATGATGCTGTTTGGAACGCCCTTTGACGCCCAATCGGGAGCGCTGTCTCCGCTAACATAGACGACCGGTATTTCCGGATCGATTTCCCGCGCGACGCGTGCGACATTCCAGCCGTCCGGGGGCTCGCGGAACCGAATGTCGGTGACTATCCCTTGTATGGAAGCATCTCCGGCATTCAAAAGCGCGATCGCCTTCCGTCCGCTCGATACCGCTATGACACTGAAGCCTGCCTCGGCGAGCGCCTGTTCGAAATCAAGCAGCAATAGCGCCTCATCCTCCGCCAACAATATGGGAACCGATTCCACCTCGTATGTCCCCCAACAATCGAAGGCTGATCAACGCAGGGGAAGGCAAACGGTTCCAAACTTTTGGTGGTCGGCTGGCGGCTACGTGCTGCTGCCCTCCCCCAGCATTCGTAAATGCAGCGTCACGAACGTTTTCAAAGCAGAGGATGCAGTCGGCGACCCAAAGGTCATGACTTGCCCGGTGTGATGACGAAGGATGGGGGATTAAAGCAGGTCTTCTTGCCTGAGCAAGGTTCGAGAAGGTTCGTGACGGGAACGTGACTACCTGAAAGTTCCACCGATCGGCGCAATCGTCGGTGACTTTCCTAGAGGGTTCATCTCGCCCCAGCTCGGTCAGCTGGGGCCCTCCAGAAGGTCCGACTGAGCAGCTTTCTCTACACGTAGAACTTCTGGTCGGGACTGTTCACGTCTGATTGTCCGGCGTAGTTAAGGCGACGTGGAGCAAGGCGGCATCGCGCACGCCGCTTTCGAAGAGTTTAATCAGCCTCTTCGCGACTGATTCGGCTTCGTCACTCTCCCGAGATAGCTTTAGTTCTCGCAGAACGTCTTCGAGGACAGCCTGAAGGTCATTGAGCTCTTCGGGGGAGATCGACAGACAGCGTTGGTGGGCGCCCATCACGGTACCTCCTCTATTGGAGAGCGAAGCGAAAATCATCTTCCCGTCATCGGCACGTGCTGGCAACCAACCAGTGATAGAGGCAAATGCAGGGGCGCGTTCTCCTGCCAACGGCTCCATCCGAATCGCGCGGGTAACGCAATCGCGCGAGGTCGGGAGGGACGTAACCGCGCGAGATCTCGCGCTGGCGTTCAGGCTTGGCGAAGGTTTGCAAAGACTGTCAGCATAAATCCGCGGGCGCTTAAGCTCGTGCCGCCGAAGTCCCGCCGTTCAAGCGGCCATTTCTGCACGGCGGGGCGAGACGCACGTTATCGGCCTGCGCTCTCGCCGTGGTCTGACGTGCGTCCTTCTTCTTCGTCGAGCTGCTTTTCCGCTTCGTGCCAGTGGCGCTCATGCCCTCCGTCAGGTCGTCCCTCGCGCTCCCAGATTTCGTAGGCGCGCCTCCGAATGCGCGCTTGCTTTTCGTTGGTGCCTTTACCCGACGGCTCGGTGCCAGTCTGGTTTGGCCTCTCCAGTTCGCGTTCAATCATCTCCCTGGAGCCCTCGACCGGATCTTCGTTCCGTTTTTTGCGCTCAGGCATCATTTCCTCCTTTGTAGATTACTTTTGACCGATACCGTCGAGCAGGAAAAGGCGGGTACGACAGTGCACCGCCAGGTTCAGGAGCTCTCGTCGACACGACAGCAGTGCTCCAAGGCTGCCGACCTCCGATTGCAATGAAGAGCTCAGGCGGGCTCATTCGCATCGGTCAATAGTTTGCCACCACAACGTTGCACAGCCAACATTTAGGTAGGCGTCCAGACCAGGCAGGCCGGTCTTTGTGAACGCATCAGCAACGGCGTCGCTGACGGTAAGTTCGCCTCAAACACGGCCGTCGCCACAGAGGACAGGAAATCACCCTTCGAAGGTTTTCGCAATGGAACGAGTTGAGCTTCCGGCGGGTTATTCCGATTGGAAAGTTCGGGAGGTCCCAATGAAGGAAGCTCTCTGGCGCGTACCCCTTTCGGTAACTCTTCAGAACGGCATGCCTCGCCTATTCCGCGGACCTTATGACGCTCTCGATTTTCTGGAATACGAGTGGCCGAGCCACGGCAAGTGGCACCACCGCGCGATTCGCGACTGCCGTGCCGCCCTTTCGGGGATCGTCGCCGCCGAGGTTGCAAGAGCGTCGTTTGCCGCGGCTTGCGCCGAGGCGTCTTTGTCGCTTAGCGACGCACACGCCGCCGGCGTTGCCGAGACGTCTGCAAAGCCGGCTGCCAAGCGGCAGCATTGAGCCGAGCCGCGGATCGATTCTGCGACGTCTCGTCCGGCGGCAGCTCCCGACATCCCAATGCCACTCGGTCAAGGTGAAGAAAGGAGAAAACCATTTCTGATCCCGGGGAGCATCTCCATGCATGGCTCAGGGACGCGCATGCGATGGAAGAGCAGGCGATCACCATGCTGACGAGCCAATTGGCGCGCTTGGAAAACTACCCGGAACTGAAGGCCCAAATAGACAAGCGCCTCCAGGAGACTCGCGATCTGGCGGCGATGTTGGAGCGCTGCCTGGAACGGGTCAGCGGCGGCACCTCCGGTCTCAAGGATATTGCTGCAAAGATGGTCGCGTTCGGTCAGGGGCTAAGTGGCCTATTCGTCGACGACGAGGTCGTGAAGGGCTCACTCGCGAGTTTACATTCGAGCAGATGGAGATCGCCAGCTACAAGGCTGCAGCCGAACATGTGGGCGACCAGGAGACCAAGCGGGTCTGCGAAACCATCCTGCAGCAGGAAGTCGCGATGGCAGAATGGCTCGACGCAGACGCCACCGCGATCACGCGCAAGTTCCTCGAGTGCGATCAGCAAGGGCTGGCGGCGAAACACTGAGCGAAACGACGCCATACCGCGCGAGAAAGTGGTCTCGCGAAGATGGAGGAACATTCCCGGAATTTCGCGATTTGATGCAGAAATCGCGTTATGCGGGAGCGGCTTATGTTTCTGGTCGCGAAAGACACAATCAAGTTCAGCATTCTTGTCGGACTTGCGGCGATCTTCGTCGATGCCTCCATCGCCCACGGACTACTATGGGAGAACGATCCCTACTGGACCTATTGGGTGACAAAAACCTTCCTGATCACCACGGTGTTCCTGTTCGGCACTGCGTTCATCGGAATTGGCATCGTGCCCGGCCTGGTTCTGACGGCGGTGCATACCCTAATCCTCGAAATCTACTATCAATGGCTGGCGCCGGTTGGCTTACCGCAGGAACCGGAATGGCTCGACTTCAATCATCTCTGGGTCACCGGCCTGCCGGTGCACTTCCTTGCCATTCTTGGCGGATACGCATTGGCGCTCTGGCTGTGGCGCCGCAATCATCCGGTGCTCGAGGCTGAGCGGGGTGAGACATGGCGTTTCGTCGTCTATGGGCTGGTGACGTCCGTGATCATTGTGGCGACCGACGGAATCTTTACCCAACTCCTGCTGCTGCAGGACTTCCCCGGCATCACCTTTTTCGTCCAGCGCCTGCTGATCAGTTTCGTTTTCGTTTGCGTCTGGACGGCATATGCCGGCGCCGGACGCACCGGTGTGGCTTTGGGGGCGCTGATGCTCGCGCTCGTCTGGACGACCTACAGCATGTATCTCGGACCGCGCGGGCTGCCGTTCGAGCAGCCGTATTATTCCGGCTATTGGGACCTGTGGTGGTTCTCGTTTCCGGGTGGCTTCGTCTCCGCGGTGATCGGCTGGTGGGTCGGAGGATGGGCCATGAAGAACCGGCGGATGATCACTGTCTCAAGCGTCGCTATCGCTGGAATGATGATGAGCTTGCCTGCCGACCCGCTATACGCGCAGAGCAGAGGCACCGATGGCTTGGCGGCTTCGGCGCGCGCCTCGGGCCAAGCTGTCCGGGTCGTGGGGCCCGATGCGGTAAACATGAACACCACGCAACCGGTGACCGGCACGATCACCATCCAGGCGGTGGAGATGGGAAACCGCTGGTCGCACGTGCAGAACACCGATGCGATGACGGTCACCGCCCGGTTCACCGGGGGCGAGGCCACCTATGACGTCAAGATCGATAGGCCAATGCCGCGACATCCGCTCGGGCTGTACACAACGTGGTCGGGCGCTGTCCTCGAGCACGAGATGCATGGCGATACGGGCATAGGCACCAGCAAGCTGCCACGGATGCGGCCGAAGATCGCGCTCTGGGGCTGGGCGGAAGTGAGCCGCAACGGCGAGGTGATCGCGCGAGCCGCACCCGCCCATGTCATGGTCCTCACCGATGGGCCCATGCAGGGCGTGATGCTGGAGATCGCCACCGAAGACAAGAGCCTAGCCGCCGAGCCGGATGGCTACATTCATGTCATTTGGCCGAAAGTGGAGGCCCTCGAGATGCCGGAAAACCAAGAGCGCACGCGCCAAATCATCGGCTGGGTCGGGCTCGCGGCGTTCGTGGCGCTGTTCGGTGCATTGGCTGTTACACGAACGCCCGAACATTCACGCCGGGCCTAGTGCTCAACTGCCTCTTGATGCTTTACGGGACAATTGACAACTGGCTTTAACCTCTTCCGCTACATGATTGAGTGACGCCCGTCCTTACTTCCAACCTGCGTCAGATTGAATTGAGATACTCGATCAGTTCACCCTTTTCGTGATCGGTGAGCTTAAGCTCGAGGTGGCGGCGGTCGTAATGGTCAACGCCACGGAGTGGTCTCGCTCTGCTCTGCGGGGTTTTCCTAATAGTTGCAACAGCGTAGTTCCAAATCGTATTGCCGAGGAACTGGACAACCGCGCCGCGCGTTCCGCCAATGGCAAACTCGCAAAGGAGGCAACTAAATGCCTATCTTCTTTTTCTATGTGATGGTTCATGCGCCCCTCGTCATATGGACGGTCGCCATGGAAGAGCACGTTGCGTTTTACCGCGGCTCTGGTTCAGCGTACCAGTCAGCGGCGTCCGTGGACCAGTTGAAAGGGCAGCTACAAGAGGTTTAGCATTCGCCGTCTGAACGGCGAAGGCGGGTCCGACTGCCCAACAAGCGGTTCGACAACTTCTTCAATATTTGCTGTCCGACACCGGAATGCCCCCACAATTCGTGGTCCGCTTCTCGGCGATCGCTCGTCATGGTCACGAAGTCTTCCATAGTTGGACCCCTTGGGTTGCACGCCAAGGCCGGGCCTGACGTATCGTGCGCAGCATTAGATTTGCGCATAGCCACAAAGGAGAGGCCGGGAAGCGCGGCCTTCGTAGCCCCGGCCGCCGCGTTCGCCGTCAATCGGCAAGTCGCCGTCCGGCCGCCGGATCCGTCTCGCTGCAGCGGGTCAGGCGCGTAACCAGGTCTTCAACAGCCGACACAATCCGAAGTGAGCCGGCCCGCTTGCGAGCGGCCGCCGTGGATGGGGAGGGGAGCACGAGGGGAGGGGTGTCAAGGCTGCCCCTCGTTCCGTCCCTGGCCCGCTCGATGCGGGCTGGGACGGCTGGAGCGCTTTGAAGTTCGAGCGGAAATCGCCTATATTGATTTCCGGAGTGGGGACGAGCCTTTCGGCCCGCCCCCGTTTCCTAGATTGAGAATTGGACTCGGATCCGCACTTGCCAGGTGGTCCGGGTCCTTTTCACGTCTAGGGTGATGCTAAGTGGTAGGAACCACATGCAACACCTCCGGTTCGAGGGCGAGGCCGTCGCCTCGGTCGGGGTGGCCCATCCTCCCCGAATGCGCCGCTGGCCCGGCGCTGCTGCTTCCGCCCTCGAAACTGCTGTCGTCCTTCTTACCGCACAATGCCGAGTTGTTCACCAATGCTCGGCGGGCGCCTCGGTCCAACTTCCTTTAGCACTGCCAGCATCATTTTCTGCGTCATGCCGCGCACCTCGTAACCTTGTGCGCGGGCAGCCTCGATGATGGATTCCAAAGTCGGGTATTCCTCAATGAACGCGCCCAACCAAAGGGCGCATTCGTCGGTTTCCGGGTCGGGAAACGCCTGAAGAAAGAACGTCCGCAAGGGCGGATCATAGCCTATCATCCCCTGCTCGTCCGTTTCAGTGCCGTTGGTGATTTGCACGGTGTGTCGGCTCAAGTGCCTGCTCCTCTTGATCGCCTTCCCGGGCCGCGCCGAGAATAGCGCGGCCTATCATCGGTTGTAGTCCTAATAGCGTTTGCACGTTTTCTAAAGCCGGAAACGCGCGACCAACGCCTGATTTGCGCGGTGGCAAGCAAGAGCGTAGGCGACGATTTGCGCGATCAAATCCGGATCGGCCGCGCCCGCCCTCTTTGCCCTGTCGGCGAAGTCCTCCGCGAGCTCGCTGTCCTCCTCGCCGACATGCTTGTTGGCGACTATCCATGAAATCTGTGCGGTTGGCACCTCGAGCCGGGGCTTGACGGGAAGGGCGGAAATCAGTCCCTTGCGAGTGCTCGCTGCGGTTCCGGCCTTCTCTGCCTCGGCGGCAGTCGGGAAGTAGGCCATAACCAACTTGCATCGCTGCGCCTCGGCGGCTCCCATGAAAGCGAACGCACCATTCTCGGTCTTGTAGAGCGCCCAATCGGCGGCAGTGCCTCCAAAAATTGGGTCGCCCTTGCCGCAAAATTCCACCACGGAATAGATCGTCTCGGTCGTCGGAATTGTCCTTTTTCGAGTTGGGAAGAGTGATCAGGCGGCGGTGATCGTCTTCAACACACGCTCAGCGGCGTAGCGTCCGGCCTCGTTCAGGTGCCGTTGCCAAGCGCCTTGCGAGGCGACCAGCGGAAGCCGTTCGCCTTCAGCACGCGCCGCGTCGGGTCATCGGGCTTGTCGGGAAAGATCAACTGGATGCGCGCGATGTCGGCGTTCTCCTTGATCTCGACGGCTCCGGCGCTCGTCTCGACCTCTTGGCTTTGATTGCCGCGCTCCTTCATCCTTGCAAGCGCCGCAAGGCGCTGCTGCAGGCGGCGGAGCTCGGCGCGGCTGTTGGTCGTGCTGAACCCGCGCCGCGATTGCCACGACGCAAACTTGATGCCTCTCGCTGCGGCGTCAGTGGGAAGGCCGGTATGGGCCACAACAGCGGCAATCATGTCCTCTTCGCTGGAAAGGTCTTTCACCATGCGCCGGATGATCGCGTTGGCGGCTTTCATCCGGTCGATGGAAAGCGCCACCTCCTCGATGCGGGTAACGATGCGCTGCATCGCCACCGGATCGCCGGATCGGATCGGTTCATAGTCCGTGCCGTGCGGGAAGGCCTTCCGCTTGGCGGACTTGCGGGCCATTGCCTCGTGCGCCTTCAGATCGGCTCGGCGGGCGTCCGAAATCCGCATGCGCTTTTCGTTGCGAGCCACGGGAAAACGGGCAGGGCCGGTAATAAACCAGTTCATGCAACGGCCTTCCGCCGCCCAATAGCGGCGCGTCAAATCGACATGCCGCCGCGCAAAGGCCTCGATTTCAGCCTCCGGAATCGGCGCGCAAGCCTTGTTCCAAAGCTCAACGACGTGAGCCGCGAACAGATTCAGCCGCTCGGCCAGGTCTGCAAGCTCTGACCTTGCGCGCCGGTCGGGAAAGTGGGTGAGCGCATGAAACTGCGGCTCGATGTCCTCCGCCGCAATTGTTGCGGCGAAGGTTCCTGCGACGATGGCGAGGATGTTGTTTTCGAGGGCCGCGATTTTTATCATGCCTCTCCCTCAACAAGGGTAGGGGCGCGGCGCTCAATGCGGCATTGCAACCCTGCGAGCGCACCGGCGATGATGATACCGCCCGATGAAATCTCGTCTGCCTTTGCGAATACCGGGTCCAGGACCGGGCGGCAGCATTTGAAATGCTTCGCTGCATCCTCAAGGCTGATGAGGGGGGACGTGTAAGGCGTGCTGCCATCGCCGCCGACAAGCACGATCTTGCCTGCGATCGGCTGCGGGAAGCCTTCGAAGATGGTGAAGGCGGTCAACCCGTCCTGCAGACCTTCTTCGTCGACGAAAAGCGTGTGCCGCTCATCGAACCGCACGACCTCCAGCAAGCGGCAGCCGATAATCGCGTAAAGCGGCCGGATGCCCAGATCGACCTGAAGCTCTACCGGCTTAAAGATCGTCGTTTCCGGGTCCAGCACATAAGCGGTGTTTGCTCTTACCATTTTCTAGCCCTTTCCTTTCCGCGAAGCGGTCTAGCTCTTGCCCGAGGGGCAGGAGCCCCGCTCCTGCTCCCCGTGCTCGCGCGGAGCAGCGGGAGAGAGGGAGGCAAGGGAACAAAACGGAGGGGGTTCGCCCGCCCGAGGCCAAAGCCGAAGGGGCGACGCAAAATCCGCGCATGCGGATTGCGTCGCTCCTGCACGGAGCGAGCCGGAGGCGAGGGGAGGAAGGACGGGGAGACCGTTTTTTCCCTTGTGAGGGAGAGAGGGCAGCGCCCTCTTTCCCTCCTTCAGGAAGGCAAAGCCGGCCGTCTGGCGGCCGCCATTTCAGATACGAGAAGGGCCGCCCTGGCTCGCAGATCAGGACGGCCCCGTGGGTGCATGACAAGAAGGGCTAGCGACTTGCCACGACCAACTCTCGATTGTCGTTGCCGGTTGGCAATATGCTGATTTCACCGCGAGCTGTAAACGGCTTTCAGAGGCATTTTGATGCAGTCATGACGTGAAGGCCGCGAGGCGGCTCTTGCGCAACCGATCGTTACCCTATTGGGCGAAGAACGCTTTTTGCGGTCTTCGTGCCGAAGGCATAGAGCGGGGTCGCGTCAGCGATGCGCCAAACTGATACCACCCAAGACGTTTTGAGGGTTCCAAGAACACAACCACTTCCATTAAAGTGGTCTGCACCATGAACAACCACCGGTAGGATGAATGGCAGGACCGTCGCTGGAGCAATGGATCTCGGATCGCGGATTGCAGCAAGTCAATGATCCGGACGTTGACAAACCAGTTTATCGGCTGCCCCCCCCGACGGTCGAATTACACTCAGCGCCGCGCTGGAAGAAAGAATCTCCGCCAGTATCCGGGAAGCCCGCGAGAGGCGAAATCTCTCCCGGTCGAAAACTTGCGCCCCTGCTTGATATCACCGAAGCGGTCTACGCCCGCTACGAAGGAAGCGTTTCCCGCCTGACGGTAAGCCGTCTGATCCATCTCTGCGAGGTGCTTGGAGCAAGTCCGGAAGAGCTTCTAGCGCCGGCAGCTCTCCATCTGTCGGGCGAAAACCAAACCAAAGTGAATCTGCTCCTGGCCCGCATCGACAAGCTGCGAGGCTTTGACGAAGAAACCTTGCAGGACGTTTTCAGCTTGCTCAATCGGCTGGGAACGACAGGCCACGGCGGCAATGGCACGGCGTCAGCCGCGCCATTGCCCCCCGGGCCGCCGAGCGCTTGAAGAGGATGAATGGATATGGCGAAACGTGAGTCTGGGCGGCTTATGTTGGAGAGCGAGATCCCCGCCTTTGTCGGCGCGGTGATCGAGGCCGGCTGTGACATCTGCGCCATCGGCCACGACTGCTACGTTCTCGGCGACCTCGAGGAAATGGACGCCGCGGCCGAGGAGCTCGCCCGCATGATGAAGTGTTCGGGGACCGGGATTTCCTCCTGCTGGAAATTGTCGCATATCTTCGCTCTCTCGGCCGGTACCTGGAGCCAGGCCCATCGCCGGGGCATTGGACTGAAAACGCCGATATTCACTGAAAAACGGGAGTGTCCAGTGGCCTGGTCACGCTGTAGGAGCGTCTCCCAGAAACGGAGAAACTATCAGAACTGCGATAGGGTCGGGGCAGGGGCATCCGTCGCCGAAATGCGGAGAATTCATGCTGACACGTACCCTTGAAAGAAAACAGCCCGCCCCGGTAGATGTGCATGTCGAAGCGACACTTGGCGAGGCGATCGGGGTCACATTCCAGCAAGTGCAGAAATACGAGAAGGGGACCAACCGCGTCGGAGCAAGTCGCGTGCAGCAGATCGCCGACGTGCTGCAGGTCCCGGTCTCGAACTTCTTCGAAGACATGCCCGCTGAAGCCACGAACGGCGCCGGCGGCGCCGGCCGCCCTTCCGCGCTCCATCCGGAGCTGATGCAATTCGTCTCGAGCGACCAGGGGCTTGCCCTCATTCGCGCCTTCTGTCGGATCGAGGACGTGAAGGTTCGTGCCCGGGTCGTGAGTCTCGTGAAGGCGCTCGCCGAACAGGAGCGGTCATGAACCAGTAACGCCGCCTACCCTGAGGTGTCAGATTGACGGGATCATTGCACAATCATGCAATTGCGCGCTGCGAGTTGGCCTGATCTTCTCTCGACATGGACACGAAACTCGCAGACTTGAAACTGAAGCCATGGCTCCTCGCCGAGCTAAATCAGCTCGGATATGAGGTGGTCGGAGATATGCAGCATCTTTCCATCGAAGAGATGCTGCGCATCCCTGGAATGGGCGGTCGGGACTGGCGCGTGATTGCGAAAGCCTTGGGAATCGAGTGGAATCCTTGGCTGAAGAAGCGTCGATGACGACATCCCAGAGTGCCCGTTCCTTGCGTAGGAGCCGAATCTTCACCCTAACTTTTGAGAGTTGTTTAGCGACACGTGCTCGCTAAGATTGTCATCGACTACAACGACGATCGCGAGGCTGGGGAGCCAAAGGCGCGGCGTTCAAGGACATCCCGACAGATATCAGTGCCTAGACAATGTTAGGTCTACGGCACCCCCCTCTATTAGGGGGCGCAGTTTCACTCCTGGATCAGTCCATGCACGAGGAGGAGGCACCCGTGACTGCACCACTTTATCAGCAGACGTTTGCGCATATTACATCATCTGGTTCGATTTCGTTCGGATCTGGGTCCACCTTGGCAGACCTAGTGTTGGATGGCAGTCATTCATTCTCTGTGTGCTTCACCTTCCGGATGGCACAATTTAGCAGCAGCGACACGCTGTTCTCCAAGGGCAGCCAATTCAGCTTTGGGCTACAAAATGGCGTGCTTTTCGCGCAGCTTGCGAATGCGACTGCCGTTGTTGCGGATGCCGCGATGACCTTGCAACCCAACACCTACTATTCGGTAATGTGCACCTATGACTCGGCCGGACCAAATTCGGGCACGCTAACTCTTTCCGTCGCGGGCGCTCAGGCTGCCTCGGCTGCGTTGACGAACGCTGGAATTCCGGATGATGGCAGTGACTTCGTGTTCGGCGGCCAAGTGGATGTTGACCTGGTGGGCTTATGTCTTTGGAATATCGCCGTGCCGATGACAGAATGCCTCACAAGCAAGTGGATGATGCCGGACCCCGGAACGCAGGGACTCGTTTCCTGCTATTGCTTTGCCGACGGGCCACCGTCGGACGACTCAGGCAACAACCACCCGATTACCTTCCTAGGTGGCGGGCAGCAGGTCACGATCGTGCCGGGTTTCCAATTGGAAAACAACGCATACGTTGTACCTGCAACTTCTGATGCCCTTAATCCTGGCGGCGGGGGTAATGTGGCATTCAGCCTCCTTGCATGGGTTTACTGCACGGGCGTTAGCTCTGGTTCTCAGTACAGTGACATCTTCGGCAACTGCGATGCTAACAGCGGCATACAGATGGGCCTCGGTCAAAGTGACGGGTCGCTCACGCTCACAGTATTGTGGAATGGCCTGAATGGCAGCGACATTGTCTCCGCGTCGACGTCTTTCGCCGCGAATGCGTGGCACCATGTGGCGGTCACTTATGACGGAACGACTTTCACCTTGTATGTGGACGGGCAGGAATGCGGCAGTGCCGTGTCGGGTACGATGAACATGCTTTCGACGCCTGCTCCCGTCATCGGTGGGGCGATACCTCTTTCGACCGCCCCCAACAACAACCCATTTCAAGGATACATTGGAGCTTTGCAGGTTTGGTCGACGGCACTGTCTGCCGATGACGTCGCCACCTATATGGCCGCAGATCCTGCCCAAGCGCAGGGCTGTGTCGCCAACTTCCGAGGTCTTGATTCGAGCAACGGTGTAACCGGCACGGTCGCTTCGCTGAACAATGGTGCAAGAGTGAGCTGGCAGTCGACTTCGGGTGGATTGCTTTCCCGCTCTAGTATACGAGCTGCAGCTTCAAATCCGAAGCCCCGATGGCCAGATATTCGGGCGACAGCCGCCCAGGCCCCCGATGAGATGGGCCCTCGACCAAAAAGCAGGATCCTGAGCGAGACTAAAATCGATCAGCTGATTGCCGACTATGAAGAAATCCTAGGTGCCACAGGGGCTGCGCAACCTCAAATCGACCAGCTGCGCAAGGTCTTTCTTAACAATCTCTACAGCGGGATTCGGCATTACGATGACCATAACGGCCGACCACCAGGCTTGGTACTCCACCGGCGCGACGGCGACGATCACGTCTTCGAAGTTGTCGGCGAGGATGGGCTGATCGAAGCTGCGCGTATCGGGGATGCAACGCTTGCGTCATATGGTCAAGATGAGGGGCTCTCGAGCGAATGCATTGCTTGGTACATCCTGCTCATTGCCAACGCCATAATGGTCATCATAGGTGCGATAGGCTTGGGCGCCGTCGGAAGCTCAGTGATTTCCAAGTTCCTCACGGAATGGGCGCCGAAAGTTTTGAGCAATCTTATTCCAGCGATGAGGTTGGCATTGGCGGAGGCGAACAATTTTCAGAAGCTGATCAAAGTAGTTTTCAGTGTCTACATATGTGGCGGCTTAGCATCCGTACTTGCGATCTCTATTTCAGGTTTGCATTGGTGGAACTGGGTGTTCATTGTGGTCGCCGCTCTTGCCGACTTGATTATGCTGTGGGCAACCGGCGGCTGGTACTTGGCTGCCATCGTCGCCAATATGACCGCGTCCATCACTTATTTTGTCACAAGCTTGTTGGCTGAACCGGAGGGAGGGTGCACTCCTGGCCGCCAATCGGCGAACTTTGCGCCAGCTTGAGGGCGTGGGTCCATTCGGCCCCTACGCCTTTTGCAACGAGCGCCCGCTCCAGGGGAAGGAGCGGGCACTCATAACAGGTTGGACCTGACGCCGCTGAGGGACGGCGCGCCTTGATAATTCATCATCTATGTCTTTGTTCCCACGTTTCTCGTGTGTCGCCGCAATTCCTGCAACCGCGGTCATGCGGAATGAGTGCGGCGTTTTCGAGCACTTGTGCGTTAATTGCGGCATGGCGAGAACATCTTCGAAGAAGCCGCCCAATCAGCCGCCGCCAGATCCAATGCCGACGCGCATCGAGCCATGCGTGGCAATGCTCGTCGACAGGCCGCCCAAAGGCCCGCAATGGGCCGTCGAGGTGAAGTGGGATGGATACCGTCTCTCGGTTCACGTAGAGCCGGGGAGGGTGCGCGTCGTCACACGCGGCGGCTATGACTGGACGCGCCGCTTCGCCGCGATCGCGGCCGAAGCGCGGCAGCTTGGGCACGAATCTCTGATCCTCGACGGCGAGGCGGTCGTGCTTGACGAGAAAGGGCGGTCCGATTTCGGCGCACTGCAACGCGCTCTTGGCCGAAAACCAAGTCTTCATGATCCACGCGAAATCCTCTTCTTCGCCTTCGATCTGCTCTATCTCGACGGGCACGATCTGCGGCGGCAGCCGCTTCGCGAGCGCCGACGGCTGCTCGAGCAGATCGTCGCCGGCCGCGAAGGTGTCATCAGGTTGTCGGAGGAGGTCGACGCAGACGGCGACGAGTTCTACCGCATTGCCTGCGAGCATGGCCTCGAGGGAATTATCGCCAAGCACCGGGAAAAGACCTATCACAGCGGCCGCGGCGACTGGTGGCAGAAGATCACCTGCAGGCGTCGCGACAGTTTCGTGATCGTCGGCTATGAGCCATCTACTGTGCCCTGCGCGATCGGACGGCTCCTGCTGGCGGCCCTGAAAAACGATCGGCTCGTCTACGTCGGCGGTTGCGGCACTGGTTGGAGCAATCAGGAATCCGTCAAGCTGCGTGAGCTGCTGGACACGATCAGGGAGGACAAGCCGCCTGTTGCGCTCCGGCGCAAGGGCGCTGTCTTCGTGCGGCCGCTGCTTGTCGCTGAGGTCGAATATCGCGCCTGGACAGAAGACGAAAAGCTGCGGCACCCTTCATTCAAAGGCCTGCGAGAGCGAGCCGACGACGCAACCGTGTTTTTCTTAGATCGCGAGCAGCCGTCGGGCTGAATGTGCATCCAAACATCAGGAGGGAGTCTGTGAAAATTCCGCACCCCAAACGCCCGACAAGGGGTCGGAACAAGAACTGCTCGAAATCGTACGCTTAGATCGAACAGAGCACGAACTGATTCCGCACGGGATCGAAACTCCGCTTACGCTGGCTCTAGATGTGAACACGCACGTTCAGATCCTGACTTGGGTGCCGATCTCGACCACACGATCGGTCGGAATCTGGAAATATTCGGCCGCATCGGCCGCGGTGCGGGCCAGGGCGATGAACAGCCGGTCCTGCCAGAGCGGTAGGCCGGAAGTGGGCGTTGGTATCAGCGACCGGCGGGAGACAAAGAATGAGGTCGACATGATGTCGAATTTCAAACCCTGCTTGCGGCAGAGGGCCATAGCCTTCGGAATGTTCGGCTGTTCCATATAGCCGAATGACAGAGTGACGCGCGTGAAGAGATCGGTGATCGGTTCCATCTGCACGCGTTCGGACTCCGGGATGATGGGTCGCTGCTTGGTCACGATCGAGAGAATGACGTTACGTTCGTGCAGCACCTTGTAATGCTTCAAGCTGTGCATCAGCGCCGTTGGGGCGCACGTTGGATCGCTAGTCAGGAAGATGGCCGTACCCGGCACGATCTGAGGCGGTTTTTTCAGCATCTGATCGGCAAGAAAATCGAGGGGAACCTCGCTCTTGCGAGTCTTCTCGAACAGATAGCCCGTCGCGCGGACCCAGGTCCAAATGATGAGGCACATCACGAGAGCAATGGCCAGCGTGACCCAGCCGCCCTCGACCACTTTGATGATGTTAGAGCCAAGGAATACCAGGTCGACGATCAGGAACAGTATCGAGGCCAAAAGCGCTGCTGCCCAGGACCAGTTCCAGATGTGACGCATAACGACGAAGAGAAGCAAATCCGTGACTACCATCTCACCGGTAACCGAAATGCCATAGGCCGAAGCGAGATTGCCGGACCTCTGGAAGCCGAGTACCAGCAACATGACGCCGATCCCGAGCATCCAATTGACACGTCCAAGATAAACTTGGCCCTCTTGCGTCTCCGACGTGTGAAGAATGCTGAAGCGGGGCAGCAGATTCAGCTGCACGGCCTGGCGGACTAGCGAGTAGGCACCGGAAATAACCGCCTGACTGGCAATGATCGTGGCAGCGGTAGCCAGGGCGACCATCGGCAGCAGCGCCCAGCCTGGCTGCATGTCGAAGAAGACATTCTCTGGCAAATCGCTACGCGTCAAAACGAAAGCGCCTTGCCCTACATAGTTCAGGAGAAGGCAAGGGAAAACGATCGAAAGCCACGCCAGGACGATCGGTCCGCGGCCGAAGTGGCCGAGATCAACATAGAGCGCCTCTGCACCCGTGACGGCGAGGAAAATAGCCCCGATCGTGCCAAGCGAGAGTGCCGGGTTGGCGGCGAGATAATGGACTGCGTAATAGGGATTGACTGCCCACAGCACGTCGGGATTGGCGATGATATGACTCAATCCCGAAATGCCGATTGCGATGAACCAGACACCGGTAATCGGGCCAAAAACGCCTCCGACTGCGCCGGTTCCAAAGCGCTGAACGGCGAAAAGCACAAAGAGGATTAGCAGCGTGATGGGCACGACATAGGGCTCGAAGGCCGGCGTCACTGTCTTGAGCCCTTCCACCGCGGCGAGCACCGAGATTGCGGGCGTGATCATGGAGTCACCCGTAAACAGCGCCGCGCCAATGACGCCTAAGGCCAAGATGGCGGTCGAATGCGCAGGAAGGTGCCTGCGGGCAAGAGCCATTAACGAAAGGGTGCCGCCCTCGCCCTTGTTGTCGGCCCTGAGTACAAACCGCACATATTTTACTGTCACGACCAGCGTCAGCGCCCAGAAAATCAGCGAAAGGACGCCCAACACGTCCGCGCGCTCAACCGACCCGTCTGACGCTGCGACCAAAAGCGCTTCCCGAACGGCATACAGGGGACTTGTCCCGATGTCGCCGTAAACGACGCCCAGAGCACCAAGCATCAAGACTCTCAGATTGGCTTGGCCAGGCGATTCCGGGGCGGTAGGTTGCGTGGAATCGGTGCGCCCGCCGGCGTCGGCGTCGGCCATGAGAGCTACTCCATCCCGAACTAGCGGGCTGCGGTAGTCCAGCCAAAAAAACCAAATGGACTGGTGGCCGCAACCGGCCATGACCCATTGTCGGCACACTCCGAGGCCTTGAGGAACCGGTGAGTTGTGTTCTGACATCTCATATGCTGTGCATTGGCTTGTCAAGCGACGCATTTGGCTGCCAGAGCGGTTCGAAGTTCCCAAAGTGACGTCCTGGAACGACAACATGCGAGTGTCGCGTAACCAATCCCATCGCCACGAGCGCTGCGCTGCCTCGCAGGGCGGTCGCTCGAGCTGTCTCAGCGCTTGCCGGCTAAAACCGAAAGGAAGACACTTCTTCATAAATCTTGGAAAATTGGAGGAGGAGGCGATGAAACACCTGGCACCTCCAGACAGTTGCCGGCGTTTCTGCAGACATGCAAGCGTTCGACTATGACACGGGGCGAGCGCCTCGCTCGATGGGCGGAACTCTTGGAAAAAACGCCTGAACGGTGCCTCAGAACACTTTCGCAGACCGAATATCAGCCCCCGGCGCAACGCGACAAGATTGCGAAGCGCAGGTTCCGCTTTCACTGTTGCATTCGAGGATGCTGTGCTTCGTGCGGAGGGCCTCAGCGACGACACCTATGGCGAAGCGAAGCGGTTTTTCGAACTGACCGATTGGCAGTTGCACAAGATCGTGTGCGGTTCGGGTACAACGGTGCGTGCGGACACGGCTGCGCAATGGATTCGCGACACGGCACAGCCCCGGCCCGGCTTGTTCAGCATGCTGTGGGACGCGCTTTATATTTTCCAGTAGTCGCTCTGGTTCGACCCGCTTCGGAAGGTGGCGCCAGCGCCACGTTGATTTTGCTCAAGGAAGCCGGCTCAATTGCTGACGGTCGAGTGCCAACGCTAACACACTCCGAATGATGCCGACTAGCGTATCCGGTGCCGCAGGACGATCTTCGGGGTTAAATGCAAGTCCAATGACAGCGTGCTGGCCCGCTGAAGCTTTTACGGGCCAAAAGTCAAAGCGAGACGCCGTCGCCGGATAAGTTTCGGCGCGCATGAAAGTGCCCGTCTCCAAGGACAATCGCGCCGCCTCGAATTCAGCCTTCTGGGGATCTATACCGCCGACTGCCTTGGCCGCAGCCACTTCGCCCTCCGAAACGAGCATCACGACGACAGGAACCTGGAAAAGCGCTGCGAGAGCTTGGCAAGTTGTTGAGACGATCGCCTGAATGTTGTCGGCTGCCACGACAGCACGGCTGTAGTCCTGCAGCACTGTCGCCTGCCTTCTCAAGAGCGCCGCGTCGCTCGCTCTCCGCTGGGAAGTGAAGGCAACGCTACTGACGATAAGTCCGACGACAAAAAGTAGCCCTATCGCCCAAATATTTGACGGATCATCGACGAGCAGAGTGTTGCGAGGCTCAGTCAGGAAGAAATTGTAGGCGAGAGCACCAAGTACAGCCGAGCAGAACGATTGACCTAAGCCGAAGCCCACGCCGGCGACGACACCGGCACGACGAATATGAGGGAAATGTTCGGGATCGCAATCCCGCGGTCGATGCCGACGGCAATGACCGTCGCCGCTATAGTCATCGCAATGGAAGCAAGGTAACCCGTCCCCTCCGGAATCTCCGATGGTTCCAAGCTCAAATCTGGATCGGTTGCCACAGTTCGTGTGATGTTCGGTCGTGGTTGCCATTTAGCATTGGCCATTGCTTCACTTCCTTCCGAAAAAGGCACTGGTCGCGGCCCCGGTATGCTAAGCGATTATACCAGGATAACGAAACTCTGCGCGCTTGTATTCGATCGCGGAACCTCGGTCCACTGACAAGGTTGAGCTGCCCGAATGTGGGCGGTAGTGCGCTGGCGCTTACGGGCATCTATTCTTGGCAGGACGAGCAGCAACTGCCGGAAGGCTTTAGGCCGTTGCGACTTCCCGGTCGAATTCAACGCGCCGCATAGCTCACGTTCCGTGTCCAGACATTCAGCGCCGCCAGAACCACGGCTGCAGCACGACGAGAAGCGTCACAAGTTCCAACCGCCCGATGACCATAGCAAAAGCGATCAGCCACTTGGCGGTGTCCGGGATCGCGGCGAAATTCGTTGCCGGGCCCACGAGCGGGCCGAGGCCAGGCCCCGCGTTCGCCATCGCCTGCGCCACCGAAGAGATCGCCGAGAGATAATCAAGCCCGGTCGCCATGACGAGGAGCGACATGAACAGCAGGGTCATGATGTAGAGAAAAAAGAAATTGCGGACGTTGCTGATCGCCACGTCGTCGACGGACTTGCCCTGGAAGCGAACGGGGACGATGGCCTGAGGGTAAAGCGTGCCTCGCAACACTCTTCCAGTACCCACGAAGAGAATCTGCCAGCGGAAGATCTTGATGGCGCCTGCCGTCGAGCCGGCGCAGCCGCCGACAAGATAAAGTACGAAGAACAGGCCGATGGCGAAACTTCCCCAGGCGGAAAAGTCGGCAGTAGCAAAGCCGGTGTCGGTCATGATCGAGGTGACGTTGAAGGCAGACAACCGGAGGGCCTCGGGCGGCGACATGCCCTGACTGATATTCCAGGTGGTGCAGGCCAGGATCGCCGCCGCCAGGATCAGCAGAAACGGCTTGATCTGTCCCTCGATGGCGCTGCGTTTACCGCGGCTCAGAAGAAACACGGCATAGAAGGCGAGCGGCAGCGCCCCGGAAATCATGAATATGATCGTGACGACTTCGATCGGCAGGGAATTGTAGTAACCGATGGACGCGTCCTTGGTCGAGTGACCGCCCGTGGCAATCGTCGTCATCGCATGGTTGACGGCATCGAAGGTCGACATGCCGGCGAAGTCGAGCGACACGGCGCAGGCGAGCGTGAGCGACAGATACACGATCAGAATGTTCCGCGCAATCTGCCGCACCCTCGGGAACGGTTTCTCGGAAATGTCGGAGGATTCGGAGCGAAAAAGCTGCATGCCGCCGACGCGCAAAGCCGGAAGTACGCTGAGCGCCATGACGATGATACCGATGCCGCCGAGCCACTGCAGCAGCGAACGCCACATCAAAAGCCCCTGCGGCATGACGTCGAGCCCCACCAAGATGGTGGAGCCCGTCGTCGTCAAGGCCGCCGCCGATTCGAAGACTGCATCTGTCCAGCTCAGCGCGAGCGCTGAATTGTAGAGCGGAATGGCGCCGATAACGGAGACCGAGAGCCAGGCGCTGACCGTGAGGAGGAGAGCAGTCCGACGGTCGGTAAGGTCGATCTCATCCTGCTTGAAGGCTGCAACGAGCAAGGCGCCGAGCCCGGCGCTGACGGCGGCGCTGCTCACGAAGGTGATGACGTCCTCACTGTTGCCCGTGGCGAAATCGACGACGGCCGGCACCAGCATGGCCACCGCCAGCGCCAGAATGAACACACCATTGAGGAAGAGGACGAAGCGAAGTCGGTCGGCGGTCATTCTTTACCTATCTGGTTCGCCAAGGGTTTTCTAGACTAGAACGAGATGAAGCTCAGTCAGATGGGTCCAGCATCCGATAGCCGACCCCAGGTTCGTTCACGATGTAACGCGGGTTTGCCGGGTCATCGCCGAGCTTCTGGCGAAGCTGTCGGATGAATACTCTGAGATATTGCGTGTCATGCTCATGGGCCTTACCCCAGACCTCGTGCAGAAGTGTGCGATGGGTGACGATCCGGCCGGCGTGGCGCGCGAGTGTCCACAGGACCTCGAATTCCTTGCGCGTCAGCCTCAGCGGCTTACCATCCTTGCGGACCTCATGCGCGGCGACATCGATGTGCAGTTCGCCGATCTCCACGACAGCCTGGCTCACGGCATTGTCCGATGCCGACCTGTCGCGTAACAGGGTGCGGATGCGGGCCAGCAGTTCCTTGATGCCGAAGGGTTTGACGACATAGTCCTGCGCGCCCGCGTCGAGCGCCTCGACCTTTTCACCCTCTTCCTGCCGGACGGAAAGCACCAGAATTGGCGTCTGCGACCACTCGCGCACGCGGGCGATGACCTCCTTGCCGTCAATGTCCGGAAGCCCCAGATCGAGCACGATGAGGTCCGGTTCTTCGGTCGCTGCCTTGTGCACGGCTTCCAGGCCCGTGGCGGCCTCTGCGACTTCATAGGCATGTGCTTCGAGTGCCACCCGCAGGAAGCGCCGGATCTGGCTTTCGTCATCGACAATGAGAATGCGGGCGAGCGCGCTCATGCGACACCCTTCGTGTCGGCCGCGAGTGGCAGCCCAATTTCGATCCGAGTGCCGGTTCCGTCCGCCTTGGCGGGTTCGGCGCGGATGCTGCCGCCATGGGCATCAACAATCCCCTTGCAGATGGCGAGGCCAAGCCCGGTGCCGGCTCGCTGCCCGTCCGCTGCGCGCACGCGATAGAACATGTCGAAGACGCGCTCGCGATCCTCCCGCGCGATACCCGGTCCCTCGTCGCTGACGGCAATTGTCAGGCTGTTTTTGCCGGTCAAACCGGTGACGATAATGGTGGAGCCGGAGGGGGAGTACTTGGCGGCATTATCGAGCACGTTGGCAAGTACCTGCTGCATCAGGATCGGGTCGACATCCACTGCCGGCAGATCGTCAGCGACGTCAAGGACCAACAGGTGGCTTCTGAGGGCCGATCCGAGCTGGTGTACTGCCGCCCCGACCAGTTCGCGCGCGTCGCTCGGCTGACGATTGAGTTTCAACGCCCCATATCCCAACCGCGTCATGTCGAGAAGGTTCTGGACGTATCGGTTGAGCCGATCGCCCTCTTCCTTGATCGTTTCGGCAAGCTGTCGTCGGCCGCCGCTGCCCAGTGCATCGTCCGCCTCGATCAGCGAGCTTGCCGAGCCGATGATCGAGACGAGCGGGGTGCGCAGGTCGTGGCTGACGGAGGAGAGCAGCGCCGAACGCAGCCGCTCCGTTTCCGAGAGGATACGGGAGTCCTGAAGGTCCGAGACCAGCCGCGTGCGCTCGACGGCGATCGCCACCTGATCCGTCAGGGCATCGAGAATGCGCAGGTCGTTCGGTGTCAACGATCGCCGCTCCTCGAATGTGATGCCGAGCACCCCATGGGTTCCCTGCGCCGTCTTGAGCGGCAGGAATAGCCAGTCAGAGGAGGGAAGCGTGGCAGTTGTCCAGCCGGCGGGCTCTCCATGCTCCCAGGCCCAATGGGCCGCGCTGTAATCGCGGACGTCGAGTTCATCGAGCGGCGGGAAGGCGCCGCCGATCTCCAGCCGGCCGGCAGCACCCGGCGTGAGCGCGATGGCCTGACATCTAAGGATCGCTCCGACATTGCTGACGGCGGTCCAGATGACATCGTCGAAGGAGGCGGCACTCGCGAGCTTGCGGCTGAATTCGTAGAGGCTCGCAGTGCGCTTGGCGATCGCCCTTTGGGCGTTCACCTGATTGCGCAGCCGTGCAGCCAAATTCCCCGCCAGGACGGACGTCACGTAGAAGAGCACCAGCGTAAGGATGTCGTCCTGCCGGTGCATGACAAAGGTGTGGTAGGGCTCGGTGAAAAAGAAGTTGTAGGTGAAGAAGCTGACGGTCGCGGCATAAAGCGACGGCCAGAGCCCCAGGCGCGTCGCGGTAATGAGAACACCGGTCAGGAAGACGAGCGACAGGCTGGCGACCGGCAGGATGCGCTCGATCGCGAAGGCAATCGCGGTGGCAACAGCGACGATGCCTGTTGCCGCGAGATAGGCCTTCGGGTCGCGCTCGATCCGGACGCGGCCAGCGCGGATGGCAGCTCGACGGGCTTCGTCCTGATCCGGGGCGATCAGGGTAATTTCGAAATCCTGTCCTTGGCGGATCAGTGTCTCGGCCACCGTCTCGCGTGTCATGGATGCGAGAATCCGGCGCGGGCGCGGGCGTCCAACCAGGATGCGGGTGACATTGCGGGAGCGTGCGAACTCGAGGATCTCGTCGGCGATGTTGGCCTCCGCGTTGACGCTGGCGATCTCGGCTCCAAGCGTTTCGGCAAGCCGAAGGGCTTCCGCGATCCGGTTCTTGGATTCGTCCGGCAGGCTTTCGCTGGAAGAGGACACTACGTTGACGGCGATCCATGGCGCCCGCGCCCGATCCGCCATGCGCTTCGCGGCGCGCACCAGTGATTTCGCCACGGGGGACTCGTTGATGCAGACCATGATGCGGTCCTGGGTCGGCCATGGGCCGCTGATCGCGTGGGTTTTCATATGCGCGATCATCTGCGCATCGACGCGGTCGGCGGCCACGCGCATGGCCAGTTCTCTGAGCGCCGTCAGATTCCCCTTGGAAAAGAAATTCTCGATGGCGCGAGCGATCTGGTCTTGCAGATAGACCTTGCCCTGGCGCAGACGCTCTATCAGCTCTTCCGGCGGCAAGTCGATCAGTTCAATCTCGTCGGCAAGCTCCAGGACGTTGTCGGGCAAGGTCTCGCGCACGCGCACGCCGGAGACGCGCGCGACGATGTCGTTCAAGCTTTCCAGATGCTGGATGTTAAGCGTGGTGTAGACATCGATCCCCGCCGCCAGCACGTCCTCTACGTCCTGCCAGCGCTTTTCATGCCGACTGTCCGGCACGTTGGTGTGGGCGAGCTCGTCGATCAAAGCCAGTTGCGGCCTGCGCTCGATCAGGGCGTCCAGATCCATCTCGTGCAGGATACGGCCGCGATAGAGATGCGGACGGCGCGGCAGGACTGTCAAATTTCTGAGGAGCCGTTCCGTCTCCTGGCGCCCGTGCGTCTCGACGATGCCCACCACCACGTCGATACCTTCGGCCGCGCGTTTCCGCCCGGCCTGGAGCATCGCATAAGTCTTGCCGACCCCGGGTGCTGCTCCAAGGAAGATTTTCAGCCTTCCGCGGCCCTCCTTCTCGGCTTCAGCGAGAAGGGCTTCCGGCTCAGGGCGGTTTTCACTGTTCGGCGCTGGCGCCATCCATAGATCCTGTTGCGTCCGTTTCGACCGGCGCCCGTTCATTGAGCGCCAGATTCAGCTTCAATACATTGACGGCCGGTGCACCGAATATCCTGAAAAGCGGCGCTTCAACATGCGCATCGACCATCCGACGCAGTTCCTCAGCGGAAAGACCTCTCGCCTCGGCAATACGCGCTATCTGTAGATAGGCACTTTCGGGCGAAATGTCCGGGTCGAGCCCGCTCGCCGAAGATGTGACGAGATCGATCGGCACCCGCCCGGCGCCTGTCTCCGCGGCGATCTGCCGTGTCCGCTCACCAACGGCGTCGACCAGTTCGCGGTTCGTCGGCGCAAGATTCGTGCCGCCTGAAGAGGCAGCATCGTAGTCGACGGCGGATGGGCGACCATGAAAATATTCCGGCCGCGTGAACGCCTGTCCAACGTATTCGGAGCCGACCACGACGCCGTTACGAGTGATCAGGCTGGCATTTGCCTGATGCGGGAACAAAGCCTGCCCGACCGCCGTCATCGCCAGCGGATAGGCGACGCCGGTCAGCACGGTCATGATCGCCAAAAGGGCGATTGCCGGTCTTATTTGCGAATGCATCGTCTTCATCCTTCTTAAGCGAGACCAAGCGCGGAGACCGCGACGTCGATGGCCTTGATACCGGCGAACGGCACGACCAGGCCGCCCAGCCCGTAGATCAACAGATTGCGCCGCAGCAACTCGCCCGCCGTCGCCGGAGAATAACGAACGCCGCGCAAGGCGAGCGGGATTAGGGCGAAGATGACCAATGCGTTGAAGATCACGGCCGACAGGATAGCACTTGCAGGACTCGCCAAACCCATGATGTTGAGAGCCTCCAGGCCGGGATAGGCGGTGATGAACAGGGCCGGCAGGATGGCGAAATACTTAGCCACGTCGTTGGCGATCGAGAAGGTGGTCAGCGCGCCCCGGCTGATCAGGAGTTGCTTGCCGACCAGCACCACTTCAATGAGCTTGGTCGGGTCGCTGTCGAGATCGATCAGGTTACCGGCCTCCTTGGCCGCCGGCGTGCCGGTGTTCATGGCGACCCCGATGTCGGCCTGGGCGAGTGCCGGCGCATCGTTGGAGCCGTCGCCGCACATGGCGACCAGCTTGCCTTCGGCCTGCTCCTTGCGGATCAGTTCCAGCTTCCTTTCCGGGGTCGCCTCTGCGAGGAAATCATCGACGCCGGCCTCTGCCGCGATCGCGGCGGCTGTCAGCGGGTTGTCGCCAGTGATCATCACCGTGCGGATGCCTAAGCGCCGCAACTCGGCGAAGCGTTCGCGAATGCCGGGCTTGATAATGTCCTTCAGGTGGATGACTCCGAGAATACGCTTGTCGCGGGCAACGACCAGAGGCGTTCCACCCGACTTCGCTATGCCTTCGACGATGCGCGTGAGATCGGGGCTCGCCTTTGCCTCAGCATAGCGGAGGATGGCGTCGCTCGCGCCTTTGCGGGCTTCGCCTCCATCCGTCAGGTCGGCGCCCGAAAGACGGGTCTGCGCGCTGAAAGGCACGAATTTTCCGATCCCTTGCCGAAGCACATCGACCTCCCTGCCCAGCATTTTGTGGGCCAGATCGACGATGGACTTGCCTTCCGGCGTCTCGTCGGGAAACGAGGCGAGCAAGGCCGTTTCGATCAGCTCGCGTTCGCTCACCCCGGGCAGGGGCATGAAGGCGTCGGCCATGCGGTTGCCGAAGGTGATGGTGCCGGTCTTGTCGAGCAGCAGCGTGTCGACATCGCCCGCCGCCTCGACCGCACGGCCAGACTTGGCGATGACATTGGCCTTCACCAGCCGGTCCATGCCGGCAATGCCGATGGCCGACAGGAGCCCGCCGATGGTCGTCGGAATGAGTGTAACCAGCAGCGCCACCAGGAAGGCCACGGGGATCGAGGTGCCGGAGAATAGTGCGAAGGGTTCCAGCGTCACCACAACCAGAACGAAGATGATGGTCATGCCGACGAGCAGGATGTTGAGCGCGATCTCGTTCGGCGTCTTCTGGCGCTCCGCTCCTTCGACCATGGCAATCATGCGGTCGAGAAAGCTCTTGCCCGGCTCTGCGGTGACGCAGATCACCAGCCAGTCCGAGACGAGACGCGTGCCGCCGGTGACCGCCGAACGGTCGCCGCCCGACTCGCGGATCACGGGCGCCGATTCACCCGTAATCGCCGACTCGTCGACCGATGCGACGCCTTCGATCACTTCGCCGTCGGCAGGGATCAGCTGGCCGGCCTCCACCAGAACGACGTCGTCCTTGCGAAGCCTCTGGCTTGACACAAGCTCGAAATCCTTATGGGCGGCCGGGTCTCCGGTAAGGCGTCGGCATTCGGTCTCCGCTTGTGTCGCCCGCAGGCTGTCGGCGCGCGCCTTCCCCCGGCCCTCGGCGATCGCCTCGGCAAAGTTGGCAAACAGCACCGTCACCCATAGCCAAAAGGCGATCTGGCCAACTGTGCCGGTCATCGCTGCGCCGGTGACGAGATCGCGAAGAAAGATGAATGTCGTGAGCAACGCGACCACGCCGGTGACGAACATGACCGGGTTGCGGGAAAGCACGCGCGGATCGAGTTTGGCGACGGCGCTGCGCGCCGCCTGGGCGGCGAGCGCCCGGTCGAACAGCGAAAAGTCCTTGCGCTTATGCTTGCTCATCGAAACACCTCAGAACGTCTGGCCGGCAATCATCGCCACCTGCTCGGCAATCGGGCCAAGGGCGAGTGCCGGAAAGAAAGTGAGCCCGCCGAGGATCAGGACGATCACCATGAGCAGGACGACGAAGAGCGGCCCATGGGTCGGAAAGGTGCCGGCCGAGGCCGGTGCTGGCGTCTTTGTCGCAAGCGCCCCGGCAATTGCCAGCATCGGCACGATGAAGGCGTAGCGGCCAAGAAGCATGGCGATGCCCTGCAGCGTCGTGTGGAACGGCAGGTTGGCACCGAAACCGGCGAAAGCCGAACCGTTATTGCCCGTAGCAGATGAATAGGCGTAGAGGATCTCCGATAGTCCGTGCGGGCCGGGATCCTGAACCGCCGCCAGGGCGGACGGAACAACGGCGGCAACCGCGCCGAAGACCAGGATGCCGACCGGCATCGACAGGAAGGCGAGGACTGCGAGCTTGACTTCCTTCGCCTCGATCTTCTTACCGAGATATTCCGGTGTGCGGCCGACCATCAGTCCGGCTAGGAACACGGTGAGCACGACGAAGAGCAGCATGCCGTAGAAACCAGCGCCAACACCGCCGAAGATGACCTCGCCCACCTGTATATTGAGCAGAAGCGCAAGACCCGCGAGTGGCGTAAAGCTGTCATGCATGGAGTTGACCGAGCCGTTGGAAGCGGCCGTCGTGGCCTCCGCCCAGAGCGCGGAAAGACCGGTCCCGAAGCGGACTTCCTTGCCCTCCATATTGCCTGCCGTCTGATCGATCGGTAGGACGTCATAGGACGTGTTGCCGTCAATCTCCGCGCCGTAAACGACGGCGAGGCCGACGACGAACAGGATGCCCATGGCGGCGAAGATCGCGATACCCTGCCGCTGATCCTTCACCATGTGCCCGAACAGGAAGCAGAAGGCTGCCGGGATCAGCAGGATGTAGACCAGTTGCAGCAGGTTGGAGAGCTGCGTCGGGTTCTCGAGCGGATGCGAGGAATTGACGTTGAAGAAGCCGCCGCCATTGGTGCCAAGCTGCTTGATGGCGATTTGTGAGGCGGCCGGTCCTTGCGCGATGAGTTGCTGCGCGCCCTCCAGCGTGGTCACCGGCACATAGGCGCCCAGCGTCTGCGGCACCCCCTGCCACATGAGCACGAGCGCTCCGATGATCGACAGCGGCAGCAGGACGTAGAGAATCGAGCGGGTGATATCGACCCAGAAATTGCCGACCGACTTGGCGCTGTGGGCCGCAAAGCCGCGGATCACGGCAACGGCGACGGCGATGCCGGTGGCGGCCGAGACGAAATTCTGCACCGTGAGCCCGACCATTTGGCTGAAATAGGAGAGCGTCGTTTCGCCACCATAGGCCTGCCAGTTCGTGTTGGTGACGAAGCTGACGGCCGTGTTGAAGGCGAGGTCCGGGGGCATCGGCGCCAGGCCTTCCGGGTTCCACGGAAGCAGATGCTGCAGCCGCAGGATCGCGTTAAGCAACAGCCAGCCGGCGAGATTGAAGACCAGTAGAGAAAGCGCATAGCGCGTCCAGTGCTGGTCCTGCATCGCGGACTTGCCGGCAACCGCATAGATGCCGCGCTCCACCGGAACGAGCACCGGGGAAAGCAGCGTGCGCTCGCCCTGGAATACCCGCGCCATGTAGCGGCCGAGCGGCCAGGCGAGCGCGACCAGGATGGCTGCATAAAGCAGGAATTGAAGAATGTCGGTAGCCACTTCCGCACCTCCGTCAGAATCGTTCAGGACGCAGCAATGCGACCGTGAGGTAGGCAAGAAGTGCCAGAGCGACAGCGCCGCCGATGACATACTCGATCATCGCCGGCACCTCACAGGCGCTCGCAGGCGCGCACGGCGACTGCAAAAGCCAGAAAGCCGCCAACGGCGAGCGCGACGTAGATTAGGTCGAACATTAGCCGGCTCCTTTCATGGATGTCGGCCCGAGAAATGGAGCTACCGGGCGTAAGGGCGCCATGTTGAAAGCGAGGTCAGGCCATAAAAAATGCGTAAAGAATGGCGCCATGAGGCTCGATCAATGCCGAGCAAACCACTCTGACCAGAGGTGAGCCTCCTGATCGACATGGTTAAACGCATCGTCTCGCGCGACGGTGAGCCGCTACGTGCGACGCCTAAACATTGAGGTGCTCGGGCAGTAAAACCTCAAGTAAGCGCTGCGAACCTTTCAACCAGTTTTGTTGGTCCTGACACGATCAGCAGATCACCCGCCTCGACCATCGTTTCCGGCGTGGCATAGGTAAAGTCCATTTTCCGCCGTTTGACGCCGACGATCGTAACTCCGTACTTGCTGCGAAGCGCGGATTCTCCCAACGATTTGCCGACAGCTTCCTCCGGTGCAGTCGTCTTGACGATGGCAAAGCCATCGTCAAACTCTATGAAGTCGATCATCTTGCCAGTAACGAGGTGGGCGACGCGCTCGCCCATGGCCGCTTCTGGATATACGACGTGGTGCGCACCGGTACGCTCCAGAATGCGGCCGTGGTTGGGATTGATGGCCTTTGCCCAGATGTCGGGCACTCCGAGTTCGGAGAGCGCCAGAACTGTAAGCACGCTCGCTTCGATATCCGTGCCTATTCCGACGACGGCGTGGGGAAAGTCCTGAACGCCGAGGCGACGCAGAGAATCGGTGTTGCAGCTGTCCGCCTCCACTACGTGAGTCAACCGCGTCGCCCAATTCTGAACCAGCTCGGCGCTTTCATCGATGGCCAAAACCTCGTGGCCAAGATGGACCAAGGACTGGGCAACCGCGCTGCCGAAGCGGCCGAGACCAATAACGACGACGCCGTCGCCGCGGACGATGCTGTTCTTAGCCAACGATTGGGCGCTCCTCTGGGTATCGGAACAGTACATTGCGTTCTTGCAGCGCGAGTGCGCTAGCAATTGTAATCGTGCCCACGCGCCCGATGAACATCAAGACAATGATAACCAGTTGTCCTGTGGGAGGGAGACCTCCGGTAATCCCTGTAGATAGGCCAACGGTCGCAAAGGCTGAAATGACCTCGAACATGACATCCTCAAGAGGGAAGCTCGTGACACTGAGCAGAATGAGCACCCCCGCTCCGACGCAGGCAACCGACAGCAAGACAATGGCCAATGCCTGACGCTGGGGGTGGGAGCCGATACGGCGTCGAAACGCATTTGAATCCGGTTGCCCTCGAATTTCGGCCCATACGACAAAGCCAAGAAGGAAGAACGTCGTCACTTTTATGCCGCCAGCAGTTCCGGCACTGCCGCCGCCGATGAACATCAATACATACGTCACCGCCAGGGTCTCAACGTGCATCTCTCCAATATTGACGCTGTTAAAGCCGGCAGTTCTCGCCATCACCGAATGGCTCGCGGCATTTAGGAGCTTCCCCGTCCAGTCGAACGCGCCCAATGTTGCCGGATTGTTCCATTCGTAGGCGGCCGTCGCCGCGAGTGCGGCGATGAGCAGAAAAGCTGTTCCAAGTAGGGTGATCTTCGTGTGGACAGACCAGCGTGCGGGATGCCGCATGTTCTGCCGAAGTTCATGGAGAACCGGAAAACCGAGGCCACCGATGACGACGGAAGCCATAATCGGAGCAAGCATAAGAGGATCTAGCGCAAAGCCGATGAGGCTGTCCGAATATGTCGAGAAGCCTGCGTTGTTAAACGCCGAGACCGCATGAAAGAGGGCATGCCACAGCGCGTCGCTCCAATCATAGTCATAGCCGTAGCGGAGGCGCAAAGTCAGCACGGCTGTTGTCAGCAGTTCGACTGCCACTGTGACCAGAAAGATGAGGCGAAGGACGGCCGCGACATCACCCAGACTAAGGCTCTTGGTTTCCGCTTGGGCGATAAGGCGCCTGGTCAGTTTCAATCTGCGAGTAACGAGGAGGCCCAGAAGCGTTGCCCCAGTCATAATTCCGAAACCACCGACCTGGAACAACGCGAGGATCACGCTCTGACCAAAAGCGGACCAATAGGTCGGTGTGTCTTGAACGATTAGGCCGGTGACGCAGACTGCCGAGGTGGCGGTAAATAGCGCGGTGACTAGTGGAGCTCCACCGGGCTCCGCGCGAGACACCGGCAGCATCAGCAATCCTGTGCCTACAAGAATGGCAATAAGGAACGCCATCGGCACCAGCCGTGCAGGGTGTCGAATCGATCGTGGCAACTCCCACCTTTTTGTAGAATCGGCAGCTTTAATTGATCTGCCGGTAGCGGCACACGGGCCAGGAGGCACAACCTGACAAAGTCGTTGTCCATCGTCAATTCCCGCCACGATACATAGGACGCTTCTCTGCAGCCTAGGCCGAGAAGTTCGATATGTTGCTCGCTTTGCAAGTTTGCACGAGAGATTTGAGTCCTTGGGAGCGGAGCTGCTCCAGGCTCATCGCGTCAGAGGACGGTTCGCCTTATGTTCGGCCTTAGCGTACGTTTTCGAGCACTTCTTGTTGTCACCCGGATCGACACCTCGATTGCCAGGAAGCGATCGAAGCCATGTTTCAGGCTGTGGCAGCCGCGGCGGAGGCCGTTGGCTGGACGCGACACGAAACGGCTGATGCCCTGATCACGGCGCTGTAGAGCCTGTAAAAACGAAAAGACCCCGAGCCGGGAGGAGGCGTCGGGGTCTTTGAGCTTGATCGGTCCTGGGAGGAGGAGTGGGACCGATCGACGTCTTGCGCAGTGGGAGGAGGTACTGCGCTTGACGACGGTCAGGATAAATCAATCGGCATTGTTGAATAGTGCCCTGGGTAACATCGCAGCCGACAGAGCGCACGGCAGGTGCCCCGCGGAACTTTTCCGCTCTGTCTCAATTTTGGCAGCCGGAAGGGCGAACGTTATGCGTCATTAGGAACGTGCCAAGCTGATCGAGTGGATCGCGACATTCGTTGCACTTGCTCTTGTTGCGATGTTCCTGATCGCGACGTTGCACCTCTGGTGAACAGCGCATGCCGTTCGATGCGCCTTGAACAGGAGGAATCCGCGATGGATTGGAACCGTGTAGAAGGCAACTGGAAGCAAGCTGACGATGACCTGGACCAGATTGCCGGCAGCCGTGACCAGCTCGAAGGAACGCTACGGCATTGCCCGAGACCAGGTGCGGCGCGATCTCGATGATTGGTACAACCGTCAGACTTGGTAATTGCATCCCCGCCACAGAGATCGACCCGTTTCGGCGGGTCTTCTCTTGCGATTGCGTCGGCAGTGCCCGCTTTTCAGCGGGCACTGCTTGCCATCAGTAGTTGGGGGACTTGGAGTCGCTCCAGATGGAGGAGCGACCTCTATTAATTCGCGAATGCTAAAATAGTTTCGTCCGACCGATGTCCCGAACGAAGCTATTTCTGCGCGAGCGCGCGCCGAGCTATCTCACGCGTGAGCGCCCGAAGCAGATCAGCGAGATCGATGATAATCTGGTCGTCCTCCTCGCTGGAATAAGGCGAGACGAGTTCGCCATGCATGACACTGTTGCGGACCTTCTTCCAGGACCCGACTTGGGGGCGGGTTCCCACTCCGCCGTCCGCGAGTGTCAACAGCGCCCGCAGTACAGAAACTTCATCCGCTTTCCCAACCGCGTTAGCGGCTGCGTCCTTCAGCCGCTGCGCGCCCGACCACTTGTCGATGTGCGCGAGGAGGGAATCGATTGCCGCCTGATCGGCATCGGGTCGCAGCGTGCCCTTAGGGACGAGAAAACGCGCCAGTCCTTCGATACTGCTGGCCAGGGTCAGGGCCATCACCCACCTCGATCCATGCGCGGATTGGATCACCTCCTCATAGAACTTGGTAATTGAATGGCCTTCCCACTGTCCGTCACGCGCGATCAGGGTCAAGAGCCCAGCATAGAGGTCAAAGAAATCAGCGTCGTTCGTAAGGTGGTCATCGTCGATCCAAAGAGCAGTCCATGCGGAGTCCAGAGTCCAGGCCGGCGACTGCCGTACAGAGACCATCGAGCGTCCGTCCGGAAAGCGGCGCTCGACCAGACGCGAATACACCAACTGGCCGAACAGAATGCGGAGCGGCTCGCCGAACCAGTTCTCCGCTAGGTGTGCCGGCAGAGCCGGCGAACAGATGGCCGAGATAGAAAGTACGTTGGCCTCGCCGTCGAAAGCGAATCTGACCGGAACTCCGAGGATGTTGATGATACGAACGGCGTGTGCGCCATCGGTCTCATCGTTGCTCCGCACGAAGCGCCGGAGAATGATCGAGGCGCTATGACTTCGGGGAATGATAAAGCGAGCCTCAGCCCCACTTTCGCTCGTCGCCGCCCAGTGATGACAGTGCTCAGCCCATCACACGTGCCGCTGAACACCCAATCGTCATCGCCGGGGTTGAACTCAGGGATAGTCCAGCCGCCACTCCACTCTAGCCCGTCGGCATCGGTCATCTTAAGGCGGAACCTATTCAACCCATTATAGCTGTCTGTTTGCAGGCGATTGATTGCGCGGAGCGTATGCGCCAGCTCAATCGGCTTTCCCGTCATTCGGTAAGAGAACTCACGGTCAGCGACGAGTTTGAGCTCGCCTTCACCTTCTGCCAAGGGCGGCTCAAAATCACGGGCCAACAGTGCCATTCTGGGAAATCGAATGATGGCGGGGCCTCGCAGGAACGGATTTAGGCGGTCAATTTGTGACATGAATAGAAATGTAGCAGGGAGTTGTCCGTCGACGCCAGCCGTTGACTGTAACCTCAAATGAGAACATTTTAGGAACAAATTCACAGAACGACGGCAGGGTGTCAGAGAATGAGCGATGAAGCAGGCTCGAGCGCGCGCACGGAATCGGTCCATCACGAGCACTGGTGCGAGCATCCTGGCCGCAAGAAATGGGGCAGCTTCGGCCTTGCAGCGGGGAAGGCCGAACCCCAATGGTTCTGCATGGAACATCGGCCGGAGTGGAAGCTGAAACATGCCTAGATCCGGGACATGGTTGCTGTCGGAGCGACTGTACTGGAAGAAGATCCGGGTCAAATGCGAGTGCGGCGTAAAGAGGCAATATGACGCCAAGGCGCTCATTGATCGGCTCGGCGACCGCAGCATGCCGGCGCTCCTCGGCGAAATCTCGGCGGCGATCGGCTGCGCAAAGAGCGCCAATCTCTACCGGGATCGCTGCAAGCTCACCTACGACATGCCGCCAGGGGAATTGTCCGCCTCTCGACGACGCCGGCTGGTGATGCGGCCCCAGCCGGCGACCCTGACGAGATCACATTCGAGAATCTTCCCGAATGGTGCGACGTTCTTTGCAAGTGCCGGCGCAGCGGTCACATCGACCGGCTGAATCGGCGGGCATTGGCTGCACGGTTCGGCAAAGGTCAGAGAATCCTTCGCCTCGAGCGGCGAATGCGATGCAAGAAGTGCGAAAATCGCGACGGCAACACCATCTTCATAGGAAAGCCCCGACGATAAGGAGGAGGGGGCGATGCGCCATCGACGCGGAATCGACCTGATCCCTGAAAAGGGATCCATTGATCGGGATCGCGGCATCGGTCATCTGCGGCTCGCCGATCTCGCAGACGATCAACTGCTCGGCGCGCGTTGTGCCAATTGCGACCACAACCAATGGGTTGACCGATGGGGCCTCGCTGGCAAGTATGGCCACGACGTCACGCTCGATGATCTTCGGCCGCTGCTCAGATCACCAGGTGCGGGAATACAGAAGGCAATGGCTTTCGGATCGGCAGGGCACACCGCGATGGATAAGGGGGATGCATGTGCAATCGCTATCGGATCGAAGTCGAGTTTGACGAGCTCTGGCGCGCGGCCAGGCCGCACCGCGACATGACCAACCGAGCGAGGCCTTCGACCGAAGTATTTCCCGACAAGCCCGGGCCTGTCATCCGCAATACCGCCGACGGCGAACGCGAGCTGGTGAATCTCACCTGGGGAATGCCGTCGCCGCCGCTCGTCACCAAGGGCAAACCGGATTACGGCGTCACCAACATCCGCAACGTCGACTCACCGCACTGGCGGCGCTGGTTGGGGCCGCAATATCGCTGCATCGTGCCGTGGACGGCATTCTGTGAATACGAGGATACGAAGCCGAAGAGGACGGCGCGCTGGTTTGCGCTCGACAAGAGCGAACCGCTCGCCTTCTTCGCCGGAATCTGGACGCCCTGGAAGGGAGAGCGCGGATCCATGAAGAATCCGCGCGGCGGCGAACACGAGCTATTCGGTTTTCTGACCTGCGACACCAATGAGATTGTGAAGCCAATTCATCCGAAGGCCATGCCAGTCATCCTGACGGAGCCGGCAGAGATCGAGCTCTGGCTCACTGCGGAGTGGAAGGACGCTAGGCAACTGCAGAGGCCGTATCCGAGTGGCGGTATGCTGCTGCTGACTACTGAACGTGTCGGCGAGCCGAGCCTCCTTTGAGGCGGGATAAATGCTGAGGATCCGAAAGCAATGAACGATTCTTTGCGGAGATTCCCTGTACTTCAGACGGTCGACCCGACCGGAGCTGTTGCAGACGCCTTAAGATGGATTCCCCGCTATCGGGCCGCTACCGAACAACGGCACGCGGCCTTCATGTCCCGTTGGAGTGCGGGAGAAATCGATTCCGCACTAGTCGAGCTCCACTTCTTTTTGACCGCGGCATGTCGCATCGTCGCATTCATGAAGATGGCTGCGGATCGCTTGGGAGGCGAAGCCAAGTCCCATGTGGATTCCTGTGACTTCAAAGTGATGAAGAAAGCCCGCAACCACTTCGAACACATTGACGACCAGCTATATGGGACCGGGAAGAATCGCCCACGCCCGATTACCGAGGATGGAGTTACGCGTACGGTGCATTTCGGACTCCGGGCGGCGGATCAGCACATGACGTTCGGAGACGAGGCGCTCGATGTGTCGTGTACCTATCTCACCGTGTTCCTGTCGTTTGTGGATCGGTTCCTCGCAGTGGTCGATGCCGTCGTTGACGCCGCAGCGCCATTCCCGTTCGCGGATAAATATCAAGATATCAGGCACTTGAGTTCCATAATTGTTATTACGCGATTTTATCGCGCGATTTTTTCCTTCCCTCTCGGCGAATCAGCCGCGGTAGGTGCCTGCGGAAGTTGAGGATTCCCGAGTTCAATAGACGTGGCCCTGCGGTCCAGGCCGGAACCAATAGAACGCCGGCGAGAAGCACGCCCGCGGCAATCAGCTTGCTATAGCGGCAAAGAGCTTGGCCCAACGGTCGAGCACGTCAGCCTCGAACTTCGCGTGGCCACGTGCGAGCGCGCGCTTCTTCGCCTCACGGGCGATGTCGACCTTCCAGCCTTCTGCGAGCTCAATTCCCTGTCCGGCAGCCCAGGATTCGACCTGAGGGACAATGGGACGGCCAGCCTGTGCCACGTCGGAGAACGGGATGTCCGCCTGCCGGAGCTGACGGTCGATGACGTCAGAGAAGAAGTCCGTCGGGAGCAGGTCCTCGATCTCCGAATTCGCGAATCCCAAAAAGTCGTCGGTCGACAGCACCCGGTCCTTGGCGGCCTGGTAGATGCCGTTCTTTAGGTCCGTCGCCGTCTTGCGGCCGATCTCGTCTCCGTCCAGCAGCATGATCGGCAGCACCTCGTCCCGGCCACTGAGAATGCTCGCCACCACTTTCGCGTTCTTGGCGCCATGGGACGGCGGAAACACGATCTCCCGCTTCGGAGCGATGCGCTGCGCCGCGATCAGCAGCGTCTTGATCATGGCCAGGTAGTGCTGGTCCGAAGGCCCCTCGACGATCACGGGATGGCAACCGAGAAGCAGACTCTCGGCCACGTTCATGTTGAGTGCGGAGTGGATCGCGTAGGTGGCGCCTGACTTCCTTGGGTCTTCGTGCCCTCTCCTGAGGTCGGACGAAGCCTTCGTCGACCCGTCTTCGCTCACGTACACCTTGCGCGCACGATCCAGCATGTCCGCGTCGACCAGGAACGGCGAATGCGTGGTGTAGAGCAGCTGATTGGTGTGGGAGAGGTTCTCGAAGAACGCGGACAGGTCACGCTGGGCAAGCGGATGAAGCGACAGCCCAGGTTCGTCCAGCAGCAGGATCGAGTTCTGGTGGCTCTGCTCGCTCTCGACCAGGAAGACGAGATAGAAGCTCAGAAACCACTGCAGGCCGGTGCTGCGGTCCTCCAGCTCGACCTTCTCAGGACGCCGCGAATCGCTGACCCAGATCCGGAAGTGGTTGCCGTCCGCCTGGAATTCGAAAGTGTAGTCCCCCTGCTTCCACCAGTTCTTGAAACGCTTCGTCAGGTCCGTCCCCGCCGAGTTCAGCATGATCGTGCGGGTGCGCTTCCGTTCGAACACCTCGGCTATCCGGGCTTCGTTGCCCTTCTCGCCCTCCTGGATGTCACGGCCGAGTTCGAGGATCTGATCCGGCTGGAGCTTGACGAAACTGAAGAGGACGCGAAGGGTCCGGGCCTTCGCGGCCTCGCGCACGCCAAGGTCCTCCCGCCGCATGTTCTGGACAACGTGCGGAAGGTAGATTTCGGAATCGAGATTGCCGTAGTTGGAATAGTAGACGAAGCGCGGGAGCTTGCCGATTACCAGCTTCCGGACTTCCTCGATGTTTCCCGGCTCCGGCATTTCGAGCTGCTTGGCGGCAGCCTCAAGCTCCTCGAGGAGGGCGGAAAAACGCGGAACTATCGAACTCGTCGGGGCCGGATTCTCGGGCAGCGATTGCCGCAGCTTCGCGGCTGCCTGGCGCAAGCCGGCCTTGTCCAGCGGACCCCTGCCCTCGAAGGATTCGGCGACGGAGCGAACGGCAGCCTCGAGCTCCTTCCTGAGCGTTCCCTCCTTGGCCAAGGCGGCGATGCTGCCCAGCTCGCCAAGGGTTTTCTGCAGCATGCCGACAGCGTCGGCCTCCTCTATGGAGCGACGCTGCTTATGCTTCGGGAAGCTGACGAGATATTCCCCGTCGTAGAAACGGCTGACGCTCACGACATCGAGCACGGACCTCGGCAGCCCCGTCAGGGCAGCAAGTTCCTCCGCCAGGTCGCTGGCATCGAAGTCGGCCGTGATGAATGCAAACGACGCCGGCGAGGCCTGGATGTCATTGAACGTGGCCTTCGGATAGTCGGAAGTCGGCTTGAGCTCGCCCTCCCTTGCGGGATTCAACTTCCACAGCGGCAGCAGCAGGTTGGTCTTGCCGGACTCGTTCACGCCTATGAGTGCGGTGACCTGATTGACTTCCACCCAGCCGCTGTCGACCACCGACCGGAAATTCCTGACATTGAACCTGGTTAGCTTCATCCCGCGCCCTTTCCCGTAGCCCCGAATATCACTTCAGCATGCCACAATTGCAATGCGAGGAAGTGCGCCCGTCAACACCTTTGGCGGGCGTGCACTCCCTATCCGCGGGTTTCGATTCCATGTCGATCCACCAGCTTCAGCCGCGGCTGCCCGCTCCGGCGACCTGCATCGTCCCGTCGATCTTGCGCCGGATCGGCTGAAGGAGATCTTGTGCAAGCGCGAACAGCGCTATGTCGGCTCGCAACTGACGTTCTCGTTCGAGCGCAAGCGGATCATGCTGGAGAAGACTGAGGTGACGCAGGGTTTGGCCGGTCACTATGTCGAGACCTATGCCTATGCCGTCGGCCGGCTCGACTTTCGCTGGAAGGGGCATTCCCTGCCCCACAGGATGTTCGACAAGAACCAGCGGGTGACGCATGCGGCGATCACTGAGAACCAGCAGCTTCGCTCGATCGCAGCGGGAATTATGCCAGCTACCACCCCTGCGCCAGACCGTCCGCGCTGGCACCATTCGTGCCGCCCGCGACCAGGTTGTTGTCAGCCACGTCGGGCTGCCGGCCTGGTCGTAAACTCGCGTCCTACGCCACATCGACCTCCGCGATCTCATTCCGCCTGGTTGACGCCATAGCTCCCGTGACCGCGAGGGTCTCCATGGAAACGCGGGTGACGCGAGCGAGAAGGTCGATAACTTTCTCCTTATAGTCTGCGAAGCGGTAGGTGTTGAACTTTTCGCGGACAGTGGGATCCTTCGGCGTTTTTTCCTTGTATTGATCCAGAATCCATTCGAGGCCCGACCGGTTGCCAAGCTTATAGGTCCAGGCACCCTTTGGGATGCCGGATAGCATTGTTTCGCTGTCGAGATGAATGATGCCGTTGACCTTGTCTGCTTTCAACATCGCTTTCACAGGAACGCCGGCTGCTCGCGCTTTCTCATCGGGTTTATCGGTGCGGGTGAGCGGCCAGGGCTCGACCGTCTCATAGCCGATATGGAGTTCCATGAGCTTCCTGCCCCAGTCGGCCCATTTGGGAAAGTCGGGATAGAAAGGAATGCGCGGGAGCTCGTGCTTCAGATTTAGGGCGGTGAGCTTCTGCGCCTTGCCGTAATGATTATGAAACTGCTTGAGCGCCCAGTCAGTGATATTATCTACCCGCTCGCCGTCAGGGCTATGGCGATAGAGCGACACAACCTTATAGGCATCGACAGACGCCCCACAATGCAGATCGGGCAACACCTCCGACGCCGTAGCCATAAAATCTGCCCTGTAGCCAATATCGCTCCAGACAATACTCGGATTAGAAGCGCGATCCGAAAACATGTAAGGAAGTTGGTAGGTCATTCCGTTGAAGTGACGATCAAAATAGACGTAGCGCTTGTTAAATGGGCGAAACAGTGCAACGCGGATCGCTTTTTCATCGAAGTTTTTCGGAACGCCTGCCCCAAGATATTTTTCAAGTTCTCGATCCCATTTGATACTGTCGCGGGCTCCGAAGTCCGCGTTTTGACGTGTAGCTTCATAAACATCACAAAAGTAAGAGACTTTATTGGACAGGTGTTTGGGATCGAGGTCGTAGACCCACTCATCGCGTTGCGACTTTAGTCCGGTGCTGAACAGTCGGAATATTGCTTGGTTCTTTGAGCCTGTTTTGTTGGACTTCGCGCCCTTGCTGACCATCGGCATGAAATCATCCCAAACGTTTTCAGCGTGATCCAACCAATTGGCGTTTCGGTCGGGCTCTATCCGATCGAACTGTATCGCGGATGCTCTGGTATTGGATAAGAAACTTAGCTTGTCCTGCGCGGTCTCGAATTCCGGACGGCGGGCATAAAAAATCTTGCAGGTTTTAAGTGCTCGACGCTTGACAAGGAATGTAATTGCAACGCCGGTTTTGATGCCGAATACATTATGCTTATTTCCGGAGAGCTTCGGGTTTGCGATGACGTCCCCACCAAGGTCGACAACGTAAATCTCGCTAAACTCTGCTGCAACCGTGCGGCGGAAACCATCATAAGACATCTTCGCGAACGGCTTCCGTCCGGTGATCAGCGCTATCACGCCGTCGTCATGCAGGCGATCGGACGCCCAGCGGAAGAAGCGGGTATACATGTCGTAGACTGAGCTCTGGTTCTGCGCGGTCCCCTTCGAAATATACGTATCTCGAATGCGCTCATCTATCCGCTTATAAGCTCGGTTCGGATTGCGCATATTGAAGTTTTCCTGCCACGCGTTGTAAGGCGGATTCCCGATAATGACGGAGATCTTGCGGGCATTCTGTCGCTTGACCCGCTCGACGTTCTCGTCCGACAGCGCTGCAAACATGTCGTGCTGGTGGCCGGAACGTATACCCAGGCCCGCCACATTATCGAGTGTGTCGACAAAGCAGAGATTGCTGAATTCAGCGAACTGGCCGGAAATCGCAGCGTAGGTCGCCTCAATATTCAGGTTGGCGACGTAGTAGGGGAGGATCGCCACTTCGTTGGCATGCAATTCATTCTTGTATTTTTGTGCGAGTTTTCGCGGATCCCCGCGAAAATATTCGAGCAGTTCGCAGATGAAGGTGCCGGTCCCGGTCGCGGGATCAAGGATCTCGACATGCTCGTCGATTAGATTCTTGCCGAAATGCTTCTCGCACAGCCAGTCGGCGCCCTCGATCATGAATCTGACGATTTCATTTGGCGTGTAGACCACCCCGAGGCGGTCAGCCTTTTTGGTGTCGTAGACCTTGTAGAAATTCTCGTAGATAACTTTGAGAAAGGTCTGCTTCTCCGAGTGACTGGTGATCTGCGCGGCATTGGCCTTAATGGCCGCGTAGTAGAGTTCGAGACCTTTCAGCGTTTCCTTCTTCACCGCGCCGGTGAAGAATTTTCCTTCCAGCGCGTAGAGCTCTCTGGCGATGTTATTCTCGTGGTGAAAATCACCCTCGTTGAAGATGTTAGCGAAGATTTCTTCCGTCAGGATATGCTGGATCAGCATTTCGCGGACATCGGCCTCGCCGAGCGTCGGGTTGATGGTATCGCGGCAATGATCCAGAAATTTCCGCGCAGCCGCTCGGAAGACGGGGTTCTCTGTGTAAGCCGCCTCGATGCGGGTTCGAAGCGCGTCCAACACAAAGGGGAGATAGGTCTTGAACTCCTCGACTGCCTTGCGGAACTCACGAATTTCCGCGCGCTCGTAGCCGAAAAACAGGTTAAGCAGCTTCAGAAGCGCGTCGTTGTCCGTCATCGAGCAGCGGAAGACCTCCCCCCGATCCTGGATGAGGACG
Source organism: Sinorhizobium kostiense (assembly GCF_017874595.1). Lineage (GTDB taxonomy): Bacteria > Pseudomonadota > Alphaproteobacteria > Rhizobiales > Rhizobiaceae > Sinorhizobium > Sinorhizobium kostiense. Next base: position 147,400 of record NZ_JAGILA010000009.1, on the reverse strand, counting down.
GCAACCTGTGAATTCTCGAAGATGATGTTGTCTTGGGGATAACCCTTTGCGAGCTTCTTGCGGATCTCTACGTCCAAGTCGTCAGCCGTATCCTTGGCTTCCCAATAGCCGAAAGGCAGGCCGAGACTGTGGAAGATCGTGCCGTCCGGTCGGATCCGCGATTTCTGTGACGAAGCGAATTCATATTGTGCGGCGAACTGCCAATTCAGCTGACGGGACCAGGTCTTCAACAGATCCTTGAAGGCCTCGGAAATAACCCCCTCGGTCACCGAGCCTGAAAACTTCCGCAGGCGGTCGATCTCGTTGAGATATTGATTGATAAGTTGCTGGCTCATGATTCCCCCGATGCTGCAATCTAATTCGATTGCGATCGACGAGGGTAGTCTATTCTCGCGCTAGTAGTGCCGAAACCTCCGTTCGGCGCAATCAGGGAACCGATGTGCCTGCCCGGCCGCGAGGGGCTTTCAAAACGGAATTCATCTCATTGGCGGTCAGAGTGCTCCCGGTCGCGATCAGGTAAGCTGCCAGATAGGTCAGCTTCAGCCTCGCCTCCCGATCGCCTCGCGGAGTGTAATTGATGATCGACAGTCGGCCGGCTTCTTCTTTTCGCCCGACGCCTAGCAGAGCGTTTGTATAGGCAACGCTCGTAACCTCTGCGATCGCCATGCCCTCATTGGACGCATGAACGGCATCCGCGGTCGCCCGTAGCGCAGCGATATGCTGATCCATCAAGTCGCAAAGGGCAACCGCAGTTTCCGCCCCGCTCTCTTCTTCTTGTCCCGCCTTGCGCTCCGGCGCTGACGCACTCAAAGACGCGCTCGGGCGCGGAGAAACGGACCCGGTACCACGGGACGAACGCGAACTGGATGACGACAACAATAGCATGGTGGAATGCCTCATTGATCAAGTTGCATTGCAGCCCTTAACACCATTGATTGAGGCTGACGGCACGATAGGATACGAAACGAAACGAAATTTGGGCCTTTAAGCTATTGGAAAAGAACGGAAAGATTTTTGTCGCACCGCCCAGGGACGGGAGCGATTTCAAGGAACTGTTCAAGCAGTTGACCGCTGCGGGAGCAGGCCGGCCATTAGCCAGTGACGGGTTTCCGCAAGGCCCTTGGACACCGGAGCTTTTGGCAGAGGCGATCTCTCAGATCGACTCCAACCGGATCGGGGTCGATTTGCGGACAGTGCAGCTCTGGTTTCAAGAGAACGAGAAGGGGATTAGCCCGTCCAACATTCGTTGGCTGGCGCGGATCTTTGGGTGCGACGATCCGGAAGCGACCAGCGAATGGCAGATGGAGCTCGCCGCGGCCCAATCCCGGCTAACCGCCAAGAGGCGAGTTTCGAAGAAGGCGGGAAGCAGCACGGCGCTGCGGGTTCCAGATATGCCGGCACCTGTGACGGTCGATGATCAGACGCAGCCTGCGGGCGATCTGCCAGAAGGCAATGAGGCCACCCGGCGAAGACAGGGTTTCAGCTTGGCGAGAAGATCGGAGGCGCTTTTCAGCCATGGATCTCCCCTGAATCTACCGGCGTCGATATTCGCGGGTGCCTCCGCCCTTGGGTTTTTGTCGTATATCGTGGGGATCCACAGCGCCACCTATAGCCGGGCGGATGGTGTCGTTAAGCAGGTCGGTTTTCTATGGGCGCCGAACTGGACGTTCCTCTTCATGGTGCTCTTGCCGCTATTTTTCGCGTTCGTGATAGAGCTGCTGGTCTTCTGGAAACATGACGCGCGCTTCGGGCTGGTAGCGCAAGGCGACCGGTTGGAAAGCGACGATGCCTGGACGCGCAACGTTCAAGCTTATTCGTACACATACTGGGCGGTTTTCTTGATCTGCGTTTTGTTCGCGGGTCTTTTTCAGTGGATCGGCGTGTGCTTGATCCCGTTGATCAACGGCGGTGGCAACTATGCGGTAGATTGGGGCAAGTTAGCCATTGTGCGCCCTGAAGTCATATCAGTGCCGATGACCATTGTGTTCACTGGTCTCGCATATCTCTACATGTGCCTCTGCTTTTATCTTTTTTTCGCGGGCCTCATTCTGCTTCATACGATCGTCCATGATCTTTCGAGAATTGAAGAGGCGTTGACGATGCGACCGGTGGAACATCGGCGCCAGGACAGTGAAATCAGCCTTAGGGTGATGCGGGGAATTTTCCGGTGCACTGTCCTGGGTGTTCTGGTCGCCATATGCATGAAGGTCCAAAGCTCTTACCTGAGCTCGAACGGAGGAGATATCGTGACCTGGATAGCCCACGATATGTCTTCGGCCCTGTATGAGCGCCACGACGGCGGCAATAGCTTCAGCTATAGAATGCCAACGCACTACAGCAGCCTCCTGGTCGCCATTTCGACCTGTATCGTTTTTCTGTACGGTTCCATCCGCTTGGGTGTCGGAAAGCGGTTTCGCGTGCCTCTACGGAGGATGTCTGCAGTCGTAGGGTTGCTCTTTGCGAGCTACTTGTTGATCGATGCCTTTGAGGGCTTTTCGATCCTCCTCGGCGTTGGAGTGCTGCTCGCGACATACGGCCTCTTTGATCCAGAGTTTCGGCGATGGCGAGCAAGCGAGTTAGGAAGCAACCAGAGTGTATCATAATTGGCTTGATCGTTGGGACGAGCGGCGGGCGCGGCGCGGAGAGGAAGCGAAGAAAGTAACGGATTTCATCCTCGACGCCGGCCGGGCCTTTCCGGGCGAAAAGAGGATAGAAACTATCGACGAGTTTTGTGTCCTCGCGGATCAGGCCTTGTCTGATTCAAGCTTTTACGATGAGCCCAGCGGGGGCGGTCAGGGCTTTGAAAGGCACCATGGGTGGCTCAGATTTCCATCGGACATTTCTACTGACGTCGAAGAGAACAACGTCGTTTGGGCAAAAATCACCGAGAGCGGCTCGCTCGATCGGGCATTGGTGATTTTTCATCACTGGAATGCCACCGCCCGAAATCGTCAGATTGCCAAGTTTTTCTCGCAGCGTGGGATCACGGTTGTCGAGATTGCTATGCCTTATCACTTCGAGCGCAGCCGTCCCGGCTCGCTGTACGCCGATTATATGCTTAGTTCGAATCTCGGCCGAACGATCCAATCTGTAAGGCAGGCCGTATGGGACGGGCGAAAGCTCATCCGCTGGCTCAAGAGCGAAGGCTATCGAGAGGTCTCGGTTCTCGGCATGAGCCTTGGCTCATGGGTTGCGGGATTGATCGCTGCGCATGATCCCGCCGTATCGAAGGCCTCGTTATTTTTGACGGCGGGTAGTCTCGCAGACATGGTTTGGACGGGCCGCGCGACCCGATCGATACGTGATAGCCTTGAGCCTGTAATTGAGCTCACCGATCTCCGAAGGGCATGGGGTCCGCTCAACTTGGAGAATTACGCGCATAATCTGGCACGGTCCGATCTCGAACTTCACGTCGTGTTGGCTACGAGGGACAAGGTGGTGTTGCCCGACCTATCGAGACGCCTCATTCAGAAGCTGAAGGAAGCCGGAGTCCGGCCGAATGTTTTGGAACTGAACTGCGGTCACTATTCGCTCGCAATGCCGCCTTACATTTTACTGGCCGGTTTGAGCTTGAAGCGGTTTCTATCGTGTGCAGACAAATCGGCCCAGCGAAAATGACTCGGCCGCCGTCACAGTGACACTTAGGAAAGATCGCGAGCCGCCTAGTGAGGCGGTTCAACGCTGATCATCGCGTCGAATGCGGCCTCTTCCTGCTGGTGCTGCGCGACGGCGCGCTCCAGCTCGGCCGCGATCTGCTGACGCTCGCCGGCGTCGATGGATGCCGCCAACTCGGCCCGCAATTCCTCGATGTGCTCGTAAGTGGTCATCGTCAGCTCCTCTGATTGAAAACAGAAGCTGGGCCCCGAGGTGATGGGCTTGGGTCAATGATCGCGCTAAGCGGCCCGAAGGGCAGATGGGGGAGCCGATTTTGTCGCTCGCGGCAAAATTGGGGGAACCGACTGTCATTGAGGCAAGCCCATTAGCTCGGTACGATCGCCCTATGTTGAGAGAGAAAACTACCTCTCCGTATTGCACCGAAATAACGGCCGAAGGCCGCATATTTTCAACTCACTGAGAGGGGAAGAAAGAGCCCTGCCCTCTCTCCCCCACAAGCACTAAACCGGTCTCCCCATGCTTCGGCCCGATGGCCTGCAGCACCGGGCGGCTGCGCCGACACGGCCCTGCGGGTGGGTGATCCCCCTCCGGTTTAGCGCTTGTCCCCCTCTCTTCCGCTGTTCCGCACGAGCTCGGGAGCAGGAGCGGGCTCCTGCCCTCCCTTCGATTTGGGAGGTCCGGTAGTTAGCGCGGAACCTGGGATTGAGGGTGCGATGACCGAGGATTTTGGAATGGAAGCCGCGGTGTCGTTGGATGCGATGATAGAGCGGCATATAGCGGCACTATCGGCGATTTCTGAGGCGGTGCGCGAATGGGATGAACGCCGCGCGGCTGGCGATGTAACCAACGTGGTCTACGCAAATGCTCTGCTCAAGGTGACGAAAGAGGAAGAGGCCACCAGGCTATGGATCGTGAACTACCGGCCGTGCAACGATCAGCAAGGATGGCAAAAGTTGACCTACTTAGCCGCGTATTTATTCGCGACGCGCGGCTCGCTCAAGCCGGAAGAAATGGATGCCGTCTTGAGTATGACCGAGCCCGTGGAATAGGCCTGTGCCTTGGCCTGGCAATGTGTTGGGTCGAGCGTGGAGGGCAGAAGAATAAAGCCGCCCTTGTTGGGCGGCTTCTTTCTTAGTTGATTGTGGCGATCCACTCGCCGGATGCAGACTTAGCGAAGCCGACTATTCGATCGATAGCTCGCGCGTCGGGTGCCATCTTGACTGAGGTCATGCAGGCGACACCTGGCCCTGCCCCGGCCTTGTCACATTGGCCGAGTGCCAGAGAGATTTCCGGCAGGTTTTTCCGATCCCAAACGAGAGGAGACGCCGCATGTGCTTTGCGGTAGGCGGCCAATGCTTCGGCTTCTGTCGGCGCTTCAACAGTCGGAATAGGGCAAAGGGATGGATCAGCGGAGATAGCCGCAACGAGTTCTGCTTTCGAGATGGCCTGAGCTTCGACTTTCGGCTCGGAGGTTACAATGTAGGTGCCGCCGGCGCCAGCCGCTATACCGAGGGTGGCTGCGATCGCGATTATGGCGTTCTGGTGCATAGATTCTTCCTCTTAGGCCAGGCTAGGTGCGTAGATTGAACCAGAAGCGCTCTTTGACGCCCTTGTCGTTGGGAACGTCGAAGAACCAGGGATTTGCGCGCCGCGGACGGGGGGACGTTACCTGCACCTTGCAACCGTTGTAGCGATTGTCGCGATTCAAGAAATGTTCGCTGTTGCCGCTGATGGACCTTACGGTCACACCGTTACGCTGGTTGGCGTCCTCGTCACCATAGAGGCGATTGTACTCGCCGCGGTTCTCGCATCTGTCCACGACCCGGACGCATTGGTCCTCCTCGTTGCGGCGGCGGAAGCCGTTGTCGTTCCCATCATTGCTGGAGGTGGGGCGCGACCCTGCAGGGCAGTCCTCGAACTCTTGCCGGCCCGGCTCGCTGGTCTTCGCCTCGTGACAAATGGGCCAATCAAATCCCGGCTTCGACATTGCGGCTATCAGCCTCTTCATCGGGGGCACGCAATAGGGAACGCCCTGCCAGGACGGATTTTGCGAGGCAGCGCAAAGGAGAACCTGGCAGCCCCAGGAAGCATCTTCTGCCTTTGCTCCTGTGGGGGGCATGGTAAGCGCAGCAAGACCGGCTGCAGCATAAAGCAGGTGTTTCATGTCAGTTGGCCCTCATGATGGTTGCGGCTGGAGACGCCCGATCGACGAATAGCTTGTCGAGCGGTGTGGCGTGGTGCACTCGACCGCCTGCTGCGTAGAGGACGGCGGCGACGAGCGCGAAGGCTGAGAACCAGAGGATCCCGATCTGAAAAAGCATCGGCTGGTTGGGAATGTCCCGGCAAAGCGGTGGAAAGGCGAATAAGCCGACGAGAAAGCTGTCCAGCGCCAGATGACGTCGATCGAGAAAGAGGATCGAAAGGATCAGGAGCACCAGGGCGAACGGACCGTGCACCCACCAGATTCGTTCCGAAACGACGATGAGCGCAAACGATAACGGAATGGCGAGCATTAAGCTCGCCAGCGGATCGGTTGCGAATGAGCTCGCAATATGTGCGAGGTCGGGCAACTATCGGTCTGTCCTCGTGGGCTTTTTCCGCGCGTCGATGAAGGGCGGCGATATTTCGCTTTCCCGTTCGACAATCAGGTTGAAATCAGCGATCGGCCGCCGGTCTAGCGTCTTGTCGACGGCCTTGCGACGCCACTCGTTCATGTCGAGAACGTAAGTTGCCCACATGCCATAGCGGGCCGCCATCGCATGCTGCTGATAGGCCAGGTATTGGCTGTTGTATGAATAGGGTGACGCGACACGCGCCCATCCGACACGAAGCAAATCGACTGCAATATCGCGGCCGGCTGACGTGCAGCGGGCTTGGGGGATACCGTCATTGCCATAGGCTAAGACGGTGCATTCGACCGGTTTGCTGCCTATGGTCCTCTTGAGCCAAGCCTTTGCAAGTGGGCCGCACGGAACGGGTGAAGGCGCCTTTTGCCGATCGCGATCCACCCACGTGGGATCAATCGCCCACTGTGGGAGCTCGCACGCGTCGATCTCGACGAGGCGAACGCGCTGCGCATATTGCGGATACCACAAGGTGCGGCCGTCCATGACGGAGACTCGGCCTTTGTAGACCGGATTTTGGTAGATCGGAGCTTCGCTCAATCTCTGCGGTGGCCGAGCCGCCGCGGCCGGAGTCTTGATGAGATCCGCGGCTGTCGCTGCATGGGGGATCGTGGCGAGCGCGGCGGCTGCAAGCAGGTATCGCTTCATTGATCTGCCTTCTTGGTTCGCGCATTCACCTCGCGGCTCAAGAGAATGGCCGGATGCTGGACGTCTTCGAACTGCCAGAGGCCGGCACGCTTATCGCGCGCAAGTTTCTCAGCCACGGCATAGGGGACGTGATAGGGCATGCCCTCACCGTTGAGGGCCGCGAAGGCGTATCCGCTCGTGATCAGGACGTTTGCCAGATCAAGCCGCTCCTTCACAACTGTGGCGTAGCAGACGACGTAAGCGATACCGTCTTTCTTCACCACCGGGGCGCAAACCGGTTTGGTGTCCTTGATATAGGCCGCCAGCACGGCAAGGGACGCCTCGCCGCAGTCGCGTTTCTGCCCGTGCTTGTCCGTATAGGAAGTGCCGCGCAAACAGGACTGGACGCCATAGAGGCGGAATCTTTCACCATTGGAAACCCACGTGTCGCCAGTTTCCAGGGTGACGCCAGGAAGAAGATCGAAATAGCCTGCCGGCGCTGCGGATACGGAAGTCGGCAAGAGAGCCAACAGAAGGGAGAGAGCCTTACTCATTGACCCTTCACCCTCGGATCGGCCCACATTCCGAATGAGCCCTTCTGGCCGATCTCCTCAGCTTTGGAGAGATCCGGACGAACGGGAGTCCCATCTGGGTTTTTTGCGAGGCGGAGCGCGCCGAGCGACAAAAGCTGCTCCTCGAACATATCGACGGAGTCGAGGCTACCGCGGAAATTATAGTAGCCGTAGCAGGTGGCGTTCTGGACGGGCGAACCTTGCTCGCTCACGAAGGCACGGCAAAACACGACCTTCGGGTTTTGTAACAGGATCTGAAGCTGTTGCTGCGCATAATCGGTGCAGCTCCCGGCGAAGTCTTCACTGCGATTGACCATTTCGCCCTTGCATGGCTCCAGGCCAAAAAGGTGCAGTGTTGTCTTGTCATCCACGCGAAAGTCGGTCGGTGAAACGGCCTTAAATCCGGCCGTTGTTGCATAGCCCTTCCGATCGGCGACCTTCCCGCTCCCGTCGTAATATTCGAGCACGAGAACCGTCTTGCCCGGCGCTGCGAGCGATTTGATGTAATCCTTGTTGATGTCCGAGACGGACAAAGCAGGTGTGGCGACTGTGCAACTTGCAAGTGCGGCGATAATGGTCCGTTTCATTTTCTAGCCCTTACCCATATTGCTTCAACTCGTTCCCCTGCAATAGGGGGTTTAAGTCTGCCTCGAAAAGTTGTATCGCTGAACCAAATCGATGCGATACCTTCATCAGCTTAGTTGGTTTTCGTTTCGATCACAACACCGCAAGTTAGGCGCGGGACGATGGAAAAAAGGGCTAGATTTTCAGGCGTTTTGGGCTGGGCCGCTTTGGCGGGTAGCGCCCTTTTGTGCACGAGCTGGGTTCCGATTTCTTACGCCCAAGATGGGCGTAAATCCGAAAATATCATAACAAATAAAAGTACTTGGCCGGTTGACAAGAAGGCGGAGCTTGCAACGAACTTCGATGAGCGCTGGCGCGGCTCAGAGAAGGAGTTCGTGCTAGGCGCTGATGGCGTAGTAAAGCAGCAAGATGCGGTTCAGAACAAAGCTGACAACAGCCCCCATGATTTTGGGGGCCTGCATCATATTGATGCAGGTTTGAGCAATTTCGCTCCCTCCAACAACGTGCCGAACAGGGTTGATGAACCGCAGGTTCCCACGGGCTCTATACAGCAAATTGGTGCATTTCGGCAGATCAATGACAACACCATAGACGTGTATGAGTGCGGTCCGTCTCCGCTCAGCCCGGAAGAGGTTAAGTCTCTGGTTGTGCAGACGGCGCGCAAATATCGCGTCGATGAAGTCTTCGCGGCGGCCATCGCCTGGGCCGAGAGCAGCTTTGACCAAAGTCGCAACTCCCCAAAGGGCGCGCGCGGACCGATGCAGCTCATGCCTGCTACGGCTGCGCGGTTCGGAGTTACGGACATGTGTGATCCCGCTCAGAATATCGAGGGCGGGATGAAGTACCTGCGCTTTCTGCTTGATGAGTTTCAGAACCCGCTCCTGGTCGCGGCTGCTTACAACAGCGGCGAACAGCGGATCTACCAACACGGCGGGATCCCGCCTTTCCAGGAAACAGTCGGATACGTCGCGAAGGTGGTGAACTACCAACTCGGGCTGCCAATGCCGTCGGCAAAGGGCAAGGCGAGGCCGGCCGCCGCTCCGCAGGCGGTCTCGGATGCGAGTGACAGCCGCGACGCCGGTGTCATCGCCGTGAAGAAGACCGGCAAGTTTGTCGGCGGTGTCATGCACTTTTGAAGGAGAGAAACATGCAATTTGAAATGCAAACGAGGAAGTCTAAGGCTCTCAAGCTCGCAGCCACGCTCGGCATTGTGGCCGCATTCCAAGTCGCGGGCGCTGATGTTGCTCTCGCGCAGAGTGCAGGCGGCGCCTTCGGGCCGCTGCAGACGGCGGTACAGATGATCGTCGATTTCATCACAGGCCCGTTCGGTCGGCTGCTCGCGATCATTGCCGTTATCGGCCTTGGCTTTCTGGCATTCGCCGGTCGCTTGTCGTGGTTCACGGCCGGCGCGGTCGTGATGGGAATCGGTCTGGTATTTGGCGCACCGGCGATCGTCGACGAGATGATCTCGGCGGTCGGTCAGTGACCGATGAGTGAGTTTCAGGACGAAAAACCGGCTCTGACGCCGTTGGTGATCGGGTTAACCCGGTCCCCAACCCTTTGGGGCGTGCCCTACATGGCGGTGGTGCTGATCGTTGGCGTCACCATCATCGGTTGGCTTGCAACGAACGACCTCCTGGCGTTGCTCATCGCGCCGGTTGCTTACCTTGTCCTGTTCTCGCTCTGCACCTGGGACAACAGGATCCTCGATGTGATGCAGGTGACGTCCCGCAAGACGCCCCGCACGCCCAACAAGCGCTTTTGGGGCACCAACTCTTACGGACCGTGACCATGCTGAAAGTCGTCAAAGAAGAGCTTGGATTCGGCCCGGTCGCCAGCAATGAGCGGCCCATGTCGACTCATATTCCGTATCTCCGACATGTCTCCGATACAGTGATCGGGCTGGAAAACGGATCGCTTCTAAGCGTCATCAAACTCAATGGACTGTTCTTCCAGACGGAGGACCAGGCTGAGCTCAACATGCGGTCGGTCGTCCAGAACACGATGATCCGTGCCTTGGGGTCGAGCCGCTATTCTCTTTGGTCGACCGTGATCCGGAGAGAGGTCGAAACGCAGATCGGTGGCGCGTTCGACGAACCATTCTGCGATCTGTTGAACAAGCGCTACATGGGGCAACTGCGCCACAAGCGCATGTTTACGAACGAAATATACTTGACGGTCGTGCGGTCTGGGATGCGGGGCGCCCTCGGCATTGGCGACTCGTTGAAGAGGCTCTTTGACAAGACCAACAGGGTCGCTCGGGTCCAGCAAACGCGCGAAGATGTTACGGAGCTCGAGGAGCTGATCGGCAACATCGCCCGCGATCTGCACAAGTATGGAGCCCGGGCGCTCGGAATTACCTATCGTCGCAGGAATGACGACGAGGCCAAGATAGAAGGGCGTGATGAGAAGGGGAAAGGCGAGCCCTACTCCGAACCCTGCGAGTTCTTCAACGCGATCCTGAGCTGCGGTGTGCCGCGCAAGATGCGCCTGCCGCGCATGGGCATTCGCAATTATGTCGGAACGTCGCGACTGCATTTCAGCAAGCGGACGATGCAGGCTCAAGCAGCTGTCGATGAAGACACCCGCTTTGGAGCGCTGCTGTCCATCAAGGAGTATCCGCCTTTCACCGGGCCGGGCATGCTGGACGGCCTGCTGCAGGTAAACCACGAATTCATTCTGACGCAGTCCTTCACCATCGCCGACAAGCCGATCGCCCAAGAACGAATTAGTCGGTTGCAGAGGCAGATCAGAGCCTCGGACGAGTCCGGTAGCTCAGTCGAACAGGATATCGACTATGCGCTCAATAGCCTGATGAACCAGGAAGCCGTCTTCGGTTTCCACCATCTTTCGCTCCTATGCCTCTCCCGCGATCTCCCAGGCCTTAGCCGCACCGTTTCCGAACTCGGTGCTTGCCTCACCGACATGAATCTCACCTGGCTTCGCGAGGATCTGAACCTCGAAGCGGGTTTTTGGGCGCAACTGCCCGGCAATCACAGCTACATTGCTCGCAAAGCGATGTTGTCGAGCGCGAATTTTTCCGGCCTGTCCTCCATGCACAATTTCGCGACGGGCCAGGCCGATCGCACTCATTGGGGACTGCCGATCACGATCCTCGAAACCACGTCGCAGACGCCGTACTGGTTCAACTTCCATCGCCGCGACATCGGGCACTTCCTCGTCACGGGACCAACCGGCTCCGGTAAAACGGTCGCTTTGACCTTCCTGCTCGCACAGGCGATGCGCGTGTCACCGACGCCGAAAGCCGTGTTCTTCGACAAGGATCGCGGCGCGGAAATCTTCGTAAGGGCGATTGGTGGTTCATATGAGGTGCTGTCACCGGGAACGCCGACCGGCTTTAATCCGCTGCAGCTCGAAAATACCGGCCCAAACCGCGAATTCCTGCTTCGCCTCTTGAAGGCAATGCTGCGCTCCGGTGATCGCAGTGATTTCACTCAGGAAGACGAGGATACGCTTGAGCGGGCGATCGTCCGCCTGATGCAGGAACCTGCGTCGGAACGAAACCTAGCGAACCTGGCCGCCCTGCTTGTGGGCCGGTCGCGGGCGGATGCCAATGACCTTCACTCTCGCCTTCGTCCTTGGATCGAAGGTGAAAAGGCGTGGCTCTTCAACGCTCAGCACGACGTCCTCTCTTTCTCGGGTCGCAGCGTCTTCGGGTTCGACATGACGAACATCCTCGGCAACGAGGATCTCCGCACGCCGGCGCTGATGTATCTCTATCATCGCCTCGACGAGCTGCTCGACGGAAGCCCCGTCATGTTCTTCATGGACGAGGGCTGGCAGCTTCTTATGGACGAGACCTTTTCGGCGTTCATCGTCGACAAGATGAAAACCATCCGCAAGCTCAACGGCATTGTTGGCTTCGGCACCCAGTCCGCGGCGGATGTCGCCAAGGCAAAAGCCTCGCATACGCTGATCGAGCAGTCGGCGACGAACATTCACTTTCCAAACCCGCGGGCCGACGAAGAGAGCTACATCAAGCGCTTTGGCCTGACGGTGAAGGAATTCAACTTCATCAAGAACACTCCACCCGAAAAGCGAACTTTCCTGATCAAGCACGGCAATGACTCGGTCATCGCTCGGCTCGATGTCTCCGCCATGCCCGATCTCGTGAAGGTGCTCTCCGGCCGCAAGGAGACCGTCGAGGAGTGCGCGGCGCTTCGGGAACAATATGGCGACGAGCCTGAAAATTGGCTGGCTCAATTTTGCGGATGGGAGAAGGCCGAATGAGGAAGAGTCCTGCTTTGTGGGTGATTTCTGCGCTGTGGCTTGGTGCCTTCGGAACGGCGCACTCTCAGGTGCCGGTGGTTGACGGCGAGGTGCTCGAGACCGACATCAAACGCGACCAGAAGACGACGGAAATCGAGAAGACGGATAGTGACCGTCATACGGTCAGCAAGAGCGTGACCTGCTCAATGTATCGTCCAGGTCGCAGCGGTGACGCCGCTTCCGCTGCAACGGCCAACCCGGAAATCACCGGCCTCGTGAAGCGAGTGGCCCAGGAAGAAGGCGTCGACGAAAGCCTCTTCATGGCGCTCGTCTACCAAGAAAGCCGGTTCAATCCCTGTGCGAAATCGCCGGTCGGCGCCATTGGGCTTTCTCAGCTCATGCCGGGTACAGCCAAGGATCTCGGGGTCAATCCTTATGACATGGAAGACAATCTTCGTGGCGGCGCGCGCTATCTGAAACAACAGCTCCGGCGCTTCAACGGCAACACGAATCTCGCACTGGCTGCCTACAACGCTGGACCTGGCAACGTCCAGAAATATGGCGGTATTCCGCCATTTAAGGAAACGCAAGGGTATGTTGCAAACATCACCCAAAAATGGCTCCCCGCCTTCGGCGGCTCCGACGTTACCAACATCCCTGTGAACTATGGCGGCGGGTCTACAGGCTTCACCGGCATGCGGGATTCCACCATCAACTCCATGGCGACGTTCCAGGCGATCGGGGAAAGCAGCGGGAATGTTGCCTCCTGGCTGCAGCAGTTGGGCGCAATGTCCAGCGGGACCATCCAGGGCAGTTGGGACCATAATTCCGGCGCGCGAAATGCCAACCTCGAAATGATGAACCAGGTCATCCGCCTCGGCACGACGATGGCGGACCTCATGAATTCTCGTAGTGCGGTCGATGTCGGCAATATTTCCGGCGCATCACGTACGAGCGACTTCAAGAAGGATGACGACGACGAGGATCGCGAAACGACCGGCGTTTGCGATCCCCGCGCGGCGCTTGAATGGAGCCCGACAGAAAAGGCTTGCGTCCAGAAGCGGGAGCGCGAAGCCAACGTAGATCTGATGTTGACCGCTCAATGAGGAGAACTGCCATGAAACGTTTGATTTTAGCGGCGTGCTCGGTGGCCCTTGCGTCCGCAGCTTCCGCGCAAGTCCCGGTCATCGACGCTGCTAATCTTGAGATCGCCCAGAGGACGTCGACGACGACCGACCAAATTCTTGGGACGAATAAGGAAGTCCTGAAAACGGTCCAGGAGACCCTTCAGGCGGTGACCGGGGATCGCGGTAGCGATGCAAACCAGATGCAGAACCTTGCCGTCGGTAATGGATTCAGCGTCTCCCAGATGCCGTCCTTCGACAGCCTGATGTCGGGCGGCGTTCCGAATTTCGGAAGCATGGGCGGCGATGTTGCCAAGGTTGCAACGACCTTCATCAATGGGCTGCAACTGGTGAAGAACCTGTCCGGTCAGACAGGCAGCTCGTTTTCAGGCGACAAGTCCTATGAAGAGATGGTGAATACCGTTCTCGGTGTTGCGGCGCTCGTTAATGGCTCGCAACAGGCCGTCCAGAAGCGCCGCACCTCGTTCGAGCAGGCGGGCGCAAATATCGGCCAGGCCAAGGACATCAAGGGCTCGATCGATCAGAACACACAGCTTCAGGTCCAGGCAGGCCTGACGATCAACGAGCTGATCGGCGTCATGAACGGCGCCGTGTCTTCGCTCCAGGCCGATAACCAGCGGCGCCTGACGGACATTTCCAACTCGAAGAAGGCGCTCTCCTACAGTGACCAGTAAAATCACCATGACGGCAAAGGTTCTGTCTTCAGTCCTAATCGCGGCCGGCCTCGCCGGCTGCGGTACGGCGGCCAAGGAGAAGACCGCACCCTGCAAGAGACCTGCCAATCTAACTTCTTACGCGCCGGATCCTCGCCAGGAATGCGGACCGATGATGAGCGTCAATGGTGATGCAGCGGCCGCCCTGGCGGCAATCGAGGCAATCGCGGCTGAATAAGGACAATTTGCAACGATGCACGATTTCTTGGGCGATCTGCTCGACAGAATTGAACAGACAGGCGCGGATTTCTCTGAGCAAGCCTATGGGATTGTCGGCGATGAGATCGTGCCGCTGCTCACCATCATGTTCATCGCATATGTGGGATACTACGGGCTCCAACTCTTCATGGGAACGGCCCGCATCAGCGTCAGCGAGATCATTGGTCGCGTGGCCCGTATGTTGATCATTCTGGCGCTGGTCAGGGAGTGGGACTACTTCAACACTCTTTTCTATTCCTGGCTGAATAACACTCCGGAAGATGTGGGCCGGGCGATCCTGACCGCCACCGGGACAGGCATCACAGAGCCGACAAACGGCCTTTCGATGATCTGGAAAACGGCGAACGAGGCCGCTTCTGCCTTTGCGGAACAGTCCGGTTATTTCGCGGTACTCCCGTCCATGATCGGTTTTCTGATCATGCTTGCAGTGGCGGTTTTCATTGCAGTGGCTCTGGCGATCCTACTCCTTGCCAAGGTGATGATGTGGGTGCTGATCGGGACCGCACCTATCTTCATCGGCTGCATGCTCTTCCAACAGACAAGAGGCATGGGCGTCGCCTGGTTCCAGCAGGTGCTGATGTATGCGCTGATCCCACTATTCGTCTACGTCGTGGCTGCATTCCTGATCTCAGCGATGGACCCGGAACTGACAAAGGTCACGAGCGCTGCAAACCAGCGGGAACTTCAGCTTAGCGACATTTCCGCTTTCCTGCTGCTTTGCGCCGCGGGCGCATTTGTACTCTTCAACATTCAGGTTCTCGCGCAGGGCATTACCGGTGGCGTGGCCGCCGGCATTGGCAACGTAGCGCGCGCCGTCGGCCGATTTGCAGGCATATCGGGGCCAATATCCACCCTGTCAGGCGGACAACGTCTGGCGGGGTCAATTGGCAGCGCCGGCATGCAAGCCAGGGCACGTACCCAGGAAGGCATGAGAACCAACATTCGCAACGCCGCTGCTGAGGCGATGCAGAACCGCATTAGCAGCAACAGCATGCCTCGCTGAGGCGCGAATTTAAGGGCTAGAACTAATGGCAGAAACGAATGACGCAGCTCTTCGGAGCTACTTTCAGGACGGCGATCGTTGGGAACTGGAGATCGTCAAAAAGGCCAAGCGATCGCGCTCGCTCGCATGGTTCGTCACAATGATTTTCGGCGCGATCACCCTGCTGTCACTGACAGCATTGGTGATGCTCGTTCCGCTGAAGAGCTTCGAGCCGTACATCGTTGAGGTCGATAAGATCACCGGCTATATGGAGGTGAAGACCGGCCTAACCAGGTCCGCCAAGCTGACCGACCAACAGGCGGTCACTCAAGCGAACGTCGTTCGCTATATCCGATCTCGCGAAGGCTACGACCCATTCGCGATTGAGCAGAATTTCGGCATCGCCGCCCTACTCTCCACTGATGATGCGGCCCGTGAGCTGCAGGAGCTTTACAGCGCGGCCAATCCCAGCAATCCCGCAAAGGTACTCGGCAAGAACAAGAAGGTGACGGTCGACATCAAGTCCGTCACCTTCTCCAATGCAAGCACGGCCTTGGTCCGGTTTTCGACCACCGAAAAATCGGACACGGATTCGATCGTCCGTCACTACATTTCGGTCGTTCGCTATCGCTATACGGACACGCCAGCGACCAACGAATGGCGCTTCGAGAACCCCTTGGGCTTCCAGGTCTACAACTACCGTCGCGATCAAGAAACGGTTACGCCGGGAGGTGAGGAATGATCAAACGCCTCCTGCTTTCCACGGCCTGCGCGGCCGCGATGATGACTCACGCCCATGCTGCGCAGGCACCTCGCCCGGGCAGCCTCGATTCGCGCGTGACCAGCGTCGTCTATCAGTCCAATAACGTCGTGAAGGTCTCTGCCACCTACGGCATCTCTACCATGATCATCTTTGACGAGGACGAAAAGTTCGAAACGATCTCGCTTGGCGACACCGACAGTTGGCAGGTTGCCCCTTCCGAGAAGGGCAACATTCTGTTCGTGAAGCCGATCGCAAAGAACGTCGCCACCAACATGAATGTCGTGACCAGCAAGAGGATCTATTTCCTCGAGCTCAACGACCATGCTCCGTCCGATGGCAAGCAGGTGTTCGGGGTCCGTTTCGTCTATCCCGAGAAGGATCTAAATGCCGCGCTCCGCAAGAAGGCTGAGTACCGGGCGGCCTACCCAAACATGTCGAATGTCGATAAAGCCAACGTCAACATCGACTATTCGTTTTCCGGTGATCCGGCGTTGAAGCCCTTGGTGATCTTCGACGACGGGAAAAAGACCTTCTTCAAGTTCGGCAGCCGGGTCCCGGCGATTTTTGCCGTCCAGGCCGACTTTTCCGAGACGCTGCGCAATTTCCGGAAGGAGGGCGAATACATCGTCGTCGATGGTGTCGCGACGCAATACACGCTGCGCGAGGGCAATCAATGGACCTGCATCTTTAACCTTCGCAAGCCCGACTTCGGCGCTCCGGACCCTGCCATTCTCGGTCCGGCTCCTGACACCAAGGCGACGAAACGTAGGAGGAGCGGCAACTAATGAAGCGCAGCCCTGAACTTGAGGCCATGACGACGGCCGATGAAACGGCCGTCAGCAACAGAAACGCTGGACGCAATCAAACCATCGGCATGGCTGCCCTACTCCTGGGGGGCGCTGTCGCCGCCTATTTCGTGCTTGCCACGGCAGGAGAAAAGCCGCGTGACGTCGCCGATAGCGATGAAGAGTTTCAGACGACCACCTTCCGGCCGCCGTCATACGTGCGTGAGCAAGAAGAGCCAAAGCCGGAGATAGAGCCTGCAGTCATCAATCTGCCCCCTCCTCCGGAGCCAGTTGAAGAAGAGCCCGCCGATACCACGGAGTTCAACGTTCCACCGCCACCAGAGGTCGTTGAAGCCACACCCGAGATTGCGCCTGTCGAAGAGTTTCCCGAACGCTATAAGTCGGGGCTGATCTCGCTTGATCAGAAAGGCAATGGCAACGGCAACGGAGGTTTTCCAGGCGAAGACGATTCAGGGCTCAGCGTCGCCGGCGAAGACCGAAACAGCAAGTACCTCGCTGCGGCCTCGAGTCTCGCGGATCGGAGCGCAAAGGCGCGGCAGATCGAACGCATCGACGCCATGATCCCAGAAGGAACGTTAATCCCCGGCATCCTCGAGACCGCAATCAACAGCGATCTTCCCGGCCAAATTCGTGCGATCACGTCGCAGGACGTCTATTCCTTCGACGGGAGGCGCGTCCTCATCCCGACTGGAACGCGCCTCATTGGCGAATATCAGTCCGAAATTACCCGCGGACAGAAGCGCATTTTCGTCATCTGGACCCGGCTCATTCGCGATGACGGCGTGTCGGTGCGCCTTAACTCCATTGGCACGGATAGTTTGGGGCGCTCGGGCCTGACCGGCCACGTCGACAACAAGTGGCGCGAGCGGTTCGGCTCCGCAATCATGCTTTCCGTCGTCGGCGCCGGCGCCAGCTTCCTGACCGGCTACGGAAGCGACGAGGCGTTCGGCGACAATAACAGCGAGGCGCAACGTGGCGAGGAGCTCGCCCGCGAAACCATCGCCGAGACCTTCTCGGACATGGCGAACCAGGCGTTGAGCGAGAACCTTCGTATTCCTCCCACCATTAGCGTCGGCCAGGGCGAGCAGATCTTTGTCTACGTGCGCCAGGACCTCGATTTCAGCGCCATGTATGACGACCCGGTCACCGAAGCGATGAAGGAGATTCAACGTGAACGTCGCCGCAGGTAACACCACTACGATCAGACGCGATCCGCATTACTTCCTCAACCGCGCTCTTGAACCGATCAGGGAATTTCTTGACGATCCGAGGGTGGTGGAAATCGCCGTCAACAAACCGGGTCATGTCTATGTGGAACGGTTTGGCGCCGATCACATGGAGCATCATCGAATCGACGCCCTGACGGGTGATGAAATCCAGAACATCGGCGAGCGTGTTGCGGCTGCGACGAACCAGTTTATCAGCCGCTCCAAGCCGATCCTCAGCGCCGCGCTTCCGACCGGCGAGCGTATCCAGATCATCTTGCCGCCGGCGGCACCCGAAGGCGGCTCGATCTCGATCCGCAAGCAGGTGGTCAATAACTTCACGCTCGAGGAGTATCGCGACAATGGTTCGCTTGATAAGGTCTCTGTCGCCGTCGGCGGTCTCAGCGACACCGATCGCGGGCTGATAGGGCATCTGCGCGCCAATCGGATTTACGATTTCATCCATACCGCCATCACCAGACGGGTCTCTATCCTGATCAGTGGCGGCACTTCCTCCGGCAAAACGACCTTCCTCAATGCCTGCCTTAAGAGCGTCGATCCGCATGAACGGATCATCACGCTCGAGGACACGCGAGAGCTCTTCCCGCCGCAAGAAAATGCCGTTCACCTGATCGCGTCGAAGGGCGATCAGGGCACAGCGGATGTGACCATACAAAGCCTGCTCGAGTCGTCGCTGCGCATGCGACCGGACCGTCTGTTCGTCGGCGAAATTCGAGGCGCAGAGGCTTTTTCCTTCCTCCGCGCAATCAACACCGGCCATCCCGGCAGCATAGGGACGGTTCACGCCGATACGCCGATGGGCGCTTATGAACAACTCACCATGATGATGCAGCAGGCCGGCATGTCGGCGGGTTTTTCGAAGCAGGATCTGATGTCGTATATCCAGAAGGTCATCCCGATCGTCATCCAGCTCCGCCGTGAAGGTGGCAAGCGCGGGGTCTCTGAGATCTTCTTCGCCCGGGATGAGTCATGACGAAGCAGCTCCAGGCGTTCTACCTGCTCTTTTGCGTCGGGATAGCGTTCGTTGTCTGGATGCTCGGGTACGGCCTGGGGCTTCAGCTCTTCTATAAGGACGGTCGGATCCTCGAAACGACGATCACGAGCAATCCTTTTGCTCCGATTCAACAGTTCTGGCACTACAACACGAGCCCTGCCCTGCAAAAGGTCGCGGTTGGTTCGATGGTGCCGGCGCTGCTGGTGGCGGGCCTTGTGGGCTACATCGGACTGAAACCGACGAGCAGCCCCTTGGGGGATGCCGCCTTTCAGGACATGGCTTCGCTACGACGCGGGAAGTGGTTCCGCAAACAGGGCCATATCTTCGGCCGGGTCGGGCGGAACATACTCCGCACCAAGGACGACCGGCATCATCTGATCATTGGCCCGACGCGCTCGGGTAAAGGCGCGGGCTATGTGATCCCCAATGCGCTGATGCACGAAGGCTCGATGATCGTTACCGATCTCAAGGGCGAAGTGTTCAAGGCGACGGCGGGTTATCGCCGCCAGAACGGCAGCCAGGTCTTCCTATTCGCCCCCGGCTCCGCAAAGACCAACAGCTATAACCCACTGGACTTTATCCGGCCGGAGCGCGGCAATCGCACGACCGACATTCAAAACATCGCCAGCATTCTTGTGCCCGAGAACACGGACTCGGACAATTCCGTTTGGCAAGCGACCGCGCAGCAGGTCCTTGCCGGCGTGATCAGCTACATCACGGAAAGCCCCTTCTACAAAGACCGGCGCAACCTCGCCGAGGTCAATTCCTTTTTTAATAGCGGCGTCGATCTCCAGGCGCTCATGAAATACATCAAGGAGAAAGAGCCCTATCTCTCAAAGTTCACCGTCGAGAGCTTCAATTCCTACATCGCCCTATCGGAACGCGCCGCCGCGTCTGCTCTCTTGGACATTCAAAAGGCGATGCGGCCTTTCAAGAATGAGCGGATCGTTGCCGCGACCAATGTCACTGACATGGACCTTCGGGCAATGAAGCGCCGGCCGATCTCGATCTACCTGGCGCCGAACATCACCGACATCACCCTGCTGCGCCCTCTCCTCACCCTGTTCGTGCAGCAGGTAATGGATATCCTCACGCTCGAGCACGATCCAAATTCCCTCCCCGTCTACTTCCTGCTTGACGAGTTCCGGCAGTTGAAGCGGATGGACGAGATCATGACCAAGCTGCCCTATGTGGCTGGTTACAACATCAAGCTCGCCTTCATCATCCAGGATCTGAAGAACCTCGACGAGATCTACGGCGAAACGTCCCGGCATTCCCTGCTCGGCAATTGTGGCTATCAGCTCGTCCTCGGCGCCAATGACCAGGCCACAGCCGAGTACGCGTCCCGCGCGCTCGGAAAACGCACGATCCGCTACCAGTCGGAATCTCGCACGATCGAACTGATGGGCCTGCCCCGCCGCACGAAGGTGGAGCAGATTCGCGAGCGCGATCTGATGATGCCGCAGGAAGTCCGGCAAATGCCGGAGAACAAAATAATCCTGCTCATCGAAGGACAACGGCCGATCTTTGGTGAAAAGCTTCGCTTCTTCCAAACGCAGCCCTTCAAATCAGCCGAGGCGTTTTCCCAAGCCAACATCCCGCAAGTACCGGAAGTCGATTATCTGTCACCGAAGCCCGTGCCGGCGACAACTCCAGAATATGCCAAGGGGGGAGATCCTTCAGTCGAAATTCCCTCGCCGGCGCCAGCGAAGGAGGAAAAGTCCTTGACGGCCGCCGCGGCGGAGGCAGCTCCGGTCAAGGCGGAACCTGAAGCAGACGAGAAAGCTGCAACACCTGCCAAACGCACGGTCAACAAAAAGGCGCTGCGCCCGAGTCCCAAGGCGACTGCTGCAAACACGGGTGGTGCGGAAGCATCTGCAAGCCTTGATGCAATGGAAGCCCGGATAAAGGCCATCGAGGAGGGCCTCAAACCAAAGGCCGCGCAACTCAAGGAAGTGGTCGAGACGAAAGCTGAAAAGCTCGGCGACAAGTCTCCAACCACGCGCCGCAACATCATGGACATCTTTAACGCGACCGTGCCTGATCCCGTCGAAGTCGGCGTGGCGGCCGAATAGCTTTGCGGCGACCCCATTACGGCCACTCGCGCGGCGACGCTGTAAGACTGGAGTGAGCCCATTGTGGACCACCAAGCCCGCCGGACCGAGGACCCGAATGTGGGGGCAAAGCGGTCTTAGCTAAATGAAAGACCCTTTGCCTTGGCTACGGCTGCATCGCCACTATTCTACTCCTGCCCTGCCCACGAGTTTCAAGGGCCGGAGCCGACGTGACGGCCCAGCGGGGTAGATTTTCAGTAGTCCCGCAGCCGGACAATCAGGCGATCAAGGTTGCGAGGCGAATCGCCCCCAAGGCAAATTCCAAATTGAATTCGCGCTTGACGCTGCGCGCCTCGTCCGAACGCGCATGCTTCTCGGCCTCGCGAGGGCTCGCGCCGTCATGGATACTACGGAAGGTTTCGGCACAACCGAGTTTTCCAGATGGAGCAGATCCCTTCGGCAGTTCATGATCAACGCCGTGCAAAATGCTGCGTGAGGCAAGGGCCACTCAGGCGTTCAGCACCTTGCCGTAGGCGTCGAGCACGCTTTCCTTCATCATTTCGGAAAGCGTCGGATGCGGGAAGACCGTGTGCATCAACTCCTCCTCGGTCGTCTCCAGGTTCATGGCGACGACAAAGCCCTGGATGAGCTCGGTCACCTCGGCGCCGACCATGTGCGCGCCGAGGAGCTCGCCGGTCTTCTTGTCGAAGATCGTCTTGATCATGCCCTGATCTTCGCCGAGCGCAATCGCCTTGCCGTTGGCGCCGAAGCTGTAGCGGCCGACGCGGATGTCGCGGCCGAGTTCCTTGGCCTTCGCCTCGGTAAGCCCCACCGAAGCGACCTGCGGGTCGCAATAGGTGCAGCCCGGGATCTTGCCCTTGTCGAGCGCATGGACGCCGGGGACGCCGGCGATCTTCTCGACGCAGATCACACCCTCGTGCTCGGCCTTGTGCGCCAGCATCGGCGGACCGGCGACATCGCCGATCGCGTAGATGCCGGCGACATTGGTCCTGCCGTAGCCGTCCGTGACGATGCAGCCGCGACTGGTCTCGACCCCCAGCGCCTCGAGCCCGAGGTTTTCGATATTGCCCTGGACCCCGATGGCGGAGATCAGGCGATCCGCCTTGATCTCAGTCACCTTGCCGTCCTTCGTCTCGACATGGGCGGTCACGTCATTGGCGCCCTTCTCGACCTTCGTCACCTTGGCATCGGTGAAGATCTTCAGGCCGCGCTTCTCGAGCTGCTTGCGGGCGAAGGCGGAGATTTCCGCGTCCTCGACCGGCATGATCTGCGGCAGGAGCTCGACGACGGTGACGTCGACACCCATCGACCGGTAAAAACTCGCGAACTCGATGCCGATCGCGCCTGAGCCCATGACCACCATGGACTTCGGCAATTCCTCAGGCTTCATCGCCTCGAAATAGGTCCAGATCAGCTTGCCGTCCGGCTCGATGCCGGGGAGCGCGCGCGGCCGCGCGCCGGTCGCAATGATGATGTGCTTGGCGGAGTAGGTGCCCTCGCCCTTGACGCCCTTCGGCACGGGGTTCTGCGGCTGCACTGCCGGCTTCGACGGCGCTGCGACGACGATCTCGCCGGGTTTCGTCAGCTTCGCCTCGCCCCAGATCACGTCGATCTTGTTCTTCTTCATCAGAAAGGCGACGCCGCCGGTCAGCCGCGCCGAAACCGCCCGCGAGCGGGCAACGACGTCCTTGACGTTGGCGGTCATCTTGCCTTCGAGCGTCAGGCCATAGTTCTTGGCGTGATTGGCATGGTCGAGGATTTCGGCGGAGCGCAAGAGCGCCTTGGTCGGGATGCAGCCCCAGTTGAGGCAGATGCCGCCCAGGTGCTCGCGCTCGACGATCGCCGTCTTCAAGCCCAGCTGCGCCGAGCGGATGGCGGTGACATAGCCGCCCGGGCCCGAACCGATGATGATTACATCGTAAGACATGAGCATTCCTTGAAAAAAAAATTGGGGGACCCGCCTCGGCTCGACTGCGCCGCGACAACGGTCCCCCATAGTTGGGAGGAGACTAGACCAACACGCTCAATGGATTCTCGACGAGCGCGCGGAACTTCGCGAGAAGCTCTGCGCCCAGCGCACCATCCACGGCACGGTGGTCCGTGGACAGTGTCACGCTCATAACAGTAGCAACGCTCAATTCCCCGTTTTCGGTTACGACCGGCCGCTTCTCTCCGGCGCCGACCGCCAGGATCGTGGAGTGTGGGGGATTGATGATCGCGGCGAATTCCTTGACGCCGTACATTCCGAGGTTTGACACCGCTCCCGTCCCGCCCTGATATTCGCTGGGCTTCAGCTTTCCTGCCCTTGCACGCACAGCCAAGTCCTTCATCTCGTTCGAGATGGTCGAAAGGCTCTTTTGCTCCGCCTGGCGGATGATAGGGGTGATAAGTCCACCCGGAACGGAAACCGCGACTCCGACATCCGAATGGCTGTGGCGCACCAGATGCTCGTCCGTCCACGACACGTTAGCGTCCGGAACACCCGCGAGGGCTAGTGCGTAGGCCTTGATGACGAGGTCGTTCACCGAGAGCTTGTAGGCCGGGACGCTCTCGACCAGCGGCGCCGCAGCATTAAGCTCCGCACGCAATTTCAGGAGCGCATCGAGACGGCAGTCTGCCGAAAGGTAGAAGTGCGGAACAGTGCTCTTGGCTTCGACGAGCCGGCGGGCGATTGTCCGACGCATGGAGGTGTGCGCCTGAAGCTCGTAGGACCCATCGGGAAAATGCCGAAGCGCATTCTCACCTGAGATGTTATCGCCAGCCTCCGATCTCGGGGTGGGCTCCGCCTGTACCCCGGCATCGGCAACACTGTTCGAGGTCGCCAGGACATCGGCACTGACAACGCGGCCATGCGGGCCGCTGCCGTTCAATGTGGCAAGATCCAGTCCGCGTTCCCTCGCGAGGCGCCGTGCGAGCGGCGTGGCGCGGACCGCGCTTTCCGCTTGCCGTTCAACAGCAACGTCTGCGGCCGGCGCCTTTCCTTCGGACACCACCGGCGAGCGTTCGACGGCCGCCGGCGCCGTAGGAGACACGGCGGTCCCGTCGACGGCCTCTCCCTCGGCATAGATCCACGCGACGGCCGAGCCGACTGGGATATCCACGCCTTCCTTGCCGGTCACGTTACGCAGGACCCCGCTTGCCGGCGCGTCGATTTCCATCGCCGCCTTGTCGGTCTCGATCTCGAAAAGGACGTCGCCCTCCTTCACGGCATCGCCCTCGCCGAAGAACCACTTCGAGATCTTTCCCGTGGCCATGTCCATGTCGACCTTCGGCAAAATGACTTCGGTCGCCATGTCTATCGCACTCCCCTGACAAGGCCGCGGGCCGCATCGACTATCTCCGGCACCTGCGGGACGGCAGCCTTTTCCAGCTCGGGGTTGTACGGGATCGGCGTCTCGGACCCGCCAAGGCGCAAAATCGGAGCATCGAGGTAGTCGAACGCCTCGCTTTCGGCGATCATCGCGCTGATCTCCGCGCCGACACCAAGCGTTTTCACGCCTTCATAAACGCAGATCAGCCGGGAGGTCTTCTTGACGCTGGCGACCACCGTTTCCCGGTCGATCGGGCGGATCGAGCGAAGATCGATCACTTCCGCGCTCACGCCCTCGCCGGCAAGCACTTCCGCAGCCTCGAGGGCCTTGTGAACCATGATCGAGGTTGCGACGATCGAAACGTCGCGCCCTTCCCTGCGGACCTCCGCCTTGTTGAGCGGAACCGTGTAATGTCCCTCAGGAACCGGCCCCTTCATCTTGTAGAGCAGCTTGTGCTCGAAGATCATCACAGGATCCGGATCCGCCACGGCAGCAAGAAGCATTCCTTTCACGTCATGCGGCGTAGCCGGCTGAATGACCTTCAGCCCCGGCACGTGGCCGAGCCATGCTTCCAGGCTCTGGCTGTGCTGTGCGGCAGCCCCGGTTCCGGAACCGGCGGGGAAACGCATGACGAGTGGAACGGACACCGCCCCACCAAGCATGTAGCGCATCTTGGCCGCCTGGTTGACGATCTGCTCCATTGCGAGCGCGGCGAAATCGGAAAACTGGAATTCGAAGATCGGCCGCAAGCCGGTGACCGCAGCGCCGACGGCGACACCTGCGCCGCCAAGCTCGGAAATCGGGGTATCCATGACGCGGTCGGGACCGAAGCGGTCAATCAGATCGCCCGTCACCTGAAAGGCGCCGCCATAGACGCCGATATCCTCGCCCATGAGGATTACGCGCTCATCCGCTTCCATGGCGATCGCCATGGCTTCCTGGATGGCTTGGGAGTAGCTGATTTCTCTGACTGGCGCGTTCATGTCATGCCTCGAACGTGTAGACGTTGTCAGCGAGGCCATCGATAGCCGGCATCGGGCTCACCTTCGCGAATTCGATGCCAGCGTCGATTTCCTGCTGCACACTGCCGCGGATCGCCTCTAGCTCGTCCGACGTCGCGATGCCGAACTCGAGCAACTGGGCTTCGTAGCGCTTGATCGGATCGCGATTGGTCATCCAGTCGTCGATCTCGTCCTTCGTGCGGTAGCGATTGCGGTCGCTTTTGGAATGTCCGCGATACCGATAGGTCTTGCACTCGATGAGCGTCGGTCCGTCGCCGCGGCGGGCCCGTTCAACCGCCTCATGCGAGGCCTCCGCGACCTCCGACAGTACGTTGCCGTCGACAATCACACCCGGCATGGAGTAGGCGGCCGCGCGATCGGCGACGTTGGCGACCGCAGTCGAGCGTTCGGTTGAAGTCGACATGCCGTAGCCATTGTTTTCGCACACGAAAATGACCGGCAGCTTCCAAATGGCCGCCATGTTCAGCGCCTCATGGAAGGCACCCTCGTTGTTCGCGCCGTCACCGAAGAAGCAGACGACAACCTTGCCCGTGCGGAGCCGCTTTGCGGTGAGGGCCGCGCCGACGGCGATCGGAAGCCCGCCCCCGACGATCCCATTCGCGCCCAGGTTCCCGGTCGACACATCGGCAATGTGCATCGAGCCGCCGCGGCCGGCACAATAACCGGTAGTCTTGCCAAAGAACTCTGCGAACATCCGCTTCACATCGGCGCCCTTGGCGATGCAGTGGCCGTGGCCGCGATGGGTAGAGGTTATCTGGTCCTCGTTGACAAGAGGCATGCAGATCCCCATCGCGCTCGCTTCCTGACCGATGGAAAGATGCATCGTCCCGTGAATGAGTCCGCGCATATAGCACTCTTCGGCACCTTCCTCGAACCGGCGAATGAGGTGCATCTTTCGGAGCGCATCGAGAAGCTGCTCGCGTTCGTATTGGCGGTAGATGAAGGGCAGATTGCTGGTCTCTTCTACTTGCATTGCCCGGGCGCGTCCCGACATGATCAAGCCTCCTCTCCGTAAACAAGCGCATCCTGGCGCGCGCGGAGTTCCGCAATGCGCGAGCCGGGCGCAACCGACGCGTTCTGATTGGTAATGAGCTCTCCTTTACGGATCGGCTGCGTGACGGTACCGCCCTGAAGGAGGCCGCACGGGATTGCAGAGGAGGACCGAGCCTCCGGCGCCGTCATGATCCAGGCCCGATAGCAGTACTCACCGATAGCATCGAGCTTTTCGCCGGGCGCAAGGTCCTTCTTGGCGACCGCGCAGACTTCCGCAACCGGGGTCGAGAGCGGCACCATGTCCGGCTTACCGTAAAGCACGACACGCGCACAGGTGAGCGGGACCTCAAGTGACGTGAGGTGATAGGGGCGATGGAAGGTGAAGTAGGGCCCCTTGCCCATCTTGAGGTCTTCCATGCGCTCGGATATGCGCGGATGCGACATGTCGGCGACAACGAACACGCCCGGCGCCACGCCCTTGCCGATGGAGTAATCGACCACACCCGCCTTCGAGAGGACGCCACCGTCCTTCTCCGGGACCAGGACCGAGGAAAGCTCGTCCAGCGTGGCCGCTGGGCCGTGCATGCCCGGCTTGTCAGGGACCAGTCCCGTGGCATTCGCGATCGCGGCCATTTCAACCATTGTCTTGGAACCGTCGACGAACTCCACGAGCATCCGGACATTCATGTTCCGGCGCGCGGCCTCCTCGGCATAATCGCCTGGAACAGCATCGACGTTCAGCGGATTGTTCTTGCCCTTGCCGGCCGCAACGATCGGATGTCCCATGGCCGACACGAACTCGATGAGCTCAATGCATGAAGACGGCTCGTCACCCGCCCCGAGCGAGTAGGTCACGCCAAGACGCTCGGCTTCGCTCTTGAGATAGGCGCCGATCGTTACATCGGCCTCAACATTCATCATCACCAGATGCTTGCCGTGCTCCATGGCGGCGAGACCGATCTCGGCGCCGACTGCGGGAACGCCGGTGGCATCGATGACCACGTCGATAAGGCCACTGTTGAGAATGTTGGCCGAATCCGCGGTGATCGCGACCTTGCCGCTTTCAATGGCGGCGTTCAGGTCCGTCGAATTGGCCGCGTCGCGATGATGACCGTCGGCTTGGTAGGCAATGTCCACTGCAGCGCGCGCGCGGGCTACGTTCAGATCGCAAATCGCGCCGATTTCGATGCCTGGCATGTGGGCGACACGGGTCACGATGTCAGTGCCCATTTCTCCACTGCCTACAAGGCCTACACGGATGGGCCTTCCTTCCTCCTCGCGTCGCATGAGGTCCCGCGCAAGGCCTGTTGGCGCAACATTGATGGGCATTTCACTCCTCCCGATATCCGCTGTCAGCAATGTAGGTAATGTACATTTGTTATTTCGTCAATATGTTTGTTCTCAATCGAAGGCAATGACCGCGCTCGGGCGAAGCGCCTTCGCCGCAAGAATCCGGATATCAAGGAGTTAAACTTGGAGCTCGGGAATACTCGCGCGCTCCTTTTGTGGATGGCATCAAATTTGACCGGCGCTGGTATCAGCAGACGCGTTCAGGCATCCGCGACACCGGCAGCACAGCGGCAGGCGTGCCATTTGGCACGCCTGAGCGCCCGTCGGGCTTCGCCTGAAACTACCGATGCTTTGATCGCTATCGCGATCCGAATTTTATGCAAAACGATGGGACGCCCATGCAAGGATGCTAACGCCGGGTCAACGCAGACAGATCAGAACAAACAACCTAGTCATATAAAAAATGTTCCCATGAGTGGAGGCGAAGCGTTACGCCAAACGGACGCCGCGCCTCCTCCGGGACCTATATGTCGGTCCGCCCAGCCGCCGACAGCAACGCCTTTGCCGTTTGCTCATCGGTTACGAAAGTGGTCGGCTTTATGGTGGCGAGAGAGGCGAGCAGCGCGTGCAGTTTTTCCGGCCCGCCCGAGATCAGCACACGCTCCGGCGTGCGACGCAAGCGATCAAGATTCACCGAGATCACGCGGGAATTAACCTCGTGATCGATCAAGTTGCCCTGCTTGTCGATGAAGTTGTAAAGGACGTCGCCGACTGCGCCCGCGTCGATGAGGGAGCGGCGGTCAGCCTCGCTCAAATAGCCCGTGCGATAGCTTGTTGTGAGGGCCGAAATCCCGCCGACGGACAAAAGGGCAACGTCGAGCTTGTCCGCCATCTCAAAGATTGCCGCAAGCCCACACCTCTCGAGCAGAGCATGCTTGGTTTCCGGACTGTCGACCACCGCCGGCGCAGGAACAAGGAATCCCTCCCCCATGAATAGTTCCGCGAACTGCCAGGCAAACTCGGCTGGATTGAAGCGCCGCGCCGCAGAAATGCCCCCCAACAAGGAGACGACGCGGAAGTCTTCGAGAGTGGCGCCAGCAATGAAGGGCAGCGTATTGTAAAGGGTTCGGCCCCAGCCCACGCCGACCACCATACCCGATTTCATCATCCCCGATATGAGCGTTCCGGCGGCAGCGGCGATAACTTTCGTGGGGTCTCCGTCGGGGTCACTGAATGGCGCGACGATTGCCCGCGTGACCCCGAAGGCGATCTCAAGCTCCCTTTCGAGCGCCACCATGTCTGAGAGCGGGGACGAAATGGAAACGCGCACCTCATTCCGACGCCGCGCCTCTGCCAAGAGTCGGACGACCATCACGCGATTGATGCCAAGCTGTTTGGCAATGTCGTTCTGCGTGTAGTTCTCCACGTGATACAGCCACACGACGCGAGCTCGCAACCTCTCAGACTCGCTCTGGGCCATCACAACTGGAGACGTGATCTGCATTTTGCGTTCCTCATTGGTTCTACAGGCGTTGCGGTCGATAGCACACTGCCGTCGCGATTTCACCTCCTCCTCCTGGTGAACACGACGGAGTCCAAATACAGGCGGCCCATCCGCCAAGCCGGGGAGGCGCTCTATCGTCCGACCTGCCGCCAGCACCTTCGCCTGCGTTGCTGCCCCCACCGAGCGCATTTTCGCACATATTTGCATCTGACACCATCGATGTTCGCATACGGAAGGTCATAAGGCGGAAAAATTGGTTGACATCCAGCCGCAGTGAACACATTGTATTTTTGGTTGGCAATTGTTCTTCCCTTACGGAGCGAGGAACGCCGCCGCAAGGGCACGGAATGGAGGCCGCGCCAAAACAGTCTTGCCTCCATGGGCATTCAACTGGTTAGCTAATATTCGGGAGGAACAGCTAATGACTATCTTGAGTACGGGTGTGTCGCGTCGCAAGTTTCTGCGGCAGACCGCAATTTTGGGCTTGGCCGCCGGTGCGGCCTCCAGCCTGAGGCTTCCGGCCTTCGCCCAGTCCGACCTTCCGGATGTTCAGTCCATTCTCGATAAAATCTCGGTTAAGGACTACGTGCGGGAGGACTACCGCAAGCTCTACTCAATGTCGGACGAGCCGTTGTGGGACCCGGCAAAAGACTGGATCAGAACGGTCGATTGGGAACAGGTACGTTCAGAGCAAGCAGGTAAAACCGTCCGCTTCGCCGTCGGAGCGGCAGACCAGGAGTCCGCGGCCGAGGGTCTCAAGCCGTTCGAACAGCTGTCCGGCATCAGGGTGGAGCTTGTTCCGATCCCGGACGATAGCTTCTACGATAAGGCGGTTGCCGAGTTCATCTCAGGCAACGCTTCCTTCGACGCGCTGCAATTTTTCTCGGCGTGGCTGGGAGATTTCGCCGGTCCGGGCTTCCTGTACGATGATCTCGGCGAGTTCGCCGAAAAGTGGAAGCTCCCGCTTGACGACTTCTACGACACCTACCGCCTCAATTACGGCTATTTCGGTGGAAAGCTCGTCGGCATTCCGTTCGATTGCGATATTCAGATGGTGCACCTTCGCAAATCGATCATGGAGAAGATCCTTGGCGGACCGATCGATCGTGCGAACTCCGTTCCGAGTTATGACGAGCTCATCCGCATCACCGCCGAAGCGAATAAACTCGGCGGTGGCGTGTCGGGCGTCGGCCTGATGGCGGCGCGTGGCTTCTGGGCAACCTACACTTGGGAGCACATCGCCGCGCAGGCCGGGTTGAAGCTCTTCGACGACCAATGGAACCCCCAATTGACGAGCGATGCGGGGATGAAGGCCATGGAAATCATCATGGCGCTTCAGAAGAACGCGATCGAGGGCGTCTCAGGCGCCGGCTGGGGCGAAAACCGTGCGGCCTGGCTCGGCGGCCAGGTTGCTGCCAATATCAGCTGGCAGGACAGCGGCACGCAGGCCATGCGCCCGGACCAGTCGAAAATCGTTGATGATTTCGTGACAATTTATGAGCCGCGGATTTCGGGCGGTGTGTTCGCTCCGCCGAACATCGCAGGCTCGACATCTTGCGTCGCTGCAACCTCGCAGAACCCCGAAGGCGCCTTCCTGATGCTCGCCTTCCTTACAACCTCCTCCATCATGGCCATGAACGAAGCAAACGCCAACGGCGTGGCGCCCGGCTATCGCTCCGTATTGGCGAACGAGCGGCTAAGAGCGGTCAGCCAACCTGCTAAGGTCTGGGCGGATAGTCTTGAACATGCCTGGTGCGCGCCCCGTCTTCCGGGCATGTTCGAGATGGAACAGGCTCTCGGCAACGAAATTAACCGCGCAGTTACTGGCCAGATCTCCGCCAAGGAAGCTCTTGAGAACGGCCAAACGGCTTGGAAGAGTATCATGGAGAAGAACGGCTTCTCAGGCGGCAGCGGCCCCGTCGCTTATGCGGACGTGGCACCAGGCATGTATGTTGGTGGCGGCAAGGCTTTGCCGTTCTAAGTCCATGGCACATCTATCTCAAAAACTTGAAAAGGGAGCGGCAAAAGCCGCTCCCGCTGCGGCGGTGTACTCGGTCCGCCGCCCTCGCTCGGCGGCCGCTAAGAAGATGTTTCCCTATCTTCTTGTCGGGCCCGCGGTCCTGTACCTGCTTGCGATTACGCTCTACCCGGGCCTGTTCGCGATGTATCAGAGCCTTTTCGTCGTCAAGTTCGTGAACTGGTCGTGGGCCGGCCTCGGGAACTACACGCGGATCGTTCAAGATCGGGAATTCTGGGCTGCACTGGGAAACACCGCAATTATCGGCGGCCTGTCGTTGTCCCTCCAGACAATCATAGCAATGACAGTTGCGTTCTTTTGCTACCGCGATCCATTTGTGCGCGGCTGGCGGATCATCTTCCTGATGCCCATGCTGTTCATGCCGTCGGCGGTAGCATTCATCTGGAAGCTCGCCTTCAACGACGGCCGCGTGATTTCCGATCTGCTGATGTCGCTCGGACTGGCGTCGAACAATGTCGACTGGCTGTCATCCGTATGGCTGGCACGGCTTACGCTCATCGTTGCCGATGTCTGGCAGTGGACACCATTCCTCTTCATCATCTTTGTCGGCGCCCTCCAGGGCCAGGACGAGGAAATTGAAGAGGCTGCCCGGCTCGACGGAGCAAGCTGGTCGAGCATCTTCTGGAACATCTCGCTTCCGATGATGCGGCCGATAATCGTCGTGGCGGTAACGCTTCGCGGTATCGATATCACGACGATGTTCACCAATGTCTACATTATGACCCAGGGCACGCCCGGCGGCGCGACGGAGACAATGAGCTACTTCATCTATCGCCAGGGCTTCCGGATGTTCAACTTCGGTTATGCATCCGCCGCCTCTGTCCTCATGCTCCTCATCACGATTGTCGTCGCCCAAACGATCGTCAAGCGTGCATTCAAGTCAGGAAAGTCGTGAGATGGCCAGCATTCGCAAATCCGGTGGCGACAACCTTCTCGTCCGCTACATCATCCTCGTCAGTTGGACGTTGGTCTGCGTGGTGCCGATCCTGTGGTTCCTGACGATCGGCTTCCGCCCGCGCACCGAAATCATTGTTCCAGAACCCATTTACTGGCCGACTTGGAGCCTGGATGCATGGCGCCTGCTTGTAAGCGATTGGCCCATCGCGCTCTACCTGCGAAACTCGGTTGTGGCCGTAGCGGGATCCGTCGTCATCGACCTTGTTCTCGCGATCCCGGCAGCCTTTGCGCTTGCCCGGTACGAGTTCAAGGGGCGCGAGGATATCGGCTTCTACATTCTTTCCACGCGGATGATGGCCCCGGCGATCGTCGCTGTGCCGATCTTCTTCCTGTTCAGGAACATCGGCCTGCTCGACTCCGTCTGGGCGCTCATGCTCATCTACGCGGCCATCAATCTCAGCCTCGTGACCTGGATCATCCGTAGCTACATGCTGGATATCCCGAAGGAGCTCGAGGACGCGGCTCGGACCGACGGCGCAGGTGACCTGACCATCCTCTGGGAGATCATGATACCGGCCTGTCTGCCCGGCATCATCACCGCGGCGGTCATCGCAGCCATTTTCGCCATCAACGAGTTTCTCTTCACACTCCTCATCGCCTCGACGTCGAAAGCCTACACGATGTCGGTTGCGCTCGCCAACTTTACCGGCGGCTCCGATGGGGTGATCTACAACGCAATCGCACTCGTCTCGTTCATCGCCTTCGCGCCGATCCTGATCCTCGTGATCCTGATCCAGAAGCATCTTTCGCGCGGACTGACGATGGGTGCCGTGAAAGGATAAGCCATGGCTTCCATTCTGCTCAAGAACGTCGTCAAGAGCTTCGGCTCGTTCGTCGGCGTACAGGACATGAACCTCGACGTCGTTGATGAAGAATTTCTGGTGCTACTGGGTCCATCCGGTTGCGGGAAAACGACGACCATGCGGATGATTGCGGGACTTGAACACCCGACGGAGGGCGAGATTCGCATCGGCGGCGCGCTGATGAACGACATCGACGCCCGGGATCGGGACGTGGCCATGGTCTTTCAAGGCTATGCCCTTTATCCGAACATGTCGATCTACGAGAACATCCGCTTCCCGTTGAGGATGCGTCAGGTGCCGAAGGCAAAGCACGACGACCTCATCCGCCGCGCGGCGGAAATGGTCGAACTGGGTCCTTTCCTGGATCGCAAGCCCGGCGCGCTTTCCGGGGGACAACGGCAGCGCGCGGCGCTCGCGCGCGCAATCGTACGCCAGCCGCAGGTGTTCCTGATGGACGAGCCCTTGTCCAATCTGGACGCGAAGCTGCGCGCCAGCATGCGCGTCCAGATCAAGCATATGCAACGGGAACTGAAGGTGACCACCGTTTACGTCACCCACGACCAGATCGAGGCGATGACGCTGGCTGATCGCATCGTGATCATGAACAAAGGCGTCATTCAGCAGATCGGGACCCCGGACGACATCTATTCGAACCCGGCCAACACCTTCGTGGCGGGCTTTATCGGTTCGCCGCCGATGAATCTCATCGCCGGCACGGCGCAGAACGGCACCTTCTCAGCCGCGGGCGTTAAGGTTCCCTGCCCTGCTAGTCTCTCCGGAAACATCACGCTTGGTATCCGTCCGGAGGACTGTCAGGTTGGCGGAGACAACCTTCAGGGGCAGGTTTACGGGGTGGAGCCGACGGGCGACATCACCTACCTCACGGTGCGCACGGCGAACAAGAACATCGAGATCAAGGCGGGGCGTGAATTCCGCGCGCCGATCGACAGCGCCATCGCGGTGGGTTTCGATACAACTCGCCTCTACTTCTTCGGCGAAGACGGCAATCGAGTTGGGGTGAAATGATGTCGACGACGTTCGATCTCAGCTGCGTGGGCTTCTACACCTTCGACGCTCTTTGCCGGCCCGTCACCAACATACCGCCGGGTGGCCAGACGTATTTCGTGGAGGACTACACGCTCGCGGTCTCGGGTGCGGCGGGATCTGCCGCCATTGTGGCCGCCAAATACGGCCTGCGCGTCCAGGCGGTCGGAGGTGTCGGGTACGACGACATGGGAGACTGGGTTCGCATGAAGCTCAGCTCATACGGCGTGGACATCCGTATGATGCAGCGCTGCGAGGGCTTCTCGACCTCTTCCTCGATCGTGACCACGCGTCCGGACGGCACGCGTCCGGCTCTGCACAAACGGGGCGCCACGGACTCATTCTACGTATCGGATTCAGACATCGATGGATTGCTGGACACGAAAATCCTGCATATCGGCGGCGTTGGCCTCATGAATCGCATGGATGATACTGGCAGGACGGCGGAACTGATGTCAGAGGCGCGCCGCCGGGGCGTGATCACCACTCTTGACGTATTCGCCTCAACGCCGGAAGACCTTCCGAAGGTGGAGGCCCTTCTTCCCTACACCGACTATTTCCTCCCATCTGAAGAGGAGGCCAAGGCGCTATCGGGGTTAACGGAGAACCGCGACCTTGCCCATTTCCTGCTGAGTAGGGGTGCCGGGTGTGTTATCCTGACGCTTGGTGCCGATGGGGCCTATTACCTCGACCAGACGGGCCTGGAGTTCCATTCTCCAGCTTTCCAGGTTGAGGTAAAATGTACGTGCGGATGTGGAGATTGCTTCAATGGCGGATTCGCCACCGGTCTCGTCAAGGGGCTCTCTCCCTATCACGCCGTCGAGCTCGGCCAAGCGTCTTCGGCGCTGAACGCGACCGGTCTCGGGAGCCAGGCGGGCGTTTCAAGTTACGAGGCGACGCGACGATTTATTGAGTCCACTCCGAGACGCGGAGGAGTTATGTTTGCGGAAGCCGGCGTAGCGAAAGCGATGCAATAGTGTCATGGGGGTAGGTCATGGGAGTGCGGCCACAATTCACTCCAGATGCAGCGCAACTGAAGGACGCGCTGCGTGGCTTGCGGTATGCTTTCTGGAGAGGATGTGACGCGGTGCAGGGGACGGCGCCGACGAAGCTTCCTCCCCCTGCCTCGAGGATAGCGCTGACAGCGCTTCGGGAAATGGGGCTGCTCGCCCGCAGCGTCGACCAGATGCTAAGCAGCGTCGTCCATACGGTTTTCGGCGAGGTGACGCTTGGATCTCACAAGCTCCAGGACATGATGGTCCCCGGCGGAAAATCAGAGGAGTTCTCTGCTGTCTTCTACGAGACGATGAAAATCGTCCTTAGCCACTTGGGCGCCAGCAGGGCGCTTGTCAGCCAGAGCGCCGGGAGAAAAGCCTTTGGCCAGGTCACGTTGCGCGACGCGCCCGAGCAGTTCGCCGCGCAACTGGCCCTCCAGCTTCTCAGGGAAGAGCCTGTCCGGATCGATTATCTGGACGCCCATTCC
Source organism: Sinorhizobium kostiense (assembly GCF_017874595.1). Classification (GTDB taxonomy): domain Bacteria; phylum Pseudomonadota; class Alphaproteobacteria; order Rhizobiales; family Rhizobiaceae; genus Sinorhizobium; species Sinorhizobium kostiense. The sequence goes on along the minus strand of NZ_JAGILA010000009.1, from coordinate 111,779 downwards.
CCCGTCTCAAAGGAAACTGTCGCGCAGGTTGCTGTTTTTTCCGTTCTGCTGTACCTGCTCTCGGACCGCGAGAGCGGAGACTACGCGAAGATGATCCAAGCCGCGACCGCTCTGGCAACCGCGCTTCAAGACGAGATTTTGCAGGCCTTTCGGACGCAGAACGGAGCTGTGCTGTCTTCGCTCTTTGCGAGGTACGCGGCCCATGTTTGATCTTCGCCAGTTAATCTCAAATCTGCCACCGACGAACAAGCCCCTGCGGATCGCCGCCAGACAGCTCCACTGGTTCAGAACGGCGTTCGAGGCGCACGCTCAACTGTGCGGCGAGCTTATGGGATGTCGTTTTCAGATCGATGAGTTGAAACTTGCGCGTGCCTTTGTCCGTTGGCTGAAAAACATAGAGCAGCAAAGGCCGGCTCAGAAAACCGAACGCCGCGAGTTCTTCGATTTTGCTCCGTCGCTCATGCTGAGCGAACTCATTGCCGAGATGCCCCTTATTGCGACCGCGCCTCGGCAGCACGTCGGTCCCGGACCTGCCGCCGAGTTTTGGCCCGAAGGCTATGTCGCCACGACGTTCTGCCTCACCGTCTACGCGGCGACAATCGATCAGGAATTTCACGCGGAGATCAAGATAGACCAGGTAATCGATGACCTGCGAAGCTGGTGGTCTTTCCGGGAGAATGCCAACGAGGATACAAGCTATGCGGCTGGTTTCTTCCAGAAGGTGCTTGGCAACGAGCCAAACTGGGCGATGCCGGCAAACTTTGCGGCCCGCCGCCACAATCCGGGGTGAAGAGGGGCTGATCGCAGAGCAAGGAGGCTGGTTGCAGAGTGGTCTTTCTGTTGGCGTACGGTCCGGCCGACTCGCCGAAAACCGGAGGACCTTTTGACTGCAGCTGCGCCGACAAACGTTTAGCATCATCATGCCGCCGATGAGGCACCGGATCTCCTCGCCGACCCTTGCGCTTAACCACTCACCCCCGCTGACGGCTGTGTTGTTGAGCAACATCAGCCCTCGCGTCTGCCATGTAAACGCGGAAAAAACTGCCGTCTTTGTAAAGCAGAGCTTACGTCAATCCCACGTGCATCGGGCGCGTCGCGCATAGGCCGGGCACCCGGATTTGCGACTCCATGTCCGCTGTTGGGCCAAAACACGTCTTCCGGCAATCGGCTTGGCGACAACCGCTTAGTCCGCAGTGCCGAAATAGACGGTGCTCGCCCGAACTTCTGTTCACCACACGGAGCAGTCAGGTCCTGCGATAAGACCGGCATGCTTCATGCCGATCTCGAATACTGAGCTTTAGAAAGGCCAGAAACCAGCAAGATAGGCCGCGGTATCATTTAGCCAAAGCATCGTGTCACGATACCAGGCCACGACTGATTCATAGACTTCCTGGAAGAAGGCCAGAAACATGGAGACGATGAAGATGAAGGCAAACACCTTCCCCAAGCCATCCTCTTTAGTGGAGTCGGTCTGGATGACGTATTGTTGCCGGTTATCGTTGAGCATGTTCCCTTAACGGTCCCGATCGTCGCGGTCGCGTTCCCTCTGTTGCATCTGTTCCCGCTCCAGCTCCTCGAGTCGGGGAATATGCTGTTGGGCGGGGTCGGTCCGTGTCGTTTCTCCGCTGCGCTGAGCGGCTTCCTTATCTTTATTTAGACGATCTTGCAGGCGATTTGTAGCATCGACCGTGGACGCCAGCTCGTGAGCGTCGCGCGTGTCGTTGTCGATCGGCTGCCGATCCGGCTCATCACGACCCTCGCGCCGCTGCTCGGCAGCATCCACATTCGCCGGCGCCTTGTCCTTTTCCTCGACTGGCCGATCGCCGTCGCGGTCGGGCGCGGATTCCGGATCGAAATCCCTGTATATCTCGGCCCATTCTGCGTCATGGTCCCGCGGCGTCGGCTCTAGGATATTGAACTTGGTATCAACGGTAATGCCACTCTTTCTGAGCTGACCCACTTGTGCGGCAACGCTGTCCAGATGGCTTTCGTGCTCTCGTTTATCCCTCTCAATCGAAGGCTCGTACTCAATGCCACTCATCTGGTCCGACGCAGCTTCCTCTGGATCGTAGCCGTAGTCGGTTTCTGTCCGCGAAAGATCGAGAACATCGCCCGGTCCAAGCTTGTCAAGTTGGGCATTCATGTCCGCGAGGAATTGCCGTTCGGCATATGCCTCGTTTCGGGTCGCATAGCTGTCCTCGGAAATGTAGTGTGGGGAATCCTGATCGCTAAGGCGCTCACTCAGGCGGTCAATCCGCTCGGATATGACCGTCTGCACTGCTTTGATGACGTCTGCGCGCCTGTCATCTTGTCGGTCCTGCACTTCGGCTTGTTTTTCCGCGCGTTCAATGGCCTGTCGCAAATCCGGCTCCTGCTCGGCAACTTCTCTGAGGTAGCTGTTTCCTTCGACAGCCAAATGAGCAGCCCTTTCCATTGCCTGCTGAAGGCCGGCTTGCATCCCGTCCTTGCGGTCGGCGGAAAACTCGCCGGCCTCGGTCCGATCAAGCCCCTCTCGGTAGTGCTCGATTTCGATCATCGCCTCGTTGCCGTCGACAACAGCCTCGCCGTGCTTAGCAACCGCGGCGTCCCGCTCGTCGTTGGCCGGATCACGCGGGTCGCTGCGAGGCGCTTCGCCACCTTGCTCCGCCAACGCCTCCTTGCGCTGCTCGTAGAGGTCCACCAGCTCACGCTTCTGATTGACGAAATCTCGGGCCAGGCCGGCTATCTCGTCAAAGTCCGCCCGATCGTCTGCCGAGACCGACCGCTCCAACTTGAACAAGGCCGTCTCGACCTTCTTCTCGTAGGTCTCAAACTCTGCTCGTGACATTTCGCGCAATTCCTGACCCTCCAAAACCATCTCCTGCAATGTAGCCAAATGGATGCGGAAGTTCGATCCAAAATCCGCGCCAATGACAGTGCCGCTCGTTTCCGTCTGCGCTGTCGAAACGCTTGATTCTAAATAGTGTTGATGCTGCATGGCATAGGCCACGGTCTGACGATCACCACCCGCCAGAGCGACCTTCTGCCACGATTCCTGCACCTTTATGATGTACTGTCGGCTCCGATCGCTCTTCGCGACCGTGCGTCGGCCGCTACGCTTGGCGTCGTATCGCGCCTGCGCAGCCTCGCTCGTCCCGACATGCTCTGTGCGGCCTTCGCGGCTCACCGGCCGGACTTGGGTGCGCGTGAATGCCGGCGGGGTGGCAAACTCGCGCCGGTCGGTCATCTCCATCTGAATGCCGTGCTCCCGCGCCTTCTCTGCCATCACCGATCGCCATTCGCGAAACACGGCAGGCGTCGTCTCGATGCGATCACCGGAATCCGATTTCATCGCCACGATCGCATGGGCATGCACATGCGGACGCTTCCCCCCCTCCCCCGCCTCTTTCGGATCGCTAGCCGGATCGTGCATGGCGAAGACATACCGGTGGCCAGCAAACTGATGCGCCAGGAAGTCGCGAACCGCGGCTTCGAACGCGGCAACGTCGGTTCCGGCCCGAGCCGACATGATGACGTGCATCACGTCGCGGCTCTTGCGGCTGTGAAGCTCGCCGCGCCATTCTTTCTGCACCAGGTCGCCCGCGACCTTCTCATTCGCTATCAACTGGCCGCGATCGTCGCGAACGTCGTCATGCCGATCGACCAGCCCACGCAAGCGGCTGGCGCCGAACTCGACGCCATTTCCGTAGCCATGAAAGGAGAACTTCGCCGCAGCCTCGCCCGCGGCCGCGCTGGCGTCGTATCGGCCCTGGATGATGCCGGCCGCCTTCACGTCGCCCGTTAGCCGCTCCCCCTGTCCGCTTCGCAATACGACAAGCCCCTGAACGGTCACGGAGCCGCCGTCATTTTTCGCGATCGCATAGGCATAGCGCCGGTCGCCAAAGCCGCTCGTCAGGGTGCTTCTCACCTGCTCGTGCAATGCCTCGTCCGATGCAAAGCCGGACGCTGCGATTTCGACGGAAAAGCTCCCAATGTCGCGACTTTCTGCGCGGTTCTGAAAAAGGTGGTCCCAATCGCCACGGATGCGCGCCAGTTCCTCCCGCCCCTCGAGGATCCTGCCGCTTTCATTCTCCACCTTCAGCTCGCCGCCACGGGACACATAATTCAGCATCGCACCGACCCGAGCACCGCCGCCATAAGACGCCATTTTGACGACTGCCGGCTGGCTTCCCTTTGCGATGGCCGTTAGCCGCGCCTCCATCGGTCGGGCGGCCGTTGTCGCCGGCGTCGCCTGCGCTCGAGGAGCCGCCCTGCCCTTCGATGCAGATCCACGTCCACCGGGTGCGCCACTTGAGCCTTCGCCGCCACCTGTAGCGCCGAGTTGAGCCAACTGCTTCAGGCGCTTTCGCATCTCTTCTTCTGCCGAAGCGCCTCGCCCGCCAGACGACATTTCGTGCAGCAGCGCTGCGCGCCGCTGCTCCCATTCGCTGGTGAACGCGCCAAAGAAGATTTCCAAAGGCTACTTCTCCCCTCGACGCTGATAACCAGCTCGCCGCGTCAGCGCACGCAGCTCGCTCATCACGGCCGCTTGAACCCGCTGCACGTTCTCAAGATTGATGTCCAATTCGCTCGGGTGGACACCACGGCCGCTGTTGAGCGCCCTCGCAACCTGGTTCAGGTTGATCCCGATCATCCGCATGTCTTCGAGAAGAGCCGCCATGACCAGGCGGTCATCGCGGGTCAACATCGGCCGAACCCCTGCCCCCTCCAGAAGCAGCGACCGGAAAAAGCTGGATACCGTCATGTCGGCATCCTCAGCGGCCTTCTCGATCGCCGCATGTTCGTCACACGTGACGCGGACATGCACAGTGCGATCCTTCTTCGCCGGCTCGAGAAGAGCGTTGAATTTCCCCTCATCCATTTGGCCGTTGGCCCCCTACTGACGCTTGCGACAATGATCGAGGGCTCGTCCCTCGATTGCAGGAAAATGGCGTAGCACATTTTTCCGTATCCTGCCTCTCTCAATTGTAAGGGGTTTCATCCAAACAACTTGGAGCTGCCCTCGCTACGCTCGCCCTTTTGTCCTTCCGGACCGGGCCTCCGCCCCGGTCATTAACGAGGGAACGCTCACCAGGGTTCACCTCCGAAATCCGCTTTTGAAGGCCTTTATCTGCCCCTCGTACTCAGCCGCAAGGGACGCTCCGCTCTTCGCCCTTGCGGCTTCCGTGCACGCGTCAAAGCCGGCCTCACTCGGCCCCGGGGTTCACTGAATTGGCGGTGCGTTTTGGTCGACGCCGCACCGGATCTCCTCAAAAGGCCGGCTCAAAGATCAGGCGCCACACATGCCGGGGTCCGTGTTGAACTTTCACACGAGTTAGCAACACGACGCTTTCACATCATGTGGTCATGTGGGCTCTGCGACGTGATTTCAGACCGTGGGGAGCATTGCTCATATCATGTAGCGGTGGTTTAGTTCGACAGATTGACCACACCGTGAGGTAGTGGCATGTTGCCTTATTGTGTGAGCAATTGTTCCCATCGTGTGCACGCGCCGTGTGGGAACGCCGTGCAGACACACCACAATCGCCGGAATGACTTTGGCCTAACAAAGGGAGTTGCGACGCTTGCCATTATGTATTTCTGCCGTGAGCGGCAAAGGTGGGGCTGGGAAGACGACAGCGGTAATCTTGATTGCCGGGGAATATGCGCTTCAGGGAAGACGCGTCCTTCTGATCGACGCAGACGGGCGCCAGAATTTGCAGGAATGGTGGAAGCGCTGCGAGGCAAAAGACAATCTGCCGGGCAATATCGAGCTCATAACCGCCGCGCGTCAGACAACCGTACAGCAGCTCCTCGAAAACGAAGCGAACAAGTTCGACGTCGTCATGATGGACACGCCCGGCCAGGATACCGTTCTAAGGGAGACGATCATCGCCGGGTCCGATATCGTGCTGACGCCGATCCAGCCCAACCAGGACGAGATCAAGGCGGCAGGACAGGCGGCGGCCGACGCCGCGGATATATCCGACAAGGTGGGACGGGTAATCCCGCACGCCAACTTCGTCACCAGGATCACACTGCCAGCCAAATGTTTGGAGGCCTACCGACTGATCAGGCCTTTCGTGCAGAACCTGCAGGAAGCGGGCTACGACTCCTATCTGCTCGATACGCAGTTGATGGAGCGTAACTGCTACCGCGAAATACGAAACGGCTATGGCACGCTTCAAATGCTCGACCTCACGGAACCCGGTGAAAAAGGCCCGGGCGGAAGTCATGAACCTGGTGGGTGACATCGAAGCGCTCTTGGCGGGTGAACAGCGGGTGGCAGCGCATGGCTAAGCGACAAACGACAGTTTCTGACTTTGCGGTGGCGCCGCGCCGCAGCCGTCCAGCGAAACGGCAGGTGACAGAGGACGGTTCGAGCAAGCCGGCTGAGTTGCCGGCCGCCGAGCCACCGGCTGAAAATCAGTCTGACGGCCATGCGCCGGCCACCACTGCATCCGATTGGCCGATGAACCGTCTGATAGCACCGACCGAAGAGGCGCGGCGCGAGCGGACAACGGCACGGGCACTGCAGCGTGAGGACGCGAGAGTTCGTCTGCGCGACTTAAAAAGGGCGCGCGATCGGGAATCCAAGCACTACGTCAACTGCCCGCTCGATTACGACACCAAGATGCGGCTGCAAAAGGCCGCCCTCGAGAACGACGTGAAGATGACTGTAATCATGAAGGCCGCGATCGATCAGTTCCTGAAAGACAGCGGCTATTGATCGATGCTGGGCCGCGGCTTCCTGATTGGCGTGGCCGTTGGCTGCGTCCTAGGCGTGTATGTTGCTCCCCATCTCGGCCGACCAACAGTCGGGATGGGAAACATTTCTGAGTGCATTTTGCCTTACACGAACATAACGAAAGCTTTACCCGAAAAGCATTGGCCGACGGCCGATCAGGCCAAGGCTCAGCTGTTCGATTTGTCCAGATGGAATCTAAAGAAACATGGCAACGGATCCAAAGTGATCGTCAACCGTTGCATTCGAATTGCAGAGACGGAGATCGCTTGCGAGCTTTCCGCGCAGCTCAAGTGGATCGTCGGCGACCACGCGAATTGAGGCGGTTTTTCAAGTGAAAGACGGCGACTGGAACATGGTGGCGGCAAGGAATCGCTAATTGCTTTTCTCGACTGCTTCGCCATTTTTAGAGCGAGTTCAGTTGCCAACGCCAGGGCGCGCGCCGAAGCCTTTTGATTCTCTGGCTGAGCTCGCGATCGGGAAATCCCCCCTAAAAATGGAGGGGAAATGCTGTGTGTCTCTCTGGCGGCGTGCTCCAAAGTGCTTCAATTGGTGCATAGTAACCGCTCAACGGGTGGTATCTACAAAAAGGGTAAGGTCGGTGACTGATGCAAAGAGCTTGATTCGTGCACGAGGTCTGGTTGAAACAGCCGATCCGGAGTTTCCTAGGCCTGCCTTTCGCCAACCTGGGTTCGACGGCATCCTTACCGCAAAGGAGATGGACGAAAAGATCTCGGCCTGGCTCAAACACACACGCGAGGCCAAGGGTATCTCCCGCGCCGATGCAGCGCATTTGCTAGGACTGTCGGTAACTGTTTACGGCAGGTACGAGCGGTCAGAAGGTCGAATGACCGTCCCCCGCCTGATTCATCTCTGTGAGATCATGGGCTTTATGCCTCTTGATTTAATCTTTGACGCAGCGCCGCACCTGTGGGGCAAGACGCCCGAAGAGGCAGAGGAGCGCCGAACTCTGACGAGACTCATTGAGCTCCTGCCGGCTGATACGATGCGGGACTTGATTCGACTCCTGAAGCGCATGACGCCAGGCGAAGAAGTGGCCGAAGCTGTGGCGCCCGGCGAGACGCAGCGCGGCTGATCGATATCGACATGGTGGTGCCGGCCAGCCGCGCGGAAACCGGGACGGATCGACCGTCCCGGCGCGCAGGCCCTACCACCATGACACATAGAAGATTGCGAGGCCGGCTGCGAGCGCGTCGCGGGCCTTGGCGACAAAGGCGAGATCATCGTCGACTTCGCTGCCGTCGGACACCCCGAAGAAGAAGCCTTCGGTCGGCGGCAGGGTGCGATCGCAGATTGCCGTTTCCAGGCGATCGAGATCGTCGGCGGTTAGCTGAAGATTGATGCAATTGAAATTCGCGTGCGTGCCGCCCTTCTCGCGGTAGAGCCGTTCCATCCAGCCGTGAAGGTTCGGATGCTTGCGCCAGTAGTGGAGCGCCGTAGTGGCCTCTTCGACTTCAAAGTCGACCGGCGCGGCGGGCGGCTCGCGAAGCGTGCAGGCATACATGTCCAGTCCCATGATCTTCTCCTTTCGTTGCTCTGTCCCGAAGGACGCAGCGTGAAAGGCCGGGCGGCGTCGGCCGCCGCCGTCATGGCCAACACGGGCCTTCTACGAAGGGTGGCGCGGGCAGGCCATTGACGACAAGGCGCCGTCCGGCAGAAGCGCACGAAACCGAAGGGGCTGCAACGCAAGGGAGCCTGGGACCGGCCTCGTCCTGCACCGAAGGATTGCACCACGCGAGGGATGCGGAGGAGGATGTGTGCGTAAGCGCGACCCGAAGCAACGGCGCAACTCCGTATGACGGCTGCAGTGCCCTGTGCACGATGTTGCGAAACGGGCAGCCGCCCCACTCTTCGGCGCAATGGAAAGCGCGTTCAGGCCTCCGCCTGCGTCGCTCCGCCAAAGGCGGAGTGGAAAACGGGAGCGGGTCGGGACTTCTTCTTGGTCGCCGCCGATTGGCTGCGCCCGACGACACCTGCGCAGTGATCGTGCAGGCGCTGAGCGCTACAGCGCGCGATCTGTTTCGCCGCGCCGCTCGTCGGCTTCTGCGCTTCTTCAGCTTGCACTTGCGACGGACCACGGACGGATACTTCACCGTCGCATCAACGTCCTGAATCGATCAGCGCTGATCGATTCATAAATGTCGTTGGACGCCTGAGCCTTGTCCGGCCAATTTGGAGCCATGACCCAGCACTGGTTTCGCCTTTATGTTCAGCGCATCGATGCGGGCAGAAACATGGCACGCTTTTATGAGATGTCGATCGAGCCCGATCTCTTCGGCGGCTCGGCGCTCGTCCGCCGTTGGGGCCGTATCGGCACCCGCGGCCAGGAGCGCGTCCAACTGTTTGAGGATGACCGTCAAGCGATAGGTCGCTTCCTGTTCCTGCTTCGCCAGAAGCGGGCGCGCGGCTACCGGATCCTGAAACGGTATTCAGATTAGCCCCACTTGAGAAGCGCTCCGCCGCCCTCGTGGCCTGTGGTCAGCGTCAAAGTCCAGTCAGGCCCTGAAGCGATCGAAAGCGGTCAGGCGTATCACCGGCGGATCGGCTTCGTTCCACCGGTAGATCTCGGAGCGCAAGTAACGGAGCTCCTCGTCGAGCTTCTCCTCGTCGATCTCGGTCCACCAGGATTTCGGACGGCCATCGCTGCCATCCGACCAGCGGTAGCCTCTGGCCTTCAGCCGCTCCTTCATCTCGAACGGACTATGCTCGGCAAAGATGCGCAGGCGTGTTTTCTGGCTTGCCTGGACGAGCTCCGCAAATGCGTGGCCGCCGGCCCCCTCCCCGCGAAACGACAACACCTCGAGAAGGGCCAAGCAATCGTCGACGGCGCGATGGCCGTTGTGAAAGCAGCCGACCTGTCCGATCAGATAGCCGAGCTTCGTCCCTTCGAAACCCCGTGCCGCCCAGTCGATCTCGGATACCGAGCAGGCCCAGGCCTTGTCCGAGAACAGGCTCGATAATGCCTCGCAGAAGGGGCGATCGAAGGAAGCATTGTGGGCGATGACGAGGTCGGCGGGCGCGGTCAACGAGTGAAGCTTTGCCAAATCGATTACTTGCCCGGCCACCATTTCGTCGGTGATGCCGGTGAGGCGGGTGATCTCTGGCGGGATCGGATTCAAGGGCTGCTGTAGCCCGCCATACACACCGGTGACATCGCCGATGGTGCCGTCGTCGTCGAACGTGAATGCAATGGCGCCGATCTCGATGATTTCGTCCTTGCGATGGTCGAGGCCGGTGGTCTCGGTGTCGACGATGACCCCGAGGCGCGGAAATCTCGCCCGCGGCGTAGCGACGACTGCGCGGGGAACGAGCCTTCGCAGAACACGATAGTTGCCACTCTTCTCGAGATGGCGCACCATGGCTTCATCATCGAGCTCCCGTCCTTCACGCCGCTTTGCCGCCGGGAGGGGCGCCACGACAACGTCATCGGTCTTCTTCGCGCATGGCGGCGGAAACATCTCGAGCTGCAATGTCATCGTCGTTCGTACTTCCTCGGGCAGCTATGGAAGAATAACGAGGCTCACAATAGGGAGCCGGTGACGGCAGATCGACAGACAAACGAAAACGGCCGGAAATCTGTCGATAAACTCAGCCCGCCGGCGAAACCGGCTTCCTCCCGGCCGGATTGCCTGCACATTACCTCCGCCAATTCATGCCAATATCAAAGTCTCGGGAGAAGCGAATTGATCGAACCGCGTTCGGACGCCGACGAGCGAAAACTCGAGCTTACCAGCCGGATCGTGGCGGCCTATCTGAGCCGCAACGTCGTGCCGATCGGCGATTTGTCAAGTTTGATCCAGCAGACCCACGCGGCGCTGAACGGGGCCTCACAATCATTCCAGGCACAGGAGGCGCCTGTCATCGAAGAGCAGCGTCCCGCCGTGCCGGCCAAGAAGTCGGTCACGGAGGATTTCATCATCTGCCTCGAAGACGGCAAGCGGTTCAAGTCGCTGCGGCGGCACCTGATGGCGAAATACGGTCTTACACCCGAACAATATCGGGAGAAATGGAAGCTCCCGGCCGACTACCCGATGACGGCTCCGGCCTATGCCCGCCAGCGCGCCGAACTCGCTCGCGCGTCCGGACTGGGAAAAAGACCGGCGCCGTCTGCGCCGACAGAGGCTGTTGCTGCGCCCCAGCCTCGCAAAAAGATCGGTCTCAAGTTCCGTTGAGGCCTTCCACTGTGCGAGGTCGGGAATGCGGTGGCATAGCCCCATTCCCGCAGCGCGGTCTGGATGAGGCGTTCGGCCTTGCTGTTCTGGGCGCGATCGGACAGGGCGCTCATTAATGCTTCATCTCTTACCTCTAATTTCTAACCAGTTGCTGCCGCCCATCGGATACACGCAATATAGATCGATACGATCAATATTGTTAAAAAATAGTACTTGAAAATCGACTCGACCTGTAGGTCCTTCTCTGGTTCTATTCTGCCGTACTGTTTTCAGATGCTTTCAAGGGGGCGGATGCCAGATGGCTTACGACTGGGACGGAAAGCGCACACGTCGTCTTCAAATGCTTAGGTTCATGGGAGCTCTGGCTATACCTGCTCTTCTATTCGGCTCCGCCATTGCGGCAGTGGAGTGGACCGACATGGATGGCCCAGCCGTGAGGACGGTTCACTTTCGCTAATCTCCAGCAAAACTGCTTTCATCGAATAAGGCCGTGCATAAGCGGCCCATGGTGGTCTCCGTTGCGGCGTTGTCGGAGGGAGGGGTACGATGAATTCCGCTCAGGCGTTCAGTTTCGATCCGATTGGGCCCGACGAGTTGGCTATGATTGGGAAGGCCTTCCAAGATGAGCTTCAAAGGCGAGCTTTGTCTCGCAAGTCGGAAGAAGCTGAAGCACTCGCCGCCAAGCTGATTAACGCCTATCAAGCAGGAATTCGGGATGATCTGGGCTTGAGGATTATCGCGGGGCTGTCTTGAGCCGCGCGCGGCGGCGTCCGCGTGTCGCGAAGGCATCGACCTCAATCGTTCGATGAAGCAATACAATGCGGTGCTTGCCATTGCTAAACCCGACGCTTGTCGGGCGATGTGCATTTCATATCGGGTCTTTGTCGGCTCTGATCGTGGTGCTGATCGCGCCGCCTCCAGGATGACGATCAAACGTGCGATGTATGGCAGGGCAGGCACGGAGCTCCTAGAGCATGCATGCTACCGCTCGCGGACCTGATCGGCCGAAGCGGCTGACGCCCGGTTGGGAGACGGTCCTACCGAAGCGATCGGTCGGCGCGGCCTTCGCCGCAATGGCGCTCGGCCTGGCGCTGGGCGGGGATGGCATCACGAAAATGGCAGCGCCCACTTCAAGGCGCGAAATGCATCCCGGGGCTCCCTATCCGGCGCCACCAACCGGAGTGATCACCTTACCCGTCCCGCCGCAGTCTGGGCATGCTTCGCCGTCGAGCTTGCCTGTTCCAGCGCAGCGGCGGCAAATATTCTCGCCCGACCCGGGCGTGCCGGCGGGAACCTCCTCCGGATTGGATGAACTGGGCCGGGTATTTGATCCGGTCGTTTGCTTGGACTTCTGAGCCATTTCGCTGTCCCTGTTCTGCCGGTGATGCCTCGCAAGGCCGCGCGTCGTTACTCTGTGTCAGGTAGCAAAGCGACCGAATCCTAAGGGGTCCAGACCGAAGGGAGCCGCTCGCGGTGCCCCCTGAACCTTCGTAGCGCCGTTCGCTGACTTGCGGCAGTGCCCGCCGTATTGCGGGCGCTGTTTTCTTGCGTATCGGACGACTGACACCGCTCCGGATGTGAATTGGACCTAGTAATCCATCAGGCGCTAATTTGTTCCTGGGCAACTGCTTCGCTGCCGCCACGCTGACCGGCACCCCGACGCTCGGAGCTCTGTAAGGAAATGGTCGGAGGCATCGGTTCCCAGGAACAGCGAAGTTCCCGTAGATGATCTTTTTGGCCCAGAACGTGAACATCCTCGCAACAGGCCGTGCACGGGGCTCGTGAAGACAAGGAGCTGCAACGGGGTGCTGATTAACGATTAGCCGCAACTAGGCCTCTCCTTGAGCCACAGGATGTCTGCCTTTCGCGGCAGTGTCAAAAAGCGGGCAGTCTGCAGTCGGCCCCGTTCAAGACGATCGGCGCCTGATAATGCGACGCTGAGGGAATCCGATTGCGAATCCCTCGCCTTGAAGGGAGTCAAACCGCAGACCGCGTCGGTAAATGCGCTGCCGCAACCGGGTTCAAGAAGGCTCGCTACATGCTCGTTTAAGAACGAAGGAGGGGAGACATCCGCCCCTCCCTTTCGTGGTATAGGTAGCCTTGCTGCCAGACCGCTGCGCGTTACTGCCGCGGCGTTTCCATGAAGTTTCTCCGGTTGTTGCGGCGGGGTTGCCAGGTTAGGCAGTGCTGAGGGCTGGAAGCGCGCGTCGATCTAGCGCGCCGCTCCAAAGGGTGAGGACGACAGCTGCGGTCACAAGGATCGCTCCGACGGCCGGCGTCATGCCGAGGCCGAGCGGCGAGGCGACGACTAGGCCGCCAAGCCATGCCCCGACTGCAATGCCGAAATTAAAAGCCGCGATGTTGAGCGCCGAGGCAACATCGACGGCGCCGGGGCGGTACTGCTTGGCAAGCTGAACCACGTAGAGCTGGAGGCCCGGCACATTGGCGAAGGAGAGGAAGCCGAGCGCGGCGAGCGTGAGGAGCGTCGGAATCGCGAAGGGGGATGTAAACGTGAAGAGTACGAGCACGGCAGCCTGCGCCCCAAACAGGCCGATTAGCGCCTTCACCGGATCACGGTTGGCGATCTTGCCGCCTGCAATGTTGCCGATCGCGATGGCGACACCGTAGAGCACGAGGATCAGGCTGACGGCACCTTGGGAGAAGCCGGTGATCTCCTGGAGGATCGGCGCGAGGAAGGTGAAGGCGACGAAGGTGCCGCCGTAACCGAGTGCGGTCATGGCGAAGACGATCAGCAGCCGCCCGGAGCCGAGCACGCGCACCTGCTCGAACAACCCGGCTGGTGCTGCCTTGGTCAGTGTTTTGGGCTGGAGGATCGCGATACCGGCACACGCGACGACCCCGAGACTGGTGACCGCCCAGAAGGTGGCGCGCCAGCCGAAGGTCTGGCCGATCCAAGTGCCGAGCGGCACGCCGGTTACGATGGCGACGGTGAGGCCCATGAACATCATGGCAATCGCCGAGGCACGGCGATCTTCCGACACGAGATCGGCCGCGATGGTCGAGCCGACGGAGAAGAATACGCCGTGAGCGAAGGCGGAGATGACCCGCGCAATGAGTAGAGACTCATAGTTTGGCGACAGCGCGGCGGCAGCATTGCCGACGATAAACAGCATCATTAGGCCCAGGAGGAGGGGCTTGCGCTCCATGCGACCGGTCAAGGCCGTCAGTATGGGCGCGCCGAACGTTACGCCGAGCGCGTAGGCACTGACGATAAGACCGGCGAGCGGCAGAGTGATGTTGAGATCATTCGCTACCGTGGGCAGCAGGCCGACGATCACGAATTCGGTCGTTCCGATGGCATAAGCAGCAATGGTCAAAGCAAAGATAGCCAATGGCATGACGAGCACCTCTTCGCCCGAACATGGAAAGCCTGTTCGCAGCGGATGGGACAGCGGACTGTCGATTGGATTGATTGTCTAGGTGCAATATGCGCGAGCACGACTTGTGTGATAATCGACTTAAGTGGATAAGGACACTTGAACCGAATTCACAGGTAACGAGCCGTGGACAACCGCGCTGGTGAGATGGAGGTCTTTGTGGCGGCTGCCGAGTTGCAGAGCTTTTCCGCCGCAGGACGCAAGCTGAAGCTCTCCCCGTCGGCCATTAGCAAGCTAGTGAGCCGGATCGAGGACCGCCTCGGAACGAGGCTGCTTGTACGTTCCACCCGGATTGTTACGCTGACGCCGGAGGGAGAAGTCTATCTCGACCGTGCCCGCCGCATTCTGGCAGAGATAACAGAAACAGAACAAATGGTGGCGAGCGGTGGCAAAGTCGTGCCCCGAGGGCTACTGCGCGTCAACGCATCGCTCGGTTTTGGCGAAAGATATCTTCTCCCTCTCATTCCAGAGTTCCTCGCCCGTTACCCGGAGGTGGAACTCGATATTTCCCTGACAGATGGAGTCATCGGGCTAATTGAAGAACGGACCGATATCGCGGTCCGCTCCGGCAGCATGAGCGACTCATCCCTAAAGGCGAGGAAACTCCTGGAGAGCCGCCGGGTCGTCGTGGCCTCCCCCGCCTATCTCGAGGCGCACGGGACGCCGCAAATGCCGCAGGAGCTTGCCGGCCACAACTGCCTCAGCTTCAACTTCCGCAGGAGCCTCAACGAATGGCCGTTCCGCGATCCAGGCGAGGAAGAAGTCCGGCGGATCCCAGTGTCAGGTAACACGACTGTCAATAGCGGCATGGCCATGCGCCAGCTCTGCATTGCGGGTACCGGCATCGCAAGGGTCGGACAATTCCATGTCCAGGCGGATATCGACACCGGATTGCTTGTACCACTTCTTCAGGACTACAACCCCGGAGACATTGAGACAATTCATGCCGTCTACGCCGGCCATGAGCACTTGGCCGCCAGGGTGCGCGCGTTCATCGATTTCCTGGTAGGTCATGTTTCATAGTGCGAGGGCTCGAAGTCGCCACGACGGGAACTGTCGGCTGCCGAGGGGGCAAGGGATCGGGCCGGTTCAAGATCGGAAAATGGGGCACCGTGCTGGAGGACTTCGGATACTACGGCCTCGTTTCGGTCTTTCCCAAAGCCAGTCGCGCCCTTTTTCATGGCGATCCACCGATCAGCTGATCCCTACCAATAACGAGGTGTTCCCCGTGATCTCGCCCATGCGGAATGGCCCGTCATGCGAGCATCGATCTCGCTCCCGTCGTTCCCGAAGCTGACGGCCAGTCCAGGCCAGCAGTGGGATGGCTCGGGGCTGCTTTGCAACCTAGTGCCGAATGTAGTATTTTGAGGCATTCCTCGCATTTCGGGCTCGGTGTTCCTGAACTGTCGTCTCCGGGGGAACCGTGAAATGAAGGACGAGCGCGCTCGCCTCGCGGAACCACTTGCGCGGCGTGCCTACGAACAAGGTGTGCTCTTTCGTCTCACAGATCGGCTTTATCGAGCGCGATCGATGACCGAGGTTTATGGTGCTTCTCTGGATGCGATCGCTGACGGGCTTGGATGTACTCGGGCCTCGATCCTTCGCTTCGACGATAGCGGCGCCATGAGGTTCGTTGCCTGGCGTGGCCTGTCTGCTGCTTATCGGCAGGCGGTGAGCGGGCACTCTCCCTGGAGACCCGGCGATCGGACAGCTCAACCGATCACCGTCGGCAGCGTTCAGGTTGCAGATATGCCTGAAGCTCTGAAGGCGACTATCCTAAGCGAAGGAATCCGCGCCCTTGCGTTCATTCCACTGACGACGATCGACGACGGGGTGATTGGCAAATTCATGTCCTATTACGCCCAGCCCCACGGTTTCACGGCGCACGAGCTTCAGCTGTCGCTAACGATTGCACGGCAACTGAGCTTCAGCATCGACCGCCAAGTGACTGACGACAACGCCCGTCGAATGAATGCCGCTGTGCGATCCTCGAGCGATGCCATTTTCACATGTGATTTGGCCGGCATCATCACCAGCTGGAATGCCGGTGCCGAGCGGCTGCTGGGCTATCGGCAGGGTGAGGCGGTTGGAAAAGAAGCAGCGGAGCTTGTGCCGGACGAACGAGCAGCGGCTGTCCTCATGCGGGTCTGCCAGGGTGAACGCGACAATCACTGTGAGACGGTGTGGCAACGCAATGACGGAAGCCAGGTCGATGTCTCGCTGACGGTCTCGCCAATTTTGGACCGGGCTGAAGCGCTCATGGGCGTCTCTTTCATCGCTCGCGACATTACCGATCGCCGCCAAGCGCAGGCACAGCAGCAAATTTTACTCAGCGAGATGGAACATCGCATAAAAAATCTGTTCGCCGTGGCCAGCAGTATCGTCCGCGTTAGCGCTCGATCCGCTACTTCACCCAGTGCCTTGGCTTTGGCGGTTTGCAACCAATTCGACGCACTCGCCCGTGCCCACTCTCTGACCTTGACGCGCCATGCCGCCAATGATCTTGGAGAAGCGCCGGCCACGACCTTGCACTCCCTCGTCAGGACCATCCTGTCTCCCTATGAACGCGAGGGAGAGGTTGAGAGCTGCTTCACGATTACTGGCGCCGACGTACGCGTGAGTGGTAATGCGATTACACCCGTTGCGCTATTGCTGTACGAGTTCGCCACGAATGCAGCGAAATATGGCAGCCTATCCAAGCACGGTGGCCGAGTTGACGTGGAATGCACAATAGAAGGCGATCGCTGTTCGTTTGTCTGGCGTGAATGCGGCGGACCGCCGAGTAAGTTTCAGAAAGGAGAGGGCTTTGGCAGCATGCTGGTAAAGGCCACAGCTGCGCAGATTGACGCGGAACTAATCCATGATTTTAGCTCGGACGGATTGACCATCCGAATGCTGTTATCCGCGGACCGTCTCGCGAGTTAGAAACGCGAGACCTCGACCTCACAAAAGTCGAGAATCCTACCCCGCGGCTCTTTCGCCGGAGCTACCCTTACTTTCATACCTGTAATTCTTCTGCGCCCTACTTTTGTTTGGCGTCTCGCTCGGGCGTCCTCCGCAGATACTTTGCCGCAGGCGCTGCAGATCACGTTGGCTGTCTATGTCGCTAATCGGCGACGGCAAGCGTTCCACTTGCTAGGGAGGCGTCGGCTCAATTGACCGTCCATTGAGCAGCTGAGAGATCGCCGTCACCAGCTGTGCCATGGCGAAGGGCTTCTCGAGCATGATGCTGTTCGGAACACCTTTTGATGCCCAATCGATGGCGCTGTTCCCACTCATATAAACGATGGCGATCGCGGGATTTGCCACGCGCGCGGCCCGTGCAACGTCCCAACCGTCCGGCGGCTCGCGAAACTGAATGTCGGTAACTACCCCGTTCACGACTAGCTCGGCGGCCTCCAAGACTTCTAACGCCCTCTTGCCACTAGTTACGGCCACGACGCGGTATCCGGCCTCGGTGAGCGCCTGTTCGAAATCAAGCAGCAACAGCGACTCGTCGTCGGCTAGTAGTATCGTGACCGCCATGGCCCCCCACCATAAAATGCGACGTTGGCATCATCAACGTGGGGCGGAGGCAAACAGTTCCCATCTTTTGGTCACGCGTCATGATAAACATGAACTGTTCAATGACCACCTTGCTCTGCTTTGCGTCAACCCCTGCTGACTAGGTTTACAGAAACCTGCGGGTGATGGTCGCGTGTTCATCCAGCCATTGGGCCATTGCGACTTTCTGTTGCAGGATGAATTCGCAAACGCGCTTGGTTTCCTGGTCGCCCACATGAGGCTCCGCCTGGGCACGTTGCACGGCGGATTCGGCAGCTCTCCTCAATGTTGCCGCTCGGCAGCCGCCTTTGCAGACGCCTCGGAACGGCTGGCGGCGTGGGCGTCTCTAAGTGCCAAAGACGCCTCCGCGCAGGCGGCCGCGAACGACGCTCTTGCTATCTCCGCGGCGACGATCCCTGAAAGGGCGGCACGGCAGTCGCGTATCGCCCGGTGGCGCCACCTGCTGTGGTTCGGCCACTCATATTCCAGAAAATCGAGAGCGTCATAGGGACCACGGAATACGCGAGGCATGCCGTTCTGGAGAGTTATCGACAGAGGTATATGCCAAAGAGCTTCCTTCACTGGAACCTCCCGAATTTTTCATCAAAATAACCCGCCACAAGCGCGACTCGTTCCATGGCACCCCTTTGCTTTGCCGGATGCTATCCATGGGTGATGCGCGCACGCGCCTACCTTCCCCCATGCTTCATCGTGGGGATAGGAGCCGTTCGGGTAAGTCAAATAAGGCGAGGCTCCGCAAAGGTCATTTCGTGTGGGAAGCCACCCACTGCATTCGCTTCATGCGTTCTGCGAAAGCGGCAGCCCCGAAGGCGGCGTCATAACGATATGTGGCCCAGCAGCGCGAGATCGTCGCCGAACTCAACAAGGAACGGCGGTTACGACTCCAGAATGGCCCACGAACTTGAGCTCGCTCTTGCCTCGTGCACGGCCGATCGCGACCGGCTTATTGGGGAACGAAGCCAGAGAGAGGAGTGGACAACCGTTCCTTGGCGGGAAGCAACAAAAACGCCGGGTTGAACCGACCTTTCTGCCGTCACCTCATGCCAGTACATCCGTGGTCACGAGAGACGATTGCCTCCACTATAAGCGCTGATCGATTTTAATTAAATCGGAAATCAAAAGAGGTGTGCCCGCGAAGAGATGTGGCGGGCACTCCAGGGACCACAGAGAGGAGAACTTAGACGCCTAGCGCAACGCACTTGGCAGTCAATTGTTCCTGCGCTCCCCTACAGCGGAAAACACGCGGCCAAGGCTCTTGCGGTACCCTGTGCCGCCGCGAATTCCCCGGCGCGGGTCCTCGTCTTCATCAGAAATCCGTCTATAAGAATTACGCACTTTTCTTATAACGTGTAATTACGGTTCGCTGACAAGGGACACCGCGGTTCTGCGGCGCCCGGCGGTCTACCGAAATTAGATCTTGACAAGAGCATCGTGGTCGCGCTTTGCTTGTAAATCGGTTTACTAAAGCGCTTTACAACGCATCGGGGGCACGGTGGCGCGGGAACGGGTGACCAGTCTCAAGGATGTGGCGGCGGCGGCCGGCGTTTCTGTGGCAACGGTGTCGCGGATGCTGAACGGATCTCTCGAGTTGCCGTTGGAAACGAAAAAGCGCATCGAGGACGCGATCCGCGATCTCAATTACCAACCGAACCCGCATGCTCGTCGCCTGAGCCGCGGCCGCTCCGACACGATCGGTCTGGTCGTTCCCGACATCGCCAACCCATTCTTTGCGACCTTGGTCGCCGCCGTCGAGGCGGAAGCCGACAAGCTCGGACTTGCGGTTTCGCTCTATGCAACGCTGAACCGCCCAGGACGCGAGGTCGCCTATCTGCAGCTCATCGAGCGCAATCATGTCGACGGGCTGATCTTCGTCACCAACCACCCGGACACCGGACAGTTGGCTGCGCTGATCAATAGTACCGGCAAGGTCGTCATCGCCGACGAAGACGTCCCTGACGCGAAGGCGCCCAAACTCTTCTGCGACAACGAACACGGCGGCTACCTTGCCGGACAGCATCTGGTCGAGCACGGGCATCGGAGAGTCCTGTTCATTGGCGGTCCCGAGACGATGATCAGTTCCCGCCGCCGCCAGCTGGGCCTGGAGCGGGCGATCTGTGAGTCCGGCGGGAGCCCGGCGGACATCTCGATCTATCACGGCGAGTACACAATCGAATTTGGCCGAGATGCGGCGCGGCGCTTTCTCGCGGACAAGAGACCCGCAACTGCGATCTTTGCAAGCTCGGACGAAATCGCGATCGGCCTTATCGAGGTCCTGCGTGCAGAAGGCGTATCTATCCCCGATGACGTCTCCCTCATCGGCTTCGACGATGTCGGGCCGCTGCATCTCTTCGCTCCACCGCTGACGGCGATCCGCCAGCCGGTCCGGTCTATCGGCGAACGCGCCGTCGCGCTGCTCCTTGAAACCAATTGGCAGGAGGCGCCGCGTGCGTCTGAAACGCTCCTGCCGGTCGAAATCGTTGTGCGGAGATCCGTTGCCCCGCCCACGAGACAAATAAACCGCAACGAGAACCATCAGAGGACAAGCACATGACGTGGAATTTGAAACGCAGAACTCTCGTCGCCGCGCTCGGTTTCACCGCACTCGCGTCCGTCGGCGCTCTCTCGCCCGCTTCCGCCGCGGAAAAGACCTTCGCGCTCGTGCAGATCAACCAGCAGGCGCTCTTCTTCAACCAGATGAACGAGGGCGCGCAGAAGGCGGCCGATGCTGCTGGCGTGAAGCTGGTGATTTTCAACGCCAACAATGACCCGGCCGCTCAAAACAGCGCCATCGAAACCTATATTCAGCAGAAGGTCGACGGGCTCGCTGTCGTTGCGATCGACGTGAACGGCATCATGCCGGCCGTCAATCAGGCCGCCGAAGCCGGAATTCCGGTTGTCGCGATTGACGCGATCCTCCCGGAAGGGCCGCAGAAGGCTCAGATCGGCGTCGACAATGAAAAGGCCGGTGCCGATATGGGTAAATTCTTCCTCGATCACATCAAGGCCAATGCCGACGGCAAAGCCAAAGTCGGCATCGTCGGCGCACTGAACTCCTTTATCCAGAACATCCGCCAGAAGGGCTTTGAGAAGACGCTCGAAGGCGTCGAGGGCGTCTCCGTCGCCGGTGTCGTGGACGGCCAGAACGTCCAGGACACCGCACTCGCGGCGGCCGAAAACCTGATCACCGGCAATCCGGACCTGACTGCCATCTATGCCACCGGCGAACCGGCTCTGATGGGCGCTATCGCCGCGGTCGAAAGCCAGGGCAAGCAGGACAGCATCAAGATCTTCGGCTGGGACCTGACGGCCCAGGCGATCGCCGGCATCGATGCCGGCTACGTGGCCGCCGTCATCCAGCAGGATCCGGCCGCAATGGGCGCCGCGGCGGTCGATGCATTGAAGAAAGTCTCGGAAGGCGGAACCGTTGAGAAGAACATCGCCGTCCCCGTGACGATCGTCACGAAGGACAATGTCGAACCCTATCGCACGGTCTTCAAGTGATGGCGGCAGGCACACAGCATATCGCGGCTGTATCCGGTGTCGGGGGGGCTTCGCCCTCCCGCGCTGGCCCGGCGCCGCGGGTATCTCTTAAAGGGATCCGCAAGATCTTCGGCTCGCATCAGGCGCTGCGCGGTGTCGATCTCGACCTCTATCCAGGGGAATGTCTCGGTCTTGTCGGTGACAACGCGGCCGGCAAGTCGACACTGACGAAGATCATCTCCGGGACCTACATCCCCGACGACGGCACAATTGCGATTGAGGGCAAGGAGGTCCGCTTCTCCGGCCCCGCTGACGCGCGCAGTCTCAATATCGAGATGGTATTCCAGGACTTGAGCCTCTGCGATCACATCGACGTGGTCGGCAATCTTTTCCTTGGCCGCGAAATCAGCAAGGGGCCGTTCCTCGACACGGCGACGATGCTGGCGGAAGCCCGCAAGATGCTCGATGCGCTCGAGATCCGCATCCCGCGGCTGACCGCCAAGGTGGAGAAGCTCTCGGGCGGCCAGCGCCAGGCAATCGCCATCGCGCGTGCCGCCTCCTTCAATCCCAAGGTCCTGATCATGGACGAGCCCACCTCGGCTCTCGCCGTCGCCGAAGTCGAGGCCGTGCTCGCGCTGATCAACCGGGTGAAGGCAAAGGGGGTATCGGTGATCCTGATCACGCACCGCCTGCAGGACCTCTTCCGCGTCTGCGACCGCATTGCCGTCATGTACGAAGGCACGAAGGTCGCCGAACGCGATATCGGCAAGACGGACCTCGAGGACCTCGTCAAACTCATCGTCGGGGAAGGATCCAAGCAATGACGACCTATACCGAACGCGCGCAAGGCTCGGCGGCGGCGGATTTCCTCGCCGAACACGCGCAGGTCCTTTCGATCGCCTTCTTCTTCTTCGCCTGTCTCGTGTTCTTCAGCGCCACGACCGACACCTTCATGGCGCTCGGCAATATCCTGAACGTCATCCGCCAAGCGGCACCTATCCTGATTGTCGCGGTCGCAATGACCTTCGTCATCATTACCGGCGGCATTGACCTTTCCGTCGGCTCGCAGGTGGCGCTCGTCAACGCCGTGGCAGCGATCATCCTAGCAATGGGATATCCCTGGCCGCTCGTCGTTATCGTCATGCTCGCCTTTGGCGCGCTCGTCGGCTTCCTCCAGGGATGGTTCACCGCCTACCAGGGTATTCCAGCTTTCATCGTCACGCTTGCCGGTCTGTCCATCCTGCGCGGATTCGCGCTCTACCTGACGCAAGGCTATTCGATCCCGATCAAGGATGCGCCGGGCTTCTTCGCGCTCGGTCGCGGGGAACTTCTCGGACTTCCCGTACCAGCCCTGATCGCGATCGTGATCGCCGTTCTGGGCTATGTGGTCATCCGGGCGACGAAATACGGCCGCCAGGTCGTCGCCGTCGGTTCGAACATGGAAGCGGCGCGGCGTGTGGGCATGCCGGCCAATTGGATCATCGCCTCGGTGTACCTGATATCCGGCGTCGCCTGCGCGCTCGCCGGGCTTCTGATCGCCGCTCGCCTCGGCTCCGGTTCGTCGAATGCGGCAGTCGGCTTCGAACTGCAGGTGATCGCGGCGGTCGTCCTCGGCGGCACGTCGCTGATGGGTGGGCGCGGGACCATTCTCGGCACCATTCTCGGCACGCTGACGATCGCTGTCATCGGCAATGGTCTCATCCTGATGCATATCTCGCCGTTTTTCACGCAGATCGTCACCGGCGCCATCATCCTGATTGCGATCTGGCTCAACACCCGCATCTTCACCACCAATTTCAGCTTCGGCTCGGGCAGAAGGAAGTGAGCGCCATGGGCCGCGAATGGTCAGAAGGACATATCCGCTCCGGCCAGGTCATGACTGTGAACGGACCCATCGCCGCCGAGGCGCTTGGCGTCACGCTGATGCACGAGCACATCCTCAATGATTGCCGTTGCTGGTGGCACGCGCCGACGACCAGGGAGCGGCAATATCTTGCGGAGGGCCTCGTCTGCATGGAGATCCTCGGCGAACTCAGGCAGGACCCGTTCGTCAGCAAGCACAACATCACGCTCGACGACGAACCGCTGGCGATCACCGAACTCAAGGCATTCGCCGCCGCCGGCGGCCGGACCGTAGTCGAGCCGACCTGCCGGGGCATCGGTCGCAATCCGTTGGCGCTTCGGCGCATCGCCCAGGCGACCGGGCTCAATATCGTGATGGGGGCCGGCTATTACCTCGCCTCTTCTCATCCGGCGGAGGTCGCCGGAATGAGTGCCGATGCAATCGCCGACGAGATCGTCCGCGAGGCCGTAGATGGTGCGGAGGGCACGGACGTCAGGATCGGCCTCATCGGCGAGATTGGCGTCTCGGCCGATTTCACCCCATCCGAGGAGAAATCGCTGCGTGGCGCCGCGCGTGCGCAGGTGAGGACCGGGCTGCCCTTGATGGTGCACCTGCCCGGCTGGTTCCGGCTCGGCCATCGCGTGCTCGACATCGTCACCGAGGAAGGCGCCGATCTGCGCCACGCGGTGCTCTGCCACATGAACCCCTCGCACGACGATTTCACCTATCAGAGCGAGCTCGCCTCCCGTGGTGCTTTCATCGAATACGACATGATCGGCATGGATTTCTTCTATGCCGACCAGCAGGTCCAATGCCCGAGCGACGAGGAGGCGGCGCGCGCCATTGTCAGGCTGGTGGAGGCCGGGCATCTCGACCGAATCCTGCTGTCGCACGATGTCTTCCTCAAGATGATGCTGACGCACTACGGCGGCAACGGCTACGCCTATGTGCTGCGCCATTTCCTGCCGCGCCTGAAGCGCCATGGACTTGAAGACGCGGTTCTCGAACGGATGATGCGGGGGAATCCCCGCTCCGTATTCCAAGCCCGGGCTTGATTATCGCCCTAAACGAAATTCAAGACAGACGGATAGACGATGACAAAGAAAGTACTTCTCGTAGGCGAAAGCTGGGTCAGCTCCGCCACCCACTACAAGGGCTTCGACCAGTTCGGCAGCGTGACCTTCCACCTCGGTGCGGAGCCGCTCGTCAAGGCGCTCGCCGGCAGCGAATTCGAACTGACCTACATGACCGCGCACGAGGCCGTGGACAAGTTCCCCTACGACATGGCGGGGCTTGACGCCTTCGACGCGATCATCCTGTCGGACATCGGCGCGAACTCGCTTCTCCTGCCGCCGGACGTCTGGCTTCACTCACGCACCGTGCCTAACCGCCTGAAGCTCATCAAGGCCTGGGTGGAGAAGGGCGGCGGGCTCCTGATGATCGGCGGCTATTTCTCCTTCCAAGGCATCGACGGCAAGGCACGCTGGCGGCGGACGCCCGTCGAGGACACGCTGCCGGTCACCTGCCTGCCCTATGACGATCGCGTCGAGATCCCCGAGGGCGCGGTTGCCGATGTCGTCAAGCCGGATCACCCGGTCATGGCGGGGCTTTCCGGCCAATGGCCGCCGCTGCTCGGCGTGAACGAGGTCGAAGTCAAGAATGGTGCCGACGTGATCGCCCGTCTTCCAGAAGACCAGGGCGGACATCCGCTGCTTATTCTCGGCAGCTACGGCAAGGGTCGCTCCGCCGCCTGGACCTCCGATATCGGCCCGCACTGGCTGTCGCCGGCCTTCTGCGAATGGGAGGGCTACGGCCGGCTATGGAAGAATATTCTCGGCTGGATGACGGAAGGCGCGCGCTGAAATCGAGGCGTTCCCGTCACGCTCGTCAGCCTGCGGCGAATATCGCCGCGAGCTCGTCGCCGGTCGGGAAGGCCGAACGTGTTCCCGGGCGGCTGACGGTAATGGCGGCAGCCCGCGCCGCCTGTTCGATGGCGGTTCGGTCGAGTTCGGTACGGCGCAGCGCCGCAGAAGCGAGCGCGACGGCCATGAAGGTGTCGCCGGCGCCCGTGGTGTCGACGACGGTGCAGGGAGCGGCGGGAACCTGGATGATGCCGGCACCGGTCGCCAGCATCGCGCCATTGCCGCCGAGGGTGAGGGCGACCGCTCGGACGCCGCTTGAAATCAGCCTACGGGCGGCTTCTTCGCCGCCCGTTCCGGTAAGCACCAGAGCTTCTCCCTCGTTGAGAAAGGCGAAGTCGATGAGCGGCCAGAGGTTGGCGAAAAACGGGCGCAGCGGCGACGGATTGAAGGCGGTGACCATGCCGCGGGCGCGGGCCTGTTGCAGAACGCCGCGGGTCGTCTCGTCAGTTAGATTGCCCTGCAGTACCGCCAGGTCGCCGGGAGCGGCCTCGGCAAGCGGGGCGACGGCATCGGCAAGCCCAAGATTCTCGGCGGCATCGGTCGTGGTGACGTTCAGATTCTCTCCGTCCGATGTGGTCAGGACGATCGAGAAATCGCTCGATCGGCCGGCAAGCGGCACGAAACGGCTGATGACGGGCTCCTGTCCCAGCGCCTCACGGATGCTCACGGCACGGAAGCCTTCGCCGATCGCGGCGACGAGCGTCGTCGGCAGTCCGCAGCGCGCCATGACCACCGCCTGGTTCGCCCCTTTGCCGCCGAGATCGCGGGACTGCTGGCGGCCCAATATGGACGCTCCGGCGGCCGGCATTTCGGATACGGCAATGGTCTCGTCGATAGTGACATTGCCGATGACGTAAGCGCGCATGAACAAACCTTTGAGAGGCAGGAAATGCAGGAAATCTCCGACAAATCATCAAGCGCCATAAGGGAAATTTTCGGGACTGACAAGGTTCTGATCGGCATGATCCATTGCCCGGCCTTTCCGGGGGCGCCGCGGTATCGCGGTGCCGGAATGGCGGGGATCTACGATGCCTGCATGCGCGACGCCGAGGCGCTGGTCGAAGGCGGCATGCATGGCCTGATCATCGAGAACCACGGAGACATCCCCTTCTCGAAGCCCGAGGACATCGGCCACGAGACCGCAGCCTTCATGGCCGTGGTCACGGATCGCATCGCCCGCGCCGTCGGCGTTCCGCTCGGCATCAACGTGCTCGCCAATGCCCCTATCCCCGCCTTCGCGATCGCTATGGCGGGCGGCGCGAAATTCATTCGCGTCAATCAGTGGGCAAACGCCTATGTCGCCAATGAAGGCTTCATGGAAGGGCGCGCGGCCGAGGCGATGCGTTACCGGTCACTGCTGCGCGCCGAGCATGTCAGGGTCTTCGCCGACAGTCATGTGAAGCACGGCAGCCACGCGATCGTCGCCGACCGCCCGATCGGGGAGCTGACGCGCGATCTGGCCTTCTTCGACGCCGATGTGGTCATCGCCACCGGACAACGCACGGGCAATGCCGCCACGCTTGACGAGATCGAGGAAATCGGTTCGGCGACCCACTTGCCGCTTCTCGTCGGCTCCGGCGTGACGAAGGATAATGTCGTCGAAATCCTGAAGCGCACCAACGGCGTGATCGTCGCCTCCTCGCTGAAGCAGGGCGGGGTGTGGTGGAACCCGGTCGATATCAGTCGCGTGCGGACCTTGCGCGCCGCGGCGGCCGCCATCCTGGAGGCGTGAAGCGGTGTCGTCGGCGACCCTTTCCGAGCAGATGCTCGACGAAAACGCGGCCGTATACCAGGCCATGGTGAACCATCGCTTCGTGGAGGATATCAAGACAAACCGATTGGGCGGCGAAGTCTTCGATCGCTATCTCGTCTTCGAAGGCGCATTCGTCGACACCGCCATTGCGATCTTCTCCTATGGAGTGGCGAAAGCCGAGACGATTGATCAGAAACGCTGGCTCATTGCTGTGCTCGATGCGCTCGCCAACCGGCAGATCGCCTATTTCGAGAAGACCTTTGCCGAGCGCGGCATCGACCCTGCGGGCCATGATCTTAACCGTCCCGGGGGCGAGGCATTCCGAAACGGCATGCTGGAAATCGCGCGCGAGGGCGCATTCCTCGACATCATCGCAGGCATGTTCGCGGCCGAATGGATGTACTGGACCTGGTCGAAAGCGGCGGCAGGCTGCGTGACCGGCAACCCGCTGCTCGAGGAGTGGGTCGCCATGCATGCGGATGATGAGTTCGCGGCTCAGGCCAGCTGGCTAAAAGGCGAACTCGACAAGGCTGGTGCCACATTGAGTGCCGGGCAGCGTGCACGGCTCAGCGGCATCTTCGGCCGCGTGCAGCGGCTCGAGATTGCCTTCCACGACGCGCCCTATGAAGCAAGGCCGGGGGATTCCGCATGACATTAGAGGTCACGACCAACGCTCAGCGCCTCCTGCAGCGGCTTGACGACTTCGCCCGGATCGGCGGGACGCCCGCCGGGGGCGTCGACCGTCAGGCTCTGTCGGAGGAGGACAGGCAGTCGCGTCGCCTGCTCGCCGAACTCGCACGGGCCCGCGGCTTTCGCGTGTTTCAGGATCCGATGGCAAACCTCTTCATCCGTCGCGAGGGCCGCCTCGCCGACCGGCCGCCCTTCGTCATCGGCAGCCATCTCGACAGCCAGCCGACGGGCGGCCGCTTCGACGGGGCGCTCGGCACTTTGAGCGCCTTCGAGGTCATCGAGAGCCTGGAGGATGCGGGCCTTGAGACCGATCTCCCCCTCGAAGTCGTGGCATGGACCAATGAGGAAGGCAGCCGGTTCGCTCCCGGTACCATGGGCTCCATGGCCTTCGCGGCAGGCGCGATACCGGGGGCTTGGTCGGATCTTCGCGGCAGGGACGGAGCACTCTTTGCTGCCGAGCTCAAGGGCACGCTCGACGCACTGCCGGAGGCCGAGATGCGGCCGCTCGGCTTCCGGATATCGGGCTATCTCGAGCTGCATATCGAACAGGGTCCTTCGCTGGAACGGGAAGGCATACCCATCGGCATCGTTCATGGCGTCCAGGGGACACGGTGGCTCGAGATCACGATCACCGGCCAGGCGGCGCATGCCGGGACGACAGTACTCGGCTTTCGCCGCGACCCGATGGCGGCTGCGGTCGCGGCGCTCGACATTCTGTTCAAGAGCATCATGCCGGGGGACGAACGGGCTCGATTCACTGTCGGCCGTTTTGCGGTGGAGCCCGGATCGGTAAACGCGATCCCTGGCTCAGTCATACTCACGGTCGACCTACGGCACCCGGAACCTTCGGTCATCGATGCGCTTGAAGCGAAAGTCCGCAGCACCTGCAAGACCGCCGCTGGGGCTCACGGTTGCGACGCCGTGTTCCGCCGGTTCTTCGAGATGCCGTCAGCCACGTTCTCGCAAGACCTCCTCGACTGCCTCGGCCGGGCTGCGGCGACGCTGCGGCTTCCGGTCAAGCGCATGATTTCGGGCGCGTTTCATGATGCCTTGTTCGTCAACCGCGTGGCGCCGGCCGCAATGATCTTCGTGCCTTGCCGCGACGGCCTCAGCCACAACGAGGCGGAATATGTCGAGCCGGCCGACGCAGCCACCGGCGCGCAAATGTTGCTTGCCTCGACTTTGGAAGCAATGCGTGCGATCGCATCGGCGGAAAGCAGTTGACGAGCCTTGATGCGACTTCTGCTGAATTGCGGGCGCAGGCAACTTGCCCCGTTGAGTCGGTGGCAGCGGTCGGTCAAGATCAAAGATGTCATTGCGGCCGGCGGTCCGATCCTCGTTGTTCAGGCGAACCCCAAGGCCAATCCGGAAATCAGTCAACGCCCCACACCTTCTAGCCAGGACGCAAGATCGCTCGATCAACGGTCGTGGCACCGTACTGTTCCACTCATCTCCTGCAGAGTGCGCCTCAGGCAGACATGGCCCTGGTCGCTACCATTCCGCCGGTGCACAAGCATTGTCTCTTCGTAGCCGTCTGCTTCTGCTCATCGAATCGACTGCAGCACCTGTTTGGCTACATCGATAAAGGCGCGCAGCTTTGGCTGGATCTGTGCGCGCTGCGGGAAGTAAAGAAGGAGGCCGGGCGTCGTCGGCAGGAACGCTTCGAGAACGCGAACGAGTTGCCCGTGGCGCAATTCAGCCTCAACTGCGATGTCGGCGACATAGGCGAGGCCGAGACCGGCGCGCGCCCAGGAAACGAGCAGCGCACCATCGTTTACGATCAAGCTGCCGGGCGGATCGACGGAGAAGGCGCGGCCGTCCCGCTCGAACTCCCACCGGTAGAGGGCGCCCGACCGCGGAAAACGGTAGCGGATCGCCTCGTGAGTCGTCAGCTCCTGCGGTGTCTGCGGCGTCCCGCGCGCGG
The DNA here is from genome assembly GCF_017874595.1 of Sinorhizobium kostiense. GTDB lineage: Bacteria > Pseudomonadota > Alphaproteobacteria > Rhizobiales > Rhizobiaceae > Sinorhizobium > Sinorhizobium kostiense. The sequence continues at coordinate 82,288 of NZ_JAGILA010000009.1, read as the reverse complement.
CGAGATAAGTCGGGCTCGCCACGACCGACCAGGCGATGTCGCGCGTAAGACGCACCGCGACCATGTCGCGTTCGATATATTCGCCGATGCGGATGCCGGCATCGAAGCCGCGCCCGGGCAAGTCGACCGTTGCATCCTCGACCGCGATCTCAATCGCGATTCGCGGATGAGCGTGTCTCAGAGCGGGGATGACCGGTTCGATGACAAGCGGCACCGCCATGCGCGGCACGGTAAGGCGCAGCAATCCCGAGGGCTCGTCCGTTGCCGCGGCCTGCTCGACGGCAGCGATGATCTCGGCCGCAGCGGGATTGACGCGCGCCAGCAGGGCCGCACCCGCCTCGGTCAGCCCGACGCGCCGTGTCGTGCGAATGAACAAGGGCGTGCCAAGCCTCTCTTCGAGAGCCTTCACGGCCTGGCTCACGGCAGCCGACGAGACATCCAGCCGCGCTGCCGCCGCGGTGAAGCCGCCCGCCTCCGCCACGGCGAGGAAGGCCGAAAGGCCAGAGAATGGATCCGATCGCAGGCTCATGTGGCGATTATAAACTCAGACTTAAAAATCCTGAAAGCAGACACGCATTTTTCCGGCGAATACTCTCGACTAGCCTTCTTATCCATAGCAGAGGAAAGGAGACGAGCAATGACCGACGAGATCACACCCGACATGATGATTCCGCGCAGGCACCTTGTCGCCGGCATGCTCGCGACTGGCGCAGCGGCCGGCGGCGCCTTCACGGCGGCACCCGCGATGGCGCAAAACCCTCGTATTCTCGAGGGCAAGGTCGCAATCGTGACCGGCGGCACGTCCGGAATTGGCGCGGTGACTGCCGGCGCCCTTGCTCGGGCCGGTGCCAAGGTCGCGTTCAATGGTCGGCGGGAAGCGCTCGGGCGCGAGGTAGAGAGCCGCCTGCGCGCCACGGGCGGGGACGTTGCCTACATCAAATCGGACGTGCGTGATGCGCTTCAAGTCGAGCGTTTCGTGGCCGAGGCCGTCGGGCGTTATGGCCGCCTCGACATCGCCTTCAACAATGCCGGCATCGACCTGCCGCCGACACCAATCGCCGACACGGACATTGCCGGTTTCGACGACCAGATCGCCACCAACTTACGCGGCGTGTTCGTCGCGATGAAATACGAACTGCCGCATCTCGTGCAATCACGAGGCGCCATGATCAATACAGCCTCGATCGGTGGCCGGCACGCCTTCCCGAATATCGTCGCCTACGGAGCTTCCAAGGCCGCTGTCATCCACATGACTCGCGCCGCCGCTCAGGAGTATGGCCGGCAGGTGCGCATCAACGCCATCGCACCCGGACCCATCGAGACGCCAATGCTGGAGCGAGTGCGGCGCGACTGGAAAGTGACGACGGAACAGCTCGTTGCCCCCTACCCGATGCGCCGCGTCGGTACGCCGGAGGAAGTGGCTTCTCTGGTGGTCTTTCTCGCCAGCGACGCAAGTTCGTACATCAGCGGCCACGTCATCGGGATCGATGGTGGTGATCTTGCCTGAACTCGGGCTGGGGGCTATTAGGACGGCTTTGATCTCCGCCCTGCTTTGCGCTCGTCCATCGGATCAACGCCGATAAGATCTCCTGCCGCCGGTCTCCCCTTCAGCATCGAAGCGGGGTCGGCGGGTGGCTATAACGTTTCAGCCAGCGCCCTCGTCGGCGCGAACGGTGTCGGCCGGAATGGCATCCCGGCTCGCGATCGCCGGTCGCGGTTATCGCGCAAACCCGACCTTAACACTTTTTCTTTGCCAGACTGCGGATCCCTCGTTTTGAAAAGAATCGAAACTGCCGACCCCATTGAAATCGGTTCACGTCCGGATCCTGCCGTGTCCACCACCAAGGGCGATTGAATTTTGGTTTAAGAACGAAAGTGGCACGCCAGCCGACGGTATGGCCGGCTGGCGTTTCCCGATTAAGACAAATGGTGACGCTCCTGCAAGCCGTATACGGGGGTCGAAATACCTTCGGCGCGGGCCTTCAATTGCAGCGAAAGATACTGCGAATAGTGCCGCGACTGGTGCAGGTTGCCACCATGGAACCAGAGCGCCTCCTGCTGCGTCGGCTTCCACATATTGCGCTGCTCGCCCTCCCAGGGACCGGGGTCCTTCGGTGTGTCGGAACCGAGCCCCCAGACCTTGCCGACCTTGTCGGCGACCTCCTTGGAGATAAGGTCGGCGGCCCAGCCGTTCATCGAACCATAGCCGGTGGCATAGACAACGAGATCGGCGGGAAGTTCGGTGCCGTCCTTCAAGACCACCGCGTCCTCGGTCAGGTGGCTGACGTCGGAGCCGGATTTGAGCTTGATGCTGCCGTCGATGACGAGATCGCAGGCGCCGACATCGATGTAATAACCGGAGCCGCGGCGCAGATACTTCATGAACAGGCCGGAGCCATCGGCGCCCCAGTCGAGCATGAAGCCGGCCTTTTCCAGGTCCGCATAGAACTTCGCGTCGCGCTCGCGCATCTTCTCGTAGAGCGGGATCTGAAACTCGTGCATGATCCTGTAGGGCAGCGATGCGAAGATCAGGTCGGCCTTGCGCGTCGTCATGCCCGCAGTAACCGCCCGCTCGGAATAGAGGTCGCCTAGCCCGATCTCCATCAGCGTGTCCGACCGAACGATGTGGGTCGACGATCGCTGCACCATCGTTACGTCCGCACCGCCTTCCCAGAGAGCCGCGCAAATATCGTGCGCGGAATTGTTGGAACCGATGACCACCGCCTTCTTGTCGCGATAGGCGTCGGGACCGGGATGCTGCGAGGAATGCTGCTGCTCGCCGCGGAAAATATCCTGGCCCTTCAGTTTCGGGACGTTCGGCTTGCCCGACATGCCGGTCGCCAGAACAAGTTGTTTCGGCCGCAGGACCAGCTCCTCGCCGTTACGCTCGACGACGACTTTCCATTCCTTCTTCGCCTCGTCGTATTGCGCCGACTTGCAGGTGGTCGAGGTCCAATAGTTGAGCTCCATCACCTTGGTGTACATCTCCAGCCAGTCGCCTATCTTGTCCTTCGGCGCAAACACCGGCCAGGTTTCCGGGAAGGGGATATAGGGCAGGTGGTCGTACCAGACCGGGTCGTGCAGGCAGAGCGACTTGTAACGCTTGCGCCAGCTGTCGCCCGGTCGCTCGTTCTTCTCGATGATGATCGTCGGTACGTTCAGTTGCCGGAGGCGGGCACCGAGCGCGATGCCGCCCTGGCCGCCGCCGACTATGACGACATAGGGCTGGGTTTCGTAGCCGAGTTCCGCCGCCTCGCTTTCGCGCTTTTCCCTCCACGTCTTGCGGTCGGGATCGTGGCCGTGCTCGGCGCCGAGCGGCCGCCTGAAGCCCTTCGGCTCTTCATGCCCTTTGAGCTCCGTCATCGTCGTAAGGAGCGTCCATATCAAACCGTTCTTCAGACGAATGTGACCGTAACCGCGCGCCACCTCGGTTTCGAATTCGAACCAGCCTTCGGTCAACCCGTCGCTGGCGCTTGCCGGTTCCTTCTCGTCCTGGCGGAAGCGCGCCGGCTTGATGGCTGCCAGCTGGCTCGATAACATGTCGCGGATCTGGTCCGGTCCTTCCAACGTCCTGATGTTCCAGGTGAAGGCGACGAGGTCGCGCCAGTAGCAATCGGCCTGGAACAGGTTGACGGCTGCGTCAATGTCGCCCCGTTCAAGGGCTTTGCCGAGCTTGGCAAGCGCGGTGTCGATGCGGATGCCGGGACTTTCTTCAAGCATAGTCTCCTCCTTTTTGCTTGGGTTGGCGCGGGCGGCTCCTCATCCGCCCGCGGCAATGCATGCTCACTTCATGAGATCGATCAGGATCTTCAGGTGCTTGCCGCTCGGATCGAGAAGCGCGTCAAAGCCTTCCGGCACGGCGCGATCCAGGGTGATACGCCCGGTGACGACCCGCTTCGCCGGCAAGAGGCCCGAGGCGATCAGGCGGATGACCCGCGGCCAGTAGTGCGTCGGATAGGCCCAGGAGCCGCGCAGATCGATGTCCTTGAAAGTAACCTGGAACCAGTCGAGCGGGTTTTCATGCGGATGCAGCCCCGTCTGAACGACGACACCCTGCTTGCGCACCGCGTCGACGCAGGCCTTGAGCGCGTGCTCGTTTCCGACGCACTCGATGGCGACGTCGCAGCCAACCTTGCCCTCCGTCAGGGCGCGTACCGTCTCGCCCGGGCTGCCTCGCTGCGGATTTATCGTTGTCAGACCCGGCAGGATCGAAGCCGCGAATTCGAGCCGGGCATCATTAATGTCTGAAACGAAGAGCTCTGCGGCACCGGCTGCGCGTGCAGCAAGCAGCGTCAGAACGCCAATCGGACCGGCGCCGGTGACGAGCACGCTGCTGCCGGCCGTCACGCCGCCGCGATCGCAGGCATACACCGCAACGGCGCTTGGCTCGACAAGTGCCGCCTCCTCGTCCGTCATCCCGTCGGGGATCTTCTCGACATTGTAGTCGTTGAGCAGCGCGTATTCGGCCATGCCGCCGGAGAGCCAGCTCAAGCCCGCAAGCGCCAGATCGGTGCTCAAGTGAAACAGTCCCCGATCGGCGAAATAGTCGCCGGCGCGCGGCATGATCAGCGGCTGCACCGAAACGCGGTCGCCGGCGCGAACCGAGGTCACGCCCTCGCCGACGGCCTCGACCACGCCGCCGAACTCGTGGCCCAAGACCTGAGGCCCGTGGGCGCCGGTATATCGATGCGGCTCCTTCGGAATGAAGATCGGGCCGTAAGCATATTCGTGCAGGTCTGTGCCGCAGATGCCGACAAATCGGTTTCGGACCAGCACCTGGCCCGCGGCCGGCTCGCCGGGTGCCGGGATGTCTTCGATCCGCAGATCTTTTGCCGCGTAGAATCTGAGCGCTCGCATGTTTCCTCCCGGTCGCTGCCGTTGTGATCGCCAGTGATCTGCAATGGCCGTGCCAGAGTCGGAACGCCGGGAAAATGCAGTGTTTTCAAAAGTAGGGAGGGGCTGGCGTGTTGCGCCAGGTGATGCGACTGCCACAGCTGTTGCAGTCGATCTGTTGCAGGGCGAAGACGCTCAGTGTTTCTGCTTGAGGCGATAGCGCTTGATCTGCCGATGCACCGTCGATCGATCGAGGCCTAGCCTTCGCGCGGCCTCGGAGATGTTCCAGCCGCAGGCCGACAGCATCAAGCCCAGGGCCGCACCGGCGTCGCCCATACCGGCAGCCCCGGCCTTCGCGGCGAGGTGGTCCGGCAAATCGCCAATCTCCACGACGCAGTTTTCGGCGAGCGCGGCGCCGACGGCGATGGCGTTATCGAGTTCGCGGATGTTGCCGGGCCAATCGTGCGACTTGAGCGCGACGAGCGCCGCAGGAGAGAGCGTCAATTCGCGTTCGCCATAAGAATGCCGCGCCAAGATCTGAGCCACGATCCACTCGAAGTCCGGCCTGTCTCTGAGCGCCGGAAGCGAGAGCGTCGCGGCGTTAAGACGATAATAGAGATCTTCGCGGAAAGCCCCTTGTGCGACGAGCGTCTGCAAGGGCCGGTGCGAGGCTGAGACGACGCGGATCTGGACCGGACGCGGCACGCTTCCCCCGACCGGCAGCACTTCGGCCTCGGCAAGCACGCGCAAGAGCCGGCTTTGCAGGACAAGCGGCATATCGCCGATCTCGTCGAGGAAGAGCGTGCCGCCGTCGGCCTGTTCGATCAGGCCTTTGCGGCCCTTGGCGGAGGCGCCGGTAAAGGCGCCCGGCAGGTAACCGAAGAGTTCGCTCTCGATCAATTGCTCGGGGATTGCCGCGCAATTGATCGCGACGAATTGGCCCTTGAGGCCGCTGCCCTCGTGGATGGCGCGTGCCAGATGTTCCTTGCCGGTCCCGGTCTCCCCCTGGATGAGGATCGGCAGGCCCGTGCGCGCAAGCTTCGCCGCCTTGACCTGAAGCGAAACGATTTCGGGGGCGTCGCCACCCAGCCGGCGCAAGGGCGGCGGAATCTGCTCGCGCGAGACGGCCGGAGCGCGGGTGCGGGAATGCGGCTCGATCGCATGGGCGAAGAGCGCATTGCCGTCGCGGGCGAAGACGAGCCGCTCCTGCGTCGGACGCCGACGCGTAAGATCGGGGAGGTCGTCGATCTCCATGTCGAAGAAGCGCGATACCGGCTCGCCGATAAGCTGGCGCGGATCGCGCCAGTCGCGCCCGGTCGAGCGCGCCAGGATCTTCGCCCCTCCGTGGGTCATGCCGGCGATGCGCCCGAGGCTGTCGATTGAGATCGCCGCCTCCGGGTCGACGTCGAGGAATTCCGGCGAGCGTGAGAAGCGCAGCACCCATTGATGCGGCGCCTGGGCCATGAGGTTTGCAAGCTCAATGCGCCTTGCGGTCGCGGTGACGAGATGCAGTGCGAGGTTCTGGCTCGCCTTCTGGATCGGCGAACTCAAGAGCGAAATGTCGAGGACGGCGGAAAGCTCGCCGCGCGCGTCGTAGATCGGCGCCGCCGTGCAAGAGAGCGGCGTATGGGTGTTGTCGAAATGATCCGTCTGATGGATCGTCAACGCCTCCCCCGTCTCGAGGCAGGCGCCGACGGCACAGGTTCCGGCACGCCATTCCGACCACTCCGAGCCGAGATAGAGTCCGGCCTTGCGCAGGTTATTGTCGAAGAGCGGATCGCCGAGGAACTCAACCGTCACGCCCTGCCGGTCGGAAAGCAGCAGCACGTAGTTTTGTCCCGCTACCTGCCGGAACAGGTGCTCGAGCCCGGAGCGGGCGATGTTGATGAGATCCTCCGATTGCTGGCGGTGCTCCTTGAACCGCGGTTCCGGCACGATATAGGCTTCACAGGTCTGTGCCGGGTCGAGCCGGTGATGCTCGAGACAGCGCAGCCAGGACTTCACGACCATATCGTCGCGGCTAACAGGAAGGCCGCGGCCGACGCGCTCGATCTCACGGATGTGGTCGGAATGTGAAAACATGACCGCCTCCCAACGGACGCCCTCTCTCCTCCGCCGAGTGTGAGCATCGCCAGGGCGAATGTAAAGGAAGAGCAAGCAGGCGCTCTCGGGGTTCACCAATGGGGGTCTGCCTCGCCTGCGCAGTGAAGGAGTTCCCGACGATACATTATGCGACTTTCGAAGCACGAAGCAGGAACATCTGTGCCACAGAAGTCTGCTGTGAGCTAGGACCGCTGGTATATCAGGGTTCGCATACTAACCCCTTGGTCATGTCGTTTGGCCCGGTTCAGCCACGGGGGAACATCCAGTTCGGGAGCGACGGATAACAGCGCATACCGCCCATTGGGCGTTCCAACCGCAAAATCCGTTTAGCCGAACAAGCTTCAACTATTGAGCGCTTTTGCCTCCAACCAATCGCGCACTCCCCGCAGATAGGCGCGTCCCAAGGCTTCCCGCCCGACGCTCGCCGCCGCAACGCAGTCTCCCGCGTTCGATCCGAAGAACGGTTCACATAGCACGGTCGGAATATTCGGCAGTGCCGACACTGATTGCCAACCTCGATCGCCGGCCGAAAGCGCGAGCACGCCGTCGCTATGTCTTATCTTCACGTTGAGGAGCTTGTTCGTCGAGCCCACCAGTTTTGATGCAAGCGCCCTCGAATTCGCACTGGGAAGGCACAACATCTCAAGGCCGTTTGCAAGCGGGTCACTGTTGCTATTGAAATGGAGCTCCAGAATGCAGGTTGGCTTCCACGTCGCCACCTTTTGGTATGCATCCTTGATCTCCTTCGTGTAGCTGCCGCTAGGCTCTCTCAAAAAGACTTCAACATCCAGGTTATAATGGCCTGCCTCGCTCTTCATTCCCTGTGCGACAATCTGGTTGAAGTCGAACTCCATCAGATTTATCGGCGTAACGGAAGCAGCTCCCTTGCTTACGCGGTTATGCCCGACTACAACAGCGACGCGGGTGCCGTCGGAGGCCATGGACACCGCACCGTTACCAGGATTTGTGCTGGTGCCACTGATACCAAGAAGCTCGCGCGCTTCCTGGAACAATCCAAGGACCTTTCCGACGTACTGCCCGTCGGCCGCGTAGCTTGCCGAAATGTGTCGAATATAGGCGGCGCCATCGCCCCCGAGCTGATCCCAACCTTCATACGGTCCGCTTCGGATAAAGTGCCAATACCCCGCTACGAACTCGGCAACGGACGAGAAGCGACAGTATGTCGTGGCCTCCCCATCCGTTCCGGTGTAGTCGACGGGAAGGGCATACCCCACCATGCGCTCCCGATACTTCAAGCCGCCAAAATTCAGATGTTCACGAGCGAGCCTGCTTGCTCCCCTCCCCGATTCAAGGATCCACTGCGAAAGGCTCGCGACTCTCAGGCCGTCCGGAACACCCTTGAACGACGTATAGTAGGTTATCAAGTCGGCCCAAACGGTTGGCACAGGCGTTCCATTTCCACTTGTGGGTTGCTTGATGCCCCCGCCCGTGCCGTCTGATTTCCCGCTGGGTGCGGAGCCTATTCCAATCCCGCCAAGCGCCTGGTGGAGCGCTTCCTTGTACACGGCAGGCTCGGATGTTTTCGCCGATGCGATCGCTCGCTCCAACTTGGCCACTGCGCTCGCGACAGAGGCAGCCGCCTGCTCCATCATCAACTCGTCTATCTGCCCGAGGATCACCCACAATCTCGCATAAGCTGCTTTGAGCTGAGCCTGTTCGTCGGCCCCTATGCCTTGTTGCAGCCGGTCTTCAATCGCGATCATGCTTGAGTTGACCGCCGCACGCGCTTCGGAAACGGATGTCATGTTGGCCTCCCATTGGCGACTGCTATCCCCCGGCGAAAACCTTTCGCGCGGCATCGACATCGGCACGAAGTCGGGCAGACTCCGCAGCCAATTCAGCGAGTCCGGCTCGACCGTTCTGATGTTCGAATCCGACCTTCAACATGCCGAACGTGGCTCGCAGCCGATCAAGCAAGACTACAAAATTTGCGACTTTGGTCCGGTCGGCGTTGAGCTTTGCAGTCTCAGACTCCGACGATCCCGGAACCTTGCGGTCCATATAAATCATCGTGCTGTAGATTGTGGGAGCGGCATTCTTGAGCGCGAGGAGCAACTCTTCGACGCCCAGCGTCCCCTGCAGGACCAAGCGACGCGCTTCAGCCACGCTCTGGGCCCTCAGTGCATGATCGATGAGTGGATCGAGCGTCTGAACGGCGACGGCCACGCCCGGTATGCCGGTAATCTGCTTGAGGTCGTTTGAAATTTGCACCAGGTAAGACTTGGATGCTGCAACATCCTTGCCTTCCACCAGTGCCACCACCAGATCGGCATAAGCGGTCACTACTGCAAGCGCACGTTTAAAGGACTCGGTCCCTGGTGGTTCACTTATGGTCGCGAAATAAGGAGCGTCGTCGACGTTGAACTCATATCTCTGCGCCGGATTTGCGTTGTGTAATTCTCGTCGTCTTTGCCTCTCCGCGACGGCGAGACCGTCAAACAAGAGCGTTCCTGCATCGGTAACCGCATCAGCCGCCTCGGCAAACGCCCTCGCTTCCTCAACTGGCGCCCCGCTCACACAGGCAGCTCCAATCGAGGCAGGCCCCAGAACGACGACAATTCTTATCAACCGAAGAACGGGGGTCATCGCGCCACTACCGAGATGGTGCCATCGGCGCTCGTCAGGGTGCCATTGGCATCCCTCACCGTCACGCGATAGCCGACGAGGGATGGCTGAAATTCGCTTGCGATTGCCACTTCCTGAGCAAACCGTCCGCCGGCAAACCCCTTGACGTCTATCGGAGTCAAACCGCCGCCCGCAGAAGAGGTGAATGCAATATTGAGGTCATAAGGCCCAACTCCGCCGAGTACGATCCCCGTCACAGAAGCTTTGTCTCCGGCCCGAACTTGCGGGCTTGAGGTTGTGACGTTTGCCGCCAAGAGGGTGCTTCGTGTGTACGGATCGTCGGCTGCACCGAAGTAAAATCCGAGAATGGTACCGAGCACACCGATTAGAATGGTTATGAGGTCCTTTGCGCTTCCGAAGCGCTCTTTCACCTCTTCTTTGTCCATCCAAAATGTTGCGATGGCGACCAGAATTACGATCGCGATCGTGGAGAAAGCGAACAAGAACGTGATCAGCCCCCGGGCCAACTCCGGTTTGGCGATGTCTGAAAGAAGTTTCCCCTGGAAAATCCCCCACGCCAGGATGGCTGCGATGATAATCCCAAAACCAGCGAGGAGAACGGGGCCCGACAGAACACTCCACCCGCGTTTACTCCCAGCGCTCGCGCGCCCTTGTTCCCATTGCTCAAGAGCCTTGCCAGCGATGTCCAACAATTCCTTTCGCTCAGTCGGTTCTGCATGGGTGGCGATGACCTTGAGGTAGTCGACCGGGGCGTCGCTGCCGTACGGCCATTCGGAACCCCGGTCAGCCGCGAACTTCCGAAGTCGCTCGTTCGAACCACCTTCGCCAGCGTTCCCCACCAGCCATGCGCCAAATGTCATTTCCCTCTCCACAGATCAAAAAAGCCAACGCATAGGACGAGCATGCAAGGCCCTACATCACCCAGACACATGCCGTTCACGAAGCGGCATGCCTCGTTTGGGCAACTTGGGCGTGATTACTCGTCCCATCCCGACCACAGAGGGAGATAAAATCAAAAGGATTCAAATATATTACAAGTCGGAATTATGTATCAGCCACCATCCCCGTGCCCACGAAGACAATTCTAAAGCACTTATTTCTAACTTATGCAACTTGAAAACGAGCTGAATCGGTGCCTATAATCCTGTTTTGGCGAAGATCTGTAACAGGTTGGAGGGATGGCCGGAAGGGGATACGGCCATAAGTAATACTGACGTGTGACATGATGTTTATAACAATCAACCCTGGAGGTTGAATGTGACTACTGTTGTCTTTGTACACGGTGTAGCGACGCGAGCCACCCCAGCCTATGAAATTGAGACCGAGAACAGAAATTCTCTGTTCAAATCAGCGGTATTTGGTGACAAGGCGACCATAATTTCACCTATGTGGGGAGAACTTGTCCCAAAGCTTCTATTTGACGGCGCGTCTTTCCGAAAGAGCGAGACTCAGACACTTGGGCTCGGCGGCCTCGAACCCAGCAGCGACGTAAACCCCACGGTATTGCACGTGATCGCAAAGGAATCTCCTAGTTCAGCCTTGGATCTTCTCTTCTCTGAACGTATCAAAATGATTGAGGCTAGCGGACAAAAACTAGATAAGGCGGACTTGGCTCTCTTCGCCGGGATCGTCGATTTGCTGGACGCCGACGATCAGAAACCAAGCGGCACTCCTTCCGCCCTTAAAGGTCTCCAAGACGCGGTAACCGATCAAGATTTTGTATCCGAGGTCCGGCGACTGTCCAACTTGCCCCATAACCTTGCGATCGGCGATGCGCTTAAGTCGGCGGCACAGGCGATAGCCGATCGAGCAGCGAACCTTGCCGCCAAAGGCGTACATTCGACCGTTGTCGAGCGGCTTAACCCAACTGTCGCGCGATTTCTGGGTGATGTTTTCATCTACCTGAAACAGGGGTCGATCCGCGAGGCGATCAGAGCGACCGTTCGCGACGCTATCCAGACGGCGTGGACGTCTCGGAATGGTGGCAAACTCGTCCTCGTCGGCCACAGCCTCGGAGGTGTGATCCTGTACGACATGTTGTCGGATTTGAAGTCCGCAGAGCTACCGGGGGATCTGCGCGCAGACGCCCTCATTACAGTGGGATCCCAACCGGGGCTGTTCCAGGAACTTGGCCTATTTGCAAGTAGTGAAGGCCTCCCAGCCAAAACGGCGAAGAAGGGCCCAGAAGCGGCATCGCTGTGGCTGAATGTTTTCGACCCAATCGACGTCTTTGGCTTCTGCGCCGCCCCGATGTTCCCTGATGCTGAGGATTACAGTTTCAGCACTATAACCGGGCTAGGTGCGGCACATTCGGCGTATTTCACAAGACCGCAGTTTTACGCACGTCTTCGTCGCAGGCTGGTTGAGGGGGGTGTGCTCTGATGCCAGAAGGAAAGCCGGAACCGATCGGGCCTACGTGGAGTAGGAGCGTGGAAGGCCCTGCAATGAGAGCCTTCGTGGTCGGTGTGGCCGGTTACCCGACCGCGAAGGAAGGGAGAGGTATCATCTACAAACTGGGCGTCCCCGACGTTCCCTGTGCGGCTTCAGCAGCCCGGAGAATGGCGGATTGGCTATACGTGAACAGGGATGCGTTAACGCCAAAGCTGGCGTCAATTCACCTGTTGGTCACTGATGGAGAGGCGGATTACCTCCGCATCCCCTATGCCTTTCAAGACTTCCCAGGGGGGCCTGTTCATCCCGCTTCAAGCGACGCTGTGGAGCGTGCTGGTGAGGATTGGGTCGACAGCTTCCAAGAAGGGGATTCAGCATTCTGTTTCATCAGCGGTCATGGTGCAGTACGGGCAAACGATGCCGTTGTATTTCTGGACGATCTCAACTCCGACAAGAGAGATCCATGGGGCTCACACATCAATGTGACAGAAGTGGCGAGGGCCTTCAAAGCTAATCAAGCCGTAAGAGCTGCGTACTTTTTCGTCGACGCATGCCAGGAGTTTTCAAAGGATTTTGCCCTTAGTAATACGGAAAGCATCCGCATAATACGTCCCTTGGAGCAAGACCAACTCAAATATGCGCGCGAGAAGGTGTTACTCATCAGCGCCGCATCAGCAGGTATGTTTGCGTACGAGGGTGACTGGCCTGAAGACAGGAAGAATCCTCTGCATCCTTCGGTAACGATCGGGCGATTTACTCAGGTGCTCATAGACGCACTGGACGGCGCGTCGGCTCGATTTGACGACGTAAAATGGGTAGTCGACACGGGAAAGTGGAAACTTCACACCGATCTGAAATACTTGTATGGCCGGCGCGTTACATGGACCACAGAGCCGTTCGAACCTGTCCTGTTGATCGACCAAAACAACTATTTTCCGCTTTTGGTTCCGCCGAACCCTCGCATCCCAATATTCGTCCTGACAGACCCCGAGCGCCTCATGTCCACTTATCGGTTCCATGTCCATGACGCAAATGGGATTCTACTTATAAGTTGCCCGCTTAACCATCCGTCGACATGGATGTTTGATATCAGCCCCAGCCCCCACTACCTCATCGCCGATAACGGAAACGGACAACCCCGCCAGTACGAACTAAAACCATCTGGGCCCATATTCGATAAGAGGATCCCAGTGCCATGACGAGCACACTCAGCATCGTCGCACCTTCGGATATGTCCATAGGCCGTATAAGGATACTCGGGCAGGAAGCACAGGTTGGGGAATGGCTCGCGACGCCCACCAAGACGACCTGCCAATTCGACGTGCCGCCCGGTATTTACACAGCAACTGTCGAGCCATTGGGACAGTTGGCTCGCAGCGTTACATTTGCCGTTCACGATGGCGAGGCAAACCATGTTCGCCTTCCAACACTTCGTGAGCTCGCCGTAACCGGCGATGCTTTCCTGAATAACATTATCGACGCCGTGCAGTTATCGACCGAGGTTTCATCCGCGGCCGCGGAGACCTCCGCCCCTAGTCGGTGGCTTTCCATCGCCATATCGCAAGACACGCTTCCGGGCCGAGTTGGAGGCTGGCGTCCCTATAGGTCGCACCCTGAACCGGTCGTTACTATATTGGGTAGTTTAGCGGAGTTGCTGATCCAGCGACCGGGCGGCGGCCTTGACCGCGAACATGGACGCTTGCGGCTAGAATACGCGGTGAGCGGGCTTAGAAACGAGCGGCTAATGCTGCCCCTCTTCAACGGCGGCACGAAGGTGTTACTGCGAAGTACTCCTTCTTCAGACATCACCGCAATAGTGTTTCCGGCTGAAATGTCTCGACGAGCCTTGGTCCAGGCACTGTACGCAGGAAGTGTCGCCGAGGCTAAACAGATCACCATGGAACAGTTGGAACAAGGCGGTGAGCTTTCGATGGAAGCAAGCTCCTCGGACACCGATCCTTGGCTCGAAATCGCCGTCGCACTTTTGGCATTGCGATTCCCTGAACTCGAAAGAGCCACGCCCCGAAGTAAAATTGATCAACTTGTTGCAGACTTCGATTGGATACCCGACCTACTCGCCTTGTCTGCTAGAAATCATATCGACGTTGCGCCTGCGGAGAAAGCGGAACAAGCAGCAGCGGGTGCCATAGCTCTCGACTTGATCGCAAAATGCAGGCGACTTGGGATGCCCTACTTCGCTTATACGGCGCAGATCGTAGGTGACATGCTGAACGCACTCTCCAAGTCCGGGACGGCTGCAGTTAGTGAGAAGGCAACGGATGAGTTAGCCAAGTGGAAGCTGCGCATGCCTGCTCAAAAAGCAGCCGGCGCGAGCTTTTCTTGGTTAGTGACAGGGAACAAGTTGCAGCCTTCTCTCGGGAACATTGATGAGAGATTCAGCAAGGTCGTATTCCGCGGGCGCCTCCATGCGGGGCGATTTGGCGTACAAAGTCCAGCTACCCGGCCGGCCAAATCTCGCCCATTTGGTTCCGATCTAGCATCACAGCCGACCTATTCGGACGACGGTGTATTGCTTTCGCCAGCTATATCAGAAAACGAAACGCAGGCACCATCACGCGAACTACTGACCCGGATTCGTCAAGATCCAAACGCGGTATCAATGCAAATCCTGGAGGCGAATGATCCTCACAAAGGGCGCTGGGGAGGATCGGCATCTCGCGAGGGATACTTGCTATCCGCAGAATTCATACCAAATGCAGCCAATCGTTCCTGGGTTACCGTCGTCTTAACAGTGGAAGCAGACCCTGACCTGATTTCGAGCAGCTATGACGAACCGGTTGAATTCTTCCTTCACCCGACATTTCACCCGGACCGCATTCGCACGATATTTCGTGGTTATAGAGCACGGATCGAACTGGGGTGCTACGGTGGATTTACCGTCGGCGCGTGGATACCAGGAGCTGGTGTAGAACTTGAATTGGATTTAGCCGAACTGAGCGACGCTCCGCATATTATAAAGAACTTTTAATCCAAGTCAGCCAAACAAGTAACATTGTCGCCTCGTTCACCGTCCCAAGGGGAACCGTACGCCCGAACCGCCCGACCACCGAAGCACGGTGGCGGGCCTACCAAAGGCGCTCACATTCCGCGGCCGTAGGAGGGATCTCTGAGAGAATGCCTCCGGACGCTCGAAAGCAGCCTCAATGCGGGGCGCTCGGCCGCATCGCGCCTGTTTCTCATTTTTGCAAAACACGGTCTTGATATACTGGCCTAGGCGGGCATGCCGCGGAAGGATTAGCGCGCGCAGTATCCAGTCGATATATTATGCAATGTTTTTGGCCCCAGAACGTGAACATCCTCGCAACAAGCCGTGTACAGGGCTCGTGAAGGACGGCTCCCCTCGACCCCATTGCTGCCGCTCGTTTATATCGGCCGGGATTTGCGGTGCGAGCCGGAAACAAACTTTCCAGCCACGGTTCACGAACGACCGCTGGGCGCCCCCTTTCAAGTCGTTTCGAGCCAGTTCGCCTGCCCCGAAAGCGGCAGTTCATCTGCTGGTGCGGCCAACCCGACTACAATGACGAGCTGACCGGAACGCTGGCTTTCGACTGATCAATCTATGCGCGCGAGCTGCGGCTTTGGGGCGAAATCGGTCGAATGTCGCAGCGACGGACGAAGTACCGCTTCCATCCCGCCTGGTTAAGAAGCGGTCGAAGAGCACTTTTGGGAGGAACGAACAGGCTGCCGCTGCGCTTCAAAGCGATCTAGAGCCGGCGCTCAATTGCTCGCCCACGCCGCTCGTTTCAAGCCAGGGACCTAGCACATCAGCGGTTTGCTCGAGCAGCGCTAACGGGTAGCGTTGCGGATCGCGCAGGCGGGCCAAGGCCTCACCTAGCTCGGTACCGTCGATGGATTCATCGACTGCAGCGTGGGATACGGCATTCTGAAGCCACAGCGCCACCTCCTCCATCCGCGAGCCGCCATTGCCGAACCAGTAGGCGAAATGCAGCCAAACGTGCCCGCGCAGCATAGGAAACTCCAGCGCGGCGAGGTATTGATCGAGATCGAGCGCAAACTCGTAGAACGATGCCATCCCCTCGAGCAGTTGCCAGCGATCGGGCGTCGTCAGCCAACCTTCAAGCCGTGCAGGCTGTTCAAGCACCCGACGGAATTCATCGATGTGGGTGTCGAACACATAAAAATCGTCGAGCAATTCAATGAAATATCCAATCACATCGTTGGCAATGAAACGAGCGTTAAGATGGAGGAATTGGCGATAGGTCGCGTCGAAGCCTTCTTGCTCCAGCTCAGCCTGCCACTGCGAGCGATAGGTGTCGGATAGCCGCCTGTCTCCTGCGGCGCGTACCAACAGCGGCGGCGCGAATGGGTAGTGCCGTTCATAGTAGGCGACCACGGCAGAATGGCGCAGCAACTCCCAAACGAACTGGCCCTCAGGATCGCTCCAGATCTCCGCGCCCTCGGCCTGCAGTCCGCCGATATGGAGCGCTGACAGCGCTCCAAGCAAAAGGTCGAGTTGCTCCCGCCAAACCACGTCCTTCCCCTTTACAATGTCGTTCGCGACAACCCTGTGCGAACGGAACACTCTAAACGGATCGATAGCGCCTTGGCTGAACACCGGCTTTAGCCCCGCGACCTTTTCGCCCACCGCATAGGCATGCTCGACATCGCGCAGCAGACTGGTTGCATTCCCGGTCAGGCAGATCTCTGTCATGCCAGCTGGCTCGCAATAGCCGGGGCAGTTTTATCGCAACGGCAGACGGAGCAGTGCCCATGCCCGGGCCAGACGGTGTGCGGAGGATCCTCCAGAAAGCGCTGGACCATGACCACGTTTTCCCTATCGCCAAAGATCACCTGCCGCGCTTTGACCTGCGCATCCCAACCGTTCGCGAGTTCTTTGCTGGAATCCTCCATCAACTGGGTGAGGAAGGGGCTGCCCGGCTCCAGCCCGTCGAGCGAGAGAACGCCGAATTTGGTCAAGGCGGTCAGCGATGCGATCAGACGCGAGGCTATCCCGAGTTCCTTGCGCACTTTGTTAAGATAGGCTCCCATGTGCGCGGGTGCAAAAAGCTGCAGCCGTGTCTTTCCCGCCCAGGACGCTTGGTTGCGGATTGCATCTAGCAACGCTCGGCGTGATACAGGCGCTCCCAGTGAATGGGCGATCACCGTTACTTCGTCATACTCGCGGAGAACCGCTCCACCGAGCGCGCGGCTGGCAAGCGCGTTCCACTCGGCGCTAGCTCCGGCCGCTTCGTCGAGGAAGTGCCTAAGGGTGCCCGCCGACATTTCTGGCTGGGCGCTGAAGCTGGGATAGCCGAAATAGGCTAGGTCGCAAGTCCCGGCCCGGGAGTCAGCTGCTAGTGCCGCTTCCGTACCGGCCCAGGTTTTCAACGCATTACCCCCGAAGCCATGCACAAACACCAGCAACCGCCGTGCCGGCTGTTTGGCGAAATAGCCTACCGATTCCTGTCCCCACGGCAGCGCAATCGCAACAGAATGGCTCAAGTCTCTGCCCCCGTATATTCCTGCGCCCAATGCCGGCGCGGGTTCCACTAGAAAGATAGCATCGCCCGCAAGCCTTTGACCAGACTGCACCTTGGCCTGCGGGCTCGCTCCGAATCGCGTCACTCTCCGGGCCGACAAATTGGCGGTGCCCGGCCGGCACCACACCCCGGCGGTAAACGACTGTCAATAGGGAACGATTGACGGGCCAATTCCGGGAGGGTTTATAGCCCTAAAGAATGGACGAAGTGAGAGCGGGTGCAGTGGCATCGCGCCGATGGAGATGAAGGACGGCCATGTATCTGCCGTGGCCCTGAACCGGTCTGGCGGGAGACGGCCCCGAATGTGTTAGAGTATTCGATTTTGGCAATGGTCGCTCCTGGCGCACACGTGTCGTCGGATAGCTGGTGAGCTGAAGTCTCGTTCCCACCCGACTGAGACAGCCAGCAACATGCCGCCCAGTCCGGGATGCCGACTCCTATCCCTCGCCTTGAGGGGATCAGAACCACCGACCCTGTTGTTACAAAATCCCTCCGTCTCAACTACCCAGTAGCGGACCTCTGCTCGGCCTGAGTGGAACGACAGATTTGGGGCCGAGAGCGGACTGTCTGCTCCCAGGCGTTGGGACGAAATAGCTGCCTTTCTTTGCCGTTCAGTCGCTACTCGTTGAACCAAGCGAACATCGCTATTCGATAGGTGTCCATGAGATATGCCTGTGTGGCGGCCAGCAGCTCGAGGTGTTCGCTTTCCGCCCGGCGCGTCGAGTAACCCGGCTGGACGAGTGTGATCGTGAAGTCCGGTCGCAGCTGCCGCCACTTGTTGATCCAGGCCACCAGTGTCTGTTGACCTCCTAGTTCATATCGGCTCGCCTTTCCGGCCCTGAGGCGATCCGCCTCCCTGCGGTGGAGCCTTTTGAGCATGTCCCCGAGGTGTTCGGCCCAGCGGATGGATTTCTGCGCTTGGCCACAGATCTCGTAAAGGTCGCCCACGCGTGCTCCGGCGACAGGCTCGGAAGAATACTTGCAGTGGAACAGATGAACCTTGAGCCGACCATCCTCCAATCTCATCGCGACGACATCCGCGACCTCGCCGGCTCCGTCATCGTCAAAGACGATGTCCCAGCCACCTTCATCCAACAGTGACTTGATTACCCGTCGCTGGATTGAATCCGCGCGTTTGGTCGGCCCCTGGGATTCTTTCGTGATGTCGACGCCGGGCCAGCTGTCCGAAGCGATCCTGTCCAAATCGAACGGCAGCACGTCTTCCCGTTTGGGCACGATGAACAGGGAGGCACCCACCAGCATGTCACCGTCGGCGAGGTAGACGTGCGGTGGACTTTCGGCAAACAGGTCGACGAGCCGCCGTTCCCTTTTTCCGACCCTCAACGTCAGCTCGGCCCCTTCACGCTGGGTGTACTGGGCTATGCCTCGCTCGATGGTGAAGGTGTAGGAAGTTGTGAATGTGTCGCTGGTCACCCGGAATTTCACGCCACCATCGGAGGCGAAGCTTTCCAACTCGATGTCACACTCATGGAATGGCGCAACCTGCTCGCCAGCGATGATCGAAACCTTCTCCTCGTTCTCGAACAGCAAATCCTCGGGCCAATCCACGGCCAACGGCGTCTTGTGGCCGGTTAGCGTATCCAAGCCGACGGCCTTCACAAGGTTGCGCAGTATATGTTCGGTGGTGATACGCTCGTCGAGCAGCTTGGCGCCCAGCTGTTGGCACCAGCGCATCCATTCCGCGGGATTGTTCGTGGTCGACTGCGACCAGATCTTTCCCTTGATCGAACACCCCATGCTCGATCGTGCGCGGATCGACCCTTCTATCAGTCCATCCTCGTCGACCCTCTCTTCGTCCACGAAGCCCTGGCCGAACAGGTTGTTGAGCGTCTTGGTCCGATTTCCGGCGTAGGCATTTAGCTGGTCGGCGATATCGACACCCATGAACATCGAGTAGCGGACCGGCTTGCGCTGCGCCTCGCTCAGTCCGAGGTTACTCAACATCAGGCGGTCGAAGCCGCTGAGCACCCGGAAGATATTCTCGCCGCTCATCCGCTGGACATCCGGTCCGGCCAGGGCCCGCGCCAAGGGGAGGTGGAGGTCCTTCTTCCTGGACGTGTTGATAAAGAGGAGGTTCTGCTCCTCGTCCCAGTGAGCCATGACCAGGTTATACTGCACGTTCCTAGGAAATTTGATACTCGTCCACGGCAACGCTTCCTCGTCCCGAGTTACCAGTATCAGCAAACGCTCTTCCGGGTTGATGCTGGGACCGTCCGCTATGATCGCGTGTGGACCGATTGCGTTCTCAATGTCGGCAATATCCCACTCGGCACATGTCGTCCGATAGACAATAGTGCTCATCCGCGGCTGCAAATTCTCTACATGGAAGCTTTCCGGCGGAGCGAGAAGACCGGTTATGATGTCCTCGCGGCGCTTGGCGTCGAATGTCTTCTTGAAACCGACCACGTTAAGGAGGTGGTTCCAGTCGGCATCCTCGGCGTAAAGTGCTTTTAGCCTTTCGTTCACGTCGTCCATCGCGATGTTGGCGATCACCGTGGCATCGCCCAGGTCTGTGCGCGTGCGGGTAAACCGACCTACGAATTGCAGCGTGATAGCCTCGCTCTTGTGCTTGTCGTGCAAGGCCGCGATCTTGAGTTCGGGTAAGTCGAAACCCTCGCCAAGCATGTTGACGCAAACGATGATGGACGCCTGGCCGGAACGTAGCTTTTGCAGGGCCTCCCGGCGGGCTGCCACCCCCATCTTGCTGTGGGTGAGCTGCGGGTTGAACTCGGCACCAGCCCTGGCGACATACTTCGCATGCAATGCCTTGGCGTCTTCGATGGTCTCGACCCGCGCCATCGCCAGATGAGGCCGATTTTCCGCACGGTCCTGGCGTAGCTTCGCGAGAACCTGCCCAATGATGAGATCGTCGGCGTCGGCTCGGTCCAGTCCCATTACCGGAATATAGTTCACCGCCTTGAACAGGCCGTCGAGTTGCGCCTGGCGGAGCGGATAGCTGTAGATGTGCTTGCCGTCGACCCGCTTGCCGTCATTGCGATAGGGCGTGGCGGTGAACTGCAGGACCGGCCGCTGACCGAACCGCTGCTTGAAGGCGCGCCACGTCTTGGCAGCGATATGGTGGGCTTCGTCGACGAAAAGATGCGACGCCCAGTCCGACACTAACGCCTGCATGTCCTCTGATAGCTCGGCGACGACGCTCATGGTGGCGACGACCACGTGAGCACTACCCAACAGTTGGTTCATGCCCTCGAGCGTCTTGGGAGCGCGGGTCAAGGCAACCACGGTGGGCAGTAATGCCCCGTGAGCGAGGCACCCCGTCTCTTTTAACTTCCCCAAGCCTAGGAATTTATCGGCTACCTGCGAGCGCAACTGGTCGGTCGGCACGATCACGAAAAGGCGGGGGATGGTGGCCATCACCAATAGCGCGAGCATAGTTTCGGTCTTGCCGGTCCCCGTCGGCAGCACCACGGTGACGGCACTCTTGCTCACGCTCCAGTGCGCCAAGACCGCACGCACCGCGCCGACCTGGGGAATACGCATACCCGGGCGTACCAACCTAGTGCCGTCGTAGCGTTCGACACGGAGATCGAAGGCATCCTGCCAAGACGCAAGCGTACGATCGGTGTTGGAGACCTGCGACGGTGTCAGATCGTCTATGGTCGTCGGTTTGGGCAATATCCACTTGCCGCCTGTCGCGGCGGCCCTGATTGTCGATGCGTCATCGACCTTGAGCACCGCCTGTTGCCCTAGCAACGAGGTCGTTGTTCGATCCACGACTGCAAAAGGGAGGAATTCCGGGCTTGAGCAACGGAAACCTGTACCTTTCGGCAACAGCGACCACTTGATCTTCAACCGCTGCTCGGGATGGAAAAGCCGCCTTACGGTATTGCCTTCGACCTTGCCAGTAAGGCTCACCAGTGCAGGAAGCGTGATCTCCGCATCCTCGGCAAAAAGATCGTGCAACGCCGTGCCCCCCGATAGACGAACGGTACTTGTCCGTTGAACGTGCTATGAGCAGTCAATCCGACCACCATACGCACGAATACTTCAGTGAATTGCCTATTTGTCATCTGCCCGACATCACTCGTCAACCGGAGGCTGCAGCAAAGGGCCGCTTATCCCGAGCGAACATTTGCGATTTGGCATTGTGCCAATCCGGGACCAGCCGTGCACCCCGACAGGGGCCGCCACGCCGCGACCTTGGGAAATTAATAGCAGTTGTCCGATTTTCCACCGCGAGAGGTTCTGGCGGATGAAGTCGCCGCTCAGCGCCTTGGCTTGAAGATCGCGGTCCGCAGCTTGAGGCGCATGACGGCGCCGGCGCTCCGCTCCGGGACGTCGAATCAGGCAACGGCAGCTTTCAGAAAGTGATCGTGACGACTTGAACCACCGGAATGGCAGGCGCGAAGCCGTCGTTGAACGCGTTAATCGCAAATGTCCGCAATGGGCCCGACAGCGAACGAGCTTTTAAAAGGTCTTGAGGAACCTTCGACCTCCAATCGCAGCCTCTGGGTCCCCATCGGCTAATGCGGACAAGGGTCCTTCCTCCGGAATCTGATGAAGCAGACCGCTCATGAGCACGCGCAGTGGACAAGCCGCCTTAAACGTGAGGCCATGTCGCCTGCGCGCCCGACGTCAATGGTGGCCGTTTCAAGTCGATCATCGCTGCCGGTGATCACGTTAGTAGCCAGCACCCCGTCATCGCCCAGCAAATCTCCGTGGTGCGGATAGAGCAAAGTGAGATGACCACATCTATACAGCCGTCCGTATGCCATCATTTGATAGATGTCGGCTTGTGATATGCCTTGCTTGGGATCGTTGATCCGAGAAGTGATCCGCTTCCATTTGGTGTCGATCACCTGAACGACAGTATCGCCGCGTTTCAACAGAATATCTGGCTGAGTTTGGAAGAGACCGTGACGATCTTCGGTCTCGAGGCAGTAGAGCCGCCCGCCCTGGCTCACAACGCGAAGATCGTCGCTGGCCAGAGCGCGCTTCAACATCCGCGCGATGTACTCCTCGAACAGCGTGTTCATCTCGAACAGCAACGAGAAACCATCCTGTCCGCCCGTCGACGTGGTCTGAAAACGCTCGCCCAGCAGGAACCGTGCGAGATTGAGGAGTTCGCTCCAGCGCGCATTGGTCCGGTCAAGTACATCTGGTCCCATCTCAGCGCCGCAATCGGCACGTCGGCAATATCCGCATAGGCAAAGGCCAATTCGCGCAGGCGACGCTGGTTATCGCCGGTTCTTGCGATCCGTGCCAACCGACCGATGGCGGCTTTCATGATGCGATTGAGTGCTATGTCCGGCGTCAATGAGTCGTAACGGCACGCCAGCCGTGCGGGTTCGGCCGCCAGCGCTGAAAACTGTCGCGTTACATCAAGACGGCCCCGA
Organism: Sinorhizobium kostiense; assembly: GCF_017874595.1. Taxonomy (GTDB): domain Bacteria; phylum Pseudomonadota; class Alphaproteobacteria; order Rhizobiales; family Rhizobiaceae; genus Sinorhizobium; species Sinorhizobium kostiense. Next base: position 59,454 of record NZ_JAGILA010000009.1, on the reverse strand, counting down.
AGAACATGCAACTCGTCCGCTTGTTCGACATAAAGCCGAGGCATTCCTTGGCGAATTGCGTCCACCAGCTTTTCGGAAAAGAGGCGGATGAGGATTTCGAGCAGCGTATCTCGCTGCCAGTCGAGCGCGGTGATCTGACCCGCGTCGATTTTCATATCGAGCGCCACGGCGAGCATGTGGACGAGGCGGCGGCGAATGCTTCCCTTCGCTTGCTCGCCCTGTTGGCCGGGAAAATCGATCTTCGGCAGAATCTCCAGCGCGCAGCCGTCGGCCGCGACCACGCCGACGACGCCTCGCGCGCGGAGGCTCTTGCGGCCATGCTCGATAACGCCTCCACCACCGCTCCCGGCGAGCGGCGACGCAGCAGCTACTGCGGCGATCCGGTCGGCGGCACGGACTGGAATGGCGCCCGGTCCGTCGCCATATGGCAATGCCTCCCACTCAATGATGGTGCGCCGGATCATTTTCCCATGAGCCGATCGTAGTTGAACCTCTCGCGAACGCTCCAACGGTAGCGAGGGGCAGCGTCCTCGTTGCCACCCATTCCGTCCGGTGCCCTGAGCGGCTGGCGGTCAATGAAGCCGACGTCTCGAAGCCCCTCGTCGCCGTTCCCATCCCCGAGCACCGTGGCGACCTTCGCCCAGTCCTCGTAGAAATATTCCGCAAGCAGCGGGATAACCTTATGGCGCATCACGGCGTCGACGTCCGCGCGATTTCGGCAGCCTATGAAATAGGCGTGGCCGATCTGATGCTCACGGTCGAAGAGGTACTCGATCCGCTCGTTGATGGTCGCCAGCATCGCGGCCAGATCGATGCCATCGACCGTCCCGAGCAAGGAAGCGTCCGGCATCAGTTCGCGAAATTCAAACCGGCGGCGAAGTGCGGTGTCAAGCAGCGCGATCGATCGGTCGGCAGTGTTCATAGTGCCGATGATGTGAAGATTGGCTGGCACGCCGAAGCGGGCACCGCTATAGGGCAGGATCAGCCGCATCCCCTCGTCCATGCCGAGCCGCTTGTCCGGCTCGATCAGGGTGATAAGTTCCCCGAAGACTTTCGAAATGTTGGCGCGGTTGATCTCGTCGATCACCAGGACATGTTCTTCCGCACTCGCCTCGGCGGCTTCCGCCATGCGGCGCAGGATGCCGGGTTCAGCCACCAGCGTGAAACCAACGCCATCGGCGAGCGGTTTGGGCCGTAACCCTTCGACAAAGTCCTCATAGGCGTAGTTCTGATGGAAGGTGACGAAGCCGATCTGCCCCTGCCCACGCAATTCCTCATATGCCTTTCGCATCTCCTGCCTTCGTGCGGGGTCGGTGAGCAGCGGGTCGCCGTCGGCAAGGCCATGACACAACCGAACCGCCTCGGCCATCGTGCGGTAGGTCTTGCCGGTGCCCGGCGGGCCATAGAGGATTAAGTTGAGCGGCGAACGCTTCACTGGGTCTGGCGCCGGTGCTTCCTCGGTGGGCAAACCACCCCAGTGGGAGAGGTTCTGAAGGAACCAACTGTAGTCCTGGGTTTCACCGTCGAAGGCGAACCGAATCAGGCGCTTCGCCATCTCGTTGTTCGGATAGACTTGCCAAATCGTCGGCTGGTAGGTGTAGTGGTACCATTCCCGAGGATTGTAGCCGCTTTCCCAAGCAACCGACACGCTCTTACCATCTCCCGCGTTGGCCGTAATAGTACCGATGCCTTTGATCTGCATAACGGAAACTGTCCGACCGCGGTTTTCGAACGGCAGCCCATTCCTGCGGACGTAGGTTGCCTTGATGGCGATCCGCTCGCCGGGCTGCATCCGTAATATCTGCTCACGCTGGCGATCACTGGGACTGCCGATGTCCCAGATACCTTCGGCCAGAAAACGCTCAGCCTGGTCATCACGGCCGCCATAGGAGGCGCCCACGAACCAATACGGACTACGCTGCAGAGCTTCCCGCTCCTCATGCGTGGAGGGAAGGGTGGCGGACTCTTGCGCAGGAGCGTCGTCCCCGTCAGTCCATTTGTCGTCAAGGGCGACCCAAACGAAACCCTGCACATCAAACAGATCGACGGGGTTCCAGTCGAACTCTGTGGCGAACAGCCCGAACAGCGCCCGCGTCAGCTGCAAATATTCGTCGAGATCAGTCGGCTGGAACTGGGGATGCGCGAAAAGCTTGCGACCGAACAATCGTTGGCCCATCGCTTCGATGCGACTGATCTTGAACCAAGTCGCTGTCTCCGGGTGGACGGTGCCCACGACGCTGACAGCAATTGCAAGAACTTCGCCGCGACGGAGGCCGTCGATACCGTCGATCTTCAACTGCTCCAGCGCCTTGGCACAGGTTGCGATGGTGGCGAGCGGATCGTCGTCGCTGCGCGCGAGTGTGGCGACCACCGTGTAGAAACGATCGCGCAGGTCCGTGTCTGCCTTCTGCACCTCATCGAGCGTGCGCCAGCTGAGCGGCAGACCTTGGCCTCCGACGCTGAGCAGCCTATAGATCTGCTCGCCGGCGCTGCGATCGTCGGCTGAGGATTCCGCAATGGTCCGAACCTTCTCGATCAGCTGATTTTTGTCACGGCGCTCTATCGTCCAATACTTGCCGTCCTGCCGATGGAAATCCTCGAAGTCGGCCATCCGGGTCAGGAAGGTTTTTCGCAGGGACTCAAACGCCGGCCAGTCGATGACGACAAACCCGAGCGCATCCAGCGTCGCCTTGCACTGGGCCTCATCAGGCAGCGCACTAGCCCCGTTTCGGCTCAGCGCGTCGCGGACGATCGCATTGCTGGGATAGCGCCTCCCGCGGTGCAGAAGCCAGAACTTGGCAGGGTCCCCCAACCCCTCGCGGCTGGCGACGAATGCCTCCATCGAACCTGCAGAATTGCAGCGATCGATGGCATCAAGAACGTCCTGCGGGGTGAGGTCATATGTCGATGCGGCCCGCGGTGCCGATCGGGCATCGAGGAAACGCTGATAGAAATTGAGCGCGGCGCGGTAGTGCGCGAGGTTGTCGTAAAGATCACCGTCTATCGCAAATTTGCAGGGACTCGGCCGTCCAGCGCGCTGATCGGCCTTAGAATATGCGAGGGATGCGCGGATGCTGGCGAGCGTTTGACCATCAGGAAGGTCATTGAGATTGCCGTAAGCCCTATCCAGGCGCCGCACGTCAGCCATTTGGGTATTGATGGTAGCCGTCGAATAGCCTTCGGCTTCCAACCAAGCCTTAAATTCAGCTTCCCTCACGTAAAACCCCCGCATATTGGACTATACATCACGCTGATGCTTGGAGGCTACCGCAAGTTGATTAAATCTTCGTAGGTTGATCCCCGAGCGCACAGGCATGGCAAAGCCCTCTGGCGTCTCGAGGAGTCGCTCAGGCGAGAGCGCATCTTCCTCCCGGCGGCCACGGGAGGAGGGCACCACACGACCACAGAGTCACCGCACATGCGTGCGGATTCAGCTTTCATTAATCACATCGGCTTAGCAGGCCACGCCCGGCACCAAACCGCCAAGGATCGCGTGAACTGCATATCGCCATGAGAAATCAGTCTACTTCGTCCCTTCATTTCCAGCGCAAGATCTCCGAATTCTGCAACGTCCGCATTGCTCCGGTCGCCTCGAAGCGGGCTCTCGAGAACATCCGGCCTTATCTCATCAGCCTGATCATCCACCGAAAAATGCCGCCCATGCGGAACGGGCGCATCGATTGGCAGGCGGTCGCCGACGCCTGCGGCATCGAAGACGAGATGACGGCGGAGTTAAAAAAGAACCTACGTTCTGGCCTTGAAGCCATCGTCCGGTGGCTGGGTAAGGAGCGACCGGCGGAGGATGACCGCCCCGCAGTTGAGCGGCCCACGACAAAGACGAAGACTGCGGCCGGTTCGGCCAAAACAATGGCGGCTCGGCCGACTTCCTCGGCAGCCACGGCCGCCATCGAACGAGAGCAGACACGAGCGAAACCGGGCGCTCAACCAAGGCCGATCGAGGAATTCCCGAAGCCGCTGTTCGATTGGACCGAGGAGCCTGAAGGATTTCAGCAGGCGCTCATCTATCACATGCGCCGGCACGGCGACACCTATTGGCATCTGCATCGCGCCATTGTCCGCGAAGAAGATGCGTTCGATCACAAGACGCTGCTGAGTTGGACGAAAGGCACCAAGGTGCCGCGGTCGATCGAAAGCCTCGACGTCCTCTCTCGCATCGAGCGACGGTACCGGCTGATGCGCGTTCACCGGGATCCGTTCGAGCCGATCATGTGCGTGCTCGAGGCGGACAGCCCGCTCGCCGAATATCGCAAGATCACCGACGAGATCCTAAAGCGCATGCCGGATGAGGATCGCTATCCGCGTGCCGCCGCCGAGTCAGTCCGGTCGTTCCTGATGTTGCGCCTGGGCCTGCATCTTGGACTTCGCCAGAAGAACCTGCGGCAAATGCTTGTCTGCCCGCGTGGGCATTTCCCGACTTCGGAGCGCCGGCTCGAGGACATGAAGCGGGGCGAGATCCGCTGGAGCGATCGCGACCGCGGCTGGGAGGTGCTGGTCCCGGCGAACGCCTTCAAGAACGCCAATTCATCCTTCTTCGGCTCAAAACCCTTCCGCCTAGTCCTGCCGGACCTCTTGGACCTTTACAAATACCTCAACGCCTACATCGAGCGGCATCGCGGTGTCCTGCTGGCCGGCGCCGACGATCCCGGCACTCTTTTCGTCAAGACGGTGAAGGCCAACAGCAGGGATGCGGCCTATAACCAGACGACCTTCTATGAAGCCTGGCGCCTGACGATCCAACGCTATGGCATCTACAACCCGTATACCGGCCGCGGCGCGATCAAGGGGTTGCTGCCGCATGGGCCACATAATGTCCGTGATGTGCTCGCCACCCATATCCTTAAGCAGACGGGCTCCTACGAGCAGGCGAGCTATGCCATCCAGGACACCGCCGAAATGGTCGCCAGTCACTATGGCCGCTTCTTGCCGCAGGACAAGGCCGCGCTTGCCGCCAAGATCCTGAATCAGGTGTGGGAGGCGGCATAGTCCCGGCGAATGTCCGAATGGGCGAGAGGAGCCGTGCCTCGGTGTGTCGTCCATTCTCTGCCCGGTTGGCCGAGGTTGTGCGGCGCGCTGGAGCCGCGGCACTAACTCTTTTGTGTAGCTTTTCCTCGCCGGGCTCGCGCGGTTACCATCTACGCGCGAAATGGCGGAGAGGGGCATGTACTATCGCCCGCAAAGGAGGTCGGTGCTGTTCACGGCACCTGGACTTGTTGTCGGTGCGCTCGCGGTCGGTGCTGCGGGCGGCATCAGCGTAAGCCCGGCTGAGATCCTGGCGCTCATCGAAAAGCCTCACCTGCTCGTCACCGTTCTGTTCGTCGGCGCCTTCGCCGGCATCATGGTTGAGCAGGCATTGAGCCGGATACGAAGGCAGGCATGGCGGGCAAGAAACCGCTCACGCTGGCAGGGAGGTCCTGGGACGAACATCGCTTCAGGGCCATGGGTTCCCACGAGTATTCCGGACTCGCCGAAACGGCCCGACGCCGCCGAACAGCTGCGGATTGTCATGGGCTCGAGCTTCACGATTCAGCCGCTGCTCAACAAGAGCGAGGCGCGCGTCTTCAAGGAGCTCGATCGCCTGGTGATCGGCTGCAACCCGACTTGGCAGGTGATGGCACAAGTCTCGTTGGGCGAAATCCTCCGCAGCAAAGATGCGAACGCGTTCAGTTGCATCAACGCCAAGCGAGTCGACCTCCTGCTGGTTGACGGTAACTGCCAGCCTCGGCACGCCATCGAGTATCAGGGCGGAGCGCATCATCAGGGCGCCGCGGCCGCGCGCGATGCCGTCAAGAAAGAGGCGCTCCGGCGGGCCGGAATCGGCTATTACGAGGTCGTAGCCGGGCAGACCACTCCCTCGGACCTAAAGCGATTGGTGGAAAAGTTGGTGGACAAGCCGGAACTCCCGAAATGCGGTTCGCGCTGACGATCTGGTTCCACTCCCCCTGGCTCTCCGTTGACGTGCTCCCAAGCGCCACCAACCGTCGGCTCGCCTCCATGGGGCTGACGTCCACGGATAGCCTGACCGCATCTGAATGGCTGGTTGTCGATGACAGATGATTTGACGGCAGTTCGGGAGAACCTGTTTCCAGCCAGTCACGGCGCCATCGGCGATTGGCTCACATTTCCCTGGCATCGTGACCGCGCCAACAGAATTCAGGCGCACAAGCCTCATTCATCGCAAGCCATCGCCATCGATGTATTCGGCACCATCAAGATGAGCATTGATCGCGATCGCGTCCTCAATGCTATTGCTCAGCATGTGGGCGTGGCACCCGGCGGTCCCTGGTCGATAACGCTCGAGTGGACCGATAAGGATCGGCTCTTGCGCGAACGCCGGCCGACGCAGGTCGATGCCCTTGCAGTCGGCTCGAACGCTGCGCTGGTGATCGAATGCAAGTTTACCGAGCCGGGTGGGAAATGCAGCCAAACCACCGGGTCACGCACCAGAAAACCCCAGTGCAATGGGAGCTATGTCGAGCAGGCAAATCCGTTTAGCGGTGTGCGTTCCCGGTGCACCCTTGCAGGCAAAGGGATTCGCTATTGGGATTACATTCCCAAGGTCCTTGCGATCGATCCGTCGGCAGATCATGCGCCCTGCCCTTTCGCCGGCGACGGTTATCAATGGGTGCGGAATGCTGTGCTGGCCGCTGCGCTAGGTGAGCATCGAAAGCTTCAAGCCGCCGCTATTGCTGCCTTTGCCGACCATCCGAGTTTCTCAACCGCACGCAAGGCAAAGCTCGGTCTGATCGATCCAAGGTATTGCAGTGGCAAAGCCGCTGTCAGGCCAGTTTCCTATCAGGAGATCATCGACATAGCGCGCCAAGCGGGCCTGGATCCAGAGCTTTGGAACGACCTTTCTGCTTGGATCGCCCTAAAAATCGCGAGGGCCTCATCATGCTCGTCTCACACCGTCATCACCCCTGGATCCTCTTAAATGGGTAATTGCTAAATGAGTCACAGTTGGTTTGACCATATTGCGAGCTCTGTCACCGTGCGCGATGTGATGCAGAAACCGCTCCTCTTCACAGTTGGCTCAGAGGTTGATCGTATCGCGCACACTGAGGCTCGGGAAATAATACAAGACCCCTTCCTTCGAGAAGTCGATGCGGCGCTTGTGCTGTACAATGATCAACTAACTAGGTGGCTGCTGAAAAAAGATTTCGGGCGCATCAAGTTGGAGCGCCAAGAAGGTCAGCTAATCTGCACGACATCCTTCGGTCGTCCGATCAGCGAAATAGCCCAACCGTTCGGAGCCGACCGCTTTATTGCTGCGAACACAACTGTGTTGAATGCCCTCTACGCATTCTCTGAAAGTGATGGACTAAACCCTCTCTTCGTGCTCGATGATGCCAAGGTCGCCGGCTCTCTCACCTATGAGCGACTAAAACAAAGTTTTCCATTTCGGACATGTTTGTTGGCCCTTGTTCTAGGACTGGAAGAACAAGCATTGAGAATGATGATGCTGGACCCAGTAGAGTCGATGGAACTTCTGCCCGAGCGGCGGAAGGAGAAACTATTGTCCATCGTGGAGGGGGATCATGAGTGCGCCATATACCTTGCGGAGATCAGGCCTGATACGGATGTCGAAGAATTGGAGCGTTTGCATTTCTCGAGCCGAGAAGTTGGTTGGTATTATTGTCTGAGTCCTGCGACGATCGAAGTATTTGATGGACCCTATGGCTCCGAGGAGGAAGCGCGCGTTCAGGCCCAGATTGCTAGCAACGACGTAGGCTATATGAGCTGGGTGGAGAGATTGAAGAGCGCACGGGCTCTGACATGGAGCCAATTCGCCGATAAGAAAGAATATATTGTGAGGAGAGCGAAGCAGGGCGACCTGGGATCACGGTGGGGCTCGAAGCGTTCCATAAAGATGATGAAATCTGCACAGAGTCTCCGGAACTATTGTGCGCACCCAGGCAGCGAAAGGGAGCCAGAGGTGCTGCACGCTCCTGGAAGGCTAACAGATTTCGTACGAGACGCTACAGAGCTGACACGGTGCATTTCAAGCCTTATTGATGAGCTTGAAGGCGTGGTCCGCAAACCTGAACTGTCTGTCGTCGCTCCGCGCCCCCTCTCCTGAACGCTCATCACATCGCTTGTGCCCTCGGATTAGGTAAGCCAATTTTTGAAGTTCAGCTATAGAACGACCGGCGCGGATGGCTCGACTTGCACGATACGAGCGCGTTCCAGCCAACGATCGTGTTCGCGCCTCCGCACCAACGTTCACTCGCTGGAAATCCACTACCCTGTATGGGCGAGTTGAAAGGGGCGTCGTCTATTAGGAACGAAACCGAGTTCCACTTGCGCTTAACAGCGGCTATCTTGCGTTGAATGGTTCGACCGGATCCCCAAGACCGCATGATATGCCGTACCGAAGTGCCTTCCCGCCACAAAACCGCTCGTCAAAATAGATCAATGCTGAAGATTCGATCTGGAGGAGCATGGCAACTTAAAATAAGCTGCAACCCTGCAACTCGTATGAGAGTTCTTACGTCGGCAGGCGGGAGGGGGCATGCCTGTTATAAAGCGCATTCTTGCCGAAATTGGCCGTGACACGGCCGATGGCCGTCCGCTTTATGCGGTGCCGCTAACAGAGGAAAGGCATGCCGAGCTCGGGCAAATGCTGCATGTTCGGCTGGCGACGGGCGAGATTCTCGACAGCACAGCTGCACGTTTTGTCCTTTGGGCTGCGGAGCATATTCGAGCTCGCTTTAAAGGCGGACCACTGACTTGGGAGTTTGTCTTCCGTGGCCTGGGTCGGCCCGGAGACCATAGCCTCGGAAAGGAACTTGTTGAGCGGGGTTTACGATGGTGGAAACGTCCGGTTCGCATCTCCGAGGCGGGCATCCACCTTTACCTTCACACGCTGATGGCCGAAGGCGGACTGCCGCAGGCCTTGCTGGTGCAACAGGGCCTGTATGGCCGGCTGATTAAAGGTCTGCTCGCAGATTTCGAGGCAGAGGGAGCGGATATTCCCGATGATCTTGCCTGTCGCATCGCGGCGCAGCGGGTCGCGGGCATGCCGCAAACTTTCCAGTCACAGGATATCGTTCGCTTGCTGGCGGACCTAGGTCTTGCGCTAGTCCGGCTGCGGGCGGAGCCACCCAAGGACATCCCAACGGAGATCATTGACCGCTGGTTGGACCGAAATCGACCGGATTGGGTGCGATCGTTGCCGCTAAGGCTTTCAAAAGAGGTTGCCGAAAACCTGATACGCCCAGCGCTTCGCGCTGAACGCCGGGCGGTTTCCTTGTCTGGTCCACCCGCCTGGCGTGCTTTGGTTCGGAACGAAGGCTCGGGAGAATGGCAGTCCGTAGTACGGTTGGGCGCCGATGGCGTGCTTTCAGCGCATTTGTTGCCGTCGACTGCTCATGGTCTATGGTTGCGCTTTCTGGCGACTGGTGATGTTGCCAACAGGACGAGCGCGATTGTGTATAGCGCTTCGCCAATCGAACGCGGCTGGGAACTACGACGTCTTGGTGGGGGGGCCACAGCTCTCACACTCGATTTGGAAAAGCCGCTTGTGCTCGCGGGATACGCGGATGGCCGCTTGATCGACGAGGTGGAGGTGGTTCCCGCCTTTCCATTGCCCGATGAAACGCCCAGTTTTTGGAAGGAAGAAGGAGAAACGGACCAAGATGGTCCGCCGTCCGTCTTACTGCCGGTCGCCGAGGGCGCAAAAACCCGGTCCCCGCGAATTTGGCTTCTGACCAATGCTGAAACAAGGCCCATCGTCGGCGATGGTGTTACCGCTGGGGAGCCCCAGGTCGGGCCTCACGGTCTGCTTTGGCCGTTGCAAGGGAGTGGAAATGTCTTCATCGGCGAGCAATGCTGGAGCATAGCAACGGGCTCGGATGTGGAATGCGCTGAAGCGCGCATGATGGCACATGGAAATGTGCTTGCCTCATGGCGTCTTGCCAGCGCTGGTGGACATGTGTTCCTGGGACAGCCGGCGCTGTTTGGACAGCGCGACAGCAGCTCTTTTCGGCAACTATCGGAAAAGGAAATTCGAAGACGTCCAGCGCGCACTCTTATGGCCGAAATCGCCGAGTGGGTAGAGCAGGGCATGGCGAGCGCGCGATTGCGCTATGTCGCGCTGCCGGCAAGAGCTCGCATAGCTCTCCGCGAAATCGGTGCGGGCGCTCTGGAATTGCTGGCGGACGGTCTCCCCGAAGGATTGGTGCTTACGCTTGAAGCGGGAGAGGAATCGCAGCGAATACGGCTGAGCGGCGGTCAAGCCCGCTTGGCTGTTTCCGTCGCGGGCGCACCGCCGGGTGTCGTGAGATTGCGGCTCAAGTCCCTGGTGGATCGGCGAGAAGTTGAACTCATTGCACCTTGGCCCGCGCGCGACGGAATGCTTCTGGGCCCCGACAACAGGCGCCTTGAACAGGACACGCCTCTCTCTGTAGAGGCGCTACGCGGATGGCGCGCCGTCATGCCGAAAGACCTCCGCGGTGAACTACAATTGCGGATGAAAGACCAGTGTGTCGCTATACGAATTGAGGGGGAAACCCCGCTTGCTGCGTATACGCCCCTTATCCGTTCCATGCTCGCGCATGCGGGTCCGGACTCGGAGGTCAGGCTCAATCTAGTTACTGGTGGGAAGGAAAGCCGTCGCCTCGACATCCGACGTTATCACCATCAATCGGAGATCACGTCTGAGGGAAAACTCCGACTTGGATTGAAACGTGATGGTGTGGCCGGAGAGGGCGTGTTTCGGCAGATTTCGACCCAAGCCATCGCCGCGCTTCACGCAATCGACCTCAACAATCCCGAAAGAGTTCTGCAGCAAGCTATTGAGGCCCAAGGAGAGATCGATCTTCGAGCACTGCTACCGGATGGCGAGACTCTGTGGCTTATCCAGCCTTCTCTGAATGGGCAGATTCAGCGAGCGGCGGTATGGTCGCCGACTCCAATACCATTTTCGACACGCGAACAGCGCATCGAAAAATATGCTGACACCTGGCGGATTCTTGCGGCAAGCAGAGATCGTGCGGAATGGAGGCGGCAATGGAAGCTAATCCATGCCGCAATCGGAGGCGGCGACGCGGGCATTCTGGATCAGGTACAAGCATTGGCGCGTGTGCCGCAAGCTGCCGTCCGGCTCATCTTGCGTGTTTCAAAGGCGGATCTCGCCCAAGCGCTCGCGCTCGATTTGGCAACACCAATATTCTGGCCAGTCTTCCCGATCTCGGCCTTTGCCGAGGCCTTGTCAGTCGAGCATTCCTGTCTTGTCGAGCAATATGTTGATGTGCTGGAAGACGAAAGTGAGGCCAAACAGGAAGCCGTCGTCGCCTTAGCGCGGAGAGTGGAAGACATACTTTCGTTGCACGCGGAGCTTGCCGGCCATCTCGGTGCGGCGCTCTCTCAAGCGGAATTGTTCCCCCAAATGCCCGTCGGGCTTTTGCAGAAGGTCGCGGTTCCTCCCTCCAAAGATAGGCTCGTTGCACTCACTCACGAGGCAGCGCGGAGACACGATTGGCTGCCGAGCGGCATAAAGGGGCTGACGCCAATATCTCGTCCAAGCGGCATGCCCTCCTTCAATGCGCATGTTCAGAAACTCGTCGAGGCACCGCTTGTTGCGGCCGAGATGGCGGCGGGCCTGCGAGGGGTTTCGAACGATCCAAGGACGATGCTAACGCTTATCAACCTGCGCCTTGTTGATCCGCACTATTTTGATGCTGCGCTTCCCGTCGCGCTAGCGCTTCTTCTCCAGAAAGTCGTTCCATGAATCGTTCTACACTTTCCGAAACCCTGGAGCATATGTGCGATCGATCGGCCGCGGCCGTCGTGGCACGGGGTCGCATAGCAAATCCAGCCTTGAACGCGACTCTGATGCGCCGCCTTGCCGCTCGGCCGGGCACGGAGGGATCGCTCATCAGTGCCCCGGTGTTCGAAGCGGCGCTTGTGTGGGAGCAAACGCCAGAGACATTGGGCGAGCTCTCGGGGAGACTTCTCCATCCACGCCTTGTCGATGCGCTGGACGGCGCGACGGCCGAACGCATGCCGCGCGACAGACGTCCTTATCGACATCAGCTTGAAGCTTGGCAGGCTGCGGGGCAAGGGCATTCGTGCCTTGTGACCTCCGGTACGGGCTCAGGCAAGACTGAATGTTTCATGATCCCGATGCTCGACAGCCTTCTGCGAGATCCGGCCAAGGGCCGCCTCTCAGGCGTCCGCGCCATAGTGATCTATCCGCTGAACGCCCTGATCGAATCTCAACGGGATCGGCTCAACGCCTGGACGGAAGGGCTGAAGGACCGCATCAGCTATGCTCTATACAACGGTCTGACACCGGAAAAGCCAAGGGATGTGAAGCAAGTCTTGGGCGGGGCCGAGCTGGGAGACCGGAGGAGCATCCGGGAGAATCCGCCATCGATCCTCATCACCAATGTGACCATGCTGGAATATCTGCTGCTCCGGGCCAAGGACCAGTCGATCCTAGATCGATCGCAACGCCTGTTGCGCTGGATCGTGCTCGATGAAGCCCATGGCTATATTGGCGCCCAGGCCGCAGAAATGGCGCTGCTATTGCGCCGCGTCCGGACGGCATTTGGCGTGGGGCCGGAGCAGGTTCAGATCATCGCAACCTCCGCGACTATTAGCGAGGGGGCCAAGGAGGAGACAGAGGCCAAATTGAAACGGTTCGTCGCCGACCTCGCGGGTACAGGCGACGAAAAGGTCCGTGTTATCGAAGGGAGTGAAGCAGACCCAGCCCTGCCCCCGACCACCGCCGATCTACCCCTTTATCCTGCGGAACTGGAGACTGTCTCCCCGCTAGAACTCTGGGATCGTCTGGCATCTCATCCCCGCATCCGCCGCCTTCGGCACAAGATGGAGTCGCAGGGGCTACGCCTTCCCGAGATCAGCACGATCCTGTTCGGCACACCGAACAATGCTCACGACGCGCAAGCTGTTCTCGATGCCGCAGCACGGGCAAGAGACCCGAAAACGAGTAGGTTGCTGCTTCCCTGGCGCGCGCATCTATTCCACCGTGCGCAGGGCGGCCTCTGGGCTTGCGTTGATCCATCCTGTCCATGTCGCGATCCGGAACTCGCCGCACCAGAAGCCGGCTGGGGGTTCGGCGCCGTGTGGCTAGCGCAACGCGATCATTGCCACTGTGGCGCACCCGTTTTTGAACTCCTTGCATGTGCAGAATGCGGCACGCCCCACCTCGTTGCCGGACGAGAATCGGGGGTAAAAGCCCGCCTCGTTCCGCTGCGCGGGGCTCAAGGCGATGAGTATGCCATCGACGAAGAACCTGATCCGGACGTGGAAGCAACAGCATCAGTCAGTGACACGGTTTGGCTGCGCCCTGCTCGCAAAACTACCTCCGACCGCCATTTGTGTGTCGAATCCGGCGCGCTCTACGACAACGGGGCGCCAGCCGACGTTCGCTGCATCGCGCTCGATGTTATTGAGTTTGAGAAATCCCGCAACTGCTGCTCAGGCGCTGATCGGACAGCGCTCCGGCCTCAACGCTACGGCGCGCCATTTTTCATGGGCAACGCCCTCCCCGACGTTTTGGAACGGCTTTCGCAGCCCCTCGGCAAGCCGGGCGTTCCTATGGGCGGACGGCGAGCGATCACTTTCTCTGACAGCCGTCAGGGCGTGGCTCGTTTGGCGGCGAAACTCCAGCAGGATGCGGAGCGCACCCTGACGCGCTCCTTCCTGTATCACATTGTGCAGGAAGGACAGGGATTATCGGGCGAGGAACGAGCTAAACTCGAGAAACGACTCCGACTGTACCAATCTGAGCCAGAAGATTTTGCCGACGACATCGCCGCGATTGAAAGGCAACTTGCCGGTACCGCAAATCCGGTCAGCTGGAATATTCTCGTCAGCCGCTTTGCAGATCAATCCGAACTCCGGGAATTCTGCACTAAGGTTTGGGAGGAGCGCGCCTGGGGCGGTAACGATATGGCCAAGCACCCGGAAAAACTGGCGGAAATGCTTTTATATCGTGAGCTTTTCCGTCGGCCGCGCGTGCAAAACAATGCCGAGACGATGGGGTTGGTCCGCTTTATGTTTCCGGCAATGGACGCGCGCGCGTTCCAGAGCGTGCCTCGGGTTCTGCAAGAGGCGGGCATCGAACCGGAAGGTTGGGTTGGTTTGGCGCAAGCTGCAATTGATTTCATTTTCCGCGACAATTTTGCGGTCGATATACAGAACGACAACATAGCGCGCTGGATTAATCCTAGGCGCCCGGGTCGGCGCTCCGTCTTTAGCGCCGGCACCTCTCGCGACAACGTGACAGAGAAGAATGCGATATTCTGGCCCGGATCAACACCTTACCAGGGAAAGCCCTCGCGGTTTCAGCGGCTGATATACCGTCTCATTGAAGGAAATCCGGACGATCTCGTGGACCAAGATCGCGCGCGGGAGGTCTTGGACGCGCTTTGGACATTGATTACCACAACGGCCGCTCGTGACTCCGGCCGCGGGGCTTGGCGGTTGGATTTCTCGAAGGCGGCGGTCGTCCGAGTCGATCGAGGCTGGCTCTGCCCAATCACAAGGCGCATTTTCGGCTATACTACGGGCGGCCCTTCTCCTTTCGGCCCGGCCGACGAACGCCGTCTTGCCCCAGTCGATCTCCCGCGTCTTCCTGTCGCAAATGCGGGTGGTCTGGGGCGAGAGGAGCGGGAGGAAGTGGCACGGTGGTGCCGAGAAAATGCTGGTGTCAGCGACCTGAGGGCCTGGGGCCTCTGGACGGACCTCCATGACCGCATCGCCATTTATCCGCCCTTCCTCCGCGCACAAGAACATTCGGCACAGATCGAACGCCCAGTGCTACAGCGCTACGAGGAGCGCTTTAAGGAGGGGCAGATCAATCTGCTAAACTGCTCCACCACCATGGAGATGGGCGTTGACATTCCCAATGTTGCGCTTGTGGCGAACTCGAACGTCCCTCCCTCCATCTCCAATTACCGCCAGCGTGTCGGTCGGGCCGGCCGACGCGGCGAACCGTGGGCGTTTGGCCTGACCTTCTGCCGTGATCTGCCGTTGGATCAGGTTGTGTTTCAGGACCCGCTGAAGTTTCTGACGGCCCCTATCGCCGCGCCGGCAGTGCGGCTGGACAGCGCGCCCATCGTCACGCGACATGTCCACGCTGCCCTGCTCGGATCTTTTCTGCGATCCCAGCAGGGGCTCGACATTAGGACTTCCATCGGGGCCTTTTTCGGGGCGACCGAAGAAGTGGAGGCGCCCGTTGCTCCACAGAACAACGCAGACAGTTTCCACGTTGTTCTTGGTAACGCGGAGTTCATTGAGAAACAGACAGAGCAACTCGCGCGCCTCGTGCGGGGGACCATTCTGGAGAGCCGCGACAGCGCTTACCTGTGCGCTGAGACGCAAGAAAGCTTTGAGCACCTGCTTTTCCGGTGGCGGAATGAATATGAAACGCTCTTGGAGCGCGCCGGTCTCGCCACGGAAGAGGATGTTCGGAAGGCGTTCGCGTATCGCGCTCGGCGCATGCATGGGGAGTTTCTGCTCTCTGAACTTGCCCGTCGAGGATTTACCCCGTCATACGGCTTTCCGGTGGATGTGGTCAGCTTCGATCACATTTCCAGCCATCGCCGCGAAGACACTCAGGAGAAGATCGCTTATGGCGAATACCAGGGCGGCGCTTCCCGCACTTTGGACGTCGCGATTCGCGAGTATGCGCCGGGTGCGGAAATTGTCATCGACGGGCTGGTGCACCAAAGCGAAGGCCTGCGACCTGCCTGGTCGGCTATAGCTGATGCATCCGGCCTCGAGGATTTGCAGGTCATGTGGAACTGCCCAGCATGCGATGCGTTCGGCATGCTTCGCGCTTTGCAAGACATCCCCGACGCTTGCCCCCAGTGTGGTTCGGCACAGCTTGAGAGTTTCAATACGCTTAGGCCAACCGGCTTCATGGGGCGCTGTGCACCACATACCGGGTACGAGAGTCTGGGGCATGTTCCTTATGAAATGCAGCGGCTCGCCGCTCGATCCCCATGGCAAGCCTTGCCCGATAAGGGTGTGGGTCGCATGCGATGGGATCGCGAGGGACAAGTCGTCACGCGCAGCTCCGGCGTTCACGGCTTTGGTTATGCCCTCTGCCTATGTTGTGGTCGCGCCGAGGCCGAGATAGATGAGCTGCGCAGTCCTGACGTGCTTAGGGATCACAAACCTCTTGCGCCGATCGGCCAGGAGCAGATGGTCCGGGGTGCGTGCCCGGGGGGCCTCACACAGCGC
The DNA here is from genome assembly GCF_017874595.1 of Sinorhizobium kostiense. Classification (GTDB taxonomy): domain Bacteria; phylum Pseudomonadota; class Alphaproteobacteria; order Rhizobiales; family Rhizobiaceae; genus Sinorhizobium; species Sinorhizobium kostiense. The sequence continues at coordinate 43,218 of NZ_JAGILA010000009.1, read as the reverse complement.
GCACGTATCCAGCGAAACCTCGTTTTCGTCCACGACACCCGCACGGACGTCTTCGAACTGCAATTACCCTCCGGGACGAAAAGAGCACAGGGACTTGCACTGGCTGCAGGTCTCAGGGAAGCGTTGGCCGAAATAGTTGGGGCTGAGGCACGTGAGATAGGAATCGCCATCGGCCGCAGCCGCGATGAAGCGAACGCCAGGGCACTTTCCGCGTTTCTGTTCGACAAGGCGGCCGGGGGAGCCGGTCTCGTCACCCGTCTCGCCGAGTTTGACCAATTCAAAATTTGCCTTGAGCGCGCGATTGGTTGGCTTGATTGCCGCGAGTCGTGCGAGAACGGCTGCCCGGCATGTATCCTGCGACCCGATATGAATTTGGGAGAGGAGGTTCCAGATCGTCCTGGCGCGCTCGAACTGGCACAAATGATCGTGGCACGACTCAAGCTGCCCACTGAACTTCTCGTCTTCGGTGAAACGACTCGAATCGTCGGTCAGCCGCTCGTCGAGTGGCTTGAACGTCAAAGGCTCTCTGGAAAATTGCAGGAACTGACTGTCTTCCTGCATGGTACTCCGAGAGATTGGGAACTCGTGGCTTGGCCTCTCGCCGATACGTTGACTAGGCTTCATGAGAGTCAGGTGCAAGCGGCCCTTGTCATTGCAACAAGGGAGGTGATCGGCAGAGAGTTGGAATTTACCCAGAAGCTTGATCTTCACCGGCTAAGTGGGCGCGCGCGCCTTTTGACGATGGCCAGTTTGCCACAGATGGTAAACAAGCCTCTGGTCGCCTGTGTCACAGTCGGTCAAGAAACAGTAGGTATTGCGGCCGCCGATCCCGCTGACGCGATCCCCGGGCTTCAATGGGGACTAGGGCGGGCAGAACCATTGGTTCTCGGTGAGACATCCGCGCCAGCTGACTTGCAGTCGATTGCGACCGATCGATTGCTCGAGTTGTCTTCCGGCAATGCGCGCCTGATCCGGCTGCGCGATGAAGTTGATGGTCCTTCAACGGGCTTCGGAGCAAGGTTCTGGCAGGCGTTGGAAAAAACTGCACCGTTGTCGATCACAGCGCTGCGTCAGAATGGCGTTGCCCAGGTTTGCTATCAAGACCGCTATTTGCTGACGCCCCTCAACTTCAAGCTGCTCTACGAAGTCATCAACTCGATTCCAGGCCGGGGCGCTACGACTCAAACCGAGATCGTAACCGCTCAGCTCGATAGAGCGGAGAGAGCAGGGTATTACGCATTTCATCCCTATGTCGACGATGCGGAGAGGCAGGCCATTCTGAAGAAACTGCTTCCGCGCGCAAGTGTTTCCATCTTAGCAAAGCGCGACCAATCGCATGCACGTAGCCTTGAAATGACACTTCTCGATGGTCGCCGCCTGCTTGTGCTGCTCGATCAAGGCTTCGGCGCTTGGCGGGCAAACGCCTCAGCGCGTCATGACTTCCGTGCTAACCCAGATACACAAGCCGAGGTCATTAAGAGAGGAAACTATCTTGTCTCGATGGGAGAAAAGGAGGGGATGCCCATAGTCATTGAGCTCCGGTGATTTAAGCCTCCGCATCCGTCTTAGCGACATCGATGCCCGCTGACGTTCCAGGCCCAGCTTATTGGTTCGACTGTTGCAGTCTGGGAAGCTACTGTTGCAGTCTGGGAAGCTTAAGAAGGTCGATGCACTGCTTTCTTGCGGAAATGAACTCCAACAGACGAAAGGTTGGATACTTCCGAACAACGAATGAGGGCGCCACCTTTAAATCATCAACGGTAATGTCTTGTCGCTTCAACTCCGGCTTACTGATCGCTCCGGAGAAGGAGCGGTCCCCGCGCATGATCCTGAAGCGCATTTCGACCGTCAGACCGCGGTCTGACAGCGAGACAAGCTTATAGAGATCAAGCTGTTCACCCTGCTTGTTTCGGAATGTCGTGTGAATGCTTGAGGTAATTGTCTTTACAGCCCTAGTCTGAGACTCTCGGTTGTCTGTGCATGAATGCTTGGGCCAGGGCCAGCCTAAGTCGTCAAAGAACACGCGTCCGCCAAAAGGACTCTGATAGTAATATACTCTTTCGTGGCAAACGGGGCACTCCGCGTTAGGGTTGACGTAGGAAACGGTCGTTTCGAACGCCGCCGGCTTCGATGATGCCTGGTTTCCCTGCAAGCTGGAACACCATCCACCGTCCGTGTGAATTGGAACTGGACTACCTCCCAGATATCGAAATACGATCTTCCCGCCACAATTGTAGCAAGTAGCCATGCTGAAATTGCCTCCCTCGTCAGCCACCAGCAACAACTTAACAGAGCAGATCCCCGAGCATACTACTAGCCGGTATTCTTCAAATATTCTGGAGAGCAACAGATGTTAAAAGGGCGACCGAGAGGGGCTCCTTCATCACTGGTTGCAAGTGGATGTCTCAAGCGTCTCTTCAAGAACAGCGAAAAAGGCGCTACCGCAAAAGGCAACTTCCAGCTAGGTTCTCGTTGAAGTGGACAACTTTGGATGCCTTAACTGCCTGAACACGGCAGTCTGTCGAGCATTCACAATCTTCCTCGCCGCAGATTCTCTAATCCCAACCCAACGTTGTAGATGACCAAGTTCGAAGAAATAAAACCCGGATCTCGTATCAAAGGATTGGCCTCCGAGGGCGTAGCAGAAATCGTCTCGGTCTCACGGTTTGGCGCAGACGCAATGAACCTGGTCTTCCGGGTCGACGGCAAAGTCACCGAACGGCTTCTCTATAAAGGCGAAGAGGCCGAATTCGAGTTCATCACTGCAGGCCGCTCATATGCTTTCGATGCTGATGGCGCGCTTCTCCGCCTTGCCTCGGAAGCGTATCGCATTCGCCTCGCTCATCTGTTCGATCCTTATCTTGCCGTGAGCGCCTCGCAGATCGAGGCATTGCCGCATCAGATCACTGCTGTCTACGGCGAGATGTTGCCGCGCCAACCGCTGCGCTTCCTGTTGGCTGACGATCCAGGCGCCGGCAAGACTGTCATGGCAGGCCTGCTGATCAAGGAGCTGCTGATCCGTGGTGACCTCGAGCGCTGCCTCATCGTGGCGCCTGGCGGTTTGGTCGAGCAGTGGCAAGAAGAAATGTCCGAGAAGTTCGGCCTTCATTTCGATCTCCTCACGCGAGATCAGATCGAGGCATCGGTAACGGGGAACCCGTTCATAGAGAAGAACCGCCTGATCCTTCGCCTGGACATGGCAGCGCGCTCGGACGAGCTGAAGGCCAAACTTGAGGCGGCGCCCGACTGGGATCTCATCATCTGCGATGAAGCCCACCGCATGGCAGCATCATATTTCGGCGGCGAGGTGAAGGAGACACAGCGGCACAAGCTCGGCAAGCTCCTGGGTTCGCGGACGCGGAATTTCCTGCTGATGTCGGCCACTCCGCATAACGGCAAGGAAGCGGACTTCCAGCTGTTCATGGGCTTGCTCGACGCCGATAGGTTTGAAGGTCGGTTTCGGGAGGGCGTGCACAAGGCCGATGTCTCGGACATGATGCGTCGGCTGACCAAGGAAGAGCTCTATCGCTTCGACGGAACACGGCTGTTCCCGGAGCGCAGGGCCTACACTGCGAGCTACGCACTCTCGCCGGACGAGACGGATCTCTATCAAGCAGTCACCACCTACGTGCGCGAGGAAATGAATCGCGCCGACGATACTGGCGACGATAAGCGGCGATCGAGCGTCGGCTTCGCACTGCAAATCCTTCAGCGGCGCCTGGCCTCGTCTCCGGCCGCAATCCATCGCTCGCTTGAGCGTCGACGTAAACGGCTGGAAGAGAGACTGCGTGAGGAAAAGCTCATGCGTCAGGGCGGTTCTTCGCCGTTAGGCAAGGCGCCTGATCTGCCGCGCTACGATCCCGACGATTTCGAAGAAGTGCCAGGCGCAGAGGCCGAGGCCGCGGAGGAGCAGATTGTCGACCAGGCGACAGCCGCGTCGACCTTAGCCGAACTTGAGGCTGAGATCTTCATTCTCAGAGATCTTGAAGAGCGTGCTCTCCGGCTCAAATTGTCCGGCCAGGATGCCAAGTGGCGCGAGCTTCAGTCAGTCCTCGACGAACCGCTGATGCTCGACAAGTCGACAGGTCTGCGCCGCAAGGTTCTGATCTTTACTGAGCCGAAGGACACGCTTGAATATCTCCAACAAAAGATCGGCGCGCTCGTGGGCGATCCGGCAGCGGTTGCCGTCATTCACGGTGGGGTCTCACGTGAAGCGCGCCGGGCGGCGATCGCCGCCTTTAACTCCGATCCGCAGGTCCGGGTGATGATCGCCAACGATGCGGCTGGCGAAGGTGTGAACCTTCAGCGCGGCGCTCATCTGATGGTCAACTATGACCTGCCATGGAACCCCAACCGACTCGAGCAGCGTTTTGGGCGTATCCATCGTATCGGCCAGACGGAGGTCTGCCATCTCTGGAACCTTTGTGCAACCAACACGCGCGAGGGCGAGGTCTATCGTCGTCTCCTAGAGAAGCTTGAAGAGGCACGTTTGGCGTTGGGAGGCAAAGTCTATGACGTTCTTGGCGAACTCTTCGAAGGTCATGCACTTCGAGATCTGCTCGTCGACGCCATCCGCTATAGCGACCGGCCGGAGACGAGGGCGGAGCTGTTCAGAAGGGTGGAGGGTGTCGTTGATGTCGACGCGATTGAAAAGGTGGTTGCCGAGCGCAAGCTGACATCTGAGGGCATGAACCCGACCTCGGTCGCGGAGATCCGCGAGCAGATGGAGCGCGCCGCCGCTCGTCGTCTGCAGCCCCATTTCATCGGCGCCTTCTTCCGCGAAGCCTTCACGATGCTCGGCGGACGCGTCGCCGAGCGCGAGAAAGGTCGCTTCGAGATACTCCGGGTGCCGTCGATCCTGAAGGAGCGCGATCGCCTAATTGGGCGCGCCGACCCTGTCCTTGATCGTTATGCACGTATTACCTTTGAGAAAGCTCTTATCGTCGGGCAACCACAGGCCGAACTCGTGGCGCCAGGTCATCCGCTTCTCGAAGCGTTGATCGATGTCGTGCTCGAACGCTTCCAGCCACTGTTGAGCCAAGGCGCAGTGCTAATCGACGACAGTGACGAAAGCCTCGAGCCGAGGTTGCTGGTCTATCTTGAGCACGCCGTGCGAGATGGACGAGTGACACGCTCGGGCGAGCCGCGCGCCATTTCTCAGCGCCTTCAGTTCCTTTTTCTCAAAGAGGACGGCAGCGCGGTCGACGGCGGGCCAGCACCCTATCTCGATTGCCGGCCGATCACGCCCGAAGAGCGCGCGCTGATCGAGGACGAGATAACTGCGCCCTGGCTGGCAGGGAATGTCAAAAGCCAGGCAATCGGCTATGCCATAGCGTCACTCGTGCCACAACACCTCAACGAGGTCCGTGTTCGAAGGGTTGCGGAGATAGACAAGGTCGAGCGTGAGGTGCGCGCTCGCCTTAATCGCGAGATCAATTATTGGGATGCACGGGCGGCACGGCTGAGAGAAGAAGAGCGCGCGGGTAAGGAACAACGGATCAATGCTCAGAATGCGGAAGCGACTGCAGCCCGCCTCGTCGAGCGCCTGCACAAGCGCCAGGATGAGCTTAACCGCGAACGACAGATCTCTGCTTTACCCCCAGTGCTAAAGGGGGCGGCACTGGTAATTCCTGGTGGTTTATTGCGTGCCAAGGCGCCGGTCGCATCGCCCGCGGAGCTTTCGGGCCTCCCTGATGATCCCATTCTTCGAGCGGAGTCCGAGCGCGTAGCAATGGAGGCGGTGATAGCTGCCGAATGTGCCCTGGGTCATGAGCCGCGCGATGTTGCTGCATTAAAGAAAGGCTGGGACATCGAGAGCCGCGACGGCAGAACGGGGCATCTGCGCTTCATCGAGGTGAAAGGCCGTCACGCGACCGGCCGCGACATCATCCTCACCAAGAACGAGCTGCTGTCGTCACTAAACGCCGCGGAGGCTTTCATCCTGGCGATCGTTCAGATCGATGACGGCTTTGCACGTGAGCCAGTCTACGTGCGCCGGTTCTTCCACAGGGAACTTGGGTTCGGCGAGACAGCGGTGGTTTTCAACGTCGCTGATTTGCTATCGATGGGCTCATCACCTTCGTAAGAGAAGATTCCCTTACAAGAACAGGCAAGCACTCGGAATAATAGGCGTTCGAAGGCAGAGCGCCGAGATGGTAGGTATGAAATGACGGCTCCGATTCCGCGCAAAAAACTCATCGAAGTCTCGATCCCGCTGGAGGCGATCAATGCCGAGTCTTCGCGTCGGAAGCAAAAAGCACCGAAGGGTTATCCGACCGCCATTCACAAGTATTGGGCACAGCGGCCGGTTGCCGCTTGCAGGGCCATTTTGTTCGCTCAGCTTGTTGATGACCCGTCCGCCTGGCCCGATCGATTTCCGACCGTTGCTGAGCAGGAGGCGGAACGTCAACGTCTCCACAGAATCATGGAAAGGATGTGCCTCTGGGACTCTTCGAATGTGGATTCGATCATGAACCTTGCGCGATGGGAGATTGCACGGTCGGTCGCGTGGGCGCTTGGCGAAGAGCCTCCCTCGAAAGACGATCGGCGCGCGACTCTGAAGTACCTGGAGGCAAAGGCTCCGCCAGTTTACGATCCGTTCTCGGGCGGTGCATCGATTCCGTTGGAAGCGCAACGACTGGGCCTTCGCGCTTTCGGCTCTGATTTGAACCCTGTGGCCGTTGTAATTGGTAAATCTCTTATCGAAATCCCTCCGAAATTTTCCGGTTTCGCACCGGTCAATCCAAAAGCACGCGCGGAACTCGGGCGAGGAGCAAGCTGGAATAGTCGGGGTGCCCAGGGGCTGGCCGATGATGTCCGCTTCTATGCTAATTGGATGCGGGAGGAGGCAATCAAACGAATTGGGCACCTCTATCCGACTGCGCCGATGCCAGATGGGGCCCAAGGAACCGTCGTCGCGTGGTTGTGGGCCAGGACGATTAAGTCCCCAGATCCGGCCGCCCGGGGAGCGATGGTTCCGCTTGTTTCGACTTTCCTGCTTTCGAGCAAGGAAGGAAGGAAAGTTTGGGTTGTTCCGGAGACCGATGAGGCCGCTCCAGACGGATACAAGTTCGTTGTCAAGAGCGGGATACCAAATAAGACCGATGAATCGAGAATTCGGAACGGCACGAAGTCAGGTCGCGGTTCCAATTTCACGTGTCTGCTGACTGGCTCACCAATCAGCGACGAATACGTAAAATCAGAGGGTATGGCGGGCCGAATTGGCGTGCGGCTCCTTGCGATCGTCGCGGAAGTGAACCGAGTGAGATCTTACGTTTCCCCAACGGAGTCTCACGAGGTTGTAGCAGCAGAGGCGACGCCAGATTGGGAACCGGACGGCACGCTGCCAAATGATCCGCGAAGCTTCTGGACCGTTCAATATGGCCTGAATACCTACGCATCCATCTTTACAAAAAGGCAGCTTACCGCGTTGACGACTTTAGCTGACCTTGTTCGCGAGGCTTGTCAAAAAATAACCTCGGACGCAAAGACGGCCGGAATGCCTGATGACGACGCCCCACTAAACAGTGGTGGTTCTGGCGCGACAGCATACGCACAGGCAGTCGCAACTTATCTGGCACTGGTTGTGGATAGAATGGTCTTCTACGGCTCGTCTCTTTGCGGATGGCTGACGAAAGACAACGCTATGGGTAAGTCGATGCCCCAACAAGGCCTGGCAATGAGCTGGGATTTTGCTGAGGGCAATCCCTTTGGAAAGTCTAGCTCTGACATAACAACGTGCGCAAAAGCTGTTGCGGATTGCTTGGACGAAATAAATTGCCCTTCGCCCGGCGTGGTGACCCAAACAGATGCATCCAGAATTGAATACGGAAGCCAATACGTAGTTTCTACAGATCCCCCCTATTATGACAACATAGGCTATGCTGATTTGTCCGACTTCTTCTACGTCTGGCTTAGGCCGATGCTGGGAGACATATATCCTGATATTTTTAGAACGCTAGCCACTCCGAAAGAGAGCGAACTTGTCGCATCTCCCTATCGACAAGGAGGTAGTGACGCTGCCGAAGAATTCTTCATGCTAGGCATGCGGAACGCCATTTCTCGTCTTGCCAAGGGGAACTCCGCTTATCCGATCACGATCTACTATGCATTCAAGCAGCAGGAACAAAGCCAAATAGGTATTACGTCTGCGGGGTGGGCGAGCTTCCTTCAAGCGATTATTGACGCCGGTCTTGGGGTCGATGGCACGTGGCCGATAAGAACTGAGAACCCAAGCCGATCTATTGCCCAGGGAACGAACGCGTTGGCTTCCTCGATAGTGCTTGTCTGCCGCAAACGTGCAGCAGATGCGCTCACGATCACTCGCGCCGAATTTATACGCCTGCTTCGACGCGAACTACCAGAGGCGATCGATGATATCCGAAAAGCAGGTGTAGGCCCGGTCGACATGCAACAATCGGTGATCGGCCCCGGCATGGGCATCTTCTCGCGTCACGCCAAGGTGCTCGAGGACGACGACAGTGCAATGACCGTGAAGACCGCTCTCGCCATCATCAACCGCGTGTGGGAGGAGATCGACCAGGAGCTTGACGCAGTCTTCGACCCCGAGACGCAGGTAGCGCTTGCCTGGTTCGCGACCTTCGGCTTTGACGCGCGTTCCTCAGGTGAGCTCATCACGCTCGCCAATGCCAAGAATATCAGCACCAATGCACTGTTCGATTCCGAGGTTTTCGAGGATCTGAGAGGCAAGGCGGCGCTGACGCCGCGTGAGAAGCTCCCGGATGACTGGTTGCCATCGAAGGACAGAACGCTAACCATATGGGAATGCGTGCAGCATACCGCGCGCGTGCTCAACGCCAAGGACGGTGGCGCGGAGGCAGCCGGTCGGCTGGTGGCGCAGATGGGACCGGCGGGCGACCAAGCGCGAAAGCTGGCCTATCGCCTCTTCGAGATTGCGACTCAGAAAGGCTGGTCGCAGGAGGCTCTGATCTACAATGAGTTGGCGCAGGAATGGTCGCACCTAGAAGAGACCGGCACACACGTTTCGCAGCCGACCATCAGGCCGGCACAGGCAGTATTCGATCTCTGAGGGGAAGATGATGGCGGGAGAAGACATAGAAGGCACGAAGCGGGTCCGCGATACGCTTGACTTCGTCTTGAAACCAGTTTTGGAGGGCTTCGTCGAAGCCAACATGAAAAAGAAGCACGGGCTGCGCTGGCTGCACTATGCCAGCCGTGCCGCGGGCTCCGGGCCGAACGATTCACTCGACGTCTACGGCCTGCTCAAGACGATCATCGACAACTGGAATGATGTTTTTTATGCCTGCTTCGACCGAAAGGTCATGCACAAGGCGCGCAGTCACGTGTCGATCGCGCTCGATGCGCGCAACGCCACGGCGCATCTCAACTTGCCGCTTAGCGATGCCGATGCGCTCAATTACCTCTACGCAATGCTGCAGCTCGCTACGCTGCTGAAGGCGCCTCCGCAGGCGATGGATAAGCTGAACGCCGCCTATACGGCGCAGCGCAAGACAGGAATCGAAACTGGCAAGGTCGATCCCGCTGCCCCACCGAGCAACAAGGTCGTAGAGACGGCTGCCCAACCACAGCTCGGGCTGACGGCCCCTGAGGCACCCGTCGGTGCATTGAAGCCTTGGATCGAGGTGGCGTTGCCGCACCCCGATGTGATCGCCAACCGCTTCAAGGAGGCCGAGTTCGCTGCCGACCTATTCGCGGTCGACTCCGGCCATGCTGGTGAGGGGTATGCGACGCCGAGTGCTTTTTACGGCATCACTTTTCTGACGGAAGGTCTCAAGCGGGTGCTCTCCACCGCTGTCCAGCGCCTGGGTGGGTCCGGTGGCGATCCTGTAATCGGATTGCAGACCGCCTTCGGCGGCGGCAAGACGCATACCATGCTGGCTATCTTCCACCTCGTGAAGTATCTGCAGGCCGGTGGCGATCCTCAAAGCCTTCCTGGACTCGGCGAAATCCTCGACGGCGCTAATGTTGCCACATTGCCGAAGCCGAAGATCTCGGTCTTTGTCGGCTCGTCTGCCGGCGTGGATGTGGCGCTGAAGCTCAAGAACGGTCCGACTGTCCGCACACTCTGGGGTTATATCGCATGGCGGATTGCCGGGGACGAAGGTCTCAAACTGGTCGCCGAGGCGGAGGCTGCTCGCACCAGCCCTGGATCCGAGTTGATGGTGGAGCTCTTCAAGCTTGCCGGTCCGAGCGTAATCCTGCTCGATGAGCTGACCATGTTCGCTCGCCAGCTCGATGATGACCGCTTCGAAGCGCTCCTCTCTTTCGTCCAGTCGCTCACAGAGGCGGCCAAGATGGTGCCCGGCATCCTGATCGTCGGCTCATTACCCGAGAGTAATGCCGAGGCAGGTGGACCTCGTGGTCAGGCCGCGCTGCTACGGTTGGAGAAGATCTTCGGGCGTGTGCAGTCTGCTTGGCTACCGGCCTCTGGTGACGAGACCTACGAGATAATTCGCCGCCGTCTGTTCCAGCCGCTCGACGCCGAAGGTGAGAAGGCCCGGGACGAGACCGTTAAGGCGTTTCACTCTCTCTACAAATCGAACGCGGCCGAGTTCCCGCCGGCGACCAAGGAAGCACGCTATCTCGAACTGTTACGCCTCTCCTATCCCATCCACCCTGAGCTCTTCGACCGCCTCTCTAAGGACTGGGCGAGTCTTGAGAAATTCCAGCGCACGCGCGGCGTCCTGCGTTTCATGGCTAATGTGGTCGGCGTGCTTTGGCACGCCCAGTCGCGCGATCCGCTAATTACGCCTGCCCGAATTCCAGTCGCCCATGAGCGGGTCCGCGCGAGTGTTCTGTATCCTCTGGATCCGGCTTTCGGCTCTGTCGTCGACAAGGAAGTGGATGGTGACGGTTCACTGCCGAGCCTGATGGAAGCCAACCCCTCCCGCCGTATCTCACAGGCGCGCGCGGCCACACGGGCAGCACGTGCAGTTTTCATCTGCTCGGCGCCACTAGTCGGCCAGCCGAATGCCGGCGTGACGGGTCAGGGCCTCCGACTCGCGTGCGCCGAGCCTGGCGATCAGCTGGCGATCTTCGGCGAGGCACTACGTGAGCTGGGCGAGCGTGCGACCTATCTCTACGAGGAAGCTGGGCACTATTGGTTCTCAACACAGCCGACGCTGAACCGTCTTGCGGATGATCGTGCGCGTTCGCTGCCCGAGCACGAGGTCGATGCAGCGATTGCTGACGTGCTGCGGGACGACGCGAGGGCAGCCAGCGGCTTCCACCGCATTTTCGCCGCACCCGATGATCCCATTGCCGTCGATGAGGCGCAGGCATTGTCTCTTGTCATCCTAGGCCCGAGACATACTCATGCAGGCCGCGGTGTGGACAAATCCCCCGCTACCGAAGCCGTCGCTGACGCATTGACACGTTGCCGTTCTTCCCAGCGGCGTTTCAGGAATACGCTCCTCTTCATAGCGCCCGACGAGGCGAACCTCGGCACCGCCCGCGAAGTCATGCGCAAGGCAATGGCTTGGGCGTCGATCGCTTCAGACGATCGGCTTCAGCAACAAATGACTAATGCGCAAGCTGCCGATGCCAAGGACAAGGCCAAGACCAACCGGGACTCCGCGCTAAAGGCAGTCAGGGCGGCGTGGAGCCACATTCTTTATCCGGTCAGGAGCGACGTTCCGGGCAAGCCATTTGAACTTGAACACAATCAGATCTCGTCGCGCGACCGGCCACCGGTTCCGGCGATGGTTTACGACAAGGCCAAGGCGGACGGTGTCGCGCTGGAAAAACTGGGGACCGAGCGGCTGTGGCTCGCCCTGAAGCCGATTTGGCCCGACGACCGGCCGCATCTTGCGATCTCCGAGGTTACCGACTGGTTTGCGTCCTATGTCTATCTGCCCAAGTTGCGCGACAGGGTCGTGCTCGAGGGGGCGATCCGCGACGCCGTCGCCAAGCTCGATCCGCAGTTTGGCTTCGCTGAGAGCTTTGACGCCGCGAGCGGCAGATATCACAAGCTGACCTGGGCCAAGGATCCTCCAATTACAGATCTCTCGACGATGCTAATCGTGCGTGAGGCGGAAGCCAGACGACAGCTAGACGAGGAGACGGCTGCGGCACAGCGGCCGAGTCAGTCGGCTGCTCCGGTCCAGGGGCCTAGTCCGGTGACGGTGTCGGTGCCTGTCGGGCCAACGAAGCCACGGCGCTTCTATGGCTCCGTCGACATCGACATGGTGCGCCCCGTCAAGTCGTTCGACGCGATCCTGAACGCCGTGGTGATGGAGCTGCAGCGCACGCCTGGAGCCAAAGTGACGCTGACGCTCGAGATCGAGGCCACGGCAACCGAGGGCTTTGAGGAAGGTGACGTGAGCGTCGTCCGCGACAATGCCCGGCAGCTGAAGTTCAAGACGGAGTCGACCGGGTTTGATGACTAGCGCTTTTCTCACTGCTGGATGTTGCAAGCTCGGCACGCTCGAACGACTACTTGGGCACGCCCCAATCGGCAGATTCCGCCCGGTTCAGAGCGGCGTAAACGGCCTCCTTATTCAGCAAAACGATGTGCTGCGCCCGCGGAGGCTCCTTCTCGGCATCACGGAGCAAACCAAGCCGCTTCAGTACGTAGAACAGCATTGAACAACGCACCGACAGAACAGCTTTGTTGTCGGTCATGCGGTAGTCCTTTCCGACAACCTTTTTCTGGTTCTCGGTGAGCGCCGGATGCGGCGTAATCTCTACCTGGACCCGCTCATGCCATGCCCGATCGTCCTCTCCACGGGCACAACTCGGGCCGGGGGAGCGCGCTTCGAGAATGCGCGGCAGTATAAAGTCTTTGAATTTCGCGTCGATGTGGCAGTAGGCCCGCGCGTGCCAGCGAAACCCGTCATAGCCGAAGGCGTGGGGTGACATGCGCCGCCATACAGGATCGGGACGCGCGCTGTTCATGGACTGATAGAGGATTTCCAAGGATTTTTGGTCGCGCATCGCTTCGAGAACCGCCTGCAATATGTCGGTTTCGACATCCCGGTGCGGTGTAAGGGCGATATCAGTGTCGGGCTGATATCCGAGCCATGTATCAGCCGGCTCTGACAATCCTTCCGCCAGGGAGCGCAGCCGAGACAGGTACCTATCGGGGTCCGGTGTCAGGAACTTTGGCTCGAAATTCCGCGCTGGAATGTAGCGCTTCGCACTCTTGTCATATTCCACATTACCCGGTGCTCGCTCCTGATAGAGCGTCAGGTCTTTCGATGCCTGCGGAACCGAAACGCCGAACATCTTCATAATGTCCGCGCGGTTCACCCCACCCTCCCAGAATAGCCGGAACTCTATGAACTCCAGCCTTTGCTCGACACCCCAGCGCACCCCGGGCAGATCGCTCTCCATCACAACCTCAACATGCGAATAGAAACTATATTGACATCTAAAAACGATGCATATAGTTTATATCCTCATCAGCGCTGACGGTCAATCGAAAAGCGGGCTGGGTCTATCGCGGCCGATCCCCTGTCCCGAAGCGACACCACATCACCCACGAGGTAACAGACATGACCGCCACCCTGACCTTTCACCCGCTCGGCAATGCCGATTGCATCCGGATCGATTTCGCCGACGGCAAGAAGATGCTCATCGACTATGCGGACATGCGCAATCCCAACGATCCCTACGACAAGCGGATTGACCTGCCAGAAGAATTGAAATCGGATCTCCGGGCTGCAAAGCGCGACTATTACGATGTCGTGTGTTTCACGCATCTGGACGATGACCATTGCTGCGGTTCCGGCGATTTCTTCTGGCTCGACCACGCCGCCAAGTATCAGGGCGAAGGTCGAATCAAGATCAACGAACTGTGGGTCCCCGCCGCGGCCATTCTGGAAGATGGCTGCGAGGACAGTGCGCGGATCGTCCGGCAGGAGGCGCGTCACCGGCTCCGCCAAGGCCACGGCATTCGCGTGTTCTCGCGCCCGAAGAAACTGCGGGAGTGGCTGGAGAAGCAGGGCCTTACGCTTGAATCGCGCGCTCATCTGATCACCGACGCTGGCCAGACTGTGCCCGGCTTCTCGAAGTTCGGGCCCGAGCACGCGGAATTCTTCATCCACAGCCCCTTCGGCTGGCGGCAGGACGATAATGGTGTCGTTGATCGCAATCAGGACAGCGTCGTGTTCCAGGCGACCTTCCTCGAAGGTGGCCGAGAGACCTACGCGCTCTTCATGTCCGACATCAACTACGACTCGATCGACCAGATCGTCATCACCACGAAACGCCACGGCCGCGAAGACCGCCTGCTGTGGGACATCTTCAAGATTCCGCATCACTGTTCCTACCTGTCCATCGGGCCGAACAAGGGTGAGGACAAGACCGTCCCGACGGAACACGTCGCCTGGCTTTGCGAGACGCAGGGACGCGACCGCCACATCATGTTGTCCACAAGCAAGCCGATGCCTGTTAAGGGCAGCGCCGAAGATGATGACGTGCAGCCGCCGCATCGGCAGGCGGGCAACTACTATAAGGCCGTCGCCCGGGAGGCCGACGGTAGCTTTAAGGTCACGATGGAGACACCATCCATCGCCCGACCGAAGCCGACCAAAATCGAGGTGAACGAACGCGGCGCGCGGCTTCTCATGGTCTCGGCCGCGGCAGGTGCTGCCAGCATCGTCTCCACGCCGGCGCGGGCGGGCTGAGGATGTCGGGAATCCTGCACGCATGGTGGGCTGAATTCGGCGAGCTCATCGATGTGCACGCCTGTGCCGTCGACGACGCCCGCCGCGTGGCGGCTCACATAAATTCAGGCGCCGCGGCCTCTGTTGCGCTCATCGAAGCACGCCGAACTGCTGACGGACATCTCACGGGCCTCCTCCTGGAAGTCGAAGTCGAGCGGCCGCAGGACTTGGCCGAACCAATCCGCGGCATCGAGCCGATCGCCGTCATTTTTGACGCGGAGGGAAATCAACCAGCCGTCGTCGCCTTGCGGCCGGACTTCCCGCACACGATGCATCAGAACTGGATGCCGGAAGGCATGCCGCGCGCGCTCTGCATTGATGATCGTCCCTGGGACGAAGCACGGCTGTCGTTCACACCCGCGGATTTCTTGCGCCGCATCCAGCTCTGGCTCGCCAGGGCTGCCCGCGGGGAGCTGCACGATCGGGCGCAACCCCTCGAACCGCTGTTCTTTAAGAACGCGGTAACGATCATCGTGCCGGCCGCGGCCCTCACGTCGGCGGAGCAGCCTCCCGAGCTGGTCGGCTTCCTTCGTGCCGAGAACGAAAAGGTCGTCATCACGCAGCCGGCGGGAACAGGCCCCCAACATGCGCCAGGTTTTGTGGTGCTCACTCTGCGCGCATCGCCGCAGGGTATGGGGCGGCTGCGCCAAGCCCCCAAGACGCTCGATACGCTGGCGGCGCAGTTGCAGGAATATGGGATAGACTTGGCTCGTGTACTTAATGAGCAATTTGCCGGGTGGGCCGGCTTGGGCAATGACGCTGTCCGACGCCTTGCTGCGCGTCTCGCCCTGGTTATCGCCTTCCCGGTGACGGGCGATGATGGGCAGTCGGCAGACGATCTTCGCGCCTTCATCACGTATGACACAGCCGGTGATGTCGGCGTGGCACTCGGCGTGCTCGCGGCAAACAACAGCGAGGTTGGGTCGAGCAAAGGGTATGTGAAATTGCTCGCGCCAGCCATGGCAGCCGCTCTGCCGGAATTGCCGATCGAACCGGCCGACGTGCATCTTGCCTTCGAACGCAGGACCGGGGTCGCGGTCAGCGGTCAGCTTGAGCCTGACTTGCGGAAGAGCGTGCTGATCGGTGCGGGTTCGCTGGGATCGCAGCTTGCCGTCAACCTTGCGCGGGAGGGGCGCTTCCGATGGACGGTTGTCGATAATGACACACTGCTCCCGCACAATCTGGCTCGTCACGCTCTTTACCCTGTCGACGTCGGACTGCCCAAGTCTTTGGCACTGGCGCGACGCCTTGAAACACTGCTTTGCGATCAGGCCGTCTCGATCAAGGCGGATTTTCTCGCGCCGGCGCCTGACAAGCGCCCGCAGATCGACGAGCAGCTTGCCGCCGGAGACCTGATTATCGATGCCTCCGCATCCGTCGCGGTGTCGCGCCATCTCTCCGATCTGGAGGGCGCAAACGGCCGGCGCCTGTCACTTTTCTTCAATCCATCGGGCACGGCAATCGTCCTGCTCGCGGAAGGCCAGCAGCGCGATACTACGCTCCGCGACTTGGAGGCCCAGTATCACAGGCTGATCCAGACGGAGACCGGACTTGCCCACCACCTGCGCCCGCTCACCTCGGCGCTTCGCTACAGCGGCTCATGCAGGGCGGTTACGAACCGCATCCCGGCTTCCCGGGCAGCGCTGATGAGCGCGATCGCTTCACAGGCTGTAGTGGATGCCCTGTCGACTGAGGGGGCCCAGGTTCGGGTTTGGACTCTCAGTGATGAAAACGCCGTTTCTCTGGTGGGCGAAGCCGGACAGCCGGTAACGCGCATTGCGCTCGGCGAATGGACCGTTTGCTACAATCAGTCTCTCGTCCAAGAAATCGCGGCCTTGCGCGCGGCGCGCTTGCCGAATGAGACGGGAGGCGTTCTGCTGGGCATCGTCGACACCAGCCGCCGGTCTATCCATCTCGTCCGCGCGTTGCCCGAACCGGAGGATAGCAGCGGCACGGTTACCGGTTTCGAACGCGGCGTTGCCGGCCTTGCCGACGCTGTCAATGACGCCGCCGAACGCTCGCTTCACCAAATCCGCTACGTCGGTGAATGGCATTCTCATCCGGCCGGCTCGTCGACGCGTCCCAGCGCGACAGATATCCGCCAAATTCTCTGGCTCACGGCCGAGCTGGAGAGTGAAGGTTTGCCCGCCCTTATGCTGGTTGCCGGTGACAACGGCGCATTGCGCGTGGTGTTCGCCGGAAAACACCTGGCCGCCTCGCAGGCAGCGTCATGAGCGAAGTGCTTCCCGCCGACGACATCCAGAGCCTGTTCGCCATCAATGGCGCAACGGGGGACTTCTTGCAGGCGCGCAAGCTTGAACACGCGGTCGGCCTCTGCCTCTCGGGCGGCGGTTACCGCGCCATGATCTATCACGTCGGTGCTCTGATCCGCCTCAACGCTGCCGGCTATCTCCCCCGGCTCGATGAGATCGCCAGCGTGTCCGGCGGCTCGATCACGGCGGGCTACCTGGCGCTGTGCTGGCCCCGCCTTCTTTTCGATGAGAACGGACGGGCGGAGAACTTCCTGGAAGTGTTCGCCGCGCCGCTACTGCGCTTTGCTGAGCAACGGATCGATATAAGGGCTATCCTTTATAGCTTCCTTCCCGGCTGCAGCGCAGCCGATAGTATCGTTCGCGCTTACGATCGTCACCTCTTCCAGGGCGTCGGACTTCAGGACATCCCCGAACGACCGCGATTCACCTTTATGGCCACCAATCTCCAGACCGGAAGCGGATGGCGCTTCTCCCGACACTATGCCGCGGACTATCGCGTCGGCATCATCGAGGAACCGTCGCTGCCTCTGGCGCGCGTTGTGGCAGCCTCTTCGGCGTTCCCCCCGCTGCTGTCTCCTGTGAGGATCGACCTGAGGGCGCAAAAGCTGAGGCCGGCCCAGGGAGCTGATCTCCACCGCAAACCTTTCATCGACGAGGCCGTCCTCACGGATGGCGGCGTCTACGACAATCTGGGACTTGAGCGCATCTGGAAGCGCTGTCGGACAATCCTTGTCAGCAACGCCGGCAAGTCTATCCCGGAAGTTGGACGTCCCACCGGCCGTTGGATGGGTCAGATGTTCCGGACGCTGGGGATCATCCAGCAGCAGGCTGAGAATTCCCGCCGTCGTCTATTGTTCGGAGCGGCCAATCTCGGGCAGCGCCACGTCGCCTATTGGGATATCGCGACAGCGCCGGCGCAATACGGCATTCAAAATCCTCTGCCGCTGACAAGGGAAGAAGCTCTCGCCGCTGCGTCGCTGCGCACGCGTCTCAATCCATTCTCGCCTGAAGAATCCCGATTGCTAATGAGAGCCGGGTATGCTGGAGCCGATGCTGCCATGCGAGCACGTGAGCTTATTGCTGAATCCGTCACTTCGTTTGACGACCTTCCTTGACAGCGCGGTGTAGGTCGGCGCCAGCGAATCCCGCCCCCCCAAGGCACGCCGGCCGACACGCTACCGCACCGGTCGCGAGTCTGTCTTGGAGCGGGCGAGCACCGTGCCATCTATCGCTGGCCAGGTCGTTGGGACGCAAGAATTCCATCCCCTTCCCGACCATCCATCGGGTGCAACGCCAAGACTGCACGTGACCCCGACGAGAGCGCGGCCCAACCGAAGATACCGCGCATGATGTCGTCTGAGGTTCTTGATGGAAGCCTACGGCAAGATAACACTAATCTTCACAACGAATAGGTGAGGGAGCGATTCGCTACGTATGGCCAAGCGCAAGAAGGGCAAGCGGGAGACCGACCCACCGCGCTACTATGCCGTGGTTGAGGACAAGATCGAAGCGCTGGAGGGGCGCAATCACAGCCGTTCAGTGCTGTTGCTTGACGGAGTCGACGCCGATCGTTTTGAGTCTGACGATGCCGCGATTGACGATCCTTCAGCACTGAGCTTGGTCCGCGCGATGACGACCGAGCACGTCTGGGAGGACCGCCACCAGCTAGGTAACCTGGCCAAGGGGGACTGGGTCGAAATATTGCTTGATGATGGAGGCCACGCTCCTATGGCTTGGGAGATGCGGGCGGACGAGGAGTACCGCCGGAGGCCCAAACGTTCGGTGCGCCGGATCCGTCGGCTCGGCCGCGCTGTCGAAGGAGGTTCCGGACCGGTTGACCATTTCGATCTCGTCGCCGGCCTCCACGCACAGAGTAACCGAGCGCGGGGCCGCCACAGAACTATCGCCTTCCAGAGCCTTTCCGACCGGCTCAACGCGAATCCTGGTGGCAAACAAGGTCCGAATCTTGCGGACGAAATTTGCATTCGCATCATCGATGTAGGGCAGGCGAGCGCAGCGCTGATCCTGCGCGGCGACACCCCGCTTGCCCTCTTTGATGCGGGTGCGCCGATCTGGTTCAACAAGGGATCTGTTGCGCTCGGTTTCAAACCACCATATCTCGGAGATGGTTTCATCTTTCTCTCGCACTGGGATTTTGATCACTTCGATATGGGGCGGCGTCACACCGCTTGGCATACCCGCGAGTGGTATGCGCCAGACCAGACGGTCTCTCCCAACACAGCATTCTTCCAGAAAAAACTGGGACCGTATCTGACCTTCGTCGATGGGCCGCTCTCGGTTGGTGGCTTTCGATTTGAGCGTGGCACCTCACCGGATCCACTTGATCGTAACGGCACGGGCTACCAACTACGTTACGAGTACGATGGCGACGCGGTCCTTCTGACGGGCGATACCGACTACGCTCACATCGAGGGCTCCATGAAGACCGGTCTCACCCATTTGTGTATTCCTCATCACGGCGGACGAGGCACTGCGCCGCCAGCCCCCGTCGGCGGCAAAGGGCGGTCTGTCGTCTCATATGGCCTTCCCAATGCCTATCGTCATCCTCATGTCCCGCAGATCAAAGCGCACGAGGATGTAGGATGGTCCGTTTTGCCGACAGTGCCAGGAATACGCCCGCGCGGCGACCGCCAACTTTATCCCACGCCAACGGTTCGCATTCGTCGCCGATCACGCGCCGTTACCGGATGAGCGCAGATTCGGTTGTCCTCTCGCCCCTACCGGAACCGAACCAACCTCACTTCGCCTAATCTCAACCATCACGTAGCGCACAACCGTCGTTCAGTCGGGCGCGGCAATATCTGACACACCATTTCACGAAGTATTAACCATATGAACTAATGTCGGAATTTTCACAAACAGAAGCTAAAAGCCGATATCTTTCCGTCAGCCGGACGCCGATTGCCGCGGTCCACTCACTATCGATAGGTTTCAAGTATCGATAGTTTCGGTTTTCGAGCCGCAAATCACCTACGCTCACGGCAACACAGCCGCTCGAGGCAAAAATAGTGGCGGACCGGCTCAGGCTTTGCGCTCGCGACGTTGGACGGTTCCGCCAAGATCCGACGTCCAGGCGTTGCACTGGGGCCAGAGCGAGGTAGAATATAGACAACTAGGAACCAAGGAACCAGAATGGCGCTCAGCATTAAAGATCCAGAGACGGAACGCCTGGCAAAGGCACTGGCCGAGAAGACCGGTGAAACCATCACCATGGCGACCCGCCGGGCACTTGAAGAACGGCTGCGGCGCCTCGCAAATGCCGGAAATCGCGATGCCCTTCTCGAGGAGCTTGCCGCCAGCCGGAAGCGCTGGGCGAGGCTGGCAGTGCTCGATAACCGCTCCGCAGACGAGATCCTGGGCTATGACGAAAATGGGCTCCCCGGCTGATGGTCATCGACACGTCCGCCATCGTCGCGATCGCCTTCAATGAGCCAGAAGCCGAAACCTACGAACAAAAAGTCGTCGACGCGCCACGGCGCTTCATCTCCGCCGCGACAGTCCTTGAACTCGCCATCGTCATCGAGGCGCGCCTCGGCGAGGCTGGTGCGGCCGAGCTCGATCTATGGCTCTACAAGGCGGGCGTGGAAATCGTCGCCGTCGACGCGGAACAGATCGCGGTGGCAAGGCGAGCCTGGCGTAGCTACGGCAAGGGCCGACATCCGGCCGGTCTGAACTATGGCGACTGTTTCTCCTATGCGCTCGCCAGGACACGCAATGAACCGCTGCTCTACAAAGGCGATGATTTCTCGCGCACCGACATCGAGACGGCATGAGACCGCATCCGCTGCACCCGGCAGCCGGCAGCCGGCGCAAGCAGCACTTTCAGTCGGCAGCATGCTTGCCCGTCAGCAGTTCGGCATTGAGATGATCGAGACCCGGCTCCATTTCGGATTTTTCGACCACGGCGATGTCACCGTCGCTCAACTCCGCCGTCGCCTCGACGCGGCGGTCGCGCCGCGCCAGCCGCAGATAGTCCTCATAGGCAATGAGCACGGTGCGCGGCCGGCCGTTCTCGGTGATGATCACCGGCTCGCGCTCGGCGGCATTCTGATAGGTCGCGAAATTCCTGAAAACCGCCGCAGCGGTGACGGTCAACGCCATTTCAATACTCTCCGTTTCCCGAAATACACGGATTCTCGGGAGTGCCCACAAGAGCGTTGGAGACTGAATCCATGATCGACAATCATAGAGCGGCCCAATCGGACAGCCAAGCGCTCCACCGCCGCGCCGAAGAACTCGACGCGCTCGACGCCATCCTGCCGTTCGACCGGCGCGACCAGCTCGCCGCGCTGCTGACCGACGACGATGTCGAAACCCTGAAGCACCTCGCCAGCGAAGGCATGGGCGAGAACACGCTCAGGGCTCTCGCCTCCGATCTCGGCTATCTCGAGGCCTGGTGCCGGCTCGCGACCGGCTCCCCCCTCCCCTGGCCGGCGCCGGAAAGTCTGCTGCTCAAATTCGTCGCCCATCACCTCTGGGACCCGGTTAAGCGCGCTGAGGATCCGAGCCACGGCATGCCGGCCGACGTTGAGGCCGGTTTGCGGGCCAAACGGCTGCTCAGGGCCGCCGGCCCGCATGCCCCCGGCACGGTGCGGCGGCGGTTGACGTCGTGGTCGATCCTGACGCGCTGGCGTGGTCTAACCGGCGCCTTCGGTGCGCCAAGGCTGAAGAGCGCGCTGAGGCTGGCAGTCAGGGCGAGCAGTCGGCCACGGCAAAGGAAGAGCAAAAAGGCCGTAACCATCGACGTGCTGGTAAAGCTGTTGCAGGCCTGTGCTGGCGATAGGCTGGTCGACCTCCGCGACCGAGCGATGCTCCTCACAGCCTTCGCTTCCGGCGGCCGCCGCCGCTCGGAGGTCGCGGGACTGCTCGTTGAAGACCTCACCGACGAGGAGCCGGTCCGCGCCGACCCGAACGACAAGAACTCCCCTCCCCTGCCTTGTCTCAGCATTCATCTCGGCCGCACCAAAACCACCACGAGCGACGACAACGAACATGTGCTGTTAATCGGCCGGCCGGTGACCGCCTTGAAGCGCTGGCTGGCCGAAGCCGCGATCAAGGAGGGACCGGTCTTTCGGCGCATCGATCAATGGGGCAACATCAACCGGCGGGCGCTGACGCCGCAGTCGGTCAACGTCATTCTGAAAAGCCGTGCCAAGCAGGTCGGCCTCGACCCGGCGCTGTTTTCGGCGCACGGCTTGAGATCTGGCTATCTGACCGAGGCGGCAAACCGCGGTATCCCGCTGCCCGAAGCGATGCAGCAATCGCTGCACAAATCGGTGACCCAGGCGGCGAGCTACTATAACAACGCGGAACGAAAGAATGGACGAGCGGCCCGGCTGATTGTCTAAGCGTGACTACGCCCCAAAGAGTGCATCGGCTCGTCTTTCAAACGACTGCCATTCTTCCGGGTCTGCTTCCGCCTTCGACCTATCGTGCCGGTCAGCGACCGATGCTGCCCTGGCCCAGGCTTCCGCACGCTGCATCAGCGACGCCATCTCTCCCCTCAGGCGATGCGAGCGTTCGAGACCGGCGGCATGCTCGGCGTTCTGGCGGGGATCGTAGAATGCGTCGATCGCCTCGCCGGCGGTCTGTCGTGCCGCCTCCAATTGTGCTCTCAAGCCTTCCAGCTCGGCTTTGGCCACAAAATACTGTCTCATTACCACGATAAGTTCGCGGTCACTGGCGCTGTCTTCCACGATCCTCCTCCATGGAATTCCTATTCGCGGGAACTGACCGATAAGAATGGCTAAATCGGGTTAGAGTTCCTGCGGAAACGACAAAAGCAAAATCGGCCACGCAGACGGCGAGCTGTTAAAATAGGGCTGCACGTAAACAGGGCCGAGCGGCGAAGCTGATTGTCTGAACCGAGCAGGCGAGACGCACTGCCTTGTTACTGTCCGAAGAGGCGACGATCCCAGTAAACCGGCTGATGAAGGCTGACCTGAATTTCACGGAACTCCGGGTGAGCTGGATTTATCAGTATGTTGCGGTCGAGCCGGGCTACAACGCTGGGGACGAGCAAGATTGCGCTCCTCCTTTCCAGACACCATTGCTCGCCAAATCCCTTGCTCGCTGTTGGCGGCATCGTGTCCCAGCCCGGGAGAGCCGGCGGCGAAAAGACCTCATAGGCCAATCCGCGTGGTACCGTTAATTGCACGTAGTGCTGGTTTGGCGGCAATCGACCGCTGCCATGCACCAGCTTCTCGAGTACCGCGGTTGAATAGTGCTCGCTACTGTAGATCATTGGACTTGCCGGCGTATTCCATCGCCCTGGCGCGATGGTTGAGCCAGTTGCGTCGAATATGGGATAGGTCCCGTTCGGGTCACCTATTCGATATGCCGACAGCGTGCGATCAAGAATCTGGGCGCTCACGCAGCGCTGCCGTATTTCAGGCTTGCGAGGATTTCCAGCACGAGTTCGGCGCCAATCTCGCTCTGGATGACCACATCAATCGGACGTTTGTCCTCGAGCATGAGGTGGGACCGAAACAGGAAATCACGGGCTTCTTCCTCACTCTGCCAAACATCCAGTGCCAGGTTCCACACCCTGGCGACACGCGCGACGCGCATCCCCTCGTCCGGTGAGAGCCGAAGCGTTGCCTTTCGGCGTTCATAGGTCGCCTTCGGCACCAATCGATACTTGAAATGGCTGTCATTTGGAGCCAGAAGGTGCACCACGCGCTCCAGTGCCGCGACAGGCAGACCGCCCTCTATGCGCGTAATCAGCCCGAGCGGAGAACGCGCTGCTGCTTCCTTCGCCGGCAAACCCAAGACATCGGCAACGTTTTCAAAAGCTAGCATGTCATCTCCGTTCATTTGAGGCCAAATATAGTCGCATCTGAGGCATCGCGCAAGGCTGTAGACATTCGCTTGCTGCCGCAAAGGAGCGAGTGGCACTTAATTTGACAGCGCGGAGTTAATTGCGTCTGCAACGGGTGTGCCACGACGACTTCCGTCGCACGGTCGGTTATGCCTCGCATCTCGACCGACGTTCTCAATGCCGCGCCGATCCTTCGCTCGAGTGTCTCTCAGCACATCGCATCATCCGACCTTCCGGCCCGCGCCCTGGTTCGCCCGCATCAACGCCATTAGCATCGGCCCGAGCGAAAACTCGCCGCGTGCCGCCTTTCGCGTGAGATCACGCAGGTAGCCGCCGGCACTGTTGATATGCCCTGCCCTTCCGAGGATGCAGGCGACAGCAACCGCGGCATTCTGCTCCCCCATGACCTCGCAGGCGTCCTGATAGGCTGACGGGCTGACCCCCAGCATCGATCGAACGACGACCGCCGCCGACATCAGGTCGCGCCAGCTTCCAACCGCGCCGCCCGGCCCATAATCGTTGATCTCTGGGCAAGCCTTCAGCACCATACCCAACGGGAATGCCTTTATCGGCTCGCTGGTCGGCCGGCTGGTCTCGTTCGACTTCGCGCCCTGCTCGTTTCTAGAGCTAGGTTCAAGTTCATTGCTGGATTCGGTATTTGAATTCTGTATGTGGCGTTCGTTTTGAACAGCATTGCTGGTCATATTTTCGGAATCTTGGTGAGTTTCCAGCCGGTTGATGATTTCCTCGCGCAGCATTTGCATCTCGTCGAGGACCGGCTCCATATCCGCGGTCTTCGGCGAACGGGGGATGCGTCTGGTCAGCTCAAGGAAATACTCTTCGATGCGTCCCCAGTCGCCGGCAGCCCCCTCCTCCATCGCAGCACTGATCAGCTTGCGGACATCGCGCCGGCAGATTGACAACGCTTCCTTCGTGATGCGGAAGCGCTTGCGCTCTGCGGCAACCTGTTGTGCGGCCTGCGCTAATTCCTCGGCGCGTGCCAATAGCGGCGCCAGGCTGAAGCCGAACGCCTCCTCGATCGCACCGGCGTCGTCCTTGCGGGCGTAGCGCTTGCCATTGGCGCTGTCCTTACGCTGGATCAGGCCTGCCTCGACGAGCGCGGCGAGATGCCGGCGCAGTGTCGTGCCGGCAATGCCGTGCGCGCGAACCGAGAGCTGATCGTTCGACGGAAAGACGACGAGACCTCGCTCCTCGCGAAGCTCGTTGTCCGGGTAGAACGTCAGCAAAGCATCGAGCACCGCAAGGGCGCGGTCCTGAATGCCCAGCACCGCCCTCGCCTCACAGGCATCTCGGAACACCTTCCATTTGTCGGCTGTCTTGCCGGGTCTGATTTCGGCCGTCCGCATCTGCCCCTTGATTTGGGCAAGCGAAATCGGCCGCCGCCCGAAGGGCGTCGTCACATTTCCAACCTGCATTTCCTTCACCTCTCAAAAGGCAAAAGAAATCCGCCCACCAAAATCGGTGCCAAAAGGACTCTTGACTGGGATTCGGGGAAATGCGATTCTCGGTCTGCTAGAACACAGAGAAGGGCTTCCACGACGGCAACGTTTGGGGGCCTTTTTCTTTTGCGGTTATCCTCCTAGTTTCCAAGTCTGCGAACTACTGCTTATTTCGCTGCACAAACTGATCGTGCAGCGTCTCAATCTGCGCCGCAACGAAGTCGACGAACCCAGCTGGTACCGATTTGTTGAAAGCGAGTTTGGAGCCGGATTTGGCGTGGCTCACCTGCCCCAAAACAAGACCGTGAGCTACGAGCTGCGTGGCGTCTACGGTCGCTGAGGGGGAGTCTCGCTCCGCGCCGAGCACGTCAAAAACGGCGTTAAATCGGGCGTCGCTTCCGCCGCTCAGAGTTTCGAGTCGGCCAAGCGCTTCCCGGGCTGCCTGAAGCGGAGCCGCATGTGCCGCCCACCTTGCCTCCAAGTCTAGCCAGCGCCGGCGGCCGATCTCTGGGGCCGCGCCAATCTCCAGGACAATCTCTCGCGGCAGCGCCTTGGCGAGCCGGATCATTTCGGAAATATGCGATTTGCCGGTGCTCAGTGACTTGCAGATCACGTCGCGACTGAAACCGGCCGCCTCTTGCGAATGCGCAAAAAGGCAACGCTCTATGAAGGAGAGATCGTTGCGGTTGCTATTCTCCTCGCCCTGAAGAACGACCGCATCCTCATCACTGAGATCCCGCGCAATCGCCTTAAACTTGATGCCCAAGAGTTTGGCGGCTGCGAGGCGACGGCGACCGAAAACGATCTGAAACGGCTTCGCGACGCCCTGCACTGAGCGCACAAGGCCCGGTGTACTCTGCCCATGCTCTCCCATCGACTGCATGAGTTCGGCGAGATTCGCCGCATCGTACGCCGACGCGAAGCGATCCGGAATCGCGGAATCCAGAACATCGTCTGGGTCGATCTCGATAATCTGACCGCCATCCTTCAGCAGCCGCTCAGCGAATTCGCTTCGCTCCTGGATCTGCCTGACCCCAGCCGCTACTTTCAGAAGATGTGGGGACGTCGTTCTCTGCCCCCCTCCCCTCTCGGGAGAGCTCTCAAGCTGACCCAAGACGTTAGCAAAAAGGCCTTTCGAGTCCTTGCGGCTCATTCTCTCCCCCATGCCTTCCAGAACAGGCTTTCCAGTTCGGCGTTGGCCGCATTGATGGACTCGATGGCGCGGTCATAGGTCTTGGGAGCGGAGAAGCGCGCCCGCTGCACTTCGTACAAACTTTGCTTCCAGGTTAGGGCATCTGCGACCGCAGTTGATTTAATGACAGAGTTCAGCAGCAGGTCTTCACCAAACACCTGCCGCATGAGGGCTGACATATTTGCCTGAGGATGGTCGTTGGGTTCGAATTTCGTGATGAGGAATTTCGCGAAATCCCATTGAGCCGATGTGCCGACCTCATCAAGGATCTGCATATATGATGCAGCAAGCTCAAGGAATTTGGCGGTCGAGTCTACGTCAAGCATATGCGCTGGAACAGGGATCACGACGCCTGTCGCGGCAGTGAGGGATGACAGCGTCAAGAAGTTCAAAGATGGCGCCGAATCCATGAGAATGAAATCGTAGTCGTCCGCAACCTGTTCGAGGGCTTGGGAAACGCGAAGCAGGAAGCCTGTCCCTCCTGCCCGTCGCATCTCAAGCGCGACGGCCGTTTCAAACTCGGTGAGTTCGAGGCCGGCGCAGATCACATCGAAACCGGCGATATGCGTTTGGTGAACGATTGACTTTGTTGGAACCGGGTCCTCGAAACGAATCGCCGAATAGAGAGTATCCCCGCCTCGGTAGTCGAATTTCGGAAGATTGCCATGCAAAGCTGTCAGAGACGCCTGCGGATCAAGATCAACGGCGAGAACGCGGTAGCCGCGTAAAGCCAGGTAGTGCCCAAGATGGATGGTGGTCGACGTCTTGCTGGAGCCGCCCTTAAAATTGGTGACTGCGATAATCTGGCATTGTTCGTTGCCTGCACGGCGCGGGTTCATCCACTTCTTGCGACCGTTGGCGGCGAGCGCCATCCGCAATTCGAGGACCTGCTCTAGGGTATAGAGCCGGCGGCCGTTGGAGATTTCGGGGGAAGGCCCCTGCTCTTTTGCGGCAACCTGCCGGATGTAGGCTTCGGTGACATCTAGGAGCTGAGCGACTTCGGTAGATGTGAACTTGCGCATAGTGCGCCGCGCATCCGGCGGGAACTGCGCCATGCTCAGGTTGTTCAACGCCAGCTCGAGCTTGCTGGAGAAATTCTCCATGAAGGAAAGGCTGCTGAGGTGTCGCGTCATCAAATAGGATCCTTGGTGGTCACTCTCGCCATTTAACCGCTGTTGTGGTTAACGATCTGCTAACAACCCCATAACTACTCAAAAACCCGCAATTTCGAGTTTTCTCCGCAACTAACCGGTACTCCGATTCGGCCCGGCGCATCAATTGTGGCCTGTGAATTCAGATCAGATGTGAATGGCTGGGCTCTGCACAGTTCCCCGCGGGGAACTTCCCATACCAAAGGACATGGGGCAGGCTGCGCCCCAGGCCCTGGATATTCCCGCGTCCGTGCCGCGAACCGCAGCAGCCACGGCGAAGCTGCGGCCAAGTTCCCCGCGGAGAACTTGAACATCAGACGGGATCAAACTGGCGCTACGCCGGCTGCCGTTCGAACTCCACTAGCATAGCTAAAAAAACTAGCTCTCATAGTTCCCCGCGGGGAACTCGCTCCTGGCAACGGCGCCCCCTGCCCCCAGATTCTGAATCCCACGCAAATAGGGCAGGCCCGCCTGGCCCGACTAACAAGCAGCCGGACGCGACGAAGTTCGCGACGCGGTTCCCCGCGGGGAACTTTTGCACTGGATCAGATTGGCGGAATGCCAGTCGTTTGAAGTCCGTGAAGGTAGTCGGCTGCTGCCTGGGCTTTGGCGGCCGCGGTGATGATCGCCCGCTTGTCGTTCTTCAACGCCTTGAGCCAGCTTTCCAGGTAGGTGGCGGTGTTGTCGCGAGGATCGTGGGCCATTCCGAGATCGGCGCAGAGGAATGAAGCGGAGAGCTCCGCGACCAGCTCCTCGATGGCGTAGCTTTCACTGCCGAATCGGCCGCTCAAGTCACGCTCGAGGCGATGCTTTGCGCCTGACCAGTGCGACACTTCGTGAAGCAAGGTCGAGTAGAGGTGAACCTCGTCGACGAAGCGCGCCCGATCGGGCATGAGGATGTCGTCGGGGGCGGGACGATAGCAGGCGGTCGTTCCGCCGTAGGTGACCACCGCGCCGGTGTTGCGGACGAAGGTTTCGACGGTCTCGAGATGCGGAACTGGCATCGCCGGCAGCTCGCCGGCCGGTCGATAGAACCGGTCTGGAAGGTACTCGATCTGCTCGGCATTGAAGACCGTGTAGCCCTTGAGGTAGGGAATGGCGCGTTCGTCATCGTCTTCGCGCTCCTTCGGGGTAAGGGTGCCGTACTTGACGACGAGGGAACCCTTCTGGCCCTTTCGGACCTGGCCTCCGAGATCTTGAGCTTGGCGGTAGGTCATCCAGATGTTTTCCTCGTAGCCGGCGAGTTCGCTTGCGAGCCACAGCATCAGGACGTTGATCCCGCGATAGGCTTCGCCTGTGGCGCGGCGCGGAACGAGGGAGCCGCGGCTGTTTCCGCGCCAGGGCCGAATCCACGGCTTTGTTCCGGCTTCAAGCTGCTCGATGATGGCATCGGTGATACGCTGGTAGGTGTCCTTCATGCTCTGCATTGCCGTCTCCTTCCGTTGGTTGACGGCAAAAAACGGAGATAGCCGAAGCGAGCCCATGCACACGAAGGGCCGCAACAGAGTGGAGGACCGCGCCAGCGGTTGCGTGGGGGAGGGGCTATCGTAGCTTGTCCGTCAAATCACCAACGGAAGGAGAGGGCGCAGAACATCGGCGCCTCCTGCTCACGGATAGCTCTTGCAGCTTAAGAGCCGGTGGGCAGGTTACCGTTCGCGATCGTCGTCATCACGCTCCCGACTGCGCTGTGCCGCCATTTGCGCCTCGATCGCCTTCAGCTCCGGATTATGGTCCTGCTGTGATTGCCGCGCTGGCGCCGGCTGCGATTGCGCCTCCTGGGCCGACTGCTCGCGCCTTACTCGGGAAAAGTCCGATCTGGCGGTGAAGGTGATTTCCTCGTCGTCCGGCAGCCTCTCGGGAAGGTCCGCGCGATCGGCGACGACAATTCCCTGATCAGTCACAAGGCTGGCGACGCGATTGTCGTGGCCGAGAACCGTTCCTGTGATCTCCTCGCCTTGGCATGCGGTGCGAACATTGTGTTGCAGTGGCTCCTCACCGGCCTCCCGCAAGTCTTCGAATGCGGATCGGATGGCCTCCCTGCGGGCCGGGTTCATCGCGTCCTCAATCACATGCTTCATTGCCGGACTGGACGGGTCGTTCGTGGTCTCGATCGACGTCTCGATCATGCGCGGCTTGGTGATTACGGAAAAGTCGATCTCGTGCCCGTAATGACGGCCTACAGCCGAGACCAGCGCCTCTTGGGCACGTCCGTTTCCCTCCCGAAAAGGGTGCACATAGTTCAGCTCCGAGAGGACTTTTCCGGCGCGCTCAGCAAATTCCTCCGGCGTCGCATTGCGAAGGGCCTGCGGATCTCGGATCGGCTTCAGCGCCTCGTCCAAGCCCGTTTCTATGCGCGAGCCGGGCAGGAACGAAGTGCCGCCCTTTGAGAGGCCGCCGATTGGCTCCACGCGCTGTCCATCAACGACGGGACTCTCGTTGCGCGTATGACCGGCCCATTCATAGACATCCTGAAAGATATAACCGTGGATCGCCTTCAGATGCGCCTTGTCGAAATTACCGCTCGGCCCACGTCCCCCGGTTATCTCGATCAGCCGGATGTTGGTCAACGCGTATTCGGCCAGCCGCAATTCCGAATGCGTCGTCAGGCTGAGTTTGTTGCGCAAGACGCCCGTGCGATCTGGATCGCCGGGAACGTCGGGGTAGGTGTAAGAGCCCTTTGGCTGCTCGTTTACCAATCGATTCCTCATGAAAAAAGCCGCCCGGGAATGCAGGCGGCTTGTTCAAATCACTGATCGAAGATCAGGCGCGCTTGAAGCGCGCCAGCATCTCTTCGCGAAATTCTTCCGTGGTAATGTCGCCGGCGACATAGCGGGCGTTGGCCGCCTCGAGCACCGGATCGTGAACATAGCCCTGCCGGATGTTGGCAGCGCGCGCCTGCTCGACGGCCTTACGCCGCTTCTCGATGGCTTCCGGGGAACGATCCGGACGGCGGGAATGAACGTTCATCGGCAAATCTCCAGTTACGGGCCACCCTAGCAGGAAAAGTGCTGGAAATCCAGCACTTTGCCGGATTTTCCGGCCTTCAATGGTGGGCGCCCGGCTGCTCGCCGGGCGCTCTGAGCGGATTAATCGCGGGGTTCCCATTCGATGATCGCCTGCAGGGAGGCATCGTCCTGGCTGGGGAACCGGCCGAGATTGGCGTTGTAGCGAAGCTTGCGGATCGAGAGGGTGTAGTACGGCTTACCGTCCTGGTTCTCTTTCTTCCAGATGCCGCCGACCTCGATGTCATGGCCGCGCGGCGACTTGGCGTAGACGCGGTGCGTCGGGGCCTTTTCATTGTCGGACTCGAACGGCACGACCTTGATGTCCATGTCGCGGTCGATAGTGGAGATGAGGCCGGCGCCCTTTGCGGTGTCGAGGTTGTCGCCGTCGAACTGGATGTAGTTGGTGATGTTCATGTCTTTCACTCCTCTTTCGTGGTTGCGATGATCGTTCCAAAGGCACGGCGGAAAGCAGTGCGCACCGTAGGCCGGAGCGTGAGCGGAGGAGGCGAGAGGACGCAAAAATTTGCTTCGCGAGGAAGCCGAAGGCGGGGAAATTTTTGTGGCGTCCGCTTTGCGTAGACCGCGTCGACGTGCGAACGAGCGTCAAAAGCAACCGCCCTGAAGGAGTGTGGTTTGAACCGTTTTGGCAACGTTTCCCCGTTTCTCAGCGACGTACCAACCGCACAATTTGCACCAATATGATGCAATTGTGCGACCTGATCAACAGTGTTTTGCGGCGGTTCCGACGGTGACACTGAAGCAATATGCTTCGCACGCCGTCGGCGCCACTGCTCCGTATTGGCTATCTCGCGGGTCACTGGTTCCCGGAAGGTTTGGAACGACGATAGACGTGCGGGCTCTCGATCTCGGCCGACCACATGCCAAAGCCATTATCGCGGGCGCGGTTCTCGGTCTGGCCGTACTCGACCTCGTTGATCGAGTGGGTCGCCGGCAGATACCGTAGCATTGCCTCCGCCAGTCCTGCTTTCACCATCGCAAGGCCGATATCGACGTCTCCAACGAAGCACTGGCCCACCAGGCGGCGATACTGATCCTGATCGATGATGTCGCAGCGAACGTGCCGGCCGTCGATCATTTTCCCAAGATAGCTGCGAGCTGCGACGCCACAGCGCCATAACTTCCCGTCTTTCAATCCGGCCTGGTCGCGCTCGCAAGCATCGATCGCCGCTATCCTGATTCGCTGATTCCGGATGCTGATGGTGTCGCCATCGATCACGCGGGCACGGCCGGAATAATCCGCGGCCTCCGCCGAACCGTGAATGATGACAAGGGCGGCGAAAAGCGCCGGCAAAGCGTTACGTCTCAATGTCTGACCTCCATGGAATTTCGGGCGGCGAGCCCGAAGACAGAGCGGGCGAGGTGCAATTCGCCCGCGGCCGCGCGGTCCGTCATAGCCCGCAAATATCCTCCCGGCGAGCTGACTTCCTGCCGGTCGTACTTCTCAAGTGTCACGGCGACGGCGACGGCGGCTTGCTGCTCGCCCATCTGCTCGACCGCGCGGGCGCGGGCATCCTCGGAGATCCCGGCAAACCGGCACATCAGCGGCACGGCCCGCGCTAGGTCGGCCCAACTGCTGGGGGCAAACCCGTAGGTCTTCAACGCTGGCACCGCCCTAAGCACGTCTTGCAATTCCACCACTGCCTGCGGTAAGCGCCGTGGCTGGTTGATTTCGCTCCGGCCTCGCCTCAGGCTTTCTTCAAAAGCCCAATCGCTGGCGGAGCCAGCCTTAGGCGAACTGAGTTGTTCGGCGTTAGCCGAACGCCGTTCGTGATTACTCTCGTCAAAGGGATGAGGAGTTGTAATCTGTTTGTGCATGCCGTTTTCGACATACGGGCATGTCATATTTTGCGCTTCTTGCGCTTCTGCCGATCGGCGCGGGAGCTGCATCATCCGCTCCGCAAGCCACTCCAAAATGGCGGTTGCGCGACGCAGCATCCCGCTCGAGGCCTTGCCAGCAGCTCCAACAAAATCGCTTACACGCTCGATGCGGGATCCGATGCGATCCAATACCTGCGCGGAAAGCTGTGCTGCTGTCGAAAGGGCATGGCGGGCATTGCGAAGCGCCCCGCGGTAGCGCCGTAGCGCCGCGTCGGCGGCTTTCTTCTCAGCCCGAACCTGTCTCACGAGCTCGTCAAGCTCGGCATATCGGACGATTAGGATGCGAAGGTCGATTCCGCAACCGTCCGTGATCTCGCCGTCGCCATTGCGGATGGGATAGCGCTTGTAGTTGCCGCTGTCCTGCATCGTGATCAGGCCAGCGTCGAAGAGGCTGGATAGCATGCGGCTGACGCGACCGACCGACCGGCCAATTTCGAAGGCCAGTTGCTGGTTCGACTTGAATACGATCGGACGGCCGGCCCTGTCGAATGATTCAGCGGGAACCGTATTGATCAGCGCCACCAACAGGTGGCTTTCGGTCCCGTTGATTAGCCCTGTGCATGTCAGGCTTTGAGCAAGCACGGCCAATTGGGCACGCGTCACGGTTCCGATATCCGCCGACTCTGCCAGACGCCGGAATTGCGCACGCTGCGGCGTTATCCTGCGGCCGATTGGCCGCTGATGAATTTGGGTATTCCCCATTCCTCGTCTCCACTTAGGGACCAGGCAAAGCTTCGCCGTTCACCGAAAAGGTGCTTTTACAATTGACAGGGAAGGGAGGGTCTGCGAGAAAGAATTCGGCTAATTTATTGACTCATAGACCCCGCTTCCGGACTTCTTCGGGAGCGGTTTTTCTTTTCTGGTCGGGCCTGTCATCTCCGTGAAATTTGATCAGATGCGTGAGCGCCGGAATCACGACTGATTCCGCCATTCGAAAAATAGCCTCATAGATCAAAAAGGTGCAACAACGTGCTACACGCAACGGCCTGTAAGGCGCGTGCTAGACCGAGAATGCCCTTATTTTTTAGTGGCTTGCCGCGTTTTTGCTGATCTTAAGACGCCGCCTTGAGTCAAAAATGCTGAAGCAATATGCTTCATAACAGTTCCTGAAACGCAAGAACACCCGGGCGGGAAGGGGAGTTTGAGGGGAGGGGAGTCGGGCCTCCCCTCAACATGATTGTGGGCCAGATCTGTAAACTTCTTCTCCACCGCATTGACCGAGTGCGCCGCGCCGAATGCGAGAAGCATCAGCACCATGTCTCGCGGCTGCTCCAACAGTCAATCGAACAGATCGGCAGGATTTCCCGGCAGGTGATGGCCATAGTTGCCCGCAAGATCGTTGAAGGCGGAAAACCCTTTGCAGCTTTCGGCGTCCTTCATCGACGGCTCCAACCGTTCGTGCGTGAGCAACAACTGTAGGGCGCTCTGCTCCGAATTGTACGGATAGGCCACGCGCAGCAGCATCGCATGAACGACGGCAACAAGCGCCACGTCCGGATACCAGTTCGACACGCAAGGCAGCGGTCTTGTGAGCCGTCAGGTCCTCGATCAGCGCGGCGGAATGGCTGATGCTCGGTGACTTGGGCATTGCCGCGCCGCTGGCGCTCGGCAAGCCTTCGCCGTCCTCGTCCTCATCTCCCGCCGACTCGACTTCTCCCGGCTTCACAAAGCCGCGCTCGATGGCAAGCCGACCGTGATAGTCGAGGAACACGAAGGTTCCCGCCTGTTCGAATGCCTCCGGGCTATAGGCTTCCGATCGGGCATTCAGAGTGTCGATCCGCTTTTCGACGTCGGACAGTTCGCCTCTGCCTCGTCGTCGGCTATGCCGCTTTCAATCAACTCGGCAAGCTCGTCATATTCCGCCTGTGTGGCATCAAGCGCCGCCTGATCTTCTTTAGAGGAAGGCCTCGGGATAGTGGCGCTTCATCGCATGATAACCGGCAGGGGCCGTGGCGGAGCACTCGACCCATTTCCAGCCTTCGGCACGAACGGTCGCGGCGGCCGTCTCGAGCTTTTCAGCCACCAACTTTTCGACCAAAGCGACGTTCATCGCGTAACCGCGTTGCGGTCGTCAAAGAGATCGCGCTTTACCGATCCACCGGCTTCCTCATATGCAGCCAGCCCGCCGATGAACTGCACGCGCTTGTCCGTCGCCGGAATCATTTCCTCGGTCAGCACTCGCCGGATTGAATGAGGGTCGCGGTTCCAAGAGGTGAGCGAGTTCCAGACGGTCACCTGCATTTCGTGATCATCGCTGACCGTGAACGCCGATAGCTGCGCAAAGCTCATGTCCTCGTCGCGGAACTGCTGCAAAAGGATCGGCGAAACGCGGGCAAGAGCCAGCCGCTTGCGGACGATGGTTTCGGTCGTGCCGAACCGGGCGGCAATGTCGGCAATGCCTTTTCCTTGTTTAGCCGGTGCGTCAAATGCCTCGTACTGGTCAACCGGGTGCATTTCCTCGCGCATGACGTTCTCCGCGAGGCTGATTTCCGTGGCGATCTCCCCTTCGCGTTCCTTGCACTCGACGGGGTAATCCTTGGTGATCTCGCCCGCCTCCGCCAACAGCTTGAGCGCAGCCAATCGGCGTCCACCGGCGACGACGATATAGCGGCCCTTCTTATCGCCCTTACGGACAACGAGGTTTTGCAGAAGCCGGTAGCCATCGGCTCGAATGTTTGCTGCCAGCGCCTCGATGCCCTCGGCACTGTAGGTCTTGCGCACGTTCCTCGGATCGGCGTCGAGCTTGCTCAATGCAACAGTGATGATGTCAGTCATGATGGTTCCCTTTTTCCCTATTCCCGCGAAGCGGCCTCATGCCCGAAGAGGCAGGAGCCCG
This sequence comes from Sinorhizobium kostiense, assembly GCF_017874595.1. Taxonomy (GTDB): domain Bacteria; phylum Pseudomonadota; class Alphaproteobacteria; order Rhizobiales; family Rhizobiaceae; genus Sinorhizobium; species Sinorhizobium kostiense. Next base: position 7,892 of record NZ_JAGILA010000009.1, on the reverse strand, counting down.
CTCCTGCTCCCGAGCTCGTGCGGAACAGCGGGGGAGAGGGGGGCCAAGGGGACAAATCGGAGGGGGATCACCCGCCCGAGGCGTAGCCGAAGGGCGACGCAGATCCGCCTCGAGCGGATCCGCGTCGATCCTACACGGAGCGAGCTAAAGGCGAGCGGAGGAAGGACGGGGAGACCGATTTTCCCCTTGCAGGGGAGAGGGGGCAGAGCGCCCTTTCCCCACTGAAGCAAGCAATGAGCATACCAGGCGCAGGCGCAGCCGGAGCCAGTTCGCGCACCGCTTGACCGGTAAAAAGGGCAGCCGCAGGAGGTTTAGCATAGCGACCGCCCGAAGGGCGGAAACCGGGACCGACTGCGCCCGGCAAGCGGTTCAATGTAAAATTGTACCGCTGATGCAGGCGTTTCCCACAAGCCTCCGGCAAACCCTACGGCGCTACCTGGCGGGCGCGGGTTGCCTTCGGCTGTCCGCTCGCTGATGCTCGCTGCGGCCGCATGCCGGCCTGTGCCGGCGCGGCTGGAAAACGCCTCACGCGACAACGCTGAACTTCTCAATAGGGTGGTAAGCAAAAGTCCAATGCGAAAAACCTGGACGCGGCTTTGCCGGACAACTGCCATCCCAGTAGCTACTCTACAGCGAGTCAGATTGGTCAGCGTTCATGATGGGAAAATCATTGCGAGCTTCAAGATATCCCCTTCTAATCCGAAGCGCAGCAAACAGACAGAATAAACGACTGGGTGCGGAGGACCGACAAGTTTGTCGTTCGTTCCATCCCATTCCGCCAATCGCGAGCGAGTGTTCCTCCTTTCCTTGCCTTCCCGTACGGAATAAAATCTTTTTGCGCGGGCGATGACAGCCTGCATCGTGACGAGTGCCTTCTTCAAGCAGGGCAGCGTTACTGGCGATGAACGAAACAGTCGAACCTACCAAACGTGACTTTCTCTATCTGGTGACCGCCATGGCCGGGGCCGTGGGTGTCGGGGCCGCCTCCTGGCCATTCATCGACCAGATGCGCCCTGATGCGTCGACGCTTGCAATGGCCTCTATCGAAGTGGACATATCGTCCTTGGTGGAAGGCATGTCACTAACCGTAAAATGGCGGGGCCGGCCAGTCTTCATTCGCAACCGCACCCAGCAGGAAGTCGAGGTAGCACGAGCGACTGTGCTTGATGATCTCAAGGATCCTTTGGCGCGGAACGCCAACCTTGCCGATGACCAGCCAGCGACCGATCTCGCCCGCTCTGCAGGGGAGGGAAGGAGAACTGGATTGTGATGATTGGAGTGTGTACGCACCTCGGCTGCGTGCCACTCGGACAGGCTGGGGATTTCGGAGACTGGTTCTGCCCTTGCCACGGATCGCACAATGACACTGCCGGGCGCGTCCGGAAGGGGCCCGCACCGGAGAACCTTGCGATTCCCCCGTTCGGATTCACCTCGGAAACCGTCGTTCGCATCGGATAAGCCGCGCACCATAAGCCGGGCAACTTTCTAGGATCGGTCCGGCTTGTCGTTCGACAGGTCCGTGACAAGGATCGGGGTTCCGTCCGCAACGCGGTTATAGAGATCGATGACGTCCTGGTTGATCATCCGGACGCGGCCTGACGAAACATGCTTGCCAATGCTCCACCATTCGGGCGATCCGTAGAAGCGGTAGAGCGTGTCCTCGCCGTCCTTGAAGATATAGAGAGCGCGGGCTCCGAGCGGATTGTCGGGCCCCGGCTCCATTCCGCCGCGCTCTTCATCCATGGTCAACAGCTCCATGACGGGACCCGCTCTCGGAGCAAAGATAGAGCCGGAAGCCTCAGGGCCAATGCCACGCCCCAAAATGGCCAATATCCCTGACGATCTCGCTGCAGGCCCTTGTGATCACATTGCGGCGAGGGTCGAAACGGTTACCTTGATCCTGGTCAACAGTCGACGTGTTAGGAAGGTTTGGTGAATGGGTTCAAAGGCCGTGAAGATGTTCGGTCTCATTCTGGTGGCGAGCGCAGCCGCAGCGTTCTCCGCGACGGCGGCAGAGAACCTGCAATCGAGAAGCGTCGCGCAAAGACAGCAGGACATGGAGGCAATGGCGGTGGCCGCGAAGACCATCAATGCGATGTTCAAGGGATCGTCGGCCTATGATGCGAAGGCGTTCAAGGCCGCCGCTGCAACGATCGGATCCCGTTCGGGGCACCGCCTGTCGTCTCTCTTCGACGGTTCCGTCACCGCGCCGGGTTCGAAGGCCAGCGCCGGCATCGAAGCCGAACGCGACCAGTTCGACAAGCTCGCCGCCGACCTTGGCGTCTATGCGTCCGCGCTCTCAGCCGCGGCGGATCGCAACCCGGATGTTTTCAGCCCTCAAATGCGCATGCAGGGCGGCGATGCGATGATGGGCTGACCGCTCGCGGAAAAACCGCAGGCGGCACGGGACGTGGCGTCGATGCCCGCCGAGCACGCGTTTCACATGCTGCTGCAGACTTGCACCTCCTGCCATGCCAAGTTTCGCACGAAGGAAATGCTTGAAGCTAACTGCTACGGCCGCTCGCGGAGTTGGCTCTGCTGCTTTCGCCAACCGTATCGCGTCAGACCGTGCGGCTTGTAGATCGAAAGCACCGTCGTCATGAGCAAAACGACGATCCCGCCGGCGGCGTGGACTACGAGCGAGCGCCTCATGCCGAGAAGATCGACTTTCGCCAAGCCTTTCGTGGCTGCCCCCGCAACGTAGCTTATCAAATCCATCTGTAGCAGCAGCACGACCGCGGTCAGCAGGGTCAGCAGCAATTTCGCAAGCACCCAGTAGTGTCGGAACAGGCCCCACGTAGTGCCGAGCGCCTGCACGAGGCCCGTAAGGAGCGACGCGAAAACCAGCGGGACTATGACGAGGCGTGCGATGGCGTCCATCGCGGCATACGGGCTTGGCGCCGTCTCAGCTCCCGTGCTGACCAGCCCGACCAGGCCGAGCGCCAGGAAGCACGCCACCGCACCAAGTGAACTCACCGAGGAAATGACATGAAGAACGAGGGTGAACTTGCGGAGGGCACCAGTCATTGTCATGGGCGGTCATTCGTGGGCGGCGTTTCGCGTACGGGAGACATGTGGCGGCCCGGCCCGTGGGGGCCGCCGATGTCAAACGCGATGACAATCGCCGCCATCACTATCAGCACGGCGACGACGATTCCGGAGATTTTCACCCAGCGCGGCATGCCAGGATAAGGGGACTGATCTGGCATCTTTGCTTGCCTCGTGGCCGTTGCTTATCTGGATAGCGCAATTCTACATTAGTGATCACGCAAATTATCTCCCAACTGTCGGAGTCTGCCGCAAAATCGGTTGGGCCAGGCAGCGCGTGAGGGGGTCGAATGACAACCGCAAGGACATCGAAGTGTCGGTGATCAGCTTAGCCGTCATGTCGATTGGCCTCGTAGTAGCGAGCGACGCCCATCAAGCCAGCAGTGGGTGGACCTATCCTCCGGCCTGCTGCAAGGGCAACGACGTCGGAGGGGACTGTCATGCGATCCCCGGCTCGGGCGTCAGCAAGGGCCGCCGAGGTTCCTCGGTTGTCCTCAACCCCGAAGACCATCACCTCGCAACCAAACCGCACAGTTTCTTCATTCCCTACGGACCGAAATACCGTCCGGAGAAAGCAATTATCATATCTGCCTTCATCCAACGGAAGACGATGTAAATTGCTTTTTCGCATCGCCAGATAACGTCTGACGCGTTGGTCGATTCGACGAGCCGCTCATTTCAGCGAAGTGATACCGAAGGGCGCTGACGGCCTTCGTTCGTTTCCGCCCCCGTTGGCGATTTCCTCAATGATTGGGCAATCCGGCCGATCATCACCATGGCAGTGGCTCGCGAGATGCGTCAGCGTTTTCGTCATTTCCTGGATGGCGGCGATGTTGCGCTCCAACTCGGCGACGTGGCTACAGGGGGCACGGCTCGCTTCTTCTGCTTCCTGTTGTCGCCGGCGGCGGAACTCAGTCTCGATCCTCATTTGGCTTGACCTTGCCACCGTTGTAAGCCGTAGCATTATCGGGTGGAGACTACCTATGACGAACCCTCGCCACAAATTGGAGGAGGACATCCTCGCGCTGTTCGAACGGGCGTGTCGCCTGCGTGAGCTTGCTGTGGCCGAACACCTGTTGCGGGCATTGGAAGCGGCTACCGAAGCGAACGACCCTGACAGACTGGCTGATGGCAGCGGCGCGCTAGCGGATGCCTACCGTGCCGTCGCAAGGTTGCGGCCATATCGCCGGCGCTCCTGACCTAGTGCACTTTCCGAGTCAGATTGTCGACGAATACCGCGGCGTCGGGAAATCTCCCTGTATAGCGCTTCCGGCGACACGGCGATTCTTCCGCCAGCCTCCGCCATTCACCCTTCGGAGGCAGATCGCCATCGTTCCATGTCAGCCAAGCGTCGACTCGGGCTCCGACCGTTCGAAGCGAAATGATTTCGGCGCGCTTCCGTGCGCTTTGCAGTTCCCGCGAAAGGTGCTTCGTCCACTCCAGGGCAAAGACATGATCCTGGTTCAGCAACCGCCCGACTTCGGCGACCGCGACCGCCATCACTTCCGTCGCTACGATGGCGATCGCATCGCAGTGAAAATGGCCGGAGAACAAAGAGGCCTCGGCGAGTAACTGCAGCCCGCCGAGAATGAGGATGATGCCGATCAGGAGTCCGAAGAGCGGCGTGTCGGTCGGGAAGGTGCCCTTGGATGCGGGGACGCGCGTCTTAGCGGCGATCGAGCCGGCGATCGCGAGTACGGGGACGGCATAGGCGAAACGGCCGAGGAGCATCGCAAAGCCGAGCGTCGTGTTGTACCAGAGCGTATTGCCCGTGAGCCCGCCGAAGGCCGAGCCGTTATTGCCGGCGGCAGAGGTATAGGCATAGAGGATTTCCGAAAGCCCATGCGGACCGGCGGTGCCGATACTGGCGACCGCCGAAGGCAGGACGGCGGAAATCGCCGTGAAGCCGAGGATCGCGACCGGCAGGATGAGCACCGCGAACATCGCATATTTCATTTCGCGCGATTCGATCTTCTTGCCGAGGAGCTCGGGCGTGCGGCCGACCATTAGGCCGGCGACGAAAACGGCGAGGACCCCGAAGACGATCATGCCGTAAAGACCGGAGCCGACCCCGCCGGGCAGGACCTCCCCGAGCTGGATCAGGAACATTGGAACGAGGCCGCCGAGGCCGGTGAACGAACCATGCATGCCGTTGACACCGCCATCGGAGAGACCCGTCGTCACGGTCGCATAGAGCGCCGTCATCGCCTGGCCGAAGCGAACCTCCTTGCCCTCCATGTTGCCGAGCGCAGGATCGAGGCCGAGTGCGGAAAGAATCGGGTTGCCTGCCGCTTCCGCCCAATAGACGACTGCGACGCCCGCAATCAGGAAGGCCGCCGTCACGGCGATGAAGGCCCAGCCCTGGCGGCGGTTGCCGACGAGTTGACCGAAGGCGTAGAGCAACGCCGTCGAAAGCGACAGCATGGCGAAGATGTTGAGATAGTTGGAAAGCGCCGTCGGGTTTTCGAAGGGATGCGCGGCGTTGGCGTTGAAGAAGCCGCCGCCATTGGTGCCGAGCTGCTTGATGGCTTCCTGGCTCGCGACAGGGCCGAGCGCGATCGTCTGCTTCGCGCCCTCGAGCGTCGTGGCCTCGACGGAGGCATTGAACGTCTGAGGCAGCCCCATCGCTACGAAGGCGACCGCGACGAGGGCCGCGATCGGCAACAGCACGTAGAGGGTCGCCCGTGTGAGGTCGACCCAGAAGTTGCCGATAGTGGGGACGGCCGAGCACGCGAAGGCTCTCGTGACCGCGAGCGCTATCGCAATGCCGCTCGCCGCCGAGACGAAGTTCTGCAACGTGAGGCCGACCATCTGGCTGAAATGACTTAGCGTCGTCTCGCCCGCATAGTTCTGCCAATTGGTGTTGGTGATGAAGCTGACGGCGGTGTTGAAGGCGAGATCCGGGGGGACGTTGCCGAAGCCCTGCGGATTCAAGGGCAGGAAGGCCTGCAGCCTCAGGATCGCATAGAGAGACAGAAAGCCCGCCAGGCTGAAGGCAAGCATGGACAAGGTGTAGGCGAGCCAGCCCTGCTCCCTCGCCGGATCGACGCCGGCGGCCGCATAGAGGCCGCGCTCGACCGGCGCGAAGATGGGCGAGAAGACGTTGCCCTCGCCGGAAAAGACGCGCGCCAGGTAAAGCCCCAACGGCTTGACGACGATCACGACGGCGAGAAAGAGCAGGCTGATCTGCAGCCACCCGATGATAGTCATGGGAAATACTCCGATTCCAAAGCTCAGAGCGGGACGCTGGCTGAACGCCGAGCGCTTTCCTCACCGCTCCGATAACGAAGGCGGCTCAGAAGAGCTCGGGCCGGACCAGCGTCACGACAAGATAGGCTGCGAGCGCGATGGCGACGGCGAGGCCGATGAGAGCTTCGAGCATCGAACCCTCCTAAAGCCGGCCGAGCGCACGGGCGTAGAGCGCAAATACGGCGAAGCTGCCGGCGCCGGCAGCAAGAAACAAAATGTCGGACATGTGCCTTCTCCTGACGTCTGAGTGGTCCGAGAATGCACCCAGGGCGGGTCAATTATCGATTGGAATGCTGGGGCGCCCACATAAGGAAAAGATAAAAATCCGGATTGGGCGTGAGGATTTGCACAAGCTGCCCGATGCAGTGAGAGTCGCACTGCATGCGGGCTTGTGAAGGCTTGGGAGCCTGTAGCGTCCGACCCGCTGATCTCGGGGGTCCGCTTTGTGCCACAAAGCCGCTGTTCAGCGGACCGCAACGAACTCCCGCTCACCACCCAAAAATCGCTTCTCGAAGTACGATCACTCCGCTTGGAGATTGAGCGCTGCGGTGTGGAGGGTGGCTTGGGAGGAAGGCTATGTCTAGCTGGAACTCGGGCCGCATCATCGGCCAGAAGCCCCCATTGAAGCCGAAGGAGGTCTGGGCCATCCGAACCCGCCTTCAGATGTTGGGTGCGGTGCGCGACCTGGCGCTGTTCAATCTCGCAATCGACAGCAAATTGCGAGCTTGTGATCTGGTCGCGATCTCAGTTGCTGATGTTGCGATTTCCGGAAGGGTTCGCGATCGGGCGATCATCATTCAGAGGAAAACCAGCCGACCCGTGCAATTCTAACTGACTGATCAAACGCGAGAGGCCGTCGCTGCATGGATAGGAAATCGCAACCTCGGTGAACGGGACTACCTGTTTCCAAGCCGCGTGCATGCATTGCCGCATCTGTCGACGCGGCAATACAGCAGGGTCGTCGAAAGGTGGGTGTCGAGCATCGGGCTTGATCCCAAACGCTACGGCACACACTCGATGAGACGGACGAAGGCGGCACACATCTACAAGAAGACGGGCAACTTGCGCGCCGTCCAGCTCTTGCTCGGCCACAAGAAGCTGGAGAGCACCGTGCAGTACCTCGGGATCGAGGTGGACGACGCCTTGGCCATCTCTGAGCAGGTTGAGCTGTAGTACTTAATGGCGGCGCTTCGAACAGAAGCGCCACTATATCGCTACGCGGAAGGCCAAATTCGACCCGCTGCGGTCCTTTACGTCCAACGCAACGAATGGCGCGATTGAGTGCGTCGTGCAGACGTTCACCTTCGAGTGGCCGGCTCGATTTAACTTGCGTCGTATCGTTGGCGCGCCTCCTCGATCACATCCCGATTTGAATCTGCCCAGGTTACCAAGGCCATAACCGGCGCGAGGAGCGTTCTTCCGACGGCGGTCAGTTCGTAATCCACGCGCGGCGGGATTGTCGGAAAGAGGGTTCGGCTGATTAAACCGTCCCGCTCCAATTGACGAAGCGTGATCGTGAGCATCCGCTGCGAGATGCCGTCGATCTGCCGTCGCAATTCATTGAAGCGGACCGGCCCATCCCTGAGCGCCACGAA
>NZ_JAGILA010000008.1 GCF_017874595.1 Sinorhizobium kostiense | reverse complement strand
CGCACGCCGGCCGAGGTCTTCATGGCACATTTGCGCGAAAGTAGCTGATGCCCTACCCTTCACACGGCATTGTTGCACTTGGATTAGATTCTCCAGGGCTATTTAGTAATGCGACATATGAGCCAGTTAGAGATGCGACAGTCGTCGCCTCTCGGGATGCTGGTCAAACGTCAACGTTTGGAAGGAAGACTGGCGACGTGAAGCGTGGTTGAGACCATGAGCGTTCGGAGTCGTCATGTCTTGTTTGACCACCATGTCGCAGAAGGAATTGCATCGTCTTGAACTCATCCAGCGGATTCGTGGGCGTAGCCTGAGCGTCGTCGAGGCGGCCGAGTTGCTTCGTCTTAGCCGCAGTCAGGTCCACCGGCTGTTGCAGGCCTATGACCTGGCCGCGCCGACGGTCTCGTCTCGAAGAAGCGCGGCCGTCCGAGCAACCGGCGTCACAGCGAGGATTTCCGCAACCTGGTGCTCGACCTGGTGCGTGAGCATTACGGGGATTTCGGACCAACGTTGGCCGCCGAGAAGCTGATCGAATGCCACCGGAGGCGGCCAATGACTATGCGCCGGAGTTCATGGCCGGCTTCAATCGCCGCTTTAGCAAGGCGCCGCGCAATCCGAAGGACATGCATCGGCCGTTTGCCGCGCATGAGAACCTCGATGGCGCCATGTGCCGCAAGGAGATCCGCAAGCTGTCGCAGTCGCTGACGCTGCGCTATGACAAGATGATGTTCATCCTCGATCCGACCGACCTCGCCACGGCGCTCGCCGGCCAGAAGGTCATTGTCTGCGACTATCCCGACGGCCGCCTCCAGATCACACAGGAGACGACCTCCCTTCCCTATAGAATCTCGATACGCTGCGTTCAGTGCACCGGTCCGAGGTGAGTTAAACAAGCGCCTCGATGACATGCTGAGTACTCGTCGCCGAGATCCAGGCAGAGGCCCGTGTCCCACTAAGGCTAGAGCGCTTGATACATAACGAGGGCGTCAACATAGCCTTGCGTCGGGTGGCTGAAGGCGCCTGGCAATGTGCCCACGACGTCAAATCCCATTTTCTGCCATAGCGAAATAGCCGGCCGATTGGTGCTCACCACGAAGTTGAACTGCATTGCCCGATACCCGTGCGCGCGGGCGGTTATAATCGAGTGTTCGCACATGCGGCGTGCGACGCCTCTACCCGTGGAATCGGGCGCTGTGACGTATCCACAGTTGCAAACATGTCGACCGCCGCCAGGCTGATTGGGACGCATGTAATAGGTGCCGAGGATGGCTCCCGCTTCCTCCGCAACGAAAACTTCCTTGTCTGCCGCCATCCAGTAGGCAACAGCCTCTGCCCGGCTCAGGTTACGGTCTAGCGTATAGGTTTCTCCCGCTCGGATCACAGGCTCGATGATCGACCAGACAGCGGGGGCGTCAGCGGATGAGGCGGGGCGAATATGCATGGCGGTCTAGTCAGATGTCAGCCGAACGTTATCCATCTAAACAGCAAGGCTCCGCCCGGTCACGTGCTCGCGATATGCGGACTAGCCCGCGACCTTGATGAGGGCGCGCTCGAGCGATGCCAGGAAGAGGTCGACATGCTCGGCCTGGCAAACGAGCGGAGGGCGCACTTTAAGCGTATCCTCGTTGGCCCCTGTCGTGCTGATGAGTACGCCGTCATCCCGCATTGCGTTGACCACATCCAAAGCCATCGCACGCCGGCGTGCGGCCGGCGCGCCCTCTGGCCCCATGTCGACGCCGAAAAAGAGGCCGGCGTTGCGGGTTGCGCGAACACCGGAATGCTGGTTTGCGATCTTTTCCAGCCCGCTTCGGAGGTGCTGGCTGATGGCAAGCGCTTTTTGGGGGATCTGGTCACGCTGCAGGATCGTCAGAACGGCGTCCGCAGTCGCTATTCCGACCGTGTTTCCGGCGAACGTGTTGGAGTAGCGCGAGGTGGCGCCGAACTGCTCCATCGGGGCTTTGCGGCCAACGACAGCGCCAATTGGAAATCCGTTGCCCATCGGCTTGCCGAGGGTAACAAGATCCGGAACGATCCCGTGCCGCTCGAACCCCCACATATGGGCGCCAGTTCGGCCAAAGCCCGGTTGAACTTCATCGGCAATGACGAGGCCACCTGCCTCGCGCACCGCCGCAGCTCCGCTGGCAATTAAGCCGGGAGGATCGACCCATACACCATCGCTGGAGAAAATACTGTCGATGAGCAGAGCCGCAACGCCTATGCCACGACGGTTCAGATCCAGGATCGCTGATCGAATCTGTGCCTCGAAAAAATCCGCAGCCTGGGCTTCCGGCACGCCAGCCGGCCCGGGTAGCGATACCATGCGCACGGATGGGCTGAGCTTGACCGCGTCGCCGAGGTTCGGCGAAACCGCGGCGGTCGCCGCACTCGTGCCGTGATACGCATAGGAGGAAACGATCACGCCTTCGTTGCCGCTCGCAAATCGCGCGATACGCAGGGCCAGATCGTTGGATTCACTCCCCGTGCAAGTAAAGACCACTCGGTCGAGCTCGTTCGGGAAGGTTTCGATCAACCGCTCGGCATAGTCGACAAGTTTTGGCTCGAGATAGCGCGTATTGGCGCTTATTCGGCCCGCTTGCTCCGCCATTGCCGCATTGACTTCCGGATGGCAATGGCCGAGGCACGGCACGTTGTTATAGAAGTCGAGATAGGCCCGCCCGTCGGGATCGTAGAGCCACATGCCTTCGCCGCGCACGAAGTGCACGGGCCGGCGGTACTGGAGCCGATAAGAGGCCCCCAGAACTGCTTCGCGGCGCGCAATCAGCTCGGACTCGCGCTTGGGAAGGTCGGATTCGCCGGGTCTGTAGCGATTAGGCATAAGATCTGTGGACATGTGCTGCTGCCTATTTGAGGTACCTAGATCAGTTCGCGGTTCGGCGACCGTGCCGGTCGAGCAAACCGATGGGGTTACGGCAAGGACGACGACATTGCCGCGAGGACGGCCGCCTCCCCCGATGCGACACCGAGAGGCGCCAGGATAGAGAGGCCGTGCTCGGCACGCGCGACGTTCTTCTTGATGTACTGGGCGTCGGAAGGAAAAAGGTGGGCGCGCCAGTAATTGACCAGGATCAATGCGCTTTGCCGCGCCCGCATCAGCCCGACGAGCAGTCTTGCCTCCAGTGACGAAAGCGCAATCACAGAGGCATAGCCGGCGATAAGATGTTCAGCCCCACCCAAAGGCAGGGCGGGATCCGTTACGACGTGACTTGCTGCGATCGCCAGATCCTGGATCCTGGGGCTCCAGCAGCCGTCGCCAAAATCGATGAAAGCGATTCCCTGGTCAGTCGCCATCATGTTGAAGGGGCTGGGATCATTATGAGTGACCTGCCACGCCACGATCGAGAGCTGCGGCTCAACGAATTCCACATACTCCGCCATCGCAACGCGAACGCTGTCGGCAATGCTCGCCGATGGCAGGTATTGCTCCAGTTCCATCAACCGCGGCCAGCACCCGACATGCCAAAGAACGGGGCGGTGGGCCGCTGGCGCATCGACCTGCCCAAGCGCCAAGCCCAGCCGGGCGAGAGCGCTGCCAGCTCGAAAAAGCAGGTCCGGAGTGGGCATCGCCCGGTGCAGCGGAATGCCCTCAATCCGGGTCTGCAGGTACCCGCATACCCCCTCCTGCTCGAACATCAATGCGCCGCTCGCCGTGTGGAGCACTTCGGGTGCAACGAAGCCGGCAGCCCGTTGTAATCCCGCCATGGCCGCGGTTTGGAAACGAAAGCTGTCGATCGCCTCCGGTCTTGTCGACGTCTTCAGGATCAGTCGGCGGCCGTCCGACAGGGTGACCTCAACGGTACGCTCGACCTCGGAGGACAATGTCGCGATCGATCCCGCCAAGCCGTAGTGGCGCTCTAGCAGTGCCGCCGACATGTCCGGTTCGGGTGAGCCCGGCCGCATGGCCAGCATGGCAGCGGCAGCGCGAAAATAGGCCTCGGTCGAGGCTGCCGCAAAGGGCAGATGGTCCCGCCCGACGGCCATGGAGCTATTGGGCTGACCTGCTTCTTCATCGGGGATCCGATCAGTACCAGCACCCAATTCGAAAGATCCTTGCCCGTTGGAGATGGTGTCCTTTATGACGCGAAGATGAGCGCTCAGCCCTGAGGCCTCGCGCCCATCCCTCCCCCTTAGAGGCCAAAAACGCCGGGTAACTGCGTCACATCACGGATTTCGGTGTACTCGTAATATGGGTTGGCCGGCTCATGGCCGCGATTAACCCAGACCTTGCTCTTGATTCCGAGATCATAGGCAGACATCAGGTCGTGGCGGAAAGACGAGGAGACGTGAGTGATGTCCTCTGGGCCGCACCCCAACATGTCGAACATATATTCGAACGCCTTGAAGTGCGGCTTGTAAGCCCCCGCCTCTTCAGCGGTGTAGACGGCATGAAATGGCGCGCCGAGCTTTGCCACGTTTGAGGGAATTTGGGCCGTCATCGAGTTCGTTAGAATGACCAGCGGAATTTCCTTGGCTACTTTGGCCAAGCCCTCGGGCACGTCGGGATGCGGCCCCCAGGTCGGGATCAGGTTGTAGATCGTTTCAGCGTCTTCGGCACGGAATGCGACGTTGTTGCGGCGGCAGGTGCGCTCCAGTGCGTTATGTACAACATCGGCATAGGGCTTCCAGTCCTGCATTACCTCATCGATGCGGTAGGCCTGGAAGTTTCTGATGAATTGGTCCATGCGCGGTCCATCCAGAAGATGGCCGAACAGATCCCTAGCGGCTTCCGCCATTTGGTAATTGATCAGCGTGCCGTGGCAATCAAAAGTCACGTATTTTGGCCGGAAGCGATCCATGTCCTTGGTTCCTTGTCAATCTGACCTGCTATTCGAAGATAGCTGTAGGCGATTGGCAGAATGTGCCGAAATGCATGGTCATCCAGCAGGTGGCGCACCGGTCCACCGCAGCTTCAGCAAAACCTTCCGCAGGACTGTTTCCTTGCCCTTCCCGGTCGAGAAAGACCTTTCCTCAGCGGGCGATTGCAGCGACAGTGCGGTTCGACGTACCCATTCCGGTAGCTTGTTTTCAGAGGAGACGCAGCATGGAGCGATTCACCGGCGGTTGCCTGTGCGGCAACGTCCGAATTGTGGCCTCGGGACTCCCGTACCGGGTCGGCCTTTGCCACTGCCTCGACTGCCGCAAGCATCATGGGGCCTTTTTTCACGCGTCTGCGGTGTTTCCCCAGGATGCGGTGACGATCGATGGCGAAACACGCGACTTCGCCGGGCGGTTCTTCTGTCCCCGCTGCGGCTCGTCCGTATTCTCCCGCACCGCAGACGAAATCGAAGTGAACCTCGGGTCCCTCGATGCTCCCGACCAATTGATGCCAACCTACGAAAGCTGGATCATCCGTCGCGAGGCCTGGTTGCCGCCGTTTCCGCTCACGAGACGATATGAACGCGATCGGGACGCCACGGGTCGCTTTGAGGAGTAGGCCGATCGAGCGGCGCGTCGCCGCCTGCTTCCCGCGGGACGGTCATTGCAGGCGGTACACCGCCGCTGCGACAAGTTGATGCGCCCGCTTACTCGGCGCCTGCCTGGTCGGACTGCTTGTCCAGAGCGGTCAAAATCCGATATGCGGCAGTAACTCGTTCCGGGACGGGGTAGTTTTTGTTGGCCAGGATCACGATGCCGATCTCCTTGGCGGGGACAAAGGCTGCATAAGCGCCGAAGCCGTTTGTCGAGCCGGTCTTGTTGATCAGCACGTTATCGCGTGGCGGCATTGGCGGCGACAGTCTTTCCACCTTGTTGGCCTTGAAGGTGATCTGCGGAGAGTTGCCCGCAAGCAGGCGATCAAGATCCGTCGGATAGGAATACATCTCCCAGCCCAGGCCCTGCACCATATCCCCGACCCTGTAATAGCCGGTGTGCGTGGCAGTGATCGCGCGTTGCAGCGTCTCATCCAAACCAGAGCCGTTCATGTTGTCCTCGACGAATCGGATCAGGTCGGCCGCGGATGTCTTCACACCATAAGCCTCGGAAGCCCAAATGCCGGGGTTCACTCGGATCGGCTTTCCGTCTTTCGAATGGCCGTAGGCATAATCGCTCATTCGGCTCTCGGGGACGTTGATGTAGGTATTGGCCAGTCCGAGCATCGGAATGAGCTTCTTGTCCATCAGATCGTCGAAACGATCGTCCATGCTTTTGGCCACCAGGTGTCCGAACAGGCCTATGCTTGGATTCGAGTAGCGCCGGTAGGTTCCAGGAGCATGATCCGGGCGCCAGTTCCTGTAATAGGCGATCAGATTGTCCTGTGTGACCTCGCCGGGCAACTGCAAGGGCAGTCCCCCTGCCGCGTATGTACCGAGATCAAGAAGGCTGATTTTGTCGAAGCTGCTTTCGGCAAGCGCCGGCAAGTATTTGCTGGCGCTGTCCGAGAGGGAAAGCACTCCGGTTTCCTGCGCATAGGACGCAAGCGTCGCGGTGAAGGTCTTGCTGATCGAGCCGATCTCGAAAATCGTGTCGTCGGTAACCTCTTTCCCGCTTTCCTTGGAGACGACGCCGTAGTTGAAGACGTGCCTCTTTCCGCGAACCGTGATCGCCACGGCCATGCCCGGCACGCCGTTCTCTTCCATGACGGGCCGGACCGCCTCGTCAACGATGCGCTGAAGGCTGCCCTGTGCATCACTATCGGAAGCATGGGCGCATGCGCCGGATAACAACAATGAAGCGGCGACGACTATTCCACGCTTGGAGATGAGAAGATTTTCCATGGCTCGTTCATGTCCTCGGGTCGAACTATGGCAATCGCGGCCGACGACGTCGTCGGAAAGGGTGTCGACACGTGCGGACGCATCAGCCTTGCTACAGAAGGAGGCGCCGCACTGCAGGCCGTGGCTCGCAGCAAAGCGCATTGACGTTCGGCAGCGATCTAGTGCGCTGTATAAGCTCCGTCGACGAGATGATAGCTTCCGGCAATGAAACTCGCCTCGTCGGACAGGAGAAAACAGACAAGCGCCGCCACCTCTTTCGGTGTTCCGCGTCTGCCCATTGGTTGGAGCGCCTCCAGGCGCCTCGTGTTTGCCAGTTCCTGATGGCCGGACAAGAGCGGCGTCTCGATCCAGCCGGGGCCGACGGCATTAATGCGGATACCCATTCGCGCGTATTCGATCGCAGCCGCTTTCGTCAGGCCGACGACGCCGTGCTTGGCTGCCGTGTAGGCCGATGCGGTGGGCAGGGCAACTGATCCGAGGATGGAGGACACGTTGACGATGGCGCCTCCCCCGCACGCCAGCATGGCCGCGATCTCGTGCTTCATGCAGTAGAACGTGCCGTGCAGGTTCACGTCCATCACCCGGTGCCATTCCTCGAGCGAATAGTTCGCCGTCGCCTTCCGCGCCGCTTCGATCCCTGCGTTGTTGACCGCCAGATCGAGCCCGCCGAGTTCCCGGGTCGCAAAGTTGACCAGCGTTTCCACCGCGTGCGCGTCGGTGACATCGACCGCGAAGTCGCGCGCCTTGCCGCCGGCAGAGCGGATCTCGGCCGCAACATTGCGCGCCGAATCGGCATTGATGTCCGAGACGAGGACTTCGGCCCCCTCGCCTGCGAGCTGGCGTGATATGGCAGCGCCGATCCCCGAGCCCGCGCCCGTAACGATCGCCACTTTTCCCGCGAAGCGAAGTTTCATTCTGCCTCCCTGTTCTTCTTCTGCTCTTGCGACCCTGTGCGTCGAACCAGAACGCAACAAGGGCGCGATAAGCCTTAGGCCGAGACGTCAGTCGACCAGACGTGAAGGGTCGGCGCAATACGTTTCGTCAGATCACGATGACGCGGTTGCCCCTGGTGCAGGTTAACCCGGAATGCCTCATCACCTCCAGTTGCGTCTGGCATTTTGGTGAGTCTCCCCCTTGATTGGGCCTTGAACGCGTGTCCGCCCGGTCACCTCGCAAGTTATCGCAACGTCTTGCGATCACTATGAAATACAGCCTCTGCCTATTTTTGATCGCGTGGGTCATGCGGCTTTCCGTCCCGTGCAGGATGCAAGGCTTGGCTAGCACCCGCAGCGGTGTTAAACACATGTAGTAACAGAGACTCAATCCGCTCAGCAGGTGAAAATGGGGAAAAATCACGTTACGCGCCGGATGCTCATGCTGGGCGGTCTGGCTTTGCTGGCATCCGGGTGTGTTTCGGCCGAGCGTCCGAGGGGAAGTGCCATTGCTGCCCGGCCGCGTCTCGACCCCCGCTATCGTCGGCAAGAGGTGGCTTACCTCGGACCCGAGGCTCCGGGGACGATCCTCGTCGATACGGAGCAGCGCTTTCTCTATTATGTCCAGGGCGGGGGATCGGCAATTCGCTATGGCATCGGCGTTGGCGAAGAGGGGCGCACGCTCAAAGGCAGGGTAAGGGTCGGTCGGAAGGCGGAGTGGCCTTCCTGGACGCCCACCGAAAATATGATGCAGCGAAAACCGCACCTTCGGCAGTATGCCGGCGGTGTCTCTGGCGGACTCCACAATCCCCTCGGAGCGGCAGCGCTCTACCTCTATCGAGGTGGGCAGGACACCATGTTCCGGCTGCACGGCACGAACGAGCCTTGGACGATCGGTCAGGCCGTATCGAGCGGCTGCATCCGGTTGACGAATGATGATATCGTCGATCTGTACAGCCGCGCCGGCGTCGGCACGACCGTGATGATCGTATGATGGTGTTTTTGCGCGTATTTGGTATAAATAGCATGAGCCATGTGTCGTGAGGTCCCGTTGGACAGTTCCGCAGCGACAAAGCTGATACCAACTGTGTCTTTCATGCACTAGGCCCCGGCGAGAATCGCCACTATTACTTGGAGTGTTGCCTTCGAAAAACCATTCCCACTATTGAGGAAAGGACTACTTGATGAGCAGAATTCTAGTCTTGACGATTGCGTTGCTTTCTGTCGTTGGCCTCAGCGCCTGCGGTACGATCGGCAAAGGTAAAGGCAAAGCCCCGCCGCCCGTTGTGGCAGCAGAGCCTGTTGAACCCGCACCGGTATTCAAGTAATAGCTGAATTGGTGCCGCGGAGAGAGCTGAGAAGCCCTCGCCGCGGCACGCTTTTGCGACTGGCTCGGCTTGATCTGCCCTGCAGTCGAAAAATGCCTGAAAAGGCACGGGCCGGCGATAGCCTCGGCCTCACCATAGCTCAGGGACAGAGCGTAGTACGTGATGATACCTGTCGTAATCCGCATATCAGCAGTTGTTTTGCTCGCAATCGCCGCAGCAGCATGTCAGACGCAGGACAAGAAACCCGAACCGGGTTACGTCTCGAGCAGTCCGAATATCGATGGCCCCGCCAAGCTGGCTTCCCAAGTGCGGGAGCAAGGGTACTTCATCGAGTTCCGCTCGCGCTACGCGCTGAGTTATGGTCATTCCTACGTGATTTTCGGTCGGATCGACGAAAAAGGAGCCATGGTCAGCCCTGAGGTGGCGGGCCTTGCTCCAGCGACCAACGATACGGCACCCTATGTCATCGGCCATTTTCTGCCGGTGCCTGCCGAGACGGGCTGGAGCGACGGCGATCTCGAAGAAGAGTACAGGTCGGCAAGCTGGCGCATCATGCTGACCGAGCCGGAATACAGGAAAGTCGTTGCCGACATTCGAAAGCTGAAGGCCAAGGCCCGCTTTTGGCATGCGTCGCTTTACAATTGCAACGCGTTTACAGCCGAAATTGCCCGCTCGATGGGTTATAAGACGCCAAACATCTGGCTTAGGCCGCAAGAATTCATTACAAGGCTGCGCGAGATGAATGGCGGCTGACGCGATTTGTTCGAACCATCTCCGCTTCGCTGGCGGTCGGATCGTCGCAAGCCTCATTAAGCGGAGTGAACATGTCTATAGCTGCCATCGGCAAAGCGTTGTGGGTGCTCGGCGTCGTTGCCTGGTATCTCATCCGTCGTCCGTACGAGCGCCGCGCAAAGCGCGTGCAAATCGTCAGCCATCGCCGCTCACTTTCGGAGAAGGTCGGCCTCGCAGCCGCTCTGATCGGTCTCGGGATCGTGCCCGGTTTCCATGTCGCAACTGGCATTCCGCAAGCGGCGGACTACCCTGCCCGCGCCTGGGCCGTGGCCATTGGCGCCATTGCCTTCGTCGGAGCCATGTGGGTTTTTCGCAGAACGCATAAGGCGCTCGGCCGTAACTGGTCGATTACCCTCGAAATACGCGATCGGCATGAACTTGTCAGCAACGGTCCCTATGCCTTCGTTCGCCATCCGATGTATACCTCGTTTCTGCTGATGGGCATCGGTCAGGCCTTCCTGTTGTCGAACTGGGTCGGCGGCCTTGCCGGACTGGTCGGATTCGCCATCCTGTTTTTCCTGAGGGTCAACGAGGAAGAGCGGATGATGATGGAGACCTTCGGTCCGCAATATCGCGCCTACATGGAAAAGACCAAGCGTATCATCCCTTACATCTATTAGAGGTTGCACGATGCGAGGCCGCGCTCTCAAGCTCTCGGGCCCAAGACGGCTCGTCGGTGACCTGATGCGATTCTCGATCGGGGTACCGCGGGTCAGCGTTCAAAGGCAGATGAACCTTGCCCCCCTTCAGCAAGCGAGGATATCTCGCGGGCAGAGACCTTCCTGGACGGCACTCTTCCTGAAGGGGTACGCGCTCCTTGCGATGGAGACGCCGGAATTGCGGCGCGCCTACGTCAAGCTGCCGAGGCCGCAGCTCTATGAATATCCGGGAAGCGTTGCCTCCATCGCCCATGAGCGCGAATACGAAGGCGAACGCGTCGTCCTATTGAGCCTCATCAAGAACCCCGAGCGGCGTACTATTACGGAGCTTGGCGCATCGATCGACGCGGCGCGGAAACGCCCTGTCCTCGAGATCAAGGAATTCCGGCGCGCTTTGAAGATTGCCCGCGCGCCAGCGCCCATCCGATGGCTGCTCATGTGGCTGGGCCTCAATCTCGGACGGCAGCGCGCGCGCCATTTCGGCACCTTTCAGTTGTCCGTCTATTCCGGTCTCGGGGCCGAGTCGCTGAACCCCTTGACCCCCTTGACGACGCTCTTCAACTACGGCCCGATCAGCGACCAGGGCGCTGTCACCGTTCGTATCCATTACGATCACAGGGTCATGGACGGCGCCAATGTCGCCCGGGCGCTCGAGCGATTCGAGAGAATCCTGAACGGCGAAATCGCCGCCGAAGTGGCGAGCCTCGCACAAAACGAGCCCGCGAATGCGCGGCTGAGCGGTTCGGCGACATGAACGGCAATGGCATTTCCCGGCCGGCCGTGGTCGTGATCGGCGCCTCACGGGGCATCGGCAAGGCAATCGCCGAGGTGGCTGCGCGCGAGGGCGCAACAGTGGTTCTGGTGGCGCGCTCGCCGGAGGCGCTTGCCGCGGCCGCAGCCGATCTCGGCAATACCGCGCGGTCGGTCTTCACGCTTGCACTGGATCTCATGGCGGAAGGCGCCGCACGTCGCCTCGAGGCATTCCTGTCAGAAAACGATCTCGTTTGCGACGTGCTCGTCAACAGTGCGGGCTACGGCTTGCGCGGCGGCGCGGCGGTCATGCCCCTTGATGAGCAACTGGGGATCGTCGATCTCAACATTCGCGCACTGACCGAGCTCACCCTGCGCTTCCTGCCCGGCATGGTGGCGCGCGGCCGTGGCGGCGTCATCAATCTCGGGTCGGTCGCGAGCTTCACCCCCGGCCCTTTCATGGCCCTTTACTATGCAAGCAAGGGATTCGTTCGCTCCTTCTCGGAGGCGCTTCACGAGGAAGTCCACCGCACCGGCGTCACGGTCACCTGTGTAGCGCCCGGGCCGGTCTCGACCGAATTCCTCGAGCGATCGGGCGCCAACAGGGCGGCGCTCTTCAAGGTCCTGCCGAAGCTCGATTCCGAGTACGTTGCCGAATGCGCATGGCGCGGGTTCAAGAAGCGTCGCCGTCTCGTCATTCCCGGACTTTCTTCCAAGCTCGCAATCGCGCTTACCGCATTGGTGCCCTCGGCCGTCTTGCTGCCGCTCATTGCCCGCCTGCAGCGGCGAAGCAAGGATCCCTGCCCCTGCGGCTCGGGTAAAGCCTACATCGCCTGCTGTGCTGTGCGACGGCGCAGCGCGCAGTGACGGCCAGTCGGCGAAAAGCAGCGATTTCAGCCAGGTCAAAGGACGCAGACCGGGCCTGCAGTGCCTTCATCGTCGCAACCCCAGCCTGATCTGCTTTTCGATCTCGATGATCGCGAAGAACACGGCGCCGACGACGAGAATCAGCACGCCGTCCATGAGGGGTACGGGACGTGTGCCGAGGACGGCCTGCAACGCCGGCACGTAGGTGACTGCGAACTGGGCGATGGTGATGGCGATGATCACCCTCCAGACGACTTTGGTACCCTGCGCGGCCGCCCAGGTGAGGGAGGTACTGTAAATATTGCGGATGAAGAACAGGTGGAAGATTTCCAGCACCACCACCGTGTTCATGGCCATGGTCTGCGCGAGCGCGAGGGGATAGCCCCGGTCGACGGCATAGCTGAAGATACCGAAAACCGCGGCGAGAAACAGCATCGCCACCAGCACCACATGCCAGACCAGACTACCCGAGAGGATCGGCGCATCGCGGCGACGTGGGGGTCTGGCCATGGAGCCGGGCTCACTGGGCTCGAAGGCGAGCGCCAGACCGAGCGTGATGGCGGTTATGAGGTTGATCCAGAGAATCTGTACTGCCGTGACCGGCAAGGCGAGGCCCGCGAGCAGCGCCAGAACCACCACCACCGACTCGCCCGCGTTCGTCGGCAGCGTCCAGCTGATGACTTTCGTCAGGTTGTCATAGACCGTCCTTCCCTCGCGCACAGCTGCGACTATGGAGGCGAAATTGTCGTTGGCAAGAACGAGATCGGCCGCCTCTTTGGCGGCCTCCGATCCTTTCTGCCCCATAGCGATGCCTGCATCGGCGCGTTTCAGTGCCGGTGCGTCGTTGACACCGTCGCCGGTCATGGCGACCGACAGTCCGTTCGCCTGAAGGGCCATGACCAGGCGCAGCTTGTGCTCCGGGCTGGTGCGGGCAAACACGTCCACTCCCGCGACCTCTAACGCCAGCTGCGCATCGTCCAGCTTGTCGAGGTCCGCGCCGGTCAACACCCGGCTGGAGTTCTCCAAGCCGATCCGGGCCGCGATGGCGGCGGCGGTTCCGGCATGGTCTCCGGTGATCATCTTGACGCGGATCCCCGCAGCCCGGCATTCGGCAACGGCGGCTATGGCCTCGGGACGTGGCGGATCGATGAGGCCGACAAGGCCGAGAAAAGTGAGGCCGCCTTCGAGCGCTGCGGGATCGATCTCCTCGCCGCTCTCCTTTCGCTCCGCCAGAGCCAGAACGCGAAGACCCCGGGAAGCCATAATCTCAGCGCGCTCGTGCCAATCGGACAAGTCTATGCCGCCACACATCCGCAGGACCCGCTCGGGCGCTCCCTTCACATGAACGAGGCCGCCGCCCTGGCCTTCGCTCAGCACGGCCATGAAGCGATGACGGGAATCGAAGGGGATGGCATCCAGCCGCCGGCCGTCTGGCCGGTGATCACCGATCACCTTCCCCGCGAAGGCCAGCAGAGCCCCTTCCATCGGATCGCCCTCGGCAATCCAAATCCCGTCTCGGCAGGTAATTGCCGCGTCGTTGCACAGCAGTGCCGCGCGCGCCAGACGTGAAAGGTCGCCCGCAGGCGTGACGGCGCCAGCCGGGGCATAGCCCTCGCCTGCAATCTCGAAAATGCCGTCGGGCGTCTCGACCACCGCAACGAGCATCTCGTTGCGGGTCAGTGTCCCGGTCTTGTCGGTGCAGATGACCGAGACAGAGCCGATGGCCTCGATCGCAGGCAGGTGGCGGACTATGGCATGACGTCGCGCCATGGCTTGCACGCCAATGGCCAGCGTGATGGTCATGACGGCGGGCAGGCCCTCGGGGATCGCCGCTACCGCGACGCCGATCACTACCATGAGCATCTCGCCGAACGCGTGGTGACCGATGAAGTAGCCGTAAACCAGAAGGAGTGCGGCGATCAGCAGGATCAGGAACGACAGCCACCGTGCGAAATTATCCATCTGCGCGACGAGCGGCGTCGTCAATTGCTCGACGCCTTCCACAAGCCCGCCGATCCGGCCGATCTCGGTGGCGCCACCGGTGTGGACGACCAGGCCTTTGGCCGTGCCCTGCGTGACCAGCGTACCCGACCACAGCATGGAGCGACGGTCGCCGAGCGGGGCGTGGGCGGCCACGGATGGCACGGTTTTCTCAACCGGAACGGATTCACCGGTCAGGATCGCCTCCTGCGCGGAGAGGCCCCGCGCCTCGATCAGGCGAAGGTCGGCCGGAACCTTGTCGCCCGCCTCCAGCACCACAATGTCGCCCGGCACGAGGTCGGTGCCATCCACTGTCATCCGGGCGCCGTCCCGCAAGACCGACGCATGCGGCGCCAGTATGTTCCTGATCGCCGCCATCGCCGCCTCGGCCTTGCCCTCCTGCAGATGGCCGATCACGGCATTGGCCAGCACCACTGCCAGGATCACGCCGGTATCGACCCAGTGCTGAAGCAGAGCGGTCACCGCCGCCGCGCCAAGCAGCACATAGATCAGAAGATTGTGGAACTGCGCCAAAAACCGAAGCAGCCGTCCACGCCGGCGTGTCTCGGGCAGCCGGTTCGGCCCGAAAGCGTGCAGCCTTCGTGCGGCCTCCGTCCGGCTGAGACCCCCGGTGCTTGCGTCGAGCAATTCAAGGCAGGTTTCCACCGATGTACTGTGGGGATCGTCAATCTGCATGCACAAATCCCTTCATCGTGCGGTACAGCCGTCGTCCACCACCAGTTCGGCGCCAGGACGAAGGGGAACAACCATCAGCGCTCCCGTCGGTCGGAATGATCGGCAGGGTTGATCTCGACTGGAAGAGTCGAGCGCGGGCGCATTTCGTGCTGGCGCAGGAATTCATCGAGGTCGGCGTCGGAGATACGCCAGCCCTTGCCGATGTCGATCGCCCGTAACGCGCCCTCTTTGATCCAGTGGCGCTCCGTTGCCTCGCTGACCTTCAGGCGCTCGGCAAACTCCTGTACGGTCTGATATCGATCCTGTGGCATCGCATGGCATCGTTTGCAGTGATATGCAGCACAATACCGAAAGCAGGTCGTCTATTCTTGATCGAAGTCAAGGCTGATGCGCATCGCCGTTTGATGGCTCCCATGCTATAAGGAGCAGTAATCGTCGGGGGGGTGCAGATGGCAAGCAATTCCTGCTGCGGGGCTCGTCGTCGGCGACGACCGTCGCGACAATAAGCTTGATCAATGCGGCTGCTCGGACTCACAAGGTCCTATACGTTTTACGCCACTATACTGGAGGCAGATCGCCGCGCTTCCAGCCTTCTTGCGTTTCCGCCATGAAGTCGGCGTAACGCCCCTCCTCGATCGCCTTGCGGATACCCGCCATCAGTTCCTGATAGTAGGCAAGATTGTTCCAGCTCAGCAGCATGCCGCCGAGCGACTCGTTCGAGCGGATCAGGTGGTGTAGATAGGCGCGGGAATAATCACGCGCCGCAGGGCAGGAGGATTGCTCGTCGAGCGGCCGCATGTCTTCCGCATGGCGCGCATTGCGCAGATTGATGCGGCCATAGCGCGTAAACGCCAGACCGTGACGACCTGAGCGAGTCGGCATGACGCAATCGAACATATCGATCCCATGTGCGACCGACTTCAGGATATCGTCGGGGGTGCCGACGCCCATCAGATAGCGTGGCTTTTCCACCGGCAACACCGGACAGGTGACGTCGAGCATGTCGAGCATGACCTGCTGCGGCTCGCCGACGGCAAGGCCGCCGACGGCATAGCCCTTGAGATCGAGATCCTTCAGCGCGAGAGCTGAACGCTCACGGAGTTTTGGAATGTCGCCGCCCTGGACGATGCCGAACATCGCCTTGCCCGGCTGATCGCCGAAGGCAACCTTGCAGCGTTCGGCCCACCGCAAAGACATTTCCATTGCCCGTTCGATTTCGTCGGGCTCGGCCGGCAGCGCCACGCATTCGTCGAGCTGCATCTGAATGTCGCTGTCGAGCAATCCCTGGATCTCGATCGAGCGCTCCGGCGACATGTGATAGAGCGCGCCGTCGACATGGCTCTTGAAGGTGACGCCCTGCTCGTTGAGCTTGCGCAGGCTCGAGAGCGACATGACCT
Organism: Sinorhizobium kostiense; assembly: GCF_017874595.1. GTDB lineage: Bacteria > Pseudomonadota > Alphaproteobacteria > Rhizobiales > Rhizobiaceae > Sinorhizobium > Sinorhizobium kostiense. Next base: position 350,605 of record NZ_JAGILA010000008.1, on the reverse strand, counting down.
GGAAGCCGCCGCTGTCGGTCAGGATCGGCCGTTCCCAGCGGATGAACTTGTGCAGCCCGCCGAGCCGCGCGACGCGCTCGGCGCCGGGGCGAAGCATCAGATGGTAGGTGTTCCCGAGGATGATGTCCGCGCCGAGATCGCGGACCTGATCGAGATACATCGCTTTGACGGTGCCGACGGTTCCGACAGGCATGAAGGCGGGTGTGCGTATCGTACCGCGCGGCGTCAGGACCTCGCCGCGCCGCGCGGTTCCGTCTGTTGCAAGCAGCCTGAATTGAAACGTGTCAGTCATTCAGTCTTTCCGGAAAAGCAGGCTTGCATCGCCGTAGGAATAGAAACGGTAGCCTGCCGCGATCGCATGCGCATAGGCGGCCCGCATGGTGTCGAGCCCGGCGAAGGCCGAAACGAGCATGAACAGGGTCGATTTCGGCAGGTGGAAATTGGTCATCAGCAGGTCGACGGCGCGGAAGCGATAGCCGGGCGTGATGAAGATTCCGGTCGGTCCCGACCACGGACGGATTTCGCCCCCCTCGGTCGCCGCGCTTTCGATCAGCCGCAACGATGTCGTGCCGACGCAAACGATGCGCCCGCCACGCGCCCGCACTGCGTTCAACTTCTCCGCGGTCGCCGCATCCACATGGCCGATTTCCTCGTGCATCACGTGATCATCCGTGTCGTCGGTCTTGACCGGCAGGAAGGTGCCTGCACCCACGTGGAGCGTGACGAAATGGCGCTCGATGCCAGCCTCGTCGAGCTTGGCAAAGAGCCGATCGGTGAAGTGCAGTCCGGCGGTCGGAGCGGCGACGGCCCCTTCCTCACGCGCATAGATCGTCTGGTAATCGGCGCGATCGTGTGCGTCATCAGGGCGCTTGGAGGCAATGTAGGGCGGCAGCGGGATGTGGCCGACACTCATGATCGCCTCGTCGAGCGCCGGTCCGGAAAGATCGAAGCGGAGCGTGACCTCGCCGGCATCCCCCTTTTCCTCCACCGTGGCATCGAGAGCGCCGAGGAGGCAGGCGTTTTCGCCGTGACCGAAACTGATCCTGTCGCCGGGCTTCAACCGCTTGGCCGGCCGTGCGAACGCCCTCCAGCGGTCGGCCGCCACACGCATGTGCAGCGTCAGCGAGACCTGCGTGGCGACGTCTTCGCCGCGTCTGCGGATGCCCTCGAGTTGCGCTGGTATGACCTTCGTGTCGTTGAAAACCAAAGCATCGCCGGGATTGAGGAAGGAGGGGAGATCGAGAACGCCGTGGTCGCCGAGAACCGGCTCGCGCGCCGGCCGCACCACGAGCATGCGTGCGCTGTCGCGTGGGCTCGCCGGCCGCAGCGCGATCGAGGTTTCTGGCAGGTCGAAGTCGAACAGGTCTACACGCATCCGGATGTCTAACAAAAGCAAACCCGCCCCGGCGGCGTTCATGCGACCGGGGCGGGTCTGTGCATTAGCGCAAATTAGGCGTCGGCGGCAACCCGCATCGACACGATCGAGTCGGGGTCGCGGACCGGCTCGCCGCGCTTGATATTGTCGATATTCTCCATGCCTTCGATGACCTGGCCCCAAACGGAATATTGCTTGTTCAGCCAGGGAGCGTCGGTGAAGCAGATGAAGAATTGCGAATTGGCGGAGTTCGGCATCTGGCTGCGCGCCATGGAGCAGGTGCCGCGCACATGGGCGACGTTGGAGAACTCGGCCTTCAGGTCAGGCTTTGAGGAGCCGCCCATGCCGGCGCGTGCCGGGTTGAAGTGCTCGCCGCCGGTCTTGCCGTATTGTACGTCGCCGGTTTGGGCCATGAAGTCCTCGATCACGCGGTGGAAGACCACGCCATCATAAGCGCCCTCGCGCGTCAGTTCCTTGATGCGGGCGACATGCCCCGGAGCGACGTCCGGCAGGAGTTCGATCACCACCCTGCCCTTCGTGGTTTCCATGATGATCGTGTTCTCCGGATCCTTGATCTCGGCCATGGTTCTTCTCCTTCTGTGTAACTTATCTGCCGACCTTTACGCTGATCATCCGATCGGGATCGGTGACCGCGCCGTTGCTGGCCTCATCGCCCATCTTGATCTTGTCGACATTCTCCATGCCTTCGACAACCTTCCCGACGACCGTGTACTGTCCGTTCAGGAAGTCGCCTTGCGCGAACATGATGAAGAACTGCGAGTTGGCGCTGTTCGGGTCCTGCGAGCGGGCCATGCCGACGGTGCCGCGCTCGAACGGTACATTGGAGAACTCAGCCGGCAAGTCGGGCTTCGAGGAACCGCCAGTTCCGGCGAGCTCGGGCCGGAAGCCCTCCTTCATATCCCCATATTGCACGTCGCCGGTCTGGGCCATGAAGCCCTGGATCACGCGGTGAAAGGCGACATTGTCATATTCCCCGGCGGCCGCCAGCTCCTTGATCTGCTGAACATGCTTCGGCGCTATGTCCGGGCGAAGCTCGATGACGACCGGACCATCCTTCAGTTCGATGGTCAACAGGTTATCATTCGACTGCGCAAGGGCGCTTGCCGTGAAGGAGGCGAGCGCCAGCGCGCCGGCAAATGCGAGTTGAAGGATTTTCATGGGCTCTCCTTGCGTGATGTGATCAGGCTCTGTGTTTTGCCTGCAGCGCCTCGTAGACCGCCTTGGGAACAAAAGCGCTGACGTCGCCGCCCATTGCCGCGATCTGACGGACCAATGTGGCCGTAATGGGTCGAGACGCCGTTCCCGCCGGCAGGAACAAGGTCTGGATGTCGGGCGCCATCTGGTGGTTCATCCCGGCCATCTGCATTTCGTAGTCGAGATCGGTTCCGTCGCGCAATCCCCGCACCAGCAGGGTTGCGCCGTGCTTGCGGGCCGCATCGACCACCAGGTTGTCAAAGGAAGTGATGGCGACGTCACCCGCCCGCTCCGGCAGGAACTCGCCGAGCGACCGGCGGATGAGATCCGCCCGCTCATCGAAGGAAAAGAGCGGTGTCTTTCCCGGATGGATGCCGATCGCCACAATCACCTTCGACGCGACATTCAGCGCCTGAACGAGCACGTCGAGATGCCCGTTCGTCATCGGATCGAAGGAACCGGGATAGAAAGCCGTGGTCATCGCGCCTGTTTCCGTTTGGTGAAGCCTTTTGTCATGGACCGCTGCGAACCGCAAGGGCACGGCGGGCGCGCTGCTGTTCCCCGCGTGACAGCCGGGATGCGAAAACGAATGCTAATGGGAGAATGAATGCTGGATGAACACGACGTTCAAAATCGTTTCACTCCGACCCCTGTAGAGTGGGACACAGTGGGTGGAACTTTTTCGAGGAGAGTGCCGTTCTAGCGAATGAAGGGAGACGGTCATGGCACTTGCTCTGTTTTCGATGGTGATGTTCCTCGCGACGGCCTTTGCGGCAATGATCGCGCTTCGTGACGAAGCCAACGACCCCGGCGCGGTGCCGGTAGAGGCAAACAGGCCGAAGAGGAAGTGAAAGCGGCTACGGCCGAGGACCTTGAACCTTGACATGAATGCCTCAGGAACTTCTCCCACGAAGTTTCCAGCGACCTCGTTACTTCCCCGGATGGGGTCGCACTTGTGAGCCGGACGGTCTCCCCTGCCCGTCCGGCTTTTTTCGTTGCCTGATCAGAGTCCCGCGGCGGAAACCTGCAAGCGAAGCAGGCGGAAGAAACGCCAATTGAGCAACAAGGCCGCCGCCGCCAGACCCAGCACGAAGCCGAACCAGACACCGACGCCACCGAAAGCGAGCGGGAAGGCAAAGGCCCATGCACAGAAGAAGCCGATCGGCCAATAGGAGATCATCGCCAGAATCATGGGCACGGTCGTGTCCTTGAGACCGCGCAGCATGCCAGCGGCAATCGCCTGCAGGCCGTCCATCAGCTGGAAGGCGCCGGCAATCACGATCAGCGGCCCTGCCAAGGCAAGTACTTCGGCTGCGTCGGGCCGGCTCATGTCAAGGTAGAGCGCCGCGAGCTCACGGGGAAAGAGCGCGAAAATCGTGCTGCTGAAGGCGGCAAAACCGCAACCAAGCGCAAGCACCGCGACCGCCGCACGCCTCACGCCCAGCATGTCGCCGCAGCCATAGGCCAGACCGACGCGGACGGTGCCTGCTTGCGCAAGACCAAGCGGCACCATGAACGCGATCGACGCGAATTGCAGCGCAATCCCATGCGCTGCCAGCTCCATCGTGCCGATCGTGCCCATGAGAAACGATGCGACGGTGAAGAGACTGACTTCGGCGAGGATTGTCAGAGAGATCGGAATTCCGAGCCGCACGACCTCCTGGAAAACCGGCCAGTCTGGCCGCCAGAAACGCACGAACAGCTGATAGCGGTTGAGCTCGGGCCGGTTGCCGATATAGCCGATCGTCAGGGCAGCGCCGAAGAGTGCGACGCCGACAGCGGCAATCGCAGCGCCGATTATGCCGAGTGCCGGGAATCCGAATTTGCCGAATATGAGCAGGTAGCAGAGCACGGCGTTGAGAACCAGGGTGGCGAGCGTCACGTAGAGGATCACGCCAGCGCGTTCGAGGCCGCCGAGGAACGCTCTCAGCACCAGGAAGAGGAGGCTCGGAAACATCCCCCATTGCGCGACTCGCAGATATTCCCCGGCAAGCGCAGCAACCTCCGGTTTCTGTCTGGCGAAAAGCAGGACCGGCTCCGCCATCCACAGGATCGGTGTAGTCAGCAGGCTGTAGAGCAGCACCACCCAGATGCCCATACGCACCGAACGGCGGACCGAAACCTTGTCGCCGCGCCCCTGCGCTTGCGCGACCATCGGCACCACGGCATGCGCGAAGCCGCTGCCGAAGATAAAGATGGTGAAGAAGACCTGCGTCGCAAGAATAATCGCGGCAAGTTGGGTCGCGCCCAGCTGCCCGACCAGGAGCACGTCGGTGGCATTGATCGCGAGTTGTGCGAGTTGGGCGCCGATGAACGGCACGCCGAGATAGATGCTGGCGCGAAAATGCGTGCCCCAGGAATTGTCGGGCGTCGGAAGCGTGAGGTCTTTGGTAGCGGTCAGCATGGAAGTCCTCGCTCGGGCGCGCGATCGTCGCTCAAAAGGAGAGCGACGGCTTACAGCACCACCGAGGCGGGCGCCAGCCGCAAGGCCGACGATGCATTATTTTTCATCAAGCCATCAAGAAAGTTGATCAGTTTGCAGGCCGCGGGCAAAGTCGCTGGGGCTAGAGCCTTTCCGGGTTCGGCGCGGCATGCCGGAGCTCTCTCCCGCGCACCGGTTGCACCCGGAACAGGAAAACAGCGAGCGCGCCGGCAATCAGACACGCAGCCACCGCATAGGGTGCGCCTGAATACGCATAAGCGGTCGAATGGCTCGTGAAATACGCAAAAATCTGCGTGAACAGAAGTGGCCCGAGAATTGTCGTCATGCTCGATATGCTGGTGAGCGCTCCCTGTAACTCCCCTTGCGCCGTCGGAGGCACGTGCACCGAGGCGATGCTGCGCAGCGGCGGTTCGGCGAGGCTCTCGAGCGCCGTCGCGACGATCACGACGTAGACCATCCAGCCTTCCCAGGCGGCCGCATAGCCAACCATCCCCAGTCCGGTGAAGACGAGTCCGAGCGTCGCTGTTCGCCTTTCTCCCAGTCTCGAGACGACGCGTGGCAGAACGAGCGCCATGACGAATGCGCCGCCGACGCCGAAGATGCCGAGCGACAAGCCGATCTGTCCCTCACTCCAGCCGTAGCGATGGGACGAAACGAAGGACCAGACGGCCGGGTAGACAGCATGGGCGAGCCAAAGAAGGAAGAAGGCGAGGCATACCCTACCTATCCCGGAATACCGGCGCATCTGTTTGAGCGCGCCCAACGGGTTCGCCCGGCGCCATTCGAAGCGGCGCCGGTTGGTGGCGCCAAGCGTTTCCGGCAAAAGGAATATCGCGACGACGAAGTTGACGAAGGACAGGCCGGCCGCGCCGTAAAACGGCACCCGCGGTCCGAGTTCTCCAAGGAGCCCGCCGACGACCGGACCGAGCGCGAAGCCGGTGCCGAAGGCGATGCCGATCAGTCCGAAATTCCTCGCACGGTTGCCGTCGTCGCTGACGTCGGCGATGAAGGCGGCAGCCGTACCGAAGCTCGCGCCGCTCACGCCGGCGAGAATCCGACCGACGAAGAGCATCCAATAGCTCGTTGCGAGAGCACAGATGAGATTGTCGATCGCGAATGTAAGCACCGAAGCGAGCAGAACAGGTCTGCGGCCAAAGCGGTCGCTCAGATTGCCGATCAGCGGCGCGAAGAGAAACTGCATTGCCGAATAAACGAGCAGAAGCCAACCGCCGTCGATTGCCGCCTCCCCGACATCCGCTCCCGTCAGCTCGCGCAAATAGCTCGGCAACACCGGCACGATGATGGCGATGCCCATGATGTCGAGAAGCAGAATAAGGAAAACGACGGCGAGACCGCGTTGCACGAACTTCTTGTCGAGCATCAAGCTCCCTTCCCCGATGTCCGCCACAGCGGAGACAGAACGTGAACGACCTCACCAGATAAAGTGTAATCCCACAATGAGCAACGGAACAATCCGCGAACATTTCAAAGTTCGTGATCATGCCGATCGGCATGGCTTATGTGACGAAACCTTCGACGGGGCTCAGACGGGGCCGGAGAAAGTGTCGCAATCCTGCATCCTGCCGCTATCGAAGCCGCGCTTGAACCACGTCATCCGCTGCTCCGACGTGCCATGGTTGAAGCTTTCCGGCACCACGTAGCCCTGCATGCGTTTTTGCAGCGTGTCGTCGCCGATCTGCGTTGCAGCGTTCAAAGCCTCCTCAAGGTCGCCACGCTCGAGCAGGCCCTTCTGCTCGGTGAATTTGCCCCATATGCCGGCGAAGCAGTCGGCCTGCAGTTCGACGCGTACCGACATCTGGTTGGCCTCGACTTCACTCATGCGCTGTCGCATCTGGTTGAACTTGGGCAACACGCCGATCAGATTCTGCACGTGATGGCCGACCTCGTGTGCCAGCACGTAGGCCTGGGCGAAGTCTCCGGCCGCCTCAAACTTCTGTGCGAGTTCCTCGAAGAAGCTCATGTCGAGATAGACCTTGCGGTCGCCAGGGCAATAGAAGGGCCCGGAGGCGGCTGAGGCGAAGCCGCAGGCCGATTGCACGGCGCCATCGAAAAGCACGAGCCGCGGCTCCTGATACTCTTCGCCATTGGCCTGGAATACGCCTTGCCATGTATCCTCCGTTTCCGCCAGCACGGTCGCCATGAAGGCCTTCATCTCTTCTTCCGCCGCCGAGCCACGCGGCGCGCGCGAACCATCGGTCTGTTCGAAGCCGGGCATGTTCACCGGCCCGCCTTCGATGACCTGCAGCAGGTCGACACCCATCGCCCTGAACAGGAAATAGATGACGACGAGAAAGATAATGGTGCCGAAGCTCAGGCCTCCGCCTCTCCGACGCATGCCGCCGCCGGTTGGAATCCGAAACCCGCCGCCGCGGCCGAAAGGGTTCCGTCCAATGCCGCCGGGGCTCGTCCCTCGCCGATCCTCAACATTGCTGGACTGGCGACGGCCTTTCCACTCCATGACGTGTTCCTCCAAAAAAGAGCGGGACGCGGATAGCGCGGCTTCATCCACTCAAGGGATAGAATGTTGCAAAACGCAATTGCGGCAGCACGAGTTTCACCCGCGGTATCATTTAAAAAGGAGCCGGGAGGTTCTGCTACTGCAAGTCTCCCTATCTCTACCTCGGATCCGAGGACAAGGACATGGAGCAATCAAAGTGCTTCAGCAATCCATTGCGCGTCTGATGCGCGCGGCGCTGTAGGCAGCGGAGCGCCCGTCAGCTCGGTTGAAATGAATCGCAGCTGGGATGAGCCGAAGCGCCGCGGCGATGTTCGCTTTATTGTCGATTCCGGAATTTTCGGGGTTTCGCTTGCAGAAACATTTGCCTATAAGCCGCTTCTAGCCTGAAAACACCATTGTTGCGCGCCCCGGCCGGTGAACTCCCACCTTGGCCGGTTTTTCGCGCAGCCGAAACGGATGAGAGCCTATGCCGAAGCGCCAAGACATCAAATCGATCCTCATCATCGGCGCGGGGCCGATCGTAATCGGCCAGGCATGCGAATTCGACTATTCCGGGACCCAGGCCTGCAAGGCTCTGAAAGAGGAAGGCTATCGGGTCATCCTCGTCAACTCCAACCCGGCGACGATCATGACCGATCCGAACCTCGCCGACGCCACCTATGTCGAGCCGATCACGCCGGAAGTCGTCGCCAAGATCATCGCCAAGGAGCGTCCCGACGCGCTGCTGCCGACGATGGGCGGCCAGACGGCGCTCAATACCGCGCTTTCGCTCCGCCGCATGGGCGTGCTCGATCGCTACAATGTCGAGATGATCGGCGCCAAGCCGGAGGCGATCGACAAGGCCGAGGACCGCGCCCTCTTCCGTGAGGCCATGGCGCAGATCGGTCTCGAGACGCCGAAATCGCACCTGGCGAACGCCACCGACATCAAGGATCACGACCGCAAGGTGCACGAAGCGGAACGCGCCGAGCTGAAGGGCAGATTTTCCGGTTCCGAGCTCGACAAGGCGCTCGACGACCTGGAAAACCAGTGGAACCTCGGCGAGGGCGATCGCAAGCAGCGCTACGTGAACCATGCCATGGCGATCGCGGCCCAGGCGCTGGACGAGGTCGGCCTACCGGCGATCATCCGGCCCTCCTTCACGCTGGGCGGCACCGGCGGCGGCATCGCCTATAACCGTTCGGAGTTCTTCGATATCGTCGCCAGCGGGCTCGATGCCTCGCCGACCACCGAAGTGCTGATCGAGGAGTCGGTTCTCGGCTGGAAGGAGTATGAGATGGAGGTGGTCCGCGACAAGGCGGACAATTGCATCATCATCTGCTCGATCGAGAATATCGACCCGATGGGCGTGCACACGGGCGATTCGATCACCGTCGCCCCGGCGCTGACCTTGACCGACAAGGAATACCAGATCATGCGCAACGCCTCGATCGCGGTGCTGCGCGAGATCGGCGTCGAGACCGGCGGCTCCAACGTTCAGTTCGCGGTCAACCCCGTCAATGGCCGCCTGGTCGTCATCGAGATGAACCCGCGTGTGTCGCGTTCCTCGGCGCTCGCCTCCAAGGCGACGGGTTTTCCAATTGCCAAGATCGCCGCCAAGCTTGCCGTCGGCTATACACTGGACGAGCTCGAGAACGACATCACCGGCGGTGCGACGCCCGCCTCGTTCGAGCCGTCGATCGACTATGTCGTCACCAAGATCCCGCGCTTCGCCTTCGAGAAATTCCCCGGTGCCGAGCCGACGCTCACGACGGCGATGAAGTCGGTCGGTGAAGTGATGGCGATCGGCCGCACTTTCGCCGAATCCCTGCAGAAGGCGCTTCGCGGGCTTGAAACCGGCCTCACCGGCCTCGACGAGATCGACATCCCCGATTTCGATGAGAACGGCGACGGCCGCAACGCCATCCGTGCCGCTCTCGGCACGCCGACGCCGGACCGCCTGCGCATGGTTGCCCAGGCGCTGCGCCTCGGCATGAGCGAGGCGGAGGTGCACGAAGCCTGCAAGATCGACCCCTGGTTCATCGCCCAGTTCAAGGCGATCGTCGATATGGAAGCCCGCATCCGCGAGCACGGCCTGCCCGAGGACGCCGAAAACCTGCGCATGCTGAAGGCGATGGGCTTCTCCGATGCCCGCCTTGCAACGCTTACGGGCAAGCGCCCGAAGGAAGTCGCAGAGCTGCGCAACCGGCTGAACGTCCGCCCTGTCTATAAGCGCATCGACACTTGTGCCGCTGAGTTCGCTTCGCCGACCGCCTACATGTACTCGACCTATGAGACTCCCTTCGTCGGCGCCGCGCGCTCGGAGGCACAGGTTTCCGATCGCAAGAAGGTGGTCATTCTCGGCGGCGGGCCGAACCGGATCGGCCAGGGCATCGAGTTCGACTATTGCTGCTGCCATGCGGCCTTCGCGTTGAAGGACGCTGGCTATGAAGCGATCATGGTCAACTGCAATCCGGAAACCGTCTCGACCGACTACGACACGTCCGACCGGCTTTATTTCGAGCCGCTGACGGCGGAGGACGTGATCGAGATCATGCGCGCCGAACAGGAAAACGGCACGCTGCACGGCGTTATCGTGCAATTCGGCGGCCAGACGCCGCTGAAGCTCGCCGAAGCGCTCGAAAAGAACGGCATTCCGATCCTTGGAACGGCGCCGGACGCGATCGATCTGGCCGAGGACCGCGACCGGTTCCAGAAGCTCCTGATGAAGCTCGACCTCAACCAGCCGCGCAACGGCATCGCCTATTCGGTCGAGCAGGCGCGCCTCGTCGCCGCCGAGATCGGCTTCCCGTTGGTCGTGCGTCCCTCCTACGTTCTCGGCGGCCGCGCCATGCAGATCATTCATTCCGAAAGCATGCTGCAGACCTACCTGCTCGACACCGTGCCCGGTCTCGTACCCGAGGACATCAAGCAGCGCTACCCGAACGACAAGACCGGCCAGATCAACACGCTTCTCGGCAAGAACCCCCTGCTCTTCGACAGCTATCTGACCAATGCGACTGAAGTGGACGTCGACTGCCTGTGCGACGGCAAGGATGTCTTCGTGTCGGGCATCATGGAGCATATCGAGGAGGCCGGCATCCACTCCGGCGACTCCGCCTGCTCGCTGCCGGTGCACACGCTGGACAAGGATACGGTTGAGGAGCTCGAGCGCCAGACGGCGGCGCTGGCGAAAGCGCTGAACGTCGGCGGCTTGATGAACGTGCAGTTCGCCATCAAGGATGGCACGATCTACGTGCTCGAGGTCAATCCCCGCGCCTCGCGCACGGTTCCGTTCGTGGCAAAGACGATCGGTGCGCCGATCGCGAAGATCGCCGCGCGCATCATGGCCGGAGAAACGCTCGAGCAGGCGATTGCCGCCTATGGCAGGAAACCGGATCCGCGCAACCTGAAGCACATCGCCGTCAAGGAAGCGGTCTTCCCCTTCGCCCGTTTCCCCGGGGTCGACACGCTGCTCGGTCCGGAAATGCGCTCGACGGGCGAGGTGATCGGCCTCGATACCGATTACGCGCTTGCCTTCGCCAAGTCCCAGCTCGGCGCCGGTGTCGACCTGCCGCGCGACGGCGTGGTCTTCGTCTCGGTTCGCGACGAGGACAAGCCGGGCGTGCTGCCGGCGATCCGCATCCTTGCCGATATCGGCTTCAAGGTCATGGCAACCGGCGGCACGGCCCGCTTCCTCGCCGACCACGGTATTACGGCGACCAAGATCAACAAGGTCCTTGAAGGCCGGCCGCACGTCGAGGACGCGATCCGCAACCGCCAGGTGCAGCTCGTCATCAACACGACCGACGGCAACAAGGCGATCTCGGACTCCAAATCTCTGCGGCGCGCGACCCTGATGCAGAAGGTCCCCTACTACACAACAATGGCCGGGGCGGAGGCCGCAGCTCTTGCCATCAAGGCGCTGAAGGCTGGAAACCTGGAAGTCCGGCCCCTGCAGGACTATTTCAATTGATCCCGGAGACACGGACAGCGCTGCGCGCCCTTTAGGCGCGCAAGGGTCGCTGTAGCACCTTGATTTGCTGCATATCCTTCTCCTTAAATTGAGGTCGCCTTACGGAGGCATGCAGTAGCGGCCCGACTGAAAAATCTGGCAAAGCAGATCGGCTTTCTGCTATAAGGGCGGTTCGGATGTTTCGGACGGTTCCGGTGCTTTGGCTCCGGAGGCCGTTTTCTTTTGCGTAGGCGCCGCCGAAAGGTGGCGCCGTGTGCTTGATAAAGGGTAACAAAATGGTCGACAAAGTTCCGATGACCCAGGGTGGATTCGTCAATCTGCAGGAGGAGCTGCGCTGGCGCCAGCAGGAAGAACGCCCGAGAATCATCGAAGCGATCGCCGAGGCTCGCGCCCATGGCGACTTGTCGGAGAATGCCGAATATCACGCCGCCAAGGAAGCGCAGAGCCATAACGAAGGCCGCATCTCGGAGCTCGAGGACCTGATCGCCCGGGCTGAAGTCATCGATCTTTCGAAGATGTCCGGCTCGAAGATCAAGTTCGGTGCCAAGGTCAAGCTTGTTGACGAGGACACCGAGGAGGAAAAGACCTATCAGATCGTCGGCGATCAGGAAGCCGACGTGAAGGCCGGCCGCATTTCGATCTCCTCGCCGATCGCCCGCGCGCTGATCGGCAAGGAAGTCGGGGACTCGATCGAAGTCAATGCGCCCGGCGGCTCGAAGGCGTACGAAATCCTCGCCATCCACTGGGGCTGACCAGCCTTCGGGGCGGGCACATTGGCTTGCCCCACCTTCTCCCTGCATCATATTGTTGTCGTCGCATGCGCGAGGAGAGCGCTTACGTGGTCGATATCCGCGACATCGAGATCATCGCGCCCAATTTCAAGCGTCGTCTCTCCGGCGTCACTTCGACCATCATCCAGCTTGTCCCCGTTCAAAGGGCGCTCGGCCAGAAAATCGCGGTGCTCGGCCCAGGGCTGCCGGCAAGCCTGCCTTCCATCCGGTTTCGCGACCTGATGCAGCTGTGGCAGGCGCCGGCGGGGCGTACCTGCCGCGTATGGCACGCGCGCCGCAACGTCGAGATGCTGCCGGCGATTCTGCTCCGCGATCTCCTGCGCATGAACATCCGGATCGTTTTCACCTCCGCTTCTCAGCGGCGGCATACCGGTTGGAGCAAGTTCCTCATCCGCCGGATGGACGCGGTGATTGCCACGAGCGGCAAGACTGCCGGCTATCTCGATGTGCCGAACACGGTCATCCTGCACGGCATCGACACAGGACGCTTCCATCCGCCGCCTGACAAGGCCGAGACGAAACGCGCGCTCGGCCTCGATCCTTCCAAGCGATATGCCGGATGCTTCGGCCGGGTGCGTCACCAGAAAGGGACGGACCTTTTCGTCGATAGCATGATCGCCCTCCTGCCCGGCCGGCCCGATTGGTGCGCAATCGTGGCGGGACGGGCGACCGGCCCTCACCTCGCCTTCGAAGCTCAGCTGAAGGAACGCGTCGCCAAAGCCGGACTCTCCGACCGTATTCTCTTCGTCGGCGAACACACCGATATTCCCGACTGGTACCGGGCTCTCGACCTCTTCATCGCGCCGCAGCGCTGGGAGGGCTTCGGCTTGACGCCGCTGGAAGCGATGGCGAGCAGCGTGCCCGTCGTCGCCACCGATGTCGGCGCATTTTCGGAACTGATCGCCGACCATACCGGTCTCCTCATCCCTGCCGCAGACTTGAAAGCAATGGTCGACGGCGCCGCCGCATTCATGGACGACCCGGCGCGGCTTGCCGCTGCCGGCGCAAACGGACTGGCACGGGTCTCGCAAAACTTTGCGATCGAGGGTGAAGCGCGGGCGATCGGGGCAATCTACGAAAGCTTGATGCGCAAATGATTCTAACGCTTTGACGCGAACAATTTCAGATAGGCGTCAGTGACCGCGTCTTTAGAAAACTGACCAACGAGCGTCTCGTGCCCTCGCTCCGCGAGTCGAGCGCCGAGTGCCCGGTCATTTGCGATCCGCTCGATCGCACGCGCAAAACCGTCGGCATCGCCGATGTCCACCATCAGACCGTTCTCGCCATCCTGCATGAACCATTGCGGCCCTTCGGATCGGCTCGACACCACCGGTCGCCCTTGGGCCCAGGCTTCAAGGATGACGTTGCCGAGCGGTTCGTGAGTGGAAGGCATGACGAATATGTCGGCGGCGGCGAGGAAAGGTCGCGAGTCTTTCTGCCAGCCCGCGAAGCGCACCCGATCGGCGACGCCGAGATCGGCCGCGAGCTTTTGCAGGTTCTCCTGCTCCTCGCCGTCGCCGAGCAGCCAGAGATAGACGCCGGACAGCTTGCGCATGGCCTCGATCAGGGTGTGGAATCCCTTGCGATCGACAAAGCGCCCCATCGACATGACGAGCGGCGCGTCAGCGGGCGTGTGGAGCGTTTCCCTCGCTATGGGCCGCACCCGTTCGGTACTTGTAAAATTGGAGATGATCTCGATGTCCCGCTTCCAACCGAGCTTGCGAACATGGTCGGCTATGCCCGGAGTGTTGCAGACAAGACAGTCGGAATTCTTGAAATAGTCGAGGCGCGGCGGATAGTCGCCGAGACGGGAAATCTTGATGCAGCCTCTATAGGCTGGCATGAGCTCGCTCGCCCGCGGCGCCCAGGCCATGAGCGCGTCCGGCTTGTCGCGCTCGGCCATGCGCCTGACCTTCAGCGGCAAAAGTAGACGATCGAGCGACAGGTTGCGGAAGTGGCTTTCCCCGATGCGGCTGGCGCCCTCGATTTCCCGGCGCCAGATACGGCCTGGCCGGATGATGGATGTCTGCTCGACGCCGCGTTCGGCGAGCGCGTTGACGAGATGCACGAAGAAGCGCTCGGCACCGCCGTCTTTGCCGAAATGGAAGTGAATGACCTTCATCTATGCCGCACGTGACGTTTCGAGGCCGACAGCGCCATTCGCCCTTTAGGACGCGCGAGAGACGCTGTAACTCTTTCGGTTCCGAATTTTCGGGCCGATGCGCTAGCCGGAAAACGCATCATCGATGTTCGGGCGCGTTTTCAGCGCGTGCCGCTGATAGAGCTTCGCCGCTGTCAAAAATGCATAAACCGCCCCGGTGGCCGCCTGGATGAAGCCGGGAAAACCGCAGCGCCAAAACCCATTGCGGAAGTAGAGCCGACAAAAATAGAGCGGCGGACCGAAAAGCATCTTATAGGGCCGCGGCGGTTTTCCCTCCGCGAATTGCTGATCCGCCTTCAGTGTCGAATAGTTGTTTTCCTTGAGGATCTGCTCGTCGATGATCAGCGGCCGATAGTGCAGCAGGCTGCCGCTCCTGGCCGCACCGACCTTGCCGTCGGGAACGATGCCTTCGTGGACTTTCTGGCGGAGGTCGTAGCGACCGCGACCCTTTCGGATCAGGCGTAGATTGCGACGTTCGCGGGCCTTCTCGGGCGTGTAGCCGTAGCCGATCAGATAGGGGCGGCGCGCCACCTTCCAGCCGGCGATATCGTCCGGAGCTTCAAGAAGCGAAGGCATCAGAGCCTTGAGCGGCTGGTCGAGCCGTTCGTCTGCATCGATGTTGAAGCACCAGGGCTGAGTGCACTGGTCGAGGGCGAACTGCTTCTGCCCGGCATAGCCACGCCAAGGCTCGTGGATGAACCGGATGGGCCAACCGCTCTTGATATAGGACTGAACCAGTGTCGCCGTTCCGTCCTTCGAGCCGGAGTCGACGATCACGATTTCGGCGCATTGCTCGAGGCTCTCGATGCAATTGCCGAGATAGGTCTCTTCATTAAGGCAGATGATGAAGGCGGAAAGCGGCAGTTTCGGCCCCACAGGGTCGCCCCTTCGCGCCAAGTTCGGTATGTCCGGGCTGTCGTCCTGCTGATGTTTCAATTCGTTCCGCCTGGCAAACGTCGCATGGAAACCGAAGCTGTTCTCGCTCGCGGCCTAGATTTCGACCTGGCAGGCGTCCTTTACCTGGCGGATCGTCAACATTGTCCGCACCGTATCGACATTGTCGGTCGCGGTGAGTTCTTCAATAACGAAATCCTGAAAGCTCGCAAGGTTCTCCGCCACGCATTGGAGGAGAAAGTCGGATTCGCCGGAGACCATCCAGGCTTCACGGACGAGCGGCCATGATGCCGTGCGGGCGGCGAAGGCTTTGAGATTGGCATCGGACTGATGTTTGAGGCCGACCATGCAGAAGGCGACCAGATCGTAACCGAGAGCGGAGGCATTCAGGAGGGCGCGGTAGCCGCGAATGACGCCCGCTTCCTCGAGCTTGCGGACACGCCGCAGGCACGGCGGCGCGGAGATACCCACACGTTCGGCAAGCTCCACATTCGTCATCCGGCCGTTGTTCTGCAGTTCCCGCAGGATCTTCATGTCGATGGCATCGAGGTCGACACGTATGGCCATTACCGATATCCCCATTGTGCAGGCCCCGCACGGGCCCCAGCTGCCCACATAGATAGCTCCGCCGCGCGAAGAAAGTCGTCGTCCGTCGCCGGACACGCGGACGCCTCGGACTGCGTGCGTGACCCCGCGTGGTTTACACGTAACGGCGTTCCGAAACGAGGGTGCGGGACATGCATGCACAAGAAGATTGCCATCCCCTCGCCTCTCCTCGCCGGCAACAACACCGCCTCATCGGCAACTTTCCGGCAATAGCGTCGGAAAATGCGCGATCTGGTGTCAAAATCCTGGTGCAGACCCAACCACTTGTGTGTATCAGCGAGGGTGCCCTTGAAAGTCCGGGCTGTGAATACCTAAAGTATGGCGATATTTCGCCAGCATCGAACCGCACCGGAGGTCGCTCATCGGTCTTCCGGCGAATTAAGGACAAGCGCATGACCGCTCGCCACACCAAAGTGCTGATCATCGGCTCCGGCCCCGCCGGCTACACGGCCGCGATTTATACGGCGCGCGCCATGCTGTCGCCCGTACTTATCGCCGGCATGGAGCAGGGCGGACAGTTGATGATCACCACGGATGTGGAGAATTATCCCGGTTATGCCGATCCGGTGCAGGGGCCCTGGATGATGGAGCAGATGCTGAAGCAGGCAACGCATGTCGGCGCGGAGATCATCAACGACATCGTGACCGATGTCGACATTTCCGCCCGTCCCTTCCGCATCAAGACGGATAGCGGCGCCGACTGGACGACGGACGCCTTGATTATTGCGACTGGCGCCAAGGCGAAATGGCTTGGCATCGATACCGAGCAGACCTTCATGGGCTTTGGCGTTTCCGCCTGCGCCACCTGCGACGGCTTCTTCTATCGCAACAAGGATGTGATCGTAGTCGGCGGCGGCAACTCCGCCGTGGAGGAGGCGCTTTATCTCTCAAACCTCGCCAAGACGGTAACGGTCGTCCACCGCCGTGATGCGTTCCGGGCGGAAAAGATCCTGCAGGAGCGTCTTTTCGCCAAGCCGAACGTCAAGATCGTGTGGGATCATGAGGTGGTCGAGTATCTCGGCGCGCCGGCGAAACCGCCAATGCCGGCCTCGGTCAACGGCGTGAAGCTACGCAATACGAAGACCGGTGAAGTTTCCGAAATGGCGACCGACGGCGTTTTCGTCGCGATCGGTCATGCGCCGGCCGTGGAACTCTTCAAGGGCAAGCTTCGTCAGAAGCCGAACGGCTACCTGTGGACCGCGCCGGATTCGACCGCGACCGACGTCCCGGGCGTCTTTGCCGCCGGCGACGTCACCGACGACGTTTATCGTCAGGCCGTGACGGCCGCGGGGATGGGCTGCATGGCAGCACTCGAGGCGGAGAAATATCTGGCGGGTCATATGCCTGTCGCAATCGCAGCCGAATAGAAGCTGCAAATCGGGACTGCGCCCTACTGCGACCTTACGCGTCTGTTAGGACGCGCGGCGATGTGAGGCGCCGTTCCGGGTGGGAACAGAGACGCATCGCTAACGCCCGGAGGATGCCGCCCGGTTTCTCCGAGCGATCCTTATTGGGGGACGTTATGTCGCTAGACTGGGACAAACTTCGCATTTTCCATGCGGCGGCCGAGGCCGGCTCGTTCACGCATGCGGCGGACAAACTCCACCTCTCGCAATCTGCCATCAGCCGTCAGGTCAGTGCGCTCGAGCAGGATGTCGGCATCAAGCTGTTTCATCGCCATGCTCGCGGCCTCATTCTGACCGAGCAGGGCGAAATGCTCTACCGCACCGCACACGAGGTGCTGATGAAGCTCGAAAGCGTCAAGGCGCAGCTGAGCGAGACCACGGACAAGCCGGCCGGCAAGCTGCGCATTACCACCACGGTCGGTCTCGGCCAGGGTTGGCTTACGGACAAGATCCAGGAATTCATGGCCCTTTATCCCGATGTGCAGGTGCAGCTCATTCTCGATAACGAAGAACTGGACGTGAACATGCGGCATGCCGATTGCGCGATCAGGCTGCGCCAGCCACAGCAATCGGACCTGATCCAACGCAAGCTGTTCACGGTTCACATGCATATCTATGCGGCGCCGTCCTATATCAACAAACATGGCGAGCCGCATTCGCTCGAAGAGCTGGACAACCATCGGATCATCACCTTTGGCGAGCCCGCGCCGAACTATCTGCTCGACGTCAACTGGTTGGAGATCGCCGGTCGCGATCCGGACAATCCGCGTGTCTCGCATCTGCAGATCAACAGCCAGACGTCGATCAAGCGCGCCTGCCTGCTCGGTATCGGAATAGCCATGCTGCCGGACTACATCGTCGGCCGCGACCCGGGCCTCATCCAACTCCCGATCAGTGCCGAGATCCCCTCGTTCGACACCTATTTCTGCTATCCGGATGAAATGAAGAATGCCGCGAAGCTGAAGGTCTTCCGTGACTATATTGTCGCCAAGGCCAGAAATTGGAACTTCTAAGGGCGGAGCCGTTTGCTTGATTTCTTGGCAGCGGCGCCCCGGCGGGACAAGGGGCGCTGTAACCCATTGAAATCACGCATCCTGATTTCCGAAAATCGGTTCCGGCATTCGGGCCGATCGCCGGCGCAAACTAGTGTTCGCCGCAAAAATGTGCAGGGATGCGCACACGGCATGGCTGGCATGCATATTAAATGATTGCTCCCCGCCCAAAAAAACAGCATACCTGCACGCAGCTGATGCATCTTTGGTGGCTTCTCCTCCCAGTGCCACCGCAGCAGCTGTTCCCCTCTGGAGGTTCTAATTACCTTCACAACTACGGGCCCAAGTTTTCTTGCGGCCCTCTTTTTTTGCCTGCACGCGGCACAGCCTTCAGTTGCGAGAATCTGATCGGCGGCTATTGAAAGCCAACCGGACGCTTCCCATATTGGTTATGGCTGTTGCATTGGTGGCTTTCTCCTCCCCGGCCGCCGCAGCAGCTGTTCCCCTCTGGAGGTTTCTGAACCTTCACAACTGATAGGGCCCAAGTCTTCTTGTGGCCCTCTTTTTTTGTCCTTGAGCAACGGATCCACGAGGGAAATAAAGACGAATTTCGCTTTTGGCTGGATTTCACATGCTCTTGATCCTGCAGCGGCCTCGTCGGACCGAAAGCGCGCGGGTTCCTCGTTCCCGCTGAAGATGCTATCAATATACCATCGTTCGTCGCTGAGTAGCCGCATGGTCGATCAAGGCAGAGCGGGCGGATGCCGCATCTGGTTTAACCGAATGGGACGTCTGGCGCGCACTGCCGTAGCCGCGGTATCGCTCGTGGCGCTTGCTGTCGGCGAAACCGGCGTCGCACATGGGCGTCCCGATGTGCCGGCTGCTCCGCAAAAATGCCTCTATGCAGGTGTCTCCGCGGCAGACCCATCTGTGCGGCTGTGCATAAGCCGCGAGAATTTTGCCAAGGATGTCTGCGGCATCATCGAGCACTATGCGCTTAGGAATAACCTGCCGGCGCCGTTTTTTGCGCGATTAATCTGGCGCGAAAGCCTGTTCCAGCCGGATGCGGTCAGCCCGAAGGGCGCCGAGGGGATAGCGCAGTTCATGCCGGGGACGGCGAAGCTGCGGGGCTTGTCGAACAGTTTCGATGCGGTCGCGGCGCTTGGAAAGTCCGCGGAATACCTGAATGAGCTCAAGCTCCGCTACGGCAATCTTGGCTTTGCTGCCGCTGCCTACAATGCCGGCGAAGCGGGGCTCGAGCGTTTCCTCAAGCGCGATTCACTGCCCCACGAGACTCGGGACTACGTGCTGGCGATCACCGCGCACCCCGTCGAGGATTGGCGAGACAATCCGCCGAAGTCGCTCGATCTGGCGCTCGACAAGGAAAAGAGCTTCCTCGATGGCTGCGTCGCGCTTGCGAGCACGCGACGGCTCAGAGAGATCGTTGTCGCCGAAGAGGCAATCTGGGCGCCCTGGGGCGTTCAATTGGCGGCACACTTCCAGAAATCGGTCGCGCAGCGACTGTTCCTGAACTCGGTCAAAAAACTGCCGGCGCCGATCAATGGCGAAAAAGCGATACTCGTTCGGGAACGCAACGCCAGCTTCGGGGCGAGAAGGCGCTACGCCGCACGCATTGGCCGCGAGACACGCGCCGAGGCCAATACATTATGCGCCGCGATTCGCCGGAGCGGCGGCTCCTGTCTGGTCGTCAGGAACTGATCTGCAAATTGACCGGCCTGCAGAATTGATATATTGACAGATCACCTACTCATAGTTGTATTTGCCCAAGAGGGTGGAATGATGGACGTGGCAGTGATCATTCCCTTTTATCAGGCCGAAACCGGGATCCTGACGCGAGCTCTCGACTGCATATTCCGTCAGACCTACAAAGACGTGCTGGTTCTCGTGGTGAATGATGAAAGCCCCTTGTCGCCGGTCGCAGAGGTCGAGTCCCGCCCCGAAAGCGAGCGAGCCCGCATAAGGGTCATCTCACGCAAGAACGGTGGACCGGGAAGTGCACGAAACACTGGCCTCGATTGCGTTCCCCCGGAGGCCCGTTACATCGCCTTCCTGGATTCCGACGACGTCTGGACCGAGCATCACCTGCAATATGCCATCGAAGCGCTCGGGCGCGGCTACGATTTCTATTTTGCCGATTATACCTGGCCATCGCGCAGTTCGACGCGTCTCACCCAGACGCGCCTGACCGAGTTCGGCAGGAGACTGGATGACGAAGGAAGGCTTTTCGCCCTCGAGGCCGATTTCTTCGAGATCATCCTGACGACATGGCCGGTGCACATTTCGGCAACAGTGCTCGACGCGCGCGCCCTTGGGAGCGTCCGTTTCGACGACCGCCTGCGCGTGTCGTCAGAGGACCAGATGTATTTCCTCCAATGCGCCTGCCGAACATCAAAGATATGTTTTCGCAATGAGGTGACCATGCGCCTCGACGACGGACTGAATGTCTTCCGCCGGCAGCCGGTCGGTACACGGGGATTTTCAAGGAGCCGGATTTCGAATGCCTATTTCCACCGGCTCGTCCAGCCGCTCGCCGAGGCACGGTCTCCCGCTGCGCGGGCAAAGAACCGGGAGTTGTTCAAAACCAATGTGCGGGATTTCGCCCGCTCCGAGGTGAAATCCCTTCTATTCAACCGGCGGGCACATCTTTCGCTTTATGGTCCGGCCTGCCGTGTCTTTTTCGGCCCTTCCCTTCCTGACGCCTGTCCCTTGTAGGCCGGGCTGCCGGCAGGCTCGGGAACTCCCCCGCTGTTCAAGCAAGAGCCGCTGAAGCGCCGCGTGTCTGTCAGACCCGCGGCGCTTCAGCACTGGAATTGTCGAAGCCTCGATCAGTCTCCGGCGTCAGCCGGCGGTTCGGCCACGATCGCTTCGCCGGCCGTGACGATCTCCTCGATCTCGTCTTCGCCTTCCGGCTCGCTGATCCGTTCAACCGACACGACCTTCTCATCCTTGGCGGTGGAGAAGATGGTGACACCCTTGGTCGCACGGCTTGCCAGGCGGATGTCGTGGACCGGCACGCGGATCAGCTGACCGCCATCCGAAACGAGCATGATCTGGTCGTTGTGCTCGATCGGAAAAGCCGCGACGAGCTCGCCGATCTCGGCCGTTTTCGACGTATCGGTAGCGCGAATGCCCTTGCCGCCTCGGCCGGAAGTGCGGAAGTCATAGGAAGAAGAGCGTTTTCCGAAGCCCTTCTCGGAGACCGTCAGCACGAACTGCTCGCGGGCCTTGAGCTCCTCGTAGCGCTCGTTGGAGAGTTCGCCGCCATTGGTGACCTCCTCACCGACGAGCACGATCTCTTCGTCCTCGCCGGTGGCGGCGCGGCGTTCGGCGGCCGACCGCTTCAGATAGGCAGCCCGCTCCCACGGTTCGGCCTCGACATGGCCGAGGATCGCCATCGAGATGATGCGGTCGCCGTCGGCCAGAGAAATGCCGCGCACGCCGATCGAGTTGCGGCCCGCGAAGACGCGGACATCGGATACCGGGAAGCGGATGCACTGCCCGCATGCGGTCGTCAGCACCACGTCGTCGAATTCCGTGCAGGTATCGACCGACAGGATCTCATCGCCCTCCTCTTCGAGCTTCATCGCGATCTTGCCGTTGCGATTGACCTGCACGAAGTCGGAGAGCTTGTTGCGGCGCACGGTGCCGCGCGTGGTCGAGAACATGACGTCGAGGTTTTCCCAGGTCGCCTCGTCCTCGGGCAGCGGCATGATCGTCGTGATGCGTTCGCCGGGCGCCAGCGGCAGCATGTTGATCAGCGCCTTGCCGCGCGATTGCGGCGTGCCGATCGGCAATCGCCAAACCTTCTCCTTGTAGACGATGCCGCGTGAGGAGAAGAACAGAACCGGCGTGTGGGTGTTTGCGACGAAGAGCCGCGTCACGAAATCCTCGTCGCGTGTCGCCATGCCGGAGCGCCCTTTGCCGCCGCGGCGTTGCGCGCGGTAGGTCGTCAGCGGCACGCGCTTGATGTACCCGAGGTGCGACACGGTCACCACCATGTCCTCCCGGGCGATCAGATCCTCGTCGTCCATGTCCGGGCCGCCATCGGCAATCTCGGTGCGGCGCGGCGTGCCGAATTCGTCGCGAACGGCCACAAGCTCATCCTTGACGATCTGCATGATCCGCAGCCGAGAAGACAGAATCTCGAGGTAATCCCGGATTTCCTCGCCGATCTTGTTGAGCTCGTCGCCGATCTCGTCACGGCCGAGTGCGGTCAGGCGCTGCAGACGCAGGTCGAGGATGGCACGGGCCTGTTCCTCGGAGAGATTGTAGGTGTCGTCCTCGTTGATCCGGTGGCGCGGATCGTCGATCAGCCGGATCAGCGCGTCGACGTCGCGTGCCGGCCAACGCCGCTCCATCAATTGCTCGCGCGCGCTCTGCGGATCGGGCGCGTGGCGGATGAGCTTGATCACTTCGTCGATATTCGCGACCGCAATGGCGAGACCGACCAGGACGTGCGCCCGCTCGCGCGCCTTGCGCAGCAAGTATTTCGTTCGCCGGCTAACGACATCTTCGCGGAAGGACACGAAAGCGCGCAGCATGTCGAGCAGCGTCATCTGCTCCGGCTTGCCGCCGTTCAGCGCCACCATATTGCAGCCGAACGAGGTCTGCAGCGGCGTGTAGCGATAGAGCTGGTTGAGGATGACCTCGGCGTTGGCGTCGCGCTTCAACTCGATCACGACCCGGTAGCCCTGGCGGTCGGATTCGTCACGGAGATCGGAGATGCCCTCGATGCGCTTCTCGCGCACGAGTTCGGCCATCTTCTCGATCATCGTCGCCTTGTTCACCTGGTACGGGATCTCGGTGATGATGATCTGTTCGCGGTCGCCGCGCATCGGCTCGACATGGGCGCGGCCGCGCATGATGACCGAACCGCGGCCGGTCTCGTAGGCCTGGCGAATGCCGGCGCGGCCGAGGATCAGTGCACCGGTCGGGAAGTCCGGACCCGGTATGATCTGCATCAGCTCCGGCAGTTCGATTGCCGGATCGTCGATCAGCGCGATGCAGCCGTTGATGACTTCGACGAGGTTGTGCGGCGGAATATTGGTCGCCATGCCGACGGCGATACCGCCAGCGCCGTTGACCAGCAGGTTCGGGAATTTTGCCGGGACAACCACCGGCTCCTGCAGCGTGCCGTCATAGTTATCGCGGAAATCGACGGTCTCCTTGTCGAGATCGTCGAGCAGCGAATGGGCCGCCTTCTGCAGCCGGCATTCCGTGTAGCGCTCGGCCGCCGGCGGGTCGCCGTCGACGGAACCGAAATTGCCCTGACCGTCGATCAGCGGCAGCCTCAGCGACCAGTCCTGCGCCATGCGCGCCAGCGCATCGTAGATCGCCATGTTGCCGTGCGGATGGTATTTACCCATCACGTCACCGGTGACGCGGGCGCATTTGACGTATTTCTTGTTCCAGTCGATGCCGAGCTCGCTCATCCCGTAGAGGATGCGCCGGTGAACCGGCTTCAGTCCGTCGCGCACATCGGGAAGCGCGCGCGAGACGATCACGCTCATGGCGTAATCCAGGTAGGACCGCTGCATTTCCTCGATGATGGAAATCGGCTCGATGCCTGGCGGATTCTTTCCGCCGCCGGGAGTGCTTTGTTCAGTCAATGTCGATCACGATCTTTGTTCAGAATCAATCGGTTTTATATAGCCGAATGCGGCTTGAAGCACCATTTTGGTGCAACGTTTTGAACAGTCTTTCAGCGCCGGAACCGGCTTTTCTGAGGCAATCATGCGCCAAGCGTGCAGGCCCCCGCAGATTCTCCTGCATCAGATTGCTGCAGCGAGACACGCAGCCACCCAGAGTTGCCGCGCCAATGCCGGTTGCAGCGAAAACCCTTAAGCGCGAGGTCGGTTTAAGCCATTGCGGGGCGCTTGGCTACTGCATGTCCTTGGAATCAACCTCGAATTAGGAACAAAGACAGGCAGCAACTCAAAGTGCTACAGCGACCTTTGCGCGTCCGAATGGACGCGCCGCCGTGGCCGCCACTTCCCAAAAGCGTCTGGCTTGCCTAACAATGCGGCTCGACAACCGGGACCATCCGGAAATCCGTAGAGGGGAACGGATGTTCGACATCGATCTCTTGATCAACGCACTGACGACGCTGCTCGTGACGCTGGACCCGCCTGGGCTTGCGCCGATCTTTCTCAGCCTCACCGTCGGCCTCAGCCGCGACCAGCGTTTCCAGGTTGCGACGCGCGGCTCGCTGATCGCTTTCTTCATCCTTGCGACATTCGCCCTTTTCGGTGACGGAATTCTGGGCTTGCTCGGCATTTCGATCGGCGCGTTCCGGATCGCCGGCGGCCTGCTGCTTTTCTGGATCGCCTTCGAGATGATCTTCGAGCGGCGCCAGGAGCGAAAGGAAAAGACGGGTGAAACGGCGGTCACCAAGGATCACATCCACAATATCGCCGTCTTCCCACTCGCGCTTCCGCTGATCGCCGGTCCGGGGGCGATCTCGGCCACCATTCTTCTCGGCAGTTCGTTTCCCTCCGTCGTCGAACGCGTGCAGCTCCTTACCGTCATCGCCGCCTCGATGGCGCTTTTGTTTCTGGCGCTGGTGATCGCCGAACGGGTCGATCGTTTCCTCGGCGTCACCGGCCGTGCGATCCTTACCCGCCTGCTCGGCGTGATCCTCGCGGCGCTCGCCGTGCAATTCGTAATCGACGGTGTACGTTCGGCATTTCGGATCTGACCGCGCAGAAAGTGCGACGGCCTTTGCGCGTCTTATCAGACGCGCAAAGGCCGCTGTATCACTTTGAAAATGTCTTTAGTCTTAAATCGAGGTCGATTTAAGGAGACATGCAGTAGGCGGGCCGAATGAATGTCAATCCACACGCGGACGATCAGAACGGAATATCGTCGTCGAGATCGCGCGAGAAATTGCTGCCGCCCTGGTTCGGCTGCCCACCGGAGCGTCCGCCTGAGGACTGCCGCGGCTGGTCGTAGTCTTCGTAGCCGCCACCACCGAAGCCCCCGGCGTAATCACTGCCGCCGCGGCCTGCGCCGCCACCCTCGCCCCGACCGTCGAGCATGGTCAGCGTCGAGTTGAAGCCCTGCAGCACAACTTCGGTCGTGTAGCGGTCATTGCCGTTCTGGTCCTGCCATTTGCGCGTCTGCAACTGGCCTTCGATGTAGAGCTTGGCACCCTTCTTCACATATTGCTCGACGACCTTGCAAAGACCCTCGCTAAAGACGACGACATTGTGCCATTCCGTCTTCTCGCGGCGCTCGCCGGAATTGCGGTCGCGCCAGCTTTCTGAGGTTGCGATACGCAGATTGGCGATCGGACGGCCGTCCTGCGTACGCCGGATTTCCGGGTCGGCCCCGACATTTCCGATCAAGATCACCTTGTTGACGCTACCAGCCATCTCGCTTTTCCCGTGCTTTCCGCCGGGCCGCCGGCCCGGCATTCAAAATTGTAAGAGCGCGCATCTTAGCGATCACTCGTTATCGATACGCCCCGCGCCGCGCATAATCCACAGCTGAATTACCAGCTTAGCCGCCATATTTGTTCTTTTTTTGTTCTATAGAAGCCTTATTATCCTGTCAACCGAATCGCAATTGACCCGCCTCCTAGTCGATTGCGCCTCGACATGGGCGCAGTCGTCATTACATAGGGGGCTTTCGACGATGTGCAAAGCTGGCTTCCGATGAGCGAACTCAAGACCATCTCCATTCGCGGCGCGCGCGAGCATAACCTCAAGGGCATCGACCTCGACCTGCCGCGCAACAAGCTGATCGTGATGACGGGACTTTCCGGGTCTGGAAAATCCTCGCTCGCCTTCGACACGATCTATGCGGAAGGACAGCGCCGCTATGTCGAGAGCCTGTCGGCCTACGCCCGGCAGTTCCTCGAGATGATGCAGAAACCGGATGTCGACCAGATCGACGGGCTTTCGCCGGCAATCTCGATCGAGCAGAAGACGACCTCGCGCAATCCGCGTTCAACCGTCGGGACCGTCACCGAGATCTACGATTATCTCCGTCTGCTCTTTGCCCGCGTCGGCGTGCCCTACTCACCGGCCACGGGCCTCCCGATCGAGAGCCAGACTGTCAGCCAGATGGTCGACCGCGTGCTGGAATTCGACGAAGGCACGCGCCTTTACATCCTGGCGCCGCTCGTGCGCGGCCGCAAAGGCGAGTACAGGAAGGAACTCGCCGAGCTGATGAAGAAGGGTTTTCAGCGCGTCAAGGTCGACGGCCAGTTCTACGAGATCGCTGACGTCCCGGCGCTCGACAAGAAGTACAAGCACGACATCGAGGTCGTCGTCGACCGCGTCGTCGTCCGGCCGGATCTCGCCGCCCGCCTCGCAGACAGCCTCGAGACCAGCCTGACGCTTGCCGATGGCCTGGCGATCGCTGAGTTCGCTGACCGGCCGTTGCCGCCGGAGGAAACCGCAGCTGGCGGATCGGCCAACAAGTCGCTCAACGAGACGCACGAGCGCGTACTTTTCTCGGAGAAGTTCGCCTGCCCCGTCTCCGGCTTCACCATCCCCGAAATCGAGCCACGGCTTTTCTCTTTCAACAATCCGTTCGGCGCCTGCACGACCTGCGACGGTCTCGGCAGTCAGCAGAAGATCGATGAGGCACTGGTCGTTCCGGAGCCGAACAGGACCTTGCGCGATGGCGCCATCGGGCCATGGGCGAAGTCCACCTCGCCCTACTACAACCAGACCCTCGAGGCCCTGGGCAAGGTTTTCGGATTCAAGCTCGGCAATCGCTGGAGCGAGCTTTCAGCGGAGGCGCAAAAGGCGATCCTCTACGGCACGGAAGAGAAGATAACCTTTCACTATCAGGACGGCGCTCGCGCCTACAACACGACCAAGACCTTCGAGGGCGTCGTGCCCAATCTCGAGCGACGCTGGAAGGAGACCGACAGCGCCTGGGCCCGCGAGGAGATCGAGCGCTTCATGTCGGCCGCGCCCTGCCCCGCCTGCGCCGGCTATCGGCTGAAGCCGGAAGCGCTCGCCGTCAAGATCAACGAGCTGCATATCGGCGAAGTCACCGACATGTCGATCCGGGCCGCGCGCGATTGGTTCGAGACACTGCCGCAGCACCTCAGCACCAAGCAGAACGAGATCGCAGTGCGGATCCTCAAGGAGATCCGCGAGCGGCTGCGTTTCCTGAACGACGTCGGGCTTGAATATTTGAGCCTCTCGCGCAATTCCGGAACGCTTTCCGGCGGCGAAAGCCAGCGCATCCGCCTCGCCTCGCAGATCGGCTCCGGCCTGACCGGCGTGCTCTACGTGCTCGACGAGCCGTCGATCGGGCTGCACCAGCGCGACAACGCCCGCCTTCTCGACACGCTGAGGCATCTGCGCGACATCGGCAACACGGTGATCGTCGTCGAGCATGACGAGGACGCGATCCTGACGGCGGACTACGTCGTCGACATCGGACCGGCGGCCGGCATCCACGGCGGCGAGATCGTGGCCGAAGGCACGCCTTCGGAGATCATGGCCAGCCCGAAGTCGCTGACCGGCAAATATCTCGCGGGCGAGCTTTCCGTTGCCGTCCCGAGCGAAAGACGCAAGCCGAAAAAGAAAAAGGAAATCACGGTTGTAGGCGCACGCGCTAACAATCTGAAGAATGTCACGGCATCGATTCCGCTCGGTGTTTTCACCGCGGTTACCGGAGTTTCGGGCGGCGGCAAATCCACCTTCCTCATCGAAACGCTCTACAAGGCGGCCGCTCGGCGCATCATGGGCGCGCGCGAGAATCCGGCCGATCACGACCGCATCGACGGCTTCGAGCACATCGACAAGGTGATCGACATCGACCAGTCGCCGATTGGCCGTACGCCGCGCTCAAATCCGGCGACCTACACCGGTGCCTTCACGCCAATTCGCGACTGGTTCGCGGGGCTGCCGGAGGCGAAGGCGCGCGGCTACCAGCCGGGCCGCTTCTCCTTCAATGTCAAGGGCGGTCGCTGCGAGGCCTGCCAGGGCGACGGCGTCATCAAGATCGAGATGCACTTCCTGCCCGACGTTTACGTGACCTGCGACGTCTGCCATGGCAAGCGCTACAACCGCGAAACGCTCGATGTCCATTTCAAGGGCAAGTCGATCGCCGACGTGCTCGACATGACCGTGGAGGAAGGCGTCGAGTTCTTCTCGGCGGTGCCGGCAGTGCGCGACAAGCTGGTGACGCTCAATCAGGTGGGACTCGGCTATATCAAGATCGGACAGCAGGCGAACACGCTATCGGGCGGCGAAGCGCAACGCGTGAAGCTCGCCAAGGAACTGTCGAAGCGGTCCACCGGGCGGACACTCTATATCCTGGACGAGCCGACAACCGGCTTGCATTTCCACGACGTAGCCAAGCTTCTTGAAGTTCTGCATGAGCTCGTCAACCAGGGCAATTCCGTCGTCGTCATCGAGCACAATCTCGAAGTCATCAAGACAGCCGACTGGATCATCGATTTCGGCCCCGAGGGCGGCGACGGCGGCGGCGAGGTCATCGCCAGGGGTACGCCGGAAGACGTCGTCAAGGAGCCGCGCTCCTATACCGGTCAGTTCCTGAAGGAGCTTCTCGAGCGCCGGCCGATGAAGAAGGTGGTGGCGGCGGAGTGATCGGCCGCGAACCGTGCACGTCGAGAATGAGCGGCCCTGGCTGAGAGCGGAGGAGGAGACGATGGCAGCAACCGGAAAAATCCGCGTCGGTATCGGCGGCTGGAATTTCGAGCCATGGGAGGCAAGTTTCTACCCTGCCGATCTTCCGAAGAAGCGGCAGCTTGAATATGCCGGCAGGGAGCTGCGCGCGATCGAGGTCAACGGTACCTATTACAGCTCGCAGAAGCCGGAGACCTTCGCCAAATGGGCAGCAGAGGTTCCGGATGGCTTCGTCTTCTCGCTCAAGGCCAGCCGCTACGTGACGAACCGCAAGGTGCTTGCGGAAGCCGGCGATTCGATGGAGCGTTTTCTCACCCAAGGCTTGACGGAATTGGGCGATCGCCTTCCCCATCCTCTGGCAGCTCGCGCCGACCAAGAAATTCGAGCCGGACGATTTCGAGGGATTCCTGAAGCTGCTGCCGGAGAAGCAGGACGGCTTGACGCTCCGCCATGTCGTCGAAGTCCGCCATCCTTCTTTCCAGGTGCAGGATTTCGTGAAGCTGCTCGACAAGTACAGGGTGGCGGTCGTGCTCGCCGAGCACGAGGATTATCCGATGATTGCCGACGTGACCGCAGACTTCGTCTATGCCCGCTTGCAAAAGGGCAGCGACGAGGTGAAGACCTGCTATCCGCCGGACGGTCTCGACCGTTGGGCAGAGCGGCTGAAGACCTTTGCCGCCGGCGACGAGCCGGACGGCTTGGAGAAGAGCGCGCCTCAGCGAAAACCTGAAAAGGCGCCACGCGACGTCTTCGCCTTCTTCATCAGTTCGGGCAAGGTCAACGCGCCGAACGGCGCGAGGGAATTGCAGAAGCGCGTGGAGGGCTAGACCGGGTTTGCGCCCTCGGAGCCGAATCACTTCGTCCCCTGTCGCAGCGTGATTCACATGCCGTAACGTTCCCCGAGTGCTGCGGAGAAGCTTGAAACTTCAAATGTGCCGTCACCGAATCACAGGCGCTCACCACGGTTTCGGTTTCGGTGCAATCGCCGGTGGCGTGGAGTGTTGCTTCTTTACCTGTTTTTTTACCCCTGAAAAATCTGGTCGCGCGCCGGTCATTTCGGCTCTGTTGCAGGCAATCAACGGAAGCCCCTGATTTTCAAGGGCTTGGCTGATGTCCCCGTTTTCCACAATCCGTCCACACAAGATGTAGCGTTCAAAATTGCGTCACAAACCACCCCTTGACGCTGAGCGGCGATTCACGGTTAATGGATTGCAAGTTGCGACGGCGGCGAACCGGAAAGTTGAGAGGCCGGTTCATTTCCACAAATCGTCGGTTCCGGCATGCGATCGAGCGGGTGATGCCGCCTGGCCGCAGTGGGAATTCCTGCGCGATTTTTCGGGGCGCCGAAGCGACATTCAGGCTGGCGTAAACAACCTGTTAATACTATATTTAGTGTTTGCAGCCAGCATTATCACAAGATACAGGAGCACCCAGGTCTGGGTTTCCTTGAGAGAACGGAAGCTGGAAGCTGGCTGCGAGAGACCTCGCGGCCGGGCGGGGTTAACTGCGCCTTGGCGCATGGCAACAAAGGACGGGACAATGAAGATCGAACGCCGGTTCACCAAGGCAGGGCAATCCGCCTATGCCGAGATAGAATTCCGCAAGGCGACGAGTGAGATCAAGAACCCGGACGGCTCAATCGTTTTCCGTCTTGAGAACATCGATGTGCCGGCGCAGTTCTCCCAGGTTGCCGCCGACATCCTCGCGCAGAAGTATTTCCGCAAGGCGGGTGTCCCTTCAAAGCTGAAGCGCGTCGAGGAAAACGACGTACCCTCCTTTCTCTGGCGCTCGGTACCGGACACCGAAGCGCAGAAGGCGCTGCGGAAGGAGGAGCAATTCGGCTCGGAAACCGACGCTCGCCAGGTCTTCGATCGCCTTGCCGGCACCTGGACCTATTGGGGCTGGAAGGGCGGCTATTTCGACACGGAAGAGGATGCCAGCGCCTTCCGAGACGAGCTTGCCTATATGCTCGCCACCCAGCGCGTCGCGCCGAATTCGCCGCAATGGTTCAATACCGGCCTGCACTGGGCCTATGGCATTGACGGTCCCGGCCAGGGCCACTTCTATGTCGACCCCTTCACCGGCAAGCTGACGAAGTCCAAGTCCGCTTACGAACATCCCCAGCCGCATGCATGCTTCATCCAGTCGGTCGCCGACGACCTCGTCAACGAGGGCGGCATCATGGATCTGTGGGTGCGGGAAGCGCGTCTGTTCAAATACGGCTCCGGCACCGGCTCCAACTTCTCACAGCTTCGCGCCGAGGGGGAAAAGCTGTCGGGCGGCGGCAAGTCCTCCGGCCTCATGAGCTTCCTGAAGATCGGCGACCGCGCCGCCGGCGCCATCAAGTCGGGCGGCACGACGCGCCGCGCCGCCAAGATGGTGGTCGTTGACATCGACCATCCGGACATCGAGGAATACATCAACTGGAAGGTCAAGGAAGAGCAGAAGGTTGCCGCGCTCGTCACCGGCTCGAAGATCGTCGCCAAGCACCTGAAGGCTATCATGAAGGCCTGCGTCAATTGCGACGGCAGCGACGATGCGTGCTTCGACCCCAAGCAGAACCCGGCCTTGAAGCGCGAGATCCGCGCCGCCAAGCAGGCGTTGGTGCCGGAAAACTACGTCAAGCGCGTCATCCAGTTCGCGCGCCAGGGCTACAAGGATATCCAGTTCAAGACCTATGACACCGACTGGGATTCGGAAGCCTATCTGACGGTCTCCGGACAGAACTCCAACAACTCCGTCTCCATCAAGGACGACTTCCTGCGCGCGGTCGAGGCCGACGGCGACTGGCACCTGACCGCCCGCAAGGATGGCCGGGTGATGAAGACGGTCAAGGCACGTGACCTCTGGGAGTCGATCTCCTATGCCGCCTGGGCTTCCGCCGATCCGGGGCTGCACTTCAACACGACGATGAACGACTGGCACACCTGCCCGGCGGCCGGCCCGATCCGCGCGTCGAACCCGTGCTCGGAATACATGTTCCTCGACGACACGGCCTGCAACCTCGCTTCGCTCAACCTGATGCAGTTCAAGGATGCGGCGACCAAGCGGATCAACATCGCCGACTACGAACATGCCGTCCGCCTCTGGACGATCGTGCTCGAAGTCTCGGTGATGATGGCTCAGTTCCCGTCGCGCGAAATCGCCGAGCTCTCTTATGAGTACCGCACGCTCGGCCTCGGCTATGCCAATATCGGCGGCCTTCTGATGTCGTCGGGCATTCCCTATGATTCGCCCGAGGGACGCGCCATCGCCGGCGCGCTGACGGCGATCATGACCGGTATTGCCTATGCGACTTCGGCCGAAATCTCAGCCAAGCTCGGCCCCTTCCCCGGCTTTGCGCCGAACCGCGACAACATGCTGCGCGTGATGCGCAACCATCGCCGCGCGGCGCATGGCGAGACCTCCGGCTACGAGGGCCTGTCGGTCAACCCGGTCGCGCTCGTCCACGCCGATTGCCCGGACCAGGATCTGGTCGCGCATGCCAAGAGCGCCTGGGATCAAGCCGTCGAGCTCGGCGAGAAGCACGGCTACCGCAACGCCCAGGCGACGGTGATCGCGCCGACCGGCACGATCGGCCTCGTCATGGATTGCGACACCACCGGCATCGAGCCCGATTTTGCGCTGGTGAAGTTCAAGAAGCTCGCCGGCGGCGGCTATTTCAAGATCATCAACCGCGCCGTGCCCGAGGCGCTCAGAACGCTCGGCTATTCGGAGAGCCAGATCGCCGAGATCGAGGCCTATGCGGTCGGCCATGGCAACCTCAACCAGGCGCCGGCAATCAATCCGACGACGCTGAAGGCCAAGGGCTTCGCCGACGAGAAGATCGATGCGGTGAACGCGGCTCTCAAATCCGCCTTCGACATCAAGTTCGTCTTCAATCAGTGGACGCTCGGCGCCGACTTCCTGAAAGAGACGCTGAAGGTCAGCGACGAACAGCTCGCCTCGATGGACTTCAACCTGCTCGAGCATATCGGCTTCTCCAGGAAGGACATCGAAGCCGCCAATATCCACGTCTGCGGCGCGATGACGCTCGAGGGTGCGCCGTTCCTGAAGGCCGAGCACCTGCCGGTCTTCGATTGCGCCAATCCCTGCGGCAAGATTGGTAAGCGCTACCTTTCGGTCGAAAGCCACATCCGCATGATGGCGGCTGCCCAGCCCTTCATCTCCGGCGCGATCTCCAAGACGATCAACATGGCGAACGAAGCGACCGTCGAGGATTGCAAGAACGCCTATATGCTTTCCTGGAAGCTCGCGCTCAAGGCGAACGCGCTCTACCGCGACGGCTCCAAGCTGTCGCAGCCGCTCAACGCTTCGCTGATCGAGGACGAAGACGAGGAAGAGGCAATCGAAGAGCTGATGCAAGCGCCGGCCGCCGCACAAGCCGTCGCCATCACCGAGAAGATCGTCGAGCGCGTCATCGAGAAGGTGGTGCGCGCCCGCGAGAAACTGCCGAACCGCCGCCAGGGCTATACCCAGAAGGCCATCGTCGGCGGCCACAAGGTCTATCTGCGGACCGGAGAATTCGGCGATGGGCGCTTGGGCGAGATCTTTATCGACATGCATAAGGAAGGTGCCGCCTTCCGCGCGATGATGAACAACTTCGCAATCGCCATCTCCCTCGGCCTGCAATATGGCGTGCCGCTCGAGGAATATGTGGAGGCATTCACCTTCACCAAGTTCGAGCCGGCCGGCATGGTCCAGGGCAACGATGCGATCAAGAACGCGACGTCGATCCTCGACTACGTATTCCGCGAACTCGCCGTCTCCTATCTCGGCCGCCACGATCTTGCCCATGTCGACACGTCCGATTTCAGCAACACGGCGCTTGGCCGCGGCATACAGGAGGGCAAGACCAATCTCGTATCGACCGGCTGGACCCGCGGCTACAAGCCGACTCTCGTCGGCGGCTCTGGCGAGCGCTCCGAGCCGAAGGGCGCTTCCACCGCTGCCCCCGCTCGCTCCTCGATCGGCGCCACCGTCACCTCGATCGCCGGCAATGCCGTCCGCAAGCTGGAGCCGGCAACGGCTGCGGCAAGCTCGGAAGTCGTCGCCTTCAAGCGCGACTACGAGGAGCGCGCCGCCGAGCTTGCCGAGGAGATCGCCGGTGAGGTCGAACAGGAAGTGACCGCCCTCTTCTCCGACAAGGCCGCCGCGGAAGCCGCTGCCGCCAAATCGGAGGCGAAGAAGGTCGAAGCCGAGCGCCGCGCCCGCTCGATCATGCAGGGCTATACCGGCAACATGTGCTCCGAGTGCCAGAACTTCACGATGGTCAGGAATGGCACCTGCGAGAAGTGCGACACGTGCGGTGCCACGAGCGGGTGCAGCTGATTAGAACCACCAGCCGTAGCAGCAGCATACATATAGGCGCATCACCGCCAACAACGCTCCAGCCCGAAGGAGACCTCGGGCTGGACCAAAGAAGAACCTCATAAGAATGAGATAGACTGACCGCTCCGAATGCCGCAACTTCTGCTGCATCTGACGAATCAGAATCGGAGAAACTATGGCCCTTATACGTCTGATCGCTGCCGCATTGACGGTTGCGGCCCTCGCGGGATGCGCCAGTACCGGCGACGGCAACACAACTTATGCGCAATGGTACGGCCCGAACCCCGTTCCCGATTTCGGCGCGTCGAGCCCCGGCGGCCTGCGCGTATCTTACTGACGAGTAACCGCTTGGTCGAAGGGCAGAAACCGCGGCTAATCTTGCCGCGCTTCTTGCCCTTTTGTCAGTCGCCGTGTCCGCCCCTCTTCTGCAGCAATCTCGCCTTGTGGTGCGGGCAATATCTTCCATTGGTCTTTGCCGCGCAGAAGAGATACGGGCCGCCGCTGTTGATCGGCCAGATGCACTCGCCGGGCTGCAGATCTTCCAGCCGCTTGGCAAAGGGCAGTCGCTCCGTGTCGTATCGGCTTGCAGGGGCGAATTCTGTTTCGAGCTTGTTCATTGAAGATGCGGTGATGTTCTGCGCTGGTTCGATCAGCCGGGAAGCAGCGTGACGACCATGATCGCCGACACCACCGCGAGCGCGGCAATGACCGCGATCAGTTCGATCATCATGAAACGCTGCATGTCGCGACGCATGGCTACGTCCTCCGCGCACTTGCGAGGACAAGGAAAACGTTTGAACGTCGCAAAAGTTCAAAATCGCAGGAATCGCCGGTACTTGGAAGCAGTGGCTCCGAGCGGCCGTGCGTGGCCGCTATGCGGAGGTCCAGGCGAGACTGGCCCTGGCGCAGCTGTGCTCGCCTGGCGATCCGGTGGTGCGGACAGCTATCTGATCCATCGGACGATAGCTGCGATTGTGATGACGGCGAGTTTCTGCAGTCTATCGCGTGGCGACGCAACGAACGGCTGTCGATTTCTTAGCGCCTCTTAATCACTTCCCCATACATCTATCAGCATCTTGAGAAATCGCTCTGCCGCCGGCGACAAGGTGCCGCCACGACGGCGAACCACGCCGATAGTGCGTGATATCTCGGGATTGCGGATTGGGCGGGTGATCAGAAATGGATGGTCTTCTCGCGGGGTTGCCATTCTTGGCAGCACCGAAATCCCGAGGCCTGCCTCGACCAACCCGAGGGAGGTGGATAGATGGGTTACCTCGTAGAACCAGCGAAGCTTGATATTCGATTTTGCCAGTGCCGCGTCGAGCAGCGTTCTGTTGCCACTTGATCGATGAACCGTGATCAGATGATAGGGCTCCAGTTCCGCCCACCCGACCCATGGCTTTGCTGCAAGAAGGTGATCCTTGCGCGCTGCAAGCACGAACGGGTCTTCCGCGAGCCGCTCGAAGGTGAGGTCCGGATCCGACGTGCCCATGATGTTTATTCCGAACTCCACCTCCCCGCGTGCGACGGCTTGCAGACCGTCGGTCGCCGGCAAGTCGAGGATACGAAAGCGGATGTTCGGATATTCCTCATTGAACTGTCGGATGACGGTAGGCAGGAAGTAGAATGCCGCGGTGGGGAGGCATGCGATTGTCACCAATCCGCCTCGATTGGGTCCAACGTCACGGACAGCAAACAGTGAGCCATCGAACTCCTCCAGCATGCGTCGGACAAGTGGCACAAGCTCTGTACCGAGAGCCGTCGCGGATACGTGCCTGGTTGTCCGTTCCAAGAGAGGCGCTCCGATAACCTGCTCCAGTTTTTGAATGCGGCGGCTCAACGCGGGCTGTGACAGGTGCAAGGCGTCGGCGGCGCGATGAAAACTCTCCAACTCTACGACGCTCAGGAAGGCTCGCAGATCAAGGATTTCGCAATTAATGCTCATTCCGCATCAATCCCCCGATTCTTAGCATTTCACAAATAAACGCCTCTTCCGATAATTGGATCAAATAGCGCTGATTAATACGGCGATGACATAATTCGGGCGGAAGCACAAGCGATGAACGACCTGTTGGCGATCCCTTGCGTACTGATGAGAGGCGGCACCTCGAAGGGTCCCTTCTTCTTGGCCAGCGATCTTCCCGCGGCTGCCGGTCAGCGTGACAAGATCCTGCTGTCCGTCATGGGCTCGGGCCATCCGTTGCAGATAGACGGCATTGGTGGCGGCAACCCCGTCACGAGCAAGGTGGCTATCGTCGGGCCCGCCAGCATTCCTGGCGCCGATGTGGACTATCTCTTTGCTCAGGTGCGGGTCGACCAACAGATTGTCGATACCTCCCCAAACTGCGGCAACATGCTGGCTGCGGTCGGCCCGTTTGCCATCGAGGCTGGACTTGTGCCGGTTCGTGGAGAAACGACGCTCGTGCGGATCCACAACGTCAACACCAGCAAGCTGATCGAGGCCGAAGTTCCCACTCCGAACGGCAGCGTCTCCTATCTCGGCGAAGCTGCAATTGACGGCGTGCCCGGCCGGGCGGCGCCGATCGCATTGACCTTCATGGACGCAGCCGGGGCGCGTACCGGTCAGCTCTTTCCCACAGGCAAGCCAATCGACTTGATCGATGGTGTGGCCGTCACCTGTATCGACTGCGCGATGCCGATGATTTTGATCGAGGCAGACTCGATCGGCGCGTCCGGCTTCGAGTCCGCGGCTGAACTCAATGCTGATCAGGAACTGCTGGGACGGCTGGAAAAGCTGCGCATCTCTGCTGGCGAACGGATGGGCCTTGGAAACGTGTGCGATCAGGTAACACCGAAGCCGGTGCTCATTTCCCCGGCAAAGTCGGGAGGCGACATCAGCGTACGGTATTTCATGCCGCATCAATGCCATCCATCGCTCGCAACCACAGGCGCCGTAGGGATCGCCACCGCCTGCATAAGCCAGGATACGGTCGCTTCGCTTCTACTGGGCGGTCGTACCCCTCCAGTTGTTCTTTCCATAGAGCACCCAAGCGGCCACCTGGATGTCAAACTCTACGAAAGGGACGGCAAAATCGTCGCCGGAATCCTTCGCACCGCCAGGCGGCTGTTCGAAGGACATGTATTCGCAAAACCTGTCACGCAACTGGGTTGCGCGGCATAATGATCGTGGCCGCCGGGAGGGCGCCACCAACAGGAGGAGAATATCATGCGCAAGCTCATGCTCGCCCTCGCGGCAACCGTCGCCTTTGCCGGTTCCGCGTTCGCGGATACCGTCCGCATCAGCGTCGGCTCTTACAACCTCAACAATCTTCCCTTTCCGGTCGCCCAGGGGCTCGGCCTTTACGAACAGGAAGGCCTGGAGGTGACCGTCGAAAACTTCGCGTCGGGCGGGTCCAAGACGCTTCAGGCGCTTGTTGCCGGCTCGACGGATATTGCCGTCGGCTTCTACGACCATACAATCCAGATGCAGTCGCAGAAGAAGGCTGTCGTGGCCTTCGTGCAGCTCGCCCGCAATTCCGGGCTAGTGCTGGCTGGCGGCAAGAACAGCACGTTCGACCCTGAAAAACCGGAAACGATCAAGGGGGCAAAAGTCGGGATTACCTCGCCGGGCTCGTCTTCCGATTTCTTCGTCCGCTATTACCTGCAGCGCAACGGCTTGTCCGCGGACGACATCTCGCTGATCGGCGTTGGGTCCGGCTCTGCGGCCGTCGCGGCCCTTGAACAGGGCAAGGTCGACCTCCTCGTCAACTACGATCCGGCAGCGACCTTCATCGAGGCCAAGGGCGTCGGCAAGATCCTGATCGACGGGCGCAGCGACGAGGGTGCCAAGGCGATCTATGGCGGGATCTACCCAACCTCCGTCCTCTATGCCACGCAGAGCTATATCGAGGAAAATCCCGAGACGATCCAGAAGGTCACGAATGCGACGGTCAAAGCGCTCGTGTGGATGAACAGCCACTCCGCGGAAGAGATCGTCGACAAGCTGCCGAAGGAGTTCATCTCCGGCGATCGTGACACCTACATCAAGGCGGTCGAGAACGCGAAGGCGATCTTCTCAAAGGACGGGCATATCCACGACGAGGATATCAAAACTCCGCTCGCCGTCCTGAAGAGCTTCAACGAAAAAGTCGCCGCGGCTGAAATCGACCTTACGAAAACCTACACGAACGAGTTCGTCGGCAAGGTCCCGAACGTCGCCGCCAACTGACAGGAGGAGGTCATGGCATTGGCCGTAGTAAAACCCGCACCGCCGACGGACAACCCTCATCAAGCAGAGTCGATGGTTTCCCTCGAGTCGGTGACCATGGCCTTCGGCGCCTACGTAGCCGTGCAGGATGTGAACCTGAAAGTCTCCGATTGCGAGTTCCTCGCCATCGTTGGCCCCACCGGCTGCGGCAAGAGCACAATACTCAATGCGATTGCCGGCCTGCTGAAACCTGCAAGTGGCACCGTATCAATCGATGGTCAGCCGGTGAGCGGGATTCAGAACGACATCGGTTATCTATTCCAGCAGGATGCATTGCTTCCGTGGAAGACCGCGATCGAGAACGTTGAGCTCGGTCCCATGTTCAAGGGTGTCGGTGCTACCGAACGTCGCGAGCAGTCGATGAGATGGCTGGCGAAGGTCGGACTCAAAGGGTTCGAGCATCGCTATCCGCATCAGCTTTCAGGCGGTCAGCGCAAGCGCGTGCAGATGGCCCAGGCTCTGATCACCGGCCCCAAGGTCATCCTGATGGACGAGCCCTTCTCGGCGCTCGATATCCATACCCGCCATCTGATGCAGAACGAGCTATTGCGGCTTTGGCAGGAGGAACGGCGCGCCGTGGTGATGATCACACACGACCTCGAGGAGGCGATTGCCCTCGGCGATCGGGTCGTGGTGCTTGCCGCCGGTCCGCGATCGAGGGTGATCGACAGCTTCCCCGTCGATCTTGAACGCCCGCGCGACGTCGCTGAAATCAAGCTCGATCCACGCTTCATGGATCTTTATCGCAACATCTGGTCATCGCTGCGCGGCGAAGTGGAGAAAAGCTATGAACGCCATGACTGAACGCTTAATCCAGGTGGTGCTGCTGGTGGCACTTGTCGGCGGTTGGCAGCTGGGTGTCGCGGCAGGCGTGATCGACGTCTTCTTTTTCCCGGCGCCGGTCGACATTTTCAACCAGGTTATCTCCTGGGTAATGGACGCCAGCTTCTATAGCCATGTGGCGATCACCCTGACGGAAACCGTGCTCGGCTATCTGGTCGGAACGGCACTTGGCGTGGCGGCAGGCGTCTGGCTCGGCCTCAGCCGTTCGGCCGCGCGCATACTGGACCCTTTCATCAAGGGCTTGAACGCGATCCCCCGAGTCGTGCTTGCGCCAATCTTCGTGCTCTGGCTCGGCCTCGGTCTATGGTCCAAGGTGGCGCTGGCCGTGACGCTCGTGTTCTTCGTCACCTTCTTCAACGCGATGCAGGGCGTCCGTGAAGTGAACCCAGTGGTGCTGTCGAACGCCCGCATTCTCGGTGCCAAGCGGTCGGACCTGCTTCGCCACGTCTACTTCCCCGCAGCGGCAAGCTGGATTCTGTCTTCGTTGCGCACTTCGGTCGGCTTTGCCGTCGTCGGGGCGATCATCGGCGAGTATCTCGGTTCCTCCGCCGGGCTTGGCTATCTGATCGCTCAGGCGGAAGGCAATTTCGATGCAGTCGGAGTCTTCGCAGGCATCCTGATCCTTGCGATATTTGTCTTGATTATCGACAGCATCCTGGACGTCGCCGAGAAGCATCTCATCAAGTGGCGACCGAGCGCTTCCGATAGGCCTGCGTGAGATCATCAGCGGCAATTGAGAAGCCTATTCACAAGCGCTCTCCCTTCGCCCAGAAGGGAGAGCGCAGGCGTTCTGCACACTCACTAAGCTTGTCGACCTTCCGGCCTCGTTTAAGGTCCCGTTCCCCTTAGCAAGCTTCGCCTAGATCACCGCGATGACCTTGCCGGACGAATCGAGGCGACACCTGATTCGCGCCTGACGGACCTCAATACCGTCTTGACCTGCATAGTCTATTCTGACGGCAAGCGGGGCGGTGAGCGCCCCATTGCGATGTCGGAGCAGGGAACCGGCGCTTGCGGCACGCACACGCACGGCGCCGAGCGGCGACGCAGCCGACGCAATCGCCTTCCGGCAGGCGCCAACGACTGTGCTTGGTGTCCCCGGAACCGTTGCAATCGTCAACTGCAGGCGGATGGGATAGGCCCATTCGCCTCGGTCATGTGCGGCTCGCTTTTTCTTCCACGGCCGAAGGCCGGGCGGCAGATCGATCGATGCTCGCAGGCTCTTTGCCGAAGCTGCGGGGGTGATCGTGTTGGCACCGCCACGGCCTGCTACTCGAGGCCCCGAGGCCCGGCCGCCAGAAGCCTCGTCGCCCTTGGCTTTGCCCTTACCCTTCGACGACTTGCCCTTCGGACCGGAGCCTCCACCTCCCTTACCGCCGAGATTGCCGCCGGCCTCAATTTTGGATTCACCCTTCTTGCCGCGCGAGGCGCCTCCTTTCACCCCACCTACTCCGTCTGCGTCCGCGCCTGTTTCTGCCGAGCTGCCGTTTTTGCTGATCTCCACCCCAGCACCGACGCCAACCGGGCCGACCTTGGTGCCAAAACCTAAGGCAAGAGCCGACGCGGGCCCGATCGCGACTGCGATCAAGAACGTGGCTACCAAGTGCTTACGCATCGTCTGGCTCCTCATCTTGGGCCAAGCAAGCCCCGAAATACGCTTTGCACCTTACCAAAGGCCGCGAATCGGTGACTGCCTGGGAAGCAGCGAATCCGGGAGCACAATCGGCACCGATCGATCGGGCCGGGGCGGCTTGGCGAGCTCCACCTTGCGGATATCCGCTGCCCCACGGTCACGGACCGGCTTTTTCTGCTTTCGCGCCACGGGCCTGGCATGCTCACTGGCGCGATCGTCGGCGCGTCCGCTTTGTTCTTGCCCAGTGCTTGCTTTGCGGGGACGGGCTTTCTGCTTGGAAACGTCGCCTCCCCCGCGCTCCAGGGCAGGCCGGCGGCCATTCAAATTGTCGCGCTCTTCCAGCGCCTGGCTCTGCGCCGCCGAACTCGCGGCCAATTCCTTCATTGCAGCGTCGCGTTCCTGGCGCGCTATTTCGAGATCGCGCGCAAGCGCTCTTGCCTTCTCGCGTTCCAAGTCGAGCGCCTCACCAGCCCGGCTTGCCGCAAGCTCGGCAAGCGCTCCAGCCTGCAAGGCGGCCTGTTTTGCCGCCCGCAACTCGGCGCGGGCTTCCAAGGCCGATCGGCGAGCGATCGCGAGAGCTCGTTCATGGCCGGAAAGCTTCTGCCGCGCCACTTCAAGGGCCTGCGTGGCGTCTGCCAGCGACGCCTCCGCAGCATTGCGCGCCCGTAGCGCAGCAGCCTTTGATTGCATCGCCGCATCCGTCGTGGCCGCCAGACGCTCGAATTCGCGCCGAACGATCCCCAGCTCGCGCGCGAGCCCTTCGGCTCTCCGGCGCTCATTTGCCAGGGCCCGTCCTTGTTCAGCCGCCATGGCGGCAGCCGCTCGCGCCTGCGCCCGGCCGTCGTCTGCGGCACGCCGCGTCGCCTCGAGGTCGCCTTTGGCCACCGCCAAATCGCTACGGAGAATCTCCTCACGCTCACGGCCGGCCAAGAGCGCGCCGCCCCTGAACGCGTCGAGTTCCTTGCGCGCTGCGAGGAGCTTTGACTCCAACTCGGCGCTCTTGGCCCGTTCGCGCGTGGCCAACTGGCGAGCCTCGTTGACCTTGGCGACCGCGGCATCCAGATCTCGCGCGGTGTTCGCTTCCTGCTCCAGTCGAGTCTTGGCGGCTGCGAGACCGGACCGGGCAGCATTGAGTTGCTCCGTCACGGCGGCGACGCGTTGACGCTCCGCAGCGAGGCGGCGGTCGCGCCCTGCGGCAGCGTCGCGAGCAGCCTGGCGCACTGCACGCGCCTCCCCGCGAGCCTTGTCGAGCTCCTTGCGAGCGGCGGCCAAATCACTGAGCAAAGCGTCCACCCGGGATCGTTCATATCCCGGGTGCTCCGTTGCCGGCCGAGGCCCGTCGACCCGGGTAGTCGCTGGCGATGATGGCACTTCTGCCGCCGGTTCTCGTCGCTGGACCTTGGTGACCGGACGTTGGTCGCTGCCGCTCCGAGCTTGCAAGAGATCGGCTATCAACTTCGCCAGTTCACGCTCGCTCAGGCCTGCCGCAGTTACGCGTCCGATTACCGGAAGCTCGACCGTGCCACTTGCCCCGATCGTAAAGGCGTCGTTGAGCAGCCTCGCCTCGGCTACGCCGCCGAGCAGGGTATGCCATCCGGAAACGCTTATCTCCACAGTGTCTTGCGGGGCGAGTTTGTCGTCAGTTGCTGTCTCCCCATTCGCGGGAGATCCAAGCAGCATCATGATGAGGCAGAACGGAACCAGCCTGAGCATTGCCCCGAATGACGTCTGGCGCGAGCGATGACATGGAACCGCCGCGGTGCGCCCGTCGCTGCGGAAAAATGCCGGCCTGTCGCACGTGGCCTCAGGGCTGTTTACACGATCCATAACTGATCCTTCCGAACACACGCGACTTGCAAGCAAGTCGTGCGCGCACAGCGCTGATGATCTGCAAACATAAAGATCAGGATAGCAAAGCTGGTTCGCAGCGGTGAGTTTCAATTTAGGTTAGCGGTATTCGCTAATTTCCTTAGCCCGCCTTCATCACCTAACCGCGCTACTTCCTTAGCGCCCCTCGTAACCTAGCGGCGCTACTTCCTTAGTCTTATCTTTGTGAGCGACCTTCACGCGTCTGAAAAGACGTCTGGCGCTGTAGAAACGGCGCTTCACCGAGGAGCCACAATGCCTTGGTAATACTCGCCCTCGCCGCCGACGAACACCTTCCCCGACTGGCA
Organism: Sinorhizobium kostiense; assembly: GCF_017874595.1. Lineage (GTDB taxonomy): Bacteria > Pseudomonadota > Alphaproteobacteria > Rhizobiales > Rhizobiaceae > Sinorhizobium > Sinorhizobium kostiense. Next base: position 307,442 of record NZ_JAGILA010000008.1, on the reverse strand, counting down.
CGCCGCCAGTGTTACCAATGCGAGCAACATCAAGATCTTACGCATCGAATCGTCGTCCTTCCCCACGGCCTTGACGATTATTGATATTCTGACACCCACGCGAGATCAAATCTCTTGATAGTGATCGCGCCCCGGCTCCGATCGGCATGAAAAGGGCGAGCCTTACGCCCGCCCTCGCTCACTCCCTCTTGTCCCGCTCTATTCAGCCTTCATGACCTGGCCGCGAATTTCCCCGTCCGGGTGGGCTGCAGTGTGAAGGTTTACATAGAGCCGCCCTTCCGTGAGCGCCGAGGCCTGGGTCTCGTCCAGCGTTGCCTCGCCCTTGGAGAGCGCCGAGACTTCGATCGGCACGACGGGTGGCGCGTTCTCGCCCGGCGCGGCAGGACCGTGGAAATGCGCTGCGGTTACATCGCCGCTGAGGCCCGAATGCTCGATGGTCCAGGAGAGGTTCTTGCTTTCGGTATCATAGGTGATGTCGGCCGTTCCCGTCGCACTGGTTTCGACCGGCGGTACCTCCTCACTGCCCTTGAGTTCCGCCTTGAACTTCATCTCTTCTGCGAGGCCGACCGACGCTGCCGCGAGAAAACCCATCACCGCGACGACACCGATCTTCATGGCTTTCGGTAGCATGCTTCGTTCCTCCGGATTTTACCGGCCCGGTTCCGCATGGCGCTTCACCTGCCGTGGGGTACATAGATAACGCGCGTACAACCGGAGGCCAGAGGCGAACGGCGCGCCGATCGCATTTTCCAGTTCCCGGCATAAGTTTCGCTATTTGCATAAAATGCGACCCCCAGCCTTCATCGGTCCTCAAGCGGCGTCTGGCAGAGAGGAAGAAGTACTCGCAACTCCGGGGTGAAAGGGTGACCCAGGTCGTAACCGTATCCGCGACGACCGCGGCTTATGCGGCGGAGGCCGCCAAGCCGTCCGCCCGGCCGCGCGGCAACGGCTCCACCGACGAAGCGCTGGCGCTTCTCTCACCCCGCCGCAAGGAGGCGGTGGCGGCGGCCGCGGCGAGCATGCCGGCGGCGACGAAAGGTGCGCTGGCCGTGGCACTGATGCTGATGAGTGCCGAAAGACGTCCGCCACAGGAGAGCGCCGCCGAAACTTTGCGTCACTACCTCGAATACCAGCCGGACGAGGAAAATGGCCAGCGACGGGAGGAGGCGCGGGACGAGCCGCGTGCAGCGGAGGGCCGAGCCGAAGGGACATTGATCGAGCAGGAGACCGGGAACGAAGAGGGTGCAGCGTTCCTCGACGAGTTCATTCAACGGGACTGATATTCGAGTGGCGCGGGCCGAGGTGAGCACCGCGCGCTTCGTTCATCCCGCGCTAGTTGTGCTGGTGTTCGCTTGACCCGCCTGCGGCGGTGCCGACCGGCAGCGCAAACTCCACTTTGCCTGCCCTTTCGAATATCAGGGTAACCGGCACGCTGTCGCCTTCGGCGAAAGGCTTTACCACTTCCATGAACATCAGGTGCAGCCCACCGGTCTTCAATTCCACAGTCTGACCGGCTGGAATGACGATGCCGTTCTCGAGCTTCCGCATCTTCATGACGTCGTTCTCCATGGTCATTTCGTGCAGTTCGACCCGGCCCGCGGATGGGCTCTCGACCGCGACCAGCCGGTCGTCGGCATTGCCGTTGTTCTTGACGGTCAATCCGCCGCCACCCACCTTCGCACCCGGCGGCATAGCCTTGGCCGCGCCGGCGGAGATTTCAAGATCGCCGGCTGAAACCGGCTCTGCTACGTGCTGCTCGTCCTCATGCGTATGGCCGGCGTGTTTGCCGCTCGCGACAATCACCCCGGCTGTTGGGGCGGATTTCCGGGAATGGACGTCGTGCCCCGGTTGCAGAACCGTCCTGACGTTGTCTTCGCCGGGCGCAGTGGAGGTTTCCCCATGCGCATGCGCCATGCCCACAACAAGGCTGACGGCGGCGGCGAGAATGGCAGATGTGTTGCTGATCATATCGTCGTCTCCGAGCCACGCGCTCTTCAGATCATGGGCTTTCGTGGCCATGCCGCAAGGCGGCAGTGAATTTGAGGTGATGGGCTCAGGGCGAATTGCGAGACGGCCGGCCGACCGCGCAATGGCGGCAGCAAGCCTCGGCTCTTCGTAACCCGCGACCCACGACATTTGCAAAGGCCGAATTGCCGCAGGCGATCGATGCCCAAACCTCCGCGACAAAAATTTGTTCGGTCGCGACATTGGCCCTTGCCAAAATCCGGGCTTCGCCGTTATCTGGAGACGATCTTGTTGGGAGAAACCGGTTCGATCCGGTGCCGAAGGAGCAACCGCCCCGGAAACTCTCAGGCCAAAGGACCAGCGGGATACCGGTAAGGACTCTGGAGAGAAGCGTCTTACGCTCGCCGAAGGGATAACAATCTCAGGCAAAGGGACAGAGGGGGCTCGAATTTGTCGGCGCCAGGCGCCGGTAGTGTGAGCCGGTGCAAGACGCGCCAGACCTGGAGGCCGGATTTGGAACCTACCCCCCGCTTGAAGCATACGCCATTGCACGCGCTGCACCTTTCGCTCGGCGCGCGCATGGTGCCATTCGCCGGATACGAGATGCCGGTGCAATATCCAGACGGTGTGCTCAAGGAACACCTGCACACCCGCGCGGCCGCCGGCCTCTTCGACGTCTCCCATATGGGGCAGATCGCGATCCGCCCGCGCTCCGGCCGCATCGCCGATGCGGCTCTGGCGCTGGAAAGGCTGGTGCCGGTGGATGTGCTTGGCCTTGGCGAAGGCCGCCAGCGCTATGCGCTTTTCACCAATGACGACGGCGGAATCCTCGACGATCTGATGATCGCCAACCGGGGCGACCATCTCTTCCTCGTCGTCAACGCCGCCTGCAAGGACGCAGACTTCCAGCACCTGCAAAAAGGTCTCGGCGACACCTGTCTGGTGACGATGCTGAATGACCGGGCGCTGATCGCGCTTCAGGGCCCTCGTGCCGAAGCGGTGCTCGGCGAACTCTGGGCCGACGTCGCTTCCATGCGCTTCATGGATGTCGCGGAAGCGGACCTCCACGACGTTGCCTGCGTCATCTCCCGCTCCGGCTATACCGGTGAAGACGGCTTCGAGATTTCCATTCCCATCGCCTCCGCGGTGGACGTGACTCAACGCCTGCTCGAGCATCCCGACGTCATGCCGATTGGGCTCGGTGCCCGCGATTCGCTCCGACTCGAGGCCGGCCTCTGCCTTTACGGAAACGATATGGACACCTCTACGACGCCGGTCGAAGCGGCACTCGAATGGGCGATCCAGAAGAGCCGCCGCACGGGCGGCGAGCGCGCGGGCGGTTTTCCCGGCGCGGATCGGATTCTAGCTGAACTCGCCAACGGGACGAGCCGGCGGCGCGTCGGACTGAAGCCGGACGGACGCGCGCCGGTGCGCGGCGGCGCGAAACTGTTCGCCGATGCCGAAGGCAGATCGGCAGCGGGCACCGTCACGTCCGGCGGCTTCGGCCCGAGCGTCGATGGTCCGATCGCCATGGGCTACGTCGACGCCACGCAAGCGGGAAATGGCACGAAACTCTTTGCCGAGGTGCGGGGCAAGTACCTGCCCGTCACGGTCACTGCCCTGCCCTTCGTCAAACAAACCTACAAACGCTGATCAGGAGAAGCGCGCATGCTGAAATTTACCGAAGAACACGAATGGCTGAAGATCGAAGGCGGCGTTGCGACGGTCGGCATCACCGAACACGCAGCCGGCCAGCTCGGCGATCTCGTCTTCGTGGAACTGCCTGAGGTCGGCGCGAACTTCTCCAAGGGCGATTCGGCCGCGACCGTCGAATCGGTGAAGGCCGCATCCGACGTCTATTGTCCGCTCGACGGCGAAATCGTCGAGGTCAATCAGGCGATCGTCGAGGACCCGGCGCTCGTCAACAGCGACGCGCAGGGCGCCGCCTGGTTTTTCAAGCTGAAGCTCGCCGATCCGAGCTCGGCCAATGCCCTTCTCGATGAAGCGGCCTATAAGGAGCTCGTCGGCTGATGAGTATGCCGAAAGATTTCACCTTTACCGACTACAAGCCCTACGACTTTGCTAATCGCCGCCATATCGGCCCGTCGGTTACCGAAATGGAGGAGATGCTCAAGGTCGTCGGATATCCGAGCCTCGACGCGCTGATCGACGACACCGTTCCAGCGTCAATTCGGCAGAAGACGCCACTTTCCTGGGGCGCGCCGATGACCGAGCGGGAAGCACTCGACAAGCTGCGCGAGACGGCAAATCGCAACGAAAAGCTCGTGTCGCTGATCGGCCAGGGCTATTACGGCACGATCACGCCGCCGGTGATCCAGCGCAACATCCTAGAAAACCCGGCCTGGTACACGGCCTACACACCCTATCAGCCGGAAATCAGCCAGGGCCGGCTCGAAGCTTTGCTCAACTACCAGACGATGGTCTGCGATCTGACCGGCCTCGATGTCGCCAACGCATCGCTGCTCGACGAGGCAACGGCGGCGGCGGAAGCAATGGCGATCGCCGAGCGCGTCGCGAAATCCAAGTCGAAGACCTTTTTCGCCGACGAGAATTGCCATCCGCAGACGATCGCGCTCTTGAAGACGCGTGCTGAACCGCTCGGATGGGAGCTCGTCGTCGGCGACCCCTTCAAGGATCTGGATGCCGCCGGCGTCTTCGGAGCCATCTTCCAATATCCCGGCACCTACGGCCATGTCCGCGATTTCACCGACCTCATTGCGAAGCTGCACGAGCAGGGCGCGATCGCCGCCGTCGCCGCCGATCCGCTGGCATTGGCGCTGCTGAAGTCCCCGGGCGAGATGGGGGCGGATATCGCTGTCGGCTCGACGCAGCGTTTCGGCGTGCCGGTCGGCTATGGTGGCCCCCACGCCGCCTATATGGCGGTCAAGGATGCCTACAAGCGCGCGATGCCCGGCCGCCTCGTCGGCGTATCGGTCGATGCACGCGGCAATCGCGCCTACCGGCTGGCGCTGCAGACGCGCGAACAGCACATCCGTCGCGAAAAGGCGACGTCCAACATTTGCACCGCCCAGGTCCTGCTCGCGGTCATGGCGTCGATGTATGCCGTCTTCCACGGGCCGGATGGGATCAAGGCGATCGCCCAGAGCGTGCACCAGAAGACGGTACGGCTTGCCATGGGTCTCGAGAAGCTCGGCTACAAGGTCGAACCGGACGTCTTCTTCGACACCATCACCGTCGAGGTCGGCAAGCTGCAGGGCATCATCCTGAAGACGGCCGTTGCCGAGGAGGTGAACCTCCGCAAGATCGGCACGACCAGGATCGGCATCAGCCTCGACGAGCGCTCGCGACCGGTCACCCTCGAAGCGGTGTGGCGCGCCTTCGGCGGCGATTTCAAGGTCGAGGAGTTCGACCCGGACTACCGGCTGCCGGAGGAATTGCTGCGCACCAGCGAATATCTCACCCATCCGATTTTTCACATGAATCGCGCCGAGAGCGAGATGACGCGCTATATGCGCCGCCTCGCCGACCGCGATCTGGCACTTGACCGGGCTATGATCCCGCTCGGCTCCTGCACGATGAAGCTCAATGCGACGGCGGAAATGCTGCCGATCACCTGGCCGGAATTCTCGGAGATCCATCCGTTCGTCCCGGTCGACCAGGCGCGCGGCTATCGCCACATGATCGAAGACCTGTCGGAGAAGCTTTGCGCGATCACCGGCTACGACGCGATTTCGATGCAGCCGAACTCGGGTGCGCAGGGTGAATATGCCGGTCTGCTCGCGATCCGCGCCTACCATATCGCCAATGGTAACGGACACCGCGACGTCTGCCTCATCCCGACCTCCGCGCACGGCACCAATCCGGCCTCGGCGCATATGGCCGGGATGAAGGTCGTGATCGTCAAAGTGAGCGATGCCGGCGAGATCGACATGGACGACTTCCGCTCCAAGGCCGAGCAATTTGCCGACACCCTCTCCTGTTGCATGATCACATACCCGTCGACCCATGGTGTGTTCGAGGAGAATGTGCGCGAGGTCTGCGACATCGTCCACAAGCATGGCGGCCAGGTCTATCTGGACGGCGCCAATATGAATGCCATGGTCGGGCTTTCCCGCCCCGGCGACATCGGCTCGGACGTCAGTCACTTGAACCTGCACAAGACCTTCTGCATCCCGCATGGCGGCGGCGGCCCGGGTATGGGGCCGATCGGCGTCAAGGCGCATCTCGCGCCGTTCCTTCCCGGGCATCCGGAGACGTTCGGGCGCGAAGGCGCGGTTTCGGCCGCTCCCTTCGGCTCGGCCTCGATCCTGCCGATCTCCTGGAGCTACTGCCTGATGATGGGTGGCGAAGGCCTGACCCAGGCGACCAAGGTGGCGATCCTCAATGCCAACTATGTCGCCGCGCGGCTGAAGGGCGCCTATGACGTGCTCTACAAGTCCGCGAAAGGCCGCGTCGCGCATGAATGCATCATCGACACACGCCCGCTCGCCGAAAGCGCCGGTGTCACCGTCGACGACATAGCCAAGCGGCTGATCGACTGCGGCTTCCATGCCCCGACCATGAGCTGGCCGGTTGCCGGCACGCTGATGATCGAGCCGACGGAATCGGAGACGAAGGCCGAACTCGACCGCTTCTGCGATGCGATGCTGGCGATCCGAGAGGAGGCCCGGGCCATCGAGGAAGGCCGGATGGACCGGGTGAACAATCCGCTGAAGAACGCGCCGCACACGGTGGAAGACCTCGTCGGCGAATGGGACCGGCCCTATACGCGCGAACAGGCCTGCTTCCCGCCCGGCGCCTTCCGGGTCGACAAGTACTGGTCACCGGTCAACCGTGTCGACAATGTCTACGGAGACCGCCATCTCATCTGCACCTGCCCGCCGATCGAAAGCTACGCGGAAGCGGCGGAGTGAAGTCCGGGGGCGTGCCGCGGGCATGCCCCTGCCTACCACCACCAAGCAAGACCAAACCAGGCGAGAGCCGACCTCATGAAAGCTCTAATCCGGTCGAGCTAAAACGCGCGGCATCAACATCTGCCGCACGACCACGACGCCTAACAGCACGAGGCCGATGATCGTGGCAAGCAGATCGGGTGCGATAAGATTGAGTGCGGCAACCATAAGCAGCAACCGCTCGGCCGGATAGAGCGGGCCGTGCAGCCAATTTGTGATCGCGGCCGACAGGGCTAGTATACCGAGCATCGCGCCGCCGGCTGCCAAAACGAAGGCTGGAACGGTGAACTGCGGCGTGACGATCAGCAGTGCGGGTGAGAACACGAAGACGAAGGGTACCAGCGCCTTGCCCATGCTCAGGCGGAAGGCGGTGTTTCCGGCCCGAAAGGCATTTGCTCCCGCGATGCCGGAGGCAGCATAGGCAGCTAGCGCCACCGGCGGGGTCACGTCCGCAAGTACCCCGTAGTAGAAGACGAAGAAATGCGCGACGAGCGGTTCCACTCCCAGCAAGCCAAGAATCGGCGCGGCCACCGCCACCATGATGATGTAGTTGGCAGTGGTCGGGATGCCGCAACCCATCAGCACGCAGACGACCGCCGTGATCATCAGGGTGAAAAGCAATGTGATCGTCTGCACGCCCATCAGTTCAAACGGCAGGATCGACAGCAAGCCGTATACGGACGCCGCCCAGCCGCTGGCAAGGCTGGTGACCATGAAGGCGATTTTGAAGCCCACGCCGGTCAGCGTCACTATGCCGATAATAATGCCGACAAGCGCTGCAGCCGCCGTGACGGACAATGACTGCTTCGCCCCGAGGACAAAGCCCTCCCATACACCTAACGCGGCGTCACGCAATCCCTCCCAAACACCATGCGCACGCACCGACTGAATGACGAGGACGAAGAGACAGGCTACGATAGCCCAGAACGCAGACAGGAACGGCGTCCGTCCGCTCATCAGCATCAGGACAAGAAGAATTAGCGGCAGGATCGACAGCCATCCCTCGCGGATCACCTTGAGGGCGTTCGGGAGTTCCTCCTTCGTAAGGCCGCGCAGGCCGAGGCGCTTCGCCTCCAAATGCACCTGCAGCAACACGCCGAAGAAATGCATGAAGGCGGGCACGATCGCGGCCAGAAGAATCGTGGTCAGCGGCAGGCCGAGGTATTCGATCATCAGGAAGGCCACCGCCCCCATGACGGGCGGCGTGATCTGGCCGCCGGTCGAAGAGGCCGCCTCCACCGCCGCCGCGAAATGTCGCGGATAACCGACGCGGATCATCGCCGGTATCGTCAGCGCGCCGGTTGTCACCGTGTTCGCGATGGAGGAGCCGGAGATCGAGCCGAGCAGCGCCGAAGACACCACCGATACCTTCGCGGGCCCTCCCGCGAAGCGCCCGGTCAGCGCTGTTGCCACGTCGATGAACAATTGGCCCAGCCCGATCCGCGTCGCCATTACGCCGAACAGCACGAAATGGAAGACATAAGTGGCGATCACTCCGAGCGCGGTGCCGTAGATCCCCTGCGAGGTCAGGTAGAGGTGGTTGACGATATCCGACCAGTTCGCCCCCGGATGCACGAGTATGCCCGGCATTGACTGGCCGAAGTAGGCATAGCCCATGAACAGAATTGCAATCACCGGCAGTGGCCATCCCATCGAGCGGCGCACCGCCTCCAGCAGGCACAGAATAAGCACGCTTCCCATTGCCAAATCGAGCGGCAGCGGATTGCCGACGCGGAAGGCAAGCTGATCGTAGATCCACGGCACATACAGCGATGTGACCGCCGCTGAGATGGCCAGCAGCCAGTCGGCCAGCGGCAGGCCGAGGGGGGCAAGCGGTCCCGGTTTCGCGTCACGCCTCCCGAAGGCCGAAAAACTGAGAAAGACGAGCGACAGCGTCACCGCCATATGCAGCCCGCGATGGATGGTCGATCGCGGGATTCCGAATCCGGCCGTGTAGAAATGATAGCAGGACAGCAGGAACAGCACGACCCCCGACAGGATTGTCAGGGCCTGCCCGAGATTGCGGAACCGCAGTTCCGGATCGAACTTCTCCTCAAGTGCTTGCAGCTCTTCAGCTGTCAGCGATTTTGTCCCTGCCTTGCTTTCGTTGTGATCTGGCGCGCTCATCGTACCCCTTGTCGGTCACCGGTGGAGCGGACCGCCCTACTGCATGTCTTTGAATCGACCTTGATTTAAAGGACAAAGACATGCAGCGATTTGAAAGTGCCACAGCGACATTCGGGCGTCTGATAAAACGCGCGACGCTGCAGGTGGTCCCGCTCCCGCTGGTCAATCCTTGCGTTTACTTCAGCGCCCCGATCTCCTTGTAGTACTTCTCTGCGCCGGGATGGAACGGAATGCCGACGCCCGCCGTCGCGTTCTCGGCCCGTATGAGCTTGCCCTTGGCATGGCCCGCATCGAACATCTTACGGGTATTGTCGTTCCAGAGCGCCTTGGTGATGTTGTAGATCAGCTCTTCCGGCTGGTCCGCGCTGGTCACCCATTGCGCACCGACCGAGAGCGTCTGCACATCGGTCGCCTGTCCCTCATAGGTACCCGCCGGGACGGTATCCGTCGCAAAAAAGCTGTACTGCGCCCGGATCTTGTCTGCTCCCTCGCCGACGATCGGGATGAGCTTCACCTTATGCTGGCTTGCCAGTTCGGCAATCGCACCGGCCGGATAGCCACCTACGAAGAAGAAGGCATCCATCGCACCATCGCGCATTCGGTCAGCCGCTTGGTCCGGCTTGAGGAATTCCGGCGTGATGTCGGCTTCGCTCAGGCCGAACGCTTCCAGCACGATGCGTGCGTCAACCAGCGTGCCAGAACCCGGCTCGTCGAGCGAGACGCGCTTCCCTTTCAGATCGGCCACACTTTCGATACCGGCGTCGGCTCTGGCCACCAGGTGCAGGCTCTCGGGATAGAGATTCGCGATCATGCGCAGCTTGTCGGCAGGGGGCTGGCCTTCCCAAAGACCTGTGCCGGTCTGCGCCCAAGTGGCCACGTCGGCCTGTGAGAATCCGCTTTCCAGCGAACCGCCCATGATCGCATTGATATTGCCAACGGATCCATTGGAGGCCACCGCCGTCGCGACCAGACCCGGCACTCCGCAGGATCCACCCTCTTCGCACGGACGCGAGCCGGGTGGATTGGAAATGGCATTCGCAATAAGCCCGCCGATCGGATAATAGGTGCCGGCGGTTCCGCCGGTGCCTATGCGGAAGAAGGCCATTTCTTGAGCTGTAGTCGCCCCCGCCGCCAGTCCTATTGCAAGCGCAAGGCCGGTCAGCAATTTGAAACGATTGGACATCACTTACTCCTCTGGTGGTATGCTTTCCAACTCTGCCCGAAAAGCGGGCAGAGGGAAACTCCACGGCCGCCCTTCCCGATGAGCCGATGTCCAGACGCCCGCTTCGGCGGTACGGGCCTGCGCTGGAGGAGCCTCTTAAATGGCAGCGGCACTACGGCACGTCTCATTAAATCGGCGTCGATTTAACGCCAAGGACGCAGCGATCCAAATTGCTACAGCGACCTTTGCGCGCCTGATAAGACGCGCGGCGCCTCAGAGGAATTTGCAGTCAGGTGGAATCATTTGTCGTTGCACAAATGCCGCAAAAACAAACAGATCGAGGGTGACGTGAGCGCACCCCGCTCCACAGGGCCACGCGTCTGAATTGATCACGTTCATGATTTTAAGTCGATCCGACCTGAAATCATCGTGTCTAGCGTCGTCAGTTCGCGCGAACCACCGGGTTGCCCTCAGCCGCGAGTGCGGCGAGGTCGGCCGGCTTCAGTTCGACCGACTCGCCACAGCCGCATGCGGACGTCTGGTTCGGGTTCTTGAACGTGAAACCCGAGCGCAGAGAGGTGACCTCAAAATCCATTTGGGTGCCAAGCAGGTACAAAACCGCCTCCGGTGCCACCCACACCTTGGCGCCCTGGTGTTCCACGAGGTCGTCCTTGCCATTGGGCTCGGTGACGAGATCGACGGCATATTCCATGCCGGCGCAACCGCCCTTCTTGATGCTCACGCGAATGCCCTTCGCATCGCCGCCGGCATTCTCGATGATCGAGCGCACGCGGCCGGCAGCGGCATCGGTCAGGCTCATTACGGCAAAGCCCATCGGCTTCATCTCCTTCATATCGCCGGGGTAAAGGCCCGACGCTTTCCAGAATCTAATGTAATGCCCGCATGTTAACGGATCAATATGAGGTGCGTGCGCTCAGTACCAACCGAGCGCCACCTGGGCCTCTTCCGACATACGGTCGGGCGTCCACGGCGGGTCGAAGGTCATGGTGACTTCGACGCCCGATACGCCCTCGACTGCACCGACGGCGTTTTCGACCCAGCCCGGCATCTCGCCAGCGACCGGGCAGCCGGGTGCCGTCAGGGTCATCTCGACCCTCACCATCCGGTCGTCCTCGATGTCGATCTTGTAGATAAGACCGAGTTCGAAGATGTCGGCCGGGATTTCCGGATCATAAACGGTTTTCAGCGCGGCGATGATGTCGTCGCTAAGGCGCGCCAGCTCCTCGGCGGGAATGGCCGAATGCACGATGCCTTCGCGGACATCGACCTTCTCGTGCGTTTCATCGAGACTCATGCCGGCCTCCTCTAAGCGAAAAACTTGCGCGCATGTTCCAACGCGTCCGCCAGCGCGTCGACCTCGGCCCTGGTATTGTAGAGTCCGAACGACGCACGGCATGTGGAGGTGACGCCGAAGCGTTTCAAGAGCGGCTGCGCACAATGGGTGCCGGCGCGGACGGCGACGCCGGCGCGGTCGATGACCATCGACACATCGTGGGAGTGAATGCCGGCGATTTCGAAGGAGAAGATACTGCCCTTTCCGGGCGCATCGCCGAAAACCCGCAGCGAATTGATCGACGACAGGCGCTCGCGCGCGTAGGCGGTCAGGTCCGCCTCATGCGCGCGGATCGCGTCGCGGCCGAGCTTCTCCATATAATCCAGCGCATAGCCGAGCCCGATTGCCTGAACGATCGGCGGCGTACCGGCCTCGAAGCGGTGCGGCGGATCGTTATAGGTAACGTAATCCTCGGTAACCTCCTCGATCATCTCGCCGCCGCCCTGGAAGGGCCGCATCTCCTTCAGCCGTTCCATCTTGCCATAGAGCACGCCGATACCGGACGGACCGTAGAGCTTGTGACCGGTCATCACGTACCAGTCGCAATCGATGTCCTGGACGTCGACGGGCATGTGGACCGCGCCCTGGCTGCCGTCGACAAGAACGGGAATGCCGCGCTCGCGGGCGATGCGGCAGATCTCCTTGACCGGCACGACCGTACCCAGTGCATTCGACATGTGCGTGATGGCGATGAGCTTGGTGCGCTCGGTCAGGCACTCGACGAAGTCATCGATGCGGAATGCGCCGTCGTCGTCGATCGGCGCCCAGACGAGCTTCGCGCCTTGCCTTTCACGGATGAAATGCCACGGAACGATATTCGAGTGGTGCTCCATGATCGAAAGCACGATCTCGTCGCCTTCCCCGATCTTCGGCATGCCGTAGCCATGAGCGACCGTATTGATCGCCTCGGTCGAGGATTTGGTGAAGATGATGTTGTCGGCCGAAGGCGCGTTTAGGAACCGACGAACCTTTTCGCGCGCCCCCTCATAGGCTTCCGTCGCAGCATTCGACAGGAAGTGCAGGCCGCGATGGACATTTGCATATTCATGCGAATAGGCATGGGCGACTGCGTCGATGACGACCTGCGGTTTCTGCGCCGACGCGCCGTTGTCGAGATAAACAAGCGGCTTGCCATAGACCGTCGTCGAAAGGATGGGGAAATCCTTCCTGACCGTTTCGACGTCATAAGCTGGCACCGGCGCAGCATGTTCCATGTATTTGTCCAATCAGGCGTGTTTTTCGAGCCAGGCCGAGATCACGCCCTCGAGCGCCTCGACCAGCGCCTCGTCGTCTTCCAGCTCCTCGACGATCTCGGCGACGAAGGCGTTGACGAGCATCGCGCGCGCCTTCTTCTCGGGAATACCGCGGGAAAGCAGGTAGAAGAGCTGCGTGTGATCGATGTCGGCAACGGTTGCACCGTGGCCGCACTGAACGTCGTCCGCGAAGATCTCGAGCTCCGGCTTGGCGGAAAGATCGGCGTCGTCGGACAACAGCAGCGTGTTGCAGGCCATCTTCGCGTCTGTCTTCTGGGCATCCTTGGCCACCAGGATCTTGCCCTGGAACACGCCCTTTGCCCGATCGAACACGACGTTGCGGATGATTTCGCTCGAGGTCGTGTGCGGCACGTCATGGCTGAGCGTAAAGGTCACGTCCGTATGGCTGTCGCCGCCGAGCAGGTTTATGCCACGCAGCGTCAGGTCGGCACCCTCACCGCTTGCCTTGCCGTGAAGCTCCTGGCGCACCAGTTTGCCGCCGGCATTGATCACGAAGAGGTGCAACTTGGCGTCCTTGCCGAGATCGAAACGGATCTGGCCGAGATGGGTATCGGCCGGGCCCTGCTGCTGCAGGATGATCCAGATCACGTCGGCGCCTTCCGCAAGCGTCACGTCGCTGACGGACGAAACGAAGCTCGGCTCCGCACTCGTCGAAAGATGCCGCTCGATCATGGTTGCCTTGGCACCGGCCCCGAAGGAAACGGGGAAGCGCGTATGCGCCTGACCGTGGCTCTGCACAACCTGGATTTCTACCGGGGCCTTCAGTTCGGCACCCTCGGCAACGGCAATCTCCAGACCGCCACGCACCAGGCCACCATTGATCCGGCCGATCGCATCGTCCGCGCCGAGCACGGCGAGGCCGGCGGCCGCCGACCCGTCAAGGAGGCTCTCGGAATAGGAACGCGCGGTGACGCCTTCGGGAAGTGTCTTCAGATCCGCCTGGCCGTTGCGGACAGAAAGCACCGAAGCGCCCGGAACGATCGCCTCGACCCGCTCGGAGAAGGCGGTCGAATCGGCCGCGGGCACCGAGCGCAGCAGCGTGCGCAGGTCGGTATAGTGCCAGGCTTCGACCCGCCGCGTCGGCAGGCCGGCCGTCCTCAATTCATGGACAAGCGTATCGCGAAGCGACAGCACGGCCCCGTCCCCCGGCAGATCGCCGATCTGCGCGGTGTAGGCGTCGACGAGCGCCGATTCGGCTGCCGTCATCTTGATGGCCTGTTGCATATTCATTCGAACACTCCTTCAACAGGCCTCAGGCCGCAGCCCCGATGATGTCCGCATAGCCATTGGCTTCGAGTTCGTGCGCCAGCGTCTTGTCGCCCGACTTGACCACCTGGCCCCTGTAGAGGACATGGACGGTGTCCGGGACGATGTAGTCGAGCAGGCGCTGATAGTGCGTAATCACGACGACGGCACGGTCCGGCGAGCGCAACGCGTTGACGCCGTCGGCGACGACCTTGAGCGCGTCGATATCGAGGCCGGAGTCGGTTTCGTCGAGAACGCAAAGCTTCGGCTCGAGCAGCGCCATCTGCAGGATCTCGGCGCGCTTCTTCTCACCGCCGGAGAAGCCGACATTCAGCGGCCGGCGCAGCATTTCCGGCGCGATCTTGAGCTCGGCGGCGGCTTCCTTGACGCGGCGCATGAATTCCGGCGTCGACAGCTCGTCTTCGCCGCGATACTTGCGCTGCTCGTTCATTGCCACCTTCAGGAACTGCATGGTCGCCACACCCGGGATTTCCACCGGATATTGGAACGCGAGGAAGAGGCCCTTTGCCGCGCGCTCGGCGGCGTCGAGTTCGAGGATGCTCTCGCCGTTGTAAAGGATGTCGCCCTCGGTCACTTCATAGTCTTCGCGGCCGGAGAGGACATAGGACAGCGTCGACTTGCCCGAGCCGTTCGGCCCCATGATGGCGGCGACCTCGCCGGCCTTCACGGTCAGGTTCAGGCCGCGGATGATTTCGGTGCCGTCTTCGGCGATGCGTGCATGCAGGTTCTTGATTTCGAGCATTGTTCGTCCTCTTGGGAAACGACGTAATCTGTTCTCGCGCGCAATGTCCTGCGCGCCGGTTCGGGTAATCTGCGCAGGCTTAACCCACGGAGCCTTCCAGCGAGATGCCGATCAGCTTCTGCGCCTCGACGGCGAATTCCATCGGCAGTTCCTGGATCACTTCCTTGACGAAGCCGTTGACGATCAGCGCGATCGCCGCCTCTTCCGGGATACCGCGCTGCAGGCAGTAGAACAGCTGGTCCTCGGAAATCTTCGACGTCGTCGCCTCATGCTCGAACTGCGCCGTCGAGTTCTTCGCCTCGATATAGGGCACCGTATGGGCGCCGCACTTGTCGCCGATCAGGAGCGAATCGCACTGGGTGAAGTTGCGGGCGTTCTCCGCCTTGCGGTGGGCCGAGACCTGACCACGATACGTGTTGTCCGAGAAACCGGCGGCAATGCCCTTGGAGATGATGCGGCTCGACGTGTTCTTGCCGAGGTGAATCATCTTGGTGCCGGAGTCGACCTGCTGGTGGCCGTTGGAAACGGCGATCGAGTAGAACTCGCCGCGCGAACCGTCGCCACGCAGGATGCAGGACGGGTATTTCCAGGTGATCGCCGAGCCGGTCTCGACCTGCGTCCAGGAGATCTTCGAATTCTTGCCGCGGCAATCGCCACGCTTGGTGACGAAGTTATAGATACCGCCCTTGCCTTCCTTGTCGCCCGGATACCAGTTCTGCACCGTCGAATACTTGATCTCGGCGTCGTCGAGCGCGATCAGTTCGACGACTGCGGCATGAAGCTGGTTCTCGTCGCGCTGCGGCGCCGTGCAGCCCTCGAGATAGGAGACATAGGCGCCTTCGTCGGCGATGATCAGCGTGCGCTCGAACTGGCCGGTGTTCTTCTCGTTGATGCGGAAGTAGGTCGAGAGTTCCATCGGGCAGCGGACGCCCTTCGGCACATAGACGAAGGACCCGTCGGTGAAGACGGCGGAATTCAACGTCGCATAGAAGTTGTCCGACTGCGGTACGACCGTTCCGAGATATTTCCGCACCAGATCCGGATGCTCCCGGATCGCTTCGGAGATCGACATGAAGATCACGCCGGCCTTCTTCAGCTCCTCCTTGAAGGTGGTGACGACCGATACGGAATCGAAAACCGCATCGACGGCGATCTTGGATTTCTCGACGCCGGCAAGGATTTCCTGCTCCCTGAGCGGAATGCCGAGCTTCTCATAGACCTTGAGCAGCTCCGGATCGACTTCGTCCAGCGATTTCGGCCCTGTCGTGCCCTTGGGCGCGGCGTAATAGTGGATCTCGTTGAAGTCGATCTTGGGGTAGCGCACACGCGCCCAGCTCGGCTCTTCCATGGTCAGCCACCGACGATAGGCCTCGAAGCGCCATTCGAGCATCCATTCCGGCTCGTTCTTCTTGCTGGATATGAGACGGATGATATCCTCGGAAAGGCCCTTCGGGGCCTTGTCCATCTCGATCTTCGTCTCGAAGCCATACTTGTACTGATCCACGTCGATCTGACGGACCTGATCAATGGTTTCCTGCACGGCAGGCATGTCGTTCTCCAATCTCGCCGGATCCAAGGTCCGGCAGCTTGACAACTCGATGCAATTTTGCGCACCGCTTATGTAATGGCTAAAAGGCGCTTTTCACCCCGTTTGCCAAGCGGAAAATTGCTTTTCCGCAATTTCATCCAGTCCTTACGCGTCAAGCCGCTTCACCGGCCCCGCGGCGGCGCGCCGCCACTTTCGCGAAGACATGAGCGCAACGCTCGATCTCCGCTTGCGTCGTCGTCACGCCGATCGAAATCCGCAACGCGCCCTGGCGATGATCATAGCGCATGGCCGTCAGCACATGACTCTGTCCTACCCTGCCGGAAGAGCATGCGGAACCTGCCGAGAGCGCCACGCCTTCCAGATCGAAGGCGATCTGACCCGTCTCCGCCTTCAGCCCCGGAAGCGTAAAGAAGGTCGTATTGGCGATCCGCGCAACGTCTGCACCATGGATCACCACGTCGGGAGCCGTTAACCGCATTTCCGCCTCGAGCCGATCGCGCAATGCGGCAATCGCGTTCATGCGGCCCTCGATATCGCTGGAGGCCGCTCTGGCAGCGGCGGCAAAACCTGCGAGCGCCGGCGCGTTCTCCGTTCCGGAGCGGTGGCCTTTCTCCTGGCCGCCGCCGCGAACAAGCGGCGCGGGCATCATGATCTCACCGCGGACCAGCAAGGCGCCCGCACCCTTGGGCCCGCCGATCTTGTGTGACGAGATGATGAGGAAATCGGCACCGAGCGCTCCGAACGACAACGGCACGCGGCCCGCGGCTTGCACCGCGTCGACGACCAGCAAACCGCCATGCGCCCGCACGATCGCGGCGACCTCGGCAACCGGCTGGACAATGCCCGTCTCATTGTTGGCGAGCATCACTGCCACCATCGGCAGCCCGGACGGGCGATCATGCGCCGAAAGCGACCTCTCCAGCGCGACACAGTCGATGACGCCCGCCTTCGTCACCGGCACTTCGATGACGTCCTCGCGCTGAAACCGTCCGCCCTCGCGCACGGCCGGATGCTCGATAGCCGAGACATAGAGTTTACCGATCCTGAGCGGCGTGCGCCCCATGCGGAAATCCGGGGTCAGCACCATGTTGGCTGCTTCGGTGGCGCCGCTGGTAAAGACGACGGAGGATGGTTCTGCGCCGCAAAGCGCCGCCACATCGCGGCGGGCGTTTTCGACAAGGGCACGGACTGCCCGCCCCTCGCGATGAACGGATGAAGGATTGCCGGTCAGATCGAGCGCTGACAGAAAGGCATCGCGCGCTTCGGCGAGAAGCGGCGCCGTCGCGTTCCAGTCCATGTAAATGCGCTCTTTCGACATGGTTTCCTTCGTCAAGACCAGCCGTTCAGTCCACACAGTCGATGTCGCTGCATTTTTCTTGAATTTTCCGCGTCGCTTGCCTTATGAGACGAGACACATGGCGGAACACACGCACCGAAGTTTTGAACGGTTCTAAAGTAGGTTCTAGAAAAGCTGACTTGTTTCGTCAAGACAGATCGGCGCCAAGAACCATAATTTGAGCCAGAAACATCCCCGGAGAGCCAATGCCCGAAATCATCTTCAACGGACCGGCTGGTCGCCTCGAGGGCCGTTATCAGCCTTCGAAGCAGAAGAGCGCGCCGATTGCGATCATCCTTCATCCGCACCCGCAATTCGGCGGCACGATGAACAACCAGATCGTCTATCAGCTCTTTTACATGTTCCAGAAGCGCGGTTTCACGACCCTGCGCTTCAATTTCCGCGGTATAGGCCGCAGCCAGGGTGAGTTCGACCATGGCGCCGGCGAGCTTTCCGATGCAGCCTCCGCTCTCGACTGGGTCCAGAGCCTGCACCCCGATTCGAAGAGCTGCTGGGTTGCCGGCTATTCCTTCGGTGCCTGGATCGGCATGCAATTGCTGATGCGCCGGCCGGAGATCGAAGGCTTCATGGCTGTCGCGCCGCAGCCGAACATCTACGACTTCTCGTTCCTGGCGCCCTGCCCGTCTTCCGGCCTGATCATCAACGGCGACGCCGACAAGGTCGCGCCGGAGAAAGATGTGAACGGCCTCGTCGACAAGCTGAAGGCGCAAAAAGGCATTCTCATCACTCACAAGACGGTTCCAGGCGCCAACCACTTCTTCAACGGCCAGATCGAACATCTGATGGCCGAATGCGAAGACTATCTCGACCGGCGGCTTAACGGCGAACTGGTGCCGGAACCTGCTGCCAAGCGCATCCGCTGACCTGCGGCTTATGCTTCCATGCAAAGAGCGACCCGGAATCGATTTCCGGGTCGTTTTGTATCTGCCGCCAGATTCGCCAGAGATCAGGAGTTCCCGGCACGTTGCGATCCGGCGGATGCGACGATGCGCACGGGCGGCTCGGCGATTTCCACCCGGTTCCGTCCGCCTGCCTTGGCGGCATAAAGCGCCTTGTCCGCCCGTTGGATGGCCGCTTCCAACGGCTCGTCGGCATTGACGGCAGCAACGCCGAAACTTGCGGTCACCCTGGCAGTTTCCGGAAGAGCGTCGATGCGCTTCGAGGCCAGCGCCGCTCTCAACCCGTTTGCGAGCACCCGCGCGTCGGCGAGGCCCACGCGCGGAAGAAACAAGGCGAATTCCTCACCGCCAAGGCGCCCCGGCACGGCCTTGCTCGGCATCAGATCGAGGAGCACTCGGGAGAATTGCCGTATCACTTCGTCGCCTGCATGGTGGCCATAGGTGTCGTTGACGAGCTTGAAGCGGTCGAGATCGGTCAGGATCAGCGCACCGGGTCCATCGTCGCCAGCCGCTGGCAACAAAGGCCCCACGCGGTCCAGGAAACCCCGTCGATTGCAGAGGCCGGAGAGCGCGTCGAGTTCCGAGCTGGCGCGGGCCTCGTCGATGATCTCCTTGACCATGACCCCCAGCATCGCCACGCCGGTCGAGACGATCAGCATGGCACCCAGGGCTTGAGAGATCAGCGCGAAAGGGCTTGCAAGATAATCCGCCGCGGTTGTCCCCGATCCGGCGGTGATCGCGGCGTATACCTTCACCAGGTAATAAAGTGCAGTCAGGACCAGCAGCAAGAAGAGAATCCGGTCCGCAGGGGACCTCCGCTCAGATCGGATGATCGTCGATGCGGACCACGCTTGGACGAGACAGAACGGAAGTTGGTAGAAAAAGGCGTGCTGCAGCGTTCCACGCGGCAGGTCGTAGATCATCAGATCCAAGACCACCGAACCGGCGAAAAAGACCGCCATATGCGAATGCTTCGCCGATACGCCGTAGAACAACCCCAATGCGAGTCGAATCAGGATGAAGCCGGCAAGCACGCTTGCAAAGGCTCCCACCGCAAATAGCTTCGGTACGACCGAGAACGGCAGCACGGTTTCGAAGACGGCCGAAAGCGATGCCACGGCAAAGCCGGCGGCGCACCAGATCGCCGGCAGCCTCGTCCGGCTCTTCGCCGCCACGACGAGGAAGGCCACGACGAAGACCTGGGCGATGATGAAATTCACCGCCAGAAGGGAAATCGCACCACCCATCGACAGAATCCGAAAACCCTTCGCCGCAGATCAATCGAGCTGCGAATGCAGTTGCATGATGGGACACAGATTAGCCATCGCACACGAAGAATTCATTAAGCCGGAAACCCGCGCAGCACTCTCATGTCAAACCTCAGCATGACCTGTGCCGGTCGGTTTTGCCGCTCTTCGTCCTCCGCTGACCGGCCGGCTGACGCCCGTCGTCCCGGGATAGGTCAAGGGCAATCCGCGGAGCGACCGCACGGCCAGATAGGCCCAGGCCTCCGCCTCCATCGAATCGCCGTCGAGCTCAAGCGCCTCTGCCGCAAAGACGCGGCTGCCTGCTTTCTCGGCGAGCCCCGCCAAATCCCGCATGATGACCGGATTGAGTCGGCCGCCGCCGCAAATGATGTAGGTTGCGGGGATCGCCGGCAGATGGGCGGCGGAGCGGACGATCGCTGCCGCGGTGACATAGGCAAGCGTGCGAGCTCCGTCCTCGAGACTGGCTTCACTGCCCGCGGGCGGCACGAAATCGTTGCGATCGAGCGAACGGCGCTTTGCCGCCGAGAAGAAGGGGTGGGAGAGATAGCGATCGGCAAGCTCCGGCAGAACGGACCCCTCGCTCGCGACCATTCCGCCCTGATCGAAGGGGATGCCAGCATGGGCTTCCACCCACTGATCGATCAGCGTGTTACCCGGGCCGCTGTCATAGGCGACGATCTCGCCCTCGCCGATGAAAGTGAGATTGGAAATGCCGCCTATATTGACGAAGGCGATCGGCGCCTTCAAGCCTTGGCGTTCGGACAAGCCGCGCGCCAGCACAGCGTGATAGGCGGGAATGAGTGGCGCGCCTTGACCACCATGGATCATGTCGTTGGCCCGCATGTCGTAGACCACATCGATCCGCGTTTCCCGAGCCAGCATTTCACCCTCACCGATCTGCACCGTCAGGCCCTCGGCGGGCCGATGCAGAACTGTCTGGCCGTGGAAACCGATAACATCAACATCTTCAGCTAAAATATTGTTTTCATGAAGGAACGTCTTGACCGAGTCGGCATGCCGCAACGTCAGGTCCCGTTCGAGTTCCGCGAGGGTTCCGGGCCGCTCCTGCCTGTCCCTTATCGTCCTCGCCTCATCGAGTCCCCGCTTCAGCCTTTGCCGGAAAGCCGGGTCATAAGCATAACCGGTGGCAGGACCGCGCCCGACCACGGTGTCGCCGTCGGTCTCGATGAGCGCGACGTCGATTCCGTCCATGCTCGTGCCGCTCATCAGGCCGATCGCCTTTAACACCCTGCTCAACGAATTTCCTCCATGCGACACGCGGATGAGACGGCGGTGTCTCCGCCCAATGCTCCGTTCATAGCAAAAGCTGCCCCAAGCAAAAACGTGCACTTTCGACAAAACAGTGATAAAGGCCCCGCCGAAAAGGTCCAAACAAGCCGAAAGAGACAGCTTATGTCCGTGTTCAAGTCCGATTTCCTGCACACCCTCAGCGAGCGCGGTTTCATCCATCAGATATCCGATGAAACCGGCCTCGATGACCTGCTGCGCAAGGAAACCGTGACCGCGTATATCGGATATGATCCAACGGCATCGAGCCTCCACGTCGGTCACCTGACGCAGATCATGCTTCTGCACTGGTTTCAGGCGACCGGCCATCGGCCCATTTCGCTGATGGGAGGCGGAACCGGCATGGTGGGCGATCCGTCCTTCAAGGACGAGGCGCGGCAGTTGATGACGGTCGACACGATCGAAAACAACATCGCCTCGATCAAGCGTGTCTTTGCCAACTACCTCGACTATGACAACGGCCCCAACGGCGCCTTGATGATCAACAATGCCGAGTGGCTCCGCCCGCTGAACTATCTCGAATTCCTGCGCGATGTCGGCCGGCATTTCTCGGTCAACCGCATGCTTTCCTTCGACAGCGTGAAGACGAGGCTCGAACGGGAGCACTCGCTGTCGTTCCTCGAGTTCAACTACATGATCCTGCAGGCATACGATTTCGTCGAGCTGAACAAGCGCTATGACTGCCGGCTTCAGATGGGCGGTTCGGACCAGTGGGGCAATATCGTCAACGGCATCGACCTCGGCCACCGAATGGGCACGCCGCAGCTCTATGCCCTCACCTCCCCGCTGCTGACTACCGCCTCCGGAGCGAAGATGGGCAAGTCCGCCTCCGGCGCCGTATGGCTGAACTCGGAACTGCTTTCTGTCTACGATTTCTGGCAGTACTGGCGAAACACCGAGGATGCCGATGTCATTCGCTTCATGAAACTTTTCACCATCTTGCCAATGACAGAGATCAATCGTCTTGCCGCGTTGGGTGGATCGGAGGTCAACGAGGCGAAGAAGATCCTTGCCACCGAAGTAACCGCAATTCTGCATGGCCGCGATGCTGCTGAAAATGCCGCCGAAACGGCGCGCAAGACCTTCGAGGAGGGTGCGCTTGCCGAGAACCTGCCGTCGGTCGAGGTTCCCGCCCCGGAACTGGAAGCCGGCCTGGGCCTGCTGACGCTCATCGTGCGCGCCGGCCTGGCAGGCACGAATGGCGAGGCCCGGCGGCATGTGCAGGGCGGCGCAGTTCGGATCAACGATCAGCAGATCAGCGACGAGCGTCGGGTCATCGGAAGCGGCGATGTCACTGCCGACGGCGTCGTCAAGCTCTCGCTCGGCAAGAAGAAGCATATGCTGGTGCGGCCGATCTGATCCGCCGCACCACGATAAAGTCTCATAGTGCCGCGCCCGGAATGCTGGAATGACAGGGAGACAGTCACGGTGCGTCCGCACCGTGACTATCTCCTTCGACTGCGGGCACGGGAATGACGACGGAGTGCTGCCGGCGCAAAGACCTCGGGCAAATCAAGTCATTCCGCGAAGCGACCGGCTTCACTGAAACTCAAAAATGTTGCGGAAGACGCCCGGCGCGATGATCGACAGCGGATTGATTATCAGGTTCGGCTGGTTGAATGGTCCCGTCAGTTTGAAGGTGATACCGAGCAATCCGCGATCGCGGCCGTTTCCAAGCAGGCCCCCGATCAGCGGCAGTTCCCCGAATATGCGGTTGAGGCCATAGGCGGGCATGAAGGTTCCCGTCATGTCCATGCGACCGTTGGCGTCTCGAATCGTGCCCTGGAAAGTCGCCCCGACGTCGACGCCGCGCAGGACACCGTTGGCAACGCCGATCACGCCCCGATCCAGGAAGAGCTGCGCGAAGCCACGTTCGAAGCGGGCGGTGCTGACGTCTATATCCCGCCGCACCGCCTGATTGAGGCTGCGGCCGTCCTGGCCCGCCGGTGACGAGACCATCGACTTCAGCTTCTGTTCTCCGACCAGCGCGAACTTCCTGACATCGACGCTGCCACGCCAGGATCTCGCACCGCGGTCCCGCAGTCGCAGGTTCAGCAGACCTCCCCGCATGTTGCGGTAGATATCGGTGAAGCGCGCGAGAGCGCCGGCGTCGCTGGTCGCCAGTTCGAGCGTATTGTCCGGCCCTGCCTTCACCATCCTGGCAACCACCGCCTGGCCGCTCACGGTTACGGCCGTGAGGTCGATGTCGTCCATCTGCTCGCCGCGCGTCGAATAGGCGAAATTCACATTGGAGAGGACTTCGCCGTTGAAGCCGAGGACGCGGTCGAGCTTCGCATTGACCTTCACGTCGGCTTTCTTGGCGGAACCGGATTCGCCCTTCGCCCGCGCGAGCGGCAACCGGATGTCCGCCGAGCTTCCGGTCAGCGCGACGGTGTAACCGCGCTTGGCGCGATCGACGGTGACGGCAAAGTCATCGCCATTTGCAAGACGCACGCCGTTCAGGCGCGCCGAAGCGAGGCCATTATCATCGACGCGGAGATCGCCGGTCGCGCCGAATCCGTCGCCGGCAATATTGAAATCGCTTATCTCCGTTATGCCGTCATTGGCGCTGACGGTGAATTCGGCATTTGCCGCTATGCCGGCGCCCTTACGCCAGCCGATCCAGGGCAGCGACAGCGTTGCCCGGCCGAGGTCCGCTTTGACCGACTGGCTTCCGTCCTCGGCAAGCGAAGCCTCGATGCCGACGGGACCACTGACGATGCCGGACAAGGACGGCGCGATCTTGCGTCGTGCTGCATCGTCGAGCGTCCCGGAGATCTGCCGCTTCCTCGTCACCTTCGCCGCCGAGTCGACCGGCTCTGTCAGCGCAATCTGCATCTTCGCGCCATCGATCGTGGCGTTCGCAGCGAGAACGGCTTCGGTATTGTCTATCCTCATCGTGCCCGAGAGATCGGAGATCGCGCGCCCCGCCACCGGCCGGTTGATCGTGACGTCCTCCAGCCGCATCTCCGCCTGCCACAGGGGCCGCGGCGGATTTTGATCGGAAATCAGCCCGAACCGCGCGCCGACCAGCGCCGTCATCGGACCGGTGAAGTCGTCCGGTACGAAAGGCGTTTTCTGCAGCGCCTGGATCGGCCTATAGGCGACGAGTTCGGCAATGGCATCGGCCTCTCCGCCGACCTCGATCTTCATCTCCGCCATCAGCGGTTTGCCGTAGACGTCCGGTATGACAAATTCGCCTCCGTCGAGAGCCACCGAACGCCCGGACGGAAAAAAAGCCACCCCTTTGCCAACCGCGACCGACATCCGCTCGCCGCTCAGTCGGAAGCGCCCGGACGTGTCGCGCAGCGGCGGAATCTCGCCAGCGATGTTGATGCGCGTGTCGTCTATGGCGAAGTTGATGTTGAGCTCATTCTCGGTGAGGCGCAGATTGCCACCGCTCTCGGCAATGCGCCCCGCGGGGAGCGAAACCTCTATGCGGGCGTCCGTAATGGTTCCGCCGAAGAGATTGCCGATTGCCCACCGCCGGGCGCCCTTGGCGACCCACCAGGGCCACAATTGCTTGACGGCGGTCGCATGCATCCTGTCGCTCAAGGCTACGAAACTGATCTGCGGCGAGGTGTTGCCGAAGGCGACCGAAAGCGAGCCGGCCATCGATCCGAGTGGGCTCGACATCATCAGCCGGTCGAAGATCAGCCGATGGCTATCGGCCTCGAACCGCCCATTCACCTTGGCGTCGAAGGCAAGCGGGTGGTCCTCCATGTCTCCCGGTGCGGATCTGGCATCCCTCAACAGGAGATCGACGGCAAAGCCCTTCTTGCCGGGACCCGACGTCTTGTCGAGATCGATCAGGGCGCCGGTGAAAGGGAAGGTCGACTGTCCGATCCTGACCATCGATGGCAGGATCTCCACCGAGGCGCGCTCGAAATCATAGGTAACGTTCAACTCGGACGGATTGAGCGCCGAAACGAGGCCGCCGGCGTGGAAGCCACCCTCGGAGGTCTTGACGCCCACCGTGAGCGTTGGCTTCTCCCCTTCCGCGGCGCGCGTCGCCTTCAGGTGGACGTCGGCCGCCGTGTCGATTCCGAAGGGCTCCTCGTTCGCGAACCTTCCATGATAGAGGAAGGGAGTGAGCGGCACATCGTCCAGCACCGCTTCGATAGCGGCGACGCGCCTTCCCGCGCCCGATGCCGTTGCTGTGAGACGCGCTTCGCGGCCATCCAGATCCACCACGCCGTCGACGCGAATGGTATCGTCCGCCGCCCGGCTGAAGGCCAGTGTCCTGATCGCGATCGGTACCGTTCGGCCACGCGAGCCGGTTACCTGCAGGCTGAAATCGGACAGCTGAACGGCCTGTGTCGCGCTGCTCGCCGTCAAGCGGGACATGGCGTCGACATGCGCAAATAGCGTTTCCAGCGCCGCTCCTACGTCGGCGATGCGAACCGCCGTCAGGTCGAGCGGCTCGCCACGGGGCAATAAGCCGGTATCGAGTTCTCCCCCCTCTGCCTCGAGCCTCGTCACCGCAATTCGGCCCGCCAACAGCGCCAGCGGGTCGAGCGCAATCGAAACGGCCGCGAGCCTGACGGCTGGCCGACGCGACGCGCTCTCGTTGAGGGTCACGCCGCGCGCTTTCAATGCAAGCGCCCCCCGACCCGTCACGCGAACGACCGTGCTTTCGACATTGGCGCTGTAATTACCGCCAAGTGCCGCGTTGAGCGCGGTACGCGCGCGGGCATTCAGAGGGGCATCGACGAGGCCGCTTTCGACGACGGCTATGAGCGACGCCAGGATGACAAAGACGACGAGCGAAACGCAAAGGATAATCTTGCCGCAAAGACGCAGAGCTCCACCGGGCGCCGGCGTATGCACGACGACCGGATCACTGGCCTGCGCAGAAGGCAGCGTGTGAAGCGCGAGGATGTCTTGCCTGCGAAAGCGAATCCTTTCACCGCGGATTTCGCTCATCGCCGCAGGCGTCCTCCAGATGATTGCTGCATTCCATTCTTCCTGTCACGCACGCTTCCAAGCGCGCGCCGGGTGGAGTTCCTACTCTTGTAAACCATGAGTCGCCGACCCGAGCCACAACGCGTCTCTTCGCATGTTGTGGAAAGCGCGACGACAACCCTCCCGCCCTTGCTCCCGACAAAACATGATCATGGCTGATAGCCACAAAAAGGTCATCGAGCAGCTGTCAAAAATCCGTCACAAGTCCCGGCGGGCCTGCGACGGCCATCGACAGCTCTGCGGCGCGGAAAAATACTGCATGATTTTTTCCTTGGACCGGTTCCGATTTATGGCTTCATGCAGTAGCTGGGAAATGTCCAGAAAACTTGGCTTAAGAAAGGCTTAATCATGGCACGATTGCGGCCCGGCGACACCGCTCCGGATTTCGAGCTCCCACGTGACGGCGGCGGCTCGATTTCGCTCTCGGACCTCAGCGGCAAGCCGGTGGTCCTCTTCTTCTATCCCAAGGACGACACAAAGGGCTGCACCGAGGAGGCAATCTCCTTCTCCGCGCTTGCGGACGAGTTCGCAGCAGCAAAAATAGCGTTGGTCGGCATCTCGCCCGATTCGGTCAAAAGCCATGACCGTTTCGCGAAGAAGCATTCCCTCGCCGTCGCCCTTGCTGCCGACGAAGAAAAAACGGTCGTCGAGGCCTACGGCGTCTGGGTCGAAAAGAGCATGTACGGCCGCAAATACATGGGGGTCGAGCGCACGACCTTCCTCATCGACCCGGAGGGGCGGATCAACCGCATCTGGGAAAAAGTCAAAGTGGCCGGCCATGCGGACGAGGTTCTTGCCGCCGCGAAGGCGCTTGCCACCGACTGAGGCGACCAGATGTCGACGCTTCCGCAGTTCCACAGCCTGCGCGGCGCCGCCGTCGAAGCGATCCGGGCGGCGGACCTCGCCATCAAGACCGAACTCGCGCAGGAGGCCGCGCGACGCTGGCAGGCGCGAACGCTTTCATTGCGCTCGCCGCTCGATCGCGCGGTTTCGGAGCGCCCCGGACGCCCCGAAAAGCCCATCCTGAAACCGCCGACGCAGGTCAAGCGGCGCTCGCTCGGCTCACTGAAGGGGCGCATTGCCCTCCTCCACGCGATCGCTCATATCGAACTGAACGCGGTCGATCTGGCCCTCGACATCGTCGCCCGATTCGCGACGGAGCCCGTGCCGCACTCCTTCTTCGACGGCTGGATGCAGGTCGCCTTCGAGGAAGCGAAGCATTTTCGTATGGTGCGGCAGAGGCTGAACGATCTCGGCGCGGACTACGGCGATCTTCCGGCGCACGACGGCCTCTGGCAGGCTGCCCATGATACGCGCAACGACCTGACGGCCCGGCTTGCGGTCGTGCCACTCATTCTGGAAGCGCGCGGCCTCGACGTCACCCCGGCACTGCAGGCGAAAATGCGGGAAACCGGCGATCACGAGAGCGCGGCCGTTCTCGATGTCATCTACGAGGACGAGAAGGGCCATGTCGCCGTCGGAGCGAAATGGTTCCGTTTTCTTTGCGCGCGGCAGAGGAAGGATCCAGCCGCGACATTTCAGGCACTCGTGCGGGCGAATTTCCGTGGGCCGCTCAAGGCCCCCTTCAATGATGTCGCCCGCGCCGAATCCGGTTTGACGCCCTCCTTCTACCGCTCGATGACGGCCTCGACGAATATCTGACGAAGCGGCCTGCTCAACCGTTTGTTAACCCTAATGAAGTGTAGTCGATCGCGGGTAACGCGATTGGATTCGCATCTGGCAGGGGTGACGGGGTGACGTTTCGTCCGGCAAAAGGCGGCTTCGGAAGGCGTGCACAAAGTCACGTCCTGATACTCGCAAGTGGCGACAAGGTCAGGCACATGACGATCCGCCCCTGGATGTTGGCTGTGGCCAGCTCCTTTGTCGGTCTCTTCAGCATCGGCTATCTGCTGGCCACCACCTATCTCGTGCTGCGCGACGATCTGATCGGCGGCACGATTGCCCGTCAGGCGCGCATGCAGCATGAATATGAAGACCGGATCATGGCGCTTCGGGCACAAGTGGATCGTGTGACGAGCCGGCAGCTCCTGGACCAGCAGATCGTGGAGGAGAAGGTCGAGAAGCTCCTGCAACAGCAGTTCGAACTTTCCTCACGCAGCGGCCGGTTCGAGACATTGACCGAAAGCGCGGCCGCCCCGCTGAACGGGGAGGCTGCCCCCTCACCCGCAATTCAGCCCCTAGCCTACGAAAGTCATGCCGAATCGCGCGGGGTCAAGGCGATCGAAGACGTCATGGGCGCCGCGGAAGGGAACCCCGGCGCAACGCTCGAGCCGACCGCACCCGTCTATCGAGACCCCGCCGCGAGCGAAGAAGGTAAGAGCGTGTCCGCTCGTGCAGACCGGATATTCTCCCAGGTGACGCTGTCGTTGAAAGGGGTCGAGCGCGAGCAGTTGCACTATGTGCGACAGATGACAAGCGGTGCGCTCAGAACGTCCGAGGCCATCCGGACGATCATCGAGCGAACGGGCTTCGTTCTGCCCGAGCCGCAGACGGCCGAGGCTGACGCTATACATTCAGGCGGGCGAACGGCAATCGGTGGTCCTTTCGTCGAGCCGCAAAACGAAGACGCGTTCGAACAGTCACTGGCGGCGCTCGACAGCGCTCTTGTCGAACTCGAACGGACCCGTGCCGCGGCGCGAACGCTCCCCCTGGCGAGCCCGGCTCCGGCAACCAATATCACAAGCAATTTCGGCAACCGGGTGGATCCGTTTCTTGGCCGGCTGGCGCTCCATGCGGGAATTGATTTCCGCGCCGAAACCGGCACGCGCATCCGTTCGACGGCGGCGGGAACGGTGACGGCCGCCGGTCCGGCGGGCGGATATGGCAACATGGTCGAAATCGATCATGGTCATGGGGTATCAACTCGATATGCGCATCTCGCGGTTGTGCGGGTCAGCGCCGGCGAGCGCGTGGAAGCGGATCAGGTGATCGCCAAATCCGGCAGTACAGGCCGCTCAACCGGTCCTCACCTGCACTACGAGGTGCGCCTCAACGGCGAAGCTGTCGACCCGATGCGGTTCCTGCGGGCGGGGGTCAAGCTTGCGCACTATATGCACTGAAGCCCGGAATTACTGATGGCGTGAGCGTCTGACGATTCCGATGCT
Source organism: Sinorhizobium kostiense (assembly GCF_017874595.1). Lineage (GTDB taxonomy): Bacteria > Pseudomonadota > Alphaproteobacteria > Rhizobiales > Rhizobiaceae > Sinorhizobium > Sinorhizobium kostiense. The sequence goes on along the minus strand of NZ_JAGILA010000008.1, from coordinate 278,147 downwards.
GCGTGGGAGATTTGCGGTCCATTGACCGTACCTTCTAACAACGTGCTGGATTTCTTGACTTTCAGCGCCCTTCGGCTTAAGAGCGGCGCACGCGGTGGTATATCTCCCCATGCACCGATCCATGTTCTATTGAACGAAACGGAAACAGTTTCCACTTTGACCAATTTTGCTGACCTCGGCCTGAGCCAAAAAGTCCTCTCCGCAGTTACCGACGCGGGCTACGCAACACCGACACCGATCCAGGTAGGCGCCATACCGCCGGCGCTTCAACGTCGCGATATCCTGGGAATTGCGCAGACCGGTACGGGCAAGACCGCCTCCTTCGTACTGCCGATGCTGACGCTCCTTGAAAAGGGTCGTGCCCGCGCACGTATGCCGCGCACCTTGATCCTGGAGCCCACACGCGAACTTGCTGCTCAGGTCGCCGAGAACTTCGACAAATACGGCAAGAACCACAAGCTGAACATTGCGCTCCTGATCGGCGGCGTTTCCTTCGAGGAACAGGACCGCAAGCTGGAGCGCGGCGCTGACGTTCTGATCTGCACGCCCGGCCGGCTCCTCGATCATTTCGAGCGCGGCAAGCTGTTGATGACCGGCGTCGAGATCCTCGTCATCGACGAGGCAGACCGCATGCTCGACATGGGTTTCATCCCGGATATCGAACGCATCGCCAAACTTATCCCGTTCACCCGCCAGACGCTGTTCTTCTCGGCGACAATGCCACCGGAAATCCAGAAGCTCGCCGATCGCTTCCTGCAGAACCCCGAGCGTATAGAAGTTGCGCGTCCCGCCTCGACGGCGACGACGGTGACGCAGCGTTTCGTCGCCGCGCATGCCAAGGATTACGAAAAGCGCGCCGTCCTGCGCGATCTCATCCGCTCGCAGGAGGAGTTGAAGAACGCAATCATCTTCTGCAACCGCAAGAAGGATGTTGCCGATCTCTTCCGCTCGCTCGACCGGCACGGCTTTTCCGTCGGCGCGCTGCATGGCGATATGGATCAGCGCTCGCGCATGGCCATGCTGGCGAACTTCAAGGACGGCAACATCAAGCTGCTCGTTGCCTCCGATGTCGCCGCGCGCGGCCTCGATATTCCGGATGTCAGCCATGTCTTCAACTTCGACGTGCCGATCCATGCGGAAGACTATGTGCATCGCATCGGCCGCACCGGTCGCGCCGGCCGTTCCGGCGCTTCGTTCACCATTGTCACCAGGCGCGACACGAAGTTCTCCGATGCCATCGAGAAACTGATCGGCCAGAAGGTCGAATGGCTGAAGGGCGATCTTTCGGAATTGCCCGAGCCGATGGAGAGCCATGACAACGGCCGCCGCGGCCGAGATGGCCGCAAGGATCGCAAAAAAGATGTGGAACGCTCCGGAAGAGCGCGAAGCGATCACAAATTCGATACCGCCCGCGCCGATAGTGCGGACGAATTCGAACCAGTCATGGAAAGGGCGGAAGCGGTGAAACCGGAGCGCAATGCCGATCTAAAGAGCCAGATGGGCCGTAACAATCGTCCCGGCCGCGCGCAGGCCGCTGCCAATGACGACAATCGCGATCGCCGCGGCCGCAACCGCCGCGATTATGACGATGGGCCGACGCCCGTCGGATTCGGCGACGAAATCCCCGCCTTCATGCTGATCGCGGGCAAGGCCTGATCGCAAAACCCATGGCCTTCCCCGGCATCGACTTCCCGGGCCTTGGTTGCGGCCTTGCGATCCTGCGCGATGGCAAGATCCTTCTCTGCCGCCGCCTGAAGGCGCCGGAGGCCGGCCATTGGAGCATTGTCGGCGGTAAGGTCGATCACATGGAACGCGCAGAGGACGCCGCTCGCCGCGAGGCGGAGGAAGAGAGCGGACTTTCAATCCGTTCTACGCGGTTTCTCTGCGTCAGCGAGCAGATGATCGAGACCGACCGCCAGCACTGGATCTCGCTGATTTATGCGACCGATGACTTCTCCGGCGAGCCGCGCCTCACAGAGCCGGATAAGCTGTCCGATATCGGCTGGTTCGAGCTGTCCGCCCTGCCTCAGCCGCTATCGCGCTTTGCAGCGGATGCGGTGCGGGCGCTCGGCCGAATGCAATAGGTGGTTGACGAGAGGGTGCGTTTTCCGCCCGCATCTGCGCCTTAAGAATTTTCTCCACTGGCCACCTCTCCCACATATGGGGAGACTGACCCGCGGCAAGCCTGTCCGCCCTCACTTCTTCGCCCTGAGCGCTGCGCCGTGGGCCATCCGCACCCAGCGGGCCATCTCCTCCGGGTCGTCGAAAGCCGAATCCGGAGTGCTCCAATAGGGCATCTTTACGGGCTTGCCCTTGCCGGCATAGGTCCACTGCCGGCTCCCCGCCTCCTCCAGTGCCGGCGCCGTTTCGGTATCGCCCTTGAGAAGGATTTCGCCGTCCACCTCGACTGCGAGGATCACACCTTCGAAATAGATGCCCTTGCCGCCGAACATGCGGCGGATCGTGACCGGTCCCAGTGTCTCGAACATTTCCTCGATCGCCGCATTGTCCATCGTTCACTCCTTCAATACGCCGCCGGCCGAGATGATTGCTTCCGGGGTGTCGAGGTCGATACGGGCGGCCGCACCCAGTTCGACATCGACGATCGGCAGTCCGCATCTTTCGACGATGTGCCTTGCCCCGACATCGCCGACGAGCTGCCGCACGGCCCCAAAGGTCTCGCGCGGCAGAATGACCGGATTGCCGCGTAGTCCGTCGGCGACTGCACGCACGACGACCGGGCTCGATTGCGCATCGAAGGCGGCGATCAGTCTCGACAGATGCTCGGCCGTGATGCCCGGCATGTCCGCCAGCATCACCAGCATGCCCCCGGTGCTGTCGTCGAGCGCTGAAAGTCCTGCCACCAACGACGAAGCCATGCCGCTCGGGTAATCAGGGTTCGATACAAAGCTCACCGGCAGTCCGGCAAGCGCGGCCCTGATCTCCGCCTCGCGATGACCGGTAACCACGACGACCTTGCCAGTGGCGGAAAGAGCTGTCTCCACGGTGCGACGGACCAAGGGAACGCCGTTGAACTCGGCAAGGAGTTTGTGTCTTCCGTCGGCACCCATGCGGCTCGCCCGACCGGCTGCGAGAACGATGATCGTCAAGGGGCCGGGGCGCGGTCGGACGGCCGTATCGCGCGGCTGCGGCCGCGTCGGAATTTCCTTGAGCAAGCCGCCGACGCCAAGCCCCGTAATATCCAACGGGCTCGGCCGTTCACCGGCAAGCAGCCGGTCAAGGATCCAGTCGAAGCCATTTTCGCGCGGGCTGCGGGCGCAGCCCGGCGCCCCCAAGACGGGCAGTTCGCCGACGCGCCCGAGGACGAGCAGGTTGCCGGGGTCGACCGGCATGCCGACATGCTCGACGCTCCCACCTGCCCGGCGGATGGCGGCGGGCAGAACGTCGTCGGGATCGGCTACGGCGGAAGCCCCGAACATGACGATGAGGTCGTGGGTGGCCTTGAGCTCGGCAATCGCACCAGCCACCGCCTCCGCGGTGTGCGCTACCCGGCGCTCGTTGTCGAGACGGCTGCCGGACCGTGAAAGCCTCGCGGCGAGGACGGCGCGCGTCTTGTCCATCACCTGGGGCTTCAGCGAAGGCAATTCCGTTGCGATCAAGGCGGCGCGTAGCGGCGCAAAGGGTTTTACCTCGAAGGCCGGCTCGGAACGGAGGATCGCCGCAGCCTGTTCGACGAAAGTGCCCGGTACCGCAAGCGGGATGATCTTGATCGTGGCCACCATGTCGCCGGCGTCGACGGCGACATGATCGGCAAGGCAGGCGAGCGTAATTGCTGGGTCGATCCTGTTCAGGCGATCGACGACGGAACGATCGGCCACAAAAAGGCCCGGAACCGTCGCGTGGACGTTGACCCTGCCGGTCGCCGCTGGAGAGAAACTCAGGTGGTCCGGCGCGATCGCGTCGGCGATCCGCGCGGCAGCCTCGTTTTCGGGCACATCACCCGCCTCGAGTCGGGCGACGATCACCTCTTTCACATTGGCCTCAGCGAGGAAAGCAAGGTCGGCGACGCTCAGCCGATGTCCCTTCGGCAGTTTCTGGGTCGCGGTCTTCACGGCATGCGCCAGGATTGCGCCTTCCGCCTTCGTCAGCGGCACTGGACCGAACCTCATCGCGCACCTCCCTGCCCGTCGACATCGCGGTTGCGCAGCGCCGCTATGATTTCCGCGAGAATGGCAACGGCGATCTCGACCGGGCTCGCAGCGCCGATGTCGAGACCGATCGGCGCCTTGATCCGCTCGATTGCCTCTTGTCCCACTCCAGCCCCCTGAAGCCTCTCCGTGCGGCTCGCATGGGTCTTGCGGCTGCCGAGCGCGCCCACGTAGAAGCAGCCCGCCTCAAGCGCTGCCCGGATCGGGTAATCGTCGATCTTCGGATCGTGCGTGAGGGCCGCAAGCGCCGTATAGCGGTCGAGCGGCCGTCCGGCGAGGACATCGTCCGGCCATTCGGCGATGAGCTCGACGTCCCGGAACCGTTCGGTGGTTGCAAAGGCGGTGCGTGGGTCGATGATGGTCATGTCGAACCCCGCAACCGGTGCGAACCGCGACAGGGCCTGGGAGATATGGACGGCACCGATGACGACCAGGCGTGGCGGCGGCAGGTGCACGTTGATGAAGAGCGAGCGCTCTTCGATCATCGCAAGCGCCGGCCGGCCCGAACGAAGCGCGCCGGAAATTACGGCACTCCATTCGTCCGGGAAGCGATCGCCCTCGACGAATGCTTCGGCACGGCCGGTTTGAAGGTCCGTGACGACGACTGCCGCCCGGCGGGCGGCGCGCGAGGCGTTGAGTGCCTGAAGGGTCTCAAGTTTCATGGGTCAGCCGTCGACTCGCTCGAGATAGACGCGGATTCGGCCACCGCAGGAAAGGCCGACGCGCCACGCCGTTTCATCCGCGACACCGAATTCCAGGATCTTCGCCGCGCCCGAATCGATCACGTCCGCCGCTTCGGCGATCACCGCACCTTCGACACAGCCGCCCGAGACCGAGCCCTGGAAGTTACCGTCGCCATCGATCACCAGATGGCTGCCGACCGGGCGCGGCGCTGAACCCCAGGTCTCGATGACCGTTGCCAGCGCAACGGTGCGCCCTTCGCTGTACCAGGCCTCCGCGATCTGTAGCGGATCAAGGACATTCATTTCGTTCGTCATCGCATGGCGCTCCGGCTTATCCATCATACATCGTGCCGATTACCGATAAATCAATCCACGGCTTCATCAGAAAGAGCCGGACAGCTGGCGACCTGCTTGCGCACCTTTCAGGAACCGTCGCGGATCGGCATCGCGTGTCCTCTGCCCCGAGAGCGATTTTACCAGCTCGGCGACCGACTCGAGGTTGTGCACGGGACGAAATTCGTCGACATGCGGCAGCATGGCGCGCACGCCCCCTGCCCGCGCTTCGAACCCGTCGAAGCGCAGCAACGGATTGAGCCAGATCAGCCGGCGGCAGGAGCGGTGCAGCCGGTCGATCTCGGTTGCAAGCTCAGCCGTGTCCTCGCGTTCGAGACCGTCGGTGATCAGCAGAACGATGGCGCCCTGTCCAAGCACGCGCCTGGACCAGTGGCGGTTGAATTCATGGAGCGTCTCGCCGATGCGCGTACCGCCCGACCAGTCCTTGACCGCCGCCACGCATTCGTCGACCGCCTCGTCGGGATCGCGGTTGCGCATCTGCCGGGTGACGTTGGTCAGCCGTGTTCCGAAGAGGAATGTGTGGACGCGATGCCGCTGCTCCGCGAGCGCATGGAGGAAGTGGAGGAACACCCGCGTATATTGGCTCATCGAACCCGAAATGTCCGCGAGAACGACCAACGGCGGATGAACGAGGCGCGGTTCGCGGAACCGCGGCAGGATGAAGTCGCCGCCAAGTCGCATGGCATCGCGCATGGTGGCGCGCGGATCGATGCGGATCGGCCTGCGCGAGGCGCGAAAGCGGCGCGTCTTCACGCGATCGAGGGGCAAGAGCAGCGAAGACAGCGCCTTTCGCGCCTCCGCGATCTCGGCTGCCGTCATTTGTGCGAAGTCCGCTTTGCGGAATACTTCCCGCTCCGAAACCGTGTGGCGTGCGTCGAGCTCGATGGCCGGCACCTCACCCGGCGGCTCGTCCTTCCGCCCCCCGAGCAGCGCGTCGCTGAGGCGGAGCTCGCCGGCCCGCCGCCGCCGTTCTTCGCCGGCACGCGGCGGGGCGACCGGCGACATCAGAGCAATCATCTTGTGGACGAGATCACGTTTACGCCAGAAGAGGCGGAAGGCCTGGTCGAACAAGGCCTGGTCCTCGTGGCGTGTCATGAGCGTGCATTGCAACGCCGCGTAGAACTCGGCGCGCGAACCTATGCCGATTGCCTCGACGGCCTCGATGGCATCGGCTATCGCGGCCGGGCCGATCCTCATACCACCCCTTCTCAGAGCGCGGGCGAAGTAGACGATGTTGTCGGCAAGCCGTCCCTCGGGCGGCGGCGGGATGGCGACGCTGTCTGTGCGCTCGGCCATCGCGCTTTAGGCCTGCCCCGCCAGCTCGGCCTTGACTTCTGCAAGCAGCCGGCGTCCCTCCGCACCTTCGATGCGGGCAATGTCATCCTGGTATTTGAGAAGCGTGCCGAGCGTATCGGCAAGCGTCTCCGGATCGAGGGCAAGCGCGTCGAGTTCGGTGAGCGCCGTGGCCCAATCGATCGTCTCCGCAACGCCGGGATTCTTGAAGAGATCGATCGTCCTCAATTTCTGTACATAGGCGACGATCTCGCGCGACAGGCTTTCGTTGCAGCCGGGGACCTTGCGCCGGATGATCTCCAGCTCCTGGGCCGCATTAGGATAGTCGACCCAGTGATAGAGGCAGCGTCGTTTCAGCGCGTCGTGAATCTCGCGGGTGCGGTTGGTGGTGATGATGACGATCGGCGGCTCGCTCGCACGAATCGTTCCGAGTTCCGGGATGGTCACCTGGAAGTCTGAAAGCACCTCGAGGAGAAATGCCTCGAATGCCTCGTCGGTGCGATCGAGTTCGTCGATCAGGAACACCGGCGAGCGGCCGACACTTGCGGAAATTGCCTGGAGCACCGGGCGGCGGATCAGGAACCGTTCGGAGAAGATATCGCTTTCGATCCTCTGCCGGTCGACCATGCCGGTCGCCTCGGACAGACGGATCTCCAGCATTTGCGCCGGGTAGTTCCATTCATAGACGGCCGAGGCGACGTCGAGCCCCTCGTAGCATTGCAGGCGAATTAGCGGGCGAGCGAGCGACCGGGCCAGAACCTTGGCGATCTCCGTCTTGCCCACCCCTGCCTCGCCCTCGAGGAACAGCGGGCGCTTCATCCTGAGCGCCAGAAAGAGAACGGTCGCGAGCGCTGTTCCGGCGAGATAGTCTTGAGCCTCCAGCATCGCCATCGTCTCTTCGATGGACTGGGGAATACTTCCTGTCTCCGGATGCGCCATGTTTCCTCCGTTGCATGCCTCCAGTCGGAACCCATTCAGGGAAAACATGCGCCGATCCAAATACAAGGGCGGCAAATCCGAACCGCCACCGGCTCGCCAGGAGCATCATGATCGGCGACAGCCAAGGTTCCGGATTGTCATGCCACCTCATGGGAAACGTTAGGTCGCCGATACGCTGTGGGCAAGAGCCGCCTTCCGCCTGTCCGTCTTGATCAGCTCCTTTACGGGATCGCACCGGCGCGCCCGGGAGGCCGGGCGCTGCTCAGGGACGAGATCGGCAGACGAAATCGAAACACGTCCGTTCGGGCTGGCTCGTTCATGCCGAATCGGCGGCCACGAGGCGGAGATGAAGGGGCGCTTTCCTGTGCTCCGGGCAACTTCTTAAGGCAGACCAGGACGATAGCGCGCGTGCCGCAAACCATTAAAAAGCCCCTCCCGTTACGGGAGGGGCAAAGGTGGGCCGATTGCCGAAGATCGTCGGCCCCTGGGAGGAGCTACCCTCACGATAGCAGCAGGCCGCACCGCCTGACCATTGTCAGGAGGGAATGATCGAGTGTTAAAGAGGAGGGGATCACCTATACGCGGGTATAGGGGCTCTCATACCTGCCGATCCCGTGCACGAAACCGAGAATTGAGCTATCTCCGCAGGGATGGCTTGCCAACGTTCAGCTATCGCAAGGATATCGCCTCGCAAGGGGCTCACCGGAAGGAATTCGGCTGCAAAATACGTCGTCAGAGGACATCGTGTGTGATAAATCATCTATGTTTTCGCTCCGGCCAAACCGGGCTGACGAATATGCGCCAATGTTGCCGATACCTGTCGGTAACGCTAGCTTGTCCACCGAGTTCGGCGGTTGAACCCATCCTCTCGGTTCGGCGCTGATGGAGATAGCACCTTGGAGGTTTTGTGGGAGGATGGTGAACGCGTGCTGTGCCGCGCACGGCGTCGGGGTGCAGGCGGCCAGTGGAATGCCGTGCTGACTGTGCTCCCCGCTGGTGAGCATCCGCCTCCATCGAGCCTCGCCCGCCTCGCCCACGAATATGAACTGAAGGACGATCTTGACGGTGCATGGGCCGTGCGGCCGCTGGAGTTCGTGCGCAACGGCGGTCGCACCATGCTGGTGCTTGAGGACCCCGGCGGCGAGCCGCTCGCCCGGCTGCTCGACGGACCCATGGATGTCGGAAATTCCTTGCGCATCGCGATCGGCCTCGCCTCGACTCTGCGCAAGGTCCACGAGCGAGGTTTCGTCCACAAGGACATCAACCCGGCCAACATTTTGGTGAACGGCGCGGGTGATGAGGTTCGGCTGATCGGTTTTGGCATTGCCTCGCGCGTCACTCGCCAACGGCAGTCATCCGACGCGCCCGAGACCATCACCGGAACCCTCGCCTACATGGCACCGGAGCAGACCGGCCGTATGAACCGGTCGGTCGACTCTCGCACCGATCTCTACGCCCTCGGCGTCACCTTGTACCAGATGCTCACGGGCGCACTGCCGTTTGCGGCTGCCGACCCGATGGAATGGGTGCATTGCCATCTTGCCAGGAAACCCCTGCCCCCTGCGGAGCGCCTGAAGGAGGTGCCCTCGGCACTCTCGGCGATCACCATGAAGCTGCTCTCGAAGACCGCCGAGCAGCGCTACCAGACTGCCGCCGGCCTGGAGCGCGACTTGCGGCGCTGCCTGAGGGACTGGGAGGCTCTGGGCCGCATCGATGACTTTCCTCTCGGCGAAGACGATACGCCGGACCAGCTTCTGGTCCCTGAGACGCTGTACGGACGCGAGCGCGAGATTCAGACTCTGCTCGCCGCCTTCGATCGAATCTCCGAGGGAGGCGCCCCGGAGCTGGTGCTGGTGTCCGGCTACTCCGGTGTCGGCAAATCGGCCGTCATCCGCGAACTGGGCAAGGTGCTCGTGCCGCTGGGTGGCCTGGTCGCCTCAGGCAAATTCGACCAATACAAGCGCGACATCCCATATAGCGGCTTGGCACAGGCGCTGCAGGAACTGATCAGACCGCTGCTCGGCAAGAGCGAGACCGAACTGACCCGCTGGCGCGAGGCCCTCGGTGAAGCGCTCGACTCGAACGGTCAGTTGATGGTGACACTCGTCCCGGAACTCGAACTGCTGATGGGCCCGCAGCCGCCGTTACCAGAGCTACCGCCACAGGACGCGCAGCGCCGCTTCCACATGGTGTTCTGCCGGCTGCTTGGCGTGTTCGCTCGACCGGAGCGACCGCTGGTACTCTTCCTCGATGATCTGCAGTGGCTCGACGCCGCGACGCTCAACCTGCTCGAATATCTCACCACCCAGACAGAGTTGCGCCATTTTCTACTGCTTGGCGCATACCGAGATAACGAGGTCACGCCCGCACACCCGCTGACGCGGCGGCTGGATGCGATCCGCAGTATGGGCGCTTTGAAGGAGATCGTGCTGGCGCCGCTCGGGCTCGACGATCTCGGCCGGCTTGTCGCGGACGCCCTGCACTGCACGCCAGCCTGTTCAGCACCCCTGGCCCGGCTGGTGCACGACAAGACGGCCGGCAACCCGTTCTTCGCCATTCAGTTCCTCACAGCGCTCGCCGATGAAGGACTGGTGGCCTTCGACCATCAACAGGCACGATGGTCCTGGGATCTCGATCGCATTCACGCCAAAGGTTACACCGACAATGTTGTCGATCTTTTGCTGGGCAGGATGCGGCGTCTCCCCGAGGCAGCCCGGGGCGCGCTGCAACAGTTGGCCTGCCTGGGAAACTTTGGCGAGATCGCCACCCTCAGCCAGGTTCTGGGCGAGAGCGAGGCAGGCCTCGTCGCCGCACTGCTGGAGGCGGAGCGAGCCGGGTTGGCGTTCCGGAAGCATGGGGCCTATCACTTTCTGCACGATCGCGTTCGGGAGGCAGCTTATGCGCTCATCCCCGAAGGCAAGCGGGCCGCTGCGCACCTCGCCCTCGGCCGGCGGCTGGTCGCGAACACGCCGCCGGGCGCGGTCGAGGAGCGCGTCTTCGAGATCGTCGGCCAGCTCAACCGCGGCCTCGCATTGATCGGATCGAGCGGCGAACGGGAACTGGTTGCCGGCCTGAACTTGATCGCCGGCAGACGCGCCAAAGCTTCCACCGCCTACGCCTCGGCGCTGACTTATCTCACCGCGGGGCTGGCCCTTTTGCCGGCGAGCGGCCGGGAGCGCCGACACGAACTCGCCTTTGCGCTCGAACTCAACCGGGGCGAGTGCGAGTTTCTTACCGGTGCGTTGGGGGAAGCGGAGGCGCACCTCGCCGAACTGGCACGGCGCGCCATCAGTCTCACGGACCTGGCCACCGTGACCCGGCTGCAGGTGGACCTTTTCATGACCCTCGGCCGAAGCGACCGTGCGGTGGCAGTCGGCCTCGACTACCTGCGCCGCGTCGGGGTCGATTGGCCGGCGCACCCGACCACAGACGATGTCCAACGGGAATACGCGCGCCTTCGGCAGCAACTCGGCGACCGTTCAATCGAGGCGCTGATCGACATGCCTGCAATGGCCGATCCGGTCGCTTGCGCGACGATGGATGTCCTCACCTCGCTCGTGTCGCCTGCCTGTTCACCGACGAGAAGCTTCGCTGCCTTGTCATAGGTCGCATGGGGAACCTCAGCCTGGAGCACGGCAACAGCGACGCATCGTGTTACGCCTACACTGCGGTGGGCAACGTGCTTGGGCTGTTCTTCGGTGACTACAAGGCGGCGTTCCGCTTCGGCGAGCTTGGGCTTGACATGGCGGAGCGGAGCGGAGTGGAGCGCCTCAAGGCCCGCATCTACCTGGCCTTCGGCAATCTTGCAAAATCGTCGCCACGGCATTTCGCCGCGGGCCGTCCAATCGCACGCCACGCCTTCGAAGCGGCCCTCAGGGCCGGCGACCTGACCTACGCGGCCTTCAGTTGCAACAATGTCCTCACTCAGCTTCTAGCGACCGGCAACCCGCTGGCCGAAGTGCAGCGCGAGGCCGAGGCCGGGCTCGATTTTGCGCGTCGGTCGAAGTTCGGGCTCGTTGTCGACCTCATCACTGCACAGTTCGGGCTTGTCCGAACGCTCTGCGGCAGGACCGCGATGCTTGGCTCCTTCAACGATGCCGACTTCGATGAGGATCGATTCGAGCAGCATCTGGGGGAGGATCCGCGTCTGTCAGTCGCCGCCTGCCTGTACTGGATCCGCAAGCTGCAGGCACGCCTGCTCGCCGGCGACCATGCCACCGCCGTCGCGGCGGCGGAAAAAGCAGAACGCCTCCTTTGGATGTCGCCAGCCATTTTCGAGCGGGCGGAATATCACTTCTACGCTGCGCTCGCGCGGGCCGCTCTCTGCGACGCGGTCCCCGTTGCTGCGCGAGCCCGCCATCGCAAGGCCCTGGCCATCCACCAACGCCGGCTTCAGGAGTGGGCCGAGAACTGCCCGGAAAATTTCGCGAGCCGCGCCGCGCTGGTCGGCGCCGAGATCGCTCGCCTGAAAGGGCGGTGGTACGAGGCCGAGCGTCTCTATGAACAAGCCATCCAATCCGCCCGAGGCAACGGCCTGGTACACGACGAGGCACTCGCCTGCGAGCTGGCGGCGCGTTTCTATGCGGCGCGTGGCTTGCAGATCAATTCCCACGCCCATTTGCGAGGCGCCCGGCACTGTTACATGGCTTGGGGAGCTCATGGAAAGGTGGAACAGCTCGATGCGTTGTATCCGCACCTGCGGGAGGTCGAACCAGCCGCCGCCCCGACGCGGACATTCGGAGCGCCGATAGAGCAACTTGACCTCGCGACGGTGATAAAGGTGTCGCAAGCCATCTCGGGCGAGATCGTCCTCGAAAGGCTGATCGATACGGTCTTGCGCACGGCAATCGAGCAGGCGGGGGCCGAGCGCGGTCTGTTGATCTCTTTACATGACGGCGAGTCTCGGATCACGGCGGAGGCCACCACTCGTCGTGACGCGGCCGAGGTGAAGCTGTGCGACGCGCCCGTTACAGCGAACATGCTGCCGGAATCGGTGCTTCATTACGTCTTGCGCACAAAAGAGAGCGTCGTCCTCGGCGACGCCACGGCTCAAACTCCGTTTTCCGCAGACCCGTACATCTGTCAACGTCAAGCCCGTTCCGTTCTGTGCCTGCCCTTGCTCAACCAGGGTCAGTTGACGGGAGTGCTCTATCTCGAGAACAACCTCGCAGCTCGCGTCTTCGCGCCAACCCGCATGGCGGTATTGAAGCTGCTCGCCTCTCAGGCAGCGATTTCGCTTGAAAATACACGGTTGTACCGCGATCTCGTCGAGCGCGGCGCGAAGATACGGCGCCTCGTCGAGGCCAATATCATCGGGATTTTCATCTGGGACTCCGATGGCCGCATTCTTGAGGCCAATGACGCATTTCTCTGCATGGTGGGTTACGACCGGGCGGATCTCGTCGCCGGGCGCTTGCGCTGGACGGACCTGTCGCCTCCGGACTGGCTCGATGACGCAATGGCGACGGAAGAGGAGCGAGCGACCGGAACGATACCCCCCGCCGAGAGGGAGTATTTCCGCAAGGATGGCACCCGCGTGCCCGTTCTGTGCGGTGCTGCAGCCTTCCAGGAAGGCGGAAACCAGGGTGTCGCCTTCGTGCTCGACCTGACCGAGCGCAAGCGAGCCGAAGGGGCGTTGCGAGAGAGCGAGGAAGCTCTGCGCCAGGCGCAGGGGCAACTGGCCCACGCCAACCGCGTCGATACAATGGGGCAGCTCACCGCCTCGATCGCCCATGAAGTGAACCAGCCGCTGGCGGCGTCGGTCACCAACGCCGAGGCCGCTTTGCGTTGGCTGGGCAGCCATCCTCCCAACCTGGAGGAGGTGCGAGACGCGCTCGGCCGTATTGTCAAGAATGCCAATCGAGCCGGTGAGGTCGTCGGCCGGATCCGCGCCTTGATCAAGAAGGCGCCCCCTCGCAGGGAGCGGTTCGACCTCAATGAAGCCGTTCGTGATGTGATTGCCTTGACCCGGAGGGAAGCGGTCCGGCACGGTGTCTCGCTCCACTCCGAGTTTGCGACGGGGCTGCCATCCGTGAAAGGCGATCGAGTCCAGGTGCAACAGGTAATCCTCAATCTCGTCATGAATGCAATTGAGGCAATGAACGGCACTGATGAGGGGGAGCGCCGGTTGCTGGTCAGCACGCAGGACCAAGCCCCGTACGGCGTCTTGGTCGCCGTGAGCGATTCGGGCCCCGGCCTGGATCCGCAAAGCTTGGACCGGGTCTTTGAGGCTTTCTACACCACCAAATCCACCGGCATGGGCATGGGTCTGGCGATTTGCCGTTCGACGATCGAGGCTCACGGGGGGCGGCTGTGGGCTAGCGCGAATGACCGGCGCGGGGCAGTTTTTCAGTTCACTCTGCCTCTCGACCGCGACGAAATCGCAGGCGCAGAGGAGGCCGCTCAATTGGCAGCGTTGGGAAACTAGGGCTCGCTGAACTTCTTGCAGCGTAGATCCAGCGCGGAAACGACAAGGGAGATGGCCGGGGCGCGGCCGAATTGAATTCGCCACTACCTCATGACCAAGGAGGAGACCATGGGTATCTACAAATACGCTGTGCTGGGCGGCGCTTGCGCGCTTGCGAGCCTCTTAAACCTCTGCGTTGCGGCCAAGGCCGACGATGCGACGATCACCGTCTGGTCGCAAGATCGCGACGTTCGGCCGGCGCCGAACCTCATTGCCGACTATAACAAGCTCAATACGGGCATAAAGGTCGAGTACCGGGAGGTTCCGTTTGACGATCTGGTCAACGAGGCGCTGCGCGCATATTCGACTGGGCAGGCTCCGGACATCATCGCCGTTGACAATCCGGAACATGCGCTGTTCGCCTCGCGCGGAGCCTTTCTCGACCTGACCGACAGGATCGCGAAATCTACGGTGATCAAGCCGGAAGTCTACTTCCCCGGCCCGCTAGCCTCCACCATGTGGGAGGGCCGGCACTACGGCGTTCCCAAGGCCACGAACACGATCGCGCTCTACTACAACAAGGATATGTTCAAGGCGAAGGGTCTTGATCCCGACAGGCCGCCACAAACCTGGGACGAACTGGTGGACGCCGCCCGAAAACTGACGGATCCGGCTGCCAATGTATACGGCATAGCCTTTTCGGCCAAGGCAAACGAGGAGGGCACGTTCCAGTTCCTCCCCTGGGCTCAGATGGCGGGTGCCAGCTACCAAAACATCAACACCGACGGCGCGGTCAAGGCGCTCGACATCTGGAAAACGTTCATTGACGAGAGGCTTGCATCCCCGGACACGCTGACGCGCGGCCAGTCGGATTCGACCGCCACCTTCAATTCGGGAAATGCTGCCATGGCAATTTCCGGTCCCTGGGAACTGGACCGAATGGTCGCCGAAGCGAAATTTGACTGGGGCGTGGCGTTGCTGCCGGTGCCGGAAGAGGGAGCCGAACGGTCCTCTTCCATGGGCGACTTCAATTGGGCGATCTTCTCCAGCACGAAGCATCCTGACGAGGCGTTCAAGGTGCTGGAATATTTGGTCTCCCAGGATCATCGCATGTTCAGGGACTTTGGCCTGCTGCCGGCCCGAACCGATATTCCTTTCGCAGAGACCGGCGAGCCGCTCAAGGATGCAGCGCTCAAGGTCTTTCTCGAGCAGCTCAAATACGCCAAGCCTCGGGGACCGCATCCCGAATGGCCGAAGATCTCCAAGGCGATCCAGGAGGCCATCCAGGCAGCGCTTACCGGGCAAATGTCTTCCAGGGAAGCGCTGGACCAGGCCGCGAAAAAGATCAAGGTCGTGCTCGGCTGAAGGAAGGGAGGTCGGAGGTGGGCGTGTCCATGAAGGGGATCTTGTCCAGTTTCGTCGATGGCAAGGGCTTCGATATTTCGCTCGTTGCGCTGCCGCTCACCTTCCTGCTTACCCTGTCCGGACTGCCGCTCATCTACAATGTTCTGATGAGTTTCCAGCAAGTGGACCTGTTCAGCCTGGGAACCTTCTGGCGACCCTTCGTCGGCCTCAAGAACTACGCCGAACTCTTCGCTCAACCGGAAACCTGGCCGATCTTCGCCAACACGGCCGTGTTCGTCGTCTCATCCATTGCCGGCCAGTTCCTGATCGGCTTCGGGCTGGCCCTGTTCTTCTGGACGAATTTTCCGGGCGCCAGCTGGCTGCGTGGGCTTTTCCTGGTTTCATGGGTGATGCCGGGTCTCGTCGTCGGGGCGATCTGGAGCTGGATTCTCTCGGGCGACTTCGGCGTACTGAATTTTCTCTTGCGCGAAAGTGGGCTGACGGATGGCAATGTCTTCTGGCGTTCTGACCCGAACTACTCTTTGTGGGGAGTAATCCTCGCCAATATCTGGTTTGGGACGTCTTTTAACATGATCCTCCTGTCGGTCGGCCTGTCCGCCATTCCGACCGACCTCTATGAAGCCGCAGAGCTTGACGGCGCGAATGCGTGGCAGCGTTTCCGGACCATCACCCTGCCGATGATGCGCTCCTCGATCGGTGCCATATTGGCGCTCGGGCTCATCTTCACGCTGCAGCAGTTCGATCTCTTCGCGGCCATCACCAACGGCGGACCGAACAACTCGTCCAATGTTGCCCAGTACTGGGCCTGGGAACTGTCGTTCCGCCAGTACGACTTCGCCAAGGGCGCGACGGTCTCCGTCATCATGATCGTCTTCGTGGTCCTCGCCTCGATCGTCTATGTCCGATCGACCCGCCATGAGGTGCGCCGATGAGGCACACCTTCCGCGAAAAGCTGATGCTGGCGGTGGCGCTCGTGTTCACCGCCATCTACCTGTTCCCGCTTTACTGGATGTTCGTCACCGCGCTCAAATCGGGCTCGGCGATATTCGCAAGCCCTCCGGCCCTCTGGCCAGCCGATCCCCAGTGGCAGATCTATGCCGAGGTCTGGCAGAACCGCAACATGGGCCGCTATATCTGGAACTCACTGGTTATTGCATTTGGTGCCGTCGCTGTGATTTCGGTCCTGGGCACCGGTTGCGCCTATGTGCTGGCCCGCTATCGAAATGGTTGGGTGGATGTCGGTCTCTTCCTCATCCTCATGCTGCAGGTCCTACCCGCATCGCTGATGATCACGCCGATCTTCGTCGGCTTCTCACAGATCGGCCTGCTCCAGTATCCCCGTCTCGCTGTCATCCTGGCGATCGCCGCCAAGAGCATGCCATTCTTCGTCGTGCTGGTGCGCACGGCCTTCATGAGCGTTCCGCAGGAGTTGGAAGAGGCGGGCCTGGTGGACGGAGATTCCCGCGTCGGGGCGTTTTTCCGTATCGCCTTGCCGCTTGCCCGGAACGGCATCGTAGTCAGCGCCATCTTGATCTTCATGCAAGCCTTCGGCGAATTCGTCTATTCGAGGTCCCTGATCCAGAGGGCCGAGCTGCAACCGGCCAGCATCGGGCTCAACAGCTTCATGGGACCCAACACCAACGAATGGAACGGCATCATGGCCTATGCGACCATCTATGTGACGCCGATACTGGTCGCCTTTGTTCTCTTGCAGCGCAGTATCATCTCCGGCCTTACCTCGGGCGCCTTGAAATGATCAGAGCGTGCGGTATCCCCGGTCCACATAAATGAGAGGCGGCTGCTTTTCGCCGAGCCGGACGTCGATCACTTCGCCGAGGAGGATGGCGTGGGTCGCCATGATCTTGATCTCGAGCAAACGGCAGTCGAAGGCGACGATTGCGTCTGTGAGAATGGGTGCGCCGGTCGCAAGTTGCGTCCACCGTCCGAGCCCGAAGCGCCGCTCCATGTCGAGCTGATCGCGACCGGAGAAGGCGTGCGCCAGCGCCAGATGCTGTGCGCCAAGGAGATTCAGGGCAAAGCTGCCGCTGCGCGAAAAAATGTCGTTGCGCGGATTGGCCGCGTTGAGGCAGGCAAGCACGGTCGGCGGATCATCCGAGACCGAACAGGAGGCCGTGATCGTCACGCCTCGCCGCTCGGCGCCGTCGGCCGCAGTGATCAACTGCACATGATGCGACATGCGGCTCATCGCGTCGCGGTAGGCTATCGGGTCCAGCCGGGTCTTCTCCAACACGTCTCGCTCCGGATCGGGTCTCGCACATACATAAACTGTCACGCAGATTATGAAACCCGGTGCTCGGAGAATCTTGCCCCGGAGCGCATGAGTATGGCGCAGATGACATGATATGCACGGCGGCCACCGCAACTTTCGGACCGGACAAGGGTGGCGCCCGCGCCATCTTTTCCTTTGACGGGCGGGGCCACTGTCTTAAAACAAGGCGTGCGATAGCGGGAAAAGAGATGTTGAAATCGATCGTTACGAGCCTCTTCGTTGCTCAGATGGCAATGGCGTTACCTGCATTTGCCGCGGGGGTGAAGGTGGCCGTGGTCGCGCCTGTCGAGGGTCCGTTCGCCATGCTCGGAAAGCAGATGGTTGACGGCGCGGCCTTTGAGGCCGGCGACCGAGGGAGCGAGGTCGCCATCATCCCCGAGAGTTGCGATCCTGCCGGCGGCGACGCGCTCGCCAAAGCCCTGGTGGCCAGCGGAGCCGAGGCCGCGATCGGTTTTCTCTGCACCGAGAGCCTGGAGGCGGCGCTGCCGGCCCTTGCCGAAGCCGGCATTCCGGCGATCACGCTCAGCGTGCGCTCGGACATCCTCATGGAGGATGCGCTCAAGAAAGAATGGCCGCTTTACCGGCTCGCCCCAAACGGCAAGGCCGAAGCGGCGGCGATCACCGAAATCATCATCGCGAACTGGAGGGACAAGCCGCTCGCGTTGATCGACGACGGAACGATCCACAGCCGAGAACTTGTCGAAGGCGTTCGCAATGCGCTCGCCGAAATCGGGATCACGCCAGTCTTCACCGACACCTACCGTCCGGCTCAGGAACAGCAGGTAAGCCTCGTCCGCCGACTGGCCAAAAGCGGTGCGACGCATGTGTTTACCGGCGGCGACCGCAACGACACGGCCGTGATCGCGCGCGACGCGAAAGCTGAAAATGTGCCGATCACCCTGATCGGTGGCGATGTGCTGAATGCGGCCGACCTCAACGTGCCGCTGGAGAATGGCGTCTTCGCCGTGACCGTTCCCGATCCTGCGCGGTCGGGCGAGGCAGGACCCGTGATCAAGGCGATGCGCGGGGCCGGTATTGAACCGGACGGTTACGTCCTCCCGGCTTTTGCCGCGGTCTCGCTCCTCGAGCAGGCAAAGGAGCAGGCGGAGAAGGACGAAGGCAGCCTGGCGGATGCACTGCAAAAAGGCCCCTATCGCACGGTGCTCGGGCCGCTCCGCTTCAACAAGGCGCATGAGCGGGCCGAAAGCCCGTACAGGCTGATGCAATGGCAGGACGGCCGCTTTGTCGATGCACCGATGGCCGAGAGTAGCGAATGATGCGCAAGGGGCCGAGCAACTCGATCACCGATGTCGCCGGGCTGCTGGTCGGGAATGCCGAGGACGATCGGGTGAAATCAGGGGTCACCGCCGTGCTCTGCGACCCACCGGCGACCGCGGCGGTGGCGGTGCTCGGCGGCGCCCCCGGGACGCGCGAGACCGATCTGCTCGCCCCCCATAATACCGTCCAGTCCGTCGACGCGATCGTGCTTTCCGGCGGCTCCGCCTTCGGCCTCGACGCCGCGTCAGGCGTTCAGGCTGCGCTTCGTGAGTTGGGCCGGGGCTTTCCTGTCGGTCCGCACAACATTCCGATCGTTCCGGCGGCCATTCTCTTCGACCTGATGAACGGAGGCGACAAGGGCTGGGGGCGTTTCTCCCCCTATCGCGAGCTCGGCTATGAGGCTGCGCGCACGGCGGCGAAGGCCTTTGCGACCGGCAGCACCGGTGCCGGCACCGGGGCACTGACGGCCACCTTCAAGGGCGGGCTCGGCACCGCGTCGACGGTGCTTGCGAACGGCATCACCGTCGGCGCGCTCGTCGCCGTCAATGCCCTCGGTTCAGCGACCGTTGGCGATACGCGGCATTTCTGGGCGGCCCCTTTCGAGCTCGAGGACGAATTCGGCGGCCTTGGCCTGCCCTCCCCCTGGCCAGAGGACGCCACTCTGCCGCGCCTCAAGTTTCGCGAGGCCCGGACCGGAGCTGCCAATACCACTATCGCCGTCATCGCCACCGACGCCGTCCTCACCAAGGCGGAGGCGAAGCGCCTGGCGATTTCCGCGCATGACGGATTCTCGCGAGCGCTCTGGCCGTCCCACACGCCTCTCGACGGCGATCTCGTCTTCGCGCTTGCGACGGGTACCAGCGGCAGGAAACCCGTTCTCGAGGATTTCATCGATCTCGGCATTGCGGCCGCTGCCACGATGGCACGAGCGATAGCGCGCGGCGTTCACGATGCGGCTCCGAAGGAGAATGACGTGAAACCCGCATGGACCGCAGCCGGGACATGATCGCAGCTGTAGTGTTGTTTGCGCAGCCGCGGAATGTTATGGGCGCGAAAAAGAACGGAGGCTGTTCATGTTCCACCCCATTCGCATCGCCCCGTCGATCCTGGCGGCCGACTTTTCCAAACTTGGCCAGGAGGTTCGCGATGTGGTCGAGGCCGGCGCCGATTGGATTCACCTCGATGTCATGGATGGCCATTTTGTGCCGAACATCACCTTTGGGCCGGACGTGATCAAGTCACTGCGTTCGTACACGAATGCGACGTTCGACTGCCATCTGATGATCTCTCCGGCCGATCCCTTCCTCGAAGCCTTCGCCAAGGCCGGCTGCGACATCCTGACCGTGCATGCGGAAGCCGGACCGCATCTCCATCGGTCGCTGCAGACGGTGAAAACGCTCGGCAAGAAAGCCGGTGTTTCGCTCAATCCGGCGACGCCCGAAAGCGCCATCGAATATGTGCTCGATCAGCTCGATCTGATCCTGGTGATGACGGTCAATCCCGGATTCGGCGGTCAGAAGTTCATCGGCGCGATGGAAGAGAAGATCCGCCGGATAAAGGCAATGGTCGGGGATCGGCCGATCGAGATCGAGGTGGACGGCGGCATCACACCGGATACGGCCGGAATCGTCTCCCGGGCCGGCGCCAATGTCCTCGTCGCCGGCTCGGCGGTCTTCAAGGGCGGTTCCGTCGAGAGCTACCGCGGCGCCGTTGACGCGATCCGCGCCTCGGCGGACAAGGCTCGCGGATGAGTCTGCGCTCGGCAATTGCATCTACGGTCCTGATGGCAGCGACGATCGCCGCGCCTCAAGCCCTTGCCGGTGACTACGCCAACTTTCAACCGATCGGATTTTCGTCCGACGGCAAGGTCTTCGCCTTCGAGGAATACGGCGTCGAGGACGGCTCCGGCTTCCCCTATTCGACAGTCTATCTCCTCGATACCGGCGCGGACAGTTTCCTGCCCGGATCCCCCGTCCGCGCGCGCGACGAAACCGACGGAGGCACATTGCAAAGGGCCCGTCGCGACGCCCGCAGGCGCGCGGCACCCTTGATCGATGCCTATCGGCTCGCCGACACGCCCGGCACGCTTGTCGCCTTTAACCCGATTACCGAGGTGGACGCCGATCCGCATAGGCTGCGCTACGCGTCCTTTCCGGCCGATGCGCCGTTCCGAAAGACATACCGGCTGGAAATCAAAGAAAAAGCATTTGCCGCCAATGGGATTTGCAAGGATCTTCTGGAGACGATCAAAGGCTTCAGCCTCCTAATGACCGAGAAGGCCGGGGAGCCGGCATCGGACGTTCTCCACGACGATGCGCGAATTCCCGAAAGTCGCCGTTGTCCGACCGGCTATCGAATCGGCGGCGTCGTCACCCGCGTGAACGACGACGGCTCCGAAGTGCACGTAGTCATGGTCCTGGTGCTCTCACTCGGATTCGAGGGAACGACGGACGGGCGCTGGATCGCGGTCCCGACGTGGCTCGCTCGATGAGCGAGGAACCGGACGACCGCTCGCATCTGCTTTTCCCTGTGCCTTATCGGCAGCGCCTTCGTCGCGCAGTTCCGTCCCTATCGGAGATTCTCATCGGCGGCCCCGTTTGGGCGCTCTGGATGGCACTCTCGGCCTGGCATGCGCTGTGGCTGCGCGAGCATGATGCCACCTTTCACCTGCAAAGCGTGCTTTACCTGTACGCTCTCGGCGGCTTCATCGCGTGGCCACTTGCCCTTTCCGCAGCTCGCTATGTCGCACGGGATCGCGCGGTCGAGACCCGCTTCGCCGCATTCCTTCTATGCCTGGCTGTCGGTACAGTCGCGACGACGGGTTTTCTGTTTTGCCTCGATTACCGGATGTTCTATTCGCAATGGCACGCGGCGGCCGGATCGCGCATGTGGTTCTTTCAATTCATCGTCACGTCGGTTTCGGCGTTCTATCAGTTCCTGGTGCTCGGCTTGAGGCTCTACCTGCCGCTCGGTGCCATTGCTCTCGTCCTTGCGAGCCTCTGGCTGGCGCGGGATGGGGAAAGGCGCGCGCGGTTTTCCGCCCGCATCCCGCGCTAAGAGCCTTTCCGGGTTAAATGGAAACATTCTGCCGGAGCAGGTTTTCGTCAGGGCAGAGGCGATTGCCGCAGGTCGTACCCCGAGGTACGGCCGAGGCGATCGCCTCTGATCCTGGCGGAAAGATGCCCGGCCACTGCACGTCTCCTTGAAGCGATCTCGCTTCAAGGACAAAGACATGCAGCAATTCAAAGTGCTACAGCGACCTTCGCGCGTCTGATAAGACGCGCGGCGCTGTAGAGGTTGGCTGAAGCGGGCGGCCTGTTTGTCCGGCTGGCTACTGCATGTCTCCTTAAATCGACCTCGATTTAAGGACAAAGACATGCAGCGCTTCAAAGCGCTACAGCGACCTTTGCGCGTCTGATAAGACGCGCGGCGCTGTAGGCCGTATGCTTTGGCTACGCCGCGCGCCAGCCGGGCAAACATTCCGCTCCGCTTGAGCCAACAGAATTGTTTCCATTTAACCCGGAAAGGCTCTTTCCTGTTATCAGACGCGCGGCGGTAACACTTTGGAGCGCTGCATGTCTTTGAATTGCCCCGAGCCTCAATGAGGGGACAAAGTGCTCTCTTCGACGTGGGCTGTGGCATATACCCGCCGTGCGATGATCGCGAGAAGAAGGAGCGTCACCGTTGCAACAACGCAGCATACGGCAAAGCCAAGCGAGAATCCGCTTTTCGCCGCGTCCAGCCAGACAGCTGTAGCCGAACCCGGCATTGACTGAGCTGTTTCGACCGCGCCGGCAAGAGTCTCAGAAACAGCCTCGGCTTGCACGGGCGTGAGGTCGCTAAGGTCGGCGCGGTTCATCGCGATTCGATAGATCAGGGTCGCCAAGCTGCCCAGCACCGCGATACCCAATGCGCCTCCAAACTCCGCACTCGTCTCCGATATGGCCGAAGCCGAGCCGGCCCGTTCGGGCGGTGCAGTCCCCACGATCAAACCGGTCGTCGTGAGAACGACGGGGACGAAGCCGAAGCCGATGACCATGCTGGAAGCAAGGACGCCGACCAAGCTCTCGGCGTAAGCGGCGACAGCCATGGCGGCGGCTCCCACTGCATTGATTAAAAGTCCGCCGAGCACGGTTCTGACGGGTCCGAAGCGGTTGGTGAAACGGTAGGCCTGAAACGACATGACTGCGAAGACGAAGGCCGATGGTGCCGACCAAAGTGCAGCCTCAAGCGGTGACAGACCGAGCACGAGCTGCAGAAAGAGGTTCTGAAACAGAAAGACGCCGAAAACGAAGAAGACACCGGCGAGGTTTACCATCAGCGATGCCGTGAAGGCCGGCACCCGGAAAAGAGCGGGGTCCACCAACGGGTCGGTGAGGCGCCGCTGGCGCCGAACAAACAGAAGGCCGACCAGAAGCCCCAATCCGATGGGTACGAGTTGGGCAAGCTGGAACCCGTCGGCAGCCATATGCTTGACGCCGTAGATGATCGGCAAAATTGTCGCGAGTGAAAGCACCACGCTCGTCAAGTCGAGCCGGCCAGCGTCATTATTCCTGTATTCCGGCAGCAGAGAGGGAGCGACGACCAGAAGCAAGAGCATGACTGGTACGTTGATCAGAAACACCGATCCCCAATGGAAATACTGTAGCAGAATTCCGCCGATGAGCGGGCCGACGAGACCACCGAGCGCAAAGGCCGCGCCCCATATGCCGATCGCCCTGTTTCGCTCGGCCTCGTTTTTGAAGAGATTGACGATGAGCGACAGCGTTGACGGCGCAATCGTCGCACCGGCGATGCCGAGCAGAGCTCTTGCCAGAATGAGTTGCCCCGCGGTGTTTGAGAAAGCGGCGAAGACGGATGCGACGCCGAAGGCAAATGCGCCCATCAATAACACCCGCCGGCGGCCAATCCGATCTCCGAGCGTCCCCATGGTCACGAGAAAGCCCGCAACCATGAAGCCGTAGATGTCGTTTATCCACAGCAGCTGCGATGCGGATGGATCGAGGTCCGCGACGATCGCGGGCACAGCGAGGAACAGCACCGACAGGTCCATCGAGTAAACCAGGCATGCGATCGACAGGACGCACAGTCCAATCCACTCGCGGCGGCCTGCCTGCTTAGGCGTGTGAATAGTCTCGGCCATGGTCGTCCTCCCGGAAGCCGGCGGAGATTCCCCTGAATTGCATGCATTGACAAGTGCAATTTCCGGGACACATCCAACTTTCGATCAGGAGAACCAATAAGAGATGGCGTTACCGATCCTCCATCACCGACGTCATTACCTGCGATCTTCCCCGGCCGGGCGAACATCCGCACTGCCAGCAAATCACGCGTCTTGGAAGTTGCGACGTTAAAATCGGATATGCGCTTGAGGAGCTTGATCATTGGAAGGCGGCGGAACGGAAAGTTCATGACCTTTTGGAATGCATGACTGAATAGATCTCGAACCGGGTCGATCCGACCTGGAATCATCGTGATCTGGTCCGCTCGGACGGGCGTCAATGGCGTTGAGCTTACCCGCCATCTTTGCTAGAGGCACAGCCATCCTTCACTGACGACGAAAGCATAAGCCCATGATCCCCCGTTATTCCCGGCCGGAAATGGTGGCCATCTGGTCGCCGGAAACGAAGTTCCGCATCTGGTTCGAAATCGAGGCACACGCCTGCGATGCCCTGGCCGAAATCGGCGTCATCCCCAAGGAGGCGGCAAAAACCATTTGGGAAAAGGGTGGATCCGCAAAGTTCGACGTGGCGCGCATCGACGAAATCGAGGCGGTCACCAAGCACGACGTCATCGCATTCCTGACGCATCTCGCCGAATTCGTCGGCCCGGACAGCCGCTTCATACACCAGGGCATGACCTCCTCTGATGTTCTCGACACCTGCTTCAACGTCCAGCTCGTCCGAGCGACCGATATCCTCATTGCCGACATCGACAAGCTGCTCGAGGCGCTGAAGCGCCGCGCCTTCGAGCATAAGGATACGGTGACGATCGGCCGTTCACACGGCATCCACGCGGAGCCAACCACCTTCGGCGTCAAGCTGGCGCTAGCCTACGCGGAGTTCGACCGCTGCAGGGAGCGCCTTCTCGCAGCCCGGGAGGAGATCGCGACCTGCGCCATTTCCGGCGCTGTCGGCACCTTCGCCAATATCGACCCGCGCGTCGAGGAGCATGTCGCGAAGGCACTCGGGCTGAAGCCGGAACCTGTATCGACCCAGGTCATCCCGCGCGACCGCCACGCCATGTACTTTGCAACGCTTGGCGTCATCGCATCGTCGATAGAGCGGCTTGCGACCGAGATCCGCCACCTGCAACGCACCGAGGTGCTGGAAGCGGAGGAATACTTCTCGCCGGGCCAGAAAGGCTCCTCGGCCATGCCGCACAAGCGCAATCCGGTGCTGACGGAAAACCTGACGGGCCTTTCCCGCATGGTCCGCGCCTTCGTCGTCCCGGCCATGGAGAACGTCGCCCTCTGGCACGAGCGCGACATCTCGCACTCTTCGGTCGAACGCATGATCGGACCCGACGCGACGGTGACCCTCGATTTCGCGCTGGCGCGCCTGACCGGCGTCGTCGACAAGCTCGTCGTCTATCCCAAAAACATGATGAAGAACCTCAACAAGTTCCGCGGACTTGTCCATTCGCAGCGTGTGCTCCTCGCCCTCACCCAGGCCGGCGTATCGCGCGAAGACGCCTACCGCCTCGTCCAGCGCAATGCCATGAAGGTATGGGAAGAGGGCAAGGACTTCTTGGAGGAGCTGCTGGCTGACCAGGAGGTCCGTGCGGCGCTCTCGGCCGAGGACATCCGTGAGAAGTTCGATCTCGGCTATCACACCAAACACGTTGACACGATCTTTCGCCGGGTTTTCGGCGCTTCCTGATCGCCACGGGCTTGCCGCTTCTAGAGCTTTGCGCGTCTTTTCAGACGCGCAAGGTCGCTGTAGCTCTTGAATCTGCGCATCGAGCTTGCCGAACTCTCCGATTTCGGGCCGATGCGATGAGATTTCGCCCGTCTCCGAGCGCTTGCTTCAGATGCGGGCGATTTCATTAGCGTCTTTTCAATCAGTGCGTGAAAAACTTCAGACCTTTCAAGTCAGGTTTGGAGGCATCCATGACCCTTAGGCAGAGCGTGCAGCGCGCGTCCGAGCGCGATCAAACCAAGATAACCGGAAAGGTTACGTGCAAGACCGGATCGACCAACGGCATCGTGAAAGATCTTTCGGCCGAGGGAATCTGTTTTCAGCTCCTTTTCGACATCGGTCTTAGCAGCGGTCAGGAGGTGACGATCGACAGCGAGGAACTCGGCCGTCTGACTGGGATCGTGCGCTGGTGTCGGGGCGACAAGATCGGCGTCAAGCTCAAGCTGTCATCGAACACGGCTGCGCAAATCTCTTCCTATTACAAATTTTTCCGCGGCACAGACGTGCGGTGACCGGCCTGACGCCGGCCACCATCTTCCGAGCGCAAATGCTTACGGTCGCGCCGGTTGGGGGGGCTCCACCAGCTTCCGATAGAGGTGCCAGGTGGCGTGACCGAATATCGGCATCACCAGGGCTAGGCCGACGAAAACCGGGATCGAGCCAATCACGAGGCCGGCGGCAATGATCAACCCCCAGGTCGCGACCGGTATGGGGTTCGCGAGCGTCGCCCTGATCGATGTCTCGATCGCCGTAATCGCGCCGACGTCGCGGTCGAGCAGCAGCGGGAAGGTGACGACGCTGATCGACAGCACCACCACCGCAAAGACGAAGCCGACGAGATTGCCGACGACAATCAGATTCCAGCCCTGATCCGTGCCAACGATGTTGTTCCAGAATTCGGAGATCGTCGCGGGCGGGGTGGGGCCGAACATCGTGACGTAAAGGCCCTGGGCCACCAGCAGCCAGACGATGAAGATCACGAACAGGAGTCCGGCGACCGCCAGGATCGACGGTATCGCAGGATGACGGTGCAGCCGCCAGGCGTGCGGCCAGCGCGCGTCCATGCCGAGTTCGCGCCGGCGGCTGATCTCATAAAGACCGATCGCCGCGACGGGCCCGATGAGGGCGAAGCCGGATGCCAGCGGATAGAGCAAGGGCAGCATGTTCGCGCCCGCGCTCCATGTCATCAGGACGACACCGGCCACGGGATAGATGAGACATAGAAAAACATAATGCGACGGCTTCTCGCGGAAGTCGTCCAGACCGAGACGCAACGCATCGAATACATCTGCAATGCCAATCTTTCGTATCTCGGGTTGAACGCTCTCCTGCGCTCCCGAGAGAACATGGAAGGTTGTCATGGCTCACACTCCTCAACGAACCAGAGCGGCCACGGACCCGCGACAGCGGCAAAAATGGCCGCTGTCGCCGCGACCGCCGCGTTCGATTATACAGAAAATGCTTGCCCTGTCGCCTGCGCCTTGACTTCGGCGCTTTTCGCCTCCAAATCGCGCCGATCATGAAGGTTTCCGAAGCAGATATCCTGATCGTTCCCGGCTACACGAACTCGGGGCCGGATCACTGGCAGAGCCGTTGGGAGCGCAAGCTCTCCACCGCCCGCCGCGTCGTTCAGGCGGAGTGGGCGAAGCCGGTGCGTGAGGATTGGGTGGCGCGGATGGTCGAGGAGCTCGATGCCGCGGCAAAGCCGGTCGTGATCATCGCCCACTCACTCGGCGTCGCGACGGCGATTCACGCGCTGCCCCAGAGCAAAGCAAAGATCGCGGGCGCCTTTCTCGTGGCTCCGCCGGATGTCGATAACGTGAATATTCGTCCGAAACACTTCATGACCTTCGGGCCCTATCCGCGCGATCCCCTGCCCTTTCCATCGCTTCTGATCGCCAGCCGCAACGATCCGTTCGGTTCCTATGAACATGCGGGCGACATCGCCAATGCCTGGGGTTCGCTTCTGATCGACGCCGGCGAGGCCGGTCACATCAACTCCGAATCCGGCCATGGCCCCTGGCCGGAAGGCGGCATGGTTTTCGCCCAGTTCCTGAGCCGCTTACGCGGCTAGACCGGGGTGCACTGGAAGCGTCACGACGAACGAGGCGCCGCCGCCGGGCGGAGTTTCGTAGCGGACCGCGCCGCCGTGGCGCTCGGCGATCTGGCGCACCAGCGCCAGCCCCAGACCCCAGCCACCCGCTGCCTCGCTACGTCCCGAGGGCCGGTAGAACGGCTCGAACAGGCGAGCGCTCTCGCTTTCCGGTATGCCAGGGCCGTGGTCGCGGACCCTGAGCTCAACCGTGCTCTCTGTGCGTGACACAGTGGCCGTGACAGGCGGGCCGCCATGACGCAGCGCGTTTTGCATGAGATTGCGAACGAGCCTGCCGAGCAGGCGCGCATCGCCTGTGACAGTCGCGGGCGTACCGGAAACCTCGACGCCGTTGCGGGCGCCTTCTTCCGAAACAACGGCCAGGAGGTCGACGGGCTCGGGCGCATCGAGCTTCTCGACATGATCGAGCCTGCTCGCCAGCAGGATCTCCTCGACCAGCGTGTCCAGCTCGGCGAGGTTGCGGACGACCTCCTCCTTGCGTTTCGCGTCCGGCGCCTTCTCATAAAGGTCGATCGCGATCCGCAGCCGCGCAAGCGGCGATCGCAATTCGTGACTTGCATTGGCAAGCAGTGCGCGGTGCGACTTGATCAGCCGCTCCACATGGTCGGCGGCCTTGTTGAAGCTCTTCGCCACCGCCGCCACCTCATCGCTGCCGTTTGCCGGCACGCGGGCCACGAAATCGCCCCTGCCCCAGGCATCCACGCCCGCGCGCAAGCGTTCCAGGCGGCGAGTCAGATGACGCACCACCGGATAGGCGGCAAGACCGATGACGCCGGCGATCAACGCGAGATAGGCAAGCGGATTGCGGCCGACCGGGCGGAACGGTCGCTCCATGCGCGCCGCCACTGCGCGACCGTCCGGGAGTTCCGTCACCATGGTGTGAAACGTGCCTCTGCCATGGCGCCAGGGCCGCTCGCGAATGTCGCGCGGGAGCGGCCGTCCGGCACTCGCAATCAGCCGCCCGCCCCGGTCGTAGACAGCTATGTCCGCGCCGAACGCCTTTGACAGCCGCTCCAGGGTCGCCTCGACGGACCGCAGGTCCATGTCGGGCGGAATGAGCGCGGCGACGAACTGCGCGCGTTGGCTCTGCCAGCTCAAGTCCTCCTCGCCCCTTCCGAACCAGACGAAGGCGGCGCTTGCGACGGCGACTGCAGCAAGGCTCGCCAGCAGCGTCAGGTAGATTTTCAGGAACAGGCGGCTGCGCATCCTTCTGGGCCTCGAATCTAATGCATGTCGTCCTGGAAACGGGCGAAGACATAGCCAACGCCGCGGACGGTGATGATGCGCCTCGGGTGCTTGGGGTCACTCTCGATGGCCGCGCGGATGCGCGATATGTGGACGTCGATGGAGCGGTCGAAGGCGTCCAGCTCCTCGCCCTTGACCGCGTCCATCAACTGCTCTCGGGACAGCGTGCGGCCGGCATTTTCGGCAAGCGCCACCAGCAGGTCGAACTGGTAGCTTGTCAGCGCACATTCGCGGCCGTCTATCCTGGCCGAACGCGAGCCCGGATCGATCTCCAGGCGCCCGAAGCGGAGGATCCGCGAAATCCCCGCATTGCCGTTTCGGCGGCGCAGGATCGCCTTCAACCGCGCCAGCAGTTCGCGCGGATTGAAAGGCTTCGG
Organism: Sinorhizobium kostiense; assembly: GCF_017874595.1. Classification (GTDB taxonomy): domain Bacteria; phylum Pseudomonadota; class Alphaproteobacteria; order Rhizobiales; family Rhizobiaceae; genus Sinorhizobium; species Sinorhizobium kostiense. Next base: position 248,715 of record NZ_JAGILA010000008.1, on the reverse strand, counting down.
CAGATAGTCGTCGGCCCCGAGTTCCAGGCCGATGATGCGATCCATCTCCTCGCCCTTGGCGGTCAGCATCAGGATCGGCACATCGGAGACGGCGCGCATGCGCCGACAGGCCTCGAAGCCGTCAAGGTCCGGCAGCATGACGTCGAGTATAACGACGTCCGGTAAAAGGCGGCTAAGCTCGGCAAGACCCGCCGTGGTCGTTGCCGCGGTATGGACGGTGTAGCCGTTTCCGGAGAGATAGTCTGCGAGCATGGCGGACAGGCGCGTGTCGTCGTCAACTATCAGGACCCGTTCCGCCATCCTTGCACTCCGTTCAGCCGCCCGTCCGACTCACTCTTACCACCGGCCGCGGCCGCCACGCTCCTTCAAATGCTCGACGAGCTTGGTGCGCTGCTCCGGCGTCAGCACCTCGGCGGCATCGAGGAGAGCGGTCGTCATCTTGCGCGAGGCCTCGTCGATGGCCGCGACGCGCTCGCTGCGCAGCTTCTCGGCGGCGGCGCGGTCGATGGTCGACTGCCCGAGAAGTTCGATAACCTCTTCACGCGTCTCGCGGAAGTCCCGGAATGTCGGCCTGATCTCGGTGCGGGCCTTGTCGATGATGTCCCAGAGCTTGTCTTCCTGCTCTGGCGTCGCGTCGAGTTCGTCAAGCACGGAGCCGATCCGGTGTTCCATAAAGCCACCCCCCATATGCGCGTGCATCATTTGGCCGCCGAAACGGCCCATGCCGAAGCCGAAATCGTCGCTGCGCGCGGCGGCATATCCGACCGCGCCGACAACGGCGACGGCCGCGAGGCCGCCGATCGCGACGCGCCGCCCCCATGCTTTCGAAGCCGGTTCGCCGACGCTCGGGCCTGGCAGGTTCTTGTCCTCGTTTTCCATGGTCAGTCTCCTTTCACTCCGCAGCACCTGCTGCAATGGAAGAAAGCTAACAGCCCAATGTTTCGAGCCTTCCCGGCAGATGTAAAGAAATGTAAAGCCGCCGCGCCACGCCGCCGGGCGCAAGAAGCGGTCAACCCAAAATCTGGGATACAAGGAAGATGAAGCAGCCTGCGAGGGCGCCTACGATGGTCCCGTTCATTCGAATATACTGGAGATCGCTGCCTACGACCAATTCCAGCCGATCCACCAGCGTCGGAGTGTCCCAGCTTCTGACCACTTCCGAGACGAATGTACCGATCTCGTGACGCCACGAGACCAGGTAGGCGGCAAGTCTCTCCAGCAGCGCATCTATATGCTTCAACATGGTCTCGTCGGCCGCAAGTGCGCGACCGACCAGCAGACAGATTCTCTCCACCGCGTTACGGACTTTCGAGTTCGGCCGCGAGAGGTCTTCCAACATAACGCGCGATGTCTCATGCCAGGCCGCCGCGATCCACGCCTGCAGCTCCGGGTGTTCCAGGAGCCGGTTCTTGAAAGCGTTGATCTGCTCGCGCTGCTCCGGTGAATTGATCAGGTCGTCGATAAGCCGATGGAGCGCCTCGCGGAATTTCAGCCGAACGTCGCTGTCCGGTTCGCGCAGTTTGTTCAGGAGATCTGCGGAGCCGGTAACGATCGCATCCGCGATCTTTCGGTCGATGGTCCGGGGAATCCACCAGCGGCTGCGTTCCCTGACCAGGTCGAAGATCTGCTCGCGGTTTTCCTCCAACCATTGTGCCGCGACCCCGAGGGCGCGCTCGAACAGCACGTCCGTTTCGCCGCTCGCAGTCAGGACGTCAATGGCACGCCCCATGACCGGTGCTATGTCAGCCTGACGCACCTGTTTGCCGAGGCTGCGTCGGGCAAAGTCCTGCAGGTCCGCGTTGTCCAGGGTGCGGATTACGTAAGGCAGCGCAGAGACCACGGCTCCCGCGAGTACCGGTGCGGTCGACGGCGCCGCAAGCCAGGTGGCAAAACGCTGCGCCATGTTGGCGCTCCTGAGCTTTCGCACGAGCACCTCTTCTGTCAGGAAGTGCCGTTCCAGGAAGCGGCCCAGGGTTTGGCCGATGCGCTCCTTGCTCGTGGGCACGATCGCCGTGTGCGGAATCGGAAGGCCGAGCGGGTGACGAAAGAGCGCGGTCACTGCGAACCAATCGGCGAGACCGCCGACGATTCCCGCTTCCGCGGCAGCCCGCAGCAGCCTGACAGCAAAGCCGGGCTCGGGGACGAGATGGGTGCCCAGGAAAATCGCCACCATGGAGAGCAGGAGGGATGTCGCCAGCAGCCGATTGCGCCTGAGGCGGAGGCGAAGGCCGTCCTCGGCGTTCGACGGCATTGGCGCGCGGGGCGCTTCGAATGGCTGCGAGAGATCCGGGGGCATGGCTAAACCTCTTCACATCGAACCGGGGTTCCGAGTATTGCAAACAGCCAATCTAGCGCAAAAACAGTGGTTGCCATGAGCAATGCGGCAGGGCCGGCTGTGTCATGTGAGCCGACCTCGGGAACAGAGCGAGGATTGCAAGCCGACCTCCCCTATGTCGGCCCGGCACATGCGGGTTGAAAAAAAGCCGCCCGATCAGCCTGACCGGGCGGCGATGGTTTCCCAACGAGATGGCTGGATCAGCTGTTCTGAACCTGCTGGACGGCCTCCCCAAGGAGTTCGAGCATGCGAGCGCGGATCTCGTCCTCCGATAGAGGGACGCCGGCTGCGTCGAAATCGGCCTTGATCTTGCGCACCACATCCTCGTGGCCGGCCTCTTCGAAATCTGCGGCAATCACTTCCTTGGCATAGGCCTCCGGATCGGCCCTCTTCAGAAGGCCGGCGGCCCAGAGACCCAGCAACCTGTTGCGACGCGCCAAGGCCTTGAACTTCAACTCCTCGTCGAGGGCAAACTTCGCCTCGAAGGCCTGCTCGCGATCCTTCATCGTGGTCATTCATCGATCTCCCTGAAAACTGTGCTGCCGGAGGCTGCCAACCCATAATCCAGAACCCTGCCGAAAGTGCAATGCGTTTTCGTCTTTGCCGGCTTTCGTGATACGCTGATCTAAAACGGGGGAAGTGAAGATACGCCGATTGTGAAATGCGTTCTTTTCGGATATGGACCCGCTGAGAAAATTCCAATGCGCGGCCCAAGCGCGCCAACAACTACAGAGACAAATCCATGAATCGTCGCCGCCGTATCTACGAGGGCAAGGCCAAGATCCTTTACGAAGGTCCCGAGCCGGGCACGCTGATCCAGTTCTTCAAGGATGACGCTACCGCATTCAACAAGAAGAAGCATGATGTCATCGACGGCAAGGGCGTGCTCAACAATCGTATTTCCGAATACATCTTCACGCATCTGAACAAGATCGGCATTCCGACGCATTTCATCCGCCGCCTCAACATGCGCGAGCAATTGATCAAGGAGGTGGAGATCATCCCGCTCGAGATCGTCGTGCGCAACGTCGCCGCCGGCTCGCTCGCAAAGCGTCTCGGCATCGACGAAGGCACGGTCCTGCCGCGCTCCATCATCGAGTTCTACTATAAGGCCGATGCGCTCGACGACCCGATGGTTTCGGAAGAGCACATCACGGCTTTCGGCTGGGCAAGCCCGCAGGAACTCGACGACATCATGGCGCTCGCCATCCGCATCAACGACTTCCTGTCCGGCCTCTTCCTCGGCGTCGGCATCCAGCTCGTCGATTTCAAGATCGAATGCGGGCGCCTCTATGAAGGCGACATGATGCGCATCGTGCTTGCCGACGAGATCTCGCCGGACAGCTGCCGTCTCTGGGATATCGAGACGAAGGAAAAGATGGACAAGGACCGGTTCCGCCGCGACATGGGCGGTCTGGTCGAAGCCTATCAGGAAGTGGCCCGCCGGCTTGGCATCATCAACGAGAACGAGCCGCCGCGCGGTTCCGGCCCCGTACTGGTCAAGTAAGGCTGCTGGTCGAGTAATTTCGAGGAATAAGCAAAAGTGATCAAGGCACGCGTAACCGTGACGCTGAAGAACGGCGTACTCGACCCTCAGGGCAAGGCGATCGAGGGTGCACTCGGCGCCCTTGGCTTCGATGGCATCGGGCATGTACGCCAGGGCAAGGTCTTCGACCTCGAGCTCCAGACCGCCGACAAGGCCAAGGCCGAAGCCGACCTCAAGGCCATGTGCGAGAAGCTGCTCGCCAACACCGTTATCGAAAACTACAGCATCTCCCTCGCCTGATGGCGGGGGATGCGCAAACGCATTGAAACTGCCTCGCCCCATTCAGGCCGCGAGGACCAAGGCGAGGTATCCACGTCCATGAAATCCGCCGTCGTTCAGCTTCCGGGTCTCAACCGCGATCGCGACATGATCGCAGCGCTCACCAAGATTTCTGGCAAGGCGCCGGTCACCGTCTGGCAGACCGAAACGGAGATCCCGGATGTCGACCTGATCGTCATTCCAGGCGGCTTTTCCTATGGCGATTACCTGCGCTGCGGCGCCATCGCCGCGCGCATGCCGGTGATGCAGGCGATCAAGGCCAAGGCCGAGCAAGGGGTGCGCGTTCTCGGCGTCTGCAACGGCTTTCAGATCCTTGTCGAATCGGGGCTCCTGCCCGGCGCACTGATGCGCAACGCCTCGCTGAAGTTCGTCTGCCGCGAGGTGAAACTCCAAGTCGTGAATGCCGATACGGCATTTACCCGCGCCTATGCGAAGGGCCAGGTCATTCGCAGCCCCGTCGCGCATCATGACGGCAATTACTTCGCCGATGCGGAGACGCTGAAGGCAGTCGAAGGCAATGGCCAGGTCGTCTTCCGCTATGCCGAAGGCACCAATCCGAACGGCTCGATCAACGACATCGCGGGGGTCGTGAACGCAAAGGGCAACGTGCTCGGCATGATGCCGCATCCGGAGAACCTGATCGAGGCCGCCCATGGCGGTTCGGACGGCCGCGGACTCTTTGCGTCAGCGCTCGACGTAATCGCTGCTTAACCTCCCTGCTGCTAGAAGCTGGCATCGATCGTCACGAGTAAAGCCGCCTCCATGTCATACGGACGTTTCCTTGCGCTCGCCTCTGCTGTCGCGAGCATCGTTTTCATCGCCGGTTGCCAGTCCAGTCGTCCGGCCGCAGCACCCGCGAGTTCCGCCGCATTGCCGACGATGGAACGGGTTGCGCTCGGCGCCAACGGCTGCTGGTTCAAATCGGGCGATCCCGCCTTCAAAGCCTATCGCCTCGCGCCGGAGCTTAACTCCTTCTCCGGACGGCCGCGCATCCTGATCGTGCCACGCAATTCGCCCGAGGCGCGTCCCCTCGCCGTTGTCCAAGCCGAAGGCCATCCTGCCCGGCTGCAGGCGTTCGGGCCTCTGCTCAGCGAACCGGTCGGTGCCCGGATAACGACGGATGTCCGCCGCTGGGCAGCGGGCGACGAGGGCTGCAATTGACGCGATGTGGTTCTACAGCGCCGCGGGTCTTATCGGACGCGCAAGGTCGCTGTAGCACTTTGAGTTGCATCTTCTTTGTCCCTCGCTACTGGCTGTCGTAACCTTCGACGATCGCCAGATCCATCACCGACTTGCCTTGCCTCAGCGCCATGGCCTTCGCATACTCGGGCGAATGATAGCACTCCAGTGCTTCGGCGTAGCTGGGGAACTCAATCACGACAATGCGCGACCGCAGCCTTCCCTCGGCGATCTCACATTGACCGCCACGGGTGAGAAACCGGGCGCCGTATTTTTGAAAAGCGATCGCATTCTCCGTTTTGTAAGCTTCGTAACCCTCCGGATCGGTAACATCGACGGAGGCCACCCAGTATCCCTTCGCCATCGCTTCTTCTCCCGTTGCATTCGGCAAGGCAGTACGGTCGGGGAGAATATCATTCGGATGGAAATCGCGACATAAGCCCGCCCCCTTTTTGCATGCCTCGGCACCCACACTGATACTGCGGCAACCGGCGAAGCTCACACAAATGGGGTCTGTTTCGGTAAAGGCGAAATGACACTTAAGCGACGAAGACAGCCTTCACACGACTGGGATTTCGGCCGGTTTCGCCACACAACAGTCGTTGGCAGGCTCCTCAAAGACGGCAAAGATCGACCCATTGCCACCACATCGAGAATTCCAAAAAAGCCTGCCTGCGTTCTCGATCATTGGGGAAAGCAGGGAGTATCCCTGCTCTCCGCGGTTCTCCGACTTCGATTTACTGGTCGGAAAAGACTTGCGTCGCCACCGCCATTGCCGCCTGAACACGACTGAAACCAGCATAGGGAAGCATGTGGAGAATGGCCTCTGTCACCTCTTGCTTTGTCGCCCCGGTGTTCAAGGCCGCCTCAACGTGGACCTTCAACGGCGTTCCATCCGCTGCTGTTCCACGCGCCGTCAATGCGGCGACTGTGGCCAGTTCCCGCGATTTGAGATCGAGGCCGGGCCTTGAGAACACCTCCCCATAGGCGAACTCAACGATATAGCGGCCGAGATCAGGCGCGATGTCGCGGAAAGCATCGACGACGCCCTCGCCAGATACCTGGCTGGTTGCGGCCATCGCAGACACACCCCGGTTGAAGCGTACGTCATCCGGTTCCGACTGTGAGCGTTGCGTGGCGATGGCCTCGCCCGTGAGTGACGGCGCAGCCAGGCCACCCGCTTCCACTTCCGCAAAGACATCCAACGCAGGTGCTACTGCCGCCAGTGCCTGCGGCCAACCGATATAGACCGGCATCTGGATCAGCAATTCGGTAATTTCGGCACGTGTCCAACCCGTGCGCAGACATGCCTCGACATGGAAGCGAACCGTGCTGTCGAGGTTGCCGACGGCGATCACCATGGCGAGTGTCGCCAGTTCGCGATCCTTCAGCGCGAGCCCCGGCCGATTCCAGATTTCGCCATGCGCAAATTCTACCGTCAGCCGATCGAGATCCGGGGATGGGCCGCTGCCTTCAATCACACGTCGGACAAAGGCGCCAGCGTCATCCCCGCCAGTCTTGAGCAGTTGTTCAACGCCGAGCACCCAATCGTCGCCGTCCGGCCGCTCCGTGCCCGTTCCGACGGTGACGCCACGCTCGGCGAACACGTCGCGGGCGAGTAGCATTGCGTCTAGTGCGAAAGGAAAACCGCCATAGACGACACTGTGGAGCATGGTTTCGACAACCTCGCGCGGGCTCCAGCCAGTTTCCAGCATCCCGGCGATATGAAAGCGCAGAGCTGGGCGGGCCGTGCCGAGTGCAGTAATGACGGCGACATTGATGAGTTCGCGAGTTTTCAGGGGCAGGCCTGGGCGCGCCATCACGTCGCCATAGGCATGTTCGATGAGTAGCGTGGAAAGATCCGGAGAAAGCGGATCCAGGTTCCGGCTGACGTCGCCGCCTCCAACGGCCCTGAGCGCCTCGAGGCCCCTTGCGCGGCGATCAGCGCCTGGTTCCTCGCTGGATTGAGCAGCCGCAGAATTGCCCAGAGCGGCCGCTGTCATCAGGCCCATGGCTGTTTGGATCATCGTTCGTCTGCCCCGATCTGTGGTGCGGTCACCATTCCATGTCTTGATCATCGATTTGAGCATCCTTTGGTCTGTTTTGATATGTGGTGCCTTTTGGGACGGCACGGGCGATCGTCACCCGATCGCTGAGATGCAGCCAAAGCATCGACCGGCGATTGCAATAAATCCAATGCATATTTAGTATCGCTCTCATGAAGCTGGTAAATATCGCGAGCATCGATCTCAATCTTCTGGTGGTGTTCGACGCTCTGGTGGCGGAAGGGCATGCCACCCGCGCTGCACAGCGGATAGGTCTTACTCAGCCAGCGGTCAGCCACGCGCTCAACCGGCTGCGTGCGCTTTTCGGAGATCCTCTCTTCGTCCGCTCGCCACGCGGAATGATCCCGACGCCGGCTGCACTGGACGCCGCCCCGGCCATCCGCTCAATCCTCGAGCAGGTCGAAAGTGTTCTGCGCGGTGGCCGGATCTTCGAACCGGAAGAGAGCGGTCGACAGTTCGTGATTGGCCTGTCGGATTATGCGGCCTTCGTGCTTTTGCCCCAGTTGGCCGCACGGGTGGAACGCGAAGCGCCGAAGATATCGCTCGTGATCCGCAACACCAGCCACAGTGTCGGCCTGCCGATGCTGGAGGAAGGATCTGTCGAACTCATTGCCGGCAACTTTCCCAAGCCGCCGTCTCACCTGCGTGACGAACTGCTCTACGAGGAGGATTTTGTCTGTGCTGGCCGAGGCGACCACCCGGCCCTTGCGGATCCCCTCGACCTCGACCGCTATCTATGCCTGCGACATCTTCAGGTGTCGACGAAAGGCAATCCGCACGGCTATGTCGACGCCGTCCTGGCGGAGCGCGGATTGAAGAGGAAGGTCGCTGTTACCGTTGGGCATTTCTTGATGGCGCCCCTTCTGGTCGAATCCTCGAACCTCGTGGCCACCGAGCCCCGCCGCCTGTTTGGGTCACTGCCCAGTCCGCTGCCGCTTCGCTTCTTTCCGCCGCCGATCGACATTCCGCCGTTTCGGGTTGTCCAGGCCTGGCATGCGCGTCATGACGCGGATCCCGGCCACCAATGGCTTCGACGCGTCGTTCGGGAGATTGCGCAGCAAACGTGATGCACCGTTTTGTGCTGCATGAGCGGCCTCCTGAATTTCACATCATGAACCTGGGCAATTCCGTCGCTAAAGCATCGACGGCAACGCGGACCTTCAGCGGCAGATGCCGCGTCTGCAGCCATACGGCATGACAATCATAAAGGAACGGTGCCTGATCGGGGAGAACCCGGATAAGAGCGCCTGTCTCGATCCGCTCCCTCACCAGCCAGGATGGAAGCCATGCAAGCCCCGCCCCACTTGTCGCGGCATCGGCGATGGCATCGAGATCATCGAGGCGGAATCGGTTCACCGGAAGCACTTCGAATGGCGTTTGGGCCTGCTGTGGGAACAGCCAGGGCGGAACAGGGCCGGATCGGCGATAGACGACTGCTTTGTGTTGCGCCAATTCCTCCACCGTCTTCGGGCGGCCATGGGTTTCGAGGTAGGCCGGAGCGGCGCAAACGATCATTGGCTGGCGCGCGACACGACGCGCGATCAATCCGGCCCTGTCCGCCAGTGTGCCCGTGCGGATGGCGAGATCATGGCCATCTTCTGCAAGATCGATGAGGCGATCGTTAAAGGAGAGGTCAAGCTCTAATGCTGGATATCGGCGGGCGAGTCCCAGCAATACGGGCATGACGCAGTGCCGGCCGAAATGGACCGGCATGGTGACGCGCAGTTTTCCGCGCGGTTCGGACAGCTGGTCGGCCGCAAGCGCATCCGAGGCTTCCGCCTCGGCAAGAATGACGCGGCAGCGCTCGTAATAGGCGCGACCAAAATCGCTCAGGCTTTGACGCCGCGTGGTGCGGTTGATGAGGCGCACGCCAAGCCGCTCCTCCAGAAACCGAATATGCTTGCCGACCATTGGCCCGGAGAGATCGAGTGCGCTTGCGGCCGCCGCGAAAGAACCGAGATCGACGGCTTTGACGAACACGGCCATGCTGGTCAGGCGATCCATATTCAAAACCTCTGGTTTCTACTGTGGTGCAGAATCGGCCATTTATCCGCTCAAACGCTGCTGACATAGCTTATTTCATTCGTTCATTTTGGAGTCTAGCCATGACGCGCGTTGTTCGCTTTCACGAGCTTGGTGGTCCGGAAGTTCTGCGGATCGAGAATGTGGATGTTCCGGAGCCTGGCCGGGGCGAGGTCAGGATCCAGGTCAAAGCGCTCGGCCTTAACCGGGCCGATGCCCTGCTGCGGTCGGGCAACTATATCGAGACGGCGACATTGCCTTCCGGGCTTGGCCTGGAAGCCGCAGGCGTCATCGAAAAGGTCGGCGAAGGCGTGGAAGGTTTCGTGCCCGGCGATGCGGTCAGTTTGGTGCCGCCGAGATCGATGATCCGCTGGCCATGCTATGGCGAGCTTGCCAACGTTCCCGCCGCCCTCCTCGTCAAGCATCCGGCTTCGCTTAGCTGGGAAGAGGCGGCGGCCGTCTGGATGCAGTACCTCACCGCCTATGGCGGGCTGATCGATATCGGTGGACTCGGTCGTCAGAATTTCGTCGTCATAACCGCCGCGTCAAGCAGTGTCGGACTGGCCGCGATCCAGATTGCCAACGAGGTTGGTGCAATACCGATCGCGGTCACCAGGACATCGACCAAGAGACAGGCTCTGCTGGAGGCCGGCGCGGCGCATGTGATCGCCTCGGCGGAGGAAGACCTGGAAGCCCGCCTGAAGGAAATTTCCGGCCCGCAAGGCATTCAGGTGGTGTTCGATCCGGTTGGCGGACCGATCTTCGAGCCTTTGACCGCTGCCATGTCGCCTGGTGGCATTCTCGTCGAATATGGCGGCCTGAGCGCCGAGAAGACGCCTTTTCCGCTGTTCACCGCGCTCAGCAAAAGCCTCACGCTGCGCGGCTTTCTCGTTCACGAGGTGATCGGCGATCCGGTCCGGTTGGAAGCCGCCAAAGCATTCATTATCGCAGGGCTGATATCGGGTTCGCTTCACCCCGTCATCGCCAGGACCTTTTCGTTCGATCAGATTGTCGAGGCGCATCGCTTTCTGGAATCCAATGAACAGTTCGGAAAGATCGTCGTGACGGTTTGACCAATGCAAATCCGCAGCATTACTCGTCGGCTTTCTGCGTCCCGGCCACAAGGACGGCCTTGGCCGCAGCGACAATGGTGCGCCGCAACCAGATGTGACGGGGCTCGTCCTGATGGCGCGCGTGCCAAAGCAGGCTCATCGTGAAGCTGCCAAGATCGAGCGGCGGGGGTAGCGCAACGAACCGCCCCATCCCCGCCGCCGTCCGCGCCAGACTCGACGGCAGCGTCATGATTAGATCTGATTGGGCGGCGATCTCCACTGCGGCCAGGAAGCTTGGCACACGGACGCGCACCCGCCGCTTGCGGGGCATCTTGGCCAGCGCAATGTCGACCGGCGCCGAGCCCTCGCCGGTGACGCTCACCACGATATGTCCCAGTTCCAAATAGCGGTTCAGGGTGAGCTTACTGCTTGCCGCGGGATGTCCGGTGCGCATCAGCGTGACGAAAGTGTCGTCATAGAGGCCGCGTCGTTGGATTCCTGCCGGCGCCGAGTCGATGACGCCAATCACCGCATCCACGGCATCGTTCTCCAGCGCTTCGATGACCCCAGGCCCCGGTGCCGCGATGTCGATGTCGAGCCGCGGCGCCTCGGTGGCGAGGCGGGCAAGCAGGTGAGGCACCAGCGCGGCGGTCTCGAGGTCCAGCATCAGCAGTCGCACATTGCCGGTCGCGGCTGCCGGGTCGAAGTGACTCGCCTCCAGCATGTCGCCGATTTGCGCGAGAGTTCTGCGCAGCTTTGGTCGAATGTCTTCGGCCCGCGTCGTCGGCATGTAGCCACCCCGCCCTTCCACAAGCAGGCCATCGTCGAACAGCTCGCGCAGGCGCGCCAGGGCCCGACTCACGGCTGGTTGGCTCATGCCGAGGCGGCTGGCAGCGCGGGTAACGCTCCTTTCCTCAAGGAGCGCCTCCAGCACCACGAGTAGGTTCAGGTCAGCCTGACGTAAATTCACTTCGCGCATACTGACTATATAACGCATGCATTGGACGCATGAAATGCCGAGCGTTATTTCAAACTCGATCGAGACGTTCACGAACCTTCTGGAGGACAGGGCGATGCATGTAGTCTTTGGAGCAGGCGGCAGGGCTGGCGGCGAAACAGCACGTGCGCTTATTGAGCGTGGCGAGCAGGTGCGTGTCGTATTGCGCCGCCCGGAGCAGGGTGAACCATGGAAGGCGCTGGGTGCCGAGGTTGCCTTCGCCAACCTTTTCAATGCGGACCACGTCTCTCGCGCCCTCAAGGGTGCGTCGGCGGCGTTCCTCCTGAGCCCGCCGCCTCTGGACGGTGATCCGTTCGCACAGGCGGCGGACCTTGGCAAAGCTCTTGCCGAAGCAGTACGGCGCGCAAACCTTGCCAAGATGGTTGTCCTGTCATCGATTGGTGCGCAGCATGCCTCCGACACCGGCGTCATCGCCACGCTGCACGAAATCGAGACTGCGCTTGCCGGCACGGCGCGCGCCACAGCTTTTCTTCGCAGTGGCTATTTCATCGAAACCTGGTCGGAGGTTGCTCAATCCGCCATCTCGGAGGGCATTCTGCCGTCGTTCCTGAACATTGAGCAGAAGATCCCCATGGTTAGCACCACAGATGTCGGAGAGGCGGCTGCTCTGCTCCTGACCCAGACGTGGGGGGGCACGCGAATCGTGGAGCTTGGTGGACAAGAGGATTGCAGCGCTCGCGATGTGGCGAGCGCCTTTGCGGAAATTCTTGGCCGCCCCGTCGAGCCGGTATTTCTGCCGTCAGAGCAGCGCCTTACGGTTTTGACTGAGGCGGGCGTCACGCCAGAAGTCGCCAAAGCGCTGCTTGGTATGTATGACGGCATTGCCAGCGGTCGTGTCACCCGCCAGGAGAACAACGAGCACTGGCGTGGCTCGACACTCTTGGCAGCCGCGGTCAAGCGTATGGTGACAGAGCTACACGCTGCCACCTAGGTCACCGCGCGTTCGCTCAGCCGAACAGCCATGAAGAAAATGACGCCCGCATGACCTGTCTGCTCGCCAGCTTCGTGAACTGAAAGTGAGCTCCACTTCCAACTGGATGCAGACATCCGACATCGAGTAGGTGGCGCAAACTCCTCCCAAAGTAACCGTTCCCTATGCTCCGCGTCCGGCTCCTGTTGGAACCGGGGCTGGCTCACTGTTCGTTGGCACTGGCCTCATCGTTCAGATGAATTGCGAAGCCGGTTGCGGTCGGATCGCCCAGTTCTGGGCGAAGATGCATGCTTGGGATTAGATAGTCGCCAGCATTCTGCTGCCGGTAGGGGATAGGCTGGGCAGTGAAGAGTGTACGCATCCTCTCGCGCAGGCGCTCGGCGACAGGCTCAAACCCGCTCTCGTCGAAACGATCGACCCTATAAGCCACGAACGGCGGAAGGACATCATAGCCCGGATAATAGAGGATGCCGTGATTGATCGGGAACAGGAGGTCATCGATCGGGCCATTGATCCCGCGGTCTGCGTAGTGCTCCTCCCAACCGCCGGCTGTAACGACCAACATGGCGCGCCGGCCCGCCAATTTACCTTCGCCGTAGCGGTCGCCCCAGCGTCTGTCGCTGTGCTCACCGACGCCATAGGCGAAGCCGTAGGCGAACACGCGGTCGACCCAGCCCTTGAGGATCGCCGGCATAGTGAACCACCACATGGGGAACTGGAGGATTAGGGCATCGGCCCACAGAAGCTTCTTGATCTCGGCCCTGACGTCCTCGGTGAGAGTGCCGGCCTCGAAGGCCTTCTTGGAGGCGGCTGCCGGGACAAGGCGCTCGTCCTGCCCCAGCGTGGGAAAATCTGCACGGTCGACCTGCGACTTCCAGCCATCGGCATAGAGATCAGACACCTGCACCTCATGGCCTTGGGCCTTTAGTTCCTGCACGGCGACGTCGCGGAGGGCGCCGTTCAGCGAGCGCGGTTCGGGATGTGCATAGACAAGCAGAATTTTCATGGGCGTCGATCCTCGATTGGAAACTACCCATTCATCTAGCCAAGGCAAAGATGATCCACTAGATGTAGGCAATGCATAAGATTGTGCCGGAACATGGATAAATCGGACGTCACTCTCGAGCGCATGCGCACATTTGTCCGCGTCGCCGAGCGCGGCAACCTGTCCGGTGTGGCGCGCGAACTTGGGGTCGGACAGTCAACAGTTTCGCGACAGTTGCGGGAACTGGAGGACGCCGTTGGGGTGCCTTTACTCTCAAGGACCACCCGGCGCGTCACTTTGACCGAAGAAGGCAGCCGCTATTATGCCCACAGCGTCCAGATCCTGCGCTTGGCGGAGCAAGCTGTCGATGAAGCTCGTGGCACACGCAGCGCGCCGGCCGGTTCTATCCGGGTCTCCTGCACGGCGGCTTTTGGGGTCCTGCACGTCAGCCGGCTGGTCTTTGCCTTTCAGGACCGCTATCCCGACATCGGGGTCGATCTCAGCCTCACCGACGAGCGAGTGGACTTGGTCCGGGAAGGTGTCGATATCGCCTTGCGCCTGGGCCCACTCACTGACAGTTCCATGAAGCTCAGGCCGCTCGGCCAGTCGCAGCGCCTACTGGTAGCTGCGCCGGAGTATCTTGCGGCACGGGGCAGGCCGACGGCACCGCGGGACCTCTCCGGCCTTGAGGGCATCCGGATGACGAACGTGGCGGGAAGCGACACGCTTGTCCTGAACGGGCCGGATGGAGAACGTCATGCGGTGCCCTTTGGCGGGCGTTTTCGCGTCGACCATGGGCTCGCTGCACGCGAGGCACTTGCCGCCGGACGCGGCTTCGCACCCGCGCATCGCTGGTTGGTCGATGATCTCCTGGCCGAAGGCCGTCTCGAGGCGGTCCTGCCTGGCTATTCGCTGCCATCCATACCGCTGAGCATGCTGATCGTCCCAGAGCGTGCGGGCATTTCCCGAGTCAAGTTGCTGGTCCAGTACTTCGCTGAGCGAATAGCCGACATGCCGGGGATCGAGTAGTCGGCCTCACTCGACTTTCATGGGTAGATCGCAATCACTCGCGGCGACACGGCCGCTCGCAGATAGTTCCGGAATTCCCGGTGCTGCCACCAAAAGCATCCCTGCTTAAAGGTTCACGAAACGCGAAACAGATGCTGTCGTTGACTTGGTATAATGAATCCATTAATCTGGATATATGGATGAACAACAGACGATAGCTGCCTTAGCGGCCCTTGCCCAACCGACGCGACTTAGGACATTCCGCCTGCTCGTTGAACGCGAACCCGAAGGCGTGCCGGCGGGTGAACTGGCCAGACTGGTCGACGTGCCGCAGAACACCATGTCGGCGCATCTCGCGACGCTCTCGCAGGCGGGATTGGTTTCTGGCGAGCGGCAAAGCCGCTCGATCATCTACCGGGTCGACCTCGATCGATTCCGAGCCGTAATGGTCTACCTCCTGCAAGACTGCTGCGGCGGCAACGCCAGTCTCTGCACGCCGTTGATCACCGATCTGACCCCCTGTTGCGATCCCAGGCAGGAGACGCAGGCCTGTTAAGCCAAACTGGAGAGCGCCCGTGAGCGACAAAGTTTACAACGTCCTTTTTCTCTGCACGGGCAACTCGGCCCGCTCGATCATTGCCGAAGCTATCCTCAACAGGCTCGGAATGGGCCGGTTCAAGGCCTTCTCCGCGGGATCGCAGCCGAAGGGAGAAGTGCATCCGTTTGCCTTGCAGCTCCTCGAGGGGTTGAACTACGACACTGCCTTCGCCCGGTCGAAGGCATGGGACGAGTTCGCTGCGCCCGGCGCACCCCAAATGGATTTCGTCTTCACCGTCTGCGATAACGCGGCCGCCGAGGAATGCCCGGTCTGGCCGGGGCAGCCGATGACGGCACATTGGGGCGTGCCCGATCCGGCGGCCGCCGAAGGCAGCGAGGCCGAGCGGCACTTCGCCTTCGCCGCGGCCCATAACATGCTCAATAACCGCATCTCGATCTTCATCAGCCTGCCGGTCACGAGCCTCGACAAGCTCGCTCTGAAGAGAAGGCTCGACGAGATCGGCCGCAACATTCCGAAGGCGGGCTGACGCATGGCGTTCGATCTCAAGCGCCGCCTTGCCGCGGAAGGCCTTGGTACGGCCACTCTGGTCGCGACCGTCGTTGGCTCCGGCATCATGGCCGACCGCCTCTCCGGCGACGTGGCGGTCTCGCTGCTTGGCAACACTATTCCGACGGGCGCGATCCTCGTCGTCCTGATCAGCATTCTCGGGCCGATCTCCGGCGCGCACTTCAACCCGGCAGTTACCCTGGTATTCGCAGCAAAGCGCGAGATCGAGCCATTCGCGGCGTCGCTCTACCTCCTCGCGCAGATTGCCGGAGGCATCGCCGGGACGCTGATTGCTCATGCCATGTTCGAGCTGCCCCTGTTCCAGGTGTCCGAAACCGTCCGCACGGGCCTGGGCCAGTGGACCGCCGAAGCGGTCGCCACCTTCGGGCTTGTCCTCACGATCCTCGCGGGCCTGCGGTTTCGCGCCGACGCCATTCCATGGCTGGTCGGCCTCTACATCACGGCGGCGTATTGGTTCACGGCGTCCACCTCGTTCGCGAATCCTGCCGTCGCCGTCGCCCGCGCCTTCTCGAACACATTTTCGGGCATCCGCCCGACGGACGTACCGGGCTTCATCGTCGCCGAGGTCCTCGGCGCGCTCGTCGCCGCGGCCGTGGTGGGATGGATGCTTGCCGACCGGAACACCGTAGTGTCCCCCATAATCGTCAAGGGAACCGAATGACCATGGACGTCACCATCTACCACAATCCCGCATGCGGAACTTCGCGCAACACCTTGGCCCTGATCCGCCACGCCGGCATCGAGCCGAAGGTCGTCGAGTACCTGAAGACGCCGCCGAGCCGCGAGGAACTCGCGAAGATGATCGGCGACGCCGGCCTCTCCGTTCGCGAGGCAATCCGGGAGAAGGGAACGCCCTTTGCCGAACTCGGTCTCGCCGATCCGGCACTCTCCGACGACCAGCTCCTGGCAGCGATGCTAGAGCACCCGATCCTCATCAACCGACCGTTCGTCGTCACACCGATCGGCACCCGGTTGGCGCGGCCATCCGAGGCGATTCTCGACATCCTGCCCGCCGACGCGTTCAAGGGACCGTTCGTCAAGGAAGATGGCGAGAAGGTCCTTGATGAAGCGGGTCGCCGCATTGTCTGATCTTCCCGCCGCCGATCCGCGTCATCTCCGCAGGCCCGACATCGACGCGCTGCGGCCGCCGCTCTCGACCCAGCCGCCGCGCATCCTGATCCTCTACGGATCGCTGCGCCAGGTTTCCTATTCCCGGCTCCTGGCTCAGGAGGCCGGTCGGTTGCTGGAACACCTCGGAGCCGAGGTGCGCTTCTTCGATCCATCCGGCCTGCCGTTGCCGGATGACGCTCCCGTCAGTCACCCGAAGGTGCAGGAACTTCGCGAACTCTCGGAATGGTCGGAAGGCCAGGTCTGGGTGAGCCCGGAACGGCACGGGGCGATCACCGGGGTCATGAAGGCACAGATCGACTGGATACCGCTGTCGATCGGATCGATCCGGCCGACCCAAGGCAAGACTCTTGCCGTCATGCAGGTGTCGGGCGGCTCGCAGTCCTTCAACGCCGTCAACACGCTCCGGCTGCTCGGCCGCTGGATGCGCATGATCACGATCCCGAACCAGTCGTCGGTCGCCAAGGCGTACCAGGAGTTCGATGCAAACGGTCGCATGAAGCCGTCGTCCTATTACGACCGCGTCGTTGACGTCTGCGAGGAACTCGTCAAGTTCACGCTGCTCACGCGTGACGCGTCGGCCTATCTCGTCGATCGATATAGCGAGCGCAAGGAAAGCGCGGAGAAGCTGGAACAGCGGGTCAAGCTCAAGTCGATTTGAACACACTTCTGCCCCAGGCGGGCAGCACCTGCCCCAGGCGATCCGTCAAATGCAGGGACCAAAGGCCAACTGGAGAAAATCCCTGTGGAAGCCGATCCTGCTTGCTGTCTGCATCATGCTCGGACTCGCCCAGGTGATCGGTAGCATTGTTCTCTATTTAGTTCACTGACTGCGACCGCTTACCACCCGCTACAGCCCTTGGCATTCGGGGAGGCGGAATCTACCCAATCAGGTCATCCACCGCTCGTGCGCAACAGGGGCGAGGCCCATCATGAGCTCAAGAATGCGCTTAGCATTGGTCGCCCAAAGCGAATTCGCGATCGAGCCACTGACGGGCAGCAATATCGCCCGCTATCGCCAGAACGGGACGGCCGACTCGCGCCTCGCCTCCGCCTCGGTCAAGCCGATGTCCTTGAGCAGGTCGGCACTCAGTTCCCCAAGCGCCAGGCGGCTGCGCCTCTTTGCCGCCCGCGCGCAATAGAAGCGCCAGAGGCGCGCGAAGACATTTCCTTCCGGGCCCTGGGACTTATAGGAGCACAAAGGTCGGATTGTATCAATTGTATCCATAGCTCGCACCATCCGGTTAACGACTCCATTGTTACAGTGATAATTGACATATTTGACGAGGCAATCTAGATAATTGTCTCCATGACAAATTGGCTTCCGGACATTCAGCAGGGCAGCGGCCCGCTTTACGCGCGGATTGCGGACCAGATCGAGCAGGCAATCGGCAACGGTACGCTGCCCGTTGGCGCGAAGCTGCCGCCGCAGCGCAATCTCGCCTTTGACGTCGGCGTGACCATCGGCACGATCGGTCGTGCCTACAACATCGTGCGCGAGCGCGGGCTCGTCAGCGGCGAGGTCGGCCGCGGCACCTATGTGCTCGATCGTCCCGAGAGCCGCCCGCCAGAGCAAGCCGACCCGCTGACGACGTCGCTCGCAGGCACCCGGCCGATCGTCGCGCCGGTCGGAAAGCTCCGCTTCGACAGCACCGCGGCACCGGACATCGGCCAGGGTGATATCCTTGCGCGATTGCTGAGCGACATCAGCCGTCAGCACCACGCGGACATTGCAAGCTATGCGCGCAATTTTCCGGATCATTGGTTCGAGGCAGGCGCGCAATGGCTGGCGCGCGGCAGCTTTCGTCCGGCGCCTGAGAATGTCGTGCCGACGCTCGGCGCGCACGCCGCGGTGGTCGCTGTCATCTCCGCCGTGACCTCGCCCGGCGACCGCATTGCCTTCGAGACATTGACCTACTCGCAGGTGAGCCGCAGCGCCGGCTTGATCGGTCGGCGCGTCGTATTGTTGGAAAGCGACGGGTTCGGGCTGATACCGGAGGAATTTGAACGGGTCTGCGCGCAGCAGCACCCGAAGCTTGCCTTCCTGATGCCGAGCGCGCAGAACCCGACGGTTGCCGTCATGCCGTTGGACCGGCGCCAGGCCATTGCCGGTATCGCCCGCAAGTATGGCGTTTGGCTGATCGAAGACGATCTTTATGGAGCGATGACCGGCGATCCCGCTCCGCCGCTGGCGGAGCTCGCACCCGAGCGTACCTTCCTCGTCGGCGGCCTTTCGAAGTCGGTTGCTGCCGGCGTCCGCGGCGGCTGGGTCGCCTGCCCTCCGCATTTCAGCCAGCGCATTCGCATAGCCCACAAGATGGTCAGCGGCGGGCTCCCCTTCCTTCTTGCGGAATTGTGCGCCCGACTGGTCCTTTCCGGCTCCGCTTCGACGCTACGCAGCCGCAGCGTCGAGGAAATAGGCGTGCGTCACGCGATGGCGCGCGATATCTTCGCCGGCTTTGAGTTCAATTCCCACCCGAAGGTGCCGTTCTTCTGGCTGAAGCTACCGGATCCATGGCTTTCCGGAACCTTCAAGCAGGCAGCGCTGCAGGAAGGCGTGCTCCTCGACGACGAGGACGAATTCAAGGCTGGTCGGTCCGATCGCGTGTTCCACCGCATCCGCGTCGGCTTCTCTTCGCCGGCCGAGCGCGCCGAGGTTGAAACGGGCTTCCAGATACTGCGCCGCCTGCTCGATAGCGGCCGCGCCGGCTACGACAGCTTCGATTGAAATCTTCTTGCGAAGGCGACTTTCCTGCACGCAAGCGCGGTCTATAGTCGCGCTAGTTGCATTAGGTTGATTCGTTTCGAAGGATTTCGGCATGGCCCTTTCGAGGAGGTTTATGGTCGCGGGTTTCCAATCGGTCGCGGCCGTTGTCGCGCTTGCAGCCGGCATCGCGACCACGACGACCCATGCGCAAGATCCGGTGTTCGACGAAGTGCGCTTCGGCGCCACGCTGCCCGTCGCGGAGGGAATGCACCAGGAGAGTGGTGCCTTCCCGTCTTTGACGGTCTTCTTCGACCCTCTGGGGGCGAATAGTGCGAGCACCCTGACGGACAAGATACTCCGTCCACGCATCCATGCCGGGACTTCGGTCGCAACCTCGTCGAATGGTGTCAACCAGATCTATGGCGGCTTCAGCTGGGACGCCGACCTCACCGAAAGGTTCTTCGTCGAGCTGGGTGTCGGCGCGACGCTCCACGATGGCGAGCTCGACGGCGACGGCTCCGACGGGCCGCGGCTTGGATGCCGTGTTTTGTTTCGCGAATATGCCGCCGCCGGCTATCGTTTCGACGCCAACTGGAACCTGTCGGCGACAATCGAGCACAATTCGCACGCCAATCTTTGCGACGGTCCCAATGGCGGCCTCACCCGGGCCGGGCTGATGCTTGGCTACCAGTTCTAGGCTGCCTGCAAGACGCGGCTCGGATCTGACCTCTTCTTTGGCGAGGGCGCCGAGCCGGGGACCTGTTGATCGACGGTATTTTTCTGTCGCGCCGCGGCGCCGCTTAGGCTAAAGAAGCCGCGAAACGCTCCCCTGCAGCGCCGTGCGCCTTGATCAGGCGCGCCTTGGTCGCTGCAGCACTTTATATCAGTGTCTATTGCGGTTCGCACGCGCCGTATTCTCCCGGAAGGGTTTGCGCGCCGCCCGAAGGATTGACGGTCGACGATGACGATTTCCAACACCCGCCCCATTTCCCCGGACCTCATCGCCTCGCACGGGCTCAAACCCGATGAATACGAGCGCATCCTGAGCCTCATCGGGCGCGAGCCGACCTTCACCGAGCTCGGGATTTTCTCGGCGATGTGGAACGAACATTGCTCGTACAAGTCCTCGAAGAAGTGGCTGCGCACGTTGCCGACCAAGGGACCACGCGTCATCCAGGGTCCCGGCGAAAATGCCGGTGTCGTCGACATCGATGACGGCGACTGCGTTGTCTTCAAGATGGAGAGCCACAATCACCCCTCCTATATCGAGCCCTATCAGGGTGCGGCGACCGGGGTCGGCGGCATTCTTCGCGACGTCTTCACGATGGGCGCGCGCCCCATCGCCGCCATGAACGCGCTGCGTTTCGGCTCTCCCGACCATCCGAAGACGCGGCACCTCGTCTCCGGCGTCGTCGCCGGCGTCGGCGGCTACGGCAATTCCTTCGGCGTCCCGACGGTCGGCGGCGAGGTCGAATTCGATGCACGCTATAACGGCAACATCCTCGTCAACGCTTTTGCCGCGGGCCTCGCCAAGAGCGACGCGATCTTCTATTCCAAGGCGGAGGGCGTCGGGCTTCCCGTCGTCTATCTCGGCGCCAAGACCGGCCGCGACGGCGTCGGCGGCGCCACCATGGCATCGGCCGAATTCGACGAGTCGATCGAGGAGAAACGCCCGACGGTGCAGGTCGGCGACCCCTTCACCGAAAAATGCCTGCTCGAGGCCTGCCTCGAACTGATGCAGACCGGCGCCGTGATCGCCATCCAGGACATGGGCGCGGCCGGCCTCACCTGTTCCGCGGTCGAGATGGGGGCCAAGGGCGACCTCGGCATCGAGCTCGACCTCGACAAGGTACCGGTGCGCGAAGAACAGATGACGGCCTACGAGATGATGCTCTCGGAAAGCCAGGAGCGCATGCTGATGGTGCTGCGCCCGGAGAAGGAGGAAGAGGCCAAGGCGATCTTCGTCAAGTGGGGCCTCGATTTCGCAATCGTCGGCAAGACGACCGACGACCTGCGCTTCCGCATCCTGCACCAGGGCGAAGAGGTCGCGAACCTGCCGATCAAGGAACTCGGCGACGAGGCACCGGAATATGACCGGCCCTGGACGCCGGCCAAGAGCCCCTCGCCGCTCGAGACGAACGATATACCGCAGGCCGATATCGCCGATGCGCTCCTGAAGCTTGTCGGTTCTCCGAACAATTCCTCGCGCCGCTGGGTCTACGAGCAATACGATACGCTGATCCAGGGCAATTCGCTGCAATTGCCGGGCGGTGACGCCGGCGTGGTGCGCGTTGATGAGCATCAGAGCAAGGCGCTCGCCTTCTCCTCCGACGTGACGCCGCGTTATGTCGAGGCCGACCCCTACGAAGGCGGCAAGCAGGCAGTTGCCGAGTGCTGGCGCAACCTGACGGCGACCGGCGCCCTGCCTCTCGCCGCGACCGACAACCTCAACTTCGGCAATCCGGAACGGCCGGAGATCATGAGCCAGTTCGTGCATGCGATCAAAGGTATCGGCGACGCCTGCCGCACGCTCGATTTCCCGATCGTTTCCGGCAACGTCTCGCTTTACAACGAGACCAACGGCCAGGCGATCCTGCCGACGCCGACCATCGGCGGCGTCGGTCTGGTACGGGACTGGTCGAAGATGGCGCGCATCCGCTTCGCCGCGCCGGACGAAACGGTCCTGCTCGCAGGCGCGCCGGAAGGCTTGGGCAGCCATATCGCCCAGTCGGTCTATATGCGCGATATCCATGGCCGCACCGACGGCCCGGCGCCGCACGTGGATCTCGCGCACGAGCGCAAGGTCGGCGACTTCGTCCGAAGCCTGATCGAAAGCGGTCTGGTGACGGCGGTCCACGACTGCTCCTCCGGCGGCCTCGCCATGGCCGTGGCGGAGATGGCCATCGCCTCCGGCATCGGTGCGACGATCGAGGCACCGGCGGGGCGCGACCCGATTCCGGTCTTCTACGGCGAGGACCAGGGCCGCTATGTCGTCACCGTCGCCTCAAGCAATGTGGAAGCGGTCGCGGAGCGGGCGAAGACCGCAGGCGTCGCCTTGCCCGTCATCGGCAGGACGGGTGGGGAGGCAGTCAAGCTCGGCGACGCCAAGGCGGTTGCGGTCGATGCGTTGCGCTCGGCACATGAAGCCTGGTTCCCCGACTACATGAGCGGCGATCTGGCGCCGGATAATTGATCCGACCGCACCCGCAGAAAGCTTCAAATCAGCATTTGCTTTCCTTCACTGAATCGTGGTTCCCTTGCTGTCATGGATGGGCGGCAAGAGACGTTGCCGCCTCGCAGAATAACAAGGGAGTTGGCGTATCATGCCCATGACACCAGGCGATATCGAAGACATGATCAAGGCTGGGATTCCCGGCGCCAAGGTCACGATCCGCGATTTGGCCGGTGACGGCGACCACTATGCCGCCGAAGTCGTGGCCGAAGCGTTTCGTGGCAAGACGCGCGTCCAGCAGCACCAGATGGTCTACAACGCCCTCAAGGGCAATATGGGCGGCATGCTGCACGCTCTCGCGCTTCAGACCAGCGCTCCGGACTGAAGCGCATGGCAGACCTGATCAAGGAGCTCGTCGGCGTCGTGATCGACGGCGCGTTGAAGGAGATCCTCAAGAAGACCGGCGCGACGAGAACCACAACGAAACGTACGAAGCGCCGATCGCGGAAGACCGGTAGCATTCTCGCCGACGTCATCGAGGCGGCGATCCGAAAACCGGCAAAAAAACAGACGAGCCGTCGCCGCACGGCAGCGGCCCGAAGCAAATCCCGTCGCCGCTCGGCCTAGAGCCACATTTTGAGGACCATCAATAATTATTGCGCCTGGATGGGGTGAAAACTCCGCCCATGCATGCTATCTAAGCGGCAATCGAGATCCGGTCCTTGAAGCCGGCGCAGGAAGGAATACATCATGAGCGGAATTCACGATTTCATCGACAACGAGGTCAAGACGAACGACGTCGTTCTCTTCATGAAGGGCACGCCGCAGTTTCCGCAGTGCGGCTTCTCCGGCCAGGTCGTGCAGATCCTCGATTATGTCGGCGTCGACTACAAGGGCATCAATGTGCTCGCCGACGCGGACCTGCGCCAGGGCATCAAGGACTATTCCAACTGGCCGACCATTCCGCAGCTTTACGTGAAAGGCGAATTCGTCGGCGGCTGCGACATCGTCAGGGAGATGTTCCAGGCCGGTGAACTCCAGTCGATGCTTGAGGAGAATGGGATCTCCGTCAAGGGAGCCGCCTGACCCCGACCAGCGGCATTTTCGCCAGATCGGAAAAGGCGGGGCGACCGCCTTTTTTGATTCCGGGCCTATATGTCGCCCGGCTAAATTTCGGCGCGCTGCATGAGTAAATCGCGATGCTCGCATTGCGATACGAGCCGAGCGCGTCTGCGGACGCATGCCGCGTTCGGTAACAGACCGGCCCCTCTCGCCAATTCGGCCGTTACCGGCGGCTGCAAACAGTTCGGTTCAGTACTGAAGTTACTTTGGATGATCAAGGCATTGTGCCTAGCCTCTCGCCTTCTCGCCGAAGGATGGGCTCAAGAACCACTACAGGTTTCATGAAATGACGAAGCCGATAGACCACACTGCTGCCCTGTCGGGGCTGTCGAAAACCCAGTTCATCGCGCTCATGGCCATGCTCATGTCGATCAACGCGATCTCGATCGACATCATGTTGCCGGGGCTGCAGGAAATCGGCGCCAGTCTCGGCGTCGCCGACGAAAACGATCGCCAATACATCATCTCGGCCTACCTGTTCGGCCTCGGTTTTGCCCAATTGGGATTTGGCCCGCTTTCGGACCGTTTCGGGCGGAAGGCGCCGCTCCTGGGCGGCCTGGCGCTCTATGGCGTGTGCGCGCTTGCGATCGTCTTCGTCCCGACCTTCACCACGCTTCTCATCTTCCGCTTCGTCCAGGGCGTCGGCGCAGCGGCGACCCGTGTCGTCACCGTCTCCATCGTCCGTGATGTCTACGGCGGCCGTCAGATGGCGGAGATCATGTCGCTGGTGATGATGGTGTTCATGATCGTTCCGGTCGTCGCACCCAGCATCGGTCAGGTAATCATGATCTTTGCCGAGTGGCACATGATATTCGTGGTCATTGCGCTTTTCGCGCTCGCCATCTCGATTCCGGTCGCCCTTAGCCTCCGCGAAACGCTTGATCCGGCCTATCGGCGAGCGTTCACCGCCTCGGTGATACTGGAGGGTTTCCGGATCGTGCTGACGAACCGGCTTGCCCTGTTCTATACGCTGGCGACCTCCGTACTCCTCGGCGGGCTGTTTGGCTTCGTCAACTCGGCGCAACAGATCCTCGTCGGCATTTACGGTCTCGGAATCTGGTTTCCGGCGGTCTTCGCGGCTTTCGCCGGCATGATGGCGCTCGCCTCGTTCACCAATTCGCGCCTCGTACAGCGGTTCGGCATGCGAGCGCTTTCGCATGCCGCTCTTCTGGGCTACGGGCTGGCAAGCCTCGCCTGGATGTCGCTGTCCCTTGCAGGGCCGCTGCCGCTTGCGCTCTTCGTTGTCCTGCAATCGGCCGCGATGTTTCAGTTCGGTCTGATGGCGGCCAATTTCAATGCAATGGCGATGGAGCCGCTCGGGCATGTTGCGGGCACCGCCTCTTCCGTGCTCGGGTTCACACAGACAATCGGAGGCGCGTTCATTGGTGCGATGATCGGTCAGGCCTTCGACGGAACAGTGACTCCGCTTGCCGTCGGGTTCTTCACTCTCTCCGTTTTCGCCCTCGCCTTCGTGCTGATTGCCGAAGGCGGAAAGCTTTTCCGGCCGCACAACCCTGCGGGCTAACGGTCTTCGAACGCACCGCAAGTCCCCGGTTACAATACGGATACTCGAAATGTCTTCCATCACCAGACAATCGGATACTCTTGGCGCGGTTTCGGGCGCGGCTCGCCTTCACATGGGGCTCACCGAGTTCGTCATCACCATCGCCCTCATGACGGCAAGTGTCGCGATAGCGATCGACAGTATGCTGCCGGCCCTGCCGAGCATCGGACATTCGTTCGATATCGCCGATGCGAATGATGCGCAGCTCGTCATCGGCGTGTTCTTCTTCGGCTTCGGCTTTTCGCAGATCTTCTTCGGCAGCCTTTCCGATGCCTTCGGACGGCGCGTCGTCCTCATGGGCGGCCTTTGCGTCTTCACCCTCTCGATGTTCGCCGCCTCGCAAGCGACGAGCTTCGAGCTGCTGCTCGCCTTGCGCTTCATCCAGGGGATCGGAGCCGCCGCCATCCGCATCACGACGCTCGCGATCGTTCGCGACTGCTTCGGCGGCCGCGAGATGGCCCGCGTCATGTCCTATGTGATGATCGTCTTCATGATCGTCCCGATCGTCGCACCATCATTCGGCCAGCTCGTGATCTCCTATGCCAGCTGGCATTGGATCTTCACGCTGATCGGCTGCATCGGCTCCGTTCTCTTCTTCTGGGCGCTGACGCGGATGAAGGAGTCGCTTCCGCGGGAAGAGCGCCTGCCGCTGTCGGTGAGCGCCGTGCTCTCCGGCTTCAGGACGGTGCTGACGAACCGCATCACCTGCGGCTACATGATCGGAATGACGCTCTTCACCGCGGTCATCTGCGCCTATATCGTGACCGTCCAGCAAGTCTTCGGCGAAATCTATGGTCTCGGCGAATGGCTGCCGATCGCGTTTGCCGCAACGGCGAGCGGCATTGCTGCTGCCAATTTCGCCAATGGCTTCTTCGTCCGCAGCTTCGGCATGCGGCGCATCTCGCATACGGCGATGATCCTGTTCACAATTCTGGCGGCCGCCGGCTTTCTCATGTCGCTCGCGGGCACGCCGGCCTTCGTCGTCAGCTATGTCATGTTCTCCGTTCTGCTGATGTTTTTCGCCGTCATCGCCACCAACTTCACCGCCATCAGCCTGGAACCGATGGGACATCTCGCCGGAACCGCGACCGCGATCACCGGCTTCGTCTCTACGACCGGCGGGGCGCTGATCGGCGGCACAGTCGGCCAGCTCTTCGATGGCACGCTGAAGCCGCTGTTCGGCGGCTTCGCGATCTTCGGCCTGCTGACCATCGTAGCGACGCTCTGGGCGGAGAGAGGCAAGCTCTTCACCCACCCGGGAGACAAGGATGTGGCGCATGACCACGGCGCTCAGGTCTGATGCGAGATGAGAACGCGGGGGCGGGCTTTCCGCCCCTGCCCGGTCTTCAGTCGATCGCCAGCGGCGGTCCGGTAAAGCGGAGATGATGGCGGCCCGCGGCCTCCATGATCGCCGGCATATCGGTTGCGACGGAGTACTGGCCAGCCGCCATTTCCGTAAAGAAGCCTTCGAAGCCCCCCGGCGTCAGGATCACGAGATGGCGGCAGGGGACGTCCCCGACGATTTGGAACGTATGTTCTGATCCACGCGGGATGAACACCGTCTCGCCCGGACCGCGGCTCAACTCTTCGCCCTCCAGCCAGAATTTGCACCGGCCTGTGACGATCACAAATATCTCGTCTTCCCTCTCGTGTACGTGCCGAGGAGGGCCGCTGCCGACGGGCGAGAGGCTGTCGACGATCGACATCTTGCCACCGGTAGCCTCGGTAGACAGGATTGTGCTGTACTTGACGCCGTTCCAATCGATGGCATCGCCGGGGTAATGCTCATTATTCATCGTTTTTCTCCTTGAAGCTCGAAACCGAGAGCGCTCTCGTTGACTCGTGAATACCCGCCCCGGCAATATCGGTCCAACCGATTGTTATGATAGGGGCTATCGCGATTATGAATTTCGCCACGTTCGACCTGAATCTGATGCGCGTGCTCGATGCCATTCTGCGCGAGGGGTCCACGGTGCAGGCGGGCAAGCGGTTGAACATGTCCCAGTCCGCGGTATCGGGCGCCTTGGGTAGATTGCGGCACTCGCTCGGGGACGAACTCCTCGTCCGGCATGGCAACCGCTTGGTTCCGACCGACTACGCCAGGTCGATCGAACTGCCGCTTCGGGAGGAGCTCGACCGGATCGCAGCCATTCTGGCGCCGCCTAGCACCTTCGATCCGGCGACCGCCGAGGGGACGTTCCGAATTACCGCAAGCGATTTCTTCGCCGAAATGCTGATGCCGCCGCTTGCGGATTTGCTGCGCAAACTGGCGCCCGGCATCCGGGCGCAACTCGTCGACCTCGTTCCGAACAGCTACATCGATAGCCTCGAGACCTATCACGCCGACCTCGCCCTCATTCCGGACCAGTCGATCCCGGACTGGACCAGCAGCCAACCGCTCTTCTATTCGAGCTTCGTCGTGATCGCCCGGCGAAACCATCTCCATTTGACGAGCGCGGGCGTGGCGCCCGGTAACACGGTGCCGATCGACCTCTTCTGCGAGATTGGCCAGGCGCTTTTCTCACCCCAGGGAAACTTCTCGGCGATGGGCGATGCCGCCCTCGCCAAAGTGGGCCGGCGGCGGAAAGTGGTGATGACCCTGCCGGTGTTTTCCGGCGTTTGCCGCGCCGTCGCCGAGAGCGACCTGATCGCGCTGGTCCCGCGACAGCTCGCCGAACGGGTCGCTCCACAGATGGGCCTGGAGATCTACCGCCCCCCCATGCCGATCGATCCGCCCTTGATCATCGCCGTCTGGCATCGACGTTCGGCTTCAAACCCGCTGCACCGTTGGATGAGGGAAAAGGTTATCGCGCTGATGCGCCTTCTCAACGAAGGCGAGCAGACGGCCATCTAGGGGATAACCCGTTCCAGCTGAACTAGGAATACGAGTAAGCCAGCTCAACTTTGAGTCCGCGCTCGCGAAACAAGCCGAGGCGTGCTAGCTTTCATCCGTGCCAAAGGCACCATGAACTAAGCCTCCGCATGCATTGCACGCGCGAGGCTTTGCTATGCGAGATGGCCAAATGCGCGGAGCCTCTGATGGAAGACTTCCTACTATTCGCGGCAGTCGGGTTTCTCGCCCAGGCTGTCGACGGTGCACTCGGGATGGCATATGGCGTGATTTCTTCTACGGTGCTCCTCGCATTTGGTGTACCTCCGGCGCAAGCCTCAGCTTCGGCCCATGCTGCGGAATTGTTCACCACCGCGGCTTCCGGATCGGCGCATCTTTATCATCGTAACATCGACTGGAAGCTGTTCCGGCGGCTCATTCCCTTCGGCATAGGTGGCGGAATCTTGGGCGCCTACGTGCTCACTTCATTCGACGGAGATCAGGTCAAGCCTTTCGTGACAACCTATCTCGCCGTCATTGGAATCTGGCTGCTCATCCGGTCGTTTCGTCGCATCCCAACCAATCCCGTGAAGTTGAGAATTGTTGCCCCCCTCGGCGCGGCTGCCGGCTTCCTGGATGCTGCAGGCGGAGGTGGTTGGGGACCTGTCGCCACCACCGGCCTGCTCGGCGCGGGCGGTCAGCCGCGGTTCGTCATCGGCACGGTCAACGCGAGCGAGTTCCTGATTGCGCTTTCGGTGTCGCTGAGCTTCCTCGCCGCATTTGTAACCGGCCACTGGCAACCTGTGGGCGGACTTGGCAACTATCTCACATCGGTTGGCGGGCTGATCATTGGCGGCGTTTTGGCGGCGCCGTTGGCGGGATGGATGGTGAAGGCATTGAAGGAGTCGACACTTCTGCGGCTTGTTGGAACTCTGATCACGCTTTTGGCCAGCTACCAGACACTCGAGCTGACTGGGGTGCTGTGACGAACTGCGTTTTAGGGATCACGAACGTCAAACGGTGAAGACCTCGCGCCGCAGCGCGTCCCAGCTTTCCCGGTCGGTCGCGAGAAGCAGCCCGCCATTGTTATGCGCCGGCAGGTAGCGGGACCCGTCGAAACGGGCCGCAAATGCCCCGGCCTCCTCCGCGATCAGCGTGCCTGCGAGGTGATCCCAGGGCATGAGCTTCCGGTACATCAGGAAGTGCAGGTGACCGGCGGCAAAGGTGCGATATTCGTGCGCCGCGCAACGATAGCTGGTGGCGATCCTGACCTTCGCCAAATTTCCCATGACGATGCGCCGGTCGTCTACCTCGTAGAAGGCGGTCGAGGCGCCGCCGACCATGTTTTCGAGCGGCACGCTGGCCGTTACCGTCAGCTTTTCCTGCGAGCCATTCGGCCGGCACATCCAGGCGCCGGAGCCTTTCTCGGCGATGACCCAATCTTTGCCGAGCGGATCGTAGATGATGCCGGCGATGGTCTCGCCCTTCGCGACGACGCTTGCCATGACGCCGAAGAGTGGCAGGCCAGCCGCGAAATTGAACGTTCCGTCGATCGGATCGACGACGATGGCGAGATCGGCATCCGCCAGCTTCTCGATGAGCCCCGGATCGGCGGCCACGGATTCTTCGCCGATGAAGACCGCGCCCGGCGCGACCGCGTCTATTCGCGCCTCGATCAACCTTTCCGCCGCCTCGTCCGCCTCGGTGACGAGGTCGATCGCCTCCGTTTTCATCCGCACCTCGCCCGTCTGGAGATTCCGGAACCGCGGCAGGATTTCCTTCACCGCCGCCTCCTGCAGAAGGTTGGCAAGGGCGGCAACGTCGACGGAATGGCTCATTCTCAGGGCTCCGGGGAAAGGGAAAGGAAATCGAACAGCTTGGGATCGAGGAGGTGCGACGGGTTCACGTGCCCGAGCGCGCGTAGCATCGTATCCTTACGGCCCGGCATGCGGCGCTCGATATCGGCAAGCATGGCCTTCATGGCATTGCGCTCGAGGCCGTCCTGGGAGCCGCAGAGATCGCAGGGGATGATTGGAAACGCCATGGCCGCGGCGAATTTGGCGAGATCGTCCTCCGCGGCATAGGCGAGCGGACGCAGCACGGTGAGATCGCCCTCGTCATTCACGAGCTTCGCCGGCATGGATGCAAGCCGTCCGCCGTGAAACAGGTTCATGAAGAAGGTCTCGAGGATATCCTCGCGATGATGGCCGAGCACCAATGCGTCGCAGCCCTCCTCCCGCGCGATGCGGTAGAGGTTGCCGCGGCGCAGGCGCGAACAGAGCGAGCAGTAGGTTGCCCCGGCCGGCACCTTCTCCTTCACGATCGAATAGGTGTCGCGATATTCGATCCGGTGCTTGACGCCGATCGAGGAAAGATAGTCCGGCAGTATGTGCTTCGGAAAGTTCGGCTGCCCCTGATCGAGATTGCAGGCAATGAGTTCGACCGGAAGCAGGCCGCGCCACTTAAGATCCATCAGAAGTGCCAGCAGGCTGTAGCTGTCCTTGCCGCCGGAAACACCGACGAGCCAACGCTTCGCACCGTTGAGCATGGCAAAGTCGTCCAGCGCCTGGCGCACCTGCCTGAGCAGACGCTTCCGGAGCTTGTTGAAGGAAACGGCGGACGGCATACGCGAAAACAGCGGATGATCTCCGGCGTCGAAGCCGGTCGCGTCCTTGTCGGCGGCGATGTTCATCATATCGCGCTCAGACGTTCGTGCGAGTTCCATGGCAGCGTCTCGGAATGTGCGAGGGGCGAAAACAGATGTCGCTAAATCTATCGCCCAGCACTTGCCCCGTCTCACCTCCAAGATCAAGGGAAAACCACCTGCACTGCGTAAGCTGGCGTGATTGCCCCTCTCCTCGGGCTAAACCCGAGGACTAACCCTCTGCCCGTCCTGACGGGGAGACGGACTAAAGCGGCGCGACATCCACCTTGTCCCCGCCCGGCGGGGAGAAGGTGCCGGCAGGCGGATGAGAGGCCGCCGGTCAAGGCCCGAAAACAGACCATCCCGTGCGCGCCGCGAGCATCTCGAGCGCGAGCGAGCCGAGCAGCGAGTTGCCGTTCTCGTTGAGCCCCGGCGACCAGACGGCGATCGACGCCTTGCCCGGGGCAACCGCCAGGATGCCGCCCCCGACGCCGCTCTTGGCCGGCAGGCCGACGCGATAGGCGAAGTCGCCGGAACCGTCGTAATGGCCGCAGGTGAGCATCAGCGCGTTGATGCGCCGCGCCCGCTGGCGCGAGACGACGGAGTGCCCCGTCAGCGGATTGCTGCCGCCGGCGGCGAGAAACAGCCCCGCCTTGGCGAGCTGGCTGCAGGTCATCGCCAGGGCGCAATGATGGAAATAGACGCCGAGCACATGCTCGGCCGGGTGATCAAGCCGCCCGAAGGAGCGCATGAAGTTGGCGAGCGCGAAGTTGCGGTAGCCGGTCGCCGTTTCCGACCGCGCAACCTCGTGATCGATCACGATCGTCTCGTCGTCGGCGAGATAGCGGACGAAGCGTATGATCTCGCCGATCAGCTCCCTTGGCGTATGGCCGGCGAGGATCAGATCGCTGATGGTGATCGCGCCCGCATTGATGAAGGGATTGCGCGGCTTTCCGCCCTCATGTTCGAGCTGGACGATCGAATTGAACGGCGAGCCCGAAGGCTCGCGCCCGACGCGGTGCCATATGTTCTCGCCGTGTTTTCCGAGCGCCAGAGTGAGCGTGAACACCTTGGATACGCTCTGGATCGAGAACGGGACCTCCGCGTCGCCGACGCGATGCAGTTCGCCGTCCGTCGTGACCATAGCCATGCCAAAATGCCTGGGGTCGACGCGGGCGAGCTGGGGAATGTAGTCGGCAACCTTCCCCTCGCCGAACCGCGGCGCCAGCTCGTGGTAGATGTGGTCGAGGATCGATTGCAGGTCCTGCTGCGCTTTCTGCTCCGGCATACGGCATTCCTCGGCACTGGAACGAAACAAGGGGCCGATCAGTGGCCGCAACGTTCCGACATTCCCTTACAGAAAAACCGCCCGTCTCCGGGCGGCTTCGAAGATCCTGACGCTCCTGCATGTCTCCTTGAAATCGACGTCGATCAAAAGGAAAGACAGGCAGGACGCGCGGCGCTGCAGCGCCCGGATTAGCGCGAATAGAATTCGACGACGAGGTGCGGTTCCATGACGACCGGATACGGAACGTCCGAGAGAACCGGAACGCGAGCAAAGGTGGCGACCATCTTGTTGTGGTCGACCTCGACGTAATCCGGAACGTCGCGTTCGGCGAGCTGGACGGATTCGAGAACCGAAACGAGCTGCTTGGACTTTTCCTTGACTTCGATGACGTCGCCCGGCTTGCAACGGTAAGAAGCGATGTTGACGCGAACGCCGTTCACCTTGACGTGGCCATGGTTGACGAACTGACGGGCGGCAAAGACCGTCGGAACGAACTTGGCGCGATAGACGATCGCGTCGAGGCGCGACTCGAGCAGGCCGATCAGGTTTTCCGGAGTGTCGCCCTTGCGGCGGGAAGCTTCGTCGAAGATGGCGCGGAACTGCTTCTCACGAATGTCGCCATAGTAGCCCTTCAGCTTCTGCTTGGCGCGCAGCTGCACGCCGAAGTCGGAGAGCTTGGACTTGCGGCGCTGGCCGTGCTGGCCGGGGCCGTATTCGCGACGGTTGACCGGGGACTTCGGACGGCCCCAGATGTTTTCGCCCATGCGGCGGTCGATTTTGTACTTGGACGATTCGCGCTTGCTCATCGTATTTCCTTTCAATCTGTTAGGCCGGTCTGTTGCCAAACCGGATCAAGGAAACACGCCCTCCTCTGAACCCATTTTGGGGGCTCTGACAGGCTTCTCACGATCACGCGGACGCGAAAAACCACGGGACATGTCAAATGAAACACCGGGCATCGCTGCCCGGCGTTGGGCGGGTCTTTACGCACTGTTTCCCGGCTTGTCAACGGAATCCGTCGGAACATAGGGCTATTTCCGCGGCACCATCATCGCGGGCCGGAACGTACAAGGCGTCATGCCATCGCAAACAGCCTTTTCGCGCCTGCCGATGGGCTGGCGCCCGTGATCGAATTCTTCTATATAGTGGAGCCGCTGGGGTCGTAGCTCAGTTGGGAGAGCGCCGCAATCGCACTGCGGAGGTCGAGGGTTCGACTCCCTTCGACTCCACCAATGAAATCATGTCCAGCCCGGAGACATAGGTAACAGTTTGTACCTAACACATGGGTGACAACCTCGTGCCGAACGGGTTGTCGATGGTTTGCAAGGCCTCTCCTCCAGTCGATACGTCCACGATCCCGAAGTCCCGGCACACCTCGCTCATGCCTTCCCCCTCCAGAGGGCGCGCGTCCCTCCACCATCGAACTCTCTACGGCATCAACACCCTCCGGCCAAAAGCGGAAAGTGTTACCCATGTGTCCGGTACAAAACGTCGCCTATGTCTCGGGCCGGCCGTCGTGTCCAGCCGGACTGCCCGGTTCGATCAGTGCCTCGACACCCCTGGCGCCAACCCTCAGAATCATATCTCAAGCCATTTACCAAGAAGGCAAAAGCCCGTTTCCGGGCCGGTCGACTTTGCTTGCCATTGCATGTGAATTGATGGACAGTTGAAGTCTGCATTTTTCTATCAGAGCAACTCCCACGAGTGGAGACCATCATGCCTCTTCGACTTCTGACGGCAGCTCTGGCGATTGCGCTTCTGGCGCTTTCGGGATGCGCGACCACAGGCGCCACCGGCAATACGACCTACACCCAGTGGTACGGCCCCTATCCGGAACCGGATTTCGACGTCCTCAGCCCCGGAGGCCTGCGCCTCGCCTACTGAAACGCGATAAAGCGTTCGATCACATAAGACCGGAGGCGTCGCCCCCCGCATGGGATTGGCACGGTCGAAGCAAATGCGCCGCGAAATTCACGGAATCTTAGGTACTTGCGGAACACTTATGGAACGGATAGTGTCTGTTCTTGGTTTGTTTCGCGATTCTGGAGTGACGCGCCATGCTGACCCGCAAGCAACAGGAATTGCTTCTCTTCATTCATGAACGAATGAAGGAATCCGGGGTGCCGCCGTCCTTCGACGAAATGAAAGACGCACTTGATCTCGCATCGAAATCGGGCATCCATCGGTTGATCACGGCGCTCGAGGAGCGCGGCTTCATCCGCCGGCTGCCCAATCGGGCGCGCGCGTTGGAAGTCATCAAGCTTCCAGAGGCCTATTCAGGGGCGATCCAGCCGCGCCGCGGCTTTTCGCCCAGCGTCATCGAGGGCAGTCTCGGCAAGCCGCCTGCCCCACCGAAATCGGAGCCAGCTCCGATGGAGACGGCGTCGATCGCCGTGCCGGTCATGGGGCGAATTGCGGCCGGCGTGCCAATCTCGGCTATCCAGAACAATACGCATGAGATTTCCGTTCCGCACGAAATGATCGGCAGCGGCGAGCACTACGCGCTGGAGATCAAAGGCGACTCGATGATCGAGGCCGGTATCCTCGACGGCGACACCGTGATAATTCGCAATACGAGCACGGCAAGCCCCGGTGACATCGTCGTCGCCTTGATCGACGACGAAGAGGCAACTTTGAAGCGCTTCCGCCGGAAAGGTGCCTCAATCGCCCTCGAAGCAGCGAACCCGGCCTACGAGACCCGGATATTCGGGCCGGACCGGGTCAAGATTCAGGGCAAGCTCGTCGGTCTGATCCGGCGCTATCATTAACCGTAAGGCAGGATCTTTCGCTCTGCATGCGAAGCGGCATGCGTCCGCTCGCCTCATTGAGCCGAGGCAGAGGCGAATTCGAGGCGTGCGGTCGTCGTCAGCTGGTCCTGCGCGCCTCACCAATTGAAACGGCTCATCGACTCCGGCTTCGTTGGGGCTGCTCGGCCCCGGATTTCCCGCCTTCGGCGGGCGCTCTGTCGCCCTCCTTCGCCGTCCCATCCGGCACCGGCTTCGGGTCCAGGTCCATATCCTTCGGGTCCGGTTTCCAGGTCGGCGACGGCATGGGCTGATCGGTAAGTTGATCGTTCCTCGGCTTGCCCATGGCTCTGCTCCTTGCCGCTGTCCCAACCGAAAAGCCCGCGCGAAGTTCCAAACAATGAACCAAACGCTACGCGAGAGAATGAAGAGAGCCGGCGAGCTTCAGCGCCGCCGGAAGCGATCAATGCAAATGGGGTGGTTGGGGGCACACCCGAAGCGGGGCGTGGAACCGGGCAATTCCGGAGACGATCGGTTGCAAAACAGCCACTGAGGTGTGGCAATGGAGGCCTCGGCCGGAATTGAACCGGCGTACAAGGATTTGCAGTCCTCTGCGTCACCACTCCGCCACGAGGCCTCTCTGACCTGAATTCTCAAGCCGTGGCGAGCGTTTAGAATCATTCGAGATGAACCGCAAGAGGCAATTTCCTAAAAACACTCCCTTCCCCCGGCATCTTGCGCCAAGGCCGATTCCACGCCGGCCAGACCGCCGCCGGGCGCGGCAGGCCCTTAAGTGGCAAAAATGCAACCAACGACTAAAACGCAGTCACAATACATCTACAAGGTGGATTTGCCCTTGAAATTGGACCCTTGACGCAGTTTCGTAATAGAACTGTCACATTCCAAGGGACGCAGAATGTTGGACGGCAATATCTCCCTTTCCGATTGGCACCTTTGCGCCGGTGGGCACCAGCGGAGTGTGTTCGAGCACGAGCTCTATCCCAACGTTCTGATCAAGGTACTGCGGTCGAGGGGCGATGGTGGGGAACGCCATTCTACCAGGGCACTCCGCTTTCTCGACAGATTCAAGCGTTTCGGCGCCTACAGGACATTCCGGCGCGAAGTCGACGAATACATCGAGCTGGGAAGAAAGTTCACCCTGGCGGACCTCCCCGATCTTCCCATTCCGAGGGTATTCGGCTTCGTGCATACCGAGCACGGCCTTGGTCTTGTTGTGGAGAAAATCACGCAAGCAAGCGGGCAAGTGGCCCCAACCTTGCGCGACCTGGCACTGTCGGGAAAGTTCACCACAAGGCACCTCGCGATGATCGACGAGTTCTTCGAGCGCTGTCGGCGGCTTCACATCGTGTTGATGGATTCCAATGCCGGCAATTTTGTCGTCACCGATCGCCGGGGTCGCGAGGAACTCATCTGCGTCGACGGCACGGGCGAAAAGAGCTTCTTGCGCATTTTCGCCTTTAGCCGCCGTGCGAACGATCTCCGGCTCCGGCAGATGCGCGCGACACTGCTCACCAAGCTTGCGAAAACATTGGACCAATCCGCGACAGCGGCTCAGGAGGACGTCGTCCGCACGGCATTGCAAGCGAACCTTGGCGGTCGTATTCGCGCTTTGGCTGGGCTTCCCGGCGCGTCCTCCAGACCCCGATAGGCTATTTTCCGGAGGACTTCTCTGCATTGCCACGCCAGCGCGCCCACCACACCGCGAGCCTCCGGCGTGCGCGGCGCACTGCCGGTATGTCGTGGGAAAGCACCAGAAGCCCCAGCGGGATCATCCAGAAGCCCAGGACCGGCAGAAAACCGAGCGTCCCGGCCGCAACAAGCAACAGGCCGATCCCGATCCGCACCGCCGGCGACTCGGGCAATGGAACGCGCCATTTGCCGAGGATGATCTGTCGTGTTTTCGGGTCGATACCGAAACGCCTGTTCTTGTCTCCGTTCGCCATCGCTCCCTTTCCTTTGACTTCCCCAAAGTTGGTGCCTTCTCCACAGCCGAGCAAGCGGCGCTCACGATTTTTTTTGAAAAATCGCTTGGCAAATCCGAAAAGCATTTGTATTAGCAGCCTCACTTCTGCGGCGCAGATGATCCCTGGTAGCTCAGCGGTAGAGCACTCGACTGTTAATCGATAGGTCGCCGGTTCGAATCCGGCCCGGGGAGCCAGTTTCCAAAGCCCTGCACCTCACGGTGCGGGGCTTTTTGTTTGGTCATTTCAATGACGACCGTGCCTTCGCGGCGAACTTCCGCGTCATGGCGTGCGCATTCGTTCCCGCCCCGCATGAGCCTCCAGTTGAACTCGCCCGATGGCAGCGGTCGAGGTAAGAGGTGATCGAAGACCTGAGACTCCAGTGCAAATATCAACGGCACCGGCGCCAGCAACGACAGCTTCGTCTTCAACACGAACCTCGGCGCGTCAAATGTCGATACGATCACCGATTTCTCGGTTCCCGCCGACACCATCCGATTGGACAATGCCGTGATGACGAAGCTCGGCGCCAAGCTCGGCACACTCTCAGCGGACATGTTCTGGAAGAGCACGAGCGGGGCCGCCCACGATGCCAAGGATCGCATCTTTTATGAAATCGACACGGGCAAGCTGTTCTACGACAGCAACGGCAACGCCGCCGGTGGGGCAGTCCATTTCGCCACCCTCAGCGCCAACCTCGCGCTGACAAATGCGGACTTCCTGATCTTCTGATTGTTGCCAACTCTCCCCGCCGTTCTCCTGCGGGGAGAGGTCCACCTTGTGCCCGCCGCTCGGCGGGCAATCCGCTCACATCAGTTGATGACCTGAACGACCGTACGCGATTTCGGCTCCACGATCACCCGCTGTTCGTTGACGACAGCAAAGGCGTAATTGGGAGATTCAGGAATAGGGGTCAAAACGACCGTCTCGGGAATGGATTTCCCGACCACGACCGGCTGCTGCACGACTACGGACGGCGGTGCCGGCTGCTGCTGAACGTAGGTAACCACCTCGGGAGGCGGTGGCGTGAGTGCGCCACCCAGCGTGGCACCAACAACCGCGCCGACACCGGCGCCAACCGGACCTCCCAGGATTGCGCCCGTTGCCGCACCACCCACCATACCGGTAGTCGCGTTCCTGCCGTCGCTTTCCTGGGCCACAACGGTACCGGCAAGTAGTGTGGCGGCCGCTGCGATGAATACAAGCTTTTTCATTGTCCTATCCTCTCGTTAGACGCCCGACCAACGATCAGAACCAAGAACGGTTCCGGGCGCAGGACCTTAGTCCGACAGATTACCGAGAAAGGTCTTATGACCGTTGCTTCACGGCTCTGCCGCCACACGTTCTGTCATAAGGGCCATTGAGCCCAGCGGTGATGATCGGTCTCCTCGAGGACAACATGGTGCCGCGAAGGTCCGGAACGCCACTACCAGAAAAGTGATCCGATCGCTGGAGAGAGGAACTCGTAATGTATGGGAGAGACAATTTCCGCCGCCCCGAGCGAAAGGCATCGGTCGGCTTTCCAGTCGGCATAATGCTTCTCTCGATGCTGGTGATTGCCATGTATCTGCTTGTCGGAAGCGCCTTCCTGGACTCCAGAAGTCCGGACGTCGCGGTCTACGTACCCGCAGGGGCCACTAAGCAAGCCGTCGATTGATCGGTAGCCGCGATCGCGGCGATCCCCGATTCTCCGGAAGCTCAGCAGTGGAAGTCGGCGCCGTCGCGTCCGGCGAGCGAGCATCATGCAGAGCCCGATGACCAGTGCCCGCTCCCCCTCCTCCTCTGAAGTGCGAGAGTTGCGGGCCTATTGAGATCCCATTCCCGATTGGGTTATCAGGTTTTGAGGTGTGCGCTTTCCGAGAATCGGGTTGCCACTCCGTCTGTTCAATTTGCCCCCCGATGGTTCCGCCCGGTTCCAAATTCCTCGAAAGGGTTCGCATGCGCTTCGCATGGTTGTTCCTGGTGCTTGCGATCGCGACCGAGATCGCCGGCCTAACCGCCATGAAGGCGGCTTCCGCCTCGGGCTCCTATGTCGGTCATGTGGTCATGTACGGCTCGATCGCGCTTTCCTACGTTTTCCTTGCAAAAGCGGTGAAGACGATTCCGGTCGGTGTCGCCTATGCGATCTGGGAAGGCTCGGGCGTGGCGCTGATCACACTCGTGTCCGTGCTCGTTTTCGACCATGCGCTGACCGGTCGCGAGTTGCTTGGCCTTTCGATGGCCGTCACCGGCATCCTTCTCGTCAATGCCGGCAGGTCTCACGCGGCGGAAGATCCCGCGCGAGATGCCGCGTGAGCATCTCCGGCTTGTCCTTTGCCTTGGCCGTGGCGGCCGGTATTCTCGACGTCGCCGCTAACCTCGCCTCGACGAAGTCGAACGGCTTTGCGCGTCGTGGCTGGGGCGCGCTGTCGATCCTGCTGGTGCTCGCCGCCTTCGGCTTGCTCGCGGAAGCGGTCAAAGGCATGGAGCTGGCGATCGCTTATGCGGTGCTCGGCGGCACCGGGATCTTCGGAACGGCGATCAGCGGCCGCATCTTTTTCGGGCAGAAACTGAAGCCGGTCGGCTGGCTCGGGCTCTCACTCATTTTCGGGGCGGTGTTATGCATGTCTCCTTGAATCGACCTCGATTAGAGGACAAAGACATGCAGCAATTCAAAGTGCTACAGCGACATCTGCGCGTCCGATAAGAGGCGCGGCGCTGTAGTGCTTCACACCGCCTGATGCGGCTGTCCCTTTGGGCGTGCCTCCGTCCTCTTCCTTGCCGTGCTCTTCGGCGCACGCCACGGCACCAGCCACTTCACGAGCGCGAAATAGGCGCCGTAGGGGAGGAACTGCAGCAATTTGACGAGGTAGGTAAAGCGCTTCGGAAAGGATATCTCGAAGCGTTGGGACTTCAGGCCTCGCGATATCCGCTCCGCCGCCGTCTCGACGCTGACCAGTGCGGGTCGGGGGAAGTCGCCTTTTACCGCGCCGTGCGTGTCGACGAAGCCGGGACAGATAAGTTGCAGGCGGATACCGATCCGGTCGAGATCGAACTTCAGGCTCTCGGCCATGTTGATCAGGGCGGCCTTGGTCGCACCGTAAGCGGCGCCCATCGGCAGTCCGCCATAGCCGGCGACAGAAGAGACTATCGCTATCTGCCCCTGCCCTTTTGCTTTCATGTGCTCGACCAGCGGTACAAGGCAATTGACGACGCCCTGGAGATTGACGGCCAGACTCTCGTCGAAGGCTTCATGCTTGAGATCGTCGCCGCGCACCGGAATTGCCACGCCGGCATTGAGGATCGCCAACGCCACCTGCCCATGATCGTATTCGATCGCGGTCAAGAGCCGGTCCATGTCACCCGGGTGGGTCACGTCCCCGTCGAGCACGATGATTTTTCCGGGTCCGGTCGCCTCATGCTGGAGGGCGACCAGCTTGTCGTGGTTGCGCGCCGTAACGACGACCGCGTAGCCTTCCTCGACGAGCCGCAACGCGACGGCGCGTCCTATTCCGGAGCTTGCCCCGGTAATCCATACCAATCCATGTTCTGGGCGGGCGGTAAAAGCAGTCGTCATCTCGTCCTCACGTAGATCGGGACCGTTGCCTCTCCCGCAAAGCCCGTGTTTTATCCCGAGGCCGGTCGTCGTGACGGCGATGCCGCTCAATTCTCCGCTCCCGCCCACTGATTTGACCGCGGAGACGATTTTTGCCCGGGACAGGAAAGCTGCGAAACGCTATTTCTTGTCTATTCAACAGCCTAGGCCGAAAAGATGCCAATATTTCGGCGGCCCTGCCCTTTAGACCGGATGTTTATCGGCTTGCCGTTGATCAAGGTTAGTGCTTGGCTTGAAGCCGGCATCCAGTTCCAGCGCGAGGTTCTTTAAATGCGTGTTCTTCCGTCCGTGCTCGAAGCGATCGGCAATACGCCGCTGATCCGGCTCAATGCCGTTTCCGAAGCCACCGGCTGCAACATTCTGGGCAAGGCGGAGTTTCTCAACCCTGGCCAATCGGTGAAGGACCGGGCGGCGCTGTGGATCATCCGCGAGGCCGAGAAGGCTGGCAAGCTACGGCCCGGCGGCGTTATCGTCGAAGGCACGGCCGGCAATACCGGAATAGGCCTTGCGGTCGTCGCCAGCGCACTTGGATACCGCACCGTCATCGTCATTCCCGAGACTCAGAGCCAGGAGAAGAAGGACGCGCTGCGCCTGCTCGGCGCCGAGTTGGTCGAGGTTCCGGCGGTTCCCTACAGGAACCCCAACAATTACGTGAAGATTTCCGGGCGCCTGGCGGCCGAACTCGCCAAGACCGAGCCGAACGGCGCAATCTGGGCGAACCAGTTCGACAACGTCGTCAATCGGCAAGCGCATGTCGACACGACGGCGCCGGAGATCTGGCGCGATACCGACGGGAAGGTCGACGGCTTCATCTGCGCCGTCGGCTCCGGCGGCACGCTCGCCGGGGTGGCTGAAGGACTGCGCGCGCGCAACCCCAACGTCAAGATCGGCATCGCCGATCCGGAAGGGGCCGCTCTTTACAACTATTATGCCCATGGCGAATTGAAAGCGAGCGGTAGCTCGATCACCGAAGGCATCGGCCAGGGCCGGATCACCGCCAACCTCGAAGGCTTCACGCCGGATTTCGCCTACCAGATTCCCGATGCGGAGGCTGTGCCCTATGTCTTCGAGCTCATCGAGAAGGAAGGCATCTGTGTCGGTGGCTCAACCGGTATCAACATTGCCGGCGCCGTGCGGCTCGCCCGCGAGCTCGGCCCCGGACATACGATCGTGACCATCCTCTGCGACTATGGCAACCGCTACCAGTCGAAGCTCTTCAATCCGGACTTCCTCGCCTCGAAAGGCCTGCCGGTACCCGACTGGCTCACGAAGCCCTCGACCATCACCGTGCCCTACGAACCAGTCGAGTAATCGATGACCAGGACAGTGACAGCCCTCTTCCGTGACGATTTCTATCTGTCGACCTCGGAAGCCCGTGTGACCGCAATTCTGGAGGATGGCGGGATCGAGCTCGATCAGACCTGCTTCTATGCCGCCTCCGGCGGCCAGCCAGGCGACACGGGTTTTTTCGAGCGCGAAGACGGCAGCCGCATCGCCATCGTCGACACGCGACATGGCGACACCAAGGATGTCATCATGCATCTGCCGGCCAGCGGGCAGCCGCTTCCCGCCGTCGGCGAGAAGCTCGTCCTGCACATCGACTGGCCGCGCCGTTATCGGCTGATGCGCATGCATACCGCCTGCCATCTGCTTTCCGTCGTCTGTCCCTATCCAATCACCGGCGCGGCGGTCGGCGAGGAGGAGAGCCGCGTCGATTTCGACATGAGCGAAACGATCGACAAGGATCAGGTGACCGCAGCGCTGATGAAGCTCGTCGGGGAGAACCACCCCGTCTATGTGCAGTGGATCACGGACGAAGAACT
Organism: Sinorhizobium kostiense; assembly: GCF_017874595.1. Classification (GTDB taxonomy): domain Bacteria; phylum Pseudomonadota; class Alphaproteobacteria; order Rhizobiales; family Rhizobiaceae; genus Sinorhizobium; species Sinorhizobium kostiense. The sequence continues at coordinate 206,569 of NZ_JAGILA010000008.1, read as the reverse complement.
CGCCGCCAATCCCGGTATCGTCAAATCGAAGAATGTTCGCCCGCCAATCGGCCTCGGGCGCGTGAGCCTCGTCTGCATCGGCGATAACTCCTCGGTCGACAGCCAGCCCTGCGGCGGCACCCATGTGTCGGAGACCCAGGAAGTCGGCGCAATCTACATCGCAAAGATCGAAAAGAAGGGTAAAGAGAACCGGCGCTTTCGAATACGATTCGGAATGCCGCAAGACCGAGCCGCCGTCTAACGAAAGGTGAAGAGATGAACGACAAAAGCAAGAGCGCCTTCGTTGTCTCCGCCGCATGGTTGGAGCAGCGCCTCGGCGATCCCGCCATCAAAATCGTTGATGCGTCCTGGTATCTACCGGCGCAGAAGCGCGACCCCAAGGCGGAATACGAGGCGGCCCATATCCCCGGCGCGATCTTTTTCGACCAGGATGCCATCGCCGACCAGACAAGCGGCCTGCCGCACACCCTGCCCTCGGCGGAAGCCTTTGCCGAAGCCGTTGGCGCCATGGGCATCACCGAAGAAGACACGATCGTCGTTTATGACGGCCCCGGCATCTTAACCGCGCCGAGAGTCTGGTGGATGTTCCGGATCATGGGCGCGAAGGACGTCTACGTTCTCGACGGCGGCATGGACGGCTGGAAGGCGGAGGGACGGCCGACGACGACCGAGGTCCCGAGGCCGACGCGACGCAGCTTCCAGCCGAGCATCGACGCAAAGGCCGTCACCTCTTTCGAGCGCATGAAGAATATCGTTGAAAATCGACTGGCGCAGATTGCCGATGCGCGGAGCGCCGGCCGCTTTGCCGGCGAAGAGCCGGAGCCGCGCGCCGGCATGCGGTCGGGCCACATGCCGGGCGCCAAGAGTCTTCCCTCCGGTGCTTTCTCCGAAGAGGGCAAGTTCAAGGATCTCGAAGCCCTGCGCCAAACCTTTGCCGAGGCCGGCATCGACCTCGCGAAGCCGGTTGTCACCACCTGCGGATCCGGCGTCACCGCGGCCATTATAACACTGGCACTTCAATCATTGGGCCATACGGACAATACGCTTTATGATGGTTCCTGGTCGGAATGGGGCGGGCGGCCCGATACCCCCGTCGAAATCGGTAGAGAGTAAAAGCCATGCAAGGATCGAACCCTGCCGCAATCTCGGCACATGTGACCGAACTCGAAATGACGTCGCCGCCGAAGCAGAGCCTGCCAATGCCTGTGAACATCCATACAGCGATCCTGCGCGTCTTCGACATCCCGCTTGCCTATTATCGCTTCCTTTACCTTCGTGTCGGCAGGCGTTGGCATTGGGCGGACCGACTGCGAATGAGCGACGAGGAACTGGCCGCACTGCTGCATGACAAGCGAACCACGTTGACGGTCCTCTACGTCAACGGCGCGCCAGCCGGCTTCTTCGAACTGCAGCAGCAGGAAGACGACGTCATCGAGATCACCCATTTCGGGCTCATGGAGCATGCGCTCGGCCTCGGGCTCGGCAAATGGTTCCTGCTGCAGACCTTGCTCGCGGCTTGGGCCATGGATCCGCGCAAGGTCACGGTGACGACCAATAATCTCGATCATCCCCGCGCCCTACAGCTCTATCAGCAATTCGGCTTCTCGCCGGTTGCCACCCGCGAAGCGGTGATCAAACCGCTGGCGGACGACGAGCTGCTCGCCTTTGCGAAAAAGCTGTAGAACCGGAACGACGATTACCCGTTCACAGGATCACAGCTGCTCTTTCAGCCAATCTTGCAGCTCCGCCTCGGCCCTCTCCAAGGCGCTGTGATTCAACAGTTTGCGCAAGAATGCGACGGTGACGGCGCGGGCACGCAGATTGAATCGGCTGTCGCCCTGTTCCTCGGCGATCACCTGATAGACGTCCAGCTTGTCATAGAGCTGCTGCAACCGGTTCTGCACGCTACGCAGCGACAGGCTCCGGCGTTTCGCAATCGCCCGGTCGGTCAGTCCGAGCGCGATATCGACAAGCACCTCATATTCCGAATCGGTGAAGCTGTTGGCGCGGCCGATGGTCTTTTGCTGCAAACCGCGCACTTCACGGTCGATCACGCATTGGCTTTCGACGAAGATCGAGCGTAGCGCCAGCTTCAGCCGCTCGTCGGATGCGGACTTCAAGACGTAGCCATAGGCGGCTCCGTCCGGAACGATGCGCGAAACGCCACGGACGTAGGCTTCGTCGGAGTAGTTCGACCAGAAGAGGATGCGCGTTTCCGGCCGCTCCTTCCAGATCGTGCGCGCCGCTTCGATTCCGTTGCGGCTCGCCATCTGAAGGTCCATCACGATGTGCGCGGATTTGTGATCGCGGGCGAGCTGCTCGCCGGCGACGCCATTCTCGGCCTCGATGACGGTGTCGCACTCGGGCAATGCCGCACAGACCGCCTCGTGCAGGTACGAACGGTGAAGCGGGTCGTCCTCCACGATCAGTACCTTCATCGCCGATCCTCCCTCATGGCTGTCGCTCCGCCTCTGCCGAGCCCTGCTCGAGCGGCAGATGGACGCTCACCGTGGTGCCGCGGTTCTCGCGTCCCGGTCCGATCGCGAACTTCGCCGAAATGAGCCTTGCCCGCGTCTTCATGCTGTCAATGCCGCCGCCGATGCGCCCGCGGGCTCGCGAAAGACCCCGCCCGTCGTCCGAAATCTCGATTGCGAGATGGCCGGCCTCCAGCCGAAGCCTCACGGTAATCGCTATCGGCTGGGCGTGGCGCACCGCATTGTTGATTGCTTCCTGCGCAATCCGGAAAAGAGCGACGCTTACCGTTGGTTCGAGACCGTCGAGAGCTCCTCCGGTTTCATCGATCAGCGCCCACTCGATCGGCATCGCGCTGTCGCGCACCGATCGGTCGAGGTGGTTCTCGACTGCTTGGGCGAGCCCGAAGAGCTGCAAGACGGACGGTTTTGCCTGCTCGATGATCTGCCGCAAGTCCTGCATGCAATGGTGGAGGCCCCTGGAAATCGGCTCCAGTGCCTCGCTGTTCAGCTCACCGCTTCGAGCCAGGCGGTCGATGCGGCGCGACAGACGCGTGAGGTCGGCGAGCGTCTGGTCGTGGAGGTCCATGCCGATGCGCTGGCGCTCCTGCTCCAGGGCCTCTGTCAGCTTCAACGCCCCCTGCCTCAGCCCTTCCTCGCGTGCACGCGCCTCAGCCTCGACAATGGCCGATTGCTGGGCCTGTTCGGCGGCCCTGAGCGCGAAGAAATAGGGCGCCAGCAGGTCGGCGATGATCCGCGCCCGGGCTACGTCCTCCATCGTGTATAATCCAGCCGTCTGCGACGAGCAGCTGAGCGCCGCGATGATCGTGCCTTGCACCTTCATCGGCACATGCAAGCGGCTGCGCAGCGATTGCTCGATGATCGGTCGCTTGAAGGCGCCCTCGAAATGGAAGCGCGCATCATTGATCGCGTCGTCGGTGAGCAGGTAATCCGCCTCGCCCCAGAGGAGCGAGCGGATCGGACTGTTGACGACCGGCGCCGAGGCGGCATCTCCCCATGCGGTGTCCATGCCGGTTTCGTATGCAGTATGATAATTGCCGTCGACCATAAGGATGCAGACGTCGAGATGGTCGTGGGGGATGATATGCGCCACTTCCGCCGCGACGGCGCGTATCGCCGAGCGAAAGTCGAGTTGGCCAGCGAGCAGCCGGGATATTCCAAGATAGTGATCGACCAACGCGGCCGGCGCCATGTGCGGCATGTCCGCAGTTCCTCCCGCGATCGCTTCCATTCCTCCGATGCGGCGACCGCTTTCTCCATTAAGCGCTTTCCGGGGCATTTTCGTCCTGCACGAACACGCAGCCTTTGGTGCAGAACCCCGCAAACGCATTGCCGTATCCTGTCTGTACAGGCAGGCATTTCTCCCGCATCCTGCCCTTACTGAGAGGAGGAAGCTCAGTGCAAGAACTATTTTCAGCCGGCCGCCAAAAGACGGCCGATGAAGCGATCCGGTCGAACGGCGGATCCAGAGGGAGGAAAACATGACATTTCGTGGGATGCTTCTAGCGTCTGTGGCCGTTGCATGCGCCGCGATGCCGGTGTCGGCACTCGCCGACACTTCCGACAAGAAGATTGCGCTTTCCAACAATTATGCCGGGAATTCGTGGCGCCAAGCGATGCTGACGAGTTGGGACAAAGTCACCGGCGAGGCGGTCAAGGCAGGCGTCGTTGCCGCCGCCGATGCTTTCACGACGGCGGAAAACCAGGCGACCGAGCAAGCCGCGCAGATCCAGAACATGATCCTGCAGGGTTATGACGCAATCGTCCTCAATGCCGCCTCGCCGACCGCGCTGAACGGCGCAGTCAAGGAGGCTTGCGATGCCGGCATCATCGTCGTCTCGTTCGATGGCGTCGTGAGCGAGCCCTGCGCCTGGAGGATTGCCGTCGATTTCAAGGAAATGGGCCGCAGCCAGGTCGAATATCTGTCGAAGAAGCTGCCCGAAGGCGGGAATCTCCTGGAGATCCGCGGCCTTGCCGGCGTGTTCGTCGACGACGAGATCTCGGCGGGCATTCACGAGGGCGTGAAGCAGTTCCCGCAGTTCAAGATCGTCGGCTCGGTCCATGGCGACTGGGCGCAGGACGTCGCGCAAAAGGCGGTAGCCGGCATCCTGCCGAGCCTTCCGGAGATTGCCGGCGTCGTGACGCAAGGCGGCGACGGCTATGGCGCGGCACAGGCGATCGCTGCCGCAAAGCGACCGATGCCGGTGATCGTCATGGGCAACCGCGAAGACGAGCTGAAGTGGTGGAAGGAGCAGAAGGACGCCAAAAACTACGAGACCATGTCGGTCTCGATCGCGCCCGGAGTCTCCACGCTTGCATTCTGGGTTGCCCAGCAAATCCTCGACGGCAAGGAGGTCAAGAAGGACCTCGTCGTGCCCTTCCTGCGCATCGACCAGGATAACCTGGAGCAGAATCTCGCCAAGACGCAGGCGGGCGGCGTTGCGAACGTCGAATACACGCAAGCCGATGCGATCAAAGTGATCGAAGGCGCAAAGTAACAGCGTCCTCACGTCGCGCGGTTCTGGCGGACCGCGCGACGCTCCCTCGATCGAAGACAAGAGCAGCATGACGGACAGAATGCCGAAGGCGATAATCGACGTTGCCGATGTCAAGGTGAGTTTCGGAGCCGTCAAGGCACTCGACGGGGTCAGTCTTGCCATCATGCCCGGCGAATGCGTAGGCCTCGTCGGCCACAACGGCGCCGGCAAATCGACGATCGTCAGCGTCATCAATGGCGGTCTGTCGCCACACCAGGGCACCATTTTAGGCGAAGGTGAGTTGATCGCGCGCTTTGGCATCAATGCCGCCCGCGCCCGCGGAGTGCGCTGCGTCTTCCAGGAACTATCGCTTTGCCCCAACCTCACCGTCCTTGAAAATACCCGTATCCTGCACCGCCATCTTGGCGGCTTAGGGTGGCGCAAACGGGCGAAACAGGTCATCGAGCGGAGCCTCGATACGATGTTTCCCGGCCATGGCATCGCCAGCGACAGGATCGTTGGCGACCTCTCGATTGCCGAGCGGCAGATGGTCGAGATCGCCATGGCCTTTTCCGACGGCGGCATTCCGCCCCGGCTCATCATTTTGGACGAACCGACGTCCTCGCTCGACGCGAGCCTTGCGGAGCAGATGCTTGCCCATGTCCTGCGCTTTGTCGCGAGCGGCGGCTCGGTCATTCTGATTTCCCACATCCTCCACGAGATCATCACGACGGCGAGCCGGATCGTGGTCATGAAAGATGGACGCATCGTCGCCGAAAGACCTGCCGAAGCCTGGACGGAGAACGGCCTGGTCGAAGCCATGGGAAGCGTCGTCAAAGGCGAAGCGCATCGTCGTGCCATACGCGATCTTGCCGAAGCGCCCGTGGTCGTCGAACAGATCGGCCATGGCATTCCCTTCCGGGCGAAACGCGGCGAAATCGTCGGTCTTGCCGGGCTCGCCGGACATGGCCAGACGGACATGCTGATGAAACTGCATGCGTCGAGCGGCGCCGATTGGCTGCCGCGCCGCGACCCCGCGGTCACCTTCGTCGCAGGGGACCGTCGCCTGAACGGCGTCTTCGAACTTTGGAGCATCCTGAAAAACTTCTCCGTCGCCTCGCTCGGCGATCTTGCGTCGCGCGGCGTCGTCAATGCGGACGCCGAGGTGCAACGGGCCGGGGAATGGAAGCAGCGCATCGAAATCCGCACGCCGAACATGGCCAACCGCATGCTGTCGCTTTCAGGTGGCAACCAGCAGAAGGTCTTGTTCGCCAGGGCACTCGCCACGCGCGCGCCAGTGGTACTGATGGACGATCCGATGCGCGGCGTCGACGTCGGCACGAAGCAGGAGGTCTATGAGATCATCCGGCAGGAGGCCGCGCACGGCCGGACCTTCGTCTGGTATTCGACCGAAATGGAGGAAGTCTGCCTCTGCGACCGCGTATACGTCTTTCGCGAGGGGGCGATCGTTGCAGAACTCGCTGGAGACGCAGTAACCGAGGAGAACATCCTTGCCTCTTCCTTCACAGGGGTGGCCGCATGAGACGCACGGTTTCCGCCGATGCGATCCGGCTGGCGATCCCTGCCCTTTCGCTCGCCATCCTCCTCGGCGCCGTGTTTTGGCTGCAGCCGCGGGCGATGAGCTATATCGGCCTCAACCTGCTCTTCAATCTCGCCGTTCCGATCGCGCTCGCAACGATCGCTCAAATGCTCATCATGTCGGTCAACGACCTCGATCTCGCGATGGGCACCTTCGTCAGCTTCGTTGCCTGCGTGACAGCGACCTTCTTGAGTGAGGAGCCGTTTTTCGGTGTGCTGATCCTTGCCGGGGCAGTCGCCGTCTACGCAATGCTTGGCGTCGTCATTCATCTGCGCAACCTGCCGTCGATCGTGGTCTCGCTCGGCATGAGTTTCGTTTGGGCAGGGCTCGCCGTTCTCTTGCTGCCGGCGCCAGGCGGACAAGCGCCGGAATGGGTGCGCACGGTGATGACGATGAAACCGCCTGTCGCTCCGATGGCGATCGTCGCGAGCGTCGTCATTGCTGTCGTCGCGCATTTCATCGTCATGCGCTCCTCGCTCGGCGTGCTCATCCGCGGTGTCGGCGGCAACCAGCGCTCGGTCGAGCGGGCCGGCTGGTCCGTCCTTGCCGCGCGCGCTGCTGCCTATGCGCTGGCCGGCGTCTTTGCGGTCCTTGCCGGTATTTCGCTGGTCGGCCTGACCACCTCGGCCGACGCAAACATCGCGCTTCGATATACGCTGCTCTCGATCGCAGGCGTGATCCTCGGAGGCGGCGAGTTCATCGGCGGGCGCATTTCTCCGATCGGCGCCGTCATCGGCGCACTTACGCTGACGCTTGCCGGCTCGTTCCTTTCCTTTTTGCGCATTTCGCCCGATTGGCAGATCGGCGCACAGGGCGCCATCCTGATCATCGTCCTCGCTTTGCGTCTCCTGCTCAACAGGCTGGAAAATCGGGATAAGCGGCGATGAGGATGGTGGACCGAATTTCGCGAGCGCCCTGGATATGGTCGTGGTTCGCGGCCTTCCTGGTCTGGTTCGCGACGATCATGGTGACAGGCGGCGCAAGCACTCTCGGCCTCTCCCAGGCGGCGCTGACCTTCGCCGCTTTCTCGATCATCGTCGGCATCGGCCAGATGTTCGTCATCACGCTTGGTCCCGGTAACATCGACCTGTCGGTTCCCGCCACGATGACGCTCGCAGGCACAGTCGCGCTCAAGCTCATGGACGTGGACAACGCCATGATCCTGCCGGGGCTGATAACGGCAATCCTGATCGGGATCGCCGTCGGCATTACGAACTACGCACTCATCAAGGCCCTGCGCATCCCGCCGATCATCGCGACCCTGTCGATGAGCTTCATCGTCCAGTCGGCGGCGATCTGGACCAATCGTGGCCTGCGCATCAAACCACCGAGCTTCCTCGCGGACTTCACGACATCCACGACGCTCGGCGTGCCCAATGTTTCCCTTGTGGCGCTGGTGATTTCCGTCATCGCCTGGTTCCTGCTCGAAAAGACCATTTACGGGCGCTGGATCTCCGCGATCGGGCAGAGCACCCCGGCAGCGCGCATGGCCGGCATTCCCGTCGACGGTATCCGTTTCATCACTTACGTGTTCTGCGCCGTGCTCGCTTCGCTCGCGGGCTATCTCCTCGCCTGCTTCTCGGGCGGCGCGGCACTCAACATGGGCACGGAATACCTCCTCATGTCGATCGCCGTCGTGGTTCTCGGCGGCACTGCGGTGGCCGGCGGCGACTCGAACGTACCGGGCATCTGGGGCGCTTCGCTCTTCATGTTCCTGGTCGTCTCCATGCTTAACACCTACGGCCTCGGCGCAGGCTTCCGCCTGATCATGACCGGGCTCATCATCATCAGCGTCATCATGCTCGCAGGCGGGCGGCAGCCGGGGGCGCGCTAAGTACGAAGGCGGATCACATGGCCAGAGACTCCATCTACGAGATTCACGACCCGCGCTTCACCCATCTCATCGTCGGCAGCGCGCGCCTCGAGGAACTCTATACCGGCTGCCGTTGGGCGGAGGGGCCGGTCTGGTTCAGCGATGCCAACCAGTTGATCTGGAGCGACATTCCGAACGAGCGCATGCTGCGCTGGACCCCGGAAGGCGGCGTCTCGCTCTTCAGACAGCCATCGAATTTCGCCAATGGTCACACCCGCGACCGGCAGGGTCGGTTGATCTCCTGCGAGCACGGAACGCGGCGGGTCACCCGCACCGAGATCGACGGCTCGATTACGACGCTCGTTGAAAGCTACCGGGGAAAGCGGCTCAATTCGCCCAACGACGTCGTCGTCCAGGCCGACGGCACGATCTGGTTCACCGACCCGACCTACGGCATCCTTTCAGACTATGAGGGCTACCGCGCCGAGCCCGAGCAGCCGTGCCGGAACGTCTATCGGCTGGATCCTCGGACCGGCGCACTCGACGCCGTGGTCACCGACTTCAACCAGCCCAACGGCCTTGCCTTCTCGCCCGACGAAAAGACGCTCTATGTTGCGGACTCGGGCGCCAGTCACGATGACAATCTGCCAAGACATATCCGTGCCTTCGACATCATCGATGGCCGGCCTGCCGACGAACGTGTCTTCGCGACGATCGACAACGGCATTCCCGATGGCATCCGGACCGACCTGGCCGGAAATCTCTGGTCGAGCGCCGGTGACGGCGTCCACTGCTTCGCGCCGGACGGCAGGCTCATCGGCAAGATCCTGGTGCCACAGACGGTTGCGAATCTCACCTTCGGCGGTCGGCGCCGTAACCGTCTCTTCATCACCGCAACGACGTCGCTGTACGCGATCTATGTTGCGGTTTCCGGCGCCCAGATGCCGTGACAATCGCGCCGCCGTGCCCATTTCAGGCACGCGGCAAGTTTCGGGTGTCGTGACCCCGCGCGAAGGCGCATTTTTCCTCGACGGCTTCTGCCGCACCGACCCGAAGATCGGAATCGATCTACGGAAAGCGCGATCAGCAGTTTCAAAGACTTACGAGGAGATGTCCGATGACTTTGCGCTATATCGCGATGCCCGACGACGTGGCGGAGCAGCTGCAACAGGGCGGCCACGACGCCTATGGCAACCGGCCCGAGCAGAACATTTCGGACGGTGACGGCGTGCCGTGTCGGCATTGCCTTCGCAACGTCGAGCATGGCGAGCCCTATCTGGTCCTGGCATATCGGCCTTTTTCATCCGCCCAGCCTTACGCCGAAACCGGACCGATCTTCCTGCATGCAGACAAATGCCCCGCCCCGGACGGGAACGCAAGGCCGGCCATCCTGACCGCCAGCACCGAATATCTCCTGCGGGGATACGGGGCGGACGAACGCATCGTTTACGGGACCGGAGGGGTCGTTCCGCAGGCAAGGATCGAGGAGCGCGCCGAAGAATTGCTGACGCGCCCCGATGTCGCCTTCGTCCATGTGCGGTCGGCCAAATACAATTGCTACCAGTGCCGCATCGAAATGCGGGTCTTATGAGCGCGGCAGAGCGCCATATGCAGCCTGAATGGCCCGCCGCAGGATCGGCGGGCCGGTTCGATTTTTCTAAAGCGCTGCTTATCGGACGCGCAGGGTCGTGCCTCTTTGCGCAGCGAGCTCTCCAAAAAATCGGTCCGATCCTCGGACCGATGCGCTAGGCGACGTTGAGCACCGCCTCGGGCGTGAAAGCATCGTAGCCAAGCGCCTCGGCGACGGCCGCATTCGTCACTCGACCCCTGTGCACGTTCAGACCCGCGCGCAGGTGCCGGTCCTCGGCGATCGCCTGAAGGCCGCGGTCGGCGAGTTGCAGGCCGTATTGGAGGGTCGCGTTGTTGAGTGCGTTGGTCGAGGTGATCGGCACGGCGCCCGGCATGTTGGCGACGCAGTAGTGCACTATCCCATCCACCTCGTAGGTCGGCTCCGAATGCGTCGTGGCATGCGAGGTTTCGAAGCAACCGCCCTGGTCGATCGCGACGTCAACCACGACGGAGCCCTTTTTCATTCCCGACAGCATCTCCCGAGTGACGAGCTTCGGCGCGGCGGCACCCGGAATGAGCACGGCGCCCACCACCAGATCCGCCGAGAACACCTCCTCCTCGAGCGCATCGATCGTCGAGTAGCGGGTATGAACGCGACCGTTGAAAATGTCGTCGAGTTGACGGAGCCGCGGGATCGACCGGTCGAGGATAGAAACGTCGGCACCGAGGCCGATCGCCATCTTCGCCGCATTCAGGCCGACGACGCCGCCGCCGATAATGGCGACCTTTGCCGGCAGCACGCCGGGAACGCCGCCGAGCAGAATGCCCCGGCCGCCATTTGCCTTTTGCAATGAGGTCGCGCCCGCCTGGATGGCAAGCCTGCCCGCGACTTCGGACATCGGCGCGAGCAGCGGCAGGCCGCCGCGTTCATCCGTGACCGTCTCGTAGGCGACCGCGGCGACGCCCGAGTTCAGGAGTCCGCGCGTCTGATCGGGATCAGGCGCCAGATGAAGATAGGTGTAAAGAATCTGGCCCTCGCGCAACTGCGCCCATTCGGAGGGTTGCGGCTCCTTGACCTTGACGACCATGTCCGATTTCCCGAACACTTCCTTGGCCGTAGGGACGATCCTCGCGCCGGCGGCGCGGTAGGCGTCGTCATCGGCCCCGATCCCCACCCCGGCCTTGGTCTCGACGATGACCTCATGACCATGGGCGACATATTCACGGACCGATCCGGGCGTCAGGCCGACACGGTATTCATGGTTTTTGATTTCCTTCGGGCAACCGACACGCATCCTTGCGTTCCTCTCCTGTCTGTGGCCTTCGCCGCGTTTCAACCAGAAGCTCAGCAAAACAGATGACGCCGCGAATGTCCTTGCAAAGACGCACCCAACCGCGCATTGATTTCGTGTATCCTTGCGCAAACACCTATCACGTTGATGGAAATCACCAATGAGCGAGCTTGATGCCATTGATCGTTCGATTCTACGCATCCTGCAGCAGAACGGTCGGATCTCAAATGCGGATCTTGCCGCCAAGGTGGGCCTGTCGCCTTCCGCCTGCTCCCGGCGCGTCGACATTCTCGAGAAATCCGGAACGATCGCCGGCTATCACGCCCGCATCGCCCACAAGGCGCTCGACTACAAGATCATGGTCATCGTGCATATTTCGCTGTCCGGCCAGTTCGCCAAGACGCTTGCCGAATTCGAGGCGGCCGTGAAGCTCTGCCCGAACGTTCTGGTGTGCTATCTGATGTCGGGGGAGTACGACTATATCCTGCGGGTGGCGGCAAAAGACCTCGAGGACTACGAACGCATCCACCGCGACTGGCTGTCCGCGCTGCCGCACGTGGTCAAGATCAATTCGAGCTTCTCGCTTCGCGAAATCATCGACCGCCCGAACGTGGGGATATGAACGGCGCGGGTCGGTTCCGATTTTCGGGCCGGTGCGCTAGCGACCGACGACGCGATCACGGCCGCCACGCTTGGCGGCGTAGAGGCGAATGTCGGCCTGTGACAGAAGTTCGCCAACGCCGGTGCCGTCGGCACGCGTCGAGGAAAGGCCGATGCTGATCGTAACCGGGTGACCGTCGGACGTCGCCACCCTTTTCGAAACCGCGAGCCTGATATCTTCGGCACGGGCATGCGCATCACCGTAGGCAAGACCGGGACAAAGCGCCACGAATTCTTCGCCGCCATAGCGGAACAGACGATCCGTCGGACGAAGCCCGACGCTTATCGTCTCGACCAGTTTTTTCAGGACGCGATCGCCTTCCATATGGCCGAACCCGTCATTCACGCTCTTGAACTGATCGACGTCGATGAGCATCAGGCTGACCGGAGCGTTGTTCGTGGCCGCCTCGTACAGCATCTGTCGCCCCTCGAGTTCGAAGCGGCCGCGGTCGAGCGCTCCCGTCAGCGTGTCCTGTCCGGAACGCGACAAGAGGTCCTCATAACGTTCGCGGAAGGTCAGATCGTTGAAGACATCCCCCAGCGGCCGATCCGAGATCGCCAGAAACGCATGGCGGGAGGCATTGAGATAGAAGCCGATCGCCAGAGCATAGAAAGGCGCCGCCAACATCTTTGCCATCCACCCGCCCCAGAAGACGTCGGCAGGCGCACCGTTGACGAAATAAAGCGCGATGTAGAAGCCGATCTGGTCGAAGGTCAGCACGGTCGCGCCGCTGATGAGGAACCGGATCGTTACGAAGCGGCGGAACCACCGGCCCAGCTTTTCATAGAGCAGGATGATGATGATCGAATCGAAATAGAGCAGCGTCGTGCCCCAGAGCATCAGCCATCCCATTTCGTCGATAAAGGCGATATCCGCGGCGCGGTTCGGAATGATATCGACGGTATCGTGCTGCCGCAGCAGCAGGCTGAGCGCGACGGTCAGGAAATTGCCGACGAGCAGACCATAGATCGGCTGGCGGACGGTTGCCGCATCCTCCTTCACGTAGAGCAGGAGTATCATCATCAGCTTGCCGGAGAAGAGGACGGCGGAGCCGGGAGAAATCACCCCGAACGGAAGCTCGACATAAAAGACCGCAGCGAGATAGGTCTCGATGAAATGCATGACGCCGAGTGCCGCGACGAAAACGCCGAGCCCGAGGCGCGAACGCAGGTGGAGCAACCCGATCATGGCCGCGACATAAACCAGCGCCTCACCGAGGAAGAGCATGAGATTGGCGTTTGGCATGCGCGACTTCCGATTCAACCCAGTCGTTACTTAAGGTTAAAGCTTGAATAAAGCTTCCTCTTTCAGGGCACCGGCGACGCTAACCCACAGGATTTCAACGCTTTCGGGGTGCCGCTGAAGCAGCTCGGAAAATCGCCCGCCTGCTTGATGCGGCGCAATGAAGCGTGTACCGGTCCCGCATAGTTATCCGTTGTCCGCGGCATTCTCGCGGGATGCCGGAAGGGAGATCGGGATCGTGTTGAGACGACGCAACGGATGGGGACTGGCGCTTGTCGCAGCCTGCCTGCTCGTCCTGCAAACCGTTCTCGGTGCCCATGCGCTTGGCGGAATGCCCGCCTCCCCGCAACTCGACGCATTCGGCAATCCGCTCTGCTTGAGCGCGGACCACTCCGATACCGGCGACCATGGCGGCGGCTCCGGACATGCTACCGATTGCTGCATGCTCGGGTGCTGGGCGTCCTCGCAACTCGCTGCCAGTTCGGATGCGAGCTGGGTGCTGCCGATCCCCGCATCGCCCACGGCGGGCCCAATCCGCACGCCGGAGGCCCCGGTCCGTGCCGCTGGCCATTATCCCGGATACCCCCGCGCTCCCCCAAAGCTGATTTCCTGATCGCTTACCGCTCCGTGCCTCGACGCCCTGCAGTCGAAGGGTGGTGCCTGCGGCTTGCTCCTGAACCTGGATTGCGCCTTTTCGGCTCACCACGGGGCGTGCCCGCGATCATCCCCTGAGCGCCACACCGCGTTTGACTTCGGCTCGAGCAAGGTCGTTCCACGCCCTGCGACGAACGTCCGCGATATTGGCGCACCTCCCCTGCGCGCAACCACGCGAGGCTGGCGCATCCGCCAGCACGGCACACCGAAAAGAAATGCAATACCTCGAAGGAAACACGAAATGTTGAAAAAGCTGATGACCGCCACTGCCATGATCGCCGTCAGCGCGACAGCGGCTTTCGCCCATGCGAGCCTCGAAACCACGGAAGCGCCGGTAGGCTCCGCGTACAAGGCGGTGATCCGGGTGCCGCATGGCTGCGAGGGCAAGCCGACGATCGCTGTGCGGGTCCAGATTCCGGAAGGCGTCATTGCGGCGAAGCCGATGCCGAAGCCGGGCTGGACAGTCGAAAAGGTCAAGGGGCCGTACGAGAAATCCTACGACTACCACGGCACGCCGACCACCGAGGGTGTGAAGGAGATCGTCTGGAAAGGCGGCAACCTCGCCGACGACGAGTATGACGAGTTCGTGTTTCGCGCTTTCCTGACCGACAGCCTGCCTGTCGGAAAGTTGCTCCATGTGCCGGTCGTGCAGGAATGCCCGGATGGCGCGGCCGAGCGCTGGATCGAGATCCCGGCGGAAGGGCAGTCGGGAGATGATCTCGAATACCCGGCACCGGCGATTAGGCTGCTTGAAAAGAAAAGCGACCACTGATCGGATCGGCTTTCCCGTCCCGCAGATCCGCGATCCGCCAACTGAATGAGAGTCCCATGCCGCTCGTTCTGTCACAACGCCTTGTTCGCCTTGTAGGGCTGGCGGCGCTGGCCCTGATCGGCCTTCTCGCGCAGATTGCCGTGGCATGGGCGCACGCGTCTCTCATTTCGACCGACCCAAGGGACGGCGCCGTCGTCGCGGCGGCGCCGTCGACCTATTCGCTGACATTCAGTGAACCGGTGTCGCCGTTGTCGCTCAAGCTGGTCCGACCGGACGGAGCCTCGACCCCACTCGACCGGTTCGAGGTCAAGGATCGAACCGTCGAAATCGCCGCACCGGCCGATCTTGCCCAGGGCACGCATGTGCTGAGCTGGCGCGTGACCTCCGCGGATGGGCATCCGGTCGGCGGGTCGGTCGTTTTCTCGATCGGCGCGGCAACCGCCGTGCCGCTTTCCACCGGGGAGCAGATCGACTGGGTCGTGCGCGCCGGCGTCCTCAGCTCGAAACTGGCGCTTTACCTCGGCCTGTTCGTCGGCATCGGCGGCGCATTCGCCTCGCGCTGGCTACTTGGCGGAGTTCGAACCGGGCGCCGTGCCGTCGCGGCGGCGCTCGGCGTGGGCCTCCTCGGCATATTTCTTTCCCTCGGCTTCCAGGGACTCGATGCGCTCGACGAGCGCCTGACACGTATCAATGAATTCGCCGTGTGGTCCACCGCGATGGCGACCAGCCTCGGCCGCACTGCCGCCATTGCCATCATGGGCTTCACCCTGGCGGCGGCGGCTCTTCTGGCTCGCGGCTGGACCTCACGCATTTCGTCGCTCGCAGCCCTCCTCTGCGTTGGCGCGGCGCTGTCGCTAAGCGGACATGTGGCCACCGCCGAGCCGCAATGGCTCATGCGTACGGCGGTTTTCCTTCACGCCATCGCGATCGCCTACTGGGTGGGAGCGCTGGTCCCTCTCGGCCTCGCGCTGAAGCGAGGCGATCCGGCGGCCGCCGCCGCGCTCCGCCGCTTCTCCGCAACCATCCCCTATGTCGTGCTTGTGCTCGTTGCCGCCGGCGTCGTGCTGGCCGTGGTTCAGGTCCGCGAGCCCGGCGCGCTCGTCGGAACCGCCTATGGCAATGTGCTCATCGTCAAGTTGCTTCTCGTTGCCGGGCTGTTCCTGCTCGCGGCCTTCAACCGCTGGCACCTGACCGTGCCAGCGCTGGCGGGTGGGGCCACCGCCACCTACCGGCTGATCCGGTCGATCGCAGCCGAAACGGTGATCGTGCTCCTGATCTTGACCGTCGCAGCTTGCTGGCGCTTCACGCCACCGCCGCGCACGCTCGCGGCCATGGCGGCCCGACCCGCGACCGAGCACATCCACACCGACCGGGCGATGGCCCTCATAGAGGTCTTGCCCGGGCGTGCCGGCCCGGTCGACATATCGATCAACATCCTCACAGGCGAATATGCAGCACTCGATGCCAAGGAGGTGACGCTCGTCCTGTCGAAACCCGATTCCGGGATCGAGCCGTTCAGGCGTGCGGCGGTCAGGGACGACGAAACGAACTGGCGGATCGACCAAGCGGCCCTCCCGCTGCCGGGAACCTGGCATGTGCGCGTCGAGATCCTTGTCAGCGATTTCGAGAAAGTGCGTCTCGACGGAGAGATCGGCATCGAACCCTGAGGGGCGTGGCGGCGCCGCACATTCCGTCATGGTCACGCGGTCAAGTTGTACTAAGATCGCCCTCCGGGGTGGCGACTCACGTACCGCCCCGAACAATGTCAGTCCCCGGAGATTCGCTCATGCCTTCGACGACCGCTCTCTTTCCGATTTCCCGCCGCGCGCTCATCGGCGGCCTGGCCGCCTCCTCGGCGCTTGCGCTGCTCCATCCCTTCTCCGCCCGCGCGGCTGCGAACCAGGCGCATCTGCGGATCATGGAAACGACCGACCTGCACGTTCACGTCTTTCCCTATGACTACTACGCCGACAAGCCGAACGACACGATGGGGCTCGCTCGCACTGCCTCGATCATCGACGGCATCCGCGCCGAGGCGACGAATTCCATCCTCGTCGACAACGGCGATTTCCTGCAGGGCAATCCGATGGGGGATTACATCGCCTACGAGCGCGGCATGAAGGAAGGCGACATGCATCCGGTCATCGCGGCGATGAACGTGCTCGGCTACGATTGCGGCACGCTTGGCAACCACGAATTCAATTACGGCCTGGACTTCATGTTCAACGTCTTGAACGGCGCGGATTTCCCGCTCGTCTGCGCCAACCTGACGAAGGGCTCGCTAGCCGCCAATCCCCGCGAGGATGCGCTCTTCCTCAAGCCCTATGTCATTCTCGACCGCAAGATCAAGGACGGCAGCGGCCAGGAGCACCCGATCCGCATCGGCCTGATCGGTTTCGTACCGCCGCAGATCATGACCTGGGACGCGAAGAACCTCGAAGGCAAGGCGAATGCCCGCGACATCGTCAAGGCGGCCGAGGCCTGGGTGCCGCAGATGCGGGAGGAAGGCGCGGACATCGTGATCGCGCTCTCCCATTCCGGAATTGGCCAGGAGGCCTATGCCGAGGACCTCGAAAACGCCTCCGTTCCACTGGCGGCAATCGACGGCATCGACGCCATCGTCACCGGCCACAGCCATCTCGATTTCCCCGGCCCGAAATTCGAAGGCCTCGCCGGCGTCGACAATGCCAAGGGACTGATCTCCGGCAAGCCGGGCGTGATGGGCGGCTTCTGGGGCTCGCATCTGGGATTGATCGACCTGCTCCTCGAACGCGACGGTAGCAGCTGGCGGGTGGTCGGCTCGACCAGCGAGGCGCGGCCGATCTTCAGGCGGGAGGAAAAGAAGGTAATCGCCGAGGTCGGCGACAAGCCCGAGGTCCTGGCGGCCGCCGCGAAGGATCACGAGGCGACGCTTGCCTATGTCCGCACCCCCGTCGGCAAGACCTCCGCGCCGCTCTACTCCTACTTCGCCCTCGTTGCTGACGACCCCTCGGTACAGATCGTCAGCCAGGCGCAGACCTGGTATATCCGCGAGATGCTCAAGGACACCGAGCACAAGGACCTGCCGGTGCTTTCCGCCGCCGCTCCCTTCAAGGCCGGCGGTCGCGGCGGCGCCGATTATTACACCGACGTCCCGGCAGGCGATATTGCGATCAAGAACGTCGCCGACCTCTATCTCTACCCCAACACCGTGCAGGCCGTGGTCATCACCGGCCAGCAGGTGCGCAACTGGCTCGAAATGTCCGCCGGCATCTTCAACCGGATCACGCCCGGCGCCACGGACGCCGGCCTGATCAATGGCGACTTCCCGTCCTACAATTTCGACGTGATCGACGGCGTCACCTATGAGATCGACCTGTCGCAGCCGGCCAGGTTCGACAAGGACGGAAACCTGGTGAACCCGGAAGCCGAACGCATCCGCGATCTGAAATTCGACGGCAAGCCGATCGATCCCGCGCAAAAATTCGCGGTTGCGACCAACAACTACCGCGCCGGCGGCGGCGGCCATTTCCCCGAGATTGCGGCCGACAAGGTCGTCTTCGTCGCCCCCGACACCAACCGGGACGTGATCGTGCGCTACATCATCGAGCAGGGAACGATCAATCCGTCGGCCGACGCCAATTGGAAATTCTCGGCCATGGAGAACACCAGCGTCGTCTTCGACAGCAGCCCGAAGGCACGGCAGTTCCTTGCCGAGGTCAAGGCGGTTGCCCTTGAGGATGCCGGCGAAGGCCCCGACGGATTTGCCCGCTTTCGCATCCGGCTCTGAGAAACGGTGAGCGACGGGCGGCGATGCAATCGGCGCCCGTCATGGAGGCGTCCGGCCTCACGCAAGCCGTGAAAAAATCACGTTAACCCCGCGTCCCGTAGAGATTCTACCGCGGAAACCTCAGACGGACCGGGTCGGCGTATCGTCGGAGAAGAGGGACGAACGCTGCTCGTCGACGATCTGCCGCCCCTTGCGGAGCGCCGAGTCGATGGCATCCTGCTCGGACGAGAAGAGATCGGCACGAATGAAATTGCGCACCTTGGTCGTGCCGTCCGGCATCGTCTTTTCGATGCTGCCGGCGAGCCGGTACTGCGATCCCTCGCGAATCGGCGCCGCGCGGATCAGGCAATCCGCATAGTTCTCCGCCTTGCCAGCCGCAGGCTGCGCCTCTTTTTCGGAGCCACCCGAGAAGCCGAAGAGTTTCGAGAAAAACGATGCCATGGCTTATGGTTAGTCGCCGCGGCGGACGCTGTCAAAGCCAAAGTTGCGCCGCATGGCCGCCTGGGCCTCAGATGATGAGGTTGGCAAGAACCTCGTTTTCCGTGATGTCCTGGTATCGCAGTCCGGCGGCATCGAAGCGCTGCTTCAGCACCGGAAAGTTTTCGGCGTGCTTCGTTTCAATGCCGATCAGCACCGAGCCGAAATTGCGCGCCGACTTCTTCAGATACTCGAAGCGGGCGATATCGTCTTCGTCACCGAGCAGATTGAGGAAGTCGCGCAAGGCGCCCGGCCGCTGCGCCATGCGCAGGATAAAGTACTTCTTGAGCCCGGCATGCCGCATCGCCCGCTCCTTGACATCGGGCAGGCGTTCGAAATCGAAATTGCCGCCGGAAACGACGGCAACCACCGTCTTGCCTTCGAGCCCTTCGCGACCGAGTGTCTCCAGCGCCGTTATCGAAAGCGCGCCGGCCGGCTCCAGCACCACCCCTTCGACATTGAGCATCTCGGTGATCGTGAGACAGATGGCATTTTCGGGCAGAAGCAGTACCTGCTCCGGCGAATAGGCGCTGAGCGCCGCGAAATTGAGATCCCCGATCCGCGCAACGGCCGCGCCATCGACGAAATTATCCACCTGATCGAGCGTGACGACGCTGCCCGCCTCGAGGCTCTGCCGGAGGCTCGGCGCGCCCGCGGGCTCGCAGAACAGAAAGCGATCGGAAGAAAGGCTGGCCCCGAAATATCCGGTTACGCCGGCGGCGAGCCCGCCGCCGCCGACGGGCAGGACGACAAGGTCGGGCACGACACCCTCGGGCAATTGCTCGGAAATCTCCGCCGCGACCGTCGCCTGCCCCTCTATGATGTCTTCGTGGTCGAAAGGCGGCACCATGACACCTTCGATCGCCTCGACATGATCGCGCGCCGCCTGGTAGCACTGGTCGAAGATATCGCCAACGAGGCGGATGCTTATGAATTCGCCGCCGAACATGCGGGTCTTGTCGATCTTCTGCTGCGGCGTGGTCACCGGCATGAAGACGACGCCAGGAACGCCGAAGTGCCGGCAGACGAAGGCAAAGCCCTGGGCGTGATTTCCTGCGGAAGCGCAGACGAAGGTCTTGCCCGCCGCACCTGCGGAGATGGCCTTGCGGAAGAAGTTGAAGGCGCCGCGGATCTTGTAAGAGCGCACCGGCGATAGATCCTCTCGCTTCAGAAACACGGAGGCGCCGTAGCGCGCACTCAAGTGCTCGTTGAGCTGCAGCGGCGTTGCCGGGAAAATCTCGCGCATTGCCGCTGCCGCCTGTCCAACATCCTGCCTCATCTCGTGACATCATCCGTTCGTTGCCGATCGCTGTGGCTATCGCACATTGTCATGCCGGAGGCCATCGATTTGAACCGCACAACGGCCGCGCCGGCATCGGCCTTCTCGCCTTAAGACGCGGGAGCCCGAACAGGCTCGCCCTTTTTGGTTATCTTGACTTGCAACCGCAAATCCCCAAAGTCTTTCAATATATCGGGTCTGGGGAACGCGATGCGAAAACACCTGCCCTTTCTTGCGGCCGCCGTCGTGGCGAGCGTGATGACGTCCGGCTCTCGCGTCGAAGCGGGACCGCTGGCCGATGCGGCGGCCAAGGCCGAGCAGCAGGCAAGCTCCGGCGACGCGGATGCCGCCCGCGAAACGCTGCGCCGGGCCGTCGGCGATTTTTTAAGGACCCTGCCCTTCGCGATCGGCAAGGCCGTGTTCGTGACCGCCACACCTACGGGCTACGGGATGTACGAAGAGAAGGAGGGTTCGGCCTTCAAGCCCCGCGAGAAGCTCGTCTCCTATGTCGAGCCCGTCGGGCTCACCTGGAGGGATGCGGGTGCCGAAGGCAAGCTCGAGACGCGCTTCACCGTCGATCTCGACGTGATGAGCCCGAAAGGCGACGTCCTGGCCAGCCGTAACGCCTTCGGCGACTTCACCTTCACCGGCTATCACAGGAACCAGGAAATCTACGCAACGCTCACAGTAGACGTCGGCGGCGCCCCGGCAGGCGATTATGTCCTGCGCTTCCGCTTCAACGACATCCATGGCGGCAAGAGCGCGACCGTCGACCAGCCCTTCAAGATCGCGGCGGAATAGCAAGCGGGCCGCTCTCCGGACCGCCGCACAAGTCATTCCGTCGCCGCGCTTCTCACATTTGAATATTGCCGGTGTCGTGCGAATGAGGACCCCCCGCCCTGCCCGCGTCATGCCTTGGCTTTGTTCAGGCAAAATTTACCATGACAAGCATCGGTGACGTTCTTGTCCGCCGGCGCCCCGATATGTCCGCATTCACCCGACCATGATGGGGCATGGATAAGGCAGGCATCGCATTTCTGGCGCTGATACTCGTCCTCGTCTCTCTCGTGATGAGCATCCTGGCCCTCGATCGGACGGAAGTGGAGGCGCCCCGGTACAGGGCGGCACTGGTTCCCACCAACTACCGGTGAGAACGATCAGGCTCGACGAACATGTCGCCGGGCGAAGAGGACCTGAAAAGACACGCGGCGCAATAGAGCGCGGCGGCTCACTCCGCCGCGCTTCAAATGAAGATCCTCTGGTTGAAATCTGAAACTCGAAACTCGATGGCACATCCAGGGCTGGCCCACTGGGCAAGGCGAACCTCAGTTGAAAAACGCGCGAGTTGTCTGGAAAACATTTCCTTGACTGAATCGTCCAAGTACCTGATTTAAGCCGCAAGCGGACGTGGCGAAACTGGTAGACGCAAGGGACTTAAAATCCCTCGGGCTTGCCCGTACGGGTTCGATCCCCGTCGTCCGCACCACACCCGTCCACCTGCAGCAATTGCCCTCCTCCCCATAACCAAGGCGGAGCCCGGCGCATGGGTTCGCCGGCGATGATGCCCACCTCGGCGCGCCTCCGTCGCCAATGCGATCCGCCCGGTTTCAATGCATCGGCGGACGGGAGGCGCGGCCGATCGTCGGCTATTGCGCCGGTGCCGGCTGCGTGCCTTCGCCACCTGCGGGTGCAGGCGTTGTGCCTCCGCCGGCCGGAGCCTCGGCGCCACCGCCCTCGGCGGGCGTCTCGATCGTTGGCGCGTTCACGTCGACGTCAGTGCCACCACCCTCGGCGGGCGTCTCGACCGTTGGCGCGTTCACGTCGACGTCAGTGCCACCACCGCCGCCGCCGGTGAAAATCTCGCCACGGAAGAGGAACAAGGCGCCGACGAGCACCAGTACCACGACGATCGCAGCGACCGCCCAGCCGCCACCACTGCCGCCTCCACCGGTATTGATTATCTGCGGATCTCTATCTGTCATTGAAGTTCTCCTTCATTCCTCACGCCGCAGGTGAAACTCGTGTGGAGTGAATAGGTTCCACAAAGAACAACGAAGAAGAAACCTCGCCGGTCAACAGTGGTTTCGAGAAAAAGTGCTGGAACGAGCAGAACAACGCTTCCTCCAAGAGGACTGAATGCCGAAGATGGGCATTTCGGAGGGCTATATCGGCCACTTGTCCTCGCAGCACAGGTTCTGTTGTCCATTTCCACCGTTATCGCGACCGGATTGGTCGGTCCGTTCGAAGCAAGATAAACTCCTGCCGGTTCGAGCGGTATTCGCTGAACTGGGTTCGCGCCGCCGTTCCACGGTTTTGCTTTGCCAGCTTTATGCGGCGTCGGATGAATCCACTTGGATGCCTCAGCAGAAAAATCTGCACGACCCCTCATTCCACAGGGGCTCAATCCATGCGTGTTTCTGGCAAGGTAAGCGCCAACTGTCCCCATTACGCCCGAGGGTCATTGCGTGCGTCCACGGCAAGCATCCGACACCCCCTTGTTCCCCGAGGATCTCGCCACGCTTCAACGTGTGTTCGATCGCTTGTGCGATGATTTCCAGTGGCCGCGTGAGTGCGCGCAATCGCTTAGACTCGCGAGGATGCTGATTCATGCGTACCAGGCAGGAAACCGGAACGAGCAACCCTTGCTGATCGCCGCACGTGCCTTCGTCAGTCACTCTCCGAAACAGAAGAGCCCG
Source organism: Sinorhizobium kostiense (assembly GCF_017874595.1). Classification (GTDB taxonomy): domain Bacteria; phylum Pseudomonadota; class Alphaproteobacteria; order Rhizobiales; family Rhizobiaceae; genus Sinorhizobium; species Sinorhizobium kostiense. The sequence continues at coordinate 183,776 of NZ_JAGILA010000008.1, read as the reverse complement.
GCATGACGAATGAAGCTCCGGCTGATCGCGACGAACTTGCCGAGGCGCAGCTTTCGATCGATGCGATGAAGGAGGCTTTCGCAAACGCCATCGCAGCGCGCCAGGCGGAACTGCGGGCAAGCGAGTCTTATGGCCAGCATCGGGCTTGGATACGAATGTTCGTCCGCAAGCCGCGCTGACGACACGCCAAACCGCGGCAGCTGCGTGACCTCAATTCAAGGGCAAGGACCTCCAGCAATCCAAAGCTTCGAGCTTTGCGCGTCTGCTAAGACGCGCGGCGCTGAGGCGCGCCGCGCCGTGTGTTTCGGAACCTCAGTGATAGTAGAAACAGTCGCAGTCGGCCTTCACCGCGTCCTCGCGACGCCAGACCCGGACTGCGAGCTTGGACGAGTCGCCCTTGTCGTCGAGCCGTAACCCGAGCAGCGACACTGCCGCTGCCTTGGGATTGGGCGCATCAACTTCGATGGGCGAACCCACCTGATGCAATCCCTGGCGCGCGGTCCAAGTGAAGATCTGAACATTGTAATGCATAGAACTCCTCCCTCGCGTCATCACCACAGAAGGGGCTCCCTCCGGGCGTTTCCCCGGACAGGCCCTCCAGACACAGTTTTCAGCCGTCCTCGACCATTGCTTCGGGTCGATCTCCTCCATCGGCATGTTCGAAATGCCAGTTGCCCTTCTCGTCCTGGAAGCTGATTTCCTCATCGTCGCCGCCGACCTGCTGCTCGGCAGCCGCAATCCTCGCCGCCGTCAGTGCCATGTCGCGCGTGGGAAAGGGCTCCGAATATACGTCGGCCGCCATGTAAGCCCAGCCTCCGTCGTGTGGAACGATCGAATATGTGATCCGCGTCATCCTTCACTCCCGTGGACTTTCAAAGGGCAATGCTGCCCACCCCATGTCTTCCCCAGGCGTATCCGACCTCGGGAAAAGAACGTGCAGCATTCACGTGCGACAGCCTTCCCTGGTGCGCCCGAGACGACGCACATCGCTCTCGCCGGGCCGTGCGCGCACGGCCCCCATGCTCCTCCTTGCCTGTGACGGTGCCAGGCGGCGCAATGTTAACACAAATTAACTATCGTTGTGCCAATTTTGATCGATGGCTGCGCCTTTGGAGGGAAACACCTTCGCTGCAAGGCTGAGGACGTTTGAGCGGTGTCGCTCATATGCCTTCCCGCCACCGCTCCGCCCTTTCCCCTGCCGAAAAAAAGAGCGCGGCTCCGTGGCGGAACCGCGCTCGCATGTGTTGTACCGGTGCGATCAGGATGCAAGCTTTGCGGCAATCCTGGCAACGTGCGCACCCTGGAAACGCGCGGCGTCGAGTTCGACCTCGGACGGCTGGCGGGACCCGTCACCGCCGGTGATCGTGGATGCACCATAGGGCGAGCCGCCCTTGACCTCCTCGACACCCATCTGACCCTGGAAGGCATAAGGAAGACCGACGACCACCATGCCGTGATGCATCATCGTCGGAATGAGACCGAGGATAGTGGACTCCTGGCCGCCATGCTGCGTGGCCGATGAGGTGAAGGCGGAGCCGACCTTGCCGACGAGCTTGCCCTTCGCCCAAAGTCCACCGGTCTGGTCGATGAAATTGCGCAATTGCGATGCGACCGTCCCGTAGCGCGTTCCTGCTCCGAAGATGATCGCGTCGTATTCCACCAGTTCCTCCACCGTCGCGACCGGAGCGGCCTGGTCGATCTTGTAGTGGGAAGCCTTCGCCACATCTTCCGGCACGAGTTCCGGGACGCGCTTCACGTCCACATCGGCACCGGCCGATCTTGCGCCTTCCGCCACAGCATAGGCCATCTTCTCGATATGCCCGTAAGCCGAATAGTAGAGAACCAATACCTTAGCCAACAGTAATACTCCTTCGGTGTCCGGCAATTCCGCTTGATCGCCGCGGGCGGGAGGATTTATCAAATCGCATGCTGTTGCCAGAACCCGAGCAGTCGACAGACTGTTCATCTTTCTTGAACAGTGAAGAGATCCTGTTGAACGATCCCACATATACCGGGAGTTGCCATGACCAATGCCACGATCGTCACCGCCGCAATGCTTGCCATCGGCGACGAGCTTCTCTCGGGCCGCACGAAGGACAAGAACATCGGCCATCTTGCCGATGCCCTGACGATGATCGGCATCGATCTGCGCGAGGTCCGGATCGTTGCCGACGACGAGGAAGCGATCGTCGAAGCGGTCAATGCGCTGCGTGTCCGCTACGATCACGTCTTCACCTCCGGCGGCATCGGCCCGACCCATGACGACATCACTGCCGATGCGATTTCAAGGGCTTTCGGGCTTGAATGCATCCATGATCCGAAGGCCATGGACTTGCTCGGTCAGATGTATGCCAGGCGGGGCATCGAGTTCACGGAGGCGCGCAAGCGGATGGCGCGCATGCCGGCGGGCGCCGAGCATATCGCCAACCCGGTATCGACCGCGCCGGGCTTCAGGATCGGCAATGTCTATGTGATGGCGGGAGTGCCGCAGGTCTTCCAGGCAATGCTCGACGGTCTTCTGCCCAGTCTTGCGACGGGCACGCCCATCCACTCCCGAACGGTGCGCTCGCCTTACGGCGAAGGGGATATCGGCGTCGCCTTGGCCGAGGTTCAGAAGAACCACCCGGAGACCAGCATCGGGTCCTACCCGAAGTTCGATGGCAACAGCTTCTCGACCGAGATCGTCATCAGGGCACGCGACGCATCCCGTCTTGACGCTGCGGAAGCCGAGTTGGCGGCGATGATCGAGGCGATCGCGCGGGCGCGCGGCGGCGAGTAGCGCCTCGAGTCACTGCGACCTTTGGCGCCTGAAAAGACGCGCGGCGCCCGCGTTACCCGATCTTCTCCACGATCGGCGGAATCTGGATCACCTTCGCGTCTGTCGCGCCGGACTCAATGATCTCGAAGACCGCGTCGAGCATTCTCGGAACATCCTGGCGGATCATTTCGATGTGATCCCCGAGCATGGCCACAAAGGGATCCCAGTCGAAGCAGCCGAGGAGCGGCACCTGGTCCGTATAGTGGCCGGAGCGTCGGATCCATCGCATGACCCCTTCAAGCGAGATGGTCGAATTGACGAACATGCCCCGCGGAAGCGTTTCAACCCTTGCCGCGAGCGACTTCATGGCGCTCTCCGCCTTCTCGGGCGCATAGCCGCAGGTCAGCACCAGCGTCTCGTCGACCGCCACCCCTGTTTCGGCGTGGGCCGTGCGGAATCCTCTCACGCGCTCCGATGTGTTGTGATCGGTCCCGCGGCCGCCGACGAACAGGAGCGGCGTCTTTTCGCCGAACTCCCTCTCGCAGTTCGCAAGCACGCGCCGGGTGAGCTCGAGCGCTCCGGAGAAGTTGTCCGAGATGACCGAGGGGACACGTGAACCCGGCAAGTCGAGATTCACGGCGCGGACGCCGGCGGCAGAACAGATTTCGGCGATGCGATCCGGATCGGTCGCTCCCGTCGCGATCAGGCAGTCCACCTGGTATGAGAGCATGGCGCGCGCAGCCTCGATTTCCAGCGCCGGATCCCGGCGTGTGCAGGTGACGATCGGGAAGAGCCCCCTCTCCCGGGCCATGGCCTCGAACTGTTCGACGATCGAGCCGAAGTAGCGGTTGTCGTATTTCGGGACGATCATGCCGACGATCTTCGATCGCTCGCGGCGCAGAACGCTCGCCTGCATGTTCAAGGCATAGCCCTGTTCCTCGGCGAGCCGCGTGATCTTTTCTGCAAGCTGGGCGCTGATGCGGCGCTTCTTCCAGTTTCCATTGAGCACGGCGCTCACCGCGCTTGCCGAGGTCCCGGCCATTTCGGCCAGGTCGTAGATCGTAGTCCTCTTCGTCTGACTTGCACGCTTCACGAATTTCGATCTCCACTTTCACGCGCCACCTTGACATCAATGGCGTTACGGAGCAATGCTGCTTCATCGATTGAGCAAGCGAGCACAATCGATGAAGCCGCCAAAATCTGGCCGGAGGAGTCAGACAAAAACCAATAATCCAGCGCTGCAACACCCGCTGCAGCGAGCGACTGGCGACGCCCGGACGGGCAAGCGGGAGCCGTGGGCGAAACTTGATCCAGGCGACCTCCTGACATTGAGGGGTGTCGCCCTTCAGAAGCTTCAGGCCGCCTGCGGAAAACCAACCGTGGAGGAAACTTATGAAGACGATCTGTTACTTGCTTGCCTCGACCGGCCTTGCCGTGTCGCTCAACAGTGTGGCCGTCGCGCAGGAAGCGGCCACCGTGGCCTTCCTGATGCCGGACCAGGCTTCCACCCGCTATGAGGAGCACGACTATCCGGGCTTCAAGGCGGAAATGGAGAAGCTCTGCCCCAGCTGCACGGTCATCTACCAGAATGCCAATGCGGACGTTGCGCTTCAGCAGCAGCAGTTCAACTCCGCGATCGCCCAGGGCGCCAAGGTCGTCGTACTCGATCCGGTGGATTCAGCCGCCGCCGCGGCACTCGTCGAAATCGCCCATTCCCAGGACGTCAAGGTGATCGCCTATGACCGCCCGATCCCCGATACTCCGGCCGACTACTACGTCTCGTTCGATAATGAAGGCATCGGGCGCGCGATTGCGCAGTCGCTCGTCGACCACATGAAGGCGAGCGGCGTTCCGGAAGGTTCCGGCGTGCTGCAGATCAATGGTTCGCCGACCGATGCGGCGGCCGGTCTCATTCGCGACGGTATCGATTCCGCACTCGACGCGTCCGGCTACAAGACGCTCGCCGAGTACGACACGCCGGACTGGGCGCCGCCGAAAGCGCAGGAATGGACCGCGGGGCAGATCACCCGCTTCGGCGACCAGATCAAGGGCATCGTCGCGGCCAATGACGGAACCGGCGGCGGTGCGATCGCCGCTCTCAAGGCGGCTGGCGTCAAGCCGCTCCCCCCGGTCACCGGCAACGATGCGACGACTGCCGCATTGCAGCTGATCATTTCCGGGGACCAATACAACACGATCTCGAAACCTTCGGAGATCGTGGCAGCCGCAGCGGCCAACGTCGCCGTGAAGCTGATCAAGGGTGAAACGCCGGAGGCGACCCACAAGCTCTACGAAACACCTTCTCAGCTCTTCGTTCCGGCAGTGGTCACGGCCGAGAACATCAAGGCCGAGATCTTCGACAAGGGCATCAACAAGCCGGAAGAGATCTGCACCGGAGAATATGTTGAAGGCTGCCGCAAACTTGGCATCATCAAGTAAGTTTGCCGTCGTGCCCGGCGCGCCGATTGCGACCGGGCACCTCTTTTCGTCGAAAGGTGGGGCGATGACACGCAACATCCAGACGGCTCCCGCCAAGGGTGAGCCAGTGCTGCGCCTTAGCGGCATATCCAAGAATTTCGGAGCGGTTTCCGCCCTCACGGACATCGAGCTCGAGGTCAATGCCGGCGAAGTCGTCGCACTCGTCGGGGACAACGGTGCCGGCAAGTCGACACTCATCAAGATCCTCGCCGGCGTGCACCAACAATCCGCGGGCACGATAGAGTTTTGCGGGCAGCCCGTAGAGATCGAGAATCCTCGAAAGGCATTGGCGCTCGGCATCGCGACAGTCTTTCAGGATCTTGCACTCTGCGAAAACCTCGATGTCGTCGCCAATCTCTTTCTCGGCCACGAGCTGTCGCCGTGGCAACTGGACGAGGTGGCGATGGAGGTACGCGCCTGGACGCTTCTGCGCGAGCTGGCCGCGCGCATTCCCTCTGTCCGTCTGCCGATTGCCTCGCTTTCCGGCGGCCAGCGCCAAACCGTTGCCATTGCGCGGTCGCTCCTGCTCGACCCGAAGGTCATCATGCTCGATGAGCCGACTGCGGCGCTCGGCGTGGCCCAGACGGCGGAAGTCCTCAACCTGATCGAAAGGGTTCGCGATCGCGGACTGGGGGTCATCATCATCAGCCACAACATGGAAGACGTGCGCGCTGTGGCCGACCGCGTCGTCGTGCTTCGGCTTGGGCGAAACAACGGTGTCTTCTCGCCGGATGCTTCGAACCAGGAACTCGTCGCCGCGATCACCGGCGCCACGGAAAACGCCGTTTCACGTCGCATCGACCGCAAGGCCGGTCTGGCGAACGAGCAGAGCGGAGGAGCCGCATGAGCCAGAACCCGTCGAACACCGCTGTCCGGGCGGAGCAGAGGCTTGACCGCACCGACGAGCGCCTGCGCCAAGACGAGGGGGTCCTCGACATGGCATGGGGCTTCATCGACCGGGTGCGCTCCGGCGATCTCGGCATGCTGCCGGTCGCCGTCGGCCTCATCGTCATCTCGACGATATTCTCGGCGCTCAATCCGGTCTTTCTCGCGCCCAACAATCTCGTGAACCTGCTCTTCGACTGCGCCACTGTCGGCGTGATCTCGCTTGGGATCATCTGCGTCCTGGTGCTGGGCGAAATCGACCTTTCGGTCGGCTCCATGAGCGGATTGGCTTCGGCCATCGTCGGCGTTCTGTGGGTCGGTTCCGGCTGGCCGGTCGCCGCAGCGATCGTCGTCGCGCTGCTGGTGGGCGTTGCGGTGGGGCTGATATATGCGACGCTTTACAATCGCCTCGGCATGCCGAGTTTCATTGCCACGCTCGCAGGTCTTCTCGCGCTCCTCGGCATGCAGCTTTATATCCTCGGCCCGACCGGCTCGATCAACCTGCCCTATGCCTCTCCGCTCGTCCGCTTCGGGCAGATCCTGATCATGCCGGACTGGTTCTCCCACGCAGTGGCGCTTCTGCCCGGTCTGGTAATGATCGGCAAGGGCATAAGGACGAGGCGCCAGCGGCAGACCGTGAATCTTTCCACTCAGCCGGTCGGCGCCCTGATCGTCAAGGCGGTGGCGCTTACGGTCATCCTTGAACTGGCGATCTTCTATCTCAATCTCGGCCGCGGCGTGCCGTGGATGTTCGGACTGTTCGTCGCGCTTGCCGTAGTTCTCAACTATGCGCTGACGCGCACGAAGTGGGGCCGCTCGATGTTCGCCGTCGGCGGCAATCGCGAAGCGGCGCGGCGGTCCGGCATCAACGTGCGCCGGATCTATCTGAGCGCCTTCGTGCTCTGCTCCACATTGGCGACGCTCGGCGGCATCCTTTCGGCGGCGCGTCTTGCTTCGTCGAGCCAGCAGGCCGGCACCGGCGACGTCAACCTCAATGCGATTGCGGCTGCGGTCATCGGCGGCACAAGCCTCTTCGGCGGACGCGGCAGTGCCTATTCCGCCCTGCTCGGGATCATCGTGATCCAGGCGATCTCAAACGGCCTGACGCTGCTCAATCTCAGCTCGTCGCTCCGCTACATGATCACCGGCGGCGTTCTGGCAGTCGCGGTCATCGTCGACTCGCTCGCCCGTCGCTCCCGCGTCAGCCACGGACGCGCCTGATCCAACCATCGGAATGGAGTTCTCACCATGGCTGACCTCATGAAAGGCAAGGTTGCCGCCATCACGGGCGCCGCATCCGGCATCGGGCTGGAATGCGCCCGCACGCTCCTGGCGGAAGGCGCGACGGTTGTTCTCGTGGATCGCGCCGGAGACAAGCTGGAACAGCTCTGCGGCGAACTTGGCGAGAATGCCCGTCCGCTGGTGGTCGATCTTTTGAACCCGGCGGAAGTCTCCGGCATGCTTGCGGGCATCCTCGATCTCGCCGGCAAACTGGACGTCTTCCATGCCAATGCCGGCGCCTATATCGGCGGTCCGGTGGCCGAGGGCGACCCGGACGCCTGGGACCGCATGCTCAACCTCAACATCAATGCGGCCTTTCGCTCGGTCCACGCGGTGCTGCCGTACATGATCGAGCAGAAATCGGGCGACATCCTCTTCACGAGTTCGATCGCCGGTGTCGTCCCGGTGGTCTGGGAGCCGATCTACACCGCGTCGAAATTCGCCGTACAGGCTTTTGTGCACAGCACCCGTCGGCAGGTCGCACCCCACGGCGTGCGTGTCGGGGCCGTGTTGCCCGGACCGGTGGTGACGGCGCTCATCGATGATTGGCCCAAGGCGAAGATGGAGGAAGCGCTTGCCAACGGTAGCCTGATGCAACCGAAAGAGGTGGCGGATGCTGTGCTCTTCATGCTGACGCGTCCGCGCAACGTCACGATCCGCGATCTGGTGATCCTGCCCAACAGCGTCGATCTCTGATTGCCCCCGCCGGCGCAAGGCTCAGGCCTCCGCCGATAGAAGTTCCTGATTGCAGGCGGTAGACCATGACCAATGTTTCCTCCGCGCGCGCCGCGGCCAACGATCGATATCTCATCGGCGTTGATGTCGGCACCGGAAGCGCCAGAGCAGGTCTTTTCGATCTGAGCGGACAGCTCTTGTCCACTGGCAAGCGCGACATCACGCTCTTTCACGAAGCCGGTTCGATCGTCGAACAGTCGAGCACCGAGATCTGGTCTGCGGTCTGCGAAGCCGTTCGCGAGGCGGTTTCGGCGGCGGGCGTCGATCCTGCAAAGGTGGCAAGCATCGGCTTCGACGCGACCTGCTCGCTGGTCGTCCTTGGCGAGGATGGGCGATCCCTTCCGGTCGGACCGTCCGAGGACCCCGAGCGTGACATCATTGTCTGGATGGATCACCGCGCCGTCGACCAGGCGGAACGAATCAACGCCAAGGGGCACGCTGTGCTGCGCTATGTCGGCGGGCGCATATCGCCCGAGATGGAGACGCCGAAGCTTCTCTGGCTGCTTGAGAACCGCCCTCACGTCTTCGATGCTGCCTGGCAGTTCTTCGATCTTGCGGATTTCCTGACCTGGCGTGCGACCGGCGACCTCGCCCGTTCGACCTGTACGGTGACGTGCAAGTGGACTTATCTCGCCCATGAGAAGCGCTGGGATCCGGACTATTTCCGTGAGATCGGCCTTGGGAAGCTCGCGGACGAGAATTTCGCCCGCATAGGCCAGCGTATCGTGGATCCGGGCACACCGGTCGGAACCGGGCTGACGCCGCGCGCCGCCAAAGAGCTCGGCCTGCGGCCCGGAACAGCGGTCGGAGCCGGCATGATCGACGCCCATGCCGGCGGAATCGGCACGGTGGGCGTCGACGGCCCGCCGGAGAGCAATCTCGCCTATGTTTTTGGAACCTCCTCCTGCACGATGACTTCCACGATGGAGCCGGTCTTCGTGCCAGGCGTCTGGGGGCCCTATTATTCGGCAATGGTTCCCGGCATGTGGCTGAACGAGGGTGGCCAGTCCGCGGCGGGTGCAGCGATCGAGCAGCTTCTGTCGTTCCACCCGGCGGCCGGTGAGGCGCGGGAGATGGCAGAGCGCCGCGGTGTCTCGCTCCCCGCTCTACTGGCGGAGCTCGCTGCGACGCAGGCTCGGACCTTCTCGGAGTCGGTGCGGCTCGCCGGCGGGCTCCATGTCGTCCCAGAATTCCTCGGCAACCGCGCGCCATTTGCCGATCCGCATGCCCGGGCGGTGGTCGCGGGCCTCGGCATGGAGCGCGATCTCGACAATCTGGTCTCGCTCTACGTCGCGGGGTTATGCGGCATCGGCTACGGGCTGCGGCAGATCATCGATACGCAGGCATCTTCCGGTGCCGTGATCGACAAGATCGTCATCAGCGGCGGCGCCGGCCAGTTCGATCTCGTCCGCCAGCTGCTGGCGGACGCGACCGGAAAACCGGTTCTGGCGACAGGCTCCGAGGAGCCTGTACTGCTCGGCGCAGCAATCCTCGGAAGCGTGGCGGCTGCCGAATTTCCGGACGTTCGCTCGGCGATGGCGAGGCTTTCCCGAACGGACCGCACTTTCGCGCCTGCCGGTGGTGAAACCGCCATGCTGCATGCGCAGAGATACGAGGCGTTCAGAAAACTCCAATCGGTGGCGCGAGAGATCCGCTAGGTTTTGCCCCAGTCGGTGCAGTACCCGGCTATTGCCCCTCTTCCGTCGAGCCTACCACATCGTCTTCGCCGCACGGTCGGGCCATTCGCGATCATAGGTCTCCTTGTCGAAATCGGCCTTGGCCGCTTTCAGGAGGGCGCCGGGCGTCGGGAGCGACCCTGGGTCGGCAAAACGCTCAGGGTTCCAGAGCTGCGAGCGCAGAAGTGCCCGGGCGCATTGGAAATAGACTTCGTCGATCGTGATGACGATGACGCTGCGCGGGTGTCTGCCGTCGGCCTCGAAAGACTCCACCAGCGCCGGGTCGACGCTGACGACAGCCCTGCCGTTGATGCGGATCGTCGTGTTCGAGCCGGGAACGAGAAAAAGCAGCGCCACCCGCGGATCACGAACGATATTGGCGAGAGAGTCGACCCGGTTGTTGCCGCGCCAGTCGGGGATCAACACGGTCCGATCGTCGGCGACACGGACGACCGAGCGCTCGTCTCCGCGCGGCGAACAATCGAGACCCTCCGGCCCGACGGTCGCCAGCGCCAAGAATGGCGATGCCTCGATCATCCGCCGGTATTCGCCTGTGAGAGCCGCCGTCACCTTGGCGACCGACGCCTCGCTCGTTTCGCCGTAGAGCGCCTTCAGTTCCTCGACTGTACTTACGATCGTCATCTTGCTCTCCCGCGGCCCGGCCGTTCCAGCGCCAGATCGTCGCCCTCTCCGACCTTGGCTGGATAGCATGACACAGCGATGACCGCATCAGGCGATCAGCACTTGCCGCCTTTCATACTCCTCCTCTCGGATGAATGACGTCACCTTGTCGATGACCGGCTGAGCCGAAACGATGCGCCGGTGCCCGAGGCCGTTGGCCCAGTGCAGGCTGATGTTCGGCCCGGCGGCGCCGTAACGGCGGGCATGAGCGGCGGGGACCTCCTTGTCGTCCTGGGCGTGGATGACCAGCACCGATATTCTCAGCGCCGCGAGGATACGCGCCGCATCGAAGCCGTCGATCGGGCGCCCGGAGAGCCGCTCCATCATTCCCTCGAATGCCGCCTGCGCCGCCGGCGACAGGGCGAGCATCCGGCCGAAGCCTTTGACGAGCCAATTCATCTCACTCGGTGCGCCGATCAGCACCAGTTTCTCCGGCACGCGTGCCGGCACGTCGCAAACCACCGCTCCCGCCGCGCAAGCCAGGCTGGCGCCGCCGAAGGAATGGCCGATCCCGACATCGAAGCCGTCGAAATGCCGCCAGGCCGCGTCCACCGCCCTCACCGCCTCGATCATCGTCAGCGAACGCCGCGGCGAGGCGCCGTGGCCCGGCCAGTCGAGCGCCACCACTTCCGACCCGGCGGCGAGCAGGCCGTCGATCATCGTCGCAAGATAGTCGCTGCGCGATCCCCATCCGTGCACAAGCAGGACGCGCGGCCCCTCTCCACCCGCGTGCCGTCTGAAATGCCGGGCAACGACCCAGCCGCCGGCGAAGGACAAGGTCACCCTTTGCGACCGCGCAATTATCGGCGCCGCCGCGGCAAGCGCCGTCCGCTCTTTGACGTTCTTCGGCTTGCGGCTTGGCGTACGGCAGAATAGCCGGAATGCGATCCTGCCCGCCGTTTCGGGTGAGGCCGCCGATACCGCCTTCAGCGCGAGTGAGATGACCTTGGTCGCAAAGGATGCCATAGTGAAACCGCCATAAATGTTCAATGCTGAACATGATTGTACAAGGATGAACAAAAAGCAAGTGAGTAACGAGCATCACCATTTTCCCTGGGACCATCCGCGTTTTCGCAGCTGGATCGCCGTGGCGCGCGCCTGTCAGTTGATGCAGCAGACGTTGACGCGCAGGCTCGCCCATCTCGACATCAAGCCGCCTCACCTCGATATCTTGATCAATCTCTATCGCTTTGACGGAATCACGCAGCAGGAGCTGGCCCGCAAACTGCTCGTCGGCCGCTCCAACATGAGCATGCTGTTGCCTCAGCTCGAGAAGCGGGGGCTGATCGAACGGCGCGGCGATGCCAGGGACAAGCGCATCTTGCGCCTTTCCCTGACTGCCGCCGGACGGGTCCTGACCGAAGAGGCGATGGAGATCCAGACGGCTCTGATCGATGACTCGCACGGGGGAGCTCCAATCGAGGACTGCATGAAGATCGCAGAATCGATGGAACGGATGATCGCCGTCCTGCTCAAGGAAGATCGCGAGCTGTCCTGAATTCGTCAGATGGTCTACTGCATGTCTCCTTAAATCGACCTCGATTCAAGGACAAAGACATGCAGCGATTCAAAGTGCTACAGCGACCTTTGCGCGTCTGATAGGACGTGCGGCGCTGCAAGTGCACCGGCCCGAAGATCGGAACCGATTTCGGAAAGCACAAGGCGTGGATTCAAAGACTTACTTGGCCCGCCGAAGCGATCAGCGGGGCTTCTCGGCCTTGTCGCGCGACATGCCCTTGTCGGCGAGCTCCTTCTCGTATGCCTTGAACAGGTCGTCGCCCTTCTCGCCGAGCTCGCGGAGATAGGTCCAGGTGAAGATGCCGGTATCATGAAAATCGTCGAAACCGATTCTGACCGCATAATTCCCCGTCGGCTGCACCGAGATGATCTGGACGTTGCGCTTTCCAGGTACCGTGACCCGCTGCCCGGGCCCGTGCCCCTGCACCTCGGCCGAAGGTGACAGCACCCGCAAGAGTTCCGCCGGAAGCTTGAAGGAGGCGCCGTCGTCGAAGGTCACGGTGAGCAGTTGGCGGTCCTTCGATACGCGCAGTTCTATCGGCCAAAAATCACTCATCATCAACGCTCCCGCATTCGTCATGGTCTCAGTAAAGCAGAATTGACCGGGCGAAAACGCTCAGGCATGGCTTTCCTGAAATTTGAAACATTTTACGGGTGCGTTCGCCTTGACGCGACCTCCTTTGGCCACGAAATTGAAGGCCCGGAGAAGAAAATTGAACAGCACCACCATCGACCCCGCAAAAGCACGCCCGCTGACCGAGACGACCGCGCCGATGATCGACCCATTCGGCCGGGCGATCACCTATCTGCGGGTCTCGGTCACCGATCGCTGCGATTTCCGCTGCACCTATTGCATGGCCGAGCACATGACCTTCCTGCCGAAGAAGGACCTCTTGACACTCGAGGAACTTCACCGGCTCTGTTCCGCCTTCATCGCCAAGGGGGTGCGCAAGCTGCGGCTCACCGGCGGCGAACCGCTGGTGCGCAAGAACATCATGTTTCTCGTGCGCGAACTCGGGAACGAGATTAAGGCCGGCCGGCTCGACGAATTGACGCTGACGACGAACGGCTCGCAACTGTCGAGATACGCCGCCGAGCTCGCCGACTGCGGCGTACGGCGGATCAACGTCTCGCTCGATACCCGCGATGCCGAAAAATTCCGCCACGTCACCCGCTGGGGCGAACTGGCGAAGGTGCTCGAAGGGATCGATGCGGCCCAGAGCGCCGGTCTCAAGGTCAAGATCAATACGGTAGCGCTGAAAGGCTTCAACGACGCCGAGATCCCCGAGCTGATGCGCTGGGCGCATGGGCGCGGCATGGACCTGACCTTGATCGAGACCATGCCGATGGGCGAGGTCGACGAGGACCGCACGGACCACTATCTGCCGCTCTCCGAGATGCGCGAGCGGCTCGCGACGCAGTTCACGCTCAAGGACATACCTTACCGTACGGGAGGCCCCGCCCGTTACGTTGAGGTCGAGGAGACCGGCGGTCGGCTTGGCCTCATCACTCCGCTCACGCACAATTTCTGCGAAAGCTGCAATCGCGTCCGCCTCACCTGCACCGGCACGCTCTACATGTGCCTCGGCCAGAACGACGCCGCCGATCTGCGCGCGGCTCTGCGCGCCACCGACGACGACGCCTACCTGTCGCAGGTCATCGACGAGGCGATCGGCCGCAAGCCCAAGGGCCACGACTTCGTCATCGACCGCGAACACAACCGCCCGGCGGTCGCGCGGCATATGAGTGTGACCGGGGGGTGAGTGGCGGGGTGACCTGCTCTTCAGGAAACACCCCCCTCTGCCCGGCAGGGCAGAGCGGGGTGTTCACACTCGCAGTTCCGATATTGGCGCCAAGTGAAAAGCCCCGCTGTTACGCGTACAGCGGGGAGCTCCTTTTCCGACGCGACTGCGCCTACGCCGCATAGCCTGAGCGATAGTGCTCGTGTCCAAAGCTCGACGGCACATTGCTCGTCCCGGTCTTGAAACGTTCGATCTTCTCGTTGAGCATGTCCACCTGGCGGCGCAGGCCGTGGATTTCGGCCGTGTTCTCCTCGACCATCGCGGCATTCTGCTGGGTGATCAGTTCGACCTCATGAACCGCAGCATTGACCTCGCTCAGGCCGCGGTACTGGTCGGCGGCGGCAGCTTCGATATTGCTGACGAGGCTGTGAATGGTCGCGATGTGGTCGTTGATGACCGACAGCGCGTTGCCGGTTTCCTGAACCAGCTCGACGCCGCTGCGCACCTGGACGGAGCTCGCGGAAATCAGTTCCTTGATCTCGCGGGCGGCGCTCGCGCATCGCTGGGCAAGTTCGCGAACCTCTTGCGCCACGACGGCGAAGCCGCGGCCTGCCTCCCCCGCCCTCGCCGCCTCGACGCCGGCGTTCAGAGCCAGGAGGTTGGTCTGGAACGCTATCTCGTCGATCACCCCGATGATCGTGCCGATCTTCTCCGATGATCGATTGATCGCCGCCATGGCGTCGATCGCCTTGGCCACGACCTCGCCGGAATGCTGCGCGTAGGAGTTCGTCTCGTCCACGGAGACGGTCGTCTGCCTGGCGCTCTCCGCCGTCGCGCGGACGATCTCGGTGAGTTGCCGGAGCGCCCTTGAGCTTTCCTCGAGAGCTGCCGCCTGCTGCTCGGTGCGGCGAGCAAGATCGTCGGCCGAGGCCGACAGGTTACCCGTGCCTCCGGTGATTTCGTCCGTCACGGTTCTGACATCGATCAGCGTCGCCCGCAGGGCTTCGACCGCATTGTTGTAGGTCCGCGCCATGACGACGTAATCGGCCGGCAGGTCCTCTGCCATGCCTTCCTCCAGGTTACCTGCGGCGAGCTGGGACAAGACGTCGGAAAGCGCGTCGAGGGCCTGCATCTGCTCTGCCTCGATGCGCGCGCGTTCCTGAGACCGACGCGCCTCCTCCTCGGCCGAAAGCCTGCGAGCTGCCTCGGCCTCGCGCTCGAGACGCACGTTTTCCACCGCATTGTCGCGGAAGACCGCGACGGAGCGCACCATGTCGCCGATCTCGTCGCCACGATTGCGGCCCTCGATCGCCACTTCGAGGTCGCCATTGGCGAGGCGGGTCATGGTTTCGGTAACGCGTCTCAGCGGACCCCTGAGCGTCTCGACCAGCATCAGCCCGCCGACAATGGCAAGCAGGGTTCCGGCGACCATCGCGACAAGCGACATCGTCGCCGAGCGCTGGCTGTCCTGCTTGCCGGCTTCCTGGGCCTGGCTGACGAAGCCTTCGAGCGTGCCGCTGGCATCCGCGACCAGGGCCAGCGCCTCGCTCTTGGCGGTGTTCCAGCGAGTGCCGGCGTCGATCAGAGCAGCACTGTCCTTTTCAATATTGTCGAGCGACGGACCGAGCTTGGCCGGCAGGCCTTGCAGCGTCGCATTCTTGCCGCCGAGCTCCGACAGCTTGCCGGCCGTTTCGCGAACCGCCTTGAGATCGGCGACCACGAGGTCACGGCTTGCCGCCTCGAGCCTGCGATGCAATTCGCTGATGTGGAGGCGCGTGCTGTCGAGACCCTTGAACGTATCGCCCATCAGCGTGATCAGCGTCTTCAGCGTCGAAATTTCGCCATCCATGCTGACGAAGCGCTTTGCCGCAGTATCGGAATTCTTCGCCGCCTCTTTGGCAAAGTCCGCTTCATACTTCGAGAACTTGCTGAGGATCGGCACGAGGGCATTCTTCTTCTTCTCATTCTCGTCCGATCCGGCAAGAATGGTTTTGACCTTGTCTGCCTGCGCCCTGAGCTCGCCGATCCGCTGCTTGACCTTTTCAGAAGCGATCTCCTCCGCCTGGTCGATCTGCTTCATCAGATGCGGCAGCAGCTTGTTCGCCTGCTCGATCTTTGCGTCGGGATTGACGGCCATCGTCACCGGCAGGCGGAATTTCTTGATCCGCTCTGCCAGGCCTTGATAGGCCGCCGCATCGAAAAGCAATGCCTTGGCGAAAGCCTCCTTCTCCCCGGCCTCCTCCCGCAGGATGTCGATCTGCTTGTAGGCGTGATTGCCGTTCTTCGTCATTTCGGCGAGCGCTGATTCCAGCGAGTTCGTCACCCTGTCCCGATCGACCTCGACGGCCCAGAGCTTCTCCGTCTGGCTGCGCATCTGCCCGCCCAGGGCGACAACGGAAGCGATCTGGGCCTTGTCCGCGTCGCGCGCCAACAGGGCTTCGAGCGCGTTCACCCCCGCCTCCTGCTCGTCGATCGCCTCTACCAACGCGGCGCGCGTCGCCTCGCTCGGATCGTCGGCAAAAGCCTGAAACGCGCTGCGAAGGGCCTGGAAATCCGAAAGGTTGTTGATCGTTTCGCGCGTGACGGTCATATGCCCGTTGAGCGTGCGAGCCGTGAAAAAGCCGACAAGGCCGATCCCGGCGATGAGCGCCACGAGCGGTACGACGAAGAGCAGGACTTTCGTGACAATACGCAGGCGCTGCAAAAGGCGATCAATGACGGACATTGCGAACCCCGGTTCTATTTATGAGAGACATGTCCGCGCGGCTGGCATCATCGCAGCACCACGCGTCGCCAGGACACGGGGGACCGCTGCGGCGCTTCGACTGCAGTCATGCTGCAGGAAAGCATTGGGGCTCAGCCGGAGATACCTCCCAGGTCCAACGGCCAGCACCGGATGACGGCGCTTACACGCGTCACCCACCGATCGCATCATGCGATAGTTGCGGAATCATCGCGACACTAGAAGGCGAAACTTAACATTCCCCGAATCCGTTGCGCCACGCGCACATGTCTCCCGAATTTGGCTGAAAGACAGGCTTGAGTTTGTGGCGAATGGAAGCCAAAGCTAGCCCATGCGGCAGCCGCACCGTGGATTCGCCCGCTCCCTCAAGATGGCACATGCCCCCCAGCCCGAGGTATACCGCATGCAGTCTTCAGCCAATCTTCGTGGCATCGTCTACATGTGCCTCGCCATGGCGGCTTTCTCCTGCAACGACGCCCTGATCAAATCGGTCACCGGCGCGATGAACACGGGCCAGATCATGTTCGTGCGCGGCATGCTGACCACGCTGATGGCGCTGGCGGTGGCCTACCGTTTCGGCGCGCTGCGGCCGATACAAACGATCCTCCGGCCGGCTATCCTGCTGCGCATCGCCATGGAGGCACTGGCTTCGCTGACGTATATTTCGGCGCTCGGCCTGATACCGCTCGCCAACGCCGCGGCGATCATGCAGGCGCTGCCGCTCGCGGTGACGCTCGGCGCTGCCCTTTTCCTGGGTCAGCCTGTGGGCTGGCGGCGCTGGATGGCGATCGTGGTCGGCTTTGTCGGCGTGCTGGTCCTGCTCAGGCCGGGGCCGGAAGGTTTCACGCCGGCCGCGTTGATCGTGGTCGCCTGCGTCTTCGTGACGGCGACCCGCGATCTCTGCACGCGGCGAATCGGCACCGAAGTGCCCTCGCTCTTCATTACGCTCACCACCTCCTTCGTCACGACGCTGGTCGGTGCGGCGCTGATCGTTCCACTCGGCGGCTGGGAGCCGGTATCGCCTGCGTCCTTCAGCCATATCGCCGTCGCCAGCGTTCTCCTGATGCTCGGCTACCAGACCATCGTGCTCGCCATGCGCGAGGGTGAGATTTCGGTGATCGCGCCCTTCCGCTATACCGGCCTCCTCTGGTCGATCACGATCGGCATCTTCTTCTTCGCCGAAATGCCGGACCGGTGGATGCTGGCGGGCGTTGCCATTATCATCGGCTCGGGCCTCTATACCTTCTATCGCGAGAGCCTGCGCGGCCGCCAGGCCGTCGCGCAGCGCGCCGTCGCCGGCCCGCTCGAATAGGAATGTCGCGGATGCCCGAAGCCGCTCCCGATGCAATCCGCCGCCCGCCCGCCGTCATCCTCGCCGGCGGCCGCTCCACGCGCATGGGCCGGCCGAAGGCGGCAATCAGCCTCGGCGGTCGACCCATGCTCACCCATGTTGTCGAGCGGCTACGGCCGAAGGTCGCCGGCATCGCGATCAATCTCAACGCGGACCCGGGCATCACGATACCGGGCGATGCGATCGTGCTCGCCGACACGATTCCCGGCTTTGTCGGCCCACTCGCGGGCGTGCTCGCGGCAATGCGCCACGCCACTCAAGTCGCGCCGGAAGCAAACCATGTCCTCACGGTGCCGATCGATACGCCCTTCTTTCCGGAGACGCTTACCGACCGGCTTCAGGGAGCCCTTACTCTGGCCGATCAGATTGCCGTTGCCTGGTCGGCTGGCGAAATGCATCCGCTCTTTGCCCTTTGGCCCGTCGCGCTCGCCGACGACCTCGACACCTGGATCCGCACGGACGCGAAACGGCGCGTGCGCGCTTTCATTGAGCGTCATCCGTCGGTCGCGGTAGACTTTCCGCCGATTGCGACGAAGGCGGGCTCGCTCGACCCCTTCTTCAACATCAATACGCCGCAGCAGCTTGAAGAAGCCGAAGAATGGCTGAAACGCATCGAGGACGCCGCATCATGAACGTTCCAAGGATATTCGGGATCGCCGGCTGGAAGAATTCCGGCAAGACGGGCCTGATGGTCCGCCTCGTCAGTGAAATGACCCAGCGCGGCCATGTGGTGTCGACCGTCAAGCATGCGCACCATGATTTCGACATCGACAAGGTCGGCGCCGACAGCTACCGCCATCGCGAAGCCGGCGCCCATGAGGTGACGATCGTCTCCTCAACCCGCTTTGCGATCATGCACGAATTGCGCGGCGCGCCGGAGCCGAGCTTCGAAGAAATCCTGTCGCGGCTTGCCCCTTGCGACCTCGTGCTGATCGAGGGCTACAAGCGCGAGCCCATCCCGAAGATCGAGGCACGCCGGCTGGAATCGGCCAATCGCGAGCCACTGGCGCCGACCGACCCGCACATCGTCGCCATCGCGGCCGACCACCCGGTCACCGATGGCCACCTACCAGCCTTCGACCTCGACGACACGGCGGCGATTGCCGATTTCATCGAACGGACGACGGGATTGCGCGGCTGATTAGGCGATAAGATTATCGTGTGCGAAGCAGGCGTCTTGATGAGACGATGTCCAAGGCTTTGACGGCCGCCGCCCGCGGCGTTTGGGCGCCTCGATGTTGTCTTCGCCACTGCCGGATCATCTCGTGATCAAGGATTGGCTCGTTTTAGCTGCGAACAGCGGCCGATCTTCGGCTTGCCGCATCCTTTTCGCCCATTAGCGATAGGTAATAATCTGGGCAAAGGGCGGCCGCTTGGCGGTCACTTCTCCGGTAGCCCTGCTTTAATCAAGTTACTCACCTGTCGGTCCAGAACGTCGGCGTCAACAAATGTGGCCGTCCTCCATTTCTCCGCCGTCCAACTCGGATCAAGAGCAAGAGCCTTCTTTACGTGGCGCTTGGCTTCGTCGACCTCACCGAGGTTGACCGCGTTGATCGCCCTGACAAGGGGGATAGTCGCGAACCAGTCTCCCAGCGCCTTCATAGCCTCGTCCGATTCTCGATACCGGCCTCCGATTGTCAGCGCCCAACCCTTCGTGAGCGCGAGGATTACGTTAGCTGGGTCATTCCGGCTGCCGAAATCCGTCCATGATACGGCTTTGTCGATATCGCCTGCTGCAGCTGGGACTTCGGCCAGTGTGCCAACCATGAAGGCATCGTTCGGTGCCAACGCGATCGCCGCTTCGGCCTCCCTGAGGGCATTCTCGAAGTCGCGCTCAACAAGATTGGCGTATGCGAGCAACCAATGACCCATTTTGCGCTCCAGGGGCGAGAGATTATCGCTCGACATTCCCTGCCTTGCCAGCTCTCCGATAAGGCGCAGGTCTTCCGCCGTATCCTGCGACCAGCCGTTGACTGCGCGTGCGTAGCGCAGAAAACCCATCTTGAGCTTCAGGAGGGCGGAGTCGGGGAACTTTGCCATTCCTTCGGACCATATCTGATAGGCCTCCTCCATTGCTTCGGGCGTGTACTGCATGAATTTGTCGTGCCCTCTGAGGTAATAGTCGTACTCCTCAAGGCTGGCGGCATCCTTGCTCCAGGCTTCGCTATATCGCGACCGCTTCAGCTGCCCAGTATCGCTGGAAATAGCGCCGATAATCCTGTCGGTGATAGCATCCTGGAGCGCCATGGGGTTGCTCCCAGACTGATCAAAACGCTGGGCCCAGACGTGACCGCCTGTCTTGGCGTCGATCAACTGCGCAACGATCCGGACCCGCTCAGCGTCTTTTCTCACGCTTCCTTCGAGGACATAGGAGACATTGAGTTCCTTGCCGATCTGCCGGACGTCGGTCGGTTTTCCTTTGTACGTGAACGACGAGTTCCTCGCGATCACCGACAGGTCGGGCGCTCTCGCCAGGCCAGCGATGATGTCTTCGCTGACGCCGTCGCTGAAATAGCCGAGGTTCGGATCGTCGCTCATGTTGTCGAAGGCCAGAACGGCGATGGAAGGGACGTTCGCCGACGCCGGAGCGCCAAAAAAGTTGAAGTAGAGCCAACCTCCTGCGGCGAACACGAGGAGAGCGACCGCCGCTGCGGCAGCCCCGGGCATGTAAGATTTCCGACGGCGGCGTCGGCTCCGTATTTCGGGAGCGCCCAGGAGCTTGATGCGGTAGACGGGCACCGGCTCGTCCATGTTTTTCATCAGACGCTCGCCCATGGGCTCAAAGCCGAAGGCGAGCTTCTTCTCCACCTCCTTGGCAACTTTGCCAGAGACGTAGACGCCGCCCGGCTCGGCCATCTGTTCGAGGCGGGCGGCTATGTTGACGCCCTCGCCGTAGAAATCATCGCCTTCGATGATTACCTCGCCCAGGTTCACGCCGATACGGACATTGATGCGTTCGTCTTCCGGGAAGGACGAATTGCGTTCGGCAAGCCCGCGCTGCAGGGCAACCGCGCACTCCACCGCATCCACAACGCTGGCGAACTCAGCCAGCAATCCGTCGCCCATCAGCTTGAAAATGCGGCCGTGGTGGCGGGCTATCTCGGGTTCGAACAATTCCTTGCGTCCGGCTCGCAGACGCTCGAAAGTGCCCTGTTCGTCCTGCTCCATCAGTGTGGAGTAGCCAACAACATCCGCGGCGAGAATAGCGGCAAGCTTACGATCCATGGCTTCCCCCAATTGGACCGCTATGTGAAAGATTGCTAAATTACCACAGCCCACCACCAGGATCAGCAAAATAGGTGATTCAACATCAGCCCACTCGTTTCCGGCGGGTGCTGCCCTCGAAAATGAACATTATCTGCTTCGGCCTCGCATATTAACCGGTCGGACCAAAACAGCTAAGGCTGAACGGAGCCCGCGTTTATTGTCATCGATGAATAGGTACTCGGCGGTCTGCGAAGGTTTCAACGCAGCCACGGCGCGCAAGAGTCCGCCTCTTCGGTATGACACGGCGCTCGGCTCGCAGGCGTTAAGCCGGGCGTTGCCCGTTGTAACGTGTCCCGCGGATCGGCCCTCTCATCAGATCGGCGGAATCAATGCCGGCGACCTCAATTCCATGTGTGCAAGCAAAGTTTCCAGGAGCCGTCGTCCTGCTTTCGGAAGATGGTCACGATTGTGCCCTCGAAACGCACTGCTTTTCCATCTTCTGCAAGTGCGGTGGCGGACCATTTGCCGCTCGAAAAAGCGAGGTTCCCTTCCTCTTCCACCTCGCGCAGCTCAATGCCGTGATCCTTGACCCCAGCCGAGATCAGTCCGGCCCAAAAATCAGCGATCGCAGCCGTCCCTTTGACGACTGCATGGGTGTGCGGCAACACGGTAGCATCCTCCGTATAGAGCGCAGCAACTGCAGCGGCATCCCCACCGTTAAACGCGGCGTTCCACCGGTCGCTCGCTTCCTTCACGATTCCCCGGATATCCGATTTGGGCATGGCATCCTCCCTTTAGGCTGCAGGTGATTTCGGCGCGGTCGCGAGCAGATGCGCTGCCTTCAGGTCCGGCAATGAAGATCCTTCCGCAAAACTTGAAAGAATCTCGGCTAGTTGCTCCCGCGCGCCCGTCTCGGCGCCCTCCAGCCGTGCAAGTCCTATGGCCGCGCGAAGCTCCCAAAAACGTGCACCTTGAGCTCGCGCCATAGCCAGGGCTCCCCGAAAACAATCCCTTGCCTTTTTCTCCCGCTCGACCTTGGACTGGAGCGCAGCCTCTCCTTGGAGGCGAAGCACTTCGGCCGCGAACCAGCGTTCGCTCGTCCGTTCGATGTCGTCCTCAGCCTTCTGAAGCAGCCGGGTCGCTTCCGCTGCGTTGCCAGCGCTCATCTCGATTTGCGCCTGAACGGCGACAAAGTACGGCAACATGTACCGCGCCCCGGTGCTTTTCCACTCCTCGACGCCTCTCTCAAGATCGGTCCTGCCGCGATCGATGTCGCCTTCGTCGGCGACCGCCCACGCCTGCAGGACGGTGGCGCCGGCCTGCCACAATCGGAAACCCGCCTCCCCCGAAATTTGCAACAGTTCGGCGGCACGAATCCTCGTTCCGTTGTGATCGCCTAGAATCTGGCGGATGACACCACCAAAGAACAGAGGCAGCGCGAGACTGTTGCGGTGCCCGATGTTTCTCGCTTCGCCCGTGGCTTCGTCGTTGGCAGCCAATGCCCGTTCCGGAAAGCCAAGAGCCAGAAGACTACGCGCCAGATAGTCGAGGCACACGACGCGCGGGTCGAAAGCATAGACGAAGGCGGGGGACCGATGTTCATGCGGGTCATAGAGCGCCAACGCCTCCTCCAAGTGAGCCCGTGCGCGCGAAAAGTCGCCGGCAGGCAGAGCGCACACGCCAACCGCCCGATGCGCAAAGAACGAGAGTCCGCGGTCGTTGCAGCTGTTGGCAAGTTCCAGCAGTCGATCGGCCGCGCGACGCGCCTCGGGCAGTTCGGCGGAATAGAGGTGATACAAGCAAAGACCGTAAAGAACGGGGAACGCCTCCCGCATTTGGTCCAGTTCCTCGCAAATTTCCCTGGCGCGCAAATAGGCGGCGCCCGTGACGGGGGAAGCGAAGCCGTGAGCAGCCATCTGGGCGCTTCCGATTGCCAGTTGCAACGAGAGTTCGCGTCGCGTCCGCTCTGGCGAGGGCGGAAGGGTCGTCAATCCGTTCAGCGCATTGCCGAAACGCAAAAGAGCTTCCGATAGCGACGAGCGCGACAGGGCGCGCCGCCCAGCTCGTTCGTGGTACTCGACGGCTTTCTCCAGAAGGGATGCCTGTTCGAAATGGTGGGCCAGCAATTCGGGTTCTGCTGCGACGATCTCGGGAAATCTCGCCTCCAGGATCTGGGCAATCCGGGCGTGCAACTGCTGCCGCCGGCTCAAAAGCAAGCTCCCGTAAGCCGCATCTTGAACCAGCGCATGCTTGAAGGCGTAGCTCGCCTCACCTCTGCCGCCGCGCCGGAATACCAGGCCTGCGGCGACGAGCTGTTCCGTTGCCATCTCCAGTTCAGCCTCCGGGATCCCGGTTGCAGCGGCGAGTAGCTCATGGCTGAATTCCCGCCCAATGACCGCACCGATTTGGGCGACCTCCCTGACCGAGGCGAGGCGATCGAGACGAGCCATCAGCGAATCGTGGAGAGTTGCCGGCACTGCGAGCGGAGGCAATGGGCCCGATAGCTTGTAGGCTTCGCCGGTTTCCTCGAGGAGACCGGACTCCAGAACCACTTTCGTCAGTTCCTCAACGAAAAGCGGCACACCCTCGGTTTTTGCGAGAATCTGGTCGAGAACTGCCGACGGGAGGTGTTTTCCGCCCGTCATGGCATCGATAATGGCGGCTGTCTGGGCGCGGCTCAAGCGGTTCAGGGTCAGCAAGGTCGCGTGGGGGAGACCGCTCCATCGGACGGCTCCTTCCGGCCGATAGGTGGCGATGAGCATAACCGGCAGCCGCTGGATGCGGCCGACAACGCTGTCGAAGAGTTCGGCCGAAACCGGGTCAAGGTGGTGGGCGTCCTCCAGAAGCATGAGGACCGGTTTACCGCCTGCGAGTGCCTCCAACTGCTCTATCAAGACCTCGAATGTGCGCGCCTTCTGCATTTGCGGCATCAGGTCGAGCTTTGGGTAGCGATCGCCCGTCGGGATCGAGAGCAAGGCTGCAATCAAAGGGATGGCTTGCTGCGGATCCCGGGCTGCCGCAAGCGCTTCCTCGAGGAAGGCCAGCTGTGTTTCAGGGGGGTCCGTTCGGTTTATGTCGGCGGCGCGGAGCAGTTGGTCGACGACAGGATACAGCGCACGTTGCGCATGATACGGCGAACAGAAGTAACGCAAGTATGTGACCCGTTCGCCCTTCAGCCGTTCGCGAAGCTCTTGAAGAATCCGCGACTTGCCGATACCCGCCTCGCCAAACAGCTCAACGACTTGTCCTTCTCCGGAGGCCGCAAGTTTCCATCGGTCGATAAGCACGCCGATATCAAGGTCCCGGCCGACCAATGGCGCGGCAACTCCTGCGTGAAGGGCATCGAAACGGCCTTCAGCCCGGCTTTCTTCCATTACCAGGTATGAGCTGGTGGGGGTGTCAAAGCCATGCAGCTTTTTCGGGCGAATTCGCTTGACCTCGAAGAGCCTGCCCAGCAGCCGATATGTCAGTTCCGAAATCACGACCGTATCCGGCTCGGCGAGCTTCTGCAGTCGAGCAGCGAGATTGGGGGTCTCTCCGGCCACGGCGTTTTCCTGGGCCGCGCCGGTCCCGATCAGGTCTCCGACGACGACTACGCCGGTCGCTATGCCAACACGGACGGACAATTGCTGACCGTCCTTGGTGGAGAGCGCCTTCACGGCTTCGACGACGGCAAGCCCTGCTCGGACCGCCCGTTCCGCTTCTTCCTCGTGCGCCTGCGGCCAGCCGAAATAGGCAAGAACGCCATCGCCCATCAACTTCGCAACATAGCCGTCGTAACGGACGATCTCGCCCGCAACGGCATTTTGGAACTGGCGCAGCAGCGCGCTCATTTCCTCAGGGTCGAGATGGGTGGCCAAACCAGTCGAGCCGACCAGGTCGGCAAACATGACGGTGAGCTGACGTCTTTCGGCTTCGCGTGGCCGGGTTTCCGGGGGTTGATTCAGGTGAGCGACTGGCCCCGAAAACGGCTGCCTTGGAACGGCGCCAGTTTGGCAGCTTTCTAGTGCGGCGATTGCCTCGAGGATCTTCTTGCGATGAGCAAGGGGAGCGACGCCGATTTCCTTCAGATCCTCGGAAGTCAGCTTGGGCAAGATCTCAGCGTCGATAGCATTGCTATCGAAGGCCGGGGCATACTGCGCAAGTCCCAAGCTCTCAAGCCAGAGCGCAACGTTCATCGGGATGCCCTCCCGGAAAACAACGCCTAAAATTCTAGCGCATCGGCCCGAAAATCGGAACCGCGATGCGGCGGGGCGCTGTCAATTTCGGCAAGGGAGACTGGGGGATCTGAGATCCACCTCCGTCGCGCAGCTGATCTGTTGACAACTGAGCGTCCGACTGAGAACATATCATGAACACACCCGCCAGCAGGCCGTTCACCGACACAGCTGAGAGTCGCGACGAGACGCATGATGGAGGCCACGCTTTGACAGAGAACGATAGTGAGGCATCCTCGGGGAATTGAGCTCGCTGCGCGCGAGGATTTGTCGGAAGCCGCCTCCACTTTGGA
Source organism: Sinorhizobium kostiense (assembly GCF_017874595.1). Classification (GTDB taxonomy): domain Bacteria; phylum Pseudomonadota; class Alphaproteobacteria; order Rhizobiales; family Rhizobiaceae; genus Sinorhizobium; species Sinorhizobium kostiense. The sequence goes on along the minus strand of NZ_JAGILA010000008.1, from coordinate 158,211 downwards.
GAAGCTTCCGGAATGGTACTTTCTCGTCGCAAGATGTGCACATTGCCGCCATCAGGCGTGGATCGATCGTCGGCAGATTGCGAGAGCGCACGGTGGCGGCAGGTCCCTGATGGCCATCGCGGCCATGCTGAAATGTCGCCGTTGCCAAAACGCGCAGGCAAACGAGCTGCTCATCGGAAGGCTCCCGCGGGACTGATGTTGCGATCACCTCAACCAATCGCTTCTCAAATCGGTGCATTCCACCGTGAAGCAGCGACCCTGATCGGATATGTAGGGAGCCGGACTCATTGTGGAATGGACATGACGGGGGCGAATGAGCGCGACCTATCTTGAAAAGCTGAACGAGCGGCAGCGCCGCGCTGTCGAGCATGGCATTGGAGGGGACGGCGTAACCGTGGGCGGGCCATTGCTCATCATAGCCGGAGCCGGATCAGGCAAGACCAACACGCTCGCCCATCGCGTCGCCCACCTGATCGTCAATGGGGCTGATCCCCGCCGCATTCTTCTGATGACGTTTTCGCGCCGGGCCGCCGCCGAGATGTCGCGGCGGGTCGAGCGTATCTGCGCGCAGGTGCTTGGGGCCGGTTCCGGCGTCATGACGGACGCCCTCGCCTGGGCCGGGACCTTTCATGGCATCGGCGCCCGGCTCCTCAGGATCTATGCCGAGCAGATCGGTCTGAACGTGGATTTCACGATCCACGACCGCGAGGACAGCGCCGACCTTTTGAACGTCGTGCGGCATGAGCTCGGGCTCTCGAAGACCGAAAGCAGGTTCCCGACCAAGGGCACGTGCCTGGCGATCTACTCCCGGGCGGTGAACTCGCAGACGCCGCTGAACGAAGTGCTGCGCAGCTGGTATCCCTGGGTTTCCGGCTGGGAACAGCAGCTGAAGGAGCTCTTTTCCGGATACGTCGAAGCCAAGCAGGCGCAGAACGTGCTCGATTACGACGACCTGCTCCTCTATTGGGCGCAAATGGTGGGCGATCCTTCGCTCGCCGATGACATCGGCAACCGGTTCGACCATGTCCTCGTGGACGAGTACCAGGACACCAACAAGCTCCAGTCTTCCGTGCTTTTGGCCCTCAAACCCGGCGGGCGCGGCCTGACCGTCGTCGGAGACGACGCGCAGGCGATCTATTCCTTCCGGGCTGCGACCGTCCGCAACATTCTCGACTTTCCCGATGCGTTCTCGCCGCCCGCCGACGTCATCACCCTTGATCGGAATTACCGCTCGACACAGACGATCCTCGCGGCCGCGAACGGCGTCATCGAGCTGGCGCGCGAGCGGTTCACCAAGAATCTCTGGACCGACAGGCAATCGGCGGTCCGTCCGAAGCTCCTGACCGTGAAGGACGAGAGCGATCAGGCGAATTACATCGTCGAGCAGGTCCTCGCCAACCGCGAATCGGGCATGCTCTTGAAGCAGCAGGCGGTCCTGTTCCGCACCTCGAGCCACAGCGGACCCCTCGAGGTGGAGCTGACCCGCCGCAACATCCCCTTCGTGAAATTCGGCGGACTGAAGTTCCTCGACAGCGCCCACGTCAAGGACCTGCTCGCGGTGCTGCGCTTTGCCCAAAATCCGCGAGACCGGGTCGCCGGCTTCCGACTGTTGCAGATGCTGCCAGGCATCGGTCCGCAGACCGCCGGCAAGATCCTCGATGTCATCGCGACCGATCCCGAGCCGCTGATGGCGCTCGGCGAGATACCCGCTCCGCCGAAGAGCGGGCCGGATTGGGCGTCCTTCATTGACCTCATGCTGGCTCTGCGCAAATCCGATTCCGGATGGCCGGCCGAGATCGCGCTCGCGCGGAGCTGGTACGAGCCGCATCTTGAGCGGATGCACGAGGATGCCGAGACACGCCGGGCCGATCTCCTGCAGCTGGAACAGATCGCAGCCGGCTACCATAACCGCGAGCGCTTCCTGACCGAGCTGACGCTCGATCCGCCGGACGCGACGAGCGACCAGGCTGGCGTCCCGCTGCTCGACGAAGATTATCTGGTGCTCTCTACCATCCATTCCGCCAAGGGCCAGGAATGGCGTTCCGTCTTCATGTTGAATGTCGTCGATGGCTGCATCCCCTCGGATCTCAGCACGGGAACGAGCGACGACCTCGAGGAGGAACGACGGCTCCTCTATGTCGGCATGACACGCGCCAAGGACAGCCTCACGCTGGTGGTGCCCCAGCGCTTCTTCACCGGTGGGCAGCACGCGCAGGGGAACCGACACGTCTATGCGAGCCGGACGCGTTTTATCCCCGCGACGCTCCTGCAGTTCTTTGAGACCGGAACCTGGCCTGTCGCCGGCCGTGAGGCCTCCGAGCGAAGCGCCCAGCAGATCCGCATCGATGTCGCGGCGAGGATGCGGACCATGTGGAAGTAGAATTGCGTGTTGGTCGGCAAGGACCTTTCCTGGCGTCCCCTCTGTCCTCGACCCAATAAGGCGCCCCTGCCCCCGGGGCGGGAAGTTTCCGAGCGCTCAATTCCCCGTGAGTCCAGCCCGTGGGCGGGAACAGTCGAGCCGCTCGGTCCGTTCCTTTCGATCATAGAAATTCACGGGCCCGAAAGGGAGTGATAGCCATGGCTTATCGGGAATACATCCACACGCCAGTGACATCGCGCGACATGCGGTGGGGTCTTCAGCAGGGTGCCATCGCAGGCATAGTCGCGGGCATCGTTTTCGCTGCCTTCGAAATGATCGTCAGCGCGTCGATGATGGGAGCCGACGCTTTCTTTATGCCACTTCGAATGATCGGCGCCATCGCGCTCGGACCGGAGGCACTCGATCCGGGCTATTCGCTCGTGACGGCCGGCATCGCCGGCGTCGTAGTACACTTCGTACTCGCGATCATCTACGGAATAATCTTCGGTGAAATCGCAGCGATGCTGCGGGGTCCTGTTGCCTTTATCGCAGCGGGTAGCCTCTTCGGGCTCGCGCTCTGGCTGATCAACTTCTATGTAATCGCACCGATCCTATTCCCCTGGTTCCTGGAATCGAGTCCGCTGGTGCAGTTCATCGCCCATACCTTCTTCTTCGGATCGGTGCTCGGCTACTATCTATGGAAGTCGCACCAGAGAAGCGGGTTGGAAGAACCGGTGCTTTAGTCGTACCGCTGGCAATTGCTCATCGGCAGCACGACCCATTTCGGTAAGACATGGGGACATCGGCGCAGCCGACGAGGTCCGGCTCGGCAATTGTCGAGGACCGGGCTTGAGCCGGAACGACAACGGAACCTATCGCTGTTCGCGAGGTTGGTCCGACCGAACAGGAGGAATACAGCCATGGCCAGATGCGACCAGTGCGGTAACGACTACGATAAGACCTTCCGGGTGAATCTGGGGAATGATACCTACACCTTCGATAGCTTCGAATGTGCGATCCAGAAACTTGCTCCGACATGCCCGCATTGCGGCGTCCGGATCATCGGGCATGGAGTGGAGCAGGGCGACATCATCTACTGCTGTGCTCATTGCGCCGAACAGGAGGGAGCTGACGCTCTCACCGATCGCGCGCCTTGAGGCCTGCCCGCCTTCAGGGGCGATCCGAACCACCGCGGCGGCATGCCCGTGAAGGAACGCGTCACCCGTCACGGTTATCACAACCGTGTGGGGATCAAAATCGTTGCGAGTATCGGCGGCAATGCTTTTAACCGGCTCGACACCGAGCCCGGCGCAAATTATCTATAAAACATGTCCGCGACGAACGAAGACACGATAGCCAACCGCATCTGCCGCATTCTCGCGGAACGGATCGTGACGGGTGAACTGGAGCCCGGAGCCAAGCTTCGGCAGGATCACATCGCCGAGGAATTCGGAACCAGCCATGTGCCGGTACGCGAGGCCTTCCGCAGGCTCGAAGCGCAGGGACTGGCCGTGAGCGAGCCCCGCCGCGGTGTGCGGGTCGCCTCGTTCAGTCTCGAAGAAGTCCGCGAGGTTGCCGAGATGCGGGCAGCACTCGAAGTTTTGGCGCTGCGCCATGCGGCGCCGCATCTGACCCCGTCGATCCTCAATCAAGCGGAGGAAGCCACCGTCGAAGCGGACAATGCCCGGGACGTGCGCTCCTGGGAGGGGGCGAATCGCCGCTTCCATCGCTTGCTTCTGACACCTTGCGGCATGCCGCGCCTGCTAGCCGCGATCGATGACCTGCATGCGGTCAGCGCCCGGTTCCTGTTTGCAACCTGGCGGTCGGACTGGGAGGTCCGGCCTGACCACGACCACCGGGCGATTCTCGCTTTCCTTCGCCAAGGCCGGACCGAGAACGCAGCAGCCGTGCTGGAGCGCCATGTCCAGAGGATCGGGCAAAAACCGGTGAAAAACGCATCCGGCGGCGCCTTTGCGATCGTCGGCTGATTGCTTCCGCTAAGCATTGCTTTTGCAGCATTTTCCGGTTCCGAGCGGACGGTCGCCAGGGCTCGCCGCTCGATGCAATTTCCCGCTGAGATTGCGCAGTGGCGCCAGTTCGCCGAATAGATGGTTGCGCCCTCGTCCCTGCGACGAAATTATAGATAATATCTGAATCTATCTATATAGATCGTGCAGACAGAGGGAGAATTCTGGATATGCTGGATGTACACGCCTCACGGACAGCAAGCTCACTCCAAACCGGCGCTGCCGCGGGGCGTTGGACGATCGGCGATGCTAGAAAAATCTATAATCTGCCGTTTAACGATCTTCTCTTCCGCGCCCAGTCCGTCCATCGTGCGCATTTTGATCCAAACGCCATACAGATGAGCCGGCTCCTGTCGATCAAGACCGGCGGCTGCGCGGAGGATTGCGGCTATTGCAGCCAGTCGGCCCATTACCCGACCGGGCTCAAGGCGTCGAAGCTGATGGAGGTCGAGCGGGTCGTTGCAGAGGCCCAGAAGGCCAAGGACGGCGGCGCGACGCGCTATTGCATGGGGGCCGCCTGGCGCAGCCCGAAGGAGCGCGACATGGAGACGATCGTCGCCATGGTTGAGGGCGTCAAGGCGCTTGGCATGGAGACCTGCATGACCCTCGGCATGCTGACGCCGACGCAATCGGAGCGGCTGGCGAATGCCGGCCTCGACTACTACAACCACAATATAGATACGTCTGAGCGCTTCTACAGCGAGGTCATCACCACCCGGACCTTCGCCGACCGGCTGGAGACCCTCGCCAATGTGCGCGAGGCGGGGATCAAGGTCTGTGCCGGCGGCATACTGGGCATGGGCGAGGCGATCGACGATCGTATCTCCATGCTGGTGACGCTCGCCAATCTTCCGGCCGCTCCGGAAAGCGTACCGATCAATATGCTGATCCCCATCCCCGGATCGAAGCTCGCGGATCAGCCGCCGGTCGATCCGATCGATTTCGTCCGCACGATCGCGCTCGCCCGGATCCTGATGCCGCAATCCCATGTCCGACTCTCGGCCGGCCGCACGGAAATGAGCGATGAGATGCAGGCGTTCTGTTTCTTTGCCGGCGCCAATTCCATCTTCGTCGGCGAGATGCTGCTGACCGCCGACAATCCCGGCGAGGATCATGACTCGGCGCTGTTTCGCCGCCTCGGACTAAAGCCGATGGCGTTGCAGGCGGTGCAACCGGAGCCGGCCGAATGACGCTGGACGCGCTCGAGCGTTACGAGAGGACGCTCGCCGGGCTTGAGCGCAAGGGACGGCGCCGGGCGCTCGCGCCGCAGCATGGGCTCGATTTCACCTCGAACGATTACCTGGCGCTTGCCCAGTCGCCACGCCTCAAAACTGCGATTGCCGCGGCGCTCGAACGCGGCGTGCCGGTCGGCGCCGGCGGATCGCGGCTCTTGCGCGGCAACCATCCGGAGCATGAGGCGCTGGAGGCGGAGGCGGCGGAATTCTTCGGCACGGACCGGGCGCTCTTCTTTGGCAGCGGCTATGCTGCCAATGTCGCGCTGTTTTCGAGCCTGCCGCAGCGCGAGGACCTCATCGTTCATGACGAACTGATCCATGCGAGTGCCCATGAGGGCATAGCGGCGAGCAAGGCGCCCGCGCTGGCCGTCCGGCACAACCATGCCGCTGCCTTTGCCGACGCGATCCTGAGGTGGCGCGCCGCCGGTGGAAAGGGGCATCCGTGGATCGCTGTAGAAAGCCTCTATTCGATGGACGGCGACCGGGCACCACTCGCCGAACTCGCCGCCGTCGCGGACCGGCACGGCGGCTTTCTGGTGGTCGACGAGGCACATGCGACCGGGGTTTTCGGCTCCGGCGGCCGCGGCCTTTCGGCTTCCCTGGAGGGCCGGGACAATATCGTCGTGCTGCATACCTGCGGCAAGGCGCTCGGGGTTTCGGGCGCCCTGCTCGGTGCGAACGCGATCCTTTGCGACTATCTCGTCAACCGCGCGCGCGGCTTCATCTATTCGACTGCACCATCGCCCTTGACCGCCGCGGCGGTTCGCGAGTCGTTGAAAATACTCGCGGACGAGCCGCAACGCCGAACGGCTTTCGACGAGCTCGGGACCTTCGCCAATGAGGCGCTTGCCGCAACGCTCGGCATCAAGGGCAGCGGTTCGCAGATCCTGCCGGTGATGATCGGTGACAATAGCCGGGCAGTGAGAATCGCGGCGCGGCTTCGCCGGGAAGGCTTCGATATCCGGCCGATCCGTCCGCCGACGGTGCCTGAAGGCACGGCGCGGCTTAGGATCGCGATCACGCTGCACGTCGATCGGCGGGCGATCGCCGAGATGCTGGAGAGCCTGAAGGTGGCGATTTCGGAGGAGCGGCCATGACGCTTCGCCTGGTGGTCACCGGCACCGATACCGGCCTCGGCAAGACGGTCTTCGCCGCAGCACTCGTCGATGCGCTTTCAGGCTACTATTGGAAGCCGGTGCAGTCCGGCCTCGAGGATGCAACAGACAGCGAAACCGTGGGGCGGCTCGCGCAGATCGCACCCGACCGCCTTCTGCCGGAGGCCTACAGACTTACAACCCCCGCATCGCCGCATCTCTCTGCCAGGCTCGACGGCGTCACGATCCTGCCCGACGATCTTTCACCGCCTGAGACCGATGCGCCGCTCGTCATCGAGGGCGCCGGCGGGCTCATGGTGCCGCTGACGGAAAAGACCATCTTTGCCGATGTCTTCGCGCGCTGGCGGATTCCCGTCGTCCTCTGCGCCCGCACCGGACTCGGAACGATCAATCACACGCTGCTGTCGCTCGAAGCGCTGCGCGCCCGCTCGATTCCGGTTCTCGGCGTCGCCTTCATCGGCGACGAGCAGCGGGACACGCAAAGCACCATCGCGGCGCTCGGACAGGTCCGCGTGCTCGGTCGGGTCCCACGGCTCGAGCCGCTTGAGCCGGACGCTCTGCGGCAAGCTTTTCGCGTGAACTTCGACGTCGATTGCTTTAGCGAGGTACCCGCGTGAGAAGGTCTCCTGTATGGCACCCCTTTACCCAGCACGCGCTTGAAACACCAATGAAGCGGGTCGCTGGCACCGAGGGCGCCCACCTCATCGATGAAGACGGCGCGCGGATCCTCGATGCGATCTCCTCCTGGTGGGTGATCACCCACGGCCACCGGCACCCGGCCATCATGGAGGCGATCCGGCGCGCCTCGGAAACCTATGACCAGATCATCTTCGCCGAATATACCCATGCGCCGGCCGAGGAGCTTGCCGCCGGGCTGATCGGGATCACACCGGCTGGCCTCAAGCACGTGTTCTATTCCGACAGCGGCTCGACCGCGGTTGAAGTCGCACTGAAAATGGCGCTCGGCTTCTTCCACAATATCGGCGCCCCGCGTAGCCGCGTCTGCGTGCTGGAGCACGGCTACCATGGCGATACCATCGGCACGATGTCGGCCGGCGAACGCGGCGTCTTCAATGCGGCCTACGAACCGCTTCTCTTCGCCGTCGACCGGCTGCCATTTCCGGAGCCCGGGCGCGAGCAACAGACGCTCGACACTTTCGCGGCATCTTGCGCGTCCGGCCGTGTGGCGGCACTGCTCATCGAACCGCTGGTGCTCGGCGCCGGCGGAATGAAAATCTATCCGCCCGCCGTGCTCACCGAACTGAAGCGGATCGCCGAGCGCCACGGCAGCCTCTTCATCGCCGATGAGGTGATGACCGGATGGGGCCGGACGGGTACGCGCTTCGCCTGCGAACAGGCCGGGCTCACGCCTGACATCCTTTGTACCTCGAAGGGGCTTACAGGCGGCGCGCTGCCGCTGGCTGCGACCCTCTGCACCGCCGATATATTCGATGCGCATTTTTCGGCCGATCGCCGCCGGACGTTCTTTCATTCGAGCTCCTACACGGCCAACCCCATCGCCTGCGCAGCCGCCCTCGCCAATCTCGGCATCTGGGCGACGGAGGCGGTGGGAACACGCATCGAGGCGCTTGCGGCGAAGCAGCGGAGCCGGCTGCGACGCTTCGAAGGCGACCCGCGCTTCTGCAACATTCGCCAGGCCGGCACCATCGCCGCCCTCGATCTTGCCGTGCCGGTCGGCGGCTATCTTTCGGAGGTCGGCCCGCGGCTTCGGACATTCTTCCGCGAGCGCAAGCTCCTCATCCGGCCGCTCGGCAATGTCATTTATCTGATGCCGCCCTATTGCGTCACCGAAGCCGACCTCGACCGCGCTTATGACGCAATCGACGAGGCGGCGTCGGCCTTCGCGGCGGGGCGGCTATGAGCACCGTCCGATCATCCCGCCTTGCCGGATTCGGCCATTACGTGCCGAACCGGCGCGTCGCAAATGCCGAGATCGAAACCAGGCTCGGCCTCGAACCCGGCTGGATCGAGCGGCGGACCGGGATCCGCGCGCGTCGCTGGGTAGAGGCGGGAGACACGCTGACGGGACTTGCGTCAAGAGCCGGAGAAGCGGCGCTTCAGGACGCAGGCATTCCGCGCGGCGATGTGGCTTTGACGCTGCTTGCGACCTCGACGCCCGACCACCTGCTGCCTCCGTCCGCGCCGCTGCTCGCCCACCGGCTCGGGCTTGCCAATTCCGGCGCGATCGATCTTGCCGGCGCATGCTCGGGCTTTCTTTACGCGCTGACACTTGCCGATGGCTTCGTGCGCACCCAGGGGAAACCGGTCCTTGTCGTTGCCGCCAATATCCTCAGCCGCCGGATCAATCCGGCGGAAAGGGCGAGTGCCGTGCTCTTTGCCGATGCAGCCGGCTCGGTGGTCGTCGCGCCCTGCGACGATCTGGGCAAGGGTGTGATCGGCGTCGATCTGGCATCGGACGGGAGCGGCTACGACCTGATAACGATTCCAGCCGGCGGCAGCACCCGGCCGTTTGCGCCTGGCATGGCGGCGGCGGACGTCCTGATGACCATGCGCGACGGCCAGGACGTCTTCGTTCGCGCCGTGGAGATGATGACGGCCTGCGCAAGACGTGCGCTCGCAGATGCCGGCCTTTGCTCCGGGGACGTTTGCCGGTTCCTGCCGCACCAGGCCAATATCCGGATCTTAGACGCGGTTTGCGGCAGTCTCGGCATCGAGTCATCGAAGGCGGTGCGCATCATCGAGGAGCACGGCAACTCATCGGCAGCGACAATTCCGCTATCGCTCTCGCTGGCAAACGAAGCGAAACCCTTCCGGCCCGGGGAAAAGCTTTTGCTGACGGCAGCCGGAGCGGGGATGACCGGTGGGGCTGTGCTCCTCGGCATCTAGCGTACCCGATTTTCGGAAAGCTCGATGCGCAAATTCAAAGAGTTACAGCGACCTTTGCGCGTCTGAAAAGACGCGCTGCGCTGTAAGCGACTCGTCGAAATCGGACCTCAGCTCCGGTGTTCGAGCATTGATGGCGGAGTTCGCTATCAGCCCTTCGTCGGCTCCCAGAGCTCGACCGGATTGCCTTCGGGATCGTGAATGCGGGCAAAGCGACCGACTTCCGAGTTCCACTCGGCCCGAGTTTCCACCGCAATCCCGCTTGCCCTCAGGCTTGCCACGAGCCCATCGAGATCATCGACGCGGAAGTTGATCATCCACTGCTGTTCTGCCTGTCCAAAATAGTCGGTATTCTCGGAGAACGGCCCAAAAATTGTTGCTCCAGCCTCTTGGAACCATACGGACTTGTGCAGGTCGTCAATCCCAAGATGCTTCTCGTACCATTCGGCGAGCCCAGCCGGGTCCGCCGCCCTGAAGAACACACCACCGATTCCAACGACCTTAGGCATGGGATTCTCCTTCCCTCTCCCGCAGGCAATCGCGGCAACTTCTATCCCTCCCCTGCGGATCATCGGCGCACGGGCGGGTAAAAAAAGCGGGACCGGCTGTGCGGCCCCGATCTCATGAACGGGCGGTGAGCGGTGCGAAACGACCGCACCGCTCTATTTTCAGCTGCTTACCGCTGCGCCACTGGCCGCACCAGCGGTGTCACGCGGCGTATGGTGACGCGTCGGTTCTCCTGCTCCGCCTCCTGCGTGCGGATCTTCAGGAAGCGCTCGCCGTAGCCCTGGGTCACCAGGTTTTCCGGCGGGATGCCGTAGACCTCGGAGAGCAACGAAGCGACGGAGTCTGCGCGACGGTCCGACAAGAGCAGGTTGGAGCGGTCCGAGCCAACGGCATCCGTGTGGCCTTCGATGAAGAAGGTTTCGCCCGGGTCCTTGTCGAGGACCTTCGCCATCGCGTCCGCCACCTTGCGCAAGGTCTTTGCCTGCGACATCGATACTTCGGCACTGCCCGTGGCAAAGGTGATGGTGTCGAGGTCGATGCGGCGGACCTTGTCGCGAAGGCGAGCCGAATGACGGACCTCGTCGATCGTGTAGACCCGTTCGACCCGCTCCACCGGCGGCTCGGACAGGAACTCGTAGTAGTCCAGATCCGGTTCTTCGGCGTAATCGACAATATATTCGTCAACCGGAATGTTCAGCCGCATCGGCGGCAGTTCGTATCCGACATCGACGATCGTCGGGCGCCGACGTTCTTCTTCATACTCCGGCGCATAGATCAGCACATATTCGGTGCCTTCGCGATCAATGCGGGTTCGCTGCAGGATACCGCCGTAACGGTCGTAGATCGTAACGATGCGGTAACCGCCCGGTCGGACGATGGTCTCACGGTAGCGGTCCCGCGGCAGTTCCTCGTAAAAGGTCTCCTCCGCGTCGTGCCTAAGGCGCGGCCGGTCGTCGCCTCGAACGAAGATGCGATCACCGGCCTCGAGGATGACGCGGTTTTCGGTCTGTTCGACGACCCTCACTTCCGTGACGTTGGTCGTCGTCGTGTTGTTTACGGTCGTGTTGTTTACGGTCGTGTTGTTGATGACGGTGTTGTTGACGATGTTCGTGGTTTCCGGAACGGCGAACTCCGGAGCTTCCTCGACCCGCTCACCCTCTTCGCTAAGCGCTGCCTCGATCTTCTGCGGCAGTGCCTCCCTGACCTCGGCCGGAATTTCCGCCTGGGCAGCGGCGTCGTCACTGGGCGGCTCTACGGCTTCTTCCTTCGCCCGGAGCTCCTCGCGCTGCTGGCGACGGATTTCCCGTGCGCGGTCGCCACCGAAATTGTCCGCGTCCTTGTCGCTGTCGAGCACGGCTGCGCCCCGTTCGACCGGGAGCACCACGGTCTCATCGGTGGCTGCCGGGTCCTCGGCGATCTTCTGCTTTTCTTCGACCGTGCGCTCGTCGACGACTTCCGCAGCGGGCTCACCCTCGGGCTGCTCACCCTCGGCAGTGGCAGGCTCTTCGCCTTCTGGCTGAGGCTGCTCTTCGGCTTCGCCTGTCTGCTCAGTCGGCACATCTGCCGGCTCTTCTTCGGCAGCACGCTGCTGTTCTTCCTCGGCCTGGGGCTGCTGCTCTTCCTCGGCAGCACGCTGCTGTTCTTCCTCGGCCTGGGGCTGCTGCTCTTCTTCCGCAGCACGCTGCTGTTCTTCCTCGGCCTGGCGCTGCTTTTCTTCCTCGGCAGCACGCTGCTGTTCTTCCTCGGCCTGGCGCTGCTTTTCTTCCTCGGCAGCACGCTGCAGTTCTTCCTCGGCCTGGCGCTGCTTTTCTTCCTCGGCAGCACGCTGCTGTTCTTCCTCGGCCTGGCGCTGCTTTTCTTCCTCGGCGGCACGCTGCTGTTCTTCCTCGGCCTGGCGCTGCTTTTCTTCCTCGGCGGCGCGCTGCTGCTCTTCCTCGGCCTGGCGCTGCTTTTCTTCCTCGGCGGCGCGCTGCTGCTCTTCCTCGGCCTGGCGCTGCTTTTCTTCCTCGGCAGCACGCTGCTGCTCTTCCTCGGCCTGGCGCTGCTTTTCTTCCTCGGCGGCGCGCTGCTGCTCTTCCTCGGCCTGGCGCTGCTGCTCTTCCTCGGCGGCGCGCTGCTGCTCTTCCTCTGCCTGGCGCTGCTGTTCTTCCTCGGCGCCCTGCTGCTCTTCCTCGGCCTGGCGTTGCTCCTGCTGGCGCTTCTTCAGCAGCAGCAGTTCCTCAGGCGAGAGCTCTTCGCCACCCTCCTGCGCCACTTCGAAAGGCGCGTTCAAGCGATCGGCGAGCGCCGGCTGGGCCGCAAGAGACGCCGCGAAAACCGGCAGGGCCACAGTTGCGAAAAGTTTGGATCGAATCGACATTCTCTTTCTTCCTCCTGGTCCCGGCACGTTGTCGCGCCCGGCGCCCCCGTCGCATTGCGCATCGGCACAGCGCATCGTTTCGGGGCAATGATCCGCGGTTCCGACTTTTTGCGTCGGTCGGAACTTTCGCAGCCGCAACGCGGCAGCCACGGATCGGTTCCGCTTCAGGCCTATCGGAGGCGACATTAACCGTGCCTGAACGGGCCATTCACAAACAATAAGGGTGCGAAAAGTCCTAAACAGCTTTTGCTGGTAGCGACGACGCTTTGCAGTTGATTTTTGTAGGAAAACAGTACGAATATCGCCACAACCAGCGGCGCTCGCCGCGGGTATACTTGGTATCCGCGAACAAGAAAAAATCCGGATGCCGGCCAAAAGAGAGGATCATCATGCGTATTTCCAGACGGCTGGCAGCCGCCGCATCGGCTGCCGTTTTCGCGTTCATGGCAGGCTCGGCCATGGCGCAAGGCGAGAAGCTCGTTATCGGCACGGAAGGCGCTTACCCGCCCTTCAACAATCTCGAGGCCGATGGCACTTTGACGGGCTTCGACATCGACATTGCCAAGGCGCTCTGCGAGGAAATGAAGGTCGAGTGCACCTTCGTGACGCAGGAGTGGGACGGCGCCATTCCGGCGCTGATCGCCAAGAAGTTCGACGCGTTCATCGCGTCCATGTCGATCACAGAGGAGCGCAAGGAGAAGGTCGACTTCACAAAGAAATACTACAACACGCCACCGGCGATCGCCGTGCCGAAGGATTCCCCGATAACCGAGGCGACCGAAGCGGCACTCGAGGGCAAGATGCTCGGCGCGCAGAGCTCCACCACCCACTCGAATTATGCCGAGGCGCATATGAAGGGTGCGGAACTGAAGCTCTATCCGACCGCCGATGAATACAAGCTCGACCTCGCCAATGGCCGCATCGATGCAGCGATCGACGACGTCGTCGTGCTTTCGGAATGGCTGAAGACCGAGGACGGCGCCTGCTGCAAGCTGCTCGGCACGCTGCCGATCGATCCGGTCATCAATGGTGAAGGAGCCGGCATCGCGCTTCGCAAGGGCGAAGACGAGCTGCGAGAGAAGTTCAACAAGGCGATCGACGCCATTCGCGCTAACGGCAAGTACCAGGAAATCAACGAAAAATACTTCCCGTTCGACGTCTACGGCAGCTAATAGCCGCGATTCCCGCTACCATTCGTAGGTTATACCGGCAAATTCTCGGTTCATGAAGAAAATGCAACGGCGGATGGCTTGCCCTTCCGCCGTTTTTGCTTGACAAGAAAACGCAAGAATAGGCGTCGTCGGCGTCCATAAGAACATAAAGGGGAATCTACCGGCATGAGCGGGCTGTTTGCCGCCATCTATTCCGGTCTTGCCTGGGTCGTTTCGATCATCGATCCGTTTTGCGGGCCGGTCGGCGTATTTCGGTTATTCGGTTCCGACACGCTGCTGGCATGCGGCGATACCGGCTGGGGCGATGAGGTCGCCTACGGCTTCCTGGTCACCGCCAGTCTGGCGATCGCCACCCTCCCCATCGGGCTGACGGTCGGCTTTTTCGTGGCGCTCGCGAAACAATCCGAGGAACGATCGCTGCGGCTTGCCGCCAATATATACACGACGATTTTCCGCGGCCTGCCCGAGCTCCTGACGCTCTTCATCGTCTATTACGGTCTGCAGATCCTCGTGCAGCAATTCCTTGCCACGATCGGCTATGAGGGACCGGTCGAGATCAACGCCTTCGTCGCCGGCATGATTGCACTCGGTGTGGTCTTTTCCGCCTATTGCTCCGAAGTGCTGCTCTCAGCCTTCAAGGCCATTCCCCACGGCCAATACGAGGCGGGCGATGCGCTCGGTCTCCATCGTGGCGCAACGATGCGGCTCATCATCCTGCCGCAGCTCATCCGCATCGCGCTTCCCGGACTCGGCAATCTCTGGATGGCATTGCTCAAGGACACCGCGCTCGTCTCGGTGGTCGGCTTGCCCGACATCCTCCGCCAGACTGGCGTTGCAGCCCGCGTCACCAAGCAAGCCTTCGAATTCTTCGGCCTTGCCTGCATCCTCTTCCTGATCCTGGCGATGATTTCGTCCGTCGCCTTTTCGGCAATCGAGCGCCGGACCAAACGCGCGGAGATGGGCCGATGAGCATTGCCGAGACAATGATCCCGCCGCAGGCCCCGCCCCCGGCACCACCGAAGCCCTACACGCTATCGCGCTTCTTCGGCAGCGTTGCGCTCGGCGTCTGGCTGGCGCTTGCCGTCGGCATCTTCTTCACCGTCGTCGGCGGCTGGGACGCGGAGAAATTTTCCCGCTACGGACCGAGTTTCCTCTCGGGCCTCGGCGTGACGCTGGCACTCGTCAGCTCATCGATCCTGCTTGGCGCCGTGCTGTCGTTGCCGGTTGCGCTCGGGCGCATGTCGAAACACAGGCTCTGGTCCTGGCTTGCCTATGCCTATGTCTATTTCTTCCGTGGCACGCCGCTGATCACGCAGCTCTTCCTCGTCTACTACGGTCTCGGCAGCTTCCGTCCGCAGCTCGAGACGGTCGGCCTCTGGTGGTTCTTCCGTGACGCCTGGAACTGCGCGCTCTTCACGTTCACGCTGAATACCGCCGCCTACCAGGCCGAAATCCTGCGCGGGGCTATCGAAAGCGTGCCGCGCGGCCAGCATGAGGGCGCGGCCGCGCTTGGCCTGCCGAAACACATCGCCTTTTTCAAGGTGATCCTGCCGCAGGCGATGATCGTGGCCTTACGCCCTTACGGCAACGAGATCGTCCTGATGATCAAGGGCTCGGCAATCGTCGCGATCGTCACCGTCTTCGATCTGATGGGAGAAACGCGTCGCGCCTTCTCCCGCACCTTCGACTACCAGATGTATATCTGGGCGGCCGCGCTGTACCTTCTGATGGTAGAGCTCCTGCGCAATATCTGGGGCTGGCTCGAAGCACGGCTGACACGTCATTTGAAGCGCTGAGAGGATCGAGAAAGTCCCGCGGTCGCGCCGTGCCCACCACCGGGTTCCTGGCAGCACTCCCTTAGACCTGCTGCTAAACCCTTGATTTTTTATGTTTATTCTCGCGATCTGGACTAGTATTAGGCCTTGATTAAGAAATCAAGCGCTCCATCATAGAGACCAGCCTTTCATGAAAAGTGAGGTCCTTGATGACGAACGACATGCAACTGCAGCTCAAGGGTTACGGCCTGACGACGGCCCATATCTTGTATCGAATGCCCGACCATCCGGCTCTTCTGCAGACCTATATCTGGCAGCATTACGACATCGCTCCGGACTTTCCGGAGATGCGAAGCTTCCTCAAGTTCTGGCAGGAACAGCTCGACGGGCCGCTCCACTCCGTACGATACGTCCACCGCAAACTGATTTCGGCCAGCGAGTGGCGGGCGCTGAAAGGAGAATTCATTCTTCATTGAGCGTTCAGCGCCGGCGCGTCGCGGCTGCTCCAGTCAGACATGCACTTGGCCGTGGGCCAGCTCGCCCTCATGCTCCTCCCGGCGGAACGAGCCGTAGAGTACGAGACCATAAAAGAACGCAACCAGGATCAGCACGATCCAGCCCGGCAAAGGGCCGAGGGCCGTATTTGCGACGAGGTCGCTCCAGGAGCGGACGGGGCCCAGGAACTCGCCGGCCATGGACATCTTGGGCGAGGTGATTTTCAGCCCCCAAGCCAGGAGCAGGATCAAGTACATCCAGCAGTAATTGCGCTGCAACCGTCGGCAGACCGCATCCTTGTAGCTCATCAGGAAAACCGGCTTGCGCAGGCTCGCGGCGATCGACGTCGACCACTTGGCACTCGGCGCGCCATCCGGCGAGAGAACCTGTGCGAAATAGCCGCGCTCCAGTTGGCGCACGCGCGCCCGGTAGACGTCGAAGAAGCGGTAACGCCTCGCTTCGATCAACAACAGCAACGTGATCAGCAGCATGGCAAAGAGCAGCACGCCATGGTGCGACGTGGGCGTCGACAGGGAAACGGAAAGCATCGCCGCGACGACTGTGATCGCCCAGTTCGAAGTCCGGTCAATCCGGTCCCGCCAACCCGCCATCCGTCCCATCTCACCGCGATAATAATGGACGATCGTATTGATCGTCTCCTGTGACGATTGCGGCAGCGGCGGTCCGTGCTCCTCCGGCAGCGCCGTTTCCAATGTCAGCGGGCTGAGTTCAGAAGCCATCGGCGTTCCTCCCGGTAATTCACTGTTTTCACGATGATGACTCTATTCCCGGCGAGGATAAATCCCGGACTACCGCGCTTCGTCACTTTTTGATCAGCCGATGAGTGTCTCCATTTTTGTGAGCGCATGGAAACGCGGCGTGAGATCGGCATCGAATGCGCTGGACGCTTAAGCGTTGCTGTATTGGAGACACCGCAGATCCCCCAAGAATCTTCCCGAGCGTCGTCCAATTCGACGGCGATTGCCAAAGGCGGCCCGCAGTCGTAAGAAGCGACCATGACGCAGAAGAGCAGGAAGATCGACGAGGAAGCCCTGGCGGAAGCCTATAACCGCGCCCTCGCTTTGGAAAAGGCCGGCAATTTCGATGCCGCCGCCGCCGCATACCGGGAAGTACTGGAACTCGATCCCGAGGACCATGGAGGAGCCACTGTCCGGCTTGCTTCCATGGGGCGCGGCGATACGCCGATCAAGGCTCCGGATGCCTATGTGCAGACGCTCTTCGACCAGCACGCCGAAGTCTTCGACAATGTTCTTGTCGATCAGCTCGATTATTGCGTGCCCCTCCTCGTTCGCCAGCGCATCCAGGCGCTTGAGCTCGGTCCTTTCAGGAGAGTGCTCGATCTTGGCTGCGGTACGGGGCTCACCGGCGGCGCCTTGCGCGACATGGCCGAGGATATTACCGGCGTCGACCTTTCCGAGAATATGGTCGAGATCGCCCATGAGAAGGATCTCTACGAGACGCTTTACGTTGCGGAAGCCGTCGACTTTCTCGACGACAATGACGACGAGCCTTTCGACCTGATCGTCGCGACGGATGTCCTGCCCTATATGGGCGCCTTGGAAGCGCTATTCTTTGGCGCCGTCGACAATCTCATCCCGGGCGGCCTGCTGATCTTTTCCAGCGAAACGCTACCCGAGGAAGACTTTGCGGGGCGCTCCTACATCGTCGGTCCGCATCAACGCTTCGCCCATTCGGAGGCTTATCTAAGAGACCGCCTCACTGCGACCGGATTCGAGATCGCCGAGATCGGCGACATAACGGTCCGCATGGAAGAAGGTGCACCGATCGCCGGCCAACTGGTCATCGCGCGCTTCAAGCCCTGATTTCGTTCCGGCGACGTTCTGCAAGCGTCATCGCCAACGCCTCATTTGCCCGCACTTGCCTGCGGTCTCTTCGTAAAATCGGCACAATCGCGAGTTGGTAAATTCGGCTCGCGTTCAGCTTGCATTAACCATGCGCAGCTAGGGTCCAGACGGGATTTTAACGGAGATGGGGCCCCGTGTTTCGAACGACCACTTTAGCACTGCTGTTTTTATCGAGTTCCAACATCGCGTTGTCTGCTGACGTGGATGGGCCGCTTCCCGGTTTGGGCGCCTATCACGAGCCGGTAGTTGAAGTCGCCTCTGGCGGCCTCTCCGGATATGTCGAGGGATCCTACGCGAACAGCGTCGACGACGTCGATGCCGACGCCTGGGAACTGAGAGGCGCGATCAATGTCGATGCCGGTTCCGGCATGAACCTGCAGGTCGATCTCGGCTACGAGCGCGCCGGAATCGGCGACCTCGACATCGACAAATATGACGGTGCGCTCCACGGATATTACCGGGACAGCCTCTTTGCCGCCGGCGCCTTCTTCGCAGCATCCCGATATGATGTCGGCCTGACCGAGGACATCAAGGATTATATGGGTGGCGTCGAGGGCGCCCTCTTCCAGGACACCTGGACCATCGTGGGCGCGGCAGGCTACGGCCAAACCGAGCTGGGCGGTCTGGACGCTGATCACTATATGGGCGCCCTCGGCGCTCGCTGGTACGCGACCGACAATGTGCGATTGGATATCGACGGCAAGCTCGATCACATCACCGATGCTGGAGAAGACCTCGACATCCACAGCCTCAAGCTCACCGCGAACTATCGACCCGAGCAATGGCCGGCCACGCTGTTTGCGGGGTACAAGTACACGAATGTCGATTTGGCGGACACTCTCTCCGGCGACAGCAACGCCATTTTCGGCGGCCTCCGCTTCTCCTATGGCTCCGGCAGCCTCAAGGAAGAGGAGCGCCTTGGCCCCATCTGGTCAAACCGCAGCGTGTCGTTCTGAGAGCCAAGGCGTCGCACTGGACGAACGTCATTGGGTTTGACGGATGCTCATTCGCTATCACGCTCTGCCGCGGGTTTTGTCGGCAGAGCGTTGGACGTTCTCCGACGCCTGCTTAGCTGTGCATCAGTATGTTGATCAGTCGCCCAAACGGGTCGCGCACATAGAAGCGGCGCACCCCCCAGGGTTCATCGGCGGGGCCGTATTCGATTGCGACCCCGGCCTCCTTCATGCGCTGCAAGGCGGCGTCGAGATCATCGACTTCGATCGAAAGGTCGGGAACCGGCGTGCCGGAGCCGCCTTCGGACGCAATGCTGATCTGTACGCTCATCTTCTGGGATGACCCGTAGGTCCTGATCCAGCCGTGATCCATCAGAACATCGAGGCCGAGGATATCTCGATAGAAGCGCTCGGCTGCCCGAACATCCTCGGCCGCAATGATAGCCATGATGCGTTTGACCTGCATCGATCAGGCCTCCGCGTATGGGTCGGCAAAGGGCGGCTTAGGCGGCATCCCAGCTCGCTCGCAATAGCCCAATAGTTGATGACGTCGGGCGCCTATCATCCGCGCCGCGCCGCTTCGATCGCGGCGACGTCGATCTTCCTCATGGTCATCATCGCCTCGAAGGCGCGCTTTGCCTCGCCGCCGCCGGCCGCCAGCGCCTCAGTTAGCACGCGCGGCGTGATTTGCCAGGAAATCCCCCATTTGTCCTTGCACCAGCCGCACGCGCTCTCCTGGCCGCCATTGCCGACGATGGCGTTCCAGTAGCGGTCGGTCTCCTCCTGATCGTCGGTGGCGATCTGGAACGAAAAGGCTTCATTGTGCTTGAAGGCGGAACCGCCGTTCAGCCCGAGACACGGAATGCCCGCCACTGTGAATTCGACCGTCAATACGTCGCCCTCTTTGCCGGCCGGGTAGTCACCGGGTGCACGGTACACGGCACTCACCACACTGTCGGGAAAGATCTCGGAGTAGAAGCGAGCGGCAGCCTCGGCGTCCTTGTCGTACCAGAGGCAAATCGTATTCTTTGCCATCGCCATTCCTTTCGCTCTGAAGCCATCCAGCCTTATTCCCCCTGGCCACCCTCCGAAATAGGTGGCCAATCGTTTTTCGCCACCCCGGAACGTCTGAATCGGTTCCGATTCAAGGAACCATGCAGTAGGGTCGACGCCCGTGAATCTTGTTCGAAGCAATCTGGAGTCAGCAGAAAATGGCCAAAGTCGCATTCCTCGGTCTCGGCGTCATGGGCTACCCCATGGCCGGACATCTCAAGCTCCGCGGCGGACATGAGGTGACGGTCTACAATCGCACCGCCGCAAAGGCGGAACGTTGGGCAGCCGAATTCGGCGGACGCGCGGTGGCGACCCCGGCCGAAGCCGCGACGGGTCAGGAGTTCGTTTTCGCCTGCGTCGGCAATGACGACGACCTCCGGTCGGTCACCACCGGGCCGAATGGCGCCTTCGAGACGATCGAAGCCGGTGCGATCTTCATCGACAACACGACCGCCTCCGCCGAAGTCGCCCGCGAGCTCTATGCTGCCGCCCGCGCCAAGAGCGCTGATTTCATCGACGCGCCGGTCTCCGGTGGCCAGGCGGGCGCCGAAAACGGCGTGCTCACGGTGATGTGCGGCGGCGATGCCGACGCGTTCGAGAAGGCGAAGCCGGTCATCGAGGCCTATGCCCGCATGGTCGGCCTGATGGGCCCGGTGGGCGCCGGCCAACTCACCAAGATGATCAACCAGATCTGCATCGCCGGCCTGGTCCAAGGCCTCGCCGAGGGCATCCATTTCGGCAAGCGGGCTGGGCTCGACATCGAGAAGGTGATCGAGGTCATTTCCAAGGGGGCGGCCGGTTCCTGGCAGATGGAGAACCGCTACAAGACCATGAATGCCGGCAAATACGATTTCGGCTTCGCCGTCGATTGGATGCGCAAGGATCTCGATATCGTTCTCGCCGAAGCCCGGAGCAACGGCGCCAAGCTTCCCGTCACGGCGCTCGTCGACCAGTTCTACGCGGATGTGCAGGCACTCGGCGGCAATCGCTGGGATACGTCGTCACTGCTTGCCCGCCTGGAAAAATGACGCTTACGTCGGCGTCCTCGGCCGAGGAGATCATCGACTATTTGCGCGCCACCGGTTCCGAAGAGAATGTCGCCGGCATGGCGCGCTTCGCCATCGAAACCGGGACGGCGCTCGGTGTTTCGAACGTCGCGCTCCGTCGTATAGCCCGGCAGGTGGATAAAGATCACGCCCGCGCAGACGAGCTCTGGCGATCCGGCATCCGCGAAGCGCGCATCCTCGCCGTTTTTACCGCCGATCCGAAAAACATGGCTCTTCCCGAAGCGCGCCGATGGGCCGGTGACTGCAACTCATGGGAAGTCGTCGACACGCTTGCCGACCTTCTCGTCGCCGCCCGTCTGGAGCAGGTGCTGATCCCTGAATTTGCGGCCGACGAGCGCGAATTCGTCCGCCGCATCGCCTTCGCGATGGTCGCAACTGCCGCCGTCCATCTCAAGAGCGAGCCAGACTCCACGATCCTCTCGTGGCTGCCCCTGATCGAGGCGCATGCCTCCGACGAGCGCAACTTCGTCAGGAAGGCGGTCAATTGGGCCCTGAGGCAAATCGGCAAGCGCAGCGCCGATTGTCATGAGGCCGCCCTGGCGCTCGCCGAAAAGCTGGCCGAAAGCAACGATCGCACGGCCCGTTGGATCGGAAAGGATGCCGTCCGGGAACTGGCGAGTGGAAAGGTCCGCCGACGGCTACTCGACAGACCTATTCCTCGCCCGACTTCGCCTGATCGATGACCATGTAGTCGAGCGGCAGCTGCGTCGTGTACTTGATCTGCTCCATGGCAAAAGCGGAGGAAACGTCGCGGATCTCGATCTTCGCGATCAGCCGCTTGTAGAAGGCATCATAGGCGGCGATATCCGGAACGACCACGCGCAGGAGGTAGTCGACGTCGCCGCTCATCCGATAGAATTCCACCACCTCCGGAAAGTCGGCGACGACCTCGGAAAAGCGGCGCAGCCATTCCATCGAGTGGGCATTGGTGCGGACCGAAACGAACACCGTCACCTTCGTGTTGACCTTCACCGGGTCGAGCAGCGCGACGCGGCGGCGGATGACGCCATCTTCTTCCATCTTCTGGATGCGCCGCCAGCACGGCGTCGTCGAAAGGCCGACCTTCTTTGCGAGGTCGGCGACGGCCAGAGTCGAGTCTTCCTGCAACAGGCGCAGGATCTTACGGTCCAGACGATCCATGAAACATCCTCTCGAATATTTTTCCTTCTATAGCGCGGAATTGGTGAAGATAAAGAAAATTGTTTCACGAGAGCAGCGTCTTTACCCGCTCGCGCAGAACGGGCAGCAAGTCCGTCTCGAACCAGGGATTCCTGCGCAGCCACCCGGTGTTGCGCCAGCTCGGGTGCGGCAGGGGCAGCACGGCCGTGCCGCTGTTGCGCTTCAAATAGCGCTGCCAGTTGCGGACAGTTTCGGTCATCGATTTCGGGCAGTCCGGTCCCAGATGCCAGCGCTGCGCATAGTGGCCGACCGCGAGCACCAGTTCGATCTGCGGCATCTCATCCATGACGCGCTGGCGCCATCGCGGCGCACATTCTCTCCTCGGCGGCAGATCGCTGCCGTGACTGTCGTAGCCCGGAAAGCAGAAGCCCATTGGGGCAATCGCGAAATTATGCGGGTCGTAGAAGGTGGCGCGATCGACGGCGAGCCATTGGCGCAGCCGGTCGCCGGACGCGTCATTGAAAGGGAGTCCGCTCTCATGCACACGCAGGCCCGGCGCCTGCCCGGCGATCAGGATGCGCGCGGAGACGGAGAGGACTGCAACCGGTCTGGGCTCATGCGGCAACCGATGCCCGACGCCTCTCGCCGGCACGTCGCGACAGAGCCGGCAAGCCGCAATGGCCGCACGCAGTTGCCGCAGTCTGTCGTCAGCACTATCCGTCACCGATGATCCTTTCGGCCACCATGCGGACTTCATCCTCGATCCATTGCGTGATGAGCTCCAGCCAGTCGCCGGCCCGATGCGGCATTTCATCCGGCTCGCCCTTCGACCGGCGCCATTCCTGCGGCCGGACAAAGTCGCCGGCCCACAGCCCGGCCCGGCGCTGCCGCGCCGTCTCTTCCTCTGCCTGGTAAAGGCCGTAGCTGACGGCGAGGCCCGAGAGAACCATTTCGCGGCCGATGTCACGCCCGCCGCTTTCGCAGATGCCGAGCTCACGACCATAGCGGTCGCGCCCATGCAGCCGGCAATGCGTTCTCTCCCCCTCGACCAGCGTCGCCAGTCGGCGGCGCGCGTCGGCGCCGCAGTCCCAGGAACTCTCCCCGCGACGACAGCTCTGGCCGATCTCCGGCGCGTCGATGCCCTCGATCCGCACGCGCCGGCCGTCGAGCCGCAGGCTGTCGCCGTCGCTCGCCATGGCAGCGCCATGCAATTCCCCGGTGATTGGCTTCTGCGGCGGGGGAAGCTTCGAAGCGACGTAGGCGCCAATGCTCAGCACGAAGAGGAACACCCAGCCGCCGAACAGGCTCCCACGCCCTTCCGAAGGGCGGCGCCTCCACGAATAAGGACTTGTCGGCCGGCCGAAATGGAAGGGTCGTCGACGAAACGGCGGTTTCGCGCCGTCAATGATCCGAAACTTGCCGCGGCCCCACCTCAAGCAAAGACCTCATCAATCTGCATAGTACTTCTCCGGCCCTCGCCTGCAGCGAATTTTTTTGCGTCTGACAAGACCGCGAAGCAGTAAGCGGTACGAACGCAATCGCGCCACAATGGTTTTCGAATCCTTCATGGCGGGCAGCAACTTCTTAAGGATTGCATCCTAGACTGCAAGCCGAACCCAATACGCGATTCCGAGCATGAGCATCGCCGTCAGCACCTCGACCGATAAGATCATCGTCGACAAGTCGCGCAGCCATCGAAACAAGCCCGTTTCGAAGACCGTTCGTGCGACACGGCAGCGGCTGCAAACCGGCTCCTCGGCCCCTTCCGGGTTCGAGCGGGAAATGCTCCTTCTACACATCGACTCCGTTCTCAACGGAGCGATAGCACTGCCCATCCTCGTCGTCCTGATCGCCGCCACCGGCGTGTATCTGTCGGGCGACAGGAGCTTTCTGCCCTGGGCTTTGATGGCGCTCTCGGCGCATGCGGTGACGGTCTTCCTGGCACGCAAGGCAAAGCGCGAGGACATCGGGACGGAGAAGGTCTCGATCTGGCGCCACCGCTTTCTCGCCGGCCAGGTCTTGATGGGAATCTGCTGGGCCATTTTTGCAGTTCGGGAATGCGACAGCTGCCGCGATATCAGCTTCGCCCTCTTCGAAGGCACGGGACTTTTCATCGCGCTCGCGGTCACGGCCATGGGCACGTTCCTGCTGCGCAACGCGCTTCTCTGTACCTTCGCGCCCGTAATCGCCGCCCTCGGCTTCAGCTCACTCACGGGCGGCAACCCGGTCCATGTGGGGCTGACGGGCATGCTGTCGCTCTCGCTCGCTTTTCTCATGCTCATGACCGGCCGCATGAACCGCGCCAATGTACATATCCTGTCGGTCCAGTCGGAGAAGGATGACCTCATCGCCGAACTGGAAGTCGCCAAGTCGATGTCGGACGAGGCACGCCGCCGGGCGGAGGAAGCAAACCTCGCCAAGTCGCGGTTTCTCGCCTCGATGTCGCACGAGCTGCGCACCCCGCTGAATGCGATCCTCGGCTTCTCCGAGGTCATGTCGACGGAGGTGCTCGGGCCGCTCAACAATCCGACATACAAAGAGTATACGGTCGACATTCATCGCTCCGGCCAGCACCTCTTGGACCTCATCAACGAAATCCTCGATCTGTCGCGGATCGAGGCAGGGAAATACGAGCTCAGCGAAGAGGCGGTGAACCTCACCGAGATCGCCGAGGATTGCATCGGCATGGTGCAGCTTCGCGCCCGCAGCAAGGCCATCACGATCAACGAGCAGTTCGAGCAGGCGATGCCGGCCGTCTGGGCCGACGAGAAGGCGATGCGGCAGGTGACGCTGAACCTGCTATCGAACGCCGTGAAATTCACGCCCGCCGGCGGCGAGATCACCGTCAAATGCGGCTGGACCGCCGGCGGCGGCCAGTACATCTCCATCAAGGACAACGGACCCGGCATCCCGGAAGACGAAATCCCCGTCGTGCTTTCGGCCTTCGGCCAGGGCTCGATCGCGATCAAGAGCGCCGAACAGGGCACCGGTCTCGGTCTTCCGATCGTTCAAGCGATCCTTGCCAAGCACAACGGACAGTTCGTCCTGCGCTCGAAGCTGCGCGAGGGCACCGAGGCGATCGCCATCCTGCCGCCGCGCCGCGTGCTGCAGAGCTTGCCTCCGGTCGAGGATGTCCCCTCGCCCACCCGGCGGCGCAAGAGCTTTGCCTAGAGGCTTTCCCTATCGGAGCTTGGACCACACCGGCAGGCCGCCCTCGTTCAATATCTGGTTCGCCTCCGCGATCAGACCTCGTGCGCCGCAGCTTGATCGACTGAAAAGAGCCCATTTCTACCGGCCAGCGACGTGCTAAGCTTGTTGAATGACGGCGGCCAACCAATACAGTTTTCGCAAAGCGACGTTGGATGATCTGCCGTTGCTTACAGCATGGCGAGCGAACCCGCATGTCCGCGCATGGTGGGACTCAGATCAGTCGGACGATGCAGCATACTTCGCCGATCCTCGGGTAGCGCGTTGGATTGTCTCAACCGCCGAACGCCCCTTTGCGTTCATGCAGGACTATACCGTCCACGGCTGGGAAGATCACCACTTTGCCGAGCTTCCCGGGGGATCGCGGGGAATCGATCAATACATAGGAGACCCCGAAATGATCGGTGTCGGGCACGGATCAGCATTTATCGGGGCGAGAATGAAGGCTCTCTTCGATGTGGGTGTACCCGTCATCGCGACCGATCCTCACCCGGCCAATGCACGGGCGATCGCCGTCTACAAGAAACTGGGTTTCGAACCGTTCGGATCACCTCAAGAGACACGGTGGGGCTTGATTTTGCCGATGCTTGCGAGGCGGTAAGCGGCACACCCTTGCTCGCAGCTTCGTCCGCATCTGAGACATGGCCGCCGCGCACTACCTAGCCGCGCGGCATATGAGACGTACCTTTGGTAAGGATTCCGGTTACCGGTTCCAGGCGCTATGTCAGCCCAGGAACCGAGCCAGAAACACCACGTAGAAGGCGTAGGTCGCGTTCGCGAGGATCAAGCAAAGGCAGGCGAAGGATCCGAGGTCCTTGGCGTGCTTGCCCATTTGCGAGATTTCGGGAGAAACGCGGTCGACGATCTCTTCGATCGCCGTGTTGATCGCCTCGAAGGCCATCATCAGCAGGAACAGGATCGCCATCGCCACATATTGAAACAAGGTGGCGCCGGCGATGACGAAGGCGACCATGGCAATGCCGAAAGCGATGAGTTCGTGCCGAAAGGCCGCCTCGCCGATCAGCCGCTTCGCGCCGCCGAGCGAATAGCTCGCAGCGGCAAAGAGATGCCGGACGCCGGTGTGCTTGTGAACGGGGCTGGTCGGGCCGCTCCGGGGTGTGGTGTTCTTGGCGTCCATTTCGTCTCGACGAGCTTCAAAACTCTGGGGTGATCAGAACCTTCCGATTGAGGCGAATGCAAGGTGCCATTCGCCGGCCGGTGCCACTCCCCGATAGGCGAGAAGGCGGCTCGCATCAAGCTTCACCGGCGCCAGCATAACATGGCCGACGGCCAATCGACAGGAATGGCGGCCATCAGCTCTTGTTGCTGACGCCCGCTTGCGCAAAGGTCGCCATGCCGCTGTGGCATGCCGCCGCGGCCTTGACGATGCCAGCGGCAAGTGCCGCGCCCGTCCCCTCGCCGAGCCGCATGCCGAGTGCGAGCAGCGGCGTCTTGCCAAGCTTCTCGATAGCGCGGATATGGCCGGGCTCGGCCGAAACATGGCCGATCAGGCAATGGTCGAGCGCTGCCGGATTCGCGGCCTTCAGGATTGCCGCCGCAGAGGTTGCGACATAGCCGTCGATGATCACCGGCACCTTCTGCATGCGCGCTGCGAGGATGGCGCCCGCCATCGCCGCGATCTCGCGGCCGCCGAGCCGGCGCATCAGTTCGAGCGGATCGGAGAGATGGTCGCGGTGCAGTGCGACCGCCTTCTCGACCGCGGCGATCTTCCGCTCCAGCACCTCGCCCTCGGAGCCGGTGCCTGGGCCCACCCACTCCTCTGCCGTGCCGCCGTAAAGGCCGAGATTGATGGCGGCGGCGATGGTCGTATTGCCGATCCCCATCTCGCCGATGCAGAGCAGGTCCGTGCCGCCGGCGATCGCCTCCATGCCGAAGGCCATGGTTGCGGCGCAATCGCGCTCGGAAAGCGCCGCTTCCTCGGTGATATCGCCGGTCGGATATTCGAGCGCGAGATCGAAGACCTTGAGGCCGAGGTCGTGGCTGACGCAGATCTGGTTGATCGCCGCGCCGCCGGCAGCGAAATTCTCCACCATCTGCGCCGTCACCGACGAGGGAAAGGGCGTGACGCCATTCCTGGTCACGCCGTGATTGCCGGCGAAGATCGCAACGAGTGGCCGGGTGACCGCCGGAGGCCGGCCGCTCCAGGCGGCCAGCCAGAAGGCGATTTCCTCGAGGCGCCCGAGTGCGCCCGGCGGTTTCGTCAGCTGCCCATCCCGTTCGCGGGCGGCAACCAGTGCCGCCGTGTCCGGTCCGGGCAGGTTGCGCAACAACTCGCGGAAGTCATCAAACGGCAGCCCGCTGGCACTCATGGAGAATCCTTGCATATCGAAGCTTTGTCAGCGCACCTCATAGAGGCTCCGCCCTTTTCCGGCAACGGCATTTGCGCCAGATGCTGTCGTCGGAGCATGATCCAGCAAGTACGCGCGATTCGGGACTGTTCCGATCCGCCGTGCGTCCTTCACGGCGTATCGGGGCGCGCAAAGAACTGTGTGTTTCATTAGATCTGCGCATGCTGCTTTCCGAAAATCGATTCGATTTCGGGCCGATGCGCTGGGAGAGGCGATGACGAAATTCCGCGATCTTGGCGATGACGTGGCACGAGCGGTGGCCTTCTTGAGCCGCATGCCGATGCCGCAACGCCATTTCGCCAACCACGACGGCCGCCTGGGCCGCACGGTTCGCGCCTTCCCGCTTGCCGGTCTCGTGGTTGGCGCCCCCGCGGCCCTGCTCGCAATATTGCTGCTTGCTCTTCAGGCAAACGTGCTCTTCACGGCCTTCGTCCTCGTCGCCGTTCAGGCGCTGGTCACCGGGGCGCTGCATGAGGACGGCCTTGGAGACACGGCCGACGGCCTCGGCGGCGGCCGCGATCGCGAAAGCGCATTGACGATCATGAAGGATAGCCGGGTCGGCACCTATGGCGCGGTGGCGCTCATCCTCTCCTTCGGCCTTCGCGCCTCCGCGCTTGCCGCCTTTCTGCCGCTGCTCTCGCCAGTCGGCGCGGCGCTGGCGCTCCTCGGCACCGCCGCGCTCAGCCGCACCGCCATGGTCTGGCATTGGTCGCGCCTGCCACCCGCGCGACGCGACGGTGTCGCGGCCTCAGCCGGCACGCCGGAGCCGCAGGCGGCACGGATGGCGCTCGGCTCCGGATCGATCCTCGCGTTTCTGTTGTTCTTCGCGGCAGGCGTTCCGTTCATGGGCGTGCTGCTCGCATTTGCCGCGTCCGGGCTCGTCGTGCCGGGCTTCGGCAGGATCGTCTCGCGTAAGCTCGGCGGCCACACGGGCGATACGATCGGTGCCACCCAGCAACTCGCGGAGATCGCGCTTTTCGGCTCCCTTGCGCTGACGATCTGAAAGGCCGATATAATCTCGAACGCAAACGGAGAGAGCGTACTGGACATGGAATCTCCCTGCATTCTCGTCTGCGCGATCGACGATCGGACCGGCTTCTGTTTTGGCTGCGGGCGCACGCGGGAGGAAATCGGATCCTGGACGCTCTATACCGAAACCGAGCGGCACAGCATCATGCAGGCGTTGCCGGCACGACTGGAGACGGTGGAGCGCAAGCCACGCCGGGAAACGCGCCGCTCGCGACTGGCGCGGGAACGAAGCGGCTCATGAACCCTCTGACGCTTCTGCTGGGCATTCTGACCGTCGGCATCGCTCTCCTGATCTTCAATCATGACAGCGGCCAGACACTCGGCCTCAACAATGATGACTTCGGACAGCTCGTGGCGCTGACTGCGCTGGTGACTCTGCTGAGCGCCGGCCTGCTGCGCGGACGGCGGCGGTTCGGCGAGGCAGCGCGGCTCCTGGCCATCTGGATCCTCATCGCCCTGGGGCTCGTATCCGCCTATGTCTACCGGTTCGACCTGCAGTCCTTCGGCGATCGAGTCCTTTCCGGACTCCTGCCCGGCCGGACAATGCTCGTCACGAACAGCGCCGGTCAATTGGAGCTCGTGCTCCAGAAGCGGACCGACGGGCATTTCCAGGCCGACACGATGGTCGACGGCCAGCCGGTCAGCATGATCATCGACACCGGGGCAAGCAGCGTCGCGCTCACTTACGAGGACGCCGAAAGGGTGGGCCTCGATCCGGCGAATCTCGCCTATACGCTCACGGTGATGACGGCAAACGGCCCTGCACTTGCCGCCCCTGTGGTCCTCTCCGAGCTTGCAATAGGCCCGATCGTGCGGACGAATGTCCGCGCCATGGTCGCAGCCGGAGGCAGGCTCGACCGCAGCCTGCTCGGCATGAGCTTTCTTTCCACTCTCGACTCCCTGCAGATGCAGAGCGGCGAGCTCCGGCTACGGGACTGAGAGGGCGATCGCCGCGCTGCGCCGCGCGTCCTTTCAGACGCGCAAAGATCGCTGTAACTCTTCGAATCTGTGCAGCGAGCTTTCCGAAAATCGGTTGCGATTTTCGGGCCGATGCGCTAACCGGGGCGGTGGTCTCGAATCGACCTCGCCAGGGCGCTCAAAGCATTGGCATCGCGTATTCCGGACTGATAGGCTTGGATCAGCATCGCTGCGAGCGCTTCGGCTTCTACGCACTTGCGTGACATCCTCCGCACTTGCAGTTCCACCTGGAAAATCTTGTCGATCAGTTCGAGCTCGTTGGGGCCGATCGGATCGAACGCAGAATCTTGAGCGGGTGTCATTCCATCTCCCCTTGGGGGCGCTATCGGACGAATAGCAAGGACACTCTACGCTGCTTCGGCCGAATGGCGAGTCTTTCATGCATTGCCGGCATCGAGCGTCCAAAACCGTACGCACCATTTTCATGGAAAGGCAGTCAAGCGAAGCTGCGAACCATGCTATTGTGACATCATCGCCTCGCGACAAGCCGACGGGCGACAAAGGACCGATGGCCCTACGAGCGGGCAAAACTGATGAACCTGTCTTCCCCGAGCCCAATCGGCAACCAGCTGTTGGCAATGCTGCCCGAGGGCGATTACAGCCAGATCGCTTCCGGTCTCGAATATGTCGATTTGCCGCGCGGAACGCTCCTGGCAAGAGCGGGTGAACCTATCGACTATATCTACTATCTCACATCCGGAATTGGCTCGCTAATTGCCACCACGCCCGAGGGCAACAAGGCCGAGGCCGGCATTTTTGGCAGCGAAGGATACGTTCCGACCTCGGCTGCCACAGGCGTGGAGCTCAGCGCGCACGATGTGATCATGCAAATTGGCGGGGGTGCCTACAGGATGGATTTCGCGTCCTTCCATCAGGGCATAGAGCACAACAGGAACTTCGCCCGGGTGATGATCCGTTCGATTGAGGCCTTCTCGATCCAGCTCACTTACACGGCGATCTCAAACGCGGTGCATGGAGTCGATGAAAGGCTCGCCCGCTGGCTCCTCATGTGCCACGACCGGGTCCCGGGCGACCAGATTTCTCTCACCCACGAATTCCTCTCGCTGATGCTGGCGGTCCGCCGACCGAGTGTCACGACCTCACTGCACATTCTCGAGGGAAACGGGTTCATTCGTTCCCTGCGCGGCCAGATCATCATCCGGGACCGGCCTGCCCTCGAAGAATTCGCACGAGACGCCTACGGCAAGCCGGAAGTGGAATACCGGCGGCTCATGACTGGACTCTTTTAAAGAAAAAGCCCCTCGAGAGGGGCCGAGCTTACGTGATGCAGTCACGCATGTGCGGGATGGCTACGATATATCGCCCGACGGGTATGCTCTAGCCTGCACGCGCCTTCTGTTCGAAACCGGACAGAAGGCGCGCGGCCCATCGCGTGGCGGGCCCCTCAGTTCCGCAGCTTGTAGCCCGTACGGAAAATCCAGGTCAGCACCGACATGCAAAGGGCCAGGAAGACCAGAATGATTGCCGCACTGGCTAGCGGGTTGACGTCGGACACTTCGAAGAAGCTCCAGCGAAAGCCGCTGATCAGGTAAAGCACCGGATTGAAATGGCTGACCGCCTGCCAGAATGGCGGCAGCATGTCGATCGAATAGAAGCTGCCGCCGAGGAAGACGAGCGGCGGCACGACCAGCATCGGAATGAGGTTCAGCTGCTCGAAATCCTTCGCCCAGATGCCGATGATGAAGCCGAAGAGGCTGAAGGTTATCGCCGTCAGCACGAAGAAGAACAGCATGGCCAACGGATGGGCAATGCTGAGATCGACGAAGAGTGATGCCGTCGCCAGGATGATGGTGCCGATCATCAGCCCCTTTGTCGCGGCAGCGCCGACATAGCCAAGCACGATCTCGATCATCGAAATCGGCGAGGAAAGGACCTCGTAGATCGTGCCGGTGAATTTGGGAAAATAGATACCGAAGGAACCGTTGCCGATGCATTGCGTCAGCAACGTCAGCATCATCAACCCCGGGGTGATGAAGGCACCGTAGGAGACGCCGTCGATCTGGTCAATTCGTTCTCCAATCGCCGCACCGAAGACGATGAAATAAAGCGAGGTGGAAATCACCGGCGACACCACGCTCTGCAGCAGCGTTCGGCGCGTGCGCGCCATCTCGAAGAAATAGATGGACTTCACCGCCTCTAAGTTCATTGCCCCGCCTCCACGATCTCCACGAAAATATCCTCGAGCGAGCTTTGCCGCGTCGAAATATCCCTGAGCCTGATGCCCGCTTCCGCAAGCGCCGCGAGCAGAGCGGTGATGCCGGTCCGCTCCGCACTCGTGTCATAATCGTAGATCAGGCATTGTCCGTTCTCCTCGAGCGACAGCTTGTAGGACAACAGGGTTTGCGGGACTTCCTCGATAGGCTGCGCCAGGTCGACCCGCAACTGCTTGCGGCCGAGCTTCGTCATCAGCGCCGCTTTTTCTTCGACGAGCAGGATCTCACCGCCATTGATCACGGCGATGCGGTCGGCGATCTCCTCCGCCTCTTCGATGTAGTGGGTCGTCAGGATGATCGTCACGCCCGAGGCGCGCAGCCTTTCGACCACCTCCCACATGCTCTTGCGAAGACTGACGTCGACGCCCGCCGTCGGCTCGTCCAGGAAGAGCACGCGCGGCTCGTGCGACAGCGCCTTGGCGATCAGGACGCGCCGCTTCATACCGCCCGAAAGCTCGCGCAGCACGTTGTCCTTCTTGTCCCAGAGCGAGAGATCCTTCAGCACTTTTTCGATATGGGTCGGATCCGGCTTCCTGCCATGCAGCCCGCGCGAAAATGATACGGTGTTCCACACGGTCTCGAAGGCATCCGTCGTCAGTTCCTGCGGTACGAGACCGATCATCGCGCGTGTTTCGCGGAATTCGCGAACGACGTCATAGCCATTGACGGTGACTTCGCCGCCGCTCGGATTCACGATGCCGCAGATGATCGAGATCAACGTCGTCTTGCCGGCGCCGTTCGGCCCCAGCAGGGCGAGAATTTCGCCCTCTTCGATGTCGAGGCTGACGCCCTTCAGCGCCTCGAAACCCGAGGCATAGGTCTTCGAAAGATTCGAAACGGAAACAATGGGCGCCATGAAACGGATCCGGAAAATGGAATGTCGGTAGGATTGCCGCTCTATATGGGCCGATTCACCGAGATTTTCAGCCCATGGCGGGCAAATTTAGCGGTGACGCTCCGTCAACGCATCAGGCACGGCCATGCCCTTCAGGAGAATGTAACCGGCAACGCACAATACCAGCACTGCGAACAGCCGGTTGAGAACGCCCTTTCGGGCCGACAGCCGCCGCGACGCCACGATGCCGGCGGCACCGCCGAGAATGCCGCCGCCGATGAATTCCACGGCTACCGTCCAATCCACGAAGCCGGACGCGGCGTAGTTTAGCGCCGTCGCCAGTCCGAAGGAGCTGATCGCAAGCAGCGACGAGCCGATCGCATTTATCATCGGCATACCGGTCGCAACAATAATCCCCGGCACGATCAGGAAGCCGCCGCCAATGCCGAAGAAGCCGGAGAGCGCTCCGGTCGCCAGCGCCACCGCTGCCGTCACCCCGCACATGCGCGCATCGACCGGACGCGGCTCGACCTCGGCCGCACGCCGTGGCCACAGCATGGCCAAACCGACAGCGACCATGACGAGGCCGAAGAGGAAGAGCAGCTTCTCGCCATCCACCAGCTTGGCCACGGAGGACGCGACAAGCGCGCCCAATGTGCCGATGAGGGCAAAAACGATTGCGCAGCGCCACCACACATGCCCGGCTCGCGCGTGACCGGCGAAATTCACGAGCGCGCTCGCCGAAACGGCAAGAGCGCTCGTGCCGATCGCCACATGCGTTCCGCCGACGCCGACGACATAGAGCAAGAGCGGCACGGCAAGAATGGAACCGCCGCCCCCAAGCAGACCCAGCGATAAGCC
Source organism: Sinorhizobium kostiense (assembly GCF_017874595.1). Lineage (GTDB taxonomy): Bacteria > Pseudomonadota > Alphaproteobacteria > Rhizobiales > Rhizobiaceae > Sinorhizobium > Sinorhizobium kostiense. The sequence continues at coordinate 124,711 of NZ_JAGILA010000008.1, read as the reverse complement.
GACAACGCCACCGGAGGCAATCGCCGGTATCATGCCCGATTCCATAGCCGCGCTCCCTGCAGGCGATCATGCGCGGCCATCCCGGCAAACATCGCCGCGACGAAGAGAACGACCGCGGGCAGGCCCAGCGACAGCAACGCCAGTGCCGGGCCCGGGCAGAGCCCGACCATGCCCCAGCCGACGCCGAACATCGCCGAGCCGGCGATCAGCCGCCGGTCGATCACCACTGTCTCCGGTAGATGAAACCGGCTGTCGAGAAGCGGCTTCGCCATGCGACGCACGAGCGCCATGCCGGCCGCCGAGACCAGGACGGCGCCCGCGAGCACGAAAGCGAGGGTCGGGTCCCAGTCGCGGGCTATGTCGAGAAAGCCACGGACACGCGCTGGATTCAGCATGCCCGAAAGCGCAAGGCCGAAGCCGAAGATGGCGCCCGAGAGCAAGGCGGCCACGACGCGATAGGCTGCAATGCGGTTCATTGGAAGAATCCCATCAGATACACAGTTGCGACAGCGGTACCCATGAAAGTGCCCACTGCCGCGAGCGAGCGGCGCGAGAGCCGTGCAAGCCCGACCACGCCGTGGCCGCTGGTGCAGCCCGAACCCATGCGCGACCCGTAGCCGACCAGCAGCCCACCCGCGATGATGAGCGGCCAGTCCGCCGACAGCAGGATTGCCGGCCATTCTCCGAAAAACAGACGGAAGAACACCGGACCCGACATCAATCCGACGACAAAGGCCGTTCCGGTCGCCGTCTGGACGCCGTGCAACAGGCGTCCTGCGATGCCGCTGACGCCAGCCACCCGGCCATTCGCCAGCATGAGGATGACCGCCGACAGTCCGATGAGCATGCCGCCAAGAAGGGCGCTGACATAGTCGGCCATCACTTTGCCCCCTCGCCGCAGAAGATCTCGTACAGCGCCGTCACCAGCCGCGCGGCCTTGTCTTCGGCCAGCCGATAGAAGACGTGCTTGGCGTCGCGCCGGGCGGCAATGATTCCCGCCTCCCGCAGCACCGTCAGTTGTTGCGACAGTGTCGGCTGGTGGATGCCGAGCAGCTCTTCCAACTGGCCGACCGACTGTTCGCCCTCGACCAGCGTGCAGACGATCATCAGCCGATTGTGGTTGGCGAGGGTCTTCAGGAGAGCCGCCGCCTCCGCCGCCCGTTCGCCCATGTCCGGACCGACATCTGCAATTCGCGTCAGAGTTTCCATGATTGCTCCTTTCAGCTCCACGCCGCTCCCTGGAGCGCGTTGAGCGGGAATTTCAGGTATCGGGCGCCGTTTGCCTCAGGCTCCGGCAGGCGGCCGCCGCGAATATTGACCTGCAGCGCGTGCAGGATCAGTTTCGGCATCGGCAGCGTTTTGTCGCGGGCCTCCCGCAGGCGGACGAATTCGTCCTCGGTCACGCCGGCAAGATGCGGATTGCAGCGCTTCTCCTCGCCGACCGTGCTTTCCCAGCGCGGCTCGCGGTCGTTCGGCTGGTAATCATGGCCGGTGAAAAGGCGGGTCTCGTCCGGCAGGACCAGGATCTTGCTGATCGACCGCCACAATTGCCGCGCATCGCCGCCGGGAAAATCCGCACGCGCAGTGCCACTGTCCGGCATGAAGATCGTATCATGCACGAAGGCCGCATCGCCGACGACATAGGTGACGGAGGCGAGCGTGTGGCCCGGCGAATAGATGACGTGCCCGGCGATCGACCCGACGGAAAACCGCTCGCCATCCGTGAAGAGATGGTCCCATTGCGAACCGTCGGTTTCGAGTTCGGGCCAGTTATAGATGCCCTTCCAAAGCTTCTGGACACGCACCACTTCGGATCCGATCCCGGTCGGCGCCCCGGTTTTCTCCTTCAGATAGGCGGCCGCAGAGAAGTGGTCGGCGTGCGGATGGGTGTCGAGGATCCATTCGACCGCCAGCCCTTTCTCCGCCACGTAGGCAAGGATTCGATCCGCCTGGACCGTTGCCGTCGCGCCCGACTTCTCGTCGAAGTCGAGCACCGGATCGATGATGGCGCAACGCTTGGTCACCGGATCTGAAACGACGTATTGAATGCTGCACGTACGCTCCTCGTAAAAGCCTTTGACATCCGGTCTGGCAGGTGCTGCTGCAGGCATTGGTGCCTCCGTGAGTGTTATCAATATACAATTAAATATAATGTATATTGATTGATTGAACAAGTTCGTTGTGCAGATGCGGCGTTTTGACCGCCGCGTGTTGAAGCGCATGGAAAAGAACTGGATTATCGCACAGCCCCGACGGGACCGCAGCTCAAGGAGAACGGTCCGCAAATGGACCGCCGACACGCAGGCGAAGGATCAGCGCGCGCAAACCGTCCGTGGTCGTTCCCGGCCATCTCGTCAAGGTTGCGAGGGCGAAATGAAGTGGCGCTGAGATCCCACTGAAACGCATTCGGAGGACCGCGAATGTCCTCCTACCCGTACAGGCTATAGAAGAACCGCAGGGCAATCAGCGTCATGAAGATGCCGAAGCCCGCCTCGAGCTGGCGCCGGTCCAACGCATGGGCGAGTGCGACACCGACCGGCGCGACCAGCAGCGTGATCGGGATGATCAGCGCCACGGCTATCCAATTGATGAAGCCGGTCGATAGCGGCGGCAGCCCGGCCTCGCCCCAACCGGCCCAGACATAGCCGAACAGGCCGGGAATCGAGATCAGCACGCCGACGCCCGCCGATGTCGCCACCGCCTGATGGATCGGGCGGTTGTACAAGGTCATGAAGGTGTTGTTCAGCACCCCGCCGCCGACGCCCATGAGGCCGGAGAGAACGCCGATCGCCACGCCCACCAGCCATTTGATCGGATTCTTCGGGAGATCCGAGCCGATGCGCCAGCTTGCCCGGTTGAAGATCATCCGGAATGCGATGGCGAGGGCGATCACCGCGAAGATTAGCCGCAGCGCCTCGCTGCCGACATAGGCTGCGATCACCGAGGCGAGAATCGCGCCGAGCGGCACGGCGAGGAGCCAGTTGCGCAGGAGATCCGTGTCCGAGACACCCCGCCTGTAGTGCGACAGGAAAGAGCGCACCGACGTTGGAACGATGATCGCAAGCGACGTGCCGACGGAAAGATGCATCCTGACCGCATCGTCAATGCCGAGAAGGCCGAAGACCTGATAGAAGACCGGCACCAGGATGGCGCCGCCGCCAATGCCGAAGAGACCGGCAAGGACGCCGGCAACGACCCCGGCCGCGGCCAGCGCCAGCGCGAACATCATGAGTTCCGAGATCGGCGGCATGGAAAAACCCGAATGTGCTGACTTCGGCAATGGACATTGCCGGATGTGGACGAAGGCCCACCACTCTCATGAAACGGTGATGCTTTTCAATCGCCTTCCTGTTGCCGGAGCGATCCGCTCTCGCGACGCAAGCTGAGCTTCTTCCCCTGCTCCGGCACTATGGCGACGGCGCTTTTCTCCGCCAGGGCGCTAATCGCAATGCCGGTAGCCGGACTTTCGCGTCCTCAAGTCGAAATGAAAGTGATCCTTGTGGAACGGATCGCTGCCCGGGCCGAGCACCGTGTTGAAATATTTGCAGCTGTCGGCGCGCACGGCCTTCAGCAGCCCGCGTTCGCGGAAGGCGAAGAAGCCTTTCCTGCGCACGTCGATCTGCTTGCCGTTTTTCAGCACGAACTTGCCGACGTCGATGGCGTTGCCGCGTGCATGCTCCGACATCGGATTGCCGCGGCGCGAGTTCATCGTACGGCAGGAATAGCCGCCGAGCGGCCTGATGGTCTTGACCCCCGACCAGTAGCGGTAGCGGGACGACGGCGCGAGCTCGTACTTCACCCATTTGGCAAAGGCTGCGGTGACCTGGCAATTGAGTTTCACCGCCGGCTTCACGCCGATATTGCCGGAAAGGCCATGGAGCTCGATCGGATAATCGATGCCGCAGGACGGCCCGTCATGAATGCGCGGCAGGTCGCGGTAGATGACGCCGAGGCTTTTCAGTTGCTGGCGGCAGGCAATTTCCGAAGCTGGCATCCGTCCGGTATATTCCGGCGCCGCCAGCGGATTGCGGGCGCGCGGCAGCAGGGCCACCTGCTGCGGCTCTTCCGCCGGCCTCATAGACCGTTGCGGCTCGGGCGCACGCGGCCCATTCGACCGTTCGGCCCGAACCGGCCCGGGCGCAAGCGGCGGCAAGTCGGGATCGTAACCGAGGTCCGGTTGCTGCGGGACCGGAGCCTGCACGGCACCACCGAGCTGGTGCACATTGTCCTCGCCGATCCCGCCGACCACCGGCTGCGTCGCATTGCCTTCGGCGATCTGCCCCGCTTGCTCCTCGGCGAGGCCGACGACCGGCTCGACGCCGAGCATGGCGTCCATGTTCACGCCTTCGGGTGGAATGGCCATCGCTCCGTCGGTTGCGACCCGGCTCGCCATGGGCGCGCTGTCGATGGGCTGGCCGCGCGGCCCCTCTGCGCTCTGCCCGGCAGGCATGGCAGCCTCTCTGAATGTCGCAACAGGCTGCCCGGCCGGATAGGCGGAGGCCACCTCCTGCTCCGGATTGGCAACGGCCCGGCTGGGTCGGATTGCGCCGACCGCGGTGTCGCCATCGATCCGCGCCGACGGTGCAAGCACGTCGGTGGTGCAGGCGACGAGCGATACGGAGAGGAGAAGCGCCGTCAACGGCCGGTGGAGAAGAGATACATACGCCATACTCACTGCCGCCTTCGTCCAACAGCTACGCCGCCCGCCCGCGACCGAAAGTGGCCACCGGCTATGTCACCAGGCGGGCACGCGGCCGAAAAAGACGATTTCGGCAGAACTCTATCAAAACATGGTAAATGAAGGCTTTCCGAAGACCTGCTTCATCCAGCGATCCGCGGGCATCGCGCATGGACAAGTCCTGCTGCATGTCTCCTCGAACCGACTTCAAGCAAGGAGACATGCAATGCCTCAGACGCCTTTTCGCCTGACAGGGCGCGGCGCTGCCTAGCGGCATTCTCCCCGATGGACGACATCGAAGCCATCCGCACGTGCTTCGCAGGCATTCGGGAACGTCCTCAGGCGGCCGCTGCGCTCGGCGCACACGGGAGCGAATTCCCGGGTGCAGAATTGCGGTGGCGAAGGCAGGTCGTCGTCGCGCCGGCATTCGCCTCGCGCTACGATCCTGAAGCCCTCCGACCGTGCCATGCAGGCGTTCGCGAAGGTCTGCCTGCGTCCGCGACGCTCGCCGCAGACGGGCGCGAACTCGCGTGTGCAGGCCTCCTGCAGCGGCGGGCGAAAGTCGGGACGGCACTCGCCGCGGTGGACCACCCGAAACCCGTCGACGCGGGCATGGCATGCATTGGGGAAGGTCCGCAGGCGATTACCGCGTTCGCCGCAGACGGGCGCGTATTCCATCGTGCAGACCTGCGGCGACGCGATCGGCCCCGGGCGCGGTTCGTCGACCACTACGGTGCAGGCCGAAAGGAAGCCAAGCGCCACCGGCAACAAGGCATGCCGCCACTGAACCACTTTTCGAAAATACATCGATTCCTCCCTTTGACAGCGAATGAGGCCGGCGGCGCAGCCTCGCTTCATCTCACCCATGGAAGGGAGCCGCGTCAACCAGAGAGAATCAGCCTATGCGATGGCATCTACCTGTGGTAGGCATGCGGCAAGGCCCACCCTCTTTCGAAGGCGGGCCTTTCCAATATTCGTCGCTTGGGTCAGGCTGCCCGTCCGTAAACGGCCTTGCCGGCCTGCTCCTGCAGGCGGAAGCGTTGCAACAACGACTTCAGCTCGCGGCTTTCCTGAGCCAGCATCTGGCTCGCCGCGGTGGTCTCCTCGACCATCGCCGCGTTCTGCTGGGTCATCTGGTCCATGCTGTTGACGGCCGTGTTGACCTCCTGCAGGCCGGTTGCCTGTTCCCGGGCGGCGGTGGCAATCGAGGCAACCTGCTCGTTCACCCGGTTGACCAGCGTTTCGATCTCCGTCAGCGCGTCGCCGGTCGAGCGGACGAGTTCCACGCCTGCGCCGACCTCATTGACCGAGGCGCGGATCAGCTCCTTGATCTCCTTGGCCGCCCCGGCCGAACGTTGGGCGAGCTCGCGCACTTCCTGGGCGACGACGGCAAAGCCGCGGCCCGCCTCGCCCGCCCGCGCCGCCTCGACGCCGGCATTGAGGGCGAGCAGGTTCGTCTGGAAGGCGATCTCGTCGATGACGCCGATGATCTGGCTGATGCGGTTGGAAGAGCTCTCGATCCGCCCCATCGCATCGATCGCGTTGCGGACAATGCCGCCGGATTTCGCCGCACTCGCCTTCGTCTCGTTCACCATGTCGCGGGCCTCAGTCGCCCGGTCGGAAGCGTGCCGGACGGTCGAGGTGATCTCGTCGAGCGCTGCCGCGGTTTCCTCCAGCGCCGCCGCCTGCTGTTCCGTGCGCCGCGCCAGGTTGTTCGCAGCTTCCGAAATGTCGCCGGCGCTGCCGTAGACGATCTCGGTCGAGTGCGAGATGGAACCGACGACGTCACGAAGCGCCGCGACGGCGGTGTTGAAGTCGTTCTTCAGCTTGCCGTATTCCGGCGCGATACGCTCAATATCCACGGTGAGATCGCCGCTCGCCAGCCGCTCCAGCGCCGCGCCGATCGTCTCCATCGCATCCGCCTGGGAAGCCGCCGTCGCGCGCTGGCGCTCCTCATTGCCGCGCCGCTCGCTGTCCAGGCGGTGCTGCTGCTCCGCTTCGCGCGAACGCAGCTCGAGCCGCTCCTTCACCGAGTCGCGCAGTTCGACCAGCACCTTCGCCATCTGCCCGATCTCGTCGCCGCGATCGGTCTCCGGAACTTCGGCAGAAACGTCCTCGTCGGCAATCGCCCGCATCGAGCTTTTCAGCTTGTCGACCGGACGCACGACGCTGCGCACGATTGCCAGTGCCGCGGCGACGGTCACCAGCCCGGCCGCGGCAAGAAGGGCGACCACCTCAATGGCTCCGCTACGGAACATTGCCGCAAGGTCGTCGGCATAGACGCCGGTGCCGACCAACCAGCCCCAGGGCTTGAAGCCGCCCACATGCGAATATTTCAGCACCGGTTCGTCGGCGCCGGGCTTGGGCCAGTGGTAATCGACGAAGCCCTTGCCCTGGGCCTGGACCGTCTTCACGAATTCGACGAACAGGAACTTGCCGTTGGGGTCCTTGTTCTGGGAGAGGTCCTTACCGTCCAGCTCGGGCTTGATCGGGTGCATCACCATCGTCGGATGCATGTCGTTGACCCAGAAATAGCCGCTGTCCTGGTAGCGCATCGCCTTGATTGCATCGAGTGCCCGCTTCTGCGCTTCCTCGCGCGACAAGGTCCCCGCCACCTCCTGCTTATGGTAGGAGTCGAAAACGGCGATCGCGTTATCGTTCATCGCCGCAAGCATCGCCTTGCGCTCGGCCACCAGCTGCTTGTGGGCCTCGAACAGGCCAAACACCAGAGCGGCCGCCATGGCGATGAGCGCAACGGCCACAAGCGCATAGAGCCGCGCGGCAATCGAAAATCTTTTCATTATCCCCTCCAACCCACTGAGAGCCTGCAGGATAGGACGGGGTATTTTCAAATGTCCTAACAAAGCGCGCTAAAAATTGAGGGGTGTCATTTCCGGTGGTGACACCGCCACGCCCGGGAGGAGCCTCACGCGCGGACGGGGAAGTCTGCGGTGTCTTTTTTGAGAGCACGTCACGAGGTCGGACGGTTCCAGCTGTCGGAAAAATGCTCTAAGGCTTCGAGCAAACGGGAGACGAAGAGATGAGCGCAGTGATCAGGCCGACCGGCGAGCTAACCCTGCGGACGCTGGCGATGCCGGGCGATGCCAATGCCGCCGGGGACATCTTCGGCGGCTGGGTCATGGCGCAGATGGACCTTTCCTGCGGCATCCGCGCCGCCGAACGCGCTCGCGGCCGTGTCGTCACAGCCGCCGTCAAGGAAATGGCCTTCGCCCTGCCGGTGAAGATCGGCGACACGCTCTGCGTCTACACCGACATCGTCAAGGTCGGCCGCACCTCGATGACGCTCAAGGTCGAGGCCTGGGCGGCGCAACGCTATCTCTCGCATGTGATGGAGAAGGTCACCGACGCCATCTTCGTAATGGTGGCGCTCGATGCGAACGGCAAACCGACGCCGGTTCCCGAGGAATAGGGATCGTTCCTATTCCCGTCGTCTGCGCACGGCCCTCACCCCTTGAAGATGAACGAAGCCCCGGCGGCGATCAGCGCGAAGCCGATGAGCTGGTGCCAGCCGATCGGCTCCTTCAGCCAGAAGATCGAGAAGACGACGAAGATGGCGAGCGTGATCACTTCCTGCATCGTCTTCAGCTGCGCCGCCGAATAGACCGAGTGGCCGATCCGGTTGGCGGGAACTGCGAGCCAGTACTCGAAGAAGGCGATGCCCCAACTCGCAACGATGACGACATAGAGCGGCGAATGGGTGAACTTAAGATGCCCATACCAGGCGAAGGTCATGAACACGTTTGATGCGAGCAGCAGCAGGACCGGCCAGATATAGGCGGCATTCAAGGCAAAGGGCATGGAATCCTCGGGAGGGAGCGAATCGACAATCGCAGACGATGCCGATCTGAAATAACGGCGGCAAGTGACTTCGGCACAACCCGCCTTCCCTCAATGCTCGTCACATGAGGGAACCCTTGACCTTTCTCAAACCTCCGGAAAACCCGAGCGTATCGTTTCCCTTTTGTACTCATTCCCCCTTTCCTTTCGAGCTGACTCTCTCCATATTCCCCGCCATGGCCAAAACTCCGAAGAATGCTCCGAAGAAATCCTCGGCTCCGAGCGGTTTCGAAGAAATCCCGCAGGCTCCGCTTTCCGGCGCGCCGCTCTCAGGCAACGTCTCCGACTGGGTGAGGCAGCTCGAGGCGGAAGCGGAAGCGTCCACCTTCGAGAACCGGCGTGAAGTCGCCTCCAAGGCCGGCAGACACCGCAAGAAGGTGGAACTCGCCGCTTCGAAAGACACCGCATCAGGATCGGCCGAAGGCCGCAAGCCCGAAAGGGCGTCCGAGCTGACGCGAGGCCCCCGCGGAGCGAAGGCGCAACGCGCCGAGAGCGTGAGCGCAAAGACATCTCGAGGTACCTCGATGGGCGGCTCGACCGATCCGAAGACGCGCGCTGCCGCGGGGCTCAATCCGGTGGCCGGGCTCGACGTTTCCCTGGAGGACGCCGACAGGTTCAATGCGGGCTCCGGCGTCACCGCCACGGTCGAGGCCCTGGCCAGGCTGATCGAGAGCGGCAATCCGCTTTTCAAGGACGGCAAGCTCTGGACGCCGCACCGGCCGCCACGGCCGGACAAGTCGGAGGGCGGCATCGCCATCCGCATGCAATCGGATTACCAGCCGGCTGGCGACCAGCCGACAGCGATCGGCGACCTGGTGGAAGGCCTCTCATCCGCCGAGCGCAACCAGGTTCTCCTGGGCGTCACCGGCTCGGGAAAGACCTTCACCATGGCCAAGGTGATCGAAGCGACGCAGCGCCCGGCGGTCATTCTGGCGCCGAACAAGACGCTCGCCGCCCAGCTCTATTCCGAGTTCAGGAACTTCTTCCCGGACAACGCGGTCGAGTATTTCGTCTCCTATTACGACTATTACCAGCCGGAAGCCTACGTCCCCCGCTCGGACACCTATATCGAGAAGGAATCCTCGATCAACGAGCAGATCGACCGTATGCGCCACTCGGCGACGCGCTCGCTGCTCGAGCGTGACGACGTCATCATCGTCGCGTCGGTCTCCTGCATCTATGGTATCGGCTCGGTCGAGACCTATACGGCAATGACCTTCCAGATGAGTGTCGGCGACCGGCTCGACCAGCGGCAATTGCTCGCCGACCTGGTGGCGCAGCAATACAAGCGCCGCGACATGGATTTCCAGCGTGGCTCCTTTCGCGTGCGCGGCGACACGATCGAGATTTTCCCGGCCCACCTGGAGGATGCCGCCTGGCGCATCTCCATGTTCGGCGACGAGATCGACGCCATCACCGAGTTCGATCCGCTGACCGGCCAGAAGACCGGCGAGCTCAAATCGGTGAAGATCTACGCCAATTCCCACTATGTGACGCCGCGGCCGACCTTGAATGCCGCCATCAAGGCGATCAAGGAGGAACTGGCCTTCCGGCTGGAGGAACTGGAAAGGGCCGGCCGCCTGCTCGAGGCGCAGCGGCTCGAGCAACGCACCCGCTATGATCTCGAAATGCTCGAGGCGACCGGCTCCTGCCAGGGTATCGAGAACTATTCCCGCTACCTGACCGGCCGCAAGCCGGGCGAGCCGCCGCCGACCCTGTTCGAATATATTCCGGACAACGCCATCATCTTCATCGACGAGAGCCACGTCACCATTCCGCAGATCGGCGGCATGTATCGCGGCGACTTCCGCCGAAAGGCGACGCTCGCCGAATACGGCTTCCGCCTGCCCTCCTGCATGGACAACCGGCCCCTGCGCTTCGAGGAATGGGACGCGATGCGCCCCGACACGATCGCCGTCTCGGCGACACCCGGCGGTTGGGAGCTGGAACAATCCGGCGGCGTCTTCGCCGAACAGGTGATCCGCCCGACCGGCCTCATCGACCCGCCGGTCGAGGTGCGCCCGGCCAAGACCCAGGTCGACGACCTGCTCGGCGAGATCCGCGCCACCGCCGCCTCCGGCTATCGCACGCTGGTCACCGTTCTCACCAAGCGCATGGCCGAGGACCTGACCGAGTACCTGCACGAGCAGGGCATCCGCGTGCGCTACATGCATTCCGACATCGACACGCTGGAGCGTATCGAGATCATCCGCGACCTGCGCCTCGGCGCCTTCGACGTGCTGGTCGGGATCAACCTCTTGCGCGAGGGCCTCGACATCCCCGAATGCGGCTTCGTCGCGATCCTGGACGCTGACAAGGAAGGCTTTCTGCGCTCGGAAACCTCGCTCATCCAGACGATCGGCCGCGCCGCCCGCAACGTCGACGGCAAGGTCATCCTCTATGCCGACACGATCACCGGCTCGATGCAGCGGGCGATGGACGAAACCAACCGCCGCCGCGAAAAGCAGATGGCCTACAATGCCGAGCACGGCATCACACCGGAATCGGTGAAGGCGAGGATCTCCGACATCCTCGACAGCGTCTACGAGCGCGACCACGTCCGCGCCGACATCTCCGGTGTCGCCGGCAAAGGCTTCGCCGAGGCCGGCCACCTCGTCGGCAACAATCTGCAGGCGCATCTCAACGCGCTGGAAAAACAGATGCGCGACGCCGCCGCCGACCTCGACTTCGAAACCGCCGCCAGAATCCGCGACGAGATCAAGCGCCTGAAGGCCGCAGAACTGGCCGTATTGGACGACCCGATGGCCCGCGCAGAGGCAAAGAATCAGGAAAGCGGCAATCGAGCCAGCAAGGGTGCCCCGGGCACGCCGGGCTCCCTCCCCCCTGTGGAGAGGGTTGGGGAGGGGAAAAGCCACGAAACCCCTCCCGGCCCTTCGGGCCACCCTCCCCAAACGGGGGAGGGAAAGGATGGCTCCTACTTCGGCAAGCCCGCCCTCGACGACATGGGTCCAGGCACCGACATGGAGCGCCCCCTCTTCCGCAAGCCGAACCTCGACGAAATGGGCCGTGACGTGGCCATTCCTTCTCCCCGCGGGCGGGGAGAAGGTGCCCGAAGGGTGGATGAGGGGCAAACGCTGTTCAGGAAAAACAGCCTCGACGAGATGACCGTCGGCCGCACGGAGAAGCCGGTGACCGGCAAGGTCCCGGACAAGCCGGTCCTCACCCGCGCCAAACCGGGCATCGGGTCCTATGAGGACCCGGCCGAGGAAAAGCGCCGCAAGGGGCGGACCAAGGGCAAGACGGGACGGCCGGGGAAGTAGGCTCGCTCTGCGTCGATCTGCGCATTGGCATTTCGTGATCGCTCGGCGACTGCTGCAGTGGGCACTTAGCATCTCGAGCGCCTCGGTTTCGCCCCCAGAGACGGTTGAAATCCTTCCTACTCCGGTGCGCGCCGTCGCAAAGGTCGCTCTAGCACTTCGAATATCGCGTGCCTTTAAGCAGATACATGGAGCCATGCGGCTGACGCACATATTTGGCGCGTCCTGCTTGTTGGCCGCTTCGACGCCGCGTCCATCTCCCTCTCCTCTCAATTCACTCCACTCGGGGAACATTCCCGTCTTTTCGTAATTTGAGCATCTACTAAATTATGGAGAGCAAAAATGAGAGCCCTGGAATCACTTTTCACGAGCACCGGCCTGGCGCTGATGTCGGCTGGATTTCTTGCAACGGCGACGGTCCCGGCGAACGCCCAGGCGGTCGAGCGCCCCATCCTGACAGCAGGTCAATGCGCCCCTCTTACGGAAGCCAATTTTGAGCTCTGCTGCATCGCCTTGAACCGCACTGAAATTCTCTCTGCGGGGCAACTGGCGCAATGTCCGCCTTTGTCGACGGCCCTGATTCAGAACGCTTTTCAATCGACGAACACTGACCGCGGCGCCGATAACGGCCGTGACGGTAACGATGGCAACGGTAACGGTAACGGTAACGGTAACGGTAACGGCAACGGTAACGGTAACGGTAATGGCAACGGCGACGGCAACGGTAATGGCAACGGCGGCGGCAACGGCGACGGCGATGGGGCCGGCGGTGGTGGCGGCGGCGGTGGCGGCGGTGGCGCCGGCGGTGGCGGCGGTGGTGGCGGCGGCGGTGGCGCTGCCGATGGAGCCGGCGGTGGTGGTGGCGGCGGCGGTGGTGGTGGCGCTGCCGGTGGCGGCGGCGGTGGTGGTGGTGGCGGTGGCGGCGGCTAAGCCGTAGTCGCTTGCGAAAAGGCCATAGCCAGTGGGCCAGCGCCTGACCTCGGCGCTGGAGGCGACCGCAGCCTCCGTGCCAGCCCCGAGGGATTCGAAGTAAATGAGAGCCGGAGATGCGCCGTCCAATGGCCGGTGCATCTCTCCGCCGCGCGACAGGCAAGAAGGCGCTGGCGGTACGCCTTGAGTGCTGCATGCCTCCTTGAATCGACGCAAGCCCTGAAACACCGGTGGCTTGAGAAGCCGCATGGACCCGCGCGAGCGTCTCGGTCCCGCGGCGGCGTCTTGATTGCCCTCGGGCAGCCAAGCACTCGGCTGGTGCTTGCGCGCGCGAGCATGAATATCGCGTTTGGGGAAGTCGCCGGAAAGTTGTCCCCGCATAGTCGCTGCGGCGCTATCCATTTTCCGGCATGCACGGCTGTCCTGCTACCGGCAATAAGGAAATTGGCATCCACCACAATTCCAAGTAGGCGGCGAAAAGAATCCCCCTGAAATTCCACTAAATTTTCGAGGGAACCCTGGAACAAACTTGCTCGTTTTTGTATTAGCCCGAACTAAATTAGGGAGAATGCAAATGCGCATCCTGGATTCACATTTTACAAGCACTGGTTTAGCACTGATCTCCGCTGGTTTTCTTGCGGTGACGGCGGCTCCCGCGGGAGCTCAACAGGTCCAACGACCGATCCTTACTGTAGATCAGTGCACCCCTCTCACTCAGTCCAATTACGAGCTCTGCTGCATTGCCTTGAACCGCACCGAAATTCTCTCGGCCGGACAGCTGGCGCAATGTCCGCCTTTGACGACGACCTTCATTCGCAACGTCTTTCAATCGACCGACACCGATCGCGGCGCCGATGACGGCGGCAACGGCAACGGCAATGGCGGTAATGGCGGCGGTAACGGCGGCGGCAACGGCGGCAATGGCGGGAATGGCGGCGGCAACGGCGGCAACGGCGGCAATGGCGGCAATGGCGGCAACGGCGGCGGCGGCGGCGGTGGCGGCGGCGGCGGTGGCGGCGGCGGCGGTGGCGGCGGCGGCGGTGGCGGCGACGGCGACAACGGTCACGGCGGCAATGGCGGCAATGGTGGTAACGGCGACAACGGCCACGGTGGCAATGGTGACCATGGCGGTAACGGCGACAACGGTGGCAACCGCGAGAAGGGCAACAACGGCTGGGGCAACGGGCGGGATCCGACCAATCCCGGCAGCGCCCATGGCAAAGGCGTGTCGCGCGGTGGACCGGGCGCTGGAAAGTCGCAAGCCGAGTCCAAGACGCACGGGGATAGATAACACGAGCCGCGGGCGATCACCTGACTCCGACCTGTAGGTCACGGAGCGCGGCCCCGAGCGTTTCGATCGGGGCCGCGCATCGACGTCGAGCCGGCTCTTTGCCTGGGGATATGGGCGCTCTAAGCCGCGCTGCGCCCAAACCTACTCCGCCGCGTTCGCCTTTACTTCCGCCGCCTCGAGTTCATAGGAATAGCCTTCGAGCATCGCATAGGCCTGCTCGATCGCCTCGATCTGCGCCTCGGCGTTCTTGATCGCCTCGGCGATCGACTGGCTGCGGGCGCGCAGCATCGAACCGAGCACGTCGGTCTCCGGTCGCCGGCCGAGGCGGTCGAGGTGCTTGCGCACGCGAGAGCGGTGGCGTTCGAGTTCGAGTATGTGGAAGCGGTTCTTGACGATGTCATCCGAGAGTTTTCTGCGCATTGCCGCGACCGGGTCGAAGCTGCCCGGCTCGCGCTCGTCGAGGATGAACTCGTTGACCAGCGTTTCCAACATCATCAAGCCCTTGAGGTCTTTGGAGTCTGCGAGCTGAGGATCGTAGCCGGTGTCGTCGTAGACCTTGCGGCGCACCGGATCCTTCAGCAGTTCATACGCCGCCTGCAGCTTGCCGAACGCCTCGGCCTCGCCGCCGCGGTCCGGATGCGCCGTCTTCACCGCGCGGCGGTAGGCCGTCCGGATCGCCCTCACGTCGGTGTCGCGCTCAATTCCAAGGAGGGCATAGGGATCGATCACGCCGGCCACCTGCTCTTCAATCGACTTCACTTCCGTAACCGGTCCAGACCTACCGGGTCGCTGCGCCGGCAGCAACCCCGCCATCCCCGATGCCGGACCAGGCACACAGGAGCGTCGCGACGAAAATGTGGTCGAAACGGGGCAATCCACGAGTTTTGTCGACCGAAGTGGCGGGGCAATTGCCCGCCGCATCCCCTGCGCCGCAAGGAATTGCCGCCTCGGCGCCCCACCCGCAAAACTTCCCTTGCCTTTTTTCCCGAACACTGCCACTGCTGTAGCCGTTCGGGCGATTTCAATCCCGGAGACTGGACTTTCGTACTGAACCGGCAAAAGCCGGGAATGCCGCAAGCGGCATCGTAGACGTCTTTTCCCCGATATCGTGACCACTCGACGCCTTTCAGCGCTGTCCGCATGATTCCAGTACTGGATAAATCATGCGGCAGTTCTAAGTGATACAGCGGCCGGCGCGGATCATGAGACGCCGGGCACCTGCAAAACGCTGAAGACGACAGGTTCGTATCCCTTCGGGGGCACGAACACACTACCTAAAGCAGCCGAAGCGTGCTACGTACCCGCTGGGTTGCGGCAAACTGACAGACTGAAGGAAAAGGACTTCTTCCATGGCCACCAAGGGCATCGTAAAATTCTTCAACCAGGACAAGGGTTTTGGTTTCATCACGCCGGACGGCGGCGCGAAGGACGTTTTCGTCCACATCTCCGCGGTCCAGGCCGCCGGCCTCGCAACGCTCAAGGATGGCCAGCAGGTTTCCTTCGACACCGAGCCGGACCGCATGGGCAAGGGCCCGAAGGCCGTCAATCTCCAGGCTCTCTGAGCCGGACGCGTTCTGATTCTGGAAAGCGGCGCCTCGCGAGAGGCGCCGTTTTTCGTTGTGTGGCTGGCAAATGCCCCTCATCCCGCTGCCCGTCCTCCGCAGCAGTTGCGCTGCAACTGCGGAGGGTGGACCGACCACCTTCTCGCCGCTCGCGGGGCGAAGGAGACTCGCGGCGCATTGGTCCTCTCTCCCGCTGACGCGAGCCAAGCGGGAGTACGCTAGCGCAACCTCCTCTCCCTCCCTCATGCCTGTGCTTGTCACAGGTATCCAGCGCGCCCAAGTCCTTGGGCCGCGGAAAACCACTCGACAGAAACAGCAATTTCCGAATCCCAGTCATTCACGGCGCCGACGCGCCGCGGCTGAATTCGTGCGACAAGCACACGAGTAAGGAACCGACGGTGCCTTGCCCTACTCCGCCGCCTGGCGCGCCGTTGCCGCTTCGAACACCGCGTCGAAGGCGGCGATGATCACCTCAGCACCGGCGCCCTTGCGGGTGGCGTCGGCGGAGAGAATCTGACGGTAGCGCCGCGCCCCGGGCCAACCCTGGAAAAGGCCCACCATGTGGCGGGTGACGTGGATCAGCCGACCGCCCCTTGCAATATGGGCGCCGGCGTAATCGGCCATGGAGTCGCGCACACCCGCCCAGAAATCGAGCGAGAGGCGGTGATGGCGATCGGAGAAGCCGTCCGGCTCGGTCGGCGCTGGCGGAGCGCCGGTGATCGGATGGCGGAAATAGCCATCCGCCGCGGTCAGCAGGCCGCTGTCGTGATAGGCGGCGCGCCCGAGCATGACACCGTCGAGCGGCGCACCTTCGGCTGCCTGCGGCAATGGCGCAGTCTCCGGCAGCAGGCGCGGATCGACATGTGAGAGCGCCTGATCCAGCGTCTGAAGACCGCCGTTGAGGCCGACGAAAAGATTCGGGTTTTCCGCCTTCAGCCGATGCACGAGGCCATAGTCGAGCGGCGGGATCTCGCGGTTCTCCCGGGGGCTCAGGCCCTGCAGCCAGGCCTTGCGCGCATGCACCCAGACGGCATCCGCCCCGCTATCCCGGGCGCGGGCCACGAGGTCGCGCAACGCCAGCTCCGGTTCCTGGTCGTCGACGCCGATGCGGCACTTGACCGTGACGGGGATCTTCACCGTCGCCTTCATCGCCGCTACGCACTTGGCGACCAGCTCCGGCTCCCGCATCAGGCAGGCGCCGAAGGTGCCGGATTGCACCCGGTCGGACGGGCAGCCGACATTCATGTTGATCTCGTCATAGCCGAAAGCTTCTGCGATCCGCGCCGCCTCCGCCATCTTCGCCGGATCGTTGCCGCCGAGCTGCAGCGCGACCGGATGCTCACTGGCGTCATAGCCGAGCAGCTTCTCGCGGTCGCCGCGCAGGATCGCATCCGCGACAATCATCTCGGTATAGAGCAGCGCATGGCGCGATAGCTGCCGCGCGAAATAGCGGTAGTGGCGGTCGGTCCAGTCGATCATCGGCGCGACGGCGAAGACGGGCGCCTTGAAATACGGATTTTCTTCCGTCATGAGGGGCATGATTGCGTCGGTCGTCACTTCTGTTCCGCTTGGGTCTGGATCAGGTTGGGTCTGGATCAGGTTGGGTCTGGATCAGGCGCCCGTTCTCGGATCGGCACCCCGCGACCTCGCAGCGCGCGCACTGAACGAAGCCGCACGCGCGGGCATGGCGAAAACGGTTCCGGCTCTTATATAGGCACGCTCGCCGCAATGCCAGACCGGTGGCCTTGGCCGACCCGCTTGGCGCTGCAAAAGCGCGACAGGCGCCGGCGGCAGCGTCGAGGCCTATTCAAATCCCGCCTGGCGGAACCATTCCTGAATGCCTTCCAGCACCGCCGCCTTGGCGCCCTCGAGCGAGGGCGCATATTGAAAGCCGGTCTGCTGCGTGCCGTTGCAATGGGAAATGCGCCAGGCCCAATCACTCATCGTCTGGCGTTTCATCACGAATGCCACTTCATGTCGCCCAAGCATGGCGCAATATGTCCCGTTGCGCAGGGGCAACCAGGTCAACCGAATATCCGAAACCGATGTCATGCCACTCTCCCAGCCGAAGAGAGGATAAGCCGGCCGCCAGACACTTGGAACCCCAGCAATTGAGGGGCTTTAATCGACTCCGGAGGGTTTCCTCAAAATTGCGGACAAAAGGTCGATGCTGGGTTACATTGTAGCGCTTGGCCCGGTTTCGCGCGCGTGAGTTGCACGGAACAAGGCTGCGGCCGACCACGTTCTGGCATCGGATCTCAAGCGCGGAGGAGCAAGGCAGGCGATCCTTCGGCAGTCTCCGCGCACCGTTCGTTTTCGGCGATGGAACGGCGCGCCGCCGGCCCTCGCGCCCAGGAGGAGAAGCATGCATCAAGTATTGTGGAGTCATCCTATCGAGCTGGGATTGGACGGCGGAGACGTGCGCAAGGTCATGGGACCGTCCGATGCGCTCGCGTGCCTGGCGGGCCAGTGGCCGCATCGCGGCCCCTATTATGTGGCGGCCCGCAGCGCCTGCCGAGCTGCCATTGCCGGCCGGCGGACGCCCGACGAGGCGCGGAGGCTCTTCATGTTCGCCGCCAAGGAAGCGCATCTGACGGCGCATTGAAGTCGGCAGCCCCAGGCCTTGGACGGCAGCGTTCAGCATCCTTGCACGACAAGCCGGTATTGTCTGCAAAACCTTTCCATTGACAGCGCGGAAACGGCAAGACGGCCCATTTGTATTACAAATGGCGGCCTCATAAATAGTATTAAACATCGCCGCCGAGGCATTCGCTTGAAGCGAAGGGCGCTTTCTAATATAAGCGATGTCGCAATCCGACGAGCATTTACTTCGTTCGTGGCCGCGGTTTCTCAGAGCCCGAACGAGCCGTGGCATAAATCTCCGCGAAAGCGTCGAATTTCCGTCGTAAAACCTTCATTTATGGACTCTATAGTCCTGAGGTGCCTCATAAAAAACAACTTCTGGGTGCTTAACTCCGCATCAAAAGGGACAACAAAAAATAATACGGGAGAGACACAATGAGCGAACGCAATCTCCGTCGCATCGTCGAAGTGAGCGTCAAGCGCGAAACGGGCCGCAAGGACCTCGGCATCATGACTGTACGCCAGGCCCTTGAACTTCCCGATGTGCCAAGCCTCGAATACAGCCACCCGGAACTCAATTCGCGTTCCGATGGCCGCTTCCTGACCCGCGACCAACTTGAAGCCTATGCACGCTGCGCCTGAGTGCGGCGATCGCAGATGACCTGCGCATAATTTTCCCCATTGCAGCGGTCTGCTGCTAATTTCCCTCCTGAGATTCGCTACGGCACCCACGCCCCTGCGGCACCGCAAGGTGCCGTAGCGTTTCGTTTTTTTCGGCTGCCTGTACCCTGCAAGTCTCGCGATCCCGCTTCGACCGAGGTTGCGGCAGCGATTTTGCGCGACTACAGCGCCGTGCGTCCTTCGGGACGCACCAAGGACGCTGCAAGTAGTGCCTTCCGAAGATCGGTTCCGATTGTCGAGCCGATCCGCTAAAGAACCGGAGATGGAGAACCGGACGATCATGGAAACGGTCATACCACCCTCCCCGCCCGTCCTGCTGCCGGTCGCTGGAAGCCGTGCGAGCTTTCCGGTGCGGCGGGTCTATTGCGTCGGCCGCAACTATGCCGCTCACGCCCGCGAAATGGGCCACGATCCCGATCGCGAGCCGCCCTTCTTCTTTCAGAAGAACGCCGACGATCTGCTGCCGCCCGGCAAGGACTTCCCCTATCCGCCGCGCTCCTCGGACGTGCACCACGAGGTGGAGCTGGTGGTGGCGCTGCGGAGCGGCGGCACGGACATTCCGCTCGAAGCGGCGCTCGACCACGTCTACGGCTATGGCGTCGGTATCGATTTCACCCGCCGCGACCTGCAGGCGGAGGCCAAGAAGGCGGGAAAGCCCTGGACGGCCGCCAAGGCCTTCGCACATTCCGCCCCGATTTCGGCGCTCGTTCCGGCAACGACGATCGGCCATCCGGTAAACGGCGGGATTTGGCTGAAGGTCAATGGCGAGATGCGCCAGGGAGGCGATCTGGCGCAGATGATCTGGTCGGTGCCGGAGATCGTGGCGGAGCTCTCGCGCCTCTTCACTCTGGCGCCCGGCGACGTCATCATGACAGGGACGCCCTCCGGCGTGGGGCCGGTCGCGCGCGGCGACCTCGTCACCTGTGGCGTCGACGGCGTCGCGGTCCTAACGGTCCAAGTCGTGTGATAGGGTAATTGGATCGGTACGGCCAGTATCGGTCGTACGCGCCTACCGCAAGCAGAAGGAAGCCGGAATGCCACGTTATGCCCTCGGACCGCAACAGCCGACCACACCGCTCGAAGGCCGCTACTGGATCGCGCCCGACGCCAACCTGATCGGGCAGGTGGAGATCGGCGACGATGTCGGCATCTGGTTCGGAGCGACCTTGCGCGGCGACAACGAGCCGATCCGGATCGGCCCGCGCACCAACATTCAGGAGGCGGTGATCATTCACGTCGACCCCGGCTTTCCGGTGACGATCGGCGAAGGCTGCACCATCGGCCATCGGGCGATCGTGCATGGCTGCACCATCGGCGACAATTCGCTGATCGGCATGGGCGCAACCTTGCTGAACGGTGCGAAGATCGGCCGCAACTGCCTCGTCGGCGCCAATGCGCTCGTCACGGAAGGCAAGGAGTTTCCCGACAATTCGCTGATCGTCGGAGCGCCTGCCAAGGCGATCCGCACACTCGACGACGCCGCCGTCGAGGGGCTGAGACGCTCGGCAGAACATTATGTGAGGAACTGGCAGCATTATGCCGCGCAGCTGAGAAGGCTCGATTGAGTTTTCCTGGACGAGGTACGCGCCCCGTTCACCCCCTTGGAGATGCCCGGCAGGGCAGAGGGGGTAGATACGGCGACGCAGCCCCGCCTTACCCGCAACTCTTGCAATGCCCGCGGATTTCGATCGTTGTCTTCTCGGTCTTGAAGCTCTGCCCGCGCACCAGCACCGCGAGGCGCTGTTCGATCGCCTCGTCGTGGAACTCCGTCACCTGACCGCAGCCCTCGCAGATGGTGAAGGCGGTGACGCCGTGGTCGTGTTCGTGCTCGTGCGGGCAGGTGCAGGCGACGAAGGCGTTGATGCTTTCGAGCCGGTGGACGAGGCCATATTCAAGCAGCTTGTCGAGCGCCCGATAGACCTGCAACGGCGCGCGAACGCCCTGGTCCCTGAGCTTGTCGAGAATCGTATAGGCGCTCATCGGCCCCTCGGAGTGGGAGAGAGCCCCCAGGACCAGCGACTGGTTTCTCGTCAGTTGGGGCATGCCCATCAATTCTGTCCTCCGCGCAAAGACTCTGACGCCCGAAGACCCCGGCCGACCGGCAGGAGACTCAGCACGAAAAGCGCGAGCGCCGCGACGACGATAGACGGTCCCGATGGCGTATCCCAGTGGAGCGATCCGAAAAGACCGCCTGCGACCGCAAGCGCCCCGATCAGCGAGGCGAGCACGGCCATGATCTCCGGCGAGGCGGCAAAGCGGCGTGCGGTCGCCGCGGGAATGATCAGAAGCGAGGTAATCAGCAATATGCCGACGATCTTCATGGCGATCGCGATCACCAGCGCCATTAGCAGCATGAAGAAGAGCCGGACCCTTTCCGGCTGCAGGCCCTCCGCCTCGGCGAGTTCCGGATTGACGGTCGCAGCAAGCAGCGGCCGCCACAGATAGACGAGCGCGAAGATTACCAGGATGCCGCCGCCCCAGATGATGTCGATGTCGCCCCTGGAAACGGCGAGGATGTCGCCGAAGAGAAAGCCGATAAGGTCGATCCTGACCCAAGTCATGAAGGCGACGATGACGAGACCGATCGACAACGCCGAATGCGACAGGATGCCGAGCAATGCGTCCGTCGACAGCGCGCCGCGCTTCTGCAGGAAAAGCAGAAGCAACGAAACGACCGCCGCGACGATGAAGACGCTGAGCATCAGGTTGAGCTCGAAAAGCAGCGACAGCGCGACGCCGAGCAGTGCCGAATGCGCCATCGTGTCGCCGAAATAGGCCATGCGCCGCCAGATCACGAAGCAGCCGAGCGGTCCGGCGACCATGGCGATGCCGATGCCGGCAACGAGCGCGCGAATGAAGAAATCGTCAAGCATCGCGCTTTTCCGATGGCCCGAAACCGTGCAGCCTCGCGTGATGGCCACAGCCGCAGTCCGGGTCGTGATCGTGGACGTTCTCGGCCCCGTCGTGGTGATGATGGCCGTCTCCCGGGAAACAGCTTTCGGCGATGCTGCCATCGGCATGCAGCACCCGCCCGTCCGGCAGGTGCGTGTGGTCGTGATGATGGCTGTAGACGGCAAGCGCACCGGCGGCGCGGCGACCGAACAGCTTCAGATATTCCGGACTTTGGCTGACCGCTTGCGGCGTGCCGCGACAGCAGACATGGCCATTCAGGCAGACCACCGTATCGGTTTCCGCCATGACGATATGGAGATCATGCGAGATCAACAGGATGCCGCAGCCGGTGCGGTTGCGGATCTGCTTGATGAGTTCGTAAAGTGCGATCTCGCCGGAGAAATCGACCCCCTGCACCGGCTCGTCGAGTACGAGCAGATCCGGCTTGCGGGCGA
This sequence comes from Sinorhizobium kostiense, assembly GCF_017874595.1. Classification (GTDB taxonomy): domain Bacteria; phylum Pseudomonadota; class Alphaproteobacteria; order Rhizobiales; family Rhizobiaceae; genus Sinorhizobium; species Sinorhizobium kostiense. The sequence continues at coordinate 102,503 of NZ_JAGILA010000008.1, read as the reverse complement.
TCGCCCGCGCCAGCAGCGCCCGCTGGAACTCGCCGCCCGAAAGGTGCTGCACCTCCGCCTTCGCCATATGCAGCATCCCGGTCGCGGCCAGTGCCTCTTCGATTTCTCGCGCTTTTAGCGCCCCCGTCAGCGTCATCAGCCTTTCGACCGTGAGCGGCAGGGTCCAATCGACCGACAGCTTCTGCGGAACATAGCCGACCTTCAGGCCCGCCATGCGTTCGACACTGCCCTCGTCCGGCTTCACGACGCCGATCGCGGTCTTGGCCGTGGTCGATTTACCCGAACCATTGGGGCCGATGAGCGTGACGATCTCACCGCGGCTGATCGAAAAGTCGACTCCGCGCACGAGCCAACGGCCATTGCGGCGCACGCCGGCATTGCTCAATCTGACGAGTGTCGTCTTCTCCTGGGGGCGGAAGTTCAGCATAAAAAATCCGATTTCGACGGTTGCCTCTGGCTATCGCACACGTTATAGCATAACGCAATTGATGTAATAACATTACACCATGGTCCAACGCAATAGAACACTCCCGCAAAACCCGCGGGGCTGCTGAAAAACTGAAGCCCGGAGTCACCGATGAAATCGACGCCTGCCCTGCTCTTTGCATCCACCCTCCTCTTCTCGTCGCCGTCTCTAGCGGACGCCCCGAACGTCGTCGTTTCCATCAAACCGATCCACTCGATCGTCGCCTCCATCATGCAGGGTGTTGGCGAGCCGTCGCTGATCGTCGAAGGCGGCGCCTCGCCGCATACCTACAGCATGAAACCCTCGAATGCCGCCGCCCTGCAGTCCGCAAAGGTGGTGTTCTGGGTCGGCCACGGGCTCGAGGCGTTTCTCGACAAGCCGCTCGACGCACTCGGTGGCGGCGCGAAGGTGGTGGAGCTTGGCGAAGCACCGGGAGTCGCGAAATTGAAGCTCCGGGAAGGCGGCGCCTTCGAAGCACATGATGACGGACACGAAGGCCATGAGGAAGAAGGTCATCACGGGGAAGACGCCAGCCATGAAGGGCATGATGACCACGCCGCAGAAAAGGAAGCGGCGGAGCACGACCACGAGCATCACCATGGCGAAGGCGAGTTCGACATGCATATGTGGCTCGACCCGATGAACGCCAAGGCGATGGCTGATGAGATCAAGACGACGCTCGCCGCGGTCGATCCGGCGAATGCCACCGCCTACGAGGCCAATCTCGAGAAATTCAATGAGCGCGTCGAGGCACTGGACAAAGGCCTTGCCGAGACGATCGCGCCGATCAAGGACAAGCCCTTCGTCGTCTTCCATGATGCCTATCAATATTTCGAGAACCGCTATCATGTGCGGGTCGCCGGCTCGATCACCGTCAGCCCCGAGGTGCTCCCCGGCGCGGAGCGGCTGTCGCAGATCCACGCCAAGATCGAGGACCTCGGCGCCACCTGCGTCTTCGCCGAGCCGCAATTCGAACCGAAGCTCGTCAATGTGGTGATCGAGGGTACGCCAGCGAAATCCGGTACGCTGGACCCGGAAGGCGGATCGCTCGATGCCGGGCCAGACCTTTACTTCCAGCTTATGGAAGGCATCGGGGCATCGCTGAAGGGCTGCCTCTCCTCTGGAAGCTGACGCCGGCGCATGTATCAGCTACCCCCTCTGGCCTGCCCGTCCTCCGCAGCAGCTGCGGAGGACGGGCAGGCCAGAGGGGGTGAGGCTGGCTCCATCACTCGCTCAACACAAGCTATTCACCCACCGGCGCTTCGTACCGGAAGCGATCGAAATCCGCGGGCATCGCGCTGCCGGACGTGTCGAAGGCGAACATGCCGGCAAAGGCGCCGGTGAAGGAGCCGTGCTCGCCGCGTCCGCCCTCATCCGAGATCACGCCCGCATCGAGTACCGGACCGATCGCCGCCCATGCCTCCTCGGCCGAGGCCCGCCAGAAGAACTGCAGATCGTTCTGGCGTATCTCCATCGCCAGATGGACCGGCCCCTCGGGCACCGGAACGCCGCTCCCGGCCGGATAGGCCAGGCGTCCATGCGGGAAATCGCCGGGACAAGAGAAGATCGTCACGCTGCGGCCGAGCGTCTCGTGCCAGGTGACGCCGAGCGCATGGAACTTGTGGCGGTTGTAATAATGCGTCAGCCCTGCGACCTGCTGATAGGTGTGCGGCACAAACTCGACCACGGTCTCCGCGCGGAAGGAATGATGCTCCTGGCGCCTTGCCACCAGCGCCTGCTCGAACCAGCTGCCGATGCTCTCGCGACCGAAGAGGCGCAGGTGTCCTTCCCGCCGCGTGAGCGAGAAGATCCGCTCCGGCAACGGCGTGCGCAGCCACTGGAACTCCGGCGGAAGCTCCGAATCGTCGAAATCCGTCTCCGTCGAGGCCGGCAGAGGAACGGCTTGCGCAGTCACCGGCGCCGGCACGATCACCTCGGGCACGACCCCGCCGTTTTCGAGATAGAGCCAGCCATCGTCGCGCCAGACACATTTCTGCAGCGCCGTTTCGCGCCCGAGCGGTGAGCGGCGATGCGGCGGCAGCGGCCGTCCGCAAAGATGGGTGTGATAGGCCTGCCCGTCCGGAGTCTCGACATATTGTCCGTGGCCGGCCCGCTGGAGCGGCGCCTCCGGATGGTCCTTGGAGGTGATGAGGTGGACGTTCGGATGCAACTCGTAAGGCCCGTCGACAGTCTGCGACCGCGCCATCGTCACCGCGTGGTCGTAACCGGTCCCGCCCTCGGCAACCGTGAGGTAATACCAGCCGTCGCGCTTGAAGAGGTGCGGCCCCTCGACAAGTCCGAGCGAACTGCCGGCGAAAATGTTCTTCACGGGACCGATGAGCTTGCGTGTCCGCTCGTCCCATTCCTGCAGCAGGATGCCGTCGAAAGCCGGGCTCTTCGGCGCACCGCCGAAACTCTCTGTCCGGTGGTTCCACTGCATGTTCAAGAACCACTTGCGACCGTCATCGTCGTGGAAGAGCGAAGGATCAAAGCCCGACGAATTGACATAGACCGGATCGGACCAGGTCGCCTCGATTGATTCGGCCGTGACGATGTAGTTGTGGGCGTCCTTGAAGTTGCCGTCGAAGCGCTTGACGTCGGTATAGACGAGCCAGAACAAGCCGTCGCAATAGGAAAGGCACGGCGCCCAGATGCCGCAACTGTCGGGATTGCCGCGCATGTCGAGCTGGCTCGCGCGCTCGAGCGGACGCCGGATGAGCCGCCACTTCACCAGGTCGCGCGAATGGTGGATCTGCACACCCGGATACCATTCGAAGGTGGACGTCGCGATGTAATAGTCGTCACCGACCCGGCAGATCGACGGGTCGGGATTGAAGCCCGGCAGGATCGGATTGCGGATCGACGCGGCCATGTTCTTCTCCTCCAGAATCGTCGAGCATCCAGCCCGAAACTCAGGGCAGTTTCAAGGCCTTCGCGCTTACTTGCCGCTGAAGATTCAGGGACATGTCGCGGCTTCCGAATCGCGGTTCCGCCGCACCCCCTCTGGCATCGGGGTGCAAGCCGCTTGTATTCTCCCCCTAGTGGGGGAGATGGCCGGTCCACCCTCCGCAGCTGCAGCGCAGCTGCTGCGGAGGACGGGCTGGCCCAGGGGGTAAGGCCGTGCACCTGAACTGCAATGCGGAAAAATGAAAGCGCGGGCTTGAAAGCACCCTTGAAATCGGCACTGTGACTGTGCTTGGCAGAAGAAAAATACCTACTGCGGGGATAGTTCGATGCAACCATTACTCGGCCTCAGCCGGCTGGTAGACGCCATAACCGAGAGGATCGGCAAGGCGGTCTCCTGGCTCATTCTCGTCGCCGTTCTCGTCAGCGCCGGCAACGCCGTCATCCGGAAGGCATTCAACATGTCGTCGAATGCCTGGCTCGAGGCGCAATGGTACCTCTTCGGCGGCGCCTTCATGCTTGCCGCCGCCTACACGTTGAGCCAGAACGAGCACATCCGTATCGATATCGTCTACGGCATGTTCTCGCGGCGCGTGCAGCATTGGATCGACCTTTTCGGGCACGTCTTCTTCCTGATGCCTTTCGTGCTGCTGATGGTCTATTACCTCGTGCCCTACGTCCGCATGTCCTATCTCTCGGGAGAGGTCTCCTCCAGCGCCGGCGGTCTGATCATATGGCCGGCCAAAGCCATCCTGCTCGCCGGCTTCATCCTGCTGGCGCTGCAGGGCATTTCGGAAATCATCAAGAAAATCGCCGTCATGACCGGCCGCATGGACGACCCGACGCCCCATGTGCCGACCCATGCGCCGCTCGACGAGGCTGTAGCGCCGGAGGTCCGCCCATGATCGAATTCATCGCGGACAACCTGGCGCCGATCATGTTCGCGTCGCTGGTGATATTCCTGCTCCTCGGATACCCCGTCGCCTTCTCGCTTGCCGCGAACGGGCTCCTGTTCTTCATCATCGGCGTGGAACTCGCGCCCCTATCGGATTCGATCAACCTTTCCTGGCCGTTGCTCAACGCGTTGCCGGAACGATTCTGGGGGGTGATGTCGAACGACACGTTGCTCGCCATCCCCTTCTTCACGTTCATGGGCATCGTGCTCGAGCGCTCGGGCATGGCCGAGGATCTCCTCGACACGATCGGCCAGCTCTTCGGTCCCATCCGCGGCGGTCTCGCTTATGCGGTGATCTTCGTCGGCGCCCTGCTTGCCGCCACCACCGGTGTGGTTGCCGCATCCGTCATCGCCATGGGCCTCATCTCGCTGCCGATCATGCTGCGCTACGGCTATGACCGGCGTGTCGCCTCGGGCGTCATCGCAGCCTCCGGCACGCTTGCCCAGATCATCCCGCCGTCGCTGGTGCTGATCGTTCTCGCCGACCAGCTCGGCCGCTCTGTCGGCGACATGTACGCCGGCGCGCTGATCCCCGGGCTCGTGCTGACAGGCCTCTACATGGGCTACATCATGCTCATGTCGTTCCTGAAGCGCGACTCGATGCCGGCCCTGCCGCTCGAAGCCCGCACGCTCGGATCGGGCGTGGCTTCGCTCGTCGTCGCCGTCGCCGTCGCCGTCGCGATCGCCTATGCGGCGCATGTCTACCTCGCGCCGACGCAGGGCGAGAACGCGGACATCCTCGGCGCAACGGTCGGCGTCATATTCGTCTACATCGTCGCCATCGCCGACAAGGCATTCAACATCGGCATCCTGTCGCGCCTCGCGCAGCAGGTCATCATCGTGCTGATTCCGCCGCTGGCGCTGATCTTCCTCGTCCTCGGCACGATCTTCCTCGGCATTGCGACGCCGACGGAAGGCGGAGCGATGGGCGCGGTCGGTGCCCTGATCCTCGCCGCCGCGAAAGGCAGGCTCAACATGGACGTGGTCCGCGCCGCGCTCGCCTCCACGACGCGCCTTTCCGCCTTCGTGCTGTTCATCCTGATCGGTGCGCGCGTGTTCTCGCTGACCTTCTACGGCGTCAACGGTCACCTGTGGGTGGAACACCTGCTGGTCGGCCTGCCGGGCGGCGAAGTCGGCTTCCTGATCGCCGTCAACGTGCTGGTCTTCCTGCTCGCCTTCTTCCTCGACTTCTTCGAACTCGCCTTCATCATCGTGCCGCTCCTGGCTCCGGCCGCGGAAAAGCTCGGCATCGACCTGATCTGGTTCGGCGTTCTGCTCGGGATCAACATGCAGACGAGCTTCATGCACCCGCCTTTCGGTTTCGCACTCTTCTATCTGCGCTCAGTCGCGCCGAGGGTGCCCTATCTCGACAAGGTGACCGGCAAGCGGATGCAGCCGGTATCAACCGGCCAGATCTACTGGGGCGCCGTGCCTTTCGTCGGCATCCAGATCATCATGGTGGCGCTGACCCTCATGTTCCCGCAAATGGTGATGCACTACAAAGGCGCAGGCGCCGATGTCGATCCCTCGACCATCAAGATCGAGGTCCCCGGTTTCGGCACGGGTGGCGGCCTCGGCCTGCCGGACAATGGCGGCGGCCTCGGCCTGCCGGGCGGCTTGCAACTCCCGGGCGGAAGCCCGCTCGACGGCGGCCAGCAGCCGGCCCAGCCGAATGTTGCGCCTCAGCAGCAGCAGCCACCGGCGCCAGATCTGAGCGCGCCGCCGTCGTTCAATTGAGGGTGCACGCTGCCCCTTGCCTGCCCCTCCTCCGCAGCAGCTACGGAGGGTGGACCGGAACCTTCTCCTCGGCTGACGGGGAGAAGAGGCTCGCGGCACGGCCCTGTCCCCAGGGCAAACGACCTTGATGACAAAGAGAAACCCCGGAGCAGCGCTCCGGGGTTTCTTGTTCCCGCAAATCGAACCGCAGCCTCAGAGCTTGCCGTTGCGCTGCTGGATCATCATGAAGGTGTCGTAATTGTATTCGGCGATCTGGGCGTTTAGATAATACTCGCCGCGGAAGGCCTTGATCGATTCCCAGATCTTCTTGAAGGTGGGATTCGCGCCTTCCATTTCCGCATAGACCTCGTTGGCCGCGTCGAAGCAGGCGGTGAGGATTTCCGGGCTGAACGGGCTCAGCTTGGCACCTGCCGCAACCAGCCGCTTGATCGCTGCGGGGTTCAGATAGTCGTATTTCTGCAGCATGTTTGCATCCGCCGCCTGGCACGCGGTGCGCAGGAGCGACTGATAGGCCTTCGGCAGTCCGTCGAAAGCCGCCTTGTTGAACATCGCGTGCACCGTGGGTCCGCCTTCCCACCAGCCGGGATAGTAGTAGTACGGTGCCACCTTGAAGAAGCCTAGCTTCTCGTCGTCATAGGGCCCGACCCATTCGGCCGCATCGATCGTGCCCTTTTCGAGCGCGGGATAGATATCGCCGCCGGCAAGCTGCTGCGGCACGACGCCAAGCTTCTCCATGACCCGGCCGGCAAAGCCGCCGACGCGCATCTTGAGGCCCTTCATGTCGGCGACGGTCTTGATTTCCTTGCGGAACCAGCCGCCCATCTGAACGCCGGTATTGCCGTTCGGGAAGCCGACGAGACCCTGTGCAGCCAGGAACTCGTTGAACATGTCGATGCCGCCGCCATGGTGATGCCAGGCGTTCATGGCGCGCGCGTTGAGCGCGAAGGGCACGGCGGCGCCGAGCGCCCAGGTCGGGTCCTTGCCCCAGTAGTAATAGGCAACCGTATGGCAAGCCTCGACGGTACCGGCTGCCGTCGCGTCGGCAGCCTGCAGGCCCGGCACGATTTCGCCGGCCGCGAAGACCTGAATCTGGAAATTGCCGTCCGTCGCTTCCGACACGTACTTCGCCAGGACTTCCCCGCCGCCATAGATGGTGTCCAGCGACTTCGGGAAGGACGATGTCAGGCGCCAGGTGACTTTCGGGTTGGTCTGGGCGATGGCCGGTGCTGCGAGTGCCGTGGCCGCTGCCGCACCAAGCCCGCCGATACCCGCATTTTTGATGAATGAACGGCGATCCATAGTACCTCCCTATCTCCCGCTATGACGGCTGCGTTTCCTCCGCAACCGTCGATTGAGCATTTTCATCGACGCCTCAGCGCGTCGACGGCTCATTGTCCTCGCTCTGCCGGTCGCTGGGCACACGGAGATGCTCGCAAATCGCTACCGGCACCACCGCACCATACAGAGATGGGGGTACATGTCCAGAGGCCGATTTCGGCCTCCTGCCCGACTTTTGTCGGATGTGACGGACCCCTGGCGCCGATCGCCTTAGTCAAGGCAAATCAAAGCCTTCGTCGGACAGACCGGCGTCTGCCGGACGAAGGCGCTGTAGCACTCTGCATTGCTGCTTGTCTCTGAGACATGCAGTCGATCAACGCTCGGCCGAGGCGGCCCAGAGATTGACGTCGGCCTCGCGCGCATAGAGATCGATCTCCGCCAGTTCCTCTGCCGAGAAATCGTCGTTCTCGAGCGCTCTGACGCAATCGACGATCTGCGCCGAACGGCTGGCGCCGATCAGGGCAGAGGTGATGCGGCCGCCGCGCAACACCCAGGAGAGTGCCATCTGCGCCAAGGTCTGGCCGCGCCTCTCGGCGATCGCATTCAACTTGCGGACATTGTCGATGATCTCCGGCCGGATGAAGCCCTTCTTGAGGAAGCGATTCTGCGCCGCGCGGCTATCCTCGGGAATACCGCTCAGATACTTCGTCGACAGCATGCCCTGCGCCAGCGGCGAGAAGACGATGGACCCGATGCCGAGTTCCTCCAGCGTATCGACCAATCCGTCATCCTCGATCCAGCGGTTGAGCATGGAGTAGCTCGGCTGATGGATCAGGCAGGGGGTGCCGAGATCCTTGAGGATCGCCGCCGCCTCGCGGGTGCGTTGGGAATTATAGGAGGAAATGCCGACATAGAGCGCCCTGCCCGAGCGCACGATGTGGTCGAGTGCGCCGCAGGTCTCTTCGAGCGGCGTGTCCGGATCGAAGCGATGGGAATAGAAGATATCGACATAGTCGAGCCCCATGCGCTTCAGGCTCTGATCGCAGGAGGCGATCAGATACTTGCGGCTGCCCCATTCGCCATAGGGTCCGGGCCACATGTCGTAGCCGGCCTTCGAGGATATGATCAGCTCGTCCCTGAAGCCGGCGAATTCGGTGCGCAGGATCTCGCCGAAGGCGATCTCCGCCGAGCCGGGCGGTGGACCGTAATTATTGGCGAGATCGAAATGGGTGATGCCGAGATCGAAGGCGGTGCGGCACATGTCCACCTTGCGCTCATGCGGCGTATCTCCGCCGAAATTGTGCCACAGCCCCAGCGAAATGGCCGGCAGCTTCAGACCGCTCCTGCCACAGCGGTTGTATTTCATCTTCTCGTATCGATTGTCCGCCGGTTGCCAGGGCATGAGTCGCGTTCCTCGTTAGTATGGGTGGGCTTGAATACCCCTCCCCAACCCCTCCCCACAAGGGGGAGGGGCTTGGTACCCGCGGCGCTCGTCTGCCCATCTTCAGCCTATGCGTGGGTTGATCCCGCTGAGACGGAGGTAAGACGGTGCGGCAAGGTAAGCCCCTCCCCCTTATGGGGAGGGGTTGCGGAGGGGTCATCTTGTCGACGATAGCTGTGCGCGTCATCGCAACAGCGCCCTCGCCTCCTCGATCCCAAGCGCCGCCGGCTGGGTGCAGGTCGTGGTGAGCGTCACGAACCGCCCCTCCTCGCCCGATTTCAGGATCGACACCATGACGTCGACCGCATGCAGCGCTCGATCGAGCGAGCAGCGCGCGTCGCGCCCCGCCAGGATGGCATCGGCCATGTCTGCAAGGCCGGCGGTGCGGTAATTGGCGATCGGCCCCAGCGGATGCTCCCAGTTATTGACTGCAAAGGGGTGATCCCAAGCCTCCAGAGGCTGAATTTCCTTGCCTCGGCCGCTCGCCTCGACAGTGCCGCCGAAGAAATTCGGGTCAGGCACGAAGAGCGATCCGTCGGTGCCGTAGAGCTCCATATTGCCATGGCGGTGCGCCCAGACGTCCCAGCTCGCCGACAGCGTGATGGTTGCGCCGTTTTGGAATTCGAGCAGCGCATGGATATTGGTGGGCGTCTTGACCGGGATCACCTCCCCCTTGCGTGGCTCGCTGGTGATGGTGCGCGTCTGGTTGGCCATCGACGAAAGCGCCGCCACGCGCTTCACCGGTCCGATCAGGTTGATCAGATTGGCGATGTAGTACGGGCCGAGATCGAGCACCGGGCCGCCGCCCGGCAGGAAAAAGAAGTCCGGGTTAGGGTGCCACATTTCCATGCCCGGGCTCATCACGTGGCAGGTGCCCGAGGTGATGCGACCGATCTTGCCCTGATCGACATAGGCGCGGGCAAGCTGATGGGCGCCGCCGAGGAAAGTGTCCGGCGCACTGCCGACCAACAATCCCTTCGCCTTTGCGGTGGCCCTCAGCTCCTCGCCCTGCTCGAGCGACAGCACGAGCGGCTTCTCGGAATAGACGTGCTTGCCGGCCTCGAGGATCGCCTTCGAAACCGGGAAGTGCGCCTCCGGAATGGTCAGGTTGACGATGATATCCAGCTCCGGATTGGCGAGAAGCGCCTCGATGCTCTGGGCCGTCACATCGAATTCGGCGGCGCGCGCCTCGGCCGCCGCCGGATCGATGTCCGCGCAGGCGATGATCCTGATGCCCCTGAAGAGCGGCGCCAGCTTGAAATAGGTGGTGGAAATATTGCCGCATCCGATGATGCCGACGCCAAGTTCTTTCGTCATTGAGATGTTCACTCCCTAAGCAGATCCGCCAACAGCTCTGGCAATGACCTGCGACAAACGAAATCCAAGAAGCCATTCGCGGGACACCCGCGAATGGCTGCTTAGTAGGATTGAATGGAAGCGAGCGACCGCTTGGCGAAGCGCCGGAAGTCGCTCGGATTGTCGTGTTCCGCGATGAAATATTTCGCCGAGGTCTCGCTGAGCGCCCGGATCAGCGCCTTCCAGTCGAGCGTGCCCTCTCCGACATCGGCCCAGCCGTCCTCGTTGGTCTTCTCGCCCTTCGCCGCAATGTCCTTGACGTGGACCGCGGTGATGCGCTCGCCATATTTCGCGATCCAGGCAAAGGGATCGGCGCCGCCGCGAATGATCCAGGCAATGTCCGCCTCCCAGGAGAGGTCCGGGCCACCGGCGAAGATGTGCTCCAGCGGCACCGAGCCATCCGGCAGCGCGTGGAATTCGAAATCATGATTGTGCCAGCCGAAGTCGATACCGGCATCACGGAAAGGCCTGCCCGCCGCCTGCAGACGAGCGCCGAAGGCGCGCCAGCCGGCCGCATCGCCCGGACGTTGATCCGGCATCAGATAGGGGCAGTAAATGGCGCGAATCCCGAGCGCATTGGCGATCTGCATCACGCGCAAGGGATCCGTTTCCAGCATGTCGAGGCTGAAATGTGCCGTCGGCATCGCAAGCCCGTTACGCTCGAGACCGCTCTTGAACTCGGCGATCTCCTCGTCGCTGAGAGCGGCATAGAGCGCCCCATATCCTTCGACCTGCGTATAGCCGGCTTCTCCGAGAGCGGAAAGCACATCGGCGAAGGGCGGGAAATTGCGGGCGCTGTAGAGCTGGAAACTGACGTCTTTCATCGTAAATCTCCTCGTGGATTTTGCGGAAACATTTCGTGGTAGGGCCACCGCGAAGCGGCGCGCTGTTGATCTTCGCAGGCGAAGAGCTACCCATGACGGCGGATCGCGCTTCACCCCCTCACCCTCTTCCTTGGCAGGATTCGAGATCGTAGGCGCTGAAGCGCGGTGTGACGCCCTCGTCGAGCGGCACTTTCGGTGTGAAATGGATCGTCTTCGCTTCGCCGGCCGTAAGATCGAAGGCGTTGTCCGAATAGCGTCCCTCGGCATCCGCCTCGACCATTACGTGCAGTGCGAGACCGGTCGCGGTGAGGATGACGTCGTAGCCGTCAGCTCCTGGCGCCGCCTCGATCGCAAGGCCCGCGGGCTTGAGGTCGAGAGCTTTGTAGGTGCCGTGGACGTAATGGCCCTCGCCACGCATGCCGTTGGATGCCTCGAAGGACCAGAAGAGAAGCGCATCGGCCGGAATATCGGCGGCCGTGATGGCGACGAGCGTCTCCGCACGCTCCGGCGAGCATGCGCCCGCCGCCGCGACCAGCAGGCGGCGCTTGCCTTCGAGTGTAACGAGGAAGGTCTCGAGCTCGACCGTCACCGGCTCGGCCGTATCGTTCACCATCGAGAAGGCGATCGTCTTGCCGTCCGCGGACGGTATGGCCGCCACCGTGACCGGCTGGAAGAATCGGCGCGCCATGTAGTGCATGGCTTTCCAATGACCGCCATAGTCGAGGCTCGACCAGGAGGCGACCGGCCAGGTGTCGTTGAGCTGCCAGTAGAGCGTGCCCATGCAATGAGGTTTCAGCGAACGCCAGTAGTCGACGGCGGTGCGGATCGCAAGCCCCTGCTGGATCTGGCTCAGATAGACGAAGCTCGGGAAATCCTTGGGGAAGCGGAAGTAGCGGAACATGGTGCCGGCGATCCGCTCGTTGCCCCCGACATTCTTCTGATGCGCCTCCATCACCGGCGAGGCGATGTTGAGGTCGCGCGCTTCGGCGAACTCCCGGATCACCGGCATCGACGTATAGGACTGGAAGCCGAACTCCGAGCAGAAACGCGGTCGCACCGATCGGTAGTTGTCGAAGGATTTGTTCTCATGCCAGACGGACCAGTAGTGCATGTCGCCGGAACCGTCGGCATGCCAGGCGTCGCCGAAGTCGAGGTATCCGACCGAAGGGCTCGACGGCCACCAGGTCGCCTCCGGGGAGGCCGTCTTCAAGGCCATCTCGATCGTCCGGTTGAGGCGGTCATAGGAGACGAGATAGCGGTCGCGGTCCTTGCGGCTTTCCTCAAACCAGGTAAGGGCGCCGACGAGTTCGTTGTCGCCGCACCAGAGCGCGATCGACGGATGCGAGGCGAGCCGCTTGACCTGATAGTCCACTTCCGCCGCGACGTTTTCCAGGAAGTCCGGCGTCGAGGGATAGAGATTGCAGGCGAACATGAAGTCCTGCCAAACCATGAGCCCGAGCCGGTCGCAGAGATCATAGAACCAATCGGGCTCGTAGAAGCCGCCGCCCCAGACACGGATCATGTTCATGTTGGCGTCGACCGCCGAGCGCAGAAGGTCTTCGACACCCTCCGGTGTAACCCGCGACATCAGCGCGTCCGCAGGGATCCAGTTCGCACCGCGGCAGAAGACATCGCGGCCATTGACGCGGAAGACGAAGCGGTTGCCCGCCTCGTCCCTGTCGGTCACGAGTTCGATCGTGCGGAAACCGATCTGGCGCGTGACCGTTTCCTCCGGCGTTTCGACCTTGAGGATCGACAACGCCTGCTCGCCGCTGCCGGCCGGCCACCAGCGCTGCGGCTCGGCAATATTGAAGACCTGCGTGATGCGCGTCTCGCCGGCGGCGACGGCGCAGTCGAGCCGCTCGCGCTGCCCGTCAAGCTCGAAATGGATCGGCACGATGCCGGGGTCGCGGGCATAGAGCACAACGGTCACCTGCAGATCGACCGAGCCATCGTCGAGCCAGAGCTGCCGCGTCGTGACGTGTTCGATGCGCGCAGTCTCGAGCCGGCAGAGCGCCAGCGCGCGATAGATGCCCAAAGGAGCAATGGCGATGTTCCAGTCCCAGCCGAAATGGCATTGCGGCTTGCGCAGCATATTGCCATTTCCGATCGGCGAGTTGCCCTCGTGATAGGGCACATGGAACGGCTGCGCCGCCTGTCGCCGCGCCCCTTCGGCGATCGCGGAATGGAGCACCACCCGGATCCGGTTCTCGCCGGCGATAAGGGCGTTCGATACATCCGGGCGATAACGGCGGAAACAATTATTCGCCCGCAGCACCAGCCGGTCGTTGACGAAGACCGAGGCTACCGTATCGATGCTTTCGAAATCGAGGTACCAGAAGCCCTCGACGTCCTCCGCATCGATAACGACCGTGCGCTCCAGCACCCAGTCCTTGTGCGCCACCCATTGCACCTCGGCCTCGTTGCGGCCGCGAAAGGGGTCGGCGATGATGCCGGCGTGCTGCAGCGCGCTGTGCACGTCGCCAGGCAACGCGATCGTCAGCGCATGGCTGTTATCGGCGGAAGCCAGCAGCCAGTCGCCGGAAAGATCGATGCGGATCGCGTCGCGGTTCAAGGTCTCGGCAGGCATATCAAAATCCAGTGGCGGCGGTCGCTCGGACGCTTTGTCAGGCGGCGCTTACAAAAGCCGGTCGCTCTAAAGCTGGGCGGGGGTTGCGAATGCGCATACCCGCTCCGGCGGGCTGTCAAAGGCGGTTTTCGCTGGCGGCGTCGAAGATCGAAGCAACCCCCATGTCGAAAGAGAGGCGCACGGAGCTGCCCGGGGGATAACGCCGCTTGCCGGCGATCCTGACCGACATCGGCTGACCGGCAAGCGTCAGCCAGAGCAGGTTGTCCGCCCCCATCGGCTCCTCGATGTCGACGGTCGCCTGATGTGCGGGCTCGTCCGTCCGGGCTTCGTCGACCTTGACGTGCTCCGGCCGGACGCCGAGCACCACCTTCTGGCCGGGCTTCAGCGGCACGCTCGCCGGATAGGCGGTGACGTCGAAGGCCGTGCCGTCGACGCGGACGAAGCTGCGGCCCTCCTTCGCCTCCACTTCGCCACGGAAGAAGTTCATCGACGGCGAACCGATGAAGCCGGCGACGAAGAGGTTTTCCGGCGCGTTATAGATCGTCATCGGATCGGCGAGCTGCTGGATTACCCCGCTCTTCATCACGGCAATGCGATCGGCGAGCGTCAGCGCCTCGATCTGGTCGTGGGTGACATAGATCATCGTATTCTTCAGCGACTGGTGCAGCCGCTTGATTTCGACGCGCAGCTCCGAGCGCAGCTTGGCATCGAGGTTCGACAGGGGTTCGTCGAACAGGAACACGTCGACGTCGCGCACCAATGCCCGGCCGATCGCCACGCGCTGGCGCTGGCCGCCGGAAAGTTCGGAAGGCTTGCGCTTGAGCAAGGGCTGGATCTGCAGGATTTCCGCCGCGCGCTTGACCCGCTTGTCGATCTCCGCCTGCGGCACCCTGGCAACCTGCAAGCCGAAGGAGAGGTTCTTCTCGACCGACATCTGCGGGTAGAGCGCATAGGACTGGAACACCATGCCGATGCCGCGGTCCTTCGGCTCTTCCCAGGTGACGTTGCGATCATGGATGATGATCTGCCCGTCGGTGACGTCGAGCAGGCCGGCGATACAGTTGAGCAGTGTCGACTTGCCGCAACCGGACGAGCCGAGAAGGACGAGGAATTCGCCGTGATCGATGTCGAGATTGAGCTTGTCGAGAACCGTGACGGCGCCGAAGCTCAAGGAAAGATCCCTGACGGAAACGCTGGTCATGCTTGCTTATCCTTTTACTGCGCCGGCTGCGATGCCGCGTACGAACAGGCGACCCGAGACGAAGTAGACCGTCAGCGGCACGAGGCCCGTCAGGATCGTGGCGGCCATGTTGACGTTGTATTCCTTCACGCCCTGGACCGAATTGACGATGTTGTTGAGCTGGACGGTCATCGGATAGTATTCCGGCCGGGTGAAGACCACCCCGAACAGGAAGTCGTTCCAGATGCCGGTCACCTGCAGGATCATCGCCACGACGAAGATCGGCAGCGACATGGGCAGCATGATCTTCAGATAGATCGTCCAGAATCCGGCGCCATCGACGCGCGCCGCCTTGAACAGCTCTTCCGGCAGCCCGGCGAAATAGTTGCGAAACAATAGCGTCAGGATCGGCATGCCGAAGATCGTGTGTACGATAACGAGGCCGGTCAGCGTCCCGTAGACGCCCATTTCTCTCAGCACGATGACGATCGGGTAGATCATCACCTGATAGGGGATGAAGGCGCCGATGATCAGGATGGTGAAGAAGAGATCGGCGCCCTTGAAGCGCCAGTTGGCGAGTGCGTAGCCGTTGACCGATGCGACCGCGATCGAGATGAGCACCGAAGGCACGGTGATGCGCACCGAATTCCAGAAGCCTCGCGAGAGGCCGTCGCAATTGAGCCCGGTGCAGGCCTCGGCCCAGGCCTTCACCCAAGGCTCGAAGGTGATTTCCAGGGGCGGTGCGAAGATGTTGCCGACACGGATCTCCGGCATGCCCTTGAGCGACGTCACGATCATCACATAGAGCGGCAGGAGATAATAGACGGCTACCAGGATCAGCGTACCGTAGACGATGATGTTGCGGCGTGAGAGCGCGCTCCTCGGCTTGCTGCCGCGAGGACC
Source organism: Sinorhizobium kostiense (assembly GCF_017874595.1). Taxonomy (GTDB): domain Bacteria; phylum Pseudomonadota; class Alphaproteobacteria; order Rhizobiales; family Rhizobiaceae; genus Sinorhizobium; species Sinorhizobium kostiense. The sequence goes on along the minus strand of NZ_JAGILA010000008.1, from coordinate 86,869 downwards.
GGCCTTGATCCTGGTGTCTTCAGCCTCATGGCGTTTCAGCGCGCTTTTGCTGGCGAGGTTATCCACGCTTGCGTCCTCCCCCGAATTCCAGATAGGCCCACGGCACGATGATGATGGCGACCGTCAGGAGCATCATGGTGGAGGCGGCGAAGCCCTGGCCCAGGTTCTGGGCGAGGAACATGTAGTCGTAGACGTATTTGGCAGGCACCTCCGAGGCGATCCCCGGCCCGCCGCTCGTTTGCGCGACGACGAGATCGTAGACCTTGACGATGCCGCTCGCGATGATCACCAGCGTGGTGATGATGACGCCACGCATCATCGGGATGATGATCAGCACATAGGTCTTCCACATCGGAATGCCATCGACGCGCGCGGCCTTCCAGATGTCTTCGTCGATGCCGCGCAAGCCGGCCAGCATCAGGCACATGACGAGCCCGGTGCCCTGCCAGAGCGCCGCGATCAGGATGCCGTAGATGACGATGTCGGAATCATAGAGCGGATCGAAGGAGAAGCTCTCCCAACCGAGCGACCGCACGATCGACTGAATGCCGTATTGCGGATTGAGGAGCCATTGCCACACCAGGCCCGTGACGATGAACGACAGGGCGAACGGATAGAGCATGATGGTGCGGAACGTATTCTCGAATCGGATCTTCTGATCCATCAGCGCCGCGAGCACGAAGCCGATCACCAGGCTGAAGATCAGCGAGAAGAAGCCGAAAACCGCGAGATTCTGGATCGAGATGATCCAGCGCGGCGCCTCCCACAGCCGCTCGTATTGATCAAGCCCGACGAATTTCAGGCGCGGCAGCAGCTTCGAGTTGGTGAAGGAATAGACGACCGTCCAGGCCGTGCCGCCGACGAAGATGACCAGGGCCGTCAAAATCATCGGGATCGAGGCGATCTTCGCATTCAGGTTGCGCAGCCACTGGTTCGGACGCACCGAACCACGTGTTAGACCCGTCATGTTTCCTCCTCCGGAACTGCAACGGTTTTCTGGGCAGTGGGCAGCCGGCGCCGCAACCACCTGGCTGTCGCGCCAGCCACTTGCCAAACGGGAGCCCCCGCTTTCGCGGGCGGATGCCAACGCGATCGGACAAACGAGCCCGGGGGTCGGCCCCGCGACAAGCGCGGGGCATCCTGAGGTGGGTATCAATCCGCGTCGGCGATGATCTCTGCGAAGCGCTTCTGCGCGTCCTCCGGCGTCATGGAGGGATTTGCGAAGAACTCGGAGAAGAGGTCCTCCTTCTGCTTCTGGCTGTCGGGCGAAAGCAGCTGGTCCGTGCCCTGGATCACATTGCCCTTGGCAAGGATGTCGAGGCCCTTCTTCATGCAATCATTGGCCGCCGCAAGATCGACGTCCCCGCGAACCGGCAGCGATCCCTTCTTCAGATTGAAAGCGACCTGAGTTTCGGGTTTCAGGAGAGTGGAAGCGAGCACCTCCTGCGCCTTCGACTTCTCTTCATCCTCGATCAGCGGGAAATAGAAGGCGTCGCCGCCGGTCGAGATCACTTCGTTGACGCCGAGGCCCGGCAGGCAGGTGTAGTCCTCGCCGGCTTTCTGGCCCGCCACCTGGAACTCACCTTGGGCCCAGTCGCCCATGATCTGGCCACCTGCCTTGCCGGTGATGACGAGGTTCGTCGCCTGGTTCCAGTCCTGGACGTTGCTGCCTTTCGACAGGCGACGCGCATCGTCGGCAGCCTTGAAGACCTTGGCGATTTCAGGCCCGGCGGCCACTTCGGCGTCCTTCTTGGCGAACACCTGCTCGAAAACGTCCTTGCCGGCGATCGCCACCATCAGCACGTCGAAGGCGCCGGACGCCTGCCACGGCTGACCGCCAAGCGCCAGGGGAATGATGCCGGCTTTCTCGAGCGCCGGCGCCGCGGCGACGAATTCATCCCAATTCTTCGGCACTTCTACGCCGGCCTGCTTGAAGGCGGCGTTGGAAAGCCACAGCCATTGCCAGGAATGGATATTGACCGGAGCGCAGTAGATCTTGCCTTCGATCGTGCAGGAGTCGAGCAGGCTCGAGGGCTTGACGATCTCCCGCCATTTTTCCCGCTCGGCAACTTCGCTCAGGTCGCGCATCAGCCCGGCCTCGACCAACTCCTCCGCCTGGCGTCCATGGTTGAACTGGGTTGCGCCCATCGGATCGCCACCGGTGATGCGGCTGATCATGATCGGGCGCGCCGTGCCGCCGGAGCCCGCGATCGCACCGTCGACCCATTTGTTGCCGGTCGCATCGAAGGCTTTCGCCAATTCGGCGACCGCCGCGGCCTCACCGCCGGAGGTCCACCAATGCGTGACCTCCAGATCGGTGGCGCCGGCCACACCGAGCGGCAGTGCGACGGTTGCGGCCAAAGCGCCAACCAAAGAACGTAATTTCATGAGTCTCCTCCCTCACTGTAACGTTGCCGTAAAAAACTTAATTCAAACGATTTGCCGACGCAACACCCACAACGGGCGATTCAAGATAATTATGCCAGCACTCTTTTTGCGTGTAATTGAGCGACTTGCGGGCATGGGAATTCACGCCCGTTCAGCTTCTTAAAAACATGAAGTTCCTTCCATTACCCTTTGTTTTTGCACGGCGCAAATGGTGCGGATGGACACGGCATCACCAGGCGCGCTCCGCAGGCGCTGCATCCGATGCAGCAGGTTCGGAACTCAACTCTCTGGATACATGTTTCGCAGTGCAGCGACGAAAATGCTCGACATTTGAGCTGTATCGTTACAGTTTTTCCAGCTCGGAGCCGGTCGGCACCGATCTGGTGACCGGCGGCAAATCATATATAAGCGGGGCAAGGCAACGGAATGCAGCGAAAACGCGCCGCAGGCATCTCAGAATGAGGGTTTCCAGGGTAAGGGCATGGAAGGCAGGACGAAGAACAAGCCGGCGGCAACACCGCCAACGGAGGGCGGCCGACCGACGCTGAAGACCATCGCCTTCATGACCGGGCTCGGCATCACCACCGTTTCCCGCGCGCTGAAGGACGCGCCCGATATCGGCGCCGAGACCAAGGAGCGGGTGCGCCTGGTCGCAAAGCAGATCGGCTATCAGCCGAACCGCGCCGGCGTTCGACTGAGGACCGGCAAGACCAACGTCATCAGCCTCGTTTTAACGCTCGAAGAGGAGATCATGGGCATCACCAGCCCGATGGTCATCGGCATCACCGAGATCCTCGCCGGCACGCCCTATCACCTGGTCGTCACCCCCTACAGTTCCGCCAAGGATCCGCTCGGGCCGATCCGCTACATTCTCGATACGGGCGCGGCCGACGGCGTCATCATCTCGCGATTGGAGCCGAATGACCCGCGCGTGAGGCTGCTGACCGAACGTGGGTTCCCTTTCGCCACCCACGGACGCACCGACATGGGCATCGTGCACCCGTTTCACGACTTCGATAACGAGCGCTTTGCTTACGAGGCGGTGCGCAAGCTCGTGGAGCTCGGTCGGCGGCGGCTCGTGCTGCTCGAGCCTCCGCCACACCTCTCATTCCACAAGCACATGCGCACGGGCTTCGGGCGCGGCCTGAAGGATTTCGGCGCCGAGTCCGTGTCCTTCCACCAGGTCAATATCGACCACAGCCTCAAGACCATCCGCGATGCATTCGAGGCGCTGATGCGTTCGCCGGAAGCGCCGGACGGCATCGTCTCCGGTAGCGGCTCCGGCGCCATTGCGCTGATCGCCGGGCTCGAGGCCGCGGGCAAGAAGGTCGGCGAACACGCCGACATGGTCTCCAAGGTGCCGAGCGATTTCCTGCGTTGGCTGCGCCCGGAGGTCATCACCATGTACGAGGATATCCGCCTGGCCGGGCGCGAACTCGCCAAGGCGGTGATCGGCCAGATCGACGGCCGCCCGGCCGAATCGCTGCAGAGCCTAAGCCAGCCGGAACTTCAGTCGTCGGTGACCAAAGCGCGGGAGTAACCTTTGGTTGCTCTTGCTGGCCGCGACTCTCACGCGGGTCGATGCATTGCTATGATCTCGGAACTGGCAGCAGGCCAGTATTTGTCGTCGGCAAAGTCGTGTGGAATGGGACTGAGCTGCGCGAGCTTCTCGGCAACGAAGTCGATCTGCATTTTCAAATACCGGATCGAACTCGGGATCGGCGCTCCAGTGGCGAGGCTGCGCACCCGCCATTGCTCGTAGCCCGACGCCCTTATGCGCCGCTCAGCCTCCTCACGAACCGTTGCTGACCCGGTGACGGGCGTGGTTTCGATCGCTTTGCCCCCTTCGATCACCCTGAATCTCATGCTGCCTTCCCGATTGCTCCCTTGCTTGAGATGCCTTACAGCGCCGCGCGTCTTTTCAGACGCGCAAAGGTCGCTGTAACTCTTTGAATTTGCGCATCGAGCTTTCCGAAAATCGGGTACGATTTTCGGGCCGATGCGCTAGCTTGTCGTGAAAGGGTGACCGGCGCCACCCTTCCTTTAGTACAATCGAATTAAACCTGGACTCAGGACCTAGGCGTTTAGACCGCTGCCCCACGGCCCGTGATGGCTGTCGGCGCCGTCAAGGCGGTCGAAGCCGTGGGCGCCGAAGAAGTCTCGTTGGGCCTGGATGAGGTTTGCCGTGCCGCGGCCGCGGCGGTAGCTGTCGAAATAGCCGAGCGCCGAGGCGAGCGCCGGCACCGGCAGACCACCAAGCACTGCCGTCGAGACGACGCGGCGAAGCGCCCCGTCGGTTTCCTTGACCATTGCCGCAAACGCCGGCGTGACGATCAGGTTCGCGGCATCCGGCGCCTTGGTGAAGGCCGAAGTGATCTCGTCTAGGAATTGCGAGCGGATGATGCAGCCGGCGCGCCAGATCTTTGCGATCGTCGGCATAGGCAGGCTCCAGTTGAATTCCCCGGAGGCCGCTGCCATTACCGAGAAACCCTGGGCATAGGCGCCGATCTTGGCGGCAAGCAGTGCGTTTTCCAGATCCTTGATGAACGCGTCCCTGTCCGCCACCGCAAGTTCTCCAACCGACGGCACGCCGAGGATCTTCTCGGCGGCTTCACGCTCGTCCTTCATCGAGGAGATGCTGCGGGCGGCGACAGCCGCTTCGATGGCAGTCGCCGGCACGCCCATGTTCTGCGCTTCGATGGCTGACCATTTGCCGGTGCCCTTCTGGCCGGCCTTGTCGAGGATCATGTCGACCATCGGATTCCCGGTCAGTGGATCGGAGGCCTTCAGCACCTTTTCGGTGATCTCGATCAGATAGGAATTGAGCCGGCCCCGGTTCCATGCCCCGAAGACCTGGCCGATCTCGTTCGCCGTCATCTTCAGCCCGTCGCGCAGGATGCCGTAAATTTCGGCGATCATCTGCATATCGGCATATTCGATGCCGTTGTGGATCGTTTTGACGAAGTGGCCGGCGCCGTTTTCGCCAAGCCAGGCGACGCAAGGATCGCTTTCATATTTGGCGGCGATCGAGGTCAGCACCTTTTCCACGCGGGCGTAGGATTCCGCCGTCCCGCCGACCATGATCGAAGGTCCATGGCGTGCGCCTTCCTCGCCGCCGGAAACGCCCATGCCGATGAAGGTGAGGCCCGTGTCCTTCAATGCATCGAAACGGCGCATCGTATCGCGGAAATTGGCGTTGCCGGCGTCGATCATGATGTCGCCCCTGGCGAGATGGGGCTTCAATGCCTCCATCTGCTGGTCGACCGCCTCGCCCGCCTTGATCATGATGATGATCGGCCGCGGCGGACGGATCGCGGCGACGAACTCCTCGATCGTCTCGCAGGGAACGATCTGCCCCTGAAGCTCACCCGCCTCGGCGTAGAATTTGCGCGTCGTCTCGACGGTTCGGTTGAAAACCGCGATCCTGTTGCCCTTCTCGGCGATGTTGAGCGCGAGGTTCGCTCCCATGACGCCAAGACCGATTAGACCGATTTCCGCCTGTGACACGTGTCGCCTCCATTTGACTTGAGGGCCGCGCAGGCCGCGATGGCGCCTCCTGCCGGCCCCTTCTTCCCGCATGTCCGTATCGAGGAGCGAGACGCGACGTGGCGCGGGTGGAGAGGCTTTTTGGCATTCAAATCGATTTACGACAAGCCGTCCCGTCGAAATCATATTCTTTTTCGGTTTGCCGTCGCCATCGTCGAGGATAGCCGCTGATAAGGAGTTCATGCGTCTCTCGATAGCTTTTTTCCAAGGAAAGTTGATCTCGAATGTAGCTGCCGGGTGGACTGTTCGGCAAAGCTCCGAAGCGCGCAGATTATTCGGAACAAAGCGACGGGCGGCAGGTTCGGACACCGTTTTTGCCCGCCACCGATCCTCAGGTTTGCTGCTGGGCGAAATCGGACACGCACCAAATCCGAGGCCCCCACCATGTTTCATCATGTGAAAGAACTTCAGTTCGACGCACGCGTCTCCAAACCCGATCCGCGTTTTGCCGCGCTTCTTCTGGAGCAGTCGGTGGCGGCAATGGTGAGCTAAAGGCCGCCATGCAGTATTTCGTACAGGCCTTTTCCGCCAGACAGCCGTATCCCGAGAAATATGACTTGCTTATGGACATCGCCACCGAGGAATTCAGCCATCTGGAAATCGTCGGAGCGACGATCACGATGCTGCTCGATGGCGTGAACGGTGAACTCAAGAATGCCGCGGAGGCCAACCCCATTACGAAGCTCAACGGGAAATCGTCCAAGGAAAGCTTCATTCACGAGGCGCTCGCGAACCCGCAATTTCTCGCCCTCTCGGGCGGCGGCCCGACTCTGACCAACAGCCAGGGCGTTCCTTGGACCGGCGCGTATGTGAACGCCAACGGCGATCTCACAGTCGACCTGCGCTCGGATATCGCGGCCGAGAGCCGCGCGAAAATCGTGTATGAATATCTGCTGCAGTTCACCGATGACCCGCACGTCAAGAACACGCTACGTTTCCTGATGACGCGGGAGGTTGCGCATTTCCAGATGTTCTCGGCGGCACTTGAGACCATACAGCCGAACTTCCCGCCCGGCGTCCTGCAGGGCGATCCTCGCTTCACCCACGAGTATTTCAACATGTCGAACGGGGTTGATGCTCGCGGACCGTGGAACGAGGGCCAGGGACCCTGGGGCGACGGGGAGCACTGGGAGTATATCGAGGATCCCATCAAGCACGTCGTCGACACCCGGGGCGAGGTCGACCACAACCCCGAGGGCACCAGCCGCACGGCAAAGGAAGTCGAGCGGATGGATAAGCAAATGAGCAAGCAACGCAGCGAAGAGGTCAGGTCCAGGCTTCCCAAGGGGGAAAACCAGTGGTCGTCATATCCGCAGACCGAGCTTGCAAGCCCCCGGAGCAAGTGACCCATCACCTTGCCGGTTCTGCCCTCGGCACGGTGCGCGACGACGAGACGGCGGCGCCGGCCGCCGTCGAAATCGTTTACTATACGGATCCGCTATGCTGTTGGTCCTGGGCATTCGAGCCTCAGTGGCGCATGCTGCGCTACGCCTTCGCCGGGCAGATGGCTTGGCGCTACCGCATGGCGGGGATGTTGAGATGCTGGGACGATTACCAGGATCCGGTAAACTCCATCCACAGGCCCGCCCAGATGGGGCCGCTCTGGCTGCAGGCGCACCAGACGTCCGGAATGCCACTTGACGCCCGCATTTGGACCGAGGATCAACCGTCGTCGTCATGGCCGGCATGCTTGCTGGTGAAGGCGGCGGAGCTCCAGTCGCCGATCGCCGCCGAACTGATCCTGCGGCGCTTGCGGGAAGCCGTAATGACTGAGCGGCGCAACATCGCCCGACAATCGGTGTTGCACGAAATCATCGACGCCTGCGCCGAAGCGCGTCCTGATGTGATTGATCCGCAGCGTCTGCGCTGCGACATGGACGGCGACCACGCCCGAACGAACTTCATGGATGACGTGAAGAACGCGCGCTTTCGCCAGATTGGGCGCTTTCCCGCGCTGGTGATCCGCCGGCCGCGCACCGCCGGCGTGCTGGTCATTGGCTGGCGTCCTTTCGAGGCCCTGCTGAGGACCGTGGCCGAAGTGGCGCCGGAACTCGGACCAGGGCGCCGACCGCGAGATGCGGATGTCTATCTCGCATTCTGGCCGCAACTGACCACACCTGAGCTCGAACTGGCGCTTGAAATCGAGGGCTGAAGCGCATTTGCCCGTTCGGTGCGCTGCGGATGTCGCGCAACTCCGAGGCAAACTTTGCGTCCCTGCATTGTAACCGGCAGAACCATATAGAGCATCAGGCGAGATGCTGCCCATTGATCCTGAGACCAGAGGAGCGAGTCCATGCCCCCGATGCCCGCCAGAATCATTCACACGTCGATCGCGCGCGACTGGCGCGAGGTCTATGCCTTCATGGCGGACCACGAGAAGATGCCGCTCTGGGCTTCCGGCCTCTCTGCCGGCCTGACGCGCGAGGGCGAGGAGTGGCTCGCGCCCGGGCCGCTCGGCAACGCCCGCGTGCGCTTCTCCCCGGATAACGACTACGGCGTCGTCGATCACCTTGTAACCCTGGCAGACGGTCAGCAGGTGCACAACGCCTTGCGTGTCGTCCCGAACGGCGATGGTGCCGAAGTGATGTTCACCCTGCTCAGGCTGCCGGGCATGAGCGATGCGCAATTCGCCGAGGACGCGGCGTGGGTGGAAAAGGATCTCGCCAGCCTTAAATCAATCCTCGAATCCAGCAAGGCGTGATTGCAAGGACGGAAACGACATGAGCAGCAAAGAGAATGACCGCCGCATCGACTATATCGAATTCAACGTCTCGGATATCGCTGCGAGCAAAGCCTTCTATGGCGGCGCTTTCGGCTGGACCTTTACCGATTACGGTCCGGAATATTGCGAGTTCGCCGATGGCCGGCTGACCGGCGGCTTCACCACGCTCGGCCCCGTCGGGAGCGGCGGCCCGCTCGTCATCATCTACGCCGACCGGATCGAGGACGCGCAGGCGCGGGTCGAGGCGGCAGGCGGCAAGATCGTCAAGCCGATCTTTCCCTTTCCGGGTGGCCGCCGTTTTCATTTCTCCGACCCGGACGGATACGAATTGGCGGTCTGGTCGGCGCAATAGCGACGGACACCGCGTGACGGCTACTCGCCGAAGCGGATGAACAAGGCACTGACGAGGCCGAAGACGACGATTGATTGCAGGATGTACATTGGCCATTCCTGTGACATCTCGCTTCCTCCCGCCGGAGACGACGTCCTTGTGGCGCGCACCGGCCTGAAACGAGTTTAGCACTTTCGCGGAGTACGCGGCAGTCTGGCGCAGTTCCCGCCGCGTCAGCATGTCCGTGCAGGTTGACCGGTCGCTCTCCTGAATTTCTCTTGTCCCTGCGCCAAGCACAGGTATGCCGCGTCGCAACAGCACTCATCCACAACCTCAGGCCGCGATCGCCCGCCGCCGGTCGGCCTGTTCCTGGATGACGAGAATGGCGCCAATCAGCTTGCCGCCGCTCGAATGACAGGGCGTCATGCGGCAGCGGACGACGACGATGCGTCCCTCGACGGACTTGGCGAACGTATAGGCGACGATTTCGCCGGCAAAACAGCGGTCGAGACAGGCTTTGACGCGCTCTTCGAAGCGCTGGAGACCGATGAATTCGACGATGTGCCGGCCGATGAGCTCCATCGGCCGGCTGGCCAGATGGTTGGCATTGGCGGGATTGGTGTAGAGATAGCGGTAGTCCGGCGTGATGACAGCGATCCGGTCGGGCATGGAATCGAGGATAGCCTCATTGAGCAAGCCTTCGTCGGCACGGCCCTTGCTTGGCGATCCCGGCGCGCGGTCGAAATGCAGGCCGGCGAGATCGGAAGCCCCCGTTGCGGCGAAATAGCGGTCGACCAGGGAGCGAAGCAATTGCGAATGGCGCAGCAGGCAGGAGAGATCGTCCGCGTCGGCCCGCAACATGTCGACGAGAAACTCGAACTGGAGGCGCGCCTCCTGGACGCTCGCGGCCTTCCTGTCATAGACGGCCCGGAGGACGGGATCGATTTCGCGATCGAGAATGCCGATCAGGTGCTCGTCCGCCACTTTCACGGCATATTGCAACTGCGAATACTTGAACCAGAACCGTTCGATCAGTTCTCTCAATTCGAAACCCCAATCCCCGAACCGACTCACGCCAAGGCGGCCGGCTACCCTTGAGCCGACGACTGTTAGCAGGACGGATCTGCCCCCTATGGGACTCGCGCGCCGGCCATCCGAAGCGCCCGCGAATGTTCCCACAGCAAGCAGCTTACACTCGTCGCGCGAGCGTTCAACTGGAGAAAACGGCCGCTTCCAATCGAAAACGTTCCCGGGACCAGGGGGGCCGGGAGGCGATGGGCAAATCCCGGATACAGCGAGGACGGAAGAGATGGCCGGCAGGCCAGAGGGGCCAGAGGGGATGTCAACCTATAGCGTGCCCTTGATGTTCCAGCGGTCGTGGTACCACAGCCATTGTCCGGGATATTCGCGGACCCAGCTCTCGACCTTGTCGTTGAGCATCTGCGCCGTTGCCATCACGTCGACGCTCCCGTCCGCCCTTCGCGGAATCTCGACGGCGGGTTCAAGTTCCAGGCGGAAGCGACCGCCCGGCAACCGGATGCAGCGGGCCGGATAGACTTCGCAATTGAACTGCCGGACGAGCTTGGCGAGCAGCGGATTGGTTTGCACGTCCCTGCCGAAGAACTTGGTTTTCAGGCCCTTGCGGAATTTCTGATCGACGAGCACGCCAACCGCACCGCCGTGCTCCAACTGGCGGGCAAGCGCGAAGGAGGAACCGGCATGCGACGGCACGAGATTGCCCATGCGGGCTTTGCGGAACTCGAAGACCTTGTCGGCGAGATAGGGATTGTTCGGCGGCCGGAAAAGCACCGTCACGTCCAAGCCGAAGGTGGAGCCCGCAACCGGCAGCATTTCGAAATTGCCGCTATGCGCTGTGAAGACGATGAAGGGACGCGGATTGTCGCGCAGTTCCAGGAACAGCGATATGCCGGAAACTTCCACCCTGCCCGCCTCGGTCCGTGACGGATCGAAATCGAAGAGCTGGTCGAGGAAGACATATTCGGCAGCGAGCCGGCCCATATTGCCCCAGCTTTCGAGCGCGATCTCCTCGATCTCCGCCTCGCTTTTCTCCGGAAAGGCGTTGCGCAGATTGATGAGCGTGAGCCTGTGGCGGCGGGTCTTCGGGCCGATCCAGCGCGCGGCGCGATCCATGAAATTGATCGCCGCATCGGCTGGAAGCAGCTTCAGCACCGAAAGAAGCAGAATGACGAGCTGGGCGATCACCCATTGCCTGAAGCGATCGGCGGCAAGCACCAGCCGTGTGATCAGCATTCGCACCGGCTTCAGTCCATCCGGAGGATGATCTTGCCGAAGACCTGGCGCGATTCCATACGCTCGAGCGCCCGGTCGATGTCGGAGAGTCCGACCTCGGTGTCGATCACCGGGTGAACCAGCCCGCGGGCCATCTTCTGCATGGCATTTGCCATGTTCTCCATACGGCAGCCGAAGGAACCGAGCAGCTTCAACTGCTGCTGGAAGAGCATCATCAGGTTGATTTCGGTTGAAACGCCGGAGGTCGAGCCGCAGGTGACGAGACGACCACCGCGCTTCATCGACAGCATGGAGCCGGCCCAGGTGTCCTTGCCGACATGCTCGAACACGACGTCGACGCCCTTCTTCTTGGTAAGCTTGCGCACCACGCCCTCGAAGCGGTCGGTGCGGTAGTTGATGACGTGATCGGCGCCAAGCGCCCTGGCCCGCTCGATCTTGTCGTCGGAGCCGACGGTGGTGATGACCGTGCAGCCGATCTTCTTGGCGAGCTGGATGGCGGCCGTGCCGATGCCGGAGCCGCCAGCATGGACGAGAATCGTCTCGCCCGGCTCGAGCCTGGCGTTATCGAAGAGCATGTGCTCGACCGTGCCGAAGGTGACGGGCGCAAGCGCCGCGCCGACCGCATCGACACCCGGAGGTGCCGGCACCAGCAGGCGCGCCGGCAGGTTCACCTTCTCCTGCGCAAAGCCGTCGAGGTGAAAGCCGTGCACGCCACCCACGTGTTCGCAGAGATTGTCACGCCCCTCCTTGCAGGGCAGGCAGAGGCCGCAAGTGCGCGCGCCGTAGATCGACACGAGCTGCCCCGGCAGCACATTGGCAACGCCCTGGCCGATGCTTTCGACGACGCCGGATGCCTCCGCACCAATCACCAGCGGCATCTTCCGCTTGGCGAAAGCCATGCCGCGCCAGCCCCAGACGTCGATATGGTTGAGCGCAACCGCCTTGACGCGCAGCGTCACCTCGCCCGCGCCCGGCGCCTCCGGCTCCGGAAGGTCGGTGATTTCGAGCTTGCGGTCTTCGAGCAGTTGCAGGGCGCGCATGGATGTTTCCTTTGAAGTATTTTGATCGTCGAACGGTCGGTCGCTACGCTGAGTGCGTGGGAGCTAAATAGCCTCCTCTGGCCCGCCCCATCCTCAAGCGGGTTCGGCCGTCATCACGAGGCTGGCGTTCTGGCCGCCGAAGCCGAAGGAGTTCGACAGCACCGCCGTCACCTGCTGCTCTCGCTTCACGTTCGGCACGACATCGAGCACGATCGCCGGGTCCGGGTTCTGGTAATTGATCGTCGGCGGCAGCGTGCCGGTCAGCATCGTCTGGATCGAGAACACCGCCTCGACCGCACCGGCCGCCGTCAGCGTATGGCCGATCATCGACTTGTTGGACGAAACCGGGATCGAAGGCAGGCGATCGCCGAAGACGGCCGACATCGAGAGATATTCCATCTTGTCGTTTTCCGGCGTCGACGTGCCGTGCGCATTGATATAGCCGACGGCGCTCTCGTCGATGCCGGCATCCGCAAGCGCCGCGCGGATCGTCGCGATCGCCGGGCCGCCGTCCGGCGACGACCGCGTGCGGTGGAAGAGGTCCGCCTTCTCTCCGCAACCCTTCAAAATGCCGTAGACGCGCGCGCCGCGGGCGAGCGCTGCCTCCAGCGACTCGAGCACCAGCGTCGCCGCACCTTCGGCGATGACGAAGCCGTCGCGGTCCTTGGTGAAGGGCTTCGAGGCCTTCTCCGGCGGATCGTTCTGCGTCGAGAGCGCCGAGAGCAACGAGAAGCGGATCAAGGCCTCGGCGCTGACCGAACCGTCGGTCGCGACCGTCAGCGCCCGGTCGGTGCGTCCCTGGCGGATCGCCTCGACGCCGAGCTGGATCGCAGTCGCGCCGGACGCGCAGGCCGTCGACAGCGTCACCGGAAGACCGCGCGTGCCGAAACGGTCGGCGAGACGTTCGGAGATCGAGCCGAAGAGCACTGCCTCGTGGAACACGGGGTCGGCCTTCTGCCGCATCGCGGCGAGAAAGCGGTTATAGGCGTCGCCCGGCCGCTCCGACGGCGGCGAACGATCGGCAAGCTCGAACCGGGCGTTCCATTCGGGCTCGATCGGCGGTGCGGCAAGGAACAGCGGCCCATTGAAGTCGCCCGAAAGGCCGGCCTGCGCCAGCGCCTCCAAGGTCGTCTCACGCGCCATCGCATAGGAGCGCTCTACGGCATTGTCTGCCGGCAGTTCGATGAAGTCGACGGTACCGCAAATGCGGGTGGAAAGGCTGTCCGTCGGGAAACGGGTGATCTTGTGGATTCCCGATACGCCGCCCGTGAGTGCCGCCCAATTGTCCTTGAGCCCCTGGCCGAGCGAGGTGATGACGCCCATGCCGGTCACGGCGACGATCGGGCGGCCGAGGTGGTCCTTGTATGCCTTGCTCATGCTCGGGCTCCCTTATTCAGCGGCAAGCACGGCGATGCCTTCGCCGCGGGCATGGCCGATGGTCGTGACGACCGCTGCCTTTGCAGGCGCCGTCATCGGCGTTTCGGCGGGATCGAAGGGCGGGATCTTGGCGCCATTGCCGAGCGCAAGCGCGGCAAGCGCCATCCCGACCGGGAATTGTGCCTCGACCCCATGACCGACAAGGCCGCCGAAGGCGCGGACCGGTCGGCCGTCGAGTTCGGTGTCGAGGAAGGCCTTTTCGCGGCGAACAAGGTCGTGAAACCCTGAGGCTCCGGAAAAGACGACGGTCGACTCCGGCTCGATGAGGGCAGCCGGCCGCGCCAGCTCCTTGAGGCGCGCCTCGAGCTTGCCCCCCTCGCGGCTGCCGCGGTCGCCGCCGATCGCATCGATCGTCGCATAGATGCGGGCGCCCCGTGCCTCGGCGTATTCGCGCGATTCCAGCACGAGGAATGCTCCGACGGAGCCCAGGATCATGCCGCCGCCATTTTCTTCCTTCCGTGACCAGATCGGATGCCACTCTCCGGTTGCGTGTCCCTGGATGGCCTCGAAGAGCAGGACGATATCGAGACGTTCGGCCGAGAAGGCGCCGCCGACGAGCGTATGCGTCGACTGCCCGGCCCTGATGCGGGCGAAAGCGGTCTCGACCGCCGAGATGCCCGCCGCCTCCTCGCCCATGAAGGTGCGCGAGGAACCGGTGACCTTATGCACGATGGAAATATTGCCGGCGAGCAGGTTGGAAAGCTGGGCGAGAAAGAGCGTCGGTCGCAGTTCCGTCGTCAGCTTCTCGTTCAGGAGCCGCTCGCGGTCATTGCGTTTCAGCGCTTCGTCGACGATCAGCGAGTCGACATTGATGTCGCGTTCGCCACCGCCGGCCGCAACGATCATGTCCATGCTGCCGCAGGCTTCGAGATTGTCCTTCAGGCCCGCATCGTCGAGAGCAAGGCCGGCCGCAAACACGCCGAGGCGCTGCCAGTTCTCCATCTGCCGCTGGTCGCCGCGCTTCGGGATCTGCTCGGACCAGTCGATTTCCGGCAGCGGGTGGATCGGATAGGGTGCGAAGCGCTCCGTCTCGACCCGCGCCTTCGGCGGTTCGCCCGCCGTCAGCAGCGCCACATGCGGTTCAGCTCCGACGCCCTGGCTGGTCACTATGCCGACGCCGGTGATCACCACGTCGTTTGCTGATTTCGTCATCTCAGTTCTCCGAACCGGCCGTTGCGGCCACCAGTCCCAGTTCCTCGGCGCGCTTCAGGACAACATCGCCGAGCGGCACCTGATCGAACGGTATCGTCCTGAGCTTCAACTGGGCATCGCAGATCTTCTTGCCACCGGAGGCGATCTTCGCTTTGGTCACGGCGAAACCGGACCCCTCATGCTCCATGAGCGCCTCGATCTCGAGTTCGGCCGAAGGCTCGACGAAGCTTCGCATCTTGGCGTTGTCGACCGACATCAGGAACGGCATCGCCGCGAATTTCGTCGCCGCCAAGACGAGAAATCCGGAGGCCTGCGCCATCGTTTCGATCAGGAGGACGCCCGGAACCAGCGGATAGCCGGGGAAATGCCCCTCGAACACGGGACTCTTTTCAGGGACGACCGACCGCGCCGTGAGCCGGCCGGCCTTCAGATCGACGCTCTCGACCCGGTCGATCATCTGGAAATACTCAAGGAGCATGAAGGCTCACCCCGTTGGTTTCGCGGCTCAAGTAAAAATGCCGATGCCGCCTGTCAAGCGAAGGACGCAGCAGGCGGCATCGGAAGTGAATCGAACGCGTATCGAAGGAGTCAATCAGGCCTTGGCGGCACGGAGCTCGTCGATCTTGGCGCAGAGGTTCTTCAGGACAAAATATTCCTCGGTCGAGACCTTGCCTTCATTGACTTCCTGGGTCCACTGCTCGAGTGGGATCTTGATGCCGAATTCCTTGTCGATCGCGAAAACGATGTCGAGGAAATCGAGGCTGTCGATGCCGAGATCATCGATAGTGTGGCTTTCCGGCTTGATCGTCTCGCGATCGATCTCGCTCGTTTCCGCAATAATATCAGCAACCTTGTCGAATGTGGCTGTCACGCGCTTACCTCATGAAAATCGAGTCTTGGCGAACCGTATAGAAAAATGCACCGCAAAAGCCAATGCCCCCTTGGCTCTAGCGGCAGAGAATTGAAAAGGCTGTTGCCGAACGGCGACCGGGTGCGGCCCCCGGCTGGACTGGCGTGTTGGCCAGAATCGCTGCTTAGCATCAGTTCCCTAGTAGCCGGCCGCCACGGCCAAGCGCGGGTCGTCGAGCAAAATCGCGTCCGGAGCGAGCGGGCGCAGGCTTTCAAGCCCATCGCGATCGATCAGGCCGACGGGAAAGGGCGGATATCCCGGCAGCGGCACCGTGCGCGGCTGACCGACCATGATCGCAAGGTGCATCCCGGCGTCGCGCACGGCAATCGCGCGGGCCGGGTTCGCAACTCCCTGCCACAGCCTGAACCAGTTCGCGCCGGCCTCTCCTGCGGCCGCGGCTGATTCCGGGTCCTCGAGAAAGGCGAGTATGGCGATGTCCGTCCTGGCACTGCGTGCCACTGCGATGAAATCAAGGCTTCGCAACCCGAGCAAGGTTCGCTCGACTGCCTTGCCACGCTCCACGCGGTGGACAATATCAGCGAGCGAAGTCCGGTCCCTGAGCTTGACGTCGAGCAGGAGCCCCATCGGAGCGGACGCCGCGAGCGCGACGTCGAGCGTCATCACCGTCGGCAGCAGGCCTTGAAGTGTCGCCAGATCGAGTTCTGCCACGGCGCGCGGATCGCCACATAGTCTCTGGAGATCCGCATCGTGCAGGCAGACCAGGGCGCCATCCCTTGTCATGCGGACGTCAGTCTCGATGGCGTCCGCGCCGATGGTCGCGGCCGCCTCGAATGCAGCAAGCGTGTTTTCGGCAGCCAGAGCCGCACCGCCGCGATGGGCGACGATTAGGGGCTTGGTGGCGGGGTCGGTCCAAAAGTTGCTGGGCATGTTCGTAGCGCTCAAAGCGGGTTGATTGCTGAGTTTCTGGAGAATTAAAGCGCGAGCAGACGGAAACCCGGGCCTTCCCTCATCCCAGTCCACTTTAGATCAAGAACCGTCCGGCATATTCAGAGTCCTCCCTCCGTCATCCTCGGGCGTAGCAGGTTCGTCGAAGCCTTCCCTCCTCCGTCATCCTCGGGCTTGACCCGAGGATCCACACACGAAGCTACCAAAGCTCGAAATACAAATCGCGCCAGTCCGGATTCATCTTCTCAATGAGTTCGATTTTCCATTGCCGATACCAGCGCTTGAGCGATTTCTCGCGCTGAATGGCCGTGCCGATCTGCAGATGCTCCTCATACCAGACGAGCTGACTGCATGCGTATTTCGATGCAAAGCCCGGTGTCTTACCCTCGCGGTGTTCGAAGATGCGGCGCTCCAGGTCTGACGTGACCCCAATGTAGAGCGTCCCTCTCTTATGGTTTGTCACGATGTAGACGTAGCCGGCCATGCGGGAACGATGCTTGAGATTGGATCCTCGGGTCAAGCCCGAGGATGACCACAGAGAGGGGTGGAAGCGCAATCGGCAACGAGGTGCGGCGCAAGCCTGGCTGCCGGAAACTGGGGCAGCCAGCCGGCGCCGGGGCATTTACCTTGGCAATAACGTTTTGCGAGGTGAAAAGCCTCACCTCGGGACCCTTCAGAGCTTCCGGCCGTCACCTCTGATGCGATCCTAACCGGAACCCAGCATCAGGAAGAGCACCGCGAGAACGACACAGGCCACCGCCAGAACCATACAGGCCGAGTAGAAGACGGAAACTGCATGGTCGATATCCTCGACGGTCGCGACGGGTCGACCGTCCCCATGGATCATCGGTTCGTCGACCTTGACGCCGCCATAGATCCGCGGTCCTGCGAGCTGCAGATCCAAGGCGCCGGCCATCGCTGCCTCGGGCCATCCGGAATTCGGCGAGCGGTGCAGCCCGTGGTCTCGCCGCGCGACGCCAATCGTCGCGCTCGCCGCCTTGGCGCCGATTCTCAAGTAGGCGCCGGCGGCAACGAGCAGCGCCGAGAGCCGCGCCGCCGGCAGGTTGGCAAGATCGTCGAGCCGCGCCGAAGCCCAGCCGAAATGGAGATAGCGCGGGCTCTTATGGCCGATCATCGAATCGGCCGTGTTCAGCATCTTGTAGGCGAGGAGCCCGGGAAGGCCGGCCAAGGCATACCAGAACGCCGGCGCCACGGCTCCGTCGGAGAAGTTCTCGGCAAGGCTTTCGACCGCCGCTCGGCAGACGGCCGGCTCATCGAGCGTGTTCGGATCGCGCCCGACGATCATCGACACTGCCTCGCGGCCTCCCGAAAGACCGTCATTGCGCAAACCGGAGGCGACCCGGACGACGTGATCCGCAAGGCTCTTCTGCGCGAGGAAGACAGCAACGACGATCGCCTCGAGCACAAAGCCGATGGCGCCGAGAACATCGAAAAGACGGCCGAGCACGATGCCGAGCACCACGCTGGCGATGAGCAGGGTGACGATCGTCACCACGCCCCGCACCTTCCGGGCACCCTCCCCCAAGTCTGCAACATTAAGTCTCTCGTCGAAGATCGCGATGGCCTTGCCGAAGAGGACGATCGGGTGAGTTACCCGCGACCATAGCCAGTCGGGATCACCGACGAGACGGTCGATCAGCAGCGCCACCGCCAGGATGAGGAGGGTTTCGGCCGACATCTAGATGCTTGTCCCCTGCAAGGCCTCGGCGAGGCGGCGATCCCCATTCTCGTCCGCCGCAAGACCGAATCGAAGCCAACTGGGATTGTAGTCGAACCGGCGCGTCAGGATACGCGCTTCGCAAAGCGCCCTGTGGATATGATGGGCGCACTCATGCTCTATCAGTGCAAACAGGCCCGCGCCACCGATAATCTCGAATCCTGCCCCCTCGAGCACTGCATCGAGCCCGGCTTTGCGCTCCAGGATGCATTTGGCGATCGCCTGCGTGTCCCCTTCCATCAGCTTCGCGGCAATGGAAAGCGCCGGGCCGGAAACGGCCCAAGGGCCCAGCCAGTCGCGGAAGGGCTCGAGCACCGCTGCCGTCGCAACGACGAAGCCCAGGCGCAATCCGGCAAGCCCGAAGAATTTTCCGAAGGATCGGAAGACGACGAGGTTGTCGTTATCCACCACATGGGGCGCCACGCTCGTTTCCGGATAGAGATCGCCGAAGGCTTCGTCGACGATGAGCAGGCCGCCATGCGAAGCCATCGCCTCGGCCATGCCCAAAATTTCTTCCGACTGGAAAAGCCGCCCCGTCGGATTGTTCGGATTGACGACAACGGCGATAGCGTGCGCAGCGGTCAGTTGATCGGCGGTCTCGACGAAATCGACGATAATGCCGGCCGCCTGCAGCACGCGGGCATACTCGCCGTAAGTCGGCCCGAACACGGCGACGCGCTTCTGATCGGCCGCAAGGCGCGGCAGCAGCTGGATCGCGGCCTGCGTGCCTGGCACAGGCAGTGGCAGCAGCCCGCCGGTGCGGTAATAGTGGCTTGCGGCAGCGCGTGCCGCCTCCTCCAGATGCTTGTCCGGTAGCCGGTGCCAGGCGCGCGGATCGATCTCCGGAATGGCGACCGGGCATGGATTGATGCCGGTCGAAAGATCGAGCCAGTCCGACGGGTCGCCGCCAAAGAGCCTCGCAGCCTCGCTGATGCCGCCACCGTGCAAAATCGGTGCCGTCATGGCGCCTCCAGCCGGTCGATGAGGTGCATGAAGGACCCGGCGACGTTTGAACGGCGCAGCCCGGCCCGGCCGAGGTCCTCCCCGACCGCGTCCTTTACCGAAAAGAGCGGCTCGGCCGCGCCTTCCGACACGATGGTCGCGTAGTGGAATTCGTGTGCCGTCATCGGACCGTCGAAGAATGCGTCACCGAACGGTGTAACGCGACGATAGCCGAGATGCCGTTTGCGCTCGGCGAAGCTGGTGACGAGCGGCAGGAGACCCAGCATGCCGTGACGCAGGCCGTCCGCCGCAACCAGCCCCTCGCCGAGTGCCATATAGCCGCCGCACTCGCCGAAGATGCGCACGCCCCGTTCCGCCGCAGAACGCATGGCGCTGCGGAAGCCGGTCGCGCCCGCGAGGCGTTCCGCGTGCAATTCCGGATAACCGCCGGGAAGATAGATCGCGTCCGCGCCGCTGGCCGGCGGTTCGTCTTCAAGTGGCGAGAAGAAGGAAAGTTCGGCACCCTGCCCGCGCCAGCCGGCGATGAGGTGCTCGTAAACAAAGGCGAAGGCGACATCGCGGGCAATGGCGATCCGTTGCCCAAGCGGCTTGAGCGCGGCGGGTTGGGACTCTGCCCTGAATCGCAAGGGTTGGGCGGCGGCGAGAATGGCATCGAGATCGCAATCGGCCTCGATTGTGGCGGCAGCATGGTCGATGAAGGCTTCGAGTGCTCCATGCTCCCCCGCCTGCACGAGACCCAGATGGCGTTCCGGCAGCTTGAGCGCAGGGTCCTGGCGAATGACACCGAAGATCGGAATCGAAATGCTGCCGAGCGCATCACGCAGCATCGCCTCGTGCCGGTCGCTGCCGACCCGGTTGAGGATGACGCCGGCGACGGTGATATCGCCGCGATGGCCGGCATAGCCGCTGACCAGGGCCGCTACCGAATGGGAGAGACGAGCGCAATCGACGACGAGGATCACCGCGAGCCCGAGGGCCGCGGCGAGATCCGCCGGCGTGCCGCTACCGTCGGCCGCCCCGTCATAAAGCCCCATCATAGCCTCGACGATAAGCGCGCGCCCGTCGGCAACCGTGCGCCCGGCATTGGCAAGGAGCAGTTCGCGCCGCATCGCCCACGGATCGTAGTTGAGGCAAGGCTCGCCGCTCGCCGCAGCGTGGAATGCGGGGTCGATATAGTCCGGTCCGGCCTTGCCGGGCGCGATCCTCACGCCGCGCTTCTTGAGCGCCCGCATCAGCCCGAGCGTCACCGTCGTCTTGCCCGAGCCTGAGCTCGGAGCCGCAATCATCAGTCCGCTCATGCCGGGTCTCGACGGCGGGTCGATGATTGATCGGACATGAGGGAACGGCCGTCGAGCGCGCCTCGCCAGTCGAGCGACGCGCGCAGCCGCACGACTTCGCCGACGACCACGATCGCCGGCGGCTCGAGACCCGAAGCCGCGACGTCGGCTTCCGCGCGCGAAAGCGTGGTTTCGAGCACCACCTGTTCAGCCGTCGCCGCGTTGCAGACGAACGCGACCGGCTCGTCCGGCGCCCGCCCGGCGGCAACCAGCTTCGCCGTTATCTGGCCGATATGCTTCATTGCCATATACATGACGATCACCGGCGAGCCCTTGGCGATGCCTTCCCAATTGATCCGATCAGGCACGACGCCGGAGGAATCATGGCCGGTAAGGAAAGTCACCGCATGGTTCACTTCCCGATGGGTTACCGGTATGCCGGCATAGGCGAGACCGCCGATGCCGGCGGTGATGCCCGGAACGATGCGGAAGGGGATTTGATGCTCGACCAGCGTCAAGGCCTCCTCGCCGCCACGGCCGAAGACAAACGGGTCGCCGCCCTTCAGCCGCAGCACACGCTGTCCCGAACGCGCCAGCTCGACGAGCCGCAGCGAAATATCGCGCTGCTTCGGCGAGGGCTTGCCACCCCGTTTTCCCGCGAATTCGAGTATTGCGCCAGGCTTCGCGAGCTTCAGGCAATCGCCGTTGACGAGCGCGTCATGAACGATGACGTCCGCCTGCCTGAGCGCATTGGCGGCGTGCAGCGTCAGCAGACCAGGGTCGCCGGGGCCGGCGCCGACCAGCCACACGGTCCCCGGTTCGAGTTCCGGCAGGCCGGCGAAAAGGGTTTCCGTCATGTTCTTGTGCCCCGTCCCGTACAAAGCATTGCACCCCCTCTGGCCTGCCCGTCCTCCGCAGCAGCTGCGGAGGGTGGACCGGCGATCGCCGCTGTCGCCCGCGTCGAGCGCATCTTCGGCACGATCAGGACCGCACCCGGCCCGGCGCCGGCAAGGGCCGCGCCTTCCGCCACGCCATGGCAGCCGGTATGGGCGAACACGACTTCGGATGGATTTTGCAGCCGGTCCGCCTCGGCTTCGAGCGTCGCTGCGTCGAAAAATCGAAGCGGCACGGCAAAGTGCCGCGCGGCGGCATGGATGGCGGGCTCCTCCGAGCGCGCATCGAGCGTGGCGATGAGGGTGAGATCGCTTCCGCCGGCACCCGTCTCGGCGAGCGCCCGTTCCACAAGCGCGATCACTTCCGCGGGCGCCGCGTTGCGCTCACAGCCGAGACCGAGCACGAGCTTTCCATTGGTGACGGCTGGTCCCTCGGCCGAAGGCATGCAGTGGCGGCTCCCTGCAGCGGCGGCCCGTCCCCGACACGCGAACTGCAAACTCGTTGATTGCTGCACAGGGATTTTCGGATCCAGGGCCCAATGCAGCGGTCGGCGTTCCATACGAAGCGCCGGCCTGGGCGGATGCCACCACCGGTCTGGACAGCACCGGATCAAGCCCCCTGCCTGGGTCGGCCGCACCGGACGCTCTTTCAGCCCGCCTCCGCGGACGCCGTCGCATGATCGGTATATGTACCGAAGGCCATTCGGACGGTCAAACCGGATTGCGCCATCGGCGTGTCGTAAACGGCGCAGGAATGCACCGCCGGTCCGTTGCGAACCTAGTTGCATCGAATTCCGCTGGCGCTAGCGTTCGGTGGGTTTGCCGAGTGAAGGGCGAGCCCTTTACGCGTTTAGGTGAACACCGCAACCGTGGACGCACCTTGTCAGCAGGGGAAGTCGCGTTCCGGGCGGCCAGCGATTTCACTTGTCCAGCATGCTGATGCAAGCGGCGATACCGACCCGAGCCCAATGCCGTGGCCGGAGCCGCCCGCGGCTAGCTAAAGGCTCTTCACCCCCAACGGCCGGCTTCGACGAGATAGCCATAGTGAAAACCGCGCCATAAGCTCTCGTGCCGCCGACTGTCACTTGCTTACCGTCGCGACCGGTGGTGTCTCCCCGCCCAGTACTTTCTGGAAGACCTCGGCGTCCACATTTGCACCGCTAAGAATAAGTCCAACCTTTTTGCCGCGCATCGCAGCGGCTTCCTTAAGCAGCGCCGCAAGTGACGCGGCGCCGGCACCCTCGGCGACATTGTGGGTCGCGCGGTAGATGAGGCGCATCGCTTCGGCGACCTCGTCGTCGGTGACGGCGAGGATCCGCGAGGTGCCCTTCGAGTAGATTGCGAAAGCTTCTTCGATGGGAATGCGCACGGCCATCCCGTCGGCAAAAGTCAGCGCCGTTTCGGTTTCGATCAGCCGTCCGGCCTCGAAGGAGAGCTTCGCGGCCGGCGCGTGCGTCGAAACTACGCCGATCACTTCCGTCTTCAGGCCCAGGGCCTCGCGCGCGGCGATGACGCCGCAAATCCCCGAACCGCAGCCGATGGGCACATAGACGGCATCGAGATCGGGCACCGCGGTAAAGAGTTCCAACCCGTAGGTCGCGACGCCCCGGACGATCTCCTCGTGAAAGGGCGGTACCAGGAATAGGCCGGTTTCGGCCGCAAGGCGCCGGGCTTCGGTACGGGCCTCGTCGAAGTCGCGGCCGTACTCGATAACCTCGCCGCCAAAGGCCCGCATGGCTGCGTTCTTCTCGACGGAATTGCCGTGCGGGACAACGATTTTGGCGCCAAGACCGGCTGCCCGCGCGGCACGGGCCTGGCTCTGGCCATGATTCCCGCGCGTTGCCGTGACGATTCCCCCGGCCGAACGCCCGCTGCGGCGGAGCCAATCCATAAAGGTGATTCCGCCGCGCACCTTGAAAGCGCCGGCCGGCGTATGGTTCTCGTGCTTGATCCAGACCAAGGCCCCTGCCATTTCCGAGATCTGCGGCCACACGTATTGCGGTGTGGGTGACATATGCCGGTAGACGAGTGCGGCGGCTTCCTCGAGGTCCTTGCGTGCGAACAGATGCATGCCTTCCTTCCATGTTTCTTCGACGCGTAACCAGCGTCGTTTATCAGTCCAATAACATGGTGAGGGTCTCTACCATCTACCGCTCTCCACATGATTCCCTCATGTCCTGCCCTCAGTGATCTCGCGGACTGCCGCGATGGCCTCGTCGACAGCGGCACGGTTGACATCGAGATGGGTGACCCAGCGCATCCGCCCACCGGGCCAGAAACTCGCCGCGATGCCGAGTTCACGTAGCGCCTCGGACAGCCGGGTCGCCAGATCGGGCGCGAGCTCGACAAAGACAACGTTTGATTGCGGCGGGGTCACCTTCAGCCCCTCAATTCCCCCAAATGCTTGCGCGAGCACCCGAGCATTGGCGTGGTCCTCGACCAGTCGGTCGACGTGATGGTCGAGCGCATACAGCCCAGCCGCTGCAATTATTCCTGCCTGCCGCATTCCGCCGCCGAGCATCTTGCGCCACCGGCGCGCACGGGCGATCAATGGGGCATCGCCGACCAGCACCGATCCGAGCGGCGCCCCCAGCCCCTTTGAAAGGCACAGCGACACGCTATCGAAGCCCTCTGCCAGGTGCCCGACATCGACGCCGAGCGCCGCAGCCGCGTTGAACAGCCGCGCACCGTCAAGATGGGTGGCGAGCTTCCGCTCCCGCGCAAATTCGACGACCTCGGCCAGATGATCGCGCGGCAGGACCCGCCCGGCGAACGTGTTCTCGATGGTGACCAGTCGCGTGATCGCAAAATGCGGATCGTCGTCCTTCACCGCGGCGTGAAGGTCCTCGATGGGGATCGTGCCGTCAGCGCGCACCGGCAAGGGCTGCGGCTGGACCGAGCCCAACACCGCAGCGCCTCCGGCTTCCCATAGATAGGTATGAGCTCCGGTTGCGCAGAGAAATTCCTCGCCGCGCTGGCAATGGCTCATGATCGCAGCGAGATTGGACATGGTGCCGGTTGGCACGAACAGTCCCGCTTCCTTGCCGAACAGTGCGGCAAGTCGGGCCTCGAGCGCCTTGATTGTGGGGTCGTCGCCAAGGACATCGTCGCCCACCTCGGCGGCAGCCATCGCCGCACGCATGCCAACGGTGGGACGGGTAACCGTATCGGAACGGAAATCAAGGCGAATGACAGGGGTTTGCATAGTCCAGGTCCATCAGTGCGGCTTCCTTGGTGATACAGCCAAACAACCGGGCCGGACTATCGAATTTTGCTGAACGCTGATGGTGACGCAGGATCACCAATGAGGCGATCAATATTTCCTCGATTTTTATTGTGACGGAGAACTAATGCCAGCCGAGGTCTTCGAGACCCGGCTGATCATGGAACCCAAGATCGCCGCCATGGTGGCATTGAGGGCGACCAGCCAGCAGATAGACGAAATGCAGAAATCGATCGGGGCAGCGCGGCGGCAACCCTGGTGGAATTCGAGAAGTGGGACGCTGTCTTTCACCGCATCATCGTCGAAGCCGCCCGCAATGGCCTGCTCGCCTCCCTCTATGAAGGTATTCACGCGGTACGGGCGGGAAATCTCTGGGGAAAAATGAAGGGGCAGTCGATCAAAGACCGGGATCCCAGAGAGGCCGAGCAAAACATGCACGACCATATTGCCGAAGCGAGAACAGCCATACTTGGCCCGAACAGCTGAGCACCCGATTCCGGTCGGGGCGGGACCAATTTGATCCGTGAGCCCGCAACGCCGCTCAAGACACAGCGCGGAAATCGTTTTGGATGGTAGCGACAAGCCAGGACACAAATTGATCAACTCCAGGCGTTTTCTGCGACAGCGCGGAGCGAATGACGCCGTAATGTGAGCCATCAGCCTGAAAGCCAAGTGGCGCGGCGAGGCGGCCCTTGCGAATATCGTCGATGGCCATGATCTTTGGGCACATCGCCACACCCAGACCTCCGGCGGCGGCCTCGACCATCAGAAAATGATGGTCAAGAAAGCGCGTCGAGTGCGGCTTCGGCGCGTCCGGATGGGCGGCGGACCACTTCTGCCAGCTATCCGGCCGGGTCTTTGCGGCAAGCGCAACGTAATCGCCGACCGCGAATCGATCCGTCATCGCTGGATCCATCACGGGGCCGACTTGCTCCTCGATCAACCGCTCGACCTGCCAGTTCGCATTGATCGCGAAATCCAGCCTGCGTATCGCGAGCGTAATGCGGTCGCGCACAAAATCGAAGCCCCCACCACCGACGGAGAGGTGAAGGTCGATCTCGGGATGGCGATCCTGGAATTCCGAGAGCCGCGGGATCAGCCAGCGCATGGCGACGGACCTTTCGCAGGAAACGACGATCGGCGATGTCACCTCGACTTTGCGGATATCCTCCAGCGCCGCCGCAACGAGCGCCAGCGCGTTCGTCGTCGCCTGCGCGAGGCGCGTGCCCTCTCCCGTCAGCCTCAGGCCGCGCCCATCGGGTTCCAGCAAACGGATGTTGAGGTGTTCGGAAAGTTTCGATACGCGCCGGCTGACGGCACCATGCGTCAGGTTCAACTCACACGCGGCCGCTCGCACGGAACCCAGGCGGGCAACGACCTCAAAGGCACGCAGATCATCAAGGGAAGGAAGGTCAGATCGCTTCATTGGTGACAGGATATCACCGATACCCGTGAAATCATATCGATTTTTCTCTCAGAACTTGGCGGATAGCCTTCAGTTCATGACAGGCACTATTGACCAAATCAAACACATTGGCGTCGTCGCAGACGACCTGACAAGCGCGGCGGACGGGGCGATCGCTTTCCTGGAACGCGGCTATGTCCCACGCATCTGCCGGGTGAGATCGCTCGATACCCATGCCAGTCTCGTCTCAATCGACACCGGCAGCCGCACTCTCTGTGAAACCGATGCCGCGCATGTGACGCGCCAGGCGGTAACCAGGCTTGCAGACAGGCCGTTTCTTTACAAGACGATTGACTCCACCCTCCGCGGCCATATCCGCGTGGAAATTGCCGCCGCATTCCAGGCCAGCGGCCGGCCACGTCTGGTCATCGCACCTGCATTTCCCGCTGCCGGGCGCACGACGATCGACGGCGTTCAACTGCTTGACGGCAAGCCGGTTGCAGAAACGGCGTACAGCCGCGACCCTGTCCATCCCGCCCACACGTCGCGCATCGGAGACTTAATCGACCCCGGCCTCGGCCGCATCGCCAGAATCTCCGCCCGCACCGAGGACCACGAGATCGGCAAGACCATTGGCGACGCTCCGGTGGTCATCGTCGATGCATCAGATCAGGCAACGCTCAATCGCCGGATTGCAGAGATCCAGAAGCACGGCGCGGCGCTGTGGGTCGGTTCGCCGGGCATGGCGGAGGCGCTGGCCACGGTCGTCGAGCCACGCACCGGCCAAGACACTTTTACGCCTGAAGCCACGCCGAACCGTGTTCTCGTGCTTGTCGGCAGCGCAAACCATGTCAGCCATTCCCAGTGCGAGACGTTGGCCGCGACAGGCGCTTCGGTCGCAATGCGTGCGACGGATCTCGACAAGGCAGCTTCGGTGGTCTGCATCCGTACACCGCACATCCGCACCAGCGACCCGGCGAGGGCTCTCGCCACCCTGGTGGACGAGGCAGAGATCGCCTTATCCCGGCATCGATACGACGCCATCGTCGCAACGGGCGGGGAAACGATGCACGCCCTTTTGGAACGGCTGTCGATTCACGCTTTCGATTTGATCCGCGAACTCGAGCCCGGCTTTCCCCTCGGCTGCGCTCGTCTTGTTGATGGACGAATGATGCTTCTCGCCATGAAAGCAGGCGGCTTTGGTTCCGCCATGACGCTGCGCAATGCCGCCGACACCATTCGCCGAATTGGAAAGGAGCCCGAATGAACACCTCCCTGCCGCTCGCCGTCACCATGGGCGATCCGTCCGGCATCGGGCCGGAGATCGTGGCTAAGACTATACTTCATCGCACCGACGTCCGCCGCAGCGTCGTCATCGGCGATACGGCCGTGATGGAGAGGGCGATCGCCAGCATCGGCGGCGGGCTGCACCTGAACGAGATCCATGACATCGCCGACGCGAAGCCGGATGGCGCCCTGAATATCCTCGCTGCGTCCCGCACCGAAACCCCACCAGCACTGGGCAAGGTGAGCGCCGCCAGCGG
The DNA here is from genome assembly GCF_017874595.1 of Sinorhizobium kostiense. GTDB lineage: Bacteria > Pseudomonadota > Alphaproteobacteria > Rhizobiales > Rhizobiaceae > Sinorhizobium > Sinorhizobium kostiense. The sequence goes on along the minus strand of NZ_JAGILA010000008.1, from coordinate 59,123 downwards.
CCGGATGGCCTATGATGCCATCGTTGCGGCGATCGATCTCGCCAGGACTGGCAAGGTCGCCGGCATCGTGACGGCGCCGATCCACAAGGAGGCGCTCGCCGCTGCGGGGCTCTCGTACCCCGGCCACACGGAAATCCTTGCCGAAAAAGGTGGCGCCGGGCGCGTGGCGATGATGCTCGCCAATGACGATATCCGCACCGTGCTGGTGACGATCCACTGTTCGCTGGCAGACGCGATCCGCCGGGCGGATCTTCCGGCACAGATGTCCGCGATACGCCTCGCCCATCAGGGGGGTTGCGCGCTCGGTATCGCCCGCCCCCGCATCGCCGTTGCGGGGCTCAATCCGCACGCCGGCGAAGGCGGTCTCTTCGGAGACGAAGAAATCCGCATCATCGCGCCCGCCATCGCGGCAGCCCGCGCCGAAGGCATAGACGCCAGCGGCCCCTGGCCCGGCGACACGGTTTTCATGCAGGCGCGAAACGGCCGCTTCGACGTGGTCGTCGCGCAGTATCACGACCAGGGGCTGATCCCCGTGAAATATCTCGGACTGGAAAGGGGCGTGAACATCACGCTCGGCCTGCCCTTCGTGCGCACCAGCCCCGACCACGGCACTGCCTTCGATATCGCCGGCCGTGGCATTGCCGATCCGGGAAGTCTCGAAACAGCAATCGACTACGCTCGCCGTCTGGCGAAGGCACCGCGCGACCAGGAGAAATGACATGTCCCCCATCGATTTCATCTTCATGCTGACCCGCAACGACCGGACGATCCCGGATGCGCTGGCGCAGCTCCCCTTGGTGCTTTCTGCGGGTGTCCGTCATATCGGCTTCAAGGATATCGGCCTGCCCTTCGAGGTGCTTTCAGAGCTTAATCGGGAGATCCGGGCCGCAGGCGCGAAGAGTTATCTCGAAGTGGTTTCACTCGACCGCGCCAGCGAAATCGCCTCGGTGCGCGCCGCCCTCACGCTCGGCGTCGACTATCTGCTTGGCGGCACCCATGTCGACGACGTCCTTCCCCTCCTTAAGGGATGTGGAATTCGCTACTACCCCTTCCCCGGCCGCATTGTGGGTCATCCCAGCGTTCTCGAGGGTTCCGTGACGGAGATCGTTGCAAGCGCAAAAGACCTTGCCGCCCGTGAGGGCGTGCATGGCCTCGATCTCCTTGCCTATCGCGCCGATGTCGATGTCGCGGACCTCATCCGGGCCGTCTGCGACGCCGTCGCCAAGCCCGTCATCGTCGCAGGTTCGATCGACCGCGCCGAACGCATCCATGCCGTCGTCAGCGGCCGGGCCGCCGCCTTCACGGTCGGCACCGCCGCACTGGAAGGCCGCTTCCCTGCAACCGTTCCAGGCTTGACGCAACAGCTCCTGGCGATCACTTCCATGAAGAACCAGGCGAAAGCGCTAATCGAGCAGTGACGGAAAATGACGCTTTACTCAGGGCGCTAGCCCCCTTTGCGTCGATCCGAAAATTGGTGATATCTGCGGGATTTCTCCTCTTGCATAAAGGTCATGTCGGCTGGCCTCGTTGAGGTCGTCGAGCTTCGCTCGCGTTCATCTCCATGGAAGTAAACGACTGCCTCAAGCGTCGAGCGAACACGATAGATCGACACCGCTGGTACTATAGCTCCCGGCGCAGAACCTCGGCTCGAAAACGAGTACGCAGTTGATACGGCAAAAGCTCCGCACAATTGCTGCTGCCGGTTCTGCCCCGGGTCTCACACTCGCGGACTCCCCGCCGACGGGGAGAAGGTTGCGGCATCGGGATGAGGGGCGGTGGCGGCTCCCTGCAGCGGCGGCCCGTCCCCGACACGCGAACTGCAAACTCGTTGATTGCTGCACAGGGATTTTCGGATCCAGGGCCCAATGCAGCGGTCGGCGTTCCATACGAAGCGCCGGCCTGGGCGGATGCCACCACCGGTCTGGACAGCACCGGATCAAGCCCCCTGCCTGGGTCGGCCGCACCGGACGCTCTTTCAGCCCGCCTCCGCGGACGCCGTCGCATGATCGGTATATGTACCGAAGGCCATCCGGACGGTCAAACCGGATTGGCGCCACCGGCGTGTCGTAAACGCGCAGGTATAATACGCCGCTTGAATGTGCGATCCGGGAGGTCCGTGAGGAATTCGGGATCGCGATCGACCCTTCCCTGATATGTTGGGAGAGACTGTATCATGGGCGCGTACCGTCAGCCCCAGTGAGCTATTTCCTTGTCGCTCACATCAGCCCCGATCATGCGCGCTGCGTCCGCTTCGGATCGGAAGGTGAATGCTGGGAAATCATGTTGTTGGTCTCCGTCACACATGTCTCCCTGTATTCAACAGCTCTCGATCGATACGGCGTCAGTCCTTTGCCCGGTACTCCTCCGGCATGACGAAGACTTCGTCCGCACGTCCGTATCCGCCATCGGGCACTTCCTCGATCAGGACCATCGTGGTCGGACGCACGACCTCCCCGAAATAGCCGACCATGAGTTCGGTCGTCTTGTGGATCAGGTCTTCCTTCTGCGCCGTCGAAAGCGAGGCCTGGGGCAGTTTGTAGTTCGCGAAAGGCATGGTTTGTTCCTTGGATTTGAGGGTTGCGATTAGACCGCGCCGCCATTGGCGCGGATGGTTTGACCGTTGATCCAGCCGCTTTCCGGCCCAGCCAGGAAAGCGACGGCGTTGGCGATGTCATCGGGACGACCGAGGCGGCCGAGCGGGATCATCCGCGTGATGCTGGCAACCAGTTCCTCAGACTTGCCGCACATGAAGAAATCGGTCTCGACCGGGCCGGGCGCGATTGCGTTTACGGTGATCCCGCGTGGGCCCAACTCCTTGGCAAGCACGTGCGTCAACGCCTCGATCCCCGCTTTCGTCGCGGCATACAATCCGTAACCGGGCTGGTAGAAGCCCACCACGCTTGAGGACACGCAGATGATTCGCCCGCCATCGCGCAGCCGCTTGGCGCCCTCGCGCATGCCGCGGAACGTGCCGGCGAGATTGATGGTGCAGTGGTCTTCGATGTCCGCGTCCGTCGCGTCGGCTACAGATGAGAGCCGCATCATGCCTGCATTGTTGACCAGTAGATCGACCGGGCCGAACGCGGCTTCAGCCGCATCAAACAGCGCGGGCATGCCGGCCGGATCGCCGACGTCAGCCTGCACCGCAACCGCCTTGCCGCCCGCCTGCTCGATGTCCTGCACGACCTGACGGGCAGCAGCCTCATCGCGCGCATAGTTCACCGCAACAGCACAACCCTCATGGGCAAACCGTCGGGCGATTGCTGCGCCGATGCCCTTGCCGGCGCCGGTCACGATTGCGGTTTTGTCTTTCAGCCTCATTTCTTGACCTCCGTTGCTAGGCAAGGATGTAGCGAAACTTGGAAGCGGGATAATCCCCCTTTTGCGGGCAACAAAATTCGGCTATCCCGAACAAACATGGATCGCCTCGATGGAATGCGTCTTTTCGTGCGGGTCATCGACCGTCGCAGCTTCACGGCCGCGGCGGCCGATCTTGGCATTCCGCGTTCGACGGCCACCGAAGCGATCAGGCGGCTCGAGCGCCATCTCGGCAGCCGGCTGCTGGAACGCACCACCCGGCATGTGGCGCCCACGCCGGATGGCGAAGCCTATTACCGGCGGTGCCTGTCGATCCTCGCCGATATCGACGAAGCGGAGGGCGCCTTGCGGGGCGGTGAACCCTCGGGGGTGCTCCGCATCGATGCGCACGGCGCACTGACGCGGGCTTTCCTACTGCCGCGCCTGCCGGACTTCCTGGAAGCGTACCCACAGATCAGGTTGCAGATCGGCCAGGGCGACAGGCTGGTCGATCTGGTGCGCGAGGGGGTGGATTGCGTCATCCGGGCGGGCGAACCGGATGACAGCGGCCTGATCATGCGCAGGCTCCCCGATATTCCGGAGCAGACCTGCGCCAGCCCGCAATATCTCGAGCATCACGGGATGCCCGCTTCGGTCGATGATCTCGACCGGCACCAGATGATCGGCTTCATGTCGTCACGCACGGGCCGTGTGATGCCGATGGAGTTCCAGACCGCCGAGGGAATCAGGGAGGTGACACTTCCCTGCCGCGTGACCGCCAACGAGGCGGAGACAGCGCATCATCTCGCACGGATGGGCTACGGGCTGATTCAGGCGCCCCGCTATCGCTTCCGGGACGATCTGGCGCGAGGCGCCCTTGTAGAGGTCCTGCCGGCCCAGCCGCCGCCGCCACTGCCGCTCGCGGCCTATTATCCGCAGAACCGTCAGCTATCGCCACGTGTGCGGGTTTTCCTCGACTGGGTGGCGGCGGTTTTCGATGCGACAGATTTGTAGTTTGATGTATTTGCCTGCGCCCGAGGCTCGGGCGTCCGCCCCCGCTGCCAGTCGTGATGCTTGCCCCAACCGAACGACGCTCAATGCGGGCGCGAGTTCAGGACCAGCGATGCCGCCGCGAGGCGAGTTGCCCGCCATAGACGCCCACTGTTATCGCTCGCGATAGAGGACCATCCCTGCGTGATGCAGCACGCCATCCATGAAGTCACCGTCGGCAGTGAAACCGGTGTCGTCCCAGTAATCGATGTGCTCGCCGGTTACCTCGTACCGGCCTTGATAGGCGCTCTTACGGTTTCCCCTCGCCTCGTCGTAACGGCCGTTCGGCAACAGTTCGTGCCGGACAAAGCCGTCGGCGGTCACCCACATGCCAACGTATGGATGCATCTGATTCTTGCGGACCATGTCGTCCTTTGCAGAAGCGTGATGAGAACGCGCCGAGGCCGGAGAGGCGGTTGCGCCAAGGTCAAGTCGGCCGCGCATCAGTGAGCCGCCCGCGTTGGACGGACGACGATCTCGCTGACGTCGACGTCTTCCGGCTGTTCAATCGCGAAACGTACTGCCCGCCCGATCGCATCCGGCCGAAGCGCTATAGCGCGGTAGCCCTTCATCGCCTCGGCTGCGGCGGGATCGGTGATCGAATTGGCGAGCTCGCTCTCAACCACGCCGGGATGGATGCAGGTCACGCGGATGTCGTTGCGCTCCTGACGCAGTCCGTCCGAGATGGCCCGCACCGCATATTTCGTCGCGCAGTAGACGGCTGCCGTCGGTGAAACGGTGAGCGCTCCCATCGAGGCGATGTTGATGATGTGGCCCGAGCCGCGTGCCGTCATTTCCGACAGCACAGCGGCAATACCGTAGAGGACGCCCTTGATGTTGACGTCGACCATCCGGTCCCATTCTTCTACCTTCAAGGAGGCCATCAGGGACAACGGCATCACTCCTGCATTGTTGACGATCACATCGATGCGCCCGAACCTGTTTCGCGCCGCTTCGGCAAAACCGGCGACGTCCAGGCGGTCGGTTACATCGAGCCTGCGGGTCAGCACCTCGCCGCCACCCGATCTGATTTCTCCCGCCAGTGCATCGAGACGATCCGCACGACGCGCGCCAAGCGCGAGCTTTGCCCCTGAGTTGCCCAGTTCGCGCGCGATTCCCGCGCCAATGCCGCTGGAAGCACCTGTGATGAGTACGACCTTATCTAATGACATGTGGGTCTCTTTTCCGATGACGTTGAATCCGCGCGGAGCGGTTGTCACAGAAATAAACCGGTGCCATTGTCGTGATAAGTCGCCCAAATCTTTCCAGACTGGTAAGGAACTTTAACCAATGCTTCGGGATCTCAGCGCGCTAGCGACGTTTGCCCTCGTCGCGGAAGAGAGGAGTTTTCGTGCTGCGGCCGACCGCCTGGGCGTTACCCGCTCGGCCGTCAGCCAGACGATCCGCCGCCTGGAAGAAACCTTGGCCGTCGCGCTCGTCCGAAGAACGACCCGCAGCGTCAGCCTGACCGAGGACGGCGAACGGCTCTACTCCGAGGTGGCGCCGGCGATTGCCGAGCTCGACGCCGCACTCTCAGCGATTGGTGATGCTCGTGGACGTCCACGCGGCCAGTTGCGGCTCGCGGTTTCCTCGATCGCCGAGAGCTTCCTGTCCGGAGCCATGCTCGCTGCCTTCGCGGAAGCCCATCCCGGCGTCGAACTCGATATCACCGTCTCTGACGAAGAATTCGACATCGTCACCGAAGGCTACGATGCCGGCGTTCGGCTCGGCGAGGTGATCGCGCAGGACATGATCGCCGTGCCAGTCTCAGGCGAGCAGCGGCAGCTCGCAGTCTGTTCGCCCAGCTATATCGATCGCTTCGGCAGGCCTTCGCACCCGCGTGAACTCACGAGCCATCGTTGTATCGGCTGGCGACCCGCGCCGAAAGTGGCACCCTACCGCTGGGAATTCGCCGAGGGCGGGAAGGAATTCAGCGTCGCGGTGAAACCTGAGATCACCACCAACGATATGGCGCTGATGATCAGCCTCGCCTGCGCTGGTGCAGGCATCACCTTCGGCATGCAGGAAAGCTTTGGCGCATGGATCGAGCGAGGCGACCTGGTCCCGATACTGGAGGATTACAGCCCGAGCTTCGCCGGCTTCTATCTCTATTACCCGAGCCGCCGCAATATGGCTGCGAAACTGCGCGCGTTCGTCGATCACCTGAAGCGATTCGATGCACGGCATTAAGCCCTCAGACTACAGAAAACGAAGCAGTGGCGGCTCTTGGCGCGCGGACCAGACCTTTGAGCAGAGAGCGTCCGAACTTCCGCTCTCCACCCACCTGTGCCGCTGACGGCGACACCTGGAAGGACTGGACCGGACTCAATCGAGTCGGCCGCCGTTATCGTCTCGATCGGCGATTGGGACGAAATGGACGTTCAAGCGTTGTCTCGGGGCAACTTGCCGCGCAATTCGATGAGATACGACCCGGCGGCCGCAACGAGTTCCAAGTAGTTTGCGGCAGAAGAACAGCACTTTTCTGCGGAAATTGTCACCGACAAGGCTTTGCTTTTCACCGCCGTCTCTGACACAAGTCGGAAGCAAATCCTTTTTTCGAGCCGTCCGTGTCCGACCTCGCCGTCCATCTTCTCGTCTTTCTGTTCATCGCAGGCTTCATTGCCGGCTTCATCGATTCGATTGCCGGCGGCGGCGGGATGATCACCATTCCGGCGATGCTGATCGCCGGCATTCCGCCGCTCGAGACGCTCGGCACCAACAAGCTGCAATCGCTGTTCGGTTCGGGCTCGGCAAGCCTTTCCTATGCGCGCCACGGGCACGTGGATCTCAAGGAACAATTGCCGATGGCGCTGATGTCGGCGCTGGGTTCGATCTTCGGCGCGATTCTCGCGACGGTCGTTCCGGCCGACGCCCTCAAGGGCGTTCTGCCCTTCCTCCTGATCGCGATTGCCGTCTATTTCGGCCTCAAGCCGAATGTCGGCGACATCGAAAGGCACCGCCGCATCTCGGCATTCCTCTTCACCCTCACTTTCGTGCCGCTGATCGGCCTTTATGACGGCGTCTTCGGGCCGGGCACCGGCTCCTTCTTCATGCTCGGCTTCGTCTCGCTCGCGGGCTACGGCATCCTCAAGGCCACCGCTCACACGAAATTCCTGAACTTCGGCTCGAATCTCGGCGCCTTCATCGTCTTCGTGCTGAACGGCGTCGTGCTGTGGAAGGTCGGGCTGATGATGGGCGTCGGGCAGTTCCTCGGCGCCCAGCTCGGCGCGCGCTATGCGATGGCCAAGGGCGCCAAGATCATCAAGCCGCTGCTGGTCATTGTCTCGATCGCTCTGGCGATCCGGCTGCTCGCCGACCCGGCGCATCCGCTGCGGATTTGGCTGGGCGTGTGACGAACGCGTCGCCGAGACGCAACGCCGTGGCGCGGGTCAGAACTCGACGCCCTTCTGCGCCTTGATCCCCGAACGGAAGGGATGCTTCACCAGTTCCATTTCCGTTGCGAGGTCGGCGATCTCGATCAGGTCTTCCTTGGCGTTGCGGCCGGTCAGGACCACATGGGTCATGTGCGGCTTTTCCTCTCTCAGAAACCGGATGACTTCGGCGATGTCGATGTAGTCGTAGCGCAGCGCGATGTTGATCTCGTCGAGCAACACCATGGAGTTGCGCTCGTCGCGGATCAGTTCCTTGGCCTTCTCCCAGGCCTTCTCTGCCATCGCCACGTCGCGGGCGCGATCCTGCGTCTCCCAGGTGAAGCCTTCGCCGAGCGTGTAGAACTGGCAGAGGTCGCCGAAATGCTTCTCGATCAGGTCGCGCTCGCCGGTCTGCATGGCACCCTTGATGAACTGCACGACGGCGCAGGGCATGCCATGGGCGATGTGGCGGAAGATCATGCCGAAACCGGCGGTCGACTTGCCCTTGCCCTTGCCGGTATGAACGATGATCAGACCTTTTTCATCGGTCTTCGTCGCCATGATCTTTTCCCGCGCCGTCTTCTTCTTCGCCATCTTCATGGCGTGGCGGGCTTCGTCCTTCTCCGCTGTCGGCTCGTTCGCCGTCTCGTCGCTCATGATCTCTCTCCCTCTTGGTTTGCGGCAAGGCCGCTCAAATCAAATCGTGCCGAATTGGAGCGCGGGTTCCAAAGACCGCGATCGATCGCCTCCAGAAGCCGCTCCGACATTTCGGCAAGAGCGGCCGGGTTCTTCTCGCGCAGGAACTCGAGCACTTTCTCGTCGGCAATATAGGCGCGGTAAGCCGCTTCGAAGTGATGATCGCGCACCGCCCCGGTGGTCGCAGCGAAGGCGAACATGTAGTCGACGGTCGCGGCGATCTCGAAGGCACCCTTGTAGCCGTGGCGCATCACGCCGTCGATCCATTTCGGGTTGACGACGCGGGCGCGCACCACGCGGCCGATCTCCTCTTCCAGCGAGCGGATCACCGGCTTTTCCGGTCGCGAATGGTCGTTGTGATAGATCGCCGGACGCGTTCCGCTCAAATGCTCGGCGGCGGCGCTCATGCCGCCTTCGAACTGGTAATAATCGTCGCTGTCGAGCAGGTCGTGCTCGCGATTGTCCTGGTTCTGCACGACCGCCTCGATCGAGCGCAGGCGCTCCTCGAATAGGCCCCGCTCGGCCCTGCCGTCCTCTCCGGCTCCATAGGCGTAGCCGCCCCAGGTCAGATAGGCCTCGGCGAGATCGTCGCGCCTTTCCCAGCCCTTCTCATCGATCAGTGCCTGCAGGCCTGCGCCATAGGCGCCCGGTTTGGCACCGAAGACGCGGTAGGATGCGCGCCGCGCCGCCTCCTTCGGCTCGACGCCATTCTCGTGCAGCCGCCGGGCTTCCGCGCGCATGCGCGCCGCGATCATGTTGTCGGCATCGTCTTCGTCCAGCGCGCCGATCGCGCGAATGGCCTTGTCGAAGAGCGCGATCTGTTCCGGGAAAGCGTCGCGAAAGAAGCCGGAAATGCGCAAGGTGACGTCGACGCGCGGGCGGCCGAGCACGGCAAGCGGCACGATCTCGTAGCCGGTCACGCGACGCGAGGCCATGTCCCAGAGCGGCTTGGCACCGATCAGCGCGAGCGCCTGGGCGATGTCGTCGCCGCCGGTGCGCATGTTGGAGGTGCCCCAGGCGGTGAGTCCAAAGGAGGTCGGCCATTCGCCGTGGTCCTGCAGATAACGGCGGATGAGCAGTTCGGCGGATTTCTTGCCGAGCTCATAGGCCGCAGGCGTCGGCACGGCGCGGCTGTCGACCGAATAGAAGTTACGGCCCGTCGGCAGCACGTCGGGACGCCCGCGCGTGGGCGCGCCGGAGGGACCGGGCGGAACGAAGCGCCCGTCGAGGCCGGTGAGCAGGCCCTTGATCTCGGCTGCGCCCGAGCCTTCGATCGAGGGTTTGAGGCGGGTGTCGATCTCGTCAAGCACGGCGCGCGTGTTGGTCCAGTGGTCCGGGCAGCCGATTTCGCCGGAGACGAGTTTCGTCGCAAGCAACTCGATGCGCTCCACCGTGTCGCCGGCCGTGCGCCAGAGGGCGTCCGAGAGACTGGCGAGAAGGTCGGGCTGCGGGCCGGTCCAGGGGGCGGAGAGCGTGCAGTCGAGGGGGTCGAAGGGTTGTTGGGCTGGGAGTTTACCCCCCTCTGGCCCGCCAACGCCCAACCCCAAATCCACCGCAATCGCCCGCTGCAGGCTCTGGTCCCCGCCCTCGCCCAGGCCGCGCGGCACGCGCGCCAGCGCCACGGTGAGATCGGTCAGCAACCGCCCCTCGGGCGCCAGGCCGAATATGTGCAGCCCGTCACGGATCTGCATCTCTTTCAAATCGCAGAGATAGGCGTCGAGCTTCTCAAGCGCCTTTTCGTCGCTGTCCCCCCTGCCGATGCCCACGTCATGATCGAGGCCGATGTCCCGCACGAGGTCGAGGATCTGGCGGCTGAGCAGGCGCAGGCGGCGCGGATCACCGCCGGCGGCCTCGTAATGCTCGTCGACCAGCGCCTCCAGATCCTTGAGCGGCCCGTAGGATTCCGCCCGCGTCAATGGCGGCGTCAGGTGGTCGATGATGACGGCGCTCGTGCGGCGCTTGGCCTGCGTGCCCTCGCCCGGATCGTTGACGATGAACGGATAGAGATGCGGCATCGGGCCGAAGATCGCCTCGGGATAGCAGGCCTCCGATAGCGCCAGCGCCTTGCCCGGCAGCCATTCGAGATTGCCGTGCTTGCCCATGTGGACGATCGCGTCGGCACCGAAGCTCTGGCGCAGATGGGCATAGAAGGCGATATAGCCGTGCGGCGGCACGAGGTCCGGCGCGTGATAGGTCTCCTTCGGATCGATATTGTAGCCGCGTGCCGGCTGGATGCCGACGAGGACCTCGCCGAAACGGGCGAGCGGAAGCGCAAAGACGCCATCGAGGAAGAAGGGATCGGCCTCGGGTGCGCCCCAGCGCCCCGCCACTTCCTCTTGAATCTTTTTCGGAAGAGACGCGAAGAAATCCTTGTACCGACGCAAGGAAATGGTTTCGCGGATTTCCCGATCGCGGCTCGCCGCATTGGTCGGCCCGGCCATCAGCAAGCGCATCAGCGCGTCGCCGTCTTCGGGCAGTTCGCCGACCGGATAGCCTTCCGCCGCCATCGCCTTCAGCACCTCGAGGGTGCCGGCCGGCGTGTCGAGGCCGACGCCGTTGCCGAGACGGCCGTCGCGGTTCGGGTAATTCGCCATGACGATCGCGATCCGGCGCGCCTCAGGCTGCGCACGACGCAGTTTCGCCCAGTTGGCGGCGAGCCGGGCGGCGAAGCGGACGCGATCGGCAAGCGGCTCATGGCCGACGATATTGGCTTCGACCAGCGGGTCGTAAACCGATGCCGCCTTGAAGGAGACGGCGCGGGAAAGGATGCGGCCATCGACCTCGGGCAGCGCGACATTCATGCCGAGGTCTCGCGCCATCAGCCCCTGCGGCGAGGCTTCCCAGGCCTCGCGCGACGAGCCGGAAAAGATCACCTGCAAGACCGGTGCCCCGGTCGATTCGAGCGCCGTCGGCTGGCGATCGGCACCGGGCGCCGAGACGGCGAAGCCGGTGGCGTTCATGACGACATCAGGGGCGGCCTCCGCAAAGATCGCCTCGAGCGTGCCGATCGAGACCGGGTCCTTGAGGCTGGAGACGAAGACCGGCAAAGGCCGCATGCCTTCGGCGGCAAGTGCTTCGATCAACGCTTCGACAGGCTTGGTTTCACCGCTCTGCACGAGCGCGCGGTAGAAGCAGATTGCGATGGTGGGGGGCGGGCTTTCCACCTGCGGGATGGTGGCGCCATCTCCCACAAGCCGCATCCATTCCCCAACTCCGACCACCCCTGCCCCCGGCCACCAGATGCCGGACTTGAGCAAGGGCCGCGCGGGTTCCGGCTTCTCGCCGCAGTCGATCAGTGCCTCGGCATGGTCCAGGAAGAGACGGGCATTGTCGGCACCGCCCTCGGTGAAATAGGCCCAGAGGCGATCCCGATCCTCCGCCGAAACGGTCGAGAACGGCTCGAGGCCCAGATCGGGCTTGTCGTCGCCTGGCACCACGGCGATCTGGAACTTGTTCGCAATCGCAGCGGCATGCAACGCCTCGAGCACATAGCGAAAATAGCTGGCGCCGCCGAGCGGACGGACGACGATCAGCTTGGCATGCCTTGCCGTCCGCTCCACATAGGTGTCGACCGACATCGGATGCATCAGGTTCATCAAGCTGGCGATGCGCAGGCTCTTTGCGCCCGATCGCCCGCGATGGGCGGCGGCAATCGAGGCAATTTCCGTGTCGGCGGCCGAGAGGAACAGAATATCGGCCGGGCTCTGGCCGAGATCGATCGCCTCATTACCGTCGGCGATCGTGCCTTTCTGGGCTAGGAGGAGGTGCATGGAACCTCCTCGGAGGGGTATTGCGCGCCGAAAACCAAAATCGCCTCACACGAGCGCGGCAATCGCCGCGCGCACCGCCGCTTCGTCCATGTCGTGCAGACCGATGACGACGAGGCGCGTGCCGCGGGTTTCCCCTGGCGCCCAGGCGCGGTCGTAATATTGATCGATGCGGCTGCCGACGGCCTGGATCAGGAGGCGCATCGGCTTACCCGGCACATCGGCAAAGCCCTTGAGGCGCAACACGTCGTGCTCGGCGATGACGCCCTTCAGCCGCTCGATGAACCCGGCCGGATCGGCGATCGCGCCGAGCTCGACGACGAAGCTGTCGAATTCGTCGTGATCGTGCTCTTCACCCGCCTCGTGCTCCATCTCGTGATGCGACTTGCGATTGGCGATTTCGTCCTCCGTGCCGATGCCGAGGCCGAGCAGGATGGCGGCGGCGACCTCGCCGTTCCTCGCTTCGATCATCGTCGGCTTGCGGCTGATACGGGAGGCCACCTCCTCGCGCACCGCCTTCAGCCCCTCGACATCGATGAGGTCGGTCTTGTTGAGCACGATGAGATCGGCGGCGGTCAGCTGGTCCTCGAAAAGCTCCTCGAGCGGGCTTTCATGGTCGAGGTTTTCGTCGTTGACGCGCAGTGCATCGACCTTGTCGTGATCGTCTGCGAAGCGGCCGGCGGCGACCGCGGCACTGTCGACGACGGTGACGACCCCGTCGACAGTCACCTCGCTGCGGATATCCGGCCAGTTGAAGGCGGCGACGAGCGGCTGCGGCAGCGCGAGACCCGAAGTTTCGATGACGATATGGTCCGGGCGGTTCTCGCGCTCGAGCAGCCTCGTCATGGTCGGGATGAAGTCGTCGGCGACGGTGCAGCAGATGCAGCCATTGGTAAGCTCGATGATGTCCTCCTCGGAACAGGCCTCCGCGCCGCAGCCCTTCAAGACGTCACCATCGACGCCGAGGTCGCCGAACTCGTTGATGATCAGCGCGATGCGCTTGCCGTCGGCGTTTTGCAGGAGGTTGCGGATCATTGTCGTCTTGCCGGCGCCGAGAAAGCCGGTGATGACGGTGGCCGGGATCTTGCCCTGTTGGGCCTTCGCGAGTGTCATGGATCAACCCTTCATTTTCAGCGGCAATCCCGCCGCGACGAAATACACTTCGGCGGATTTCTCCGCGACGATCTGGTGGAGCCGGCCGGCATGGTCGCGAAATTCGCGCGCCATGCGGTTTTCCGGGACAATGCCGAGGCCGACCTCATTCGAAACGAAGACGAGTCGGGCCCGGGCAGCCGGCAGGAAGGCGGCAAGAGCCGCAAACTCCGCTGCCATGTCGAGCCCTTCCATCATCAGGTTCGTGACCCACAGCGTCAGGCAATCGACGAGGATCACGCGCTCTTCGGCGTCGATCCGCTCAAGCAGGCCGACGAGGTCGAGCGGTTCCTCATGGGTCGTCCAGCCTTTGCCCTGCCGCGCCGCCTGGTGATGGGCGATTCTGTCGCGCATCTCCTCGTCGAATGCGCGACCGGTCGCAACATAATGCATCGACAGCAAGCTGCCTTCGGCAAGTCTTTCGGCAAAGCCGGACTTGCCTGAGCGGGCGCCGCCGAGCACGAGTGTCGAGCCGATGTTGGAGCCGGTCATGGGGAAGCCTCAGTTCACCGAATGACCAAGGCAGAAATGAATGCTGAGGCGCCCGCGGGTCGCGGGACGGAAAAATCTGAAAGCCACGACAACCTCCGTGCTGGCATCGGGGACAACTCTCCCCTCGGGCGGGATGCCCTGACGGATGGCAGGTCTCCTGGCTCACGGCGTCACGAGCCAAGCATCGCGCACCAAACACGACGATGCTTAGACCCGAACGGGGCCGCCTCACCTTCCCAGTGCTTGCGGCTTCGTGAAAGGCGGACGATTCGTAGAAGAAGAGGCGTCCTGCCCGGCTGATCACGATGCCACACCAGTGGCTTTTCCGACGCGCCACCGCTCTCCGGTGAAACTGCCCCATGCAGTCCATCGAAAGAGCATCGGCACGCCGATGGCGGCCCCTTACCGTTCTACAGTCGCGGGGTCGGCTGCGATAAGGGCGCCCGGTGTGGGTCCGCCCCGTCGCATTCCCATTTACTCCCCCGCCCCGGCTCGGCGCGAGGGAACCATCCATTCCACGTTAATTATGAAGCGTTGAGTCCAAAGTCAATCGAGCCCTGCGACGCGGAACCGGCGATTTGCGGCAGCAGGCAGTCGCGGCCGCCTACTCAGAATGGGTGAGCAGACTTCGTTCCCCGCCACATGGTAAAAAGCGAAGTTCGTCAGCGGCCTGCATGGTCTGCCGGGAACGGACGCCGGCCGCCTTCATGATGTCCACGGCCGCGGGGTTTGGGGGTTGGAGGGTGCGATGTCGTATCTGCGTCGTGCCGTAATCGTCGCATTAAGCCTTGCGCTCTCAGGCTCACAACCGGCCAGCGCCGCCGAGGCGGTCGGTGAGGCGATCCGCATCAAGACCGAGGTCAGGGGTGCAAGCGGACCGCTGGTGGTGAAGGCTCCGGTTCACCGCGACGAGCGGATTTCCACGTCCAGGTCCGGCCTCGGTCAATTCGTATTCCGGGACGGCAGCAAGCTCGCGGTCGGCGCCGGCTCCTCCGTCGTCATCGACCGTTTCGTGTTCGATGATTCGAAATCCGTGCAGAAGCTGACCGTCGCGGCGGCCAAGGGAACGTTTCGCTGGATCAGCGGCAATTCGAAACATTCCGCCTATCAAATTCGCACCCCGGCCGGAACCATTGGTGTTCGAGGCACCGTATTCGACTTTTACGTCGGCGGAGACGGCACGACGGCCGTGGTGCTGCTGTCGGGCGCGGCGGATTTTTGCGGCCGCGGCGGCTGCCGACAACTGACGCGGCGTTGCGACTGCGTGGTCGCAAAGCCGAACGGTGCGATGACGGACGCCAGCCCGGTCAATCGCGGCACGCTCAGAATGCTCGGCAACCGGCAGGCATTGCCGTTCCTATCGGGTACCCAACGGCTTTCGCCGGGTTGGAGCGGGAGCGGTTGCGGACTTGCCGCTGCCCTCGAAATTCGGCCCGACAAGGTACCCAACCCTCCGCCCGTGGCGACGGAACCCGAACCGCCTCAAAAGCCGCCCAAGCCCAGGCCTCATAAGCCCGATCCCCCCGACAAGCCGCATAAGCCCCATAAGCCGCATAAGCCGGACAAACCGCACAAACCGGACAAACCGGACAGGCCGGATCGACCCGATCGGCCTGATCGCCCCGACCGGCCCGAGCATCCGCACGGTTTCGACCGACCCGACAGGCCGGACCGACCCGACAGGCCGGACCGGCCCGACAGGCCCGGCAAATGGAAGTAAGCGTCGTCTGCCCCCTTGCGACGCAGCATCACTCCCCGGCTCGCCCCCTTGCTGCCGGCGCATCGGCAAAATGCTCGGCACGACGTGAAATCCGGCGATAGAACTCCCCAAGACCGGGGGCAAGGGCCGCCGCCTGCAGCTTGGCCGTGCTCAGAACCCGGCGCGCATCTGGCGAACGCAGGCGAAGAGCCTCGACAAGCTGCCCGTGAATAGGCTGAAGTTCCGTGAATGCCGCGGAGGCGGCAAGTTTCTCGTCACCGAGCACGGCAAAGACCCGGCTTCGCGTGCTCTTGCCTTTCAGCGCCAGCGCGCCCGCATCGAGCAGCGCGAAACGGCCAAGCGCCTGCGCCGTCGTCTCGGAGACGAGGATATCGAAACCGACATCCTTGCAGGCCGCTTCGATCCGCGCGGCCACATTCACCGCATCGCCGACGGCCGAATAGTTGAAATGCGTTTCAGCGCCCATATTGCCGACGCAGGCAACCCCCGAGTGGATGCCGATCCCGATCGCGACCTTTCGTTTGGCGCCGAAGCCAAACGCATCGCGCTCGTTCAGGTGGACTAGCGCCTCGCGCATCGCCAGGGCGGCACGGACGGCCTTCTTGGGGTGGTCTGCGACATCGACCGGGGCGTTCCAGAAGGCCATGATCGAATCGCCGATGAACTTGTCGAGCGTGCCCTCATTGTCGACGACGTGGCGGCTCAGCGCGTCGAGCAGCGTGTTGAGGAAGCGAACCACCTCGGTCGGCGACAGGCGCTCGCTGATCTCGGTGAAATTGCGCACGTCGACGAACATGATCGTCAGCTCGCGGTCGTCGCCACCGAGGCGCAAGGCGTTCCGGGTATGCTCGATCCGGTGGAGCAATGACGGCGAGAGATATTGACCGAACGCACGCCGAACGACGCGCCGCTCCCTGTCGGTCACCAGGAAGCGGTAGGCCGTCGCTGCGAAATGCGTGACGGACCCGAAAAAGATCGGCGCCAGGGGATCGAACAGAAGCCCGCCATAACGGAAGGCGAGCCATGAGGCGACGAGCGCAAGGGCGGTGATCAGCAGGCCACACGCCAACGCCACGGCCGGGCTGACGAAGGTCGTCAGCAACACAAGCAGGCTGCCTGCGACGGCGATGGAGAGGATTTCGAGCCCGTCGGCCCAGTCCGGGCGGGCAAGAAAACGCCCCGAAATGATCTGCTCGACCGTCTGCGCGTGCAGCGATACGCCGGGTACATTGTGCCCGAGAGCGGTTGCTCGGATGTCCAGCAGCCCTGCGGCCGAGGTGCCGACGAAGACAATGCTGCCGTCGATGGCGGCCTTCACATCCTGAGCGATGCCATCCTGCGCAAGGATGCGACCCGCCGAGACATATCTCTCCGGCCGGTCCGGGCTGACATAGAGCCATAGCTCTCCTGCAGCCGTGACCGGAATGACGAAGTCGCCGACCCTGATCTCCGTAATGGTATCCGCCACATCCGTCGCGCCCGCCAAGAGATAGGTCGAGGCGCCTTGTGCGACGCGCAGCGCTTCGAGCGCAAGATTGGGATAGAGCTGCTCGCCATCGCTGAGGAGCAGCGGCACGCTGCGAACGATGCCGGATGAACCTTCCGGATTGAGGCTGATATGGCCGATGCCGGCGGCATTCGCCTCGAGCCCGGGCCTGATCGGCGTCGCGGCGGCAAGATGCGGCGGCGCCCCGAACGGGCTCTCGCCGGTGAAGGCAAAGCCGGCCTTGACGGGCGGTCGATAGCTTCCGTCATTGGAAAGGGCGAAGCCGAGGACCACCGGTTTTCCGGCGATCGTCTGGGCAAGGATCTCGTCATTGTCCGGCAAACGGCGGACGAGGGCCGGATCGATGCCCTTGACATCCCGGAGCACCGAACGCGGCGACAGGCGGTCGGGCTCTGAGAAAAGAACATCGAAGGCGATCACGGCCGCGCCCATTTCGGAAAGCCGCGCCACCAACAGCGCCATCCGGTCCCTTGGCCAGGGCCATTGGCCGAATGTCTTGAGCGATTCCTCGTCAATGTCGACGACACGAACGGGCAGATCCTCGAAGGCACGGGGCGCGATGCTCTGGTATTCGTCGAACGTGGCTTCGCGTGCAGATTTCAGCAATGGCGGATCGCTTGCGCGCAGCGACGTCAGCGCCGCGACAAGCGCGAGGCCCGTAAGGACGCCAAGAAGTTGCGCGCGGGTCATGAACTGCGGTCCGAGCTTACTCCCGTGCCGCAGTCAGTGCGCTCCGGGATCTCCGCCACCTGCGCTATGCTGCATCTATCGCGGCGCCTGCGCAATCATGAACAATCGGTGTAGTGCGCATGGAAACCTTCCCCGATCGGACTGCAAGCCAGGGGTGCCTACCCCAGCAGCCGATCGAGCCAGGCCCGATCCAGCACCGCCTCGAGTTCGGCGGCAATATCGTCGAGCGCGGCGTCGACCGACTGGCGATAGTTGATCCCTCCGCCCTCGATGCCGAAGCTTTTCAGAAGCGCCGCACGGTAGCCATCGCTGCCGAAGAGGCCGTGGAGATAGGTTCCCATCACCTTGCCGTCCGGCGACATCGCCCCGTCCGACCGGCCGTCGATCGAGACCGTCGCACGCGCGCAATCCGGACCCGCCGTCCTGCCGAGATGGATTTCATAGCCTTCAAGCGCAACATCATATTGCAGCGACCAGGCGCGGCTGTTGCGCACGGTCTTTTCCGGCGCCATTTCGGTTTCGACCGCAAGCAGCCCCAGGCCGGTGATCTCGCGCTCGCTGCCCTCGATGCCAAGCGGATCGGTGACGCGGCTGCCCAGCATCTGGTAGCCGCCGCAGATGCCGACCACCCGGCCCCCGCGCCTGACATGCCGCTCAAGGTCGCGGTCCCAGCCCTGGGCGCGGAAGTCCTCAAGATCGGCGATGGTCGACTTCGAGCCCGGAATAATGACGAGGCCGGCATCATCGGGCAACGGCGTGCCCGGTCGCACGAAGACGAGATCGACTTCGGGCTCCGCCGCGAGCGGATCGAGGTCGTCGAAATTGGCGATGCGCGAAAGGACGGGGACCGCGATCTTCAGTGCCTTGCCGCCGCCACGGGCAAGCTTCTCCAGAACGACGGAGTCCTCCGCCGGCAAGCGCCCGGCGCTTTTCAGCCACGGGACGATGCCGAAGCAGGGCCAGCCGGTGAACCGATGGATCGCCGATACGCCATCGTCGAAGAGCGAAACATCGCCGCGAAACTTGTTGATGAGGTAGCCGGTGACCATGAGTCGGTCTTCCTCCGGCAGGATCGCATGCGTGCCGACGAGCGAGGCGATGACGCCGCCGCGATCGATGTCGCCGACGAGCACGACCGGCACGCCGGCGCGTGTGGCAAAGCCCATATTGGCTATATCGCCGGCACGCAGGTTGATTTCGGCCGGCGAGCCCGCACCCTCGACGACGACGAGATCGGCATCGGACGAAATGAATTCGAAGCTCTCCATCACCGCGCCGAGAAGTTTCGGCTTCAGCGCCTGGTATTCCTTCCCCCTCGCCTTTCCCGCGACCTTGCCCTGCAGGATGATTTGGCTGCCGACATCCGATTGCGGTTTCAGGAGCACCGGATTCATATGCACCGAGGAGGGCACGCGTGCTGCGAGCGACTGCAGCCATTGCGCCCGCCCGATCTCCCCGCCATCATCGGAGACGGCGGCATTGTTCGACATGTTCTGTGGCTTGAACGGCCTGACCTTGAGGCCGCGATTGGAGGCGAGCCGGCAGAGCCCCGCCACCAGTACCGATTTGCCGACATCCGAGCCGGTGCCTTGCAGCATGATCTTGCGTGTCATGCCTTCCCGTATCATCCAACGCTTCAGGCGCAAAGAAACGGGAGCGGCTTTTTCGCGATTGCCGGCGACAATCCGATGGCAACCGATTGGTCACTGAAGACTGACGGAAAGTCAGGTCCGGAACGCAACACCTGATCCGGACCTGCGGCAGTCGTCCGCCGCAGGCAAACAATTATCTCCACAACCTTACCGGATCGTTATTGATAGCTTAAGCAAAGGTGAATTTCGGAGTTTTCCAAGACCTGGCGGCCTCTGCCCATCGATGCCGTTCGATGCTAATTTGTTGAAGAACTTGATTTCTCGTCCTAGGGTCTTGAACCTAGGGTGCCTGACCGTGGCTGGAAGAATTTCGAAGGATCGTGACGAGATGAGAAGCCTCATCGCCTCAGCGCTTTTTGCCGGAGGCTTCTACGCGCTGGCGGGCTCGGCCGGGGCTGCAGAATGCGGCAATGTCAGCATTGCCGAAATGAACTGGGCCTCCGCCGGCATCGCCGCCCAGGTGGACAAGTTCATCCTGGAGAACGGCTACGGCTGCAGCGTGACCGTTGTTGGAGGCGACACGATACCGACCTTCGCCTCGATGAACGAGAAGGGCGAGCCCGACATGGCGCCGGAGCTCTGGATCGGCTCGATCCGCACGCCGCTCGATAAGGCGGTCGATGAAGGTCGCCTCATCCAGGCTGCGAGGATCTTGAGCGAAGGCGGCGTCGAAGGTTGGTGGATCCCGAAATTCATCGCCGACGAGCATCCGGAGATCAAGACCGTCCAGGACGCCTTGAAGCAGCCCGAACTCTTCCCGGCCCCGGACGATCCCTCGAAGGGCGCGGTCCACAATTGCCCCCCCGCCTGGAACTGCCAGGTCTCGACGGCAAATCTCTTCAAGGCGCTCGAAGCGGAGAATGCCGGTTTCAAGCTGATCGGTTCCGACTCGGCCGTCAAACTCGACCGTTCCATCGCCGAGGCCTTCGACAAGAAAACCGGCTGGCTCGGCTATTATTGGGCGCCCACCGCCATCCTCGGCAAATACGAGATGATCCGCCTTTCCTTCGGCGTCGACCATGACAGGGCCGAGTGGGACAATTGCACTTCCGTTCCCGCCTGCCCTAACCCCAAGGTCAATTCCTACCCGGTCTCCGATGTGTTCACCGTGGTGACGAAGTCCTTTTCCGAGAAGTCAGGCGATGCCATGGATTACGTCATGACGCGCGAATGGGACAATGCGACGGTCAACAAGATTCTCGCCTGGATGGATCAGAACCGCGCCACGAACATGGACGCCGCCCGTCATTTCCTGCAGAATTTTCCGGACATCTGGGGAAAATGGGTGCGGCCGGACGTCGCCGCGAAGGTGAAGGCGGCCCTTTGAATAGGATTGACGGATCCTGTGGCCCCCCGCTGCGGCCCTCCCGTCGATCGCTTAACGACGCAGCGGCTTTTGCTGTGTCGCAAATAGCACAGCGGATAACGCCTCGCCCTGTCACATTGCTGCGGCTGGCGTTTTGAAATGGCGGCGCAGGATCCGCATTGTTGCGCCTTCCACGGCGTTGCCGGAAATGGCATCGCCATCATTTTCGATCGTGCCAGCCAGGCCTTCGGCGGACGGCTGCAGACGCATACGGAGGTTGTTCATGGCTAGTCACGCAATCGAGGTCAAGAACCTTTACAAGATCTTCGGCCCCCGCGGGCGGGAATACATAGATCTCGTCAAGAACGGCATGAGCAAAGCCGAGCTCAACGAGAAACACGGCCATGTGCTCGGCCTTCAGGACATCAACATCTCCATGCCCGGCGGCTGCATCACGGTGGTGATGGGGCTTTCGGGCTCCGGCAAATCGACGCTCATCCGCCACATCAACCGGCTGATCGATCCGACCGCCGGCGAAGTGCTCTATGACGGTGTCGACGTCTGCAAGATGAACGAGAACGACCTTCGCCAATTCCGCCGCCACAAGACGGCGATGGTGTTCCAGAAGTTCGCCCTGCTGCCGCACCGGAACGTTCTCGAAAACACCGTCTACGGGCTGGAGATTCAGGGCGTCGATCGACGCGAGAGCGAAAAGCGCGCACTTGGCTGGATCGAGCGCGTGAGCCTCAAAGGATTCGAGAAACACTACCCCAACCAGCTCTCCGGCGGCATGCAGCAACGCGTCGGGCTTGCCCGGGCTCTCACCAACGATGCCGAGATCCTGCTCATGGACGAGGCCTATTCGGCGCTCGATCCGCTCATCCGCGTCGATATGCAGACGGTACTCCTGGACCTGCAGCAAGAATTGAAGAAGACCGTCGTCTTCATTACCCATGACCTCGATGAAGCGCTGAGGCTCGGCGACAAGATCGCCATCCTGCGCGACGGCGGCGTCGTGCAGCAGGGAACCGGGCAGGAGATCGTGCTTTCGCCGGCGGATGATTACATCACCGCCTTTGTCAAGGAAGTGAACCGCGGCCGCGTCGTCCACGTCGACACCCTGATGCGCCCGCTTTCCGGCAGCCCCGAGGGCCTGCCGCTTCCCGCCGGCACTGTCCTCGAGGCGGCCGCGCGAACGATGACCGGCGCGCACATCAATACCGCCCATGTGGTCGATGCCGCCGGCCGGCCGATCGGCGCCATCGACCTGCAGACGATCATCGCGGGCATGGTGAGCCCGGCGAGCGACAGCGGCGACCGCCAGGCGGCGTAACTCGCATGAGAAGGGGCGCCTGCACGACGCCCCTCACAACTTCCTTGGTGGTCATGCGGCGAGCCGGCCGCTGATGAAGCGAAACTCCTGGGTCTTCCCGCCATAGCCGTAGGCCGCGGCGGGAACCTCGTGCACGAGCACGTAGCTCTCCGGGTGCACCTTTTGGAGAAGTGTCTCGAAGCCGCCGAAGATCGCCTCGATATAGGCGGCCAGTTCTTGCTTGGTGTTGGTGCCGTCGACCACCTTGATATCGAGCCAGAAGCTGCTCGTGTCCTGGCTTGCGATCGAGCTTCCGCCAGCGAACCAGTGCTGCGGCTCGACATAGCTGATCGTCACTGCAGTGACGAAAGGGTCCTTGCGCAGGTGCATCCGGGTAAGCTCGCTGACCAGCCGCGCTATTCTGGCGGAAAGATCGGAATCAGGCTCTGCGGCGACTGTGACGTTTATGATCGGCATGAGAGGTCCTTTCCTGGATAGCTTGGTAGCACCGGAAGGCTGCCATCATTGATGTTGCAGTAAAATTGAATTGTTTCGCAGATACGATTCCATAATATTGAATTATGCGAATGATCGACCCCGACCTGCTGCGAACCTTTCTCGCCTTTGCCGAAGGAGGGTCGCTCGCCCGTGCAGCGGCAATGGTCAACCGATCTCCCTCCGCCGTGACCGCCCAGATGCAACGGCTCGAAGCACTCGTCGGCGAAACGCTTCTCGCGCCGGCGGGGCGTGGGCGATCATTGACGCCCGTGGGTGAGGAGTTCGTGGACCATGCCCGCCGCATTCTCGAGGCCCACCGGGACGCCTGGCTCAGCCTCAAAGGGGCTCGCGCAGATGGCCGCATCGCGCTTGGCAGCACGCAGGATTTCGCCGACACCGCCCTTCCCGCGCTTTTGCGGCGTTTTGCCCGATCCCATCCGCGGGTTCGTCTCGATCTTAGGATCGGCCGGACGAAGGAACTGACCGCCGCCTACGAGCAGGGCCAGATCGACATTCTGCTGACGATGAGACAAGGACCCGCCGCAGACGAGCTCCTCGTCCTTCGAGAACCGATGCTCTGGCTCTGCTCGGAAAATGGCTTGAACTTTGCCGAGACCGAGCTTCCCTTGGCCGTCCTCGATCCGCCCTGCGGCTTTCGATCGGCTGCCATTGCCGCCCTCGAGGATGCCAAACGCCCGTTCCGAATCGCTGCTACCAGCCCGAGCCTCGCCGGCATCCGGGCCGCCGTCCTGAGCGGCATCGCCATGACGGTGCGAACAGGACGGTTCCTTGGGTCCGGCATGGCCGCCGCACCGGATAACCTCGATTTGCCGGAGCTGCCGGTTGCGGAGTTCAGTTTGCGCCTGCGCCCGAAAGCCGGGGATGCGCCATCTGATCTCGCCGCGCTGTTGGCGGATGAACTGCCGCGATTAGACGGCTGAACCGGAACCGCCCTCGATCGACAATTCAGCGCCGTACAAACCTTATCTTAATCCAAGGTTGTCACCTTCGACGTCGATGCTCACTACCTACCGGAAGCGCTGTGGCGACAAATTTCACGATAGCCATCCATGAAAGGCTGGAGGATCTCTCGCCGGAGTGGCCCCGTGACGCCCGCTCCGCGGCTCAAGGCGTGCGCTTCCACCCCTTCCAGACAGTAACTTTTCTCAAAGCGTGGCTGGACAGCTTCGGGCGTTCTGGCCAGCAGAGCTTTCGATTTGTCGAGGTGCGGGACGAAGCTTCGCTACCCGTGATGTTTCTTGCCTTGCGCATTCTGCACCGGGGTGGCGCACGCCTTCTCCAGTACGTCGATCATGATGTCGCCGACTACAACGCGCCCATTCTCTTCAGGTCCGGGATAAGCTGGTCGCGGGAAGTCGCGGAGCATCTGTGGCGGCAGATCGTCGCGAAGCTGCCCGCGTTCGACATGATCGACCTTGTGAAGATGCCGGCGGAAGTCGAGGAACTGACCAATCCTCTCGCCTATATTGGCGATCGCAACAGCGAACTCTCTTGTCATGCGACGGATCTGCGGCGGCCCTGGCAGGAGATCGACGAAGAGGTGCCGCGCCGCACGACGCTGCTTCGGAAGATTCGAGGCCTTGAGCGGCTGGCCCCCATGGAGTTCCGCGTCGCACAGACGCCCGATGAAGTGAGCAAAATCACGGAGGTCATGCTCCGCCAGAAGCAGCGCCGCTTCGAGGAGACGATGGTGCCGGGCTTCGATGTCGACAGCGACAAATACGCCTTCTTCAATGACGGAACGCCGCTTTTCCACGGCGGGGAGATGCTGCTCCTTTTTTACCTCAAGGCTGGCGAGACCGTTGTCGCGACGATTTGGGGCTTGGTTGCGGACAAGCGCTACTATGCCAGCATGCTGTCCTTTGAAGGCAGCGAGTGGTCGAAGCATTCTCCGGGAAGCATCCTGTTCTACAAGTCGCTGAAGTGGCTACACGATAACGGCTTTGAATGGATGGATCTCGGCATCGGAAACGAGTCCTGGAAGCTGGAAAGCTGTCGGACGACGATAGCGCTTTCGGAACGCTGCGAGGCGGTGACGATGCGGGGCCGGCTCTATCTTGCACGGCAGCGGGCGAGAACACGGTTGCGAGCGACCAGTATTTACCAGAGACTGCGACCGCTGAAATGGATCGTTCTACGGTCCCTGCGGCGACGGTAGATCGAGCCCCTTTTGACGCACGCGCTGGGCATATTTCGTTTGCGCCGCGGATCGCAATCATATAAAGATATCTTTATATCTTGTTGCAATCCATATAGCCGGGAAAAGCCGATGTCCGTTGCTTCCAACGCTCTCTCCGACCTTCTCGCCCAGAAAGGCGTTCTCCTTGCCGACGGCGCCACGGGCACGTCGCTCTTTGCCATGGGGCTCGAAGCCGGCGAAGCGCCGGAGCTCTGGAACGAGACGAGACCGGAAAACATCACCAAGCTGCATCAGGATTTCGTCGACGCCGGCGCCGATATCATCCTCACCAATTCCTTTGGCGGAACCCGCCACCGGCTGAAGCTGCACCAGGCCGAGGACCGCGTGCATGCGCTCAACAAGCGCGCCGCCGAGATCGCCCGCGCCGTTGCCGACAAGGCGCCACGCAAGGTCATCACCGCCGGGTCGGTCGGGCCGACCGGCGAGCTTCTCGTGCCGCTCGGCGCGCTCACCTATGAGGCCGCCGTCTCCGCCTTCGTCGAGCAGATCGAGGGTTTGAAGGCCGGCGGTGCCGAGGTCGCCTGGATCGAGACCATGTCCTCGCCGGATGAAATCCGCGCCGCCGCCGAAGCCGCAACCAAGGTCGGCCTTCCCTTCGTCTATACCGGATCCTTCGACACCGCCGGCAAGACGATGATGGGCCTGCACCCGAAAGACATTCATGGTGTCGCCGGCGACATCGGTGATGGCCCGGTCGCCGTCGGCGCAAATTGCGGGGTCGGTGCCTCCGATATCCTCTCCTCGCTGCTCGACATGACGGCGGCGGATTCCGACGCGACCGTCGTCGTCAAGGGCAATTGCGGCATTCCCGAGTTCCGCGGTTCCGAGATCCACTATTCCGGCACACCGCCGCTGATGGCGGAATATGCACGCCTCGCCGTCGATGCCGGCGCGAGGATCATCGGCGGCTGCTGCGGTACCACCTGCAACCATCTCGCCGCCATGCGGCTTGCGCTCGACAACCACACGAAAGGTGAGCGCCCGTCGCTCGAAGCCATCGTCGAAAAGATCGGACCCTTGCGCAACAAGACGGCGAACGAAGGCGCTTCGGCGCCGGCGCGGGAACGAAGAAGCCGCCGCGCGTAATCATCGGGAACGGCAGTGCTCCGGAGTGCCCGATCGCTGGATTCGGAGCGGGCACGCCCTCATCCTGTGCTTGTCACAGCAATGAGGAACCCGAAGTGACGCCGCCGCGATCTGCGTCAGCCAGCCGCCTTGCGCATGCCGGTCGGCTGGCCTATCCCCGAGTGAGTTCGAATCGGGGGAGACGAGGCGATGAGCGGACCAGCCGCATTTCCGGACAGGGATACGACCGCCAGCAAATTTTCGAGTTTTGGCGAAGCCGACCAGGCGTTCATCAAGCTCTTGATGGCGAACCTCGAGCAGGACGAAAACCTGATGGCGGGGCTCTACCGCCATCTCGATCTCTCCGCGGAGGCGCGATTCTTGAATTCGCTGAAGCTGGAAAAGCTCGGAGAATGGCTGGGCAACGAGGCACCGGCCCGCCTGCAGATGCGGCTGATGGAAGCGGCACGATCAAGCCAGCACCCGGCCTACCAGGCCTTCAAGGCGGGACTGACGAAATCCGGCGGCTTGCAGCGGGCATTTCCGAGTGCTTGAGGGGGTGGCACATCGGCTTCACCCGCCTGAAAGAGTCTTTGCCAAGCGCACCAGATTGACGAACTCGCCGCGGTAGCCGAAGGGATCCGCTCCCCTGGCGCCGGCTGCGAGATCGATAACCGCCGTGAAGGAATAATCGGCTAGTGCCGAAATTCCGGCGAGCTTCTGGCCGAAAGCGGCGACTGCAACGGAGAAGCGGACATCGGCCGGCGCTTGCGCTAGCGATGGCACCGCATTGGCTTCTGTCACCGGCGTGGCGATCAGCTCGCTTTTGTCGCCGTCCGGCTTCTTGTAGCGGATTTTCAGGAAGGCGAGCTCACCGCTGCTGGCGCCCGCGTCGACTGGCCTCTTCTCTGCCGTCGCATAGCGCAGATCGTCGTTAAGCACCGCAGGGCTGCCCTTCGGCGTCAGCTCGTATATCGCCGTCACGCTGTGACCGGAGCCGATGTCGCCCGCATCCACCTTGTCGTTGTTGAAGTCCTCGCGCTTCAGCGCGCGCGTCTCGTAGCCGATCAGCCGATATTCGGCGATCGCCGCCGGATTGAACTCGACCTGCAGCTTCACATCCTTGGCGATCGGGAAGAGCGACGACCCCGCCTCCTCGACAAGCGCCTTCTGCGCTTCCGCCAGCGTGTCGATATAGGCTGCAACGCCGTTGCCGTTCTGTGCGATCGTCTGCATCAGCGCGTCATTGTAGTTGCCTCGGCCAAAGCCGAGCGCCGAAAGGAAGATGCCGCTCTTGCGCTTTTCCTCGATCAGCCGCTTCAGTTCTTCGTCGCTTGCCGGACCGACATTGAAGTCGCCGTCCGTCGCCAGCAGGATGCGGTTGACCCCATCCTTTACGAAAGATTTTTCCGCCAGCACATAAGCCGCATCGATGCCCGCCGCGCCGGCCGTCGAGCCGCCCGGCTGCAGCGTGTCGATCGCCGAGAGTATCTTCGCCTTGTCCTTCACCGCAGTGGGTTCCAGCACCGTGCCGGCATTGCCGGCATAGGTGACGATCGAGACCGTATCCTCCGGCTTCAGCCGATCGATCAGCAGCCGGAAGGCGTTCTTCAAGAGCGGCAGCTTGTCCGGCTCGTCCATGGAGCCGGACACGTCTATCAGGAAGACGAGATTGGCTTTCGGAGCCTCGCTGGGCACGACATCATAGCCCTTGATCGCCACATGCATGAGCCGCGTCCCTGCATTCCACGGAGCCGGCGTAAGGGTGACGGTCGCCTTGAAAGGTTCTGCGGCCGAAGCCGGCCGCGGCCAATCATAGGGGAAATAGTTGATCATCTCCTCGACGCGTACGGCATCGGGGTTCGGCATCTCACCCGCCATCAGCGAGCGGCGCACGAAAGCGTAGGAAGCGGTATCGACATCGACGGAGAAGGTCGAGACCGGTTCGGTTGCGACGCTCTTGACCGGGCTGGCATCGGCGTTGCCGAAGCGCTCGCGGTCTTCCATCGGCGGTGGGAGGATGTCCGCGGGCGCGATGGGCGCCGGCATGATCTCCAGACGCCCGCGCGCAAGGTCGGCCGCTCCGCCGACGCTGCTCATCGGCGCCGCAGCATCGGCCGCCTGGCTTGCGGCTTCATCGTTTTCGGCCGCCGCAGGAGCCGGCTTGCCGACGGGCGACGCCTCCCGCTTGCTTTGGTCGGTGAGCGCCCTCTCCTCGATCGTCGCAGGCGACGCCGGTTTTTGGACCAGGCTTGGCACCGGCCTGGTTGCCACCTGAACCTCAGCTTCTTGGGATGGATTGTTGCGGACCATCTCCAGCGTCAGGAAGGCGGCGGCCGGCACGACGATCAGCGTCGCCAAGGCCGATCCGGCAAGCAGTTTGCGATTCATGATGGGGCTCCATATCCGGTTGATGATGGAGCTTCGACGACCGGCGAGTGCCCATCCTTGGGCAGCAGCACCCGACTTTTTCGCCGCCTCGTCATAGGCCTGCATCGCGGCGGCGAACGCGCGTGCCCGCGCCTCGTGCTTCGGCTTCGGCGGCATCGGTCCGGACAGCGCGTTGAATTCATCGGTCATTACACAGCCTCCTTGCCGAGCAGCGTCCGCAAGCGCTTTCGCGCCTCATGGACATGCCAGGAGATGGTTGCGTCGGAGCAACCGAGCACGTCGGCGGCCGCCGCATGGCTCAGGCCCTCGGCATAGACGAGCAGCACGGCATCGCATTGCTTTTCCGGCAGCGCCCGCACCGCCGCCCAAAGCTCGTCGCGCCGATCCTCGTCATCGTTTGCAGGCATGGCGGTCACGGCGGGATCGGACGCGTATGCCTGCATATTCCGAGCGTCGCGCGCCTGGCGCCGGCGGTGGTCGCGCGCGGCGTTCAGCGTCAGCGTGTAGAGCCAGGTCCGCAAGCGGCTGGTGCCGCGAAAGCCGCGGATCGCCGAGCCCAGCCTGACGCATACGTCTTGCGCGATGTCTTCGGCATCGGAAACATTGCCCGACCAGCGCCAGGCGACCGCATGGACGAATTCATAGTGGCGCTCGACCAGTTGCCCGAAGGCTTCCCGATCGCCCCTCACCGCCCGCTCAACGAGTTCCGCGTCCGAGTCCATGCGCGCCTTTGTCCACTTTCAAGCTTAGACGATCGCCGAGCGCCATTCCTTGGGGCGGAAGTAGAAAAATCTTGCCTGGGATTTCATGGCGGAAACCGCGCAACGACCGCAATGATCGGCCCCAGTGGGAACAGCCAGTCATGGCGGTTGATCTCCGGCGCATAGAGGCTCGAAATCGTCCCGTCCAGGAAAAGCGCGTTGGGGCAACCGAGCGCGTCGCGAAACAGCGTCGCGAAATCATGGAAGCGTACCGGCCGCTTCGACACCGCGAACACGACCTCTCCCGAACCGGTCACGCCGACGCCGTTGCGCGTTTTAAAACTGTCGCTGTCAGGCAGGAAGCGCGGATGCAGCGCGCCGTCGATGACAAGCATCGGTCCGGACTGCGTCGCGAAGCGTGGACGGATGCCGGCGGCGCGGTAAGCCTCCGCGGCCATCACTCCCGCCCTGCTCTCCGCGACATAGAAGACGCCGTTCGGCAGCATGTGGAAATTGCCCCAGCCGGGATTGGTATTGAGCGGCGTTTGCTCGATGTCTCCTTCGATGTGCAGGCCGACCGGCGACAGGTCCTCGTGATACATGCCGCCATTCATCGCGAAAAGGAGATACTCGTCGCGATGCCTGAGTTCCTGCGACAGCGCCTTGAAGGATTTGAACGGCACACCGGAGCCGTCCTTGTTGTAGATGCGGATATCGCTCGATGCCGGATCGAAGCTGCAGGCGATGTAGTCCTCGCCGAGATGGCTCACGTTACGGCAGTTGGCTGCCGCAGGGGCTGCCAGGCTTGCCGAGAGAATGGCGGCACCGGCGAGGAAAGCTTTTGGAAACAGCGGCATGGGGCTCGGACTCAGGTGGGATCGTGTCGCATAGCATCGCGCGAATTGCGGCGGATTTGGCGGCGTGCCTTTCCCCGGCTCGTAACGGCCCGGGCCGACGTAACCCCAGCTACAGCCTGAGAGCCGCCATGTGGAAACGCAGTTGCTTGGCCGAATAGCGATAATCTCGCCCGACCGGACAGGCATCGCGAGAGCGACAGCCCTCGGCAAGGCAGCCGCCCGTCCCGGTCTCGTGCCTCAGATAGGTGCGACAGGGCCCCACATCGAACATGCCGGATACCAGCGCATCGGCGGGACAGGCCCGGAGACATGGCTTCTCGTCGCAGCTGTCGCAAGCATGACCGCCCGCCACCTCGCCCAATGCCGGCATGGCGCGATCGAAGCCGAGCGCGCCGCGATAGCCGTGCCAGAGGCCATAGCGCGGATGGATGAGGATGCCGAGCGGCGATGCTCTCAGCCCTTCCGCCCGCATCGCCCATTGCTGGAAGGGCTGCCATGGCGGATCGGACGGGAAGTAGGCCGTGGCGCCCGACGCCGCCGCCACCGGCAGGATGACCCGCTTCGACCAATCGTCGAGAGGATCCGCGCCGCCGCACTCCGGCTCGCATTGGCGCCAGCGTGTGAACGGCTCCCAGAGCGACCCGCCGATATTGCCGATGAGGACGACGCTTGCCGCGGGTTGGCCGCCGTTTAGCCAAGGCGCCGTTTCGCCCTCTTCGAAATTCACCGTTCCACGCAAAAAAAGACCGTGCGGCTCGAGAGCCGCACGGATCGTTTCAAGCAAATGGTCCGCCAAAGCGGGGGCCGCCGTCATTTCGGTTTCGGCCCCTGAAATTCGTAATGCGGGCGCCAGACCTCCTTCTGGATCATGTCGGCGACCTGCGCCCTGCCGCCTTGCTCCCTGGCTCGCTCGGGAGCCTTTCAGGTGAAGGCGTCCGGCATCGAGTCCTTGCGCTTGGCGATATACTCCTTGAGCGCGTCGTCGATCGCCGGGTCGAGATAGGGTGCCTCGTAGTGCTCGAGCCAGGAGCGGGCCAGCGCATTGGCGCGCTCTTCGATACGCTTCTGGCCTTCGATTTCCCACTGCTCGAAGGAATTGTTGTCGGCGAGCGGCGAACGGTAGAAAGCCGTCTGGAAGTTCGTCTGCGTGTGGGCGCAGCCGAGATAGTGGCTGCCGGGGCCGACTTCGCGGATCGCGTCCAGCGCCTGGGCGTTCTCCGAAAGATCGATGCCTTGCGCCATCTTCTGCATCATGCCGAGCTGGTCCTGGTCGATCATGAACTTCTCGTAGGACGAGACGAGGCCACCCTCGAGCCAGCCGGCCGCATGCAGCACGAAGTTCGTGCCGGCGAGCAGCGTCATGTTCAGCGTGTTCGCCGATTCATGCGCGGCCTGCGCATCCGGAACCTTCGAGCCGCAGAGCGAACCGCCGGTACGGAACGGCAGCCCGAGACGGCGGGCAAGCTGCGCTGCGCCATAGGAGACGAGCGAGGGCTCCGGCGAACCGAAGGTCGGCGCCCCCGATTGCATCGAGATGGAGGCTGCGAAGGTGCCGAAGAGCACCGGCGCACCCTTGCGGATGAGCTGGGTGAAGGAGGCGCCGGCAAGCACCTCGGCAAGAATCTGCGTCAGCGTGCCGACGACCGTCACCGGGCTCATTGCGCCCGAAAGGATGAAGGGCGAAACGACGCAAGCCTGGTTGTGGCGGGCATAGACCTTGGCCGCACCCAGCATCGTCTCGTCGAAGACCATCGGCGAGTTGGCGTTGATGAGGTTCAAGGTGACCGTGTTGTTCTCGACGAAATCGTCGCCGAACAGGATCTTTGCCATCGCCACCGTGTCTTCGGCGCGCTCGGGCGCCGTGACCGAGCCCATGAAGGGTTTGTCGGAATAGCGGATATGGCTGTAGACCATATCGAGATGGCGCTTGTTGACCGGCACGTCGACCGGCTCGCAGACGGTTCCGCCCGACGAGTGCATGGACGGCGCCATATAGGCGAGCTTCACGAAATTGCGGAAATCCTCGATCGTCGCGTAACGGCGGTTGCCTTCGAGGTCGCGCACGAAGGGCGGGCCATAAACCGGTGCGAAGACCGTCGCCTTGCCGCCGATCTGGGCATTGCGCTCGGGATTGCGCGCATGCCAGGTGAACTCCTTCGGAGCTGTCTTCAGGAGCTCGCGGCAAAGACCCTTCGGGAAATGCACCCGTTGGCCGCGCACGTCGGCGCCCGCGGCCTTCCAGAGCTCGAGCGCTTCGGCGTCGTCGCGAAACTCGATGCCGATCTCTTCGAGAATCTTGTCGGCATTGCGTTCGATGAGTTGCAGACCTTCTTCGTCGAGCACTTCATATTCGCGAATCTTACGCTGGATATAGGGCAGAGACGGCCCCGGACCGCCGCCGGTGCGCGATGCACGGCGTGCTGCCGCTCCCCTGCCCTCGCCACGCGCGCGGCGTCCGCCGCCCTCGACCGCGCCTTGTTCTGTCACGTCGCTCATTCGCTCGCTTCCTCTCCGCCGCGCCTTCTGCTCGAAGACGGACGCGGCAACACTCTGACTGGTTGGGCGCATAATCCTTTCCGCTGATCGAATCCAGTGGTCGGAACCATGCGCCGGCATCGAATTGGCCTAATGCTAGCAAGCCGCCGGACCGGTACGGGTCTCAATGCGCCAAAGGCTGGCGCAACTCAGACACTCGCCCGCCTGCCGAGCCGGGCCCCGCATCGCTGCCCGAACGACAAATCGCCCTGGCTTCGATGCGACCGGTCGCGTTCCATCGGGTATAACGCCTTGAACTGTTGCATAATTTTACCGGCTTCCCGGTACCCGGCGCCGCGATAATGCGGTAGGACTGTCCGAAGGCGGCCGCCGAAAGATCTTCGTCGTTTTTCATCATATGCGACGTCGCTTTCGAAAGGAGATTTTCAGGCGCGGCCCGCTAAGGATTGAGCAGCGCCCGGATTGTGCCCATCGTGCTCACCCGCGCGAAATGACCGTGCCAGGAACCGAGGAACCCTACTATGGCAGATGATGAAATCATTCTCGAGGACCTTTCCGACGAGGAACTCGTGCAGCAGATGCATGACGACCTTTATGACGGTCTCAAGGAGGAAATCGAGGATGGCACGCGCATCCTCCTCGAACGCGGCTGGACGCCGTATGACATCCTGACCCAGGCGCTCGTCGAAGGCATGCGCATCGTCGGCATCGACTTCCGCGACGGCATTCTCTTCGTGCCGGAAGTGCTGCTCTCGGCCAATGCGATGAAGGCCGGCATGACGATCCTGCGGCCGCTGCTCGCCGAAACCGGCGCGCCGAAGCTCGGCAAGATGGTGATCGGCACCGTCAAGGGCGACATTCACGACATCGGCAAGAACCTCGTCGGCATGATGATGGAGGGCGCCGGCTTCGACGTCGTCGACCTCGGCATCAACAACCCGGTCGAGAACTATATCGAGGCGCTCGAGCGCGAACAGCCGGACATCCTCGGCATGTCGGCGCTGCTCACCACGACCATGCCCTATATGAAGGTCGTGATCGACACGATGAAGGAGAAGGGTCTGCGCGACGATTACATCGTGCTCGTCGGCGGCGCGCCGCTCAACGAGGAGTTCGGCAAGGCCGTCGGCGCCGACGCCTATTGCCGCGATGCCGCCGTCGCCGTCGAGACCGCGAAGGACTACGTCAAGCGCAAGCACAACCAGCTTGCCGCCGGCTGAGGCGACCTTATCTTAGAGAAAAGAGCCGGCTGCGGATGAACCCGGCAGCCGGCTCTTCACGTTTCGGGCGAATGCAGGAATCGGTCAGTTGGTCGCCCGGGCGATTTTGCGCCCGACATTTGCGGTATCCTGCCCTACGCCGCGGATGGTGTTGCCGCAGGAAGTCAAGGTTGCGAGAACCATCAGGACGATGCCGACCGTCGCGAGAGTTTTTGCTTTCATAGGCGCGAATCCTTCATGTTATTGCGAGGCCGAATAGAGATGGAAAATCTGCCGGAAGCAAGAGAACGTGGAACGCCGGGCAAGGTTCAAGTCATCGGCTGCGGGGCGATCGCGCGCGAAATCCTGGCGATTTGCGAAACCAACGGACTGGACCACATCGCACTCAGCTGTCTGCCCGCGATCTGGCACAATACCCCGGAAAAGATCGTGCCGGGCCTGCGTGAGGCGATTGCCCGGGCCCGCACCGAGGGCTTCGAACGCATCTTCATTGCCTATGCCGACTGCGGCACCGGCGGCCTTATCGACCGGCTCTGTGAGGAGGAAGGCGTGAGCCGCATTCCCGGTCCGCATTGCTATTCCTTCTTCGCCGGCAATGAAGCCTTCGCCGAGCGCTGGGACGACGACGTCACAGCCTTCTTCCTGACCGATTTCCTCGCCCGGCAGTTCGAGGCCTTCGTCATCGAACCGCTCGGCCTCGACCGGCACCCGGAGCTGCGCGACATGTATTTCGGCCACTACCGGAAACTCGTCTATCTCTCGCAGGTGGAAGACGAGGCGCTGCAGGAAAAGGCGCGCCGCGCCGCCGACACGCTGGGGCTGGAATATGAATATCGCTACACCGGCTATGGCGATCTGACGCGATCGCTGGCCGAAGCCTGATCGGCCCTCGCTGGAGACACTCGCCAGCGGCCTGGATTCCTGTGCCAAGCACGGCAATGAGGAAGTGTCCTGGGAACATGTCGACCCGAATGCGACGTTCGCCTGTGGCCGGGCGGGTGCGCCTTTCCGCGAAACTGGTATTCCCGCTCTCTTTTCCATGCCGAACGGCCCCTCATCCGCCTGCCCGTCCTCCGCAGCAGCTTCGCTGCAGCGGCGGAGGGTCAGGGTCAGGGGCAATCCCCGCACCTGGCGCGATCTGATAATCAGACCGCCGACAACGAAGGGTAGATTTGTAAAAGTATTTAGAAATATCGTTGACATTTCAAAGGTAAATTAGGCTATAAAGATAACAACTAATCATAGGACTTCTCGATGCTGGCCATTGTCGCCGATGATCTGACGGGTGCGTTGGATACCGCTGCGCCATTCGCGGCGAGAGGCATGCATGTGGAAGTGGCGTTGACGGCCGAGGCGATTGAGATTGCCCTCGGTGAGAGACCGGAGGTGCTTTCCGTCAATCTCGGCTCGCGTGATCTTGCCGCCGCGGCGGCCAAGAGCTTGACGACGAGGGCCGTCGCCGCCTTGCCGCCCGGGACGCGCCTTTTCAAGAAGGTCGACTCGCGGCTGAAAGGCCACATCGCGGCCGAACTCGACGTCACGCCGTTTCACGCCGCATTGGTGGCGCCGGCGATTCCCGGCTTCGGGCGGGTGGTGCAAGCCGGCCACGTGCAAGGGTTCGGGGTGGACACGCCGATTTCCATTGCTGAGAAGCTCGGCCGACATGCGATGCACGCCACGATCCCGGATACGTCCACCCAGGACGAGATGCGCACGGCGCTCGAAGCGGCGGAAAGGGCCGGCGTCGATCTTCTGGTCGGCGCCCGTGGCCTCGCTGAAGCGCTGGCCGAACGTCTGAGCGGGGGAGCCTTGGCGCAGCCCGCCGAAATACCCGGCGGTCCGGCCCTCTTCGTCATCGGGTCGCGCGACCCAATCACGCTTGCCCAGATCGACGTGCTTCGCAGCGCCTTTGATCCGCGCTGGCTGGGGGCGCCCAATGGGCGACTGACCGACACGAGCTTCGATGGCAGCATGCTCACTCTCGTGCAGGCCGTGCCGGGAGAAGAGGTGGTGACCTCCGAAACGGTTTCGCAGGCGCTTGCCGAAAGCGTCTGCCCGGGCTTGACCCAAAAGGCATCGACGCTGCTTCTTTCCGGTGGCGCCACGGCGGAGGCGGTGCTGAAGACGATGGGGATCACGCGTTTCCGCCTGCTTGGCGAATGCCTGCCGGGTCTGGGCTTGGCCCACGCCCACGGACATTGCATCATCGCAAAATCCGGCGGATTCGGGGAGCCGAATACGCTAAGGGCGATCGCGGACAGAGCCCTGCGCAAGATGGGATGACAGATGGGATTGGAGAACGGAACAGCACGCAAGAGCCTCGGTGACCTCGTGTTCGAGCGCATGCACCGCGCGATCAAGTCCGGCGCTTATCAGCCGGATGAGCGTCTGCCGACCGAGCACGATCTGGCGATCGAGTTCGAGGTCTCCCGGCCGGTCGTTCGCGAGGCCCTGCGGCGGCTGCGGGAGCAGGGTTTCATCTATTCGCGTCGCGGCGCTGGCAGTTTCGTCCGCGCCGTCGGCATGCGCGAGCCGCTCGGCTTCGGACAACTGGAGAATGTCGCCGACCTTCTGAACTGTTATGAGTTCCGCCTGACCCTCGAGCCAGCAGCCGCGGCCGCGGCGGCAGAGCGTCACGATGCCGCCACGCTTTCGGCCATTCGTCAGGCGCTGGAGCTGATGCGCGATGCAACAAACCGCCAGTCCCATCGCGAGGATGCGGACTTCCAGTTTCACCTCGCGATCGCACGCGCGTCGCAGAACAGCTACTTCTTCACCGCCATGGAAGCGCTCAAGGACCACATTGCCGTCGGCATGCGGTTCCACGGCGCCTCGATCAAGCGCGAGACGACCGGTCTGACGCGGGTCTTTGCCGAACACGAGGCGATTGCCGAAGCCATTGCCGCGCGGGACGGGGCAAAGGCGCGCCAGCTGATGCACGATCACCTGACCGGGTCGCGCGAACGCCTGTTCCAGGCGAAATAGACTTTCAAATGTCAGAACCCCCGCCGAGCCGGGATGTTATGCCGTGCCGCGCGGGACGCCCACAGCGCCGTGCGTTCTTCAGGACGCCACGTTACACAGTAGCCACTTGGGTTTGGCGGATGCTTTTTCCGCCTCATCCCTGTGCTTGTCACAGGGATCCAGCAGCGACGCGTCTGCGGCGCGAAAGACTCTTTTCAGCCCAAGGACTTGGGCTGGCTGGATTCCTGTGACAAGCACAGGAATGAGGGGTGGAGGAGAGCCTTGGCCTACCGCAACCAACGAGGACAGGGCGCACAAAGAATGCAGCAAGTCTACGCGTCGTGCTTTCCGAAAATCGGTTCCGATTCTCCGCCGTTAGAAGGCTGCCTTGTAGACGCCGAGCACGTCCTCCACGCTCATATCGATCGGATTGTTGGCCATCAGGCGTCGGTTCGCATGCGCCTCATCGGCATAGAGCGGCAGATCGTCGGCCTTTGCGCCGTGGGCGGCGAGCGACATTTCGATGCCGAGGCTGCGGCAGAAATCGCAGGCGGCGCCAAGCAGCGCGGCGGCGGAAAGGCTCTCTCCCAGTCCCAGAGCTTCCGCGACCTCCGCCGTCTTGTCGGCCGCAACCGGCTGGTTGAAGGCGAGGACGTGCGGAAAGATGACGGCGTTCGCCAGACCATGCGGTAGACGCAGACGCGTGCCGAGCGGATAGGCAATGGCATGTCCTGCCGCCGTATTCACCGGCCCAAGGCAGATGCCGCCATAATAGGAGGCGAGCATCAGCCCCTCGCGCGCCTTGGTGTCGGCGCCATCTTTGACGGCGCGCGCGAGATACTTGCCGACGAGCCGAAAGCCCATGCGGGCGAAACCGTCGATCATCGGATGCGCGCGGCGATTGGTGAAGGCTTCGACGCAGTGCGCCATGGCGTCGACGCCGGTGGCTGCCGTTACCGCCGGCGGCACCGAATAGGTCAGTTCGGGATCGAGCACGGCGAAGTCGGCGATCATATGCGGGCTCTCGACCGCAATCTTGCTGCCCTTGCCGGGATCGGTAATCAGCGAGCGAATGCCCGCCTCCGAACCGGTACCAGCCGTGGTGGCCACCTGCGCAAGAGGCGTTCGACGGCCGGAAACCCGGTTTGGCCCGGCGACATCTGCAAGCGTCTGTTCAGAATCCCAGAGCACGGCGACGAGCTTTGCGACGTCGAGAACCGAGCCGCCGCCAAGACCGACGATAAGGTCCGGCCTGCTCTGCCGCGCGGCGTCGAGGGCTGCATCAAGCGTCGCAATGTCAGGCTCGCCGGCAATCGCGTCGAAGACGGTGATCCGGCCGGTGACCTCCAAGCGGTCGGCGAAACCGGCGGTGATCGGTGTTGCGATGACAAGGACCGACGCGGCGTCGGCAGCCCAGGGGCCGACCTCTCCGATCGTGCCGGCACCGACAGCAAGGCGGCGGGGCTGATGAAGGGTGATGGGAGTGATGGTCATGGAGGCGGTCATCCTCGCTTGGCCCCGCCGGCCACGAGCTGGCGGGCATAGGCGATGGCGGAGTTCATGTTGCCGTGATTGGCAATTCCCTTCCCGGCAATGTCGAATGCCGTGCCATGGTCGACGGAGGTACGGTCGATCGGCAGGCCCACCGAAACGTTCACGGCGGTATCGAAGGCGACGAGCTTGATCGGGATATGGCCCTGATCGTGATACTGCGCGACGACGAGGTCGAAGGCGCCCGAATAGGCGCGATAGAACACCGTGTCGGCGGAGATCGGACCGTAGGCATCGATACCCTCGGCCCGCGCCGCTTTCACCGCCGGCGCGATCTGGTCGTCGTCCTCGGTGCCGAAGAGGCCGTTTTCGCCGCAATGCGGATTGAGTCCGGCAACCGCAATCCTTGGCGCCGCATAGCCGATGCGCTTCAGGTGCTGGTCGCCCGCGCGGATCGTGGCAAGCACCCGCTCGGTCGTCGAGCGGCGGATCGCCTCCTGCAGCGAGACATGGGTCGAAACGTGAATGACCTTGAGCCGCTCGGAGGCGAGAAGCATATAGGCCGCCGTGGATCCGGTGAGGCTGCGCAGCATCCCGGTGTGGCCGTCATAGTGATGGCCGGCAAGGTTCAGCGCCTCCTTGTTGATCGGCGCGGTGACAATGCAGCCGATGACGCCGGCTTCCGCGTCCCGAACCGCTTTCTCGATGAAACGGAAGGCGGCGTCGCCGGCGACGGGGCTCAGCTGTCCCCACGGTAGCGGCGCGCCTTCGACGGGCAAGTCCACGACATAAGGCGCAGGATCGATGTCGAGATCAAGCACCGAACGCGCCGCCTCGAGCGTCGGGAGGTTGCCGTAGATGCGAATCGTCTCCCGCTCCTCCGGCGACATGCCGACGAGCGCGCGAAGCGAGATCTCGGGGCCGACGCCGCACGGATCCCCCATGGTTATGCCGATGATATCGCTCATGGAACTCTCCGTGCGTCGGCGCTGTCCCAGCCAGGGGCGAGGCGGACGTATTTGATAGCCCGCCGGTGATAGGTGTAGGCGAGGTGCATGGTGCCGTCCGGTCCCTCGAGCAGCCAGGGATAGGACATTTCCTTGTTGCGTCCATCGGTCGAGTCGTTGGAAAGGCAGGTGCCGGGTCCGTCCTCGATCGGCAGGCGACTGGTGAAGGTTTTGCCGCCGTCCTCCGACAGGCAGAGCGCGACCGGCGCGCGCGGCACGCCCCAGATCGGCACGCAGCCGCCGGTCGGATCCGCATCGGGGCGGCTGTCGTCCTCGCCGAGCTCGTCGTAAAGCGAAGTGCGGCGCTCGGCCGATTGCGCCGCGCTCACGGGATTGCAGATCATCGCGACCCGGCCGTCGCCAAGGCGCATCGCGGCGATTGAGGAATTGTTGTTCGGCACATCGGTCGGCCGTGGCACGGACCAGGAGCGGCCGCCGTCCAGGCTCTCGGACCGGTAGACCCAGTCCGCCTGGCGCCGCCGGAAGAAGGCGGCAAGGCGCCCTTCGCCAAGTGGAACGGGAGACATGTGCACGCAACCGATGGACTGGCCAAGGTCCTCGAGCCGCCATGTAGCCCCCCGGTCGAGCGAGACGCCGACGGCGGCCGTGTCGTGGCTGCCGTTCCACTTCTGGCCGGGCCGCTGGACGCAGCGGAAGATCGGCAATAGCCACGCCCCGTCGTCGCGTACGACCAGCGGTGCGCGGACGAAGCAGCCGCGCGGCAGGTCGAGATAGCGGCCTTCCGCAGCCGTGAGCGTCAGCGGATCGGATGCATCGCAACGGATCTCGGCCATGCGGATCCGGCACTCATCCTGATTGCCGGAGGGCTGCGAGGTGTGGAACAGCCAAAGCCTGCCGTCCGGGGCCGTGAAGAGCACTGGATTCTGCTCGGAATGGGCAGGGTCGAAGCTCAGCCGCTGCGGTGGTCCCCATTGCGACGCTCCCTTCGGCAGGACGCAAGCAAAGATCGAGATATCCGATTTGCCCTCGAGCGTCCCGCCAAACCAGGCGCAGACGAGGGCGCCATCGGAAAGCAGATGCAAAAACGCCGCATGGTTCTGAATCATCGGCGACGGCAGCAGTGCCTCGTCGCGGCCGGGCGACGCTGATTGAAGCAGGCCATTCATGTTGCGGGCTATTTCCTCGGGGTCCATCGGCTCCTCCTGCATGTCGTCGACAATCGTGAAATTTGCGGAGTTGTCAAGTTTAAGAATGTCACTTCTTATCCGATACCCATTCTTCTAAAGTCGCAACTCGTTGACAATGTTGCCATTTTTTCTCTGTCAGCGATGCATGATTTTTTACATGATAAAACAAATTGACAAACTTGCGGGAAAGGAAGATGGTCTGTGTAGCCGGCGAGGCCGGGAGGAGATTTTCATGCCGCAAGCCTGCAGCCCTCAGAAGGCACGAACGGCCCTCATCTTTGTGGCAGGCGCTGCAACATCTGGCTGAACGATATTCACGTAGGGAGGAAATGCCGTGAAGAAAATGCTTGTCTTGGGTGCCCTCATGCTGGGCTCTGCCCTTTCCCCCGCCTTCGCGGGGTCCGGCCCGATTAAGATCGTGCTCCCCGAGGAGGCGGACCTGCTTGAGCCTTGCATGGCGACGCGCTCGAATATCGGCCGCATCATCATGCAGAACGTCAGCGAGACGCTGACGGAGCTCGACCTTCGCGGCGACAAGGGCCTGATGCCGCGCCTTGCCGAAAAGTGGGAGCAGAACGCCGACGGCAGCTGGCGCTTCCACCTGCGTCAGGGCGTCAAGTTCTCCGACGGCACTGCCTTCGACGCGAAAGACGTCAAGCATAGCTTCGACCGTATCATGAGCGACAAGAACGCCTGTGAATCGCGCCGGTACTTCGGCGGCATGACCGTGACGCCCACCGTCGTCGATGACCACACGATCGATTTCAAGGCCGACCCGGCGCAGCCGATCCTGCCGCTCCTGATGTCCCTGGTCACCATCGTCCCCGAAGAAACGCCGCTCGAATTCGTGCGCGAGCCGGTCGGCACCGGTCCCTATAAGCTGACCAACTGGACGCCGGGTCAGCAGATCGTGCTGACGCTTCGTGACGACTATTGGGGCGCTAAGCCCGACGTAACGGAAGCCACCTATCTGTTCCGTGCCGACCCGTCGGTGCGTGCCGCGATGGTGCAGACCGGCGAAGCAGATCTGTCCCCGTCGATCTCGCAGCTCGACGCCACCAATCCGGCGACGGATTTCTCCTACCTCGACAGCGAAACCGTCTATCTGCGCATTGACCACAATATCGAGCCGCTGAACGACGTCCGCGTTCGCCGCGCACTGAACCTTGCCATCGACCGCCAGGCCTTCATTGGCACGCTGGTTCCGGAAGGCGCGCTGCTCGCGACGGCCATCGTTCCACCGCCGACGCTCGGCTGGAACCCGGATGTGAAGGTCTTCCCCTTCGATCCGGAGGGCGCGAAGAAGCTGCTCGAGGAAGCCAAGGCGGATGGCGTCAAGGTTGAAACCCCGATTACCATCATCGCTCGTTCGGCGAATTTCCCGAATGTCACCGAGATCATGGAAGCCATCCAGGCGCAGTTGCAGGACGTCGGCTTCAAGGTCGACCTCAAGTTCGTCGAGGTTGCCGAGCACGAACAGTACTACTCCAAACCCTTCAAGGAAGGTCGCGGCCCGCAGATCGTTGCAGCCATGCATGACAACTCGAAAGGCGACCCCTCCTTCTCGATGTTCTTCAAATACGCCTCCGACGGCACCCAGTCCGGCTTCGCCGACCCGAAGGTCGACGACCTGATCAAGCGCGCCTCGGCGGTGGTCGGCGACGAACGCGCCAAGCTCTGGTCGGAACTGATCGCCTATCTTCACAACGACGTCGTCGCGGACGTTCTCCTGTTCCACATGGTCGGCTTCTCGCGTGTTTCCGAGCGCCTGGACTTCAAGCCGACCATGGCGACCAACTCGACGCTCCAGCTTTCGGAGATCAAGATCAAGTAAACGCGCACTGGCAAACCATATGGTTGTCAGCCACAACATCAATCGAGGCGGCGGGATGATCTCGCCGCCGGATTCCTTGAGGGCGCCATGCTGAAATTCGTTCGAAAGCGCGCTGTGGCCAGTCTGATCTCGCTCATCGGGCTGATCGTAATGGTCTTCTTTCTCTCGCGGTTGACGGGCGATCCGGCGGCCCTGTTCCTTCCGGTCGAAGCCTCCGCGGAGATGAAGGAGCAGTTCCGAGAACTGCACGGCCTGAACGACCCTCTATTGGTGCAGTTCGCGCGCTATGTCGGCGACGTGCTGACGGGCGATTTCGGCGAGTCGCTGCGCAAGGCTCGCCCGGCGCTCGACGTGGTGCTCGAAGCCTTCGTCTGGACCCTCTGGCTCGCCGTGATCACGATGGCGCTCGTCGCAGGCGCCGCCATCGTCGTAGGTTCGCTTGCCGCCTTCCGCGCAGGCGGCTTCTTCGACCGCCTTTCGTCCGTCATCTCGTTGATCGGTGCGTCGGTCCCCGATTTCTGGGTCGCCATCGTCGCGATCGTCATCTTTTCCGTAAACCTCGCTTGGCTGCCGACCTCGGGCACAGGCTCCCTCCTCCACTGGATACTGCCGATCTCGGTGCTTTTCATTCGGCCGTTCGGCATTATCGTGCAGGTGGTGCGCGGCTCCATGATCGGCGCGCTCTCCTCGGCCTATGTGAAGACGGCACGGGCCAAGGGCGTCAAATCCGGCCCGATCATCTTCGTGCACGCCCTGCGCAATGCCATGCTGCCGGTCATCACCGTGATCGGCGACCAGGCGGCCAGCCTGTTGAACGGTGCGGTCATCGTCGAGACCATTTTCGGCTTTCCGGGCGTCGGCAAGCTGATGATCGATTCCATCCTGCAACGTGACTTCAACGTCGTGCTCGCCGCCATCCTTGTCACGGCGCTGGCAATCTTCCTCATGAACCTGCTGATCGACCTTGCCTATGCGCTGC
Organism: Sinorhizobium kostiense; assembly: GCF_017874595.1. Lineage (GTDB taxonomy): Bacteria > Pseudomonadota > Alphaproteobacteria > Rhizobiales > Rhizobiaceae > Sinorhizobium > Sinorhizobium kostiense. The sequence continues at coordinate 16,239 of NZ_JAGILA010000008.1, read as the reverse complement.
TCGATCCGCGGATACGGCATTGAGGAGACCCGCCATGACACTGCAATCCACCGATACCGCCATTGCCGAGGAACCCGGCTTCGCAACGCGTATGCTCCGCATGCTGCTCGCCGACAAGTTCGCGCTCTGTGCGGCGATCTTCCTGCTCCTGATCCTGATCCTCGCCATCGTCGGGCCGAGCTGGCTCGGCGATCTGGCGACGAAACAAAATCTCAGGGGCCGCAATGCCGCGCCTTTCGACTGGGAGCGCGGCTGGGTCTGGTGGATGGGCGCGGATGCGCTCGGCCGGCCGCTCCTTGCCCGCATCATCGTCGCGGCGCAGAACACGCTTATGGTTGCGGCCGGCGCCGTCGCGGTTTCGGCGGTCGTCGGCACCCTGCTCGGGCTTGTCGCCGGCTTCTCCTCGCCGCGCGTCAACCAGGTGATCATGCGGCTTGCCGACGTCATCATGTCCTTCCCGTCGCTGCTGGTCGCCGTGATCGTGCTCTATATCCTCGGGTCGTCGATCCTGAACCTGATGCTTGTGCTCGCGATCACCCGCATCCCTGTCTATCTCAGGACGACGCGCGCCGAGGTGCTCGAGATCCGCGAGCGCATGTTCGTACAGGCTGCCCGGGTCATGGGCGCGTCGAGCAAGCGCATCCTCTTCCGCCATATCCTGCCGGTCGTGCTGCCAACGCTGACGACGCTTGCGACCCTGGACTTCGCCTACGTCATGCTCGCCGAAAGCGCCCTGTCCTTCCTTGGCATCGGCATCCAGCCTCCGGAGATAACCTGGGGCCTGATGATCTCGCAGGGCCGGCAATATCTCACCAACGCGTGGTGGCTGTCCTTCTGGCCGGGACTTGCGATCATCCTCACCACCTTGTCACTGAACCTGCTTTCGAACTGGCTGCGCATCGCGCTCGATCCGGTGCAGCGCTGGCGCCTCGAAATGAAAGGTCGCAACAATGGCTGATCATCTCCTGGAAGTCCGCAACCTTTCGGTCGAGTTCCACACCGCGATGGGCGTGGTAAAGGCGGTTCGCAACATCTCCTATCACCTCGATCGAGGCGAGACGCTGGCGATCCTCGGCGAAAGCGGGTCGGGCAAGTCGGTCTCCTCGTCGGCCATCATGAACCTGATCGACATGCCGCCCGGGCGCATCAGTTCGGGAGAAATCCTGCTCGACGGCGTCGACCTCCTCAAGATGCCGGCGCCGGAACGGCGCGAGGTGAACGGCCGGCGCATCGCCATGATCTTCCAGGATCCGCTGAGCCACCTCAATCCGGTCTATACGGTCGGCTGGCAGATCCGCGAAGCGCTCACGACGCATGGAGCGAATGCCGCCACCGCCCGGGCCGAGGCCCTGCGACTCTTGACACGTGTCGGCATTCCGGACCCTGAACGTGCGCTCGACAAATACCCGCACGAGTTCTCAGGCGGCCAGCGGCAACGCGTGATGATCGCCATGGCGCTGGCGCTCAGACCCGACCTGCTGATTGCGGACGAACCGACGACGGCGCTCGACGTCACCGTTCAGGCGGAAGTTCTCGCCCTGCTTGAAGAATTGCAGCAAGAGACCGGCATGGCGGTGCTGATCATCACGCACGATCTCGGCGTGGTCGCCGAGATCGCCGACCGGGTCGTGGTGATGGAGAAGGGTGAACTGGTCGAGGCGGGCACGGTCCGCGAGGTCTACAAGAACCCGCAGCATCCCTACACGAAGAAGCTCATCGCCGCCGCTCCCGGAAAGGGCGAGATGCATGTACCAGTTGCCCGCAGCGAGCCCGTTCTTTCGGTTCGCGACGTGCGCAAGCGCTATGGCGCCTTTGAGGCGCTCAAGGGCGTTTCCTTCGATCTCATGCCCGGCGGGACGATCGCGGTCGTCGGCGAAAGCGGCTCGGGCAAATCGACGCTCGCCCGCATCCTGCTGCGCCTCGACGAACCGGATGGCGGCAGCGCACTCTGGAAAGGACGCGATCTCTTTACGATGTCGCCGGCCGAACTTTACAAGCTTCGTCGCGACCTGCAGATGGTGTTCCAGGATCCGACGCAGTCGCTCAATCCGCGCATGACCGTGTACCAGCTCATATCCGAGGCCTGGGTCATCCACCCGGACATCCTTCCCAAGCCGAGATGGCGCGAGCGCGTGGCCGAATTGCTGGTACAGGTAGGGCTTGCGCCGGATCATATGGGCCGCTATCCGCACCAGTTTTCCGGCGGACAGCGACAGCGCATCGCCATTGCCCGCGCGCTTGCGCTCGAACCCCAGCTTATCATCTGTGACGAGGCCGTGTCGGCCCTTGACGTCTCGGTGCAGGCGCAGGTCATCGCGCTGCTCGACAAGCTACGCCGGGAGATGGGGATCGCATTCATCTTCATTGCCCACGACCTGCCGGTCGTGCGCGACTTCGCCGACCATGTTCTGGTCATGCAGAAGGGCAATGTGGTTGAGCTCGGCACCGTGCGCGAGGTGTTCGAAGCTCCGCGGCAAGACTATACCCGCACCCTTCTCGCCGCCGGCCTCGACCCCGATCCCGACGTCCAGGCCGTCCACCGCGCCGCCCGCCTCCAGCGGGTTTCCTAAAGGCGCCATCCGCTCAGAGGAAGACCCATGACCAAGCAAGCCTTCGTGGCCCTCGTCACCTGCTTCAACGAGGACGAAACCATCAACTACCAGGCCACCCGTGCTCAGGTCCGCCGTCAGGTCGACGCCGGCAACAACATCATGTGCGCCGGCACCAACGGCGATTTCACCGCACTCACCTTCGAGGAAAAGGTGCGGCTGACCGAAGAGGTGGTCGACGAGGTGGACGGTCGCGTCAAGGTGATCGTCAATGCCGGCATGCCTGCGACCTTCGAGACGGTGAAGCTGGCGCGCGAATTCGACCGTATCGGCGTCGATGGCATCGCCGTCATCACGCCCTTCTTCATCGCCTGCACGCAGGACGGCCTGATTCGCCATTTTTCGACCGTAGCCGATACGGTGAAGACGCCAATCTATCTCTACGACATACCGGCACGCACGCAGAACCATATCGAACCGGAAACCGCGCGAACCCTTGCCCGCCACGGCAACATCGCCGGCATCAAGGATTCGGGCGGTGCGAAGGAGACGCTGGAAGCCTATCTTCAGGTCGCCAAGGAGGTCGAGGGGTTCGAAGTCTACTCCGGGCCTGACCATCTGGTGCTTTGGGCGCTTCAAAACGGCGCGGCGGGCTGCATTTCCGGCCTTGGCAATGCCATGCCTGATGTCCTCGCTGGCATCTTGAACGCCTTCAATGCGGGCGACATCGCCGAAGCGGAAAGGCAACAGGCGACCTTCGCCGCCTTTCGCACGGAGCTTTATGCGCTGGGCTTTGCCCCCGCCATGGTCAAGCGGGCCCTCTACCTGCAGGACGCCTCCGTCGGTGCCAGCCGCCAACCGGCCTTGCTGCCGACCAAAGCGCAGGACGATCAGATCGCGACCATATTGCGCCGGTACCGCCTGCTTTAGATCACGAGGAGTTTAGGTGTTTCCGGAAATCGGTTCCGATTTCCGGGTTGCCTCGTCTTGCGCCCTTGTCTTGAAGGCGCAACAGGAGGAACATAGGTCGCTTCATATTTCCAATCCTTGATTGGAGAAGGCGATGTCCCACAGAGCTTCGATAGCTGCGATCCTGATCGCACTTCTGGCGATCTCCGGATGTATGAGCAATCAAGCCAGCCAGCAGAATACCGCCCCTCCTCCTCCGGGCAGTTCCGCCGGTGCCGGCGGCGGCATGGACGGCGGCAGCCAGGCCGGCGGCACCCAAGGTGGCGGCAGCCAGGGTGGCGGAAGTTCCGGCTATTGATGCCGGCACCCAGCTCGAACGCGATGATCTGGGCGCCCCGTCCATCATCACGAACGGGCCGCTGAAACTCAGTAGTAGGGCGAGTAGCACTGCTCCCGCGGCCCGCCGTAGGGCTGGTAGGAATTGTCGAAGGCGCGGTAGGACCGATAGCGGTCGTAGCACCAGCGGACATGGCGCGCCGGCAGGTCCGGGGCCGCGTAGCGCGGCTCGACATGCCGGGGCGGTGAAGCGATCGCGCCGCCGATGATCATTCCGGCGCCGAAAGCTGCCAGCGGATACCACCAGCCGTCGTTGTGCCTGCGGTATCCCTCCCGCCGTTCACGGTAACCACGATATCCGTTGTAATAACTGGACCGGGGGCCGCCATCTCCTTGCCAGCGGTGAGGTGGACCACGACGGTGCCATGGCTTGTGGTGCACCAACTCAACTTTATCCGAAGCCTGTTCGGAGACCGGCGCCAACGGGGGTATGGCATGCGCAGGCGCATAGCCGGTAAGCGCCGTCGCCGCGGCAAGAAGCAGGATTCCAACCTTCCTCATCTCAGCACCCAATTTGCTTAACACCCAATTTGCTTTTCAAAGGCGCGCCAAAGTTGGCCGCCGGAACGTGAACCCACAGTGAATGATAATGTCCGAACATTCTGAAGTGGCCGGATGAGACGGACCAACCGCTCGATTCGAGGCACTGCGTCGCTGGCCTTCTGCGCGGATTTCTCCGCAGCGATGCCACTCCGAACGGGCACCCGTCGGTGCCTGACGCAGCCGCTGAGATGCGCAATGGTGGAGCGTCGTTTTTTGACATATCCGACGTCGTGCCAAGGTGAGCCACGACAGCCGGTAAATGCGCATTGTCCGCTATAGAGGAGATCAGGAATCCTATGGCAGACCGCATCATCGTCTACTGGCGCGACATACCCGCCCAGGTCATCATCAAACAGGGCCGCAAGAGCGCCAAACGCGAGCTTTCGATGCGCTTCACCGAGGCGATCGACATGTGCGCCATGCGCACCGGCGCCGCGGAGACCGACGACTATCTTGCCGAATGGCGCAAGGCCGATCCGGTTCCGGTTTCGGACGATATCGAGGCGGAGGCGGACAAGGCGGCAGCCGAGCTGGAGGCCGCCTACGACAAGGAACGGCTGGTGGCGCTCGTCAAGGCCGGAGGGCGCGAAAATGCCTGATCCGAAGGTTGTCACCGGCAATGCCCAGCCCGCCAGGAAGGCGGCAACGGGCGCCTATACGCCGAAGAATGTCTCGCCGAGCCGGCGCTCGCGCCATAAATACACCGTCCGGCTCTGGGCGGTCCGGCACTCGCGCTTCCTCGAATGGTTCTACAACCGCTTCGCCGATATGTTCCTGAAGCTTCATCCGCTGTGGAACGCCGTCGGCTACGGTCGCGTTGAACGGCCGGTGACCTTTCTTGAGCGCCACGCCAAGGGCTTCCTCTTCGACTGTCGGATGTGCGGCCAGTGTGCGCTGTCCTCGACCGGCATGTCCTGCCCGATGAACTGTCCGAAGCAGCTCAGGAACGGCCCCTGTGGCGGCGTTCGTGCCAATGGCAATTGCGAGGTCGAGCCGGACATGCCCTGCGTTTGGGTGCAGGCCTGGAAGGGCTCGCGGAACATGGTGAAGGGCGACGCGATCATGAACGTGCAGCCGCCGGTAAACCAGTCGCTCCGGGAAACGTCTGCCTGGCTGCGCGTAACGGCCGAGGCGGCAGCCCGCCGCGAAGCAGTGAATAAGGAAGGCCAGCAATGAGCCCGGACATCAATCCCCACGATCCCGGCGCGCCGCTCGATCCCCTGCCCGGCCATTCCTCGCGGGGCCGGCTGGAGCGCGTGCTGCGCCGCGGCGAGTTCGCGGTGACCGCCGAACTCAACCCGCCGGACAGCGCCAATCCTGAGGACGTCTACGAGCGCGCTGCGATCTTCGCCGGCTGGGTGGACGGCATCAATGCCGTCGATGCCTCCGGCGCCAATTGCCACATGTCGTCCGTTGGCATCTGCGCGCTGCTGACGCGCATGGGCTATGCGCCGATCATGCAGATCGCCTGCCGCGACAAGAACCGCATCGCCATCCAGGGCGACGTGCTCGGCGCCTCCGCCATGGGCGTGCAGAACATCATGTGCCTGACCGGCGACGGCGTGCAGGCCGGGGATCAGCCGGGCGCCAAGCCCGTCTTCGATCTCGACTGCATGTCGCTGCTCGATACCGTGCGCATCATGCGCGACAATTCGAAGTTCCTCTCCGGCCGAAAGCTGACGACGCCGCCGCAGGTCTTCCTCGGCGCTGCGATCAATCCCTTCGCTCCGCCCTACGACTTCCGGCCCTACCGCCTTGCCAAGAAGATCGAGGCGGGTGCGCAATTCGTCCAGAGCCAATATTGCTTCGACGTGCCGATGTTCCGCGAATACATGAAGAAGGTTCGCGACCTCGGTCTTCACGAGAAGTGCTTCATCCTGGTCGGCGTCGGTCCGATGGCGTCGGCAAAGACGGCGCGCTGGATCCGCTCCAATGTCCCGGGGATCCATATTCCCGACAGCGTGATCACGCGGCTGGAGGGCGCCCAGGACCAGAAGAAGGAAGGCAAGCAGCTCTGTATCGACATCATCAACGAGGTGAAGGAGATCGAGGGCGTCTCCGGTGTGCACGTCATGGCCTACCGGCAGGAGGAATATGTGGCGGAGATCGTCCATGAGTCCGGCGTGCTCAAGGGCCGCAGGCCGTGGAAACCGGAGGCCAGCCCGACGGATGCGCTCGTCGCCGAGCGGCTCGAGCATATTCGGGAAGGCGTCGAAGAGAATCAGCAGCAGATGGCGGAGGCCGCGGCACACCATCCGCACTGAGGCGAAAAAGCGCGATGGCGGTGCAATGATCTTGCGCCTGCATCGATAGCAGAGGAAAACCGGCGCCCGGCTCGACCGACGCCTTACAAACGCAGATTGGGCCGATTACATAGCCCAGGCCACCGGATCAGAGGATCTCATATGACCCGTACCATCGTTGCTTCCGCCACCCGAGAAATTGTCATCGGCTTCGACCAGCCCTTCTGCGTCATTGGCGAGCGCATCAACCCGACCGGCCGCAAGAAGCTCGCCGCCGAAATGATCGAAGGCAACTTCGAGACGGTCATCAAGGACGCGCTGGAACAGGTCGCCGCGGGCGCGACGATGCTCGACGTCAATGCCGGCGTCACCGCCGTCAACCCGAACGAGACCGAGCCGCCGCTGCTCGTCAAGACGCTTGAGATCGTGCAGGGTCTCGTCGATGTGCCGCTGTCGATCGACAGCTCCGTGACCGCGGCGATCGAGGCCGGCCTCAGGGTCGCCAAGGGGCGCCCGCTCGTCAACTCGGTTACCGGCGAAGAGGAAAAGCTCGAGGCGATCCTGCCGCTCTGCAAGAAATACGACGTGCCGGTCGTGGCCATCTCCAACGACGAGACCGGCATCTCCGAGGATCCGGACGTCCGCTTCGCCGTCGCCAAGAAGATCGTCGAGCGGGCAGCCGACTACGGCATCAAGTCGCACGACATCGTCGTCGATCCGCTCGTCATGCCGATCGGCGCCATGGGAACGGCCGGCCAGCAGGTGTTCGCGCTGCTGCGGCGCCTGCGTGAAGAGCTCAAGGTCAACACGACCTGCGGCCTTTCCAACATCTCCTTCGGCCTGCCGCATCGCCACGGAATCAATGCCGGCTTCATCCCGATGGTGATCGGCGCCGGCATGACCTCGGCGATCATGAATCCCTGCCGTCCGCAGGAAATGGAGGCGGTGCGCGCCGCGAACGTGCTGAACGGCACCGATCCGAACTGCACCCACTGGATCATGACCTATCGCGATCACAAGCCGGCCGAGGGCGGCCATGCGGTCGCCGCCGCGGCGCCGGCTGGCGGCGGCGGACGCCGCGGCGGACGCGCAGCGCGGACCGGGGCAGCAGCGAGGGCGGAGTGATGGCCAGGCACCGCAATATTGCCAGCGATCTGGCGACGCTCTGGTTTCAGGCGCCGATGGTCATTGCCGCCCGCACCCAGGCGATGACCATGGCTGCCATGACCGGATCGGCGGTCGACTATGCCGAGGCAAGCCGGATGGTGACCGAAAAGATGGCGGCGGCAGCCGAATGCGCCGTTGCCGCCAACATGGCGCTGATGAAGGAAAGCATGAACGCAGCCGCGGCGATGGCTGCCGGCAAGAAGTCGACCGCGGCTGGTCACAAGCGGATCACGGCGGCTGCCCTTCGCCCCTATGCCAAGCGCGTGCGGGCGAATGCCCGCAGGCTCGCAAAGTAGTTAGGCGAGAAGAACGATGCTGAACATACCCCCGAAGGACGAAAAGACCGATGCCCTCGTGCTCTTCATGCCGTCGGGGAAGCGCGGCCGTTTTCCGGTCGGCACGCCAATCCTTGATGCCGCCCGTTCGCTCGGTGTCTATGTCGAGAGCGTCTGCGGCGGACGCGCCACCTGCGGGCGCTGCCAGATTTCCGTCCAGGAAGGCAATTTCGCCAAGCACAAGATCGTTTCGTCCAACGAGCATGTCTCGCCGGTCGGCCCGAAGGAGCAGCGCTATGCCAGCGTGCGCGAACTGCCGGATGGTCGACGCCTTTCCTGCTCGACGCAGATCCTTGGCGATCTCGTCATCGACGTGCCGCAGGACACCGTCATCAATGCGCAGGTCGTGCGCAAGGCCGCGACCGACCGGGTGATCGAGCGCAATGCCGCCGTCCAGCTCTGCTACGTCGAGGTCGACGAGCCCGACATGCACAAGCCGCTCGGAGATCTCGACCGGCTGAAGGCGATGCTCGAGAGGGACTGGGGCTGGAAGGATCCGTTGATCGCGCCGCACCTCATTCCGCAGGTGCAGGCCATCCTGCGCAAGGGCAACTGGGCGGTAACCGCCGCGATCCACCGCGACATGGATTCCTCGCGTCCCTTCATCGTCAGCCTCTGGCCGGGTCTCAAGAACGAGGCCTACGGGATCGCCTGCGACATCGGCTCGACGACGATCGCCATGCACTTGGTCTCGCTGCTCTCCGGCCGCATCGTCGCCTCCTCGGGCACATCGAACCCGCAGATCCGCTTCGGCGAGGACCTGATGAGCCGCGTGTCCTACGTGATGATGAATCCGGACGGCCGCGAAGCGATGACCAAGGCCGTGCGCGAAGCGGTGAACGGCCTGATCGGCAAGGTTTGCAGCGAAGGCGGCGTCGACCGCCACGACATTCTCGACATGGTCGTCGTCGCCAACCCGATCATGCATCACCTCTTCCTCGGCATCGACCCGACGGAGCTCGGCCAGGCGCCGTTCGCGCTCGCGGTTTCCGGGGCGCTGCAATATTGGGCGCATGAGATCGACATGGACGTCAATCCCGGTGCGAGGCTCTACATGCTGCCTTGTATCGCCGGACATGTCGGCGCCGACGCCGCGGGCGCCGCGCTCTCGGAAGGTCCGCACCGGCAGGACAAAATGATGCTGCTCGTCGACGTCGGTACCAATGCCGAGATCGTGCTCGGCAACAGGGAGCGCGTCGTTGCCGCCTCTTCGCCGACCGGCCCCGCCTTCGAGGGCGCGGAGATTTCATCCGGCCAGCGCGCGGCACCGGGAGCCATCGAGCGCGTGCGGATCGACCCGGAGACGCTGGAGCCCCGCTTCCGGGTGATCGGCGTCGACAAATGGTCGGACGAGGAAGGTTTTGCCGAGGCAGCGGCCTCAGTCGGCGTCACCGGCATCTGCGGCTCGGCGATCATCGAGGTCGTCGCGGAGATGTATCTCACCGGCATCATCTCGCAGGACGGCGTCGTCGACGGTTCGCTCGCCGCCCGCTCGCCGCGCATCGTGCCGAACGGCCGCACCTTCTCCTATCTGCTGCACGAGGGGGAGCCGCGTATCACCGTCACGCAGAACGACATCCGAGCGATCCAGCTCGCCAAGGCCGCGCTCTATGCCGGCATCAAGCTGCTCATGGAAAAGCAGGGCGTCGACCGGGTCGACGCCATCCGCTTCGCCGGCGCCTTCGGATCCTTTATCGACCCGAAATACGCAATGGTGCTCGGCCTCATTCCGGACTGCGATCTCACCGAAGTGAAGGCGGTCGGCAATGCCGCCGGCACCGGCGCGCTGATGGCCCTCCTCAACCGCGGCCACCGCCGCGAAATCGAGCAAACAGTCAGGAAAATCGAGAAGATAGAGACGGCTCTTGAATCGAAATTTCAGGAGCACTTCGTCAACGCCATGGCGATGCCGAACAAGGTTGACGCCTTTCCGAAGCTCGCCGAAGTCGTCAGCCTGCCCGCCCGCAAGGTGTTCGCCGACGAGGGCGAAGCAACCGGCGGCCGCCGGAGGCGCAGGAGCCGGGAATAGCCCCGTTTCCAGCGCGCCCAACGTTGCTGCATCAGGTCGCCCTCTCCGCATAGGATCCCAACAGACCGCCCCAGCCGCTGTCGGAATCGAGAATGCCGCGCAGCTCGGCGGCCCTGGCGCCGTAATTGGCAAGCTGGCGGTGTTCGAGGGTGACGGCGGTCTCGTTCTCTCCCCTCGCCTCGAAGAGGACCTCCACTTCCGTATGGAGTTGGGGATCGAAGTCGAAATCGGCATTGAGCTGCCAGGCGAAGAGGATGCGGTTCGGCCGGTCGCAGTCGATGACGCGGCCCCAATTGCATTCCTCGCCGGCATTGCCGATTTCATACCAGCGACCGTCCGCGACCGCTTCGACGACCACGGTTCTCTGACCGGATTGCGTCAAGCTGTGATCCTTGATCCACCAGGTGCCCATATCCTTGACGAAAACGTCGAAGGCCTTTTCAAGCGGTGCGCGAACGGTCACCGACTTGCGCACCGGAGCGGGTTCGATCGTATGCATGATATCTCCTTCTCGTTTATCTGCTGTAGACTTGCCCAGGCAGGAAGGCCCCGCCAACCCTCTATCAATCCTCCTCTCGCTCGGCGGCTACCTTGAACGAGGCAAGCTGATCGCCCCAGAAACGATCGAGCCATTGCCTGAGCGGCCAAAGCCCGTCGGGGTCGATCGAATAGATCCGCCGCGCACCCGAAGCTGCGTCGCGCACCAGGCGCGCTTCCTTCAGGACCTTCAAATGCTGCGAGATCGCCGGCTGCGACACCGGCAGCGCCCTTGCGAGTTCAGCCACCGATTGCTCCCGCGCCGCGAGCCGCTCGAAAATGGCGCGCCGGGTTGGGTCGGCAAGCGCCGCGAACAATTTACCATAAGTCATGGCTTATTGTAAGCAATGACTTATCAATGTCAACCAAATTGGCGCCAGCCTTCACGGCCGGCATAGACTGGATGCCAGTTCGCGGAGTGCGGACGTCAGCAACAAGGTAGCCGTCGGCGGGTACGCCGCGTTCCCGCGAGAGTGTCGATGAATTTCATGATCTCGACTTCCGAAATGACCGGTTTTCTTCAGCCCGGCCCGTTAAGTGGCGAACATCGGACCATGGTCCGATACCAAGCTTTCAGCGCTGAGCTAGTTTTTTGACCTTCGAATCGGTCGTGGAGTTCTTGTCGTGACTAAGGTTTTTGTTGCCGCCATGACGCTTGTAATGGTTGGGTTCTGGGGTTCTGTCGGCGTTCTGATTTACACGCTGCTCATGTGAACCAACGGAGGAAGGCGCCCCACGGGCAAGCTGCACTTTGTTGGGTAGCGGAATCTCAGGCTGTCCCCTATAGTCTCCTTCCGGCAATGGAGGTTGCCTAAGGAGGATCACATGAGCGACACCACTTTCGGGTTTCTTGTGGCGGCTGAACTATCAGCCCTATTCTGGGCCGCAGTGCTGATGGTGGTCTTCTAGCGCACTTCATTCTTGGTTGCAGGCCTGGGAATTGAACTCGCGAATTACCGCGCTGCTCGCAGACAGTGTCGCTCGCCGATCCATGTGCGCAAGCTAGCGGCTCGAGTCGGGAAAAGCAGCCAGAGGCCGACCAGCGAAAAAGCGCATTTCTCCAATGTGCCGATCGTGAACTTTCCGCAGCGGCCCGGCGCCAGCCTTCGCTACTGCATCTGCAGTTCCTCGAAGGCGGCGCGCACATGTTCGGCAACCGCCAGCACCGGTGCCGGCGCGTCCTCGATCACCTTGAGGCCGATATTATAGTGGCCGAGATCGGGCAGGCCGTCGTGCTCGCCAAGCTGGACCATCTCGCCCTGGACGAGGTAACGCGGCAATGGTGCGATCGCGAGCCCGGCAAGTACCGCTGCGCGCTGCCCGGTGGTGTAGGCACTGAGGAACGCCACGCGAAACTTGCGGCCGGCACGCGTGAGTTTCTCGACGGCGTCGGCACGCCAGACGCAACCGTCCTCCCACATGGAGACCGGCAGCGGGTCGCGGAGATGGGCGTTGCCACACTTGGCACCGGCCCAGACCAGCTTTTCCTGCAGCAGGATTTCGCCGTCCCTTGCCGAATCTTCGGTCAGGCTGTTGAAGATGGCAAGGTCCAGCCGATGCTCGTCGACCCTCTTGCGCATGGCATTGCTCATGCCGATGGAAACGTCGACCGTCACGTTGGGATAGCTTTCGGCAAAGCGCTTTAGCACGTCCGGAAGGATCCTCTCCCCGACATCCTCCGGCGCGCCGACCCGGACGACGCCGTTCATGTCGGGCAGCAGGAAGCGCGACACGGTCTCGTTGTTGAGCGAAATGAGCCGCCGGGCGAAACCGAGCAGCAGTTCACCCTTCGGTGTCAGCGACACCGAGCGCGCGTCGCGCAGGAAGAGCGTGCAGCCTAGGGTCTCCTCGAGCTTCTTGATCTGCATCGAGACCGCCGATGGCGTGCGGTAGACCGCTTCGGCAGCGGTGGTGAAGTTGCCGGTCTCGGCGATGGCGACGAAAGTCTTCAGCACATCCATCTCGAGCAGCGGAAGCGAATGACGCAGCATCACGTTCATGGCGGCACCCTTATTCAGAAAATCTGAATGATAGCTTAACCTCATTTCGTTTGATTGAACATCACAAGGGAGCGATAGTCAAGCTGCAAGGGAGAAGCGGGATCCGTCCCAGTTCGAACCGATCTAAGAGGAGAAGGCTATGGCCGCCCTGACATTGGCAGTCGCAAACCCAAACGCCGCCGAGCGGCGCGTTGAGAACTTCGCGCCCCCCAATCGATCGATGCCTCAGGCTCGGAAGTCCATTCGACCTGCAGACCGTTCGTCGCCATCCCGCGACGATCGCGACTTCCTGCTGGCGCTCTTGGCGCGCGCCGGACTGGTGATCGAACGATTGGCGTCGGAAAGACGCGCCGCCAATGCCGCCAGGAACTGGGTGGAAACCCGCCGCCAGTTGGCGAAACTGCCGTCGATGGTCAGAGACGACCTGTTACATGCGGAACTGAGCGTGATCGGAGCGCCTGATAAAGATGTTCGCATGGAGCGGCAACCAATCACCATAGGTGATGGAAAGCATCAAACATATTCGTTTGATTGATCGATCAGGTTGCGCCATACACGGATCATGGTCGCGACCTTTTGAGATGCTCAGAAGGAAACCAGCAATGTCTATGAACCAGCATTCATCAGCATCATCCAGTCAGAGCCTTTCGGCACTGCCCGGCTTTTTCAACCTGCGCGCCCGGGCCTGGGCAGCGTGGAAGCGTCATCGTAACGAGCGCGTTCTGGAAAACCTTTCCTACGACACACTGAAGGATATCGGCTTCCCTTCGGTCGACGATGCGATGCACAAGACGGAGCAATGACCAGCGACGTCGAATGCCATCCTCCCGGCATTGACCGCGCAGTGAAAGCTTGAAGGGCATTCCCTGATACGGAATGCCCTTCTTGTTTGCGCGGACGGTCGACCGTGTCTCCGGACAACTGGAAGCTCGCTCGAAGCGAGATATGGACGGGGCGACAACTTTTTGGATACTGTGATAACGACAAACGGAGATCACTCCGATATTGCTATACCCATAGCTGAACGGATAGGAATTGCAAGCAAACACGATTAGCACTCCTCAGTTCTCGTTATATTTAATACCAAGAAAAGCATCTTTTTATTATTACATACGGCGAATGTTACTACATTCTAGAATATAAGGTGCACCAAAGTCGCTGAAGCTTCATCGAACTGCGACTGAGGCAAACCAAGATAAATTTACAAGGTACTACCGGAGCAGCCGATTGATAGAGCTGCCCGGGAAGGAGCAGGCGCTTGTATAGAGTAATTTTGCCTGACGAGGGCGCGCCGGCTTTGATTGCTGGGGAACCGACTAAAGTCGGTCGGTTCCCCAGCACCCCATGCACGCGTTGTGCAACGCGAGGGAAATCCAAATCTCCACGAAGCAGGCGACGTGGTCGCCTTTGTCCCGAGTTCTCGGGACATCCCCAACCTGTCCGAACGGCTGGATAGGAGGCGGATTCCGGCGCCTGCTCGCTTGCGAAATTTCCGATCGGCACAGCTCGGGCCGACGGCGGTAACGACGGGTCTGATGTCCCGTTACAGGGTGAGTTTGCGGTACCTCGATGCAAGGTGCCTTAGGGAAGGGGAAACATCATGGCTACGCAGACCACAGGCGGTGGCAGCACCACATCCTTCAACAACACGCAGGCGCAGGACGACGTCTATGGATGGACCGAGGAGCAACTGCTGGCGTCCAGCATCTACGATGCGGCCACGCACACCATCACCTTGGACGTGACTTCGAACGATCTCGGCGGGAAGGCGAAGACGCTCTGGTCGATCGACGACGGCGGTACCAATCTCATGTCCGAGTTGTTGAAGAGCAACACCACGACGAACTGGGAGAAGACCGCCGAAGGAAACTGGATCCGTGTCTGCAACGGAAAGATCGAGTATAGAATCGAAAGTGGTTCGAATTCGCCCGATAGCGCCCGGAGCATCGATTCGCTGACTGGCGACGATCATATCCAGGACTCGTTCTATTACTCGATCCGGCTTTCCAATGGCACCCTGAGCTATGCGAAGGTGACGGTGGATATCGTCGGTCAGAACGACGCGGCGGCGATCGGTGGCACTTCCACAGCATCCGTCATCGAAGCGGGCGGCGCCGGCAATGGCGATCCCGGTGCGCCGACCGCCTCCGGCACGCTGCAGGTCGACGATGTCGACGCCGGCGAAAAGCACTTCAAGTCGCCCACCGAAAGCGCGCTCAATGGCGCCTATGGCAGCTTCGCGTTCAACCAACTGACCGGGCAGTGGAGCTACACCCTCGACAACGACCGCTCCGCAACGCAGGCGTTGACCGCTGGTCAAGTCGTGACCGAGACACTGACGGTGTGGTCCGCCGACGGCACGGCCAGTCGAGACATCGTCGTGACAATCACCGGCAGCAATGACGCGCCGGTGGTGAGCGGCGCGGTGACCGGCAAGGCGACCGAGGACGGCACGGCGGTGACGCTCGTGGCCCTCGCCAATGCGAGCGACGTCGACGATGCCACCACGCTTGAGGTGGTCGGCGTCCCGGCCCTGCCGGCAGGCGTCAGCTACGACCCCGCCACCCAGGCCTTCACGCTCGACCCGACGGATGCCGCCTACCAGCACCTCGCCGCCGGCCAGTCGACGGTGGTGACCGTCAGCTACGGCGTCTCCGACGGCATCGCGACGACGCCGGCTTCGGTCAGCTGGACCGTCACCGGCACCAACGATGCGCCGGTGGTAAACGGCGCGGTGACCGGCGAGGCAACCGAGGACGGTACGGCGGTGACGCTCCAGGCCATTGCGAACGCGAGCGACGTCGACGACGCCACCACGCTTCAGGTGGTCGGCGTCCCGGCCC
Organism: Sinorhizobium kostiense; assembly: GCF_017874595.1. GTDB lineage: Bacteria > Pseudomonadota > Alphaproteobacteria > Rhizobiales > Rhizobiaceae > Sinorhizobium > Sinorhizobium kostiense. Next base: position 688 of record NZ_JAGILA010000008.1, on the reverse strand, counting down.
TGCCGGCGGGCGTCAGCTACGACCCCGCCACCCAGGCCTTTACCCTCGACCCGACGGATGCCGCCTACCAGCACCTCGCCGCCGGCCAGACGACGGTGGTCACCGTCAGCTATGGCGTCTCCGACGGCATCGCGACGACGCCGGCTTCGGTCAGCTGGACCGTCACCGGCACCAACGATGCGCCGGTGGTAAACGGCGCGGTGACCGGCGAGGCAACCGAGGACGGCACGGCGGTGACGCTCGATGCCCGTGACAACACAACCGACGTCGACGATGCCACCACGCTTGAGGTGGTCGGCGTTCCGGCCCTGCCGGCGGGCGTCAGCTACGACCTCGCCACCCAGACCTTCACCCTCGATCCGACGGATGCCGCCTACCAGCACCTCGCCGCCGGCCAGTCGACGGTGGTGACGGTCAATTATGGCGTTTCCGACGGTGTCGCGACGACGCCGGCATCGGTGAGCTGGACCGTCACCGGCAGCAACGATAACCCGACGACGGGTGCGGTGACTTTGGCGGCGGTCGCCGAAGATAGCGGCGCGCGCCTGATCACCCAGGCGGAGCTGCTGGCCAACGCCGCCGACGTTGACGGTGACAGCCTGACGGCGTCGGACCTTGAGATCGCCGTGGGCAACGGTGCGCTGGTCGACAACGGCAATGGCACCTGGACCTTCACGCCGGCCGCCAA
>NZ_JAGILA010000007.1 GCF_017874595.1 Sinorhizobium kostiense | reverse complement strand
AAGGGTGAGCTGCGAATAGCAGAGCGACATCCAAAAATCTCCAAGGCGAAGCCTTTGTTTTTATTGGCATGTCGCACTTGGAAATAGAATGTACCCCCCTACATCAGGAGATCGCATAAGATAGATTATGGAACTATTGTCTACCGTGCAAAGCGCTGGTTTGTGGAACGTAATCAATGCACTGGGCCGGAGTCCTAATTCGCGACTTCATGCCTCTTCACCGCTTGGCATGTCGATTTCGAATTCCAGGCGCATCATGTCGTAAGCCGGTTCGACGTGATCCGGAGTCTCGCCACGCAAGGTCTCGTAATCGAGCGGCACATGCATGTGCGTCAGCACGGCGCGCTTCGGCGCGAGCCGGTTGATCCAGCCGAGCGACTGCACCAGCGACAGATGGCTTGGATGGAATTTGTACTGCAGCGTGTCGATGACCAGCAGATCGAGACCCAGAAGCTTTTCGATGGTTTCCGCAGGAAAGTCGCTGACGTCGCTGCAATAGGCAAAATCGCCGATGCGGAAGCCGAGCGAGTGAACATTCCCGTGAAACTGCATCAGCGGCTCGATCGTAATCGGGCCGCCGGCGCCGTGGATCGTCACCGGCGGAAGATCGTCGTCGATGACGTGCGGCTCGACGATCGGCGGATAGCCGCTGCCCGGCGGTGATTCGAGGCAGTAGCGAAAACCGTCGCGGATCCGGGCCATGGTGAACGCATCCGCCCAGATCGGCACGCGCTTGCGATTCTCTATGACGAAGCCGCGAAGATCGTCGATCCCGTGCAGATGATCGGCATGGGCATGGGTGTAGAGCACTGCATCGATATGGCGAACCTCGGCTGCGATCATCTGGGCGCGAAAATCGGGGCCGGTATCGATAACGACCGTCGTCTTGCCGCCGTCGGCGGCGAATTGCTCCACGAGCAGCGCGGCCCTCATGCGTCGGTTGCGTGGATTCAACGGATCGCAGGCACCCCAATCGCCGGTTATCCGCGGCACGCCTGGCGAAGATCCGCAACCGAGGATGGTGAAGACCCGCCGGAACGCCATTTCACAGCCTCGGCATCTTCGAGAAAATCCGAAACGCGTTTTCCGTGGTGATGTCGTCGATCTCGGCCCTGGATACGCCGATCGTCTCGGCCAGGACGTCGGCCGTGTGCGCGACATAAGCCGGCTCGTTGCGCTTGCCGCGGAAGGGCCTCGGCGCCAGATAGGGTGCGTCCGTCTCGACGACGATCCGATCGCGCGGCAACGTCTTGGCGATGTCGCGCAATTCCTCAGACTTCGGGAAGGTCAGAATGCCGGAGAAGGAGACGTAACCGCCGAGCTCGACGCCGACGCGCGCGAGTTCCTGGCCGGAAGAGAAGCAATGGAGAAGGAAGGGAAACGCCCCCTTCCCCGATTCCTCCGTAAGGATGGTCGCCATGTCCTCGTCGGCCGAGCGGCTGTGGATGACAAGCGGCAGCCCGGTTTGACGCGCCGCTGCAATATGCCGGCGCAATCCTTCGGCCTGAGCCTCGCGCGGGGCGTTGTCGTAGAAATAATCGAGCCCCGCCTCGCCGATCGCCACCACCTTCGGATGGGCCGAGAGGCGGACCAGATCCTCGGTCGTAATGTCGAGTTCTTCATCCGCGTTGTGCGGGTGGGTTCCAACCGAGCAAAAGACGTTCGGGTATTTCTCGGCGATCGCGAGTGTCGTCTCGAACCGTTTGACGCGCGTCGAAATCGTCACCATCTGGCTCACGCCGGCGTCACGCGCGCGTTCGATGATCGCGTCCCGCTCGGGCTCGAAATCGGGAAAATCCAGATGGCAATGCGTGTCGATCAGCATCGGCTCGCTCTCGCTTACGCTTCCGGTGCCACGTAGCGCGGGAAAACCGGCTTCGGCGCTTCGAGCGGCGTTCCGGAGACAAGCCGGCCTGCCTCGCCGAGCGCGGCGAAGCTGCGCTGGTCCGCGGGCGCCGCGACGAGATCGAGCAGCTTGCCCGCCGATTCCGGCATGAAGGGCTGCATGAGGATCGCGATCTGGCGGACGACTTCCGCCGTCACATAAAGCACGGTCGCCATGCGTTGCGGGTCGGTTTTCTTCAGCCCCCAGGGCTCCTGGCCGGCAAAATAGCGGTCGGTTTCGGAAACGACGGAGATTATCGCGGCGAGCGCGCGGTGGATGAGCTGCTTGCTCATGTCGTCACGCGTCGTCTCGAGGAGCGCATCGGCTGCGGCAAGCATCGCCTTGTCTTCGTCGGTCAGCGGCCCGCAGGCCGGAATCTGGCCGTCGCAATTCTTGAAGATCATCGACAAGGATCGGCTGGCGAGATTGCCGATGCCATTGGCGAGGTCGGAATTGATCCGGGTCGCGATCCCCTCCTCGCTGTAGCTGCCGTCCTGTCCGAACGAGACCTCCCGAAGGAAGAAATAGCGGATCTGGTCGAGGCCGAAATGCTCGACGAGGTTGAACGGGTCGACGACGTTGCCGAGCGATTTTGACATCTTCTCGCCCTTGTTCAGCAGGAAGCCGTGGGCGAAGACGCGCTTCGGCAGCGGCAGGCCTGCCGACATCAGGAAAGCCGGCCAGTAGACGGCATGAAAGCGGATGATGTCCTTGCCGATGATGTGGATGTCCGCCGGCCAGAATTTCGCACGCGGCCCGTTCTGATCGGTCAGATAGCCTGTCGCGGTCAGATAGTTGGTCAGCGCATCCACCCAGACATACATGACGTGGGCCGGGTCGTTCGGCACCTTGATGCCCCAGTCGAAGGTCGTACGGGAAACCGAAAGATCCTTCAGCCCCGATTTGACGAAGGAGACGACCTCGTTTCGCCGTTCGGCCGGGCCAATGAAATCCGGGTTGTCCTCGTAATGCTTCAGGAGCTTGTCCTGGTAGGCCGACAAACGGAAGAAATAGCTCTCCTCCTCGACCCATTCGACCGGCGTCCCCTGTGGTCCGTAGCGCACGCCATCGTCGCGCAGCTCCGTTTCGCCTTCCTGGTAATAGGCCTCGTCGCGGACCGAGTACCAGCCCGCATAGGAATCCTTGTAGATGTCGCCCGCCTCGCTCATGCAGACCCAGATCGCCTGCGACGCCTCGTGATGCCGCTTTTCGGTCGTGCGGATGAAGTCGTCGTTCGACGCGTTGAGCAGCTCGGCCATCTTCTGGAACTCGGCCGAGTTGCGTTCGGCGAGCTCCGCAGCCGAGACCCCCTCCTTCTTGGCCGTCTGCTGCATCTTCTGGCCGTGTTCGTCCGTCCCGGTGAGGAAGAATACCTCACGCCCGTCGAGCCGCTGGAAGCGGGCGATCGCGTCGGTGGCGATCAGTTCGTAGGCATGGCCGATATGCGGCTTGCCGTTCGGATAGGAGATCGCGGTAGTGATGTAAAAGGGGGACGTATTTTTCATTGGCGGCTTCGATTATCTCGGATCGGAAACTATGGCTGCTATTAGCGCATCGCCCTTAGGTAGGGAACCGCCAAGGCAAGAAAAAGCCGATTGCAACGGCCGCCGCGATCGAGCGGAAGTGGAGGGTTCACTCCTGCCCTATAAGGCGTCCCTGAGGTCGTCGAGAAGCGACAGGATCGTCTGCTTGCGATCTAGGTTGTAGGCGTCGCTGAGCGCCAGGCGCTCGGCGAACCCGCTCGAAAGACGCGCGAAGCGATCAGCGCTCGCGATGTCGCCGGCCAATGCTGCGTCGCGCGCCAGTTGCATGACCCTGACCGTCAGCAGCGACGAAAAGAAATCGAAGATCGTCTCGCTGTCCTTGGCCGAGAGAACGTCGGCGAGCTTGTGCATCTGCTTGCGAACCGCCGGCCCCTGCCCCGCGAGAACCTCTTCGAAGGCGGCGGCGATGTCGAGTCCGCCGTAATTGATGAGCTTCAGCGCCTCCGCGACGCTTCCGCCCGCTGCGGCGAGGATCTGATCGCCACTCGCGCCGCCAAGATCATATCCGAGATGCGCGAGCGCCTGGCGCAACGGCTCCGCCTCGAGCGGCTTCAGCCGCAGAGGCAGGCAACGCGAGCGGATCGTCGGCAGGAGTTTGCCGGGTGCATGAGTGAGGACGAGGAAGAGGGATCGGCGCGGCGGCTCCTCGAGGATCTTCAGAATGGCATTCGCCGCATTGCGGTTGAGGTCGTCCGCCGGGTCGACGATGACAATTCGCCAGTTCCCGGTGCCCGAGGTCTGGCCGAAGAACTTTCCGGCGCGGCGCACTTCGTCGACGGTGATCGCGCCCCTGGCCCTGCCCGTCTTCTCGTCGATCGGACGGGTAAGATGGAGGAGGTTGTGCGACGCGCCGGACGCAAGCTGACGCGTCGTCATGGAAGCCGGATCGGGATCGGCAAGGCTCTCCGGCGCCTCGGTTGGTTCCGGATGGCGGAGCACGTGGTTGGCAAAGCGGAAGGCGAGCGTCGCCTTGCCGATGCCTTCCGGCCCCTCGATGAGGATCGCGTGGTGCCCCTTGCCGGATTTGTAGCTCTGCGCCAGAAAGGCCTCGGCCTCGGCGTGGCCGAAAAGCTTGCTGTTTTCCGCCGGAGCGATCGCCCCGTCGAGCAGGCCTGACCGCTCGGTCGTCATGACGCCACTTCCGCCGTTGAAGGGTGCGATTCGTCTTCCCGCGGGAGCAGCGCCTCCACCAGGCTCAGCACTTCGGCGGCAATCTCATCGACCGGCCGCGTCGCGTCGACGACACTGCAGCGTTCGGGGTCGGCCTCGGCAATGTCGAGAAAGGCTTCGCGCCGCTTCTCATGCGTTTCAAGCTGCTCCTTTTCAAATCTGTCCGGGCGTTCATCGGCGGCCCGACGGCGCGCGCGCTCAAGTCCAATGACGGCCGGAAGATCGAAGATGATGGTGCGATCCGGAATGACGCCGTTGACGGCGACACGCTCCAGCGTTTCCATGAAACCCTGTTCGAGATTGCCGGTGATGCCTTGGTAGACCCGCGAGGAATCCATGAAGCGATCGCAAAGAACGATCGTTCCCCGCTCGAGCGCAGGGCGGATCACCTGCTCGACGTGATCGCTGCGCGCGGCCGCGAAGAGGATCGCCTCCATCCGCACGCCGTAGGCCTCCGCCGCCCCCGAGAGAAGAACGTGACGAACCGCCTCCGCGCCGGTAGAACCGCCGGGCTCGCGCGTCGTCAGCACGTCATGACCGCGTGCTCTGAGCGAATCGGCGAGGAGGCGCATCTGCGTCGACTTGCCCGCCCCTTCTCCGCCTTCGAACGTTACGAACAAACCCTTTGTCAGCGACACATGCTCTTCCAGATCGGCGTATCCATGGTTTCTGTTTAGCCGATCGGCCTCCCGGAAGAAACTGTCCCGGCACGCAATTGTCATAGCCAGAAGAAGAGTAGCTCCTGCAGCGCGTCAAGCGCACGGCTCGTGAGCGTCCCCGTTTCGACTGACTTGGCCGTATGGACGGGCACTTCCTTGATGAGCTTCTCGCCGTTCCAGAGCTTGACGACCCCGACCTCCTGGCCGGCCGCCACCGGCGCGTTCAGCGGCCACTTGTAGACGATGCGGGCGGTCAATCGTTCGGGGTTGTTCACCGGCAGGAGGACATCCAGCGGCTCTGCGGCGGCGAGGGCGACGCGACCGGCCGCCCCGCCATAGACGCTCGCTTCCCCGATCGTTTCCCCGCCGGCGAAGATGCGCCGCTTCTCGAAATTGGTCATCGCCCATTCGAGCACGCGGCGGCTCTCCTCGATCCTTTCCTTTTCGCTTGCGAGCCCGCCCATCGCCAGATAGACGCGGCGATCGCCCCGCTTCATCGAGGCCGCGACGGAGAAGCCGAAACCTTCCGCGAATCCCGTTGCCAGTCCGTCGACGCCGATAATGGCGGCGAGCAGCGGGTTCTTGTTGCGCTGGTAGATCTTGTTCCACTCGAAATCGGGTTGCGAATAGAGGCGGTAGCGGTCCGGATGCGCCTCGTACAAGTGCCGCGACAGGGTGACGAGTTCGCGCATCGTCATCCTGTTTTCAGGATCCGGAAGGCCGGTCGCGTTCTTGAAAGTCGCGACCGGCATGCCGAGATCCCTTGCCCGCTTCGTCATCCGCTCGGCAAAGGCCGCCTCGCTGCCGGCCATTCCTTCCGCCAGCACGATGCAGGCGTCATTTGCCAGTTGAACGATCGCTCCCTGGACGAGATCCGCGACCCTGATCCTCGATTTGATGGGGGCAAACATCGTGGAGGTGCCGGACGGCGCGCCACCCGTCCGCCAGGCATATTCGGAGACTTCGAATGTCGTGTCGGGCGTGACCTCGCCCTTGTCCAGCGCCTCGAAGACCACTTCCATCGCCATCAGCTTGGCGAGCGATGCAGGCGGCACCGGTTCGTTCTCGGCCCGCGAAAAAAGCACGGTGCCGGTTTCCGCGTCGACGAGATAGACCTGTTTGGCCTTGGTGTCGAAGCCGGGCGTCTGCGCTGCCGCCTCCCCCACGGCCAATGCCGTGAGGACGCCTAGGATCGCGAGCCACTTCATGCGCATGAGAAACTCCGGTTTCTTCACGGGCATAGCAGCGAGAACGGCCCCATTTCAAGCGGGGTCAGTAGGAGGAAGCGATCCCGCGTTGCCGCTTCGCATAGGCGAGAATCGACTGAGGCGTCAGCGGATTGGGATCGGCCATGATCAATTCGAACGGCGAAGCCCTGTCGCTGACCCTGACCTCGGCATAGGCTGCGGCATAGGCCATGTTGCCGTTCGGCAGCGGTATCAGTTCCGGCCGCTCTTTCGGCATCGGGCCGATCTCCGGCAGCGTCACGAATTCCGAGATCGCGGCCGATGTGGGAGACGAAGGCGAAGTCGCCGCAAGAGCATTGACCGGCGCGCCGGCGCCAAGGGTTGACTTCGGCGGTATCGTCAGCGTGCCGAGGCTTTGTGCCTGGTTGCGCAGCGGCTCGTTCGACGCCACCATGACGCCCGTTGCGATCTGGCCTTCCGGCATTACGCCGGGGCTGCGGTCGCCCTTCGTCACATAGGAGGCCATCAGATAGGGCATGTCGTTGCCCTCGAGCGGTGCCCGGCCGATATATTGGACGCGCACCTTGGCACTGCCCTTGCGCTTGATATCGAGCAGATCGGCGGTTTTCGACGAGACGTCGATGATACGGCCATATTCATAGGGGCCGCGATCGTTGACGCGTACGATCACCGACGAGCCGTTCTCGACATTGGTGACGCGCGCGTAGCTCGGCAGCGGGAAGGTCGGGTGCGCTGCCGAAAGGTGGTACTTGTCATAGACCTCGCCGTTCGCCGTCAGCCGGCCGTGGAAGGCCGAGCCGTACCAGGAGGCCATGCCGCTCTTGTTATAGCCGGGCTCCTCTTTCGGCTGATACCACCTGCCCTTGACCTGATAGGCTCGCCCCACCTGGAAGCGCCCGCCGCCCTTCGGGATATTGCGCCCCTCGGCCACTCTCGGGCTGGCTTTGACGCCGTAGACCGATTCAGGAAAGTATTCCTTGCTTCTGGAAGCGCTCTTCTTGACGCTGGACGTGGCACCGCAGGCCGCAAGCGCGGCACAAAGGAGTGGAATTGCCGCGAGGCGCAATCCCCTCGCAATGCACGCCGCTTGTCTCTCTGTCATCTGTCCCACTAGGTCATTTGCAATGGCCGTGCCGAAACGTTCCGCTTTACCCCCACGGAAATTTCGACGTCCCGAAAAGGGACATTCAGCAATCATGACAACAACAAGGCGAAAATACGAACCGCAGAGCGAATCCGCGCGGGGTTTTTCGCTTTATGGTTTACGGATGGTAAAGAAAGGCGCCTCAGCGGCAGGCGACGGCAGCGAAGAAATTCTTCCGGACGCGTCACCTAAGTCTTGCAACGCCACGCACTTCGCGCAATAACGCGCTGCCCGGACAGGTGGCCGAGTGGTTTAAGGCAACGGTCTTGAAAACCGTCGTACGGGGAACCGTACCGTGGGTTCGAATCCCACCCTGTCCGCCATGTCCAGCCTGTCCAGCCCGGAGACATAGGTTACAGTTTGTACCTAAGACATGGGTGACAACCTCGTGCCGAACGGGTTGTCGTACCACATCAAGCGCGAGAGGCCGTCATTTCTTCCAAAACCGTTCCGGCAGGCAGCAAGAACCCAAAGTAGATCAGGGTGGCAATCTCGCGATTGTTCAGGTCCAATCGGAAGTGGCTAGCGTTAAACCACATGTCACGCTGACGCCAACTGCCGCTGCAGGACCTGCAGGCTGGTCCCTGCGGCCGCCCATGCAGCGGCGGAACCGACCACATATAGGTTTTGCTTGGCGCGCGAGACAGCGACGTTGATAATGTTGGGTGGGCTAGCTGCCCACTGACGCGCCTTGTGCTGGTTCGCTTTCGGCGCGCCCAACAGTAGGATGACCGTGTCCGCTTCACGGCCCTGGAACGTGTGGATCGTGCCTACACGGTCACTGCTCCACTCATCGGTCTTTACGCCAAATGCTCGCAGCAGATCTGTTTCTCTGTCGAGAAGCCGGCGCATTTCCTGCTCTACGATTTTGAATGGCGTGATGACGAACACGTCTGGGTTGGTCACGCCCGATGCCGCCAATTCCCTGAGCATTCGTACTACGGCATCGCCCTCATCGGGACACCACTTCGACTCGGCATTTCCATTGACATCGATCCAGCGAGAGCGCCCCAAGACCGACCCGATTGGCCCGGGACGTATCGGCGCGACTGCATGGACCATCTGCCCGGCATAGGCGATGGTGTTAGAAACATCGAACATCGGGTTTTGGCAGCGCCGGTGTACAAGGAGAGGTAGCCCGACCTCTCGATCACCGATGTTGGTGACGAAGGTAGATTTGAAGCGCGATGCCTGATCGGCAAGGGTCTGCGTCGATGCCGCAGGGGCGGACCATTCGGTCTTGTCGATATCGAAGAACTTGCAAATTTCGGAATTCAACTTTTCGGGCAGCGAAACAACGGGGGGGATCTGCAGCGGATCGCCCACCACAATGGAGCGCTTTGCCCGCATGATCGCGCCAACGGCTGCCTGAGGAACGGCCTGGCCTGCTTCATCGACCAGAAGCCAGCCTATGCTATCGGGAGGCAAATCCCCGAACATGGTCCTTACGGAGGCGAACGTCGTGGAGACAGTGGGCACCACCATGAAGAGGCTGGACCAGAGGTCGGGGAGCAGTTCACGATGAGCGGGCGACTGGAAGGCACCAGCCTCCATTGCCGACATCAATAGCCCGAGATTGTGTTGCAGGCGATTGGCCGAAGCATCGATGAAAGCCTTATGCACCGCCAAGGCAGCAGCGAACAGATCCTCACGCATGCGGTGGACGTCATCCGGAAGCCAAGGTGCCGTCAGATGGATAGCCTCGTGCTCGCGCTCGAAGAATAGCTCATCGACAATTCTGTCGCCCAAGCGGTTTCGTGCCTGCGCCGCAGCTGCGTTCAATTGAGAGACTGCCTGCCGCTTGTTGGCAGTTTCACGGTCGAGTTGCTGTAGTTGGGATTGGGCCTTGCTCCACTCTGTCTTGGCAAGCTCCAACGCGGCGTCCGCAGCCTGCGCGCGTTGGGCTGATTTCTGCAGGGTTGCCGAGAGATTCTGCTGAGTCGAACTCCATGATTTCCAGGCCGCAGTCCCGAACAACCGGGAGAAGTAACCCGGGCGGCTGAGAAGATGGTTATCGAGCAAAGTCTTGTCCCGCTCGACCTGCGATTTTGCCTTCTCCTGCTCTTGACGGCGGGCCTCGCCAATTTGACGTGCTTGTGCGACGGCTTCGTCCAAGCGGGGACGGAATTCATCCAGCTTCCGCAGTTCGATGAGCGCATCCTTGAGTATCCGGATATCTCGGCGCATCTCTTCGATCCCGGCGATTTCAAAATCCACTGCCTTCTTAAGCTTGAGGAAGCCTGCCTTTGCCTTGCGCCAGGCAGCGGCGGCGTCCGCCTCGTTGGTGCTGGGCCGCTCGTTGACGACCACGTTGGGCATCACGCGATCGATGATTTCGCCAGTCCGCTCGTCGTTTATCTCGCGCACGACATTCATACCGCGAGCTGCCTTCAAGTAGGTGAGGAAGCCACCGTCCTCGTTCCACCAGAAACCCTGCTGGAACGCACCTCGATTGCGGCCATTGCCAAGTGCGGCTGCGATCAATCCCCAAGTCTCGATCGGGTCGGTGGTGGCTTCCTCATCGGCTTCGAAATAGCCGGCGCGTTTGGGGTTCGCGATCAGGTCGCTGATGGACCTAAAGTAGGATATCTGTTCATGTCGACCATTGGCCTCCTTTAGGGGGAGCTCCTTGCTAACGTTCTCGACCGCCTTGTTATTCGAGGACGCAACGACGATCTCATGCCCTTTCAAGGACGCATCGAGCCGGTAGAAGTGTAGGAAGACGTTAGATCCGAATGCCAGCTTCTGGCCCGTGGGGAAAAATGCATCCTGCGGCTTGTCGAAGCCCGCCATCGCCATGGCCCGATCGAGAACGCAACCGACCACGATATCCCTGAGGAGAGTGGTCTTTCCGGTTCCCGGCGGACCATTGACGCCCATGATGCCTGGATCATCACCCAGTTCCGCGCGTGCAGCATTCACGGCGGCTTGCTGTAGCAGAACCAATGGATGGCCGCCATGCGAGGGCCAACGAGCCTGCGGCATGAGCGACGGCGCAACGAACGGCTCGACTGCGGAGACTGGCGACAGCACGTCGACTTTCTCGCCGGGCCTCCCAATTCCCATGTAACGCAGCAAACCGGCCCCCGCCTTGCCCGACTCTATCAGTTCCGCTGCTTCGCGGAGATCCTCAAGATAGAAGGAATTCAGCAAGGATGGCTCGGGTGGTGTCTTCGCCTTGAAGTGATGGAAAACCTTGAGCGCGAATGTCGGAGGCTCGACTAAATGTTCGGGCACGCCGAACTGCGACACGAGCCATCGATGTGCGCTAAGGACGACGTCCAGATCGATTGGTAACGGTTCTCCATGCTCGTCGTGGCGGCGAACCATCCGATCAAGCCGCTCAATGATGCGCAGCTCTACTTTCGGCCAGGCCCCCAAGCTTCCGAGCTTCAAATCGAGCGCCGGCTTGAGCGCCCATGCGAAGCTAGAAACGGCCACGCCCTTGTCTTCCAGAACAAAGCCTTTGTTGTCGATCAGGATTGAGCCGATGGCAGCTCTCTTGCCATCTGGGCGTGAACGCTCCTCGTCCTCTCCAAAGACCTTGACCAGTTCGTCCGTCGCCTTGTCGAGGGCGATGGCGCCGAGGAAGACCTCGAAATAGAGCCTGTGATTTGGCTTGCTGCGGGCGTCTCGTCCCCATGGAATGCCTCGCTCTAGAAGGGCAACACGGGATCGGTCGCCGGACGCCATTTCCTCAGGTCGTTTGTAGCTTTGTGGGGACAAGGCCTCCAAGGCTGTCCATGCCGCCAGGATTGCCCGCGCATCATTCGTTTTACCCGAAGGTGAGAAGGATGGTAGCAGGCCGAGATCGATTCTATCCTCGCTGATTTGGTGCCGGGTGTTGGAATCAGACGTAGGCTCCCGGCCGAGGGGCACGACTCTTGTCGGTGCGTCGCTTGGCGCGACCGCAGAAGATTTTGTCAGCGCCGGGGCGGAAGCGCGCGTCGACGCACCAGAAGCCGACAAGGGTACCACCCTGTGGCTGGCAAGCTCGGTCAAAACCTCCTTGATCTTCGTTGCTAGAGACCGTGCTTTGGCAGTGTTGCGGAAGGTCAGCTCGTGCGATAACCGGTCAAGTTCATTGGCGTCATTGCGCGACCGCTCGAAGATCGCTTCTAGGTCGAAGACTGATTTTTGTGCGTATGGTCGTGTTGCCATAGTTGTATCGCTCAACATCCCCATATGGGGAACCCTGTGGTGCCGTTATACCTGGGGCATGGGTGGCAACCCATTCGGCACGATGTTTCCATGAAGTGGAACCCAAATTCGCTAGGCAGGTCCCGCCTCAAATCGGCTCCTTAATGCCAGAGCCATAGCTATACTTCAGATGCCGCTCGGCTCCATTCTTTGGTGAGATCGCGGTAAAGTGAGACTGGACTGGCAAGCCTGTATTCGCAGAGATCCAGATCTCTATTCTATCGGTCTGCTGGTCGTACAGGCGCTCGTAGCGGTACAATGAAGTCGCAACTCCTTCCAACGTCTCGCGCCTGATGAACTCGCAGTTCCTCACGCTTTCAGGTGATATGTATACACGCTTGTTAACGTGCCATGGACCGCCTTCAACGCTGTGATATTGCTTTGTATTGATGAGAACGGCCTGCCCAGACGAAGAATACCCGAATCCGTCATTCACCACGCGCACTGCGAGGTGAACCTTCGGAGCTTCATTTAACTTACGCATCGTCGTCTGAACCGCACCGCATGCCGTGTCCGCCGCAAGTGCAGGCATCGACAGGCTGGTGGCGCTGCAGAAGACAAATGCGAGCACGATCATTTCTCCACTATTTCCCTTCAACGTAGTGTCCCCTGATTCGGCATCCCGAAATAATTGTATTGATAGAAGATGCAGTTGAAACGGCTTTGATGGGAAAACGAGGAAAGGCCGAAGTTCTCCGCCGATGTCCGACGAGACATAGCGATGCAATCGCCGCCTATGCTCTCACCGGGTGAGACTGACAACCCCTAAATACAGCCCTACTCCGCAGCCGACCGTTCCGAGCCGCCGGCGTCGGCTGCATTCGCGTCGACCGGAGCGGTCTCCGCGCCCAGATCGGGAAAGGCCACGATCCGCTTGCCGGAGAAGTCGGCGTGCACGACGATCAATCCCTGTTCCTCGAAATAGCCGAGCAGACGTCGGGCGCGGCGGGCGGAATGGGTGCCGTAGGCGCGGGCGATCATCGCATCCGAAGGGCACGGCAGGCCACGCACTGCCGCCTGGGCCATCATCAGGAAGACGGATTGCAGATCCTCGGTCACGCGATCGGCAAGCCTTAGGGCGGACGCCCACGTTTCCGTCGCGGCGGTCTCGGGGTCGACGCCGGATCGGGCAATTGCCATTTTGCGGCGGAAGGCGCTCAAGGAGAGCGCCGCACCGGGCACGCGCCGGATTCGGCAGCGCACGAGAAAATCCTGGAAGAGCTCCGCATCGGAGCGGAATGCAGCGTCTGCATTTGCCATGATCTCGGCAAGCAGAGCGTCGAGCAAAGCTTCGCGCTCCTCTGCGGATATCTCCGGCTGAGCGGGCTTGATCTCAAGCTGTCCCACCGGCTCCAGCCGCGGGCGCGACAATTCGGCGAGAATGTCGCTTGCCGGGCGCGGTTGCGGTGCGGCGCGGCGTATGACGGGTCGGGTCAGTTCTTCCGGATCGGGCGTGAAGATCAGGTCCTCGACGTCTTGTGGCGCCTCGGGCAAGGGCATCAGCTTCGGGCTCGTCGAGCGCGCGGAGGTCTCGACCGAGCCGATCGTCACTTTCAGCGGCCGGCGGGAAAGCGCCGGGCCGAGCGCCACAAAGGAGCCGCGCTTCAGGTCGCGGAACATCTCCGCCGTGCGGCGGTCCATGCCCAGGAGGTCGGCGGCGCGCTGCATGTCGATGTCGAGGAAAGTGCGCCCCATCAGGAAATTGGAGGCTTCCGCCGCAACGTTTTTCGCGAGCTTCGCCAGGCGCTGGGTGGCGATGACGCCGGCAAGTCCGCGCTTGCGGCCGCGGCACATCAGGTTGGTCATGGCGCCGAGCGAGGTCTTGCGCGCCTCTTCCGAGACATCGCCGCTGACGGACGGCGCGAACATCTGCGCCTCGTCGACGACCACCAGCACGGGATACCAATACTCGCGATCGGCGTCGAACATGGCGTTCAGGAACACGCCGGCGCTGCGCATCTGCTGCTCGACGTCGAGGCCTTCCAGCGAAAGCACGCAGGAGACGCGGTGTTGCCTTATCCGGGTGGCAATGCCGGCGAGTTCCGCATCCGTCCGTTCGCCCTCGACCACCACATGGCCGAACCTCTCGGCAAGCGTGACGAAGTCCCCTTCCGGATCGATGATGCATTGCTGCACCCAGGGTGCCGACTGTTCGAGCAGGCGGCGCAGAAGATGCGACTTGCCCGAGCCGGAATTGCCCTGCACCAGCAGACGCGTCGCCAGAAGCTCTTCGATATCGAGCGAGGCCGATGTCCCCTCGGACGTCGTTCCTATGTCGATGCCGACTTTCATTCCCACCTCTTCGTCCCAGACCGATTCGCGGCAGCAGACTGCCAAAACGGGCGACACCTAGCATGGAATAGGTCCCGACGTGCCGCCGATTGCGAAAACCCACAGGGAATAGTTCGCGGCGCGCGACGCATTCGTCCGGGCTACGAGGCGATCACCAAACGGTCTTCGTCTGAGGAGTCTCTCCTCGCTCAGAGACGAGGCCTGGGCTCACTTTCAATCCGAACCCCTGCATCAGCCGGCGCGTTGCAAAATCGGGTTTGCCCGAGGTGAAGATCGCGGGATCGTCGCCGTTGATCGGCTCGAAACCTTTCGGCAGCGGCACCAGCGAGCGCGCGCGCCTGGCAATCGCCTCGGCAGGGTCGAGCCAGTCGACCGGCCAGGGCGCAAGGCGCCGGAAGACGTTGGCCATGAAAGGGTAATGGGTGCAGGCGAGGACGACGATGTCGGTCTTGCCTCCGTCCATCTCGACGAAGCAGGGCGCGATCTCGGCCAAAACGGCCTCGTCCTCGAGCTCTTCGCCGCGGATATAGGCTTCTGCCATGCGCGCCAGGTTTTCCGAGCCGACCAGCCGCACATGACATTGCGAGGCGAAGGACTGGATGAGGTCGCGGGTATAGGCGCGCCTCACCGTGCCGGGCGTCGCCAGAACCGCCACGACGCCCGAGCGCGTGCGTTCGGCGGCCGGTTTGATCGCCGGCACGGTGCCGACAAAGGTCATCTGAGGATAGGCGGCGCGCAGCTCCGAGCCGACGAGCGTGAAGGCGGTGTTGCAAGCGATGATGCAGATTTCCGGATCGTGTTCGGCCAGCAATCTGCCGAAGAGAGCGATCACGCGCTCTTTCAGGGCGCCCTCCTCCCAGCCGCCATAGGGAAAGCCGGCATCGTCCGCGATGTAGATGAAATGCCGCTCGGGCATCAGCACCCGCGCTTCGCGAAGCACGGTCAGGCCGCCGATGCCGCTGTCGAAGACGAGAATGGGTTTGAGCTCAATCGTCTTCACAGCCGCCCAATGCTTTCCTGCTTAGCGCTGGCGCGGCCGAACCCCGCGGATTCTCCCGCGTGAACCGGTCGAGCGAAGAGACAACGCCGCGCAGCACCTGGATTTCGGATTCGGTAAAGGAAGGCCGTGTCAGGACCGCCCGCAGATTTTCCATCAATTTCGGCTTTTTATCGGCGGGGCGGAAGTAGTTGCGCGCATCGAGCGCCTCTTCCAGATGATCGACCAGGCCCTGAAGCTGCTCCTTGGTGGCCGGGTGCTGCGCGATCGCCTGGAAGGAAGTCTCCTCCTCCGAGCCCATGCCGGTCTTCATCCATTCATAGGACATGAGAAGCACGGCCTGCGCCAGATTAAGGGAGGCGAAGGCGGGGTTCACCGGAAAGGTCACGATCTCGTCGGCGAGCGACACCTCCTCGTTGGTCAGGCCCGTGCGCTCGCGACCGAAGATGATGCCCGTCGCCTGCCCGGCCGTGAACCGGTTGCGCAGTTCACGCGCGGCGACGATGGGCGAGCGGACCGGCTTGTAACCGTCGCGATCGCGCGCGGTGGTCGCGTAGACGAAATTGAGATCGGCGATCGCCTCCTCGAGCGAGCCATAAAGCTTGGCATTGTCGATCACGTGGTCGGCGCGGCTTGCTGCGGAGCGCGCCTTTTCGCTCGGCCAGCCGTCACGCGGATTGACGAGACGCAACTCCGACAGGCCGAAATTCGCCATGGCGCGCGCTACCATGCCGATGTTTTCTCCGAGCTGGGGAAAGGCCAGGATGATCGCCGGACCTTCCGTCAAGAGTTCGCGCTCGCTGTTCGTGCCTGCCATCGATATTGCCTTCGTTTAATTGGCCGCTTCCCTCGCACAATCCGCATCGAATTTGAAGCCTTCATGCCGTTAAGCCTCGTGCCGGCCGCGTGATTTCCTCGAGCCAAAGTTTCGGCCAAGCATGCTTTGCGTTGTCGACCCATGGTGCTATAGGGCTCTGGATTTTTCCACCGGCGGACACCGCACGGCGTCCCGCAAAGCACGAGGCACATTCATGGCAAAGATCAAGGTCGCCAATCCGGTCGTCGAGCTCGACGGCGACGAGATGACCCGCATCATCTGGCAGTTCATCAAGGACAAGCTGATCCATCCCTATCTCGACCTCGATCTCGAATATTACGACCTCAGCGTCGAGAACCGCGATGCGACCGAAGACCAGGTGACGATCGATGCCGCCAACGCCATCAAGAAGCACGGCGTCGGCGTCAAGTGCGCGACCATCACGCCCGACGAAGCCCGCGTCGAGGAATTCAACCTGAAGAAGATGTGGAAGTCGCCGAACGGCACGATCCGCAACATCCTGGGCGGCGTCATCTTCCGCGAACCGATCATCTGCAAGAACGTGCCGCGCCTCGTTCCCGGCTGGACCAAGCCGATCATCGTCGGCCGCCACGCCTTCGGCGACCAGTATCGCGCCACCGACTTCAAGTTCCCCGGCAAGGGCAAGCTCACGATCAAGTTCGTCGGCGACGACGGCCAGACGATTGAGCATGAGGTCTATGATGCTCCGGGCGCCGGCGTCGCGCTCGCCATGTACAACCTCGACGAATCGATAACGGAATTCGCCCGCGCCTCGTTCAACTATGGCCTGCAGCGCAAGGTGCCGGTCTACCTCTCGACCAAGAACACGATCCTCAAAGCCTATGACGGCCGCTTCAAGGACATCTTCCAGAAGGTGTTCGACGAGGAATTCGCCGAGCAGTTCAAGGCCGAGAAGCTGTGGTACGAACATCGCCTCATCGACGACATGGTCGCCTCGGCGCTGAAGTGGTCCGGCGGCTATGTCTGGGCCTGCAAGAATTATGACGGTGACGTCCAGTCCGATATCGTCGCGCAGGGCTTCGGCTCGCTCGGCCTGATGACCTCGGTGCTGATGACGCCGGACGGCAAGACGGTCGAGGCGGAGGCCGCGCACGGCACGGTCACCCGCCACTACCGCCAGCATCAGAAGGGCGAGGAGACCTCGACCAACTCGATCGCCTCGATCTTCGCCTGGACCCGCGGCCTCGCCCATCGCGCCAAGCTCGACAACAACACCGAGCTCGCAAAATTCGCCGAGACGCTGGAGCGCGTCTGCGTCGAAACCGTCGAAGCCGGCTTCATGACCAAGGACCTGGCGCTGCTGATCGGTCCCGACCAGCCGTGGCTGTCGACGACCGGGTTCCTCGACAAGATCGACGAGAACCTCAAGAAGGCGATGGCCGCCTGAGCCAACCAACATGTCACCGCTTTGGAAACCCGGCCCTCGCGCCGGGTTTCTTGTATAATGGGTGCGACGCTACCGATTGGGAAGCTGGGATACGCAATGCCCCTCACCCTGGCCTCTCCCCGCAAGGGAGAAGGTCGCGGCAGCGGGATGACGGGCATTTTCCGACCATTGGCGAAGAATGGGACGGAAAAAATGACAAACGGTCCGGTAAGGCTGCTGGCATCGGACATCGACGGAACGCTGCTGGGCGACGAGGCGGCGGCCGAACGCTTCCGGCGGACCTGGCATTCGCTGAAGAGCGAGGAGCGGCCGCTCCTCGTCTATAACAGTGCCCGCACGGCCGACGATATATCGTCGCTGGTCGAGGCAAAGCTGCTACCGAGGCCCGACTACATGATCGGCGGTGTCGGGACGGTTATTGCGGATGTGCGCATTGCGGGGCCCCTCCAGGCTTTCATGGAAGAACTTGGCCCTCCCTTCGAGGAGCAAGCGGTCGCCGCTGTCATGCAGTCGATCGAGGGGGCGGCTCCACAGCCTGTCCTGCACCAACTCCCTCACAAGATAAGCTGGCACCTGCCGGAAGCCGGCGAAGAACGAATCCGCTCGCTCGCGATGCGTTTCGCCGCCGCAGGATTGGCTGTGAAGCTTGTCTATTCCTGCCGCCGCGATCTCGACATCCTGCCGCCTGCCGGCGGCAAGGGCGGCGCGCTCGCATGGATCTGCCGTCGTTTGTCGATCGGGCTCGACGAGGTCGTCGTCGCCGGCGACAGCGGCAACGACCGGGAGATGTTCGAGATGCCGCATGTCCGCGGCGTGGTGGTCGCCAATGCTCTTGCCGAACTCCGCGACGCCGCATCGCTCCACCGCCGACATTTCCTGGCATCGCGGTGCCATGCGGATGGCGTGATCGAGGGACTTGAGCATTGGGGGGTGCTGCGCTGACAGCGCTTGTTCGGCGACGCGACTCAGCTACGCTGAGCATGCCCGGCACGTTCGATCCCGCAACGTGACGGCGTCCCGAAAGCCTCGCCGATGCCAGATACCGTCGTCCCGAAAACAATCAGCGTCATTGCCGAAGGCTATGATCTCGCCCGCCTCAAGGCGGATGCCTTTGCCGGGCTGACGGTTGCGATCGTCGCCCTGCCGCTTTCGATGGCGATTGCCATCGCCTCGGGCGTTACCCCCGACCGCGGGCTCTACACGGCGATCATCGGCGGCTTCCTCGTCTCGCTTCTCGGCGGGAGCCGCGTGCAGATCGGCGGCCCCGCCGGCGCCTTCATCGTCCTCGTCGCTGCCACCGTCGCACGCCACGGCATCGACGGTCTCCTGCTGGCAACCGCGATGAGCGGCCTCATGCTGATCGCCGCCGGCT
This sequence comes from Sinorhizobium kostiense, assembly GCF_017874595.1. Taxonomy (GTDB): domain Bacteria; phylum Pseudomonadota; class Alphaproteobacteria; order Rhizobiales; family Rhizobiaceae; genus Sinorhizobium; species Sinorhizobium kostiense. The sequence continues at coordinate 383,104 of NZ_JAGILA010000007.1, read as the reverse complement.
ATCTTCGGCTCGGACAATACATCAAATTCATTCCCTATCCGGTGACCGTCGGCTTCACCGCCGGAATCGCCGTGATCATCTTCGCAAGCCAGCTGCGGGACCTGTTCGGTCTCACGCTGGCAGAAGGAGAGCCTGGCCCGATCCTTGATAAAATCGTCGTGCTCGGTCGTGCGGCCGATACGGTCAACTGGGCGGCCGTACTGACCGCGGCGTTGACGATCGGCATCATCCTCGCACTTCGCCGGCTGAGGCCACATTGGCCCGGCATGCTGATCGCTGTTGCCGCAGCATCTGTCCTGGTCGCCCTGCTGCAATTGCCGGCCGAAACGATCGGAACGCGCTTCGGCGGAATTCCGCGCGGCCTGCCCTTGCCGGCCCTGCCGCCGTTTTCGCTGGAGAAGCTGACCGCCGTCTTCCCCGACGCGGTCTCCTTCGCCCTTCTCGGTGCGATCGAATCGCTGCTTTCGGCCGTCGTCGCCGATGGCATGACCGGCCGCAGGCATCGTTCGAGCATGGAACTGATCGCGCAGGGAATCGCAAATTTCTGCTCGGCCCTCTTCGGCGGAATATGTGTGACCGGCACCATAGCGCGCACGGCAACGAACGTACGCGCCGGCGGCACGAGCCCTGTTTCGGGCATGCTGCACTCCGTCTTTCTTCTTCTCTTCATGCTGCTGGCCGCGCCGCTCGCAAGCTATATCCCGCTTGCCGCGCTCGCCGGCGTGCTCGCAATCGTCGCCTGGAACATGATCGAAAAACCGGCCTTCATGGCGCTGCTGCGATCCTCCTACGGCGATGCGGTGGTTTTGCTCGCCACCTTCCTCATTGTCGTCTTCCGCGAACTGACGGAAGGGATCGTGATCGGCTTCGCTCTCGGCGCGGTACTGTTCATCGACCGCATGGCGAAGAGCATCTCCGTCGGGGAAAGCACGCCACTGGCCATTCTGAAACGGGAAAATGGCGAGGAGGAGCATCCGGTCGTTGCCGACGACCCGGACACGGTCATCTACCGGATATCGGGCGTCTTCTTCTTCGGTTCCGCCGCCACGGTCGGCACCGTCCTTGACCGCATCGCCGATCAGCGCCGGAACTTCATTCTCGACTGCTCCGAAGTCCCGTTCATGGATTCGACCGCCGCCAGCGTCATTGAAGGCACACTCAGGAAGGCTGAGCGAAGCGGCGTGCGCTTCATCATCACGGGGGCGAGGTCGCAGGTCCGCCGCACGCTTTACCAGCATCACGTTCGCCCGCCCCGCGTTTTGATGCGCGCCTCGGTCACCGCGGCCCTCGAAAGCATACGAGCCGAAAAGACCGCATGAAAACGGCTGGCGCCGCAGGCGATCATCAGAGGAAATCGGTGATCGCCGGACCGGTGCGCGGTGCAGCACGCGGCCGGGTCCTCGATATCGGAATGAGATGCCAAACCCTTCGACGTTGCGGGCAATCCTGCGTGGGGGTAGATTAACTCCTTGCCACAGAGGCGCAAAGTCTGTGCCCGAGGCGATGTGGAAGCCCCGCCGGAAGAGGGCCAATGAACACAGCTCCCGCAAAAGGCAACGACATCAACGGGCCGGCGGCGGGTAATGTGTTTGCCGACCGGCCTCGCGAGCTGACCATCCACGCGGATGTCCTGGCCCTGTTGCCCGACTTTGCGAGTGCCCGCGCCTGCCTGGATATCGCCGAAGACGCCGCCCGCGCCATCCAGGGCCGCATGGCCGTCGCGCACATCGGTGCCGATCCTGAAGCGATGATCGCCGCGCCCGAGGAAATTGATCTGCAAATGCTGCGCAACCTTGAGGAAGGCATGCCACGCGAGCGTCTCGAGCGCGTCGAGCGGGCTTTCAATGAGTGGAAAGGAGCCAACACCGCTCGCCAGGAGATTCCGCTGGACGACTGCCGCGGCGATCTCGCCCGTTGTGTGCGGAGTGAATGCCACGGGATCGGGCTTGTCGTCGCCCCGGCCCACGGCAGCATGGATGCGCGCGATGCCTTCCACGACGTGCTCTTTAAGGAGTGCAAGCTGGTGCTCGTGCCGCCCAGCGGGGGATACGCCGGCAAACTTCTCCAGCACGTCGTGATCGGCTGGAAGCCGCATCCGCATGCACGCGATGCGGTTTTCGCGGCAAGGCGCTGGCTGGCAGCAGCGGATCGCGTCACGGTCCTTTGCATCGACGACGAGACGGACGACAGCTATCAGTTGACGGCCAGAGAGCTGCTCGCGCAGCTGAGCCTAAGGGGCGACGTCGTCGCGGTCAATTCGGACGGCCGCTCAGTCGCCGAGTCCCTCCTCGACTTCGCCGGCGCAGCAAATGCGACCTGCCTGCTGATCGGGGCGTTCCGACATGGCTACTTCCTTGAGCTGCTACTCGGCCGCGTCACCCGTTCCCTGCTGTCGCATGCGGCGCTTCCTCTGTTGATGAAGCACTCTCTGCCGGCTTGGCCGTAGCGTTGGCTACGACACGCGCCAGCCGAGCGACATTCCGCTCAGCTTGAGCGAACAGAATTGTTTCCATTCTTGCAGTCAGGTGGAATCACCTGACGTCGCACGGCATGGGGTCGTCCGGCGGGGGGTCGAAGTTCTCCTGCGGCTGCTCAGCCGGCGAGCGCAACCGCGACTGCTTCGATCGCCTCGGCCGCACGACCGCCGTCCGGTCCGCCTGCCTGCGCCATATCGGGTCGACCGCCACCGCCCTTGCCACCGAGTGCTGCCGAGGCGACACGCACCAGATCGACGGCACTGACCTTCGAAGTGAGGTCGTCCGTAACAGCGACGACGGCGCTTGCCTTGCCGTCGCCGGAAACACCGACGAAGGCAACCACGCCCGAGCCGAGCGACTTCTTGCCGTCATCGGCGAGGCTCTTCAGATCCTTCGGCTCGACGCCGGAGACGACCCTGCCGAGGAAGCGGACGCCGCCGATCTCGCGGGCCGCATCGCCCGAGCCGTTCTGGCCATCGCCGACGAGCGCGAGCTTCTTCTTCGCATCGGTCAATTCCCGCTCGAGCTTGCGCCGCTCGTCCAGGAGCGCCTCGACGCGGCCAAGAACATCGGCCGGCTGGACCTTGAGTGCGGCGGCCAGGGTCTTGACCCGCTCGTCCTGCTCATTGAGGTAGGCGCGGGCCGCCTCGCCCGTCAGAGCCTCGACGCGGCGCACGCCGGCGCCGACAGCGGTTTCCGAGACGATCCGGATCAGGCCGATATCGCCGGTCGCCGAGACATGCGTGCCGCCGCAAAGTTCGACCGAATAGGGCTTGCCGGCCTTCGTACCGCGAATGCCCTCACCCATCGCTACCACGCGAACCTCGTCGCCGTATTTTTCGCCGAACAGAGCCATCGCGCCTTCGGCGATCGCGTCGTCGACGCTCATCAGCCGGGTCGTGACCGGGGTATTCTGGACGACGATCTCGTTCGCCATTTCTTCGACGACCTTCAACTCTTCGGGCGTCATCGGCTTCGGATGCGATACGTCGAAGCGAAGGCGCTCAGGCGCGACGAGCGAACCCTTCTGCGCCACATGCGTGCCGAGCACTTCGCGCAGCGCCTCGTGCAGGAGGTGCGTCGCCGAGTGATTGGAGCGTAGGCGGGTGCGACGTGCATGGTCGACGGTCAGCGCCGCCGCTTCGCCGGTTTTGACGCTGCCTTCGGCGACCACGCAATAATGAACAAAGAGCCCCTCGCCACGCTTCTGCGTGTCGGTCACGGTCAACTTGCCCGTTTCCGTGGTAATGACACCGGTATCGCCGACCTGACCGCCCGACTCTCCATAGAAGGGCGTCTGGTTCAGGATCACCTGGACGCTGTCGCCTTTCGATGCCGTTCCGACGACGGCACCGTCGCGCACGATCGCCTGGATCACGCCTTCCGCCGTTTCGGTGTCGTAACCGAGGAAATCGGTCGCGCCGTGCTTTTCCTTGAGCTCGAACCAGATCGTCTCGGTTGCCGCTTCGCCGGAGCCGGCCCAGTTGGCGCGCGCCTCGGCCTTCTGCCGCTCCATTGCCGCCGAGAAGGCATCGGTGTCGACGGATATGCCCTTGGCCCGCAATGCATCTTGGGTCAGGTCAAGCGGGAAGCCGTAGGTGTCGTAGAGCTTGAACGCGGTCTCGCCGTCGAACTGGTCGCCTTCGGAGAGCCCCGCGGAGGCATCCGCAAGCAGGTTGAGGCCGCGTTCCAGTGTCTTGCGGAAGCGGGTCTCTTCCAGCTTCAGGGTTTCGGAGATCAGCGCCTCGGCACGCACGAGCTCCGGATAGGCGCGGCCCATTTGGCCGACCAGCGCCGGCAGGAGCTTCCACATCAACGGCTCGTCGGCGCCGAGCAGCTGCGCATGGCGCATGGCGCGCCGCATGATGCGGCGCAGCACGTATCCACGGCCTTCATTCGACGGCAAGACGCCGTCGGCGATCAGGAAGGCGGAGGATCGCAGATGGTCGGCGATGACGCGATGGCTCGCGCGGCGCTCGCCTTCGGCCTTGACGCCGGTCGCTTCCTCGGAAGCCGCGATCAACGCCCGGAAGAGGTCGATGTCGTAATTGTCATGCTGGCCCTGCAGCACTGCGGCAACTCGTTCGAGGCCCATGCCAGTGTCGATCGAGGGGCGCGGCAGGTCGATCCGCTCGTCCTTCGTCACCTGCTCGTACTGCATGAAGACGAGGTTCCAGATCTCGATGAAGCGATCGCCGTCCTCCTCGGCCGAACCGGGCGGACCGCCCCAGATCTCTTCGCCGTGGTCGTAGAAGATTTCCGAACACGGGCCGCAAGGGCCGGTGTCGCCCATGGCCCAGAAGTTATCGCTCGTCGGAATGCGGATGATGCGGTCGTCGCTGAGGCCGGCAATCTTCTTCCAGAGGCCATAGGCTTCGTCGTCGGTGTGATAGACGGTGACGAGCAGGCGCTTGGCGTCGAGCCCGTACTCCTTGGTGATCAGGTTCCAGGCAAGCTCGATTGCGCGTTCCTTGAAATAGTCGCCGAAGGAGAAGTTGCCGAGCATCTCGAAAAAGGTGTGATGCCGCGCTGTATAGCCGACATTGTCTAGATCGTTGTGCTTGCCGCCCGCCCGCACGCATTTTTGCGCGGTCGCCGCGGTCGAATAGGGACGCTGCTCCAGGCCGGTGAAGACGTTCTTGAACTGCACCATGCCGGCATTGGTGAACATCAATGTCGGGTCGTTGCGCGGCACCAGGGGGCTCGACGGCACGATCTCGTGGCCGTTCTTGCGGAAATAGTCGAGAAACATCGACCGAATTTCATTCACGCCGCTCATCTTGCGTCCTATTCTGTGCACATTCCCCGGCGACGAGCGCGTGTTTCTCGTGCTCTGCGCCGCTAGCTTCAACCCCGCGCCTATCGCTTATAGCCGCCCTCGCCGACAACCGCAGCCATCGGAACCACAGGCTTTTATCTTCCGCATATCACGCTGTCCAGACGGCCAGCAAAAACCGGCCGCTCATGGCGAGGGCCGGCTTCGTGCGCGAAACTCGCTGATGTTACATACCGGCCGCTTCGTCGCCCTCGCTCTCCGGTCCGCCGTTTTCAAGGAACCGGTCGGCGATGAGGCCGGCATTCTGCCTGAGCGCCATTTCGATCTCGCGGGCCAGGTCCGGATTGTCGCGCAGGAACAGCTTGGCGTTCTCGCGGCCCTGACCGAGGCGCTGGCTATTGTAGGAGAACCAGGCGCCGGATTTTTCAACGATGCCCGCCTTGACGCCGAGATCGATGAGTTCGCCGGTCTTGGATACGCCCTCGCCATACATGATGTCGAATTCCACCTGCTTGAAGGGCGGCGCCATCTTGTTCTTGACGACCTTGACGCGCGTCTGGTTGCCGACGACTTCCTCGCGCTCCTTGACCGAGCCGATGCGGCGGATATCGAGGCGCACCGACGCATAGAATTTCAGCGCGTTGCCGCCCGTCGTCGTTTCCGGCGAACCGAACATCACCCCGATCTTCATTCGGATCTGGTTGATGAAGATCACCATGCAGTTGGACTTGGAGATCGACGCCGTCAGCTTGCGCAGCGCCTGGCTCATGAGGCGCGCCTGCATGCCCGGCAGATTGTCGCCCATCTCGCCTTCGATTTCGGCGCGCGGCACGAGCGCCGCAACAGAGTCGACGACGAGCACGTCGATCGCGCCGGAACGGACCAGCGTGTCGGTGATCTCCAGCGCCTGCTCGCCCGTGTCGGGCTGCGATATCAGGAGGTTCTCGAGATCGACGCCGAGCTTGCGCGCATAGACCGGGTCGAGGGCATGCTCGGCATCGACGAAGCCGCAGATGCCGCCCTTCTTCTGTGCTTCGGCAATGGTCTGCAGCGCCAGCGTCGTCTTGCCCGAGCTTTCCGGACCGTAAATTTCGACGATGCGGCCCTTCGGCAGGCCACCGATGCCAAGCGCGATATCGAGGCCGAGCGAACCGGTCGAGACAGTTTCGATCTCGACGACGCTGTCCTTCGAACCGAGCTTCATGATCGATCCCTTGCCGAACGCACGTTCGATCTGGGAGAGAGCCGCTTCAAGTGCCTTGCTTTTATCCACCGATTTGTCCTCTACGAGCCGCAAAGAGTTTTGTGCCATTGGGTCCACCTTTAGGTTATTGGAGCTATCGAGGCAATGAAGCCGCCGCAGGAGATTTTGTACATGGTTTGTTCCTTTTTGGCAATGGCACCTCAACGGTTTGAATAACATGCGTTATTTTCAGATCGTTCGGTTCCTGTTCACGGCCGTTGTACTCCCTTTCCTGAGGTCGTGCGGTCCTTCGCTTCGCTTCCCCGCAGGTCGTTCCGATTCGCACAAAGAGGTGCGTGAATGAGGCAGCATGAAATTGCCGTTTTCGGCGGCGCGCATATCGATCGGCGAGGCCGCATTGCCGGCCCGACCACACATGGGGCGAGCAATCCCGGCACCTGGTTCGAGGAAGCCGGCGGCGGCGGCTTCAACGCCGCGCGAAACCTCGCGCGCCTCGGCCATCGCGTGCGCATGATCAGTCCGCGTGGCGGCGACGCGTCGGGTGAGATCGTCGCTGTGGCCGCGGCGGCTGCCGGCGTCATCGACTGCAGCTTCACCTTTCTCGACCGCAAGACGCCGAGCTACACTGCGATCCTCGAAAGTGACGGCAACCTGGTCATCGCGCTGGCGGACATGGGCCTCTACGCCCTATTCTCGCCACGCCGGCTGCAGCAGCGCGCCACGCGAGAGATACTTGCGGCGAGCGATCTCGTCCTGATGGACGCGAACCTGCCTTGTGAGACGCTGCGGGCGCTGGTCGCAGCGGCAAGCGGCGACGACCGGATTGTCGCCGGCATCGCCGTTTCCCCGGCAAAGGTCGTCCGCTACCGGGAATGCCTTCCCGGGCTTGATTTCCTGTTCATGAACGAGGCGGAGGCGCGGGCGCTGACCGGGATTGAAAGCCCTGCCGCCGAGCAATGGCCTTCCCTTTTGCGCGCCGCTGGCCTCTCCGGCGGTGTGGTGACCCGCGGCGGCAAGGCTGCGATTGCCTTTGACCGAGGCGGCGCCTACCGCGTGACACCGCCGGCATTGCCGGCGCTTGCCGATGTCACGGGCGCCGGCGACGCTCTGGCTTCAGGGTTTCTCTCTGCCCGGCTTTCCGGCCTCGACCTCGCCGCATCTCTGCGGCACGGCATTGCCGCCGCCGTCATTACGCTCCGCTCGCCGTTCGCCGCCGCGGAGGAAATGTCCGCAGACAATCTCGACCGGACCTTGGCCCTTGTGCCGGCGCCGGAAATGCTGTCATGAGAACTCGACAGCCGAACTCCGAGCGGTCGTCGATTTCATGGCCTGCTCCAATTTCTAGAAGCAAAGAACGATGACGAAGCCATCCTCCCCTTTCCTGCCGATGGAATATTCCGATGAGGTCGCCGCCGCCAAGGCCCGCGGCGCGCCGATCGTCGCCCTGGAATCGACGATCATCACCCACGGCATGCCTTATCCCGGCAATCTCAACATGGCACGCAGCGTCGAGACGATCATTCGCGAACAGGGGGCGGTGCCCGCCACCATCGCCGTGATCCACGGTGTGCTCCACATCGGCCTTGACGACGCGAAGCTTGAAGCGCTGGCGAAGACTAAAGGCGCCATGAAGCTGTCGCGCGCCGACCTCGCCTTCGCCATCGCCGAGCGCCGCAACGGCGCCACGACGGTTGCCGCGACAATGATCGCCGCCGCCCGCGCCGGCATCGGCGTCTTTGCGACGGGTGGCATCGGCGGCGTTCACCGCGGTGCCGAACAGAGCTTCGACATTTCCGCCGACCTCGATGAGCTCGCCCGCACCGGCGTTATCGTCGTCTGCGCCGGCGCCAAGGCGATACTCGACATTCCGAAGACGCTCGAGGTGCTCGAGACCCGCGGCGTGCCGGTCGTCACCTACGACAGCGAAAATTTCCCGGCCTTCTGGTCGCGCGAGTCTGGGCTCAAAAGCCCGCTGATGCTGAACAGCCCCGCGGCGATCGCCAATTTCCAGCGGATGCGTGAACTGCTCGGGGTCGATGGCGGAATGCTCGTCGCCAATCCGGTACCGGAGGAAAACGAGATCCCGCGCGAGGAGATGGAAATCTATATCACCCGCGCGCTGGACAATGCCGCGAGCGAAGGGATTTCCGGCAAGGCGGTGACCCCCTACCTGCTCGACAATCTCTTCCGCATGACCGAAGGGCGCAGCCTCGAAACGAACATCGCGCTCGTCGAGAACAATGCGCGCCTCGCCGCGGAAATCGCCGTCGCACTTACCGCAGAATAGTCGCAGGTTTATCTGGCCGAACAGGTGCCGGCAGCGGCCGGCTTGACGGCAAAACGAGCGAAGATGCCGACGTCCGCGACCGCTGGCCGTTGTTCTGTGCCACCCTGAAACGATTCCGCCAGCACCGAGGCGAGCCAGGTTGACATTCCTCGCCTCAGCACCCTTTTCAAGGTTCCATCCGACGGACTAGGCCAAACGGCTGGTTACCTCAAGGAGAGGTATCGGCCAACCAGCCGAATGGATCAAAAGGCGCGATGAAGGCTATATCAGGCACAGCGCTGGCGTAACCGAAAAGGGGTCCAGCCCGACCTGTGGTGCCGCACCGTCGGCAACCACTGATTGTCCACCGGAGAATCTTCTCGTCCGCTGCCTGCTTGCGGGGTCGGTGACGGGAAGTTGGCCGCGAAGCTGAAGGGCAAGCGATGAGCCTGATGGAATGGTTCTTTCATAAGCCGGAGACTCGCAAAAACGTGGCGGTCCTAGAGGGCAGGCCGGTGCTCACCGGGGCCGTGGTCAAGACGGTTCCACGAGTGGTCGCGGCCAAGCCGAAGGAGGCAGAGCCGCCTATCAAGGAGGACTGGGACCGCTTTCTGTTGGGGCAGACGCTGATCGACACCCTCATTCCCCATGCGAGGAACCCGGCCCCCTTCTCCACCCACGAATTGCGCTATTTCACCAACCAGTGGATTGCCGCCATGTCCGAGGATGACCGGAGGGTCCTGTCCGAAATCCTCATGCGTAACACGGGCAAACGCGACTTCAACAGGAGGAACAGATGATCGCACCGAAAGCTGGACAAGGGGGTCGATGAAGTTGGCCGAATTGCGCGGAGTAGCCTCTGTAGTTGCCGTCCGCGCGCAAGCAGCTTCTTAAGAGACAGCGCTCAAGTGCCTGTATGCGCGGCCTCGGTCGAAGCAATCTTAATTTTCCATGATCTTCTCCACCCACTCCTGTCCTTCGGATGCTGCTTAGTGCACCAGCCGAATGGCGCCGGGATAATTGAATTCGTTGTCGGCGAGTTCGGCGCTGCAATCCATCTTGAACGTTGCATTTCCGGTGAGCGTGATCTCCTGAGCAATCAGCCGGACGCACTCGCCGCTTGTCTTTCCGTTGCCCGAAAATTGCAGTTCGGCCGCATCGGGGAGATAGACGATTCCGGTCAGCGAGGAATTGCTGTTGCCGTTGACCACCGCCCGCTCGGTATTTCCATGTTCGGCGACGATCGAGAAACCCGCCCATTCACCATCGAGCGACGGCGAGATGTCGAAGGTGGCGCCGCCCCGGATCATGAGATCGGCACCGTTCAGCAGAAAGAAGGTGACGCCCCTGCCGGTCACCACCGACTGGGCGGCTAGCTCGAGACGCCCGCCATCGATGATGTAATATCCGGGCTCGAGCTTGACGGTTCCCTTGACCTCGAAGGTGCCATAGGTGCCAGGCTTCAACGTCACCACATAGCCATCGGTGTTCTTCGGCGTCTTGCCGGTGCCGTTGCAATCGCCGTTGCCGCCGCCACCGCTGACATAGTTCACGCCGCAACCCGAAAGATCGACCCAGGCGGACGTCTTCGGCATCGCCTTGTCCGCAAACGGATCCGAGACGCGCGGCGATCCTTCGACGGCATGCTCGCAGTCGAGCGTAATATGCTGCGGCGAACCGTAGATGCCGCCCGCCGCATAGAGGCACTCGGCTTTCAGCCTGCCCGTCCCCCCGACATAGATCGACTCGTTGTGGTTCGAGTTGGAAACGATCGCGCATCCGGTCATGTCCGCGATCGCGCTGCCGCTGACGTTGAATGCGCGCTGGGCCGTGGGGTGGAGGGCCAAGATGCAGGCTTCTGCGCCCGCGCTCCTGGCAGCCACGGCCTGGCGCCGGATCTGGAATGGCATCCGATCGAGAAATGGCGGCGTGTACTCCATGACATACTCCGCCGTGGCAGTGTCTTCATTGACATCGCGGGTGAATGTCACGCTCAAAGCCTCTTGGGGGTCGGTTCCAATCGACCCTCCAGTCGCCGGCGTCGTATAATTGCTCCAGAAGAACTTCGCGCCTTCCTGCTTGGCTGCTTCTTCAGTCGCCCCTTCGCCATAGGCTCTCACGGATCCGAGTGCGGCGGAATCCAATGCGTTCTGGATCTTTTCCGTTTCGAGATAGGCATCCACAAAATCGATCGCCAGCGCCGCCGCTCCGATGATCGGCACCAGGCCAACAGCGCCCAGCAGCGAAAAATTCCCATTCCTGTCGTATGCCAGTCTCCTCAATTGCATGCGGAAATTCTGGGATCTCATAGCGTCCGCTCCGAAATAGGATCACAATTTTTTTTAACTACTACTTTCTATAGAATTTTTTACAGAGTGCATCTCTTGCGAGCTAAATGCGTAGGAATATGGCCGTGCTGCCTACTCGGCGGCACGGTCTGTCGGTCGGCGTTCCCGCGATTGCAATGACGAGAGTGCTCCGACAAAAACAATTCAAGGTTATTCGCTAAACATTAACAACAGGTGAAATGCGCTTGATCCCTGGCCGCGTGCGAAAGTCGCCAGTCGCATTTCCGAGACAATCCCTATTCCCACCACTGCAGGGACGCCGCCATTTACCGCCTATCCGTCCGGACCGGCTGCGAAAGGTTCCGTGCTTGACAGAGCCGGACAAAGAGCGGAAAACACTGCGCATGGGGTTGCGATCACCCCACGAGGCGACAGCCGAAGCATCGCGTCCGATCAACCGGTAGACGGAGGACGCGCCATGTCGTCACTTATGGAAATCTCTCCCGAAAAGCTTGCACGCCTTATCGGCACCCCGAAATGCCCCGCCCTCGTCGACGTGCGCATCGACGAGGACTTCGATGCCGATCCTCGGCTGATTCCCGGATCGGTACGGCGCGACTACCGCGGATTACAGCTCTGGCTCGATGATCTCCATGGCCAGTCGGTCGTGATCGTCTGTCACCGTGGTAAGAAGCTCAGCTACGGCGTCGCCGCCTGGCTTCGCAATGCCGGAATTTCGGCCGAGGTGCTCGAGGGTGGCTTCGAAGCCTGGGCCGAGGCCGGTCTCCCGGCGGTGCCCGCCTCTGCCACGCCCAAGCGGGACGAACTGGGTCGCACGGTCTGGGTGACGCGCACGCGGCCGAAAATCGACCGGATTGCCTGCCCGTGGCTCATCCGCCGCTTCGTCGATCCGGGTGCCGTTTTCCTGTTCGTGGCCCCATCGGAGGTCGAGGCGGTGGCCGATCGCTTCCAGGCAACGCCCTTCGACATCGAAGCTCCGGTCCGCTGGAGCCACCGCGGCGAACTCTGCACGTTCGATGTGATGGTCGAAGAATTCGGTCTTTCGACGGAACCGCTCCTGCGCCTCGCCAGGATTGTCCGCGGCGCCGATACGGCTCGCCTCGATCTTGCTCCACAAGCGTCCGGCCTGCTCGCCGCATCGCTTGGACTGTCACGCATGTACGCGGACGATAATGAACAACTTGAGGCAGGCTTGCTCCTCTACGACGCGTTCTACCGTTGGTGTCGCGACGCAACCGACGAAACGCACAACTGGCCGAAAAAGGGAGCATGAAGTTGACCGACATTGTACGCGACGGTGATGCCACGTCGGAGCGCCAGCCGTTGAACCACGGCATTTCCTTCGCCGAGGCGCTGCGCGTCTGGGTACGCGTCGCTGCCTTGAGCTTCGGCGGTCCCGCCGGACAGATTGCCATGATGCATCGCATCGTCGTCGAGGAAAAACGCTGGATCGGCGAAACGCGGTTCCTTCACGCGCTCAACTATTGCACCCTGCTTCCGGGTCCGGAGGCGCAGCAGCTTGCGATCTACATCGGTTGGCTCATGCACAAGACCAAGGGCGGGCTGGTGGCGGGGACCCTGTTCGTGCTCCCCGGCGCAGTCGCCATCATGGCGCTGAGCTGGATCTACGCCATCTTCGGAAATGTCGGAGCCGTTCAGGCGTTGTTCTTCGGGTTGAAGGCCGCGGTTCTGGCGATCGTGCTCGAGGCGGTCCTGCGCATTGGCCGTCGGGCGCTCAGGAACAATGTCATGATCGCGATCGCCGCTGCGGCGTTTCTCGCACTATTCCTGTTCCGCGCCCCCTTCCCTCTCGTCGTCTTCACTGCCGGCCTCATCGGCTATGTCGGCGGACGGGCGGGCTGGGCTGCATTCCAGGCGAGCAACGGGCACGGCAAAGTCGGCGGCAAGCAGGTCGCCGACATAGAGACTGCACTTGGCGAAGAGGTGCCGGCGCACGCGCGCCCACCAATCAGCTGGTCGCTCAAGGTCGCTGGCGTGGCACTCTTTTTGTGGTTCGCGCCGGTGCTTGCGCTTCTGGCGTGGTTTGGCCCCGGCAATGTCTTCACGGACATTTCCGTCTTCTTCTCGAAGATGGCTATGGTCACCTTTGGCGGCGCCTACGCGGTTCTTTCCTATGTCGCCCAACAGGCGGTCGAGCACTATCACTGGCTGAAGCCCGGCGAGATGCTTGACGGTCTCGGCATGGCGGAGACCACGCCCGGGCCGCTGATCATGGTCACCCAGTTCGTCGGTTTCATGGGCGCCTATCGCGACCCGGGTCCGCTCAACCCGCTGCTTGCCGGCACACTTGGTGGACTTCTGACAACCTGGGTGACCTTCGTGCCTTGTTTTCTCTGGATTTTTCTTGGTGCGCCCTTCATGGAAACGATGCGCACCAACAAGGCCCTGTCCGCCGCACTGGCGGCGATCACCGCCGCGGTGGTCGGCGTCATCTTGAATCTGGCCGTATGGTTCGCGCTGCACGTGCTGTTTCGAGAACTCTACGAAGCACGCGGGCTCGGCATGACGATCGACATTCCAGTGTTGAGTTCAGTCAATCTCGCCTCGCTGGTGCTGACGCTTGGGGCGATGATCGCGGTGTTCCGCTTCAAGATCGGCATGCTGACGGTTTTGGCCGGCTGCTCGCTCGCCGGCCTTTTCTCCGGATTGCTCATGGGGTGGGTCTAGCACGGCGAGCGAAAGCGATGATGTCGCTGCGAGGCACCCACCCGGCCACATATCTCTTGGCGGCGCGAGCATTGCGCGACTTCGCGGACGGCTTCGTGGCCATTCTTCTGCCGGTTTATCTGATCGCCCTTGGGTTTTCGCCGCTGCAAGTCGGTGTCATCGCGACGGCATCACTCTTTGGCTCGGCGCTCTTGACAATTCTCCCAGGCTGCTCACTGCCCCGACGTAAACGGCCCGAGGCGGACGTTAACGAGCGCGAGGAGAAGTAGCGTCATCCCACGTATCGATCCATTTATCGGTCTTCGCCTGCACGCGACAGAAATGCGTTCAGCCGCTCCTGAACGAGATTTGGGACTTCGAGTTGAGGCAAGTGGCCGGTGCGGGGGAGTGTTTCGAACGATGCCTGCGGAATAAGCGCATGAAGCGCTTTGCCGCGCTCCAGCGGAATCCATGGATCGTCCTCGCCCCACAATATCTTTACCGGGCATCGAATATCCCCGTACATCGGCTCGACTTCGGCGGTATATCTTTCATCCGCTTGCGCGAATTGCCGATAGAAGCTTCCTCGTCCTTCCTCCGACAGCCATGGCAGGACAAGCTTCTCCAAATCTCCGGGATCGACGTCGTTTACGATCGCTCCCTTTATGTACGCCTCCACAATCGCCCTGTGGATGTGCGGCGGCAGCCCCAGAAAGGCGTCCACATTGCGACCGACGTGATCGAAGAACTCCGATCCCCAAGGCCGCATAGCCACGACATTCATCAGAACATACCGTTTAAAGTCGCAGCCATGCAGCAAATGTGCTCGTAGTGTCGTTGCTCCACCGAAATCATGGGCAACGATCATAGGCTTCTTGAGGTCCCAGTACGCGAGCATTTCGGCGAACACTTTCCCTTGCACATCAAGAGATGTGCGATACTCCGCGCCCTTGTGGGATTGCCCATATCCAGGCATGTCGTACCAATGCACACGATACCGCCTTGCAAGATCCGGAATAATCCGATGCCATGAGAACGAAGACCATGGCCAACCGTGGGCCAGCACGAGTGCAGGCCCGCTCCCGAGTCGACCTGCTGCTACCGTGCCCGCAGATGTTTGTACGGTCTCATCGAGTTTCCACGACATCCTATATTGTCCCTCGGTCTTCCGGACCGGCAATTGCATTTCCGATGGGATTTGCGAAGTCACGGCAGTACCCACCGCGCTCAATAACCTTGCAGAGGATATGTGCAAGCGCAACCTTGGGTAACGGATTCACGCATCAGATCGACTTCTCGGCGGTGGCCATAGGGTTGAGATATGACTTCGCGCTGTCAGGAGCATGAATTGGCCCGCGCACCTGCCATCGCGCTCGTTCCGCTCGCCTGGGTTCCGCGAAGCCCGACTTGAACACATGCGGTCAAGCGGCTGTATTGGCGAAAGCCTCGGGAACTTGGACGGCTGCTTCCGGGTGCATCCCCAGCGGCTCCCAAATATAGCCGTCCAGATCCTCGAAGCAGCGGCTGCAAATGAACGCCCTATCCTGCGGCTTTTCGCGCGCCTCGTGTTCACCGGCCGCGACCGCCATTTCGGTGATCGCATCCGCCGCCTCGCGGCGATCCGGATCTCAAAAAGATCCGCAGAAACACTGGGCCGACTCTGGGAAGGTTTGATGATCGAGGCTCTGACCGGGCTTGTCGTCGTCATCACGCTCGCGGCCTACCTGGTCGTGACGCTTCGTGCGGACTTCACGCTTTGAAATGAACGGTCATTTAAAATGACTTCCCATTACGGGGTTAGTACGGCCATGTGATTATCGAAGCTCGTCTGAGCCACCGCTCGACGGCTAACGAACCAAAGAGCTGACTGCATGGAAAACCCGGTCGCATTGAATCGCATCGCCGAAAACAGCGTCTTTCGTAAAGGTGATGTTTTCGTCCTCTTCGGTGAACTATTCGGTCGCGGATATGCGACTGGCTTGCTCGACGAAGCCCGGCGGGCCGGAATGGAGATCGTGGGCATCACGGTCGGGCGGCGCGACGAGAACAACGCACTGCGGCCTCTGAACGCCGAGGAACTCTCTGTCGCCGAGGACCGACTGGGCGGCAGGATTATCAACATACCTCTCATGGCCGGTTTCGATCTCGACGCTCCGACAGGAGGCCCCACTCCGACCGATCTCCTCGCAACAATGACGCTGGAGAGCTGGGAACATGACAGGCTCGACTGGGACTACATTGCGCAGTGCCGGGACATTGCCACCTCACGGTTCACGAATTCGCTTTCACAGGTCATGGCCGTTCTCGACGGAATGATTGCCGACGGCCGCAATGTCTTCTTTGCCCATACAATGGCCGGAGGCATCCCGAAAGCGAAGGTATTCCTGGTTGTTGCCAATCGAATCTACAAGGGACGTGGTCCCCGCCACATGTCTTCGCAAGCGCTGCTCGACAGCGACATGGGCAAGCTCATCCTGCAGAATTTCGACGAAGTCTCCGCAATCACCTTCCAACATCTTATCGACTTCAGCGCGGCGATCCGCGAACGCGTAGAGGCATCGGGTGCTCAGGTCCGGTACACGGCCTACGGTTACCATGGAACGGCAATCCTGATTGACGGCAGCTATCGTTGGCAGACCTACACCAACTACACCCAGGGTTACGCCAAGATGCGGCTCGAAGGCATCGCGCAAGAAGCCTGGGCAGCGGGTGTCAAAGCAACCGTCTATAACTGTCCCGAAATCCGAACCAATTCGTCCGACGTGTTCACGGGCATCGAACTTCCCCTGATACCGCTGCTCCTCGCCTTGAGGAAAGAGAACGGTGGCCAATGGGCAGAGGACCAGTGGCAGGCATGCCAGCAGCTTCTGGCAGACGGCTTCACGATGAAGGATGTGTTCCAAAAGATTACCGATATGCAGGCCAACGAGGTCATGCGTCCGTTTTACGACTTTTCGGCGTGGCCCATGGCAAACAGCCAAGCACAGGCCGATCTGACCATTGGCACGTCCAACGAGATCACGCAGATGCATCGGGACAGCAAGGCGATGATCAGCGACCTCCTGAGTGCTCTCGTGGTGGAGGCGACCGGGCAGCTAATTTTTGGCGAGTCCTCAGATCCCTCTGGCCCCATCCAGTGGCTCAACCACGATATCGTGGCGCGCCGACTTAACGCCTCCCACCCGCAAAGGAAGTCTCCCGCGCCGTTGATCGCGCAAGGGGCGAAAGATTCTCAGCTTGAGTTGGCCTGATAGCCTTCCAATCTAGCTCGCTCCACTAGCCTCGGCTAAGGGCGGCTTTCCCAGCACCCTCCTGTGATCTCTGCGCGCGGTCTTCACGCCAGGCGAGGATGGGCGCGATGGCTCCCCGAAGCTCGGTGAGATCGGCCGTCTCGAGCTTACGGAACGGACGCCGTGATGGTCCGCAGTCCACGCCCATGATGCCGAGCAACGCCTTGGACCCGGGCATTACTCCTACTTTGATCAGCACCTGGATCACCCCGTTGGCCATAACCTGCAGCCGCCGTGCTTCCTCGATCCGTCCTTCCTTTGCGCACGTCCGCAGGGCAGCAAACACATCTCCCATGAAATTATAGCTCGTGCCGATGGCACCCTGCGCCCCCATCGCTAAACCGGCGAGGCACATTTCGTCGTAACCATTGTAGACGATCGCGTCAGGCACTGCATGGCGGATGCGCTCGAGTTGGAACATGTCGCTGGATGTGTGCTTGATACCGATGATATTTCGATACGAGAGGAGCTCGACCAGTTCCGGCAGAGTGAAGCCACTGGCGCGGGCGGGAAAATTATAGACGATAAGCGGCAAGCCGGAGGCGTCAGCCAGCTCTCGATAGTGCGCCATAACCTCGGGCCGCGAGAAATCGTAGTAGAAGGGCGCAATCGCGGAGATTGCGTGATAGCCGGCTCTGGCCGCGTGCTCCGAAAGCTGCAACGCGTCTCGCGTTGCGATCGTGCCGATATGGGCGATCAGCCCGAGGCGACCGGCCGCCGCCGCAGCGACATCGGCCAGACAGGTCACGCGCTCCTCCACCGACTGGAGCATCGCTTCGCCCGAGCTGCCGCCGACATAGAGGCCGTCGACACCCAGTCCGACCTGAAACTCGACCAGCGGCCCGATCGCCTGCCGGTCGATGGCTTCGTCTTCGGAAAAGGGAGTAAGGAGGGCCGAATAAATCCCTTCGAGTTTCATAATTCTGTTCGCTTTCAAAGGCTTGGGGGGAAAAGTTCGGGCAGTTCGTGACGGGCCGCAGCGCCAAGCTGCAGAGCAGCCTCTCGCGGGGCGGAGGCGTAAGGCCAGAGAAGCTTGGGGCCGATCGGGCACCAGCCGCCGGCCGCAGCCATCGCTTTGTCGAGAGCGGCGTTCGACAGGCCGTAGCGTGCGCCAAGCGGCAGGACATGCTCCTTCATGAAGCCGACGACGCGCGCCTCGAACGCGAGGGCGGCCTTCGGATCCTCACCCAGCTGCCACCACCACCGCACGGCGCCGGCAGGGCTCAGGCACGCGACATTGGAATACGATCCGCGGCCACCCGCGAGGCAGCCGCTCGCCATGAAATGCCCCGGAATGAAGACGGAGAGATGTGTGAGCTTCCGGCGAAGCTCCTCGTACCAGATCTCATCGCCTCCAGGTAGCTTCGCGCCGATTAGCATGGGCACAGCCTGCTTAAGCCTTGAGATCTCGTCGAGGTTCAGCCGGCGCTTGGCATGGGGGGGATTGTAGAGGACCAGCGGAATGTCGGGTGCCGTTGCCGCCATACCGACGAGGAACCGCTCCGCTTCGTCATAGCTGGGAGCCCACCAGTCAGGCAGGATGACCTGAACCGCGTCGGGCCTCACTGCTGCGACGCGGCTGAGCCGCTCGCGTGCAACGCGCGCGTTCGTGTGCGAGACCCCGATCTGGAAAGGCAACGCAACGCTGCGGCAGAAATCGGCGACCACTTGGCTCAAGTGATCGAACTCTTGCTCCGTCTGGCTTTGGAATTCGCCCGCCGTGCCATTGGTATAGATGCCTTGGAGTCCACTCGCGTGAAGCACCGATAGCTGCTCCCGCAATGCTGTCCATTCGATCCCGCCTCTTTGATCGAGCGGCAACAGCACCGCTCCCCAGACGCCCTCGGGTGGCTTGGCGAGAGGACTCATCGGTTGGCTCCGAGCATCTGGTCGGGAATGAAAGTGACGAGTGCTGGAAAGACGGTGATTAGCGCCAGCACGATGAAGAGCGGGATGAGCAGAGGAAGTATCCCGCGGGCAAGCACGCCGAAGGGAATGTTGGCGACCTTCGAGACCACGAACAGCGCTACCCCCATGGGCGGTGTCAATATGCCGATCATCAGGTTGAACACCACCATGACCCCGAAATGGACGGGATCGATGCCGTATTGAAGTGCGGTTGGAACCAGAACCGGCACGATCAGCAGCAGGATCGCCAAGGCCTCGATGAAGGTGCCGAGCGCAAGCAGCATGAGGTTAACGAGGATCAGGAAAGTGAGAGGATCACTCGAATAGTCGAGGAAGAACGCGGCGACCTGCTGAGGCACCTGTTCCCGGGCGATCACATAGCCGAACAGGGACACGCCCATGATGAGAAGACCGACGGCGGCCGTATGGCTTACGGTTTCGCGGAGCACCGTCACGAGTTTTGCGAAAGTGATTTCGCGGTAGACCACCACACCTAAGAAAAGAGCATAGGTGGCAGCGACCACAGCCGCCTCGGTCGGCGAAAAGATCCCCGCAAAGATGCCGCCGATGATGATGAAGGGCGTTATGAGCGGGAAGACCGCCCGCCAGAAAGTAGACCAGATCCGGCGAAGGCTCGCCCGCTGCTCGGTCGCGTAGTTCCGCCGCCACGCAATGACATAGACCACAACCATAAGAGAGGCTGCGCAGAGAAGGCCCGGCACGATACCGCCCAAGAAAAGTCCACCTATCGATGTGTTGGCGATCACGCCATAGACTACGAGAGGAATGGAGGGCGGGATGAGCGGCCCTATGATGGCGGACGCAGCCGTGATCGAACCGGAGAACTGCTCGTCATAGCCGGCGTCGCGCATAGCCTTGATCTCAAGTTGGCCAAGACCGGCGGCATCGGCGACGGCCGAGCCGGACATGCCGGAGAACATCACGCTCGCCATGATGTTCACATGGCCGAGGCCGCCCCGGATATGGCCGACAAGTGCCTTGGCGAAATCGAAAATGCGCTCGGTCACGCCGGAAAGATTCATCAGTTGAGCGGTGAGGATGAAGAAAGGGACGGCAAGCAGCGGAAAGCTGTTCAGGCCGGCGACCATTCGCTGCCCCGCAAAATTCAGTCCCGTGCCCTGCCAGAGCATATAGGCGAGCGCCGCCACAATCAGCGTGAAGCCGACCGGCATGCCGGCGGCCAGAAGAGCGAACCATCCGCCGAAGAGCGTCGCCATCTAGAGAAACCTTTCGGAAGGGGTGTCGACGATCGGTCGGCGGCCACTTAAAAGCGTTCGCGCATCCCGCGCCATCACAAGCATGATCCGGACCGCCGCAAGCAACCCGAATACCGGCAAAGCTCCATAGAGCCAGGATTCGGGCACGCCGATCGCAATCGACATCACCTTGTGGGCGCGCATGGCACCAAACGAGCCGTAGTATACGAGGATGAGGAGGGCGCCGAGCACCAGGAGGTCCAGAACGAGGCGCAGGATGAGCTGCGCCCGTTCCGGAAGCATCATCGGCACGATGTCCATGGTGATGTGCGTCCGCGAGGTGAGGCCCGCCGCCGCACCGAGCGCCACCAACCACACGAAAGCGTAGCGAGCCGCCTCCTCTGTCCAGAACAGCGGATCGCGGAGGATGAATCGCGTGGCGATCTGCAGCGCGATGACGACGAAGGCGAAGACCAGAAGGATCGCCGCCAGGGTCTCTTCAAGGTGGGCAAGGCTTCGCCACCGGCTTCGATTGGCCATAGCTGGAATCTCGGATTAGAGGGCGTTGGCGCCTGCAGCGCTCAACGGAGATCGAGCAGTTTCTGCACCGTGCCGGCACCAAACTTCGAGTCGAGATCCTCATAGACAGGCTTCATCGCGTCCCGGAAAGCCGCCTTGTCCGGCTCGACGACGGTGATGTCGCGCTCGCGGAAAGCGTCGACGAGGCTCGCTTCCTTTTCCTTGACCAGCTTGTTATTGAGGGCGCCGCCCGCCTCAAAAGCCTCCATCACGACCTGCTGGTCGGCGGGGTCCAGCGCGCTCCATGTATCTTCCGACACGAGGATGAGCTGGTCCTGCACCAGATGTCCGGTCAACGAGACGTGCGACTGCACCTCGGTGAACTTCATCGAATCGATGATGGGCAGCGGATTTTCCTGCCCGTCGACCTGATTGGTTTGAAGCGCAAGATAGACTTCCGCGAAAGCCACTGGCGTGGGGCTGGCGCCCATCGCCTTCGCCCAGGTGAGAAGCGGTGCCGAATTCGGCACGCGCAATTTCATGCCGGCGAAATCGGCGGGCTTTTCGATCGGCTTCTTTGCAGTCGTATGCCGCGTCCCAAAATACCAGGAATCGACCATGCGCCACTTGTGCTGGGTTCGCATCTCCTCGACGATACCCTTACCCCAGTCCGAGGCGATGATCTTTTGGAGGTGATCGAAATCACCGACCACATAGGCTGTGCTCGCAACCACGGCGCGGGGAACCCAGGCATCCATTCCCCCGAACGGGTTGAGGGTGAAGTCGAGTTCGCCGAGCGTGACTTGCTCCATCATTTCGGTGAAGGTACCGAGCTGGGAATTCGGGAAGATCTCCAGGGTCAACCGGCCGCCGGACTTCTCCTTGATCATACGCGCCGCCTCCGTGACGCCCTCGAATTGCGGATCACCGGCAGTGCCCTGCATCCCCAGCCGCAATGTGCGCGCCTCTTGAGCGGATACTTGGGACGCCATGAGAAGGCCCGCGAGTGCGAGCGACAACAATCCTGTTTTCATTGAATGCTCCTCCCTTTGTCGCCCTTATGGGCTTTTTCGCCTGTATTTGCGTTCTGCACTCTCCAGATGTCGGCGCATGACACGGCCCGCACGCTCCGAGTCGCGGGCGCGGATTGCCTCTACGATCGCGACATGCCCCTCGAAACTCTCCCTGTTCGAAACCTCCGGCCGGTCCGGCAGAGGCCGCCGACTGATCAGCCAATCGACAAAAGCATCATGCACGGCGACGAAAATGGGGTTTGAAACCATCTCGGTCAGCGTCCGATGAAAGGCGACATCGGTCATGGCAAAGGCACGGGCCTTACCGATGGCTGCCTCATTGCGCGCAAGCGCGGCCTCGATCGCCTCAATTTGGTCTGCCGTAGCATGGGTCGCGAGGTGGCGCGCGCAGCCCTCCTCCAGAAACAGGCGCGCCTGCTCGAAATTGGCGACTCCCTCTGGCCGGCCGAGCAGCATGCGCGCTGCTCCTGCCAGGGAAGACAGGAAATGATCGGGCGTGGGCCGGGTGACCTTGGCACGTTCGCCAGTGTTGATCTTCACCAGCCCCATGCGCTCCAAGGCGTAGAGTGCTTCCCGGATCGAGGGACGCCCAACCCCGAACATCTCCATCAGGTCCCGCTCCGAAGGAAGCATGGTGCCGGGAGGATAAACCTCCTCCCGGATCATCTCCTCGAGTCGGAGCCGGACTTCGTCCGACAGTTTTTTTCGAATGGCAAGGCTGCTCATGGTCTAACTGTTAAGGTGTTATACCACTTATGTCAAGAGACACTCCCCATGTCCGGTTCGCTAAGGTTATGGAGGTTAGAGATCTGCTGAGACTCAGCTACGGAGCGCGACCACTCACGGCTGTAGGTGAGACGTCTTGCGCGCTCGACAATGCACACTGGGGCCGACCGGGAACGCAGGTCGTACCACACCGGGTCGTGCAGGCAGAGCGACTTGTAACGCTTGCGCCAGCTGTCGCCCGGTCGCTCGGCGCTGAAGATCAGCTACGACCTTTTACTGCTGCTGCAGTTCCGGCACGTCAAGCCACCTGAGGAAAGCTGAGGTCGCAGCGTCTGTGACGACGCTAAAGTTCTCATGTTTCGCCGGAACTTGAGACGGAGCCGTCGCATTCTTCGTATGGATAATCGAAGGAGGGTAACGTGAAAGGGTTGTTAGCAGGACTTTGCGGGTTCGCGCTTTCCCTCGCGCTGTTCCTGAGTGGGGCTGCCGTCGCAACTTTCATCCTCTCCGCGAAGCCAGCGCGCGAGCCGCGGCTGGACACGAATCAATCTGAAGTATGGTCGGAGGATCCGCGGGCAGTGAACACAGCGGCGCAGCAATTCGAGCGACTGCCGGCTCGCGCTGCCCCAACTGGTCCGACGTCCAGGGTGACTGGAACAACGGCCGCAGAGGCCAAACAGGAACTTCGCCCGGAACCTCGTGCGACCACAACCCGCAACGGGGCCGTGGAAGAACTCCCTTCAGAGCCGTTGGACGCGACGATCACCGGCACGATTCGACCGGTGCCCAGCGAGGAGCAACCAGCATCATCGACCTATTCGACGGCGCACGTCGAATGGTGTGCGCGCCGCTATCGGTCTTACCGTCCACACGACAACAGCTATACACCGTCGAGCGGCGGTCAACGGACCTGCGTCTCGCCCTACATGGATGAAGCCACCAGTTTGCCAGAGGGCGAAAGGGAACTCTCCCCGGAAGAGGTGACCACAATTACAAACGGGGCCGAGGAGGAATTCCTTTCGGCGCCTGAGACCACAACCGGCAACGGAGCCGAGGAGGAAGTCCCTTCGGAGCCTTTGGATACGTCGGTCACCGGCTCTATTCAACCGATGCCCAGCGAAGAGCAGCCGGCGTCGTCAGCCTACCCGGCTGCCCACGTCGAATGGTGTGCGCGCCGCTATCGCTCTTACCGCCCACAGGACAACAGCTACATGTCCTTCAGTGGCGGCCAGCGGACCTGCATCTCGCCCTACATGGATGCGGCGAGGGATCTATCAGATGACGCTTCGCCGCCACCAAGCGACAGCCATGTGGAAGAAATCGCCTACCCATCAATGGAAATCGATCTCCCGGCTGACGCGAATGAAGGCATAAACCTGACGCAGGAACACATCAGCTATTGCTTCAGCCGCTACCGTTCTTATCGCCCGGAAGACAACAGCTATCAGCCTTATAGTGGCGGGCCGCGCAAGCAGTGCCGGTAGTGGGTTCCAACCGCTTCAGGAGTCCAGCATTTCCCGTACGGCAACCGCCAATTGCTTCAGCGAGAACGGTTTTGGCAGGAAACCGAATTTGGCGTCGGCCGGGAGATTGCGTGCGAAGGCATCTTCCGCATAGCCGGAGACGAAGATGAACTTGAGGTCCGGGTACTTCTTGCGCAATTCGCTGAGCAGCGTCGGCCCGTCCATCTCCGGCATCACCACATCCGAGACGACGATGTCGACCGCGCCGTTGAGTTCGTCCATGATGTCGAGCGCCTCGATGCCAGAGCCGGCCTCGTAGACCTTATAGCCGCGGGTCTCGAGCATGCGCTTGCCGCCGCGACGGACGGCTTCCTCGTCCTCGACGAGCAGTACCACGGCGGAATCCCCGGTGAGATCGGTCGGCTCCGCCTGCGTCCCCGGCCTTGCGGCCGGCGCCTCCTTCACATCTGTCGATACGGCCGGGGCGGCAGGCGCTTCGGCCATTGGCTGCGCCTGGCTCTCAGCGGCTTCGACATGGCGCGGCAGGAGTATACGGAATGTCGTCCCCTTGCCGACCTCCGATTCCGGATAGATGTATCCGCCCGATTGCTTGACGATGCCGTAGACCATGGACAGGCCGAGGCCGGTGCCCTTGCCCACCTCCTTGGTTGTGAAGAAGGGCTCGAAAATCTTGTCCATGATCTCAGGCGGAATGCCGGAGCCGTCGTCGGAGACCTCAACCATGACATAGTCGTCCTCCGGCAACTCCCGTCGTCCGAGCGCCGCTACGTCGCTCGCCGGCAGGTTCCGCGTGCGAAGCGTGATGGTGCCGCCCCCAGGCATGGCGTCGCGCGCATTGACGGCGAGGTTGAGCAGCACCTGCTCGAACTGGCCGAGATCGGTTTTCACCGGCCAGAGGTCACGGCCATAGTCCACCTCCACCCTGACATTGGTTCCGGTCATCCGGTCGACCAGCATTCGAAGATCGCCGATCACATCGGTGAGATTGAGCACCGTCGGTCGCATGGTCTGCTTGCGCGAGAAGGCGAGGAGTTGTCGCACGAGCACGGCTGCGCGATTGGCATTGCGCTTGATTTCCATGAGATCCGCGAAGGTCGCGTCCGCCGGCCTTGCCGAAAGCAGCAGGTGATCGGCGGAAAGCAGGATAGCGGTCAGCACATTGTTGAAATCGTGCGCGATGCCGCCGGCAAGCGTCCCGACGGCATTCATCTTCTGCGTCTGCGCCATCTGCCTTTCAAGCGCCTTCTGCTCGGTGATTTCGAGCGCGTGGATGATCGCCGCCTCATCCGGCGCCTGATCGCTTTGGTCGATGACGGCGTTCACGTAGAAGCGGAAGTGGCGCCCGTCATCCGTCGGATGCAGGGCGTCGATCGGCGCGATGTCGCTTTGCCGGTCCTTTGCCGCCGCCAGCGCCTCGGCGAGCCGGTCCCGCTCCGTCTCGTGCACGACCGAGTCGATCGTTACGCCTCGCTCGACCTCGTCCTGCGAAACGAGGCCCGCGAAGAGTTTCAGGAACGGCGCATTGGTTCTGAGGATGCGGCCGTTTCCATCCACCGAAGCGATCGCCATCGGCGTATTGTTGAAGAAACGCGTGAAGCGCATCGCCGCATTCGATGCCGACTGGTCGCCATCCTCGCCCTCGCGCGACATGACTATGGTCCGGCTTTCTCCGGGTGCTCCGTCGCGCATCGAGGAGACGCGGTGGATCAGCCGCACCGGCAAGCTCTGGCCGTTCATCTTGCGCAGATCGAGGTCCAGCAGCTTGGTCTTCTTGAGACCCGGCTCGGCCTGAACCGATTGCACGAGCGTCAGCCCCTCGCCCGCCACGAGATCGCCAATGCTGATCGAGCCCGGCCGAAACTTCGTGAGGTCGATCCCCAGCCAGTCGGCGAGCGTCGCGTTGATATAGAAGATCTCACCCTTGCGCCCGGCCGAGAAGAAACCAGCGGGCGCATGGTCGAGATAGTCGATGGCGTTCTGCAGTTCCTTGAAGAAGCGTTCCTGGTCGTCGCGTTCGGCGGTGATATCGGCGATCTGCCACAGATAGAGCGGATTGCTATCGGCATCTTCCAGCGGCAGCACGCGCGCTTTCAACCGGTACCAATGGGCCCCGGAACCGCCCGCGGTACCGTTTGCCAACGGCTTCAGCAGGCGGAACTCCTCGTGTCCCTGCTTGCCCTCATGCAAGCCGTTGGTGAGGCGATAAATCGCCTCGGTCGCCTCGCGGTTACGCGACAGGATCGTCTCGAGCGATTGTATGCCGGCCGCGCTCTTCGCCCCGGTCAGGGCGCCGTAAGCGGCATTGGCGTAAATGATCCGCCCCTTGCGATCGGTGACGATCGTCCCGTCCGCGTGGCCATCGAGGAAGGCGCGCGCCAGTTCGTCCGGGCGGGACTGCGGCATGACTTCGATGAAGCCGATCACGGAGGATACGAGAAAGAATATCCCGACCATCGCCAGCACACCGAGTATGCCGAGGACGATTTCGTTTTCGAGCTGGTTCTTGAAAACGACGAAGGCAGCGGCCGAAGCGGTCAGCACGATTGCAAGGACGATGATCCTGAAGACCGTTCCCGGCCGCACGCCCCGGTCAACGACCGGCATCTGGTAGTCACCTGACTGCCGCAATTTCGTCATCGGGTCCTCACCCTGCTGGCGGGTTCGCACGCTGCCGTCGCGGCACCGTCCCGCCCGCTCACAGCGCCGCGCATCCCGTGCGGACGCACAAGGCCGCTGTGATCCATCGAATTCCTGCATATCCTCAAAACGGGTCCGGTTAAAGGACATGCAGTGGCCGGCGTCCGACACGGTCCTCGCGAACCGGCACTCGCCGTATCTGCTCCCCGTCCGTCGAACTGGAATCATCTTTAACAATCAGAGATAACAGCAAAAAGCGTCTCTGCGGAAGCGAAGCGGTCAATTCACAGGGAATGTCGGACAAGCGCTTGTACCGGCCCGAAAAAAGCCGTCAATTGCTGCCAAGCGAGCGACAAAAGGAGTTGAGTGCATGATGGAAACGCTTGTCGGGGACAACGGGAGCCGATTCATTATCGCCGCCGGAGCCGTCGCCATCGGTCTACTTTGCCTCGTGGCGGTACTCTGGATCATGAGGCGCAGACCATCCTCTCCCTTTGTGCGCGGCGGCAGGAACAGGCAGCCGCGGCTTGCCGTGCTGGATGCAGCCGCCGTCGACACGCGCCGACGGCTCGTGCTCGTGCGCCGCGACGACGTCGAGCATCTGATCATGATCGGCGGCCCGACGGATATCGTCATCGAAAGCCGCATTGTGGCCGATACGGCGGAGGGGCCGGGCAGCACCCGCCCCGCCGAGCCGCAGCGGAAGGCCGAGGCTGAGCCGACTGTCGAGGCGCCGATTGCGACAGGTCCGGAGGTGAAGCCGCAAAGCGTCGCAAGGGAAACCGTCGCCGCCGGATCCGTTACACCCGCGCGACAAGAACCCGCGCGGGCGCCGCCCCCCCGGCCGGCTCCCGAGCCCGCGCCGGCCCCGACTGCGGAGCTGACGGCGGTTCCGCGGCCCGCTCCGGCAACACAGCCAGCACAGCAGCCCGCCTTCGCCATACCGCAGGCGCCGGTCCCGGCCGGGTCGGTTCCCTCCATGGCCGAATTGCGACGGCAGATGTCCATGGTTCCCGGTGACCGCATGACTCCGATTGCGAGGCAGGCAGAGGAAGAGCGGCCGGCACAACCGGGGCCTACGGAGCCGAGGCCAACGGTGCAGCCCCAAGCCGTCCTGGTCGCTTCCGCCGACAAGAGCGCGGATTTCGAACGCATGCTTGACGCGGAGATCAGCAGCGATCTGCAGCGGCTGGCTCCCACGGTCACTCCAAGGCCCCAGGTCCGCCCGACGGCGAACATCCGCCAGGAACCCGCGCTTGGCGTAGCACCCGCAGAGGCCAGAAAGGAACCTTCGATCGACGAGGAGATGACGCGGATGCTCGCCGACATCTCCGCCGGCCGCAAGCCCTAGCGCATCGACCGGAGAATCGTACCCGATTTTGGGAAAGCATAGCGTGTAGAGTCAAAGACTTGCAGCGTCCAGTTCACCCGCTCAGCGCGCTACACGGCGCTGTAGAGCCGTTCACCGGTGAAGCGTTTCCCGTCGGGCGCCAGTCACCCGCAGTTCACAGTCGGCGCCGGTTCGACGCCAACTGGGCCGCCACCCGCATGTCGTAGCGCAAGCGAGGCCTGGAACTGCCGCATGTCGCTGCGATGATGCCGCCGGGATACTGGTCGCCCGGTCCTGCACAATACCGTCGGCACTCACCAGAAATCCTGGGACCAACAAAAACGGCGCGGTCAAAGCCGCGCCGTGGAAAATATCGAAGTTTGAAGGGCTACTCGTCGCGATAGACTTTTTCCCGACGCTCATGGCGCTCCTGCGCCTCGATCGAAAGCGTTGCGATCGGCCGGGCGTCCAGGCGCTTCAGGCCAATCGGTTCGCCGGTCTCCTCGCAGTAGCCGTAGGTGCCTTCATCCAAGCGCTGCAGAGCAGCGTCGATCTTGGCGATAAGCTTTCGCTGGCGATCCCGGGCGCGCAATTCGATGGCCCGGTCTGTTTCGGAGGAGGCACGGTCGGCGAGGTCTGGATGATTGGCGCTCTCCTCTGCCAAATGGTCCAGTGTCTCGCGAGCTTCTCTAAGGATATCGTTTTTCCAGGCATTCAGCTTGGCGCGAAAATAGGCCCGGTGGTTGGCATTCATGAATTCCTCGTCCTCGGAGAGGACGTAGCTACTAAGATCGATCTTCTCACTCAACGCGATTCTCCTGAAGAACATCTCATTGCGGCGGTGTATAGACCTATGGAAGCCTTGATTCAAGCCTCGCCGCCGACAATGAAACGCATTTTCGCAATGCCTCTTTCCCGGGCTAACCGACGAATTTTTCATCAAAATTTCACACAATGACGTGACCGCCGCATTTCCGTCTTCCACTGGAAATTGCGCCTCCCCAATAAATCGCTTGCGGTCTTGCGAACATGTCTCGGGCGTTTTCAGTTGCGACGCCTAATACATGTCAAGCGTCATTTTCGCTTCACCCGCGTGGGCAGGAATTTTTCGGAAAGGCTTTGATCTTTGCAGCCGCCGCAGGAAAAGGTTACCGGCTCGATTGCCGCCCCAATAGCGCCGCGCGTCTATCACACGCACGGTCGCTGTAGCACTTTGATCACTGAATGTCTTTGTTCTTAAGTCGAGGTCGATTTAAGGAGATATGCAGTAGCCTCGAACGAACAGCAGCGGATGCATCAATGCAAAGCAACATCGTCCCGGCATTCCGCCTTTTCCTCCTTCGTCACGCCCGCTCCGGCTGGGCTCTGCCGGGGCAGCGAGATTTCGATCGCACGCTTGACGCCCGCGGCTATGCCGAAGCGCAATTGACGGCTGAGGCCGCGGCCGCGCGCGGCATACGCCCGGCGCTTATCCTCTGTTCGACCGCAACGCGCTGCCGCCAGACCGCCGAGCCCCTCTGCCGCACGCTGGGTGTAGATACCGACATCCTTTATATGGACGAGCTTTATACCGGACCGGTGGGTTTCTACAGGAGCCTGGTGGCGGCTCACGCAAGCCGAGCTTCCCTGATGCTCGTCGGGCACAACCCCATGATGGAGGAACTGTTGTGCCAGCTCCTCGCCGATGAAGTGGCCGCAGCCGCTCTGGGGGATGGCTACCCACCTGCCGGCCTGGCCACTATCGATTTCCCCGCGCGGCCGATGCCAGGCGGCATTTGGATGGGGACGCTTTCGAGCCTGTGGGTGCCGCAGGCGGAGGCAGCCGAAGGGCAATAAACCACCTCGGCACGTTCGGCGGGGCCGCTGCCTATCGGATCAGGCGGTTCGCCTTCGGTGAGATCGCCGCACGCATCGAGGCCCTGATCGAGCGACGCATCGCGAACGCCTCATGTCGTCGATGTCATTGAGTCGCCGGAAGGATCTCCTATATCGCGGCGACATGCGGCACGAATGCGTGTAACTCTGGCGAATACCGGCAACGACGCTCCAATCGATAGGCATTTCCCAAGGACAGAGACACTTGGCGTCCATTCTCACCAGCTTCAAAGATGATGCCCTGATCGCAATCGACACTCTCGCGGATCGTGCCGCCGGGCTCGTCAATCCCGCCGTGCGTCTTGGCGTCACCGGCCTTTCACGGGCGGGCAAGACCGTGTTCATCTCCTCGCTTGTGCACAATCTGCTGAACGGTGGTCGCCTGCCGCTATTCGAGCCCGTCCGCTCCGGCCGAGTCTTCAAGGTTCGCCTCGAACCCCAGCCCGATGATGCGGTTCCGCGTTTTCAATACGAGGATCATATTGCCGCGCTTGTGCGCGACCGGGCCTGGCCGGATTCGACCCGGGCAATCTCACAACTTCGCATCACGCTCGATTACGAGAGCGCAAGCGGCTGGAACCGGATCTTTGCTCCCGGGCGGCTATCGATCGACATTGTCGACTACCCTGGTGAATGGCTCTTGGACCTGCCGTTGCTCGAACAGGATTTCCGGCAATTCAGCGATGCCACGGTCAAGCGGGCATGCTCAGGCAGCCGCGCCGCCTTGTCGCGTGAGTGGCTCGCCCTTGCTTCGTCCATCGAAGCTGAAAGCACGGCCGACGAGGCCAAGGCGCGCCGCCTCGCCGAGGGCTTCACGGACTACCTCAAAGCCTGCAAGGACGACCATCGCTCACTGTCGACATTGCCGCCGGGACGTTTCCTGATGCCCGGCGATCTCGAAGGTTCGCCTGCACTTACCTTCTCGCCCCTCCCCGACCTCCCCAAGGGCAAGCCGCCGAAAGGTTCGTTCTGGGCGATGATGGAGCGCCGCTACGAAGCCTACAAGACGCATGTGGTAAATCCCTTCTTCCGCGAGCACTTCGCCCGCCTCGACAGGCAGATCGTGCTCATCGATGCGTTGCAGGCCATCAATCGCGGGACAGAAGCTGTGCAGGATCTCGAGCAAGCCCTCGTCGATGTCCTCGCCTGCTTCCGGCCCGGCACCAATTCGTGGCTCTCGTCCTTTCTCACGCGACGGATCGACCGGGTACTGATCGCCGCTACCAAGGCCGATCATCTGCACCACGAGAGCCACGACAGGCTGGAGCGGATAACGGCACGCCTCGTCAGCCGCGCGGCCGAACGTATCGGCATGAGTGGCGCCGGCCTCGAGGTCATGGCGCTTGCATCCGTCCGCGCGACGCGCGAGGCGACGGTGAACCAGGGCGGCCACGCCCTGCCCGTAATCGTAGGTACGCCGCTATCCGGCGAAAGGATCAATGGCGAGATCTTCGACGGAGAGACAAAAACGGCGATATTTCCCGGAGACTTGCCCGAGAATCCCGATGTTCTGTTCGAGGATTCGGCTCAGTCGCTACCGGAACTGAATTTCGTCCGCTTCCGCCCTCCGCATCTGGAAGAAACGCGCGGCGGCCTGAAGCTTTCCGTACCGCATATCCGGCTCGACCGGGCCATGCAGTTCCTGCTGGGAGACCGCCTCGCATGAATGACGACTTCAAATACCGCCGCCGCAGGCCGGCAGCGTTTTCGGTCGAGCACGATGAGCGACCGGAACGGGTCGGGTCAAGCCAGCGTGGTCCGGCAAGTTTCGGCGACCAGGTGATCATGACGCCCGATGCGGAGGACCCCTTCATAGCGACCACTGCGGCCGTGGACGCGCTCAATCCGCCCGAGGCGAAACCCGGGCGCAGGCGCCTGTCCTTCGGCAAGATCGCCTTCGGCGCGGCGGCGATCCTTTTTTCCCTGGCTGTCGGCGTCTGGATCGATCGCCTGGTGCGCGATCTCTTTGCACGTACCGACTGGCTTGGCTATGCGGCGATGACGGTCGTGGCCGTCGGCGCCCTCGCCTTTCTGGTCGTCATCGTCCGCGAACTCGCGGGCATGATGCAACTGACCGCGATCCAGAGGCTGAAAACCGACATCGCTCAAGCGGCGGAACAGGGCAACAGCAAGGTCGCGCGGGGTGCAATTTCGCGGCTCGTCCATTTACTCGCCGCCAATCCCCGGACCGCAAGAGGCCGGACGCGGCTCGCGGAAACCGAAGGTGAGATCATCGACGCGCCACATCTCATCGAACTGGCGGAACGCGAGCTTTTGGCACCGCTCGATCGTGACGCCCGCCGAGTGATCCTCGCCGCGTCGAAACGCGTTTCGATCGTCACCGCCGTCAGCCCTCGGGCGCTCGTCGATCTCGGCTATGTTCTCTACGAATCGGCCCGGATGATTCGCGCCATGGCGGAGCTTTATGGCGGTCGCCCGGGCACGCTCGGCCTCTTAAGACTGATGCGGGACGTTATCGCCCACCTCGCCGTGACGGGGTCGATCGCGGTGGGCGACAGCCTCATCCAGCAGGTCGTCGGGCATGGGCTCGCTTCGAAGCTGTCCGCTCGGCTTGGCGAGGGCGTGGTAAACGGCCTCATGACCGCCCGCATTGGCATTGCGGCGATGGACCTGTGCCGGCCGATGCCGTTCCGCGCGCTCAAACGCCCGGGCATCGGCGATTTCCTCGCCGATCTGGCGCCGGGCTCGGCGAGATTGGAGACCTCAGGAGACCGGTGAAACGCGCAGACAAAGAAACCATCCGTTAACCATTTTCACGCAAATGTGGTAACCAGATTTCGGACGCTCACCATCAAGGATCGTTTATGTTCTTGCGCCCTTCTTTGATCGTTCGCGGCGTTGCCGCCAGCGCGCTTGCAGCCGTTGCAGTCGGCCTCGCTTCGCCTGCACATTCCGGCACCCGCGACAAGGCCTTCTTCGAGAGGGTTGCCGGCCAGTGGAAGGGCCCGGGCGAAATCGTCGCCGGTAAATACAAGGGAACGAAATTCACGTGCGACCTGAAGGGCGAACCGACCTCGGGCCGCGAGGCTGGAATAAAGCTCGACGGCTTTTGCCGCGTCGGCGTTTTCAAGCAGCCGATGTCGGCGATGATCACGCAGAAGGGCGGCAAATACGGCGGGAAGTTCCTCGACGGCGCGGACGGTCAAGGCCTCGATATCGTCTCCGGTAATGTCGCGAACGACAAGGTCGTCGTCGGCATCAACCGCAAGAAGCTCAACGGCGCGATGATTGCCCGTCTTCAGGACAGCGAGACGATGAACATCACCATTTCAGTCAAGGTCGAGGACACCATGGTCCCGGTCATCGGCGTCAGCCTCAATAGGCAAATGGACAACATCGCCGTCGGCTCTATCAAGTAAGTTGCTTCACTCCCAACGCGATGAGCCGCGGATCAGCTGTTCGGCTGGGTAGCGTCAAGCTGCGGAACCCGGTTGCACCCGTCAGCCTAGGAAGTTCGCGACCCTCGCAAGGCAGAGGTCTCGCGCGGGTCCGTCGGTACCGTAGAAGTCGTGCCCGGCCCCGGAAATGACGTACGTCTGCACATGCGAGCACGTGCCCCATGCGTCGGCGGGCCGGTTCCTATCCTTTTCGCCGAAAACAGCCAGGACAGGAATTGGTACGGCGGCGGCGCTCACCAGACGCAGTCGGGTCGAGGAAATACAGATCAGGCGATCCACCGAGAGACCGAGAAGCACGCTCTGCCACAGAACCATTCCGCCTGCGCTGTAGCCGAGCGCCACGTCGGCGTGCTCCGCCAGATCGACAAGGTGCCTGGCAGCCCGCGCAAACCCGTCGCCGTCAACGAGACGCCTGTGCAACGTTTCGCCCGCGCAATCCACGCCAACCAGTTCGGACAGGCTGACGGTGCGGACAATCATTTGCCTGCGGCTGGACAACCGGCGCGACAAGCAATCGGCGAAACCGGGCCGGCCATGAATGTCCGTCACAACCAGTAGACGCATAACCGCCTTAGAGATCGAGAGTTGCCAATCAGTCGAACTTGCGCCACCAGTCCACATCCCCGTCGGCGATTTCTATTCCCCCAACGTCCGCCTCGCCGAGCCACTCACCGACGGTCCGACCCTCAACCTCGAGATCCGCAGCGAAATCGGCAAGCGGCATCAACACGAAGCCGCGCTCGACCATGCGCGGATGCGGCAGTTGCAGGAGTTCGCTTGCAACACTCGCCCCCTCGAAGGTCAAAAGGTCGATATCGATCGCACGCGGGCCCCAGCGCTCCTTGCGCACACGCTTCATCAGCCGCTCGATTTCGAGGCAGGCATCGAGCAACGTCTCGGGATCCAGCGTCGTCTCAACCTCGGCACAGGCATTGAAGAACCAGTCCTGGTCCGTCTTGCCCCACGGCGGAGTTCGGTAAAGCCTCGATACGGCGACGACGCGACAATCCGGCCGCTCGTCGAGAGCCCGCAGCGCGTCCGCCATCGCCCGGCGCGGCTCGCCGATGTTGCCGCCGAGACCGAGCGTCGCGCGGCGCCAATTCTTATCCGGCGACATGCTCGACCGTGACTTCCACATAATCCAAAATGCCCGGAACCGGGGCATTCGGCTTGCGGATGGAGACTTTCGCACGCCTGACCTGCTGGAAACGGGCGCAAAGCGTTTTCGCAACCTCCAGCGCCAGAGCTTCTATCAGATAGCGCCTGCGTCCGGTGACGATCCTCTCAATTTCCGCAAAGGCGATGCCGTAGTGGACGGTGTCGTCGATGCAATCCTCTACAAGTGCGGTACCCTGCTCGACTTCGAGTTCCGCGTCGACGAAGAATCGCTGCCCGAGGAACTCCTCCTCGTCGAGAACGCCGTGGCGGGCAAAGAAGGCGCAGTTCTTCAGCGTGATCGTGTAGGTCGCAGTCATGACTTCATGTCCCGTCGGCTGATCTTGCCGCCAGCATAGCATCCGCGACCACCAGCGCATCCCTGTTGATTGCGACATCATGCACCCGAAAAATCGCAGCCCCCGCAGCTCTGAGAAGCGCCGTCGTCGCCGCAGTCCCCACGTCCCGATCCTGGGCCTCACGGCCGGTTGCCGCGCCGATGAAGCGCTTGCGCGACGTGCCCACGAGGAGTGGCGCTGCAAACCGGTGCAGTTCGCCGAAACGCGCCATTATCTCAAAATTCTCGCCCGTATCCTTGGCGAAACCAAAGCCAGGATCGAGCACGATCCGGTCGCGGCCGACACCAGCATCGGCGGCTATATCGAGCGAGCGCTGGAGGAAATGAAACTGGTCTTCGATGACGTCGGCGAGTTTCTGGCGATCGCGTCCGGTATGCATGATGCAGAGGCCCGCTCCGGTCCTTGCTGCAATTTGCGCGATTGCCGGTTCCCGCTGGAGGCCATGCACGTCATTGACGATATGCGCGCCGGCCTCGACGGCGAGCCGCGCCGTCTCGGCCCGGTAGGTGTCCACCGAGATGAGCGCATCTGCCCGGACTGCAAGCCGCTCGATCACCGGAATAATGCGCGCCTGCTCCTCCTCCGCGCTGATCGGAGTAGCGTCGGGACGGGTGGACTCGCCGCCGATGTCGATGATCGCCGCCCCCTGCTCTATCGCATGCAAGGCAGCCGCCACAGCACTCTCGACGTCCATCAGGCGGCCGCCGTCGGAAAAGGAATCCGGCGTGACGTTGACGATCGACATCAGCACGCCCCGTGGACCCAGTTCGAGACTGCGCCCATGCGCCAACTTCCAGTGGAAACTCTGAAAAGGATCGTAGGTCATCTTGCGACGGTCCTTGGTATCTATGGGCGTCTGCTCAGCCTGACCGGAATGGGAAGCTGCACCCGGTTCACGACCTAGCTCGAAGGAGCCGATTTTCTGTTGCGCTCGCCTCGGCTATGCCCCAAGCTTGGACGAAGTTCAATCGAAGAGTACCGCCGATGTCGCGAGTGCATGTATCGCTGAAAGCCGCCATGATCGCAGTGCTCGTCGGCTTTCCGCTCGAGAGCGCCTCGGGTGAAACCGTTTTCAGCAAGAGTATCTCCTACTTCGCGATCGGCGGACGCACGGCGGCGGAGCTCGACAAGGCACTCGCAACAGCCGGACCGATGATGAAGTCCACCGGCACGCGTCACCCAGGCGCAACGCGCATCAAGTTCGGCGGTACGATAACCTACGTCAGCCGCGGCGGTCGATGCGCAGTCGGCTCGGCACGGGTGACGCTCAGCACGCGTATCATTTTGCCGCGCTGGAAGTATCGCAATCAGGCAAACAGCGATCTGGCACTCGTCTGGGATACGCTCGCGTCGGACATCAAGCGCCACGAGGAGCGCCATGCGGAGATTGCCCGCAATCACGCCCGCGAGATGGAAAAGGCATTTCTATCGCTCAAACCGGAAGCCGATTGTGAGCGGATGCAGGCCCGCGTCACCGAGGTGAGCGCACGGGAAGTCGAGAGCCATGACAAGGATCAGGCGCGTTTCGACCGGACCGAAGCGGCGAATTTCGACCGCCGCATGATCCGGCTGCTGCAACACCGGCTGGAAACACTGAAGAAATCTGCCCGTTGACCTTTCCCGAATAAATGAATGGCCAGCGCATGGATCCGCACTCGGGCAGCGCAAAAACCCACAGTATTTTATTGGCAGAATCTAATGATGGCGGCGGGCTGCCGACTCAGCTATATTCCTCCTATGAAATGGGCGATGAAGCTGAAGATCAACCGCCCGTCGACATGGAAATTTATTTGCAGGTCGAAAGTAACGCTTTGCTCTTGAGCATCGACCTGAATCGAAGCTTGGCGTCATTGCTCCGGGTGGTTAAGAATATCCCTCAAGCGATGAAGCAACGCAGGTTCTCCTGGCGTGTCCTGGTGCAGCAGATGCTCCCTCCCTCATCTGCATGCGATGCGCCCCCCTTGCCTCGCTTGTCATTGGACCAGCGAGGCATTTTTTGTGCGGACCTTCAGACTGGCGCCGCGCGTCAATTCAGGGCGCGGAGAGTTGCTGTCGCGGGTTTGAAATCGCTCGAGGTCGCTTTTAACTCGAGGTCGCTTTTAAGGAGACATGCAGCAACCGGCAGCCGCCTATACAACGTCGAGCAACTCACGCCTGTCGTTCAGGCACGTGAACAACCAGGCCGTCGAGGGCCTCGCTCATCTTGATCTGGCAAGACAGACGCGAGGTCGGACGCACGTCATAAGCGAAGTCCAGCATATCTTCTTCCATTGCCTCCGGAGGGCCGACGGCGGCCGCCCAGGCCTCGTCGACATAGACATGACAGGTGGCGCAGGCGCAGGCGCCGCCGCACTCGGCCTCGATGCCTGGCACAGAATTGCGGACCGCATTCTCCATGACCGTGGAGCCGTTCTCGACATCGAGTTCGTGGCGCGCGCCGTCAAAGGCTACGATCGTAAGTTTTGTCATTTCTCGTTCCGGATTGGTTTGATGGATCAGCCGGCAATTGCGAGAGCCTGCGGTGCAGGCGTCGCAGCGCCCGAAGGTCTGGCCGCTTCTTCCAACAAATCCGCCAGCCAGTCAACACGAGGCTGATGGTTCTGGTCCGGGCACCGCCGACAGCGTACGGATGAGGAACGTGATCTATAGCGGCTTCCGGAATCGGCCAACGCTCTGGAGAACTCCGCTGTCAGCGGCAAAGTTTCAAAATGAAGAGTTCTGTTTCGAGAACGGCGGCAGCGAGTTCGCCCTGCAAGGTCGGATCCCCCGGCTGCGCCTCGATTGCGGCCGCAGCTTCCGCAATGCCGGCTGCCCCTATGGCGAGCGCTGCCCCTTTGAGCCGGTGAGCCGCCTCTTGGCGCCGCTCGACCGCTCCAGCCATGATTTCCGCCATCGCCTGGCGCGCCTGGCGTGCAAAGAGCCGCAGGACTTCCATCTCCAGCCCCTTGTCCCCCATTGTCTGATTGGCGAGGTGAGTAAAATTGATCGGCGTTCTTGCCGAAGGAATGGAGCGTCCGGTATTATCGGGCGCCTCGAAGGCCACCTTGAGTGCCGCCATGGAGTTTTCCTTTTCAGTAGCGCATTGCGTGACCGCACCGTTTTCAGACAGATACCATCGGCAGGCGGGGCTGCGATCGGCTTAAAGGGTGGCACAATCGGGGCAGAAATCTCCAGGAATGGTTAACGCTTGTTAAAGTGGCTGATTTCCTTGTGTTTCCGGGCCACCGCCCGTGGGCCTCATTAAGAAACCGTTAGGAATTTAGTGAATGCGGATTGCGCTTAATTGTAAGAACCTGGCTAATGTGCCACTACGATACGGTTAGGAGCAGGTCTGCATATGAAAATGGCAACTGTTCTGGTGGATAAGCTCAGGCGCCCAGTGTCCCGACGCGGCGTCTGGGGATAATCCATCGAGGCGATGCAATCGGTGATCCGTCAGGACTGCACGTGAGTTGCGATGCGTGTCTTGTCGTTACCGCCCTGTTCAGGATGTCTTATTGGCCCGCCTGCGGCGCCGAGGAGACGGCCATCAGTGGGCAATATTTGTGAGGCGTACCCAATGGCGACGAAGAAGAGCAACGAGTCGATCGACGAGAAGGCCTTCCAGGCTCTGGAAGCAGCGCTGAAGATCGACTTTGACGACCTGAAGTCGACCTTGAACGACAAGTCTTCGGAGACTGTGTCCGAGCCAAGCAGGAAAGCGGCTGCATCCGCTCAGGCACGCGCTGCGAAGCCCCAACAGGAAGTTCCCCGGACGGCGCACGAACCGGAGACCGCGCGCACCACCGCCTCCGAGCCGGCTGCCAAGCAGCCGCCGCTCTCGCCGGCCAACGACGATACCCGCAGATCCCCCGCCGCCGTGCTCCGTTCCTTCGAAGGGCGCGCCAACCGCGCGGCACTGCGCGTCGCCGGCGCCATATCCGCGGTCTGGGCGCTTGCCGGACTCGGGATAGCGCACCTGCTCTATGCGCCGCAAATCTGGCAAATTCGTTCGCTCGGCGATCTGGCGGCGGCGCCCGGCGCGATCGGTGTCCTGCTCGGCATCGCGCTGCCCGTCATGCTCTTCTTCTCCTTCGCGATCATGATCGCGCGTGCCCAGGAGCTGCGCAATGCGGCGCGTTCGATGGCCGAGGTCGCCCTTCGGCTTGCAGAGCCGGAAACGGCGGCGGCCGACCGCGTGATGACGGTCGGCCAGGCGGTGCGGCGAGAAGTGTCCGCCATGAACGAAGGGATCGAGCGTACGATCGCCCGCGCGACCGAACTCGAGGCCCTGGTCCATTCCGAGGTCAATGCGCTCGAACGCAGCTATAGCGACAACGAGATGCGCGTACGCACGCTCGTCCAGGAGCTCGGGCTCGAGCGTGAAGCGATCATCGGCCATTCCGAACGCATCCGCTCGGCGATTGCCGGGGCACACAGCCAGCTGAAGGACGACCTGGAACTTGCAAGCGAGGACATCGCCTCGCGGATCGCGGTTTCCGGCGAGGCCTTTGCATCGCTGATCGACACGCGCGCTGCGGCGTTAAGCGAAAAGTCGGATCACGCTCTGCAGACCATCGGAACCATGCTGTCCAGCCGCACCGACGCGCTGCTTTCCGGCCTGACCAGCGCCGGAACGACCCTCAGCAACGAATTCGACGCACGCCTCGACGCCCTTAGCGACACCCTGACAAAACGCGGTGAGCAGCTGCTAAGCCAGTTCGAAACCCGCGCATCCACCCTCGACACCAATACCGAAAAGCTCAATGCCGCGCTCAACGAACGCGCGCGCCAGTTGAACGAGACCCTAATTGCCCGCACGCGCGACCTTAACGAGAGTCTCAGCGTCGGCCAGCAGGCAATTGCCGGCGGCCTGGACGAGGTGCTGCAGTCGCTCAATGCGGCACTTGACGAAAAAGGAGCGAGCTTCCGCCAAAGCCTCAAATCGAGCGCCGATGACGCGATCATGGATCTCGACTTGAGAGGTGGCTTCTTCGAGGAGAAGCTGCAGACGACCGTCGGGCAACTGGCAAGCGCCTTCGACGAGCGGTTTCTGGAATTCGCGAACGCCTTCGACAAGCGGGCGAACATGCTCGACACCAAGCTGATGGAAAGCCTGCACCGCATCAACGAGACCGTCTCCGGCGGTGCGGACGCGATCGGAACCACCCTTGACGGCAGCATCGAGAAGATCGGTTCGGCGCTTTCAGATCAGTCGTTGACGTTGGCGACGGCGCTTGGCGCCACACAAGACTTCATCGAGGAGACGATCGGTAGCCGCACTGCGGAACTCAGCAATCTCGTCGGCGATGCCCACACCCGCATCGATAGCGTGCTTTCCGAAAAGACCGGTTCGCTCATGGGTGCGCTCAGGGACGCGCAGGAGCGGATCGAGGGCGGCTTCAGCCAGCGCGCGGATGCTCTTGCCGAAGCGCTCACGACCAGCCAGCAGCGGCTGACCGAAGGCCTCGACACGCGGACGTCCGCCTTCATCGAAGGCCTGCAGTCAGCCCATGCGCGCATCGAACAGACGCTCACCG
The DNA here is from genome assembly GCF_017874595.1 of Sinorhizobium kostiense. Classification (GTDB taxonomy): domain Bacteria; phylum Pseudomonadota; class Alphaproteobacteria; order Rhizobiales; family Rhizobiaceae; genus Sinorhizobium; species Sinorhizobium kostiense. Next base: position 342,933 of record NZ_JAGILA010000007.1, on the reverse strand, counting down.
GTTCCACCGACGAGATCACAAGTGCGATTGCCGCCAGCCAGCACCGGCTCGACAATACGCTTTCCGAGCGCACCGCCGCGCTCACGTCCGCGCTCTCCTCCGGTACCGGCGCGATCGAACTTGCCGTCGGCGACACGGCCGAGCGGTTGGAGCGTGTTCTCTCCGAGCGCGGGCAGGCAATTTCCAACTCACTCGGCAGCCAGTCGGCCGCCCTTGAAGGGGTGCTGTCCGAGCGCACCCAGGCACTCACCGATACACTCGCAAGCCAGACGAACACGCTGCAGGGCGTTTTATCCGAACGCAGCCGCGCCATCACCGACACGCTTGCGAGCCAGACTGCCGCACTCGACGGCGTGCTGGCCGAGCGCGCGGAACAAATCAACTCGACCATGTCGGCGCGCGCCCACGAGATGGCCGACTCGCTGAGCCGCCATGCCGAAGATGTCGCCGACAACCTCACCTTCCGTGCGATGGCGGTCGCCGAGACCATGACGGACCGCGTGGGCGAAATCGAAAACAAGCTGTCGCAGAGCGTATCCCAAGTCGCCGAAGATCTCGGCGGCCGCGTCAGCCAGATTGCCGGTACGCTGACCGATACGAGTGCTCGCATCGCGGAGGATCTGAGCAGCCGTGTCAGCAAGATTTCCGATGCGCTGACGGGCACCAGTTCCGAGATCGCCGAGGCGCTTACGGCTCGTACCTCGGAGGCGACGCAATCGCTTGCCGGCAAGGCGGCCGAGATCGAGCAGACGCTTTCCGGCAAGGCGGAGCACTTGCGCGATACGCTGGCAACAACCCACGACCAGATCCGCTCGACCCTCGACGACCGGATCACCGCTATCAATACCGCTGTCAGCCAGGGCCGCGAGCAGCTGGAAGAGCTTCTGTCCGACCAATCCATGGCGGTGGCAACGACACTTGCGACCAGTGCCAGCATGCTGGAGATGACGCTCGAGGAACGGCAAGCCGCGATCGCGGGCGCCATCGACCGCAGCACCGAAGCCCTGGATGCGCGCATGCGCTCGACGACCGGCAACATCGCGGAGCGCCTCGCCGAAACCGCCGACCAGATCAGCCTCGCCGCGGACTCGCTCACCCATCGCGTCGATATCTCGATCCACGGCATCAACAGCCGACTCGACAACACCGGCGCTCGTATCGAATCGAGCCTCGGCTCGCTCGAAGACCGCGTACGCGACAGCGTCAATACCGTCACCACCATCGTCGATGACACCGGCAGCCGGATCGAGACGACGATCGGCTCGCTCGAAGAGCGCATTCGCGGCAGTGTCGGCAGCGTCAACGCCGTTGTCGAGGATACCGGCGCACGCATCGAGTCGGGCCTCGGCTCACTCGAAGAGCGCATCCGCGACAGCGTCGGAAGCGTCAACACGATCGTCGACAGCGCGGGTCAGCGCCTTGCGGAGACCCTTGGCGAACGCGTCGGCGAGATCGACCGGATCAGCGAAGCGGCCGCAACCCGCATTTCCTCGGCGATGGAATCGGGCGCCGGACGGATCGAGGAGCGGCTCGGCACGATGGATCGGGCCCTCAACATCGGTCTTGAGAACGTCAATCGGACGCTTGAAGGCAAGGCGGCTGCACTCGTCACCAGCCTTCGCGGCGCGGTCGGCGATGCGACGCAGGAGATCGATGCCGAAGCTGCGCGCTCGGCGGAACGCCTGTCGAAAACCGGCGCGGATTTCGCAAGCACGCTTGCCGCACGCAATGCCGAATTCGCAGCTTCTCTCGAAGAGACCGCCTCGGCAACGGCCGCGCGGCATGCCGACCTCGCCCGCGCTATCACTGACGCGGCCGAAACGGCAACCTCCCGTCTCGCCTCGACTCATGACGAAGTTGCAAACCACACCCAGAACCTTGAGCAGAGCCTCACGGCTGCCGAGAAGGCGCTCGATGCGCGTGGCCAGTCGATCCGCAGCGCGCTCGATGAGAGCACCCGCGAGCTCAATTCGATGCTTGCCGGCCGCTCGCTCGAACTCTCCCGCCTGCTTGATGAAAAGGCGCGCCCGGTGATCGAGCAATATGCGGCGACCGGCAAGGAGGCCGCCGAGCGCATTGCCGCCCTCACCCACGAGAGCGCCGACCGCCTGCGTGCGGAAAGCGCCGCGCTCGTCAATGCCATCACGGAGCGGACCAGCGAAACGCTTGAAGCCATCTCGTACAGGGCCGAGGACACTGCCAAGGCCATGAAGATGGTCGAAAACCGTCTGCAATCGACGGCAATGGGGCTGATCGACCAGCTCACGGCAAGCAATTCGGCAATTGCATTGGTGGTCGAACAGGCAAGCAACAATCTCGGGGAGATGGATCAACGCCTCGAGGCAACCGCAGCCAAGTTCTCCGATTCGACACGGCAGGCGTCGGATATGCTGTCCACCACCACCCGCCTTATCGAAGGCAAGGTCGACAAACTCTCCGACATTTCAGCCTCCACCCTCTCCCAGGTCGCCGGTATCGTCGGTCGCTTCGACGACCATTCGAAAGTGCTCGGCCAGGCTTCGCAGCTTCTGGCTGCGGCGCAGTCGAACCTCGCCAGCACCCTTGAGGAACGGCAGGACGCCCTGCGCACGCTGTCCGTCGGCCTTGTCCAGCGCTCGGAAGAAATCGAGCGGACGATGCGCGCGCTCGAGGGTTTCGTCGATGGCGCATTCCAGCGCGCCGAGGAGCGGTCGAACCAGGTCGCAGGCAACTTGCGAAGTGGCATTCAGACCTCCTTCAACGATGTCGGCCGGCTGCTGTCGAGCACCGAGCAGCGCGCCGCGGAGGCCGCGGAGGCCATGCGCAATACTCTCGCCCAGGCGGGCGAGGAGGCTGCCGCATCGATGGAAGGCGCCTTCTCGCGCGCCGAAGAACGCTCACGCGAGATTGCGGACACACTGCGCTCCGGCGTGGAGGGCTCGATCAACGAGGTCAACAGGACCTTGTCCCAAGTCGAGAGCCGCGCGTTCAGCGCCTCCGAGGCTATGCGGCAGGCGGTTGCCAAGGCTGGCGATGAAGCCGGTGAGGCGCTTCAAGGCGCCTTCACCAGCGCGGAAGAGCGCGCAAATGAAGTCGCCTCCCGGCTACGCAGCGGCATCGGCGCCTCAGTCTCCGAGATCGAGCGCATGCTCTCGGAAAGCGGCAAGAAGTCGGATGGCGTTGCGACCCAACTTCGCGACGCCGTACGCCAGGCGATCGACGATGCGATCAACCGCTTCAGCGGCGCGACCGAGGACATCCGCCGCTCCGCCGGTGAAATCCGCAAGGAGCTGGACGCGACCCGCGAGGAGCTCAAGCGCGGAGCATTCGATCTGCCGGAAGAGGCCAAGGAGAATGCCTCGCTGATGCGGCGCGCCGTCGGCGAGCAGATCAAGGCGTTGCAGGAGCTCTCCGAGATCATCGGCAAGTCGTCGATGCAGCTTGAGGTGGCACAGCCCGTGCGCCAGCAGGCGGCCGCCGCAGCCCCGCCACCCGTCGCAGCACCTGCCCGCGCCGTTCAGCAGCCGGCGCCGCAGCCTGCCGCGCCGGTACAGCCGGCGGCCGAGCCGCCCGCGTCCAACGCTGCTCTTCGAGGCAGCCTTGGCCTGGAGCAGGCAACACGACCGCTGCAGCCTGCCCGCGCACCGGCTGTCGAGGAGCGTGCCGAGGAAGGCGGCGGCTGGATGCGCGACCTGTTGCGCGCCGCCTCCCGAGAGGAGGAGCCGCCGGTCGCGCGCCAGCGGCCAGCCGAAACCCAGCCGGTCGCCCGCCCGAGCGACAGCCGCAATCCGCGCCACGTGGTCGAGTCGCTCAATTCGCTGTCGGTCGACATTGCCCGGGCGATCGATCACGATGCCTCCGTCGAATTGTGGCGCCGCTATCAGCGGGGCGAGCGGGATGTCTTCACCCGTCGCCTCTACACCCTTAAGGGCCAGCAGACCTTTGACGAGATCAAGCGCAAATACGACCGCGAGCCTGAATTCCGCATGGCGGTCGACCGCTACATCGCCGATTTCGAGAAGCTGCTCGCCGATGTAGCGCGCAACGATCCCGAAAAGCGCATCACCCAGACCTACCTGACCTCTGATACGGGCAAGGTCTACACGATGCTCGCCCATGCCGCCGGGCGCTTCAGCTGACGGTAGACGCGCACAGCGACCCCTGGGCTTCCGATAAGGACCCGCGGCGCTGTAACCCGACGCCAAGCACAAACAGCCTCGTCGCAAGACGAGGCTGTTTGCTTTTTGCGGTCGCGTTCACCTGAACGGAGATCGATCCGCCGGCCGTCGCCAAGCCGCATGCTGAAAAGACGGGGCATTCGCGGTAATCTGTAGGCATGGCGTCGTGACGCCACGCCGCGGTGGCGCCGCCGCGTTTCGGATTTCAGCGCCGCGAATCCCAACGGGCGCGGTCGCTGCAGCACTTTGAATTGCTGCATGTCCCCTTTGGTTCGAGGTTGCTCCAAGGAGACATGCGGTAGCGCACGGGAGGTCGAAATGAGACCGCGATTGAAAGTCCTGACCCTGGCGGTAGATGACCTCGATAGGTCCCTCGCCTTTTACCGTGACGGAATGGGCCTGCCGACGAAAGGGATCATTGGGCAGGACTTCGAGGATGGAGCCGTCGTCTTCATCCATATGAACGATGACCTGATATTGGCGCTTTATCCTGCGCAGTCGCTCGCCAAGGATGCGAAGATAGACGCGACGCGCCAGCGGGTCGGCGCCATCTCGATCGGCCATCTCGTCAATTCGAAGGAGGAGGTCGATAGAATCATGAACCAGGCCGAGGCTGCCGGCGCGGTCATCACCGATCCGGCCCGCAAGCGCTTCTGGGGCGGTTACTCCGGCTATTTCCATGATCCGGATGGGCACCTTTGGGAAGTCGCCTGGAACCCGCAGTGGACGGTTCCCGATTGAAGTGCGCGGACTCGCATAGCTGACGGACTCACGGGCACACCTTCAACAAAAAAGGGCCCCGGCAGACCGGGACCCTCGAGATCGATTGACCGGTTGTCCCGGCTTTCCGATCAGTGTTCCTTGTTCGCGTAGACCGACTTCTTCGTCAGATAGATGAGGCCGGTGAAGATGAGCAGGAACACCATGACCATGAAGCCGGTGCGCTTGCGATCCTCGAGATGCGGCTCTGCCGCCCACATCAGGAAGGCCGACACGTCCCGGGCGTACTGATCCACCGTCTGCGGCGCGCCGTCGTCATAGGTGACCTGGTCGTCCGAAAGCGGCGCTGCCATCGCGAGGGCGGCGGCGCTGGCGAAATACGGGTTGTAGTGCGTGCCTTCCGCCACCTCGACGCCCGCCGGCGGATCCTGATAGCCGGTCAGCAGCGCGTGGATATAGTCCGGGCCGCCTTCCTGGTAGGGCCAGAAAATGTCGAAGACGAACTGCGGGAAGCCGCGCTCGATTCCGCGCGCCTTGGCAATCAGCGAGAAGTCCGGCGGAGCCGCACCGTTGTTTGCCGCCGCAGCCGCTTCCTTGTTCGGGAACGGCGACGGGAAGTAGTCGGACGGAATTGCCTTGCGCGCGAACATCTCGCCGTCCGCGTTAGGACCGTCCTGCACTTCGTAGTTGGCAGCGAAGGCCTTCACCTGGGCTTCGGAGTAGCCGAGGTCTCCCAGTGTGCGGAAGGGAACCAGGCTCATCGAATGGCAGGCAGCACAGACTTCGGTGTAGACCTTGAGGCCGCGCTGCAGCTGGCCCTTGTCGTAGTGGCCGAAGAGACCGGCAAAGGTCCAGTCCTGCTGCTCCGGCTTGTGGATCGGGTAGTGCGGCGTGCCGCCTTCGGCATGACCTTCGCCGCCGGCTCCGTCCTGGGCGATAGCTGCGCCCAGGCCCAGACCGGCAACGACAGCAAGTGACAGAATGCCTGTGACAAGCTTTTTCATTGTTGTGAGTTCCTTATCAATCGCTGTTCCGGTCAGGCGTGGGCGGTCTTCGGCTGCACCTTCGCATTCTGTTTTTCCAGCACCGCCTCGGTGATGGAATTCGGAATGCGCTTCGGCGTCTCGATCAGGCCGAGAACGGGCATGATGACGAGGAAGAAGCCGAAGTAGTACAGCGTACCGAGCTGCGAGAGCACGACATAGACGCCTTCGGCCGGGCGGGAGCCGAGCCAGCCGAGCATGATGGCATCGGCGACGAAGATCCAGAAGAACAGCTTGTACCACGGGCGGTAGACGGCGGAGCGGACCTTAGACGTGTCGAGCCAGGGCAGGAAGAACAGAACGATGATGGAGCCGAACATCACCAGAACGCCACCGAGCTTGGAGTCGATCGGGCCGATGTTGAAGGTGATGGCGCGCAGCATCGCGTAGAATGGGAGGTAATACCATTCCGGAACGATGTGCGCGGGCGTCTTCAGCGGGTCGGCCGGGATGTAGTTGTCCGGATGGCCGAGATAGTTCGGCATGTAGAAGACGAACCAGGCGTAGACGATGAGGAAGACGGAAACACCGAGCGCATCCTTCAAGGTCGCATAAGGCGTGAAGGGCACCGTATCGGTCTTCGACTTGACCTCGATGCCAGTCGGATTCGTCTGGCCGGTGACGTGCAATGCCCAGATGTGCAGGACGACGACGCCGGCGATCATGAAGGGCAGAAGGTAGTGCAGCGAGAAGAAGCGGTTCAGCGTCGGCTGGTCGACGGCGAAGCCGCCGAGCAGGAACTGCTGGATCCATTCGCCAACCAGCGGGAAGGCCGAGAAGAAGCCGGTGATAACGGTAGCGCCCCAGAAGGACATCTGGCCCCACGGCAGAACGTAACCCATGAAGCCGGTCGCCATCATCAGGAGATAAATGACGACGCCGAGTATCCAGAGGATCTCGCGCGGCGCCTTGTAGGAGCCGTAGTAGAGACCGCGGGCAATATGCAGGTAGACGGCGATGAAGAAGAAGGATGCACCATTGGCATGCAGGTAGCGCAACAGCCAGCCGTGGTTCACGTCGCGCATGATCTTCTCGACGGAGTTGAAGGCGACGGTCGTCTCGGCCGAATAATGCATCGCGAGGACGATGCCGGTCAGAATCTGCACGATCAGCATTACCGACAGCATCGCGCCGAAGGTGTAGGCGTAGTTCAGGTTCCGCGGCACCGGATAGGAGACGAAGGAGTCGTGGACGAGCCGCGGCAGCGGAAGACGGGAATCAACCCACTTCTCGATGCCTGTTGTTGGCGTGTAGGTTGAATGATCAGCACTCATTCTCAGTAGTCCCCTCAACCGATCTTGATAACTGTGTCGGAAACGAACGTGAAGGTCGGCACGGGGAGGTTCTCCGGTGCCGGGCCCTTGCGGATGCGGCCGGCGGTATCGTAGTGGGAACCGTGGCAGGGACAGAACCAGCCGCCAAAATCGCCGGCCTGGCCCAGCGGCACGCAGCCAAGATGGGTGCAGGAGCCGATCATCACGATCCAGTTTTCCTTGCCTTCGCCGGCGGAGCGATCGATGTCCGTTGCCTGCGCTTCCGACGGGAGGTTGGCGTTGCGCGCGGCCGGATCCTTGAGCTCGTCGAGCGCCACTGCCTTGGCTTCCTCGACTTCCTTGTCAGTGCGGTTGCGGATGAAGACCGGCTTGCCGCGCCACTTGGCCGTGAGCGACATGCCCGGCTGCAGGCTCGAAACATCGACCTCGATCGAAGCGAGCGCAAGCGTTGAGGCATCCGGACGCATCTGGTCGATGAACGGCCAGACTGCAGCCGTGGCGCCGACGACGCCAGCCATCCCGGTAGCCAGGTACAGGAAGTCGCGGCGAGTGGGCTCGCCCAAGGTCTCGCTTGAAGTGTCGTGTTCGCTCACGGCTAAACCATCCTCTCACGCAATGTTGCGGACACTGCATCCGCCCCCGGCGCGCTTCCTCCCGTCCCCGAGTCACGGAACCGCGCCCTGTCTCATTCGCTGCCACCCTACCCGGCTCACCGCTGCAAGCCTCGGATCAGGTGCCAGAATCCGGAGAATCCGGCACGCGGAATCCCCGTCAATCGGGCGCGTTCTATGCTTGAACGCGGACTATGTCCAGCCTTCATGCGGTCAGGCGGGCAGATTGTCGCGGGGAAAGATGCGGCCAATCAGCGCAAGGGCTTGGCGCGCTCCGAGGACGCCTTCCGGTCTCCTATTCGGCGGCTTCTTCCTGTGCGATGAAGCCGCCTGATTGGCGCGCCCAAAGCTCCGCGTAGAGACCCCCGCGCGCGATGAGCTCGGCATGCGTACCGTCTTCGACGATCCGCCCGCGGTCCATGACCACCAAGCGATCGAGAGCGGCAATCGTCGACAACCGATGCGCGATGGCAAGCACCGTCTTCCCGTGCATCAGTCGCTGAAGGTTTGACTGGATGGCCGCCTCCACTTCGGAGTCCAGTGCCGAGGTCGCTTCGTCGAGAACGAGAATGGGAGCGTCCTTCAGCATGACGCGGGCAATCGCGATCCGCTGCCGCTGTCCGCCGGAGAGCTTGACGCCCCTCTCTCCGACATGGGCATCGAACCCCTTGCGGCCGCGCTGGTCCATGAGGTCGTCGATGAACTCATAGGCCTCCGCCTTGCGTGCCGCCGCGATCAGTTGCTCCTCCGATGCACCCGGCCGGCCAAACAGGATGTTGTCGCGGATCGAGCGGTGCAGCAGCGAGGTATCCTGGCTCACCATACCGATGTTGGCCCTCAGCGACTCCTGCCGGACCGCGGCTATGTCCTGGCCATCGACCAGGATCTGACCGCCCTCGAGATCGTAGAAGCGCAGCAATAGGTTGACGAGCGTCGATTTGCCAGCTCCCGAGCGGCCAACGATGCCGACCTTTTCGCCGGGGCGGAGGGTCAAGGACAAGTCGTCGATGACGCCTCCCCCCTTGCCATAATGGAACTTCACGTGCTCGAAGCGGATTTCGGCCTTGCTGACCTTGAGGTCTGCCGCGTCCGGCCGATCGACGAGGCCGATCGGCTGTGACACGAGTTCGGCCGAGTTCTGCATCGTGCCGATGTTGCGCATGATCGCGTTGAACTGGCCCATCATCCGTCCGAGCAGCATGTTGAGCCGCAGCACCAGCGCCAGGGTGAAGGCGACGGCTCCGGAACTCACCGAGCCTGCCAGCCACAGATCGATGGAGTAGACCGCGATCGCGGTGATCATCAGCCCGGAAAGGAGCGCCTGCGATGCCCGGACGCCCGTCAACAGTCGCGTGAAGGGGATGACCGCTCCCTGGAAACGATCGAACCCGGCGCGGATATAGCGGTCGTTCTCTTCGTCGCTGCCGAATAGTTTCAATGTCTGCATGTTGGAATAGGCGTCCACCATGCGACCGTTGAGCATCGAGGCCATCTCGGCGGTGTTGCGGGCATGCCTGCGCACGCGCGGGACGAAATAGCGGGCGAGCCCCATGAAGACGAGGATCCAGAACGCCACCATTGCCGCAAGACGCCAGTCGAGCTGGGCGATCAGCGCCATCGTCGAGGCGGTGTAGATGACGATGAACCAGACGACCTGCAGCAGGGAAACGATGAGGTCGCTCGTCGCCTGCGCGCCGGTCCACACCTTGGTGACGATACGGCCGGAAAATTCATTCTGGAAGAAGCTTAATGACTGGCGCGCGACATGCACATAGGACTGCCAGCGAACGAGATTGAGAAAACCGGTGATGATCGACTGCTCCTCGACGAGCGCGGCGAGCGAGACGGCGACGAAGCGGAACACCAGCACCGTCAGCAGCATGAAGAGCAGTTCCGGACCGTTTGATGCGATCAATCCGCTCCAGCCGTCCTCCGGCCGCACCGTATCGAGTACGTCGACCAGCCGGCCGACGAAATAGAAGAGCCCGGCTTCGAGCATTGCCACCAGGCCGCCAAGCGCCGCCATCGCCAGAAACGGCCCCTTTGCCTGGCGCGCATAGAACCAGGCAAAGCCCCAAAGGGACCTTGGCGGCTGCAGGCGATCCCGCGGCGCGAAGGGATGGATCCAGTTCTCGAAGATGGCGACGATGGAGCGCAGCATTGTTCTGATAATAGGTGGCAGAGAGCGGACGGCAATCGGTTATCGCCGAACCGTCCATTACAAATGCGCAAGCTTCCGGCAACCTTTCGGCGAAAAGGCGAAGCGGCGGATCACTCCGCCGCCTCCTCCTTCTCGACCTGGTCGGCGATGAAGCCGCCAGACTGGCGTGACCAGAGATCGGCATAAAGACCGCGCTTTGCGACCAGTTCGGCATGCGAACCCATCTCGACGATCCGCCCGGATTCGAGGACCACAAGCCGGTCCATCTCGGTCAGCGTCGACAGCCGGTGGGCAATGGCGATCACCGTCTTGCCGGCCATCAGCGCGAACAGGTTCTCCTGGATCGCCGCCTCAACCTCGGAATCGAGCGCCGAGGTCGCCTCGTCGAGGATCAAGATCGGGGCGTCCTTCAGGAAGACGCGAGCGATCGCGATGCGCTGGCGCTGACCGCCGGAGAGCTTCACCCCGCGTTCGCCGACCTGTGCGTCGAGCCCTCGCCGTCCGTGCTGGTCTTCGAGCGCCAGGATGAAGTCCCAGGCATTCGCCTTCTTCGCCGCGGCGATGATCTGAGCGTCCGTCGCCTCGGGATGACCATAGGCGATATTGTCGCGAATGGAGCGATGCAGCAGCGACGTATCCTGCGTCACCACGCCGATCTGCGAACGCAGGCTGTCCTGCGTGACGGCGGAGATGTCGGTGCCGTCGATCCGGATCACGCCATCTTCGAGATCGTAGAAGCGCAGGAGCAGGTTCATCAGCGTCGTCTTGCCGGCGCCCGAGCGGCCGACGAGGCCGATCTTCTCGCCGGATCGGATATCGAGCGACAACCGGTCGATAACGCCTTTCGCCTTGCCGTAGTGGAAGCGGACATTCTCGAAGTTGATCGCACCTTGCTTCGCCTCGAGCGTGCCGGCGTCAGGCCTGTCGACGATGTCGTGGGCCTTGGTCATCATGCCCATGCCGTCATAGACGGTGCCGATGTTCTCAAACAGCGTCGAGACTTCCCACATGATCCATTGCGACATGCCGTTGATGCGCATGGCGAGACCGATCGCGACGGCGATCGCTCCGACGGAGATCGCACTCGTCAGCCACAGATAGATGCCGAGCGCACCGACGGCAAAGAGTGCGATGCAGTTGTTGGAGTAGACGCAGATGTGGAACAGCGTCACCTTGCGCATCTGCCGGTAGACCGTCTCGAGAAACTCCTCCATGCCGGCGCGCGCATAGGTTTCCTCGCGTCCCGCATGCGAGAAGAGTTTCACCGTCCCGATATTGGTGTAGCTGTCGACGATGCGCCCGGTCATCATCGAACGGGCGTCCGCCTGCTCCCTGGAGATCTTCTGCAGCCGCGGCACGAAATAGGCGACGATCGCAATATAGATCGCCAGCCAGATCGCGAGCGGAGCAACGAGACGCCCGTCGGCGGTCGCCACCACGACAAGCATCGTCGTGAAATAGCTCACCACGTAGACGAAGACGTCGAGGATCTTCATCACCGTTTCGCGCACGGCGAGCGAGGTCTGCATCACCTTGGTCGCGACCCGCCCCGCGAATTCATTGGCAAAGAACGTCATGCTCTGTCGAAGCAGATAACGGTGCATCTGCCAGCGGGCGATCATCGGATAGTTGCCGAGCAGAACCTGGTGCATGACGAAAGAATCGAGCGCCACCAGACCCGGCAATCCAATCAGGATCAGCGCGCCCATCCATGCGAGCCTGCCGCCCTCCGCCTCGAGGAAAGTCTCGCGGTCTGCATTCGACAGCCAATCGACAATGTTGCCGAGGAACTGGAACAGCGCCACCTCGCCGATCGCGATCAGCATCGTGCACAGGGCCATGACGAGAAGCCACGGTGCGGCGGGCTTCGTATAGTGCCAGCAAAATGCAAAAAGCCCCGTTGGCGGAACCGCCGGTTCTGCCAACGGATAGGGATTGAGGCGGGATTCAAACCAGCCGAACATTTCTGAAGCTCCTTCATGGGATATTGAAGGAAGGCGGGTCTCCCCGCATTCGTTATCTCTGAAAAATTCTCCGGAAATGGCCGCGACTCGCGCTAGAACCTCCGGAGAACCGGAGCGCGCTTCATTCGATCGATAGACGGAAAGGGCGCGGAACCGGTCAGGCCGGGGAAGGCCCGGCCACATGTGGGAGGCGTGTCAACATCAGAACTGTCATGCATGCCTCCGTCGGTTCGCGTGGAAGAGGATTGACCTTTACCCTTATTCCGCCTGCCGCGCCAGATTGTCGCATGTATTTTCCTGCACGTTTCTTCTCCAGCGGCCCAAATGTTGCCAATCCAGCACAGATTAGCGGCGGCAAATTCAGCGATACCGCATACAGCGCTTGACCAAATGCTCGTCGTTGAAGCCCATTCGATGCAAAAGGACAGTCCAATCCCTCCACGTCTCACCAAACGGCCTGATCGTCCATGAACGCTCTTCGCATCGCACTCTACCAGCCGGACATACCGGGCAACACCGGCACCATCCTCCGGCTCGCCGCCTGCCTCGGCCTTTCGGTCGACATAATCGAACCGGCTGGCTTCGATCTTTCCGACCGGAACCTGAAACGCGCCGGCATGGACTACATCGCCGCCGTGACGCTGACCCGGCACGTCAGCTGGGAACGCTTCCAAGCATGGCGAGCGGAAACGGGGAAACGACTTGTGCTCGCCTCGACAAAGGCGGCCGAGCCGTATACGCGCTTCAGCTATCGCGCCGACGATATCCTTCTCTTTGGCCGCGAAAGCGCCGGCGTGCCCGATCATGTGCATGACCGAGCCGACGCACGGATCCTCATTCCGATGGCGCCGGGCCAGCGCTCGCTCAACATAGCAATGGCGACCGCGATGATCGTCGGAGAGGCGATGCGGCAGACCGACGCCTTCTGACCGCATCAGCCAGAAGGGCGCCACCGGCCTGGAAGGGGCCGTGCCCGTCATGCGGCGATCTCGTTATAGGGGGTCGCCCTGCGTGCGGATTTCAGGGTGCGCGCCCACCAGGTCAGCCGATCCATCATCAGGAACAGCGGCGCCTGCATCTCCCCAGGCTTGTAAGGATTGCCGGCCGCGTCGAACTTCGACCAGGCTTTCGGGAAGGCTACTCCGTCCCTCAGCGTAACCGCATGCAATTCGCCGAACACCTGGCGCAACTGTTCGACCGCCCGGATGCCGCCGGAAGCGCCGCCATAGGAGACGAAGGCCACGGGCTTGGCGTGCCAGGGCTCATAGACAGAATCGATCAACTCCTTCAGAGCTGCCGGATAGCCATGATTGTATTCCGGCGTGATGACGATGAAGGCGTCCGCTTCAGCCACCTTGCGCTCCATCCACTCGGCCATGTCGCCGGGCTTTTCGCCTCGAGCGCTCCTGAATCTCAGCGGATCGATGATCGTCAGGCTGAAGACGTCGGAGGTCGAAAGCTCGCGGATAAGCCAGCTCGCGACCGTATCGCAAAAGCGGCCCTGCCGCGCACTGCCGTAGATCAGGGCAAGCGTCATCTTCTCTGTCATGCGGGATCAGCTCCTTGTTGTTGGCTACAGGGAGCTCATGCTATAGAACCTCAACTATAGTTGAGGTCAATAGCGCCCATGAAAAAAGATTACACCCACGATCTCAAGCGCGAGCTGACGGTCGGCGAGGTCGCCGAGCGTAGCGGCGTCGCCGTCTCGACGCTCCATTTTTACGAGACGAAAGGCCTCATCCGCAGCAATCGGAGCCGCGGCAATCAGCGCCGCTACCCGCGTGGGGTTCTGAGGCGCGTTGCCGTCATCAAGGTCGCGCAGCGCACCGGCATCCCGCTCTCGGAGATCCAGACCGCTCTGTCGGTGCTGCCTGACGACCGGCCGCTGACGGCCGAGGACTGGGCCCGATTGTCAATGACTTGGCGGCAACAGCTCGACGAGCGCATCACCAAGCTGACGGCGCTGCGCGATCAACTGACCGGCTGCATCGGCTGCGGCTGCCTGTCGATGCGCGACTGCCCATTGCGCAACCCCTATGACGTGCTCGGAACCGAAGGGGCCGGGCCACGCCTGATCGATCCGGCCGACGGCCCAAGCGAACGCGAGACCGGCTAAACCAATTCATGCAGCGGTTCTCATCCGGCTGAGCAGGACCATGCTCGCCAATGTGCCAAGGGAACAGCCAAGTGCGACCGCCAGCGCCAAGCGGTTGCCCGCCTCGGCGAGCACAAAGGAGAAAAACGGCGGCGCGGTGGCGAAAGCCAGATTGAGCGGCAGGCCAAGGCGCGCCATGACCGTGGCATATTGCGCCGGCGTAAAAAAGGCGAGCGGCATCGTCGCCCGGCTGACAGACATAGCGCCGCTCGAAAGCCCGTAGAGCACGAGGAAGAGAACGATCGTCCCTTCCGTCCCTCCTCCGAGGATCAGCATGAACAGTGCGATCGGCATGAGCGCTGCGGCGAAAAGGCCGGTCGTCACCCCATCCCAGCGATTGCCGCCGAGAAAATCGAAGAGCCGCGCCGAGAGCTGGATAAAGCCGATCGCGGAACCGAAACCTACCGCTAGATAGTCCGCCACCGCGAAGCTGCGAAACAGGTCGATCAGGACCAGTTGAAATCCCCAGGTGACGAAGCCGTTGAGCGCAACCGCTGCGGTGATCAGAGCGACGACCAGCAGGCGATGTCGCTGTGAATGTCCAGCTTTCCCGGCGGCAACAGCAGCCTTTGGCGCGGTGGCCGCCGGCCTGGTCCGCGGCAGAGCCCAAAGATGCAGCGGTGTGCAGACGAGGAGCATCGCGGCACCGTAGAGCACATATGTGCCGCGCCAGCCGAGGGTGGCTTCCCAGTAGACGGTCATGGGCCAGGAAACGCTTGGCGCAAGCGCCATCGCAAGCATCTGTGCCCCGATCGCCCTGCGCGCACCCTCCCCGGCGACCTCGGTCAGAAAGACATGCGCCGATGTCGTCAACGTCTGAGCCCCCGCCAGACCGAGGATCGCCCAGGCGGCAAAATAGACGAGCGGTCCTTCAGCCACGGCGAGCAGCCAAAGCCCGGGTGCGGCAAGTGCCGATCCGCAGGCGAGCACCGGCCGCGCCCCAAGGCGCGCATAGTACGACCCCAACGGCGGGGAACCGAGCGCCATGGCCAGAAGCATGACTGTTGGGCCGAGATAGATGCTTGAAGGCGCGAGCCCGAGATCCCTCGCCATCGCCGGCGCGGTCACCGAGACGAACATGAACATCGCACCCCAGGCGATGATCTGGGTGACAGACAGAACGATGACCGAGCGAAGGACGGGCATGAGACCGGACGGGTGCACGTGGGACTGGTGCGGGGCAGAAGAACAGCCAGAGGTTTATCCCGTCTGCGTGGACTTGGCCATAGCGTCTGACGGCAAACGAGGATTTTGCCGTTAAAAGGTGCACCTGGCGAAGAGCCGGATGCATTACCTCCGTCCCCGGACTTGCCCCGTCCTCCGCAGCTGCGTGGACCGGCCAGCGAGGGTGACGCATCCCGTCCCGGTGCGCCTCAAAAAGGCCGCGACAAAGTGCCCGAAGCGGACGGACCTTAATCCGCGCTTGGAAGCCGCCGCATCGTAAACTCGATCTCACCGCCCTCGAGCTGCCGCCAGCTTTCGACCTCAGTCCAATAGGCGGCCTTCGGCCAGGTCTCGAACCATTCGCGAGCCTTGGCGCGGGCTGCATTGCGTTCGAGGCGGAAGGTCTCGCGCACGAAGAGACTATCGCCTCGCGCGGGATTTTCCCGGCGGTGCCGGTCGATCTGACGCCGCAAGCCATCGAGCGGCGGTCCTGGTGGTAACTTCGCCATGGCTGTACCTCTCCAAGAAATGTAGGATGGCGACGGCACCATTGCCAGCCCTTGTGTCTCTCGCCGCAGCGCAGTCCGGCATTGCGGAGATTGTCACGGGAATCGCCCCGCCGTTGCCATTCGAGCGAAAATATGAACTGTGGCGACGACGATCGAATCGGCAACGACACGCGCCGCAAACGGAATTGAATGTCCATGGAAAGACCGCAATTGCCGCAGGGACTGCCTGCCGACATCGAAGACAAGAAGGCCGAAGCCAAGGCCTGGTTCGAGAGCCTGCGCGATGCGATCTGTGCGGCCTTCGAGGCGCTCGAAGACGATCTCAGCGGCCCGCTGTCGGACCAGCCCGCAGGCCGCTTCGTCGCCAGGGACTGGCTTCGTGAAGAGGGCGCCGGCGGCGGCGGGCGCATGTCGATGATGGAGGGCCGAGTCTTCGAGAAGGTCGGCGTCCACACCTCCACTGTCCATGGCGAATTTTCCCCGGAGTTCCGCGGCCAAATCCCGGGCGCCAGCGAGGATCCGCGCTTCTGGGCCTCCGGCATTTCGCTGATCGCCCACCCGGTCAACCCCAACGTGCCTGCCGTTCACATGAATACGAGGATGGTCGTCACCACCAGCAATTGGTTCGGCGGCGGCGCGGACCTGACGCCGGTGCTCGATCGACGGCGCGTCATGACCGACCCGGACACGGTACTCTTCCATCGCGCGATGGAGATCACCTGCAATCGCCACCCGGTCGCCGATCATGCGAAATTCAAGGAATGGTGTGACGAATATTTCTTCCTCAAGCACCGCAACGAACCACGCGGCACCGGCGGCATATTCTATGATTGGCTGCATTCGCCGGACGAGCTCGGCGGCTGGCAGGCAGACTTCGCCTTCACCCGGGACGTCGGCAGGGCTTTTGCGCTCGTTTACCCGAAGATCGTCAGGTCGAATTTCAATACGCCCTGGAGCGAGACGGATCGCGACGAGCAGCTGGTGCGCCGCGGCCGCTATGTCGAGTTCAACCTGCTCTACGACCGCGGCACGATCTTCGGCCTCAAGACTGGCGGCAACGTCGATTCGATCCTCTCGTCGCTCCCGCCGGTGGTTCGCTGGCCATGATTGTCGCATCCAACGGCAGTAGATTCTGACCGATCTGGTGGGACAGGCCGGCTCTTGCGCGCTGCGGCTGCGTTTGCGCCGCGCTCGTGATGCTTCGGTCACAATCCACTGCCGCTGGTATGACAGCAGCGAAGCCACGAACAAATTTCATGCTACGGCGTTTCCCTTCGAACGAGGGATCGAGGCATGGTGTTCAAGAAACGCACATTTTTTGGCGAGGAACCGGAGCGCGTGACACCGGAGCATCCGGCCGAACTCGAGCGCCGTGTGGCACACTTGCTCGCCGTGGCCCCCGGGCTGGATGCCGTCAACGTTCAGGTCACCTGCACCGGCAGCACGGCAGTGCTTGACGGAAGGGTGGCGTCGGAAGAGGAAATCGTCCGCGCTGAAGAAGCGGCAAGAGCCGTCCCCGGCGTCACCGATGTAATCAACCGAATCGAGCTGGCGAAGGTCGGCAGCGGCTGAACGCCGCGACCCGCCGGGCGGCATTTGCCCTCATCTGCGGGCGAAATCCCTTTGGCGTCAGAAGCTAGATCGATGCCAACGTCCAACCGACGATGTCAGCCGCCACCTTCGCGAAAGCCGCATCCAGGGCCGAAACAAAGGCTGTATTGCCCGGCCCGCTTACCGGCGCCACAGCCTTGAACGCTCGTTGGTGGCGCACTGTGCCATTCCGGTCGTCCAGAAGCTTCGCGAAGATCTCGACTACCGCCGTGTCCGGCCCGTCGGTGGAAATCTCGAAGGCACGGATTTCAGTGACGACCTGATAGTCGATCGCCAGCCCCTGACCCGGCTTGCCGACGCCGCCGACCCTGCCGGTGTTCTCGAAGGTCTGGACGAGCTTGTCCTGCACGATCCTCGGCAGCCGGTCGCCCCATTGCGCCCTGGCGAGGAATTGTATTTCCGACCGCGACAGTCGGACGACGATCTGTTCGCTGTCGAGTGTTTTCAGCGCTGTCGGCTCCGGCACCAGGATTTGCCGCCCGGTAGACGCAGGTCGATCGACAACGGGTGTGGTTGCCAGGCTGAAGGTATCGTTGACTGCCGGACGCGTTCCGCAGCCCGCCAACATCATCGCTAACGAAACGACTACTGCTGTCCGGGCGGCCCCCGCCTTACGCACAGCTACCAGACCCGGAAAACGCATACTGCAGACATCCCCAAACAATCAGGCTTCGCGCAGCCCCCCGCCGCGCTCAACCCATTCGCGATCCCGCGACGTGCGAATCAGCGCCGCGTGCGGCCATCATATTGCTTAACTGTTTCGCCGCCGAATAGAAGGCGTTGTGGATTTCTGTCGAAACTGGAAATCGTGCTTTGAAGACTTTGCACAGTGCGGCGCGTTTCGGTGACGAGTGCCTCCACGTCGCGCAGACCCGACCCCGAGAAACGCTTGAGGTTCTCTGTGATGGGACCGATCTGCGCATTGAGGTTGTTGGCCATTTTCCGGAAGGATTCGAGCGTCGAACGCGCTTCGGCCGAAAGCGACGGCGCATCGGCATCGCCAAGGAAGCCGTCGATCTTCGCCAGAATGCCGTCGACACGATTCGAGGCGGCATTCAGCTTGTTCGACATCTGGGTGAAATCAGTGATCGTCTGGTCGATGTCTTCCTGGCGGCCGGAGATCTTTTCGGCGAAGCTGGATACCTGGGCGGCAATCTTTCGGGCATCCGCGCTCGCAACGGAAATGTCGTCGACGACCGATCCGATCTTCTGCGCGTCGACGGCCGCCACCAGCGCGTCGACGCGCTTCAGCGTCTCCCGCGCGCTCTCGCCGAACTGGTTGTAGGTGCCAACCGTGCGCCTGAAGCCGGCGATCGCCTCAGAAACGCCACCCGAGGCATCCCTCAGATCCTTGCTCAGTTGCTCGGCATTGCTGACGATCGTGTCGATCTTCTTCGGGTCGACGGACTTGATCAGCCTGTCGGCGCCTTCGAGCGTGGTGTCGAGCTTCCTCGAAGCTGTACTGACCGATGCCGACAATTCCTCGACGCTTTTCAGGAATTGATCGATGACGTCGGAATTATCTGCAAGCGCCTTCGAGAATTTCTCGGCATTGCCGATCGTCGAGGTGAGCGGGCGGCGGATGTCCGTCACGAAGCCCTGGATATCGGTGATGGCGCTGTTTGCCCGGTCGAGGATCTGGTCGGCGGTCGCAAGCAGGCTGGTGACGCTCGATTGGTCGGCGGTGATCGTGGCCTGCGTCCCTTTTTCGAGCGCCGTCTTCAGAATGTTCTCGTCACCCTTGCGGCCGCCGCTGAGCTCGATATAGGCGGCACCGGTCAGCCCCTGGACTTCCAGCGTCGCCCTGGTGGAGGTCAGCACCGGCGCATCGGCCGAAACCTCCGTAATGGCGATCGAATAGCGCGGATCATTGGCGTCGATCGCCAGATTGCGGACGGTGCCGACATTGATGCCATTGAAGCGCACGGGCGAGCCGACGGTAAGGCCACTGGCGGAACCGGGAATGTTGACCACGAGTTCCACCATCTGCCCCGCCCGGCCATATTGCGCCATCCAGTAGACGAAGCCGAAGGCGGCGGCGATCACGAATACCGTGAAAAAGCCGACAATGGCATAATTCGCTTTGGTTTCCATCGGCTCCGATCACCCTTGCGGCTCTTGCCGCTTATCCAACCGGCTTCGGCAGGCGAACCTTTCCGAAGCGCGTCCTTCCACTGACGGGCGGGTCGCCTTCACGCCCGCACGACCGCCCTTCCCCGCTTGCCGCGGAAATAGGATTTTACCCATGGCTCCTCGCAGGCAAGCATGTCCTCGATGGTCCCGGACACGAGCACGCGTTTCTGGCCGAGGACCGCGATCCGGTCGCAGACCGTAAACAGGCTGTCCAGATCGTGAGTCACCATATACACGGTCAACCCAAGTGTGTCCCGCAACTTGGCGATCAGCTCGTCGAACTCCGCCGCACCGATCGGATCGAGGCCGGACGTCGGCTCGTCCAGGAAGACCAGGTCCGGGTCGAGTGCGAGCGCACGCGCGAGCGCCGCACGCTTAATCATACCACCGGAAAGCTCGGCGGGATATTTATCAGCTGCCTCGGGCGCCAAGCCGACCAGCTCGATTTTCAGGCGAGCAAACTCGTCCATCAGATCCTGCGGCAGGTCGAGGTACTCACGCATCGGCACCTGGATGTTCTCGCGAACGGTGAGCGCGGAAAAGAGCGCGCCGTGCTGGAACAGCACGCCGAGGCGCATGTCGAGTGCAATTCGCTCCCTCAAGCTCAATCTGTCGTATTCGTTTCCGAGGATTTCAATAGTGCCGGAACGCTTCGGCAGCAGCCGCAACACCGTTCGCATCAGCACCGATTTGCCGGTTCCCGAAGCGCCGACAAAGCCGAGGATTTCGCCGCGATAGACCTCGAGATCAAGCCTGTCGAGCACGATGTTGTCACCGAAGCCGACGGTGAGATCGCGAACGGAAAGGACGGCCTCGCGGTGCTCCGCCGCCTGGTCCGGCTGCTTCTTCAATACCGATTGAACCATGCCACCCGCCTCAAAAATCGATTGCCGCATAGAACATGGCAAACAGTCCGTCGACGAGAATGACGACGAAGATCGACTTGACCACCGACGAAGTGACGTGGCGGCCAAGAGACTCGGCGCTGCCGCCGACTTTCAGGCCCTCGACCGCGGCGACCACCCCGATGATCAGCGCCATGAAGGGCGCCTTGATCATGCCCGCTGCTACCGTGGAAAAGTCGATCGACTCCTGCAGTCGCGCAAGGAATGTTGCGAAGGTGATGTCGGAATAGCCCCAGGCGACGAAGGCCGCCCCGGTAAGCGCGGCGAAATTGGCGACAATCGTCAAGAGCGGCAGCACGATCGTCAATGCCACCAGCCGCGGAAAGACAAGCACGCCGACAGGGCTCAATCCCATGACTTTCAGCGCATCGACCTCTTCGCGCATCTTCATCGAGCCGATCTCGGCCGTGATGGCACTGCCCGACCGGCCGGCAATCATGATCGCCGTCAAAAGCACTCCGATTTCACGCAATTGCAGAATGCCGACCAGGTCCACGACGAAGATTTCGGCGCCGAAGGAGCGGAGCTGGAACGCGCCCTGTTGTGCGATGATGGCGCCGATCAGAAACGACATCAGCGTGATGATCGGCACGGCCATGACGCCCATGCGGTCGATCTGGTGAACGATGGCGGCAGGCGACACGCCGGCGTGGCGCCCCAACTTCATTTGTGCGCCACGCACCGCCGAGCCGAGGATGAACATGGCCGCGAATGTGTCCGTCCATATTGACACCGTCAATTCGCCGATCGGTGCGAACAGTCTTTGAAATAGCGATCCCCTCCGGCTGTCGCGTTTCGGAAGCGGCAGTCCGTCCGGCAGGGCGCGCACGAGTTCGACGTAACGCTGCCCACCGTCGGCGAAGCGAACCTCGCCCCCGGCCTCGCTGCCGATTCCATTCATGAAGCGCCGGATGAGCCAAGCACCGGCCGTATCCATCGCCGTGATACTGGACAAGTCGAATTCGTTCTGCCCGCCGGAGAGCTTTCCGAACCGCTTCAACTTGGCGGCCATGGCCTCGGCCGTGTGGTGCCGCCAGTCACCACTGAAAACGAAGCGACGTCCTGTCCTCGCCTCGTCGAGGACGACATCGGCAACGGACTGGGACTGAAGCTGTGTCACGTGATCTTGGTCTTCCGGTTTCTATTGCGTAATCTCTTAAACCAGATTCGACCAACGACAAAATCAGGCAGAAATTCAAAGCGGTTACTACGGACCCTTATGCGACCGAAAAGACACAGCGGCAAGACCATCAAGGGTAACCGCTACGATCTCGGCGCTCCCTTCCTGCCGGAGAGGATCTCATGCCCACTTCGCTTACAGCGGCTGTCGAACACTTCCCGATCGCTGGCGCTTTCACGATTTCCCGCGGTTCGAAGACGACCGCGAGCGTGGTCACCTGCCGCATCACCGACGGTCCCCTCGCCGGCTGGGGCGAATGCGTGCCCTACGGCCGTTATGGCGAGACGATCGAGCAGGTCGTCGGCGATATCGAGCTCATGCGCCCGCTGATCGAGAGCGGCTTGACCCGTGAGGCTTTACAGCAGGCGATGAAGCCGGGGGCTGCCCGCAATGCCATCGATTGCGCGCTCTGGGATCTCGAGGCGAAGCGGAGCGGCAGGACCGTCGTCTCGCTCGCCGGCATTGCCGACCCGAAGCCGCTGACGACGGCCTACACCATCTCGCTTGCCGAACCGGACGAGATGCTGGCGCGGGCGGCTGAAAACGCTCATCGCGCTTTGCTCAAGATCAAGGTCGGCACGGCCGACGATATCTCCCGCATTCGCGCCGTACGCCGCGGCGCGCCCCAGAGCCGGATCATCCTCGATGCCAACGAAGGCTGGACGGAGGACAACCTCGCGATCCATTTCGCCGCCTGCGCGGAAAACGACATTGCTCTCGTCGAGCAACCGCTACCGGCCGGCCGGGACGAGGCGCTGGCCGAAATTGCTCGCCCAGTACCAGTGTGCGCCGATGAGAGCGTGCACAAGACCGACGATCTCGCTGGCCTCGTCGGCCGCTACGATGCGGTCAACATCAAGCTCGACAAGACTGGCGGTCTCACCGAAGCGCTCCGCATGCGCAGTTCGGCAGAAGCGCTCGGCCTCAAGATCATGGTCGGCTGCATGGTCGGCAGTTCACTGGCGATGGCGCCCGCCGTGCTCGTTGCTCAGGGCGCCGACTTCGTCGATCTCGACGGTCCATTGCTGCTCGCCAGGGATCGCCAACCCGGCCTCCGCTACGAGGCTTCGCTGGTCTTCCCGCCCGAAGCGAGCCTCTGGGGCTGAAGATACCAGCCGGCGAAGGCGAAACATGAGCCGCCGAGCGCCACGATCGACATCGAATAGAAGCCGGCGACGCCGAACCAGGCATACAAGTAACCCGACAGAAAAGTGAACACCGCCGTGAAGACGCCGGTATAGAAGAAATAGAGGCCCTGGGCCGAAGCCTCCTGATCTTCGCTGACCCGCTCGATCAGCTTGTGCTGCATGCCGGTGTGCATGGTCGCATAGGTGAAGGCGTGGAGGCACTGGAGAATGAAATAGCCGGAGAAGCCGAGCTCCATCGGAAAGACCAGCCAGCGCACGACCGCCAGCAGGCAGCCGGAGAAGATCATCGTCCAGACGCTGAACCGCCGCATGATCCTTCCGGCGAAAAAGAACATCAGTACCTCCGCGGCCACGCCGGCGCTCCACAGGATTCCGATCTGCGTGCCGCTATAGCCGATGCCCTGCCAATAGATGGCCGAGAATGCAAAGAGCATCGCATGGCTGCTGTTGACGAGCGTGACGCCGAGGAGGAGCAGCTGAAGATCCGGCTGGCGCAATGACTGCGGCGGCGGCTCGGTGATTGCCGTGATCGGCGACGGCCGGCGAGGACGGCCGATCCGGGGTGCTGCGAGGGCCATCAGGACCGTCAAGCCGAAGCCCGCTGCCATCGCCGTCAACACCATCGCGCCGCCGACGAGCCCGATCAACCACCCGCCGAGCATGGTCGCGCCGATGAAGGCAATCGATCCCCAGACGCGCATATGCGCGTAGTCGAAGTTCCAGCGCCGCACGCCGGAAAGTGCGATCGCATCGACGATCGGCAGATACGGCGAATAAGCGGCCGACTGCAGTGTGTAAATTACCAGGACCGGCCAGAAGCTTTGCGCAAAGAACAGAATGAATGCCGTCGCAAACGACAGGCAACCCGACCAGATAAGCACGATCGTGCGTTCTCCGATCCGGTCGGCGAGGACCCCCGCCAGGGGCGCGGTGATGACGCGGATGAACATCGGGACCGCAAGCACCACGCCGATTTCGAAATCGCTCAGCGACAATGTGCTGAGCCAGACCGGGAAATAGGGCATGGCAAAGCCGTTGACGATCAACGGCGCACAAAAGAGCAGCGCGAGGCGAAGCGCGAAATGGCGCGGCGGGGGCCCCAGAACCGGGGGCGCGGATGCGGGAATCATGGGAGGACCTGGTGGCTGTCCGCCAGCTGTAGCACGACAGGACGGCCGCTCGCCATCCGCTAGTTTTCGCTACATCACCGCCTGGGGGCCAAACGGCCGGGGCTGGCGGATCAGGCCGCCTGCGCCGGAACGGACACTGCCAGTTCGGCACTGCTCATGCTTTCCGCGACTGCGGCACTGCCGCGCAGGCTGTGCCAGGTGATCAGTTCCATCGTGCCGTCGTGGTGCTCGCCGATCGCCGTGCAGCTTTCGACCCAATCGCCCGTGTTGATGTAACGGATATCGCCGATATCCTCGATCACCGCATGGTGGATGTGGCCGCAGATGACGCCTTGTGCGTGGTGGCGGCGCGCCTCCTCGGCCACGACCTTCTGGAACTCGCCGATGAAGTTCACCGCATGTTTGACCTGCAGCTTTGCCCAGGACGAGAACGACCAATAGGGCATGCCGAGACGGCGGCGGATGGCGGCAAGCCCGACATTGATGGCAATCGCCATGTCATAGGCCCAGTCGCCGAGATAGGCGAGTATCCGCGCATTGCGCACGACCACGTCGAACTCGTCGCCATGCAGCACGAGATAGTTGCGCCCGTCCGCGCTCCGGTGCACGTGGCGCGGCGCGACCTCGATGCCGCCGAAGTGGATGCCCGGAAAATCCCGCATGAACTCGTCGTGATTGCCGGGAATATAGACGATGCGCGTCCCCTTGCGGGCCTTGCGCAGGAGCTTCTGGACGACGTCGTTGCAGTTCTGGGGCCAAAACCAGCTGCGCTTCAGCCGCCAGCCGTCAACGATGTCGCCGACGAGGATGATGGTCTCGGCATCGTGGTGGCGCAGGAAATCGAGGAGATAGTCCGTCTTGGCCGCCTTCGAGCCCAGGTGGACGTCGGAGATGAACAGTGTTCGCAGTTTCCGGACGGGGTTCGGTTCAGATACCGCTGCCGCTGCCATGCGAGCCTCGCCTTGCTGGAGCCATTTGCCGCCCCGTGAAAACCAGACTCGTGTTTCAGGAAGATGACACCGGTCGGATTTGCCTGAACCCGACATGGAAACGACCGAAAGCGAAAACTATACGTCGCGTGGAAATCGTGCCAAAAGGCGACCATTCAGAAATCGAGGAACGCAAGGTATGAACACGGGCGACAAAGCGAAATCCCAGACGGTCCCAGCAAGCGGAGACATCGACCAGCAGGCACTTTTCTTTCATCGCTATCCTCGCCCCGGCAAGCTCGAAATCCAGCCCACCAAGCCGCTCGGCAACCAGCGTGACCTGGCGCTCGCCTATTCGCCCGGCGTCGCCGCCCCCTGCCTCGCCATCAGGGACGATCCGCAATCCGCCGCCGATTTCACGGCGCGCAGCAATCTCGTCGCCGTGGTCTCGAACGGCACGGCCGTGCTTGGCCTCGGCAATATCGGGCCGCTTGCCTCCAAGCCGGTGATGGAGGGCAAGGCCGTCCTCTTCAAGAAGTTCGCCGGCATAGACGTCTTTGACATCGAGATCGATGCGCCCACCGTCGAACGCATGGTCGATGTCGTTTCGGCGCTCGAACCCACGTTCGGCGGCATCAATCTCGAGGACATCAAGGCGCCCGAATGCTTCGAGGTCGAACGGCGTCTACGGGAGAAGATGGAAATCCCGGTCTTCCACGACGATCAGCACGGAACCGCGATCATCGTCGCCGCCGCCGTGCTCAACGGCCTCGAACTCGCCGGCAAGGATATCGCCAAGGCCAAGATCGTCGCCTCCGGTGCGGGAGCTGCGGCTCTTGCCTGCCTCAATCTCCTCGTTACGCTCGGCGCGAAGCGCGAGAACATCTGGGTTCACGACATCGAAGGCCTTGTCTACAAGGGCCGCGAAGCCCTGATGGACGAGTGGAAGGCGGTTTACGCTCAGAAGAGCGACAACCGCGAACTGGCCGACAGCATCGGCGGCGCCGACGTTTTTCTCGGCCTCTCGGCCGCCGGCGTTCTCAAGCCGGAGCTCCTGGCGCAGATGGCGGAAAAGCCGTTGATCATGGCGCTTGCCAACCCGACGCCGGAAATCATGCCGGAGGTCGCCCGCGCCGCGCGCCCGGACGCCATGATCTGTACCGGCCGCTCCGACTATCCGAACCAGGTCAACAACGTTCTCTGCTTCCCCCATATCTTCCGCGGCGCGCTCGACTGCGGCGCTCGCACGATCAATGAAGAGATGAAGATGGCGGCGGTACGGGCGATCGCCGGCCTTGCGCGGGAGGAGCCGTCGGACGTCGCCGCCCGTGCCTATTCCGGTGAGACGCCGGTTTTCGGACCGGATTACCTGATCCCCTCGCCCTTCGACCAGCGGCTCATCCTGCGCATCGCGCCGGCGGTAGCCAAGGCCGCCGCGGAAAGCGGCGTCGCCACACGTCCGATCCAGGACTTCGACGCCTATCTCGACAAGCTCAACCGCTTCGTCTTCCGCTCCGGCTTCATCATGAAGCCGGTTTTCGCCGCCGCCAAGAACGCCGCGAAGAACCGCGTGATCTTTGCCGAAGGCGAGGACGAGCGGGTCTTGCGCGCCGCTCAGGTCCTGCTCGAGGAAGGTACCGCCAAGCCGATCCTGATCGGCCGACCGCAGATCATCGAGACGCGCCTGCGCCGATACGGGCTGAGGATCCGCCCCGATGTCGATTTCGAGGTCGTGAACCCCGAGGGCGATCCGCGTTACCGCGACTATGTCGATGACTATTTCGCCCTGGTCGGACGGCTCGGGGTCATTCCGGAAGCCGCGCGTACGATCGTGCGCACCAACACCACGGTGATCGGTGCGCTGGCAGTCAAGCGCGGTGAGGCGGACGCACTGATCTGCGGCGTCGAGGGACGCTACAGCAAACATCTGCGCGACGTTTCCCAGATCATCGGCAAGAAGCCGGGTGTGCTCGACTTCTCCGCCCTCAGCCTATTGATCTCCCAGCGCGGCGCGACTTTCTTCACCGACACCTATGTGAGTTACGATCCCAGCGCCGAAGAGATCGCCCAAACGACGGTGATGGCGGCGAGTGAAATCCGCCGTTTCGGAATCACGCCGCGCGCGGCGCTCGTTTCGCATTCGAACTTCGGCTCACGCGATTCCGAAAGCGCTTTCAAAATGCGCGCGGCGTTGAAGCTCGTGCGCGAGCTTGCGCCCGATCTCGAGGTCGACGGCGAGATGCACGGCGATGCGGCAATGTCGGAAATCCTGCGGGAGCGCGTGATGCCCAACAGCACGCTCAAAGGCGAAGCCAATCTGCTCGTCTTCCCCAATCTCGACTCGGCCAACATCACGCTCGGAGTAGTCAAGACGATGACGGATAGCCTCCATGTCGGTCCGATCCTTCTCGGCTCGGCCCTGCCCGCGCATATTCTTTCGCCGTCGGTGACGTCGCGCGGGGTCGTCAACATGGCGGCACTCGCCGTCGTCGAGGCAAGCCATCCCGCTTGAGAGCAGTGCTGGGCGCACGCCTCGCCAGTCGATACCCATCAGAACCGAGGGATGCGGCGATTTTCAGGTCCACGCAACCTAAAATCGCCGCATTGTCGGTATCATCGATCTCCGTGACGCGTTAAAGGCGAATCTCAAGTCCCGCGCCCATGAGAGTACAATCATAGATTGATATTTCAGGACCGCTACAGCGTCTACTAAATATAGCACTAGACAAAGCCAGCCCCTCTAAACCATGTTTATTCTAGGGGCATGAATCGGTGTTACGGCATGACTAATGAACAGGCTGTCCTCGATCTGCTGGATCTCGTCGAATACGGTGGCTGCGCCGACCCGCAGCACTTCTTTGCCTTGATGCGCCGCACGTTCAATATCGCGCATCTCCTTTATCTCGAAGCAGAGCCGCTGCCCGAAGGTCTGAGGGTCTGTCACCTGCACCACACCTTCGGCGCTTATGCCGCGGAGATTTACGTTTCGAGAGATCTACACCGGATCGACCCGATTTTGAAACTCTCGCTCGGCGGCGTTCGTCCAGTGGACTGGGCGACCGCCCGTCGACGCTTTCCCGAATGCGAGCCTCTCTTCAAGGCGGCCGAAGAGATCGGCCTGTCGACGGAAGGCGTAGCGCTGCCCCTCCCGTCCCCGGCCGGCCATGTGGCGCTTCTTGCCATCGGTGCCAACATGTCGCCGGCGGAGTGGTCCGCCTACCGGCGCCACCATCTCCGCGACTTCCAATTGGCGGCCAATCTGTTTCACGCCTCGATGCTGGAGCATTCCGCGACGGCTGCCGCGATCGATGAGCGGGACATGCGGCTCACCTCCCGCGAGACGGAAGTCCTCACCTGGTCGGCGGCTGGCAAGAGCTACTGGGAAATCGCGACGATCCTCGGGATTTCCGAGCGCACTGTACGCTTCTTCATGACCAATGCTCGACGCAAACTCAATGTCGTTTCCAACACGCAAGCCGTAGCGCAGGCCGTTCGCCACGCCCTCATTCCCACCATCTGAGATCCCCGCGATCTGACGGACCGATTGCCTGCGCTGCGGCAATCCAGCGCCAAACCCCCATAAAATCTATCTGGAATAGCAAAGCATTTGAACTGTCACTATCGACAGTTACATGTGTCAGCCAGGCCTGACAGCATCGCCCCATTGCGCAAATACAATGGAGCGAAAAATGATCAGGATAGTGAACGGAAACGCTCGCGGGCGGCATCCGCAGGCGATCGACGAAATGTTCCGGCTGCGCAAGCGCGTCTTCCACGACTTCTTGAAATGGGACGTCAAGACCGAAGGCGCCTGGGAAATCGACCATTATGACAAAGCCAATCCGCTTTATGTGATGTCGTACTCGCCGGAGACCGGCAAGCTGCGCGGCTCCTTGCGGCTGCTGCCAACGCTTGGGCCGAACATGCTCGACGACACCTTTCCGATCCTTCTCGGTGACAATCCGCAGATCCGCAGTGCCTCGGTCTGGGAATCGAGCCGTTTCTGCATCGACCCGGACATCTCGCAGGACCGCTCGTCGAACCAGGTTACGGTCGCCGCGGCCGAGCTGATGTGCGGCGTAGGTGAACTTGGCCTCGCCTCCGGCATCACTCACATCGTCACGGTGACGGACGTCTTCCTCGAACGGATGTTCCGTCGGATGGGATGCCCCGGCGAGCGCATCGCCGAACCACAACGGATCGGCAATGTCCACGCGGTCGCCGTTGTCTGGGAGGTGTCGCGAGATCTGCTCGAGACGATGAAGGCCGTTGCCGCGATTGAGGGTACGGTGCTCGAACGCCCAATGTCGCTCGAAACCGCGCGGGCAGCCTGACATTTCTCCGGGCCGCGCGAGCGGCCCGGCTCTCCCTGCGGACCGTCCGTTAACGCAAACGCCGCCTCGCCATTGCACCGCCACGCCAACCCCGTATGATGGGAAGTTGCAGCGGTGCGCGTCTTTTCAGACGCACAGGACCGCTGTAGCACCAGGCGGCTGCGGCATTTTGAACGCTCCGCCGGAATGCAGGAAGAGAGAAGAGTCCCTTGCCCCGGTGTACCGCGTCCCGCAGTATCGCGTACTTTGCGGTTGCTTTTCTGCCGTTGGCGTTGGCGACGGCTGAACGGGCCACGGCCGCGAGCGTTTGTGAGCGCTTGAATTCCCGCCTAACTGAACTTTCCAGAGATTTCACGCCGAACGCCAATCTGGGCGAATTTACCGGTGCGATCTCACGCCAGAACATCGAGATCCGCCGCGCCAAGAACGAGCGGCGACGGCTTGGGTGCAGCCGCGGCAGCATCATCGTCATCGACGATAAAGCCGCCGAATGCGCCGACCTCGACGATATGATCGCCGAGATGGAGGACAATCTCCGTGAACTGAAAGCCTATCGCCAGCAATTGGTCTCCAACGGCAACGAAGACGCGCGCCGGCGCGTACACGCCGCGATGGAACTCAACGGCTGTCTGGAGCTGCAATCAAATAGACCGGAGCAGGACGACTTCGCAGGCACGGGAGAGGCGGAGAGCCACCGCAACATCCTCGAGGATCTTGCACCGGACAGCGAGGCCTATCCGTTGCTTTCCGATCCGGCGATTGAGGACTACTCCTGGATGGAGGGCGGCGAGAACGGCCGGTTCAGGACCATGTGCGTGCGCACCTGCGACGGCGCCTTCTTCCCGATCTCGTCAAACTCGACACCGGCGGATTTCGCACGCGACGCGGAGCTTTGCCAAAGCCGATGCCCCAACACCGAAACCGAGCTCTACTATCATGTGCTCGAGACCGAGGAGAGCGACCAGATGGTTTCGGCCTCGACCGGCAGGCCCTATAGCGAGCTTCCGACTGCATTCGCCTATCGAACACGCGCCGTCGGTACCCCGGGCATCTGCGGCTGCCGGGCTCAGAGGACCGCCACCAGCGTGATCGGCCGGAGTTCCGCAGCCAGACTTTCCGCCGCCAGCCCCTCGGTCCTGTCGATCGAAGGCGCCCAGGCGGAAAAAGGCACAAAAACGCCCGCTGAGACTAGAGCCTCGGCGCCAGCGCAAGAGCGCCCCTACGATCCGAAGAACAGCAAGGTTCGCGTCGTCGGCCCGACCTTCCTGCCGCAGGAAGAAAGCGCCATAGATCTCAAGAACCCTCGGGGCCCGCGCTATCAACCGCTACAGGAAGAGTGACCTCTCCGGTCCTGCGCCTCTGACGCACGCCCCATCCCTCCTCGAAAATCAGTTCCTCGAGCGGCAGGCGCTGCCGCCACCCCTTCGCCGCGAGTTCCGGCTGCTGGTAGAGGCGATCGACGAAGCCGAGGCAAAGCCAGGCGACGATCTCGATATGCTCCGGTATGCCGAGGATCGCCTTGACCTCTTCTTCATGGAAGATGCTGACCCAGCCGACACCGACACCCTCCGCGCGCGCGGCAAGCCAGAGATTCTGGACGGCGCACACGGTGGAGTAGACGTCCATCTGCGGATTATGGGTGCGCCCCAGCACGACCGCGCCACCACGCGTGCGATCGCAGGTCACACAGATGCTGAGCGGCGCCTTGCGGATGCCTTCGAGCTTCAGGGAACGATATTTCGCCTGTGCCTCGCCCGAGAACATCCGCGCGGCTTCCTCATTGGCGCGCTGAAACGCCTTCCACACTCTTTCCCGCGTCTCTTTCTGGCGCACGAGCAGGAAGTTCCATGGCTGCATGAAGCCTACCGACGGGGCGTTATGCGCCGCGGCAAGCAGGCGGGCGATCAACGGCTCGGGCAAGGGCTCGGCGAGAAATTCGTCGCGAACGTCGCGGCGGGTTTCTATGGCACGGTAGACGGCGGCGCGCTCGTCCGGCGAAAAGGCTCCGGCCGCCACAAGGCGACCGCTCGGGTCAGGCAGCATCGTTTGATCCCCAACAATGCACAACCTCCCGCCGTCCACGCGGGGCCGGTCTATCTTGCCAGGCCGGTCTTCTGACTCCGGATCCACCGGCCGCACCGCCTTCCCAAATCGGTTCACGATTCAGTGGCAAAGTCCTGAATTCAGGTTTGATGCTGCCGTCCCCATCACAGCGTTGGGCACGTGCCGGAATCGCACCGGCTTCCCGATTCTCCCGCGAAAGCGGGCACCTGGGCACGGACATATGGGCACAGGCGCCAGCGAAAGGCAAGACAGGGTCGCGTGGTCGGCTCAAAGCGGCGCTTCGGGATGGGGCGACGAGTCATAGGCGCCCCAGATCGATTGGTCGAAGCAGATCACCGAACCCGTCATCAGCCCGGACTCCTTAGATGAGAGATAGGCGCAGGCGCGCGCAACCTCGGCGGGGTCGACGAGCCGCCCGAAGGGCTGGCGCGCCGCCGCCTTCTCCAGCCAGTCGGCCGGCGCCCCGTGGTACTCCCGCTGTATGCGATCCTCGCCCTCGGATGCCATCCAGCCGATATTCACACCGTTGACCCGAATGCGGTTGCGCAGCAGCGCGTAGGCGGTGTTCTTGGTCA
The DNA here is from genome assembly GCF_017874595.1 of Sinorhizobium kostiense. GTDB lineage: Bacteria > Pseudomonadota > Alphaproteobacteria > Rhizobiales > Rhizobiaceae > Sinorhizobium > Sinorhizobium kostiense. The sequence continues at coordinate 311,166 of NZ_JAGILA010000007.1, read as the reverse complement.
GCGTTTCCAAGGCGCCTTTCGATGCGCAATAGGCCGCGATGAAGGGCTGGCCTGCCATTGCCGACATCGAGCCGATGTTGACGATCGTTCCGTCAGTCTTGTCGCGCCGCATCAGTTTCACCGTCTCCTGCATCAGGAAGAACGGCGCCCGCACGTTTACGGCGAACATGCGGTCGAAGAGTTCGGGTGTGGTGTCGAGGATCGTGCCGCGGTCGGTGATCGCCGCGGCATTGACGAGCGCATCCACACGCCCGAACTCCCGATCGCAAGCCGCAACGACAGCGCGGGCGTCCTTGACCCGCTCCAGATCCGCCGGAACATAGACCACCTTCGCGCCGGTGGCTTTGCCGATCTCCGCCGCTTTCGCCTCGCCCTTCGCCGAATTTCGCCCGCAGATGACGATGCCCTCGGCACCGCGCTCCGCAAACAGCGCCGCGATCGAGGCACCGAGGCCCTGCGTACCGCCTGTCACGATGGCTATCTTGCCGTCCAGCCGAGCGCAGTCCTTCCCCATGGAATCCTCCTTTGCATCCAAATACCGACCGAAGGCATGTATTGCCGGTCGTCTACGGCTCCGGCCAATACCGGACGAAGGCGAACGCTTCACCCGAGGGCGACCAGTTCGGGACATTCACCGTTCCCTGCCCGCCGAAGAGCTCGAACAGCACGCGCGGATTGCCACCGTCCGGATCCGTCAGCCGGAGCCGCACGTCGAGATCGCGCGGATGGTCGAAGACGTCGCCGTCATAGGAGAGCACGAGCAGCTTCCTCCCGTCCGGCGAAGGATGTGGAAACCAGTCGGCATAGGGGCTGTCGGTGACGCGCTCGACGTCGCTGCCATCGGGCCTTATGCGCCAGATCTGCATACGGCCCGTGCGACTGGAGTTGAAATAGATCCAGCGGCCGTCGGGCGACCAGTCCGGCCCATCGTTGCGGCCTTCCCCCTGTGTCAACCGGCGCTCCTCTCCACCCTCGACGGAGATCGTGTAAATGTCGAAGAGCTGGTCGCGAATACCGCAATAGGCGAGCATGCGCCCGTCCGGCGACCAGCCATGCCAGTAGGAGGGCAGGTTTCTTGTGACGAGCCTGGGCGTGCCGCCCTCTACAGGCAGGAGATAGATTGCCGACTGGCCGAACTCCGTCTTGTCGCTGATGGCGAGCATCGTCCCGTCAGGCGAGATGCCGTGGTCGTTGTTCAACTGGCGAGCAAAGCCGGTATCGATTTCGACGGGATCGGGCGCCCCTTCGAGTGCGATACGATAAAGACGCCCATCGCCATTGACGATGAGAAAGCGCCCATCCGGCGACCAGTTCGGCGCTTCGACGAGCCGCTCGGTCTGCCAGACGACGCGCGTCTCGCCAGCGACGACGTCGAAGATCTCGACCGAGCTGCGCATGACTATCCCCTGTCGCGGAAGCGGTTGGTGATCGGGTAGCGCCGGTCACGACCGAAATTCTTTTTCGTGATCTTCACGCCCGGAGCCGATTGCCGGCGCTTGTATTCGGCGATGTAGAGCAGGTGCTCGATCCGGTGGACCGTCGCTTCGTCATGGCCGCGGGCGACGATCTCTTCCGTACCCATTTCCTTTTCCACCAGGCACTCGAGAATGTCGTCGAGCACCGGATAGGGCGGCAGCGAGTCCTGGTCGGTCTGGTTCGGGCGAAGCTCGGCGGAGGGCGCCTTGTCGATGATGTTCTGCGGAATGACTTCGCCGGAGGGTCCGAGGGCGCCGGCCGGTACTGCGCCATTGCGCCAGCGTGAAAGCGCATAGACCTGCATCTTGTAGAGGTCCTTGATCGGGTTGAAGCCGCCATTCATATCGCCGTAGAGGGTAGCATAGCCGACCGACATTTCCGACTTGTTGCCGGTTGTCACCACCATCGAGCCGAACTTGTTGGAGATCGCCATCAGTATCGTCCCGCGCGTGCGGCTTTGCAGGTTCTCCTCGGTGATGCCTGGTTCCGTGCCTTCGAACATATCGGAGAGCGCATCGAGGAAACCTTCGACCGGGGCTTCGATTGCAACGGTGCCATAATGGCAGCCGAGCGCCTTGGCGCACGCCGCCGCATCGGTCAGTGAAGCTTCGGACGTATAACGATAGGGCAGCATGACGGTGCGGACACGCTCCGCACCAAGCGCATCGACCGCCAGCGCGGCGCAGATGGCCGAGTCGATGCCGCCGGAAAGCCCGAGCACGACAGACTTGAAGCCATTCTTGTTGACGTAGTCGCGAAGCCCGAGCATGCAGGCGCGATAATCCGCCTCATCGCGTTCCGGCAGGTGCGAGCGCTGCCCGTCTCTCGAGACCCAACCGCCCCCGGTCCTCCTCCACTCGGACACCGAAATCGCTTCTGCGAACTGGCTCATCTGGAAGGCCAGCGACTTATCCGCATTGAAGCCGAAGCTCGCACCATCGAATACGAGTTCATCCTGTCCGCCGAGCTGGTTCGCATAGATCATCGGCAGCCCGGTCTCGATCACCTGTTTCAGGACGACCTGGTGGCGCACGTCCACCTTACCGCGATAATAGGGCGAGCCGTTTGGTGACAGCAGGATCTCTGCGCCGCTTTCGGCGAGTGTTTCGCAAACGCCGAGTTCACCCCAGATATCCTCGCAGATCGGAATACCGATCCGCACCCCGCGGAAATTGACGGGACCCGGCATTTCTCCGGCATCGAAAACCCGCTTCTCATCGAACTCACCGTAGTTCGGCAGATCCACCTTGTCGCGGATGGCAATGATCTTGCCCGCGTCCAGCACGGCGGCGGAATTGTGGCGGTGCTCCGGCGCCTGGCGCGGAAAGCCGATGATGATTCCCGGACCGCCATCGGCAGTGTCTTCGGCAAGCTTCTCGACCGCCTTCTGGCAGGCGTTCAGGAATGCCGGTTTGAGCACGAGGTCTTCCGGCGGATAACCGGAAATGAAGAGCTCGGTGAACAGCAGCAGATCGGCGCCCTGACGCGCCGCCTCGGCCCGCGCCTCGCGCGCCTTGGCGAGATTGCCGGCGATGTCACCGACGGTTGGATTGAGCTGGGCCACGGCAATCCGTAGCGTCGATGGTGCGGCGGTCTGTGTCGTCATGGCAGGCCTGTCGGTGGTTTCTCGAGGAAGGGCGTCCGGCATGTGACCGTTCTTATCGTATACCGCGGTAAAAAACCTACCCGCAATGACAGTCAACATGGAATAGGCTGAAAAATCCAGCTTTTTCCGGCCCTTACGCTACGAGATTTGCTCTTCCCCGCAGCGGAACAAAGAAGCCCGCGCCCTCGTTCTGGCTATTCATCCCCCGTTCAAGATGACGGGCGTATGACGCTACTATGAAAGTTTTATGAATTTCTTGGAGAGGCTGTTGGCCACCTTAAAATCCGCTGCCGTGAAGGGTTCTCAGGTCTACGTCGAGAGACAGAGCTTTTCCGTCCGACACTCCAGAACGCTTGCCGGCGCGCGCAGCACGTTGCTCTCGCTTTTGTTGGCGGCGGTGCTCGTCTTCGTGATCGAACTCGTCGTGCGCCAATCCTTCTCCGAGACTCTCGCCTACTTCACCGATCCGGCGCGGCCCGCCTGGACCACCGTCGGCGCATTCTTCCTGATCCTGCTCGCCTTCGACGCCCTCTTTGCCCGTGAGCATAAGGCCGCGGTGCTGGTCGCGCCGTTTGCCGTGCTGCCGGCCTTCGTCAGTCAGCAGAAGCAGGTCTTCCTGTCCGACCCGCTCTACCCCACGGACTTCCTCTTCGGCCGGCAGATCATGGAACTGATGCCCGTTCTCGTCAAAGATCGGCCGTGGACCGCGGTCGCCGTGGTAATAGGGCTTTTGGCGGCGATCGTGGGGATCGGCCTGCTGCTGCGATATGCCTGGCGCAACTTCCCCAAGCTCACGCGCAGGGAACGACTCGCCCGCGTCGTCTTCGCGGTGCCGATGCTCATCGCTTTCTGGAATGTCATGGACTACACGCAGTTCTCGTGGATCCGCGACCGATTGCGGGTCGTCCCGATCATGTGGGACCAGAAGGAGAACTACAGGCATAACGGCTTTGCCCTCGCCTTCATGGTCAATCTGCCGATGGCCAATGTCAGTGCGCCGGCCGGCTATATGGCGGATGCGATCGATCGTATTCCGGTCAAGCCGCTCCCGGCCGGGACCACGCACCGCAGCAAACCGGACGTCATCGTACTGATGAGCGAATCCTTCTGGGATCCGACGCTGCTTCCCAAGGTGAAGCTCACGCCCGATCCGATGCCGACTGTGCGCGAACTGCAGGGTGGAACCGTCTTCTCGCCCGAGTTCGGCGGCATGACGGCCAATGTCGAATTCGAAGCGCTCACCGGCTTCTCGAACGCGTTCCTGCCCTACGGCAGCATCCCCTACCAGCAATATATCCGCAATCCGATTCCATCCCTCGCCACCTTCTTCCGCGGCGAAGGCTATGCCGCGCGGGCTGTCCATCCTTTCCAGGGCTGGTTCTGGAACCGGACGGCGGTCTATAAGTCCTTCGGCTTCGACACGTTCCGGTCCGAGGAGACGTTGCCGCCGATGCAGAAGCGCGGGATGTTCGCCTCGGACGAGTCGTTGACGAAGGAGATCATCCGCCAGGCCGACGCAATGGAGGACCCTTTCTTCTTCTTCGCCGTCACGCTGCAGGGCCACGGCCCGTATGAACCGAACCGTTACGCGAAGAATACGATCAAGGTCGAAGGCGATCTGCCGGAGAAGGACCGCCAGGTACTCGCCACCTATGCGCAAGGCATCAAAGAGGCCGATGACAGCCTCAAAATGCTGATGGAGTGGGCAAAGAGACGGGATCGCGAGACGATCATCGTTCTCTTCGGAGACCATCTGCCGCCCTTGCACACGGTCTACACCAGCACGGGCTACATGAAGGATGTGACGGCGGCGCGCAAGGGTACGAAGCGCGAGATGCTGGCCGGTCACGAAACACCCCTCGTCGTGTGGTCGAACAAGACCGGAGCGCAGAAGGACATCGGCAGCATCAGCCCCGCGTTTCTCTCCTACACGATCCTGAAGCAGGCTGGCTACGAGCACCCCTACTACACCGGGTTCCTCGGCAAGGTGCGCGACCATTTCCGCGTCGTCGACCGCTATATGCTGGTCCGCAAGAACGGCAAAGACGTCGCCGACTGGCAGCGCCAGCCGAAGATTCCGGGATTGCTTCGGGACTACCGCTTCCTGCAGCACGACATGATGTTCGGCAAGCGCTACAGCACCGAGCGCTTCTTTCAGTCCCACGCGGAGCTATTCAGCACGGGGTCGTGACCTGTGGAGACGGGCAAAGCGCAGAGTTAGCCCGCCTCTCCTAATTCGCCTGCCATCCCGCTCTGGCCGTAACGCGGGTGGTTGAGCGGCAGCCATACGCGCCCATCGCTGCCCCGTCGTGCGAACCCGCAGCCGTGCAAATGGAGCGGGCTCGCTGCAGCCTCTCCCATAAGGCACAGCGGTTGAAATCGGGATCGAAGCGCGGCGAAAGCCGAAAAACAACGAGAAAATTAACCAAAGTGGCGCACGCTGGAGATGCAGGAACATTGAAGTGCCAGCATCGATGGATACTCGGAGCGCCACTTGCCATCTCCATTCTCAGGCGGCGCAGGCAGGACCCATCGGACCTTTGTCCAGCACAGGTAGGACTTTAGTCTGGAAACAAATGTCGTAGTTGTAGGTTAGAATTCTCTCATGCTGGTTGCATCGAGACACGGGTGATTGGGGCAATCGTTACGTGAAGGGGGCACACGCGGCAGATGCAAGGGACTGCAAGCAAGAGCGCCGGCGACGACGACTCGCCCGGCATGACAGCGGATGCGTTGCTGCGGAATCCGCGTTTCCTGCACGCCTTGCAGGAGAGCGCGCGCACGCTGACCGCCGTGAGCGAGCTGTTGCCGCGCATCGCTCGCCTCGTCTCCTCGCATCGCAAATGGATGCTCACCCATGCGTCCTACGCACTCCACCTGGAGCGCGAGCCCAGGGACCCGGAAACCGGCATCACTGCCGCGCGGCTGCTTAAGTTCATGCGCGAGACGGGCGGGGCCAGCCGCAACACGGCCACAGCCTTCCTTGCGGAACTCGTCGCCTACAAGCTCCTTCGCCCGACGACGGACCGGCAATCGAAGAGGGCGCGCCCACTGGAACCAGCCGCGGCGAGCGAGGATGCCATGCGCCTCTGGTTCAAGACCCAGATGGGCACGCTCGATGGGATCGACGGTGGGGAGAGAGTGAAGCGCGTGGAAACTGACCGCGGGATTTTCGAGCGCGCGCAGCCGCTCGCGGCCAGACGCCTGCTCAAGGATCCGAAATGGACGGAGCCGCCCCGCGGTGTTGCCATCTTCGTCTGGGCAGAATCAGGCGGCGCGATCCTGGACGACCTGATGACACGGCCGGCAAGCCTGACACCCGTCGAAGGCAAAGTCTGGATCGACGTCAATCTGGCGAAACTCGCCCAGCGCTACATGGTTTCGAACACGCATATCCGCCGCCTGTTCGCCCGGGCGGAAGCCGCCGGTTTCATCGGCAAATCCGATGACGATACCCGTAACCGTTATTGGATGAGCGCCCGACTGATCGAGGAATATGCGTCCTGGCAGGCAATCAAGCTCGAGGCGCTGGCGAGCGCCTATGATCGGGCCACTGGCGCTCGGTAAGCTCCAACTCATCCCCACTGGCCTTGCCGCTAGAGGGTGTCACCGCCGTGAGCGTCAGAACTTTCGAGACTACTCGCGTCCGCTGGCAAAGCGCGGGAGATCGTCGCGGATCTCGTAGTAGTCGCCTTTGTCGGCACAGAAGATATGGTAGCCCGGCTCGAGTTCGGTCGGCTTCTCGAATGCGCCGGCAAGGATCGACGTATAGTCGAGCCCTTCCGCCTTCCAGAACAGGGCTGAGCCGCAATTCCGGCAGAAACCGCGCCGCGCGTCGTCGCTGGAGCGATACCAGGTGACCGCGTCGGCGCCCTCGACTTCGATGTTGCCGTCGAGCACATTGGTGGCCGCGTAGTAGAGCCCTGTCTGCTTCCGGCACTGCGAACAATGGCAGAAGATCAACTCTCGCAATTTTCCCCGGGTTCTGAACCGCACTGCGCCGCAAAGGCAACTGCCTTGGTGCATTTCCTGCATCCCTGTCTCCATCGGCAATAAAAAGCCGGGCCAGCTTCTATGGGCTGGCCCGGCCATGTCAAATTCAGAAGATGCGCTCGAGGTTCAGATATTTTGAACCAAATATCGAGCGCCGAGCGTCTTGTCAGGCGGCGACGTCGCCCCTGCCTCATATGTGCCGCATGTCTTTTTCCCTAGATCGAAGGCGATCAAGGCGACATGCAGTCGGTGATGGTGGTCAGCCGTTGACCACCATTTTCTTCTCGTCGCGGCCGCCCTTCATCCGTTCGGCGAGCAGGAAGGCGAGTTCGAGCGCCTGGTCCGCATTAAGGCGCGGATCGCAATGGGTGTGGTAGCGATCGGCGAGATCGTCGCCAGACAGGGCGCGTGCGCCGCCGGTGCACTCGGTCACGTCGTTGCCCGTCATCTCGATGTGGATACCACCCGGATGCGTGCCTTCGGCGCGATGTATCTGGAAGAAGCTTTCGACCTCCGACAGGATCCGCTCGAAGGGCCGCGTCTTGTAATTGTTGAGCGTGATCGTGTTGCCATGCATCGGATCGCAAGACCAGACGACCTTCTTGCCTTCGCGCTCAACGGCGCGGATCAACCGCGGCAGATGCTCGGCAACCTTGTCATGGCCAAAACGGCAGATCAGCGTCAGCCGCCCTGCCTCGTTGGCTGGGTTCAGGAGGTCGATCAGTTCCAAAAGACCGTCGGCCGTGAGCGAGGGGCCGCATTTGAGCCCGATCGGGTTCTTGATGCCGCGGCAATATTCAACATGGGCATGGTCCGGCTGGCGCGTGCGATCGCCGATCCAGATCATGTGGCCGGAAGTCGCGTACCAATCGCCCGAGGTCGAGTCGACACGGGTCAGCGCCTGCTCGTAGCCGAGCAGCAGCGCTTCATGGCTGGTGAAGAAATCCGTCTCGCGCAGGCTCGGATGGTTTTCCGCCGTGATGCCGATCGCCTTCATGAAGTCCATGGTCTCGGAGATCCGGTCGGCCAGCTTGCGATAGCGCTCGGCCTGAGGACTATCCTTCACGAAACCGAGCATCCACTGATGCACGTTTTCCAGATTGGCATAGCCGCCCATCGCGAACGCCCTCAACAGATTGAGGGTCGCGGCGGACTGGCGATAGGCCATGATCTGCCGTTCGGGATTGGGCACGCGCGCCTCTTCCGTGAACTCGATGCCGTTGATGATGTCGCCGCGGTAGCTCGGCAGCGTCACATCCCCCTGCTTCTCAATGCCCGACGAACGCGGCTTGGCGAATTGGCCGGCAATACGGCCGACCTTTACGACCGGTTGCTGGGCTCCGAAGGTCAGGACGACGGCCATCTGCAGGAAGGCGCGGAAAAAGTCACGGATAGTGTCGGCGCCGTGCTCGGCGAAGCTTTCGGCGCAGTCGCCGCCCTGCAATAGAAAGCCGCGACCCTCCGCGACATTGGCAAGAGCATGCTTGAGCCGCCGAGCCTCACCGGCAAAGACCAGCGGCGGATATTTCGAGAGGCGCGCTTCGACGCTCTCCAGGGCTGCGAGGTCCGGATAGTCCGGCACCTGCTGAATGGGTTTTTGCCGCCAGCTGTTCGGAGTCCAAGTCTGTGCCATTTCCATCACCTGTTATCTGACGCGGACGGATCCGCGTCTCACCTTTGCGCGTCGGCCCGAAATCGGAACCGATTTCCGGAAAACACGATGCGCAGATTCAAAGACTTCAGCGTCGTTGTGCGTACCCGAAAGACGCGCGGCGCTGTAGCGGCCGTGGAGGCCGCCCTGAAATTCGGATTGCATCGCATCGGCAAGCCGGCCGGTCCGCCGCCACCGCCGCTAGCCGATGACGAGGCGGATGCGGGCTTATAAACGTTAACATGAGGCTTGGAAAGCCACTCCGCCCGAAAACATAGGCGTTTGAACTCACCGATGGCAGGGGATCATGGCAGCCTTTCGCCGTTCCTCAGGCGATAGCTCGGCTGATACATGGTGACGAGTTCCTCCGCCGCGGTCGGGTGGACCGCCATGGTGCGGTCGAAATCATCCTTGGTGCAACCCGCCTTCAGCGAGATTCCAAGCAGTTGCGCCATCTCGCCGGCGTCATGGCCGAGGATATGCGCACCCACAACCTTGCGGTCGGCAGCATTGACCAGGAGCTTCATGATCATCTTTTCCTTGCGCCCCGAGAGTGTCGCCCTCATCGGTCGGAACTCCGCCCGGTACACCTCGAGTTCCGCGAACCTCCGTGCCGCCTCGTCCTCCGCCATGCCCACCGTGCCGATTTCCGGCTGCGAAAAAACGGCGGTCGCGATCAGGTCGTGGTCGGGTGAAGTCGGGTTGTTCTTATACTCCGTTTCGATGAAACACATCGCCTCGTGAATCGCCACTGGCGTCAGTTGAACGCGGTCCGTGACATCGCCGAGCGCAAAAATGCCAGGTGCGGTGGTGCGGGAATAGGCGTCGACGACGATGGCGCCGCGCTCGTCGGTCTTGACCCCCGCCGTCTCGAGCCCGAGGCTCCTGGTGTTCGGGACGCGGCCGAGGGCGAGCATTACCTGGTCGGTGACGATCTCGCCATGCTTCATCGTCGCTGCAATCCGGCGGCCGTCGCGGCCGGCCGAGACCGACTGGATGATGTCCTCGCAGAGGATTCGTATACCCTTTTCCTCCATCGCCGCGTGCAGCCCGCGCCGCAAGTCCTGGTCGAAGCGCGAAAGGATTTCCTTACCGCGATAGATGAGGGTCGTCTCGACACCGAGCCCGTGGAAGATATTCGCAAACTCGACGGCAATATAGCCGCCGCCGGCAATCAGGATCGATTTCGGCAGTTGATCCAGATCGAAGGCTTCGTTCGAGGTGATGCAGAGCTCGTGGCCGGGCAATGCATCATGGGGGCTCGGATGCCCCCCCACGGCGATCACGATGCGCTCCGCCGACACGGTCTTGCCGGTGGCCGAAAGCCGCACCTCGTTGGGCCCGACGAGTTCGGCCCGCGTATCGAGAATTTCGGCGCCCGCATTGGCGAGACCTTTTCGATAAAGCCCTTCCAGGCGGGTGATCTCCTGCTCCTTGGCGGCAACGAGCTTTTGCCAGTCGAAGCGGCGCTCGCCGACGCTCCAGCCAAAGCCCAAGGCATCCTCGAAATGTTCCGCAAATTGCGAGGCATAGACATAGAGCTTCTTGGGCACGCAGCCGCGGATCACGCAGGTGCCGCCATAGCGGAACTCCTCGGCGATCGCCACCTTCTTGCCGAGCGCCGCCGCCAAACGCGCGCTCCTGACGCCACCCGAACCGCCACCGATCACGAAAAGGTCATAGTCGAAAGCGGTCATGGAAACTCCTTAAGGAATGCGGCTGCGGAACAGGTCTCCGGGGCGCAGCTTCGGCCCGGCATGGGCGGCGACCGGAGCCGCCTACGGGCAGATATAGTATTGCGACGCAAAAAAAGAAAAGCCCGGATCGCTCCGGGCCTTGTAAGTCGTTTAATTGCAACGATTGCCCCGCGGGCATCACTGCGCGGGTGCCTGGGCGGCCGGGGTGTTGCCAATCTTTTCGTCCAGCGACTTGGTCGCTTCGGTCGTCAGGTCGCGCGAAACTCCGGCGGCCCAGATGTCGGCAGCCTTCAGCAGTTCGCGCGAAGCGATCGGCCCATCATTCAAGAGCTTCTTGCCGGCGGCCGAACTGTAGAACGCGGTGATGGCGTTGAGTTCCTCGACCGAGAAGGTCTTGGCGTAGATGGCCGCCGCCTCGCGCTCGAGGTCCGAGCGGCGGGCGGCAAGCCCGAGCGCTTTTTCGTCGATGGTTGCGGTGATCAGTTCCTGATGGTTGGGCGAAGCCTGGATCAGCGTGTTCTTCAATCGTTCGGCCAGGTTCGGCAGAATATTGTCGAAGCTGTTGGTCACGCCAAGCGCGTCAATGGTTGCGCGGGCTGCCTTGATCTGCTCTTCCGACACGTCCTGGGCCTGTACGGCCGGCGCGGTCGCGCAGAAGAGGACGGCTGCGGTTGCGAATGCGCGGGCAAGACCTACGAATTTGCTCATTTTTATCGATGCTCCTGTGTTGGCGCATGCCGCCTGGCCGATTGCCGCCGCCCGGCGCGCATGCGCGGAAATTCTCTTGTACGCCGGCCGGCAAGTGCCGCTCAGGCTGCCATCAGGACGCGTGCCCCTTCCGGACCGGCGATGATCGCCAGGGATGCCATGCCGATGAACAGTCCGTGCTCGACGACTCCCGGTATGGCGTTCAAATCGGCCGCAAGCGCCTCTGCATCAGGAATACGGCCAAAAGATGCATCCAGGATCAGGTGCCCGCCATCGGTCATGAAGGGCCCGTCACCCGAGGTGCGCAGGGTGATATCGCCGGCCAACCCAAGTCGTGAGGCTGCCTTCTCGATGGCGATCAGCGTCGCAATCTGCCCGAACGGGTTGACCTCGATCGGCAGTTTGAAGGCGCCAAGAACGTCGACGACTTTCGATTCGTCGGCAATGACGACCATGCGAGCGGAAGCGGCCGCCACGATCTTCTCCCGCAGCAATGCGCCGCCGCCACCCTTTATGAGCCGCAATCTCCTGTCGACCTCGTCCGCACCGTCGACGGTCAGGTCCAGTTCAGGCAACTCATCCAGTGATTTCAGGGGCACGCCGAGTTCCAGGCAAAGTCGAGCCGTGCGCTCGGAGGTCGGCACGCCCTGGATGCGAAAGCCGGCTGCGACCTTCTCGGCCAACAACCGCACGAATTCCTCCGCGGTCGACCCGGTCCCGATCCCGAGCCGCATTCCATCTTCTACATAGTCAAGCGCCGCCTCGGCGGCCTTGATCTTCATCTGGCGGGCGTCCATGCGCCACTCGCTCCCTCTGATGCTGGCACGGAAAGCCGGCGACGAACCGGCTGCCATCGAAATTCCGCTGAGACACTTACACGCCCGCAACCGCAAACAAAAGCCAAAATGCGTGGCCTGCACCGGATTCCGGCAGCCCTGCAGACGAAGGTCTCCATTGCATTCCGGCAAGAGTTCGCCTACCCGAATGGACAGGATTTAGAACGAGGCACCCCTTGTCCCCACCCCTTGTCGTCTTCGACCTCGACGGTACACTCGTCGATACCGCGCCGGACCTCGTTGCCAGCCTCAACCATGCGGTGACGCAGGCGGGCATCGAACCGGTCACTTACGCCGACCTCACGCATCTCGTCGGGCACGGCGCCCGCGCCATGATCGAACGGACCTTCGCGCTCAGAGGCAAGACGCTCGGCGAAGCGGACTTGGCCTGGCAGATGAAGGAATTCGTCGAGTTCTATCACGGCTCAATGCCGGGCGAATCCCTGCCCTACCCCGGACTTGTCGAGGCGCTCGATCGCCTTCAGGACGCGGGGCTGAAACTCGCGGTCTGCACCAACAAGCCGGAAATGCTGGCAAAGCGCCTTCTCGATGGGCTCGGTCTTGCCGGCCGCTTTGCAGCGATCGCCGGCGGCGATACGTTCTCTGTCCGCAAGCCCCATGCCGAGCACCTGCTCTCGACCGTTGCCAATGCCGGAAGCAGCGTCGAGCGCGCCGTGATGGTCGGAGATAGCCTCAATGACATCCTGGTGGCGCGCAACGCAGCCGTCCCGTCGATCGCGGTACCGTTTGGTTACTCCGACGTGCCGATCGAAAGCCTCTCGCCAGACCGCATCATCACTCATTTCGACGAGCTGACGCCCGATCTCGTCAAGTCGCTTTTAAGCCGAGAGCCGAAATAAAAGAGGCCGCTTTCGCGGCCTCGGCTCATCCCTCCGCGTGCCGCGCCTTTCGCGTCGCCTCGAAAGCGCGGTTCATGTACATGTCGCGGTCATAGACGTCGCCGAAATATTCGACCTTGCCGTCCTTGTTCGGCCATGCCGTGAAATATGAGACATAAACCGGAATATTGTGCGGGACCGGCAGTGCCTTGTTGCGACCGCTTGCGATCTCGTTCGCGACCTCGTCGAGGCTGACCCCGAGAACGGCGGCCGCCATGCGACGCGGCTCCGCAAGACGAACGCAACCGTGGCTCAGGGCTCGCTGGTCGCGCTTGAAGAAACTCTTCGACGGCGTGTCGTGCATGTAGATCGCATGGGAGTTCGGGAACAGAATCTTGAGTTCACCAAGCGCATTGTCGCTGCTCGGCGGCTGACGAACCGAGACGGAAGCCGTCGAGCCGTACCAGTTCACTGCCGAAGACGGGACGACGCGGCCGCCGACCTCGACCTGATAACCCATGCGATCGAGATAGCTTGGATCGCTTCTGAGCTTCGGCAGCATCTCGTTGACTATGATCGACTGCGGCACGCCCCAATAGGGGTTGACCTCTACCGTCTGGATCTCGTCCTGGAAGAAATAGGTCTGGTTGGCCTTCGAACCCACCACCACGCGCATGGAGAACTGCTCCGTCCCCTGCTCGTTGTAATAGGCCATGAAGGCCGGCTGGTTGATGAAGACGTAGCGATCGCCGAGGCCATCCGGCAGCCAGCGCGCCTGCTCCATCGCGATCTCGAGCTTGTCGATCTTGCCCGCGGTCGTATCGCCGCCGACCAGGGCGCGGATCGACGCCTGGCCGATAATGCCATCCGGCTTCAAGCCCTGCTCCTGCTGGAACGCTTCGACGAGGGAGACCAGCTCGGGCGTGTATTCCGGCGCACCCTGATAGCCAGCGAGCACCAGAGCGTGCTCGCTCTTCAGCGCCTCCGAGGCCTTCAACCTAATGCCGGCGACGATATTGGCGAGTTCCGGATTGCTGTCGCCGGGCTTGAGCAGCGTCCCCGGCGCGATCTCGACGCGCGGGGCGGCATCCGTTTCGGCGCGAAGCCTCTCGAGTTCCTGTTTCAGCGCAAGGAATTGCGTACTCTTCGGATTCTGGTCCTCAATCAGCGCCGCAACGTCGCTCGCGATCGCCAGCTTTCCGAGAAAGCCGGAAAGATCGACACTCTTGCGCTTGAAGTCGTGATATCCCGAAATCCTGTTCGGATCGATGCGGCCGCGAACCGTGTCCTGAACATAGGTGAGCACCGCGGCGGACATGGCGATCTCAAACCGCACCAGATCCTTCTCGCGCGCGATCATGTCGGCGTGATCGAACGTGTCGGCAGGAACCACGACCGCATAATCGGCGGGATCGAGGCCGACCTTGCTAGCGTCCCTGAGGACAGCGATCGCCGCGCGTGCGCGCGAAGTGACGCCGCTGCCCGCAATCCAGAGAAAATCCGTCCGGCCGCCGTAAAAGCTCTCCAACGCCTTCGCCACGTCCGCCGGCGCCCTGACATCGACCTCCGGCAGAAGGTGGCGCGCATTCGAAAGCGGCACACGCAGCATCGGCGGCAGACCATAGGCCCCGACGGATCCGGTGACGACCGGATCGACCAGCCGATCTGTCGCAACCCTGCGCAACGGCTCGGGCCTGTAGGTATAATAACGCGGGCCGGAAACCCGAGGCGGCGGCGCGACCGCCCTGTTCTGCTGCAACGTATCGAAGCCCGGCACCGGCCGGCTGGGATAACCCTGCTGGGGCGCGACGCGTCTCTTGCCGCGGATCAGGTCCATCAGGGTGATTGCCGACGCGGGCCGTACATCAATGGTGGCGATCGCACAGCTGCTTATGAGCGCAACAATCGCCGTCGATCTGATAATGTTCATAAGAATAAATGTCCCCGTATCGCGTTGCCGCCGAATTCGGCCGCTGCCAGATTCTCGCCACGCCCTCGTGCCGGATGACTTATAGAAAAGGATGGTGAATGAAAAGGAAACGCCCCTCGCCCGATCGGCCCAAAGTCTACCAGAACCTCTTCCAATGCAACTCATCCACGACACGCGCAATCGTCACAAAAGCCTTATTTTCTGGAAGTTATACAACAAAACACTACCCTTGATTGTTCCTGTAGGCACAGAGGTGTTCCGGCAAGCAAGACGCCGAATGTGACCGAAAGGCCACAAGAGGGCCTTGCGCCGGAGCGGGGCTATAGGAGGCTCGGAGAGCTGATGCCGCACCGCAGCAATTCAAACGATTGTAGCCCGTTCCCAGCCCTTGCGACCCCTTTACAAGGCGCCACTGCCGGGGCAGAGAGATGCGCGGTACCGGGGTGGGCGACCGACTCCTCGCCTCGGCTTCATGAACCGCATGACGAAGGCAGGTATCACGATGACATCCACGCGCACGGAATCAGATACGTTCGGTCCCATCGAAGTGGCGAGCGACCGCTACTGGGGTGCCCAGGCCCAGCGCTCCCTCGGCAACTTCAAGATCGGCTGGGAAAAGCAGCCGCTGGCGATCGTCCGCGCGCTTGGCATCGTCAAGCAGGCCGCCGCCCGCGCCAACATGGCGCTCGGCCGGCTCGACCCCGCGCTCGGCGAAGCCATCGTCAAGGCGGCGCAGGAGGTGATCGACGGCAAGCTCGACGACCACTTCCCGCTCGTCGTTTGGCAGACCGGTTCCGGCACCCAGTCCAACATGAACGCCAACGAAGTCATCTCGAACCGGGCAATCGAGCTGCTCGGTGGGGTCGTCGGCTCGAAGAAGCCGGTGCACCCGAACGACCATGTCAATATGAGCCAGTCGTCGAACGACACCTATCCGACGGCGATGCACATAGCCTGCGCCGAGCGGGTGATCCACGACCTTCTTCCGGCGCTGAAGCATCTGCACAAGGCCCTTCAGGAGAAGGTCAAGGCCTTCGACCACATCATCAAGATCGGCCGCACCCACACACAGGACGCAACGCCGCTCACCCTCGGCCAGGAATTCTCCGGTTACGCGGCGCAGGTAGCCTCTTCGATCAAGCGGATCGAGATGACGCTGCCCGGCCTTTGCGAACTTGCCCAGGGCGGTACCGCCGTCGGCACCGGCCTCAACGCGCCGATCGGCTTTGCCGAGAAGGTGGCGGAGGAGATCGCCGCGATCACCGGCATCGCCTTCACTTCCGCGCCGAACAAGTTCGAGGCGCTCGCGGCGCATGATTCGATGGTCTTCAGCCACGGCGCAATCAACGCGACCGCCGCCGCACTCTTCAAGATCGCCAACGACATCCGCTTCCTTGGCTCCGGACCCCGCTCCGGCCTCGGCGAACTGGCGCTCCCTGAGAACGAGCCCGGCTCGTCGATCATGCCCGGCAAGGTCAACCCGACGCAGTGCGAGGCGCTGACGCAGGTCTGCGTCCAGGTCTTCGGCAATCATGCTTCGCTTACCTTTGCGGGCAGCCAAGGCCATTTCGAGCTCAACGTCTATAATCCGCTGATGGCCTACAATTTCCTCCAGTCGGTACAGCTGCTTTCTGACGCGGCCATCTCCTTCACCGACAATTGCGTCGTCGGCATCGAAGCGCGCGAGGACAACATCAAGGCGGCACTCGACCGCTCGCTGATGCTCGTGACCGCGCTCGCACCAAAGATCGGCTACGACAACGCCGCCAAGATCGCCAAGACGGCGCACAAGAACGGCACGACGCTACGCGAAGAGGCCGTTGGCGGCGGTTACGTGACGAACGAAGAGTTCGATGCGATCGTCCGCCCCGAAACGATGATCAGTCCGGCGTGATCGAAATTGAATGGCCGCGGCAGCTTTGTGGCGCCGCGGTCACCTCTCATTTTTCTGCCCGCGCTTTGCTCTACCGGAGTCATGAGTGAGCGAATTTACTCAATTTCTATTTGTGCAAACAGGTATTTGTTAAGACTCCGCAAATCTTTTGACCCTAAGAAATAGCAAGCATTAGAACCCATTAATTTAAGGGGGCTTGCAGATGCAGACGGCAACCTCGAACAGGACGCCGACGCCCGATATTGCTGCGCAAATCACCCACGCGATGCGAATGATGGGCGTCGCGCCAATACCGCGCAATTACGAGCTTTATTACGAGGCCTATCTCGGCTCGAACCCGCAGCTTTCAAAGGAACTGGCGGCGCTCGGAAGCCGCGCAACACAGGGCGAGCTCGACGAGATCGGCGCCCGCCATTTCAGTCATATCCACCATTCACGCGGTATCGAGCGCGCCCACAGCACGCTCGCCGCCAAGCTCTCCGAGCTTCTCAACCTTCTGAAGGACGAACAATTCGCTCTCGAACGCTACAACAATGTGCTCGACGACGCCTATCTCAACATCGCGAACAAGAGCGCGGCTAGTGCCGATATCTTGCGGCATGCGATCGGCATACTGAGCGAAGCGACCGCGGACACCATGAACCAGGGCAAGGAACGGGTTCAGACCGTTGTCCAGAAATCGGTCGAGATGGAGGCCATCCGCCAGGAGCTCGACGAGTACAAGCGCATCGCCAACACCGATTCGCTGACGCGGCTTGCCAATCGCCGCGCCTTCGACGAGAGTCTAGCCGCGCTCTACAACACCGAGCATCCGCGCAACTTCACCGGCTTGCTGCTGGCCGACATCGATCATTTCAAGAAAATCAACGACAGTTTCGGCCATCCCGTCGGCGACAAGATTCTTGCCACCGTCGGTAACGTCATCCGTGCAAATCTCCGCCGGGATGCCTTCATAGCACGCACCGGCGGCGAGGAATTTGCCATCATCCTTCGCGACAGCACGCAGGAAGAATGCCTTCAAGCGGCGGATCGGATCCGCACCGTTCTGGCAAGCGCGCCCTTCAAGAACACCAAGACCGGGGTCAATTACGGCGCGGTCACCCTGTCCGTTGGCGTCTGCATGGCAACGGCCGCAGACGACCCGGTCGATCTCTACAACAAGGCTGACATTGCTCTCTACTCGGCCAAGAATTCCGGCCGCAACAGGACCGTCGTATTCGAGGAAGGCATGCGCAAGGATGCCGGCCGCAATTGGCTGATCTATCGGCGATAGTGGTGGCGATCTGACGCTTGGTAACCGAGACGGATGCTGGTTTCACACGAGCCGCTCAACTACATCTCGCATCTCCCGTAGTAGCAGAACTTCGACGATGTGCGGACTGCATGTCTCCTTAAATCGTTCTCGACCCCGGAACCCCGGCCTTCGTGTACCATTTTGACAGGGAAGCGGCATATCCGGATTGATGCGGCCGGGCGCCGCTTGCGTGAAGAAACATCTTGCCCGGGAGCTGATGACAATGGAGCGGCTGGATCCCGTACTGCAGGAAATTGCCACTGCCCTGGAGGTGGCAGGGGTCGCGGTCATCGTCGTTGGTGCGCTGTTTGCGCTCGTCAGTTCGCTCGACACGCTGCGCAACACCGGCGAAACGGAGGCCTATTACCACTTCCGCCGGCGGCTGGGACGGGCGATACTGCTTGGCCTCGAGCTTCTCGTGGCCGCCGACATCGTCGGTACCGTCGCCGTGGAGCCGACGCTTGAGAATGTCCTGGTCCTCGCATTGATCGTCCTGATCCGGACCTTTCTCAGCGTCTCCCTCACCGTTGAGATTGAGGGTCGCTGGCCATGGCAGGGCGGCGGGAAGCAAGGATGAAAGGGGTGCGCGCATGACCGAACTTCCGGCGGAAGCGCTCGAGATCCTGCTCAGGCTATGTGCCGCCGGCGTGCTCGGCGCGGCTATTGGCTTCGAGCGCCGTGTGCATCACAAGGCGATCGGAATCGCTGGGATGGTGCTGATCGCGATCGGGTCAACGACCTATATGCTGCTCGGCCGCCATATCGCTGAGACTGATCCGAGTTCGCTCAGTCGCACGCTTCAGGGGTTCCTTTCCGGCATCGGCTTCCTCGGCGGCGCCGTTATCTTCAGGAGTGGCTTCGACGTCAGGGGGATCAAGGCAGCGGCAGCGGTCTGGATCACCGGCGCGCTTGGCCTTGCGATCGGCACCTCCTATTGGGGATTGGGGCTCGTCGTCGGCATCGTCACAGCGGCCGTACTCTTCATTGCCGACAGTTTTCCAGACGAGGTCCGCGAGGAGAAGCAGGAACCGACGGAACTGAAGGGCGGCTCCAACTGGAAAGGCTGAATGCCCCGACGTAGACAATGGATGGCTCGAACGAGCCAGGTGCCGACCTTTCTCAGCCGGTCGAAGCGGCGATGAAAACCGCCAACTGAGCGTCGAAAGCACGCTTGTATGCAGGCCGTGCTTCGCCGCGGGCAACATAAGCGGAGAGGTTTGGATACTCGTCCAGCAAACCCGATCCTTTCAACCGGAGCAGCACCGACACCATCAGCAGGTCACCGGCGCTGAACGCGCCATCGAGCCAGTCGGCGTCGCCGAGGCGACCGGAAAGTTGTTCCAGCCGTTGCCGGATGCTGTCCTCGAGGGCACGCAAGCGCTGCTCGTACCAAGGCTCGTCGCGCTCGAAGATGCTTGCGAGGGCGCGGTCGAAGATCGGCGGCTCCACCGTGTTGAGCGCGGCAAACATCCAGGCAATCGAGCGCGCCCGGGCATTGGCGTCGTCTGGCAGCAGGCCCGCGTGTCGCTCCGCGATATGGAAAACGATCGCCCCCGACTCGAACAGGGCGAGGTCGCCCTCTTCGTAGGTCGGAATCTGCCCGAAAGGATGAAGCGCGAGATGCGCGGGTTCCTTCATGGCTTTGAACGTGAGGAGGCGGACGTGGTAAGGCTGACCCACTTCTTCTAGCGCCCAGCGGACGCGCATGTCACGCGCCAGACCCTTGCCGCGATCGGGCGACCGTTCAAAGGCGGTAATGGTGGGGGTCATTGGACGGCTCCCGGTGATCGGACGATGCTGTTCAGCGTGACCTGGTCGGTTGCATTGATCTTTGCCATCATCTCTTTCAATTTTCCGCGTTTTGCATCTAGAGGACGAATGAGCGGAGGATCTGCCGACAAGCAGGTACACCGAATCCCAAGAACGCGTTCACTGCCCCAGCCTTCGTCGTGCTGCGGGGACCGCAGCCCGGTCGAGATAGCCACTAGAGCGGGGCCATGGCATGGCGCTCCTTCAGGCCGGCATTGGCAATACATCGGGGTGCTGGAGCGGCGCGTCCTTGATCCAGATCTGCGCTCCGTCGGAACCCACGGCCGCCTCGAGCCGTTCGCCTGCGGGCAACCGACCCCAACTCTGCGGTCCCAGTCGCTCGCCCTGCATCGTAAGGCCGCCGGTAAGCACGAGGAATTCGAGGCCGCGGTGATTACCAACCGTGACCGCCGAACCCGGTCGCCAGTCTTCGATCGAAACGCGTTCCTTCCCATCGTCGAAAAGGACGCGGGCTGCCTCGGCCCCCGCGCGCAGTGGCGCTGCCTCGCCCTCACCAGGCAGGCGGACGATTTGCGTGTCGTCACCTTCGCGATACTGCCAGAGTCGCACGAAGATCGTGCAGCCTTCTTTCGACGCCGGCACATGCGATGTGCCGGGCGGGTTGCGGAAATAGCTACCGGCCGGATAGTCGCCGTGCTCGTCCTGGAACGTGCCGTCAAGCACGAGAATTTCCTCACCGCCCGCATGGACATGCCGTGGGAACGCGCTTCCGGGCGCATAGCGCACGATTGACGTCGCACGCGCGACCTCATCGCCGACGCGGTAGAGCATCCGGCGATCCACTCCCGCTGCGGGGCTCGGCATCCAGTCGAGCTTAGCCGAATGGACGATCACCGGTTTCGTCAGGTCTTCATTGATGCGCATCTGCCTGGTCTCCTGTCTTGAGACGATCCGAACTAGGCGTCACCGACTCCATCTTTTGAACAGCTTGCCGGGCGGCAACGGCCGGCCACCACCCGAAATCTCATCTGCTGACATATTGAAGCGCCATTTTAGCGTGGGCCGCCGCCAGGCTCCACATCTGGACGGTGCGCGTACGGAACCGCGCTGTCCGCAAAGGGCGCGCATACAGGCCTTGCGCGGCAGCCGTCGTTGCCAGTATTGCATGCTGCAAATCACGAGGTGTCGATGCTGATCGTTTGCTCCGCTGCGGCGCCTTTTCGTTCCAGTTCGACAAGATCGCGGAGTCCGCCCCCATGTCCCTTCCCGAAAAGGCCTTTCCCGTATCCTGGGATCAGTTTCATCGCGATGCGCGTGCGCTCGCCTGGCGGCTCGCCGATAACGGACAGGAGTGGCGCGCAATGGTCTGCATCACCCGCGGCGGGCTTGTTCCGGCGGCGATCATCAGCCGCGAACTCAACATCCGCATGATCGAGACCGTCTGTATCGCCTCCTATCACGACTATGACACCCAAGGGCAGATGAGGATGCTGAAGGGGATCTCGGCGGAGGTCGCCCGTGACGGCGGCGAAGGCGTTCTGGTCATCGACGACCTGACCGACACCGGCAAGACCGCGGCGGAAGTGCGCGCCATGCTGCCGAAAGCGCATTTCGCTGCCGTCTACGCCAAGCCCAAGGGGCGTCCGCTGGTTGACACCTTCGTGACCGAGGTGAGCCAGGACACCTGGATCTACTTCCCCTGGGACATGGGTTTCACCTACCAGGAACCGATCGCCAAGGACACGCGCGGCTGACCTCAGGAAGCACTCTCTTCCGGCAGCGGTGCTATGTTCTCCACGAGCATTTCGGCCGTGGCGCTGCGCCCGGTCCGCCTGCCCGCCTCACCATGGCGCCAGGCCGCGGCGGCGGCAGCCTCGAAGGCCGGCATTCCCTGGGCGAGATGAGCGCCGATGATGCCGGCGAGCACATCGCCCGATCCGGCGGTGGCGAGCCAGGGCGGCGCATTCACATTGACGACCGCGCGGCCGGAAGGCGCCGCAATGACGGTATCCGGTCCCTTGGACAGGATCACCGCATGGCTGAGCTTCGCCGCAGCCTGCGCTTTTTCGATCTTGGAGAGCTTGCCATCTGCTGCAATCTCGGGGAAGAGGCGCTGAAACTCGCCTTCATGCGGCGTCATGACCACTTGCCCGCCGCTTGCTGCAATTCGGTCGAAAAGTTCCGACCTCCGCTCCTTGAAGGAGGTCAGGCCGTCGGCATCCAGAACCAGTGCCCGCTCGCAAAGCATAAGGGCAAAGTCCCTCGCCTTCTCGCCAATGCCGAAGCCGGGGCCGAGCACGAAAGCATTGAGGCGGCTGTCCTTCAGCCACTCGGCAAGATCGGCGGCGTTGCCTATCTCCTTCAGCATGACCGCCGTCAGGTGCGCGGCGTTGACCGGGATCGCCTCCGTCGGCGAGGCAAGCGTGACCAGCCCCGCCCCGGCCCTGAGGCCCGCCGCGGCAGACAGGCGCGCCGCGCCCGTCGAGGTCGGTCCTCCTGAAAAGACGGCCAGATGGCCGCGCTTGAACTTGTGCGTTGCCGGATCGAGACCGGCAGCGCATTGCCGCCATACTGCCGGCACATTGATGCCGAGGCCGCCAGCGCGTGCCGCCACCAACCGCGCCGGAATACCGATGTCGAACACTTCGAGCGTGCCACAGCGGCCGCGGCCGGGCATCAGCACGTGGCCGGGCTTCGCGGCCATGAAGGTCACGGTATGCACCGCGGTGAAGCTCGCGCCGCGTATCTCGCCGGTGCGCCCGTCGATGCCGGAGGGCAGGTCGACGGCGACAACCGGCAAGCCTGCTTGATCGACCCTTCCAACGATCTCCTGTGCCTGGTCGGGCAGTTCGCGGGCAAGCCCGGCCCCGAACAGCGCATCGATGATGACATCTTGAGATTGCGGCTCGTAGAGTTCGATCGAAATGGCCTCGCGCCCGTAGGCGGCATGGGCGCGCGCCGCATCTCCCTTCAGCTTGCCCGTGTCGCCGAGTGCGTAAAGGGCGACGTTCGCGCCGCTCGCCGTCAGCGCCGCTGCCGCGACATAGCCGTCACCGCCATTGTTGCCGGGCCCACAAAACACGACGAAGCGCGCGGCCGATGGAAAGAGCCGCAAGGCGGCGGCGGATACGGCCATGCCCGCCGAGCGCATGAGCGAGAAGCTGTCGATCCCGGAGCCGGCCGCATCCTTGTCGACCGCCTGCATCTCGGGCGGCGTGACCAACAGGTTCCGCATGTCGTGAAGTGCGTTGGGCATGGCACGATCTAAGCGCGGCGAAGCCCGCAAGACAAGGGCATAGATCGTCGATAGGAATGCACATTGTTTGTGCATTTGCATATTATTGTTGCTCAAATAACGAGCTTTGCGCCTGAATTAACGCCGATTGTCACTGGCAGACCCGCAGCAGACGATCGCGCTTCATAAAAAATAGGCAGATTGCGACAAGAAAGGACGCTGTCACGGCGCGACGGCTCCTTGACCCCAAAAATTTCGCCGAACACGCATCATTTCTCTATAAAAGTGGCACGCTACATGCATATTGGAGGGCGAGCGGGCATGACCCGGTTCTTAAGGGAGAAGCGGAGAGACATTTTCTCATGAAAAAGATCGAAGCGATCATAAAACCCTTCAAGCTCGACGAAGTGAAGGAAGCTCTTCAGGAAGTCGGCCTGCAGGGGATCACCGTCACGGAAGCCAAGGGCTTCGGGCGGCAGAAGGGGCATACGGAACTCTACCGGGGTGCCGAATACGTTGTCGACTTCCTGCCGAAGGTGAAGGTCGAGGTTGTGCTTGCGGACGAGAACGCGGAGGCCGTCATCGAGGCGATCCGCAATGCGGCACAGACCGGCCGCATCGGTGACGGGAAAATTTTCGTCTCCAACGTGGAAGAAGTCATCCGCATCCGCACGGGCGAAACCGGCCTCGACGCCATCTGATCACGTTTCCTGCCTGGTCACCCTCACCTCATTTTGGGGCCGTCCGGCCCCGATTTGCCAAATCTCGGTTCATCTCACACGGGGAAATACAGAAATGACGACTGCGAGCGAAGTTCTGAAGCAGATCAAGGAAAATGACGTTAAATTCGTCGACCTGCGCTTTACGGACCCCAAAGGCAAGCTGCAGCACGTGACGATGGATGTCGTCGGCGTCGATGAGGACATGTTCGCCGACGGCGTCATGTTCGATGGTTCCTCGATCGCCGGCTGGAAGGCCATCAACGAGTCCGACATGGTGCTCATGCCCGACCCGGAAACGGCTCACATGGACCCGTTCTTCGCGCAGTCCACCATGGTCATCATCTGCGACATTCTCGATCCGGTTTCTGGTGAGGCCTATAACCGCGACCCGCGTGGCACGGCGAAGAAGGCCGAAGCCTATCTCAAGGCCTCCGGCGTCGGAGACACCATCTTCGTCGGTCCGGAAGCCGAATTCTTCGTCTTCGACGACGTCAAGTACAAGGCCGATCCCTACAATACCGGCTTCAAGCTCGACAGCTCCGAACTGCCCTCCAACGACGACACGGACTACGAGACCGGCAACCTCGGCCACCGTCCGCGCATCAAGGGCGGTTACTTCCCGGTTCCGCCGGTCGACAGCGTCCAGGACATGCGTTCGGAAATGCTGACGGTGCTCACGGAAATGGGCGTCACCGTGGAAAAGCACCACCACGAGGTGGCCGCCGCCCAGCACGAACTCGGCGTCAAGTTCGACACGCTCGTCCGCAACGCCGACAAGATGCAGATCTACAAATATGTGGTGCATCAGGTCGCCAACGCCTACGGTAAAACCGCGACCTTCATGCCGAAGCCGGTTTTCGGCGACAACGGTTCGGGCATGCACGTGCACATGTCGATCTGGAAGGACGGCAGGCCGACCTTCGCGGGCGACGAATATGCCGGGCTTTCGGAAACGTGCCTCTACTTCATCGGCGGCATCATCAAGCATGCCAAGGCGATCAACGCCTTCACCAACCCGTCGACGAACTCCTACAAGCGCCTCGTCCCGGGTTATGAAGCACCCGTCCTGCTCGCCTATTCCGCCCGCAACCGCTCTGCCTCCTGCCGCATTCCGTTCGGCAGCAACCCCAAGGCAAAGCGCGTCGAGATCCGGTTCCCCGACCCGAGCGCGAACGCCTACCTTGCCTTCGCGGCCATGCTGATGGCCGGTCTCGACGGCATCAAGAACAAGATCCATCCCGGCAAGGCGATGGACAAGGACCTCTATGACCTGCCGCCGAAGGAGCTGAAGAAAATCCCGACCGTCTGCGGCAGCCTGCGCGAGGCTCTTGAAAGCCTCGACAGGGACCGCAAGTTCCTGACGGCCGGCGGCGTCTTCGATGACGACCAGATCGACTCGTTCATCGAGCTCAAGATGCAGGAAGTCATGCGCTTCGAGATGACCCCGCATCCGGTCGAATTCGACATGTACTACTCCGTCTAGCGCATCGTCCCGGAAATCGGACCGATTTTCGGAAGGCACGATGTGTTGATTCAAAGGTTACGGCGTCCTTTGTGCGTCCTTCAGGGCGCACAGAGCTGTAACGACGAGAGGCCGCACCGCGCGGCGTTCGAGATCGGAAGAGGGCGGGTTTCGATCGGAGCCCGCCTTTTCTCAAATGCGACGAGTGTACGCTTGAGGGCTCGCCATCCGGTCCTTGTTTTTCATTCCTGTCGCCACCCCCGACACCGCTGCACACTGTTGGGCGACATGCATCCGGACGACGGGCTCGCGAAACTATTGATGTTCCACATGCGACAACCCAGATAATGGTCTGAAAGGATGTGTTGCGTCATGAAACAAAGAAACGCGAAATTTGAAATCGGCCAGGTAGTTCGTCACCGGTTCTTTCCGTTTCGCGGCGTCATCTTCGACGTCGATCCGGAATATGCGAACACCGAGGAATGGTGGAACGCAATTCCAGAGGAGATCCGGCCGAGCAAGGATCAGCCCTTCTATCACCTGTTCGCCGAGAACGATGAAAACGAATATGTTGCCTATGTCTCGGAACAGAACCTCGCCTCCGACGACAGCGGCGAACCTATTCGCCACGCCCAGGTAGACGCGCTGTTTGAAAGGGCCGACGACAGCCACTACAGGCCGAGGGTCGACTATAAGCATTAGCCGTTGAGGTCGAAGGTCAGGGCGTGAGCCGGCAACCGCTCGCGCCTTTTTCATGTGGCGGGATTCGCACGCGCGGGATTCGGGTGAATAGACTACGCCATCGACTCACGAAAACGCCCGGACAAAGCCGGGCGCTAGAATTTCTCACTGAGTGATAAGAGGATTACTGCTGCTTGGCAGCCTTCTGCGCCTCTTCCAGCTTCTTGCGCGCGTCTTCGGCCTTCTTCTGCATTTCTTCCTGCAGCAGGCGCTGGCGCTCTTCGAGCTGCGATTGTTCGATCGGCTCGCCGTCAAAAACGCCGGTGAAACCTTCCAGCGTCATCTTGATCGGGTTGGGAGCGCGCTGGAAGTTAACGGAGGTGAAGACGACCTCGTTGCCCTTCTTGAGGCTGCTGATCAGTGCATCGGACAGCGGTGCTTCGGCAACGCACTTGTCGGGCATGCAGATGGCGTAGTCGAGCTTGACGCCCTTGCCGCCGTCGATCTGCATCTGAACGCCCGGCGGAATCATGCGCGCGGAGGGCACGGAAACCTGCACGACCTTGCGATTGACCTTACCGGAGACGCTGATCAGGCCGACCGCGGTGACAAGCTGTCCGTTATTGGCGGTGAGCAGGTTCTGGACGATGCAGACGTCGTTGTCCTCCTGCTTCGTGCAGACCTTGAACCAACCCTGCGGCGTCCTGCCCCCCGCCTGCTGCGCGGACGCGATACCAGGCGCGCCGGCGGCTGCTACTGTGAGCGCCAGCGCTGCCATTCCCGCGCGTATGGTGAAGTTCGAATTGAAGTCCATTGTGATTCCGTCTCCTGAAATCCGGTCACGAAACATGCCGTTCCGCTGGTGAATATCGTCAGCCGCCGTTGTCCTGTTGGCCAAATGAGGCTTTTGAATGGCCCCGATTCCGGAAACACCTGTTACATTGGCTCGTGCGGTTTATCCAGTGTTTCGTTGCTTTTTTTGCACTTCTTTGAAATATGCATGCGCATTGGTAACGTGCCTGAATCGGCCCTATGCGGATCCCACGGGAGGTCAAGTTGCGCGCATTTCTCTCCGGCCTGGTAATGCTTCTGGCGACCGGCCCACTCGTCCATCACGCAGCTGCCGAGCCGGTGCACTCCATCGCCATGCACGGCAAGCCTGCCTTGCCGGCGGATTTCAAGCACTTTCCCTATGTCAATCCGGATGCGAAAAAGGGCGGCAAGATCGCCTATGGCGTCGTCGGCACGTTCGACAGCCTGAACCCCTTCATCCTGAAGAGCATGCGCACGACCGCGCGTGGAATGTGGGACCCGGGATTCGGCAACCTGGTCTACGAGTCGCTTATGCAGCGCTCGCAGGACGAACCCTTCACAATGTACGGCCTGCTGGCGGAATCGGTCGAGTGGGACGACGACCGCACCTTCATCCAGTTCAATCTGAACCCCAAGGCCCGCTGGGCCGACGGTCAACCGGTGACCGTCGACGATGTAATCTTCTCCTTCGAACTGCTGCGCGACAAGGGCCGCGCGCCCTTCAGCAATCGCCTGTCGAAGGTGGCGAAGATGGAGAAAGTCGGCGAGCGCAGCGTCCGCTTCACCTTGAACGAGGACGCCGACCGCGAATTCCCCCTCTTGCTCGCGCTTTCGCCAGTGCTGCCGAAGCACGCAATCGATGTCGAGACGTTCGATCGGACCACACTCGAGCCGCCGCTCGGTTCTGGCCCCTATCGGGTAGCCGAGGTGAGGCCCGGCGAGCGGATCGTCTACCGACGCAATCCCGACTATTGGGGCAAGGACCTGCCCTCGAAAATCGGCGTCGACAATTACGACGAGATTTCGGTCGAGTATTTCCTGCAGGAGAACACCCTGTTCGAGGCCTTCAAGAAGGGCGAGGTCGACGTCTACCCCGAAGGCAGCGCCACCAAATGGGCACGCGCCTATGATTTCCCTGCCGTTCGCTCCGGCGACGTGATCAAGGAGACTTTCAAGCCGAAGACCCCTTCCGGCATGCTCGGCTTCGTCTTCAACACCCGCAGGCCGATGTTCGACAACATCAAGCTCCGCCAAGGCCTTGCCCTCGTCTTCGACTTCGAATGGGTGAACAAGAACCTTTTCGACGGTGCCTATACGCGAACCCAGAGCTACTGGCAGAACTCGTCGCTTTCGTTCCTGGGCGTCGCTGCGGATGACCGCGAGCTCGAACTGATGGGCGACGTGAGAGAGCGCATCAATCCCGCGATCCTCGACGGAACATACCGCCTTCCCGTCACCGACGGATCCGGCCGCGACCGCAACGTGCTGAGGGAAGCGGTGACGCTGCTTCGGGAGGCCGGCTACGTGATCAAGGACGGCAAGATGGTCAATGAGAAGTCGGGCGCCCCGCTCACCTTCGAGATCATGAGCCAGAATGCGGGACAGGAGAAGATCGCGCTCGCCTACCAGCGATTCCTGGCGCCGCTCGGCATCACGGCAACCGTGCGCACAGTGGATGATTCCCAGTACCAGCTGCGAAGCCAATCCTTCGATTACGACGTGATCATCAAATCCTACCCGTCCTCGCTTTCCCCGGGCGTGGAGCAGGTCGGGCGCTGGGGCTCGCAATCGCGCGACAGGCAAGGCAGCGAAAATTTTGCCGGCGTGGCCGACAAGGACGTCGATAAGCTGATCAACAATATCCTGCAGGCGAAAACGCCCGAGGATTTCACCTCCGCCGTGCGCGCCCATGACAGGCTGCTCGTCAACAATTCCTACCTCGTGCCGCTCTATCACCTCGACGCCCAATGGATCGCCCGATGGAAGCATATCGGCCGGCCGGACCCGGTGCCGCTCTACGGCTACCAGCTGCCGACCTGGTGGGACGAGCGCGCGCAGTAAGCTGGTATCCAATCGGTAACGCATTGAAAGCCGCGGCAGGGCGGCCTATGTCGCTGTTTCAATGCATGCCGCCTAAAGCGTGAAGCGATGCGCTTTAGCGAAAGAGGAAAGCCGCCACCATGGAAACCGTCAATATCGATATCGTCTCGGACGTCGTCTGCCCGTGGTGCTATCTCGGCAAGAACCGCCTCGAAGAGGCGATCGCCAACGTCGCCGGGGAGGTGCAGGTCGCAATCCAGTGGCGGCCCTACCAGCTCAATCCCGACCTGCCGCCGGAAGGCGTCGACCACAAACGGCATCTTGCCGCCAAGCTCGGCGGCCAGGAGGCCGTCGACCGTGCCCACGAAATGCTCGAGGAACTCGGGCGCGACGTCGGCATCGCCTTCGATTTCGACGCGGTAAAGGTCAGCCCGAACACACTCGACGCGCATCGCCTGATCCGCTGGGCCGCCACCAGCGGCCCGGCTGTCCAGGCCGAGGTCGTGCGCCTGCTGTTCAAGGCCAACTTCGAGGAAGGCAAAAATGTCGGCGACCACGCGGTCCTGCTCGACATTGCCGAGGAGGCGGGGCTCGACCGGCCGGTCATTGCCGCCCTTCTCCCTTCTGCGGCGGACAAGGATTCCGTCGGACAGGAGATCGCGATGGCACGCGAAATGGGCGTGAGCGGTGTTCCCTGCTTCATCCTCGACCAGCAATATGCGGTGATGGGCGCTCAGTCGGTCGAGGTGCTGACCAGCGCGCTCCGGGAAATTGCTGCGATGAAAGCGGCTCGCCCGGCGCATTGACGGTTAAGGGAAAACCCCTCCCTCCAAGGGGGAGGGACTTAACTTGCCGCGCGCTCCCTGCCACATCGCGCGTCGCAACGGACGCCAAGTTGCTGCAATTGCAGGAGAGCGCCGGGGCTGCAGGAGAGCGCCGGGGGCGCAAAGCCCCTCCCCCTTGTGGGTAGGGGTTTTGCGGAAGACCGGCAATCTAGAGCGAGTTTCCGCCCGCGCGGTGGCCGCACCACCCATCTTCCCTTTTCACCCGGCCTTCGCAAGCCCCGCCAGCTGCGTCATCACCATGGCCGCACCCGAAAGCCGCTTGTCCGGTGTCGCGAGCTCGCGCTGGAAGAAGATGCTCTGGTCCGGCCGGATCTTCGTAAGCGTTCCCTGCTTGGCGATGTAGCCGACGAGAGCCGCGGGATTTGGAAACTCCTTGTTGCGGAACTGGACCACGACCCCTTTCGGGCCGGCGTCGAGCTTCTCGACATTCGCCGAGCGGCAAAGCGACTTGATGTAGACGATCTTCAACAGGTGCTGGACCTCGATCGGCAGCGGACCGAAGCGGTCGATCAGCTCGGCGCCGAAGCCGTCGATTTCCTTGAGGTCGGTCAGTTCGCCGAGACGGCGATAGAGCCCGAGGCGGAGATTGAGATCGGGAACGTAATCTTCCGGAATCATGACCGGCGTGCCGACCGATATCTGCGGCGACCAGCCGGTGTCATGGATTTCCTCTTCGCCCTTAAGTTCGGCGACCGCCTCCTCGAGCATCTGCTGGTAAAGCTCGAAGCCGACCTCCTTGATATGGCCGGACTGCTCTTCGCCAAGCAGGTTGCCGGCGCCGCGAATATCGAGGTCGTGGCTTGCAAGCTGGAAGCCGGCGCCGAGCGTGTCGAGCGACTGCAACACCTTCAGCCGGCGCTCCGCCGGCCCCGTCAGAGTCTTGTTGACGGGAAGCGTGAACAGCGCAAAGGCGCGCACCTTCGAGCGTCCGACCCGGCCGCGCAGCTGGTAGAGCTGCGCCAGCCCGAACATGTCGGCGCGATGCACGATGAGCGTGTTGGCGGTCGGGACGTCCAGACCCGATTCGACGATCGTCGTCGAAAGCAGCACATCGTAGCGGCCTTCATAGAAGGCGTTCATGATGTCTTCGAGTTCGGTCGCCGGCATCTGACCGTGCGCGACGGCCACCTTCAACTCGGGTACGTCGCTCCTCAGGAAATCATGAACCTCCGACAGATCGCTCACACGCGGGCAGACATAGAAGCTCTGGCCGCCGCGATAATGCTCGCGCATGAGCGTCTCGCGGATCACCAGCGCGTCGAAGGGCGAGATGAAGGTGCGCACCGCCATGCGGTCGACCGGCGGCGTCGTGATCAGCGACAATTCGCGAACGCCGGTCAGCGCAAGCTGCAGCGTACGGGGGATCGGTGTCGCCGAGAGCGTCAGCACATGGATGTCGGTCTTCAGCTCCTTGAGCCGCTCCTTGTGCTTGACGCCGAAATGCTGCTCTTCGTCGATGATGAGCAGGCCGAGATTGGCGAACTTGATCGATGAACCAAGCAGCGCATGGGTGCCGATGACGATGTCGGTCTTGCCATCCGCGACTTCCTTCTTGGTCAGTGCCAGTTCCTTCGAGCCGACAAGGCGAGAGGCCTGCTGGATGCGCACCGGCAACCCGCGGAAACGCTCGGCGAAGGTCTTGAAATGCTGACGCGCGAGCAAGGTCGTCGGGACGACGACGGCCACCTGCACGCCGTTCATCGCCGCAATGAAGGCCGCACGCAGTGCCACCTCCGTCTTGCCGAAACCGACGTCGCCGCAGACGAGACGGTCCATCGGCCGGCCGCTGCCGAGATCGTCGCGGACCGCCTCGATCGAGTTCAACTGGTCCTCGGTCTCGTCATAGGGGAAGCGTGCGGAGAATTCGTCATAGACGCCGTCATGCGCCGCGAGGACCGGCGCGTGCCGCGTGTGGCGTTCGGCGGCGATGCGGATGAGGCCGCCGGCCATGTCGAGCAGCCGTTTCTTGAGCTTGGCCTTGCGCGCCTGCCAGGCGACGCCGCCGAGCTTGTCCAGGATCGCGTCCGTGCCCTCCGAACCATAGCGCGACAGGAGTTCGATGTTCTCCACCGGCAGGAAGAGCTTGGCGTCCTCGGCATAGACGAGTTCAAGACAGTCATGCGGCGCGCCGGCTGCCTCGATTGTGCGCAGACCGACGAAGCGACCGATGCCGTGCTCGGCATGGACGACATAGCTTCCTTCGTCGAGGCCCGTCACCTCGGCAATGAAATCGGCGCCGCGCTTGCGACGCTTTGCGCGGCGCACCAGCCGGTCGCCGAGGATGTCCTGCTCGCCGATGACGAGGAGATCGCCGGTCTCGAATCCCGCTTCAAGGCTCAGGACTGCCGAAGCCGCCTCGCCCGGCTTCAGCGAGCGCAGGTCGGACAGCACCTTGATGGGCCGGATATTGGCGAGGCCGTGCTCGGACAGTACCTGGAGCAGGCGGTCGAGCGATCCCTCGGTCCAACCGGAAATGATGACCTTCGCACCCTTTGCCCGCTTCTCGGCGATGTGCTTGACCGCCTGATCGAAGACATTGGCCCGTTCGCCATCGCTTTCCTCGCCGGCAGGCTTTGCCCAGCGCACACCCTGGCGCGCCTCGATGGCGACGACCTGGCGCGCCTCGCCCTCATGCTCCAGGAACGGCGACAGGCGCACGGCGTTGCGCTCCGTCAGCGCGGCGCCGAAGCCTTTGGCGGTTAGATAAAGCAATTCCGGCGGCACCGGCTTGTAGGGCGTGCCCTGGGTCATCTGGGACTTGCCGGGAGACGCCGAGGCCAGCCGCGCATCGTAATAATCGAGGATCAGCTTCGCACGCTCAGTTGCCGCCTCGCGCGCCAGGTGATCGGTTACGAGGCGGAAACCTTCGAGATAGTCGAACACCGTTTCCAGCCGGTCATAGAAAAGCGGCAGCCAGTGCTCCATTCCGGCATAGCGCCGTCCCTCGGACACCGCCTGATACAGCGCATCGTCGCGGGTCGCCGCGCCAAACAGCGAGAGATATTGCTTGCGGAAATGGCTGATGGTCTCCGGCGTCAGAGACACCTCGCTCATCGGATTGAGATCGAGGGAGCGCACTTGTCCGGTGGTCCGCTGGCTCACCGGATCGAAGGAGCGGATCGTCTCCAGCGTATCACCGAAGAAGTCGAGGCGCAGCGGCTCCGCGCCGCCCGGCACATAGACGTCGAGGATGCCGCCGCGCAGCGCATATTCGCCAACTTCCCGCACGGTCGGTACCCGCTCGAAGCCGTTGCGCTCCAGCCGTGCCGCGAGATCGTCCATGCGCACCTGATTGCCCGGCCGCGCCGAAAAGGCCAAGCTTTCGATCACCTGTTGCGGAGAGATCTTCTGAAGCGCGGCATTGACGGTGACCAGAACGATCGCCGGATGCGGCTTTGCCCGATGCTCGATCAGTGCGCTCAATGCGGCCAGTCTTCTTGCCGAGGTATCCGCACTCGGCGACACGCGGTCGTAGGGCAGGCAGTCCCACCCCGGCAAGGTCAGCACGGGGATGTCGGGAGCGACGAAGCCTAGGACCTGCTCGAGATCGGCGATGCGCTGGCCGTCCGATAGAAAATAAGCGACCGGCGCTCCGGCTCGCGCCAGATCCGCGAGGATCAGCGCCTCGGCGCCGGAAGGCACCGGCCCGATCGTCACCTCCCGCGTTGCCGCCAGAATCCTCTTCGCGTCAAAGCCAGGTATCATCGTCGTCCTATTCCGTCTCTCTTACGGGGCCGCGCGCTGTGTCTCTTTGATTCTGCGCGTCGGTTCCGATATTTGGGGCCGATGCGCTAGCGAACGGGATCGAAGTCAGGGCGATAGGCAGCAATCCGCGCGAACAGCGCCGTTGCATAATGCTGCGGCAGCGGCTTTTCTCCCGTGATCCAGCGAACGAGGTCGTTGTCTTCCTCGCGCATGATCGTTTCGAGCTCATCAAGCTCCGCATCGGAGAGGGTCGCGATCTCGGCTTCCGCGAATTGACCGAGGATCAGGTCCATCTCGCGAATGCCGCGATGCCAGGCGCGAAAGAGGATCCGGCGCCGACGCGGGTCGAGATCGGCGCTCGTGCGCGAAATGCCGGTCATGAAACGTCCTTCCTGCCATCCGCCTCCAACGGCGGATCCCACGAACAGGCGCTCTATAAACGCTGGAAAGCGGGTTGTCAGCCTTGCCAAAGTCGGAATTATCATTGCAGTTTCATCCGATGCGCCCTGCCCTGCTCGATCCGCTGTTTTCGCCGCTCGACACTTTGCCCGGTATCGGCCCGAAAACCGGCGAGCTCTACGCGCGTCTCCTCGGACGCGAGACGATTGATGATTGCCGGGTGGTCGACCTTCTCTTTCACGCCCCCTATTCGGTGATCGACCGTCGCCGGCAACCCGGCATTGCCTACGCACCGCAAGGAGCGATCGTCACGATCACCGGACGCGTCGACCGGCACCAGCCGCCGCCGCGCGGCCGGCCGAACGTGCCCTATCGCGTCTTCCTGCACGACGAGACCGGCGAGTTGGCGCTGACCTTCTTCCGTATCAAGGGAAACTGGCTGGAGAAAGCGCTGCCCCTCGACGAAACGGTGACCGTCAGCGGCAAGGTCGACTGGTTCAATGGCCGCGCGTCGATGGTGCATCCGGACTACATGGTCCGTGCGACCGAAGCGGAAAATCTGCCGCTCATCGAGCCCGTCTATGGCCTGACGGCCGGGCTCGCCCCAAGGGCGCTCCGCAAGACCATCGAGGCGGCAGTGGCGCGTGTTCCCGACCTGCCGGAATGGCTCGATGACACTTTGCTGACGCAGCAGGGATTCGGCAGCGCGAAGGAGAGCTTTCAGCGCCTTCACGAGCCGCGCGACGAAACCGACCTTGACCCGCAGGCGCCGGCGCGCCGACGCCTTGCTTATGACGAGTTCCTGGCGGGCCAGCTCTCGCTCTCGCTGGTGCGCCAGCGGTTGCGCAAGATCGCCGGCACGCCGGTCCATGCGACCGGCGCCCTGAGCAACCCGGTGCTTGCCGCCCTGCCATTCTCCTTGACGGCGAGCCAATCGGCCGCCGTGAGAGATATCCTCGCCGATATGTCCGGCAGCGAGCGCATGCTGCGCCTGCTGCAGGGCGACGTCGGTTCCGGCAAGACGGCGGTGGCACTGATGGCAATGCTCGCGACGGTCGAATCCGGCGGCCAGGCGGTACTGATGGCGCCAACGGAAATCCTCGCCCGGCAGCACCATGCGACGCTTTCGAAGATGGCGGCGCCGGGGGGCATCGTCATCGATGTCCTGACCGGCCGGACCAAGGGAAAGGAGCGCGATGCTGTCCTCGACCGCATCGCCTCCGGCGAGACACAGATGCTGATCGGCACGCATGCCCTCTTCCAGGAGGCCGTGAACTACCGACAGCTGGGGCTTGCGGTCGTCGACGAGCAGCATCGTTTCGGCGTCCATCAGAGGCTGCGGCTGACGGCCAAGGGAATATCCCCGCATATGCTCGTCATGACGGCGACGCCGATCCCGCGCACGCTCGTACTCGCCGCCTTCGGCGACATGGACGTGTCGAAACTGACGGAGAAACCCGCAGGCCGCAAACCGATACAGACAGTCACAATACCGACCGAGCGGACGGACGAGATCATCGACAGGCTGGACGCGGCGCTGAAGCAAGGCAAGAAGGCCTATTGGATCTGCCCGCTCGTCGAGGAGTCGGAAGAGACCGATGTCATGTCCGCCGACGAGCGGTATCAAAGCCTCGTCCGCCGTCTCGGCAATGCGGTCGGCATGGTCCACGGCCGAATGGCGGGGCCAGAGAAGGATGCCATCATGCTTGCCTTCAAGAGCGGCCAAATTCGCGTGCTCGTGGCAACGACGGTGGTGGAGGTCGGCGTCGACGTTCCCGACGCCACCATTATGGTGATCGAGCATGCAGAGCGCTTCGGGCTCGCGCAATTGCACCAGTTGCGCGGCCGGGTCGGTCGTGGCGACGAGGCCTCGACCTGCATCCTCCTCTATAGGGCGCCCTTGAGCGAAGCCGGCCACGCACGCCTCTCGATCCTCAGGGAAACGGAAGACGGCTTCGTCATTGCCGAGGAAGATCTGAAGTTGCGCGGCGAAGGCGAACTTCTCGGTACCCGCCAATCCGGGACACCCGGCTTCCGCATCGCCAGCCTGGAGGCCCATTCCGACCTCCTCGAGATCGCGCGCAAGGACGCCGCCTATGCCATCGAGCGCGACCCGGATCTGACATCCGAGCGCGGCGAGGCGCTGCGGATGCTGCTCTATCTCCACCGGCGCGACGAGGCGATCCGGTTCCTGCGTGCGGGTTAGTGATTAACGCGGGGCGGCCACAGGGCCGCGGCGCTGATCCGCCACGCAGGCATCGAGCCAAAGGTTGTCGAGTACCTCAAGACTCCGCCGAGCCGCGACGAACTCGCGAGGACGATCCGCGACGCCGGCCTCTCCGTCCGCGAAGCGATCCGGGAGAAGGGAACGCCCTATGCGGAGCTCGGGCTTGAGAATCCGGCACTGTCCGACGAAGATCTCCTGACGGCAATGCTGGAGCATCCGATCCTGATCAACCGGCCATTCGTCATCACGCCTTTGGGCACCCGACTGGCGCGGCCATCCGAATTGGTTCTCGACATCCTTCCCGCGGACGCCTTTAGGGGCCGTTCGCCAAGGAAGATGGCGAAGCGGTTCTCGACGCCGACGGCCGACGCATTGGTTGATCTTCCAGCCGCCGATCCGCATCACCTCCGCAGGCCGGACATCGATCCTTTGGTTCTCGCAACCGTTTTGTGGGTTGTAGGCTCGCTTGGCAGCTACTGGCTACCCGCTGAGTCGATGAGCGACAGGCGGGGGCATCGCATCGCGCTCGCTAAGCAGCAGATAGGAGGCCCGCGCAAGCGTCCACAGATCAAGGGTGCCGCTGGCCCCGAGCTCGACGTGAGCCAGGCTTCCAATGATGAAAAGATGCGTCCTGTCCGCGTCAGCCGCAGCCGCCAACCTGACGCTCTCCGAATAGGGGATCAGCGTGTCGTCTCGGCCATGAACGAGGATGAGAGTGGCCTTGAGATCGGCCATATTCCGTAAGCGGAGATCAAGGCGTTGAAACTCGGCGAGCAGCGACGCCGGCAGTTCTGAGATGAGCCGCGCCGCCTTCTCCGGATCTCTGTTGAGGAGCAGCCGATATACCGCTTGGCCCTCTGGCCCAAGCTGAACAGCAAAACCTCTCACATCGACGTCGGGGTCCGCGAGCTTTGCCTCTGACATAGCTCTGAGAATCCGCCGATCCGTCGGGTCCTTCAGCCACGCTGCGCTGCTATGGACGAAGACCCAGGTGGCATAGGAGCTCGGCGTTTGTGTCTGCCAGCGCCGATCGGGGCCTTCGCGAAAATAGCCTGTCGTCAAATAGGTGCCGAGGGAAACGATGTCGTAGTAGGTGCCGACGGTGTAAACGAAACGGACAAGCCTCCGGGTCTGTGGGTCCATCGCCGCTAGAATGGCCGGCCCGGCAGCATAGGAAAACGCGACGATCCCGACGCTCTTCTCGGCGCCGGCGGTCTCCTTCGAGGCGATGTGCCAAGTGAGAGCGCTGAGCTCACCAACATCCTCAGACCGGATCGACAGGTCGCGCAGGCTTTGGAGATCCGGCACGAACACCAAGAACCGCGATCTCGCCATGGTCTCCGCGAACGCGACGATACGGGGGTCATCGTTGCCAAGCCGCACGATGCCGGGCACAAGGACCACGATCGCGCGTGCCTGCTCGCCTCCGCCCGGACGATAGACATCCGAGGTGTTCGTTTTGCCTGATAGGCGATAGGTGATCGCTTCGCGAACGGGCGCCGCTCTCCACGCCTTTAAACGGCTCGCCCCAGGGCCCGCGGCGACATCCTCGATCACCAGAAGGGCTTCGCCCGCGCGGAAGAGCAATGGTTTGAAAGCCACCGTGGCGAACACCAGGAGCGCAGCGATCCAAAACCATCGTCTCATCAGGCAGGTATCTCTGGCTGCATTTCCACCATGTGAGGCGCATGGGGTTCCGAATCAGAAGACTTCCCCTGAGCGGAGGTCTTCCCGATGCAAACAAAGTGTAGCGCGGAACGGTTCGGTTTTGCAGTTGTCAAAAGACACACACGGTGGGTGGCCGAGGACGATCACATGCCGGCGTGCTGCTGTTGCTTCACGAGCCCTAAAAGCTTATGCAGCAACTTGCCTCACACTTTCTCACCGCTAGCTATAAAGGGGCTGACCGAGGAGAAATGTGCCGTGAAGTTGGCGTTGTCGCGCAGAGGCGTCTTGATGGCGGCTGCCGTATTGCCCGCAACTGCGCACATGCCACGCACTTTGGCAGGAACTGGGACCATGCCGAACAAGGTCGTGCTTCTGGGGGACTCCGTCTTCGACAACAGTGCCTATGTCTCGGGCGGTGCAGACGTCCTCGAGCACCTGGTGGGCCGGCTGCCGGCCGGTTGGTCGGCCGTGATGCTCGCCGCCGATGGCAGTGTCATGAAAGATGTGCGCCTACAGATGCGGCGCTTGCCGAGCGACGCCACCCATTTGGTGGTAAGCATGGGCGGCAACGATGCTCTCAGCGTCTCCGATGTTTTGAACTCGCCCTCGCGCTCCGTGGGCGACGCATTGCTCAGGCTCTCGGAAATACGAGAGCAGTTCTGCTCGAACTACCTATCCACTCTGGACGCTGTTCTGGCAGCCGACCTCCCCACGGCCGTCTGCTCGATCTACGACGTGCGATACGCAGACCCGGACCAGAGGCGGGTCGCCGTTACGGCGCTCTCGATCCTCAATGATTGTATCACGCGGGCAGCCGCGGAGCGGGCAGTAGCATTGATCGACCTGCGCGTTATCTGCGATGAGGACAGCGATTTCGTCAACGCCATCGAGCCTTCTGAAACCGGCGGCAGCAAAATCGCCGCGGCGATCGTCTCATTCCTCACCCGAGACAAGTTCTCAGGGAGCCGCGCCGAAAT
Source organism: Sinorhizobium kostiense (assembly GCF_017874595.1). Lineage (GTDB taxonomy): Bacteria > Pseudomonadota > Alphaproteobacteria > Rhizobiales > Rhizobiaceae > Sinorhizobium > Sinorhizobium kostiense. The sequence goes on along the minus strand of NZ_JAGILA010000007.1, from coordinate 272,698 downwards.
GATCGCGCGCTAACTGCCTCAGATATTCGGCCTGACTGCCTGATAGATCTTAGTGGAGCCATCCTTGCTGACGGCGAACACATCGTAGGACGCTCGGGGATCGTCACCCATGCCTAAGGAACCCTCTGGCATCCCAGGAACGGCGAGCCCAGCAAGGTCCGGTCGCTCGGCGAGCAGCCTGCTGATAGCCTCCAGTGGGACATGGCCCTCCAGGTAGTAACCTGCAACGACGGCCGTATGGCAGCCCTGCATCTCGACGGGGATAGCATAGCGCTGCTTCACAGCGTTCAAATCGGCAACGTCCTGAGCGGTTACGGAAACTCCCGCGGCTCTCATAGCCTCAGACCATGCATGGCAACAGCCACAGTTCGGGTCCTTATAGACGACCATTTTTTCACTTGCCGCCCAGCCGGGTCTTGCCAGGCAGAACGATCCGATGGCGGCGGCGGAATACAGGAATTCTCTTCTTTTCATGTCTGCTCTCCCGGTAGCGGATGACGCCCGCTTGTTTCCGTCGAGCCAATGTTAACGGATCAATTGACCTCCGCGGTTGGAAACTTCATCGACCGAGCCGCAGACACAATCACGATCTCGCGAGCACTTCTGTCGCGGGCGGCTCCGCGGGTTGGCAGGCAAGCCTGGTGGTGAGCGGCGAGAACGCGCTGGCAGCGTGGCTACCGGGAATATCCGCGCAACTCGTTGTAGCGGTCTATTTGCGCGGCACTGAGAACGCGCACCATCTCCAGGTGCGCGGCAAGGTGCGCGTAGCGAAGTTTGGCGCGACTAGCCTCGATCCGATGGAGATATTCCCACAGGCCATCTCGATCGATGGAACGCTCTCGGAAGGCGGTTTCGAGCGCACGTTCCCCGGCTATCAATCCCTTTCCGGCCGAGACCGCCGCGCTGCGCATGTGCTCAAAAATGCTGGTCACTTCTTCTTCCTGTTCGGCCGTCAGGTCCAGATCGTCTTTCATCTTCAGGACATGCGACGGACCGGGGATTCCATTCAGCTCGGCCGCCTTCGCCAGTCCCCAGCCGCCCCCGTTCTCCAGTTCTGCAATGTCTTCTGGCGACAGGCTTTTGATGGGTCGATGCTCCTGCCCGGCATAGGGAGAAGAATGGACGTGTGCGCTTTCGGCCACAGCGGTCAGTGGCATCAAAATCGCGATCAGAGCAGTCATGAGTCTTTTCATGGGGCACCGTTTGAGCATTCGAGGGGACGACCTTGCCAAACCGTGGGCATTCCGAACATGATCGCTATCATGTTCGGAGAAATTCTCGTTCATCTGAAGACGAAAGTCGTCGCGAAAAGGTCGTTCGAAAAGAACGAACACCTCTTTCACCGAGGCGATCGCATTACTGCGCTGTTTCTGGTCAGCGAAGGGTCCGTGAACCTCGTTCGCTACCAGGAGGACGGCAGCCCCACGGTCCTACAGCGCTCGGGAGACCTCTCGATCCTGGCAGAGGCATCGGTTTTTTCGGATCGCTATCATTGCGATGCCCTGGTGACAAAGAAGGCGAACGTCTCGATCGTGCCCATTGCCACGGTAAGGGAGCTATTGGAGAAAGAGCCGGCCTTTGCGCGCGCTTGGGCAAGGCACTTATCGCAGGAACTTCAGAGCGTCAGAAAGCGTGCGGAGATCGCATCATTGCGTACGGTAAGAGCGCGGCTGGAAGCCTGGCTAACGTGGAACGAAGGACAACTTCCGCCAAAGGGTGCATGGCGGGGTCTGGCAGAGGAACTCGGCGTTGCGCCCGAGGCACTGTATCGGGAACTGTCCGCCCGCCGTTCAGTCTACCGGGAAGAGGGCGTGCCGCCGACTGGGCAGCTATAATTTCAGTTATCACTTATAAAAAGATGCCGCATCGACATGGGCGCTGGCGGATGGAGCCTCCTGAGCCGCCGCTGCCGAGAGTTGCAGCGAAAACGGCTACGAGAGCGAGGCTGGACCATTTCGCCGCCTTCGAACACATTCTTGTGCAATTCTCCCGAATACACCGTCGATCCATTGGCTCCGGACTCGCCGCCGATTGATCGGGGCCAAGGCGAGGGTTGCAACCCTCGCGCACTGTGATTGAATGGAGTACGAAAGTTCGAGCGAAACATGATCGCCGCCAGCCAGATCGTCCGGAAACGCGCAACAGAATTGTTGGCCATTTTGGTCGCAATTGTGTTTCTGTTCGCGCCGATGGCCGAGGCAGCCGTCGTCAAGTGCCAGCCACACGCGCTCAGTACGGAACATATCGTCTCTCCGCAGAGCGATCCTGCTCCTCCCGTTGACACCGAACCAGGCGACCAGAAGGCGTGCTGCAAGAGTGTCTGCAGCCTATGCAACGCTCTCTTCCCGGCACCGATTCCCGTCGGGTTTACCGTGAAGCCCAATGGCCACCGGGACTTCGGCCCTCAGCAGCCCATCACCGGCATCTACTCTCGACCCGCCATCGGCCCTCCCCGATCTGCCGAATGAGCGCTTGCCGTCGAAGAGACGGCAAGCCTTCCACGATCGCAATCGAGTGACGCGATCTTCGCCGGCACCGGCCGGCACGGAACAAGAGGTCAAACAAATGAAACGTCGTGAATTCCTGGGCGGACTGATGTCCGGCGTCGTCGCCGCATCGGATGCCGCAATGAACCCCACTTCTGCCTGGGCAGAGAACAGCAGGGCAGCAACTTCAGGTGGGGCTACCCACTCGCTTTCGATTGCGAAACGCGTGCTCGATGTAAACGGCAAAGCCGCCGACGTCTTCGGGCTCGTCCAATCAGATGGATCCGTCGGCCTGACCCTCGACGCGGACAGCCCTTTCGACGTCACCCTGTCAAACGATAGCGGAGAAGCGACACTCATCCACTGGCACGGGCTCACTCCCCTGTGGCACATGGACGGAGTGCCGGACAATCCGGCCGCGCTTCTGAAGGCAGCAGAGACCCGGCGCTACAAATTTCCCGTCGGTTCCGGCGGTACGCACTGGATGCACGCGCATACGCTGCAGGAACAGAACCTGCTTGCCGCACCGCTGATCGTGCGAACCGCCGATGAAAGGAAGCTCGACGAGCACTGCCACCATCTCAATCACATGGTAGCGGGAATGATGTCTTTCGTCGCCTACGCATAACGGAGAATTGGCGGCCCGGCCGCGACGCGCCAAATTGGCACGCAGGTGCCGGCGCCGGCTTTGTCTCCGGAGAGTACCATCAGGGAGAAATTCCAATGGACGAGCACAAGCACCACCACCGACCCGAAGGTCACGAGCACCACCATCATGCAAGCCAACATGCGACCTCGGCCCGCGACACAGGCAATCAGGCCGAGCAGCAGGAAGGCGTGATCTACACCTGTCCGATGCACCCGCAGGTGCGGCAGATCGGCCCCGGAAACTGCCCGATCTGCGGCATGGCCCTCGAACCAGAAGTCATCACCGCGGAAACAGGTCCGAGCCCGGAACTCGTCGACATGCGGCGGAGGTTCTGGGTCGGACTGGTGCTGACATTGCCTGTGCTGGCGCTCGAAATGGGCGGTCACCTCACCAACTTGCATATGCTGATCGATGCCCAAACGTCGAACTGGCTCCAGCTTGTCTTCGCGACCCCCGTCGTTCTTTGGGCGGGCGCTCCGTTCTTCGAGCGCGCCTGGCGGTCGATCCTCACGCGGCATCTGAACATGTTCACCCTGATTGCGATGGGCACGGGCGTCGCCTGGGTCTACAGCGTGGTCGCAACGGTCGCTCCCGATCTGTTTCCGGCAACGTTCCGGTCCGCCGAGGGGCCTGTCGCGATCTACTTCGAGGCGGCGGCCGTCATCACCGTCCTGGTGCTCCTCGGACAGGTTCTCGAACTGCAGGCGCGCGAGCAGACGGGCGGCGCGATCCGCGCCCTCCTCGACCTTGCGCCGAAGACGGCCCGCCGCATTCGCAGCGATGGCAGCGACGAGGACGTGGCGCTCGAAGCGGTCATCGTCGGTGACCGGCTGCGCGTCCGTCCGGGTGAGAAGGTCCCGGTCGACGGTACTCTCGTGGAGGGCCGCAGTTCGGTCGATGAATCGATGATCACCGGAGAGTCGATGCCGGTCACCAAGGAAGTTGGCGCGAAGCTGATCGGTGGCACGATGAACCGGACAGGCGGTTTCGTGATGGAAGCGGGCAAGGTCGGCCGCGACACGATGCTGTCCCGGATCGTCCGTATGGTCGCCGAGGCCCAGCGCTCTCGCGCCCCGATCCAGCGCCTCGCCGACGAGGTGTCCGGCTGGTTCGTCCCGGCGGTGATCCTGATCGCCATCGTCGCCTTTTCGACCTGGCTGGCGGTCGGCCCGGAGCCGCGCTTCGCCCACGGGCTGGTCGCTGCGGTAGCGGTGCTGATCATCGCCTGCCCCTGTGCGCTCGGCCTCGCCACTCCGATGTCGATCATGGTGGGCGTTGGACAGGGAGCACGCGTCGGTGTGTTGATCAAGAACGCCGAAGCGCTGGAACGCTTCGAGAAGGTCGATACGCTGGTCGTCGACAAAACGGGAACCCTGACCGAGGGCAAGCCGAAGGTCACCACGCTTGTCACGGTGGACGACGTCTCGGAGAACGAACTCCTGCGACTCGCCGCCACGCTGGAGCGGTCGAGCGAACATCCGCTGGCGACAGCCATCGTCGAAGCCGCCACTGAACGCGGCGTAGCGCTCGGAACGGCAGAGAACTTCGACAGCCCGGTCGGCAAGGGCGTGACCGGTGAAGTCGATGGCCGCAGGCTCATCATCGGCAGCCACCGGATCATGTCCGAGGAGGGGGTGGACGTCTCCGCCCTCTCGCAGAAGGCCGAAGAACTGCGCGGTGAAGGAGCTACCGTCATCTTTGCGGCGATCCACGGTCGTCTCGGCGGGTTGTTCGCAATCTCGGACCCGATAAAGGGGACGACGCCCGCCGCCGTCGCGATGTTGATCAAGGACGGCGTGCGCGTGGTGATGCTCACCGGGGACAACAGGACCACCGCCAATGCCGTTGCCCGCAAGCTTGGCATCACCGAGGTCGAGGCGGAAATCCTGCCGGAGCACAAGAGCGAGATCGTCCGGCGTCTGAGACATGAGGGTCGCATCGTCGCCATGGCGGGAGACGGCGTCAACGATGCCCCGGCTCTTGCCGCCGCTGACGTCGGCATCGCGATGGGAACGGGCACGGATGTGGCAATCGAGAGTGCCGGCGTCACCCTGCTCAAGGGCGATCTTCAGGGCATAGTGCGGGCCCGGCAGCTCAGCCACGCCACGATGCGGAACATCCGCCAGAACCTGTTCTTCGCCTTCGTCTACAACGCGGCTGGCGTCCCGGTCGCGGCTGGCGTGCTGTACCCAGCCTTCGGGCTGCTGCTGTCGCCGATTATCGCAGCCGCCGCCATGGCGCTTTCGTCGGTCAGCGTGATCGGCAATTCGCTGAGGTTGAGGAGTGTTCGGATATGAGCTTGGATCTCAGATGGGCTGTTCGCCGCCTCACTCGCTTTGATCGCCGCGTTCTTCGTCCTTCGCGAGCATTGGCAGCACGCCTTGGGAGGCGCAGAAGAAGGAAATTGAAGAGATGACCACCTGGGTGAAGGAGCACGCCAAGTGATCATGGTGACATCAGAGGCTGGGTTGCATGAGCGCAATCCAGGACTGCTTTTGATGGAACGAACAACCGGACCGCTGGTTTCTAAGGCTCGTACCGACTTTCGGCATCCTGTAGAGCGGAGGATCGTCATGAGAGAGCACGGCAAGCAATCGATGCAGAACCATGACACGACACGGCACCATTACCTGATGTTCGCCCTCAATCTGGTACTCAGCCTCCTCGTCATGTACCTCGCGATGTTCTCGATGATCGACGGTTGGGCCGATTTCCGTAATAACCTCAACACGCTCTACATGGCGCTGACGATGGTCGCTCCGATGGGCATCATAATGCTGGCGACCATGGGGAGGATGTACAAGAGCAAAGGATTGAACATCTTCCTTTATCTCGGCCTGGCTGGCCTCTTTGTCGTGGCGTTCGCGGGAACCCGCATGCAGGCCGGGATCGACGACGATCAGTTCATCGCCTCGATGATCCCGCACCATTCAGGAGCAATCCTGATGTGCCGCGAAGCGAAGCTCATGGACGAGGAACTGGTCAATCTTTGCAGACAAATCTCTGAAGGGCAGCGCGAGGAAATCGAGCAGATGAACTCGATTAAAGCGAGGCTGGATAGCTCCGGCTGAATGGCGCTGTGCGGGCACCATAGCCAATCAGATGCCGAATGCCGAAAGCGTGCCGCGCGTCGCCGCGGCGAGGACAAGATAGCGCCCCGCCTTTGCAACAGTGACCAGCAGCAGGAAAGACCACCATGGCTCCCGCAACACGCCCGCAAGCACAGTGAGCGCGTCACCGAAGATGGGCATCCATGAGAGGAGCAGAGACCAGCGACCATAGCGACGGTACCATCCGCCCGCCTTCTTCAGCGACGACTCCTTCACCGGGAACCATGGGCGATCGTGAAACCGGTCGATGAAGCCTCCAAGCACCCAATTGCTGACCGAGCCCAGCACGTTGCCGGTGCTGGCGACGATGAGAAGCCAGAGCGTCGAGAATTTTCCTGACGCGAGCAACCCCACAAGCAGGGGCTCGGACTGGAAAGGCAGCAGGGTGGCCGCGCCGAATGCGACCAGGAAAAGGCTCATGTAGGCAGTCACGCTCGTCATCGAACTCTGCGCGTATTGAGAAACAAGAGAGGAGAAGGATGATGCCGCTTTCTGCCCCCGGTGATTTCTTCGCTTGACCTTGCCATGCCTGGAACCAGTACAACATATTCGCCATTGGATCGAACGGCGATTCCGGGCATTGCGGCGCCATATAATAGGCGCGAATCGCGTATCTATACGACTGACAATTGACAACTTCGGGACCGGTGCTAGTCCTGCGCGGCATGGGTATGTTTCGAATCGCATTGCAGAAGCTGCTGATTCTGATCCGCTTGGTGATTATTGTATCACTGGCGGGATACTCCCTGCCGACCGCCTCTGCCGCCATGCATGGTGCGTGGGCCGATCTGTCTCAGGCCAGCGATCACCATGAGATCGCCGGGGGCGATCACGCGCACGGCGATCACCACCAATCCTCCCCCGAAGCCCAGAAGTTGGTGAAGACCGACTGCTGCAAGGGCTTCTGCATCAGCATGGCCATCATCACCAGTGCCGAGCCGGTCGGCGGCCCGCGTGTCACATCCATCCGCGAATTCGCCAATGACGCCCAGATCCGGGGCGAACTCCCGCCGCTCCACCGTCCCCCGAATATCTGAGTAGGACATACCCGTCCCTGCGGGTCGAATTCGTGCGTTCGTGAGCGTGCTTTGCTCGCAAGCGCCGCTGCAATTCCTATTCGGATGTCACCATGAGACCTTTGTTTATCGTGGCCGCACTGCCGCTATTTGCCAGCGGATGCGCTACCACATTGCCTCCCGATGTCATTGTTTCTAGCGACCTCGCCGCCTCCGGGGCTGAGGTCCGCCCTCTCCGATATACGAGTCCGGTCTCGGGCTATACCCACCGCGTCCCGGTCGCTCCCAAGCCGTGGCGAAACCAGAATGACGCGCAGGCTCCGGAAGGAGACGCGTCATGACGGACAGCAGGATCAGACTTGCCGTCACGCTCGCTCTTCTCCTGGTCCTCGGCGGTTGCGTCTCGGCCGCTGAATATGCGGCGAAGAACGCTGGCTTCTCCTCCGTCGAGGCGAAGACGGCTGCGGCCACGGGCAAGCAGACGGTCTGGATACAGAACCAGCAGCAGGCTCGCGTGGTCTCCGACCGCGTGAAGACGCTGATGGCGAAGAAAACCATCGACGTCGAAACCGCCGTGCAGGTCGCACTTCTCAACAACAAGGGGCTACAGGCCGCCTATGCGGACCTCGGCGATTCGGCTGCCGACGCCTGGCAGTCGACGATGCTCGTCAACCCGACCGTCTCCGTCGGGCTGACGGGTATCGGTACGCCGGGTCTGGAAGCCTTCAAGTCCGTCGAAGGCATGATCGCCTCCAACATCCTAGCGCTGGCGACGCGCGAACGGGACATCGCTATCGCCGATACCCGTTTCCGGCAGGCACAGTTGAACGCGGCACTGCGCACCCTGCAACTCGCCGCCGACACGCGTCGCGCCTGGATAAATGCCGTCGCCGCCTGGGAAACCGTCGGCCACCTCAACCGGGCTCAGGCTGCGGCCGATGCGGCCTCCGAGCTTGCCCAGAAACTCGGCGAGAGCGGAGCGATGACCCAAGGGGCCCAGGCGCGCGAGCACGTCTTTTACGCCGAGCTTGCCGGACAGACGGCGAAGGCGCGACTAGAGGCCCGGCTCGCCAAGGAGGAACTGACGCGGCTGATGGGCCTCTGGGGCTCGGACATCGACTACCAGGTTCCGAACCGACTGCCCCAGCTGCCGAAGGGCTTGATGAAGCGTGACCTGATCGAGGCGGAAACGCTGCAGCGGCGCGTCGACCTCCAGATGGCGAAGCTCGACCTCGAAGCGACTGCCAAATCCTACAAGCTGACCGAGGCGACCCGCTACGTGACGGATCTCGAACTCCTGACCGGTTTCGAGACCGAGAGGGAACTCGAGGACGGCGATATCAAGAGCGAAACAACGGGGCAAGGCGAGGTCGAATTCGTCATCCCGATCTTCGACAGCGGCAAGGCAAGGATGCGTAAGGCGGAACTCGCCTATATGCGGTCGGCGAACCTGCTCGCAGAGAAGGCGGTCAATGTCCGCTCCGAGGCCCGCTCGGCCTATCAAGCCTACCGCGCCAACTACGACATCGCCCGGCACTACAGAAACAACGTCGTGCCGCTGCGAACCAAGATCGAGGAGGAGTCCCTCCTCACCTACAACGCAATGATCACCAACACCTTCGAACTGCTCGCCGACAGCCGCGACAAGGTCAATTCGATCCTGCTTGCAGTCGATGCCAAGCGCGACTTCTGGCTGGCCGAGGCGAACCTCGTTCCCGCGATATATGGCGGCGGCGCGGGCGCAGCTGCCGCCGAAACGGAAGTCGCGGCGGCTGCCGAAAGCGGCGGTGGCGGTCATTGAGAAAGGAACAGGCAATGTTCAACAGAAGACAGTTACTCGGCGCGAGTGCGGCACTGGTGTCGACCGCGGCCTGGGCGAAGACCTCGAACATGGGGCTGCCGGAAGCGGCCGCGATGGAGACGGCGGAGACCCAGCCTCCGGTCAAGCCGACTTCCGGTCCGGACTACAATCCCGTCGTCACCCTCAATGGTTGGACGCTCCCCTACCGCATGAACAACGGCATCAAGGAGTTCCACCTCGTCGCCGAACCGGTCGAGCGCGAGATGGCCGAGGGCATGACCGCCTATCTCTGGGGCTACAACGGTCAGTCGCCGGGCCCGACCATCGAGGCGGTCGAAGGCGACCGGGTGCGCATCTTCGTCACCAACAAGCTGCCGGAGCATACGACGATCCACTGGCACGGCATGATCCTGCCCTCCGGAATGGATGGGGTCGGCGGCCTGACGCAGCCGCACATACCGGTCGGCAAGACCTTCGTCTACGAGTTCGACCTCGTGAAGTCCGGCACGTTCATGTACCACCCGCATTCCGACGAAATGGTGCAGATGGCTATGGGGATGATGGGCTTCTTCGTCGTCCATCCCAAGGACCCGAAGTTCATGCCGGTCGACCGCGACTTCGTCTTCCTGCTCAACGCCTATGACATCGATCCGGGCTCCTACGTTCCGAAGGTCATGGAGATGACCGATTTCAACATGTGGTGCTGGAACAGCCGCATATTTCCCGATATCAGCCCGCTCGTCGTCTCGAAGAACGACAGGGTGCGCGTCCGGGTCGGCAACCTCACCATGACCAACCACCCGATCCACATGCACGGCTACGACTTCGAGGTCACCTGCACCGATGGCGGTTGGGTCCGGCCGGAGGCGCGCTGGCCGGAGGTCAGCATCGACATCCCGGTCGGGGCGATGCGGGCCTATGAGTTCGACGCGAAGTACGAGGGTGATTGGGCGATCCATTGCCACAAGTCGCATCACACCATGAACGCGATGGGGCACGACATCCCGACCTTCATCGGCGTCGATAAGGCGAAGGTCGCCGAGAAGATCAAGAAGCTCCAGCCGGAATACATGCCGATGGGCACCAAGGGCATGGCCGACATGGGCGAGATGGAGATGGAAATCCCCGAAAACACCATCCCGATGATGACCGGCTGGGGTCCGCATGGGCCGATCGAGATGGGCGGCATGTTCTCGGTGGTCAAGGTGCGCGAAGGCATCTCGGCGGGCGATTACTCCGATCCCGGCTGGTACGAAAACCCGCCCGGCACCCAGGCCTGGGAGTGGACCGGCGAGCTTCCCGACTGGACCAAGTCCAAGGATGCAAAAACCCAGATCACGCCGAAGCATTCAAACCACGGCTAATTGCGCATGCCGATGTTCAACAAACCAAGGGACCACACCATGAAAGCTCAAATCTTCGGACTTCTCGTGACCGCGCTCGCTACACCCGCGCTCGCTGGCGGCAATCACGCAGGCGGCCACGGCGAGGCCATGGCCGTCGGCGAGCCCGGCAAGAAAGCCAATGCCACCCAGACGATCCGCGTAACCATGAAGGAGACGGACGACGGCAAGATGATCTTCACTCCGTCGACGTTCAAGGTCCGCAAGGGCCAGACCATCGTCTTCGCGATCAAGAACGCCGGCGAACTCGACCACGAGTTCGTGCTCGATCAGGAAGACAAGATCATGGAGCACAAGGCGGTGATGGAGAAGTTCCCGGAGATGGAGCACGACGATCCGAATGCGATCCGCCTGGCCACTGGAGAGTCCGGCGAGATCATCTGGAAGTTCACCAATGACGGCACGTTCAAGATCGCCTGCCTGGTCCCCGGCCATTACGACGCGGGCATGCACGGCGACATCACCGTTGCCAAGAAATAGTCACAGGAAAGGAGACAACATGAAAACGCTGATCAAACTCACCCTCGCCTCTGCCCTCGCTGCCGGGACCGCCTACGGCGCTCTCGCCGCCGAATTCACCAAGGCCACCGTGAAGAAGATCGACGCCAAGGCCAAGAAGGTCACGTTGATCCACGAGGAACTGAAGAGCCTCGACATGCCCGCAATGACGATGGTGTTCCGCGTCCAGGACGACGCCCTCCTCGAGAAGCTGAAGGAAGGCGCGAACATCGAGTTCGTCGCCGAGCGCGTCAACGGCAAGCTGACCGTTACCGAGGTCAAGTAAAGCCTTTCCAGCGCCGCGCGTCTGACGCGCGGCGCTGGAACTCTTTTTGATTTTCGGGCCGATGCATTATGTCGCGTCCTTCCATCCCCCTGCCTTGCCATGCTGGACTGAAATCGCTCGTTAGTGGCGAAGAAAAACGCCGGTTTAGTCACGGCTACGAAGTCGGAGGCGTGCACACTGCCTTCCAGAGATCGTCCTTCCAATCGCTTCCGCCTGCATCGGAGGCGGGTATCGGGTAGTCGACGCCGCTCACGGAGACGATCGCCGGTGAACTGCATCGTACCGACGCCTTGTGCGTGCCGGGATCGCTGTAAGACACGCCCCCGTTGGCGCTCGACAGCGAGAGCGAGATGAGCACATCGACGTCATACTTCACTCTTGCCGCGCTCTGGTTTCCGACGAGGCTGAGGCTGACGACCGTGTCGTCGGGAAAGTGCGCCCTGTGAAAGACCACGGGCTCGGTCGCGGCCGCAGACGTCAGGAGCAACGTTTCGATAGCAACGGCCGAGAGAACATTACGCACTCACCCCTCCCGTGGTTCATGCGACGCCCAAACTATACCATGGGGAGCTCTTTGAAGCCCGGACGAAGTTCGCGCGAATGAAGCAGGTCGGGCGCCGCAAGACGGCCGCAGATGCGCGACAAGCTGGCGCCCCCTGGCGAAGCCATGGGGCTGACGGCCTACGTTTCCAGCGCCGGCGGCGCCAAGGTACGGCCTCTCGACCCGCGGCACCCCGGTCAGTGTAGCGCATGGAGGAGCGCCTTGGCCCTGGCAAGGTCCTCTGTGCCGAATCCCTCGGTGAACCGGCGATAGACCGCCGCGAGCAGATCGCGGGCCTCGGAGCACTTATCTTGGTCGCGCCACAGGCGGGCGAGCGAGGTGCCGGCTCGAAGCTCGAGCGACGCCGCTGCCTGATTGCGGGCGATTTCCAAGGCTTTGAGGTACTCCATCTCGGCGCGACCCCCATTCTGTTGGGGAGAAAGCCGCAGGAGAAGCTCGCCCCTGAGTCTATGGAGCTCCGATTCGTAGAGACGTTCGCCGGTTTCTCTCATTGTCGCCAACGCTTGATCGAGCGCTTCGAGAGCTTGCTCGGACCGGTCTGCCTTGACAAGCACTTGGGCAAACAACGCATGGTAACATGGCAACAGCCATGCAGAATCGGTCTCGCGCCACCCGTCGAGTCCCGAACGGAGCTCGGCCAGACCCCGTTCTACCTCCCCTTCTTCGGCCAGCACCCATCCCCAAATCACCCGGGCCATGGCCAGCCAGAATGGGTTGCGCTCCTCTTCACAGAAGACAACTGCGGCCTTAGCCGCCTTGTGGGTTCCCGCAAGGTCTCCACAGAAGTGATGCACGTAAGGCGCCACACTCAGAGCGTATGCCGTGGTCGTGGCGTGGGCGAGATCGCGCGCGAGAGCGATCGCCTCCTGACTATGTTTCAGCGCGACATCAGGGTAGCCCAGAAGCCATTCAATCCAGGCCAGGAACGACAGCCCCACGGCCCGCGGATCCTGCCCATAGCGAAACGCCAGCGAGCGGTGCGCCTCCGGATCATAAAGCGCAACAACCTGCACCATCTGCTCCCGGGCCGCCGAGAGCTGTCCAAGGTTGAGAAGCGTCAGCCCCAGCGAGCGATGCGCCACAACGATGCCATCGGGAGCCCGATGCTGTTCGGCGACGCGCAGAAACTCTTGTGCGACGCGCCGCGCCTTCCGCTGATGCGCCTTCACCATGTGATACACCCATTCGCCGTACATCGCGGGAAAGAGCTGTGACGTATCGCCCAAAGCGCCACAAAGCTCTCGCGCTCTCGTGTAGGCCCGGGCTGTTTCCGGAGCTGCATAGCCTTTCGCCGCGGTCAGCGGGACCGCGAGACTGATCTGAAGCATGAGCTCTCGTTTGGCTCGTTCTGGCGAAGCCGGCTGGCCTTCCAGGAGCTCGAGCCCCGCGGTCAGATGACTAATCGCTTCCACATTAGCCGAGCGTTCCGTTGCCCACCGTCCAGCCAATAGCCAGTAGGCAATGGCCTCGTCGGTCAGTCCTGCCTTCGTGTAGTGAGCAGCAAGAACCTCAGGTTCTGCCTCGGCCTGCGCCGGGAAGTGCTCCCGCAGCACCTGAGCGACACGCGCATGTAGCTGTTGTTTTCTGCTCCGGAGCAGGGTGGCATATGCGGCGTCTTGAACCAGCGCGTGCTTGAAAACGTAGGTCGCGTGGGGCGGGATACCACGCCGGAAGACCAGCTCCGACTTCAACAATTGATCGAGAGAGTCCTCGAGCTCGGATTGCGGCAGGGGCGACACGGCAGCGAGAAGCTGATGTGAAAATTCGCGGCCGATGACGGCACCAATCTGCGCAACCTCCTTTACAGGCGCAAGCCGATCCAGCCGGGCCATCAGCGAATCCTGCAAGGTGCTCGGAATTGCGAAAGGCGGCAGCGGACCGCGCAGGACAAGGCTGCCGTTTCGCGCAACGAGGAGATCCGATTCTAGGATCGTCTTCGTGAGCTCTTCGATGAACAGCGGCACGCCGTCAGTCTTGATTGCGATCTGGTCGAGCACCTCCGCCGGCAGGGACCTGCCTCCGGCAATGCTCTCCACCATCGTATCGACTTGCTTGCGCGTCAGGCGGTTGAGCGAGTGAAACGTCACGTGCGGATAGCGGGTTCAGGGCGGAGCGAATTCTGGCCGGAACGTAACCACCACCAGAACTCGGAGCTTCTGCACGCGGTCGACGATCTGGTCCAGGAGCTCGAGTGAAGTTGGATCGATCCAGTGCGCGTCCTCGAAAATAAAGAGGACCGGCCGATGCGCGGCCAAGCCCGCGACTTGGTCCACCAGGACCTCCAACAGGCGCTCCTTCTGCCGCGGTGTGCTCAAATCAACCGGCGGATAGCGTGTCCCCGATGGCACCGAAAGCAAGGCAGCAAGCAGCGGCACGACCCCCGCGACGTTGGTGGCGGATTGGGCGAGCACGGTTTCGAGCTTGTCGAGCGTCGAGTCAGTCGCGTCTTGGGGCTCAATCCCAGCGGCCCGTTCGAGCTGGTCGATAATGGGATAGAGCGTGCTGTTTCGGTGGTGGGGTGAACACTGATATCGCAAGCGCGTGTGTTGCTCTCCGGCGAGGTGTTCTCGCAGCGTTTGGGTTATTCGCGACTTGCCCATGCCGGCGTCCGCCGAAATCAGCACTACCTGACCCTCGCCTTCGGTGGCGTAACGCCACCGGTCCATCAGCAGCGAGATTTCCTGCTCGCGCCCGACAAAGGGCGTCAGCCCAGCCTCGTGCGCCGCTTCAAAGCGGCTTTCGGTCCTGGTCGTCCCAATCACCTGCCAGGCCCGTATCGGCCCGGAGAAGCCCTGCAACTCGTGGCTGCCGAGATCGGCGTACTCGAAGAAGCCGCTAGCGAGTTGATGAGTCGTCGGGCCGATCACGACAGCGTTCGGCTGCGCTAGCGCCTGAAGGCGGGCGGCGAGATTTGGCGTTTCCCCCACGACGCTCTCCTCTTGCGCAGCGCCCTCGCCGATCAGTTCGCCGACGACGACCAGACCTGTCGAAATTCCTACCCGCGCGCCAACAGGCTCATCGAAAGGGGTTCTCAGACCGGCGACCGAGTGGATGAGTGCAAGCCCTGCCCGGATCGCTCGCTCGACATCGTCTTCATGTGCCTGTGGAAAGCCGAAGTATGACAATATACCGTCACCCATGTACTTTGCGACGTGTCCTCCCCAACTCCGAATGACGTCGGTGGAGCGGCTGTGATAGGCGCGAATGATCGCCCCCATGTCCTCGGGGTCCAAGCGCGCAGCCAGCGCCGTCGAGCCGACCAGATCACAAAACAAGACGGTCAACTGGCGGCGCTCGGCTTCGCCCTTGGGTGAGCGCGCTGGCTGTTGTTCTTGGGTGTCGGTTCGCTCGGGCGCTGCGGTGACTGGCTGTGCCTTACCCAGAGCAGCTATCGCGTCGAGCAGTAGCCGCCGATGGCCAACAAGCGTTACGCCCAGCTCTTTCAGGTCTTCAGCGGTGAGGTGCGGCAGGCTCCGGGCATCAATCTCATTCTCGCGGAACGAACGTTCGTACCGCTCAAGGCCCAACTCCTGAAGCCAGGCACCGACGTCCATGGCTCTTTCGCCTCTGTCTCTCCGGCGTGCAAGGCTCTGTATTCTACCGCAGATTCTCGATGAAGGCGCGAGAGAATCCGATCTCCGGCCAAAAACGCCCCGGTAACATGGGGGATTCTGTCCGTCGAAGGACCATGAGGGACGGGGGGAACACTTTCCGCTTCTTGCTGAAGGGATACCGCCTATTCACTCCTGTCGCTTCACCACCGCTGGCCATTCGCTCGTCGTACCCGGCTGAACCGGTCGTTCGAGATATGTCGAAAGCACGACATAGCTGCGCGTCGCCTTCACGCCGGGCGTGTCGTAGAGGCGCGCCAGGAGCCCCTCGAGCGCATGGGTGCTTTCGGTCCGGACCTTGAGCAGCATGCAAGTATCGCCTGCGACCGAGTGGATTTCCTCGACTTCTGGATACTCCTCGATCGCAAGCAGCGCCGTGGTCTTGCCCCAGCCCGTCGTGTCGACATGGACGAAGGCGAGCAGCGTCTTGCCGAGAGCTTCGGGATCGATCAGCGCCGCCACACGGCGGATTGCGCCCGAACGCCTGAGGCGCTTTACGCGCTCGTGCGCAGCGGGCGGCGAAAGCCCGACACGTTCGCCGAGTTCGGCGTAGCTCGTCGTCGCGTCCTCGACCAGGACGCCTAATAGTTTTCGGTCCATCGCATCGAGGTCACGCTGCGGCGTGCGCTTTTGCCGAACGTCATCTGTATTTTGATCCATTCCGAAATCTCCACTTGCCGCAGAATGCTGTTCTGCAAATATGAAGTAATGACGAACATCAATCAATCGATTTCCACCTTAACCGCAGAAAGGGCGCGCATTCCGCCCTTCGCCTTCCTGCTCACCATCTGCGTCGGCGTCATCGGCTCCAACTCGCTGGCGCTCGGTCCGATTGCGCCGGAAGTGGCGGAGAGCCTCGGCACACGGGTTCCCGCGGTGATGACGGCTTCCGCCGCCTTTGGGATCGGCACCGCAGTGAGCGCCGTCTTTCTCGGCCGCCTTATCGACCGCCATGGCCCGCGTCGCATGCTCGGAATGGCGCTGTTGCTCCTCGCCGCCGGCTTGGCCGGAAGTGCATTCGCGCCGGCGCTGACGCTTCTGGTTGCCGCCCAGTTCATCGTCGGCATCGCCGCCGGCATCGCACTTCCCGCGATCTATACGCTGGCGTCAGTCATCGCGCCGGCCGGGCGGGAAAGCGAGACGATCGGCCTGGTCCTGACCGGCTGGACGCTGAGCATGGTGGCTGGTGTCCCGCTGTCGGCGGCAATTGCCGATTTCGCCGGCTGGCGGATGGTCTATGTCGTGGTCTCCGCCGCGACGCTGATCGCCTGCGCGGCCGTCCGGTTCTCTGCGGTTCGGGAGGGTACGAGGGGCAAGGCGACGTCGCCGCTTGCGGCGCTCGGGGTGCGCGGCGTCGCGCCGCTCCTGGTCGCCTGCGCGGCCTTCATGGCCGCGTTCTACGGCGTCTACGCCTATATCGGCGACCATCTGCATGCCGCACTCGGCCTGCCGATCAGCGCAAACGGCCTTATTGCGGTCAGCTATGGCCTCGGCTTCGGCGGCGCGGTATTCCTCGACCGCCTGATCGATCGTTTCGGTGCGGGCAGGCTGCTGCCCGTGATATTCCTGACCGTGGGTGGCGTCTATCTTTTGATGGGCGCTGCGAGCGGCTCCTATCCCGGCATGCTTGCCGTCGTCTTTTTCTGGGGGCTTGCCAACCATTTCGGGCTGAACGTGCTCATCATGCGGCTGACGGCACTCGATCCGGCCAGACGCGGCGCGGTCATGGGCCTGAACAGCGGCGTCACCTATCTCGCCCTGTTCGCCGGAACCATCGGCTTTGGCGCTGCTTACGCGGGGAACGCGTTCCCCATCCTGCCCTTGGCGGCGGCCGGATTGATGCTGATCGCGGCCCTCGCCGCTGCGCTGGCGCGGCATTGACTGGAGTCTGTGGAGGTGCGAGGCGATCGCGGAACCGGGCGCTTGACCGCAGACCGGGCCCCGCCCCTCAGGCCGTTTCGTGCGCAACCGCGCGCGGCGGCGCGTTGGCGATCGGCTTTTGGTCCGGCGCAACGAGACCGCCGGAAATCAACAGCTTGGCCGCGTCCTCGGCGCTCATCTGAAGCGGGACGATCTTCTCGCGCGGCACGAACAGCAGGAAACCGGCCGTCGGGAGCGGCGTCGGCGGCAGGAAGACAGCCACCATGTCCATGCCGCGCTCTTTGAACTTCGCGGCGATTTCGCCTTTCACGTCGGTGGCGATAAAGACCAGAGACCAGAGGCCGGGGCTCGGGTATTCGATCAGGCCGGCCTTCTTGAAGGAGGAAGACTGGTCCTGCAGCACTGTCTGAAAAATCTGCTTCAACGACTTGTAGATGGTCCGGACGAGCGGCATTCGGTTGAGCAGCGATTCGCCGAAATTGACGATCGTTCGCCCAACGAGGTTAGCGGTCAAGAAACCGACGAGGGTGATGACGACAATGGCAACGAGCAATCCGAAGCCCGGGATCGCCACCGGCAAGTAATTGTCCGGATTATAGAAGCTCGGCAGATAGGGCTTCACCCAACTGTCCGCCCATTCGATGAAGGAGCGGACCAGCCACACCGTGATCGCCACAGGGGCGCAGATGATGAGGCCCGTCAGGAAATAGTTGCGCAGCCGTGATGCGATAATGCCGCCCTTGGAACCGTCCGTCATGCCTATGCCACCAAACCTCAGCCTGTCTCGAAAGCCGGATGGTATGCAACCGTGCCCGAAACCTTTGCGCCCGACAAGGTCAGGGCCATGAAATATTGCGGCGCACAACCGGGAAAGACAAGATCGGCTTCGTTGCGGAAACCGAACCTGCCGTAAAATTCCGGCTCCCCCACCACGACACAGCCGGCCGCCCCGGCATCCCGCAACCTTTCAAAGCCGCGGCGAATGAGTTCGCTGCCGACGCCACGTCCTTGCCTGTCCGGCCGAACGGATACGGGGCCGAGCCCGTACCAACCGTTGGCGGCGGGCGTAATCGTCACCGGCGAAAAGGCGATATGGCCGATCACCTCACCCGCGTCGTCAGCGACGAGGGAGTGGCTCAGGGCGCCAGCGGCACGCAGGCGCTCGATGATCAGCGGCTCCGTCTGATCGCTATGCGGGTGGCCGGCGAAGGCGGCGGTCGTGACGGCGCTGATCGCCGAGAAGTCCCCCTCCCTTTCCGGCCGGACGATCATTCGACGGTCACCGATTTAGCCAGGTTGCGCGGCTGATCGACGTCGGTGCCCATGAAGACCGCCGTGTGATAGGCGAGAAGTTGGACCGGCAGCGAGAAGATCACCGGCGCCACGATCTCGTCGACGTTCGGCAGCACGATCGTATGCATGGTATCGAGGGTCGTGGCGGCGGCGCCCTTTTCGTCGGTGATGAGGATGATCCTTCCGCCGCGGGCCGCGACTTCCTGCATGTTGGAGACCGTCTTGTCGAAGAACCGGTCATGCGGGGCGATGACAATAACCGGCATGTTCTCGTCGATGAGAGCAATCGGCCCATGCTTCAGTTCACCGGCGGCATAGCCTTCCGCATGAATGTAGGAAATCTCCTTGAGCTTCAGCGCCCCTTCCATTGCCAGCGGGAAGCTGGTGCCGCGGCCGAGATAGAGCACGTCCCGACACTTCGAGAGCTCGCGCGCGAGGAATTCGATCTTCGGCTGAATGCTGTTCAGCACCCGGCTCATCAGGCGCGGCATCTCGGAGAGGCTCCTCACCATCGCCTGCTCTTCCTCTTCGCCGAGCGTGCCGCGGGCCCTGCCGGCTGCGATCGCAAGGGAGGCGAGGACGGCGAGCTGGCAGGTGAAAGCCTTGGTCGAGGCGACGCCGATCTCAGGCCCCGCGAGGATCGGGAAGACGGCATCCGATTCGCGCGCGATCGTCGATTCGCGCGTGTTGACGACGGCGCCGATCTTCAGGCCGTGCTCCTTGCAATAGCGGAGCGAAGCCAGCGTGTCGGCAGTCTCGCCCGACTGCGAGATGAAAAGCGCTGCCGATTGCGGCGAGAGCGGAATTTCGCGGTAGCGGAATTCCGAAGCGACATCTATTTCGACCGGCAGGCGCGCATAGCGCTCGAACCAGTATTTGCCGATCAGCCCGGCCAAGTAGGCGGTGCCGCAGGCGGAGATGGCAAGGCTCGGCACCTTGGCGAAATCGATCGCGCCGGAGACCGGGATCGCCCGGTTTTCAATGAAGTTGACGTAATGACCCAGCGCATGGGAGATGACCTCCGGCTGCTCATGGATTTCCTTCTCCATGAAGTGGCGGTGATTGCCCTTGTCGATCATGTAGGCGGCCGCCGTGGAAATCTGGCTGGGGCGGGTGACCGGGTTGCCGTCGATGTCGAAGATGTGGACGCCGGTCCTGCCGATGACGGCCCAGTCACCGTCGACCAGATAGGTGATCTCGTTTGTGAAGGGTGCGAGCGCGATCGCGTCCGATCCCAGGAACATTTCGCCTTCGCCATGGCCGATTGCCAGCGGCGGACCGTTCCGGGCCGCCATGATCGTCGACGGATCGTCCTCGAAAAGCACGGCCAGCGCATAGGCGCCGCTGACGCGCTTCAGCATCGCGTGCATCGCCTCGCGCCGCCCCATGCCCTCGCGACGGAAGCTTGCGAGAAGCTGCGCGACGACCTCGGTGTCCGTTTCCGTCTGGAACTCGGCCCCGGCGGAGGCCAGGTCGGCCTTCAGCTCGGCGAAGTTCTCGATAATGCCGTTGTGGACGACCGCGACGCCGTCGGTGAAATGCGGGTGGGCGTTGCACTCCGTCGGCGCACCATGGGTTGCCCAGCGCGTGTGGGCAATGCCGATGGTGCCTGCCAAAGGCTCTTCCCTTAGCCTTGCCTCAAGGTTGAGGAGCTTGCCTTCAGCTCGCCGACGCTGCAATTCGCCCCCGTTGATCGTGGCGACGCCTGCCGAATCGTAACCCCGGTATTCGAGGCGCTTCAAGGCATCGACGAGACGCTCCGAAACCGGCTGGCTTCCCACGATCCCAACAATCCCGCACATATGAAACTCCGCATTCTTTCCCACGCCGATCGCGGCGCAACAGATCACTCGAGCAAGACGAGGGAACGCACGCCTGCCCGCCCCCGTCTCGCCAACTCATGAGACCACGTCAGCGATCGGAATGAAGCCAACCCGCTACCGTCATGCCTTCAAAGGCGCTTGCTCTCTCGAAGCCTTGGTATCGAAATTATCGCGTGAGGCAATCCGCCGCGATTTCACTTTCAGTATCAATGTTTAACGCGGGCCTACTCGGCAGCCTTCGCCCTTTTCCTTGCTGCCTTCTCGGCTTCGTAGCGCTCCCGCAAAACGGGCGCGCGGCCGGGCTTTATCTCCTGACGCGCACGTCCAAAGGCAACTGCATCCGCCGGCACGTCCTCAGTGATCACGCTGCCGGAAGCGACGAGCGCGCCGTCACCGATCGTAACCGGCGCCACAAGCGACGAGTTCGAACCGATGAAGGTGTTTTCGCCGATGCGTGTCACATGCTTGTTCACGCCGTCATAATTGCAGGTGATCGTTCCGGCACCGATGTTCGATCCGGCCCCGACAGAGGCATCGCCGATATAGGTGAGATGATTTATCTTGGCGCCAGCGCCGATTTCGGCCTTCTTTACTTCGCAGAAATTGCCGACCTTCGCTTTCGGCCCGAGATCGGCTCCCGGGCGAAGACGGGCGAATGGCCCGACGGTTGCCCCAGCGCGAATATGGGCTCCCTCGACATGCGAGAAGGCGTGGATGACGGCGCCGTTTTCGACGCGCACGCCGGGGCCGAAGACGACGTTCGGCTCCACCAGCACATCCTGCGCGAGTTCGGTGTCCCAGGCGAGGAAGACGGTCTCCGGGGCAATCATCGACACGCCGGCAAGCATCAGCTCATGGCGGCGGCGCTGCTGCCACAGCCGTTCGATGTAGGCGAGCTCGGCACGGGTGTTGCAGCCGGTCAACTCTTCCTCCGGCGCCTCAACCGCGACTGTCCGCCCGCCGCGCGAGCGCACGATCTCCACGAGATCGGTGAGGTAATACTCGCCCTTGGCATTCGCATTGCCGATGCGGTCGAGAAATTCGAGCGCTTTGCGCCCGTCGATCGCCATCAGCCCACCATTGCAATAGGTGATGCGGCGCTCTTCTTCGGAGGCGTCCTTGTGCTCGCGGATTGCGAGGAGCTCGCCGTTCTCGACGATCAGGCGCCCATAACCCGTCGGATCCGCCGTCTCGAACCCGATAACGACCACGTCATTGCCTTCGGCCAGACTTTTGCGCGCCGTCCTGAGCGGCGCAGCCGTGATGAGCGGCGTATCGCCGAAGACGACCAGGATGTCGTCATAGCCCTTCTCGATCGCCGCGCGCGCCGCAAGCACGGCATGCGCCGTACCGAGCCGCTCCTGCTGCAGGAACGCAGTCACCGTGGCAGCGCCGGTGTTTGCGGCCGCGGCAACTGTGTCCGCGTCGCGGCCGACGACCAGGGCCACATCCGAAATAGAGGCACTCGCCAGCGCGTCGACGACATGCGCGATCATCGGCCTGCCTGCCACCGGATGCAGCACCTTCGACATGGCCGATTTCATCCGCGTGCTTTCCCCAGCCGCCAGGATGATAGCCAGGCAAGTCCGTTCCATGCTCTTGTTCTCCTTGGTATTCTTCTTCGGGCGCATCTTTTCGTGCCCGTCGCCGATTCGCTTCCGGCAACATATTGCGACCGGGGCAAATCGCCCAATCACGTCGCATTAATCCTGTTAAAACGCAAATCGCTCAAGGCCCATTGCATGTGCCCCTAAATCGAACTCGATTTAAGGGGCGTGTAAATCAAAGCGCCACGCGACCTTGTACGTCCGATAGGACGCTGGGCGCCGCAGAGACTGGCCGTAACGGTCGCCCCCGAGGCGACGTCAGGCCCGGGGCCGCAGCCTGCTCTCCGTCAACAGACCGCTTTCCTCGACGATCGGATAGGCGACGGATGCGATGTGTGCATTGATGCGCTTGAGGTCCCGCAGCATGTCGAGATGCAGCGAACTCGTCTGCAGACTCTCGGCCAAACCATCCCGCAGGCGCTCCAGGTGCCGCTCTGCGGACCTCCTTTCCATGTGGCGGACATCGACCTTCACCTCTATCAGGTGGTGCGCCAGGTCGGCATTGCGCGTCACGAAGATCGATTGAGCGATGCGGAGATTATCGACCGTCAGTTCGAAGAGGCTATTTAGTTCCCGAAAACCTTCATCGGAGAACTTCAGGCCGTTGGTGATCTTCTTGCGGATCTGCTCGCACAGCCCCTTTTCGATGATGTCGCCCATGTGCTCGAGGTTGATCGCATAGTCGATGATCACGACCGAACGGCGCCCATCTTCGTCGGTCAGTCCAACGCGCCCCAGCCGGGAGAGAAAAATCTTCACCTCCTGCTGCAAATGGTCAACCTGCTTCTCCATCCGCCCGATGTCGCGGAGTTCGCCGAGGTCGCTCTTGATGAAAGCGTCGGACGCTCGCATGAGCATGGCCTCGATCAGATCGCCCACCCGCAGCACTTCGCGTGTCGCACCGGAAAGCGCCATTACGGGCGTGTCGAGCGCCGCTTCGTCGAGATAGCGCGGCCCCATCTCGCTCGTCTCCGCATCGGGCACCAGGCGGTTCAGCCCCTGCACCAGCAATCCGGTGAAAGGCCAGGCGACGATTGCGACGACTACGTTGAAGAGCAAGTGGATGTCGACTGGCAAGTCTTGCTGCGTCAGGGGCAGGTCTTGCAGCAGACCGGGATTGATGCCGACAAGCGGAAGTGCGATGAGGCAGCCGACGCCTCGAACGAGGAGATTGCCGAGTACGACCCGGCGGGCTGACGGCGCCGAAGCGAGAGTGGCGACGACGGGTGGTATCGCGTGCCCGAGATTGGCACCCAGCACCAGCGCCACGGTCAATCCCGGTGAAAGCACGCCTGCAGTTGACAGCGACAATATCAGGATCACGACGGCGAGGCTCGACGCGGATGCAAATGCCATCCCTGCCGCGATGATCAACGCCACTGGCCAGGCGTTGTCGAGCATTCCGAGAAACGCCGCCAAAGCCGCCGACTCCCGCATGGGCTCCGTTGCCGCACCCAGAAGTTCGAGGGACAAAAGCATCAACCCGATTCCGACGAAGGCATAGCCTCCGCCCTGGCGCGCGCTCGATCGGCTCATCCTGTGCAGGGCGACACCGGTGACGATGAGCAGCGGCGACAGCCATGCAATCCCGAGCGCAACGACCCAGGCGGTAATCGCCGTACCGATATTGGCGCCAAGCAGCACGATTTGCGCCATGCGCGAGCGCACCAGGCCTTTCTCCACGAAGGAGGCGGTCATGAGGGCGGTTGCGGTGGAACTTTGAAGCGCGAGCGTCGCAATGAGGCCGGTCGCAAATGCCCTGACGGGACCGCCGGTTCCTCGAGCAAGTCCTGCCCGCAGCCTCGCCCCGAAAGCGCGCGTGACGCCATCCTTGACGAGCGAAAGGCCGAAAAGGAGCAGGGCGACGGCGCCGAAAAGATTGACCATCACGATTGTGGATTGCATGGCGTCGGTTCCGTAACGGTCGGGAAACGCGGAGTTTCTTTAGGATTATCGAAGACACGATTCCGGGCGAATTGCCATACGGGAAAGCGTTGGAAGCCAATAATATTCGCAGATCTTTTTCGGTTGCCGGCTAACGAATCCGACACTCGCTTTCCCATGCGCGCCCTCCGCCCCTGTGCGCTCTCTCCCGGGCCCTCATCGCAAGCGCAGGCAGCGACCGCAATTTGCGAGCAAACCGCCCTTCAATTCCTGCCCGGTTTGTTCTAAGGAACGAAGTCATCCGGCGTTATGCCGCTGCATTGTAACGAGGTTTTCTGCCCCCATGCTCGACTCCCTGAGAAACGCCGCTAGGACGCGCGTCGTCAAAGGCCTCATGGCCATTCTCATCCTCTCCTTCATGGTGTGGGGCGGACAGACCATGATGATCCAGGGCGCAGCCGATTCGGTGGTCCAGGTCGGCGACGTCAAGGTATCCGCCAGCGACTATCGCCTCGCCTACGAGCGCCAGCGGAGCCTCATCTCGCGCCAACTCGGAACGCCGCTCACGCGACAGCAGGCTCGCGCGTTCGGCGTCGAAACGCAGGTCTTTTCGCAGCTCGTCGCCGGCGCTGCCCTCGACCAGCTTGCAGAGGACATGAATCTCGGTCTCTCCGAGGATCGGCTCGCACGGCTTATCGGCGAAGACCCCGCCTTTCACAGCGTGAACGGTCAGTTCGACCGACTGACCTTCTCGAGCGTGCTGCGCAATGCGGGACTGACCGAAAGGGATTATATCCGCAACCGCGCCCAGGTGGCGGTGCGTTCGCAAATCGTCGATGCAGTTACCGACGGGTACAAACCGCCGCAGGTGCTAGCCGATGCGATCGGCAAATATCGCCACGAGACGCGAAGGATCGACTATCTGTTGCTTTCCAACGCGAACATCGATCCGGTGAAGGCGCCGGGCGACGATGTGCTCGCTCCCTGGTTCGAAAGCCGCAAGGCAAACTATCGCGCGCCTGAATATCGCAAATTCAGCTATATCAAGCTCGTACCGGAAGATCTCGCCGCTCCCGAGACCATCTCGGAGGAGGAACTGCGCGCCGACTATGACAAGCGCAAGGAGACCTTCCGCTCGCCGGCAACGCGAACCATCGAACAGCTCTCTTTCCCCTCCCGTGAAGCGGCCGATGCCGCGGCGGCAAAACTTTCCGCCGGCACCTCCTTCGACGATCTCGTCAAGGCCGAGGGCAAGGGGGCAAGCGACGTCCTGCTCGGCGACTTCACCAAGGAGAGCATGCCCGACGCCAAGCTTGCCGATGCCGCGTTCGCCGTTCCATCCGACGGCGGCGTGACCCCGGTCGTCGAAGGCGGATTCGGGCCGGTCATTCTGCGCGTCACCAATATCCGGCCGGAGACAGTTCGCAGCTACGATGAGGTGAAGGAGGAGCTACGCAAGGAGATCGCCCTCGATGCTGCCCGCGATCAGTTGATCGGTCTCCACGCGAAGATCGAGGATGAACGCGCCGCCGGCGTCCCCGTGAAGGAAGTGGCCGAGCAGTTGAACCTGAAAATCGCCACCGTCGAGGCGATCGATGCGACCGGCAAGGACCAGAACGGCGATGAGGTCGCCGGGCTGCCCGAGCAGCGCACCCTCCTCCAGGAAGTCTTCAAGGCGGAGGTCGGGCTCGACACGCTTGCGGTCAATATCGGGCGCGACGGCTACCTGTGGTTCGACCTCGAAGAGGTGATCCCCGCCCGCGACCTAACGCTCGACGAGGTCCGTGACGAGGTGGCGGCCGACTGGACCGCCGAACAGCAGCGCGTCGCCTTGGCTGCCAAGGCGGCCGAGTTGAAGGAGCGCATCAAGAAGGGCGAGACGCTTGCCGCCGTCGCGACCGAGCTCGGCATTGCGGTGGAAACCAAGACCGGGCTCAGCCGCTCGACCCAGGACGCAGCCCTGAGCCAGGCCGCGATCATGGCGGCGTTCGGCGGGCCGAAAGGGCATGTCGCCAACGCGGCGGGCATGGGCGGCGAGGGCCAGATCCTGCTTCAGGTAACCGCCGTGGACGAGGGCGCACCGGCCAATGCCCTCGACGACGACAGCCGCCAGATCGAGGCGATGGCCCGCGCAAGCGGAGACGACATTCTCGATCAGATGGTCTTCGCGCTACAGGCTGCCTATGGCGTATCGATCAACCAAACGCTTGCCGAGCAGGCATTGGCACAGCAGTGATGGGGGCACAGCAGTGATGGGCAGGGGAGCGACGCATGAGTGATTTGAAGCCGTTCGTTGCAAAGGTCGCAGCGCGCGAGGCCCTGAGCCGCGATGATGCGCGCGCCGCCTTCGAGATCATCATGTCGGGGGCAGCGACGCCCTCGCAGATCGGCGGCTTCCTCATGGCGCTCCGTGTGCGCGGAGAGACTGTCTACGAGATTGTTGGAGCCGTCGGCGCAATGCGGGCGCGGATGCTTCCGGTCGAAGCGCCGGAGGATGCGATCGACATCGTCGGGACCGGCGGCGACGGTGCCGGCACCTACAATATTTCGACTCTCGCATCACTGATAGTCGCCGGCGCGGGGGTTCCCGTCGCCAAGCACGGCAATCGGGCACTGAGCTCGAAATCGGGCACGGCCGACGCCCTCTCCTGCCTCGGCGTCAAGCTCGATATCGGACCGGAAGCAATCAGCCGCTGCATCCGGGATGCCGGCGTCGGTTTCATGTTCGCCCAGCAGCATCATTCGGCGATGCGTCATGTCGGACCCACGCGAGTGGAACTCGGCACCAGAACGATCTTCAACCTTCTCGGGCCGCTATCGAACCCGGCCGGTGTAAGAAAGCAGCTCGTCGGCGTTTTCGCGCCGCAATGGGTCGATCCGATCGCGGAGGTCCTGCGCGATCTCGGCTCCGAGTCCGTCTGGGTGGTCCACGGCGATGGGCTCGACGAGATCACCACGACTGGGGTCACGAAAGTGGCGGCACTCGACGACGGCAAGATCCGGAGCTTCGAACTGACGCCTGCCGATTTCGGGCTCGCCACCGTGACACTCGAGGCGCTAAAGGGTGGCGACGGCGCGCACAATGCCGCCGCCCTGCAGGCCGTCCTCGATGGTGAGGAAAATGCCTATCGGGACATTTCGCTTGCGAATGCCGCCGCTTCGTTGATCATAGCGGGACGCGCCAAGGATCTGGCCGAGGGCATGGAAATTGCACGCCAATCCCTTTCGAGCGGTGCCGCGAGGACCGCCCTGCAGCGGCTGATCACCGTCTCCAATGCCGCCTGAGGAGAGGACATGACGGATATCCTGCGCAAGATCGAGGCCTACAAGCGGGAGGAGATCGCCGCCGCGAAATCGCGCATTCCGCTCGAGGAATTGAAAGCGCGGATCGCGGACCAGTCGGCGCCGCGCGGCTTTCATGCCGCACTTGCGGCGCGACGGCAGAAGGGTGAATTCGGACTGATCGCCGAGATCAAGAAGGCGAGCCCGTCGAAGGGCTTGATTCGTCCGGATTTCGATCCGCCGGCGCTCGCCAGGGCCTACGCCGCCGGCGGCGCGGCGTGCCTCTCGGTGCTCACGGACGCGCCGAGCTTCGAGGGTGCGCCGGAGTATCTGATCGCGGCGCGCGCCGCCTGCTCGCTTCCGGCGCTGCGCAAGGACTTCATGTTCGACAGCTACCAGGTCTTCGAGGCCCGTGCCTGGGGCGCCGACTGCATCCTCTTGATCATGGCGTCGCTTAGCGACGACGACGCACGGCGGCTCGAAGACGCCGCCTTTGCACTTGGCATGGACGTGCTCGTAGAGGTGCATGATGCGGCGGAAATGGAGCGCGCCCTACGGCTCTCCTCGCCGCTCGTCGGCATCAACAACCGCAACCTCAGGACATTCGAGGTCAATCTTGCCGTTTCCGAGGAACTGGCGCCGATGGTTCCTGCGGATCGCCTGCTCGTCGGGGAAAGCGGCATCTTCACGCACGCG
The DNA here is from genome assembly GCF_017874595.1 of Sinorhizobium kostiense. Taxonomy (GTDB): domain Bacteria; phylum Pseudomonadota; class Alphaproteobacteria; order Rhizobiales; family Rhizobiaceae; genus Sinorhizobium; species Sinorhizobium kostiense. Next base: position 244,810 of record NZ_JAGILA010000007.1, on the reverse strand, counting down.
GACTGCCGGCGCCTCGAACGGAGCGGCATCACCACCTTCCTCGTGGGCGAGAGCCTCATGAGAAAAGACGATGTCGAGGCGGCGACGCGCGCGCTCGTCACCGGCTCCGAAACTGCACTGGCTGCGGAATGAGCGAGCCTCGCCTCAGCCATATCGACAGTACCGGCGAGGCCAACATGGTCGATGTCGGCGACAAGGCGGAGACCGTGCGCATCGCCGTTGCCGAAGGCTTCGTTCGCATGCGGCCGGAGACGCTGGCCTTGATCCTCGAGGGCGATGCGAAGAAAGGCGACGTGATCGGCACCGCACGGCTTGCCGGGATAATGGCGGCCAAGCAGACCGCGAGCCTTATACCCCTCTGCCATCCACTGATGCTGACCAAGGTGTCCGTTGATATCACCCCGGACGAAGCACTCCCCGGTCTGCGCGTCGAGGCAATGGCAAAGCTCTCCGGCAGAACCGGCGTGGAGATGGAAGCACTGACGGCCGTCAGCGTCGCCTGCCTCACGATCTACGACATGGCCAAGGCCGCCGATCGCGAGATGGAGATCGGCGGCATTCGCCTCGTCAGCAAATCCGGCGGCCGGTCGGGCGACTATCGGCGGCAGGGAGAACGGCGCTGATGTCGCTGCTTCCGGTCGAAGAAGCCATTTCGAGGGTTCTTGCAAAAGCCCGGCCGCGTCGGGAAACGGAACGGCTCCCGTTGCACGACTGTCTCGGCCGCGTGCTCTCCGAAGATGCGGCGGCGCGGCTTACGCATCCTGCCTTCGATAATTCCGCCATGGATGGCTATGCCGTCCGCCATGAGGACATCGCCGAGACCGGTGCCGAACTTTCCGTCATCGGCCAATCCGCCGCAGGGCGTGGCTTTCGCGGCGCGGTCGGAAGCGGCGAGGCGGTGCGCATCTTCACCGGCGCTCCCCTCCCCGCCGGCGCGGACACCGTCATCCTGCAAGAGGATGTCGAGAAGCTTGAGAGTGGACGCATCCGCACGCATTTCGCGCCCATCAAGGGGCGCCATATCCGGTTGACCGGCCAGGATTTCGGCGCCGGCGAGGTGGCGCTTGCCGCCGGCAGCGTACTCGACGCGGGCCGGCTCACCTTGGCCGCCAGCATGAACCACGAGACGCTACCGGTCTATACGCGTCCGAAGATCGCAATCCTGGCGACCGGCGACGAGTTGTTGCCGCCCGGCAGTTCGCCCGGGCCGGACCAGATCATCGCTTCGAACACATTCGGCGTTGGCGCGATCGCCCGCGAGAATGGCGCAGATATCCTGGACCTGGGCATCGTTGCCGACGATCGCCAAGCGATTGCCGCTGCCGTTGCCAGGGCGCAGTCGACCAAGGCGGAGGTTCTGGTCACGCTAGGCGGCGCTTCCGTCGGCGATCACGATCTCGTTCAGTCGACGCTTCTTGGCTGCGGGATGACGCTCGATTTCTGGCGTATCGCCATGCGCCCGGGAAAGCCGCTGATGGTGGGGGAACTCGCGGATATGGTGGTACTCGGTCTTCCCGGTAATCCGGTGTCGAGCCTCGTCTGCGCACTGCTCTTTCTGGAGCCCTTGACGCGCAGGCTTGCCCACCTGCCCCCGCGCAGCCGCCTGACCTCCGCACGCCTTTCAGCGCCTTTGTCCGCAAACGATCGCCGCCAGGACTATATCCGAGCCCGCCTTGCGGTAGAGCCGGACGGCTCGCTCACGGCCCATCCGTTCGCGCGCCAGGATTCGTCGATGACGAAGATCTTCGCCCAAGCCGACGCGTTGATCGTTCGCCCGCCCCTTGCCCCCGCAGCCGCGGCCGGAGACCCATGCTCCGTCCTGAAGCTCCGTGATCCAACGCAATCGAAGGCGTAGGGCGATGGTGGGTCACAATGACTTCGGTCAAACGTGAGCCCCAAGGTCCATCGAAATTCGGGAAAACCTTTAACGCTAAGTTTTCGACGCCCGCCCGCGGTAGATGAAATCAGCTTGCGAGGCCACCGAGAACGCGTTCGCTTCCAGCGTCAGATCGTCCCGAAGGGGCGACCGGATACAGACCGGATCGGTTGCGCTCGCGTCTCCGGCAAGCGCCATTGCCTGGCAACGGCAGCCGCCGAAATCGACCGCCTTGCGCTCACAGTTCCGGCAGAGCTCCGGCATCCAGTCTTCACCGCGATAGGCATTGAAGGCGCCGCCTTCGTACCAGATCTTGGCAAGGGAGCTTTCGCGGACAGTCTCGAAAGACAGGCTCGGGATGGTTTCGGCGGCATGGCACGGAAGCACGCGGCCCGACGGTGTAACGTTCATGCCAATTCGCCCCCAGCCGCCCATGCAAGCCTTGGGGTATTTGGAATGATAGTCGGCCGGCACGTAGTCGATGACCAGGGTGCCTCTGTATCTTTCGCGTGCCTCGGCGACCGTTCTCGTCGCCTGCTCTGCCTGCTCGCGCGTCGGCAGGAGAGCCGCCTTGTTGCGCTCTGCCCAGCCGTGAAATTGCACTGTGGCCACTTCTATCCGACGGGCCTTCAGTCCAATCGCCAGTTCGATCATGGCCTCGATCTCATCCATGTTCAGCCGGTGGCAGACGGCATTGATCGTCAGTGGCATTCCGGCATTCGCTACCCAGCCCGCGACCGCGATCTTTCGGTTGTATCCGCCCCCGTAGCCACCAATCCGGTCAGCGCTTTCGGGAGACACGCCTTGGATCGAGAGCTGAACATGTTCTAGCCCGGCATCAGCCAGGCTGTTGACCCTCGCTTCCGTCAGGCCGAGGCCCGAAGTAATCAGGTTGGTATAAAGGCCGAGTGTTGCGGCGGCCCGCGTGAGCTCGACCAGGTCCCCTCGTGCCGCGGGCTCCCCGCCCGACAAGTGCACGTGCAGCACGCCAAGAGCGGCGGCTTGCCTGAAAACGCTTATCCATTCGGCGGTGGAAAGCTCCTCGTCTGCACCCGTCAACTCGGTTGGATTGGAGCAATAGGGACAGGCCAGCGGGCAACGATGGGTCAGTTCCGCCAGCATCGCCATGGGCGGCGGTACGCGGGGGATCTTGATCGCATCACTCATTCGACAATCTCCAGCATGCGGCGGATGGAAAGCTCATGCACGAAAGCCGTAATGTCGTTGGCGATCTGGGTGACGGGGGCGTCGAACTTCTCGGCAAAGCCAGCAGCGATCTGACTGAGGGTGTGCTCGCCATCGAACGCTTCGACGATGGCCAGGGCTATGTCGTCTACGGCCATCGCGCGTTCCGGTGCCAACAGGACCATCCGGCCGCGAGCCGAATCCTTGTGCAGCCGCACGCCGCGCGCCAGCTTGACGATGCTCGTCCTTGAAATCTCCGGTGCGTCGCTCATACCGCCCTCCCTACAGCGCCGCGCGTCCATCAGACGCGCGAAGTTCGCTGGAGCGCTCTGCCATAGGCTCGCCGAGCATGCCGTCTTGCCCGTCCCAGCCGCCCGGTGGAATGATGCCGGGCGCGACGTAGGCCGAATAAAGCGCATCGAGCTGTGTCCAGAGTACTTCCGTTTTGAAGACGAGTGCCGCGGCGGCGGCGTCCTGTTTATCCGCCGTCTCGGCGTGGTCGAGAACATAGGCGAGACCAAATTCGACGTCGCGAGGCGCCTCGGTCAGCCTTTGGCGAAAATAGGCAAGCGCGGCGTCATCGGCGAAGGCATAGTGCTGGAGAAGCCCGGCTATGCGCTCCGAATGGATCTTGGGTGCGAAGAGCTCGGTGAGCGAGGAGGCCACCGCCTCGAGAAGGGGCTTCTCGCGCACGAACGACACATAGGCGTCGACGGCAAACCGGGTTGCAGGCAACACTCCACGTGTCGAGGCTACGTAGCCGGGATCAAGGCCGACGGCGGCGGCGAGACGCAGCCAACGGCGGATGCCGCCACCCTGATCGAGGCCGCCGTCATGATCTTCGATCCGCGAGCGCCAGGCCCGACGCAGGTCCGGCTCGTCGCAACGCGACAAAAAGGCTGCGTCTTTCATGGGAATTCGGCTCTGATAGTAATAGCGATTGATGACCCAGGCGCGCACTTGGGTCATCGTGCAGCGGCCGCCATGGAGCATCACGTGGAAGGGATGCTGGTCGTGATAGCGCTCCTTCCCGATCGCCAGAAGGCGAGCATGAAAGGCTTCTCTCTCCACGGGCGTGGTCACAGGCAGATCTCCATGCCGTCGAAGCCGACCTCGAAGCCGTGGCCTTCGACGCGCGTGCGCTCGGGGCCGGACCGCCAGATCGGATTCGTGTTGTTGATGTGAACGTAAACTTTCCTTTGAATGCTGAGTCCGCCGAGCGCTTCGAGGCTGCCGCCCTCGCCGTCTATCGGCATGTGGCCCATGCGGCGACCCGTCTTGTGGCCCGTGCCGGTCGCGATCATCTCGTCATCGCTGAAGAGGGTCCCGTCGAAGAACAATGCGTCGACACCTTCGAGGCGCGCGGCAAGGCCGTCGTTGACCATGGCGCAGCCCGGAATGTAACAGACCCGTTTGGCACCGACTTTGAGCTCGAGGCCCACCGTCTGTTCGCCCTCCACGCCGATATCCGGCTCGCCCTCTTCAAGGAAGAGCGGGACCTTGCCGGGAACGGCGAAGAGGCGTGCCTCGAGTCCCGGCAGCGGAAAGAAGCGCTCTTCTATCGCGACGGTTTTTCTTTGAACCAGTTGCGGGTCGAGGACACGGAAGATCGGATTGCCGTCGATGATCTGGCCGATTGAAGCGGTGGAAAAAACCGAGAAAGCGTGCTTTTCCCTCAGGACGAGAAGTCCTGCCAGATGGTCGATATCGCCGTTCGTCAACACGATGCTCTTGATCGGGCTGTGGCGCAGCCGGCGCGGCTGCAGGAGGCGATTTGCCTGTATCTGCTGGCGGATATCAGGAGAGGCATTGAAGACAGCCCAGCTCTCGCCGTCGAGGCTGACGGCGAGCGACGATTGGCTTTGAGGGCTCAGGGCGGAGCCCGGATCCCGTGCCACCGCGCAGTTCAGGCAGCCGCAATTCCATTGCGGGAGACCGCCGCCAGCGGCGGCCCCCAGGATGATGATACGAAGATCGGACGTTACTTTCACCGGAACTCCTCCGATTTGTAAGCCGACCCGCGGGGCGGCGCGTCAGAAGAGGATCGGCTCATCCCCGTCCGCAGGCAGGTAGCGGTTGATTTCCATAGCGCAGCTGACTTCGGTGAATTTCGGTGCATGCCAGGACATGTTTTCTCCATTCGCTCTTGAGATAGGTGCCCGCACCGGCATTTCCGGGCGCCCTCGCGGCCGGGGCGGACACCAGACGAGCTTTGCTCGTGGGAGCGCTGCTCGGGTGAATTGCCGGGACCGCTTCGTGCTGCACCGGCAAGACCCGGCGGCGCCGTCGCCGGGTTTCTCGAATATCGGTCGGCCGCAGGCGCCTCGCCTGAGGGCTTTTCCTCAGGCGCGCCGCAGGCAAGATCGGGTCCCCGCAAGAGCGGCAAGCCAAGCCCGTCGTCGGGCGCACCTGAAAAGCTCGACTCCGCCGCGCAACGCACGAGACTTCCGGAAATCGACCTTGCAGGCATCACGGAACCTCCCCTTCCTTGCGCAAAAGGGTAGCAACTGCGCGGGCGCCGGCAATACGACCTAGGCACAATCGACATCCGGTCATCCGCTCGCATCGAAGCCGCGCCGGTTGCCGCCGGCATTACGACCAAGGTGCAATATCCCCGGCTTTTCCGCGGGGGGATGATTGCTGCCGCCAGACGGTTGCGGCTCACGCGACGCGTTGCGAGGGAAGGAGAACGATATGAACAGATTGATGCTGACCGCCATGACGGTTCTGTCACTGGCAGGACTTGCCCAGGCGGAGGTGACGGAGGAAGACCTTGCCAAGGATGCCACCACGGTCGGCGACGTCCTGACGAACGGCATGGGAAGGGGGTTGCAGCGCTTCTCCCCGCTCGAAACGCTCAACAAGACCAACGTCAAGAGCCTCGTGCCTGCCTGGGCGTTCAGCCTCGGTGGCGAGAAGCAGCGGGGACAGGAGAGCCAGCCGATCGTCTATGACGGGGTCATGTATATCACCGCCTCCTACAGCCGCCTCTTCGCCATCGATATCAAGACAGGCAAGGAGCTCTGGCAGTTCGACGCGCGCCTGCCCGAGGGCATTCTACCCTGTTGCGACGTGATCAACCGGGGTGCGGCGATCTATGGTGACAACATCTATTTCGGAACTCTTGATGCTCGTCTCGTCGCACTCAATCGCAAATCCGGCGATGTCGTCTGGAACAAGAAGATCGCCAACTACAAGGAGGGTTATAGCTATACAGCCGCGCCGTTGATTGTGAACGGCCTCGTCATCACCGGCAATTCCGGCGGCGAGTTCGGCATTGTCGGCGAAGTCCAGGCCCGCGACGCCAAGACCGGGGAACTCGTGTGGACCCGTCCGGTGATCGAAGGGCATATGGGCACCTACAAAGGCAAGGAAAGCTCCATGACGGGAACGCTGAATGCGACCTGGCCGGGCGATCTCTGGAAGACAGGCGGCGGCGCCACCTGGCTTGGCGGCTCCTACGACGCCGATACCGATACGCTGGTCTTCGGAACAGGCAACCCTGCCCCGTGGAACAGCCATCTGCGCAACGCCGGCAAGCCGGTAGAAGGCAACAAGGGCGACAATCTCTATGCCGCGAGCCGCCTTGGCCTCGACCCGAAGAATGGCGAGATCAAGTGGCACTTTCAGACGACGCCGAGGGAGGGCTGGGATTTCGACGGGGTCAACGAGGTCGTGCCGTTCATCGACAAGGACGGCACGAAGCGCTTCGCTACGGCCGACCGGAACGGCTTCTTCTATGTCCTCAACCGCGAAGACGGAAAGTTCGTGGCCGCCTATCCTTTCGTCAAGAATATCACCTGGGCGAAGGGAATCGATAAGGACGGTCGACCGATCTATGTGGAAGAGAACCGTCCGGGCGATCCTTCCGCGGCGGCGGACGGCGGCAAGGGTCAGCAGGTCTTCTCCGTGCCGTCCTTCCTCGGCGGCAAGAACTGGATGCCGATGGCCTATAGCCAGAAGACCGAGCTTTTCTACGTGCCCTCGAACGAATGGGGCATGGACATCTGGAATGAGCCGATCTCCTACAAGAAGGGCGCGGCCTATCTCGGCGCCGGCTTCACCATCAAGCCGCTGTTTCAGGACTATATCGGCTCGCTGAAGGCGATCGACCCGAACAGCGGCGAGGTCAAGTGGGAATACAAGAATGGCGCACCCTTGTGGGGCGGGGTGATGGCGACGGCCGGCGGCCTTGTCTTCGTCGGAACGCCCGAGGGGGACTTCAAGGCGCTCGACGACGAGACCGGCGAGGAGCTCTGGTCGTTCCAGACCGGCTCAGGCGTCGTCGGCCAGCCCATCACATGGGAACAGGATGGCGAGCAATATGTGTCGGTGATCTCCGGTTGGGGCGGCGCCGTTCCGCTGTGGGGCGGCGAGGTCGCCAAGAAGGTCAACTATCTCAACCAGGGTGGTATGGTGTGGACCTTCCGTTTGCCAAAACAACTGGCTTTGGCACAATAGGGAATAAGGGGCCGGGCTATAGCGCCCGGCCATTTCTCGCGACGAAGGCAATGCGGAGCGCTCTCGATGATCATCATCCGCAATTCTTTCCAGGCACCCCGTGCGACCTTGCCGGTGCAGCCGGTGCTCACTCCCGTCGAGCTGCGATCGGCATTGATCGTAGACGACCATCCCCTGTTCTGCGAAGCGCTGGCGATGACGCTCACGGGCCTCGTCGGCATCGAATCGATCGATTCCGTCGGCACTCTGGATGCCGCCCTGGCGCGGCTGGATGAGGAAAACCCGCCGGATGTCGTGGTGCTGGACCTCAACCTGCCCGACGTGAACGGACTGGACGGCGTCGTGCGGCTGCGACAGGCGGCACCAAAAATTCCGATCGTCGTGGTCTCGTCCCTGGACGAGTTGAAGGTTATCCGCACCTTGCTCAAGGCCGGGATTAACGGTTTCGTGCCGAAGCATGCGGTCCGTGACGAATTCCGCGCCGCGTTTGCAGCAATCGCGCGCGGTGAAATCTATGCCCCGCAGATGGCGCTGGAGCCGGGCAGCCCTTCCCTGTCGGACGCGGCCGTCGCCCGGCTGGCACTGCTGACGCGTCAGCAGGCAAAGATCCTGCAGCTCGTCAGTGCCGGCCTGATGAACAAGCAAATCGCCTACGAACTCTCCATCGCCGAGACGACGGTGAAGGCGCATGTCACCGCGATCATGCGCAAACTGGGCGTCCAGACGCGGATGCGGGCTGTACTGTTCGCGCAGGAGGCACGCTTTTCGGCCCTGACGCCGGAGGAATGACGGCTTCGGTCTGCCGACCTCGGAGTTCAGAATAAGCGCTGGATTCCGGACCGAACTTACTGTAGTCGCGGGAGGACCAGGCAATGAGGACACTCGGTGGAAGCCCCACCGCACGCGAGGCGATCGTCCCGCGTGCCAGCATTGCAGCAAGCGACCGGAATGCGGTGGAAGCTCTGGCCCGGCAACTGGGCGCAGGGCCCTTTTCCCTGCTCATGCTTTTCGTTTCGCCGCAGGCCGATCTGGAGCGGCTGCCGGAAGAGGCAAGGCGAATTTTCGGCGACCTCCCGATCATCGGTTGCACCACCGCCGGCGAGATTTCAGAGGCAGGCTATGGCGACGACACGATCGTCGCGCTCGCCTTGCCGGCAGAGTATTTCCGCGTCGACACCCTGACGATCCCGGACCTGACGCGGCTTGACCCTCCCGCTCTTGCCTCCGCCCTCACTCGAACGCGCATGGCCATGGCCGAGCACTATCCCGAGCTCGCGCACGAGTTTGCCATCCTGCTGGTGGATGGGCTGTCGCAGAAGGAGGACGAACTGACCTCGGCACTTGCGACGGGCATGGGCGCAACGCCGATGCTGGGTGGCTCGGCCGGTGACGGGACGCGCTTCACCCGGACCTTCGTCCTCGACGGCGAGCGGCTGTCGCAGAATGCCGCGGTTCTGGCGCTGGTACGCACGGAGTGCCCGGTCCGCGTCTTCAATTTCGATCACCTCGTCCCGACCGAACGACGCATGGTGGTCACCGAGGCCGATCCCCGACGCCGCGTCGTCCGTAAGATCAACGCTGAACCCGCTGCACGGGAATATGCGCGCCTCGTCGGCATTGATCCCGAGCAGCTTAGCACCTTCACGTTCGCCGCCCATCCCGTTGCCGTCCGCATGGGAACGCGGCACCACGTGCGCGCCATCCGCCAGGTGATGGAAAACGGGGACCTTGTTTTCTTTTCGGCGATCGACGAGGGCGTGGTGCTGACGATCACCGAGCCGGGGGACATGCTCGGCCAACTCAACCGCGAGCTCACGCGCCTGTCCCTGCCCGAGCGCCCGACGGCGATCCTTGCCTTTGACTGCATCCTGCGCCGGTTGGAGGCCGAGGAAAAACAGAGCGTGGGCCGCGTTTCGGAACTCTTGCGCCGTCACGGCGTCATCGGCTTCTCCACCTATGGCGAACAATTCGGCCCGATGCACGTGAACCAGACGATGACCGGCGTCGCCATCTATCCGCCGGGCACCCTGCTACCCGAAAAGGTACCGTAATGGCCCGCATTTCCGACTGGCTGATCGACCTCGAGGACAACCCCGAGCGCAATACCGAGAAGCTTCTGACCATTGCCGAAGTGCTGATGCGCCAGGTTGAGCAGGCATCTGGCGAACGCGGGATCGCCTACGAGCAGTTCCAGCGCGCCGCCCAATTGGAAGAGCGGGTACGGCAACGTACGTCCGATCTCGAAGCGACGCTGAAGGTGCTGAACGAGACAAATGCGCGGCTGGCGGAGGCCAACCGCGCGACCGAGCGCGCCCGCCGCAATCTCGCCGACGCCATCGAGGCTGTGGAAGAGGGATTCGCGTTCTTCGATTCCGGTGAAATGCTTGTCATGTATAACTCCCGTTTCTGTTGCGACCTTCAGGACGTGCGCGCCATCCTTCATCCCGGCCTGCCGTTTGCGGATTACGTCGAGGCCTGCAGCCGATCACGCTTTCTCGGCCTGCCAAAGGACGAGACGCCGGCGGACTGGGTGGCGGCGCGGATGCAGCGGCACCGGGCGCGCAGCGTATTCCACGTGGCGCTCGTCGGTGATCGCTGGCTGCAGGTGAGCGAACAGCCCACCTCCGACGGCGGCACTGTCGTTCTCCAGACCGATGTGACCGAAATCATTCGTATGGAGCGGACCGAACGCGGCAGGATGCTGGATGACCAGGCCCGCCTGATCCGCGCGACGCTCGAGCATATCAACCAGGGGATCTGCATCTTCGATGCGGCGGGACGGCTGGTCGGCTGGAACGAGCGGCTTCGCCTGCTGCTCGATATCCCGGTCACCGTCCTGCGCACGGGCACTGGCTTCGATACACTGCAGCGCTGGATCCATCGCGACGGCGAATTGATCGGCTCCATCTCTCCCGCGGAACTCTCCTCCTGGGCGATCCAGACGGCGCCGCGGGCGCCTCTGTTCCTGGAGATCCGCCGCGCCTCGGGCGTGGTCCTCGTCGTCTTCGCGGAGGAAACGCCGGACCACGGCTTCGTGATGTCCTTCAGCGACGTGACGCGCGAACGCTTGGCAATCCAGGCGATGCAGCGTGCCAACGCCTCGCTGGAAGCGCGGGTGGCAGCGCGCACGGAAGACCTGCGCACCGCTCTCGCCGAGGCGGAGCGCGCCAATTCCACGCGCGCCCGTTTCGTCGCAGCCGCCAGTCACGATCTCCTGCAACCGCTTTCCGCCGCCAAGCTCTTCGTTGCCGCGGCCCGTGACGAGACGGTGGACGATCACGCCGGCGGGACGCTGGACAAGGCCCACAAGGCACTCACAAGCGTCGAGGCGATCCTCGGCGCCCTGCTCGATATCTCGAGGCTGGACGAGGCGGTCGTCGAAATCTCACCCGTGCGACTTGCACCGCTGATCGCGCAGCTCACCGACGAGTTTACGCCGATGGCCGAGCGCAAGGGCCTGAAACTCGCCGTTCTGCCCTGCACGCTGACGGTCTACAGCGATCCGGCCTATTTGAGGCGCATCCTGCAAAACCTTATCGGCAATGCGATCCGTTACACACGCTCTGGCCGCGTGCTCGTGGGGCCGCGGCGCACAGCTGGCGGCGTGCGCATAGAGGTGCACGATACCGGCCCGGGAATTCCCGCCGAAGAGCAGCGGGCGATCTTCCGCGAGTTCCACAGATTGAACGCCACGGCATCCGCCTCCGAGGGCCTGGGACTTGGCCTGGCGATCGTCGAGCGCGCCTGCGCGCTGCTCAATCATCGACTTACTTTGCACTCGGAGCCGGGACGCGGCACGTGTTTTGCAATCGAGCTGGAGCAAGCTCCTGCACATCCTGCCGGGAGCTACCGCAGTGGCGACGCCGTGGAGGACGGATCGTCGGGCGGCGACGGCGATCGAATCGCACTTCTCGTCGAGAACGACGAAGAACTGCGGCATGCAATAAGCCTGCTTCTGGAGCGGCGCGGCATCACTGTTCTCGAGGTGGCAAGCGGCGAGGAAGCGTTGGAACTGGTCGAGGAAATGGGCATCGTCCCGGACCTGTATCTGGTCGACCAGCAACTCGGCGACGGACTGACGGGTCTCGAAACCCTGATGGCTCTGAACACGCGTCACGGCGACCGGCCGGCAAGGATCATCACTGCCGACCGCGCCCCGAGCGTGCGCGAGGCCTGTGCCGCGGCCGAGGTCGAAATCATCTACAAGCCCATCGACCCTGAGGTGCTCGAGGCCTTCGTCGCACGAACAGTATGAGAAAACGTGAGCGGAATTCGATCAGTCTTCTCGTTCTACCGGCACCAAGGTCGCATTGTATCGTCCTGCCCTTCGATGTTTGCTCCTGTTACAGCACCGCGCGTCCCTCGGGACGCACAGAAGACGCTGTAAGTCTTTGAATCTATGCATCGTGCTTTCCGAAAATCGGGGCCGATTTTCGGGGGTCAAACCGCAGGAGAGATGAATGCTGAGAAGAACTGGTATCATGGCAGCGGTCGTGCTCGTTGCCGGCGCGGCGTTCGCTGGGGAACACGAAGTGAAAATGCTGAACAAGGGAGAGAGCGGGGCCATGGTTTTCGAACCGGCCTTCGTGAAAGCCGAGCCCGGCGACACGATCCGCTTCCTGCCCGTGGACAAGGGCCACAATGTCGAGTCGATCAAAGGCATGCTGCCCGACGGGGTGGACAAGTTCAAGAGCAAGATCAACGAGGAATACGTGATGACCGTCACCCTGCCTGGCCTCTACGGCGTCAAATGCTCGCCGCACTTCTCGATGGGCATGGTGGCATTGATCCAGGTGGGCGACGTGCCGGCCAATGTCGAAGCCGTGAACGCAGTAAAGCTGCCGAAGAAGGCCGATGAACGGTTGAAGGCGGCGCTTGCCGGCGCGAACCCTTGAGAATCGACGACCGTAACGCATGGGCGCCGCGCTTCCAATCGGACGGCCGGTGCCCATGTTTTCGCCGCTTTGGACGACATCAGGTGACGCCGCGCGACGCGTATGGGGCAACGACATCCATAAGCAAGGCGCGTCGCACGGGTTCAATCTCACGCGCATTGTCTACTTGATCGCGATCTAGATTTTCCGCGCAGCAAGGCCTCGCGCGGGATCATAGCCCCAGATCGCACCTGCCCCGAAAACCGCAAGCGCGACAATCGTCACTGTGAGGGCGAGCGGCTCCAATTGCGCGTGGAGGGCGAAGCGGATGAGTTCCACCGCATGCGTGAACGGATTGACGGCGCAGACGTCGCGCAGGAGCGGCCAGGCTTCCGCCATCTTCCACAGCGGATAGAGCGCGGAGGAGAGAAAGAAGACCGGAAAGATGACGAAGTTCATCACGCCGGCGAAGTTTTCCAACTGCCGGATGAAGGACGAAAGAACAAGTCCGAGCGCGCCCACCATCAGCGCAGCGAGCGTGATGGCAGGAAGAGCGGCAAGGTAGCCGCCGGGCGGAAAGCGGATGCCCCAGGCCGCCGCCACGGCAAGAAAGACGTAGGCCTGCAGCACCGAAACGAGGCTGCCGGCGACGAGTTTGCATGTCAGCAGCCACCAACGCGGCAATGGCGCAGTCAGCAACAGGCGCATCGAACCCATCTCGCGGTCGTAGACCAGGCTTAGCGAGGACTGCATGCCGTTGAACAGAAGGATCATGCCGACGAGGCCGGGGGTGATATAGATCTCGTAGGTGATATAAGTCTGGTAAGGCGGTGTGATCGCAAGGCCGAGTGCCGCGCGAAAACCGGCGGCGAAAACGAACAGCCATACGAGCGGACGCACGAGTGCCGCGAAAAGACGGCCCTGCTGGCCGAGAAGGCGCAACGCTTCGCGCTGCAGAATGGCGCTGAGGGCGACGACGGCGCGATTGGGAAAGGCGCACGCGGCTTTCCAGTCCACATCTCCATCCAAACCGTCGGGATCGGCGACGTATCGGACCTCCGGCTCTTGCGGTGTGAAAAGATGCCGATCCGGGGTGATGTTCATGGCGCAGCTCCCGTCATGGCGATGAATCGCCCGGTGAGATCGGCGCCGCCGATCTCGCCGGCTTTCCCGTCGGCAAGCACACGGCCGCAATGCAGGATGACGAGACGGTCGGGCGGCCGGATCTCGTCCACGAGATGGGTGGCCCAAAGCACGGTCAGGCCGTCCTCGGCGGCGAGACGATGCACGTGGTCGACGATGGCGGCGCGAGCGGCGCCGTCGAGGCCGACCGTAGGCTCATCGAGGAGCAGGATGGCCGGGCGGTGTACGAGGGCGCGGGCAATCTCCATTCGCCGCCGATGGCCGCCATTGAGCGCGCCAGCCCTTTCGCCGGCACGTTCCGCCATTCCAAGCCGATCGAGCGCTGCCATCACCCGGATCTCGGCCCGCCGGCCAGAGAGGCCGTGGAGCGCAGCGAAATAAAGGAGATTGCGCCGGACCGTGAGGCCGAGGTCGATCGTCGGCTGCTGGAAGACGACGCCGATGCGTTGAAGTGCCGCCTGCGGGTTTCGAGCAAGATCGTGACCGGCAATGACAATGCCGCCCGCCAGCGGAGTGAACAGCCGGGTCAAGAGACCGAAAAGAGTCGACTTGCCGGCGCCATTCGGACCGAGCAGCGCGCAAAACTGACCGCGCGCAACGGAAAAACTCACCTCTTCAAGAGCCCGCCTAGCACCCCAGGCATGCGTGACAGCCTCGACGTTCAATCCGCCCACGCTCGCCTCCTATTCGATGGTAACCGCCAGTCTCTGCAGATCGCCGCTGGTACCCGACACCTTCACTTCGTAGCTGCCCGGCCGATAGCGACAAAGCTGATCTCCGCTTCGCCCGCCTCATCGAATTCCAGCGAGTCGACGCCGAGCGGCCGGATCTCGATGCCTTCGATGACAATTTCGTTCACCCAGATCGCCCGAAAGAAGCCCGCCCCCTCGAGCGCCAGTTCCTGGCTGCCGTCGGCCTCTATCTTCAGCGTGTAGTAGGTGCCGGACTTCAGCCGCATCGGGGCGGAGGCGAGCGGCGCGCCGGCAGAAAGCGTGAGCTTCGGCAGGTCCTTGTGGTTGGGCGCGGAGAGAAGCCCGGCAAGCCCCATCTCGGCAACCTCGTTCTCGTCGTCGGCCGAGACCGCGCCGGTTGAAAGGACCAGCATCGCGACGGACAGGATTATGGGCCTCATTCGCGTTCTCCCCACTGTTAGAGCCCCTTCAAGGCCGGGCCGCCGCACCCCACGGGAAGCGTCCGACCTTGATCGATTTCATCGGCTCCCGCGTCGCCACATCGATCACGGTGACATCGCCGGAGACGCCATTGGTGGTGAAAAGCTGCTGATGGTCGGGCGAAAAAGCCATGTGCCAGACACGGCGACCGACCAGAATGTAGTCCTCGACCTCGAAAGTCTTCATGTCGACAACGGCGACATGGTTGGCCGGACCCAGTGCGATGAAGGCCGTCCTGCCATCGGGTGTGAAGTCGAAACCGACGGGCTGGATCAGGTCGGCGTTGACGCCGGTGATGGCGAACCGGATCTTACCCTTCTCGGACCGGGTGGCGACGTCGAAAACCGTCACCGTGCCGCCGATTTCGGAGGACACCCAGAGTTCCGCGCCGTCCTTCGTGAACTTTGCATGGCGTGGCCGGCTGTCTACGAGCGTATTGGCGACAATCTTCATCGTCGCCGTGTCGATCCAGTGGGCCATATTGGTCGTCTCGGACGTCGTCACGACGATCTTGCCATCAGACGACACAGCCATCCCTTCCGGCTCGATGCCGACATTGATCTGCGCTACGACCTCCCGCGTATCGACGTCGACGACGGTCGTGACGGCATCGTCCTCATTGGCGATCCAAAGATGCCTGTCGTCGGGTGCGAGCACGAATTGTTCCGGATCCTCCCCGGAGGGCAATTCGTGAAGGATTTCGCCCGTCGCAGGGTCCATCACTTCCACGGCGTCGCTGTCGGATGCACAGATATAGATGCGAGAATGGTCGGAATTGAAGGTGATGCCGCGCGGGCGCTCTCCGGTCGCAATCGTGCGGACGACTTCGAGCGTTGCGGTGTCGATGACCGAGATGTCGTCGTCCTTTTCGTTGGTGATCCAGATTTCGCCGGCGGTCGCAGGCAGCGAAGGTCCGGCAAGGAGTGCAAGCAGAAGTGATAGGGTCCTCTTCATCTCAGCCCCCGAATGCCTTGCAGGCGCTTTCCGCGCGATCGAGCCCGAGCGTGTCCATGTCGTTCTCCGGATGGAGATAGCCTTCCAGCGGCGCGAGCTCGACAAGAGCGCGCGCATTGACCACCGGCAATGGCTGGCGCAATTGCCCGTTCCAACCGCGATAGCCAAGCGATCGTCCCTTGAAGCCGTCGAGCGCAAAGGCATCCGACAGAATGTGGGCCCTGAGCTTCGCCGGATCGGCCGAATTGATCCGGGTCACCGCTTCGCCGATTGTGCGCAGGGCGGTCCAGGCGGCGTAATCACGCGACTGCATCTCGCGTTGCGCACGGGTTTCGAAGCGGTTTTGCAGCTGCACGGCGCCCCATTGCTCCAGGACGGGTGCCCATCCCTCCCCCCGCAAGCCGTCCGACCCGGCAACCGGCCGTGGCAGCCAAGTGTTGTCGGCGACAAAGCGGGAAAAGTCGTCCGCCTCGTCCGCGATCAGGAGCACGTCGTGGTCGGGAAGATCCTGGGTGAACAGCGGCACCTCCTTGCCGGCCGCCCGCCTGAGGTCGGTATCGAAGGTCCACGTCTTTTCAGCCAGGATTTCGACCCCGAACTTTGCCGCAGCAGCACGCAACGTCGTGGCGAAGGCCTCGTCCCGCGGCCTTGGACCGACGATCATGACGGTTCGTGTCCAACGCTTGGCTTTCAGCACCTGCATCAGCGCATCGGCGCGCATTGCATCCTCCGGAATAGTGTGGAGGACATTGGCGCGGCAATCGGTGTCGCGCAGGCGGCGCTCGCCGGAGGCGATGTTGAAAATCAGCGCGCCGCTCGCTTCGGGCAGATCGGCCACCGCCAAGATGCTTTCGCTCGGGGCATCGAGAAAGAGCACGGGAGTGGAGGCGAGCGCGTCTTTCGCGGCTGCGATGAGATCGCCTCCCGGCTCGACGGAAATCACCTTCAGCATGTAGCGGTGGCCGAGAAAGCTGCCGGTCGTCTCGGTATCGGCGAGGGCAAGTCTAGCACCTGCGACGCCGAGATCATCGGGAATCGGATCGAGATTGGAAAGCACCGGCGGCGCCTTCACCTCCTCACGCAGATAGGTCATCGCGACGGCGATCTCCGCCCGGGCCGGAGTGGCCGCGACGACAAGCGCAGTCAACAGGCATGCGGAAACGGTCCCACTGATGCGGATCTTCGGCATTGGACACTCCTCCCGCTATAGACCTTAGGGCGACGGCGGAGGGCAGTGGAATACGACCAAGGTACCGTGTCAGGTCGCGACCTAGGTCGTATTCCGCGGCGTCGGCGGCTGGCGTTAAAAATGCTGCAAGCGAGTTCATCCGAGGGAGGAGAGATGTCCAGGAACCGTATCCGCGCCGGAGTTGCGGCGCTTGCACTCTTTGCAACGGCTACAATCGTCGTCGCACATGGCGACGTATCACCCCAGCCGGTCAACACCGAAGCGCTGCCGGACATCGGTGAGGAATGGCTTACCGAAAACCCCTATCGTGAGGACAAGGTCGGACGCGATGTCTGGCTGAAGGCCATCGAGATTGGCGCGTCCGGTTTCACCCAGAACTGCGCCCGCTGTCACGGCCTCGGCGCCGTATCCGGCGGGCTTGCCCCCGACCTCAGGTTTCTAGAGGCGGAGGAATACGGCGACGAGTGGTTCGTCGAACGCTTCCGCCACGGCTATACCCAGGACGGCACGACCAAGATGCCGGCCTTCGGCGATGTTCTCGGCCAGAAGGCAGCCTGGGCGATCCGCACCTATGTCGAAACGCGCCCTGAGGACGGGGCGCTCGATGCCCATGCGGACCGGCTGAGCGAGGTGCGAAACGAACTGGCTTCCGCCAAGGTTTCCGACCCCAACGCACTGAAGGCCGAACTTGAGAAAATCGCTGCCGAAATGAAGACCGCTTCCGGTGCCCCGGTTGCCGACAGCGTCGCCTATGAGGCGGCGAGAATCCTGACCGACGCCCCGGAAAGCTGGAAGAAGGCCAGCGAAATTCTGGCAGTCGGGCTTTCTGCAACGGAGTGAGCAATGCACGCTCCCTGGGCGACCTCGCTTGCGGCATTGGCTTGCACAGTCCTGCCGGCCGTAGCCTTCGCACGATGCGAGGGCTACGTGCCGCAGCCGAGACCTCAGAATACCTTTGCGCAGGATGTCGGACGTTCTTTCGACCGTATACTCGAAGAGGGCTGGATCGAGTTCGCCGTCTACGAGGATTTCCCACCGTGGTCCTATCAGGAAAAGGGCGAACCACGCGGGATTGACGTCGACATCGGCCGATTGATCGCCGCAGAACTTGGGGTGGCGGCGCGTTTCCGCCTTGTCCCGGCGGGCGAGGCACTCGAAGCCGACTTGCTCAACTATGTCTGGAAGGGATCCGCGATCGGCGGCCATGTCAGCGACGTGATGCTGCATGTACCTTATGACAGCGAATATTCGTGCCGCATCGAGCAAGTGACCTTTACCGGCCAATACGCAACCGAGGCCATTGCGATTGCCTACGACAGGAAAGAGTATCCCGACAAGGGGCCGACGCCGGCCTTCTTCCGCTTCGACCCCGTTTCGGTGGAGAACGATTCCATCTCCGATTTCTATCTGACCTCGCTTCTTGGACCCATCGACAAGATCCGTCGCTATCGCAGCACGGCCCTAGCGATGGAGGGGCTTGCAGCCGGCGAAACGAAGGCCGCCATGGGACCGCGTGCACAGCTTCAAGCGGGTCTTACCGCACATATTGCGTCCGATCTGGTTGTGCACGAACCGCCGCTCGTCGGCTTCGCCCGTGGGAAATGGACCCTCGGAGTCGGCGTGAACTTCCAGCACAAGGATCTCGCTTATGCGATCGACGACGCGATAGCGAAGGCCCTGGACAACGGACAGATGGCCGCGATCTTCAACAACTGGGGCGTGACCCTCGAGCCGCCAGCGAGATAAAAGGGACCGAGAGGGGGACGCGCTGCTGTAGCACTTTGATTTGCTGCATGTCCTTGCCATAAACCAAGGTAAATTCAAGGAGACATGCGGTAGCGCCAATAGCGGCACAACCCGATCAGGCCGAATTGCTTTCCACACTCCGGCTGACGAGGATCTTGTCGATGCGGCGGCCGTCCATGTCGACCACCTCGAAGCGGTAGCCATAGGCCTCGGTACAATCGCCCTCTTCCGGGGTCTTGCGTAGCTCATGGACGAGAAAACCGGCTATGGTCTCGAAATCGCCGTCCGGATCGATGCCTTCGATGCCAATCTGCAGATGGATTTCGTCGATCGACGTCCGTCCGTCGACAAGATAGCTGCCATCGCCGCGCGACCGGATCGGCGCGTGCTGGATATCGTCGTAGTTCGACGGCATCACGCCGACGATCGCCTCCAGGATATCGGCGGTGGTGATGATGCCTTCCATGCTGCCGTACTCATCGACGATCATCGCCATGTCGATCGGCGATGTCTTGAATGCCTCGAGGGCTTTCAGGCAGGAGATGGTCTCGGGAAGGGTCAGTATCTCGCGGACATAGCTGCGGAAGTCGAAGGACGGCGCCAGGGGCGCGTTCAGTATCTCCTTCGCCAGGACCGCCCCGATCACGTCCCCTGACGAACCTTCGATCACGGGATAGCGCGAATGGCCGAAATCCCGGATTTTTCGTCCGATCGTATCCAGACTGTCGTTTACGTCGATGAAACTCACCTCGGTGCGGTGGGTCATGATCGATTTGACGCTGCGGTCGCCGAGCCGGATGATGCGGCGCAGCATCTCGTGCTCGCTCTTCTCGATAGCGCCGCTCTCCACCCCTTCGGCCATGATCGCCTGCACTTCCTCTTCGGTGACGCGGTCAACGTCGTCAGCTCTCATGCCCATCAGGCGCAAGGCGAGAGCAGCGGTGGTCTCGAACAGGTAGACGACCGGCGCCGCTATCCGCGAAAGCCAGGTCATCGATCCCGCGACGAATATCGCCAGGGATTCCGGATTGCGGAGCGCGAGTTGCTTTGGGATGAGCTCGCCTATGACGACGGAAAGGAAGGTGATCAGAGTGACGACGAGCGCCACGGCTACCGTATGGCCATACGGGTGGATCCATGGGACTTCGTTGAGCACCGGTGCGACCTTTGCCGCGATCGTCGCGCCGCCATAGGCGCCCGCCAGAATACCGACCAGCGTGATCCCGACCTGGACCGTCGACAGAAACTTGCCAGGCTCCTCCGCAAGCTTCAGCGCGTTTTCGGCTCTCCGATTGCCCTGCTTCACCATTTGGCGAAGCAATGGCTTGCTTGCCGAGACGATGGCCAATTCCGAAAGCGCAAAGAAGGCGTTGATGAGGAGGAGGAGAAAAATGACGAAAAGCTCGGACATGGTCCCGATCTACCGCTGATGGAAGCCGCCGCACTCGCAGGCGACTGCGTCTGCAGATAGGCCACGGTCCATAAAAGGGCAAGGGCAGGCGATGGAGGAGCGGGTCACGCCATCTCGCCCTTGGCGAAAGCCTCGTGAATGCGGTCGCGCCCGTACTTGATGACATATTCCATCGCCTGCCGGGCACCTGCCTCGTTCCGGTTCCGGATTTCCTCGACGATGCGGATGTGATTTCGGGCAACCTCGTCGATGCCGCCCTTCTCATCCGTGGGTGAACTCAGCCGGAAGACGCCGACAAGGGCAGCTTCGATCAGGCTGCCGACGGTCCGCAGGAATGGATTTCCGGATGCATCGAGAACGGAGAGATGGAATTTGAGATCGGCCACGGCGAGGGTTTCCGCGCTGTGATTAGCATCGCCCATGGCGACCGCAAGGCGCATCATCGTCACGATTTCCGCATCGGACGCGTTTCTCGCGGCCAGTGCCGCTGCGTGAGTCTCGAAAGCAAACCGCACTTCGCTGAGATGCTGCAGGAATTCCTCATTCACTCCGCAGGCAAAATGCCAGGTCAGGATATCCGCGTCGAAAAGGTTCCACTCTTTCGGGGGCGTGACACGGGTGCCGATCCTGGCGCGCGGGACGATCATGCCCTTGGCGGCGAGCGTCTTCATCGCCTCACGCAGGACCGTGCGCGACACTCGGAAACGTGCCGCCAGTTCAGGGTCGCCGGGCAATATGCTCCCAACCGGAAATTCGCCAGAAACGATTGCCTTGCCGAGTTGATCCACCACCTGCGCGTGACTTGTCCGCTTCGGGGCTCTGGTTAATACGGTCTCGAGCAAATCCTTCACCCCCTCCCCTCCAAGAATGCCGCGGACGTCGCGCCACGTCCGACCACGGCGCTCTTCAGAAGCTCCGCATATAACTCTAGATCGAATACACGATTCCTGAAAGCCTGAGTTATATCGGCGGCTATAGATTTTGACCGATCTGAGCGAACGAGGCGCCGCGTGGGAGGTGTGTCGCCCGCGATGAAGCCGTAGCATCACAAGCCCACGGGCTGCCCGGCCCTGGGATGGGACAAACGGTCCCGAGGCGCCGAAATCTCTCAGCGCCGGCATAAGCAAACCCCGCGCACCGTGCGCGGGGTTCGCGGGTGTGAGAGGCCCCGAGAACGCAGGCTATTGCGGCAGCTTGTCGTCCACGCCTTCGACATAGAAGTTCATGCCGAGGAGCGTGGCATCGTCGGCCGTTTCACCTTCCTTGAGCCAGGGCGACCCATCCTGCTTGTTGAGCGGTCCGGTAAACGGCTTCAACTCGCCGGATTTGATCTTGGCTTCGGTCTCCTCCGCCATCTTCTTCACGTCGTCGGGCATGTTCGTGTAGGGCGCCATGGTCAGGATACCTTCCTTCAGGCCGTCCCAGCTCGAGGTTGATTGCCAGGTGCCATCGAGGAAGGCATTGGTGCGCTTCACATAATAGGCGCCCCATGTATCGACGATCGCCGTCAACTGCGTCTTGGGGCCGGCGGCGATCATGTCCGATGCCTGCCCGAAGGCCTTGATGCCGCGTTCGGCGGCGACCTGCATCGGAGCGGTCGTATCGGTGTGCTGCGTCAGGATATCGACGCCCTGGTCGATCAGCGCCTTGGCGGCATCCGCCTCCTTGCCCGGGTCGAACCAGGTGTTCGCCCAGATGACCTTGATCTTGAAGTCCGGATTGACCGAGCGGGCCCCGATCACGAAGGAGTTGATGCCCATCACCACTTCCGGGATCGGGAAGGACGCGATGTAACCGGCGACGCCTTTTTCGGACATCTTGGCCGCGATCTGGCCCTGGATGTAGCGGCCTTCATAGAACCGGGCGTTATAGGTGGCGACGTTCGGCGCGGTCTTGTAGCCGGTCGCATGTTCGAACTTCACGTCCGGGAATTTCTGCGCGACGTTTATCGTCGCATCCATGAAGCCGAAGGACGTGGTGAAGATCAGGCCACAGCCGGAACGTGCCATGCGCTCGATCGCGCGTTCGGCGTCAGGTCCTTCCGGCACATTTTCCAGGAACTGCGTTTCGACCTTGTCGCCGAGCTCCTTTTCGACCTGCTGGCGGCCGATGTCGTGTGCCTGGGTCCAGCCGCCATCGGTCTTGGAGCCCACATAGACGAAGCAGACCTTGGCCTTTTCCTGTGCGCTCGCGGCCGCAGCAAAGCCGAGCACCGCTGTCGTGGTTGCAAGGGCGAGGAGTAGTTTTTTCATTTTTTGACCTCTGTGGTTCGAGAATAGCCGTCTGGTTCTTGTTGTTCACCGGTCCGGCACGAACGGCTTGCCGAGCGATGCCGGCGTATTGATCAAGGTCATCCGCCGGTTGTGGGATATCAGTATGAGTACGACAATTGTCGCCACATAGGGAAGCGAAGAAAGGAACTGCGACGGGATCCCGATTCCGAATGCCTGGGCGTGCAGCTGGCTGATCGAGACGGCCCCGAAGAGATAACCGCCGACAACTATGCGCCACGGACGCCAGGAGGAGAAGACCACGAGGGCCAGCGCGATCCAGCCGCGTCCGGCCGACATGTTCTCGACCCATTGCGGCGTATAGACCAGCGAGAGCTGCGCACCGGCGAGGCCGGCGCAGGCGCCGCCGAAGAGCACTGCAAGATAGCGTATGCCTATCACGTCCACGCCGAGCGCATGCGCCGAGCCATGGCTGTCACCGACCGCCCTGAGCTTGAGCCCGGCGCGGCTCCGGAACAGGAACCAGTGGATGCCGGCGACGATCGCGACCGAGAGGTAGAAGATCGCATCCTGCCGGAAGAGCAAGGGGCCGACGAGGGGTAGCTCGGACAAGAGCGGAATGGCGATCGGCTGCAGCTTGATGCCCTGCATGCCGAGGAAACTCTCGCCGATCATGCCGGAGGCGCCGATACCGAGCAGCGTCAGCGCCAGTCCCGTCGCCACCTGATTGGCGACGAGCGTCAGCGTCAGGAAGCCGAACAGAAGCGAAAACGATGCCCCCGCGGCAACGCCGGCGAGGACGCCGAGATAGGGCGAACCGGTGAGCTGTGTCGCCGCGAAGGCGCATACGGCCCCCATGATCATCATGCCTTCGACGCCGAGATTGAGCACGCCGGACCGTTCGGTGACAAGTTCTCCGGCGGCGGCAAGGACCAGCGGCGTTGCCGCGGTGATGACGCTCAAGAGGATTGCTTCAACGATACCCATCAGTGCGCCTCATCCGTCTTGATCGCCGGAAGTCTCTCCCACACGAGCCGGATGCGATAATGGATGAGTGTATCGCAGGAGAGCACGAAGAAGAGCAGCAGTCCCTGAAAGACGCGCGTCACCTTGTCAGACACGCCGATCGAAAGCTGTGCTGCCTCGCCTCCGAGATAGGTGAGCGCCAGCACGAGGCCGGCGGCGATGATGCCGATTGGGTTGAGGCGCCCCAGGAAGGCGACGATGATCGCCGTGAAACCGTAACCGGGCGAAATCACCGGCCGTAATTGTTGGATCGCACCGCTCACTTCGGCAATGCCGGCAAGCCCCGCGAGTGCGCCGGAAAAGAGCATGGAAAACCAGATCATCTTGCGCGACGAGAAGCCTGCGAAGCGCCCTGCCCGCGCGGACTGGCCGAGAACGGCGACCTCGAAGCCCTTGAGCGTGTAGCGCATCATGAACCAGACGAGCACGGCCGCGATGATGGCGAAGGCAAAGCCCCAATTGGCGCGCCCGGAGGCGAGCATCTCCGGCAGGATCGCATCGGCTGCGAAGCGCCGCGTTTCCGGAAAGTTCATACCCTCCGGATTGCGCCAGGGGCCGCGCACCAGCCAGTCGAGGAAGAGCTGGGCGACATAGACCAACATCAGGCTCGTCAGGATCTCGTTGGTGTTCATATGCGCCTTCAGGAAGGCCGGGATCGCCGCGAAGAGCGCACCGCCGATCATGCCTAGAACGAGCATCAGCGGCAGCATCAGCGGCGATTGCCAATCGTAGAACACCACGGGCAGAATGGAGCCGGCGATCGCGCCCATAATGAATTGGCCTTCCGCACCGATGTTCCAATTGTTGGAGCGGAAGCAGACCGAAAGCCCGACGCCGATCAGGATCAGCGGCGCCGCCTTGATCGCCAGTTCATGCAACGACCAGACTTCGATCAGCGGCTCGACGAAGTAGCTGTAGAGCGCGATCGCCGGGTTCTTGCCGAGGAGCGCGAACATGATGCCGCCAAAGACGAGGGTCAAGGCGAAGGCGATGAAAGGCGAAAGGATCGAGAACAGGATCGAGACCTTGGCGCGCTTTTCGAGCTCAATGCGCATGTGCCGCCCCCGCGCCTTCAGTCAGCCCATGTAGGCCGCCCATCAGCAGACCGATCTTCTCGCGCGAAAGCTCCCGCGCCGGATAGGCATCCGATAGCCGGCCGTCGCTGATCACCGCGATCTCCGTCGCCACCTCGAAAATCTCGTCGAGATCCTGGCTGATTACCAGGACGGCGGAGCCCGCCTTGGCGAGATCGACCAGCGCCCGGCGGATGCGGCTGGCGGCACCCGCGTCGACGCCCCAGGTCGGCTGGTTGACGACAAGCACCGATGGCTCGCGGTCGAGTTCGCGTCCGACGATGAACTTCTGGAGATTGCCGCCCGAAAGCGATGCGGCCGGCGGATCGTCACCGCTCTTGCGGACATCCATGTTCTCGGAGATCCGCCTGGTCGCGGCCTTCACCGCATCTTGGCGGATGACCTTCAGGAAGCCGCCGCCGAGAAAGGCGCGGCGGTCCGACTGGTTGCGCGCGAGAACCAGATTATCGGAAAGCGGAAGTGCCGAAACCGCGGCGTGGCCGTGTCTCTCCTCCGGCACGAAACCGGCACCCATCAGCCGTCGCGCGTTGATGCCCTTTGTCCCGACCGGCGTTTGTCGGATGTGCACGGCATTGTCGTCGGCCACCGGATACTCGCCCGAAAGCGCGTCGAAAAGCTCGCTCTGACCGTTGCCGGCAACACCTGCGATCGCCAGGACCTCGCCGGCCCGCACCTTGAGAGAGACATTCTTCAGCGAGACCGCGAAAGGCGTGCGCGCGGCGACCGAGAGATGCCGCACCTCCAGTTGCACCGCCCCCTTGGTGTTCGTTCCCTCGGGGGTGACGGCCGCGACTTCGCTTCCGACCATCATTCGGGCGAGCGAGGCCGGCGTCTCCGCGCGCGGGTCGCAGGCACCCGTCACCTGGCCGTGCCTCAATACGGTGGCGCGATCGCAAAGTCGCTGCACCTCCTCGAGCCGGTGACTGATATAGAGGACGGACCTTCCCTCCGCTTTCAGCTTATACAACGTCTCGAAAAGACGGTCGGCTTCCTGCGGCGTCAATACCGAGGTTGGTTCGTCAAGAATGATAAGCTGCGGATTCTGCAGGAGCGCACGCACGATTTCGATACGCTGCCTTTCGCCAACGGAAAGGTCGGCGACATGTGCTTTCGGATCGAGCGGCAAGCCATAGGCGCGAGAAAGTCGCGAGGCCTCTTCGGCGACCCGCCCGAGCGAAACGTTCCGGTCCATCGACAGAGCAATGTTCTCGGCAACCGTCAGCGCCTCGAACAACGAGAAATGCTGGAACACCATGCCGATGCCGAGCTTGCGTGCGTCACCGGGGCTCGCTATCCGGACTGCGTCGCCCTTCCACAGGATTTCGCCCGCTGTCGGCGCCAACACGCCGAACAGCATCTTCACCAGGGTGGATTTCCCCGCCCCGTTTTCGCCGAGGAGCGCGTGGATTTCTCCGGATTCTATCTGCAGATCGATCGCATTGCAGGCTGCGAACGAGCCGAACAATTTCGTCAGGTTGCGCACGGCCAGCAACGGGCCGCTCGCAGTTGATCCCTTCACAGGCACGCCGCCCTCTTTCCCCTCAATTCCCAGCCGTCCAGGCAACGATCAGGGAATCAGCAATGTCGTTCCACTCGTTTTTCTTGTTTCGAGATCCGTATGCGCTCGGCCGGCCTCGGCGAGCGGATAGGTCTGATTGATATTGATACGCACTTTGTTGCTTTGCACAACATCAAACAGGGAATTTGCACACGCCTCCAGTGCGGGTCTCGTCGCAATGTAACCGAAGAGCGTCGGCCGAGTGGCAAAGAGCGAGCCCTTCTGCGCGAGAATGCCGATGCTGAAGGCGTCCACCGGGCCGGAAGAATTGCCGAAACTCACCCACATGCCACGCGGTCTTATACAGTCGAGCGAGCCGGGGAAGGTGTCGCGGCCAACCGAATCGTAAACGACATCGACGCCGCGGCCGCCCGTCAGCTCCTTCACGCGATCGACGAAGTTCTCCGCATTGTAGTTGATGACGTGGTCGTAGCCGTGGGCAAGGGCGAGCTCGATCTTCTCCTGAGAACCCGCCGTGCCGATCACCGTCGCGCCGAGTGCCTTGGCCCATTGGCCGGCGATGAGGCCGACGCCGCCGGCCGCCGCATGGAAAAGCAGCGTCGTCTCCGGACCAACCTTGAAAGTCTGGTTCAGAAGGTATTGCGCCGTCATGCCCTTCAGCATCATCGCCGCCGCCGTCTCGAGGCTGATCCCCTCGGGAACCCTGACCAGCTGCGACGCATCGACGTTGCGCTCGCTCGCATAGGCGCCGTCGGCGGAGGCGTATGCCACGCGATCGCCGACCGAAAAAAGACCGACGCCGTCGCCGACGGCCGTGACGATCCCCGCCCCCTCCTTGCCGGGAACGAAGGGCAGGCCCTTTGCCGATTTGTAGAGGCCGGTGCGGAAGTAGACGTCGATGAAATTGAGACCGATCGCCACCTGACGGATCTGAACCTCGCCCGGCCCGGGCGGCGCCAGCGTCACCCCTTCCATCTTCAGAACTTCCGGCCCGCCGAGCTCGCGGATGACGATCGCCTGTGCCATGAGCAACTCCTTGATTTCAGAAAAACGAAAGGGGACCCGAGCGAAGATGCGCGCGGTTCCCGCCCCTCTAGCCCCGCCCGAGATTTGGGAAAAGCTGCAGAATGAAACCGATGACGTAGAGATAGATCCCAGTCGCTACAACCCCGGCGGCGACCCACATCGGCGTCTCGAAATGCAGGAGCAGCGCGTAAATGCCGAGAGCCGACCAGAGGAAAAACACCGCGAGATTGAGAGATCGCAATCGCTTCACCCGCACCGGATGCAGAAAATTGATCGGCAGGAAGGTCAAGACGACCGACAGGAAAACGACGATGGATGCCGTCACTTCGCTCGCCTGGATGACAAACAGCGTGAAGACGACCATGTTCCAGACGACCGGAAAGCCGGAGAAGAAATACTCATCCGTTTTCATGCCCATGTCGGCATAGTAGATGGCGCTCGATACCACGATGGCGCCGGCCGCCACGAAGGACCAGGGTTCCCCGATCATGCCGCTTTGATAGAGCGCGAAAGCCGGCAGCAGGACATAGGTCACATAGTCGATGACATTGTCGAGCGTGTCGCCCGACCAGTTCGGCAGCACTTCCTTGACCTGCACCTTGCGCGCGATCGGCCCGTCGATGCCGTCGACGAGCAGCGCCAGGCCCAGCCACCAGAACATGTCGACGAAACGATGCTCGGCCGCCGCCACGACGCCGAGAAAGGCGAGGAAGGAACCCGACGCCGTCAGGACATGCACGGAAAAAGCGCGGATCTCGGCGTAGGGGACGCGTCTGTAGTTGAAGAATTTCATCCGCGAATGCCGCCCATCACTTGTTCGTCTTTTCAGCTTTTCGTCTTTTCAGCCACCATGCAGCAATTCACACCGTCTCCGACTGCATCAGCGGTAATATGCACCCTTTGCCGGGCATCGCCAGCAAAAACAAAGCAAGTCAAGCCTCAACGGGGATTGTCTTGTGGACATGCGGGTGCAATGGCCGCTCTCGATCGAGCCCATTTATTTCAATGAGCTAAGGGGGTAGAAAGGCGGCTACTGGAAAATGAGGCGGGCGACCGCCGCTAAGAGGGTGCTGTCGGCCATGGAGCATTACGACATCGTCATCATCGGGGCCGGGCTTGCCGGCTCGCTGGCCGCGATCGCTCTTGCCCGCGAGGGGCATCGCGTGGCGCTCATCGGTCCGCGACCGGCGATTGCCGACGGTCGCACCACGGCGTTGATGGATCAGTCCATCGAATATTTGAAGACGCTCGGCATCTGGGACGATGTCGCTCCGTTGACGGCACCGCTCGTCGCCATTCACATCATCGACGCAACGAAGCGGCTGCTGCGCGCGCCGCCCGTCAACTTCCGCGCCGCGGAAGTGGGCCTGGAAGCCTTCGGCCACAACATCCCCAACGCGCCCTTCCTCGAGATCCTCGAAAAGCACGAGGCGAGCCTGCCCACGCTCGAGCGGGTGCCGGTCGCGGCGACTGTCTTCGACTTCGGCGAAGTGGAAGTACGAGTCGGCCTCGAGGACGGGCGAATGCTCACTGCGGATCTGATCGTCGGCGCCGACGGCAGGCGCTCGGCCGTTCGGGAAGCAGCCGACATCGAAACGTTCACCTGGTCCTATCCGCAGGCGGCCGTCGTCCTGAACTTCGCGCACGAGCTCCCGCATCAGGAGGTTTCGACGGAGTTCCACACGGTAAGCGGGCCCTTCACGCAGGTACCGCTTCCGGGTGACCGCTCGAGCCTCGTCTGGGTCCAGAAGCCGCGCGACGCGGAGGAAACGCTGCAATTGCCGCTGGACGTGCTTTCGCGCACCATCGAGGACCGGATGCAGTCCATACTCGGCAAGGTGACCGTCGAGGGCAAACCGCAATCCTTCCCGCTCACCGGCATGACGGCCCGGCGCTTCGGCAAGGGAAGGGTGATGCTGGTCGGCGAGGCCGCGCATGCGTTTCCGCCGATCGGCGCCCAGGGGCTCAATCTCAGTCTGCGCGACGTTATGACGGTCGCCGAACTCGTTGGATCTCCGACCGGCCGCCGCCTGCCGGCTGACACGGGCGACCGCTTCGACAGCCGCCGCCGTATCGATATCGTCAGCCGCACGGCAAGCGTCGACCTCCTCAACCGTTCGCTGCTCTCCAGTTTCCTGCCGGTCCAGGCGATGCGCGCGGTCGGTCTTCAACTTCTCTCCTCGGCCGGACCGCTGCGGGGGCTGCTGATGCGCGAGGGCATTCATCCCGGCAGTGCGCTGCAGTCGATCAAGGAGAGCCTGCGGGAGACGTTCACCAGGAAGACCGCCTAGGACGGCGGCCTTCCCCCCTCTGGCCCGCCGGCCAGAGGGGGGACTTGTCGCCACCACCTAGCCGATTTGCGACAGGATGGGGAAAGTCTGCTGGAACCAGATCGCCACGGCGCTGACGAAACCGAAGAGGAAGGCCAGGCCGGCAGCGACGAGCAAGGCACCCATCAGCTTCTCGACGAGCCCGAGGTGACGCCGGAAGCGTAACAGGAAGCGCATGAAGGCGCCTGAAAAGCCCGCGGCGATCCAGAACGGAACGGCAAGGCCGAGCGAATAGATCGCGAGCAGCAACGCGCCGTCGCCGACGGTGTCGCGCGCGGCCGCGACGCCCAGGATGGTGCCGAGCACGGGGCCGATGCACGGCGTCCAGCCGAAGGCGAAGGCAAGGCCCATGATATAGGCGCCGGACAACGTCGCCGGCTTCCCGCCACCATGGAAACGCGCCTCCCGGGCGAGCAAGCCGATGCGGAAGACGCCGAGGAAATGCAGCCCCATGATGATGATGATGATGCCGCCAATGCGTGACAGCAGGTCGATATGTTGCCGCAGCAAAAGGCCGATCGAGGACGCCCCTGCCCCGAGCGCGACGAAGACGGTCGCAAATCCGAGCGTGAAGAACAATGCGGCCGGCAGCACCGCCCTGCGCGTGCTCGCCACCGCGACCGCATTGCCGCCCCTGAACTGGTCCACCGAGACGCCGGCCATGTAGCAGAGATAGGGCGGTACGAGCGGCAGGACGCAAGGCGAGAGAAACGACAGAGCGCCCGCGAGAATGGCGGTCCAGATGGATATATCGGCAATCGACAAGGTTCAGAAACTCCGGCGCTCAGGCTCGCTGCCTTCTTAAGCGCATATATAATGGGAAACCAATCACCTTTCGGCGATCAATTTGCCGCATGCGTGACGCATTCTGAAAATGATCGCGTAAGCCCCGCCAAAGAACGGATCGCCCGCGGTTCATTGGATCGGGAGGGCGCGCCTATTATTGATGGTTTCGTGCGAATTTTTGGTTGACCGGCACGAAAGGCGCGTGCATATGTCCGCCCACTTCCGCCGAGCTTCGCGCTCGGTCGACGGGAGCGCGTAGCTCAGCCGGTAGAGCAACTGACTTTTAATCAGTAGGTCCAGGGTTCGAATCCCTGCGCGCTCACCACTCAAATGTTTGTCCAGCCCGGAGACATAGGTAACAGTTTGTACCTAAGACATGGGTGACAACCTCGTGCCGAACGGGTTGTCGATGGTTTGCAAGGTTCTCTGCTCCAGGTCGATATATCCCAGATCATAATACATGAAGCTGACGAGCCAAATGCCCCCGGATCAAGTCCGGGGCAGGCTCTCTCCACCTCCTTGATTCCGAGCCTTTGACCGGCGAGCACGGTCGAGATGTTGATCTTCTTGCGGTGCATGCAGACGCGGCCGCAGGCGGTGACGAGGACGTCGCGGTCGTGGAAGGGATAATCGATCTCCGGCAAGCCGTCATAGGCTCTTGAAGACGGCGTGTAGAGCTCGGCTGTCGCCAGAGGAGGAGAGCGCCAGGCGATAAGTAATACTTAAAGCAAAAGTAATACTTACTTTTGTTCTTGCTTCACTAGACTTTGGTATAATAATCTCACTTCCTAAGCTTTGGGAGGAGCGAGATGGTTGTACGCGTTGAAGCCGATGAGCTTTCCAAGCAGTCTGCTACTAAGGTGTGGAATATTCACGATTTTTGCCGCAGGCAACGCTTGTGCCAGGAGGAAGAACGGCGGCTAACGGTCATCTTCGGCGATTTTGCTACGGCTTCTGAATTGCTTCACAATGCGAAGCGCGCTCCGAGGTGGAGGTATTAGCCCAGCAGCCGCCATCTTCCTTGCTGCTGCCGCGCGGGCGCTGCTGCGTTGTTGAGCCGCATGGGTTTCAGCATTTCGTGATACTGGCCCCAACCTGCCTCAAAATTCGCTGATCATGGCCATGATCTCCTTCGGCGACTCCTGAACCTGGAGCGTTACGCAAGCTCCGCTTTTAGTCGCGCAGGTGACGAGAGTCGTGCGCCGCTGCCCTTCGACCCGCTGGAAGTGCGTAACAGTGTCCATGTTGACGAAAATCAGTCCATTGCTGTCGTGCAGTTCGAGCCACATGGATTGGTCCTCTCTACGTAGCGTGTCTCCAAAGATAACACCAAAAGAGCCGGGGAAGGGTGCGGTCAACAATCACAGTAGTCCTGGAAAATTCGCCCGCCTTCATTAGCCTTTGCTTTGTACTGCGCGCCATCGGAATTCCTCCGCTCGCAAGTGAGCAGGCAGGCGCCGCCTGGTCGGCATACCTGCAAAACTGCTCCAAACCGCAACGGCCTGCTTCGTTCCGTACACACTTACGCCGCTCCTCGCCGTTTATCTCCTTCCGACGGCGGCATGAACACAACGGCCACCGATCTTGAGCCGCACCGCGGACATCGGAGCCGACTGGCGACCAGCGAAAGCGGAAAGTCTCGGCCGCGCGTCGCCACCAACGTCAGCATGTCTAGATCGTAGCTCCAGCCGCACTGGCGGACGGACTTCATGCCTTCGCGCTTGCCGTAGGCACAGCGCGCCTTGAGTTGCCATCCGAGGCTGAAAGCTTCGCCAATCGTCTCGACCATGATAGCCAGTTATTATAAGAACAAACTGAGAACAATCACAGAGGTGCGCCAGTTCCACAGGTTATCGCCAGCCCCACTGGCGCATTTCACCTGAAGGCAGGTTTGGCGACATCGCCAGTGAATCCGAATGCGGTATTCAGAATGACCACCGACCGCCCAAGCCAAGCGGTAGGACGAGGATCGCTGCGAACTCAAAACCATGGAAACTGCATCTTGGACTCATCGAATCCGCCATGATGCGCGTCTCTTCGAAGATCCGGCGCAGGCATTAAGCTCGGTGCGCAGCTTTTCTTTGGCGGCTTAGAGCTCGGCGCGGCGCTGGGCGACTCGGAGACATAGGTACAGCTTTCTATCGAATATGGACTCCACCAGCGCCACTAGCCCCGCGCAGGTCTGCATGATTGCCCGTCAACGACTCTCAGCGAACGTTGAGAACAGCCTGCCTCACCCCCCAGTATTCACAAGTTATTTTCGGCCATTAACATTCCGTTATCGAAGGTCATACTTCCGCTATCGAAAGAAAAATGAGGAACAAATGAAATCACGCGACGTTGTAGCCCGTGTGTAGCAAGGGAGTACGACAGATGAATGCCAAGATCTTTGTAGCTTCTATGATCGCGGCCGGAATGTTTGCCGCACCCGCACTTGCGGATGACCGTAACAACTCTGCCGTCACCGGCGCAGCAGGCGGAGCAGTGACCGGCGCTATCGTTGGCGGCCCGGTTGGCGCAGCGGTTGGCGGCGCCGTAGGCTTGGCTGCCGGCGCAATACTTGCTCCTCCGCCGAGAGAGGTCATTGCCTATGTGGAGCAACAGCCGGTACCGGCTGATACGGTGATGATCCAGGAGCAGATCGCAGTCGGCAAGCCGTTGCCGCGCGATGTGGTCCTGACCCCGGTTCCTGAAAACCCGGCCTACGCCTACGCGGTGGTCAACAAGCAGCGCGTAATTGTCGACCCCAGGAACTATACGGTCGTCCAGGTCGTGCAGTAATTACACCCGGTAAGAATGGAAGGGCCTTCCGCGTGAGCGGAGGGCCTTTTCCGCGCTCCCCTGACCCCCAGTGTGGCCTATACACATCGGCCATTCGATAAAACCTTTGGGGTACGAGAAATCCTCTTCCGTCGCGGCGAAATCCGTTCTCTATCTTGGGAACCAGCCGAGCCATTGGCCCGTTTCCTGGTTGCCGCCACCGGAGGAGTGCCGCAATGTTCACCGCCCTGCTGATCGCCTCGTTGATGGCGCCGTCGGCTGCCGTCCCGACCTCGGCTACGATGGAGGAGCTTCAGGCGGATTTCGAGACGGCCGTCGCCTGCAACCAGATCGACGGCCGCAAGGTGTGGAAGGGACAATTGGCCTACTACATCCAATCCTACGTCTTTGAAGACCAGGCCGCGGCTTCGGAAGACGTTGCCGATGCAGTTTTGCCCGAGGACAACACGGAAGAGACCGTGAGGGAATTCGAAGAGGCCTGTGCGGTTGCCGATTCATCCGGATCCCATGCCCAAAAGTGAGCGCCAATAAACTCACGTGTGGATGGCTTTGGACAGGCTTGCCGCATGGTTGGCGCTTCGCATCCTGAGCGGGCTGGCGCCATATTCGCGCCTATAGGCGCGCGAGAAAGCGGAGAGGCTGTCGAAGCCGCAGCGTAATGCTATATCGCGCATCGAAATCCCGGAATCCCGCACCAGCCGGTGGGCGACCTGCAATCTCAAGCGCAGGTAATAGGCCCCAGGGCTGATCGAAAGGCCGCGGGCGAAGAGTTGCTCGAGCTTGCGTTGCGAGACCGCGAGCCGCCGCGCCAGAGCCGCGATCGTCATAGGCCGTTCGATCGTGCGCTCCATCAGCCTGATCGCGCCGGCCAGTTCCGGATCCCGCACCTCAAGGCGCCCAAGCGAAACGAAAGGCTGCACATCGGTGGGGCTGTGCATCTGGTCGTAGACGAAAATGCTCGCGACATCGAGCGCCAGAGCCGGGCCCAGCCTCTCGGTGATCAGATGCAGCATCATGTCGAAGGTGGGCGACGCGCCGCCCGATGTCCAATATTTGCCGTCAGTGACGAAGCGGTCGCCGATGACGGTCAGCTCCGGGAAGGCTTGGCCGAAGTCCTCGAGCTCTTCCCAATGAGCCGTAGCCTTGCGGCCGTTCAGCAATCCGGAGCGACCAAGCAGCCAGCAACCGGACTCGATCCCGGCAACGATATCGAAATGGCGGGCGCATTCCTGCAAGGTCGCGAAAAAGCGCCTGCCGGCATGTCGCTCAAGATTGAAACCGCCGATGACCAGGAGAACGTCGCCTGCGAGCGGCGAGGAGAACCGGCCGTCCACGGCGATGGGTATGCCGCAAGTGAGCATCACCGCCTGCCCCTCGCCCGACAAGAGCCGCCAGCGGAAGACCTGCCGGCCAGCAGCGCGATTGGCAGCCCGCATCGGATCGAGCACCGAGGCAAGCGACATGATCGAAGATTCGGGCAGAACGACCACCGCGACTTCGATCGGAGCAACTCTTTCTGCACTTGCCGACATGCGCAGAACGTCAAAAATCTTACGAAGTTTGTCAACTTGGAAAGCGTCCTTCGGGCATTATCGAGTGGCAATCGATCTCTCTCGGCAAGGCATCTGCCGCGCGCCGAGAGACGTTCCCCTTTCCGCAATTTCGGGACGGGCCGGCCGGAAAACCTTCCGCCGGCCTGCTTTTTTTGTTGTTCCCCTTTTTCTTTCTTGCCTGTAAGAGCAAGTGATTCGCAAAAGCGAGAATTTCGGGCAGACTCCCCCTACTCGCATGTCTTCTTAAATCGACCTCGATTTACGGAGAAGGACAAGCAGCTAAGTGCTGCAGCCACGTTTGCGCGTCTGATAAGACGCGCGGCGCTGTAGAACAGTTGTTATTCTGCGGATCGACAACAGGAGGCATCTGTGATGATCAGAAACGTGCTTGTTGCTATTTTCGGCGCCTCGATGCTCGTAGGAACGTCCTATGCTGCGGACATCAGCGAAGCGCCGGAGCCCGCTCCAACGGCCATCGAAACCGTGCCCACATTCGTATGGACGGGGGGCTATGTCGGCCTCCAGGGCGGAGGCGGATGGCTGAACAGCGATCTCAGCGTTCCCGGCGACAGCACCTCGGAAAGCCTCAATGGCGGCATTTTCGGTGCCTTTGCGGGCTACAATCATCAGATCGGCGATTGGGTCGTCGGGATCGAGGGAGACGTCAGTTACAATTGGAACGACGAAACCTTCACGCTTTTCGGCGCAGATACGGAAGTGGCCACAGATGTATCCGGATCGGTGCGCGGGCGCATCGGCTATAGCCTCACCGAAAGGGCGCTGCTTTATGGAACCGCCGGTTGGGCCGTGACGCGCGGCTTCGTCGACGTTGAAGGCTTGCCCAAGGAGAAGGAAACCTTCAACGGCTGGACCATCGGAGCAGGCGTCGATTACGCCTTCACCGACAGCATGTTCGGCCGCGCCGAATATCGTTACAATGATTATGGCGACAAGGATGTCGGCGGCGTCAACGTCGATCTCGACCAACACCAGTTCACGATCGGCGTCGGCGTGAAGTTCTGATTGCTTTCCGTTGCATTCGATCGACGACCCCGGCCAGCGCCGGGGTTTTTTCTGCGGCCGCTAGCGGGCAGAATGGCAGGAAGTTTTCACCACGGCCGCCGGAGGGGGAGCAAGGATGGGAAAATTTCTGGAGTTTCTCGGTGGCGCGATCGCGATCGGCACGCTTCTCCTCGTCCTGATGACATTGGTACCGGCGCGCGATGTCGACAGCCTGCTTGCCATCCTGCCCTGGGCGTTTCCGGCGATCGCCAGCGGCCTGCTTCTGGTCGCCTTCGGCGCGATGCTCGATCAACTGGCGGCAATCCGTGCCGCCGCCGAGAGACAGACCGAGATATTCGAGCAATTGCTGGAGCGGCGGACGCCGCCGAAGAAGGAATGATGATCGACGCCGGATGCAAGAGTGATCAAGGCGAGCGCGCCATCGCACCGGAGCTATCCACGGCATCCCTGCTTTCCTGATAGGAAAGCAGGACGTAAATGAAGATGAGCACGCCGGCGATTTCGAGGCCCTCCTCGAGATTCGTCAGCATCCGATAACGAACGGTCTGCATGCCCTGCAACTCCGCGACACTGCCGCCAATCATCTCGACCCCGACGGCGCCGCCAAGAAAAGCTACCGCGGACAACACCAGGAGCAGCGCAAGTCGCGGAGGAAACGACCGGATGAACGGGACGAAGGCAGCAAGCCCAAGCAGGCTGAGAACACCGGCTGGCGCGGCCCAGGCGAAATACAGCAAACCGGTATTGTCGATCCTCGACGCCAGTGCACTACTTATCTTCTCGTGAATTCCCGCGAACTCATCGAATGATACCAGCAGAAAAAGGGCGCTGAGAAAGTACCAGTGCCACTTGAACCGGCTGCGGCGCGTGCTCGCCGCGGCGGCGATCCCGAACAGCAGCCAGGCCGCGGCAAATGTGGTTACAACCGAAAGCCAGGTGAAAGCGCTGACCTCGGAATCGACGTCGAGCAGCCATATCTTGTCGGAAGAAGCCGCGCTCGTGCCTGAAAGCAGGATCAGGTCCTGGGTGAGACTTCCGAAGAGAAGCAGGGCTGCGACGACGCAGGACAACAAAAATATTCGATGGTGCAGGAGAGCTATGGACCGGACGTGCATGGGGCACCGGATTTTCGTCGACTGTCGCAAAACTATCACGAATCCGTCACATTGCCATCGGGGCAGCCGATCACGGAAGCTGTCGGCACGAGAAATCCCGGGCCGGAATCCTCCACTATAAACAACCACTTGTTGTATTGTTTAAAAGCGTTTTAGCGCTTTGATTTCATCACCACACTTTAGGTGAATCCCTTCCTATTTTGAGGTATCTAGGGCTGGCCGAGACTCCTGGTGGAGAAGCGATCCATGGGTATCTACAGTTACGTCATCCTGCCTAGGCTCTGCGATCGGTCGATGCGCAACGAACGCCTGCACCCCTATCGCGAGCGCGTGATCGGCGCTGCAGAGGGCCGCGTACTTGAGATCGGCTGCGGTTCGGGCCTGAACCTGCCGTTCTACCGTCCACGAGTGCGGGAAATTCTGGCACTCGAGCCTGACCCAAACCTGCTCGCCATGGCGCGTCGCGTTGAAAATTCCGGGATACACGTGAATTTCATCGAGGCGTCCGCGGAAGCCATCCCGCTCGACGACCGCAGTGTGGACGTGGTCGTAACGACCTGGACATTGTGCACGATTCCAGGATCGGCCGTTGCGCTCTCGGAAATGCGCCGAGTCCTGAAACCGAATGGGCGGCTCTTGTTCGTCGAACACGGCCTGTCGCCCGACCGAGGTGTACGGTGGTGGCAGGACAGCCTTACGCCTATCTGGCGGCGCATCAGCGGCGGCTGCCATCTCAACCGCCCGATTCGGTCGATGATAGAGGATGCGGGCTTTGGCATCGATCACATTGAAACCGGGTATATGCGGGGACCGAAGCCGATGACGTTCATGTATGAGGGCAGCGCCCGCCCGAAATGAGTGGACTGATGTGGGTCGGCATTGCTGCCCCCTCCCGCGAGTTACTCGCGAAACTGCGGTATCTTTCGGAGATCGTTAAATCAATAGGTTAGATGGCGACCCCTGTTGGACTCGAACCAACGACAACCTGCTTAGAAGGCAGGAATGCGATTCAGTATTTCCAGGCTATTCAGGCGATCGGTTTACAATCCTCACCCCGAAAATGATTATCGAATCCGGGAGCGATGTAAACGGCTCCCACCCCGGCTATTGCCGCCCGGCCGCCGCACCGGAGTGCTCGTGAGGGTGGCTGGATGTCATCGCGCAGAGCGTCACCATATCTCGTTTTGCTCTAGAAGAGCGATCCGTCTCGAATCCTCTTCCTCCTCAATGCGTCGATGCAACTTATTCACCATATCATCGAAGACGCCTGCCAAATCCCAGAGATAGCGGCCCGTAATCCCGGTAACTAAATTTCCCTCTTGATCGCGGCCATTCCTGTGGACGCAATCGTGACGTATCTTTGCTGCCCTTAGCACCTCACCCCTAGTCTCCTTGTCAGCGGGAAGTATCGGGTGTCGGATCGCAGCGCGAAGCATTCCGTTGACATGCTCAAAGCGATGAAACTGAGTTTTCCGAAGTCTGGAGACAATTGTATCTCGAACAAGGTGAGGGTTGGCTGCTACGGAGGCTAAGGAGACTTTCTCCTCCTTCAGTTCAGGATGCCATGCCACGATAGCGTTCAAGATCTCAGAGTTGTTGTACACCAGCGAGATAACAGCATCGGACAAATATGCTTCCAAGATCGAGAACAGCTGAACCAACAGCATTCGGTTTCTTCCCGATGCATCCCCAGCTTCTCCAAGCTCTTTGAGTAACGAATGCCACTCGGAGATCGCGGCTCGATAATTGGTGTACGGGTGAGGCTCCGGCTCTAAGTCTTCGAGCCACTGGTCATCACCGTAGTCATAGTGATTGACCTGGACTTCGTGGCTGGGATTCCCTGACACATGTGCCGTCCAACCCAGCAGATGCGCTGTGACAGTAACGTCGGTGGTTTGGCCGCATTCATCGCATTCGATCTCAAACTCCCCGGTTATGTCCGCCTCCCCCTCGACATCCGAGATAGCAACAGGCATCCTTTCAGGCCACGCCTCGCAAGGCACACCACACACCGGACACTGCAGCAATAGCTGAAATTCTTCTCTGATCATCGAACCCGCCCTCTTTCACAACGATAGGATAGTGGACGCGAGTCTGCTAGGTCCTGAGAGGAGAGGAGCGCGCGGAAGTCCGGCGCAACGGCAATCAATCATTCGCGTCTCTTGGCGAACCTCACGCTTCCCCGGGGAGAGCACGCAGACGTTTCATGAGGCGACAGGCAATAGTGTATTCGTTCCACCTGCAGGCGAATGCATCCGACACTTCGAACCAACTGCCGTCGTTACCGGCCCCGTGGTTAGCGCCCATGCATGAGCACTGGCACTCATGTCCCTGCGCATTCATGCACGCAGGAGAGCATTTCTCTTGTTCTTGGTAGGGCTGGATGACATACACGCTTCCATAGCGATCCAGCGATCTGTCGACGATAGTATTGAGCCACGCCTTCGGCAGCTCCCAAAACCTGTCATTTGAATTCCATTTGGGATCACGGCGTCTCCCCATTTTCAACCACTCGCCGTTCCCCTCTGCGAAGGGAAGCCGAACGGACAACGGCCTACCTATACCTAACCTCATCACGACTGGGATCGTCGTTTGGGTCCACACCGCCTTCAACCTGGCAACGTCAACATACAGCGTCATCACAAGCCCCCCTCAGTGACGTACTAAGCGTTGAGTTAGCGATGATGTATCAGCTGGCGCAAGCTTCCGTTTCTGCAAAATTGGTTTTCGCTCCACAGAGATCGAAAGCAATACTCAGCGAGTTCAAACACCGTGGCGTCGTCAGCCCGCTCCCTGATCCCCTTGAACGAGGGATGCCGTAGCTTCCCATCCTCGGTCCAGGCGCGATACTCGACGTCCGCGACCAGGAACGGCTCCGTAAAGACCACGCCTTTCCGCTTCAGGTTCACCGCCGGCGAGTTCGTCTCGATCTCCTCGAGCAGCTCGCGCAGCAAGAGAGAGCAAAAGGATGTACGTCGGCATGTCAGGCAGCCCTCCTTTTGAGCGGTTCCTGTCCCTCGGCGACGCGGATTTCGTCGACGAGATCCATCACTTTCGACCAGTGCATTGCCCTCCCCTGTCCCTTCGCTCCGATCTTCTTGACTCGGGTCGTCCCGCGTGCAGTCGTGAGCTCGAGCGTGTAGCCATAGCCGATCGCGGCCATGCTGACCGTCGTCTCGAATTTTTCGCGGGTCAGTTCGACCTTCGGCACGTCATGTGCAAGGCCGCTGAACCACTGCGCCTGACCGACCGAGTCCATGGAGAAGTACGTGACCGACTGAATCCATTCCGGCGCCGAGGTGTCGACCGGGATCAGCTGGGCGTACTGGATCTCCTGGTACTTCATCGCATAGACCGTTGGCTCGATCAGAGAGGCCTGACGTATAAGAAAGCTCATCGCGACCTGCTGAGCGTCCTGAGTGATAATTGCGTTCATCGAGATCGCTCCTGGTTAGCCAAGGCGGAGAGCTGCGAGACCGGCACCGGCGGTGCTGGTATCCCAGGTCGCATTCGGGATGAGGGTGTTCGACGTCGACGTTTTCGAAAGGACGCCGGTCGCCGGTGTGTAGTAGACGGGATCACCGACAGCGACGGCTTCGGAGGCCGTGACGACAATGACGCCCTTCTTCATGACGGCGACGTTCTCGTACTGCTCGTACTTGCCGGTAGGCCGGGTCGTGTCGAGCACGGCGATGCCGACGAACTTGGCGGTCGCTTCGGAGTCGACGACCTGATTGTCGGCCGTGCCCTGAACGCAGACCTTGCCGAAGCCGATGCCCTCGACGTCCTCCGCAAGGCGCGTGACGACATCGGAAGGCTCCATGTTGAGGTTCATGCCCTCGACCCAGCGCGCGTACTGGGCGCTATAAGTGGTCTGAACTGCAGGCATCACTTAGCTCCCTTCGTCTGCCAGGCCGATTCGATATCGGAGACCATGGCCTTGTGAGCGGTTGCGGATGCGTTGGCGTCCGTGGTCTGCGAGAGACCCTGCTGAACAGCCACGCGGAACGGGTCGGCGCCGCCCTTGCCCTCGTCCTCGACGAGCATGTCGAAGCGAGCATCGATGTAGGCGTCCGACTTGTCGGCGACGGCGGCATCGCCAATCTTGGCGACGACGACAGCCTTGCGGATGGCCGCATCGGAGAGGCCTTCGGTCTTGACGTCCTTGGCGAGCCCCTTGGCCTTGGCGACGAGATCGGCGCGAGCAGTGACGCGCTTGTCGAGATCGGCGTCCGAAAGGATCTTGCCTTTCAGGGTGTCGATTTCGGCATCCTCCTTCGCCAGTTCGGCATCCTTGGCGGCCAGAGCCGTCTGATGCGCCTTTTCTGCGTCCGAGAGTTTGGTGTTGGCGTCGGCAAGCCGCTGCTGCAGAGTGCCTATCACCGTGGCACCCTGATCGGTTACTTCAACCGGGATGCCATCGACGGTAACCGTCTTCAGGGTCATGATCTTTTCCTTTTCGGGTTGCTGATCACTGGTGAACGGGGCAGCGCCCCACAACCTCACACCGTCGCCGATGTGAGCTTCTGATCCGGCGCGACCGCACTGCACGATGGCGACGTGGTTGATCCGGATATCCTTCTGAATGGCGTCGTACTTCTCGCCCTCGGGCGTGGTGCCCGGCTCCCATGCGAGATCGCAGCTGTAGCCCGCGGAGAGCTCGCGCTTGCCGCCCTCGATCTCGGCGATGACCGCCGCGTCCATAACGATGAGCGGGACGCGGACGAATTCACCATCACGGGCAATCTCATCACCGATCGAGCCGACGGCGAGCGCCTTCCAATTGTCGGCGGTGACCGCCTCGTCCGGGTGATCGTTTGTCACCGGCTTGTGCGCATAGCTGCCGAGGCTGGCAGTTCCGGCCGGTAGACCTTGACCACCTGCATTTGCGGCTTGCCGACCTCATGGCCGGCATAGAGCTGGATGCCAGTGCGCGCGGTCCGGACGTCAGCAACAAGGTAGCCGTCGGCGGTCCGTCGCGTGCCCGCGATGGTTGAAGCATCAATGAAGCGCATAGTAAGTATTCCTATCAACCGCGAAGGGAATCGAGGACGTTCAATGACCGATACGAGAAATGCTCAGCCCGCCGATCCATCCCCCCGAAAGCGTCCGACAATGGTCACTGACATCGGCAGCGATCGGATCATGCTGGAGATTTGGGGAGAGGAATCAGTCGAGCTGTTCGGACGGCTCGGCTTTGAACGAATTAAAGGGTCCGAACGCACCTATCGATTACGAGCAGACACCGATGCCGTTTTTGCCATGTGCCAAGTTCTGCGAGATATGGGGATCCCGTTCGCAACGCATCGTCATATGGGCGCTGACTATCAGGTGGAATATCTCCGTGAGAAAGGCCTCCTCAGCGGTGTCTTCAAGCGCATCAACTTCTTCGGCAACGACTGGGACGAGGAGGCTCCCTACCGCCTCGAAGAGTTCTAGACTTGTTCATTGTGAACTCCGGCGGCCGCCTCGACTTCGGCTTCCTGCGGCTCCTGTTCAGACAGTTTGCCGTATTCTTCAATTGCCGCATCGAGGCCTGGCAGCGAACCATCCTCGATGAACGTGTTAACGAGAGCATCGGAAACCGCATCACGTGGGATGATCTCCTGCCCGGGCGTAGTGCCGACCAGTTGGCGAG
Organism: Sinorhizobium kostiense; assembly: GCF_017874595.1. Taxonomy (GTDB): domain Bacteria; phylum Pseudomonadota; class Alphaproteobacteria; order Rhizobiales; family Rhizobiaceae; genus Sinorhizobium; species Sinorhizobium kostiense. Next base: position 202,677 of record NZ_JAGILA010000007.1, on the reverse strand, counting down.
CTGCCTCTGCCTTCGTCTTGAAGACATCGGCCTTCTCCTTCTCCGACATGCCCCAGAGCGGCGCCCACTCGTAGTAGATGTCCGGGTCACGGGAACCGAGGGCACTTCGAATGATGCACTCGTCGAGACGAGCCATCGCCGGCGTCATCTCGACGGTCTGCATGGCCTGTAGCCGGTCGTAATAGTTCCTGAGGTCGCTTTCGCCCGTCGCGTTCATTATCGGCTTGAGCGGCGCTGGCAGCGCCCCGGCTGCGATCTGCTGGTTTGGGTAATGCTTAATCCGTCGACGGCCGATGCCGATGTCGATGATCCTACGATCCGTCGCTGCATCCGTTTCAGCCAGGCTTGGGGCTACGGCGGCATGATCGTCGGTAACATCTTCGCGCTGCGGTCCACAGACCCGGCTGCGCTGCTGATCGCGGCCGATCCGGTAGGGCCGATGAACGATGAGATGATCATCGAGGCATGCACGGAATTCATGCCGGCTGAGTACGGACGGCGGGATGTGATCGCCGCTTGGGGCGCGCATCCTTTCGCCGCCACTCGCGCCGTGCATGTCCTGTCGATCTCCACGATCGATGTCTTCTGCCTCGGCACCACGAAGGAAGGCCACCCGCGCCACCCTCTTTACGTGAAAAGCGATCAGCCACGAGTTCACTACGATGTTTCGCGCGACCTAAGACCACCAGAAAGGAAGAGCGGCCGATGACCACTCCTGCTCTCGTCAAAGCCGCTGAGCTGAAGCGCATGGCCGATGTTGCCAAATCCAAAGGCGTTACCGTCTGGATCGAGATCAACGGCCGGCGCGTCGGAGTTTCACCCGATATCCAAAGCGCTATCAGCGAAAAACCAGTTGACATGAAACCGGAAGACTTCTCGTCTTTGGCCGAATGGCAGGCGTGGAGAGATCGAGAACGTGCTCGTGAAGCTCAAAGGGATTCATAAGGTCAAGCGCAGGCTGGCGAGCGGAGAAATCCGCATCCACTATTACGCCTGGCGCGGCGGCCCCGAGATGCAGGCCGCGCCAAATACCGAGGCGTTCGCCGCCGAGCTCCTGAAGCATCGAGCCGAGAGCGCGCCGGCCGAGGTGAAGACGCTAGATGACCTGATCGACGCTTTCGAACAGAGCCCTGCCTTTTCAGCCCTGGCAGAGAAGACGCAGGATGGTCACAAGCACTCATTCAGGGAAATCCGCAAGGAATGGCCAAAGCTGCCACTGAAGCTCACCCAGCAGCGCGGCATGAAGGCGATGATCCGCAAGTGGCATCACACCTTCGCGGCCAATCCTCGGAAGGCTGATCAGATGCTGTTTTCTCTCTCCCGCGTATTTACGTTCGGGATCGATGAGGAAATGATCGAGAAGAACCCATGCACGGGAATCGATCGGCTCTATACCGGCTCCCGCAAGGAAAGCGTATGGACGCCTGAACTGATTGCGCTGTTCCGCGAGAAGGCCGCTCCTCACATGCTCCTCGCATTCGAGATGGCTATCCATACCGGCCAGCGACAAGGAGATCTCCTGCTCCTGACATGGAAGCAATACGACGGAACGCACCTGTCATTCGAGCAAGGTAAGACGAAGAAGCGCGTTCGCGTGCGGGTTCACAGCAAGCTCAAGGCGATGCTCGACGCATTGCCGAAGGACAAGATGCGGATCCTGACCAATTCGCGCGGCCGGCCGTGGACGAAGGACGGGTTCAAAACATCCTGGGGGAAAGAATGCGCCCGGCTGAAGATCGAGGGCGTGACGTTCCACGATCTGCGCGGCACGTTCATCACGGAGCGGCGCCGGGAAGGATCGACAACAGAGCAGATTGCGTCGATCACTGGACACTCCATTGCCGAGGTTGGGAGGGTGCTTGAAAAGCACTACCTGGCGACGGATCAGCAGACCAGCGACGCGGTCATTTTGCGGATGGAAAAGAACATCTAGAGAATGGATATTGTAAACGGTGCCAAAAAAGCTGTAAACGGGGGCGAAACAGCAGGCGCAAACGTCTACTAAGCGGTTGAAAAGATTGGCGACCCCTGTTGGACTCGAACCAACGACAACCTGCTTAGAAGGCAGGTGCTCTATCCAGCTGAGCTAAGGGGCCCCGTTGGGCAAACGCCCATACGAAGCGGCTCCGGACCTCAATGGGTCCAGGGCTGCATCCGGTTGAAACGGAAATTGTCCGAATAGGACACGTTCTTGCGCGTCGCGTCCTTCGGCGCGATCACGCGGTATTCGATGCCGTTGCGTTCGGCGTAGGCGATTGCCTGCTCGGCGGTCTCGAAGGTCAGCCGCAATTGTTGCCGCGTATCGCCGGAGCTGGTGTAGCCCATGATCGGATCAATCGTACGCGGCTTCTCCGGATCGAACTCCAGCACCCACAGATGCGTCTTGGCCTTGCCTGACTGCATGGCTGTCTTTGCGGGACGATAGATCTTCGCGGACATTGTTTCGAACGGCTCCCTTTTTCCTCGGCCCGACGCATCCGCCCCGATGCGCCAAGTCACTTGAATGCCTTGGGTTTGACGCGGGACGCTACGCCAGGATCGAAGCGAGACCTGGGAACAACCCTGCGAGGCGGACCTCCGCCTCGATCAGCGTTTCCCTTAGCGCAGAATGAATTAAAACGGAATGACTTCCGAGCGCGAAATACAGCTTTTTCAATTGCGTGGGGACGGCAATGAGGGAAACGAGCGCACCGCGTCCAGATTCGCGGCGAGGATGCGCGACTATCGGTGAATTGAAGTGGTCGGAGTGGAGAGATTCGAACTCCCGACCCTCTGGTCCCAAACCAGATGCGCTACCAGACTGCGCTACACTCCGCACCAACGATCGGGGAAATACACGCTTCGTCCGGAGGCTGCAACATCAAATTTGCTGGCCCAGGAATGGACGGTACGATCACTGCGCGCCATTGCCCGCCGGAATTCCGGCGCCCGATAGCCGATCGCCCGGCTTGATTCCGAGCCGCTTCACGGTACCGGCATTGAGCTCGAGCACGTAGGCCACCGGCTCTTGCGAATCGATGATCGCTTGCGAAAGGGGGACGGCATTCTCGTGGATGGTTCGCACCGTGCCGTCGGCGGAGATGAACAGCATGTCGAGCGGCAGATAGGTGTTCTTCATCCACATCACCACCCGCCGCGTCTGGCCGAAATCGAACAGCATGCCATGATCGGGCGCCATCTCGCGACGATGCATCAATCCCTGTTCGCGCTGCTCCGGCTCGACCGCCAGCTCGACCGACAGGTCATAGGCTCGCCCTTCGCCGGTCGTGAGACGAACGCGATCCCTTGAGAAGGAAAGGTCGGCAGCCGCCGAAGTGATCAGCGACAACAAAAAAAGCGCCGCCACGGCGCTTCTTGCAAGCGTGATGAAAAACGGCGGCATCAATGCGACCGGGTATTCGGAGTGGGGCCGTCCGGATGGATCTCCGCCGCCATCAATCCCTTCTCGCCGTCACCGAAGCGGCACAGCACTACTTGCCCTGGACGCAGCTCCGTCAGTCCGAAACGCCGCAAGGTTTCCATATGCACGAAGATGTCTTCCGTGCCCTCGCCCCGCGTCAGGAACCCGAAGCCCTTCGTGCGGTTAAACCATTTCACGAGGACCCGCTCCAGCCCGCTCGTCGGCGTCACCTGGACATGCGTGCGCACCGGCGGCAGTTGCGAGGGATGCACGGCCGTCGATTGATCCATGGAAAGAATGCGGAACGCCTGATAGCCGCGGTCCCGTTTTTGTACAAGGGCAACCACCCGCGCTCCTTCGAGCACCGTCTGGTAACCGTCGCGCCGAAGGCAGGTCACATGCAGGAGGACATCCTGCATGCCATTGTCGGGAACGATGAAGCCGAAGCCCTTCGCGACGTCGAACCACTTGATAACGCCCGTGATCTCGATGAGATCGAGAGCGTCATTGGCAAAGTCGTCATTCTGCATGACGCCCTTTGAAGATGTTCTGTCCGCCATTCTCCCAGCCCCTCGTTACGCGCAACTCTGTACTACGGTTAACTGATTCTTATGGACCAGAATAACATCGTCGCGCTGCGCATGCACAAGTCCCTCGACATATTTTGGCCCGGGCCGTTTATGGGGACACAGCCTTGCCTCTGGCTTGCCGACGCATAAGTATACGCCATCTTCCGCAAAACAGGGACAAGCCAATGCGATATCTGCACACGATGGTCCGCGTAAAAGACCTCGACGACGCTCTTCACTTCTATTGCACTCTGTTCGGACTCGAGGAGATTCGCCGCCACGAGAACGAGAAAGGCCGATTCACTCTCGTCTTCCTCGCCGCGCCCGGCGATGTTTCCCGCGCGAAAGGTGAAGCCTCCCCCTGCCTCGAACTTACCTATAATTGGGACCCGGAGGACTATACAGGCGGGCGCAACTTCGGTCACCTAGCCTATGAGGTCGATGACATCTACGCCTTCTGCAAGCACCTGTTGGATAACGGGGTTACGATCAACCGCCCGCCGCGCGACGGCCACATGGCCTTCGTCCGGTCGCCCGACGGGATCTCGATCGAAATCCTGCAGAAGGGCGGACACCTGCCGGCCCAGGAGCCCTGGGCTTCGATGCCAAATACCGGCAGCTGGTAAGCTTCGCACAATCCCTGCCGCCCATGCTTCCGGCACATCCAAAGCTGCGAAGGCATGGCATTTGTAGGCCAAGCGTCCTTTGATGCAGGACGCTGCACGTCTTCGTCGTGCTTTGCGAAAATCGGCTCCGATATGCAGGGTCGGGATTTGATGCATGCCAGTGTTCGGAACATCGCGGTTCCGACCAGGGCATGCGCGTAGAATGAGGACAAGACGTTGCAGGAAGCGGATTTAAGATGCGCGTTCCTTTCGGTCGGGCGCGCTGCGGCACTATCCGTATCTTTGCTCGCGCTTACGAGCTGCGTATCGGCCGTCGCCGAGAATGATCCCGTCGATTCGCGCGAAGCACAGGCGGCGAGTTCGCAGACCCCCATTGCCGAGGCGGCCGAAGCCAGTGCCGCCGATCAGGTCGGAGCAGAAGCCGCCGCCCCGCTGCAAGAAGCGGGCGCACCGACGATGCAGTCCGAGGCGACAGGCCTTGAGCAGGGTGTTGCGATGCAGGCGACCGCGCTCAGCGCCACGTCGTCCAGCATCTACGGACAATCGCCTCCGGCCACCGCGGTGGCAGACGACGCCGGTGCACCGGTGACGGGTGCTCAGCCGCGGCTGAATGCGACGACCAACAGCCTCTTCAGCGGTCAGAACTCGACAGCGCAGCCGATGATTTTGCCGCAGCAAGGGGCTAGCAACGAAGCTCCAGCGAACGTACCCGCCGTCGCTCAGGGTGCGGCCCACGCCGCGGCCGAGAGCGACATTCCTTCCGCCGTTCCAGTGCCGGTGAGCGCAAAGGCAGCGCTGGCGGGAGAAAGCCCGCCACCGCTACAACCTGCCTTGGCCGCCGCCCACGACGGCATATCATCCGATCCGAGCGAGGCTCTGGCCGAGCCTTCCCCCACAAACGGGAGAGGCACCGAAGCGCCAGTTAAAAGCTGGACGCTTGCGGGCCTCTTCGCCGCCAAACGCAAGGACAAGCCACGCCGTGGCGATGCCAGGAATATCGAGGCAATCGGAAAGCGGACGATTGCGGCCAATGACACGCCGAAGCCTCAGATCGCCTCCCTCGCCTATAGCTCGCTGCCGGGCGTCAAGATGAACCCGCTTTACAGTTTGGAGCACGCGGACCATGCAGCGGGTGATGTGGTCGACCAACCTGTGCAGGTCGCCAGTCTTTCGGGTCTGGCTCGCCTGGCGCCGAACGGTCTTGTCCTGCAGACCGAGAAGGTGGAGACGGGCTGCTTCAAGCCGGCTCTGCTCCAAATGCTGAAAACGGTTGAACACCATTACGGGCAGAAGGTCATCGTCACGTCGGGACTTCGTCCGATCAAGGTGAACAGCGAACGCCAGTCGCTGCACACGCGTTGCGAAGCGGCGGACATCCAGATTCCCGGCGTCAGCAAATGGGAGCTCGCCGATTACCTGCGAAACCTGCCCGGTCGCGGCGGCGTCGGCACCTATTGCCACACGGAATCGGTGCACATCGACATTGGCCCGCAGCGCGATTGGAATTGGCGGTGCCGGCGACACAAGGGCTGAGCGACGGCGCTCGTCACTCGTTCGTCATTTTTCCGATGAGAATTGAAATTTGCCACTTGCGGGAAGCCGAAGCGCTCTCTATAAGCCGCCTCGTCGTACAGCGCCGCGCGTCTTTCAGACGCTCAAAGGTCGCTGTAACACCGCACAGCAGGCGCCCATCGTCTAGCGGTCTAGGACGCCGCCCTTTCACGGCGGAAACACGGGTTCGAGTCCCGTTGGGCGTGCCATTCTTGTCTCCCTATATTTGTCGATACTTCAACGAAGCCTGGCAGCACAGACTTGTGCCAGCAAATGACCTCAAACTTTACTCTTAGATTTCGGCAGAAAAATCGAACTTATTTGCTTTTCTCGCTTGCGAGAAACCAAGTGCCTCTCTATAAGCCACTTGTCTTGGGCGCCCATCGTCTAGCGGTCTAGGACGCCGCCCTTTCACGGCGGAAACACGGGTTCGAGTCCCGTTGGGCGTGCCACTCTCTCCTTCCATATTCACCGTCTTTCCATTATGGTGTCGGCGTTCGGCTGCTGGGCCGAATTTGATCGCGCCCATCGTCTAGCGGTCAGGACGCCGCCCTCTCACGGCGGTAACACGGGTTCGAGTCCCGTTGGGCGTACCAATTCTCCCCCGACGCGGCGATGCGGCGCCGAGCGATTCTCCAGCCGCAAGTTTCCGGTGAAATCCACCAAAAAAATGAGGCCGAGCGCCTCGTGATGACTTGCGGGAATCCTAAGGCCTCTCTATAAGCCACCCTGTCTTGGGCGCCCATCGTCTAGCGGTCTAGGACGCCGCCCTTTCACGGCGGAAACACGGGTTCGAGTCCCGTTGGGCGTGCCACTTCTCCTCTCGTGATCCCTCAACAAGTCGCGGCAAATCGCTAATCGGCATCATTTAATTTGGTGCCGAGTCAAATGGCCTTGGCCGCATCCGTCACCCGCAGCTGAACCCGCCGGGTTCCCTGCCAAAGGTCCGTCGAGACGCAGCCCGCAACGTGAACCGTCGCGCCGCGATTGCCGAGCAGGAAGCTGCCAAGCGGCGTTTCCGTTGCGCGGAAGGCAATGCCCTCGATGCGGCTGCCGTCCTGCCCCTCCAGGGTAACCTTGACATGATTGGCGCCGACCTGGCGGCTGTCTCGCAGCCGGTGCTGCGGAAAGGCAAAGACGGGCTGCGGGTGACCTGAGCCGTAGGGGCCGGCCTGATCGAGCAGGTCGACGAGCTCGAGCGTCGCGCCGGCGGCCGCGAGCGCACCATCGACTTTGAGCGCCTGGACGGCGACCAGGTCCCGCACCGTGCCCTCGGCATGTTCCTCGAAGAATTGCCGGAGCTTTCCGAGCTTGCCGCGCTCGACTGTCAATCCCGCCGCCATCGCATGGCCGCCGCCCTTGGCCAGGAGACCGTTCTCGACCGCAGCTCGCACCAGCCGACCCATGTCGAAGCCGTTGATTGACCGGCCGGAGCCGGTTCCGCGGCCGGAGGGATCGAATGCGATGGCGAAGGCCGGCCGGCGGAACTTCTCCTTGATGCGTGCCGCAATGAGGCCGACAATGCCGGGGTGCCAATTCTCCCTGGCGGTGACGATCACCGAGGCGTTCTCGCCGGTTCCGTACTCCGCCAGCACCTCCGCTTCCGCTTCGGCGAGCATTGTCGACTCCATCGCCTGGCGTTCGCGGTTGAGTTCGTCGAGCTGGCTCGCAATGATTTCCGCGGCAGCGGCATCGTCGAGCGTCAGCAGACGGCTGCCGAGCGCCGCATCACCGATTCGCCCGCCGGCATTGATCCGCGGCCCGATCAGGAAACCCAGATGATAGGGCGTGACCGGTCCGCCAATCGCGGCCTTGCGCAGAAGAGCGGCAAGGCCCGGATTGCTCATGTGCCGTGCCGCGATCAGTCCCTTGACCACATAGGCGCGGTTCAAACCCTTGAGCGGCACCACGTCACAGACGGTCGCAAGCGCCACAAGGTCGAGTTGCGCCAAGAGGTCGAACGTGCCGGCGCGAGCGTGCCCCTGCAAACGAAGCACCCGCAGCGTATTGACAAGCACCAGATAGACGACGCCGGCCGCCGAGAGATGCCCCTGCCCCGACAGATCATCTTCCCGATTGGGATTGACCAGGGCATGGCAGGGGGGAAGCGCCGTTCCGACCTGATGGTGATCGATGACGACGACATCCACGCCACGCTCGGCAGCGACTGCGAGCGACTCATGACTTGTCGAACCGCAGTCGACCGTGACGATCAGGCCGGCACCATTGCCGATCAGTTGCTCTATTGCCTGCGGATTGGGACCGTAGCCTTCGAAGATGCGGTCGGGAATATAGATCTCGGCCTCGACGCCGAAATGGCGCAGGAAACGCAGCATCAGCGCCGAGGAAGCCGCACCGTCCACATCGTAATCACCGAAGATCGCCACTTTCTCACCGCGTCGAATGGCATGCGCCAGCCGCTCCGCCGCCCCGCGGCAATCGGTGAGCGTGTCCGGATCCGGCATCAGCCCGCGAAGCGTCGGGTCGAGAAAGGCGGCAGCCTCGTCGAGACCGACGCCGCGGCCGGCGAGCACCCTGGCGATGAGTTCGGAATGGCCATGCACCTGACTGATTGCCAGGGCACGGTTCTGGCCGGCCTGGTCGAGGCGCGACACCCAACGCTGACCGCTGACCGAGCGCTCGACGCCGAGAAACGCCCGCTGGATCGGATCCACCAATAGGTCCATCTTGTCCACCCGCCGAATTTCCCTCGTTCTTAACGAAGATTTCGACAGGGAAAAACCGGCCGGATAGCGGCTGCGCCCGGCCCTGCACGTCATTCAGACGTTTCTCAACAGTTTTAATGCAAAGACGGGATCACCAGTCCTTCGGCCGCTCGATGCGGATCACCTGCGGTTCGCCGACGAGATAGCCCTCGCCCTTGATCGAGACGATCGCCTTGCGCACGGAGGCTTCGAAGGTCGCGTGTGTCACGAGGATGATCGTCTTCGGCTCGGCCGGATCCATGTAATGCTTGGCGTGCTGCATGATCGATTCGAGCGAGATGTCGTTCTCGGCCATGTGCCGCGCGATGTTGGCGAAGACGCCGGTCCGGTCGACCACTTTCAACCGGATGAAATATCCGCCCTCGTGGCTCTGCATCCGGGCGCGCTTGTAAGGGAGCAGCGCCGTTACCGGGCGGCCGAAGGCCGGCACATGCTGCGCGCCCGGCCGGCTCTTCGCGATGTCCGCAATGTCGCCCAGCACCGCCGATGCGGTTGCGTTGCCGCCGGCGCCGGGACCGACCATCAGCAGTTCGCCGAGAATGTCGGATTCGATCGCGACGGCATTCGTCACGCCATCGACCTGGGCAATGACGGAGTCATAGGGCACCATTGTCGGGTGGACACGCTGCTCAATGCCGCTTTCGGTGCGCTGGGCAACGCCGAGCAACTTGATGCGGTAGCCAAGGTCGGCGGCCGCCTGGATGTCCTCGATCGAGATATTGGTGATGCCCTCGAGGTAGATATCGTCGGCGGCGATCGCGGTGCCGAAGGCAAGGCTCGTCAGGATCGACAGCTTATGCGCGGTATCGTTGCCTTCGATATCGAAGGCTGGGTCAGCCTCCGCATAACCCAGGCGCTGCGCTTCCTTCAGGCAGGTCTCGAAGGAGAGTCCCTCCTTCTCCATCTGCGTCAGGATGTAGTTGCAGGTCCCGTTCATGATCCCGTAGACGCGTGAGATCGTGTTGCCCGTCATCGACTCGCGCAGCGCCTTGATGACCGGAATACCGCCGGCAACCGCCGCTTCGTAGTTGAGTAGCGCCCCCCGCTCCTCTGCAATCCCTGCAAGCTCGACGCCGTGCGCGGCAAGAAGGGCCTTGTTCGCCGTGACGACGTGGATGCCGCGTTGGAGCGCGGCCTTCACCGCCGAATAGGCCGGGTCTCCGGAGCCACCCATCAGCTCGACAAACACGTCGATTTCGGCTTCGGAGGCCAACGCAACCGGGTCTTCGAACCAGCCGGCCACCGAGAGATCCACGCCGCGGTCCTTGTTGCGGTCTCTCGCCGCCACGGCAGCAATCTCGATCGCCCTTCCGCACGTGGTTGCCAGCATCTCATGACGTTCCTGGACAATCCGCACGAGCGAAGCACCAACCGTGCCCAATCCCGCAATGCCGATTTTGAGGGCATCTGCCATAGCAAGTTCCTAACATGTGAGATGCGCCCCGCCCGTGCGGCGGGGCCAATTCCGAAAAAAGCCGCTCTATCTGTTAGCGATGGGCGTTGAGCGAAACGACGTTGTGCAACGTGTCGTCCGCCGTGGACAGGAAACGCTTGATGTTGCGGGCTGCCTGACGGATGCGGTGCTCGTTTTCAACGAGGGCGAGCCGGACATAGTCGTCGCCCTGCTCGCCGAAGCCAACGCCGGGTGCGACGGCGACGTCCGCCTTCTCGACCAGCAGCTTGGAGAACTCGAGCGAACCGAGGTGGCGGAATTTTTCCGGGATCTTCGCCCACGCGAACATTGTCGCCGGCGGCGGCGGCACTTCGAACCCAGCCTTGCCGAAGCTCTCGACCATCACGTCGCGGCGGCGCTTATAGATATTCCGCACCTCGGCGATGTCGCTGCCGTCACCATTGAGTGCCTGGGTTGCCGCGACCTGGATCGGCGTGAAGGCGCCATAGTCGAGATAGGACTTCACCCGTGTCAGAGCCGCAATCAGGCGCTCGTTGCCGACAGCAAAACCCATCCGCCAACCGGGCATGGAGAAGGTCTTCGACATCGAGGTGAACTCGACCGCTACGTCGATCGCACCCGGCACCTGCAGTACCGAGGGCGGCGGGTCGTCATTGAAGTAGATTTCCGAATAGGCGAGATCGGAAAGCACGATGATGTCGTGCTTCTTCGCAAAGGCGACGACCTCCTTGTAGAAATCGAGGGTAGCCACCTGCGCCGTCGGATTGGACGGGTAGTTGAGGATCAGCGCCAGGGGCTTCGGGATCGAATGCCTGACGGCCCGCTCCAGCGGCGGGAAGAAGGTGTCGTCCGGCTCGACCGGGATCGAACGGATGACGCCACCCGCCATCAGGAACCCGAAGGCGTGAATCGGATAGGTGGGATTAGGGCAAAGGACGACGTCACCCGGCGCGGTGATCGCCTGCGCCATATTGGCAAAGCCTTCCTTCGAGCCGAGCGTGGCGACCACCTGCGTCTCGGGGTTCAGCTTGACGCCGAAGCGGCGGGCGTAATAGGCGGCCTGGGCGCGGCGCAAACCCGGAATGCCCTTCGACGAAGAATAGCGGTGGGTGCGCGGGTCCTGCACGACCTCGCAAAGCTTGTCGACGATCGACTGTGGAGTCGGAAGGTCCGGATTGCCCATGCCGAGGTCGATGATATCGGCCCCTGCGGCTCGCGCGCTTGCTTTCAAACGGTTGACCTGTTCGAAAACATAGGGCGGCAGGCGCCGGACTTTGTGAAACTCTTCCATCTCCAGACCTCGTTTGGCACGCGCTTTTGCAAGCCTATGCGGCTATCCGTGAACATGCGCGGGGTGAACGGCCGATCTATCGGCCAATTCACGCTTTGCGGCCAAATCGCCAGAAAGGCAAGCGCTAATTCTCGATCTGTTTCAGCGTGTCGGCGCCGTGCCGCTCGGCCAGCATCTGCAACTCCTTGAGACGCCGCTGATACTCTGCCTCGGAGATCGCGCCGGACCTGCGCTCAGCTGCAAGTGCCGTCAACCGCTCCCCTTGATTCACGGCTTCCTCATCCGTCATCTGCTGGGTAGCCGCGGCCCTTTGCCCGTAGACCGAGGGATAGGTCTGGAGCTCGGCCGTCGAACTGCATCCGGCAAGCATGCCTGCGACGATCAGTCCGGAAACAAAAGATGGCAAAAGCGGTTTTCCGAAGGCAAACATGCTTGCGATGAGTCCCTGTTTTGCGGCGCGACGATGCGCTAGCCCTTGTAATCATTTTCGGGCAGAATGTAAAAATACAAAACAAACAAGAAGCTGTGGAGGACACCGGGTGAGCGCAGACAAGGCCGAGGACACCACGCGCAAAACCGGCTTTGCCGGCTTCGACCCGAAATCGGTCGAACCCTATATCGTCAAGGATCCCGAAAGTCTGGCCATCAACCTGGCCCGCGCGGCCGAACATATGGGCAAGGCGGCATCCGCCTGGCTGGCGCCACGCGAAAGCGGCGAGGCGAGCGACAACTACGCCGAGCCCGTCTCCGATATCGTGAGGACGCTATCGAAAGTCTCCGAGTACTGGCTGTCCGATCCGCGCCGGACGCTCGAGGCGCAGACCAACCTGATGGGTAGCTTCTTCGGCATCTGGTCGCGAACGATCCAGCGGATGGCCGGCGACAACGTCGCCGAACCGGCGGCAATCCAACGGGAAGACAAGCGCTTCGCCGACGAGGACTGGGTGAAGAATCCATTCTTCGACTTCGTACGCCAAGCCTATTTCGTCACATCCGACTGGGCGGAGCGCATGGTCGAGAGCGCGGAAGGCCTCGACGAGCACACCCGGCACAAGGCGGCTTTCTATATTCGCCAGATATCGAGCGCTCTTTCGCCGAGCAATTTCATTGCCACAAATCCGCAACTCTATCGCGAGACCGTCGCCTCCAGCGGCGCCAACCTGGTGAAGGGCATGCAGATGCTTGCCGAAGACATTGCCGCCGGGCGCGGCGAACTTCGGCTGAGGCAGACGGATACGAGCAAGTTCGCGATCGGCGAGAACATCGCGATCACGCCGGGCAAGGTTATTGCGCAAAGCGATGTCTGCCAGGTTATCCAGTACCAAGCGAGCACCAAAGACGTACTGAAGCGGCCGCTGCTCATTTGCCCGCCCTGGATCAACAAGTTCTACGTGCTCGACCTTAACCCCCAAAAATCCTTCATCAAGTGGGCGGTTGAGCAGGGCCACACGGTCTTCGTCATTTCCTGGGTCAATCCCGACGAACGGCACGCCGGCAAGGATTGGGAGGCCTATGCGCGAGAAGGCATCGGCTTTGCGCTCGATAGCATCGAGCAAGCGACCGGCGAGCGCGAGGTCAATGCCATCGGCTATTGCGTCGGCGGCACCTTGCTCGCGGCAACGCTCGCGCTCCATGCGGCCGAGGGCGACGAGCGCATCCGCTCGGCAACGCTATTCACGACGCAGGTTGATTTCACCTATGCGGGCGACCTCAAGGTTTTTGCCGACGAGGATCAAATTCGCCAGGTCGAAGCGAGAATGCGCACGACCGGCTATCTCGAAGGTTCGAAGATGGCTTCGGCCTTCAACATGCTGCGGGCTTCGGAACTCATCTGGCCCTATTTCGTCAACAACTACCTGAAGGGCCAGGAGCCTATGCCCTTCGACCTGCTCTATTGGAATTCCGATTCGACACGGATGCCGGCCGCCAACCATTCCTTCTACCTTCGTAATTGCTACCTGGAGAACAGGCTTGCGAAGGGCGAAATGGTGCTTGCTGGCCGGCAGGTTTCGCTCGGTGACGTCAAGATCCCGATCTACAATCTCGCGACCAAGGAAGACCATATCGCGCCGGCGAAATCGGTTTACCTCGGCGGCCAGTTTTTCGGAGGCAAGGTGACGTTCGTCTTGTCCGGCTCCGGCCATATCGCCGGCGTCGTCAATCCTCCGGACAGGAGCAAGTACCAGTTCTGGACCGGAGGACCTCCGAAGGGCGAGCTCGAAGACTGGATGGAGAAGGCAAAGGAAACGCCGGGCTCGTGGTGGCCGCATTGGCAGGGCTGGATCGAAAAGATCGACAAGCGCCGGGTGCCCGCCCGCAAGGTCGGGGGGCCGCTGAAGCCGCTTGAGGACGCGCCGGGCTCCTATGTGCGAGTTCGCGCCTGATCGGCTAGCCGGGTGTCGCCCTTGTACTTTTCCCGCCCGCTCGTTCCTGCAACGCTTCTGCAGCGTTACAAACGCTTTCTGTTCGATGCCGTTCTTTCCGACGGCACCGCAATCACCGGGTCGTGCCCGAATACCGGCTCCATGCGCGGACTGACCGCCCCCGGGTCGGCAATCTGGCTCTCGGAGCACGACACGCCCACGCGCAAATACCGTCATATGCTCGAGATCGTGGAGGCGAACGGTACGCTCGTCGGCATCAATACGGGGCTGCCGAATCGGATTGCGGAAGAGGCGATCGCCCTCGGCATGGTCAGCGATCTCCACACCTATGAAACACTCCACCGCGAACAGCGATACGGGCGCAACTCCCGCATCGACATCCTTCTCAGCGACCCGGCAAAGGGGCTCGCCTATGTGGAGGTGAAGAACGTCCATTTCAGCCGTATCGACGGCCTGGCGGAATTTCCGGACAGCCCGACGGCACGCGGCGCGAAACATCTCGACGAGCTCACAGACATGGTCGAGGCGGGGCACCGGGCGATCATGCTTTATCTCGTTCAAAGAAACGACTGCGACGCCTTGCGGATATGCCGGGAGCTCGATCCGGTCTATGCTCGGGCCTTCGAGCGGGCGGCAGCGCGCGGCGTCGAGGCCTATGCGGTCAGATGCGCAATATCGCCGTCTGAGATCGTGCCCGCGGCTGCGATGACAGTGGACGAAGCAGTCCTCGCTGTTTTATGAAAGCCGCCTGAACAACGAAAGTCTGGGAATGGTCACTTATATCGAAGCCGGCGCGGCCCCCTACAAGAACACCGGCGCCATCCGACTTTATGGACCGGAGGGTTTCGAAGGCATGCGCAAGGCCTGTCGGGTGACGGCGCAGTGCCTGGACGAACTCGTGTCGCATGTCCGGCCCGGTGTGACGACGGAGGAGATCGACCGCTTCGTCTTCGAGTTCGGCATGGACAACGGCGCACTCCCCGCGACCCTGAACTATCGCGGTTATACCAAGTCCTCCTGTACCTCGATCAATCACGTCGTCTGCCACGGTATTCCGAACGACAAGCCGTTGCGCGAGGGGGACATCGTCAACATCGACGTGACCTATGTCGTCGATGGCTGGCATGGCGATTCCAGTCGCATGTATCCGGTCGGCGAGATCAAGCGTGCCGCCGAGCGGCTGCTGGAGGTCACGCACGAGTGCCTGATGCGCGGGATCGCGGCCGTACGCCCCGGCGCCCGCACCGGCGCGATCGGCGAAGCGATCCAGGCCTATGCAGAATCGGAGCGCTGTTCGGTCGTGCGCGATTTCTGCGGCCATGGCGTCGGGCGGCTGTTCCACGATGCCCCGAACATCCTTCATTACGGCAGCGCCAATGAGGGGCCGGAATTGAAGGAAGGCATGATCTTCACAATCGAGCCGATGATCAATCTCGGTCGTCCGCATGTGAAGGTGCTTTCGGACGGCTGGACCGCTGTCACCCGCGACCGCTCGCTGTCGGCGCAGTACGAACATACCGTCGGCGTCACCGCCGATGGCTGCGAGATCTTCACGCTCTCGCCCGCCGGCCTGTTCAAGCCCGGCCTTCACGCTCTGGGCAACGCGTGACGAAGTCCCCGCCCTCGCCCGAACCCGATGAATTCGAGCCTGCGGACGAGCGGCAGTTCTTTGCGCAGCAGAAGACGCGGAAACGTGCGCCGACGCTCGGCCAAGCGGCCGAGGCCCATCATCATGGCCACCGCGACCGACTGCGGACACGCTTCCGCGAGCAGGGAGATGCTGCCCTCGCAGACTACGAAATCCTTGAGCTCATCCTTTTTCGCCTGATTCCTCGCCGCGACACGAAACCGATCGCCAAGGCCCTTCTCGCCCGCTTCGGTACGCTCGCCGGCGTCTTCGGCGCGCCGCAGCACCTGCTGCAGGAGGTCAAGGGCGTCGGCGAGACCGTTGCACTCGATCTGAAGCTCATCGCGACTGCCGCGCAGCGGATGTTGAAGAGCGAGCTGCGCAACAAGCAGGTACTGTCCTCCTGGAGCGCCGTCGTCGACTACTGCCACGCCGCCATGGCGCACGAAACGCAGGAACAGTTCCGCATCCTCTTCCTCGACAAACGCAATGCGCTCATTGCCGATGAGGTGCAGCAGCGCGGGACGATCGACCACACACCCGTCTATCCGCGAGAGGTCGTCAAGCGGGCTCTGGAGCTTTCCGCGACTGCCCTCATTCTCGTGCACAACCATCCTTCCGGCGATCCGACGCCGTCGCGTGCGGATATCGAGATGACGAAGCTGATTGCCGACGCCGCCAAGCCGCTCGGCATCACCGTCCACGATCACCTCATCATCGGCAAGGATGGGCATGTCAGCATGAAGGGGCTGCGGCTCTTTTGAGTGCTCGCTCAAAGCCAGCGCGCACGCCGGAAGAACCGATAGAGCGTGACGCAAAGCGCAATGATTATCGCCAGGACGACGAAATAACCGTAGCGAAATCTCAGCTCCGGCATTTGCTCGAAATTCATGCCGTAAATCCCGGCAATCGCCGTCGGAACAGCAAGAATCGCGGCCCAGGAGGCAAGCTTTCGTGATATCTCCGTCTGCTCCGACTGACCGATCATGAGGCTCGCCTCGAAGGTGAAGGCGAGCACCTCGCGAAGCGCATCGATGTCCTCCTGAACCCGGCGAACGTGGTCGGTGACATCACGGAAGAGCGGCTGCATCGCCACCTCCATGCCCGGTAGTTCCAGATGCTCATGCCGGCGACAGACATCCACCAGCGGAACGACTGCATTGCGCAGGCGAAGCAGGTTCCGCCGCAACATGTAAAGATGCTCGATGTCGGCTTTGGCCAACCGGTCGCGCAGCAGTCGGTCTTCCAGAGCTTCCACCTCGCCATGGATCGCCTCGACCACCGGCATATAGTTGTCGACGATGAAGTCGAGGATGGAATAGAGGACGTAGTGCTCGCCATGCGCGAGAGCTGCGGGCGAGGCTTCGCAGCGCTGTCTCACCGCCATGTATGAGGTCGAGGGGCCATGGCGGACGGAGACGACGTAGCCGCGTCCGACGAAAAGATGGGTTTCGCCGAATGCGATCTCCTCGCCCGTCATATGCGCCGTGCGGGCCACGACGAAGATCGCTTCGCCATAGATCTCGAGCTTCGGGCGCTGATGAGCTTTGCCGGCGTCTTCAATGGCGAGATCGTTCAGGTCGAATTCCAATTGGACCTGCCGCAGAAGTTCCTGGTCGGGCTCATGCAGGCCGATCCATATGACCACCCCCTCGCGGTTGCGCCACTCGCCAGCTTCTTCGATCCGGATGTCGCGGAGCCGGCGTCCGTGTTGATAGACGGCTGCCGCGACGACACCGGGCCGATGGCCCGCCGCGTCCGCCTGCTGACCGACAGCGGCAGGGCTGCGTTCCGCCCCAGCGTCGCGACCGTTCGTCCGCTCAAGCGCCATGTCTTCAGTCCTCCGGCCTCAGCCGGTCGCAGCATAGCGACAATTCTAATCGGACGCATCCAGAACAGATGATTGCGGCATTGCACATCAGCGAAACGCCAATTGACGCTATAGCTGTGGCTGCGTGATGTATGCTGCATCGCACAAGCGATTCTCGCGTAGTGCGGCTTCAGGTGATGCCCCTGATTGCAAGATGCTCTAGGGAAAGCGTTCATGACCCAATTCGATCTCATCGTCGTCGGCAGCGGACCCGCCGGTCGTCGTGGCGCCATCCAGGCAGCCAAGCTCGGCAAGAAGGTGCTCGTGATCGAGCAAGGCAAGCGCGTCGGCGGCGTCTCCGTCCACACCGGGACGATCCCCTCCAAGACATTGCGCGAAACCGCGCTCAATCTCTCCGGCTGGCGCGAGCGCGGATTTTACGGCCGATCCTATCGGGTAAAGCAGGAGATCAGCGCCGAGGATTTGCGCCGCCGCCTGATCATCACGCTCAATCACGAGGTTGAGGTGCTGGAGCACCAGTTTGCCCGCAATCGCGTCCAGCACATTCGCGGACGGGCGAGTTTCGTCGCCCCGACAACTCTTGAGATCACCAAGGATGATGGCGAGAGCATCCTCGTCACCGGTACAAAAATTCTGCTTGCCGTCGGCACGAAGCCCTTCCGTCCCGACTACATGCCATTCGACGGCAAGACTGTCGTGGACAGCGACGAACTGCTCGAGATCCAGGAATTGCCGCGATCGCTGGTTGTGATAGGCGCAGGGGTCATCGGCATCGAATACGCCACCATTTTCAGTTCCCTCGACACGCAGGTGACCGTGATCGACCCCAAGAGCACGATGCTCGATTTCATCGACAAGGAAATCGTCGAGGATTTCACTTACCAGCTTCGAGATCGCAGCATGAAGCTCTGTCTCGGCCAGAAGGCCGACAAGGTCGAGCGACTCGAGGACGGCAAGGTTCTGCTTACGCTCGACAACGGCCGAAAGATTACGGCGGACATGCTTCTGTTTGCCGCCGGTCGCATGGGCGCAACCGAGGCACTCAATCTTCCCGCCGCCGGCCTCGTGGCCGACAGCCGGGGTCGCCTGAAGGTCAATCCGGAGACCTTCGAAACCGAGGTGCCGAATATCTATGCTGCCGGCGATGTTGTCGGCTTTCCGAGCCTCGCCTCGACGTCGATGGAACAGGGGCGCGTTGCCGCACGCGTTGCCGTCGGTGCGATTGCGAAGGAACCGCAGAAATACTTTCCCTATGGGATCTATGCAGTGCCGGAAATTTCCACCTGCGGGCTTTCCGAAGAGGAGGTCAAGGAGCGAGGCATCCCCTATGAATGCGGTATCGCCCGGTTCCGCGAGACGTCCCGCGGGCACATCATGGGGTTGGATGCCGGCATGCTGAAGATGATCTTTTCGCTGAAGACGCGACGGCTGCTCGGCGTGCATATCATCGGCGAAGGCGCGACCGAACTCGTGCATATCGGCCAGGCGGTGCTCAATCTGAAAGGCACCGTCGAATATTTCGTCGAGAACACCTTCAACTATCCGACGCTCGCCGAGGCCTACAAGATTGCCGGGCTCGACGCCTGGAACCGGATGGGCGAGATCAAGGCCGTTTAATAGGAACCCGGCTCAGGCGGCTGCTTGCAACCACGTGCGCCGGTCGTACGCTGTCGGCGACACCCCCCTGGCCTGCCGGCCATCTCCCGCAACGAGTCGGATATTGCCCGCTTACCCCATCCGGCCTCGGATGCCCCTCATCCCGCTGCCGCGACCTTCTCCCCGCAAGCGGGGCGAAGGGACTCGCGGCGGCCGCTTAGTCCCTCTCCCCGCCTGCGGGGAGAGGGTCAGTCCTCGGGTTAAACCCGAGGAGAGGGGCAACTCCGGCCAGAAGTACCTGCAACCACTCGCGGAATTTCGATACCGCAGCGACTTGCTCAACGAAAAAGGCCGCCCGGAGGCGGCCTTCGCATCGGTTCCAGAGGGGCCGATTACTCGGCGGTTTCGTCTGCGGCCGGCTTCTTCTTGGCCGGAGCCTTCTTCTTCGGTGCGGCTGCTTCTTCGCCTTCCCCGGCCTCCGACTTGGCGGCTGCCTTCTTCTTGGAAGCGGCCTTCTTCGCGGCGGGCTTATCCTCCGCCTCGTCCTCTGCCATCAGTTCTTCCTTCGAGACCGTCTTATCGGTCACCGAGATTTCCGTGAGCAGGTGATCGACGACCTTTTCTTCGAAGATCGGCGCGCGCAGCGAAGCGGCAGCGCCGGGCGTGTTCTTGAAATAGTCGTAGATCTGCTTTTCCTGGCCGGGGAACTGGCGCAGCTGTTCGAAGAGCGAGCGCTGCATCTCCTCGTCGCTCACCTGAACGCCGGCCTTCTCGCCAATCTCCGAAAGAACGAGGCCGAGGCGGACGCGGCGCTCGGCGAGCTTACGATACTCGGCGCGGGCTTCCTCTTCGGTCGTGTCCTCATCGGCGAAGGTCTTGCCGGCCTGCTGCAGGTCGGTGTTGATCTGGCGCCAGATGTTCTCGAACTCAGCATTGACGAGCCGCTCGGGCGTGTCGAACTGATAGAGTTCGTCAAGCTGGTCGAGCAGTTGCCGCTTGACCTTCTGGCGGGTGACCGCACCGTACTGGCCTTCGATCTGGCCGCGAACGATCTCCTTGAGCTTGTCGACCGATTCGAGACCGAGCTTCGTTGCCAGTTCGTCGTTGATCTCGATCGGAGCGGCAGCGGCCACGTCCTTCACGGTGACGTCGAAGGTCGCTTCCTTGCCGGCGAGATTGGCGGCCGGATAGTCAGCCGGGAAGGTGACGGTGATCGTCTTCTCGTCACCGGCCTTGACGCCCACGAGCTGCTCCTCGAAGCCGGGAATGAAGCGGTTGGAGCCGAGCACAAGTTCGGCGTCCTCGTCCTTGCCACCGTCGAAGGCAACGCCGTCGACCTTGCCCAGATAGTCGATCGTCACGCGATCGCCGTTCTCGGCCTTGCCCTTCTTCGATTCATAGGTGCGGGCACTGTCGGCGATGCGGAGAATCTGTTCGTTGACCTCATCCTCACCGATTTCAACGACGTCGCGCGTGACCTTGATTCCGCTCGCATCCTTGAGCTCGATCGGGGGAATGATCTCGTAGGCGAGCGTGAATTCGAAATCGGCTTCGGCCTTGAGGATCTTGTCGGCCTCGGCCTCGTCCTCGGTCATCGCGACCTCCGGCTGCGTGGCCGACTTCTCGCCGCGGCTCGTCAGGATTTCGGTCGGCTTTTCGCGAACGATTTCATTGACGAGGTCGGCCATGATCGACTTGCCGTAGACCTTCTTCAAGTGCGCGACCGGCACCTTGCCGGGGCGGAATCCATTGATGCGGACCCGGTCCTTCACTTCGGCCAGACGCTCGTTCATCCGAGCTTCCATTTCATCGGCCGGGATGACGACCTTCAGTTCGCGCTTCAGCCCTTGAGCGAGCGTTTCGATAACCTGCATGTTCAAACCTTCACTTCACGTTGACGGTGCTCTTGCCTCTAAGGGCCTGGCGAGCACTTGAACCGATCCATTTGCCGGGAGTTGGCTTTACGCAATTCCGTAACCGTTTTGCAAGCAAAATGGCATCCTCCTCACGCTCGAATGCCGATATGTGGCTCGGATATCGCCCCGGCCGCTGCTTGTGGCGCACCTCTTTGGAGCCACAAGGCCACACGCCTCACCACCGCCCATCGGGATTGCCGGATCTCCGACAGACCCACCTCTTTCGCCCGTGGCAGCGCAGTGGCGGCAGCGCTCGCGGGCAGACGGCACGTTTCGCGGTGTATCACGGGCGCCAAATACACCCGTTGACCTGCGAAAGGCAAGCACTTCCATCCCGGCCGCGAGAGCTGGTTGGCCATGCAAGGCTTGCCAAGCTGGCAGTCATTGTCTACAGGCTTGGGGACCAGACCTCGCCTGCCCGGTTGGTGGAATTGGTAGACACACTTGGTTTAGGTCCAAGCGCGAGAGCATGGGGGTTCGAGTCCCTCACCGGGCACCACCGCACTTCGATGGCCCACAATCGGCATTGCATCGGACGCATATCTTCCATGCCGATATTGCACTGCACAAAAGTGGCCTCACGCGCTATATTCAAACCATCGAAGGAATTCGAAGCGGCGAACTCCTCCTCCCATCGCCGCTCCGATTGATTGGCAACACTCCTCCTCCCGGTTGCCAGTCGCCTATAGGACGCCCGCCGGACCTCCTCCCCCGGCGGGCGTTTTCTTTTTCCGGCTGCGAAAAATCATGCTGCTGCCCACGTGACTGCTGCTGCCTTGACAATGTGAGCGATTATTGCGGCCACTGGACGTCACAGGCATGCAGGATCCGCATAGGTGCCATCCGCCTTGTACCCTACACATCTGAGGGTCCGCTCCTATCTTGGGAGCATCGGTCGGGCAGCGCCTCCTCCTCCCAGCGCGCCCGATACGGATTGGCAACACTCCTCCTCCCGGTTGCCAATCAGAACAGGCAACGCCCGCTGGACCTCCTCCCCCAGCGGGCGTTGTTTTTATGTTTTGCTCGTCGTTCCAATCCCGAAAAAACGAAAATCCAGGCGCTCCCGACCACGAAGGTTTGACAGGCAATTAAGGGCCGGCGGAGGATTGCAAAACCCGCATGGGTGCGATGCAGCATCGTCTCTGTAATCTTCGTTCAAACCGATTATATTCCGGCCATGAGATGACGGCCAGCAAGAGAGACAAAGTGCTGGCAGCACTGGAAAGGAATAGGACCATGAACCTCACACGTTCTTTCAGCAATTGGCGCAAGTATCGCCAGACCTGCAACGAGCTCGGCCGCATGAGCGACCGCGAGCTCAACGACCTCGGCATCGGCCGGGCCGACATCCCCTACGTCGCTCGTCAGGCCGTCAAGTAAGCCACGACGTTCTGCCGACAAGGGCATTCAGGAAACGCCTTCCGGCTCCGCCGGCGGGCGTTTTTTCTTTGGTCATTCACGAGCCACCTCCCCGCATCCCTTATTTGCGAGCGGCCAAACAGCCGCATGTCATGCTTGGACCGATCCCGATCTAGGAAAAGAGATGCAGCAGAGTGCTGCTGCGATCTTTGCACGTCCGATGAGACGCGCGGTGCTGTAACGCGCGTAAACGCCGATCGCCGGCAGGCTCCCATTTTAGATTTAAGCACCAGGAACGCAGGCGGATCGCACATCTTCATCAATACTTAACGGATGACGCGTTTTCGGGCGAACCAGGCCCTTGCACAGCAATTCAGCGATGCAGTGCACAAATGCATAGCAGATGCATTTTCTTTGCACTCCATCTTCCAATTCGACAAGCGTATAAGAACCTCAACGACGCAGACAATCACTGTCGCGAACAGATCTTGAGGAAAACGACCATGAACCCCATTCGTCTCGCAAAAAGCTGGATCAACTACCGCCGCACTGTCGCCGAACTCGGCGGCCTGTCGAACCATGCCTTGAACGATATCGGCATCACCCGCTACGACATCCGCAACATTGCGGCACGTTCCTACCGTTAATCGGTACCGGAGAATTCAGTCTCCCCAAGACGGCGCCCACGGGCGCCGTTTTCGTTTCTTCGCAATTGGAAGCGGGAAACGGCTGTGTTAGTAAGCCGCGCATGAACAGTGACATCTCCTATCCGCCCATCCACGTTATCGGTGGAGGGCTCGCCGGGTCGGAAGCCGCCTGGCAGATCGCGCAATCGGGCGTGCCGGTCATCCTGCACGAGATGCGTGGCGTGCGCGGTACCGATGCGCACAAGAGCGACGGCCTGGCCGAGCTCGTCTGCTCCAATTCCTTCCGCTCCGATGATGCGACCAGCAACGCCGTCGGCGTCCTTCACGCTGAGATGCGCCTCGCCGGCTCGTTGATCATGCGCGCCGCAGACAGCAATCAGGTGCCAGCCGGCGGCGCGCTCGCTGTCGATCGGGAGGGCTTCTCCAATGCCGTCACCACCGCAGTCGAAGCCCATCCGCTAATCACGGTCGTGCGCGAGGAGATCACCGGCTTGCCGCCAACGGAGTGGGACCTCGCTATCATCGCCACGGGTCCGCTCACCGCGCCGGGTCTCGCCGAAGCGATCCGGCAGGAGACCGGGGCCGATGCGCTCGCCTTTTTCGACGCTATCGCGCCGATCGTTTATGCCGACACCATCGACATGGACGTTTGCTGGCACCAATCGCGCTACGACAAGGTCGGGCCCGGCGGCACGGGCAAGGACTACATCAACTGCCCGATGACGGAGGAGCAGTACAACGCCTTCGTCGATCAGTTGCTCGCGAGCGATACGACCGGTTTCAAGGAGTGGGAAGGCACGCCGTATTTCGACGGCTGTCTCCCGATCGAGGTGATGGCGGAACGCGGCCGGGAGACGCTGCGCCACGGACCGATGAAGCCGATGGGGCTCACCAATGCCCACAACCCGACAGTGAAACCCTATGCGGTCGTCCAGCTCCGGCAGGACAATGCTCTCGGCACGCTCTACAACATGGTGGGCTTCCAGACGAAGCTCAAATACGGTGCCCAGACGGAAGTCTTCCGGCTGATTCCGGGTCTCGAAAAAGCGGAGTTCGCTCGCCTCGGAGGCCTGCACCGCAACACCTACATCAATTCACCGATTCTGCTCGATCACTCATTGACGCTCAAGTCGCGCCCCGGCCTGCGCTTCGCGGGGCAGATCACCGGCTGCGAGGGTTACGTAGAAAGCGCCAGCATCGGCTTGCTCGCGGGCCGCTTCGCAGCCGCGGAACGCAAAGGGGAAAAGCCAACACTTCCGCCCGCCACGACGGCATTCGGGGCACTGTTGAATCACATCACCGGCGGCCACATCGTGTCGGAAGACGAGCCGGGTAAACGCTCGTTCCAGCCGATGAACGTCAATTTCGGTCTGTTCCCGCCCTTGGAGCCGGGCGCGCTGACCAGGCCTGAAGGCGTCAAGCGGTTTCGCGGCAAGGATAAGGCTTTGGCAAAGAAGCAGGCGATTGCAGCACGCGCGCTCGGCGACTGCGAGGTCTGGCTCGCTAACGAAAAATCGTGAGCGTTCAGTCGCAGGCCCGCGTTGCCTGATCGGCTTTAGAAGATGCTTCGAGTTCCGATTGGGGACTGAAGCTTCCGAGCAGCCAGAGCGAGACCTCGGCGGCTTCCGCCGCCGTGCGAAATTCGAACGTGTTGTCCAGATAGGTGAAATCGGGGAAGTGCACGATCAAATCGCGACCGCTCTCGGAGCCATTCACCCGGACCTTCCCCGGCTGAATGACGTGGCAGACAAAATGCGAGCCATAAGACTGGATGAAGCCGGCCTTGCCATCGTGCAGGCGCAGGAAGATAGCCTTGTGGTCGAGGGTCGAATGCAGGGCCCGGATTGCCTCGTCAGGGAAAGCGCGCCCGAATTCCACCATCGCAAGGCCCGCATCCGGATTGGTGATGTCCCGCTCCGCGCGCGCATTCATCCGCATATAGAACGCAGCGGCGAGAGCGACGGCGGCGAGAAGCAGTAACCAAAGCATCGATGCGGGCCCCTTCCAGGCGAGAGAACTCCGATAGAAGGGTCTATTACCGCATGAGACTTGCGCCAACTTGACCAGCGCATCGGCGTTGGCGACGCCACGGGCGGGCATCTTTCCGCAAGGGCAGAGGCAATCGCCTATGCCCTGACGAAATCCTGCTCGCCGTGTTAGTCGCGAACTAGGCGGGAACGTATGTCAACCTGATCACGTCCCCGCCAATTCGATCGGTGGCGACAAGGCGCAGCGGCGGCCGCGGGCCTGCGAAGAACGGCTTGCCGCGACCGAGCACGACGGGATGGAGATACATTCGATACTCATCGACGAGACCAAGGTCGGTCAGGCTTCGCGCCAGCTCTGGTCCAGCAACTTCAATCTCCCCACGAAGCTGGGCTTTCAGCCCGCGTATCACCGCCTCGATGTCGTCCTCAACGAGAGTGGCGTTCGGGCCGACGGACTTCAACGAGCGCGACACGACCCACTTCGGTTGGGTCCGCCACGCCGCCGCGTAATCGCGTTCCTCCGCGCCCCACTCAGGACGATCTTCGTCCCAATACCGCATCACCTCGTACATGCGGCGACCGTACACGCTGCCGGCCAGACTGCGCACATCGTCGATGAAGTGATGAAAGAGCACGGCATCGGGCGCAAATTCCGTGTGGTCGACATACCCATCCAGGGACTGGTTCAGGGCGTAGACGAGCTTCGCCATGCTGCAGGATCTCCTCCCCGGGTTCCTCAATAGGCTCACCCGATGCTACGCAGAAATGAAGTTGAGGACAATCTGGCCGCCGCTTCGTTACAACAGAGCTTCGCTCTCCTGTAGGGACCGTCACCGATCCGCTCGCTCTCGACCATTTAGTCCTTGTGCGTGCTTCTGGGTGACATGCATCAGAAACGCCGACGCCGGCTTGCGCGCCACATCCACCATTGGCGTCGCCATTGCGGCGGCTGGATGGGGTGTTTGAGGATGCGGGCCCCGGCAAGCTCCGCCTGATCGAAGATCGGCCCGGCGAGCGCTACCGGAATGAAGGCGGCGAAATTTCGCGCCGAGATCGAGACCATGGTGCTGCGTGCCTTGGCAAGATGGTCGCGCCCGAGACCGCAGAAGGCGCGGATGGCCCTGCTGATCGCCTCCTCGTCGCGCCCCTCCAGGAGCGCCTCTCTGTCGAGCCCGGTCGCGCGCAGGAGATCTGCGGGAAAATACACCTGGCCGCGCCGGCAATGGATCGGCAGCAGCAATAAAAGACCGGCAATCGTCTGGGCGACACCTGCATGGCCGGCGGCTTCCGCCGAATTCGCCGCGTTCTCCGGGTCGAGGACCAGCGATGCAAGCTGAATCAATGCAGACGCCGTTTCGCCGGCATAGCCCTCCAGCGCCGAGCGGTCCCCCATCGGATCGTCATACAGGTCGAATATGCGGGCATCGATCATGTCCTGGAGTACCGCGACGGGCAGTCGGTGCTCGCGAATACAATCGAGGAGCGCCTCAGCGACCGGATGCCCCTCGCCGGTCGACTGCTCATTGCCCAGCACGTCGCGCCACCATTGCAGCCGGATCTCACCGGGCAGCGGTTCGTGGATCACATCGCGGACCCGGGCGATCTCCGCGTAAAAGGCATAAAGCGCAGCAAGCGGGTAACGCTTTTCTGCAGGTGAGAGCAGACAGGCTAGATAGCGATCGCGGTCGGTGTCCCGCAGCGTCGCGAGAATCGGGGAATCAGGCTGTTGCACGGATTGAATGTCCCTCGGGCTCGTCACACCGCGATCAGCGCGGCGGCAACAGCGCGCGACTCCGCCAGCATCACGTTGTAGGTCCTGACAGCGGCACCGGTATTCATCGGATCCGAAAATATGCTTGCGGCTTTGAGCGCCGCCTTCAGATCCGCGGGCAAGGGCCGGATCTCGCGACCAGTACCGACGAGCAGCACCTCGATTTCACGCGCCTCGTCCAGGACGCGCTTGAACTTGCCGATCGCGAGCGGGTCACCTTCCGAAATGTCCCAGGCATAGGTACCCGAGGGCAGCATCAGCACGGAGCCCCTGTGCGACATATCGGCAAAACGGAAACCGCCATTGCCATAGGCGTCGATCGGCGCGCGTCCCGGAAAGTGCGCCTCGCGCATTTCGATTCCTTTTGCCATAGTCAGGATGCACCCTTTGTCGACTCGTCCGGTATCGCTGCCACTCCACCCAACTCGCCGCCAGGGCGATTGTTTCCGCGGTTGAAGAGAATGAGCACCGGTCCGGCGATATAGATCGACGATACGGTCCCCACAAGCACGCCGAAGAGCAAGGTAGCGCTGAAAGACTGAACGAGGCGGCTGCCGCCAAAAAAGTAGAGCGCGACGAGTGCCAAGGCGGTCGTCGCGGCCGTCAGCAGCGTGCGGGACAGCGTCTGGTTGATCGACGTGTCAATCAGCACCGACAGCGGCATCCTGCGATAGCGGGCGAGATTCTCGCGAATGCGATCGTAGATCACCACCGTATCGTTCAAGGAGTAGCAGACGATCGTCAGAAGCGCGGCAATGCTTGCGAGATTGAACTCCAGACCGGTAATGACGAGAAAACCGATCGTCAGCAGCACGTCGTGCAGCATCGCGATAATGGCGCCGGCTGCGAAACGCCAGCCGAAACGGATCCAGACATAAAGGATCACCGCAAGCAAGGCCGCGCCGACTGCGAGCGTGCCAGACCGCGTCAGTTCTGCGGATACCGCGGGTCCGACCACCTCAACCCGACGAAACACATAATCCTCCTCGAGTTCGGCACGGACCAGACCGACCGCAGTCTGCTCGGCATTGTCTCCGCCTTCTTGCGAGGGAATGCGTATGAGCACGTCTCGTGCCGAACCGAGTTCCTGAACCCGAGCCTCTCCAAGATTCAATGCGTCCAGACGGGCGCGGATGTCCGCAACATCGCCGTCACCTGCCCTCGCCCGCAGTTCGATGAGGGAGCCAGCTCTGAAATCGGCGCCCATGTTGAGGCCGGCACCAACCATGACCACAAGCGTGGCCAGGGAGAGTGCCGCCATCAGGATGAAGACGGGGTTGCGGATCGCCATGAACCGTATGTCGGCTGCAGAAAAAAAGCCCGTGCGAATGCCCCTTGGCAGATGTCGGGGACGTCGACGGCGGTACCAGCCGCGAATGAGCCGGCGTGTCAGGCTGTGCGCCGTCAGGATGGTGGTGATGCTGCCGATCGCGAGCGTCGCGGCAAAACCACGGATGGCCCCGGTACCGAGAAAGAACAGAATGGCGCCCGCGGCAAAGACCGTCAGATTTGCATCGATGATGCTTCTCAATACTCGGGAAAAGCCGTTATCGAGTGCTTTGCGCAAGGGCGCACTGCTGTTGCGAGCCTCCTCGCGCAGCCGCTCGTAGATGAGGACGTTCGAGTCGACCGCCATGCCTATCGTGAGGATGATCCCGGCAATCCCTGGTAAGGTCAGCGTCGTGCCAAGCAGGGACAGTACGGCGACGATCAGCACTAGGTTGACGACGACCGCTACCACCGCGACAGCGCCGAAGAAGCCATAAAACGTGATCATGCAGGCTGCGACTGCAAGCGCCGCGATCACGCCCGCCCTAAGGCCGTTCGCTATGGCATCGCTCCCGACCTCAGGGCCAACGGTGCGCTCCTCGATGACGGTCAGCGAGATCGGAAGCGAACCGGCACGCAGCAGGGCGGCAAGGTCGCTCGCCCCGTCCTCTGATAGATTCCCCGATATCCGAGCCATGTTGCCGTTGATCGCATCGGCAAAAGTAGACGTCGAGACCACCTGCCCGTCGAGGACGATTGCGAATTGCCGCTTCGCCTCACTCTGCAGCAACGACGCAAGACGCTGCGCCGTCTCGGGCTTTAGCGTGACGTCGACGACCGGCTCGCCGGTCGACGGATGGACCGCCGATTGCGCCGAATCGAAGTCCTCGGCCGCTGCAAACGCTCGCCTCTCGACGAGAAAGGGAATCGGCGGATCGTCGAGCGAATAGAGGAGCTCGGAACCGCCAGGCACTCGCGTGCCGACCGCCTGCCCCGCCGGCACCGACAGATCCAGCCAGTGGAACGTCAGTATCCCGCGCTGGTTCAGAAGATCCTTGAGCCGTTGCGGGTCCTCAAGCCCGGGTACCTGCACGCTCAAGCGATCTTCGCCACGGCGCTCAATGACGGGCTCCGCGGCGATAACCTCCGCGACGCGTCGGCGCACGACTGGGATGGCCTGAGAAATCGCCTCGGCAGAGCGCCGATCAATCCCCTCGTCCGTCAGACGAAAGCGAAGCGGCTGCCCAGCGGCGCTTGGCTCGGCGGTGAGAGTTGGGGTGTCGTCCTTGGCGCCATCAGGCGAGCGCGTGGGCGCCGTCATCGGCAACAGTGCCTGCAGCGCGTCCTCGGTTCTCGAGTCGTCACTAAGCCGGAACTGGATTGCCTGCCCGCTCCCGGACAGGCCTACGTAACCAATCCGTGCATTCCGCAGCGCCTGGCCGATCGCCTCGATCGTCGCCTCGAGTTGGTCGGCAACGACATCTTCGCGGCTGACCCTCAGCATGATGTTTGTGCCGCCGCTCAGATCCAGTCCAAGCGGGATCTGCCGAAGCGGCAACCAGCTCGGCCATCCAGCAAGATGCTCCTTCGGAACGAGGTTCGGCAGAGCGAAAATCAATCCAGCCAGGACGACCAGCCAGATCAGGGCGTTTTTCAGCGGCGAAAATATGGGCATGCCTCGAAATGCTCCATCGCCAAACTTACGTCGCGCGTCTTTCAGGCGCGCAAAGCTTGTATTGCTGCTTCGTTTCTCTATCCGGCTGACGTCAAAGGAACATGGAGCCGCTCGCCAAGCTTACGGTGGCTATTCCTTGATCGGTTCACCCTTGACGCGAACCTCGGAAATGCCGTTGCGGACGACGCGCACCTTGGTACCCTCGGCAATCTCGACCTCCAGTTCCGCATCGTCGATGACCTTCGTCACCTTGCCGACGATGCCGCCACCGGTGACGACCTGATCGCCGCGGCGGATGTTCTTCAACAGCTCTTCACGACGCTTCATCTGTGTGCGCTGCGGGCGGATGATCAGAAAATACATCACGACGAAGATCAGGATGAACGGCAGAATGGACATCAGGATATCGGCGCCGCCTGCGCCGCCCGGGGCCGTCGTCTGCGCAAAAGCTTCGGTAATGAACATCGATCACTCCTTGAGTTCAAACTGCGCGGTCACCTTCCGCGCGCAATCCGCCGATATGGAGAGTCGGAACCCGACCCTTCTACGTTGCTCCTGCCTCTGACACAATTTGCTTAACAGGAGAACCCCTCAGACACGCGCGCCTGGGCTTTTCCAGCGTAAACCTCCGTGCTGACGAGAAAATTCCCGCTTGCCGCGCCCCCTACTGCATGTCTCCTCAAACCGACCGCGATTTAAAGAAGAAGACATGGAGCAATCCAAAGTGCTACAGCGACCTTTGTGCGGCGATAAGGCGCGCGACGCTATATCGACTGGAGATGGCCGGTTAGGGAACGACAGCGCCCGCCGTGCCCGCGGTCGCCTTGGTCCCGCCTGAGATCGCGGGTCGGAGAATAGACAGATGCACGAAAGCAAGATCGACATCCTGATCAACGAAATGCAGAAACTCTCGGCTGCGCTCGACCGCCTGGCCGGCCCCGCCGCAGCGATCAATGACTGGACGGCCGCCGAGTGTTTCGTCTGGGCGCCGGCGACCCGCCATCTTCAGCCGGTCACCAGGCCCAACCGGATCGACCTTGCACTGATCACCGGTGTCGACCATGTGCGCGACATACTTTTCGAGAACACGCTTCGCTTCGCCGAGGGCTATCCGGCAAACAATGTCCTCCTCTGGGGCGCACGCGGCATGGGCAAGTCGTCGCTGGTCAAGGCGGTTCACGCGAAGGTTGCGCGCGAAACCGGCAGCGAGCTGAAGCTCGTCGAAGTGCATCGCGAAGACATCTCCACCCTGCCGGTCCTCATGGAAATCCTCAAAGCCGCGCCGATGTCCGTCATCGTCTTCTGCGACGACCTCTCCTTCGATCACGATGACACGTCTTACAAGTCCTTGAAAGCCGTCCTTGATGGGGGCGTCGAGGGGCGGCCGGCAAATGTCGTGCTTTATGCCACCTCAAACCGCCGACACCTTCTGCCGCGCAACATGATGGAAAACGAGCAGTCGACCGCGATCAATCCCTCGGAGGCGGTCGAAGAAAAAGTGTCGCTGTCGGATCGCTTCGGCCTGTGGCTCGGATTTCACAAATGCAGCCAGGACGATTATCTCGCCATGGTCGAGGGTTACGCCCGCTACTATGGCCTTTCCGTCGAGCGGGAAGCGCTCCACGCCGACGCACTCGAATGGGCAACGACGCGGGGGTCGAGATCCGGCCGCGTCGCCTGGCAGTTCATTCAGGACCTTGCGGGACGCCTGCGCCGTCCGCTCGGCGAGCCGGTCTGACGTTGCAGCCGGGGCAGCGCAATAGTTACTCGAGAAA
Source organism: Sinorhizobium kostiense (assembly GCF_017874595.1). Lineage (GTDB taxonomy): Bacteria > Pseudomonadota > Alphaproteobacteria > Rhizobiales > Rhizobiaceae > Sinorhizobium > Sinorhizobium kostiense. Next base: position 171,262 of record NZ_JAGILA010000007.1, on the reverse strand, counting down.
GCTCACCGGGTTGACCGGCGTCGCATTCTTGCGCACCTCAAAATGCAGCTGCGGCTGGGCCGCCCGGCCGGTCATGCCGGAGGCTGCGATCGTCTGACCGCGCTGCACCTTCTGACCGCGCTGTACCTTGAGCTCGGAGGCGTTGCCGTAAACCGTGACGGTACCGTCGTCGTGGCGAACCAGGACGGCATTGCCGAGTTCTTTCAAGCTGCTGCCCGAATAGATGACGACGCCATTTTCGGCCGCCTTGACGGGCGTGCCTTCCGGCACCGAGATATTGATGCCGTCGTTGCGATTGCCGTCGACATTGGCGCCATAGGCGGCAACCACTGCGCCCCGCACCGGCCACCGATACTTGCCGATCCCGGTGGCTTTCGGCGATTCCTCTACGACGTCGCTCTTGATCGCGACCTCCGACACACTCTCCTTGGCGACCGGCGCCTTATATTCAGACGGCTTGCCCTGATCGAGCGCGGCGACTTTCGTTCCAGCCTTTGGCATTGACGCCGTCGCGGGTGCATCGCTCGCGACCGCGCGGCCCGGCAATTTCAACTTCTGACCGATGCGGATGGCTTCGGTCGTAAGGCCATTCGCCTCTTTGAGCGCGCCGACCGAAACACCGTTCTGCTTGGCGATCCGGTTGAGGGAGTCACCCGCCTTGACGATATAGGTTCCGGCCGAGCCCTCACCTGCGGTATCGAGCTTGCCGGCGGACACATCCACGCGACCTTCACTCTTGTCACGCGACTGCGACTGCCCGGGAAGGATCGCAACCTCGCGCTGGCCGGAGGGCATGGGCAATGGCTGCTTGCGGCCACCATCGAGATCGGCGATCGACCCCGAGGCCGCCGCTTTCGCCGCGCTGCCTGCCGTGCCGAAAGTGGGAACGACAAGACGCTGACCCGGCTCCACCTGACCGGCGGATTTCAGGCCATTCGCCTTCAGCAGTTCAGCTTCAGGAACGCCGAACCGGCGAGAAAGCACGGCAAGCGTATCGCCCTGGCGCACCATGATCGTCGGGGCGTTCTCAGTGCTCCACCCACCCTTACGGGAAGAACCATTAGACGCAGGGCGCGGTTCAGTCTTTGCAAGCACCGGCTGCGGCTGACGAGCCGCGGCAGGCGCTGGCGTCTCACGCGGCATTGCGGGCGTCGGTTCAGTCAAGGCGGTGCGCTGAACGGAGATCGGGGTCGACGCGGCACGGGCGCTCGATACCGGCGCACTCGCGACGTCCACCCCGCCATAGGCGCCGGCCGGCGCGGCGCTCGGATAGGATTGACCGCTCGCCATTTGACTGCCGGCAATGTCCCCTCTGGGGACCGCCGCCGAGTTTTGGGGGATCGAGCCGGTCGTCACGCCGTCAGAGCTGGAAAACAGCCCCTCAAAGCGGCTCACGCCAGAGCTGCAGCCGGTCGCGGCACTTGCCAGCAACACCGCCGCACACAGGCGGATCAAGGATTTCCCTGCACTGGGAGATGCAAACTTACGCATGACGCCTAACCACTCCGAACGCAACTCACTGTGGAATGATTAAAGCGCATCAGAGTTACCGCCCGGTTAAGGACGGCGCAAATTTGACGAAGTGCTAACCATAGTTGCGCCGTACGGCGCCACGGCGGCGGAAGCGATCTGTTGCAACGCCCTTGAGTCGACCGTGAATTAAGGCTCAACGCTACAGCGGTCTTCTCGTCTGAAGACGCGGCCCATTAGGGCGGCGCCCGTCTGCAAATCTCAGAGCAGTTCCGCGTAGAGGCGCTCGATCTCGGAGAGAGAGCGCGGTTCGGGCGATTCGAGCTCGTAGCTGATTTTCGATGCATCCCAGCCGTAGATCGGCTCGTCGGCCGCCGCCAAGGCGGACGAAACTGTCGAAGAGGCGGTCTTGTCCTCGTCCAGGAAGACACTGACGATCCGCTTGAAGCTCGCGTTGACGTCGAGACCACTCTCGGAATCATATTCGAGTGACCGCAATCCTGCGACCGCAGCCTCGCGGGTGCCGAAGTAACGCAGGCTGTCCTGGTCCTCGGGGCGCAGGCTGTCAAAATATTCGATGAAGCTGCGGTAGTAGGTCTTGTAATCACCGGACTCGGCAAATTTGCCGAATGCTTGATGCTCACGTGCCGCGAGTTGCGGGGACAAGCTGTTGTTCCACTCATCCTTCGTCAAGGCAGGCAGCTTCTCCGGAGTTTTCTTTGCTCGGCTGAGATAAAGCAGTGCGTCGACCGACAGCGAGATCCGGGGCGTCGGGTCGAAGAAGCCTGCCTGTACAGCTTGCGCGGTGGCGTCCTCCTTGCCAGCTGCCACCGTCGGGCCCGCCGGCCGCCCGGTAAGATTGCTCAATCCGTCCCCAGCCGTCGCTGTCGCCAACCTGTTCGCAATCTGCATTTGCCGTCTCCGTCATCCCACGACGGACAAATAGAACGTGACGTGAATCAGGCGCACGCCGCCAGCCATCGTGCCCTTCCGGACTAAGCCGGCAAGCTTGCGCGAAGCTGGAGTTCGTTAACGAAAGGTTAATTAAATGCGCTGCAAGGCCTTCCCTCAAAGGAAGGATGCCAATTGAGGTACGATCGGAAGGTAGGGCGCTTCGAAGAGATCTTCGCGATCAAAACGGCTGCCGGTGCGGTTGACGCGGACAATCCGGCAACGCGTCGCGCTCATCATGATCGGGACCAGCAGGGTGCCGCCCGATACGAGGTGATCGGAGAACGTGCGCGGCAGACTGTCGAAGGCGGCGGTGATGAGGATGCGGTCGAAGGTCCCCTCGCCCGGCACGCCGGCGCTGCCATCGGCGTGCCGAACGACGACGTTTCGGACCCCGGTCTTCTCCAAATTCTTCTGAGCCGTACCCACCAATGTCTGGTAGCGGTCGATGGTCAGCACGCGCTCCGCGATGCGTCCCATTACGGCCGCGGTGAAGCCGCTACCGGTGCCGACTTCGAGGACGCGCTGCCCCGGCTTGAGATTCAGGCAGTGGAGCAGACGGACCGCCAAATCGCAGCCTTCCATGAACGAGCCGCAATCGAGCGGGATCAATCGCCGGGAATAAACGTCTTGCTGGTACTGTGCCGGACAAAAGAAACTGCGGGGCGTCTGCTCCACCGCCCTCAAGAGATCATTGTTCGCGACGCCGGCGGCACGAAGACGCAGCGCCATCGCCGCCAGCCCCTCCTGCTGCGAAACGCGCCCGCTCAAGCGGCACTTCCTTCCCGCAAGGCGCGCTCGATGCGTTCCTGAGCCGTGTAGTCGGTCATATCGAGCTTGAGCGGGGTTACCGAAATGCGGTTCTCGCGTAGCGCGCGGATGTCGGTTCCATCCCGGAAATCACCGGAGCGCTCTCCGAAGCGCAGCCAGAAATAGGGAAAGCCGCGGCCGTCCATGCGCTCGTCGATGCTGAGCCCGATCTCGAGCTTGCCCTGCGAGGTGACCTCCACGCCCGCGACCGCGTCGGCCGCACAATTCGGGAAATTGAGATTGATCAGCGTTCCCTCCGGCAGGTCGACAGTCATCAACCTGCGGATCAGCGCCGGCGCGTGGCTCTCGACGACTTCCCAAGGAACGACTCTGCTTATGGAATGCTGGTATGCTTGGCTGAGGGCTATCGAGCGGATCCCATGCAGCGTGCCCTCTATCGCGCCGGCAACCGTGCCGGAATAGGTAACATCGTCCGCCAGATTGGCGCCGACATTGACGCCGGAAAGAATCACATCCGGCTTGCGATCGAGGAGCTTTCGCACCGCCATGATCACGCAGTCCGTCGGAGTTCCCCTGAGCGCGAAGCGTCTTTCCGAGACCTCCCGCAGGCGCAAGGGTTCAGAAAGGGTCAGCGAATGGGCAAGTCCGCTCTGGTCCACCTCCGGAGCAACGACCCAGACGTCGTCCGAGATCGTCCGCGCGATCCGCTCGAGCACGGAAATCCCCTCGGCGTGAATGCCATCGTCGTTCGTCAACAGGATGCGCATGGCCGTCACTTTCCCCTGCCGGCGCTCAAGCCGCTTTCTCGATCCGTTTCAAGCCACCCATGTACGGAACCAGTACCTCCGGCACCGTGACGGAACCATCCTCATTGAGGTAATTCTCAATGACTGCAATCAGGGCCCGACCGACGGCGACACCGGAACCATTCAGCGTGTGCACGAATTTCGTTCCCTTGTCTTCCTTCGTGCGGTAGCGCGCATTCATGCGGCGGGCCTGGAAATCGCCGCAGACCGAGCAGGAGGATATCTCGCGATAGGTATCCTGACCCGGCAACCACACCTCGAGATCATAGGTCTTGCGTGCGCCGAAACCCATGTCGCCGGTGCAGAGCGTCATCACGCGATAATGCAGGCCGAGCCGCTTCAGGACTTCCTCGGCGCAGGCGGTCATTCGCTCGTGCTCATCGATCGAGCTCCCGGCGTCGGTGATCGAAACCAGCTCGACCTTGTTGAACTGGTGCTGTCGCAGCATGCCGCGGGTATCGCGCCCGGCGGAGCCCGCCTCCGAACGGAAGCAGGGCGTCAGCGCTGTGAACCGCAGCGGCAGCCTCTCGGCGTCGAGGATCTGCTCGCGCACCATATTCGTCAGCGGGACCTCGGCTGTCGGGATCAGCCAGCGCTCGTCAGTCGTCCGGAAGAGATCCTCCGCGAATTTCGGGAGCTGGCCCGTCCCGTACATCGCATCATCCCGGACAAGGAGCGGCGGCTGGACCTCGACATAGCCGTGCTCCCCAGTGTGCAGGTTCAGCATGAACTGACCGAGCGCTCGCTCAAGGCGCGCAAGCTGACCCGTGAGGATGGTGAAGCGGGAACCGGCAATGCGTGCCGCGCCTTCGAAATCCATGAAGCCGAGAGTTTCGCCGATCTCGAAATGCTCCAGCGGCTTATGATTCCATTGCGGCTTCGATCCGACGACCCGCGAAACGGCGTTGGCGCTTTCGTCCGCACCGACCGGCACGTCCTCGAGCGGAACATTGGGAATGCGCGACAGGGCATCCGTGAGTTCGGCCTCGAGCCGCCGGCTCTCGTCCTCGGCGGCCGGCAGGGCGTTCTTCAGTTCCGCGACCTCGGCCTTGAGCTTCTCCGCAAGCTCGCTGTTCTTCTCAGCCATCGCCGCACCAATTTCCTTGGAGGCGGCGTTGCGGCGGGACTGCATCTCCTGCAGCGAGGAAAGATTGGCGCGGCGGCGTTCATCAAGCGCGATCAGAGAAGCGGACAACGGCTCGGCACCCCGTTTCGCCAGGGCTTCGTCGAGCACGGCAGCATTCTCACGGATCCATTTGATATCGAGCATGATCGTCCCACGCGTTGGTTACTGCATGATCCCTTGAAGCGGCTCGACTTAAGGAATCACCGGCGTTTCTACTGCATGTCTTTGTCCCTAAATCGACCTCGATTTAAGGACAAAGACATGCGGCAATTCAAAGTGACAGCAGCCTTTCCGCGTCGGCGGACGCGCGCCACTGGCGGAAACGGACACGAGAGCGTCGGACCGTCAGCCCTTGGCGGGGCCGACCGTTCCGGAAGAACCTTCATGCGAAGAGGCTTCCTCGCGCGCGACGGCCTCGGCTGCTCGCTTCTTCTCGACGAGTCGCGCCGTATAGATTGAAATTTCGTAGAGAAGGATGGCTGGCAGTGCAAGACCGATCTGAGAAACGGGATCGGGCGGCGTGAGAACCGCGGCAACGACGAAGGCAATGACGATCGCGTATTTTCGCTTTTCCGCGAGCCCATCGGAGGTGACGAAGCCGACGCGCGCTAGCAGTGTCGTGATCACCGGCAACTGGAACACGAGCCCGAAGGCGAAAACCAGTGACATGATCAGGCTCAGATATTCCGAGACCTTCGGCAGGAGCTGGATCGCGACCTCGCCTTCCCCGCCGCCCTGCTCCATGGCGAGGAAAAACCACATCACCATCGGCGTGAAGAAGAAGTAGACAAGTGCGCCACCGAGCAGAAACAGGAGCGGAGAGGCAACCAGGAATGGCAGAAACGCGGCCCGTTCATTCTTGTAAAGACCGGGCGCAACGAACTTGTAGATCTGCGAAGCGATGACGGGAAAGGCGATGACCAGCGCGCCAAACATCGCAACCTTGATCTGCGTAAAGAAGAACTCCTGCGGCGCCGTATAGATTAGCTCGACATTGCGGTGGCTGAGCCCCGCCCAGCTCACTGCCCATTTGAACGGCAGGACGAGCAGGTTGAATAGCGGCTTGGCAAAATAGAAGCAGACCAGAAAGGCGATGAAAAACGCTCCGATCGACCAAATCAACCGCGAACGCAGTTCGATCAAGTGTTCGATCAGCGGCTGCGGCCGATCCTCGATATCGCCGCTCATGCGTCACCTTTCCTGCGCGACGTCGCGCGTGTCTTTCCACTCTTCGCCTCGGCCTGCACCTGGCCGGCAGCCGCTTTCTTGGCCGTCGACTTCTTCGAAGCCGCAGCACCGGCGGCGCCGTTCGCGGCAGGCTTGGCGGAGGCAGGCGCCGTTGGCGATGCTGAGTCGACCTTGGGTTTGACGACGCGCTTTGGCTTCGCCTCGACCGTCCGGGCCGCGGCCCGTGCCGGAGGCTCCGCCTCACGGCTGGCGGGACTGGCGGCGGGCGCTGCAATGGCTGCACCCGGGCTTGCCGGCTCCGCGGGCGCCGCCGGCACGCTCGCCGTCTCAGACACCGGCTCCGGAACAATCGGTTGCTCCGGTTTCACAGGCGCTGCAGCCTTCTGCAGATCGGACTTGATCTCGTCTCCGAGCTGGCGCAGGGGGTTCATCGCGTCCCGGAGCGTCGTTGCCGGATTGAGGCTCTGGGCATCGCTGATCGTCTTACGAACATCGTCGAGGTCCGCTTCGCGCAGGGCCTCGTCGAATTGCCGTCGGAAATCGGCGGCCATCCCACGCATCTTCGTAGTCGTTCGGCCGAAGGCCCGCAGCATTGGCGGGAGATCCTTCGGTCCAACGACCACGATCAAGACGATGGCAATAACGACAAGCTCGGTCCAGCCGATATCAAGCATCCGACGCGTCCTACAAACCCGTAACGCGGCCTACCGGGCACGCGCGCGCACCCGAGATCCGCCAACTCGATCGTCAGCGGACTTCGTCGGACTTGTGTTCGACGGTCTTTCCGTCGATCGACTTGTCGGCCGAAACGGCGTCGTCGTCGGTCATGCCCTTCTTGAAGTTCTTGATGCCCTTGGCAAGATCGCCCATCAGTTCCGGAATCTTGCCACGGCCGAACAACAGCAGCACGACTACCAGGACGATCAGCCAGTGCCAGATGCTAAAGGAACCCATCCACTTACTCCCTCGCGGCTTCGATGATCCAAAGCCATCACGTTGTCATTTTTCAGGCGGGCCTCGATCCACGCCTTCTCCTGAAAAGGACCCTAAGATGTCGCGGTGTCTTTTTCAAACACCAATATGTCGCGCTCGTTAACCGAAAGCGTGACGTCGCGCAATCCCGGCGGCAAGAGGTCGGCGCGGATCCGCGCCCTGACCGTCCGTTCGAACTGCGGTACAGCAAGCTCCAGGAGTTCGACGACACCCAGGAACCGCCGCGACACAATGCGCGCAGGAATTTCGCCGCCCTCCTCCTTCAATTGAAGGCCTGAGAGCCGCACTGCGACGCTCAAGGGCTGCCCCTCCTTGAATTCGCCAGCGAGTACGGTGCCTAACGGAGTCTCGGCGCGGCCGCCATGTACGCGGGCGTTGAAGACGTTGATCTCGGAAAAGAACCCGGCGGCGAAAAGGTTGCGGGGTTTGCGGTAAAGCTCGTCGGCCGTGCCGACCTGAACCAGGCACCCATCCTTCAGCAAGGCAATCCGGTCCGCCATGCGCATTGCCTCTTCCGCATCATGGGTGACGACGATTGCCGTTGCGCGCGTTTCGCGAAGGATTGCAAGCGTATCGGCACGGATGGAGTCCTTGAGGCGGGAGTCGAGACCGGAAAAGGGCTCGTCCATCAGCAGGACAGCCGGCCGCGGGGCGAGCGCGCGGGCAAGCGCGACACGCTGCTGCTCGCCGCCGGAAAGCACATGAGGATAACGCTCGCCGTAATGCAGCAGCCCCACGCGGTCCAGTGCCGCGTCCGCCTGAATGAGCGCCTCCTTCTTCGGCAGGGCGGTCAATCCGAAGGAGACATTCTCCCGAACGGTCATATGCGGAAACAGCGCGAAGTCCTGAAACATCAGACCGATGCCACGTTTTTCCGGTGGAAGAAAAACGGACGGCCCCGATATTTCCCTTCCGTTCAACAGAAGTCGGCCGCCGGTCTGCATCTCTATTCCGGCGGCAATCCGAAGCAAGGTCGTCTTGCCCGAGCCGGAAGGCCCGAGCAGGCAGAGCACCTCGCCAGCCTCGGCCTTGAGCGAGACCTCCTTTATCGTGTCCTTGGAATGATAACGGTGGCTGACGTTCTCGAATGCCAGGCTCGCCGCGAACGACACTCCGGGTCGCCTCGTCGGAGCGACGGTGCCGTTGAGCGAATCTGAAGCCATGCTCTGCAGTCCCTGAACCGATGGCATTCGGCCGCGCGTTTCCGCTTCCGAGCTTTAAAGCCGATATCGTTACTCAGGATTTGTAATCGTCTTCTTCTGCCTTCGGTGTCAAGAGGCCCAGTTCCTCGAGGTCCATTTGCGTGATCGGATCCTCGTTGTCGGAGAGCTCATCGTCCCCGACAGGGACCGGAATATGCAAGTTGGAGGGCACGCGGCCGGAGAGGAGACCGGCCCCTCTCAACTCCTCCATGCCTGGAAGATCGCGGATTTCCTCGAGCCCGAAATGGTCCAGGAAGTCCCGCGTCGTCCCGAACGTCACGGGACGACCCGGCGTGCGCCGGCGGCCGCGGAACCGAACCCAGCCGGCTTCCATCAGCACGTCGAGTGTGCCTTTCGATGTCTGGACCCCACGGATATCTTCGATCTCCGCCCGCGTCACCGGCTGGTGGTAGGCGATGATCGCCAGGACCTCGAGCGCAGCACGGGAGAGTTTTTTGACCTCCTGCTCATCGGTCTGGACGACGAAGGAGAGATCGGCCGCCGTGCGGAAAGCCCAATGGTCGGCGACCTGCATCAGGTTGACGCCGCGACCGGCATAGGCGGCCTTCAGCCGCGACATCACACGCCCGACATCGACCGCGCGCGGGATGCGGCTGGCGATGTAGGCTTCGGAAACCGGCTGTGCGGACGCGAAAACCAGTGCCTCGGCGATCCGCTCCGCCTCCTGCTCGAGCCCTGGGTCGACATCGGCTTCGCCGATCACTTCTTCGTCATCGGGTAATCCGGGCAAAGATCTTTGCGCCTCAGCCACGCGCCGCCTCCATTTCCGCCAAGGTCGCGGCGTCGATCGGCTTTGGGCCGCGCCGCAGATAGAGGGGGGCGAATGCACCCTCCTGCCGGATTTCCAGCCTTCCCTCTCGAACCATTTCCAACGAAGCGGCGAAAGAACTCGCTATCGCGGTGGCGCGCTCCTTCGGGCTTGCCATGTAACGAATGAGAAAACGGTCGAGCTCCGTCCACTCGTCGAGCCCGCCAATCATTCTGGCGAGGATCAGGCGCGCGTCGGCAAGCGACCAGACGTGGCGCCTCTCGATCGTCACCTGCGTGGTCGCTTGACGCTGCCTGAGCGTGGCGTAAGCCGACAGCAGGTCGTAGAGCGAAGCGTCATAGCCGGATTTCTTCTCAGCGATAATGTGCTCCGGCGCCCCGCGAGCGAAGATGTCGCGGCCAAGACGGCTGCCGTTGACCAGCCTCGTCGCGGCGTCCCGCATCGCTTCGAGGCGCTTCAGCCGAAAGGCAAGCGCCGAGGCCATCTCTTCCCCGGACGGTCCCTCATCCTTGGCCTGTTGCGGAATGAGCAGGCGAGACTTCAGATAGGCGAGCCAGGCCGCCATCACCAGATAATCGGCGGCAAGCTCGATGCGGATGGACCGGGCACGCTCGACGAAGGCGATATATTGCTCCGCAAGTGCCAAAACCGAGATGCGCGAAAGATCGACGCGCTGGCTGCGCGCGAGATGCAGCAGGAGATCGAGCGGTCCTTCGAAGCCGGCAATATCGACGACGAGTGCTTCCTCGTGCAGGCCCCGATCGGCGGATTCCTCCTGCCACAAAGGCTCCATCGGCGCCTTCGCCTGGGGTTGGCCCTGCCTTTCGCCCGAATTCACCACACCCTACCCTTTCGGCGCCGCCAGCGCCTATCTCATCCACGCGGCTAGCTGCATGTCTCCCAGATCGACCTCGATACAAGGGGCAAAGACATGCGGCGATTCAAAGTGCTACAGCGACCTTTGCGCGTCTCAATGCGCGGCGCTGTAGAAGCGAGTGTCGGCGGCTTCAAGCCAAGGCGAACATTGCATCGAATTCTGCCCGCAACGCCTCCTCGTCCGTACCATCGGGTTCCCGAAAGGCCGCCTCGGCCGCATTCGCCCGTCGCAACCGATCGCCGGCGAGTACCGGCACTGCATTCGCAACGGCCTTCATTTCTTCCACAATGCCGTGGCAATGCAAGACGAGATCGAGCCCGGCGTCGATAATCCCGCGTGCCCGCGTGCTCATGTCCCCGGCAAGCGCATTCATCGACACGTCGTCCGACATCAGCAGGCCGTCGAAGCCGATGTGGTCGCGAATGATCTCGCGAACGACCTTCGGCGATGTGGTGGCCGGGTTCTCCGGATCGATCGCCGTGAAAACCATGTGCGCGGACATGGCCATCGCCTCGTCCTTCATCGCGACGAACGGCAGGAAATCACTCGCCTTCAGCTCGTCCAGACTGGCGTTGACGACAGGCAGGCTGTGATGTGAGTCGACGAGTGTGCGGCCGTGGCCGGGCATGTGCTTCATCACCGGCAGCATGCCGCCTGCCTTCAAGCCCTCGCCCATCGCCTGTCCGATCGCCGTCACCGTTGCCGGATCATGACCGTAGGCGCGATTGCCGATGACGTCGTGGCTGCCGGGTACCGGCACGTCGAGAACCGGCAGGCAATCGACATTGATGCCGAAGCGCGTCAGGTCGAAGGCGTGCAGCCGGCCCATGAGCCAAGCGGCGCGCAGCCCGAGCGCATTGTCGCGCCGGTAAATATCTCCTATGGCCAATCCGCTTGGATATTGCGGAGCCAGCGGCGGGCGGATGCGCTGGACCCGTCCGCCCTCCTGGTCGATGAGGACGGGCGCCCTGGAATTGCCGATGCTGTCACGCAGGGCCGCTACCAGGTCGCAGATCTGCTCTCGCTCGCCGATATTGCGTCCGAACAGGATAAAGCCCCAGGGCCGTTCACCGGCGAAGAAGCTGCGCTCCTCCGTCGTCAGAAGATGGCCCTTGCAGCCGGAAATGAATGCTTTTGATTCGCTCATGCCAAAATCATAGTGCTCCGCGGCCCTGGAGTCTTTCCTCGTTACAAGGCAGCCAGGCAAACATTCCGCTTCAGCCAACAGATTGTTTCCCAGGCCAACAGATTGTTTCCCAGGAAGGGCTCCAACGCGCAGCTTCGCTGAAAAACAACAGGCGCGGCATCTCTGCCGCGCCCGTTTTTCCACTTGTCGACGTTTCGCTGCTACTTCGTTACGAGGCAGCTGCCGCCGGCACTCTTATAACGCGTGCAGAGCGCGTTTGCCTCCTCGCGCGAGCCGGCCGGTATTCTCACCCGGTAATAGGTGCCCTTGCCTGCGATCTCGGCCTTGCGGATATCGACGCCGCGACCACCGATGAGCTCCGCAAACTTTTTCGACAAATTGTCGTAGCTCTTCTGCGCCTCGGCTTCAGAGGGAAGCGAAGCGATCTGGACGACGTAGCTGCCGGGCGGCACAGATGCAGTGGCAAGCGGTGCCGTCGGAGCTGCGGCCGCGGTTTCCGGCGGCGTGTTTTCCGTACTCGCAGGGCCGCTTGCGGAAGTCCCAGGACGCGCCTGCGGCGCCGCAGCCGGTTCTCTGCCGACGGATGTGGTCTTGACGCTACGAACCGGTGTCAGGTCTTCCACGGGCGCCTCGGTCGGCTCCGCGAGCGCGACTTTCGGGGCTGAGGTTGGTTGCTCGACAGGCTTGATCTCCGACTGGGCGACGGCGACGGAGGCCTTGCCCTGCGTACCCGAAGTGCCCGCCTCGGCCGAGGCGCTTGCAGAAAGTTGCTCGACAGGCTTGATCTCCGACTGGGCAATGGCGACGGCGGCCGTGCCTTGCGTACCCGAAGTGCCCGCCTCGGCTGTGGCGCTTGCCGGAATCTCCGCGGCCGCAGCAACAGCATTGTTCTCCGGCTGAACCGTGGGCTCGTCGCGAGGCACGAGCGTTCCGTCCGGCTTGACAATCATCGTGCGAACCTTGCGGGGCGCGAGGGCGGGCGCCTTCTCGTCTTCCGCCACGGCGGCGTCTGCGGCCCCGTCCGGCATCAGGCGCGCCGTTTCGGCGTCTTCCGCATCGGAAATCCCTGGCAATGCGTCATCGTCATAATCATTGCCTTCAAGAGGCAGATTTTCAGGTGTCAGCGTCCTCTGCACCACGTCAACCGGCTCTTCCGTGGTGGAGACGAGCGCCTCCTGTCGCGGCGCTTCACTCTTCTCACCCGCAACACGGTCGTAGACCGCCTTGTCCTGGTTGGGCACGGTCTTGCCGCCCTTCTCTTCGGGAACGACCTTCACCGGTTCCTTGTCGGCGAGGATGATCTTCGGACCGTCGCCGGTAATCGCGGCGGTGCTTCCTCCCATCCAGGCATAGACCCCGGCACCGCCGAGAATGATGATCCCGGCAACACTTGCCGCCCAGAGCATCGCCCGCTGCGAGCGGCGACCATATCCCTCTTCTTCCGCGTAGTCCTCGCCGCCGATACGGGGCGACGTTGCCAGGCGGTCGACGTCTTGCGCTTCGTTGCGGCGCTGTTCCATCGAGCGACGGAAATCCTCCTCCATCGCCTTTTCGAATTCCGCGAAATCGTCGATCGAGGCGAGCGGCGCCGCTCCGGCCGAAGCGACCGGCTTGGCAACCACGCTGCTGCCCTGCGGCGTTTCCTTCGCCTCGCGCCCGGGGCTCGCGAAGAGCTGCGCCATCTCGGCATCGATATCCAGGTCGTAATCGGTGGAATAGGAGACCGGTTTCTCCTCCGCCTCGATCGCCGGCAGTTGCGGCACATCCAGCTCGGCGATCGGCGCCACGCCGGTCTCGGTTTCACCGATCATCGCCGGATCGAAAGGCAACGGGTCGCCGGCTGGCAACTCTTCGGCGGCAACTGCGGGAGCCGGAGGCTCCTCCTGAGGTGCCTCCGGCAGGCTTGGCGCCGCCAGTGCCTGCAGGAAGGGCTGCTGGGCGGGCTCTACCAGCGCCGGATGCGCGACTACGGGCTGCCTGGTTTCCTGCTCGTCTGCCACAGCCGCCGGCGCTTTTTCCTCGCCTGGGTCCAAGTCCAGCCCGACATCGGCCAATTCGAGCTCGAAATCCTCGAAATCGAAGGTCGGCTCCGCCTCGACCTCGCTCTTGACGATCTCAGGCTCGGCGGCTGGCGCGGGCTGAGGCAGAACGGCGGCTGCCGGAGCAGTGGCAGGGGCCGGCGCTGCCGTTGGTGTTGCAAAAGCCCGCTGCGGGGAAACACCAACAGCCGAGGCGACTGGCGTTGCGCGACTGAACGTCGGCGTGAATGGGTAGCTGCTTTTTCTTGCCGACGGCACGGGCGCCTCTGCCACGACCGGCACGACTTCGACATCCGACGCGACGGCAGCTGTGGATGGTTCGACAGCGCCCGTCGCATGTCCGGTCTGCTCGGAAACCTGCCACTCGGACGGTGCTCCGACAGGCGGCTCGGCGGCCGCTACCGGGCTCTGAACGGCATCTGCCTGATCGGCCGCCCCCTCCGAAAGATCCAAATAAAGCGGTTCGAAGCTCTCGGTCCGCTCGATAGGTTTGCCGACCGGTTCAAACCGGGAGGAAAGCGGCTCCTGCCAGTCTTCGAATACGGGGGAATCCACAGCCTCGGGGGGCGAGCTCAGCTGCACGACATTGGAATCCTGCGGCTCCGCAGCGGAATGAGGCTCTTCCTGTCCGAGCGAAAGCTCGAGTTCGCGCTCGAGATCAAACGTCGTATCGACATCCGCCTTTGTCGGGGCCTCGACGTCTTGCGGCATGAAGGGCTCGACCGCATGGTCGCCGCCGGAGGCATCGGACTCGCCGGACGATTGCCCGACCGGTGCAACCACTTCCGTGTCTTCAACCGCAGTGACCGGTTCAACCGATCCGGCAGCCACAGTCGGGTGCTCGACAAGACCGCTGTCGGGATGAACCGGCTCGGCTCGGGGGGCATCATAGCTGTCGAAGGCGCGCAGCAGCTCCTCTTCGAGATCGAATACGGGATCGCGGCGGATCGCCTCCTGATGACGCTGCAGCTCCTGCAATTGCTGAACGGCTGGCCGAGCATCGTAACCGACAATGCGGGCAAGTTCGCTCAAAGGATCGTCATCGGCCAAAGTATCGAACTCCGCCGGGCCGCTTCGTGCGAATTGTTTGTCTGCCATACTCTCCACTCACAATTGCCTGCGTTGGTTGCCAGCGCATTGTGGGGAAATGGTGACACGACTTACCGCATCTCTTCCGGTGCCGAAGTGCCCGTTATCGACAGGCCGGACTTCAACACCGAGGCGACAGCATGCACCAGCCCAAGTCTGGCAATGCTCAATTCTCGGTTCTTATCGTTAACAAAACGTAATTCCGTATTTTCCTTACCCTTGTTCCAGAGTCCATGGAAGACTGCAGCAAGGTCATACAGGTAAAAAGCGATTCGGTGAGGCTCTTGCGAGAGAGCCGCGGACTCGACGACGCGGGGATATTCTGCGAGCTTTGCGACCAGCTGCAGTTCCGCAGGGTCGGCGATCGCGCCTATCACTGCGCCAGCAAGATCAATGGAAGACAGGTCAAGATCAGGAAACGCCTCCCGAGCCTGGCGGAAGACGGAGCAGCAGCGCGCATGCGCATACTGTACGTAAAAGACGGGATTATCCTTTGACTGCTCCGTCACCTTGGCGAAGTCGAAATCGAGCGGCTCGGAGCTCTTCCGGTAAAGCATCATGAAGCGGACCGGATCGCGGCCGACCTCGTCGACCACGTCGCGCAATGTCACGAAGTCTCCCGAGCGCTTGGACATCTTCACCGGCTCGCCACCGCGATAGAGCTTGACCAATTGGCAGAGCAGAACCGTCAGCTTCGCCCGGCCTTCGGAGATCGCCCGCGCCAATGCCTCCAGCCGTTTTACATAGCCGCCATGGTCGGCGCCGAGAACGTAGATCATCTCGTGAAAACCGCGGTCGAATTTGTCCTTGAAGTAAGCAACATCGGCCGCAAAGTAAGTATAGCTGCCGTCGGACTTGATGAGCGGCCGGTCGATGTCGTCTCCGACCTCGGTCGAGCGGAAGAGCGTCTGTTCACGATCCTCCCAATCCTCGGGCAGTTGCCCCTTGGGCGGCGGCAAGGTGCCCTTGTAGACATGGCCCTTGAATGTCAAGTCGTTGATTGCGGTGCGGATTCGCGCGGCGCCATTGTCGTGCAATGCCCGTTCCGAGAAGAAGACGTCATGATTGACGTTGAGCGCCGCAAGGTCCTCGCGGATCATCGCCATCATCGCGTCGATCACGCGCTCCCTGACGAGCGGCAGCCACTTGTCCTCCGGCATGATCCGGAGACTGGTGCCGAACTCATCCGCAAGCGCCTCGCCGACCGGAACGAGATAGTCGCCCGGATAGAGTCCTGGCGGGATCTCGCCGATCTCCTCGCCGAGAGCCTGGCGGTAGCGCAGGAACGCCGAACGCGCGAGCACATCGATCTGCGAACCGGCGTCGTTGATATAATATTCCTTGGTGACATCGTAGCCGGCAAAGGCGAGAAGGTTGGCAAGCGCGTCGCCGACAACAGCGCCTCGGCAATGGCCGACATGCATCGGCCCGGTCGGGTTGGCGGAAACATATTCTACGTTCACCTTGCGCCCGGCGCCGACGCTGCTGCGGCCATAATCGGTCGCCTCCCTGACGACCGTGGCCAGCAGCCTCTGCCAGTAGGAGACCGAAAGACGGACATTGATGAAGCCGGGTCCGGCGACGGAAACGTCCGCCACTTCCGGATCCTGGCGCAGCTTCTCGATGATGATGTCCGCAAGAGCGCGCGGATTCGTCCCCAGGCCCTTGGCGAGAACCATCGCCGCATTGGTCGCAACGTCACCATGGCTGCCATCGCGCGGCGGCTCCACATTGATGCGGCCGAAGTCCAGATCTGATCGCTTTTCACGAACAATATCAATCGATTCTAGAATGTTCTTAATTCTCGATTCGAAGTCTGTGAAAAGATTCATCTGATCCGTCCGCTCTTTTCAGCCCAATTGGAGCTTAGATCACGCCGCAGCGGGATGCGCGCGGAAACCGCATGCATCTCCTCATCATCCCGCTCTGGCGCAAAACTCAAAAGGAGGCCGGGTCCGTGGGGAACCTCGAGCCTCCGCGCGGGGGCGTCACTACCGCAAATCGGGCGTGTGGTCAAACAAGCGCCTGTGCACGCTGATCGCGAACGTGTCGGTCATGCCGGCCAGATAATCCCCCACATGGCGGGCCCGGGCCGGCTCCGCCATTCCGGCAATCCGATCGACCCAATAGTGTTCCCTCATCAATTGCGGGTCCGTCATAAACGCGCGAAAAAGGTCGGTGACAATCGCCGCCGCCCCCTGCCGGACGCGCATCACGTCCGGGTGCCGATAGATCCTCGTCATCAACAGGTTCTTGATCTGCCGGTCGGTCTCGCTCATCTCCTCAGAGAAGGTCGCGATTACTTTGCCTGCTTTGCGCACCTCGTCCACACTTTCGGGCCGGATCTCGCTCAAGCGGGCCTGTGCAACCCCGATGACGTCCTCGACCATTGCGGTTATCTGCCGGCGCATGATCTCGTGAGTGAACCGAGTGGGCTCGAGGCCGGGGTAGCGGTCGTTCACCTCGCGCATCAGCCGGGCGAGGAAGGGCACCTCCTCCAGCATCTCGAATGTGAGGTAGCCGGCGCGCAGGCCGTCGTCGATATCATGGGTATTATAGGCGATATCGTCGGAGATTGCTGCAATCTGAGCCTCGAGGCTGGCAAAACTCGCCAGTTCCAGGTCATGGATCGCGCAATAATCGAGGATCGGCTGCGGCACCGGACCGCGCGTTCCCTCGCCTTCGGCCGCGGTCAGCGGTCCGTTGTGCTTGACGAGGCCCTCGAGGCTCTCCCAGGTGAGATTGAGACCATCGAATTCCGCGTAGCGCCGCTCCAACTTGGTGACGATGCGCAACGACTGGGCATTGTGGTCGAAACCTCCATATGGCTTCAGCGCCTCGTCCAGAGCATCCTCGCCGGTATGGCCGAACGGCGTGTGACCGAAATCATGGACGAGGGCAACGCCCTCCGCGAGATCCTCATCGAGCTTCAGCGCACGCGCCAGGGCGCGCGCGATCTGGGCGACCTCGATCGTGTGCGTCAGTCGCGTGCGATAATGGTCGCCGTCGGCGGCGATGAAGACCTGCGTCTTGTGCTTCAGACGGCGAAACGCCGTCGTATGGACGATACGGTCGCGGTCGCGCTGGAAGTCGGAGCGCGTGGGGCTCATGGTCTCCGGATAGAGGCGGCCGCGCGAGGCCCATGGATTCGACGCGAACACGGCATGTTCACCGTAACCGAAACCGAGAGCCTGTTTGTCGAAAGTCATTTGACACCTACCGAAGCCATCCCATTGACGGGGCATTCGCGCCTTCATACCTATAGTATGCGTTACAAGGAAGGAGTGAGGGCTATCGCCCAATTCCTCGGGGCAGACAAAAGCTTGACGAAGATCGGCTCTTGTTCGTCCGATTGTAACGCTACTGCATGTCTTCTTAAATCGACCTCGATCTAAGGCCAAAGACATGCAGCCACTCAAAGTTACAGCGACCTTTGCGCGCCCGAAATGACCGGCGCCTCTAGGACGGCAGCGAAATCTCTCCGGATCTTGACCCCGGCAGGAGGCAGACATGATGCAGGAACCAATCACCCTTTCGGACGCGGCGGCAAAGCGAATCGCGGCCATACTCCAAGCCGAAAACGACAAGACTGCGATGCGCGTCTCCGTCGAAGGCGGCGGCTGCTCCGGCTTCTCCTACAAGTTCGACCTGGTGGACAAGGAGAACGAAGACGACCTCGTTCTTGAAAAGGGCAATGCCAAGGTCCTGATCGACAGCCTGTCGCTGGTTTACATGGGCGGCTCGGAAATCGACTTTGTCGACAATCTGCTCGGCCAATCCTTTCAGATCAAGAATCCGAACGCGGTCGCAAGCTGTGGCTGCGGCACGAGTTTTTCGATCTGATATGACAGAGCCTTTCATATCTGAATGGAAACATTCCGGCCGTTCGGGTTGGCTGAAGCGCTCGACTGGTTCGGTCTAGAGATATGGCGAGCCGAGCCAGAGCAGACGATTGGCGAGGCGGCTGAGGAAAGGCTCCTCCTTCAGGGTCGCGAGTGTCACCTCATCTGCCGTTGAGCGTAACGCGCAGATCTTCTCGTTCAGCGCCTGCGAAAAGGCTTCGTCAACGATCTCGAGATCGATCTCGAAGTTCAGCCGCAGTGAGCGTGGATCGAGATTGCTCGATCCGACAAAGGCCCAATGCCCGTCGACGACGATTAGCTTTGAATGGTTGAAGGCCCCTTTTGCCCGCCACACGCGGCAATGGCCCTTCAAAACCTGATCGAACTGCGCTGTCATCGCTCGGTCCACGAGGGTGAGATTGTTGACGGCGGGAACGACGATGTCCACCTCGACCCCCCTGCGTGCGGCCGTTACCAAGGCGCTGATGAGTTCCCTGTCCGGCAGAAAATAGGGCGACATCAGCCGTATATGCTTGCGCGCAATCGAGAATGCTCCCATCAGCATCTTGTGATTGGTTTCGTTGGTATTGTCGGGTCCGGTAGGAACGGCCCGCATCAGCACCGAGGGCACGCCTTCGAGCGTCTCGGTTTCCGGCAGTTGCCAGGCGTCGCCTGCCAGAATCTCGCCGCTGGCGAATTGCCAGTCCTCCGCCGCGACCTGGAAGATGTCGGCGACGATCGGCCCTGTCACACGGAAATGCGTATCGAAGGCGGCCTCGCCACCCGCGATTTCAGTCGTGAATCCCGCGCGGATGTTCATGCCTCCGGTAAAGGCCACCGCGCCATCGACCAGGAGGATCTTGCGATGTGTCCTGAGATTGGCATAGGGCAATCTCAGGCCCATGATGATGTTGCCGTTGAAGACCGCGGTCGGCACCCCCTTTTCCAACAGATATCCGACAATGCTCGGGACGGAGTAGCGGGCCCCGACCGCGTCGATCAGCACCCGCACACTGACGCCGCGCTTCATGGCGGCAACGAGCGCATCGGCGAAGCGCAGCCCGATGTGGTCGCGATCGAAGATATAGCTTTCCAACAAAATGCTCCGGCGCGCTTCGGCGATCTCCGTGAGCATTGCCCCGTAGACATCGTCACCCCCCTCCAGCATGGTGATGTGATTGCCCGTCGACATCGCAAAACGAGAGACCCGGTCTCCCAGGATCTTCATCGCCGCAAAGCGATGGCCGAACCGGATCGCCACCTGTTCGTGACTGACGTCGAAACGAAGGAACGGATCGGGGCCGTTGGAGCGCAACAGCGACCGCTGTAGACCGAGTGACGATCGGCGCATCCGGTTGATGCCGGCGACCGCGTAGATCGCCGCGCCAACGATCGGCGACAGCAGAATCACACCGACCCAGCCGGCGGCCGCGCGGACATCCTCCTTTGTCATCGCTGCGTGTAAGATCGCTGGCGCGCCCAGTGCGAACGACAGGAGCGCCAGAAAGTGCGGCCAATAATTCTCGATGAACTCAATCATGCGCGGGACTATAGACGCACAGAAAGCGGAATCAATTCCTGTGCGGCGGCCATGAGCCCGGCTCGGGTGCGTTCCAACGACGATAGGATGATTGTTGCATCTATCGGGTTTCTCGGGAGAATTTCGACTGAATGATTCCCGATGCGGGTTCCAGACCTCGGGGCTCATCGCGCATCTCAATGGACGCGTGACGCTGCACCCGCTACAACGATTCTGACCTAGGCCTCCCCAAGAAGAAGGGCAAATGCTGTTCCCATGAAGATCGCCACCTGGAACATCAACGGCGTCAAGGCGCGAGTCGACAGCCTCCTCGCCTGGCTCAAGGCATCCGATCCGGACATTGCCTGCCTACAGGAGATCAAGGCTGTGGACGAGGCCTTTCCAAGGTTCGAGATCGAGGCCCTCGGATACCATGTGGAAACGCATGGCCAGAAGGGCTTCAACGGTGTGGCGCTGATTTCGAAACGCCGACCGGACGAAGTCATCCGGGGCCTGCCTGGAGAAGATTCCGACGGGCAATCCCGCTTCATCGAAGGCGTGTTTTCCGTCCGGGGCGGCGCGATTCGCGTTTGCTGCCTTTATCTCCCGAACGGCAATCCGACGGGGACGGAGAAATATGCCTATAAGCTTAGATGGATGCAGCGCCTGACGGCTTTCGCTGAGCAGCGGCTCCAGCTCGAGGAACCGCTGATCCTTGCCGGGGATTACAACGTCATCCCGGAAGCCCATGATTGCTGGGACGTGAAGGTCTGGAGGGACGATGCGCTCTTCCTGCCGGAAACCCGCGCCGCATTCCGGCGACTGCGCAACCTCGGCTTCACCGATGCCGTGCGTGCAACCTCGGACGAGGTGCCGCTCTATTCCTTTTGGGATTACCAGGCAGGCTGCTGGCAGAAGAATTTCGGGATTCGAATCGACCATCTGATGCTGTCGCCGGAAGCGGCTGACAAGCTCCTGTCGACATCGATCGAAAAACACCTCCGGTCCTGGGAAAAGCCATCGGACCATGTCCCCGTGACCGCGGAGTTCGCCTTCGAGGCTCTGTAGAGCGGCTACTCGGGATAGCCCCGCGCCTTATTGGTGAAGGTGCATGTTCTGCGCCATCGAGATCGCGACGCGGCGGTCGTCCTCGCTCGCCAGTGAGAAGGCCTGTTCCTGCATGGGCTGCAGCCAAGAGCGTTCCTTCGGCGAACACTGGTCGAGCGCTGCGGTCATGTATGCGAGACCACGGACGATCTGGCCTTCCTGGAAAATGACGCTGCCGAACACGCCCATGGCACCGGCGTGACCGTTCTTGCGCGCCCGATTCAGCCATTTCTTGGCCTGTTGGACGTTGACGCTGCCGCCCTCGCCGGAAAGCAGCATACGAGCTAGCTGGAACTGCGCCTCGGCGATGCCGAAGGTCGAGGCGGCCTGGAAGTACAACTGGCGTGCCCGCGTCAGGTCAACCTGCACCGGACTATCCGGGATGCCGCGCCGGTAGTAGCCGGCTAGGGAGATCAGCGCGTTGACGAAATAACCCGTGTCCTCGGAACCCGGCTCAACACCCTGCTGCGCGATTTCGCTATAGATCTTGAACGCTTCGAGGTCGTTTTCAGCGACGCCGTCGCCATAGGCGTACATGTTGGCGAGAGCCCAGCGGGAGCCCGTGTGCCCCTTTTCGGCGGCGTAACGATAGGCCTCGACCGCCTCGTCCTTCCGACCGTCCTTGTAGGCGGAAAAGCCGAACTTGAAGAGCGCGAACGGCCCTGACTCCTTGGTTACGCCCGCGCCCGGATCGAACGCCCTGGCCGGCCATGCCGTGGTTGCGCCCACTGCCAGCGACATGCCAAGCACCGCAACCCTCAGCGATCTGAATTCCCCTGCGCACATCACAATCAGCTTCTTTCGTTCCAGCCGGCCACGCCGAACCCACCACCGCTGCAAGCATCGACCCGCAGACGGCGCACCGTCATGCGAGCATTCACCGAGGTCGACTCCGCCCGGTCATGCCGGGCGCCGCACGCATTCGCCACCCCGCAGCCAGCACTAGGCCCGCTGCGCATCACACGCCGATTGCCAGGGGATGTCACGACAGCACACAAACTCAGCCAACCTCAAACGCAAGCACAGTCCTCGTTCGCACGTTTGTCGCTATCATCGGTGCTCTCATTTTGTGGCGGGAAATGGACATGATCGATCCGCGCGCTACACTAGCAAAACCATAGCGATTAATGTGTTGCTGAATCGTCACATTCACAATTGCTTATAAGCCGCAAGCAGTGACCCATGGCAAAAGGCCCGGCGAAGGGGCCGGGCCTCGAACATCTGAGGAAGAGGATCAGAATTTGACTTTCAGTGACGTGGAGATAGCGCCAACGAAGTCGTTGTCGAAGTCGTAGGCGACGTCGGTACCGTAGGTCTCACCTTGATAGGTCTTCGTCCCGGAACTGCCGCTGGTCAAGATGCCTGCCGCACCAGCGAACCGAAGCTCCACGTTTTCTGTCGGGGTGTAGGATACACCGGCACCGAGCGTCCAAGTGTCCGTCTGCGCCCCTATCCCGGTGCTGGTACCGCGATCCCAGGTCAAGCTTAGCGCGCCGCTCCATTGGTCATTGAATTTGTGACCGATACCACCCGTGATCGTCCAGCCATCGCGGTAAAGAAGATCGAGGCTGGTACATGGCGTAGTATTCGTGACGGTGCCTGGGCAGAATTTGATCACCTGCAACTGGCTCCAGTCGGTCCATTTTACCGAACCGAAGGCGAGCCAGTCGGGCGCTATGCCGGATTGAAGCTTGAGTTCCAGTGAATCCGGCATTGATGCGGACCCCTGGACATCATATTTAGTGAGGCCCACGTTGGTTATATCAATAAAGCCGTCCAGGCTATCGAGGTCTACAGCGCTATTGTAAACGAGACTCGCCCGCATTGCGTACTCGGGGATTTCGTAGGCAACACCGGTACGCCACCCCCAGCCACTATCCTCGAGTTCAAGGCGGCCGACGCCTGAAAGCCCGCCCAGCACAACGGGATCCTGGACAAGTCGCTCCTTGAACCCACTGACTTCCTGGTAGAAGACGCCACCGATCACTCGAATGAAGCCGGTCCCCATCTGCCACTTGTAAGAGCAGGTGGCAGCGTAATTGTCGCTTTCAACCTTGGTTTCGATGTTGTGGTTAGCGCCGGCCCAGTTGATACCAGGATTGGCGTGAGCCCCCCAAGGCTGCGAATAGTCCGCCATACAGTCGACACTGTCACCCAAGGCAGCCTTGAAACCGATTCTAGGTACCCAATAGCTCTCCGTGTCGTCTGCGCGATTGGGGCGGGAGTTCAGGTTGCCGCCACCGAATTCGTCTGTGAACGGATTTGTAAATTCAGTGTCCGTATCCACTACATTCTTCAGCTTGCGCTGCGGGTTGACATAGGTTGCCGTGCCTTCAACCGCGTAATCCGAAGGATCGAACAGCAGATCGATATTGTAGCCGCCGCGCTCGAGGCCCCCGGCCTGTGCAGCCGACGCCACGAGCAGCCCGGCGACCGCCGTCAGAACGCCCTTCTTCAGTTCTTTTCGAGCCATTCAGCTCCTCCCCTGCAATTCACGACTGCGACAATTCATCCCGGTCCGCAGTTGACGGAATATTCCTTACGAGAACGTCAAATGGCAAACAGCACGTCCGCGCTTAACCCGACAAACCGGGCCATCAAATTTACGTAAGAATTTCATGATTCGGACATGAACTTAGGAAATCAGAAGAAAGTTCTACTGACGTCGGTTTTCAACTTCATCAGCAGATTTTTATTCCAATTTGATCGCAGTGTGTGACACAGGAACAACAACTTTGCTTTTTGCGGACTGCCGTGCCGCGCCGTCCTTGTCCAGGCGAGCTTTAAAGCCTAAGCGTGTGACTTGGTTATTCTCAACCGCGCGAAAGCCGACTCGGGTTTGAAGCAAAGAAAAACCCGCGGCATCGCTACCGCGGGATCTTATTTTCCCTCAGCATGGGAGCGGGTCAGCCCGCTTCCGCCACACGGCTCAAGGCGACGCCGAGCGAGTCCCGCTGCTGGTCGAGTTCCGCCAGCCGCTCGCGCTCGGCCTCTACCAACTCAGGCTTGGCGTTGGCCACAAACTTCTCATTGGCGAGCTTGCCGAGAATCCTCTGCCGCTCGGCCTCGACCTTGGCGATCGCTTTCTCGAGCCGGGACTTTTCGGCCGCGAGATCGATCAGATTGCCGAGCGGGAGGCAGGCGGTTGCCTCGCCGATGACGATCTGGGCACTCCCGCGCGGCGCGGCGCCCGCATGCTCGATGCTCTCCACCCTCGCCAGCCGCTTGATGGCAGAGGCATGCCGGTCGAGCCGCTCGCCGGTCAGCCCCTTGGCGCCAACGATCACGAGCGGTGCCATTGACGCCGGAGGGACGTTCATTTCCGCGCGGACCGAGCGAATACCCGAGACAAGCTCGATCAGCCAGTTGATCTCGTCCGCGGCGGCATCGTCGGCATAGAAGGCCGCGGGCCATTCGGCATGGCAGAGCAGCGTCGTGCGCCCGCGGCCGGGGCCGGCCGTCTTATCCCATAGCTCTTCGGTCATGAAGGGCATGAAGGGGTGCAGGAGCTTGTAGATCTCGTCCAGGACATAAGCCACGCAGGCCTGGGCTTCGCGCTTTGCGGCTTCGTCCTCGCCATTGAAGACCGGCTTCAAGAGCTCGAGATACCAGTCGCAGAACTGGTTCCATACGAAGCGGTAGAGGCTTCCGGCCGCCTCGTTGAATCGGTAATTCTCGATCGCCTCCGTCACATCGCGGATCGTGCGCGAGAGCTCCGTCAGGATCCAGCGGTTGACCGTGAGCGCGGTCGCTTCGGGAATGAACCCTTCGCTGCTCGTCGCGCCGTTCATCTCGGCGAATCGCGTGGCGTTCCAAAGCTTGGTGCCGAAGTTGCGGTAGCCGGCGATGCGTGCCGGGTCGAGCTTCACGTCACGCCCCTGCGCCGCCATGATCGCCAGTGTGAAGCGCAGCGCGTCGGCGCCGTACTCGTCGATCAGCTCCAACGGGTCGATGACGTTGCCTTTCGACTTCGACATCTTCTGCCCGTTCTTGTCGCGGACGAGCGCGTGGACATAGACGGTATGGAAAGGTTCGACCGGCGTGCCGTCCGCATCCTTCATGAAGTGGAGCCCCATCATCATCATGCGGGCAACCCAGAAGAAGATGATGTCGAAACCGGTCACCAGAACATCGGTCTGGTAATATTTTTCGAGTTCCGGCGTTTCCGTTGGCCAACCGAGCGTCGAGAACGGCCAGAGCGCCGAGGAGAACCAGGTATCGAGCACATCCTCCTCGCGCGTCAGGATCTCGCCAGGCTTGAAGTTTTCCAGCAGGTCCTCGACATAGGCCTTCATCGGCCCTTCATGGGCGATATAGTGCTGGATCGCCGCGTGCAGCGCCTCTTCCTCCGTCCTTTCGACGAAGACCTGTCCATCGGGACCATACCATGCCGGTATCTGATGGCCCCACCAGAGCTGCCGTGAGATACACCAGGGCTGGATGTTCTCCATCCATTCGAAGTAAGTCTTTTCCCAGTTCTTCGGCACGAAGGTCGTCCGACCTTCACGCACCGCCGCGATCGCCGGCTTCGCCAAGGTCTTGGCATCGACGTACCATTGTTCCATCAGACGCGGCTCGATCGGCACGCCGCCGCGATCGCCATGCGGGACCACATGCTTGTGCGGCTCGATGTGATCGACGAGACCGGCCGCATCGAGAATCTCGACGATCAGCCTGCGCGCCTCGAACCTGTCCTTGCCCTCCAGCTGATCCCATGCGCCATGGAGGGCTGCAGGATGGTCGAGACCTTCGAGGAAGTCCTCATTGTTCTTGAGCGTGACCCGGCCGTCCGGGGTCAACACGTTGACGAGTCGCAGCCCGCGGCGCTTGCCGACCTCGAAATCGTTGAAGTCATGGGCCGGAGTCATCTTCACCGCCCCGGTTCCGGTCGTCGGATCGGGATATTCGTCAGCAACGATCGGAATGCGCCGGCCGACGATCGGCAGAATGACGTGCTTGCCGACGACACCCTTGTAACGCGCGTCGTCCGGGTGAACCGCGACGCCGGTGTCGCCGAGCATGGTTTCCGGGCGGGTCGTTGCTACGACAAGATAGTCTCTGGTCTCCCATTCTGTGGGATTGCCATCATCGTCGAAGGCGACCGGATGCTGATAGGTGACGCCCTCTTCCAGCGGATAGCGCAGGTGCCACAGATTGCCGTTGACCTCGACCTGCTCCACCTCGATATCCGAAATCGCCGTCTGAAGCTTCGGATCCCAGTTGACGAGGCGCTTGTCGCGATAGATCAGCCCATCCTTGTAGAGGCTGACGAACACCTCGATGACGGCCTCGGAAAGCCCCTCATCCATCGTGAAGCGTTCGCGCGACCAGTCGCAGGAGGCGCCGAGCCGCTTCAACTGATTGAAGATCTGCCCGCCGGATTCGGCTTTCCACTCCCAGACCTTCTCGACGAAAGCTTCTCGACCCAACTGCCGGCGGTGCTGCTGGGTTTCCATCAGTTTCCGCTCGACGACCATCTGCGTCGCGATGCCGGCATGGTCCATGCCCGGCTGCCAGAGCACGTCCTTGCCGCGCATGCGCTCGAAGCGAACCAGGACGTCCTGCAGCGTATTGTTGAGCGCATGGCCCATGTGCAGGGAACCGGTGACGTTCGGCGGCGGGATTACGATGCAGAAAGGCTCTGCGCCCGGCTTTGCGCCCGCGCCGGCACGAAACGCGTTTTCATCGTCCCACTTCTTTGCGATGCGCGGGTCGACGGAGGCGGAATCGTAGGTCTTGTCAAGCATTCTGTGGGGGCCGCTTTTGGAGATTGATGTCAGCGTCCTGTAAACCGGATGGGCCGGCGCAAGTCAACACAAGCGGGCAAAAAGGCGGCGTCCGGCACGCAGCCTTCATCATCTCGCTACGGCATTCTTAGAGGGAGACTTTAGCGCCTCGGACCGCGCGCGACGCGCTCGATTTCCTCGCGGACCAGCTTCTCGACCAGCGTCGGCAGATTGTCGTCGAGCCACTCCTGGAGCATCGGACGAAGCATGGCTTCGGCGATCTCGTCGAATGAGCGCCTCGGCCCCTGTTCCACCGCATGCGCCAGATCGTCGAAGGCACGCGCAACCTGCCGGCCGACGGCGGGCGACACAATAGCGCCCCCTTCCTTCTCCCCCTCACCAGCCGCTTTGGCAATTTCCGCCTGCGGCGGTGCAGACTGTCCCGGCACCTCGGCTGCCGCCGGAAGCGCCGGCTCCGAGGACGGCGTGGTCGCATCGGGCGCGGCGTCGGAACCGACGCTCGGCGCAGCGCCGGCGGACGAAGCGACGGCCGCCATGCGCGATGTCACCAAGGGACTATCTTGCATTGGGATCTCCTCCTCCCGCTCGCGTGCCGCGTAACTTGCCGCATGGCGCTCGGACGCCGCTCTGACACGTGCCGCCACATCGGCGAGAGAGAGCGGCGATGGCGGCACTGCGGCGGCGTCCGGAGCCGAAAGGGATGCGTTGATTGCATTGGCCGAGGGTCGCTCGGCCGACATGATGCCCTCTTGCGAAGAAGGGAACCCGGCGGTCTCGATCTCCGAGTCGATTGTCAATTCGATCTCGTCCTCGGTCGTTTCATCGAAACTTTGTCGCGCGGAGGATGCGCCTGGCGCCGTCTCATTGCTTTCGATGATCTTGCGAATGGATGCCAGAATTTCATCCATCGAAGGTTCTCGTGCGACGTTGAGCTGTGCCATTTCAATCCTCGTTTGCTCTGCGGTCGGGCACAGGTCGCAGCGCCTGCGTGCCGATTCCGCACAAACCTTAAGTGACTTCACGGGTGAAACAAACGCCGCGAATCAGCCTTGGAAATTCTTGCACAGATTTGTTTTTTGGGGCAGAGCCGGCCTTGGCGGCTGGAATTGCATAAAGCTAAAACGCCCCACATTCCAACGAATGCGAGGCGCTTCGAGATCTGCTGCGTCGATGTGATCGCCCAGGGAACCTCGGGCGGTATAAATCAGCGCCCGTCGACGGTGCGCAGGCCGAACCACTTGTCCTTGACGGCTTCGTAGTGCTCTTCGGGACGATATTCCGCCACCTGCAGTCCCTGTACCTTGACGGTCAGCCTGCCCATGGCCGCAAGCAGGGCATAGCTCGCAACGACAGCATCGCGCTGCGCGCCTGCCAGCGACTCCCGCGCGATCAGCACGTCCTGCTGCGCGTCGAGCACATCAAGCGTGGTGCGCTGGCCGACCTTCCGTTCTTCAACGACACCCTCGAGCGCCAGATTGGCGGCGGAGATCTGCGAACGACTGGCGGTGATGCGGGCAAGGGCCGATTCAAGCTGAGCATGCGCGGAGACAACGGTCTGCTGCACCTCAGCGCGTGCCGAATCGACGAGGATGCGCTGCTGGCCCAATCGTTCCTTAGCCTGGCGGATCTGGCCGTATTCAGCGCCGCCCTGATAGATCGGCACTTCCAGACGCGCCGTAATACTGGCGGTGGTGTTGTCGGCATTGACATTGCCGGTGTTCCGGGTGACCGCACCTTGAAGAACGACGCCAGGCAGCATCGTGCCTTCGGCCGATTTCACCTGGAAGCCCGCCGAATCGACCGAGTATTGCGCCGCCAGGATCTGCGGATTCTCGCGCAGGCCCGTGGCAACGGCCTGGTCCAGCGATCTCGGCATGCCCCTCGTCGCGGGCCCGGTCTGCCGGATCGCCGTTGGGGCCGCACCGACGATCTGGACATAGACCGCTTCGCTCTGCTTGAGCTGCGCCACGGCAGCGACGAGCAGCGACTGCGCTTGCGCCAATTCCGCTTGCGCCTGGCTCACATCCGTACGGGTGCCCTCGCCCACATCGAGGCGCGCCTCGGCGGCGTTCAGCTGCTCCCGGAGGAAGGCCAGGTTCTGGCGCCGAATGGAGACGACCTGCTGGTCGCGGACGATATTCGCATAGGACTGCGCGGCCGTCAGAAGAATCTGGATCTCATTGGCCTTCAATGTCTCCCGGCTCGAGAAGACATTCGACTCGGCCGCCCTGACGTTGTTCAGCGTCTGAAACCCGTCGAAGATCGTCTGGGTGATCGAGATTCCGACCTGGCCGCTGTGAAGGTCCTCGCTACCGGTGACTTCCCGGTCAACACGCGACAGCGTCCCGGTTGCCGTGGCGGAGACCTGCGGCCGATATCCGGACTTGGCGATTGGCACCCCTTCGTCAGTGGCGCGCAGGCCAGCGCGGGCCGCGTTCAGATCCGGGTTGTTCGCGTAGGCCTTCGCCATCGCCCCGAAGATCGTCTCGGCGGATACGGCGTGCGGCACAAGCAACAGGCTGGTTGAAACAGCCGCCCACAACGCTGTTTTGCGAACAAACGACACGATCTTACCTCCGATCAGTCGGACGGCATTGCCGCCCGCAAGTTAGTAGCAAGCCCCTACCAGGTTAATTCGCTCAACCAAGAATGGCACGCAGCGCCAAGCATCGGCGAGCAAATCACCGCTTCCTTGCTCTTTGAACCCCGGATTCGGTTTTGCGACAACTGTACACCACCACTCCACCCGAGCATTTCAAAAAGAAACAGGCAATACGTTGCCAATCCGCAACATCGATTTTCTTGCGTCTATATCCCTTTATGAGGACCCTCAACGGGAGGCGCCTCAGAAAACAAACGACTGCTCGCGACGAAAACCCGGCAGAGGCTTCACGGATGTATTGAAATCGGGCCTCTCGGACGTCCTTCCCGATTCGCGCAGGTAAAGTTTCGCACGGGAGGCGTTACCAAAACCTTCAACGACCACCAGGCGCCCGCCGTCGCGAAGCTGCTCGAACAACGCGGCCGGGATCGCCTCTACCGAGCCATTGACGAATATCACGTCGTAAGGCGCCTCGGCGGGGTAACCCTTTGCCAGATCGCCGGTCACCACCGCTATGTTGTCGTAGCCGAGCTGCGCCAGAGTCTCCGTTGCCTTCGCGGCGAGCGACTCATCGCTTTCGAGCGCCACCACGGAACTGGCGAGCAGCGACAGCAAGGCCGACGCGTAACCGGAGCCGCATCCGATCTCCAGAACCACATCCGACTTCGAGACTTGCGCAAGCTGCAATAGTTTGGCGAGCGGAGACGGTTCCATCAGGTAACGCGGCTCGACGCCACCGACGAGCTGAATGTCCGCATCGATATAGGCAAGTTCTCTCATCTTCGCGGGGACGAACTCTTCGCGCGGCACGGTAAGGAAGGCGGACAGGACAGAGTGGGACGTCACATCCGTCGTGCGGATCTGATTGTCCACCATCTTAATGCGCGCTGCTTCGAAGTTCATGATACTGCCTCGTGTCCCGTAGGCGCGGCGCCGTTGGCTGGAGGACCGCGCGATCTTCATGCATTAAGCTCATAATTCCCCGCACCGCCGGTTTCAAGCGACCGTGGCATTTCGGCATAGAAAAAGGAACTCGCCGGCCGGCAGCGGCCGCGGCTGAAGTATCGGTGACGGAAACTGAGGCGGTCAGCGCGCCGGCGCCGCCTCGAGTCCGACGAGCGCAATCTTGCTGTAGCCGGCCCCCTGGATGAGGTTCATCGCGCTCATCAAGTCGCCATAGTCGACGAGTCGGTCCGCGCGGAGCAGCACGCGCGTTTCCTTGTTGCCATTCGTGATCCGATCGAGCTCGGAGGAGAACGCCTCACGGGCCGTTTCCTCGTTGCCGATCGCAAGGGTCAGATCGGCTTTCAACGTGACGAAGACCGGCTTGTCCTCGCGCGGAGTCGGCTTGGCAACCGATTGCGGCAGATCGACCTTCATGTCGACCGTCGCAAGCGGAGCGGCAACCATGAAGATGATCAGCAGCACGAGCATGACGTCGATGAAAGGGGTGACGTTGATCTCGCTGTTTTCGGCGAGTTCGCCGCTCTCTTCGGAAAGTCTTCCCGCCATGGCCGTCACCCGACTCTTGCGATCGAAGCCTCGGCGCCGTGGGCATAGCCCTCGTGGCGACGCGGCTGTTTCTTTTGAACGTGTCGATGATCGAGATCGCGGCTCACCAGACGCTCGACAGCCGCCGCGGCGTCCGCCAGCATGAGCTTATAGGCGCCTACCGATCGGGCGAAGTAGTTGTAGATCACGACTGCGGGTATGGCCGCGACAAGACCGATTGCGGTTGCCAGCAGCGCCTCGGCAATGCCGGGGGCGACGATCGCCAGATTGGTCGTCTGCGCCTTGCTGATGCCGATGAAGGAATTCATGATCCCCCATACGGTTCCGAAAAGGCCGACAAAGGGTGCAACGGAGCCGATCGACGCAAGAACGCCCGTGCCGGCGCTCATCCGCTTTCCAGCGCGAATTTCGATGCGGCCGAGCAGCGACGAAACGCGCTCCTTGACGCCGGCGGCCGGCGCCTGATCCAGCACCGCCTCCGAGCGGACCATTTCGTCGCTTGCGGCGGCGACCATATCTGCGGCAACGCCGCCTTTGCTGCCAAATTTCGCTTCGCTTTCCGCCAGCCCGTTTGCCGTGCTCAGGACTTCTACGGCTCGCCGCATCCGCGATTTTGCACTCGCGAGTTCCAGGCTCTTCACGAGGAAGATCGCCCAGGTGACGACAGAAGCCACCGCCAGAGCGATCATCACTGTTTTGACGACGATGTCGGCGGCCAGGAACATGCCGACCGGAGAGAGGTCGTGCGGAAGGACCGGACCTGTTGCTGCCGGCGCTTCGACACCGCCCAGATGCGGCGTTTCGCCAGAAGCCGCGGTCGACTCTTCGGGGCGCCGCACACCCGGTACCGGTGTTGCGGACACCGCCGGCTGCTCAGCGCCCGACGTGGATGGAGCCGGTTGCACCGTCTGCGCAAACCCCGTCGCCGGAGGGCCGGCCAGGAAAACGGCGATCGTGGCTGCGATCAAAACCTTGAACACCGATCGGGTCCGCTTCGACATGTCATTCCTCATAATGTCTACGCTTGCCCGACGGGCGCGGACGCAAGCACAATCGATTTCATCGGTTCAAGATGCTGCATGCGGGTCGAAAGCCGCAAGCACCCCTCACCCTGCACAACTGCAGGTGAAGCCATTGGCACTCTCCTTACGACAAACCTCAGCTTGATGCCAAGGATTTCTTGAGTTTTGTATTCAAGAATATGCTGCCGCCTGGTGCGCAGAGGCTCTTCCTAGATCTCCGGCGACACGGTCGAGAAGGTATTGCTGCGCCAATCGTACCGGCGGTGATGCTGCCACGGGCGCTCTGTGGAGCGGAACGCCGTGACGGCACGCATGCGCGGCAGCTCGCCGGGTCGGGCGCGATCGGCGTAAATTTCGACGGCACCGCTCAGCCGCAACGTTTCACCTGTCAGGATGCGTGCACGACCTGAAGCACAGGCAGGTAGTGGCCGGCGGGTTGCGACGATCACCAGATCGGCACGCCCGCACAAGGCCGGGAAGAGCTCCGGCTCATCGATAACGAGAACCGCCCAACCTTCCCGGCTGCGACCGGCGCACCAGGCGTTCTCCCGGCAACGAAAGGCGCCTGGCTTTGCCGTCGCCAACGCGACCGCCGCTTCGACGCCGATCGCCGGAGTTCCGCCGGGTGAGGAAGCCAGCTCGACCGGCGGCATGTGCCGGCCGAGGGCGAGTGCTCGCTGCCATTGCGAAAAGATGAAATCAGGTGGCCGCGTCCGGTTCGTCGCGATCGCCTCGTCGGAAACGAGGCCAACCAGCCGGCCGTCCTCCGAGACCAAAATCGACGGGCGCTCGGCCTGGCGTTCCAGCGCGATCGCCGTTCCACCCATGAGGACCAGCACGGCTCCGAGGAGCGCCAGACGGGTTCTGAGCACGCAGAGAAGCACGCCACCGGAAGCGATCGAAACGAAACCGAAGTCGCCGACGCGGCCGGTGACCCAGTCGGCATCGAGTGCCGCCACATACCGGGCGACGGCAAGCATCCACTCCAGCCCCTGACCCATCACCATCAAAGGGTAGTACTCGAGCCCGAAGGGCATCAGTAACATGGCGAAGAGGCCGAACGGCATGATGAGGATGCCGATCAGCGGCGTCGCGGCAATATTTGCCGCCAATCCGTAGGCCGGCAGCCTCTGGAAATGGGCCGCGGCGTAGATGGCTGTCGCTAGTCCGCCGATGAACGATGTGGCAACGGTGCCAGCGACAAGGCTGCCGGCGGGTCCCAGTGATCGCGCCGAGCTCCCTTCCTGCCGGCCCTTGCCGCGGTGATCGCGCCAACGTGCGTAACCCGCGACAAGGGCCAGGGTCGCGGCAAACGACATCTGAAATCCGGGCCCGGCGACCGAAGATGGCGACCAGGCAATAATGACGAGCGCGGCAAGCGCCACGTTGCGCAGGCTGATTGAGACGCGGTCGAAGAAAACGGCGAGAAGCATGATCGTGATCATGATCCATGATCGCAGCGCGGAAACCGCCCCTCCGGAGATCAGGATGTATAAAAAGACCATGAGCAGCGCCCCGGCGGCCGCTATTTTTTTGATCGCCAGCTTTTCCGCAACACCGGGCAGCAAGTTCAACAGGGTCCGCGCGCCCACGAGGAACGTACCTGCGGCAAGGACCATGTTGAGCCCCGAAATGGCGAGCACATGCGAGAGCCCCGCCGAACGCAGAATCTCGACGGTCTCGCGACTGATCGCGCGCTCTTCATCTGTGACGAGCGCTGCGGCCATTGCACCCGTATCACCGCCAATGGTCGTGCGTATTTGATTGCCGACAGCCTCGCGTGTCGCTGTGAGGTAGGCAGCCACCCTCATGGAGACGGACATGGTGGATTCTGCGGCGACCTCCGCTCCTGCGGTTGCCCGCGGAGTGCCAAAAAAGAACCCCACCGCACCAATGCCTCTGTAGTAAGCGTCGAAGGCGAAATCATTTAGTCCCGGAAGCGCAGGCCCAGAAGGTGGCGAGAGCCGGACCTTGCCCTCGATCGCCGAACCGATCGGAAAAGGCGCGTGGCGGCTGCGTGCCAACAGCGTTGCCCGGGTCGGCGGTCTGCGCAATTGCGGCGCGGCCGTCTCGCGGATTTCGACGAGGTAGCGCCAGCGGCCTTTGTCGTCGGCCTCTCGCGACAGGACGATCCCACGGACGTTGGTCGTCACGGGGCCATCGAGAACCACAGTGCCCAGCCGGACGGTTTCGATCGCAGCAAGCAGCATACCTCCCGCCACCAGGCAAGGAGCCAGAACCAGCGGCCGATAGGGGCGAAACCGTCCGGAGCAGAAGAGGGCCGCCATGCCAAAAACGCATGTCAGTGCTGCAAGTTCAGCAATTCCGGGTGCTTCTGCCAGCGCGAACCAGCTGATGGAGCCAAGCGCAAGGAGCACGGGTACCAAGACGAAACCGTGGCCGTATTCGGCTTCTTCCTGCATGGCGGAACGCAGCCCGCGAACGGCGGAGGCGACGGTCGTACGGCCGCTGCTGCGTGCCGATGACCACGTCGGAGGCGTGCAGGCCTGAAGTTTGGCCAGGATTCGAGGGGATTTGCCGGCATGAGCGAGGGGCGCGAGATGAGCCGCATACCGGGTGCGCTGCTCGTCCAACTGCGCCGGCGCCTCACCCTGCCCCTCCCTCATTTGTAGCCCGCTCTGACCCCGTTTGCTGTCGGCTTGATCGTGCAACCAAACCGTCCAGGTTGCAACCGGAAGACTAGCTGCTCAAAAAAGCGGCAAAGCTATAAAGAATGGTACCGCATCAGGCTGAGCGCGATCATTGATCTTGTTCGTCATGTTGCCGTAAACTGCGGTTGTTGCATCGCCATATGCCAGTTTTCGCGTCGCACAATTTGCCTTTCGTATCGCTTGGCAGTCGAAAGTAAATCATATAGCAAATTCGCAACGCTCAATTTCTCGGCATAGCTTGTATGCCACGGCGCCATAGACGGAGGGTCCCCATGTCAGAAAAAAACGCGACGATAAACATCGATGGAAAAGCAGCGGACCTGCCAGTGCGATCCGGGTCCATCGGTCCGGACGTCGTGGACATCGGTTCACTCTACAAGCAAACCAAGATGTTCACCTATGATCCCGGCTTCACGTCGACGGCATCGTGCGAGTCCAAGATCACCTATATCGACGGCGATGAAGGCGTGCTGCTTCACCGCGGCTATCCGATCGAGCAACTCGCCGAGCACGGCGACTTCCTCGAAGTCTGCTATCTTCTTCTCTATGGCGAACTGCCGACCAAGGCGCAGAAGGACGACTTCGACTATCGTGTGACCCATCACACGATGATTCACGAGCAGATGAGCCGGTTCTTCACCGGATTCCGCCGCGACGCCCATCCGATGGCGGTCATGTGCGGCTGCGTCGGGGCGCTCTCGGCCTTCTATCACGACTCGACGGACATCACCGACCCGCATCAGCGCATGGTCGCCTCGCTGCGCATGATCGCCAAGATGCCGACGATCGCCGCAATGGCCTACAAGTACCATATCGGCCAGCCCTTCGTTTACCCGAAGAACGATCTCGACTACGCCGCAAACTTCCTGCGCATGTGCTTTGCCGTGCCCTGTGAGGAATATGTGGTGAACCCGGTTCTAGCACGCGCCATGGACCGCATCTTCATCCTGCACGCGGACCACGAGCAGAACGCTTCGACCTCTACGGTGCGCCTGGCCGGCTCCTCGGGAGCCAACCCGTTCGCCTGTATCGCCGCAGGCATCGCCTGCCTCTGGGGTCCGGCTCACGGCGGTGCGAACGAAGCAGCACTCAACATGCTCGCGGAGATCGGTTCCGTTGACCGCATCCCGGAATATATCGCCCGCGCCAAGGACAAGAACGATCCGTTCCGCCTGATGGGCTTCGGCCACCGCGTCTATAAGAACTACGACCCGCGTGCCAAGATCATGCAGAAGACCACTCATGAGGTCTTGGCGGAGCTCGGCCACAAGGACGATCCGCTTCTCGAGGTCGCCATGGAACTCGAGCGGATCGCGCTGACTGACGAGTATTTCATCGAAAAGAAGCTGTACCCGAACATTGACTTCTATTCGGGCATTACGCTGAAGGCGCTGGGTTTCCCCACGACCATGTTCACCGTGCTCTTCGCGCTCGCCCGGACCGTCGGCTGGATCGCCCAGTGGAACGAGATGATCGAGGATCCGGAACAGCGCATCGGCCGCCCGCGCCAGCTCTATATCGGCGCGCCGCTGCGCGATTATCTGCCGATTTCCAAGCGCTGAGCACGGCGCCACTGCATGTCGCGTTAACTCGACCTCGATTTAACGCGGCGCTAGTGAACAAAAAACCCGGTCAGAACTGGCCGGGTTTTTTCTTTTGGAGAAAGCCGAGGACGATGTCCGCCGCTCTTTCTCCCGGTGGACGATCGGTCGCCATCCGTTGCTGCACGATAGCAAAACCGTCGAGCATCGCCCGCCTCTGGGCCGTATCGCTGGAAAGCCGCTCGAACCACCGCGTCAGCGTCGCCGGGCGGATCGCCTTGTTGAAATATTCCGGGACGACGGGGAAATCGGCAATGAGATTGGGCAGCGCCGCCGTCCAGATCTGAATCCGCGCGTGCAGCAGCGTGACGAGCCAGTCAGCGCAATAGGTGGAAACGACCGGCACGCCGGCAAGCGCCAACTCGAGGATCACGGTTCCGGATGCGGCGAACGCGGCGTCCGCCTCGGCGAAGGCCTCCCACTTCTTCTCCGCAGCGACGCTAATTTCCGGCTGGACCTTCCAGGCGGCCGTGAGCTCGCGCACCCGCGCCTCCTGACGCGGCACGGTCGGCAACAGGAAGCGCATGCCCTCATGGCGCGCGGCCAGTTCCTCGACGGCATCACGGAAGATCGGCAGCAGGCGCGTGATCTCACTGGCGCGGGAACCAGGAAGCAACAGGCAGGTCTTGCCAGCAGGGCCCTCCCCCGATTGCTGCCTGGCTTGCCGCTGCTCCCGGACCGCGAGCACGTTGCTGTCCGAGGCAAGCCGGTGGCCGACATAGGTCGTCGGCGGACCGCCGAGGCGTCGCATCACCTCCGGCTCGAAGGGCAGCACTGAAAGCACATGGTCGACATAAGCGCGCATCCGCGGCGCGCGTTCCGCCTTCCAAGCCCAGACGCTCGGACAAACATAATCGATGACCGGGAGGTCGGGCAGGACCGCGCGGACACGCTGCGCCACACGATGGGTGAAGTCGGGACTGTCGATGATCACCAGCAGATCGGGCCGCGCGGCGACGATGGCGCGCGCGGTTTGGCGAATGCGAAGAAGAAGTTTCGGCAGCCGGGCGATCACCTGCGAGAAGCCCATGATCGACAATTCGGAATAATCGAAGAGAGACGCAAGGCCTTCGGCCTCGAGCGCCTCTCCGCCGACGCCGACGAGTTCGACGGCGCCATCCACCCGCCCGCGAAGCGCGCGCACCAGGTCGGCGCCGAGCAGGTCACCCGACACCTCACCGGCAATCACTGCGAGCTTGCAGATGCGCTCCGTCACGATCGCCCTCCCTTCAGCGCCGCGCGTCTTATCAGACGCGCAAAGGTCGCTGTAACACTTTGATATGGCTGCATGTCTCTTCCCGTAAACCTAGGTCGAATTAAGGAGACATGCAGTAGGATCGCGCTCGATGCCGATTATGAAAAGACCGCAACGGTTGGCAGCTTCGACGACCTCCGACCGCTCCAGGACGAGGGCACGACCCGCTTCGACGGCGATACCCGCCAAGCCTGCCGCCTCGGCGCCCGCGACCGTTGAGGGTCCGATCGAGGGCAGATCGGCGCGCTCGTCCTGCTGCGGCTTGCAGAGCTTTACGAGGACACCGCGACGGCGCGTCGAGACGCGGCCGTCGGCCTTGAGAGCGGCGACCCGCGCCAGCATGGCATCGGTCCCCTCCGCTCCTTCAAGCGCCACCACCCGGCCTCCCACCGCAACAGCGCCCTGGCCGACGTCGAGCGCGCCCAAGGCGTCGGCGGCGGCTATTCCCGCCGCTATATCCCGCCGATCCTCAGCCGCAGGAGCGTGTATGCCGATCGGTCCCGCATCCGCAAGCAAGTCCGGCACGACGTCATGGGCACCGATGACGTGGGCGCCGCTTGCTTCGATGAGCGCGATCGCCATTCGAAGCACCGCATCGTCGCCGCCCGAAACCAGGGTTCTGATCACGCTTGGCACCTTCACCAACGTCTTCAGCGTCGGTCGAATGTCGCGCCATTCCGGGCGCCGCCGAACGGATCCGGAAAGGACGACCCGATCTATGCCTTCCGTCGCAAAGGTTCGGCTGATAGCGGCGAAATCGCCAATCGCCAGGATCGAGTGGTCAAACCCGGTCCATTCGGCATCCGCCTCCCGCGACAGCGCGATGATAAAGGGATCCTCTCCCTGCCTGCGCGCTGCTTCGGCGACGTGATGCGGAAGCGCCCCCGCGCCGGCGATGATGGCGAGCCTGCCCTTTCTTTGCGGCAGGCCGTAAGCGTTCACCACCGTCACCCCTTGTTGCTGCGATTGGGCGACGACAGCGCGCGGTCGCTCTCGGCGGCGATGAAGTCGAGGATCTCGAGGGCGGGCGGACAATCGAGATAGTCTGCGCGAATCGCCGCGGCGTTGGCTCGGATGGATTCCGGCCCCTCGAAAATCTGCTTGTAGCAGCGCCGAACCTCGTGGATCTTCTGGCGATCG
The DNA here is from genome assembly GCF_017874595.1 of Sinorhizobium kostiense. GTDB lineage: Bacteria > Pseudomonadota > Alphaproteobacteria > Rhizobiales > Rhizobiaceae > Sinorhizobium > Sinorhizobium kostiense. The sequence goes on along the minus strand of NZ_JAGILA010000007.1, from coordinate 132,794 downwards.
ATGCCGGCGCGCGTCATGCCGACGACATTGAGGCCGCTCAGGACGCCCGGATTGCCGTTCAGCATACCGTATGGAATGACATCGTAGCTCACTGCCGACAGCCCGCCGACGAAGGCCTGCTTGCCGACACGGGTGAACTGATGAACCGCCGAGCCGCCGCCGAGAATGGCGCGGTCCTCAACCGTCACATGTCCGGCAAGCATGACGTTGTTCGACAGGATGATGTTGTTGCCGAGTCGGCAATCATGCGCGACGTGCGAATAGGCGAGGAAAAGGTTGTTGTTACCGACGATCGTCGTGCCGCCGTGTTCGACGGTGCCGGTATTCATCGTTACGCCTTCGCGGATCGTGCAGTTCTCACCGACGACAAGCGTCGTGTCCCGAGCGCTGTGATGCACGCTCTGCGAATCGCCTCCAATGACAGCACCCGGAAAGATCTTCGTCCCCTTGCCGATCGTCGTGCGTCCCATGACGACGACGTGACTCATGAGCTCGATGTCGTTTCCCAGAACGGCATTCGGCCCGATGTGGCAAAACGGGCCGATCTTCACGTTCTCGCCGATGACCGCGCCGTCCTCGACAACCGACGAGGGGTGGATCTTCGCAGTTGATGCAATCATTTTCAGGCGTCTTCCTTGCTGACTATCATCGCGCCGATATCAGCTTCCGCGACGAGTTGCCCGTCAACTTTTGCGTCACAATGAAATTTCCAGATATTGCCCCGCTGCTTCTGCTTGGTGACATGGAACTCCACCCGGTTACCGGGCACCACCGGCTTGCGGAAGCGCGCATTGTCGATCGTCATGAAGTAGACGAGATTGCTGCCGATCCCGGACTTTCGCGCGCAGATCGCGCCCGCAGTCTGGGCCATGCCTTCGATCAACAGAACGCCCGGCATGATCGGCTTTTCCGGGAAGTGCCCGGTGAAGTGAGGTTCGTTCGCCGTCACATTCTTGATGCCGACTGCTGAGTTGTCCTCGTCGATTTCGATGATTCGGTCGACGAGCAGGAAGGGATAGCGGTGGGGAAGAAGTTTCAATATTTCCTGAATATCCGCCGTACCGAGGACCGTCGCAGCCTCACTCATCCCTGCCACCCTTCTTCTTCTGCCTTTCACTTGCCCGCATCGCCATCTCGGCGATGTCGCGCAGGAAATCCCGCATAGGACGGGCTGGAATTCCGCCGTAGCGCTCTCCAGCCGGCACGTCGCTCGCCACTCCGCTCATCGCTGCGATCTGCACCCCGTCTCCAATGCTGATATGCCCATTGACCCCGGTATTGCCGCCGATCATCACGCCATCACCTATCCGCGCGCTGCCGGCGATGCCGACCTGGCTGACGATACCGCAATAGCGGCCAATGCGGACGTTGTGGCCGATCTGAACGAGGTTGTCGATTTTCGTGCCCTCGCCGATCACCGTGTCGTCCATGGTGCCTCGATCAATCGTCGTGTTCGCGCCGATCTCGACATGATCCTGAATGATCACGCGCCCGACCTGGACGATCTTGATCATTCCGCCCTTCGGTCCCGGTGCATAACCGAAACCGTCCTGGCCGATGCGCGCACCCGGATGAATAATGACGTTGTTGCCGATCAGCGCGCAAAGGATGCTCGTCCCTGCTGAAATCGTGCAATCGCGACCGATCCGGACATACGGCCCGATGACGGCACCGGCCGCGATCCTCGTCCCGCTGCCGATCTCGGCACCGGCACCAATTACGGCCGTCGGCTCCACGTCCACACCCGCCTCGAGACGGGCTGTCGGATCGACGAAAGCCCCGACGGCAATGCCGCGCTCGCTCGTATTGTGGGACGGACGCATCGCCTCGCCGTGCAGCAGGGCGCCAGCAAGTGCAAACGCCGTGTGCGGCTTCGGCGTCAGGAGAACGGGGATATGCGGTGGCACGATCGAGGAGACCGCCTGGTCGCAAATGATCGCGGAGGCGCGACAGCTTTGCAACTCCTCCCTACTCTTTCGCGACAGCATATAGCAAACGTCGCCGGGCTTGGCGCGGTAAACCGGCGCCGCCGCACGGATCACTTGGTCGGCCGCAGCCGCGTCCGAGAGTTGCGCCCCGATCCGATCCGCGAGGTCTCCCAGGCGGATCCCCTCATGGGGCGGAAAGAACCAATTCTGTTCCATAGGGTCAGGACCCATGAGATTTATCCATTCTGCGTGGCAGATATCCTGTCTGGCTACTTATGTCTCGTTTAAATCGAACCCGATTTAACGACAAAGACATGCAGCATTCCGACTTCCACAGCGACCATCGCGCGTCTGATAAGGCGCTCGGCGCTGTAGGAGGCAAGATGCAGGAAATGACCGAACCTTTTCAAGACATACCAACGCGGTCAAGGCGTGAAAACCGCCGCCCCTTTCGGATTCCGGGTCCAGGGCCACCGAAAACAAAGCTCGGCAAGACCTCCGGGTCTTGCCTTGCGTTTGTTTTTTTCCATCCAATCCCATGGACAGGAACAGAATGGATGGACTTTAGGTCCGATCCTGGCCACCCCCAGAACAATCTTCCGGCGGTTCCGGACTGCACCCATCAGAAGGATGAGTTGATACCGAACTTGAAGTTCTGGACCTTGTCGAACTCTTCCTTGGCAACCGGCACGGCGTAGTCGACACGCAGCGGCCCGAACGGCGATGCCCAGATCAGGCTGACGCCGACGGAGGCACGCAGAGAGGCATCGGTGCCGCGGGCGAATTCGCCGGCCCCGGTCAGCTCCACATCATTGCCGTAGAGCGTGCCCGCATCGACGAAGAAGGCGCCGCGGAAGCCACTGTCACGCGGAATTCCCGGCAGCGGGAACGACGCCTCGGCCGACGCCGTGAAGTAAGTCGTGCCGCCGAGCGCATCGCCGTTGTTGGCCCGCGGGCCGATGCCGTTGCGCTCGAAACCACGAATATCATTGCTGCCCAACTGGAACTGGTCGAAGACCTCCATCGAGCCTGACGTCTTCACCAGATGACCCGCACTACCGGCGAGCGAAGTGATGATGTCCGCCTCGTCATTGACCGTGTAGTACCACTTGGCCTTGCCGGTGATCTTGTAGAAGTCGGACGTGCCACCAAGTCCGGCGTATTCCTGCGTAACCGAGGCGAGGATACCCTCGTGCGGGAGCTGGGCGTCGTCGAGCGTATTGTAGGTGAACGAGTGGGATACCGACGAACGCGTCCACGGGCTGTCATCGATGACGCGGTCATAAGCCGAAGACAGTTCGTCCCGGTCGCCGAAATATTCCAGTTCCGTGTAGTTGTAGCGCAGCGTCGTCGACAGGCTTTCGGTGATCGGCGCGGTCACGCGCAAACTGAAGCCCTGGTCGTTGTAGCTGTAGTGATCGTCGTCGAAATCGTGTTCGTTCTTGAACACATCGAATCCGGCCGCCAGGCGGTAGCCGAGGAAATAAGGCTCGGTGAACGAGATGTTATAGGTCTTGCTGTCTTCACCCTTGCCGGCGGCAAGGCGGATGTACTGACCGCGACCAAGGAAATTCTTTTCCTCGATCGAGGCTTCGACGAGGAATCCGCCGCCGCTGCCTGCCGAGTAACCCGCACCGATACCGAAGGAGCCCGTAGACTGATCCTGAACGTCGACGAGAACGATCACGCGGTCCGGCGCGCTGCCGGGCGCCGTCGAGATGTTCACGCTCGAGAAATAGCCCAGCGCCTCAAGCCGGCGCTTGGCGCGCGCAATCATCTCCTGATTGAAGGCATCGCCCTCGCCCATGTCGAACTCGCGACGAATGACGTAATCGCGCGTGCGGGTGTTGCCGCGAATGTCGATGCGCTCGACATAGGCGCGCTCGCCCTGGTCGACGAGATAGTCGACCGCGATCGTATGAGTGGCGAGATCGCGGTTGCCGCGCGGCGTCACGCGCGCAAACGGATAACCGGCCGAAGCGACCCGCTTCGAAATCTCGCTCATCGTGTCCTGAATGTCCTTGGCCTTGTAGACCGAACCCTCACGGGACTGGACCAGTCCTCTCAGTTCCTCGGCATTGATACCCTCAACGGTCGATTCGACGTTGATTGCACCGAAGGTATAGCGCGGCCCTTCCTCGACGGTGATCGTCACCGTGTATTCGTTGGTCGCCTCGTTGAGCGTCGCCTCGGACGAGATCACGCGGAAGTCGGCGTAGCCCCGGTTATAATAGAATTGACGCAGCAGCTCTTCATCCGCGCGCAGCTTGTCCGGATTGTAGACGTCCTTGCGCGTCAGGAACGAGAAGATGCCGGATTCCTTCGTCGCAATCACCGACTGCAGGCGGCCGTCGCTATAGACTTCGTTGCCGACGAAATTGATCTGAGTGATCTTCGTGCGCTCGCCCTCATTGATGACGAATGCAAGATTGACACGCCCCTCAGCGATCGGGACGACCTGCGTGGTCACCGTGACGTCGCTCCGGCCAATCGCAGCATAGGCATCCTTGATGGCCTGAATGTCGCTCTCAACGGTCGCTTCGCTGTAGGGACCAAGCGGCTGGGTACGGACGACCGCCTGCAGCTTGTCGTCCTTGATCTTGCGGTTACCGTTGAAGACAACCTGATTCACGAGCTGGTTTTCGCTGACATTGACGACGAGCGTTCCACCCGAGACGCTGATGCTGACATCGGAGAAATAGCCGGTTGCATAGAGGCGCTTCACCGATGCATCGATATCGGCATTGCTGAAGCTCTTGCCCGGGACGATCGTGATGTTCGCCCGCACCGTCTCTGGGCTGACGCGCGTTGCGCCCCGCACCTCGACGCGATTGATGACCGCAGCGTAAGCAACCGACGGACCAACCACCAGTCCGACACCGGTTCCTGTCGCAACCATGCTTGCCGACAGTGCAAACGCCGACACCGCGTTCAAAAACCTCGAACCAGATTTCATTGTCAATTCTTACCTTTTTCCAACGTCCGCGGCAGTTTCGTACCGACTCCGGTCACGGTTGCCGTTTTACCGGCTTTTCCCATACAAGCAAGCCGGCTCGTTAATTTCTGTTTACTTCAATTCGAACCGTGGCTTAACAGCCACTACGGCGTAGCGTTATCGTAAACAAATCGTTGCGAAACAAGCACCCGCAATCAAAGATTCACACTGTTCACTGGCACCGACATTAACTTCTCAGTGGCCGCCCGCGCTATCCGAAGAGCCAATTGATGTCGTTCCAGGCGGCAAAGAAAGTCAGCATCAGGACCATTGCGAAGCCGATGCGAAATGCCAGCTCTTGTGCGGCGGGACCGACAGGCTTCCCGCGCAGTGCCTCGACCGCATAGAACATGAGGTGACCGCCATCAAGGACCGGCACCGGCATGAGGTTAAGCAATCCTATCGACACTGACAGCACGGCAGCAAAATTCAGCACTTCGGCAATGCCGAGCTTCGCCATCTGCCCGGACATTTGCGCGATCCGAATCGGGCCGCCCAACTGATCTGCATTCATGCGGCCGACTATGAGATTCGACAGATAATCGAATGTTCCGGTCACGATTCGCCAGCTCTGCAACGCCCCCTGCCCGACAGCCTCCAGCGGGCCGTAACGCTCGACGCGGAAATTGCCCGCCTGCTGGTCCGTCCCGATGCCGATCTTTCCCTCCTCGACCTTGTTGCCGAGGGGATCTACGGTTTCGGTGCGCTGCGGCACCATCTGCAGGTCCATCGTGGCGCCATCGCGGTCTATACGGACATTGATCGGCAGCTCCGGACGAACGCTGACATACCGACGTACGTCGTCGAAGGTCGAAACCGGCGTTCCGTCGATGGAGACCAGCCTGTCGCCCGGCTTAATCCCGGCCTCTTCGGCCGCACTGCCGGGCGCGACGAAGGCAACGACCGGATCCGCCACGGCGCGGCCATAGATGGAGAAGAGCACGGCGAAAATCGCGATCGCCAGCAGAAAGTTGGCGATCGGCCCGGCGGCAACCGTCGCCGCCCTCTTCCAAAGCTTGGTGCCAAGGAAGGTCCGGGCGCGCTGGTCCGGTGCGATCCTTTCCAATTTTTCGAAGTTTGGAGAGCTTGCTGCGTCATCGTCGCCGAAGAATTTCACGTAGCCGCCCAGCGGAATGACGCAGAATTTCCATCGGGTTCCGTGGCGATCCGTCCAGCCGAAGAGCTCGGGACCGAAACCGACGGAGAACGCAACGACGCGAATGCCGGACCAGCGGCCGACCAGATAGTGCCCCATCTCGTGAACGAAGACGAGCAAGGTCAGGAGGAACAGAAACGTGGGTATGGTGTATTGGAGATTGTCAAGCAGAAGGCTCATGTTGATTCCTAGCATCCGCTGTTGCGGTGGCAGCTCCCAAGCTCGAAAGGCTGCGCAATCTTACCCTTATTTCCACCGGGAATTAAGGAACTATGTCGCGGACAAGATGACGACACTTTGAGCCCAGCCTAAGGCCCCAGCAGGAAAGCGCCGAATGCAGACTCCCGGCCACCGGAAAACAAAATCTGGCCAAGCACGAGAACCAATGCCGCCACGCAAGCAAAGATCAGTCCATCGACACGGTCCATCACGCCGCCATGGCCCGGAATGAGCCGGCTCGAATCCTTGACGCCGAAACGCCGTTTGACAAAGGACTCGAAAAGGTCGCCGACCTGGCTTGAAACGGAGAGGACCAGGGCAATAAGCGGAATGCGCAAGTCCTGGAGCGAAAAATGCGCCAGGAACACGGCCGTACCGGCAAGAATGCCACAGATCGTGCCGCCTATCGCCCCCGACCAGGTCTTGCCCGGCGAGATCGCCGGGGCGAGCTTCGGCCCGCCGACCGCCCGGCCGACAAAATAGGCGAAAATGTCCGTCCCCCACACGACGGCGAAGACGAAGAGGGTCGCGACGAGGCCGAGGTAATCCGCTCCGCGGACGGCAGCCAGAGATATGCTCGTCAGCCCGGCATAGGCGATCCCGCCGGGCAACCAAAAACTTGTCTTCCTGATCGCGACCCACAAGATGGCGACTGCCACGCAGCCGGCAAATACCGGCAGCGTCAGCGGCATGTGGTCGAAGAGCACGAGTACGGCCAGAATACCCTGCGACACCCACCCGATCGCATTGCCCTGGAAATCCCGCTCGGCGAGCCGAGTGATCGTCGACCACTCGTAATAGACAAGCAAGCCGATTGCGACGGACAGAAGCTGGAAAGCAGAACCGCCCGCCCAGGTGGCGCCGAGGGCAATCGCGGCCAGAACCAGGCCGGAGGCTATTCGCAGTTTCAGTTCGCTCTGCATCAGGAGCCGACCGCCAAAGACGGTTGCGGCAAGCCGCCGAAGCGGCGCTCTCGGCAGGCATATTTCTCGATCGCGGCGATGAAGGTCTCGCGCGTGAAGTCCGGCCAAAGTTCGGGAATGAAAAGCAACTCGGAATAGGCCCCTTGCCAGAGCAGAAAATTGGAAAGGCGCTCCTCGCCGCTCGTCCGAAGAATGAGGTCCGGATCGGGAATGCCTGCCGTGTCGATGGTCTCGGCGATCCGCTCCGCGGTGATATCTTCCGGGCGAAGGCGTCCCGCCGCCGCCTCTTCCGCGAGGCGGCGCATCGCCCGCGCCAATTCATCCCGCGCGCCATAGTTGAAGGCGATCACCAGCGTAATCCCGGTATTGGCGCGCGTCGTCTCCTCCGCCTCGAGCAGGAGCGGCAGGATATCACCGGTCAGGTTCGCGCGGTCGCCGATGACGCGGATGCGAACGTTCTCACGGTGCAGGTCGGCAAGGTCCCGCCGCACGAAGGTCTTGAGCAGGCCCATGAGATCACTGACCTCATCTTCGGGCCGGCTCCAGTTCTCGGAGGAAAAGGCAAAAAGCGTCAGGTAGCGAATCCCGAGCTCCGCGGCGGTCTTGACGGCGCCGCGGACCGCCTCGACACCCTTGCGGTGACCCATGGTGCGCGGCAGTCCACGCGCGCTCGCCCATCGACCGTTGCCGTCCATGATGATAGCGACGTGAGCCGGCACGTTTGTGGGGATGAATTCTGCCATGGGCCGTCCGAACTAGAGACTCAGTTTCGACGCGTCAGACCTGCATGATTTCCTTTTCCTTGTCCGCGAGCAAGCGGTCGATTTCGGAGATCATTTCATCGGTCATCTTTTGCACCCGCTCGGACTGAGCGCGGCTCTCGTCCTGACCGATCTCGCCATCCTTTTCGGCTTTTTTCAGGTCATCCATGCCGTCGCGCCGTACATGGCGCACGGCCACCTTGCTTTTCTCGGCGTAGTCATGCGCGACCTTGACCAGCGACTTGCGCCGCTCCTCGTTCAGCTCGGGCAGCGGAATGCGCAGATTCTGCCCGTCGACGATCGGGTTGAGGCCGAGATTGGATTCCCTGATCGCCCGCTCCACGGCACCGACCATCGACTTGTCCCACACAGATACCGAGAGCATCCGCGGCTCCGGAACAGTGATGTTGGCAACCTGGTTCAGCGGCATCCGCGATCCGTAGGCCTCAACGGTTACCGGATCGAGAACATTTGCTGAGGCACGGCCGGTACGCAGCGATGCGATATCGTGCTTGAAGGCAGCAATCGCCCCGTCCATACGGCGTCTCAGTTCCTTCAGATCCACACCTTCACTCATGGTTCAACACTCCCATTCTTCATCCTGGGCGGCCACGCGGGGGCCCCCTCGGATTGTCAATTATCCATCACGATGGTGGCTCGACCGCCCCCGGTCAATATCTCCGCAAACCCACCCTTTTCGTGGATCGAGAAGACGACGATCGGGATGGCATTTTCCCGCGCGAGCGCCACGGCAGCAACGTCCATGACGGCCAAGCCCCGTTCCAGGACCTCGCTGTGGGTCAGACGATCGAAGCGGGTGGCGGTGGGGTCCTTTTTCGGGTCGGCGGAATAGATACCGTCGACCTGCGTTCCCTTCAAGATCGCCTCAGCTCCCATTTCGGCGGCGCGAAGGGCGGCCGCCGAATCGGTCGTGAAGAAAGGATTGCCGGTGCCCCCGGCGAAGATCACCACGCGCCCCTGAGAGAGGTGAAAGAGTGTCGCGCGTTGCGAGAAGCTCTCGCAGATCTCCGGCATCGCAATGGCCGAAAGCACCACCGTATCGATATCCAGCTTGCGCAGCGAGGTTGCAAGCGCCAGTGCATTGATCACGGTCGCCAACATGCCCATGTGATCGCCCGTCACCCGGTCGCCACCCTTGGAGGCTACCGCTACCCCGCGGAAAATGTTGCCGCCGCCAACGACGACGCCAACTTCCACCCCCATTGCACGCGCTTCGGCGATGTCAGCGGCAATCCGGTCGGCGACCGCGACATCGATGCCGAAGCCCTGGCTTCCCATCAACGCTTCACCCGAGGCTTTGAGAAGAACGCGCTTGTAGATTGGCTTGGCCGACATCATCACTCCTGAACAGATCGGCACGCATGCGCAAGGCGGCGCACAGCGGCATGGGGACAAATCCGGTTGCGCGGTATCGACCGCTCCGGCGGGTCCGACGCAATGACGAATGCCGGATACACGAAGGGCACCGCGTTGTCACGCGATGCCCTGAGCTTTTCCCGATCGGGAGGAAGAAATCAACCCTTTGCGGCCGCTGCAACTTCCGCCGCGAAGTCGGACTCTTCCTTCTGAACGCCTTCGCCGAGGAGCAGGCGAGCAATGCCGGCGACTTCGATCGGCGCACCGACCGACTTCTCCGCTTCCTTGATGGCTGCCTCGACGGTCTGGTCCGGGTTCATGACGAAAGCCTGCGACAGGAGGGCTACTTCCTCGAAGAACTTGCGCATGCGGCCTTCGACCATCTTCTCGATAATGTTGTCCGGCTTGCCCGATGCGCGGGACTGCTCGATGAAGACGTTGCGCTCGCGCTCGGCAACCGCCGGGTCGATCTCGGACGGACGGACTGCGAGCGGGTTGGTCGCGGCAACGTGCATCGCAACCTGGCGGCCGATGGCGTTCAGCGCTTCCTTGTCGCCCGTTGACTTCAGCGCTACGAGCACGCCGAGCTTGCCGATGCCGTCGCCGGCCGCGTTGTGGATGTAGGTGGCAACCACACCGTTTTCGACCTCGAGCATGGCCGCGCGGCGCAGCGTCATGTTTTCACCGATAGTGGCGATCGCGTCCTTGACCGTTTCCTCGACGGACTTGCCGGTCGCCGGATAGGTCGCCGTGGCAACGGCCTCAACAGTGCCGCCCGTGCCGAGCGCAACATTTGCGACGCCGCGGACGAGATCCTGGAAGGCATCGTTGCGGGCGACGAAGTCGGTTTCGGAGTTGATTTCGACGACGACGGCCTTGTTGCCGGCACTGGCGATGCCGACGAGACCCTCGGCGGCCGTGCGGCCTGACTTCTTGTCAGCCTTGGCAATGCCCTTGGCGCGCAGCCAATCGATCGCAGCCTCCATGTCGCCGTTGGTCTCGGCAAGCGCCTTCTTGCAATCCATCATGCCTGCGCCGGTCTTCTCGCGCAGATCCTTCACCATCGCGGCAGTAACAGTCATCTTCTTGCCTCTTTGTCTGTTTGGCTGGCGCGCCAACCGCAAGTGGCGCGGTGCCAGAGGGTTTGGCAGGGAATGGCCTTTCTCCGTGACACCGTGATGACGGCGCCCCAAGGTCAATAAGGGCGTGGGCCACATATGCTCGGCCCGACCGCGCCATTCCCGGCTGAAAAGAACGAGGCCGTTCAGATTTTCATCAGAAAACGGCCTCGCCCGCGCATTTCATGCGGCAGCGCTTCTTGCCGCCGGCCGCCCGATCAAGCTTCGGACGATTCCTCGAGAGTCGGCTCGACCGGAACTTCTTCCGAAGCGCCGAGGTCACGGCCCGCGGCACCCTGCTGGCGCGCAATACCGTCGATAGCGGCGCGGGCAACGAGATCGCAGTAAAGCGCGATCGCACGCGATGCATCGTCATTACCCGGAATCGGATAGTCGATCAGGTCCGGATCGCAGTTCGAATCGATGATGGCGACGACCGGAATGCCAAGACGCTTGGCTTCCTCGATAGCGATCGATTCCTTGTTGGTGTCGATGATGAACATCAGGTCCGGGGTGCCGCCCATATCGCGGATACCGCCGAGCGCACGGTTCAGCTTTTCGCGCTCACGCTCGAGGTTGAGGCGCTCCTTCTTCGTGAAGCCGGAAGCCTCCGAAGCGAGGATCTCATCGAGCTTGCGCAGGCGCTGGATCGAGTTGGAAATCGTCTTCCAGTTGGTCATCATGCCGCCGAGCCAGCGGGCATTGACGTAATACTGGGCGGAGCGCTTCGCAGCGTCGGCGATGATTTCCGAAGCCTGGCGCTTGGTGCCGACGAAGAGCACGCGGCCACCGCTAGCGACGGTATCGCTGACAACCTGCAGGGCGCGCGACAGCATCGGTACGGTCTGGGCAAGGTCGATGATGTGGACGTTGTTACGATCGCCGAAGATGTACGGCTTCATCTTCGGGTTCCAGCGGTGCGTCTGGTGACCGAAGTGGACGCCTGCTTCGAGAAGCTGGCGCATGGTAAAATCAGGCAATGCCATGCCTTTTCTCCTTTTCCGGTTGAACCTCCGCGAGGCGTCGAGCACATAGCGATGCGCCCACCGGCGGAACAATCCGGATTTCTCCCGGAAAATCCCATGCCTCACGTGTGGAATGGGCAGCCCCTTAGCGGCAACCGCCCGATAAATCAAGACAGGAAGTTGGATTTGCCGCCAAAAGCGCGTCGCGTTTTTCGTGCGACGCGCTTTTGGACTTTGTTTTCACGCATGTCGTTGTCCCGAAAACCGCTGCACAGTTTTGGGCGACATGCATTATTTGCACTCTTCCGACTTGAACACTTCGAGTTCGGCAAGCTTGCCGGTCAGGACGAAGTCTCCATAATCCATCGTCAGGTCGCGGGTGACCCCGTTATCATAGAGCTTGAACGACATGCGGTAGACGGGCACGGCATCCCCGCTCGAATCATCGTTGAAATAGGAAATCGTCACCGGCCAATAGCTGTCCCCGGCGAGGTTTCCAGCCTTGCCGGCGTCCGGGTCATCCGGGGCTGGTTTGCGCGCCTTGCCGACGAAGGTCGAGGTGATCAGCGTCTTGTCGCCCGAATCGGAGCCGTCGAAGATGCGGGATTCAAAGAACGTCTCGCCCCTTTTCGCCCGATCGATCACCTCCAGCATGTGCTCCGTCGGAAACCGGCTTTCGGCCAGCGCCACCTCCCGCCTGTCGGGAGCCGTCAATTCCACCTTGACGCCGGAATTCTCCTCGTGCGCACTGCCACGAACTTCCTTGTCCAGCTTCTCGTCCGTGAAGGAACGGGTAAGAAAGCGGAAGCTGCCGGTCCTCATATCCTCGAAGGTGGTCGTCTGCTGGTCGGTGAGGCGCACTTCCTCACCGGTGTCGACCTGGGTCACGAACCGGAAGCTCACCGTGTATCCTTGACAGGCCGAGCCGTTGAATTCGTACACCATGCGGCCGTACATGCCGGCGATGCCGGAGCGTTCGGAAGCGTCCTTGAGTTCCAGATCGTATACCGCGCGGTGCGGCGCGAGCGTGCTTGCCTGTGCGCCATCAGAAACCGCCAAAGCGGCGAGACAGGCGCCCGACAGAGCGGCAAGACCGAAGCCTTTACGAAACATCCGTTTCCTCCTGTTGGACTCGCCGGCGATGATATAAACAAGCGTTCGGCAGAAGCGAGGCGTAGCGCCTGTCACGTTCCTGCAAGATTTTACCACAAAAGACAACAACGGAGCCCCCCATGTCCGCAGAGATCGAAGCGCGCCTCAACGAACTCGGAATTGTCCTTCCGCAGGCAGTCGCGCCGGTGGCCAATTACGTGCCCTACCTCGTTACTGGCTCGACGCTCTATATTTCCGGGCAATTGCCGATGGAGGCCGGCAAGGTCGCGGTGACCGGCCATGTAGGCAAGGACGTTGACGTCGCGGCGGCACAGCGAGCGGCCGAGCTTTGCGCAATCAACATCCTCGCTCAGGCGAAGGCCGCTCTTGGCGGTGATCTCGGGCGCATTCGCCGCCTCGTCAAGATCAACGGCTTCGTCGCCTCCACTCCGGAATTCACCGAACAGCACCTCGTCATCAACGGCGCCTCGAATCTTTTCGCCAACGTGCTCGGCGAGGCGGGCAAGCACGCGCGCGCCGCTGTCGGCATGGCCTCGCTTCCCTTCAATGCCGCCGTCGAAATCGACGCCGTGGTCGAAATCGCCTGATCCGGGGGCGCCCCATGAAGGATACGTCCTGGCTCAAAGCCCAGCCGATCGCCCATCGCGGATACCACGACATGAACCGTGAGGTCTGGGAGAACACGCTATCGGCCTTCGGGCGCGCCGTCGAAGCGGGATTCGCGATCGAGTGCGACCTGCAATACACTGCTGACAGCATACCGGTTGTCTTCCACGACGACGACCTGCAGCGCCTCTGCGGCTTGAAGGGAGATGTCCGGGCGAAAACGGCGGCCGAACTCGGGCTCCTTTCAGTCGGCGGCACGAAGGACAAGGTGCCGACATTGTCGCAACTGCTCCGCCTCGTAGCCGGCCGGGTACCGCTGGTGCTCGAACTCAAGGGCCGAAAGGGCGACGACGAAGGCTTTGCGGCGGCCGTGCTCGATGCGCTCGAAGGCTACGAGGGGGAAGTTGCGCTGATGAGCTTCGATCATTGGCTGCTCAAGGATCTGAAGGCGCTCGACGCTCCCTATCCGCTCGGCTTGACCGCCGAAGGGTCGAGGCCGGAGACCTTCTTCGTGCATGAGGAGGCGATGCAGCTCGGCCTCGACTTCATTTCCTACTTCTATGGCGACCTGCCGAACTCCTTCATCACCAAGGAGCGCGCCCTCGGCCGCACCGTAGTCACCTGGACCGTGCGTGACGCCCGGGCGAAGGAACACACCTTCGCCCACGCCGATCAGATGACATTCGAGGGTTTCGATCCGCGGGAGAGCATGATTAGTTAGGCTCATGCCAGACGCGATCACCATCCGGATCGAACATTCGTTCACCGCTATTGCGCCGGTGAACTGGGGTCGGCTTGCCGGCGCCTCGAAAGAGCATGCCGGCGTGCCTTACAACCCGTTCCTCTCGCACGCCTATCTGTCGGCCCTTGAGGAGTCCGGTTCGGCAACGGCGGAGACGGGATGGCTTGGCCAACACCTGTTGATGGAAGATGCGGACGGTTTCCTCCGGGGTGCGCTCGTCTGCTACATGAAAAACCACAGCCAGGGCGAATATGTCTTCGACCACGGTTGGGCGAACGCCTTCGAGCGCGCGGGCGGCCGCTACTATCCGAAGCTGCAATGTTCCGTCCCCTTCACGCCGGTCACCGGGCCGCGGCTGCTGATTGCACAGAACTGCGCTGCCCAGCCTGTCCGCGACGCTTTGGTGGCAGGGCTGAAAGAGCTCACCCGTCGCCACGGCGTCTCCTCGGCCCATGTAACTTTTGTGCCGCCCGAGGAATTGCCGACCTTCGAACGGGCGGGTTTCCTGCATCGCACCGACCAGCAGTTCCATTTCACCAATGAGGGCTATCACTCATACGACGATTTTCTCGCCACGCTTCAATCCCGCAAGCGAAAGGCGCTGAAGAAGGAGCGCCGCACGGCGGTCGAGAATGGCATCACCATCGATTGGCTGACCGGAAGCGACCTCACGGAGGGCATCTGGGATCAATTCTTCGCCTTTTACACGGACACGGGCGGACGCAAGTGGGGGCGCCCCTATCTGACCCGCTCCTTCTATTCCCTGATCGGTGAGCGGATGGCCGACGACATTCTGCTGGTGATGGCCAAGCGAGGCGGCCGATATATGGCCGGCGCCATCAACTTCATCGGCACAGACGCGCTTTACGGCCGGCACTGGGGCTGCATCGAGGACCACCCCTTGCTGCATTTCGAGGTCTGCTATCACCAGGCGATCGATTTCGCGATCGCCAGGGGACTGAGGCGCGTCGAAGCCGGAGCTCAAGGCGAACACAAGCTCGCGCGCGGATATATGCCGGTGACGACCCATTCTGCGCATTTCATCGCTCATCCGGGCCTGGCGCGTGCAGTGGCGGATTATCTGGAGCAGGAACGCCGCGATGTGGAAGAGACCGGGGAATATCTTGCCGAGCACGGACCATTCCGCAGGGGCGAGCGCCAACAAGATAAATGACGCAGCGGCCGATGGCCAAACGACAAGAGGAAGAGACATGAGCGGCTACGACAGCAACAATATCTTCGCCAAGATCCTGCGCGGCGAGATCCCCTCGCATCGCGTCTATGAGGACGACGCGTCGGTAGCATTCATGGACGTCATGCCTCAGGCGGAAGGGCACGTCCTGGTAATGCCGAAGGCGCCGTCCCGCAACCTCCTCGACGCGGATCCCGCTACCCTGCCTGCGCTGATCGCAACCGTCCAGAAAGTCGCCATTGCGGCGAAGGAGGCGTTTGACGCCGACGGCGTCACGATCATGCAGTTCAACGAGGCACCAGCCGGCCAATCCGTCTTCCACCTGCATTTCCATGTCATCCCGCGCCGAGCGGGCGTCCCGCTGAGGCCCCACTCCGGGCAGATGGAAGACGGCGACGTGCTGGCTGCGAATGCGGAAAAGATCCGTCGGGCTCTGTAATAGCTCTAATTTAAGCCATCAAAATCCAAGCCACCAAAGTCCGGCGGCCAGAACGGCGATTGCGGTCGCGATTCCTGCCGCCGGCTTCTGCCGGCCAAGGAAGAAACCGAATGCTCCAAGAATGACTGCGGCCATCCGCAGCCACAGCGGCGACTGTGCGAGCACGCCGGTCGGATAGAGAATCAGCTTTGCGATCACCGCCGCGACCAGCGCGGTCGCCACCGCCCTCACCCAGTTCAACGCTTCTGAATCCTCGCGAAGCCGATTGCCTGCAATGACGCCGAGCCAGCGCCAGATGTCCGTCGCGAGCCAGCCGCCCACGGCGATGAAGACATAGGCCCACCATCCCTCCATCCAGTTCACGTTTTCGCCTCCCGCCGACGGCGCCACAGGCGTTCGCCGAACCAGGCGACTGTTCCGCCGCCGACGCCTGCGAGCAGAATGTCGAACTCCGGAGCGAGCCAATAACATAAAGGCCCGGCAACGAGGCCGGCGGCGAGCGCGACATAGATAACCGGATGGCGCGCGGAGTGCCAGATCGAAGCGAGGAAATAGACCGGCGTCAGGAAGAACAGGCAACCGGCAACGAGCGGCGGGAACTCCGCAACGAGGTGGTAGACGACCCCGACCAGGATCATGTTGGCGACGACCAGCGTGATGCCGAAGCCAGCGAAGAAGGTGGCGCGGTGGTTTCGAGGCACGTCATGGACCCGCTCCATCGCGAAGACCCAGGCGGTGATCGCAATGAAATGCGACAGCACCAGGAGCAGCCAGGTTGGCGTTCTCGGACCGCGCAATTCCGGGACGAGCGCGGCAACCATCGGCATCAAGCGGACCGATGAAAGCGTAACCGCCAGGAAGGCCGTAGCGAGGCTGGCGCCGCCGAGAATCGAACTGACGAGGATGACTTTCGCCGGCAGGGCCCAGACCGCCCCGGTCATGAAGATCACCTGCTCCGGCGGTATGCCCGCCTGGACGGTCAGCGCACAGAAGCCGACGAAGGAGAGCATCAGGATCACCGCCGGAAGGCTGAAAATGCCCCTTGCTCCGGTAACAAACCAGGCAAGGGATGACCGTTCGTCTTCAGCGTCTTCCATGAGGGTGCAGGTCGGTAGGCAGAGGGGGTAATACGAAACTCTCGAACTCGAGTGCGCGGCATCGAGCGGAACCCCGTATGTCAAAAAGCGGTGCCGGATTGAACCATCCGGCACCGCCTGTACATCGCGATCGCACTATTTCTTGCGCGGCACCTTTGGAACCGTCCGTCCCTTGAGCGGAGCCGCATCCGAAGGGCCGGACTTGGACGCCGTCTTCTTCGGCTTCGCTTTCGGGCCCGCGTCGGCAGCGACGGTTTCCTTTTCTTCCGTCTTCTTCGGCTTGGAGGCCCTGGCGGGGCGTGACACCTCCGCCTTCGGCTTGATCGGCGCCGTCTCCGGCACGGCCTCCAGGATAAGCCCCTTGCTGCCGTCTTCCTTCGTCCCGATCGTCACCTTGACGACGCCGCCCTTCTTGAGCTTGCCGAACAGGATTTCATCTGCAAGCGGCTTCTTGATGTTCTCCTGGATGACACGTGCCAGCGGACGCGCACCCATCTTTTCGTCGTAGCCCTTCTCGGCCAGCCAGGCGATGGCCTCCGGCGCGAGGTCGAAGGTGACGTTGCGCTCGGCAAGCTGGGTTTCGAGCTGCATGACGAACTTCTGCACCACCTGATGGATGACGGGCGTCGGCAGCGAGTTGAACGGGATCACCGCATCCAGACGGTTGCGGAATTCCGGTGTGAACAGCCGATTCAGCGCCTCGATATCCTCGCCCGTCCGTTTGGTCGAACCGAAGCCGATGGCCGGCCGAGCCATGTCCGAGGCACCCGCATTCGTCGTCATGATCAGGATGACGTTGCGGAAGTCGATCTTCTTGCCGTTATGGTCCGTCAGCGAGCCATGGTCCATGACCTGCAGCAGGATGTTGAACAGGTCGGGATGCGCCTTTTCGATCTCGTCGAGCAGCAGCACGCAATGCGGATGCTGGTCGACGCCGTCGGTCAGAAGGCCGCCCTGATCGAAGCCGACGTAGCCGGGCGGTGCGCCGAGCAGCCGGGAAACCGTATGCCGCTCCATGTATTCCGACATATCGAAACGCAGCAGCTCGACACCGAGCGAAACCGCCAGTTGCTTGGCCACCTCGGTTTTGCCGACGCCGGTCGGGCCGGAGAAGACATAGCAGCCGATCGGCTTGTTGGGCTCGCGCAGGCCAGCGCGGGCAAGCTTGATCGACGAGGCAAGCGCCTCGATCGCCAGATCCTGCCCGTAGACGACCGACCGCAGTTCCTTTTCCAGATTGGCGAGAACCGCCTCGTCGTCCTTGGAAACGGTCTTCGGCGGAATGCGCGCCATCGTGGCGATCGTCGCTTCGATCTCCTTCTCGGTGATCAGCTTGCGGCGCTTGCTCACCGGAAGCAGCATCTGGGCCGCCCCCGATTCATCGATGACATCGATCGCCTTGTCGGGAAGCTTGCGATCATTGATGTAGCGGGCGGAAAGCTCGACGGCAGCCCGGATCGCCTCGTTCGAGTATTTGAGGTTGTGATACCCCTCGAAATAGGGTTTCAGGCCCTTCATGATCTCGATCGTGTCGGCGATCGTCGGCTCGTTGACGTCGATCTTCTGGAAACGACGGACGAGCGCCCGGTCCTTCTCGAAGAACTGGCGATATTCCTTATAGGTCGTCGATCCGATGCAGCGGATTGCCCCGGTGGAGAGCGCCGGCTTCAATAGGTTCGACGCATCCATCGCGCCGCCGGACGTTGCACCGGCGCCGATGACGGTATGAATCTCGTCGATGAAGAGGACGGCTCCGGGATACTCCTCGAGCTCCTTGACAACCTGCTTCAGCCGTTCTTCGAAATCGCCGCGGTAGCGCGTGCCGGCGAGCAGCGTCCCCATGTCCAGGGCGAAGATCGTCGCGTCCTGAAGCGCCTCCGGCACCTGTTTTTCGACGATGCGCTTGGCCAGCCCTTCGGCAATCGCCGTCTTTCCGACGCCCGGATCGCCCACATAAAGCGGATTGTTCTTGGACCTGCGGCAAAGCACCTGGATCGTTCGGTTGACCTCGGCATTGCGGCCGATCAACGGGTCGATCTTGCCCGATTTCGCCTTCTCGTTGAGGTTCACGCAGTAGGCCGTAAGCGCGTCCTGCTGCTTCTTCGGGCCGGCTTCCTCGCTCTCTCGCGATGCCTTCTGCTCGGAATCCTGATCCTCGGCACCGCGGACGGGCCGCGACTCCGAACTGCCCGCTCGCTTGCCGATGCCGTGCGAGATGAAATTGACCGCATCATAGCGGGTCATCTCCTGCTCCTGCAGGAAATAGGCCGCATGGCTCTCGCGCTCGGCGAAAATGGCGACGAGGACGTTGGCTCCCGTCACTTCCTCGCGGCCGGACGATTGCACGTGAATGACGGCACGCTGGATCACGCGTTGAAAGCCGGCGGTCGGCTTCGAATCCTCGTCATAACCGGTCACCAGGTTCGTCAATTCATTGTCGACGTAATCGGTAACGGTCTTGCGGAGCGTGTCGAGGTTGACATTGCAGGCGCCCATTACAGCCGCCGCATCGGGATCATCGATCAATGCCAGCAGCAGGTGCTCGAGCGTCGCATATTCGTGATGGCGCTCGTTAGCAAAAGTCAGTGCCTGATGCAGCGCCTTTTCGAGGCTGGGCGAAAATGTTGGCACGTTAAATTCCTCATTTCTTTTCCATGACGCATTGCAACGGATGCTGATGCTGCCTGGAGAAATCCATCACCTGCGTCACTTTGGTTTCGGCGACCTCGTAGGTGAAGACGCCGCATTCTCCAACGCCGTGGTTGTGGACATGAAGCATGATGCGTGTTGCCTCTTCCCGGTCCTTCTGGAAGAAGCGCTCCAGAATGTGGACGACGAATTCCATCGGCGTGTAATCGTCATTCAAAAGCAGAACGCGGTACAAACTCGGCTTCTTGGTCTTCTGCTTGGTGCGTGTGATGACGGAGGTGCCACGGCTCGGCCCGCCTCCATCGCCTTCGCTTCCCTTCTGCATCCGGACCGGCTTGGCGATCATTCTATTCCATTCCCTCACCGGCCTGAGCCCATCAACATGGCTGCGGCCTGCTTGCCCTTAATCTAATGGTTCGTTCTTGGATTTTAAGGCCGGCGCGACGCACTGCAATCATATTCGCATGGCGAAGCACAAGATTGGTGAAAATTCTGCCGCGGCGCTTGTGTCCCATACGGGCTGTAGCGGCAACCAAAAACCGAAAGGCCGGCCGCGGCATCCGCGACCGGCCTTTCTCAAAACTCGATCGCCCGTTTTCAGGCGGCGGCAGCAGACTTGACCTGAGCGGCAGTCTTTGCAACCGGAGCCTCGTAGGGCTTGTAGGCATCCTTGGCGAGATCGGCATACATTTCACCGATCTTCGTCGCCTCGCCGACGAAATTTTCATAGCTCGACTTCAGATAATTCGTCTGAAGTTCGAAGGCGGCCTCGAGGCTCTTTGCGTTGGAGAGCTTCTCGATATGCGCAACTCCATCTTCGAAGGTCTTCTTCGAATAGTCCGCAGCTTCGGTCGCGATCGCCTGAAAACCCTTGGTCAGAGCGGAGTAGCTTTTAACGGCCACGTCCATCGCTTCCTTGCTCCTTTTATTGGCGTCATCGAAGTTAAACATCGGGCGTCTCCTTTTCGTGTGGGGCAGAGTGCGGGAAAAGTCTATGTGCGGCGCACAAAAAGTCAAGGCAAGAGTGTGCACCGCAAAAGCACTTCCTGCAGAGCTTGACGAAAGTACCCTCGTTCTCAGCGACTCCTCCGTCAAAGCCATAAGTATGACTTTACGAAGAAAAGCCCGACCTAATTGCTCAGATCGGATACCAGAGAAAGGCGGAAATTTTGGGGCTGATTGGAGAAAAATCACGCTTGTGATTTAGCTCGATCCGGCCCCAAAACCATGGCGAACTAAAGATCGATATCCAGGATCGCCATCGAGAAATTGTAGGAAAGCTCGCCATCCTCCTCGTCACGGAAAACGACCCCGAGGAATTCGTCTCCCAGATAGACTTCTGCGGATTCATCCTTTTTTGGGCGAGCCTTGACGACCATGGACTGGTTGAAGGTGCGCTTGAGATAAGCCTCAAGCTTGCGGATCTCTTCGGGCTTCAAATCTATTCTCCGTAGCCGTTGATTTGCGGCGCTTCTCGCATGCGACATCGCCAGGTGTAAAGCCACTCCGGCGCTGGCCGGCTGTGGAGATCTCGGCGGTCTGCTTCGATTCCCTTGTTTGCGGCAACTTCTGCTCGCAAACCAGACACTCTTGCGGAGGCTGCTCAGATTTCGAAGCTCGTCAGGATCTGGTCCATTTGGCGCGACGGTTCGGAGCATCCGGCTTCGCCCACGACCTTTGCCGGAACCCCCGCCACCGTCGTCTTCGGCGGCACCGGCTTCAGCACCACCGAACCCGCTGCCACGCGCGAGCAATGACCGATGTGGATATTACCGAGGATCTTCGCACCTGCGCCGATCAGCACGCCGTCGCCGATTTTCGGATGGCGGTCGCTGCCTTCCTTGCCGGTGCCACCAAGCGTCACCCCGTGCAGGATCGACACGTTGTCGCCGATAACGGCGGTCTCGCCGACGACAAGACCGGTCGCGTGGTCGAGGAAGATGCCGCGTCCGATGCGGGCTGCGGGATTGATGTCCGTCTGGAAGACGCTGGAGGAGCGGCTCTGCAGATAGAGGGAGAAATCCTTTCGCCCGCGGTTCCAGAGCCAATGTGCGAGACGATGCGTCTGGATCGCATGGAAACCCTTGAAGTAAAGGACCGGCTCGAGAAAGCGCGTGCAGGCGGGATCGCGGTCGTAGACGGCCTGGATATCGACGCGCAGAATCGTTCCCCATTCGGGCCAGTCGTCGAGCATTTCGGAAAAGGTCTGATGCAAGAGATTTGCCTGCAGGTCGGGATGGTCCAGCCGCTCGCAGATGCGGTAGATCACGCTTTCTTCCAGCGAGTGCTGATTGACGACCGTCGAATAAAGGAAGGCAGCAAGCATCGGGTCGCGCTCGGCGGCCATACGCGCCTCTTCGCGCAGGCTATCCCAAATGGGGTCGATCGCCTTCAGCGATTCCGCATGACGAACTTCGGTCTTTGCGACCATGGTCGCGCTCCTTCCCGACAAGTTTGAGGTCTGCGCCGTCGATGGGGCATTATATAGGGCATTTCCCCGCCGACATAAATGGCCAGCGCCTTCAAAGGTGTCTGACAGGCGGCTATGCCCGCCCGACCTCCGCGAGGAAATCGAGCACCGCCTTCTTGAATACCCGATCGCCGACAGCCAGCATGTGGTCGCGCCCCGGAATGTCCAGCGCCTTGGCGTGCGGCATGAGTGCGGCAAGTTCCTCGGCCGATCCGGCAATGTCGTCCTTCGTTCCGACGCCGATCAGGACCGGCACGTCTATGCGCCCGATATCCTCCACCGAAATCAGATCGCGCGAGGTCGATATACAGGCGGCAAGCGCTCGGCGATCGCTTTTCGTCTGGTCAGCAAAGGCGCGAAACATGCGGCCGCGTTCGTGCGTCACGTCCTCGAGCGACGGCGCAAGGAGCGCGCCGGCAATCGGATCCCAATCCCCGACGCCGGTGACCAAGCCGATCCCGAGCCCGCCGAAGACGATCGAGCGGACGCGGTGCGGATGCGCGAGCGCCAGGAAAGCGGAGATCCGAGCACCCATCGAATAACCCATCACGTGCGCCTCGCTGATGCCGAGATGATGGAGGAGTGCGGCCGCGTCGCCGGCCATCCGGGGCGGATGATAGAGAGAGGCATCGTGAGGCTTGCTGCTTGCGCCGTGGCCCCGATTGTCGAGGGCGACCACCCGATAGCCGGCATCGCCCAAAGTCTTGAGCCAGCCCGGGAACACCCAGTTGACATTCGCGCTCGAAGCGAAGCCGTGGATGAGCAGGATCGGATCGCCAGACGACTCACCCTCGTCGAAATAGGCGATTTCCAGTCCGTCATGTACGAAGTGTGAGAATGGCGGCGGGTTCAAGTCCATCTCGGTTCCTGGGGCGTGTTCCAATTTTTCCGGCAAACTAGGTGGTAATGCCGTGAGCGAAAAGCCCCGCTGTCCAAAAACCACAGGCGCGTCATGTTTGCTGCTACACATTTGCGCCAAAGCTCACTATGGTGCCGGCAAAATCGACCTAAAGACTTGCATATCGGAGCTAAGACATGGCCGGCCACAGCATCCCCCATTTCCAGAACGACGGCGGGCACCGGGTCATTGAGATCGGCGTGAAGGAATTCATGTGCACCGGCGCATCCATTCCCTTCGATCATCCGCATATCTTTGTCGACATGGGCGACGAGAACGAGAAGGTCTGCTCCTATTGCTCGACGCTCTACCGCTACAATCCATCGCTGCAGGCGACGGAAACCATTCCGCCGGGCTGCCTCTTCGAAAACAAGGCCGCCTGATCCTTCCGCGGCTGTCGGCGCGGCGTCGATGCACGGCAGGGGACCGATCGCGATCGTCGGTGCCGGCATCGCCGGCCTGACAACGGCTCTCTGTCTTGCGCGACAGGGATTTGAAGCGGATGTCCTCGAACAGGCCGAGGCGCTCGAGGAAGTCGGCGCCGGACTGCAGCTCTCACCGAACGCGTCCCGAATACTGATCGAGCTCGGCCTGCTTCCGGAACTCCAGGCGGTGTGGAGCGAGCCCGTGGCGATCGAGCTTGTGGATGGGTGCTCCCTGCGCCCGCTTGCGCGCGTGCCTGCGGGTATCGACGCCCGCAGCCGCTGGGCCGCACCCTATGGCGTGCTCCATCGCGCCAGTCTGCAGCGAATTCTTCTTGATGCGTTACTGGAAGAGCCTCGCTGCCACCTCCATCTTGGAAAGAGCATTGCAGGGAACCCGGCGGAGACAATCGCCGATGCAATCGGGCGGCGCCCGGCAGCGATTGTCGGCGCGGACGGCATCCGATCGAAGGTGCGAGCCGCCATCCCCGGGGCAGGCTCCGTCCGTTTTTCCGGTAATGTCGCCTGGCGGCTGATGGTCCCCCGGGCGCAAGCGGCGGAGTGCCTGTCGGGCGATCGCGTCACGGCCTTCCTCGGGCCAAACGCACATCTCGTCGCCTACCCGATCCGGGAAGCAGACAGTTTCAACATCGTTGCAATCGCGGGTGGCAGCCCGACCGATGAAGCATGGGCGGGCAACAATTCAAAAGAGCGGCTACGGGTCCTTGCCGCGGCGTTCGAGAGCTGGCACCCCAGCCTGCTTTCGATGCTCGAAAATGCCGCGTCCGCGACCTATTGGCCTCTTTCCACGGTCGGCGAAGGCGCATGGCACAACGGGCGCGATATCGTTCTCATAGGCGATGCCGCGCATGCGATGACGCCGTTCGCGGCACAGGGCGCAGCGATGGCGATCGAGGATGCCCGCGAACTTGCCGAGTGCCTCGCCGGGTGCGCCGATCCTGCGTCCGCCTTTGCGCGCTATGAGGGCAGCCGCAAGCCCCGGATCAACCGCGTCCGCAGCCGCGGCGCCTTCAATCACTTCGCCTACCACGCCCGCGGCCCCTTGAGAATCGGGCGAGACCTGATCCTCTCCCTCAGGAGCCCGGAGGCGCTCGCCGCCGATCTGGATTGGCTCTACGGCTACGGCGCCTAAGGGCGACGGGGCTAAGGAAGTGCGGGCGCAGCTCTTGCCCGCACTCCTTTGATCCAGTCTATCCCTCAGACCGCATTTGCCGCGGCAAAGCCCGCCTCGATGTCGCGACGGATGTCCTGAACGTCCTCCAGCCCGATCTGCAATCGGATCACCGGGCCTTCCGAGGGCGCCTTCGCAATCTTGCGGTCGGCGAGGTTCACGTGAACGGCAAGACTTTCGAAACCGCCCCAGGAATAGCCAAGGCCGAAAATCGAGAGCGCATCGAGGAAGGCATGGGCCTTTGCCTTCATCTTCTCAGGATCGGCCCTCAACACAAATGAGAAGATGCCGCTTGCGCCGCCAAAGTCGCGCTTCCACAGCTCGTGCCCGGGGAAGCTCGGCAGCGCCGGATGCAGCACGCGTGCAACCTCTTCACGGCCTTCGAGCCAGTTGGCGATCGCAAGAGCGCTTTCCTGATGCCGCTCGAGGCGAAGTCCCATCGTGCGCAGACCGCGCAGGATCTGGTAACTGTCGTCCGGCGAGACGCAAACGCCGAGCGTCACCATCGCCTCGCTCAGGGCCGGCCAATGCGCCGCATTGGCGGACACCGTTCCGAGGAGCACGTCCGAGTGGCCGGACGGATACTTGGTCGCGGCATGGATCGAAATGTCGACGCCATGCTCGAGCGGCCGAAAATAGAGCGGCGTTGCCCAGGTGTTGTCCATGGTCACGATGCAACCGTGGCGGTGCGCGACGTCCGCAATCGCCCGAATATCCTGCATCTCGAAGGTATTCGATCCCGGCGCTTCCGTATGGACCAGCCGCGTGTTCGGCCTCACCAGCTTCTCGATTCCGGCGCCGATCATCGGATCGTAATATTCGACCGTCACGCCGAGCCTGGTCAGCATCGTGTCGCAAAAATGCCGCGTCGGAAAATAGACCGAGTCGACGATGAGCGCATGGTCGCCAGATGAAAGATAGGCAAGAAAGGGCACGGTCACGGCCGCGAGCCCGGACGGAACGAGAATCGTTCCTGCCGCCCCCTCAAGCTCGTTTATGGCATTGCAAAGCGCATCGGTCGTCGGCGTGCCTCGCGTTCCGTAGGTGTATTTCTGCGCCCGCGTTTCCATGGTTCTCGCGTTCGGGAACAGCACGGTCGAAGCATGCACCACCGGCGGATTGACGAAGCCATGGTAGTCGTGAGGATTATTGCCGGTATGCGCAAGGAGGGTGTTGATACCCATGCCGTCGCGCGCACTCATCTTGTCTGCCATTGGGAAA
Organism: Sinorhizobium kostiense; assembly: GCF_017874595.1. GTDB lineage: Bacteria > Pseudomonadota > Alphaproteobacteria > Rhizobiales > Rhizobiaceae > Sinorhizobium > Sinorhizobium kostiense. The sequence goes on along the minus strand of NZ_JAGILA010000007.1, from coordinate 107,311 downwards.
CCCGCTTTTGAAACTCGATGCCAACTCATCGAACGCAGCCTGCGCCTGGTCAAGGGGATTCGGTGCGTTTCACGCCGAAACCCAGATCATGCGCAACTGGCGGCTTTTTGCTCAGAACTCATCGGTTTTTGCGGAAAAGTGCCTAAACTTCTGGCGCATTTCACGTTTTTCACATGAAAAAGCAGAAAATCGGCATCTTCTCTTGACCCTCATGGAATTTGGGCATGAGATAGACTGCACTCACGCCAGGAGGGTGGCTGAGGCTGCACGCGCTATGGGCGCACCAATTGTGCAGACGGGAACTAACGACAACCGAAAAGGTTCAAAAAATGGCAAGAAGAATTCTGACGGCCCTTGTAGGCGCTGCTGTCATGGGGATTGGCGCAAACGCTGCATCGGCTGCTACCCTTGACGATGTGAAGGCAAAGGGCTTCGTCCAGTGCGGTGTCAACACGGGCCTCGCCGGGTTCGCAGCACCCGACGCCGCCGGCAACTGGAGCGGCTTCGACGTCGATTACTGCAAGGCCATTGCGGCTGCCATCTTCGGAGACGCCACGAAGGTGAAGTACACCCCGACATCCGCGAAGGAGCGTTTCCCGGCGTTGCAGTCCGGCGAAGTCGACGTTCTCGCTCGTAACACCACCTGGACGATCAACCGCGACACGGCGCTCGGCTTCAACTTCCGCCCGGTCAACTACTATGACGGCCAGGGCTTCATGGTTCGCAAGGGCCTCGACGTGAAGTCGGCACTCGAGCTCTCCGGTGCAGCCGTCTGCGTGCAGACCGGCACGACCACCGAACTGAACCTCGCCGACTATTTCAAGGCGAACAACCTTCAGTACAACCCGGTGGTGTTCGAGAAGCTCGAAGAAGTGAATGCCGCCTACGATGCCGGCCGCTGCGACGTCTACACGACCGACCAGTCCGGCCTCTATTCGCTTCGCCTTACGCTCTCCAACCCGGACGATCACATAATCCTGCCGGAAATCATCTCGAAGGAGCCGCTCGGCCCGGCCGTCCGCCAGGGCGATGACCAGTGGTTCGACATCGTCACCTGGGTTCACTACGCGCTGGTTCAGGCGGAGGAATTCGGCATCACGCAGGCCAACGTCGAGGAAATGAAGAAATCGGCCAACCCGGACGTCCAGCGCTTCCTCGGCGTCGAGGCCGACAGCAAGATCGGCACCGACCTCGGCCTCACCAACGAATGGGCGGTGAACGTCGTCAAGGCTGTTGGCAACTACGGCGAAATCTTCGACCGCAACATCGGTGCAGGCAGCCCGCTGAAGATCGAGCGCGGCCTGAACGCTCTGTGGACGAAGGGCGGCCTCCAGTACGCGATACCGGTTCGCTGATCGGCCTTTACGAATCGCGGAGGAGCGGTCTACGGCGCTCCTCCGTTTTCAACGATAAGAACGCCCGCAAAGGGCGGATTGGGGAAAGAGGCATTGCATGGCCATTGGCGTCACGAATGCGCCTGAAAGGATCAGATCCTCCGGATCGATCATCAACGATCCTCAGGTACGCGGAATATTCTACCAGGCACTTACCGTCATCATTCTCTCGGTTCTCATCTATTGGATCGTCGACAACACGGTCGAGAACCTGAGGCGCGCGAATATCGCATCCGGCTATGGTTTCCTGAACAGCCGCGCGGGCTTCGATGTTGGGCAATCTCTGATTGCGTTCAGCAGCGACTCCTCCTACGGTCGCGCGTTGCTGGTTGGGTTCGTCAACACATTGCTCGTGGCAGTCACAGGCATCATTACTGCCACTGTCATCGGCTTCATCATCGGCATCGGCCGCCTTTCGCACAACTGGATCATCGCGAAACTGTCGCTGGCCTATGTCGAGGTGTTTCGCAACATCCCGCCGTTGCTCGTCATTTTCTTCTGGTATAGCGGCGTTCTGTCGATATTGCCTCAGGCACGGGAAGCACTCGCCCTGCCCTTCGATGTCTACCTGAGCAATCGCGGCGTCGCTTTCCCGAGGCCGATCGCCGGAGAAGGTGCGGGATACACGCTCCTGGCCTTACTGATCGCCATCGCGGCGAGTTTCATCGTCGCGCGCTATGCGCGCCAGAGGCAGATGGCAACCGGACAGCGCTTTCCGCTCCTTTGGACCGTTCTCGGGCTCGTGATCGGCCTGCCGCTCGTAACCTTCCTCGCAACCGGCGCACCGCTCAGCTTCGATGTGCCCGTCGCAGGCAAGTTCAACCTGACGGGCGGGTCGGTCGTGGGACCGGAATTCATATCGCTCTTCCTCGCCCTGTCCTTCTATACGGCAGCGTTCATCGCCGAGATCGTCCGGGCGGGTATCCGCGGGGTTTCGAAGGGACAGACGGAAGCGGCCCATGCGCTCGGCATCCGTCCTGCCTTGACAACGCGCCTGGTGATCGTGCCGCAGGCGATGCGTATCATCATTCCGCCGTTGACCAGCCAATATCTCAATCTCACCAAGAACTCGTCGCTGGCGGTCGCCGTCGGTTACGCGGACCTCGTCGCCGTCGGGGGAACCATTCTCAACCAGACCGGCCAGTCCATCGAAGTGGTCAGCATCTGGCTCATCGTCTATCTCAGCCTGAGCCTCGCAACCGCGCTGTTCATGAACTGGTACAACGCGCGCATGGCGCTGGTGGAGAGGTAAGATCATGAGCACGCATCAGGCAACTTTCGTTCGTGCTTCGATGATCGAGGCCGCCCCGGCTCCGTCCAGGGAAAGCGGTATCGTTCATTGGCTGAGGACCAATCTCTTCGCGACGCCGAAGGATACAGCCCTGACGATCATCAGCCTGCTCGTCCTGGCATGGATCGTTCCGCCGGCGATCCAATGGCTCTTCATCGACGCCGCCTGGACCGGCGGCGGCCGCGGTGTTTGCGCCACCCTCGCCCAGGGCGGTTCGCAGCCGGACGGGTGGAGCGGGGCCTGCTGGGCCTTCGTCAGCGCCAAGTTCGATCAATTCCTCTTTGGCCGCTATCCCCTCGAGGAACGCTGGCGTCCTGCATTGGTCGGCGTTCTGTTCGTCCTGTTCCTCGTGCCGATGCTGATCCCGAAGGTTCCGTACAAGGGACTGAACGCGGTTCTGCTCCTGGCCGTGCTGCCGATCATCGCCACCATCCTGCTCCCTGGCGGATGGCTCGGCCTGACCTTTGTCGAGACGCCGCTTTGGGGCGGCCTCATGGTGACCCTCGTCCTGTCCTTCGTCGGGATCGCGGTTTCGCTGCCACTCGGCATATTGCTCGCACTCGGGCGGCGATCGAACATGCCCGTGATCAAGATGCTCTGCACGGTCTTCATCGAGATCGTCCGCGGCGTTCCGCTGATCACGGTTCTGTTCATGGCGAGCGTGATGCTGCCGTTGTTCCTGCCGCAGGGAGTCACCTTCGATAAGTTCCTCCGCGCCCTGATCGGCGTATCGCTGTTTGCCTCGGCCTATATGGCGGAAGTCGTGCGCGGCGGGCTGCAAGCCATTCCGAAGGGCCAATACGAGGGCGCCGATTCGCTCGGCCTCAGCTATTGGCAGAAGATGGGCCTCATCGTGCTGCCGCAGGCGCTGAAACTGGTCATTCCGGGCATCGTCAACACCTTCATCGGTCTCTTCAAGGACACCTCGCTCGTGTCGATCATCGGTATGTTCGATCTGCTCGGGATCGTTCGCCTGAACTTCACGGACACGAACTGGGCATCCGCCGTCACGCCGTTGACGGGCCTGATTTTCGCGGGTTTCGTCTTCTGGCTTTTCTGCTTCGGCATGTCGCGCTATTCAGGCTTCATGGAACGTCTGCTCGATAAGAGCCAACGATAATAGGGGAATACACATGGCAAATGCTGCCGCTTCAAAAATGACCGTCTCGGCGACGGACGTGGCAATTGAAATCACCAACATGAACAAGTGGTATGGTGATTTCCACGTCCTGCGTGACATCAACCTCAAAGTGATGCGCGGCGAGCGTATCGTCATTGCCGGCCCTTCGGGCTCCGGCAAGTCGACGATGATCCGCTGCATCAATCGCCTGGAGGAGCATCAGAAGGGCAAGATCGTCGTCGATGGCATCGAACTTACCAACGATCTCAAGAAGATCGACGAAGTGCGCCGCGAGGTCGGCATGGTCTTCCAGCACTTCAACCTCTTCCCGCATCTGACGATTCTGGAAAACTGCACGCTGGCGCCAATCTGGGTGCGCAAGACGCCGAAGAAGGAGGCCGAGGAAATCGCGATGCATTTCCTCAAGCGCGTCAAAATTCCCGAGCAGGCGCACAAATATCCGGGCCAGCTCTCGGGCGGTCAGCAGCAGCGCGTGGCGATCGCCCGCTCGCTGTGCATGCGTCCGAAGATCCTGCTCTTCGATGAGCCGACCTCGGCGCTCGATCCGGAAATGGTCAAGGAAGTTCTCGACACGATGGTGGGCCTCGCGGAAGAAGGCATGACCATGCTTTGCGTGACCCATGAAATGGGTTTTGCGCGTCAGGTCGCCAACCGCGTGATCTTCATGGATCAAGGGCAGATCGTCGAACAGAATTCGCCGGCCGAATTCTTCGACAATCCGCAGCACGAGCGGACGAAGTTGTTCCTGAGCCAGATCCTGCACTGAGATCAGGCTGACAGGATCGAACAAGTCGGCCTGTCTCCCCGAGACAGGCCGTTTTACTTGCCGCGCGGACGTGGTTGCGTGTCTCCCTCGCCGCGATGCAGCGCCCCTTGCGCCATTGCGCGCATGGCAGCGCCGAACGCAAACGAGGCGCATTGTGAGATGCGCCTCGTTCTCAATTGCACGCTTTCGCTCGCCGATCAGCCGACGAAGGCACGCTCGATGACGAATTCCGCCGGCTTGTTGTTGGCACCTTCGGTCAGGCCAGCGGCCTCGAGGATTTCCTTCGTGTCCTTGAGCATGGCGGTGGAGCCGCAGATCATGCCGCGGTCGACGGCCGGGTCAATCGGCGGCAGGCCGAGATCGGCGAAGAACTTTCCGTTGGTCATGAGATCCGTAATGCGCCCCTGGAAGGGGTAATCCTCGCGGGTCACAGTCGCATAGTGGCGCAGCTTGTCGCCGACGATCTCGCTCAGGAATTCATGATTGCGGATTTCCTCGATCAGATCGAACCCGTATTTCAGTTCCGCCACCTCACGGCAGGTGTGCGTCAGGATAACTTCCTCGAACTTCTCGTAGGTCTCCGGATCGCGGATGAGGCTCGCAAAGGGAGCGATGCCCGTGCCGGTCGAGAACATATAGAGACGACGGCCGGGCACGAGCGCGTCGAGCACCAGCGTGCCCGTCGGCTTCTTGCGCATCAGCACCTGGTCACCGGGCTTGATCTTCTGCAGGTGCGAGGTCAGAGGGCCGTCTGGCACCTTGATCGAGAAGAACTCCAGTTCCTCGTCCCAGGCGGGGCTAGCGACCGAATAGGCGCGGTAGACGGGCTTTTCCCCGACCATCAGGCCGATCATCGCGAATTCGCCGGAGCGAAAGCGAAACTCCTGCGGGCGCGTCATGCGAAAGCGGAAGAGCCGGTCCGTATAGTGCTCGACGCTCGTGACCGTTTCGACGAAGACACCCGCCGGTGCCTGGACCGCGAAATCTTCCTTTTTTGCCGGAGCATTCATCGTGGCTTCAGTCCTGTAATGGTGACGCTTTCTATCAAGTACAAGCGGATATTCCAAGGCTCGGCCAATTGAAAGCAATTCCCTTCCAAATATAGGTCGCTTTCGAGGATTTCGCCTTGCTTCACACTGTCGCGGGACGATTTTTTCAGGAGACCCGGCGCCAGCTGTAGGAACTGGTGTTTGCAGACGGCTTCGCCGTCGGCTGGTAGTGATTTTCGATACCCGGCAGCCGCCCTTCCCCAAGCCGCTTGATCGCCGTTGCATTGGTGACCGCGAAGCTGTCAATGCCGCAGCGCAGCATGAGCGGGATCTGATCGATCAGCACATCGCCGACAGCCCGTATTTCGCCCTCGAAGCCAAGCCGCGTGCGCAGCAGCGACGCATGGCTGAAGGCGCGTCCGTCATTGAAGGCCGGAAACGCCACGGCCACCAGAGAGATCCGGTCGAGATGCGGCGCCAGACTGGCGACGTCATCGGCGGGTGAAATCAAGACGCCCAGGCCAGAGCCGCCGGCCGCAGCCTGCTCCAGGAAGAGATCAAGGCCGACGATCGCCTTCTCGTTCGACCCCGCCTTCGTCTCCTCGCTCTCGACGACCCAGGGGTCATCGTTCACGAAACCGCTTTCTTTCCAGATTTTCGTCATCGTTCTATTCCTGTTCAGCGGCTTCTATCACGCGGCTTCCTGGGCGCCGCCGCCGTAAAGGGCATCCTTGAAAGGCTGCGGACCGACACGGCGATAAGCTTCGAGGAAGGTTTCGGCCTTGTCCCGGCGAAGCCCGAGATAGGTATCGACGATCGTCTCGACCGCATCCGTCACCTTCTCCGGCTCAAAGCCACGGCCGATGATTTCGCCGATCGAGGTGTTCTCATCCCCCGAACCGCCAAGCGTGATCTGGTAGAGCTCCGCGCCCTTCTTCTCAACGCCGAGCAGACCGATATGGCCGACATGATGGTGGCCGCAGGCATTGATGCAGCCGGAAATCTTGATCTTGAGCTCACCTATTTCAGCCTGCCGTTCAGGCGCTCCGAAGCGGCTGGAAATCTCCTGCGCGACCGGAATGGAGCGCGCATTGGCGAGCGCGCAGTAGTCGAGGCCGGGACAGGCGATGATGTCGGTGATCAGCCCGGCATTCGCCGTCGCGAGGCCGGCGGCGACGAGCGCCCGATAGACCGGCTCCAGGTCGGCGAGCGCCACATGCGGCAGGATCAGGTTCTGCTCGTGACTGACGCGGACCTCGTCGAAGGCGTATTCCTCGGCAATATCGGCAACCGCATCCATCTGGACGTCGCTGGCGTCGCCCGGAATGCCGCCGATCGGCTTCAGCGAGATCGTCACCATCCCGTAGTCCGGGTGCTTGTGCGGCTGGACGTTCTGCCGAACCCATTGATCGAAGGCCGCATCGGCCTTCTTCCAGCGGGCAAGATTGCCCCAGCCTTCCGACCGTTCCGGCAGTGCCGGCGGCGCGAAATAAGCGGCGATCGCCTGGATGTCGGCGTCGGGCAGCTTCAGTTCCGTGTCCTTGAGGCTGGCGAATTCGGCTTCGACCTGGCGGGCCAGCTCTTCTGCGCCCGTCTCGTGCACCAGGATCTTGATGCGCGCCTTGTACTTGTTGTCGCGCCGGCCATAAAGGTTGTAAACGCGCATGATCGCCGTCGTATAGGAGAGAAGATCCTCCTCCGGCAGGAAGTCGCGGATCTTCTTGGCGATCATCGGGGTACGGCCCTGCCCGCCGCCGACATAGACGGCAAAACCGAGCTTGCCATTCTCATCCTTCTTCAGATGCAGGCCGATGTCGTGCACCTGGATCGCGGCGCGGTCGCGCTCGGCGCCGGTAACGGCGATCTTGAACTTGCGCGGCAGGAAGGAGAACTCCGGATGGACACTCGACCATTGGCGAAGGATTTCCGCATAGGGGCGCGGATCGGCGACTTCATCGGCCGCGGCGCCCGCGAAATGGTCCGCCGTCACATTGCGGATGCAGTTGCCGGAGGTCTGCAGCGCATGCATCTCGACGCTCGCCAGTTCCTTGAGGATGTCCGGCGTGTCGGAAAGGCGTGGCCAGTTGTACTGGATGTTCTGGCGCGTGGTGAAGTGCCCATAGCCACGGTCGTATTTGCGGGCGATATGCGCGAGCATGCGCATCTGACGGCTCGACAGCGTGCCATAGGGAATGGCGACGCGCAGCATATAGGCGTGGAGCTGCAGATAGACGCCGTTCATCAGCCGCAGCGGCTTGAAGGCATCCTCGGCCAGTTCGCCCGAGAGCCGCCGCTCTACCTGGTCGCGGAACTGCTCGACACGTGCGGAAACGAAGGCGTGATCGAATTCGTCGTAACGATACATGGGTGTTCGGTTCCTCAGGCAGCAAAATTCTTCGGGCCGGAAAGCCCATGATATCCGGGCGCATAGACAATAGACGGCCCCTCGGCACGGATGCGTTCGCGCATGCGCAGTGGCCGGAGTATGCCGTCGGCCTCCTCGACATCGACGACGTTGACGTCGACGACCTCGTTATCGTCGAACGAGCGCTTGCCGGTCGCTTCGAGTGCGGCCACAGCCTCGGCGTGACGGGCGACGAAGGCGTCCTGAAGCGACTCCACCCACTTGCCGGAGGCGTCCAGCCAGACGGAGATGCCGTCCGCCAAACGATTCGCCGTCAAAACCTTATCCACCATCGCGTCGTCCTCAGTTCCAAACCTGTTCTGTGCGCTTCGCCGCCGCATCGCCGCCTTGCCGCCTGCCGGCTATCAGCGGTTCCGAGCGCGCGAAATTCGCGCCGGCGACCGCATCGCCGATGATCACCATCACTGGACCGTCAAGCTCCGTACGGTTCTCGAGGTCCGGAAGCTCGTCAAGGGTGCCGTGCAGCAGCCGGCGTTCGGCGCGGCTGGCGTTCTCGATCACCGCCACGGTCGTCTCCGCCGGCAGCCCTGCCTGCATCAGTCGGCCGGCAACCGAAGCGGCTACCGTACGCCCCATATAGACCGCAATCGTCGCGCCGGAAACGGCAAGGCGCGCCCAATCGGGCAACACGTCGCCGGCGAGGTCATGGCCAGTCGTGAAGACCAGCGACGAGGCGACACCGCGCAGCGTCAGCGGCAGCTCGAAATCCGCAGCCGCGGCAAAGGCCGAGGTGATGCCCGGGACGATTTCGTAACTTATGCCCGCATCGCGGAGCGCTGCCATCTCCTCGCCTGCGCGGCCGAAGATCAACGGATCGCCGGATTTCAGCCGGACGACACGCTTTCCCTCGCCGGCGAGCTTCACCAGCAATTGATTGATCTCATCCTGCGACTTGGTGTGGCACCCCTTGCGCTTGCCGACGGAGAGGCGCTCCGCATCGCGGCGTCCCATGTCGACGATCGCCTGCGGCACCAACGCATCATAGACGATCGCGTCCGCCTCCATCATGACCCGCTGTGCCCTCAGCGTCAGCAGATCCTCGGCACCCGGACCGGCGCCGACGAGCCAGACGTGGCCGGACACCCGTTCGGCCGCATCCAGCAGCCGCGAGGCCTCGCGGCGTGCGGAAGCGAGATCGCCGACGGCGACATGATCGGCGACCGGGCCTTGAAAGAACCGCCGCCAGAAAACGCGGCGCGCAACGCCACGTGGAATGAGGCGATCGACCGCTTCGCGGTAACTTGCGGCGAGCGTGGCGACCCGCCCGAGCGAGGGCGACAGTAGCTGATCGATCTGGGCGCGGATCATCTGGGCCAGGACCGGCCCCGCCCCTTCGGTGCCGATGGCAACGGCGACCGGAGCGCGGTTGACCAGCGCAGGCGTCAGGAAATCGCAATAGTCGGGCTGGTCGACGGCATTCGCCGGAATCTTCTTCTCGCGCGCGGCGGTCACGATCGTCCTGTCGGCGGCAGCATCTCCCGTCGCGGCGAAGACGAGCGTGGCGCCCTCGAGCTGATGAGTCGCAAAGGGCTCGCGGACAGTCTCGATTGCGGCCTCGTTCAGGAATTTCTCGAAGGTCGGCTCCGGCCGATCCGCATAGGCTATGATGCACGCCTCGGTGTTCAGCAGCAGCCGCACCTTGGCGAAGGCCTCGTCGCCATTGCCGAACACCGCAACGCGCTTCTGCGCGACGCGAAAGAATGCCGGGAAAACGGACAGTTGCTGCGACATAGCTAGAGGGCGACTCCTTCTACAGGCTGCGGCGAATATCCCTCATAGCCGCCGACAATTGAAGAAACAGAAATTTCTATGGCTTTGCGGCCACGTATAGTTTTGCTCGACAGCCAATCTTTTTGAGCAAATATCTCCGGCGTTGCCAGCCGCCATTGCGCCGAGGCACGGACCGCCGTTAAATGCCGACAAATTGCACTGGAGATTGCCGACATGAAGCAATGCGAACTGGCCGAGCGCCTACTGACGGTGATCGAGGGGCAGATACTGCCGCTCACCGAGAGGGGCGTCGCGGCCGGCAACAAGGTGTTCGGAGCGGCGATCCTGCGCAAGAAGGACCTGTCGCTGGTGCTGGCCGAGACCAACAACGAGACGGAGAACCCGCTGTGGCACGGTGAGGTGCATACGCTCAAGCGCTTCTACGAAATGGCGGGTAAGCCGGACACGCGCGACCTCATCTTCCTGTCGACCCACGAACCCTGCTCTATGTGCCTGTCCGCGATCACCTGGGCCGGCTTCGACAACTTCTATTATTTTTTCACCCATGAGGATTCGCGCGACGCCTTTTCGATCCCGCACGACTTGAGGATATTGAAGGAAGTCTTCCGGCTTGATCCGGGCGGCTATGCCCGGGAGAATGCGTTCTGGAAATCGGCCTCCATCGCTGCACTGGTCGAGGATGCCGATCCGGACACGAAAAAGCGGCTGACCGCACAGGACGCCCGTATCCGCACACGTTACAATCGCCTGTCGGAAGCCTATCAGGCGGGCAAGGACAACAACGCCATACCGCTGAACTGATCCGATGGAACCTTCTCGCGACATTCAACGTCTGCTCGACATCATGGCCGCACTCCGCCATCCGGAGACCGGCTGCCCCTGGGACATCGTCCAGACCTTCGAGACGATCAAGCCCTATACGATCGAGGAAGCCTATGAGGTCGTCGATGCGATCGAGCGTCGTGACATGGACGATCTGTGCGACGAGCTGGGCGACCTGCTTCTGCAGGTGGTCTATCACGCCCGCATGGCGGAAGAGGCTGACGAGTTCGACTTCGGCGACGTGGTCGAGGCCGTCACCCGCAAGATGATCCGCCGACATCCTCACGTCTTTGCCCGCTCGGATGCCGACACGCCCGAGGCGGTCAAGCTGCAATGGGACGAGATCAAGCAGGCCGAGAAAGCCGACCGGAAGGCACGCCGCCTTCGCCGGGGCCTGTTGCAGGAGGCGATGAGCGGCCATTTGGGTTCGGTGCAGCGGAGCTTTCCGGCACTGGTCGAGGCCTTGAAGCTCCAGGAACGGGCGGCGAAGGTCGGCTTCGACTGGTCTGAGCCGGAGCCAATCCTCGACAAGATCGAGGAGGAGGTCGGCGAACTCAGGCAGGCGTTGAAGAGCGGCGACCGGGGCAAGGTCGCCGACGAGCTCGGCGACCTGATCTTCGCACTCGTCAATATCGGTCGCCATGTCGACACCGATCCGGAAATGGCCCTGCGCGGCACAAACACCAAGTTCCGTCGTCGCTTCAGTCATATCGAGCGGGAATTGGAAGCGAGCGGCGAGACGCTCGATTCCGCATCGCTCGACCGAATGGAGGAACTTTGGCAAGCGGCGAAAGCCATCGAACGGCAGTTGACGTAGCGGCATCCCGTTAGGTGATACTCGCGTTAGTCTAACGCCGAAGAACGCTCCAAAATGGACGCTTTATTTCGACGAGGGGCCGACCGGGATCACCAGCCTTAAGACGACTCCTAAGTAAAGCAACTAGATCTTTTTGAACCGCCGGATCGGACAGGAAATAGCTATGACCCGCAAAGTCCGCTCTTCCCCTGTATTCGATAAAGTCGGCGATACCCAATAACTGCGAATTCTTCCACAACGCATTCGAGCCCGCCTCCTTGGGGCTGATGCTTGCGCTGGTTAATCGCCCGAGCCGCACTACGCTTCCGAACAGACCGCTTGAAACGGCAAGCGCTTGGTCACGGGTGGATGAATATACTGTGAGATGCAGCGAGCCTACGGGTGGCAAAAGGCCGTGAGGGGTCGCGTTTGCTCCGAATGGTGCGTCGGGATCAGACACGAATCCGAACAATCTTGCTGTGGCAACATCGAGATCGATGTCAGGAGCGAACAGCACGACATTACTGATCTTGTAGCGCTCGGTAGGAGAAGACCGGGTGGTGTAGGCCTCCATTCCGAGTTGCTGGAGGACGGATAATAGCACGTCTGCGCCGCGACTGTGCGCGATGAGGTGGAGACGGTTGATAGCTTCCGTTGCGGAAATGATACGAATAGCCTTCTTCACATCCGCTGCTGCGAACTCGCCGGACTCCCGGTCGATATTGTAACCGTAAAAAGCGCCGCCCGATCCGCCCGCTGGCCACGAGAGCGAAACGCACACGAACTCTGCAGAAAGGGTATCGCATATCTTGCCAGTGGCTTTGGCGGCATCGTCGAAACTGTTGTTGTAGCCATGAATAAAAATGACCACTTCTTTGCGTTTCGCCATCGCAAGGCGCCGGGTCACCTCACCCTGCAACCCAGCGGCTGCCCGCATATGGGCATCTACAGTTGCGGGTACCCGACGAGGCCCTTGGCGCGTGAGTTCGATCGGGTAAGGCGACTGCGGAAATTCTCCTATTTTGGTCGTGCGTGAAACCTGTAGCGACGCGTCAGGCTGTCCAGCGGGCCCATCGTGAAAGCGCGACCGCCCGCGAGCAAGCGTAACTGAACCGAAACTCATTGAACGACCTCGTAATGAGCTGTAGGCGAGTTCGCCATTAGCCGAAGCGGCAGGCGCTCGATCGGTGACGTAAAGTATATCGAGGGAGTTATCCTGCTTAACGTTGGAAGCAGCAGCCTCTGTCCCAGTCCGCAAATCGCCGACACGGTCCCTTTCTGTTGAACAAGCCGCAAGAACGAGAATGCACGGTAGCGACAATAGTAAAGCTGCGAACTTTCGCAGCCTCCGAGCGAAAGAGCCAGAACCAGTCGACTTTATTTCGGACCGCATACTCAATTTCATTTCGACATCAGATTCTGTTGACGAGAGGAACAGGACAATTCCACCCAAGACGATGGAGAAAAATTCCAGCATTCCGACTATCGTCGGAAGCCGCTATGAATAGTTCGAAGGACCGCAGCGGAATGCTCGATCCGGTTTGGCGCACCGTGACCTCATACGTGCGTGCCGCGTGAAAGATTGGCAGACACTGGTATCTGCGATGCCCAGGGCTGGTCGAGGGGTGAAAGTGGCAGATCATGCATCGCCTAGGTGCCTCCCCTGACCCGGACAAGCCACCGAACCAGGCGGTCGAGAAACCTAGCCGCCTGGATATTTTTCATCGGTGAAGGGTCCGGGTGGGCAGCGCAGTCTTGTTTTTCTTGAATCGTATGACCCTCGCCCGAGGGGCGTGCCGCTGAAGTTGACAACCAGCTGCGGCGACAGGGGATCTTCCAGAGAATCCGCACGCCTGCCATCTGACGTTTCGACACCGATGGGTCCAGATGTCAATCTTCGAAGATTGTCAGGTTGGTCTCGTTGGTGTCCACCACGAACACGGCCAGCAGACGCGCCGGCTCGGTGCTGCTGGCGTTTGCACTGACGCGATGAAAGTCACCCGGAAATTCCGCGAAGCTTTCGCCCGCTTGGTAAACCTTCTCCGGCCCGCTATTGACCTGGCTCCGGATCGCCCCTTCAAGAACGGTGGCATAGATGAATGCCGACTTGGGGTGGGTGTGCGCGGGCGAGCTACCGCCGGGTCTATATTCGACGAGCACCGCCTTGATGCTCTTGCCCTCGACGTTGGGTAGCTGCTGATCGTAAACGACGGTCAACTTCGCCAGGCCGTCGTCCGCCTGTGCACCGGTAGCAAGAATGACGGCGAGTGCCGCCGTCGAGAGGATGTGTCTCAGCATTGTCTGGTCTCCTGCCTGATCGAAATGGTCGGACTGAGCCGCCGGGAAAACTTGCAAACGCCGGCCGTTTGCTAGGCGGTCATTTTTTGAGGCGAATGCTGGCTTAGCCAGTCGTTGAAGCGGATTCGGCCAAGCCTTGCGTTGGTGCCGGGCACGAGCGACTCGTCTTGCAGCTCCACGCCGAAGTAGAAGGCGTGAGGATCGGCAACGACCTGACGCGGATCATTTTTGGCAACCAGGAGACGCGCCACGATTTCGTTGAGGCGGACCTTCTCGGGGCCGCCAATCTCAATCGTGCCGTTCGCCGGGGCGGCGAGCGCGACTTCCGCCATGACATCGGCGACGTCATCCGATGCGATCGGCTGCACATAGGCGGGCGACAGATGGACGGTCGGCCCGATCGTTGCCGCCTGGGCGATGCCGTCCATGAACTCGAAGAACTGCGTCGAGTGCACGATGGTGTAGGGTATGCCGGAGCTCTTGATCAACTCTTCCTGGGCCATCTTGGCGCGCATGTAGCCGCTGCCCTGCAGTCGCTCCATGCCGACGATCGAGAGCGCGACGTGATGCTCCACGCCGGCGGCAGCGCCCGCCCTGAGCAGATTGCGACCCGACGTCTGGAAGAATTCCAGAACGGCCTTGTCTTCGAACGATGGCGAGTTTGCGAGGTCCAGCACCACGCGCGCTCCGGCAAGAGCTTCGGCAAGACCCGTGCCGGTGATCGTGTCGACGCCTGAATTCGGCGATGCCGCCAACACGTCATGGCCCTTCTTGCGCAACCGCTCCACGGTTTTCGAACCGATGAGACCGGTGCCGCCAATTACGACGATTTTCATCATTGACCTCCTCACGAATGTGCATTGCAAAGTGTTCGCCGATGGGCAAACCGCGCAGCGCGCGGTCTCGATTGATAAGGTGTGGGTCGGCGGGGCGGGTAGCGCGATCAAGCCGGCACGGCGGGGCCGGTTTCCAGGGGCAACAGTCTGATGATTCAGCATGTGTTCTCTCCAGGACAGTCGGCGTGACCGATGCCAGGGAGAATGCGAGGGATCGTGATGCCAAACTACTCTACCGAGGTCGTTGCCATACGATACGAAAGCATTGGGGTAGCCCTCATTTCGAGCGAAAAAATCCCGATGAAGTGGAGGAAATCCGCGCCATTCGGCATCGGACGGATGCACCTTGGGCGCGATAGCTCACCACGTCGGAAGGGGCTTGCCGATCCATTGTCGAAGAAGAGCTGAAAAGCTCCGCCCGATCGATCAATTTACGATGGGCTTTAGCACATGCAGGCATCCGAGCGCCTATTGGTCCGATACCATAGTCTGACCGCCTCGATACCTCCCGGTACTGCCCGCCCAAATCCGAGCCCGCTACTTTCGTCCGAAACTATGGCCCCGTGAACGACACGTCTCGATCACGCAAGAGAGAGAGAGAGAGGAGCGCATCATGCCGCATGCAGAAACAAACCCCCGTAGAATTGGTCAGCAGGAGACAACCATGAACTTGGACAACACCTCACACCCCGCAAGATCGGGGCCCGAAGAGTTGGTTCCGTCGCGCTATGCGGTGCGGGTCGGCGAGATTGACGTGCTGGTGGTCAGCGATGGGGTGCTACCGCTTCCAACCGCCATGTTGGCCCACAACGTCGACCCGAACGTCCGGGCGGCCTGGCTGAATGACATGTTCCTGCCACCGGACGCTTACGATTGGGCGCTGAACGTGGTCGTGGTGCGTAGCGGCAGCCAGACCATACTCGTCGACGCTGGACTAGGGTTCGACCCGGAATTGAACTTGCCGCGGGCCGGGCAGTTGATCAAGCGCCTGGAGGCCGCCGGCATTGATCTTGCGTCCGTGACCGACGTGGTGCTTACCCATATGCACATGGACCACATTGGCGGGCTGCTCGTCGAGGGTGTGAAGGAGCGGCTGCGTCCGGACCTGCGGATCCATGTGGCGGCGGCAGAGGTCAAGTTCTGGGAGACGCCCGATTTCTCCCACGTCTCCATGCCCCCGGGGTTCCCGGACGCGCTTCGGTCGGCTGCCAAGCGGTTCGTAAAAGAGTACCATAGCTACCTACGGTTGTTCGATGAGGAGTCCGAGGTGGCGCCAGGGGTGGTTGTCCGTCGCACCGGCGGCCACACCCCGGGGCACAGCGTGGTCCGCGTGGCGTCCGGCGGCGACGGGCTGACGTTCGCCGGCGACCTCGTGTTCCAGGTCGGGTTCGAACACCCCGAGTGGTACAACGGCTTCGAACACGACCCCGAGGAAGCAGCCCGCGTCCGGGTCCGTCTTTTGCGGGAACTGGCGGCGACCGGCGAACTGTTGGTGGCTACGCACCTGCCGTTCCCGTCCGTCGGACACGTGGCGGGCGATGGCGACCACTTTCGTTGGGTACCTGTCTTCTGGGATTACTGACGGCAGTCCAACTGGTCTTGGAGGCGAAGGATGGGCCGCTTAGAGCACTTTGCAGGCAGGTGGAACGCACAAATGCGCCAAAAACAACAGAGAGAACGGTGGCGCGACCGTATGTGAGAGCATCTCGCATGCCGCCAAAACGAGACACTCGCCGTAGCGGATGTGGGCCGTCACCTGGAACCGCTCTGCCGGGCTAATCCCCGGCAGAGCGTTTTCAAGTTAACGAACGCCGGTCTGGGCGCATTTGCCGGGGCAGTGTCTCCCAGGCCCGGATCAGTTCGCCGACGGAGCCTGCCCCCATCTTGTGCATGACGCTGCTGCGATGCGCTTTAACCGTCACTTCGCTGATACCGAGATCGAAGGCGATCTGCTTGTTGAGGCGTCCGCGCGCCACTTCGTAGAGAACCTCGCGCTCCCGCTGCGTCAGCGTCTCGAGGCGTTCGATGTTGAGCCGGGAAATCGCCGCTGCGGCCCGCCGCTCGGCGTCCATCGCAATGCCGGCAGTGACAGCGTCAAGCAGCGTTTGGTCGCGCACCGGTTTGGTGAGAAAATCCACCGCACCGGCCTTCATCGCCTCGACAGTCATCGGGATGTCGCCATGCCCGGTCAGGAAGATGATCGGCTTCGGGTTGCCGTTGTCGGCCAGATGGCGCTGCAGATGGAGACCGCTCTCCCCCGGCATACGCACATCGAGGATCAAACAGCCGGGGGCGTTCAACAAATCTGCGTCAAGCAATTCGCGTGTCGAGGCAAAGCTCACCGGCTGGAAACCCGCCGACAGGATCAATTCCGACAGTGCCGTGCGAACCGACGCGTCGTCGTCGACAATGATGACCAGTGGCTGATCCTCATCACCCCTACGCTTCGGTGACGATGACGACGATCCCCGCAGGAAAGGCTGACCTACTCCCATGACACCCTCCTTCTATTTGTCTAGAGCAATGGCAATGGCCGCGAGCAGGGCCTGGGCATCGAAAGGCTTGCGGAAAAACCCGCTAATGCCTTGAGCGCGGTCCTGATCCGCTATCTCGTGGCGGCCCGTGATCAGAAATACCGGCAGTTCGGGACGTGACTTCTTTACAAGATCACGAAGCTCAAGACCGTCCATTCCAGGCATCCCGATATCGGTGATGAGCACGTCCAGGTCCGACAGCCCATTGGCGAGCAACGATCCCGCCGACGAAAAGCTGCGGGCCACATAACCCGCCGATTCCAGCAGGTCGCTCACCGATTCAAGTAGTCTTGCATCATCATCGACAATCGCGACGACATGTCTCGTCTTATTCATGCTCAATTCCCTCCCACTCGACGGGAGTGGGTGATCGGTATTTCCAGCCTCTCCGCGATACGCACGAGATCGGCGAGCGAGGCTGCGGCCATTTTGTGCATCACGTTTCTTCTGTGTATTTGCAGCGTGACCTCGCTGATGCCCAATTCAGCGGCCGCCTGTTTATTGAGAAGACCGCTCACGACGAGCGGCAGTACATCGCGCTCTCGTGGTGTCAGCTCGCTGTAGCGTTGTTCCAGAATGTTCAGTTCGGCGCGTTCCGATCTCTTCTCCCGATCTTGGGCGATCGCCGCGCCGATTGCCGCTATCAGGTCAGCATCGCTGAAGGGCTTGGTCAGGAAATCCACAGCGCCGTGCTTGATCGCACGCACGGAAGATGGAATGTCGCCGTGCCCCGTAATGAACACGATCGGCGGATGATCGCCATCCGCGATCTGTCTCTGCAGATCGAGGCCGTTGATATCCGGCAATTCGACATCGAGAATGAGGCAGGCAGGGACATCCGGCTTGTCCGCGCTCACATATTCGCCGGCTGATCCGAAGGCAATAGCGCGAATGCCGTGCGAGTCCAGCAGATCGCCAAGCGCCTCGCGAATGCGTGCATCGTCATCGACGATGAAGACAACCTGATCATCCGCCGTCATGGCGCTGCCTTTGCTTCGACTGGCAAGGTGAAGATGAACGTCGCTCCCTGCTGCTCGTTCTTCTCCGCCCACAATCGGCCGCCATGCAACTCGACGATCGAGCGGCAGATCGCCAGTCCCATGCCCATGCCGTCTGATTTGGTCGTGAAGAACGGCTCGAATATCCTGTCGGGAAATTCAATGCCCGGGCCGCAATCGCTGATTTCGGTCTGAATCACCTCCCCGATATGGCGCGCGTGCATCCCAACCACCCTGTCGCCCGCAACAGAGCCCATCGCCTCCATGCCGTTGCGAATGAGGTTGATCAGAACCTGCTGGATCTGGATATGATCGATTGCGATCGGCGGAAGATCGCCATCGATCTTCAAGTCGATTCGAACGCGCCGCCGCGCCGCCTCATCCGCCAGAATGTTGCGCACCTCGCTGATCACGCTGGCAAGCGCCGCACTGATCCTCGTGCCTATGGATTGCTTGAACAAGGCGCGAATGCGGCTGACGACGTCGGCCGCCGAGTTGGCATCGCGGACGATTCGCTCTACCGTGCGCTGCGCGCGCTCGATATTCGGCGGTACGGCCGTGAGCCAGCGCTGGCAGGCGTGCGAGTTTGCCACGACGGCTGCCAAGGGCTGGTTTACCTCGTGCGCGATAGAAGCCGAAAGTTCGGAGAGGCTAGCTGCCTGACTCGCGCGAGCAAGACTCTCTTGGGCAAGGCGCAACTTTTCTTCCGCCCGAACTTCCCCGTCGATATCGAGGCATATGACATTCCATTGCACGATGGTGCCCTCGGCGTTGCGCATCGGCGCAGCACGCGTTTCGACCCAGCGATATTCGCCATCAAATCGCCGCAGACGGTGCCTTCGTGCATAGGGCTCGCCCGTGGCCAATGAATAGGAATAGTTCTCCTTGACACCATCGACCTCGTCAGGATGGACGCCGGCATCAAGCGTGCCCTCCAATCGGGACTTTCCCGTTCCGTCGAGCTCTTCAAGCCGATATCCAAGGAAGTCGCGGAGCTGCGGATTGCGGTAAACCGGCTCCCCATCAGGAGCGGCGCAATCGATCATTGCAGGCAGCGTTTCAACGATCTGCCAGAGGGAACGTTCGCTGTCGCGTAGCGCCTCCTGGATGCGCAGCTGATCGTCGATGTCATGCGAGAGCCCGTACCACTGGACGATGCGTCCGCTCTCATCGCTGAGCGGCACTGCACTGGCTTGCACCCAGCGATAGACACCATCCGCACGCCGAAGGCGACACTGCTTGGAGAAGCGCTCGCCCGTGACGAAGGAATGGTTGAGTGCTTCCCCGAGATCGACCGCGTCGTCAGGGTGGACGGCGGCCTCTATGAAGGCTTCCAGCCGGCTCATGCCGGGTTTCTCCAAGTCCGCAAGATCCAGGCCGAGAAAATTTATCGCGCGTTTGTTGAGGAAGGTCGGTTCACCGTCGGGACTGAGCCGCCAGAGGAGGCTTGGAACCATGTCTACCAGCTGAGAGAGCTCGCGCTCACGATCCCGCAGCGCCTCCTGTGCCCGCATCTCGTCGTCTACGTCGACGGAAATGACATACCATTGCACAATCGCTTCGCTTTGATCTCGCAGCGGTTCCGCGCGACCATCGACCCAGCGGTACACGCCGTCTGCACGGCGCATGCGATATTTCATCGAGAAGGGATCTCCGGTGACGAGCGAACGACGGACCGTCTCGAGCAGACCTGTTGCGTCGTCGGGATGGATGAGGGTCTGTATGACTGTGGTGAGCCGGCTCGTGCCCGGCTTGTCCATATCACCTACATCCAGACCGAAGAAATCAATCAGACGCTTGTTGAAGAAGATCGGCTCGCCTTCGGGCGTAAGTCGCCTGATATGAACCGGGACCATGTCCACGAGCTGCGAGAGTTCGCGCTCCCGATCGCGCAGTGCCTCCTGCGCGCGCACCTCGTCGTCGATGTCGATAGCAACCGCGTACCATTGCACAATCGCTCCGCCATGATCGCGCAGCGGCTCCGCGCGGCCCTCCATCCAGCGATAGACGCCGTCCGCACGACGCAGACGATACTTCCTGGAGAAGCTCTCGCCAGTGACGAGGCAGCGGCTGAGTTCATCCCCGAACTCTGTTGCGTCGTCCGGATGGATGGCCGTCTGTATTGCGGCCGCCAGCCGGGTCATTCCCGGCTTGTCCATCTCCGCTATGTCCAGCCCGAGAAAATCGCTCAAGCGCTTATTGAAGAAGGTCGGCTCGCCGTCGGGCGTCAGACACGCGATGGCGACCGGAACCACGTCGACAAGGAGCGCAAGCTGCCGCTCGCTTTGCCGCAGCGCCTCCTCGGCGCGCAGCTGATCGTCTATGTCGTGCGAGAGACCGTACCACTGGACGATGCGTCCGCCCTCATCCCGCATCGGCTCCGCGCGTCCCTCCACCCAGCGATACACGCCATCTGCGCGACGCAGGCGGTACCTCATGAAGAAGAGCTCGCCGGTGATAATGCTGTGGTTGAGCGCTTTCCCCATTCTGGCTGCATCGTCGGGGTGAACGACGGCCGCGATGGCGGCCGCCAGCGGAGCCATGTTCGGCGTGTCATAGTCCGCTACGTCCAGTCCGAGAAAGTCGATCAGGCGCTTGTTGAAGAAGGTCGGCTCGCCGTCGGATGCCAGACGCCAGATGGGGATCGGGACCATGTCGACGAGTTGCGAGAGCTCCCGCTCGCGGTCTCGCAAAGCCTCTTGCGCCTTCATCATATCTTCGATGTCGACGGATACGCCGTACCACTGGACGATCGCGCCGGACTCGTCACGCAAAGGCTCCGCACGGCTCTCCACCCACCGATGAGGGCCGTTGGCCCGGCGCTGACGATATCTCCACACGAAGGGTGCGCCCGTCTCGAATGAGCGTGCGAACGCTTCATCCATCGCGATCCGATCATCCGGATGGACCACGCTCAGGGATCGCGACCCGTCGGGCCCGATCAAATCCTTAAGGGTGACGCCGGTGACATCCGTAACCCGCTTGTTGAGGTAGCACGGTATTCCTTCCGGCGTCGTACACCAAATGAGAGCAGGAACGGCGTCGATGAGCTGCTGAAGTTGGCGCTCGCTCTGACGCACCGTGAGCAGCGCCAGCTGATGCTGCCGGGATATGGCGGCCACGATTAGCGCCGAAAGTGCCGAGATGGCCAGAAAAAGCTGCAGCATAATGTGCTTCTGTCTCTGGGACTCGGGATCCCCGGCAATTTGGCTGGAACCGGATATCGTGAACATCAGCGTGATCAGAGCAAGGAGGGTCAAGCTGACGGCGGCGCCTTTGAACTCGAACCGCACTGCGGCCCAAAGAAGAGGCGGCATGACGATGTAGGCGAAGGGCAGATAGCCGCTGAGTGAAAGGGCCGCGACAAAGAGAAGGATCAGCCCTAGGGCGCAAGCTTCCATCCATTGCGAGGCGGAGAGCCGGGGCTTGCCATGCCAGCTATTGAACATGACCAAAACCAGCGGTGCCACGATCAAGACTCCGGTGGCGTCTCCGATCCACCAAAGAGGCCAGGCCGTAGTGAAGGATTGTGATTGTATGGCAAACCACGCAAGTGTCGCGCTTCCGACAGTCGCTCCCACAACAGGTGCGATTCCGGCCCCCAGCACGACGAATGCGAGAACTTCCTGCAGGGTTTCCAGCCGGACCGGCCGCCCTAGGACCCGGTTCACCAGCCATGCCCCGGCCGTTGCTTCAAGCGCGTTACCAATATAGATCAGCAAGGCTGCGGGCAGCGGGCTGTCGAACCATAGGGCATTGCTGAACAGTTCAGCCAGACAGCCGCTGAGCACCCACCACGGCCATCTGTAAGCGGGGGTGAGAACAAGCGTGGCCATAAAAAGCCCGCCCGGAGGCCAAATGGAAACACCTGTTCCGGGTACGATTGCGAGCGATTGGGCGAAACCGCAGCCCAGAACATAGGCCGCGAAAAACAGCCCCAGGTGAGAGAATTTGGGGCGATGCGACCACACGCTCATCATCAGCTGCTCCTGCCGGACAAACTCAGGGGATCGTCAGCGCGTACAGCACGTGTTCTCGATATGAGGCTGGCGAACTCGTCTCGACACCGTAAACCCGCCGCGCCACAGCCGCAATTCATGGAAATCCATGCATTGCGCGGGGACGTCGCCGCTACGCCGGGTCAGGCCGAGTGGGCCGGAGATTACTGCAAGGAGGCTCATTCACGAGCCGCCACTTGCCCGCCCCGCCGGGAGACACGGCAGCAAGCAAACGGCCGCTGCCTTAATCTCCGAGCCCACTTAACTTGGTGATTGAGGGCTTGTGCGTTTGGCGACTGCCAAAAGCTGCATTGCAGCAGTCGTCGCAACGCAAAGCCCAAGCAGACGTGTGTCTACGTCGCAACTTGCTCTGATCCAAAGCCGAGCGGGAACGGGGCGGCCGTCGCCAGCACCCCAAGAGTAGGTTGGACCATTCGGTCCAAACCCCCATAGCGAATGAGGGCTACGGCAGAGCTGCAGACTATCAGCGTGCCCACAATCCCCGCGTTCCAGTCCGCGGCGGGTAGTCCGCCGAACTTGAACGCAGCGTAGATAAAACTTGTCGGGTTCTCTCGATCAATTTCGACGGACCGCAAAGATGCGGCCATTGAGCACAATCAACGACGCAAGGGAGTGTTGCGCGTAAGCTTGTGAGAAGCAGTCGTGACGATGGTCGAGGCGATGTGCTCTACAGCGTCGCGCGTCTTTGCCAGACGCGCTCCGCCGCCGAGGACGATTCGATGCGCATTCTCGAGGAAACAAGCACCAGTGTGTTGTCGCGGTCCGCTGTCGGAACGCTACTCGCGGAGTTTCGACGAACGCCTCTTTTCGCGCTCATTGTCTTCTTGCCCGCTGTTATTCTCCTGGATCAGATTTCGCCGGAGGCGCACACCTGGCTGTTCCTGCTGTCGACTCTGGCGATAGTGCCGCTCGCGGCAATGCTGAGCCGCGCCACCGAGTCGGTGGCCGCAAAGACTGGCGATTCGGTCGGAGGCCTGCTCAACGCAACGCTTGGCAACCTCACCGAACTCGTAATTTCGCTCGCGGCCCTGCATGCCGGGCAATATCTACTGGTCAAGGCGTCGATTGCGGGGGCTATTGTCACCAATACCCTCTTCATGCTGGGCGGAGCCTTCCTCATCGGTGGGCTGAAACACCACCTGCAGGAGTTCAACAGGGTCAACGCACGTTTTCAGGCTAGTCTGTTGTTCCTGGCGACCATCGCAATCCTCGTTCCGTCACTCGTCAGCGAAGTGGAGAAGGCACCGAGCGCCGCCTTCTCCGCGCAGCTGAGTTCGGGGCTGGCAGTACTCCTGATCGTCGTCTATGCACTGGGGATGTTGTTTTCCTTGAAAACGCACCGCGAGCTCTTTGCCAGTGTAGCGCACGCCGATCACAGTGAGACATCGTGGCCGCTTTCGGTGGGCGTTGCCGTGCTGATTGTCACCACCCTCCTTGTCGCCATCGTCAGCGAGATATTCGTCGGCTCGGTGCAAGTCGCCGCGCAACATCTTGGGATGACGCCCGCTTTCGTGGGTTTCATTGTCGTGGCCCTGGTGGGTGGAGCGGCGGAGATGACCAGCGCGTTCTCGGCCGCACGCGCCAATCGTCTCGACTTGAGTGTCGGCATTGCATTGGGCAGCGCGGCGCAAATCGCTCTCTTTGTCGCGCCTGTCCTGGTGCTTCTCAGCTATTTCATAGGGCCAGAACCGATGTCACTGCAGTTTTGGCCGGGCGCGGTCGCAATGATGCTGATTGCGACAACGGCGGCAACGTTATTGTCCAACGGCGGGCACGCGGCATGGTATGCGGGCGTCATGGCGCTGGCGGTCTACGCCATCTTCGGGTTTACGCTGTTTATCCTGCCGCCCGGAACGGGACAATGAGCCATGACCAGGCCGAGCGCCAAGACGCGGATGCTTGTCCCGGGATGCTAACCAACCGAACCTACCGGCCACTAGCGCATCGGCCCGAAAATCGTGCCCGATTTTCGGAAAGCTCGATGCGCAAATTCAAAGAGTACAGCGACCTTTGCGCGTCCGAAAAGACGCGCGGCGCTGTAGCCTGCCTTTCGAAGCTGATGTGCGGCTCGCTACTTTCAGCGGCTTCGCCAGAAGACCTTGTTATCGACCAGGGTCTCGTGTGCTTCAGCCGCCCGGCGGAGGAGCTCCGCCTTGTCGTAAGCTCGGAACAGATCCTCCGTGCCAGCCATTCCCAGCAGGCCGAGCGACGATAGCATGTCGGGCGCGACCGCCAGATCGTTGAGGTCGCCGAGTCGGTCCTGAAGACCTGCCATTGCCGCGATGAAGCGGCGATGACGTTTCATTTCGATTTTTCGCCGGTAAAGGGGTTCGAAGAATTCGGCCGCGTAGCGCAGCTTCTTTGCCGCAATTCGTAACCTGTGACGCGCCGCGTCATCCTCATCGATGAGACGGTGGCCACATGACACTTTCTTCCAAAGCCGGTCGAGCGCCGTCGAGGCGAAATTCCGCGCGGATGGGCCGTGCATCGGCATGGCCCCGGCGGTCATCCAGTTGGAAATGAACTCGTCAACGTCGATCATCAGGGAACGGACGCGCGCGGACGAAAGAGTGGCTTCCAGTGCTCGATAGGCGTCGCCGCGCATCGCTTTCAGGCGCGCTGCCAGCTCTTCATCCCTCGCGCGGTCGATCAGGACGTCGATGTTGCGCGCCTGGCCTGTCTCTGCGGCAAGCCAAGCCAATTCCTCGCGGAGATGATCGAAGCGGCTGTGCTGAAACAAGGACTTGCATATGGAAAACAGCGAGCGGAGCCGTCTGAGCGCGACGCGGACCTGATGCAGGACTTCCGCGTCACGGGACCAGGACAGCGCCATTTCGTTGAGGCGAAACTGCCTGATACACACGGCGGCGGTGCGTGCAAATGCAGTGGTCGCGCTCATTTTGGACGTGAGCGGCGCCGGACTGGCCTTGACGGCGCCTTGCGCGGCGGCAAGCAGCCGGTAGCCCCGCTCCCGCTTGCTCAGGACACCGAGACGGGCGGGGGTGATCAGGTCGATTTTACGCGCGAGATCAAAGAGCGCCGCCGGCTGGCCCGCTTTCCTTTCCAGCTCGATTTCGCAAAGCGGCGCTTCGCGATCGGCGGCCACGACCTTGCCGATGTCCAGGCAAACCTCAATCTGCGCCTCGCTGGCCGTCACGTTCCAACGATGTCGTGTTACATGCACCTCGAACAGTGGCACCAGTTGCGGGCCGGCTCCCGCCAACAACGCGGCAATTTGCGGATCGTCGATAACCGGCGCATCGGCGATGAGCGGTTGCTCCCATTCCTCGCGCACGAACGAACCGGCCGCAGCGCCGTCGCTTGCTTTGACGGTCTGCATCCGCTGGTTTCCGGATCCGCGGATGCGAAACGACAACCCGCGCTTCGCGAGGTCCCATGCATTCGTGTCGAAGTAGATCGATTTCTGCTGAAGAATAGTGGGCGGCGACACGAAGGGAGCGTTTTTCAGGAGCGATCTCGCCCCCGATTGCGAAAGCTCGAGCTTGAATTCCACCTCTTGCATCAGTTTCTCCGCAAGGCACCGTGTCACGGCGACTTGCCTAACCGGCTAAAGGCAGAGCTTCTGCAACGCCTTGTAATTGACGATTTCGACGCCGCGAGTGCCTCTTAATCGTATGATATTGCCATTTTTCAACTTGGTGAGCGCGCGTGAAACGGTCTCGATCGTGAGCCCGAGGTAATCCGCAATATCGATGCGGGGCATGAACAGATCGAACTTGCAGGCGCAACCAGCGCGGTTTGACATTTCGAGAAGAAATGCGGCCACACGCTCCACCGCGCTTTGCCGGCCGATCACCAGTTGGTGTTCTTGCGCCGATGAGTAGTTTTCGAGGACAACCGGCACCAAACCCTGCCAGACATATCGGGCTCCCCGAAGGCTGATGCTCCTTATGGCGGTTGCGCCTATCGCTTCTGCCGAGGAGCGGCGAATGTCCTCGTTCTGCAGACCGAACCAATTTCCAGAAAGATGAAAATCAAGAATCTGTCGCCGTCCGTTGGCAAGCACCCGATAGACACGGACCGCGCCAAACTCCACCCGGTAGACCTGGCCAGCCGTTTCGCCGCAGGAGTAAACGCTTTGCCCGTCAACGAAGTTGCTGATCGGCATTGAGTCGACGACGCCAAGTGCGGCCGGCGTCACGAGAACAGGTTTCATTCGCCCCTGCTCGAATGCGGGCATGTTCATGGCTAGACCCCCATAGTGCGCACGAGTGCTTGCTCGATCTCCGCGGCAAGGCTCTCAACCAGGCCTTTGAACTCGGTGCGACGCTCTTCCCGAATATGCGGCGGGAGTTGATCGGCACAGGCCAGGGCGTACTCGGCGGCAGCGAAATCCTCGCACATCCCTCTGAAACTCTCGTCTTGCATCAGTCGCTCCCTGATCTGTAGCGAGTGCTCAGGAAACCTGCGCAATGCCGCCGATAGGCCGTTGCCCATTTCTCCCCCCGCCAGATCATGTGCTGATCCCATGCTCGCCACAGGGTCGAGAATGAGGATAGCTCCAATGTATAGATTGCATCTGGCCCGCGGTGGGAGGTAAAATACGGAAGCTTACGGTAGCGCGTACTGCATGCGACTCTTGCGGCCATTGGGGGCGCCGACATGACAATCGCAGTTGAGAGGCGTAGCCACCCTGGATCAGGGATACCGCCAACCGAAGCAGAGGTTCGTGCTCAACTTGCTCGCGTTCGGTCGAGTGCGGAATTCGACGCACCGGATCGCGCTCGGAAGTTCCTGACATATGTCATCGAAGAGACGGTCGCCGGCCGTGCCGACCGCATCAAGGCGTATTCCATCGCAACCGAAGTCTTCGGCAGGGATGCATCGTTCGATGCGCAGTTGGATCCGGTAGTGCGCATCGAAGCGGGCCGCGTTCGTCGCGCCCTTGAGCGCTACTATTTGGTGGCAGGCCAAGCCGACGAACTGGTGATAACGATACCCAAGGGCGGCTACGTTCCGGCGTTCGCCTGGCGTGCTCAGGCAACGACGGAAAGAGTATCTGCTACATTGCAAAGCCAAGCGCCCCAACGCCTGTTCAGACGCGGTTGGCATTCCTGGATGTGGCTCGGTGCAGCCGCGCTGATGCTGCTCGCGGGCCTGGTCTTCTTCACGCTCGATTCCGGAAAGGTGGTGGGAACTTATGTTGAGAGCGGCGACGACGGCCAGCCAGATATTCCAAAACTTCTCGTCATGCCATTTGAGGATCTATCCGGCACCCCGCAATCAAAAATGGTAACGCGAGGGTTTGCCGATGAAGTCATAGGCAAGGTTGCGAAGTTCCGTGAAATCGTCGTGCTTACGGATGCCAACGCTGCACAGTCACGCAGCGGAGGGGATAACTCGCCGCTTTACGCCCTGCGTGGAACCGTGCGGATCGAAGGCGGCCGGTTCCGTCTCGGTGTGCGCGTCATTCGCAGCGACGACGGCTCCGTCCTATGGGCAAATACGTATGATGAGAAGTTGGATGCTCTCACGATTCTTGATCTGCAAGCAAACGCCGCCGCCGCAGTTGCTACCGCCATCGCCCAGCCATACGGGATCGTGTTTCAAGCGAATGCCCCGCATGTTTCGCAGATTATTCCAGAGGACTGGGACGCATATGCCTGCACCTTGGCCTATTACGGATATCGCTCCGACCTCAATCCCAAAGGGCATTCCGCTGTCAAAGACTGTCTTGAGAAAACGACTGAGAGGTTTCCAAAATACGCAACCGCCTGGGCACTTCTGGCGCTCACCTACATCGACGAACTCCGCTTTCGATATAGCGTCGATCGGTCGCCACGCAACTCACTTGACCTGGCCATGAATGCTGCAAGGCGAGCGGTGGAATTGGACCCGCAGAATGTTCGCGGCCTTCAGGCGGAGATGCTTGCCCATTATTTCCGGGGTGAGGTGGAAACGGCGCTGACGGTGGGAGCACGCGCCCTTGCGATCAACCCCAACGACACGGAGTTATCTGCAGAATACGGCTTCCGGCTTGCCCTATCCGGAAATTGGAATCCCGGCTGCAAATTGATATCGGATGCCATTACCCAGAACCCTGGACTTCTCGGATATTTCGAAGCGGCACTGGCGGTCTGTTCCTATATGAAGGGCGACTATGCCGGTGCGGAACGATGGTCCCGGTCGGCGGACCTATCCGCCAATCCAATCTTCCACCTGATATTGCTTGCGACACTTGGGAAACTCGGCAAGGTCGAGGAGGCGCGCCGAGAACTGCATTGGTTGGAGAGCAACGCGCCCGACCTTCTCAGCGATGTCGCCCCTCAAGTAAAAGTGCGCATCCAACGCCGCGAGGACCAGCTGCATTTTATCGAAGGCCTGCGCCAGGCGGGTGTATCTATCCCTCAAAACTAGCGCGTCGGCCGGAAATGCGGACTTATCCGACAAGACGCGCGGCGCGAGGGCCCCTGCGTCTGTCAAGCCGACAATGCCTTGCCGGACGAGAGGTTACAGCCGCTCCGGCTTGCCTGCGGGGTCAAGCTCAGGACGAGTTTCCGCAACTCTCGCATCGGCTCGCATCCATACCATCAACAACTCATAGAAGACACTGAGAACGATAGGCCCCAGGAACAGGCCGATCAGCCCATGGGAGAGCGTTCCGCCGAGCACTCCGATCAATATGACGATGGTCGGCGTCGACAGCCCGCGCGCGACGAGCACAGGTTTCATGACGTTGTCGATGACGACGAGCGGCGCCAGGAGCAGCGTGAACAGTGTGGCGGCATCGGCTTCCATTCCGGCCCACGCCCAGATCACGACCGGCAACAAGACCAGGATGGGGCCGATCTGAACGATGCATAACACGAGGATCAGAAAAGCGATCACACCAGGGAAAGGAGCGTCGAAGGCGCGGAGAACCAATGCGCCCAAGAGCGCCTGCAACACGGCAACGCCGATCACACCCCGTGCCACGTTGCGGATCGTGGCTGTGGCCAGCCGCACAAAGCCTACGCCTCTGTCGCTGGCCATGCGGCGAGCTAAGCCTTGCATGATTTCCGCCAATCGCGCACCCGGCCCGAAGAGGAAGCCGGCCACGATCACCGAAACGACGAAGCTCAACAGGTCGAGGCCGATGGCGGCGATCTTGGTAAGGGCCCTGCTCGTCACCTGAAGGAGCGATGGCTCCAGCCGCTTCAGCGCATCCTCAAGGTTGCTGGCGGCCAGGCTCCAGGCGGCGTAGACGCGCTCACCGACAAGCGGCCAGCCCCGAACACTCTCTGCCGGCGTCGGCACCAGCACCGAGCCCTCGTTCAACCTGTTGAAAAGAGCCTGCGCTCCCTCGGCGAAGCTGAAAACGACAGCCGCCAACGGGCCGGCGATGATCGCGAGGCTCGCCAGCGTGATGGCAATTGCCGCCAAACGCGGCCGTTTACCGAGCGCCGTGTTCAGCGCCTGGAAAGCGGGATAGAGGGCGACGGCGAGGATTACCGCCCAAATGATGATGATTGCGAAGGGAGCAATCATCGTCAGGGACCAGTACGCAAACAACGCGACAATCCCCAGTCGCGCCGCATCCGTGATCCTGGCCTCAATGGCGGAGCGGTCGACCTTGGCAAGTTCGGAGGAGGCACTCTTGATCAGACTGTCGTCATCCATCCTTGAGCACTCCACATGACGCCTAGCCCTCTAAGCGCCACTGCTCCACGCTGCCGATGAAACTGATTGAGTTTCGCGCACTGTACGGCCGGCTACACGCGAGCCCCAGTAAAATACCGTAGCATACAACACTCCGACGGATTTCTTCTGGTAACGTATGAAGGGAAGCCGCAGGTCTGTCTGCCGCTCATTTGAGGTACTCGGAGATGGCAGAGTCATTGCACCCGGCCGCAGTTGCCCATCTGCCGGCTTTTATCACGGCTCCGGGGGAGTCGGACGTTCTGATGAACGTGATGATCATCTTCGTGCTGCTTATCGTCTTGCTTGTCGGTGTTCTCTACCTGCGCCTGCACGCACTGCCGGAGCATCTGGCGCACGGCGCCAGCAAGGTTCAGCTCCAGCTGGTTGCGGTGCTGTCGCTGATCGCGCTCTTCACCCACAACCACCTTTTCTGGATCGGCGCGCTGCTGCTGGCGCTGATCGAGTTTCCGGATTTTACCACTCCCGTCAGTTCGATGGCCGAGTCGCTCCGCAGAATTGCCGATCGAGACGAATGGCGCGAGACGCCGATCGAAACCGCGCCGACGGAGGTTCACGTCGCACCGACCAAGCCCCATCCAGTGCACGCCGGGCCGCAACTGGCACCCGTAGAACCAGAGCCGACCGGCAACGGTCTGTCAGAGCGGAGGGGCTGAGCCATGCTGGAATTCATGATCTGCTCGATGCTGACGATCTTTCCGGACTTCCTCTTCCGCCGCTATGTCCAGGGCAAGAGGATCGGGCGGGAGATCAATCTCTATTCGATGTGGTTCGAGCTCAGATGGGGCATCACCGCCTGCGTAATCCTCACGCTGTCGCTGATCACACTGATTTTCTACTTCCACCCTTCGACGAAGACCGTCACGGCCGCATTCCGCACGGTCACAATCCTGCCGGAGGCAACCGGACGGGTGGCCGAAGTATTCGTCGGCATGAACGACAAGGTTGCCGCCGGAGCCCCCCTCTTTCGGCTGGACGACGCGGAGCAGCGGGCGGCGCTCGAGACCGCCCGCCGCCGCGTGGCGGAGATCGATGCCGAAATGACGGTCGCGCAAACCGAACTGGCTGCCGCGGATGGCCTGATCACACAAGCCGACGGTGCCTACCGGCAGGCCGTCGACGAGCTCGAAACACAGGTCGAACTCAATCGCCTCAACCCCAATGTGGTGGCAAGGCGCGAGATAGAGCGACGCCAGGTGGCGGTCGACGGCCGCAAAGGCGCACTGGACGCTGCCGTCTCGAACAAGCAAACGCTCGAGACGAAGATCGCCTCCCTGCTGCCGGCGCAGAAGGCGAGCGCCCAGGCGGCACTTTCCCAGGCGCAGGTCGAGCTCGACAAGACGGTCGTACGTGCCGGCACCGCCGGCATGGTCCAGCAATTCACGCTGAGGGCCGGCGACATCGTCAATCCGATGATCCGTACGGCCGGCATCCTGGTGCCGGATGATCGCCGCATCGGTCTGGTCGCCGGCTTCGGCCAGATTGAGGCCCAGGTGTTGAAGCCAGGCATGATCGCCGAGGCGACCTGCGTCGGCAAGCCATTCGCCGTCATTCCGATGGTCGTCACGGAGGTGCAGGAGGTGATTGCCACCGGTCAGATTCGCCCGACCGATCAGCTCGCCGACGCGCAGCAGATGGTGCGGCCTGGAACATTGACCACTTTTCTCGAGCCGCTCTTCGAGGGGCAATTCACCGGCATTCCACCCGGGAGCAGTTGCATCGCCAACGCCTATACCAGCAACCATGACGAACTGCATTCCCCCGACATCAGCACGCCGCGCTGGCTGTACCTGCACATGGTGGATGCGGTGGGGCTGGTGCACGCCATGATCCTCAGGCTGCAGGCGCTGCTCTTGCCGGTGCAGACGCTTGTGCTGACGGGCCACTGAACTGGAGGGCTGCGGGTGTCTCCGACCATCCTTCGCCTTCCACTTCTCTCCGGCCTCGTTGACTATGACGCGAACGCATTGCGCAGCGATGTTTCCGCCGGCTTGTCAATCGCCGCGGTCGGCCTGCCGAGCGCGATCGCCTATCCGGCAATCGCCGGTCTTCCGGCAGAGACCGGAATTTACGCGAGCATCGCGCCACTGGTCGCCTACGCGCTTTTTGGTCCCTCGCGGAGACTCATAGTCGGACCGGATGCGGCCACGATGACCGTACTTGCTGCTGTCTTGGCCACGGTTCTCGCCACGCCGGGCGTGACGACCGACCGAGTCGCCGTCGCCGCACTCCTGGCACTGATAGTCGGTGCGCTGTGTCTTGTTGCGCGGCTGGTCCGCCTCGGCGTGCTTGCGACCTTTCTGTCGCGGCCCATTCTGACTGGCTTCTTCGCCGGGATCTCGCTTTCCATACTGATCGGCCAGATCAAACGCTTCACCGGAGTCGATATCGAGGCGGAGGGCCTTATTGGGCCCGTGCTCGAACTTGCGCGGGAGGCCGCGTCGATCCACTGGCCATCGCTGTTGCTCGCACTCGGCTGCTTTGCGCTGCTGCAGGTGGCCCGGGCACTGGACTCTCCTATTCCCGGCCCGGTGATCGTCGTCCTCCTGTCCGTACTGCTTTCATTCTTCTTCGACTTCGAGGGGCTCGGGATCGCCATCGTCGGCAATATCCCCGAGGGACTGCCGACTATGTCACTGCCTCAGATCGGCGACCTGCCCTTCGACACGTTGCTGGTCGGCGGTGCCGCCATTTTTCTGGTCAGCTTTGGCGCCGGTATCATAACCGCCCGCAGCTTTGGGGCTCTCGGCGGCTATCAAGTCGAGCCCAACCGCGAACTCTCCGGCTTCGGCGCTGCGAATATCGCTGCCGGTCTCTTCGGAACGTTCCCGGTCACAGCCTCGGACTCGCGCACAGCGGTGAACTTCGCCGTTGGCGGCCGCTCGCAAATCGCGGGCCTGGTCGCGGCAGCAACGCTTATGGCAGTGCTGCTGTTTTTAGGAGGAGTTCTCCGTATCCTGCCGATCCCTGCGCTTGGCGCGAAATTGGCGGCCACGGCGCTCAGTCTGATCGACTTGCGGGCATTGAGGCAGATCTGGCGCGTCAGTCGGATGGAGTTCGTCTTTGCGTTGATCGCGATGTGGGGACCGATCGGACTCGGCGTTCTCAACGGCGTCGTGATCGCCATTGCCGCGACGCTGGTCTACCTTCTTCGCAAGAGCATGTATCCGCATGGCGCGCTGCTTGGCCGCATTCCCGGCCGCGACGGCTTCTACAAGCTTCATCGCGAGCCGGGAGCGCGCCCGGTGCCGGGTTTTGGGGCCTGCATGATCCAGGGCAGCCTTCTTTTCTTCAATACCGACTACGTAGAGGCGCGCCTGCTTAACATAGCCAAGGCGCTTCCGGCGGGTACGCGTTGGCTGGTCATAGATGCGAGCGCGATCCCGCAAATCGATAGCACCGCGACAGCAATGCTCGCGGAAGTTTGCGCGAAGTTGAAGAAGAGCGGTATCGCGCTCGGTCTAGCTGAGCTGCACGGGGATGCTCGCGCCATGCTCCATCGAGCCGGCGTCATCGACAAAATCGGTGCCGACATGGTCTTCTCCGGCATGGAGGACGCGCTCGACGAATTCGAGAATCGGTCCGAAAGCCCGGCCGAATAGAGCGCGTCGAGGCTATCGTACCAACTGGGGGCAGGACCGACCACCGCGCACGGAGGGAGCAAGAGCCATGGTCAAGAATGGTAAGGACAAGGATCGCAAGAACAAGGGCAAGGATGCTATTCCGGGCAGTGTCGCACCAAGCGGCGACTATGCGAAGCAACTCGCTCGATTGCAGGTAGAGATTGCCCACTTGCAGGCATGGGTGAAGAAATCCGGGGCACGCGTCGTCATCATTTTCGAAGGGCGCGATGCGGCGGGAAAGGGTGGCGTGATCAAGCGGATCACCGAGCGGGTCAGCCCCCGCGTTTTTCGCGTTGTGGCACTACCGGCGCCGACGGACCGTGAAAAGAGCCAGATCTATATGCAGCGCTACATCCCGTATCTGCCGGCCGCAGGCGAGGTCGTGATATTCGACCGTTCCTGGTACAATCGCCCGGGAGTCGAGCGGGTGATGGGCTTCTGCACCGAGGCGCAGGCGAAGCGGTTCCTGGAACTGGCACCGCGCTTTGAAGCGGCGATCGTCGAAAGCGGCATAATCCTGCTCAAATACTTTCTCGATGTCAGCGAGGAGGAACAGGAGCGTCGCTTCCGGCAGCGGATCGGGGACCCGCTGCGTCAGTGGAAGCTCAGCCCGATGGACGTTGAGTCCTATCGTCGCTGGTGGGACTACTCCCGCGCCTATGACGAGATGATCCGAATGACCGACACCGAGTATGCTCCCTGGTGGATCGTCCTCTCCGACGACAAGAAGCAGGCCCGCATCAACTGCATCTCACACATCTTGAACTCGATCCCCTACGAATGCGTGAAATTCGAAGAACCCGACCTCGGCAAGCGCCAGAAA
The DNA here is from genome assembly GCF_017874595.1 of Sinorhizobium kostiense. Classification (GTDB taxonomy): domain Bacteria; phylum Pseudomonadota; class Alphaproteobacteria; order Rhizobiales; family Rhizobiaceae; genus Sinorhizobium; species Sinorhizobium kostiense. The sequence goes on along the minus strand of NZ_JAGILA010000007.1, from coordinate 73,166 downwards.
CGTCCCGACAACTATGCCGAGGTCATGCACGCTCGCCGACTGGTGCCATCCGTCTACTGACCCGACAAACGGCGCGCCCGTTTTCCGGGACGCGCCCTCCATACCATGGGCGTCAAGCTGTTCCTTCGAGCGGACCGGAACGGCAGGCCGTTCACACGTCATCCGGTGCCCAATTCAAGAAAAAGCCCACATCTCCGGGCATGCCGCCGGGGAAGTTGATGATCATCGCCTTCAGCTTGTAGCCCTGGGGCTTGCCGAAGGTCTGGTAACGTTCGAAGAACTCCTTCGCCTTGCCCTGGAGGGTCCTCGGCCAGTCCCGGTCGCCGCTGTTTATCGCCCGGCCGCTATCGGTGCACAGATCGGATGGGAAACTGTAGACCATCGCCTCGAACTTGCCGTCCCTGACCGCGTTCGTCACCAGACGGCGCACCATGGCGATCTCTTCTTCAGTAACACGCTTCTCCAGGAATTCGGCAGCGAAGTCGGCGAGTTTCTGCTCCTGGATCGTCTTGAGCTTTCGCTCCTTCTCCATTTCCTGCATCTCCCGCTGCAGGAGTTGCATGCGGAGCTCTTTTGCGCTTGGGGGTGTCGCATTCTTATTCAGGTCTTTCTGTTCCGGCATCGTTCTTGCTCCCACTTAAAATCGGCCTTGTGCCGTGGCTGTCCTTTACTTAACGAATGGCACCACAGGACTTAGATCCACACGGCCGCTCTCAAGACGGCGCGCGCCCATCGCCAGCACTCGATTCGAACACAATCGGTTGCCCGTTATCTCCGGCCCCACCCAGACTGGCTGCGGTGGATCGTCGCCTGCCCTACGGAGCTCGACCTCAGCCACGACAAGACCGTTGTGTGCGCCCGCATAGACATCGATTTCCCAGCGGTGGCCCTTATAATCGACCTCGTAACGAGTCTTCTCGATGGTCCCGAGAGCGTGCTCGAACATGTCCACAGCGTCAGCGTAAGGGATCGAGTACTCGTACTCTTCACGTTGCGCGGGGCTGGTTCGGATCTTGACGGTCAGCGTTGCCTGTGCCGCGTTTATGAGCCTGACGCGAACCACTCGGTTCTTCGTACTTACGATGTAAGCTTGTTGAAGCTCACAGACCTTCGACGCGTGCTTCCGCCAACGATCATCCAGGACATGAAACTTTCGCTCGATCTCCGCGGTCATTTCTACCTCAAGCAGATCTTCAGGCGAGGCGGCGGTCCGCGGTGCCGCCCCCCTTGGCCCAGCTTCTGAGCCGGCTGAGCCTGCTTTCGGCGAGAGTTTCTGTCGCGACCTTCCGTCGCCTGACCCCGCCTGAAGATCTTCAGTTCCGGCACTTGCGGCCTAGTGCGATACACCTGAACAACTTTAGAAACAGCGAGCAGAACTGTCATTGATTTGAGACAAACGCGGCTCTTTTGCATACCCTGCGCACTTGCGCGTCCGCAGCTGAAAAGCAATGCGCAAACGCTCAGGGACCAGACGACTGCAGTCTCCGGAAGGCAGACTTTGCAGTCCGGCTCAAGGGTGTGTAATCCACGCTTCAGTCGATGATGTGATAGCCTCCGTCGATATAGAGGGTTTCGCCGGTGATCAGCTTGGCTGCGTCGGTCGCGAGAAACGCCACGGCCGCTCCGACATCGTCGATGGATACCAGACTGCGTGCCGGTGCCTTGGACTGAGCCTTGTCGAGAAGCTCGTCGAATTCGGCAATGCCGGAGGCTGCTCTCGTCTGCAGGGGACCCGGTGAGATGGCGTGCACCCGGATGCCCTGGGGACCGAGCTCTGCCGCGAGGTAGCGCGTGGCACTTTCCAGGGCCGCCTTCACCGGCCCCATGAGGTTGTAGTGCTCGACGACCATTTGCGAGCCGTAATAGGTCATCGTAAAGAGCGTTCCGCCTTCGCTCATCAGAGGCTCGGCGAGCTTCGCCATGCGGATGAATGACCAGCAGGATATCTCCATGGCCTGCAGGAAGCCGCCCTTCGAACAATCGACCACACGACCGTGCAGATCTTCTCTGGGGGCGAAGGCGATGGAGTGCAGCACGAAGTCAAGCTGGCCCCATTGGGCGGCAATTTCATCGAAGACCGCGGCGAGTTGACCTTCGACCCCCAAGTCGAGCGGCAGCATCATCGTTACACCGACTTCCCGTGCGAGCGGCTCGACGTATGACTTCGTTTTCTCGTTGAGATAGGTCACCGCGAGTTCCGCCCCAAGAGACCGAAATGCCTTGGAGCAGCCCCATGCGATGGATTGGTCGTTGGCGATGCCTGTCACGAGGCCGCGCCGGCCCTCGAGCGAAACGGAACGTGAATTAAACGACATTGGGGCTTCTCCTCGCAAACAATCGGACCACGCTGGTTTTCACGAAAGGCGCCTGAGCGATCGCGGCCGGTGTCAGTGACTGTCTGAGCGCCTGGTCTGGCTGAGGACCGCGAGCGTATGGCGGGCGATCATTTGTTCCTCGTCCGTGGGTATGGTGAGCACGGTAACGCGGCTCCGGGCGCTCGAAATGCGCAGCCCGCCCTGCCCGTTCGCAACCGGATCGACGTCAAGACCCAGCCACGCCAGCCGCTCCATAATCGCTAGCCGGATCGCCGGCGCATTCTCGCCAACTCCCGCGGTGAAGACAAAGCCATCAAGCCCGCCCATGGCCGCGGTGAGCGCGCCGGCGGCCATTGCGACGCGATAGGCAAAATACTCGAGCGCAAGCCTGGCGCGCTCGTCGGAACTGGCGAGCAGTTCGCGCACGTCGCTGCTGATGCCGGAAAGGCCCTTCAGACCGCACTCGTGGTAAAGCAGATGCTCGACGGCTTTGACGTCCATATGCTTCTCGGCCAGCATGTAGAGGACGATGCCAGCATCGAGCTGTCCGGGACGGGTGCCCATCGGCAAGCCATCAAGGGCGGTGAAACCCATCGTGCTCTCGACACTGCGACCGCCGACCATTGCGCACATGGAGCAGCCGCTGCCGAGATGGGCGACAATGACCCTCCCCTTCTGCAGATCGGGCTCAAGCTCCCTCAACCGGCCTGCAATATATTCGTAGGATAGGCCGTGGAAACCGTAGCGCCGCACACCTTCGCGATAGAACGGTTCGGGGATCGCAAAGCGATCGGCGATTTCCGAGTGGCTGCGGTGGAACGCGGTGTCGAAGCACGCAACCTGGAGCAGATCCGGCCGCTGTCGGCGAATAGAACGGATGGGCGCCAGATTGTTGGGTTGATGGAGTGGGGCCAGAGGTATGAATTTCTCCAAACTTGTGAGCACCTGGTCATCGACGACTGTCGGTTGGCTGTAGAGCGGTCCGCCGTGCACCACCCGGTGCCCGACCGTCGTCGGCGGTGTGCCGACATGGCCTATGAGCCAGGCACCGACGATATCCTGCGCAGCTGCCAGGTCCTTGACCTCGCCCGGGGGAAATGCGTTCTCAGCGACGACTTGCCCCCGCGCATCGTGGACCAACAAACGGGGTCTGGTGCCGATCCCCTGGAGTTGGCCCTTCAACAGGCGCCCGAGCGTGTCGCCTTCATCGATCGAGAAGAGCTGGAATTTGAGGCTCGAACTGCCTGCGTTCACGACCAGGATGCTATCCATGCCCGTTACTCCGCGGGGACGGCGAGTGTTTGGCGCCTGGCTGCGGCATAGAGCACCGCCACCGCACAGGAGGCCATCCTTGTGCGTAGGTTGTCCGCTCGCGATGTGAGGATGACCGGTACCCTGGCGCCCAGGACAATGCCGGCGGCATCGGCATTGGCGAGAAAAGTAAGGTTTTTGGCGAGCATGTTGCCGGCTTCGAGATCGGGCGCGACGAGAATCTGGGCCCGCCCGGCTACCAGGGACCGAATACCCTTGATCCGAGCGGCCTCCTCGCTGATCGCATTGTCGAGCGCCAGCGGACCATCGAGAATGCCCCCCGTGATCTGGCCGCGATCGGCCATCTTGCAGAGGCACGCAGCGTCGGTCGTTCCCGGGATCTTTGTCGTGACCGTCTCCACCGCCGAGAGTATGGCGACGCGAGGTTCGCCGAGACCGAGGCCGACGTGCAGGTCGATTGCGTTTTGCACGATGTCGCGCTTGGCCTCGAGGTCCGGAAAGATGTTGACCGCCGCGTCGGTGATGAACAGCGGCTCGGAATAGGTCGGCACATCCATGATGAAGACGTGGCTGATCCGCCTTTGCGTCCTCAGACCGGTGTCCTTGGCAGTGACTGACCGCAGCAGTTCGTCCGAATGGAGGCTGCCCTTCATGATGAGTTCCGCCTTACCCGCGCGAACAAGCGCAACAGCCTCGGCCGCTGCCGCGTCACTGTGCGGCGCATCGACAACCTCGTAACCTTGGAGGTCGATTCCGCAGCCCTCGGCCACGGCACGGATTTTCGTGGACGGACCAACGAGGATCGGATCGATCATGCCTTCGCGCGCGGCATCGACCACACCCAACAACGAACTCTCGTCACAAGGGTGGGCAACCGCTGTGGGGATCGGTCCCACGCCTCGGGTCCGGTCGATCAGGCGCTGATATTTGACATGCGGCCGATCTGCTTCTGACGGGCTCATCAAGGGCATCGCCGTTCTCCTTTGCCTTCACCTATCGCCTGCTCCATCTCGTAGCTTCACGAGGTGCGGCGCCGTGCTTGCGCCGAAGGCCCCCTTACGATCGCCGGCTTTGCCGTACCGCCGGTGAAGATCGTCGCGACACGGTCCAGGCGGGCCTGAACCTCCTCGTTCATTTCCCCGGTGCTCTCGATGACTTCCTGCACTGCCGCCAGCGCCGCTGCGCGCTCCTCAGTGCCCTCCGGCAGCATGGAGGGGAGCGCCGCGAGCGCCGCCGGCTCGTCAATGAGGAGCATCAGCGACTGCTCCCTGAGAACCCGTTTGAATTCCTGAAGTGAAAAACCGTCCTTGTGGCGCGCCCGGATGCGCCGCAGCACCGCCAACTGGCGCTCGTCCATGCCATGGCCGCGGCCGACATAGACCAGCGCCCGAATGCTCGCCTCGCGCAGCCCGCCTTCGCTCATGCGGGCCCTGAGTTCGGCTATCCGGGCGCGGATGAAGGCCAAAGTCGCGGGCTGTTCACCGGGGTGGCGCCGTGGAGGTTCGTCGCTCGCCCGAAGTCCCACGGCAGCCTGCAGCAAGGGAGAACCGTAGACGGCGAGGAAAAGCTGTTCCTCGGACTGGTCGCGCCAGGCGCGCCAGACGTCAAGGGTTGTTTCGATTTGCTTGGACATGAAATCCTGTAACGCAACGAACGCGTTATCCGGACTGACGGGCTGACGCTCCTCGCGGACTTGGTCCGCCATCATCGCGATTGGCGCCATGAACGGATTGCTGTCCGAGAACATCTCGAAGGGCAGTCGCGCCGGATGCAGACGGGCGAGCAACGAAGCGGCATGATCGCTGGCTATCGCCTTTATGAACGGCTGCGCGAAGGTGCGATAGAGGCCGAGGTTGATCTCGGAGACCCGCCGCGCCGTGGCGAAGCGAAGTTCGTCGTCCGGGTCATTCCCGCCCATCTCCCGCAGATCATCGAAGCTGCGCGGCTCGAAACGGGCGATCCACTCGCCCAGGACGAGGTCCGGTGCGGCGGTCTCGCTCGAGCGCGGGATCAAGACGGCTTCGTAGAGCCCCGGCGGCAGGGTGTCGATCAGATCGATGTTGCTCGCGAATTCGGCATGCTCTTTGGTCGCCACCTTGCCCGAGACGAAGATACCGAGGTGACCGATCGTCTCGTGCATCGCGTAGATGATCGTCTGTCCGTGTGCACGGATATCGTCGACGCTCCGGTAGAGATCAAGAATCCACCCCAGCGCCTGCTGCGGCGGCGTAATATTGTCGCCCTTGGAGCAGAAGCAGAGGATCGGCGACGTGATGTTGCGCATATCGATGTGCACGCCGTCCGAGGTGACGATCTCCGCCGTCGCCAGCCGGTTGCCGACGAACAACTCGTCCACGATGAACTGCATCTCCTCGGCATTGAGATTGACGTGTCCGCCCCACCAGCGTTCGAACTCCAGATAGCGCGCAGCTTCGGTATCCACATGTGACCAGACGTTGTATTGCTTGCTCCAGAGCGTGTTCGCCGGGTTCAGACCTTCGAAATTCGTGACCAACCAGGCCCCGTCGAACTTGCCGCCGCCTATGTCGCCGGTGAGCGCCGTGAGCCAGCTGCCGCCGAGCAACCCACCCGTATATCGCATCGGGTTCGCACCTTTGACGCCGGCCCAGTAGGAAAGCGGGGATCCGGCCACGATGACAGCTCCGAACAGTTCAGGCCGCGTAGAGGCGAGCATCATCACCGCCCATCCAGCTTGGCAATTGCCGATCACGCAGGGTCTGCTGTCTGCCTCAGGGTGGAGTTCAATCACTCTTTCGAGGAATGCGGCTTGTGCCCGCATGATGTCCTCGATCGTCTGCCCTGGCACCGGATCCGGGAGAAAACCGATGAAGTAACAGGGATGTCCCGCTTGCAGCGCGGCACCTATCTCGCTGTCGGCCTTGAAGCCCCCGATCCCAGGCCCGTGCCCGGCGCGAGGGTCGACAACCACGAAAGGGCGCTTGCGCGGATCGACTTCGATATCCGCCGGCGGGACGATCCGCACCAGGCCGTAGTTGACCGGGCGCGGCAACGCCCGTCCGCTCAATACGAGCTCTACATCGAAACGCAAAACATGTGGCGCGGAGCTCAAATTGTGCTCGGCATATTGGTTGGCCCGGCGGCGCAGAACGTCACAGAAGAGAACCGTGCGCTGCCACGCATCCATTGCGTATTGCCATGATTCTTGCCACGGCGGATCCTGCCAAAGTCCGGTGTTTGCCCCAGGCTGTTTCGTAGCGTCTTCCATGACCGTCTCCTGTGTCTGTTCACCGCATGTTTTGCGGATCTCGATCGGACCAACGACTGATCGTCAGATGCCTCAGGATAGATGCTCAGCAGCTTGCAATATGTGCGAGACCTTTACTCAGACCTTACGTGAAGCGTCAGACGATGACGCCCCGTGGCGAAGACGAAATCCTCACACCGCACGCTTGCGCGACGGCCGCTCCACGAAACAACAAAACCGGTTCGATGAAATTGCGCGGGATCAATGTGCGACCGTAAGATACTCGATCATACAGGGCGCGGACCGTACGTGCGGCCATCTCGCCATTGGGGTGTTGCCCTGTTCGCCACGCGATCCATGCGCAATCTCACTGGAGTCTTTGCGTGGTCGATGCCCCCCGCCGAGCAGCAATCCGTCGGCGGGGCGTCTGTTCAACGATAGCGGAACTTCTCTTGCATTTGATTACAGTCAACGACGCGGAGGTTCGAACCGGGTAAGCTTGTCTTTGTTCAAAGGTAATAAACGCGGGTAGGATGGATGAACAGTGCAGTTTTTCCGCCGCGCATTCTTCCGGGAATCTCATCGTCTCTTGTAGGTTCGTCCGGGATATTCTTGGAAGAGTACTAGGCTCGGCATCGTCACATCCATGGAATGGCGTGCCTTGGCAAGGCAGCAATCCATCGATGTCAGCTAATGATCGCCAGGCGGGGCGTCGGCCTATGGAGATGGGCCCGAGCGCCCCGGGGGATTAAGGGATGATCAGAAATACGGCAATTGCTCTACTTGGCGGCGCGGTGGCGGTCATGCTGGCAATGCAGACCCCCGGCGCCCTTGCGCAGGAGAAAACATCGGCAACGACAGAAGCGCCGACGGCCACGCCTGAACCGCTCAGCGACGAGGAACTGGAGGTTCTGGTGGCGCGGATCGCGCTTTACCCCGATGAATTGATTGCACTCGTCTCAGCTGCCTCGCTCTACCCTCTGCAGATCGTCGAAGCGGAGCGGTTTCTTCAGGCACGCGCGAAGAAGACGGATCTGAAGCCGAAGGAAAGCTGGGACGGCAGCGTGATTTCGCTGTTGAACTATCCCGAGATCGTCAAGATGATGAGCGAGGATCTCGAATGGACGCAGAGCTTTGGCGAGGCGATCGCCAATCAGCAGAAAGATGTGCTGATCGCGATTCAGCAATTGCGCGACGAGGCGGTTGCCAAGGACATCATCGAGACGGACGACAAGATCAAGGTGGTCGAGGAGGGTGACAATATCATCATCCAGCCGGCGAACCCGGAGACGATCTATGTCCCGCAATATCCTCCGGAAATGCTTTATGAACCGGACTACGCGCCGGCGCCCATCGACTATTATGACGAAGCCTATCCCGCCTACTGGTATCCGGGGGCGGCCTTTTTCGCCGGCGCCGTAACCGGCGCGATCTTCGGTGCCATTATCGACTGGGACGACTGGGGGGTGTGGGGCGGCCGCTGGGACGGCGACATCGATGTCGACTGCAACAAATGCTTCAACAACGTGGATTTCGACGGCAAGCTGAAGTTGAATGACATCGATTGGAAGAATGTCGATCGCAGCAAGCTCAAGTTCGATCGCGACCAGCTCCAGAAATTCGACCGGACGAACATAAAGAACAGCATCAAGGCCAACGGCGACAACAATATCCGCAACCGTGCCGCCGCGATCAACCGCGACCGTCCACAGACGCGCCTTGGAAACGGTGCCGGCCAGATCTCGGATGTGCGCAAGAGCACGCTCGATGGTTTAAAAGCTCAGGCGCGGCCGAACGCGAAGCCCACAGGACGGCAAGCGGTGGCGAAGGCGAAAGCCGGAGGATCGAAGCAGAGCCTCAACCGCCCCAAGGGCAAGAAGTCTTCGAAGGCGAGCCGGCCGGCCGGCAAGAAAAAGATGGCCTCCAAAGCGCAGAACCGGCCGAGGAAACCGTCGGGCCTCGGCAACGTCAATTCGGGACGCCGGGAAGTGGCGTCATCGCGGCGCGGCGGCCACAGCATGGGCGGCGGCCATCGCGGCGGCGGGCGGCCGCACGTGAGCCGCGGCGGCGGTAGACCGTCGATGGGACGCGGCGGCGGTGGCCGCGGCGGTGGGCGCAGACGCTGACAAGGAGGGAGAACGACCATGAGCAAGCTTTTTCATATTCTCCTTCTCGGATCAGCCTTGTCGCTCTCGCTCACCGGTGCGCCGATCGATGTCGCTTCTGCCCAGGCACAGCAGCCGGCACAGACGCAGGGATCGGCAAGCATCGACGACTATGCCGCCGCGGAAGACCCGCCGGTCTTCGACGATCCTACAAAGGCAGTGGACGCCTTCAAATCGGCGCTCGCCGGCAATGATTTCGACGGCCTTGCTAAACTCTTGGGGCTGGACCCGGCAAAGCTGAAGACGGGCGATGATGCGATGGAGACCTTCGCGCTCATCCGCGAAGGTGCCGAGCGCAGGGTCGCCGTGCGCGATCTTGGGGGGCGCAAGGTGATTCAGATCGGCGACCGGCTCTGGCCCTTGCCGTTCCCGATCACCAAGGGCGAGGATGGCAAATGGGCCTTTGATACCTATGTGGGGCTCGAGGAGATTTCCAACCGCCGCGTGGGCGAGAACGAGCTCGAGGCGATCGAGACGGCACGCGCCTATGCCGAGGCGCAAAAGGATTACGCCTCAAGAGATCGCGATGCCGACGGCGTCTTCGAATATGCCCAGAAGCTGATCAGCAGCCCCGGCCAGACCGACGGCCTCTACTGGCCAGCCGACCAGGGCGACGGCGACAGCCCGGTCGGCGACGCGATCAGCGAGGCGGCGCTGGAAAGGGCTAAGGCCGGACAGGGCTATTTCGGCTACCGTTTTCGCATCCTCTCCTCCCAAGGCGACAACATCGCCGGCGGCAAATACGACTATGTCATCAACGGCAACATGATCGCCGGCTTCGCATTGATCGCCTGGCCGGTGCAATATGCCGGGACCGGCGTCAAGACCTTCGTCGTAAACCAGCAGGGCATTGTCTACGAACGGGACCTCGGTCCCAGCACGGAGGCGATCGTGCCGTTCATCGACCGCTTCGATCCCGACGACAAGTGGGCTGTGGTGAATGACTAAGCTCCATGCTCTTGCGCGTTGCTCGGTTCGCATGACCTCCGAAGCGCCTTCACCGGGTCTGGGGCAAAGGACGAGGTAATCGAGTGATCGCGATGTTCAAGCATGGTCGCGGCAGAAGCATTTGCGCATCGCTCCTTATGCTTATCCCGCTTGTGTTCGGGCTTGCCACCCCTCTGGCAGCCCAGGATTCGGCAACGGCGGCACCCCCCGCCAAGATCCAACAATTGATCGCGTTGCTGGACGACCCGGAAGTTCGCCAATGGCTCGCGACCAGACGGGAGGCCCCGGCGCCGGCCGCCGCGACCCAACCGGGAGGATTTGCCTCGCAGTGGGTCGCCGCGCTCAGAAAGCACCTTTTCAGCATGCGGGATGCCGCGCCGCAGGTCGTTCGTGAATGGCGGGCGGCGAAGGACCGCATCGCCGTCGACATGCAAGGCCATGGAACGATGCCGATCCTCAAAGGCTTCGCCTTCGTGCTCATCGTCGCCTATGGTGCCGAGTTCCTGTCGCGCTACCTCCTGCGGCTGAAAGCAGGTCCGGAGCGGCTCGGACAGGGCCTTGCCGTCTTCGTTCGCGTCGCGCCGCTCGTCGTCTTCGCGATTGCCGCAATCGTCGCCTTCGTCCTTTCCGGCTGGCCGAGCCGACTGGAGGCGGCCGTGGCGCCGCTGCTGATCGCCTGGATCGTTGCCCGGCTGCTGATTGCGATATCTGCGTCGGCGTTCAAGGTCGCCATTGCGCAAGGCGTGGCGACTGAGCCGCAGCAGGGCAGCGTCGCGCTTGCACCGGAGGCGGCACGCTTCTGGTATCGGCGGTCCGTTCTCTTCATCGGCGCCCTGGCCTTTCTGTGGGCCGCCGCGGACCTGATGCAGGCGCTGTCGGTTCCGGAGAATGTCAACGAATTCGTCACGGCAGCTCTCGGCCTGGTCGTGCTGGGCCTTGCCATCGAAACGGCGATACGGCGCCCCGCCGCCGCGGAGGTGCCGGCCGGGCGGCGCTTGCTAAGCAACGCCTTGGTCGTCGCCTTCCTCATCCTGCTGTGGCTGTTCTGGAGCGGCGGCATGAAGGTGGCGTTCTGGCTCGGCGTCTATACCCTCGGCCTGCCGCCGCTCTTGCGCTTCACGACTGCCACAACCAGGTCGATGCGGGACGCCGATGCGGCCGGCTACATGCGCGTGGCGCGCAATGTGCTGATCGACCGTGGCGCGAGATTCGCCATCATCGCGCTCGCTGCCGCATGGCTTGCCGTCGTCTTCCAGTTCAAAGGCAGCTCGATGGTACAGGACGATGTCTTCAACAGGCTCTTCCGCGGCGTCCTCGCCGGCGTGGTGATCCTGCTGGCGGCGGACCTCGTCTGGCAGCTGACGAAGGAGTTCATCAATCTCCATCTGACGCGCGCCAGTGTCGACGTAGCGGATCCGGTGCTGCTGGCTCGCAAAATGCGTCTTCGCACGCTGCTGCCGATCCTGCGCAATTTCCTGGCCGCCTTCATCGCCGTCGTCGCCGGAATGATGGTGCTCTCCGGCCTCGGCGTCGCCATCGGCCCGTTGATCGCCGGCGCCGGCGTCTTCGGCGTGGCGATCGGCTTCGGCTCGCAGACGCTCGTGAAGGACATCATCAGCGGCATTTTCTACATGATGGACGACGCCTTCAGGGTCGGCGAATATATCCAGAGCGGCAGCTACATGGGTACGGTCGAATCCTTCAGCATCCGTTCCGTCAAGCTGCGCCATCACCGTGGGCCTGTCTTCACGGTGCCCTTCGGCTCGCTAGGCGCCGTCCAGAACATGAGCCGCGACTGGGTCATCGACAAGTTCAAGATCAACGTCGCCTACGACACCGATGTCGCCAAGGTGAAGAAGGTGGTGAAGGGGGTCGGCGCCAAGCTTCTCGAGGACCCGGAACTCGGCCCGCTGATCCTTGAAACGGTGAAGATGAAGGGCGTCGAGCAATTCGGCGACTACGGCATCACCCTGAGCTTCGCGATGAAGACAAAGCCGGGGTGCCAGACGCAGGTGAGGCGACGGGCCCAGGCGCTGATCAAGGAAGCCTTCGCGACCAACGCTATCCACTTCGCCTCGCCGACCGTCCAGGTGGCCGGCGATGACAAGCAGGCGATCGCAGCCGCGGCTGCAAACCGGGACGCGATCGACAGGAAGAACGCGGCCCTCGTGCAGGAGGGCGGGGAAGCAGCCGCGGAATAGTTCAAGCTTGGCGCGCGACGTTCATGTCGACCAATACAAACTTGGAACGGGCGAGCGCGCAAGCGCTCCTAGCTGGCCCGAACGGAATTTAGATATCCGTCCTGGCAACCCTACTCGGCAGCTTTGTATATCTCAGCAAGGTCGCACAAGTCCCAGTTCCCGCCGCTCAACACCGCGCAGACTTTTTCATCCGGTCTGACTTTTATGGAGCCCGCCAACAAGGCGCCGATGCCAATCGAGGCGGCCGGTTCGGCGATCAATTTCGCGTCTCTGGCAAGGGTACGCATACCTGCGATGATGTGCTCGTCCTCGACGAGAATGATCTCGTCGACGTACTTTTCAATGATGGGATACGGGTTCTGCCCCGGAACGCTTATTCTCAGGCCATCGGCGATGGTGTTCTTCAAGGGTAACGACGTACGTTCCTTGTTTAACCGGCTGTGGAAATACTTCGGTGTTAATGCTGGCTCCGCGCCGATGACGCGCACCGATGGCTTCGTTTCCTTGATAGCGGTAGCTATTCCCGAGATAAGGCCGCCGCCGCCAACGGGAACAATGACCGTGTCAACATCTTCCAAGTCCTCGAGGATTTCACAGCCAATTGTTCCTTGGCCAGCCATTACCATGGGGTCTTCGAACCCATGTACAACCGCATAATTCTTTCCTTCGGCGATTTCATAGACCTTTTTCCATCTGGCAGCCGTATCGCCGTCGAAAAGGACGACTTCCGCACCAAGGGCCTCGGTGTTGGCTATCTTGATTTTCGGCGTGGTAACCGGGAGTACCAATATCACCTTTACGCCCAGCATTCTGGCCGCGTAGGAAAGCCCCTGCGCATGATTGCCCGACGAACTGGCTATGATGCCGTTTGCGATCGCTTCTCTCGGGAGCGAAAGGGTCTTGTTTAGAGCGCCGCGAATCTTAAAGGCGCCGGTAATTTGCAGGGTCTCAGGTTTGAGATACAGCTGACAACCAACGGCTTTCTCTATTTTCTCTGCGCGCAGTAAGGGCGTATGTCTGATGTGAGGCTTCAGCCTTTCACGTGCTTCCTCAATGTCCTGAATGGTTGGGTAGTTGCGCATGGTGCTTGTCGCCTTTCAACTTGCAGACTCACGTTCCGCTGAGGAAGCTTTGATCGTTGGTTGATTTGATGGTTGTAGACCAAGCCTCGGTTTTGTTCACAAGGCTCACATGAGCCCTGTTGGCGGGCCATAGCGGATTTTCGCGCGCGATATCTTCAGGTCATGATTCAGAAGAACTCGAAGAACGTTCCGACGTTTCTTTCTATTGCGTTCCGATAGATTTTCCCGGCGGTCGTATTGTCCTGTATGGCCATGCCTGTGGAGTCGAATATTGTCACTTCATCATCGTTTTCTCTGCCTGGCTTCTTGCCGAGCAAGATCTCGCCGATTTCGCCATGGATGTCGTCTCGGGTGATGATGTTTTCATTCAACGGATGCCACGTCTCGCCCTTTTCGGTGCATTGCGCAATTGAGTCGACGACTACCTTTGCGTTCCTGAAGATCCCCGGATCCAGTTCTTGCTTGCCTTGTTGATCTGTGCCGATCGCAACGATGTGTGTACCGGGCTTTACCCAATCCGTTTCCACAAGCGACCCTTTCCCGCGGGTCGTCGTAATCAGGATGTCGGCCTGCTCAACGGCTTCTTTTTTGGAAGCTGCCATGATTACAGGAATGCCAAATTCGCTTTCGATGTCGGCCTTGTATTTGGAGAGCGTCTCGGGAGAGTTGTCCCAGGCGTGGATCTCTTCGATTTTCATGATCTCATGGATCGCCCGGATTTGCATTCTTGCCTGATTGCCTGTCCCGATCGACGTGATTTTTCTGGCATTTTTCCTTGCGAGTGCCATTACGGAAACCGCTCCCGACGCCCCGGTTCTGAGACCAAGGATCAGACTTCCATCCATAACGCAAATCAGCGCACCGCTCCTGGCATCAAACAGGAAAATGCTCGCCATCCCGCTGGGCACGCCGTGTGCTGTCGGGTTGTTAATGAACCCGCCGGAAGAGGCTTTCATCGAGATCACTTCATTGGCTTTATAGTAGCCAAGTTTGAAGTCGATTTCCCCACGAGGCGATGGGAGATCTATTCCTATATAGTCAGGTTGCTCCACCTGATCACTGCTAAAGGCTCTGTAAGCCTCTTCCACCGTGCCGATTACTTCCTTCATGCAGATTAATCTGCCTACTTCCTCTTTTTTTAGCAGCAGCGTTTTCATGCATCGCCTCGGTATTTTCTGGCTTCAGGACATGCCCCATATGCCTGCCGCCGAAGGTTTCAAAAGCCGCATGTTCACATCGAGCAGGACATGGGGAACTGGGCCAGATCGACAACTATATGCGAGGATTATTGCATCGGGTACGCAGCAGAAAATGTCGAGTGCTCCGCAACTTCAGACTTTCCGATAAGTTTCCCGAGCCATCTGCAAAATCCTAACGCCGCGAAACTCTGGCTCGAAGACGCGCTCGAGCCGCTGCTGCATGCGCATCGGACGCGAACTGACGAACCAGCGGTTCAAGGACTTACAGCGGGACTTTTGCGCGCCTGAAAAGCTGTAAAGGCCGGGAGCTACCAATTGCCGGGATCGGCGGTGTGATCGGTACTGGCAAACTCGTCCGCTTTTTCCCTGTCCAGCGTCAGACCGGTTGGGATTCCTGTCTCGTCCGCCACCGAATATTCGAGCGGCGTCCGCCCGCTGGCCAATTCCTGATACATGAGCAAGGCCGCCTCTTCGGCGGTGTCGGCGTCAAACTCTTTCGTGACGGTGACCGTGAACCTGTGCATGACACGAACCTCGCCTGTGCTGTAATGGAAATCTCACCGGTCATGGTCAATCGGTGAACTCAACGATCACTCCCGGCTCAACCATCGCCGCCAGTTCCTCGGCGTCCCAATTTGCCAGGCGAACGCAGCCGTGCGAGCCCACCTTGCCGATGAGCGAGGGTTCCGGCGTGCCATGGATCCCGTAGGTTGGCTTGGTGAGATCGATCCAGACGCTTCCCACGGGCCCGTTGGGGCCGCTGGGCAACTCCAGAACCGATTCGTTGTCGCCCTGCTTGAAGTTGACCTTTGGGTCGTAGACGTAGGTCGGGTTTGGAGCGACCCCCTTCACCTTGTGCTTGCCGGATGGCGAAGGCGTCTCTTCGCTGCCGATGGAAGCGGGATAAACGGCAAGCACCGAGCCGTCTTCCGCAAACGCCGCGACCTGGCCCGCTCCCCTGCGCGCCTCGATCCGTTCGACCTTGCCTTCCCTCGCGGCGCCGGGGACTGCGACCGAGATCGTATCTCCCACGGCGAATGCCGAACCCGGGTTGAGCGCCTTCAAGAGGTCGATGTCCATGTGGAACCGCTCCGCGAGTTTCTCCGCAACGCTTGTATATCCGAGGTGCTCCATCTCAGCTTGCTCGGCGTAGTCTTCCGGTATGCGCTCGACGAGATCCTTGGAATCTTCTTCCAAAACGGTGTAGGGCTCAATCACGGGCTCGTCGCCAAGGCGGCCGATGACCTCGGGGTCCAGCTTGCCATCGACGGGAAGACCTTGCATGGCCTCGAACCCGGCGATCGCCTTCGTGACGTTCTCGCCATAGTAGCCGTCGATTACCCCGGGAGATGCACCCGCACGGTCCAGAAGAACCTGGAGACGGATAATCGCCGGCTCCGGTCGCGGCGACGTTTCGGACGGTCGTTCCGGCGGAACCGAGGCAACGGAGGCATTGTTGATCGCATCCGGCTGAAGCTCCTCGGCGCCGGCGGCGCACCAGGGCGCCAATGTCAGCAATACTGCAAGGAAAGCCACGCTCTTCATGAACATCACAAAGCCGCAACAGCCGAACTTGTTCCGACCGCAAGGCTGCAATTCGGAGAGCGGCACGTCGCGACCCCGTGATTTCCCCGACTGCGCTACCCTCGGGCTTGCGGGGGGATCAAACGAGGCTTACCCGGAGGATGGCGGAGTGGGATAAGCCGACAGCCGAGGCGACGCGCTATGGAGGAGACTGGCGTCGTCCTTGCACTCACCATTCCTCTTCGGCCGGTTTCGGTCCATTGCCCAGCCGCCTTTCGAGTTCCGCCGTCTCCCCCTCCGTCAGGCGCAGATCGAGATTCACGCGTCCGTCCTCAAGGTCTTCGCGGCCGTCGACGATCGCGTGCTCATAGATCCATGGCAGCAGTTGCAGCTGGTCGAGACCGAGCACGATGGTGCACTGGGTCATGACGCCCGAGAGGCGCCGGCCAATCTCCGCAAGCAGATCGTCCACCCCTTCGCCGGTTATCGCGGAGACCGCGACGGTGTTGCCGGCATTCGATGCCTTCTTCGCCAATGCTTCGCGCACTTCCGGCTCAAGCTTGTCGATCTTGTTCCAGACCTCGACAATGCGCTCGGCGCTCTCCTTCTCGCCGATCCCGAGATCGGCAAGGATGCGCAATACGTCGCTCGCCTGGGCCTGATTGTCGGAATCGGAGAGGTCGCGCACATGCAGGATCAGGTCGGCTTCGAGCACTTCTTCCAAAGTCGCGCGGAAGGCTGCGACGAGATGCGTCGGCAGATCAGAGATGAAACCGACCGTGTCCGAGAGGATGACCATACGGCCATGGGGTAGTTTCAAGCGCCTGAGCGTCGGGTCGAGTGTCGCGAAGAGCATGTCTTCGGCAAGAACGCCCGCACCGGTCATGCGGTTGAAGAGCGTCGACTTGCCTGCATTGGTATATCCGACCAGCGCCACGATGGGATGGGGGACCTTTTTTCGCTTGGAGCGGTGAAGCTGACGCGTACGACGGACCTGCTCGAGCTCACGCTCCAGCCGCACGATTCTTTCCTGCAACAGGCGGCGGTCGGCCTCTATCTGCGTTTCACCGGGGCCGCCCATGAAGCCCGCGCCACCGCGCTGGCGCTCGAGGTGAGTCCAGCTTCGAACCAGCCGGCCCTTCTGGTAATTGAGATGGGCGAGATCGACCTGCAGCGTGCCCTCCTTGGTAGAGGCACGACGGCCGAAGATTTCCAGGATGAGGCCAGTCCGGTCGATGACCTTGGCGTTCCATTCCTTCTCGAGATTGCGCTGCTGCACCGGCGTCAGCGGATGATCGACGATGACGAGGCCCGCATCCTTCTCGCTGAGGACATGGCCGATCTCCTCGATCTTGCCGCTACCGAGCAAGGTGCCGGGCTTCGGCTGCGCCACGGGTACGATCGTGCCGTGAACAACATCGAGGTCGATGGCGAGCGCAAGGCCTGTCGCCTCTTCCAACCGGCTTTCATCGGAACGGGTCGTCGACGGTGTTTCCCCCGCGCCCTTTCCCGACTTCTTCAGGACAGGAACGATGACAACCGCGCGCGTGTCGTCGCGGAGCCGTTCCAACTCCGGGATAATCGACGAAGATTTTGACTCACGCTTGGTAATGTTCCTCACGTCCCGTCAGGATGCGGCTTCCTCATTCTCGAACATCTGCAGCGGTTGACCCGGCATGATTGTCGAGATCGCATGCTTATAAACGAGTTGAGAATGGCCGTCACGGCGCAAGAGGACACAGAAATTGTCAAAAGAGGTTACAACGCCCGTCAGCTTCACGCCATTGATAAGGAAAATCGTCAACGAAATCTTTTGCTTGCGGACCGTATTAAGAAAGAGATCCTGCAAATTCTGAGAACGTTCCGCCATCGCGCCGCTTCTTTCTTATTTGCCGGCTCGGCGCCGGTGCATTTTTGTCGAATTCTGCAATTCGAGGCATCACAGTAGTCTTCCCCGACACCTCTGCAAGTTTGGTATCAAATCAACGTCTTTTCCGCAACGTCGAAAAAGGCCTCACGTATATTCTGTGCTATGCTTCCCGGGTGGCCGTTGCCAATGACCTTTCCGTCGATTGAAACGACCGGGAAGCAAATGCTGGTGGCAGCGGTGACGAAAACCTCTCGGGCCGCGAGCATTTCTGCGACGGAGAACGCCCTCTCCTCGACCTTCAAGCCCAGCGACCGTGCGACGTCCATCAAAGTCGTCCGGGTGATGCCCCGCAAAATTCCGTGTTCCGCCGGCCGCGTACGCAATACTCCGTCCTCATCGACGATCCAGACATTCGTCGCTGCGCCCTCTTTGACGATGCCTTGCGCATCGATGAAGATCGCCTCCTGGGCGCCCTCCTCCTTCGCCTTCTGCCGGGCGAGCACGTTCGGAAGAAGGCCGATGGTCTTGATGTCGACGCGGTCCCAGCGGTTTTCAGGAACGGTTATCGCGGAAATGCCTTCAGCATTCTTCCGGGAGATAGCGGTCGCATCGGTGCGCTTGGCGGTGACGACGATGGACGGCGGGGTGTCGCCCGCGGGGAAAACATGGTCCCGGCGTGCAACGCCTCGCGTCACCTGGAGATAAAAGAGCCCATTCTTCACCCGGTTACGGCGCAGCACCTCGCGGATGACCTGCATCATTGCCGCGCGGCTCATCGGCCAGCCTATCCTGAGCTCGCGCAGGGAGCGATCCAGGCGGTCCAGATGACGGCCGAGATCGACGATGTAGCCGTGACGCACCTCGCAGACCTCGTAGACGCCGTCGGCAAATTGGTATCCGCGATCCTCCACATGGACCGCAGCTTCAAAATGGCGCACGTAGGCACCGTTTACATAGGCGATTCTCGGCATTTGCGACTACTCAGAAGTACTGGATGCTCACACGGAAAAGTTGCTCGACGTCGCGCACCGCGCTTGCGGCGGCAAGCAGGACAACCCGGTCCTTAGCCTTGATGCGGGTGCTTCCGTCCGGGAGGATGAAAGTCTTGTCGCGGTATAGCCCGCCGATGCGGATGCCCTCGGGCAGGTTAAGTTCGCGCAGCGCCCGCCCGACCAGCGGCGAGGTCTCGAGCGCCTCCGCCTCGATCACTTCCGCCATACCGTTCTGCACGGCATAAACGGAGCGGATGCGGCCTTTCCTGACGTGCTGCAGGACACGGGAAATCGTCACTGCGCGCGGATTGATATGCGCGTCGACGCCGGCGGTGCTGGCAAATCCCTGATAGGCGGGCTCGTTGATCAGCACGAGCGTCGACTTCGCCCCGAGCCGCTTGGCCATCATGCTTCCGAGAATATTGATCTGATCGCTGTTGGTCAGCGCCACCACCAGGTCGGCATCCTGGACATCGGCCTGCATCAGGATGCGCTGATCCATCGCCGAACCCTGCAGGACGACCGTATTGTTCAGCTTGTCGGAAATGAACACGGCTCGATTGCGATCGCTCTCGATAAGCTTGACCCGCATGCGCGGCTGCTGCTTCTCGATCATGCGGGCGACGAAGTGGCCGATATTGCCGCCGCCGAAGATGATGATGCGCCGCGCCTCCTGCTCTTCGTGTCCGAATAGCGCAAGAGTTCGGCGGGTATGGTCGCGATCGCAAACGACATAGGCGAGGTCGCCCGTCTGCAACTGATCGGTCGAATGCGGGACGATCAATCGGCCCTTGCGGAAGATGCCGGTGACGGTGGCCCTGAGATCGGGGAAAAGCTGGCTCAGTTGGTGCAATGGCGTGTCGACGACCGGGCAATCCTCCATGCACTCGATCGCAATCATCGTGATGCGATCCTCGGCAAAGCGAACCACATCCGTGGCACCGGGAAAGGAGATGCGGCGAAGCACAAGTTGACCGACCTCGATTTCAGGCGAAATCGTCACGTCGATCGGCACGTTCTCGCGCGAAAAGAGATCCGAATATTCTGGCGCCAGATAGCTCTGGGCGCGAATGCGGGCGACCTTCGTCGGCACATTGAAGATCGCATGCGCCACCTCGCAGGCAACGATATTGACCTCGTCGTGGAGCGTGACGGCGATGATCATGTCGGCCTGGTCGGCCCCGGCCCTCGCCAGCACGTCCGGATGTGAGCCATGTCCGACATAGCCGCGCACGTCCAGGGTCTCGGTGATATGGGCGATGAGGTCAGGCGCCGTATCGATTACCGAGACGTCGTTATCCTCTTGCGACAGCCGCTCAGCGATACCGAAGCCGACCTGCCCCGCTCCGCATATGAGTACTTTCATGCTTTTTCCTTCGTCCGAGCGCTACTGCATGTCTTTGTCCTTATACCGACTTCGATTTAAGGAAAAAGACATGGAACAACCAAAGTGCTACCGCCACCATTGCGCGTTCGATAAGGACGCGCGGCTCTGTCGAGCCGGCGGCAGATCGCGTCCCGCAAGACGCGCTCCGGAATACCGCTTCGTCCACCCTTAGATCACGATGATTTCAGGCCAAATCATAAATACAACCGGTTGAGGTTGGCGCGACGCGGTCGGAGCGCCGCGCAGATTTTTCCTCATCCGGCTAATCAGACCCCCAATGATTTCAGCTTGCGATGAAGCGCCGAGCGCTCCATGCCGACAAACTCGGCGGTGCGTGAGATGTTTCCGCCGAATCGGTTGATTTGGGCCATCAGATAGTCGCGCTCGAACATTTCCCGTGCCTCACGCAACGGCAAGGTCATGATGTGCTGATCGCCCTTGGCGGCAATCTTCGGAAGCGTGTCGCCCACCTCGTTCGGCAGCATGTCCGCCGAGATCGGCGTATCGGGGCCATCGCTGCGGGCGAGAATCATCAAGCGTTCGATGTTGTTGCGCAATTGCCGGATGTTGCCCGGCCAGCCATGCGCCTGCAGCACGGCAAGCGCATCCTCCCCGATCTTGCGCGGGCGAATGCCGGCATGCTCGCTGACCTGGCGCATGAACATGTCGACGAGGAAGGGAATGTCTTCGCGCCGCTCGGCCAGAGCCGGAACGCGCACTGGAATGACGGCGAGCCGATGATAAAGGTCCTCGCGGAAGAGGCCTTCGGAGATCATGTTCTCGAGATTGTAGGCGGTGGACGAGATGATGCGGACATCCACCTTGACGCGCTTCGAGCCGCCGACCCGCTCGAACTGCTGGTCAACCAGGACGCGCAGGATCTTGTTCTGCGTCTCCCGCGGCATTTCGCCGACCTCGTCCAGATAAAGAATGCCGCCATGCGCTTCCTCGAGCGCACCGGTCCGGCGTGGCTGGCCGGCGGTGCCTTCGGTTCCGAAAAGGGCGACCTCCATTCGTTCGGGCGTGATCGCAGCGGCGTTCAACGCGACGAAAGGGCCGGCGGCACGCGTGGACTTTCGATGGATCATCCGCGCCACCAGTTCCTTGCCGGAGCCGGAGGGGCCGAGAATCATAATGCGGCTGTTGGTCGGCGCCACCTTGTCGATCGTCTGGCGCAGTTGCGACACCGCGACCGAGGTGCCGATGAGTTCCACGGGATCGCCGGACCGTTTCTTCAGTTCCGTGACTTCGCGCTTGAGCTTGGAATTCTCGAGCGCGCGCTCGGCAATCAGGATCAGCCGATCCGCCTTGAAGGGCTTTTCGATAAAGTCATAGGCACCGCGCTTGATGGCAGAAACCGCGGTCTCGATATTGCCGTGGCCGGAAATCATGATCACCGGAAGATCCGGATGGCGGCTCTTGATTTCGTCGAGAAGCGCCAACCCGTCGAGCCGGCTGCCCTGCATCCAGATGTCCAGGAAGACGAGCCGCGGCACCCGATCGTTGATCGCCGCGAGCGCACTGTCGCTGTCGAAGGCCGTCCTCGTCTCATGGCCCTCGTCCGACAGAATGCCAGAGACGATCTCACGGATGTCTTCCTCATCGTCCACAACCAGAATATCAGCCGCCATTAGTATTGCCCTTGTCCTTAGAAGTATCGCCGCCCCCGGTTTCACCGACAGGTGGCAGGATCACGCGGATCATTGCCCCGACGCCCGCGTCGAAATCGGGAGGTGCGTCGTGCAACTCCAGTTGTCCGCCATGGTCCTCGATGATTTTCTTGACGATCGCGAGGCCTAGCCCCGTACCTTTCTCGCGCATCGTCATATACGGTTCCAGAATTCGGTGCCGGTTTTCGGTCGGAAGCCCTTTGCCATTGTCGATGACATCGACTACGTAGCGGCCGCTCGCATCGTCCCGGCGTGAGCGGATCATGATCTTCGGCGCACCGCGGACCACCTCGGCCGGCACCGCCTCGATCGCCTCGACGGCGTTCTTGACGATATTGCCGAAAGCCTGGCCGAGCATGCGGCCATCGAACTGGCCCTCGAGCGCTTCGTCTCCGAAATCGCGGACGAAGGTGATGTGGCTGTTGCCCATCTCGCGTAGGAATACGGCGTCCTTCAGAATGGCGCGGAGATCCGAGTACTCCTTGGTCGGCTTCGGCATCCGCGCAAAGGCCGAAAACTCGTCGACCATCCGCCCGATGTCCTCCACCTGGCGCACGATCGTATCGGTGCACTGGTCGAAAACCGCCTTGTCTTCCTGATCGATCTGCTTGCCATAGCGGCGCTTCAGGCGCTCGGCCGAGAGCTGGATCGGCGTCAACGGGTTCTTGATCTCATGGGCAATACGCCGCGCGACATCCGCCCAGGCGGTCGAGCGCTGCGCGATCACCAGGTCCGTGATGTCGTCGATGGTGATGACATAGGAACCGTGCGACCCGTCTCCCTCCTCGCGCGTCACCTGGACGTTCAGCGTGCGCTCGGTGCCGCCACGCATGATGTTGATCTGCTTGCGATAGTCGTTGCGATAGCGGCTCTCTGCATCGATGAGCACGGCCTCGATTTCCGGCGCCACATCGCTGAGGCTTGCACCGACGAGGCCCGAAGCGGCGTTCCTCAAGATACCTTCCGATGAGGGATTGACGATGGTGATGCGGTGATCCTTGCCGACGCCGATCACCGCTGCGGTGACGCCCGAAAGTACGGCCTCGATAAAGCGGCGGCGCTGGTCCACCTCGTCCTTCGCCTCCAGGATCTGCTCCTGTTGCGTGCGGATCTCGCTCACCATCTTGTTGAAGGTGCGCGAGAGATTGCCGACGTCGCCGTCGACGGCGCGCACGGGCACGACCACGTCGAGGTTGCCGGAGGCGACGCTGTCGGCTGCACCGATCAGCTGCCGGATCGGCCGGACGATACGGTCGGCGACGGCAATCGCGGTCCAAATAGCCGCGAGCAGCACGATCAAGGCGAAACCGATGTAGAGAACGCCGAAGGCGATCTGCAGCGAGGTCCGACCCGCCTCCAGCGCCTTGTACTCGGCAGTATTCTCCTCCATCAGCCGCATGGACCGCATGACTTCCGGGTCGACGTTTCGGACAGTGTAGAGATAGGTGCCGGGTATATTGTCGAGCGGCATCACGGCGCCGACGAGGTTGGTCACACCCGGCGGAATGAGCGTCGGCTGGCCTTCGACCGAGCTTTTCAGAGCGTCCTGCGGAATGGCCGGCAACGGCCGGTCGGTCGCGATGTTGGCCTGGAGGATCGGGCTGCCATCGGCACGGACCAGGAATGCGCCGAGCATGCCGCGCCCCCTTGCCTGCCGCGTCATCAACTCGATGAAGCCGGTGCGATCGAGGCTGTAGAGCTGGCGATTGCGCTCGAGGTCATTGGCCATCGAGACTGTCTGCCCCTGGAGGTAACTGGCGTTCTCCAGAACATAGGCCTGCGCGACATTGAGCGAGGAGCGGACGATCGCCTGCGTCCGCAGCGAGAACCAGCGGTCGAGCCCGACCTCGAGGGTGATGCTGGCGAATATTGCGACGAGGATAGCGGGGGTGATGGCAACTATCGAGAACAAGGCGACGATCCGCACGTGCAGCCGCGCCGCCGCCCTTCCCTTGCTGCGCGCCCTGAGCAGCCTCAATATCTCGCGGGCGATGAGATAGATCAGTCCAACGACGAAAACGCCGTTGATGCCGGCGCAGGCGATGACGATGTTGCGCTCCGGGCGGACCGGGGTCAGCCCGAGAAGGACGAGCAGGGACAAGGTGGCGCAGACCAGCGCACCAGTGGCAAGCATCAACCCCGGAAATGCGAAGGAGGCCCGCCTATCCTGGGCAGCCGCGACACCGTCCTCCGTGCCCAATGGCAAGGCCATTCCATCCACCATGAAAAAGCATCCCCCAAACCGGCGCCCGACGACACCGGCACACGCCCTTGTACTGGCCAAAGATTGCGTCCTCGGGCCGGTACGGCGCTAATGAGTCGTTTCAGCGGCAAAGACGCCGGCGAATCGACGCGCGGCGAAGTTTCAAACGACGCATTGTGGCGAAAATGCAACGGTGTTGCATCTCAGTCAAGCGCTGCGCGTGCTGCGGTAGACCGAAACGCCGAGCTCGCGGATTTTCTTGCGCAGCGTATTGCGGTTGAGCCCAAGCAGGTCGGCGGCCTTGATCTGGTTGCCGCGCGTCGCCGTCAGAGCCGCAAGGATCAAGGGATATTCCATTTCCGCCAACACGCGGTCGTAGAGCCCCGTGGGCGGCAGGCCGTCTCCGAAGCTCGCAAAATACTGCCGCATGTTTTCCTCGACCGCCTGCGAGATCGACATCGAGCCATTGCGCGTTACAGCCTTCTCGATCGGGCTGTCAGGCACTTCCGAACGCAGCTCGTTTTCGATGATCTCCCGCGTGATCACATCCTGTGGATAAAGTGCGGTCAGACGCCGCACGAGGTTCTCGAGCTCGCGCACGTTACCTGGCCAGGGATGCGCCTTCATCAGTTCCAGCGCTTCCTGGTCGAAGCGCTTGGCATCGAGCCCTTCCTTTTCCGCCTGCTGCACGAAATGGCGCACGAGGTCGGGAATGTCCTCGGCGCGATCCCTGAGCGGCGGCAGGCGCAGGGGCACGACGTTCAGGCGATAATAGAGATCTTCGCGAAAGAGCCCCTGATTGATCGATTGCTTCAGGTCCTTGTTGGTGGCCGCGACAATGCGGACGTCCGAACGGATCGGCGTGCGCCCGCCGACCGTCGTGTATTCGCCCTGCTGCAGTACTCGAAGGAGCCGCGTCTGCGCGTCCATCGGCATGTCGCCGATCTCGTCGAGGAAGAGCGTTCCGCCTTCGGCCTGCTCGAAGCGGCCGGTGGAGCGCGTCTGCGCACCGGTGAAGGCGCCCTTTTCATGACCGAACAATTCCGACTCGATCAAATCGCGCGGGATCGCCGCCATGTTGATGGCCACGAACGGGCCGTTCCGGCGCTTGCCGTAATCGTGCAGCGCGCGGGCGACCAGTTCCTTGCCGGTCCCCGATTCGCCGGTGATCATCAGCGTCAGGTCGGTCAGCATCAGCCGCGCGAGCACGCGGTAGATTTCCTGCATCGCGGCGGAGCGGCCGACGAGCGGCATGCCGTCCTGGGAATCGTCTTCGAGTTTCGAAGGGCGCCGTTTCGGTTCGGCCAGCGCCCGACCGATAATGCCGATCAGTTCGGTCAGGTCGAATGGCTTTGGAAGGTAGTCATAGGCGCCCTTTTCCGAAGCTTTGATGGCCGTCATGAAGGTGTTCTGCGCGCTCATTACCAGGACGGGGAGATCGGGCCGCGCCTTCTTGATCCGCGGAAGGAGATCGAAGGCGTTCTCATCCGGCATGACCACGTCGGTCACCACCAGGTCGCCGTCGCCGGCGGCGATCCAGCGCCAGAGCGTCGCCGCATTCGAAGTGATGCGCACGTCGTATCCGGCACGACTCAGCGCCTGGTTGAGCACTGTGCGAATGGCAGCGTCGTCATCCGCGACGAGGATCGTTGCGCCGGTCATGCATGGGTTCCTTTTGTCATCGGAGTTACTTCATCCGTCGCCTGCCCCTTGGACGCCGGCATCAGGACACGGAACGTCGTGCGGCTGTGCTGGCTGTCGCATTCGACGATGCCGCCGTGCCCGCCGATGATCTTGGCGACAAGCGCCAGCCCGAGGCCGGACCCGTTCGTCTTGGTCGTGATGAACGGGTCGAAGAGATGCGGCAAAAGGTCCGGCGGCACGCCCGGCCCGTTGTCATGCACGCAGAATTCGAGCGGCAGCGAAATCTTCTCGCGCGTTCCGGCAACGGAGAGGCGGATGCCCGGACGATAGGCCGTTGTCAGGAGAATCTCGCCGTCCGGGCGATCCCCGATCGCTTCGGCGGCGTTCTTCACCAGATTGAGGAACACCTGAACGAGCTGGTCGCGATTGGCGTAGACCGGCGGCAGCGACGGGTCGTAGTTCTCGGAGATCTTGATGCCCCGAGCGAAACCCGCTTTGGCGATTGCCTTCACACGGTCCAGAACGGAATGGATATTGATCGCCATCCGATCGACCGGCCGCTCGTCGGAAAACACTTCCATGCGGTCGACGAGCGAGACGATACGATCGGTCTCGTCGCAGATCAGCCGCGTCAAGGCCCGGTCTTCGTCGGTGACCGACATTTCCAGGAGCTGTGCAGCACCCCTGATGCCCGAGAGCGGGTTCTTGATCTCGTGGGCGAGCATCGAGGCAAGGCCGGTCACCGATCGCGCGGCGGCGCGATGGGTCAGCTGGCGGTCGATCTTGTCGGCCATCGACCGCTCCTGCAAGACGATCACCACGGAACCCGGCTGCGACAGCACCGGCGCGACGTAAAGGTCCACGAGCTTGTCCGCGCCAAGACGCGGCGAGCTCAAATCGACGCGATACTCGTTGACCGGCGCGCGCCGCTCGCGCACCTGCTCGATCAGGGTGAGGAGCGGACTGCCGAACGGTATGAATGCATCGATCGTGTGGCGGGCGAGATGATTGGCGCTCGCGCCGAAAAACGACTCCGCCTCCCAGTTCGCGAAAGCGACGTGACTGTTCTCGTCGACGAGGATCACCGGGTTCTGGATGGCGTTCAACACGGCCATGGAGAGGTCGTTCGAGCCTTCCGCCGGCTCCGGCACCCTTACCTTTTCGGTCATGCCGCGATTTCCTCCCTGACCGTGTCCCTGCCGGAGCAAGCGATGGCGGACGCCACGCATTCGCTCACCAGTTTCGTGTCCCTCGACGTCAGGATCGCCGCCTTTTCCGCCGGAGCGAGATCGGGTGCGAAACGGAGATACCAGCCGACATGCTTGCGGGCGGCGCGAAGCCCCACTTCCACCCCGTAGAATTCCAGCATCATCGTGTAGTGCTCTTCGAATATCGCTGCGATCTCCGCCGCATCCGGATGGGTGGCGGCACCGGCCAGCACGCCCGGATGCCAAGGCCTTCCCTGGGACGATCGTCCGACCATTACCGCGTCGGCGCCCGAGCGGCGCAGGATCTCATCAGCATCGGCCAAGGTGTCGACGTCGCCATTGGCAATCAGCGGCACCGAAACAACCTCGCGAACCGCGCGGATAGCATCCCAATCGGCCTTGCCGTTGTAAAACTGCATGCGCGTCCGGCCGTGAATGGTGATCGCCTGCACGCCCGCCTGCTCGGCGCGCCGGGCGATCAGCGGCGCATTGATCGAGTTCTCGTCCCAGCCGAGGCGCATCTTCAGCGTGACCGGAACGGCGACCGCCTTCACCGTCGCCTCGATGAGCGACAGGGCGTGATCGGGATCACGCATCAGTGCCGAACCGGAGTAGCCGCCGGTCACCTTCTTGGCGGGGCAGCCCATATTGATGTCGATGACGTCCGCCCCGTTCGCCTCGACGATTCGCGCCGCCTCGGCCATCCAGTGAGCCTCGCGTCCGGCGAGCTGGACGATGTGGGGATCGATCCCGGAGTTCCTGAGGCGCGCCCAGGATTCCGCCGCATTGCCGACCAGCTCGCGACTCGCCACCATCTCCGTCACGACGAAGCCGGCGCCGAATCGCCAGGCGAGCATGCGAAAGGGCAGATCCGTCACTCCGGACATCGGCGCGAGCGCCACCCGATTGCGAATTTCAACCTTCCCGATCCGCAGCGACGATGAAAGAGCCGATGGAGGCAAATGCATATCTTTCAGGCACATTCAATTCTTGCACTATTTTTAGACATTGTTCGTCGGCTTGCCAAGTGATTTCCACGCCCCCGCCAAAATTCCCTCGACGCATGGGTTCGGACTGTAAAAGCGAGGACGTTCGCGGTACATGACGGCGAAGAATGACGGAGCGGGACCCATACAGAAGATGCAATCGGAAGAACAGTTCTCCTGTGGCGTCGTAATCGTCGCAGCCGGGCGCGGCGAGCGCGCCGGCCAATCGGCCGAGGGCCCGAAGCAATATCGAACCATCGGCGATCGTCCCGTTATCGCCCATACGCTTGACAGTTTCGCGACATGGCTCCCGGCCGGCCCGATCGTCGTCGTCATTCATCCCGATGACGAGGACCTGTTCGCCGCCGCGCGGCTGCGACTGTCGAGCCAAGCCGAGGTCTCGGTCGTCCATGGCGGGCCCACCCGGCAACTCTCCGTACTTGCCGGCCTGGAGGCTCTGGAAGCATCGGGTGTTCAATACGTAATGATTCACGACGGCGTGCGGCCGTTTGTCGGCCACGACCTGCTCGAGCGCTGCCGTGCAGCGCTCGAGCACGGCGCCGAAGCGGTTCTTCCTGCCATTGCGGTTGCCGACACGCTGAAACGAGCAGCGGACGGCCGCACCGTCGAGGAGACGATCCCGCGCAACGGCCTTTATGCTGCGCAGACGCCGCAGTGCTTTCGCATGCAGGCAATCCTTTCCGCCCATCGCGCCGCAAACGCCAGCGGCCGGAGCAATTTCACCGACGATGCGTCCATCGCCGAATGGGCGGGCATGCCGGTCGTTCTCGTGGAAGGCGCGGCGGACAACGTGAAACTCACATTGCGGAGCGATATCTCGATGGCCGACGAAAGGCTTGCGCGCCATGCCCTTCCCGACGTGCGCACCGGCAACGGATATGACGTGCATCAGCTCGTGGAGGGCGACGGCGTCACGTTGTGCGGCGTTTTCATTCCGCATGATCGCAAGCTTTCCGGCCATTCCGACGCGGATGTCGCCTTGCATGCGCTGACCGATGCGCTGCTTGCCACCTGTGGCGCTGGCGATATCGGCGACCACTTCCCGCCCTCCGACCCGAAGTGGAAGGGTGCCCCTTCCCGCATCTTCCTCGAGCACGCGGCAAAGATCGTGCGCGAGCGCGGCGGCACGATCACCAATGCCGACATATCGCTGATCGCCGAAGCGCCGAGGGTCGGGCCGCATCGTCAACAGATGCGCGAAAATCTCGCCGCGATGCTCGGCATCGAGCTCGACCGCTGCTCGATCAAGGCGACCACCAACGAAAAGCTCGGCTTCGTTGGCCGGCGGGAGGGCATTGCGGCGATCGCCACCGCGACGGTCGTCTACAAGCCACCGGGGAAAAGCTGATGTGGCCAGCCGATATCGAGGAGAAGGCGCAGTCGATCATTGCCGACCTCACCGCCCGCGGCCAGAGGCTGGCGACGGCGGAGTCCTGTACAGGCGGTCTGATCGCCGCGGTGCTGACGGAGATTGCCGGCTCCTCCGCGGTCATGGACCGCGGCTTCGTTACCTATTCCAACGAGGCCAAGATCGATATGCTCGGCGTTAAGGCGGCCACGCTTGCCGCACGAGGCGCTGTCTCGCGCAAGACGGCGCTCGAGATGGCGCAGGGCGCCCTCTCCCACTCCAAAGCCGATTTTGCGGTCGCGGTGACGGGCATCGCCGGGCCGGGCGGCGGCTCGGCGGAAAAGCCGGTCGGCCTCGTGCACCTTGCCGCAGCGGGACGGCAAGGCCGGATGCGGCATCGCGAAATGCACTATGGTGATATCGGCCGTAACGCCGTGCGGCTGGCAACGGTTATGACAGCGCTCGAGCTCATAGAAGAGATATACCAACGGCAGTAGGCTCTGACCGATCTGATGGGACGAATCTACTGCCGTTGGTATCAGCTCAGGAACCGTAGATCACGTCAGCCCGCTTCTCGAAGGCTTCCGAAAACATGCCGAAGGCCCGATCGAACATCGAGCCCATCAGCGCACCCAAGAGGCGGCTCTTGAATTCGTAGTCGATGCAGAAATGAACGATCGACTGGCTGTCACTCACCGGCTCGAAGCGCCAGAGATTGTCGAGATATTTGAACGGCCCTTCGATGTAGTTGACGTCGATCATCAGCTCTGCCTTCTTGAGCAGCACCTGCGTGGTGAAGGTCTCGCGGATCGCCTTGTAGCCGACCGTCATGTCCGCCAGCAGCAGCACCTTGCCATCGCGCTCCCTTTGCGAGCGCACGCTCAAGCCCTCGCAGAGCGGCAGGAACTCCGGATAGCGTTCGACATCGGCGACGAGGTCGAACATTTGTTCGGCCGTATGTTTGACGACATGGTTGGTTTCGAAATGCGGCATGAATTGCAGTTAAGGGCATGCGCAAGGAAGATCAAGGAGCGCGCCAAGTTGTGTGCCGCGCTTCTTGTTCCATCCGGCCGTGGGCGATGCACCAAAAAGATATATCGAGGTCATCCTGTGCGCTAGGACACCGCCAGACCGCCGAAGACAAGCAGAACTCCGAGAAACACGACCGCAAAGACAGCGGAGATATAGAAGCCGGGCTCGCGGAAAACGCGCAGATCCTTTCGGAGGCTCATTCGTCTCCTCCTTTGCTGCTGAAACGCGCTTTGTGAAGCCGGGTTCCAGGCCCGCGGTCTCGCAGGAACAATTCACCGTCTCGGCGGTTTCCCGCGGGCTGCACCTGTATCGGGCACAAACATGCGTTTATCACTTTGCCGATGCTGCTATTTGGCAGCGGTTCTCGCTCTTTCGTCTTCGAGTTCCTTCAGCCAGCAGCAAGACGCTCGGCCGGCTGTGACCGCTCCTCCCTTTGCCATCGCGCCGGATGACGCGAATTGGACGATGCCGACCAAGGACACGGCTGCCACTCGCTACAGCGGCCTTTCAGAGATAACGACCGATAACGTGAAGGACCTCAGGGTTGCTTTCACTTTCTCGACTGGGGTCAACAAGGGTCACGAGGGCGCACCGCTTGTCGTCGGCGGGTCGATGTTCATCATCTCGCCCTACCCAAATATCGTTTATGCGCTGGATCTCACGCGGCCCGGCGCGCCCCTGAAATGGCAGTATAATCCCAAGCCCGATGCCTCGTCCCAAGGCGTTGCCTGCTGCGACGTCGTCAACCGCGGGCCGACTTATTCCGATGGCAGGCTTTTCTTCACCACGCTCGATGCTCACGTCGTCGCCCTCGACGCGGAGACCGGTCGGGAGGCCTGGAACGTCA
Source organism: Sinorhizobium kostiense (assembly GCF_017874595.1). Lineage (GTDB taxonomy): Bacteria > Pseudomonadota > Alphaproteobacteria > Rhizobiales > Rhizobiaceae > Sinorhizobium > Sinorhizobium kostiense. The sequence continues at coordinate 42,026 of NZ_JAGILA010000007.1, read as the reverse complement.
AGCTCGGGGAAATCAACCGCGGCGAGACGATGACGATGGCGCCGCTGGTCGTAAAGGACAAGGTGATCGTCGGCATATCCGGCGGCGAATATGGCGTGCGAGGTTGGATCCAGGCGCTCGATGCTGCGGACGGCAAGTCCCTGTGGAAGGCCTACAGCACCGGGCCGGATCGTGACGTGAAGATCGGAGCGGAATTCAAGCCGTTCTACGAACAGGACCGCGGGCAGGACCTCGGGGTCGCGACATGGCCGCCCAATGCCTGGGAGATTGGCGGCGGCACCGTCTGGGGATTCACCACCTACGACCCTGAACTAGACCTCATCTTCCATGGTACGGCCAACCCCGGACCGTGGAACCCAAACCAGCGACCGGGCGATAACAAGTGGACCAACACCGTCTTCGCGCGCGATCCCGACACCGGCGAAGCGCGCTGGGCTTATCAATGGAACCCGCACGATCTACACGACTGGGATGGCATAAATGAAAACATTCTCGTCGACGTGGAGTGGCAGGGAAAGACGCGCAAGGCTTTGGTGCACCCCGACCGGAACGGACTGGTTTACCTGCTGGACCGGACCACCGGCGAAGTGCTCTCCGCCAACTTCTACCACCCCGTCAACACGCATCAGGGCGTTGACCTGAAGACCGGCCGGATCAAGATCAACGCGGGAAAATATCCGCATGAGAACGAGGTGATCCGCGACGTCTGCCCAACGGCGCCTGGAGCAAAGGACTGGAGTCCGTCCTCGTTTTCCCACCAGACCGGACTCCTCTATATTCCGCACAATAATCTCTGCATGGATTGGGAGAGCACCGAGGCGAATTACATCGCCGGCACGCCATATGTGGGCGCGGAAGTGCGGATGCATGCGGGCCCGGGCGGCCATCGCGGCGAACTCTCCGCCTGGGATGTCGTCGCCGGCAAGGAAGTCTGGACCATCAAGGAGCGTTTCCCCGTCTGGGGCGGCACGCTGGCCACTGCGGGCGGCCTCATCTTCTACGGCAACATGGAAGGCTGGTTCAAAGCGGCAGACGCGAGGACGGGCGAAGTGCTCTGGCAGTTCAAGACCTCCTCCGGCATCATCGGTCAGCCGACGACCTATCGCGGGCCTGACGGTAAGCAGTATGTCGCCATATTGTCAGGCGTCGGCGGCTGGGCGGGTTCGATCGTCTCCGGCGACCTCGACCCGCGCGATGGCACCGCGGCCCTCGGATTCGTCAACGCCATGGCCGACCTCAAGGACGTCACCACCAAGGGAGGCACGCTCTATGCCTTCGCGTTGCCTTAGGACTGCAGGGGCCATGCTGTTCTGCCTCTTCGCGTCGGCGGCGGCGGCACGCGAACTGAGGGTCTGCGCCGACCCCAATAACCTGCCATTCTCCAGCAGCAGCACAAAGGGCTTCGAAAACCGAATAGCCGAACTGCTTGCGGGCGAACTCGGCGCCAGGCTCGCCTACACCTGGCGGGCGCAGCGCCGCGGCTTCTTGCGCGAGACGCTCAATGCAGGACGCTGCGATCTGGTCCTTGGCGTTCCTACGGAACTGGAAGGCGTGAGAACCACACGTCCTTACTACCGCTCGGCCTACGTCTTTGTCGCGCGCGATGGAACTCCGCCGGTCACATCCTTCGACGACCCGGCCCTGCGGCACCAGCTGATCGGCGTTCAGCTCATCGGGGACGACGGCTGGAACACACCGCCCGCGCATGCGCTGACCCGCAGGGGCATCATCGACAATGTCCGAGGCTACATGCTCTACGGCGACTACAGCGAGGCCGCTCCTGCGGCAAAAATCATCTCCGCGGTCGCGCTCGGCGAGATCGACATCGCGCTCGCCTGGGGCCCGCTCGGCGGCTACTTCGCCGCACGCGAAAGGCCGCCGTTGAGCGTGAAACTTGTCAGCCCCTTAGACGAGTCGGACCTGCCGATGGCCTGGGATATTTCCATGGCGGTGCGCAAAGGTGACACCGCCCTGCTTTCCGAGATTGACGCGGCGTTGACGAAGCTCGCACCGCGGATCGATGCGATCCTCTCCGAATACGACGTCCCGCGCCTTCCGCGCTCACCCCCGTTGCTGGGCAGCGAACCATGAAGCGCCTCCCGCCGATCGCTGCCGCTCTTGTCTTTCTCAGCGCCTGCGAGCGCGAGGACCGCGAGTTTCGCCCATCTCCAGTGGCAGGCGAAGGGGACGCCGCGATAGCCCTGTCCAGCATAGCCCCGGGTCCCGGCGGAACCGAAATGCGGGCCGACACAGGGAAAGCCTATGAAGAGAACGCCTACCATCTGAGCGAAGGCAAGCGGCTCTTCACCTGGTTCAACTGCAAAGGCTGCCACGCTAACGGCGGCGGCGGCTCCGGCCCGGCACTCATGGACGACCGATGGATCTACGGAGGCGAGTTCCAGAATATCGTGCAAAGCATTGGGGAGGGCCGCCCGAACGGCATGCCCAGCTTCCGCGGGAAAATTCCCGATGAGCTGATCATGCAGATTGCGGGATATGTCCGCTCCATGGGTCGCCACGTCCCGATGGACGCTGCGCCGGGCCGGAACGACGACCTGATGCCGAGGCCGTCCGAGCATCGCTTGCCCTCCTCGCCAGCTGTCACTGGCGGAACGGTACCGCCATCCGGCCAGGCGCCCCAGTGAGGCTGAGATGCGCTGCTGCCGCCCGGCCCTGCTCACACCTCCGCTCCTCCTCCTCACCGCTTGCTCGGGCTGGCAATCCTCGCTCGATCCCCAGGGGCCGCAGGCGGATCTCCTCGCAGGCTTGTTCTGGGTGTTCACCGCGGTGCTCTCGGCGGTCTGGCTCCTCACAATGACGGCGCTGGTCGTCGCGCTTCTCCGCCGGCACCCTGCGCGAACGGAGCCTCTCGAGCTCAACACGCGACCCGAGCGAGGCATGGCGCGAACAGTCGGTGCCGCAGCCGCGCTCACCCTTGTCGTCGTCGTCGCGCTGACGGTGGTGAGCTACGGGGCGCAGCGCGCGCTGTTTTCGGGTGGCGAGGCCCCTCTGACCCTGAAGGTAAAGGGCCATCAATGGTGGTGGGAGGTGACCTACGAGGATCCCGGGCCTTCGCGGCAGTTTACCACCGCCAACGAAATCCATGTTCCCGTCGGCCAGCCGGTGCACGTCAAGCTGGAGTCCGCAGACGTCATCCACTCGTTCTGGGTACCGAACCTCGCAGGCAAGATGGATGCCATACCCGGTCGCGAGAACCGGCTCGTCATCCAGGCGTCGAAGGAAGGCGTGTTCCGTGGTCAATGCACAGAATTTTGCGGCTGGCAGCACGCGCATATGGCCATCACGGTCGTCGCGCATAGTCTCGAGGACTTCGAACGCTGGCGCGAGAGCCAGATCAGTGCGGCCGAACCACCCGATGATCCTGTCCGTAAACGCGGAATGCAGATCTTCCTGAGCAGACCCTGCGTGATGTGTCACCAGATCCGCGGCACGCCGGCCGCGGGGAAGGTCGCGCCCGACCTGACCCACATCGGCAGCCGTCTCCACATCGCCGCCGGCACCCTGCCCAACGGCCGCGGCAACCTCGCTGCCTGGATCGTCGACCCGCAGGGCATCAAGCCCGGCGCGCACATGCCTCTCATCAAACTGAACGCCGAGGAAGTCGAGCCGCTGGCGCGCTATCTGGAGGGCCTGAAGTGAGCGAGACGGCGCTCCGACCACACGAGAACAAGGAAACGCTCGATACCGATGTCACCGACGGCGAGCTGCCGGCGCGGCTTGCCGCCACGTGGGGTACGGCCGGCGGACTCATAGGAGCTCTGTCCACCGTTGATCACAAGCTCATCGGCCGGCGTTACATCGTCACTGGTTTCTTCTTTCTTGTTCTCGGCGGGCTCGCGGCGGTCGCGATGCGTCTGCAGCTGGCGCGGCCTGAGAATTCGCTGATCGGGCCGGATCTCTACAATCAGATCTTCACCATGCACGGGACGACGATGATGTTCCTCTTCGGCGTGCCGATCGGAGAGGCAATCGCCGTCTATCTCGTGCCGCTGATGGTTGGTACGCGCAACATCGCCTTCCCGAGGCTCAACGCCTTCTCCTACTACGTCTATCTCTTCGGCGGACTGATGATCTGGATCGCTTTCGCACTCAATGTCGGTGCGGATAATGGCTGGTTCTCTTACGTCCCGCTTGCCGGCCCGGAGTTTTCCCCCGGCAAGAGAGCCGACTTCTGGGCGCAGATGGTCACCTTTACCGAGGTCGCGGCGCTCGCCGTCGCCGTCGAGATCGTCGTCACGGTGCTGAAGCTCAGGGCGCCGGGCATGACGCTCGACCGTATCCCGCTTTTTGTCTGGGCGATGTTCGTCAATGCGTTCCTTATCATTTTCGCAATGCCCGCAGTGATGCTGGCCTCGTCCCTGCTCATTCTCGATCGCCTGCTGGATACCCATTTCTTCAATCAGGCCGAAGGAGGCGATCCGCTGCTCTGGCAACACCTCTTCTGGTTTTTCGGCCACCCGGAGGTTTATATCATCTTCCTCCCGGGCACCGCATTCGTCTCCGCCATCATCGCGACCTTCGCCCGCCGTCCGGTGTTCGGCTATCCCGCGATCGTGCTCTCGCTGATCGCCACCGGCTTCCTCTCCTTCGGGCTGTGGGTGCATCACATGTTCACCACCGGCCTGCCGCAGCTCGGTGCAACTTTCTTCACCGCTTCGAGCATGATGATTGCGATCCCAACCGGCATTCAGATCTTCTGCTGGATCGCAACGCTATGGGATGGCCGGCCGGTCTATCGCACCCCGCTCCTATTCGTGCTCGGATTCTTCTTCATCTTCGTCGCGGGTGGGCTATCCGGTATCATGCTTGCCTCCGTACCGATCGACACCCAAGTCCACGATACATATTTCGTGGTCGCCCACTTTCACTATGTGCTGATCGGCGGCGCGGTTTTCCCGCTGCTGGGCGCGATCTACTACTGGTTTCCCAAGTTCACCGGCCGGATGATGAGCGAACGGCTCGGTCGCTGGCATTTCTGGTTGGCGATCATCGGCTTCAACGTCGCCTTCTTCCCGATGCACCTGGCCGGCCTCAGGGGCATGCCCCGCCGGGTCTACACCTATCCCGCCGAGATGGGCTGGGACGGTCTCAACCTTGTCTCTACCCTTGGCGCGACGCTGTTCGTCGCAAGCTTTCTCCTCTTCCTTTTCAACGTCGCCGCCAGTCTGCGCGACGGCGAAATTGCCGGCGACAATCCATGGGACGCCTCAAGCCTCGAGTGGGCCACCGCTTCGCCGCCACCACCGCACAACTTCGATCGCATTCCGTTTGTAACCAGCCGCGAACCGCTCTGGGCAGAACGCCAGGCGCTGCCCGTGGTCAGCGGGCTTGCCGTCGACAAGCGGGAAGTGGTCATCACCACCGCCACGCGGGCACTGCCCGATCTCAAGGAGAGTTCCCCCGATCCGACGATCTGGCCGTTCGTCTCCGCGATCGCCGTTGGAGCGGTCTTCATCGGCAGCATCTTCACACCATGGGCGGTCGCCTGGGGCGCCCCCCTCGCTGCTTTTGTCATCATCGCCTGGTTCTGGCCGAAGAGCATAGAGGAGGACAAGTAGATGGACCACCGCGTCGTCCGCGATCTCTCGGACCTGCCGAACTACGCATTCGGTCCGCGCATGACGATGTGGTGGGGCACGCTCGCCTTCTGCGTGCTGGAAGGCACGGGCTTCGCCCTCGCGCTCGGCGGGTATCTATATCTTGCTTTCCTCAATCGGGACTGGCCTCTCGGACCGCCTCCACCCCTGTTCTGGTCGGGCCTTTTCACACTCGTGTCACTGGCGAGCCTCGTACCCAATTACCTGGTGGAGGCTGCTGCGCGCGAAGAGAACCTGTTCAAGGTCCGCATCCTTCTCGTCATAATGAGCGGCATCGGCGTGCTGCTCGCGGGCCTGCGCTTCATGGAGTTCGCCGTGCTCCCCGTGCGCTGGGACTTCAATGCCTATGGCTCGCTGCTCTGGACCATTCTCGGCCTTCACGCGGTCCATCTCGTCACCGATGTCGTCGACACCGTCGTGGTGACGGTGCTGATGTTCACCCGACACGGCTTCGGCAGGCGCTTCAGCGATGTCGAGGACAATGCCTTCTACTGGTATTTCGTCGTCATCTCCTGGTTGCCGACCTATGTCGTCCTTTATTGGGTGTCACAGCTATGATCGCAAGATTCATCGATCATGGACTTCCCTCCGCCGGTCTTTACGTCAGCCCAGCCGCCTGGCTGCTCAGCACTCAACTCAACTACATGCTGCCGGGGCTCACCTGCAGCACCGGCCTGCCCCTGGTGCTGATAGCCGGACTTCTGCTGGCACTCGTCAGCGCCCTCTCCGGAGCGCTGTCCTGGCGGGCCTGGTCGGCGCGTGGCCGGCCGGAGCTGTTCGGGCAAGTCGAAAACCGACCGCACGGCTTCCTGGCGCTGATCGGGAGCGCGACTTCGGCGCTCTTCACGACCGCGATCCTGCTGCATGCGACAGCCAATCTCTTCCTCACCGGGTGCGAGCGATGAGGATCACCCTCACCGCCGTGTTCACGATCGTCGCCTACGACGCTGAGGCGCACGACCCGGCCCTAGGGTCCGAGGTCTCCTGGGCCTTCTTCTTTGCGGCGCTGCCACTAGCCCTGGCGGCCCTGGCCTATGGCCTTGGTATGTCTCGACTCTGGGCGGCATCCGGACTGGGTCGAACCATCCATCTGGGACGGGCCGCGTGCTTTGCTGCCGGTTGGCTTTCCTTGGCGGTCGCAATGGTCTCGCCGCTGGAAAGGCTCGCGACGGAACTGTTCATCGCCCACATGATCGAACACCAAATCCTAATCGTGGTCGCTGCGCCGCTCCTCGTCCTGTCGCGACCGCTCGCACCCCTCCTATGGGCGCTGCCCCACAGGGCTCGGCTGACCGCCGGCAAGGCGCTAAGGAGCAGCATCGTTCTGACGCCCTTCCGCAAGGCTGCCAGCCCGTTTTCCGCGACTGTGCTCCATGCAATAGCCCTGTGGCTCTGGCACGCGCCGGGCTTGTACGAGGCTGCATTGCTCGAGCAACCGGTGCATTGGTTACAGCACCTCAGCTTCCTTTTTACCGCGCTCCTGTTCTGGTGGGCACTGCTCTTCGGGGTCGGACGGGAGGCCTACGGCGTGTCCATCTTCTGTCTTTTTGCGACCACGCTTCATTCCGGCTTCCTCGGCATCCTGCTTTCCCTCTCGCGCACGCCGCTCTATCCCGCGCAGGGCCATGCCGCGGCAGAATGGGGCCTGTCGCCGCTTGAGGATCAACAACTTGCCGGCCTGATCATGTGGGTGCCGGGCGGCATGATCTATCTTGTGGCAGCCCTTGCCCTTGCCGCCCTCTGGATCGGTGGATCCAGCGCCTCCCTCGACGAGAAAGATCGCCATGGCTTCCCTACCCGCTGATGGCCGCACACGCAGGCTGCTATTCGTGTCGCGACAGCGATACTGGCAAGTCTCATCTATGGCGGCTACCGCTGGAAGGCTGTTTTGGAACGCCGATCAGCGGCGATTGCTCTCACCGGCGGCGATCCGGCGCAGGCCCCTCCACTGCTGACGCGTTACGGCTGCCGTGGCTGCCATATCGTTCCCGGCGTACCAGGGGCCGACAGGCGCGTCGGCCCTCCGCTCGGCGGTATCGGCGATCGCGTCTACATCGCTGGCGTTCTCCCCAACTCACCCGAAAACCTCATCCGCTGGATAGAGCACCCACACGATGTCGATCCGCAAACGGCTATGCCGGAGACCGGCATTTCCGCAGCCGAAGCCCGCCACGTCGCCGCTTACCTCTATTCGTTAGAGTGAACTTTGAGCCACCGCTGCCGGTAACTCGACCATCAAGGTACCGGCCTTCGCAAGCGAACGTGGAGAAACATCGGCACCACACGCGTGTCTGCCACCGCAGGATGGCGTCGAGCCGTCTCCGGCGATGCCATCGGCTCGCGGAGTTCCTCTATTTGGAAATCGGTGCCAATGATCATCGACATCCAGGTGCTGAGCGTCCGATGAAACCGCGGGACGCGAAACGGAGCGACATTCTCTCGCTCGTCGGCCGGTATCGACGAAAACAGCCATGTCTCGACGCGCCCATCGGTCTCGTCGAAATAATTCGCGACTTCAACGGCCCGGCAATCCCCTTTCTCGTCCCGAATGGTCTTGCGGTGCGGCGGCACGAAACAAGGGTGGAGAATGGAGAACTGAAAGAAACCGCCTTCGCGGAGCACACGGCGCACCCCCTTTAGGACACGATCCTGGTCGGGCATGTCCATCAATGACATGAAAGCGGTCACGAAATCGAACTCACCGTCATCGAATGGCAAATCTCCTCCATCGCCAAGCAGATAATCGATCCCACGAGGATCATTCGCCTCCTGTTCCCGAGCATGGCGGATGAAGGTCGGCGCGATATCAATAGCGCTCATCCGCGCCCCGAGGTCGGCCAGACGACGGGTGTTGGTCCCTTCGCCGCAGCCGAGATCGAGCCCGCGCAAGCCGCTGATCGGCGGAAGCATATCGAGAAAAGCGGGGGTATTCAGCGCGTCGCGATAGATGTCGTAGCCAGCGCGCGAGAACCTCGTCCAATTCTCGGCATTCGCTTCCCAGCAGGCACCAACCTCGGCAGGTTGCATCGAAGCCTCCCTCGAGTGATCACATCCGAAGGTTGCGGTTTACAATCTTATACTTGATGCAGCAAGCGACCAGCCGTCGTAGCCGCCAAATTACTCCGCCGCCGCCAGCCTCTTCTCCCGCGCCTCTTTCAGCCGGGCGAAATCCTCGCCGGCGTGGTGCGACGAGCGGGTGAGCGGGCTCGACGAGACCATCAGGAAGCCCTTGGTATAGGCAACGGTCTCGTAGGACTTGAACTCGTCCGGGGTGACGAATTTCTCGACCTTATGGTGCTTGCGGGTCGGCTGGAGGTATTGGCCGATCGTGAGGAAATCGACGTCGGCGGTGCGCAGATCATCCATCAGTTGCAAGACCTCGTTCCGCTCCTCGCCGAGGCCGACCATGATCCCGGATTTGGTGAACATCGACGGGTCGAGTTCCTTCACCCGCTGCAGGAGCCGGATCGAATGGAAGTAGCGCGCACCCGGCCGTACGGTCAGATAGTTGGAGGCGACGGTTTCGAGATTGTGGTTGAAGACATCCGGCTTGGCGGCAACGACCCGCTCCAACGCGCCAGGCTTTCTCAGGAAGTCGGGCGTCAGGATTTCGATCGTCGTCGTGGGCGACGCCTCGCGGATTGCGAAGATCACCTTCTCGAAATGCTCGGCGCCACCGTCATCGAGATCGTCGCGATCGACCGAGGTGATGACGACATGGCTCAGGCCCATCTGCTTGACCGCTTTTCCGACATTGGCCGGTTCATCCGGATCGAGCGCGTTCGGCTTGCCGGTCGCGACATTGCAGAAGGCGCAGGCGCGCGTACAGATCTCGCCCATGATCATGAAGGTGGCGTGCTTCTTGTCCCAGCATTCGCCGATGTTCGGGCAGCCGGCTTCTTCGCAGACGGTGACGAGCTTGTTGCCCTTCACGATCGAACGCGTCTCCATATAGCCCTTCGAGGTCGGCGCTTTGACGCGGATCCAGTCCGGTTTGCGGAGCACCTCCGTGTCCGGCCTGTGCGCCTTTTCCGGATGCCGAACCCGCTCAGCCCGATCCGAGACCGCATCGAAAACCGTTACCATCTGTCTTCCTTTATCGTGTCCCGCAAGCGCCTGGCCGTTCGCACGTGGCCGCCTTTATAGCGAGCTGAACGTAAAAAGTCAGGCCACCATTTGCATGGCAGCCTGACCGCAAGTGAATGGCGACTGACTTGCTAACCTCTGACGGCGCGCCCCGCCGCGATCAACAAGCAGGCGCCGATGAAGCCGATGATCAAATAGGCAACCCATCCGGTATAGGCCATACCGAAGGCGGCCAGGATGAAGTTCAGCACCAGGGCGCCGATGATGCCGAGGACGATATTCGCGATCAGCCCCATCCGGCTGTGCATGAATTGCTCGGCCAGCCAGCCGGCAAGTCCGCCGATGATGATTGCGGCCAGAAGGCCCACTCCGTTCAGGCTCATGACGACCTCCACGCATTGGCGATGTCTCGCAAGCAATGCGTGAGGAGATGGAAAGTTCCGGCCGCGGGCTCGACATCAGGCGTTCAACACCTTGCCATAGGCGTCGAGCACGCTCTCCTTCATCATTTCGGAAAGCGTCGGATGCGGGAACACCGTGTGCATCAGTTCCTCTTCCGTCGTCTCCAGATTCATGGCGACCACGAAGCCCTGGATGAGCTCGGTTACTTCCGCGCCGACCATATGGGCGCCCAGGAGCTCGCCGGTCTTCTTGTCGAAGATGGTCTTGATCAGGCCCTGGTCCTCGCCCAGCGCGATCGCCTTGCCATTTGCGCCGAAGCTGTAGCGGCCGACGCGGATGTCGCGGCCGAGTTCCTTGGCCTTCGCCTCGGTGAGACCGACGGAGGCGACCTGCGGGTCGCAATAGGTGCAGCCCGGGATCTTGCCCTTGTCGAGCGCATGGACGCCCGGAACACCGGCGATCTTCTCGACGCAGATGACGCCCTCGTGCTCGGCCTTGTGCGCCAGCATCGGCGGTCCGGCGACATCGCCGATCGCATAGATGCCGGCGACAGTGGTCTTGCCGTAGCCATCGGTGACGATGCAGCCGCGGCTGGTCTCGACCCCCAGCGCCTCGAGCCCGAGGTTTTCGATATTGCCCTGGACGCCGATGGCGGAAATCAGGCGGTCCGCCTTGATCTCAGTCACCTTGCCGTCCTTCGTCTCAACATGGGCGGTGACGTCGTTGGCACCCTTTTCGACCTTAGTGACCTTGGCGTCGGTAAAGATCTTCAGCCCACGCTTCTCGAGCTGCTTGCGGGCAAGGGCGGAGATCTCCGCGTCCTCGACCGGCATGATCTGCGGCAGGAGCTCGATGACGGTAACGTCGACGCCCATCGAACGGTAGAAGCTTGCAAACTCGATGCCGATCGCGCCGGAGCCCATGACGACCATCGTCTTCGGCATTTCTTCCGGCTTCATCGCCTCGAAATAGGTCCAGATCAGCTTGCCATCCGGCTCGATGCCGGGCAGCGCCCGCGGCCGGGCGCCGGTCGCGATGATAATGTGCTTGGCCGTGTAGGTGCCCTCGCCCTTGACGCCCTTCGGAACCGGGTTCTGTGGCTGAACCGCCGGTTTCGACGGCGCTGCGACGACGACTTCGCCGGGCTTTGAAAGCTTTGCCTCGCCCCAGATAACGTCGATCTTGTTCTTCTTCATGAGGAAGGCAACGCCGCCATTCAGCCGGGCGGATACCGCTCGCGAGCGGGCGACAACGTCCTTGACATTGGCGGTTATCCTGCCCTCGAGCGTCAGCCCGTAATTCTTGGCGTGGTTGGCATGGTCGAGAATTTCGGCCGAGCGCAGCAACGCCTTGGTCGGGATACAGCCCCAGTTGAGGCAGATGCCGCCGAGGTGCTCGCGCTCGACGATCGCCGTCTTCAAGCCCAGTTGCGCCGAGCGGATGGCGGTGACGTAGCCCCCCGGGCCCGAACCGATAACGATGACGTCGTAATTCTCAGCCATGTGTTTCCTACCTTTGTTTCAAGCGACCTTACGGGTGAACAGCACCCAGTCATGTTTTCTCATGTCCTCGAAAAGCGGAACGGCTTCTGCACGCGCCACCTCCTCGAAGCCATTCATCCTGTAGAGTGCCTGGGCCTTGTCATTATGGCTTTCGGTAATCAGGCTGACCGGCGCCGAGCCGGCGCGACCAAATTCATGTTCCAACAAAGCGCGACCGATCCCCTTGCCGCGATGGGGCCTGTAGACGCCGAGGCTGTCGATGTACCAGTGACCGACAAGCTCCCTCTGCAGCAAAAGCAAGGGCACGAGCACTGGATGCTTCGCTTCCAGATCGCGGATCGATGCATCGAGCCGGTACGACACCGAAACGCCGACGATCTCGCCCTCGACGACGGCGACCACCGAGTCTCGCCACGTCCCCAGTCCGGTATCCTGCCGCAATCGATCGCGGCCGTGCTCGAAGGCGGTTTCCGCCGACTTGCTCAACACACCTCCGTACCAGAGCCAGGAGGCAAAACCATGCGAAGCGATATCGATCAGGATCGCAAGCTCCGCCGCCTCGCTTTTCGCCGCAGGTCTCAGGATCGCTGGAGCCGCCATCTTCAGAGCCCGAGCATCATCCGCACGACCGGCTCCAGCCCACGGCCGATCGCCCGGGTGTTGTCGGCGTCGAGATGGACGCCGTCGAGCGGCGTCGTCCGGGCGACGGAACCCGCGTCGAAGAAACCGCAATCGAGCTCGTCGGCAAGGTCGCGATATAGCGAAGCCAGCATCGCCGATTCCTCGACGCCGCCGGCAAACATCGCGGCAAAGTCGCTGTCGGCCGTTTCGCAAAGCGGCGGCGGCGAGACGATCAGGATTTCCGGTCCCTCTTCCGTCTCCGTCGGCCAATCGTGATGCCGGACGAGTTTGACCAGACGCTCGATGCCTTTTGCGGCACCGAAAGCTGTACCGTGGATCACCGGCTTCATGTCGTTCGAGCCGAGCATGAAGACAACAAGATCGAGCGGTGCGTGGCTGTGGAGAACGGTCGGGAGCACGCGGGCGCCGTTACGGTCGCAATCCGCAAGATGATCGTCATAGGCGGTTGTGCGGCCGTTCAACCCTTCCGCGATAACGTTGACGTCCGGACCGAGGGCTTGCTGCAGCACGCTCGGCCAGCGATTTTCGAGCGCGTGTCGGCCGGCATCGGCTGCGTCATAGCCCCAGGTCAGACTGTCACCATAGCAAAGGACTGTCTTCATCTGCCTACTCGCTTGTCAGGGGAGAAGGACCGGCTGGACGCCGGTCCGGATCGCGTCAGACCAGCATGCCCATCGGATTTTCGATGTAGCGCTTGAAGGCGGCGAGCAGTTCGGCGCCGAGCGCGCCATCGACGCAGCGATGGTCGGTGGAAAGCGTCACGGTCATCATGTTGGCGATGACCATCTCCTTGTTCCTGACGACGACGCGCTCCTCGCCGGCGCCGACGGCGAGAATCGTCGCGTGCGGCGGGTTGACGACGGCGGCGAAGTTCTTGACGCCCATCATGCCCATGTTGGAAACCGCCGTGGTACCGCCCTGGTACTCTTCCGGCTTCAGCTTGCGCTCCTTGGCGCGCTTGCCGAAATCCTTCATCTCGTTGGAGATGGCAGACAGGCTCTTCAACTCCGCCCTGCGGATGATCGGCGTGATCAGGCCGCCCGGGATCGAAACGGCAACGCCGACATCGGCATGCTTGTGCTTGACCATGTTCGCATCGGTCCAGGAGACGTTCGCGTCCGGAACGTCTCGAAGCGCCAGCGCCAGGGCCTTGATCACCATGTCGTTGACCGAGAGCTTGTAGACGGGCTTGCCGTCCTTCTCAGGGGCAGCGGCATTGAGCTGAGCGCGAAGTGCCAGCAATGCATCCAGCTCGCAATCGACCGAAACATAAAAATGCGGGATCGTCTGCTTCGATTCCTGCAGGCGCTTGGCGATCGTCTTGCGCATGCCGTCATGCGGAACGAGCTCGTAGGAGCCCGGTTCGAAGAGCTTGAGGACGGCGTCCTCCGACATGCCCTTGGCAAGCGCCGGGGCCGGTGCCGCGGCTGGAGCAGGGGCAGCAGGCTTTGCGACACCTCCGGCAGCGGCAGCCTCGACGTCCTTCTTGACGACGCGGCCGTAGGGGCCGGATCCGGCGATCGCAGTGAGATCGATGCCTGCTTCCCTTGCGAGACGGCGGGCGAGCGGCGAGGAGAAGATGCGCTTCCCATCAGTGGCCGCCGTCCGTGCCGGTGCTGCGGCCGGCGCCGGTGCAGCCGCCTTGGACGCAGGTGCTGCTGCAGGCGCGGGCGCATTGGCGCTCGTGGCGGGAGCCGCTTCCGCCTTGGCGGCGGATGCCGGGGCGGCGGCACCGTTGCCGCCCTTGGCGGCGGTGGAGACATCCTCGCCCTCTTCTGCGAGGACGGCGATCAGCGCGTTGACCTTGACGCCCTCGGTACCGGCCGGAACGACGATCTTGGCAACCGTGCCCTCATCGACGGCTTCGACTTCCATCGTCGCCTTATCGGTCTCGATCTCGGCGATGACGTCGCCGGACTTGACCTTGTCGCCTTCCTTGACCAGCCACTTGGCGAGATTGCCTTCTTCCATCGTTGGAGACAGGGCCGGCATGGTGATGTTGATTGGCATCGAACGACCCCCTCTTATTTGTAGCAGACGGCTTTCACCGCCTCGACGATTTCGGCGACGTTCGGCAAGGCGAGCTTCTCGAGATTGGCCGCATAGGGCATCGGCACATCCTTTCCGGCGATCGTCAGCACCGGCGCATCGAGATAGTCGAAGGCCTGCTGCATGACGCGGGTGGCGATCTCGGTACCGACGGAAGACTGCGGATAGCCTTCCTCGACCGTAACCAGTCGGCCGGTTTTCTTGACGGATTCGATGACCGTCGGAAGGTCCATCGGACGGATGGTGCGAAGGTCGATGAGTTCGACGTCGATGCCCTGTGCCTCGAGCTCGGCGGCCGCCTTCACCGCATAGGTCATGCCGATCCCGAAGGAGACGATGGTCGCATCCTTGCCGACGCGGTGGATGCGGGCCTTGCCAATCGGCAACACGAAATCGTCGAGCTTCGGCACTTCGAAGGACTGGCCGTAGAGGATCTCGTTCTCGAGGAAGATCACCGGGTTCGGGTCGCGGATGGCTGCCTTGAGGAGGCCCTTGGCGTCGGCCGCCGTATAGGGCATGACCACCTTTAGGCCCGGAATTTGGCTGTACCAGGCGGCATAGCACTGCGAGTGTTGCGCGGCGACGCGCGCGGCGGCGCCGTTCGGGCCGCGGAAGACGATCGGCGCGCCCATCTGGCCGCCGGACATATAGAGCGTCTTGGCGGCGGAGTTGATGATCTGGTCGATCGCCTGCATGGCGAAGTTGAAGGTCATGAACTCGACGATCGGGCGCAGCCCGGTCATCGCCGCACCCACGCCGACGCCGGCGAAACCATGCTCGGTGATCGGCGTATCGACGACGCGGCGCGGTCCGAATTCCTGCAGCAGGCCCTGCGTGACCTTGTAGGCGCCCTGGTATTCGGCAACTTCCTCGCCCATGACGAAGACGTCGTCATTGGCGCGCATTTCTTCAGCCATCGCGTCGCGAAGCGCCTCGCGCACGGTCTGAGTGACCATTTCGGTTCCGGCAGGAATTGCCGGATCGGCGGGAATTTCCGCCTTCGGCTGCGCCGCGACGGGCGTCGGCGCCGCAGGCGTTTCGGCAGGAGCGGGCTTCGGCGCTTCCGCTTTCGGCGCCTCGGCCTTGGCCGTAGCAATGTCACCGGCACCCTCGCCGTCCTGCAGCAGCACGGCGATCGGTGTATTGACCTTGACGCCCTCCGTACCGGCGGCAATCAGCAGCTTACCGATCGTGCCTTCATCGACCGCTTCGACTTCCATCGTCGCCTTGTCGGTCTCAATCTCGGCGATGACGTCGCCGGAGGACACCTTGTCCCCCTCGTTCTTCAGCCATTTCGAGAGCGTGCCTTCCTCCATGGTCGGGGAAAGCGCGGGCATAAGGATTTCTACTGGCATATTGGTCCCTCCCCGGATCAAAGCAGGATGTCGGTGTAAAGCTCGGACGGATCCGGCTCCGGATCAGACTGGGCAAAATCGGCACTGTCGGCCACGATATCGCGGACCTCCTTGTCGATCTGCTTCAGCTCATCTTCGTTCGCCCAGCCCTTCTCCATCAGGCGGGCCCTCACCTGCTCGATCGGATCATGCTCCGAACGCATCTTCTGCACTTCGTCCTTCGAGCGATACTTCGCCGGATCGGACATGGAGTGCCCGCGGTAACGATAGGTCAACATTTCGAGAATGATCGGCCCCTTGCCGGAGCGGCCATGTTCAACAGCCTCATCCGCCGCCGCCTTGACGGCACGCACGTCCATGCCGTCGACCTGATAGCCGGGAATGCCGAAAGAAGCGCCGCGCTGGGAGAAATCCGTCTGGGCCGAGGCACGCGACACGGATGTTCCCATCGCATAGCGATTGTTCTCGACGATGTAGATCACCGGCAGCTTCCAGAGCGCGGCCATGTTGAAGCTTTCGTAGACCTGGCCCTGGTTGGCGGCGCCATCGCCGAAGTAGGTGAGACTTACATTATCGTTAGCGCGGTACCTGTTGGCAAAGGCGAGTCCCGTGCCGAGAGAAACCTGGGCACCGACGATGCCGTGGCCGCCGTAAAAATGCTTCTCCTTGGAGAACATGTGCATCGAGCCGCCCTTCCCCTTGGAAAGGCCGCCACGACGCCCGGTGAGTTCCGCCATCACGCCGCGGGCGCTCATGCCGCAGGCGAGCATGTGGCCATGATCGCGGTAACCGGTAATGACCTGGTCGCCCTCTTTCAGCGCCATCTGCATGCCGACGACGACGGCCTCCTGGCCGATATAGAGGTGACAGAAGCCGCCGATGAAGCCCATGCCGTAGAGCTGGCCGGCCTTTTCCTCGAAACGCCGGATCAGCAGCATTTCGCGGTAGGCCTTTAGATCGTCTTCCTTGGAGAATTCGGCGATGGTGCCGCCGGTGAAGTCCTTCCTGGACGGCTTGCCGACGGTCTTGCGGCTGGAAACGGACGCGGATTTTCGCGGTGCCATTCGTTCCTCCCAATGGTTAGCCTTTGGCGGCTACCATAGGCAAAGAAGCGCGACACAGCAATGCCATATTTGCATGGCTCGCATTCAGCGGAAGCTGTTGATTTTATTTAGCAAATTTTAATTAACCAGTTTTAGGTTAATTGCTCGGATGATGAAAAATGACAATCTCATCGCTTCGCGACATGTTGAGCGCGAGCCGAGCCTTCTCATCCAGCATGTCCCTTTCCAGCGACCCGTCACTCATCAGTTCGACCTCCTTTTCCAGGATTTGTCGCATCCGAGTGAGCGCATCGAGCCGCTGCTGCCGTTCGGCGATCTGGCGATCAAACTCCTCCGCCGCCTTCAGACCGTAACCGCCATGGATGGAATGATATCCGAAGTAGGAAAGAAAGGCGACCGCCATCAGCGGCACTACCAGCCGCCCCAGCCTGCGCTTCTTGTGATGCCGTGTCCACATCGCTTCATGTCCTGCTACGCAATACGAAAGCAGAGAGTAACGGTGATTGATTAACCGACCGTTGACCATGAATGGCAGGAAAAAAGGGAAACCCGCCGGCCGGGAGGCAGGCGGGTTGGGAATATGGCGACAGTAATCGGCCGAGATATCTTTGATTTGCCCCTCACCCTCCGCAGCCGCTGCGGAGGACAGGCAGGCGGATGAGGGGCAGCACAGAAGCCAACTCCTCTACTCAACCCCGCAGGATCGAGCGGCCCGCATATGTTGCCTGAAGGCCGAGCTGCTCCTCGATGCGGATCAGCTGGTTGTACTTGGCGAGCCTGTCGGAGCGTGCCAGCGAGCCGGTCTTGATCTGCCCGCAATTTGTGGCAACCGCCAGATCCGCGATCGTCGCGTCCTCGGTCTCGCCGGAACGGTGCGACATCACGGCGGTGTAGCGCGCCTTGTGCGCCGTCTCCACCGCGTCGAGCGTTTCGGAAAGCGAACCGATCTGATTTACCTTGACGAGGATCGAGTTGGCGACGCCCATCTTGATGCCGTCGCGCAGGCGGGCGGAATTGGTGACGAAGAGATCGTCGCCGACGAGCTGGCACTTGTTGCCGATGAGGTCGGTCAGCGCCTTCCACCCGTCCCAATCGTCCTCGGCCATGCCGTCCTCGATCGAGATGATCGGATACTTGGCAGCAAGCTCGGCGAGATACTCCGCCATCGCGCCCGGCTCCAACGTGCGGCCTTCGCCTTCGAGCACGTATTTGCCGTCCTTGAAGAACTCCGTCGAGGCGCAGTCGAGCGCGACATACATGTCCTCGCCCGGCTTGTAGCCGGCCTTCTCGATCGACTTCATGATGAAGTCGAGAGCCGCGGGAGCAGAGGCGAGACCCGGCGCGAAGCCGCCCTCGTCGCCGACATTGGTATTGTGGCCTTCGGCAGCCAGCTGCTTCTTCAGCGTGTGGAAGACTTCCGAGCCCATACGGACCGCGTCGCGAAGCGTCTCGGCGCCGACCGGCATGATCATGAATTCCTGGAAATCGATCGGGTTGTCGGCGTGAGCGCCGCCATTGATGATGTTCATCATCGGCACCGGCAGGAGGTGCGCATTCGGGCCGCCGACATAGCGATAGAGCGGCAGGCCGGCAGATTCGGCGGCGGCCTTGGCGACGGCGAGCGAGACGCCGAGAATGGCGTTGGCGCCGAGACGCGACTTGTTCGCCGTGCCGTCGAGCTCGATCATGGTCCTGTCGATCTGGATCTGGTTCTCCGCATCGAGACCGCCGATCGCCTCGAAGATTTCGCCATTGACGGCTTCGACGGCGCGCTCGACGCCCTTGCCGAGATAGCGGGTGCCGCCGTCACGCAGTTCGACCGCTTCATGCGCCCCGGTTGAGGCACCGGAGGGAACGGCCGCCCGGCCAAAGCTGCCATCCTCGAGATGGACATCGACCTCAACGGTCGGGTTGCCGCGGCTGTCGAGAATTTCTCGGCCGATGATGTCGATGATAGCAGTCATGATCTCTTCCCTGCTTGTGGACGATGATGATAGTCGGCCTGTCTTAATCCATGGCCTCGAATTTACAATGGCGCTCAGGTCGAAGTCCGGGGCGCCGTCGCGCGTCATGAAAATTTCACGCGAACGACAGGACCTGCTCAGGCCTTGGCGATCGCGTCGAAGGCGAGCAGCTTTTCGAGAAGCCGCGGCATCTCCGCAAGGGGCACCATGTTCGGTCCGTCGGATGGCGCATTGTCCGGATCCTCATGCGTCTCGATGAAGACGCCGGCGACACCAACGGCGACGGCCGCCCGCGCCAACGTCTCGACGAATTCGCGCTGACCGCCAGAGGAGCCGCCCTGGCCGCCCGGCTGCTGCACCGAATGCGTGGCATCGAAGACGACCGGCGCGCCCAGGCCCGCCATGATCGGCAACGAGCGCATGTCCGAGACGAGCGTATTATACCCGAAAGACGCGCCGCGCTCGCATAGAAGGACGTTCGGGTTGCCGCTCATCGTGAATTTGGCAAGCACGTTCTTCATGTCCCAAGGGGCGAGGAACTGGCCCTTCTTGACGTTGATCGCACGCCCGGTCTTCGCTGCCGCAACGAGCAGGTCGGTCTGGCGGCACAGGAAGGCGGGGATCTGCAGGATGTCGACGGTCTCAGCGACCACCGCGCACTGCTCTTCCGTATGGATGTCGGTCAAGACCGGAAAACCGAATTCCTGCTTGAGATCGGCGAAGACTTCCATCGCCTTATCGAGGCCAATGCCGCGCCTGCCGGAAAGCGAGGTGCGGTTCGCCTTGTCGAAGGAGGACTTGTAGACGAGGCCGATACCGAGAGACTTGCAGATCTCGACAAGCCTGCCGGCGATCATGAAGGCGTGCTCGCGGCTTTCCATCTGACAGGGGCCGGCAATCAGTGTCAGCCGCTCCATCTGCGAAAACACCACCCGGCCGGCATCCTCGCCGACGACCACCCTTGCATTGGTTTCCATTATCATGCTCCAAACGCGAATATCACCCCCTGCCCCGGCGCTTCCGGGACAATGAGGCGTCCGCCCATTTCTGCAAATTCAATGTCGTTTTGCGCGAAAAGCGCACGTGTCGCTTCAAGGTCGCCAACACGGAACACCACCGCACGGCCGCGCAAGCCGCGCTCGGCACTGTTGATGGAGCGGCCGAAGAAGGCCGCCATGCCGGCCGGGTTGAGGACGTTGAGCTTGGCGTTTCCGGCCTGGATGTCCATGCCGAAGGAGTGGGCCGAGACCTCGCGCTCGTCGAGGCATTCCTGCAACAAATATTGGAAGTCCGTGGGATTCGGCTCCGACAGGATGACTTCGGCAATGCCGAGCACACCGTTCTCGTGACGGTGAAGCGTCGCACTGTCAACTGGAAGCGCGCGGATGCGCTGACAGGAGAAGAGGAAGAAATCCGGCGACCTCAGGTCCGCGGCAAAGGCAAGGCGGAAGGAGCCCAAGCCTTCGCGGCCGTCGGGCAGGCGCATCGGGCGGGAAAATTCAAGCATGTCGCCGCCGGAGATGCCGTGTGCCCGAAAGCGGATGTGGTCTTCGGCGGCATCCGGCGTGGCAAGCACGACCGCCGAAAGCCCCTCGGGGCCCTGGCGGAAGCGGAAGGCCTGGTCGCGCGCGACAAAGACATTGCCGTCCAGCGCCGCGGCCTCGCATTCCTCGCGCGATGCAACGCCCAGAGGCTCCAAATAGGTATCGTCGGAAAAGAAGACGCAAGCGTTCTCTGTGCCGAAGGGATGGCGCGCGTTTTCAGCGACGGTGAAGCCGAGATCAGTCAGGCGACGCCTGGCACGTCCAAGATCCGCGACCGGCAGCACGAGATGATCGAGCGGGCGGGCGGTTCGCTTGGATAGGCTCATGGCGGATTCCCTGATGACCGGTTAGCCGCTGTTTGCAACTTTTGCCGGATGATTGCAAGCGCAGGAATCGCCGCAGCCAAGTTCAAACGTCGGTGGTCGGTCCATGGGACCGGCCACCCGCAATCGTCGCAAGATCCAGGCGCGCGCTATACCAGCCGCGACTGTACCAGCGCCGCTTCGATGAAGCTCGCAAACAGCGGATGCGGTTCGAGCGGACGCGACTTCAACTCGGGGTGATACTGTACGCCGATGAACCACGGATGGTCCGGATACTCGATGGTTTCCGGCAGCAGGCCGTCCGGCGACATGCCGGAGAAGAGGAGACCGCAGGATTCCAGCCGCTCCTTGTAATCGACATTGACCTCGTAGCGATGGCGATGGCGCTCGGAAATGTCGGTCGATCCGTAAATCTCGGCGATCTTCGTTCCCGCTTTGAGCGCGGCGCGATAGGCGCCGAGACGCATCGTGCCGCCGAGGTCGCCGGAAGCCGAGCGCTTCTCGAGTTCGTTGCCCTTGAGCCATTCGGTCATAAGGCCGACGACCGGCTCCTTGGTCGGGCCGAATTCCGTCGAAGACGCCTTCTCGATGCCTGCGAGATTGCGCGCTGCCTCGACTACCGCCATCTGCATGCCGAAGCAGATGCCGAAATAGGGCACCTTGCGTTCACGAGCGAAGCGCGCGGCATTCATCTTCCCCTCCGAGCCGCGCTCGCCGAAGCCGCCGGGCACGAGGATGCCATGCACCTTTTCGAGATAGGGCGCCGGATCTTCCTTCTCGAAGATCTCCGATTCGATCCATTCGAGCTTGACCCTGACGCGGTTGGCGATGCCGCCGTGATACAGCGCCTCGATCAGCGACTTATAGGCATCCTTGAGGCCGGTATATTTTCCGACGATCGCGATCGTAACTTCGCCCTCGGGCGTGCGGATCCGATGGGCCACATTTTCCCAGGCGTCCATGCGCGGCTTCGGCGCCGGCTCGATGCCGAAGGCAGCGAGCACTTCATTGTCGAGGCCTTCCTTGTGATAGGCGATCGGCACGTCGTAGATCGAGGCCACATCGAGCGCCTGGATGACGGCGGACTGGCGGACATTGCAGAAGAGCGACAGCTTCCGGCGCTCCGCTTCCGGGATTTCGCGGTCGGCGCGCACGAGCAGAATGTCGGGATGAATGCCGAGGGCCTGCAATTCCTTGACCGAATGCTGGGTCGGCTTGGTCTTCAACTCGCCTGCTGCCGGGATATAGGGCATCAGGGTCAGATGGACGTAGACGGCAGTGCCGCGCGGCAGGTCGTTGCCGAGCTGGCGGATCGCTTCCATGAAGGGCATCGCCTCGATGTCGCCGACGGTGCCGCCGATTTCGCAAATGACGAAGTCGTAGTCGTCATTGCCGTCAGTGATGAAGTTCTTGATCTCGTTGGTGACGTGGGGGATCACCTGAACCGTCGCGCCGAGATAGTCGCCGCGCCGTTCCTTGTCGATGATGTTCTTATAGATCCGGCCCGTGGTGATGTTGTCGGTCTTAGTCGCCGAGCGTCCGGTGAAGCGCTCGTAATGGCCGAGATCGAGGTCGGTTTCCGCGCCGTCGTCGGTGACGAACACCTCGCCATGCTGCGTCGGGCTCATGGTGCCCGGATCGACATTGAGGTAGGGGTCGAGTTTGCGCAGCCTCACCCGGTAACCACGCGCCTGCAGCAGCGCTCCGAGAGCGGCCGCAGCAATGCCTTTTCCGAGGGAGGAAACCACGCCGCCAGTGATGAATACATATCGCGCCATGGGAGTCACCGGATACCTTTTCATAAACGATTCCGCCACCGAAAAAATTCGTCTTCCCGAATTTTTCCGTTCTTTTGTCGCGGCTGATTTCACACAAAACAAAACCGGCGGATGAAGCATCCGCCGGCGGCTTATTTCGACCTACGGCCTTATTGGCCGCTCGGAACCTGCGATCCCGTATTGCCGTTGGTGCCGGCCGCAGGTGCCGCAGGTGCTTGGGGAGCAGGAGCGGCACCGGCCGGAGCCTGCGCAGGCGCGGCCGCGCCGTCAGCGGGAACGCCGTTACCGGTCGCCGGAGCTTGGGCGCCGTCAGGAGCCGGAGCTTGGGTGCCGGCAGCAGGTGCCGTCTGACCGCCGCCAAGCGAATCGAGCACGCCACCGCTGGTTCCCGTTCCCGGAATACGCTCGAGAATGTCCGTCTCGCTGGGTTCGTAACGCGCGAGAATGCCCATCGCCAGAGCCAGGGCGAAGAAAAGGAAAGCAAGTATGGCGGTGGTGCGCGTCAAAGCGTTGGCCGTGCCGCGTGCCGACATGAAGCCGGACCCGCCGCCGATGCCGAGACCGCCACCTTCGGAACGCTGAATGAGGACGACGCCGATCAGGGCGACGACGACCATGAGATAGATGACGAGTAATACGGTCTGCATCAGCTTCCAGTCCTGCCCTCTCCGGGGCATCGAATCGAATGATCGCGGCCACGAGCGGCCGCGCGCAAATTTTGGCGCCTCTTTATACCAAGCCGCCAGCCATTCCAAGCCCCCGGGCCGACCCTACAGCGCCGCGCGTCTTATCAGACGCGCAAAGGTCGCTGTAGCACTCTGAATTGCTGCATGTCTTTGTCCTTAAACCGAGGTCGATTCAAGGAGACATGCAGTTGGGCCTTCAGGCGGTTATTCTTCATAGGCCCTGTAGATGGCGAGGAAATCCTCCGCCTTCAAGCTCGCGCCGCCGATCAGCGCCCCGTCGACATTGGCGACAGCCATCAGTTCCTTGGCGTTGGACGGCTTGACGGAGCCGCCGTAGAGGATGCGCATCTTATCTCCCTCGCTGCCAAAACGCGCGGCCAGTTCCCGGCGCATGAAAGCGTGCGCGTCTTCGACGTCGGCTGCGGTCGGGGTCAGCCCCGTGCCGATCGCCCAGACCGGCTCGTAGGCAATCACGGTATTAGCAGCGCCCGCCGCGTCCGGCAGGCTCTCGGCAAGCTGGCGCTTCAGGACATCGAGCGTCTTGCCGCTCTTCCTTTCCTCTTCCGTCTCGCCGATGCAGACGATGGCGACGAGGTCGGCAGCGTGGGCCGCTTCCGTCTTCGCCCGGACCAGCGCATCGTTCTCGGCATGATCGGTGCGCCGCTCGGAGTGGCCGACGATGACATGGGTGCCGAAGCAATCGGCGATCATCTCGGCGGAGATATCGCCCGTGTGGGCGCCCGACTGCTTCGGGTGGCAGTCCTGGGCGCCGATCTGAAGCGGGCTGTCGTCACAGAGCGCTGTCGCGACGTAAAGGAGTGTCGCCGGCGGGCAGATCAGCGTCTCCACCTTCGCCGCGAGTTCACCCTTGACCCCCTCCGCGATAGCCTTGATCTGGTCGAGCGAGGCACGCGTACCATTCATCTTCCAGTTTCCGGCAACGAGCGGGCGGATATCGGGCGTCATGAATTTTTCTCCCAAAAAAAGTGCTTCCTCTCGGGCAAGCGGCCTAGCAAATCGGTTGGACAAATGAAAGGACCCCTATTCAATAATCTGGCCGGGGTGGATACTCACTGGGGAGTCTCGTCTCCGCCTGAATATCGCAGCGAATAAAGCCGAAGCCTCGGGCGTCTCACGTCGACAGGAAGCGGCCGCGCCGCCGGCGGAATCGAGATTAAAGCGAGCGGGGCAACCCGGAATGCTGCGCAACAGCGATCATGGATTTGGAGCGATAACCATCGCCCTGCATTGGACGATTGCGGCGCTGATCCTCGGCCTCATGCTGATCGGCTTCGTCATGCGGCGCATGGAGATCGATCCGGTGCTGCAGTTCTCACTCTATCAATGGCACAAGTCCTTCGGCTTCACTGCCTTGGGGCTGGCCTTCCTTCGAACGGGATGGTGGCTCGTCGAACGCAGCCCGCAGTCGCTTCCTAGCCTCAGTGCGGTCGAGGACGATGCCGCCCGATTCACACATCTGATGCTGATCGCACTTAGCACCTTGGTGCCGCTTGCCGGCTGGGCGGTCGCATCCGCCTCGACGCTCGACATTCCGAGCTTCTATTTCAACCTCGTCGTCATCCCGCATCTGCCGTTGCCGAAGTCCGAGGTCTCGGAGGCATTCTGGGCCTTCGCTCACGCGATGCTCGCCTATGTCATGCTTGCCATCGTGGCCATCCATACGGCTGCGGCGCTTTACCACCACATTGTAAGGCGCGACTCCGCACTCAGGCGGATGCTTCGTTCCAAGGCCGGCGCGGGCGGTGCGGATATCGTTGCAAAAGGAAAATGATCCATGATCGCCGTACGCCAACTCGCTTTGAAGGTACTCCTGCCGCTCGCCCTTGCCGCAACGGCAGCACCGGCGGCTGCAAGGGCGCCAGCCCTTGCCGATGCTGCCGGCAACTACAGGATCGCCAGGTCTTCCGTCATCCGTTTCAATGTCCCGCAAGTCGGCGGCGGCGGCGGGATTGCCGGCCAGTTCACGAGATTTACCGGTGCGTTCCGGATCGATGGGCGCAATGTGCAGCGATCATCCGTTGAGTTCACGCTCTATCCAGACAGCGTGAGGGCGCGCGAGCGGCGGGTCGAAGATTTCCTGCGCTCCAGCGCCGTCTTCGATACAGCAAGCTTCCAGACGGTGACCTTCCGTTCCACTCGCGTGACGCAAACCGGACCGGATACGGCGACGATCGAAGGCGCGCTGACGGCGCGCGGCAAGACGCGCCGGGAGCGCTTCAGCGTCGCGCTCACGGATTGGAACAGGCGCACGATTTCCTTCACCATCCGCGGCAATATTCGCCGCGCACCCTATGGAATGGATGTCGGAACGCCCATTTATTCCAACGTCGTCTCATTCGACATGAACATAAGCGGGGTCAGGCGCTGACGGCTTCATACCAACGGCAGTAGATCCTGACCGATCTGATGGGACAGAATCTACTGCCGTTAGCATTACGGTTTAGCGCCAAGGGCCGTGCGCCGCCAGAAATCCGAAATCATCGCCGGATCGCGTAGCGCCTCGAGTTCCCTCCAGTTGGGGAAAGAAGCGGCGAAGATCTCCGGGCTCATGCGGAAATCCTTGGCCGGATCGACCGCCCCACCGGCCTCGACGGCGATACGGTCAAGCTCCCCCAACAGTCTTGCCGTCGCTTCGCCTTGGTTGGCAAAATCCAGCGTCAGGCTGAAGCCGGGGCGTGCAAACGAAAGAAGCCCACGGGGACCAGGTTCGCGGAAGCGTCGCAGTTTTGTCAATAACGACGCATGCCCGGCGTGGCGTGCGGCCTCCATCAGCCGCAGGGTCGTCTCGCGGGCATTCTCCGCGGGATAGACACTCTGATGCTGGCAGGGACCGCGGCTGCCGTAGAAACGGTGCCATGCAGTGATCCGATCGATCGGATGGAAATAGGATGTCCACTTTACCGTCGAGATCGTTTCGCCGGGGCTTTCCCTGCGAAAACGATACGCATTGAGCGGTCTCAAGGCGGTGGTGCTCAACACGTTGAACGAAGGAGAAAAAGGCACGGAGACCTTGATACGCTTCGGGATGTCCGGAAACTCGCTAGATGCGTCCGCGTGATCGGCCGCCCGGAGCACGCCCCTGCCCATGTGCCGTCCGCCTGAGAGTTGATCGAGCCAAGCGACGGCATATTCATGTTCGTCGCAGGCACGCTCGATGAGCTGAAGCCCCTGATCGAGATCATCGAAGCGCCACGTATGCTGCTGCACATGCGGCGACGGCACCTTCATCAGCTTGAGCTCGACCTCGAGGATCAACCCGGTCAAGCCGAGGCCGCCGATGGTGGCAGCGAAGAGTTCCGGATTTTCCTTGGCGGAGCATGTCAGGCGGCCATCCGCTCGCAGCAGCGTCAGGCGCCTGACGTGATCTCCGAAGGTTCCGCGGGCATGCTGGTTTCCGCCGTGAATGTCGGCCGCGACGGCACCGCCGACGGTCACGAGACCTGTATCCGGGGTGACCGGCAGAAAGAAACGATGCGGGATCGCCCTGACGAGGATATCGCGCAAAGCCACGCCGGCCTCGCAGACGATCACTCCCGTCCCCGGATCGAAGGAAAGGATGCGATTTTGCCGGGCACCGTCTATGAGGGTGCCGAGTTCGTTGCGGCAGATGTCGCCATAGCTCGAACGATAGCCGACCGGCAGGCATGCTTGCGGTTCGAGCGTGCCGAGACGTTCTTCGTATTCGTCGGGCGAAATCATCCGGCCAGTCCGCCGATCAGGCCAGTGCCACCTTTCAAAGACTTCCCCGCTCATCCCGCCAAAGGCTCCAGCATCGCCCGCACCTTCAGCGCTCCAACATCCAGTTCAGCGCCTCGCGCCAGTCGGTCATGCGCACCGGCGTCCCGTGCGAACCGGTCTCGAACAGCACGAAACGCGTCGGATAACCATTGGCTCTGAGTGAACGATAGAAGGCGACCTGCGCCTCCGCCGCATAGACGCTATCGCGGCTGCCGTGGCTGAAGTAGATCGGTAGCTTCGCACGATAGGCCGCGCTCTTTCTGAAATCGGGATCGACGGCCCCGCCCATGATCACCATGCCGGCGAGTGCGGATGTTGCAGAGGGATCGCGCGCAACCCCCCAGCAGATGAAACTGCCCATCGAGGCGCAGGAAAGCACCACCGGCCGCCCACCGGAGCGCATGGCGGCGAAGCGGATCAGGGCCGAAACATCGGCGACACCCGCTTTATCGAAGGACCTTACGCTCGGCGCGTAGTAGTTGCCGCCATTGGCAACCGCGAGATTCTTGAGCCGGTTGAAGTTGCCGCCAAAGGAGAAGTCGTTCGCGCCGAGCCGTCGATCGCCGCCACGCCCATGGATGAAGACGACTGTGAAGGCCACTCCCCCGTCGGGGCCGACGCGCGTGACCTCGAGCTTGCGATCGCCGAGATCGAAAGTCTCGTTCACCTGCGCCTTCGCAACGCCCAGGGACACATAGGCGCCCTTGGCGCGCCGCTCGGGTATCTGGTCGCGGCCGTTTATGTCCCTCAGTTCCTGGTAGTCGATGACGCGGAAGGCGCCGCCATCGTTCTCCTGAAGCACCGCTCCATAAGCAAACAGTTCATCCTTGAACGGCTGCAGTGGTTCCGCCGCGGCAGTGGCCGTGACGCTGAAGAACAGCGCGGCGACAACTCGGCGCAAGGAGAAGACAATTGTGGACATGGCGACCGGACGGGCTCCCTTGATGACCTCATGCCTTGCCATCCGTGCCGTCGCGACGCAACACTGGCGCCGGCAATTCGAGGCGTTTGGGGCCGTTCGTCTTGCAAAAGCATCGGAATTCGCCTTTTGTTCGCGCCTGGCGCTAGACTCAGGCAGAATTCGGGTGATTCGCGCGGTGAGGGATGGCGGCAGCGCCAAGCTCTTGCTATGGCCTTTCCGAAACGACGACAGGAGCGATCTGAACGGATCCATGGACGACAGCAGCGATCTCTTCTCCGCAATGCCCCAGCAGCCGAAGCCGTCGGACACTGCGCCGCGCAAGCCGACTGCGCCCGCCGCAGGCAATGATGCTCCGCGGCCTGCGCCGAAGCACAGCGACGGTAGCGATTACGATGCCTCGGCGATCGAAGTACTCGAAGGGCTGGAGCCGGTTCGTCGTCGGCCGGGCATGTATATCGGCGGGACCGACGAGAAGGCGCTGCATCACCTGTTCGCCGAGGTGATCGACAACTCGATGGACGAAGCCGTCGCCGGCCACGCAAATTTCATCGAGGTGAGCCTCGACGCCGACGGCTTCCTCACGGTCACCGACAACGGCCGAGGCATCCCGGTCGAGAACCACCCCAAGTTCCCGAACAAGTCGACGCTCGAAGTGGTGATGACGGTCCTGCATGCCGGCGGCAAGTTCGACGGCAAGGCCTATGAAACCTCCGGCGGCCTGCACGGCGTCGGCGTTTCCGTCGTCAACGCGCTGTCGGACTCGCTCGAGGTCGAGGTCGCGCGCAATCGCAAGCTCTATCGCCAGCGCTTTTCCCGCGGCATTCCGCAGGGCGGGCTCGAGGAGCTCGGCGACGTCCACAACAGGCGCGGCACGAAGGTCCGTTTCCACCCCGATCCGCAGATCTTCGGACCGCATGCCCGCTTCGAACCGGGGCGCCTCTTCCGCATGGCCCGCTCCAAGGCCTATCTCTTCGGCGGCGTCGAAATCCGCTGGTGCTGCGATCCCTCGCTCCTGCCGGAAGGCTCGGAGATCCCGGACAGGGCGGTGTTCCATTTCCCCGGAGGGCTCAAGGACTACCTTGCCGCAACCCTCGGCAAGGAGTTCACCGTCACCCGCGAGATCTTCGCCGGCAAATCGGAACGGCCTGGCGGACACGGTTCGCTCGAATGGGCGGTGACCTGGTACGGTGGCGACCAGCAGATCCATTCCTACTGCAACACGATCCCGACGCCCGAAGGCGGTACGCACGAGGCGGGGCTGCGCATCGCGCTCACCAAGGGGCTCAAGAATTACGCGGAACTCACGCAGAATAAGCGCGCGGCGATCATCACCACCGACGACGTGATGATCTCGGCGGCCGGCATGCTCTCCGTCTTCATCCGCGAACCGGAATTCGTGGGCCAGACAAAAGACAAGCTCGCGACCGTCGAGGCGCAGCGCATCGTCGAAAACGCGCTTCGCGATCCCTTCGATCATTACCTCGCCGACAACCCGGCGGAAGCGGCCAAGCTTCTCGATTGGGTCATCGAGCGCGCCGAGGAGCGCGTGCGCCGGCGCAAGGAAAAGGAAGTCAGCCGCAAGACGGCGGTTCGCAAGCTGCGCCTGCCCGGCAAGCTCGCCGATTGCGCACAAAATACCGCGGAAGGCGCCGAACTCTTCATCGTCGAAGGGGATTCGGCCGGCGGCTCCGCAAAGCAGGCGCGCAACCGCGCCAACCAGGCTATCCTGCCTCTGCGCGGCAAGATCCTCAACGTCGCCAGCGCCGGGCGCGAGAAGCTCGGGGCGAACCAGCAGATCTCCGACCTCGTCCAGGCGCTCGGCTGCGGCACAAGGTCCAAATATCGTGAGGAGGATCTGCGTTACGAGCGCGTCATCATCATGACCGACGCTGACGTCGACGGCGCCCACATCGCTTCGCTGCTGATCACCTTCTTCTATCAGGAGATGCCCGAACTCATTCGCAGCGGTCATCTCTATCTAGCCGTGCCGCCGCTTTACCGGATCAGCCAGGGATCGAAGACACTCTATGCCCGGGACGACGCGCATCGCGAGGAGCTGATGCGGACGGAATTCAACGGTCGGGGCAAGGTGGAAATCGGCCGCTTCAAGGGCCTCGGCGAAATGCTGCCGGCACAGCTCAAGGAAACGACGATGGACCCGGCGAACCGCACACTGCTCAAGGTCGAGATCGACGACGTCGATTTCGAGGGCACGCGCGAGGCCGTCGACAGTCTGATGGGCACGAAGGCCGACGCCCGCTTCCGGTTCATCCAGGAGCGAGCAGCCTTCGCCGATAATCTCGACATTTAAGCGGCCGGTTCAGCTTGCCCCGGGGACGACCGCTTCATACATCGCGCCCCACCCGCTTCTCCATGAACAAACTCAACGGGTCGTCCAAATAATCCCCGAAGGGCTCGCGTTCCACATAACCGGCCGCCTGATAGAGTCCGATCGCCTCCGGTTGGTAGATGCCGGTTTCGAGGCGGATCACCTGCAATCTCAATTCCTCGGCCTTCTCCTCGATTGCCGAAAGCAAGCGCTTGGCGATCTTCAATCCCCTCGCCTTCGGATCGACGAACATGCGCTTGATCTCCGCCGTTCCGTCGCCCGCGTCGACGAGCGCACAACAACCGACGACCTCGCCGTTCAGCCGCGCGACGAAGAAGGAGACCGTCGGCTTCTCCAAGGTTGAGAGATCGACGAGATGGTTGCTTTCCGCGGGGTAGAGAGAGGCGACATAGGCATCGGACAGTTCGAGCAGGCGGACGATGGCCGGCTGGCGCGGCCGCTCTTCGGCGATCGTGATTGCGTTCATCCTGTTCTCGATTGCTTCATCAGTGGTTGGCTACCGTAGCGACGAGGACGGGAGTCTCCAATACGACGAATGGCGCAGGAACGGCCGCTGCAATCTAACCGGGTGACGGTTGGAATCAATTTTTGGGCTGTAGAGGACTGATCGGGTTCACGCCGCCTGCCGTGCGGCCAGCGAGGCGTATTCTCGCGCAAGCCGCCGCTTTTCGGCAAAGGCCAAATTCTCGACGAGTTCAGCAAGAGCGCCCGCATTGCTCGATGGCGAAGACCGGCGGCGGAGGCGGTCATGGAGGCTGGCGACAATCGACGCGAATGCCCCCGCAGTCTCCCTCGCTTCCCTTTGCCAAAGCAGCACCGCTTCGGCAAAGGCTGCGCTCAAGTCGGGCCCGAGGCCTGCACTCTCGAAGAGCGCCCGGATGGGATGAACGCGTCCGCCGGAAAGGATCGCACGGACTCGCCTCTGCGTGACGCCGGAAAGTTCCACCATGGCAGCTATAAAGAACTCCGCCGCGCCACCGCAGAGCGCCTTCATGAGAAAGGCGGGGGTGAGGCGCCCCGACTCTCGCAAATGGGCGACCATCAGAGGCAGCTCTTCCGGTGGCGTGACGGCGGCCGCAGCAAGGGCGGCAGCATCGCACGCCTCCCCTCTCACGCGTTCGGCCCTGACTGCGCCGATCGTCGCCTGAATGAGCCCGCAGCCAGCGAGTGCGGTGCCAACTCTTTCCGCAAGCAATTGCCGCGCATCACCCGGCAGATCATCGCGCAGGAGGAGTTGGTCACGTATCGCCGCGACATGGCCGAGGCGGCTGACGATCGTCGTCAGCGTGCGTCGCGACAGATGCGTCCGGTCGTTTTCGAGGAGGATCAGGACCTCCTCCTCGTCGCCGATTTCCGCGAGGGCCGCGGCAACCGAGCAGGAGACGCCTTTGCGGGCCGCAATCAAGGCCCGCGTCTCTGCGGTTCCTCTCGCTGCAATGTCGACGAGGTCAGCATCTGTAAGTACAGGCGAACGCGCAATTGCGACGAAAGCAATCTCCGGCTGGTCCTCCGCCAGCGACTTCATGATCGCCCGAGGCGCTGCAGGACAGTCCGCCAAGGCTTCGACCAGGGAAAGACGGACTTTTGGCGAGGGATCGTCGAGCAGAAAGGTCATCGCCATTTCGGCGGCGTGTCGGTCGATGCCGTTCATGTCCGCCGCGGCATAGGCTCTACCGAGGGCGCTCGCGGCGCGTGCACGATCGCTCGCTTTCGCCGTTTCCACCCAGCGAAGAAATGCTTGTATGATCACCTGCGCCCCACTAGACACCGCTCAGCCCCGATGGGGGAATATTAGCGGTCAAAGGTTTAAGATTGGTTCACCATGCCCATTAACGTTCAGGCAACCATGAGACCGCTGCTTTACCTTAAGTCAGGCGAACCACTGCCGGCGCCGGAGAGTCTCGACGCCGTCCAGGCCGTGGTGGTCGACGCAACAGAAGCCGCCGCCGCGAGCCAGCTGCTTTCCGCTGCAGCCGGCAGGCCGCGCGGGACTTGTGGCTTGCTTGCGCGGATCGGACCGGATGGCGCACCAAGCGAAGCCGATCTTGGCCTGCTGCTTGCCAGCGGGATAGATGGCATCGTTCTGGCCGGATGCCGTGGGCCAGCCGACATACAAAGAACCGACGTCATATTGAAGGTTGCCGAGGCTGCGGCGCGAATAGAGCCGGGCAAGACAGCGATGCTCGTGGAATATGCCACCCGGCCGGAGAGCGTACTTTCCCCCCACGCGCTCGCCAGTGCCTCGCCGCGCCTTTCGGCATTGATATTCGATGCCTCGGCGCTCGCACAAGCATGTGGCTTGGGACGCGTCACGGAGGCGGGCGATGTCCCTGCCGTCATCAGGCTCGGACGTGCGACAGCAATTCTCCGCGCGCGGGAGGCCGGTATCGTGGCCTACGAGATGTTGCCCGACGAAGCGCTCGACGAGTGGGCCATGCGGCGCCTTTGGGCGAACAGCATGGAGAATGGCTTTTCGGCCGCGGCACTTCGTTCGGTGCAACAGATCGACCTGCTGGCGGCCGCCACCGCATCTCTCGTTGACTGACCTTGATTTGAGGACATAGACATGCAGCGATCAAAGCGCCACCGCGCTCCTTGCCGCTTCCGCTTACGACGCGCGGCGCTGCAGGCCGTCGCCCGCTTCGGGGGGACTATCGCGTCGGCCGCATCATCTCGAAGACGTCGCCACCGTCACAATAATCCATATAGCCGAGGCGCGCGAGCGGTCTGACCGTTGCCACGTCGAATCGGCCGTCCCGAATAGCTTCATCGCGAATGTGGATGCCGACGACCGCGCCGATGACGACGTAACTGTCAGAGACGTTGCCGTCGAGACCCTTGGGACGAAAGATTTCCGTCATCCGGCACTCGAGCGCGGCGAATGCCTCGCCGACGAACGGCGCCTTGACGAGGGTTCCCTCGACCGGTGTCAGACCCGCGATCGCGAACTCGCTATCTCCATGCGGCGCCGCGAGCGAGGTGAGATTGACGGCCTCGCTCAGATTGCGGCTGGCGAAGCTTGCGGTGAACTCTCCGGTCTGTTCAATGTTGCGCACCGTGTCCTTGTACCCGCTCGAGGAAAACATCACGAGCTTCGGCCGGTCGCTGATCGCGTTGAAGAAGGAATAGGGCGCGAGGTTCTGCGAGCCGTCCGCGCCCTGCGTTCCGATCCAGCCGATCGGCCTTGGGGACACGATCGCCTTGAAGGGATCGTGCGGAAGGCCGTGCTGGTTCGACGCGGTGTCATAGAACATCAGGCATCTTCCCCGACCCAGGTGACGATCTCGGCGAGTTCCGGCCGCGGGCGTTCGGTCGGGGGCACCATCGCCGTACCGATATGGATGAAGCCGGCGATCCTTTCGCCGGGGGCGACGCCCAAAAGCGGGTAGGCATTCTCGTCGAAGGCAAACCACTCGGTCAGCCAGTTGGAAGCATAGCCGAGCGCATTCGCCGCCATCAGCAGATTGAGACACACGGCGCCCGCGGACATCAGCTGCTCCCATTCGGGGATCTTGAAATGCGGTGCGGCCTTGCTGACCACTGCAACGACCACCGGGGCACGAGTAAGCCGCGTCTCCTCCACCCTAATCAATTCCTCGGAGAGATCCGGCTTAGCCGCGACAGCCATCTTCTTCAACTCGGCGCTGATCCGAGCCCGTTCTTCGCCGCGATAGACGATAAAGCGCCACGGCGCCAGCTTGCCATGGTCGGGCACACGGGAGGCGAGCCGCAGCATCTCCTCCACCTCGACCCTGCCTGGCCCGGGCTCCCCCATCTGAAAGGCCGGGATGGACCGGCGGGAAGCGAGATAATCCACAAGTTTTATTTCAGTTTTCATATCGGGCGAATTCCACTACCTTGCCGCCGGACCGACAGCCACGAAAATGCCATACCGGCGTCTCAAGTGGAGTCGAAAAGTCAGGAAGTCAACTGCTCTCATGCGCATCCGCCTTCGTATTCTTCTCGGGACAGCCTTGGCGATCACATTCGCCGGCGCCGGTGCGGAGCGGACATTCGCCGAAGACGCAACCGACGCGTTCAAGAGCTTCCCGTCCATTTCCGGCACACGGAAAATGCCGAAGCTCACGAGCTTCAATACGCTGATCACCGACCCGACGCAGGGCGGCGAACTGAAGGACGTGAAACTCGAAGCATTGCTGACGGAAAACGGCCCGTCGGTCGAGTCCGGCCTGACGTGGCGTGTCTTCAGCCCCATTCCTGATAATGACGGAAAACTTCCGCTGCTTGCCACCTCTGAAGGAGGCTCCACCGGCTTCAATCTCGTGCCAGGCGAATATTTCGTCAATGTCGCCTTTGGCCGCGCCGGCGCGACCCGCAAGATCCGCGTGCCGGAAGACGGCACGCTCGACAAGCAGGTTCTGGTGCTCGACGCCGGCGGCGTCATGCTGAATGCCGTCTCCGGCAGCGACGTGCGCATTCCGCCGAATGAACTCAGCTTCTCGATCTATTCATCCGACGTGAAGGAAGACGGCGAACGCGCGCTGATCGTCGCCGACGTCAAGCCGAAGACGGTCGTGCGTCTCAGCGCCGGTACCTATCACATCGTTTCGGACTACGGCTCGGTCAATGCGGTGATCCGCGCCGACATCCAGGTGGAGGCTGGCAAGCTGACCGAAGCGACGATTCAACACCGCGCGGCCAAGCTCACCTTGAAACTCGTCGCGGAGCCAGGCGGCGAGGCGATCGCCGATACGGCCTGGTCGATCCTGACCTCATCGGGCGACGTCGTCAGTGAGAGCGTCGGCGCCTTTCCCACCCTTGTCCTCGCCGAAGGCAGCTATAGCGCCGTCGCACGCAACAAGGACAAGATTTACCAACGCGACTTTACCGTGAGGGCCGGCGTCAACACCGACGTGGAGGTGCTGCTGCACGGCAATGAAGCGAGCAACGAGACCGCAAACGCGGAAGCCCAGGACTGATTGGGAAAATTGAGCGCAATGCGGGGTATCCATTGCTCTCAGCGTGAAAAGACGCGCGGCGCCGTAATACCCGCAACGATATGCCGTAACGTAACGTCAGCCATGCACGTTACGTTAATCAAGCGGCCGGCGCATCGATCGCCGACCGCTTCGTGAAACAAAATTCTTGAAAACGCCCGGCCCTCAGCCCCGTGCGTTCCTCTCCGCCCTGCGCTTCAAATCCGGCGCCATCGCTTCGGCCGAGAGCGAAGCGACCGCATCTTTCAGCGACATCGCCGTCTGCGCCTGGGAGCCAAGGCGCCGGATGTTGACCGAACGCTCTTCCGCCTCGCGCTTGCCGCAGACGACGATGACCGGAACCTTCGTCACGGAGTGCTCGCGGACCTTGTAATTGATCTTCTCGTTGCGGAAATCGGTCTCGACCGTAAGCCCAGCCTCACGCAGGCGCGCCGCCACTTCGCGGCCGTATTCGTCCGCTTCCGAGGTGATGGTGGCGACGACGACCTGTAGGGGAGATATCCAGAGCGGCATGTGGCCGGCAAAGTTCTCGAGCAGGATGCCGAGGAAACGCTCCATCGAACCGCAGATAGCACGGTGGATCATGACCGGCTGGCGTTTCTCCGATTCGCTGTCGATGTAGAAGGCGCCGAAGCGTTCCGGCAGGTTGAAGTCGACCTGCGTCGTTCCGCACTGCCATTCGCGGCCGATCGCATCCTTCAACGTGTATTCGAACTTCGGCCCGTAGAACGCCCCCTCGCCCGGCAGGATGCCCGTCTTGATGCGGCCTTCCGACTGCGCCTCGATCGTCTTCAAGACATCGGTCATCACCGCCTCGGCGCGGTCCCAGAGCGCGTCGGAGCCGACGCGCTTTTCCGGTCGGGTCGAAAGCTTGACGACGATCTCCTTGAAGCCGAAGTCCTCGTAGACCGAGAGGATCAGGTCGTTGATCTTAAGGCATTCGGCCGCCATCTGTTCGTCGGTGCAGAAGATGTGCGCATCATCCTGGGTGAAGCCGCGCACGCGCATCAGCCCATGCAGCGCACCGGACGGCTCGTAGCGATGCACGGCGCCGAATTCCGCAAGACGCACGGGAAGCTCGCGATAGGACTTCAGCCCGTGCTTGAAGATCTGGATATGGCCGGGGCAGTTCATCGGCTTCAGCGCGAAAACCCGGTCGTCATCGGTTTCGTCCCCGGCAACGGTCACCTTGAACATGTTGTCGCGGTACCAGCCCCAGTGACCAGATGTCTCCCAGAGCGATTTGTCGAGCACCTGCGGCGCGTTGACCTCCTGGTAGTCGCCCTCGAGCCGGCGGCGCATGTAGGCGACGAGGCTCTGGAATATGCGCCAACCCTTGCCATGCCAGAAGACGACGCCAGGTCCCTCCTCCTGGAAATGGAAGAGGTCCATCTCGCGTCCGAGGCGGCGGTGATCGCGCTTCTCGGCTTCGGCGAGCACATGCAGATACTGGTCCAGTTCCTCCTGCGTATGCCAGGCGGTGCCGTAGATACGGGTCAGCATCGGATTTTTGCTATCGCCGCGCCAATAGGCCCCGGCGACCTTCATCAGCTTGAAGGCCGTGCCGATCTGACCGGTGGAGGCCATGTGCGGGCCGCGGCAGAGGTCGAACCAGTCGCCCTGATAATAGATCTTCAGGTCCTGGTCTTCGGGGATCGCGTCGACGAGCTCGACCTTGTAGGTCTCGCCCTTGGCGGCGAAGACCTCCTTCGCCTTGTCGCGCGACCAGACCTCCTTGGTGAAAGCCTTGTTGCGCGCGATGATCTCCCTCATCTTCTTCTCGATAACCGGCAGGTCGTCGGGCGTAAAAGGTTCGTTCTTCGCGAAGTCGTAGTAAAAGCCGTTTTCGATCACCGGACCGATGGTCACCTGCGTTCCCGGCCACAACTCCTGAACGGCCTCCGCCATCACGTGCGCCGCATCGTGACGAATGAGTTCCAGCGCGCGCTTGTCCTCGCGGGTGACAATCTCGATCCTGCCTTCTTCTACCGGATCGGAGAGATCCCGCAACTCGCCGTCGAGTGCGATCGCGACGGCCTTCTTGGCAAGCGACTTCGAGATCGACTCGGCGACGTCACGGCCGGTCGTTCCGGCGGCGAATTCACGTACGGAGCCATCTGGAAATGTGAGGGAAACGGACATCGTGATCTCCTATCCAGTCCCGCCAACGAATGCGGGTGGTGTGGTTGCCGGTCGAACCGGTGAAATGACGCGGGCCTGATAAAGGTTTTTGCTCGTTGAGTAAAGGCGCGTAGGGCGGTCAACCCGCCAGCATCGCGCGCAGCCTGGTGACAGTGTTCCAGTTGCGCAACGTTCCAATGCCCAGGCGCTTCGTCGTCAAGACCTGGCTCAGCTTCGACTCGCTTGCGCGGCCGCAGAAATCCGCCCAAAGATCGCCATCGACGATTTTCACGCGTTCCCCATTCGAGCAATATCGCCGGAGCCTGTCGAGTGCATCCTGGGAGAGCGGCGCACGCATGACCCGGACGTGAACCTGCGTCGGATCCTCTTCGCTTGTGGTCGCGAACGGGTTGCCGGCGGCCAGCTTAAACCAATCGTCGGCGGAGCGAACGATGATATCGACATGCCTGCCGAAGGCCGCCGCGAAGGCTCGCTCAAGCTCCTGCTCGATTTCCCCGAGCGGCTTCTTCGGCGCGTCGAAAACCAGATTGCCGGTGGCAACGAGTGTCCGCGGCGCTCGGTACCCTAGCCGTTCCGCCATCGCACGCAAATCGGCCATCACGACGCGACGGCCTTCGCCAAGAACAATGCTGTGGAGCAAGGCGACGTAGCTTCTCATCCCTGCCCTTCTCCTAATCACGCGCGCCAGAAAGTCGACCGCGCCCTGCGGCAGCCGTGCCAGCACGCGGTCGAGCGTTGCTACGTCCACGTTCCGGCGGAGCGCGGCGGCAACGTCGGAAATCGCCGTGTCGGGAGATACGTTGTGATCCCCGCGGAGGGCCTGCACCTCGCGGGTCATGGCGAGACGACCGGCGAACGGCACCGTCGGCTCTTCGAGGTCCCAGTCGTCGACGAAAATCGCCCGCAGGACCGGCGGCAGCGCATTGGCGAACAGCAACGCGTCGGAAATCTCCAGCCGCCGTCGAAAGGTCTGAAGCACCGCCTGGACCATCGCGTACGCCTGATTGGTCGTCTGAAGCCCGGCGATATCGCGCGCGTCCAGGATAAAGCGGTCGAAATCGGCCGAGGCCTGCCGGTACTCGATCGGGATCGTCACAGCGTCACGCCTCCTTGCGATGCCGCTGCCAATAGCACCACGGCTTATACCAGCGCTGGCGCGGCGCGAGCGCTTCCGGCACGGGATCGAAACCATGCGTCCCGCCCGGACCGCAGCGCACAACGCGGAACAGCGTCAACCAGCCACCTGCCCACAGGCCATGCCGGGCGATCGCCTCATAGCCATATTCCGAACAGGTCGGCAGATGCCGGCAGGAGTTGCCGATGAAGCTCGACAGGGTCAGCTGGTAAACCCGGATCAGCCCCATGCCCACCAGGCGCCCTGGCGTCTTGCGGAACGGCCCGGACCAGTTCCGGCTCCTTCCGACGGCGCCGCCGCCGCTTGCACCAGGAATCTGCTCATGGCCGGAGTGCGCGCACATCGCTCAAACTGCGGCCGCGAGCCGCTTCGCTTCAATCTGGCCGATCGCGTCGACGACCGCGTCGAAGGTCAGCATCGTCGAGGCATGGCGGGCCTTGTAATCGCGGACCGGCATCAGAAAACGCATGTCCTCGAAACGGCCAGAAGGCCCCTCGCCCTCCGCCTTCAGCATTGCGAGCATGTCTTCACGGGCCTGGCGGACTTCGCCGGCATGCGCGCCGACGACGTAACGCGCCATGATCGAGGACGAGGCTTGCCCTAATGCACATGCCTTCACGTCGTGAGCGAAGTCCGTGATCACGTCGCCGTCCATTTTCAGCCACACCCTCACCTTGGAACCGCAAAGCTTCGAATGCGCGGCGGCCTCGGCGTCGGCATCGGTGAGCATTCCAATGCGCGGAATATTGCCGGCGAATTCGAGAATCCGGCTGTTGTAAATGTCATCGATCATTTGACGCGATCCGACTGATTTTTCGCGGTTTTGAGTGATCGGCGCATGATTTTC
This sequence comes from Sinorhizobium kostiense, assembly GCF_017874595.1. GTDB lineage: Bacteria > Pseudomonadota > Alphaproteobacteria > Rhizobiales > Rhizobiaceae > Sinorhizobium > Sinorhizobium kostiense. The sequence goes on along the minus strand of NZ_JAGILA010000007.1, from coordinate 2,900 downwards.
TCCGGTAGAGGGGAAAAAAGCACGGCGTGGTACGCCCGGCCTCTTTCATCCATGTGGCACCATACTATATGCTATGTCGTGTTGGGGCGACAGTTCCGCAAGGAGTGTCGCCTGTTGTTTGGGAAACCGTGCCGTACGGTCCAGTGCACTGCTAAGCCAGGACCGGAAAGCCCCGGAGCCCGCCAACGGAACCCAAGCCTGCAGGGTTAGGCGAATGGCCAGTGGCGAGTTGTCCGAAAGGTAAAACGTCAGCAATCCCGCATTGCCTATTAAATAGGGGCCATATGGACGCCATAGTAAAGAATTTCCCTGTGCTCGACGACGCAAGCGGTCGCCCGACACAGAAAGAAGCCGAGGAAGCCGTTCGCGTTCTCCTGCGCTGGGCGGGAGAAGATCCCACCCGGGAGGGCCTGAGGGACACGCCGGCACGCGTCGTCAAGTCCTACCGCGAGATTTTCGGAGGCTATGACCTCGACGCCGAGGATGTGCTCGGCCGAACCTTCGAGGAAGTCTCGGGGTACGACGACATCGTGCTCGAGAAGGACATTCCGTTCTATTCGCATTGCGAACACCACATGGTGCCGATCATCGGCAAGGCGCACGTCGCCTATCTGCCAAACGGGCGTGTACTCGGGCTTTCCAAGATCGCCCGCGTGGTCGACATCTATGCCCGCCGCCTGCAGACGCAGGAAGCGATGACCGCACAAATCGCCAGAGCCATCGACGAAACCCTCGCACCGCTCGGTGTAGCGGTGATGGTCGAGGCCGAGCATCTCTGCATGGCGATGCGCGGCGTCAAGAAACAGGGCGCGACGACGCTGACGACCACTTTTACCGGCGCATTCAAGACTGAGTCGGCCGAACAGGCGCGCTTCATGGCGATGCTTCGCGGGTTCAAGTAAGGCACCACGGCTGCAAGACATAAAATCCAAGTGCTGCAGCGCCGAACGTACGGTGCTGCAGAGGGACCTTTCCGATGCCGCTCTCTTTCGCGCCCCCCTCCAAAGACAAAGCCGAACTCGAAACAGGCCCCGCTTTCACGCCACGTTTCGACGAGAAGGGGCTGGTCACGGCTGTGGTGACCGACGCGCGCGACGGCGAACTGCTGATGGTCGCGCACATGAACGCCGAGGCGTTGGCGCTGACGATCGAAACGGGAGTCGCGCATTACTACAGCCGCTCGCGCAATCGTCTCTGGAAGAAGGGCGAGAGCTCGGGCAACGTGCAAACGGTCGCGGAAATCCGGACCGATTGCGACCAGGACGCGGTATGGCTGAAGGTCACGGTCGCCGGCCGCGACGCCACATGTCACACCGGGCGCCGGTCCTGCTTCTATCGCACGATCGGCGTGGAGGACGGCAGGGCAACCGTTGCGATTACTGACGATCACAGGCATTTCGATCCCGCGGACGTCTACGGCGAAAAATAGGCCTGTTGCAGACAACTGCATTTTCTAGCTTCACGTCCGTGCTATATTCACTTTTTGGCAACCAAACGGGCGCCTAATTCATTATTGATGCAAGTGGTTCCCGCAGTAACTGTCGCGGACCTAGGTGTATTGCAGGCTGTATCCAATGTTTACTGGGTCCGCCGTATGGGCGACGGGTTCGGTGTTATAAATCTCTTACGATGCCAGTCTTTCAGCGATGAATTCAGACGAGACCGGCATCGGCGCCGGCTTGGCAGGTGTCCCTAACAAGACGCGCGATTCAGGTGGTCTGTTCGGCGGTGCTGGAGGTGCCGGATGTTGAATTGGACATTTACGCGCAGCAATCAGATTGCCGACCTCTCCGGCCCGCATGGATCATCGCTGACGACAACTCCCCCCGAACCCTCGCCGCAACCCACGAAACCGAAGATTGCCATTGCGCTCGGCGGCGGCGCCGCCCGCGGTTGGGCGCATATTGGCGTGCTGAGGGCGCTTGACGAGGAAGGAATCGAGGTCGGCATGATTGCCGGGACATCGATCGGCGCCCTGGTCGGGGGCTGCTATCTTGCCGGGAAGCTCGACGAACTGGAAAACTTCGCCCGCTCGCTCACCGTGCGCCGCATTGCCGGACTGCTCGATTTCGCCATCGGAGGCGGCGGCCTGTTCGGCGGATTGCGGCTCACCAAGCGTATGCAGGAGCACCTGGAGGATTTCAGCATCGAGGACCTCGACAGGCCCTTCATCGCCGTCGCGACCGAAGTCAACAGCGGCCATGAAGTCTGGCTCGAAAAAGGTTCGCTGATCACCGCCATTCGCGCGTCCTACGCACTGCCGGGTATTTTCGAGCCGATCAACGCCAATGGTCGAACCCTGATCGACGGCGCACTGGTCAATCCCGTGCCAGTCTCGGTTTGCCGCGCCTACGAGCAGCAATTGGTCGTTGCCGTCAACCTGAACTACGACCTCTACGGTCGTTCGGCCGTCGTCAAGCACAGTGCCGGCACGGAAACCCCGGATGAGTCGGCCAAGATGAACGGTCGCTCGGCTCGCCTCGGCATGACCAGCGTCATGGTCCAGGCGTTCAATATCATCCAGGACCGCATCTCGCGCGCACGGCTCGCCGGCGATCCGCCGGACCTCGCACTCCACCCGAAGCTGAATGATATCGGGCTCTCGGAGTTTCATCGTGCGGGCGAGGCGATCGAGCGCGGCTATTTGGAAGCGAGAGCCAAGCTCGGCGAAATCATGCGCATGCAGGAAGCGCTGATCCGCTAGAACCTTTCCGGGTTAAATGGAGACATTCTGCCGGAGGTTTTCGTCAGGGCAGAGGCGTTGCCGCAGGTCGTACCCGGAGCTACGGCCGAGGCGATCGCCTTTGATCCTGGCGGAAAGATGCCCGGCCACTGCACGTCTCCTTGAAGCGATCTCGCTTCAAGGATAAAGACATGCAGCAATTCAAAGTGCTACAGCG
>NZ_JAGILA010000006.1 GCF_017874595.1 Sinorhizobium kostiense | reverse complement strand
AGCCGTCGTCGCCAGCAGCGCCGCCGCCCTCGTCAGTGATCGGGCTTATAGACCCGCCACCATTCGCACGTCAACAGCCTTTTCTCAAAAAATCGTAGAAAATCGTAAGTGGTTGATTTTCACCGCGTATTTTCTGATCAGGCGAGAAAGCGAGCGAAATTTCTACCAATGAGAGTTCCACTCGTTCGCCACGGCCGTTGTTGGGGACGCTCGCTTATATGGTTAACGAAATACCACGCTTCAAGGGGTGGCACGCCGGAGAAGTCCAGCGCCGCCAGGCGCGTTTTCACCCCTGTCAAAGACTGCTAGTGTCCCCCGATCCTCAACTCGGGAGAATTCGGAAATGCTGGTACTCGATGCGGCTCAGACACGCGCGGCGCTCCCCTGGGACGGCCTCGTCAAGGCGCTCGCCGACATGTTTGCACGGGGCTGCGTCATGCCGGTGCGCCATCATCACGAGGTGGAGGTACCAGGCGAGGCCGATGCGACGCTGCTTTTGATGCCGGCCTGGCAGCCGGGCGACTATATCGGCGTAAAGATGGTGTCGGTATTTCCAGGCAACCAGGGGCGCGGCCTCCCGGCGATCCATGGCAGCTATCTGCTCTCATCCGGCAGGACCGGGGAGTTGCTCGCCATCGTCGACGGCGGCGAACTGACGGCGCGGCGCACCGCAGCGGCCTCCGCGCTCGCGGCACGCTACCTCGCTCGCGAGGACGCAAGCCGGCTATTGATGGTCGGCACCGGGCGGCTTTCGACCAATGTCATCGAAGCCCATGCCGTCGTGCGCCCGATTCGTCACGTGACGATCTGGGGACGCGACCCGAAAAAGGCCGAGGCGACAGCGCGCGATCTCGATCTTAAAGGCATCGAAATCTCCGTGGCGACCGATCTTGCGAGCGCGGCACGGGAGGCCGACGTCATCTCCTGCGCGACGCTATCGTCCGAGCCGCTGATCCTCGGCGACTGGCTGAAGCCCGGCAGCCATCTCGATCTCATCGGCGCTTTCAAGCCGACCATGCGGGAAACGGACGATCGCGCCGTCAGTCGCGCCAGCATCTTCGTCGATACGCGCGAGGGCGCGCTCAGCGAGGGGGGCGACATCGTCCAGCCGCTTCGCGCCGGAGCGATAACGGAGGAGGCGATCCGCGCCGATCTGTTCGAGCTCGCAAGGGGCAAGCACACGGGCCGCACCTCGCCCGACGAAATCACGCTTTTCAAATCGGTCGGAGCGGCGCTCGAGGATCTCGCCGGGGCGGTACTAGCCTTCGAAGCGCACCGGGCAAAGGCATAGGCGAACGCTGCACGAGCGAGGCTGTCGCGCCTTCTACCTCTGGCGGCCAGCGCCTTCAGCTGGTCAGGCGCTTCTCGCCTCCTTGCAATTGTCGTTGCATCGCTCGGGAGCCAATTGCTATTGCGCAACCCGCGGGCAATGAGGACGTGAATGCAGAATATCGCCGGGGCAGGTTCCAGGACGGGTATAAAATCGATTTCGAGGGCCGAAATCGGGCCGCGCTGGCTGCGGCGAATGCGCGATTTCGTCTTCTGCAAGACAAAGGCAGACGGGCTGCCGAGCATTTCCCCAGCCGAAGCGGCGGGCGGTCGAGCCGTCGCGATTGCAGGCGAGGGATGCGCCTGATGCGTGCGCTTCCATCATTGCCAGTCTCGGAAGTACTGCCCGCGCTCGCGGAAACGCTCGACAAATCCCGATCGGTCGTGCTCTCGGCCCCGCCCGGCGCCGGCAAGACGACGCTGGTCCCGCTTTTCCTCCTGGATCAGCCATGGCGCGGCGACGGCAGGATCGTCCTTCTCGAGCCGCGCCGGCTTGCGGCCAGGGCGGCCGCGGGGCGCATGGCCGAACTCATCGGCGAAAGGGTCGGCGAAACCGTCGGCTACCGCATGCGGCTTGACAATCGCATATCGGCCAAGACGCGGATCGAGGTGGTGACCGAGGGCGTGTTCACCCGGATGATCCTTGACGACCCGGAACTCGCCGGAGTTTCAGCGGTGCTGTTCGACGAATTTCACGAGCGATCGCTCGATGCGGATTTCGGGCTGGCGCTGGCGCTCGACGTGCAGTCGGCCTTGCGCGACGATCTGCGGCTCGTCGTCATGTCCGCGACGCTCGACGTCGAGCGTGTCGCAAACCTGCTCGGCGATGCGCCGGTGCTCAAGAGCGAAGGGCGGAGCTTTCCGATCGACATTCGCTACGAGACGAGAAGCACCGGCGAAAGCGTCGAGGATGCCATGGTGCGGACGATCGCCGAGACACATCGCCTGGAGGAGGGCTCGATCCTCGCCTTCCTGCCCGGCCAGGCCGAGATCACGCGGACCGCAGAGCGCCTCAGGGGACGCTTTGACGAGACGACGATGGTCGTGCCGCTCTATGGTAACCTCGGCCAGAGGGAGCAGGACGCGGCAATTCGCCCGGCGCCGAAGGGCACCCGCAAGATCGTCCTTGCAACGTCGATCGCCGAGACCTCGATCACCATCGATGGGGTGCGGATCGTCGTCGACAGCGGCCTGCAGCGGCTGCCGGTATTCGAGGCCACTACCGGAATCACGCGACTGGAGACCGTGCGCGTCTCGAAGGCGTCCGCCGATCAGCGCGCCGGCCGCGCCGGTCGCACCGAGCCAGGTATCGCGATCCGGCTTTGGCATGCGGGCCAGACGGCGGCGCTTGCCGACTTCACACCGCCGCAGATCCTCGCGAGCGACCTTTCCGGCCTCCTGCTCGATCTCGCCCATTGGGGTGTTGCCGATCCCTCATCGCTCGCCTTCATCGACCCGCCGCCTGAGACGACGCTCAACGAAGCGCGCAACCTTCTCGTCGAACTCGGGGCCATTGACGCCAAGGGCGCGCTGACGCCGAGGGGTCGCAAGATTCGAGACCTGGCGCTGCCGGTGCGGCTCGCGGCCATGGCGGTTTCCGCAGCCGAGCAGGGACAGGCGGCGGAAGCTTGTCTGATCGCAGTGATGCTTACCGAGCAGGGCCTCGGCGGCAACGGCGTCGACATCGAGGAACGGCTGCGTCGCTTCCGAAGCGACCGCGGCGAGCGGGCGGAAGCCGGGCGCGGGCTTGCCCGGCGCATGGCCGCGGAACTCGGCGGCCCAAAGGGCAGTGGCGAGCGCCCCCTGCCCGGTCCCCTGCTGATGCATGCTTTTCCCGACCGCATCGCACTGCAGCGCGGCGGCCGCGGCCGTTTCGTGATGGCCAATGGGCGTGGCGCGGAAGTGCCTGAGACCGAGCGGTTGGCGGCAGCGGGGATGCTGGTGATCGCCGACTTGACGGGGCGGGCGGGGGCTCAGCGGGTACTCGCGGCGGCGGAGATCACCAGGGCCGATGTCGAGGCGCACATGCCGGACGCGATCGTCAGCGAAGAGCAGAGCTTCTTCGATCGGGCGAGCCGACAGGTGAGGGCGCGGCGAGTGACGCGGCTCGGTGCCATCATTTTCGAGGAGAAACCCTTGCCGCGTCCTGTCGGTGAGGCGGCCGCCCGGGCGCTCGCCGACGGCGTCCGCCAACTCGGGCTGGCCGCCGTGCCGTTCCCGAAGGAGGTCGCGCAATTGCGCGAGCGTATCGGCTTCTTGCACCGCTCGATCGGCGAACCCTGGCCGGATGTATCGGACGCGGCGCTGATCTCTCGTCTCGACGAGTGGTTCGTTCCTTTCCAAGGGGAGGCCGGCGGCTTTGGCGGCATCCAGGGCCGCGATCTTGCCGAAGGCCTGATGTCGCTCGTGCTTTACGAACTCCAACGCGACCTCGCGAGGCTGGCACCAACGCATTTCGAAGCGCCGACGGGACAGCGGCATCCGATCCATTACGACGGCGACGAGCCGCTCTTGTCGATCCGCGTGCAGGAGCTTTTCGGACTGAAGACCCACCCGACGATCGGCGACGGCCGGCTGCCGCTCTTGCTCGAACTGATCTCGCCCGGCCACAGGCCGATCCAGACGACCCGCGATTTGCCGGGCTTCTGGTCGGGCTCCTGGAAGGACGTGAGAGCCGACATGCGCGGGCGCTATCCGAAGCATCCCTGGCCGGACGACCCGGCCAATGCGATGCCGACGACACGCGCGAAGCCGCGCGGCACATGAGCGCCGTCCGGGGCTGGTTTATCTCTCCCGTCGCGATAAACTCCAGCCAGCCACAAGCGTGTGAGAGGACCGAAAACCAGCATGGCGGCAATGGCGCTCGACAATCTCAACGGCAATCGCAGCCTCAGGCTGCAGACGCTCGTACGGCTGCGCTGGCTGGCGGTCGGCGGCCAGTCGCTCGCCGTCATCGTCACCGCGCTCTGGCTACAATTCCCCCTGCCGCTGGTCTCCTGTTCGGCCCTGATCGCGAGCCTGGCGATCCTCAACGCCTTTCTCACCGTCCGCTATCCGCCGGCGCACCGGCTGACGCCCGCGGCCGCCTTCGTATTGCTATGGCTTGATCTCGCGCAGCTGACGGCACTGCTCTTCATTACCGGCGGACTTGCCAACCCCTTCGCGCCGCTGCTTTGCGTTCCGGTCATCATTTCATCGGCCTCGCAACCGAAGCCGCACAGTATCGTTCTCGCGGGCTTCGCCGTGATCGGTGTTACCGCGCTTGCGTTATCGCCCTTCCCGCTGCCGTGGTATCCCGGGACCGTCCTGCTGATGCCGAGCGTCCTTACGATCGGCATCTGGTTCGCGATCGTCTCGCTGACGGCGTTCGCCGCTTTCTACACCTATCGGGTTTCACTCGAGGCTAGCGAGCTTTCCGAAGCGCTGACGGCGACCGAACTCGTGCTCCAACGCGAAAAGCACCTGTCGCAGCTGGACGGCCTCGCCGCCGCCGCCGCCCACGAGCTCGGCACGCCGCTTGCGACGATCAGCGTCGTCGCCAAGGAGATGGAGCGCGAGCTTGGCGACGATCCCCGCTTCGGCGAGGACGTCCACCTGTTGCGAAGCCAAAGCGAGCGCTGCCGCGATATCCTCAAGCGCCTGACGACGCTGTCGTCCGACAGCGAGGAGCACATGCGGCTCCTGCCGCTCTCCTCGCTCATCGAAGAGGTAATGGCGCCGCACCGTGAATTCGGGATCGAGATCAAGCTCATCGAGAAGGGCGACCGCGGCAGCGAACCGATCGGCAGCCGCAATGCCGGCATCCTCTACGGCCTCGGCAATCTTCTCGAAAACGCCGTGGATTATGCGCGGCAGGCGGTGACGGTGACGGTGGAGCACACGGCCGAGCGCGTGAAAATCATCATCGAGGACGACGGCGACGGCTTCGCGCCGGACGTCCTCGCCCGTATCGGCGAGCCCTACGTCACAAGGCGGCAGAAGGACGACAGCGCCGGTGGCCTCGGACTCGGCCTCTTCATCGCCAAGACGCTGCTGGAACGGTCCGGTGCCCGTTTGCGCTTCGAAAACGGTGATCCGGGCGCCCGCGTCAGCGTCGAATGGCCGCGCGCTCTCATGGATACCAAGCTGGCGAAATGATTCCTGGAGGTTTATTGAAGACGCGGAGAAAAACCCATAGTTTCAGCAGGAAGTCCTTGCTCGGGAATTGAAGAATGACGGAAAAATCAACGGCTGGACAAAGCACGCAGTCAGATGCCGAGCTGATCGGGCCGGACAGGACGCTTTTGATCGTCGATGATGATGGGCCATTCCTGCGGCGGCTCGCCCGCGCCATGGAGGCACGCGGCTTCACCGTCGATATCGCGGAATCCGTCGCCGAGGGGATAGCGAAGGCCAAGGGCAACCCGCCGAAACATGCGGTCATCGACCTGAGGCTGGGCGATGGCAGCGGTCTCGATGTCATCGAGGCGATCCGCGGGCGCCGTGACGACACGCGGATGATCGTGCTTACCGGCTACGGCAATATCGCCACGGCAGTAAACGCGGTGAAGCTCGGGGCGGTCGATTACCTTTCGAAGCCGGCCGACGCCGACGACATCTTCGCTGCCCTGGTGCAGCGCTCGGGCGAGCGCGTCGAGCCGCCGGAAAATCCGATGTCGGCCGATCGCGTCCGCTGGGAACACATCCAGCGTGTCTACGAGATGTGCGATCGCAACGTTTCCGAAACGGCGCGGCGTCTCAACATGCACCGCCGCACGCTGCAGCGAATCCTGGCAAAGCGGGCGCCGAAATAATCGGGGCCTAATCTCGCGCACCGGCGACAATGTCGCGAATCGATTCGCCGAGTTCGCCATTTCTTTCCGCCGCCCATTCGGCGAGCATCAAGCGCTGCGCCGCTGCCCGGGCGAAGGCCTGCGTCACCGATTTTCGCGTCGCTGCCGCCAGGCGATGTTCCGGCGCGTCGCGCAACATATGCGCTTCGTAGCCGTCGGAGAGCATGAGACCGCAGTCCTCGGGGAAGATGTCGAGCGGCACTTGCGGGTGCGTCGCGAAGAACAGCCTGTCGCAATGCAGCCGGTAGTCCGGCCATTTGCGGTCGACGCGCAAGTCCTCGATCGAGGTCTTGATCTCGACAATCCAGATCTCGCCCTTCGCCGAAAGCGAGGTGAGATCGGCCCGTCGGCCGCTTGCAAGCGTCAGCTCCGGCAGCACGGCGTGGCGCAGTTCGGCAAGCAGGCGTTGTACGCCGCGGCGTACCTTCAATGCCCGTTCCGACTGCCGGCCGTCGGCAAGCGGATTGTCGCCATGGATCGATAGAATCGTCATCCCTATTTCAGCGCAAGGCGCCGCTCCCGCCGCTTGTTGCAAAAAAGCAATCGTCGCGGAATTTACAGTTCAAGGCCGAATTGTGGCGGCGCGATCCCTTGCGAAGCGCATTGCAATCGCAAATAAGCTGACGGCCGGGCACCCCCTCCCCTGTTTCCTTACTCCCTTTTACGAGACCCCCATGCGCTTCCGCAACGCTCTCCTTCTGTGCAGCCTCGCTGCCACCGTCCTCATCGCCGGCTGCTCGCAAACCACGTCCACCGCCGGCTCCTCCTCCGACGGCGTAAAGGTCGCGACGAACCAGATCTTTACTGGCGATTATGGCGCGGTCGAGGACCACGGATACCCCCTGCCGGCAATTCCGATCAACCGTCTCGATGAACGTTTCCATCGCCAGATCGTCGATTATGCGACCAAGGAACGCCCCGGCACCATCGTCGTCAACACGCCGAATCGCTTCCTTTACTACGTGCTGCCGGGCGGCAAGGCCGTCCGCTACGGCATCGGAGTCGGCAAGGCCGGTTTCGCTTGGGAAGGCGAAGCCTACATCGCCTGGAAGCAGGAATGGCCGACCTGGCATCCGCCGAAGGAAATGGCCGAACGCAAGCCGGAAGTCGCCAAATATGTCGAGGAAGGCATGGGCCCGGGCTTGAGCAATCCGCTCGGCGCCCGCGCGCTCTACCTCTTCAACCAGGAAGGCCGCGACACCCTCTTCCGCCTGCACGGCACGCCGGAATGGTCCTCCATCGGCACCGCCGCATCATCCGGCTGCATCCGACTGATGAACCAGGATATCATCGACCTCTATTCGCGGGTTCGCCCCGGCCGCAACGCGCGCGTGGTCGTGCAGCAGTAGGGTTGCAGCATTCGAATCGAGATCAAAGGGCCGCCGGGTCTAGTTCCAGGCGGCTCTTTCGTATTGATGTTAGCGCATCGGCCGGCAGGCGGATGAGGGGCAACCGCGGAGAACCGCACTTAAATTTCTGAAGCCGCTTTCGCCTTGAGCTCCAGCCGCCGGCGATGCAGCACCGGTTCGGTGTAACCATTCGGCTGTTCGCGGCCCTTGAGCACGAGCTCGAGGGCAGCCTGGAAGGCGATCGATTCGTCGAAGCGGCCGGCCATCGGCTGATAATTCGGATCTGCGCCATTCTGACGGTCGACGACGGCCGCCATGCGCTTCATCGTCTCGACGACCTGCGCCTCGTCGACGATGCCGTGGTGCAGCCAGTTCGTCATGTGCTGGGACGAGATCCGCAATGTCGCGCGGTCCTCCATCAGGCCCACATCGTTGATGTCCGGAACCTTGGAGCAGCCGACTCCCTGGTCGACCCAGCGGACCACGTAGCCGAGGATACCCTGGGCATTGTTGTCGAGTTCGCGCTGAATCTCCCCCTCGGTCCAGTTCGGCCGCACCGCGACCGGCACCGAGAGGATATCCGCGAGCCGGGCACGCGGCCGGTTCTTGAGGCCCGTCTGGACGTCGGCAACGTCGACGCGATGGTAATGCGTGGCATGCAGGGTCGCGGCCGTCGGCGAAGGGACCCAGGCGGTGTTGGCGCCGGCCTTCGGATGGGCGATCTTCTGTTCGAGCATTGCCGCCATCAGGTCCGGCATTGCCCACATGCCCTTGCCGATCTGGGCGTGACCGGAAAGGCCACATTCCAGGCCGATGTCGACGTTCCAATTCTCATAGGCCGAAATCCAGGCGGCCTGCTTCATGTCGCCCTTGCGGATCATCGGGCCTGCTTCCATCGAGGTGTGGATCTCGTCCCCGGTGCGGTCGAGAAAGCCGGTATTGATGAAGACGACGCGTTCGCGGGCGGCGCGGATGCATTCCTTGAGGTTGACCGTGGTGCGCCGCTCCTCGTCCATGATGCCCATTTTCATGGTATTCGCCGGAAGCCCAAGCGCCGCCTCGACGCGAGCGAAAATCTCACAGGCGAAACCCACCTCTTCCGGCCCGTGCATCTTCGGCTTGACGACGTACATGGAGCCGGCGCGCGAATTGGCCCGGCGACCGTTCGGGCCGATGTCGTGCAACGCGATCAGCGCCGTGACCATCGCGTCCATGATGCCTTCCGGAACCTCGCGGCCGTCGCAGTCGAGGATCGCCGGATTGGTCATGAGGTGGCCGACATTGCGTACCAGCATCAGCGAGCGGCCAGGCAGGGTCAAAGTGGCGCCAGCTGGTGCAGCGAATACACGATCGGCGTTGAGTTTGCGCGTGAAGGTCCGGCCGCCCTTCGTGACCTCTTCCGCGAGGTCGCCTGTCATCAGACCCAGCCAGTTGCGATAGACGATCACCTTGTCCTCGGCGTCGACCGCGGCCACCGAATCCTCGCAGTCCATGATCGTGGTGATCGCCGATTCCAGGATGACATCGGAAATGCCTGCCGAATCGACCTGCCCGATGGAGGTCGTCGCATCGCAGACAATGACGATGTGAAGCTCGTTGCGGCGCAGAACGATTTCAGAAGGTGCGTCGACAGAACCGGAATAGCCGACGAACTGGGCTGGATTCCGCAGCGCAGTCTTCGTGCCGTCGGTCAGGGTAACGGCAAGGACCCCGCCAGCGACCGCAAACCCGCCGACCTCGCTCCAGCGGCCGTCGGCGAGCGGAACGCTCGCGTCGAGAAAATCGCGAACCCAGGCGATGACCTTATCGCCGCGCACGGGATTGTAGCCCTTGCCGCGTTCGGCGCCCTCCGCCTCGGGAATCGCGTCGGTGCCGTAGAGCGCGTCATAGAGCGACCCCCAGCGGGCATTGGCGGCGTTCAGCGCATAGCGGGCATTCATCACCGGAACGACAAGCTGCGGTCCGGCGATCGTTGCGATCTCCGGATCGACATTGTCGGTGGTGACGGCGAAATCCGGCCCTTCAGGCAGCAGATAGCCGATTTCCGTCAGGAAAGCCTCGTAGGCGTCGATATCGAAAGGCGCACCATGTTCGCGATACCAGGCGTCGAGCTTCGCCTGCAGCTCGTCTCGCTTCGCCAGAAGGGCGCGGTTCTTCGGCGCGAGGTCGTGAACGATATCCGAGAAGGCGGAAAAGAAGTGTTCGGCGCCGATTCCGGTGCCCGGCATTGCCTCTTCAACCAGAAAACGGTGGAGCCCAGCATCGATCTTCAAGCCATATTTCTCAACGCGATCCATGCCGCAACTCCCGAAATCTCTGAGGTTCAAACCAATGGATGGAACAAGGATACATGCGGTAACCGACCAAGCACACCCGCTCCCAAGTGGGCGCAGTCTCTCATCAAACGGTCCTCTGTCAATGCTGCCAAAGTGCAAAGCAGTTCCGAAAAGTGTCCCACGGTTTTGGGGCAGGGACCTCAGACAAAAGGAAAATTTAAGCAACCATTCTGGACGGCCCACCGCGGCATTGGCGGACGTCGCATAGGTGCGGCAAATACAAGGGAAATGGGGCGGGGCGCGAACGCTTGTGAGCGCATGCCGCTCCAACAATCGTTTCCCGGATGGAAAAATCAGGAATGCGCGATTCGCGGCCGGCCGCTGGCGGAGGCAATGAAGCGCGCCTCGATGAGCTTTCGTCCGCCCTCGATCTCCGGCGCATCGATCTCTTCGCGCAGGGTGGCGGCCGGCTCTTCCGCGCCGTTCGCACGCGCCGTCTCCAGCGCGATGGCCTCGGCACGGCGGCGGGCGACACCGAAAGCCTCTTCCTGATCGAGGAAGCGCTCGCTGGCGCCTGCGCCGTTGACGACGAAGATGCCCTCCTCCGGTGTCGTCACGAAGACGGTGATCGTGGCGCGCACCTGCCCGACGACGGCGCCGACCGCATTGGCTACATCTGCCTCGTCCGGGATCGCCGACCTGGTGCCGAGCATATCCGCAATCGCCGGATAATAGACTGGCGCCGAGGCGCCCAGACCGACGAGCGGCCGGTCGAGGCCCAGCGAGAACCGGACGATACCGGGCTCGCGCCTGAGCGCCCGATCGACGGCAAGCGAGGCGGCGGGATCGATCGCGCCGGCGCCGTCCTCGTGGAGGCAGGCTTGCAAGATCACTTCCGAGGATTGCCGCGTCAGCCGGTCGACGATCATTCCAGCGAGCACCTTGGCAGACGTCGCGATCGGCTGGCCCGAACCGTCCTTGCAGCGGGCGGCGATCTCGAGGCCAAGCTGTGCCGCTTTGGCATTCCACTGCGCCTGCCGACCGAGCACATGCATGGCGTCGGAGGGCGTCAGCCCTGCAATATGAACGAGGCCGCGGGCCACCAGCCGGTCGAGTGTCGCGCGCTGCGGCGTGCTGACGAGGAGGTCCGCAAGCGCCAGCGGGACCATGCCGATCCGATCGTAAAGCCCTTGCTCCTGCGGCTGCAGCCCGCTCGCCAGATGATCCGGCAGCCCCGTGCGCACGGCGAAACGGCCGTCATGACGGCCGGCATGGGTCGCCCGCAATTGCTTCTCGAGCACCGACACCACCGCGTCGCCGTGCAGATGGGCGGCCAGACTCAGGGGCAGCAGACGGCGAGGACCGAGCTCCAGCTTCGCCTTGAGGCCGCGGTCGTTGATCTTGACCTCGGAGTCGCCGCCGAGGCCGTAGGTCCGCATCGCGACCGCCTCGACCATGGTACGGAACCCTCCGACGACCGCCCCTTCGGCATCGAGCCGAGGGCGGCCGCCCTCGAGCACGGCGACATCCGTGGTCGTGCCGCCGATGTCGGAAACGACGGCGCTTTCCAGTCCGGTCAGGTGCTTGGCGCCGACCAGGCTCGCCGCCGGTCCGGAGAGGATCGTCTCGATCGGTCGCAACCGCGCTTCGGCCGCGGAAATCAGAGCGCCGTCGCCACGAACCACCATCATCGGCACGTCGATGCCGCGGGCCTTCAGGAGATCCTCGCAGGAACCGATCAGCCGGTCGATCATCGAGACGAGCCGCGCATTGAGAAGCGTCGTCAGCGCCCGGCGCGGACCACCGAGCTTGGAGGAAAGTTCGTGGCTGCAGGTGACCGGGAGGTGGGAGACCTCACGGATACGCTCGCGCACGCGCTTTTCGTGGTCCGGATTGCGAACGGCGAAATAGCCCGCAATGGCAAATGACGACACCTGCTGGCGGAGCGTGGGAAGCGAACTTTCGAGCGCACTCATGTCGAGCGGCGTTTCGCCGCCATGGACGTTGTGACCACCCGGAAGAAAGAGGACCGGGTCGCTTCCGAGCGCTTCCTCGAGACCATCGCGTTTCAGGTCCTCGGGCCCGAAGCCGATCATCACCAGTCCGGCGCGGCCGCCCTGCCCCTCGACGAGCGCGTTTGTGGCAAGGGTCGTCGAAAGCGAGACGAGGCTGATGGCCGAAACCGGAACCTTCGCCCTTTCGAGGACGGCCTCGACGGCACCCGAAATACCCTCGGCAAGATCGTGCCGCGTCGTCAGCGCCTTGGCCTTGGCGACGACGCCGGTTGCTTCACTGAAGAGGACGGCGTCCGTATAGGTGCCGCCGGTATCGATGCCGAGAAGAAGATGCGCGGTCAATTTCTGCTGAATCCTGGGAGAGAGACGAGGCCAGTCCGAATGTGAGGATCGTGCCGGTGATAGGACAAATTTCCGAGATTGGCCATTGCCCGGAGAGACATTCACCGTCGCAGCCGCGGATCACCGCGGCCGCAGCGATACCTGCATCGGCAGTCCGCCCCTCGGCTGGGTCGTCAGCCTCTGCACCGGCCAGGGATGCGTCGCCTCGGTCGGATCGAAGCGGAAGCGGTGCATGAGTACGGCGAGCGCGATGATCGCCTCCTGCAGCGCGAAAGTCGCGCCGATACAGACGCGCGGGCCGGCTCCGAAGGGCAGGTATTGGAAACGATTGATCTTCTCTCGGTTCTCGGGAAGGAAGCGCTCGGGCATGAAGGCGCGCGGTTTTTGCCAATAGAGCTGATGTCGGTGCAAGGTCCACGGCATTATCAGCACCGATATACCCTTGCGGATCGCCACCCGCTCCCCCTCGGGCGAGATCCATTGATCTTCCTCGATCGCCGCGCGATTGATGGAGGGCGCCGGCGGGTAGAGCCTCAGCGCCTCCTCGAAAGCGGCAAGCACATGTGGCATGCGACCGAGCCAATCCACGGGATCGGCGCCGCTTGCAAGAACCGCAGCGATTTCCTGCTCCATCACCTCGCGATAGGCAGGCGTATTGGCGACGCAATAGAGGCACCAGGCGAGTGCGCGCGCCGTCGTCTCATGGCCGGCGCCGATGAAGGTCAGAATATTGTCCTCGATCTCCAAGGTCGAAAGCCCTTCCGGTCCTTCGAGCTGCAGCAAGAGCGTCAGGAAGTCGTTCGGAACATTGCCGGGGTCGTTCGCCATCCGCGATCGGCGTTGCGCCATTGTCTCGGAGACGACACCGCGGAAGCGGTCGAGCACCTTCTGACCGCCGATCCGGGTCAGCCGCGGTACCCATTTCGGCGCGACGAGAAGATCCATCGGATCGACCCGACCCATCCGCTGCAGCAACTCCTCGACATTGGCGGCGAATCCTTCCTTCTCGACGGCGATCTCTCCGGAGAAGAGCGTCTCGGCTAGGATTTCGAAGGTAAGCTCCGTCATGTCGACGGCGATATTGGCGACGAGGGGCTCCGACGCCGCCGGCTCGTAGCGTTCGGCGAAAGATTCCGAGACGCGCAGCATCTGGCCGGCAAAGCCCTTGGCGTGGCGCGGCGTGAAGACCGGCGCCATGGCCTTGCGCGAGCGCTTCCAGACCTCCCCTTCCGCCGTCAACAGTCCGTCGCGCAGGATCGGACGAAGGATCAACCGCCTAACGTCCGACATTTCATAGTTGGCGGCGTTCTCGACGAGAATGTACCGGATGAGACCGGGGTCGTTGACGATCAGCGTGCGCTGATTGATGAATTTCGTCTCGATCCAGGGCAGCGTGTAGGAGGGTTCGCCCCAGAGTTCGAGCGGATTGCGAAGTACGGTACGGATGATCTGCAGCCGCGAAGGAATGCCGGTTCGCGGCACCGGCGCGGGCGGCTCGAACGGCTCCGGTCGCGTGTCCATGATTGAGGTGCCTGTGCTTAATGCTCAAGCGTCTCAGCTTTCGCCGGCGCAATCAAGGGCGGGTTTCACGTGAAGCACTTTTATTTGCGCCGGTCGCGGCGCGCCCATTTCAGAGCAAAGCGTCCAGTTCGGCGCGCTTCTCGTTGACGAGCCAGCCGTAATAGTTTTCCTCAGGCCAATGGACCTCGTCGCCCGAATTCCTGGCGGCGAGCGCGGCTGCGCGCTGGTCCGGATTGCCGACATTGTAGAGCGTCGCCGTTATTCCGGGATTTTTGGAGATGTCCATGCCCGCGATCGAGCGGTAGGCGTCGATCGAATGCCGGATCGAGGCGGCCATGTAGGCGAGCGACACGTCTGGTTCCATGATCGCCGCGTAGACGTTGGCCGCATTGCTCTCGTCGAGTCGGCCGTAGCCGGATACGCGTGAAACCATGTCCGTCAGCTTGAGGGCGGTCAGCGGATTGATCTGGCCGAGGCCGAATGTCTGGCCCGCGAAGAAGGGCTGGAAAAACACGGCGCTGAGTCGATTGTCGGGGAAGGCCTTTCCGCCGACCAACCGGCCTCGGAACTCGCTCTCCCATACACGCTCTCGACAGCTCCAAAGCGCGTACGACGTTGCCTCGCCGGCGCAGGCGGAAAACTGCGGCCGTTCGACGAATTCTGCGATGGATTCCCCCTCGTAACCGAAGCGGAAGCTGTTGCCGGCATAGGCGGCCGCCTTGACGTAATAGGCCTGCAGGCGGTCATAGGCGTCGACATTGTATGTGTGCTCGCCGGCGATGGCGCCGATCATGTGAATGGGGGCGATGCCATAGGCGGCTGCAGTCTGTTTGATCTTTGCGACGAGGTTGCGGTCGGAGGCTAGAAGATCGCGCACCTTCTCGTATTTCGCATCGAAGGAGGTCCGGCCGGCCTTGGTACGGCGCACGGAGGCACCGGGAACATGCGGCTGCTCGGCATGGCGGTTGCCTTCCGGCACCGTGAGGATCTCGGCCGCGGCGGGTCCAGCGGCGGCGAGGCAAAGCGTGGCGATGACGAGGAGGCAAGCGGTGAGACGCACGTTCTGTCTTCCTGTGGGACTGCTTTCCATGAAACTGACCAGGCCAGGTCCGATCGGCGCGGGCCCGTAAGGCAGAATCATGTCGGAATCATGCCGCATATCGGTTGATCGACACCGCTCTAGAAAAAACGAGGGCGCCTGTCGAGTGACAGGCGCCCCAGGAATACCGTGACAGGTGGGCTTTTCCCGGGGACCGGGCACAAAAGTCACAGGATGTAGCGCGACAGATCCGTGTTGGCGGCAAGGTCGCCCACGTGCTTGCGGACATATTCCGCGTCGATCATCATCGCCTGGCCGCCTCGATCCGGCGCGTTGAAGGAGATATCGTCCAGGACGCGCTCCATCACCGTCTGCAGGCGCCGCGCGCCGATGTTCTCCACATTCGCGTTGAGCTGGACGGCAACCTCGGCAAGCGCATCGATCGCATCTTCGGTGAAATCGAGCGAGAAGCCCTCGGTCTCGAGCAGCGCCTTGTACTGGCGGATAAGGCTTGCCTCGGTTTCGGTCAGAATCCGGCGGAAGTCCTCCTTGGTCAGGGCGCGCAGCTCCACCCGGATCGGCAGACGGCCCTGGAGCTCCGGCAGAAGGTCCGACGGCTTGGAAACATGGAACGCGCCCGAGGCGATGAACAGAACGTGGTCCGTCTTCACAGGCCCGTATTTCGTCGCAACCGTCGTGCCCTCGACCAGCGGCAACAGATCCCGCTGGACGCCTTCGCGCGATACGCCGGCGCCGAGACCGCCGTCCCGCGCGGCGATCTTGTCGATCTCGTCGAGGAAGACGATGCCGTCGTTTTCCGCCGCGGCGACCGCCTCGCGCTGGATCTGCTCGTTGTCGAGCAGCTTATCTGATTCGTCGGTGACCAGGAGCTCGTAGGAATCCTTGACCGTCGTCTTGACCTTCCTGGTCCTGCCGCCAAGCGCCTTGCCGAACATTTCGGAGAGGTTCAAGACGCCGATATTGGCGCCCGGCATGCCGGGAATCTCGAATGCACCGCCAGGCATGCCGCTGTCGGCAATGTCGATCTCGATCTCCTTGTCATCGAGTTCGTTGGCGCGGAGCTTCTTGCGGAAGGAGTCACGCGTCGCCGGCGATGCCGTCGTGCCGACCAGCGCATCGAGAACGCGCTCCTCGGCGTTTTGGTGCGCCTTGGCCTTCACCTCGGCGCGCTTCTTCTCGCGCACGAGCGCTATGCCGACTTCGACGAGATCGCGCACGATCTGCTCGACATCACGGCCGACATAGCCGACTTCGGTGAATTTGGTCGCCTCCACCTTGATGAAGGGGGCGCCGGCAAGCTTGGCGAGACGGCGGGAAATCTCCGTTTTGCCGACACCGGTCGGGCCGATCATCAGAATGTTCTTCGGCATGACCTCGTCGCGCAGCTCGTCGCTGAGCTGCTGACGGCGCCAGCGGTTGCGCAACGCGATCGCAACTGCCCGCTTCGCGTCCTTCTGGCCGATGATGAAGCGATCGAGCTCCGATACGATTTCTCTGGGTGAAAAGTTGCTCATCAATTCCTCTCAAACTCAGTCCGCGTCAATTCCATCAGCAGGGTGCGACCGGACTCGCCTATCCATTCGCCGAAGGGTACAAAACCGGCCTTCGCATAGGCTCTGACCGCGCGGCGGTTGCCGGCATCGGGATCGATGACGATGCGCCGGGCACCTTTCTCGAACAGCCTCGCGGCAAAGGCTCGAAGCGCGAGCGTGGCAATGCCCTTGCCGGTCAACTCCGGCCGGCCTACGAAAATATCGACGCCCGGCGTATCGGCGGAGAGATCCTTCGCCCAGGGCTCCTCGTCATAGTGCGATGGGATCCACGACTGGATGTAGCCAACCGGCTCATCGGCGACGTGAAAGACAAAGCCGTCGACCTCACCACTCTCACAACCGTCGCGGATCAATCCCAGTTCCACCTCCGGGTCGCCCCACCATTGTCGGACATGCGGCTCCGATAGCCAGGCAAGGAGCATCGGCAGGTGGCGGTCGGCCACCCGCTCGAAGCTGACCTTTGCCCCGTCAGTCGGCATCCAGCGTCTCCACGACGATGCTGTGGTTGGTGTAGACGCAGATGTCGCCGGCGATCTGAAGCGCCCGTCGGGCGACCTCTTCCGCCGATTTATCGCTGTCCATCAGCGCCCGTGCCGCTGCGAGCGCGAAATTCCCGCCCGAGCCGATGGCGATCGTCCCGTGCTCCGGTTCGAGCACGTCGCCATTGCCGGTGATCGCCAGGGTCACGGTCCTGTCGGCAACCAGCATCATCGCCTCGAGATCGCGCAGATATTTGTTGGTGCGCCAATCCTTGGCGAGTTCAACGGCCGCACGCATCAACTGGTCGGGATATTGCTCGAGCTTCGCCTCGAGCCGTTCCAGAAGCGTGAAGGCGTCCGCCGTCGCACCGGCGAAACCGGCAATCACGTCGCCCTTCGACAGGCGCCTGACCTTGCGGGCATTGCCCTTCATGATCGTCTGACCGAGGCTCACTTGGCCGTCGCCGGCCATCACCACCTTGCCGCCTTTGCGCACGGTGATGATTGTGGTCGCATGCATGGTTCCGTATGGATTGTGTTCGCTCATGAAAATACCCGTCGGCCCCGTGGATGCGGGGCGTTGCGGCTCGAACGAGCCTTGCTGCTTGACGCCTATGTAAGTCGGCTCGGCGCGATTGCAAATATGCCGCTTCACCCATCGTCGATCGCGGCTGCGCCGCCGGTCGGGAAAGATGGAATTTCTGTTGCCGTTCTGGATATTTCGCGCCCCGCCTGATATGCAGCGGCTCTACTTCAGGACGGAATATGCGGCGAGCGCCCGGCACCCCCTATTCCTCCGGAGTTCTTGATACCGTCCTGGCGCCTTTGGCAAATTGCGGCGCCCAGCGCATACAGGAGAGCTTGATGGCAGAGGTGATGCCCAGCCGCACCAGCCAAGTGTCGCGTAAGACGAATGAAACGGACGTTTCCGTTTCGGTCAACATCGACGGGACCGGCGTGTCGAAAATCTCGACCGGGGTGGGCTTCTTCGATCATATGCTGGAGCAGCTCTCCCGCCATTCCCTGATCGACCTGGAGATCAACACCGCGGGCGACCTGCATGTCGACGATCATCATACGGTCGAGGACACCGGCATTGCGATCGGCCAGGCGCTTGCCAGGGCGCTCGGCGACCGTCGCGGCATCACCCGTTATGCCTCGATCGACCTCGCCATGGACGAAACGATGACGCGCGCCGCCGTCGATGTCTCGGGCCGGCCCTTTCTCGTCTGGAACGTGACCTTCACGTCGCCGAAGATCGGCACCTTCGATACCGAACTCGTGCGCGAGTTCTTCCAGGCCTTCGCCCAGCATGCCGGCATCACCCTGCATGTGCAGAACATCTATGGCGCCAACAATCACCACATCGCCGAGACCTGCTTCAAATCCGTCGCCCGGGTGCTTCGCACCGCAACCGAAATCGATCCGCGCCAGGCTGGACGCGTTCCCTCGACCAAGGGGACGCTTGCCTGAGCCGATCCAGATCTGGCTTGAAGACCATGGCCTCCTACCTGATCATGACCCCGCCGGGCGCCGCGGCCGACGATGAAGGGGCGCGGTTCGTTGCGGACGGTTTCTCCTGGACCGCCTTCTTCTTTCCCGCGCTCTGGCTGATGGCCAAGCAGACATGGCTCCTCGGAATCGGAGTTGCTATTCTGCAAATCCTGTTAATCCTGCTCTTGCAGCTTCCCGGCGGCTTCGTCGCTGCGCTGATCATGCATCTTGCGCTCAGCCTCCTGGTTTCGCTCGAAGGCCCGCTTTTCATCGCACGGCACCTTTCGGCGCGGGACTGGACGCTGCGCACGATCATTCCGGCGCCCGATATCGCGACGGCGGAGGAAATCTATTACTCGGCCGCAACCGCGCAATCCAAAAGCGCAACTCGGTTGCAGTCGACCCAATGGTCCAGGACGGGTCCGCCAGGAGATTCCGCCGGGCTCGGCCTTTTCGAATCCTATGGAGAACGCTGATGCGCGTCGCCATCATCGACTACGGTTCGGGCAATCTGCGCTCGGCCACAAAAGCCTTCGAGCGAGCCGCCCGCGAAGCCGGTATCGCCGCCGAAATCGAGCTGACGGACAGGCCGGACCGGGTGGCCTCGGCCGACCGGATCGTGCTGCCGGGCGTCGGCGCCTATGCCGATTGCCGCGGCGGCCTTGCCGAGGTCGCCGGCATGGAGGAGGCGTTGACGGAAGCGGTCGAGACGGCGGGACGGCCCTTTCTCGGCATCTGCGTCGGCATGCAGCTCATGTCCTCGCGCGGGCTCGAGAAGACGATCACCAGGGGTTTCGGCTGGATTCCCGGCGACGTCGTCGAGATGACGCCCGACGATCCGTCGCTGAAGATCCCGCAGATCGGCTGGAACACGCTGGGCCTCGTCCGGCCGCACGCGCTCTTCGAAGGCATTCCGACCGGCGAGAACGGTCTGCACGCCTACTTCGTGCACTCCTATCACCTCGCCACCGAACATCCGGACCATGTGGTCGCCGTGACCGACTATGGCGGACCGGTGACAGCCTTCGTCGCCAATGGCAACAAGGCCGGTGCGCAGTTTCACCCGGAGAAGAGCCAGGCGCTGGGCCTTGCTCTTATCGCAAATTTCCTGCGCTGGAAGCCGTGAGGCTGCCCCCGCGACCCTCTGATCGGACGAACACATGATTCTATTCCCCGCCATCGATCTCAAAGACGGGCAATGCGTGCGCCTCAAGCTCGGCGACATGGACCAGGCAACCGTCTACAATGCCGATCCGGCCGCCCAGGCGCGCGCCTTCGAGGAACAGGGCTTCGAATGGCTGCATGTGGTCGACCTGAACGGCGCCTTTGCCGGCGAGACGGTGAACGGCGCCGCAGTCGACGCCATCCTCAAAGCGACGAAGAATCCGGTGCAGCTCGGCGGCGGTATCCGCACGCTCGAGCACATAGAGAACTGGCTCTCGCGGGGGCTCGCGCGCGTTATTCTCGGCACCGTCGCCGTGCGCAATCCGGCGCTGGTCATCGAGGCGTGCCACAAGTTTCCAGGCCGGGTCGCGGTCGGCATCGACGCCAGGGGCGGCAGGGTTGCGGTCGAGGGCTGGGCGGAAGCCTCCGAGCTCGGGATCATCGAACTTGCGAAGAAATTCGAAGGTGCCGGCGTTGCGGCGATCATCTATACCGATATCGACCGCGACGGCATCCTGACCGGAATCAATTGGGCCTCGACACTGGAGCTTGCCAAGGCGGTTTCCATTCCGGTCATCGCTTCCGGCGGGCTTGCGTCAATGGACGACATCCGCCGGATGGTCGCGCCGGACGCCTGGAAGCTCGAAGGCGCGATTTCCGGCCGGGCGCTATATGACGGGCGGATCGACCCGAAGGAGGCGCTGGAGCTGATCCGGGACGCGAGAAGGAGGATGGTCCAATGACGCTCAAAGCCCGTGTAATCCCCTGTCTCGACGTCAAGGACGGCCGCGTCGTCAAGGGCGTCAATTTCGTCGATCTCATCGACGCGGGCGATCCGGTGGAAGCGGCAAAGGCCTATGACGAAGCCGGCGCCGACGAGCTCTGCTTCCTCGATATCACCGCGTCCTCGGACAATCGCGAGACGATCTTCGACGTCGTCGCCCGGACCGCCGAGCAATGCTTCATGCCGCTGACGGTCGGCGGCGGCGTACGCCAGGTGGCCGATATCCGCAAGCTCCTGCTTGCAGGCGCAGACAAGGTTTCGATCAACACGGCGGCGGTGAAAAATCCTGATTTCGTGGCCGAGGCGGCGGACAAGTTCGGCAACCAGTGCATCGTCGTCGCCATCGACGCGAAGAAAGTCTCGGCCGAGGGCGAAGCCGACCGCTGGGAGATTTTCACCCATGGCGGCAGGCAGTCGACCGGCATCGACGCGATCACCTTCGCCGAGAAGGTCGTCGATCTCGGCGCCGGCGAGATCCTTCTGACCTCGATGGACCGCGACGGCACCAAGGCTGGGTACGACATCACGCTGACGCGTGCCATAGCCGATGCCGTTCGCGCGCCGGTCATCGCCTCCGGCGGTGTCGGCACGCTCGATCACCTGGTCGAGGGCATCCGCGACGGCCACGCGACCGCCGTGCTGGCAGCCTCGATCTTCCACTTCGGCACCTACAGCATCGGTGAGGCCAAGCGCTACATGGCAGAGCACGGCATCGCCATGCGCCTCGATTGAGGGGATTTGTCATGACCGATTTCACGCTTTCCGACCTCGAACAGATCGTGGCGACCCGCGCCAAGGCGGCGCCGGAGGATTCCTGGACTGCCAAGCTGGTGGCCGCCGGCCAGACCAAGGCGGCAAAGAAACTCGGCGAGGAAGCGGTGGAGACGGTGATCGCCGCGATCGGCGGCGATCGCAAGAATCTGATCGATGAGAGTGCGGATCTCCTCTATCATCTTATGGTCGTATTGAATATCGCCGCCGTCCCGTTGCAGGATGTCATGAGCGAACTTGCCAGGCGGACGAGCCAATCCGGCCTGCAGGAGAAGGCAAACCGGCAAAATTCATGAGCATCGCCGCGAAAGACATCGAACCGGCCGATATTCCGGGCAATCTTCAGGGGGGCGAGTATTCGCCCTACCACGTCTTCTCCGCCGAGGAATGGTCGCGCTTTCGCGCCGATACGCCGCTGACGCTGACGGCCGACGAGGTGCAGCGGCTACGCTCGCTCAACGACCCGGTCGATCTCGGCGAGGTGCGCCGCATCTATCTTTCGCTTTCGCGGCTTCTCTCCGCCCATGTCGAAGCCTCGCAGATTCTCTTCCAGCAGCGCAAGCGCTTCCTCAGCATGTCGGACGAGACGAAGACGCCCTTCGTCATCGGCATTGCCGGCTCGGTGGCCGTCGGCAAGTCGACGACGGCGCGCATTCTCGCCGAACTGCTCGCGCGCTGGCCCTCGAGTCCAAAGGTCGATCTCGTGACGACCGACGGGTTTCTCTATCCGAACGCGATCCTCACCCGGGAAAACCTGATGGACCGCAAGGGCTTTCCGGAAAGCTACGACATCGGCGCGCTCTTGCGCTTCCTGTCGGCGATCAAGGCCGCACGACCCAACGTCAAGGCGCCGACCTACTCGCACCTGACCTACGACGTCATTCCCGATCAGTTCCAGATCATCGACCGGCCGGACATCCTGATCTTCGAGGGGATCAACGTGCTGCAATCGCGCGACCTCCCGGCCGACGGCAAGATCGTGCCGATGGTCTCGGACTTCTTCGACTTCTCGATCTATATCGACGCCGACGAAAACCTCATCCACAGCTGGTATGTCAGCCGTTTCATGCGGCTGCGCGAGACGGCCTTCCAGAATCCGCAATCCTTCTTCCATCGCTACGCGAAGATAAGCGAGGAGGAGGCACGAGCAATCGCCGAAGGGCTGTGGCACAACATCAACCTGAAGAACCTTCACCAGAACATCCTGCCGACGCGGCCACGCGCGGATATCATCCTCCAGAAGGGGCAGAACCACCTCACGGAGACCGTGGCATTGAGGAAGCTCTGAGGAGAGAAGGTTCCGTCGACGAGGACCCCACCTTACGGATTGACCCGCCGGAGCGTCAGGTTGAGGCGGCCGCCGCTCTTCAGCAGCGTCGAGGTGTTCGGATAGATGCGATCGACACCGTGGAAGGCGAGGCGCCCCTCGCCGCCGAGTACGACGACATCGCCGCTTTCCAGCCTGAAGGATGTGGTCTGACCGCCGCGGGTCTTCCCGCCTACGCGGAAAAGGCAGGCGTCGCCGAGAGAGATCGAGACGACCGCCGTTACGAGATCGCGCTCGTCCCGATCCTGGTGAAGGCCCATGCGGGCCTCAGCGGAATAGAAATTGACGAGGCAAGCCTCGGGCGCCTTGTCGCTCCCCGAAACCGCGCGCCATATCTCGAGAAGAATGTCCGGCATCGGCGGCCAGGGCCTGCCGGTCACCGGATGCTTAGCCTGGTAACGATAGCCGTGGTCGCGGTCGGTGACCCAGCCGAGTGATCCGCAATTCGTCATGCGCACGGACATCGGCTTGCCTGTTTTCGGCATCTCCGGGACGTAGAGCGGTGCCTCGGCGACGACATGGCGGATCGCCTCGACCAGCGCCTCCTGGCGCGGGCGGTCCAGAAACCCGGGAATATGCCTCACGCCTTTCGGGAGCACCTGCATCGTTGGTCTTCCATCCTTCCCTGCCTGAGGAGGATGTAGCGTCGGCGACAGCGTCGAGCTACCCGAAAACCGCAATCTTCTTGCCGCGTCAATCGCCCCCAGGTCGGCCGCGCAGCCGCTTGATCTCGGCGCGGCCGGATTTTTCCTTGAGCCGCCTTTCGACGGAACTGCGCGTCGGCTTCGTCTTCTTACGCGGCGGCGGCGGCGGTTCGGCTGCCTTGAGGATCAGTTCCTTCAGCCGCTCGCGGGCATCCTCGCGGTTGCGCTCCTGGCTGCGGAAGCGATTGGCTTCGATCATCAGCACCCCGTCCTTGGAGGCGCGGCGGCCGGCGAGCTTCAGGGCGTTCGCCTTGACGCGCTCCGGCAGCGACGGCGATGCTGCGACGTTGAAGAACAGCTGCACGGCCGTCGACACCTTGTTGACGTTCTGCCCGCCCGGGCCGCCGGCCAGCACGAACTGCTCCGTCAGCTCCCAGCCGGCGATAACGATCTTCTCGTCGATGTAAAGCGGTTCGCTTGCCATGATTCTCTATCGCACACAGCACGCAAACGTGTGAAGCGGCGGTCCGTTCGCCTCGTGGCCTATGCAAAACCGAAAAACCCGGCCTTGCGGCCGGGTTTCACGTGAATCATGGGCTAAAAGCCTTATTCGGCCGCGACCCTCGCACCCGGCGCGGCGTCGCGGACGCCGCCGTCTACATGACGTTCGAACTTGGCGAAATTGGCGATGAACATGTCGACGAGGCGCCGCGCCTGGACATCATAGGCAGCACCATCCGCCCAAGTGGAACGCGGATCGAGAATGCGGTCGTCGACGTCCGGGACCGATACGGGTACGGCGAAGCCGAAATTCGCGTCGGTGCGGAACGAAGCGTTGTTCAACGAGCCATCGAGCGCCGCCGAGAGGAGCGCGCGGGTGACCTTGATCGGCATACGGCTTCCGGTGCCGTAGGCGCCGCCCGTCCAACCGGTGTTGACGAGCCAGCAGGTGACCCCGTTCTTGGCGATCAAGGCTTTGAGCAGATTGCCGTATTCCGACGGATGGCGCGGCATGAAGGGCGCGCCGAAGCAGGTCGAGAAGGTCGCTTCCGGCTCGGTGACGCCTTTTTCCGTGCCGGCGACCTTGGCGGTGTATCCGGAGAGGAAGTGATACATCGCCTGATCCGGAGTGAGCTTGGCAATCGGCGGCATCACGCCAAAGGCATCTGCCGTCAGCATGATGATGGTGCGCGGCTGCGGCGCAACGCCAGTCTTGCTCGCATTCGGGATGAAATTCAGCGGATAGGCGATGCGGGTGTTTTCGGTCAAGGAGCCATCGTCGAAGTCCGGCAGGCGCCGCTCATCGAGAACAACGTTCTCCATCACGGTGCCGAAGCGCCGCGTCGTCGAGAAAATCTCCGGTTCAGCCGTTTCGGAGAGGCGGATCGCCTTGGCATAGCAGCCGCCTTCGAAGTTGAAGACGCCCTTTTCGCCCCAGCCATGCTCGTCGTCACCGATCAAGGTGCGGTTCGGGTCGGCGGAAAGCGTCGTCTTTCCCGTCCCGGAAAGGCCGAAGAACACCGCGGTGTCGCCGGCGGGGCCGACATTGGCCGAGCAGTGCATCGGCATTACCGATTTTTTCGGCAGCAGGTAGTTGAGCGCGGTGAAAACAGATTTCTTCATCTCGCCGGCATAGGAGGTCCCGCCGATCAGCACCAGGCCATTCGTGAAGTCGCAGGCGATGATCGTCTCGCTGCGGCAGCCATGGCGCTCGGGATTGGCCTTGAAGCTGGGCAGATCGATGATCGTCAGCTTCGGCTGGAACGTCGCAAGCGCTTCGCGTTGCGGCCGGATCAGGAGATTGCGGATGAACAGCGAATGCCAGGCGAACTCGGTGATGACGCGCGTCGGCAGTTCGTTCTCCCGGTCGGCACCGCCGATAAGGTCCTGCACATAAAGCGACATGCCCCTCGCATGAGCCAGCATATCCTGACGAAGACGTTCGAAGTTTTCCGGAGAAATGGCGCTGTTGTTGTCCCACCAGATCTGATCGGCAGTCTCCGCATTGCGCACAATATACTTGTCCTTCGGCGAGCGACCGGTGTGCTGTCCGGTGCGCGCGCAGAGCGCTCCATGGGCCGTCAGTTCCGCCTCGCCACGGCGAAGGGCTTCTTCGTAAAGCTGTGCTGCCTCGAAGTTGTAACGAATAACCGAGAGGTCGGAAAAACCCATCGTTTCGAGCCCGTTCGCGGGGTTGCGGCTGCCAAGCTGCTCCATGGTCAAGCTTCCTTCGTGTTTGGCCGGCGGCGTTGAATTTCGCCGGAACATACTGGTCCCGACGTCCTAAGACAAGACAGCCTATCCGAAAAGAGTAATGATTTCAGTATATTAATCGATTTAAGAAAAATTATGTATTTTTTAATCGGTTGAAATACGCCATTTGATGCCGCATTTTCGGCGCCACGCCGCATCAAAGCATCTGGCGTATTTGCGCTTCGCCACAATTTGTTCCACCTTTATACTCAATTAACGCGGCCGTGACTCGGCGGTTGCCCCGTTTTAAGGACGGATCCCGGCACCGGCATCAAAGACGGAGTAGAATACGATGCAGACCATCGCGCTTGTCGATGACGACCGCAACATCCTGACATCCGTGTCCATCGCGCTGGAAGCCGAGGGCTACAAGGTCGAAACCTATACCGATGGTGCATCCGCGCTCGAGGGGCTGCTGGCGCGCCCGCCGCATCTCGCGATCTTCGATATCAAGATGCCGCGCATGGACGGTATGGAACTGTTGCGTCGGCTGAGGCAGAAGTCGGATCTTCCGGTGATCTTCCTCACCTCCAAGGACGAGGAGATCGATGAGCTCTTCGGTCTCAAGATGGGCGCCGACGATTTCATCACCAAGCCCTTTTCCCAGCGGCTTCTCGTCGAGCGCGTCAGGGCCATACTGCGCCGCGCGATCAACCGCGAAATCGCCGCGGCCAGCGCCGGGGGGGCCAAGAATTCCGACGCCCCGTCACGCTCGCTGGAGCGCGGCCAGCTCGTCATGGACCAGGAGCGGCACACCTGCACCTGGAAAAGCGAGCCGGTCACGCTGACCGTGACGGAATTCCTCATTCTGCACTCGCTGGCACAGCGCCCGGGCGTCGTGAAAAGCCGCGACGCGCTGATGGATGCCGCCTATGACGAGCAGGTCTATGTCGACGATCGGACGATCGACAGCCACATCAAGAGGCTTCGCAAGAAGTTCAAGATGGTCGACAACGACTTCGACATGATCGAAACGCTCTACGGCGTCGGCTACCGCTTTCGCGAGTCGGCCTGAGTATCCCAAGGGACTTGCGGTCGCGGCGGACTTGCCTTGGCGCCGTTTGTGGCGCATTGAGGAGCGGCGCGGAGGCAAGGCCAAGATTCTAAGACGGTGGACACAATTCGAGGCCGCGGATCCACTGCCACAGGTCGATGGGCGCGGCTGGTTGCGGCCGAAGCAAACGGCGAGAGATCAGCAGGCTAAAGTCTGTCTTATGCGCGGAGGCCGCAGGGAAAACCCGGCGTCCGGGCCTGACACGGCCTCAAGGCCGATGTCGGACGACGGATGGCCCGCCGCCGGCCGACCGGCTGCCGGAATGTTAGCGACGACGTTTTCGTCGCAGGAGCGGAAGACTTGGTAGAAGTCTTGCAGGGCGATATCGAAGAGTCGGACGGGAGGGCGCTGCGAAGCCAGCGCCGCTGGGCGCATCCCTTCACGCTCATTCGGCGGCTGTTCGGTAACGCCGTCTTTTCGAGCCTCACGCGACGCATTGTCTTCTTCAATCTCGTCGCACTCTTCGTTCTCGTCGGCGGGATCATGTATCTCAACCAATTCCGCGAGGGCCTCATCGACGCCCGCGTGGAGAGCCTCTTGACGCAAGGCGAAATCATCGCCGGCGCCATCTCGGCTTCGGCATCGGTCGACACCAACTCGATCACCATCGATCCGGAAAAACTGCTCGAGCTGCAGGCCGGCGAAAGCATCACGCCGCTGCCGAGCGACGAGGACCTGGAGTTTCCGATCATCCAGGAGCGCGTCGCGCCGGTTCTCAGACGCCTGATCTCGCCGACGCGCACACGCGCGCGGCTGTTCGACGCCGATGCGGATCTCCTGCTCGACTCCCGCCATCTCTATAGCGGCGGCCAGGTGCTCCGCTTCGATCTGCCGCCGGTCGACCCCGAAACGCCGAGCACAGCGGAGACGATCAGCACCTGGTTCAACCGGCTGCTGCAGCCGGGCGACCTGCCGCTTTACAGGGAGCCGCCTGGCGGCAACGGCTCGATATATCCGGAGGTGATGAATGCGCTCACTGGCGTGCGCGGTGCGGTGGTGCGGGTCACCGAAAAGGGAGAGCTGATCGTTTCCGTGGCAGTGCCGGTGCAGCGCTTCCGCGCCGTACTCGGGGTGCTGCTGCTCTCGACCCAGGCCGGCGATATCGACAAGATCGTGCACGCCGAGCGCCTGGCCATCATTCGCGTTTTCGGCGTGGCCGCACTCGTCAACGTCATTCTTTCGCTGCTCCTATCCTCAACGATCGCCAATCCGCTGCGGCGACTGGCGGCCGCCGCCATTCGCGTGCGCCGCGGCGCCAAGGAACGGGAGGAGATTCCGGACTTCTCCTCTCGCCAGGACGAGATCGGAAACCTGTCGATCGCCCTCAGGGAAATGACGACCGCGCTTTACGACCGCATCGCCGCGATCGAGAATTTCGCCGCCGACGTCAGCCACGAACTCAAGAATCCGCTGACCTCGCTGCGCAGCGCGGTCGAAACCCTGCCGCTCGCGCGTACGGAAGATTCGAAGAATCGGCTGCTTGACATCATCCAGCACGACGTCCGGCGCCTCGACCGGCTGATCAGCGATATTTCGGACGCCTCGCGGCTCGACGCCGAACTCGCCCGCAGCGACGCGAAAAAGATCGATCTCGAAAAGCTTCTCGGCGATCTCATCGACATTTCGCGGCAGGTCCGCGGCAGCAAGAAGCGGGTGCTGCTCGACTTCGTCGTCGACCGCAAGGAGAATTCGAAGGCGAATTTCATCGTGAGCGGCTACGATCTGCGCATCGGCCAGATCATAACCAATCTCATCGAGAATGCCCGCTCCTTCGTTCCGGAGCCGAAAGGCCGTATCATCGTGCGCCTGGCCCGGTCCCGGTCGCGCTGCCTCGTCACGGTGGAGGACAACGGGCCGGGCATCCAGGCCGAGGACATCGACCGCATCTTCGAGCGCTTCTACACCGATCGGCCGGAAGGAGAGGATTTCGGTCAGAACTCCGGCCTGGGTCTGTCGATCTCCCGCCAGATCGCCGAGGCGCATGGCGGATCGCTAAGGGCCGAGAACATCGTCGGCAAGGACGGCCGGGTGAGCGGCGCCCGCTTCATCCTTTCGCTTCCCGCCGAGCCACACGCGTGAAAATGCCGGTTATCAACATTCACGGAACGGCAATTGTGCTCGGCAGCGTCGGCTTCCTCGTGACCGGCCCCTCCGGAGCGGGCAAATCGGCACTGGCGCTGTCATTGATTTCGGAGGTCCGGCGCCGCGGGCGCTTTGCGGCCCTCGTCGCCGATGACCGTGTGGACCTGACAGCTACGAACGGCCACATTGTCGCGCGGTGCCCGCCGGCCATTCAAGGCCTCATTGAGATTCGCGGCGCAGGGATCGCGGCGGTCGAGACCATGCCCGCCTGCATTCTCAGCTGGGCGGTCCTGCCGGTGAAGGCACCCTTCAATCCGCGTCTGCCGCCCGAAAGCGAAAGACTGCAGCTTGAGGCTGCAATTAGCTTGCCCCTATTGCGCCTTCCCGTTGAAGGTACCCTCTCCGCGGTCGACGCCCTCATCGCTTTGTTGCCTGATAAAATAGGCATTTAGCCTTTCGCAAAGGCAGAACGGCTGGTTTTTCGGCATTTTAGACTTGCACTTCGCCTTTTCCTTGCCAAGATGGCCGCCCCAACAGATGGACGAAATTGCTGCATTGCGATATCTGACCATCGACGAGTTGCGGATGCAGTTGGAGCAAAGATACCCATGATCGGACTTGTGCTTGTCACCCATGGCAAGCTGGCGGATGAGTTTCGGCATGCCTTGGAGCATGTCGTCGGTCCGCAAAGAGCAATCGAGACGGTGTGCATCGGCCCAGAGGATGACATGGACCAGCGGCGTCAGGACATCATCGACGCCGTTGAGAGCGCCAACGAAGGCGATGGCGTCGTCATCCTGACGGACATGTTCGGCGGCACGCCCTCAAACCTTGCAATTTCGGTCATGCGCAGCGGCAGCGTCGAGGTGATCGCTGGCGTCAACCTGCCGATGCTGATCAAGCTCGCGGGCGTGCGCGGCGAAAGCGACATGGACAAGGCGCTTGTCGAAGCGTCCGAAGCTGGACGTAAATACATCAATGTCGCCAGCCGCGTACTGAGTGGGAAATGATGGACCATTTGGCAGATACGGCGCTGACGCGCGAGCTGCTGATCATCAACAAGCGCGGCCTGCACGCACGCGCCTCGGCGAAATTCGTCCAGACGGTCGAGGCCTATGATGCCGAGATCACCGTCTCCAAGGACGGCATGACCGTCGGCGGCACCTCCATCATGGGGCTGATGATGCTGGCGGCGAGCACCGGCTGCACCGTCTTCGTCACCGCAAGCGGGTCTCAGGCGGAGGAGGCGCTCAACGCGCTCGATGCGCTGGTGCGCGACAAGTTCGGCGAAGAGATGTGATCTCGTTTCTGCATGAGTGAAGAGGTTGATCTCCCGCCACGCACCGCGCCTGGGCTGCTGCCGACTTCCCCGCGCGGGTTGAACGGAACTTCACTCGACATAAACATATAAAGACCTCTTTATATGACCATTGCCCTCCCTGGCGATTCCTGATAGACCGGGCGCACTCTTCCGTGATGTGAAGCGCGGAACGCAGTGTCACGCCGCCATGCGCCCTCGAGGGCGGCGCGGCCGAAGAAGATCAGCCTGGAGAACTCCATGACCGCTACTCAGGACTATATTGTCGCCGATATCGGGCTTGCCGATTTCGGCCGCAAGGAAATTGCCATCGCCGAAACGGAAATGCCGGGCCTGATGGCCTGCCGCGAGGAGTTCGGACCGTCTAAGCCGCTCAAAGGAGCGCGCATCACGGGCTCGCTGCACATGACGATTCAAACCGCAGTGCTGATCGAGACGCTGGTCGCGCTCGGCGCGGAAGTGCGCTGGGCCTCGTGCAACATCTTCTCGACGCAAGACCATGCAGCGGCGGCGATTGCCGCAAGCGGCATTCCGGTATTCGCCGTCAAGGGCGAGTCGCTCGAAGAATACTGGGCCTATACCGACAAGATCTTCCAGTGGGCCGATGGCGGCTTTTCCAACATGATCCTCGACGACGGCGGCGATGCCACCATGTACATCCTGCTCGGCGCCCGCGCCGAAGCCGGCGAGGACGTTCTGACGAAGCCCGGCTCCGAAGAGGAAGAAATCCTCTTCGCGCAGATCAAGAAGCGCCTTACCGCCTCGCCGGGCTGGTTTACCAAGCAGCGAGATGCCATCAGGGGTGTCACGGAAGAGACGACTACCGGCGTCAACCGTCTCTATCAGCTCCAGGCAAAGGGGCTGCTGCCGTTCCCCGCGATCAACGTCAACGACAGCGTCACCAAGTCGAAGTTCGACAACAAGTACGGTTGCAAGGAATCGCTCGTCGACGGCATTCGTCGCGGCACCGACGTGATGATGGCCGGCAAGGTTGCGGTCGTTTGCGGCTATGGCGATGTCGGCAAAGGTTCGGCTGCATCGCTCAAGGGCGCCGGCGCAAGGGTGAAGGTGACCGAGATCGACCCGATCTGCGCGCTGCAGGCAGCGATGGACGGCTATGAGGTTGTCCAGCTCGAAGACGTCGTTCCCACCGCCGACATCTTCATCACCACCACTGGCAACAAGGACGTCATTCGCATCGAGCATATGCGCGAGATGAAGGACATGGCGATCGTCGGCAATATCGGTCACTTCGACAACGAGATCCAGGTCTCCGCACTGCGGAACCTGAAGTGGACGAACATCAAACCGCAGGTCGATATGATCGAGTTCCCGAAGGGCAACCGGCTGATTCTGCTCTCGGAGGGCCGTCTGCTCAATCTCGGCAACGCGACGGGACATCCATCCTTCGTGATGTCGGCTTCCTTCTCCAACCAGGTGCTGGCGCAAATCGAGCTCTTCACCAAGGGCGAGGACTACAAGAACGAGGTCTATGTGCTGCCGAAGCAGCTGGACGAGAAGGTCGCGCGCCTGCATCTCGCCAAGCTCGGCGCCAAGCTCACGGAGCTCTCCG
Organism: Sinorhizobium kostiense; assembly: GCF_017874595.1. Lineage (GTDB taxonomy): Bacteria > Pseudomonadota > Alphaproteobacteria > Rhizobiales > Rhizobiaceae > Sinorhizobium > Sinorhizobium kostiense. Next base: position 378,527 of record NZ_JAGILA010000006.1, on the reverse strand, counting down.
CCGAGCAGGCGGCCTATATCGGCGTCGAACGCCAGGGGCCTTTCAAGGCTGAACACTACCGGTACTAATCCTTACCCGGGCAATCCACAACATCTTGTGGCCGCGATCTTGACAAGAGATCGCGGCCGCTTTTTTGGGCCCCGCACTTTCCGGCGAATCCTCAAAGAAGTATGGTTAACTCATTGATTCGTGACGCTGGTGCGGACTGCTGTTCACGAGGAGTAGGGGCGGTCGACCGCAGCGCTTCTCTTCGTTCGCCGGCGGCGTTCACGCGTGGGGATGTCTTGTCGGACATGCGGCAAACAGACGGAGACAGACCGGGGATGCAATCGGAACGGACGCGAACCCTTCGAGGTTTCGGGCATGGCGAGCGGGCGGTGCTTTCCGGGCAAACGGGCGGCGATCACCATGAACACCATGATTAAGCAGTCCACGGTTGCGGGCGGGTGGCTGAGCGGACGGCGACTGGTGCGGCGGCTTGCGGCCTGCACGGCGCTCTTCACTGCGGGCGAGGCGGCGGCTGAAGTTTCGACGCCCGTCGCCAGGAGCATCTTCGGGTCCTCCGAGGTCGTCACCTTCTCCGTCCTCATCGGCGTCATTTCCGCCGCCATGATTTCGGCGATCTGGCTCATCCGGCAGCGCGGCAACATCGAAGCCGAAAACCGCGAATTGCGATCGGAACTCTCTGACGCAAACCAGCGAATCTCCCGCTTCCAGGCGCTCATCGCCGACAAGAACCGGCGTATCGTGATCTGGGACGGGCTCGCCGAACGACCGGAATTCCTGGGTCAGCTTCCCGTTGAAACCGGGGCACCGCAGGACGACCGCGACTTTCTCGCCTTCGGGCGTTGGATCAAGCCGCAATCGGCAGGCCAGCTGGAAAAGGCGATCGAGTCGCTGAGAGCGCATGCCCAGAGCTTCGACCTGGTGCTGGAAACGCAGCGCAACGAAGTGCTGGAGGCGCAGGGTCGCGTTTCCGGCGGACAGGCCTTCGTGCGCTTCATTGCGCTCAACAATCTGAGAGCCGAACTCGCCGAGCTGAAGCTCGAGCGCGACCGTCTGCATGCCTCGCTCTCTACCTTCCGTACCCTGCTCGATGCCATCGACCTTCCCGTCTGGCAGCGCAGCCCGGACGGCAAGCTCGAATGGGTCAACGAGGCCTATGCCGAGGCAGTGGAGGCGCGCAGCCCGGCCGCGGCCGCGGCGGAAGGCCGTGAGCTGCTGGCGACCGCCGCGCGGGAAAAGATCCGCGCCGTTTCCACTTTCGAAACCCCGTTCCGCGACAGGCTTTCGACCGTCGTCCGGGGCAACCGGACCTTCTACGATGTCGTCGACGCCCGAAGCACCGCCGGTTCGGCCGGCATGGCGATCGATGTGTCGGGCATCGAAGCTGTGCGCGGGGAACTGGCGCGCACGCTAAAGAGCCACGCCGAAACGCTCGACCATCTGGCGACGCCGGTCGCGATCTTCGACGGCAATCAGCGCCTGCGGTTCTACAACCAGGCCTTCCAACGCCTCTGGGACCTCGACATGGGCTTCCTCGAGCGCATGCCCGACAATGGCGAGGTGCTCGACAGGCTCCGCGCCGGCGGCAAGCTGCCGGAGCAGCTCAACTGGAAGCAATGGAAAGCCAACGCGCTCTCCGTCTATCAGGCGCTCGACACCCAAAGCGACCTCTGGCACCTTCCAAACGGTCAGACCCTGCGCGTCTTCGCCACCGCGCGGCCGCAGGGCGGCGCGACCTGGGTGTTCGAGAACCTGACGGAGAAGGTCGACCTCGAAACGCGCTACAACACCTTGCTCCAGGTTCAGGGCGAGACCATCGACCATCTTGCAGAAGGCGTTGCCGTTTTCGGACCGGACGGGCGCATCCGGCTTTCCAACCCGGCATTCCGGGCACTCTGGGGCATCAGCGAGGCGGAAGCCAAACCCGGCACGCATATCCGCGCCGTCGAGCAGGCATGCCTCTCCTCCTACGACCAGCCGGACGGCTGGAAGCGGTTTGCCGATATCATCACCAGCTTCGACGACGAGCGGCCCTCGAAGCGCGGCATCCTGGAACTGCACACCGGGTTGATCCTGGACTATGCGGTGATACCGCTGCCGAACGCCCAAACGATGCTGACCTTCGTCAACATCACGGACAGCGTGCGCGTCGAGCGGGCACTGACGGAGAAGAACGAAGCGCTGCGCAAGGCGGACGCCTTGAAGAACGACTTCGTCCACCACGTCTCTTACGAATTGCGTTCGCCGCTGACCAACATCATCGGTTTTGCCGATCTCCTGAAAACGCCGGGCTTCGGCGAGCTCAACGGGCGCCAGGCGGAATATGTCGACCATATCGCCAGGTCGTCGTCGCTGCTTCTGACGATCGTCAATGATATCCTTGATCTCGCGACGGTCGATGCCGGCATCGTCGAACTCGACATGTCGGAAGTGACACTCCTGGACCTGCTCGAAGATGTGGCGCAGCAGATGGCTGACCGGCTCACGGAAAGCGGCGCGACACTCAAGATCGACGCGCCGGACAATCTCGGCCGCATCGTCGCGGACCAGCAACGGCTGAAGCAAATCTTCATCAAGCTCCTGACCAACGCCGCCAGTTTCGCCCCCGATGGCAGCGTCATCGGCCTGAAGTGCTGGCGTGACGGCAGCGATTTCGTCTTCTCGGTGAGCGATACCGGACCCGGTATCCCGCAGGACGTCCTGAACACGGTGTTCAACCGATTCGAGAGCTACGGACAGCGCGGCGGCGCCGGCCTCGGGCTCTCGATCGTCGAGAGCTTCGTCAGTCTGCATCACGGCACTGTTTCCATTCACAGCAAGGAAGGCGAGGGTACAGAGGTCACCTGCCGCATTCCTTCCGCCGAAATGCCGAAAATTATCGCAGCGGAATAGAGCGTTGAAACTCTTCGAACTTCTGCTGAACGACGAAGCGGCCACCATACAACTCGGCGAGGATCTGGCGCTGGCGCTTACGCGCGGCGATTGCGTCGGTCTTTCCGGCGATCTGGGCGCGGGAAAGTCGACCTTTGCGCGCGCCTTCCTGAGGGCGATGGCCGATAACGAGTGGCTCGAGGTGCCGAGCCCAACTTTTACGTTGGTGCAAAGCTACGAGCTTCGGATCCCGGTCGCGCATTTCGATCTCTACCGCCTCGGCGATGCATCGGAACTGGACGAGCTTGGATTCGACGAAGCGCTTTCGGAGGGCATCTGCCTGGTCGAATGGCCGGAAAAGGCGGCGGAGGCGCTTCCCTTGGATCGGATCACGCTGACCTTCACGCATGAGGGCGACGGCCGGCGCGTGCAGATCACGGCCCCCCGTGCGAGTTTTGCGCGGATTGCGCGCTCGTTGGCGATCCGCGACTTCCTGGGACGCGCCGGATATCCGGGCGCCAGGCGGCGGCACCTGAGCGGCGACGCTTCGATCAGGGCCTACGAGCGGGTTTATCCGAACGGCAACGAGCCGGCAAAGATCCTGATGGACGCACCGCGGCACAAGCCCGGACCCATCCTCCAGGACGGCAAGTACTACCAGCAGCTTGCGCATATCGCCGAGGACGTCGTCCCGTTAGTGGCGATCTCCGAGCTCTTGCGCAAGCGTGGCTTTGGCGCGCCGGCAATCTTCGCCCGCGACCTCGACCAGGGCCTGCTGCTGATAGAGGATCTCGGCTCCGAGGGCATTGCCGACCGCGAGGGCCGGCCCGTTGCAGAACGCTATCTCGAGAGCGCCCGGCTGCTCGCCAGGCTCCATGCGCAGCCGGCGGAACGTAAGATTGCGATCGCCGAAGGCATCGTCCACCATATTCCCGATTTCGATCGCACCGCGATCAAGATCGAAACCAGCCTGCTCGTCGACTGGTATCTGCCGTGGAAGCGCGGGGCTCCCGCGTCGGATGCGGAGCGGACCGACTACTTCGCGATCTGGGACCGGCTCATCGACGTTCTAGGTTCCGCCGAAAAGAACTTGCTCCTGCGCGATTTCCACTCGCCGAACATTCTATGGCGGCAGGATCGGTCCGGCGTCGATCGCGTTGGCGTCATCGACTTTCAGGACGCGATGATCGGGCCGACGGCCTATGATCTCGCCGCGCTTGTCCAGGACGCGCGCGTAACGATCGACCGCTCGCTTGCAGACAGGCTGATGCAAGCCTATTTTTCCGAGCGCACGGCGCTCGGCGACTTTGACGAGGAAGCCTTCCAGCGCGACTGGCACCTGATGGCGGCGCAACGCAATTGCAAGCTCGCGGGTATCTGGGTGCGGCTGAAGGAGCGCGACGGCAAGCCCGACTACATGAAACACATGCCGCGCACCTTTGCATATCTTGAGGATGCGCTTTCACACCCGGTGCTGACTCCCTTGCGCGAATGGTGCATTAAGGCTGGAATCCTGGCTAGCGAATCAGCCAACTGACAGGAAATCATGCCCATCACCAATGCCATGGTGCTTGCGGCCGGACTGGGCACCCGCCTGCGGCCAATCACCGACACTCTGCCGAAGCCGCTCGTCCCCATCGCCGGCAAACCAATGATCGACTACGTGCTGGACCTCCTGGGTGCCGCCGGCGTGTCCACGGCCGCGGTGAACGTCCATCACTTCGCCGACCAGATGGAAGCACATCTCAGGCGACGCGAGGTGCCGCGCATCCTGATCTCTGACGAGCGCGACGCGTTGATGAATTCCGGCGGAGGGCTTGCCAAGGGCCTGAAACTGCTTGACCAGGGTCCGGTGCTCGTCATGAACGCCGATCTCTTCTGGGTCGGCGAGAACGCGGGGACACCAGGCAACCTGCAGCGGCTTTCCGAATTCTTCGACCCGGAACTCATGGACATGGCGCTGCTCTGCGTGCGGCTCGAGGATACGACCGGCCACAATGGCAAGAGGGATTTTTCGCTTGGCGCGGATGGCCGACTCATTCGTTATCGGGAAGGCATGGACAATCCCGTCGTCTATGCCGGTGCGATCGCACTTGAATCGCAGCTTTTCGCCGACGCCCCCAAAGACCCGTTCAACCTCAACATCTATTTCGACCGGGCAATCGAGAGGGGCCGTCTGTTCGGCCTGATGCTCGAGGGTCGATGGATGACCGTCGGCACGCCAGAGGCGATCGGTGAGGCCGAGACGATCGTCCGGCGTTTCGAACCGGGGGGGTAAGGTGCCCGGACGCGCGCCAAACGTCTTTTCGATTCCGCCCGGTCTGCCGTTCCTGAAAACGCTGGCGGGAAGCCTCTTTACCGGCGCGCTCACCCCGGATTTCCGCTACGATCCGGCGGACCCACTTGCGCTTGCCGGCGTAACGATCTTCCTGCCAACACGGCGCGCGGCGCGCGTTCTGCGCTCGGAATTCGTCGACCTGCTCGGCGGCCGTTCGGCGATCCTCCCCATGATCCGCGCACTTGGCGAGACGGATGACGACAGCGGCTTCTTCGACGCGGAGCTGCCGGCGGTCCTCGACCTCGGTCCGCCGCTTTCCGGCACCGGGCGATTGGTCGAACTCGGCCGGCTGATTCTTGCCTGGCGCAACCGCCTTCCTCAGGTCGTCCTGGACATCCATGCCGAAAGCCCGCTGATCGCACCCGCGAGCCCGGCCGACGCCATCTGGCTCGCGCGCAACCTCGCCGAACTGATCGATGCGATCGAGACGGAGGAACTCGATTGGGAAGCGCTGGACGGCCTCGATGCCGGCGCACATGCGCTGTGGTGGCAACTGACGCTCGCCTTCCTGAAAATCGCCCGAACCTACTGGCCGGAGCGGCTCGCCGAGCTCAAGCATTCTTCGCCGGCGCGCCACCGCAATGCCGTGCTCAAGGCGGAAGCACAGCGGATCGCCGCCGGCAAGGTCACCGGCCCGATTATCATCGCCGGCTCCACCGGCTCGATTCCCGCGACGGCGGCGCTGATTGCGGCGGTGAAGGCCTTGCCGAACGGCACCATCGTGCTTCCTGGCCTCGACCGGAAGATGAGCGACGAGGAATGGGAGCTGGTCGGCGGGGGAGGCTCTGTCACCCCGGACCCGGCGAGCCGCACCCACCCGCAATACGGTCTTCGGCAATTGCTGAAAAGCATGAGCGTCGAGCGCAGTGAAGTTTCGGTACTGGGTTGCGTCGAGAGCATTCTTGACGACCGCAGTGCCGTTCTCTCGCGCGCCCTTCTGCCCGCAAACGCGACGGACAGTTGGATGCGGACGCGGGAGGAATTCGACTCGGGCAAGCTTCTTGCGGCCTTTGCCGACGTGGCGCTGATCGAGGCGGCAAACGAACGCGAGGAGGCGACAGCGATCGCGATCGCGCTCAGGCTGGCGCTCGAAGAAGACGAGAACAGCCAGGCAGCGCTCGTCACGCCTGATCGCGGCCTTGCGCGTCGGGTCGGCGCCGAGCTCCAGCGCTTCGGCATCGAGGCCGACGATTCCGCCGGCATCGCGCTCTCCGCAACGCCGGCCGGCACGCTTGCCCGGCTGCTGGTCGAAGCGGCGCTCCGGCCGAACGACGCCGTTCCGCTCGTCGCGCTTCTCAAGCATCCGCTGGCGCGGTTCGGCCGAACGGCAGAGGATGCGCGCCGCGCCGCCGACGTGCTGGAGTTGATGGCCCTACGGGGCGGAACCGACGTCGCCGATATCTCGACCCTCGAAGCGCTGCTCGACAAGGCGCTGGCAAGGCACGGCACAGACCGCCACCCACCGCCCTGGCGAGATGCCGTGGACGCGAATGTCATTGCCGAGGCGCGCGGGCTAACCCGGCGGATCGCGGCCGCGGTCCAGCCATTGACCGGGACATTCGTGGCCGGAGACGGTCGGAAGCGCTCGATGGTGCTGACACTCGCGGATTGGGCGGAACAAACGGGCCGCGCGCTCGAGGCCGTGGCCATGGACGAACGCGGCAGCCTGGGAGCGCTCTGGGGATCGGAGGCCGGCGAGACACTGGCGGCGCTGTTCGGCAGCATCATCGAGACCGAAGGCCAGATGGAGGCCGACGGACCGCAATGGTGCGACATCATGGAGGCGCTGTCGGCCGGCGAGGCGGTCAAGCCCCGGTCGATGCGACACCCGCGGGTGTTCATCTTCGGCGCGCTCGAGTCGCGCTTGCAAAGCGTCGATCTCGTCGTGCTCGGCGGCATGAACGAGGGCACCTGGCCGGGGCAGACCTCCAACGATCCCTTCCTGTCGCGGACGATGAAGGCGGGAATCGGCCTCGAACCGCCGGAACGGCGGACCGGGCAACTCGCGCATGATTTTCAGATGGCCTGCGGCACGCGCCGGCTGATTTTCTCGCGGTCCATGCGTCAGGGCTCGGCACCGACGGTCGCATCTAGATGGCTGCAGCGGCTGCAGGCCCTTGGCGGCGAGACACTGACCGAGCGACTCCGGGCAAATGGCGCTGCCTATCTTCATTGGATGCGCATGCTCGATGAGGGCGGGCGCCAGCCGCTCGCCGAGCGGCCGCAACCAAAGCCACCCGCAGAACTGCAGCCACGCAAATACTCTTTCAGCGAAGTGACGAGGCTTCGCCGCGACCCCTATTCCATCTACGCCCGGCGGATCCTGAGGCTGGAGCCGGTCGATCCGTTCAACCGCGATCCGGGCGCGGCCGAGCGCGGCTCGCTCTACCACCGCATCGTCGAGCGCTTCGTGAAGGGCGGCTTCGATTCCGCCTCGCATGAAGGGCAGGAGGCGATGGTGCAATTAATCAACGAAGCCTTCGACGAGGAGAAACTGCCCGCCCACATCGATACGATCTGGCGACCGCGCTTCCGGGCAGTAGCGAAGGCATTCCTTTCCTGGGAACGCGAACGCCGGCCCGGCATCGTCAAATCCTTCACCGAGGTCTCCGCCGCAATGGATCTCGGCCTAGATGACGTGAGGCTCACCGGAATTGCAGACCGGCTCGATCGGCTGAAAGACGGATCGATCGACATCATCGACTACAAGACGGGCTCCGCCCCGTCGCCAAAGGAAGCACGCGCGCTGCTCGATCCGCAACTCGCACTGGAGGCCGCCGCACTCAAGGCAGGCGCATTCGGGGCGATCGGGCCCGCGAGGCCGCACTCGCTCAGCTATGTCCGGCTGAAGCCCGGCCGCCGCTTTGCCGTCGACAAGGTCAATAACGAAAACGGCAAGTCGAGAGAGACGAAATCCGCCGAGCAACTGGCCACTGAATCGCTCAGCGAACTGAAGAAGCTCCTCGAGGCGCTGCTGACCGGGCGATACGGTTTTGCCTCCCGCCTGATCGTTCAGAAGGAGCGAGACTACGGCGGCGAATACGATCATCTGGCGCGGGTCGCCGAATGGGCGACCGCCGACGGCGAGGATGACGATGAGGAATGACCCTTTCGGCCTCGTGGATGGCAGGCCCGAGGCGTGGCTAGACTGGACGACCGCGCAGCAGGCGCTCGCCTCGGACCCGGCTCGCTCGGCCTGGGTTTCCGCCAACGCCGGATCGGGCAAGACGCATGTGCTGACGCAGCGCGTCATCAGGCTGCTGCTCGCCGGTTGCCGGCCTTCCGCCATCCTTTGCCTCACCTATACGAAGGCGGCAGCGTCGGAAATGTCGAACCGCATTTTCGAGCGGCTTGCCGAATGGGCAACACTCGACGATGCCGCGCTCGGCGAGCGGATCGCAGCGATCGAAGGGACGCGCCCGCCGCTTGCGAAAGTGCATGAAGCGCGGAGGCTGTTCGCCAAGGCGCTGGAGACGCCGGGCGGCCTGAAAATTCAGACGATCCACGCCTTTTCGGAGGCGCTGCTCCACCAGTTTCCGCTCGAGGCCAATGTCGCCGGACACTTCTCCGTTCTCGACGACCGCGCCGCCGCGGTGCTGCTTGCGGATGCGCGGCGGGCACTTCTGACCGCAACGGCTGGAAGGGGCGAGGAGGCGCTGGAAGGCGCGTTCGCAACGGTTCTCGACCTTGCGGACGACACCGGGCTCGAGAAGCTGCTCGAGGCGATCGTTGCCAACCGGGCGCCAATCCAGACCTTTCTCGATCGCGCTTCGGAAAAGGGCGGTATCGAGGCATATCTGCGCACAGCACTCGGCATCGCCCCCGGCGAAACGGTCGAGAAGGTGATGGCGAGCGCCTGGCCGCTCGCCGGCCTCGTTGGCACGGCGCTCGACCGTTACATCGAGCTTGCGCTCGAGTTCGGCGGCGCCAAAGCCGCTGACATTGCCAATGGCCTGAAGACGATTCGGGGCTGTGACGATGCGGAGGAGCGCTTTACCGGCCTTGTCGAACTGTTCTTCAACGGCGGCGGCAAGCCGAAGGCGGATTCGACCTTCTTTAACAAGGCGATGCTGGCGAAAGCGCCGCATCTTCCCCCTTTGGTCGAGGAAGCACGCAGCCACATTGCCGCATGCCGGGATCGCCTCAGCATCCTGCGGATGTATGAGGCGACGCGAGCCGCCCTCATCCTGGCGGAAAGGCTCAACCGCGATTATGAAGAACTCAAGAAGGCGCGCAGCCAACTCGATTTCGAAGACCTAATCAATCGCACGGCGGCGCTTCTTTCTCGTAGCGACGTCGGCGCCTGGGTGCATTACAAGCTCGACCAGGGCATCGACCACATCCTCGTCGACGAGGCGCAGGATACGAGCCCGGCGCAATGGACGATCATTCAGGCGCTGGCGGCCGACTTCTTCTCCGGCGACACGGCCCGGGCCGACGAGCGAACGATCTTCGCCGTCGGCGACGAGAAGCAGTCGATCTATTCCTTCCAGGGCGCGCGGCCGGAACGCTTCTCGCGCGAAAGTCTCGTCACCGAACGTCGCGTGCGCGCCGGCAACAAGTACTTCAGCCCGATCCGGCTGCAACTCTCCTTCCGCTCGACCGTGGACGTGCTGTCGGCGGTCGATACCGTCTTCACCAATCCGAGCAATGCCAAGGGCCTGAGCGCCCGAAACGAGGCTGTCGTACACGCTTCCAACCGCATCGGCCATCCTGGTGCCGTCGATATCTGGGATGTCATCGCGCCGGAAGCGATGGCCTCCAATGAGGAATGGACCGCGCCGTTCGACGCGACGCCCGAGCGCGCGCCGGTGAATATCCTTGCCCGCAGAATTGCGGCTGTTCTCGAAGACTGGATCGGCAAGGAGACGGTTATCGAAAAGGGCGTTCGGCGCCCCTTACGTCCCGGCGACGTAATCGTGCTCGTGCGCAAGCGCGATGCCTTCGTCAATGCGCTGACACGAGCGCTGAAGCGCCGCGGCAATATTCCCGTTGCCGGCGCCGACCGGCTCGTGCTGACGAGCCATATCGCGGTCCAGGACCTGATGGCGCTCGGCCGCTTCCTGCTGCTGCCGGAGGATGACCTGTCGATCGCAGCACTCCTCAAGAGCCCGCTCTTCAACCTCGGTGAGGACGATCTCTTCGAACTGGCGGCGCGCCGTCCGGCAGGCGAAAGCCTGTGGCGGCGGCTGCAGCAACTCGGCGCGGAGGAGACGAGCCGCTTCCACGAACTGGTGAAGACCCTTAACGGTTATGGCGCCCTCGCCCGAACACTCCCGCCGCACGACTTCTATGCCCGCGTCCTCGGCGCTGATGGCGGCCGACGCGCCTTCCTCGCGCGGCTCGGCAGCGAGGTCAGCGACATTCTGGACGAATTCATGACCTTTGCCCTCGACCAGGAACGGAGCGGCCTTCCCGGCCTGCAGGCCTTCGTCTCGACGCTCGAGATCGAGGCGCCGACGGTGAAGCGCGAGCAGGACAAGGAGCGCGACGAGGTGCGCGTAATGACGGTGCATGCGGCAAAAGGCCTCGAGGCGCCCGTCGTCTTCCTGGTCGACGGCGGGGGCGAAGCCTTCGTCCGCCAGCAGGTGTCGGACCTCCGACTTCTCGAAAGACGCCGGTCCGACCGCTCCGTCATCAGCGTTCCGGTCTGGCGTGCGCCGGGCTCGGCATCAAACACGCTGATCGAAGACGACAACCAACGCCTGAAGAAGCTGGCGGAGGAGGAATACCGCCGGCTTCTCTACGTCGGCATGACGCGCGCCGCCGACCGCCTGGTGGTTTGCGGCTATCGCGGTCAGCGGCAGACCCTTGATACCTGGCACTCCATGGTGCAGGGCACGCTCGCCCACGACCCCAAGGGGCGAGCGACACCGGCGGTCTTCCGCGCCTGCGGCGAGGAATGGCAGGGTCTCGTCTGGCGGGAGACGCATGTGCCGAAAGCGATTCCCTCGAGCGATGGGGGAAAGCTCGCCACGAAAGCGCCATCCAGCCTGCCGGAGGCGCTATTCCAACCGCTGCCGCCGCAACGCCGGCTGCCGCGGCCGCTCACCCCTTCCGGCACCGCGGTGGCGATTGACGATCCGGATGGCGAAGCGATCGTCGGCTCAGCCCTCTTTGCCGACAAAGCCGCACCGAACGTTTCGATGCTGCGTGGCGCGATCCTGCATCGGCTGCTGCAGGTTCTTCCGACGATCGAGGCCGGCGAGCGCCAGGCTGTAGCGGAGCGCTATCTCGCCCGCTCAGTACCACGCTGGCCCGAAACGGAACGGCGTGCACTGGCTGAGGCCGTCATGGACGTTCTCGCGCGTCCGGAGCTGAAGACCCTGTTCACGGACGGCAGCCGCGCGGAAGTTTCCGTCATGGGAACCCTGAAGCTCGGCACCCGCGAGTTCGCCGTCTCCGGCCGCATCGATCGTCTGGCCGTTTCCGGCGACACGGTGACCATCGCCGATTTCAAGACCAACCGCCAGGTGCCGGTATCGCTTGAAGAGATTGCGCCCCCCTACCGCACCCAGCTCGCGATCTATCGCGAACTCCTGAAACCGCTCTATCCGGACAGGAAAATCCGATCGGTGCTGATCTTTACCGGAGGTCCTGCGGTCTGGACGCTGCCCGATGCGGTTCTGGACGCCAGCCTTGAAGAGCTCGCGACAAAGTGAGATACACCTTATTGAAAATCCAGTGGCGCGGCCTCACATGAGGCACAACATCTGGACGATGCCTATTTCCGAACACACAAGGAGCAGCCGATGGCTACCGTTAAAGTCGATGCGTCCAACTTTCAAAAGGAGGTCCTGAATTCCGCCGAGCCGGTCGTCGTCGACTTCTGGGCAGAATGGTGCGGTCCGTGCAAAATGATCGCGCCGAGCCTCGAAGAGATCGCCACCGAACTGGCCGGCAAGGTGAAGGTGGCCAAGCTCAACATCGACGAAAACCCGGAGCTCGCCGCCCAGTACGGCGTCCGCTCGATCCCGACGCTTGCGATTTTCAAGGCGGGTGAAGTGGCCGACATCAAGGTCGGGGCGGCGCCGAAGACGGCCTTGAGCTCGTGGATTTCGAGCGCGGCCGCTTGAGCTGACGCGCCTGACCGTTGGAATTCATGACTGAGAAGCCCGGCTTGCCGGGCTTTTTTCTTGTCGGCGGCTCTCCATGATTTCAATCATCAGGAGGCCTGCGTTTGGAGCCTCAAGCCAGGCCAAGCCAGGCCAAGCCCGTGGATGACCACGGGGCCGAACGGAAGCGGCAGGGATCTTGGTTCGAAATCGTATCGAAACTCACCGCGGTGGCGTGCCATTTTCCGCGAGCACATCGCCGACGAGGTAAAGCGAGCCGCCGATCAGGATGCGGGGCGGCACGGGATCCTCGCCGGTCAGTTCGGCGATCAAGCCAAGCGCCTCCGCAACAGATGAGCAAGCACTAGCCTCCAGGCCTGCCGAGGCAGCATCTGCGGCAAGGGCCACCGGATCGAGTCCTGCGTCCGAGCCCTGGATCGGTACAGTGAAGACCTGCTCGGCGAGGTCGAGGAAAGCCTGGAAATAGCCAACCGGATCCTTGGTGTTGATCATGCCGATCACGAGGAACAGCGGGCGTGGCTCGCGCTCCTCGAAAGTCGCCATGGCCTCGGCGATGACCTGGCCGGCGCCTGGATTGTGGCCGCCGTCGATCCAGATCTCGGCACCTTGGGGGCCGTGATGCGAGAGCTTGCCGCCGGCAAGACGCTGCAGTCGTCCGGGCCAGTCGACGCTTGCCAATCCCTTTTCGATCGCCGGCTCGGGGACGTCGAACCCTGCCGCGCGTACCGCCCGGATCGCTGCCGCAGCGTTGGCGAACTGATGGCGGCCGGGCAGGCGCGGCAGAGGCAGGTCCAAAAGCCCGTCTTCATCCTGATAGATCAGCCTGCCGAATTCCTCATGCGCCATGAAGTCCTGGCCATAGACGGACATCGGGCAGCCAAGACGCTCGGCGGTTTCGGCGAGCACCTCGCGAACGCCGTCCTCCTCCTGGTGACCGATCACTACCGGACGGCCGCCTTTCATGATGCCGGCTTTCTCGGCTGCGATCAGCTCCACCCGATCGCCGAGATAGGCCTGATGATCGAGCGAGATCGGCATGATGACGGAACAGGCCGGCCGGGCGATGACATTCGTTGCATCGTAGCGGCCGCCGAGCCCGACTTCGATGATCGCGGCGTCGGCGGGATGCTCCGCGAAAAGCACGAAAGTGACCGCCGTCAGGATTTCGAAGACGGTGATGTTCTGGCCGGCATTCGCCGCCGCGACGCGTCGTACAGCATCGGCAAGGACGGAATCGCTGACGAGCGCACCCTTGCCGCCCCTGACGCCGAGGCGGTATCGCTCGTGCCAGTTGACGAGATGGGGCGAGGTGTGGACGTGAACGCTCAAGCCGGCCGCTTCGAGGATGGCCCGACAAAAGGCCGTTGCAGAACCCTTGCCGTTGGTGCCGGCGACATGGATGACCGGCGGCAGGCGTTGTTCAGGGTTTCCGAGCGCAGCGAGCAGCCGGGTGATCCTGTCGAGCGACAGGTCGAACCCCTTTGGATGAAGCGCCAGAAGCTTCTCGATCTCCTGCGCCGCTTCGCTGACCTCAGCCGACGTCATGATATTATGCCCCGAGAAATGACCGCTGCAGCGGCAGGGAACCGGTTGCGAAGTCGATACCGGCCGCTCCACGACTTGCTGTAAATGAACTGCCGGTGGTTCACGCCCTCGCCGCGAGAGGCAGCGCAGAAACTTGAGACCCTTCCTCACGCTTTACCGCTTCAGCCGGCTTCTTCATCAGAATCTTCAGGACGCGCGCAAGCGTCTCCGGAATGTCGTGGCGCTTGACCACCATGTCGACCATTCCATGTTCCAGAAGATATTCGGAGGTCTGGAAGCCGTCGGGGAGCTTTTCGCGAAGGGTCTGCTCGATCACCCGCTTGCCGGCAAAGCCGATCTCCGCGCCGGGCTCGGCCATATGGACGTCGCCGAGCATCGCATAGGACGCGGTGACGCCGCCGGTCGTCGGATTGGTCATTACGACGACGTAGGGAAGCCCCGCTTCCTTCAGCATGTTCACGGCAACGGTGGTGCGCGGAAGCTGCATCAGCGACAGGATGCCTTCCTGCATGCGAGCGCCGCCCGAAGCCGGGAAGATTACCAGAGGGGTTTTTTCGGCGATCGCCCGCTCGAAGGCCCTGACGATCGCCTCTCCGGCGGCCATGCCGAGCGAGCCGCCGATGAAGTTGAACTCATGGGCGACGGCGACCAGCTTGACGCCCCGGACAAGGCCGAGTCCGGCGACGATCGTATCCTCGAGTTCGGTCTTGGCGCGGCTGTCGCGCAGGCGGTCGCTGTATTTCTTGGAATCGCGGAACTTAAGCGGATCCTGCGCAACCCTCGGCTGCGGCAATGTCTCGAAAATGCCGCCGTCGAAGAGATCCTTCAGGCGTGCCTTGGCCGGCATCTTCATGTGATAGCCGGATTGCGGAATGACCCACTTGTTCTCTTCGAGATCGCGATGGAACACCATCTCGCCGGTTTCTGGGCATTTGATCCAGAGGTTTTCCGGAACCTCCCTGCGACCCAGCATCGAATTGATCTTCGGCCGAACGTAATTTGTGATCCAGTTCACTTATAGACTCCTGAAGGCTTCCATCGAGTTGTGCGCGTCGAAAGGGGCAGTTATTCGGCAGCTACGGCCCTTGCCGCCCGCACCCCGGCCGAAAGGCCCCTGACCAGCGCTTCGACACCCGGCACGGTTGCTTCCGTCGCGCCACCCTCTTCCGTGAGGCTCGAGGCGATCTGGTTGACGATCGCCGTTCCCACGACGACCCCGTCAGCCGAGGCCCCGATCACCCGCGCATGGTCGGCGGTCTTGACGCCGAAGCCGACGCAGACGGGCAATTGCGTATGCGTCTTGATCCGCGCAACGGCGCCGGCAATCAGGGCGGGCTCGGGCAGAGCCGAGCCGGTGATGCCGTTCATCGAAACGTAATATACGAAACCGGAGGTGTTTTCGAGAACCTTCGGCAGGCGGCGGTCGTCCGTCGTCGGCGTTGCCAGGCGGATGAAGTTGATACCCTTTTCCAGCGCCGGAATGCAGAGCTCATCGTCCATTTCCGGCGGCAGGTCGACGATGATCAGGCCGTCGACGCCGGCGTCCAGCGCATCCTCCAGGAAGCGCTCGACTCCATAGACATAGATCGGGTTGTAGTAACCCATCAGCACGATCGGCGTGCGCTGGTCCTCTGCCCGGAAGCGCCTTGCAAGCTCGAGCGTCTTGGCGAGCGTCTGCCCGGCCTTGAGTGCCCGCTGGCCGGCAAGCTGGATGGCCGGCCCGTCGGCCATAGGATCGGAAAACGGGACGCCGAGCTCGATGACGTCGGCGCCGGCTTTCGGCAATGCCTTCATGATCGCCAGCGATGTGTCGAAATCCGGGTCGCCGCCCATGAAATAGGTGACAAGGACCGGGCGACCTTCTGCCGCGACGTCGGTGAACCTTTGTTCCATGCGTGCGGTCATGATCGTTACTGTCCCATTCCGAGAATTTTGCCGACGGTGAAGATGTCCTTGTCGCCGCGGCCGGAGAGATTCATCAGGATGATCTCGTCCTTACCCATCTTCGGTGCACGCTTGATGACTTCCGCAAGCGCGTGCGAAGGTTCGAGCGCCGGGATGATGCCTTCGAGCCGCGTCAGCGTCTGGAAGGCTTCGAGCGCCTCATGGTCCATGATCGGCACGTATTCGACACGACCGACATCGTTGAGCCAGGCGTGTTCCGGGCCGATGCCCGGATAATCGAGCCCGGCGGAGATGGAATGGCCCTCCTTGATCTGGCCATCACCGTCCTGCAGCAGGTAGGTTCGATTGCCGTGCAGCACACCCGGCGAACCGGCCGTGATCGAGGCGCAATGCTCGTCGCCGTCGAGTCCCTTGCCGCCGGCTTCGACGCCGACGATCTTCACGCCACCCTCGTCCAGGAACGGATGGAAGATGCCGATCGCATTGGAGCCGCCACCAACCGCCGCCACGACGAGGTCGGGAAGACGGCCTTCGGCTGCCAAAATCTGTTCCTTGGCTTCCTCGCCAATGACCGACTGGAAGTCGCGAACCATTTCCGGATAGGGATGCGGTCCGGCGGCCGTGCCGATCAGGTAATAGGTACTGTCGACATTCGTAACCCAGTCGCGCAGCGCCTCGTTCATCGCATCCTTCAGCGTGCCGTTGCCGGCGGTCACCGGCTTCACTTCGGCGCCGAGCAGCTTCATGCGGAAGACGTTGGGTGCCTGCCGCTCGACGTCGGTCGCACCCATATAGACGACGCAAGGCAGGCCGAAGCGGGCGGCCACCGTGGCGGACGCAACGCCATGCTGGCCGGCTCCGGTTTCGGCGATGATGCGCGTCTTACCCATACGCTTGGCGAGCAGGATCTGGCCGATGCAATTGTTGATCTTGTGCGAACCGGTGTGATTCAGTTCCTCGCGCTTGAAATAGATCTTCGCGCCGCCAAGTTCCGCCGTCAGCCGCTCTGCGAAATAAAGCGGGCTCGGGCGGCCGATATAATGGGCGCCAAGTTTTTCGAGCTCCGCCTTGAAGGTCGGATCGGTTTTCGCCTTGTTCCATTCAGCCTGGAGGTCCAGGATGAGCGGCATCAGCGTTTCAGCCACGAAACGGCCACCGAAGATGCCGAAACGGCCGTCCTCGTCGGGTCCGGCTCGAAAGGAGTTCGGTTTGGGCGGCTGGTTCACGTATTGCTCCCTGATCATGGCCGTTCGGTTTCGGCGCGGCGAACCGCATCGAAAAATTCATCCATAAGCTTCAAATCCTTGACACCCGGCGCGCTCTCGATGCCGGAGGAGATATCGACGGCGCGGGCACCCGTCAGGGCCATTGCTTCGCCGATATTTGCTGCATTCAGCCCACCGGAAAGCATGTAATCGACGCGCTCGTCAAGCGCATCAAGCAGGCGCCAGTCGAAGGAAATCCCATTGCCGCCGGGCAAATCAGACCCGACCGGCGGCTTGGCGTCGAAAAGAAAACGATCGACGATGCCGAGATAGGGATCGATCCGATCCAGGTCGGAAGCCTCGCGGATCGGTAGCGCCTTCATCACGGGCAGGCCGTAGATCGCCTTGACCGTCAACACCCGATCCGGGCTCTCGCCGCCGTGAAGCTGCAGGATGTCCGGATTGAGCGCGGCGACGATCTCGTCGAGATCGTCGTTCTCCGCGTCGACAGTGACGGCGACGATCTTGGCGCGCCCTCGAATGCCTTTCGCCACGCGGGCCGCATCGTCAGGTTCGATGTTACGGGGGCTCCTGGGAAAGAAGATGAAGCCCGTATGCGAGGCGCCACGCGCCACGGCATGCTCCACGGCCTCCGGGGTTTTCAAACCACAAATCTTCACTTCGGTTTTCATGGGAAGCGACCTTGCATGAAAAGTGACGCGAGTCGAGCAAAACCGTTGCTTTTCCGCGCGGATTGTCGGCGCCGTTGCAGCAACGGTTTTCATCGCATACCAAAGCCGTGCCGCATCGGGATTGCCCCGATCGGCGCCTCAGTCCCGTCTCACCTGCCAAAGCCGCGCCAAGTCTTCATTCAGCCGAAGTCGATCGCGTGCAGCATGGTGCCGTTGCGCTTCAGCCACCGCCTGGCATCGTTGGTATCCGGGCACAATCTCTCGCAAAGAGACCAGAAATTGGGCCCGTGGTTCATCTCCTTGAGATGGGCGACCTCGTGGGCAGCGAGATAGGCGATCACCTTCGGCGGCGCCATGACGATGCGCCAGGAGAAGCTCAGGTCCCCCTCGGCGGAACAGGAGCCCCAGCGGCTGCGGGTGTCCTTGAGGCTCAGCGAGCGCGCCCGGCGATCGATTCTGCCGCAATAGATCGCCACGAGGCGCTCCAGTTCGAAACGCGCCTCTTTTTTCAGGAAATCGGCAATGCGTCGTCGCAGGTGTTCCTCCGCGCCGCCCACCATGAGCACCGCTTCCTCACCGACCATCACCGCTTCCGTCAGCCCGCGAATGCGGCCGGTTCGCTCGATACGGTGGGCTACGCCGCGGATGAAGATCATCCCCCCATGCTCAAGCTCGCTTTCGCCGGAGAAGCGCGCGAGCTTGGTCATCAGCCAGCCGTGGTGGCGGGTGAGGAACGCGCTGACTTCTCGCTCCGGCAGTCCCTCGGGAACGGTCAGCTTCAAGGAACGGCCGCCGGGCTCTATGCGGAGCGTCAAGCGGCTGGCGCGCGCGTTCTGGCGGATCGTCAAGGGCAGTACCTTGCCTGCCACTTCGATCTCCCGCATGACTTGAGCAGGCGTTCCACCGCCACGGCGCCGCTTGAGGGAAGGAAACATGGAAGCCTGTTTAGCCGATTCGGGGTGTCGTTGACACGTCCTGAACGGGCAATCGCCATGCGTCTTGTCGGACATATCGGACGCGTAAGGATCGCAATCGCCTTGACGCGGCTAAGCCTTTCGTGGCGATGCGATAATTCCGGCGTTTCATGTGAAACGCCGGATGCTTTGCGTCAGTCGACCGTTGCCGGGCCAGCACCGCCGTTTCTGCGCTCGCGCATGAAACGGTCAAACTCTTCCTGGTCCTTGGCGCGCCGGAGCTCGCGAACATAGGCGTCGAATTCCTCGCGCATCCGATCAAGCTTGCGGCGCTCCTCCTCAAGACGCGCAAGTTCCGCGTCGCGCCACTCGTCGAATGCGACATTGCCGGTCCGGTGGGCCCAGTGGCGGCCGCTATTCCGCCGGAAGCCGGCACACATGCGGTCAACGCTGTCGTTGGCGTCCTTCTTGAAGGCTTTCAGTTTGTCGCCAAACATGATGTAGGCGAGCATCGCCAGGCCAAGGGGCCAGAACACAATGAAGCCGAGCACCATCAGCGCGATCGTTGCAGGCGTCCAGTCCGGACGGATCAATGCAGATTGGTTCATCGTCAGCACACCTCTCAATCAGCAGGCCACCCGTTGTGGCCCGATGAAAACGATGTGGGAAAGGCCATCATGGTCTACAAGATCGACGCCCCCGAAATCGGACAAATGCTTGACTCCAAGGGACGAAATCGTGAGCAGATCCCGAAAATCGCCTCTTTTGCGACCCTCGCAGAACCAAGCCGCAGAGTTCACCTCATTTGCTCGCCCGCGGTTCGGCCGTTCACGCCGACTTTCCGCCCTGGATGATCTGCTTGACCGGCCTACTGTGGCGCGAATGCGCCCGCTGAAAGGCCACGATGCGCGGCGCGATCTCGCGGCGGAAGCGCGAGCCGTTGAACACGCCGTAATGGCCGACGTCTGGCTGCATGTAATGCTCGCGCATGTGCTGCGGAATGTTCGTGCAGATCGTGTGAGCAGCCCTGGTCTGACCGACACCGGAAATGTCGTCGTTCTCGCCCTCGACGGTCAACAGCGCCACACGGCGGATCGCGGTCGGATCGACGCGCTTGCCGCGATGCACCATCTCGCCCTTTGGAAGCGCATGCTGCATGAATACGACCTGGACCGTCTGCAGATAGAACTCGGCCGTCAGGTCCATGACCGCCAGATACTCGTCGTAGAATTCGCGATGCTTGTCGGCGGCATCGCCATCGTTCTTGACGAGATGAGCGAAGAACTCCTTGTGGGCGATCAGGTGCCGGTCGAGATTCATCGACATGAAGCCCGAGAGCTGCAGGAAGCCTGGATAAACCATGCGCATGAATCCCGGCTGCGGCCATGGCACCGGCATGATGACGTTGTCGCGGAACCACTCGACCGGCCGCCGCTCCGCTAATTGATTGACGCCGGTCGGGTTGATGCGGGTGTCGATCGGACCGCCCATCAGCGTCATCGAGGCGGGCGAAAGCGGATCATTGTCCGCTTCCATCAGCGCGGCCGCGGCTAACACCGGCACCGCCGGCTGGCAGACACCGACCACATGCGTGTCGGGCCCGAGGAAATGCAGGATCTGGATGACGTAGTCGATATAGTCGTCGAGATCGAACGTGCCCTCGCTCAAGGGCACCATCCGAGCGTCCATCCAATCGGTGATGTAGATGTCGGAATGGGGCAACAGCGCCTCGACGGTGCCGCGCAGCAGCGTTGCGTAGTGGCCCGACATCGGCGCTACGATAAGCACTTTCGGGTCGGCCGCCTTTCCCGCGGCGAGCGATCGTTCGAAATGGATGAGATTGCAGAATGGCGCGCGCCAGACGATCTTCTCACGGACGGGTGTGGGCTGACCGTCCACAACCGTCTCGGCAAGTCCGAATTCCGGTTTGCCGTAGCGCCGCGTCGCGCGTTCGAACACCTCCAGTCCCGCAGCGGCCGCGCGGCCGAAATACGTATGCGAGACCGGGTTCATCGGATTCCTGTAGGCCAGCCGCATGGCGTCCGCTGCCGCCCGCCACGGCGCCATCATGGCATGGTTCATTTCGTAAAGCTGGTAGAACATGCGACGCGTACCCCTTCTTTCAATCGATGACGGCGCCGCTCCCAGTCCGACGCAAGCCTTGCGAGTATTTGTCTTGTCGGCCGCACTCTCCTTCAGAGTACCACTTTTCTTGTGCAGCGCAACAAAGAGACCCCTAACCTAACCTTTTGGGGAAAGGGATCATATTACTAAAAGGAATCATATTACTAATATATGAGGATAGCATTGTGGGGGCTATCGAGCTGTGACGTTCGTACCTCATGAGACGGAAATTCCGTAGAATCGGGCCGCCGTCCCCAGAAAAATCGCCCGCCGCTCCGACTCCGTCCGATGCGCCGTCAGCGCACGAGCGGCGGCAAACCACGCCGCATAGTCCGCAGCGAGCAGCACCACCGGCCAGTCGCTGCCGAACATCACGCGATCGGCACCGAAAACGTCGATAAGATGAGCGGCATAGGGCCGCAATCGCTCGATCGACCATGCCCCGCCGGCTTCCGTCACCAGCCCGGAGAGCTTGACATGCACATTCCGCCGAAGCGCGAGCGCCGCCATATCGGTCCGCCAGGGCTCCATCCTGCCCTCGGCAATGAAGGGCTTCGCTCCATGATCGATGACGATCTGAAGCTCCGGCAATCGGTCGGCAAGGGCTGCGATCACCGGCAGGTGGCGCGGCTGGATCAGCGCGTCGAAGCGAAGATCCAGATGCGGTAAGGCCTCAAGCGTCGCGATCGCCTCCGGCCTGAGGATCCAGGCGGTTTCGGCGATGCTCTGCAGCATCGGACGAATGCCCCTGAACTTGCGATGGCTCTTCAACCGCTCGATCTCGGCGACGGCGCCGGGAGCGAGCACGTCCACCCAGCCGACCACCGCCGCGACCGTCTCTTCCCGTTCCGCAAGCGCGAGCAGGAAGTCGGTTTCCGCGCGATTGGCGGCCGCTTGAACGAGCACGGTGCGGGCGATGCCCGCCGCCGCCAAGTGTGGTTTCAGATCCTCCGGCCCGAAATCCCGGTAGATGGCCTTGAGATCCGGCCCGGGCCAATCATTGTGGCCGAGGCCGAGCATCCAATAATGCTGATGCGCGTCGATGAAGTTCATCCCGCCCCCAGCGTGATCACGGCCTTCACGAGCCCGGTCTTGTCATGGGCCCAGCGCGGCAGGTCGTCGACCGCCCCGTCGAGCGTCGTCCTGTGGGTGACGAGCGCCTCCACCGGCACTAAACCTTTGGCGATCGACGCGATCACATGGTCGAAATCCTCACGTGTCGCATTGCGGCTGGCAACGAGAGTCATCTCGCGCTTGTGGAATTCCGGATCGGAAAAGCGGATCTCGTCCTTGACCACGCTGACGAAAACCAGCGTGCCGCCATGGGCGACGTAAGCGAAGGAACGCGCCATCGAGGCGGCATTGCCGGTGGCGTCGAACACGACATCGAAGCCCTCGTTTCCAGTCGCCTGTGCGATTGCTTCCTCCACGCGCTCGCCGGCGACGATTCCTTGCGAGAAACCGAGCCTGTCGGCGGCAAAGGCGAGACGTTCGGCGCTCGTATCGAGGAGCGTCACCTCATGTCCGGCAATCCGGGAGAAGATCGCCGTTCCAAGCCCGATGGGGCCGGCGCCGATCACCAGCGAGCGGGAACCGGCTGGCACTGCGGAGCGACGGACCGCATGGGCGCCGATCGCCAGGAACTCCACCGTCGCCGCGGCTTCGGGCGAAAGATCGTTCGCCGGGTAGAGGTTCCCTTCCGGCATGACGATTTCCTCGCAGAAAGCGCCGTCGGTATGCACGCCGAGAACCCTGATCGCCGTGCAGCAATTGGGCTTGCCCTTGCGGCAGGCGACGCAGCTTCCGCAGGCGATATATGGGTTGACGACCACCAGCGTTCCGGGCGCGAGCATGCAGTCCGGCCCCGCCTCGATCACCGTCGCGGAAATCTCGTGGCCCATGACACGCGGATATTCGAGGAAGGGGTGTTTGCCCTCGAAGATGTGATAGTCGGTGCCGCAAATGCCGACGCGCCGGACGGCCAGTCGCACCCAGCCGGGGAGGGGCGCCTCCGGCCGATTGCGCTCGACGAGTTCGAGGCGTCCAGGCTCTTGGCAGACAACAGCTTTCATTGCGCGCTCCGAAACTTGGGTCATGGTGCCGTCGTTCGGCGATCACCGCGAGCCGCGGCGCCGAAGCTGGTCGAAATAGACGATGACGATGATCAGCAGGCCCGTGATGATGCGTTGCCAGAAGGAGTTGACGTTGAGGAGGTTGGCGCCGTTATTGATCGTCGCGAGAATGAAGGCGCCGAGGAGCGGACCATGAACCGAGCCGACGGCGCCGAACAGGCTGGTGCCGCCAATGACCGAAGAGGCGATAGCCTGCAGCTCCCAGCCCTCCGCCTGCGTAGCGTTGCCGATGCCGATGCGGGAGGCAAGCAGCAGCCCGACAAAGGCGGCACAGGTCGAGGAGAGGACATAGGCCAGATAGATCGTCCGGTCGACATTGACGCCGGAAAGGCGAGCCGCCTCCCGGTTCGAGCCGACTGCGAAGAGATAGCGGCCGAAGCGGCTGAGGTGCAGGAATACGTAGGCCGGGATCGCAACCACGATCACCATCCAGAAAAGGCTCGGAACGCCGAGGAAATCGGCGCGAGAGAAATTGGTAAAGGCCTCGTTGGTGATCGAGATCGTCGAACCGTTGGTGATCAAAAGACCGATGCCGCGCAATGATGTCAACGTCGCCAGCGTGATGATGAAGGGTGGCAGGCCCATGCGGACGATTCCGAAAGCATGGAAGACGCCGATGAGAACGCCGATCAGAAGCGTCGCGATGACCGCGAGCCAGAGCGGCACGCCGGCGGCCAGCAGCCATGCGACGATGACACTGGTGAAGCCGACCACGGCTCCGACGGAGAGGTCGATGCCGGCAGTGATGATGACGAATGTCTGGCCAACCGCGAGGATCGCGGTCATTGCGCCCTGGCGGAGAAGATTGCTGATATTGTTCGGCGTCCAGAAGGCGTTGGTCGCAAGTCCAAGGGCCAGCCAGAGAGCAAGCAGCAGGCCAAGAAGCGTCAGTCCGAACAGGATGCTCACCCCTCTCTTCGGCGTCGGTGCCGCGCTGCCTTCTACCGTTTCCACACTCATCGTTCCCTCCCTGCACTCGCTGCAGTTTTCAAAAATAAAAGTCCTCAGGCGTTGATCGCCTGCGCCAAGACTTCCTCGTGGCTGGCGGCACGGTAGTCATGACTGGCCACGATCCGGCCCTGCCGGAACACGTGCAGCCGGTCTGCGAGCTCGTAGACTTCGGGCAGGTAGGAGGAAATCAGGATGATCCCTGCCCCCTGCTCGAGCAGCCGGGCAAAGAGCCGATAGATTTCCGCCTTGGTGCCGACGTCGACGCCAACGGTCGGTTCGTCGAAGATGAACAGCTTGGCGCCATGGCTCAACCATTTGCCGATGACGATCTTCTGCTGGTTCCCGCCGGACATTGCGGAGGCGAGCACCCGCCGCGATGGGGTCTTGATCTGCAGGTCGCGGATCTGCCGGTCGGCATTCGCGGCCTCCTCAGCACGATTGATGGTCAGTCCGCGCGTCAGCCTGCGAAAGACCGGCAGATTGACGTTGAGACCGATCGGCAGGTTGAGGCAGAGCCCCTGATCGCGGCGGCTTTCCGGCGCAAGCGCAATGCCGAGTTCCATGGCCTTGCGCTCGTTGTCGATCTCGACCTTCCTGCCCTGCCAGTAGACTTCTCCGGCGCCGATCGGATGGCGGCCATAAAGACCGAGGGCGAATTCGCTACGCCCGGCGCCGATCAGGCCGTACAGCCCGACGATTTCTCCCGAGCGGACGGAAAGCGACACATCACTGAAACCTGGACCGGTCAGGCCGCGCGTCTCGACGATGGTCTCCCCCAAGGGAAAGTGTTCCTTGTGATAGATCTGCTCGATCGTGCGGTTGATCATCAGCGCGATCAATTCGGCCTCGTTCGTCTCGCCGATCCGGCGCGTGCCGACATGGGTGCCGTCGCGCAGGACCGAGACGCGGTCGGCAAGCTCGAATACCTCCTCCAGCCGGTGGCTGATATAGACGATGGTGACGCCTTCGTTCTGCAGGCGGCGAATGAGCCGGAAAAGCTGCGCGGATTCCTGCCGCGTCAAATAGGCCGTCGGCTCGTCGAAGATCAGGAAGCGGGTGCCGCGCATGGCGGCGCGGGCGGTTGCGACGAGCTGCTGCTGGCCGATCGTCAGAATGCCGAGCGTTGCATCGGCCGGCAGGTTGAAGCCGAGATCATCGAGAACACCCTGCGCCGCGGCGGTCATGGCGCGCTTGCGCATGAGGCCATTGCGGTCCATCTCGTCGCCGAGGAACATATTGGCCGCAACGCTCAGGTGCGGACAAAGCACCACTTCCTGGTGCACGGCATTGATGCCACGGGCGATCGCCTCATTCGGGCTTGCAAGCTGCACCGGCTCGCCACACCAGCGCACCTCGCCGGCGGTGCGCGGAATGACGCCGGTAAGCAGTTTGATCAGCGTCGACTTGCCAGCACCGTTCTCACCAACGATGGCGTGGATCTCGCCGGAAAGGAACGTAATGGACGCGGGTTTCAGTGCTTGGACGGCACCGTAGTTTTTCTGCAGCCCGAGCAAGTCCAGGATCGGCTCCCCTTTTGGCACCGCCGTCTTGAGCTCGGCATCACGCCGGTGGCTGACCTCTTGAAGCCCTGTCATGTTCCCCTCCTCGCTTTGCGGGGTCGCGACAGCCGGCTCCTCGCCACCGGCCGCCGCGCCCAACCCTGTCGCGGCGCCTCCAGCGCCGCGCGTCTTGTAAGAGGCGCAAAGTTCGCTGTAGCACTTTGATTTGCTGCCTACCTTTTCCTTAAATCGAGGTCGATTTAAGGGGAGATGCAGTAGGCGCCGCGACTCAAATCCTGGCGGATCAGTTCACCTTGGGGTTCAGGAGTGCGTCGATCTTCGGATCAGCCA
Source organism: Sinorhizobium kostiense (assembly GCF_017874595.1). GTDB lineage: Bacteria > Pseudomonadota > Alphaproteobacteria > Rhizobiales > Rhizobiaceae > Sinorhizobium > Sinorhizobium kostiense. Next base: position 352,918 of record NZ_JAGILA010000006.1, on the reverse strand, counting down.
TGTTGGCCTTGGTGACGAGGTTGGCGCCGGTATCGACATTCGCCTCGACCTTCTCGCCCTTCGATACGGCGAGCGCCGTCTTCACCCCGTCATAACCCATGCGATAGGGGTCTTGCACGACGAGGCCGGCGAGCACACCTTCCTTGAGGAAGCTCACCGTCTTTTCGTCGCTGTCGAAGCCGATGACCTTGATCTTGTCGCCAAGCTTGTTCTCGGCGATTGCCTGCCCGGCGCCCTGCGCCATGATCAGGTTGGAGGCAAAGACCCCGACGAGATTGGGATTGGCGGTGATCAGGTCGGTCATGATGTTGAGACCGGTCGTCGCCTGGCCGTCGGCAAATTTGTCGGCGACAACCTTCAGGCCCGGATATTTCGTCTTCAGCTGATCCAGAAAGCCTTCGCGGCGCTGATCGAGCGACCCGACGCCGGGCAGACTGGTGATGATGGCGACTTCGCCCTCTTCCTTGCCGGTCGCTTCCTTGATCGCGGCGGCAAGCCCATCGGCGGCAATGCGCCCGCCCTGGACGTTATCGGTCGTCAGGAACGAGGTGAACGCCTTGGAGTCGGCAGCCGAGTCGATCCCAATGACTGGAACGGACTTGGCGGCCTCGTCGATCGGCTTGCCGAGCGCCTTGAATTCGGTCGGTGCGATGACCACGGCTGCCGGAGCGCCGGCAACGGCGTTCTCGAGGATACTGATCTGGCCGTTGATGTCCGATTCCGACTGCGCGCCGAGTTCCGGTACGTTGACGCCAAGATCCTTACCGGCCTGGCGGGCACCCGCAAGCACGATTTGCCAGTAGAAGGAGGTGGTGTCCTTCACGATGATCGGGATGGTGACGTCCTGGGCGAACGAGGGCGCCGGCGCCATAGCGGCCAGAAAGGCAGCGCCGGCGAGGGCGTTGAAGGCACGACGGGAAAGAATGCGTTTAGCGATGTTCATCAGGTTCTCCTCTCAAATCACACCTTCGTTCCAGTTATCCACGTTCCGCCAGGTGCTCGCGGACCGTCTTTTATCCATAAAAAACATTTCTGCACGCTAATGCAGAAAGCTTTGCTTGGCAAGTGATAAGCGCATAGTTTTTCGGCCGTTTCGTGCTCATCGCGGCCGGGCCGGAGCTAGCGCATCAGGCTCTCACTGCCTCCTCGCCGAGCTCGGGGGCAACGAGCGTGTAGGGCTCGAAGGCGGTGAAATCCTCGGGTTTGAGCTTCCAACGGGTGAGCTCCACGTTGCGCTCGAGGCTCGAGGGCCTGGCGGTGCCTATCAGCACCGAGGCGACGAGCGGATTGGCGAGCGGGAACTGAAGCGCCGCCGCGGCAAGCGGCATGCCACGCTCGCCGGCGATCGCCTCCATTGCTGCGACCTTCGCCCTGACCTCTTCCGTCGCCGGCATGTAGTCGAAATGCGCGCCCTCGACGGGACCGGTCGCAAGAATGCCGGAATTGAAGACGCCGCCGATCACGAGCGAGGTTTTCTTCTTCTCGCAAAGCGGCAGCAACTCGGCGGCCGCCGAGCGGTCGAGCAAGCTGTAGCGACCGGCGAGCAGGATGCAATCCAGCTCCGCCTGGCGCAGGATCTCGAGGCAAACCGGTACCTCGTTGACGCCGAGTCCATAGGCTGAAATGACACCGGTCGATTTCAGCTCCTCCAACGCCTTGAGGCCGGAATCGAGGAGCTGCCGAAGGTAAACGGCGTTTTTCTTCGCACCATGGGTGTAGACGCCAATGTCATGGACATAGAGGATGTCGAGACGGTTGAGCCCGAGCCGGGCGTAGCTCATCTCCACCGACCGCATGATCGCGTCATAGCCGTAGTCGTAGCTGACGTCGAAGTTGAGCGGCTTGACATAGGAATAGTCGGGAACCTTGTCTTCCGGCACCGGATGCAGCAGCCGGCCGACCTTGGTCGAGAGCACGAAGCTCTCGCGCGGTTTGTCGCGCAGGAAGTCGCCGATCCGCCGTTCGGCGAGCCCGAGTCCGTAATAGGGCGCGGTGTCGAAATAGCGGATGCCCGCATCCCAGGCGGCATCGAGCGTCGCCATCGCCGCCTCGCGCGTGCACTCGCGGTAGAGGCCGCCCAGCCCCGCGGCGCCGAAGCTCAGTTCGGTCACCGCCAGATCGGTGCGGCCGATTTTCCTCGTCTGCATTCCTTGTCTCCTCCCTCCCAAGGATTGCGGTGGTTCGTCAAACGCCTCCGCTTGCCGTGGGATCGTCCCTCACCCCAGCCCTCTCCCGCAGGCGAGGCGGCCGGCAGGCCGGATGAGGCAATTAAGTCCCTTCCCTAAAGCGTCGCCCCGAGATGCCAGGGCACGAATTCGTTGTCGCCGTAGCCGAAAAGCTCGCTCTTTGTCTTTCGGCCCGAAGCCGTGTCGACGATCAGGTCGAAGATCTGGCGGCCGAGGCCGGCGATCGTCGCTTCGCCGGACGCGATCACGCCGCAATCGATGTCCATGTCCTCCTCCATCGCCTGGAACAGCGCCGTGTTGCTGGTGAGCTTGATCGAAGGCGCGGGGCGACAGCCGAAGCAACTGCCGCGCCCGGTGGTGAAGGCGATGACATTGGCGCCACCCGCAACCTGGCCGGTCGCCGAGACCGGATCGTAGCCGGGCGTATCCATGAAAACGAGTCCGCGTTCGCTCACACGTTCGGCGTAGTTATAAACGGCGGTGAGCGGCGAACGACCGCCCTTGGCCACCGCCCCCAGCGATTTTTCGAGAATTGTCGTCAGACCGCCGCGTTTGTTACCCGGCGAAGGATTATTGTCGAGCGAGGCGCCATGCATCGCCACATAGTTCTCCCACCAGGAAATCAGGTCGTCCAGCTTGGCTGCGACTGTCTCATTGACGGCGCGGCTGCGAAGCAGATGCTCGGCGCCGTAGATTTCCGAGGTCTCCGACAGGATTGCCGTGCCGCCGGCTCCGGCAAGAATGTCGACAGCCGCGCCAAGCGCCGGATTCGCGGTGACGCCGGAGAGACCGTCCGAGCCGCCGCATTGCAGCCCGACGATGATTTCGCTGACCGGAATCGGCACGCGCCGCGCCGGCGCCACTTCCTCAGCGATCTCCTGCAGCACGCCAAGCGCGCGCTCCACGGAACGGCGCGATCCACCGGCTTCCTGGATGTTGAAATGCCGCTTTTGCGCGCCGGCACCGCTCTGGCCGTAAAGCGTCAACTGGTTGACCTCGCAGCCAAGCCCGATCATCAGCACGCCGCCGAAATTGGCGTGACGGGCGTAGCCGGCGAGCGTTCGGTGCAGGTTCTTCATGCCGTCGCCGGTCGAGGACATGCCGCAGCCCTGGTCGTGAACGATCGGCACGAAGCCGTCGATCCCTTCAAACTTCGGCAGGAGGCGACGGTTGGCCTCGTCGGCAATGGCGCGACAGACCGTGGTGGAACAGTTCACGCTGGCGATGATGCCGATATAGTTGCGCGTCGCCGCGCGACCGTCGGCCCGGCGATAGCCGAGAAACGTGCGCGCCTTGTCAGCCTCGCTTGCTGTCTCCGGCGGGACAGGAGCGCCGATCGCCAGGCGGTCCTGATCGAAAGCCAGATTGTGCGAATGCACATGCTCGCCGGCGGCGACATCGCGCGTTGCACGACCGATCGCCTGGGCGTATTTGATCACCGGTTCGCCTGCAGCGATCGCTCTCACCGCAATCTTATGTCCGGCGTCGATCCGGTCCTTGGCCGTGGAACCGGCCGGCAGGTTCTCGCCCGGCTCGATCGCCACTGTGGCGACGGCGACGTTGTCTTCCGGCGAGAGAAGGATCGAGGACGGTGCGGACAAACTCTGGGCCTCCGGTTCGACGGCAATGCAGCCGCATGTGTTTTGTCTTTTATCCACAATAGACAGATTTGCGTCAATGGTTATTATGTCTTGCATCGCAACAGTGCTGCCAGTGGACTTGGCTCGCGGCAGACCCGGAGGAGAAGACATGCAGCAAATCAAAGTGCTACAGCGAACTTTGCGCGTCTGATAAGACGCGGGCGCTGTAGACCGAACCCGTTGCCGACTTGCGTCAGCTCCCGGAACGTCGGTACTCCGATCAACATCAACGGGCCGAAAACCGCGCATGGCGAAACAGAACACCGTCTTCAAGGATGCCTTCAACCGCTGCCTGACATTGCTGGCGGAAAACTCGGCGCTGCCGTCGGAACCGGAGCTCGGCCAATCACTCGGCGTGAGCCGCACCACGGTTCGAGCGATCCTTGCGCGATGCGAGGAACTCGATCTCATCAACTGGGACAAACGACGCAAGACCGTGCTCAGACGCCCGGAACCGTCCGACTACTTCCCGACGGAGGAGACCGATTCCCTCGCCGAACGGATCGAGCGCACCTTCATGCGCAGGATTCTCGCGGGCGGTGCCGAGCCCGGCATGCAGATCAACGAGCTTGAACTGGCGCGCGAGATCGGCACCGGCACCACCAGCGTGCGCGAATTCCTGATCCGCTTCAGCCGCTTCGGGCTTATCGAGAAGCGGCCGAACAGCCATTGGGTGCTCAAAGGCTTTACCCGCGACTTCGCGCTTGAACTGACGGAAGTCAGGGAGATGTTCGAGCTTCGCTCCGCCGCGCGTTTCGTCACGCTTCCCGAAGACGATCCCGCCTGGGAGGAGCTGAAGCAAATCGAGGCGGTCCACCGGGACATGCTCGCGGATGTCGACAACCGCTACACGGAGTTTTCCGAGCTCGACGAGCGCTTTCACCTGCTGGTTCACAAATCCTCGAGCAACCGCTTTATCGTCGATTTCTACGACGTGATCGCGATCGTCTTCCACTATCATTATCAGTGGAACAAGGCGAATGCGCGCCAACGCAATGCCCGCGCACTGGAAGAACATCTCGACTATATCGCCGCGCTCCAGTCGCGAGATCCCAATCAGGTTGAGCAGGCCTGCCGCCGGCACCTGCAGTCTGCGCGCGAGACGCTCTTACAGTCCATCCCGTAATCAGTAGCCGGATTCGCTTCGCGCCGGCTCCGTCTCTCCGACGAATTCCCGGCGCAGCCGTTCGGTCGCGCTGACGAGAAGGGTGACATCGGTGCCGATCGCCATGAAGTCGGCGCCGAGCGCGCGGTAGTCATGAGCCTGAGCAAGATCGAGCGTCAGGATCCCCCGCGCCTTGCCGGCGCTCTTGATCCGGGCAAAGGCATCGACGATCGCGGCGCGGACCTCCGGGTGGCCGGGATTGCCGAGGTGCCCCATATCGGCGGCGAGATCCGCCGGTCCGACGAACAGCCCGTCGACGCCGTCGAGCGCCGCGATCTCGTCGATGGCCTTCAGGCCCGCCCGGCTTTCGATCTGCAGCAGCAGGCAGACCTCCTCGTTTGCATTCCCCAGATAATCGGCGATCCGGCCGAAATTCGTGGCCCGCCCGAGCGCCGCACCGACGCCACGGACGCCCAGCGGCGGGTAGCGCACGGCTCGCACGAGCTGTCGCGCCTGCTCGACGCTGTCGACCATCGGGATGAGCAGCGTCTGGACCCCGGTGTCGAGCACCTGCTTGATGAGCGCGGTATCGCCGACGGGGAGGCGGACGATCGGATGACTGCCGCGCCCCGCAATCGCACCGTACTGCGCCGCGAGCAGCGGCAGGTCGTTCGGCGCATGCTCGCCGTCGATCAGCAGCCAGTCATAACCGCTGACAGCCACGACTTCAGCGGCATAGGGGCTGGCAAGCGCCACCCACAGTCCAAGCTGGAAACGATTTTCGCGGAGCGCCGCTTTGAAGGGGTTCTTGGGGGCCGGCATTGACCACTCTCCTTTGACGATCCATTCCAGGCAAGATTGCGGAAGCCGGTTGCCCCTCATCCGCCTGCCCGTCCTCCGCAGCCGCTGCGGAGGTGGACCGACACTTCTCACCGCGAGGAGGGAGAAGGTGGCCGGCAGGCCGCATGAGGGGCATTCCACACCGCAACCGTTTGGCTAATCTCTTACCGGCAAAAGAAAAAACCGGCCAGAGCTTTCCGGCCGGTTCAGGACATCAGGCGATACCGCCGAGGCAGACATATTTGATCTCGGTGAATTCTTCGATGCCATATTTCGAGCCCTCGCGGCCGAGGCCGGAGAGTTTGACGCCGCCGAAGGGTGCCTCCGCGGTCGAGATGAGACCGGTGTTGACGCCGACCATGCCGTATTCGAGCGCCTCGGCCACACGGAAGACCCGCGCCAGGTCCTTGGCGTAGAAATAGGAGGCAAGGCCGAATTCGGTGTCGTTCGCCTGGGCGATTACATCCGCCTCGTCCTTGAAGCGGAAGAGCGGCGCGACCGGGCCGAAGGTTTCCTCCCGCGCAACCGCCATTGCCTGATTGACATCCGTCAACACCGTCGCTTCGTAAAAGGTGCCGCCGAGGGCGTGTCGCTTGCCGCCCTGAAGGACGCGCGCGCCCTTCGAAAGCGCGTCGGCGACGTGTTCCTCGACTTTCGCGAGCGCCGGCTGATCGATCAGCGGTCCGAGGATAACGCCCTCTTCCATGCCGTTGCCGGTCTTGAGCCTGGCGACGGCTGCCGTAAGCTTCTCCGAAAAGGCCTCGTAGACGCCGTCCTGCACATAGAGGCGGTTGGCGCAAACACAGGTCTGCCCGTTGTTGCGGAACTTGGCAATGAGGGCGCCTTCGACGGCCGCATCGAGATCGGCATCGTCAAAGACGATGAACGGCGCGTTGCCGCCGAGTTCAAGTCCGAGCTTCTTGATGGTCGTGGCGCTCTGGCGGTAGAGCTCGGCGCCCACTTCCGTCGAGCCGGTAAAGGTCAGCTTGCGCACGGTCGGGTTCGAGGTCATCTCGGCGCCGATGTCGCGGGCCGAACCGGTGATCACCGAGAAAAGCCCCTTCGGCATGCCGGCGCGCTCGGCAAGCACGGCAATGGCAATCGCCGAAAACGGCGTCTGCGCGGCCGGCTTCAGGACCATGGCGCAACCGGCGGCAAAGGCGGGGCCGGCCTTGCGGGTGATCATCGCATTCGGGAAGTTCCAGGGCGTGATCGCCGCGACGACGCCGATCGGCTGCTTCATCACCAGGATCCGCTTGTCCTTCTGGTGGCCCGGCACGAGGTCGCCATAGACGCGGCGCGCCTCCTCGGCAAACCACTCGATGAAACTCGCGCCATAGACGATCTCGCCAGTCGCCTCGGCGAGCGGCTTGCCCTGTTCGATGGTCAGGATCTGGCCGAGATCGTCCTTGTTCTCGATCATCAACTCGAACCAGCGGCGGAGAATCGACGAACGCTCCTTGGCGGTCCTCGCCGCCCACCCCTTCTGCACCCGCGCCGCGCTTTCGATCGCGGCACGGGTTTCTGCGGCGCCGAGCTTCGGTACGCGGCCGATGATCTCGCCGGTCGCCGGATTGCTCACCTCGATCGCATTTTTTGGGTCGGCCTCGATCCAATTCTCGCCCACGAGAGCGGCCTGGCGAAACAGCGACGGGTCTTTCAGATTCATGGCGCGTCCTTCCTCGGAATGAAATCTACAGAACTTATACAACTTTTTTGTTCGGTTCGACAATCACCCGCAATGCCGTTTCTCCATCTGCCTGCACGATGCTTGCAAGCGATGCACCCATCCCTGATGGGTTGCGCCGGTATACCGGTCGTCATTGATTCCCTCCAGGAATGCACGGTCATGGTCGTTCGCATCCGATCATGGTTGAGGCGGAACGGAGCGTTGTGAGAAGAGCGCCAGGGCCGGTTCGGCAATGATCCCAAAGCCTGGGCCGTTCCGCGCGGGCTTCGTCCAGGGGACATGGTTGCGGATCATCTAGCGCAGTTCAGCAAGTCCATGATAACCCAAAAAGCAGACAGAGTGGCGCCCATTCCGCCGGCTCACCGACGGTTGGTTCGCCCGCTCTCCTCTCCATCCTGTGAATTCCAACGCTGCCATAACTTATGTAGCGTCGCGACGAATCCGCTCCTCCCAAGCAGATCTGCTTGCAAGATAAGGATGTTGTCCGTGACAGAAATCAACCAACGAAGAGCCGACCACCCGATCCATTCCATATTTCTCGAACGATGGTCGCCGCGCGCCTTTACCAGCGAGGAAATCGGGGAAACGGATCTGCTTGCGCTTTTCGAGGCGGCGCGCTGGGCGCCTTCCGCCAGCAATCTCCAGCCCTGGCGCTTCGTCTACGCTCGCCGCGGCACCGAATATTTCGCTCCGCTGCTCGCCACGCTCGACGAAGGCAACCAGCGCTGGGCGAGAAATGCCTCGGCGCTTGTATTCATCCTTTCGAGAACACACAGGACAACTTCGACCGGCGAGGTCCGGCCCTCCTATAGCCACGCCTTCGACACCGGCGCCGCGTGGTTCGCCTTGGCCCTGCAGGCACAGCTCGCCGGATGGCATGCCCATGGCATGGGGGGCATCGACCGCGACAGAGCGATGCGGGTACTCGAGGTACCCGCGCACAATCGTGTCGAAGCGGCCGTCGCAATCGGCAGGCTTGCCGATCCCGCCACATTGCCGGAGGATCTGCGTCAGCGCGAGAAGCCAAGCCAGCGCAAGCCTATCGGCGAGTTCGTCTTCGAAGGCCGGTTCAACGGCGCCTGAGCCCAAAAAGAAAAGTCCCGGCGCGGTGTACCGCCCCGGGACTCATGTATTCGCGCGGCGGCAGCGTCAGATGTCCAGATTGGCGACGCTCAGCGCGTTTTCCTGGATGAAATCTCGACGGGGCTCGACTTCGTCGCCCATCAGGCGCGAGAACAGGCCGTCCGCATCGGTAGCGTCGGCAACCTTGACCTGCAGCAGCGAGCGAACGTTGGGGTCGAGCGTCGTCTCCCACAATTGCTCGGCATTCATCTCGCCGAGGCCCTTGTAGCGCTGCATGGTCAATCCCTTGCGACCGGCGGCGAAGATCGCGTCCAAAAGGGCGCGCGGACCGCTGATCTCCTGCGTCCCGTCGCGGCGGCGAAGCCCGGGCGGCGTCGAATAGACTTCCTTCAGTTTCGCCGTCAGCTGATCGATGTGGCGCGCGTCGGAGGAGCCGATCAGCGCCATGTCGAGTACGGACACTTCCTTAACGCCGCGTACCATGCGCTCGAGCTTCAACCCGCCTTCCGTCGTCACCGATCCGACCCAACCGCGCTCGGTCTCCTCGGCAATGACATCGAGCCGCCGCGCCACTTCGGCAGCGATCTTCTCGAATTCGTCGCGCCTTGAATTGAGCTCGATGTTGAGCGCGCCGGCGATCGCCGCCTGCTCGACGATCGAGCGATTGTAGCGAGAGTGCAGCCCGTCCATCAGCGAGCGCAGTCGCAGCGCGTCGTTGATGACTTCGCGGAGATCCTGCCCTGCCCGCACCTCTCCCGAGGCAAGCTCGAGCGAGGCCTCTTCCAGGCCCATGCTGATCAGATAATCTTCGAGCGCCTTTTCGTCCTTCAGATATTGCACGGACTTGCCGCGCGTCACCTTGTAGAGAGGCGGCTGGGCGATATAGAGGTGGCCGCGCTCGATCAGGTCCGGCATCTGCCGGAAGAAGAAGGTCAGCAGCAGCGTACGGATGTGGGCGCCGTCGACGTCGGCATCCGTCATGATGATGATCTTGTGGTAGCGCAGCTTGTCGGCATTGAACTCGTCCTTGCCGATCGACGTGCCGAGCGCGGTGATCAACGTGCCGATTTCCTGGCTCGACAGCATCTTGTCGAAACGCGCGCGTTCGACGTTCAGGATCTTGCCCCGCAGCGGCAGGATCGCCTGGTTTTCGCGCGAGCGCCCCTGCTTGGCCGAACCGCCCGCCGAATCGCCCTCGACCAGGAAGAGCTCGGATTTCGCCGGATCGCGCTCGGAGCAATCCGCGAGCTTGCCGGGAAGCGAGGAGATATCGAGGGCACCCTTGCGGCGCGTCAGCTCGCGCGCCTTGCGCGCCGCCTCGCGGGCTGCAGCCGCCTCGACCACCTTGCCGACGAGAACCTTGGCATCGGCCGGATTTTCCTCGAGCCAGACGCTCAAGGCCTCGTTGACTAGGCTTTCCACGACCGGCCGCACCTCCGACGAAACCAGCTTGTCCTTGGTCTGCGAGGAGAACTTCGGATCCGGCACCTTGACCGACAGGACGGCCGTCAACCCTTCGCGGCAGTCGTCCCCGGTCAGCGATACCTTTTCCTTCTTGGTGATGCCTGACGTATCGGCATAGGAGGTGATCTGGCGCGTCAGCGCCGCGCGAAAGCCGGCCATGTGGGTGCCGCCGTCGCGCTGCGGTATGTTGTTGGTGAAGCAGAGCACGTTCTCGTGATAGCTGTCGTTCCACCACATCGCCACTTCGACGGTAATGCCGTCCTTCTCGCCACGGATCGAGACGGGCTTGTGCACGAGCGGCTTTTTCGCGCGGTCGAGGTAAGCGACGAAGGCCTCGAGGCCGCCGTCATACATCAATTCCTCGCGCCGAATGTCCGAATGCCGCTTGTCGGTCAGCACGATACGGACGCCCGAATTCAGGAAAGCAAGCTCGCGCAAGCGGTGTTCCAGCGTCGCATAGTCGAATTCGACATTCGAAAATGTCTGCTCACTCGGCAGGAAGGTAACCTCGGTTCCGGTATTGCTGCCGGCATCGCCCGTGACCGTCAGGGGACTGTCGGCAACGCCATGGGTGAAGCTCATCTCATGGATCTTGCCGCCGCGGCGGATCTTCAGCTTCAGTGATGTGGAGAGCGCGTTGACAACCGAGACGCCGACGCCGTGAAGACCGCCGGAAACCTTGTAGGAATTCTGGTCGAACTTACCGCCCGCGTGGAGTTGCGTCATAATGACTTCCGCCGCCGAGACGCCCTCTTCCCTGTGGATGTCTGTCGGGATGCCGCGGCCATTGTCGGTCACGGTGACTGAGCCGTCGGGATTGAGCGTCACCGTCACGATATCGGCATGGCCGGCAAGCGCCTCGTCGATTGCATTGTCGACGACCTCATAGACCATGTGGTGCAGACCGGAGCCGTCATCCGTATCGCCGATATACATGCCCGGCCGCTTGCGCACGGCATCGAGGCCTTTCAGCACCTTGATGGAATCGGCACCATATTCGGCGATCGCGCCGGCTTCGGTCTCAGTAATATCGGTCATTCGGCTTCAGGTCTTTCCAGGTTTCGGACGCCCGTGATTTGTTGACGAATCACGGGCGCGAGATGCCTCGCGGACTATAGAAAATTTGTCCACGGGTTCCAAATCCCGACCCGCAGGTCGCGGGCGAGGTGGGCTTTATCCCCTGTCATTATCAGGAAATGTGGCTTTTTCCAAAATATCTTCCATGGCCTCGATCGCCTCCTCCGGCAGATCGCGAATCCGCTCGCTCAGCCGGTTGGCAAAGGCGGTATGTCCGGCCGGCAGACCGGACGTGTCGAGCACCACCCGGGGATCGGAAATTCGGGCGATGCGGAAGAGTTCGTCCGCCTCGTCCCAGATTACGTTGAAGTATCCGGCGACGCGCTGCAGGAAGTCGAAACTCGGCGCGCCCCTCTTGCCGTGCTCAAGTGCCGAAAGATAGGCGGGCGATACCCCGATTGCCGCCGCCATCTCTTTCTGCGAGGCGCCCTTGCGGCGGCGCAGATCGCGCATGGCTTCACCGAAGGGCGTCATGATGCCCGCCCCCTGGTCCGGGCCAGGCGCACATAAAGAGCCCCATCGCCGCCATGGTTTCTGGCCGCCGGCTCATAGGAGGAAATCAACGGCCGGAATTCCGGCAACGAGAACCACAGCGGAACCGCCCGCTTCAAGGCGCCGTCGCTGCCGAGCGACGTACCCTTCCCGGTGATGACGAGGACGTGCCTGAGCCCGCGTTCATGCGCCTTCAGCAAGAACTGCAGCAAGAATCCATGCGCCTCACTCTGGATCATGCCGTGCAGGTCGATGCGCGCTTCGAGCGCCAGCGTACCTTTCTGCAACTTGCGCTTGACCGGTCTTTCGAGCGGATGATGGCGGTGATCGGGCTTGCCGCTCAAGGTAAAACCCCGCTCCGGCTTTTCCGCTGGCGTCGCGGACCCTTGCTGCTGCACCGCCGACGGCGATTGCTCTTCTTCTCCCAGCAGATCGGCAAGTTCGTCGAGCCGACCGGGCATCGGCCTGGTCGAGCGCGCGACCTTGCCCCACAAGATGCGGTCTTCCGCCGTAAGCTTCTTGTCCTTAGCCATGGCGATATCTGGCCGCTGCCGCGCGCGGCACGAGGACGAAAAAGTCCGCTTCGTTGCGCACCGAGCCTGCGAGATTGCCGGCGGCCTCACCTGAGCCGGTGAAGATATCGCCACGCGCTGGGCCAACGATCGCCGAACCGGTGTCGAGCGCCAGCATCAGCCGTCCGAAGGAGCGGCCATTGTCGAGATGGGTCAGCGTCGCACTCGCAATATAGAAGGGAACGCCGAACGTATGGATGAGGCGGTCTACGGCCAGCGAGCGTCCCGGCTCCAGCGGCACTTTGGCTGCCGCAATCGGCCCAAGATCGGCATCTTCGACCGGCGCCTCGCGGAAAAAGATGAAGGACCGGTTGTGCCAGAGAACCTCGTCGACGCGCTCCGGGTTGGCGGCAAGCCAGCCGCGGATGCTCGCCATCGACACGCTCGCGGCTTCGATTTCGCCGCGATCGACGAGGAGCCGGCCGATGGCGGAGAAGCGATGTCCCGTCTTTGCCGCATAGGTGATCCGCCGGCGCGAGCCGTCCGGATAGATGAGCCGCGCGGCGCCTTGCACATGCGCAAAAAAAACATCGACCTTGGAACGCGCATAGGCGATCTCGAGACCGCGACCGGCGAGGAAGCCCTGATCGATCGCCCGCCGGTCCGGATATTCCTCGATCGTACCGTCGCGAAGCCTTCCGAAGGCGAAATACGGATCCATGCCTTCCGGCCGGGCATCGTCGTCGAGATCGACCAGATCATCCGGGCGCCGATAGAAAGGGAAACGGAAGTCGGCATCAGCGGTCGCGCGCACGTCGACTTCCGGCTCGTAGAAAGCCGTCACGAAGCCTTTGCCGCTTCCATCGGGGAGAATCCGGAATGGCAGGAAGTGTTCCTCGAAAAACGCCCGTGCCCCGGTCTCCCCAAGGCGTGCCATACCGGCGGCGCCGAAGGCCGGCAGGAGATCATCGACCGAAATGCCGAGGGAACCGGTCCTGTACGACTTCACCCTGGTCACTTGGCGGTGGCATCGGCGAAGCGCGGCGATAACCGGCGCTGGGTTGTCTTGCTGCCAACCGGGCAAATCCGCAAAAGCGACCGGCTCGAGATCAAAGGCCATGATTGCCTCTCGCGGTCAATTTTCCGATTCGGTGGCGATCAGCTTCCAGTTCGGATCGCGGGAGCGGATGTCACGCGCGAAGGTCCAGAGGTCGTTGACTTCGGCCACGGAATCGGCGTCACCGTCAACGAGCTTGCCCTGCTTGTCATAGGTGGCGGAAATGAGCTGACTGATGATCCGGACCGTGACGTTTGCTTCGCTGTCCTTCAATTCCGCATGCATGATGTCGGCCTTTTCGATGCCGACAAAGGTCGACTTGACCACTTCTCCCCTGGCCTCGCGCTCGGCGATGGCGGCCTCGAAGCCCTCATAGACCTCGCGCGAAAGAAGTCCTTTGAGCGTCTTGCGGTCGCCATCGGCGAAAGCCATCACAATCATCTCATAGGCCATCTTGGCCCCGTTGACGAACTCCGCAGGCTCGAACTGGGGGTCGGCGTCGCTCAAGCTTCTAAGCTGAGCGTTAAGCGACGTGCCGGGCTTGGCGAAGGAGTCGATCGCCGCATGGCGGGACTCCTCTTCCGCGGCACTCTCGCGCCGCGGCAGTTGAACAACCTTGCCCTTGTCGCTCGCCTCGGTGCGTTGAGCGACATCGCGCGGAGCGTAGGGATCGAAAGGCGGCCGTTCATTCCCTGTCCTGCGGCCAAGGACGCTGCGCAATTGCAGGAAGATGACCACCGCCGCGATCAGGAAAAAAAACGTGATGAAGTCGAAAGAGCCCATTTCCACCCGGAACCGCTGTTAGAATTTGCCTTACTGTTCCATATAGTCCGCAAGGATAAACCATTCAAATGGCGATGTCGCACCCATAAACCGTCGCGATGGCAATTGCACTTCTCTTCTTGTGAGCTTCTTCGATGCGATCCCTTGTCACACCCTTCGTTCTCCTCGGCCTGCCGCTTGCGGAAATTGCCGGCTTCGTCATCGTCGGGCGCGCGCTCGGCGTCGCCCTGACGCTGCTGCTCGTGCTGCTGAGCGCCGTTGCCGGCGTCGCCCTTTTGCGTATCAAGGGCCTTGGCGTGCTTCGCCGCGTGCAGGAAGCGGCCCGCTCGGGCGTCGACCCGGGCCTGGACGTTATCGGCGGCGCGCTGATCTTCATCGCGGCGGTCCTGCTCATCGTTCCGGGCTTTCTCACAGACATCATCGGCCTCCTGCTCCTGTTGCCTCCGGCGAGGCGCCTGCTGGCAGACGCGCTGAGGACGAGAATGACCATCCTGACCGACACGGGTTTTTATACGAGCGGCAGGAGGAACGAGCAGTCAAAAGGTTCGGTGATCGATCTCGATGAGGACGAATTCTCCCGGAAAGAGAAGGACGAAAACGGTCCGCCGGCCAATCGGATTTCCCACTGATCGGGGCCGATGGATCTCCTTCCATGGCATTCGCGCCAAAGCCAGCGGAGCTGCGGGATGCGCTTTCAGCGATTTCCTGAACCGGAGGCGATTGCGTCGATAAGTGGGTAATCTTTCCGAGGAACCAGTCCCTGCGGCGAGGGTTGTAAGCCAGGGGACGAAGTGCTAGATGGCCTCACCAATTCGAAGTCCGAGGAAACTCTTATGACGACTGATACCGCTTCCAACGGCGACGCCCAGCAGAACCCGTCGCTCAATATCCTGGCCCAGTATGTCAAGGACCTCTCCTTCGAAAACCCTGGCGCACCGCGTTCGCTGCAGGCCCGCGATCGCGCTCCTTCGATCAACATCAATGTCAACGTCAACGCCAATCCGCTGGCTGAGAACGACTTCGACGTCGTGCTGTCGCTGAATGCCCAGGCGAAGGACGGCGACAAGATGCTGTTCAACATCGAACTGGCCTATGGTGGCGTATTCCGCGTCAGCGGCTTCCCGCAGGAACACATGCTGCCGCTGCTCTTCATCGAGTGCCCGCGGCTCCTGTTCCCCTTCGCCCGTCAGATCGTGGCCGATGCGACCCGCAATGGCGGTTTCCCACCGCTGATGATCGATCCGATCGATTTCGCGCAGATGTTCGCGCAGCGCATGGCTGAAGAAAAGGTTCGCGCCCAGGTCGCCAACACCAACAACACGACCAACTGATACGATCGTCAGCGGTCACGAAAGCCCGGCTTCTCAGCCGGGCTTTTTGTTTGGGTGAGGATGCGCCTTACATGCGGGTCGTCGGCTCTTGAATTCCGCTCCCTCTTACAGCGCCTCGCGTTTTTGAGACCTGCGAAGGTCGCTGAAACTCTTTGAATCTGCGCATCGAGCTTTCCGATAATCGGTTCCGATTTCGGGCGATGCGCTAGCCATACTTCGTCCAGATGGCCTTGGCGCCGATCTTGGAAACGAGCGCCGCATGAGCGGCAATCTCGGCTTCCGTCAGGCGGGGCGGCAGCGGCCTCTCCCTCTTGAACACCAGGATCGGGGCATCATCGGCATCGGCCGCGAGCCCGCCCATGTGACTGGTGACGAGGCCGAGGGCCGCCTGCCGGCCGCCGATCATTTCGATATAGACTTCGGCGAGAAGCTCGGAGTCGAGAAGCGCCCCGTGCTTGGCGCGGTGGGAATTGTCGATACCATAGCGGCGGCAGAGGGCATCGAGCGAATTGGGGCCCATCGGGTGCTTGCGCCGGGCGAGCGCCAATGTGTCGGTCACCCGATCGGCGGCGATCGGCGGCAATCCCAGCCGCTCGAATTCGGCATTGATGAAGCCCATGTCGAATGTGGCGTTGTGCGCGACCCAGCGGGCATCGCCGAAAAACGCGAGGACCTCCTCGACAACGTCGGCAAAGGACGGCTTGTCCCTCAGGAAATCGTCGGTGATGCCGTGGACGGCCAGCGCGTCCGGATGGACCTTACGGTCGCCCGGATTGAGATAGATGTGGATCGTCCGTCCCGTAGGAAACTGATTCTCGAGCTCCACGCCACCGATCTCGATGACCCGGTCCTCGCGATTGTCGAGGCCGGTCGTTTCGGTATCGAAGATGATTTCACGCATGCGGGGTTCCTGGAGATCGGCTCGATGCGAATCAATGCGAAGCGCGATCTGTCTTAATGGGATTCGGCGCTCGATTGAAGTGGGCGAGTAGCTTTCCAACCGCCCCGAAAGACCCTCCCCAACCCTCCCCAAGGTGACAGGAGGAGAGGGGCCTGCGATGGCGCTCCGGCGCGGCGCTGTCCTTCGGTGCCCCAGACGCCAATCCGGTGAAACCCAGGAGAGCCCCGCTACCGCGCTACCCCGCCCGAAGGCGATCGACGACGGCGCGTACCTGCTCGCGGGTGACGTCGAAACTGTCGCTCGTATCGATCAGATAATCCGCGCGGGCACGTTTTTCGCTGTCGGGGACCTGGCGGGCGAGGATCATTGCGAATTTCTCTTCCGTCATGCCCGGCCGTCTCAGGACCCGTTCCCGTTGGATCTCGGGATCGCATGTGACGACGACCACCCGGTCGACCCGCGCCTCCGCCTTGGTTTCGAATAGCAGCGGAATGTCCAGGAGCACGAAAGGCGCGCCGGCCGCGCGATGCTTGGCGAGGAACTCCCGCTCGCGCTTACGCACGAGCGGATGGACGATCTGCTCCAATTCTCCGAGCCGATCGGGTGCGGCGACAAGCTGCCGCGAAAGCTCGGCTCGGTCGATGGCGCCATCCTTGACGACCCCCGGGAAAGCGGCTTCGACCCGAGGAACCGCTTCGCCGCGATAGAGGTCGTGCACGACCTCATCGGCATCGTTCACCGGCACGCCAAGATCCCGGAACATCTTGGCCGTGGTCGACTTTCCCATGCCGATCGAGCCGGTAAGGCCAACGATGATCATGCGTGCGCATCCATATCGTTAATGATGATCTGCCGGAGCTGCTCGTCAACGAGCGGCCGCCGACCGAACCATTTTTCGAATCCTGGCACGGCCTGGTGCAACAGCATGCCAAGCCCGTCGACGATGCGGAAGCCCTGCTCCTCCGCTTGCCGCAAAAGCGGAGTCTTGAGCGGGACATATACGATGTCCGTGACGACGGCCTCCCCGGATAGCGGGGAGAAATCGATCTGCGGCGCCGGCTCTCCGTCCATGCCGAGCGAAGTGGTGTTCACGAACAGTCCGGCCCCGGCCATGACTTCGGAGAGCGCCGCCATCGGGTGCGGACGGACGGCGGCGCCGAAGCGGTCGGCGAGTTCCCGCGCCCGCATCTCGGTGCGGTTCACCACATGGATCGTCTTTATTCCCCGGTCGCGCACCGCCTGGATGACAGCGCGGCTGGCTCCACCGGCCCCTAGGACAACGGCGGTCGAGATCCGATCCCAGCCGAGGGCGCGTTCGTCGAGATTGGCGACGAAGCCGAGACCATCGGTATTGGTAGCGCGGATTTCCCCCTCCTCGAGCCACAGCGTATTGGCCGCACCGAGCTCGGCGGCGTGTTCGTCAAGCCGGTCGGCGAGCCGGAACGCCGCCTCCTTATGCGGAATGGTGACGTTGCCACCACAGAAGCCGGCACTTCCGTCCCTGAGCGCATTCATGAAGGCTGGGAAGTCCTCGGGCTTGACCTCGTGTGCTTTGTAGCTGCCCTCGAGCCCGAATTTCCTCAGCCAGTAACCATGAATCAGCGGGGAGCGCGAATGCTTGATCGGATAGCCGGTGACGAAGGCATGGTTAACAAATGTTTCACGTGAATCACGCATCGATGGATCCCAGTTCGCGGAGCTTGGAGAGAAGCGGCAGCATAGGAAGGCCGAGAATGGTGAAATAGTCGCCTTCTATCCGTTCGAAGAGCTGGATACCTTGCCCCTCGAGCTGGTAGGCGCCGACGCTCGCAAGCGCCTTTTCGCCCACACTTTCCAAATGCCGCGCGACGAAATCCGGACTCAAGGGCCTGACCGTCATGTGAGCGGTGGTGACATGCCGCCAGAGAACATCGCCATCGCGGACGAGAACGATCGCGCTGTTCAGGCGATGCGTCTTGCCGGAGAGCGAGAGGAGATGCTCGGCGGCTTCCGCCATGTCCTTCGGCTTGTGATAAACGCGTTGCCCGAGCGACATCGTCTGATCGCTGCCGATCACCAATGCGCCCCCGAAATGGCGGGCGACATCGCGCGCCTTTGCCTCGGCTAGCACAAGGGCGACATCGACGGGCGAGGCACCCGCTGCCTCGAGCGGCTCTTCCAAGGCACGCTCGTCCACCTGGGCCGCATGCGCCTCGAAGACGAGCCCTGCATTTTCGAGGAGGGCCCGGCGGAACGGACTGGCCGAGGCCAGCACAAGCAAGGCTGTCATATCGTAGTCCCGCATTGCAAAAGTGCGCTCATCGCATGATCGACTCTCGCCAATCATCACGGCACCGCTTCTCTCGACGCCGCCAAAGGAGGCGGCCGTTCACGGCCGGTTCCGGCTTATCTGAGCCGCGGCCGAAGGGCAACGATCGCCGCTGCGGTTTCTTCAATCGAGCGGCGCGTGACATCGATGAGTGGCCAATTGTTGCGCGCGCAAAGCGCACGGGCATATTTCAGCTCTTCGGCGATCGCTGCCCTGTCCGTGTAATCCTCGCCGTGGAAGCCATGGGTGGTTCCGAGCACGCGATGTTGCCGGACCTGCGACAACCGGTCCGCGCTGGCAATGAGACCGACGATCAGCGGCCTCGTCGCCTGGAGCAAGGCTCCCGGCAGCGGCACACCGGGCACGATCGGAATATTGGCGGTCTTGATACCGCGATTGGCGAGATAGATGCTCGTCGGCGTCTTCGAGGTTCGACTGACACCCACAAGAACGACGTCCGCCTCGTTGAAATCGGCCGGCATCTGGCCATCGTCGTGATCCATGGTGAAGTTCAGCGCTTCGATGCGGGCGAAATAGTCCGCGTCCATCACGTGCTGGGCACCCGAGCGGCGGCGCGATGGCGAACCGAGATAGGACTGGAACAGTTCGATGATAGGGTCGAGTACCGAGACGCAGGGTACGCCGATCTCGCGGCACCTCTGATCGATCAGGCCAGCAAGCTCACGGTCGACGATCGTGTAGAGCACGATGCCGGGCGCGCCATCGATCGCCTCCAGGACCTGCATCAACTGCTTCCTGTTGCGGATCAGCGGATAGACATGTTCCAGCGCATGCGAGGACTGGAACTGCGCAGCCGCGGCGCGGCCGGCGGCAATCAGCGTTTCGCCGGTCGAATCGGAGACAAGGTGCAGGTGGAAGTAGTTTTTGCGATTCTCCACGCAATTCTCCGGGGGCTGTTGATAGGCCGGGACTGAAGACAGCTAAGGACGCAAGCGGCGATCAGGCAAGTGGAAAAGCGCCTAGTTGTTCACAAGTGCCGCCCAGGCGAAAATGACCCGTCCGGCGCTGTGGACAAGACTCAAGCCGACGACAATTTGTCACGCGGATCGACTCCTTGTCCACAGGAAGAGACCCGCTCGCGAACAGCGCAAGCCGTTGACTTGCCTCGGCATTCCGGACTTTCCCAATAGCTTTGCTGAACCGTCCGATGATTTTCCCGGGCGCGCCGGAGACATCCCGCCAGTTTGGACGAACTGAGGACTGATTTTAATCCTTGATAGCCACCGACTCTAAGAAATAGAAACAATTAGAAATGAGATTGTTTTTAGATTGGGGAAGCTCGCGGTGGACGAGACACGTCGGAAAGTCATGGAGGTGTTGAACGGGAAATGCCTCACGCCTCCCCCGATCTGGCTGATGCGCCAGGCCGGGCGCTATCTTCCTGAATACCGACAGACGCGGGCGGTGGCTGGAAGCTTCCTCGACCTCTGCTATACGCCTGAGCTTGCCGTCGAGGTGACGCTGCAACCGATCCGGCGATATGCGTTCGACGCAGCGATCCTGTTTTCCGATATTCTCGTCATTCCCGATGCGCTTCATCGAAATGTGCGCTTCGAGGAAGGGCATGGACCCCGGATGGACCCGATCGATGAGGATGGCATCAAGGGTCTTGATGCCGGTGGCGTTTCCCGGCACCTCGCCCCTGTTTTCGAAACCGTGACGCGGCTCCGTCGTGAACTGCCGGGGGAAACGACCCTGCTTGGCTTCTGCGGCGCCCCCTGGACGGTAGCGACCTATATGATTGCCGGACATGGCACCCCCGACCAGGCACCTGCCCGGCTCTTTGCTTATCGCCATCCGCAAGCTTTCGATCGGCTCTTGGGGTTTCTGGCAGATGTTTCTGCCGATTATCTGGTCGCGCAGCTCGACGCCGGTGCCGACGCCGTGCAGATCTTTGATTCCTGGGCCGGCGTTTTGGGTGAAGACGAGTTTGCCCGTTTTGCCGCCGAACCGGTGCGACGGATCATCGCGTCCGTTCGAGCCAGGCGCCCGTCCGCCAGGATCATCGCGTTCGCCAAGGGCGCCGGTACGCTGCTCAAGACCTATCGGCAGGCCACGGGAGCGGACGCGATCGGCCTCGACTGGACGGTGCCGCTCTCCTTCGCCGCGGAGCTACAGAAGGACGGTCCTGTCCAGGGCAATCTGGACCCGATGCGGGTCGTGGCCGCCGGGCAGGCGATGGAGAGTGGGGTCGACCGGATTCTCGACGCGCTCGGCAACGGGCCGCTGATCTTCAACCTCGGACACGGCATTACACCGGACGCGGATCCGGCAAACGTCGCCGCCCTGGTATCGCGGGTGCGCGGGTATCGATGAGGCGAGAACGGCAGACAGACCACGGGCCAGGAAAACGGGCGCGGCTGCGCGCGATCGTGGCACTCTGCGTGTTTGCGGCCCTGCTTGCGGGGCTCTTCGTCTGGCAGCCGGACGATCTCTATCTCTGGATCAAGGCGCTCCACATCGTCGCCGTGATATCTTGGATGGCGGGGCTGCTCTATATGCCGCGGCTCTTCATCTATCACACCGATGCCGAGCCCGGTTCGGTACAGTCGGAGACATTCAAGATGATGGAGCAGAGACTGCTGAAGGTCATCATGAATCCGGCAATGAAGATTACCTGGGGTCTCGGGCTCTATCTCGCGTGGGATTTGTACGGATTCCGCGGTGGCTGGCTGCATGCCAAGATAGTGGCGGTCGTACTGTTGACGCTCATCCATGCGCATTTCAGCCGCGCCGTCGAGTGCTTCAGCCGGGACGAGAATCGCCGTGATGCCCGCTATTGGAGGCTGATGAACGAGGCACCGACCCTATTGATGATCCTCGTGGTCATCCTCGTCGTCGTGAAACCATTTTGAATTCAATCGATTCGCAGCTGCGATAGTTGTCGCTAATTTGCGGCGCCCCCTTGCGGCGTTTCACGTGAATCGCTATTTTCGCGCATCTCCTCCATGGCCTGTGACGAAGTTTAGAGCCTGCCCCCTTCCCCTCGCAGCTCCGTTACCAAAATCACGCCACCTGCTTCCCCCTATAGAACATGGACTCTTCATGGCTGAAATGAAGCTTCAAGACCTCAAGAACAAGACGCCGACCGATCTCCTCGCTTTTGCGGAAGAGCTTGAGGTGGAAAATGCCAGCAGCATGCGCAAGCAGGAGCTGATGTTTGCGATTCTCAAGATGCTGGCGACACAGGAGATCGAGATCATCGGCGAAGGCGTCGTCGAAGTCCTTCAGGACGGGTTTGGCTTCCTGCGCTCGGCGAACGCAAACTATCTACCGGGTCCGGACGATATCTATATATCGCCCTCGCAGATCCGCCGCTTCTCGCTGAAGACCGGCGATACCGTGGAAGGACCGATCCGCGGCCCGAAGGAAGGCGAACGTTACTTTGCGCTTCTCAAGGTCAATACGATCAACTTCGACGACCCGGAGAAGATCCGTCATAAGGTTCACTTCGACAACCTGACACCGCTTTACCCGAACGAACGGTTCAAGATGGAGCTCGACGTCCCGACGTCGAAGGACCTTTCCGCCCGCGTCATCGATCTGGTGGCGCCGCTCGGCAAGGGCCAGCGCGGCCTGATCGTGGCGCCGCCACGTACCGGCAAGACGGTGCTGTTGCAGAACATCGCACATTCGATCACCGCCAATCACCCGGAATGCTATCTGATCGTGCTCCTGATCGACGAGCGGCCGGAGGAAGTGACCGACATGCAGCGCTCGGTGAAGGGCGAGGTGGTGTCCTCGACTTTCGACGAGCCGGCAACGCGCCACGTCCAGGTGGCCGAAATGGTGATCGAGAAAGCCAAGCGGCTGGTCGAGCATGGGCGCGATGTCGTCATCCTGCTCGACTCGATTACCCGTCTCGGTCGCGCCTACAACACTGTCGTGCCCTCTTCCGGCAAGGTTCTGACCGGCGGTGTCGACGCGAATGCTCTGCAGCGGCCGAAGCGTTTCTTCGGTGCGGCGCGCAACATCGAGGAAGGCGGTTCGTTGACGATCATCGCCACGGCGCTGATCGATACCGGCAGCCGCATGGATGAAGTCATCTTCGAAGAATTCAAGGGCACCGGCAACTCCGAAATCGTCCTCGACCGTAAGGTTGCCGACAAGCGCATCTTCCCGGCGATGGACATTCTGAAGTCGGGAACGCGCAAGGAGGACCTGCTCGTTCCGCGCCAGGAACTGCAGAAGATCTTCGTGCTGCGCCGTATTCTCGCGCCGATGGGCACCACTGATGCTATCGAGTTCCTGATCGACAAGCTCAAGCAGACCAAGAATAACGGCGATTTCTTCGATTCTATGAACGCCTGAATGGTTGGTTGCCCTCTAACGGCCGGGATTGCGAGGTCCCGGCCGTATCTGTTTCAGTACACTGCTTCACATATTTAGCCGGAGTCGTTGACATCCGACGGGTGCACTAGGCCGCAGTACCGGTTCTGCTCGGCATGACACGACAGTCCGGGATGATTCACGTGAAACATGCGCTTGAGCCGAGGCGCGCGGAGATGGCGGCCGCTTGATTTTCGGGTCCGACATGTGCATAACGCGCCGACCGTCCAGGACGGAAGCACGTAAAGTGCACCCTGCCGCGAGCAGTTGAATATAGATGCCCAACAGAAACACGAGTTAGAAGTGAGCCTGCACCGGGGCGAATCCCGGGAATTGCGGGTTCAACAGGCCGATGCAGTTCACCGACACGATCTATGCCCTCTCCAGTGGTGCCCTACCCGCCGGTGTGGCGGTCGTCCGCATCAGCGGGCCTGCGACTGCAGAGGCAGTGGTTCAGCTTTGCGGCGCGCTGCCCAGGCCACGAATTGCCGCGCTCCGAACGATTCGGACGCGTAACGGTGAGCCACTCGATAGCGGCCTGGTCCTATATTATCCAGGTCCGGCATCATTCACCGGCGAGGATTGCTGCGAGTTCCAGGTGCATGGCGGCCGCGCGGTCGTCCACGCCATTCTCGACGAACTCTCAAAAATCGACGGCCTTCGGCATGCGGAAGCAGGCGAATTTTCGCGCCGCGCCTTTCAGAATGGCAAGATGGACCTGGTCGAGGTTGAGGGACTGGCGGATCTGATCGCCGCGGAAACCGAAATGCAGCGCCGGCTGGCCGTCGAGCAGTCCGGCGGCGGACAGTCGGCTCTTTACCAGTCCTGGGCCCGCCGCCTCACCCATGCCCGAGCGATGATCGAGGCGGAACTCGACTTTGCCGATGAGGACGACATTCCGGGTTCCGTGAGCGCGTCGATTTGGGTCGATATGGCGAAGCTTCGGGCGGAGATCGATGCGCACATCGCTGATGCCGGCCTCGCCGAGATCATTCGTGATGGCCTCAAGATCGTCATTGCAGGCAAGCCAAATGCCGGAAAGTCGAGTCTGCTCAATACACTCGCAAAACGTGATATTGCGATCGTCACCGAGATTGCCGGCACGACGCGCGACGTGCTCTCCATCGATCTTTCATTAGCCGGATTCTCGGTTAAACTCTTCGATACGGCGGGCCTGCGCGAGACCGAGGAGCTGGTCGAGCGCGAGGGCATTCGGCGGGCGCGGGAGATTATCGCTGGCGCCGATCTGATCTTGCTCCTCTCAGAAAAACCGGAAGGGTTTCATTTCGACGAGCCGATCGCCGAGGGCGTGGGTGTAATCCGTGTGGCAACGAAGATCGACACGGAGGAACATGCCTGGCAACCTGAGGACGCAGATGTCTTCATTTCGATGAAAAGCGGGGCTGGCATTCCCGAGCTGTTGCAGAGGCTGGCCTCGTATTTGCCGGATATGGCGGGGCGGATATCCTTTGCCATGCCGGCGCGGAAGCGGCACGTGGATTGCCTTCGCCAGGCAAGCGCCGCCTTGCAGCTCGGAATGACAACGGAAGGGCTGGACCTGCAGGCGGAGCAATTGCGGATAGCGAGCGACGCTCTCGGCCGCATTACCGGGCGCGTCGACGTGGAGAACCTGCTGGACGTGATTTTCTCGGAGTTCTGCATCGGCAAGTGACGGCCTTTACAATGCGAGCGGGCCGCTACTGCATGTCTCCTTCCTCGACCTCCATTTGAGGAAATGACACGCAGCATCGGCTACAGCGCGTGTAGCGCGTCACAAGACGCTGTAGAAGCGTTTCACGTGAAACGTCTTGACAGGCGCGGCTGATTTGAGAATCAAGACCGTAGTATGCGGGAGCATAGACTTATGACGAGCTATGATGTCATTGTAATCGGTGGCGGCCATGCCGGCTGTGAGGCCGCGTCGGCGTCGGCGCGATTGGGCGCCCGGACGGCTCTGATCACCCACAAAAAAGCGACGATCGGCGTCATGTCCTGCAACCCGGCCATCGGCGGGCTCGGCAAGGGTCATCTCGTGCGCGAGATCGACGCTCTTGACGGACTTATGGGGCGAGTAGCGGATGCGGCCGGTATTCAGTTCCGCCTGCTCAACCGGCGCAAGGGACCGGCGGTGCGCGGGCCACGAACCCAGGCGGATCGAAGGCTCTACAGGGAAGCGATGCAGCGTGAGATCGAAGCGATCGCAAATCTCTCGGTGGTCGAGGGGGATGCCTTTGACCTGCTGACAGAAGGCAACGCGGTCATCGGCGTGATCATGAAAGACGGCCGGACCTATCGCGCAGCTTCCGTGGTGCTGACGACGGGGACTTTCCTCAGAGGCCTCATTCACATCGGCGACCGCAAAATAGCTGCGGGGCGAGTCGGTGAGGAGCCATCGCTTGGGCTGTCTGCCACCTTGTCCGGGTTTGGTCTGGCGCTCGGACGGCTGAAGACCGGTACACCGGCGCGGCTCGACGGCCGGACGATCGACTGGGATCGCGTCGGCCGCCAGGGGCCGGATGAGGAGCCGGTGCCTTTCTCGTTCATGACGGATCGCATTCTCAACCGGCAGATCGAGTGCGGCGTGACGCGCACCACCGACGCAACTCACAAGATCATTGCGGATAATATCCATCGCTCGGCAATGTATTCCGGTCAGATCGAGGGAGTCGGCCCGCGCTATTGTCCGTCGATTGAGGACAAGATCGTGCGATTTGGCGAACGAGACGGCCACCAGATCTTCCTGGAGCCGGAAGGGCTTGACGACGACACCGTTTACCCGAACGGCATTTCTACGTCCCTGCCCGAGGAGGTGCAGCAGGCGTTTATCCGCACGATCCCAGGGCTCGAGAAGGTTACGATTCTCCAGCCTGGCTATGCGATCGAATACGATCATGTCGATCCGCGCGAATTGCAACTCACCCTCGCGGTGCGGAAGATCCCCGGGCTCTTTTTGGCGGGGCAGATAAACGGCACGACAGGCTACGAGGAGGCTGGCGCGCAAGGTCTTGTCGCTGGCTTGAACGCGGCGCTGACCGCGACCGGGCGCGAAGCTTTCACCTTCAGCCGGACCGACTCCTATATCGGGGTGATGATCGACGATCTTACGTCGCGCGGCATCACAGAACCCTACCGGATGTTTACCTCTCGCGCGGAGTACCGGCTGTCGCTCCGGGCGGACAATGCCGATATGCGCCTGACGCCCGTTGGGCTCCAGCTCGGCTGCGTCGGGGAGGGACGTCGGGTGCGTTTCGAGGCCTGGCAACGGGCCTATGATGCCGGTCGCACTCTGCTGCAGTCGCTTTCGATTACGCCAGCGGAAGGCAAGCGTTTTGGGCTGAAGCTCAACCAAGATGGTCAACGGCGCTCGGCGCATGAAATCCTCTCCTATCCCGATCAAACGATCGCTGGATTGAAGCCGCTGTGGCCGGAACTGGAGGGCATTGACGCAAGCGTCGTCGAAGCGCTGGAAATCGACGCGGCTTACGCCGTCTACATGGAGCGGCAGGCGGCAGACATTGCGGGTATCCGCCGCGAGGAGAGTGCCACCATCCCCGACGATTTCGACTATAGCGACCTGCCCGGTCTTTCCAACGAGCTAAAGCAGAAGTTGAGTCTGCAGAGACCGCGCAACCTGGCTCAGGCGATGAAGGTGGACGGAATGACCCCCGCGGCAGTCTCGCTGCTTCTGTCGTGCTTGCGGCGTCAGGGGCGTGAAACGAAACGTGCGGCGGGGCAAGGCATACAATGAAAACGAGTCTCGTCGAGAGGCTGAACGGTTTGCGTGTTTCACGTGAAACGCGGGAGAAGCTGGAGCACTTTGCCGCTCTGTTCCAGAAGTGGGCGAGGTCGATCAATCTTGTCGCCCCATCGACTTTGGATGATCTCTGGCACCGCCACATTCTCGACAGCCTGCAGATATTTCAGCTTTCCCCCGCCCCCAAGGCCTGGGTTGACCTCGGCAGCGGTGGTGGCTTCCCCGGTGTCATCACCGCAATCTGCTTGTCGGAGCATTCCGACGGTTGGGTGCATCTCGTCGAGAGCAACAACAAGAAGGCAGCGTTCCTGCGCGTAGCGCTGAATGACACCGGCGCGCGTGGCACGGTTCACCCTATTCGAATCGAGGCGGCACCTGCGGCGATTCCCTCATGTGACGCCATTTCGGCTCGGGCGCTCGCGGATCTCAGCCAACTTCTCGATCATTGCGCACCCTGGATGCTGCAGGATGGGTCAAGAACCGTCGCTTTCTTTCACAAAGGCCGGGATTATCAGCAGGAAGTCGACAAAGCCGTTAGCCGCTTTCAATTCGATCTGGTAAAACACGCAAGTGTCGTCGAGCCGGATTCGGTGGTTCTCGAGATTGCAAATCTTTCACGTCGGACGAAGTGATAGGCGAGCGGAAACATGTTTGGCCCAAATAATCGGATTATCACCATTGCCAATCAGAAGGGCGGCGTCGGCAAGACGACCACCGCGATCAATCTAGCGACCGCCCTCGCCGCTATCGGTGAGAAGGTCCTGATTGTCGATCTGGATCCGCAGGGTAATGCCAGCACCGGTCTTGGCATCCAGCGCCGTGACAGGCACCTGTCATCCTACGACCTGATCATGGGCACGCATTCAATCGGCGCCATTGCCCGGGACACGGCGGTGCCAAACCTCGCCATCATCCCCTCCACTATGGACCTGCTCGGAATCGAATTGGAGATTGCCCAGGAGGCCGATCGAGTCTTCCGCCTGCGGAAAGCGCTCGTTGCGCCGGCGGCCCACGACTATTCCTACATTCTGCTGGATTGCCCCCCATCCTTCAACCTTTTGACGATGAACGCCATGACGGCGGCACACTCTGTCCTGGTGCCGCTGCAATGCGAATTCTTTGCGCTCGAGGGCTTGAGCCAGCTTCTGGAGACGGTCGACCAGGTGCGCCGCACCGTCAATCCAGGTCTCGATATTCAAGGCATTGTGTTGACGATGTTCGACTCACGCAACAACCTGGCGCAGCAGGTGGTGAGCGACGTGCGGACGCATCTGGGGGACAAGGTCTATCATACGTTAATCCCGCGCAATGTCCGCGTTTCCGAAGCGCCGTCTTATGGTAAGCCCGCTATTCTCTATGACCTGAAATGCGCCGGCAGCCAGGCGTATCTGCAACTGGCATCGGAAGTCATCCAGCGTGAGCGGCAACGGAAGGCCGCCTGACCGTTTCGATATCGTAATAATTGGGTGTGACGCATGAACGATGACAGCTCCAAGCGGCGTCTTGGTCGCGGCCTCGCCGCCCTGATCGGGGAAATGGATCAGCCATTACAGAGCGGCGCAGCGCCTGCGAGTCCCGTCAACCCCGATCGCCGGGTCCCCATCGAGTTCGTTTCGCGCAACCCCCGCAACCCCCGTCGGCAGTTCGACGAAGCGGAATTGCAGGATCTCGCGAGTTCCATTCGTCAGCACGGCATCGTTCAGCCGGTCGTCGTCCGTACCGTCGGCAGCGATCGTTATGAGATCATTGCGGGCGAAAGGCGTTGGCGTGCAGCGCAACTTGCCGGCTTCACGGAGATCCCGGTCATCGTTCGCGATGTTGACGACCGCACCGCTCTGGAGATCGCCATTGTCGAAAACGTGCAGCGTTCCGATCTCAATCCGCTCGAGGAGGCGCTCGGCTACGAGCAGCTGATCGCAGAGCACGGCTATACGCAGAACGATCTCGGCGAGATCATCGGCAAGAGCCGCAGTCACGTCGCGAACAGTTTGCGGCTCTTGAAGCTGCCGGAACCCGTGCGCGACATGTTGTCCGACGGCAGCTTGTCGGCGGGGCATGCGCGTGCACTGATCCCGACTTCCGACCCCGGGGCACTCGCGCGCATGATTGTCACCAAGGGGCTTTCCGTCCGCGAGGCGGAGCGCCTTGCCCAGAATGACATCAAGGCGCAGAACGATCCTGATTTCGCCAAGGCACGGCGGCGCGAGGAAAAGGATGCCGATACACTGGCGCTGGAGCGCACACTGTCCGACAGCCTGGGGCTGGAGGTGACCGTCAGCCACAGGGCGTCCGGTGGGCACCTCAGGATTGCCTACAAAACGCTCGATCAGCTCGAAGAAATTTGCCGGCTTCTCGAAAGGCGATGAACCAGCCTTGGTGCCGCCTGCTAGGCCGGTACAATCTATCCCGGCCTGGGTCCCTCGCCTACTCCTACATGGGTCGTCATGGAAAGTGGGCCGGCGATCACCGGCCCCACTCGATAGGCGTTACTTGGAAACGTCGGCGCCGAAATACTTTTGCGAGATCTTCTCATAGGTGCCGTCCGCCTTGATCTCGGCGAGCGCCTTGTTGATCGCCTCGAGCAATTCAGGCTCGCCCTTGCGGATGATGATGCCGGAATAGTCAGCATCCGCCTGTTCAGCGGCGATCTTCACATTGGCATCGGGCTTCTGCTTCCTGAAATCGAGGAAAGAGAGGCTGTCGTTGATGGTCGCGTCGGCACGGCCGGTCAGCACGAGCTGGATCGACTGATCGAAGCCGTCTGTGCCGACGAGTTCGGCGCCGGATTTCTCGGCGAGTTTGCCGAAATTGCTGGTCAGCGATTGCGCCGCCTTCTTGCCCTTCAAATCGGCGAAATCCGTGATCTCCTCGTCGTCGGCCCGCACGATCAGCACAGCCTTGGAGGCGATATAGGGATCGGAGAAGTCGTATTTCTTCTTGCGTTCCTCAGTAATGCCGACCTGGTTGATGACGGCGTCGTAACGATTGGCGTCGAGGCCGGCGATCAGCCCGTCCCACTTGCCCTCCAGGAACTCGGCCTGAACGCCGAGGCGCTTCGCGACCTCCTGGCCGATCTCGACGTCGAAGCCGACGAGTGCGCCGCTCGCATCGTGATAGGTGAAAGGAGCGTATGTGCCTTCGGTGCCGATCTTCAGCACGCCGGCGGACTTGATCTCATCGAGGTTGGAGCCGGCTTCGGCGGTGGTGAAGGCGGCAAGTTGCAAAAGAGCAGCAGCGAAAAGCGTCGGAAGAAGTTTCATCGTCTTGTTTCCATCCTTGTCGTTCTCCGGCCCGTCCTCCGGATTGTGGCGACAATCGCACAGAACTCGTTTCACCTCAGCGCATGAAAGACCATTTCGCGGCTGTTTCGATGAATATTTTTCCCAATTGGTAAAATTCGTTCGAAACGGCCAGCGCAATAACCGGCATTCGCTCCCACTGT
The DNA here is from genome assembly GCF_017874595.1 of Sinorhizobium kostiense. Classification (GTDB taxonomy): domain Bacteria; phylum Pseudomonadota; class Alphaproteobacteria; order Rhizobiales; family Rhizobiaceae; genus Sinorhizobium; species Sinorhizobium kostiense. The sequence continues at coordinate 322,903 of NZ_JAGILA010000006.1, read as the reverse complement.
TCCACCTCAATCTGGTTGCAACAAGGATCGGAGACTGTTACTCACGTTGTTGCCGATTAACGCACGTTTACGCACGGTTTTCGCCCATGTCCTTGGATCTCCTGCTGCGGGAAAGACAATCTGTCATCCGCGAACGCCTGCGGACGCATGGTCGCGTTCTCGCGGCGGAGCTCGCGCGCGAGTTCAGCGTCTCCGAGGATACGATCCGCCGGGATTTGCGTGAGATGGCCGCAGCAGGCCTGTGCGAGCGGGTCTATGGCGGCGCCTTGCCCCTTGCGTCGGATGCGGGTCGTCCCCTGATCGAGCGCGCTGCGCTTGCTGCGCAGAGGAAGGCGGCCCTGGCGCGAGCATCCGTCGAGTACATCGAGCGCGGCATGACGATTTTTCTCGATGTTGGTTCGACCAATCTGGCGATCGCGCGGGCAATCCCTCCAAACCTTTCGATAACGACCGTCACCAATACGCCGTTGATCGCCTCGGCTCTCATGGAGAAGCCGGCTGTCGACCTCATCCTGATCGGCGGAACCATCGACCGCGCGGTCGGCGCTGCGGTCGGCGCGCGGGCGCAGCGCGATGCGGATCTGCTTCGGCCTGATCTCTGTATCCTCGGAGCCTGCGGTGCGGATGCTGAAGCCGGGCTCACGGCGGTGCACTTCGAAGACGCCGAATTCAAGCGGCTGATGGCGTCGAAAAGCCGATCCGTGCTGGCCGCCGTTACCACGGACAAGCTCGGTACGGCCGCCCCTTACGCGGTGGTCGGCGTCGAAGCCGTTTCGACCCTGGTGCTCGAGGCGGGCGCGCCGCCGGCTCACGTTGCCGCACTGACGGCGCGCGGCACGGCCGTGGTCCTCGCCGGCGAACCAGGCGGATGAGCGGGTCGCGCGATGCACTCGTGACGCCGATCTCGCGAAATCACCCATTGCAGCGCCGCGCGTCTACCAGATGCACAAAGGTGCGTTGCAGCACTTTGAACCGCGCATGCCTCGTCCTTAAATCGATTTAAGGAGACGTGCTGTAAGGCCGGCGAGACCGGCAGCAGGAAAACTCCGATGGACCAATTTAGTGCCCGTAAGACCTGGGTCCGCCAAGGCTATATGACAAAGAACCGACTCGCGGTGTCGCTCCTTTTTCTAATGAATGGCTTCGTCACCGGGAGCTGGGCGCCGAAGATCCCGGAATTCAAGGACCGGCTCGGGATCGGCGAGGGAATGCTCGGCCTCTTGATCCTCGTATTCGGCGTCGGCTCGCTGGTGCTGATGCCGATCGCCGGCGCTTTCATCGCCCGACTCGGTTCCGCGAAGGTCTCGAAAGTCACGGCGATCATTCTCTCGCCGCTGCTGCTCTTGCTGACCTTGGTGCCGAATGTCTGGACGGCCGCGATCGGCATGTTCCTGCTTGGCGGCTTTGTCGGCGCGATGGACGTGGCGATGAACGCCAATGCCGTAGGGGTCGAGAGATCGATGCGGCGGGCGATCATGTCCTCCTGCCATGCCTATTGGAGCCTTGGCGGGCTGGTCGGCGCGGGGATCGGCGGCTTTTTGATGGCCCGGATCGGCGTGCTGCCGCATGCGGTCGCGGTGACCCTGCTCTGCCTGACGATCCTGGCCGTTGCCTGGCCGATGATCCTTGCCGACAAGCCGCATCCGACGGCCGCCAGGGAAAAGCTCAGGCTGCCGATGACGCCGCTGCCGTGGCTGATCGGCATCATGGCGCTGTTCTCGATGGTACCGGAGGGTGCCGTGCTCGACTGGGGTGCGCTCTATCTCAGGAACGAACTCGGCGCCTCTACCGAGCTCTCCGGCTTCGGCTTCGCCGCCTTCTCGGCGACGATGGCGACGATGCGCTTTGCCGGCGATCATGTGCGCGACCTTCTCGGCGCGAAGCGGACGCTGCGCATCTGTACCCTCACGGCGTTTGTCGGCCTCGTGCTCGCCGGCCTTGCGCCCAACGCAGCGCTGGCCATCGCCGGCTTTGCGATTGCCGGAATCGGGATCTCCAACATGGTGCCGATCGCCTTTTCCGCCGCCGGCAACATGCCGGGCCTGCAGCCAGGTATCGGCCTCGCGGTCGCGACGACGATGGGCTATTCCGGCATGCTTTTCGCACCCTCGCTGATCGGCTTCATTGCAGAGTTCAGCGGTTTTGCCGTGATCTTCACCTTTATCCCGGCCCTTTTCGTCGTCGTGCTCCTGCTGTCGCGGCACGCCGTTCATGCAGACCACGGCAGGCAAGAGTGACGGCGTGCCATCAATTCGCCGTCAGCGCGTGATGTGGCGTTGACAAGCATGCTTTCCTTCGCCACCTGAAAGGCGAAAGCCGGATTCAGAGCACTTTCAGGAAAATTGAAGCTGGTTTTCGTCCGGATTGCGCAAAAACCAAGAAGAGGCGTCCATGTCTTCTGCCTTCGATTTCGAGCCAAAGCCGCGCCGTGCCTCGGTCGCCGTCGATGTCGGCGGCGTGATCGTCGGTGGCGGCGCGCCGGTCGTCGTGCAATCGATGACCAATACCGACACGGCCGATGTCGATGCGACCGTCGCGCAGGTCGCGGCGCTCCACAGGGCGGGTTCGGAACTGGTGCGGATCACCGTCGACCGCGACGAAAGTGCCGCTGCGGTACCGAGAATCCGCGAGCGTCTCTTGCGCCTCGGCCTCGATGTGCCGCTCGTCGGCGACTTCCACTATATCGGCCACAAGCTGCTCGCAGACCACCCGGCCTGCGCCGAGGCCCTCGCGAAATACCGCATCAACCCGGGCAATGTCGGATTCAAGGACAAGAAGGACAAGCAGTTCGCCGAAATCATCGAGATGGCGATGCGCTACGACAAGCCTGTGCGCATCGGGGTGAACTGGGGTTCGCTCGATCAGGACCTCCTGACGCGTCTCATGGACGAGAACAAGGCCAATGGCTCACCCCTGACGGCTCAGCAAGTGACGCGCGAGACGATCGTGCAGTCGGCGCTGATCTCGGCGGAACTCGCCGAAGAGCTTGGCCTGCCGCGCAACCGCATCATCCTTTCCGCCAAGGTTTCCGGCGTGCAGGACCTGATCGCCGTTTATGCGATGCTCGCCGCGCGCTCCGACCACGCGTTGCATCTCGGCCTCACGGAAGCCGGCATGGGTACGAAGGGCATTGTCGCCTCCTCGGCCTCTCTCGGCATTCTGATGCAGCAGGGTATCGGCGACACGATCCGCATCTCGCTGACGCCGGAGCCCGGCGGCGACCGCACGCGCGAAGTGCAGGTGGCGCAGGAACTGCTGCAGGTCATGGGCTTCCGCCAATTCATTCCCGTCGTTGCCGCCTGCCCCGGCTGTGGCCGCACGACCTCGACCGTGTTCCAGGAACTCGCCCAGAAGATCCAGGAGGATATTCGTGCGAACATGCCCGTCTGGCGCGAGAAATATCCGGGCGTCGAGGCGCTGAAGGTCGCGGTCATGGGCTGCATCGTCAACGGCCCCGGCGAAAGCAAACACGCCGACATCGGCATTTCGCTTCCGGGCACCGGCGAGATGCCGGCCGCTCCCGTCTTCATCGACGGTCAGAAGGCGATGACGCTGCGCGGGCCCAGGATCGCAGAGGAGTTCCAGCTCCTCGTCTCCGACTATATCGAGAAACGCTTCGGCGGCGGCCAGGCTGCGGCCGAGTAGGGCTCAATGCGAAGACCTGTTACGTCCCCTTCCAACTAAGGCGAACCCCTCCCCTCCCCACAAGGGGGAGGGACAGGCGCTCGCGGCAATCGCCTGCCCTTCGCCGATTCCGTCGCGACGGTGAGAACGAAGTGGAGAGGTGCAGCGGGTCTAGCCCCTCCCCTTGTGGGGCGGGGTTGGGGGGTTTGTCACGAAAATCTCTCGCCCTTGTTCGAGAGCTGAGTTTGTCGCGCGCCTTCAAAGAATTTCGTCAAGCGCCGCGATCAGCCTGCCGCATTCCTCATTCGTGCCGATGGTGATGCGCAGGAAATCCTCGATCCTCGGCTTGGCGAAATGGCGGACGATCACGGCGCGCTCGCGCAGCTTCGCGGCGAGCGTTTGGCCGGGATGGCCCGGGTGGCGGGCGAAGACGAAGTTTGCCAGCGAAGGCAGGACCTCGAAGCCGCGCTTTTCCAGCTCCCGGGTAAGTTCCGCCCGGGTGGCGATGATTCTGGCGCGCGTTTCCTCGAACCAGGCCTCATCCTTGATTGCGGCGGTCGCACCGGCCTGGGCGGCGCGCCCCAGCGGGTAGGAGTTGAAGCTGTCCTTGACGCGTTCAAGCGCCTCGATCAGCGGCCGCTGGCCGATGGCGAAGCCGACGCGCAGGCCGGCGAGCGCCCGTGATTTCGAAAAGGTCTGCACGACAAGCAGGTTCGCGTATTTCGGCACGAGCGGGATCGCCGATTCGCCGCCGAAATCGATATAGGCTTCGTCGATTACGACGGGCTGCTCCGGGTGCTCCGCCACCAGTCTCTCGATCTCGGCGAGCGGCAGGCCAATGCCGGTGGGCGCATTGGGGTTCGGCAGGATGATCGCGCCCGAGGGGCGACGATAGTCGGCGATGTCGATGCGGAAGGCATCGTTGAGCGGCACCTCGACCGCGTCGATGCCGAAGAGGCCTGCATAGGTCGGATAGAAGCTGTAGGAAATATCCGGATAGAGCAGCGGTTGGTCATGTTTCAAAAGCGCGGCGAAGGCATGGGCCAGGACCTCGTCCGAGCCGTTGCCGACGAAAACCTCCTCCGCCATTACGCCGTGTCGCTCGGCGATCGACTGCCTCAAGCCCAGCGCGAGCGGATCCGGATAGAGACGGAGATCGGCGCCCGCCGCCATTCGGATGGCCTCGAGCGCGCTTTGCGAAGGGCCGTAGGGGCTCTCATTCGTATTGAGCTTGACGAGATTTGCCATGCGTGGCTGTTCACCCGGAACATAGGGCTTCAGCCTCGATACGATCGGCGACCAGTATTTGCTCATGGGCTACAGGTCCTAGTTCCTGCGTTTGGCGATGAAGCGGGCGGTCTCGACGAGGACGGCCGAACGGCTGCCGTAAGCCGCCAGCAACTCCTCCGCTTCGACCACCAATCTTTGAAGCTCGTGTTCAGCCCATTTTTGGCCATGGAGGGCGACGAGCGTGCCCTTGCCGCGGGCGGCGTCCTTGCCGGTCGCCTTTCCCATGACTTCAACGTCGGCCGTAACGTCGAGCAGGTCGTCGGCGAGCTGGAAGGCAAGGCCGATCTTCTCACCGAAGGAGCGCAGCCGCTGCCGATCGTCGGCGCCGGCATCGGCGATGATCGCGCCGGCCTCGCAGCCGAAGCGGATGAGGGCGCCGGTTTTCATCGCCTGAAGGGTGACGATGCCCGCCTCGTCCGGGGCTTCTCTCTCGGCGGCGAGGTCGAGCGCCTGGCCGCCGGCCATGCCGCCGTGGCCCGAGGCGCGCGCAAGCGCCAGCACGAGCGCTGTCTTCTGCCGGTCGGAAAGCGGCGTTTCCGGTGCGGCGATGATGTCGAAGGCAAAGGTCAACAAACTATCGCCCGCGAGGATCGCGGTCGCCTCGTCAAAGGCGACGTGGACCGTCGGCTGTCCCCGGCGCAGCTCGTCATTGTCCATCGCCGGCAGGTCGTCATGGACAAGCGAATAGCAATGCACGCATTCGAGCGCTGCGCCGATCCGCAGGGCGGCGTCCATGTCGCCGCCGAAGAGCGCGGTGCTTTCGGCCACGAGAAACGGGCGCAGCCGCTTGCCGCCATTGAGCACGCCGTGACGCATGGCGCTGATAAGGGTCCCCGGGCGGGCGATCTCGTCCGGAAATGGATCAGGATCAAGAAGCGTCGAAAGCAAGGTCTCGACCGCAAGCGCATCGGCTTTCAGCCGTTCCGCAAAGGATGATGTCTCGTAGCTCATGAAGGCTCTTTGGCACGGGCCGGGGCGGCTTTCAACGGACTTTCGCATCGCATTCGCCGGGGATGAGTGCATCCAACCCTTGTCTTTTGTGAGAAAGGCCGTTCAACTCTCGGCCTCCGTGCAATAAGAAGGCGGGCATGAAGAGAGGGGCGGACAGTCAGGCCGTGGACATCATTTCGGAAGAGCGCGAGGAGGGCGAGATGTCTGCCGGCCGAGGATCTGCCCTGCGCCGTGGCTGGCGGCGCCTGCTCCTTCTCGGCCTTTCCCTCTTGCTGCTGCCCTATCTGCTCATCATCCTCTATCTCATCGATTTCATTCATCCGGTGTCGACCCTGATGCTGCGCGACCTGGTGCTCCTGCGCGGCTATGACCGGCAATGGGTGGAGTTCGACGACATTGCTCCGGTGCTCGTGCAATCGGTGATGATGTCCGAGGACGGCCGGTTCTGCTCGCATGGCGGGGTCGACTGGGTGCAAATGCAGAGCGTCGTCGAGGAGGCGCTCGACGGCGGGCAGACGCGTGGCGCCAGCACCATCCCGATGCAGACCGTCAAGAATCTCTATCTCTGGAACGGTCGCTCCTTCGTCCGCAAGGGGATGGAAGTGCCGCTGGCGATCGCCGCCGACTTCGTTTGGAGCAAGCGGCGTATGATGGAAATCTATCTCAATGTCGCCGAATGGGGCGACGGGATCTATGGTGTCGAGGCCGCCGCGCGCCATCACTTCGGCGTATCGGCGGCCAAGCTTTCGCGACGGCAGGCCGCGCTGCTGGCCGTTTCCCTGCCCAATCCGATCGACCGCAATGCCGGCAAGCCCGGTCGAGGCCTGAAGCGTCTTGCCTCTGTGATCGAACGCCGCGCCAGCCGGTCGCGCGACTATATCACGTGCCTTTATGATTGAGATGAAGGCAATTCATTGGTCCTGCGGCCGCTGGTGTGGCAAGGCTGTTTGCCGAAAACAATGAACGGAGACAGCATCATGGCCGAGCTCGTGCTCTATGTCGGCAACAAGAACTATTCCTCCTGGTCGCTGCGGCCCTGGCTGGCGCTCGAGGCTTGCGGAATTCCTTTCGAGGACGTGGTGATCCCCTTCGACTTTGCCGCGGGAAATCCGCGCTTCCGCGAAATCTCGCCGACGGGACGCGTGCCGGTTCTGCACCATGGCGACGTGCGGGTCTGGGAGTCGCTCGCAATCATCGAATATGTGGCGGAGCTCTATCCTGATGCGGGCCTCTGGCCGAAAAACCGCGAGGATCGCGCCCGGGCGCGATCCTATTCGATGGAGATGCTCTCCGGCTTCCGGGCACTGCGTGGCGCCTGCCCGATGAACATCCGCCGGCCGCGCAAAGCCATCGCACTTGCCGAAGGCGTGGCGGCCGACGTGGCGCGGATCGAAACGATCTGGCGCGAGGCGATCGCGAGCTCCGGCGGTCCGTTCCTGTTTGGCCGCTTCACCGCCGCCGACGCGATGTTCGCCCCGGTCGTAAACCGTTTCGACGTCTACGAACTCGTGAACGATCCGGCGACGCTCGCCTATATGGAGGCGGTGAAGGCGCATCCGGCCTACAGGAAGTGGGAAGAGGCAGCGAAGGCAGAACCCTGGATCGTTCCGGAGGACGAGGCTTGATGCTCTTCAAGTCTCGACCGAGACTGCCCTCCCGCTAGACTCGAAAATTTGCGTGCGGGGTCTGGTCAAACGGCGGTCGTCCATGTATAAGCGCGCGAAATTTCCGAGATCGACATCTGTTTGACCCGGCCATTTTCGGCTGCTGAACAGTGTTTTGCCCGATAAGTGGAGAATGAAATGGCTGTACCGAAAAGAAAAACGAGCCCGTCCAAGCGTGGCATGCGCCGTTCCGCTGACGCCCTCAAGGCTCCGACCTACATCGAAGACAAGAACTCCGGCGAACTGCGCCGTCCTCACCACATCGACCTGAAGACCGGCATGTATCGCGGTCGTCAGGTTCTGACGCCGAAGGAAAACGCATAAGCGTTGTCCATTTCGGATGGAGTTCGAAGGGCCGGCATTGCCGGCCCTTTTTCTTTGACGCGAGTTCTTTGACGCGAGCGGCCGTAGGCCGTCGAAACCGTGCTCAACCGCTCCCCTTCTGTCCTCACAAGCGCAAGCTGCCGCGGACGGCTGAGTAGTCGGTTGCCAGCAGCGTCGACTCGCTAGTGGGCGCAGGACGGCTGGACAAGCTTCGATGACTTGAGACAGTGTGTGTCGCAGAGGCGAAGTGCTCCTCCTCCCCGCGCGGACGGGTTGGGGAGGGGAATTTCCAGCTAGCCCAGATTATCCAGCTTCGTCTGGAGTGCGCGCAGCTGCTCCTTGAGTTCGTCGATGTCCTTGGCCTCAGGCTTCTTCGTATCCTTGGCCGGAGGAGCGGCCATGAAGGGCGAGAACATCTGCATCGCCTGGTGGAACATTTCGGTGTTTCGCCGGACCTGCTCCTCGACCAGTTGCAGCGGCACCTGCAGGTTCTTGCCAAGCGGCGTGTCGCCGAAGGCCTTGTTGATCTGCTCGCGCATTTGCGCCTGCTGATCGGTGAAGGCCTGCATCGAATGTTCAAGGTAGCTCGGCACCACCATCTGCATCTGGTCGCCATAGAAGGAAATCAGTTGCCGAAGGAAGGAAATCGGCAAAAGCGTGTTCCCGGTCTTCGACTCCTGTTCGAAGATTATTTGCGTCAGTACGGAATGGGTGATGTCCTCGCCGGACTTGGCGTCCTGTACGACGAAGTCTTCCCCCCGCTTCACCATGACGGCCAGGTCGTCCAAGGTCACATAGGTGCTCGTCCCGGTGTTGTAGAGGCGCCGGTTCGCATATTTCTTGATAACGATCTGGCCTTCGCTCTTCGCCATCAGGGGTCTCCTCTCACCCATGGTCCCGTCTTTATTGTGTTTTTCAGAGTATCCGCAAAAGCGCGCCGCTGACAATCTCTTTGTGCGATGCGGCGACGCGGGTGCAAAAATATGATGAATTGGGCCGAGCGTGAAGCTTTTGTAGCGCGTCATCATGGCGTTTGACTCGGGCTCCTGCCTTTGCCAGTGTGGCCACGAGGCCAAGCAAGAAGAGGAAACGTCTGATGAGCAATCCCTCCATCGTGATCGCCAGTGCCGCCCGTACCGCCGTCGGGTCTTTCAACGGTGCCTTCGCCAGCACGCCTGCGCATGAGCTGGGCGCAACCGCCATCAAGGCGGTGCTCGAGCGCGCCGGGGTGGAGGCGGGTGAGGTGGACGAGGTGATTCTCGGCCAGGTGCTGCCGGCAGGAGAAGGTCAGAACCCGGCCCGCCAGGCGGCAATCAAGGCCGGTATCCCGCAGGAAAAGACCGCATGGGGCATGAACCAGCTTTGCGGATCGGGGCTGCGCGCCGTCGCGCTCGGCATGCAGCAGATCGCAACCGGTGATGCGAATATCATCGTCGCCGGCGGCATGGAGTCGATGTCGATGGCGCCGCATTGCGCCCACCTTCGCGGCGGCGTGAAGATGGGCGACTACAAGATGATCGACACGATGATCAAGGACGGCCTGACGGACGCCTTCTATGGCTACCACATGGGCACCACCGCCGAGAACGTCGCGCGCAAGTGGCAGCTGACCCGCGAGGAGCAGGACGAATTCGCGCTCCGCTCGCAGAACAAGGCGGAAGCTGCTCAGAAGGCCGGCCGGTTCGCCGACGAAATCGTGCCCTTCATCGTCAAGACGCGCAAAGGCGACGTGACCGTCGATCAGGACGAATATATCCGCCACGGCGCCACCCTCGAGTCGATGGCGAAGCTGCGCCCGGCCTTCGACAAGGAGGGAACGGTGACCGCCGGCAATGCCTCGGGCATCAATGACGGCGCCGCCGCGACGCTTCTGATGACCGAGACCGAGGCAGGGCGGCGCGGCATTCAGCCGCTCGCCCGCATCGTCTCATGGGCGACGGCCGGCGTCGACCCGCAGATCATGGGCACCGGCCCGATCCCCGCCTCCCGCAAGGCGCTCGAAAAGGCAGGCTGGTCCGTCGGCGACGTGGAACTCGTCGAAGCCAACGAAGCCTTCGCGGCGCAGGCCTGCGCGGTCAACAAGGATCTCGGTTGGGACCCGTCGATCGTCAACGTCAATGGCGGCGCGATCGCGATCGGCCACCCGATCGGCGCCTCCGGCGCGCGCGTCCTCAACACGCTGCTCTTCGAGATGAAGAGGCGCGGCGTCTCCAAGGGCCTCGCCACGCTTTGCATCGGCGGTGGCATGGGCGTCGCCATGTGCGTGGAGCGCATGTAACCGGCAGCCGCCATGCGTGCTTGCATCGAATGGAATCGAGTGCTTGTGGCCCGGGCTCCCGGGCCGCATGAGCAAACTTTCGCGAATTACAATCAACCGAACGGGAGGCGAACATGAGCAGGGTAGCATTGGTTACGGGCGGGTCCCGCGGTATCGGCGCTGCAATCTCCGTCGCGCTGAAGGCGGCTGGCTACAAGGTGGCCGCAAATTACGCCGGCAATGACGAAAAGGCCCAGGCCTTCAAACAGGAAACCGGCATTCCTGTCTACAAATGGGACGTCTCCAACTATCAGGCCTGCGTCGATGGCATCGCCAAGGCGGAGGCCGAGCTCGGGCCCGTGGAGATCCTTGTCAACAATGCCGGCATCACCCGCGACGCGATGTTCCACAAGATGACGCCGGAGCAATGGGGAGAGGTCATCAACACCAATCTGACCGGGCTCTTCAACATGACCCACCCGGTCTGGTCCGGCATGCGCGATCGTGGCTTTGGCCGCATCGTCAACATCTCCTCGATCAACGGCCAGAAGGGACAGATGGGCCAGGCGAACTATTCGGCCGCCAAGGCCGGCGATCTCGGCTTCACCAAGGCGCTGGCCCAGGAGGGGGCGGCGAAGGGCATCACCGTCAATGCGATTTGCCCGGGCTATATCGGTACCGAAATGGTGCGCGCCGTGCCGGAAAAGGTGCTCAACGAAAGGATCATCCCGCAGATCCCCGTCGGCCGCCTGGGCGAGCCGGAGGAAGTGGCGCGTTGCGTCGTTTTCCTCGCCTCCGACGACGCCGGCTTCATCACCGGCTCGACGATTTCGGCCAATGGCGGACAGTACTTCACCTGATGGCGAAAGCGGGCGGTGAGGACCTATTGCTGCATCTCCGCCCTCCAGCAGGCGCTGGAGCATGCTTAGATCACGAGGATTTTGGTCGGATCGACCTAAATCATAAACGTGATCGATTCTAGAAAGTCAGCGCGGGATGCGGGCGGAAAACCATCCCGCGCTGGTCGCCGGCAAGCTCAAGCAAATCTTCGATCGAGAATCCTGCTCGGGGCCAGTGCGCTCATCGCGCCGGCCGCGCAGGATATTTTCGGCGGCGAAATCCTGACAACCGGACACACGACCGCATGCACTATTGCAATCGCATCGATGCTAGGCGATGCGATCTGACGCTCTCGCAGTTCAAGCAGCCGATCTTCGACGACCTCGCATCGACACGGGACGAAGCCTTCGCGGATGCCTTCGGGCGGCGTGTCGGCGCAATCTGTACGGCTCTCTCCCTCATTCCAGTGCTTGATCGGGCCAAGGCATGGTCGGGCGGGGAACTGATTTCGACCTCACTTCGGTACAGTGAGCCATCTATATCTTGTGGCGAACATACTCGGAAAATCCCTATTGCCGGCGATTCTCCCCATGCGCCGAACCTCTTTGGCAATGGTGCGGCAACGATTCTCATTCCCCGGTTCTTTAAGACTCGCTGCGAATCAGAGTTAAAATTTCCATGTTTTCCAGAGTCTTGGATTCGGAATCCTTTGGGCCGAATCCCGACCCGGTAAGCACGATAGATGCGGTCAAGGTAGCCGAGACGAGCATTGCCGACCTGGATTCAGCATCTCGTGCGAGTCTGGCCAACACAGTCTATATGTAGCCGTGAACATACAGTGAATCGATGCGAGTCGTCGATTCGTCGCCGATTCGTTCCGCGGCTGTTCCAAACGTCAATATGGACGCGCGAGATGCAGCCGCTACATATGGTCGTGACAGCCCGTCGCTTTTAATCGTTCACGCCCCTTGCGTTTGGCACTGCGCGTGGGCATCTGTTTCCCGCCGGGACGCGAAAGCCCACCGGCTCGTTGAGACTGCCCGGGATCGATGACCTTGTCCTTTCAATCCATGATCCTGAGCGGCCGCGGCGTGACCGCGGTGCTCGGGCCCACCAATACAGGCAAGACGCATTATGCAATCGACCGCATGATCGCGCATGACAGCGGCGTCATCGGCCTGCCGCTAAGATTGCTCGCGCGCGAGGTCTATACGCGCTTGGTCGAGAAAGTCGGTCACCACAATGTCGCGCTGATCACCGGCGAGGAGAAGATCGCGCCGCATCGCGCCCGCTATTCGGTCTGCACCGTCGAGGCGATGCCGCGCGAGACGACGGCGTCCTTCGTTGCGATCGACGAAGTGCAACTCGCGGGCGACCTGGAGCGGGGCCATATTTTCACCGACAGGATCCTGCACTTGCGTGGCCGAGGCGAGACGCTTCTGCTCGGCGCGGCGACCATGCGGCCCATTCTCGAGCATCTCTTGCCCGGCATCACCGTGGTCGAGCGGCCGCGCATGTCGCAGCTCCTCTATGCCGGCACCCGGAAGATCACCCGCCTGCCGAATCGTTCGGCGATCGTCGCGTTTTCCGCCGACGAGGTCTATGCGATCGCCGAGCTCATCCGGCGGCAACGGGGCGGGGCGGCCGTCGTGCTGGGCGCGCTCTCGCCGCGCACCCGCAATGCCCAGGTGGCGCTTTATCAGGAAGGTGACGTCGACTATCTCGTCGCGACCGATGCAATCGGCATGGGGCTCAATCTCGACGTTGATCACGTGGCCTTCGCGCAGGATCGCAAGTTCGACGGTTATCAGTACCGCAATCTCAACCCCGCGGAGCTCGCCCAGATCGCAGGGCGGGCAGGCCGGCATATCCGTGACGGGTCCTTCGGCGCGACGGGACGCGTCGACCCTTTCGAAGACGAGCTCGTCCAACGCATCGAATCGCACGAATTCGATCCGGTGCGGGTGCTGCAATGGCGTTCCAAAGCGCTCGATTTCTCCTCGCTGAAGGCATTGAAGATGAGCCTCGAGGCCGCACCCGCAGTCTCGGGACTGGCGCGCGCCCTGCCGGCCGTCGATCAGCAGGCGCTGGAGCACCTGTCGCGTTATCCGGAGGTGATGGATGTCGCCACCACGGCCGAGCGAGTCGAGAAACTATGGGAAGCCTGCGCCTTGCCGGATTATCGCCGCATAACGCCGGCCCAGCACGCCGACCTGATTTCGACGATCTATACGGATCTCGTTCGGGACGGCAGGGTCAACGAGGACTTCATGGCCGAGCAGGTTCGTCGTGCCGATCACACGGACGGCGAGATTGACACACTTTCGGCGCGAATTGCGCAGATCAGGACTTGGACCTATGTGTCCAACCGGCCCGGGTGGCTTGCCGATCCGACACACTGGCAAGAAAAGACGCGGGAAATCGAAGATCGATTGTCCGACGCCTTACATGAAAGGTTGACGAAACGCTTTGTTGATCGCAGGACATCTGTGCTCATGAAGCGCCTGAGAGAGAATGCGATGCTGGAAGCAGAAATCAGTGTGAACGGTGATGTCTTCGTTGAGGGCCACCACGTAGGTCAGCTAACCGGTTTCCGGTTCACCTTGGCTGCCGGCGAGGGCGCGGATGCGAAGGCCGTCCAGGGTGCCGCACAGAAGGCGCTTGCGCTGGAATTCGAGGCGCGCGCCGCTCGTCTCCATGCCGCCGGCAACAACGATCTGGCGCTGTCGTCTGAAGGCCTCGTGCGTTGGCTCGGCGATCCCGTCGCGCGGCTCGCCGCGAGCGATCATGTCATGCGTCCGCGCGTCATTCTTCTCGCCGACGAGCAACTCCAGGCCAATGCTCGCGAGCATGTGCTGGCGCGCATCGAGCGCTTCGTGAACTATCACATCAGTACGGTCTTGAAGCCGCTCGACGACATTTCGCGCGCGGAGGATCTCGAGGGGCTCGCAAAGGGGCTTGCCTTCCAGCTCGTCGAAAATCTCGGCGTCCTCTTCCGCCGCGACGTCACTGAGGAGGTGAAGTCGCTCGATCAGGAAAGCCGCGCATCGATCCGCAAATACGGTGTTCGCTTCGGTGCCTATCACATATTCCTGCCGGCGCTCCTGAAGCCGGCACCGGCGGAACTGATCACGCTGCTCTGGGCGCTCAAGAACGACGGCCTCGACAAGCCCGGTTACGGCGAACTGATCCCTATGCTCGCCGCCGGCCGCACCTCCGTCGTCACCGACCCGTCCTTCGAACGGACGTTCTACAGGCTCGCGGGCTTCCGCTATCTCGGCAAGCGCGCGGTCAGGATCGACATATTGGAGCGCCTCGCCGATCTCATCCGACCGCTGCTGCAGTGGACACCAGGTTCGGCACCGCGCCCGGAAGGCGCTTATGACGGTCGCCGCTTCACGGCGACGACCTCGATGCTGTCCATTCTCGGCGCCACGGCCGACGACATGGAGGAAATTCTCAAGGGCCTCGGCTATCGCGCCGATGTCGTGACGGCGGAGGAGGCGGCTGCCTTCCTCGCAAGCCAGGCCGGCGCAACGGTCGAGCCTGCTCCAGCCACCGAAACGGCTCCGGAACTGGCCGATGTTGATCCGGAAGCGGCAACGACGGAGGCCGCGGGCCAGGCAAGCGGCGAGGATGGGGCAGTGACGGCGGAGCCAACCGCCGAAGAAGCACCACCGGCCGAGACGGAAGCGTCGGTCGAACCGAAGCCGGTGCTTCTGTGGCGCCCTGGCACGCGCCAGGAAAACCAGCGGGGCGGCCGCCATCACGGCGACCAGCGCCGCGGCGGAAAGCGCCAGGGCGAGCGTCACGGCCAGGCGGAAGGCCGAGACGGTGGCCGCAAGGGTACGCCGGCGCGCGCCAAGGCCCAGGAGGGCAAGCCGGGGGGCCAGCGCAAGGAGCGTCCGGACCGGCATGAGCGGCATGACCGCGGCGGCAAGTTCGACAGCCGCCCGCAACGCAAGGAGAAGCCGATCGATCCGGATTCGCCTTTCGCGAAGCTCGCCGCTCTCAAGGAGCAACTGAAGAAGTAGGCCTGAGCGATGGAGGAACAGCCACAGTCTCCGTCTGCAGCGCGCCAGCGGCTCGACAAATGGCTGTTCTTCGCCCGGCTGATCAAGTCGCGCTCTCTCGCACAGAAGGCGATCGAGGCCGGGTTCGTGGCGGTCAACGGCACGCGGGTGACGCAATCCGCCGCGCAGGTGCGGGTGGGCGACACGCTGGAACTGTCCCTCGACCGACGCGACCTCGTCCTTCGAGTTCTGTTGCCGGGAACGCGGCGGGGCCCCTATGAGGAGGCCCGGCTCCTTTACGAGGATATGACACCATCCGCGCCTGTCCGAAAATTGACGCCCTTCGAGCAAGCGACGCGCGAGCGTGGCGCGGGGCGACCGACGAAGCGGGAGCGGCGCGAGACCGATCGGCTGAAGCCCGGTGCCGACGAGGGCGATTGAGGCTAATGAAGGTCGCGGACGCTTCGATCCGAAACACCGACGAGGGCGAAAAACTCTGCCTATTTCGCGGCAAATCGCGCATGGATAATTCTTGCAATGGGCGCCCGAAGCCTTTACGTCACAAGCCACGTTAGGTGACATTCGGCTCTGCTTCGGCAGCTATGCGCGCCGGACATTCCTAGCATGCGCGGACGACCGGAATCACTCTCGATTGCCGTCTGCCACCAAATGTGAGCATTGGCTGGAGTACCTCATGACGTATGTCGTGACCGACAATTGCATACGCTGCAAGTACACGGATTGTGTGGAAGTCTGCCCGGTGGATTGCTTCTACGAAGGGGAGAATTTCCTCGTCATCCACCCCGACGAGTGCATCGATTGCGGCGTGTGCGAGCCGGAATGTCCTGCCGGGGCGATCAAGCCGGACACCGAACCTGGCCTCGATATGTGGTTGAAAGTGAACGCTGATTTTGCCACGAAGTGGCCAAATATAACGGTCAAGCGGGACCCCCTGCCCGAAGCCAAGGAGATGGATGGCATCGAAGGGAAATACGAGAAGTATTTCTCCGCCGAACCGGGACAGGGCGACTGAGATCGCCGATCTGCTTTGTTCGTCGCGGTTGACGGACCGGCAGCAATGGCGGGGCAGCAAATCTGGGAAATCCCTCCGGTGTCTCACGGGGGGGGGCGAGCTTGGCAGCTCGATCGCTGCCATGCAGCAAATCATTGATTTCGACAGTTTTTTGTGGTAGGTTGCGGGAACTGATCCACAGAGGGTGCTTTTGCGCGCCCGAAAACCATCACGAAAGCAAACGATCTCCACAACGCGGCCCTCTCCAGATATGCAACGTTCCGTTGCTTGTGACTGCGGCGTATGTGGTTGTTTGCGTTTCGTTGGACGGACCAGGATGGACCCCACCCGGCGGAATCCCCGTCTCACCGGGCTTCACCCACCCGGCCCGGCCTTTGAGGCCGGGTGTGCAACAGGGAGTGTTTGAAACGAATGACGACCCAGCAGAAGAAATCTTCAACGCGCCAAGGCTTCAAGACCGGTGAATCGATCGTGTATCCGGCCCATGGCGTTGGCCAGATCGTCGCAATCGAGGAGCAGGAAGTTGCGGGCATGAAGCTCGAGCTTTTTGTCATCGATTTCGAGAAGGACAAGATGCGTCTCAAGGTGCCGGTGGCCAAGGCCGTCAGCATCGGCATGCGCAAGCTGTCGGAGACCGATTTCGTCGATCGTGCGCTGAAGGTCGTGCAGGGCAAGGCACGCGTCAAACGGACCATGTGGTCGCGGCGCGCCCAGGAATACGATGCCAAGATCAATTCCGGCGACCTCATCTCCATCGCGGAAGTGGTTCGCGATCTCTATCGCGCGGAAAACCAGCCGGAACAGTCCTATTCCGAGCGCCAGCTCTATGAAGCCGCGCTCGACCGCATGGCGCGCGAAATCGCAGCGGTGAACAAGATGTCGGAAACGGAGGCCGTACGTCTCGTCGAGGCGAACCTGAACAAAGGGCCGAAGCGCGGCAAGGCCATCGACGAAGACGACACCCAGGACGAAGCAGCGTAATCACACCGATCTCGGAAATACGGCGACCTTTGCGCGTATAAGACGCGCGCCGCAGTAGTCCAAAACCAAAAGCCCGGCTCTCGAGCCGGGCTTTTTCGTTGTGCGTCTTACCTGGATAGAGGTACGCGACAGAACGGCGCCGTGCATCGCTTTTACGTTGCAATCAAAAATCGTTCGTCGAAGGAACTTTTCGACCCCGCGTACGTTTGACGTTTCCGGGACGCGTCCGTGCCCCGGCGTTCTTGGTCTGTGATTCCTCACCGTCTCAGGTTCGTATTCTTCGATCTAGGGCGCTTTCTTGTTTCGTCAAGCTGCGCCGATTGAGCTTGCCGAACGCGCAGGCGGCGTTTGGCCTTTCTTCAACGCGAAGGCGTTCAGCGCCAGGACGGAGCAATCGATGAAGACTCTCACCGCAGACCGGCGTTTGATCAAGATTGCCATGGATGCCCCCTATCTCGAGCGGGACGAAGAGCATGCGCTGGCTGAGGCGTGGCGGAACGACCATAACCAGGAGGCGCGTAACAAGATTGCGATGTCGCACATGCGGTTGGTGGTGGCGATGGCGGCCAAGTTCCGCAGTTTTGGCCTACCGATGGGCGACCTCGTGCAGGAGGGCCATATCGGCCTGTTGGAGGCGGCCGCGCGCTTCGAGCCAAGCCGGGAGGTGCGGTTTTCGACCTACGCCACCTGGTGGATTCGCGCGTCGATGCAGGATTACGTGCTCCGCAACTGGTCGATTGTCAGAGGTGGAACGAGTTCGGCTCAGAAGGCGCTGTTCTTCAACTTGCGTCGGCTGAGGGCCCGCCTCGCCCAAGGCGACCGGCAGCTGACGTCGCAGGCAGTCCATGAGGAGATTGCCGCTGCTCTCGGCGTCAGTCTCGCCGATGTCCAGACAATGGATGCCCGCCTTTCCGGTAACGACGCGTCGCTACAGGCGCCCGTCGGGCATGGCGATGTCGAGGGAGGCGCGCGCCTCGATTTCCTTGCAAGCGATGCGCCGTTGCCCGACGAGCAGGTCAGCGACATGATCGACGGCGAACGTGCTCGTCGTTGGCTGCACAATGCGCTTGGTCAGCTCAGCGACCGCGAGATGAAGATCATCCGCGCACGGCGGCTCTCGGAAGATGGTGCGACGCTCGAGCAACTCGGTGCCACTCTTGGCATCTCGAAGGAGCGAGTGCGCCAGATCGAGACGCGGGCGCTGGAAAAATTGCGCGCGGCCTTGGCCGCCAAGGCACCCGCCTTGACGGCGGGCATGCATTGAGAAACGGCTCGCCGAACATTGATTCCCTCCCCAACTCCTCCCGACAAGGGGAGGAGACCCAGTGCGCCCGCTACCGCGTGTCAGCCCGCCGCAGTCGTCGCTCGAGCGCCCTCAGTGCGAGCGAGAGGCCAACCGTCAGGATCAGATAGACATAGGCCACGATCGAATAGGTCTCGAAAAAGCGGAATGAGCCGGACGCATAGACCTTGCCCATCTGGGTGATGTCGGCGACCCCGAGGACGGAGACGAGAGAGGAGTCCTTGACCATCGCCACGAAGTCGTTGCCGAGCGGCGGCAGGATCACGCGGATCGCCTGCGGGAACACGACAAGGCGGAACCGCTGGTAGCGCGAGAGACCTAGGGCCTTTGCGGCCTCGATCTGCCCCTTGTCGACGGACAGGATGCCGGCGCGAAAGACCTCGGCGATGAAGGCCGAATAGCCGATCATCAGGGCGATGATTGCCCGCCACATCAGCGAGATGTCGCGGACGACGATGGGTTCCACCCAGCCTGCCGCAATGACGGGCGATGCAAGGAAGTTGACGGTCACCACCAGCGCCGGCGCACCGACGAAGGCGATATAGAACAGCAGCACCAGGATCGGCACGCCGCGGATCACCTCCGTGTAGAAACGCGCGACCTGCCGGAGCACCACGTGCTCCGAGAGCGCCATCAACGCGACGCCAAGCCCGAGCACGGTCGCCAGCGCAAAGCCCGTCAGCGTGACGAAGACGGTGACGCCGATGCCCTTGACGACGACGGTGAAAACCTGGGCGAATATGTCATTCGCCACGATGACCGCGGCAAGGATCCCGGCAATCGCGAGAAGGGCGACCAGCCACCAGGGATAGTCGCCCTTCTCGGTTGTTCCGGATGGCTGGACCGGCGCCATCGTCACCGATCAGCCGCCCATCTTGTAGTCGAGGAACCACTTCTTGTTGAGCGCATCGAAGGTGCCGTCCTCCTTCAGCGCCTTGATCGCGGCATTGACCGGGCCGACGAGATCGGAGCCCTTGGGGAAGATGAAACCGAAATCCTCGGTGCCGAGCGGTTCGCCTGTCACCTTCAGCTTGCCTTCCGACGCATCGACATAGCCCTGGGCCGCGACGCTGTCCGTCAACACGAGATCGACGTCGCCGGCCGTGAGTGCCTGCACGGTGGCGCCAAAGGTTTCGAACAGCTTGATGCGCGGATTCTGCTCGTTGCCGTCGAGGATTTCGTAGACGGCGGTGTAGAAGGGCGAGGTGCCCGGCTGGGCACCGATCAGAGCATCCTCGACCGCGGCGAAGCTCTTGGCGTCCTTGAAACGCGTCTCATCGCTGCGCACCAGCATGAACTGCTGAGACCGCATATAGGGATCGGAGAAGTCGACCTTCTCCTTGCGATCATCCTTGATGGTGATGCCGGTCATGCCGATCTGGTACTGACCGTCGGAGATCGCCTGGATCATCGCGTCCCAACTCACATTCTGGTATTCGACCTTAAAGTTCAGCCGCTTGGCGATCTCGTTCATCGCGTCATATTCCCAACCGACCGCCTCGCCGCTCTTCGGGTCGACGAATTGCAGCGGCGGATAGGCGTTCTCGGTCACGACGACGACGGTCCTGCCGCCGAGATCCGGAAGATCGCTCGCCTTGGCGGGGACGGAGAAGGCGAAGGGAAGGGCGAGGGCAGCGGCTATGCCCGCGAGCACATGGCGGCGGATTGTCATGGAAGAACTCCTGGAAATTTGTGGCGACAGAAGATGTCACGAAATCTCACGGGAATACAAGCCAATAGGTCATATTCGGGGGCGAGCCGCGATGGCGGTGACTTGTTCTTGAACACGCGACGGGAAGCGGGTGGATACTCCGCAGGTTTCCAGCGGCAGGTCAAAAAATAAGGCGGCCCGAAGCCGCCTTATTTGCCAGTTCCAGGAACTGCAATTCTTATTCTGCGGCGGTTTCCGCTGCCTGTGCCTCGGCGGCTTCGGCGGCTGCCTTCTCGGCGGCCAGCGCCTGGGCGGCTGCGACCTTTTCAGCCTCGATGCGTGCCTTTTCGTCGGCGACGGCCTGACGCTCTGCTTCGTTCAGCTTGCGGGCGCGCGTGCCGGTGTTCTCGACGATACGCGCCGACTTGCCGCGACGATCGCGCAGGTAGTAGAGCTTGGCACGACGGACCTTACCGCGGCGAACGACTTCGACGCTTTCGACGAGCGGCGAATAGACCGGGAAGACGCGCTCGACGCCTTCGCCATAGGAAATCTTGCGGACGGTGAAGCTCTCGTTGATGCCGCCGCCGGAACGGGCGATGCAGACGCCTTCGTAAGCCTGGACGCGGGTACGGTTGCCTTCGACGACGCGGACGTTGACGCGAACGGTGTCGCCGGCGGAGAATTCGGGAAGCGTGCGCTTGGCGGCGATCTTGGCGGCCTGTTCGGCTTCCAGCTGCTGGATGATGTTCATCGGTCTAACCTTTGCTTTCTTCTGAAACAGCCAGAGCGCTCTCGACCGGCCTGTCGGTTTTCCTTAAGGCCTTGCCCATGGGGCAGGAGCGGTTTCACCATTCTTTGTTCATGGTCGACGGGCGGGAACCCGAACCGGCCGGCACTTACACCAATGCGGCCGGTTTGTCATCCCCGAAAGTGGATTTTCTCGCAGGAGAAGAGCCATGCCCCTGTCGGTCAGAAGGTCGGCGGGGTGCAGGCGCTGATCACCTCGCAGGGCACCGGCCCGATGCAGCGGAAGCGGTGCGGGCGCCGGCTTTCGAAGTAATAGGCGTCGCCCGGCCCGAGGATGCGCCGCTCGTCATCGACCGTTAACTCCAGCCGGCCGGAGAGCACGATACCGCCCTCCTCGCCCTCATGCACCAGCGGCACCTTGCCGGTATCCGCACCCGGCTGGTAGCACTCCTTCAGGATCTGCAGGCTGCGGCCGAAGAGATTGTCGCCGATCTGCCGATAGGAGATCGGCCCCTTTCCGATCTCCACCAGTTCCTCCGCCGCATAGAAGGCCTTGCGCGGCTTTTCCGGCTGGAAGGAGAAGAACTCCGCAAGCCCTATCGGAATGCCGTCCAGGATTCGCTTCAGCGCCCCGACCGAGGGATTGGAGGCGTTGGATTCGATGAGGGAGATGGTGGAGTTGGTAACGCCGGCGCGCTTGGCGAGTTCGCGCTGGGAGAGATTGTGCATCAGCCGCACCTGGCGCAGGCGGCTGCCGATATCGACGCTCATCGCAGATCCCGTGTTGATCTTGTTCGAAATATTGCAATTCTATCAGCTAGGCGCCAGTAAATCCAATGCGTTAGGGAGACGAAGAAAAGGACTTGTTCGGGCATTCAAATCATGACGTCTATCGTGCAACCGGTCAGGAGGATTGCCATGAACGCCCACAACAAGCCGAATACGCCGATTCTCGACAGCTATTGGATGCCCTTCACTGCCAACCGCCAGTTCAAGGCCGCGCCACGCCTGCTGACGTCTGCGGAGGGCATGCATTACACCAGCATCGACGGGCGCAGGATTCTCGACGGCACGGCCGGTCTCTGGTGCGTCAATGCCGGCCACGGTCGTCGCCAGATCGCCGCGGCCGTCGAGCGCCAGCTTTCGACGATGGATTATGCCCCCTCCTTCCAGATGGGCCATCCGATCGCCTTTGACTTCGCCGAGCGGCTCGCCGAGATCGCTCCCGGTGGCCCCGATGCCCGGCTCGACCGGATCTTCTTCACCGGCTCCGGCTCGGAGTCGGTCGACACCGCCCTGAAGATCGCGCTCGCCTATCAGCGCTCGATCGGGCAGGGGACGCGCACCCGGCTCATCGGCCGCGAGCGCGGCTATCACGGTGTCGGCTTCGGCGGCATTTCCGTCGGAGGCATCGTCAACAACCGTCGCGTCTTCCCGCAGCTCCAGGGTTCCGATCATCTGCGCCACACCCATGACCTCGCGAAGAACGCCTTCGTCAGGGGGCAGCCGGAACATGGCGCCGAACTCGCCGACGATCTCGAAAGGCTGGTGGCGCTGCACGGCGCCGAGACGATCGCCGCCTGCATCGTCGAGCCCGTTGCCGGCTCGACCGGCGTGCTGATTCCGCCGAAGGGCTATCTCGAGCGGTTGCGGACGATCTGCGACAGGCACGGAATCCTGTTGATTTTCGACGAGGTGATCACCGGTTTCGGCCGCCTCGGCGCGACCTTCGCGACCGATTATTTCGGCGTGACGCCGGATATCGTCACCACCGCCAAGGGCCTCACCAACGGCGCGATCCCGATGGGTGCGGTCTTCGCCAGCCGCAAGGTTCACGACGCGCTGATGCATGGGCCGGAGGGGCAGATCGAGCTCTTCCACGGTTACACCTATTCCGGCCATCCGGCTGCCTGTGCCGCCGGCATTGCCACGCTCGATATCTATCGCGACGAAGGCCTGATGACGCGCGCCGCCGAGCTGCAGGAGGACTGGCACGAGGCGATGCATTCGTTGAAAGGCCTGCCGAGCGTCGTCGACATCCGCACCATCGGCCTCATTGCCGGCATCGAGCTCAGCCCGCGCGATGGCGCTCCCGGCGCCCGCGCCTATGACGTCTTCGTCGACTGCTTCGAGAAGGGGCTGATGATCCGCGTCACCGGCGACATCATCGCCTTCTCGCCGCCACTGATCGTCGAAAGACAGCAGATCGCCGAGATCGTCTCGATCCTCGGCGACGCGCTGAAGCGGGTGAAATAACCGGACTGATACTTAGCCGGTGAAGACCCTCCCCAACCCCTCCCGACAAGCGGGAGGGGCTTAGCCTGCCGCACCGTCCCTACCCATTGTTGATGCAACGGGCTGGACGGTTCGAGAATGGCAGGCGATTGCAACGGGCGCCAAAGCCCCTCCCACCTGTGGGGAAGGGTTGCAGAGGGTCTTGTCCCGCTCCATGCCAGAACAACTCACCGTATCAGTATCGCCCGGAAATCATTGACATTCGTGCCGGTCGGGCCGGGCACGAACAGATCGCCACTCGCGGCGAAGGCCGTCCAGGCGTCGTGCCGGGCAAGATGGGCACGCGGATCGATACCGGCCTCCCGCATGCGGGCGATGCTCGCGCCATCGGCAAAGGCGCCGGCATTATCCTCAGAGCCGTCGATCCCGTCCGTGTCGGCGGCGAGCGCATCGATGTTGCCGACGCCGTCGATGTCGAGCGCCAGCGACAGGAGCAGCTCGCTGTTGCGCCCGCCCTTGCCGTAAGCGTCGCCGGTGATCGTCACCGTCGTCTCGCCGCCGGAAAGCAGCACGACCGGCTTCACAAACGGACGGTTCCTCGCGGCCACCTCGCGTGCCAGCGCCGCGTGCATGCGGCCGACGTCGCGCGCCTCGCCTTCGATCGCGTCGGAGAGAATGACGGCCTCGATGCCGGCCTCAAGGGCGCGCGCGGCGGCTGCCTCAAGCGAGACGCCTGCCGAGGCAATCACATGGACCTGGTTCATAGCGAAGGCCGGATAGTCGGGGCTCGGCGCGCGCCCGGCGTCCGAGGCGAGATGGGCCATCACCCGCTCCGGCAGGTTCATGCGGTAGCGGGCGACGATCTCGCGCGCTTCCTCGAGCGTCGACCGGTCCGGCACCGTCGGCCCGGAGGCGACGAGGGCCGGGTTGTCGCCCGGCACGTCGGAGACGACGAGGCTGACGACGCGCGCCGGCGATGCCGCCAGGGCCAGGCGTCCACCCTTGATACGTGAAACATGCTTGCGCACCACGTTCATCGCCGAAATCGGCGCGCCGGAGGCAAGCAGCGCCCGGTTGACGGCGATCTCGTCCTCGAGCGTCAGGCCCTCGGGCGGAGCCGGTAACAGCGCCGAGCCGCCGCCGGAGATCAGCGCCACCACGAGATCGTCTTCAGTCAAACCCCTCACCCGCTCGAGGAGCGCCGACGAGGCGACGGCCCCCGCCTTGTCCGGCACCGGATGGGCCGACTGCAGCACTTCGATGTTCTCGCACGCCTCGATCGGTCCGTGCCTTGCCACGACGGTCCCCTCGAGCCGACCATCCCAGAGCCGTTCGAAGGCGGCGGCCATCTGGCTTGCCGCCTTGCCGGCCCCGACAACGATGGTACGTCCCTTCGGTCGCTGCGGCAGATGGGCGCGAATGGCGGCTTCGGGATCGGCCGCTTTCACGGCGGCCTCGAAGAGTGAAGTCAGGAATCGGCGCGGCTCGATCAATTTCATCGAATCAAATCCGGAATGGCTATGGGATAATGTCTCAGATCCTATGCGATCCAAGGAGGATTTCGGCAGCAATTTAAAGCGCTGCAACGGCATTCGCGCGTCTGAATAAGACGCCGGGCGCCGTATGCCGAAACCGAAGCCGTCCCGGCTGCCCTTATCGGCCACCCGTTCCGTCAGCGCATTTCGGCGCGGGCACGCGGCCGCGTGTCATTGCGCTCGTGCTGGAAGACCGCCGGCGGCAGCGGTGGCAGGCCACGGATGATATCGGCGCCTTTCTCGCCCACCATGATCGTCGGTCCGTTGGTGTTGCAGGAGGGGACGCGCGGCATCACCGAGCTGTCGCAGACGCGCAAGCCGT
Source organism: Sinorhizobium kostiense (assembly GCF_017874595.1). Classification (GTDB taxonomy): domain Bacteria; phylum Pseudomonadota; class Alphaproteobacteria; order Rhizobiales; family Rhizobiaceae; genus Sinorhizobium; species Sinorhizobium kostiense. Next base: position 298,130 of record NZ_JAGILA010000006.1, on the reverse strand, counting down.
CGAGGCCGCGGACCTTCAGCTCAAGATCGACGACTGCCATCGCGTCCGTACCCATCTTGCAGGTGCCGACCGGGTGATGGTCGGTCTTGGCATTGGCGCAGCCATAGTCGAAAAGCTGCTCTTCCGTCTTGATCTCCGGGCCCGGGAGACGTTCGGCGAGCACATAGGGTTCGAGTGCGGGCTGCTGCATGATCTCGCGTGCGATCTTCAGTCCCTCGAGCGACATCTTGCGGTCGTGCGGATCCTCCCAATAGTTGGGGTCGATCAGCGGCGGCGCCGCCGGATCGGGCGAGGAAAGACGGACGGTGCCGCGCGAGCGCGGATGCAGATAGGCGGAATTGAGCGTCACCCCGGCATTCCTGAGCCGCGCGACGCCCGCCTCGATACCGGAGCCGAGGCCGAGGTGGAACTGGATGTCGGGCGAACGGGCGTTCGCGTCGGCATACCAGAAGCCGCCCGTCTCGAAGAGCGAGGAAGCGACCGGACCGCTACGGAAGAGTACATATTGCAGCCCCGCCCAGAGCGTGCGGTGCAGCTTGGCAACGCCGTCATAGGTGTGGTCGCCGGTGCATTCGGAAATGACGAAAAGGTCGAGATGGTCCTGGAGGTTGCCGCCGACGCCGGACAGGTCGTGGCGGACCTCGACGCCGACCGAGCGCAGGTGGTCGGCGGGGCCGATGCCGGACTGAAGGAGCAGTTTCGGCGAGCCGATCGCACCGGAGGAGACCAGCACTTCGCGATCGGCGCGGATAACCTCGCCGCCGCTCCCGGTCACCACTTCGACGCCGACCGCGCGCCTGCCCTCGAGCAGGATGCGGGCGACGGGGGCGCCGGTGCGCACCGTCAGGTTCTTCCGGTCCTTGATGGGCGAGAGATAGGCAAGCGAGGCGGAGGAGCGCCGGCGGTCGCGCTGGGTGAGCTGGTAGAAGCCGATGCCCGCCTGCTGTTTGCCATTGAAATCGTGATTGTAGGGGATGCCGAGCTCCTGGCCGGCGCGGATATAGGCGTCGCAGATCGGCAAGGCCGAGACCGGCATCGAGACGCCGAGCGGCCCACCATAGGAGTGATAATCGTCGGCAAAGCGCTCGTTGTCCTCGGCGCGCTTGAAATAGGGAAGCACGCTGCGATAGTCCCAACCGGTGCAGCCGTCCTCGCTTGCCCAGAGATCGTAGTCGACCGCATTGCCGCGGGTATAGAGCTGCGCATTGATCGAAGAACCGCCGCCAATCACTTTCGCCTGGGTGTAACGCAGCACCCTTCCCTTCATGTGCTTTTGCGGCACCGTGTGCCAGCCCCAGCTCGCCACTCCCTTGGTCATCTTGGCAAAGCCCGCCGGCATGTGGAACAGCGGGTTCCAGTCGCCGCCGCCGGCTTCGAGCAGCAGCACCTTGACAGTCGGGTCCTCGCTCAGGCGATTGGCAAGCACGCAGCCGGCGGGTCCGGCACCGGTGATGATGTAGTCATAGTTCATGCATATCGTCCTCGGCTCCGCGCTCCGGGCGCGATCTTTTTGAAAATCGTCACTCTCAGCGGCCCCACTCCGCCGCCTCACAGCCTTCCGATCGATAGCCCGCCATCCGCCTGGATCACTGAGCCGGTGGCGAAACCGAACCGGCCGCTTGCGAGCCCGGCGACGATGTTGCCGATGTCCTCGGGTTCACCCCAGCGCCGCATCGGGACCAGGCCGCCGGCGATCAGCGCGTCGTATTTGCCCGAAACCGCTGCGGTCATGTCGGATCGGATGATGCCGGGCCGGACTTCGTAGACGGCAATGCCGGTCTCCGCGAGCCTCAACGCCAGTCCCTGGGTGAAGGCCGCAAGTCCCGCCTTGCTCATGCAGTAGTCGAGACGTTCCGGCGAGCTCATCGCAGCGGAAACCGAGGTGATGTTTATGATCGAGCGCGACGCGGCAGCTTGTGTCGCGAGCATCGCCTTTACGACGGCCTGGGTGAAGAAGACGGTGCCGCGCAGATTGACGCCGATGATCGTGTCGAAGTTCTCCGGCTTCAACTCCAGGAAATCGCCGCGCACGACAGAGGCGATGCCGGCATTGTTGACGAGGCAGTCGATCCGCCCGAAGGCGTGGATCACCGCGTCGACGGTCGCCTGATGGCTGGAGATGTCGGCGAGGTCGGCTCTGAGGAAGGTCGCGCGAGCCCCCAGCGCTTCGAGTTCCGCAAGGACGGGATCGACGCCTTCCGCGTCTCCTATGCCGGTGATCGCAACGTCGAATCCGCTTGCCGCGAGCGCGCGGGCGATGCCGAGGCCGATGCCACGCCGGCCGCCGGTTACGATCGCGATCGGACGCGTGCCTTCTGCCATCACTGGAGCTCCTCCCCGGCAATGTGGTCCGCGACGCGCAGCGCCTGTGCGGCGACGGTGAGCGCCGGGTTGACGGCGGCCGAGGTCGGCAGGAAGCTCGCATCGACGACGAAGAGATTGGGGTGGTCGAAGGCACGGCAATAGACATCGAGCGGCGCCTTCTTGGGATCATTGCCGATCCGGACCGTTCCGCATTGATGCGACGGCGTGCGCTTGTCGAAGGCGCGCGCCATCACCACCGGGAAGTCCGCCTTCTTGAGCACGGTCTTGAGCTTGGCGACGAGCTTCAGATGCGCCTGCCAGTTCGTCCTGACCCATTGCAGCAGGATGCGATCGCCGTCGACCATGACGCGGCTTTCCGGAGAGGGCAGATCCTCGCTCATGGCGTAGAAGTCGATGGCGCGGGCCGAAACCTGGTTCAAGAGCCATTCCGGCATCGCCCGCATGTTCGCCTTGAGGATCGCGCCTGAGACGCGGCCAAGCAGCTGGACATTGCCGAGCGGCGGCCCGCCCTCGCCGTCGGAGAGATAGAAATCGTTGAGCCCGAAGGTTTTCTGATAGACCGAATCGTTGCGGTACCAGGGGCTGAGCGCAATCACTGCGCTTGAGTTGTGATTCATGAAGTTGCGGCCGACCTGGTCGGAACGGTTTGCGAGCCCCGCCGGGTTGCGCTCGTCCGCCGAGCGCAACAAAAGAACGGCTGACTGCACGGCGCCGGCGGAAAGAATTACGATCTTCGGCGACAGGCTATGCTCCGCCCCGTCGCTGATGTAGTGCACGGCCTCGATCGCCTTGCCGTCCGGCGCGGTCGAAAGCCGGGTTACCCGCGAGCCGGTCTGCAAGCGGACATTCGGATATTCGAGCGCTGCCGCCAGCGCCGCGGTTTCGGCATCCATCTTGCCGTCGAAGCTGTTCGGATGCGCATCCCACGGGGTTTTGCCTTTGGCGAGCCAGCGGTCGATGTCGATGCCGAGCGGCAGCGAATAGGGATGCAGTCCGATGTCGCGCAGGCGCTTTCGGACCTTGGCGATCGCGACCTCGTCCGGAACCGGTCCATGCGGATAGTCGTTGGAGTGAGGCGGTTCGGTCGGATCTTCGCCGAGGCGGCCGCGCACCTGATAGAGATCTTCCGCCTTGGCATACCATGGCTCGAGTTCCTCATAGGGAAAGGGCCAGGCGGGAGATATTCCGTCGAGATGCCGCATCTCCTCGAAATCCTCGCGGCGATAGCGGGTGAGCACCGCGCCATAGAACTTCGAATTGCCGCCGACATTGTAGTAATTGCCGGGATTGAAGCCGGGACCGCCGGCCTCGTACCAGGTCTCCTTCGGCCGGAAATGGCCGCGCTGGAATATCGCCCGCTGGTCACGGTTCTCCGGCCGGTCCTCGATATGCCGGCCGGCTTCCAGGATGAGGATCTCGGCGCCGGAAGCGGCAAGGCCCGCAGCCACGGTCGCGCCGCCGATCCCTGAGCCGATAATGACGATGTCCGGCGCTTTCGCAATGTCCGCGCTCATGCGATCCGCTTCTCGCTTTCAGGGTCGAAGAACACCGCCTTGTCGAGGTTGAAGGCGAGCCGCGACACTTGCCCGGGCGCGATACGGGCATCGGCCCTCAGTCGCGCGACGATCTCCTTGCCGCCGAGGCGGGTGACGGCGAAGGTATCGGAGCCTGCAGGCTCGACGACTTCGATCAGGCATTCGCCCTCGGCGACGAACTTCGCATTGCGGTCGGCGCCGTCCGGATCGGTAAGCGCTTCCGGTCGGATACCGAAGACGACCTCCCGGCCGGCATAGGCGGAGAGCGCACCGTCGCGCGGTACGGCGAGCTTCAGCGGCTCTGCATTCGGGCGTGCGAGCGAAACGGCGACCTGCTCGCCTTCGGTTTCGATGCGGGCGCTCAAAAGATTCATCGCCGGCGAACCCATGAAATCGGCGACGAACATATTGGCCGGGTTGTTGTAGATCTCCGCCGGTGTGCCGAACTGTTGCAGCACTCCGTCCTTCAGGACGGCGATCTTGGTCGCAAGCGTCATTGCCTCGATCTGGTCATGCGTCACATAGACGATGGTGGTCTTCATGCGGCTGTGCAGCCGCTTGATCTCGGTGCGCATGTCGACGCGCAGCTTTGCATCGAGATTCGAGAGCGGCTCGTCGAAGAGGAAGACTTGCGGTTCACGCACCAGGGCCCGGCCCATGGCGACGCGTTGCCGCTGGCCGCCGGAAAGCTGGCTTGGCTTGCGGTCGAGCAGGTGGCCGATCTGCAGCATGTCGGCCACCTGGCGGATCGCCTTCTCGCGTTCATCCTTCGGCACGCCGCGGATTTCCATGCCGAAGGCGATGTTCCCGGCGACCGTCATGTTGGGATAGAGCGCGTAGGACTGAAACACCATGGCGATGTCGCGCTTCGACGGGTGCAGCCCGGCGACCGAGCGGCCGTTGATGGCGATGTCGCCCGAGGTGATTGGCTCAAGGCCCGCGATCGTGTTGAGCAATGTCGACTTGCCGCAGCCGGACGGGCCGACCAGCACCAGGAAACCGCCCTCCTCGATCTCGAGGTTGATGTCCTTGAGGATCTCGAGGGCGCCGTAAGACTTGCGCAGATTGGTGATCTTCAGAAATGACATGGGCTTATCCTTTCACGGCGCCGGACATCAGCCCGCGGACGAAGTAGCGGCCGGATACCACGTAGACGATGAGCGTTGGCAGGGCGGCGAGGATCGCGCCCGCGAAATGGACGTTGTATTCCTTCACCCCGGTCGACGAGCTGACGAGATTGTTGAGCGCCACCGTCATCGGCGTCGAATAGGGACCGGAGAAGGAGGCGCCGAACAGGAAGTCATTCCAGATATTCGTGAACTGCCAGATGACGGAGACAACGATGATCGGCCCGGAGGAGGGCAGCATGATCCGCCAGAAGATCTGGAAGAAGCTCGCGCCGTCGATCTGCGCCGCACGCACGAGTTCGGTCGGAAACGCCTCGTAGTAGTTGCGGAAGTAGAGCGTGGTGAATCCGATGCCGTAGACCACGTGCACAAGGATCAGCCCGCTTATCGATCCGGCAAGACCGAAGATCCCGAGGATGCGCGCCATCGGGATCAGCACGATCTGGAAGGGAATGAAGCAGGAGAGGAGCAGCATGCCGAAGAAGACGTTCGCGCCGGGGAAGCGCCACTTTGTCAGCACGTAACCGTTGAGCGCGCCGATCATGGTCGAGATCGCCACGGCCGGCACGACCATCAGGATCGAGTTGATGAAAAAGGGGCGAAGACCGGTCGGCTGCACGCCAATCTGCGCCGTCGACCAGGCGGAAAGCCAGGGCTCGATCGTCCAGGTCTGCGGCAGGTTCAGCATGCCGCCCTGGCGGATTTCGTCGAGCGGCTTCAACGAATTCACCAGCATCACATAGAGCGGCAGCAGCGAATAAAGAGCGAAGAGGATCAGCGCCGCATAGATCAGCGCCCGCGTCAGGCGATCATGCGAGATGACGTTCTCGGGACTGGGGGCGCCCATCAGCGTTTTCCTCCCCGGATTTCGGAATAGAGATAGGGAACGATGATCGAGAAGATCATCACCAGCATGATGATCGCCGACGATGCGCCGATCGCCATCTGGTTGCGGGTGAAGGTATAGGAATACATGAAGGTCGCCGGCAGCTCGGTCGCCTGCCCCGGCCCGCCGCCGGTCAGCGCGATGATCAGGTCGTAGGCTTTGATCGCGAGATGGGCGAGGACGACGAAGGCGGAGAGGAAGACCGGCCGCATCAGGGGAATGATGATCCGGCGATAGATGGTGGGCGTCGTGGCGCCATCGATCTGTGCGGCCTTGATGATCTCGTTGTCGACGCCGCGAAGGCCCGCCAGAAACATCGCCATGATGAAGCCGGTCGATTGCCAGACAGCGGCGATGACGACACAGTAGATCGCGAAATTGCGGTCCTTGATCCAGCTGAAGGAGAAGCTCTCCCAGCCCCAGAGATGCATGGTGTTCTCGAGTCCGATGCCGGGGTCGAGGAACCACTTCCATGCCGTGCCCGTGACGATGAAGGAGAGCGCCATCGGGTAGAGATAGATCGGCCTGAGGAATCCCTCCGCCCGGATCTTCTGGTCGAGCAGGATGGCGAGTGCCAGCCCCAGCACCGAACAGATCACGATATAGAGCGTCGCGAAGATCGCGAGATTGCTGATCGCCCGCCACCAGTGCGGCAGCGCCCAGAGCCTCGAGTAATTGCTGAAGCCGACGAAATCATAGGACGGCAGCATGCGGCTGTTCGTCATCGACAGGAAGCCGGTATAGGCGATAAAGCCGTAGACGAAGACCAGCACTATCAGAAAGCTGGGAGCGAGCACGAGCCTCGGCAAGAGCTCCTGCAGCCGGGTGCGGCTATCCATGTTCGTTACCACCATTATCTTTTTGCACGGAGTGGCTTGCCCCTCATCCGCCTGCCGGCGCCTTCTCCCCGCCTGCGGGAAAAAGGCATCGTGCCGCAGCGCCTCGATCCCCTCTCCCCGCCTGCGGGGAGAGGGTCAGGGGTGAGGGGCAATTCCTCTCGCTGCCCTTACTTCGCAGCCTCGACCGCTGCGACGAGTTCCTGCACGGCGTCTTCGGAGCTCAGCTCGCCGTTGAAGTGGCGGGTCACAACGTCGTAGATCGCGTTCTTGACGGAGGCCGGATTGGCATGGCCGTGGGCCATGGATCCGAACAGCGTGCCGCCGGTATTGGCCTCGGCGAGGTCCTTGATGCCCTTCTTGCCGCAATCGTCGAAATCGGTATCCGGCACGTCGGTGCGGGCGGGAACCGAGCCCTTGACGACGTTGAAGGCCGATTGGAATGTCGGGCTCAAGATAGCCGACGCCATCGCCATTTGGGCCGGCACCTTCTCCTCGGAAACATTGAACATCGCGAACTGGTCGGAGTTGAAGGTGACCGAGCCTTGCGTTCCCGGGAAGCGGATGCAGACGAAATCCGCACCCGGCTTCTTGCCGGCCTTCAGGAATTCGCCCTTCGCCCAGTCACCCATGAACTGCAGGCCGGCCTTGTCCTCGATGACCATCGCCGAGGCGAGGTTCCAGTCGCGGCCGGAGAAGTTGTCGTCGACATAGGATCTGAGCTTCGTCATCCGGTCGAAGGCTTCCTTCATCTTGTCGCTGCCGAGCGTTGCGGAATCGAGGTCGATGAAGGCCTTCTTGTAGAAGTCGGTGCCGAGCGAAAGCACGACGGCGTCGAAGATCGTCGCGTCCTGCCAGGCCTGGCCACCATGGGCGACCGGCGTGATGCCCTGCTCCTTGAACTTGTCGAGCAGCGCGATCAGCTCTTCCCAGGTCGTCGGCTCCTTGCCGCCGGCCTTGTCGAGCGCCGCCTTGTTGATCCAGACCCAGTTGGTCGAGTGAACGTTCACCGGAGCGGCGATCCAGTGGCCGTCATACTTGGAGAACTGCTGAAGGGCCGTCGGGATCACCTTGTCCCAGCCTTCCTTCCCGGCGACCTCATCGAGGTTGCCGAGTGCGCCTTCCTTGGCCCAGTCGAGAATATCGAAGCCGAGCATCTGCACCGCCGTCGGCGGATTGCCGGAGGTGACGCGGGCGCGCAGCACGGTCATCGCCTCGGTACCGCCGCCGCCGGCGACGGGCATGTCGGTCCAGCCGATGCCCTTGCTTTCGAGATCCTTCTTCAAGACGTCGAGGGCAGCAGCCTCGCCGCCGGATGTCCACCAGTGCAGCACTTCCACATTCTCGGCTGCCCGCGCGGCGGTGGCCGCTAACATCAATGCTGCAACCGCCGTCGTCGTCATCAACTTGCGCATCGTTATCCTCCCGTTTGCAAGTTATCGAAGCGGAAAACTCCTCCCGCCATTCTCTTTGCCGCCCCTCTACCGTTGCGGCACGGTTCGCGGCAGGCGCCGCAAGCCTATTCAATACGTTACACCCTTTCAAAACCTGCGACGACTTCACCGTTCGCCGGACGTCAGCGCGGCATCCACCAGTTCGTACGCCCGCCGATATGCATGTTGAGCGTCTTCGTCTCGGTATAGTCCTCGACCGCATGCCGCCCGAGTTCACGGCCGAGTCCTGATTGGCGATAGCCGCCAAAAGGCAGTTCCGCGGCGCCGTCCATGAAGGTGTTCATCCAGATGGTTCCGGCGCGCACCCGCCGTCCGATCGTCAGGCAGGTATCGAAATCGCGGCTCCAGACCCCGGCCGAGAGCCCATAGTCAATCGAGTTGGCGATGCGGATCGCCTCTTCCGTCGTCTCGAAGGTCAATACCGATAGGACCGGCCCGAACACCTCCTCGCGCGCCACCGCCATTTCCGGCCGGACGGCGGAAAGGATGGTCGGGGCCATGAACTGCCCGATGCCGAGGTCTAGCGCCGCACCGCCGTGCGCGACAGTCGCCCCGTCACCGGCAGCAGCGGACACATAGCCGGCAATCTTTTCCAGGTGCTGGGGCGTGATGATCGCCCCGACCTGGGTTTCGGGATCCAGCGGATCGCCGACCTTGACCTTGGCGGAAAGGCTGGCGATCTGCGCCGTAACCTCGTCGGCGATGTCGCGGTGCAGGATCAGCCGCGAACCGGCATTGCAGCATTCGCCGGCATTGAAATAGGCGCCGAAGACGGCGGCATCGACGAATTCGTCGAGATTGGCGTCAGGGAAGACGATCTGCGGGTTCTTGCCGCCGAGTTCGAGCGAGACCTTCTTCAGCGTCTGGGCGGCATTCGCCATCGTCAGCCGGCCGACGCCGGTCGATCCGGTGAAGGAGACCATATCGATGTCCGGGTGGGAGGTCAGCGGCGCGCCGGCTTCCGGTCCGGTGCCGACGATGATGTTGACGACGCCGGCCGGTACGCCCGCCGCCTCCAGAATCTCTCCGAGCAGGAGCGTCGAGCCCGAAGTGAGCTCCGACGGCTTCACCACTGTGGTGCAGCCTGCTGCAAGCGCGAAGGGCAATTTCTGGCTGACGATCAGGAAGGGGAAGTTCCAGGGGGTGATGATCGAGACGACGCCGATCGCCTCGCGCAGCACGACACCGAGCGTGCCCTCGCCAAGCGCATTATAGCTTTCGCCGGAAAGCTCGCGGGCGAGTGCCGCCGCATAGCGCCAGATGTCGGCTGCGCCCGTGAGTTCGCCCTTCGCCTGGCTGATCGGCTTGCCGGATTCGACCGCATCGAGGAAGGCAAGCTCGTCGGCGCGTGCCTCGATCATGTCGGCGGCCCTGAGGAGAACGCGCGAGCGTTCCGACGCGGTCATGCGCGGCCACGGCCCCTCGTCGAAGGCGCGCCTTGCGGCTAATATCGCCCGTTCCGCATCCGCACTCGTCGCTGCCTGGTAGCGGCTGACGACGACGCCGTGGCCTGGCGCCACGCGTTCGATCGTCCGCCCCTCGGCGCCGGCCACCCATTGCCCGTCGATCAGCATGCGGAATTCGCGCGCCTTATAGTCGCCGAGCCCCTTCGGCCTCACCAGAACCGTCATCACCATTCTCCCTTGAAACGGGCTTCGCGCTTCTCGCCGAAGGCGGCGACGCCTTCCTTGAGGTCGCCGGTCTTGGCGACGAGGATCGACCCCAGCGCCTCGATGGCGGCGCCCTTGTCCTCGCCATTCGCCGAGGCGATCATCAGTTTCGACACTTCGAGCGCCGCAGGGCCGCGGGCGGCTACACGCGCCGCGTAGTCCCTCGCCGCCTGCTTCACGGTGCCGGTCTCGACCACGGCATCGACCAGGCCCTCGCCCTTCGCCTCTTCGCCCGAGAAGATCTCGCCGCCGAGCACCATGCGGCGCACGACCTGCGCGCCGAAGCGGGCGACGAGGCGCTGCGTGCCGGACCAGCCCGGCACCATGCCGAGGCTCGTCTCCGGCATGCCGATCTTCACCTGGGCTTCGGCGATGCGGATATCGGCGGCAGCCGCGAGTTCCAGCCCGCCGCCGAGCGTATGGCCGTTCAAGGCGGCAATCACCGGCATGCGCAGCGTCGCCAGCCGCTCGAAGACGCGATGGCCGAAGCGCACCCAGTCATGGCCGAAGGCCGCCGGCTCCATGCCGCCCCAGGCATTGATGTCGCCGCCGGCGGAGAAGGCCTTGCCCTCGCCGGTGAGGATCGCGACGCGCACGCGGCGATCCGCCTCGAGCCGATCGCAGGCGGCGGCAAGCGCCTGCAGCATGTCGATGTCGAAGGCGTTGAGCTTCTCCGGCCTCGAGATCGTCATCGTCGCGATCGCGCCGTCGAACTCGATGCGGATCCGATCGTCAGTCATCAGCGCCTCCCGCAATCGCCCGTCGGGGCTTCACCGGCAATGTCAATCCGATCGGCGCCTCCCGGAAGAGCCCTGCCTCCATTACTTTCAGACCATCGGAGACGATCAGCGGAAACTCCGACTGATCCAGAATATGCGTCTGCAGATCGATGCCTGGCGCGATCTCCGTCAGCATGATCCCCTCGGGCGTCAGCTTCATTACGCACCGTTCGGTGACATAGGTGATGTCCTGCCCCTGCGCGATGGCGCGTCGACCGGAGAACGTCACGTGCTCGACCTCGTTGACGAGTTTCCTGAGCTTGCCTTCCTTCTCGATGACGAGCCGGCCATCGACGACCGCGAGCCTGGCGCCCGCATTGAACATGCCGGAAAACACGATCTTTCTGGCTCGCGCAGTGATGTCGACGAAGCCCCCTGCCCCAGCCGTCACATGCGGCCGGAAGCTGAGCTTCGAGACGTTGACCGAACCCGAGCGATCGATCTCTAGGAAGGAAAGCAACGAGGCGTCGAAGCCCGCGCCCTGGAAATAGGTGAATTGGTGGGGCGAGGGCATGAAGGCATCGGCATTCGAAGCGCAGCCGAATGCGAAATCGAGGAGCGGCACGCCACCGACCGCGCCCTGTTCGATCACCCATGTGACGGCGCCATGCAGCCCCTCTTCAAGTAGGATCCGCGGCACGTTTGCGGAAATGCCGAAACCGAGATTGACAGCGCTTCCGGCCTCGAGTTCCTGGGCGACGCGGCGCGCGATCACTTTTTGAATGTTGAATTCCGGCAGGCGGAAGCTGTCGAGCGGCCGGAAGATTTCGCCGGAAATCGCCGGATCGTAGAGCGTCTGTGTCGTCTGCTTCTGCTCGGTGTCGACGACGATGTAATCGACGAGCACGCCCGGTACACGCACGTCGTGGGGCTTCAGCGAGCCCTCCTTGGCAATGCGCTTCACCTGGGCGATGACGATGCCGCCATTGTTGCGGGCGGCAAGCGCCTGGTCGAGTCCGCCGAGATAGGCGCCCTCGTGCTCATAGGTGAGATTGCCGCGCTCGTCGGCGGTCGTCGCGCGGATGATCGCCACCTGCGGCGCGATCGCCTTGAAATAGAGCCAGTCCTCGCCGTCGAAACTGATCTTCTTCACGACGGGGTCGGCGGCGGAGGCATTCATGGCGCAGCCTTCGCGCGACGGATCGACGAAGGTGTCGAGACCGACCTTGGTGATGACACCCGGCCGCTTGGCCGCCGCCTCGCGATGCATGTCGAAGAGGATGCCGGAGGGGATGTTATAGGCGGCGACTTCGTTGGCACCGATCATCTGCCAGATCAGCGGCGGCTCGGCGCTCGACGGACCCGACGGATAGGAGCCGCCGATGACCTTCTTCAGGAGACCCTTTTTGGCGATGTGGTCGACGCCCTTGATGCCGCTCATGTCGCCGGCGGCGATCGGGTGCAGGGTCGTCAGATCCCGCGGGTGCCCGGTCGCGTCGAAGCGTTCGCCGATCGCCTTCAGCATCAGGTCCGGGCAGCCAAGCCCGCTCGACGAAGAGACGGAAACGACCGCGCCGTCGGGAATCAGAGCCGCCGCTTCGTCCGCCGAGATGTGCTTGCTCATCTGCGTAGTATTCAACGACATGCGCGTTAGAGCCCCGTTTCGATCTGCACCGCCATGCCGGTCGCAGCCGCCTTCACCACGGCGAGGCCGGTTGCAAGCGACCAGACGCCGTCCTCTCCTGTCGCCGAGGGCCGGCCGTTGCCTTCGATCGCCGCATGAAAGGCTTCGATCGCCATTTCGTAGAGATTGCGGTGGTCGAGCGGCAGTTCGATCTCACCTTCCTCGTTGCGGAGGGTGACGGTGCCGACGGGGCGCTGCGTCATCACGTTGCGGCCGATGAGGGAACCATCGGTGCCGTGCACCTCCAGTCCTGTCTCCGCAAACTTGGTGGTGAAGGCATCGTGGAACTGGGCAATGACGCCGGAACGGAAGCGCAGGACGCCCATGACGCCGTCCTCCAATCCTTCCTTGCTCAGGCCGGCGCTGTGGCTGATCGCCACCGCTTCGATCGGGTCGTCGTCGAGCACGTACCGCAAGGTATCGGCGTCGTGCACCGTGATATCCAGGATGACGCCGCCGCCGGCCTCGGGCCTGTCGAGCCGCCAGCCCTGGAGATGCGGCGGCAGATAGACGGCGTGGAAGACCCGCGCCGCAATAGGCCTGCCAATGCGGCCCGCGGCGATCGCATCGCGCATGGCGCGGTGGGTTGCCGCATTGCGCAAGTGATGGTTCGTGCCGAGCACGACACCGGCCTCGCAGGCCGTCAGCACCATTTCGCATGCGTCGTTGAGATTCATCGCAAGCGGCTTCTCGCAAAGCACGTGCTTGCCGGCCCGGATTGCCGCAAGCGCCTGATGGTGATGCAGATCGTTGGTGGTCGAGATGTAGACGGCGTCGAGATCCGGGTCGCCGACCAGCTCATCGACGCTCGTGACCGCCTTGGCGATGCCGTTTTCCTCCGCATAGGCCGCCCCGCGCTCGGCGTTCGAACTCATTACCGACACCGCCTCGCCGCCGCTTGCGCGGATGGCGCCGATCACCCACTCGCGCGCGATCGTGCTCGCGCCGATCAATCCCCAGCGTACCATCACGAAACCTCCTTCACTCGGCGCCCGGTGGCCGCACCGCAGCTTTGGCGCACAACGAGCCGCACCGGGCTGATGATCGCCTCCGGCTCCGGGCGCCCTATATTGATCTGCTTCAACAGCAATTCGGCCGCGCGCTCGCCCATACCCTGTGGATCGACCGAAACGGTGGTCAGCGCCGGCACTGCCGTCTTTGCTTCGATCACGTCGTCGAAGCCGATCACGGCGAAATCGGCGCCCGGCTCCAGGCGCCGTGCCCTGAGCCCGTCACAGACGCCGAAGGCGACCGCATCGTTGAAGCAGAGCGCGGCGGTTGGCCGCTCCTTCAGCATCATCGCTTGTTCGATTGCCGCGACCCCGCCGGCGCGCGACGGCGCCGAGCCGATCACGAGTTCATCGGCGGAGCCGAGGCCCGCCTCATCGAGCGCATCGCGATAGCCGCACATACGCGCCTGGAAAACGGCCGTGTCGGGAAAGCCGCCGAGAAAGGCGATCCGCCGGTGGCCGCGCTCGATCAGATGGCGCACCGCGGCAACGGCGCCTGCCTGGTTGTCGGAGGTGAGCGACGAGACGCCGGCTCCCGTGATGTCGCGGACGACGAGCACGACGGGAATGCCGCTTTCGACGAGCGGCGCGAGATCGGCGGCGACCGTGCCTCGTGCCGGCGAAATGATCAGGCCGGAGACGCCATGTTCGCGCATCGAGGCGATGACCTCGCGCTGCCGCTCGCTCTTTTCGCCGGTATTGGCAAGGAATTGCACGAAACCTGCGGACTGCACAACCGAATCGACGCCGACCGCGAGCTCCGCAAAGAAGCTGTTGGTGAGGTCGTTGACGACGATGCCGATGATCTTCGATTTGGCCTGACGCAGATTGGCAGCGCCACGATTGTAGACATAACCGAGGTCGCGGATGGCTGCATTCACCTTCGCCCGCGTCACCTCATTGACGAGCGGACTACCCTGCAGCACGAGCGACACGGTCGACTTCGACACGCCGGCGGCACGCGCTATGTCGACAACCGTCACCCGCTCCCTTGCCACTGGTTTGCTCCCAAGTTTTCGTTTCTTCCATCCTTCATAATTGGAACGTTCCAATTTCGTCAAGAGGCTTGTATTCACATTTTTTCGCCAAGGAGTGAGCCGCGTCTGCAACGGGGTCTGTCGCGAAGCGTCGTGAATATGCCACGCTACCGCCTGATATTCTGGTGTTTGTCTCATGTTTTTGCGGCCGGGATGTTGCCGCGACAGCGCCTGCGCCGGCGAGCAGAAACGCGGCGCGACGTCCTGCGCGATCAAAATTTAACCTTGCCATTTGGAACGATCTAAATTATTCCGGTGCAGCAAGATTGAGGAGGATAGACGTCGATGACCAGCCTGATGCTGCCGCGCCGAGATGGCTCGCTCGAAGAATACCGGCTGCGGGGAACGCCAATCACCCGGCCCGAGAGAGTGCCGAGTTTCAACCGCATCGCCTATGCGGCCGCGCATGTCGTGTCCGATCCTCTGCACGATACGGATCCCTGGGGAAATCCGGCAATCGACTGGGAGGCGACGATGGCGTTTCGTCGTCACCTCTGGAGCCTCGGTTTCAAGATCGCCGAGGCGATGGACACCGCCCAGCGGGGCATGGGGCTTCCCTGGGCGGGCGCCCAGGAATTGATCCGCCGCTCGCTCGCCGAGGCGCGGAGCATTGCCGGCGCCGACCTCGCCTGCGGGGCCGGCACGGACCAGCTCCCCCCGGCGGAGGCCCGCTCGATCGAGGATGTGATTGCCGCCTATGAGGAGCAGATCGGCTTCGTCGAGGCGCAAGGCGGCCGCGCGATCATGATGGCGAGCCGGGCGCTCGCCCGCGTGGCGCACTCTTCAGACGACTACCGGCGCGTCTATGGCCGCATTCTGTCCCAGGCGAAGGACAAGGTCGTGCTGCACTGGCTGGGCGACATGTTCGACCCGCAGCTCAAAGGCTATTGGGGCTCGGAGAATTTCGAAGGGGCGCTCGAAACGGTGCTGTCGATCATCCGCGAGAACAGCTCCAAAGTCGAAGGCATAAAAATTTCGCTCCTCGACAATGGCAAGGAGGTGAAGCTGCGCAATGGCCTGCCGGAGGGCGTGCTCTGCTTCACCGGCGACGATTTCAACTATGCGGAGCTGATCGAGGGCGACGGCGAGAAATACAGCCATGCCTTGCTCGGCATCTTTGACGCCGTGGCGCCCTCGGCTTCAAAGGCGCTCGCCGCGCTCGCGAGCGGGGACGTCGCAACCTTCCGCGGTGTCATCGAACCGACGGTGCCGCTGTCGCGCAAGATCTTCGAGGCACCGACGCTATATTACAAGGCCGGGGTCGTGTTTCTGGCCTGGCTGAACGGCCATCAGCGCCATTTCACCCTCCCGGCCGGCCTGCAATCCGCCCGTGGGCTTCTGCACTATGCGGAAATCTTCCGCCTGGCCGACCAGGCAAATGTGCTCGACAGGCCGGAGCTTGCGGCAACGCGGATGCGGAATTTGCTTGCCGTGCTGGGGGTGGAGCAGGCGGCATAGCATGTCGTTTGCCCCTCATCCCGCTGCTGCGACCTTCTCCCCGCAAGCGGGGCGAAGGAGGCTCGCGGCAATTTCACGCGATACTCAGAGAACGGGCGCCACCAAGGCCCTCTTCGCCAACATCGCATCCGGGCTCGGCAGCTTGCCGCGGAAGTTCTTGTAGGCGTCTTCCGCGTCGATGGCGCCGCCGACGGAATAGATGTGGGCCTTGAGTTTCGCCGCCATTTCCGGATCGAACGGATCGCCGGTCTCCTCGAAGGCGGCGAAAGCGTCGGCGTCGAGCACTTCCGACCACATGTAGGAATAGTAGCCGGCGGAATAACCGTCGCCCGAGAAGACATGCAGGAAATGCGGGCTGCGATGGCGCATGACGATCGAGCTCGGCATGCCGATCCTCTCCAGTGTCGCCGCCTCCAGCTCCGCCGGGTCGGTGACCGCCTCCGCCGTGTGATAGGCCATGTCGACAAGCGCGGACGCCGTGAACTCGACGGTGGCGAACCCGGAATTGAAAGTGCGGGCGGCGAGCACCTTGTCGAGCAGCTCCTCAGGCATCGGCTCCCCGGTTCGGTAGTGCACTGCGTAAGTTTTCAGGATGTCCGGCACCGTCAGCCAATGTTCATAGAGCTGCGACGGCAGTTCGACGAAGTCACGCGAAACGCCGGTGCCGGATACGGTAGGATAGGTGACATTGGAGAGCATGCCGTGCAGCGCATGGCCGAACTCGTGGAAGAGCGTGCGGGCGTCGTCGAGAGAGAGCAGCGCCGGCTTGCCGTCGGCCGGCTTGGCGAAGTTGCAGACATTGTAGACAATCGGGATTTCGCCGACCGCGCCGTTCGTCAGTGTCAACCTGTGCTGCGACTGGAACGAGCTCATCCAGGCGCCGGACCGCTTCAACGGCCGCGCGAAATAGTCGCCCAGGAACAGCGCCACGAGCTTGCCTTGAGAATCGCGGATTTCGAAGACGCGGACATCCGGATGATATGCGGCGATGCCCTTCTTCTCCGTCGCTACGATGCCGAAGAGCCGGCGCGCGACGTCGAAGCAGGCGTCGATGATCCTCTCGAGCTGCAAATACGGCTTCAACTCGCTCTCGGAGAAGCTGAACTTTTCGGCCCTCAGCTTTTCTGCATAGTGGCGCCAATCCCAGGGCATGACCTCGTGATTGCGGCCCTCGGCCATGATCAGGGCGGTAAGCTCCGCCTCTTCCTCGCGAGCCCGCACCAGCGCCTTCGTCCAGACTTGCATGAGAAGACCATTCACCGCGTCGGGTGTCTTCGCCATGGTGTCGTCGAGCTTCAGCGCCGCATAATTCGCGTAGCCGAGCAGCCTCGCCTTTTCCGCCCTGAGCGCTAGCGTCTCGGCGATAATGGCGCGATTGTCGGTCTCGCCGTCGCTTTCGCCGCGCGCGACCCAAGCCCTGAATGCCTGTTCGCGTAACTCGCGATTCTCGGAAAAGGTCAGGAACGGCTCGATGATCGAGCGCGACAGCGTCACCGCATATTTGCCGTCCTCGCCCCGATCCCGCGCCGCGGCGGCCATCGCATCCTTGAGGAAATCCGGAAGGCCGGCGAGTTCCTGCTCGTCGGCGAGCAGCAGCGTCCAGCGCTTCTCGTCGGCAAGCACGTTCTGGCCAAATTTCGCACCTAAGCCGGCCAACTTTTCGTTGATCGCTGCAAGCCGCTCCTGCTCAGGCTTGTCGAGCTTCGCGCCTGATTTGACGAACCCCTTCCAATGCCGCTCGAGGACTCGCGTCGCCTCGAGGTCGAGGCCGAGTTCGCTGCGCTTCTGCCACAGCGCGTCGATCCGGGCGAAGAGGGCCGGATTCGTGCCGATCCTCGAATAGTGCCGCGATAGCTTCGGTGCGATCTCGCGTTCGAGCGCTTGGATCACCTCATTGGTGTGGGCACCAGCTTTGCTCCAGAAGAGCGCGGAGACGCGCGAGAGATCGTCTCCGGCGATCTCCAGCGCGACGATGGTGTTGTCGAAGGTCGGCGGCTGCGGATTGTTGGCGATCGCCTCAATCTCCGCGTCATGGGCTTGAAGCGCCGCTTCGAATGCGGGCGCGAAATCCTCGTCCCTCAGCGCCTCGAAATTCGGCAGGCCTTCGTGTCCGGTCCATTTCACCAAAGCCGGGTTGAGTGAAACGCTGATGGTCATCGATGTTCCTTTCGAATGCAGACGGGCCGCTTAAGGGCCTTCGTAGAGAAGGGAGGTGGCCCGCCCAAAGCGCCGAGCGTCTTACGAGACGCGCCGTCGCAGCGCTTTGACCTGCGGCGTGTCTCTGTCCCCAAATCGAGGTCGATTTAAGGAGACATGGTGGTTGGGCAACCCTAAAGCCGGACGAATCTCGGCCCTTTCGGGTCGCGAAGGCCATTCGAGCGTCACGCCATGATTCCGTCAAGCGGAAAGCGGCGAGGGGCCGCGGACAGCAGGCGCAAATCTTTCGGCGACGCGATTTCCCTCGTTACGAAGTTGCGCTAAGAACGCGCGCTACAGCGCTGCGCGTTTCCAGACGCACCAAGGTCGCTGTGCATTCTATAGTGCTGCGTGTTCTCATTGTTGAATCGGGTGGGATTTAACGGAACATGCGGCGTTTCCCCGCGAGAAGGATCATCCATGACTGTGCGCAATCTCTTCCTTCTGCCCGGCGACGGCATCGGCCCGGAAGCCATGGCGGAAGTCCGCAAAATCATCGAGTACATGAATGCCGAGCTTGGCGCCGGTTTTGTGACGGACGAAGGGCTTGTGGGTGGATCCGCCTATGACGCCCACGGTGCTGCGATCTCGGAAGCGGATATGGCGAAGGCTCTTGCCGCCGATGCGGTGCTCTTCGGCGCCGTCGGCGGGCCAAAATGGGACGCGGTCCCTTACGAGGTGCGGCCGGAAGCAGGCCTCCTGCGGCTTCGCAAGGATCTCGAGCTGTTCGCGAATCTGCGCCCGGCGATCTGCTATCCGGCGCTTGCCAGCGCTTCGTCGCTGAAGCCGGAACTGGTCGAGGGCCTCGATATCCTGATCGTGCGCGAGTTGACGGGCGGCGTCTATTTCGGCGAGCCGAAAGAGATCATCGACCTTGGCAATGGTCAGAAGCGCGGCATCGACACCCAGGTCTACGACACCTATGAGATCGAGCGCATCGCCGGCGTCGCATTCGAGCTGGCGCGCACCCGCAGGAACCGCGTCTGCTCGATGGAAAAGCGCAACGTGATGAAGTCCGGTGTGCTCTGGAACCAGGTGGTCACCGAGACGCACAAGGCGAAATATCCCGACGTCGAGCTCGAGCACATGCTGGCGGATGCGGGCGGCATGCAGCTCGTGCGCCAGCCGAAGCAGTTCGATGTCATCGTCACCGATAACCTCTTCGGCGACATGCTGTCCGACGTCGCGGCGATGCTCACCGGCTCGCTCGGCATGCTGCCCTCCGCCTCGCTCGGCGCGCCCGACGCCAAGACCGGCAAGCGCAAGGCGCTCTACGAGCCGGTTCACGGGTCGGCCCCCGACATCGCCGGCAAGGGCGTTGCCAACCCGATCGCCATGATCGCCTCCTTCGCCATGTGCCTGCGCTATTCCTTCAACCTCGTGAAGGAAGCCGACAATCTGGAAAAGGCGATCGCCAATGTGCTCGACAAGGGCATCCGCACCGGCGACATCATGGCGGAAGGCTGCCGCAAAGTCGGCACCGCCGAGATGGGCGATGCGATCCTTGCCGAATTCAAGGCGCTCTCGGCCTGAGAGCATTTCCGTTCTGATCCGCGAAAAGACACCTCCGGTGGCCACCGGAGGTGTTTTCGCTTTTGGCCCTTGAATTCGCACGATCCGCCTTCAAATCCATGAAAGCGAATGGATATGGAGTAAAAATGCGCCGACCGCTTTCCAGCACCTCGTGGATATTGCTGACGACGATCGTTCTCATGCTTGCGCTGATGCCGCTCGACCCGCATCTGTCGAAGTGGGCGCAGGACCTGCCTGAAGCCGTCGTCGACTTTAATAAGGCGATCACCGATTTTGGTACCTTTGGCTGGATGATCTATGCATCCGCCTTCCTGCTGCTGGTTGCCCTCATCGCCAAACGCGCCGCGCAACAGGAGACGGTGCGGCAGCGAGCGCGAACGGTGCGGAGACTTTCCGCCTATTTCCTTCTGACGATCGGCACCGCAAGCGTGCTGGTTCACGGGCTGAAATTCCTGATCGGCCGGGCCCGTCCGGAGCTCATGGAAGAATATGGCGCCTACAGCTTGACGCCGTTCACCGGCGAACGCTTGTTCGAGAGTTTCCCCTCCGGCCACTCGACCGCAGCCGGCGCCCTGTTCGGTGCCTTTGCGATGCTGATGCCGCAGTTCCGGCCACTGTTCTTCGTGTTCGCCATGACGATCGGGATGTCGCGCGTGATCGTCGGCGCACATTACCCAAGCGATGTGGCGGCCGGCCTTCTGCTCGGTCTCTGGACGGCCGTGATGATCGCCTTCCTCTTCGCGCGGCAAGGCTGGCATTTCCGCTGGGGTGCCAATGGCTGGCCGGTGCCCAATAGCGCGCATGCGGCTTCACGCCAAGAGCCCCAAGCCGAGCAATGAAAAAGCCGGCGCGGAAAGCCGCGCCGGAGTCGGGAGAGGTCACTTGGAAATCTTGGAGCGGACGCCATAGACAGTTTTCCGCGCCCGCTCCCGGAGTTTATCAATCGGCGCTGATATCGCGGTCCTTGGTTTCCGGCAGGAAAAGCAAGCCGATGACCAGGGTGATGCCGGCGAAGACGATCGGGTACCACAGGCCGTAGTAGATATCGCCCTTGGCCGCGCTCATCGCGAAGGCCGTTGCCGGCAGCAGACCGCCGAACCAGCCGTTGCCGATGTGGTAGGGCAGCGACATGCCAGTGTAGCGGATGCGGGTCGGGAAGAGCTCGACGAGGAGCGCAGCGATCGGGCCGTAGACCATCGTCACATAGATCACGAGAACGGTCAGGATGGCGATGATCGTTACCCAGTCGACGCGGGCGGGGTCCGAAACCATCGTGAAGGCGCCGGCTTTTTCGATCGAGTAGACCGCCATTTCGCTTGCGCCGCCGAGTTCCTGCTCGGTCAGCAGCTTGTCGGCGAGCAGCTTGTCCGCCGGCATCATGGTCTTGTCGCCGGAGCGGATGGCAGCCGCGTCAAGTGCCAGTTCCGGATTCGCCGCGACGAAGGCGTCGAGCTTCGTTTCCGGCACCTTGGCCGCACCCCGCACCAGGGGATAGCCCGAAGCCTGAAGCGCCATGTTGACCTGCTTGCCGAATGCCGCCTCGCTGGCCTTGGCCTTGTCGCCAGCGGCAACCGCGTCGTAGCTGGTGATCGTCGTATCGCCTACATTGACTGTCGCCGGCGTTCCCGCGGCCGCCGTGGTCACGACGTCGTAGGGAACGGAGTTCTTGGTCAGGAAGGCGGTGGCGATGTCGCAGGAGGTGGTGAACTTCTGCACGCCCGTCGGGTTGAACTGGAAATTGCAGTCGCCCGGAGCAGCCGTTACCGTGGCACGGACATTCTGCTGCGCTTCGGCAAGAGCCGGATTGCCTGCCCAGGTCATAGCCTTGAACAGCGGGAAATAGGTGAGCATGGCGAGCAGCAGGCCGGCCATGATGATCGGCTTGCGACCGATCTTGTCCGACAGCCAGCCGAAGAAGACGAAGAAGCCGGTGCCGAGCAGGAGCGAAGCGGCGACCATCAGGTTGGCCGATTGCGCATCCACCTTCAAGACGCCCGTCAGGAAGAAGAGCGCATAGAACTGACCGGAATACCAGACGACGGCCTGGCCGACGACGGCGCCGAAGAGTGCAAGAATGGCGATTTTAGCGTTCCGCCACTCGCCAAAGGCCTCCTTCAGCGGCGCCTTCGAACCCTTGCCTTCCTCCTTCATCCGCTTGAACGCGGGCGATTCGTTCATCTTCAGCCGGATCCAGACGGAAACGCCGAGCAGTACGCAGGAGAGCAGGAAGGGGATGCGCCATCCCCAGGCGGCGAAGGCTTCTTTGCCGACCAGGTACTGGACGAACAGAATGACGATCAGCGACAGGAACAGGCCAAGCGTTGCCGTTGTCTGTATCCAGGACGTGAAGTAACCACGCCGGCCATGCGGTGCATGTTCCGCGACATAGGTCGCGGCACCGCCATATTCGCCGCCGAGCGCAAGGCCCTGAAGCAGGCGCAGGATGATCAGGATGATCGGTGCCGCGATGCCGATCGAAGCGGAGCCTGGCAACACGCCGACGAGGAAGGTCGAGAGACCCATGATCAGGATGGTGACGAGGAAGGTATATTTGCGGCCGACGAGGTCGCCGAGACGGCCGAAAACGAGCGCACCGAAAGGGCGAACCAGGAAGCCCGCGGCAAAGGCGAGCAGCGCGAAGATCGCCTGGGTCGTCGGCGGATACTGGCTGAAGAAGGTCGCGCCGATATAAAGGGCAAGCGAACCGTAAAGATAGAAATCGTACCACTCGAAGACTGTGCCGAGCGAGGAGGCGAAGATGACCTTCTTCTCCTCTGCGGTCATGGGACCGGCTCTCGCGCCGTCCGCCGTTGCGATATTCGCCATACTGATATCCTCCACTTCAAAATCGCATGTTGCGCGCCCGTCCTTCGTCGACCCGGTTTCCTCCCTTAAGTCTCCGGATAGGGTGCGCCTGATGAAAAGATGTCAGAAAAGCGCCCGCCAAGGCAGGGATGCTTTCGTTCTATGACTTTCGTCTAAGGCTGCGATGGCGGCGCGTCGGCCGCGTACAGAGAAGATTGAGGCGGCCCGGCGTCAGCGGCTTGACTCCTGCCGAAAAGCCGGTATGAGCAGCGGCGAACGAGGAAACCGCCATGCGACCGACTCTTGCGTCCATCGCCCAGCCGATCCTGCCGGCCCCTGTCGGTGAGGCTCGCCTTTTCTCGCTCGCCAGCAAAACAACGGCCAAAACGACGACGAAAACCGTCTGACGTCCCTGGCCCTCCGCTCTCTCCCCGGTAAGGCCGGGGAAAGGAGCTTCGCGGGCGTTCCCCGCGGCTCCCCCTCCACCAGACGAGGAGAGACAGAAAGAGAGCTTAGAATCATGGGTTTCAAGATTGCAGTCGCAGGCGCCACCGGCAATGTCGGCCGGGAGATGCTGAACATCCTTTCCGAACGTGGATTTCCTGCGGACGAGGTTGTGGCGCTCGCCTCCTCGCGCTCCGTCGGCACCGAGGTTTCCTATGGCGACAAGACGCTGAAGGTCTCCAATCTCGAAACCTATGACTTCTCCGATACAGACATCTGCCTGATGTCGGCCGGCGGCGCGGTGTCGCTGAAATATTCGCCGAAGATCGGCCAGCAGGGCTGCGTCGTCATCGACAACTCCTCGGCCTGGCGCTACGACGCCGACGTGCCGCTGATCGTGCCGGAAGTCAACCCGGACGCGATCTCCGGCTTTTCCAAGAAGAATATCATTGCCAACCCGAATTGCTCGACCGCGCAGCTCGTCGTGGCGCTGAAGCCGCTGCACGATCGCGCGACGATCAAGCGCGTCGTCGTTTCCACCTACCAATCGGTCTCGGGCGCCGGCAAGGACGGCATGGACGAGCTCTTCAACCAGACCCGCGCGGTCTTCGTCGCCGACCCGATCGAGAGCAAGAAGTTCACCAAGCGCATCGCCTTCAACGTCATTCCGCACATCGACGTCTTCATGGAAGACGGCTACACCAAGGAAGAGTGGAAGGTGCTTGCCGAAACCAAGAAGATGCTTGACCCGAAGATCAAGGTGACCTGCACGGCCGTGCGCGTCCCGGTCTTCATCGGTCATTCGGAATCGGTCAACATCGAATTCGAAAACGAGATCACCGCCGACGAGGCGCGTGAAATCCTGCGCGAGGCGCCGGGTTGCCTTGTTGTCGACAAGCGCGAAAACGGCGGCTATGTGACGCCTTACGAATGCGCCGGCGAAGACGCGACCTACATCTCGCGCATCCGCGAGGACGCAACGGTCGAGAACGGACTGAACATGTGGGTCGTCTCTGACAACCTGCGCAAGGGTGCGGCGCTCAATGCCGTTCAGATCGCCGAGCTCCTGATCAATCGCGGCCTGATCAAGCCGCGCAAGCAGGCCGCCTAAAAAACGACATCGATGGAAGAGAGAAGCCCTGCATGGCTGCCATGACTTGCGGGGCTTTCCAGGAGCGACGTTCGTATTATCAGGCGCACCACAGCGCCGCGCGACGTGGCAGCACCGCCGGACGGTGACGGTCCGGTTCTTGAAGGCAACAGATACGGGCAATGATGGGGTATTCCATGCACAGGGTGAAGAGCACAGCATTGGGGCTCGCGGCCCTCATTTCGACGATCGTTCTTCCGGCGGCCGCCTCCGCGGCGCAATGCGGCAATGACGGCCGCGGCTTTTCGGCCTGGGTCGAAGGGTTCAAGCGCGAGGCTTCGTCCAACGGCATCAGCCCGTCGGTGGTCGATCAGGCACTTGCCGGCGTGTCCTACAACAGGGCCACGATCCGCGCCGACCGCGGCCAGAAGAGCTTCAAGCTCTCGCTCGACCAGTTCATGCAGAAGCGCGGCGGTCAAGCGATCATCTCGCGCGGCAGGAAGATGCGCGCGCAGCACGCCAAGCTGTTCGCTTCGATCGAGAGCCGCTACGGTGTCCCGGCCGGCCCGCTCGTTGCCATTTGGGGCATGGAAACGGGTTTTGGCTCGTTCATGGGCAAGGAGCACACGCTCTCGGCCGTCGCCACCCTTGCCTATGATTGCCGCCGCTCCGACTACTTTACCGAACAGCTCTATGCCGCATTGCAGCTTGTCGGCCGCGGTGACCTTAACCCGGGCGCCCGCGGCGCCGCCCACGGCGAGATCGGCCAGACGCAATTCCTGCCGCTGAACGTGCTGAAATACGGGGTCGACGGCGACGGCGACGGCCATATCGACATGGTACGCTCCAAGACCGATGCGCTGGCGTCCACCGCGAACTTCCTGCGCGGTCATGGTTGGCAGCCGGGTGCAGGCTATCAGCCCGGGCAGCCCAACTTCGCTGCCATTCAGGGCTGGAACGCTGCCAGCGTCTACCAGCAGGCGATCGCCATCATCGGCGCCGAAATCGACGGCGATTGATCAGGGAATCATCTCCGGAGCTTATTAGAGCCTTTCCGGGTTAAATGGAAACATTCTGCCGGAGCAGGTTTTCGTCAGGGCAGAGGCGACGTCGCGCCCTTTCGTTGAGCTGGTGCACTTCACATTCCCGGCCGCGCAAAATCGCCGGTCTTGGCGTCCATTACCCAAAGCTCGCCGGTCGAGATATCGAACCAGGCGCCGTGAAGACGCAGCTTGCCCTTGGCCTCGAGAATCTGCACGCACGGAAAGGTCTTGAGATTGGCGACCGAGTTGCGGATCGACACGCGCTCGAGCGCCCGCTGGCGTTCCGACTGGGTCATGTAATCGGTGTTCTGGATCTGCTCGGCAGCGGGTTTCAACAGGTTCATCCAGCGGCCGATGAAATCG
The DNA here is from genome assembly GCF_017874595.1 of Sinorhizobium kostiense. Lineage (GTDB taxonomy): Bacteria > Pseudomonadota > Alphaproteobacteria > Rhizobiales > Rhizobiaceae > Sinorhizobium > Sinorhizobium kostiense. The sequence continues at coordinate 272,915 of NZ_JAGILA010000006.1, read as the reverse complement.
CCGGGGGAGAGAGGCTCCGCGTCGGGGTCCAGTGCCGCCTTGATGCCGCCGCAGCGGCCGTGGCCCATCACCACGATATCGCTGACGCGCAGGGACTGGACCGCAAACTCGAGCGCGGCCGATGTCGAGTGATAGTGGCCGTCCGGCTCGTAAGGCGGCATCAGATTGGCAACGTTGCGGACGACGAACAACTCCCCCGGGCCGCTGTCGAAGATCGTCTCCGGCGCCGCGCGTGAGTCGCAACAGGCGATCACCATCGTCGTCGGTTTTTGCCCGCTCTCGGCGAGCGTCCGGTAGCGTTGCTGCTGTTCGCTGAAGCGACCGCTCATGAAATTGCGGTAGCCCGCCAGGAGATGTTCCGGAAAGCTCTGCTTCTCCATCAGTTACCCCGTGTGATCCACATTGCATCAATTGCCGCTCTATGGCGTGGGCACCAAGGAGCCTCGAACTGTTACAGCGAGCCCCGCGCGCCGAAAAGGGAAAATAGCCCTTATGAGCGATTTCTTTTGTAGCCGGGCCGCCTATTTCCGTCGCATTTGGCTTGGATGTATGAGCCGACGCATCTGTACCATCGCCATTGGCGCTGCCAGGCTCGAGGCGTCCTGTTCGAGCGTCAGTTCATCGGCGCCGCGCTTGGCCGTGCGCGCTATGACTTCGAAAACGCTGGCGGTGGCCATTTGCAGCGCGCGCTCCTCGGAAAGGCCCTGCAGCAGCCGCGCGAGAAACACCGCTGACAACAGGTCGCCCGAACCATTCGGGTTATCTTCGACCAGCCGATGTTCGGCAAGCAGCGCATGGCGTCCGGAGAGATAGAGGTTGCCGGTTCCGCCGCTCATCATCGGCACCGCCGAAGATACGAGCACGCGCGGAGGCCCCAGATCGACTGCCGCATCGAGGATTGCCGCATTCGACTCGAGCTCGGCGCCAGCCAGCCAGGAGAGTTCGAACCGATTCGGCGTCGCCAGGGTCGCAAGCGGCAGCAACCGGTCGCGAATGGCCTCTGCAATCTCGGTCGGCACGTAAAGACCGCTGGCGTCACCGATGACCGGATCGCAGGCATAGAAGAGATCGGGATTGCGGCGCCTGAGCGCGCTCACCAGCCTGGCGACGCCCTCAGCCTGCCCGGGCGAACCGAGATAGCCGGAGAGGACGGCGCGCACTTCGCCGATCCAGCGGGCGTTGACGAGATCGTCGATGATAGATTGGAACTCCGGTTCCGGCAGCGTCAAACGCGTCGAGCGGCCATGACCGGGATGCCAAGGCAGGATAACGGTCGGCAGCGCCCAGACACGGTGCCCGAGCGTCTCAAGCGCGAAGACCACTGCCCGATTGCCCACCGTGCCACGAACCACATGGCTGGAGACGACGATAACGGCACCGGGCTCGGCTGCACTGTCGGACATCGGACGATCCCTTGATTCTGGCGGAACGAAGAAGAGCCTATGCGGTTTTCCGCCCGACTGTCGAGCCACCCGCCGATAGCCATCGAACGCGCCCTTCCGAATGTTCCGACGTTTTCATTCGTTTTCGTCGTTTTTTGAGAAATCTTTGCAAAATCTCTCCCGATTTAAATGGATTTAGGTCGATTCCGCGTCGATTTCGACGAAAACAGGCTCGATTTCGCCCAAATCCATCTAAAAAACGGTCGCCATTGGCCATGGTTCTGATAGGTTCGGCCATCATGATTGGGGGAACGAGTTCATGGGCGTGAAATACAACCCGAAGCGGGATCGGCACATCGATGCGGCCCGGGCGGCGGTGAGCAAGATCGGGGTCGACACCTTGCCGCCGGAGATCCTCTTCGGGGGCGCGAGCAACGACGATCTCGATCTTTATTCGCCGGATATGCTGGCGCTGACCGCGGCGCACGCGCGCGCGGAACTGGCCCGTTGGGACGGCGGCAAGCCGCAGGTTTCGGTAGAAACGGTGCCAGGGGTGGCGCCGGGCGGAACCGACGTCTCGATCATAGCGATCACCGAGCGCAACATGCCGTTCCTCTACGACTCGGTCATGGGCGAGGTGACGAGTACCCATCGGGACATCCATCTGGCGATCCATCCCATCCTCGTGATGCAGCCCGGTCATGCGGTGAAGCTCTACGATCCGGACGAGGAAAGCGATCCGGCCCACCGCGTCAGCCATATCCAAATTCACCTGGGCAAGCTGACGCCGCTGGAGGCGCGCTCACTGAGCAAGCGCATAACCGATGTCCTGGAGCAGGTCCACCAGGCCGTGCACGACTGGCCTGCTATGACGGCGCTACTCGACCAGGTAATGCGTGAGCTCGAGGACTACAACGCTTCGCGCAAGAAGAGCGATCGCGACGAGGCGCTCGCTTTCCTTCGCTGGCTAAGGGACAACAATTTCACCTTTCTCGGAATGCGGGAATACACCTACTCCGGCAAGGGCGAGGAGGCGACGGTCGAGCGCGGCAAGGGCAGGGGGCTTGGTATTCTCTCCAATCCGGAGGTGCGGGTTCTCAGGCTCGGCAAGGATGCCGTGTTCACGACGCCGGAGATCCTCGCCTTTCTCGAAGGGCCCGATTTCCTGATCGTTACCAAGGCCAATGTGAAATCAGTCGTGCATCGCCGCGCCTACATGGACTATATCGGCGTGAAGCGCTTCGACTCCTCCGGCAATGTCGTCGGCGAGTTGCGCATCGTCGGCCTCTTCACCTCGACTGCCTACACCCGACAGGCGGCAGAGATTCCGCTTCTTCGGCACAAGATCGAGAAGATCATCGACCATTTCGGCTACGACCCGCAGAGTCACTCGGGCAAGATGCTGGCAAACACGCTGGAGTCCTATCCGCGCGACGATCTTTTCCAGATCGATATCGGGCTTCTCGCGGCCTTCTGCGAACAGATCAACGAGCTCGGCGACCGGCCGCGCGTGCGGGTTCTGCCACGCATCGACCAATTCGACCGTTTCGTCTCGGTTATCGTCTTCGTGCCGCGCGAACAATATGATTCCAGCGTTCGCGAAAAGATCGGCGACTATCTGAAGACCGTCTATGACGGCCGGGTTTCCGCCTACTATCCCGCCTTCCCGGAAGGGGGGCTGGCACGCGTGCACTTCATCATCGGCCGGTCGGGCGGCAAGACGCCGCGCGTCCCGCAGGCCAAGCTCGAGGAAGCGGTTCGCACCATCGTCACCCGCTGGACCGACCGCTTCAACCTGCTCGCCCGCAACGACGGCATCGAACTCTCTGCCGGCGAAGCCTATCAGGCAGCCTTCACCCCCGCAGAAGCCTATGCCGATCTCGGCCACATCGCGGCTTGCAAGAGCGACGATCCGATCCGCATCTCCTTCTACCACCGCCACGACGAAAGGCCGGATGCACTCGAACTGAAGATTTTCCACGCGAACGATCCGGTCTCGCTCTCTCGGCGCGTGCCGCTGCTCGAAAACCTCGGTTTCCGCGTCATCAGCGAGCAGACGTACGATATCGGCGTGCGCGTCCATGCGGAGGAACCGTGCCACGTCGTGCTGCACGACATGGAACTCAGCCGTCGCGATGGACATGAGGTCAATCTCGCCAGGACCGGCCCAGCTCTGGAGGAGGCCTTCCTCGCCGCCTGGAGCGGCACGATCGAGGACGACAATTTCAACAGGCTGGTCCTGCTGGCGGGGCTCACCGCCCGCGAGGTCACGGTGTTGCGCGCCTATGCGCGCTATTTGCGGCAGGCGGGCATCACCTATTCGCAAGGGTATATCGCCGATACGCTGAACAAGTACCCGGCGATCGCAGCCGATATCTTCCGCCTGTTTTCGACCAGGCTCGACCCGCAAATCGAGGCGAAGGCGCGAGCGAAGAAGACCAACGCGTTGCTCGCGGCCATCGAAGAGGCGCTCTCGAAGGTGCCGAGCCTAGACGAGGACCGCATCCTGCGCCGCTACGTCAACGCGATCCAGGCGACGCTCAGAACCAACTATTTCCAGAGGGATTCGGAGGGGAGGCCCCGCCCGGTGCTTGCTGTCAAGCTCGATCCGAAGGCGCTCGAGGGCCTGCCGGAACCGCGCCCCTTCCGCGAGATATTCGTCTACGGCACGGAGGTCGAGGGCGTGCACCTGCGCTTCGGCAAGGTGGCGCGCGGCGGGCTTCGCTGGTCCGATCGGGCGCAGGACTACCGCACCGAGGTGCTGGGCCTCGTCAAGGCGCAGCAGGTCAAGAACGCGGTTATTGTTCCGGTCGGCGCCAAGGGGGGCTTCTATCCGAAACAACTGCCCGTCGGCGGCAGCCGCGACGAAATCTTCAAGGCAGGTACCGAAGCCTACAAGACCTTCATCCGCAGCCTGCTCTCGGTGACCGACAACATCGTCGGACAGGATATCGTCCCGCCCCCGCAAACGGTACGGCTCGACGGCGACGACCCCTACTTCGTCGTTGCGGCCGACAAGGGAACCGCGACCTTCTCGGACACGGCGAATGCGCTGGCGCAGGAGGCGGGCTTCTGGCTCGATGACGCCTTCGCCTCCGGCGGCTCTGCCGGTTACGACCACAAGAAGATGGGCATCACCGCGCGTGGGGCCTGGGAGGCGGTCAAGCGTCACTTCCGCGAGATGGACATCGACATACAAACGACGCCCTTCACGGTCGCAGGCGTCGGCGACATGTCGGGCGACGTCTTCGGCAATGGCATGCTGCTTTCGGAGAAAATCCGGCTGGTCGCCGCCTTCGACCATCGCGACATCTTCATCGATCCGGATCCGGACACCGACCTCTCCTTCGCCGAGCGCAAGCGCATGTTCGACCTGCCGCGATCGAGCTGGCAGGACTATGACCGGAAGGCGCTTTCGCCCGGAGGCATGATCATCTCCCGCTCGGAGAAGCTGGTGACGCTGACGCCGGAGGCCATGGCGGCGATCGGCGTCGACAAGCAGAAGGCAACGCCGTTCGAGATCATGAACGCCATCCTGAAAAGCCCGGTCGACCTTCTCTGGTTCGGCGGCATCGGCACCTATGTGCGGGGCAGCAATGAGACCGATGCGGAAGTCGGCGACCGCGCCAACGATCCGATCCGCGTGACAGCGGAAGAGGTGCGCGCCCGGGTGATCGGCGAAGGCGCCAATCTCGGCGTCACGCAGAAGGGCCGCATCGGCTACTCGCTCGCGGGTGGACGCTGCAATTCCGATGCGATCGACAATTCGGCGGGCGTCAATTCCTCCGACGTCGAGGTCAACATCAAGATCGCGCTCGCCTCCGCCATGCGCGACGGCCGCCTCACCAGGCCGAAGCGCAACGCCCTGCTGGCATCGATGACCGAAGAGGTCGCCAGCCTCGTGCTTCGCAACAACTACCAGCAATCGCTGGCGATCTCGCTCACCGAAAGGCAGGGCCTCGCCAACCGGACGCCCCTGGCGCGGCTGATGGCACGGCTCGAGGCCGACGGCCACCTCAACCGCAAGGTGGAGACCTTGCCGACGGACCAGGCGATGGGGGAGCGCTATCAAGCGGGCAAGCCGCTGACGCGTCCCGAGATCGGCGTTCTGCTCTCCTATGCGAAGCTGGTTCTGTTCGACGAATTGATCGAGAGCGGGCTGCCGGACGACCCCTATTTCACCGCAACGCTCGAAGGCTATTTCCCCGCGAAGATGCGCAAGACCTATGCCGGCGACATTCACGGGCATCGGCTGCGCCGTGAGATCATTGCGACGATGCTCGCAAACGAAACGATCAACCGCGGCGGGCCTGCCTTCGTGTCAACGCTGATGGATGCCACCGGCCTGCTTTCCGCCGATGTCGTCAAGGCGGCCGTGCTGGCGCTTGACGGCTTCGACCTGCCGCGGATCTATGGCGAGATCGACGCACTCGACAATAAAGTCGGCGGGCAGCTCCAGAACGAGCTTTACCAGGAAGTCGGGCGCATCTTTTCCTTCGTTGCCGAAAGGGCGCTGCGCACCCGTGCAGCTGAGGGTCCCGTTTCGGAAGCTGTCGGAACGCTCCAGAATGGGCTGCAAAAGCTGCGCGGCACGGTTCGCGGGGCCACTTCCGGCGAAAGCGCCGAGGGCGCCCGGCTGAAGGCGGCCTCCTTCATCGAGCGGGGCGTGCCGGCGAAGCTTGCCGAGGAGATCGCTGAGCTTTCGCTGATGACCCTGGTGCCCGAGATCATGCAGATTGCCTCAGAGACGGCTGAGCCGCTGACCCGCACCGCGCAAGCCTATTTCGCCGTGACGGAAAACCTCGGGATCGACCGGCTGCTGACCGCCGCCGATCGCGTTCCCGCCAGCGAGCAATTCGAGGCACTGGCACTGGCGCGTGCGATCGCCGACATCGCCGGAGCGCGGCGCGATGTTGCCACGGCGGCGCTGGTCGCACACAAAGCCGAACGAAATCCCGTTCATGCCTGGCAGGAAAAGGACCGCACCCGACTGTCGCGCCTTGGTGAACAGCTGAAACTGCTCACGGAAAAGGGGGAGACCACGCTTGCGAAGATTGCCGTGGCCGCCGGCCTTCTCAGCGACCTTGCACGCGGCAGGACGAAATGACACAGTCCCCCCGGGTTGCGCTTCCCGGGGGCTGATTGTCGTCCGGCAGCACGCGCGGGTGTAAGGGGAGAGCCAAGGTGGAAATGGCGGCGGAACGAGCAGGGGCGCAGTTCGGGGCCTCACGCCGCGGCATTCTGGGTTGGATGCTGTTCGACTGGGCCGCACAGCCCTTCTTCACGGTCATCACCACCTTCATCTTCGCGCCCTATTTCGTTGCCCGGCTGGCGCACGACCCTGCCGAGGGACAGGCGATCTGGGGGTACACGCTCGCCGTCTCGGGCATCGTCATCGCCATTCTTTCGCCGATCCTCGGCGCCGTCGCGGATGCGACTGGGCCCCGCAAGCCATGGATCGGCTTCTTCGCCGCGATCAAGATCGTATCGCTGGCGATGCTCTGGTTCGCCGTGCCGGGCTCGCCGCTCCTTTATCCTGCCATTTTCCTTGCGCTCGCGACCGTGGCCGCCGAATTTTCCATCGTCTTCAATGATTCGATGATGCCGCGTCTCGTTGGCGCGAAAGAGGTGGGGCGGATCTCCAATATTGCCTGGGGGCTCGGCTATCTCGGCGGCATGATCGTGCTGATCGCGATTGTCGCATTTGTTGCGGGCAGCCCGGAAACGGGAAAGACCGCGCTCGGCCTCGATCCCCTCTTCGGCCTCGACCCGGCAAGGGGCGAGGATGCTCGCATCACCGGTCCGATCGCCGCCGCCTGGTACCTGATCTTCCTCCTGCCGATGTTTTTCTTCACGCCAGATGCGGGCAAGGCGACGAACTCGCTCGCGCAGGCGACAGCGTTGGGGCTCAATGAGCTCAAGGGCACGCTCGGGGAGCTCAAGCAGAGGGTGGGCATTACGCGCTTTCTGATCGCGCGCATGATCTACCAGGACGGCGTCAATGGCTTGCTTGCGCTTGGCGGCGCCTTTGCCGCCGGGATGTTCGGTTGGCAGACGATGGAACTCGGCCTTTACGGGATCATCCTCAATGTGGTCGCGATCTTCGGCTGCCTCTATGCAAGCCGGCTCGACATGCGGCTTGGCTCAAAGGCGATCGTCGTAGCCAGCCTCCTCTGCCTCACGTTTGCGACGCTCGGCATCGTCTCCACCGGCCCCGGCTTCACCCTGTTCGGATTGGTGACGCTGCCGGACGCGGATTCGGGCGGGCTCTTCGGCACGGCTGCCGAGAAGGCCTATATCGTTTACGGTCTGCTCGTCGGCATTGCTTTCGGCCCTGTCCAGGCCTCGTCGCGTTCCTATCTCGCCCGCAGCGTCTCGCTCGACGAGACCGGCCGCTATTTCGGTCTATACGCACTCTCCGGTCGGGCGACCTCGTTCCTGGCCCCCGCCTCGGTTGCGACGATCACCACGATGACCGGTTCAGCTCGCGTCGGTATGGCGGCACTGGTCGTCTTCCTCGCCGTCGGCCTCGTCATTCTCTTGCGCACGCCCTACCCGGCGCATCGGGCGGAGTGATAGGCAGTCGGGGAGGCGGTTTTACCCTACCGCAGAGTAGGGGCGCCCGGCCGGCGTGTTCGGGTACCAGCCCGGTGCGATGCGGCGGTTGACGCCGCACCGCTCGCTCTTCAGTGCCTGAAATGCCGCATCCCCGTGAACACCATCGCGACGTTGTGCTCGTTCGCCGCGGCGATCACCTCGTCGTCGCGCATCGAGCCGCCCGGCTGGATGACGGCGGTGGCGCCGGCTGCAATCGCCGAAAGCAGTCCGTCGGCGAAGGGCAGAAAGGCCTCCGAGGCGACGGCGGAGCCGCGCGTCAGCGGCTCTGCGAGGCCGAGCGCCTTGGCCGCCTCCTCCGCCTTGATGGCAGCTATGCGGGCGGAATCGACGCGGCTCATCTGGCCGGCGCCGATGCCGGCCGTCTGGCCGTCCTTGGCATAGACGACGGCATTCGACTTCACGTGCTTTGCCACCTTGAAGGCGAACTTCATGTCCTCGAGCTCCTGCGCCGTCGGCGCGCGCTTCGTCACCACCTTCAGTTCAAGGTCCTCGACCATGCCGTGGTCGCGCGTCTGCACGAGCATGCCGCCGGCAACCGTCTTGGCGGAAAGACCCGGTGCACGTGGATCGGGCAACCCGCCGGCGGCAAGCAGCCTGAGGTTGGGCTTGCGGGCGACGATCGCTCTTGCCTCGTCGCTCACCGAAGGCGCGATGATGACCTCGGTGAAGAGCTTGACGATCTCTTCCGCCGTCTCGGCATCGAGCTCCTGGTTGAGCGCGATGATGCCGCCGAAGGCCGAAGTGGAATCGCAGGCGAGCGCCCGGCGATAGGCTTCGGCAAGCGTCGCCGCGGCGGCGACGCCGCAGGGATTGGCGTGCTTGATGATCGCGCAGGCGGGCGCCTTTTCCGGCAGGAATTCGGCGACCAGCTCGTAGGCGGCATCCGTGTCGTTGATGTTGTTGTAGGAAAGTTGCTTGCCCTGCAGGAGCGTTGCGGTCGCAACCCCGGGGCGCTTCTCGCCCGTGATGTAGAAGCCCGCCTTCTGATGCGGGTTCTCGCCGTAGCGCATCTCCTCCCTGAGAACGCCACCGATCACGCGGTGGCGCGGCATGGGCACGTCGAGCACCTCCGCGAACCAGTTCGAGATCGCTGCGTCGTAAGCCGCGGTGCGGGCATAGGCCTTGGCGGCCATCTTCTGACGGAAGGCATAGCGCGTCGCGCCGTCGGCGATTTCCTCGAGGAGCAACGGATAGTCGGCCGGGTCCGTGACGATCGTCACATAAGCGTGGTTCTTGGCCGACGCGCGGATCATTGCCGGGCCGCCGATATCGATGTTCTCGACCGTCGTCGGATAGTCGCCGCCCTCAGCGCGAACCTCTTCGAAGGGATAGAGGTTGATGACGGCGAGGTCGATCGCCACGATACCGTGGGCGCTCATCGCTGCCGCGTGTTCCTGGTCGTCGCGAATGGCGAGCAGGCCGCCATGGACGTTGGGGTGCAGGGTCTTGACGCGCCCGTCCATGATTTCCGGGAAACCGGTCAGTTCCGAAACGTCGCTGACGGGTAGGCCGGCCGCGGAAATCGCCTTATGCGTGCCGCCGGTCGAAACCAGCCTGACGCCCTTCCCGTGAAGAGCTCTGGCGAGCTCGATGATCCCGGTCTTGTCGGAGACGGAGAGGAGGGCGGTTTTGACCCGGACCTCGTCCGGTGCGGGAATTTTCTTGGAGGCGACAGCCATCAACCATGCTCCTGTGGCGGCGCCGGAGCTTCTGGTGGCTGCGGCGATTGGAATGGCTGCCCGTTAGCACAGCTCGCCGGAGGAAGGAACCTTCGCTGCGACAAGGAGCGGAATTTGTACCGATGGGCCTAAACGTCGCGGGTCAGCGTCCACTGGATCTCGGGCTGCGACCCGACCGGGAAGCTGATGGTGATCTGCGATGACGCCCGAGCGCCGGACGGATCGGCGAAAAAGACATCCTCCTCGATCGCCAGTTCTCCGTCGCGACAGGCAAAGAGCCAGGCCTCGCCGTCAGGCGCACTAAGATAAACCTCGCTCTCGCCGTGCCGGCGCATGCCGATCGCGGGATGAATATGAAACCGGGCGACGGCGACGGCATCCGCCGCCTCGGGATCGCGCCCATCCGCCCGTGAAAGCCGATCCCGGCCGCGGATCAGCCGGCCACCGTTCAATATCCCGACGTCGCGCTCGTGGATCAGGCCGAAGGCCGCGAGATAGCCGTCATGGCTCGCCCGCACGGATTCGATCCGGCCGGGCTCGTCTTTTCGCTCGCAGACCACCCGGGAGGGGCCATCGGTCACGATCGGTCCGAGATAGGGCGACTTCGAGAAGCGGCAGGAGGATGTGTCGTTGACCGTCACCGTCGAATGCGCGGCGGTGGCGCGCGCCAGCTGCCGGAATCTTTCGCCGGCGAATTTCGGCGCGCCGGAATTGACGATGAACCGATTCCGCCCCGAGGACATCTCAAAGGAGAGATAGCCGGCATGGGCCGCGCGCGACAGATCGACCGAAAGCGGCCGCCCGGTGTCCATAATGATGGCGGTCTCACCAAGCGAGAGCCGCTCGAAATTCATGTGCGGCAGCGACCGGAACGGCTCGCCCGCCGTCTCGTCATAGCGCAGCACCGAGGCAAGCTCATGCGCGAGCACCGAGGTGGCGCCGTTGAAAAGCGCCAGTTCCCCGCTCTGGTGGCGGAAGAATCGCAGCGCCGGATACATTCGATCGATGCAGGGAATGAGACGCGACGGCACGTCATGGCCGAGATTGACATAGGTCTGGCGCAGCGGCAGCAGGTCGAGCAACAATTCGAGGCCCGCGAGCGGGTTGCGGGAGAAGTGGCCGCCATCCGGCAGGATCTGTCGGTCCAGCTCGAGATCGAGACTGCGCGCGGCTTTGCGGATCACCGAGGCCGAGGCCGGCATCGACACAGAGGCCATGGCGAGCGCGATGCGGACCCGAAGCCGCGCCTCGCCGTCGGGAACGGTCTTGGCGATGTGCCGGAGGTAACGGACCTGCAAGGCCAGACTTTTGAGGAAGCGGCGATAGAAGCCACGTTCGGCATTGCGCAGCACCACTGGAGAGTGCGACAGCCAGGCGATAATGCGCTGCGCCACCACATCCGCTTCCCAAGAGATGCCGCCGATGCTTCGGCCATGCGTGGCAAGCCAGTCGTCGATGATCTGCCGGAGCTTTACGAAGCCGGCTTCGTCACGCACGGCTCGAAGATGGCGCAGCCAACCGAAAGAGTGCAACTTCGTTGCGAAGGCGCGCGACGGCAGGTCGATCTCGAAGGGCGAATCGCCCTCGGTGTCCAGCGCACGCCCACCGAGCGGATAGCGCCCATTAAGAATCTCCTCTGCGACGAAGCCGTCGACGGCTCTCAGATCCGTGGGCGCGACGATCAGGCGCTCAGGGGTGAAGCCGGCGAAGCGGAACGCCGAAAAGCGTCCGAGCGCGAGCCGGCGCAAAACGCGACGCCAGCCTTCGCGCAGATACAGGTAGAGGAGCCTTCGTTTACTGGAAAACAGCATCGGCGCCCGTCGGTTTCCTCATTGCTGCAACGGACCCTCGAAACGCTCGATCAGCGACCTGCCCGGGCGCCAGAATCCCCACTTTAGATCGGAAATCGATTCGAAGATGATTAAATTTCGACTGGTCCTGCATCATTGATAGGCGCCTGGTATGAAGGCGTCAATCGTCGTGGTGCAACTGGCTGTTGACGGGCAGCCGGCGCACCTCTCAGGGCTTGCGGCGCAAGACCGCAGCGAAAAAGCCGTCGAGCCCACCGGCAAAGGGAGGTGCAAGCTGCAGCATTGCCGGCGTGGTGCGGAACTCGCCAGCCTCGGTGATCGCTTCTTCGAGACCCGGCCAGTCGGTGGCGGCAATGGGTACGCGGTCGCAGAGACCGTCGGCAACGACCCGCGCGACGACCTCCTCGCCCTCGCGCGGGTCGAGCGAACAATTGGAAAAGACAACCAAGCCCCCCGGTTTGACGACGGTAAGCGCGTGGCGCAGCAGCCGCTCCTGCAGCCGCGCGAGCTTTTCGACATCCTCCGGCCCCTTGGTCCACAGTACGTCCGGATGGCGCCGGGTCGTGCCGGTGGAGGAGCAGGGAGCGTCGAGAAGTGCCGCGTCGAAGAGCTCCTCCGGCTGGAAAGCCGCCATGTCGATCTCTTTCATCCGGGCCTCGAGGCCGAGCCGCTCGAGATTGCCCCTGAGCCGCCGCAGGCGGCTCGAAGACTGGTCGAGCGCCGTCACCCTTGCTCCGGCAAGGATGAGCTGCGCCGTCTTGCCGCCCGGGGCCGCGCAGAGGTCGATCACCGATTTTCCGGCTAGACCGCCGAAAAGGCGCGCAGGAATGGAGGCCGCTGCATCCTGCACCCACCAGGCTCCCTCGGCAAAGCCCGGCAAGGAGGGGACAGAGCCCGAGAATTCCGCCAGCCGCACCGATCCGGTCGGCAGGACCGTGCCGCCGAGACGCTCGGCCCAGGAGGCCGGATCGGTCTTGACCGTCAGATCGATAGCGGCCGGAACGAGTTGTGCCTCCGAGATCATGTCCGCCTGCTCGCGACCATAGTGAGCGACGAGCCGCTCGTGGAACCAGGCCGGCATTGCCGCAACGCTCCGCACCCGCTCGAGAATGGCTTGCTTCTCGCGCGAAAGCCGCCGCAGCACCGCATTGACGAGATTGGCAAACCGGCGGTTACGCGGATCCGACTGCGCCTGCTCGACCGCAAGGTCAACGGCGGAATGATCGGGAACATCGAGATAGAGTATCTGCGTGGCGGCAACCGTCAGCACATGTTCAAGCGCCCGAGCGCCTTCCGGCAGAGGCGTCTGCAGGAGGGAGGCGATCGCCGCCCGGATCCGCGGCAGGTGGCGGAGGGCCGAGTTGAGGATGGCGCGCACCAGCGCCCGGTCGGCATCGCTGAGAGCGCGATAGGCAGGGTTGCCGTGCTCCTGGTCGAGCATGCCATCGAGTGGCGTCTTGCGCTCGATCACCGCTGCCAAAATCTTGGATGCGGCTTGCCGGCTCTGGAGCCCGGGTTTTAACGCAGCAACAGGGCTCGGTCGCTCTTCCCCCTTGCGGGGCGGCTTGTGCATCTGGGCCCGTTTCGGTCGCGAATCGGTTTTCTTGATTTCGGACATTTAGAGCCTTCCTGGCTAATGGAAACGATGTTGTTGGGCCAAGCAAACGTCCGTCCGCTTGGGCCAACCAAAGGGGGCGGGCATCCAGGATCAGAGGCAGGAAGGCTCTAAGACCAGGGCCCTTTCGGCGGTTCGGAACCACCGCGACCCCAGCCGGTTTTCGGGACAGAGCGCGATTTGCGCACTGCATTATCAGCGCGAACGGTGCCCGTCGAGCCCAGCGACATCTCGCGCGCCATTCTCTCGAGCGCCGCAATACGGTTCTCCGTATTCGGGTGGGTCGAGAAGAGATTGTCCATCCGCTCGCCCGAGAGCGGGTTGATGATGAACATGTGCGCCGTTGCCGGATTGCGCTCCGCATCGTCGTTGTGGATGACATTGGCTGCACGGGCGATCTTGGCGAGAGCCGAGGACAACCAGAGCGGATTGCCGCAGATTTCAGCACCGCGCCGGTCGGCGGAATACTCGCGCGTTCGGCTGATCGCCATCTGGACGAGCGCGGCTGCCAGCGGCGCGACGATCATCGCAATCAGCACGCCGATGAAGCCGAGCGGATTGTTGTTGTCGCGGTTACCGCCGAAGAAGAAAGCGAAATTGCCGAGCATGGAGATCGCCCCGGCAAGAGTTGCCGTGAGTGTCATCGTCAGCGTGTCGCGATGCTGAATATGCGCAAGCTCATGCGCCATGACGCCCGCAACCTCCTCATGGGAGAGTGAATGCAGGAGGCCCGTTGAAGCGGCGACCGCCGCATTCTCCGGATTGCGGCCGGTGGCAAAGGCATTTGGCTGCGCACTGTCGATCACATAGACGCGCGGCATCGGGAGACCGGCATTCTTCGCGAGATCGCGAACGATGCCGTAGAATTCCGGTGCGCTGCGCTCGTCAACCTCCTGGGCCCGATACATGCTCAGGACGAGGCGATCGGAATTCCAGTAGGAGAAGAAGTTCATGGCAGCGGCGATCACAAGGGCGATCATCATGCCGCCCCGGCCGCCGATGACGAAGCCGACGGCCATGAAGAGAGCCGTCATGAAGGCAAGCAGCATTGCGGTGCGCACAAGGTTCATGAATGGTCTCCAGGCATCTCATTTCTCGTTCGCAGTGACGGTGCGCGGCGGCAAAGGCCCGCGCATACCGACCCACGACGAAAACGTTCCACGTGAATCAGGGTTCCCGCTTTGGCGGAAGCCACTTATATGATGGGGGCGAAATAGCGTTTCTTCAATATCGTCAGGGAAACCCGGCCCGTCATGCAGAACGACAACGACAACGCTCCCGATCGTCGCAGGTTATCGCCTGCCGCCCTTCGCGCCCTGAAGGAAGCCGAGGAAAGACGGCTGGTCACAGAACCGAAGGAGATGCCGACCGAATTGGGCGGCCGCGGCGGCCTAGACCCGGCGCGCTTCGGGGACTGGGAAATCAAGGGTAGGGCGATCGACTTCTAAAGACGCCTTTGCCCCGAAAGGTCTGGCGATCATTTCGTGGGCGAATCGATGGGTGTTGAAGCGAGATTGATTGCCCGGCTGCATTCGCCCCGGATCCGTCCGCGAAAATTCAAGACTGCCCCCTCACCCTAGCCCTCTCCCCGCAAGCGGGGCGAGGGGAGTCGTTGCGGCGAGGCGCGCCCGCTTCACCCTCCGCAGCCGCTAAGAAGACACGGGCGAGCACTGCGAGTCCCTTCTCCCCGCTTGCGGGGAGAAGGTTGCGGCAGCGGGATGAGGGGCCTTTCGCGAGGCTGCGCTCTGCCAGCTCGCTTTCCTCACCCGCGGTTCTGGCGATTGGCGATCAGGTCGTCGACCACTGCCGGGTCGGCAAGCGTCGAAGTATCGCCGAGCGAGCCGAAATCGTCCTCGGCAATCTTCCTCAAGATGCGCCGCATGATCTTGCCGGAGCGCGTCTTCGGCAGGCCCGGGGCGAACTGGATCTTGTCCGGCGTGGCGATCGGTCCGATTTCCGAGCGCACATGCTTGACCAGTTCCTGCCGCAGCTCGTCGCTGCCGACCTCGCCCGCCATCAGCGAGACATAACAATAGATGCCTTGCCCCTTGATCGAATGCGGATAGCCGACCACCGCGGCTTCGGAAACGAGATGGTGGGAAACGAGAGCCGATTCGACCTCCGCCGTGCCGAGGCGGTGGCCGGAAACATTGAGCACGTCATCGACGCGGCCGGTGATCCAGTAATAGCCATCCTCGTCACGGCGGCAGCCGTCGCCGGTGAAGTATTTGCCCTTGTAGGTGGAGAAATAGGTCTGCACGAAGCGCTCGTGATCGCCATAGACGGTGCGCATCTGCCCCGGCCAGCTGTCGGTGATGCAGAGATTGCCGTCAGCCGGCCCCTCGAGCACATTGCCCTCATTGTCGACGAGCTGCGGCTGGACGCCGAAGAAGGGCCGCGTCGCCGAACCGGGCTTGAGCTCCGTCGCACCCGGCAGCGGCGTGATCAGGACGCCGCCGGTTTCCGTCTGCCACCAGGTGTCGACGATCGGGCAGCGCTCATCGCCGACCACGTGATAATACCATTCCCAGGCTTCCGGATTGATCGGTTCGCCGACCGTGCCCAGCAGGCGTAGCGACGAACGCGAGGAGCGTTTGACGAAATCGTCGCCGGCGCCCATCAGCGAGCGGATCGCCGTCGGGGCCGTATAGAAGATTTTGACTTTGTGCTTGTCGATGACCTCCCAGAAGCGGCCGGCATCGGGAAAGTTCGGAACGCCTTCGAACATCAGCGTCGTCGCGGCATTGGCGAGCGGCCCATAGACGATATAGGAATGGCCGGTCACCCAGCCGACATCCGCCGTGCACCAGTAGACATCGCCGTCGTGATAGTCGAAGACATATTGATGCGTCATCGAGGCATAGACGAGGTAACCGCCGGTCGTGTGCAGGACACCCTTCGGTTTGCCGGTCGATCCCGAGGTATAGAGGATAAACAGCGGGTCTTCCGCGCTCATCTTCTCCGGCGGGCAATCCGGTTCGACGGTGGCGATTTCCTGATGGTACCAGAGATCGCGTCCGGGTGCCCAGCCGACCTTGCCGCCGGTACGACGCACGACCAGTACCTTCTCGACCATCACGTACTGCTTGGCGGCGATGTGGATCGCCGTGTCGGTATTCTCCTTGAGCGGCACCGGCTTGCCGCCGCGCACGCCCTCATCGCAGGTGATGACGAAAGTGGACTCGCAGTCGACGATGCGGCCGGCCAAAGCCTCGGGCGAGAAACCGCCGAAAACGACAGAGTGGATCGCGCCGATGCGCGCGCAGGCGAGCATCGCATAGGCCGCTTCCGGGATCATCGGCATGTAGATGGTCACCCGGTCGCCTTTCTTCACGCCATGCTTCTTCATGACGTTCGCAAGACGGCAAACCCGATCGTAGAGCTCGTTGTAGGTGATCTTCTTGTCAAGATAGGGATTGTCCCCTTCCCAGATGATCGCTGTCCTGTCGCCATGCGTTTTCAGGTGACGGTCGATGCAATTGAAAGAGACGTTGGTGAGCCCGTCCTCGAACCACTTGATCGAGACGTCGCCCTCGAAAGATGTATTCTTCACTTTCGTATAGGGCTCGAACCAGTCGATCCGCTTGCCGTGCCTGCCCCAGAAACCGGCAGGGTCGGCGACGCTCTCTTCATACCACTTCAGATAAGTCTCATTGTCGAGCAGTGTCTGGCTCTTGGCAGACTCCAGGACCGGATAGGTCTTGACGGACATATTTTCCTCCCTGCGCATAATCTCATGGTATCGCGAAGCGGAATTCCGCGGAAAAACCGCATGCCTTGCCTTCTCCCGCTTCGGGGCGGCGCTCCTCACCGCCCGCTTGAGGGGATTCATAGCAGGTCAAAGGCACGCCGCAATTAGACAAAAGCACATTCGGAAGTGAAGAATTGCAATTTCGAGACAAGAACGATATAGAACGCTCAATTCCCGGAAATCAGTGGTAGACTCCACGGCCCGCGACACCGGCGCGGACGGACAAAAGGACTATATCCATGGCTCAGCAACTGCTTATGCCCAAGGCGACGGCCGTCTGGCTCGTTGACAACACCGCTCTGTCGTTCGATCAGATCGCGCAGTTCTGCAGGCTGCACCCGCTCGAAGTCAAAGCGATCGCCGACGGTGAATCGGCGCAGGGCATCAAGGGTCTCGATCCGATTGCTACCGGTCAGCTTTCGCGTGACGAGATCGCCCGCGCCGAGGCAAACCCGAACCACAAGCTCAAGCTTTCCGAACCCAAGGTTCGTGTCCCGGATTCGAAGCGCAAGGGGCCGCGCTACACGCCGGTTTCCAAGCGCCAGGACCGGCCAAACGCCATTCTCTGGCTCGTGCGCAACCATCCGGAACTGAAGGACGCGCAGATTTCGCGGCTTGTCGGCACGACGAAGACGACGATCGAGCAGATCCGCGAGCGCACCCATTGGAACTCAGCCAACCTGACGCCGATGGATCCGGTGACGCTCGGCCTTTGCTCTCAGATCGATCTCGATCTCGAAGTCGAACGCGCTTCCAAGGGCCGCCCGCTGCCGTCCGCCACCGAGGCAGGTGCAACGCTCGAAGCCGCGCAGGAGACGGAAAGGCTTAGCTACGACTACGGCCGCGAGGAAGAGAAGGAAATCGATGCCGACGCCGTCTTCGCGAAGCTGAAGTCGCTGAAGTCCGATCGTAAGGACGAGGACGACGACGAATACTGATCGCTTCGTCATCGCTGAGACGCAAAAACCCGGATCGAAGCATCCGGGTTTTTGTTTGCCTGAACACGGGCGGAGGCACTCGGAGGAAGGGAATTTCCGTTCAGCGAGCGCCGAAGATCGCCGACCCGACGCGCACGCTGGTTGCGCCGAAGGCGATGGCCGTCTCGAAATCGCCGGACATTCCCATGGAAAGCTTTTCCAGCCCGCACCGGCCGGCGATCTTTGCAAGCAGGGCGAAGTGCGGCCCGGGATTTTCGTCGACCGGCGGTATGCACATCAGCCCCTCGATCACAAGACCGAGCTCCGTGCGGCAGAAATCAACGAAAGCAACGGTGTCTTCCGGTTTAACGCCCGCCTTTTGCGGTTCGAGGCCGGTATTGACCTGCACATAGAGACGGGGCCTGCGGCCCTGGCGCTCGATTTCACCGGCGATGACGCGCGCGATCTTCTCCCGATCGACCGTCTCGATGACATCGAACAGCGCGACAGCGTCCGCAGCCTTGTTCGACTGCAGCGGGCCGATCAGATGCAGTTCGATATCCGGCGTCTCACGTTTCAGCTCCGGCCACTTGCCTTGAGCCTCCTGGACGCGATTCTCACCGAAGGCTCGTTGACCGGCATCAATCACGGGGCGAATCGCATCGGCATCGAATGTCTTCGAAACGGCGACAAGAGTAACGGCGCGCTCCGCGCGGTTCGCAGCCTTCTCGCCCAAGCGAATCCGGTCCAGGACATCGTTCAGCCGTTCCTGCACTTCCATTCTTCGCTCCCAAGGCCAAATGTGTCGATCATCTGCTTCAGCGGATTATTGAAACTTGCGGTGCTTGCCAAGCCCGCAGATCGGGAAACCGGTACCGGAAAACCTTCGAAACTTGACGCTTGAGCCGTTTCGTGGTGAAGGTCTCGCCAGCGATCACGAGGGTGCGCCGAGCCCCCCGCAAACTTCCGGAACATCGACAGAAATCATGGCGACCGAACGATATAATCCGCGTGATGCCGAGCCGCGCTGGCAGCAGGAATGGGAGACACGCAAGGTCTTCGAGACCGAGAACGACGATCCGCGCGAAAAATACTACGTGCTGGAGATGTTTCCCTATCCGTCCGGGCGGATCCACATGGGACATGTGCGCAACTATACGATGGGCGACGTCGTTGCTCGCTACAAGCGTGCCCGTGGCTTCAACGTGCTGCACCCGATGGGTTGGGATGCCTTCGGCATGCCGGCGGAAAACGCCGCCATGGAACGCGGCGTGCATCCAGCCGGCTGGACCTACCAGAACATCGCCTCGATGAAGGCACAGCTGAGGGTGATGGGCCTCTCGCTCGACTGGAGCCGGGAATTCGCGACCTGCGACCCGGCCTATTACCAGCGCCAGCAGTACCTCTTCCTCGATTTCCTGGAAAAGGGCCTGGTCTACCGCAAGCAGTCGAAGGTCAACTGGGACCCGGTCGACAATACCGTGCTCGCCAACGAGCAAGTGATTGACGGGCGCGGGTGGCGCTCGGGCGCGCTTGTCGAGCAGCGCGAGCTGACGCAATGGTTCTTCCGCATCACCGATTTCAGCCAGGAGCTGCTCGACGCGCTCGACAAGCTGGACCAGTGGCCGGAAAAGGTGCGGCTGATGCAGAAGAACTGGATCGGCCGATCCGAGGGCCTGTCGCTCAGATGGGAACTCGACCCGGCCACCGTTCCCGGCGACATGACGGAACTGACCGTCTACACGACCCGTCCCGACACGCTTTTCGGCGCCTCGTTCCTGGCGATTTCCGCCGACCACCCGCTGGCAAAGGAAGCGGCCGCCAAGAGTGCCGAAATCCAGGCTTTCTGCGAAGAATGCCGCCGCGCCGGAACATCGCTTGCCGCCCTCGAGACGGCCGAGAAAAAGGGTATCGATACCGGGATCCGCGCCAAGCACCCGCTCGACCCGAGCTGGGAGCTGCCGGTCTATGTCGCCAATTTCGTGCTGATGGAGTACGGCACCGGCGCGATCTTCGGCTGCCCGTCCGGCGACCAGCGCGACCTCGATTTCGCCCGCAAATACGGACTGCCGGTGGTGCCGGTGGTGATGCCGAAGGATGCCGATGCCGCCACCTTCACGATCGGCGACGAAGCCTATGTTGGCGACGGCGTGATGATCAACTCGCGCTTCCTCGACGGACTTTCGACGGACGAGGCCTTCGAGGCCATTGCCTCGAAGCTCGAGAAGGAGACACTGAACGGCGAACCACGGGCCGAGCGCAAGGTCAATTTCCGCCTGCGCGACTGGGGCATCTCCCGTCAGCGCTACTGGGGCTGCCCGATCCCGGTGATCCATTGCGATGATTGCGGCGTCGTGCCGGTGCCGAAGGCGGACTTGCCGGTGTCGCTGCCGTCGGACGTCACCTTCGACAAGCCCGGCAATCCGCTCGACCGGCATCCGACCTGGCGCCACGTCGCCTGCCCGGAATGCGGCAAGGACGCGCGCCGGGAAACCGACACGATGGATACTTTCGTCGACTCCTCCTGGTATTTCGCCCGCTTCACCGCCCCCTGGGAGGACAAGCCGACCGATCCCAAGGCCGCGAACCACTGGCTGCCGGTCGACCAGTATATCGGCGGGATCGAGCATGCGATCCTGCACCTCCTCTATTCGCGGTTCTTCACCCGCGCGATGAAGGCGGCCGGTCATGTGACGATCGACGAGCCGTTCAAGGGGCTCTTCACGCAGGGCATGGTCGTGCACGAGACCTATAGCCGCGGCGAGGGCGCGCAGCGGGAATGGATCACCCCCGCCGAGGTCCGCATCGAGGAAGTCGACGGAAGACGGCGGGCGGTGCTGATCGAAACCGACGAAGAGATCGCCATCGGCTCGATCGAGAAGATGTCGAAGTCGAAGAAGAACGTCGTCGACCCGGATGACATCATCGGCTCCTATGGCGCCGATACGGCTCGCTTCTTCGTGCTTTCCGATTCGCCGCCGGACCGTGACGTCATCTGGTCCGAGGCCGGCGTCGAGGGCGCCCACCGGTTCGTCCAGCGCGTTTGGAGACTGGTCGCCGAGGCCGCCGCGGAACTGCGCAAGGTTGATGCTTTGCCGGCGAAGGAAGGCGAAGGCCTTGCTATCTCGCAGGCCGCGCACCGTACGCTCAAGGCTGTCGAGGCAGACTACGACAAGCTCGCCTTCAACAAGGCCGTGGCACGGATCTACGAGCTGGTGAACGTCCTGGCGGCGCCGCTGACGCAGGTAGCCAGCGCTAAGGCCGAGCCCGGCCTGACCGCGGCCGTCAAGGATGCGACCGCGATCCTGATCAACCTGATCGCGCCGATGATGCCGCATCTTTCGGAAGAGTGCTGGCGGGAGATCGGCGGCGAAGGCCTGATTGCCGAGCGGCCCTGGCCGAGCTTCGATCCGGCCCTGGTGGTGGAGAACGAAATCACCCTGCCGGTGCAGATCAACGGCAAGAAGCGGGCCGATTTGACAATCGCGCGCGACGCGGATCAGAGTGCGATCGAACACGCCGTGCTCGCCCTCGACGCCGTCAAGACGGCGCTCGGCGGCGGCAGTCCCAAGAAGATCATCGTCGTGCCGCAAAGGATCGTCAATGTCGTTGTCTGATGAATCTGGCTACCGTTTCCGGTCCCTCGGCTTGCTGGCCGGTGCGCTGCTATTGGCAACGCTCGCCGGCTGCCAAGTGCGGCCGCTTTATTCGGAAGGTTCGACAGGCGCAACGGCTGCCTCGCTCGCTTCGATCGAGATTTCCGACGCCGATGACCGCGTCGAGCAGGAAGTGCGAAACGCGCTGATCTTTCTCACTTCCGGCGGCGCAGGCGAACCGGTCAATCCGCAATATCATCTGGCGCTCAACGTGGCGCACCGGACGATGGGCGTGCTCTATGACCAGGAGCGCGACCGAGCAGGGGCCGGGCGCATCGTCGTCAAGGCGGACTACAACCTGACGAAGACGGCTACGGGGGAGACGGTCAAGTCGGGCAATCGCTCGGCCGTCGCGCTGGTCGACTTCCCCGACCAGGAATTCGCGAAGATCCGCGCGATTCGCGATGGCGAGAACCGGGCCGCTCGGGAGCTTTCGGAACTCATCAGCGCTGACATCGCGGCGGCACTCGGCCGCTGATCCGGTGCTCGGATGAGCGAGGTCAAGTCGCACGAATTCGACAGCTTCCTGCGGAAATCGGCAGCGCATTATCGGCTTTTCCTCGTCTACGGTCCCGATCGCGGCCTCGTTTCCGAAAGGGCGGCCGAGCTCGCCAGTTCCCTCGGGCTGCCGCTTGACGACCCGTTCGCCGTCGTCAAGCTCGATGCAAGCGAGTTGCAGCAGGGCGCAGGTCGTTTGCTCGACGAGGTCAATGCCATCGGCCTCTTCGGCGGCGAAAAGCTGGTATGGGTTCGCGGTGCAGCCGCGGAGAAGGGACTCAGCGAAGCCCTGCAGCTTCTCGCAGCCGAGCCGCCGGCGAGCAGTCACCTGATCATCGAGGCCGGTGATCTCAAGAAGGGGGCGGCGCTTCGAAAGGTGGCGGAGCCCGCCCGCACCGTGGCATCCATCGCCTGCTACAGCGATGACGCTCGAAGCTTGCATGCTCTCATCGACAAGGAGCTTTCGGAATTTGGCCTCAGAATCAGCCCGGCCGCGCGCGAGCGGCTGCTCGAGGTTCTCGGCGGCGACCGCATCGCCTCGCGCAACGAGATCAGGAAGCTTGCGCTTTATTGCCGCGGCACGGCGATCGTCGATGAGGAGGATGTCCTTGCGATCGTCGGGGACGCCAGCGCCATTTCCGTCGACGATGCCGTGGATGCGGTTCTTGGGGGCGATGTGGACGCGCTCATGCACGCGATGAAGAAGATCTCAACGTCGAAAACGCCCCCCTTCCTGGTGCTTCAGGCCTGCCTCAGGCAGTTTCAGCAGCTCGACGTCATGCGAGCCGAGATGGACGCCAGCCGCCAGTCTGCAAGCCAGGTGGTGGCAAGCCTCGGTCGCGGCTTGCATTTCCGCCGCAAGCCGATCGTCGAGGCGGCCCTCCGCCATTGGACGTCTCCCGCCATCCGGCGCGAACTGAGCCGGTTGCAGGCAACCGTCTACCAGAGCCGCAGCCGGCAATCGCTCGAGGAGAGCCTGGTTCTGCAATGTCTGCTGGCGATCGCGATTCAGTCTGCCAGGCGCTGAGGCTACGCTCAGGGCAGGTACTGGACAGTTGCATAGGATGCGGGCTTCACAGCTCTCCCCATCCTGCACTATGAATTGCCATCCGTTCCGGCACAGGCGGCGGATCGCACGTCTTGAAAGGCTCTCCATTGCCCCATTGGCTCCAATTGATGGTGGACTCGCTGCCGGCCCTGCTTCTCGCGGGGCTGACCTTCACGGTTCCTCTGACACTGCTTTCCTTCACCCTTGGGCTCCTGCTCGGCCTTGTAACTGCGATTGTCCGGCTTTTCGCTCCGGCGCCGCTCGTGGCCATTGCCCGCCTTTATGTCTGGGTGATCCGCGGCACCCCGCTGCTCGTCCAGCTTTTCGTCATCTTCTACGGCCTGCCAAGCCTTGGCATCCTGCTCGACGCTTTTCCGGCCGCGCTGATCGGCTTCACCCTGAATATCGGCGCCTATTCGTCCGAGATCATTCGGGCGGTGATCTCGTCGGTCCCGCGCGGCCAATGGGAGGCGGCCTATTCGATCGGCATGAGCTGGCCCCAGGCGATGCGACGTACCATCCTGCCGCAGGCCGGCCGCGTCGCCGTTCCGCCGCTGTCCAATACCTTCATCTCGCTCGTCAAGGACACCTCGCTCGCCGCTGCGATCACCGTGCCCGAACTGTTCCAGACGGCACAGCGCATCGTCGCCACCACCTACGAGCCGTTGATCCTCTACATCGAGGCGGCCCTGATCTATCTTGCCATGAGTTCGGTGCTTTCGGCCCTGCAGGTGAAGCTGGAGAGCCGCTTCGCCCGCTACGGCGGCTTCCTGGAGGCGCGCGCATGATCGAGCTGTCACATATCGTAAAGCGCTTCGGTACCCATACGGTACTCAACGACATCAGCATAACGCTCGCGGAAGGCACCGTCTCGGCGCTCGTCGGCCCCTCCGGCGGAGGCAAGAGCACGCTGTTGCGCTGCGTCAACCTACTGGAAATCCCGACCAGCGGCACGATCCGCCTCGGCGACGAGCGGCTGGAATTTACGCCCGACCGCAAGGTCGGTTGGCAGGCAATCCAGAAGCTCCGCCGCCAGACCGGCATGGTGTTCCAGAATTTCCAGCTCTTTCCGCACCAGACGGCGATCGGCAATGTCATGGAGGGCCTCGTCACCGTTCTCAAATGGCCGGCCGCCCGCGCCCGCGCCCGTGCGCTCGAACTCCTGGAAAAGGTCGGCATGGCCCACAAGGCCGACGCCTGGCCGGCAACGCTCTCCGGCGGCCAGCAACAGCGCGTCGCGATCGCCAGGGCGCTCGCCCCTTCGCCGCGCGTGCTGCTTTGCGACGAGCCCACCTCGGCGCTCGATCCGGAACTGGCGGAAGAGGTCGTCGAGGTCCTCAGCCGGCTTGCCCGCGAGGGCACGACCATGATCATGGCGACCCACGACCTCAGGCTTGCCTCCCGCGTCGCCGATCACGTGATCTTCCTCGACGGCGGCGTCGTGGTCGAAAGCGGTCCGCCGAAAACGATTTTCTCGACGCCGGAGCGAGAGCGCACCAAACGGTTCATCGCTTCGCTGAGCGCGCCGATGAGCTATGAGATTTGATCGACGTTCGGACGCATAAACTGATTTTCCAAATCGCACTGCCACGCACATTTGACCCGGAGGCATTTCCCTCTCTACACCGTCATCCTCAGGCTGGACCGGCTGAGACAAAGGCAACCGCGAGGTCGCACCAGAAGGTCTTGCCGGCCCATGGCTGTACGGGAAGGAAAATTTGGATTTGATGGGTCCGCTGCTATGGCAAGCTCTCTTTGCTGAAGAATACGGCCGGATCGGGCCAGCCGTTTTGCAGTCAAGAGGCAGGCGCGACCATCCGCCAGGCCCGATCAGCAAACCCTCGCGCCGAACATTGGTTATTTACAAAGGCGTTTCGGTAGGGATTTATCCTGATCTTTAGGCAGGAGACTCCTCATGACGTTCGAGACTTGGATCGCCTTCACCGCAGCCTCCACGGTACTGCTCATTATTCCTGGCCCCACAATCCTGCTCGTCGTGTCCTACGCGCTTGGGCAAGGCTGGCGCGCCGGGTTACCAATTGCTGCCGGTGTCGCGCTTGGCGATTTCACAGCGATGACTCTGTCGATGCTTGGCGTCGGCGCACTCCTCATGGCGTCGGCGACGGTTTTCACGATCCTGAAGTGGATAGGCGCTGCCTATCTCATCTATCTCGGCATCAGGCTTTTCCGTGCGAGCGGCGCACTCGACGCCAAGCCGCGCACGGACGCGGCTTCCGCAGCGAAGATGACGACGCATGCCTGGCTGGTCACCGCACTCAATCCGAAAAGCATTACCTTCTTCGTCGCTTTCCTGCCGCAGTTCCTCGACCGCAGCGCGGATTTTCTGACCCAGATGCTCGTCTTCGAGACCACGTTCCTGACGCTCGCCTTCGCCAATGCCCTTGGCTATGCGCTTGTCGCATCCCGGGCCCGGAATGTCGTGCGAAATCCCCGCGCAATCGGCATCTTCAACAAGGCTGGCGGCATGCTACTCGTCGGGGCGGGGGTCGCGACCGTGGCGTTGAAGTCGGGAAACTGACTTCCGAGCGGAATGGCCGGGTGGGACATCCAGGAGCTCACGGCGCAATGCCGGCGATCGCCTCGGCAAAGTCCTTGGCCTCGAAGGGCTCCAGATCGTCGATCCCCTCGCCAACGCCGATGAAATAGACCGGGAGCTTGTGCTTTGCCGAGATCGCCACCAGGATGCCGCCGCGTGCTGTGCCGTCGAGCTTGGTCATGATCAGGCCGCTGACGCCGGCGACGTTGCGGAAGATCTCCACCTGCTGCAGTGCATTCTGTCCGGTCGTCGCATCGAGTGTCTGCAGCACCGTGTGCGGCGCATCGGGATCGAGCTTGCCGAGGACGCGCACGATCTTTTCGAGCTCCGCCATCAGCTCGGCCTTGTTCTGCAGCCTCCCGGCGGTGTCGATGATCAGTACGTCCGACTTTTTCTCGCGGGCCCGCTCGTAGGCCTCGTAGGCGAGGCCCGCCGCATCGGCGCCGAGCTTGGAGGAAACGATGTCTGATTTCGTCCGCTCCGCCCAGATCTTCAGTTGCTCGATCGCCGCTGCTCGGAATGTGTCGCCGGCCGCGAGCATCACCTTCAGCCCTGCGCCGGAGAGCTTGGCAGCAAGCTTGCCGATCGTCGTCGTCTTGCCGGTGCCGTTGACGCCAACGACGAGGATCACATGCGGCTTGTGGCTGAGGTCGAGTTCCAGGGGCTTGGCGACCGGCTCCAGCACCTTGGAAATCTCGCCCGCCATAATGCGGGAGACGTCCTCGCCGGTTACATCCTTCCCGTAGCGCTCCGAGGCAAGCGTGTCGGTGATGCGCATCGCCGTCTCGACACCGAGATCGGCCTGGATCAAGAGATCCTCAAGGTCCTGCAGCGTCGCGTCGTCTAGCTTTCTCTTGGTGAAAAGGCTGGCGATCTGACCCGTGAGCTGCGAGGAGGTGCGGGCCAGGCCGCGGCGCAGGCGCTGATACCAGGAAAGCTTCGGCTGCGGAGCAGCGGCCTCTTCCTTCGGGCGCTTCTCGGAAGCGGCGAAGCCCTTCGGCAGGTTTGGGGCGGGCTCAGCGGATGCGCCAACCCCCTCTGCCCTGGCGGGTATCTCCCCCACGAGGGGGGAGAGAGCTGAGGCACTTTCCTTCTCCACCGCGACGGTTTCGTTGGCAACGACGCTTTCGCTCGCCTCGGCGTTCTCGCCCTTCGTATCGGCGTCTTCCGTGGTTGTCTCGGGCGGGATGGCGACAATGTCCGGAACGGCCTTTGACTCATTTGTGTCGGTCCGGACGTCCTCGGCGGTCACCTCGGTCTCCCTCTGCTCTCCCCCCTCGTGGGGGAGTTGTCCCGAAGGGACAGAGGAGGGTATCGCAGCCTCGGCCTTTTCATCTGCGAGCGTCGCGTAAGGGGGCATCTCCCCCACGAGGGGGGGGATCGGACGCGGGACGCTCTCGTCCTGCACAGCGACGCTTGCGTCGGCGGCGGTGTTTGCGCTCGGCTCGGTCGCGACCCCAGCCGTCCCCTCTTCCTCCTTGTCGGGAACAAAGGGCGTTATCTCCGCCGCATCCGTTGTTTCCGGCGCAACCTCCTGCTGCGGCACGGGTTTTTCCTCGACGGCGTCCTTGCCGAAGGAGAAGATCTTCTTGATGAAACCAATCGCCATGGGATTATCCAGCTATCAGGCCGCAGCCATCTGTTTGGGCCGCATCGTCAGATGCTTGCCGTTATGGCCGGTGATCGCGACCCTCGTCAGAGACCGGGGCTTAAGCCCGGCGGCCTCGACGAGCGTGAAGTTTTCCGTGTGCGCCAGCCCGTTCATCTCGACCAGGATCGTCTGCTCGCTGCCGATCATCCGTTCGAGATGGCTCGCGTAGAGTTCCGCCCCCTTCGAGCGCAGGCGTGCCGCGCGATCCTTGACGAGCGCGCGATCGAGTTGCGGCATGCGCGCGGCCGGCGTTCCGGGGCGCGGGCTATAGGGAAAGACGTGCAGATGCGCGATGCCGCACTCTTCCGCGAGCCGCATGGCGTTGGCGAACATTTCCTCGCTCTCGGTCGGAAAGCCCGCAATCATGTCGGCGCCGAAACTGATTTCCGGCCTCAGGCCGCGCACCTCGTTGCAAAACGCTCGGGCATCGGCGCTCGAATGGCGCCGCTTCATCCGTTTCAGGATCAGGTCGTCGCCATGCTGCAGCGACAGGTGCAGATGCGGCATGAAGCGCGGCTCCTCGGCGATCAGGTCGAGGAGGTGCCGATCCGCCTCGATGCTGTCGATAGACGAGAGCCTCAGGCGCAAGATCTCCGGCACGCGCTTCAGCAGCGTCTTGGCCAAGAGGCCGAGCGTCGGCGTCCCCGGCAGGTCGGCGCCGTAGCTTGTCGCATCGACCCCGGTCAAGACGATTTCGCGGTATCCGCCTTCCACGAGCCGGCAGGCCTGCTCGACGACGGCGCCCATCGGCACGGAGCGGGAATTGCCGCGTCCATAGGGAATGATGCAGAAGGTGCAGCGATGGTCGCAGCCGTTCTGCACCTGGATGAAGGCGCGCACATGCCCGTCGATGTGCTTTACCATCTGCGGCGCCGTGGCGCGCACGCTCATGATATCGTTGACGCGCAGCTTCTCCTCGACCGAAACGCCGAAATCCGGCAGCGAGCGATAGGAAGCGCTCTTGAGCTTCTCCTCGTTGCCGAGCACGGCATCGACCTCCGCCATTTCGGCGAAGGTTTCCTTCTCGGTCTGCGCGGCGCAGCCGGTGACGATAATTCGGGCATGCGGGTTTTCACGGCGCGCCCGGCGGATCGCCTGGCGCGCCTGGCGCACGGCCTCCCCGGTGACGGCGCAGGTATTGACGAGAATGGCGTTGTTCAGGCCCGCTTTCTCGGCCTGCGCCCGCATCACTTCCGATTCGTAGGTGTTGAGCCGGCAGCCGAAGGTTATGACCTCGACGCCGCTCAAAGCGCCCGAGCTCCAGTTTCGCCACTCGTCTCGTCGCGCTGGAAGGCACCGGTAGCGGGATCGAGCGTTCCCGACCATTCCCATTCGGCCGGTCCCGTCATGATTACGTGATCGTCGCTCTCGCGCCACTCGATGACGAGTGGGCCGCCAGGCACGTTCACCGTCACCGTCCGGTCGGTGCGTCCGGTGCGAGCCCCGCTGACGGCAGCGGCGCAGGCAGCTGAGCCGCAGGCAAGCGTCAGGCCTGCGCCGCGCTCCCAGGTCCTCAGGTCCATCTCATTGCGGGAGCGGACATGGGCGATCGAGATATTGGCGCGCTCGGGGAAGATCGGATGGTTTTCGAGCAGCGGCCCGAAGCGCTCGAGCTCGTAGCTCCAGACATCGTCTTCGACCCAGAAGATCGCATGCGGGTTTCCCATCGAAGCGACGGAGGGCGAATGCAGGACGGGATCGTCGATCGGCCCGATCTGCAGCTCGATCCGGCGCGTGTCGTGGAACTCCTCGGCGAGCGGGATGTCCTTCCAGTCGAAACGAGGGATGCCCATGTCGACCGAAATCATCCCGTCGTCATGTTCCCTGGTTTCGAGGAGGCCGGCGACCGTGTGGAAGAGGAAAGCCTTTTTGCCGGTTTCGGCGGCAAGCGCCTGCACCACGCAGCGCGTACCGTTGCCGCAGGCCTGCGCCATCGAGCCGTCGGAATTGATGATGTCGATCCAGGCGTCCGTGCCGGCGGCCTTCGGATCGTGGATTGCCATGATCTGGTCGAACCGGGTCGCCGGGTCCGCATTGAGCATGATCGCGGCTTCGGGCGTGACGCGGTCCTTGCGGCCGCGCATGTCAATCACCAGGATCTTGTTTCCAAGCCCGTTCATCCTGGCAAATTGCACCCGATCGGCCATGTCGCGATTGTCCCAACCCGGCCTCCAGTCCGGAGGCGCTTTTCATTCGGGCTGTATATGGCGGAAAAGCCCGGAAATTACCAGTGCCGGCGTCACTCTCATGCCGGCGGCGCATGAGGTACGTCGAAGACCTCACCCGGACGCAGGGCCCTGAACCGGTCCCGTTCAATGCCCGCCTTGTCGAGTGCAGCCTCGAGCGCTCTCAGCGGATCCTCGATCCCCTCATTGGTCAGCCGGAAGGTGCCCCAATGGTGGCCGGCAACGTGCCCGGCGCCACAGGCGAGCATTCCCATCACAGCCTCTTCCGGATTCTGGTGCTGGCCCTCCATGAACCAGCGCGGTTCGTAGCAGCCGAAGGGCAGGTTGGCGAGGCGGAAGGGTCCATGCTTTTCCCGCGCCGCCCGATAATTGCTGCCGCCGTGAAAGCCGGTGTCGCCAACGTGGTAGATCTTGCCGGCAGGCGTCTCGATGACGAAGGCGGCCCAGAGGGCCATGCGACGGTCGCTGGTGCGGCGCGCAGACCAATGGTGGCAGGGTTCCGCATGGATGACGAAGCCGTCATCCAGGTCGAGTCGATCGCCCCAGTCGACCACCGATATCCGCGCTTCCGGCACGGCACGGCGGATGATCGTGTCGTTGCCGAGCGGCGTAACCATATGCGGCGCATGCTCCGCATGGAGCGCGCCCAACGTGGCGAGATCGAGGTGGTCGTAGTGGTTGTGGGTGACGAGCACGAGGTCGATCGGCGGCAGGTCGGCCATCCGGATTCCTGGCGCGTTGCGGCGAGGGGGGCCGGCAAAGGCGAAAGGGCTCGCGCGACGCGACCAGACGGGATCGCTCAGGATGTTGCGGCCAGCCACCTGGATCAGGAGCGTCGCGTGACCGACCATGGTCACGCGCAGCCGCTCGCCGTCGACGGCCAGGTCGGGTTTCGACGGGCGGAAGGGACTGTCGTAACGCGCCGGCCACCGCATACGCCTGGCGCCGAACTGCCAGCGAACGAGGTCCGCAAGGCCGCGCGGCGCAATGCCTCCAGGATTGAAGAAGCGGATACCATCGAAATGGTCGGAAACCGGACCGCTGTAATAGGGATTGACTTCCTTCCTCATGGCTGCCTCGTCCGCATGCTTGCGAAACATAGGAGAGCAGACCGGCCAATCCCAGGGGGGCGCGGCGAACCGTTAAGAATTTCTTGAAGACGGCAACTCGATTGCTACCATGCTTCAATGCTGGTCCGATTCGACAAACAGGAGCGTCTCTATAAGGCGATCAGGCTCGTCCGCCCCGTCCATCTCAATGTCAGCAGGACGATGGAGAAATTGCTGGAAGGGGCGGGGATCAGCGTCGCCGAGCGCGCCGTCCTCGAGCTCATCTGCGGACAGCCGCTGACGGTCCCGGAGGCGGCCAGGCAGCTCTCCATGAAGCGGCAGTTCGTGCAGCGCGTGGCCGCCGGGCTCATCTCGAAAGGGCTGATCGAGAAGACGCCCAATCCCGAGCACCGCAGCGCCTATCTCTGCGCGCCGACCGCCGCCGGCCGGGATCTGTTCCAGACCGTTCACGGGCGCGAGCTCGAGATGCTGCACGCCGTTCTCGGCGACATCAACCAGACCGAAGTGGTCGTGGCGCTGCGGGTGATGATGCGCATCGACGCCGCCTTCGAGGCGCTTGCGCAGGCGGGGGACGGGAAGGAGGAGAGATCGTGATGCCGCTCTTCTGGACGATCGCGGGGATCGCCATCCTTGCCGTGCTTTTCGTCATCGAGCTGAGGCGGGAACTCAAGGTGACCTATACGCCGACCGCCGGCGAACCCATCGACTTCTCCCTGCGGCCCAATCTTGCGCTGCTGGTGATCGACATGCAGGAGGACTTCACCTCCGTCGGCGGGCGATACGGCTGGGAGGCGGCCTATCGGAAGGCGCGTGTCGAGGCGATCGACATCATGGCCGCAAAGGCCAAGAAGGCGGAAATCCCGGTGATCGCCATTCGCCATGTCCACCGCGCTCCGCTCATCCGGCTGATGATCCGCCTCTTCGGCGAGGGGCGCGGCATACCCGGATCCAAGGGCCTCCGCCTAGCGGAGCTTCCAGTCCAGCCAGACTTCGAGCTGGTAAAATCGCGGAGCGACAGCTTCACCTCCCCGGAACTGGACGGCTATCTCGCGGCGAACAGGGTCGGCACGCTGCTTCTGACCGGGCTCGACGGCTCCTATTGCGTGCAGGCCACCGCCCACGGCGCGCTCAATCGAGGCTATCGGGTCGAGATCGTCAAAGACGCGGTGTTGAGCCACGACGAAGCGGATTGGTGCAGGCATCTCGCGGCCCTGAAGGGCCGCGGCGCCGTCGTCGTTTGATTTGCGGTCCCGGGCGGGACGGTTCGCATTCAGTCGAGGTGGCCTTGACCGGCCGGGATCAGCAATTTATTGAAGCCGACGACGGTTCCCCGACGACGAAGCGAAGGGGATGAATAGGGAACACGGTGCGGGCGACCCAACAGGGACCAAGACCGTGGCTGCCCCCGCAACTGTGAGCGGATTGCCGTCCATCCTCGTGGCGCCTCCAGCGCCATGCCACTGTGCCGCGCGGCACGGGAAGGCAGATGGACGACAGACATCCGCAAGCCAGGAGACCTGCCGTCATGCGTTCGCTCCAATGTCACGGGCGGGGATGCCCGGAACAGGATCTGCCATGACAAAAGCTTCGCGCCTGGCTGCGCCTCCTACCGTCATTCCTCCCCGCGTGAGCGCCTGCGCGCTCCAAACCGCTGACCTTGCGCATCGGCCCCAGGAATCGGAGCCGATTTCGGAAAGCACGATGCTTAGGCCGAGAGACTTGCAGCGCGTCTGACAAGACGCGCGGCGCTGCAAGCGACGCGATCCGTTCATGCCCGCCCGTACATCGTGGCAGCCATTCTTGCAATCGGGGAGATCCAACGTGACCACCATTCCCAGCATCCGCCGCAGCCTGATCGCGTTCGCCGCGCTGATGTCGTCCATCGCCAGCAACGCGCAGGCCGCCGAGACCACCTATCCGCTGACGCTCGCCAATTGCGGCCGCGACGTCACTTTCCAGAAGGCGCCAGAACGTGCCGTCTCGATCGGCCAGAGCAGCACGGAGATCATGTATCTGCTCGGGCTTCAGAACCGGATGGTCGGTACCGCCGTCTGGCTCGGCCCGGTCCTGGAGGGTTACGAAGAGGCGAACGCCAAAGTGAAGCGCCTCGCCGACAATGATCCAAGCTTCGAAAGCGTTCTTGCCGAGAAGCCGGATGTCGTGACAGCGCAGTTCCAGTGGCACGTCGGGCCCGAGGGTGTCGTCGCCAAGCCGGAGCAGTTCGAGGAACTCGGCATTCCGTTCTATACCTCGCCGGCCGATTGCGTCGGCAAGGATAACACCGGCGGCGGCGATGGCGTCCGCCACGCCGTCTTCACCATGGAGCTGATCTACCAGGAGATCGCCGAACTGGCGCAGATCTTCGACGTCCAGGTTCGCGGCGAGAAGCTGATCGCCGAGCTGAAGGCGCGCGAGGAAGCGGCGAGGAAGAAGGTCGCGTCGGCGAATGGCAAGCTTTCCGCGGTGTTCTGGTTCTCGAGCGCCGAGCTCGACATCGATCCCTACGTTGCCGGCAGGAACGGCGCCCCCGGATATATCATGAGGGCGCTTGACATCCGCAACGTCATCGAGAGCGACGAGGAGTGGCCGACCGTCGGCTGGGAAACCATTGCCAAGTCCAATCCGACGATCATCGTCGCGGGCAAGATGGAGCGGCGCCGATACCCTGCCGACGACATCGCTCTCAAGCACCAGTTCCTGAGGTCCGACCCGGTCACAAACCTCATGCCGGCGGTAAAGGATGGTCATGTCGTCGAAATGGACGCTCAAGCGATGAACCCGACGATCCGGACCATCGAAGGAATCGAGGTTCTGGCCGAGGCCATCGCAAAATCCGGCCTGACCCAGTGATCGGCTTCGCGAATTCCCTGTCGAGAACCGGCGCCAGCCTGCTGGCGCTTTTCCTGCTGTTCGCCGCGCTCTGGCTGGGTGCGGCGATCGGCGAGACGGCGATCCCGATGGACGTCGTCGGCCGGACGATTGCCAATCGGCTATGGCAAGCCGGGTACTCGCTCGACCCGATCAACGAGGGCGTCGTCTGGAACTACCGCCTCAGCCGTGCCGTGGTGGCGGCCTGCTGCGGCTCGGCGCTTGCACTTTCCGGCGTCGTGCTGCAATCGCTGTTGCGCAACCCCTTGGCCGATCCGTACATTCTCGGCATCTCTGCAGGTGCATCGACGGGCGCGGTCGCCGTGGCTATCCTCGGTTTTGGCGCCGGTCTGCTGACTATGCCGCTGGGGGCCTTCCTCGGCGCGCTTCTCGCCTTCGGGCTCGTCAGCCTGCTCGCAATGCGCGCGGGCAGGGGGCACGGGGCGATCATCCTGGCCGGTGTCGCCGGCTCGCAGCTCTTCAACGCGCTCACCTCCTTGATCGTCACCAAGGCGGCCAATGCGGAACAGTCGCGCGCGATCATGTTCTGGCTGCTCGGCAATCTGTCCGGCGTCCGCTGGCCCGATGCCTGGCTCGCGGTGCCCACCGCCGTGATCGGACTGCTTGTCTGTCTGTGGCATGCTCGCGCGCTCGATGCCTTCACGTTCGGCTCCGAGGCGGCCGCTTCTCTCGGCGTCCCGGTCCGGCGGGTCTATGTCGTCCTGATCGGCGCATCGGCGATGATGACGGCGGCCATGGTCAGCATCGTGGGGTCAATCGGTTTCGCCGGGCTCGTCATACCGCACGCGGCCCGCATGCTTGTCGGCATTCGGCACGGGGTGCTGCTGCCGGCTTCCGCTTTGATCGGCGCGATATTCATGATCGCCGCCGACATCGTGTCGCGCGTAATCATTCCGGGACAGGTGCTGCCGATCGGCGTCGTGACCGCGCTCGTCGGCGCTCCGGCCTTCGCAATCCTTCTCGGCAGGCGTGGAGCGGCTCGATGAGATTATCGGCATGCAACGTCTCGTGGTCCAAGGGCGGGGTTTCCATCCTCGAGAACGTCTCGCTGGATGTCGTGCCGGGCGAATTTCTCGGCATCGTCGGGCCGAACGGCTCCGGAAAGACGAGCCTCATGTCGCTCCTGGCAGGTCTCCGGCGGCCCAAGTCGGGTCGAATACTGGTCGACGGACAGGCCATCGACAGGCTCAGCCGGCGCGAAATCGCCAAGCGTATCGCCTTGGTCGAGCAGCAGGCCGAAACTGGCGAACGCATATCCGCCCGCCAGGCCGTGGAGCTCGGTCGTACGCCGCATCTCGGTGCGCTCGCCCCCTGGTCGTCGAAAGACGACGCGATTGTCGACGAAGCGCTCCGCAATGTCGACATGGAGCGATTGGCCGCCCGGCTGTGGCACACGCTTTCAGGCGGAGAGCGGCAGCGCCTGCACATCGCCCGCGCTCTCGCGCAACAGCCGCAGGTCCTGCTTCTCGACGAGCCGACCAACCACCTGGATATCGGCCATCAGATCGGTCTGCTGCAACTCGTCCGCCAGCAGAAGCTGACGGCCGTCGCGGCCCTGCACGATCTCAACCACGCGGCCATGTTCTGCGATCGCATCGCTTTGATGAGCGGCGGCCGCATCGTTGCGCTTGGGCGCCCATCCGATGTCCTCAGCGGCGAGCGAATCGCCGCCGTCTTCGGGATCGACGTCGATGTGGTACATGAGAGCGGGGGGCGCTGCCACATCCGTTACCGGCCGCCCGGTTCACCGGTCGTCGAAATGCCGGTGCTCAGGAGGATTTCATCATGATCGGTGTTGCCGTGCCTCCCTGTGGACCTCATCGGCATTCGCTTGGGCAGCAGCCTATGCAAATGCGCATGAGGTGCCTCGCGGTCTCTGCGGCCCTTCGACAATCCCGATTCGCAGCGCTGCAAAGATCGCTATGAGATCGGAGAGATGGCTCTGCCTCATCTCAGAGGGAGTCCGTCCAGGAGAAAGCCGAGGCCCTTCCTGAAAGCGCCGTCCCAATCGTCATCCAAAAGCAAATGGGAGCTTTCGATGGTCGGGTACCGTTCGCTGAGGCTTGTGAGGCGCTGCTGCGCGGCCGCCCTGTCGGCGTCCAAAAAGTCGAAGCTCGCCCGGGTGATGGTGGCACCCATCACATAGTTCCACAGCGACCATATTGCGGCGTTCAAGTCTGCGTCTCCCACGCCGGCGGCGGACAAGGTCTTGCTCAGCAGTTCCAGGCGATTGAGTATGTTCGGCCCGAGGGCCCGGCGCGGCAATAGTGACGCCGACCAAGGATGTCGCAGCATGCTCGCGCGCCAGTCCTCGAGCATGTGAAGGACTTCGCCTCGCCAGTCTTGGGGTTCAGCTTTTTGCTGCGGTCCGCGATATTCGAGCACTGTGTCGAGCGCCAGGTCAAAGACCGCCTCCTTGTTGTCGACATGCCAATAAAGGCTCATCGCGCCCGAACCGACGCGATCGGCCAACTTGCGCATCGTCAAGCCATTGACCCCTTCAGCGTCCAGCAACTCTATCGCGGTCACCACAATACGCCCGAGAGAAAGAGGCTGTTCACCGCCCCGCTCCTGCGCGGACGGAGGAGGGCTTCTTGTCCGCTGAGACCGTTTGCCAGTGGCTCGCCCAGATTTGTTTGCCATTCGTCTACCTTGCTGATCAGAACGTCGACTCTGTCTGAAAATGCGACGCCGCCGATTGTGACCCAATTGACTCGTACGTCGTACGATGCGATCAGATCGTACGCCGTACGACTTGATCATACGAGCGTTTGGTTGATGTTCAATCCTGTAGGCTGCGATGGGTCATTTACCCGCAGTCCTCAGAGCCAAGAGAAAATCATGTCACTCGTAATCAAGCATTCGCTTATCGGAGGGCTAATCGTTATGACCATGGGCGTTCCAACTACGACGGCGGCGAACGAGAACGATCTCAAGCTGACCATCGTCAATCCACCGAATCTTGGCGACCCGTCGCCGAATGGCTACAGCACGGCGGTGATAGTGCCCTCTAATGCCCGGATGGCCTACATCTCCGGACAGGGCGGCTTCGATAGCACGGGAGCCTTGTCGCCCGACTTCGACGTCCAGGTCGCACAGGCCTACGCAAATTTGCGCACCGTCCTCGAGGGGATCGGTGCAAAGCCTGATCAGGTCGCCAAGCTCACGGTCTACGTAGTCGATCACGACATGTCGAAGCTTGAAGTCCTGACCAGGAACGTCAAGGAAATGTTCGGCGAAAGGCTGCCTGCGCAGACCCTGGTCCCCGTTCCCAAGCTCGCGATCGACCCTATGCTCTTCGAGGTGGAAGCCGTGGTCATGCTTGACTAGCCGGCACCTCTCGCGGCCCGGCCAGTCGCAAGGATTCGCGTGCCAGATCAAGGTTCCCAATCTTGCAAGGCTGGCGCCGAATGCCGCGGCTTCGCTTCCGCTCCTTGACTTTCCGCCCGCTTTCCTGTTTATCGCGGCAAAATTCCTTCGCAAGTGTTGACTTCGAAGCCGCCGACCGGGCCCCGCAAAGGTATAAAGAGAGCCCGGAGGTCACCATCCGACAGCGCGTTGCGCCCTCGGGTGGTTTTCGGCTTTGCGCCTTGTTTTCCGCGCGAGGGACCCCACGTTTCCGGCGAGCCCCAAGGTCAACCGGAAGCCAGAAGGAAGAGAGAATGTTCGAGAGCCTGCAGGACCGTCTTGGTTCCATATTGAATGGACTGACCGGCCGCGGCGCCCTGTCGGAAGCCGATGTTTCCGCGGCGCTTCGGGAGGTTCGCCGTGCGCTGCTCGAAGCCGACGTCGCGCTCGACGTCGTGCGCTCCTTCACGGAGAGGGTCCGCGAGAAGGCGGTTGGCGCCGAGATCTTGAAGTCGATCAAGCCCGGCCAGATGGTCGTCAAGATCGTCCATGACGAGCTTGTCGCCATGCTCGGCTCGGAAGGGGTGACGATCGACCTCAACGCGCCTGCGCCCGTCGTCGTCATGATGGTCGGCCTGCAGGGCTCGGGCAAGACGACGACGACCGGCAAGATCGCCAAGCGGCTGACGAGCCGCGACAAGAAGAAAGTCCTCATGGCGTCGCTCGACACCCGTCGGCCGGCCGCCCAGGAGCAGTTGCGCCAGCTCGGCGCCCAGACCGGCATCGACACCCTGCCGATCATCGCCGGCCAGTCGCCGACCGACATCGCCGCTCGCGCTGTCCAGGCGGCAAAGCTCGGCGGCCACGACGTCGTCATCCTCGATACTGCCGGCCGCACCCATATCGACGAGCCGCTGATGATCGAGATGGCGGAGATCAAGCGGAAGTCCAACCCGCACGAGATTCTCCTCGTTGCCGACGCGCTTACCGGCCAGGACGCCGTCAATCTCGCCCGCAACTTCGACGACCGGGTCGGCATCACCGGGCTGGTCTTGACCCGCATGGATGGCGACGGCCGCGGCGGTGCGGCACTCTCGATGCGCGCCGTCACCGGCAAGCCGATCAAGCTGATCGGCGTCGGCGAGAGGATGGACGAACTCGAGGAGTTCCATCCCCGCCGCGTCGCCGACCGCATCCTCGGCATGGGCGACATCGTCTCGCTGGTCGAGAAGGCGGCGGAGAACATCGACGCCGAAAAGGCGGCGGCGATGGCCGCCAAGATGGCGAAAGGCAAGTTCGACCTGAACGACCTCGCCGATCAGTTGCGCCAGATGCAGAAGATGGGCGGCATGGGCGGCATCATGGGCTTGATGCCCGGCATGGCCGGTATGAAGGACAAGATGGCCGCGGCCGGGCTTGACGATTCCCTGTTCAAGCGCCAGCTCGCCATCATCTCCTCGATGACCAAGGCCGAGCGCGCCAATCCGGATATGCTCAAGCATTCGCGCAAGAAGCGGATCGCGACCGGCTCCGGCACCGAC
Source organism: Sinorhizobium kostiense (assembly GCF_017874595.1). Classification (GTDB taxonomy): domain Bacteria; phylum Pseudomonadota; class Alphaproteobacteria; order Rhizobiales; family Rhizobiaceae; genus Sinorhizobium; species Sinorhizobium kostiense. Next base: position 234,698 of record NZ_JAGILA010000006.1, on the reverse strand, counting down.
GCCTCGGACATCAACAAGCTCCTGAAGATGCACCGCCAGATGGCCGACATGATGAAGATGATGGGCGGCAAGGGCAAAGGCGGAATGATGAAGCAGATGATGGGCGGCCTTGCCAACAAGATGGGCCTCGGTGGCCTCGGCGGCGGCATGCCAGATCTCTCGAAGCTCGATCCGAAACAGCTCGAAGCTCTGCAGAAGCAGGCGGAAACCGCCGGTCTCGGCCCGAATATGCCTGGGCTGGGCGGCGGCCTGCCTGGCCAAGGATTACCAGGATTGGGCGGCCCCAAGCTGCCGGGCCTTGGCGGTTTCCCCGGCCTGCCCGGCCTGCCGAAGAAGAAGTGAGGATCGCAACGGATGCTTGATCCCGAGATCAAAGAGGAATTGGCGAGTTACCGGCAGTCGATAGACAATATCGATGCCGCCCTTGTCCATATGCTGGCCGAACGCTTCCGCTGCACCAAGGCGGTGGGCGTTCTGAAGGCCAAGCACAGACTGCCGCCGGCCGACCCGGCGCGCGAAGAATACCAGATCGAACGCCTTCGGCGGCTCGCCAAGGACGCCAATCTGGACCCGGATTTCGCCGAGAAGTTCCTGAACTTCATCATCAAGGAAGTCATCCGGCATCATGAAGCCATCGCCGCCGATCGCTCGCAGCCCGCGGGCAGCGCCGGCACTACAAGTTCCGCTTGAACGAAGCGGTCAAGAAAGCCTGCAAGGAGTAAATTGAAATGGCACTGAAAATTCGTCTCGCCCGCGGCGGTTCCAAGAAGCGCCCCTACTACCAGATCGTCGTTGCCGATGCTCGCTCGCCCCGTGACGGCCGCTTCCTGGAAAAGCTCGGCTCCTGGAATCCGATGCTTGCCAAGGACGACGCAAAGCGCGTTGAGCTCAACGCCGAGCGCGTGAGCCACTGGATCGCTCAGGGTGCCCAGCCGACCGACCGCGTGCTTCGCTTCCTCGACCAGGCAGGCCTCGCCCAGCGCCCGGCCCGCAGCAACCCGACAAAGGCCCTGCCGGGCAAGAAGGCACAGGAGCGGGCTGCCGAAGCCAAGCAGCGCGCCGAAGAGGCAGCCGCCGCCGCTGCGGAAGCTGCCGCAGAATAATACGTCCGGAGCGGATTGGGCCACGTGTGTGCGGTTTTCCGCCCGCATCCCGCTCAGACCTACTCTCGGCCATGTTGCAATACGGGTGGCATTTCCATGCCGCCCGTTTTGCTTTATTTGCTCTCGCAGAGAATTGGCGGTTGCAGACCGCCCTTACCGGATCCCGCGGATGACGAAGCTAAACAACCCTGTCCTGATGGCGACGATCGGTGCGGCGCAAGGCCTGCGCGGCGAGGTGCGGGTGAAATCCTATACAGACGACCCGATCGCGCTCGGCAGCTACGGCAATCTGCACAGCGAAGACGGCCGCGTCTTCGAGATACTCGAAATCCGTGAAGCGAAGAACATGGTCGTCGTGCGCTTTCGCGGGATCAACGACCGCACCTCCGCCGAGGCGCTGAACGGGCTCGAGCTTTTCATCGAACGCGACAACCTTCCGGACGAGGATCTCGACGAGGACGAGTTCTTCTATGCCGATCTCGAAGGGCTGGAGGCGGTCGACGCCGAGGGTAAAAGCTATGGCGCAGTGACGGGTGTGTTCGATTTCGGCGCCGGCGATCTCCTGGAATTGAAAGGACCGGGCAGGCGGCCGGTGCTGATCCCCTTCACCGAATGGTCGGTTCTGGAAATCGATCTCGAGGCAGGCAAGCTGCTGGTCGATCCTGTTGCGGCGGGTCTCCTCGACGACAAGGACGATGGCCTCGGCAAATCATTCCCGACCGGGCGCAAGTGACAAAGCCATGACTTTCCGCGCATCCGTGCTGACGCTCTATCCGGAGATGTTCCCCGGGCATCTCGGCGTGTCGCTCGCGGGCAAGGCTCTCAGCCGCGGCCAATGGTCAATCGATGCCGTGCAGATCCGCGATTTCGCCGAGGACAAGCACCGCACCGTCGACGACACCCCGGCAGGCGGCGGCGCCGGCATGGTGCTGAAGCCGGATGTGCTTGCCCGCGCCATCGACTATGTCTCGGCGGATGACCACCGGCCGCGGCTGCTGATGAGCCCGCGCGGGCGGACACTGACGCAGGCGCGCGTGCGCGAGCTTGCCTCTGGCCCAGGCGTCGTCATCGTCTGCGGCCGTTTCGAGGGGGTCGACCAGCGCGTCATCGATACGCGACAGCTCGAGGAAGTGTCGATCGGCGACTACATTCTTTCGGGCGGCGAGCCGGCGGCGCTGGTGCTGCTCGATGCGGTGGTGCGCATCCTGCCGGGCGTCATGGGCAATGAACTTTCCGGCCTGCATGAAAGCTTCGAGGGCGGGCTGCTCGAGCACCCGCATTACACGCGGCCGCAGGTCTTCGAAGGCCGGGAGATTCCGGCGGTGCTGACCTCCGGCAATCACGGCGCGATCGCCAAATGGCGAGAGGCCGAGGCACGGCGGCTGACCGAGGAACGGCGGCCGGATCTGCTGAAGGGTGATCCGAATCCCCCGGCAAACGATGCGAAGCCCGATTCGCGTCAGCCGGTAAAAAGATAATAGGCGGCCAGCAGCAAACCGACTGCGACGACAAGCGCGCGGATGACGGCCTGGGGCACGCGCCGGGCCGCCCAAACGCCCGAATAGCCGCCAAGCGCCGCACCCGGCACCATGATCGCCGCATGCAGCCAGGAAACGACGCCGCCGGCAGCGAAGACGAAGATGGCAATCGTCGCGATGACGATCGAGATGAAGTTCTTGAGCGCGTTCAGCCGGTGATAGCCACCGCCTGTCGCAAGCCCGAGCACGGCGAGCATCATGATGCCCATGCCGGCCCCGAAGAAGCCGCCATAGATGGAGGTTGCAAACTGGCTCGCGGCGCCGAGGGGACCGATCCTGTGTTCATCGCTGCGCGCCTTCGGCTTCAACAGCGGCCCAGCCGCGAAGATCGCGGTTGCGGCAATCAGGAGCCAGGGCACCATCGCGCGGAAGGACGGATTGGAGAGCGACAAGAGGATCAGCGCCCCGGCAAGGCCGCCGATCGCGGAAATGATCCCGAGCACGACGGCATTGCGCCAATCGGCGCGAATCTCCTTCGCATAGGCGAGCGCCGAGGTGACGTAGCCGGGAAGCTGGATGATCGAGGAGGTGGCATTGGCGACGATCGGCGGCAGTCCGCCAAGCGTCATCGCGCCGAAGGTGAGAAAAGTGCCGCCGCCGGCGATCGCATTGACGACGCCGGACAGGAATCCCGCAACGAACAGCAGAAGCACGTGGAATATCGTCATCCTCTCCCCCGAACCGGCGCGGAGATCGGGATAGCGGCTGGCAGCGCCGACTGCAAGCCCGTCAGGCGATCACGCCGCAATACTCCCTCCGCGCGACGCGGAGGGAGTTGTCGGTTTTAGCCGCCTCACGCAAGCCGGGCGCAGGCGGCGGCGATGCGGGTGAGCGCTTCCTTCAGCTCCCCTTCCGAGGTCGCGTAGGAGATGCGGAAGAAAGGCGAGAGGCCGAAGGCCGTGCCCGGCACGACGGCGACGTGGGCGTCCTCCAGCAGATAGGCGCAGAAGTCTGCATCGGTTTCGATCCGTTTGCCGACGGGGGTCACCCGACCAAGCATGCCCTTACAGCCAGAGAAGGTGTAGAAGGCGCCTTCCGGAACGCGGCAGTCGAGACCCTCGATCGCGTTCAGGCCGGCGACGACGAGGTCGCGGCGGCGCTGAAAACTCTGCCTGCGCTCCTTCAGGAATTCCTGCGGGCCGGTGAGCGCCGCGACCGAAGCGGCCTGGCTGACCGATGAAGGGCACGAGGTCGCCTGGCTCTGGACGACGGCCATCGCCTTGATCAGCTCGCGCGGCCCCCCGGCATAACCGATGCGCCAACCGGTCATCGCATAGGCTTTCGAGACGCCGTTGACGGTCAACGTACGTTCCTTGAGGCGGGGCTCGAGCTGGGCGGGCGTGACGAAATCGAAGTCGTCATAGACGATGTGCTCGTACATGTCGTCGACGAGCAGCCAGACATGCGGATGCTTGAGCAGCACGTCGAGAAGCGGGCGGTAGTCGGCCGCGCCATAGGCCGCGCCGGAGGGGTTGGAGGGCGAGTTCAAGAGCACCCACCGGGTCCGTGGCGTGATCGCCGCTTCGAGCTTCTCGGCGGTCAGGCGGAAACCGGAAGATGCATCGCAGGCGATCAATACCGGCTTGCCTTCGCAGATCTGGACGATGTCGGAATAGGAGGTCCAATAGGGCGTCGGTATGATCACCTCGTTGCCCGGATCGACCGTCGCCGCCATGGCATTGAACAGGATCTGCTTGGCGCCGGTGGCGACCGTGACTTCATCGAGCTCGTAGGCGATGCCGTTCTCGCGCTGGAATTTCTCCCGAATTGCCTGTTTCAGTTCCGGCGTGCCGTCGAGCGCGGTGTATTTCGTCTCGCCGCGCCGGATTGCCTGCGAGGCCGCCTCCTTGACGTGGTCCGGCGTGTCGAAATCCGGTTCGCCGGCGCCGAGGATGATCACCGGCTTGCCTTCTCGCTTCATGGCACTGGCGCGGGCGCCGATCTTCAGGATTTCCGAAACGCCGATCGAGGAAATCCGCGAGGCGGGCCGAAAGCCCGCCTCCTTCACCGTTGCATTGATGGTCATGGCCGATCCTATTCGATGTCGCCAGCTATTCGATGTCGCCAATCATTCGATATCGAACGAGACGCCCTGCGCCAGCGGCAGAGCCTTCGAATAGTTCACGGTGTTGGTGGCCCGGCGCATATAGGCCTTCCAGGCGTCCGAGCCGGATTCGCGGCCGCCGCCCGTCTCCTTCTCGCCGCCGAATGCGCCGCCGATTTCCGCGCCGGAGGTGCCGATATTGACGTTGGCTATGCCGCAATCGGAGCCGTCGGCCGCGAGGAAGCGTTCCGATTCCTGCATGTCGCGGGTGAAGATCGACGAGGAAAGGCCGGCGGCAACCGCATTGTGCTCGGCGACCACCGCGTCGAAGTCGCTATATTTCATCACATAGAGGACCGGCGCGAAGGTCTCTTCGAGAACCGGGCCTTCCTGCTTCGGCATTTCGACGATCGCCGGCTTGACGTAATAGCCGTTTTCGTAGCCGAGCTCGACGCGTTCGCCGCCGGTGACCGAACCGCCATGCGCCTTCGCCTCGGCGATCGCCTTCTGCATGTTGTCGAAGGCCGCCTTGTCGACGAGCGGCCCGACGAGTGCCGAGCTTTCGAGCGGATTGCCGACGGAGACCGACTGATAGGCCTTCTTCAGCCGCGGCACGAGCTGATCATAGACGCTCTCATGCACGAACAGACGGCGCAGCGTCGTGCAGCGCTGACCGGCGGTGCCCATCGCGCCGAAGGCGATTGCGCGCAGCGCCATGTCGAGATCGGCCGAGGGGCAGACGATGCCGGCATTGTTGCCGCCGAGTTCGAGGATGCCGCGGGCGAAGCGCTTGGCGAGCCGCGGACCGACCTCGCGGCCCATGCGGGTGGATCCGGTCGCCGAGACGAGCGGAACCTTCGGATGGTCGACGAGCACCTCGCCGATCGAACGGTCGCCGATCAGCACTTGCGACAGGCCCGCCGGCGCATCGCCGAAGCGGGCGAGCGCACGCTCAAGGATCGCCTGGCAGGCAAGGGCGGTGAGCGGCGTCTTCTCCGACGGCTTCCACACGACGGCGTCGCCGCAGACGAGCGCAAGCGCCGCATTCCACGACCAGACGGCTACGGGGAAGTTGAAGGCCGAAATGATGCCGACGACGCCGAGCGGATGCCAGGTTTCCATCATCCGGTGGCCGGGCCGTTCGGTTGCGATCGTCAGACCGTAGAGCTGGCGCGAAAGGCCGACGGCGAAATCGCAGATGTCGATCATCTCCTGCACTTCGCCAAGGCCCTCGGAAGGGATCTTGCCGGCTTCGATCGAGACCAGGCGGCCGAGATCGGCCTTGAAGGCACGCAATTCCTCGCCGAGCAGGCGGACAAGTTCGCCGCGCTTCGGCGCCGGCACCATCCGCCAGGCACGGAAGGCTTCGTCGGCCTTCTCGATCTTCTTCGCGGCTTCGGCCGCCGTGTCGGTCTTGAGGCTTGCGATCTGTTCGCCGGTGACCGGGCTGAAGGACGGCATGTCGCCGCCGGTGTAGAGTTCCTTGGCGACGCCCAGCTTCTCAAGGAGGGCGGCTACCTCACTGGCGACGTCGACTTTGGTGGCTGCAATATTCATGTGTAATGCTCCCGTTTGATTCTAGGCGACTTAGCCAAACCGCACGCTGCCGAGCCTTCCCGGCGAAGTGATCGTCTTGAGGCCCGCCGCCATTTCCTTCAGTTTTTCCGGCGTGTAGAAATCGTAATAGGCCTGATTGCGGCGGCCGATCGCATGCTCTGCACTGAAGCTGCCGCCATACTGCTCGACCGCGACGGCGAACACCCATTCGCGCAGGCGCTGTTCGAAGGCCGGGTCGGTCAATAGCGGGCTATCCCTCGCAACGACCAGGTTGAAGTGGACCCCGCCATCGCCGATATGGCCGAAATCGCAGATGGTGACGCCCGGAAACTCAGCCGGCATCTCCGCTTTCATATGGTCGCAGAAGACCATGATGTCACCCCGGCGGAAGGAGAGATCGAAAGCGATAAGCTTGCCGAGATGCTTCACTCCTTCCGAAAGCGCATGACGCAGCGCCCAGGTCTCGTGCGGTGGACCGATGAAGGCGTCCGCGAGCGGCGCTTCCTCCGTCTCCCATATTTCCGCAAGCACGCCTTCGAGCACCGAGTCGAGCGATTGCTCGCCGTCGCGCGGCGCCCAGGTTCGGGAAACCTCGGCGAGGATCACGTAGTCCGGTATGTTTCCGGCCTGGAACGGATTCTTCAGCGACGGCACATGGGCGAAGGCTGCTGCAAGCGCATTCTTCGACATGCCTTCAAAGGCCGAAAGATAGGCTCCAAGCCGTTCTTCCATGGCGTTCAGGAGCGGCAGCACCTCTGCTCCGCTCGCAGGCACCAGCAAGGCCGTTGCCGATTGCTTGGGAACGCGCTCGAGATTGAGCACGCATTCGGTGACGATCCCGAAAGCGCCGGAGGTGCCGATGAAGAGCTGTTTCCAGTCGACGCCGGTATTGTTCTTGCGCAATTCACTATCGAGATCGAGCACCGTCCCCGCCTCATCCGCGAGCACCACCTTGAGACCCAGCGTGTTGCGGCGGACGTCGCCATATTTCAGGAAGCGCGAACCGCCCGTGTTGGTCGCGATCATGCCGCCGATGCGTGGATCGGCACCAAGATCGATTGGGAAGAAAAGCTCGTGCTCTTCGAGCCGTCGGTTGAGCTCCGACAGGCGAACCCCCGCATCGACCCGAACCGCGCGGTTATCTAGGTCGAGTTCGAACTGCCGGGACAGCCGGTCGAGGCTGAGCACGACTTCATCACCGGAATTGTCCGGCGTCGAGCCGGATACGAGGCCGGTATTGCCGGACTGCGGAATGACCAGAATGCCGTTGCGCACGCAATAGCCGACCGCGGCGGAAACCTCAGCCGTCGTTGCCGGGCGCAGCACGGCGCCCGCACGACCGCGATCGTAGCGCGCGCCGGTCTCGTAGGCTTCCATGTCTTCCGGACGTGTCACCACGGCCTTTTCCCCAAGGAGCTCCGTGAGCGCGTCGATATGGTCCATTGCGATCATTGTTGGCGTATCATTCCGCTGCGACAGCCGCCGTCAACCCGTTGAGGCACGCTTCGATCGATGCCTTTTCCATACCGGCATAGTGGTCGAATTCGTTGAGCACGGCGACGCCGAGATCGGCCTCAAAGCGTTGCTGGTTCGGGCTCGCGACGAATTCCTGCTGCGCGGCGTCGCCGAGATTCGACTGGAAGATACCGGCGGCGCTGACCGGAAGGAAGTCCTCGTAGACGATCGGATCGAACTCGATGAGGCCGTCGGCGATCAGCGCTCGGAGCTCGCGACGGCCGGGAAGCTTCGTCTGCCTGCCCTTTTCCGTCAGAGAATAGCTGAAATAGCCGAGCCCTGCCTCGCGAATCTCGGCCCAGCTGTCCGGGAAAGCCCTGAAGGCCGTTGCGAGTGCGGCCTCGTACTCGCGGGCGTTGGAGCCGTCGGCGGCGGGGCGGACGATCTTGCGCGACTGGTCGAGCAGCCGATCATAGAGGGCGCGGCCCTTCGGCGTCAGTGCGATGCCGCGCTGTTCGATCTCGCCGAAACGGGCCGTATGGGAGCCGGTTTTCCAGCCGCCGTCGGCGCGGAAGGAGACCGGTTCTTCGAGCGCCTTGAAGGACGTCTGGCGAAGCAGGATCGGGCAATTGCGAGTCGGCGGCCCCTCGACCACCGCTTTGGGCGCAATGCCGTGTTCCGGCATCAGCGCCTGCACCTTGTCGATATCGAGCGTGCGCGGCGTCAGGTGATTGATGTGCGGACCCTTGAAGGAGACGACGTCGGCGATCAGCCGGTGCGCGTCGTGCAGACGCTTGTACATGTCGGCGCTGACATTCGCCTTGTCGTGCCAGCGGAAGGTTTCGAGAACTTCAGCCACGAAACGCTCGGCATCGGCCCTGTCGAGACCGCCCTGGCGTTCGGCCTTCAGGGTGAGCTCGACCGCTCCAGGTGTGAAGATCCGGCGCTCCCCGAGAATCGTTTCGGCTTCGGCCCGCAGGATTTCGTCGGCGATCAGGTCGAGTCTGAGGAGCGAAGTAAACACCCGGAACGGATTGCGCTTCAGCGACGCCTCGCCGACGGGGCGGAAGGCGGTGGAATGCACCGGCACGCCCGCGGTCGAAAGATCGTAGTAACCAACCGGATACATGCCCATCACAGCAAAGACCCGGCGCATCATCGAAAGCTCCGCGGGCGTGCCCAGGCGGATCGCGCCATGCCGTTCCTCGGAGATACGGTCGAGAGAATCGGTCGCTTGCAGGCGCTCCCTTAATCCTGCATTCGCCGCCAGCGTGTCCTCGTTCACCTTCGCGACCAGTTCCATCAGCGTGCCGTAGGCCGGAACCTCCTCGCGGTACATGACGGACATCGCGGCGGAAAAGGCCGAACGAATATCGTCGGTCGAAACGAAACTATTCTCTTTCACTGGGACTCGCCTCGCGCTAAGGGTGAAGGACAAGATCATTCTTATTTCAGATCATATCGGAAGCCCGGAGCGTTGGATCGCGTTGCTTCTGACTATGTTGATGCGAGGCTGGAATGAAGTTGAGCCGCCGACTGGTCCCCGACGTGACGACGCTGCAGGCCTTCGAATGCGCCGCACGCCACGGCAGCTTCACCCAGGCTGCCGCCGAGCTCAATCTGACGCAGAGTGCCGTCAGCCGCCAGATCAAGGACCTCGAAACCCAGCTCGGCGTGCTTCTCTTCGAGCGGGTGCGTCAGCGGGTCATCCTCTCGGATGCGGGGCAGAAATTCCTGCCGGAGGTCCGCCGCCTGCTCAACCAGACCGAGGAGCTGATGGTGCGCGCCATGGCCTCGGCGCGCGCCGAGTCGAGTCTCTCCATCGCCTCGTTGCCGACCTTCGGCAGCCGCTGGCTGGTGACGCGCCTGCCCGATTTCCTGAGCCGGCATCCCGGCACCGTTCTCAACATCGCCTCGCGCTCTGCACCGTTCGATTTCGACGAGCAGAATTTCGATCTGGCGATCCATTATGGCCAACCCGTCTGGGCACGCGCCATCTGCAGCTATCTCTGCAGCGAGATTATCGTTCCAGTCGCAAGCCCGTCACTCCTGGCGGCCAACCCGGTCGAGACGTCAGAGGACCTCGGCGTCGGGCCACTGCTGCACCTTGCGACGAGGCCAAAGCTCTGGGCGCAATGGTTCGAGGCGAGCGGCGTCGACAGCCAGGGCGCCTATCGCGGCAATCGTTTCGACCAGTTTTCGATGGTCATCGAAGCGGCCGCCGCAGGTCTCGGTTTTGCCCTTTTGCCTCGCTATCTGATCGAACAGGAACTCGCCGCAGGCACGCTGCGGATCGTACTCGATCGACCGATGCAGACTGAGAACAGCTATTACCTCGTGGTTCCGGAGGGCAAATTGGAAAATCCGATCAGCCGCGCTTTCCGGGAGTGGATCAGCGACCAGGTCGGCTGATCCGGCGCAAGGGGTTCGGCCGGATTGTTCGCGACTGGCGCCATCCACCCCGGACCGCACCGACCAGGAAAGGGCGCATTTGAGAGAGACGTTCATCGAGCCCAGGGAGAGCCGGAGGAGGTCCGCTCTCCCCGTCCGGCAGGCTTACCGGATCCGTGCACGTCAGTGCACGCCATCCTTGCAAGCCGCTGACACTGCGGCTAAAAAATGCCATCTTCATGCATCACGCGGCCGCGGCAGCCGAAGCGCCGTCGGCTTTGCCATCTCCAGTGCCTCAAATCCCGGCCGACCTCCGTTTGCGGCGGCCTTCGAACCCGGGATGAGAACGGTGGATGGGGGGGTGCATGAACGTGTCTAGAAAAGCACCGGCTGCGCAGAGATCCTCAGCGCCGCAGTCGTGGCGTCAAAACAACGAGAGCCGGGCCGATCAAACCCGGTTGGAACCAGAATCCGTACCCATGCTCCAACAAACGACGTCGTCCAGTTCACCCCGCGAGCCGGAAGCGAGGCAAATCGATTTCAACGATTCGATCCGCTCGAGCTATTTTTCGATAGACGACCTCAGGGCATGCGGCGCCGATCTCGCGTTGAATGGCGTCTCGTCGCTCCCGGGTTTTTTCCCCTTTGATTTCCGCGCCAGACATCGGGAGAACGAGAGGGAGATCTTCCGCGTCTACCGCACGACGGCCGCCGACGTCGAGGCAGGCGCTTCGATCACACCGGCTGCGGAATGGCTGCTCGACAACCACCATGTGGTCGAGGACGCGATCCAGGAGGTCCGTCGCGATTTTCCGCGGAAGTTCTACCGGCAATTGCCGACGCTCTCGATCTCCGGTGCCGCCACCCCGCGCACCATGGCGCTCGCCTGGCTTTACGTCGCCCATACGCACAGCACGGTTTCGCACGAAAGCGTCACCGCGATGGTCGAGGGCTTTCAGGAGCACGAGACGTTCAAGATCGGCGAATTGTGGGCGCTGCCGTCGATCCTGCGCTTCGTGCTCATCGAAAACCTGCGCCGCATCGCCATCCGGGTCGAGCGGTCGCGCGGCATGCGGCAGAAGGCCAACGACGTCGCCGACCAGATTATCCGCCTGAGCGAACCGGAGCGGTGCCGAGCTCTGCTGGCTGAATCGGAGGCGCTGGCCGCGGACAATACCTTCATCGCGCAGCTTCTTTACCGCATGCGCGACGGCTCCCAGACCTCGGGTGTCGTGATCGCCTGGATCGAAGAGCGGCTCGAGCGCAGAGGCACCGATGTCGAGGAGGCGCTGGTCGCCGAGCAGAACCGCCTGTCCTCGGGCAATGCGACGATGAGCAACATCATCCGCAGCCTGCGCGAGATCGACGATACCGACTGGGCCGTCTGGTTCGAAAGCGTCAGCAAGGTCGACGCGACATTGCGCGCCGGTTCCGATTACGCGGCGCTCGATTTCGGCTCGCGCAACGCCTATCGCGACACGATCGAGAAGCTCGCCCGCCGCTCCGGCCACGCCGAGCATGAAATCACCGAAATTGCGATCGACATGGTCGAGGAGGCGAAGGCTGCCGCCGCCATCGAGGCGCCGCTGCAGGAGCCGAATGTCGGCGCCGTACTGGTCGGTGAACGGCGCAAGGAACTGGAGAAAAGGATCGGCTATTCGCCGTCGGTGTTCCAGCGCATTATCCGGCTGGTGCGCAAGCTGGACTGGATGGCGATCGCCGGACCGAACATAATGCTGACCATCCTGGCGATGGTCGCCGTCTATGCCTTCGTCGATCCCATGGACATCCCGGACGGCGCCAAGCTGATCATGCTGCTCCTCTTTGCCCTGCCGGCTTCCGAAGGAGCGATGGGCCTGTTCAATACGCTGGTCACGCTTTTCGTCAGACCTTCGCGCCTTGTCGGCTACGAATTCCTGGATGGCATTCCCGAAGACGCGCGCACGCTCGTCGTCGTGCCCTGCCTGATCTCCAAGCGCGATCATGTCGACGAGCTGGTTCGCAATCTCGAGGTTCATTATCTCGCCAATCCGCGCGGCGAGATCTATTTCGCGCTCCTCAGCGACTGGGCCGACAGCAAGGTCGAGGAAACCCCGGCAGATCATGACGTGCTCGAATACGCAAAGCGCGAGGTCGCATCGCTTTCCGCCCGCTACGCCTACGACGGCAAGAGCCGCTTCTTCCTCTTGCACCGCCGGCGGCTCTTCAACGAGGCAGAGGGCGTTTGGATGGGCTGGGAGCGAAAGCGTGGCAAGCTGCATGAGCTGAACCTGCTCTTGCGCGGCGACCGCGATACCTCGTTCCTGCAAGGCGCCAACATGGTGCCGGACGGCGTGCAATATGTCATGACGCTCGATTCCGACACGCGCCTGATGCGCGATGCGGTGACGAAACTCGTCGGCAAGCTTTACCATCCAATCAACCGGCCGGTTCTGGATCCGGGGACGCAGCAGGTGGTGACAGGCTACAGCCTGTTGCAACCGCGGGTGACGCCTTCGCTCACCACCGGCAGCGAGGCTTCCGCCTTCCAGCGCATCTTCTCGGCCAATCGCGGTATCGACCCCTACGTCTTCACCGTTTCCGACGTCTATCAGGACATCACCGGAGAGGGCAGCTTCACCGGCAAGGGGCTCTATCACGTCGATGCATTCGAAGCGGCGCTGAAGGGCAGGATCGACGAGAACGCCGTGCTCAGCCACGATCTGCTCGAAGGGTCCTATGCGCGTTGCGGGCTCGTCACCGATGTCGAGCTCGTCGAGGATTTCCCGATCCGCTACGAGGTCGAGATGTCGCGCCAGCATCGCTGGGCGCGCGGCGACTGGCAGCTCCTGCCCTACATCTTCAGCTTGTCGAACGGGCTATCGATGCTCGGGCGCTGGAAAATGTACGACAACCTGCGCCGCTCGCTGATCCCCGTCGCCTGGCTCGTTGCCTCGGTCATGGGCTGGTACTACATGGAGCCGATGGAGGCATTGATCTGGCAGCTGGTGCTGATCTTCAGCCTTTTCGTCGCCCCGACGCTGTCGCTGATCTCCAGCTTGATGCCGCGGCGCAGCGACATCGTCGCAAGAGCGCATCTCCATGCGGTGCTGTCCGATGTCCAGGCGGCGAACGCCCAGGTGGCGCTGCGCATCGTCTTCATTGCCCATAATGCGGCGATCATGGCGGACGCGATCGTCCGTTCGCTCTACCGTACCTTCGTCAGCCGCAAGCTGATGCTCGAGTGGCGCACGGCGGCCCAGGTCCAGAGCGCCGGCCACGGGTCTGTCGGCGACTATTTTCGCGCCATGTGGACGGCACCGGCGCTCTCGGTCGTGGCGCTGGCGCTTGCGGCGATCTCCGACACCGGACTGCCGTTCATCGGCATTCCTTTCGCGCTCATCTGGGCGGCGTCGCCCGCCGTCGCGTGGTTCGTCAGTCAATCGGCGGAAACGGAAGACCAGCTCGTCGTTTCCGGGGACGCAATCGCAGAGATGCGCAACATCGCTCGGCGAACGTGGCGCTATTTCGAAACCTTCGTGACAACCGAGGGCAATTTCCTGCCGCCGGACAATTTCCAGGAGACCCCGCAGCCGGTTCTCGCGGAACGCACCTCGCCCACCAATATCGGCGTCTATCTGCTTTCGGTGATGTCGGCGCGCTCCTTCGGCTGGATCGGCTTCGAGGAGACGATCACCAGGCTCGAGCAGACGATCGCGACGATCGACCGGATGCCGAAATATCGCGGCCATCTCTTCAACTGGTACCGTACGCGAACGCTGGATCCGATGGAGCCGCGCTACGTCTCCTCCGTAGACAGCGGCAACCTCGCCGGACATCTGATCGCGGTCTCGTCGATGTGCCGCGAATGGGCGGAGGCGCCCTCCGCGCATGTGCAGGGCAACCTCGACGGCATCGGCGATGTCGCGGCGATTCTCAAGGAGGTGCTGGGCGAGCTGCCCGACGACCGCAAGACCGTGCGGCCGCTCCGGCGCCTCATCAAAGAGCGTATCGCCGGTTTCCACAATGCCTTGGCCGCGGTCAAGCGCGAGCATGAGTTCGCGTCCATCCGGGTGATCAACCTGGCCGTGCTCGCGCGCGACATCCACAAGCTGACGGTCAATCTCGACCATGAAGTGCGTACCGCCCAGACCAGCGAGGTGGAGAAATGGGCGGCTTCGCTGGTCGCGACCTGCGAAGCGCATATCGCCGACGGCGTCTTCGACCTCGGCGCCATCGAGGCGCTGCGCCAACGGCTGCTGGTCCTCAAGGAGCGCGCCCGCGACATCGCCTTCTCGATGGATTTTGGCTTCCTGTTCCGGCCGGAACGGCGGCTGCTCTCGATCGGCTACCGCGTAAGCGCCAATGAACTCGACGAGGCCTGCTACGACCTGCTTGCCTCGGAAGCGAGGCTGACGAGCCTCTTCGCCATCGCCAAGGGAGACCTGCCGACCGAGCACTGGTACAAGCTCGGCCGTTCTGTGGTGCCGGTCGGCGCGCGCGGCGCACTCGTGTCCTGGTCGGGCTCGATGTTCGAATATCTGATGCCGCCGCTCGTCATGCAGGAGCGGCAGGGCGGCATCTTGAACCAGACAAACAATCTGGTGGTACAGGAGCAGATCAATCACGGCCGGCGGCTCGGGACGCCTTGGGGGATATCCGAGGCGGCGTTCAATGCCCGCGACCACGAGCTGACCTACCAGTACACGAATTTCGGCGTGCCGACGCTCGGACTGAAGCGCGGCCTCGGCCAGAACGCTGTGATCGCGCCCTATGCGTCGATCCTTGCCTGCATGTACGACCCGAAATCGGCGCTCGCCAACCTGGCGCGGCTTCGCGAATACGGGGCCCTCGGGGTCTATGGTTACCACGATGCCGTCGATTTCACGCCGACCCGCGTGCCGGAAGGCCAGGTTTGCGCAGTCGTTCGCAACTACTACGCGCACCACCACGGAATGTCGATCGCCGCGATAGCCAATGTCGCATTCAACGGGCAGCTGCGCGAGTGGTTCCATGCCGATCCGGTGATCGAGGCCGCCGAACTCCTCCTGCAGGAGAAGGCCCCGCGCGATATTCCGGTGATGGCCGCCAAGCGCGAACCGGAAGCGCTCGGCAAGGGCCAGGGCGAGCTCCTGCGTCCGCAAGTCCGCGTCATCGAGGACCCGCTGATGCAGGACCGCGAAACGGTGCTGCTGTCGAACGGCCACTACTCGATCATGCTCACGGCGACCGGAGCTGGCTATGCGCGCTGGAACGGCCAATCGGTCACGCGCTGGAAGCCGGATCCGGTGGAAGACAGGAACGGGACATTCATCTTCCTGCGCGACACGGTCAGCGGAGCGTGGTGGTCGGCAACGGCCGAGCCGCGGCGGGCGTCAGGCGAGACGACGGTCACCCGTTTCGGAGACGACAAGGCCGAATTCGTCAAGACGGTCGGCGACCTCACGAGTGAGGTGGAATGCATCGTCGCGACCGAGCACGACGCGGAAGGCCGCCGGCTGATCCTGCTCAACACAGGTACGGAGGACCGCTTCATCGAGGTGACGTCCTATGCCGAGCCGGTGCTTGCCATGGACGAGGCCGACAGCGCTCATCCGGCCTTCTCGAAAATGTTCATCCGCACGGAAATCAGCCGCCAGGGCGACGTGATCCGAATCTCGCGCAACAGGCGCAGCCCCAGCGACCCGGACATCGAGGTCGCGCATCTCATCACGGATAATGCCGGCAGCGACCGCCATACCCAGGCGGAAACCGACCGGCGCCGCTTCCTCGGCCAGGGCCGCACGCTCTCCGAGGCGGCTGCCTTCGATCCGGGCGCGACGCTTTCGGGCACCGACGGCTTCACGCTCGACCCGATCATGGCGCTTCGCCGCGTCGTGCGCGTGCCGGCCGGCAAGAAGGTGAGCGTCGTCTTCTGGACCATCGCCGCCCCGGATCGCGAAGGGATCGATCGGGCGATCGACCGCTATCGCCATCCGGAAACATTCAACCACGAGCTTATCCACGCCTGGACCCGCAGCCAGGTGCAGATGCGCCATGTTGGCATCACGTCGAAGGAGGCGGCAAGCTTCCAGATGCTGGGCCGTTATCTGATCTATCCGGACATGCACCTGCGGGCCGACACGGCAACCGTGAAGGCGGGACTTGCCTCGCAGGCGGCGCTGTGGCCGCTGGCGATCTCGGGCGATTTCCCGATCTTCTGCCTAAGGATCAATGACGAAGGCGATCTCGGCATTGCCCGAGAAGCGCTGCGCGCGCAGGAATATCTAAGGGCGCGGGGCATCACTGCCGATCTCGTGATCATCAACGAGCGCGCCTCCTCCTACGCGCAGGATATGCAGCACACGCTCGACGCGATGTGCGAGAACTTGAGGCTGCGCGGCTTGTCCGACGGTCCGCGCCAGCACATCTTCGCGGTGCGCCGCGACCTGATGGAGCCGGAGACCTGGTCGACGCTGATTTCCGCCTCGCGTGCCGTGTTCCATGCCCGCAACGGCACCATCTCCGACCAGATCGCCCGCGCCAGCGCGCTTTATGCGAAGCCGCTGGAAAGCAGCGAAGAAACGACGCGGATGCTGCTGCCGGTTATGCAGGATGGCGCCGAACGGCAACCCGCTCCGGTCAGCGGCGACGACCTTGAGTTCTGGAATGGTTTCGGCGGTTTTGCCGAGGATGGTCGCGAATATGTGGTGCGGCTGAGCGGCGGCGAGGCGACGCCGCATCCGTGGATCAACGTCATCTCCAACGAACATTTCGGCTTCCACATCTCCGCCGACGGGGCGGCCTTCACCTGGAGCCGCAACTCGCGCGACTATCAGTTGACCCCCTGGAGCAACGACCCTGTGGTCAACCTTCCGGGCGAGGCGATTTTCGTCCGCGACATGGCAAGCGGCGCTGTGTTCACTCCCTATGCGGCGCTGACGCGGCGCAAGTCCGTGCGCTTCGAAGCGCGCCACGGTCTCGGCTATTCGCTCTTCCGGAGCACTCAGGAGGGGCTGGAGATCGAAGCCGCCCACACGGTGCATCGGACACTTCCGGCCAAGCTCGTCCGCGTCCTGATCCGCAACCGCGGTTCGGCCGCCCGCCGGCTTCGCGTCTACGGCTATGCCGAGTGGGTCCTCGGCATCAATCGCAGCCGCACCGCGCCCTTCCTGGTGACGGAGTGGCAGGAGACCGCGAGAGCGCTTCTCGCCACAAATCCGTATAGCGTCGACTATGCCGGGCGGGCCGCGTTCTTCGCTGCCGACGGCGATATCGCCGGCTACACGGCAAGCCGGCGCGAGTTCCTCGGCCGGAGCGGCGGCATACTCGCTCCGCAGGCGGTGCTCTCCGGCGCCGCCCTTACCGGTACGACCGAGGTCGACGGCGACCCCTGCGCGGCGCTTGCGCGCGATCTTGTGATCGAGCCCGGCGCGGAACGGCAGGTCACCTTCTTCCTCGGCGATGCAGACGACGCTGAAAGCGTCGAGGCAATCCTCGCCGAACTGCGCGCCACGCCTTTCGAAGAAAGCTTCGAGGCGGCAAAGACCTTCTGGAGCGAATTCACCGGCGTCGTGAAAGTCAGGACGCCGGACCGCGCTTTCGATCACCTGATCAACCATTGGCTGCCTTACCAGGCGCTCGGGTGCCGCATCATGGCGCGCTCGGCCTTCTATCAGGCGAGCGGCGCCTATGGTTTCCGCGATCAGTTGCAGGATACGCTCGCCTTCCTCATCCATCGGCCGGAGCTGGCGCGGGCGCAGATCCTCAATGCCGCGTCCCGGCAATTCGTGGAAGGTGACGTGCAGCACTGGTGGCTGCCGGGCTCCGGCGCCGGCGTTCGGACGATGATTTCCGACGATGTCGTCTGGCTTGCTTATGCGGTTGCCCATTATTGCGAAGTCACCGGCACCGGCGACATTCTCGACGAGCAGGCTCCGTTCATCACCGGTCCGATGCTCGAAGAGGGGCAGCACGACAGCTTCTACCAGCCCGAGCCGGCCGGCGAGATGGGGGACATCTACGAGCATTGTGCCCGCGCCCTCGATCTCGCGATCAAGCGGACGGGCGCCAACGGTCTGCCGCTGATCCTCGGCGGCGACTGGAACGACGGCATGAATCGCGTCGGCGAAGCGGGTGAAGGAACGAGCGTCTGGCTCGGCTGGTTCCTCGCCGGTGCCCTGCGTGCCTTCCTGCCTTATGCCCGCGAGCGCAAGGACAAGCGTCGCGTGGCGCTCTGGGAGTCGCATCTCGACATCGTCAAGCGGGCGCTCGAGGAGGCGGGCTGGGACGGCGACTATTATCGCCGCGGCTACTATGACGACGGTACGCCGCTCGGCTCTGCGACGGGCGGCGAGTGCCGGATCGATTCGATTGCCCAGTCATGGAGTACGCTTTCGGGCGAAGGCGACGCCGAGCGCTCCCGGCGCGCGATGGACGCCGTCATGGCGGAACTCGTCGATCCGGAAACCCGCATCGTCCGGCTCTTCACCCCGCCGCTCGAGGAGACGAATCAGGATCCCGGCTATATCAAGGCCTATCCGCCGGGCGTGCGCGAGAATGGCGGCCAGTACACCCATGCGGGCACATGGGTGGTACTGGCCTTCGCCGCACAAGGTAGGGCGGCGGAGGCCTGGCGCGCGTTCCAGATGCTCAACCCCATATCGCACGCGCTCGACCGCGAGAATGCCGAGCGCTACCGGGTGGAACCCTATGTGGTTGCCGCCGACATCTACGGCGAAGGCGCGCTTGCCGGCCGCGGTGGTTGGACCTGGTATACGGGCTCGGCCGGCTGGCTTTACCGCGCCGCCGTCGAGGGCATCCTCGGTATCCGCCAGCAGGGCAAACGGCTGGTGATCCGACCGGTGCTGCCGGAGGATTGGGACGGCTATTCCGCCGAGGTCCGTCTGAACGGGGCGACACACCGGATATCGGTGAGCCGCGACAAGAAAACCGGCGAGTTGGTGGTCCGGGTCAATGACAGCGTCACCGGGGAAGCGCATGAGGGCGTGTTGCTGTAATTGCTTCGAGTTGAGCACGAAATGGGCCGGCTTGTCCGAAAGGGCAAGCCGGCCCTTCCTTGCGGGGCTATCTACAGTCTTGCAAACAGTCAGGCTTGCGAGCTTTGCCGAAGGACGGCTCAATAGCCGTTTCTGTTGTGGCTTCTCGGTTGGTGGAGGGGATCTCGTAAGCTGGATCGTCCCGGTCAGGCATCGGTAGCCAGCCGTCCTCGAGCGACTAAGAGCCCTTCCGGGTTTGATAAAGCAATTCTGTTGGCTCAGGCGGAGCAGAATGCTTGCTCGGCTGGCGCGCGGCGTAGCCCAAGCTTACGTCCTACAGCGCCGCGCGTCTTATCAGACGCGCAAAGGTTCCGTTGGCCGAAATCTCGGGCGCGACAGCGGCACGATACGCTCCCCCATCTCCGCGAACCGAGAGGCCGGACGCACCTGGGCTCGGCGCTGATCGAGTCAATCGAGCTAGGCCGATTTGATCGAAACTCCTAGGCCGCCGCGAGCGGCCTCGCCACCGCCACTTCCTTCAGCCAGTCGAGATAATAGGCGTAGACGAAGTGCAGCCCGATGCCGGCGATGACGAAGAGGGTTCCGACGATGGCGTCCTTGTCGGTGACGAAGAGCAGCACCTGTCCCGCCATGGCAAGGATCGTTCCGAAAATGAAGACCGGGAGCGAGTGCCGGCCGATCATCACCAGCGGATGATCGACGCGGAGCCGCGCCAACTGGCTCAAACCGGGAATGACCGCAAGAAGGTAGGCAAGCGCCAGCACGTGCAGGAGCCGCGTCAGCGACAGGAACGTCTTGTCGAAGCCGGTCAGGACCGCCGGCAGGCCGAAGGAGATGTCGATGCTCCACCAGGAGAAAAGGACCCAGCAGGCGGAGATGAGGACATAGATTGCCGAGAGCCCCACGAGCCAGGGACTGCGTGGCAGTCGGCCGCCGGCGCGCAGCTGGTTCATGCAGAGAATGCCGATCACGAAGAGGAACTGCCAGGACCAGGGGTTGAGGAACCAGTAGCCCTCGTCGAGAAAATTGGACGGAACCAGCTTGAAGCAGCCGGCGGCAAGCCACAGCGTTGCCGAAACTGCAAACAGCAAGCGGGGGCTGACGGCGTTCAGCCAGAGCATGGCCGGCAGCATCAGAAGCAACACGGCGTACATCGAAAGGATGTTGTTGTAGCCGAGCTGGTGACCGAGCAGCACCATGGCGACGATGCCCTGCTCCGTCTGCTCGACGATCGGGCGGATGTTGATTTCGCCGATCAGTTCCTGGCGGCCGAAATAGAGGGCGGCGCCGGCGAAGATCGCGAGCGTCACGATGCTCGTCATGATATGCGCGACGTAGAGCGTCATCGCCCGCCGCCAGGCCTTGAGCGTCAGGGCAAGGCGCGCTCCCGCGACGAATTTGCCGCCATAGGCCGCGCCGACCGCAAGACCGGAGATCAGCACGAACGCTTCCGCCGAATCGGAAAAGCCGATGTTCTTGTGGGTCAGGTATTCGAGGTACTGGCCAGGCACATGGTTGATGAAGATGGTCAACAGGCAGAGCGCCCGAAAGACGTCGAGGCGCGTGTCGCGTTCTGTTGAAACGGGCCGGGCGGCGCCCATTCGCTCTCGCTCGCCCCCAACTGTCTTTTGCAGCATGCGTCCTATCCGGGTTTGGCGCCCCGCCCCACCCTCTTGTTGAAACCGGACGGCGCCGCTCTCGGCGCCGTCGGAGGCAAACTCAAGCGGCCGTAAGGCTCTTGCGGACGTCGTCGTCCGTCAGGATGCCGCTTGCACGCAGCAGCGCGGCGAAGCGGCCATTGCTGCGGCTCAGTTCGTTGAAGCCACCCATTTCGACGATCCGGCCATGATCCATGAAGATGACGAGATCGGCCTCGCGCACCGTCGACAGGCGGTGGGCGATAATGAAGGTCGTGCGATCCTTGCGCAGCGCATCGATCGCCTCCTTGACCCGTGCTTCGGTCTCGACGTCGAGCGCGCTGGTCGCCTCGTCAAGCACCAGGATCGGCGCGTTCTTGAGGATGGCGCGGGCGATAGCGACGCGCTGGCGTTCGCCGCCCGAAAGCCGATTGCCACGCTCGCCGACCACCGTGTCGTAGCCATTCAGTCGGTCTTCGATAAAGTCGGTCGCGGCTGCGGCTTGCGCCGCGGCCATGACTTCCTCGAGCGAGGCGTCCTCGCGGCCGAGCCGGATGTTGTCGCCGATCGAACGGTTCATCAGGCCCGCGTCCTGGAAAACGGTGGCGATCGAACGGCGCAGTGATTTGCGCGTGACCGTCGAGATATCGACACCGTCGACGAGGATCTGCCCGTGCTTCGGATCATGGACCCGCTGCAGGAGGTTGACGAGCGTCGTCTTGCCTGCGCCGGTCGGGCCGACGATGGCGACGGTCTGGCCTGCCTTCGCCGTGAAGGAAACGTTGCGCACGCCTTGCGCGGAGTTCGCGAAGTCAAAGGAGACGTCACGGAACTCCACCTCGCCGACCACGCCGGTCAGTTCCTTCATGCCGGCCGGCTCCTCGTGATCGCGCACCGTATCCTCGAGCTGGAAGAAGTCCTCGAGCTTGGCCCGCGCCTCGAAAATCTGCGTGACGAAAGCCTTCATCTGGTCGAGGCGGCCGATCAGGAGGTTGGCGAAACCGATGAATGCAATGACCTCGCCGACGCCGAGCTCGCCGCGCTGCACCAGGATCGTACCGATGACGAGGATAGCCATCATCGAGATGGTCGAGGCGATACGGTTGAGCGCGCTCGCCAGCGCCCACCAGTCGAGTACCGGATATTGTGCGGAGAGCAACTGCGCGGTGAATTTCTTCAGCTCGCGGGTTTCCGCCTCGATGCGGTTGTAGCTGTGAACGACGGAGACATTGCTGATCGAATCGGAGACGTGCGAGAAAACCGTGTGATAGTGCTTCTCAAGCGAGGCCTGGCCTTCCTTGGTGCGATTCATCACCGCCTTGCCGATCAGCACATAGGCGACGCCGAGAACGACGAGCACGATCGACAGGCGCACATCCATTGCGAAGGCGGTCGGAACGAGCAGCGCAAGCGCCACTGCGGTCGCCAGATGCTGGCGCATGAATTCGAGCCAAAGCCCGAAAAGCGTCTCGCAGGCTCGCAACAGCGTGTGAAGCGCGTTCGAAGTGCCGCGCTGGCCATGCCACGAAAGCGGCATCGACACGATCCGGCCGAAGGCCTCGGTCAGGAGCGTCGCCCGCCGGCCGTGGGCCAGGCGGTCGGCCTCGCGCGCGACGAGGACGAAGGCGATCGTGTTGAACACACCGAAGCCCGCCCAAAGGAGGAGCATCGGCGTGACTTCCTTCTGCGATGAGATCGCGTCGATGATTCGGCCGAACAGGACCGGTTCTGCGATGGTGATGATTGCGAGGACGATATTGGCAATGACGATCGCCCCGACGCGGGCTCTGTGAACTGCAAGGTACTGGAGCGCTCTTGCATACACTTGGAATAAGGACACTGTCTCACCCCTTGGGCATCGGATTTTGCGCCGCTCAGAGTAATGCGGCATCTGCGGTGCGTCTTGGCCAGCCCCGGCGACATGGTTTCGCATGCGGGAGCCGGCCGAGCCGCGCGGAATTGGTCTCGTGAAAAAACCTGCTTGAAAGCGGCAGAGGCAAATCAGAGGGCCGACCACCCGGCGCCATGGGAGGATGGCGGGACGGTCCATAGCTCGCTATCTTTTGCCCCGATTCCGATTTTTTGCAGGTTTCGTTCAGGACCGGGCGTGGTAAGAAGGATTATTGCGGTTGCAACATGAACGGCTTCTGAACGACGTTCATGTCGAGAATTTCTGCGGATATTGCTGCCATTCCGACCTGAAGGTGTTCCATGAATATTACCTTGCTCGTTCAGTTTCTGGCGCTCCTGGAGGAGATGAGGACGCGCGAGGAGATCCTGCCCGAGTTTGAGCGGCTGCTCGATCGCTGCGGTTTCGACTTCTATGGCGTGGTTCGCCAGCCAAAGCCTCACGAGAACCCCCTCAGGTTGCTCCTTGCCGGGCGCTGGCCGGAGGCTTGGCCGCAAATCTATATCCGCAAGAAATACGTCGTCATCGATCCGACGATTCGTTATCTCGGGCACGCGCAGCGTGGTTTCCGCTGGCGCGACACGCTCGTAGCCTTCCGCTCGGATCCGCACCGCAAGCGCATGGAAAGCATGATGGTCGAGGCGCGCAACCACGGCCTCTTCGACGGTTATATCTTTCCGGTGCACGGGCGGCGCGGGCTCATGGGAAACCTGACGGTCGGCGGCCGTGTGGTCGACCTGACGCCGGTGGAACTGAGCCTCTTCGACGCCATTGCCAAGCGGCTGTTCTGGAAGCTGCTCGAGCTCACCGATCCGGAAATCATGGCCGAGCTCGCCTCGCGAGTGGAAGTGCAGATGACGCGGCGGGAGATGGAGGCGTTGAATTACCTCGCCGATGGCATGACCTCCAACGATATCGGCAAGGTCCTCGACATTTCCAGCCATACGGTCGACTGGTACATGAATGGTATCCAGGAAAAGCTGAAGGCGAAGAACCGCCATCATGCCGTGGCCATTGCATTTCGACTTGGCCTGATTTCCTGATTCAACGGCTATGGCGGAAGACGGCGCCCAGTCCTCATCGGCGCCACGGGCGAATCTACGTCGCATCTGAAATTGCGCTTCATTCCGGGACTCGCTAATACTCGATTTCGCGGGTGCAGCATTCCCGTGTTTCAAGTCCATTGAGGAGTCCGACTTGTCTATTTCGAAGATCCTTGTCGCCAACCGATCCGAAATCGCCATCCGCGTCTTCCGCGCCGCCAATGAGCTGGGGCTTAAAACGGTCGCGATATGGGCCGAGGAGGACAAACTGGCGCTGCATCGCTTCAAGGCGGACGAGAGCTATCAGATCGGCCGTGGACCCCATCTTCAGCGCGATCTCGGTCCGATCGAGAGCTACCTGTCGATCGACGAGGTGATCCGCGTCGCCAAACTATCGGGCGCCGACGCCATTCATCCGGGCTACGGGCTTCTTTCGGAAAGCCCGGAATTCGCCGAGGCCTGTGCGACTAACGGCATCACCTTCATCGGCCCGAAGCCCGAGACGATGCGCCAGCTCGGCAACAAGGTTGCGGCCCGCAATCTCGCTAT
Source organism: Sinorhizobium kostiense (assembly GCF_017874595.1). Lineage (GTDB taxonomy): Bacteria > Pseudomonadota > Alphaproteobacteria > Rhizobiales > Rhizobiaceae > Sinorhizobium > Sinorhizobium kostiense. The sequence continues at coordinate 210,494 of NZ_JAGILA010000006.1, read as the reverse complement.
CTCCATCGGCGTGCCGGTCGTGCCGGCGACCGATCCGCTGCCGGACGATCCAGCGGAGATCACCCGGCTCGCCGAGGAGATCGGCTATCCGGTGATGCTGAAAGCCTCTTGGGGCGGCGGCGGCCGCGGTATGCGGGCGATCCGCGACCCCAAGGACCTGATCCGCGAGGTAACCGAGGCCAAGCGCGAGGCGAAGGCTGCTTTCGGCAAGGACGAGGTCTATCTCGAAAAGCTTGTCGAGCGTGCCCGTCACGTCGAAAGCCAGATCCTCGGTGACACGCATGGCAATGTCGTTCACCTCTTCGAGCGCGACTGCTCCATCCAGCGGCGCAACCAGAAGGTCGTTGAGCGCGCGCCGGCGCCTTACCTGACGGAGGCGCAGCGCCAGGAGCTCGCCGACTACTCACTGAGGATCGCCCAGGCGACCAACTATATCGGCGCCGGCACGGTCGAGTATCTGATGGATGCGGACACCGGCAAGTTCTACTTCATCGAGGTCAATCCTCGCATTCAGGTCGAGCACACCGTGACGGAGCAGGTCACGGGAATCGACATCGTCAAGGCGCAGATCCACATTCTCGATGGTTACGCGATCGGCACGCCGGAGTCGGGCGTGCCGCGCCAGGAGGAGATCCGCCTCAACGGGCATGCGCTGCAGTGCCGCATCACGACCGAGGATCCGGAGCAGAATTTCATCCCGGACTATGGCCGCATCACCGCCTATCGGGGCGCCACCGGCTTCGGTATCCGCCTTGACGGCGGCACCGCCTATTCCGGCGCCATCATCACCCGCTACTACGACCCGCTCCTGGAAAAGGTCACCGCCTGGGCGCCGACGCCGGAGGAGGCGATCCGCCGCATGGACCGGGCGCTCCGCGAGTTCCGCATCCGTGGCGTCGCCACCAACCTCACCTTCCTCGAAGCGATCATCGGCCATCCGAAGTTCCGCGACAACAGCTATACGACGCGCTTCATCGACACCACGCCGGGGCTGTTCCAGCAGGTGAGGCGCCAGGACCGCGCCACCAAGCTCTTGACCTATCTCGCCGACGTCACCGTCAATGGCCATCCGGAAGTCAAGGGCCGGCCGAAGCCGTCGGACGATATCGCCGCCCCGGTGGTGCCCTTCATCGATGGCGAGCCGAAGCCGGGCACGAAGCAGCTTCTCGATGAGCTCGGGCCGAAGAAATTCGCCGAATGGGTGAAATCACAGAAGCAGGTGCTGCTCACTGATACGACGATGCGCGACGGCCATCAGTCACTGCTTGCGACCCGTATGCGCACCTATGACATCGCCCGGATCGCAGGCACCTATGCGCGGGCGCTGCCGAACCTCTTCTCGCTCGAATGCTGGGGCGGCGCGACCTTCGATGTTTCGATGCGCTTCCTGACCGAGGATCCGTGGGAGCGGCTGGCGATGGTGCGCGAGGGCGCGCCGAACCTCTTGTTGCAGATGCTGCTCCGCGGCGCCAACGGCGTCGGCTACAAGAACTATCCGGACAATGTGGTGAAGTACTTTGTCCGACAGGCGGCGAAGGGCGGCATCGACGTCTTCCGCGTCTTCGACTGCCTGAACTGGGTCGAGAACATGCGGGTCTCGATGGATGCGGTGGTCGAAGAGAACAGGATCTGTGAGGCGGCGATCTGCTATACCGGCGATATCCTCAACTCCGCTCGCCCGAAATATGACCTCAAGTATTACACCGCGCTCGCCGCCGAGCTGGAGAAGGCCGGCGCCCACATCATCGCCGTCAAGGACATGGCGGGGCTCTTGAAGCCGGCCGCCGCCCGCGTGCTGTTCAAGGCACTGAAGGAGGCGACCGACCTGCCGATCCATTTCCACACGCACGACACTTCCGGTATCGCCGCGGCGACGGTTCTGGCAGCGGTCGAATCCGGCGCCGACATCGTCGACGCGGCGATGGACGCGCTCTCCGGCAACACCTCGCAGCCCTGCCTCGGCTCGATCGTCGAGGCGCTGTCCGGCACCGAGCGCGATCCCGGCCTGAACCCGGAATGGATCCGCCGCATCTCCTTCTACTGGGAGGCGGTGCGCCACCAGTACGCGGCCTTCGAAAGCGACCTCAAGGGACCGGCCTCGGAGGTCTACCTGCACGAGATGCCGGGCGGCCAGTTCACCAACCTGAAGGAACAGGCGCGCTCGCTCGGGCTCGAGACGCGATGGCACGAGGTGGCGCAGGCCTATGCCGACGCCAACCAGATGTTCGGCGACATCGTCAAGGTGACGCCGTCCTCCAAGGTCGTCGGCGACATGGCGCTGATGATGGTTTCCCAGGACCTGACGGTCGCCGATGTCGAGAACCCGGCGAAGGACATCGCCTTCCCGGATTCGGTCGTCTCGATGCTGAAGGGCGATCTCGGCCAACCGCCGGGCGGCTGGCCGGAGGCACTGCAGAAGAAGGCGCTGAAGGGCGAAGCACCCTATACGGCGGTGCCCGGCTCGCTGCTGCCGCCGGCCGATCTCGACCAGGAGCGGAAGAGCATCGAGGAGAAGCTCGGCCGCAGCGTCGACGATTTCGAATTCGCCTCGTACCTCATGTATCCGAAGGTCTTCACCGACTATGCGGTCGCCTGCGAGACCTATGGCCCGGTCAGCGTGCTGCCGACGCCCGCCTATTTCTACGGCATGGCGCCGGGCGAGGAACTCTTTGCCGATATCGAGAAGGGCAAGACGCTGGTCATCCTCAACCAGGCCCAAGGCGAGATCGACGAGAAGGGCATGGTGAAGATGTTCTTCGAATTGAACGGACAGCCGCGCTCGATCAAGGTCCCGGACCGCAACCGCGGCGCGTCCGCCGCCATCCGCCGCAAGGCCGAAGCCGGCAACGCCGCCCATCTCGGCGCGCCGATGCCGGGCGTCATCTCCACCGTCGCGGTCGTCACCGGCCAGCCGGTCAAGGCCGGCGACGTGCTCTTGTCGATCGAGGCGATGAAGATGGAGACGGCGCTGCATGCCGAGAAGGACGGCGTCGTCGCCGAGGTGCTGGTCAAAGCCGGCGACCAGATCGATGCCAAGGATCTTTTGGTCGTGTTTGGCTAGCCAACGGCTGGGGTTTCCCCTGTGCGTCTGAATACCGAGAGCGCGCGAGGCATGCTGCGGCCAAATCGGCAGTTGATATGGTTTTGCCGCAATGCTGGTGTTATGAGCGGCGGAAGATGACAGAACAGGATCCGCACATGTCGACACTCGAGGCGACAAAGCCGAAGACTGAGGTAGGCCCGCTCCTGAAACTGGTGCTGGAGCTCGGGCCGCTCGTGGTCTTCTTTTTCGCCAATTCGCGCGGCGAATGGCTGGCTGGTCACTTTCCCATGCTCGGCGAGCTTGGGGGGCCGATCTTCATCGCGACAGGCTTGTTCATGGTCGCGACGGCCGTGGCGCTCGTCGCCTCCTGGGTCATGACCCGCACGCTGCCGATGATGCCGCTCGTCTCCGGTATCGTCGTCTTCGTCTTCGGCGCGCTGACGCTGTGGCTGCAGAACGACACCTTCATCAAGATGAAACCGACCATCGTCAACGCGCTCTTCGGCGCGATCCTGCTCGGCGGGCTCGTCTTCGGCAAGTCGCTGCTCGGCTATGTCTTCCACGCCGCCTTCAAGCTCGATGATGCCGGCTGGCGCAAGCTGACGATCCGCTGGGGCGTGTTTTTTCTGTTCCTCGCGGTCCTGAACGAGATCATCTGGCGCTCCTTCTCGACGGATTTCTGGGTCGCCTTCAAGGTCTGGGGTACGATGCCGATCACCATTGTGTTCACGCTCCTCCAGATGCCGCTGATCATGCGCCACTCGCTGGAACAGGAAGGCGCCGAATGACCATTGCTGGCGGTGCCCGCGACCGGGGCCAACGCGCATGGATTTGGCTTGCCGCCTGCTTAGGCGTTCTCGCCGTGCAGGTGCTGGTACAGCACCTCATGGGGCGGCTCTGGATCTGCGAATGCGGCTACGTGAAGCTATGGGAGGGCGCCGTCAATTCCAGCGGCAATTCCCAGCACATCGCCGACTGGTACACGCCGTCGCATATCATCCATGGCTTTGTCTTCTACGGCCTTGGCCATCTACTGCTGCGCGGCAAGCCCTTGAGCGCTCGCCTGCTCTTGGCAACGCTCATCGAAACGGCCTGGGAGATTGTCGAAAACACGCCGATGGTGATCAACCGCTATCGCTCCGCGACGATCTCCCTCGACTATTTCGGCGACAGCATCCTGAACTCGACCATGGACACGCTCGCCATGGCCGCGGGCTTCCTCATCGCCGCGCGGCTGCCGGTCGCGGTTACGGTCACTCTTGCGATTTTTCTCGAGCTTTTTACCGGCTGGATGATTCGCGACAATCTGGTGCTTAACGTCCTGATGCTCGTTTGGCCGCTCGATGCGGTAAAGGCGTGGCAGGCGGGGGTTTAGGGTTCAATCCCGGTAATGTGCCCCCTCACGAGCCGGCCAAGGCCTTCTCGATCGCCGGCATGAGTCCTTCCTTCAACGTCTTTTCGTCGAAGGGGCCGGCGCGCTTGTAGAGGATCGTGCCGTCGGCGGAGACCAGGAAGGATTCCGGGATGCCGTAGACGCCCCAGTCGATCGCCGCCTTTCCGTTGGGGTCGACGCCGATTGCCGAGAAGGGGTTGCCGAGTTCGCCCAGAAATCTCACCGCATCCTCGTTCCGGTCCTTGTAATTGATGCCGACCACGGTCAATCGCGGATCTTTCGACAATTGGAGAATGACCGGGTGTTCCTGCCGGCAGGGCACGCACCAGGATGCCCAGACATTGACGAGCGTCAACTTGCCCTTGGCCGCCGCATCGGTCAGCGGCGGCAGCGGCTGCCCAGCCGGCGTCATCGCGCCCTCGAGCGGCGGCAGGTCGAGCTTCGGCGCCTTGGTGCCGATGAGCGCAGAAGGGATTTCGCTGATGTCCCGGTCGGAATTCAACTGGCTCCAGAAGACGAGCGCGAGGCTCGCGAAGATCAGAAGCGGCAATGCGGCAAGCAGGTATCGGAAGGCGCCTGGCTTGCGCTCGTCCGGCTGCGGCGCTGGCGGGCTCGTCATTTGCTCTCTCCAGCGGGCGCCTCGGCCGAGCGGCGGCGGATGCCGGCGGCTTCGAGCGCCTTGAGCTCGCGCTGGCGGGAGCGGCCGTCCACGACGACCCAAAGAACGAGCCCGGCGACGGTCGCGACGGCGACCGCGTAGCTCGCGAGGACGTAGGCTGCGTGACTCATCATGGCGCCAAGGTCTCCCGTCCGGCATTGCGCGCCGCTTGACGCCGGAGCGAGGTCACCCGACGGCGCCAGATTTCGTTGCGCATGGCTGCGACATGCAGCGAGAAGAACAAAAGCGTGAAGGCGATCGCCATTGCCATCAGCGGCCAGAGGAATTCCGGATCGATGGTCGGCCCGTCGAGGCGGAAGACGCTTGCGGGCTGGTGCAGCGTGTTCCACCAGTCGACGGAAAATTTTATGATCGGGATATTGACGAAGCCGACGAGCACCAGCACTGCCGAGACGCGCGCCGAGCGGGCAGGGTCTTCCATCGCCCGATTGAGCGCAATCACCCCGAGATACATGAGGAAGAGCACGAAAACCGAGGTCAGGCGCGCATCCCATACCCACCAGGTGCCCCACATCGGCTTACCCCAAAGAGAACCGGTAACGAGTGCCAGGAAGGTGAAGGAGGCGCCGATCGGAGCTGCCGCCTTGGCCGAAACATCGGCGAGCGGATGACGCCAGACGAGTGTGCCGAGGGCAGAGATCGCCATCACCGTATAGCACATCATCGAAAGCCAGGCGGAAGGCACATGCACATACATGATCCGCACCGTCTCGCCCTGCTGATAATCGCCCTCGGTGGTGAAGGAAAGCCACAGGCCGATCGCGAAGCAAACGACCGTCAGCACCGCAAGCCAAGGCAGCACGCGAGCGGCCAGCGCCAGGAACCGGGTCGGGTTGGCGAGATCGCTGAACTTGCGGATGGCCAGGCTGGTCTCATTCATGACGGCTCTTTAACGCGGAAGCCCATCTTCCGCAATTGACCCTGGTCAATCACGTTAATCACGATGATTTTAGCTCTTCGCTTCAAAAAATCATAAGCGTGAGCAATTTTAAAAAGTAGCCCTATTGGACACCGCACTCAATCAGCCGAGTGCCTTAGTGCCGCAGCCGCTGCCACGGGTCCGATTACGGCAAAGAACAGAGTTATCGCCATCAAAATCATGAAGGGCGGCAGGAAGGGGGCGGGATCTTCGATCGCCGCATAAACCGCGCTGATGCCGAAGATCAGCACGGGCACCGCGAGCGGCAGCACGAGAATCGAGACCAGCAAGCCGCCACGGGGCAGCGCCACGGCAACCGCGGCGCCGACGGCGCCGATGAAGGTGATCGCAGGCGTTCCTGCCAGAAGCGTCGCCATGGTGGCGCCGATTGCGAGTTCATTCATGTTCATGAACAGGCCTAGAAAGGGCGAGGCAACGACCAGCGGCAGGCCGGTCGCAGACCAGTGGGCGGTGCATTTGACGAAGACGGTGAGGAGCAATGGCGTCTCCTGCATCAGCAACAAATCGAGCGAGCCGTCCTCGCGCTCCGCCTGGAAAAGCCGGTCGAGGCCGAGGAGAGAGGCGAGCAGCGCGCCGATCCAGAGGATGGCAGGACCGATACGCGCCAGCAGATTGAGGTCCGGTCCAACGCCAAAGGGAATGACGGCAACGACCGTCATGAAGAAAAGCACGCCGAGCATGGCGCCGCCCCCGGCGCGCACGGCGAGCTTCAGGTCGCGAAAGAAGAGGGCGATCAATGGACGAAACCCTTCATCTGCAGGGCCTGCGACTGGCCGATCCCAAGCGGCTGATGGGTGGCGGCAATCACGATTCCGCCGCGCTCGAGATGGGCGGCGACCAGCTCGGAGAACAGCCTGTCCGCCCCCGCGTCGAGCGCCGCTGTCGGCTCGTCGAGAATCCAGATCGGCCGATGGGCGACGAGCAGTTTCGCCATTGCCATGCGCCGCTGCTGCCCGGCCGAGAGATAGCCGAAGGGGAGATGCGTGATGCCTCCCAGACCGACCGCCTCACCGGCGGCGGCAGTACTGATGCCGGCGCCCCCGGGTGAATCGCCGAGGAAGCTTTGCCAAAAGGAAAGATTTTCCTCGACCGTAAGCTCGCGCTTCATTGCGTTGCGATGGCCGAGATAGTGGCTGAGCTCGTGCGGATGCTTGAAGCCGGTTGGGCCGCCATCGATGTACAGCCTGCCGGATTCAGCGGCCAGCAGACCCGCCAGAACACGCAGCAAGGTCGATTTTCCAGAGCCGTTCGGCCCTGTCACGATCAGGGCTTCCCCGGGCGCCAGCGCAAAGGAAATATCGTTGAAAATCAGGTCCTCGCCACGCCTTGCACTCAGACCTTCAACCAGCAGGCGCATGAATATTCAGCTTTCCTCGACGCTCTTGCCGCAGAGCAAAAAAAGTTCCGTTTTGGACCTTGGTTGGTCTGGCACGATTTCGAGAAATTATCTATAAGGCGGCCAACACGCCAGCGGTCGGCGTGAATTTCATCCAAGCGCCGAACATGGAATGACATTCCACGTGCGGACAGCGGAAATGGCCGCACCCGCATCCCATTTCGCGCCTCACAGGCGCTCGGGCGTTCGTACGTCAGCTTTTGGCGATCAGACGGAACGGGGTATTTTCCAGTGTCCAAATCCCTAGACAGTTTCAATTGTCGCTCCACGCTCACGGTCAATGGCGTGGATTATGTCTATTACAGCCTTCCGAAGGCGGAGGCGAACGGTCTTGCCGGCATTTCCAAGCTTCCCTACTCGATGAAGGTGCTTTTGGAAAACCTGTTGCGTAATGAGGATGGTCGCTCCGTCACCAAGCAGGACATTGAAAACGTCGCCGCCTGGCTCAGTGACAAGGGCACGGCCGAGAACGAGATCGCCTACCGTCCGGCGCGCGTGCTGATGCAGGATTTCACCGGCGTTCCGGCCGTCGTCGACCTCGCGGCGATGCGCGACGCCATGGTTTCGCTCGGCGGCGACCCTGAAAAGATCAATCCCCTCGTTCCCGTCGATCTCGTTATCGACCATTCGGTCATTGTCGACGAATTCGGCACGCCGACCGCATTCGCCCGCAACGTCGAACTCGAGTACCAGCGCAATGGCGAGCGCTACCGCTTTCTGAAGTGGGGCCAGCAGGCTTTCAAGAACTTCCGCGTCGTTCCGCCCGGCACCGGCATCTGTCACCAGGTGAACCTCGAATATCTGGGTCAGGCCGTCTGGACCAAGGAAGCGAACGGCGAGATCATCGCCTATCCGGACACCTGCGTTGGCACCGACAGCCACACGACGATGATCAACGGCCTCGGCGTGCTCGGCTGGGGTGTGGGCGGCATCGAAGCGGAAGCGGCAATGCTCGGCCAGCCCGTATCGATGCTCCTGCCGGAGGTCGTCGGCTTCAAGCTCACAGGCAAGCTCAAGGAAGGTGTCACGGCAACCGACCTCGTCCTCACCGTCGTGCAAATGCTGCGCAAGAAGGGTGTCGTTTCGAAGTTCGTGGAATTCTTCGGCCCCGGTCTCGACAACATGACGCTCGCCGACCGGGCAACGATCGGCAACATGGGCCCCGAATACGGCGCCACCTGCGGCTTCTTCCCGATCGACGCCGAGACGGTCAACTATCTCACCATGTCCGGCCGTGAAGAAAGCCGCATCGCCCTGGTCGAGGCCTATTCCAAGGCTCAAGGCATGTGGCGCGAAGGCGACGGCGCCGATCTGGTTTTCACCGACACGCTGGAACTCGACCTCGGCGACGTGGTGCCGTCGATGGCCGGGCCGAAGCGCCCCGAGGGCCGCATCGCGCTCGAAAACATCGCTTCCGGCTTCGCGACCGCACTCGACAACGACTACAAGAAGCCCGGCCAGCTTGCGAACCGCTATGCCGTCGAAGGCACAGATTTCGATCTCGGCCATGGCGACGTCGCGATCGCGGCGATCACCTCCTGCACCAACACCTCCAACCCCTCGGTGCTGATCGCGGCCGGCCTGCTCGCCCGCAACGCCGTCGCCAAGGGCCTTAAGACCAAGCCCTGGGTCAAGACCTCGCTCGCGCCTGGATCGCAGGTCGTCGCCGAATATCTGGCGAAGTCCGGTCTGCAGACGGATCTCGACAAGCTCGGCTTCAACCTGGTCGGTTTCGGCTGCACCACCTGTATCGGCAATTCCGGCCCGCTGCCGACGGAGATCTCCAAGACGATCAACGAGAAGGGGCTGATCGTCGCGGGCGTGCTTTCCGGCAACCGCAACTTCGAGGGCCGCATCTCGCCGGACGTACAGGCGAACTACCTCGCCTCGCCGCCCCTCGTCGTCGCCTATGCGCTTGCTGGTTCGGTGCAGAAGGATCTGACAAAGGAGCCGATCGGCGAGGACAAGGAAGGCAAGCCGGTCTATCTGAAAGACATCTGGCCGACCTCCCAGGAGATCCAGGAGTTCATCTTCAAATACGTCACCCGCGAACTCTATGCGACAAAATATGCGGACGTCTTCAAGGGCGACGCCAACTGGCAGGAGGTCCAGGTTCCCGCTGGTCAGACCTATGCTTGGGACGAGGCCTCCACCTATGTCCAGAACCCGCCCTATTTCGTCGGCATGGGTAAGAAGGGTGCCGGCATTTCCGATATCAGGGGCGCGCGCGTCCTCGGCCTCTTCGGCGACAAGATCACCACCGACCACATCTCTCCCGCCGGTTCGATCAAAGCCGCCTCGCCCGCGGGCGCCTACCTGCTCGAGCACGGCGTCACCGTCGCAGACTTCAACCAGTACGGCACCCGCCGCGGCAACCATGAAGTGATGATGCGCGGTACCTTCGCCAATATCCGCATCCGCAACCACATGCTCGGCCCGAACGGCAAGGAGGGCGGCTATACGATCCACTATCCCTCCAAGGAGGAGATGTCGATCTACGACGCGGCGATGCAGTACAAGGAAGAGGGCGTTCCGCTCGTCATCTTCGCCGGCGTCGAATACGGCAACGGTTCGTCGCGCGACTGGGCGGCCAAGGGTACCAACCTGCTCGGCGTCAAGGCCGTGATTGCGCAGTCCTTCGAGCGCATCCACCGCTCGAACCTCGTCGGCATGGGCGTCATCCCCTTCGTCTTCGAGCAAGGCACGACCTGGGAATCGCTGGGTCTCAAGGGCGATGAACTTGTGACGATCGAGAACCTCACCAATGTCCAGCCGCGCGAGAAGCGGGTGGCGAAGATCACCTGTGGCGACGGCACGGTGAAAGAGGTCCCGCTCATCTGCCGTATCGATACGCTGGACGAGGTCACTTACGTCAACAATGGCGGTATCCTTCAGACGGTTCTGCGCGATCTCGCTGCCTAAAGAGACAATGAATTCTGAAAGCCGGGGCGTCCGCCGATGCCCCGGCTTTCGCTTGTTCGCGGGACAAAGCGCTGGCGGCCTGGCCAGCGCATGTCATCTTAAGACCTCGATTACGGCAAGGACATGCGCGGTTCACAGGACCACAGCAATGCTTGCGCGTGTCCCAAGAGGCGCGGGGCTACATGACTCTTGATGCCTTGGCGTTCCTAATGCCTCCAGCAGTCACTCCAACGTGACTTTTTGTTGAGGTCCGGCCGTCGTATGTAAGGTTACAGCCCCACAGGAACACGAGTGTCGATCGCAAGTCATGACATCAGCCTTTAGACCAATGATCCGGCACCTCGTCCTGACGATAGGACTGTTCGGCGCCGTCAGCGGCGCGGCTGCGGCGGACAATGGCAAGGCGGTCAAGGGCGTCGTCGAGCTTTTTACCAGCCAGGGCTGCTCGTCATGTCCGCCGGCGGACGCGGCGCTGAAGAGGCTGATCGACGAGGGCGAGGTCGTGGCGCTCGCCTATCACGTCGACTACTGGAACTATCTCGGCTGGGCAGACACGCTCGCCTCCAGGGAAAACACGGAGCGCCAATATGCCTATGCCCGGATGCTCGGCCGCAACGGCGTCTATACGCCCCAGGTGATCCTGAACGGGCGAGACCATATGAACGGTTCCGACCTGCTGGCGATCAAGGGCGGACTGGAGACGATGCGTGCCGCAGGGAAGGGGCTTGCCGTTCCGATCGAAGCCGCGATGGCCGGAGACGGGATCACGATCAAGGTCGGTGCCGGCGAAGGCAAGGCGAATGTCGTCGTCGTGTATTTCGACCGGGCGAGGGTCGTCAACGTCGAGCGGGGCGAGAACAAGGGCAAGCGGATCGCCTACTGGCATGCCGTCAAGGACATCCAGACGATCGGTATGTGGAACGGCAAGCCTGCCCAGTTCACCCTGCCGGCCTCGGTGCTGATCGAGGAACGCGGCAATAGCGGTTGCGCCGTCCTGCTGCAATCGATGAAGGACAAGGAGACTCCTGGTGCGATCCTTGGCGCGGCAACCGTGCTCGCGGGGCCGCAGGGCAAGCTCTAGGCCGGAAGCAGGAAAGGACCCGACTCGACAAAGGTGAGGGGGGGCTCGCAGTCGAAAACCGCAAGGGATGGTTCGGCCCGGCAGCATCGAGGGGCTGGGGCTGAGGGTTCGAAGTTACCGGACCGAACCAGCCATGCCTGCGTTCGGGAACCTCCCGCAGCATGGCGACCTGTCCGGACATACGGTGGCAACGACTCTGTCCGGCAGCGCCACGGAGTTTTGCGGCCAATTGGGGCGGCGGTTTGACTGAATTGCGGCAAGGGTAAGAATTGCCGGCAGTAATCAACAGCATCCGTCTTGCTTTTCGGCTCGTGTCAGGCACACTGTCATGGTCCTGTCACATCAGAAGGCCGAAATGCCGATGACCGATCAACCGGATTTTCCGCGAGACGAAGCGCATCACCATGGCCAGACCACCTCCGAGGTGGTCGTCGATTTTCACGAATACAAGCAAGCCAAGAACCCTCCACCGGTCACGTTCCACCGCCGCGAGCTTGATCAGATTCTCAAGGTCTATGGTCGAATGGTCGGCGAGGGAGAGTGGCGCGACTACGCCATCGACCACGCGAGGGACCGCGCCGTCTTCTCCGTGTTCAAACGCGCCGGAGAGGTACCGCTCTACCGGATCGAGAAAAACCCGAAACTGGCAGCCAAACAGGGCGCCTATAGCGTGGTCAATGCCAATGGCATGATATTGAAGCGCGGTCATGAATTGGGTCCGGTGCTCAAGGTTTTCGACAAGGTGCTGAAGCTCGTCGAGACCTGAGACGATTGGGATTGTCCCTCGTCCGCTTGCGGACTCTTCACCGGTATTGGCGGTCTTTCGCGGGAGAGGCTGGGGGCAATCGCGATCGGAGTCAGCTCCGATAGAGGGTGTCCGGATAGTGCCCCTCCGGCGGCGCCGTTTCCATTCCCTCGCCGAGCGGCCGCTGCATGATGGTCGTATCGAGCCAGCGTCCGTGCTTGAACCCGGTTGCCCTCATCAATCCCTGATACTCAAAGCCGATGCCCTTGTGGAGCGCGATCGAGGCGGGGTGCGCGCCGCCGATCACCGCCACCATCTGGCGGAAACCGAGTGCGGTGCATCGTTCGACCAATTCCTCGAGCAGGGCCTTGCCGATCCCTTTTCCTCGCGCTTCCGGTGCGAGATAGATGGAATCCTCCACCAGAAAGCGGTAGGCGGCGCGGGTGCGGAAGGCGGATGCATAGGCATAGCCGAGAACCGCGTTCCGTTCATCCAGGGCGACGATATAGGGGTAGCCGCTGCCGGTAATCGTCGTGAAGCGCATGGCCATTTCGGCCTCGGATGGCGGGGTGATCTCGTAGGTCGCGACTCCGTTCAGGACCGATTCGCGATAGATATGGGTGATTGCCGGAAGGTCGGCGGCGGCAGCCTCGCGGAGGGTGAAGGTCATTGTTTCTTCTATTCGACGCGATGCGCCCGCAGTTTCTCAAGGCGCTGGAAACATCATTGAAGGCTCAATCGCACAAAGTGACCGAGGCGATCAAGGCTCGATCCAAGCGCAACAAAAAAGGCGGCCGAAGCCGCCTTTTCGTGGGTACCGTTCGCACTACTCGTTCTTGTTGCCAAGGAACTGAAGCAGGAACATGAACAGGTTGATGAAGTCGAGATAGAGGGTCAGTGCGCCCATGATCGCCTTGCGACCGGCAACCGCGACATCATCGGCCTCGTAGTACATTTCCTTGATCTTCTGCGTGTCGTAGGCGGTCAGGCCGGCGAAGACCAGCACGCCGATTACCGAGATGGCAAAGCCGAGTGCCGAAGACGCCAGGAAGATGTTGACGATCGACGCGATGATCAGGCCGAAGAGACCCATGATCAGGAACGTGCCGAAGCCCGACAGATCCTTCTTCGTCGTGTAGCCGTAGAGCGAGAGAGCGCCGAAGGCGGCGGCCGTCACGAAGAACGTCTGCACGATGCTCTGACCGGTGAAGACCAGGAAGATCGAGGACAAGGAAAGGCCCATCAGAGCGGCGTAGATCCAGAAGGTCGTTTGGGCGGCGGAGACGCTCATCGTGTGGATGCGGAAGCTCATGAAGAAGACCAGCGCCAGCGGTGCCAGCATGATCACCCACTTCAGCGGCGACACGAAGATGAGCTGCGCGAAGGCCGGATTGGAGACGGCAAGCGCGAAGGTCCCGTAAGCTGCCACGCCGGTGATCGCCAAGCCGAGCGCCATCAGGTTGTAGACCTTCAGCATATACGCGCGAAGGCCTTCGTCGATCACGGCACCCGCCTGAACGCCAGCGGGCGACATTCGGGTTTGATAATTTCTCAGATCAGCCATTGTTTCCTCATTCAAGCCCCGGTTGAAGTGAACGGTGTCGGGCGGCAGACTTCCCTGACGTGCCCAGGCGCCGCTGCGGGGCTCCAGCATGCCTGCAGGAAATATGATGTTGAAACGTGTCATGCACAAGGGCGGAATGACCGGAATCGCACGAAACAGGGCATTCGGAGCATCAAACAAGAGTGATTTACGGTTAAAAAAGCGTAGCGGCTATGCGAGGACGACGTAGAGCGAAACGCGCCGGCTTCGCCGCTCGCGACATCGGCGAGGCGCATCGCAAGGGCGACATGCAACTTCAGAGTTCGCGCAGCACAGGAGCAGCCTTCTGCCCGAGAACGCGCCAGGTTCCGGCAAGCCCCATACCGACGGTCACCAGCAATGCAAAGGCGATCGTCGTCACCGCGACGTCGGGCAGGAAGCTCGACGGCAGCGTCATGATGCGGCTGACGACGAACCAGGCCGAAACGCCACCGGCAAACAGTGCGAAAAGCGCGGTGGCGAGGCCGAGGATCGCATACTCATAGCTGAAGGCGCGGATCAGTGTCCCCCGGGTGGCGCCGAGCGTTTTCAGGACCACCGCATCATGGATGCGCGCCCGGTTGCCGGCGGCGAGCGCACCCGCCAGCACGAGAACCGATGCGATCAGCGCAACGGCGGCGGCCGCGCGGATCGCCGTTGCCAATTGGCCGAGCAGGCTGTTGACGATATCGAGCGCGTCCTTCACGCGGACACTGGTGATCGTCGGATAGGCATTGGTGACGCCCTTCAGCACCGCCGCCTCTTCCGCCGCGGTTGCCTGCGGGTCGATAATGGTCGCAAGCCAGGCATGCGGCGCGCCCGCAAAGGTATTGGGCGAGAAGACCATCACAAAGTTGATCGCCAGCGATTCCCATTGGACTTGACGGAAGTTGGCAATGCGGGCGGTGACATTGCGGCCGAGCACGTTGACCGTGACGGTATCGCCGAGCTTCAGGCCGAGTTCGCCCGCCTCCTCAGCCGAAAAGGAGACGAGCGGCTCGCCATCATAGTCGGCGGGCCACCAGGCGCCCTCCGTCAGGGTCGAATTCTCCGGCCTGTTTCTCGCATAGGTGATGCCGCGATCGCCACGCAGAACCCATTGTCCGCCGGGTGGCACGCTGCGCCGGTTCACGTCCTCGCCATTGAGCTGAACGATGCGCCCGCGCAGCATCGGCACCTCGACGATCTTGCCCTTGGGCATCGCCTGGCGGAGAACCGAGCGGAAGCCGTCGATCTCGCTGCTCTGGATATCGATGAAGAAGAAGTTGGGCGCGCGCTCCGCCATGTTGCCCGTGAGTTCGCGACGGAGATTGCCGTCAATCAGGGCGAGCGTCACCAGGAGCGCCAGCCCGAGGCCGAGCGACAACACGACCGACGGAGTGAGGGCGCCGGGCCGGTGGATGTTGCCGATCGCCAGCCGGAGTGCCGGGGAGTGCACGCGCGGGCTACGCCTTGCCAGCCAAGCGATCAGCAGCGCGACGGCCCTGAGCACGATGAAGGAAAAGGCAACCGCGCCGAGGAAGATCAGGGAGATGTAGCGGTCATAGGCAGTCCAGACGGCAAGTCCGGCCAGTGCCGACAGGCAGACCAGAGCGCCGATGAGATAAGGCCAGGCGGGAAGGCCGCTCGGCTCGAAACCCTGTTGGCGGAAAAGTGCGGTTGCCGGCACCTTTCGAGCCCGCCCGAGCGGCAGAATCGCGAAGGCGATCGCTGTCAGCAACCCAAACAATGCCGCCAAGGCGAGCGCCGAAGGGTAGAGCTCGAAAGAGGTGGAGACCGGCAGGACATCCGCCAGGAACTGGGCGGCAACGAAGGGAATAAGCGCCCCGAGCACCAGACCGACGGCGATGCCGATCGACGCGATCATCAGGATCTGCGTAAGGTAGACAGTCGCCACCAGCGAGGCGGGTGCGCCCAGGCACTTGAAGGTCGCGATGACACTGCGCTTGCCGTCGAGATAGGACCGAACGGCATTGCCGACGCCGACACCGCCGACGATCAGCGCCGTCAACCCGACGAGCGTCAGGAACTGCGAAAAGCGGGTGATGTTGGCAGTCAGCGACGGGGCGGCATTGCCGCTCGTGCGGATCGACCAGCCCGCGGAGGGAAAGCGGCGCTGCGCCTCGTTACGGAATGCGGCGACCTCGGCGGGATCCGCAAGCCTGATCTTATAGATGTGCTCGACAAGGCTGCCGGTCTGGACGAGCCCGGACGCGGCCAGCGCCTCGCTGGAAATCATTAGCCGCGGCGCAAATCCGAAGCCGTCGGAAACAGCATCCGGCTCCCTGGCGATCGTCGCATTGACGCGGACGCGCGCTTTGCCGATCAGCAACTCCGCGCCGGGCGAGACGCCGAGGCGCTCCAAAAGAAGCGGCGCGGCGATAGCGCCATAGACGTCGCCTTTTCTTGCGAGCAATTCGGAGATCGGCCTTTCAGGCTCGCTTTCGAGCTTGCCGTAGAGCGGGTAGGCGCCGTCCACCGCTTTCAGTTCCACCAGTGCCTGGTTCGACCCGTCGGGAAGGCGTGACATCGAACGCAGGCCTGCCGAGACGGATATGTGCCCGAGCCCATCGAGGAAGGCGCGCTCCTCGGGCGTCGCCACGCGGTTGTCGAGCTCGAAGCGGATATCCGCGGCGAGAAGCTTTTGGCCCTCAGCGGCGATTGAACCGCTTATCGATTGCGACAGGGAATTGACGCCGGCAATCGCCGCCGTCCCGAGCGCAATGCAGGCAAGGAAGATGTAAAAGCCCCTGAGCCCGCCTCGCATTTCCCGCAGCGCAAGCCGAAGGGCGAGTAGCGGACGAAAGCCCCGAGGAATGCCAGTTTCGCTCATGCGGACGCTTCCTGCCGGACCGAGGTGGAGAGAAGCTCGGTGTCGGTGCCGGAAACGACTTCGCCGGATCGCACTCGCACCTGCCGTTGACAGCGCTTCGCGAGCGCTGCGTCGTGGGTGACGAGGACCAGAGTCATGCCGCGTTCGCGCTGCTCGGAGAAAATGAGGTCGGCGATTTGACGGCCGGTCTCGGCATCGAGGTTGCCGGTCGGCTCGTCGGCGATCAACAGCTTCGGCGACGGCGCCAGCGCCCGGGCAATTGCCACACGCTGCTGCTCGCCACCCGAAAGCTGGCCCGGATAATGCCCCAACCGTTCACCGAGGCCGACGGCGATGAGCTCCTCGCGGGCGACGTCGAAGGCATTGGGCGTGTTTGCGAGTTCTAACGGCACCGCGACGTTTTCGAGCGCCGTCATGTTGGGAATGAGGTGGAATGACTGGAACACGATGCCGACGTTACGGCCCCGGAATTCGGCAACCTGGTCCTCGCTGAGCCGATGCAACGGCGTGCCGTCGATGTAGATCTCGCCGCCATCGAGCCGCTCCAGACCGGCAAGTACCATCAGCAGAGTCGATTTTCCGGAACCGGAGGGTCCGACGATGCCGACGGATTCGCCAGCATCGACCGTGAGGCTAATACCTTTCAACACATGCACCGAGGCGGCGGCCTCGCCGAGGGTCAGATCCGCATTTTTCAACTCGATGATGGTTTTTGCCATGCGCAATGACCCTATATAAAGGCAGATAGAAGAACGTAATGATTGCCGGCGGATTTAGGAATGAGCGCATGGCTTTAAAAGATTTCTTGGCTTTTTTCTTCGGCCTTGCAATGACAATCGCGTTATCAGGGGCCGTTCGCGCCGAAAGCCTGAGCCTTATCGGCTTTGGCGACAGCCTGATGGCGGGTTATCAGCTCGCGCCGGAAGACGCCTTCCCCGCTCGGCTCGAAAAGGCACTAAAGGACAAGGGCCTTGACGTCACGATCGCCAATGCGGGCGTTTCCGGCGACACGACCTCAGGAGGGCTCGCCCGCGTCGACTGGTCGGTGCCGGATGGAACCAAGGGGGTCATTCTGGAACTCGGCGCCAATGATGCGCTCCGGGGAATTCCGCCCGAGGAGACGGGCAAAAATCTCGAGGCGATGATCATCCGACTGAAGGAACGCCGCATCGCGGTGCTGCTCGTTGGCATGCTGGCGCCGCCGAACCTGGGACCCGACTACGCCGAGCGCTTCAATGCGATTTATTCCGAGCTCGCGCGGGAACACAATCTCCTCTTCTACCCTTTCTTCCTCGACGGCGTCGTAACTCGGGCCAATTTGCAGCTCGAGGATGGCATGCATCCGAACGGCGAAGGTATCGGCGTGATGGTCGAGCGGTTTCTGCCAACGGCCGAGCAATTCGTAAAATCGCTCATGAAAGGAGAGTGACCGACATCCACAATTAAGGTGACGTTAATTTCCAATACTATCAAATATTAGTTGCGTGCAGGTGCGATGCGTGATTCGCTCTTAACATCTGCAAGAGATTCGGGGAGCTCGCCATGCCGAGACTATTCACCGCCCTCGAAATTCCGCGCAATGCAGCATTGAGCCTTTCCCTGCTGCGCGGAGGCCTTCCCGGAGCTCGATGGATCGATGTGGAGAATTACCACATCACACTGCGCTTCATCGGCGACGTCGACTGGCGAACCGCCAACGAAGTCATCGACAGCCTCGATCGGATAGAACGGTCGGAATTCCAGCTGCAGCTGACGGGCACCGGCGCCTTCGGATCGAAGAAACCGCATTCCGTATGGGCGGGTGTCAGCAACAGTCCGGAATTGTTTGCGCTTCAAGCGGAGATCGAACGCATCTGCCAACGCCTCGGCCTCGCCCCGGACCCGCGCAAATTCACGCCGCATGTCACGCTCGCGAGGTTGCGTTCCTCGCGCGTCGAGGACGTTGTCGAATACCTTTCCGGACGCGGCAACTTCATCACTGCGCCCTACACCGTCTCCCGTTTCGTGCTCATGTCCTCGCGCGATTCCGTCGGCGGCGGGCCCTATCTGACGGAAGAGATCTTTCCGCTTCAGGAGGCGCGCCCGAGCTTCGCAAGCAGCGACGAACAGCCGGCCTCCAGCATCTGGTAAAGCCGCTCGAAGGCCTCCTCCGTCTCGTAATAGGGGTCAGGGACATCGTCGTCCCTGTCCATGGCGTATTTCATGAAAAGGTGCACCTTGTGTGCCGCGGCAGGCATGCGTTCACGCAGATCGCATACATTCCGGCCGTCCATGCCAAGGATCATATCGAAGGCGTCAAAATCCGCTGCAGCGACCTGGCGGCCGCGGAAATTCGCGATATCGATGCCATATGCCCTCGCGATCGCAATCGATCGACGGTCAGGTGGATCGCCGACATGCCAGTCTCCGGTGCCGGCGGAGTCGACCAGGATTGCGTTGACGTGGCCGGCCCTTTCGGCAACAGCGCGCATCACGCCTTCCGCCAATGGCGAACGGCAGATGTTGCCGAGGCAAACGAAGAGAATTCTCGTGGGTTTCATGGTATCCAGTAGAGCATGACGCGGGAAATCGTCGACTTTGTGCCTGAATGCAGGAGTGTTGTCGAACCTCTTGCGTGCCCGCATCGTTGTTTAGCTAAAGCGCCGCGCGCTTATAGCACCATGAATAGCTGCATGTCTTTGTCCTTAGATCGAGGTCGGTCAGGAGGCATGCGGAGGGCGGAGCAAGGAGGACAGGATGCGTCCGGAAAAATTGGACACGGCAGTCATCGCCGAACATCTGCACAAAATGGAAGGTTGGGTTCTCGCCGAGGACGGCGCTTCGATCTGGAAGGCCTTCCGTTTCAAGACCTTCGCCGAAGCATTCAGTTTCATGACGCAGTCCGCGCTTGCAGCGGAAAAACTCGACCATCACCCGGAATGGTTCAATGTTTACAACAAGGTCGACGTGACGCTCTCGACACATGACGTGGGAGGGCTGACAGAACTCGATTTCAAGCTGGCGGCCAAAATGGACCAGGCGGCCGCCGGCCGTATGCCCGATCATTTGAAATGACCTGCGCTCATCCCATATGAGATTGCGGTGCCCATCGGGGTTGGAGTCGTGATCCAGGGCCTCTGTTCCGGTCCATGGGATTGGATGGAGGTAAGCGCAAGGCAAGACCCTGAAATCCGCCGCGAATGCGCAAACTCGGAATAGACGTGATGGACGATATCAAGATTGGAGAAATTCTCCTCCCCGGCGAGGAATCGGAGCAGGAGCGCCGCGAACGCCGGGTGCGCCGAGGTTTTTGGCCGACCTTCCGCCGCGCCGTCCGGCAGATTCCCTTCAGCCGCGACCTCGTTGCCGCCTATTTCTGCGCGGTGGATCCTAAAACCTCGAGGCGCACGCGCGGCATATTGCTCGCAGCGCTTGCCTATTTCGTGCTGCCGCTCGATTTCGTGCCCGACATGTTGGCTGCCATCGGCTTTTCGGATGATATCGCCGTGTTGACCGCCGCCTTTGCGGCAATCAGCGGCCAGATCAAGGAAAGGCATTACGAGAGAGCCGACGAGGCCATGCGGGACCAGCCGGGCGAGTGAACAGGGCTGGCGTGGCTGCGATTCTTCCGACCTTGAATCAAGCAAAGAGACATCCCAAGATTCGAAGGGCTACAGCGCCGCGGGTCTGACGGGCCGCGCTGTAAAGAGCCGGGCACCCATGTTTCGCCGTTCGTCATGACACCGTCGCCGCATTTCGGCCGGAAAGACAAACTCTTGCCCGATTCTTTGTGACATAGATTTCGCGGCGCGACCGCGCGGAAGTGGTGGCTATAGGCGGCGCGTATGAGGGATTTGAGGCAGGATATCGACCGGTCAGGGTTTCCCGCAGCGAATTTTCGACGAAGAAGACTTTGCAGGGGCCTGCGAGACGACACGCAGATTGCCGCAGGCCAGCCTTCGGTGGCGTCGGCGTCGGAATGGGCGATCGTTGACGGTTTGGTAACCTGAATTAAGTCAAATTGGATTCAAATCGTGACTATGCGTTGCCCGTGTAAGCCTGTTGCGGGCGAGCGAGACCAGAAAAGCGGCAGGAACTCATGTTTGTAAGAAAGATCGCAACTGCATTCGCATTCGTCATGGCTGCAGCCGGCGTGGCTTCCGCGCAATCGCCGACGCGAATCCAGCAGTTCAATGCCTGGGGCGCTTACTCCTATCAGTCCGGCAACGGCAAGGTGTGCTATGTTCTTTCCGTTCCGAAGGAGAAGAGCCCGGCGAGTGTCGACCATGGCGACATCTTCTTCCTCGTCTCGCAGCGCCCGGGCCAAAACATCAGTTACGAGCCGCAGGTGATGGTGGGCTACCCTCTGCAGGACAACTCCAAGGTCAACGTCGTCATCGACGGGCGGACCTTCGTCATGTTCACCAAGGGCAATTCGGCCTGGGTGGAAAATGCTGCGGAGGAACCGGCGATGGTTGCCGCCATGAAGAACGGCAAGGCGATGTCGGTCAACGCCAAGTCGCGTCGCGGCACTGAAACCTCGTATTCCTATTCGCTTTCCGGCATCTCGGCCGCCTTGAAACAGATCGAGGCGTGCCAGTAGGCTTTGGATGCCTCCTAAGCCGGCCTCGATTTAAGGGCGAAAACAGCAGCAGCACAGCGACTTCGCACGTCTGCAAGGACGCGCGGCTCTGTAATCAACATGCATCAATTTGCGAAGGCACGGTCGATCACCGGGCCTTTTTACGTATGCGGGAGGCTCCTGCAGCGAGAGGGATCTCAATCCTCAATCTTGCGTGCCTCAGAGACCAGCATGATCGGCACGCCGTCGCGGATCGGATAGGCAAGGCGTGCCTTTTCCGAGACCAGCTCGTTGGAGTCGGCGTCGTAGGTCAGCCGGCCCTTGGTCAGCGGGCAGACAAGAAGTTCGAGGAGTTTCGGATCGACCCTGCTGGCGTTTGCGTCCATGGCTCTACTGCAGAATGTTGTCGGGATCGCCGAAGTTGCGGGCGAGCACGATCTCGGTGATGGCGATCAGCGTTTCCGCTCGCGTCTTGAGGTCCGGCGCCTCCAGGAGCGCCTGCTTTTCCGCCGGACCGTAGGGCGACATCATGGCCATCGAGTTCACCAGCGTGCGGTTGCTGGCTCGCTCGACGCTTTCCCAGTCCGCCTCCAGCTTGTTGGCGTCGAGGTAGGCCCGGAAGGCCGCGAGAAGCGCATTGCGGTCGACGAGGCTCTCGTCATCCGGACCTTCGAGATCGGCGCCGAAGGGGCCGATCCGGAACCGGCGGTAGCCACGGACGCTCGCCACTTCCGAAAAGAGGCGAAAGCGGCACACGCCCGTAAGCGAGGTGATATAACGGCCGTCGCCGGTTTCGGCGAAGGACGTGATCCGGCCGATGCAGCCGACCTGACAGAGCGCCGGCACGGGACCGGAGCTAATATCGCTGCGTCCCTCCGCAAAGGAGGGCTGGACGATTCCTATCAGGCGATTGCCGGCAAGAGCGTCGTCGAACATCGCAATGTAGCGCGGCTCGAAGATGTTGAGCGGAAGCTGGGCACCGGGAAGCAGGAGAGCGCCGGTCAGCGGAAATACCGGAAGTATCTCCGGCAAATCCTGAGGACCGAGATAGCGCGCGTTTCCGACATGCATTTCTGGCAGATCCTGCAGATAGCGGCTCCTCCGCGCTGGTCGAGAGCGCGGACCCTCGCCCAAGAGATGGTGCACCTGGCCCGAATCTCAAGAGAGAAGGCTGGAAACCGAGCTTCAAAAGCGGGCGGATCGGCGGCTTTGCTCCAACCCTGTCCATATCATCTTGCGTTCACTTGCCGCCGTGCAAATGCGAAAAACAGCTGGCCGGTGGCGCTACCGCGCGAAGGCCCCATCCTTCAAGAGAAGAGCAGCGCCGAAAGCTTGCGCCGGGCGGCAATCGTTGCCGGGTCCTTCGGCCCCCAAACCTCGAAAAACGACAAGAGTTCGCGCCGGGCGGCGTCGTCGTCGAAGCTGCGGTCGCGCTTCATGATCATCAGCAGGTGCTCGGCGGCGGCAGTTCTGTCGCCCTCGACGTTACGGATCTTGGCAAGGTTCAGCCTCGCCGCGTGGTCGTCGGGATCGAGCGCGAGCCGGTGCTCGAGCGCCAGCGGGTCACCAAGCTTTCGAGCCTCTTCAATCTGGTCGAGCTTCTTTGAAACGGCGCCGATCGCCGCCGCTTTGGCCAGCTCTTCCGGCAATTGCGAAAGCGCCCGGCGCGCCTCAGCCAGCTGCCCAAGCGCAATCATGCATTCGACCATGCCGGCAATCGCGGCTGAGTTCTCCGGTTCCGCCTGCAGCACCGCGCCGTACAGCCCGGCAGCGTTCTGCGCGTCGCCGGAATCAAGTAGCGCCTTTGCGTCGGCGAGAACGGCTTCGACTTCCGCCTTGGCGTCGTCTACCGCCGGCCCAGCCACACGATCGATGAACTGCTTGATCTGGCTCTCCGGCAAGGCGCCCATGAAGCCGTCGACCGGTCGGCCGCCGACAAAAGCGATCACCGCTGGGATCGACTGGATGCCGAGCTGGCCGGCAATCGAAGGATGGTCGTCGATGTTCATCTTGACGAGCCTCACCCGTCCGGCGGCTTCCCTGACCACTTTTTCGATGACGGGGGTCAGCTGTTTGCAAGGCCCGCACCAGGGAGCCCAGAAATCAACCAGAACCGGTTGCTGGCGGGACGCCTCGATAACGTCTCGGGCGAAGGTGGCGGTCGTGGTCTCCTTGATGAGGTCGCCCGGGTCACCCGCGGCGCCTGGCGCCGGCTGTACGCCGAAAGAGGCCGAACCGGTCATCTGGTTGCCGAAGGAACCCGCATAGGGATTGTCATTACCGCCCATTCTTCACTCCTTGCGGGCGTGCCGCCCGACCTCATGCTTTCGCGCCAAACATCGTATGTCAGGCCGTCACTTTCAAGACAAGCGGCTCGTGCCCGGTCGCCTCCATGAAGCGCAACATGTCCTTCGAGGCGATCGAGGTCGTCTGGTCGTTCGAGAGCGGATGGCAGTTGATCGTATCGAATTCCATCAAAGCCTCGTCCAGAATTATCTTTACCTTGCCGTCCCTGTCGTTGATCGCGCCGAAGGCGGTGACCGCGCCGGGGATTACGCCCAGATATTCCATCAGCTTCTCCGGCTTGCCGAAGGAGACCTTGCTCGCTGCGCCGATGGTCTGATGAATGGTCTTCAGGTCCACCGTCGCGTTCTCCTCGACGGTCAGGAGGAAATAATTGTCCTTTTTGTCCTTCAGGAACAGGTTTTTTGTATGGCCCCCTGGGATTTCGTCGCGAAGCGCGACCGACTCTGCAACCGTGAAGACGGGCGCGTGTCGCTTGGTCGCGTGCTTGATCCCAAGCTCGTCGAGAAAGCGGAACAGGTCTTCCGCGGTCTTCGGCTGTGGCTCGCTCATGCTGTGGTCCTTTCAGGCTTTATGTTTCCTTCTCCTTACGGAGAAGGGTCGCGCTTCGCAATCTCGGGCGCGTCGATTCGCCTGTCCTGAAGCGGCATGCGGCATCGTCAAGACGGGATGATGACTCAGCCTACATTCCAACAAATGGAGCCTCTCGACCACACCGCGAAAACCACGGGTTCGAAACAGCGCCGAAAAAATCTTGGCATGTGCGTCATTTCCCTGTTGCATTTGAAAATGGCTTAGGCCATATACCGCCCGTCGCCGCGAGACGGGGCGGCGCCCACGGTCCACCGACTACCCCGGGCCTGGGTCTGATGAGCGGGTGTAGCTCAGGGGTAGAGCACAACCTTGCCAAGGTTGGGGTCGAGGGTTCGAATCCCTTCGCCCGCTCCAGTTTTCCCATGTCCAGCCCGGAGACATAGGTAACAGTTTGTACCTAAGACATGGGTGACAACCTCGTGCCGAACGGGTTGTCGATGGTTTGCAAGGTTCTCTGCTCCAGGTCGACATAGAGGGTAGCGAGATACACGTCCGCCCCTCGCGCTCTTTGCGCCGTAGAACCGAGGGTGGTGGCAAGGAAACAGCTCGCAGCTTTTAACCCACTTGCCTGAGAAGCGCCGCTGAGCGCTCTCGTTTAGCCGTTCGATCAAGGGTGCCGCAACCTTTTGGCAGATCGTTCGCCGAGAGCGCGCTTGGCCAAAACGAGGGCGCTTTCGCTTTGCGGCGACTGCTCCCTCCGAGCGCGGCATCGCGCAAGGGTCACTGCAACTCTTTTGATTCTGCGCATCGAGCTTTCCAAAGATCGGATACGATTTCCGGGCCGATGCGCTAGCGAGACTTAGCCTCCCTCTTGCGTCCGACGAGACGCCTGACGATTCCGCCGAACCTCGAGGCAAATCTGGCCTGTGAAAAAAGCGCATGGTCGTCCAGAGTATTGGCCGACTGCAGCCGGGCGTCCTTCAGCATCTTCTCGGCCTGCTCGATTGTGAGGTCGGTGTTGCAAAAGGTCGCCTGAAACAAATTCATGACCGCAGGCACAACCATGTTCTGCAAGTGCCTGCCGTCCTCGACGAAACGGTTCGGAAAGGCCTCGTTCACGATCTCGTAGGCAGGGAAATAATAAAGGCGGCCCGCCCATTCATCGGCGCGCTCGCGGATCGTCTCGTCGACGGCGGCCCGAATAATCGCCTTGGATGCAGAGTTGGCCGTCAGGCAGGCGATCGGCCGGAATGTGGCAATGAGTGGAATTGGCGATACGGTGACGACGATCTTCGCCTGAGGCACGTGTTTGCCTACTAGGGTGACGATCTCCTGGATGCAGGCCTTCGTCTCGTCAAAAGTGCAAACGCGGAACTTGTGCCGGCTCGGATCGTAATGTTTCATCGGAACGGCCCGCCAGAAAACGCCGCCGGTCAACTCGTCGTACCAGATTTCCGACAGGCCGAACGTCAGAATGAAGACGTCCGTCTTCAGGAACACGTCGCGGGTGCGCGTCCGGATCTCTTCCGTCAGGTCGAATTCTTCGGCCTTATAGCCGTGCCAGAGGTTTGTCGGCGGCGCTATGCCTTCGAGCGCCCAGCGAAACTGTTGAGTGATCGAGTGGACATTGACCAGGCCCTCGCCCATCGACGAAATATAGATATCACGATCGCGGTTCTTGGATACGTCGAATCCCAGCTTCGCAAGGTGCTTGCTGATGTTCTCAGCAAAGCACGACCCGAAAGCGGTAACGTTCGTAGTGGGAGAGATGAATGCCCTGTCCGGCGTCCAGCCCTTCAACAGGAATCGGGACGCGAAGTCCCCCTTCACGTGATCGGAGCCGTACGGATTGAAGTTGCTGGCACTACCCCGGAAAAAGGATGACCCCATCTTTTTGGGAACCTCTCCCGCCGGGACAACGGAAATCGTCTCCTGGATACCGGAATGGTCTATCGCCTTGATTGACATGATTGCCCCTTTGCCTCGTGCCCGCGCGTGCAAGTTATTGGAGTGGACCTTGTGAGGCAACAGCCGTTGCGCAAGAGCGCCAGCGAGCCGAGTTGCATGCTGCCCGATCGCATGAAACGGAAAATTGGCTGGTCTCCGGGGCAGCGACTTTGCGGCGGAATTGTTCCGCGCGGGCCGGCAAACTCAGGGGCAATTCTGGAGCCTTCGCAGCAATCAAAGATTTAGCTGTCCGCGGCACCCACGACGCTTCGAAATATGCTATCGAGCCCTCAAACAAACCTGGCTCGAAACAGCGCCTCGCCGGGAGCGATGTCGTTGGTGATCGCCGAGCGCAGCGCCGTGTCGAGGCGCGGGTCGTCCGGCTCGTAGAGACCGCAGAGCGACAGCGCCTGACGCAGGTCGATAGCGGGGGCCAGATAGTCGTAGACCACCCGGGCGCAGCAGGGCATGCGTTCGCCGCTGCCGGAGACGCCGAGCTTGAGGCCCGTAAGGCGGGTGATGCGGTTCTTGAAGGAGGGGAAGAGGATCGTCTGGCTGATCTCCAGTCCCGTCAGCGTTTCGTAATCGACGAGGAAGATGCGGTCGGTCAGGAAATGCGCAACGCCGCGATAGACGGCGCGATAGGCCATTTCGCCCGCGCGTTCGACAAGCCGCTCGCTGCGCCGGTAACAGACGCCGTCGCCGCGCCGCTCGATGCGGACGAGGTTGCGCAGGATTTTTCCCGGGTAGGCCATGGAGCCGTAAGTCTCGAAATAGTAGCCGAGATATTTTTCCAGACCGGAACTGCCGATCGCCTTCAGGCGGGCGAGGTGGTCGGCCTCAGGGGTCGACGCCGGCGCTTCGATCCGCGGTGCACGCGGGCGCAGCCGCACGAGCTCCGCGAAGCGGGCGGCAGGAAGCAAGATCTCGTGCTCGTCTACACCGAAAAAATCGCAGAGCCGGCGCAGGATATGAGCGGAAGGAAGATGGCGCCCGCCGAGATAGCGGTTGAATTGCGGCCGATTGATCTTCAACTGCCGGCAGACTTCGGCGATCGAACCTCGATAGCTGCATAGAAGCCGTAGATTGGCGGCGAAGTCCGCGTGCATCCGTTTCGATCCAATATTTCAAGCCGCGGTGGAAACCACAGGCAGCAGCGCCTCCGTCCATTGCATGCTTTTCGCTCTAGCGCCAAAAAGCGAAAGCGCTTT
The DNA here is from genome assembly GCF_017874595.1 of Sinorhizobium kostiense. Taxonomy (GTDB): domain Bacteria; phylum Pseudomonadota; class Alphaproteobacteria; order Rhizobiales; family Rhizobiaceae; genus Sinorhizobium; species Sinorhizobium kostiense. The sequence continues at coordinate 183,323 of NZ_JAGILA010000006.1, read as the reverse complement.
TTGGCGCTGAGACTGCACCAATCTGCGCCAATTGGCAACAACCCGGCAAATTGCCTCGCGCGGTGGTAGCAGGCATAGGCCGTTACGGGAGATTTTTAACGCTCCGACGACCGGTCGGGAGCTTTCGCCTGGGCCGTACCGGGCGCCAACGGAGGAGACTTATGCTCGATTTTCTCAACGATCTTTTGTGGAGCAAGGTGCTGATCGTCGTCTTGATCGGCCTTGGCCTGTGGTTCACCCTTGCCTCGCGTTTCGTGCAGTTTCGCTATTTCGGGCGCATGTTCCGCATCCTTGGGTCCGGGCAGGTCTTCGCCGGCGGAAGCGATGGCCATCTTTCGTCCTTTCAGGCGCTGATGCTTTCGGTAGCCGGCCGCGTCGGCGGCGGCAACATCGCCGGCGTTGCCGTGGCCATCACGCTGGGCGGGCCGGGCGCGGTCTTCTGGATGTGGCTCGTCGGCCTCATCGGCATGGCGACGAGCTTCTTCGAATGCACCCTGGCGCAGGCCTACAAGCGGGCCGAGCCGGACGGCACCTACCGCGGCGGCCCGGCCTATTACATTGCTCATGGCCTCGGCGATCGCTGGAAGTGGTTGGCCGGCCTCTATTCGGTACTGCTGCTCGTGACTTTCGGCTTCGGCTTCAATGGCGTGCAGTCCTATTCGGTGGCCACCTCGCTCAATGATGCCTTCGGCGTGCCGGTCGTGGCGATTGCCGCAGGCATTGCCGTCCTGGTCGGCGTCATCATCGCCGGCGGCGTCCGGCGTATCGCCCGCATCGCTGACGTGCTGGTGCCGGTCATGGCGCTCGGTTACATCGCGATGGCGCTTGTCGTGCTCGCGCTCAACCTCGACGCGCTCCCCGCCGCGCTCATGCTGATCGTCAAGAGCGCCTTCGGCCTCGAGCCGGCGATCGGCGGCGGCATCGGCGCGGCAATTGTCATGGGTGTCCGGCGTGGGCTCTTCTCCAACGAAGCCGGCCTCGGCAGCGCGCCGAACGTCGCAGCCGTGGCTGAAGTGCCGCATCCGGCATCGCAAGGCGTCGTGCAGGCCTTCTCCGTCTTCATCGATACGCTGATCGTGTGCTCCTGCACCGCCTTCATCATCCTGCTCGGCGACGTCTATCGCCCGGGCGCGGAGGAAATCGGCGGCGTCGCCCTCGCCCAGGCATCGCTCGCAAGCCACATCGGCGAGGGGGGCCGGATTTTCGTCAGCATCGCGATGATGCTCTTCGGCTTCACCACGATGATCTACAACTACTATCTCGGCGAAAACAGCCTCGTCTGGATCGGCGGGAACAACAAGCCGCTCATCTTCCTCTATCGTGTGGCAGTGATCGCCCTTTGCGGCTGGGGCGCGACCTCCGACCTCGGCACCATCTTCGCCTTTGCCGACGTGACCATGGGCCTGCTTGCGCTCGTCAACCTGTTCGCCCTCGTCATGCTCTTCAAACCCGCCTTGAGGCTGATGCGGGATTACGACAGCCAGATAGAGGCGGGCGCGTCGGAACCGGTCTTCAATCCGGAAAAGTTCGGCTATCATGGCATCGACAGCAAAGCCTGGAAGGGTGACGCCTGGGACTATCGGCCCGATGAAGCTGTCGCATCCAACGCGCGGATCTGAATGTGTCGAACGGCGGCGGAAAACAGCATAGTCTTCCGCCTACCGCTCTACAGCGCCGCGCGCCAGAAGCGCGGCGCTGTAGTAACATCCTCGAGCCGGGCGGACCCGGCGCGCCCCTATTTGCGAGCAAGACATGGACACACGTATCGAACACGACCTGCTCGGCGACCGCGAAGTGCCGGCGGACGCCTGGTTCGGCATCCAGACGCTTAGAGCAGTCGAGAACTTCCCGATTACCGGAGTGCCGATAAGTCACTTCCCGCCCTTCGTCGCAGCGCTCGCCATGGTGAAGGCGGCGGCCGCCCGCGCCAATCGCGATCTCGGCCTCATCGCGCCGCACAAGGCCGAGGCGATTATCGCCGCCTGCGAGGAGATCGCCGCCGGGCGGCTCCACGACCAGTTCGTCGTCGATCTCATCCAGGGCGGCGCCGGCACCTCGACCAACATGAACGCCAACGAGGTGATCGCGAACCTCGCGCTCGAGAAGCTCGGCCATCCGAAGGGGGCCTACGCGCATCTACATCCGAACGACGACGTGAACAGGTCGCAATCGACCAACGATGCCTATCCGACAGCCGTTTGCCTCGGGCTGCAATTTGCCGCCGAGCCGCTTGTCGCCGCGGTCGCCTTGCTTAAGGATACGCTGGCGGAGAAGGGGCGGGAATTCGCCGACGTTCTGAAGATGGGCCGCACCCAGCTGCAGGATGCTGTGCCGATGACGCTCGGTCAGGAATTCGATGCCTTCGCCGTCAATCTCGGCGAGGACATCGATCGTATTGGCGAGATCCTGCGTCTCCTCTGCGAGGTCAATCTTGGCGGAACTGCGATCGGCACCGGCCTCAACACGCATCCGGACTATGCGGCGCTCGCCGTCCGCTACCTTGCCGAGATATCCGGCAAACCGGTGGTGCCGGCCGCCAACCTGATCGAGGCGACTTCCGACATGGGCGCCTTCGTGCTCTTCTCCGGCCTCCTCAAGCGGCTGGCGATCAAGCTGTCGAAGCTCGCCAATGATCTGCGGCTGCTTTCGAGCGGACCGCGCGCGGGTCTAGGCGAGATCGTTCTACCGGCGATGCAGCCCGGCTCCTCGATCATGCCGGGCAAGGTCAATCCGGTCATCCCGGAGGCGGTCAACCAGGTGGCCTACCAGGTCATCGGCAATGACCTTGCCGTGACGCTGGCCGCCGAAGCCGGCCAGCTGCAGCTGAACGCAATGGAGCCGCTGATCGTCTACAATCTCTTCTCGTCCATCAAAATGCTTACGACCGCCTGCAGCATCTTCGAGGAACGGTGCATCCGCGGCATCCGCGCCAATCGTGAGCAGTGCCGGCGCCATGTCGAACAGAGCATCGGCATTGTTACCGCCCTGGTGCCATATATCGGCTACGCCAATGCGACGCGCATCGCTGCCGAGGCGCTCGCAAGCGGGGCGACCGTGCGCGAACTGGTGGCCGCCGAAGGGCTGCTGACGCCGTCGGAACTTGAGCGGCTGCTGAGCCCGCAGGCGATGCTCAAGCCCGGAGCGGGTCTCGCATGAGCCGCCGCGTCCTGATCCTGCATACCGGCGGCACCATAGGCATGGAGTCGAGCCCAAGCGGGCTGAGGCCGATGGCGGGATTCGGCGCGCTGCTCAAGCGCCGGCTTGGCGAAACGGCCTCCGCCACACCGCTCCCCGATTGCGACATCGTCGAACTCGAGAGGCTGATCGACAGCGCCAATCTCCAGCCGGCGCAATGGCCCATCATTGCCGGCGAGCTCGTCCGCCGCTGGGACGCCTATGACGGTTTCGTCGTGCTGCACGGAACCGACACCATGGCGTGGACGGCCTCGGCGCTCTCCTTCATGCTCACCGGCCTCGACAAGCCGGTGATCCTGACCGGGGCGCAGATTCCGCTGACCGCCCCGCGCAGCGATGCGCTGGAAAATCTCGAAATGGCGCTCATCCTCGCCGCGCAGGACGCGATCCGCGAGGTGGGCCTCTGCTTCGGCCGAAAGCTCTTCCGCGGCAACCGCAGCCGCAAGATTGCAACCGACCGCTTCGATGCCTTCGATTCGCCCAACTATCCGCCGATCGCCGAAGCCGGCATCAAGATCGTGCTGCATCGCGAGTTGCTGCTCGCTGCAAGTCCCCGGGCATTCTATCTGCCGGAGCATTTCGATCCGGAAGCGGTCGCGGTGCTTACCATACATCCCGGTCTATCGTCACGAGTCGTCGAAGCGGTGCTCGCCGAGCCGAAACTCCGCGGAGTGGTGCTGCGCAGCTATGGCGTCGGCAATGTGCCGGAGGCGGACGCACGGCTGCTTACCGCCCTTGGCGACGCCGTGGCGCGCGGCGTGACCGTGGTCAATACGACGCAATGCGTGATCGGCGCGGTCGCGCAGGACACCTATGCCACCGGCGCGGCGCTCGCCCGTATAGGCGTCGTCTCAGGCGGCGACACGACCCTGGAAGCCGCCTTCGCCAAACTGCATGTGCTGATCGCCGAGGGGCTGCCCGTTCAGGAGATCCGCAGCCGCATGGCCGAACCGGTCGCAGGTGAAATGGCGGCGTCCAGTTGAGCGGCAAGCCGCTGGAGACCTCGTTGCTCAGCTCCTGCTGAAGACATAATCGGTTTCCTGGCGGAGCGTTTCGCCCGGCCGGAGCACCGCCTTCGGGGAGCCCTGGTGATTGATCGCGTCGGGCCAGATCTGGGTTTCCAGGCAGAAGCCGGCGAAGGGGCCGTAGCGGCGGCCCTCGAGACCGGGAACCGGCACGTCGAGCTTGGAACCGGTATAGAGTTGAACACCCGGCTCGGTGGTCAGCACTTCCAAGGAAAGCCCGGAATTGATGCTGCGCGCGAGCGCCACCGAGCGCTTCCGCGTGCGCTCCGGCGAGAGGCAGAAATTGTGGTCGTAGGCAATTCCATTGCCGTCCATCTGGCGCCGCATCGACGTCATTTCCCTGAGATCGAAGACGGTGCCCGTGACGGGGCGGATTTCGCCGGTCGGGATCAGCCGCTCGTCCACCGGCAGATAGTGGTCGGCGGCAATCATGATGTCATGGCCGAGCGCATCGATGCCGCCGTCGAGATTGAAATAGCTGTGCTGGCAGACATTGGCGAGCGTCGGCGCGTCGGTCACCGTGGTGTAGACGACGTTCAGGACGCCACCCGGCTCGAGCCGGTAGGTGCAGGTGATCGTGCAATTGCCGGGATAACCGGCGCGGCCGTCCGGATCGGTGATCTCAAGCGTCAGGCTGTCCTCCGTTCTTTCGAGGATCGACCAGTTGCGCTTGCCGATATTGTCGCTGCCGCCATGCAGATGGGTGACGCCCTTCTCGTTGAGCTCGAGCTGGTAGGCCACGCCGTCAAGCGTGAAGCGTCCGCTGCCGATGCGGTTGGCGTTGCGGCCGGGCGTGGCGCCGAAATAGGAGGAATGGGCGGGATAGCTGTCGAAGTCTTCAAAGCCGAGCACGAGCGGCGGCGCATGGCCTTCGAGTCTGAGGTCCTGTATGACCGATCCCCAGGTGAGGACCTTCGCGGTCAAGCCACCGCCCTTGAGCGTCACGCGAAGGACCGGTTCGCCCGACGCCGTGTGGCCGAAGATTTCCGTATCGGTGCTCATCTTGTCTCCCCCTCCGGAAGGCGGCAATGCGCACCCCGGCTCAGAACGTCGCGGAACCGGCGACAAACTGCTTCATTTCAATCGGCACGGCAACCGGATTTCCGCGGCGATTTCCCGGTTTAGAACGAAAGCCTAGTGCTCGCCGTGCCGATCTTTTCAAGTTCGTAGGGCGTCGTCTGATAGATCTCGTTGATCCAGTTGCCGAAGAAAAGATGTGCGTGGCTGCGCCAGCGATTCTGCGGCGGCAGCGTCGCGTCGTTGTGCGGGAAATAATCGTGCGGCAGCTTGATCGGCGCGCCGGCATCCACATCGCGGAAATATTCCTCGGACAGCGACGTCGAATCATATTCCACATGGTTGAACATATAGAGCCGGTTGCAACTTTGTTCATGCACCAGGCAGACACCCATCTCCTTCGATTCCATCAATATCTCGAGTTCGGGCACACGCTCGATATCGGTGCGGCGCACCTCGGTCCACCGCGAAACGGGAACGGCGAAATCGTCTGAAAAGCCGTTCAGATAGACCGAGGATGGCTTCAGATTCTGGTGCCGGTAGACACCGAAGGCCTTCTCCTTCAGCGGATATTTCGGAACCCCATGGAAATGGTAGATCGCCGCCATTGCACCCCAGCAGACGTTCAACGTCGAATGCACGTTGGTCGCCGTCCAGTCGAAGATGCGCTTCAGTTCCTGCCAGTAGGTGACTTCTTCATATTCGAGCGTCTCGACCGGCGCGCCGGTGATGATGAAGCCATCGAACTTGCGGCCCTTCACCTCCTCCCAGGTTTCATAGAAGGCGAGCAGGTGGTCCTCGGGCGTGTTCTTCGGCCGATGGCCATTCACCCGGACCAAAGACAGCTCGACCTGCAGCGGCGTGGCACCGATCAGCCGCGCCATCTGGACCTCGGTCTTGATCTTGTTCGGCATGAGATTGAGAAGCCCGATCTGGAGCGGCCGGATATCCTGACGGATCGCCACGGTCTCGGTCATCACCCGCACGCCTTCGTCGACGAGCGTTTCGAAGGCGGGCAGCGTATCGGGAATCTTGATGGGCATGGGTCCACTCGATCAATACAAAAAAACCGGCGGCGAGATCATCGCGACCGGTCCTCGGAAAATCCGTTCTCCTCGGCCCTTTAGCGACTTCTTTAACGTGGCTGCAAGCCGGCCGGCCAAATCACCACGAGTTGACTGATAGCGCGAGGGACGCCGCGCGGTCAATGAAAAAGGAGTCTTCGGCGTGCGGGGGCCTCATCCGCCTGCCGACAGCTCTTCCCCGCAAGCGGGGCGAAGGGCAAGCGCACCAGCCTGTCGTCGTGCAAGGCGACGAGCAGGGGGCGAGCCATTTCCGTCCCGCTCAACCCCGAAACGCCGTGACCTCGATCTCGATCAGCATTTCCGGCCGGATCAGATCGCAAACAACCATTGTCGCGGCCGGACGGATGTCCCCGAAGACTTCGCCGAAGATCGGAAAGACCCGATCGGAGAAGCTCGCGTCGGTGACGTAATAATGATTGCGCACGACGTCCGAAAGCGAGAAGCCTGCTTCCTCGAGCGCGCCCCCGATCGTCTTCAGGCAGTTGCGCGCCTGCTCCTCGACCGTCTCCGGCATAATCATGGTGGCATAGTCGTAGCCGGTCGTGCCGGAGACGAAGCACCAGTCGCCCTTGACGACGGCCCGCGAATAGCCTGCCGCCTTCTCAAAGGGGGAACCCGAGGAAATGCGCCTGGTCGCCATTTTCAGCGCTTATGCCCAGGGTCGGGACGCGGCCGTTGCCTTTTCGAAATTGTCGATGGCGCCCGCCTTTTCCAGCGTCAGGCCGATGTCGTCGAGGCCGTTCAGGAGGCAGTGGCGCTTGAAGGCGTCGATCTCAAACTTGATCGTGCCGCCATCGGGGCCGGTAATCTCCTGCGCCTCGAGATCGACCGTCAGCACGGCGTTAGAGCCGCGGCTGGCGTCGTCCATCAGCTTGTCGAGGTCGGATTGGCTGACGACAATCGGCAGAATGCCGTTCTTGAAACAGTTGTTGTAGAAGATGTCGGCGAACGACGTCGAGATGACGCAGCGGATACCGAAATCAAGAAGTGCCCAGGGCGCATGCTCGCGCGACGAGCCGCAGCCGAAATTGTCGCCGGCAACAAGAATATTGGCGTTCTGGTAGGCTGGCTTGTTGAGTACGAAATCCGGATTCGGCGTGCCGTCCTCGTTGTAGCGAGATTCGGCGAAAAGCCCCTTGCCGAGACCGGTGCGCTTGATCGTCTTCAGGTAATCCTTCGGGATGATCATGTCCGTGTCAATGTTGACGACGGGCAGGGGCGCAGCGACGCCGGTGAGCTTGACGAACTTTTCCATGTCCAGGCCTTCGATTTCAGCGGGAATATTGGCAGAAGCGTTTAGCCCAGTCTTGCGCCGAAATGAAGGGGAATCTGCGCTCGCCGGGGAATCACAGATCGATGATCGTGCCGCGGCCGTCGTTCCAGATCCGCATTTCCCGCGCCTGACGGGACGAAGCCGCTCGGGCTCGCGCCTGCGCCGGCCGGCCGTTGAGCCTTGCGGCAATCGCGCTGCCGATCGCTACCACGGCGGCGATGCCGGCGAGCGCCAGGGCCAGCGAGGCGGTGAAAACGAGAGCCGCCAGCAAGAGGGTGATGGCTGCGGCTGTAAAAAGAACAGAGCGGATGCTTTGCATGTTCGTCACCTTTCTATCGGCCATGTGGGTGCTTGGCAGGCCGCTTGCAAGAGCTTTCGACCACTCCGTCTTGCGCGAAGACGCAGAGGCGGGTTCTTGCGCGAAGGCGCAAAGGCGGGCACAACGAACGCATGATACGACCGGCCGATCATCACCCCGTGCGGCTGCGCCGATCCGTGCTCTCGGTTCCGGCGGACAATCGTCGTGCGCTCGCCAAGATCAAGGACCTGGCGATGGATGCCGTCATCTTCGATCTCGAGGACGCGGTGGCCCCGGAGCGCAAGGCCGAGGCGCGCGATGCCCTTGTCCGCCATCTTTCCGCATGTCGGCCGGATGGCGAAGCGATCATCCGCATCAATGTGGCGGAAAGGGGTTTCGACGAACGGGATCTCGCGGCCGCTCTCGCCGCCAAGCCGGACGCAATTCTCTTGCCCAAGGTGGAGGAGCCCGCCGCCATTCGATCGGCGCTCGATTGGCTGTCCAAGAACGACGCGCCGGAATCATTGCGGCTCTGGGCCATGATCGAGACGCCGCGCGGCGTCATCAATGCGCCGGCCATCGCGGAAATCGGCCGCAGCTCGGCTGCGCGGCTCGATTGCCTGGTTGTGGGTCTCAATGACCTGAGGAAAGAGACGGGCGTTGCCGACCTCCCCGGCCGTCCCTACCTCTCGCACTGGCTGATGCAGGTCCTCCTCGCTGCGCGCGCCAGCGGTCTCGACGCGATCGATGCGGTCTTCAACGATTTCCGCAACGTAGAAGCCCTCGAGGCGGAATGCCGGCAGGGCCGCGACATGGGCTTTGACGGCAAGATGCTGATCCACCCCGCCCAGATCGAGGCGGCCAATCACTCATTCGGCATCGACGAGAGTGCGCTCGAGGAAGCTCGCGCGATCATTCAAGCCTTCGGCCTCCCGGAGAATGCCGACAAGGGCGTGATCAATCTCGGCGGCCGCATGGTCGAGCGGCTCCATCTCCATGAGGCGCAAAGGCTCGCCGCCAAGGCGGACACCATCGAAAAGCGAAAGGCAAAATCTTGAGACTCTATCGATTCCTCACCGGTCCCGACGATGCGTCCTTCTGCCACAAGGTGACGGCCGCCCTGAACCAGGGATGGGAACTTTATGGCGCGCCCACTTATGCGTTCAACGCCGATACCCAGCACATGCAATGCGGGCAGGCGGTCGTCAAAGTCGTGGAAGGTAAGGACTATCATCCGGATATGAAGCTGTCCGAGCAGTAGCGCCGGATCGAAAGTTCACCTCTAGAGCCTTTCCGGGTTAAATGGAAACAATTCTGTTGGCTCAAGCGGAGCGGAATGTTTGCCCGGCTGGCGCGCGGCGTAGCCAAAGCATACGGTCAAGCCAGCCGGGCCAACAGGCCGCCCGCTTCAGCCAACCTCTACAGCGCCGCGCGTCTTATCAGACGCGCAAAGGTCGCTGTAGCACTTTGAATTGCTGCATGTCTTTGTCCTTGAAGCGAGATCGCTTCAAGGAGACGTGCAGTGGCCGGGCATCTTTCCGCCAGGATCAGAGGCGATCGCCTCGGCCGTACCTCCGGGTACGACCTGCGGCGATCGCCTCTGCCCTGACGAAAACCTGCTCCGGCAGAATGTTTTCATTTAACCCGGAAAGGCTCTAGCCCTCGAGTTCCTCGCGCAGCACCTCGAGCTCCAGCCATTCCTCTTCCATGCGTGTGAGGCTCTCCCTCAGCCCCTCGAGCTCGGCAGCGAGCCTGGCGAAGCCGTCGGGATTGCGCGAGAAGAGATCGGGGTCGTGCATCTTCGCCTCGCGCTTGGCGATCTCGGCTTCGGTTTTGGCGATCTCCTTGGGCAGGTTCTCAAGCGCGAATTTCTGCTTGTAGGAAAGCTTGCCCCTGGTCTTCTGCGGTTCCGCGGCTTCGGCGGGCGCATCGCTCTTCTTGGCCTTCTCGGTTTTTTCCGCCTTGCGCTTTTCCTCAATCGCGCCCCGGCGCTGCGCCAGCATGTCGGAATAGCCGCCGGCAAATTCGATCCAGCGGCCGTCCGGCGCTTCCGGATTGGCCGGTGCTATGGTCGAGGTGACGGTGCGGTCGAGAAAGTCGCGGTCGTGGCTGACGAGGATCACCGTGCCGGCGAAACCGGCGACGATCTCCTGCAGGAGGTCAAGCGTCTCGATGTCGAGATCATTGGTCGGCTCGTCGAGGATCAGGAGATTGGTGGCGCGCGCCAGGATGCGGGCGAGCATCAGCCGCGCCCGTTCGCCGCCGGAAAGCTCTCGGATCGGCGTGCGCGCCTGCTCCGGCTGGAACAGGAACTCCTTCATGTAGCCGGTGACGTGCCGCTGTTCGCCATTGACGAGAAGCGTCTCGCCGCGGCCGTCGGTGAGATAATGTGCAAGCGTCTCGTCGAGATCGAGCTCCTCTCGCTTCTGGTCGAGCGTGGCAATCTCGAGATTGGTGCCCAGCCTGACGCTGCCGGAATCCGGCTCCAGCTGACCGGTCAGAAGCTTCAGCAGCGTCGTCTTGCCGGCGCCGTTCGGCCCGACGAGGCCGATCCGGTCGCCGCGGTGGACGCGGATCGAGAAGGGCGTGACGATCGTGCGGTCGCCATAGGACTTGGTGATCTTCTCCGCTTCGATCACCAGCTTTCCTGATTCCTTTGCATCGGCTGCGGTCGCCTGGACGGTGCCCTGCGGCCCCTTGTGGCCGCGATAGCGGGCGCGCATGTCCTGGAGTTCGCCGAGGCGACGCATGTTGCGCTTGCGCCTGGCGGTTACGCCGTAGCGCAGCCAGTGCTCCTCGCGCTCGATCGCCTTGCCGAGCTTGTGCTGCTCCAATTCCTCCGCCTCCAGCACCTCGTCGCGCCAGGATTCGAAGTGGGCAAAGCCGCGGTCGAGCCGGCGCGACCGGCCGCGGTCGAGCCAGACGGTGGCGGTCGAGACCTTTTCGAGAAACCGCCGGTCGTGAGAGATCAGCACCAAAGCCGAACGGCTGCGCGCGAGTTCGTCTTCCAGCCATTCGATCGTCGGCAGGTCGAGATGGTTGGTCGGTTCGTCGAGAAGCAGGATGTCGGGCTCCGGCGCCATGACGCGTGCAAGCGCCGCGCGCCGCGCCTCGCCACCGGAAAGCCGCTTCGGATCCTCTTCTCCGGTCAGCCCCAGATGCTGCAGGATATAGGTGATGCGATAGGGATCATCGCCGGGACCGAGCCCCGCTTCGGCATAGGCCTGGACCGTATCATAGCCGTCGAAATCCGGCGCCTGGTGCAGATAGCGGATGGTTGCCGTGGGATGCCGAAAGACCTCGCCCGATTGGGGTTCTGCGAGCCCGGCCGCGATCTTCATCAGCGTCGACTTGCCGGAGCCGTTGCGGCCGACGAGGCAGATGCGATCTCCGGGCTCGACCTGCAGGCCGGCGCCGGCAAGGAGCGGCGCGCCGCCGAAGGTGAGAAAGATGTCGTCAAGCTTCAGGATAGGGGGCGCCAAGGCGTCAGGCTCCGGAATTATCGTAGGGGCGGGCGAGCACGACGGCCCGGCCGGTTTCGAGCGAAATCCGCACCGGACCTTCCGCGACGTTGGAAATCGTCCGGGAGGACCCGAACGGCAGAGCGAAACCATCGAGCGGATAGCGTGCGTTTTCGATGGTGAGGCCGGAAAGCTCGGTGAAACCGAGGATCGAGAACAGGCTGTCCTTCGGCAGGTCGATTTGCCACGATCCCGGTAGGAGGGGATAAGCTTCCTCCTCGCCGGAGGTCATGAACACCGCATAGCCCTCGTCCGCGAGTGCCGCGAGCCGCAGGAGATGCAGGAAGGCGTGATCGCTGCGGGTGCCGCCGAGGGCGCCCGCGAAGGTAAGCGAAGTCGCACCGCGCGAAAGCGCCGCCTCGAAAGCGATTTCGCCGTCGGTCGCAGCCTTGGCGGCCGGATAGCGCTCCCGCGGCACGCCGGCGAATTTCGCCTCCAGCACTGCGTCGGTCGAATCGAAGTCGCCGACCCATAGTTCGGGCACGACGTCGAGCGTAACCGCATGCCGCATGCCGCCGTCGGCCGCGATGAACCGGCTTCCGGCGAGCTGCGCTGACAACCGTTCCGTAAGCGAGAGCGTGCCACCGAGAAGGATGGTGAAGGGAATCTGCTTCATGGAGAAGCCCATAGCGCAAACCGGCGCCGGAGGAAAAGGGTGGAGGGGGTGCCGCGCCGCATTTCGCAAACGGGTTGCGCCGCTCAGGTTGCTTCCGTTCGGGTGCCGGGCGACAGCATGCCTGCATAGATGCCGGGTGCCGAATCCGGGATTTCCACGGCGCCGACGGTGCGGGCGTAGAATTCGGTCGGGCCAGCACCGCCGATGATCGCATAGGCATAGCCGATCGCGCGCATCGTCAGTAGGGTTTCGACGAGCAATGCCTCTCCGATACCGCGGCCGCGCATGATGCCCTCCACCCCTGTCGGGCCGAAGAAGCCCAGTGCCGTCACGTCATGGCAGGCAAAGCCGACGAGCCGATCCTCATCGAGCGCGATGTGGATCCGCGTCGGCGTCGAGGAAAAGGCGGCTTCCGCCTCACCCGCCCATCCGGCACCGAAGTGCTCCTCCACCCAGGAGAGGACGGGGCGGCGCTCAGGCGCCATGGCGCGGCGGATACTGATGCCGGCAGCGAGCCGGGGGCTGCGCTTCTCGGGCAAGGCATAGAGTCGAACGAGCATGTCCGGCATGAAAATGGCTCCCGCAGGGCGAACAAGATGCCGCCGACGATTGTCTGACGATAGGCGCAGACCGCATGCAGAGCAAATGCTTCCGCCCCGCTTGCCTTGACTGCCCTCGGGCGCTAAATCTCGGGTGCTCTAACGGGGTGCCTGCGATCCACTTTCCGGAACAACGGCTGAGAGGCGACGAGCCAACCCGCGGAACCTGATCCGGCTCGTACCGGCGGAGGGATTAGAAGCGATCGGACCGATACGCGCTTTTCCCCGACAGCATCAACAACAAGGGAGAGGTGCCCGAACATGTCCAATCCACTCCACACGACACCCAAGCGGCTCGCTATCGCCGCCATTGCACTTTTACCCTTTGCCACCAGTGGTTTGGCGGCAGAGAAGACGCTCACTGTCTACACCTATGAGAGCTTTATCAGCGAGTGGGGCCCGGGGGCGAAGGTCGCCGAAGCCTTTGAGCGGACCTGCGAATGCAAGGTTGCCTATGTCGGGGTCGCTGATGGCGTCGAGCTGCTGACGCGGCTGAAGCTCGAAGGCGAGAACGCGAAGGCCGACATCGTCCTCGGCCTCGATACCAACCTCGTCGAGGAAGCCAAGGCCACCGGCTACTTCGCGCCGCATCGGCTAGACACTGCGAACCTCAAGGTTCCCGGCGGTTTTTCCGACGATAGCTTTGTTCCCTATGACTACGGCCACTTCGCCGTGGTCTACGACACCGAAACGCTGAAGGACCCGCCCAAGAGCCTGAAGGAGCTGGTCGAGGGCGATGCCGCCCAGAAGATCGTCGTCCAGGATCCGCGTACCTCGACACCGGGTCTCGGCCTGCTTCTCTGGGTGAAGTCCGTCTATGGCGACAGGGCTGGTGAGGCCTGGGCGAAACTCAAGGATCGCGTGTTGACGGTCACCCCCGGCTGGTCGGAGGCTTACGGCCTTTTTACCAAAGGCGAAGCGCCGATGGTGCTCTCTTACACCACCTCTCCCGCCTATCACATGGTCGCCGAAAACACCGATCGCTACCAGGCTGCCGCCTTCGCCGAGGGCCATTATATCCAGATCGAAGTGGCCGGCATGACGAAGAACGCCAAGGAGCCAGAACTGGCCCGGCAGTTTCTCGCCTTCATGACCGGTCCCGAATTCCAGTCGATCATCCCGACGACCAACTGGATGATGCCTGTCGGCGAAACCAAAGAGCCCTTGCCGGAGGCCTTCGACAAGCTCGTGAAACCGGAAAAGACCTTCCTGATTTCGCCGCAAGATGTCGCCGCCCACCGCAAGGCCTGGATCGATGAGTGGCTGGCGGCCATGAGCACGAACTGAGGCGGGGCAGGAGCTGGATTGGCTGCTCGTGAAAACAGACTGACGATTGCCGCCGGTGGCTTCAGCCTCTGCGGCATTCTGCTTTTTGTCGGTCTTGCCGCCGCGGCACTGCTCGTCCAAGGCGGTGGCGACGGCAATGGCCTGTTCGACGCCTATGTCTGGCGCGTCAGCCGCTTCACGCTGCTGCAGGCAAGCCTGTCGACGGGGCTGTCGATCCTTTTTGCGATTCCCGTCGCCCGTGCGCTTGCCCGTCAGCCAACTTTTCCCGGCCGGGTATGGATGCTGCGCCTGATGGCGTTGCCGCTCGGCCTTCCCGCACTCGTTGCCGCGCTCGGTCTGATCGAGATCTGGGGCAAGCAGGGCGCCCTCAACCGGCTGCTTGCCGCGACCGGACTGGTGGAGGCGATCAGTATCTATGGCCTTTTCGGCATCTTGCTTGCCCACGTCTTCTTCAACATGCCGCTGGCAGCGCGGCTGATGCTTGCCGGGCTGGAGCGCATTCCGGCCGAATATTGGCGTACATCCGCCAATCTCGGCATGGGCTCGCTCGCGGTCTTCCGCTTCATCGAATGGCCGGTACTCCGGGGGCTGTTGCCGGGTGTTGCCGGCCTCGTCTTCATGCTCTGCGCCACCAGCTTCACGCTGGTCCTGACGCTTGGCGGCGGACCCGCCGCAAGCACGATCGAAGTGGCGATCTACCAGGCGCTGCGCTTCGATTTCGACCCGCCGCGGGCGATCGCCCTTGCCGGCCTTCAGATCATGCTCACGGGCACGCTGCTTTTCATCCTTAAATTCGTGGCACCGCCGCCCGAAGAGGCCGAGACGAGCGGCAAGGCGGTGCGACGTTTCGATGGGCGGAGCCGGCTGTCACGCATGTCGGATCGCGCCTGGCTGATCATCGCGCTGTTCTTTGTCGGAACGCCCTTCGTCGCCATCGTCGGGTCCGGCATGCAGGCAGACCTCAGCCGCCTCGTCCGCGAAAGCGCTTTCCATCATGCCCTTGCGACGAGCGTGCTGATCGCGCTGCCCTCCGCAATGATCGCGGTGACGATCGCCGCCCTGATGATCCGCACGCAACGTTTGCTGCTCGCACCAACGACCCCTGCAAGGAGGCGCTCCATGTCGGCGCGGCTCTTCGCCGGCACGATCGGTGCGAGCACATCGTTGGTCCTCCTGGCTCCGCCCATAGTACTTGGCGCCGGATGGTTCCTGCTCTTGCGCCCTCTCGGCGACGTTTCCCTTTTCGCTCCTTTCGTCGTCATCGCCATCAACGCGCTGATGGCGCTGCCCTTTGTCCATCGGGTCCTCGCCCCGGCCATGGCGAGCCATGCGGCGCGCACGGAGCGGCTCGCCGCGAGCCTCGGCATCGGCGGTTTCCATCGCCTGCGATGGATCGACTGGCCGCCGCTGCAAAAGCCGATTTTCATGGCCCTTTCCTTCGCGCTCGCGCTGTCGCTCGGCGATTTGGGCGCGATCGCGCTCTTCGGCTCGCAGGAACTCGCGACCCTGCCCTGGCTGCTCTACAGCCGCATGGGTAGCTATCGAACCGCCGATGCGGCAGGCCTGGCGCTGATGCTCGGGATCATATGTCTTATCCTCACCATAGTCGGCACGGCGGGCGAGCGGAGATCGCCGGAAGGAGCGCGGCCATGAGCTCCGTCGCCGTCAGGCTCGAAGGCGTGAAAGTGCGGTTCGAAACCGTGGTGCTTGCCTTCGACTGCACCGTCCGGGCCGGCGAGATCGTCGGCGTGGCCGGCGCCTCCGGCTCGGGAAAATCGACGCTCTTCAACGTCATCGCCGGCTTTGAAGCGCCGGACCGGGGCGCCGTCCGCATCTTCGGCGAGGAGATGGCTGGGCGCCCGCCGTCCGAACGGCCGGTCTCCGTCGTCTTTCAGGAAAACAACCTTTTCGCCCATCTCGACGTCGCCACCAATGTCGGCCTGGGCATCAGCCCGTCGCTCCGCTTGCGCAGTGCCGATCTGAAGAGAGTCGACGAGGCGCTCGAACGAGTCGGCCTCGTCGGCTTCGGCAGGAGATTGCCGCCGACGCTTTCCGGAGGCGAACGGCAGAGGGTGGCGCTAGCCCGCGCCGTGGTGCGGCACCGGCCGCTGCTCCTGCTTGACGAGCCCTTCGCCGCCCTCGATCCCGGTATGCGAGCGGAAATGCGTGAACTGCTTGCCGACCTCCACCGCGAAGAAGGCAACACCATCCTGATGATCACGCATCATCCGGAAGACTTGAGGCAGCTCTCCGACAGCGTGCTCTTTCTCGACCAGGGGCATATTCTCGTCCATGATCCCCTCGACCGCTTCCTGGAGCGCCGCGATACTGCGGCAATCAACCGCTTTCTCGGCAATGCATAGCGCGATCTTCGCGCTTCGCCACAATTTGACCGTCCCGCTGTGCGACCCGCGGAACATCGGGCGGATGCGCGCGTTACTCGCGCGTCCGTTGCTACGATATCACGGGGCAACTATTTCTATTGGGATCGGCTAGGCAGACGATGCTGAAATCGGTACAGCAGGAATCGTAGCTGAAGGACCTACGCCGGCCACCCTATCCGGCTGAAAAAGTAGGATTTTTCAACGTTGATGATCACCGGCGGGCGAGGCTGGCCGGCATCGGCGGGTGAGAGTGGGCTGAGGTATGACGAGGCGTGCAGTCACAAACGACTGGTTTCCGGCGTGGCGCGGGGGCAGGGCATCACGATCTGTGGTTGTATTGGCCGCCGGAGCGCTTCTCTCTGCCTGCCAGTCACTGATCGAACAAACCTACGAACCGACCGTCTCGCCTTCCTCCAATCCGCAGATCGTCGCGGAGGTGCAGAAGAACGATCCGCGCGCCCAGCTCGGCGCGCGCGAACATCCCCGCATCGTCGCGAGCTATGGCGGCGAATATCGCGATGCAAAAACAGAACGGCTGGTCGCCCGCATCACCGGCGCGTTGACGGCAGTCTCCGAAAATCCGCAGCAGTCCTATCGCATCACCATACTCAATTCCCCGGCAATCAACGCTTTTGCGCTTCCGGGCGGATATCTCTACGTCACGCGTGGCTTGCTTGCGCTGGCCAATGACGCCTCGGAAGTGGCAGCCGTGCTTTCGCACGAGATGGCACATGTCACGGCCAATCACGGCATCCAGCGCCAGCAGCGCGAAGAAGCCGAGGTCATTGCCAGCCGAGTCGTCGCCGAAGTGCTCTCTTCCGATCTCGCCGGCAAGCAGGCGCTCGCCCGGGGCAAGCTTCGGCTCGCCGCCTTCTCGCGCAACCAGGAACTGCAGGCCGACGTCATCGGCGTGCGCATGCTGGGTGAGGCCGGTTACGATCCCTACTCGGCGGCACGCTTCCTCGATTCCATGGCAGCCTACAGCCGGTTTACCTCGGTCGACCCGGAAGCGGACCAGAGCCTCGACTTCCTCTCAAGCCACCCGAATGCGCCGCAGCGCGTCGAACTCGCGCGCCGGCATGCGCGCGCCTTCGGGCCCGAAGGCACGAGCGGTGACCGCGGACGCGACTATTATCTCGCCGGTATCGACGGGCTGCTTTATGGAGACAGCCCGCAGGAGGGCTATGTCCGCGGCCAGACCTTCCTGCACGGGCAGCTCGGCATTCGCTTCGACGTGCCCATGGGCTTTCAGATCGACAACAAGGCCGAGGCGGTGCTCGCCACCGGCCCAGGCGAGATCGCCATCCGCTTCGACGGCATAGGCGACGCCAACCGGCGCAGTCTGACGGATTACATCGCCAGCGGCTGGGTGACCGGTCTGCAGCCGGATACGATAAAGCCGATCACCCTCAACGGCCTCGAAGCGGCGACCGCGCGCGCTTCTGCCGACCGCTGGGACTTCGATGTCACGGTGATCCGGATCGACGACCGCATCTACCGCTTCCTGACGGCCGTGCCGAAAGGATCGACGGCGCTCGAGACGACGGCCAGCCACTTGCGCAACTCGTTCCGCCGGATGACGACGAGCGAGATCCAGGCCTTGAGGCCGCTGCGCATCCGCGTAGTTACCGTGAGACCCGGCGAAACGATCGCCACCCTGGCATCGCGAATGATGGGGACGGACCGGAAGCTCGATCTTTTCCGGCTGATCAATGCGATGCAGGTAAGCTCCACCGTCAGGCCGGGCGACAAGGTGAAGATCATCTCCGAGTGAACTCGGCTGCCCCGCGCCCGCGCCAAGCGATAACGAGAATATGTGTTGGTGGGTCCGCCAAATCAGATTAGGCTCAGGACCTACTGAATTCATCCATTCTGTGCGGCGGATTTCGTGTCTGACAGGAGGAAAGACGCGGGAAATTTTCAGATCTATTCCGACGTCTGAAGAAGCGCGTGGCGCTTTAGGGTCTTTTACCGATTTTCGCGGATGCAGGATGAGACAAGCAAGGGAGGATGCCGATTTGAGCCGGAGCGCACGGGCGCTGCGGGTGGGCCGTGATGCCGCTATCGCAATGCTTCTCCTGTCGTCGATTGGCCCGGCGCTCGCCGAGGATGCGGTCGTTGCCGGTGCTGCTGAGCCCGCAGCAGAGCGGGAGCATGAGGACCCGGCCGCGGCGCTTGCTCTGAGGCGCGAAAGCACGCGAAGCGAACTCGAGGCGCTGTCGACGACGATCACGCTGTCGCGTGAGCGCGCCGAGGCGCTGGAAAAGACCATCGCTGATATCGACAAAAGCAATGCGGCGCTGCGTGCGGCCATCGTCGAATCGGCTCGCAAGCGTCAGGACCTGGAGCGGCAGATCGCGGATGGCGAGAAGAAGCTCGGTGAGTTGCGGGTCAACGAAGACGCGGTCAGGCGGTCGCTGAGGGCACGGCGAGGCGTGCTTGCCGAAGTGCTTGCCGCCCTTCAGCGCATGGGGCGCAATCCGCCGCCTGCCATACTGGTGACGCCCGAGGACGCGCTCGCATCCGTCCGAAGCGCGATCCTGCTAGGCGCCGTTGTTCCGGAAATCCGGCAGCAAACCGACAGTCTGCTTGCCGATCTGAAGGCGCTTGCCGATATCCGCAGCGGCATCGACCGCCAGCGCGAGGAGCTGACGGCGGCGATGACGGCCAATCTCGAGGAAGAGCGGCGCATGACGATGCTTGCCGCCGAAAAGGAGAAGCTGCGCCAACAGAACGCGGCGGAGCTCGCCGCCGAACAACGCAAGGCCGAGGAGCTCGCGCTGCAAGCGACAAACCTCGAGGGCCTGATTTCGTCTCTCGAGAAGGAGATTTCCTCGGTCCGCGAGGCGGCTGCCGCCGCGAAGGCGGAGGAGGAAGAGCGCCGGCGGATGAGCGAGGCCGAGCGCGAGGCGGCGCGGGAGCTTGCCAAGGGCGCCGTGCCCGACAAAAACCGCATTGCGCCCGCATATGTGTTTTCCGAGTTGCGGGAGAAGCTCAGCTATCCGGTTGCAGGTTCGCTCCTGCGGCAATTTGGCGACGCCGACGGCACCGGGCATTCGCTGCAGGGGATCATGCTGGAGACCAATGCGGGCGCGCTGGTGACCACGCCGGCGGATGGATGGATCGTCTATGCCGGCAGTTTCCGCAGCTACGGGCAGATGATCATTCTCAACCCCGGCGACGGCTACCATATCGTGCTCGCCGGAATGGAAAGCGTCAGCGTCCGCCCGGGGCAATTCGTCGTAGCCGGCGAACCGGTCGCGGCAATGGGGGCAAAAAGAGTGGCGAGTGCGGCGGCGTTAACGCTGGAAACGGACCGGCCGACACTTTACATTGAGTTTCGAAAAGACGGGAAACCGGTTGATTCCCGACCATGGTGGACCGCAGCAGAGGTTGGAAGGGCGCAAAATGATACGTAGGGCTTCACTTGTTCTGGTCGGGGCGCTGATGGGGGCGACGGCGATGGGCGTCGTCTATTCAGCCACCATCCCGGCCGTGGCGGCCAATTCGTCGACATACCGGGAGTTGGCGATTTTTGGCGACGTGTTCGAGCGCGTGCGCGCGCAGTACGTGACGCCGCCGCAGGATGACAAGCTGATCGAAAATGCGATCAACGGCATGCTGCAGTCGCTGGATCCGCACTCGAGCTACATGAACTCGACGGACGCCGAGGATATGCGGACGCAGACGCGCGGCGAATTCGGCGGCCTCGGCATCGAGGTGACGATGGAGGAAGATCTCGTCAAGGTGACGAGCCCCATCGACGACACCCCTGCCGCTCGTGCCGGCGTGCTTGCCGGTGACCTGATCTCGAAAATCGACGGGCAGGACGTTCGCGGGCTGAAGCTCGAGGAAGCGGTCGACAAGATGCGCGGCGCCGTCGGCACGCCGATCAAGCTCACCATTCTGCGCAAGGGCGCGGACAAGCCGATCGAGCTGACGATCGTTCGTGACATCATCGCCGTACGTGCGGTGAAATTCCGCGTCGAGGGTGACGTCGGCTATCTGCGGGTGATCTCCTTCACCGAGAAAACGTCCGATGACCTGAAGAAGGGTATCGAGAAGGTCAAGGCGGAAGTTCCGGCGGACAAGCTCAAGGGCTATGTTCTCGATCTGCGCCTCAACCCGGGCGGCCTGCTCGATCAGGCGATCAATGTTTCGGACGCGTTCCTGGAGCGCGGCGAGGTCGTCTCGACCCGCGGCCGCAATCCGAACGAGACCCGCCGCTTCAATGCGACCCCGGGCGACCTGACCGACGGAAAGCCCGTCATCGTGCTCGTCAACGGCGGCTCCGCATCGGCATCGGAGATCGTGGCGGGCGCACTTCAGGATATGAAGCGGGCCACCGTTCTAGGCACGCGCTCCTTCGGCAAGGGGTCGGTGCAGACGATCATTCCGCTGGGAGACGCCGGTGCTCTGCGGCTGACGACGGCGCTTTACTACACGCCTTCAGGCAAGTCGATCCAAGGCACCGGCATCACGCCCGACATCAAGGTCGAGCAGCCGCTGCCACCGGAGCTTCTGGGCAAGATCGAGGCGCAGGGCGAATCCGATCTGCGCGGCCATATCCCGGGGCAGAACGAAACGGAGGAAGGCTCCGGCTCGGTCGCCTATGTGCCGCCGGAGGCCAAGGACGACATCCAGCTCAACCACGCGCTCGACCTGCTTCGCGGCAAGAAGACCGATCCGGCCTTCCCGGCGAACCCCGAGCAGGCCGAGCTGAAGAAGTAAGTCTGCGGCAGAGGCTGCGAGAGAAGTTGGGCGCCGGGCTATTCAACCCGGCGCCTTTATATTATGGATCGACAATGCCGCCTGCGACGCGATGATTCTTCGCGGGCGCACACCTTACCGGCGATTCGAGGCGACCGAGGCTCCGTTTGGGAACTGATCTCAATGCTCCCCTTGGCCGGGGTCGCAAGCAAAGCGTCCCGCGCAAGCGCAATCCACGCCGAATGCTCGCCCGCATGTTCTTCGCCGCTTGCGCCTTTGCCGTCATCGCGCTTTCGGGTTGGAGCGCCTTCGCCCCTGATCCATTGATCCGCACCTTGGACCCGGCTGAAGGCGGGGCGCCGATCGCGACCTCTCAGGAGACGGCTCTTCCAGCGCGGGCCGGCGACGCAAGGGCGGATAGGGCCGGAACGATGCGGCGAGCCGGCGGGCTCTCGGGCGCGCATATCGAGGAAGTGCTGACGAGTGACGGCACGACGGTCACGAAATATTCGCCGCGATCGCGCGACGGTGGCGGTCCGGCGTTGATCAGTGGCGTCCCGACGCGCGGGCAGGACCCCCGCATGGCCGCTATTCCAAATGAAGATCTGCTCGAGGACACGCCGGAGGGCCGGCTGCCGATCGCCGGTCCGGACGGGCTGCGGCCGATGGATCAATATGCACGCGCCTGGTCCGGCGCCCGTGGCACGCGCATAGGCCTCGTCGTCGGAGGCCTCGGACTGAGCCAGACGGGAACGCAGCGCGCGATCCGCGAACTGCCCCCGGAGGTGACCCTCGCTTTTGCCGCCGCCGGTAACAGCCTGCAGCGCTGGATGCAGGAGGCTCGGCGCGACGGCCATGAGATTCTTTTGCAGATCCCGATGGAGCCATTCGACTATCCCGACAGCGATCCGGGCCCACACGCGCTCATCGTATCCCGCGGGGCCGAGAAGAATCTCGCCGAACTGCACCGAAGCATGGGACAGATCACCAACTATACCGGGATCATGAACTATCTCGGCGGACGGTTTCTCTCCGACGCCGATGCGCTCGAGCCGGTCATGCGCGATCTTGGCAGGCGCGGCCTGTTGTTCCTCGACGACGGCACCGCGGCGCAATCCCTCTCCGGCACGCTCGCCGGCGCCTTCGACGTGCCGCACGGATTCGCCGATGCCGTCCTCGACGCCGAGCTCAGGCATGACGCGATCCTGCGCAAGCTCGACCAGCTCGAACGCATCGCGCGGCGCAACGGCGCGGCGATCGGCGTCGCCTCGGCTTTCGACGAAAGCGTGGCGGCGATCGCGAAGTGGATGGAAGAGGCCGGAGGGCGCGGCATCGAATTCGTCGGCGTTTCGGCGCTCGTCAACGACCCGCAACAGAACTGATCCATGATCGCGTCGGCAATCGGTGGAAGTCAAAGGATGGACGATATGGGCAAGCACAAAGGCAAGATAGTGAATGCAGGGGACCTGCCCTATCGCCCCTGTGTCGGCGTCATGGTTCTGAACCAGGCCGGCCTTGTCTGGGCCGGCCATCGGCTTGCCGCCGGCAATTCTGAATATGACGGTTCGCCGCAGCTCTGGCAGATGCCGCAGGGCGGCATCGACGAGGGCGAGGAACCGCTCGAAGCAGCCTATCGCGAGCTTTATGAGGAGACCGGCATGCGCACGGTTTCGCTTCTTGCCGAAGCGCCGCACTGGATCAATTACGACCTGCCGGCGCACCTGGTGGGCATCGGGCTCAAGGGCAAATATCGCGGCCAGACGCAGCGCTGGTATGCCTTCCGTTTCGAAGGCGACGAGAGCGAGATCGCCATCAACCCGCCGCCGGGTGGCCACGATCCCGAATTCGATGCCTGGGAATGGAAGCCGATGCACGAGTTGCCCGGCCTGATCGTGCCGTTCAAGCGCAAGGCCTATGAGGAGGTCGTCGCCGCCTTTCAGCATTTGGCGCGTTGAGGGCCGATATCCGCCTCGCTCAAAGGCTGCGCCGATATGAGCGCTGCGTTATGCTGCTCGATGAGCCTTGCGTCGCCTTTCAACATCCGCCCTTCGATTCTCCTCATGGAATTCCTTGAGGCGGGTCATGAAGTCGAAAACCTCGGCTTCCGTCGAGTCGCGCTGGGCGTGATAGGCTTCGGTGGTGCGGATGATGATATCGACGACGTTCGGGAAGCAGCCGCAGCAACGGCCGCGTTTTTCCATCGCATGATAGACTTTGGCCGGCACGATCAGTTGCCAGCAGTCCTCGTCGAGGAGGCTAACGATCGTGTCTTCAATGTCTTTGTCGGTGATGAAATTGCAACTGCAAACCAGCATTTCGTCTTGCCCGTCGAACGCAACGCCCTGAACAGCTCCATAAAACAAAAGAGGATGTTTTCCGTCAACAAAAAACTGCCAGACAAAAGATAGGTTCTGGCATTAGAGTCGTTCTAAACTTGGCAAAAAGCTACGTGTTTTCAGTTATCGGGTGATTCTAAGGCACACTGCCTAATGGATGGATCGACAGGTCCCGGCGCTCGGCCTGCGACATTTTTACACAGCCGCTTGGCTGTGAAGGGAGCCTGATGTTGTGTGGCCTGATATTGCGGGGGTTCGGATGCGGTTGTCCGTTGCCGGCCAGGGCACGTCAGTGGAAATTGCGCCCCTTCGGCATCACTTCGGCCACGTCGGAGGCGGCATCCGGCTGCCGCTCGGGGGTAGGCTGGGCCGAGCGCAGTTGCTGCAGCTTTCTCTTGTCGCGGGCATCTGCCGTCGGCCTGAGGGTCTCGTCCGCCCGCTCGCTCTTGCCGAACCGCCGCGCCTCGTTGCGCAGCAGGCCGAGCATCGGCGTCATGTCCTCGATATATTCGGCAACGACATGGATGACGCCGCTTTCGCTCTGCAGACGGCCGCGCACCTTCACGAGCCGCGATCCCATGACCTCAGGCCGATATTTCCGGAACGTCCTTTCCCAGACGATGATGTTGGAAACGCCGGTCTCGTCCTCGATGGTCATGAAGATGACGCCATTGGCCGAACCCGGGCGCTGGCGGACGAGCACGACGCCTGCCACCGTCACCCGTCTTCCCGCTGGCGTCCTCGCCAGATCGCGGCTGCAAGTAATGCCCATGCGCGCAAAATCCTGCCGCATGAAGGAGACCGGATGGGCCTTGAGCGAGAGCGTCAGGGTTCGATAGTCATGGATGACATGTTCGCCGGCGGGCATCTCGGGCAGGGCGACCACGGGTTCGACCTGCAGGTCATCGCAGCTTGCCCCATCGAAAAGTGGCAGCCGCTCGACCGCGGAGGCTTCGTTCAGCGCCTTCACCGCCCAGAGAGCCGCCCGTCGGTCGAGCCCGATCGAGCGGAAGGCATCGGCATCCGCCAGGCGCTCCAGGACGGACCGGGTCAAGCCGGAGCGGATCCAGAGATCGTGGACGGAGCGGTATCCTTCGCCGCGGCGGGCAACCAGCGCCTCCATATCCGTTCGGCTCAACCCCTTGACCAGCCGGAAGCCCAGCCGGACGGCTTTCCGGGATTTGATGACGTCCCGCATTTGCGCATGGCGCGGGTCGATCGCATTCCTTTCGAACATGTCCTCGCCCTCGAGGAGGGCGTCCCAATCCGAATGATTGATATCGACCGGCAGAACCTTGACCGCGTGCTCGCGGGCATCGCGCACGAGCTGGGCGGGCGCATAGAAGCCCATTGGCTGCGAATTCAAAAGCGCGGCGCAGAAGATATCCGGATAATAAGCCTTGAACCAGGACGAGGCATAGACGAGGGAGGCGAAGGAGGCGGCATGGCTTTCGGGAAAGCCGTATTCGCCGAAACCCTTGATCTGGTTGAAGCAGCGCTCGGCAAATTCCGGATCGTAGCCGTTCTTGACCATGCCATCGATCATCTTCCGCTCGAAGGTATGGATCGTGCCCGTCCGCTTGAAGGTCGCCATGGCGCGGCGCAGGCGATCGGCTTCGCTCGGTGAGAAACCGGCGGCGGTGATCGCGATCTGCATCGCCTGTTCCTGGAACAAAGGCACGCCCAGCGTCCTCTTCAGAACCGCCTTCAGTTCCGGGCTCGGATATTCGACCGGCTCGCCCCGGCGCTCAGCCTCGCGCCGCTTCAGATAGGGATGCACCATGTCGCCCTGGATCGGTCCGGGGCGGACGATCGCGACTTCGATCACCAGATCGTACATCTCGCGCGGTCTGAGGCGCGGCAGCATGCTCATCTGCGCGCGGCTTTCGATCTGGAAAACCCCGACCGTGTCGGCCCGGCAGATCATGTCGTAAACGGCCGGTTTCTGGTCCTGGTAGAGATCGGCCAAAATTTTCGGCTCGCCGTAATGCGCTTTTAAAAGCTTGAAGGCCTTGGCGAGGCAGGTCAGCATGCCGAGCGCCAGCACGTCGACCTTGAGGATCTTCAACTGATCGAGATCGTCCTTGTCCCACTCGATCATGTAACGGTCGGGCATGGCCGTGTTCATGATCGGCACGACCTCGTCGAGACGGTCGCGGGTGATGACGAAGCCGCCGACATGCTGGGAGAGATGGCGCGGAAAGTTCATGAGCAGGCTTGCATAGGCAAGGACGCGCCGCGTCAGCGGATCGGCCATGTCGAGGCCTGCCCCCTTGGCCTGCTCTTCCGTGAAGGGCGAGGTTCCCCAGCCCCAGATGGAGCTGACGAGTGCCGATTGCACGTCTTCCGAAAGGCCGAAGGCCTTGGCGACCTCGCGGCCCGCCGAGCGCGAGCGGTAGCTGATCACCGCGGCGGTAAGCCCCGCATGCTCCCTGCCATAGGTGCGGTAGATATATTGGATGACCTCTTCGCGCCGCTCATGCTCGAAATCGACATCGATGTCCGGCGGCTCGTCGCGGTCCTTCGACAGGAAGCGGTCGAAGAGCAGCGTGAACTTCTGCGGATCGACATCGGTGATGCCGAGGCAGAAGCAGACGGAGGAATTGGCCGCCGACCCTCGGCCCTGGCAGAGGATGTTCTCGCTGCGGGCAAACCTCACCAGCTTGTGCACGGTCAGGAAATAGGGCTCGTACTTCTTCTCGTGGATGAGCTCGAGCTCGTAATCGATCTGCTGTTTGACTTTTTCCGGCACACCCTCGGGATAGCGTTCCACCGCCCCTTCCGCGACGAGCCTGCGCAGGCTTTCGGCCGGGGTCTCGCCCGTGGCATTCTCATCCGGATATTGGTGACTGAGCTCGTCGAGGCTGAAGGAGAGCCGCTTGAAAAACCGGCTCGTATTGGCGATCGCCTCGGGATGGTCGCTGAAAAGCCGCGCCATTTCGCTTGGGCCCTTCAGATGCCTTTCGGCATTCTTCTGGATGAGGAAGCCGGCGCTCATGATCGTCACATGCTCGCGTATGGCAGTCACGACATCGGCAAGCGGTCGATAATGCGGATCGTGGTAGAGCGCGTCATTGGTGGCGATGAGCCGGACATCGCGCTTGCGGGCGATTGCTGCCAGAACGGCGAAATCATGCCGGTCGAAGCCGTCGTAACGCGGCGTCAGGCCAAGGTGGAGCCGATTGCCCGCGGGCTCCTGCAATTTTTCAAGAAGGGCCTCCAAGGATTGCGGCTTCGGCCGCGCGTTGCCCG
The DNA here is from genome assembly GCF_017874595.1 of Sinorhizobium kostiense. Taxonomy (GTDB): domain Bacteria; phylum Pseudomonadota; class Alphaproteobacteria; order Rhizobiales; family Rhizobiaceae; genus Sinorhizobium; species Sinorhizobium kostiense. The sequence goes on along the minus strand of NZ_JAGILA010000006.1, from coordinate 156,725 downwards.
GCAGGACGATCAGGAGAAGGTCCTCCTGCCATTCGAGGAGATCGGCAAGATAGAGCGTGCAGTCGCCCTTCTTCGAGCGCAGGTTCCCAGCGCTGAGCAGGCGACAGAGATGTCCCCAGCCCCGCCGGTTCCTGGGATAGGCGAGGATATCCGGCGTGCCGTCGGCAAAAACGAGCCGGGCGCCCGGCTGGAAGGGATAATCTTCCATTTTCGCCTTGGCATGGGCCCGGACGACGCCGGCCACGCTGTTGCGGTCGGCAATGCCGAGGCCCGAAAGCCCGACCTTCTTGGCAAAGACGATCATCTCCTCGGCCGGTGCCGCCCCTTCGAGGAAGGAGAAGTTCGTTCGCGCGCCAAGCTCGTAGAAGATCGGCTCCGCGCTCATGCGAAAACTCCATGCATGTACCAGCGGGCTGAGGTGACTTCCCTTTCATAAAGGCCTTCGCGGAAAAGCCAGAAGCGCCGGCCTTCCTGATCCTCGACCCGGAAATAGTCGCGGGTCGGATGATCTTCCCCGACGACCCACCATTCGGCGGCGATGCGTTCCGGGCCTTCGGCACGGGTAACGCGATAACGGGTCTTGCGCCAGTTGAAGCTGCGCGGAGCACCTTCCGGCACTTCGGCCGTCGCCTCCACCGGTTCGGGATGGGCAAAAATCCGCAAAGGGCGATTTTCCGGAAAAACCCCGCTTTCCGGAAAAACCCCGCTTTCCGGAAAAACCCCGCTTTCCGGAAAAGCCCCGCCTTCGGGAAAAACCTTGCCTTGCGCGGGAGCATCCATGACGGCCGCGATATTCCGCAATGGGACAAACCCGCCCGCCCGCTCCGGAAGATGGCTTTCGGCAAAGGCCGCCTGCATCAGGCAATCCGGCCCGAAGCGGGCGGAAACCTTGTCGACGAAGGCGGCAAGCGGCTGGCTTTCGTCGGGAACGCCGGAAAAATCCTTTTGGGCGGGATCGCGCCTCTCGCTCCTCAGAACGGCAAGCCGGAGGATTTCGAAGCCGTATCCGGCGTCGAGATCGTCATGGATAGCCTGCAGACGCTCGCGAAAGAGCGCCGCGATCCGCTCCGCGTCATTCAAGGCAACGGCCGCATGCGCCTTGACGCGGAACACCCGCCCGTCGACGCGAAACAGGAGAAGCTCGAACAGCCGCCCGCCTTCGCCCTGCCGCTCGAGCGATGAGCGGACGTCCTTGGCGAGATGCCGGGTGAGTTCGAGAACATGCTCCTCGTCGATCAACGGTTCGGCAAGGCGGCGCTCGGCGGAAAAGCTCGGTACCGGCAGGCGGGGCGAGAGCGGCTCGTCCGCCTGGCCTCTCGCCTGGTCGAGCCTGAGGAGAAGAAGGGAACCGAAACGGCGAGCAATGGGCGCGCGCGGCGCTTCGAGAAGGTCGCCGATTTCCTTCAGCCCGACGCGCTCGAGTGCGGCGGCGGTTTCCTCAGGCAGGCGAAGTGCTGCAACCGGCAAGGGCGCCAGCACCCGATCGGCCTCCTCGGGGGCAATGACGTCGACATGGCCATAGCGGACAGCCGCCCAGGAGAGGCCGGCGGAGGAGGAGACGGTCGCGCGTGCCTCGACCCCAAGGGCAAAGAGCCGCGAGAGCATATCGCTGACCAGCCCCTTCTCGCCGCCGTGAAGATGGGCGCAACCGGTGATGTCGAGGAACAGGCCGTCCTTGCCGTCGAGCGCGACGAGCGGCGTATAGCGGTCGCACCAGTCGGCAAGCGCTTCCAGAAAGGCCTGGTCGGCCGGAGGATCGGCGGCGATCACGTCGAGCGACGGACACATGGCGCGGGCTTCCGCCGCCCCCTGGCCGCGCTTCAGGCCGATCCGCTCGGCCAGCGCATCGAGCGCCACGAGGCGCATGGCATTGTCGATCTTCGCGACAAAGACGACCGGCGGATGATCAGGACGCCCGCGCGAAAGCCAGGAGGCGCCCCAGCGGCTGCGCGCCACGCGATCGGCCGGCAGATGCGGAAAGTGGATCGACAGGATTCTCTGGCTGGTCGTTTGTCTGAAGAGCGGCGTTCCGGCGCTCGTCGATGGGATAGAAGCGGCGGTCATGGGCGTTCCATTCGAGAAAAATGTCGTGCGAGGCGTAGGCCCTGCTTTTTTCGACAAGGAGGTGAAAGGCGGGGTGGCCGATGCTGCCGCAAAGCACCGAGCCGTCGGGGAGGGGGCGCTCGCCGGCCGGGGCCGGCCTGATCCTGAAGCGGAAGAAGGCACTGCTCGCCTCCTCCTCGCCGGCCTGGCGGAAGAGGAGAAGCGGCACTTTGCCGGCCCGCGCCTTGACGTGCAGGCGCCGGCTTTCGCTCAAGGCGAGAGAGGCGGGATTGCCGCGGATTTCCAGGACGATTGCGGCAAAGACCGGCACGGAAAGCGCCGTCTCGGTGATCCAAAGCGCATCCTTGACCGTACGCGCGGAGACGAAGAGGAAGCGCTCGGCATCGAGCCCAAAGGATTTGAGCCCTGGCGCATAAGGATGCCCGGCCTCGCGGGCGGCGAGTGCCTGGCTGATCCAAAGGACCGGGCCCAGATGGCCCTTGCTTTTCCGCTCCTGCTGGTAAAGCACCGCAAGCGCTGTGACGAAGCCGGCAGCCGCTCCCGCATCGCGGGTTTCGGCATTGCGGATTTCGGTCAGACCTTCGAGCGGCAGCCCGCCTTTGAGCGCCCCGTCAAGCGGCGGAATGCCAAGCGGCAGGGCCTTGCGATGCGATGCTCCCTCCCGGCGGAAGCCGGCAGGATCGGGCGCAAGGGTTGTCGGCATGGCGGCGGGAGGGCAACCGTTTTCGATCCGTGCTATGGTCTCACGAAGGGAAAGAATGGTTTGCCGTTGCACGGCGTTTTCGGCCATGACGGTCACTCCCATAGTTTTGTTCATGTTATGTTCCTATGGATTCCAGAGCTTGCCGGAAGAGTCAACAGCCATGATATAAGAATTTATTCCTTGGCCAAGGCCGCTGGAATTCAACACTCGAAAAACAAAGGCGAAACGGCTATATGAGGGCAACAAGGAGTGCCCATGGCCCGCATTGACCAGACCGAAGATTGGCGGGAACGCCACGCACCGACGCTTACGACATTCGAACAGCTTGCGTTTGAAGCCTACAGCCACCTGCCGCAGGAATTCCGCAAGCTGACGACGGATCTCATCATCGAAGTCGCCGATTTCCCGAGCGACGATGTCTTCGAAGACATGGCGCTCGAGACGCCTTTCGATCTGCTCGGCCTGTTCGAAGGCCGCGGCATCGGCGAACGCTTCACCATGGAAACCGGCGAATTCCCGAACCGGATCATCCTCTACCGCCGGCCGATCCTCGATTACTGGGCGGAGAACGACGAAACGCTCGGCGATATCATCACCCATGTGCTGATCCATGAGATCGGCCACCATTTCGGCCTCTCCGACGACGACATGGAGCGGATCGAGGCGAGCGTGGAGCATCTGGGCGGTTAGACCACCTGAAGTCGCACGAAACGCGGCAAGACAAAGGGCGGGCCGTTTTCGCCGTATCCACGCCCAATGTCCTCCCGAAAAGGCACAGGAGTTCACGCGTGACCCTCAGGATGAGCGAGCGGCGCACGAGCGTCATCGGTGCCTTCCTCGTGGCGCTCGGTCCCGTTTCGATGGCGCTCTATACCCCGGCGATGCCGGAGCTCGTCCGCGCCTTTTCCTCGACCGAAGCGGCGATCAAGATGACGCTGTCGCTCTATTTCGGCGGCTTCGCCTTTGCCCAGCTCGTTTCCGGCACGCTTTCCGATGTCATCGGCCGGCGCCGCGCGACGTTGATCTTCATGGCGATCTATCTCGCCGGCAGCCTGATGGCGGCTTTTGCCCCCTCGGTTGCGGTGCTGCTTGCCGGACGGCTTGTGCAGGGGATCGGCGCCTCCGTCGGCATGACGGTGGCGCGCGCCATCGTTCGCGACCAGTTCACCGGCACCACGGCCGCGCGCATCATGAACATGATCGGCATGATGCTCGCGCTGGGTCCCGCGGTCTCGCCGACGCTCGGCGGCATCGCGCTCGGGCTCTTCGGCTGGCAGTCGATCTTCTTGCTGATGGTCGGTTTCGCGCTGATGGCCTGTTTCATCGTGCAGTTCTTCATGGCTGAAACGGCGGTGCCAGACCGCGACAAGGGGCGGCTGCGGCCGATCCTCGGCGCCTACCGCGAACTGATGACGGACAGCCGCTTCATTTCTTCGACGCTGGTGATCGGCGGCGCGGTCGGCGCGCTCTATGCCTGGGCGACGATGCTGCCCTTCGTGCTGATCGGCGAGGTCGGCCTGACGCCCACCGAATTCGGCGTCGGCATGCTGATGCAATCGGGGCTCTTCTTTTCCGGCACGGTCACCATGCGGCTCCTGATGCGGCGCTTCACGCCGCAGGCGCTGGTGCCAGTCGGTCTCTTCTTCATCGGTGCGGCGAGCTTCGGCCTGGCTTTCACCATGCACGGGCTCACCCCCAGCTTTCTCTCGGTGATGGTGCCGATCGGCTTCTATGCCTTCGGCATCGCCTATGTCATGCCCTACATGATGACGGCGGCGATGGCGCCTTTTCCGCATATAGCCGGCACTGCATCGGCGGTGATGGGCTTCATCCAGATGGGGGCGGGGCTCGTCGGCGGCGCGCTCGCCGCTCTCGTCGGCGCGCCGGGGCTGGCGCTTGGAACGATCATCCCGGGCTTCGGCCTGATTTCGATAGCCAGCTATCTCTGGTATCGCAGAAACGTTCGAATTAGACCTCTAACGGCGCCGGAGCTTGCCGAAGAGCCTCTGCAGGACGCGGCGGAATAGGCGCCAATCAAAAATGCCGCGGCGGATCGCTCCGCCGCGGCATTCTTGCAAATCTCTACCAAACTCAACGGTTGCGCGCGGCAAGCGTGCGCAGGCGCAGCGCATTGAGCTTGATGAAGCCGGCGGCATCCTTCTGGTCGTAGGCGCCCTGGTCGTCCTCGAAGGTGACGAGCTTGTCGGAATAGAGCGACTTGTCGCTCTCGCGGCCGATCACCATGACGTTGCCCTTGTAGAGCTTCAGCGTCACTTCGCCTTCCACATGCTCCTGGCTCTTATCGATCGCCGCCTGCAGCATCTCGCGCTCCGGCGAGAACCAGAAGCCGTAATAGATGAGCTCGGCATAGCGCGGCATCAGCTCGTCCTTCAGGTGTGCTGCGCCGCGGTCGAGCGTGACGCTCTCGATCGCGCGGTGGGCGGCGAGCAGGATCGTGCCGCCGGGGGTCTCGTAGACGCCGCGCGACTTCATGCCGACGAAGCGGTTCTCGACGAGGTCGATGCGGCCGATGCCGTTGTCGCGGCCATATTCGTTGAGCTTGGCGAGCAGCGTTGCCGGCGACAGGCGCACGCCGTTGATCGAGACCGCGTCGCCGCGCTCGAAGCCGATCTTGATGACGGTCGGCTGATCGGGGGCGGCTTCGGGCGAAATCGTGCGCATATGCACATATTCCGGCGCCTCCTGGGCCGGGTCTTCGAGAACCTTGCCTTCCGAGGAGGAGTGCAAGAGGTTGGCATCGACGGAGAAGGGCGCCTCGCCCTTCTTGTCCTTGGCGACCGGGATCTGGTGCCTCTCGGCGAATTCGAGCAGTTCCGTGCGGCTCTTGAAGGACCAGTCGCGCCACGGAGCGATGATCTTGATGTCCGGGTTCAGCGCATAGGCGGAAAGTTCGAAGCGGACCTGGTCGTTGCCCTTGCCGGTTGCGCCATGGGCGATCGCGTCGGCGCCGGTCTTCCTGGCGATGTCGATCAGGTGCTTGGAGATCAGCGGACGGGCGATCGAGGTGCCGAGCAGGTAGATGCCCTCATAGACCGCATTGGCGCGGAACATCGGGAAGACGAAATCCTTGACGAATTCCTCGCGGACGTCCTCGATATAGATCTCCTTGATGCCGAGCATCTCGGCCTTCTTGCGCGCCGGCTCCAATTCCTCGCCCTGGCCGAGATCGGCAGTGAAGGTCACCACCTCGGCGCCGAGCTCTGTCTGCAGCCATTTGAGGATGATCGAGGTGTCGAGACCGCCGGAATAGGCGAGAACGACCTTTTTCACGTCTTTGTGCGATGTCATGATGTCTGTCCGTCTGCTCTCAAGGGCGGTTCTGCCCGTGCAAAATCTGCGGCACTTTAGCCAGAACTCGAAGCGATACAAGCGGAACCAGCGGCGTTCGGACGAATCTGCTGGCAAAAGCGCCCATCCTGCGGTAGCAGCAAAGATCATCCGCGAGGACTAGCCATGGATTTCGTGCCCAGCCTGCCGACCCTCCTTGCCTTTGCCGCCGCCAGCCTGCTTCTCGCAGCGACGCCGGGGCCCGACATGACGCTCTCGATCAGCCGGGCGCTGGCGCAGGGCAAGAAGGCGGCGCTGTTCGTCGTCGTCGGCACCGGGCTCGGCATCGTCGTGCACACGCTGCTCGTCGCCTTCGGCATCTCGGCGCTGATCACCGCCTCGCCGACAGCCTTCCTGGTCTTGAAGACCGGCGGTGCGGCCTATCTCCTGTGGCTCGCGATCCAGGCGATCCGCTTTGGTTCCAGCCTGTCGGTGACGAAGGTCACGGAAGCGAAGGGCACCGCGCTTTCGAACATCGCGACCGGCTTTTCGGTCAACATCCTGAACCCCAAGGTCGTGATCTTCTTCATGACCTTCCTGCCGCAATTCGTCAGCGCCGACGATCCGGCGGTCACCGGCAAGCTCTTGTTCCTCGGATTCTTCTTCATCGTCATCGGCATGCCGGTCAACGCGCTCGTGGTGTTCGCCGCCGACTGGCTTGCCGCGTGGCTGCAGCGCAACAAGCGGGTGATGCGGGCGATCGACTACAGCTTCGCCGGCGTGTTTTCGATTTTCGCGGTGAAAATCTTCCTGACCCAGGCGCGGTGAGACTGCGACAGTAGCGACTTATCGCCCGAGTCGACTCACCCGATCAGCAGCGCGTCGTCGTCGAGCGTCTGGCCGCGGATGCGGCGGAACATGGCGATCAGGTCTTCGACCTGCAGCGTCTTGCGGCTGTCGCCCGAAACGTCGAGGACGATCTCGCCGGCGTGCAGCATGATGGTGCGATGGCCGAAATCGAGCGCCTGGCGCATCGAATGGGTGACCATCAGCGTCGTCAGCTTGCGCTCCGAGACGAACTTCTGCGTAAGGTTCATGATGAATTCGGCCATGCCCGGATCGAGCGCGGCGGTGTGCTCGTCGAGCAGCAGCACCTTCGAGCCGGCGAGCGTCGCCATCACCAGCGAGACGGCCTGACGCTGGCCGCCGGAAAGCAGGTCCATGCGGTCGCCCATGCGATCCTCGAGCCCGAGGCCGAGCTCGGCGATGCGCTCGCGGAAATGCTCGCGGCGCTTGACCCCGAGCGCCGGCGTAAGCCCGCGACTTTCGCCGCGCCGGGCGGCAAGCGCCAGGTTTTCCTCGATCGACAACGCGCCGCAGCTGCCGGCGAGCGGGTCCTGGAAGACGCGGGCGACGAGGCCGGCGCGCGCCGCGGTTCCCTTGCGGGTCACGTCCGTGTCGCCGATCGTCACCTGTCCGCCGCTCGGTATCACGTCGCCGGCGAGCACGCCGAGCAGGGTCGACTTGCCGGCGCCGTTCGAGCCGATCACCGTGACGAAGGAGCCTTCGTCGATGGTCAGGCTGACGCCGTTCAGCGCCTGCTTCTCAAGCGGCGTGCCCTTGCCGAAGACGACCTGGATGTCCTTGTAGTTGATCATGCGACACCTCGGCGGCGGAGACGGGGCAGGACGAGGGCGACGGTGACGAGAGCGGCGGTGACCAAGTTGAGGTCGGACGCCCTGAGGCCGAGCACATCGCTCGAAAGCGCGAGCTGGATGGCGATGCGATAGAGGATCGAGCCCAAGACGCAGCCGACGAGCGCGATCAGGATGCCGCGGGCGCCGAGCAGGGTCTCGCCGATGATCACCGCCGCCAGGCCGACGACGATGGTGCCGACGCCGGAGGTCACGTCGGCAAAGCCGTTGGTCTGGGCAAAGAGCGCCCCGCCGAGCGCGACGAGCGCGTTGGAAAGCGCCATGCCGAGATAGATCTGACTGCTCGTTTCGACCCCTTGCGCCCGCGCCATGCGGGCATTGGCGCCGGTCGCCCGCATCGCCAGGCCCGCGTCGCTTTCGAGGAAGCGCCAGACGAGGACGACGGCGACGACGACCAGAATGCCGACGAAGAACGGCCGCACGTAAAAGTCCCTGAGGCCAAGGCCATAGAAGGGCGAAAGCATGGTTTCGGCATTGATCAGCGCGACATTGGGCCGGCCCATGATGCGCAGATTGATCGAGAAGAGCCCGATCATCGTCAGGATCGAGGCAAGCAGGTTGAGGATGCGGAAGCGCACGTTGAGGAGCGCGGTGACGAGGCCGGCGGCAGCGCCTGCGGCCATGGCGACGGCCGCGGCGAGCCACGGATTGATGCCGGAGATGATCAGCACCGCCGTCACCGCCGCGCCGAGCGGGAACGAGCCGTCCACCGTCAGGTCCGGAAAGTCGAGCACCCGGAAGGCGAGAAAGACGCCGACGGCGATGAAGGCATAGACGAGCCCGAGCTCGACGGCTCCCCAGAAAGCGATTTGACTCAACGCCGGTAGTCCTCTCTCTCGATTCCGCGTGGCCGCGGAACCTCATTCCTCTTCATGTGAACCCGTCCCGCAGGCGCGGGGCGGCAGACGGAAACCGTTACTCGATCACGCGGGTGGCGCGGGAAAGAACGCTTTCCGGCAGGGTGACGCCCATCTTGCCGGCAGCAGTCTTGTTGACCACCAGGTCGGTGCCGGCCGCGACCTTGACCGGGATATCACCCGGATTTTCGCCCTTGAGGACGCGCACGACGACTTCGCCCGTCTGTTTGCCAACGTCGAAATAGTTGAAGCCGAGCGCGGCGATCGCGCCGCGGGAAACGGAATCCGTATCCGCGGTGAAGAGCGGCAGCTTGCTCTCCTCGGCGACCGCGACGGCGCCTTCGAGCGCCGAGACGATCGTGTTGTCGGTCGGGACGTAGATCACGTCGGCGCGGCCGACGAGGGCGCGCGCGGCACCCTGGACCTCGGCCGACTTGGTCGCCGCGGATTCGACCACGGTAAGGCCGGCCTTTTCGGCCTCCTCCTTCAGCACCGCCAGCAGCGAAACCGAGTTCGCCTCGCCGGAATTGTAAAGATAGCCGATCGACTTCGCCTCGGGCAGGATCTCCTTGATTAGCGCCACATGGTCGGCGATCGGCGACATGTCGGAAAGGCCGGTGACGTTGCCACCGGGCTTTTCCATGTCCTTGACGAGCTGGGCGCCGAGCGGGTCGGTGACGGCGGTGAAGACCACCGGAATGTCGCGGATCGCCGAGACGACGGCCTGGGCGGACGGCGTCGAGATCGGCACGATCACATCCGGCGCATCGCCGGCGAATTGCCGGGCGATCTGCGCGGCGGTCGCGGGATTGCCCTGCGCCGATTCATAGACGAACTTGAGGTTCTCGCCCTCCTTGTAGCCGGCGGCGGCAAGCGCTTCCTTGACGCCGTCGCGGGCGGCATCGAGCGCCGGATGCTCGACGATCGCCGTGACGGCGACCGTCACCTCCTCGGCGCGCACTGGCAGCGCGATGGCGACGGTGGCGGCAAGCGCGATGAGAAGTGAACGCATGGGGGTCCTCCTGTTTTTTCGAGCGGCCTGAAGAATGCGTCCCGCTCAGATGATTTTGGCCGCTTCTTAGGAGAGCGGGAGGGCCGAATCAATCGACGGGGACAGCTTCACCCATCAAACTTCTTGATCCTACACCCATTGATCCGCATTCGCCCCATAGCCCCCTCTGGCCGGTCCACCCTCCGCAGCTGCAGCGCAGCTGCTGCGGAGGAGGGCAGGCCAGAGGGGGGTGTAGTGCCCGCTCAATCCTCGCCGTGGTTGGCGATCATCATCGCCTCGAAGGCAAGGCGGTCGACCTTGCGCATGCGCTCCGATTCCGACTTGAGCTGGCCGCAGGCGGCGAGGATGTCGCGGCCGCGCGGGGTGCGGATCGGCGAGGCGTAGCCGGCCTGGTTGATGAAGTCGGCGAATTTCTCGATCTGCTCCCAGTCCGAGCACTGGTAATTGGTGCCCGGCCACGGGTTGAAGGGAATGAGATTGATCTTCGCCGGAATGCCCTTCAATAGCTTCACCAGTTCCTTGGCGTCTTCCAGGCTGTCGTTGACGTCCTTCAGCATCACGTATTCGAAGGTGATGCGGCGCGCATTGGAAAGCCCCGGATAGGCGCGGCAGGCCTCCATCAGCTCTTTCAGCGGATACTTCTTGTTGATCGGCACCAGCATGTCGCGCAGCTCGTCCTTCACCGCATGCAGGGAGATCGCCAGCATGACGCCGATCTCCTCGCCGGTGCGATAGATCTCGGGCACGATACCGGAGGTCGAGAGCGTGATGCGGCGCTTCGACAGCGACAGGCCGTCGCCGTCGGAGGCGATCAGGAGCGCCGTCTTGACGTTCTCGAAATTATAGAGCGGTTCGCCCATGCCCATCATGACGATGTTGGTGATCTTGCGGCCTTCGGCCGGCACGATCGCGCCCTGTGGCGTGTCGCGTTCGGGGAAGTCGCCGAGACGGTCGCGGGCGAGCAGAAGCTGCGCGAGGATTTCCTCGGCCGTCAGGTTGCGCACCAGCTTCTGCGTGCCGGTGTGACAGAAGGAGCAGGTGAGCGTACAGCCGACCTGGCTCGAAATGCAGAGCGTGCCGCGGCCTTCCTCGGGGATATAGACGGTTTCGATCTCCACCGGCCGGCCGGCGCCGCGCGGCGGAAAGCGCAACAGCCACTTGCGCGTGCCGTCATTGGAAACCTGTTCTTCGACGATCTCCGGCCGGGCGATCGTGAAATGCTCTTTCAGCATTTCGCGCATGTCCTTGGAGACATTGGTCATCTCGTCGAAATCGGAGACGCCGCGCACATAGAGCCAGTGCCAGAGCTGACTGACCCGCATCTTGACCTGCCGCTCCGGCACGCCCTTTTCGACGAGCGCCTTCGCCATCTCCTCGCGCAACAGCCCGATCAGCGAAGGCTTCTCCGTTTGCGGCAGAGCCCGCACCTCCGGCGCCTTGACCATGTCCGCCCTGTTCAAGATCTCCGTCGCCGGCATGCGCGTGATGTCCTGTCGTATAGCGAAGGGCCGTCCGGAAGGCTGTTCCGGCTTCTCTCCCGATGCGCGAATTGAAATCTGGCGAGCCGCGATCGAGCGCTCCCTCGATTAAGCGCTCGAAGGGCGCGCCGGCTTGCGAATTTGCCCGGCGCTTTAGCATTCTTTCGGCCGCGAGTCACGAGGAGCTGGCTTTCGCGGCGGAAAGCCCATCATCCAGCTGCCGCGAGCTCGGCCTTTTGCGGCGGCGCTGTCGGGGGAAGGGGCGGCCTTGCTCGCCCCTTCCCGTGATCGTCCAAGCCTTACGCCGCGCCGGCGGTGCGGGCCTTCTCGAAGCGCTTGCGCTCATGCGGGTCGAGATGCAGCTTCCTGAGCCGGATCGACTTCGGCGTCACTTCCACCAGCTCGTCGTCCTGGATCCAGGAGAGCGCCCGCTCCAGCGTCATCTTGATCGGCGGCGTCAGCCGCACGGCCTCGTCCTTGCCGGCAGCGCGCATGTTGGTGAGCTTCTTGCCCTTGAGCACATTGACCTCTAGGTCGTTGTCGCGGGTGTGGATGCCGATGATCATGCCCTCATAGACCTTCTCGCCCGGCTCGATCACCATCGGCCCGCGGTCTTCGAGGTTGAAGAGCGCATAGGCGACGGCCTCGCCCGGCTCGTTGGCGAGCAGCACGCCATTGATGCGGCCGCCGATCTCGCCCTTATAGGGCTGATAGTCGTGGAACAGGCGGTTCATGATCGCCGTGCCGCGCGTGTCGGTCAAAAGCTCCGACTGGTAGCCGATGAGGCCGCGGGTCGGCGCGAAGAAGACGAGGCGGACGCGGTTGCCGCCGGAGGGGCGCAGTTCGACCATCTCGGCCTTGCGCTCCGACATCTTCTGCACGACGACGCCGGAATATTCCTCGTCGACGTCGATGACGACTTCCTCGACCGGCTCCAGCAATTGGCCGCTCTCGTCCTTGTGCATGACGACACGCGGACGCGAAACGGCAAGCTCGAAACCTTCGCGGCGCATCGTCTCGATCAGCACCGCGAGCTGCAATTCGCCGCGGCCGGAGACGAAGAAGGAGTCCTTCTCGGAGGACTCTTCGATCTTCAGCGCCACATTGCCTTCCGCTTCCTTGAACAGCCGGTCGCGGATGACGCGCGAGGTCACCTTGTCGCCCTCGGTGCCGGCAAGCGGCGAATCGTTGACGATGAAGGACATGGTAACGGTCGGCGGATCGATCGGCTGGGCTTTCAGCGCCTCGGCCACGGAGGGATCACAGAAAGTGTCGGCGACGGTGCCCTTGGTGAGGCCGGCGATTGCGACGATGTCCCCGGCATGGGCCTCCTCGATCGGCTGGCGCTCGATGCCGCGGAAGGCGAGAATCTTGGAAATCCGGCCGGTTTCGAGCAGCTTGCCATCCTGACCGAGAACCTTCACGGCCTGGTTCGGCTTGACGGAACCGGAGTGGACGCGGCCGGTGATGATGCGGCCGAGGAAGGGATTTGCCTCAAGGATCGTGCCGATCATGCGGAACGGTCCTTCCGCCACCGTCGGCTCGGGAACATGGTTCAGAACCAGATCGAGCAGCGGTCCCATTCCCTGGTCCTTCGGACCTTCGGGATTGACGTTCATCCAGCCATCACGACCCGAACCGTAGAGGATCGGGAAGTCGAGTTGCTCGTCGGTCGCATCCAGCGCGGCGAAGAGGTCGAAGACTTCATTGATGACTTCCTCGTGGCGACCGTCCGGCCGATCGATCTTGTTGATCGCAACGATCGGCTTCAGGCCGACCTTCAAGGCCTTGCCGACCACGAACTTCGTCTGCGGCATCGGGCCTTCCGATGCATCGACCAGCACGATCGCGCCGTCCACCATCGACAGAATGCGTTCGACCTCGCCGCCGAAGTCGGCGTGGCCGGGGGTGTCGACAATGTTGATGCGCGTCCCCTTCCACTCGACCGAGGTCGCCTTGGCGAGAATGGTGATGCCGCGTTCCTTTTCGAGATCGTTGGAATCCATCACGCGTTCGGCGACGCGCTGGTTCTCGCGGAACGAACCAGACTGCTTCAGGAGCTCGTCGACGAGCGTCGTCTTGCCATGGTCGACGTGCGCGATGATCGCGATGTTACGAATGCTCATTTTTTCTCTCGGAAAGGTTCAGGCACGCGCGACAGGGCGGGCACCGCTTTTTCAGTTGCCGGGCTCATACAGGTTTTTTCGCAAAAGCGAAAGGGGCCGGCGCGCAGATGAGGGTTGCGCAAACGCGTGGGTCATGCAACGGCCGCCGGCTGGAGCGTCACCCGCCAGAGCTCCTGATCCTGCCGGTCCATGAGCCGGACTGTCATTTCGCCGGTCTGGCCGCTGATGTCGACGAGGCCGAAGAATTGCAGGCCGGCGGACGGCGGCAGGTTGCTGTCGATGCCGCCGCCGGAGGCCTTGATGAAGCGGACTTCCGGACCGAAGGTCCTGTCGAGCTCCTTTGGCCCGTAGGTGCCGGAGTGGAGCGGCCCGGAGACGAACTCCCAGAAGGGGAGGAAATCCTTGAAGGCAGCGCGCGACGGGTCGTAGTGATGCGCCGCCGTATAATGCACGTCGGCCGTCAGCCAGACGATGTTGTCGATCGCCTGGTCGCGGATGAAGCGCAGGAGATCGGCAAACTCCCTCTCACGGCCCTTGGGCAGGCCGTCGTCGCCGTTGGCGATCGCATCCGAGCCGCGCTTTTGCGAATAGTCGTCCCAGACGACGAGGCCGATCGGCATGTCGCAGGCGATCACCTTCCAGGTGGCGCGGGAGGCGGCAAGCTCGCGCTTCAGCCAGTCCGCCTGCCGCCAGCCGAAGAGACCGTTGTCCCCTTCCCCCTGGTTGGGGCCGCGATAGGAGCGCAGGTCGACGAAGAAGACATCGAGCAGCGGCCCGTAGGCGATCTTGCGGAAGATCCGCCCCGGCTCAGAGGGGAAGCTGCGGATCGGTGTCATCTCGTGGAAGGCGCGCGCCGCACGCGATGCGTAGACGGCAACATCCTTCTCCGGATAACGCGGATCGTCGCGAAGGTCCGTCGAGGCCGACCAGTTGTTCAAAACCTCGTGGTCGTCCCACTGATAGAAGGTCGGGCAGACGGCGTTCAGCCCGCGCACATGCTCGTCGAGCAGGTTGTATTTCCACTGGCCGCGATATTCCTCGAGCGTGCGGGCGACGTCGCGCTTCTCCGGCGTCACGATCCGGTTCTTCCAGGTGCCGCCGTCGCGGAGCCTGATCTCGTCCGGCATAGGATTGTCGGCATAGATCGTGTCGCCGGAATGGATGAAGAAATCCGGCTCGTGCAGCGCCATGGTCGAATAGGTCTTCATGCCGATTTCGTCGATGCCCCAGCCCTGGCCGGCCGTGTCGCCGGACCAGGCGAAGCGCACCGAGCGCCGGCGCAAGGGCGCGGTGCGGAAGCGGCCGACGACCGGCTCGGATACGCGGTTGCCGTCATAAAGATCGGTCGCGATGAAGCGGTAGAAGATGTCCTGGTCCGGCAGCAGATTGTCGAGCCGGCACTTGACCGCGCAGTCGCTCCCGGGTGTCGCATCGATGTCGGCGAGCCGGACGGCATCGGCAAAGCTCTCGGTCGTCGAATATTCGACCGAGACACGCGCCGGCCGGTCGACCCGCGTCCAGATCATCCCCGATTGCGTGTCGACATCGCCGGACTGCACCCCATGCAGGAATTCCGGCCGGCCAAAACCGCGGGCGTAGAAGGGAGTGGCAACGCCGGAGGAGGCGGCAAATCCCGCCGCACCGGCGGAAAAGAGGAAGGAACGTCGCGTCAGCCTATGTCGAACAGCCGCCAAATTCTGCCTCCGGTGCCATCTCGCGAATCGTCGGTTCTCGCGAGCGGACCTTTGGCGAGCCGCATGTCAGCGGCTTAACAGCGGCATGAAACTATTCGGACGGTTTGGCGACAGTTCTGTGAAGCTCGTTGCCTGCCACGGTACACGACGGCAGCCTATCGTTGCTGTCGGTTGCGGCACGGCAGGCCTCCTCCGATCCTCATTCCTGTGCTCGTCACAGGAATCCAGCCAAACCAAGTCCTTGGGCTGACAAGACTCTTTCCGCGCCGCAGACGCGGCGCTGCTGGATCCCTGTGACAAGCACAGGGATGAGGGCGAGAGATGCATCCGCCAAACCCAACTACGCTACTGTCGTGTGCGGTGAATGGCGGTCAGCGATCTTCAATGCATGTATTTGTAATGGTGGCGGATGTGCTCGTTGAAATAGTGGCCGGCGGATTCCGCATGCAGCAGTTCCTCGTAAACCTGCAGCGGCACATCGAGGTAGTGGTACGGCCGGCGATTACCGAGGAGCCAGATCGTCAAGGTGCGATGGCGCACGTCATAGGCGACGTCGTGGATGGCGGAAGAGTCAAGGACCGCGGATGATTTGACCATAGACATCGGCGTCTCCCCGATTGGAGTCCAGAAGCCCCTCTTATTCTACAACAATCGCACCGCCTTATACAGATGCGGCCAGCCCTGGCAGAGCCTTGGCGGCCGAGCGTCCCCTCTCGGGCCGCTCAATGAATCGTCTGGAATTCGTCGCCGAGAATGCGGAAGGCGTCTTCGAGAGCGGCAACGAGGATATCCGTCAGTTCGTCGCCGTCATTGTGCATGAGGAACTGGGCGATCATCGCATCCTGCGGGTCGCTATAATGTTCCACGTCGTTGGACATCCATCGTCTCCTTCTTGGCCGCGCCCATTGCGGCTCATCGGCGCGACCTTAGGAAGGCTGACTTGTGCAGAGCTTGAGGGGCAAGGCCTCCCCACATGTCTCCTTATCGATCCCGATGCAAGAACAAAGACATGCGGCCATCCAAAGTGCTACAGCGACTTTCGCGTACCTGATCACAGTACACGACGGCAGCGTCATCAGGTTTGGCGGATGCTTTTCCCGCCCTCATCCCTGTGCTTGTCACAGGGATGAGAGCAGCGCCGCGTCTGCGGCGCGGAAGAGTTTTTCAGCCAAGGACTTGGCTGGCTGGATTCCTGTGACAAGCACAGGAATGAGGATAGGAGGTGATGCCTTGCCGTACCTCAACTGGCGAGCCGCAGAAGGCTGCTGTCGAGTACTGTGGCGTCTGGTAGGGCGCGCGGTGAAAGATCAATCGGAAGACGAGAATGACGAAGAAGCGCGACGATGACGACCTTCGGCGGCTGAAGGCCGAGTTCCCGGACGTCCACGACGCCCTTCTCTCCGGCCGGATTCCGTCGCTCCGCAAGGCCCTCGTCCTTGCCGGGCTGAAGCCGGAGCGAAGCCGGCTCGACAAGCTCAAGAACTCCTGGGCGAAGGCAACCGATTCCGAACGCGACGCCTTCCTCACCTGGCTTGGCGGCCTTCCAGAAAGCAAGATTGCACGCCGATCCCGATCCGCGCGGGCGCGACCCGAGGAGATGCCGATCGCCAGCGGCCGCTACCTGCTTCCGACGGCAATCGCCGAAATCA
This sequence comes from Sinorhizobium kostiense, assembly GCF_017874595.1. Lineage (GTDB taxonomy): Bacteria > Pseudomonadota > Alphaproteobacteria > Rhizobiales > Rhizobiaceae > Sinorhizobium > Sinorhizobium kostiense. Next base: position 140,139 of record NZ_JAGILA010000006.1, on the reverse strand, counting down.
GGGCGACCATGGCGCGACGGAAGATCACCCCGGCAGACGTGATGCACGAAATAGGCTTTGCCTCCGACGGGCGGGCGCTCGCCCGCGCGCTCAATTGGAATGCAAGCTTGCGGCTGGCGGTGATCGCGGCACTGGAACGCTGGCTGCGGGAGAATGCGGGGGGAATGAAATAAGCGGTAACGGCTGCACCACTCCAAGCGGCCACCGCCGCGGCATGGGCAGGCGAGGGAAAGACATGAGCTTCGACAGACTGCTCGGCATCGACGTCGGCTTTTCGAAATCGCGGCCGACCACCGGCATCGCCTGGAGCGTTGCCGGCGAACTCGGCGCCGCCAAGACCCACACCGATTGGGAGCGCCGACAGCAGAAGATCCCGCCCGCGACCATATTCTCGGTGATCGCCATCGACGGTCCCCTGACGCCGCCGGACGCTCCCGACGACCTCGCCCGCCTCTGCGAGCGCCTCTTCATCCGCGGCGCGTTCCAGACCCGCTGCAAGCCAGTCCTCAGCCATCACGGCTACGGCCGGGCCCTGAGAAAAGCCGCCGCCGAGACGGCGGCGCAGGTCACCCACCTCGCCGCCGCAACGCCGATCGGCCAAGCCGTCATTCCCAGCACGGCGATCATCGAGGCCTTCCCGAATGCCTTCCTCGGCGTCCTGCTTGGGGACGAGCGGTTTGGCACGTCGCAGGCGGCGAAGCGCAAGAAGTTCGACTGGTTGTACGACCATGCGGTCGAGAGCGGTGTTTTTGCGAAGCTGCTGGAGTTCATCGGCTGGAGCGATGACCGCGTGCTTCAGAGGCTGACGGACGAGCGCGACCATGAAAGGCGGGCCGCCTGGATCTGCCTGATGACGGCGGCATGTGCCGCGGTCGGCAAGGCGGAGGCCATAGGCGACGAGGCTGGCGGCTGGATCTGGCTGCCGCCGGCGGAGCTTTGGGCGGATTGGGCGAGGCGGGCGCTGGCGGAGAACAGGGCGGCTCAAATGTGCAGCCGGCCTTTGGCCCGGGCCGCACGGCAGACGCGAGCGCCTCTCATGTCCTAACCACAATACACGACATCAGCCTGCTGCTGCTCGCCGGTTGGCGGTGGCAACTCTCCCCCCGCCCCTCATTCCTGTCCGCCCCTCATTCCTGTGCGCGTCACAGGAATCCAGCCAGCCCAAGTCCTTGGGCTGAAAAACTCTTCCGCGCGCACGCGGTGCTGCTGGATGCCTGTGACAAGCACAGGCATGAGGGCGAAAACAGACGGCGTCACCCGCGCAGGCCCGGCGCCTCCTGACCGGTGCGCTCGACATATTCGGCATAGCCGCCGCCATATTGCTGGATGCCCTCCGGTGTCAGCTCCAGCACCCGATTGGAAAGTGCGGACAGGAACCGGCGATCGTGCGAGACGAACAGCATGGTGCCCTCATAGGCCGAGAGCGCCTTGATCAGCATTTCCTTCGTATCGAGGTCGAGGTGGTTGGTCGGCTCGTCGAGGACGAGGAAGTTCGGCGGGTCGAACAGCATTGCGGCCATCACCAGCCGCGCCTTCTCGCCGCCGGAGAGCACGCGGCACCGCTTCTCGACGTCATCGCCGGAGAAGCCGAAACAGCCGGCCAATGCTCTCAGCGGCGCCTGGCCGGCCTTCGGAAAGCGTTCCTCCAGCCATTGCAATATGGTGCTGTCGCCGTCGAGCAGGTCCATGGAGTGCTGGGCGAAATAGCCGAGCTTGACGCTGGCGCCGAGCGATACGCTGCCCTTGTCCGGCGTCGCGGTGCCGGTGACGAGCTTCAGCAGTGTCGACTTGCCGGCGCCGTTGATGCCCATGATGCACCAGCGTTCGCGCCGGCGCACCATGAAGTCGAACCCGTCATAGATCGTCCGGCTGCCATAGGCCTTGTGGATATTCTTGAGATTGACGACGTCTTCGCCGGAGCGCGGCGCCGGCAGGAAGTCGAAGGCGACCGTCTGGCGCCGACGCGGCGGCTCGACGCGGTCGATCTTTTCGAGCTTCTTCACCCGGCTTTGCACCTGCGCGGCATGCGAGGCGCGGGCCTTGAAGCGTTCGATGAACTTGATCTCCTTGGCGAGCATCGCCTGCTGGCGCTCGAACTGCGCCTGCTGCTGCCTCTCGTTAAGCGCCCGCTGCTCTTCATAGAAGCCGTAATCGCCGGAATAGGTCGTCAGCGTGCCGCCATCGATCTCGATGATCTTGGTGACGATCCGGTTCATGAACTCGCGATCATGCGACGTCATCAGAAGCGCGCCGTCATAGGTTTTCAGGAATTCTTCCAGCCAGATCAGGCTTTCGAGATCGAGATGGTTGCTCGGCTCGTCGAGCAGCATGACGTCGGGGCGCATCAACAGGATGCGGGCGAGCGCCACGCGCATCTTCCAGCCGCCCGAAAGCTTGCCGACATCGCCGTCCATCATCTCCTGGCTGAAGCTTAAGCCCGCCAGAACCTCGCGGGCACGCCCCTCCAGCGCATAGCCATCGAGCTCCTCGTAGCGCGCCTGCACCTCGCCATAGCGTTCGATGATCTGATCCATTTCATCCATCCGGTCCGGATCCGACATCGCCGCCTCGAGCTGACGCAGCTCCGCCGCGACAGCGCTTACCGGTCCCGCCCCTTCCATCACCTCGGCAACGGCCGACCGTCCGGCCATATCGCCGACGTCCTGATCGAAATAGCCGATGGTCATGCCCTTCTCGACCGAGACCTGCCCCTCGTCGGGCAGTTCCTCGCCGGTGATCATCCGAAAGAGCGTCGTCTTTCCAGCCCCGTTGGGGCCGACAAGCCCAATCTTCTCGCCACGGTTCAACGCCGCCGAGGCTTCGATGTAGAGGATGCGGTGGCTGTTGGACTTGCTGATATTATCGATTCGGATCATGGGGAAGTCGGCCTGGTTGATTGCGGGCACCCCTATGGCATGGACGGGGGCGGCTGTCACGCGAACCTGACGCGGCCTCGGGTGTGTCCTGGGCAAACGCCGTGGCGATGAAGGCGGCGACGATACGCCTGCCGCTCTTTCCGGCATGCGCCAGAGCCTTGCGCATGAAGTGCACGCGACCGCGCGGCGAAGAGATATGCCGCAAGCAAGCATGATGGCGCACGCACGGCATCGCATGAAGACATTCCATTTCGACATTCAAGATTGCCCGGCTATCTGTAGGCCGTTTTTGAGGATGGCGGCCCTGAAGTGATTGCGGTGGCTATTGATGATGTGCAATCAGGCGCGAGAACAAGCGAAAAGTTTGTAGCGCCCGGCGCGGGCGCGCAAGCGGTAAGCTTGGTCTCTCCGCTTTAATTGTTTTGAACGCAACTCGCCATTTGCATTGTCAACCAACTTTCAGCGGCTCGACTCGCCTGTCAGTTGCTGGCATAATTAGCTATGAACCAACCTCTGGTGGAGGTCGATAGATAGAATACTCATGCGAGGGCGATGCTTCAGAGTCATGTTGGCCCGCACCGTCGTCGCAGATTGGCCCCCGAAGTTCTCCTGTACCTGATCGCACGCAATATAGCCATGTCCAAGCATCCAACTGTTCCCGGCATAGATCTCAAAGTCATCCGCGATCTCCTCAAGAGTCACCGCAAGACAAATAGCCGCCTACTTCTTGCCACCGCCATCGATCACATGAAGTGCCCCGCCGAAGATGCTGACGCCTTCCTGCGCGAACTGGCGACGGCGGGTTATCTCGACTGGGTTGGCGACCAGCCAAGAGGCAAAGACTGGGACCTCACCGACCACGCGCTGCGGCTCGTCGCTGATGACCTCGGGCCCCGGATAACACGTGACGCGGTAGACTCGATTATCGCTACGGTCATAGATAGAGCTCGGACAATCAACGCCGATGCGACCCGCATTGCACGGGTATCCGAACTTCGACTGTTCGGAAGCGCCCTTGACATCACGCGGGAGAATTACGGCGATGTTGATATCGAGGCAAATATCGTAATCCGAACGTCACCGCGGGACGAGGTCGCCCTGGCCCACGCGAAGATTGCCGCTGAAGTGCCGCGGTCGTGGCGAAATGATTTTTTCCGAAACCTTCGCGCTGAAGAGAACTATGACCGCCGCAACGTGAGAACTGCTCTCTCCCGCGGCATCAAAGGCCTGTCGCTTTCAGAGAACACGACAGAGATGCTTGGATGCGAATATCGCCGCATCTACCGCTTCGATCCGGACAGTTCGGAAGAACTCGTTCCCGATAGCGCGGTCACACCGCGAACTACGCCGACACCCAAGACCGCCGACGAAACCGCTGATGCCAGAATTCCGGCACGCACAATCATCCGACCGCTCGGTCTCGCGACTCCAGACGAAGCATTGCCCTCGGATGACATCCAGCTCTCGATGTCGGACCTCGCCTATGACGAGGCCACAACCTGGCTCGGCCTAACTGGGCGAGATGGAGCTTATGCTCCGCTAGACACCAATCCGGAGCCCTCCCGGCGCTTCGCCGGTGCACGGTATCTCTTCGACGAATGGCGCGATCCCAATCTGACCGGTCTGGAGCTATTCCAACGCACACTCGATTGGGCTTCGCTTTACGACCTGCCTATCTCAAGAGTTGACCGGTACTTCAAGCTCCGCACCTATCGGAGCACCAGGATCGCGAACTTTCATGCTCTCAGGGTGAAGCGAGTCGCTGATCGCATCGAGGCTTACCTCGTGCTGCGCGAACGCGAGGCCCTCTGGGACGAACTGGGCGGCTCGTCACACATCACTCCCCGGATGGTTGCGGCACACCATGCTCTAGCTGTTGCATTTGGAAGGATGCTGGATGAAACGCGGCTATCCGGTCAGGACAACTTCGAGGCTGAGTTCGATCTCACAGCGCAGCGCAGCAACTCCTATCCGGCAATGCCAAATCTCTCCGTCACCTCGCGCAATTTGCTTCGAGCGCTATCGAGGGTGATCCTGCCGGATCAAGTGCTAACGGAGGCCCGTAAACGTAAGCACGAATATGACCCTTATCTGCCCGTCGATCGAGAGGTTGAGATTCAGGCTTATGTCAATGGCGACACCGGAGACCCCATGTCCTCTATTTCGACTACTATCGGTGCAGAGTGGTGGGATCAAAAGCCTGTAGGAGTCGACGAGCATGGCTTCGAAATATACGAACTACTCCCCGGTGAGGAGGATCTCCTAGACGTCTGTGATGTTGGCTCGGAGCGCCTCGAGGAGGCTGTAGCTGCTATTCCCGGGTGCCTTCTGCTTTCAATTCGCCACGCGGCTCCCGTCTCCGAATAGAACGCAACCAGCGGGTGGCCTCTGATGTAGTGTCACCGGATGGCGGCCATCGCCGCACGTGAGCGAGACCGGCGCAGGAGAGAGGCCGAGAAGATGCTTTCCCTGCATGCCAGCAGCCGAAGGCGGACGATATCAGCCCACGCAAGTGAGTGGCACTGGCAGTGTCGGTCAAAACGCGCCTAGCACAAGCTCCGTTTTGCAACCTCAACGAAATCCAAGCTTATCCTCATCACCGGAACTGAGCCGCCGGTCTCCCCTAACTCAATGATATTTGCCTTCCTCAGTCGTCGACGGGACGCTCTTCGTACTCCCCTCGTGTTTGCACGTGCAAGATTACCAGGCCGCCCTCCCTTTCGAACGCTTTTGGCCTTGTAGGCTCTTTCTCTCGGTCACCATCGAATGTGGGAACCGGCTGCTTCTCTCGTTGGGATTGCACTGCTGCGGCGCTTAGAGAATGTGCAGTCAGGATAGTTGCTTGGTGCGCCGGCTTCAGTGTCATTAGCTCGTTGACCACCAACGACCAATGACATGCTGAACTCATCGAGGTAGGCCAAGCGACTTGAGGTGCTGGCCGACCTGCATCACCCCGCACGAGCCGAGTAAGATAAGTACCAAGTCGAAAGCCGTCTAACGTCGTGTAGACGTCCGGGCGAGAATATGCGCTGCACATACGCCAAGGATTTCTGCGGTAATTGGAAGAATAAAACTTCCGTGCATAATCCACTTGAATCATTCCGTACCTGCAGCTGCGGTCAAGCTCCGCATCGGTTGGTGCATGGGCCGTACCCGTCACGCGGAGGTCCCGGCGGTAGGCTGACAAGGCATCAGTGTACAATCCCTTCTTCCGCAACACGCTTTCAAGCGCCGGCATGCCATTTGGCCACGAGGCATAATTGAAGGCCGGCCATCCCTGATAGAGGGCGAGCTGCAGAGCATTGCGGGCTGTAACACCACCGCGATCGTGAAAGATTTTCGCCTGCACTAGCGCTGCTTGCCTCTCTACACCACCGCTTGAACATTCATGGTCATGCACGAGTAAGAAATCACCCAGCTCGCAGGAAGTTGGATTACTTGAGAAGTTCACCCAAGGGTGGCCGTGGCAGACGAAACCAGACAGATGTGCGGTGGCACCTGTTCCTGAGAAGAGGTGCTGCCACTCTGCCTGGATATAGGGAACAGCGTCGTCCACGAAATTTCTGAGCCACGCAACTTCATTTGAGGGCACCTTGCCGTGATGGAATGCGGAATCAAAAATGGCGCGGTTGGCGCTATCACGGAGCTTGACTTGAAGGCGACGAGGTAGTGTCAGGGGCATCAACTTTACCGATAATTTAGGCCGAGTCACATCTAATCGTAAACGGGCAGAGGGCGTGTGAAAACGCAAACCTTTGATGGGCGAATGCCTGCTCAAGTAGATTTTCAGTGACGCAAGCCCCTCCGCTACTGGGTCGAACGCGCAGATGAACCGGGGAGCCCGGCTCCGTGGCAAATGTGCGTATCCGCTCCTCGGCTCCGAGCCCTCGCTTTTCTATCTTGGGTAGTTTAGAAGAATCAGATTCCGTTACACTGATGAAATCGGGGGCACCGTGACTAACTTTCTCGACGGCCGTACTGTGGTGGAAGCCAAAGGGCTCCTTGGCCCGCGGGTCTATTCGACCGATCTTTTTCCCGCTCTTTACCGTTCGGACGACCACAAAGGGAGCGTCGAGATTGCGGGGCGCGCGCTCAAAGTCAAACTCATCACCAAGGGATTGGTTACACTCAACAGTTTGTATCTCGTGTCGCCAGTGGGTATCGCTTTGTTTGAAAATGATACCGGACTGTTTGAAGGAAATGGCATCTTGCCGGCGTTTCGCGAGGATCAAACGGAGTTGGAGTTCTTGGTCGCGCGCAACAAAAAGGATCTCGTTGCAGCGGGAATTGAAAACTCGCGGATTGATGAGCATCTGGCGAAACTGAGAAGTTCGCTGAAGCGTGTTCTTCCGTGGAAACTAGGGGACGTCGGGGAAAACTTGCGCGGCCTACTGATCGCCGGGCTCACGAACGACGCTTCGCGCATATCCATTGAACTCGCCACACAGGGATTTGATGCCAAGGCAAGGCAGCAACTTGTTGGCCGAATCCGGGAAGCGGATATGAGTGCAAGTGCAAACGTCCGCGAGCTGCTGAATGTCGGCTCGCAGTCAGCCGCGCGTGTGCTGAACGCGTTCGTGACAGCAAGCTACCACCAGATCGGAGCAGCTGTCGTCAATTGCGAGATCGGGACGGATTTGCATCCGCTATCCGACTACAAAGCGGCCGATATGATACTGGCGGCTCGATCCGTCGATGGAGGGGCACAGCTGTCCGATGAAGCGATCTTTCTGGACGCATTTGCCGCAACTGCTTTGGCAGCCGTACAGGGATTGATAGCGGGGGACATCATCATCGATACGATAAATTTCAAGACCGCTCACGAGTTGAGCGAAGCACTTCGCGAGCAAGGTTTCCAAGACGAATACGAGAAAACCATCCGTAAGGTCATGTCAGTCGCCCGTTCCAGTGGCAAGCTGGACCTTGAGAGCATCGATATGGATGATATCGCTGAAACGGTCACCAATCTGCACAACCAGTTCACCGACGCCATAGCACATGAACTCCCGAACTACACTACCAAAAGTCAGCGCGAAGCGAAGCAGCGGGTTATACGGGTCGGTGCAGATTTGTCTCGCGATATCGCGGGCCAAGTTCCTGGGCTCAGTAACATAGTCTCAACCTTTGATGCCGTCGAACATCTTAAGGAAGGCGCCGCCGCCAGCTGGGAAATGCTTTCAATCCGGGACACTCAGAAGGCCTTGGCTGAAGGCGCACGGAAACGACAAGAAAAAATGACTGCAGCTATCGAAACCCTTTATGCTGGTCAAAAGAGTAAATCAAAACTGCTGGACGGGGTTGCCGTGATGACTGATCTTTATATAAAGGCAGTCGAACGCACCTAGCTATCTGAGCTGGCCTCTGATTTCTTCAGGGGCCACATCTTCCAGCCCGAGCCGCTTCGTCACCCAAAGCCTAAACTCGTAGTGATACCGCGCCGCAGCGCCCGAAGAAGCTTGTTCTTCTACCGCAAGACTGTTTCCGACCAGCAAGGGCTTCAGGCCTGTTTCTTTCTCGAATTGCTGACGCAAATCTGCTGAGCGCCAAGCTTTGTTGAGCTGCGCAATCCACGCGGAGTATGATTGTAGGGGTGTGACTCGCGGCATGGATCTTTCTCAGAAAAGAGAACGTTTGCCGAACAATGTAACCCACGCAGCTGATTCGTTCAATGTAGGGATCGAAGTTAAACTAAGGTCCCTCCTACCACGAAATGAAAAGTTGGTGTCAAATCGCGGCCGCGCCAAAGAACGCGACTCTCTTATGCGCATTTCGCAAAAGCCGGCACAGCGCTTCCGCTATGTCGCGGAGATCACGACGCCGAGATCGGTAAACGCAAGCGCATCAAACGGTGGTGAAGGGTCCACGACGATCCGGACTCCGGAGCAACTCCTGGACGCCTTGCGGCGCGCAATCGAGCAGGAGCGGATGTGCGAACGGCTCTGGCGCTCGTGCACATTCCTTCAGCCGGATTGATGGGGCAAGTGGATTCTCGGTTGGTTACCCGACGCCTCACGAGCCCGACAGGCGCGCCAACATCTTGTCGACCAGCACTTTCGCTGAGGCCTGGTTCGGCGCGCACTCGTAGAGAAGTTCGCAAAAGCGGCTGAAAGATCGCCGATCCTGCTCGCCGAGCATGGCGAGCGACGAGGGTGTGTCGGCCGCATTGCCGACAAGCTCGAAGCGCGACCGGAGTAGTGCAATCTCCGCCGACATTTCGGCAATCTCCTGATCGCTGACGATCTTTCTCTGAAGGGCTTTCTCGAGACGGCCGAAGCAATCCGCTCCCTTGCTGACGTATTTCGCCTGCTCGTCGGCGCTGATGACGGCTTGTTCCAAGAGATCGATAATCTGGTTGACGGATTGCTTTTGCACCTCAATATCGCGAAGCCAGTTTCGCCGGATTGAGTTGGTCCGGCAAAGACGGGTGATCTCGCGCGCGGCCGGCGTGAGCTGGTTGACGAGATTGTGATAGTGAGCGTTCTGATCAAAATTATCGCGCCGTCCGTTTGGGACAATCTTTCGGTCGATCACATGGATCTCTCCGACTGCCCAGCTATTGAACCGCGGCTCAGGAAAGAGCTCTTCCAGCAGATTATGGTCACCAATCTGGACATTGCCACACCGTAACCGCAGGCCCTTCACACCAGTCGCATTCGGCAAAGCGCCTTCGTAGTCGTGGTGAAGAATCCAGACGATCGCTGCTAGCTCGCCCTCCATGCCGTTGATTTCGCTAATCGACAGGCGGTCGAATTTTACAGTCTTCACTCCATCCGGCATGAAAACGTCCCGGTGGGGACGATAGACTGGCCGTTCATTTCCTTCGATTTGGATGTTCAATTCACCAAGTTCGACGACCGGTGCGAGGACAGAACGGATATCATGACCGAAGCTAAAATCCGGGGCAAAGGGAACGGGTGCCACTTGCCCCAAGTACTCCTCCACCGCGGCCGGGCTCATCAACCGGTCGCTTCTTATTCTTATTACCCCCCGCATCTCGACTTCGAAAAACCGGCTTGGATGATCAGCAGCCTCGCGCTTCCGGAGCGTGGCAACGCTTCTTATCAGGTCACCGATATCACCAGCACCCTGCCGGAGCGCGGTCTTCAGCTTCCGGCAATCCCATGTGAGCTCGTGCACCGATTGGTCGCCCTCGGCGCGGGAGCGAAAAATGACCTCCTGGGCGTAACCAAGACCCGCGAGGCGTCCAACGCCGCGGAACCCACGAGCGTTTGTACCCCTCTTTGCGCTCGCTCCGAGCGTGGTCATCTTACGGGCAAATTCCTCGTTCGAGATCCCGGTCCCGTTGTCACGAATGCGAATGGTTCTGGAGTTCGAGTCAATGGTGATCGAAACGTCGCCCGTCTGCCCGGGCGAAAGAACACCGGTCCGGCGCGCATCATCAATGGCATCCGCGGCGTTCTGCACATACTCGCGGTACACCGTCATTGGATCGATGTACATTGCGCTGGATACAAGCTCGAGCACATCGCGGCCGACGATGATGTCGTCGATAGGTTCGAGCGTGCCTTGTTCCTTGGACGCAATGAAAGCCGCGCGGCTGCTGCGCGACATTGACTCGATTGTCATGCGGTAATCCTCTCCATGCGCCGCTGCGGAATAGGCTGTGCGGGGCTCTCGTCTTCGTAGTCAAGGCCAGCGTCCTCGACGCGCTCATCTTCAGCAAGTCCGAGGTCGGATACCGATTCCAGCCTGACCAGCTCTTTCTGCTTCGTCCAGATTGACGCCAGCTCATCCTTTGAGGCCGGAACATAGAACCGTAATACCCTGCGTACACGCTCGCTTGAGGCGCAATCGCTCAGCAGCACGAATTCGCGCGGATCCCGCGACGACAGAAGCTCCAACAGCTCTGCACGCTCGTCGGCATGTAGCTTTTTGAATTCGGATTGGAATTCGTAAAGTTTCTGGTCAGGATCGTAGCGCTCATACCACGTTCGATTGAAGATGAAGTCGTGTGGCAACAGCAAAATTCGCGCATAATCATCGAATGTGTCGCCGAAGGCGCGCTTGAAGAATTCGGGCGCGCCGCTGACGATGCCATGGGTCGCCTGCAAGATGATTTGCATTGAGCGGAGTTGGTAGCGGGACCATTTTTCACCGATATGACCACGGTCGGGCCGGTTCGTCGGTTGATAGCGCATGGGAAAGGACCAGATCCGTATTCCGAGTTCTTCGTTCAGCGCAACATTGAGACGCATGCGCTCGAACAGATCTTCCGGCCCGTCATGGAAATTGTACAGCATGTAGTTCGACAATTCCGTGAGACCAAAATCGGCACCGTAGCGCACGGCCTGCTCATAAGGCTTTCTGACGCCGAGATGATCAAAGGCAATCCGCAATGGTTTCAGGCAAATAGTCGCCAACTCGCGCAGGTACATCGGGTCTTTGCAAAGGATGCGCGCATCGACACCCTGATTGAAATCGACCCTGCGCTGGACCGCCACTTTGGCGCCTGGTCTGAGAAGCTTCGCGTCAGGCACAAAACCCAGATCGCGGATTTCGGCAATGATCTCCTTGAACCGCGGCGAGGCGACCACATTATTGTCCATAAGGATCAGATCCTTCTTCGGACCATAATGTTCGTCGATTGCACGCACGAGATCGGTGAGTGACTCTGTGTCACGCTGCATCCCCTCGAGCTTGGGCACGCCGCAGAAATGGCACTTCCTGATGCAGCCCCTGGAGGTATAGGCGAAATAGGCGTCACGAACGGGGTATCGATAATCGATCTGCGAAAGGATGTCGTAATCCGGAACAAGGTCTTCAATCGGCCGGCCGCTCGTGTCGCTGGAGTACAGCTCCTCCGCAAAATCATCCAGCTGCAGAGAGACGGCGGGTGCCTCGGACAGCAGTCCCTTGATGAAACGAATTCCATGCCAGCGCCGCTCGTCGAGAAACCGCTCATGCATGAGTGAGGCCGCAATCCCCCCGACGAAAACTTTGTCCGCCTGACCGTTGGCGACCTCCAGTGCAAAGTCGATGGCTTGCGAAATCTTGGGATACTCGAACGAGAAGAGGGTCGTTACATAAATTCGGTCCCACGCCTCGTTCAGGACCGAGCGGTCCTCCCCCTTGATGAATCGCACTCTGTCGCGCTTGCCACGCGGGCCGTGGTATTGCGCGATTTTCATGAGCCCGAGTGGCGGGTACTTGTTTTTATAGCCGGGCTCGATCAGCAAAATGTTCTTGTTAGCCATTGGCAACCTTCAACCGCGCACGACGGCGCGCATCGCGAATAATGCATAAAGCTTCTTTGACCCCCCCTTGACCGCCGAGCCCACGCAAAGGGCCAGCGTTTGTCCAGTCGAATTGGGGGACGAAATCCCCGAGCAGAGAGGCAAAATATGACGGTTGGGGAACTGTCTCCGGATGTTCGCACACCATGTCGGCGGCAATTTCCATAAGGGCGTAGACGCCGATACCCTTGGTGACGAGGAAATTGCGCGGCTTGGTAAACGACAGGGGTAGCAGTTCGACAACCGCAATCCAGAAGTTGCGAGAGGCGAGGGCAGCGTCCTCGGCTGTGATGGGGTGATGTCCGCGAACTCGCTTCACGAACTGCTTTGCCGCCTTTTGCATTGTCCGGAGCGAAGCACGCCGCTCAAGCCCGGAGGTAGCCTCGCCTCCCAGGTCGAGACGTTGATACCAAGGCGAAGTCGCGTCGCTATTCAGGAATAGCGCGATGAAGAGCTCGGGCCGCTCCGCACTCAGATTTTCTGAAAGCTGCGCGTCGTGATAGTCAAGAAGGCTCTTTGAAAGCCCCTTCGCCTTACCATTGATGACGTCAAATATCGCCGTCTCATCGCGCTCGTCGAGGCCGATGAAACACATAAAGGGTAGTTCGATGTCCTGATCCGCGAGATAGCCAAGCCGATGCTGACAATCGACCTGCGACAGGACCCGAGCGCCATTTTGCAGAACCAGCTCGTAGAACCCTTTAGGGCCAGGGCGAACTGACCAAGCACCGTCTCGCCGCGGGCGCAGATTGAATGTCAAAGGGATGGTCGTGCTGCCGGGCTTCTGAATATAGCGGCGGAAATCCAGGCTGTGCTGCGGGCTGAAACGGCGTTGATAGCCCCGACCCGTTACCTGGTCGAGGACGTCAGCGAAGCTAAAGGCGTGCAGGTCTCGCGCCGAAGCGAAACCAAGAAGGACCTCTTGGCCGGCAGACGCGCCTTTGATGCAGGAAAAGATCGTCGGCGAAGTCACTCCCACTCCAATTCTGCAGCGATTGACTGCAAATCTGCTGCGCTTGGAATGCAGATATCAAACTTCGACTGATTCTGCGATCACAAAATGTTACACGACGGAATTTCTGACGTCCGAGAAATTTATATGCCTATCCTCTGGAAGCCAAGCATCTTGCCAGTAAGTCATGCCTGTAACTCAGCATATTAAGTAAGTGGCTGGAGATCGAAACCTGACCTGGACAATTTCCTAGTTGTCGTGCCTATTGAGGATCGATATCGTTCTTACGTGCTTCGATTAGCTCTTTATATTTCCTGGATTTCTTTTCGATCTCCTTTAACTCATACTGTATTCTGTCGCGAATTTGCTTCGGCGCATCGAGGATGTCGTCCTCAGTCGACGCCTCCACAAGCCACTTCTTGAAGCGCATTAGTTTGTTTAGCACGTGGTTTTCGCCGCCGGCGGTAATGGCGGCCTCATGAGCCTCGGCAAAAGCGTACGTCCCGTCCATGTATCGCCTAACGATTTTGGTGTTAGCCGTACAGATGACAGGAAGCTTATCACGCAGCTCCATAGCTTTTCCGAAATGACCCGCTTGGATCTCGCTGACTATGAAGTCATCGAAGCCGGCGACCTCTTGCCGAACTTTCCGGATTTTTCGCGACTTCAGGAACTCGTCGTAATAGCTCCAGCGATCCCGGTCACCGTCGCCATGCTCGATCATGAACTCGTAGACAGCGACGAGATGCTTTGCCTCGTCCTTAGTCAACCCGATTTCGTTGGCGATTGCCGGAATATCGACCTTCTGATTTTTAAATCGTCGGTATATGAAGCCAGCTTTTTCATACGGCGCCCAATCCTTCTTTCCCTTGACGTGGTACTGCGCGAGCAAAGCAAAGACAGATTTCTCGTCGATGTCAGCGGGCAGCAGCGTACATCTGACCTTGCTCCATTGGACGGGGCTCTCTACGAACAGATGGTGGTAAGCGGCGAGCCGACTGTTGCCCTCTAAGACAACGAAGTCGCCATCGCGAACAATCAACGGGTCTATGAGACCACCGTTCACGCGAATATCCTGGACCAGTTCCCTGACGTGCTCGAGCGTTTGCAGCTTCGCCAGAATGTCGCTCTGCGTCGGCTGAACGCCGTCCGCCCGCATGAAGGAATAGATTCTCGGATTATCGACATAAAACTTAAGTTTTCTGACATCTATATCGAGCGTCCGCGTGGCAATCTCCTCGCCGCGCAAAATGACCGAGCCCTGTTCGCTAATCTTGTTCAGCATTCCTTCCTCACCGTACTCCCTGCTAAAGCTCTAGGCCCAGAATTTCCCTGATCATCTTGCCGAAGTCGTAATTTGCAAGTCTACGATACTCTTCTTTGCTGATATCAGCCTGTCCAAGTTGTGCTGACAGTCTTTTGGCGGCAAGCAGCGAGTCGACCCATTCATCGATCGATGCCGAGGAGATCAGGTTCCAGATGAAACACGTGTCCGTCTGCGATATCCGGTGGATCCGGTCTTGTGCCTGAAGGTAATCGTCGAGACTGAAGGAACGGTCATAAAATACGGCATGGTTGGCAACGGTCAGCGTTAGCCCTTCCTTGGCGGCCCCGGGCGTGGCAACAAGGACTTTCACGGACGGGTCGCCCTTGAAGGCGGAAATTGCGTCATTGCGATCTGAAATCTCCACACCACCGTGCACTTTGACAGCGCCAAACTCCGCAAGACGTCCATGAAGCCAATCGGCATTTTTAACGAAACTGGTCCAAACGATGATTTTGGAACGTGCGTCGACCGCCTGCATCACAAGCTCGCGCAGCCTCGCGAATTTCCCCGGAATTTCCGTGTAAGCCTCGTCGACGAGCAGCGGGTTTGATGCCACCTGCACTAATCGCAACAGACGTTTTAGGCTCTCTTCGGCATCGTCGAGCGTCTGTTGGTCGCCAACGACGATGGATGCTCCAAGCTCTGTCCGGTATTCTTCGTAAAGCGCCTGCTGGCGCGGGCTCATTTCGACAGCAACGTTTTCTATCCGCTTATCTGGCAACTGGATCCCTGCCGTCAATTTGGTCTCGCGCACTGCGAATGAGCCTATTCGGTCGAAGAGCTCTCCCAATTCGTCCTCAAATGCATTCCTGCGCTTCTCGTTGGCCCAAAGGTCGTTGGCAAGATCCAGGCCATTCTTAAAAGCTTCGAAATCAGGACCGAGTGATTCCCCCTGATCGAGAAAATAGATCAGCGACCAGATGTCGTAAGGTCTGTTTGCCACCGGGGTGCCGGTCATGATGATACGGCGTTTCATGGCCGGAGCGACAGCGTGGAACGCCCGGGCGAGATCGGAATCAGGGTTCTTGATCTTCTGAGCTTCGTCTAGAATGATCCCGACGCGGCGTGTTTTCGCGAACAGCCGCAGTCGTCGTTGTTCGGTGCGAAATACCTCGTAGTGAACAAGGAACACGGGGCTTGGGGAGTTTAGCGCGAAGAAGTTGCCGGAGTGGTTTTGATCGAGGACAGTCGGGTGCAGATAAGAGTGCGCCTTGATCTCGTCTTGCCAATTTTGAATAAGGCTCCGTTTGGTAACAAATACGACTGTATCAACTGCGTCTGCTTTCAGCCATTCAAGCGCCAGATCAATGGCAATCTTAGTCTTGCCAAGGCCTTGTTCATGGAACAGCGCAGCGTAGGGAAGTTCCTTGACGGCTTCCACAGCCTCCAGCTGATACAAGAAACCCAAGTGGCGTAGACCAAGGTTCAGAGCAGGATTCCGTTTCAGTCGCGTCGATGGTTCAGACTCCATCAATGACCTCCACAAGAACATTACTATGAGCGGGCACGCGCAACATATCGAGAATGGCGGCCGAGCGCTGCCTTTGAAAAGGAGGCACAACGAGGTAAAAACTCGCTTGCGGCCGAAGCGATAGGTAGTCGAGGAAGGTCCGTATCTGACGTTGAGATCGATCGCTTTGTAAATCGGCCATCGTCTTTGCTTCCCCAATGACTTCGAAGGTAGCCGGGAGATCACTGGCAAAAAGGTCCGGAGTGTAACCCGCTATCTGTTGCGGACGATTGGAGCCAAAGGAGTGATGGTCGGCCAACACCAGCAACCCACGCGGCGGACGATGCTTTGCCTGAACATGGGCGATAAGCCGCTCGACGAGAAGCGTATGAGCGCGCGTCTCACCCGACATCATCCCTCCGTTGCTGCAATTCGGTCGCCAAGTTTTGCAGTGCGTCGAGGGCGTCGAGCAGATATCTTATGGCATCGTCATCCGGATTCTGACGGAGACGCAGGATCTCGCTCAACGGGATCTTCTCCGCTTTTTCGGTGATGGCCCGTGCAAGCTGGCTCAAGCTCGCTTCGCGCAGGTCGGCCCCGATATCAGGCCGCTCAATGGCATCGAGCGCTGCCTTGATATCCTTTTTGAGAAAGATTGCCCTGGCGGCCTTGTCCCCGAGGACCAGAGGAAGCTGGCGGATTGCAATCAGCCCCTCAATTTTTTTCTCCTTCAACCAAATAGCGAAATCGTCGAGAGAAAATCCCGCTCTGAAAATTGCCGTTTTGACCTTACTGTTCTGAAGTTCGACAAAACCAGAATATCGTTGCGTGTTGTAATACTCGCCTGGCTGATGCAATTTCCGGAAATGATTTTCCATATCCGCATACGCATTAATCGACTTTTGAACGTCCCGACGGTCCCCCCCGCATAGATCGACAAGCCGATCCAAGGGCATTAAATGCTTGAAGTGGAGCTCCCATTGATATTTGGCTTTGGAATAAGCGTCCCAGGCACGTGGGCCCACTAGATGGGCCTGAAGCCTGATCGCATCAATGCCATCGCCCGGCAACGTTTCATGTACGATTGCCGGAATGGTGGACCAGTGGCCGGCAACACCGTTCTCGTGAAACTGCCGGTAAATGAAGAGACGCGTATTGCCTTCTACACAGAGATATTTTCCGGCATCATTGCGACAGACGATGATGGGTTGCATGATCCCGCCATTTGCTAAGATCGAGTTTCGGAGCTTGTCGGCCGTGGTTACACCTTTACTGCCATCGCCGTCGTCGCCGCCGATATCCAATGCAAGCTGAATGTTAGCGTCAGTAAGTTCACCTTCGAACCCTTCTATGAACCGGCGGATTCGCGGATTGTTACGGTCGAGCTCGACTTCGAAAATTGATAAATGCTGCTGTACACCGAACACGCGTAGCCTCCATCCCCTGCAGTGCCATCAGTAGTAGCACTAGCAACATAAAACTTCCTCAAATTTTTCCGATTTCTGACTGATTCTGACGGGCAACCGACTCCGAACCGAGCCGCGACGTCGTTGGGACAGATGCGTAATTAAGCGAAGCCAAAGCCTCTGCAACTTTCCTGTCGAGAGATCGGTATCTTCCGTGATGGACCCGACGATGGTCAGTGACCGATCAGACGAAGAACCCTACAGGACAGACAGAAGACAACTGGCGGAGAGGGGGGGATTCGAACCCCCGATGGGCTTGCACCCATGCCGCATTTCGAGTGCGGTGCATTCAACCACTCTGCCACCTCTCCGCGGGGCCGGTTGGCGCTCATGAAGCGCGGGCGGTACATAGCGGCAAGTTCGGCGGCTTGCAAGGGGCGACAAGAAGAATATCTGCAGCGTGGCGGCTTTCGCCTTGACAAGGAAGGGCGACTCCCGTAATCCGCGCCATGAGGTGGTGTGGTCTGCCCGCACTGCAGCAAAAACGGGCTTGTGCCCGTTCACTGGCGGAGGCCAGGGTTTCCCGAAAGAGGGGTTCCCGAAGCGCTCCGCTCAACCGAAACGACTGATAAAAAGACGGCCTTGTCTCATCTGGGGCAGAGAGCCGGACCGAACATGAAAGGATAAAAAATGTTCGCAGTCATCAAGACCGGCGGTAAGCAGTACCGCGTGGCGGCCAACGACGTCATCACCATCGAAAAGCTGGAAGGCGTTCAAGGCGACAAGATCGAATTCACCGAGATCCTGATGGTCGGCGCCGGCGCCGATGCCACCATCGGCGCTCCGTTTGTCGAAGGTGCCGTTGTCAGCGCCGAGGTTGTGGATCAGGGCCGCGCCAAGAAGGTCATCGCCTTCAAGAAGCGCCGCCGCCAGAACTCCAAGCGCTCGCGCGGCCATCGCCAGCATCAGACGACCGTCCGCATCCTGGACATCGCTGCGGCCGGCGGCAAGGCGAAGAAGGCTTCGAAGAAGACCGAAGCCGCCGCTGAAGCTGAAGCTGCAAACTGAGTTCGGGATCGAAGGTTTAAAGGAGAACACCAATGGCACACAAGAAAGCTGGCGGTTCGTCGCGCAACGGTCGCGATTCTGAGTCCAAGCGCCTTGGCGTGAAGAAGTTCGGCGGCGAAGCCGTCATCGCAGGCAACATCATCGTGCGCCAGCGCGGCACGAAGTGGCATCCGGGCGCCAATGTCGGCCTCGGCAAGGATCACACGATTTTTGCGCTTACGGCTGGCAACGTGGACTTCCGTACGAAGGCCAATGGCCGAGTCTACGTGTCTGTAATGCCGAAAGCGGAAGCAGCGGAATAAGCCGGTAGCGCTCTAAAACAGCCGGCGTCTCATCGACCCGGCTGAAGCGCCCGAAAGGTTCCGAAGCCAGACTTCAAAGGGGAGATGGGGCAATACCCAACTCCCCTTTTCGCATGTCTGGAGGACGAACCATGCAAACCGAGCTCATGAGGGAAGACCAATCCCGGTCTCCCGAACAAAGGCTGAGGCCGCAAAGGTCAAGGACCGACTGCCCGATATTGTTATCACCCCGGCTCGTTCTGCGCGCCCCGCATGAAGACGATATCGACGCCCTTGCCCATCTT
This sequence comes from Sinorhizobium kostiense, assembly GCF_017874595.1. GTDB lineage: Bacteria > Pseudomonadota > Alphaproteobacteria > Rhizobiales > Rhizobiaceae > Sinorhizobium > Sinorhizobium kostiense. Next base: position 121,220 of record NZ_JAGILA010000006.1, on the reverse strand, counting down.
GCCAACAACGCCAACATCGCCACCATGGTCTCGCGCATGCCGCACCCGTACACCACGGTGGACGCGGCCGATTTCGTGCGACGCGCAAAAGCCGCCACGACTGGTCACGGCACGATCGGCAAGTGCGTCTACGCGATCACCAAGGCGGACAATGGCGCCTTCCTCGGCTGCTGCGGGATCGAGCCGCATGAGGACGGCAGGACGGTCGAGCTCGGCTACTGGCTGGGCGAGCCCTACTGGAACCAGGGCTATGCGACGGAGGCGGCGCAGGTCTTGACCGACATGGCCTTCCGCACCCGCGACATCGACCAGATCGATGCGCGCTGCCGGGTCACGAACGTCGCCTCGCGCCGGGTCATCCAGAAGTGCGGCTTCCAGTTCCAGGGCTCCGGCATGGTCGGGAGCCTCGCGCTCGGCGGCATGATGGCCGTCGAATGGTACCGGCTCGACCGCAAGACCTGGGTGTCGCTGAGAAGCTGGGGAGGTGTCCGATGAACGCGCTCGTCCAGGACCACGCGCGCCTCGTCGTGCGCCCCGATCCCGGCCCTTGCCCGGTCATCGAGACGAAGCGGCTGACGCTGCGGCCGCACCGGCTCACCGATGCGCCGGCGATCGCCGAGTCGCTTGCCGATTTCAAGGTCGCGCGCATGCTCATGCGGGTGCCGGCGCCCTATCACCAGCAGGACGCGCTCGACTGGCTGAACCGCCAGGCGGCCCGGCCGGATTGGGCGCTGGCGATCACTTCCGGCGACGACGTCCATATCGGCTGCGTCGGCATCGAGCTTCTTCGCGGCGAATGGCATGTCGGCTATTGGCTCAACCGCTTCTACTGGGGCAGGGGCATCATGTCCGAGGCGGTCTACGCGGCGGTCGAGCGCTTCTTCCGCCGCATGCCGGAGGCGACGCTCCATTCGGGCGTCTTCGCCGACAACCCGGCCTCGCTCAAGGTGCAGGAGAAGCTCGGCTTCAAGATCACCGGCTGCAGTCAGGTGTTCGCACGCGCCCGCAATGCGATGGTCGCGCACATCGAAACCCGGCTGACGGCCGAGGACCTCAAGCGGCCGAACTAAACAGAAGGACCCCGCCACTGCATGTCTCCTTAAATCGATCTCGATTTAAGGTAAAAGACATGCAGCAGTTCAAAGTGTTACAGCGACCTTTGCGCGTCTGATAAGACGCGCGGCGCTGTAGGCCCATTTGGCGGGGTTCTCTTTGCGCGATAATCTTTGACCTTAGCCGGAAGCGCCTATATCGAAGGCGGCGAACGCGACATTTAGAATGGCGAAGCGATGAAATTTCTCGATGAAGCAAAAGTCTATATCCGGTCCGGGGATGGCGGCGCGGGCGCCGTTTCCTTCCGCCGCGAGAAATTCATCGAGTTCGGCGGTCCGGACGGCGGCGACGGCGGCCGCGGCGGCGATGTCTGGGTGGAGGCGGTGAACGGCCTCAACACGCTGATCGACTTCCGCTACCAGCAGCATTTCAAGGCGAAGACCGGCACGCACGGCATGGGCCGCAACCGCACAGGGGCGAAGGGTTCGGACGTGACGCTGAAGGTGCCGGTCGGAACGCAGATCTTCGAAGAGGACAACGAGACGCTGATCGTCGACATGGTCGAGGAGGGCCAGCGCTATCGACTCGCCGCCGGCGGCAATGGCGGCTTCGGCAATGCCCATTTCAGGTCCTCCACCAACCAGGCGCCGAGCTGGGCCAATCCCGGCCTCGAGGGCGAGGAGAAGACGCTCTGGCTGCGGCTGAAGCTGATTGCCGATGCCGGCCTCGTCGGCCTGCCCAATGCCGGCAAATCGACCTTCCTCGCGGCCTGCACCCGCGCCCGGCCGAAGATCGCCAATTATCCCTTCACCACGCTCCACCCCAATCTCGGCGTCGCCACCGTCGACGGGCAGGAATTCATCATTGCCGACATTCCGGGGCTGATCGAAGGCGCGCATGAAGGCGTCGGCATCGGCGACCGCTTCTTGGGCCATGTCGAGCGCACCCGCGTGCTCCTGCATCTCGTCTCCGCGCAGGAAGAGGATGTCGCCAAGGCGTACAAGACGGTGAAGCACGAGCTCGAAGCCTATGGCGGCGGGCTCGAGGAGAAGCCGCAGATCGTCGCGCTGTCGCAGATCGACGTGCTCGACGAGGAGGCGCTGAAGGCGAAGTCGAAGGCGCTGGCGAAGGCCTGCGGCGCGCCGCCGCTGCTGCTTTCGGCCGTCACCAACAAGGGCATGACCGAGGCGCTCCGGGCGCTGCGCGGCGTCATTGCCGCGGCCAAGGCCGGCGAGGAGCAAGCCTGACATGGCCGCCACGCGCAAACCGCTCGAAAAATACCGCCGGATCGTCATCAAGATCGGCTCGGCGCTGCTCGTCGAGCGCAAGAGCGGGCTGAAAAAGACCTGGCTCGACGCCATGTGCGCCGATATCGCGGCGCTCAAGTCGAAGGGCGTCGAGGTGCTGGTCGTCTCGTCGGGCGCGATCGCGCTTGGCCGCACGGTCCTCAACCTGCCGGCTGGCGTCTTGAAGCTCGAGGAAAGCCAGGCGGCCGCCGCCGTCGGCCAGATCGCGCTCGCCCGCGCCTGGTCCGAGAGCCTCTCGAGCGATCAGATCATTGCCGGCCAGATCCTGCTGACGCTCGGCGATACGGAGGAGCGCCGCCGCTATCTCAATGCGCGCGCCACCATCAACCAGCTGCTGAAGCTCGGCTCCGTGCCGATCATCAACGAGAACGACACGGTCGCGACCACCGAGATCCGCTACGGCGACAACGACCGGCTCGCCGCCCGCGTCGCGACCATGGTCGGCGCCGACCTGCTGGTGCTCTTGTCCGACATCGACGGCCTCTATACGGCGCCGCCGCATCTCGATCCGGAGGCCCGCTTCCTGGAGACGATCGCCGAGATCACCCCGGAGATCGAGGCGATGGCGGGCGGTGCGGCGTCGGAGCTTTCGCGCGGCGGCATGCGCACCAAGATCGATGCCGGCAAGATCGCCACGACTTCCGGCTGCGCGATGATCATCGCCTCCGGCAAGCCGGAGCATCCGCTTAAGGCGATCGAGGCGGGCGCACGCTCCTCCTGGTTCGCGCCGTCCGGCTCGCCGGTCACGGCGCGCAAGACCTGGATCGCCGGGCAATTGCTGCCGGCCGGTTCGGTGACGATCGACGCGGGGGCGGAGGCGGCGCTCCGCTCGGGCAAGAGCCTGCTGCCGGCCGGCGTCCGCCAGGTGACGGGCAGTTTCAGCCGCGGCGACACGATCGCGATCGTCGGAGCAACCGGCCGCGAGATCGCCCGCGGGCTCGCCGGCTACGACGCGGACGAGGCGCGGCAGATCGCCGGCAAGAAATCGGCGGAGATCGGCGTCATCCTCGGCTATGCCGGCCGCGCCGCCATGGTGCACCGCGACGACATGGTGATGACGGCCCCGGCCGGCAAGCGGACCGAAGATGCAAGAGCCGGGGAAGATGAGGGAAAGGGCAAGCTCCATGCTTGAGACGGCGAAGAACGGCGACAACGTCGCCGCGATCATGCTGGAGATCGGTCGGCGTGCGAAGGCTGCCGCCCGCCCGCTCGCGGTCGTGAGCGCCGAGCGCAAGCATGCGGCGCTGATCGCCATGGCGGAGCGGATCCTTGCGAAGAGCGGCGAAATCCTTGCCGCCAATGCGATCGACCTCGAAAACGCCGAAAAGACCGGCGTCGCCAAATCCTTCATCGACCGGCTGACGCTGACCGAAGCACGGATTCGCGACATGGCGGACGGCATCCGCGCGATCGCCGAATTCAAGGATCCGGTCGGCGCGGTGATCGCCGAATGGGACCGTCCGAACGGGCTGCATATCGAGCGCGTGCGCACGCCGCTCGGCGTCATCGGCGTCATCTATGAGAGCCGCCCGAATGTGACGGCGGATGCCGGCGCGCTCTGCCTGAAGGCCGGCAATGCGGTGATCCTCCGCGGCGGCTCGGACAGCTTCCATTCCTCGCGGGCGATCCATGGCTGCCTCGTCGAGGGCCTGAAGGCCGCGGGCCTGCCGGAAGACGCGATCCAGATGGTGCCGGTTGCCGACCGTGCCGCCGTCGGCGCCATGCTCACCGGCCTTAGCGGCGCGATCGACGTCATCGTGCCGCGCGGCGGAAAAAGCCTCGTCGCCCGGGTGCAGAGCGAGGCGCGGGTGCCGGTCTTCGCCCATCTCGAAGGCCTCTGCCATATCTATGTCGATGCCTCCGCCGATCTCGACATGGCGAAAAAGATCGTCGTCAACGCCAAGATGCGCCGCACCGGCATTTGCGGCGCCGCCGAGACGCTGCTGATCGACAAGAATGCCGCCGATAGCTTGTCAAGGCCGCTCATCGAGGCGCTGCTCGAGGCCGGCTGCGAGGTGCGCGTGTCGGAGGAGCTTCGCGATCTCCGGCCCGGGCTGAAAGCCGCGAGCGACGAGGACTGGGCGACTGAATATCTCGACGCGATCATCTCGGCGAAACTGGTCGACGGCATTTCCGGCGCCATCGCGCACATCAACCAATGGTCTTCGGCCCACACGGAGGCGGTGATCGCCGAGGATCCGGCGGTCGTCGAGCGCTTCTTCTCGGAGATCGATTCGGCGATCCTCCTGCACAATGCCTCGACGCAATTTGCCGACGGCGGCGAGTTCGGCATGGGCGGCGAGATCGGCATTGCCACCGGCAAGATGCATGCGCGCGGTCCCGTCGGCGTCGAGCAGCTGACCTCGTTCAAATACCGCGTCCGCGGCACGGGACAGGTGCGGCCCTGACGACGGCTGCCGAAGTGAGGCCGGACTATCTGCGCATGCCGCATGTCGAGCGCGGCATGGCCGTCGGCCTGTTCGGCGGCTCGTTCAATCCGCCGCATGAGGGCCACGCGCTGGTTGCCGAGACGGCGCTCAGAAGGCTCGGGCTCGACCAGCTCTGGTGGATGGTGACGCCCGGCAATCCGCTGAAGGACAGGAACCACCTGGCGCCGCTTGCCGAGCGCATTGCCGAGAGCGAGAAGATCGCCGAGAACCCGCGCATCAAGGTGACCGCCTTCGAGCAGGCGCTCGGCCAGAGCTATACGGCCCGCACGCTGGAATTCGTCCGTGCCCGCAATCGCGGCGTCTGTTTCGTCTGGGTGATGGGGGCCGACAATCTGAAAAGCTTCCACCGCTGGCAGGACTGGCGGCTGATCGTCCGCACCTTTCCGATCGCCGTTGTCGACCGGCCGGGCTCGACTCTTGCCTATCTCTCGTCGCCGATGGCGCGGGCTTTCAGCCATGCGCGCATCGACGAGGACGACGCCTTGACGCTCGCCCGCCGCCGGGCGCCGGCCTGGACCTTCATCCACGGGCCGCGCTCGCCCTTGAGCTCGACGGCGCTGCGCTCGGCCAAATCGGATTGAATCCTTCCGACCGTCTTGAAACTGTACGGGTTTGATGCCTACATTCACTTACGGTTCGAAGAGAATCACGAACCGATAAGTGCTTGTTCTGTTCATTTGGAAAGGAAAGACCCTGACAACAGCACACGCCAAGGGATATGCGATCTCCGCATTCCCGCGCAGCACGGAATCGAGCGACGAAGCCGCTGTCCGTGCGCTCACGCTGGTCCTCGAAAGCCTAGAGGACTCGAAGGCAGAAGACATAGTTACCATCAACATTGCCGGAAAGTCGGCGCTGGGAGACTTCATGGTCGTCGTCTCCGGGCGATCGAACAGGCATGTGATGGCGATTGCCGACCACCTGACGACGGACCTGAAGGACGAGGGATTTGGCAACCCCCGTGTCGAAGGCCTCGAGGGTGGTGACTGGGTGCTGATCGACACCGGCGATGTGATCATTCACATTTTCCGGCCCGAGATCCGGGAGTTCTACAACATCGAGAAGATGTGGGCCGCCCCGGAGATCGAGGAGAGCACCCTGCACTGAGACACGCCGCCCGTACCTGACCCGTTAGCCTCAGGGCGGAGCGACGACCGGTGCCGATTTGAAATGCCGCTGCCATTGCCCGAGGGCCGATGGCAGCAGAGTGGTTATTTGCCGGTCGAAATACGGTTTCGATCGGGCGCCGGTGGGGACAAAGCGGGTCATGCGTATCGGACTTTTCGCAGTCGGCCGCCTGAAGGCGGGGCCGGAAAAGGATCTCGCGGGCCGCTATCTCGACCGTTTCGCCAAGGCCGGACCGGCCGTTGGCCTCGAGCTGGCGCGCGTCGTCGAAATCAACGAGAGCCGGGCGGCGAATGCCGAAACGCGCAAGCGCGAGGAAGCGGCCCAGCTCGACAAGGCGCTTGCCGACGGCAGCCTGCTCGTGCTCTTGGACGAGCGCGGCAAGGCGATCGATTCGGAGGCGTTTGCGACCCTGCTCGGCACCTTCCGCGATGGCGGAAAACGCGATCTGATGATTGCGATCGGCGGGGCGGACGGTCTCGACCCCGACCTGCATGCCCGTGCCGATGCCGTGCTCAACCTCGGCAAGATGACCTGGCCGCACCAGCTGGTGCGCATCCTGATCGCCGAGCAGCTCTATCGGGCGGTGACCATTCTATCCGGCCACCCCTATCACCGCGCCTAGCCCGAAAAACGGAACCGATTTTCGGAAAGCACGTGCGTAGATTCATAGACTTACTGCGTCCTTTGTGCGTTCCTAAGGCCGGCGGATGCTCTCTTCACCGTCATCCCTGTGCTTGTCACAGGGATCCAGCAGCGCCGCGTCTGCGGCGCGGAAGAGCGTTTTTCAGCCCAAGGACTTGGGCTGGCTGGATTCCTGTGACGAGCACAGGAATGAGGCGGAGGAGGGCCTTACCGGGCACAACCGACCGCAAGTGCGCTCATCAACTTAGATCGGCTCGCCCGCCAGCAGGCGCGGATCCCCGCGGGAGGCAACGCCGGCTGCCTGGCGGATGAAGAAGTTCTTGAGCGGCGGCAGGCGATCGACGAGGCCGAGGCCAATGTCGCGGGCGATCCGGACCGGCGTGATGTCGTTGGAGAACAGCCGGTTGAGCAAGTCCGTCGTCACGCCCATGCGGAACGTGTCGAAACGGCGCCAGGTCTGGTAGCGCTCCAAGACCGCGAGCGAGCCGATGTCGAGCCCGAGGCGGTCGGCCTCGACGATCGTTTCGGCGAGTGCCGCCACGTCCTTGAAACCGAGATTGAGCCCCTGGCCGGAGATCGGGTGGATGCCGTGGGCGGCGTCGCCGGCAAGCGCGAAACGGGGCGCGACGAATTCGCGCGCGAGCGTCAGGCCGAGCGGAAAGGCCCTGCGGCCGCCGACCACCTTGAGATGGCCGAGCTTGTGGCCGAAGCGGCGCTCCAGTTCAACCTCGAAGAGAAAGTCGTCGCCCTTGACCAGGCGTTCGGCGTCGACCGCATTTTCGGTCCAGACGAGCGACGAGCGATTGTTCTTGAGCGGCAGGGTGGCGAAGGGGCCGGCCGGCAGGAAATGCTCTTCCGCCGTGCCGTTATGCGGGCGCTCGTGCTCGACCGTCGTGACGATGCCGGATTGGCCGTAATCAAACTCGACCACCTTGATTCCGGCCGCCTCCCTGAGCTTCGAGCGTACCCCGTCACAGGCGACGAGCAGCCGCGCTTCGACCTCCTCGCCGTCGGCCAGCGATATGCTGACGGCGTGATCGCCGCTCGCGAAACGCTCGACCATCGTCGACTGGCGGATCGGAATGCCGAGTTCGCCGCAGGCTTCGCGCAGCGCTCCGACCAGCGCGGTGTTCGGCACCATGTGGGCGAAGGGCCGCCCTTCGCCGCCGTCGCCTTCGAAGGTCAGGAAGACCGGGCGCACCGGGTCGGCCGCCTTCGAATCGGTGATCACCATCCTGAGGATCGGCTCGGCCTCGGGCTTGATGGCGTTCCAGACGCCGAGGACATCGAGCATCCGTTCCGCCGCGAGCGCCACCGCCGAGGCGCGCTCGTCCCGCTTCCAGGCATCTTCCGGCGCGCCGTCGACGACGCGCACGTCGAGATGGGGTGCGGCTTTCTTCAGCGATACCGCAAGCGACAGGCCGACATAACCGCCGCCGGCAATCAATACATCGATCATTGCTGTCACCCCGTCGCACTTGAGCATCATCTTTCGCCTATATAGATCAATGCCATCGCCGTTCCTACCGTCGGAGACCGCCGAAAATGTCGCGCCCTACCGAGACCGCAACCCTCACTCCCATGGACGCGCTGCTCGCGATCCTCGATCTCGAGAAGCTCGAGGAAAACCTGTTCCGCGGATTGAGCCCGCAAGTCGGCTGGCAGCGGGTGTTCGGCGGGCAGGTGATCGGCCAGGCGCTGGTCGCCGCCCAGCGCACCGTCGACGAAGGGCGTTATGTCCATTCGCTGCACGCCTATTTCATGCGGCCCGGCGACCCTTCCGTTCCGATCATCTACGAGGTCGACCGCATCCGCGACGGCTCGAGCTTCGCGACGCGGCGCGTGGTGGCGATCCAGCACGGCAACGCGATCTTCGCGATGTCGGCCTCCTTCCAATATGACGAGGGCGGTTTCGATCATCAGGTCCGGATGCCGGACGTGCCGATGCCGGAGACCTTGCCAGGCGAACGGGAGCTCAAGGAGAAGTTCCTCGTTCACGCGCCGGAGGCGATCCGCCGCTACTGGGAACGGCCGCGGCCGATCGAGATTCGGCCGGTGTCGCTGGAGCAGTATTTCTCGCGTGACGAGGCTTCGCGCGAAAGGATCCTGCGGGATGGGGCGCTTCCGACGCAGAACGTCTGGGTCAAGGCGGTCGGCTCGGTGCCGGACGAACGGCATCTGCAGGCGGCCGTCCTTGCCTACCTCTCCGACATGACGCTGCTCGACACCTCCCTCTACGCCCACGGCACCTCCGTGTTCGACCGGTCCCTGCAGGTCGCGAGCCTCGATCACGCCATGTGGTTTCACCGCCCGTCCAGGATGGACGATTGGCTGCTTTACGCCCAGGACAGCCCGAACGCGCACGGTGCGCGCGGCATGACTCGCGGCTGCCTTTACGATCGCTCGGGCGCGCTGATTGCCTCCGTGGCGCAGGAGGGATTGATTCGTAAAAAGGCAATTGAATAAAAAATGCGCAATTCTGAATTTTTGCATATTTTTTAGGCTGAATAACTGACGTCTTTTTTAGCATTCTGCGGGGAACGCGCCGTGAAATGCGGTTTTTTCGTGTTTTTCCGGCATTTCAGGCCGCTTCATCGAATCTGGCACGCCCCTTGAATGTGGTTTCCCAGTTGCCCGGCGCCTCAGCGCTTAAAGCAGCCAGGAGAGACGGCCTCCCGCCGGAGGCAGACAAGGATGGGAACTGATGAAAATTGTGATGGCCATTATCAAGCCGTTCAAGCTCGATGAGGTTCGCGAAGCCCTCACCGCCGTTGGCATTCAGGGTTTGACCGTAACCGAAGTGAAGGGCTACGGCCGCCAGAAGGGGCACACCGAAATCTACCGCGGCACCGAGTATGCCGTGAGCTTCCTGCCGAAGCTGAAAGTCGAGGTCGCGGTCCCGACGGAGATCGTCGACAAGGCCGTGGAGGCGATCGCCTCGGCCGCCAAGACGGGTCAGATCGGTGACGGCAAGATCTTCGTCTATTCGATTGACCACGCCGTGCGCATCCGCACCGGCGAAACCGATTCAGAAGCGTTGTAAAACCACGCCGAGCAGGGAGCTTTCTTCGATGTCGTCATTCAACCTTTCCACCTCTCTTCGACGCGTGGGCGCAACCGCTGCCGCCTTGCTTGCGCCGGTCGTTGCATTCGCCCAGGAGGCGGCGCCTGCCGCTGCCGAGGCAGCCGCAGCAACGCCGGTTCCCGACAAGGCCGACACGACCTTCATGTTCATCTCGACGCTGCTGGTGCTCTTCATGCTGATCCCGGGCCTGGCGCTGTTCTATGGCGGCCTGGTGCGCGCCAAGAACATGCTGTCGGTGCTCATGCAATGCACCGTCGTCGGCGCCACGATGATGATCGTGTGGGTGGTCTACGGCTATTCCTTCGCCTTTGGCGGCTCGGAGAGCGCCTATTTCGGCGGTTTTGCCAAGCTCTTCCTCGCAGGCGTGACGGTCGACAGCACGTCGGCCACCTTCAGCGAGGGCGTGGTCATCCCGGAATACATCTTCATGCTGTTCCAGATGACCTTCGCAGCCCTCACCCCGGCGCTGATCGTCGGCGCCTTTGCCGAGCGCATCAAGTTCTCGGCAGCGATCCTCTTCGCCGTCCTCTGGGCGACCTTCGTCTACTTCCCGATCGCGCACATGGTCTGGGACGCCAACGGTCTGCTGTTCGGCATGGGTGCGCTTGACTTTGCCGGCGGCACGGTCGTGCATATCAATGCCGGCATCGCCGGGCTCGTCGGCGCGATCATGGTCGGCAAGCGCACCGGCTACGGCCGCGACATGATGGCACCGCATTCGATGACGCTGACGCTCGTCGGCGCGGCCATGCTGTGGTTCGGCTGGTTCGGCTTCAATGCCGGCTCCAACCTGGAAGCTTCCGGCGGTGCGGTTCTCGCGACGGTCAACACCTTCCTGGCGACCGCCGCGGCAGTGCTCTCCTGGTGCGTCGTCGAAACCCTCACGCGTGGCAAGGCCTCGATGCTCGGCGCCGCTTCCGGCATGATCGCCGGTCTCGTCGCCGTCACCCCGGCCGCCGGCATAGCCGGACCGATGGGCGCCATCATCATGGGCCTCGCCGTCTCGCCGCTCTGCTACTTCTTCGTCTCGGTCATCAAGAACAAGTTCGGCTATGACGACACGGCGGACGTCTTCGGCGTGCACGGGGTCGGCGGCTTCTTCGGGGCGCTCGCAACCGGCATCTTCGCCTCCGCATCGCTCGGCGGCATCGGTTATGCCGACGGCGTCACCATGGGCAGCCAGTTCATGACCCAGCTCACCGCCGTCGTCATCACGATCGTCTGGTGCGGCGTGGTCTCGGCGATCCTCTACAAGGTGGTCGACGCGCTCGTCGGCCTGCGGGTGACGGTCGAAGCGGAGCGCGAAGGTCTCGACCTCTCCTCCCACGGCGAAGCCGCCTACCACATCAGCTAAGCGAATCGCGGCGCCGGCAAACGGCGTCGCCAACAGTCCCGTCGCGGTCCGCTTTCGTGGATCGCCCTTGGCCCGGCTCCCCGCGATCCGGGCTTTTTTTGTGGACCGCCGCTGCACACGCTCATGGTTAATGTCGCATTAACCCTGCTCAGCTTAGGTTGTTTCCATGGCACGCAATGTGTCCGGTGCATCCTCGCTCGCGCGATCCCAGCGGACGGCGGCATGCTCCGACGGCAAACGACCGGACGTTCCCATTCGACAATCGCGTGGCGCTCCGGCGGATCGAAACGGGCAGCAGGCAATATGAGCAGAAGCAATACCGCAGCGCTTGACAGCCGTTCCAACCAGTTCGTGCTGAGCATCTTCCTCTGGCGCCAATTGGCGTCGCTGGCGGGGTTTGCCCTCCTCGGCGCGCTGGCGCTCGCCATTGCCGCCCTGTCGACCTGGAACGTTGCCGACCCGAGCTTTTCCTATGCGACCTCGGCGGAGCCGACCAACCTGCTCGGCTATGGCGGCGCCGCCTTCGCCGATATCTTCATGCAGTTCTTCGGGCTGGCGAGCGTCGTCGCCTTGCTGCCGGTCGTCGCCTGGGCCTTCGTGCTGATCGGCAACAAGCCCTTCGACAGGGTCCTGAAGCGGTTCGGCTCCTGGTTCCTCGGCACGGTGCTTGCGAGTGCCGCACTCAGCTGCGTGCCGGCGCCGATCACCTGGCCGCTGCCGAACGGCCTCGGCGGCGTCTTCGGCGACATGATCCTGCGCTTCCCGGCGCTTTTCACCGGCGCCTTTCCGACCGGTACCTTCGCGACCATTCTTGCCTGTCTGTTCGTCGCTTCGGCGGCCTGGGCCCTGGTCTACAGTGCCGGGCTTATCGGCATCAGCGAAGAGGACGAGGGGGAGCAGGTACCGGAACCTGCCCCGAGCAAGGCGCGCACCATCCGCGACGAACTCGAGGACGACGAAGACGAGGGTCCGCTGACCCTGCTGATGGGATCGCTCGCCCATATGCGCTACACGGCGCAAGCCCGGCTGCGCCGAGCCTTTGGCATCAGCGCTTCCCGCTCGGCGAAACGGCCGGACGAGCCTTATGATTTCAACGACGACGAGTTCGGCACGCTCAACGAGCCGGTTCGCCCGAAGGCCTTCTCGTCGGCCGATCGGATCGAGCCGTCGCTCGATCGCGCCGAGCGCCGCATCGTCACGCCGCCCTCGATCGCCGTCGACGACGAGCCGCCCTTCGACATCGACGAGCGCCGCCCCGCCGGCATCCTGCCGGACGACGACGAGGATGATGTCGCCGCCGACTGGGCGCCGCGGCCGGCACCCGCGAGGCCCGCTATGGCTGGGCCCGCATCAAGGGTCTCGGCGCCGCCGCCACGACCGAAGGGCGGCCAACGCATCGAGCGCGAGGCGCAGCGCTCCTTCGTCGAGGACGACGGCGATTTCGTGCTTCCGCCGATCCATTTCCTCGCAGAGCCGAAAAATGTCGCGCGCGATGCTTCGCTTTCGACCGATGCGCTGGAGCAGAACGCCCGCATGCTCGAGGGCGTGCTCGAGGATTTCGGCGTCAAGGGCGAGATCATCCACGTCCGACCGGGGCCCGTCGTCACGCTTTACGAGCTCGAACCCGCGCCCGGCATCAAGTCGTCCCGCGTCATCGGCCTTGCCGACGATATCGCCCGTTCGATGAGCGCGATCGCCGCCCGCGTCGCCGTCGTGCCGGGCCGCAACGCCATCGGCATCGAACTGCCCAACCAGCGGCGCGAGATGGTCTATCTGCGTGAGCTGATCGGCTCGCGCGATTTCGAGACGACCAAGACGAAGCTCGCCATGGCGCTCGGCAAGACGATCGGCGGCGAGCCGGTCATTGCCGACCTCGCGAAGATGCCGCACCTGCTTGTCGCCGGTACCACCGGCTCGGGCAAGTCGGTGGCGATCAACACGATGATCCTGTCGCTCGTCTATAGGCTTACGCCGGAGCAATGCCGCCTGATCATGATCGACCCGAAAATGCTGGAGCTCTCGGTCTATGACGGCATTCCGCACCTGCTCTCGCCGGTCGTGACGGACCCGAAGAAGGCCGTCGTCGCGCTCAAATGGACAGTGCGCGAGATGGAGGAGCGCTACAAGAAGATGTCGAAGATCGGCGTGCGCAACATCGACGGCTTCAACAGCCGCGTCGAGCAGGCGCTTTTGAAGGGCGAGGCGATCACCCGCACCGTCCAGACCGGCTTCGACCGCCAGACGGGGGAGGCGATCTACGAGACGGAGGAATTCGACCTTTCGCCGATGCCTTACATCGTCGTCATCATCGACGAGATGGCCGACCTGATGATGGTCGCCGGCAAGGATATTGAAGGCGCCGTGCAGCGGCTGGCGCAAATGGCCCGTGCGGCCGGCATCCACGTGATCATGGCGACGCAGCGCCCGTCCGTCGACGTCATTACCGGCACGATCAAGGCGAACTTCCCGACCCGCATCTCGTTCCAGGTGACGTCGAAGATCGACAGCCGCACCATCCTCGGCGAGCAGGGCGCCGAGCAGCTCCTGGGGCAGGGCGACATGCTCTATATGGCCGGCGGCGGGCGCATCCAGCGCGTGCACGGCCCCTTCGTGTCAGACACGGAGGTAGAGGAAGTCGTTTCCTACCTGAAATCGCAGGGAACGCCGCAGTATCTCGATGCGATCACCGCGGACGACGACGAGGACGGCGAGGGCGGTCCGGCGGGAACCTCCAATCTCGCCGATTCCGAGGATCCATACGACCAGGCCGTGGCGATCGTGCTGCGCGATGGCAAGGCTTCCACCTCCTATGTGCAACGGCGCCTCGGCATCGGCTATAATCGGGCAGCCTCGCTGATCGAGCGCATGGAGCAGGAGGGTATCATCGGACCGGCGAACCATGCCGGAAAGCGTGAGATTCTCGTACCCACGGAGGCGGAGATTTCCGGCCGCTGACGCCGCGTCGCGTGCCGGTAACGATCATTTGATCACGATGCATTGCGGGTTCTGGCAACGCCTTGAAGACGCCCCAGTTGCTCTCCAAATGATCCTTAATTGAAGGAGACTGCGATGACAGAGACAAAAACCGGCGAAATCGGAGTTCGGCCCATCTCGCGGCGCCTCTTCGTTTGCGGTCTGGCGGCTTTCGCCGGAACGGCCGGCACGCTGCTAAACACGCCACGCGCCTCGGCACAGGCGTCGAGCGTCGCCCAGAAGATCGCCGATCATTTCTCGTCGGTGAAGACGATGGCTGGAGAGTTCGTGCAGTTCGGCCCGCGCGGCGAACAGACCGGCGGCAAGTTCTATATCCGCCGGCCCGGGCGTATCCGCTTCAATTACGAGGCCCCTTCGCCGATGCGCGTGATCGCCGACGGCAGATCGGTGGTCATCGGCAATATGAAGCTCAAGACCTGGGACATCTATCCCTTGTCGAAGACGCCGCTGAAGCTCTTGCTCAGCGAAAGGATCGATCTCAGCAGCAGGATGGTGCGCGCCGTCCGGGAAGAGTCCGACCTCATCACCATCGTGCTCGGCGACCGTTCGATCTTCGGCGATTCGACGATCACGATGATGTTCGACCCGAAGACCTACAACCTCAGGCAATGGACGATCACCGACGCGCAGAAGAAGGACACCTCGGTGATGATCTTCAACGTCAGGACCGGGTTGCAACTGGACGACAAGGTCTTCCGCATTCCCTATGACGAGGTGCGCAACAGGGGCGGCGGCTGATCACGCCAGCTCTGACCACAGCATTGATGGGCCGCCTTCGGGCGGCCCTTTTTCGTGGCTTGCCGAAACCGGCCGGAGCTGGTTAAAAGCTTCCGCGCTGCCGGACGCGACTCCCTGACCGGCGGCATCTTCCTGGAGCGGAATGCGCTCACATGCGTTCGCACGCCCGCTCTATCCCTTTGTTTATGCCCCATTTATGCGACGTCAGGTGATTCCACCTGGCTGCAAAATGCTCCAAGGTTCGAAAATGGTCCTTTCCATCGCCACGTGGAACATCAACTCCGTACGCCTGCGCATGCCTCTGGTGGTGCGCTTCCTCGAAGAATGGCAGCCGGACGTCCTGTGCCTGCAGGAGACGAAGTGCCCGAACGAACAGTTCCCTTCGGCGCCGCTCAAGAACCTCGGCTACAGATATATCGAGATGCACGGGCAGAAAGGCTATCACGGCGTCGCCACCATATCGCGCTTGCCGCTGACCGAACTGACCGATCGCCGGGATTATTGCGGCGTCGGCGACGCGCGCCACCTGTCCGTCGTCTTCGATGCCGGGGGTCGACGAATCCGGTTGCACAATTTCTATGTCCCGGCCGGCGGCGACGAGCCGGACCGCACGATCAACCCGAAGTTCGGCCACAAGCTCGATTTCGTCGAGGAGATGAAGCTGCTGCATGCCGAGGCCGAAGCGGGCATGTCGTCGGTCCTTGTCGGAGACCTCAACATCGCGCCGCTCGAGCACGACGTCTGGTCACACAAGCAGCTGCTGAATATCGTCAGCCATACGCCGATCGAAACCGAGGGGCTGACCGCGGTGATGGCTGGAGGTGCCTGGGTCGACCTCATGCGCCAGCACACACCGGTGCCGGAAAAGCTCTATACCTGGTGGAGCTATCGGGCGAAGGATTGGGCAGCCGCCGACCGCGGCCGCCGGCTCGATCACATCTGGTCTTCCGCCGACCTCGCGCGGCAGCTCACGCGCGTCGATATCCTGAGAGAAGCCCGCGCCTGGGATCGCCCGTCGGACCACGTACCGGTGATCGCGCGCTTCGAGCTTTGAGGCCTTCGGATTTGCCTCTCTCCTCGAGTTTAACCCGAGGAGCGGGGCAAATCCTACTGGCGCTCACTTACGCAAAACGACCGGCGAGCGCCTCGACACGGCGGATCATCGCCTGGAGATTGTCGCGGATGCGGGCTTCGACGAGCACGGTGACCTCCGGATATTCCTCCAGCATGCGGCGGAAGAGCGGCCGGTTGATACGGATCACTTCGCTGTCCTCTTCGGCGGTTGCCGTGAACTTGCGTTCCACCATGGAGATCAGCGCCAGTTCCGAGAGCAGCGCACCGAGACCGGCGATCCCGATCGGCTGCGGTTTTCCGTCGAAATCCGCCTTCGTCAGCGAAAAGCGACCGGAAGCGACCGCATAGGCGCAGTCGGCAGGCGCGCCTTCGCGGAAAAGCTCATGGCCCTTGGCGACCCGGCGGCGCTCGGCGCCGAAGGCGATCAGGCGCAGCTTGTCCTCGCCGATGTCGGCAAAGAGCGCGATGTCGGACAGAAGCGCAATGTCGTCATTGAGCGCCAAGCGGGCATACTCCGGCTAATCAAATTGCGGTCCGGGAACGCGTTTTCCCGAATTCCCGCTCTAGGGGACGATCTTGTAACCGCCGTTCTCTGTCACCAAAATCTCGGCATTGGAAGGGTCACGCTCGATTTTCTGGCGCAGTCGGTAGACATGCGTCTCCAGCGTGTGGGTCGTCACGCCGGAATTGTAGCCCCAGACTTCCTCGAGCAGCACGTCGCGGGTGACGACCTTCTGATCGGCGCGGTAGAGATAGCGGATGATCGCCGCTTCCTTTTCGGTCAGCCGGATCTTCTGGCCGTTCTCCATGGTGAGCAGCTTCTGGCTCGGCTTGAACGTATAGGGGCCGACGCTGAAAGTGGCATCCTCGCTCTGCTCGTGCTGGCGAAGCTGGGCGCGGATGCGGGCAAGCAGCACGGCGAAGCGGAAGGGCTTGGAGACATAATCGTTGGCGCCGGCCTCGAGCCCGAGGATCGTGTCGGAGTCGGTGTCATGCCCAGTGAGCATGATGATCGGTGCCTTGAACCCGCCCTTGCGCAGAAGCTTCACCGCCTCGCGCCCGTCCATGTCCGGCAAGCCGACATCCATGATGAGAAGATCCACCTGGCGGGCGCGCGCCGTCTGGATGCCCTTCCCGGCGGTCGCCTCCTGCAGAAGCTCAAACTCCTCGTAGAGAGAAAGCTGTTCTATCAGCGTCTCACGCAGGTCATGGTCATCGTCGACAAGGAGGATGGTGCGGGTCGCCATGGGGCAATTCCTGTTTGCTTCCTGAATCAAAACTATCTCATATGCCGCTATTGGCAAGCGCTACGGGCGGTTGAGGCCCATATAGACCATCGTGCTTATGGTCGCGGTGAGATCACGGCAAGGCAATTATCTGTGAGAATGAAGCGCAAGAAAAAGTCGGGAGTAAGATCGGATTCCATCGTCGTAAGGGCCGCCCCGCGAGACCGCAAACGGGCTCTTGTGCAGTTCGGCGGCAGAACTGTGGAGGCGGCGATCGGGCGAAGCGGCATCAGCATCCTGAAGCGGGAAGGCGACGGGGCGACGCCACACGGGACGATGAAGCTGATCGGCGGCTATTTGCGTCGCGACCGCGTGCTCCTGCCGCCGTCCGCGTTGCCGATGAAGGCGATCCGCCGCGGCATGCTCTGGTGCGACGCCCCGAGCCACGCCTGCTACAATCGCCCGGTCAATGCACCCTTCGCCGCAAGCCACGAGAGCATGATGCGCGACGACGGGCTCTACGACGTCTGCCTCGTCATGGACTGGAACATCTCTTCAAGGCGCCGCCAGGCGGGCTCCGCGATCTTCTTCCACCTCATCCGCCCAGGCTACGAGCCGACGCAAGGCTGCATTGCCGTCAGCCTGCCCACGATGAGACGGATGATCCGGCACATGCGTCCGGGAATGGTGGTGAAGGTCGTCTGACGCCTCACTTGGCCGTGAGCATTCGCGGCGTGACGAAGCGGGCGAGACGGCCCTTGCCGGCGGCGACATCCGCCCATTGCTCGACGTCGAGTTCGATGACGGCAAGCCCGGCCGTTGGGAATTTCTCACGAAGACGCGGCAGGTCCTCGCCGCTTCCGGCCAACAGCAGCGCCAGTTCCGCCATCCCCGGATTGTGCCCGACGAGCATAAGGTCGTGCACGGACGGCTCCACGCCGCGTATGACATTGAGGATGGCGGGAGCGGCGACCTCGTAGATGCCGACGGCATCGCGGACTTCGACGCTTGCCGGCAGGGCCTTGGCGACGAGCTCCCAGGTTTCCTGGGCGCGTCGCGCCGTCGAAACCAGTGCGAGGTCCGGAACGAGCCCGTGTTCGGCCATGTAGGCGCCGATGATCGGCGCCGCCTTGCGTCCGCGCCCGGCAAGCGGCCGACGATGATCGGCAATGCCTTCCGGCCATGCCGATTTGGCGTGGCGGAGCAGCATCAGGCGCTTTGTCGGTTTGTCGGCCATGGCAGTTCTTCGTCTATGACCAAGGGAACCCGACCATTGTCGCACCGTCAGCGCCGCTTGTCTCCCGAGAAGCAGGAAGAGACTGGACTACCCCTTTCCACAAGCGGGAAGGATACGGCACCCGCGGCGCCTTCCTTCTATCCTCGGGGCCGGTGAGGCCGGGGCAGTGGTGAAGAATGGACGGAGCGGCGCAGCACGGAAAGCCCCACCCCCTTGTGGGGAGGGGTCAAACCTGAACGCCTGGAGGGCACCCCGGAGCGGGAAAGGCCTAATCCGCCTATTTCCACTCGCGGATGTCGACGAAGTGGCCTGCGACCGCAGCCGCGGCGGCCATGGCGGGCGAGACCAGGTGCGTACGTCCCTTGAAGCCCTGGCGGCCTTCGAAGTTGCGGTTCGAGGTCGAGGCGCAGCGCTCGCCCGGCTTCAGCCGGTCGTCGTTCATCGCCAGGCACATGGAGCAGCCGGGCTCGCGCCAGTCGAAGCCAGCCTCCTTGAAGATCTTGTCGAGGCCCTCCGCTTCCGCCTGCTCCTTCACGAGACCGGAGCCCGGCACGATCATCGCCGAGACGGTCGGGGCGACCTTGCGGCCCTCGACGACCTTGGCGACGGCACGCAGGTCCTCGATGCGGCCATTGGTGCAGGAGCCGATGAAGACGCGGTCGATGGCGATGTCGGTGATTTTCGTGCCCGGCTTCAGGCCCATATAGTCGAGGGCACGCCACTTCGAAGCGCGTTTCGTTTCGTCCCCAATTTCGTCGGGGTTCGGAACCACGCCTTGGACCGAAACGACGTCTTCCGGGGACGACCCCCAGGAGACGATCGGCGGCAGGTTGGCGGCGTCGAGCACGACGACGCGGTCGTAATGGGCGCCCTCGTCCGTGTTGAGCGTCTTCCAATAATCGAGCGCCATGTCCCAGGCCTTGCCCTTGGGGGCGCGCGGCCGGTCCTTGATATAGGCAAAAGTGGTCTCGTCCGGCGCGATCAGGCCGGCGCGGGCGCCGCCTTCGATCGTCATGTTGCAGACGGTCATGCGCCCTTCCATCGAGAGCGACCGGATCGCCTCGCCGGCAAACTCGATGACGTGGCCGGTGCCGCCGGCCGTGCCGATCTCACCGATGATGGCAAGGATGATGTCCTTGGCGGTGACGCCCGGAGGTAACTGGCCATCGACTCGCACCAGCATGTTCTTCGCCTTCTTCTGGATCAGCGTTTGCGTCGCCAGAACATGCTCGACTTCCGAGGTACCGATGCCGTGCGCCAGCGCGCCGAAGGCGCCATGCGTCGAAGTGTGGCTGTCACCGCAGACGATCGTCATGCCCGGCAGCGTGAAGCCCTGCTCGGGGCCGACGATGTGGACGATGCCCTGGCGCTTGTCGTTCTCCGAATAATATTCCACGCCGAAATCGGCGGCGTTCCTGGCGAGCGCCTCGACCTGGATGCGGCTCTCCTCGTTCTTGATGCCGAGGTGGCGATCCGGCGAGGTCGGCACGTTGTGGTCGACGACGGCGAGCGTCTTTTCCGGCGCCCGTACCTTGCGGCCGGCCATCCTGAGCCCCTCGAAGGCCTGCGGACTCGTCACCTCGTGCACGAGGTGACGGTCGATGTAGAGAAGACAGGTGCCGTCCTCCTGCTGGTTTACGAGGTGATCGTCCCAGATCTTGTCATAAAGGGTACGCGGTGCGCTCATGGCGAAATATCCATCGAATTGTCCATACGGGAAAGCCGGCGGGCGGCCGGAAACGGCACTGATCGAGCGATCAGGATAGGCGGCTCGTAAGCGCGCCGCAAACGCGCGCGAAGAAGCGGGCCGGCAGACGCTTATGGTCCTGCAGCACGACGATCTTCTGTTCGCGACATCCGAATTTGGATTCCATGGCCGCTGCTCATATCAATTTTTCAAGGGCTCCGCAATTGGCGAGATCGTACCGCGCCGCCCTGGCGCGCTCACCAGTCGGCCGGACAATGATCCGGATATTTGCTGTGTGTGCCTCTCGTGGCCAGCTTGCGAACAAAGTTAAAAAGACGTTAACCTTCTGATGGACGCCGTTAAAGTTGCTTGTGGGTTAACACCGCGTGAGCTTGTGCCGGGATTCCGGTTCACCCTGTCGTGTGGTTAGAGTCAGGTCATGAAGACTGTTTCGATCGAGGTCAGGCCCGGAGAGCCGCATGAAGCGGCGGCGATTGCCTCTGTGCATCGCGCCTCCTGGCTGCAGGCCTATGGCGGCCTGATCCCGCACCGGCCGTTAATCCGGATGGTCAACCGCCGCGATGAGACCTGGTGGCGAAAGGCGACTCGCGGACCGGCGACGCTGCTCGTCATCGACGTGGCCGGAACGATAGCCGGCTACGCGACACTCGGCTTGAGCCGCGCACGGGCGCTGCCGCAGGAAGGCGAGATCTACGAGCTCTATCTCCGCCCCGAATACCAGGGCATGGGGCTCGGGCGCATCCTGTTCCGCGAGGCCAGGAGCCTTTTGAGGTCGCTCGGTTGCGAGGGGCTCGTCGTCTGGTGCCTCGAAGAGAGCGATCAGGCCTATCAATTCTTCCACTCGGCCGGCGGCAACGATGTCGCAGAAGGCATGGAGGATTTCGGCGAAAAGCATCTGAAGAAGGTCGGCTTCGTCTGGAACTGAGCGTGCCCTGCGCAGCAAGCCTCAAAGGTTGAGCGGGAAAACTTCCGACCTGCCTCTATTTGGCCGCGGGGACTGCCTAGGCAATTCCACCCCTCGGACGAAAGTCATGTTGCAATGCGGCATGTTTCCCTTTATCCGACGGGGCGATTTTTCAAATTGGCCTGGAGGTGCTCATGCGGATCGACGCGATTTCCATCGGGAAGAATCCACCGGAAGATGTCAACGTGATCGTGGAAGTCCCCGTTGGCGGGCATCCGATCAAGTATGAAATGGACAAGGAAGCGGGCACGTTGGTCGTCGACCGCTTCCTCTATACGCCGATGACCTATCCGGGCAATTACGGTTTCGTGCCGCACACGCTTTCCGACGACGGCGATCCGATCGATGTCTTGATCTGCAACACGCGCCCGCTGGTGCCGGGCTGCGTCATCAATGTTCGCCCGATCGGGGTGATGATGATGGAAGACAATTCCGGCAAGGACGAGAAGATCATTGCCGTGCCGTCCGGACACCTGACCAAACGCTACGACAAGGTGCATGACTACACCGACCTGCCGGAAATCACGCTCAAGCAGATCGAGCACTTCTTCGAGCACTATAAGGACCTCGAGCCCGGCAAATGGGTGAAGATCTTCGGCTGGAAGGATGCGAGCGTCGCCCGGCAGCTGATCGTCGAGGCGATTGAACGCGCCAAGGCTAAAAAGTAACCAAGTCAGTGTCGCCGACGAAGGCCGCGCACACATTTTTCCTCAGCGCGCGCGAATCGCGGCGAGCCGTTTTTCGATCTCCTCCGGGTCGGCTTCGATCCGGAGGATTTTCTTGCGCTGCGTGTCGCCGGCAACAAGCGAGATTCTGTTCTTCGCCACACCGAATTCCTGGCGATGAGCGCGACCAGGGCTTGGTTCGCCTTGCCCTTCTCCGGCACGGCGCGCACCCGCACCTTGAGATGCTCCTCGCCGTCGGCGCCCGCCTCGAAGCCGTCGATCGCGTCGCGGCTTGCGTTCGGCGTCAGGCGCACCATAAGGCGCGCATGATCGCCGAGAGCGGTGAAGGCCTTGGCCACTTATCCGAGCAGCGCCGAAGCGACAGTGGTGTTCAGGAAATACCAGATGAAATAGAGGATCACCAGGACGACCAGCGGCGACAGATCGATGCCGCCCATGTCAGGCAGGAAACGACGGATCGGGCGATAGAGGGGTTCGGTCAGCTGGTAGAGCGAACGGCCGATCATGTTGATCGCCTGGTTGTTCACATTGATCACGTTGAAGGCGTAGAGCCAGGAGAAGATGGCCGATGCGATGATCAGGAACCAGGCGATATTGATGATGAGATTCAAGGTTGCGATGACTGCGAGCATGCCGGTCTCCAATTCGTCGTTGACAGACATGTAGACATTGGGAACTAAACGGGCAAGTACGTCGCTTGGCGCCGCCCAATCATGTTTAATGCCAACGGCGGTCGATTCTGTCCCATCAGATCGGTCAGAATCGACTGCCATTGGCATTGCGACATGGTCCGCCACAATTTCCCTCCGAGGAGTGCTTTCCGCCATGTCGGCCGATCATGCCGAGCATCGCTTCGCCGCCTTCCGCCATGTCGGCTACCGACGCTATTTCTTCTCGCGCTTTCTTGGCTATTTCGCCGTGCAGATCATGTCCGTCGCGGTCGGCTGGCAGATCTACGATCTGACGCGCGATCCCTTCGCGCTCGGGCTCATCGGCCTCTTCCAGTTCCTGCCGTCACTCGTTCTGATCCTCGTCACCGGCAGCGTCGCCGATCGCTACAACCGTCGCGTCATCATGGGACTTTGCATGCTCGTCAGTATGGTTTGCGCGGCGGCGCTGCTGATCCTGACGGTGACTGGCCTGTTTTCGCCCTGGCCGGTCTATGCAATCCTGATTGTCTTCGGTATCGAACGGGCATTCCTGGCGCCCGCCGCCCAGTCGCTCGCGCCCAATCTCGTGCCGCCCGAGGATCTGGCGAATGCGATTGCCTGGAACTCGACGTCCTGGCAGACGGCGACGATCGTCGGGCCGGTGGCAGGCGGTTTGATCTACGGTCTTGGCCCGACGGTCCCCTATGCGGTCAGTCTCTCTTTCTTCGCCGCGGCGTCGCTCATGGTGTTTGCCGTGCCGAAGCCGGCGCAACGCTCGCCCGCCGGGGCGCAGAGCTGGCAGACGATCACCGCCGGTTTCCGCTACATCAAGGCCCAGAAAATTGTGCTCGGGGCGATATCGCTCGACCTTTTCGCCGTGCTGCTCGGCGGCGCCATTGCGCTGATGCCGGTCTTTGCGCGCGACATCCTCGTGCTCGGACCCTGGGGCCTGGGGCTCCTGCGGGCCGCTCCAGGCATCGGCGCCGTCGGCATGGCCCTCTGGCTTGCCACCCACCCGATCCGCAGCCGGGCCGGCCTCTACATGTTCGCCGGCGTCGCGCTTTTCGGTCTTGCCACTGTCGTCTTCGGCCTGTCCACGACGGCCTGGCTTTCGATCGCAGCACTTGTCGTCATGGGGGCGGCGGACATGATTTCGGTCTATGTGCGCGAAACCTTGATCGCGCTCTGGACCCCGGACGAGCTGCGCGGCAGGGTCAATGCCGTCAACATGGTCTTCGTCGGCGCTTCCAACGAGCTCGGGGAATTTCGCGCCGGCACCATGGCATCGGGCTTCGGTGCTGTATTCGCAGTGGTCTTCGGCGGGTTCGGTACTTTGCTCGTCGCGCTCCTCTGGGCGATCGGCATTCCGCAATTGCGCAGGATCGACACGCTCGACGTGCCGGAGGAACATCGGACGGAGTGACTCAGTGCGGAGGCTGAACTCTAGGCACCGTGCTCTCTGGTTCCGACTTGCGGGTCGATTCGCCAGCCGACGCGCTCCGATTGTCCGCGCCGCGCAAGAAGATCAGGTCGAGGAATTTCTCCATCCAGGTTCGCAAGGGGTGGTCGTGGAGCATGCGGCCGTCGAGATGGGCTTTGCCCATCTGGGCACCCGGAAGCACGAATCGGTGGGCACCGTGGACGACCCAACGATGCATCATCGCCCGGGTCAACTCGCCATGAAACTGAATGCCCCACGCATTTTCGCCATAGCGGAACGCCTGGTTGGGATAGGTGTCGCCCGTCGCCAGCAGTTCGGCGCCCCTCGGCAGGTCGAAGCCCTCGCGGTGGAAATGGTAGACCATGGCCGGCCACTCCATCAGCGCCTTGCCCGCTTTGGTGGCTTTCAGCGGATACCAGCCGATTTCGGTCATGCCCTCATGATGGGGCGCAACCGCGCCACCGAGATTTCGGGCGAGCATCTGCGCGCCGAGGCAGATTCCGAGATAGGGCTTGTTCTCTTTCAGCGGTACCGACAGCCAGTCGATCTCGCGGCGAACGAACTCCTCCTCGTCGTTTGCGCTCATCGGCCCGCCGAAAACGATGGTGCCGGAATGGGCCGCCAATGTCGGCGGCAAGTCGTCGCCGAGCGCCGGGCGACGGATATCGAGGCGGAATCCCATCTGCTCGAGTATGTGGCCGACACGACCGGCGCTCGATCGCTCCTGGTGCAGGATAATGAGGATCGGTTTCTTGGTGTCGCGGGCCTCTCGCGGCATCGTCAGTTTTCCTGTTGCACCTCTTTATCCTCCTTGGTCTCGATCTTGGCGGCTGCTTCCTGCCGTTTCAAGACCCGGTCGCGTCCGGAGACGCCGAGGAGGTCGGCGATCCGCCAGATCACGTGGTCCTCCATCTCGCTGCGGTCGCCGTCGGCGTAGACGATGTCCCAGAGCATGCCGACGAGCTCGACCCGCTGCCCCTCCGAAAGGTGACGCTTGATCTCGGCGGTGAAGTGATAAAAGTCGATTGCCTCGCTCTCTGCCGTTTCGCCCGCCGCGACGAGCGCCTTCAAAGCCGCATCGTCGAGCTTGTAGTAATCCTTGATGAGAGCTCGCATTTTTCGGCGCTCCGAAGCGCGAATCTTTCCATCCGCCTCCATCACCTGAAAGCAAAGCCCGATTACGGCGACGCGCGGATCACCCTTTTCGATCCGCGCAGCCGAACCTGTCAGCCCTTCGAGGAAGGCTCGAAAACGTTCAAACATGTTCTAGTGCCTTAAGCCCGTCGAAACATTGGAGTTGCAAGTTAGAACCGGGTTTGCGGAAAGAACGCCGCATGCCCGCTCTACGTCAGAATAGGCGGAAGGCGACTTCGTTCTTTTCAGCCGGTGCCGCCTCGCGCACGCCGGGGTCGTCCGGGCGCCGGCCGAAGAACGGCGTCGACTCGTCCTTGCCGGCCTCGTCCTTGCCGGCCGCGTCCTTGCTCTCCGCCGGCGGCGAAGCATCTTCCTTTTCCTCGGGTACCGTTATCCGGACCTCTTGCTCGTCCGGTGGAACGGTGGAGGCTGGTTCGGGTCTGGAGATTTGCGGCGTTTCGGCGGCCGCGATCTGCGCGGCCGCGAGCGGCGGCAGGCTTCGGATCGCTTCCTCGGCGCCGAGCTGGCCTTCCTCGGCCGGCTGGAGCTGCGACGGCGGCGCCTTCCACTCGAAGGCGTCCAGGCGGCCAGTGATCGGCGAGACCGGGAGCCAGAAGGGTGAAATCACCCCATCGGCAGTCCATGCGGGATCGCGGGGGCTGCGCAGCGCCTGCGCCATCCAGTGGCGGATGCGACCCTCGTCACCGGTGTCCGCCTCCTCGATATCGGCAAGCAGCATATAAATGCTCTCGCTCGGGGCGAGCCGCGCCGCGGCCTCGGCCTTTTGCCGCGCAAGGGCGAATTCGCGCGCTTCGAGTGCGGCCTCGGCGACCGTCGCCAGCGAAACCGGATGGTTGCCGCGAAGCGACTCCAGCCTCTTCGCGCGCTTCAGCCGGTCGATCGCGGAATCGCCACCGCGGGCCCGCACATAGAGGCGCGCCAGCTCCGGGTGCGGCTCCTGTTTCCATATCTTCTCGAGGATCGAAGCGCCCTTGCGCAGATTGTCCTCGCGGAACAGGGCCTTGGCGGCAATCAGCGCCGCGGGGACCAAACGCTCATCGAGCTTCAGCGCCGCAAGCGCATCGTCCCGCGCCGATTTCGGATCCGTTTCGAGCTTGCCCATGGCGCGGGCCGTCAGCAGCACCGCCTTCTTCCGGTTCGCCTCCTTCTTGTCTGGAACGCTGGCGGCGCGGCTCTGGTCGAGGAGGCGGATCGCTTCGTCCCATTGACCCGCCTGGCTGCGGTGGTCGAGGGTCGCGAGCGTTGCCCAGCCGAGATGTGGAGCTTTCTCGGCGGCGCGTTCGGCGTATTGCCGGGCAGCTTCGTGGGCGCCGAGCCGCTTGGCTTCAAGATAGAGCCCGCGCAACCCGAGTTCGCGCGTCTCCGGGTCGTCCGCCATCCGTTCGAATTTGCGGCGCGCCTCTTCGTGCCTGCCTTCGATCAGCGCGGTCTGCGCTTCGAGCAGGTGAATGAGCGGCTCCTGATCCTCTCGAAGCAGGCTGCGGCTCCGCGCCGTCATCTTGCGCGCGAGCACGGCGTCGCCGGCGCCCGCTGCGATGAGCCCGGTCGAGAGCGCCTGGTAGCCGCGGTCACGCTTGCGGGCGCGGAAGTAGCGCGCAATAGTCTGTGGCGAGTGCCAGATCGCCCGGATGAGCCAGATGGCGATCAGGACCAGGGCAAAGAGCGAGATCAGCATGGAGGCGGCACGCATCAGGCTCATTTCGACGCGCTGCCCCTGCCAGATCAGCGAGAGTTCGCCAGGCCGATCCGCGAGCCAGGCAAAGCCGAGACCGAGAGCAAGGACGAGCAGGATGAAGAACAGTATCCGAACCATTTTGCCTTCTTTCCTCGCCTCTTAGCCTTGCGTGCCGCTGCGCGTCATAGTCGTAGACACGGCAGCGTCGATCGCCGCCTCGATCTTAAGCCGCCGGTCGAGCTTCTGCTTGAAATCCTGCCCGGCCAATTTCGCGGGTTCGGGAAGATTTTCCCATTCGAGCGAGGCGCCCTTGAGATCGCCATCGTCGAGCTTGTCCTCGATGCGCGCGATCACGGCCTCCGGCGTGTCGCCCTCGACGCTGCCGACCGGGCGCACGCGAATGCCGGACATGGCGCTCGAAACGAGGCGGTCGAAAATGCCTTCGTTCGGATCGGGGCGATTAAGCGCGTCGAGCATCGCGGAGGCAGTCTGCGGAAACGCTGTCCGCAGTTCCGCGCGTGTGGCGACGCCGGTTGGGGCGTCCTCAGCCAGCTCCTTCACCGCCGGGTTTTCCGGGGCAATGCTCTTCAGCGCGTCGAGTTCGGCAAGGAACGGCCCGCCTCGATCGATCGCCGTCTTCAGCGCCGTGACGGCAACCGCCTTTGCCATCTCGATATCATTCACCGGCTCGTTCAGCTTCTGCTCCGTCCGGTCGATGCGGCTTGCTAACTCTTGCCGGGCGGCATTCGCCGCTTGGCGTGCATCTGCCAGTTCGGTCTTCAGTGTGGCGATCTCCTTCGTCAGGTTGTCGATCGCGGCTTCGAGCGCAGGCACCTGCGGCGCGCTCCCGCCGCCAGCCGTCTCTACCCTCTGTTCCAGTTTAGCGAGGCGGCCTTCCAACGGCGCGACGTCTACTGCCGCCGGCTGAGGCCGGGACCGAAGCTCGGCCTTGACCGCCTCGATCTCGCTCGACAGGTCCTGCTCAACCGTGCCGCTGCCCCGTTGCGGTCCGGCGGAGGGGACGTAGCCCGCATATTGCAGCACGCCCGCCCCGGCGAGCGCGACCAGCCCGCCAAGGATGCCGGCGGCAAGCGCACCGGAAACCGTTGCCGCCTTGCGTTTCGGCTCGGGCATGGCGCCATTGGCCAGGTGCGGCGGTTCCTCGTCGAAGGCGGCGGCGGCATCCTCGATCCGTGCCTCCTCCCTTTCGCCGTCGCGCCCGGCCTGTTCCTGTTGGGCCTCGCTGAGCGTCTCGCTCCCGGAAATCTCCGCCGGCTCGTCGGTGGCCGCATCCTGACCGGCGACGGCCTGCGTCTCCTCCGCCCCCGTCCTTTCCGCCTCAAGGTCGATCGTCAGCGGTTCCTTCTCGCCTTTCGAACGGCGCGGCGGTTTTTCCGATACCATAGTGACCTCTTCGCGTTTCTTGGCTCTCGGCTTTCAGTCAAACCTAGTCAGGGAAGCCTGTGAGGGAAAGTCCCCGGTGCCCATTTTCGTGAAATGGCTCTCACCAAATGACGGCAATATCGCGTTGGAAGTAAGCGAAAAACCGGCGTTGTCTTTGCCGATCCCGTCTCAGAGCAGCTTCAGGAGTGCTTTCTCATCCGGTTCGGCGGCAATCTGAGCGACGGCGTCGTCGGGCAGGGCCTCCCTGACCGCTGAGCTCATGCAAAGATACCGCGCGGAGAAAGCGGTGACGTCGAGATTGCTCTCCTTGAGCAGCGCGGCAAAGTGCCGTGCGGTCTCGCGCGAATAGAGCAAGACCCCATCGAAAGCCCCCGGTCGGACAAGATCGAACAGGGCTTGCCGTCCGTACGAAACGGGTGCCATCCGATAGCACTCGACGGTCACGTGATCGATCCCTCGCTCCGCGAGCGCTCGTTCGAAGCCGTCCGCGCGCGGCGCACCGGCAAGATAGAGGAGCTTTCCCGCTCCGGCGCGCCTCTCGGCGGCAACAGTCTCGGCGAGCGCCTCGCCGGTTCCCCCGCCGACGCGAACATTGGTGAAGCCGATGCCGCTCGCGGCACGTGCGGTCGCTTCGCCGACGGCGAAGAGCGGTGCCGCAAGATGTGACCTGACTGCCGGGCCGAGCGCGGCGAGAACGCGGACCGCCTCGGCGCTCGTCACCGCAATGCCGTCGGGGGACCGGTCGAGCGCCGCCCGAACAGCGCCTGGAAGATGCTGTGCTTCCATCAGCGGCAGGATCGTGACTTGATGCCCCAGCGCGTGCAGCTTCTCGGCCGTTCTTTCCGCGGCGGGGCGCGGCCGGGTCACGAGCAGGCGCATCGATCAGGTCCAGCTCGAGAAAAATCCCGGCCCCGCCTTGCCGCGAATGTCTTCGCCGGCCTTCCGTCCAAGCTCGGCCGCTTCGGCCGCCTTGCCGTCGATCTCGACGCGGTGGCAGGTGGTTCCATCCGGCGTCAGGATCATGCCGGAAAAGTGGACATGCGTGCCATCGGAGACCGCGTAGCCGGCGATCGGCGTCTTGCAGGAGCCGTCGAGTGTGGCCAGGAAACCGCGTTCGCAGGAAACCGCCTCATGGGTGCGACGGTCGTCGATGGCGGCAAGCAGTGTGCCGACGCGGGCGTCGCCTATCCGACTTTCGATGCAGATGGCGCCCTGGGCCGGTGCGGGTGGAAACTCTTGCGGATCCAGCAGTTCGGTCGGTACGTCGCTCATGCCGAGCCGCCGGAGGCCGGCATAGGCGAGCAGCGTGCCGTCGACCTGGCCCTCGGCAAGCTTGCGCAGCCGCGTTTCGACCTGTCCGCGATAAGTGATGACATTGATATCGGGTCTCAGCCGGCGAATGAGCGCCTGACGGCGAAGCGATGACGAGCCGACGGTGGCACTCCGAGGCAGCTCGATGAGCTTCGCTGCCGTGCGGCCGATGAAAGCGTCGCGAATGTCCTCGCGCGGCAGGAAAGCGGAGAGGGTGAGGCCATCGGGCAGCCTGGTCGGCATGTCCTTCGAGGAATGCACCGCGAAATCGAGTTCGCCGGACAAGAGCTGCTGCTCGAGTTCTTCGGTAAAGAGGCCCTTGCCGCCGATCTCCGCCAGCGGCCGGTCGGTGATCCGGTCGCCTTTTGTCGAGAGAATGACCACCTCGAACATCTCCGGCGGCAGACCATGCGCGGCGGCCAACCGGTCGCGCGTTTCATGGGTCTGGGCGAGCGCCAGCGGGCTGCCGCGCGTGCCGATGCGGAAAGGTTTCGTTTGCATCCTCGGTCATCCATTGTTACTGCATGGTTCCTTAAATCGATATCGATTTAAGGACAAACCATGCAGCACTTCAAAGCGTTACAGCTTCCCTTGTACGCCTGAACGACAGACGCCGCTGTAGGAGTTTCGTGTACCCACCTTTCGGCGCGACTGCAATCCGCGACCGCACTCATAGAGTAGACCTGATGTCCACGCCGCTGCGCATCCTTGGCATCGAGACGAGCTGCGACGAAACCGCGTCCGCGGTCGTGCTGCGCGACGAGCAAGGCGGCGGACGGATTCTAGGCGATGTCGTGCTTAGTCAGCTGGAGGAGCACAGCGCCTATGGGGGCGTCGTGCCGGAGATCGCCGCCCGCGCCCATGTCGAGGCGCTGGATACGCTTATCGAGGAAGCGCTCTTACGCGCCGGCGTGACGCTCAAGGATATCGACGCAATCGCTGCGACAAGCGGTCCCGGTCTGATCGGCGGGCTCATCGTGGGGCTGATGACCGGCAAGGCTATTGCCCGGGCGACGGGCAGGCCGCTTTATGCCATCAACCATCTCGAAGGCCATGCGCTCACGGCGCGGCTGACGGACGGGCTTCCGTTTCCCTATCTGATGCTGCTCGTCTCCGGCGGCCACACGCAACTCGTTCTGGTGAGGGACGTCGGCGACTATGAGCGCTGGGGCACGACGATCGACGATGCTCTCGGCGAGGCGTTCGACAAGACGGCGAAGCTGCTTGGCCTGCCATATCCGGGCGGCCCGGCGGTCGAGCGGGCGGCACGTGCCGGCAATCCGCAGCGCTTCGATTTCCCGCGCCCGCTCGTCGGCGACGCACGGCTCGATTTCTCCTTCTCAGGCCTCAAAACGGCCGTTCGCCAGGCGGCTCAGTCGCTGGAACCGGTGACGGATGAGGATGTCGCCGACATCTGTGCTTCCTTCCAGCGTGCCATCTCGCGTACGCTGAACGACCGCATTGGGCGAGGGCTCAAACGGTTCAAGGCAGATCATCCCGCAGTCGACGGGCCGGCTCTCGTCGTTGCTGGGGGCGTGGCTGCCAACCAGACGCTACGCGCGACGCTGCAGGGGCTCTGCGACGAGCACGGCTTCCGCTTCGTCGCGCCGCCGCTTCAGCTTTGTACGGACAACGCGGCGATGATCGCCTGGGCGGGGGCCGAACGAATGGCAGCGGGCCTGCCGGCCGACAGCCTCGACGTCGCGCCGCGCTCGCGCTGGCCGCTCGATGCGCAAGCGCAGGCAGTGATCGGCTCCGGCAGGCGCGGCGCCAAGGCATGATGGACATTTGATGAGAGGCAAGACAGGATTGGGGCCAAAGATCGTGGTCATCGGCGCGGGCGCCTTCGGCACCGCGCTCGCCGCCGTTGCGGCGGCAAAGGCGGATTCGGACGTGACGCTGCTTGCGCGGCGGGAGGAAATTGCTGCCGAATGCCGCCGTAGCGGTCGCAACGAGGCGGCACTGCCCGGCATTCCGCTTCCGGGCGGGCTTGCCTATTCGGCCGACCCTGCCGTCCTCATAGATGCGGATATCGTACTCTTCGCCATGCCGTCGCAGGAGCACCGGGCCGCCGCCCGCGCCTACGGCGCCTCGATCGGCGCGGATGCGACGATCGTCACCTGCGCCAAGGGCATGGAACAGGCGACCGGCCGGCTCCTGACGGACGTTCTCGGCGAGGAATTGCCGGGCCACCGGATCGCCGTTCTCTCGGGCCCCGGCTTTGCCGCCGACATTGCCAGGGGGCTGCCGACGGCGATGGTCATCGCGGCAACAGACATGGCACTGGCGAAGGGGCTCGCTGCGGCGCTTTCCGGACCAACGTTCCGCCTCTATCCATCGACGGATCGCATCGGCGTACAGCTTGGCGGTGCGTTGAAGAACGTGCTGGCGATTGCCTGCGGCATCGTCGAAGGGGCGGGGCTCGGCGATTCGGCCCGGGCGGCGCTGATCTCGCGCGGCCTTGCTGAGATGTCGCGCTTCGTGGCGGCACGAGGCGGCGAGGGTGACACGGTTCGCGGTCTTTCCGGACTCGGCGACCTGGTTCTGACGGCGACGAGCCATCAATCGCGCAACCTGCGTTTCGGCATCGCGCTCGGCAAGGATGGGCGCGCAAGCGGCGGCGGCGAACTGGTCGAAGGCGCTTTTGCGGCATCCGTCGCGGGACGCGTGGCAAGCGATCTCGGCATCGACATGCCGATCACCGAAGCTGTCGCGGCGATCATCGACGGCAGGCTCGATGTCAGCGCCGCCCTTGAGCGATTGATGTCGCGGCCGATCACCCAGGAATAATCCCATCACAGCGCCGCGCTTAGGAGCGCAGGCCGCTGTGGCAGCCTTGAAGGAGGATCAATGCTCTTCGCACTTCTATGCACCGACAAGCCGGGGGCCCTGCAATTGCGGCTCGACACCCGGCCGGACCACCTTGCCTATCTCGCGGATCTCAACGCCAGGGGCATCCTCAAGATCGCCGGGCCCTTCCTCGGTGAGGACGGCAAGCCGACGGGTAGCCTGATAATCGTCAAGGCCGAAACCATCGAAGAGGCGAGAGCGATTGCCGATGCCGACCCTTATGCCAAGGCAGGCCTTTTCTCGGCTGTCGAGATCAAGGGCTACAACTGGGTCTTCAACAATCCGGAGGCGTGAGGCGCGATGGCGAATTGGCTCTACAAGTCCGAACCGCACAAGTGGTCGTGGCAGATGCAGAAGGATGCCGGCGAGGCGGGCACCGAATGGACCGGGGTACGCAACTATCAGGCGCGCAACAACATGCGGGCGATGCAGGTCGGCGACAAGGGTTTCTTCTATCACTCGAACGAGGGGTTGGAGATTGTCGGCATCACCGAGGTCTGCGCCCTTTCGCATCCGGATTCGACGGCGGAGGGCGATGCGCGCTGGGACTGCGTGGACATTCGCGCCGTCATGGACATGCCACGCCCGGTCTCCTTGAAGGAGATCAAGGAAAATCCAAAGCTTGCCAAAATGTCGCTGGTGACCTCAATGCGCCTTTCCGTCCAACCGGTGACCGAGGACGAGTGGATTGAGGTCTGCCGCATGGGCGGGCTCGACAATCCGCCGCGGTAATCGTGAAAACCGATCCCGAAAGCTTCATCCGCGCCAATACCGGCATTCTGTCGCCGCCGCACGTTCCGGAAATCCGGCTGCATTTGGCGAGCGAAGCGCACGAGCTCTGGCTTAAGACCGAGGAGGAACTGGAGGAGATCGGACTGCCGCCGCCCTTCTGGGCCTTCGCCTGGGCGGGCGGGCAGGGGCTCGCACGATATGTGCTCGATCATCCGGAAACGGTGCGAGAGCGTCGCGTCATCGATTTCGCCTCCGGCTCCGGACTCGTCGCGATCGCCGCAAAGATGGCCGGCGCGCAAGACGTCATTGCCGCCGACATCGACCCCTGGGCCGAGACGGCGGTCAGGCTCAATGCGGAGGCGAACGGCGTCTCCGTGACTTTCCTCGGCGAGGATATCATCGGGCGGCAGCGGCACGCCGACGTCTATCTCGCCGGCGACGTTTTCTACGACCAGGAATTTGCCGATCGCCTTCGCCCCTGGTTCGACGCGCTTGCTCGAGCCGGCGCCCTCGTCCTCGTCGGCGATCCGGGCCGAAGCTATTGCCCACGCGAGATGATGTCGGCGCTTGCGACTTACGAGGTGCCGGTGACGCGGGCGCTCGAGGACAGCGAGGTGAAGCGGACGACGGTCTGGCGGTTCGGTGCCGAAGGCGACTGACGGCCTTCAAGGCCGGATGACGCACACGCCGGCTTCGAAGGAGCAGGCGCTGGCATTCGTTTTCGGCGTCACAAAGATTATCTTGGCGCGCTTCGTCGGCGGAGAGTCATAAAAGTCGTTCTCGGCAACATAGCGATAATCGCGGGTGCGGCGGAAATAGATGCCGTTGCCTACGTCCTCATAGGCGGAAAGATCGCCGGCATAGGTTCCGATGCCCGGGATCACCGACGGCAGGTCCGCGTCATAGCTGCCATAGAAGGGCGCATAGCCGCCGCCGATGACGATGACGCGGGGAAAGCGCTTCCGGTCACGGCGCGCGAAATGATGCCGCCGGTCCTGCAGCCGGAGGTGCCGGGTCTTGGTGCGGACGCTGAATAAATCCCGGGAGCCGATCGACGAAAAGCCGTCGAAAGCGGTGTTGACCGAGCGATGGCGTCGATCACCGGCAAAGAAGCGATGATGATTGTCGTTCTTGCGGAATGCATGACCAGGCGGCCGGTGCTTGGAACGAATATGGCGCACCTGCGTCTGGACTCCGGCCAGGCCGTCCTCCGCCGCCGCCGGCAGACCGGCCGGCATGGCAAGCGCGCAGGCGAGCACTAGCACTTTGGTCGCATGGAATGCTTGCAACAGATTCATTCCTGTCCTCGCCCCGGTCGCGGTTAACGAAACGTTAACCCGCATCCTGCGGCATTCGCGGGCAAATGTCACGGATTCGATTGGCTTTTCCGCCTTCATCGTTAACGGGTGGCATGTCTTCGCCAGACAGGAAAATGCCGCTTTTCGTCTAATCGATTTTATTTGTTTTGCACTGCAAACATACTTGTCGTTAAGCAATATGGTGATTAAAGGTCCGAAGGACTGAATTGCGCACAATCGGGTGCGGAACCGGATAAATAAAATCAAGATTTCGGTCATTTATCCGGTCATTTCGTGAGGTTCCGATGACGGATGTCACAAGAAGCCGGCCGCTCTCGCCGCATCTTCAAATCTACAAGCCGATCCCCACCATGGTGATGTCGATCATGCACCGCATCACCGGCGGCGCGCTCTATTTCGGCACGGTCCTGGTTGCCTGGTGGCTGATCGCCGCCGCTTCGGGTGCGGCCTATTATGATTGGGTGAACTGGCTGTTCGCAACGCTGATCGGCAAAATCGTCCTCTTCGGCTACACCTGGGTGCTCATGCACCACATGCTGGGCGGCATCCGCCACCTCGTCTGGGACCTCGGCTACGGTTACGAAAAGCACTTCGCCACCAAGATGGCCAAGGCGACGCTCATCGGCTCGGTGACGCTGACGCTCGTCATCTGGATCATCGGTTTTCTGGCGCGCTGAGGGGGTCACAATGGATATGCGCACACCCCTCGGCAAGGTTCGCGGGCTCGGTTCCGCCAAGGAAGGCACGGAGCACTTCTGGCGCCAGCGGCTGACCGCCGTCGCCAATCTTCCGCTCCTCATCTTCTTCGTGTTTTTCGTCGCCCGCTATGCCGGCGCGCCGCATGCGGAAATCGTCGCGGCGCTCTCGAACCCCTTCGTCGCCGTCATCATGGCCCTCGTGGTGACGTCCGCGCTCACCCACATGCGGATCGGCATGCAGGTGATCATCGAGGATTACGTTCACGCCGAAGGCGCCAAGATCGCGCTTCTCATCCTCAACACGTTCTTTGCGATCGCGATCGGCGGGCTCTGTCTTTTCGCCATCCTGAAGATCGCTTTTGCAGGTTAGTTTCGTCATGGCATCGATCAGTTCACCCGCTGCAAACGGCAAGGCCTACCAATATGTCGATCACGCCTTCGACGTCGTTGTCGTCGGCGCCGGCGGTGCGGGCTTGCGCGCGACCCTCGGCATGGCCGAGCAGGGCCTCAAGACCGCCTGCGTCACCAAAGTCTTCCCCACCCGCTCGCACACGGTCGCAGCCCAGGGAGGCATCGCCGCCTCGCTGCAGAACATGACGCCCGACAGCTGGCAATGGCACCTCTACGACACGGTCAAGGGCTCCGACTGGCTCGGCGACGTCGATGCCATGCAATATCTCGCCATGGAAGCGCCGAAGGCGGTCTATGAGCTCGAGCATTACGGCGTGCCCTTCTCGCGCAACGAGGAAGGCAAGATCTATCAGCGACCCTTCGGCGGTCACATGCAGAACTACGGCGAAGGCCCGCCGGTGCAGCGCACCTGCGCGGCGGCCGACCGCACTGGCCATGCGATCCTGCACACGCTCTACGGCCAGTCGCTCAGGAACAACGCCGAATTCTTCATCGAATATTTCGCGATCGACCTGATCATGTCGGACGACGGCCGCTGCACCGGCGTCGTCGCCTGGAACCTCGATGACGGCACGATCCACCGCTTCGCCGCCAAGATGGTGGTGCTCGCGACCGGCGGCTACGGCCGCGCCTATTTCTCGGCGACCTCGGCCCACACCTGCACCGGCGACGGCGGCGGCATGATCGCACGCGCCGGCCTGCCCCTGCAGGACATGGAATTCGTGCAGTTCCACCCGACCGGCATCTATGGTGCGGGCTGTCTCATCACTGAAGGCGCGCGCGGCGAGGGCGGCTACCTCGTCAACTCCGAGGGCGAGCGCTTCATGGAGCGCTATGCGCCGTCCGCCAAGGACCTCGCCTCGCGCGACGTCGTTTCACGCTGCATGACGATGGAGATCCGCGAGGGCCGCGGCGTCGGCAAGAACAAGGACCACATCTTTCTGCATCTCGATCATCTCGATCCGAAGGTGCTGCACGAACGCCTGCCGGGCATCTCCGAATCGGCGAAGATCTTCGCCGGCGTCGACGTCACCCGCGAGCCGATCCCGGTGCTGCCGACGGTGCACTACAACATGGGCGGCATCCCGACCAATTACTGGGGCGAGGTCCTCAACGCCGACGGCCAGAATCCCGAGCGCATCGCGCCCGGCTTGATGGCGGTCGGCGAGGCCGGCTGCGCCTCGGTGCATGGCGCCAACCGCCTCGGCTCGAACTCGCTGATCGACCTCGTTGTCTTCGGCCGAGCGGCGGCGATCCGTGCCGGGCAGATCATCGATCGCAACGAGTCGGTGCCCGGGGTCGACGAGGCCGCCTGCGAGCGGATCATGGACCGCTTCGACCGGCTGCGCTTCGCCAATGGCGGCACGCCGACGGCGGTGCTGCGCGACAAGATGCAGCGTGCCATGCAGGAAGACGCGGCCGTGTTCCGCACGCAGGAATCGCTCGAATCCGGTTGCCGGCGTCTGTCGGCGATCTGGAAGGAGCTGCCGGATGTCAAGGTCACCGACCGTTCGATGATCTGGAACTCGGACCTCGTCGAGACGCTGGAACTCGAAAACCTGATGGCCAACGCCATCACCACGGTCTACGGCGCGGAAGCCCGCAAGGAAAGCCGTGGCGCGCATGCGCGCGAGGATTACAAGGACGGCCCTCTCGGCGGACGCGACGACCTCAACTGGCGCAAGCACACACTCGCCTGGGTCAGTGAAGCGGGGGACGTCCGGCTCGAATACCGCCCGGTCCACACCGAGCTCATCGCTGACGGTATCGATCCGAAGAAGATCGAGCCGAAGGCGCGCGTCTACTGATCTCGAGGATTAAGGCATATGGTTGAACTCGCTCTTCCCAAGAACTCGCAGATCAGCGAAGGCCGGGTCTGGCCGAAGCCCGCCGGCGCGACGAAACTTCGCGAATACCGGGTCTATCGCTGGAACCCGGATGACGGCAAGAACCCGCGGATCGATACCTATTACATCGATGTCGACGATTGTGGGCCGATGGTGCTCGACGGTCTGCTCTACATCAAGAACAAGATCGATCCGACGCTGACCTTGCGTCGCTCCTGTCGCGAGGGCATCTGCGGCTCCTGTGCGATGAACATCGACGGCACCAACACGCTTGCCTGCACCAAGGGCATGGACGAGGTCAATGGTGCAGTGAAGGTCTATCCGCTGCCGCATATGCCGGTGGTCAAGGACCTGGTGCCGGACCTCACCAACTTCTATGCCCAGCACCGCTCCATCGAGCCCTGGCTGAAGACGGTCTCGCCAACCCCGGCCAAGGAATGGCGACAGAGCCATGAGGACCGCGCCAAGCTCGACGGGCTCTACGAGTGCATCCTCTGCGCCTGCTGCTCGACCTCCTGTCCGAGCTATTGGTGGAACGGCGATCGCTATCTCGGCCCGGCCGTTCTCTTGCAGGCTTATCGCTGGCTCATTGATTCAAGAGACGAGGCGACCGGCGAGCGGCTCGACAATCTCGAGGATCCGTTCCGCCTCTACCGCTGTCACACGATCATGAACTGCGCCCAGGCCTGTCCCAAGGGTCTGAATCCGGCGAAGGCCATCGGCGAGATCAAGAAGATGCTGGTCGAGCGGCGGTTCTGACCGCCGGAATTCAAATCCGAACTGCCAATCGAGCGGCGGGCCACCTGCAGTGGCCCGCCGTTTTGCGTTATCACGGCTCTCATATCGACGTGTTGCTATGTGATTTTGAAAGCCGCGGCGAGACGCATAGGTATTACGCGGAGGAGATCGCCAATGCTTCGCCCGCTTGTCGGCTTGGCCGCTTTATCTCTGCTGCACATGCCGGCGCGGGCGGCCGAGCCGCAATATGCGGTATTCGCCGGCGGCTGCTTCTGGTGCGTGGAGTCCGATTTCGATGCGGTGCCGGGCGTTCTCGAGACGATCTCCGGCTATGCCGGCGGTAGAAGCACGAACCCGACCTACAAGACCTTTGCGGGGGGCGGACATCGCGAAGTGGTTCGCATCAAATTCGATCCCGCCAGGGTCTCCTATGCCGAGCTCGTCAACATCCTGCTCCGCGCTACCGACCCGACGGATGCCGGAGGGCAGTTCTGCGATCGCGGCTTTGCCTATACGACGGCAATCTACCCGCTGAACGATGCCCAAGCAATGGATGCGAAGGCCGAGAAGATCAAGGCCGAGGCGGAACTCGGCCGGCCGATCGTCACGTCCGTGGAGGGAGGTGCAAAGTTCTGGCCGGCCGAAGATCATCATCAGGACTTCGCGGCGCGAAATCCGCTGCGATACTGGTATCGCCGCAGCAGCTGCGGTCGAAACAGAACGGTCGAAGCACTCTGGGGCGAGCGCGCCTATGTCGGCGTCGAACATTGACCCAGCTTGGGAGCGTTTCCCCCGTGCAACAGCCTCGGCAGAAATGCGTCGCCTTGATTTGACAGGTGGATTTGCTGTAATTCGGCCTTTATTATCGCGTTGCATCATGAGCGTGAACAATATCGGGGGTGAGGATATGCGGGTTTTTCATGCGGCGGCGGGGCTAGTTATTGTGCTCGCGCTGGCCGGATGCCAGAGATCCTTTGGTGGCTTCGGCTCTCAGGACATTTCTCCCGCTCCCGCTCCCCTGCAAGCGCAGCCGGTGCCGTCGGTCTCATCGAGCCAGCTGCCCGATCCATCGACGAGTACCGCGCAGTTCCCCGCGGCGCCCAGCGGCGCTGCGGCCGGCGCACCGGGCGGTACGGACGTCGCGGCAGCGACCAACGCACTCGACGTGACGAAGGAATCGATGGTCGGAAGCTGGCGGGTCTCGAGCGCTGGCAGTTCCTGCGACATGTTCCTGACGCTGACCAACCTTGGCAGTGGCTCCCGTGGCGGCACGCGCGGCTGCGCTGGGGAGTTGACGACGATGGGGTCCTGGGAAGTGTCTGGCAAGCAGGTCGTGCTCAAGGACCGGAACGGCAGTGCGATCGCGCGCCTCTACAAGACCGCCGATACGCGCTTCGACGGTTCGACCAATGGCGGTCAGCCGGTCAGCCTCAGCCGCTAAGACGATCGCGGCCGCCTCGTGCAGGCCGTCGAAAGCGGTCTGCAGCCGGAGTGGCCGCAGCAGCATCTCGCCTCTTCGCATGGTGCCTTCGACCGGAGCCGATAGACCATGCAGCGGCTCAAACTGTTGCAGCGGTCTTTCTGCGTTCGAGGAGACGTGTATGCTGCAACTAACGGCTCCTGCCTCATGGATGCACCGTGCTCAATCCTGACGACAGCATTCTTCACAAGCTTGAAACACTCGTAGCGGCCGGCCAGCGCCAGCGCGATTCCGCCCAGAGCGCGATCGCAAGGCGCCTGGACCATCTGACGGCGGAGTTGCTCGCCAGCCGCCCGTCGCGCAAGGCCAATGCCCTCGGCTGGCTTTTTGCGGCGCGCAAGAAAGACCACCCGCCGGTCAAGGG
Source organism: Sinorhizobium kostiense (assembly GCF_017874595.1). Taxonomy (GTDB): domain Bacteria; phylum Pseudomonadota; class Alphaproteobacteria; order Rhizobiales; family Rhizobiaceae; genus Sinorhizobium; species Sinorhizobium kostiense. Next base: position 81,499 of record NZ_JAGILA010000006.1, on the reverse strand, counting down.
GCTCTACATCCACGGAGGTGTGGGCCGCGGCAAGACCATGCTGATGGACATGTTCTTCGACGCGGTGCCGATTGCGCGCAAGCGCCGCGCCCATTTCCATGAATTCATGGCGGATGTGCACGAGCGCATCTATAGGCACCGTCAGAAGCTCAAGAACGGCGAGACGAAGCAGGCGGATCCTATCCCCCCGGTTGCCTCCGAGCTCTTCGGAGAGGCGCGGCTTCTGTGCTTCGACGAATTTTCTGTCACCGATATTGCCGACGCCATGATCCTCGCCCGCCTGTTCGGCGAGCTCTTCGCCAAGGGTTGCGTGCTCGTTGCGACCTCCAACGTGGAGCCCGACGATCTTTATCGCGACGGCCTCAATCGCGGCCTCTTTCTTCCCTTCATCGACCTTCTGAAGGCGAATGCCGAGATCATCTCCCTCGATACGGAAACGGATTACCGCCTCAACAAGACGGACGGGCATCCGGTCTGGCTGGCGCCGCTCGGACCGGAAACGGAGGCGGCCATGGACCGGGCCTGGTATGTCGAGACCGGCGGCGCGCCGGTCGCTTCAGCCGAAATCGGCCGCAAGGGCCGGAAGATCCATGTGCCGGCAGCCGCGGGGACCAGCGCCCGCTTCACCTTCGCCGACCTCTGCGCAGAGCCGCTCGGTGCAGCCGATTACCTCGCGATCCTCTCGCGGTACAATACGATCTTCCTCGACCACGTTCCGCATCTCGGGCCGCATATTCGCAACGAGACGAAGCGGTTCATCATTCTCGTCGACGCGCTTTATGACCAGGGCGCCCGTCTCTTCGCCTCGGCCGTCGCCGAACCGCAGCACCTCCTGACCGCCAAAAGGGGTACGGAGGGCTTCGAGTTCGACCGGACCGTCTCCCGCCTTATCGACATGCAGAGCGCGGATTATGCTGCGCAACATCCGGGAAGCCTTACCGTCCGGTGACAGAATAGTGGCGACAAGCCTTACGTTTACGTAAGAACTTTATGGTTTAACCGATTGAATTTGCTCCACTCAAAAGTATCGATTGATATTTCACCATTTGCCGTTTAAGGGCTTTCTCCCGAAGGTTTGGCGTTTGCCGCGTTTCAGGCCTCGATCATGGATCACAAGGGAAGCACTTTCATGGCGCGCAACAAGATCGCACTTATTGGTTCAGGGATGATTGGTGGCACGCTGGCGCATCTCGCCGGCCTCAAGGAATTGGGCGACATCGTCCTCTTCGACATCGCCGACGGCATCCCCCAGGGTAAGGGCCTCGACATCGCCCAGTCGTCGCCGGTCGAGGGCTTCGACTCATCGCTCACCGGCGCCAGCGACTATGCGGCGATCGAGGGCGCCGATGTCTGCATCGTAACCGCCGGCGTGCCGCGCAAGCCCGGCATGAGCCGCGACGACCTGCTCGGCATCAACCTGAAAGTGATGGAACAGGTCGGCGCCGGCATCAAGAAATACGCTCCGAACGCCTTTGTCATCTGCATCACCAACCCGCTCGACGCCATGGTCTGGGCGTTGCAGAAATTCTCCGGCCTGCCGAAGAACAAGGTCGTCGGCATGGCAGGCGTGCTTGACTCGTCGCGCTTCCGCCTCTTCCTCAGCCAGGAATTCAACGTTTCGGTGAAGGACGTCACGGCCTTCGTGCTCGGCGGCCATGGCGACACGATGGTGCCGCTCGCGCGCTACTCGACGGTCGCAGGCATTCCGCTGCCGGATCTCGTGCAGATGGGCTGGACTACCAAGGAGAAGCTCGAGCAGATCATTCAGCGTACCCGTGACGGCGGTGCGGAAATCGTTGGCCTCTTGAAGACCGGCTCGGCCTATTACGCGCCGGCCGCTTCCGCGATCGAGATGGCCGAAGCCTACCTCAAGGACAAAAAGCGCGTGCTTCCCTGTGCGGCTCACCTTTCCGGCCAGTACGGCGTCAAGGACATGTATGTCGGCGTTCCGACCGTCATCGGTGCCGGCGGCGTCGAGCGCATCATCGAGATCGACCTCAACAAGGGCGAGAGGGAAGCCTTCGACAAATCGGTCGCGGCGGTTGCCGGCCTTTGCGAAGCCTGCATCGAAATCGCCCCCGGCCTGAAGTAACCGCCGTTCGGCCTATCAGACAGGAAAGAACCCATGAACATTCATGAATACCAGGCCAAGGCTCTCTTGAAGAGCTATGGCGCGCCGGTCGCCGAAGGTGTCGCGATCTTCTCCGCGGACGAGGCGCAAGCGGCCGCGAGCAAGCTGCCGGGACCGCTCTACGTCGTGAAGAGCCAGATCCATGCCGGTGGCCGCGGCAAGGGCAAGTTCAAGGAACTCGGACCCGACGCCAAGGGCGGCGTGCGCCTGGCGAAGTCGGTCGAAGAGGTCGTCGCCAATGCCAAGGAGATGCTTGGAAACACGCTGGTGACGAAGCAGACCGGCCCGGCCGGCAAGCAGGTCAACCGCCTCTATATCGAGGACGGTGCCGACATCGAGCGCGAGCTCTATCTCTCGATCCTCGTCGACCGCTCCGTCGGCCGCGTCGCCTTCGTCGTCTCGACCGAAGGCGGCATGGACATCGAAGCGGTTGCCGAGCACACGCCGGAAAAGATCGTCACCGTGGCGATCAATCCGGAGACGGGTGTCACGGCCGAGAACCTGAAGACGCTTGCCGAGGCGCTGAAGCTCGAAGGCGAAGCCCGCGCCGACGCCGAAAAGCTCTTCCCGATCCTCTATAAGGCCTTCGTCGAGAAGGACATGAGCCTGCTCGAGGTCAATCCGCTGATCGTCATGAAGAACGGGCGCCTGCGCGTGCTCGACGCCAAGGTCTCCTTCGACGGCAATGCCCTCTTTCGCCATGAGGACGTCGTGGCGCTCCGCGACAAGACGGAAGAGGACGAGAAGGAAATCGAGGCTTCCAAATACGACCTCGCCTATGTGGCGCTCGACGGCAATATCGGCTGCATGGTCAACGGCGCCGGCCTCGCCATGGCGACTATGGACATCATCAAGCTCTATGGGGCCGAGCCCGCGAACTTCCTCGATGTCGGCGGCGGCGCTTCCAAGGAGAAAGTGACGCACGCCTTCAAGATCATCACGGCCGATCCCGCGGTTAAGGGCATCCTGGTCAATATCTTCGGCGGCATCATGAAGTGCGATGTCATTGCCGAGGGCGTGCTGGCTGCGGTCAAGGAAGTCGGCCTGACAGTGCCGCTGGTCGTGCGCCTCGAAGGCACCAATGTCGAGCTCGGCAAGAAGATCATCAATGAATCGGGCCTCAACGTCATCTCCGCCGATGATCTGGACGACGCCGCCCAGAAGATCGTTGCAGCCGTGAAGGGAGCCTGAGGTTTCATGTCCATCCTGATCAACAAAGACACCAAGGTTCTCGTCCAGGGCCTGACCGGGAAGACCGGCACCTTCCACACCGAACAGGCGCTCGCCTACAATGGCACCAAGATGGTCGGCGGCATCCACCCGAAGAAGGGCGGCGAGACCTGGACCGGCTCCAAGGGCGAACAGCTCCCGATCTTCGCGACGGTTGCCGAAGGCCGCGAAGCCACCGGCGCCAATGCATCGGTCATCTATGTCCCGCCGGCAGGCGCTGCCGCGGCGATCATCGAGGCGATCGATGCGGAAATCCCGCTGATCGTCTGCATCACCGAGGGCATTCCCGTTGCCGACATGGTCAAGGTCAAGGCGCGGCTCGAAAAGTCGTCCTCGCGCCTCATTGGCCCCAACTGCCCTGGGGTCCTCACCCCTGACGAGTGCAAGATCGGCATCATGCCCGGCAACATCTTCCGCAAGGGTTCGGTCGGCGTGCTTTCGCGCTCCGGCACGCTCACCTATGAGGCGGTGTTCCAGACGACGAACGAGGGCCTCGGCCAGACGACCGCCGTCGGCATCGGCGGCGACCCGGTCAAGGGCACCGAATTCATCGACGTGCTCGAGATGTTCCTCGCCGACGACGAGACGAAGTCGATCATCATGATCGGCGAGATCGGCGGCTCGGCCGAGGAGGACGCGGCGCAGTTCCTGAAAGACGAGGCCAAGCGCGGCCGCAAGAAGCCGATGGTCGGCTTCATCGCCGGCCGTACGGCTCCTCCCGGCCGTACCATGGGCCATGCCGGCGCCGTGATCTCCGGCGGCAAAGGCGGCGCGGAAGACAAGATCGCGGCGATGGAATCGGCAGGCATCCGTGTCTCGCCGTCGCCGGCACGTCTCGGCAAGACGCTGGTCGAAGTGTTGAAGGGCTGACGAACACGATCCGATTGGGCGGCATTTGAAGCCGCCCATCGGGACCTTGAACGATGCAAAGATGAATGCATCGGAGCGGGTGCTGAGGCGACATTCGCGTCCGACGCTCCGCTCCGGCCCACATAAGCCAGGGTCGGGACGTCTCCTGATCGTCCGATCATCCCGACTCCGGCACGAGGCATGATGAACGGCCGGGACAATCCGGCATCCCAAACTTCAAGTCAGGAGGCGGACCCAAGTCCGCGAGAGACCATGACAAGGCAAGAGGCCAACGAGCAATTTCAGCTCACTTCGTTTCTGGACGGCGCCAATGCCGCCTATATCGAGCAGCTCTACGCACGCTACGAATCGGATCCGTCTGCCGTTTCCGCCGAATGGCAGGCCTTCTTCAAGACGCTTGCCGATCGGCCCGAAGATGTGGTGAAGGCGGCAAAGGGCGCCTCCTGGAAGAAGAGCAATTGGCCGATCGCCGCCAATGGTGAACTCGTCTCGGCGCTCGACGGCGACTGGGGCACGGTCGAGAAGATCGTCGAGAAAAAGGTCAAGGCGAAAGTCGAGGAAGCCGCCGCCCTTGCCGGCGTTCCGGTGAGCGAGGCCGAGGTCCATCAGTCGACCCGCGATTCCGTCCGGGCCATCATGATGATCCGCGCCTACCGCATGCGCGGCCACCTGCATGCGAAGCTCGACCCGCTGGGCCTCGCCGATCCGGTCGAGGACTACGACGAGCTCTCGCCGAAGACTTACGGCTTCGAGGAGAAGGATTACGACCGCAAGATCTTCATCGACAACGTGCTCGGCCTCGAATATGCGACCGTGCGCGAGATGGTCGAAATTCTCGAACGGACCTATTGCTCGACGATGGGCGTCGAGTTCATGCACATGTCCAACCCGGAAGAGAAGGCCTGGATCCAAGAGCGCATCGAAGGGCCGGACAAGGGCGTCGAATTCACCCCGGCGGGCAAGCGCGCGATCCTGCAGAAGCTCATCGAGGCCGAGGGCTTCGAACAGTTCATCGACGTCAAGTACAAGGGCACGAAGCGCTTCGGCGTCGACGGTGGTGAATCGCTGATCCCGGCCCTCGAGCAGATCATCAAGCGCGGCGGCCAGCTCGGCCTCAAGGAAATCGTTCTCGGCATGGCGCATCGCGGCCGCCTGAACGTTCTCTCCCAGGTCATGGCCAAGCCGCACCGGGCCATTTTTCACGAGTTCAAGGGCGGTTCCTATGCGCCCGATGACGTCGAAGGTTCGGGCGACGTGAAGTACCATCTCGGTGCCTCGTCCGACCGGGAATTCGACGGTAACAAGGTGCACCTGTCGCTCACGGCTAACCCGTCGCATCTCGAAATCGTCAACCCGGTGGTCATGGGCAAGGCGCGTGCCAAGCAGGACCAGATCGCCACCGTCTTCGAAGGCGACATCATCCCGCTGCGCGAGCGCGTCAAGGTCATGCCGTTGCTGCTGCATGGCGATGCCGCCTTCGCAGGGCAGGGCGTCGTTGCCGAAATCCTCGGCCTTTCCGGCCTGCGCGGCCATCGCGTTGCCGGCACCGTGCATTTCATCATCAACAACCAGATCGGCTTCACCACCAACCCAGCCTTCTCGCGCTCTTCGCCCTATCCGTCGGACGTCGCCAAGATGATCGAGGCGCCGATCTTCCACGTGAACGGCGACGATCCGGAAGCCGTCGTCTACGCCGCCAAGGTCGCGACCGAGTTCCGGATGAAGTTCCACAAGCCGGTCGTCATCGACATGTTCTGCTATCGTCGCTTCGGCCATAACGAGGGCGACGAGCCGGCATTCACGCAGCCGAAAATGTACCGCGCGATCCGCGCGCACAAGACGGTGGTCCAGCTCTATTCCGCGCGCCTGATCGCCGAAGGCCTGATCACCGAAGGCGAAGTCGAGAAGATGAAGGCCGACTGGCGCGCTCATCTCGAGCAGGAATTCGAGATAGGCCAGTCCTACAAGCCGAACAAGGCCGACTGGCTCGACGGCGTCTGGTCGGGTCTGCGCACCGCCGACAACCAGGATGAGCAGCGCCGCGGCAAGACCTCGGTGCCGATGAAGCAGCTGAAGGAGATCGGCCGCAAGATTTCCGAGATCCCGGCTGGTTTCCACGCGCATCGCACCATCCAGCGTTTCATGGAAAACCGCGCCAACATGATCCAGTCCGGAGAGGGTATCGACTGGGCCATGGCGGAAGCACTGGCCTTCGGCACACTCGTGACCGAGGGCACGAAGATCCGTTTGTCGGGTCAGGACTGCGAACGCGGCACCTTCTCGCAGCGCCATTCGGTCCTCTACGACCAGGAGTCCGAAGAGCGCTACATCCCGCTCGCCAACCTGTCGCCGACGCAGGCGCGCTACGAAGTCATCAACTCGATGCTCTCGGAAGAGGCGGTGCTCGGCTTCGAGTACGGCTATTCGCTCGCTCGTCCGAACGCACTGACGCTGTGGGAAGCCCAGTTCGGCGACTTCGCCAATGGCGCCCAGGTGGTTTTTGACCAGTTCATTTCGTCGGGCGAACGCAAGTGGCTGCGCATGTCCGGTCTCGTCTGCCTGCTGCCGCACGGCTATGAGGGGCAGGGACCGGAGCATTCGTCCGCCCGACTCGAGCGCTACCTGCAACTTTGCGCCGAAGACAACATGCAGGTCGCCAATGTGACGACGCCGGCGAACTATTTCCATATCCTGCGCCGCCAGGTGAAACGCGATTTCCGCAAGCCTCTGATCCTGATGACGCCGAAGTCGCTGCTGCGCCACAAGCGCGCGGTTTCCAGCCTTTCCGACATGGCCGGAGACAGCTCCTTCCACCGCCTGCTCTGGGACGATGCCGAGGTGATGAAGGACGGCCCGATCAAGCTGCAGAAGGATTCGAAGATCCGCCGCGTCGTGATGTGCTCGGGCAAGGTCTATTACGATCTTCTCGAAGAGCGCGAGAGGCGCGGCAGCGACGACATCTACCTGTTGCGCGTCGAGCAGCTCTATCCATTCCCGGCGAAAGCTCTCATCAACGAGCTCAGCCGCTTCCGGCACGCGGAGATGGTCTGGTGCCAGGAAGAGCCGAAGAACATGGGCGCATGGTCGTTCATCGACCCCTATCTCGAATGGGTGCTTGCCCATATCGACGCCAAGTACCAGCGGGTGCGCTACACCGGTCGCCCGGCCGCGGCATCGCCTGCCACGGGCCTGATGTCCAAGCACATGGCGCAGCTTGCCGCCTTCCTCGAGGACGCGCTGGGGGGCTGATACCCCCTCACGGTCTGCCAATCGACAGAAACAGACATCTGATCAACGGAACAAAATCATGGCAACAGAAATCCGCGTTCCCACTCTTGGCGAATCCGTCAGCGAAGCTACCGTCGGCACCTGGTTCAAAAAGGTCGGCGATGCGATCAAGGCGGACGAGCCGATCCTCGAGCTCGAGACCGACAAGGTGACGATCGAGGTTCCGGCGCCGGCTGCCGGAACGCTCTCCGAAATCGTCGCTGAGGCGGGCGAGACCGTCGGCCTTGGCGCGCTGCTCGGCCAGATCGCCGAAGGCGCCGCCGCGGCTCCAGCCGAAAAGAAGCCCGAGCCAGCCGCGGCTCCGGCCGAGAAGAAGCCTGAGCCCGCCGCTGCTGCCCCGGCAAGCGCGGAAGTCGGAAACATGTTGGGTGCTGCATTGGCGGCGAGGCAGCCGGCGCCCTCTGCAGCCAAGCTCATCGCCGAGAACAATCTCTCCGCCGACCAGATCGACGGCTCGGGCAAGCGCGGCCAGGTTTTGAAGGGCGACGTGCTCGCCGCCGTCGCCAAGGGCATCTCGGCACCGGCCGCCGCTGAGCCAGCCAAGGTCCAAGCCCGTGCGCCCGCGCCCGCCGAGGACGCTGCGCGCGAAGAGCGGGTCAAGATGACCCGCCTGCGTCAGACGATCGCCAAGCGTCTGAAGGATGCGCAGAACACCGCGGCGATGCTCACCACCTATAACGAGGTGGACATGAGTGCGGTCATGAGCCTGCGCTCGAAATACAAGGATGTCTTCGAGAAGAAGCACGGCGTGAAGCTCGGCTTCATGGGCTTCTTCACCAAGGCGGTCACGCACGCACTCAAGGAGTTGCCGGCTGTCAACGCCGAGATCGACGGCACCGACATCATCTACAAGAACTTCTGCCATGTAGGCGTCGCCGTCGGCACAGACAAGGGCCTCGTCGTGCCGGTCGTGCGCGACGCCGACCAGATGTCGATCGCCGAGATCGAGAAGGAAATCGGCCGTCTCGGCAAGGCGGCGCGCGACGGCGCGCTGTCGATGGCCGACATGCAGGGCGGCACCTTCACCATCTCCAATGGCGGCGTCTACGGTTCGCTGATGTCCTCGCCGATCCTCAACGCGCCGCAGTCGGGCATCCTCGGCATGCACAAGATCCAGGACCGGCCGGTCGCGATCGGCGGACAGGTCGTCATCCGTCCGATGATGTACCTGGCGCTCTCCTACGATCATCGCATCGTCGACGGTAAGGAAGCAGTCACCTTCCTCGTCCGCGTCAAGGAGAGCCTCGAAGATCCGGAACGCCTGGTGCTCGATCTCTGAGATCGCCACCTTCAAGCAGTGGCGGGGGTGCAAGCCCCCGCTGCCGGAGGCGATCCTCCGATGCCCCGTGCGGGGCATCGACAGCCATGGAGCTGGACGCTAGGCTATGGGAGCACGCTATGCGTGCATCCCGACGTCCGCCAAATCATCTGGTCTTCAACGCACCGGTCGCAAAAGATGAGCAATTACCTGTTCGAACTTGCATCGCTGATGGCGATCTTCTCCTTCGCCATCGTTTCTCCCGGCGCTGACCTCGCCATGGTCATACGGCAATCGCTGGTACACGGCCGTCGGTCGGCAATCATCACCGCCTTCGGCATCGGCGCGGCCCTGATGTTCCATGTCACCTACACCATTCTCGGCCTGGGGCTGATCATTTCCCAATCGATCTACCTCTTCAACATCGTCAAATGGTGCGGCGTCGCTTACCTGATCTATATCGGCATCAAGGCGCTCAGGGCCGGCCAGACAGAGATTGCCGTCGACGTGCAAGGCCCTGCCGGGGCGGCCAGGAGGCAGTCGGCGTTGAAGGCATTCGGGCTCGGCTTCGCGGCCAATGCTCTGAACCCCAAGGCCGTATTCTTCTTCCTGTCGATCTTCTCGACGGTCGTCGGTGCGAATACGCCGATGCCGGTCAAGTTCGGCTACGGCATGATCATGGCGAGTTCCCTCATCCTATGGTTCGTCGGCGTCAGCCTGTTCATGACGACGCCAAGGATGCGGGCGGCCTTCACCCGCGCGAGCAAGTGGATCGATCGGGCGAGCGGCCTCGTCTTCATTGCCCTCGGCTTGAAGCTTGCCACCGAAAAGGCTGCGTGAAGATGGATGGCCGCATAGTTTTGTTCTTCTTCGCTCTGGCGCTCGCTTGTCCGGCACATGCGGACGAATGCAGCCAGGCGAAGGCGGTCTATGCGGACGAGGCCGGCGGTTATGAGCTCTACTTCGAGCCGGTCGGCTCGGAAGCGGCTGTCACCAGCAATCATTTCAAGATCAGCCTCACCGGCACCAGCCTCTCGCTTAACGGGGTGGTCATGGCCTCCGGCGAACCGGAACGCCCGAATGGCATCGTCATGCACGATTGCCCGACCGGTGACGTGACCGGTGCCGAGCTTGCCGCCTGCACTGTCTGGCAGGGGCCGATCTATACCGTCGACGGCGCCGGCAATGTCGGCCTGCTTCAGGGCGAGGATGCGCCGGCCGCCGAGAAGGTCCTGCTCCCGGCTTTCGGCCCGTCGCTGCGCGCCTCGACCGCCTGGGGCAAGGGCAAGGCGCAGACGGACAGTTCCGACGTCTTCGCGTTCAAGGGATGCGCCGGATGAGCGAAGGGCGCGTTCTTCTCGTGACCGGCGGTAGCCGCGGCATCGGTGCGGCCGTCTGCCTTGCGGCGGCGAGCGAAGGTTGGCGGGTGGCCATCAACTACGCCTCTAACCGGCAGGCAGCGGAGGAGGTGGCCCGCCGGATTTCCGAGGCGGGCGGTTCGGCAATCGCGGTCGAGGGCGACGTCGGCTCGGAAAATGGCGTACGGGCGATCTTTGCGGCGGTCGATGCCGCCTTCGGCCGGCTCGACGGTCTCGTCAACAACGCCGGTATCGTCGGCCCGCCGCAGCGGATCGACGAGATTTCGCCCGAACGGCTGGAGCGGATGTTCCGCATCAATGTGACCGGCGCCATCCGCTGCGCGGCAGAGGCGGTGCTTCGCATGTCGACGCGCCATGGCGGGAAGGGCGGTGTGGTCGTCAATCTCTCGTCCGCTGCAGCCGTGCTCGGCTCGGCAGGGCAATATGTCGACTATGCCGCGACCAAGGGGGCAATCGACAGTTTTACGATCGGGCTTGCGCGCGAAGTGGCGGCGGAAGGCATCCGCGTCAATGCCGTGCGGCCGGGTATCATCGATACGGACATCCATGCCTCCGGCGGTCTGCCGGATCGCGCCCGTCAAATGGCCTCTTCCATCCCCATGCAGCGGCCCGGCACGGCCGGCGAAGTAGCCGATGCAATTCTCTATCTCCTGTCGGATAAGGCGACTTATGTGACGGGGGCCATACTCAGTGTCAGCGGCGGGCGATGACCGCGCTCCCAGGAAGGAACAATATATGGCTTATGATCTCATCGTTATCGGAAGCGGCCCTGGGGGCTATGTCTGCGCCATCAAGGCAGCGCAGCTCGGCATGAAGGTCGCCGTGATCGAAAAGCGCAGCACCTTTGGCGGCACCTGCCTCAATGTCGGCTGTATTCCGTCCAAGGCGCTGCTGCACGCTTCCGAAATGTATCACCATGCCCAGCACGGCCTCGACGCGCTCGGCGTGGAGGTCGCAAGTCCGAAGCTCAACCTTGAAAAGATGATGGCCCATAAGGACGCGACGGTTAAGGCGAATGTCGACGGCGTGTCCTTCCTCTTCAAGAAAAACAAGATCGACGCCTTCCAGGGGCTGGGCAAGGTACTCGGACAGGGCAAGGCCTCCGTCACCAATGATAAAGGCGAGGAGCAGGTCCTCGAAGCGAAGAACATCGTCATCGCCGCGGGCTCGGATGTCGCCGGAATTCCGGGCGTTGACGTTCAATTCGATGAGAAGGTGATCATCTCGTCGACCGGAGCGCTGGAGCTGGAAAAGGTGCCGGCGAGCATGATCGTGGTCGGGGGCGGCGTCATCGGCCTCGAACTCGGCTCGGTCTGGGCACGTCTCGGCGCGAAGGTTACAGTCGTCGAGTATCTCGACACGATCCTCGGCGGAATGGATGGCGAAGTCGCCAAGCAGCTCCACCGCATGCTGACGAAGCAAGGCCTCGACATCAAACTCGGCGCCAAGGTGACCAGCGTCCAAAAACCGGGCTCTGGCGCGAGGGTCACCTTCGAGCCGGTCAAGGGTGGCGAATCGACGGCGCTTGATGCCGAGGTCGTGCTGGTGGCGACCGGCCGCAAGCCCTGCACGGAGAATATGGGCCTCGCGAAAGCCGGTGTCGTGCTCGATTCCCGTGGCCGCATCGAAATCGACAGTCACTTCCAGACGAGCATCACCGGCGTTTACGCGATCGGCGACGTCGTGCGCGGCCCGATGCTTGCGCACAAGGCCGAGGACGAGGGCGTCGCGGTTGCGGAGATCATCGCGGGGCAGGCGGGCCATGTGAACTATGACGTCATTCCGGGCGTCGTTTATACGCAGCCGGAGGTCGCTTCCGTCGGCAAGACGGAGGAGGAGCTGAAGGCCGCGGGCGTCGCCTACAGGGTTGGCAAGTTCCCCTTCACCGCCAATGGCCGCGCCCGCGCGATGCTTCAGACGGACGGATTCGTGAAGATCCTCGCCGACAAGGAAACCGATCGCGTACTCGGCGGCCATATCATCGGTTTCGGCGCCGGCGAAATGATCCACGAGATTGCCGTGCTGATGGAGTTCGGCGGCTCGTCCGAAGATCTCGGCCGCACCTGTCACGCGCATCCGACCATGTCGGAAGCAGTCAAGGAAGCGGCGCTCGCGACCTTCGCCAAGCCGATCCATATGTGACAAATAGCCCGGGGGCTGCGACAAGCGGCCTCCTGCCATTGCGCCGCCACAGGGCGCAATCATGAACGTGCTCCACGGGTGAGACGGGATCCGACAACAACCGCATCCTTCGTCCATGCCGCTCGAGCGGCCCGTCACGGCCGCCGGATCAATCGCCCTCCGGCGAGTGCGAGAAGGATCGTGTTCATGAGACCCCGCAGTGTTACGGCTCGCCTGCCGAATGCCTGGCTGCCCGGCGCCGACTGGGCGGATTGCTACGAACTCCTCTTTCTCGGCGAGCGGCTGACCGCCTTGGAAGCGGCAAGGCGGACGCTCGGAAGCGCGCCGCGTTGGGTTCGCAACCTGCTGGCGCTACGCAATCGCCTGATGGCGCCCTTCGGACTCAAGGCCGCGATTCCGGCCGCCGCCGGCGGCCTTGTCGGCGCATTCCCCATCGTGGGGGAGGGCGAGCGCGAGACCGTACTCGGCTTCGACGACCGCCATCTCGATTTCCGGATCGTCGTCGACGTGCGCGACGGCCCGGCCGAGAGCCAGGTCATCGGCATCACGACGCTGGTTCGCCGCAAGAATCTTCTCGGTTATCTCTACCTTGCTGCCGTCACGCCCTTTCACAAGGCGATCGTGCCGACCTTGCTTGCCGAGGTGAACGCGCGCTATGAGCCGGTTACTGTACGGGCGTCACGGTGAAGCCCTGCTGGCGCAAGAGCTCGATGAGACCTTCCTTGCCCGGAAGATGCAGCGCCCCGACAGCCATGAAGGCTTTGCCTTCCTTCAGGATCGGCTCGGCGCGGGTCGCCATGGTCCTGTTGCGGTCGATGATGATCCGCTGCTCGAAAGCGGCGTAGCCGAGATCACCGGGCGCTGTCTCGGCCGACGCGGCTTTCATCATCGGCATGATCATGCCCGTTTCGCCGGCGAGATAGAGATCCGTCATCGTCGCGATGACGTCGTCGATCGTCCTGCCGAGCGCAAGCGTATCGATCAGCGCCCTCAGGTGCCATTCGACTGGGAGAGAATCCATGGCCGAAAGCTGTTCGATCAGCGTCTCCAACCCCTTCAGGCCCTTGCCCTGGCTCACGGCATCCTCGGCCAATCTCTTGTCGAGGAAGGCGGTGCCCGCCGCCTTGCGCGAGAATTCGCAGGCTGGCAGCGCCACGAAGCTCGCTATCATCCAGGGCTTCATCTTGGCGACAAGCGGCAACGGAATGCCGCGCGCTTTAAGCCCCGCCTCGAGGCGCAACCGGTCCTCCGGCGTGAGGAAATCGTCGATCGTCCTGTTGTCCGCGAACATGGTGAGGTCGGGCCGCATCATGATCGCGGCGCTGGCCTTCCTCTCGTCGATGATCTCGTCCGATTCGACGACCACGGTGGCGGCCCCGGCAAAAGCATCCGCGGCGCCCGCAGGCATCGCCAGGACGCGCGGATCGGTGACATGCATGGTGCCGAGCAGGAAGGACGGCGCCGACCCGCGCCCCTCGATCCTCCAGAGCAGACCCTTTCCGTTCGGCACGGCAGCGGCCTCCTCGCGCAAGGCCGCAAACCGCGCGGGATCGGATTGTTCCAGCGCCGCAAGGATGTTGCGGCCGCCGCACCCCTCATCTTCCGCGGCGTTCGCGTCCGAAAGGGTGAGCAAGGCGACGACAAGGCTCGCGGCCATCATCACGTGGATGAGCGCGATCAGCCAGATGAGACCATCGGCCGCCTTGGCCGCGAGTGTGCGAACGGGTCTGAGCATCGTCGTTGTCATGGGCGTCTGTTCCCGGGTGGTAACAAGCAAGCCTACGCCCCCCTGGTCACAGGTCTCTTAACGGGCGTGGTTAACGGGCAAGCGCGCCGGATATTAAAGCAATTCGGCGAAGAGTGCGCCCTGCCCTTTTGGGCGAGATCGATTGTCGCAGTTGGAGTGGAGACAGGACTGCAGAGGCATGCATCGTTCAGGCACGCGGATGGGCGCGATCATAGATCTCGAGCAGGCGTGCCGAGTCGACGCCGGTATAGACCTGCGTGGTCGAGAGGCTGGCATGGCCGAGCAGTTCCTGGATCGTTCGCAGATCCCCGCCACCCGCCAGAAGATGTGTCGCAAAGGAATGCCGCAGCGCGTGCGGCGTTGCCGAATCGGGGAGGCCGAGGGCGGTCCGCAGCTTCTGCATCTCACGCTGGATGATCGCTGGCTGCAGCCGCCCGCCGCGGGCGCCGCGGAAGAGTGCCTCGCGCTGACCGAGGTGGTAGGGGCAGAGCTTGCGATAGGCCGCGACCGCCTCGTTGGCCGCGGCAATCAGCGGTACGATCCGGGTCTTGCCGCCTTTGCCGGTAATCCTGAGCGACGTCGGCATGCCTGCAAAATCGTCCGCCGTCAGGCCAAGCGCTTCGGAGATGCGCAGACCGCAGCCGTAGAGAAGCGTCAGCACGGCGGCGTTCCGCGCGGCGATCCAAGGCTCCTCGGCGAGCTGTGCATCGGCCGTGACCACCTTCAGCGCATCGCGGTCGGTGAGCGGCTTCGGCAGCGATTTCGGCTGTTTCGGCGAGCGCACGGCAGCCGCGCCTGCGGCATTGGCGAGGCCGTTTCGCTCGAGATAGCGCAGGAACGACCGCAGGCCTGCGAGCCCGCGTCCGAGCGTGCGCGCCCCCGCGCCGCCCTTGCGGCGTTGCGCGAGAAAGCCTCGCAGGTCGGCGGGACGAAGCGCGCGAATGTCGGCGAGCGCGGGAGGACCGGCGAGGTGCCCCGTCAGAAAGGTGAGGAACTGCCGCGTGTCGCGCTCATAAGCCTCGATCGTCTTTTCAGAAAGCCGGCGTTCTTCGGCGAGAGTCGCAAGCCACCTTCGACGCTCTGCCATAACCTCTGGGTGGCCTATTACAAGAAGGTCGTTCATCCTCGGCCCAGGCGTGATTGCTGCGTTTCCAAGAAGTTGGTGCGGGGCAGGAAAACCGCTCGTGCTTTTCCTCCCGCGCCACTTTGCCACCGGGCGCTTATGTTTTTGCTAACGTATCATTTGTTCGCCAACAGCCCCTTGGATTTTGTCATTGTTCGATCATATTGAACTGCGATGTTCGCCTCAGCAAAGCGGGTACACTTATGGCGAGACGTGATTCGGGCGCGTTGGCGCATTTTGCAGAGGCTGTCGCGCTGGTCTCACAGGGACAGCCTGGCCACATCGTCGACACGCTGATTGCCGAACGCGGCCAGAAGATCGTCCGGCATCCGCTATGGCCCGTGATGCGGCCCTTTCTCTACACTCTGCTTAACTACCGCAAGGCGATCGAATTCGCCGATTCCGTCGCCAACATGCAGGGCTTCCAGGCCTTCGAGCATTTAAGTTCGCTGCTCTCACTCGACATCCGCGTCGACAAGCCGGAGCGCATACCGGCGCGCGGCGGCTTCCTGCTCGTCAGCAACCACCCGACCGGCATCGCCGACGGCATCGCCGTCTTCGACCTTCTCAAGAGCCGCCGGCCCGACATGATGTTCTTCGCCAACCGCGATGCCATCCGCGTCAATCCGCGCTTCGTTGAGATGATCATCCCGGTCGAGTGGCGGGAGGAGCACAAGTCGAAGCTCAAGGCACGCGAGACGCTGCAGGTCACCAATCGTGCCATCGAAGCGGGGAAGGCGACCGTACTCTTCCCCTCCGGTCGAATCGCCTATTGGGCAGATGGGCGTCTCAACGAGCGTCCGTGGAAAAGTTCAGCCATCAGTTTCGCCCGCAAGTACGGTTTGCCAATCCTGCCGGTCCACATGAGCGCGCGCAATTCCGGCCTGTTCTACTGGTTCGCGAAGTGGTCGACGGAACTGCGCGACATGACCGTCTTCCACGAGCTTCTCAACAAGAAGGGCGACCTCTTCGACTTCCGGATCGGCAACCTGATCGCGCCTGAGGCGCTGGACGGCGATCCGATGGACGTTACCCGTGCGCTCGAGCACCACACGGTTTTCGCGCTCGCGCGAGACGGCGATGCGGCCTTCGATCCCCAGGCCAAGGTTCCAGCGTGAGGCTTTTGGCGAAGAGCGCGCCCAGGTTAGAGCCATGCTGCTTCGCTCCATGTCTGTAGAAAACTACCGCTCATTGCGCTCCCTGCGCATTGATACGGCCGACGTCAACCTGTTCATCGGCGAGAATGGTGTCCGAAAATCCAACCTCTATCGTGCGCTGCAACTGGTGCAATCGGCAATGCGGGGCAGTTTTGCGCGCGACATCGCTGCGGAAGGAGGGATGTCGTCCGCCCTCTGGAGCGGTGCGCGCCGAGCCGGCAAGGCTGTGCGCATCTGCCTTATGACAGAACTGATCGACGAGGAGCGCGCAATCACGTTCCGATACCGGATCGAAGCGGGTCTGAAGCCCCCGGCAGCCGCCGGCTTCAGCTTTGAGCCGCAGGTGAAGGAGGAGGAGCTGAGCGTCGAGACCGGCCGCAGGCCCGTCACGATGATGAAACGGGCGGGGCCGAGCATAGCCGTTCGCGGTGAGCACGGGCGCTTGGAAGACTATCCGGGCGAGGCGATGCAGTCGGAAACGGCGGTATCGCTTCTCGGTGATGCGGGTCACTACCCCGAAATTGGCGCGGTCAGGCGGGCCATCGGCCAGTGGCGCTTCTTTCATGGCTTCCGCACCGATCGCGATTCGCCCTTGCGGGCGCCATGCCTGGCGGTGACTGCGCCGATGCTCGACGAAGAAGGCGGCAACATGGCCGCGGTCTTTGCAACGCTCTACCACACGCGCGAAGACACGCTCGATCTCGACCGGGCCGTGGCAAGCGCCTTTGGCGGTGCGAAGCTCGAGGTGCCGCCGCCGGGGCAATTCGCCGAATTCGCGCTGGTCTTTCCCGAATTTCCGCAACGCCCCTTCTTGCCGCGCGAGCTTTCGGACGGACAGATGCGCTTCCTGGCCCTTGCCGCTGCGCTGCTTTCCTACCGTCGCCCGCCTTTCATCGCGCTCAACGAACCGGAGACGAGCCTCTATCCGGATATGCTGCCGGCGCTTGCGGATATGATCGTGAGCGCTTCCAGAGACAGCCAGATCTGGATCGTCACTCACTCCGAGCGCCTGGCGGCGGCGGTTCAAGAGCGTTGCGGCGTGCGGCCGCGACGGGTGGTCCGCAAGAACGGCGCCACGTCGATCGATGGAATGCGCCTCACCGGTTCGCTAGACGGCGAGGACGAATGAAAAAGGCCCCGCATCGCTGCGGAGCCTCCTAATGCTGCGGCGTGATCTCCGCCGATCAGCCGATCTTCTGACCGGTCTTCGCCCAGTCGGCGAGGAACATTTCGAGACCTTTGTCGGTCAGCGGGTGCTTGACGAGCGCCTTCAGCGTTGCCGGCGGTGCGGTGACGACGTCGGCGCCGATGAGGGCGGCTTCCTTGACGTGGTTGACCGTGCGTATCGAGGCAGCGAGAATTTCGGTCTCAAAACCGTAATTGTCGAAGATGTGGCGGATCTCGCGGATCAGGTCCATGCCGTCGAAGGCGATGTCGTCGAGGCGGCCGATGAAGGGCGAAACGAAGGTCGCGCCCGCCTTGGCGGCGAGCAGCGCCTGGTTGGCCGAGAAGCAGAGCGTGACATTGGTCTGGTGCCCGTCCGAGGTCAGCGCCTTGCAGGCCTTCAAGCCGTCAAGCGTCAGCGGCAGCTTGATGCAGATATTGTCGGCGATCTTCGCGAGCGCCGCCGCTTCCCTCATCATCTCGCCATATTCGGTCGCGGTGACTTCCGCCGAGACCGGACCGTCGACGATCGAGCAGATTTCCTTGGTGACCTCGACAATGTCGCGACCCGACTTCAGGATCAGCGAGGGATTGGTGGTGACGCCGTCGAGCAGGCCGAGATCGTTCAGTTCCCGGATTTCCTTCACATCGGCGGTATCGACGAAAAATTTCATGGGAGCCTTCCTTGGCACTCAGCCGTTCGGGCGCTTCTCCACTGTCGGGTGGCGAAAATCGCGCGCGTTGAAACTCGGGCGGAACCGTGACAAACCCTGCTATCCACAAGGCAGCGGTTCGCTGCGCAGTTTTCTTTAGCCGAAAGCGGTGGCAAGGTCACGGCAAAATGACTCTCGATTCAACCGATTTATTCGGGGACGTACTCGATCGCCGTGTGGTGCCCGTCCTGCTGCCGATGCCGGCGCCGAGGGGGTATTCCTACGTCGTGCCGGATCGGATGGCGGTCGAACCGGGATCGATCGTACAGGTGCCGCTCGGCCCTCGCCTCGTCGTCGGCGTCGTCTGGGATGGCCCCGACGACGGCACGGTCGACCCCAAGAAGCTGAAGGCGATCGAGAAGGTTTTCGATTGTCCGCCGCTCAACCGTGACATGCGCACCTTCCTGGACTGGGTGGCCAACTATACGATAACGCCACCGGGGCTTGTCGCGCGCATGGCGCTCAGGGCGCCGACCGCCTTCGATCCGGAGCCGATGGTGGAAGCGTTGCGTCTTACCGAAAGACGGCCGGAACGGATGACGGCGACGCGCGAGCGGGTGATCGCTGCGGCGAGCGACGGATATTCCTGGACCCGCTCAGGACTTGCCCATGCGGCCGGTGTCTCGTCGAGCGTCATCGACGGCCTTCAGGCGCAGGGCGTGTTCGAAACGGTTTTCGTGCCGCCGCCGCCGGTCGTCACCGCCCCCGATCCGGATTTTGCCGTACCGCGCCTCGAGGGGCCGCAGCGGCAGGCGGCCGCGGATCTGCTCACGGCGGTCGAGGCGCGCAATTTCTCCGTCTCGCTGATCGATGGCGTTACCGGTTCCGGCAAGACCGAGGTCTATTTCGAGGCAATCGCGGCGACGCTTCGGGCCGGCAAGCAGGTGCTCATCCTGCTTCCGGAAATAGCGCTGACCGCAAGCTTCATGGAACGCTTCCAGGATCGCTTCGGAGCGAAGCCGGCGGAGTGGCATTCCGACCTCGCGCCGCGCACCAGGGAAAAGGTCTGGCGACAGGTGACGACCGGCCAGGTGCGCGTCGTCGCCGGCGCGCGTTCGGCCCTGTTCCTGCCTTTCGAGGATCTGGGCCTCATCATCGTCGACGAAGAGCACGATCCCGCCTACAAGCAGGAGGATCGTGTCTTCTACAATGCGCGTGACATGGCGGTCGTGCGCGGCCGCATCAGCGGTTTCCCGGTCGTGCTGGTCTCCGCCACGCCTTCGGTCGAAAGCCGGGTCAACAGTGAGATCGGGCGTTACCGGCCGATCCACCTGCCGACGCGTTTCGGCGATGCGGCGCTGCCGCATCTCGGCGTAATCGACATGCGCCGGCACCCGCCAGGGCGCGGCGGCTTTCTCTCTCCGGTGCTTCTTACCGAGATCGGCAGGGCGATCGGCCGCGGCGAGCAGGCGCTTCTCTTCTTGAACCGCCGGGGATATGCGCCCTTGACGCTCTGCCGTGTCTGCGGTCATCGCTTCCAGTGTCCTGACTGCTCGAGCTGGCTGGTCGAGCACCGGTTCCGGGGTCAGATCCAGTGCCATCATTGCGGCTATTCGGAGCGGATGCCGGAGGCCTGCCCTGAGTGCGGCACGCTCGACCACCTGGTCGCCTGTGGGCCGGGCGTCGAGCGCATTGCCGAGGAAGTCGAGCGGCATTTTCCCGAGGCCCGCACCATCGTGCTTTCCTCCGACCTGATGGGGGTCAAGCGGCTGAGACTGGAGCTCGAAGCGATCGCCAAGGGCGAGGCGGATATCGTCATCGGCACGCAGCTCGTCGCCAAGGGTCATAATTTTCCGATGATGACGCTCGTCGGCATCGTCGATGCCGATCTCGGCCTTGCCAACGGCGATCCGCGCGCCGCCGAGCGGACGTACCAGCTCCTATCGCAGGTAACCGGGCGCGCCGGCCGGACGGGTCTGAAGAGCCTTGGATTGCTGCAGACGTACCAGCCGCAACACCCGGTGATGCAGGCCATCGTCTCCGGTGACGCCGAGGCTTTTTACGAGCGCGAGATAAACGAGCGGGAACGCGCGGCCCTGCCACCCTTCGGGCGGCTCGCCTCGATCATCGTATCCGCGGACTCGCGCCAGGATGCGGAAGGGCATGCGCGCGGCCTGCGCAATGCCGCGCCGCGCGTCGACGGCATTTCGATCCTCGGCCCGGCCGAGGCGCCGCTGGCGCTGATCCGCGGCCGGCATCGTTTCCGCCTGCTCGTCCACGGGCGGCGCAATAGCGACATGCAATCCTTCCTGAAGGCGATGATCGCGGCGGGCCCGAAGGAGCGCGGCTCGGTGAGCGTCCAGATGGACGTCGATCCGCAGAGTTTTCTGTGATCGGAGTCGCTCCCTTAAGACAGCCGATTCCCATCGCCATGGACATAGAATAGGCTGGATCAAGGATGCGCCGTAACGAATCAGCCGGAGCGGCGAGATCACCTGCCCGCGGGGAATCGAGATGGAGTTATACATTCCAACGGAAACCGGCGAGTTCCTGGCCTTTTTTGCGGCCGCCGCGGCGGCGCTGCTCGGACTCGTCATGCTGTTTGCGCCGCGCCTCACTTTTCGTGCAGCCGGCATCGGCCTAGCCGAGGGGCGCCGCGGCGGCCTGGCGGAGGCCCGTTCCACCATGGGCGGCATGCATGTCGGGCTCGGACTCGGGGCCATCCTGCTCGCCCAGCCGATGGTCTATCTTGCCGTCGGCGCCGCCTTTGCGCTGGCTGCCTTCGGCCGCGCCTTGTCGATGATGAGCGATAATGGCGCCACCCTCTTCAACTGGCTTGCGCTTCTTGTCCAGGCGGCGCTCGCCGTCCTGCCGCTCGCCTATGTCTTCGGGCTTATCTAACTGCTGCATGTCTCCTTAAATCGACCTCGATTGAAGGAAAAAGACATGCAGCATTTCAAAGTGCTACAGCGACCTTTGCGCGTCTGATCAAGACGCGCGGCGCTATAGGAACGGCAGGCGCGGGGGCCTGCGACACAATGTACGGCAAAATTCGGCCGAACTCGGTCGAGTTATGCCGCATTCCTGGCGTTGGCGTGTTGCGAGTCCAAACATCCTATGCTAGACGAACCGCGAATTGCGGGGGAAGTGGGTCGAAGGGCCTCGATATCCTGCGAATTAATGCAGCAAATTCAAGACGTTAAATGGACGGTTCGCCGCTGCTGACGCTCTTGGATGATTTTGAGAGAAGCTTGTGCCCGTGGCAGACACATCCCAGCTTATTTCCGGTGTTGCAGAAAGATATGCCTCCTCCCTCTTCGAGCTTGCCCTCGAGGCCGGTGCGGTAGAAGCGGTCGGTGCCGATCTTGATCGCGTCCAGGCGCTGATCGACGGCAGCGACGATTTGAAGCGGCTGGTCGCAAGCCCGGTTTTTTCCGCTGACGATCAGTTCAAGGCCATCTCGGCGGTCGCGGATCAGTTCGGTTTTTCCGGCCTCGTCGGCAACTTCCTCAAGGTCATCGCGCGCAATCGCCGCCTCTTCGCGCTGCCCGGCATCATCAAGGCCTTCCGCCTGATCGCCGCGCGTCACCGCGGCGAAATCACTGCCGACGTCACGTCGGCCCACGCGCTGACCGAAGCGCAGCAAACCGAATTGAAGGCGACGCTGAAAGGCGTCACCGGCAAAGACGTGGCGATCAACGTCACCGTCGACCCGTCTATTCTTGGAGGTCTGATCGTCAAGGTCGGGTCCCGCCAGATTGACACCTCCCTTCGCACCAAACTCTCTACCCTTAAGCTTGCACTGAAAGAGGTCGGCTGATGGATATCCGCGCCGCGGAAATTTCCGCAATTCTCAAAGATCAGATCAAAAATTTCGGCCAGGAAGCAGAAGTCTCCGAAGTCGGCCAGGTGCTTTCCGTCGGTGACGGTATCGCCCGCGTCTACGGCCTCGACAATGTTCAGGCAGGCGAGATGGTCGAATTCCCGGGCGGAATTCGTGGCATGGCGCTGAACCTCGAATCCGACAATGTCGGTGTGGTTATCTTCGGCTCCGACCGCGACATCAAGGAAGGCGACACCGTCAAGCGGACCGGCGCCATCGTTGACGTTCCGGTCGGTCCGGAGTTGCTCGGCCGCGTGGTCGACGCGCTCGGCAACCCGATTGACGGCAAGGGCCCCATCAACGCCAAGCAGCGCGCCCGCGTCGACGTCAAGGCACCCGGCATCATTCCGCGCAAGTCGGTTCACGAGCCGATGTCGACCGGCCTCAAGGCCATCGACGCCCTGATCCCGGTCGGCCGCGGCCAGCGCGAGCTCGTCATCGGCGACCGCCAGACCGGCAAGACCGCAATCATCCTCGACACGTTCCTGAACCAGAAGCCGATCCATGACAACGGCCCGGAGCAGGACAAGCTCTACTGCGTCTACGTCGCTATCGGCCAGAAGCGCTCGACCGTCGCCCAGTTCGTGAAGGTCCTCGAAGAGCGCGGCGCCCTGCAGTACTCCATCATCGTCGCGGCCACGGCTTCCGACCCGGCGCCGATGCAGTATCTCGCTCCGTTCGCCGGCTGCGCGATGGGCGAGTATTTCCGCGACAACGGCAAGCATGCGCTGATCGGCTATGACGACCTGTCCAAGCAGGCCGTGGCCTACCGCCAGATGTCGCTGCTGCTCCGCCGCCCGCCGGGCCGCGAAGCGTATCCGGGCGACGTCTTCTACCTGCATTCCCGCCTCTTGGAGCGCGCTGCGAAGCTCTCCGACGAAAAGGGCGCTGGCTCGCTGACGGCGCTGCCGGTCATCGAGACGCAGGGCAACGACGTGTCCGCGTTTATCCCGACCAACGTGATCTCGATCACCGACGGCCAGATCTTTCTTGAAACCGACCTGTTCTACCAGGGTATCCGTCCGGCCGTTAACGTCGGCCTGTCGGTTTCGCGCGTCGGCTCCTCCGCGCAGATCAAGGCGATGAAGCAGGTTGCCGGCTCGATCAAGGGCGAACTCGCCCAGTACCGCGAAATGGCGGCCTTCGCCCAGTTCGGCTCCGACCTCGATGCTGCTACCCAGCGCCTGCTTAACCGCGGTGCCCGCCTGACCGAACTCCTGAAGCAGCCGCAGTTCTCGCCGCTGAAGACGGAAGAGCAGGTCGCGGTGATCTTCGCCGGCGTCAACGGCTATCTCGACAAGCTGCCGGTCAATGAAGTCGGCAAGTTCGAGCAGGGTCTGCTCTCCTATCTGCGTTCGGAAGGCAAGGCCGTTCTGGATACCATCCGTACGGAGAAGGCGATCTCTGACGACACCAAGGCAAAGCTGAAGGCTGCTATCGACAGCTTCGCCAAGTCTTTCGCCTGAGCGGACCTCAACTAGGACGGACAACGGATGCCTTCACTTAAGGATCTGAAGAACCGGATCGCCTCCGTCAAGGCGACGCAGAAGATCACCAAGGCGATGAAGATGGTCGCCGCGGCGAAGCTTCGGCGCGCGCAGGAGGCGGCCGAGGCCGCCCGGCCTTATTCGCAGCGCATGGCTGCCGTTCTCGCCAATATCGCCCAGGCGGTTGGCGCGGACGACGCCGCGCCGCGGTTGATGACCGGGACCGGCAGGAACGACACGCATCTCCTGATCGTCTGCACCGCAGAACGCGGTCTCTGCGGCGGCTTCAACTCGCAGATTGCGCGCCATGCTCGCGACCATGTGCGCAAGCTCCTGGCCGAGGGCAAGACGGTCAAGATCATCTGCGTCGGCAAGAAGGGCTTCGATATCCTGCGGCGGGAATTCGCGTCGCTGATCATCGACCGCGTCGACTTGCGTGAAGTCAGGAAGATCGGTTTCGAGAATGCAGACCGAATCGGTCACAAGGTGATCGAGCTCTTCGAAAGGGGAGAGTTCGACGTCTGCACCTTGTTCTATTCCGAGTTCAAGTCCGTCATATCGCAAATCCCGACCGCGCAGCAGCTCATCCCGGCATCGGCCGGACCGGTGGCAGCCGAGACCGAGAGCAATTCAGCGATCTACGAATACGAGCCGGATGCTGCCGCCATCCTCAGCGACCTCATTCCGCGCAACATCTCCGTGCAGATCTTCCGGGCATTGCTCGAGAACGTCGCCGGCGAAATGGGCGCCAAGATGAGCGCCATGGACAATGCGACGCGCAATGCCGGTGAGATGATCAACAAGCTGACTCTCAACTACAACCGTCAGCGGCAGGCGCAGATCACCAAGGAACTCATTGAAATTATCTCGGGCGCGGAAGCGCTCTAAGGTTACGAGAAGAGGGTAAGAATTATGGCTAAGGCAGCTACCCCGAAAGAAACCGCAGCGGTGAAGAAGCCTGCTGCTCCGAAGAAGGCAGCTCCCGCCAAGACAGCCGCTGTGGCTACGGGTGCTGTCGGCCGTGTCACGCAGGTTATCGGCGCCGTCGTCGACGTCGCGTTCGAAGAGGGCTACCTGCCGCAGATCCTGAACGCGCTGGAAACCGACAACCAGGGCAACCGCCTCGTTCTCGAAGTCGCTCAGCATCTCGGGGAAAATACCGTCCGCACGATCGCCATGGACTCGTCCGAAGGCCTCGTCCGTGGTCAGTTGGTCACCGACACCGGTGCCCCGATCGCGGTGCCGGTCGGCAAGGAAACGCTCGGCCGCATCATGAACGTCATCGGCGAGCCGGTTGACGAAGCCGGTCCGGTCGTTACGGCATCGCGCCGCGCGATCCACCAGGACGCGCCGGCCTATGTCGAGCAGTCGACGGAAGCGCAGATCCTCGTCACCGGCATCAAGGTCGTCGACCTGCTCGCTCCTTACGCAAAGGGTGGCAAGATCGGCCTCTTTGGCGGTGCAGGCGTCGGCAAGACCGTTCTGATCATGGAACTGATCAACAACGTCGCCAAGGCGCATGGCGGTTACTCGGTGTTCGCGGGCGTGGGCGAGCGTACCCGCGAAGGCAACGATCTCTATCACGAAATGATCGAATCGGGCGTGAACAAGCACGGTGGCGGCGAAGGCTCCAAGGCCGCGCTCGTTTATGGCCAGATGAACGAACCGCCGGGTGCCCGCGCCCGCGTCGCGCTCACCGGTTTGACCGTCGCCGAGCACTTCCGTGACGAAGGCCAGGACGTTCTCTTCTTCGTCGACAACATCTTCCGCTTCACCCAGGCCGGTTCGGAAGTGTCGGCTCTGCTCGGCCGCATTCCATCGGCCGTGGGTTACCAGCCGACGCTTGCGACCGACATGGGCGCGATGCAGGAGCGCATCACCACGACGACCAAGGGCTCGATCACCTCGGTTCAGGCGATCTACGTTCCGGCCGACGACTTGACCGACCCGGCTCCGGCGACCTCGTTCGCCCACCTCGACGCGACGACGGTTCTGTCGCGCTCGATCGCCGAAAAGGGCATCTACCCGGCCGTGGACCCGCTCGACTCGACCTCGCGCATGCTCGATCCGATGATCGTCGGCGAGGAGCACTACGAAGTCGCCCGTAAGGTGCAGGGTACGCTGCAGCGCTACAAGGCGCTCCAGGACATCATCGCCATCCTCGGCATGGACGAGCTTTCCGAAGAGGACAAGCTCACCGTCGCCCGCGCCCGCAAGATCGAGCGCTTCCTGTCGCAGCCGTTCTTCGTCGCTGAAGTCTTCACCGGCTCGCCGGGCAAGCTGGTCGCCCTCGAAGACACGATCAAGGGCTTCAAGGGTCTCGTCAACGGCGAGTACGACCACCTGCCGGAAGCCGCCTTCTACATGGTTGGCTCCATCGACGAAGCCGTCGAAAAGGCCAAGAAGCTGGCTGCCGAAGCCGCCTAATCGAGCGTGAGCCGTGGCGCGAGTTTTTTGCGCCGCGGCTTCCATTCTGCCGCGGCGTCAGCGGCTCTAGAACATGCACAGCCGCCGCTTTACGGTGCGCTTACCAGAAGTGAATGGTCATGGCCGACAGTTTCAATTTCGAACTTGTTTCCCCGGAGCGCCTGTTGCTTTCCGCACAGGTGACTGAAGTCGTCATCCCGGCAACCGAGGGTGAAATGACCGTGATGGCCAATCACGCGCCGACCATGACGACTGTCAAGCCGGGTGTGGTCACCGTCAAGATGGCCGACGGCAAGAGCGAGCGCTTCGCGGTCTTCGGGGGGTTCGCCGATATCCTGCCGACCGGCTGCACGCTGCTTGCGGAATCGGCCGTTCACGTGGACGAACTCGACCCCTCGGTGCTCGAGAACCGCATCGCTGTGGTCCGCGCCGAACTCGAAGGCGCCGGTGACGAGAAGAAGACCCGTCTCGAGCAGTTCATCGCCGAACTGACGAAGCTCGGGGAGATCGTAATCCCGGCCTGAAAGGGACATCCCGACAAGGGAAATGAGGATTAGAACTTCGGACCCCGCTTCGAGCGGGGTTTTTTGCGGGTTGGAGCGGCCGCCTCTGGCCGCAGCGAATTTGCCGGCGAACGATCTCTCCCTGCGTGCGATTTCCGCAGGCGCGGGAAGGGCGACCGCGGTCGCGATCTTCCTCCTGGTCGGCGGGTAACGGAAGGTTGCCGCCAATTTCGTCAAAAAGGATCACCGTGAACGCAGATGCCCGGACAATGTCCGGGCATTTTTCGTTTCATGTTTCGAGGATGCGACTGGACAGCGTCTCAGCTTGCGGCGCGCTCGCTGCCGTTCTTTTGCGCGTAGTGGTGGCCGAAGCGGTTGGCGAGGAATGTGTCGAGCGCGATGTCCTCCTGACGAATGAAGCCCTTTGCCGGGAGCTTGCCTTCGGCGACGAGGTCGAGCACGGCGCAGATGCTGGCGGCTGTGGTAATTTGAATGCCGCTGTGCATCCGCCCGGCGACGGCGCCGCTATAGACCTTGTTGGCATAGGTTTCCTGGACCAGGTGGCCGTCGCGGAAGCCGGAAACGGTGACGAAGATGACGACGACGTCCTGGGTCGTGGTCGGCAGCGCATTTTCGAGGATGTCCTTCAGGACTTCGCGGCGATGGCGCAGGCCGAGATCGTTCAACAGCGCCTTGAAGATGGCTGCATGGCCGGGATAACGGATCGTCTTGTAGTTCAGGGTGCGCACCTTGTCCTTGAGTGTCTCGCAGAGTGTGCCGAGACCGCCCGAGGTGTTGAATGCCTCGTAGGTGACCCCGTCGAGGGAGAACTCCTCGCGCGCCTCCATCGCCGGCACTTCGACCAGCGCACCTTCGACGATCGCTTCGCAGGGCTCGATATATTCGTTGATGACCCCGTCCGTGCTCCAGGTGAGATTGTAGTTGAGCGCGTTCGACGGATATTGCGGCAGCGCGCCGACGCGCATGCGGACGCTCTCGAGCTTGTCGAAGCGTTTGGCAAGGTCGTAGGCGACGATCGAGATGAAGCCGGGGGCAAGCCCGCATTGCGGGATGAAGGCGGTGTTCGCCTTGGCGGCAATCGCCTTGACCTGCCGGGTCGATTCGACGTCTTCCGTCAGGTCAAGATAGTGAATGCCGGCCTCGGCGGCGGCCTCGGCGATCGCCACCGTCAGATGGAAAGGAGCGGCGCTCAATACAGCGAACTTGCCCGCGAGCAAGCCGACAAGCGCCTTCCTGTCGGTAATGTCGATTGCAGCCGTCGAAATTGCGTCGTGCTTTTCGACCTCCTGCAACTGCTCGGCACTGCGGTCGACGACGCAGACGCGATAGTCGCCGGAGTGGGCCAGCATGCGGGCGATCGTCGATCCGATCTTGCCGGCGCCGATGACTACGATCTCTTTCATTCTTTTCTTCCCCTCGAACATGAGCTCTTCGAGCGCATTGTCCCTCTGCCGACTGTTGCTTTGAAGCGCTGAAATGAGTAAATCGACGGAGAGATATCGGCATTTCGCCGAACAGAGTCGACAATATGCAGGTTACCGACAAGGATCGTGAATTACTCGCCGTGCTCAGCGAGAACGCCCGCATGCCAACGGCGACGATTGCCCGTCGGCTCGGCCTCTCGCGCACGACCGTGCAGGCGCGTCTGGAACGTCTGGAGCGCGACGGTGTGATCGCGGGCTACGGCGTGCGCCTTTCGGAGAATTACGAAAAGGGATTGGTGAAGGCGCATGTGCTGATCACGATCGCGCCGCGGGCGCTCAGTCGTGTCACGCCCGAGCTTGCCGCGATACGGGAAATCCGCACCCTTCACTCCGTCAGCGGCAGTTTCGATCTGATCGCCATTGTCGCTGCGAGCTCGATCAGCGAACTGGATCATCTGATCGACCGTATCGGGGAAATCGGCGGCGTTGAAAAGACACTCTCGTCAATCATCCTTTCGACGCGGATCGACCGCTAGCCGGGACGAGATAGTCGGCGCGGCTTTCCGCCCGTACACCGAACTTCGTATAATTGAACCGACCTAAAGTATCCTGATCTGAGGCGGTTCAGCGACCATCGCCGTTCGTAGACATCCATGCCGAGGGTCCACGGCCGACGAAGGTGTGCGAGCCATCGCCGGCTGCGAGCCATTGATCGCGGTCGAAAAAAGTTTCGGCGATGCTCTTGGGGCGCGTTCGCCTCGCCTGGTTAGCAAGGAGATTGTAGCGCGGCGTTTCGCCGGACTCGCGCTTGAACTGTATGCGGCTGCCGAAGCGGCGGAGATCGAATTCGTCGAGTGCCTGAATCTTGAGCGCTACGCTCTCGCGATCGGCCCAGCGAACGTGACTGAGGAAAACCGCGGCGGCCATCGCCGCGCCACTCGTAACCACCTGCGTGTCGTCCGGGTGTTCGATATTCAGCTTGACGCGGAAGGAGGTGATTTCGTCCTCGTCGCTGCCTTTGACGAAAATGAAGATCGACGAGCTCTTCTGGTCTCCCGGCCGGGCGAATGGGACGAGGGACGAACATTCCCAGCGGCCGCTCTCGGCGGATGTCCATTCGAGATCGCGGAAGCCGGCTTCGCGAAGCGCCTCGCAGAGCGCGCGTGGGTCGCTGCGAAGCTGGCGGAGGAATTGCTGTTCCGGAGCGTTCAGGTCCGCGAAGATCCGCTCCGGCAGGACCACGGTCTCAGGCTTTGGCCGCCGCTGGGGGGTGCGCGACGGCAGGGGCGGCCTTTCCGGTTGCGCGGCGCTGGTCTCGAGCCCCAGTGCCGTTAGAAGCTGCCTCAGATTGCGCTGTTCGTTCGCAAGTAGCACGGTTGCGAGTATCGCCGTGAAGATCAGCGCCACGGCACTGAGAAAGAAAGCAATGCCGGCACGGCCCCTATGCTTTCTCTCCATCGCCCGAAACTCACCTTACCCACTCGCCAGGCGCACAATAAAGGATCGGAGCGTCGCCTTCCAAGAGGCATCTCGCTACAGCGCCGCGCGCCTTATGAGACGCGCAAAGGTCGATGTAGCACCTGAAGCGCTGCATGTCTTTGTCCTTAAAATCGAGGTCGATCCAAGGAGACATGCAGTAGACACCTTATTCGAACGGAGTCCTCTGCGCCTCGGTGCGCGCCGTCCTCCAGTTGGAGTAGGCGAAGGCGAACAGAAAGGTTGCCGACATCAGCAGAACGATGGTCGGAGCCGGGGCGCTATCGATGAAGAAGGAGATATAGACGCCGGAGAAGGAGGTGAGAACGGCGATGAGGACCGCTGACACCAGCATGCCGCTGAAAGTCCGGGTCAGCAGGAAGGCAATCGCGCCGGGGGCTATCAGCATGGCGATGGCGAGGATAAGCCCGACGGCTTTCAGTGCGCCGACGATCGTCAGCGACAGGATCGCAAGCAGTCCGTAGTGCAGCCATGCGACCGGCAGCCCGACGGCGCGGGCCTGGGCCGGATCGAAGGCGTGGAGCAGAAGATCGCGCCATTTGAATCCGAGGATGCCGGCGGCAACAAAGGCGATGAGGCCCGTTCCGACGATGTCGCTCCAGCCTATGCCGAGCATATCGCCGAAGAGGATGTGGTCGAGGTGAACATCGGTCTGGATATTGACGTAGAGCACCAGGCCGAGACCGAACATGCCGGAGAAGACGACGCCCATCACCGTATCCTGCTTGATGCGGCTGTTTTCCTTGAGATAGCCTGTCAGGAGCGCGCAGCACATGCCGGCGGCGAAGGCGCCGACGGCGAGCGGCAGGCCGACGATGTAGGAGACGACAACGCCGGGGAAGACCGCATGCGAGATCGCGTCGCCCATCAGCGACCAGCCCTTGAGCACGAGGAAGCAGGAGAGCATGGCAGTGGGGATTGCGACCAGCACCGAGATGATCAGCGCGTTTCGCATGAACTCGAACTGGAAGACGGCGGTCAGCATGTCGAGGGATATCATCGCCGAACCTCCAAGACTGCGGATGCGCGGCGGCGGGCGGCGATGAGCCCATGCTTCGGTGCGAAGATGAAGGCCAGCAGAAAAATCAACGTCTGCAGCACGATGATGATGCCGCCGGTCGCGCCGTCGAGAAAATAGCTCGAATAGGCTCCGACGAAGCTCGTCAGCGCCCCGATGGCGACGCTGATCAGGATCAGCCGCGGGAATCGATCGGTGAGGAGGTAGGCGGTCGCGCCGGGGGTGACGACCATGGCGATGACGAGAAAGGCGCCGACCGTCTGCAGGGCGGCGACCGTGCAGGCGGAAAGCAGCGTGAAGAACAGCACCTTCAGGAAAGCCGTGTTGATGCCGATCGAATTGGCATGGTTCTCGTCGAAAAAGGTGACCATCAGGTCCTTCCATTTGGCCGAGAGGATCGCCAGCGAGACAAAGCCGATGATCGCGAGTTGCAGCGTGTCGGCGGGCGTGATGGCGAGGATGTTGCCGAGCACGATCGTCTGGATGTTCACCGAGGTTGGCGCCAGCGACACCAGGAAGAGGCCGAGGCCGAAGAAGGAGGTGAAGATCAGGCCGATAATCGTATCCTCCTTGAGCCGCGTGCGCTGGTTCAGGAACAGCATGGCGCCGGCGGCAAGCGCGCCGGAGAAGAAGGCGCCGAGCGAGAAGGGGAGGCCGAGCATATAGGCGCCGGCGACACCGGGCACGATCGAATGAGAGAGCGCGTCGCCGATCAGAGACCAGCCTTTCAGCATGAGATAGGCGGAGAGAAAGGCGCAGACGGCGCCGACCAGCGCACTGACCCACATCGCGTTCAGCATGTATGTATAGGTGAACGGCTCGACGAGCGTCGCGATCATTCGCTGTCGGCCTCCGGCTCGGTTTCGGGTTTTGCCGGTTGCGCCACCATTCGATCCCGGGCGCCATACATGACCAGCGGCCGCTCGTCGTCGCTTATCACTGAAAGCTGGCGAGGATCCGCATCGGAATGCAGGCTCTCGCCGCCGAGCACGAAATGACGCAGCACGCCGCCGAAGGCGAGTTCGAGATTGTCGCGGGTGAAGGTGGTATCCGTCGGACCGTAGGCGAGCACGGTATTTTTCAACAGGATCGTGCGATCGCAGAATTCCGGAACGCTGCCGAGATTGTGGGTCGAGACGAGCATCACCCGTCCTTCGTCGCGAAGGGCGAGGAGCAGGCGAATGATCGCATCCTCCGTCTTGACGTCGACGCCGGTGAAGGGTTCGTCGAGCAGGATCACGCGGCCATCCTGGGCAAGTGCCCGAGCGAGGAAGACGCGCTTCTTCTGGCCTCCGGAAAGCTCGCCGATCTGGCGCTTGCGGTAATCGCTCATTCCGACGCGCGCGAGCGCCGACTCGACCGCCTCATGGTCGGCCTTCTTCGCCATGCGCAGCATGTTCATGTGGCCGTAGCGGCCCATCATCACGACGTCCTCGACGAGGACCGGGAAATTCCAATCGACCTCCTCGGCCTGCGGCACATAGGCGACGAGGTTTTTCTTGAGCGCCTGCGGCACGGTCAGGCCTAAGACAGAAATCTCGCCTTCCGCCAGCCGGACGAAGCCCATGATCGCCTTGAACATCGTCGATTTGCCGCTGCCGTTAACGCCGACGAGTGCGGCGATCGTCCCTGTCGGTATTTCGAAGGATGCCCCCTGGAGCGCCCGGTGGCCGTTGCGATAGGTGACGGTCGCGTCTCGGACGCGAATACCGCTGTCCTCGTCTTCGGTCGCCGGCCGCGTCACAGGCCGTGCCCCTGCCTGAAGGTTCATTGCGAAAGACCTTTCGCGATGGTTTCGGACGTAACGCGCAGGAGGTCGATGTAGGTCGGCACCGGGCCGTCGGCCTCGCTCAGCGAGTCCACATAGAGCACCCCGCCGTATTTTGCACCCGTTTCGCGCGCCACTTGCATGGCAGGGTCGGGCGAGATCGTGCTCTCGGAGAAGACCACGGGGATGTTGCTGGCCCTGACGGCGTCGATGACCTTGCGCACCTGTTGCGGCGTACCCTGCTGGTCGGCATTGATCGGCCAGAGATAGAGCTCCTTCAGGCCGAAATCACGGGCGAGATAGCTGAAGGCGCCCTCGCTCGAGACTAGCCAGCGCTTCTCGGGCGGGATCCTGTCAAGCGTAGCGCGGATCGGCGCGATCGTCGCCTCGATCTTCTGCTTGTAGGCCTCGGCATTGGCTTTGTAGGTCTCCGCGTTCTCGGGGTCGAACTTCACGAAGGCGTCGCGGATGTTGTCGACATAGACCAGCGCCGCCGTTGGCGACATCCAGGCATGCGGGTTCGGCTTGCCCGTATAGGGGCCTTCGGCGATGCCCATGGGCTCGACCCCCTCGGAGACCACGACGCCAGGAATATTGTCGAGATTCTGGAAGAACTTCTCGAACCAGAGTTCGAGATTGAGGCCGTTCCAGAGGATCAGTTGCGCGTCGTGCGCCTTGAGGATGTCGCGCGGGGTCGGCTGGTAGTTGTGGATCTCGGCACCGGGCTTGGTGATCGATTCGACGATGGCCGCTTCCCCCGCGACGTTCTGCGCCATATCGGCAATGACGGTGAAGGTCGTGACCGCCTTGAATTTTTCCGCAGCCGGCGCATTAGCCGGAGCGAGCCAAAAAGCAGCCATCGCCGCGGTTGCCGTCAACATCATACGCCTTGTCATACCGGTCATGCACAATCTCCTCTTCTGCTCTCCCACTATGGGTAGGCGAATGGCCTGCATAAGTCAATGCAAATGAGAACCATTCGCAACTAGCTATTTTCAAAACAGCCGCCCTTGGCTAGTGTCGGCGGATGAGACAGACAAAAAATCGGGTCCAGGAACTGGAAGGAATCCTGCGCGAAGGAGGGGTGCGCGTCACACGCCAGCGCGCCGCGATCCTGAAGATTCTGGCCGAAGCAGAAGACCACCCGGACGCCAGCGAACTGCACCGCCGCGCCAAGGAGATCGATGCGACGGTATCGCTCTCGACCGTCTACCGGACGCTTTCGGCGCTCGAACAGCAGGGTGTCGTGCAGCGGCATGCCTTCGAGAATGCGACCGCCCGGTTCGAGACGGCCGACGCCCCGCATCACGACCATCTGATCGACATCGAAACGGGTGCGGTCATCGAGTTCCGCTCGGACAAGATCGAGCAATTGCAGGCGGAGATCGCCGCAGAACTCGGCTACGAGCTGGTGCGCCACCGGCTGGAGCTCTATTGCCGGAAGCGCAAGGATTGAACCTGGACCCGTCGGTCCCGGAGGGCTGGTCTAGTTCAGCGGAATCGCGTTGTTCTCCTTGCCGGACTGATAGCTGGCGGAGAGCTCGGCATATTTGCGGCTGATCGCGTCGGCACGCCCTTGAAATAGCGGTCGATCCGTTCCGGGAAGGCGGGCGATCAAATCTCTGATCGACTGGCCTTTCCAGAAGGCATTCGTCCTATTGTAGCCGCCAGGCTCCAGCGTGAAGACCTCTTTGAGGATCCTGAGGTCGTGCGGGATCGAAAAGGCATCGCGCGAATCCTCGTGGCTGAAGAAATAGTAAAAATTGTCGAAGCCCGCCCAGGTAATCGCGGACAGGCACATCGAGCAGGGTTCATGGGTCGACAGGAAGAGGAGGTCGCGCGAGTCGGGGCGGGCTGATCCGGCCATTTCGTAGAACCGCTTCAATGTGTGGACTTCGCCGTGCCAGAGCGGATTCTCGGTTTCATTATTGGTCTCAGCGAGGATGACCGACAGGTCCGCTTTCCTGATGAGCGCGGCACCAAAGACTTTATTGCCCGCCGCCACGCCGGCTTCCGTGGCAGGGATGATTACGTGCTCCATCGTGGTCAGCAGGGCGTCGAGCAGCCGGAGCAAATCCTGTTGTTGTGCCATGATCGTTCCTTTGTTGTTGCGCCGCGCCGCTGCGCCGCCCCGGGAGCGGTCGTGACCGATCCCGGGTGCAAGCACGATGCATTGCGGCAGTTGCGGATTAGTGCGCTTCCGATGCGATCACCGGCACCTCGATGCCTTTCGCGTCGTAGAGTTTGCCATTGAGGAAATAATCGCCATCGTGCAGCCGCGCGATATCCTGGTACCGGAGGGTTCGCTCCGTTCCCGCGACGAACACCGATTGCTGGTCGGAATTGCCGGCCGTCATGTGATTGAAGATCAGATTGAGGCTGATCGCCATCAAAGCAGCGGAGCTGATGCCGGAGTGGAAGATCGTCGCAAACCAGGCCGGAAAATGCTCATAAAAGCCGGGAGAGGCGATTGGGATCATGCCGAACCCGATCGAAGTGGCGACAATGACAAGGTTCATGTTGTTGTTGTAGTCGACCTTCGAGAGGGTGCGGATGCCGCTCGCGGCGACCGTGCCGAAGAGGACTATGCCGGCGCCACCGAGCACGGCGCTCGGAACCGCCGCGACGATGCGGCCCATGACTGGCAGCAGGCCAAGCATCACGAGAAACAGCCCGCCGGTTGCGACCACATAACGGCTCTTGATGCCGGTGACCGCCACGAGCCCGACATTTTGGGCAAAGGCGCTCTGGGTGAAGGAGCCGAAGACCGGCGCGATGAAGCTCGACAGCATGTCCGCCCTCAGCCCGTCACCGAGGCGTCGCGAATCCACTTTCGTCTCGATGATTTCGCCGACGGCCAGGATATCCGCCGACGTTTCGACCAAGGTGACCATGATAACGATGAACATCGACACGATGGCCGCGATCTCGAAGGTTGGATAGCCAAAGTGGAATACCGCCGGAAACGCGAAGAACGGCCCTTCGATCACCTTCGAAAAGTCAGTCATGCCGGAGAAATAGGCGATGACGGTGCCGATGATCAGGGCAATGAGGATCGAAAGCCTCGAGATCGATGCACTTCCGAGCTTGCTGAGCAAAAGCACGATGACGAGGGTTGTCGCCGCAAGCTGGATATTGGCCGGGCTGCCGAAGTCCGGTGCGGCGCTGTTGCCGCCCATGGCCCAGCGCGCTGCGACCGGCATCAGCGTCAAGCCGATGGTCGTTATCACTATGCCGGTGACGAGCGGAGGGAAGAAGCGGGTGACCCGCGAAAAGATCGGCGTGATCAGAAGGCCAATCAGCGAGGCGGCCATGACCGCGCCGAGCACCGGCTGCATGCCGCCATTGCCGGAAATGGCAATCATCGTCGCGACGCCGGAAAACGAAACACCCTGGACCAGCGGCAGCCGGCTTCCGAAAAACGGAATTCCAATGGTCTGCAGGATAGTAGCGAGACCGCCGGCGAAGAGCGATGCGGTGATCAGCGTTCCGACATCGCTGGAATTGAGGCCTGCCGCCTGACCCAAAATCAGCGGCACCGCGACGATGCCGCCATACATGGTCAGGACATGCTGCAGGCCATAGGCCAAATTGGCGCCGATACCGAGTTTTTCATCTTCCGGTCGCGTTTGCGCCACGGTCTCCTCTGGGCTTTTTGCCAAGGTAGTCTCCTCCAATACCTTTGCGTGCATGCCCACCTCCTCCTACGACGTGGGCGGCAAACTATGGCACTGGATGTGGAGCCTGACTTTATCGAAAAGAGGGAAACAGTTTTCGGTTGTACGACAGTAATGCTTTCGGCTGCTGCATAGAGCTCGATCTAAGGAAACACGCAGCAATTCAAAGTGCTAGCGACCTTTGCGCGTCTGATAGCGTCTGATACGCGCGGCACTGTCGGTGTGGGCTCCAGCATGCGCCTCGCCGACTGAAGAAACCGGGGCTGTTTCCAGCCCCGGTGCCGCATCTCCGGTATTCGTGCGTCGCCCAGAGACCGGGCGACACTTTATCGATGGCTCAGTTGGTCTGCCAGCTCTTGACCAGCTCGTCATAGTTGACGGTGATCGGCTTTTCCTTCTCGTTCTCAACCTTCAGCTGCGGAGCGAGGTTGCCGGCCTTGACGGCTTCCGCGTTCCAATATTCGAGATCGTGCTCCTCGGCGAGCTTCGGACCGATGTCGCCCTGGATGCCGGCGCGTTCGAGGCGCTGCAGCACCTTCTCCTGCTCGGCGCAAAGCGAGTCCATCGCTTCCTGGGCGCTCTTGGCGCCGGAAGAGGCATCGCCGATCGCCTGCCACCAGAGCTGTGCCAGCTTCGGATAGTCAGGAACGTTCGTGCCGGTCGGCGACCACTGCAGGCGGGCCGGCGAACGGTAGAACTCGATCAAGCCGCCGAGCTTCGGTGCGCGGTCGGTGAAGCTCTTATGGTCGAGTGTCGACTGGCGGATGAAGGTCAGTCCGACATGGCTCTTCTTCACGTCGATTGTCTTCGAGGTGACGAACTGCGCATAGAGCCATGCGGCCTTCGCGCGATCCTCCGGGGTGGACTTCATCAGGGTCCAGGAACCGGCGTCCTGGTAACCGAGCTTCATGCCGTCCTTCCAGTAGACGCCATGCGGGCTCGGCGCGAAGCGCCACTTCGGCGATCCGTCCTCGTTCACGACCGGCAGGCCTTCCTTCACGAAGCTCGCGGTGAAGGCCGTATAGGTGAACATCTGCTGGGCGATTTCGCCTTGCGACGGAACCGGGCCGGATTCCGAGAAGGTCATGCCCTGGGCGGCAGCCGGCGCATAGGCCTTCATCCAGTCGAGATACTTCTGGATGGCGTAAACCGCAGCCGGGCCGTTGGTGTCTCCGCCGCGCGCGACGCACGAGCCGACGGGCCGTGAGTTCTCGTCGACCTTGATGCCCCATTCGTCGACCGGCTTGCCGTTCGGGATGCCCTTGTCGCCGTTGCCGGCCATCGAGAGCCAGGCGTCGGTGAAGCGCCAGCCGAGCGACGGGTCCTTCTTGCCGTAGTCCATGTGACCATAGACCTTCTTGCCGTCGATCTCGCGGCCGGTAAAGAACTCGGCGATGTCCTCATAGGCAGACCAGTTGACCGGAACGCCGAGGTCATAGCCGTACTTGGCCTTGAAGTCCGCCTTGTTCTTCTCGTCGTTGAACCAGTCGTAGCGGAACCAGTAGAGGTTCGCGAACTGCTGGTCGGGCAACTGATAGAGCTTGCCATCCGGCGCCGTGGTGAAGGACTTGCCGATGAAGTCGTCGATGTCGAGGTTCGGATTGGTAACGTCCTTGCCCTCGTTCGCCATGAAATCTGTGAGGCTGCGCGCCTGCTGATAGCGCCAGTGCGTGCCGATGAGGTCGCTATCGTTGATGTAGGCGTCGTAGATGTTCTCACCCGACTGCATTTGGGTCTGCAGTTTTTCGACGACATCGCCTTCGCCGATCAGGTCATGGGTGACCTTGATGCCGGTGATGGCGGTGAAGGCCGGGGCGAGCACCTTCGATTCGTATTCATGGGTGGCGATCGTTTCGGATACGACCTTGATTTCCATGCCGGCGAAGGGCTTCGCCGCATCGACGAACCATTGCATTTCCGCTTCCTGGGCGGCGCGGTCGAGCGAGGAGAGATCGGCGATTTCCTTGTCCAGGAACTGCTTTGCCTCGTCCATGCCGGCAAATGCCGAGCCGGTGAGTGCCAGCAGCATCGCCGCCGTCGTAGTCATAAGGTGCCGTCGCATCAATTCCTCCCTTGGGTTTTGCGATTGCGTTTCCTTGCAGTTTCGAAGGACGCCCCTCGGGGCGCCCCTCATTTCAGCGCCTCAAACGTAGCGGAAGACGGCGATGGCGTAGATCACCGAGAGGGCGAGCGCCCACCAGAGATTTGCGCCGACCAGCCCCAGCCAGGCGAGGTGAATGAATGCGCTTCCGAGCAGCGAAACGAAAAGCCTGTCGCCGCGGGTCGTTTCGAAGCGCAGGATGCCGACGCGCGGGGCACCGCCCGGCCGGGCATATTCCCAGACGGCCATCAGCGCGAGCAGCAAGAAGATCGTCAGGAAGAACATGGCGGTCGGGAACGACCAGGCCATCCAGCCGCCGGGGATCAGCGAGGCGAACCAGTCGCGCTCCCCGTCCGCCACGGGCAGAGCGGAAAAGAGCAGGCCGGCAGCTGCGACATAGATGACGAGCACGGCGACAAGCGCGACGGGCCAGCGGTTCTTGCGCGTGGCGATGGTGACCATCAGACCCTCCCCAGGGCGAAGCCCTTGGCGATATAGTTGCGAACGAAATAGATGACGAGCGCGCCGGGGATGATCGTCAGCACACCGGCGGCGGCGAGCACGCCCCAGTCGAGGCCGGAGGCCGAGACCGTGCGGGTCATGGTCGCGGCGATCGGCTTGGCATCGGTCGTCGTCAGCGTGCGGGCGAGCAGCAGCTCGACCCAGGAGAACATGAAGCAGAAGAAAGCGGCGACGCCGATGCCCGATGCGATCAGCGGCACGAAGATCTTCATGAAGAAGCGCGGGAAGGAATAGCCGTCGATATAGGCGGTCTCGTCGATCTCCTTCGGCACGCCGGACATGAAGCCTTCCAGGATCCAGACGGCGAGCGGCACGTTGAACAGGCAGTGCGCGATCGCCACCGCGATATGCGTGTCGATGAGGCCAAAGGCGGAATAGAGCTGGAAGAAGGGCAGCGCGAAAACCGCCGGCGGCGCCATTCGGTTGGTCAAGAGCCAGAAGAACAGGTGCTTGTCGCCCAAGAACCGATAGCGCGAGAAGGCATAGGCCGCCGGCAGCGCCACCGTCACCGAGATCACCGTGTTGAGCACCACATAGATGATCGAGTTGATATAGCCCGAATACCAGGAGGGATCGGTGAAGATCACCTGGTAGTTCCTGAGCGTCGGGTTCTCGGGCCAAAGCGTGAAGGCGCCGAGGATCTCGCTCGTCTCCTTGAAGCTCATATTGACGAGCCAATAGATCGGCAGCAGCAGGAAGACGATGTAGATCGTCGGCACCAGCCAGGAGAGGCGCTGCGAAAGAGGTTGCTTGGTGGTCATCATGGTTTCCTCCCTCCTTCTCAACCCTGCGCGTCGCTCGTGGTCATCACCGTGTAGAAGATCCACGAGAGCAGCAGGATGATGAGGAAGTAGATGATCGAGAGGGCTGCGGCCGGGCCGAGGTCGAACTGGCCGATCGCCATCTTGACGAGATCGATCGACAGGAAGGTTGTCGAGTTGCCCGGGCCGCCGCCGGTGACGACGAAGGGCTCCGTATAGATCATGAAACTGTCCATGAAACGCAAGAGGAAGGCGATCAGGAGCACCCGCTTCATCTTCGGAAGCTGGATATAGCGGAAAACGGACCAGCGCGACGCGCCATCGATCTTCGCGGCCTGGTAATAGGCATCCGGGATCGAGACGAGGCCGGCATAGCAGAGCAGCACGACGAGGCTCGTCCAGTGCCAGACATCCATGATGATCAGCGTCACCCAGGCATCGATCGGGTTCTGCACGTAGTTGTAGTTGATGCCCATCGAGGCGACCACTCGTCCGAGCAACCCGATATCGACGCGGCCGAAGACCTGCCAGATGGTGCCGACGACGTTCCACGGGATGAGCAGCGGCAGCGCCATCAGGACGAGGCAGATCGGCACGCCGATGCCCCTCTTCGGCATGTTGAGGGCGATGACGATGCCGAGCGGAATCTCGATCGCGAGAATGATCGCCGAGAAGATCAGGTTGCGGGTGAGCGCATCCCAGAAGCGATCGGACTCGAGCACGTCCTGGAACCAGTCGGTACCGGCCCAGAAGAACTCATTGTTGCCGAAGGTGTCCTGGACCGAATAATTGACGACGGTCATCAGCGGGATCACCGCCGAGAAGGCGACGAGCACCAGCACCGGCAGGACCATGAACCAAGCCTTGTTGTTCCAGGTCTTTTCCATGTCAGGCCTCCCCGCCGACGCGCCAGGAATCGGCGTAGATGTTGATTGCCTTCGGGTCGAAGGTAACGCGCGGCTCGGCGGGGATCTCGCGGTCCTCGTCGACGATGATCGAGATCGGCCGGTCGGCAAAGCTGGCGCGCACGATCTTGTGACGGCCGATGTCCTCGACCTTGTTGATCGAAACCGGCATGCCCTCGCGGCCGAGCGAGATGAATTCCGGGCGGATGCCGAGCTCGGTCTTGGCGCCTGCCTTGATCTGCGGTTGGAAATTGAGCGTGATGCTCTGGTCACCGATGGCGGCGGTATTGCCGGCGATCTCGGCGGGTAAGACGTTCATGCCCGGCGAGCCGATGAAATAGCCGACGAAGGTGTGGCGCGGCCGCTCGAAGAGCTCGGCCGGCGTGCCGATCTGGACGATCTGGCCGTCGTACATGACGACCACCTTGTCGGCGAAGGTCAGCGCCTCGGTCTGGTCGTGCGTGACATAGACCATGGTGAAGCCGAACTGCTTGTGCAGGCGCTTGATCTGCGAGCGCAAGACCCACTTCATCTCCGGATCGATGACGGTCAGCGGCTCGTCGAACAGGATGGCGCTGACGTCGGAGCGCACCAGACCGCGGCCGAGCGAGATCTTCTGCTTCTGGTCTGCCGTCAGCCCCCGCGCCGTCTTATTTGCCCAGCCGCCGAGACCGATCATCTCGACAATTTCCTTGACGCGGCGGTCGACCTCCGTCTCCGGCACATGACGGTTGCGAAGCGGAAAGGCGAGATTGTCGTAGACGGTCATCGTGTCGTAGATGACCGGGAACTGGAACACCTGGGCGATGTTGCGGTGTTGGGTCGTCAGATGTGTCACGTCCGTGCCGTCGAAGAGGATGCGGCCTTCCGACGGGTTGATCAGCCCCGAAATAATGTTGAGCAGCGTGGTCTTGCCGCAGCCTGAAGGGCCGAGCAGCGCATAGGCGCCGCCGTCGTTCCATTCGTGATGGACTTCCTTTAGCGCGTAGTCGGCTTCCGATTTCGGCCTGGCGCCGTAGGCGTGGCGGATATGGTCGAGATTGATGCGTGCCATGGTTTCCTCCCAGCGCTTGCCTCAGGCCGTACCGCCGATCGCCCGGCCGTCAGTCCCGAAGGCCATGAGATGCCGGGTGTCGACGAAGACCTCGAGGGTCGCGTCCGGTTCGATGTCGTGAACGCCGGGCGCCAGCATCACCCAGCGCGCATCGGCAAAGCCGACGTGAATGAAGCTTTCGGATCCGGCGATTTCGGAAATTGCCGTCTTCACGGTCAGCGGGTTGCCGCTGCCGTTCGGCCGGTCGAAGGAAATGTGGTGCGGCTGGAAGGCGACCGTGCAGGGTCCATCCGCAACCGATGCCAGATGCGCAGGAACGGAAAGCACCGGCTTACCTTCGAGCGTGAAATGCGGCCCCGTTTTCACGAGCCCGATCGTGTTGAGCGGCGGATCGGCGAAGGTGCGGGCGGTGACGAGATCGACGGGCCGGCGATAGACATCGATGGTTCGGCCGAATTGCGTGATGCGGCCTTCTGACAGGGTGGCGGTATTGCCGCCGAGCAGCAGCGCCTCCGACGGCTCCGTCGTCGCATAGACGAAGATCGCGCCGGACGCGGCGAAGATCTTCGGCAACTCTTCGCGCAACTCTTCGCGCAGCTTGTAGTCGAGATTGGCGAGCGGCTCATCGAGCAGCACCAGATCCGCATTCTTGACGATTGCACGGGCAAGCGCCGTGCGCTGCTGCTGACCTCCGGAAAGGTTGAGCGGCGTGCGGTCGAGATAGGGGGTGAGTTTCAGGAGCTCCGCAGCTTTCCTCACCTCCCGGTCGATGGTGGCGGCGTCGGCACCCTTGATGCGCATGGGCGAGGCGATGTTGTCGTAGACGGTCATCGCCGGATAATTGATGAACTGCTGATAGACCATTGCGACCGAACGTTTCTGCACCGGCACACCCGTCACGTCGGCGCCATCGAAATGAACCGAACCGGAGGCGGGCTTGTCGAGACCGGCCATGAGCCGCATCAGCGACGTCTTGCCGGAGAGCGTCGGGCCGAGCAATACGTTCAGAGACCCCCTCTCCAGCGCAAGGTTGGTCGGGTAGACATGCGTCTCCCCGCCGACGACCTTGGATATGTTCTTCATTTCGAGCATTGAATTCTCCGGTGTTCCACCCAGCCATCGGCAGCTTCAATTGCGGGATCCACGCGGGATGAGAAAAACTGTGATCGGCTTTTCGTAGGCATCCCGCTCCGACGCTTCAGATCAGGCGGCGGCATCGACTGCGCCGCGCACATAGTCCTCCAGGTCCGCCGTCTCCGCCGGCGAGAGCTTCAGTCCCAGTTTCGTGCGACGCCACAGCACGTCCTCCGCGCGCCGCGCCCATTCCTGGCCGATCAGCCAGTCGACCTCGACCGCGTAGAGATCCGCGCCGAAGCGTCTTCCAAGATCGGCCTCGCTTCGGGCAGGGCCGAGCAGCCTTGCCGCGAGCGTGCCGTATAGCCGCACCAGCCGCCGCGCATGCGAGGCGGCAAGAAAGGGATAGCGCATTTTCAGCTTCTCGACCTCCGCCTCATAGGCTGTCGCGGGAAAATCCCCACCCGGCAGGCGCGATCCGGCTGTCCACCTCGCGCCCTTGGTGCCGATCGCCTCGCCGATGTTTTCGAGCGCGGATTCGGCGAGGCGCCGATAGGTCGTGAGCTTGCCGCCGAAGACATTGAGCAGCGGCGCCTCACCGTTCTTGCGCTCGAGGCGCAGGACATAGTCACGGGTTGCTTCCTGGGCCATGCTCGCGCCGTCGTCGTAGAGCGGACGCACGGCCGAGTAGCTCCAGACGATCTCGTCTTTCGTCACCGGATCGGAAAAATACTCGCTTGCCGCCTTGCAGAGATAGTCGATCTCGGCATCGCTGATGTGCACGTCGGCCGGATTTCCGGCATAATCCCGATCCGTCGTTCCAATCAGGGTGAAATCTTCCTGGTAAGGAATGGCGAACATGATCCGGCCGTCCGGGTTCTGGAAGAAATAGGCGCGCGGATCGTCGAACTTCTTCCTGATGACAATATGACTGCCCTGGACGAGGCGGACATTGTGAACGTCTTTCTTGCCGAGCGCTTCGGCCAGCACCCGGTCGACCCAGGGACCGGTGGCGTTGACAAGTACGCGCGCGCTGAGGACCTCCCGGATACCCGTTGCGGTGTCTTCCGCTTCGATCGCCCACAGGCCGTTCTGGCGCCGGGCCGAGACCACGCGAGTGCGCGCCATGATCCTGGCGCCGCGGTCGGCGGCATCGCGTGCATTCAGCACCACGAGACGGGCATCGTCGACCCAGCCATCCGAATATTCGAATGCCTTGGTAAAGAGGCGCTTCAACGGTTCTCCCGCCGGATTGCGGGTCATGTCCAGCGTGCTCGTAGGCGGCAACAGCTTGCGGCCGCCGATATGGTCATAGAGAAAGAGCCCCAGGCGGATCAGCCAAGCGGGGCGCAGTCCGCCCTTGTGATAGGGGAGCACGAAACGCATCGGCCAGATGACGTGCGGCGCCATGGCCCAGAGCACTTCACGCTCCATCAGCGCCTCGCGCACCAGCCGGAATTCGTAATGTTCGAGATAGCGTAAGCCGCCATGGATGAGTTTGGTGGAGCCGGAGGAGGTGCCGGAAGCGAAATCGTTCATCTCGGCGAGCGCGACGGAATAACCCCGGCCGACCGCATCACGCGCGATGCCGCATCCGTTGATGCCGCCGCCTATGACAAAGACGTCGAAGACTGCCTGCTCTGACACCGCGTTTGCCCCTCCGCTTTTCGCAATGCACAATTTTAGCGCAATCGCGAAAGTAAATGGAGTTAAAATGAAAACTGAGCGAATGTCAAACGAATGTTATGCGAATCTGCCATCGCCAGTCAGGCCTCGGTCTCGATTAGGCGAACACCCTGGTCGGCGCAGATTTTACGAACGTTATCAGTGATGCAGCGGTCGGTAATAAAGGTCTGGACCTGAGAGATATGACCGATCCTGACCGGAGCCGTGCGTTCAAATTTCGTCGAATCGGACACCAGGATCACGTGGCGCGCATTGGCGATGATCGCCTGCGCCACTTTCACTTCGCGGTAATCGAAATCCAGAAGCGCACCATCGCTGTCGATCGCCGAGGCGCCGATGACGGCGAAATCAACTTTGAACTGCTTGATGAAGTCGACGGCTGCCTCCCCGACAATGCCGCCATCCGAGCCGCGGACCACGCCGCCGGCAATCACCACCTCGATAGACGGAAAGATCCTCAACCTGTTGGCAACGTTGATGTTGTTGGTGATGATCATCAGTTCCTTGTGGTCGAGGAGCGCTTCGCCGACCGCTTCCGTGGTG
This sequence comes from Sinorhizobium kostiense, assembly GCF_017874595.1. Classification (GTDB taxonomy): domain Bacteria; phylum Pseudomonadota; class Alphaproteobacteria; order Rhizobiales; family Rhizobiaceae; genus Sinorhizobium; species Sinorhizobium kostiense. The sequence goes on along the minus strand of NZ_JAGILA010000006.1, from coordinate 37,006 downwards.
GTGCCGATATTGATGAAGAGGGAGGAACTATCGGGAATCAGAGCGGCAGCAGCGCGGCCGATCGCCTGTTTCTCCGCCGCGGCGATCTGGCGACGAGCATCGTATTTCACATTTTCTTTGCCGCTCGGGAAGATCGCACCGCCGTGAATGCGATTGAGCACCCGCGCATCGCACAGGTCGTTCAGATCCTTGCGAATCGTCTGTGGGGTTACCGAAAAGCGCTGGGCGAGTTCCTCGACGAGCACCCGGCCTTCGGCCTTGGCTAGTTCGAGAATTTCCTCCTGCCGTCCGCTAAGATACATGTGCCGCTCCCCGCGCTTTCGTTTGTTTTCATAATATGCAAAAACGAAAGCCGCGCAATTTCAGAATGGATCTTGCCGTTACCGCTGCGACGCCGCTGATGTTGGCGTTGCATTCCGGTGGACGATGGGCCAGCCTGCCAGACCTCAGAATAGGATGTGAGAACATGTTTCATCCGGCCTTGTTCAAGGGCATGAATGTGGTGGTGACCGGCGGCAGCCGCGGCATTGGCCTCGAGGTCGCGCGGCAGTTTCTCGATTGCGGCGCGCGGGTGCTCGTGCATATGGGGCGAACGATCGCCACCGACCGGCCGGACTTTCTCGATATCGCCGCGAACGAGGGCAGGGCATATCTGGCGACGGCGGATTTCCTTGCCGGCGGGGTCGAGAACCTGGCGGACGAGGTCAGAACCCGTTTCGACAGCCTCGACGTGCTCATCAACAATGCCGGCACAATGGTCGGCCGCTTTCCCGTCGCGGAGGTCAGTGACGACGAGTACCGCACAATCGTGGAGCTCAATCAGACTTCCGTCGTCAGGATGACGAGGGCCATGCTGCCGCTGCTGCGCAAGTCCGTCCACCCGGCAATCGTCAACACCGTCTCGATCTCGGCGCGTACCGGCGGCAGCGCCGGCTCGTCGATCTATTCCGCGACCAAGGCTTTCGTGGCTACTTACTCGAAGGCGCTGGCCCGCGAACTGGCGCCGGAGGGCATCCGCGTCAATTGCGTCTCACCCGGCACGATCGCCACCGACTTTCATCAGCGCTACTCGACGCCTGAAAAACTCGAGGCGACGCGGAAGGGCATCCCGCTCGGCCGACTCGGAACCGCCGAGGACTGTGCCCCCGCCTATCTCTTTCTCGCCTCGCACGCGCTTTCCGGCTATATCACCGGCCAGGTGCTGGAAGTGAACGGCGGACAGCTGATCTGCTAGGACGGCTGCCACTGGAAACGCTGTGCTGCTTCTGCCGCTCATCCAAATTCCCTCTCCCCGCACGCGGGGAGAGGGCCAGTCCTCGGGTTTAACCCGAGGAGAGGGGCGAAACCAATCTGCTCTAAGGGCTGAGGCATGATCGATAAGCTGGAATTCTTTCTCGCGCTCGCCCGCGAACGGCATTTCGGCCGGGCGGCGGAGGAGTGCGGCGTAACGCAGCCGACATTGTCTGCCGCCATCCGCCAGCTGGAGGATCAGCTCGGCGTGATGCTTGTCAATCGCGGCTCGCGCTTCCAGGGGCTGACGCCGGAGGGGCAGCGGGTGCTCGAATGGGCGCGGCGAATCGTCGGGGATGCGCGCACCATGCGCGAGGAAATGCGCGCGGCGCGCAAGGGCCTGTCCGGCCATATCCGGCTTGCCGCGATCCCGACGACGCTCTCGATGGTGCCGATGATCACCGCGCCGTTCCAGGAGAAGCATCCCGACGTCACCTTCTCCGTGCTGTCGACGACCTCGCTCCAGATCCTGGCACTCCTGGAAAATCTCGAGGTCGATGCGGGACTGACCTATCTCGAGAACGAGCCGCTCGGCCGGGTTACAAGCGTGCCGCTGCAGATCGAGCAATATCATCTCGTTACGGCCGCCGGCACGCCTCTGTCGGATCGCGCAAGCGTGACGTGGAAAGAGGTTAGCGATATTCGGCTTTGTCTATTGACCGCCGACATGCAGAACCGGCGCATCATCAACCAGCACTTCGCCGAAGCCGGAGCGGCCCCCAGCCCGACGCTCGAATCGAATTCGATGATTGTGCTCTTCTCCCATGTCCGCACCGGCCGCTGGGCGAGCATCATGCCGTATAACGTCGCGAAATCGTTCGGCTTTAACGAGGATATCCGGATGATTCCGATCGTCGATCCGGACGTGCGCCACACGGTCGGCCTCGTCGCCACCTATCGCGAACCGTTTACGCCCTTGGTATCGGCGCTGCTGCATGAGGCGCGTATCCTCGGCGAGCAGAATGCAGCTCAATAGATTTTTTCTATCGTTCAACGGAACAGCATTATTGACCCTTGTTGCCATAAGCGCGAAGCTTGCGTGACGTGCAGGTTCGGCGGGGCTCGGCCTCTGCCGAGAGGTGTTCGAGAACATTGGTGCGCCGCGGCGCACCACGGGCCGGGAGGGCTCTTCAACGTGAATATTCAGCTGCCGCGCGCGGACGTGGCCGAGCGAACGCTGGCGATCGTCGGCGAACTGAACGGTCTGGAAGGCCCGTTGCTTCCGATATTGCATGCAGTCCAGGACGAATTCGGCTATGTGCCGCAGGAAGCCCTGCCGGTGATTGCGCGCGAGCTCAATCTCTCGCGCGCAGAGGTCTACGGCGTCGTCACCTTCTATCATGACTTTCGTGAACACGCCGCCGGGCGGCATGTGCTGAAGCTCTGTCGGGCCGAAGCCTGCCAGTCGATGGGCGGAGACCGGCTGGCCGAACGCGCCAAGGCGCTGCTCGGCATCGATTTCCACGAGACCACGCCCGACGGCGCCGTGACACTGGAGCCAGTCTACTGTCTCGGGCTCTGTTCCTGCTCGCCGTCGGCCATGCTGGACGGCGAGGTGCATGCGCGGCTCGATGAGACGGAACTCGAGGCCTTGGTCGCGGAGGCGCGCAGATGACCGTGAAGATTTATATTCCGCGGGATGCGGCAGCGCTGGCGCTTGGCGCCGAGAAGGTGGCGACGGCGATGGCCGAGGAACTCGCTCGTCGCGGTGTCGATGCGACGATCGTCAGAAACGGTTCGCGCGGCATGCATTGGTTGGAGCCGCTCATCGAAGTCGAAACCGTAGACGGCCGCATCGCCTACGGGCCGGTGAAGCCGCGCGATGTCGCATCACTGCTCGATGCCGGCTTCGTCACCGGTGGCTCGCACCCGCTCCATCTCGGGAAGACGGAGGAAATCCCGTTCCTCAAGCGTCAGGTGCGGCTGACCTTTGCCCGTTGCGGCATTACGGATCCGCTGTCGCTCGAAGACTACCGCGCCCATGGCGGCTTGCGAGGCCTCGAAAAGGCGGTGTCGATGGAGCCCGCGGCGATTGTCGCCGAAGTGACCGAAAGCGGTTTGCGCGGGCGCGGCGGCGCCGGCTTCCCGACCGGCATCAAATGGAAGACGGTGCTCGAAGCGCAAGGACGGCAGAAATACATCGTCTGCAACGCCGATGAGGGCGATAGCGGCACTTTCGCCGATCGGATGATTATGGAGGGCGATCCCTTCGTGCTGATCGAAGGCATGGCGATTGCCGGTATCGCGGCGGGCGCGACGAAGGGCTACATCTATACCCGCTCTGAATATCCGCATGCGATCGCGGCGATGACGGAGGCGATCGAGATCGCGCGAGCCGCCGGCGTGCTTGGCCGCTCGGTGCTCGGTTCGGCGAACGCCTTCGACATGGAAGTCCGGACCGGCGCCGGCGCCTATGTGTGCGGCGAGGAGACGTCGCTCCTGAACAGCCTCGAAGGCAAGCGTGGGCTGGTGCGCGCCAAGCCGCCGCTCCCCGCCCACAAGGGCCTGTTCGACTGTCCGACCGTTATCAACAACGTGATCTCGCTTGCCTCCGTGCCAATCGTCCTCGACAAGGGTGCCGCCTTCTACCGTGATTTCGGGATGGGACGCTCGCGCGGCACGATCCCGATCCAGATCGCCGGCAATGTCAGGCACGGCGGCCTTTTCGAGATCGGCTTCGGCCTGACGCTCGGGGAGATCGTCGACGAGATCGGCGGCGGCACGGCAAGCGGCCGGCCGGTTAGGGCAGTGCAGGTCGGAGGTCCGCTCGGCGCCTATTTCCCAAGGGCGCTGTTCGACACGCCCTTCGATTACGAGGCGTTCGCGGCCAGGGACGGGCTCATCGGCCATGCCGGCGTCGTCGTCTTCGACGACACGGTCGACATGCTGAAGCAGGCGCGCTTTGCCATGGAGTTCTGCGCGGTCGAGAGCTGCGGCAAGTGCACGCCTTGCCGCCTCGGCTCGACGCGCGGCGTCGAAGTCGCGGACAAGATCAGGGCCGGGATCGAGCCGGAGAAGAACCGCGAACTGCTTGCCGATCTCTGCAATACGATGAAATTCGGCTCGCTCTGTGCGCTTGGCGGTTTCACGCCCTATCCGGTGATGAGCGCGATCACGCATTTTCCGGAAGATTTCGAGCCGGCGCCGGCGGCGGAGGCTGCGGAATGATGGACGCGGCGTACACCCCCCTCTGGCCTGCCGGCCATCTCCCCCATAAGGGGGGAGAACGCATATGGCACGGGCCGCGCGCCCATAGGGGCGTTCCGCGTGCGCAAGCCTTTCCGTTGGAGCGAACGGCTCGCCGCGAGTCGATCTCCCCCCTTGTGGGGGAGATGGCCGGCAGACCAGAGGGGGGTACGCCAGTCGCATCCGCCCTGAAATTTTCCCAGGAGGCCTAATAATGTCCCTCATTCATGAAATCGACTACGGCACTCCTGCTTCGACGTCCGAAAAGCTGGTGACGCTGACGATCGACGGGCGCGAGATCACGGTGCCGGAGGGCACCTCGATCATGCGCGCGGCGATGGAAGCGGGCGTCGAGGTGCCGAAGCTCTGCGCCTCCGACATGATGGAAGCCTTCGGTTCCTGCCGGCTCTGTCTCGTCGAGATCGAAGGCCGGGCCGGCATGCCGGCCTCCTGCACCACTCCGGTGGCACCGGGCATCAGCGTCTCCACACAGACGCAACGGCTCAAGGATGTCCGCCGCGGCGTGATGGAACTCTATATTTCCGACCATCCGCTCGACTGCCTCACCTGTGCCGCGAACGGCGATTGCGAGCTGCAGGACATGGCGGGTGCGGTGGGCCTGCGCGACGTGCGCTACGGTTATGACGGCGCCAATCATGTCGCGGCGCGCAACAATGGCGACATCAACATCAATTGGGCGCCCAAGGACGAGTCCAATCCCTATTTCACCTTCGACCCGGCGAAATGCATCGTCTGCTCGCGTTGTGTGCGCGCCTGTGAAGAGGTGCAGGGCACCTTCGCGCTGACGATCAGCGGCCGCGGCTTCGATTCGCGCGTATCCGCTGGCATGAGCGAGGATTTCGTCTCCTCCGAATGCGTTTCCTGCGGCGCCTGTGTACAGGCCTGCCCGACGGCGACGCTGACGGAAAAATCGGTGATCGAGATCGGCCAGCCGGAGCACTCGGTCGTCACGACCTGCGCTTATTGCGGCGTCGGCTGCTCGTTCAAGGCGGAAATGCGCGGTGAAGAACTGGTAAGGATGGTGCCGTGGAAGGATGGCCAGGCGAACCGCGGCCATTCCTGCGTCAAGGGCCGCTTTGCCTATGGCTATTCGACCCACAGGGACCGCATCCTCAATCCGATGATCCGCGAGAAGATCACCGATCCCTGGCGCGAGGTCACCTGGGAGGAGGCTTTCGCCCATGTCGCTTCCGAGTTCCGCCGCATCCAGTATCAGTATGGCCGCGATTCGGTCGGCGGCATCACGTCATCGCGCTGCACCAACGAGGAGACCTATCTGGTTCAGAAGCTGGTGCGCGCCGGCTTCGGCAACAACAATGTCGACACCTGCGCCCGCGTCTGCCATTCGCCGACCGGCTACGGTCTCAACCAGACCTTCGGCACTTCGGCCGGCACGCAGAATTTCGACAGCGTCGAGCATACTGACGTCGCCGTCATCATCGGCGCCAACCCGACCGATGGCCACCCGGTCTTCGCCTCGCGGCTGAAGAAGCGGCTGCGCCAGGGCGCGAAGCTGATCGTCATCGATCCGCGCCGGATCGATCTCGTCCGCTCGGCGCACGTCGAAGCCGCCTATCACCTGCCGATCAAGCCCGGCACCAACGTCGCCATCCTGATGGCAATGGCGCATGTCATCGTCACCGAGGGACTGGCCAACGAGGCCTTTATCCGCGAGCGCTGCGACTGGTCGGAATTTGAGGATTGGGCGGCTTTCGTTTCCGAGCCCTACCACAGCCCGGAGGCGACCGAAGCCTATACCGGCGTTCCGGCGGAGCTGGTCCGCGGCGCAGCCCGGCTCTACGCAACCGGCGGCAATGGCGCGATCTATTACGGCCTCGGCGTCACCGAGCACAGCCAGGGCTCGACCACGGTGATGGCGATCGCCAACCTTGCCATGGCAACCGGCAATATTGGGCGGCCCGGCGTCGGGGTCAATCCGCTGCGCGGCCAGAACAACGTGCAGGGCTCCTGCGACATGGGCTCCTTCCCGCACGAGTTGCCCGGCTACCGGCATATCTCCGACGACGCCACGCGCGAGACCTTCGAGAAGCTCTGGGGCGTGACGCTCAACAACGAGCCGGGCTTGCGTATCCCCAACATGCTCGATGCGGCCGTCGACGGCACCTTCAAAGGCCTCTACATCCAGGGCGAGGACATCCTGCAGTCCGACCCGGACACCAAGCACGTGGCCGCCGGCCTTGGCGCAATGGAATGCGTCGTCGTGCAAGATCTCTTCCTCAACGAGACGGCCAATTACGCGCATGTCTTCCTGCCGGGCTCGACCTTCCTCGAAAAGGATGGCACCTTCACCAATGCCGAACGCCGCATCAACCGCGTTCGCCGCGTAATGCGGCCGAAGAACGGCTACGCCGACTGGGAGGTGACGCAGGAGCTCGCCCAGGCGATGGGGCTCGACTGGAACTATAGTCATCCGTCCGAGATCATGGACGAGATCGCCGCGACGACGCCGACCTTCGCCCTGGTCTCCTACGACTATCTCGACGAGATGGGCTCCGTGCAGTGGCCTTGCAACGAAAAGGCGCCGCTCGGCTCGCCGATCATGCATGTCGACGGCTTCGTGCGCGGCAAGGGCAAGTTCATTCGCACGGAATATGTCGCGACCGACGAGAGGACCGGTCCGCGCTTCCCGCTACTTCTGACGACCGGCCGCATTCTCAGCCACTACAATGTCGGCGCGCAGACGCGGCGGACCGAAAACGTCGTCTGGCATCCGGAAGACCGGCTGGAGATCCATCCGCACGATGCCGAACAGCGCGGCATCCGCGACGGCGACTGGGTGAAGCTTGCAAGCCGCTCGGGCGATACGACGCTTCGGGCGCTGATCACCGATCGCGTTGCGCCGGGTGTCGTCTACACCACCTTCCATCACCCGACGACCCAGGCGAACGTCATCACCACCGACTTCTCCGACTGGGCGACGAACTGCCCGGAATACAAGGTCACGGCGGTGCAGGTCTCGCCCTCGAACGGCCCGTCCGATTGGCAGCGCGATTATCACGAGCAGGCCCGGCAGTCACGACGCATTGCCGGCAAGCTGGAGGCGGCTGAATAGGAGGCGGGATGGCGGACAACCGATCTTTCTCCTCGCCGGCCGCCCGTATCGGGGCGGCCGACATGACCCGTTTCGAGACGACGCGGAAGGTCCCGGAGAGCGCGCGGCGCGCCGGGGCGCGCGTCGGTCAATCGCGGGTGGTGCCGGAGGAAACGCCGGTAGCCCTGACTTATGGCGGCTCCACCCACGCGGTGATGATGGCGACACCCGCCGATCTCGAGGATTTTGCGGTCGGCTTCAGCCTGACCGAAGGCATCATCACCGATCCGGATCAGATCGAGGCGATCGAAGTCGTTGCCGAGGAGAAGGGCATCGATGTGCAGATCACACTCAAGAATGAGGTGAACGAGGCGCTGCGCTTGCGCCGCCGCCATGTGGCGGGGCCGGTCGGCTGCGGGCTCTGTGGTATCGAATCGATCGAACAGGCCGTGCGCTTAGCGCCGGATGTCTCGGCTTCGCCGCTCAAGCTCACCGATGCGGACGTGGTCCAGGCCGTCGCGCTCCTCGATGGCAGGCAGCCCCTCCATAGCGAAACGCGCGCTGTCCATGGCGCGGCATTCTATGTGCCGGGGAGCGGATTGATTGCGGTTCGCGAGGATGTCGGCCGCCACAATGCGTTGGACAAGCTGACGGGAGCGGCCGCGCGAGCCGGCTTCAAGGGCGTTCAAGGCGCCGTCGTCGTCACCTCGCGCGTTTCCGTCGAGATGGTCCAAAAGACAGCGATCACCGGCAGTCCGGTGATCATCGCCATTTCCGCCCCGACGGCGCTTGCGATCCGCACGGCGGAGGATGCGGGCATGGCGCTGGTCGCGCTCGTGCGCGGCGACGAATTCGAAATCTTCACCCATGCCGAACGCATAGAGCGGGATGGCGGAAGCGCGCGGCTTTCCGCCCGCGTCCCACTCTAATTCTGGAAACCGGAGCCTCGCCAATGTCCGCCGAAAACACCAACGCCAAGCTTATCTACATGGCGAACCAGATCGCGACGTTTTTCCAGAGCCAGCCGGCGAATGAGGCGGCGCAAGGCGTCGCCACTCACATCAACAAGTATTGGGAACCGCGCATGCGCCGCAAGCTGTTCGAGCATATCGACCGGGGAGGCGAGGGATTGAATCCACTGGTGCTCGAAGCGGCTTCGAAGATCCGCCGTCCGGAGGCGGCATAGTCAAAAACCGAAGGACAAGAGGCCCTCCCTACCCTCCCTACAGGTGGGACGGGGCTCAACTCCCGCACCGTCTTCGCTGCCTCTTCATCGTTGCGGCAGGGGTCTGTGGTTTTGGAATGGCAGGCGGTGGCAACGGACGTCAAAGACCCCTCCCACCTGTGGGGAGGGTCTTTGCACGTCCCGGATCAGCCCTGGGATCCCGAACGAGAAAGCCGCCTCGCGAAGAGGAGGCAGCTCTAACATCAAGGATGTTCGACCACGTCAGGCGGCGAGGTCTTCGACCTCGCGTTCCTTGAACATGCGGGCGAGGTTGAGGAAGCAGATCATGCCGGACTCGTTGGCGATGATGCCTTCCGCGAAGCTCTTGTCAAAGGAGGCGGTCACTTCCGGCACCGGCTGGACCTGGCTGCCCTGGACGGTGAGGATGTCGGAGACACGGTCGACGACGAGGCCGATCACCATGTTGTGGACCTCGGCGACGACGATGGCGCTGCGCTCGTTGGCGACCGTCGATTTCATTCCGAGCTTGTGGGCGAGGTCGATGATCGGGATCACCGTGCCACGCAGGTTCATGACGCCGATCACTTCCGGGGGCGAATGCGGAATGGGCGTCGACGGCGCCCAGCCGCGGATCTCCCGGATCGTCGTGGTCTTGACGCAAAATTCCTGATCGTGCAGGCGGAACGCTATGATTTCCAGCGTTTCGCCGTCGAAACCGGCCGTTTTTAATGTGCCTGTCATCGAAGGTCCTTCCAGCTTTCCCGTCGTCGCCTTCTTGGGCCACAACCGCCAAACATCTCAGGCTCCGTCGAATGCGCGTCGTGCGCCAGTCCGCTCGGGAGCCGGGGTCCGCCACCGGCGAGGCGCAAGCTGCATCATGCGCGGGGTCACCGTTTTGCGCTGCGATCATTCTAGGCCCGGATTCGTTAAGACTTGCTTTTGCCGGTTTCGCGAAATGCATCCAGTCCTGGGCAGCAGGCTGATCTCAGGCGCTGCGGGTCGGGCGGTCGAGAATGCGGCGGCCGAACAGGCTTGCCGTCAGTTCAACCAGGATACGGGCGCTCTTGCCGCGGTCATCGAGGAAGGGATTGAGTTCGACAAGGTCGAGAGAAGAGACGAGATCGCTGTCGCATAGCATCTCCATGATGAGATGGGCCTCGCGGAAGGTGGCGCCGCCTGGAACGGTGGTGCCGACGCCGGGCGCGATCTCCGGATCGAGAAAATCGACGTCGAGGCTCACATGCAGGAGGCCGTTGGCGGTACGCACGTCCTCCAGGATCTGCTTCATGATATTGGCCATCCCCATCTCGTCGACGGCCCGCATGTCGTAGACATTGACGCCGTGTTCGGCGATCTCGTCGCGCTCGCGTGCGTCCACCGAGCGGATGCCGACCTGATAGACCCGCTTGGGCGCGACCAGGGCCCGCTCCTTGGGAAGAATCGGTGCAAACTCCGCCTCGCCGCAGAAGAATGCGACCGGCATGCCATGCATGTTGCCGGAGGGCGACGTGGCTGGCGAGTTGAAGTCGGCATGGGCGTCGAGCCAGAGCACGAAGAGCGGCCGGCCGATCTCGTCGGCGTAGCGCGCCACGCCCGAAACGCTACCCATCGAAAGAGCGTGATCTCCGCCGAGGACAAGGGGGAAATGGCCCTTGCGCGCCGCGTCGTGCACTGCGTCATGGATCGCACGGGCGAAAGCGGCAACCATCTGCAGGTTATTGGCGCCCGGATGGGCGGAAAGATCGCGGGCCGGCAGTGGCCGGATGTCACCCTCGTCCTCGACCCTGTGGCCGAGTTCGGCAAGTACCGTGTCGATGCCTGCTATTCTCAACGCAGTCGGGCCCATGCCTGCGCCGCGGCGCCCGGAGCCTTCTTCGATGGGTGCGCCGATCAGTGTGATGGTTTTCATGTCCGCCTCTTCTTTGATTCGAATTCCCGGCCGCCGGATTATCGCCAAAAGCAATGGCGGCAAAAAGATGGAAAACTGTCGATCCGAAAGCTAGACTTCGCAAATTGATATGCTCTACCTAGCAATATGGATGATCTCGACCAAACGCTGATCAGCGTCCTTCGACAGAACTCGCGAATCCCCGTCTCTACGCTCTCGGCGATGACGGGTGTCTCGCGTGCGACGGTTGCAGCCCGCATAGAACGGTTGGTGGCAAACGGCACGATAGCGGCGTTCACTATACGGACCGGCTCGGAGATTCCCGCCTCCGGCGTGCGCGCCGTCGTCATGATCGAGGTGCATGGCAAGATGGCCGATCGCGTCGCCGAGCAATTGCGCGGACTGCCGCAGGTGAGGGCGCTGCACAGCACAAACGGCCGGTGGGACTTCATCGCCGAGCTTGAGGAGCGCGACCTCGCCAGCTTCGACGAGACCTTGCGACGAATCCGGCTGATCGACGGCATCAGCGTTACGGAGACGAACATCCTGCTCAAGACGAGCAAAATGGCTGGCGGGTTGTGAACTTCCTCGATTTTGTTCTTGATATGTTCTAATTTCGCGGTAAAATGGCGCCCTCAACTTGAGAGGCATTGGGAGAGCGCGGTCATGCCGCGCTTCCGCTTCAAACAATCGGAACCGGTCACATCTGCGATCTTGGGTCTAATGGCTCGGGTGCGCGAGCCCGTGGAGGATGTCATGGCGAGATACGATGGCGGCGCAGCGACGAGGCAGATCTGCATCAAGCTATTCGTCAGGCATGGCGATGAAGACAACGCGATCGCTTTTTATCGTGACGTCTTGGGCGCCGAACTCCTGCGTCGTCACGAGTGGGGAGGCATTCTGACAAGCGCCGATCTCTGCATCGGCGATTCCGTCTTCAGGGTGGCGGGCGCAAACCCGCGTCGGGATGCGGAGCCGCGGCTCGGCGGGCCGCGCTCGCCGCATGCGCTGGGCACGACCGCGGCAATTCTGGAGCTCAGCGTCGACGACGTCGACCGCGTGCTCGAACGGGCGATCGGCGCCGGCGCGAGCCTGCGCAATGCCGCAGAGACGCTGCCGACCGGAGACCGCGTCGGCGCGCTGATCGATCCGTTCGGTCATATCTGGGCGCTGTTCACCGCCATCGATGAGGGCGAGATCGTCGACGCATTCGGCGTCGAGCGGAATGCCGCTTGATGTGCTTCCCACCGCTCCGAATGTCCTGATGCGCGAAGGACCCCTCCCCAACCCCTCCCCACAAGGGGGAGGGGCTTATATAGCCGCGCCGTCTCCACTCCTGCCGAAGCTCATGCGAGCCTGGAAGTAAGCAGGAGATTGCAGCGAGCGACAAAGCCCCTCCCCCTTGTGGGGAGGGGTTGGGGAGGGGATCTTAATCCCGCAGCGCGGGAAAAGCCTCGCTTAATACTCCCGCTCGAAGAAAATGCCGCCGGCGGCCGAGCCGTCGCCGGCGGCTTCGCCTTTGAGTTTCACGCCGCGGCCGATGTCGAGATTGATCGTCGCCTTGCTCGACGCTGAATCTGCGCCTTGCTGCAGTTCGATATAGGTGCGGTCGTTGAGGTATTTGCCGGCGCGCAGCTGGGCTCCGCCGCTTTCGTCGGTGGTGATGTCGAGGTCGTCGACGCCGAGTTGATTCCTGAGCCCGTCGAGCAGCGAGGTCGATCCGCCACCGGCGAGCTGGCTGGCGGCGGAGGCGAGCTGGGCAACCTGGAAGGCCGAAAGGTTGTTCAGGGATCGGTTGAAAATCAGCTGCGCCAGGATCTCGTCCTGCGGCAGCGCCGGGGAGGAGGAGAAGGTTACCGTAGGATCGTTTGCGAGCCCGGAGACATTGACGGTGATGACCGTCGAGCCGGCGCTCGAGGTCGCATCGAGATCGAGGGTGGGGATGAGGTCGCCGCCGAACCCGATATTTCCTTCCGTGAAGGTCAGCCGCTTGCCGAGGATTTCCAGGCGACCGCGCCGCATGTCGAAGCCGCCTGAGACGCTCGGCCGGGCGGCGGTACCGCGAATGGCGAGATCCCCCCCGAGTTCGGCGTCGATGCCGCGTCCGCGCACGAAGAACTGACCGGGCGAGTGGATTGCAAGGTCGAAGGCGACAATCCCTTCGCCATTGACGCCCGCATCCGGGGTCGTGTCCCTGCGCACATCCCTCGTCATCTGGCGGACCCGGCGCGGCGCGTTTTTGTGTTTGATGTCGATCTCGGCGAGCGAGGTCGGCAGTTTCTCCGGGATCGAGATGGCCGCCCTGCGGATGGTCACCTGACCGCCGAGCACCGGCGTTGAGGCAAGCGGACCCTTGAGCGTCAGATCGCCGAGGAGATTGGCGGTGAACAGCGTACCATCGACATAGGTCGCGTCGTTCAGGCGGATTCTCAGGTCCGCCGGCAAGCCGGAGCCCGGCGCAATCCCGATTGTGCCGCTCGCGCCTATCGATCCGCCGCTGGCGAGATTGCCGGTAAGATCAGTGATCGTGGCGCGCTGGCCGTCGAGCGCGACATTCGCCGAGAGATCGTTCACGGCGAGATTGCGCCGGACGTCGACGAGCCGGCTGCCGCGGGTCGCGACGGTGCCGGCAACTCGCGGCTCTCTCGCGGAGCCGGTCAGCGAGAGATCGACATTGGCCGAGCCGGTGAGGGTAAAGCCGCTTTCGGCCAGTCTAGCGGCAAGCAGCGCGAAGGGCACATCGCCGGTAAATTTCATCTGGATCGGCATGGTGCCGCCGATGTCGACATGGCCGCCTCCGCGGAAGGAGAGGTCTCCTGGCCCGGAAATGGTTGCGTCGACCGTGACGCGATTATTTGCGAACCTGCCGCTTGCCGAAACCTCGAGTGCAGCAACGCCGGCATTCCGGGTCGCCGTGACCGAGGCGCCGCTCCATCTGAGATCGTAGGCGACTACGGGCGCGGCCGCGGGGCCGGTTATGTTGAGCGTTCCGTTGATCGTGCCTTCGGCGCCGAGCGTCGGGGCGAAGCTGTTGATCAGTCCGGCGGGCACCGCATCGAGCCGGGCCGAAATCTCCAACGACGCGCCGGCGGTTCCGGTGACGGCGATCGTGCCCCTTGAGGCATCTATCGTCAGGCCGTCGAGGCGGACGACGCCATTCTCGACGGCAACGACGGTGGGCTTGGCGAGGTTCAATTGGATGTTTCGTGGCGCGGCCGCCAGGGAGGCAAGTCGAAATTCGGTGCGGCCGCCGGCGCTCACCATGTCGCCTGCGGCTGAGAGCGGGCTGCCGTCATAGCGGCCGTTGATCCTGAAACCTGTTCTGCCGTCCTGCTGATCGAACGAGAGATTGACGTCAGAGACGTTTCCTCCCAGTGCGACGGTCTCGGCCTTGATGCTGCCTGTGACCGCCAAGGCGCCAAGGTCGGCAATGCTGATGTCCACCGCGGGCTTGGAGATCGTCAGTGCATCACGCTTGACGGCGCCCCCAGCCGCTTTCAGCGCAAGCGAGGTCGTGCCATCGGCCGTACGAATGGTGGCTGAGCCGGAAAGGTCGCCGGAGGCTTCCTGGCCGACCATCGCGGCTATAAGCCCGAGATCGGGCAGGTTGAATTCGATAGTGCCGTCGGGCGCGAAACCCGGCGTAAAGGTGAGCGCACCCGTCAGCTGGTTGTCGCCGACCCTCGCCTCGATGGCTGGTATGGAGGTTCGACCGTCTTTCGATACCACATCCGCCCGGACGTCGATCACCTGACCGCCAAGCGCCCCGGTGGCCGTCAGTTTCGCCTGTGGGCTCCCCGGCTTGAGCGTGGCGTCGGCGTTGATCATCAGGTCCGTCAGCGAGCGGCCGGCGAGCGTGGCGCCGCTGGAACTCATCTCAGCCTTCACGGCAAGCGCGTCGAGCGGGCCGGAAATGTCCGCACTGAACGAAGCCTTGCCTTCTGCATCCGCGAGGAGTTTGCCGATATCAGGCAAGGTCCCCCGGATGTCTGCCGTCAAAGCGCCGTCGGTAAGGGCGAGGGAACCGGCGGCGGTGATCGTATCCGAGGTGATGTCGAGCGCGCTCAGCCTGACGCTTCCGCCGCCTGTCTCGACTTTACCCGAAACCGTGACCGGAGTGTTGAATCGTCCCGCCAGGCCGGAGGGCAGCACGCTAGGCTCGGCAACGAATTCGAAGCGCGCTTCGGCCGTCGTGTCGATCGTGTCTAGATTGCCAGTGAGCTTTCCGCGCAAACCGGCACTGTCGATAGCCGTGGGGTCGAAACGGATATTGCCTTGCGTGACGGTGACAGTGCCCTCCGCGCCAAGGTCCTGGCCGGCAATGCCGATGGAGCGCGTCGACGCGATGGAGGCCTCGTCCCAGGTGAGGTCGTATTTTACGACCGGCGCCCGGACCTCTCCGGTGACGTCGACGCTGCCCGAGATCGCGCCCCGCGCCCCAATGGTCGGTGCGAAGCGGTCGATCAGGCCAGCGGGTAACGAGTCGACCTTGGCCGTAAGATCGAGTGTGTCGCCGGCAGTACCGGTCACGCTGACGGTGCCGGTTGCGGCCTGGACCGTCAGCGCGTCGAGCCGGGCAACGCCAGCTTCGACGGTCACGACGGTCGGAGCCGCAAGCCGGACCTCAACGCCTCTTGGTGCGGCGGAAGCGGAGGCGAGCCGGACTTCGGTACGGCCGCCACCGAGCCGCAATTCGCCCGCGGCAGACAGCGGTGCGTCATCATAGCGGCCTTCGAGGGCAAAGCCGGTTGCGCCCCCTTGGCGCTGGTCGAGAGCGACGCTCAAGCCGGAAACGCGGTTTTCTCCCAGTGTGAGGCTCTCCGCCTCGATCGTCCCGCTGAGCGCGGGATTGGCCGTGTCGGCAATGCGGATGTCTACCTTCGGGGCGGCGACCCTCAAGGTGCCGAGACCAAGGCTGCTGCCCTGCGCCTTTATTGTCACCGATGTGGTTCCTTCGGCCGTCTCGAAGGTCGCGGAACCGGAAAGATCGCCGGAGAGCGGTTGGCCCGCCATGGCAGTGATGAGGCCGAGGTCCGACAGGTTGAAGTCGATCGTGCCGCTCGGCTTGAATCCGGCACTGAGGTCGAGCGTGCCGGTCAGCCGATTGCCCCCGATCGTCCCTTCGATCTTCGGGACGGAGGTGCGGCCGTTTTCAGAGACCACGTCGGCTCGAATGTCGATCGGCTGGCCGTTCATGGTGCCGGTGGCGGTGACCTTCGCTTGGGGAGCGCCGGATACCACCGTCCCATCGGCGTTGATGGTGATGTCGCTGAGGGTGCGGCCGCCGATCGTAGCGCCGCTCGACGTCATCTCGGCCCTGATGTCCGGTTTTGCAAGCGGACCCTCGATGGCTGCGTGGAAGGCGGCCGGTCCTTCGGCATCGTCAATGAGCCTGCCGAGATCAGGCAGCTTGCCGGAGAGATCGGCCGTCAAAACGTCGCCCGCAAGGGCAACCGAGCCGGAGGCGTCGAGCGTTTCCGATTTGACTTCCAGACCGCTCAGCTCGATGCGGCCGTCCGGCTCGGTCGCGAGAGTGCCGGAGAGGGCAATCGTGCCGTCGAACTTTCCGGCGATCGCCGGCGGCAGCACCTCGGGGACCGCGAAGAGCTTCAACGATGCCTGCAGCATTCCATCGGCGCGGTGAAGTGTGCCGCTGACCGTGCCGCCGATACTGGCGCTCTCGATCGTAATCGGATCGAAGCGGATCGTTTCCGGGGCGACGGCAAGGGTGCCTTCGGCCTTGATGGGTGCCTGGATCGCCCGGTCAAGCTCCGCTTTGACAAAGCGGCTTTCACCGATCTCCACCGTCGTCTTCAGCAATCCCGAGCGCGCTTGCAGGTCGAACGCGTCGCTTTGCGCCGATAGCCGCACATCGCCGAGCGTTCCCTGCGGCAGCTCGACGGATGCCACATCGGCGGTCACATCGAGGTTAGCCGATTGCCCTTCGCCGATCAGCGACAGATTGGCCGTGTCGATCAGCGCCCGCAGCTCTCCTTCCTGCAGCGGCCAGCGGAAATCCACCGGCCCGTCCGTGCCGGCGAGGCTCGCCTGCAGATTGTTCTCGCCGCGGCTGTCGATCGTTCCGGAGGCGTTGAGGGTCAGAGAACCGGTGGAGAGCCTGCCGGTCTCGATACGCACCATGCTCTCGCCGTCGAAGGCGGCGGTCAGGTCGATGTCGGTCGTGCCTTCGAAAAGCGGCTTCAGAGCAACGGGCAGGATCGGTGCAAAAGCGCCACCGCCGGAAACCGAAAGCCTATGCATGCCATCGGCAGCAAGAAGATGGCGCCCCTCCAGACGGAGAATCTCGCTTCCGTCGAGAGCAGCTGTGCCCGATCCCGTCCAGTCCGACAGCGGCCCTTCGCCGGTCAGTGTGATGTCGACCGCCGGTTCGTTCGGCAGCCGCAGCAAATTGGCGATGAGCCCACCCCTCGGTTCCGAGACGCGCGCCTCGAGCTTAAGTTCGTTGCCGGCCGGATTGAAGACGAGATCGGCGACGGCACGTGTTTGAGGCCGGTCCCGCTCGGCCGCCTCGAAGGCGAGCGCGACGCTCGACCCGGTGGCATGGACACGGCCCGTTGCCCTCAGCACCTGCTCTTCGCCGGCGATCGCCTCACCGACGATGATCTCCTCGAGGTTGAAGGCCTGGATCTTGACATCGAGCGGAAGCGCGAGTGTCGAGCGGACCTCCTTCGTCTCCTGCGAAGGAACGGGGAGCCGTTCCATGCGGACGGATCCTGCCGTGACGCGTGCCGCATCGAAGCGCCCGGAGAAAAGCTCTGCTGGCGACCAGTCGACGGAGAGGTCCCGTATCTCCGCGTAAATTCCCTCTCCGTCGAAGAGCGTGACACTGCCGGCGGTGAACTCGCCCGACAGGATGGGTCCCGGCTCGGCAATGCGGACGATCTGGTCGGGCGTCGCCGCATATTTCTCGATTGCCCAAGCCACCACCTGCGCCCCGGGCACCGTAAAGCCGAGAAAGCCGACGATGAGGAGCAATGCGACGATGGCTGCGCCGAGTATGGCGGCGAAATAGCGAAACGCGAGGCGGAGAAAGTAGATGACCCGATTCATGTCCTATCCATAGCCCATGTTGCGCCGCTCTGGAATCGGCAGGACGTTGGCCTTCAGCGCCCGGTGTCTTATTCGACGCGCAAAGGCCGCTTATGCAGTGAGCCAAGTATTCTACCACGGCATCGGGCGCAAATCAGAAGGATTGGCCGATACCTGCATAGATGCCGTAATCGGTGCCGCCGGGATATTTGTTGAGCGGCACAGCGAAGTCGAGCCGGATCGGTCCAAAGGGTGTTGCATAGCGTAGCCCTATCCCGGCGCCGGCGCGGATATCGGAGAAATCTGGTGCCGTGCTCGTCGAAACGCTGCCGGCATCGATGAACGGCACGATGCCGATCGTGTCGGTGATGGCGATACGGGCCTCGAGCGAGGCGTTTACATAGGATCGGCCGCCGGTCTGCTCGTTCTCCGCGTTGCGGGGACCGATCTCCTGGAACGAATAGCCGCGCACCGATCCGCCGCCGCCGAGATAGAAGCGCCGCGGTGCCGGGATGTCGGCGAGATCGTCGCCGCCGACGAGCACGCCGGCGGCAACCTTGCCGGCCAGCACGAAGCGATTTTCTGGCCCAAGCGCTTGATAGCCCGAGGCGGTGGCCTCGAAGGAGCTGAAGAAGGTCTTGCCTTCGATCTCGTAGCTCGGCTTGGCGCTGATCAGCGCGCGGTAGCCTTCCGTCGCATTCAGCTTGTCATTGCGGGTGTCACGCACATATTCGAGTGGAATCGCGGCGGTGAGATAGCTGTTTGAGCCGAATGCGTCATCGACATCCGCAAGACTCACTTCCGCGCCGGCCGAGACCGTATCTTCCTGCGAAAGCTCGAAGCCCGCACTCGCCGCTCCCGTGATGCTCTTGGCGCGATAAGCATCCGGATCGTCAATGGCCGCCTTGACGCTTGCCGTGAACGTTGACGCCGGTCCGAAAGCGCCAGGTTTTGTAAAGAGAATACTGGCGGAATAGTCGAGTCCGCCGATGTCTGTGGTCTCGCCGATGCGGCCGACCGAGCCCTCGATCCGGATCGATTCGGCACGGCCGAAGAGATTGCGGTGTCCCCAGTAGCCCTGCAGACCCAGTCCGTCGGTCGTGGAGACCTGTCCGCCGAAGCCGAAAAAGCGGTGCTTGCCTTCGGACACCTGGATGTTCATCGGGATTGTGCCGTCCGGCGCGAGCTCAGCGGCTTCAGTGATGGTGACGCTCGAGAAGACATTCAATTGCCGCAGCCGCTCGGCCGCCCTGCGAATTCTCTCCGGCGAATAGGGCCGGCCCTCGTTTAGGCGCGAATAGTCCCGAACGAAACCGGGGTCCACGGTCCTCGTTCCGGTGACGGTCAAGTCGCCGACCGGCGCAACAGGCCCGCCATCGGCGGCGATCGTCACATCGACCGTCGACGTGGCGTGGTCGGCAACGACGCTGCGTTCGGTAAGCCTGGCGAGCGGTCGGCTCTGCTCCTTCAGATCGTTGACGATCTGCTCGCCGGCTTTGATGATCAGAGTCGAATCGGCCCGGGCGCCGGGCGTCAGATCGTAGGTCGACGGCTCGAAGCGGGCGGCGTCCCCTTCGAGCCTCACCAAGCCCAGGGTAAAGACCGGCCCGGGTGTCACGGTGACCGTCACGGGCACGGCTTGTCCATCGGGGAAGGACGGGTCGGGCGGCAGGCTATCGATGTCCTGGCCGTTGATCAGGATGCTGACGGTGCCGCCATAACGCGCCTTCTCGTAGAGGGCGGCGAGCAGGCGCTCACGGTCGTCGCGCGCCTTTATCAAGAGGCCGAGGTCCCCGGAGACCGGCTCCTCGCGATCCTGGAAAAGCTGCGATGCATTTTCGAGCGCTTCGCGCAGTTCCTCGTCGTCCGTCCCGGGGTCGAAGGTGAGGGTATAGTTGACCGGGTCGATGACCTGGACCTGCTCTTCGGCGCTTTCGAAGAAGCGCATGCCGAAGATTCTGATCGCATGGGCCTGGTTGGCAAATACCGGACCGAGCGCTGTCGAGGCCGCAAAGACAAAGGCAGCCGCGGCCTTCCAGTACGCGATACTCGACCGTGGTGGAGACATCCCCTCCGCATCCCGTTTCAGGCGACTCTTTACTCACTGCCTGCATGTGCGGCAATGGGCAGTTTAGCATTGCTTCGTTCTCTATCTGTTAACGATGACGGGGCGCCGCATCCACCCCGGAGCGGCGATTCGGTGGCGGTTCTCCGCAAAAAGGCCCGGTTTTGTTGTCCGTGAGGCACAAAAAGCGCAGACGGCAGCGACCGCCGCCTTGATGCTTACCTAGCGGGTTGTTCTCGCGACCTGTCGCATTCACGTCTTGAAACGTGCCGCCTCCTCGGACCCGCGCGTCGCATCTCCTGCGCTGTAGGAGTGCGCTCCGGCGCCGGCGAGCTTGCCACCGGCGACGATCAGATACTCCTCGCGGATCGGCCTGCCTTCGAACCAGCATTCGAGAATCTCTCGCGTGCCGGCCGCATAGCGCGTCTGGGCAGAGAGCGACGAACCCGAAATATGGGGCGTCATGCCGTGATGGGGCATCGATCGCCATGGATGATCCTTCGGGGCCGGCTGCGGGAACCATACATCACCGGCATAGCCGGCGAGTTGGCCGCTCTCGAGGGCCCGCGCAATGGTATCGCGATTGCAGATCTTGCCGCGCGCCGTGTTGACCAGATAAGCCCCGCGCTTCATTTTGGCGATCATCGCCTCGTCAAAGAGGTTTTCCGTCTCCGGGTGAAGGGGCGCATTGATTGTGACGACGTCGCAGACGGGCACCATCTCCCCCGCTGTCTTGTGGAAAGTGACGCCGAGTTCCTTCTCGACCGCATCCGGCAGCCGGTGCCGATCGGTATAGTGCAGCTTGACGTCAAACGGCTTCAAGCGGCGCAGCACCGCCGTGCCGATCCGCCCGGCGCCCACGGTACCGATGTCCATGCCCTCGATATCATAGGAGCGCGCGACGCAGTCGGCGATGTTCCAGCCGCCCTTCACGACCCATTCATAGGAGGGGATATAGTTGCGCGCGAGACTGAGGATCATCATCACCACATGTTCGGACACGCTGATCGAGTTGCAATAGGTCACTTCGGCGACGGTGATGCCGCGCTCGATCGCGGCCTGGAGATCCACGTGGTCAGAGCCGATCCCGGCAGTAATCGCGAGCTTAAGCTTGCCTGCCTTGGCAATCCGTTCGGCAGTCAGGTAGGCAGGCCAGAAGGGTTGCGAGATAACGATGTCGGCATCGACGAGTTCCCGTTCGAAGACGCTGTCGGGACCGTCCTTGTCCGAGGTCACAACCAGACTATGCCCCTGGCTTTCGAGAAACTTCCTCAAGCCGAGCGCGCCGGAGACGCTGCCGAGCAGTACTCCCGGTTGAAAATCGATGGCCTTCGGGCTGGGAAGCGTCTGTCCGCCGGGGTAATGTTCGAGTTTCGGCAGGCCATCCCGCGCATAGGCGGTCGGATAGCCATCGACCGGATCGTCGTAGAGGACGCAAACGACCTTTGCCATTTCCATCTCCCTTCACTGGAACGAAGAGGAAGGCCTCGGCTTCTTGACGCTGCCGGTCAATGCGGACGAACAGCAGGGCGATGCGCTCTGTTGAATTATCAGTGGCCAGCAGACTCGCTCCTGGCACTCCCACGTTCGTTAAATTGATATCACCTTGAAAAGGTGGAGGAGCCGGACGCGGTTTCAAGTGGTCCGCGTCGTCGCCTGCCGGTCCCGTGCTCCAAACGTGCCGATGGCGATGGGAGCGCAAGAAAAAGCCCCGGATCGCTCCGGGGCCGTTTAGACGCGGTCGACGAGCCAATCAGCAACGGTCGATGTAGCGGCGGCCGTAACGATCGCGGTAGTAGCACTGGCCCGGCTGTTCGGTGGCATGGCCGATCAGCGCGCCGGAAACGCCGCCGATGGCCGCGCCGACGGCTGCGCCGCGCACGTTGCCGGTGACGGCGCCGCCGATGATCGCGCCCGATGCGGCACCGATGCCGGCGCCCTTTTCCGTTTGCGTGCAGCTAGCGACCGACAGGGTTACCAGCACAAGTGCGATGGCTTTCTTCATTTTGTCCTCTCCGAACTTCACGGATCTCAGCCTGTGCCTGGTCCGTCTATTAGACTGATGGGAGGCCGGCGTGATCCCCTTCCTCCACTTGAACTTGCAATCGGGAAGATATCCATGCGCCCAGGAAAGTCCACGGGGCAGGCGAATCTTCCGCGGCAAGATAATGCGATCCTTCCTGAACAGAAGATGAAGGTGCTGTTACCGTTGGCACACATGGCACCGCAATTTTTTGCCGTCCCGCGGCTGCAAACGGTTGCTACATTTCCAAAAAAGACAAATGATACAACGTCGCCAGGCCGGTCCGGGAGGAGTGGGCCGCTGGCAAGGGCATTGATATCAGTGGGCGCGTCCTCGTAAGTCGCGTGAACATCTACCACCCGACCTGAAGCCGCGCTCGAGTTGGCACCCGACCGACCCCCGGAGGAGCGAAATGGCGAACATAAGGATGACGGTCAATGGCCGTCAGGTGAGCGGCGTCTGTGACGACCGCACGCTGCTGGTGCACTTTATCCGCGAGAACCTAGGGCTGACCGGAACGCATGTCGGCTGCGACACGACCCAGTGTGGCGCCTGCGTCGTCGACATGGACGGGCAATCGGTGAAAAGCTGTTCCATCCTCGCGGCGCAAGCCGCCGGATCGACGATCACCACGATCGAGGGGCTGGCGCAGAACGGCGATCTTCATCCGGTCCAGGAAGCCTTCAAGGCGCATCATGGCCTGCAATGCGGCTTCTGCACTCCGGGGATGGTAATGACCGCCGTCGACATGATCCGCCGCCACGGCGGCAATCTCGACGAAGAAACGGTACGCGCCGAGCTCGAAGGCAATATCTGTCGCTGCACCGGCTATCACAACATCGTCAAGGCGATCCTTGCTGCTGCCGCCGAGATGGGCGGTTCGCGCCAGGCCGCCGAATGAGCGCCAGGCGCTCGCATGCACTCGTCTGCGAACATCTCGGGAGGAGATAGGTAAATGGGCGTTGAAGGGATCGGCGCGCGCGTGGCGCGCAAGGAGGACAAGCGTTTCCTCACCGGCAAGGGGCGCTACACCGACGATATGACCGTGCCGGGAATGAAATATGCGGTATTCGTGCGTAGCCCGCATGCGCATGCGAGGATCACCGGCCTCGAAAAGACGGCGGCCGCGGCCATGCCCGGTGTGATCGACGTGCTGGACGGCCAGCAACTGCTGGCGGACGGGATCGGCAACCTCATCTGCGGATGGATGATCCATTCCAGGGACGGGTCGCCGATGAAGATGGGAGCCTGGCGGCCGCTCGCCAACAAGACGGTGCGCTATGTAGGCGATGCGGTTGCAATCGTGGTCGCAGATAGTGTGGCCGCGGCCCGGGACGCGGCGGAAGCGGTCGTCGTCGATTACGAGCCCCTGCCGGTGGTCACCGATCCGGTCAAGGCACTGGAAGCGGGCCAGCCGCAGATCCACCCGGAAGCGCCTGGCAACCTGATCTTCGACTGGGAGCTCGGCGATGCGGCTGCGGCCGACCAGGCGATTGCCGGCGCGGCGCATGTCACGGAAATGAAGATCTTCAACAACCGCCTTTCTCCCAACCCGATGGAGCCGCGCTCGACGCTCGGCATCTACGATCCCGGCGACGACCACTACACCTGCTATACGACCAGCCAAAACCCGCATCTTGCGCGCCTGGTGATGAGCGCCTTCTACAATGTCGCGCCGGAGAACAAGCTGCGCGTCGTGGCACCCGATGTCGGCGGCGGCTTCGGCTCCAAGATCTATATCTATCCAGAGGAAATCGTCTGTCTCTGGGCCTCGAAACGCACCGGCGTTCCGGTCAAATGGACGTCGGACCGCACGGAGGCTTTCCTCACCGATGCGCATGGCCGCGACCATGTGTCGACCGTCAAGATGGCCTTCGACGGCAATAGTCGGATCACCGCGCTGAAGGTCGACACCATCGCCAATCTCGGCGCCTATATGTCGCTCTTCTCCTCGGCGGTGCCGACCTACCTCTATGCGACGCTGCTTTCCGGGCAATACGACATCCCGGCGATCCACGCCAACGTTCGCACCGTCTATACCAATACGGCGCCGGTCGACGCCTATCGTGGTGCCGGGCGTCCCGAGGCGACTTATCTTCTGGAGCGGACGATGGAGACGGCGGCACGCGAGCTCGGCATCTCACCGGCCGAGCTCCGCCGCATCAACTTCATCCGCTCCTTCCCGCACCAGACGCCGGTGATCATGAATTACGACGCCGGCGACTACGACGCCTCGTTGAACGCGGCGATGGCGGCCGCCGACTGGGACGGCTTTGCTGCACGCAAGGCCGAGGCCGAGCAGCGCGGCATGAAGCGCGGCATCGGCATGAGCTGCTATATCGAGGCCTGCGGCATCGCGCCGTCGGCGGCGGTGGGATCGCTCGGCGCCGGGGTGGGATTGTGGGAATCGGCCGAGGTCCGGGTCAATGCGGTCGGCACTATCGAGGTGATGACCGGCTCGCACAGCCACGGCCAGGGACACGAGACGACCTTCGCCCAGCTCGTCGCCGATCGGCTCGGCGTGCCGATCGACAGCGTCAATATCGTGCATGGCGATACCGACAAGGTGCAGATGGGCATGGGTACCTATGGCTCGCGCTCGGGTGCGGTCGGCATGTCGGCGATCGTCAAGGCGCTCGACAAGGTCGAGGCCAAGGCGAAGAAAATCGCGGCGCACCTGATGGAGGCCGACGAGAATGACGTCGTCGTCGAGAACGGCGAGCTGAAGGTCGCGGGCACGGACAGGTCTGTTCCGTGGTCGCAGGTGGCGCTTGCCGCCTATACGGCCCATAATCTGCCGGCCGGCATGGAGCCGGGCTTGAAGGAGGGCGCCTTCTATGATCCCGCCAATTTCACCTTCCCGGCCGGCTGCTATATCTGCGAGGTCGAGGTCGATCCGGAAACCGGCCAGACGAAGATCGTCCAGTTCGTTGCGGCGGATGATTTCGGCAATATCATCAATCCGATGATCGTCGAGGGGCAGGTGCATGGCGGACTTGCGCAGGGCATCGGCCAGGCACTGCTCGAGGGCGTCCATTACGATCCGGAAAGCGGGCAGCTTCTGACGGCGAGCTACATGGACTATGCCATGCCTCGCGCCGACGACCTGCCGTCCTTCAATGTCTCGACGTCGAATACGCCCTGCCCGAACAATCCGCTCGGGATCAAGGGATGCGGCGAGGCCGGCGCGATCGGTTCACCGCCGGCGCTGATAAACGCGATCACCGATGCGATCGGCCACAATACGCTCACCATGCCCGCGACCCCGCAAAAGGTCTGGGCCGTGGCGAATGCCGCCAATTGACGGGAGGACGAGCCATGTATCAGACGAACTATCACCGCGCCTCCTCGGTTCAGGAGGCGGTCGAGATGATGAGCAACGTCCCCGAAGGCAAGTATCTTGCCGGCGGCATGACGCTCATTCCCACGATGAAGCAGCGGCTTGCTGCGCCCAGTGACCTCGTCGACCTCCGCCATATAACCGAGATGAGGGGGATTATGGTCGACGGCCGGTCGGTCAGGATCGGTGCGGCCACGACCCACGAGGAGGTCGCCACCTCGGTGGAAATCCGGGCGGTCTGTCCGGCGCTCTGCGGGCTCGCCAGCCATATCGGCGATCCGCATGTACGCCATATGGGCACGATCGGCGGCTCGATCGCCAATAATGATCCGGCGGCCGATTATCCTGCGGCCGTGCTGGCCCTCGACGCGACGATCGTCACCGACAGACGAGAGATTACGGCGGATGATTTCTTCACGGGTCTGTTCGAGACGGCTCTGGAGGATGGCGAGATCATCACCGCCATCCGTTTCGACGCGCCCGCGACGGCCGCGTACCAGAAGTTCGCCAATCCGGCTTCGCGTTATGCGATGACCGGCGTCTTCGTCGCGCGGCGCGATAATGGCGAGGTCCGCCTTGCCGTGACGGGAGCCGGTTCGAACGGGGTTTTCCGCCACCGGGGGCTCGAGGCGGCGCTTGCTGCAAACTGGTCGCCGGATGCGGTCGCCAATGTGACGGTGGATGCCTCCGACCTGCTTTCCGACCTGCATGCCAGTGCGGCCTATCGGGCCAACCTCGTCAGGGTGATGGCGAAACGCGCCGTGGCGGCGGCCTGATGGACGACTTAGGTATTGGAAAAGGGCGGCAACGGCCGCCCTTTTTCGTAATTGCTTGACTTCGATCAAAGTTGAGGGGATTGAGTTGCACTAGCTGTTTTGGAATAGTTCAAAAGTAAGAGGCCTTTTGCCGCACGCATCGAGGCCTTTCCGGGGTTGACCCCCTGGCCGCTTTGAAGGAACAAAGGCGGGCAGGGCACTGGAGATGATGATGGATTTCGAGAGTTTCTTCAAAAGCGAACTTGACGGGCTGCATCAGGAAGGCCGCTACCGCGTTTTTGCCGATCTCGCCCGCCACCGCGGCGATTTCCCGCGGGCAACGCGCTACACGACTGACGGCACCCAGCAAGTGACCGTCTGGTGCTCGAACGATTATCTCGGCATGGGTCAATCGCCGATCGTCACCAATGCCATGAAGCAGGCGATCGATGAATGCGGCGCCGGCGCCGGCGGCACCCGCAACATCTCCGGCACCAACCACTATCACGTTCTGCTCGAGCGCGAGCTTGCCGATCTGCACGGCAAGGAAGCCGCGCTTCTGTTTACCTCCGGCTACGTCTCGAACTGGGCAGCGCTCGGCACGCTCTGTTCCAGGATTCCCGGTATCATCTGCTTCTCGGATGCCGGGAATCACGCTTCGATGATCGAGGGCATCCGCCATTCGAAATGCGAGCGCGTCATCTTCAAGCACAATTCGGTGGCCGACCTTGAAGCCAAGCTCGCGGCGGCTGATCCGCGTGCGCCTAAAATCATCGCCTTCGAATCGGTCTACTCGATGGACGGCGATATCGCGCCGATCAAGGAAATCTGTGATCTTGCCGATAAATACGGTGCGATGACCTATCTCGACGAGGTGCATGCGGTCGGCATGTACGGCCCGCGCGGCGGCGGCATTGCCGAGCGCGAAGGTTTGATGCACCGGCTGACTGTAATCGAGGGCACGCTCGGCAAGGCCTTCGGCGTCATGGGCGGCTACATCACCGGGTCGGCGGCGCTCTGCGACTTTGTCCGCTCCTTCGCCTCCGGCTTCATCTTCACCACCGCCTTGCCGCCGGCGCTCGCCGCAGGAGCGCTCGCCTCGATCCGGCATCTGAAGACAAGCCAGATCGAGCGCTTCGCCCATCAGGAGCGTGTCAGGCGGCTGCGGTCGCTGCTCGACCAACGCGGCATTCCGCACATGGTGAATCCGAGCCATATTGTGCCGGTCATGGTGGGCGACGCCGCCAAGTGCAAGTGGATTTCTGACCTGCTGCTCGATAATTTCGGTGTCTATGTGCAGCCCATCAACTATCCGACGGTGCCGAAGAAAACCGAGCGTCTGCGCATCACGCCGACGCCGCTGCACTCCGACGCCGATATCGACCATCTGGTCGGCGCGCTGCATTCGCTCTGGTCGCGCTGTGCGCTGGCGCGGGCTGTGGCGTAAGCTGCAGCGAACGGATACGACGCTACTTGATCAGCCCGGCAGCCGTCTGCCGGGCTTTTTCGTCCGCGGCGAAGACGTCGTCCATGGTCGTGGCGGCAGGCAGGTCGGCGAGCTGATCCATCACCTTCTCGACGATGTCGGCCATTGCCAGGAAGCCGATCCGCCCCTTGATGAAAGCCTCGAGCGCGGTCTCCTTAGAGCCGTTCAGCACTGCACCCTGCACGCCTCCCGCCTCCATTGCCCACCGTGCAAGACGCAATGCCGGGAAGCGGACTTCGTCCGGCGGCTCGAAGTCGAGCCGCGCCAGCTTCGCGAAATCCAGCCGCTCCACCGGAAGATCGCAGCGCTTCGGGTAGGAAAGAGCATAGCCGATCGCTGTTCGCATATCCGGGCAGCCGAGCTGGGCCAGCACCGATCCATCGGTGTAGCCGACCATCGAATGGATCACCGATTGAGGATGGACGATCACCTCGATCTGGTCCGGGCGAAGTCCGAAAAGATGACGCGCCTCGATCATCTCGAGCGCCTTGTTGAACATCGAGGCACTGTCGATGGAGATTTTCAGCCCCATCGACCAGTTCGGATGGGCGCGGGCGATGTCGGCCGTTACATGCCGCATCTCTTCGAGCGATTTCGTGCGGAACGGTCCGCCGGAGGCCGTAAGCACAATGCGCTCGACGGCATGGCGCTGGTCGTTCTCCAGGACCTGGAAGATCGCATTGTGCTCGCTGTCGACCGGCAGCAGGCGGCCGCCGCCCTTCCTCACGGCTTCGAGGAAAAGACTGCCGGCGGAGACGAGGCATTCCTTGTTGGCAAGCGCGATGTCGGCACCGCGCCGAGCGGCCGCGAGTGTTGGGGCGAGCCCCGCATTGCCGACGATCGCCGCCATCACCCAGTCGGCTTCGCGCTCGGCCGCCTCGATCAGGCCGCTGCGTCCGGCAGCGACGTCGATGCCGCTTCCCGCCAGCGCCTCCTTGAGCTCGCCGTAGCGATGTTCGTCGGCGGTGACGGCGAGTTCGGCGCCCACCTGCCGCGCCTGTTCGGCAAGCAAAGGTATGTTGCCGTTTCCGGTCACCGCTGCGATTTCGAAGCGGTCGCGGCCACCGAGCCGCTCGACGACGTCGAGCGTGCTGGTGCCGATAGACCCGGTGGAGCCCAATACAGCGAGGCGGCGCCTGTCGCCGGATGCCATTGCAAAATCCCGCATTCTTCTCGTTTATAGACCCTGCAGCGCCGCGCGTCTTATCAAACGCGCAGGTCCCTGTAGCACTTTCTGTCGCTGCATGTCTTTTTTCCTTAAATCGAGGTCCGTTTAAGGAGACATGCAGTAGGCTCTACAGCCGAAAGCCTTCGGCAACAAGGGCGGAAGCGGCGCGGCTTCTATATCCGCTGCGGCTGGGGTAAGAATCCGTATGCGGCGGTGCCGATCCCAAAGGAGGAGTAACGATGCTCAAAGCCGTGTTCGCCTCGTCCTGTGCCTGCATCCTGGTCGACCTCGCCCCCATGAACACGATTGCAGCCGAGAGCGTCCCGCCGGAACTCGTCGGATCCTGGCGTGCCGAGGGCATCGGCGGCGAAGGCGTCATCGACGATTTCGACACCGTGCTCGAAATCCGCGAGGACGGCACCTATGGCGGCATGGCCGGCTGCAACAATTTCACGGGAATATTCACTCTCTCCGGACGGATGATCACTTTCGGCCCCACTGCCGCAGCGCGCAAGATGTGCGAGCCGGCGATCATGGAACAGGAGCAGAGATTCCTCGACGCCCTGCGCGGACGGCTTAGCTGGAAGGTCGGCGGCACGAGTCTCACTCTGGCAAGCCCGGGCGGCACGCCCCGCATGCGGCTCACCTCCGCTGGTCCGGCTGTCGCGGGTGGCGCCGAAATCACCCTGCGCGTCCCCGGCGCCGGCTCGGTCGACCGGCAAACGATCCGCTACGATTGCGGTGGCGAGGGAGTCGAGGCGGAGTACGTCAATGCCGGTCCGGTGTCGCTCGTCGCCTTCTCATTCGGCGGCGACTACATCGTCGCCTCCGGCATCATCTCCGGCTCGGGCGCCCGCTATGCCGGAGGTCGCTACATCTGGTGGACCGAGGGGGAGGAGGCGACGCTGTTCGACGTCACGAAGGGGGAAGAGGATCCGGGCGTGGTTTGCGCGAGGAAGCAATAGAGCGCCAGGAGTCTGTTTAACTCGAGACAAGGTTGACGAAAGGTCCCAAGTCCACTGCGGCCGCAGAAGTCGAGCGGCAATCGTTTTGGGCGGTCTATGGAAGCTCGATCTCGCCGTCGACCACGTGATTGAG
Source organism: Sinorhizobium kostiense (assembly GCF_017874595.1). Taxonomy (GTDB): domain Bacteria; phylum Pseudomonadota; class Alphaproteobacteria; order Rhizobiales; family Rhizobiaceae; genus Sinorhizobium; species Sinorhizobium kostiense. Next base: position 7,398 of record NZ_JAGILA010000006.1, on the reverse strand, counting down.
GTCGGTGCCTTCCGCCGTCAGCGTCATGCGCACTTTCAGCTTCTTGTCTCCGACCTGCCCCTCGCGCACCGTCTCCTCGATCTTGCGCTGAGAAGTAACTCCGACTTCCTTCAGGAACTTGCGGAGCGACATGTTGAAAGCGTCTTCGCTCATGACGGAACTCCTAGTGTCAGAGGCGAGGCGTCAAAATGGTGATCCCGGCGCGATTCGAACGCGCGACCCCCAGATTAGGAATCTGATGCTCTATCCTGCTGAGCTACGGGACCACTCGGTATAGACCCATACAAAAGCGAGGCTCTTTCGCCAAGTGTTTTTCGCTGCGCTGTCCAATTTGCGGCTCGTTCAAACCAGGGGCTAGCGTCGTGGACGGAACGGATGCTAAGCAATGTCAGCGGCCTTGAGAGGCCGTCATCCCGAAGCGACTTCATCCTGAGACGTGATCCGCACATGTTCATCGGAATCGATTGGGGTGGCACGAAAATGGAAGTCATCGCGCTCGGTCGCGATGGCGAGACCCGTGCCCGGCACCGCGTGCCGACCCCGACCAGCGGCTATGACGATTGCATTCGCGCCGTGGTCGACCTCGTCGCCGCCGCCGAACAGATGGCGGGCGAGCGCGGTTCGATCGGCCTCGGTATTCCCGGGAGCCCCAGTCCGCGCACTGGAATCGTGCGCAATTCCAACGCAGTGTTGATCAATGGCAAGCCGCTCGGGCGTGATATCGAGGCTGCGATCGGCCGGCCGGTGCGCCTTGCCAATGACGCCAATTGCCTGGCGGTCTCTGAGGCCGTAGACGGGGCGGGTAGGCAGGCACGCGTCGTCTTCGGCATCATCGTCGGGACCGGCCATGGCGGAGGGCTTGCGATCGACCGGAAGGTTCATGCAGGCTACCAGGGCATTGCCGCCGAGATCGGCCATTACCCATTGCCCTGGATGACAAAGGAAGAATGTCCCGGACACAAATGCTGGTGCGGCAAGCTCGGCTGCCTCGACATGTACGCCTGCGGAACAGGCCTCGAGCTCGACTACCGCAGGACAACGGGCATCGATCGCCGCGGCCGCGACATCATCGAATTGAAGCGTGCGGGAGATCCGGTCGCGACCGGCGTCTACAAGCGCTTCGTCGATCGTCTCGCCCGCAGCCTGGCCCTGCTGACCAATATCGTCGACCCTGACGTCTTCGTGCTCGGCGGCGGCATGTCCAATGTCGACGAGATCTATGGCGAGCTGCCGGCCTTGATCGCCGGATACATCTTTGGCGACAGTTTCGAGACGCCGATCCTGAAGGCCGTGCACGGCGACAGTTCGGGCGTGCGCGGTGCGGCATGGCTGTGGAAGGAATAGTTCGGACACGGCGGTAGTGATCCGCGGGCGGTCCGATCACGAGGAGGTATCATGAACATCGACAATGATCTGCGCCGCATCGCGCTCCAAGAACGGGAGCTTCAGTTCGACCGCTTCGATCTCGATGCCGCATGGCAACTCGGCTCAGCGCTCCGCCGCATGGCGGCCGACCGCAAGCTCGGCGTCGTCATCGACATCACGCTGTTCTCCATGCAGGTTTTCTATGCGGCGCTCGAGGGCGCGACCCCGGACAATCCGAGCTGGGTGCGGCGCAAGCGCAACACGGTTTTCCGCCTGTTCAGAAGCAGTTACGCTACCGGCCTGGGCTTGCTCAAACAGCAGACGAACCTGCAGGCGAAGCTCGGCCTGCCGGACGCCGAATATGCGGCCCATGGCGGCAGCTTCCCCATCGTCGTGAAGGGCACGGGCTGCATCGGCGCCGTCACCGTTTCCGGTTTACCGCAGCGCGACGACCACAATCTCGTGGTCGAGGCGCTTTCAGAGGTGCTCGGCGCCGACTACGACGCGATCAAGCTCGAGAATTGACAGGGAATGGCATGGATATCCTTGTGCAGGCGCGGGAACTCGAGCACTGGCTGACCGACACGGCCCTGCCGCTCTGGCGGTCCAAGGGCTACGACGCCCTGGGCGGCGGCTTCGTCGAAACGATCGACATGAAAGGCGAGCCGACGCGCGATAATCGCCGTTCGCGCGTGCAGCCGCGACAGGTCTATTGCTTCGCCGAGGCAGGCCGCCGAGGCTGGCAAGGAGATTGGCGCAGCGTCGCCGAAGGCGGACTTCAGTATTTCGATCGGGTCTATCGGCAGCCGAGCGGCTTCTATGGCGCGCTTGCGGATGTCGATGGCCAGATCATCGATGCAGGCTTCGATATCTACAACCAGGCCTTTGCCCTGCTTGCCTTCGCCTATCTCGGCCAAATCCTGCCGGGGAGAAGGGCCGAAATGGTCGAGCGCAGCAACCAGATGAGGCTAAGGCTCGAGACCCATTGCAAGCATCCGGTTGCCGGTTTCGAGGAGGACAATCCGCCGCGCCTTCCGCTCTGCTCCAATCCTCACATGCATCTGTTCGAGGCCTGCCTTGCCAGCGAGAATGTGGAAGGCTTCGACCGGGTCGCCTGGGCCAATCTCGCCGATGAGATCGCCCATCTCGCTATGGAGCGCTTCATCGATCTTGAAACGGGCGCGCTGCGCGAGTTCTTCGACCACGATTGGACGCCCTTTCCCGGCGAAAAAGGGCGGATCGTCGAGCCAGGCCACCAGTTCGAATGGGCTTGGCTGCTTCTTCGCTGGGCAGAACGGCGTGGACATATGCAGGCGATCGTCAAGGCGCGGCGGCTTTTCGAGATCGGCGAGACTGAGGGCATCTGCCCGAACCGTGACGTCGCCATCATGACGCTCTTTGACGACTTTTCGATCGCCGATCCGCTGGCGCGACTGTGGCCGCAGACGGAATGGCTGAAGTCGGCGATCCGCTTCGCGGCCTTGAGCGAGGGCGCGGAGCGCCAGCGCTATCTTGCTTCGGCTTCGCGCGCAGCAGCCGCGCTTGATCGCTTTCTGCAAACGCCCGTCCCCGGCTTGTGGCGCGACAAGCAGAAGGCGGACGGCACCTTTGTCGACGAGCCCGCGCCGGCGAGCAGTTTCTACCATATCCTCAGCGCCATTTATGAATTGGGGGATTGCCTCAAGCGGATGTAGGGCTGGCAGGCACCAACCCAAGCCGCATTTGAGTTCATTCAAGCCTGCCGCTTCCGCGGCAGGCTTTTTTCTTTGCTTGATGCCAAATTGTGATCCGAACGTATGTTGACATAAAGATATCTTTATGTGACTAAAACGATGTCGTTTTCAGAACGGGAGGTTTCCCATGTCCGCCGTGTCCCTCTTTGGAGAGGTCGCCCAGAGGCCCGACGGCTCGGAGATCTTCCAGGCCCTGCGCCAGGCGGCAGCCGAGCGTATCCTGATCATGGACGGGGCCATGGGCACCGAGATCCAGCAGCTCGGTTTCGGCGAAGATCATTTCCGCGGCGTGCGCTTCGGCGGCTGCACCTGTCACCAGCAGGGCAACAACGACCTTTTGACACTGACCCAGCCGAAGGCGATCGAGGACATCCACTATCGCTACGCCATTGCCGGCGCCGACATTCTGGAAACCAACACCTTTTCCTCGACCCGAACCGCCCAGGCCGATTACGGCATGGAGGAGATGGTTTATGAGCTAAATCGCGACGGCGCGCGGCTGGCGCGGCGGGCGGCAAAGCGCGCCGAGGCGGAGGACAGCAGGCGGCGGTTCGTTGCCGGCGCGGTAGGCCCGACGAACCGTACTGCGTCGATCTCGCCGGACGTCAACAATCCCGGCTACCGTGCCGTCACCTTCGACGAGCTGAGGCTCGCCTATGCGGAGCAGGTCCGCGGGCTGATCGAGGGCGGCGCCGATATCATCCTGATCGAGACGATCTTCGACACACTGAACGCCAAGGCGGCAATCACTGCGACGCAAGCGGTGTTCGCGGAAAAGGCCATCCGCCTGCCGGTAATGATCTCCGGCACGATCACTGACCTTTCTGGCCGTACGCTCTCCGGCCAGACGCCCGAGGCGTTCTGGTATTCCGTGCGTCATGCTGAGCCTTTCACCATAGGCCTCAACTGCGCCCTCGGCGCCAATGCAATGCGCGCTCATATCGACGAGCTATCGACGGTCGCCGAAACACTTCTCTGCGCTTACCCGAATGCAGGCCTGCCGAACGAATTCGGCCGTTACGACGAGAGCCCCGAGGCGATGGCGGCGCAGATCGAAGGCTTCGCGCGCGACGGGCTGGTCAATATCGTCGGCGGCTGCTGCGGCTCGACACCGGACCACATCCGCGCCATAGCCGACGCCGTCGGAAAATATCCGCCGCGCAAGGTCCCGCGGATCGAGCGGCGCATGCGGCTCTCCGGCCTCGAGCCCTTCACGCTTACCGACGAGATCCCCTTCGTCAATGTCGGCGAGCGCACCAATGTCACCGGCTCGGCGAAATTCCGCAAGCTGATCACCGCAGGCGACTACGCCGCTGCCCTCGACGTCGCACGCGACCAGGTCGCGAACGGTGCCCAGATCATTGACGTCAACATGGACGAGGGTCTGATCGATTCGAAGCAGGCGATGGTCGAGTTCCTGCATCTCGTCGCCTCCGAGCCGGACATCGCCCGCGTGCCGGTGATGATCGATTCCTCCAAATGGGAGGTGATCGAAGCCGGCCTCAAATGCGTGCAAGGCAAGGCTTTGGTGAATTCCATCTCGCTGAAAGAGGGTGAGGAGGCATTCCTCAATCACGCGCGGCTGGTGCGCGCCTATGGCGCGGCCGTGGTGGTGATGGCCTTCGACGAGAAGGGGCAGGCCGATACGAAGGCGCGAAAGGTCGAAATCTGCAGGCGCGCCTATCGGCTGCTGGTCGAAGAGGTCGGCTTCCCGCCGGAAGACATCATCTTCGACCCGAACATTTTCGCGGTCGCCACCGGCATCGACGAGCACAACAATTACGGCGTCGATTTCATCGAGGCGGCGCGCGAAATCACAGCCTCGCTGCCGCATGTGCATGTCTCGGGCGGTGTGTCGAATCTCTCCTTCTCCTTCCGCGGCAACGAACCGGTGCGCGAGGCGATGCACGCGGTGTTTCTCTATCACGCCATTCGGGCGGGCATGGACATGGGCATCGTCAATGCCGGCCAGCTCGCCGTTTATGACGCGATCGAACCGGAATTGCGCGAGGTTTGCGAGGACGTCGTGCTCAATCGGCGTGCGGACGCGACCGAACGCCTCCTGGAGATCGCCGAGCGCTATCGCGGCCAGGGGGGTGCGCAGGGTAGGGAGAAGGATCTCGCCTGGCGGCAATGGACGGTCGAGAAGCGCCTGGAGCATGCGCTCGTCAACGGCATCACCGAGTTCATCGAAGCGGATACGGAAGAGGCGCGGCTTGCAGCCCAACGCCCGCTTCATGTCATCGAAGGACCGCTGATGGCCGGCATGAACGTCGTCGGCGACCTTTTCGGCTCGGGCAAGATGTTCCTGCCGCAGGTGGTGAAATCGGCGCGGGTGATGAAGCAGGCGGTCGCCGTGCTCCTGCCTTACATGGAGGCGGAAAAGCTTGCCAATGGCGGCGACACACGCGAAAGCGCCGGCAAGATCCTGATGGCGACGGTTAAAGGCGACGTGCATGATATCGGCAAGAACATCGTCGGCGTCGTGCTCGCCTGCAACAATTACGAGATTATCGACCTCGGCGTCATGGTGCCCTCCGCGAAGATCCTGGAAGTCGCCAGGGAGCAGAAGGTCGATGCCATTGGGCTTTCCGGGCTCATCACGCCGTCGCTCGACGAGATGGTGCATGTCGCCTCCGAGCTCGAGCGGGAAGCCTTCGACATTCCGCTCTTGATCGGTGGGGCGACGACGAGCCGCGTGCACACGGCGGTGAAGATCAATCCGCGTTACACGCTCGGCCAGACCGTCTATGTCACCGACGCGAGCCGTGCCGTCGGCGTCGTGTCGAGCCTCTTCTCGCCCGAGGCAAGGAAGGCCTACAAGGAGGCGATCCGCGCCGACTATCTGAAGGTCGCGGAGGCGCATGCCCGCAACGAAACCGAGAAGCGCCGATTGCCTCTGTCGCAGGCGCGTGCGAACGCCCATAAGCTCGATTGGGACGCCTATCGACCGAAGACTCCGTCCTTCCTGGGCACCCGCGTGTTCGAGAGCTGGGATTTGGCGGAACTCGCGCGCTACATCGACTGGACGCCGTTTTTCCAGACCTGGGAGTTGAAGGGCGTCTACCCCCGTATCCTCGACGACGAGAAGCAGGGCACTGCCGCCCGCCAGCTCTTCGAGGACGCCCAGGCGATGGTCGCGAAGATCGTCGAAGAGAACTGGTTCACGCCGAAGGCGGTGGTCGGTTTCTGGCCGGCAGCAAGCCACGGCGACGACATCCGCCTCTTTGCCGACGAGACGCGCCGAACCGAGCTTGCGACCTTCTTCACGCTTCGCCAGCAGCTTGCAAAACGGGAGGGCCGGTCGAATGTGGCGCTCTCCGATTTCGTCGCTCCCATCGACAGCGGCAAAGGCGACTACATCGGCGGCTTTGTGGTGACCGCCGGGATCGAGGAACTGGCGATCGCCGAGCGCTTCGAACGCGCCAATGACGATTATGCCTCGATCATGGTCAAGGCGCTTGCCGATCGCTTCGCCGAGGCTTTTGCGGAGCGGATGCATGAATATGTGCGCAAGGAACTCTGGGGCTATACACCGGAGGAATCTTTCACGCCTCAGGAACTGATCGGGGAGCCCTATCAGGGCATCCGCCCGGCGCCAGGCTATCCAGCCCAGCCGGATCATACCGAGAAGGAAACTCTCTTCCGGCTGCTCGATGCAGAGGCCGCGATCGGCGTCAGGCTGACCGAGAGCTACGCCATGTGGCCCGGTTCCTCGGTGTCGGGCCTCTATATCGGCCATCCGGACGCCTATTACTTCGGTGTCGCCAAGATCGAACGCGATCAGGTCGAGGATTACGCCGAACGCAAGCGCATGGCCGTGCGCGAGGTCGAGCGGTGGCTTTCACCGATTCTCAATTACGTGCCGATCCCGGAAACACAAGCGGCGGAATAGGCCTGTTTATCGGCGCATCTCGGCCGCTTTCTCCCGATCAGGACCACGGCGAATTGGTGTTGCCGAAGCTGATCTTCGCGACAATCGAGGCATCAACGACTGGCGGTTGCTTTCCCGGGGAGTTTCCAATTCGCCGCGCCAGCAGCGTCCCCTTGAACTCTAAAAGTCATTAACCATATACGGCATGCAGCACGGCAACGGTTTCCCCCGGCGGTTAACCTCGAAGAGCGGCAAAGTTTGCCAGGCGCTTCTCAGCGCTTCCTGGTTGCGGGAAATGAATCGTTGAAAATCAACCACTTACGATTTTCTGCGATTTTTTGAGAAAAGGCTGTTGACGTGCGAATGGTGGCGGGTCTATAAGCCCGATCACTGACGAGGGCGGCGGCGCTGCTGGCGACGACGGCT
>NZ_JAGILA010000005.1 GCF_017874595.1 Sinorhizobium kostiense | reverse complement strand
CCCCAGCGCCGATGGTACTTCGTCTCAAGACGCGGGAGAGTAGGTCGCTGCCAGGTCTGCAAAACGCAAGAAAAACAACATCTTCTCAAACACGCTGCGGCCAAAAGCCAAACAACACCACAAATAACGCGGGGTGGAGCAGCCCGGTAGCTCGTCAGGCTCATAACCTGAAGGCCGCAGGTTCAAATCCTGCCCCCGCAACCAACGACACTCGTAACCCTTACCATTCACGTTGCTTCTCCGCGAGTTCCTCGGCGCAAGGCCTGAGGAACCCATTGCTTTTTGCTGCTTGTCGAGCAGGCCGCGATCGACGAAGTCGTGGTAGTCATATTCCCCGAGCGTCCGATACTCCACCACTCCGCGCTCTCGCTGAAGCCCGCGAGACCCTTATCAAACCGCTTTGTTCGGGAGTGCAGCGGCAGGATCGTCAAGCTCCTTGGCGATGGTTTGCTCCGCGAATGTGCGAGTGTCATGCGAGCGGTCGACTGTCCGTTCAGGACGAGATCCTCGATGCGATCATCGGAAGGCTGTTTTGTTGGCGGACTTTCTAAGTCAGAACAAGCAAGCCACCATGATCGTCGACCGCGGCTTGATCCTACTGATCGCCTCTTCCGCCTCCTCGGCCGGTGTTATCGCCGGAATCTGGAATCGTCTTTCTTGGTCTCACGCTTCCGATCGCTCTTTGCATTCCATTTCTCTGCGTCGTAATGGCCGTCGTCCTCCCGGCGGGCCGGTTGGCTGGTATGCCAAGGTCTGATCGCCTCGATACAGCCGAAATAGCCCTTATTATACTCCCATTGATGCTATTTCATTTGATTCAGCGGTTGGTGCTGGCCGTCGCTTCCCAGCGCAGTGCCACACCCTATCAGGCAGGCTAGCATTGGGCAGGTTTAGAAAACTAAGCCACCTGGAGGACCGCTGAACTATGCGTCGGGCGCCGTCTCATCGGACTGGAAGGGAGAACTCGGCTTGCAACCAAACAGCGCAGCTCATAGCGTGACGAGGAAGATCATGCTGGAGCTCGACACTGGGTCTGCGGGTTTCCCGTCTCGCCCCAATGCATGAAGAGGAGGGATTCTTTGCGCTATATTCGTCCTAGTTCAATAGAAGATGCCGTTGGTCTCTTGGCGGAAGCGTCAGGCAAGGCAGCCGTTCTGGCCGGCGGAAGTGATCTGCTGGTGAGAATGAAGGGGGGCTTCATCGAGCCCGAGCTCATCATCGACATCAAAGCTATAGACGCCCTGAGACACATAACTGAAAGCGAGGTTGGTTTCGTCATCGGCGCTGCGGTGCCTTGCGCGGTCCTCGGCGAGAATGCAGCGCTCCGGCGGGCGTGGCCCGGCGTGGTGGAAAGCGCCAATCTCATCGGTTCCAAGCAGGTGCAGGGGCGTTGCACCATCGTTGGAAATCTCTGCAACGCATCGCCTGCGGCCGACAGCGTGCCCGCGCTGGTGGCGGCCGGTGCAAAGGCTCTGATCAGGGGGCCGGTCGGCTCCCGCACGATCGCTGTCGAATTGGTGCCGGTCGGGCCGGGCAAGACGTCGCTTGCGCCCGGCGAGATCATCGAGGCCATTCTGCTCGACAAGCGCCAGCCGCGTTCGGGCGACGCCTACCAACGGTTCACGCCACGCACCGAGATGGATATTGCGGTCGTCAGTGCCGCGGTGAATCTCACTCTTGACGATCAGGGTGTCGTCCAGTCGGCGCGCGTCGCGCTTGGCGCGGTGGCGCCGACGGTGCTTCTGGTCGAGGAAGCGGCCGAAATCCTCACTGGGTCCCGCCTCGACGACGAGACGCTTGACCGCCTGGCCGCAGCCTGTTCAGGCGCCTGTCGTCCCATAGACGACAAGCGAGGCACTGTGGAATTCCGAAGGAAAGTCGCGGGAGTGCTGGCCAAGCGGGTCGCACTGGCCGCCTATCAGCGTGCAGGACAGAAATGATGGCAGGCATAGCAGTTTCAACGAACATCAATGGCGACAACGCCGAGTTTCTCTGTCACGCCGACGAGACGCTGCTTGACGTGTTGCGTGATCGCCTGGGGCTCATGGGAGCGAAGGAAGGCTGCGGCACGGGCGACTGCGGCGCCTGCAGCATTATTCTCGACGATTGCCTGGTCTGCTCCTGTCTCGTGCTTGGGGCAGAGGCGGAAGGCCGGCGCATCGAGACCGTCGAGGGAATGGCACAGGGTGACCAGCTTCATCCGCTGCAACAAAAGTTCCTCGAACATGCCGCCTTGCAATGTGGCATCTGCACGCCCGGCTTCCTCATTGCCGCAAAGGATCTGCTGGCGAAGAATCCGGATCCGACCGAAGAGGAAATACGCTTCGGTCTTGCCGGAAATCTCTGTCGTTGCACCGGCTACGACAAGATCGTGCGCGCCGTTCAGGACGCAGCAGACGTGATGAGAGGAGCTTGACCATGAATTTTGATCCGAGCCACTCGAAACGCAGCTTCTCCTCCGTTGGCACCCGACCCATCCGGCCGGATGGAGTCGACAAGGTGACGGGCCGCGCGCGCTACGGTGCGGACTTCAACATGCCCGGCCAGTTGGTCGGACGGATTTTGCGCAGCCCGCACGCTCATGCCATCATTCGCAAGATCGACACGACGAAGGCCGCGCAACTTCCTGGCGTCAAGGCGGTTTTGACGGCGGCGGACCTGCCCGACCTCACCAATGGTGACGCGGCGATGTATGACATTCTCGACAACTGCATGGCGCGCAAAAAGGCGCTCTACGACGGTCACGCCGTGGCCGCCGTGGCAGCAATCGATGCGCGAACCGCCAAGCAGGCGCTCAAGCTAATCGAGGTCGAGTATGAACTCCTGCCGCACGTTACCGATGTTGACCAGGCGTTCGCGCCGGATGCTCCGCTCATCAACGACACGATCTTCACAACGGGCGTTGATCCCAAGCCGGATCGCCCTTCGAATGTCTCGATGCGGAGCCAGTTCGGGCATGGCGACGTCGATGCCGGGATGGCAAGGGCCGATTTCGTCGTCGAACGGACATTCAAGACCGAACAGACGCACCAGGGCTATATCGAACCTCACGCCTGCGTCGCAAGTGTCAGTTCGGACGGCACAGCGGACCTATGGGTTTGCACCCAGGGCCACTTTGTCTATCGCCAGCATTGCGCACAACTGCTCGGCATGGATGTCTCCAAGCTGCGCGTGACGTCGTCGGAAATCGGCGGCGGCTTCGGCGGCAAGACCCATGTCTGGGCCGAGCCTGTCGCGCTGGCGCTGTCGCGCAAGGCCGGCCGGCCGGTCAAGCTGGTGATGACGCGTGACGAGGTGTTTCGCGCCTCGGGCCCGACAAGCGCCACGTCAATCGACGTGAAGATCGGCGCATTGAAGGACGGAACGATCATCGCCGCCGATGCAACGCTGCGCTATTCCTGCGGCCCCTATGCCGGAGCATGGGCCGAGGTCGGCGCCATGACCGCTTTCGCCTGCTACAAGCTCGAGAATGTCAGGACGGTCGGCTATGAGGTGCTGGTGAATCGGCCGAAGACCGCGGCGTATCGCGCGCCTTCGGCGCCGATGGCGGCGTTTGCAGTGGAAAGCGCCATCGACGAACTTGCCAAGAAGGTCGGCATGGATCCGGTCGATTTCCGAATCCGGAACGCGGCACAGGAAGGGACAAACGCATCCTACGGTCCAATCTACGGCCCGATCGGCATCGGCCCGACACTGGAGGCCGTGAAGGACCATCCTCACATGAAGGCACCCCTTGGCAAGAACCAGGGGCGCGGCATGGCATGTGGGTTCTGGTTCAACTTCGGGGGCCAGACGTGTACCGATCTCAACATCGGGATGGATGGCACAGTCTCGCTCGCGGTTGGCACGGTGGATGTGGGCGGTTCGCGCGCATCGCTGTCGCTGGTGGCCGCAGAGGAGCTCGGAATCGACTATTCGCAGGTCAGAGCGGTGATCGCCGACACGTCCAGTCTCGGCTACAATGACATGACCGATGGCAGCCGAGGAACGTTCTCGTCGTCGATGGCCACCATTTCTGCTGCCCGCAACGCTATCAAGATTCTCCGTGAGCGTGCGGCACAGATGTGGGACATTCCGGTCGAGGACGTGACCTGGGAAAATGGCCATGCCGTCGCCAAGGGCGAGACGCACGGAAACCTTCCGAAACTGTCTCTGAAGGAGATTGCCGCGGCATCGGGCACCACGGGCGGCCCGATTGCGGGGCACAGTGAGATCGTCGCCGACGGCGCCGGCGTATCCTTCGCCACCCATATCTGCGACATCGAGGTCGACCCCGAAACCGGGGCCACCAAGGTGCTGCGCTACACCGTGGTGCAGGATGCCGGCAAAGCCGTGCATCCGACCTATGTCGAAGGACAGTACCAGGGCGGCGCCGCGCAGGGCATCGGCTGGGCACTCAACGAAGAATATATCTACGGCAAAGACGGCCGGCTGCAAAATGCGGGCTTCCTCGACTACCGTATCCCGGTGTGCTCGGATCTGCCTATGATAGACACGCAGATCCTGGAGATACCCAACCCCAACCACCCCTATGGGGTTCGCGGCGTCGGGGAAACGTCCATCGTCCCTCCCCTTGCAGCGGTGGCCAATGCCGTGTCCAATGCGGTCGGCGTGCGAATGCTGCATATTCCCATGTCGCCGCCGCGGATCCTGGCAGCACTTGACGCCTGAGGAGGTCCAATGGTCGAGGTGACGCTCTGGGGCTCTCTCGCAGCGGCGGCTGAGGGCAACAGCAAGGTCGAGATCGAGGCGAAGGATATCAGGGAGTTGTTCAAGAGATTGAACGAACGCTTCCCTGGCCTCGAGCCACTCATGGAGCGAGGCATTGCGGTTGCAATCGACGGAACGATCTATCGCGACACCTGGTCGAAGGAACTGCCGACGGGAGCGGAAATCTATCTACTGCCGAGGTTGGCGGGCGGCTGAGGGCGGGCAGCGAGACCGCCGGTATAAACATACTGGCGGTGCGCCTGTCTGCCCGCAGCTTTTCTTCCCGCCCGCCGCCATCAGTAAACGGACCTTATTTCCTGCTTGATGCGCGGCGGCAGCCATACCGAAACTTCGTGCGCGGTTCCGCAGAACAAGAAAGTAGGCCACAGATCTGGTGCCAGGGAAATATACAAGTCTCTCCGCAATCAGGCCCCCGCAACCAACGAAACTTGTAACTCTCTCCATCCTGGTCGCTTCTCCACGAGTTCCTCGGCGCAAAGCCTGAGGAACTCTTCGCGTATGCCTCAGCGTCGAGCAGCCCGCGACAGGCACCTTGCCCTTGCGCTGTATCATTACCGTGTTAATCAAATGAGGATGGTAGTGCGAGCGGATGCGCGAGATGCAAGAAAACACACCCGGTGATGACAAACGGCAGTTAGAGCCAAAAACCGTATCCCAAGGCTCTATTCAGACACAGCGGGCGCGCCGCTCTCTGGCGATCGCCCTGTTGCGCGCTCGTGAAGCGGTGATGAGTCATTTCCGGCCGATCCTAGCCGCGCATGATGTGACAGAACAGCAATGGCGGGTCATTCGCGTTCTCTATGAAGCTGGGCAACTCGATGCAACGGAAGTGGCGGACAAAGCTTCCATTCTGGCGCCGAGCCTAACGCGGATGATCCGCTCGCTCGAAGAGCGCGGCTTTATCAGCAAGCACAAGGACGATGCCGATGGCCGACGGGTGCTGTTGCAGATCACGTCCAGCGGGCGGGAAATCGTCGAGGACGTCATGCCTGAAAGCCTGAAGGTCTATGCCGACATCGATGCCCGTTTTGGCGCGGCACGTGTGGATCGGCTTCTCGACATGCTGGAAGAGCTGGCTTCGCTGAAGATGGAAAATGGATCACTCGGCGAGGAGTGAGGGCCTCGCTCGGGTAGATCGGACCTGGCACCCACAGCTGATCAGTAGACTTTTGCGTCTGCCGGCGGCTTGGCAGCGTCCGCCTTCTTGAAATCATCGAGTAGCCTGGTCGTCGCATTGGCGAGCAGGGTGACGTCGTTGCCGATCGCGACGAATGTCGCGCCAAGTTCGAGATAGCGCTTGGCAAGGGAGAGATCGCCGATCAGGATGCCGGCCGCCTTGCCGCTGGACTGGATCTTTACGAGCGCTTTCTCGACTTCCGCCTGTACCTGCGGCGCGCCGGGCATGCCAAGATAGCCCATGTCGGCGGCGAGATCGGCGGGGCCGATGAAGACGCCGTCGACACCCTCGGTCGAGGCGATGGCATCAAGCGCTGCAAGTCCCGCCCGGCTTTCCACCTGCAGAAGCAGGCAGATCTCGTCATTGGCCGTCTGCAGATAGTCGGGAATACGGTTGAAGGCAGAAGCGCGGGCAAGCGCCGCGCCGACGCCGCGCACGCCAAGCGGCGGATACCGCACGGCCCTGACCATGGTTTCCGCCATTTCCTTGCTTTCGACCATGGGAATGAGCAGGGTCTGCGCCCCGATATCGAGCATCTGCTTGATAATCCAGGTCTCGCCGATCGGCGGACGGATCACCGCATGGCTTGGGGTCCCTTTCACGGCCTGGAGTTGGGATACCAAGAGGGGCACGTCGTTCGGCGCGTGCTCTGCGTCGAAGAGCAGCCAGTCGTAGCCGGCCCCGGCACAGATCTCGACCGTGTAGGGATTGGCGAGCGCCTGCCAGAGGCCGATCTGGGCGCGGCCCTCCTTCAGCGCCTGCTTGAAACGGTTCTGGGGTGCGGGCATCGGCGCCTCCTTAGGCGAACAATAGGCTTACGGAGCCGTAGGGCCCGAAGTCCCCGACAATCGTGTCGCCATGGCGCGCCTCGATCGGCCGGATAAAGGAGCCCGCAAGGACAATCTGCCCCGGCTCGATGCCATCGCCATATTGTGCAAGGCGATTGGCGAGCCATGCGACGCCGCGGGCGGGCTGATTGAGAACGCCGGCGCCGAGCCCGGTTTCCTCGACCTCGGCATTACGAGAGACGATCGCGCCCATCCAGCGCATGTCGATCTGGTCCGGCCGCACCGCGCGCCCGCCCGTAACGATGCCGGCATTCGCCGCATTGTCGGAGATCGTGTCGAAAACATTACGGGCCTTCTTCGTTTCCGGATCGACGCGGACGATGCGTGTGTCGAGGATCTCGAGCGCCGGGGTGACGAAGTCGGTGGCGTTCAGCACATCAAATGGGGTGACGCCCGGGCCCTTCAGCGGCGCCTTCATGACGAATGCGATCTCCGCTTCGATGCGCGGCTGGATGAAGCGGTCGGCTGGAACGGTTGCGCCGTCCTCGAAGACCATGTCGTCGAAGAGCACGCCGGAATCCGGGATGTTGATGTTCAGCGCGTATTGCATCGCCTTGGAGGTGAGGCCGATCTTCCAGCCGATCACCTTGCGGCCGCTTTCGGTCTTCTGTTTCACCCACGCTCCTTGGATCGCATAGGCGTCATCCATGTCCATGCCCGGATGCTTGAGCGACAGCAGTCCGGTCTGGAGGCGCGTGCGCTCGGCCTTGTCGAGGCTTTCGGCGGCGGCTTGGATTTCCTCTCTGCTCAGCATGTCAAGCCTCGTCGGCGATGGTGTTGCGCAAGATGCCTATGCCCTCGGCCTCGACCTCGACGACATCGCCGGGTTTGAGCCAGATCGGCGGATCGAAGCGGGCGCCGGCGCCGGTCGGTGTGCCGGTGACGATCACGTCGCCCGGCACGAGCGTGGTGAAGGTCGAGACGTAATTGATGATCTTGCGGAAGGAGAAGATCATACGGCCGGTGCGATCGCTCTGGCGGACCTCGCCATTGACCCGGGTTTCGAGCCGGATATCGGCGAGCTGGCTTTCGTCGGTGTAGGGAATGAGCCAGGGGCCGATCGACCCGCTGCGGTCGAAGTTCTTGCCCTGCGTCACGTTGAACTTGGCGTGGCGCACCCAGTCGCGGATCGTGCCCTCGTTGCAGAGCGTCAGAGCCGCGATGTGGTTCAACGCCTCTGCCTCGGGGATGCGTCGCCCGCGCTTGCCAATGACGATCACGATCTCGCCTTCATAGTCGAACTGCGGGCTCTCGGGCGGGCGGATCAGCGGCCGGTCGTGACCGGTGAAGGAGCGCGGGAAGCGGATGAAGAGCGAAGGGTTGGAGGGGGCTGCCTGGCCGTCCTTGTATTCCTCGTTTCGATCCGGAAAGTTGACGCCAACGCAGATCAGTTTTTCCGGCGCCGGGATCGGGATTTCGAAGCGGACCTCCTCGACCGGAAAGTCGGGTTGCAACGATGCCGCTTCCTCGGCCAGAGAGAGAAGTGCGCCGTCTTCGATGGCCTCGCGCAAGGTCGGCCACTGAGAGGCGTGGCGGGCGGAAAGATCTACAACGCGATTTTCCGCTAGGACCCCGTAGCCGGGTGTCCCGCCGCGAGTGAAGCTGATGAATTTGGGGCGGGGCATGCGTTCTCCTTGCTCAGGCGACGCGGTCGAGGCTTTTTGCGATTTCGGTGATGACCTCGAAGGCGGTGTCGGCATCCTCTTCCGCCATGTCGAACTGGCCGGCCTGGAAGCGGATGGCGATCCGGCCGTCGACACGGGTCTGGGTGAGATAGATCCGGCCGTCGTCGTTGATCGCATCGATGAGGGCGAGATTATGGGCGTCGAGGTCGCCGGCGCCCAGATGCCGGAAGGAGAAGAGGGAGAGGACGGGGTCGATGACGATCTCGAAGTCGTCCTGCCGGCGTAGCCGCTCAGCGAGCTTCTGCGCCCAGGCGACATGGTTGCGGATCATGGCTTTTAGCCCCTCGAGCCCGTGGAAGCGCAACAGGAACCAGAGCTTCAAGGCGCGGAAGCGCCGGCCGAGCGGCACGGTCCATTCGGAATAGTTGATGATGCCGTCGCGGCCGTGCGTCTTCAGGTATTCCGGTTTGATCGCCAGGGTTCGCACCAGATCGTCGGGGCTTCGAACGAAGTGGGCCGAGCAGTCGAACTGGGCGCCGAGCCACTTGTGCGGATTGAAGACGACGGAATCCGCCTGGTCGACGCCGGCCCAAAGAGAACGGAACTCCTCGCAGATCATCGCAGCACCCGCCCAGGCGGCATCCACATGCACATAGAGCCCGTGCGCATGGGCGACCCTGACGACTTCGGCGATGTCGTCACAGGCGCCGGTGCTGGTGCCACCGGTGCAGGCGATGACGCCCGCCGGCACGTAGCCGGCTTCCTTGTCGCGGATGATCGCCGCCTCCAGCGCGGCGCAATCCATCGACCGCTTTTCCCCCTTGACCGGAATACGCACCAGATTGTCCTCGCCGATGCCGGAGACCCAGATGGCGCGGTCGATCGAGGTGTGCACCTGATCGGAGGAGTAGACGCGCAGGCGCGGATTTGCGCAAAGCCCTGCTTTGTTGCCTTTCCAGGCGAGCGCCCGCTCTCGCATAACGAGCACGGCGGAGAGCGTCGACGAAGAGGCGGAATCCTGAATGACGCCAGCGAAGCCCTCGGGCAATCCGATCGCCTGACGCAGCCAATCGAGCACCTTGGTTTCGAGCTCGGTCGCCGCCGGCGACGTCTGCCAAAGCATGCATTGGGCGGCCATTGCGGTGACCAGATATTCCGCAATGACGGAAACCGGCGCGGCATTCGCGGGGAAATAGGCGAAGAAGCGCGGATGCTGCCAATGCGTCATCCCCGGCACGATGATGCGCTCGAAATCGGCAAAGATCGCCTCCATGCTCTCGCCCCTTTCGGGCGGGGCGTTGGCAATCTGCGCCGCGATTTCGCCGGGTGCGGTTTTCGCGCGCACGGGCCGCTCACGCAACGAGGAGCGGTAGGCCGCGCCCCATTCGGCGGCCCTCTTCGACCAATCTGCGAAGCTAGTCTCATCCATCTCTTGTCCTCTCATAGGGCTGCGCATCCGCCCGGCGTAAGGCTACGGCGCTATGATCGGCTGCGCCTTCAGGAGCGAGTCGGTGACCGGCGTGTCGGCAAAAAGGCTGCCATGCTCGAACCACGATTTCGGCGCCGGCGCACCCCAGAGCGTTTGGCGCTGCGGGTCCTTCAAATCCCATTTGATGGGTTCAAGATCGGGGTCTACCGTCTGGTAGTCCGAGCAGTAGATCTCGATGCGGTGGCCGTCCGGATCGAGTATGTAAAGGAAGAAGGCATTGGAAATGCCATGGCGGCCGGGCCCGCGCTCGATGTTTGCAACCCATCCCGTGGTCGCCATAAGGTCGAGCAGGTCGATGATGTTGAGCGGTGTCGGCACCCAGAAGGCGGTGTGGTGCAGGCGTGGGCCGCGCCCATTGGTGAAGGCCATGTCGTGGACACCACCCTTGCGGTGCGTCCAGGCGGCCCAGAGACGGCCAGTCTCCTCATCTTCGGTATACTCCGTCACCCGGAAGCCAAGTTCGTTATAGAAGGCGACCGATTCGTCGACGTTCGGCGAGAAGCAGTTGAAATGGTCGATGCGCAGCGGCTTGACGCCTCTGTAGAGCGCATATTGCTGATGGATCGGCGGCAGGCGGTCCATCTTCGAATAGAATTCGAGCGGTATGCCATGCGGATCGCGGGTGCGGAAGGTGCGAGCCTGGTAGGGGCGCTCAACCCATTCGACCGGCAGGTCCTTGCCCTTGAAGAAATGGGCGGCCCTATCGAGATCCTCGTCACCGAAGACCTTGAAGCCGAGATCGCGGGCTTCAGCCTTGTCGGACTTCTTCAAGACGATGCAGTGGTGGCCGCGCTCCTCCATGGCGCGCAGATAAATCGTGTCCGCGTCTTCGTCGGTGACCTGCAGGCCGAGTGTGTCGACATAGAAGGCCCGGGATTTGGCGAGATCGACGACGCCGAATTCGACATGGCTGAGACGCACGATGTTGAAGGGCGGGTAAAGATTTGGGTTGGGTATCGGCATCGGGTTCTCCTCCGGTCCGCCCTTCTCGGCGGGCAAATTCAAAACTGTTTTGAAATCAGCCGCCCAGTTTCTGGATGGCGTGCGGCTTGGTCGCGAAGGCGATGTTCTTCGTCTCCATGTAGAAGTCGAAAGACCAGTCTCCCCCGTCGCGGCCAATGCCGGAGTTCTTGACCCCACCAAAGGGTGTCGGCAGGTGGCGTACGTTTTCCGAATTCACCCAGATCATGCCGGCTTCCAGGTGATCGGTGAAACGGAACGCACGGGTAACGTCAGAGGTCCAGAGATAGCCCGTCAGGCCGTATTGAACATCATTGGCGAGCGCCAGTCCCTCATCTTCGTCCTTGAAGGGAATTGCGGTGAGCACCGGCCCGAAGATCTCTTCCTGGGCAATCCGCATCCGGTTGTTGGCGCCGGTGAACAGCGTCGGCGAGACGTAGCAGCCGCCACCCGGCCCGTCGAACTTCGCACCGCCCGCGGCCACGTTGGCGCCCTCCGAGCGGCCAATCGTGATGTACTCCAGCACCTTCTTCTCATGCACCGGATGGATGAGCGGGCCAACGACCGTCTCAGGATCAAGCGGATGGCCGACATTGATGCGCTTCGCCTTTTCGGCGACCAGCGCGGTGAAATCCTCATAAATGCTTTCCTCCACCAGCAGGCGCGATGACGAGGTGCAGCGTTCGCCGTTCAGCGAATAGATCATGAAGACGGCGGCATCGGCGGCACGCTCGAGATCGGCGTCGGCGAAGACGATCACGGGGTTCTTGCCGCCGAGTTCGAAATGCACGCGCTTCAGCGTCTCGGCACCCTGGCGCATGATCATCGAGCCGGTGCGGCTTTCGCCGACGAAGCCGATCGCCTTGATAAGGAGATGTTCGGTGAGTGCCTTGCCGGCATCCTCGCCGAAGCCGTTGACGAGGTTCCAAACGCCTTTCGGGAGTCCTGCCTCCTCTGCGATCTCGACGAGCAGCCGCGCCGTTAGCGGCGAGAATTCCGCCGGCTTGTGGACGATGGTGCAACCGGCGGCGAGCGCCGGGGCGATCTTCCAGGTCGACAGCATGAAAGGTGTGTTCCAGGGCGTTATGATGCCCACGGGCCCGATCGGCACGCGTGTCGTGAGGTTCACCTGGCCATCGGCCCGCAGAGACTTGCCGTCGCGCGCCTCCGTGGCACGGTCAGCGAAGAAGCGGAAGTTCTCCGCGCCGCGCAACGCCGCCTTCGACATGAACTTCAGCGACTGTCCGGTGTCCATGCACTCGACGAAAGCGATCTCCTCGGCGCGGGCGACGATCGCGTCGGCGATGCTGTGCAGGAGCTTCTTGCGGCTTTCGCCGGGCATTGCTGCCCAGTCGGCGAAGGCGGCCTTGGCTGCCCGGGCTGCCCGATCGACGTCCTCGGCCTTGCCTCGGGCAACACTCGCGATCGGCCTCAGATCAATGGGTGAGATCGTCTCGAAGACCGCACCATCGGCAGCCGCGGTATCCTCGCCGCCGATTCGATTTAACACGCCGTGCTTCTTGAACCGGGCAAGGTAATCCTCCGCCTTTGCTATGTTCTCCTGCAATTTCGACATGATCTGATCCTTGGTCCTAAGCATGTGCGCTGCGGGCTGACTATTGGCCGCGAAGTCGCGGGTGGATGGCGTTCTTCTTCCAGCTGAAGTCCGCGTCGATCTCGCGGATCTCCAGCGAGAGGGCGAAATGCGGCGTTTGGAAAAGGTTCGTGAGCACCTCGGATGCAGCCGCGAAAATCGCCTCGCCGGCACGCCTTTTCTCTTCGGCGCTACGACCCCTGCCGATGCGGAAATTCAGATCGACGAAGGCGTTTTCCGGGAGTTGATCAGCAACGGCGAAATGATCGGCCCTGAGAGCACGCACCCGAACGGCGCCCACCTCGAAGAGCCCCGTACCGATCACCGCGCTCAAGAGTTGCTCGCAAAGCCGTTCCATGTCCGCACGGCCGTCGAGATTGGCCGAATATTCCACCGTGAGATGTGGCATGTGTCCTCCCACTCGCCGCCTATTTAGTTAACGTGTTAAATAAACGGGCGAGTGTCAAGTTTTTTTTCACAGGGGCTGCCCATTGGGGGGTGACGTCAGCCGCCGAAGCTGCCGGCCATTGTCGGCACGTGGACATAATTGCGATCGAAATAGAGCAGCGCGTGCCCGTCCTTACGCGTCCGGATCTCCGCCACCTCGCCGATGAAAATATTGTGGGTGCCGACGAGGCGCGCCTCGACCAGGCGGCAGTCGAAAGAAACGATCGCGTCGGCGAGCGCCTGATTGCCGGACTTGAGATTGATCCATTCGGCTGCCGCATACCGGGCGTCCATGTCGGCCTGCTGGCCGGCGAAGGAGCTCGCCAGGCCCTTGTGCTCACCGGTCAGCACGTTGACGCAGAAACGGCGGTTCTCAATGAAGAGCCCGGTCTGTGCTGAGCGGCTGTTCATGCAGACGAGCAGCGTTGGCGGCTCATCGGTGACGGAACACATCGCGGTGGCGGTGAACCCGCCGCGCCCGGCGGGTCCGTTCGTGGTGATGACGTTGACGGGGGCGCAGACCCGCGCCATAGCGTTGCGGAATTCGGTCTTGGAGACGGCGGTTTCCATGACGAGGCCCTCATTCGGCTGCGTCGCGAACAGGCGACGCGTCGCCGAGCGGCGGCAGCCAAGCGTCGCCGGTCCAGCCGTTCTCGTCGTAGTCGGCCATGCACTGATCGACGAGCGCTTCCATCTCCCTGAGCCTTCCGCCGCGCTCGGCGCCCTTCAGCACCTGCAGACGAACCTCTTCCGGCGCGCCGGCGTAATTCAGTTCGTAGAGCGCATGGCGGCCCCCGAATTCGGTGCCGGTCGCATCCCACAGCAGCTTCATGATCTTGATGCGCTCGATATGGCCCATGTCGTTAGAGCCCCGGACATATTGTGCGAGATAGCGGTCGATATCCGGATTTCGGAAGTCCTTGGTCGACGAGGGCAGGTAAATGAGGCCCGATGCAACCGTGCGGCGGACGATGTCGATGACCTTGGGATAGGCTTCCGACATGAAGGTGCGGTAGCAAAGCGCCGCTTCCAGGTTTGGCAGCACGGCGCCGCTGGCCCACGGGATCGGGTTATAGGCCATCGCATTGGAGAAGGACCAGAATTGGTGGCGAATGGCGATCACCTCGCCGAGCATCGCCTGGTTGCCGCGAAAGGCGTCGCCGCCGGTGGCGCGCAATGCCTTGGCGAGCAGCCCGGCGAGAAAGTCCATCTTTACCGCCAGTCGCGTGCAGCCCTGGAAGCAGTAGCCGTGCATGAAGCCCGACGCGGGATGGAAGGAGAGGATCTTTGCGGCGTCTCGCAGCACCAGCACGTCTTCCCAGGGTACGAAGACGTTGTCGAGGACCAGGATCGCATCGTTCTCGTCGAAGCGCGAGGAGAGCGGGTAATCAAAGGGATGGCCCTCGGAATTGGCGGTCTGCTCGTAGGAGACGCGGCAGAACATCTTGATGCCCGGCGCGTTCATCGGGACGATGAACATCACCGAGAGCGAGGGGTCCTCGGTGACCGTCGCCGAGCTCTGGGCAAGGAAGTTATAGTGCGTCAGCGCCGAGGAGGTGGCGACGACCTTCGCCCCCGAGACATAGATGCCGGCGTCCGTTTCCTTGGTGATGTGGACGAAGACGTCCTTCACCGCGTCGGCGGGCTTGTGGCGGTCGATCGGCGGATTGACGATCGCGTGGTTCATGAAGAGGACGGACTCCTGTGCCCGCTTGTGCCAGGCGAGCGCGTTCTCCTTAAAAGGGCCATACCAGTCGGCGTTTGCCCCAAGCGTGTTCATCAGCGCCGCCTTGTAGTCGGCGGTGCGGCCCATCCAGCCGTAGGACATGCGCGCCCAGTCGGCGATCGCGCCCTGCTGCGCGATGAGGTCGGCGGAGGACTTCGCCACGCGGAAATATTTGTGGGTGTAGCCGCCCGATCCAGTATCCGTCGAAGACGTCAGGCGCTCCTTCGTTTTCTCGTCATGCAGCGCGTCATACATCCGCGCGATCGATCGAGCCGAATTGCGCATCGACGGATGAACGGTGACGTCGGCAATGCGCTCGCCGTTGATGTAGACCTCACGCCCGTCTCGCAGGCTCGCCAGATATTCAGCGCCGGTAAACGGACGGGTCCTGTCGGCACGGTAATCTTCAGCTCGCATCTCAGTTGCCTCCCTTGAAACATTGACAAAGCTAAAACGGGAGGGTGCGGCAGACCATGGACAAAGGAGGCAATTCGCTGGTACTTTTTCCGGAATGATCACGAGAAATGATGTTCCATCCTTCTTCGTCTACGGCGAACCAACCCGTGAACTCGACGTCGGCTTTCTCCATGTTGAGACGGTAATGGAGCGCAAAAGCGTCCATTTGGGGCATGTTGCGCCGCATCAGCACCCGCTGATGGGACAGATAACCTACTGGTTCCAGGGGGGAGGCACCTATCGGATAGAGGACGAGACTTGCAATTTTTCGGCTCCGGCCATCAGCTTTGTGCCAAGCAACGTGGTGCATGGCTTCGATGTCGGCGAGCAGTCAGACGCCATTGTCGTTTCGATATCGGACGACCTCCTGAGGGCGATGGCGGAGCAGGTGGACCTGGGTCTCGACGGGCCTGTTCTGCTTACCGGCGAGAAGCCCGACGCCAACTGGGCGAAGATCGGCTCGCTTCTGGCGATGATTGCCGAGGAGTACCGTACCGGCGCGAGTGCCAGCGAAAAGGTGCTCGTGGGATTGGTATCCGTGGTGCTTTCGCTAATGGCGCGCCTTGGCGGGACCAGCGGCCCGGACGCGTCACCGGCGGTCTCGCTCGGCATGGCGCTCCGCGGCGCCATCGATCGCCATTACAAGGAGGATTGGCCCGTCCGACGCTATGTGGACCTGCTGGCGACGACCCCGCACCTCCTCGACAAGGCGGCCCGCGAGGTCTTCGGGCAAAGCGTCAAGGAGATGCTGCTCGAGCGGCGGCTCCTTGAAGCCAAGCGGTTGTTGAAGTTCACCATCCGCCCGGTCGAAGACATCGGCCGCGAGATCGGCTTCGACGATCCCGCGTATTTCTCGCGCTTCTTCCGCAGACGGGCGGGCGAGGCGCCGGCTGCCTGGCGCCGCCGGCAGCTCGAGGCCAATCGCTGATGCTCGATGGCGCGGCCCCGGCTCCGGCCAGGCTCTATCCAAATAGCGGCTCGGCGAGTTCCAGCGATTCCGTTACGTATCGCGCCAGCCGTTCTTGCGCATCAGGCGTGGCCGGTCGGCTGACGATCCAGCCGATATAGGTGAGGCTCCGCAGCAGCAGGAAGAGCGGCATTGTTTCGAGCGCTGCAGCGGGCAGCGGTCGCCGCTCACGGTACCCGGCAATGAGGGCCGCCTGGATCAAGTCGAAATGCGCCTCGCCGCGGTTCCTGAGGAGCGTCGTCGCGATGTCGAACATGCGCCAGCCGTAACCGGCATCATCGAAATCGATGAGTTCGACGTGATCAGCTCCGACAAGTATGTTCTCGCGCACCAGATCCGCATGGATGAGACCGTAGTCGAGCCCGAGGCGCTCGGCCGTTCTCAAGCGCTCTGCGAGGAGCGGCTGCAGCGCCGCGAGCTGCCTTGCGGTTTCCGGCACCAGTCCCGGACAATCCCAGAAGCGGCCCCACAACGCGTTTTCCCCGAGCAGTCCGTCGAAGTCCCATGCCGGACGGACGAAGGTTGCCGGCGGCGTCCACCGGTCGGAGATGTTGTGCAGTTCTGCCATTGCCTGGCCGAGCTGTCCGAAGATTTCCGTAAGCCGTTCCGGCAGCTGGCGGAGCGGTGTGCCGGAGCGGCCGAGCTCTTCACCGTGCATCCAGCTCACGATGTCGGCATGCTGGCTCGCAGAGGCAGGAGTGGCCGGCAAGGTCACGAGATTGCGGCCGTCTAGCGTCGGGATCGGTGCCGGAACATGGAGCCCGCCGGCCTTCAGCGCCGCCATCCATTGCAATTCGGAAGTAAGAGCCCTGTCGTCGCGGTAGCCGGGGCGATGCAGCCGGAGGGCGGCGGGCGCACCATTGTCCAAGCGGATCCGGAATACCGCGTTTTCGCGGAGTTTCAGCAGCTCCGGGGTCTGATCAGCCAGGCCCCAATGCAAAAGCGCCTCCCGCGCTCGCCCGACCAACACGGTCAACGGCAATTCGGTTCTATCCTGATCCATCGCGACGCTCACAGGCTGGACAAGACGTCGTCGAAGATCGACAGCATCAGGTCGGCATTCTCCTTCGAAAACGGCATTGGCGGGCGGATCTTGGTGCTGCACTCGTGCACGCCGATCTTGCCCATCAGCACGCCTCGTTCGCGCATCGCGTTGATGATCCTCGTCGCGAGTTCCGGAGCCGGCTTTTTGGTCGCCCTGTCGAGAACAAACTCGGTACCCATAAAGAGACCGCTGCCGCGCACGTCGCCGATGATCGAATGTTTTTCCGCGAGCGCCTTGAATGCGGTCCGCGTGTATTCGCCGACCCGCCGGGCGTTTTCGATTAGGTTCTCCCCTTCGATTATATCGAGAACGGCCATCGCCGCGGCGCAGGAGACCGGATTGCCGCCGAAGGTGTTGAAGTAACGGAAAACCTTGCGGAAGGCGTTCAGCGTATCGATGTTCGCCACGACGCCGCCGACCGGATGGCCGTTCGCCATCGGCTTGCCGAGCGTCACGATCTCCGGAATGATGCCGGCGCGCTGATGGCCCCACATATGCGTGCCGGTGCGGCCGAAGCCCGGCTGTACCTCGTCGGCGATGACGAGGCCGCCGGCCTTGCGCACGGCGTCGACGGCCTGGTCGAGGAAGCCGGCCGGCAGCTCGGGAAAACCCTCATTGGCGAAGAAGGGATCGATGATCAGGGCGGAAAAGCCGTGCGGGCTATCCTCGAGCGAGGCGATCGCCTTCTCCACCTCCGCGGCGAAGGCGGACGCGAAGGCCGCCCCGGGCTCGCCGCCGAGCGGCCGGTAGCTGTCCGGCGCCGGCACATGCCGCACATGACCGCCATAGCCGCCCACCGGCGGCATGCGGGTGGAGAGCTGCGAGACCGCGGCCGTATTGCCGTGATAGGTGTGGTTGGTGGCGATCACCCCCGTTTTGCCGGTCACCGCCTGAGCCATGCGCAGTGCGATGTCGTTCGCCTCGCTGCCGGTGCAGGTCAGGATTGCGGCATTGAGCGGGTGATCGAATGTTCCCGTGAGGCGCTCAACGTAATCGAGGATGCCCTCGTGCAGGTAGCGGGTGTGCGTGTTGAGGGTCGAAGCCTGACGGGCGATCGCCTCGACCACGCGCGGGTGGCAATGGCCGACATGCGGCACGTTGTTGTAGCAGTCGAGATAGCGCCTTCCGTCAGCATCCCAGAGCCAGACGCCTTCACCGCGGACGATGTGGGCCGGATCCTGATAGAAGAGCGACATGTTGCGGCCGAGCAGGCGTTCGCGGCGGGCGAGCAAAGCAGCCTTGTCTGACATTTTATCGTCCTCCAGTGACGGCGAGAGCCACATCGAGAGCGTCGACGATGCGAGCGACATCCTTGGCGGTGATGACGAGCGGCGGCGACAGAATGACGTTAGGCCCCGAGGTGCGGACGAGGACGCCAGCCTCGTAGGCAGCATCCTGAACCGTCTGCAGGACCTCTTTCGGGGGCGAGGTCTTCTTCTCGCGGTCGCTGACCAATTCGAGCGCGCACATCAGGCCCTTGCCGCGCACGTCGCCGATGAACCCGTGCTTGGTCTGGAGATCCTTGAGCCCGGCAAGGAGTTCCTCCCCACGCGCGGCGGCGTTGGCGGCAACATTGAGCCGCTGCGTTTCCTTCAGTGTTGCAAGTGCCGCGGCCGCGCCGACCGGGTGGCCGGAATAGGTGTAGCCATGACCGATCGTGCCGACGCCGTTCCTGTTGCTTTCGAACACCTCGGCAATCCTTTCGGCTACCATCACGGCACCGAAAGGAAAATAACCATTGGTGATCGCCTTGGCGGTGGACATGAGGTCGGGCTTCACTCCCCAGAGGCGCGATCCGGTCCAGGCGCCGGTGCGGCCGAAGGCGGTGATGACTTCGTCGGCGATGAGCAGGATGCCGTGCCGGTCGCAGATCTGGCGCATCAGCGGCAGGAAGCTTGCGTGCGGGACGATAACGCCGCCCGCGCCAAGCACCGGTTCGACGATCAAGGCTGCGATCGTGTCTGCGCCCTGGAAAGCGATCTCCTCCTCGAAGAGCCGGCCGATCGCCGCCGCAATCTCTGCGCCGTCGCTAGTGCCGAACGGGTTGCGGTAGGTCCAGGGCGCTGGCAGGTGGAACACTCCCGGCAGCAGCGGCTCGTAGTTGCGGCGGAAATTCTGGTTGCCGTTCACCGATGCGCCGCCGAAATGGGTGCCATGATAACCTTTTTTCAGGGCGATGAACTTGGTGCGCTCCGGCTGGCCGTTGATCTTGTGATATTGCCGCGCCAGGCGCAGGCAGGTCTCGACCGAGTCCGAACCGCCGGACGTGAAGAATGAGCGGGTGAGGCCGTCCTCCTTGAACCAATCGGCAAGCTGGTACGAGAGCTCGATCAGCGGCGCGTTGGTGGTGCCCCGGAACGTCGAATAATAGGGCAACTCGTCCAACTGGTCGCGGATCGCCTTTTTCACCGGCTCGCAGGAATAGCCGAGATTGACGTTCCACAGGCCCCCGACCGCGTCCAGCACCTTCTTGCCGTGGATGTCGACGATCTCGACACCTTCGGCCGCATTGACGATGCGGGGCGGATGGGCCTGCATCTCGGCCGGATGCGCCATCGGGTGCCACAGGTGGCGGGCGTTGTTCTCGATCAGGAAATTGGTCTCAGGCATCGGTATTACCTCTTGTTCAGAGCCCAAGCATGGCAAGCGCGCGGGCATAGCCCTCGGCGGGGCGAGTGACGTCGAAATGTACGAAAGGCAGGCGCACGGCCTCGGCGCCCTCGATGTTCTTCTTCTGGTCATCGACGAAGACGCAGGCTTCGCGGGGGAGGCCGAGCTCGGAAAGAACGAGCTCGTAGGCGCGCGGGTCGGGCTTCAGGATCTTCGTATAGGTGGCGTCGACGATGACGTCGAAGAGTTCGATCAACGGAAAGCGCTTGCGGAATTCGACGCCGTAGAAGAGGTCGAGTTCGTTCGACAGGATGGCAAGCTTCAATCCGGCGGCACTCACCTTCACAATCGCGTCGCGGGCTTCCGGACGGAGGACCAGCTCCGGTTCGGCGCCGCGGGCGCGGCGCACGAAGGTCTGCATCTCGGTCCATTCCTCGCCGAGCATCCGGCCGACCTCGCCTGTGCGGGCGAGCCAATAGTCGCGTTCGGAAATTTCGCGGTTCTGCATCGCCAGCCAGAGGGGGTCGCTTGCGGTGTCGAAAGGCCCCCGCCAGGTCAGCGAGCCCGCCGGCAAGCCGAGGGCGCGTTCGGTGATGTCGTGGGTTTCAAACAGCGTGCGGGTCACCACGCCGCCAAAGTCGAGAATGAGCGCGCGGTCGCCGGTCATGGCCGTCCTTCCGGGATGACGCCCTCAGCCACCCAGGCGTCGAAGATTTCAAGCACTTTTTGAGAGAACGCCGAGGCATTGATATGGGCCTCGACCTCGTGCAGGGTGACGGTCGCCGGAAGCGCCCTTCGGATTTCATCCAGGAAGGCGTCGAGCCCGTCAGGATCGTGCAACGGTTCCTCAGGCCTATCCCATTCCTGCAGGCCTTCGATCGGCAGCAGGAAAGCGACCTTTGCCGCGGCAGTCGCGAGCTTTCGCCCGACGAGCCGGGCAATCTCGCGCCGGCCTTCCGGCGAGCTGGTAACCGATCCGATCAGCCGGTTGTGGGCATGGTAGGGGCGGTCCGCGAAAATTGCGGGCAGGTCCTGCCATGCCTGAAGATCGACCATGTCGACGGCGCCGGGGGCGACAATCTGCGGAATGCCGGCGCGCCCGGCGTTCTCCAGGCGGTCCGGCCCGGAGGTGACGACGGTTCCGTAGTGATGATTGCTGACCTCCTGGATGCAGAGGTCGAAAACCGCCGCAAATCCGTTCTGCGCGGCGATCGCCTCGAAGGCGCGCCCGCCCATGCCCGTCGCGTGGAAGACGGCAACGTCGTAGCCGCGCTTCTCGAGTTCCGGTTTGAGATGCTTCATGTATCTGAGGCAGGAAGATCCGAGCGACGTCATGCCGATCAGCGGCCGTTTGCAGTCCGGGCTCCTGCCATGTTTCGCGGCTCCGACCACCGCGCCGCAGGCCTGGGACAGGACGGACCGGCAGATGCCGTTCAAACCAAAAAGGCCGCCCGCCCAAAGGATCATCATCAAGTCGGGCGCGATGCGCTCCGGCGGAATGAGGTGGGAATAGGCGATCGTCGAGACGACGAACTTCGGTAGGCCGAGCGGCAAGGCAGCGGCGACGTCGAGGGCCAGATCCGTTCCCATGGTGCCACCCAGCATGATGACGCCGTCCATTTGCCCCGTTTCGTAGAGATCGCGGGTGAGAATGGCTGCGCCCTTGGCCATCAGGGTCATGGCGCTGTTTTCGTCTCCGCTGGCGATGATGGCCTCGATCGAGGTGCCGGCCGCTCTGGCGATGTCGTGTTTCGAGTAATCGGGTGCATAGGGCGGATCGTCCAGAATGCTGACGTCGACCATCACCGGGAGGCCGCCCGCTTCATCGATGACCGACGCCATGAAATGCAGTTCGTCGCTCTTGGTATCACCGGTCCCGATGATGGCTATCCTTGGCAAAGGCGCCGAAGGGCTCATCAGCCTGTCCTCCTGATTTGCGTACTGGTTCCCGCGGGCCTTTCCGACCCGTAGTATTTTTCCGAGATCGCACTGGCGGTGGCGGCGGCTTTCGCGCCAAAGTCCATGACGGCCGCCTTGCTTGCCCTCACCATGGGTGCAGCGATGGCGATGCAGCCGATTGGGCGGCCGCTAGGCGAGCGGATCGGCGCAGCCGTGCTAACGACGCCGGCCTCGATGCCCTGGTGGTTTATGGAAAAGCCACGCGCCGCCGTTTCATCAAGAAGGCCGCGCACCATTGCGGGATCGACGATCGTGTAGTCGGTGATCTTCTCGAGCGGTTGAGACAGGGCGGCGTCGATCTCGTCTGGAGGGCAGAAGGCAAGATAGGCGAGACCTGAGGCGGTCGCATGAAAGGGCAGCAGTGTGCCGACTTCCACGTTCACGCGGTGAGCGCGCGGGGAATCCTCAACATGGATTGTGGAGAGACGCCCACCGGAAAACTCCGAAAGGTGAACCGTTTCGGCCGTCGCTTCCGCGAGCGCCTTGATGAATGGAACGGCCACGTGCAGGAACGGATAGCGCGTTTCGCGAATGCGCGCCAAACGCACCGGCGCCGATCCGATGCGGTATTTGCGGGTCTCGGAGTCCTGCTCGACGAATCCGTGCTTTTCCAGCTCGACCAGAAAGCGGCGCGCGGTCGCCTTGTCGAGTCCGCACAGGCGCGCGATCTCGGTCAGTCCGGCTTCCTTCTCCAGCCGCGCAACCGTGTCCAGCAATGAAAGCGCCTTGCCAATCGTGCTCATGGTTTCTCCTCTTGGGTCCTGCTTCCTGCGTCTGAGCCGATGAGTCGGGTTCGCAGACCTGTGTCGCAGCGCGATTGCAGCGACCCAAGATACTTAACATGCGAAATAACTTGACAGACGCGGTGGATGTTTGCAAGTCTATATTTGAAGCATCGGTTCACATATTGAACCATATGCACTGAGGGGCGTGCAATCACAACAAGCATAAAGCCGCCCCTCGGTCCGGTTCAGCGGAGGACGCATGCGGGCATTCCGCAGCGATGATCGGATAGTTTTGGAACAAGGGGAACGAACGCTAATGAATACGCAAAGCTCACACGGCGCAGCTCCTAACCAGTTGCGCAAAAACAGCCTCGGTGTCGCGGCCGTCACCTTCCTGGTGGTATCGGCAGCCGCACCACTGACGGCCGTCGCCGGCGGCGTGCCGCTTTCGATGCTGCTTGGCAACGGCGCGGGCATTCCGCTGACCTTCCTGCTCGTCACCGCGATCCTAGTGCTCTTTGCAGTTGGCTATGTCGCGATGGCCCGCCACATCCGCAACGCCGGCGCCTTTTACGCCTATACGGCACAGGGCCTCGGCGGTCTGATGGGCGGCGCGGCGGCGCTCATAGCCATTCTCGCCTACAATGCGATGCAGATCGGCGTCTTCGGTCTCTTCGGCGCCGTGACGTCGGGCTTCTTCGCCGAACAATTCGGCCTAGCTCTTCCCTGGTGGGTCTGGACCTATATCGGCATCGCCGTCGTCGCTGTCTTCGGCTACCGCCGCGTCGACCTCT
The DNA here is from genome assembly GCF_017874595.1 of Sinorhizobium kostiense. Taxonomy (GTDB): domain Bacteria; phylum Pseudomonadota; class Alphaproteobacteria; order Rhizobiales; family Rhizobiaceae; genus Sinorhizobium; species Sinorhizobium kostiense. Next base: position 404,325 of record NZ_JAGILA010000005.1, on the reverse strand, counting down.
CGGCCAAGGTGTTGACGGTGCTGGTCATCCTCGAATACGTGGTCGTCCTCATCATCGATGCGGCGATCCTCCTTAAGGGCGGTGACAGCGGCCTTTCGGCGGTTCCGTTTACGCCGGCCTCCTTCTTGAGCGGCACGCCGGCCATCGGAATTCTCTTCTGCTTCGCTGCCTTCATCGGCTTCGAGGCGACCACGATTTACAGCGAAGAGGCCCGCGAACCGCACAAGACGGTTCCGCGCGCGACCTACATCTCGGTCCTCACCATCGGCATCTTCTACATGCTGACCTCGTGGCTGATGGTGAACGGTGCGGGTGTCGATAAACTCGTTCCGGAACTCCAGGGCCTCGCCGATCCGACGACCTTCCTCTTCGGCCTCGCCGAGCGCTATGTCGGCCACTGGATCACCGTGGTGATGAGCATTCTCTTGATCACCAGCCTGTTTGCCGGCGTGCTGGCCTTTCACAATGGCGTCGCGCGCTATATGTACGTGGCCGGCCGCGAGGGCCTGCTGCCCAAGTCCGTCGGTAGCACGCACCCTGCCTTCCAAAGCCCGCATGTCGGTTCGGTGATCCAGACCGGCATCGCCGTCCTCGTCGTTGCGCTCTTCGCCCTCACGGGGCAGGACCCGGTCCTGGCGCTTTTCTCCTGGCTTACCAATGTCGGCACGCTGGCGATCATCCTTCTCATGGCCCTGACCGCCTTTGCGATCGTCTCCTTCTTCGGCCGCAATCCCGGCCTCGAAAGCAACGTGGTCGTCACGAAATTCCTGCCGGCCGCAACAGGCCTGATCCTGCTGGCGCTGGTCTACTACATTTCCGTGAACTTCGGCGCGATCGCGGGCGCCAATGGCTTGCTCGCGGTGCTGCTGCCCGGCCTCGTTCCGATTGCCGCGATGATCGGCTTCGTCGCGGCGGCGCGCTTGAAGTCCTCGGACGCGGTGAGCTTCGCGCGGTTGGGTGCAGGGCAGGAAGCCTAACAGCAATTGCATCGTCATGGCGGGCATTCTGCCCGCCATACTTTCTCAAGGACGCCGGACCATGCAGGACAAGATCGACCAGCTCCGAACATCGCCTGTCGCGCCCCAATCACTTTTCATCGGCGGCGCATGGCGAGAACCGACCGGCGGCGCTGTCATTGACGTCATCTCTCCGATCGACGGTCGCAAGCTGACAACCATCGCCGATGCCGGCGCCGAGGATGTGGACCTCGCGGTCCAGGCGGCACGAGCCGTCTTCGAAAAGGGTACCTGGTCGAAGGCAGCACCCGCGGAGCGCAAGAAGGTCCTCCTTAGGATTGCCGAACTGATCGAGAAGAACGCTTTGGATGTCGCAGTGCTCGGTGTCCGCGACAATGGCACCGAGATCTCGATGGCACTGAAGGCCGAGCCGGGTAGTGCCGCAGCGACATTCCGCTATTATGCCGAGACAATCGACAAGATCTATGGCGAGATCGCGCCGACGGCTGAAAACGTGCTGGGGCTGGTCCACCGCGAGCCGGTTGGCGTCGTCGCGGCGATCGTGCCTTGGAACTTCCCGATGATGATCGGCGCCTGGAAGATCGCCCCGGCGCTTGCAGCGGGCAATTCGGTGGTGCTGAAACCTGCCGAGGGCGCCTCCCTGACGCTATTGAAGCTTGCCGAACTCTGCGCCGCGGCCGGCCTCCCGGAAGGCGTCCTCAATGTCGTGACCGGCAGAGGTTCGGTATGTGGCGAGGCGCTCGGCCTGCACAGGGACATCGACGTCCTGGCCTTTACCGGCTCTGGCAGCGTCGGCCGCAGGCTGCTTGAATATTCGGCGCGTTCAAACCTCAAGCGCGTCTATCTCGAACTCGGCGGCAAGTCGCCCAATGTCGTCTTTGCCGATGCGCCGGATCTCGACCTGGCGGCCAGGGTCTCCGCCCACGCCATCTTCCGAAATTCCGGACAGGTCTGTGTCGCCGGTTCGCGGCTGCTCGTGGAAAAAGCGATCAGCGAGGAGTTCTCGGAACGGGTGGCGAAGATCGCCGCCAGCCTCAAAGTCGGCGATCCGCTCCAGCTCGCAACTGAAGCCGGCGCCATCGCAAGCGACATCCAGCTCGAGAAGGATCTGAGTTACGCCGGGCAGGCGCTCGCCGAGGGCGCTGTTTTGCGCACGGGGGGCAAGCGAATTTTGGAAGAGACCGGCGGTTATTACATGCAGCCGACCGTGTTCGATGTCAGTCAGGGCATGACCCTGGCAAGGGAGGAGGTCTTCGGACCCATTCTGTCGATCATTCCGTTTGAGACCGAGTCGGAGGCGCTGCAGATTGCCAACGCCACCGAATACGGCCTTGCCTCAGCCGTTTGGACCGCGAATCTCTCCCGTGCCCATCGGATGGTCCGCGGCATCCGTGCTGGCGTCGTGCACGTCAACACCTATGGCGGCGCCGACAACACCGTGCCGCTCGGCGGCGTTCGGCAGTCGGGCAACGGCCACGACAAGTCGCTACACGCGTTCGACAAATATGTCGATCTGAAGACGGCATGGATTCAGCTGTGAAACAAGTGCGTCAGGCTAGGCTATCCCGGAGCGGGTGCCGCGTTTCCGCCGATCACACCGATCTTCAACCCGTCACTTATCCTCGCCCATCTTTCCGGAATAGCCGTGCCGGGCGCAGAAGCGATCAAGCTCCCTCTGCTCCGGTGCCTGCCCGGTGAAAATCTCGACATATTCCGGGATGCGTTTCATTCGGACGGAGACGTCTTCCCGCGTCTGCATCGAGATGTACCCGATCTGCACCAGATAGATCGTGCGCGCCCGAACATCGGCGTGTTTCTCGCCATAGCCGAACCGCAGGAACATGCGCGACAGGGCCCCAAGGCGCTGCTGATCGGCGATTTGAACCTGCGCCAGGATTTCGGGCGATTGGAGAGCCCAGCTTCTCACAGCGAACTCGAACTGCGAGTCGAAGAGCTCGCGGTTGAGCCAGCAATCGAAGACGTTCAGCATCGCCTCGGCAACCGTCTCGGCATAGGCCTCGGCTTGTTTGACAAGATTGCCCGTATTCTTCTCTCGCCAGCGCGAGATCAGGGCCTCGAGCAGTTCCTCGCGGTCCTTGAAGAACCAATAGAAGCTCGTCCGCGACAGGTTCAGCTTCTTGGCCAGCGGCTGGATCTTCACAGCATCGATGCCGGCCTCCAGCAGGGACTCGTAAGCCGCACCCAGCCAAACATCCGGGGAACCGCGCCAACCGCTATCGTTCATGGTCTGCTCCATGGTTGCCTCCTAGCAGATCGAGGGAGGGCCTGCAAGAAAATGTACAGAAATGTCTATGAAAACGACCTTTATGGTCGATATCTTGACACATATGTACATTGCCGATTACGCTTCTGAACATCTCTAGATCGGAGCCCGGCAGATGTCGAACGACCCCCTCCTTCAGCCCTATCGGCTCAAGCACCTGACGCTGCGCAACCGCATCATCGTAACCGCGCACGAGCCGGCCTATCCGGAGGATGGCATGCCGAAGGAGCGGTATCGCGCCTACACCGTGGAGCGCGCGAAAGGGGGAGTGGCGCTGACGATGACCGCCGGTTCAGCGGCCGTCTCGAAGGACAGCCCACCGGTGTTCAACAACCTGCTCGCCTACAAGGACGAGATCGTGCCATGGATCAGGCAGATGACCGACGCCGTGCACGAAGAGGGTGCGGCGATCATGATCCAGCTCACGCATCTCGGCCGTAGGACACGGTGGGACAAGGGCGACTGGCTGCCGGTTGTCGCCCCCTCCCGTCACCGCGAAGCGGCGCACCGCGCCTTTCCCAAAAAGCTGGAAGACTGGGATATCGAAAGGATCATCAAGGACTTTGCAGACGCGGCCGAGCGCATGAAGGCAGGTGGCATGGATGGTGTTGAACTCGAAGCCTACGGGCACCTCATCGACCAGTTCGCGTCGCCGCTGACCAATGAGCTCGACGGACCTTATGGCGGGGGCTCGCTCGAAAACCGCATGCGCTTCTGTTTCGACGTCCTGAAGGCGATACGGGCGCGTGTCGGAGACGACTTCGTCCTTGGCGTCAGATACACGGCCGACGAATGTCTTCCCGGCGGCACCGGAAGGCAGGAAGGTCTTGAGATTTCAAAGCGCCTCAAGGAAAGCGGGCTCGTCGATTACCTGAACGTCATTCGCGGCCATATCGACACCGACGCCGGCCTCACCGACGTGATTCCGATCCAGGGCATGGCCAATTCGCCCCATCTCGATTTCGCGGGCGAAATTCGCGCCGCGACGAACTTCCCGACCTTTCACGCTGCCAAGATTCCAGACGTCGCGACGGCGCGCCACGCGATCGCGTCCGGCAAGGTCGATATGGTCGGGATGACCCGTGCGCATATGACGGACCCGCACATCGTGCAAAAGATCATCGAGAAACGGGAAGAGGACATTCGCCCCTGCGTCGGCGCGAATTATTGTCTCGATCGCATTTATCAGGGTGGCGCCGCCTACTGCATCCACAACGCCGCGACGGGACGCGAGCTGACGATGCCCCACACGATCGCGAAGGCCAAGGCCCGCAAGAAGGTCGTGATCGTCGGTGCTGGACCTGCCGGCCTCGAGGCTGCGCGTGTGGCAGGCGAACGCGGCCACGAGGTGGTGGTCTTCGAAGCAGCCAATGATCCCGGCGGGCAGATCCGTCTGACTGCGCAAAGCGAACGCCGGAGAGAAATGATCAGCATCATCGACTGGCGGATGAGCCAGTGCGAGAAGCACGGCGTGACCTTCCACTTCAATACCTGGGCGGAAGCGGAGACGGTTCAGGCGGAAAATCCGGATGTCGTCATCATCGCCACGGGCGGACTGCCGCATACGGAAGTGCTTTCCAGGGGCAACGAACTCGTGGTTTCCGCCTGGGACATCATCTCAGGCGACGTCAAGCCGGGCACGAACGTGCTGATCTTTGACGACGCGGGCGACCATGCCGGCCTGCAGGCCGCCGAATTTCTCGCCAATGCCGGTGCCAAGGTCGAGATCATGACTCCCGACCGCTCCTTCGCGCCCGAGGTCATGGCGATGAACCTGGTGCCTTACATGCGCTCCCTGCAGGAGCTGGATGTGACCTTCACGGTCACCTATCGCCTGGAAGCAGTCGCAAAGAGCGGCAATCAACTCGTCGCCCATGTCGGCAGCGATTATGGCGGGATCGATAAACAGCGGACGTACGACCAGATCGTCGTCAATCATGGTACCATTCCGCTCGATGAGCTCTATTTCGAGCTGAAGCCGGCCTCGAGCAATCTCGGCGAGATGTCGCATGAGCAACTGATCGCTGGCGAGCCGCAGTCCGTCGTCCGCAACCCGCAAGGCAGGTTCCAGCTCTTCCGCATCGGCGATGCGGTTGCGGCGCGTAACACGCACGCGGCTATCTACGACGCCCTTCGCCTTCTCAAGGATATCTGAAGCTTTTGCATGTCTCCTTAACTCGGCCTCGGGACAAAGACTTGCAGCGCTTCAAAGTGCTACAGCGACAAACATCGAAAGCAGCATGAGCCGGGGAACGCACAGCCGCCACAGCAGCGGTTGCCGCAGGGCTCACGCGCCCTATATCGCCCTCGATGAATATAGATGATGAGAGCGAAACTGCAGTTCGGCCGCCACCTCCCGACTTCAACGGTTCGGCCTTGGAAATCTTTTCCATAATAGAGCAACAACCGAGCCGCTCGGCCCTTTATCTCGACATCGACGGCACGCTTCTCGACATTGCTCCGACGCCGGAGGCGATCGTCGTGCCGCCCGGGCTTGCCGACCAGCTTGCGGCGCTCGCAGCGAAACTCGACGGAGCCGTGGCGCTGGTCACCGGCCGCAGCATCGCCCGCGTCGATGCCCTCTTCGAGCCGCATCGTTTTCCGGTCGCGGGCCTTCACGGCGCCGAAATGCGGCTGCCGGACGGCGGACTTGTCGAGCCGGCGCTTTCGTCCGCCTTTCTCGCGGCAAAGGAAGAATTGCGGGCCCGCTCGAAGGATCTGGAAGGCGTGATTTTCGAGGACAAGGGCGCGGCTGTCGCCTTGCATTTCCGGCTTGCGTCGCATCATGAAGCGGTCGTCGGCGCCCTGATGCAGCAGGCGGCCGCAAGCACCGGCGAGCACTGGGCGCTGCAGCACGGCAAGATGGTCGTGGAACTGAAGCCCGCCCGATCCGGCAAGGGCGAGGCCCTCGAGAGGCTGATGGGCACTGCGCCCTTTCGCGGACGATACCCGATCGCCGTCGGCGACGACCTGACCGACGAGGAAATGTTTGCGGTCGCGGCCGCGGCGGGTGGCGCAGCCATCCGCGTCGGGGATGCTGCCGCTCCGACGGCCGCGCATGCATGGATCGGTTCGCCAAACGAGCTGCGTCGGCTTCTTGCTTCCATTGCTCGCCAACCGGAAGGGAAATGACATGGCTCGACTGATCGTCGTCTCCAACAGGGTTCCGCTGCCCGACGAGCACGGCTCGCCCCCGCCGGGCGGAATGGCGATTGCGCTTAACGCCGCGCTCAAGAAGAAGGACGGTCTCTGGATGGGCTGGTCGGGCGAGGTCAAGGGCGAAGAGGAGCCGCCGGCGCTCATTACGCGGGAGGCCGGCGGGATAACCTATGCGCTGACCGATCTCGCGCAGAAGGATCTGGACGAATACTACAACGGCTTTGCCAACAGGGTGCTCTGGCCGATCTTCCACTGCCGGGTCGATCTTGCCGAATATGCCAGGCAGGAAATGTCCGGTTACTACCGGGTCAACCGTCTCTTCGCGGACCTGCTGATGCCGCTTCTGCAGGAGGACGACGTCATATGGGTGCACGACTACCACCTGATCCCGCTGGCGGAAGAACTGCGCAGGCGCGGCTGCCGCAACCGGATCGGCTTCTTCCTGCATATCCCCTGGCCGCCGGCGGACATCCTCTTCACCGTGCCGATCTACGACACCTTGCTGCGCGGGCTTTCCTCCTACGACCTCGTCGGCTTTCATACCGGCTATGACCTCAGCAACTTCGCCGAATGCCTGCGACGAGAGGGCTGCGGCGACCTCGTCGAAGGCGGCTTCTGCCGAGCCTATGGACGGTTGTTTCGCTGCGGCGTCTTTCCGATCAGCATCGATACGGCCGAGTTCGAAAGCCTGGCGGATCAGGCCGCGCGCGATGAGGCTCTGCAGGAGAACTATCGCAGGATCGCGGGCTATGACGTCGTGATCGGCGTCGACCGCCTCGATTATTCCAAGGGCATCGACCAGCGCATCGTCGCCTTCCGCCGTTTCCTTCAGGCCAACGATCATCGCATCGGCAAGACGCTCTTGCTGCAGATCACCCCGAAGTCCCGCTCGGAAGTCCCGGAATATCTGGCGATGCAGAAGGACGTCGCGGAACTCGCGGGGCGCGTCAACGGGGATCTCGGAACCATCGACTGGGTGCCCGTGCACTACATCAACCAGTCCCTCGGCCGCCCGGAACTGGCCGGTCTCTATCGCATGGCGCGCGTCGGCCTGGTGACGCCGCTTCGCGACGGAATGAACCTGGTCGCGAAGGAATATGTCGCCGCGCAGAACCCGCATGATCCCGGCGTTCTCGTGCTCTCACGCTTTGCTGGCGCCGCCAGGGAACTTGAGGGAGCGGTCCTCGTCAATCCCTATGACCCGGAGTCGATGGCGCACGCGATCGAAAGGGCGCTCGTCATGCCCCAGGATGCGCGGATCGAGCGGTGGCGGGCGATGATGGCGAGGCTTCGCGAGCACGACGTCTATCGCTGGTGCGACGACTTTCTCTCATGCCTGCATCAGGCTCAAAACACCGCCAGATAGCGCAGCAGCGACAGGACGCCGATGATGATCACGATCGCCTGGACGATCTGCTTCGTGCGCCCATCCAACGGCAGGCGGTTCACAAGATAAAGCACGAGGATGACGACAAGAAAGGTGATCAGGATGCTGATCAGAATGGACATGCGATCTCCCCCGAATGAAAACCTTCGATAATTACCTATGGGAGGTTTTGCAGAAGAAAAGGCCTGCTACCGGTGATGGCGGCGATGGAACTGTCCCGGACGCGACCCGGATACAAAAAGGCGAGCCCGCCGGTTGAGCGGACTCGCCTGTGATCTGAACTTGGAAACCGTCAGGTCCGCGGCTTCAGGTTTTCCGGGTCGTAGAGCGGCTTATAGCCGATGCCGACCACCTCGACCGGATAGGTCTCGGCGAAATACTCGACATTGAGCCTGCGACCTTCCTGGCAATAGGCCCACGGCAGGTAGGCAAGCGCGATGTTCTTGCCGATCGTCGGGCCATAGGCGATGGAGGTGGTGTAGGAGCGACGGCCGAGCTCGTCGACCAGCACCTCGCCGGTCTCCGGATCCATGACCGGCAGGTTGCCGACCGGGTAGCGCTTCACGCCGTTCCTGTCGGTGTTCTCCGTCATGACGAGCGTGCAGAGCATGGCGGGCTGGTGCTCGCGCGCCTTGTACTCCAGATGCTTCGCCTTGCCGCGGAAGTCTGCTTCCTTGACCTTCGGACGGGCAAGGTCGGCCTCGATGAGGTTGTACTGGGTAAGAAGATCCGCGTTCTGCAGGCGCAGGCTCTTTTCCATGCGGCGCGAGTTGGCATAGGTCTCGACGCCGAAGGCCATGACGCCCGTGGCGCGCAGCGCATCCCAGACGGCCAGGCCGTCCTCGTACTTCATGTGCAGTTCCCAGCCCTGCTCGCCGACATAGGAGATACGGAAGGCGGAGACCGGCTTGCCGGCGATCTCGATCTGCTTGATCGCGGCAAAGGGGAAGTTCTCAGGATCGAGGCCGGCCGGATCGGCAACGACCTTCTTCAGCGTTTCACGGGCATTGGGCCCCCAGATGCCGATGGTGGTGAACTTTTCCGAGACGTCGGTGATGGTGACGTCGAGGCCGCGGTCTTCCGCGACACGGCGCATGTAATGGAAGTCGCGCGGGCCGGCATCGGCGCCGTTCACGAGGCGGCAGCGGTCGGCCATGCGGAAGACGGTGAAGTCGGCCCGAACCATGCCCTCGTCATCGAGGAAGTGGGTGTAGATGCCCTTGCCGATATTGCCGTCTCCGCCGATCTTGGCGGCGCAAAGCCACTCGAGAAGCTCGACGTGGTCCGGGCCCTCGATGTCGACCATGTGGAAGTGCGACAGGTTGACGATGCCGCAATCCTCGCTCATCGCCAGATGTTCGGCGTTGGAAACGCGCCAGAAGTGGCGGTTGTCCCACTCGTTCTCGCGCACCGGAACGCGGTTGCCGTATTTTTCGAGGAGATGCTCGTTGGCGGCATAGCCGTGCGCGCGCTCCCAGCCGCCGAGTTCCATGAAATAGCCGCCGAGCTCCACCTCGCGCTCGTAGAAGGGCGAGCGCTTGACGTTACGGCCGCCGGCATAAGGCTCGCGCGGATGCACGGCCGGGAAGTAGATCTTCTGCGCCGCCTCGAAGCAGCGCGCCTCGATGAACTTCTCTTCAAGCTGGTGGGGGTAGAAGCGGGCGTAGTCGATCGAGGCATGGTCGATTTCGGTGCGCCCGTCCGTCATCCAGTCGGCGATCAGCTTGCCGTAGCCGGGACCGTCCTTCACCCAGATGGCGACGCAGTACCAAAGGCCGCGCACCTTCTGGCTCTCGCCGCAGGAGGGGCCGCCGGCGGCCGAGACCTGCAAGAGGCCGTTGAAGGAGTGGCCTTCGTTATAGCCGAGCTCGCCGAGGATCGGTGTCAGTTCCATGGCGCGCTCGAGCGGCTCGATGATCTGCTCCATCTCGAGGTCGCGCTGCGAGGGCGACAGGCGTGCCTCGTGCTTTTCGAGAATGTCGCGGGGATGGCAGAGGCGCGGATTGGTGGCCTCGTAATAGCCCCACTCGATCTGGCCGCCCTCGGTGGTCTTCGGGTCGCCGGTGTCGCGCATATAGGCCGAGTTGCCCTGGTCGCGCAGCAGCGGGAAACCGATTTCCTTCCCTGTGCCTTCGAATTCGTTGTACGGGCCGAAGAAGGTGAGCGGATGGTCGACTGGCATGACCGGCAGGTCTTCGCCGACCATTTCGGCGATCAGGCGGCCCCAGATGCCGGCGCAGACGACGACATGATCGGCCATGATCGTGCCGCGATGCGTGACCACGCCTTTGATGCGACCGTTCTCGACGAGGAGCGAAGTCGCCGGCGTATTGCCGAAGACCTTGAGCTTGCCGGACTTTTCCGCCGCATCGACCAGCTTGCCGGCTACCGTCTGCGAGCGCGGGATGACGAGGCCGGCATCCGGGTCGAACATGCCGCCCATGACCTGATCTTCCTCGATCAGCGGGAACATCTTCTTGATTTCGGCCGGCGAGACATAGTGCGCGCGGGTGCCGAAGGCTTTGGCGGAGGAAAGCTTGCGCTTGATCTCCTCCATCCAGGTGTGATCACCGGTGCGGGCGACTTCCAGGCCGCCGATGCGGGCGTAGTGGCCCATCTTCTCGAAGAAGTCGATCGAGTATTGCGTCGTCCAGACCGAAAGGTAGTCATGGCTGGTCGTGTAGCAGAAGTCCGAGGCATGCGCCGTCGAGCCGATGTCGGTCGGAATGCCCGACTTGTCGATACCGACGATATCGTCCCATCCGCGCTCGATCAGGTGATGGGCGATCGACGCGCCGACGATGCCACCCAGACCTACGATTACGACTTTCGCCCTTTGTGGAAACTCTGCCATGGATTGCGACCCTAGTTGGTGTTTGGCCGGATATTAGAGCGTGCAGCGACGCGATTTGAGCCTGTCTACGACATTATCATCATGCTGCACGACCAGCGGCACGGGAGCCCGCGCGGGACGTTTCCGCGGGGCGGCGCGAGCGATGCAAGGTCGCTTGGCGAGACCCGCCGTTCTGGGGGCGGTTATCTCAAGCTCCCAGCCGACAAGGCTATGCGCCCCGACCCTGGATCGCGGCTTGCCAGATGCCGTGGGAGGGCTGACATATCTCCGCTCAATATATGTTACAAGAGCTGTTGCAGGATGATGTCGGGATGGTTTTTTCCGTTTGTTCGCAACGCTTTATCTATACTTACCCCGACGGGATTAATCCTGTTTATCTCATGACATGATACAAGAACGGGCATACTTTAGGCGACACTAATTGGTTGCACAATCCTGGGGGTTGACTCGTGTCCATCTATTCAGGAACGCCGCGCCACAACGGCGGCAGTGCGCCGACCGGGATCGTCATTCAGCATCACACGCTCGCACGTACGGTCATAGTGACCCTTCTCGAGCGCGAACTCGTCGGCTGGAACATCCTCGACATGGTTTCGACCGAGGGCCTCGACCGGGCCGTCGGGATGGACGTACGCCTGATCACGCTCGACCTGGCGGGAAGATGCGTGGGCAGCCGCAGCTTGCCTGCCGAGCTTGCGGAAATCCGGGAGCGATTTTCTGATGCGCCGGTGGCCGTGCTGGCGGACACGGACGACATGGCGACAGCCGCTGAAGTGCTCAAGATGGGGGTTCGCGGTTTTTTCACGCCATCGATCCGGATCGAGCTTGCGCTCGCCGGCTTGAGACTGGTTCTCGCCGGCGGCATCTTCTGTCCGGATCCGCTGCGAGCGATCAAGGATGGCGCTTGCGCCAATGACGACGATGGCCAAGAACCGCAATCGGTCGCGCGCGGAAGCGAATTCGCATTCGCCAACTTCACGCCGCGCGAGGTTGACGTGCTTGCCGAGCTCAGATGCGGTTCTTCGAACAAGGTCATCGCCGACAAGCTTCATCTCTCCGACCACACCGTGAAGATGCATCTGCAGCACATCATGCGCAAGCTCCAGGTGCAGAACCGGACGGAGGTTGTCGCGCTCCTGGGGGGACGTTCGGGCGGCGGTGGGAATGGCGGGAGCGCAGCCGGAAATGTGGTCAGTGCGGCGTCTTTTCGAGCATTTCGCTGAGCGTTGCCGCGGTCAGCATGGCCTCGGCGAGCAACGTCTTCAGCCTTTGATTCTCCTGCTCCAGCGCCTTGATACGCTTGGCGTAGATGTCCGAACCCTTAAGCTGCGACGACTGCCAGCGGTAGAAGGTCGGCGCGCTGATGCCGTGCCGATGGCAGACATCCAATACAGTCGCGCCGTCTCGATGCTCTTTGAGTATACCCATCACTTCTTCGTCGTTGAATTTTCGCTTGCCCATCTTCGTTTCCTTCGAGGCGCGACGTGACTCCCAACGCACACAAAGGCGGATCCTTCGCGGTCCACCCGCACCGCCAAAGCTCCGACCGACGCCCCAACTGCTCAGTTCTCCCGAAACGCCCTGTTGAAACTGTCGAGGAGTGGCTGCAATGCATAGATCGCCACGCTGCTCGTTCCGGTCATGATCATCGTCTGGACGGGCATTCCGGGGATCATCTTCACATCGGCCATTCTTTCCAGCCGCTCGTCCGTCACGCGGATGGTCGCCGCGTAATAGGAATGCCCGCTTTGCCGATCGACCAGATGATCCGCAGAGACATACTCGACCGTTCCCGTGAGGAGGGGGACCCGTCTCTGATCATAAGGGATGAGATGGACCTGGGCCTCGAGTCCCGGATGGACCTGATTGATGTCCTCCGGCTTTATCCGCGCCGCAACGACGAGCCGGGCGGCGCCCGGCACGAGGTCGGCCAAGGGCTCTCCGGCGCCGATGACGCCGCCCGCCGTATGGACGCGCAGGTCCATGATGATCCCGTCTTCGGGTGCCCGGACCTTGGTCCTCTCCAACTGGTGGTCGATCGCGAGCAGGCGTTCGCCCAACTGCAGCAGCTGGCTCTGCGTGTCGCGCAAGGTGAGAGCGACTTCGTTCGAACGATCGCTACGCAGCTTGACGAGATGGGCCTGAGCCTCGCTTATCACCTGATGGGCGCGCGAGATGCGGGCTCCAACTTCGCCGATCTGGCCGCCGATATCGGCTCTTTCTCGCTCCAGCATGAGGACCCGGCTTATTCTTTCCAGGCCCTTCGCCTTAAGCCCCGAGGCGGTCCTGAGCTCCCGGCGGGAGATATCGATTCTTTCCATCAAGGCGACCTTCTGGGCGCTGAGGCCCGCGATCTCCTCCAGGACCTGCTTGATCTTCTGCTGCGTGATCGCGGTTTCCGAACGCATGACCTGCCGCCGCGCGTCGAATATCTTCTGTTGCCCGGCCAGAATGTCCTCGACCGCCCGATACTTGGCCGCGAGTTCCACAAGGTCCGGCGGATAGGCGATGTGATCGGAGCCTTTCTGCTCGGCGGTCAGCCGTGCACGTCTTGCTTTCGCATCCCACAATTGCCAGCGCAGACCGTCGCGCTCGGTTCGCGGTTTGGTGTCGTCGAGCTCGATCAGAACCTCGCCGGCGGCGACGGCGTCGCCGTTCTTGACGAGAATCCGCCTGACGATGCCGCCCTCGAGATGCTGGATGATCTTGCGGTTGGTTTCCGCCTCGACGATGCCCGAAGCAATGGCCGCGCTGCTGAGCGGCGCATAGGTCGACCACGCGCCCAAGCCGATGACGAAAACACCGACCAGCAGATTTCCCGTCCAGACGACCCGGCGCAATCTCGACATCGGGGATGCGTCTGCAAGCGTCAATGGGGCGTTGGCAAAGGGGGAGGAGGCCGGTATGGCGGCCGCCTCGCAAAGCCGTCCGTCGATCTCCTGTCCACGGGGCCGGTCGAAGGAAGGTTCGATCCTCATGAGTTGCATGGGTCTGGCGCCTCCTTCGCGAGATTTTTTAAGCGAGCTGCAGCCGCCTGACGTCGCGCCAATCTGGCAAGAACAAGCATCTGGGGGCCCGAACGCATGTGAGCGCATCCCACTCTTAGGTGCCCGACCGGGCTGGAGATTGAAGATAAGTATCGAAGATCCAGTCGCTGTCGCCGAACGCCTCCATCGCGCCGTCGCGCATGATGGCGATCTTGTTCGTGACCGGGAGGATCCCCATGCGATGGGTGATGACGACGACCATCATCCGCATCGCTCGCATGCGGCTGATGGCGGCGAACAGCCTGCGCTCGCCTTCGTAGTCCAGGCTCGAATTCGGATCGTCGAGAACGACAAGCGCGGGATTGCCATAGACCGCCCTTGCCAGCCCAAGCTGCTGGCGTTGAGCACGCAACAGCGATGAGCCGCCTTCGCCGATATCGGTGTCGTATCCCTGCGGCAGCCGCATGATCGTGTCGTGCAACCCAACGAGCTTGGCCGCCTCGACGACCTTGCCGGCATCGGTGCCGTCCAGCCGGCCGATGACGTCCTTGACCGCGCCGCCGAACAGTTCGATGTCCTGCGGCAGGTAGCCGACAAGGCGCATGCCGCCGTAGAGCGGCAGGGCCGAGATATCGACGCCGCCGAGGAGCGCGCAGCCGAAAGTCGCCGGCTGCACGCCGGCGATGATCCTGCCGAGCGTCGATTTGCCGGACCCGGACGGTCCGATCAGCGCCAGGCAATCGCCGGGCACGAGCCGCATGCTGACGCCGTTCAATATCTGGCGATTGGCCGGAGCAAGCACATAGCCGACGCGGTCGAGCACGAGGCCGCTCCCCTCCGGCATCGGCACCGTCCTGACCCTGTTCTCGGCTACGACCGCGACCAGCATGCGGTTGACGCGATTGAAGGCGGCATAGGCAAAGGCGACGGCGCGCCACGCGCCGATGGCGCCCTCGATCGGCGCGAGCCCCCGGCCGAGCAACAGGCTCGAGACGAAGATAATGCCCGGGTTCCCGTTCTCCTCGAGGACGAGCCAGGTCGCAGCGCCCATCATCAGGATCTGCGCGAGCATGCGAACGGACTTGGATAGCCCGAGGATGATCTCGGCCCGCTGCATCGCGCCGTCCTGGGCATGTCTCGCCGTCTCCGCGTCGCGATAAACGAGCTGGGTGGCACCGTTCAGCATGTTCATGGCGCGGATGACCTGGATATACCGCAAGGCGTTTGCGAAACGCAGCTGGCTGCGCGCGAGTGCGGCGCTTGCCTGCGCCAGCGGCTGCCGCGTCGCCAATTCGGTGAGGACCGCCATGAGAAGCAGGGCAACCGCGGTCATCAGGCCGATGGCTCCGAGCACCGGGTGAACCAGAAACAGGAGAAGCAGGAACACCGGCGCCCATGGAATATCGAAGAGCAATGCGCTGGCCGGCGCATCGAGGAACTGGCGCAAGTTCGACAGGTCCTTGTAGCACTCGTTGGCGAGGCCCGCATCGGCGCGCGCTCCGCATTCGAAGCAGGCGGTGAGCACGACCGGCCGCAACCGGTGATCGAGCCAGCTGCCGATCCGCGTAAGGGCGGCCCGCCTGACGATGTCCAGGATAGATCCGACCACCACGGCCGCCGCGATGATCAGCGTCAGCATGATGAGCGTGTCGGCGCTGCGGCTCGAAAGGACGCGATCGTAGATCTGCAGGAGGTATATGGAGGGGGCGAGCAGGAAGAGGTTATAGCCGCAGCTATAGAGGAAAACGAGGCAGAAGGCCCCGGAGCAGGCCCTGAGGGCCGTGACCAGATGGGTGGGAGACTGCGATCCTTTAGAATTCGTCGTCATTGTCAGATCTCGGCATGTCGATCCTGACACGGTCGTCTTTTCTGCTGCGTGATTCCTTCTGTCGGAATCGGCCTTAAGTCACTGGGTGGTTCGAAAGTGTAAAGGGCCGAGCCTTGACCGCCTCACCGGGGGCGCGGCGAAGAAGAGGACCGCCGGCAATGGCCGGCGGTCCTCGTCAAGTATCAGATGCCGATGTCGGCGATGTTTCCGAATGTGTTGTTGATATCGTCGAGAATATTGGTGACCGCCGTGGTATTCGTCGTGGTCGTGGTTTCCGCGATCGGGTTCGAGTGAACGAGGGCAGCGGAAATATCGCCGCCAACGGCCGCATTGCCGGAGCCGCCCGCGCCGCCCACGCCCGCAAGGATCGTCGCATTTTGACCGGCGACGAGCGTGGTGTTCTGCGTTGCGGTCGTATCCGCGTCCACGGCCGCGACGTTGCCGCCGCTGTTGTTGGTCTGGCTGCCGTTCGAGTTGGCACCGCCGGCGGCGCCGCCGATGCCGGTATTGGTGAGAGTTGCCAGGACGGCGACCGGTATCTGGACGACGTCGCCACCATCGGCGGTGCCCGCGGTCCATCCGGCGGTCTGGCCGACGAGATCGCCGTTGAAGACCGTGGGGGCGGAGCCAATGACAGTCTGCGTATTGGCGACAAAGGCAGTCGGCGTGTAGTTGACATCACCATTATTGGTGCCGTCGCCGCCGTTGCCGGCATTCGCGTCGCCCGCGGTGGGATTGGTCAGGTTGATCGTGTCTGTCGAAAACTGCGCAATAGGCATGGCGTCGCTCCTTTGCTGTTTGCCCCGTTGATTTGAGCGGTTCGATGCCAGGGGACACCGCCCGCGGGCGGGGACACGACGAGGCTATGGTGCGCGTCATCTCGAAGAGCGGCCAGCCGGATATTCGGGGACGTTCCTTTGGCTAGGGTCTATTTCGGACGGATGTGGCGCCGCGGCCGAGCCGGCGCGCAAGGCGAAGCACCGCCCTCTGCCCTGCCGGGCATCTCCCCCACAAGGGGGGAGATCGGACAGAGGCGCAGCGCACCCAACATCAAGGGCGCAGGTGCCGAAGCACTTGATCGAGGCAATAGCTGAATTGGTAGAGCGCTGACGTCGCCGCTTGCCGATCTCCCCCCTTGTGGGGGAGATGCCCGGCAGGGCAGAGGGGGGTGTCTAGCTGATTGCTCCGCAATCAGGCGTTCACGTAATCCAGAACATCGCCGACGAGCGCCGAATTGGCATCCGCGACATTGCCTTCGCCGCCTGCGCCGCCGATGCCGCCGATCTGGGCCGTGTGCTGGTCGACGAGCACCTGGTTGAGCTGGTCTGCCTCGGCGGTGCCGCCCGCCGGGACGGCGATGCTGATCGGGTGGAAGTAACCGATATCGACGTCGACCATGCTGCCGTTCGAATAGCCGTTGCCGCCGCCGCCGCCATTGCCACTCGCGCCGCCGGTGAAGATCGTGTCGGAGGCGATGTTGAAACCGCCGCCGGCGCCGCCGATCCCGGCAACCTGCATGCCGCCCTGATCGAAGATCACGTTGTTGGTCTGGGTCGCCTGGGCGTCGCCGCCGGCCGCTCCGACGGCAATGTTGATCGGCGAGAAGACGGCAACATTGACGTCGACCATGCTGCCGATGAACGTGCCGTCGCCGCCATGGCCGGCATAGTTGTCGCCATTGAAGGTGAAGGTCGTGCCCTGGGACGGTGTGCCGCCTGCAACGTTGTGACTGCCGCCCGCGCCACCGACGCCGCCGACCTGGGTCGCGCCCTGGAGGATCGCCGCATTGTTCGTCTGGTCGGCCGTCGCCGACGCCCCCGGTCCGGCCGCAACCGCCGTGTTCACCGGAGCGAACACGGCGACATCGGTGCTCAGGAGGCTGCCGAGAAAGGTCCCGTTGCCGCCGTTGCCGGCGAGATTTGCGTTGCCTGTGTTGCCGATCGCGACATTGCCGCTTCCGCCGTCGCCGCCAAGCCCGGCCATTTCGGTAGCATGCTGGTTGATGAGCGCGTTGTTGCCTTGGTCGGCGCTGACATTCGTCTGCGGGCCTGCGATCGCCAAATTGGAGGGGGTGAACAAGGCGAACGTGTTGCTGCTGATCGTTCCGAGGCTCGTGCCGTCGCCGCCGTTTCCAGCAGCGTTTTGGCCGGAATTGTCCGCAACATCGAGCGGAAGCCATGTCGGAACCAGTGCGAGATGCCCGGCGGCGACGGTGCTTTGATCGGCACTTGCATCACCTGACAAGGGAGGACGAGATTCTGCCATCGTCGTATCTCCAACCGACCGCAACGGCGCGCAGCGGCCATTAGCGCTGACCCGCTATCTTGCCGCCACGCCTGGGAAAATGAGAGCCTGCAATTCGTCTACGCCCATTCGGGGAGCTTGACGGGGGGTGGGGGGTGAGGGGCGTCGGCATGAATCCTCGGGTCAAGTCTGGCTTGACCCGAGGATCCATGCACAACCCAGCAACCGAAGGGAAGTCGCCGGCCTTCCCGCTAGCTGGAATGTGCCGCAGGCGTTTATGCTCCAGCCGGCCGCAACGCCATCACTGCCAGCGCCGCTCCGACCATGATGACGCCGTAGGGGATCTTGCGGGTGGTGCGGATCTCCTCAAGGCGTATCACAACCGCATAGTGAGCGAATTGCAGCGGCAACGGCAGCTTCAAGGCCAGCATCGTGAGCACGCCGCCTATCAGGAGGAACATCGCGAAGGGCAGCATGGCGTACCAGCCGATGAAGAGGCCGATCGGCAGGAAGAGCTTGGCGTCGCCGGCGCCGAAGAGGCGGAAGCACCAGAGGGCGAAGCCCAGCGCAAAGAGCAGGAGGCCGGCGGCGAGGTCGCCGCCGATGCCGTTTAGGGAGAAGAGCGTGGCGCCGAGATCTTCCTCAGTCAGCAGTCCCAGGGCGCCGCCGGCCTGTTTCGCCGTCATGAGCCGCAGCGTGGCGTCGAGCGCGTAGACGACGATCAGCGCCAGCACGGTGCCATTCGGGATCTTCCAGAGTCTGAAATCGCTCCAGGCGGCATAAAGAAAAAGGAAGACCGAGGTGATGGTGATAATGTCGATGCTTGCAATCATGTTATTCGAGGCCCCTCGGGTACGGTCGAAATTGCTTATTTTCAAATCTTTTTTTGGTGGCTTCTAATCCGTTCGGGTTAGAAAGGCGTAAAGCCGCTAATCATGACGTAATAATTGTACGACTAATTCTAATCCGACGCGTATTATCTTAATGTTCTATTTTAACCATAAGATTGAGACGCCGTAAATGGCTACATCTTAGTGGTTGACGAAGTAGTAGTTAACGGTTTATTAATTCTACCCATCGACGAGGTGGTCTCGACGATGGCGCGGACCGGGGGAAATTGCGGTCACGCGAAGTATTTTTGAAAGGATTTCTCGATGAAAGCTGTAATGTCTACAGTACGCGCTTTCGCGCGGGAAGAAGATGGCGTCGCGCTGTCGGAATATCTGGTGCTCCTCGGTCTGCTTGTCGGTGGCGTTATCGCTGCTGTCACTACTGTGAGCGGCAACCTGGCATCTGCGTGGACCTCGTGGGGAACTTTCTTCACCAACGAGCTGAGCTGCACTCCCACTGCTACGACAACTTGCTAAACCGTTGCGTCAAAGGCGATGGAGGTAGCCTCCATCGCCTCAGTTTTTGTTTATTGTATTCTACTATTTCTTTAAAGTAGCGAGTATTGGCTCATGCGTCCCTCGACCCTCACTAGTCTTGCTGTTGCCATTTCACTTGCCGGCGTGGCGGTCTTCGCGACGCGCACCTATCTTGCCGATCAGCAGGCGCGGCTTGCGGCCTTAAATGTTCCCAAAGCTGAGGAGAGGACGCTTGTCGTCGCCGCCCAGCCCATGCGCTTTGGCGACCGAGTGCTGCCAGAAAATCTGAAGACTATTCCCTGGCCCTCTGCTCAGCGGCCTGACGGCTCGTTCCAGACTGTCGAGGCGGTCGTTGGCGACGAAACGAAGCCACGCTATGCCATGGAGGCGATCGACCCAGGCGAGCCGGTGTTGACCTCGAAAATTACCGGCGCCGGCGAGCGGGCAACGCTTTCGGCTGCGCTCGATCCGGGCATGAAGGCTATTTCCATCCGCGTCAACGACGTCCTCGGCGTTGCGGGTTTCGTGAGGCCGTCAGATCGTGTCGACGTGCTGCTCACGCGGGTGGTTCGGAACCAGGAGAAAAACAGCGACGAAACCTTTGTCGACGTGCTGCTCCAGGGCGTGAAGGTGTTGGCAGTGGACCAGACTGCGGACGAGCGGAAGGATGAGCCTTCTGTCGTCAAGACCGTCACCTTCGCGGTGAGCACAGCGGAGGCGCAACGGCTAACGCTCGGCGCCAGCATCGGCACGCTGTCACTGGCGTTGCGCAACATCGCTTCTGCCTCCGTCGAAGAGACGCGGCGCTTGACCATGGCCGATCTTGGCGGAGGCCCTGCCGCGAACGAGCTCGGCGGCCAGGTCATCGAGGACAAAATGAAACAACCTGTTAAAGAAAAGCAGTTACAAATTGTGGAACGTAAAGTAGAACCGGACTTGCCGATTCAGCCAAAATGGGCGACGGTCGGCGTCTGGAACACGACGCAGCGCGAGGAGCACCGAGTCGGTTTGATCCAGTGAGAGGATGATGCGGTTTGCCGCCATCTTGAGCGGCCGAACGAGGAGCGGAGCGGGGATGTTGAGCGGAATGAACTGGGGGGCGGCGCGAACCAAGGCCCTTGCGGCGACAGCTGCGGCAGCGATTGCCCTCGGTTGCTGGGGAAGCGGCTTCGTCGGCTCCGCCGATGCCCAGGAACAATATATCAACCTCACGGGGTCGGTTGAGCAGGTGACCTTGCCGCCGAACGACACCGTTACCATCAGAACGAGCAAGGCCTTTGGCGACCTGGTGATCGGCAGCGCGGAAATGATCGACGTAGTACCGCTTTCCGACGAGTCGCTCTTCATTCGCGGCAAGAATCTCGGCGCCACCAATATCTCGATTTATGACGACAACAAGCAGCTGATCGGCGTCATCGACGTCCGTGTGGCCAGCGATTTCAGCGAAGTGGCGGCCGCGGTCCGGGCCGCCGCACCCTCGGCCAAGATCCGTGTCTTCAATTCCAACAATCGCATCCGGCTCGCTGGCACGGTTCGCGACGCGGTCGAGTTGCAACGGGTCGTGGAAATAGCACAGGCCTATTCCGAAGTGCCGGTCATGAACCAGCTCCGTGTAGCCGAATCGCAGCAGGTGATGCTGGAGGTGCGAATCCTCGAGGCTTCGCGCCAGACCGGGCGGGACCTCGGCATCGGCTGGGCTGGCAGCAATCCGAACGGCAGCAAGGGTGCGATTTCCTCCCGCGTGGGATTGACTACGGACCGCGACGGTCAACTAGCCTTCAGCTTGGCTGACGGTGCGGGCGCCGCAACCGGCATGTTGCCTTTCGGGCAGGCTATCGCAAAGGTGCTGGAGATTTCCGGGACGCGAATCGATATCGTCATCAACGCGCTGGAGCAGAAGGGTCTTGCGCGCCGGCTGGCGCAGCCGAACCTGATCGCCATGAGCGGCGAGACCGCGAGCTTCCATGCGGGCGGAGAAGTGCCGATCCAGAGGACGGTGGCGAACGGCGCGACGGTTGCGACCGAGACGGACTACCGGCCCTTCGGCGTGCGGCTCAGCTTCACGCCGGTGGTGCTCGATGACGGCCTCATCAGCCTGAAGGTCCAGCCGGAAGTCTCCGAGATCAATCCCGCGATCACCGTCAACGGCAATCCAGGTTTCACCTCGCGCGCGGCGAGCACGACGGTGGCGCTACGCGACGGCCAGAGCTTCGCGATGGCCGGTCTCCTGCAGTCGGTCAATGCCAAGGACGTCGAACAATTGCCCTGGCTGGGACAGGTTCCGGTGATCGGGGCGCTGTTCCGCTCGACAAGCTTCCTGAAGCGCGAAACGGACCTCGTTATCGTCGTCACGCCTCATGTCGTACGGCCGGCGAGGCCGGGCGAGGATCTTTACAGCCCGCTCGAACAGACGCGGTCTTCGAACGACGCGGAGCTTTTCGCGCTCGGCATCCTGGAAGTGGACAAGGACATGTTGCGGCGCTTTCGCAATGGCGAAGGCGTGAAGGGGCCCTATGGCCACCGTCTCGATCTTGATGTGGGAGGCGAACTTGCCGTTGCAAAGAAGTAAGCGCGCATTCCTGGTTGTGGCGGCAATGGGCCTGCTTTCCGGCTGCGCCGATTATCTCAACCATCGCGACACGATCACCTTCGGACTCGGCAATGCGGTGGAAGCCAACAAGGGCATCCACATCAAGGAGCCTTTCCCGCGGGTGGCGCAGAACACGCACATTCCGAGCGACGGCAAGGTGATCAATAGGGTGATGCGCACCTATCAGGGTGGTGGACAGACGAGTGCGCCGCCTCCGTCGGCAGTGATACTGCCGGTGGCGACGCCGCCGAACGGAACAAACTCCGTCGCCCAATAAAGGACTGGGCGAGGAACTGAGCAGCGGCAATTAGAGCCGGGAGTGAATATTAGGCTCATCATGGTCTCGGGCTGAAACCGGGACCAGGTGATCCGGCAAGAGATTTTAAGAATTTGGACGCGGGCTGCGGGCGGATAACCGCTGATATTTTGAAGATTCCGCCCTTGTTTTAAGCATGTGGTCGTCCGGAGCGCTTCGCACCGGCGACAGACAAGCCGTGGCGGATGATCCGTCGCGTTCCGAGGGGCATGCCATGTTGAATAAGGCAATCAAACGCTTCCTGGATGATAACCGTGGCTACGTCATCGCCTTGACGCTGATTTCCATGCCGCTTCTGCTCGGCTTTTCGCTGATGGTCATCGATGTCGGTCGTACGGGCAATCTCCACACCGACCTGCAGAACGCCGCCGATGCCATGGCGCTTACCGGCGCCCGCGAGCTTGACGGCCGCGATGATGCGATCGACCGGGCCAATGCGGCGATCGAGGCACTTGCCAACAGCGCCGCCTTTGGTGGCGGCGGCACGGGCATGTCGCTCGGCTCGCATATTACCGTGACTTATGATGCCGGAAACGACGCCGGCAGCACGGTGACGGTCACCTATCTCAAGGAAATTCCGGCGAGCGATGATGATCCGATTCCTGCGTCGATGGAGACGACCGATCCCAACGAGGCGTCCTATGCCCGCGTCGTCGCCAAACCGCAGGCGATGACGACCATCTTCCCGGTACCGGTCGGCTTCAATCGAAATACGATCAACGTCGCCGCCGAGGCCGTGGCTGTCTATCGCGCCAGCGCTTGCGACGTGACGCCGATCTATATCTGCAATCCGTATGAAAACGCGTCAGGCACCAACAACGAAGAGGCGGCCGACCTGCTGCACACCAATTTTGCCGCGGGCAATCTCTATGGCGTGCAGATCGAGCTGCACAGCACGGCCTCCAGCTCGCCCGGCCCCGGCAATTTCGGATTTCTCTCGACCTACGGAAATGGCGCGAATGTCCTCGCCGAAGCGTTGGCGACCGGGTCGCCGGGCGTGTGCTACAAGCAGGACTCCCTGGAGACGAAAACGGGTGCCAATGCCGGTCCCGTGGAAGCCGGTCTGAACACCCGCTTCGGCTTCTACGGCGGCTCGTTCAAAAGCGCAAGCAATGATGGCCGCTACCGGCCGGCTCGCAACGTGCGCTCTGCGCAGACCCAGACGGGCGGCGCCAACAAGATCTGCGGCGACTATAATCCGGTCATGGCCGGAAGCACGGTCGGAGACGTGACCCAGGCCGTACCTCTCGGTTATGGTGCCACGATGAGCGCGCTCGCCGGCGGCAAGATCAGCACCGGCAACAATTGGAACTACGGGAGCTACTGGAACGTCGCGCACGGGACGGGTGCCCCTTCGACGACTACGATCCTCAGCAATCACTCCAGCTTTCCGTCGCCGACCGGCCCGCCGTCGCAGCCCTCGGCCTACGACGTCTATCGCTACGAACTCGACAATGCCACGTTGCTTGATAATGCCTCCGCCAATGGCGAGAAGGGAGCGCCCCTGACGGGTGGGCAGTGCTATGGCGGGCCGGACCTTTCGAACTACAGCGACGGCGAGTACGGCGACCGCCGGGAGATTTTTGCGGCCGTCGTCAATTGCAAGCACGAGTATAATTCGGGGCGCCTGACTGGGCACAGCACCGATACGAAAGCGATCGCCTTCGCCCGCATGTTCTTGACCAAGCCGGCAATCAAGGAGAGTAGCGAACGCTATCTTTCGCTCGAAATGATCGACATCACCGGCAAGGGCGGGCGCGGCACGCTCGACGAATTCCTGCGTGAGGAAGCGGAGCTCGTTCGATGACTGCGTTCAAGAAATTCCTTCATTTGCGGACGAAGCGCACCTTCTGGTGGAAGGAAGAGGGTGCTGTTCTTGCCGAAGCCTTGGTGGCGGTGCCCTTCGTGACGCTCTTTGCAGCCGGAATCCTCGAATTCGGCAACGTCATGTGGGAGCGGATGCAGATCGATGCGGGCCTGCGCGACGCCGGCCGCTATCTCTCCCGATGCCGGCCGACTTCGCCGACCTATACCGCGACCTGCTCGGAGGCGACCGCGAAAACCATTGCTTATTACGGGACGCAAACCCCGGCTGCAGGTGCGGCGCTGCGCGTTCTCGGCTGGGGCCCTGATCTCGCCGACATTACAGTGAATCCGGCCGGTGCTGACGGCACATTCACCATTTCCACGGCGCACCAGTATGTGGCCTCTCCGCTATTCGGCTGGCTCGGCATCGACGCCATAACCATCAGCGTCTCGCATGAAGAGAGGTACATGGGATGGTAACCGAACGGGCACAACAAAGACCGTTGCGTGATTGGATGGGGCGGGGCGCTGCGTTCGGCAATCACACACCCACCCCATTCCTGTGCTCGTCACAGGATTCCAGCAGCGCCGCGTCGGCGGCGCAGAAGGATCACTATTGGGGGCGAGCGAGCGTTCATTTCGGCACGTGGAAGGGAGTCCTTCACGGTGCGGACGCACCGTGGCTGGATCCCTGTGACGAGCACAGGGATGAGGGAGGTGCGGCCTGTGCCACGACACTCGGTGCATCGGCCCGCCCCACACGGAGGACCGGATTTCGCCAGGACGAAAGCGGCATAGCGCTTTCCGAGGCGCTGATCACCTTCCCGATCGTGCTCCTGGTCTTCGCCGCCCTCGTCGAGTTCGGCTATGCCATGTCGCAGTGGAATCAGACGGTGAAGGCACTCCAATATGGGGCTAGGCTCGCAGCGGTCTCAGATCCGTTGACCAGCAACTTCGCGACGGTCTTCCCAACCAGTGCCGCGAACCCGGTGAACAACGGTACAGCCACGCCCAACGATGCAACGGTCTCCTCTACCTGCGGCCCCAACTTGGCGAACTGCAATGTCGCCGCGCTGAACCGTATTGTCTATGGCTCTAGCGCAGCTACTGAGTGCCAATCCCTTGGGACTGCCGGCATCCGCCCTGCGATCTGCCATGCCAACCCGGAGATCGAGAGGGATAACATCGCGATCACCTACCAGCGCTCGGGGCTCGGGTACTGGGGACGGCCGGAGGGACCGGTGGTCACCATGCGGTTCGAGGTTCGCAACGTCACCTTCGACCTGCCGCTCCTGGGCGGGTTGCTGGGGCTCGATACTATCACGATACCGGCCCATCCGGTGACGATCACGACGGAAGACCTGAGAACATGCTCGACCTGCTAACCCTCTGATATTGTGTGGGGAAGAGAAATGACAGCGCATATGAACTTCGTAGCGACCACAAAGATCCTGCTCCTTTCCGATGACGCGGCTGCGGCGAGCTTCATGCTCGACACCTTCGGGTCGCTCTCGCGCTACGACGTCAGTCATATGTCGCTGAAAGCGCTCGGCGAAAAGGGGCGGCTCGATCCGAAGCAGTTCCACATGATCGTGCTCGACGTCGACAATGGCGACGTGCTGGCACAGGCGGAACTCTTCTCATTTCGCGCCAGTCATCGCAGCATCCCGCTCGTCGTCGTCTCCGAGGAGCTGCCGGCCGACCGGATGCGACTCATCTTCCGCCTCGCCGGCAATGACTGGCTGAAAAAGCCGCTGGAGCGGCGGGCGCTGATCGACATGATCTCGACGCATGCGCCGGCGGCGGGCGCGACCGGCAGCCGCGTCCATGCCGTTGTCTCCGCCGTCGGCGGGGCAGGTGCGAGCGTGATCGCCTCCTCGCTCGCCCATGTACTGGCGCGGCCGACGAAAAGCGGCACCGCGCGGGTCGATCTCTTCGATATGGATTTCTCGTCCGGGTCGCTCGGCTATTACCTCAACCTCGTCAATGATTATGACCTGCTGCCGGTCGTCGCCAATCCTTCTCGCGTCGACCTCGAATTCATCGATCTCGTGCGCAAGCGCCACGGGAGCGGCTTTTCGCTGCTGTCGTTCAAGCAGCCTTCTGTGCTCTGGTCGCCGAAGGGAGCGGAGCTGGTGCTGAGGATGCTTGATGTCGCGGCCTTCGAGAGCGACGAGACGGTGCTCGACATGCCCTATTACAGCACGCCCTGGAAAGATGACGTTTTGAGATCGGTCAACAGCGTCACGATCGTCACCGAGATGACGATACCGGCGCTTCACCAGGCGCGGGATCTTTTTCTGCATCTGGTTAGTCTTCGCGGCAGCCCGGCCTCCATCTTCGTCGTCGTCAACAAATACCGCACGCGGCTCTTCAGCCTGGGGGTCAGCCGCAAGCAGATCGACAAGATCTTCAAGGACACCCACGCCCATATCGTCGCCTATGATTGGGAGACGCTGCGCGAGGCGCTCGACCGCGGCGTGTTGCCGGTCGAGGTCAATGAGCGCTCGCGATTCTGCAGCGCCGTCGGCAAGCTCGGAGCGATGGTAAAATGAAGGCAGGCATGCACAGGAATGCAACACACGCGCGCGGATGGGGCCGGCTGGTCGGAGCGGCGCTGCTGGTGCTCCCGCTTGCCTTTCCTTCGGTCGCGGGAGCCGCGAGCGCGCGGGTGCCGCGGCATCTGGGGGTGACGACGGCTTCGGTGGTCGATGCTGCGCACAACTATCCCGCCGGCACGGTCGTCATTTCGAGCGGCAAGCGCACGCTCGACCTCGTGCTCTCCGGCAATCGCGCCCTGCGCTACCGGATCGGCGTCGGCCGCGACGGTTTCCGCTGGATGGGCGTCGTCAAGGTCGGCCGCAAGGCGGAATGGCCGGACTGGCGCCCGCCGGTCGAGATGAAGGCGCGCTCGCCGGAACTGCCGGACCTCGTGCCGGCCGGCCCGTTCAATCCGATGGGCGCGCGCGGGATCTATCTCTATCGGGGAGGCGCGGACACGCTCTACCGCATCCACGGAACCAACGAACAATCCACCGTCGGCGAATTCGCCTCTTCGGGCTGTTTCCGCATGAGCAACGCCGACGTCATCGATCTCTACAACCGGGTGAAGCTGGGGGCGACGGTGGTGGTGAAGTAAGTGTTTGGGGGTTGCTGCCTGGGAGGTGAACCGGGCGCGAAAAGGCTAGTGTGTAAGGAGTAAAGCTGATGGCGAATGGGTTCATAGGACGCTTTTACAAGCAGCCGCCACAGGAGAGGGCAGGGAGCAGTCCGGTCGTCGAATTTCCGTCAGGCGGGGCCGCTGCTGCGGCCGCGCCGGCGCTGGCAGTCGCCGAAGCGCCAGGCGAGGAGCAGGCGCCGCTCGGCCTGGATATGGTCTCCGAGAGGGTGAACCTTCATCGCCACCTGCTCGACCACATCAATCTCGGCATTCTCGACTCGCTCGACACCGAGGAGATCGCCGCGGAGATCCGGCCGCTGGTCAAGGATTATATTCGCCGCAACAATTCGCCGCTCAATGCCAAGGAGATCAACGATCTCGTCCGCGACATCACCGATGAGATGCTTGGCCTCGGCCCGATCGAGCCTCTGCTCTCGGACGAGAGCGTCGCCGACATCCTGATCAACGGCTACAAGAACGTCTATGTGGAGCGGAGAGGCATGCTCGAAAGCACGGCGGTACGCTTCAAGGACGAGGACCACCTGCTCCGGGTGATCAACAAGATCGTCTCGGCCGTCGGCCGCCGCGTCGACGAGTCGACGCCCATGGTCGACGCCCGCCTCAAGGACGGATCGCGCGTCAACGTCGCGATCCGGCCGATCTCGATCGACGGGCCGCTCGTCTCGATCCGCAAATTCACCCGCAAGCCGCTGACGATGGAGCGGCTCGTAGAATACGGCGCCATGGCGGAGGAGATGCGCATCCTGCTCAGCGCCGCGGTCAAAGGCCGGGTGTCGATGGTCATCTCCGGCGGTACCGGCTCGGGCAAGACGACGCTGCTCAATGCACTCTCCTCACAGATCTCGCCGAAGGAGCGGCTGATCACCATCGAGGATGCGGCGGAACTGCAATTGCAGCAGCCGCATGTCGGACGCATGGAGACCCGGCCGCCGACGCTCGACGGCCGCAACGAGATACGCCAGCGCGAGCTCCTGAAGAACGCGCTGCGCATGCGGCCGGACCGCATCATCGTCGGCGAGGTGCGCGGCGAGGAGGCCTTCGACATGCTGCAGGCGATGAACACCGGCCATGAAGGCTCGATGACGACGATCCATGCCAATACGCCGCGGGATGCGGTGAGCCGTCTCGAGCAGATGGTCGGCATGGCCGGCATGCCGATGTCGCAGCAGAGCGTGCGCTCGCAGATTGCCTCGGCCATCACCCTCATCGTCCAGGTGCAGCGCCTGAGCGACGGCAGCCGCAAGCTCGTCTCGGTCTCCGAGATTACCGGCATGGAAGGCGAGGTCGTGCAGATGCAGGAGATCATGCGCTTCAAGAAGACCGGCACCGACGAGAACGGCCGCATCATCGGCGAGTTCCGCGCCACTGGCTTGAGGCCGCGCTTCGTCGAGGAATTCGCCGAAGTCGGCGTCATCGTGCCGCAGTCCATCTTCGAGCCCGGAAGGCCATTGCAGACGGGGGCCAGAAAATCATGACGCTCCTGCTTCTCTACGGCGCCGTCTTCGTCGCAGCGCTGGTTTCCGCCGAAGCGCTGCTGCGCGGCTACTTCCGGACTTCCGAGCGCACCAGGGCGGTGAACCATCGCCTGAGTCTGCTCGCAGGCAACGAGAACCGCCGCGAGGTGTATCGCGAGATGCTGAAGGAGCGCGGCGTCGATGGGGAATGGCGATCGCTGCCGTTGATGCAGCGGCTCAGGCAATATTACGTGCAGTCCGGTATCAATTTCGACGGCAAGCGCATTGCTCTCTACGGGGTCGCCGGCGCGCTTGCCATCTGGCTGGTCGTGCAATACTTCGCGCCGACCAATCTCATTCGAATTCCGATCTTCCTCGCCGCCTGTCTGGCCATTCCGGTGCTCGTCGTCTGGCGGGTCCGGGCAAAGCGCGTGCAGAAATTCGCCGAGAAGCTGCCGGAGGCGCTCGACGTCGCCACCCGCAGCCTCGCGGCCGGGCATCCGCTGCCGGCGGCGATTGCGCTCGTGGCCCGTGAAATGCCCGACCCGATCGGCACGGAGTTCGGCCTCCTGACGGACGAGTTGACCTATGGCGTGACGCTCGATGACGCGCTGATGAACCTCAACCACCGGGTGGGGGTCGAGGACCTCAATCTCCTAGCCATCTCGCTCAGCGTCCAGGCCGGCACCGGCGGCAACCTTGTCGAGATCCTGCAGAATCTCTCCAAGACCCTGCGCGACCGCTTCATGCTGAAGGCAAAGGTGAAGTCGATCTCTGCGGAGGGGCGCATAACCGCGATCTTCATGTCGATCTATCCCTTCCTGCTCTATGGCCTGATCAGGGCGCTGTCGCCGGACTATTTCGATCCGGTCTGGAACAGCGGCTACGGCACGATCATCGTCACGAGCCTGCTGGTGGTGATGGCGATCGGCAACGTCATTCTCTACAAGATGGTCAACTTTGAGTATTGAGGCGCTGCCATGTGGAACGAGTACGGCATTTACCTCATCGTCTTCTTCTCGGTCCTGATCTTTGCCGGCGCCGCGTCGGAACTGCTCTTCAGGCGGCGTGAGGTCGCCGTCCGACTTTCCGAGGCGGGTGCGAAGGCACGCGGGGACGAGCTCCGTGTCGGCGACGCCGCGATCGACGAACTCGGCGAGGCGGAGAACCGGCTGATCCGCCGCTATTTCGAGATCACCCGACGCGACACCAACGTCAATTCCACGCAGAACCGGCTGATCCGTGCGGGGTATTTCAATGCGGGCTCGGTCACCACCTTCCAGACGGTCCGCGCCGTCATCTGTATCGCGGCATTCGTCTTGACCGTCTGGGCCTTCAACCGCTTCATTCCGGAAACGTCGCGGCTGATGACGCTCCTCGTCGCGATGTTCGCCGCCGGCGCGACCTTCATCCTGGTAAACATCTATATCGACCGGCGCGGCGACGCGAAGGAGCGCGAATATCGCCGCCTCTTTCCTGATTTCATGGACATGCTGATCGTCTGCCTCGATGCGGGCATGAGCCTCGAGGCGGCGGCAAACCGGGTGGCGCGGGAATTCGTCAGCAAGAGACAGGATTTCGGCCTGCATCTTTCTATCATGATGCTCGAGGTGCGTGGCGGACGGCGCCTACGCGATGCGCTCGCCAATCTCGCGGCGCGGCTCCGGATCGATGAGGCGCGGGCACTTGCGGTGCTCTTCCGCCAGTCCGAGGAGCTCGGCACGAGCGTCACCCAGACACTTCGGGTCTACAGCAAGGAAATGCGCGATCTCCGGATCGTGCGGGCAGAGGAAAAGGCCAACGCGCTGCCGATCAAGATGCTGCTGCCGCTCGGGGCCTTCCTGTTTCCGGTCAGTCTCGTCATCGTGCTTGTGCCTATCGTCATTCGCGTCGTCAGCCTGGTCGTCGGCCTGTCGCCTGGCGGTTAGCCCCGCTCCAGATTTGAAGAACAGAGGGATACCCATGCATTCGCTCGATCAAGCTCGTGAAGACCTCGCTGCAACGCTCGATCCTCGCATGCCCTTGGCACCGATGACTGTCGAGGAGACCGGGCTCGAATTGTCGTTCCTCCTGCGTTTGGCGGCCAAATGCGCGACCGAGCAGGACACCGTGACGCCATCGCATCTGGCGGAGCGCATGAAGCTTTCCAAGGTGGTCGTCAATCTCCTGATCAAGGAGCTCACCAAGCTTGCCTATTTAGAGGCGCGCGGGCTCGCAGGCGAGGACGTCAGGTCCGACATCCGCTACGCGCTCTCGGCGAAGGGCGCCGACTATGCACAGGCCGCCTTGCGGCAGTCGAGCTATGTGGGGCCGGCGCCGGTTTCGCTCGATGCGTTCTGCCGCCAGCTCGGATTGCAGACAATCCATCACGAGCGGGTGACGCCGGAGGCCCTTGCCAAGAGCCTCGAAGGGCTCGTTCTGTCGCCTTCGCTGGTTGCAAAGCTGGGGCCGGCGATGAATTCCGGCCAGTCGATCCTCCTTTACGGACCGCCCGGCAACGGCAAGACGAGCATCGCCGAGCGTTCGGCGCGCCTGTTCCGGCAGACGATCTTTGTGCCCTATGCCATCGAGGTCGGCGGCTACGTCATCTGCTTCTATGACGAGGCGGTGCATCAGCCCGCTGTGGGGACAGGGCCTCATCCGAAGGCCGACCGGCGCTGGGTCGAGTGCCGCCGGCCGGTGATCAAGACCGGCGGCGAGCTGACGCTCGACCTGCTCGACCTCACCTTGAGCGAGGGGGCGAATGTCTACGAGGCGCCGATTCACCTGAAGGCTTCCGGCGGTATCTTCATCATCGACGACTTCGGCCGGCAACAGGTCATGCCGCAGGCGCTGATCAACCGCTGGATCGTGCCGCTCGAGCGCGGTTACGACTTCCTGACGTTGCACACCGGCAAGAAATTCAAGGTGCCGTTCGACGAGCTCGTCGTGTTCTCCACCAATATGGCGCCGCGGGATCTTTCCGACGAGGCGGGCCTGCGGCGGCTTAAATACAAGATCTTCGTCAACACGCCCTCGCGGGAGGAATATATCCAGATATTCGAGGCCTACGCGCGCAGCGTCGATGTAGAGCTCTCGCCGCGCGACCTAGAATTGTTTTACGATCGTCGTTACAGTGGCGAATCGCTGGCGTCCTGTTACCATCCGAAGTACCTGCTGGACTTCATCGATTCCTATTGTGCGTTCAATGGAACCGGAAAGGTGGCCTCCCTGGCGATGCTGGAGCGGGCGTGGGAAGGGGTGTTTACGTCAGACTAGCGCATCGGCCCCAGAAAGCGGTGCCGGTTTTCGGGAAAGCACGATGCGCAGATGCAAAGTCTTGCAGCGTCCTTTATGCGTCTTGAAGCACGCTCAGCGCTGTAGGCGCGAATGGCGCCTCGTCCCGAATAGGTGCCCGGGACATCTTCTTGGTGGCTTCGGCCTGCTTGCGGCGGAGTAAGGTGATGGTCAGCATGGCGAATATCGAAGTCGAGCCGGACGAGGTGCGGCGCGAGCGAAAGGCAGACGAGCCGGCCCGCACGCGATTTGCGCCCTTCGTTGCCCTGGCGCTGGTGTTCCTGCCTTTGAACGCAGGCATTCTGCTCTATACCGCGAAGAACGCCGCGGACGTGCGCGAGAGCCGGGAGGCCCTCGCCGCAGTCAAGCGCTCGATTGACGGGCTGAAGCTGCAGCTCGAGAAGCAGGGGCGGCACATTACCCAAGGGGCCAAGGCCGACGAAGTCGCAATCATCCGCCAGCGCCTGGAAAGTCTCCACAAGGAAGTGGCCAAGATCGATGGCGGAACGCTCTTTGCTTCCCCGGCGGCCAGCGGCTCCGTGATCCTGAGCGCTCCGGGCAAGCAGGTCACGCAAAGACTCGAGCCTTCACTCTGGGCTCCTGCAGCGGACGTCGATGCGTCCGACGGTGCGCTGCCCGAGTCCGGCACCGATGGCAGTCCCGTGGCCGACTTGCCACGCTACGAAAGGTCGATCTCTCCCGAGGGCAAGCTCATACTCCGGAAGGTGCGGTAGGTCACCCACAGCGACCTTTCAGGCCCGCGTGGGACGCACCTTCACCGTCTTTGTCAGTCTGAGGCTCTCCGCCGGCGTCGGCCGACCCACATGAAATCCCTGGACCTGGTCGATGCGGAACTGCCGCATGAGCGCCATCTGTTCCTCGGTCTCGACGCCTTCGACCAGGATCTTGTGGCCGCGGTTTCGCACAAGTCCGATAATATCCCTGAGCATGGACTTGCCCTTCTGGGTGTCGCAATCATGCAGGAACGAGCGGTCTATCTTTACCGTGTCGAAGTCGATCAGCCGCAGCCATGACAGGCCGGCGAAGCCGGTGCCGAAGTCGTCGAGCCATATTCGGACACCCAGGGTCTTCAGGTCGCTGATGCAGCGCCGGACATCCGAATGCATCTCCATTTCGAGCCCCTCGGTAATCTCGAGGGCGAGCCTGCCTCCGGCGATCCCTGTTTCACCGAGAATAGCCGCGACGGAGGCTGCGAAGCCGGGTGATTTCAACTGGATCGGCGAGACGTTGACGCTGACGACAGGTACGCTTTCATCGGCCAGAATCTCACGGCAGACGGTCCTTATCGCCCAACGGCCGAGGTCCAGTATGGCGCCGGTACGTTCGGCGATGGGGATGAACAGGCTCGGGGGTACCGAGGTACCGTCGAGCATTCTCAGCCGCATCAGCGCCTCGACCGCGTCGATCTCGCCCGACGCGACATTCCGGATCGGCTGGTAGACCATCGAGACGAGTTTCTGGTCGACTGCGATCTTCAGCAAGGCCGCGATGTTCTCGCTCTCGTCGCTGGTGTGCGGATCGCTCGGGTCGAACAGGCGGGCACAATTGCGGCCGCTCGCCTTGGCACTGTAAAGCGCGCGATCGGCCTCGTGGATCAGCCTTTCGAGCTTGGAGCTCGTCTGGTTTCTGGTGAAGGCCGCGCCGACGCTGACGGTAACGATGGACACGCCATCCCGCCGCTGCTGATGCGGCAAGGCGAGTCTCTCGACATTGTCGCGGATCGCCTCCGCAAGCTCGGCCGCCTGTTCGCTCGCCTGCAAACGCGCAAGCACGATGAACTCTTCGCCGCCGTAGCGCCCGATGCAGCCGTTATACGGCTCTATCGAGTCCTTCAAAGCATTGGCGACGAGGACAAGGCAGCGGTCGCCTTCCTGATGGCCGTAGTAGTCGTTGTACTTCTTGAAGAAATCGACGTCGATGAGAATCGCTGCGAAGCTGGTGCCGCGCCTTTGCCAGTCGCTCCAGTGGTCGCGCAGCTTCTGGTCGACCGCCCGGCGGTTGTCGAGGCCGGTCAGCGAGTCGGTGTGCGACAGCCTCAGCAGAGCCTTGCCTCGCTCGGAGGCCTCCTTGTGCTGAATTCTCGCCTCGACGGCGTTGAGGAAGACCTTATAGCGCTCGCGGTTGAGTTTCCAGTTCACATAGGAGGTAAAGACGAAGCAGGAGAGATTGAACGTGCCGAAGGCGAGTCTGTAGGAAGCCTCTGCCGGGGGGAACGACAAAACCGCGGCGAAAAAGATCAGAAGTATCGTAATCGACGCAAAAAGCGACAATCGAAACTGGAAGCTGAAGAACAGATTGACGCTCATCATGAAGATGGCGCCGAAGACCATGTAATAGGAGATGCTTTCGGTATCCGCCGTCATCATCGCGGGATAGAGCCAACCGGCATAGGCGACGACGATCGCCGCCGCGGCGGTGCAATCGATCGAATCTGCAGTGGCATTCAGGCGAAACTGAAATTCCAGGAAGAAAAGCGCGACAACCGAAATCGCGAACCGGGCGGCTATCGTCAAGGCTGCCACGTCCGGCACCAGCAGGACATCCGTCACGGAAAACAGCAGATACACCGCTACCGCGGTCCAGAGCCCCTGTCTCGTGGCCTGCTTGCGCGCGCCTACGCCTTCTTCGCGGAAGAGCGTGCGCAATTCGGTCGATGCCGGTCTCGGCGGCTCATGATCGAGACCGATCTCAATTACGTCAGCCAACGTGTGCTTCATGCACGGATCCATCGCGTTGCGTCGCTTGCCCAGCACCCGCCATCCCTGGCGGTTTCATTTGCCGTCTGCATAGAAATTCAACGTACGGCAGGCAACATAATTCGGCACAATAGTGCAGGTCGATTAAGTTTTGCTGAATTCGCTGTAGATCAAATGTGAACACCGAAGTGTAGCGAAACAGACCAATATGGTTCTTCGTTAACCATATTATGTGAAAACTTTAACGACCACTGGCGTGCGCCGCAAACATGCGCATACTGTTAACAAACAGTTAACGGACGAGTTTTGCGTGACCCAATTTCAGATTCATTTCGACGGCGAAAGCCTGATCACCCCAGAGTCCATCACCACCGAACTTTCTCCCACCAGAACGGATTACCACGAAGAGCAGTTCGAAACCGGCAAGGCCGAGCTCGCCCTCGTGCTGTCGATTGCACGGCAGCAGATCGACCAGGGTCGGGATCCGGCGGCGATCATCCATCAAGTCATCGGGGCACTTCACGGCATGCGCCGCAAGTTCGACCCGAGCGTCTGGCAGGCCCTGGTGCCGCTCGTGCAGAACCACCCGATTTCGGCGTTCTTCCATGAGGATCCGTTCACCCGCTGGTCATTCGAAAAGCCGCGCGGTTATTCCGGCGACGCGCAATTGATCGACTTCATATACGGCCACCCGAGCACCGCGGATGCGATCGCGAATGCTTCGCCGCTGGGGCGCGCCCTTTACGACTACACCAGGGCGGCGCCGTCCTCGGTCGCCGTCCGGGAGCGACGCGATCTCTTGACCAGGCATGTGGACGAGGT
Organism: Sinorhizobium kostiense; assembly: GCF_017874595.1. Taxonomy (GTDB): domain Bacteria; phylum Pseudomonadota; class Alphaproteobacteria; order Rhizobiales; family Rhizobiaceae; genus Sinorhizobium; species Sinorhizobium kostiense. Next base: position 369,076 of record NZ_JAGILA010000005.1, on the reverse strand, counting down.
CGCGGCAAAGCTGGGTGGCGAGACGGAGATCCTGACGATCGCGGCGGGGCATCTGCGCGAGGCCGACCGCTCGGTCGCCCTCAAGGAAGGCCGGATGAGACGCTGGGTGGCTCTCGATCAGGATCCGTTGAGCGTCGGATCCATTGCGCGCGATTTCAGAGGGACCTGCATCGAAGCCATCGACGGTTCCGTTCGCGGTCTCCTGACAAGGGGCTATGATCTCGGCAAGTTCGACTTCATCTACGCTGCCGGTCTCTACGACTACCTTGCCGACAAGGTGGCGGTGAAGCTGACCCAGAAATGCCTGGAAATGCTGAAGCCCAACGGCGTCTTTCTATTTGCCAATTTCGCCGACGACATTTACGACGACGGTTACATGGAGACGTTCATGAACTGGCAGCTGCTGCTGCGTTCGGAGGCGGACATGTGGAGGATCATCAACTCGAGCGTCGACCGCAATCTGGTCGATGCGCAATTGGAATTCGGTGAAAACCGCAACATCGTCTACGGCATTCTGCAAAAGCGCTCGTGACAGCGGAAGCTCACGTCCTACTGCATGCCCTCCCGACTCGATTTGGGCATGTAGTGAGCCAGAGTGTTACTGCGACGTTTTCCGCCTGATAAGCGGCGCGGCGCCGTAGGGCGCGAGCTTCGATGGTGCCTGCTGTAGATCACGATCTGATTCTACAATGTTGAGACATGAGGCCCGGAAAGCCGTTGCGCTTCCGGGCCACATCCGTCAGGTCCTGCCGCATTGAATACAGCGCCGCGCGTCTTTTCAGACGCGCAAAGGTCGCTGTACTCTTTGAATCTGCGCGTCGGGATTTCCGCAAACCGGTCCGATTTTCGGGCCGATGCGCTAACGTTGCGCGTATTTAACGCTGTTCTTCATAAGTTCGAGATTGCGCGCCGTGATCTCGTTGGCCGGATCCAGCTCGTAGGCCTTGAGGAAGTAGCGCCGGGCTTTCGGCAGATCGCCCCGCAGGAGATGGGAATAGCCGAGATTGTTGTAGTAGGTTGGCGTGTCGCCGATCATCCTGGCGAGCTGCACATAGGCCCTGTCCGCGGTATCGAACCGGCCGATCATGTCGGCCGAGGCGGCGAAGCCGAGCCAGGCAGCCGGATCCTGCGGAAACACTGCAATCGCGCGCTTGTAGATCGCGTAAGACTTGCCGTAGTTCTTTTCCTTGAACTGCAGTTTGCCCGTCTTGATCAACTCGTCGTTCTTGTAGAAAGCGACGGCGGAATCGTCCTCCAGCGTCTTGGCGCTGTCGCCGAAGGCTGCCACGTCGTCGAACGCCGCTGATTGGCACCCTGCCAAGACCATGCCTGCGACCAGCAGCGAAGTGATGCATGCGATTCGCGTTCCAACCTGCAATGCCATTCTTACCCCCAAATACACGGGTGCATGCTATCCAAGGCTGTGCCGCCACTCACCAAAAATCTTCCATGAGAAATGCTAATAAATGAAAAATGGCGAGCGTGCGTCGCATTAAAGCGACACATCTCGCCGTCCCGCACCGCCCTTTCAATAGAATTCCGGGGGGTCGATCTCCCGAATCAGCGCGACAGTGCCGTCGCGTCTGATCAGATGCTCCAAGTTCCCTGTGGCGCTCTGTCTTCGTCCTACAGCGCCGCGCGTCTTATCAGGCGCGCAAAGGTCGCTGTAGCACTTTGAATGCTGCATGTGTCCTTAAATCGAGGTCGATTTAAGGACACATGCAGTAAGTATGGAAGTCGATCCAAACAATGGAGCGTCCATGGTAAGCTCCGGTTAAGCACCAGAAACCATACTCCGCTCGATACCGCCCGCGCCTTTCAAGCGAAGAGGATGCACGCTGATGCAATCCACGGTTTTGAAAATTATTCGCCTTGCCCCATGCTGTGCCTATACGGTGGCCGCCATCCTTCTCGTCAGCATGGTCCTGCTGGCGCAATTTCCGTCGAATGCAGCGGTCTGGTCGCTGTACATGACGCTTCTGCCTGTCATACGCGAGCCGGTGTTCCTGCTTTTGGACGGGTTGGGATTTCACGCCACACTTGCGCTGCTGGTGCTCGCGGCAGGCTTGGGGATCCATATCGCTCACCGGCCGGACCACTATCCGCGAATCCGATTCATCCATGCGCATATCGCGCTGATTGCGATGATAGTCGGAGGGGTGCGGGCCATGAGCGCGCAGGCCGGACTCGCCAGCTTTTCCGTTCCGCGGCTGCTGCGCGGCGACTGGTCGCTGCTGCCGATGACGAATTCGCCACTTTGGATCGCACTATCTCTTCTCGTGGCAGCCGCCTGCCTGATGTCCCATGTCGGGATCGTCAGGCGCATTCGGTTCTCCGGTTGAAGCGCGTCGCGTCTACAGCGGCTTTGCTCATCTTATAAGACGTGCAAAAGGGGCGTAACGCAAAATCGCGGGGGCATTTCTGCGATATTGCAATCGATCGATGGCTAATGCTTCGACCTCGAGCCGATCCCGTCGAAAGGGGTGGGCCTAGCATGCAGATTTACCGATATTCCCTTGGGCATTGAAGGTTTAAGGAGTGGAGCGCGGCCAAATAGCCGCGCCGGGGGCGCGGCCGCACGGTCGCAGGACAGGCGAGCCTTGTCGCAGGGCATCGGCATTTGCGGCTTATCCGCATCGGCACGCAGTTCCTCCAAGACTGCCAACGTCTTCAGGTGCCATGCGGCTTCGCGCGATTTCAACTTGCAACGGATGTGATCCGCGTCGTCGGAGTCGATGTCCTCGAAGCTCAGGAATGTGGCGATCGCCGCCTCCCTGCGACCCGCGGCCAGGAGGCAAACGGCTAGTTTATAACGGATGACCGCTTGATGCGGATGGCTGTCAAGCAGGCTTTCGAAGGTTTCGCTCGCCTCCTGGTACATCCCCTGCGCCATCTGCGTGTCGCCCAGTCGATGCAGGATTCTGTCGTGCGGCGCGGTCGAAAGCAGGGCGCGATAGATATATTCCGCCTCTGCGAAGTCGCCTTTGTCGCAGCAGAGCTGCGCTAGTCCGTAGCGGGCATGGATATGCTGGGGCGCCGCCAGGACGATCTGCCGGTAGGCCGTCTCCGCCCGTTCGAGCGCACCCTGGGCATGCAGGTCTATGGCGCATTCGAAGACGAATTCGATGCTGCGGTGATTGATGCTGTTGCCCAGATTGTGGCCGCTGCGTGTTTTGAGGAGCAGACAATGGCTGCCACCCTCCCGGCCACCGAGGTCGTTCCGCAACCCGCCGCCATCCTCGCGGACGAAGCGTTCCACCGGAAAGGCATGCAGCAACCGCTCAAGCCGCGGAGAGCCGGGATCGAGAAACTCCACCTTCATACGCGCCCAGTTCTCCTTGAGCAGGAGGCCGGCGGATGCGTCCACCGCGTCGATCTCGAGGTCCGGCGTGCAGAGCAGCCCCGTGCGACCGGTGCCGCAATTGCCGATCATCGAGACTTCGTCGCAGAAGAGGCCGCTACCTTCATCCAGATACGTCGTCACTTCGATCGGTAGAAATGCGCAATAATGGGCGTCGGACCGTTCACGCTTCAGCGCGAGGAGGAACCATCGTCGCCGAGAGGATAGATATTCGTCCAGCCACTTCCAGGAAAGGCAAGGATGGGCCTCTGGGTCGGCCCCGTAAACTCCGTCCCAATCCTTGCGAATTTTTGTGAATTCATCAATGTCTTCGATAATATCGACGCGCATCGCCCAGCCCCGATAAAAATAAAATTCTTAAAATAAAAACACCATTATATCGTGGAAGTTCCGGCCGCGGATATTAGCCACTGGAGCGTGACTGCTACTGAAATCGAATATCGTTCGATCATGCGTAGGGCGTAGCTGAAATCTTTGGTGAAATACGGACGCCGGATTGATGGAGTGCTTCCTGGGCCAGGCCAGGTTCATGATTTTGTCTTAGTTCAAGCCAGCCTGCGCCTGGGTTACCGCTCCATGAAGGCGCGCGCCATGCTGTCACGGATCGGCTTCGTCAGATAATCGAAGAAGGTCCGCTCAGCGGTCTGAATGAGGATCTCGGCCGGCATTCCGGGCGTGGGTGCGAAACCGGGAACCCGCGAGAGCTCACGCACCGGGAGGTTGACCCTGGCGAGATAGACTTCACGCGCCCCTTCGTCTGCCGCATCCGGAAAGGAATCGGCAGAGACATAGAAGACCTCGCCGTCGAGCACCGGAGTGGTCCGCTGGTTGAGTGCGGTAAGCCGTACGGTTGCCTTCTGGCCAACCTTGACACTGTCGATCTGCGTGCGCAGGACCATTGCTTCGATGATCAAGGGTACATGCGACGGCAGGATTTCCAGGATGGGCTTGCCGCTTTCGATGACGCCGCCGGGCGTATGGTAGTAAAGCCGGACCACGGTGCCGGAAACCGGGGCATTGATCGTGGCGCGGCGCAGGACGCTGGCGGCACCTCTCAGCTGCTCGCGAACCGAGTCGAGCTCCGCTTCCGCATTCTGCAGCTCTGCGAGCGCCGCCTCGCGATAGTTTTCCTCCGTCTGCCGGACCTGCTGTTCCTGCTTGAGGATCTGCGCGCCCGTTTCCGAAATCTCGGCCATTAGCCTGCCGATCTGCCCCTCGGCGTCGGCGATCGCTCGCTGGATGGACTTGATCTCCGTCTTGCGAATGAGGTTCTTCGCAAGCAGTGTCTGTTTGCCGGCATGCTCCTCCTGGAGGAGAGCGTGCTGCCGACGAACCGCGCCGAGTTGCTGCGCGTAGCCTTCAGCACGGAACCGGAAACCCTCGATATTCTGTCGGAAAAGACCGATTTCCGCCTCGAGCTTGCTCTTCCAGGCGCTGAAATTCAGCTTCTGGCTGTTGATGATCGGGCCAATTTCGGCATCTTCGGCATTCTTTGCGAGGATCTCGGGCAGGGCAATCGCATCGAGGCCCTGGATCTGGGCCATCAGGCGGGCGACGATCGCCTCGAGTCGCGCCCGCCGCAGGAAGAGCTGGCGTTCATTGGCGAGTGCTGCCGTTTCGTCGAGCCGGACCAGCGGCTGGTCAGCTTCCACATGATCGCCCTCGCTCACCAGGATCTCCTCGATGATCCCGCCTTCAAGATGTTGGATGATCTTGTTCTGGCCGGTCGCGACGAAACTTCCCTGGGCAATGACGGCTGCAGCCAGCGGCGCAGTGAAGGCCCAGACGCCGAACCCGCCGAACGTGACCGCAAGAAGCACGAGCCCGGCCAAGGTCTGTCTCCAGATCGCCCGTGGGACTTCCGCATACCATTCGAGGTCATGAACTTTGACTGTGTCCGTCATGGTTCGCCTATGTCAGCTGGTTTTGGCTGAGCGGGGTGCCTTCGAGGCTCATGCCGCGGTTAGCAAGCGCCTTGAGCACGTCCTCGCGCATGCCGAAGAGGGCCACGGTGCCGTTCACGAGCAGCAACACTTTGTCCACGCTGCTGAGGAGTGCCGGTCTCTGGGTGATTGTGATGACGCTGATTTTCTGCTCCCTGGCATGCTTGAGCGCCCGGGTCAGCGCCGCCTCGCCGGCAGCATCGAGATTTGAATTCGGCTCGTCGAGAACGACCATGCGCGGATTGCCGAAGAAAGCGCGAGCCAGCGCCACGCGCTGTTTCTGGCCGCCGGATAGAGGCGAGCCGTCTGCTGCGACGAAGGTTTCGTATCCGTGCGGCAGCATGGCGATCATGTCGTGCACGTCGGCGAGCTTGGCTGCGGCATAAATCTCGGCGTCGCTCGCCTCCTCCCGCATGCGGGCGATGTTGGCCTTAATTGTGCCGGGGAAGAGTTGCACGTCCTGCGGCAGGTAACCGATGTTTTCGCCGAATTGACGCTGGTCCCAGTTCCTCAGATCCATGAGGTCGAGCCGGACATTACCGGATGTCGGCAGGATGGAACCGACGAGCATCTTGCCGAGCGTCGTCTTGCCCGCGCCGGAACTGCCGATCACCGCGAGCGAGTCGCCCGGATTGAGTGAGAAGGTTATGCCATTGAGGACGACGCGCTTGGTCCCCTGGGGTACGAAGAGCAGTCGTTCGACGTCGAGGCGCCCCTCGGGACGCGGCAGTTTCAGCCGCTCGAAGTTGAGGGGCGAGCTCTGGAGCAACGATGTGATGCGCCCATAGGCTGCGCGCGATTGCACGACCTGGTTCCAGCCCTCGATTGCTCCCTCGATCGGTCCGAGCGCCCGTCCGGCGATGATCGAGGCCGCAATCACCATGCCGCCGGTAAGATGACCTTCCAGGGCGAGATTGGCGCCCCAGCCGAGCATCATCACCTGGGTGAGGAGCCGCACCGCCTTGGAGATCGAGGCGAAGGCTATATTGCGGTCCTGCGCCAGCACCTGCGCCTTGAGCGAGCCGGCCATGTCCTTGCCCCAGATGCGAACGGCTTCCGGTATCATGGCGAGCGCATTGATGATCTGCGAATTGCGCGACATCGAGTCGAGGTGGAGGTTCGCCTTGGCCTGGAAATTGTTGGCTTCTCCGAAGGAGGCGGCCGTCGCCTTCTGGTTCAAAAGGGTAATGACGAGGAGAACCAGGGCCGAGGCGATTACGATCGAGCCGAGATGCGGGTGGATCAGGAAGACCGCAAGAAGGAAGAAGGGGGCGATCGGCGCATCGAGGAAGGAAAGCAGCGTGCCCGAAACCAGGAAGGAGCGAAGCTGCTGCAGGTCGCCAAGCGTCTGATATTCGCGCCCGTTGCTATGGAGCGAGGCCCGCGCGGCGGCGCTCAGGATCGGCGCGCCGAGCTGGGCGGCGACCTCCACCGCCGTCCGCATGAGGATCATGCGACGAACTCCGTCAAACACCGCCTGGAGGATAACCGCGCCGACGATCAGGGCCGTCAGCATGATCAGCGTGTCGACCGAACGGCTGGTCAGGACCCGGTCCGATATCTGGAACAGATAGATCGGTATCGCAAGCACCAAAATATTGGTGGCGATCGTGAAGATCATCACGATCATCAGGTTCTGTTTGATCGCTCTGAGCCCCGCCTTGAGGCTTGCCGAGAAGTCGACCGGCCCGAGCCTTTTATGAAAGACGCCGCCGCCATTGCCGCCACCGCCGCCGGAGCCACCCTTGTCGAGCGGCCGAGTCTCGGACTTGATGGGGCCGCGATCGCCATCGATCACGACCATTCCCGGAGTCGACGCTTTTTCAGTCTCGGCCTTGGATTCGGTTGGCGGCCGCTCAACCCGTTGCTCGGGCGCGTTCGCCTGCTGAACGGGCTGCTGCCTGGCGGAATCGCCGTCGCGCGGTCCGTGCCGGACTCCGGCATTGTACGGGGGAACTGCCTTCTCGGGCATTCGTACTCTTTGCCCACCTTCGGTGCTCGCTAGGGCCTCCGCCATTACGCTTTCTCCAATCGGCGATGCCGCAGGTATTTTACGCTCTTTGTTCGGGAGGGCAGCCGTCGTGCCGCGAAGCTGGCCGATCACCCCGTCGATCTTCCTGGAGGCGCGATCCAGCACATCTTCGCGGCTGTCGATCTCGCGGAGCAGCTTCTGCCCGGCAGCCTCAGCGTCCAGCTTTTGCGGCGGTCGCTCTGCCTCGCCACTGCTGGCAAATGCCTGCCGATGAAGGGCGCGGTTGTCGGTCATGATCTCCCCCCGCGTCCCAATCAGGCAAGCATGCTGTGCATAGGATCGGCATTGTTCGTTTCGATTGAAGGCGAGGCAGCCGGCCCGCTATCCAGCGGTTGGGGTCCGGACTCGGGCGCCATCATGTCATCGCCGAGGAAGGCCACCGCCTCATTGACCAGCGCGTCGGGATCCTGGCCTCCGAGATAAGGCTCGTTCTCAATCAATTCCGCCTGGATCAACACCTCGTCCGAATAGGCTTCCCCTCCGACATAAATCGTCTTGCCGGTGTCGACATCGACAATGCCGGCGTGATTGACGAGTGTGTTCGAGCCGGTCGATATAGTCCAATCCGCGTCGGAACCTTTTGCCAGCGCGTTTTTCGCCAACGCAACCTTGTCACTGTCCCCGAGGATGTTGGTCTGCTTGACGTAGTTGAGATTGATGAGGTCGCCCGATACATAAAGTACCTTCAATCCCTTCAGTCCGGCGAACACGTCGTCTCGCAGCACGTCGGCCGAGGCCGATTTCTTGCCGTCCGCCAGATCACTGAGTGCATCGAGATAGGATTGCGGCATGGGTTTGACGCATGTGGCGCCGCCGGCCTCGACGATGCCCGCATAATTCCAGAGCAGGTTGCCTCCAGCGGAAACGGATCCCTCGCCGCTCGTTCCGAAACCGTTGACGGCGCCGACGAGATCGTTGTCCAGCAGGATGTTCAACTGCTGGATGATGTTGGCATCATAGACGTTCCCGCCGATGAAGATTAGATCGTAGTGCGATCCCAGCTCCGCAAGCGAGACCTTGTTGATCGCCGTATTGCCGCCGGAGATGATGGAGGTAGTCGCACCGGAGCATGCCAGAACAGCTATGTCCTCGTCAGACATGAAGGTGAACTGCTCGAGCCAGTTCACGATCATCAGGTCTCCCTTGATCTCGGTGACGACCCAGCCTTTCGGGAAGTCGCCCGCTGCTGTCTGCGTGTTGTCGCCGGTCGACGGATCGAGGTGCTTGAACATCGCGATGTTGAAGGCCTGGGTCGGATTCCCCTGCGTCAGCGTCCAGTTGTTGAGAGATGCGCTCAAAAGATCGCTGTCGTGCCAGGAATTGATCTGGACGATCGCATTGAGCTCGACATGATCGCCGGCAACGGCGAGGACGTGCGATTGCAGCCAGTTGTTCGTCAGCACTACGGTATTGACCAGTGTGTTGCCGCCGGCTTCCAGTTCGACCGACGCTTCGATGGATACCGTCCCGCCGCCTGAGGCAAAAGCGCCGCTTGCCTCCGTGGAGTTAGCCCGCGAAGTCTCCGGAGGCTCCTCCTGCGCCGGGCGGTAATCTTCGAGGAGGGGGGCCTCATCCACCAGCTCTCCATTGACGTAAATGCCGTCGATCGCTCCGGATTTGGCGACGAAGACGCTTTCCTGACCGCCTTCTTCTGCAGCATATGCATCGAGTTCCTGGGATGCGGTGTGGATGAAGGTGACAAGCTCGCCGGCGGACCCCGGCTCATCCGCGCTGTCGAGCGGCAACGCTTGCTGCGCGCCTTGGATGAGTTCGGCCAACAGGACGCTGTCGTCCGTCCGCAGGCTGAACTCCAATCCATGGCCGCCAAGGCTGACGACGTCATTATCCGATAGCCATATATATTGGGAGTTGAATACTGCGACCGAGCCGGGTGGATCGATCTGCAGTTCCCCCGTGCGTGAAGCGGACGTCGACCAGTGCTGGGCGAGAGGGGCAGGCTTGGAAAATTCGGCTACCTGGCCAGAAGACGGAAGCTGCGGGGGGGAAAGAGAGACATATGACCACGGAGCCACTCCGACCAATTCCGGCGCGAGCGGCTGATAGAGAACCTCGGGGTTGAAGTCACCAAGTTCGTAAGGTGCCTTCACCACGACCGGCACGGATGGCAACTCCGGCGGTTCGGGCCGGGCCGCCTCAAGTGCCTTGAAGTCCTCGTAGGCATCACGCAGGCGCATCTCTTCGAACTTGATTTCGAAGAGGCCGATGAAATGGGCAATGGCCTCCGTCGCCCTGTCGAAATGCAGAGTCATTGTCAGCCCCTTTACCTGCATTACTTGCGGCGCTGTTGGACTGCGCGAGGCCAACTCGCGCAGTCCGGTTCAATGACCGATTCCGAAGTTGTGAACCGGTGTCGTGTCACATTCAGGCGTCGTCCTCGCCGATGACCGACGTGTTGTAGTTGCCGCCGACGATTGTCATGTCGACGGTGTTGCCCTGCAGGTTGGCGCCGAGGACGATCTGCTGGTTGAAGGCATTTGTGTCGATCACGGCATCGGCCGTTGCCGAGGAAATCCCTTCGACGAAGCCATCGTCACCATTGTGAGAGCCCCATACGCCGGCATTGCCGTTGCCGCCGTCTCCGGTCGTGGCAGTGCCTCCGCCGCCGCCGCCGCCGCCTGCGCCGCCGATGGCATCACCTACCGTGCCGCCCGTGGCCGAAGCGTCGCCGGCCCATGCACCGGAGAGAGCGAGGCCGCCGTCGCCTTCACCGCCGGTCGCCGTGCCCGTGCCGGTACCGGCTCCGCCGCCACCGGTCGTTCCGCCATCCGCGGAAGCATTGGCATTACCGCCGTCGCCACCAATGCCGGCTCCGAGGCCGACGCCCGTACCGGCGCCGAAACCGGCACCCAACGCATTGCCGCCATCGCCTGCATCGCCGGAGGTGCTGTTGGCATCGCCCGTTTCGCCGGCAGCGATGCTGTTGCCGCCATCATTACCGCCGGCGTTGCCGCCGTCATTGCCGATGTTCAGGATCGGGATCCCGAAGTCGGCATCGATGCCATCGCCACCTTCGCTTTCTGCTTCGGCATCGTCACTCTCGATATCGCCGGAGTCGGCATCGTCCGCTTCGCTGTTGCCGCCGTCACCTCCGGCTGCGGCACCGATGCCTAGGCCGACACCAAGCCCGAGCCCAACGCCTGTGCCCGCAGCGCCGGCACCGCCGGTGCCGCCGGTCGCGGTCCCGCCGTTCGCGTCACCGCTGTCGCCGCCGACGCCAACGCCGACGCCCAAGGCGATGCCGCCGAGGCCGTCGCCGCCATCCGCGTCGCTCTCGGCTTCGCTCTCGGCATCACCGCCACCTGCGAAGCCGCCGAAGGCGAGTCCGCCGTCGCCGCCGTCGCCGCCCTCGGCATCGGCATCGTCGCCGCCTCTGCCGCCGTCCGCTTCGGAATCGATGCCGTCGTCGGAGGTGGCAGTGCCGCCATTGGCATTGCCGCTCTGGGTCAACGTGCCGTCGTTGGAAACGTCATGCAGGTGATCGTCATCCGACATGATCGCGGACTGGCTGATGACGTTACCGACATCATTGCCGTCGCCGTTGAGCGCGTTGTTGAGGATGTCCTTGAAGCTCACGCTGGCCATGCCGTGGATGGTCGAATCGTCGACATCCACGAAATCGTCGTCCGACGGCTCATAGCCACTCAGATCGAGATCGACGTCCACATCCACGTCCACCTCGGTCTTGCTCTCAACGTCGACTTCCGTATCGGACTTGTTGAGATTGGCGTTGAGGTTGACGTTTCCGTTGCCGTTGTAGTTCCCGTTGCCGTTCTCGTTGCCGTTATAGGATTCGCTATACTGGCTCTGGGACTGACCTTGGCCTTGCCCTTGGCCTTGTCCCTGGCCTTGTCCCTGGCCTTGTCCCTGATCCTGGCCCTGGTCCTGACCCTGGCCCTGATCCTGGCCCTGATCCTGGCCCTGTCCCTGGGCCTGGAGCTCGAGCTGCGCCTGAAGCTCGGCCTGAGCTTGTCCCTGACCTTGTCCCTGATCCTGACTTTGAGACTGGTTGTCCCACGGCCACAAGAAATTATTCTTATTGCTCATAAAAATGTCCTCAGGTTGAGGCCGCGACAGCCGAGCCGCTGTCATCTCTCACGCGGATTTGAGCCGTGCGCGGACCGTTGAAGTTGAAATGCGAAATGGAAAAAACCGGATCGCTAAGCCAACAGAACGCGTGGCCGGAATCCGGCGTTCAAGTGTTGCTAGCATTACCTCCCTTGTTTATCGGGAGCAGTCATCCAGGGAATTTCGAGAGGGGCATTTGGCCCTGAAAACGCAGAACTGCTCAACGCACACCGAGGGTTTCCTGCTCTCATTATGCCGGGAAAGTCTGTTGCCAACCGGGATCAATTGTAAGCTGTAAGTTCGGGTTAGCCCTGGTAGGCTAGTTCCACGAAGGTTGATCACCCGAAAGAGAGGGTTGCAGAACTAGCACCCGTAGGAAACTCTTCCGGTGTCGGCCGCTACCGCCTCGGACGTAGTCTCGGCCAGTCTATTTCGAGCGCGAGACGTATGCTGGGGAGTCGGTGGTCGGAAATGCGCTACCTTATAAGAAGCGGTTCGGTGCGCCGCACCCAAGCTCATACGGCCCCATGAAGAAATTTCACGAGATCCTTCTCCTGGTAGGTCAACTGAACTACACGTGGACCAACACGGAGAGCCTGCTCATCTACTTGATTGCCGGCCTCGCCTACGTCGACAAGGAAACGGCGATCGTTATTTTCCTGACATTGAATACGACCCGCGCGCGCATCGAGCTCGTCGAACGGCTCGCCAAAATGCCGAAGACGCCGCCTGATCGCCGGCGGGAAATCCTGTCCGTAACGCAGCAGCTTGGTCGCCAGGCCAAACTCAGGAACAAATACAGCCACTGCATCTATTCCTTCGACGAGACCGGGCAGCAGGCGAGCACCCAATTGATGGCCATCTTCGACAGCAAGGATACGATTAAATACGGCAAGATAGAGCAGATCGACGACGCGGAGATTGCAAGGATCAACGAGGCGATCGAACAGATCATGAAGATCAACAGGGAGATCTGGGGGATTGTCGATCGTTATTCCTTCCCACGCTGAGCAGTGGTCGAGAAGGACAGCAGAAGGAGCCAGCACCGAAACCCCGTCATCTTTCTAGGATTCTTGGGCGCTGGCTCTCATCGTTCGAGATGAACTTTGCTTGTTCACCTACGGGAGTTTCGATCGTTCTTTTATTTACGCTAGTATTATTGCGTGAGCATGGAGTACATGCCCCAAAATTAGTACGTGTTGAAATCTATAGTCATACTATTTGTCATACGAACGCAATATAGATACTTCAGATCTTACGCGAGACTGGTCAGAAGACGCATAGAACTACATGCGACGGTTACAGTTTGGTCCGGAATGGGAGCAAGTGAAAGATACCAATTATGGTTAGTCCGGGCAGCCGGTCGAAGAATCATGCGTGGAGGGGGGCATGCCGTTATGAGCCGCGGCGGCGCAAGACCGTACGGCGTTCCGCAGTCTTTGGGGACAAGCCTTAGCACAATGTTAATATTGCGAATTCACGGCCGCCTGGGTTAGGGGATTGCAGTGAAAACGGAAGCTCAGCTCTCTGGTTGCTTCACCTCGCCGGTCGAAACGAGACCTTTGCTCCACCGGGGGAAAGGCCTTTGGGGCCGACGTTGAGCCGCTGCCCATCAAGATTGTCGGTGCAGCTGCTAGCCCATAGTGAGTAGGGAAGGGCGTGGAGCAGGCCCCGAATGGCGCGGGTTTGACCCGAATTCGAATGTCGTTCTCCGATTGATGGCAATGGGAGTGCAAGTGAGCAACCTGGCGTATCCCCTGAAAAGACAAGGGCACCGATTGACGCGAAGGCGCCGCAATGGTTAGCGTTCGACAGCGAACGTTCCGGCCTGATTCGCCCAAAATTGGTGCATTCTGGACCCATCTATGCGCGAGAGCGGCTCCAGTCTAACCCTTTTGGGCTGTTTCCCATCCCCCATATTTACGATACATTAGCCACCTCGACATTTTTCGTGACTATGTAAGTTCGCTTTTCATTCGAAAACATTTTTAGCAGGGCGCCTCATACCCCTTTAAAAACAGGGGGTGCCCAAGGAGGGGATAATGTACCGAACGGGCTCGGGTTTGAGCGATTTTGAAGACAACAGCAAGGTTTTAGCAAAGAAAAGCAAGATCGTGATGCTCGCCAGAGCGGATCTGTTGGCGGAGTGCCTGACTCAGGCTATCAGCACCCGCTTCCAGGGCCATGAGGTGGTGAGCCTCTCGGAGGCGGATAGCCTGCTCGACGGCAATCTCGACGATGTGGCGCTCGTCATGCTTTACCGCATACCGGCGACGACCTTCCCATCGGTCATACGGACGATCCATGAGTTTCACCCGCGGGCTTCGATCGGCCTCGTCGTCGAGAACGCGGACGAGGTCGATACGTCGATTGCGGGCTTCGTCGACGAAGGGCTGATCCATGGCGTGCTGCCGTTGAATCTTCATCTCGACGTCTGTCTAACCGCCATCGACCTTCTGATGAAGGGGGGCGAGCATTTTCCGGCCGCTCTGCTCAGGCGCTTGGCGCCGAAGAGCGCCGGTCTCCCGGCTCGCCAGGAGGCGAGCGTTGCAGCACTGCCTTCGGCCCAGAGGAGCGATATCGGCAATGGCGTGCTGACGACGCGCGAGATCCAAATTCTGGATCTTATCTGCATGGGCACCCAGAACAAGATCATCGCGGATCGCCTCGGCCTCTCCGAAAACACCGTCAAGGTCCACGTACGAAACATCTATAAGAAGATGAATGTGCGCAACCGGACTGAAGCAGCATCCCATTACTTCAGGCATGACGGAGATGCGAACCCGCCGCGTTGGCACAACTGACACCACCGGATACCCTTCGTGGGAGCGACAGGCATGCGGCGATTCCGAGCTACTTCGCCGTGCGTTTCATCAGGCGCACGGCGTTAGTTTTGCGCGACGCTTGCAGGCCTTCAATGAGGTGACCGATTCTTACGGAGTTGGCTCGGGGTACGGGTGGAAAACCGCCACACTTCCCGCACCCCCGCTATTCGGCCGCCTCGGGCTTCTTGAGGGCGCCGCGGCGGATCTGGTCGGCTTCGATCGATTCGAACAGCGCCCGGAAATTGCCTTCGCCGAAGCCCTCATCCCCCTTGCGCTGAATGAATTCGAAGAAAATCGGCCCGATCACCGTTCTCGAGAAGATCTGCAGCAGGATCTTCGTCATGCCGCCATCGACCACGCCCTCGCCGTCGATCAGGATGCCGTGCTTCTTCATTCGATCGATCGGCTCGTTATGACCGTGCACGCGCGCGTGCGACATCTCATAATAGGTGTCCGGCGGTCCAGGCATGAATTTCAGTCCGTTTTCCGCCAGCCGATCGACCGCGTCGTAGATCGCCTCGGTGCCGACGGCGATGTGCTGGATGCCTTCGCCCTTGTACTTCTTCAGATATTCCTCGATCTGGCTCGTCTCGTCCTTCGACTCGTTCAGAGGAATGCGGATCTTGCCGCAGGGTGAGGTGATCGCGCGGCTCAAGAGCCCGGTGATACGGCCGTCTATGTCGAAGAAGTGGATCTGCTTGAAGTTGAAGAGCTCGCGATAGAAGGCCCACCACTTGTCCATATTGCCGCGATAGACGTTATGGGTCAGGTGGTCGAGGTAGTAGAAGCCGACGCCTTCAGGTCTTGGATTGCGCTCGCCCAGCCATTCGAACTCGGCGTCATAGGCGGAGCCCTTCTCTCCATAGGCATCGACAAAATAGAGAAGCGAGCCGCCGATGCCGATGATCGCCGGAACATCGAGTGTCTTGTCCCTGCCGGCATAGGGCTCGGCTCCCTTGGAGACTGCGTGCTCGAAGGCATGTTTCGCGTCGACGACACGCCAGGCCATGGACGGAGCGCAGGGACCGTGCCGGTCGACGAAGCGCATCGCGTGCGAGCCGGCGTCCGCGTTCAGGACGTAGTTGATGTCGCCCTGGCGCCAGACGGTGATGTTCTTCGTCCTGTGCTTCGCGACTGGGGCGTAGCCCATGCGCCCAAAGAGCTCTTCGAGCCTTTCCGGCTCAGGATGGGCGAACTCGACGAATTCAAAACCGTCCGTGCCGGCGGGGTTTTTCGCCGAAATCGTGGCGGGCGGGGCTTCATGCGGGAATGGGCCCATCGCAGGTCTCCTTTCAATCCTCCAGACTTTGCTGGAGTATGACGCAGATTCGATGCATGATGCTTGTATTCTTGCGTGATTTGGTAGAAATTGCGCACAAACCATGCACTATTTTGCCGAAGGATGCGTGAATGGAGCAGCTTGACGGATTCGACCTCAAGATCCTCAGCGAGTTGCAGCGCGATGGTCATCTGACCAACATTGAATTGTCGGAGCGGATCGCGTTGTCACCCTCCCAATGTTCGCGGCGGCGATCACGGCTCGAGGCGGAGGGCTATATCACGGGTTACCAAGCGCAGATCGACCGGCAGAAACTAGGACTCGACCTGATGGTCGTCATTTCGGTGACGCTCGCCACCCATAACCGCGACAATGCCAAGCGTTTCGCCAAGCTCATCTCCGGGCTGCCGGAGGTTCTGGAAGCCTATGCGCTTACCGGCGAGATGGACTATCACCTGCGGGTCGTCACCCCCGACCTCGCCGGGCTTTCGCGCTTCGTCAACGACGTGCTCCTGCCGCATGATAGTGTCCAACACGTGAAGACGTCGATCGTGCTCGACACGCTGAAGAGCTTCGCAGGGTTGCCGATCCCGGAGCGGGTAAAGTTCTAGAGCACGGCACTTTAAAGCTCCGCCCCCGCTCTCACCGGCGGACGGAGCTGGGGAGGGTCTCGTCCGGGGCGCCCTTTCGCTCTGGCCTCACGCCTTTCGCACACAGTTCTTCATAACCCTTTCCACTTCTTCATAACCCTTTCCACTGCGCCAAGACCTGTGGAGAGCGCTTCCAAATTCTTGGCGCCAATCATCGAACACAACTCGGCCTGATAGCCGCTCGCAAGCTCCGTCAATTCGCTGTAGGCCTGCTGGCCTTGAGCTGTAAGCGCCAGGTGCTCGAAGCGACGGTCGCGACCATCCTCCCTTCGTTGCAGCCAGCGGCGCTGCTCGAGGCTGAAGACGGCGCGGCTCACTTTCGTCTTGTGCATTGAGGAGTGTGCACCGATTTCCGTCGCCGTCATGCTGCGGCCGGATGAACCGAGTGCCGCGAGCGTCCGCCATTCGGGACGGGTCAGCTGATAGCGCGCCTTGTATTGCGCGGCAAAGCGCAGCGCGACGAACTCTGCCGCCCGGTTCAGCCGATAGGGAAGGAAGCCTTCCAGGTCAAAGGTCTGCATGCGTCACCCGTTGATAGTTACAAAAACAATAGTTACGATCGCAACTAATATTACGGAGGCGAAGCGGAGGTGCAAGCCATGTTGGACCACTCGGAAAAGCGACGCGCGATGGATGCCGGCCAACAGGCGCCCGCTTACATGCCAGGCTTCGGCAATGACTTCGAGACCGAAAGCCTGCCCGGTGCGCTTCCCCAGGGGCAGAATAGCCCGCAGAAGTGTGAATACGGGCTCTATGCCGAGCAGCTTTCCGGGTCGCCCTTCACGGCACCGCGCGGTACGAACGAACGCTCCTGGCTCTACCGCATCCGGCCGAGCGTGCGGCATACCGGGCGCTTCAAGAAAATCGACTATCCGTGTTGGAAAACGGCACCGCATGTGGTCGAGCATTCGATGGCGCTCGGGCAACTACGCTGGGGCCCGTTGCCGGCACCTTCGGAGGAATTGAATTTTCTCGAGGGCATCCGAACCATGACCACTGCGGGCGACGCGCTGACGCAGGCCGGCATGGCTGCGCACGCGTACGCGTTCAATGTCGACATGGTTGACGACTACTTCTTCAATGCGGACGGAGAGCTGCTGATTGTGCCGGAAACCGGCGCCATCCGCGTGTTCACAGAGCTCGGGAAAATGGACGTGGCGCCGTCGGAAATCTGCCTCGTGCCGCGCGGCATGATGTTCAAGGTCATTCGCCTCGGCGAGGAGACGGTCTGGCGCGGTTATATCTGCGAGAATTACGGCGCCAAGTTCACACTGCCCGACCGAGGCCCGATCGGCGCCAATTGCCTCGCCAATCCGCGCGACTTCAAGACGCCGGTAGCCGCTTACGAGGACAAGGAGACGCCTTGCCGGGTGCAGGTGAAGTGGTGCGGCTCCTTCCATATGGTCGAGATCGGCCATTCGCCGCTCGACGTGGTCGCCTGGCACGGCAACTACGCGCCCTATAAATACGACCTCAAGACCTACTCGCCGGTTGGCGCCATCCTCTTCGATCATCCCGATCCGTCGATCTTCACGGTGCTGACGGCACCGTCTGGAGAGGAAGGGACGGCCAATGTCGACTTCGTCATCTTCCCGCCACGCTGGCTGGTGGCCGAGCACACCTTCCGCCCGCCCTGGTATCATCGAAACATCATGAGCGAGTTCATGGGGCTTATCTACGGTCGCTATGACGCGAAGGAGGAGGGTTTCGTGCCCGGTGGCATGAGCCTGCACAACATGATGCTGGCCCATGGCCCGGATTTCTCCGGTTTCGAGAAGGCCTCGAACGGCGAGCTGAAGCCGGTCAAGCTGGACAACACCATGGCATTCATGTTCGAGACCCGTTTCCCGCAACAACTGACGAGGTTTGCGGCGGAGCTCGAGACGCTCCAGGACGATTATATCGACTGCTGGTCCGGCCTGGACCGGAAATTCGACGGCACGCCCGGAATCAAGTGACTTCCAGCGGCACTCCATGACATGCTGTCGAGCCTGCAATCCGCGCCGTCCGGCGCGGATCAACACCACGATCGGGAAACACCATGAAACTCGCGACGCTGAAAGACTCCACCCGCGACGGCAAGCTCGTCGTGGTCTCGAAAGATCTCACCCGTTGCTCCGAGGTCGGGCATATCGCCCGCACGCTGCAGGCGGCGCTCGACGATTGGGCGCATGTGGGGTCGCGGCTGGCACGCGTTGCCGAGGGGATCGAAACCGGTTCGCAACCGACCATGCGTTTCCATGAACACGATGCCGCCTCGCCGCTGCCGCGGGCGTTCCAGTGGGCGGACGGTTCGGCCTATGTCAATCACGTGGAATTGGTACGAAAGGCGCGCCATGCCGAAATGCCGGCGAGCTTCTGGACGGACCCGTTGATCTATCAGGGCGGCTCCGACAGTTTCCTCGGGCCTCGCGATCCGATCCTGATGGCCGACGAGACTTGGGGGATCGACATGGAGGGAGAGGTCGCGGTGATCGTCGACGATGTACCAATGGGAGCGACGCTCGACGACGCACAGGAAGCAATCCGTCTCGTTCTGCTCGTCAACGACGTTTCGCTGCGCAGCCTTATCCCGGCCGAGCTCGCAAAGGGCTTCGGCTTTTACCAGTCGAAACCCTCTTCCGCCTTTTCGCCGGTTGCAGTGACGCCCGACGAACTGGGCGAAGCCTGGGATGGCGGCAAGTTGCATCTGCCGCTTCGCGTCGACCTCAACGGCAAACCCTTCGGCCGCGCCAATGCCGGTATCGACATGACCTTCGATTTCCGAGAGCTCATCGTCCATGCCGCCCGCACCAGACCGCTTTCGGCCGGCACGATCATCGGCTCGGGTACAGTCTCCAACAAGCTCGACGGTGGGCCGGGCAAGCCAGTCGCGGAAGGGGGTGTTGGCTACTCCTGCATTGCCGAACTGCGCATGATCGAGACGATCGAAAATGGTGCGCCGCAGACCTCCTTTCTCAAATTCGGCGACGTCGTGCGGATCGAGATGAAGGATCAGACCGGACACTCGATTTTCGGGGCGATCGAGCAAAAGGTGGAAAGATACGAGCACTGATGCGGCGGGGAGGGAGGCCAGGCAATGAACGAAGCCGTTCTCTACGATTATTGGCGCTCCTCGGCGAGTTATCGCGTGCGGATCGCGCTCAATCTGATCGATCAAGACTATCGCTCCGTTCCGGTTGATCTGCTCGCCCGTCAGCACCGGAGGGGAGAGCATCTCGCCCGCAATCCGCAGGGACTCGTGCCCGTGCTGGAGATCGACGGCGCGCGCTTCACGCAATCGCTCGCCATCGTCGAGTACCTTGCCGAAACGCGGCAAGGCACGGGCTTTCTGCCTGTGGACGCGGTTCACCGCCAGCGGGTGCGTGCGCTCTCCTATGCCATCGCCATGGATATCCATCCCATCTGCAATCTCGGGGTCGTCGCGCATGTGATGGCCTCCGCGGCCAATGGCGAGGCAGCGCGGCGAACCTGGATGCAGAAATTCATCGGCGAGGGGCTTGCTGCTTTCGAGCGCCTGCTCGATCACCCATCGAGCGGAACCTTCTGCCACGGCGACCAGCCGACGATGGCCGACATCTGCCTCGTGCCGCAGGTCTATAACGCCCGTCGCTGGGAGGTCGACCTCTCGGACTGCCCGCGGATCGTCGCCATCGACGCGCACTGTGCAGCAATCGACGCCTTCGCCCGCGCCCATCCCGATCGGGCAAAGCATGAGCCCTGATCTTTCATTCGAGATTTTTTCGTGACGACGGGCCGTGGCCGGTTCCGTCCAGCCGATGTCGCGAATGGATCGGCGGGCCAGAAAACGTCACGCTAATTTTTCGCGACTGCCCGAGAGGCCGGAAACTCCTGAATGAGAGACCATCGATGAAAAGCTATGTGCTGACCGTCAGCTGTAAATCCACCCGCGGCATCGTCGCCGCCGTTACCGGCTATCTTGCGGAAAAAGGCTGTTACATCAGCGACAGCTCGCAATTCGATGATCTCGAAACCGGTCTCTTCTTCATGCGGATCTCCTTCATCAGCCAGGAAGGGGCGAAGCTTGAGGAATTGCGGGAGGGCTTTCAGCCGGTCATCAAGCGCTTCGACATGGTGATGGAGATCCGCGATTCCGAGGAGCGCATGAAGGTGCTGCTGATGGTGTCTCGCTTTGGCCATTGCCTGAACGACCTGCTCTACCGCTGGAAGATCGGCGCGCTGCCGATCGACATCGTCGGCGTCGTCTCCAACCACTTCGATTACCAGAAGGTTGTCGTCAACCACGACATCCCCTTCTACTGCATCAAGGTGACGAAGGAGAACAAGCCGAAGGCGGAAGCGCAGCTGATGGAGCTCGTCGAGCAGACCGGCGCCGAACTCGTCGTGCTCGCCCGCTACATGCAGGTCCTCTCCGACCAGCTCTGCAAGAAGATGTCTGGCAAGATCATCAACATCCATCACTCCTTCCTGCCGTCGTTCAAGGGCGCCAATCCCTACAAGCAGGCCTATGAGCGCGGCGTCAAGCTGATCGGCGCGACGGCCCATTACGTCACCGCCGATCTTGACGAGGGCCCGATCATCGAGCAGGACATCGCCCGCATCACCCATGCCCAGTCGGCCGAGGATTACGTCTCGATCGGCCGCGACGTCGAAAGCCAGGTGCTGGCGCGGGCCATCCACGCCCATATCCACCACCGCACCTTCATCAACGGCAACCGCGTCGTCGTCTTCCCGCCGAGCCCGGGGTCCTACGCGTCCGAGCGGATGGGCTAATTCGCAACCGCCGCTCGACTTGAGGGCGTCCCACATTGCCTCGCCGGATCAGGCGGCTATATTCGCTATGGATCATGGGCGCGGAAACGAGATTCGCCCCTCACCCTAACCCTCTCCCCGCAGGCGGAGAGAGGGGACTTTGAGGCCGCGGCATATCCCTTCTCCACGCGCGCGTGGAGAAGGTCGCTGCAGCGGATGAGGGGCCGCTGAATACACTTTCTCGTCCCGCCTGAGGAAGGCCGATCGATCGTCGGCCGCGTGGGAGGACCAAGATGAGCAATCGCGATCCGGTCGTTATCGTGTCGGCGGCGCGCACGCCGATGGGTGCTTTCCAGGGCAGCCTCAAAGACATGACGGCGCCGGAACTCGGCGCCGCCGCGCTCAAAGCGTCGCTTGATTGCGCAAGCCTCGATGCCGTGGACGAAGTCCTGATGGGCAATGTGCTGCCAGCCGGCCTCGGCCAGAACCCGGCCCGGCAGGCGGCGCTCGGGGCCGGTCTTGGCCGGGAGACGCCGTCGACTACCGTTTCAAAGGTTTGCGGCTCCGGCATGAAGGCGCTGATGCTCGGCCATGACGCGCTCGTTTCAGGCAGCGCGTCGGTCGTTGCGGTCGGCGGCATGGAGTCGATGACCAATGCGCCGTATCTCTTGCCCA
Source organism: Sinorhizobium kostiense (assembly GCF_017874595.1). GTDB lineage: Bacteria > Pseudomonadota > Alphaproteobacteria > Rhizobiales > Rhizobiaceae > Sinorhizobium > Sinorhizobium kostiense. The sequence continues at coordinate 347,491 of NZ_JAGILA010000005.1, read as the reverse complement.
AGGCGCGCGGCGGCTTTCGGCTCGGCCACGGCGAGGTCAAGGACCATATGTTCCTGGACGGGCTGGAGGACGCCTATTCCGGACGGCTGATGGGCACCTATGCGGAGGATACGGCCCAGCATTACCAGTTCTCACGGACGGAACAGGACGCTTTCGCCCTGCGCTCCCTCCAACGGGCAAGGAAGGCGGCGGAGGACGGATCCTTTGCCGATGAAGTGGTCGCGATCGTCGATGGCGGCAAACGCGGTTCCGCCAATCTCGATCGCGACGAGCAGCCGATGAAGGCCGATCCGGCAAAGATACCGAAGCTGAAGCCCGCTTTCCGCGACGACGGCAGTGTCACCGCCGCCAACTCCTCGTCGATCTCGGACGGTGCGGCGGCGCTCATCCTGATGCGGGCAAGCGAGGCGGAGAAACGCGGGCTGACGCCGCTTGCGATTGTCGCCGGCCATGCCGGCCATGCGCAGGAGCCCGCGTGGTTCACCACGGCGCCGATCGGCGCGATCGACAAGCTCCTGGACAAAATCGGCTGGGAAAAGCACAGCGTCGGGCTCTATGAGATCAACGAGGCCTTCGCCGTCGTCGCCATGGCGGCGATCCGCGATCTCGGACTTTCCGGCGACATCGTCAACATTCATGGCGGCGCCTGCGCCCTCGGCCACCCGATAGGCGCCTCAGGCGCCCGCATCGTCGTGACGCTGCTCAATGCCATGCGCGCGAACGCGGTGAAGCGCGGCATTGCCTCACTTTGCATCGGCGGCGGCGAGGCGACGGCGGTGGGGCTGGAGTTGCTGGAGTAGCAAGGGTCTGTGGGAGTTTTGCCCCTCACCTAGCCCTCTCCCCGCTTGCGGGGAGAGGGGACGGGGCGTGCCTCGATCTGTCGTTTTGCCTGAACTGCGGTTCAATATTCCGAGCTGTGGCCGGGCTTCGAAAGAAGCGTGAGCTTGGATGAGCGGGCGCGGCATCGTCCCTTCGCCCCGCTTGCGGGGAGAAGGTGCCGGCAGGCGGATGAAGGGCAGCCCACCGTCCGTCTCAAATATGCAGCGCGTGCCCTAGGCCCTTGAACGCGGCCTCCTGCAAGGCCTCCGACTGGGTCGGATGCGCGTGGATGGTACCGGCGATGTCTTCGAGCCGCGCGCCCATCTCGATTGCCAAGGCGAATGTGGCCGAAAGCTCCGAAACGGCGTGTCCGACCGCATGGATGCCGAGGACAAGGTGGTTGTCGGCGCGGGCGACGACGCGGACGAAGCCTTCCTCGGAAAGCGTCGTCATGGCGCGACCGTTTGCCTGGAAGGGGAATTGCCCGATCCTGACTTCGATACCGGCAGCGCGCGCCTCTTCGGGTGAGAGGCCGGCGCTGACGATCTCGGGATCGGTGAAGCAGACCGCCGGGATGCAGCGCTTGTCCCAGCTTCGTTTGTGTCCAGCGACGATCTCGGCGACCATTTCCCCTTGGGCCATTGCGCGATGGGCGAGCATCGGTTCCCCAGTGACGTCGCCGATCGCGAAAATGCCACGCATCGAGGTGCGGCATTGGTCGTCGATGCGGATGAACCGGCCCGACCGGTCAAGGTCGATCTCTTCCAACCCCCAGCCTTCGGTCACTGGCCGGCGGCCGACGGTGACCAGAACCTTCTCCGCCGGCACCTCGAAGGGGCGGCCGTTCTCTTCGGCGAAAAGGCCGTGCCGGTCGGCCGAGAGCCGCTTGGCCACCGTGCGGGTGAAGACGTCGACGTCCAGCTCGCCGAGGCGCTTCATGACCGGCCTCGAGAGGTCGGCATCATATTGCGGCAGGATGCGGTCCAGCGCTTCGAGCACGGTCACTTTCGAGCCGAGTTTGGCGAAGGCGGTGCCGAGTTCGAGGCCGATATAGCCGCCGCCAATGACCGCGAGCGACGTAGGCACCTCTGTCATTGCCAGTGCCTCGGTCGAGGAGAGGATATTGCCGCCGAAGGGTAGGTCGGGGAGTTCGACGGGGGCCGAACCGGTGGCGATGACCACAGCTTCAGCGCGAATGCGCTGCAGGCCGGTTTCCGTTTCCACATCCACTGTCTTGCCATCGATGAACCGGCCTTCGCCGATGACGGCCTTGACACCGGCCTTCTTCAACAGTCCCGAGACGCCACCGACCAGCCGGCCGACGATGCCGTCTTTCCAGGCGACCGTCCGCTTAAGGTCGATCGCCGGGGAACTTGCGGCGAACCCGAGCGGACTCTTGCCCGAGGCTGCCGCCAGAATCTTATGGAACTCTTCGGCGGCATGGATCAGAGCCTTGGAAGGAATGCATCCGACAGTGAGGCAGGTGCCGCCGGGCTTGGCCTTTTCAACGATCACGGTATCGACGCCGAGCTGGCCGGCGCGAATGGCAGAGACATAGCCGCCGGGGCCAGCGCCGAGCACCAGGAGCTTGCAGGAGATTTCCTTCATGGTTCGTCACCCTTCAACGAAAATGAGCGCCGGCGTCTCGAGCAGCGTCTTCAGCCGTTGCACGAAGGTTGCGGCATCCCAGCCGTCGATGACGCGGTGGTCGAAGCTCGATGAGAGATTCATGATCTTGCGGGGTACGAATTGCGTTCCGTCCCAGACCGGGCGGACCGCCAGCTTGTTGACGCCGACGATCGCCACCTCCGGGTGGTTGATCACCGGCGTCGAGACGATGCCGCCGAGTGCGCCGAGGGAAGAGATCGTAATGGTCGAACCGGTCAGCTCGTCGCGCGTCGCAGTGCCGGTGCGGGCGGCCTCGGCCAGCCGGTTCAATTCCCCCGCGCAATCCCAGATCGAGCGTGCCTCGGCATGGCGCACTACCGGCACCGTCAGGCCGGCGGGCGTCTGAGTGGCAATGCCGATGTGGACGGCGGCATGGCGATGGATGATGCCGGCATGATCATCGAAAATGGCGTTGACGCCGGATAGTTCGGCAACCGCCTTGACGAGGGCCCGCATGAGGAAGGGCAGGATCGTCAGCTTCGGCTGTTCGCCCTTGCGGTCACGGTTCATCGTCGCCCGCAAATCCTCGAGCGCGGTCATGTCCACCTCTTCCACATAGGTGATATGGGGAATGCGCGAGGTCGAAAGTGACATCTTCTCGGCGATGCGGCGCCTGAGGCCGGTCACCTTGATCTCCTCCACCGCGGTCTTGCGCATGAGGCCGGTCTGCGGCGGCAGCGGCTCTCCCCCCCGGCTGATGACGAGGTCGAGATCGTCATGAGTGATCCGGCCGGCGGGTCCCCTACCGATTACCTGCCGGAGGTCGATGCCGCTTTCCTTGGCGCGCAGCCGCACTGCAGGGGAAGCGAGCGGCTTCGCCGACACATCTGGCATCTGGCGTGGTGCGAGTGCCGGTTTGGGCGCTGGACTTTGTGGCTTCGGTGGCGACGTCACCTTGGCCGGGGCGGGCGTGGCAGCCACGGGCTCCTCCAGCACGGCTTCGGCAAGCGCCTCGGGAACGCTGTCCGGGAGCGGTTCTCCCCCATCCCCGGCGGTTTCGATGCGGACGAGCGGCGCTTTCACGGCCACGGTGTCGCCGACTTCCGCTCCGAGCCACAGCACCTTGCCTGAGACCGGCGACGGAATCTCGACCGTTGCCTTGTCGGTCATGACGGCAGCCAGCACCATGTCTTCGCGCACCGGATCGCCAGGTTTCACGTGCCATTCGACGAGTTCGGCCTCGGCCACGCCTTCGCCGACATCGGGCATCTTGAGGACGAATTCACCCATGCCTCATGCCTCCATCGCTTCGGTGAGCGCGCGGCCGACGCGCGCCGGGCCGGGAAAATAGTCCCACTCCTGGGCATGGGGATAGGGCGTATCCCAACCGGTCACCCGGACAACCGGGGCTTCCAGGTGGTAAAAACAATGCTCCTGCACGAGCGCGACGAGTTCGGCGCCGAAGCCGGAGGTCAGGGTCGCCTCGTGGACGACGACGCAGCGGCCGGTCTTCGTCACCGACGCCACGATCGTTTCGAGATCGAGCGGCAGCAGGCTTCGAATGTCGATCACTTCCGCGTCGGTGCCGGTTTCCTCGGCTGCGGCAAGCGCGACATGCACCATCGTTCCATAGGCGAGCACCGTCACCGCCGATCCGTTGCGGCGGATTTCCGCCTTGCCGATCGGGATCGTGTAGTGTCCTTCGGGCACGTCGCCGAGTTCGTGCTTCGACCAGGGGATCACGGGGCGTTCGTGATGGCCGTCGAAGGGGCCGTTATAGAGCCGCTTCGGCTCCAGGAAGATGACCGGGTCCGGATCCTCGATCGCCGAGATCAACAGCCCCTTGGCGTCATAAGGGTTCGAGGGCACGATAACCTTCAAGCCGCAGACATGGGTGAACAGCGCTTCCGGGCTCTGGCTATGCGTCTGGCCGCCGAAGATCCCGCCGCCGGTCGGCATGCGTACGACGATCGGGCAAGTGAAGTCACCGTTAGAGCGGTAGCGGATGCGGGCCGCTTCCTGAGTCAGCTGGTCATAGGCCGGATACATGTAGTCCGCGAACTGGATCTCGACGCAAGGCTTTAGACCATAGGCCGCCATGCCGATGGCGGTGCCGACTATGCCGGATTCGCTGATCGGCGTGTCGAAGCAGCGCGTCCTGCCGTATTTTGCCTGAAGCCCTTGGGTACAGCGGAACACGCCGCCGAAATAGCCGACGTCCTCGCCGAAGACGACGACGTCCTCATCGCGCGCCATCGACACGTCCATGGCGCTGCGAACCGCTTCGATCATTGTCATCCTGGCCATGTCAGTACCCCGCCTTCTGCCGCTGTCGGCGAATATGCGGGGGCATTACGGAATAGACACCCTCGAAGATGTCGCGCACCGAAGGCCTGCCGCCCGCGTGCAGCGTGCCGTGGCGCTCCGCCTCCTTCTGCGCCTGGATGATAACGTCCATGATTTCGGCCTCGGCTTGGGCGTGCCGCTCTTCCGACCAGACACCGCGAACGATCAGGTGCTTCTTCAGGCGCAAGACCGGATCGCCGAGCGGCCAAGCCTCCGACTCCGTCTTCGGCCGATAGGCGCTCGGATCGTCGGAGGTCGAATGCGCGCCGACGCGGTAGGTGACATATTCGATCAGGGTCGGCCCGAGATTGCGGCGTGCCCGTTCGGCCGCCCAGCGCGCCACCGCATAGACAGCGAGATAATCATTGCCGTCGACGCGAAGCGCCGGGATGCCGAAGCCCAGGCCCCTGGCGGCAAAGGTCCCGGAGCCGCCGCGGGCGATCCCCTGGAAGGTCGAGATCGCCCACTGGTTGTTGACGATGTTGAGGATGACGGGTGCCTTGTAAGTGGAGGCGAAGACAAGGGCGGAGTGGAAATCCGACTCTGCCGTCGAGCCGTCGCCGATCCAGCCGGCGGCAATGCGGGTGTCGCTCTTGATGGCGGAGGCCATCGCCCAGCCCACGGCCTGGACAAATTGCGTGGCGAGATTGCCGGAAATGGTAAAGAAGCCATGCTCCTTCGATGTGTACATCACGGGCAATTGCCGGCCATGACAGGGATCGCTTTCGTTCGAGAAGATCTGGTTCATCATCTCGACCATGGGGTAGTCGTCGGCGATCAGGAGGCCTGCCTGGCGGTAGGTCGGGAAATTCATGTCGCCCTTGCGCAGCGCCTTGCGGAAGGCGCAACTCACCGCCTCCTCGCCCAGATGCTGCATGTAGAAGGACGTCTTGCCCTGCCGCTGCGCCATCAGCATGCGGGCGTCGAAGGCCCTGAGCATCATCATGTGCCTAAGGCCGGTCAGCAGTTCGTCGTCCGAGAGGAGGCCCGACCAGGGACCGACCGCTTCGCCCTCGCGGTTGAGGACGCGGATAATTGAAAAGGCGAGATCGCGGATCGTCTCGGGATCGACATCGATCTCCGGGCGCGGGACCGTGCCGGCCTTGGGTATCCTGACGTTGGAAAAATCGGGTTCGTCGCCGGGCCGAACGGCCGGCTCGGGGACATGCAGGCTCAATCGGCTGAATTCATCCATGCGGTTTCCGGCCTCCCTTCCGGATTGCGCATCGCACGCAAGTCAGTGCCGGGGGGAAGGATCGCGCGTGCCTTAGAACTGGCAACCGGCTTGACCGCTCCGTAGCGCGGCCGACGCGAACCCTCGTTCTCCCAAAGGGTTACGCTCCTACACTGCCACGAGTCAGGGGCGAGATGAAGGATTTTCGGCGTTGCGTCCGACGCCCATGCGAAGAAAGACAGATTAATGCCTGCGCCCACAGCGGCCGTTCGTGCGGCCGCCAAATGCCCCCGGTCGACGGCAATTTTCTTTCGCGGGTTTCAATTTTCTTTTGCCTGTTCTCCTGTGAAGCGGGGGGCTGAAGACCTTTAAACAGCCGGCGCGATCTCGATCGGCGTGCCGTCGGAAAACCGTGACAGGCGAAAGGCGGCCGGGTCGACGATCGGCGCGTCTCCCGTGACGAGATCGGCAGTGAGATGGCCGGCACCCGGGCCGATGCCGAAGCCATGCCCGGAGAAACCGGTGGCGATCACCAGGCCCGGCACCTGTTCCGCGTGCGAAATGACCGGCACGACGTCCGGCGTGACATCGATGAGGCCGGCCCAGATCTGCTCCGGCTCTACGCCGCGAAGGGCCGGAAGAGCCTCTTTTGCTTGCTCGAATGCCTGGAGTACGGCGGGCGGATCCGGATGCGGGTCGAGAATGCGATGCCGCTCGAAGGCGCCTGGCCGATCGAGTGGTTGGGGTGCGATCTCGAAGAGCTCTCGCCAACTCTGGGCACTGAGCCCCACCTGCACGGATTCGCTGTCGGCCCTTCGCGCCGGCCTGAAATCGCGGAAGAATGCGAAGGTGTCGGGGACGATCGGATGCAGGTTGACGCCAGCGGTCGCGATCGTATAGCCGCCGTCGAGGCGTTTTCGATAGGCATAGGTCGAGGTGGCTCCGGCGCCGTCCGGCCCTCCTCCAACCGGTCTGGTTCTCAGCACCGTGTTGCGCACCTTCAGTTGCGGAAGCCGCATGCCGAGCCCCTTGCAGAAGAGCCGCGACCAGGCGCCACCGGCAAGCACCGCCGTTGCCGTTACGATGCGGCCTTTCTCAGTGATCACGGCGCTGATCCGTCCGGCCGACCTCTCGACCCCGCGCACGGCGCAGCCGGTGACGATCACGGCGCCGGCGCGACGCGCCCCCGCCGCGATGGCAGGTACGGCCTTCTGTGGCTCGGCCCTGCCGTCGCTCGGCGTATAGAGGCCACCCTTGTAGCGGATTGCCGAGCCGGCCATCAGTGCCGCCGTTTCTTCAGCACCGATCTGTCGGCTGTCGACGCCGTGGGGACTGGCGAGCGCCAGCCAGGCGTCGCGATTGGCGACGTCCTCCTCCGTCTCGGAGATGTAAAGAATACCGCTGCGGCGGAATCCGGTTTCGCCGCCGATGCGCTTATCGAGCGTGTCCCAGATTCTCATCGACGCCATGGCGAGCGGGATTTCGCGGCGATCGCGCCCCATGACACGCACCCAGCCCCAGTTGCGGCTGGACTGCTCGCCGCCGAGGAGGCCCTTCTCGCATAGAACCACCTTCACGTGCTGACGCCGATGATGCCGCCGCCGATGACGACGACTTCGGCCGTCTGCGGTAGGGCATCGTCGGTGGCGACGGGGTCAAGGCTGGGACCGGGCATGAGGAGTCTCGCGAGAGGGTTGATAGTTGCTATCGCAGCACCCATCGCCGGTCGGGATCAAGCCCGCAAAGTGCTGTCGGTACCATGATGCACGAATCTTCCGTTCGGAACAGGAGCGGTTCTGTCTTTTTTCGATAAAGATACGATGGATTCGCTTGACAGGCCGGCAGGCTCCGATGTCTTTTGAGCCGACGAGACATTCGGAACGATGAGGCAGACCATGAGCGGACTTCTGGCAGGAAAGCGTGCGGTGATCACGGCCGCCGCACAGGGTATCGGTCGCGCGGCGGCCGATGCCTTCAGGCGGGAAGGGGCATCGGTCATCGCTACCGACATAAACGAGGAGAAGCTTGGCGATCTTGCCGTCAAGGGCATCGAGATCGCCAAGCTCGACGTGTTGAGCGAAGAGGCGATCGAAGCCTTTGCCGCACGAACCGGCGCGATCGACGTCATCTTTAATTGTGCCGGCTTCGTCCATGCGGGTTCTATCCTCGAGGCGAGCGAAAAGGACTACGACTTCGCCTTCGACCTCAACGTGAAATCGATGTACCGCATGATCCGCGCTTTCCTGCCGGGCATGATCGAGAAGGGCGGCGGCTCGATCATCAACATGTCCTCGGTTGCTGGCGTGCCGATGGGCGTGCCGAACCGCTTCGTCTATTCGGCCAGCAAGGCAGCGGTCATCGGACTTACCAAGTCTGTGGCGATCGATTTTATCGGCAAGGGCATCCGCTGCAACGCGATCGCCCCCGGCACCGTGCAGTCGCCGTCGCTCGAGGAACGGATGCGGGCGCAAGGCAATTACGAGGAGGCGCGCGCCGCCTTCATCGCCCGCCAGCCGATGGGCCGGCTCGGCACCCCCGAGGAGATCGCGGCGCTCGCCGTCTATCTCGCCAGCGACGTTTCGGCCTACACGACCGGCCATGTACACGTCGTCGATGGTGGCATGAGTCTCTAAGGTATTCGCAATTAGAGAAATGACCCGCGGCGCGAGCTGGTCCCCTGGTAAGCGCAAAACCACTGACGTTTTTCTGCGCGCCGCTCTATGCTCCGGCGCATGACGAAACCCGAGAACGAACTTCGCCCCGTCCTGCGCATCGATTTCCCGCCTGAGGATCGCCTCGGGCGGGGCAAGATCCTGCTATTGGAACTCATCCGCCAAACCGGGTCCATCTCCGCCGCCGGCAGGGCAATGAACATGTCTTACCGGCGCGCTTGGCTGCTCGTCGATGCACTAAACCGCATGTTCAGGGAACCGGCTGTCGAATCGCAGCGGGGCGGCAAACAGGGCGGCGGCGCCGCGCTCACCGCTTTCGGCGAAGAATTGGTCGAGCGCTTTCGGGCGATGGAGGCGAGAGCCCGCGCTGCGATCGCCGACGACCTCGATTGGCTGGAAACGGCGCGCGCCAGGGATGGCGCGCGCCGATGAAGGCCAACCGCCGGGGATGAGCGACGGCGCTCAGCGCGCCGGCCTCAGCGGGAATCAGTCGCTCACTTCACCGGGATCATCAAATGTTCATACGGGGTTCCCGCCCACATCACCCAGGGCCGCGCCATGTCCGGATTTTCGCCGGGTTTGGGGTAGTCGGCCGGCGGCTCGGGCAGGTTGAGAATCATTACGTGCGGAGGCTCCTGCGCCAATTCCTTGCCTTCCGGCGGTTTGTCGGCAAAGGGATCGACATTGCTCGGCGTGGCTCCGCCTGCCAGCATGTAGCCGAAACCAACCTTGTTCTTGGGCGGTTCGGTCTTGCCCATCCAGGCTGCCGCCCATTCCATGGCGTTCTTGTCGAGGCACATCGGATTGTTGCCCGGACCCGGATCGTCGGCGATGCAGGTGAAGTTGTTGGTGCCCTCTCTTAGGGTCCTCATCTTACCGTTTTCGTCCATGGCCATGATCGTGGCATCACGCGCCACCGCCTCGGGCGCGGCCGACATCGCATTCTTGATCAATTCCTCGTCGCCCATGTCCGCTGACAGGGCGGTCGCTGCGGCGCCGAGCCCGGAAAGGCCGGCAGCAAGGGCAATTATCCATAAGCGCATGTCATCCTCCCATCGAAGCCGTGGTCAGGCGCCAGCGCTTGCAATTCCACTGGCCGCCCGCACCAACGGACGCGCCAAAATGACATTATACCATATTCAGAGGTTCGCGACGGAGGGATCGCCAAAGGCGGGATATCCGGCACCGGCTCGTGACCCACCCTAATAGTCGAGAGCGACAGTCTTTATGATTGCGTGCACCGCTTTTCCCGGTTCGAGCTCGAGTGTCTCGCGCGACAGGGCTGTGATACGAGCGAGGACGAGGTTGCCGCCGCAGGCGATCCGGACGTCGACGCTGCCCTCGTGGGCTGGCGTTAGGTCGACGATCGTTCCCGGGAGAATATTGAGCGCGCTGATCCCCTGCGGCCGTGTCGTTGCCAGCATGACGTCGCGTGCTGCAATATAGAGTCGAAGGGGGTGTCCTGGCGGTGCGAACAGGTGCGGGACGTGCAGGAGGTATTCTCCAGCGCGCACGAGCGTCAGACCATGCGCGGAGTCATGGCGCTCGACGAGGCCCTCGATCAATGCGCCGGTCTCCCGTCGGGGCAGGTGTGCGGTTGCCTGGCCGAGGATGGCGGCTGCTGCTCCGGATGCTTTCACCCGGCCGTTGTCGATGACGATCACCTGCTCGGCAAGCCGCGCGACCTCCGCCACGCTGTGGCTGACATAGACGATCGGGATCCCCGTCTCGTCGCGAAGCCGTTCCAGATAGGGCAGGATCTCGGCCTTCCGCGCATCGTCGAGTGCCGCGAGCGGCTCGTCCATCAACAGCAGCCGTGGCGCGGCGAGCAGCGCCCGGCCGATGGCGACGCGCTGGCGCTCGCCGCCCGAGAGCGTCTCGGGGCGGCGGTCGAGCAAGTTTCCAACGCCGAGCATCTCGACGATTTTCGCGAATTCGGCTGGCGACGTGCCGATCCCGGCGAACCAGCGCCCATAGGCGAGATTCTTTCGAACGCTAAGATGCGGAAAGAGGCGAGGCTCCTGAAACACATAGCCGAAGCGGCGGCGGTGAACGGGGGTGAAGAGGCCTCGCCCGCTGTCGGCGATCACCTCGCCGTCAACCACGATGCGGCCGCTGTCGGGGCGGAGCAGCCCGGCGATGATGTTGATCAGCGACGTCTTGCCAGATCCGGAACGGCCGAAGAGTGCCGTCACGCCCCCGCCGGACTGGAAGGCGGCATCAATGGCGAAGGTGCCGATCCGGTGGCGCGCTTCGACTTCGAGGTTCATGCCGCCACCGTCCGCCTTGCCACCGCCGTGGCAAGAAGTTCCGAGAGCATCAAAGCGGCCATGGAGACAATGACCGAGATGACGGTGAGGCGCATGGCGCCGGCGTCACCGCCCGGCACCTGCGTCAGGCTGTAGATCGCCAGAGACAGCGTCTGCGTCTCGCCTGGAATGTTGGAGACGAAGGTTATCGTTGCACCGAATTCGCCCATCGCCTTGGCGAAGGACAGGACCATGCCGGCGACGATACCAGAAAGGATCAGGGGGAGTGTCACGGTCAGAAAGATCCACGCCGAGTTCGCACCCAAAGTCGCAGCGGCATCCTCGAGTTTGCGGTCGACCGCCTCGATCGACAGGCGGATGCTGCGCACCATCAGCGGAAAACCCATGATGGCCGCGGCAAGGGCTGCGCCGGTCCATCGGAAGGAAAAGACAAGCCCGAGATACTCGGCAAGGAAGGCGCCGATCGGTCCGCGCCGCCCGAAGACCAGCAGCAGCACGAAGCCGGTGACGACCGGGGGCAGGATCAAGGGCATATGGACAAGGCCGTTCAGAAACGACTTGCCCCAGAAGCGCCCGCGTGCCAGTGCCATGGCGACCGCCAGCGCGAGTGGCAGGCTGAAGATCATGGCAACGGTCGCCACCCTCAGACTCAATCGGACCGCTGTCCATTCCGCATCGCTGAGTGCCATCCAGTCCAAGGTACTGCCCCACGTTCACCGAAACATACGATCTTTGAATTCCCGCCCATCCGGGAGCAGGCTGGCCCAGCCTACTCCACCAGCACGGTGAAACCCTGCGCCTCGAACAGGGCCGCAGCCTCGGGCGATTTGATGAACTCGAGATAGGCAGCCGCTGCGGCGTTCCTGCTGTCGGCGGTCAAGGCGATCGGGTAGACGATCGGGGGGTGGCTGTTTTCCGGGAAGATGCCCACTACCTTGACGCCCGGGTCGGCTGCAGCATCGGTCTGGTAGACGATGCCGTAGGGCGCCTCGCCGCGCGAAACGAGCAGGAGGGCGGCGCGCACGCTTTCGGCGCCGGCGACCTTTTTGGCGACTTTTGGCCAGATGCCGAGGTTTTCCAGCGCGGCCTTGCCGTATCTGCCGGCGGGAACAGAATCCACAGCGCCCATCGCCAAGCGGCCATCGTTGAGCAGGCTGGCAAGATCGAGGCCGGGTTCGATATTGACCGGCGCGGCCACCGTCTCTGCGGAAACGAGGACGAGGCGATTGCCGAGCAGGTTCGTGCGACTAGCCTTGTCGATCAGATGCCGATCGGCAAGGTAATCCATCCAGGCGAGATCGGCGGAGATAAAGATGTCGGCCGGCGCGCCCTGCTCGATCTGCCTTGCGAGTGTGGAGCTTGCCGCATACGAGACGGTCGCCTCCTCGCCGGTCTGCCGCTGCCATTCGTCATTGACCGCATCGAGTGCGTCCTTGAGGCTCGCCGCAGCGAAGATCGTCACCTTCTCGGCGGCCCGGACCGGAGCGAAGGTCGCGCTCGATAGAAGAATGCCGAGCGCCAGCGCCAAGCCCTTCAGCCAATCTCTGCGTCCGAACGCCATCAGGATTGCCTCATGTCCTCGTAATATTTCAGAATATACAACGCACGTCCAATTCGTTAGCGCTATATCCAGAGAAATACAATGCCGTCGATGAAGGCAATCAAAACAGTGAACCGAACGGGCAAACACCGCGGGGAAGCTTGCGATGGGTGCCAAGGCGGCTAAATTCCCGAACCGGAACGAAGGAGGTTTGGGGCCCCATGGATGCGACGATAAGGCTTGAGGAAAGTTGGATGGCGGCATTGGCGCCGGAGTTTCGCCATGGTTACATGGCCGATCTCAAGCGCTTTCTTCTCGAACAGAAGCAGGAAGGCCGGCAGATTTTCCCGAGGGGCAGCGAGTATTTTCGGGCGCTCGACCTGACCCCGCTCGACGGGTTGCGAGTCGTTATTCTCGGCCAGGATCCCTATCATGGCGACGGGCAGGCGCATGGGCTCTGCTTCAGCGTGCGGCCGGGCGTGCGCATTCCGCCTTCGCTCGTCAACATCTACAAGGAACTCCAGGACGACTTAGGTATTCCGCCGGCGCGCCACGGATTTCTCGAAAGCTGGGCAGGGCAGGGCGTGCTTCTCCTGAACGCCGTGCTCACCGTCGAGCGGGGCCGCGCCGCCTCGCATCAGGGCCGGGGCTGGGAGCGCTTCACGGATGCGGTCATTCGCGCCGTCAACGAGCAGGAACAACCGGTTGTCTTCATGCTGTGGGGCTCCTATGCGCAGAGGAAAGCGGCATTCGTTGACCGATCAAGGCATCTGGTTCTGACCGCGCCGCATCCTTCGCCGCTTTCGGCGCATTCCGGCTTCTTCGGTTGCCGGCATTTTTCCAAGGCCAATGCCTTCCTCACGTCGAAGGGCCTCGATCCTATCGACTGGCGGCTCCCGGAAGATCCGCCCTTGCGGACTGACTACGCGTGACGCGCTCGTATCTTCTGCCGTCGCGGATGGGCCTTGCGTCCATCACCTCGATCCGCCAATGACGGGGCAGCGGCGCAGCACCGATGGAGAAACGGCATGCGGCATATCCTCGTCATCGGCATCGGCGCCGGCAATCCCGAACACATGACGATCCAGGCGATAAACGCGCTCAATCGCGCCGACGTGCTCTTCATTCCGACCAAGGGCGCGAAGAAGGCGGAACTTGCCGAGGTGCGGCGCGAGATCTGCGGCCGCTACGTGACACGCAGCGGCAGCCGAACGGTCGAGTTCGCCGTGCCGGTGCGCCGGACGGAAGGGCGGAGCTACGCCGGAAGCGTCGACGAATGGCATGCGAGCATAGCGGCCACCTATGAAAGGCTGCTCGAAGGCGAGCTCGGGGAAGACCAGACCGGCGCCTTCCTCGTCTGGGGCGACCCCATGCTCTATGACAGCACGATCCGCATCATCGAAAGGGTTCGGGCGCGCGGGCGCGTCTCCTTCGAGTTCGAAGTCATTCCCGGTATCACCAGTCTTCAGGCACTCTGCGCCAGCCATCGAATTCCCCTCAACCTCGTCGGCAAGCCGCTAGAGATCACCACCGGACGTCGCCTCGCGGAGAGCTTTCCGCATAGAACCGAAACCGCGGTCGTCATGCTCGACGGTGAACAGGCCTTCCAGCACATAGAGGATTCGGAAGCGGAAATTTATTGGGGCGCCTATCTCGGCACGCCCGACGAGATCGTCATTTCGGGACGTCTTGCGGAGGTGAAGGACGAGATTCTTAAGACACGTGCCGCAGTGCGAGAGCGCATGGGCTGGATCATGGACATTTATCTCTTGCGCAAGGGCGCCGATTTCGACGATTGAAATGGGTTCTGTGACAGGCGCGGCAATCGGTGCGCGGCCCCTTTGATCTCTCTCAAAGAAATCGCCTGTGATATAGGTCCATCTAGGCCGAGGGTTTTTTAGGTTGATCCAGAGCCTAGGGCACATTTACGGAGCATGACGGGGCGCAGCCCCGGCGGGAGTGACTGGAGCGATGACGAGCTGTGCCGAGGCCAAGCCGGACCCTTCGATGCGCCGTGGCGCCTGCCCTTCGCTGGCGAGCCCGATGCAGACCGGCGACGGGCTGCTCGTGCGCTTGCACCCCGCAGGACCGCTGACGCCGGCGGAACTGCGGCTTCTTGCGGCACTCGCCGAGCGCTTCGGCAATGGCCTCCTGGAAGTGACGGCCCGCGGCAACCTGCAGATTCGCGGTTTGACCGTGAGTACGGTCGGATCGCTCGGGGCGGCAATCGCCAATGCGGGAATCGCCATTGCCGAAGGGGTGGCGATCGAGACGCCGCCGCTAGCCGGGTTCGATCCGGGTGAAATCGTCGACCCTCGATCGCTCGCCGACGCACTGCGCGGCGCGATTGCAGGGCAGCCGGCGCTGACGCTCGCACCGAAATTGTCGATCGTCGTCGATGGCGGCGGGCGCTTCCATCTGAAGGATGTCGCCGCCGACCTGCGCCTCGATGCGCTCGACCGAGGCGATGGTGTCCGTTGGTTGCTGTCGCTCGGCGGTACGGCCCGTACGGCACGACCCGTTGCGCTGCTCTCATCGGAGCGGGCCGTGCCCGCGATGATGACGCTCCTTGTGGAGCTGAGCTCGCTTGGGCCGAGCGCGCGTGGCCGCGATCTCGACGCGGACCACATCCGGCGGCGATGGTCCGATGCCGCCCCGGCCGTGCCTGACGAGAGTCCCCGCTGGCTTCCGACCGGCATTCACGATTTCGGCAGCGGCCGCATCGTGCTCGGTCTCGGCTTGGCTTACGCTCAGACGGATGCCGGCAATCTCATCGCTTTCCTGGAGCAGGCGGAGGAAATGGGCGCGACGGAAGTGCGCCTGGCGTCGCGGCATGGACTGCTTCTCCTTGGGCTTGACCGCGAAGCCGCAGCGATTGCACGGCAGCTGGCGCTTTCGCACGGGTTTCTGGTTGCTCCCGACGATCCGCGTAACCACATCGCCAGTTGCGCCGGGCGAGCCTGCGCGTCGGCACTGTTGGACACCAAGGCGGTGGCAAGGCTCGCGGTGGAGGCGGGGCGCGAATTTCTCGATGGCTCGCTCATGCTTCACCTGTCTGGCTGTGCCAAGGGGTGCGCCAGGCCGATGGTCTCTCCGCTGACACTCGTCGGTGCGCCATCAGGATATGCGCTTGTCGTAAATGGCACCGCTTCCGTCGCGCCGAGCGCCTACACGGATGAAAGCGGAATAGGATCCGCGCTTGCGCGCCTCAATGCGCTGGTGCGGGAGAACAAAGACGCTGGCGAATCGGCACACTCCTGTCTTACACGGCTCGGGACCGGGCCGATCGCCGCAGCGTTTGAACAGGGATAGAAATGCCTGATTACGATTATATTCGCGATGGCAGCGCCATCTATGAGCGTTCCTTTGCGATCATCCGAGCCGAGGCCGATCTTTCCGCCTTCTCGGAAGAGGAAGCGGATCTCGCCGTGCGCATGGTGCATGCCTGCGGCTCCGTCGAGGCGGCGCGCCAGTTCGTTTTTTCGCCGGACTTCGTATCCGCCGCGCGCACGGCGCTGAAGAACGGCGCCCCGATCTTCTGCGATGCGGAGATGGTGGCGCATGGCGTGACGCGGGCGCGACTCCCGGCGGGCAATGAGGTGATCTGCACGCTTCGCGATCCGCGTACGGCCGAGATTGCCACCCAGATCGGCAATACGCGCTCGGCCGCGGCGCTGGAGCTCTGGGGCGAGCGGATGGCGGGATCGGTGGTCGCCATCGGGAACGCGCCGACGGCGCTCTTCTATCTGCTCGAAATGCTGCGAGATGGCGCGCCGAAGCCGGCGGCAATCCTCGGTATGCCGGTCGGTTTCGTCGGCGCGGCGGAATCGAAGGAAGCGCTGGCGGAGAATTCCTACGGTGTTCCATTCGCGATCGTCCGCGGCCGCCTGGGCGGCAGCGCGATCACCGCCGCGGCGCTGAATTCACTCGCGAGGCCTGGTCTGTGAGCGGGGCGGGCAAGCCCATCGGCGTCGGCAGGCTCATAGGTGTGGGCACCGGGCCGGGCGACCCTGAGCTGCTGACGGTGAAGGCGGTTCGGGCGCTCGGCGAGGCGGAGGTCGTCGCCTATTTCGCCAAGGCAGGGCGCAGCGGCAATGGCCGCGCGGTCGTTGAGGGCCTCATCAGGCCGGGGACGCAGGAGCTACCGCTCTACTATCCGGTGACGACCGAGATCGACAAGGACGATGAAGCCTACAAGCGCCAGATCACCGACTTCTATAACTCCTCGGCAGAGGTGGTCGCCGAACATCTTCAGGCGGGGCGAACAGTGGCGATCCTCAGCGAGGGGGACCCGCTTTTCTACGGATCTTACATGCACCTGCATGTACGGCTCGCCGGCCGTTTCCCCGTTGAGGTCATTCCGGGCATCACCGCCATGTCCGGCTGCTGGTCGCTCGCCGGGCTGCCGCTGGTGCAGGGTGACGATGTGCTCTCGGTTCTTCCCGGTACGATGGGGGAGGGCGAGCTCCAGCGCCGCCTTGCCGATACCGAGGCTGCGGTCATCATGAAGGTCGGACGCAACCTGCCGAAGATCCGCCGCGCGCTCGCCGCGGCAGGCCGGCTCGGTGCCGCCGTCTATGTCGAACGCGGCACCATGAAGAATGCGGCAATGATCCCGCTCTCTGACAAGCCGGACGACGCGGCGCCCTATTTCTCGCTAGTGCTGGTCCCCGGGTGGAAGGGCAGGCCGGCTCAAAATGACAGCGTCCGGGAGGTAAGGGCATGAGCGGCAGGCTTTTCATCGTCGGCACCGGCCCGGGCAACCCGGCGCAGATGACGCCTGAAAGCCGCGACGCGATTGCGGCTGCGACCGAGTTCTTCGGCTATGGACCCTATCTCGATCGCCTGGAGCTTCGTCCCGACCAGATCCGTATCGCCTCGGACAACCGCGAAGAGCTCGATCGGGCCGAGGCCGCGCTCGCACGCGCGGCTGCCGGAGCCGATGTCTGCGTGGTTTCCGGCGGCGATCCCGGCATTTTCGCGATGGCGGCTGCCGTCTGCGAGGCGATCGACAAGGGGCCGGAAGAGTGGCGGCGAGTCGATCTGCGGGTCACTCCCGGCGTTACGGCGATGCTGGCGGTGGCAGCCCGCATCGGTGCCCCGCTCGGACATGATTTCTGCGCCATGTCCCTGTCGGACAATCTGAAGCCTTGGGACGTCATTACCAAGCGCCTGAGACTTGCCGCCGAGGCGGGGCTGGTGATCGCCCTTTACAATCCCATCAGCAAGGCCCGCCCGTGGCAATTGGGCGAGGCGTTCTCGATCCTGCGTGAGGTTCTGCCGGCCTCTGTTCCGGTCATCTTCGGACGGGCTGCCGGCCGGCCGGACGAGCGCATCACCGTGATGCCGCTCGGCGATGCTGATCCGGATCACGCCGACATGGCGACCTGCGTCATCATCGGCTCGTCGGAGACGCGCGTCGTTTCGCGCGACGGCAGCCCGGATCTGGTCTATACGCCGCGATCCTTCACCGGGGCCAGCCATTGATGGATGCATTCGAGCGCCTCGCCGCAATCGTTGACCGTCGGCACATCGATGGGTTTGCGGCGCTCGACCATTACGACCTCGAGGCCGAGCTTGCGGGCGGCCGCGATCTTGGCGTAAGTCGCCGTTCCGCCGCTGTTCTTGGTGACGATCACGTCGATGCGGCGCTCTTTGAGCAGGTTCATCTCGTCGGTCTCGGCAAACGGGCCGGAGGAAAGGATAGCGGTGACGTCGGGGAGAGCGAGCGGTGGCGTCACCGGATCGACGCTGCGCACGACGTAGCTGTGTTGCGGCGCCCGCTCGAAATGGAAGGCTTCCTGCCGACCGATCGCCAGGAAGACGCGGCGCGGCCTTTCGCCGAGAGCCGTCACGGCCTCCGCCACGCTTTCGACGTGCGTCCAGCGATCGCCCGCCTTCGGCTCCCAAGCCGCTCGGCGCAAGGCAAGGAGCGGCGTTCCGGTCGCTGCCGCTGCGGCGGCCGCATTCTGCGAAATGCGGGCGGCAAAGGGATGTGTCGCATCGACGAGCAGCGAAACAGCTTCCTCCTCGAGAAAGGCAGCGAGACCCTCGGCACCGCCGAAGCCGCCGATTCGGGTCGGCAGGGGCTGCGGTCGCGGGTCGGCCGTGCGCCCTGCAAGCGACATCGCGGCATCGAAGCGGCGATTGGTCGCGAGGCGTTCGCCGAGCTGTCGCGCTTCTGTCGTTCCCCCCAGGATCAGTATGCGAGGTCTGCCGGTGGCTGATCTGTCGAACAACGGCTCGGCCATGGCTACTCCCTGGCTGACTATCATCGGAATCGGCGAGGACGGTGTAGCCGGTCTCGGCGACGAGGCCAAGCGCCTCATCGAGACGGCGCCGGTCGTTTTCGGC
Source organism: Sinorhizobium kostiense (assembly GCF_017874595.1). Lineage (GTDB taxonomy): Bacteria > Pseudomonadota > Alphaproteobacteria > Rhizobiales > Rhizobiaceae > Sinorhizobium > Sinorhizobium kostiense. The sequence goes on along the minus strand of NZ_JAGILA010000005.1, from coordinate 328,708 downwards.
GGTAGCCGCCATATCGAGCTTGCAGCGCCGCTGATCAGCGGCGAGCGGCAAGTGTGGCAGAGCCCCTTCGAGAAGTCCGTCGAGGCGATCCTCGCGCGGCGCGGCGACGCCGTGGTCGTGCTCGCCTCCGGAGATCCGTTCCTGTTCGGCGTCGGCGCCACCCTCGCTCGCCGCATCGACAAGCGCGAGATGCGCACGATCCCCGCACCCTCCGCATTTAGCCTGGCGGCATCTCGGCTCGGCTGGGCTTTGCAGGAGGTCGCGACCATCTCGCTGCATGGCCGTCCGCTCGATCTCATCCGGCCGCACTTGCAACCCGGCACGCGCGTGCTCGCACTGACCTCTGACGAGGATGGCGCAAAGGCGATCGCCGGTCTCCTCACCGAAAACGGGTTCGGTCAGTCGCAGCTTACAGTTCTCGAAGCACTCGGAGGAGCACAAGAGCGCGTTTCGCGGCATGTTGCCGCCGGCTTTGCGCTCGAGAAAATTCATTCGTTGAACATCTGCGCCGTCGAGGTCGTCGCGGATGCCGATGCGCGCGTGCTGCCGTTGGCTTCCGGGCTCGATGACCGGCTTTTCGAGCATGATGGCCAGATCACCAAGCGGGAGGTGCGGGCGCTGACGGTTTCGACGCTGGCGCCCCGCAAAGGCGAACTTCTCTGGGACATAGGTGCCGGATCCGGCTCGATCGCCATCGAGTGGATGCTCCGAGACACGGCGATGAGGGCGATCGCCATCGAAGCCTCCCCCGAGCGCGCCGCACGCATCGGCCGCAATGCCGCACGCTTCGGCGTCCCTGGTCTCGCCATCGTTGAAGGGCAAGCACCGGACGCGTTGCGCGGACTTCTACAGCCGGACGCGATCTTCATCGGCGGCGGCGGCAGTGAGCTCGGGGTGATGGATGCGGCAATTGCTTCACTGCGACCGGGCGGCCGACTGGTTGCCAATGCCGTCACAGTGGAAATGGAAGCGGTGATCCTCGCTCATCACGCACGGCTTGGCGGCTCCCTGATCCGGATCGACATTGCACGGGCACTGCCTGTCGGCAGCATGACCGGCTGGCGTCCAGCAATGCCGGTCACGCAATGGTGCTGGATCAAGGCGGGTCTGGATCAGGTTCAAGAGGATAGATCATGACGGTTCATTTCATCGGCGCAGGTCCAGGCGCGGCAGACCTCATTACCGTTCGCGGCAGGGAACTGATTGGCCGGTGCCCGGTCTGCCTCTATGCCGGCTCGATCGTTTCGCCCGAGCTTCTTCAATATTGCCCACCCGGCGCCCGCATCATCGATACGGCGCCGATGTCGCTCGATGAGATCGAGGCGGAATATGTCCGCGCGGCGGAAGCGGGAGAGGACGTCGCGCGGCTGCATTCCGGCGACCTCTCCGTCTGGAGCGCGGTCGCCGAGCAGATCAGGCGGCTCGAGAAGCATCGGATCGCCTATACGATGACTCCGGGCGTGCCATCCTTTGCCGCGGCCGCCGCGGCGCTCGGCCGTGAGCTGACCATTCCGGCGATTGCGCAGAGCCTGGTTTTGACGCGCGTTTCCGGGCGCGCTTCGCCGATGCCGAACAGCGAAACGCTGTCCGCCTTCGGCGCTAGCGGCGCGACGCTTGCGATCCACCTTGCCATCCATGCCCTCGACAGCGTCGTCGAGGAGTTGATGCCGCTCTATGGTGCTGACTGCCCCGTGGCGATCGTCGTCAAGGCATCCTGGCCGGACGAGCGGGTGCTGCGCGGCAGGCTCGGCGACATTGTTGCCAGGGTCGCCGCAGAGCCAATCGAGCGCACGGCGCTGATCTTTGTCGGGCCGGGGCTCGAAGCCGCCGATTTCCGTGAAAGCTCGCTCTACGACCCTGCCTACCAGCGTCGCTTTCGTGGGCGCGAATAGACGAATTCACTGAGAATCCGCCATGGACAGCGGAACGGGCTTTTGCGGAACGTCCCGCGGCTTCTCCAACCGGTCGCGATAAAGGGCGGCCTGGCCGAGCAGCATCAGCATCACTGGCGTCGTTGCCGTGATGAAGAAGATGATCAGCAGTTCGTGGAAGATCCAGCGACTCTGCAATATCGCAAAGCAGAGGATCGAGGCGAGGCAGACGAGGAGCGTACCGCCGCTCGTCGTTATCGTGGGCGCATGCAGTCTGTCGTAGAAGCTCGGGAGGCGTATCAGGCCGAGGGAGCCGATCAGCGTCATCGCCGCTCCTAGAAGCAGGAGTGCGCAAACCAGGATCGCCGCCCACGACGGCAGGTCGGTCAGGTGGCTCATTCGATCACCTCGCCGCGCATCAGGAACTTAGCAAGTGCTATCGATGAAACGAAGCCGATCACTGCTACGATGAGGGCGGTTTCGAAATAGACGGTATTCGCGGTGCGGATGCCGAAGGCCACGAGCATCAGCATCGCGTTTATGTAGAGCGTATCCAGTCCGAGGATACGATCCTGTGCCCTTGGGCCCTTGACCATCCGGTAGAGTGCCAAGCCCATGGCAAGAGCGAGCATGACCTGCGCGAGCAGGATGGACCAGAGGATTGCAAGCTCGGTCATTGGAATATCTCCTTCAGCGATGCTTCGTAGCGCTCGAGCGTTCGCCGCCAGGCAGGCTCGTCCTCAAGGTCGAGAAGGTGAACGAGCAGCTTCTTCTGGCGACTGTCGTATTCGAGCCAGGCGGTGCCCGGTGTTGCGGTGAGAATGCAGGCGAGCACTGCGAGGGCATTCTCGTCCTGGAGGTCGCAATCGACGGACACGAAGCCTGACCTGACCGCCTGGCCTCGGGAGCGCAGGATGATCCCGGCAACCGCAATATTCGAGCGGAGGATGTCGACAGCAACAAGCAGCACAAACCCGGCGATCGTCCGCAAGCGATTGAGATGCGATCGCTTCGGCTGCAGCTTCACCGCGACCCAGGCGAGAACCGTGCTGAGAACGAGACCGACGAGCAGCGTGCCGGGCGCCACAGACTGGTTCAAGAGGAGCCAAATGCCAAGGAGGGCGGTGGAGAGCAGCGGATAGGGAAACCAGGCGCGCACGTCTATTGACCTCCCGCCCGCGGTGCGGTCAGCACCCGATCGCTGTAGCCGCCGGGGTTGAGCAGGTCATCGGCGGTCGCCTGCATGTAGCGCATTGCGGGCCCGGCCTGGAAGCTCAGGAAGATGCAGGCGGCGAGCAGCACCACGACAGGCGTGATCTCGATGACGACGACGCGGGGTACGGTGCCTTCGATCGAGGCCCAGAACGTGCGGATGCCGATGCGGTTCATTGCGATCATCGCCGCGAGGCCCGAAAGAATGATGAGGGCGACATAGGTCCAATCGGCGGCAGAGATCGTCCTTGCCTGGCCGGCCGCCGGCACGTCGAAGAGGCCGTGCAGAAGCGTGAACTTGGCGATGAAGCCTGAGAGCGGCGGAAGGCCGGAGAGGAGCACGGCGCAAACCAAGAAGCAAAGGCCGAGTACGGCCATGGTCCCCGGGATGGCGACGCCTACTTCCTCCTCCTCTTCGTTTTCGTCGAAGTCGCCAAAGGCCTCCATCGTCACCGCCAGCACGTCGGCGGCGGCATCGCGGCCGCGCTCGACGAGCTCGATCAAGAGGAAGAAGGCCGCAATCGTCAGCGTCGAGCTGACGAGATAGAAGAGCGCGCCGGCAATCATCTCGGGATGTCCGAGCCCGATTGCGGCAAGCAGCGTTCCCGAGGAGACGAGGACCGAATAGCCGGCGAGCCTGCCCATCGCCTGGGAAGCAAGGACGCCGATGGCGCCGAAGGCGATCGTCGCCATGCCACCTGCCAGCAGCCAGCTCTGGCCGAATCCTGCCGATGCGCCCGCGGCGGTGCCGAAGACAAGCAGACCGAGACGGATGATGACGTAAATCCCGACCTTCGTCAGCACCGCAAAGATCGCGGCGACCGGAGGAGTTGTCGCGGCATACGCTGTCGGTAGCCAAAAGCTCAGCGGCCACATTCCCGACTTCACCAGGAATGCTATCCCGAGGACGGCGGCGCCGGTCTCGACGAGCATCCTGCTTTCAGGCGCAAGCGCTGGGAGCTTCGTCGCGAGATCGGCCATGTTGAGCGTGCCTGTGGCGCCGTAGATCAGGCTGACCCCGACCAGGAAAAGCGAGGAGGCCGCAAGGTTGATGGCAACGTAATGAAGCCCGGCTTTTACGCGCAGAGGGCCGGAGCCGTGCAGCAGCAGCCCGTAGGAAGCGGCGAGCATCATCTCGAAGAAGACAAAGAGATTGAACAAATCCCCTGTCAGGACGGCGCCGTTGATCCCGGCGACGAGAAGCTGCAACAGCGAATGAAAATGGTGTCCGGCCGTGTGCCAGCGCGCCATCGAGTAGACTTGCGCGGCGAGCGCCAACCCGCTCGTCAGGCACAGCATCAGGGCCGAGAGACGGTCGACGACGAGAACGATGCCGAACGGCGCCGGCCAGTTACCGAGCTGATAGACGCCCGCCCCCGGTAAGGCTCCTTCGCCCGCAGCCGAAAGGCGCATGAGAATCATCGCGACCACGAAGACGGCGACCGTCGAAAGGAAGCTGATCGAACCTTTCAGCGTCCGCTCGCGCTCGTCGACCGGAATCAATGCGGCCGCAACCGCGAGCGGCACTATGACCGGCAGGACCGGAAGGTGTTGCAGCCAATCAGTCACCGCGCTGCTCCCTGCCGTCGACATGGTCCGTGCCGGTGAACCCACGCGAGGCGAGCAGCACGACCAGGAAAAGCGCGGTCATGGCGAAGCCGATGACGATCGCCGTCAGTACGAGCGCCTGCGCTAGCGGATCGGTGTGGCGCGCCAGGTCGCCGACGCCGCCGGGCTCGAGAATGGGTGGGGCGTTCACACGCAGCCGGCCCATGCCAAAGATGAAGAGATTAACCGCATAGGAGAGCAGGGAAAGTCCGATGACCACCTGATAGGTTCGCGGTCTCAGGAGTAGATAAACCCCCGATGCGGTCAGAGTTCCGATACCGGCCGAGAGGATGAGTTCCATTACTGTGCCGCCTCCTTCCCGGTGCGCGCCATCCTGACATGAGCGCGCGGAGCGCGGATCGACTGGTGCGCGATGGCGATCAGCATCAGCACCGTGGCGCCCAGCACGAGCGAGAAAACGCCGAAATCGAAAAGAATGGCGCTTGCGAGCGGCACCTCGCCGATGATCGGCAGCATTGCATATTGCGAATGCGAGGTCAGAAAGGGATAGCCGAAGAGCCAGGAGCCGATCCCCGTGGCCGCCGCAACCAGCAGACCGATGCTCATCCAGCGGAGCGGATGGATGCGCAGCCGCTCTTCGACCCAGCGGGTGCCGCCGGACATGTATTGCAGGATGAAGCCGATCGACATGGCAACGCCCGCGGCAAAGCCGCCACCTGGCAGGTCGTGGCCACGCAGGAAAAGATAGGCGGCGAGCATGGCGGTCACAGGGAACATCCAGCGCATGATCACCGACGGGATATGCAGGTATTCGGCAATGCTGTCGCCGGCGGTTCTCCCGGGGTGCCCGGCGTCGAAGGCGTTCTGCAGCCTCTGCTGTTCCGGAGCTTCGAGGCTGTCCGCCTGAGGGCGGAAACGCAAGAGGAGCGCGAACACCGTTAGTGCGACGATCGACAGAACGGCGATCTCGCCGAGCGTATCGAAGCCGCGGAAGTCGACGAGGATGACGTTGACGACGTTGGTGCCGCCGCCTTCGCTATAGGCGCGCTCAAGGAAGTAACTGGCGATTGTCTCGGATGCTGGTTGCGTCATCACGGTATAGGCAAGGAGGGTCATTGCGCCACCGGCGAGCGTCGCGAGCAGAAAGTCGCGCAGACGCCGGAAGCGTGTCTTCATCGGGATGTCTTCCCTCTCCGGTTCCTTGATGCGCTTCGGCAGCCAGCGCAAACCGAGCAGGATCAGGACGGTGGTGACGATCTCGACGAGAAGCTGCGTGACGGCTAGATCCGGCGCGGAAAGCCAGACGAAAGTGAGGCAGGTGACTAGCCCCGCGCCGCCGAGCAGAACCAGCGCTGCAAGGCGGTGGAATTTCGCCTGCAGAGCCGAGCCGACGGCGCAGGCAATGCCGATCGCCCAGAGCAGAGCAAAGGCCGGATCAATGCCGCGGATGACGAGAGGCGGCATTTCGAAGCCGCCGGCAAGGAGCGGGAGTGCCCCGGCCGCAAGCGCCAGGAAGACGAGGAGGCGCATCTGCGGCTGCAGCCGGCGCGTGCCGAGCCTTTGTTCGATCGAGCGAGCCCATTTCCACGAAAGTGTCACCAGCACGCGTTCGAAGATGCGTTGTCCCTCGAGTAACCGGAAGACGGGTGGTCCCTCGATGCCCGTGGCGAGGTAGGAGCGCATGAGGAAATAGAGCCCGATGCCACCCGAAAGCGCCACCAAGCTCATGATCATCGGGACGTTGAAACCGTGCCAGACGGCCAGGCTGTAATATGGCGTCCGGTCACCGAGCACGGAGGTTACGGCCGTATGCAGGAAAGGGCCGATCGTGCGACCCGGAAGGATACCGACGACGAGACAGGCTAGCACCAGGAATTCGATGGGCGCCCGCATCCAACGCGGAGGCTCATGCGGCTTCTTCGGCAGGTCCGAAGGCGGCGCGCCGTAAAAGACACTGTGAATGAAGCGCAGCGAATAGGTCACGGCGAACATGCCCGCTATCGTCGCGACATAGGGTGTCACCGTGTCGAGCGCGTTGACGAGGTGCGTTTCGATCGCCTCGGCGAAGAACATCTCCTTCGACAGGAAGCCATTGAGCAGCGGCACGCCGGCCATGGCGGCGCTGGCGACCATGGCGAGCGTCGCGGTGATCGGCATGTAGCGGAACAGGCCGCTTAGCCTCCGCATGTCGCGCGTGCCGCTTTCATGGTCGATAATTCCGGCCGCCATGAACAGCGAGGCCTTGAAGGTGGCGTGATTGACGATGTGGAAGATCGCGGCGACGGCCGCAAGCGGGCTTCCAAGGCTGAGCAGCGTCGTGATCAGCCCGAGATGGCTGATCGTCGAGTAGGCGAGCAGGCCTTTGAGGTCCTGCTGGAAGATGGCGAAATAGGCGCCGAGCACCAGCGTCGTCAGTCCGGCAAGGCCGACGAGCCAGAACCAGGCTTCCGTTCCGGCCATCACCGGCCAGAGCCGCGCAAGCAGGAAGACCCCGGCCTTCACCATCGTTGCCGAATGAAGGTAGGCGGAAACCGGCGTCGGCGCAGCCATGGCGTGCGGCAGCCAGAAATGAAACGGAAATTGGGCGCTCTTGGTCAGCGCTCCGAAGAGGACGAGGATGAGGATCGGCACGTAAAGAGGATCATTGCGGATCGCGTTGCCGGAGGCCAGTACCGCATCGAGTTCGTAGCTGCCGACGACCCGTCCGATGAGCAGCAGCCCGACGAAAAGCGCGAGACCGCCCATGCCCGTGATTGTCAGCGCCATACGCGCGCCGTCTCGAGCATGCGCGTTATGGTGCCAGTAGCCGATCAACAGGAAGGAGACGATGCTGGTCAATTCCCAGAAGACGGCAAGAAGGATCAGGTTGCCGGAAAGCACGACGCCGAGCATTGACCCCATGAAGGCAAGGAAGAGTGCGAAGAAGCGCGGCACGGGATCTTCCGCGTTCATGTAGTAGCGGGCGTAGAGCACCACGAGCACGCCAATCGCAGTAATCAAGGCGGAAAACAGCCAAGCGAAGCCGTCCATGCGCAGCGACACGCTCAAGCCCAGTTGGGGCGCCCACTCGAGTTCATAGCGAAGCACGCTCCCGGCATCGACGAAGGGATAGAGTCCGGCGGTGGCAAGGAAGCAGACGAGCGCGATCGCGCCCGCAAACCAGGCAGTGGCGCCGGGTTGATCGGACGGAAAGAAGATGGCAAGGAGGCTCCCGCCGAAAGGGGCGAGAATGAAGATGGGAAGCAAATTTTCCGCGTATTCGATCGTTCGGCTCCCCGTGCTTGCTTGAAGTGGAGATCGGTCTTGGCGTGTCGGTGACAATGGTCGCCGAAGCGACCTTCGAAGGCAATGCCCCGACGAGCCGTGAAGCCGCAGATCCATTGTTTTTACGGCATTTTCTAGCGCCGGATGAGGAAAACCCCGCGTGGTTTCCGCGCGTATCCCGCGCCAACTTCTTATAATAGATCACGTGTGATGATTTTAGGTCGATTCGGCCTAAAATCATCGTGATCTCGACCACTTCCAAGCCGGTTGGAAAGAAATTCAACCCGGGAGATCGTCGCTCCCCCCGGTCCAATGAAGAACGTCAAACGCCATCGCCCGCCGTCAGGCGGCGCGCCATCGCCGCTCGAAGACGAAGGCCGCGAGATCGTTGGCGCTCATGGGCCGAGCGAAGGCATAGCCCTGCAGCCCGTGGCAGCCGAGCTCCTTGAGAATGGCGGCATGCTGCAGCGTTTCCACGCCTTCGGCGATCACCTCGACGCCGAGCGACGTCCCGATATCGATGATCGATTCCACCAGCCGGCGCTGCGGGGCGGAATCGAGTATGGGCAGGACAAGTTGCCGATCTATCTTCAGGCGGCGCGGCGTCAGCTTCAAAAGGCTGATGATTGAGGCATAGCCGGTGCCGAAATCGTCGATTTCGATATCGATGCCGAGTTCCTTGATCCGCCGGATGTTCGACAAGACCGTCATATCGTTCTCGTCGAAGGAGATCGATTCGAGCAGTTCGAAGGAGAGCCGGCCTTCCGGGATCCGCATCTGCTCCAGCCGTTCGGTCAGCCGTTCGTCGCGCAGCCGCGAGTATGAGAGATTGACGGACACCTTGGGAATGCGGATACCGTTTGCCTCCCAGCGGCAGAGCTGGAAGAGGGCCTGCTCCAGGATCGTCTGATCGATTGCCGCGACGACATTGATGTCTTCCGCCGTCTTCAAGAAGGTGTGCGGACCAATGAGACCCTTGGTCGGATGATCCCAGCGCGCCAGCGCCTCGACGCCGATGACCTCCAGAGAGATCGGACAGAACTGCGGTTGGAAATGCGCGACGAACTCGTTCTGCTCGAGGCCGCGGAGGATTTCGTCGGCTGTCTGCTTGGTTTTGAAGACCTCGGTCTTGAGAGCGCCGGTGAAGGTCTCGTGCCGGTTGCGGCCGCGCCGCTTGGCCTCGTAAAGCGCGATGTCGGCGTTGACGAGGATCTGCGAAAGCTCGTCGGCCGCGGCGCTCTGGGCGGCAATGCCGATGCTGACGCCGATGCGGCATTCCTGCTCCTTGTAGCGAACGGGCGTGCTCATTGCCTCGATGATGCGCGATGCCAGTGCGGCATCCTCCTCCGGCCTGTCGCTAGCGCGGATGATGACGAATTCATCGCCGCCGATACGGGCGACGAAATCGCCATCGCGAGCACTTTCGCGCAAGAGTCTCGCAGCATGCCTGAGGATCTCGTCGCCGGCCGCATGGCCGAGAGTGTCGTTGATCTGTTTGAAGCGATCGAGATCGATGTGAAAGATGCTGAGCCTCGCGCCCGCATCGAACTGCCTGCTACGGTCGACAAGGATCTGGTCGAGGAAGCGGCGATTCGGCAGGCCGGTGAGCGGGTCGTGAAGCGCGTTGAATTCCATACGATGGCGCGCGGCTTCGAGCTCGGCACTGTGCGCCTCGGCGAGGCGCTTCGCCTCCGAAAGTCTTGCCCGGGTTTCTATGTCGGCCGTGACATCCCAATTGACGCCGACGATCTTGCGCGTGCCGTCCGCGGCGAGATAGGTCGAGCCGATGGCGCGGATGTGGCGGATGCGCCCCCTCGGCAGACAGATGCGGAATTCGGAATTATAAGCCCCGCCGGTGGAGATCGTCTCGGCAAATTCCGCCTCGGCACGTGTCCGGTCATCCGGATGCAGCCTGTCCTTCCACTCGGCGGTCGTCGTGCCCACGTGCGAACGGACCCCGTAGAGCTCCTTCATGCGGTTGTCCCAAAGCAGCCGCCCACTGTCGATATCGACTTCCCAGATGCCGATCCTGGATGCGTCGAGCGCGATCTTCAGGCGGTGCGAGAGTTCCTGAAGCTGGTCCTTACTTTCTTTCAGTGCGCGAACGTTCTCCTGGCGCTCTGTTGTCAGCCGGCCCGTCATGATCATTGGGACGACGATCACCAAGCCGCCGAGCACGATCAGCAGGCGCACCGTCCACGCATGCTCGGGCGTATCCGGCCATCCGCCCTTTGGAATTGCCGCCATGCGCCAGGAACCGCCCGGCAAGGCGACGTCCACTTGGACCGGCGCTTTGCGGAAGAGCGCCGGATCGCCAAAAAAAACCGATCCATGACGCCCAAGTCCATCACGACCGGCAATGGAAATCTCGATGCCGAGGCCGGGTGAATCGAGCCCGCTGTCGCGATAGAGCTCGTCTATGTCGATGACCGCCGAGAGAAGACCCCAAAAGCGCTTTACCCCGCCGGCGTCGGTCATCACCGGAAAGCGGGCGATCAGCCCGCGGCCGCCCTGTACGAGATCTACTGGACCGGCGAGCAGCAGCCTTCCCGTCTGCATTACCCGGACCGCGGTCATGCGCTGTTTCTCATTCTTGCGATAGTCGAGTCCGATCGCCTTCTCATTGCCCGCCAGCGGATAGACCATTGACACGACCAGGTCGGGAGCGGCGGCCAAGTTGCGCAGCTGAGAGCGCTCGCTGAAGAGGCTCCGCGCCAGCTCGGCAAAGCGCTGCTGCTGCATGTCCGGCTCCGTGGCGATCGTGCCGATCAGGCCGCGGACAAGCTGGATACTGCCATTGATGTTGTTCTCGAGCTTCGAGCGGATCGGGCCGAGCTCGTTGGCGACGTGTGACCGAATGCGCGCTTCGGAAATGATGCGGTTCTGGTGGTCGGCGAGCACGCCGGCAATGATGACGACGAATGTGGCGGTGATTGCCGGAAGGTAGTTGAGGGTCAGAAATCGCGAGAAGCGGGATCTTCCGACATTGGAGATGTTGTGTTCCGGCACAATGCTTACCCAGCGATAGGACGCGAAAGAAATCACCGGATGATTCCAGACTCTCCTTAACAATTCTCATTCGACTTCGCTGAAATAACTGAAACGGATGCGACGGAGATCATGCTCTCGCGCCGATCATCGCCTCGAGCGTTTCCAATCGATCCGCCTCGCGCGGCAGTTTGTCGGGCCGCAAACGGGCGATCCGGGGAAAACGCATGGCCACGCCCGACTTGTGCCGCGTCGAGCGGTTGATGCCCTCGAAGGCGACCTCGACAACGAAGCCGGCATCGGGCTCGGCCCGCACGGCGCGGACGGGCCCGAAGCGCTCGACCGTGTTATCGCGCACGAACCGGTCGAGAATTTCGAGCTCGGCATCCGTGAAGCCGAAATAGGCCTTGCCGACGGGAACGAGCATGGCTCCGCCTTCCCCCTCCGCCCAGACGCCAAAGGTGAAATCGGAATAGTAACTGGAGCGCTTGCCGTGGCCGCGCTGCGCATACATCAGCACGGCGTCTATATTGAACGGGGCGCGTTTCCATTTGAACCACGGCCCCTTCATCCTTCCGGAGAGATAGGGCGAGTCGAGTCGTTTCAGCATCACGCCTTCGATGACCGGATCGGGAGGGTCGGAGCGCAGCCGGTCCAGTTCCTCCCAGCTCGAAAAGGGCACGAGCGGCGACAGGTCGAAATGCTCCGGCGAGGCGGCGTCGATCAGATCCGCCAAAGCCTTCCGGCGGATGTGAAAAGGCTCCGGCCGGATGTCTCGCTCGCCCCAAAAGAGCATATCATATCCGCGGATGAAGGCTGGATAGTCCGCAAGCAGCTTGCGGTTTACGGTCTTGCGGTTCAGGCGTTGTTGAAGGTCGGCGAAGCTGCCGGTTGCGCGGTCCGTTCGCATCGTTCCGCCGACCAGCAATTCTCCATCGATGACGCCGGCGAAGTCCACCGCCTCCAGGATTTCCGGAAAGGCGCTGGATATCTCATCGCCGCTACGCGAATAGAGCCGCCTGAAGCCGCCGACATTGGCGAGTTGCACGCGGATTCCGTCCCATTTCCATTCCGCGGCGAAATCCGCAGGGTCGAGGCCCTGTAGATCGTTTTGTTCGACCGGCGTTGCCAGCATGACCGGATGGAAAACGGCGGGCGTCTTGAGCACCGGCATTTCCCCTTCACCGGTCAGCCAGAGGAAGAGGGGCAGGTAAGGTGGCGACAGGCCATGCCAGAGCCTCTCTATTTCGCCGATGTCCTTGCCCCCCATCTCCGCCAGCGCCTGCTTTGCAAGCCGGGCGGAGACGCCGATCCGTAAGCCCCCGGTGGCGAGCTTCAGAAAGGCGAAACGGCCGGACGAATCGAGCCGGTCAAGCATCTCGCGCACCAGCGAGCGCACCTCCGAACGCCCCGCCCTCTGCAGTTTTTCGACGACCTCGCCCAGGGGAATGTCGGCTGGTGCGACCTCCCGCGGTGGTTCCCACGCAAGTGAAACCGTTTCGGCGAGGTCGCCGACATAGTCGTAGGAATAATGGAAGAGCACCTCATCCATGCGCTCGAGCAGCAGGTCTCGAATCAAGGCGGGCTTTACCGTGTTGAGCGACAGCGTGCCGGCGATAGCCGCCAGTGCATATCCGCGGCTCGGATCCGGGGTCGTGCGGAAGTAGTCGACGAGCAGCCGTATCTTGGCGGTTCGCTGCGGAGTAAGGACGAGGCGGCCGAGGAGCTCGGCGAAGGCTCTCATCTCATTCTCCCTCGTCGTCGTAGCCGACGAGGTGCAGCGGACGCGCGGGGATGCCCTGCAATTGGCACCAGCGCACCAGGGCCTCCTCGCGGCCATGGGTCACCCAGACCTCCCCGGGCGCAATTTCCCTAATCGTCTCCGTCAGTTCCGCCCAGTCGCAATGGTCGGAGATGACAAGCGGCAGTTCGACGCCGCGTTGCTTGGCCCGCTGGCGGATGAGCATCCAGCCGGAGGCGAAGATGGCGAGCGGTTCTGCGAAGCGTCGTGCCCAACGCTCGGCGAAAGCGGAAGGCGGGCCGATGACAATAGCGCCGGCAAGGTCCTGCCGGCCGGCGCCTTCGATCGTCGCGTGGCGGAGGTCGCCGAGGTCGATGCCTGCACTCCGGTAGTAGTCGCAGAGCTTCGCGAGTGCGCCGTGAATGTGAATCGGCTCGAAATAGCCTTGTTGGCGGAGGAGGGCGATGAGGCGCTGCGCCTTGCCCAACGCATAGGCGCCGACCACATGGGCGCGCTCGGGAAATTGCCTCAGCGACATGAGAAGCCGCTGAACTTCCGCTGCGTCGTCCGGGTGATGAAACACCGGGAGTCCGAAGGTCGCCTCGGTGATGAAGACGTCGCAAGGGACGGGCTCGAAGCCGAGGCACGTCGGATCCGGCCGGCGCTTGTAATCGCCGGAGACGACGATTCGCGCCCCCTCCGCTTCGACGGAAATCTGGGCGGAACCGAGTACATGGCCGGCCGGGTGGAAAGTCACCCGAACGCCGTTGATGGCGATCGTTTCGCCGAGCCGCGCCACCTCGCTTGTGCCGCAGAAGCCGTCGCCATAGCGGATGGCCATGATGTCCAGCGTCTCGCGCGTCGCGAGTACATGGGCATGGCCGGCGCGAGCGTGATCCGAGTGACCATGGGTGATCAGCGCCCTTTCGACCGGCTGCACCGGATCGATGTAGAAATCCCCCGTTTGGCAGTAGAGGCCCTTGGGGGCGGGATAAAGCAGTGTCTCCGGCTTCATGCGGATTAAGATAGCCGGCGTGCGCGCGCTTGCCAGTTATCTGGGCGCAGTTTTACGTTTTTCGACGTGGACAGGGCCCCTCCCCAAACCCCTCCCGCACTTGTCTCGCGAGGGGGCGGGCTTGGCGCTCGCGACAACCTGCATTGGTACCATTGACGTCGCGTTCGCCGCCAGCGGCGGAAATCGGCTGCGAGAGTGCGGGGCAGCCCCCCGCCCTTGTGAGCAGCGTCCGCGCAGAGCAAAGCGGCGTCAGCCCTTCGCGAGCGTGTCGCCTATGAGCTTCAGGACGGCCTCGGCGTCAATGTCGATGCATGCCTTCTGGCTGGGCTGTCCGTCCCAGGCGTTCGGAGGAAAGATCCGTCCGTCCGGCTTCTGGATCGTCTGTCCGTCGGCAATGCCGCCGCAGAGGACGCGAATGGCGCCGCTGCGGGTCTTGAACAGTTCCGGCGCCACGACATAGGCGCAGGCGCAGCTATCGTGCACGACCATGCCGTCGACGACATGCTGCTCGTAAAAGGCGATGTAGAACCGCGAGATATCGGCAAGCAGCCGCGCCGCCTCCCCGCCGCGCTCGGCGATCTCCGCAAGCACGGCGCGCGTCATCACCGTCCGCGAGGTGACATCGAGACCGACGACGGTCACGGGCCACGGCGCCCGCATCACTATATCGGCTGCCTCCGGGTCGCCGTGAATGTTCGCCTCGGCCGCCGGCGTGATGTTGCCCGGCACGTCGAAGGCGCCGCCCATGATGACGACGCCCTTGACGAGAGTTGCGATCTCCGGATCGTCGCTGACCGCCCGCGCCAGATTGGTCATTCGGCCGACCGCGACGAGCGTGACCTCGCCCGGATTGGCGCGGATGATGTCGATGATGAAGCGGTGAGCGGGACGGGGGTCGAGCGGCAGGCCGATTTCGTCTGGCACGTCGATGTTGCCAAGTCCGTCATGGCCGTGGATGCCTGTCGGCCAGTCGATATGCGGCCGGCTGGTGTCGAAGGTCTCGCCGCTACCCTTGGCGACCGGTGCGGCAATGCCCCATGCCTTCTTCAGAAAGAGCGCATTGCGCGTCGTCGTTTCGATCGAGGCATTGCCGAAGACGGAGGTGATGCCGATGAGATCGATTTCCGCATGCCGGTGCAGGAAGAGAAGGGCCATGGCGTCGTCGACGCCCGGGTCCGTATCGAAAATAACCTTGTGCATGTCTTCTTCTCTTCTGGCGGATGGCCGTCGCCGTTGCCTAATCTTGATTTTGTGCCTGGCGGGAATGGCGAAGCCGGGCGCGAAAGTCAATCGGCAGTGGCACGCGCTTTGCCGATAGGGGCGCGTCGGCCTCTCCCATTTTGCAGCAGCCCGCTTAAACTTTCCGAAAGGTGGCTCGCCTATCTTGGCAGGAGTCTTTGGCTTTTCTTCTCAATTTTGCGCGTCAGCGGAGCCGAGCGTGAAGGTTATCCTGAGTAAATTGCGTCCTTCAAAGCGCCTTGTGCTTATCCTGTCGGCGGCGTTTGTCGTCTCCGCTGCGTCCGGCGGCGCGGCCGTCTATGTGGGGGGCGAACGGCTGATTGCGCGTATTGCGGAACCTTCGCCCTCGGGGCTTGCCTGCACGACGCTCAGGACTGTGAAGCTCGATCATAGCGGACAGCGTTGGATCCGCATGCATGTGAAGACAGATAGGGCGAACGGGCCGGACCGCATGCGCACTGCACTGCGCGTCGTCGGCGCCTTGGCAAGCAAGGAAAAGGCCGATCTCTACCAGGTTGTCGTCCTGGACGCGGCCGGCCCGGAGAAGCGTGCTGCTGTACGGGGCGCAGCAATCGGCGCGAAGGTGCTGTTCGCGCCCGGTCCGCGAAGCGTGAAAGGCATGGGCGAGCCGTTCCGGGCTTCCTACAACGACGGCAACGCAAATCAGATGGGCATGTTCCACGGCCAGGAGGTCAGTCTCGGGCTCGACGAGATCCGTGGCATGATGGCGAGGATGGAGGATCGCTCGCTGTGCGAGGATCCGGGCGCCGCCGGTGCCGAAGGCACGGAGGTCGCGCTGGCAGGTGAGCACGCGGCCAAAACGGTCGAGGTTGATGGCGGGCATTGAGCCAGCGTCATCAGGTTTCGACAGAAAGGGCCACCGCTCGCGCAACGGGCTCTGTTCGTGAGATTGCCTCGGCTCAGTCGGCCTTCTGGCGCCGCGCCGGGAAGAGAATGACGTCGCGGATCGACGGCGAATTGGTGAGCAGCATGATCAGCCGGTCGACGCCGATGCCGAGGCCACCCGCGGGCGGCATGCCCTGATCCATGGCATCGAGGAAATCTTCGTCGAGCGTCTTCTCCGTCTCGCCGCGGGCGTGCGACTGTTCCATCTGCTCGACCATGCGCGCCCGCTGCTCGACCGGGTCGTTGAGCTCGGAGAAGGCGTTGCCGATCTCCCAACCGTTACAATAGGTCTCGAAACGTTCCACAAGCCGCGGTTCGCCCGGCACCTCCTTGGCGAAGGGAGAGATGTCCTTGGGGAAGTGGATGACGTGCGCCGGCTGGATGAGCTTCGCTTCGACCTTTTCCTCGAAGATGGAGGCGAGCACCTCGCCCCAGGTCGCATCCTTCTCGACCTCGATGCCGGCGTTCCTGGCTGCCTCGCGCGCCTCCTCGTCGGTCCCGATGGCGAGGAAGTCGACTCCAATCGCATCCTTCACGGCTGCCGGCATCGAGACGCGGGGGAAGGGGCCCTTGAAGGACAACTGCTTCTCGCCGAATTCGAACTCGGTCTTGCCGTGCACCGCAAGGGCCAGCGCCTCGAACATGCGTTCGACGAGGCCCATCATGTCTTCATAATCCGCATAACCCCAATAGCACTCCATCATGGTGAATTCCGGATTATGCCGGGTGGAGACGCCTTCGTTGCGGAAATTGCGGTTGATCTCGAAAACCTTGTCTGTGAGGCCGGAAACCAGCACCCGCTTCAGGTAAAGCTCGGGCGCAATACGCAGATACATGTCGAGCTTCAGCGTGTTGTGGTGCGTCTTGAAGGGTTCGGCCGTCGCGCCGCCATAGATCGGCTGCAGCATCGGCGTCTCGACCTCCATGAAGCCCTCGTCCTCGAGAAAGCGCCGCAGGCTCGAGACGATGCGGCTCCGCTGCTGGAAGCGCAGCTTCGATTCCTCGTTGACCATGATGTCGAGATAGCGCTTGCGGTAGCGCGTCTCGATGTCGGCAAGGCCGTGATACTTCTCGGGCATCGGCAAGAGCGACTTGCAGAGCATGGTGATCTCTTTGGCATTCACCGTCAGCTCGCCGCGCTTGGTGCGGCGAACCTCGCCGGTCACGCCGACAATGTCGCCAAGATCGATCATCGGCAGCAGCGCACGCGCTTCTTCCGGCGTCGTGTCCTTGTGCGAGAAGATCTGGATCTTGCCGGAGGCGTCATGGATATCCATGAACATGCCGGAATTGCGCGAGGAGAAGACGCGGCCAGCGACCGTCACCGTTTCGCCGCTTTCGGTGTCCGGCTCGAGCCCGGCATATTTTTCCGCGAGCTCGGCATTGGTGATCGTGCGGTGGAAATGCGCCGGATAGACATCGCCGATCTGCTCGCGCAGGAGCTCGAGCTTTTGGGCGCGCACCTCGGTCGCATCGGAAGAAAGACCGTTTTCACTGTTCGGGTTCATCGTCTTGTCCTTACTTTCCGCTGCCGACCATCGCGGCGACCACTTGCGAGGCGGCCTTGAGGCGCTGGCGCACGACCGCGCGACCAAGCAGCTCCATCGAATCGAAGAGCGGCAGCGAGCGCTGCGAGCCCGAGACGGCAACGAAGAGCGGCGCGACGATCGCCTTCAGCTTCTTGCCCGTCGCATCGGCGACGGCGCGCAGTTCCGCTTCGATCGACTCCTTGTTCCACTCGAGGATCTTCTCCAGATGCGGCTGAACCGTGTTCAGGATGTCGAGCATCTCCTCAGGCGAGGCCTTGACGCCCGCAAAGGCAGATGGCTGCAGACCGAGATCCGACTTGAAGAGAAAGGCAGCGAGGTCCGGCAGTTCCCCGAGCTTCGAGATGCGCGATTGGGACAGCTTCAGTCCTTCCTTGAGGCGATCGTTTTCCGATGCCCAGGCAATCACACGTGCCGCGAATTCCTCTTCCGACAGTTTCTCGCGGATCCATCGGGCGTTCAGCCAATCGAGCTTCTGGATGTCGAAAATGGCGCCCGCCTTGGAGAGGTTTTCCGGGTCGAACTTCTCTGCCAGCTCCTCAATCGTCAGCAGCTCTTCGCCCTCGGCGATCTGGATAAAGAACAGGCCGAGGAAGTTCATCAACGCTTCGGGCAGGTAGCCGAGCGCCGTGTAGTAGGAGATCGAGGTCGGGTTCTTGCGCTTCGACAGCTTGGACTTATCGGCATTGCGCATCAGTGACAGATGCATGAACTTCGGCGGTTCGAGGCCGAGGTACTGGTAGATCAGGATGTGCTTCGGTACGGAGGCGAGCCATTCCTCGCCGCGTGCGACATGGGTGATCTTCATAAGGTGATCGTCGACGACGTTCGCCAGGTGGTAGGTCGGCATGCCGTCCGCCTTTAGCAGCACCTGCATGTCGACCGCATCCCACGGGATCTCGACGTCGCCATAGACGCCGTCGTGGAACTTGCAGGAGCCATCCGCCGGAATTTTCATCCGCACGACGTGCGGCTCGCCCGCGGCGACGCGCGAGGTCACTTCCTCCGCCGAGAGGCTCAGACACAGGCCGTCATATTTCGGCGGCTTGCCGGCGGCGCGCTGTGCCTCGCGCATGCCTTCCAGCCGCTCCGGCGTGCAGAAGCAGCGGAAGCCGTGGCCATTCTCGACGATCTTCTCGACGTAGGGCTTGTAGATGTCCTTACGGTCGCTCTGGCGATAGGGACCATAGGGGCCGCCGATATCGGGGCCCTCCGACCATTTCAGGCCGCACCATTTGAGCGCATCGAGCACCTTCTTCTCGAATTCCGGCGTCGAGCGCGTCGCATCCGTATCCTCGATGCGCAATATGAAATCGCCGCCGTGCTTCTTCGCGAAGAGATAGTTGAACAGCGCGATATAGGCGGTACCGACATGCGGTTCGCCGGTGGGGGAGGGCGCGATGCGCACTCGGACTGCTGAATCTGCCATGGTCTTGCCCGTCTTGACGTGCTTTGGGGCCCTTTGCCGGGGCATACCCCCGCGGGCGCACAATTTTTTGGGAAGGAAACGCCCGCAAGGGCGCCGCACCAGCGGTATCGGCGGGCAATTCCAGTCGGCAGGGGTGAGACCATAGAAAGCCCCCTATGTCAACGGAAACCCGAAGGCGACCGCTTCTGCGGGGATGATCGTTCCGCAGCGCGGCGGAACCAACCCATGTTCCACCCATGGAGGCCCGCCAATCGCGGGCCTCCCAGTGAGGCGATTAGTGGATTTTCTCGGCCCTTTGCTTCTTCAGCCGGGCGTTGCGGGCCATCATGTTGAGGCCCTCGACCAGCGCCGAGAAGGCCATTGCCGCATAGACATAGCCCTTCGGGACGTGGAAGCCCATGCCCTCGGCAATCAGCGTTGTACCGATCATCAGCAGGAAGGCGAGCGCCAGCATCACGATGGTCGGGTTCCGCTCGATGAAGTTGGCGAGCGGCGTTGCTGCAAAGAGCATGACGGCAACGGCGACGACGACCGCGACGATCATGATCGGCAGGTGCGGCGTCATGCCAACGGCGGTGATGATGCTGTCGACGGAGAAGACGAGGTCGAGCAGCAGGATCTGTCCTATTGCGGCGGCGAAGCTGTTGATGGCCGAGGTGGCGATGAAGTCCTCCGCGTGATCCTTCGGATCGACGCTGTGGTGGATTTCCTTCGTCGCCTTCCACACGAGGAAAAGCCCGCCGGCGATCAGGATCATGTCCTTCCAGGAGAAGCCGTGGCCGAAGGCTTCGAAGACCGGCTGGGTCAGTTGTACGATCCAGGCGATGGTGCCGAGCAGCGCCAAGCGCATGATCAGCGCAAGCCCGATACCGATGCGGCGGGCGCTGACGCGGTGAGCTGCCGGCAATTTGTTGGTGAGGATCGAGATGAAGATCAGGTTGTCGATGCCGAGCACGACCTCCATGACGACGAGCGTGATCAGGGCTACCCAAGCCTCGGGGCTTTGGACGAGCGTGAGAATTTCCTGCATCGGCGATCTTTTCCTTTCCTACCATTAAGCAAAGCGGACACCGCTTCCGGCGCGTCGACGCGCAAGATCGCCGCAGTATTTAAGGATACTTGTGAAAGTCGCAAGCACCGCCGCCTCTTTCGCGGCGGCGTTGCGGCGCTAAACGATCACTCTTTGCCCGATTGTGGTTGCACCCTTCTCCTCAGACCTCGATTTGCCGCGCCTCTGATATGACGCGCGGCGCTGGTAGGCGCAGCACGCGTCGACAGATTTCCCGCCGCCCTCAGCAGTCGTTCTGCTCGACGCAGCAAATTTCCTGATTTAGGTTGCAAGTATGTCCGCAACCGTCGCCTTGTTCCGCGGCATCAATGTCGTCTCGATCTCGGTGACCGACCTTGACCGAGCGCGGGACTTCTATGCGAACGTGCTTGGTTTCGGGAGGCCGGTCTACGACCTGCCCGAGGCGGGCTGGATCGAGTTCTCTCCTGGCGGAACCGGTGGAAACGTTTCGGTGACATTGGCCGAGAGCGGCTGGACGCCCTCGACAGGAACCACCATTGTCCTCAACGTCGAGGATTGCCATAGAGCGGTCGAGGAGTTGCGCCGCCGCGGCGTGCGGTGCGAGGACGCGCAGGTATTTCCCGGCTTCGTAACCTTCGCGAGCTTATACGATCCTTTCGGCAATCGCCTGCAGATGTGCAGTCCAGCGTAGGAGTATTTCTTCGTCTCGGGTCTCGCGAAGGTTCTCACCGCACCGATTGCGGGATTCCTCGCGAGCCGGTTCGATCTCAGTTTGCTGATGGGCATTGGCTTTGCCGGTTTTGCGGCGGGTACCTGGATGATGAGCCACCTGACGGGCGATTGGGACTTCTGGGAACTGCTCATGCCGCAGATCCTGCGCGGCTCCTCGCTGATGCTCTGCATGGTGCCGATCAACAATATCGCGCTCGGCACCCTACCGCCCGCACGCATCCGCAATGCCTCGGGATTCTTCAACCTGACACGCAATCTCGGCGGCGCCGTCGGCCTTGCGATCATCAATACGATTCTCACGCAGCGGCAGGATTTCCACTACGCGAGGCTCGCCGAGCACGTCCAATGGGGTAATCCCGAGGCGGTGGAGCGCTTAAAGAACATGACTTCGAATTTCGATGCCTACGGCCTCGACGGCGCGACCGCTGCGCTCAAGCAACTTGCCGCAATGGTGCAGCAGCAGGCGACGATCCTGTCCTTTAGCGACATCTTCCGGCTCTTGACCGTGCTGTTCCTGGCAATGATCTTTGGCGTCCTGATGATCAGCAAGCCAGGGGGCACCGGGGCTGGAGGCGGCGGGCACTAGCCTCAGTCTCAGACTGGCGCGCCAGACGAAAGCGATGCCACCAGCCGCATGCGCCCCCAAGAGACGGCCGGCTTGGCTGCCGCGATCGTTGCTCGCCGGCCTTCGCGTTACCACAGGGGGCGCTTTCGAAAGCGGCGCTGACAACGCTGCACCACTTCTCCGTATCCGCTGTTGTGCATGTTCGCGCGTTTTTGATTTACGTACATCAAATATTCCTCTAAGGGTTTTCCGAGGGGGAGAGGATGCGTCCAACCGTTCACGATATCGCCGCCGAAGCGGGTGTCAGTCTTGCGACCGTCGACCGGGTGTTGAACAACCGTCCGGGGGTCAGGGAGTTGACGCGCGACAAGGTCGAGCGGGCGATCGCCAGCCTCGGTTATGTGCGCGACGTGACTGCCGCCAATCTTGCGAAGGGCCGCAGCTATAAGCTGATTTTCATCCTTCCTGCCGGCGACAATTCGTTCATGCTCGGACTCGAGACTGAGGTCAGGGAAGCCATCGCGCGGTCTGCAGCCGAGCGGACGGAGATTGACATCCTTTTCGTGCCTGCTTTCGATCCGCAGGCACTGGCCAACGCGCTGGCGGAAGCGCATCGGCGCGGGCCCGCAGGGGTCGCGGTAGTCGCCATTGACGCGCCCGAGGTGACGGATGCTGTAAGGCGGCTTCGCGACGATGGGATTGCGGTCGTGACTCTCGTATCCGACCTGCCGGGATCCTCCCGCGACCACTTCGCCGGCATCGACAACATAGCCGCCGGGCGAACGGCCGGAACGCTGATCGGGCGATTCCTTGGCGACCGCGCGGGGCCCGTCGCTGTCCTGGCGGGCTCGATGCTGGTCCGCGACCACAGGGAGCGGCTCGAAGGTTTCCGGTCGGTCATGTGCGAAAGTTTCGGTAGCCGGTCGATCCTGCCGGTGATCGAGGGGCAGGACGACCCGGTTCTGGTCGAAAAACTCGTCGCGGCCCTGCTCGAACGCCATCCGGATATTGCCGGCATCTACAGTCTCGGTGCGGGCAATCGGGGTCTCGTCGCGGCGCTTGAGAAGGCAGGTCGGGCGCAGGTCTGCGTGATCGCACATGAATTGACGTCCTACAGCCGAGCCGCCCTGCTCTCCGGAACGATTGACGCCCTGCTCAATCAGGATGCCGGTCACGAGGTCAGGAGCGCAATCCGCGTACTGAAGGCCAAGGCGGACGGTTTGCCGGTCCTCGAGGCGCAGGAACGCATCCGGATCGACGTATTCCTGAAAGACAACCTGCCGAACGGGCAGGCTTAGGAGAACATCATGTATCTCGGATTGGATCTCGGCACGTCCGGTGTCAAGGCGATGTTGATCGACGAGGGGCAACGCATCATCGGCTCCGCATCGGCGGCTCTCGAAGTGTCGCGGCCGCTTCCCGGCTGGTCGGAGCAGGACCCGTCCGGTTGGACGAGGGCGACCGAGGACGCCGTCGGGACGCTCAGTGCGACCCATCCGCAAGCGCTTGCGGCCGTCCGCGGTATCGGCCTTTCCGGGCAGATGCACGGCGCGACGCTTCTCGACGCGCAGGACGCGGTCCTTCGTCCGTGCATTCTTTGGAACGATACGCGGAGCTTCCGCGAGGCGGCCGCGCTCGACAGCGATCCGCAGTTCCGCGCACTCACCGGTAACATCGTCTTTCCCGGCTTCACCGCGCCGAAGCTCGCCTGGGTGCGTGAGAACGAGCCTGAAATCTTCGCGAAGGTGCGCTGGGTGTTGTTGCCGAAGGACTATCTCCGCCTTTGGCTCACCGGCGAGCACATCTCGGAAATGTCGGATTCCGCCGGCACGGCCTGGCTCGATACGGGCCACCGCAAATGGTCGGAAAGCTTGCTTGCCGCCACTCGATTGGAGGAGCGGCACATGCCGACCCTCGTCGAAGGTACGGAGGGCGCGGGCATGCTCAGACCAGAACTCGCGAGCCGTTGGGGCATGGGCGCGAATGTCGTCGTCGCCGGTGGCGCCGGCGACAATGCGGCATCCGCCTGCGGGATGGGCACGGTCAGGGAAGGACAGGCCTTCGTCTCTCTCGGCACCTCCGGCGTGCTCTTCGCCGCAAACGCTCGTTACCTGCCTAATCCGGAAAGCGCCGTCCACGCCTTCTGCCACGCACTGCCGAACACCTGGCACCAGATGGGCGTCATCCTTTCGGCGACCGACGCTCTCAACTGGCATTCCGGCATCACCAACAGGAGCGCTGCCGAACTGACCGGCGAGCTTGGCGATATGCTCAGCTCACCGGGTTCGGTGACTTTTCTTCCCTACCTCTCCGGCGAACGCACGCCGCATAACGACGCGGCGATCCGCGGCGTCTTTGCCGGGCTCGGCCACGAAAGTTCCCGCGCGGCGTTGACCCAGGCGGTACTCGAAGGCGTTTCCTTCGCCATCCGCGACAGCCTAGAGGCGTTGAGTGCGGCCGGCACCTCTCTCGCGCGCGTCACCGCGATCGGCGGCGGCTCACGGTCGCGCTATTGGCTGAAGTCGATCGCGACTGCGCTCAACTTGCCGGTGGACCTTCCGGCAGACGGCGATTTCGGTGCGGCCTTCGGTGCGGCGCGACTCGGCCTGATTGCCGCCACCGGAGCCGATCCAATTGCGACCTGCACCGCGCCCGAAACCGCGGAGACGATCGAACCGGAGGTCTCGCTGGTCCCCGCCTATGAGGAGGCCTATCGGCGTTACCGCCGGCTTTATCCCGCGATCAAAGGAGCGACGATCCA
The DNA here is from genome assembly GCF_017874595.1 of Sinorhizobium kostiense. Taxonomy (GTDB): domain Bacteria; phylum Pseudomonadota; class Alphaproteobacteria; order Rhizobiales; family Rhizobiaceae; genus Sinorhizobium; species Sinorhizobium kostiense. The sequence goes on along the minus strand of NZ_JAGILA010000005.1, from coordinate 304,839 downwards.
ATCAAGCCGAGGCGTTTAGCCCCCACCGGATGCGCCGCAGGAGCCAATGAAAACGATTACTTTCCCAGCAAACGCCGCGTTCCGGCAAACGGGCGCCGGCGTTCGAAGTCCACGAGAGGAGACAGCCGTGAGCACGGATTTTTTCGGCGATATCGCCAAGATCAGATATGAAGGGCCGGAAAGCAGCAATCCGCTCGCCTACCGCCACTACAATCCGGACGAGATCGTCCTCGGCAAACGCATGGAGGACCATCTGCGCTTTGCCGTCGCCTACTGGCACAGCTTCGTTTGGCCCGGCGGCGACCCTTTCGGCGGCCAGACTTTCGAGCGCCCCTGGTTCAAGGACACCATGGAAGCAGCGAAGCTGAAGGCCGACGTCGCCTTCGAATTCTTCCGGCTACTTGGCGTGCCCTTCTACTGCTTCCACGATGCCGACGTGCGTCCGGAGGGCCGGAACTTTGCAGAGAACACCAGCAATCTCAACGAGATCGTCGACTATTTCGCCCTCAAGCAGGCGGAGACCGGGGTCAAGCTGCTGTGGGGCACGGCGAATCTCTTCTCGAACCGGCGCTACATGGGGGGTGCCGCGACCAACCCCGACCCGGATGTCTTCGCCTTTGCCGCCGCTACGGTGAAGACCTGCATCGATGCGACTCATAGGCTCGGCGGCGAGAACTATGTGCTCTGGGGCGGTCGCGAGGGCTACGAGACGCTGCTCAATACCGACCTGAAGCGCGAACTCGACCAGCTGGGCCGTTTCGTCAGCCTCGTCGTCGAGTACAAGCACAAAATCGGCTTCAAGGGCACGATCCTGATCGAGCCGAAGCCGCAGGAGCCGACCAAGCACCAATATGATTTCGATGTCGCGACTGTCTACGGCTTTCTGAAAAAGTACGGCCTCGAGAACGAGGTGAAGGTGAACATCGAGCAGGGTCACGCGATCCTCGCCGGCCACTCCTTCGAGCACGAATTGGCGCTTGCCAATGCGCTCGGCATCTTCGGCTCGATCGACATGAACCGCAACGATTATCAATCCGGCTGGGATACGGACCAGTTCCCCAACAATGTCCCGGAGATGACGCTCGCCTACTATCAGGTGCTGTCCGGCGGCGGCTTCAAGACCGGTGGAACCAACTTCGACGCAAAACTGCGTCGCCAGTCGATCGATCCTGAAGACCTCCTGATCGGCCATATCGGCGGCATTGATTGCTGCGCGCGCGGTCTCAAGGCGGCAGCGAAGATGATTGAGGATAAGGCGCTTTCGAGCCCACTGGATGAGCGTTACGCCGGTTGGAACGTGCCCGAGGCAAGGAAAATGCTCGAGGGCGGCTTCTCGCTCGACGAAATCGAGGCTTGGGTCCGCAAGGCCGACCTCAATCCGCAGCCGAAATCCGGCAAGCAGGAGCTTCTGGAAAACATCGTCAATCGTTACGTCTGACAGGCACTGTTCGCCGGCAGGGCGCAATTGTCGCTCCTGCCGGCGACGGCAGGTCCTTCCGACGGCGACGGAAGCTTATTGCTCGTCGTGGAAAATCTGCTAGCTTCTGGTCCCTGCAACGTTGCAGGTGTTTCGGTTTACGCGAGATTGTAGAGCAGCGCGCTCAAAGGTCATCATTCGGCCGGAGCCGGTGTCTGAGACGACCAAAATCAACAGGGAGGAATTTTGCATGAGGACCATCAAGGGACCCGCGCTCTTTCTTGCGCAATTCGCCGGCGATGCGGCGCCGTTCAATTCCTGGGATGCGATCACCAAATGGGCAGCCGATTGCGGCTACAAGGGCGTGCAGGTCCCGAGTTGGGACGGGCGCCTCTTCGACGTGAAGAAAGCGGCCGAATCGAAAGCCTATTGCGACGAGATCGTCGGCAAGGCACGCGACAACGGCGTCGAGATCACCGAGCTTTCGACGCATTTGCAGGGGCAACTGGTGGCGGTGCACCCCGCCTATGACGAGGCTTTTGACGGTTTCGCCGCACCCGAGGTGCGCGGCAATCCGAAGGCGCGCCAGCAATGGGCGGTCGAGCAGGTGAAGCTGGCGCTGACCGCGTCCAAGAACCTCGGACTGAACGCAATGGCGAGCTTCTCCGGCGCGCTCGCCTGGCCTTTCGTCTATCCCTGGCCGCAGCGCCCGGCGGGTCTCGTTGAAACCGCCTTCGACGAGCTCGCCCGCCGCTGGGCACCGATCCTCGATCATGCGGAGGACTGCGGCGTCGACGTCTGCTACGAAATCCACCCGGGCGAGGATCTGCACGACGGCATCACGTATGAGATGTTCCTCGAGCGCACCGGCAACCACGCCCGCGCCTGCATGCTCTACGATCCCTCGCACTACGTGCTGCAGTGCCTCGACTATCTCGAGAACATCGACATCTACAAGGATCGCATCCGGATGTTCCACGTCAAGGATGCGGAGTTCAATCCGACCGGCCGGCAGGGTGTCTATGGCGGCTACCAGGGCTGGGTGAATCGAGCCGGGCGCTTCCGCTCGCTCGGCGACGGTCAGGTGGATTTCGGCGCGGTGTTCTCGAAAATGGCAGCGAACGACTTTTCCGGCTGGGCCGTGGTCGAGTGGGAGTGCTGCCTGAAGCATCCGGAAGACGGCGCGCGCGAGGGCGCGGAATTCGTCAAGGCACATATCATCCGCGTCACGGAGAAGGCTTTCGACGATTTCGCCGACAGCGGCGCAGATGAGGCGGCGAACCGCCGGATGTTGGGGCTCTAAGCGGAACCCCCAACCCCTCCCCACCAGGGGGAGGGGCTTTCCGAGTCCGTCGGCGTCAATCGCAAAATTTATGCTCAGGAAACCGTCAAGGATGAGTGGAGCGTGGGCGACAACATAAGCCCCTCCCTGTGTGGGGAGGGGCAGAGGCGGCAGTTTCACAAAACAGCTATTTTCAGAAGAGGTAGCACGCATGGCAATTGAGGGAAGCAGTACGGAAACTCGTCAGAAGCGGATTCGGCTCGGTATGGTGGGCGGCGGCTCCGGTGCCTTCATCGGCGCCGTGCATCGCATCGCCGCGAGACTCGACGACCATTTCGAACTCGTCGCCGGCGCGTTGTCTGCGACGCCGGAAAAGGCGCAAGCCTCGGGCCGCGAATTGGGTCTCGATCCGTCGCGGGTCTATTCTGATTTCAAGCAGATGGCGATCCGCGAAGCGAAGCTGAAAGACGGCATCGAGGCGGTGGCGATCGTCACCCCCAATCATGTCCACTATGCCGCGGCCAAGGAGTTCCTGAAGCGCGGCATTCACGTGATTTGCGACAAGCCGCTAACCTCTACGCTCTCCGATGCGAAAAGGCTCAAGCAGGCGTCAGACGAGAGCGATGCGCTTTTCGTGCTGACGCACAACTACACCGGCTACCCAATGGTCCGGCAGGCACGCGAGATGATCGCGAATGGCGACCTAGGCCCGGTCCGCCTTGTCCAGATGGAATATCCGCAGGATTGGCTGACCGAAAACATCGAGCAGTCCGGCCAGAAACAGGCCGCGTGGCGGACCGATCCGGCGCGCTCGGGAGCCGGCGGCTCGACTGGCGATATCGGCACGCACGCATACAATCTAGCCTGCTTCGTATCTGGACTGGAACTGGACGAACTTGCGGCCGATCTCGACAGTTTCGTTCCCGGTCGTCAGCTCGATGACAATGCGCATGTGATGTTGCGTTTCAAGGAGAAGGACGGCGCACGCGCCAAGGGCATGCTCTGGTGCAGCCAGGTGGCGCCCGGCAACGAGAACGGGCTGATGCTGCGCGTCTATGGCACCAAGGGTGGCCTCGAATGGACGCAGAAGGACCCGAACTACCTCTGGTACACGCCATTCGGCGAGCCGAAACGCCTGCTGACACGCGCCGGCGCCGGCGCGTCACCGGCGGCGGCCCGCGCCTCGCGCATACCTTCGGGCCACCCGGAAGGCTATCTCGAAGCGTTCGCCAACATCTATTCGGAAGCGGCACGGGCGATCTATGCCAAGCGCAATGGTGACAAGGTCGACCCCGCCGTCACTTATCCGACAATCGACGACGGTATGAAGGGCATGATCTTCGTCGATGCCTGCGTGCGCTCCTCCAAGCGCAACGGTGCTTGGGTGAAGGTCTAAGACCTGCTGGCGGTTGGGCCTCCCCGATCGCCGCGGTCGACAATTGCCCCCGGCGCACCACAGCGCCCGCGCGTCTTCAATTTAGGGAGATATGCAGTAGCCGAGGGTCCAAACATGGGTGTGCAGCGGCGCCAAGCGTGCCGCTGCCAGACGACGGGATGATAACGCATGATTGAAGCCAGGAAACTTGCAGAACGCCTGCCCGGCGACTTCGTCTTCGGCGTCGCCACCGCTTCCTTCCAGATCGAAGGTGCCAGCAAAGCAGACGGGCGCAAGCCGTCGATCTGGGACTCCTTTTCCAACATGCCCGGTCGGGTTTTCGGGCGCCATAACGGTGACGTCGCCTGCGACCATTACAATCGGCTGGAGCAGGATCTCGACCTGATCAAGAGCCTGGGCGTCGAGGCCTATCGCTTCTCGGTCGCCTGGCCCCGCATCATTCCGGAAGGCACGGGACCGGTGAACGAGAGGGGCATCGACTTCTACGACCGGCTCGTCGACGGGCTAAAGGCTCGCGGCATCAAGGCCTTTGCGACGCTTTACCACTGGGATTTGCCGCTGGCGCTGATGGGTGACGGCGGCTGGACGGCGCGGACCACCGCCTATGCTTACCAGCGCTATGCCAAGACGGTCATTGCCCGCATCGGTGATCGGCTGGATGCGGTGGCGACCTTCAACGAGCCCTGGTGCTCCGTCTGGCTCGGGCACCTCTACGGCGTGCATGCGCCGGGCGAGCGCAACATGGATGCGGCGCTTGCGGCACTCCATTTCACCAATCTTGCGCACGGTCTCGGCGTCGAGGCCATCCGCTCGGAACGGGCGGACCTGCCGGTCGGCATCGTCATCAATGCCCACTCGATCTACCCCGGAAGCACTACCGCCGAGGACAAGGCAGCGGCCGAGCGCGCTTTCGATTTCCACAACGGCGTCTTCTTCGATCCAGTGTTCAAAGGCGAATATCCGGAGGGATTCCTTGCGGAGCTCGGTTCCCGCATGCCGCAAATCGAAGACGGCGACATGGCGACGATCGCACAGCCGCTCGACTGGTGGGGCCTCAACTACTACACGCCGATGCGGGTCTCGAGCGATCCGACCCCGGACGCCGAATATCCGGCAACGACCAATGCGAAGCCGGTCAGCTCCGCGAAGACCGATATCGGCTGGGAGGTTTACGCACCGGCGCTCGGAGCGCTGGTCGAGACGCTCAACGCCCGTTACGCGCTTCCGGAGTGCTACATCACCGAGAACGGCGCCTGTTACAATATGGGCGTCGAAAACGGCATCGTCGACGACCAGCCGCGGCTCGACTATATCGCCGACCACCTCTCGGTGACGGCCGACTTGATTGCCAAGGGCTATCCAATGCGGGGCTATTTCGCCTGGAGCCTCATGGACAATTTCGAATGGGCGGAAGGCTACCGCATGCGCTTCGGCATTGTTCATGTCGACTACGAGACGCAGGTCCGCACGATCAAGAAGAGTGGTCACTGGTATAAGGAACTGGCGGAACAGTTCCCCAAGGGGAACCACAAGGCCGCGTGACACGAGAGCGCCGCGCGTCATATCGCATTGGGACCGGCTCGCGCTTCATCTGGCCGAGTGCGAGACGCTGCCTGACTGATCGACCGCGAAGCGGTATGAGGAGGGGTAGCCTAAGCCGAGCGGCAAAATGTCGGCTCAGCTTCCGAGATGCCGCTCGCCGCGCTTTTTCGCCAGCGTGATCTGCCGCTGCCGCTCGCGGTAGCGCTCGCGGTCTTCGTCAGTGCGCGCGCCATGGCAATGGACGCAGGAAACGCCCTCTTCGTGAAACGGAGAGAGCAACTCCTCCGGCGTCAGAGGTTGGCGGCAAGCATGGCAGAGCGTGTGCTCGCCCTCCTGAAGCCCCTGGGTGACGGAGACGCGCTCGTCGAAGACGAAGCAGGCGCCGTCCCAGAGGCTTTCCTCCGGCGGGACCTCCTCGAGATATTTGAGGATGCCGCCCTTGAGGTGGAAAACCTCCTCGAAGCCCTGTTCTTTCATGAAGGCGGTCGCCTTCTCGCAGCGAATGCCGCCGGTGCAGTACATGGCGATCTTCGGCTTGGTGTGCAGGCCCGTGTTGTTGCGCACCCAGTCGGGAAATTCGCGGAAGCTCTTCGTCTTCGGGTCGACGGCACCGCGGAAGACGCCAATCGCGGTTTCGTAGTCGTTGCGGGTATCTATAACGAGCGTGCCCGGATCGGAGATCAGCGCGTTCCAATCCTTGGGTTCCACATAAGTGCCGACGACACGGTTGGGGTCGATATTCTCGACGCCCATGGTGACGATTTCCTTCTTCAGCCGAACCTTCATGCGCAGGAAGGGCATGGAGGAGGCTCGGCTTTCCTTGTGCTCCAGTCGGCCGAATTCGGGCTGCGCGCGCAGATAGGCGAGCACCGCCGCAATTCCCTCATCGCTGCCGGCAATCGTGCCGTTGATGCCCTCATGGGCAAGCAGCAGGGTGCCTTTCACCCCGTTTTCATTGCAGACGAGCTGCAGCGGCTCGCGAAACTCGGCGAAGCGGGGGAAGGAAACGAAGTGATAGAGCGCGGCCACCAGAAACTGGCCTTGCGTCTCCGGGCACGGTGTCTCAAGCGTGTCGTTCATGGGAGGCAAATACAGCTTTTGGGCGCCTCGCGCAATTGCGGCGAATTGCACGTGTGAATGTCACATGAGGGTGAGGGCACGCCGGGGCAATCTGGCCCGATGAGGTCACACAGCTATCGTGCAGCCTCGAGCCAGAGCAATTCGACCGTCCGGCTTTCCCTCTCGGGCTCATCGAGGAAGACCGCTTGTGCGCGTTGCAATGCTTCCTGACGAAGCTCCTCCTGACGGGTGATGATCGCGGAAAGAAGATGCGTCTGGTCTTGGCTGTCGCCGGCGAGTTCCGGTTCTTCGTCGATGAGCGAAGTCAAGGCGGCCAGGTCGTTCAGATGGCCGAGTACATCCACCAGTTCCCCGGTTTCCGCCCGTTTCGCCTGCATGGCCGATGGCCATACCTCCCGCAGCAGCGCGAGATTCATCCGGTAATCCTGCGCGCGCTTGCGCAATTCGTGGAAGAGGCGCGCGTCGATGCCGGTTCCGCAGGCAGCCCGAGCGCGTGCGGCGCGCTCCAGCGCGCGCCGCCAGCCGTTTTCAAGTCGAGCAGCGGATTTTCGCCTGCCGTCATGGAAGGAGATATGTGCAAGCGCCGAATGCGCTTGTCCGCAGCCGGCGATCGTCACGCAGATTTTTTCGTCGAGATCGGTATCGCATGCGGCGATGCGGTCGCGGCGAGCGAGCAGGGCCGAGCAGACCTTGTCCAGCGCCACCCGCTGCTCTTTGCTGGCCGCATGCTCGCGCAGATGTTTGGCATTCTCGACAAGGGCTGCCGCATCACGGACGGTCGAGAGATTTTGCGCCATGTCGCGAATACGGGCGTTTTCCTGTTTCTGGAACAGGGCGGCATCGCATGCCACGAGCCGGTAGAGCGCACGAAGGCGCTTGAAACTCTTTCGCGCGTCGTGAATTGCCTCGTGCAGGCCGGCCGGTCGCTCTCTAAGCACGGCCACTGCGCGCTCGATCTGTTCGGCGGCGATGGCGCGGAAGTCTTCGGTGAAAGGCCGTCCCGGCGTGAAGGCGTAGGTCATGCTATGCGACCAGCAGCCCCGAGGTGGCAAGCGCCTGGTTGGAATAGCGTCGGTCGCCGGTGATCTCGCGCCCGAGCCAGGACGGCAAGGAAGGCAGGTCTGTCTCCCGCTTCATTTCCACTTCGGCGACGACGAGCCCCTCAAGCGCGCCCTCGTAAATGTCGATCTCCCAGGTGAAGCCTTTATGCGGCACGCGAAAGCGCCGCTTCTCGATAACGATGCCTACCGCCTGGGTCAGGAGCTCGCGGGCGTCATCCATCGGAAGGTCATATTCGTACTCGTTGCGAACGAGTGACGATTTGCCGATCTTTATGGTGAGGCGCGCCCATTTGTTGCCGTGGATGCGGACGCGAACCGAACGATCCTCCATGGTCACGATATAGGCCTGCCTGAGCCTGATGCCCTTATCGGCATGTTGCCGCCAGGCGTCTGAAGCAACGAGGAACTTGCGCTCAATCTCCTTCGCCATGGAATCCTGCCATCTCGAGAGGTCGACTACCGGCAGAGACTAACGTTAAATTGCTCATGCTCAAGCCCATGTCGTTGGGTCCGATAATATTTTGCCGTCTGCTGTTATGCGACGGATTGGAGCAGCGCCTTTCGGGCTCGACAATGACAGGCGGGCGGAGTATGCGAAGGGCAACATTCAATCGTTTTAAAAGGGACGGCAAGCATGAGCGTGAAGACCGACAAGCTTCTTTCCATCCTCAAGCTGCAACCAGTGGTGCCGGTGCTGATGATCGATGATGCAGCGACCGCCGTACTGCTCGCGCGGGCACTGGTTGCCGGCGGCCTCAACGCGATCGAGATCACGCTACGTACCCCGGCAGCGCTCGAGGCGATCCGCGCGGTAGCAGACGAGGTCGAAGGCGCGGTTGCTGGGGCAGGCACGATCCTCAACGCAGCTCAGTTCGAAGCGGCCATAGAGGCAGGATCGCAATTCATCGTCAGCCCCGGCACGACCCAGGAACTGATCGACGTCGCCAATGAGCACGAGGTGCCGCTGCTGCCTGGGGCGGCAACGGCGAGCGAAGTGATGGGCCTGCGCGAGGAAGGCTATGAGGTGATGAAGTTCTTCCCGGCCGAGCAGGCCGGCGGCGCTGCCTATCTGAAGGCGCTCTCATCGCCGCTTGCGGGATCCCTGTTCTGCCCGACCGGCGGTATTTCGCTCGCCAACGCCCGCGACTATCTCTCTTTGCCGAACGTCGTCTGCGTCGGGGGCTCCTGGGTGGCGCCGAAGGAACTCGTCGCCAAGGGGGACTGGGCAGGCATCACCAAGCTCGCCGCGGAGGCGGCCGCGCTGAAGGCTTGAGGCAAAGTTCTCTCGAGAAAGGCCGGGTCGTCAGGCCTTTTTTCGTCTCTGCGTCGCGTTTGTATTTCGCCGGCAAGGTTCCTATGTCTCTGTTCGCCGACAGCAGCGGGATGGAAGACGTCAGAAGCGTCCCTGTGGCCCGCCAAACCGACAAGGAGCGAAGCCGATGTTCGACGCAAAGAAATTGCTGGATCAGTTTCTGGGATCGCAGGTGCCCGGTGCTGGCGGCTCGGTTCGCGACCGCGCAGACCAGGTGACGAAACTCGCCAAGGACAATCCCTTGGCAACGGGCGCGATCGCGGCCGTCCTCCTTGGCAGCAAGTCCGGCCGCAAGCTGGCCGGCAATGCGGCGGTTCTCGGCGGCCTGGCGGCGATCGCCGGCCTCGGCTACCAGGCCTACAAGAAATATCAGGCGGGCCAGGCGCCCGCGGCCGAGCCCGCGACCTCGGCGCCGGCCCAGTTGCCGGCACCTCCAGCCAATTCCGGTTTCGCTGCCCCGGAGGCCATGAGCGACGATTTCGCGCTCGTGCTCGTCCGTGCGATGATCGCGGCGGCGCGGGCCGACGGCCATATCGATGAGTCCGAGCGTCGCCATATCATGGACAAGCTCGCCGTCTCTGGACTGTCGGCAGATGCCACCGCCTTCCTCGAAACCGAACTCGCGAACCCCACGGATCTCGACGCGATCATCGCCGCAGGCAAAACTGAAGAGGAGCGGGTCGAAATCTACACGGCCTCGCGTTTGGCAATCGAGCCGGAAAGTCGCGCTGAACGCGGCTATCTCGACCTTCTTGCCGGCCGACTTGGTCTTGCAGATGCGCTCGTCGACCATATCGAGGCGACCGTTTCTGCAGCGAAGGTCCCGGCCTGACGGCAGCGATCGCGCAAAGGACGGTTCCAGGAGCGACCTGGCACCATCCTGCGCTGATCGGATGCATCACGAGTTTTAATTTGTCCTCGGCCGACTTCCGTCCTATTGCGAGGCAAACGTCAGCGCGGGGTGAGAAAAAGCGTGCGCGGTTTTCCGCCAGCATCCCGCGTCATCTTCTTAGAATCGATCACAACGTGATCTGCGCGCGGAGAACTCGATGCGTGACCTTGCCAATTGGACGGGCTGCCCGGTGCCGCAACCGGTACTGATCGAGGGGCGCTACGTGCGCCTGGAGCCTTATGAGCGAAAGGTTCATCTCGAGGCGCTCTGGAATGACGCCTTTGGCGGCATGGCGATCAATCCTCTGCTCAAATATTTCACCCAGGACGACTTTTCCGGCATCGAGGACTTCGATGCCTGGCTCTCCGCGGTGGCGGCGAAGTCCGGCTGGATTACCGAGGTATTTCGCGACAGGGCAACGGGCAATATCACCGGCATGGCAAACTACATGCGTGCCGATCCGGCCAACGGCGTCGTGGAGGTCGGCGGGGTGGCGCACGGTCCGGCAATGGCACGTTCGCCGCTCTCGACGGAAGCCCATTACCTGATGGCGCGGCACGTGTTCGAAGATCTCGGCTATCGGCGTTACGAATGGAAATGCCACAGCGAGAACCAACCGAGCCGCAGCGCGGCATTGCGGCTCGGCTTCACCTTCGAAGGCATTTTCCGTCAACACATGATTTCGAAGCACGCCAACCGTGATACGGCCTGGTATTCCATGATCGACCGAGAATGGCCGCTTCTCAAGACCGCTTTCGAAACCTGGCTTTCGCCGGAGAACTTCGATAGCGAAGGGCGCCAGAAGCGGCGCCTGGAAGACGTCCGGGCAGAATATGCGGCAAAGGAGCAAGCGTGAATACGCCCGAGAAGAAGGAAAAAACCCCCGCCATCGCGGCGGCGATCATCCTGGCCGCGGTCGCTTTCGGCTTTCTCGCCTTGCCGTCGATCATGCTCTGGCTCGGCGAAGTTTCGCCCTGGCTCGCAGCCGGCTTCGGTACTCTCTTCGTGCTCGGCTTCTTCCTGATCTTCTGGCTGCGCGCCCGCCATCAGCGCCGCCGCGGGCGGTGAGTTGCGCTTAATTCTCATCGATTGGGCACACCCCCTTCTCCCCGCCTGCGGGGAGAAGGTCGCGGCAGGGGGATGAGGGGGCTGCCTCGGCGGATATGTATCCCGCGTCAACCCTGCAGGGCAGCACCCAACAGAACAAGCCCTAAAACCAGAACCAGCAGCGCGCCGGCGATCTCGATGGCGTTGGAGATGCGCGCCGCCGCCGAGTGGGTCGAGGCGTAGCGGACCGCAATGCCCTTGGCGGTGACGGCCATGGTGGCGAGGACAGAGACGGTGATGGCGGTGCCGATCGACATGGCAAAGACCGACAGAACGCCCCCGAGATAGAGACCGTTCAGGAGCGCGAAGGAAAGCACGATCAGCGCGCCTGAGCAGGGGCGCAAGCCCACGGCGACGATCGCCGACCAGGCTTCGGTGAGGGCGAAGCGGTCGCCCTTCAGCATTTGCGGATCGGGGGCATGGGCGTGTCCGCAGGTTGCGCAGACTTCGCCGTGGCCATGCGTGTGGTCATGGACATGATGGTGGCGATGATCATGGCGATGCTGACCGTGGTCATGCCCCGCATGTGCATGGGCGTCGGCAGGCGCCGGCCGGGCCATCGAGCGCAGCTTGCGGAACATCAACCAGCCGCCGAAAGCAGCGATCAGCGCATAGCTTGCGACTTCGAGCGAATGGGTCGCACGCGTCATGTTGATCGACGAGCCGCGCAACAGGAGATAGACGGCGCCGATCAGCAGGATGGCGACGACGCCCTGCAGCATCGAGGAGAGAAAGGAAAGGAGTACGCCGCGCCTGAGCTCCGTCTCGTTGGCGATCATGTAGGAGGATATGACGGCCTTGCCATGGCCCGGGCCGGCCGCATGGAAGACGCCGTAGGCGAAGGAGAGGCCGATCAGCGACCAGAGCTGCCATGGGTTTTCGCGCATGTCCTTCAGCGCCCCCGTCAGCAGGCGATAGAAGTTCTGCTGCTCCATATTCACCCAGGCGAGCAAGCCGCCGAACATCCCGGTCGTCTGGAAGGAAGGCTCGGCAGAGCCGATGCCGAGCGGCGATCGGGCCATGGCCGTGGTCACGCAAATGGCCGTCAAAAAAAGCGCGGCCAAAAGCGGACTGCCGATCCTGCGGACGTTCAGCATGTGATCTCGATCCTGGTCGCGAACAGTTTCGACATGTCGGTGCCCGTCGGGTCGCTCCAGAACGCGTCCGTAAGGGTGTCCTTGTTCTCGGCGAGCACTTCATCCGGGTCCGGCCGTACCACCTGACGTTTGCAGGCTTCGATCTTCTCACCGACGACCGCGAGATCGTCGTCCGTCGCAAAATCCATCGCCGTGTACATGGTCGGATCATAGACCCCGAAGGAAAGCTTCCCCTTGAGCGGCATCGCTTCTGCGGGCTTGACAGCGAACATCATCAAGAGCTGGTTGTCCTTGTAGTCGACCGTGATGCCGGCGGGTCGGTTCACTTTCACCGATTTCCCATTGTCGAGTATGGTCGTGTAGTAATTGTACTCCGCGAGCGATTCGAGCACCGTCTGGCCGACTTCCTTCAGTTCTTCCGGATCGAGGGTAGCGTTCGAGTTCTTGTCGAAGTCGAGCACCACGCTTGCCGAGAACATCTCGTCGAAACGCCAGACGTTGCGCAACTCGCCGATGCCGCCCGTTTCGTCGGAAACGATCTCGAGCCGCGCTTCGGCGAAGATGTGCGGATGGGCACTAGCCAGCGTGGGCGCAAGGAGCGTCGCAAGGCCGGCCATGACGAGGCGTTTTGTTTGCATCGGGTGGAATCCTTTCGGCCGAAACCGTACGAATCGCCACCGAATGTATCGCAAATGGGACGGAATTGGGACGCGGGCGCCGTCTTCACCGCGCGCAACAGGTGCGTTCGGCTTCATCAGTTGCGGAACCAGCCATGCAGGAAATCGACGAATGAACGGACCTTCGCCGGCAGGTATCGCCGGTGCGGGTAAATTGCGTAGATGCCGCGGTCCTTCGGCAGGAACTCCTCGAACAGGGTGACTAGTTCGCCGCTCGCGATCTTCGGCCGGGCGATGAAGTCCGGCACGGGTGCAACTCCGAGGCCGGCCACCGCCGCGCGCACAGAGGCGAGCGGGCTGTTGACTTCGATCGGACCGCTTACCGGAACGGTGAAGGGCGAACCGTCCACCTCGATGAAACGCCAGTTCGAGTAGGAGCGGCCGTTGGTGTCGAGAATGCAGGCGGCCTTCGAAAGCTCGCTCGGATGGTTGAGCGGGCCATTCCTAGCCATGAATTCGGGCGAGGCGCAGACGAGGATTTGAAAATCGTCGAGCTTGCGCGCGATGAGCGTCGAATCCTCGAGACGGGTGATGCGAATTGCGACGTCGAAACCCTCCTCGACGAGATCGACGAAACGGTCGTCGCAGACGATCTCGAGCGACAGTTCCGGATGCTGCTTGCCGAAATCGATCAGCGATTGGCCAATCTCCGCATCGACGAAAGTCCTCGGCACGGTGATTCGGAGGCGCCCGCGCAGGTCGGCATTGTTGGCGCGCACGAGATCGGCGAGGTTATCGATCTCCCTCAGGATCTCGGACGCGGTGCGATAATAGGTGTGGCCGGCTTCGGTCAGCGAGAATTGCCGCGTCGTACGATTGAGGAGGAGAGCCCCGAGTTCGTCCTCGAGTTCACGGACATATTTCGACAGCAGCGCCTTGGACTTGCCGACCCGCCGGGCTGCGGCCGAGAAACCCTCCGCGTCCACGACGTCGATAAAGGCGCGGATGCGAGTCAGGGTGTCCATGGCTAGTCGTTCCTATCCTTCTTCGCGGGCGGTGAGTAAGAGGCGCCTGTTTCTGGCGTCCTGCGGTGCACGCCGACAGCGGGAAAATCGTTCATTCAAGGTGAACACTGACGCAGTTGTCCGGTCCAGAAAAAATTACCGGGCAGGCGGAAAAAGCTCTTGATTACGACAGTGATTTTTCTTACCTACGCCCTTGCCCAAAGTCGCACGTGCCTGTGGGTGTCCGCCGACCCTCGATTAGGTGAGGATCTCGGTAAGGTACCTGGAACTAACCCCTCCAGTCGCTATTCCGGCCAACCGGGAAATGCGAGGACATCTTGAAGCAACGACGGTGCGGGCCTTTCTGGTGTCTGCCGGCTCTCCAACAGCCGGGGTTACTGAAGAGGCACACCTTCATTGCCGGAAGTGCGGTTGGGATATTCCCTCCAATCCATGGCAGACAAAGCCGAGTCTTAGCCTTCACGGGCTTCGATTCACCGTATCGCGCATAGAGCGCATGCATGGTTCCGGGGTCTCCACCGGCTGGTGCCAGTGCAAGCGCGTATGCCCTTTGTCCTCCACAGCTGTGGAGTTTAATGGATTAGGGGAATACAGCCATGACCACGGCACGCATCATCGACTTTCTCAACACCCGGCGTCCGGAAGGCCCTTGCCTCGTCGTCGACCTTGACGTCGTGCGCGATAACTTCAAGGCATTCCGCCACGCTCTGCCGGACAGCGCGATCTATTACGCCGTGAAGGCAAACCCGGCGCCGGAAATCCTGCGCCTGCTGGCCGGTCTCGGCTCCAATTTCGATTGCGCGTCCGTCGCCGAAATCGAAATGGCCCTTGATGCCGGCGCGACCCCCGCCCGCATCTCCTATGGGAACACGATAAAGAAGGAGCGGGACGTCGCTCGCGCGCATTCGCTGGGTATTGATCTTTTCGCGGTCGACAGCCACGAAGAGGTCGAGAAGATCGCACACGCCGCTCCGGGCGCCCGTGTCTTCTGCCGCGTGCTGACGGATGGCGAAGGAGCGGAATGGCCGCTGTCGCGCAAGTTCGGCTGCGTGCCGCAGATGGCCGTCGACGTGCTCGTCTATGCCCATCAGCTCGGCCTCGTCTCCTACGGCGTGTCGTTCCATGTCGGTTCGCAGATGACAAAGCTCGATGCCTGGGACTCGGCGCTTGCCGATGCCAAGCGCGTCTTCGTGCAGCTTGCCAAGCAGGGCATCGAGCTCAAGATGGTCAATATGGGCGGTGGCTTCCCGACGAAGTACCTCAGGGACGTCCCGTCGGCCGAAGCCTATGGCCAGGCGATCTTCGGTGCGCTGAAGAAGCACTTCGGCAACAACATTCCGGAGACCATCATCGAGCCGGGCCGCGGCATGGTCGGCAATGCGGGCGTGATCAAGGCGGAAGTTGTTCTCGTCTCGAAGAAATCGGACAACGACAGCCATCGCTGGGTCTTCCTGGACATCGGCAAGTTCGGCGGTCTCGCCGAAACGATGGACGAGGCGATCCGCTATCCGATCCGCACGGCGCGCGACGACGACGCGATGGAGCCTTGCGTGCTCGCCGGTCCGACCTGCGATTCGGCCGACGTGCTCTACGAAAAGAACATGTATCCGCTTCCGATCTCGCTGACGATCGGCGACGAGGTTCTGATCGAGGGCACCGGCGCCTACACCACCACCTACTCGGCCGTCGCCTTTAATGGCTTCGAGCCGTTGAAGGCTTACGTGATCTGATCCGGCTCGCTCCCGCCTCCAAAGCGGGAGCGGCCACTTCACAACTCTCTTCGGTCCGCCTGAAGCGGTTTTGATGACGGGAGGCCCCGATGGCCGCTGTTGTTGACACCCTGCGCGCGTTCTTCGCGCCGTCCACCTTTGTGATTGATTCGGAAAATCCGGGCGACGTCGTCGCGCGCGAGAACCTCCTCGACCGGGCGATGGGTCCCGGCCGCCGCAGGAAGTCGTCAGAAAAGCTGCGGCGCGGTCGCCTGCCGGCCGAAGGGCTCGGCCTCGTGGCGCGTGACCTCGACGGCCATGTGATTGGCACCGTCCGCCTCTGGAATGTCGAGGCCGGCGTCGACCGCGAAGGGCAGGCGGTGCCTGCGCTGCTTCTCGGCCCGCTGGCCGTCGATCCGGCGCATGAGGGGAAGGGTATCGGCGGCATGCTGATGCGCGCGGCGATAGAGGAGGCGAAGAAGCGCGGCCACGGTGCAATCCTGCTGGTCGGCGACGCGCCCTATTACGAGCGCTTCGGGTTCTTCGCCGAGCGCGCGCAGCATCTCGTCATGCCCGGTCCTTTCGAGCGGAGCCGTTTCCTGGCTCTTGAGCTTAAGGAAGGTTGGCTCGACGGTGCGGCCGGTATGCTTGTCGCGAGCGGCCGCAAGCTCTCGCTGCCGCCCGTCAAGCGCGCCGCCTGACGCTCTCTCGTCTCTCACCCTGCGGAGGCGATCATCAACGGTGCTCCTGTGTCTGGTCAGGCGCAGGAGCGCCGTTTCCAACTTTGGTCGCCGTTCACGAGGCAGCGCGCCGATAGAGGGCCAGCGATCCGGCAAGAGCCAGCAATGCGCCGCCGCACATCCGGTCGAGCCAGACGGCGCCGGAGTGTTTCAGGAATCGGACGGCTTGCGAACCGGCAAGGGCGTAGCCGAACATCACCAGGAAATCGATCGAGGCGAAGACGAAGGCAAGCACGGCATATTGCGGGATCTGCGGCATTCCGGGATCGATGAACTGCGGCAGGAAGGCTGAAAAGAAGAGATAGCCTTTGGGATTGGTCACGGCGACCAGGAAGCTCTTCAGGAAAATCGCGCGCGGCGTGCTCGCCGATACGTCCTCTGTCGCGGCCCCAACATTGAGCGAGCCTTTGGAGCGCAGCAACATCACCCCCAGGAAAGCGAGATAGGCGGCGCCCAGCCACTTGACCGCTGTGAACCAGAATTCGGAGGTGGCGAGCACCGCGCCAAGCCCAAGCGCCACGGCGCCGATCAACACGAAATCGGAGAAAACGGCGCCGAGCATGCCAGCCGCCGCGCGCTTTACGCCATAGCGCGAACCGTTGGTGAGGGCGAGAAGCACGGTCGGTCCGGGTGTCGCGATGCCGATAAAGGCGACCAGTGCGAATGCGAAAAGGGTGATGTCGTCCATCACGTCCTCCCTTCAATCGCCGAGTCGTCTCACAGCTTTGACTTGCATGCAAGCGCCGGTGCCCCTTCGATAGTCTCGGTGGCTCCGCCGCATCATGCCGGCACCTTCCTCCCGCAGGCGCCCGCAGGCGGGGAGAAGGTAATCGCAGCTTAGCCTTCACGCGCCAGGCTCTGCCATTCGGTTCAATTGCCGAGGCGGATTGCTGGCACGTCCCCTCGCTCCGCTTGCGGGGAGAGGGTCAGGGTGAGGGGCTTTTAGCGCCGACGCGAACCGCCATCGCAGCAGCGACAGAAGGGCTATCCCCCAATATCCACCACCCCACAGTCACCCGCCGCCGAACCGAAGGCGAGCTGGCGGCCGGTCTTGTTCCAGGCCATTGCGGTGATCGCGCCCTTGCCGGGGCGGCGCAGTAGAACTTCCTTGCTGTCGGCAAAGCGTGCGGCGATGATCATGCCGTCCTCATAGCCGATTGCGACGATGTCCTCTGCCGGATGACAGGCGACCGCCGTCACCATGGTGTTGCCGCGAGTCCCGAGCTCGAGCGGCGCCTTGCCCATCGGGCCCTCCTTGCCCTGGAAGGGCCAGACGATCGCCGCCGGCGCACCGGACGAGGCGAGCCACTTGCCCTTGGCGGACCAGGAGAGCGATTTGACCTTGGCCGGATAGCCGGTCATGCGCATGTGTCGTGTCTCGGCGCCGGGCTTGGCGTCGAGCTTCCAGCCGTGAAGCGCGTTTTCCTGCATCGTGGTGACGACGAAATGTCCGTCCGGGGAGAAAGTGACGTCCGTATGGGCGCCCTTCCATTCGAGATCCACGGGGCTTCCTGCCATCGCCACCCAATGGAGCGATACGCCGTTATAGCGCGCGACCGCGATGCGCAGTCCCTTCGGAGCAAAGGCAATGCCCTCGATGGTGCGCTCTTCTTTAAATTCCTTAGTCGTCCCGTCGGCAAGGCGGACGAAGGCGGTCTTGCCATAGGCATAGGCCACCGCCCCTTGCGGACCGGCCGCAACCTCCGAAATCCACTTGCGCGAGGTCTCGGCGACGAGGGTCGCCGCCCCGTCGGCCGATATGCGCATCACCTTGCCGTCCTCGCCGCCAGTCAGGAGCGTGTCGCTCGCTTCGTCATAGGCGAGCGAGAGCAGTCCGTCGTGGGCTTCGGTCGTCTTGTGACCGTGGTCGAGTCGGTGAACGGTGCCGGCGGCCCCGGCGAAGAAGGGGACGTCCTTCAGAAAGGCCACGCCGACGACATGGCCTTCGAGATCGAGCGGAGCGACGGTCGGCATCAGTGGGCTCGTTTTCCTTATTCTTTGTTTCAGCGTCTCATCCGAAAGTCGGTGACACGTTCAGTCACGCCTGGGCTTCGCATGCCTTGAACGTGCGCTCCAGCTTCTCGCGGTCGAGATCGCGGCCGATGAAGACGAGGCGAGTCTCGCGCTTCTCACCCTTCTTCCAGGGGCGTTGGTGGTCGCCCTCGATGATCATGTGCACGCCCTGGACCACATAGCGCTCGGCGTCGCCGGCGAAGGCGATGATGCCCTTGAGGCGCAGGATGTTCGGGCCGTCCGTCTGGGTGATCCTCTGTATCCAGGGAAAGAAGCGCTCCGGATTCATCTCGCCGCCGCGCAGCGAGATCGACTGCACCGTCACGTCATGGATCGGCGAAGGCCCATGATCGTGGTGATGGTGGTGACCGTGGTCGTGATGATGATCATGATCGTGATCATGGTGGTGGTGATCGTGATCACAGTCGGGGCCGCAGACATGTTCGTCGTGCTGCTCCTGATCGAGGAAGTGGGGGTCGTTCTCCAGCGCCTTTTCGAGGTTGAAGGCCCCCTGGTCGAGCACCCTGGTCAGGTCGATCTCCGAGCGTTGTGTCCGGTAGATGCGGGCGGACGGATTGATCACGCGCACCGTCGCCTCGATTCGGTCGAGTTCCTCGGGCGTCACAAGGTCCGTCTTGTTGAGCAGCACGACATCGGCAAAGGCGATCTGGTCTTCCGCCTCTCGGCTGTCCTTGAGCCTGAGCGGCAGATGCTTGGCATCGACCAGCGCGACGACCGCGTCGAGTTCGGTCTTGGCGCGAACGTCGTCGTCCATGAAAAAGGTCTGGGCAACGGGCACAGGATCGGCAAGGCCGGTCGTCTCGACGATGATCGCGTCGAAGCGGCCGGGGCGCCGCATCAGACCTTCGACGACACGGATCAGGTCGCCGCGCACGGTGCAGCAGACGCAACCGTTGTTCATCTCGTAGATTTCCTCATCGGACTCGACGATCAGGTCGTTGTCGATGCCGATCTCGCCGAATTCGTTGACGATCACTGCATAGCGGCGGCCATGGTTCTCGCTGAGGATGCGGTTGAGGAGCGTCGTCTTGCCGGCGCCGAGATAGCCGGTGAGCACGGTGACGGGAATCGGCTTCTGCGTCGATGTTTCGGTCATGGGAGCCTCGAGGATTGGCGATGCGCCGCAGGCATCTTAACGTTGGCGTCTCATATAGGAGATGACGGTGCGAAGCGCAAATGCGCCGGCTGCGCTTCCTCCGCTTCGGATCAGCGCGGAATGAGGGAAATTGCAAGCGGCTTTCCGCCCCGATCCGACCCAGGCTACTTAGGATCGGCCGGTATGGCCTAGGTAAAATCTCCAAGGTCGAAGGCATTCACGTCCTCGAGCAATTCGACGATGCCGCTTACCACATGGGTGAGCAGGGCTTCGCCGCGCTCGGCGGTGGCGACGGCGGCATTGCCGGCGACACCTTGTGGATTGATATCGGACATCTTCCAGCCGAACGCATGCGGACCGTAGGCACGCAGATGCTTGAAGCGGTCGGCAAATTCGCTCTGGCGGGAAAGGAAGTGCCCCGCCTTTGCCATATTCACCCTTTCCGGGCAAAGGGCGAGCATTACCGAGGTCTCTATGTCCCCGCCATGGATGTCGATCGCCTTGTCCTCTCCATTCATCCAGCCTTCCGGCTGACCGAAGCGGGTCCAACTCGTTGCGACGGCAAGCATGCGGAAGCGCACGCGCGCTTCCGTCGCGACGATCGTCATCAGCGGAGAATTGCCGCCATGGGCGTTCAGCAGCACAAATTTGCGGATACCGCGCTGGGAGAGGTCTTCGGCGATGCCGAGCCAGCGCGCGATCGCCTCGTCATAGGCTAGTGTGCGGGTGCCTGCGACTTCCATATGTTCGATCGAGTAGCCGACCGGCTCAACCGGCAGGAAGGTCGCGGGCAGCCCCTCGGGAAGAGCCGCTATGACGCGCTCGACGATGCCTTCGGCGATCAGCCGATCGGTTTCGAAGGGCAGATGGGGCCCGTGCTGCTCATGCGCGCCGAGCGGCAGGACGGCGATCCAGTCCCGTCGCAGAGAGGATGCCAGATCGGCGGGATTTTCCTCCCAACGGGGCTTCGGCATCGGCATTTCTCTTCGGACCTCCGCGTCGATTGTCTCAAAATTGTTATTTGAGTCATACACTTCGTAATCGCAAGTACTATTATTATAAGTCAGTGTGAGGGATTCGGCGGAGGTTCAATGGGTAAGAAGAGCAAAGCCGAAAAGAAGGCCAAGAACGGCAGGAAAAAGGAGGAATTCACCGCCGAACCGCACGAGCAGGAGCTTGCTTCGTTGCTCGTCCAGGCTGCACGCTCTATGCGAACCGTGCTTTCCCGAAATCTTGTCGAGAGCGGCCTCTATGCCGGACAGGACGGCGTTATGCTCGCCCTTGCCGAGACGGACGGCCTGACGGCCGGGGCGCTTGCCGCCAAGCTTGGCGTCAAGGCACCGACGATGACGCGTACCATCGGCCGCATGGAAGCGCAGGGGTTCCTCGAACGCCGACCGGACGAGGACGACGCGCGGCTGACCAAGGTCTACCTCACCGCTCCCGGGCGCGACCGGCTGCAGACGATTGCCGAAGCCGGCCAGCATTCGGAGAAACTTGCCACCCGCGGCCTGACCGAAAAGCAAGTGCGTACCCTCATGAAACTCTTGCGCGTGGTCGACAGCAACCTGCAGGCGGCGCGTGCCGCAGATTAAGTGCGCACTTCTCGATTGCAGCGACGATTTAAACAGTTTAAACAAGATTTAAATCCGAGGGCGCAAGGCGCTGCGAAAAGCATCAATGGCACGGGGGGTATTGTGGCGCAAAAGGTCAAGCTTTCGACAATAGCGGAAACACTCGGCCTTTCGACGGCGACAGTATCCCTGGCATTGCGAGATAGCCCGCTGGTGGCGACCACCACCCGCGAAAAGATCAAGGAGCAGGCACGGGCGCTCGGCTATATCTATAATCGTCGGGCGGCAAGCCTCAGGACGTCCCGCTCGGGCATCGTCGGCGTCGTCGTGCACGACATCATGAACCCTTTTTACGGCGAGATCCTGAAGGCGATCGAGGCGGAACTCGATCGCGACAAGCAGACTTTCATCCTTTCCAACCATTACGATTCCGTCGAGAAGCAGCGCGATTTCATCGAGACGCTGCTGCAGCTTGGTGGCGACGGCGTGATCATGTCGCCGGCGATCGGCACGCCGCCGGAAGATATCCAGCTCGCCGAGGACAATGGCATGCCCGCGATCCTGATCGCGCGCTCCATCGACGGGCTGGATGTGCCTATCTTCCGCGGTGACGACGCCTATGGCATCGCCCTTGCGACCAATCATCTGATCGGCCTCGGCCACCGCTGCATCGCCATGGTCGGCGGCACCGACCAGACTTCGACCGGACGCGATCGTTACCAGGGCTATGTCAATGCGCTGCGCAAGGCGAATATCGAGGTCGACCCGGACCTGCGCATTCCGGGGCCGCGCTCGAAGCAGGGAGGCTTCGAAGCCGCGGTTCACCTTCTTTCGTTGCCGCAAAAGCCGACGGCCGTCGTCTGCTGGAACGACCTCGTGGCGATCGGCATGATGAACGGCATTGCCCGTGCAGGCCTCGTGCCAGGCGTCGATATTTCTGTGACCGGCTACGACGATCTCGAGGAGGCGTCGATTGCGACGCCTGCGCTGACGACCGTGTGGAACGGCCAGGCCGAGGTGGGCCGCAGCGCGGCGCGCGCTCTTTTGGACAAGCTCTCCGGCAGTCACGAGCCGGACGGGATCCACCTGATAAAGCCGGAAATGCGCATCCGCCAGTCGACCGGTCCTCTCCGCGTCATCGCTTGATCCCGGTCGCTCTACTGCATGTCTCCAGGATGCGGCGCATCTCGCACCGTCGCTTAGCAAAGGAACTTCGATGAGCCGTCCCCGAATTCTCGTTCCCGGCAAGGTCAATCCGAGCATTCTCGAACGGCTGCCGGAAATGTTCGAGACGGTGCTGATCGAACGTGCAGATCCGGCTCTGGTAACGGCGGATATGGCGGATGTGGCGGGCATCGCCGTTTCCGGTCGGCTGCCGAGCGAATTGATGGATCGGTTCCCGCAGCTCGAGATTATCGCAAATTTCGGGGTCGGCTATGATGGTGTCGATGTCGACCGCGCCGCCGCGCGTGGCATCGTCGTCACCAACACGCCGGATGTGCTCAATGAGGAAGTCGCCGACACGGCGATCGGCCTGTTGATCAATACGGTGCGGCTTCTGCCCCAGGCGGAACAGTGGCTGAGGCAGGGCCAATGGGCGCGCGACGGCAACTTTCAGCTTTCGCCCTTGTCGCTTCGTGGGCGAAAGGTGGGTCTCTATGGTCTCGGAAGAATAGGTCTCGCGATCGCCCGGAGGATCGAAGCCTTTGGCCTGCCGATCGCCTATCACACGCGCACCCGGCGCGAAGATCTCGCCTTTCCCTATTACCCGAGCCTGGTGAGCCTGGCCGAGGCCGTGGATACGCTGATCGTGATCGTACCTGGGACGCCGAGCACGGCGAAGGCGGTCAATGCCGAGGTACTCTCGGCGCTCGGTCCCAAGGGCGTGGTGATCAATGTCGGCCGCGGCTCGACGGTCGACGAAGGTGCACTTGTCGCGGCGCTTCAGAACGGCACGATTGCCGGCGCCGGACTCGATGTGTTCGAGAATGAGCCCCATGTGCCGGAGGCGCTCATCGCCCTCCCGAACGTCTCGCTGCTGCCGCACGTGGCTTCGGCCTCCGTGGTCACCCGCGGCGCCATGGCGGATCTGGTGGTCGACAATCTCAAAGCCTGGTTCACGCATGGAAGGGCCCTGACGCCCGTCGCCGAGACCCCGTTCGAGCGCAATATCCGATAACTATTTGAGCTTGCTCTCCCGGTAAGCGCGAACCGCGTCGCCAAAGGCTCTGAACAAGCCGGCCGACGGGGCGTCGGTCCTGACCCAATATTCCGGGTGCCATTGGACGCCGACGGCGAAGGCCTTCGCGCCGATGACCGATACGGCCTCGATCGTGCCGTCCTCGGCCACGGCCTCGATCGCCAGACGTGGAGCCGTGGCGGCAATCGCCTGGCGGTGCAGAGAGTTGACCCGAACTCGGCCAGCGCCGAGAACGGGAGCGAGGCAGCTCCCCTCCTTGACGATCACGTCCTGGCGAATGCCATAGGCGACGTCGAGATCCGGCACGTCCGGCTTCCGGTGATCCCAAACCCCCGGCTGTTCCTGGATCTCGGTCGCGAGCGTGCCGCCAAGCGCCACATTCAATTCCTGAATGCCGCGGCAGATGGCGAACAGCGGAATGCCGCGGTCGAGCGCACGGCGAATGAGGGGCAAGCTGGTCGCGTCGCGGCCCGGATCGAAGGGGCCATCCGCCTCTCTCGCCTCCCTGCCGTAGAGCGCAGGATGGACGTTGGAGCGAGAGCCGCTCGCGAGAACTCCATCGACGCGGTCGAGGATCTCCTCGATGTCGTTACCGGACTCCAGAGCCGGAATGAGGAACGGCATGACGCCCGCTCCCTCGACCGCCGCACGCACATATTGGTGGGCGACCACATGCCAGACATTGCCGTCGAAATCGCGAAAATCGCACGGGATGGCAACGACAGGTTTCGACATCATCAGGCTCCTCGATCATCTGGATAAAGCCATGGAATCAGATGCCGGCCAAAGTCAACTGGCGAGGTCGATGGAGGCGATTGCCCTGAGCACGGTTGTTCGCAAGGTATGGGGACTGCCTTTGGTGTCGCGCAATCGATTTGCCGCAGTCGTGTGGGCGGGTTTTCGTTGCGAACGCTTCAAGCATTGTGTATGCGGAAACCAAAGGCGACGCTTGCGCATTGCGCAAAAGGCGCTCCGTTTGTGGATCACGGGCCTGCCGCTTGGCGGTGCCGCAGTACTTCTGGAGATTTGGACGATGGCAGAGCATCATTCGGGACCGGTCGAGACGGGCGCTCCGATGGACTATTCCGAACATGAGAAGACCTATAATCTCTTCGTCAACGCGACGAAGTACGGCACGCTGTTCTGCGTTGCGCTGCTGATCGCGATGGCCGCCGGCTTCTTCACGACCATGGGCTTCTTCAGCTCGCTCATCCTCTTCGTCCTCCTCAACGTCGCCGGTTACTTCTTCCTGCGCTGAAATCTTGCCCTGGGTCGGGAGGTAGTCTCCGTCTCGGTTGGCTGACTTTGATCCGGTCGACGGCGGCAAATGCCGCCTTCGATGGAAGAGTACCGTCGCTGCAGCGCAGCCGTCGCTGTAAGGCTTTTGAAATTCTGCAGCTCTTGCCTGGATCGGGGGGTGATCCGAAGAGCTACGCGAGAGGGCGGCCGCTGCGCTGGTTGGTCGCTCGGCAATCGATCGAAATGTCCGTTTTCCAGCCCAGGTCTGGACGCGGGCCGGTGGAGGGGGACTATTGAGCGAGATCGTCTTTGTTGCCAAGGAATCGGATCCCAACGAGCCGCGCGTCGCGGGCTCGGTCGAGAGCGTCAAGAAGCTGACGTCGCTCGGCTTCGAGGTCGTTGTGGAGGCGGGCGCGGGGCTTAGCTCGCGCATCCTCGATGCCGATTTCGAGAAGGCCGGTGCCCGGATCGGCACGGCGAAGGACGCCAAGAGCGCCGACGTCGTGTTGAAGGTGCGCCGCCCGACCGCCGGGGAGATCAAGGGCTACAAGCCGGGCGCGCTGGTGATCGCCATCATGGATCCTTATGGCAACGAGGAGGCGATCGCCGCCATGGCCAAGGCCGGCGTCACCGCCTTTGCCATGGAACTGATGCCGCGCATCACCCGGGCGCAATCGATGGACGTGCTTTCCAGCCAGGCGAACCTCGCCGGTTATCAGGCGGTGATTGATGCGGCCCATGAATATGACCGGGCGCTGCCGATGATGATGACGGCGGCCGGCACGGTGCCGGCGGCGAAGGTCTTCGTGATGGGCGCGGGCGTCGCCGGCCTGCAGGCGATCGCCACCGCAAGGCGCCTGGGCGCCGTCGTCTCGGCAACCGACGTCCGTCCGGCGGCCAAGGAACAGGTTGCCTCGCTCGGCGCCAAGTTCATTGCCGTCGAGGACGAGGAGTTCAAGGCGGCAGAGACCGCCGGCGGCTATGCCAAGGAGATGTCGAAGGAGTACCAGGTCAAACAGGCCGCACTCGTCGCCGATCACATTTCCAAGCAGGACATCGTCATCACCACGGCTCTGATCCCCGGCCGCCCGGCGCCGCGGCTCGTCACCCGCGAAATGCTGCATGCGATGAAGCCCGGCTCGGTCGTCGTCGACCTCGCGGTCGAGCGCGGCGGCAATGTCGAGGGGGCGGAAGCCGGCAAGGTGTCGGAGGTCGCCGGCGTCAAGGTCGTCGGACACCTCAACGTGCCGGGCCGCATCGCCGCCTCCGCCTCGCTCCTTTATGCCAAGAACCTCGTCACCTTTCTGGAGACGATGGTTTCCAAGGAGGAAAAGCGGCTGGCGGTGAACATGGAGGACGAACTCGTCAAGGCAACGGCGCTGACTCATGGCGGCGCCGTGGTGCATCCGGCCTTCGGCGGCACGAATGAGGGGGAAAAGTGATGGCGAACGAACTGTTGGACAACGCACTGACCGATCTTGAACGGGCGGTCGAGGCGGTCAGGACCGCCGCCGAATACGTGCCGGATGCGGCCGGGGCGGTTGCCCATGGTGCCACCGGCGGCGCTATCGATCCCTTCGTCTTCCGCTTGGCGATCTTCGTGCTGGCGATCTTCGTCGGCTATTACGTCGTCTGGTCGGTGACGCCGGCGCTGCACACGCCGCTGATGGCGGTGACCAACGCGATCTCATCGGTGATCGTCGTCGGCGCGCTGTTGGCCGTCGGCATCTCCGCTTCCGGGCTTGCCACCAGCTTCGGCTTCGTGGCGCTGGTGCTTGCCTCGGTCAACATCTTCGGCGGCTTCCTCGTCACCCAGCGCATGCTCGCCATGTACAAGAAGAAAGAAAAGTGAGGCGGGGCCGATGAACGCGAACTTTGCAGCCTTCCTCTATCTCGTCTCCGGCGTGCTGTTCATCATGGCGCTCCGCGGTCTCTCGCATCCGACCACCAGTCGCAAGGGCAATGCCTACGGCATGGTGGGCATGGCCATCGCCATCGTCACGACCCTGCTTTTGGCAGGGCCGTCGATCGGCGGTTTGCTGCTGATCGTCCTCGGCCTCGCGCTCGGCGGCGGCGCCGGTGCCTATATCGCCAAGCGCATCCCAATGACGGCGATGCCGCAGCTCGTCGCTGGCTTCCATTCGCTGGTCGGTCTTGCCGCCGTGCTGGTCGCGGCCGGGGCGCTCTACGCGCCGTCCTCCTTCGGCATCGGCGAGGTGGGCTCGATCCATGCCCAGGCGCTCGTCGAGATGGCGCTCGGCGTCGCTATCGGCGCGATCACCTTCACCGGCTCGATCATCGCCTTCCTCAAGCTCGACGGCCGGATGTCCGGCAAGCCGATCCTGCTTCCCTACCGCCATCTGATCAACCTGGCGCTCGCCGCCCTCGTCGTCTTCTTCATCATCGGCCTGGCGCTGACCGAGAGCCACTTCAATTTCTGGGCGATCGTCCTTCTGTCGCTGGCGCTCGGCGTGCTGATCATCGTTCCGATCGGCGGCGCCGACATGCCAGTGGTGGTGTCGATGCTGAACTCCTATTCCGGCTGGGCGGCCGCCGGTATCGGCTTCACGCTCGGCAACCTGGCGCTGATCGTCACCGGGGCGCTGGTCGGCTCGTCGGGGGCGATCCTCTCCTACATCATGTGCAAGGGCATGAACCGCTCCTTCATCTCGGTGATCCTCGGCGGCTTCGGCGGCGAGACGGCGATCGCCGCCGACGACAGCGGCGTCCAGAAGACGGTCAAGCAGGGCTCGGCCGACGATGCCGCCTTCCTGATGCAGAACGCCTCGAAGGTGATCATCGTGCCGGGCTACGGCATGGCGGTGGCGCAGGCGCAGCACTCGCTCCGGGAACTCGCAGACAAGCTCAAGGAGGCCGGCGTCGAGGTCAAATACGCGATCCATCCGGTCGCCGGCCGCATGCCCGGGCACATGAACGTGCTGCTCGCCGAGGCGAACGTCCCCTATGACGAGGTGTTCGAGCTCGAGGATATCAATTCCGAATTCGCCCAGGCCGACGTCGCCTATGTCATTGGCGCCAACGACGTCACCAACCCGGCGGCGCGCGACGACAAGACCTCGCCGATCTACGGCATGCCGATCCTCGACGTCGACAAGGCCAAGACCTGCCTGTTCGTCAAGCGCTCGCTCGGCTCCGGCTATGCCGGCATCGACAACACGCTGTTCTACAAGGACGGCACGATGATGCTCTTGGGCGACGCGAAGAAGGTCACCGAGGAGATCGTCAAGGCGATCAACCACTGAACGTCAGATCCAGCTCTGAGACAGATGCCCGCCTCGAGGCGGGCATTTGTATTTGCCAGCATGCGTGCGGAAAATCGCAGGCGGCTCGATCACCCGGTCGCGATTTCCGGGTCCCAGGTGAAGAGCTCCTTGGCCCTCCCGATTCCGCGCAGTGCGAAGCGGCCGAGCGAGACGGCATTGGCGCGATGGGCGGGCGGACAGGCTGCAATGAATTCCGATGACATGATCAACTGCCGTTCGACGGAGCGGCACATGGCGACGATGCGGCTCACTTCATTAACCGCCGGTCCGACGACGGTGAAATCGAGCCGGTTCCGGCTGCCGATGTTCCCGTAGAAGACTTCGCCGATATGCAGGCCCAGGGAGACATCGGTGGTCGGCTTGCTTTCCTCGAGCCTTCGTGCGTTCAGCTCTGCGAGTATCACACGCAACTGCCGCTCGGCTGCGATCGCGGCGCTGCAGGCCTCCGCAGGCTCGCGGTAGTTGAAAATGGCAAGGACGCCGTCGCCGATCAGCTTCAGGACGCTGCCGCCGTGGTCCTCGATTGCGGCGATGATAGTGCCGGAATAGTCGTTCAGAAGCGGAATGATCTCCTCCGGCGGGATGCTGTCGGCGATAGCAGTAAAATTGCGGAGGTCGGAAAACCACATCACCGTTTCGATACGCTCCGCCGAGCCTCGTTCGATGCTGCCTTCCACCACTCGTCGACCGGCATCCTCGCCGAGATAGACATCGGCAAGCGTGCGGATGATGCGCATGCAGGAGGCGGTCTTCACGGCCAGCGCGAGTGTCGGTAGCAGCGCCCTCAACGCGCGGAGATCTGCCTCGCTGAAGCCGCCACGTTTCTTGGTCGTCCAGAATGAATAGAAACAGTCCATCTGGCCGATGCGGCCGCGATCGGTGAAGCGGTGGATCAGACTGAGGCTGTCGGTATGGCCTTGCTCCTTCAACGTGTCGAGGGAGGTGAAGAGCACCTGCGGCTCAAGCGCGAGGCGTACACGGCGCTCGGCTTCTTCTGCCTCGAGCATATGGAAGAATACGGAGCGCCGCCAGTTCGCCAGCGCTTCGCCGGCGCTTGTCGAGCCGTAATGCAAGACTTCCGGAACCTCATCGCTCTCACTGTTCCATTGGAAACCGCGGCCTTCGAACTCCGGATGAAGGGTGTCGATAAGCCCGAGCGCGCGGTCGATCGGTAGGCCAGCGGCGCGGCACCGGTCGGCGAAACCGGCGAGCAAATCCTGTTCCTTGAGCCCGCGTATGCCCTCGTCCGACAGCCACAGGACTATGTCGCGGATCTCTTTGTCGTTCATCTAACTCCTGTAGCGCCCGGGTGGCGCATGTGTTGCAGCCTTTGGCCACAGTGCCCCTCCTTAGGCTGGCGTGCAAGGTCGGCTTGGCAATGGATACTTGGAGCTTCATCACCGTTGAGCGGGAGATGGGACTGAGGCCCAAGACCCTGAGGCCTGCCTTGCACAGCCGTCAGCCAGCGGGCGCGAGGACCAGGTGATCCACGCCGACGGCGAGGTTTAGACCTTCCTGGACCTGGATGTTGACCGGCTGCAGCATGAAGGCTTTGTTGGTGCCGCCGGCTATGACCTTCGCTCCTCCGCCCACGGCAAAGCTGGCATCGACGCCGAGACCGTAATACTCGCCGGCAAGCGCGTAGTCAGCAACCGACGTGCCGGTCTTTGCGAGCACGTCCCATATCATTACGCTTTTGCCGGTGGACCCTATGTCGAGACCGATCTTCGTGATCCTGCCCGCATAGACTGCGGGAGGCGAGCCGTCAGCGGGATTGAAGGTGCACATGAGATTCTTCGTGGATGTGACGATAAGCCCCGTGCCCCCCTCGGACCCGCACGTTAGCCGGCCGAGCGTCACATAGCTCTGTGCGGGGGCCGTTGTGGAAAGGGCCGCAAGGGCGGTCGCCACAAGCAAGGTCTGTTTGATCATGGCAGATCTCCATATTTGCCACGGTCAAACTGATTGAGGTCGCGATAGTTCCACAAGCGCCGGTTTCCCCGCCAGCCCGCGAGATAAGAACCGCCCGCGGCGGAGGCGCGGGCGGAGGGAAAGAAAATAGGAAATGTGCCGCGTCAGGACATCGCCTTGACACGCGCAAGCCCAGCGCGGGCGGGCTCGTATTTCGGGTCGAGTTGCAGCGCGTGCGAATAGGACTTCTGCGCCTTGGCCTTGTCGCCGCGGCGCTCGTAGATCAGCGCCTGGTTCGCCCAGGATTCAGCAAGCTTGTTGTTGAGGTTGATCGCCGTGTTGAAATCCGAGAAGGCGTTCTCGTCGTCGCCCTGGGCGGCATAGGAGATGCCGCGACCGTTGTAGGGCTCGGGCGAGCTCGGAGAAAGCGAGATCGCCGTCGAGAAGTCCTCGATAGCCTGCGCATGCTGATTGCGTGCCTGATGGATCAAGCCGCGGTTGTGATAGGCGCGGGGATCCGTCGTGTCGAGCTGGATCGCCTTGTTGAAATCGTTGAAAGCGGCATCGAGCTGGCCGGCCTGGCGATAGAGATTGCCGCGGCCAATATAGGCGACGTCATAGTTTGGGTTAATCTGCAGCGACGCGTTATAATCGGCGAGTGCCGCCTCCTGGTTGCCAACGTTGCGCTGGACGAGCGCTCGATTGGCATAGGCCTGGAAGAAGCGCGGATTGAGCTGAATAGCCTGGTCGAAATCGGCAATGGCGCGGCGGAATTCTCCGGCGCGGCCGTAAGCCGAGCCGCGCACGTTGTAGGCTTCCGGGTCGCTGGGGTTTGCAGAAATCACGCTCGAGAGCGAGGCGATGTTTTCTTCCGAGCCCTGGGCCCGCTCGACTCGAATCATCGATTCCGTATTGTTCGTCGTCTCGCACCCGGCGACGAACATGGCAGAGCCGATGATCAGCATGGCAGCTAGCATCGGCTTGCGCTGGCGGCGGCGAGGCGCCTCTTGGAGGATGAAACCGGAGGCGTCCGCAGTCATGTCAGCAAGTGTCAAAGTCGATCCCTCAATGCGACAAGGTCCCAGTGGCTTTCCGAAGACGGAGAGCGGCGAAGGCGCCGGGTCCCCCGCCGGGGCCTGTCGATGCCCCGGGCGAACCGGCCTGTTTCATTCCGGGCGGTCTACCGTCGCCAATTCATGCAGTCAGCATCACTGCCGACGGACAGGGTGTCCGCAACAAAAAAGGCGGCGGCGAAAACTCGCCCCCGCCACGATTTACATCGGAAAGCGTCGAAAAAACGACGATCAGCGGGCCAGCAGGCCTTCACGCTGTGCGCGCTTGCGAGCCAGCTTGCGGACGCGGCGAACGGCCTCGGCCTTTTCGCGCGCGCGCTTCTGGGACGGCTTTTCGTAGAAGTCACGCATCTTCATTTCGCGGAAAATGCCTTCGCGCTGCATCTTCTTCTTGAGAGCGCGGAGCGCCTGGTCGACATTGTTATCGCGGACAAGTACTTGCACGTGAATCCCGTTCCTTTGGTTCGAGTTGTCACCTCACCCATTGGGAGGCAATAAATCTGCATTCGCTGAGCCGGAGCTTCTGCGATTGATTGAGCGGATACCAGATCATGGCGGCAAAGTCCAGCGCGAGATCGTCGGCGCCCGGTAAAAATCCGCTCAAAGTGCCCCTCGGAGCGCCGGGCACGGTTCGTGCCGCCGCCCATGTCGCAAGTCCGCCCAAGTCCGCCGCATCGCGTCGCAAAAGAAACGTTGCGCGGCCTCGGGATTTGCGATTTCTAACGGCAACGGAACGTTCATCGGGTTCATGGAGTAGCAGGCGGATGCGCAAATATTCTGTTTTCGCCGTGGCGCGCGAGGCGATGCGCGGCCATAAGGGATGGGGGCCGCACTGGGCCTCGCCGGAGCCGCGCAAGCAATATGATGTGATCATCATCGGCGGCGGCGGGCACGGCCTCGGGGCCGCCTATTATCTCGCCAAGGAGCACGGCATCACTAATGTCGCCGTGCTCGAAAAGGGCTGGATCGGCGGCGGCAATACCGGGCGCAACACGACGATCATCCGGTCCAACTATCTCTATGAAGAGAGCATGGACATCTACGAGCATTCGCTGAAGCTCTGGGAAAACCTATCGCTGGACCTGAACTACAACGTGATGTATTCGCCTCGCGGCGTCATGATGTTGTCGCACAATATCCATGACCAGCAGTCGTTCAAGCGGCATATCAATGCCAACCGGCTTTACGGCATCGACAACGAATGGCTGACGCCGGAACAGGCAAAGGCCTATTGTCCGCCACTCGACATCGCCAAAACCGCCCGCTACCCGATCAATGGGGCGGCGCTGCAGCGCCGTGGCGGCACGGCGCGTCACGACGCTGTCGCCTGGGGCTATGCGCGCGCGGCCTCCGACCGCGGCGTTCACATCATCCAGAACACCGAGGTCACCGGTATTCGCCGCGACGAAACCGGGCGCGTCACCGGTGTCGATACCAATCGCGGCTTCATTGGCGCGAAGAAGATCGGTATTTCCGCTGCCGGCCACACGTCGACCTTGATGCGGATGGTGGACGTTCGCATGCCGCTGCAGAGCCAGCCGTTGCAGGCGCTCGTCTCCGAACCGCTGAAGCCGATCTTCCCCTGCGTGGTGATGTCGAACTCGGTGCACGCCTACATCTCGCAGTCGGACAAGGGCGAGTTCGTCATCGGCGCCGGCACCGACCAGTACAATTCCTATTCGCAGACGGGCGGCTTGCAGATCATTACCCATACGCTCGACGCGATCTGCGAGCTTTTCCCGATGTTCCGCCGCGTGAAGATGATGCGGCAATGGGGCGGCATCGTCGACGTCACCCAGGATCGCTCGCCGATCCAAGGTGTGACGCCGGTTCCGGGCCTCTACCTCAATGCCGGTTGGGGAACTGGCGGGTTCAAGGCGACGCCGGGTTCGGCCAATCTCTTTGCCCATCTTATCGCGCGGGGCGAGCCGCACCGGCTCGCTGCGGGGTTGACGCTCGATCGCTTCCGCACCGGGCGGCTCATCGACGAGGCGGCAGCCGCCGCTGTTGCGCATTGATGCGAGGACATTCCAGATGCTTCTGATTTACTGCCCCTACTGCGAGGAAGAGCGTTCCGAGCTTGAATTCCGCAACGGCGGCGATGCCCACATCGCCCGCCCCACCAACATGGCCGAGATCAGCGACGAAGAGTTCGAGGCCTATTTCTTCCTGCGCGACAACCCGAAAGGCGTCATCTTCGAGAGATGGCGGCACATCCATGGCTGCGGCCGCTTCTTCAACGCCGCGCGCGACACGGTCAGCGACCGCTTCATCGCGACATATAGGGCCGGAGAACCGAAGCCTGTCCTCGACGCTGAACCCAAGACGCCCGCGACGGTCGAAACTTACGAGGCCCTGGAAGGAGCAGCACAATGAGCGGGGTCAATCGCATTTCGGGCGCGGGACGCCTGACACCGGCACGCACCGCCCGCTTCACCTTCGACGGTCGGACGCTGACGGCGCTCGAGGGCGATACGGTCGCCTCGGCACTGCTTTCCCATGATATCCATCTCGTCGGCCGCTCGTTCAAATATCATCGTCCGCGAGGCATTCTCTCCGCCGGTGCCGAGGAGCCGAATGCGCTCCTCGACGTCTCGCGTGATGCGGCTCGGCGCCAGCCGAACGTGCGTGCCACGGTGCAGGAGGTCTTCGATGGCATGAAGGTCGCTTCGCAAAACCGCTGGCCCTCGCTCTCGTTCGACGTTGGCAGTTTCAACGATTTTCTGTCGCCCTTCTTCGCTGCCGGCTTCTACTACAAGACCTTCATGTGGCCGAAGGCGGCGTGGCACAAGCTCTACGAGCCGTTCATCCGCCGGGCGGCCGGCCTCGGCGTTACGCCGACCGAGCCGGATCCGGATCACTATGCGAGCCGTTACGTCCATTGCGACGTGCTGGTCGTGGGTGCAGGCGTCGCCGGTCTTGCGGCGGCCCTCGCAGCGGCGAAGGCCGGCGCCAAAGTGATCGTCTGTGACGAACAGGGCGAAGTCGGCGGTGCGCTTCACCACGATATCGGCACCGTCATCGACGGCAAGCCGGGTTATGGCTGGGCACAGCAGACAGGCAAGGCCCTTGCCGCCATGGACAACGTGACGCTGCTGACCCGCACGACCGCTTTTGGTTACTACAATCACAATTTCGTCGCTCTTGTCGAACGCGTGACCGATCATCTCGCCGCCGTCGACGAAACGCTGCCACGTGAGCGGCTCTGGCAGGTGCGGGCAAAGAAGGTGATCCTCGCCAATGGCTCAATCGAGCGCCATATGGTCTTCGCCAACAATGATCGGCCCGGCATCATGCTGGCTTCCGCCGGCCGTACCTACCTCAACCATTTCGGCGTCGCCGTCGGCAAGAGGGTCGGCATTTATACGGCGCATGACTCCGCCTATGAGGCGGCCTTCGACCTGAAGCGGGCAGGCGTCGCGGTGCCCGTCATTGTCGATTGCCGCCAGAAGCCTGGCGAGGCGGTGCTAGAGGAGGCCCGAAACCTCGGCATAGAGGTGCTGACCGGCCACTCCGTCGTCGACACCAGCGGCAAGCTCCGCGTTGCCTCCATCAGCGTCGCCCGTAATGGTGGCGGCGGTCAGCGCAAGATCGCCGTCGATGCACTTCTGGTCTCGGCCGGCTGGACGCCTTCGGTACACCTGTTCTCGCAGTCGCGCGGTAAGGTGAAGTTCGACGCTGCGACGGAACGATTCCTGCCCGGCATCTACGCTCAGGAATGCCTTTCCGTCGGCGCCTGCAACGGCACCGACGACCTGCAGGCGACTATCGACGAGGCGCTTGCTGCCGGAGAACTCGCTGCGCGCGCTGCCGGCGCCAAAGGCGGTGCGCAGGTTGCGCTCAACGGCCGAAACGCTTTCGAGTGGACGGGCGGCATGATCGGTGCGGCCGAAGGGGCGGGGGCCGACAAGACCGTCAAGGCCTTCATCGACTTCCAACACGACGTCTGCGCCAAGGATATCCGCCTCGCCGTGCGTGAGGGCATGCACTCGATCGAGCATATCAAGCGCTTCACGACGAATGGCATGGCCTCCGACCAGGGTAAGCTCTCCAACATGCATGGGCTTGCGATCGCTGCGGAAGCGCTCGGCAAGGAAATCCCGGCGGTGGGGCTTACGACCTTCCGACAGCCATATACGCCGGTGACCTTCGGCACGATCGTCAGTCATTCGCGGGGCAGCTTGTTCGACCCGGCGCGCAAGACGCCGATGCATGCCTGGGAGGAGGCGCAGGGCGCCGAGTTCGAGGACGTCGGCAACTGGAAGCGCGCCTGGTTCTATCCGAAGGCCGGCGAGACCATGCATGAGGCGGTCGCCCGCGAATGCAAGACCGTTCGCGAGGTCGCCGGTGTCTTCGATGCCTCCACCCTCGGCAAAATCGAGGTTGTCGGTCCGGATGCGGCCAAGTTCCTCAACCTCATGTACACGAACGCCTGGGACAATCTGAAGCCCGGCCGCTGCCGCTACGGCATCATGCTGCGCGAGGACGGCTTCATCTACGACGACGGCGTCGTCGGTCGATTGGCCGAGGACCGCTTCCATGTGACGACGACGACGGGCGGGGCGCCGCGCGTCCTCCAGCACATGGAAGACTACCTCCAGACAGAATTCCCGCACCTCAAGGTTTGGCTGACCTCGACCACCGAACAGTGGGCGGTCATTGCCGTGCAGGGGCCGAAGGCGCGCGAGATCATCGCGCCGCTCGTCGAAGGCATCGATCTCTCCAACGAGGCCTTGCCGCATATGAGCGTTGCCGAGGGTCGCATCTGCGGCGTGCCGGCGCGGCTCTTCCGCATGTCGTTCACCGGCGAACTGGGCTTCGAAGTGAATGTGCCGGCGGATTACGGTCAGGCGGTCTGGGAGGCGATCTGGGCTCGTGCCGAGCCGATGGGCGCCTGCGCCTACGGCACCGAAACCATGCACGTCTTGCGCGCCGAAAAGGGCTACATCATCGTCGGCCAGGACACGGACGGCACCGTCACCCCGGACGACGCAGGGCTATCCTGGGCGGTTTCGAGGAAGAAGCCGGATTTCGTCGGCATTCGCGGCCTGAAGCGCCCAGACCTCGTCAGGGACGGCCGTAAGCAACTCGTCGGGCTGCTTACCAAGGACCCGAAGGTGGTACTCGAGGAAGGCGCACAAATCGTCGCTGATCCGAACGAGCCGAAGCCGATGACCATGCTCGGTCATGTGACCTCGGCCTACTGGTCGCCGAACTGCGGCCGATCGATCGCGATGGCGCTCGTCGCCGGCGGCCGCGCGCGCCTGGGACAGACGCTCTACGTGCCGATGGCCGACCGGACGATCGCCGTCGAAGTAAGCGACATGGTGTTCTTTGACAAGGAAGGAGGTCGCCTCAATGGCTGACCAGGCAATGGCAACTCGAAAAGCTCCGCTCGAGGGACTCCGCGGCGGCTCGCCTGCGGCGACGGTCACGCCAGCCGTTCCCGCCTCGCGGATCGCGCTGCGCGCCCCCGCGGAATCGGTTTCGGCCCTCTCCGCCGCGCTCGGCGTCACGCTGCCGGTGCGGCCGAAGACGTCGGCCTCCACGGCCAAGCGCCATGCGCTCTGGCTCGGTCCCGACGAATGGCTGGTGATTGACGAGGACGGCGCCGACCTGATGGCGGCCGCGGCATCGAGCAATGCCCTGCATTCGGCGACAGACGTCTCTCACCGCAATACGGCTGTGATCGTCAGCGGGTCGGGAGCGGAGGTGGCAATCAACAGCGGCTGCCCGCAGGACCTGTCGCTCGCCATCTTTCCTGTCGGCGCCTGCTCGCGCACGATCTTCGGCAAGGCGGAAATCATTCTCTTCCGCACCGCCGAGGACTCCTTCCGCGTCGAATGCTGGCGGTCATTCTCGTCCTTTGTCTTCGGCCTGCTTTCGGAAGGCGCGATCGACGCGGGTCATTGAGGAATTGGCGAATTTGACCACCGCCTGCCCCGTTCTCCGCAGCAGCTGCGGAGGGCGGACCGGTACCTTCTCCCTGCTGGCGGACTGCTGGCGGGGAGACGGCGGCGGCCTACCGCTCGCTTCTTCGCTTGCGGGTGGCGATCAGCCCTTTTCAGACCACCCATCCCATGCGACCCAACGGCCGTGGAAGTCGGCACGGCCGATCAGTTGCTTCGCGCCGCCCGGCCAGAGTTGAAGCGATAATCCGGCGCCAGGCGCCTGGCCGTCTGCCTCCATCTGCAGCCGTGCAACCGGCGCGTCCTCCGTTGCGGCCGCGCCAGCGGCGGCCAGCAGCGCGTCGCCTTCGGCCTGCGCGGCTTTCGGCAGGTATTGCCAGGCGATCGAGTGGTAAACGACGTGCACGGCGCCGGAAAAGCGGCGGGCAAGCCGGTGTTCCAGCCACTCGATGGCGTCAGCGCGTTCCACCAGGCTGCCGGCCGCTGCCGCCCTCTCCAGGGC
Organism: Sinorhizobium kostiense; assembly: GCF_017874595.1. Classification (GTDB taxonomy): domain Bacteria; phylum Pseudomonadota; class Alphaproteobacteria; order Rhizobiales; family Rhizobiaceae; genus Sinorhizobium; species Sinorhizobium kostiense. Next base: position 267,740 of record NZ_JAGILA010000005.1, on the reverse strand, counting down.
TTTCCTCGTCCGATCGAGCCTATCCTGCTGATCAGCCCAGATGTAGGAGAGAAGCCGCAGCCGATCTTCCTCCTTCGCCGGATCCAATGGATTGAGGTCGCAGCCGGCGCGCTCCATGATTTCCACGGGCTCGAACGGCGGGATCTCACCGGACCAGTCCGGCGCTATGAGAACCGCGGCGGTATCGTCGCCCCAATGGTCGCTTGAAAGCTGATAGCGATAATTGTCCCAGTGCAGGTTGAGGCCGGCGCTGGCGCCGATCTCGGAGAGGACCAGCGGTTTTCCGAACAGGCGCGCAATCGTGAGGAAGCCGGGTAGCAATGCGGCGGAGCGGCGCACTTCATTCGTCTGCGGTGCCAAGCGAAGGCGATCGAGAATGAAATCGGCGTGCTTCTCAAAGGCGCTTTCGCAGGCGGTCCATAGCAGGTCGTCGTCCACCCGGTTCGGCGGATAGCACGCCTGTATGGCCGGGTCGCGGTTCAGAAGCACCATGCAATGGAGCGTGCCGAACAGACGCAGTGCAACCGCATCGCCCTTGGAGGAGGGGTCGCCGGACCAATCGAGAATGCGGCGTCCTACGCCGCTGCCTCTGTCGAGTCGCTCGGCCGCCAGGCGACAGAGTCGGGCCATGAAGGGCGAGCCGAGCTCCTCGCAGGACTTCGCCTGGTCGCGAAAGGCGCTGCGGATTATGCGCTCGGCCTGCCCCTCCTCAGGCATCCGCCGGCCGGTCCTTCGGGTCGAACTGGATGATTGTCTGCCAGATCGCGGTCAGCGCCGGTTTCCTTTCGCCTTCGACCTCGACTGTCGCGTCGTAGGTGATCATCAGCATACCGGCGCCGCGGAAGCGGGCTTCGGCCATGGTGAAGCGGCCGCGCACGCGCGCGCCGCTCTTGACCGGTGCCATGAAGCGCACCTTATCGAAGCCGTAATTGATACCCATCGTCTGTTCGCGGATCTTCGGCAGGCAATTGTAGTTCATTGCAGAAAGCAACGAGAGCGACAGGAAACCATGCGCGATCGTGCCGCCGAAGGGAGTCTCCGCCGCCGCCCGCACCGGATCGGTGTGGATGAACTGGAAGTCGCCAGTGGCCTCGGCGAAATTGTCGATGGTCTTCTGCGTCACGGTAATCCAGTCGGAGACACCGATCTCCTTGCCGACTAGGTCCTTGACATCGGAAAGTGAAATTTCTTGCGGCATGTAGTCGTCCTGAAGAAGGCCTTACAACCGATCTATAGGCCGCTCGGGCATACCCTAGCAAGTGGTGGTAAGGCTTTAGAAAACCTCGACGAAGAAGCTGACCGAGCGGGCAGGTGCGAAGGCCGCGATTGTCGCGCCCGTGAGCGCGTCGCGCCATTCGCCGTCGAGGCTTGCGGGCAGCTGAAAAGGATGCGGCGCATGGCTGCGGTTGATGACGACGGCCAGTCGCGTGAAGAGCTGTTGAACTCCGTCCTCCGTTGGAAGCATCATCACCAGATTGTCGGTAACTGGATGCTCCCAATCCGCGACCGTCATCGGAAGGCTGTCGAAGCGTAGCCAGGCGACGCCGTCCGTGCCGGTGAAGAAGGTGGTTCCGGCGAAAACGCGGAAGCGCCGGCGCATGGCGGAGAGTGCGGCCGTGCGGTCGATCAGCTGCCGGTCGAGCCTGCTCCAGTCGAGCCAGGTGATGTTATTGTCCTGTGCATAGGCATTGTTGTTGCCGTGCTGGCTGCGCCCGCATTCGTCCCCTGCCGTCAGCATGATTGCGCCGCGTGACGCGAAAAGGCTGCCGATCAGCGCCAGCGCATCGTGTTTTCGTGCCGCCAGAACCTCCGGATCCTCGGTCGGCCCCTCGACTCCGTTGTTCCACGAATAATTCTCATCGTGACCATCGCGGTTGCCCTCGCCATTCGCCTCGTTGTGCTTGCGTGCGTAGGAGACAAGATCCAACAGCGTGAAACCGTCATGGGCGGCGACGAAGTTGACGCTGCGCGTGCTTGTCCCGCCCCAGCGCGAAAACGTATCGGAGGAGCCGGCAAGCGCCGTCGCGAAAGCGCCGACCGCGTGCCGGTCGCCTCGCCAGTAGCGGCGTATGTCGTCGCGCGCCCGATCGTTCCATTCAAGGAAGGCTTCGGGAAAGTTGCCGAGCTGATAGCCGCCGGGACCGGTATCCCAAGGCTCAGCGATGAGAACACGATCGCCGAGCAACGGATCGGCGGCAATGGCCTGGAACAGGGCGGCATCGCGGTGAAATCCGCCCATGTCGCGGCCAAGGATAGAGGCGAGATCGAAGCGGAAGCCATCGACGCCGGCGGCGCGGACGAAATGGCGCAGACTGTCGAGGATGAGCACCTGCACGACCGGATTGTCGCAGGCGATCGTATTGCCGCAGCCGGTGTCGTTGATGAGTTCGCCGGGCTCTTCGGGTACGTGACGATAATAGGTGAGATTGTCCAGCCCGCGCATCGAAAGAGTCGTCCCGTGGCAGTCGCTCTCGCCGGAATGATTGAAGACGAGGTCGAGGACGACGCCAATGCCCGCCTTGTGCAGCGCCTCTACCGTCCGGCGGAGCTCCCGGACGCCGCCGGGAACGAGGCGCGGATCGAGCGCCATGGGGGCGATCGGGTTGTAACCCCAGCCGTTATGCAGCCCGAGCGGCGGCAAATGCCGCTCATCGATCCACGCGACGATCGGCATAAGTTCGACCGTGGAGACCCCGAGCCGCCTGAGATGTTCGATTACAGCCGGTTCGGCGAGGGCGGCCACTGTCCCGCGCTTCTTTTCCGGAATGTCGGGGTGGAGAATCGTAAACGGTTTGACGGCGATTTCGTAAATCAGGCCGCCGGGCGAAAAGAGCGGCGGTTTTGGCCTCACGGGCCTGAAATCGGTAACGATTGCCTTGGGCACGAGATCGGCCGTCTCTTCCCCGTAGATCGACAGTCGCGGATCATGGCGGAAGGGGCGATCGAGTTCCACTGCATATGGGTCGACCAGGAGCTTCGAGGGATCGAACCAGAGGCCATGCTGCGGCGAATATATGCCGTCGGCCCTCAGGCCATAGCGCGTGCCGACGGCGATGCCGGCGAGAGTGAGGCTATGCACATCGCCATCACGTAGCATCGGCAGGCGCTGAAGTTCCGTCGTGCCTGCGTCGTCGAACAGGCAGAGATCGATTTGGGCGGCATTATGCGAACAGACGGCAAACCGGGTTCGGTCGGGCGTGCGGGTCACGCCGAGGCGTGCACTTCCGGGCGTCGGCATTAGGCGCGTCCCTTCTCTGTCTGGATATGCGGTTAGGTTGATACACCTGTCTACCCCGCTGGCCATCTCCCGCACATGGGGGAGAATAGATGAGGCACCCATTGCGTCTCCAACGGCGCTCAGCTTGCAGAAGCGCTCCGGTTTGGGGCGAGTGGCAAACCGCACATTTTCTCCCGCCCCTTGTGGGGGAGATGGCCGGCAGGCCAAAGGGGGCAGGAGGGAAAAAGGGCCGCGGAATGCGCCCCATCCGACATCGCGCGTCAGGTGATGACGCTCGGAGCGCTGCGGCCCGTGCGCGAGGTGATGTCCGCGATCTCGTCGGCGACGGCGATCAGATCGGCAAGCGCCTCCTGCGTGTCGAGATCGTGCCGTGCCGGGTCTGGCTCGTAGCGCTCGATATAGACGCGGAGCGTCGCGCCGGAGGTGCCGGTGCCGGAAAGGCGGAAGACGACGCGCGAGCCGCCCTCGAAGAGGACCCGAATGCCCTGGTTTTTGCTGACGGACTTGTCGACCGGATCGTTATAGGAAAAGTCGTCGGCAGTCTCGACCGTGAGTGCACCGAAGCTCTTTCCGGGCAGATCGGCAAGTTTCTCCCTGAGCGCTGCCACCAGTCCGTTTGCCGCATCGGTATCGACGGCCTCGTAGTCGTGGCGCGAATAATAGTTGCGGCCATAGGCCGCCCAATGTTTTCGCACGATGTCGAGCGCGCTCTCCTTGCGCGCGGCCAGAATGTTGAGCCAGAGCAGCACCGCCCACAGCCCGTCCTTCTCGCGCACGTGATTGGAGCCGGTGCCGGCGCTCTCCTCACCGCAGATGGTCGCCAGGCCCTCGTCGAGCAGGTTGCCGAAGAACTTCCAGCCGGTCGGGGTTTCGTAGAGGCCGATGCCGAGCTTTTCGGCGACGCGGTCGGCCGCGCCGCTCGTCGGCATCGAGCGGGCGATGCCGGCAAGCCCCTTGGCGTAGCCCGGCGCCAGATGCGCGTTGGCGGCGAGAATGGCGAGGCTGTCCGAGGGCGTGACGAAGATGCCCTTGCCGATGATGAGATTGCGGTCGCCGTCGCCGTCGGAGGCGGCGCCGAAGTCGGGTGCGTCGGGCGCCATCATCGTCTCGTAGAGCGCGCGCGCATGGACGAGGTTCGGGTCGGGATGGTGGCCGCCGAAGTCGGGCAGCGGGATGAAGTTCATGACCGATCCCTTCGGTGCGCCAAGCCGCTTCTCGAGAATCTCCTTGGCATAGGGGCCGGTGACGGCGCTCATGGCATCGAAAACGACGCGGAAACCGCCGCCGATCAATGTGCGGATCGCCGGAAAATCGAACAGGCTCTCCATCAGTTCGGCGTAGTCGGCCACAGGGTCGATGACCATCACCGTCATGTCTTCGACATGCTGGGTGCCTTCGACATCGAGATTGACGTCCGGCGCATCGGTGATCCTGTAGCTGTCAATCGTCTGGGTGCGGGCGAAGATCGCATCCGTCACCTTTTCCGGTGCCGGCCCGCCATTGCCGACATTGTACTTGATGCCGAAATCCTCGGTCGGGCCGCCGGGATTGTGGCTCGCCGACAGCACGATGCCGCCGAAAGCCTTGTATTTGCGGATGATGTTGGAGGCGGCTGGGGTCGAAAGGATGCCGCCGCGGCCGACGAGCACGCGACCGAAGCCATTCGCCGCCGCCATCTTGATCGCCTTTTGAATGACTTCGCGGTTGTAGTAGCGACCGTCACCGCCGATCACCAGAGTTTCGCCCTCATAGCCTTCGAGCGAATCGAAGATCGACTGGATGAAGTTCTCCGCATAGTTCTTCTGCTGGAAAACCGGAACCTTCTTGCGCAGGCCCGAAGTGCCCGGTTTTTGATCTCTGTAAGGGTTGGTGCTGACGGTCACTATCATGTGTTTTAGCCTTTCGCGAGAAGACCGGAATAGAGCGAAGCATAACGTTCTGCGCTCTTGGCCCAGGAAACGTCCGACTTCATGCCCTGGTTCTGCAGGCGTGCCCACACTTTCGGCTCGTTGTACGCACGCAGTGCGCGCCTGATCGCAAGACGCAGACCATCTGCAGTTACCGGGTGGAACTGGAACCCGGTCGCGACCCTGGCCGCGAGCGCCGCCTCGTTGGCGTCGATGACCGTGTCGGTCAGGCCGCCGGTACGGGCGACGATCGGTACGCAACCATAGCGCAAACCGTAGAGCTGCGTCAGACCGCAGGGCTCGAATCGCGATGGAATGAGGATTGCGTCGGAGCCGGCTTGCATCAGGTGCGACAGTGGTTCGTCATAGCCGGGCACCATGCCGATATGACCGCGATGGCGCGAGGCGGCGGCCATGAGCGCACCTTCGAGTGCTACATCGCCGGCTCCAAGAACGATCAACTTTCCGCCTAGCGCGACAATATCGTCGGTCACTTGCGCGAGCAGGTCCATTCCCTTCTGCCACGTGAGTCGGCTGATGACGCAGAAGATCGGACCTGGGGTCTTGTCGAGCCCGAAGCGCTCCTCGAGCACCTTGCGGTTTGCCGCTCGCTTCTTCAAAGTGCCGGGGCCGTAGTTCTGGGCGATATACGGGTCCGTCTCGGGGTTCCACGTATCGACGTCGATACCATTGACGATTCCTGCCAGACTGGCGAGCCGGCTTGCCAGAAGCCCGTCCAGGCCCATGCCGAATTCGGCGGTGAGAATCTCCTGGGAATAGGAGGGGCTGACGGTGGTGATTGCACTCGCGGTCTGCAGCCCGCCTTTCAGAAAGCCGACGTCGCCGTAATATTCGAGGAATTGCATGGAGAAGGCTTCCGACGGCAGGGAGAGTTCCGGGAACACGGATGCGCCGAACTGGCCCTGGAAAGCGATGTTGTGGATCGTCAGGACCGTCGGCAAGTCGCGCGCGGAGCCGAAGCGCATGTAGACGGGCGTCAGCGCCGCCTGCCAGTCGTGGACGTGGACGATCTCGGGTTTCCAGCCAGGCACGACATCGTCGCCGGCGATTTCCGCCGCCGCCAGAGACAGGGCGGCGAAGCGGCGAAAATTGTCGGGGTAGTCACGACCGGTCGTGTCGAGATAGGGCCCGCCGTCCCGGTGGTAGAGCGCCGGCTGGTCGAGGACGAGCAGATCCAGCCCGTCATATTCGGCTGCAAGCACCTTGGCGGGATGGCCGAACAGATTGTCGATACCCCCGACCGTCTTCCTCTTCTTCAGCTTGTGGAGCACTGCGGGGTAGCCGGGGACCAGCGTGCGCGTGCGGATGCCGTGCGGTTGAAGGGCGGAAGGGAGCGCGCCGACGACGTCGGCGAGCCCCCCGGTCTTGACCAGCGGATAGACTTCGGACGCAACGGACAGGACATTCATGCAGACGAGACCTAGATTCCCAGCTTGTCAATCATCGGTTGCGTGATCAGGCAGACGCCGTTTTCGGTCCGGCGGAAGCGTTTCGCATCAAGCTCCGGATCGTCGCCGACGATGAGTCCCTCCGGAATGACGACCCGGCTGTCGATGACGACATTGCGAAGAATCGAATGCCGTCCGATCGTCACATCGGGAAGAACTACGGCATTTTCGAGTCTGGAGTATGAATTGACCCGAACACCGGTGAAGAGCAGGCTCTGGTGGAGCATTGCGCCGGAGATGATGCAATCGCCGGAGACGAGCGACGAGGTAGCGGAACCACGGCGGTCTTCGTCGTCATGGACGAACTTCGCCGGCGGCTTGATCTCGGCGAAAGTCCAGATCGGCCAGGTGCTGTCGTAGACGTCAAGCTCGGGCGTGACATGCGTCAGGTCAATATTGGCCTGCCAGTAGGCGTCAATGGTGCCGACGTCGCGCCAATAGGCCTCGCGCTCGAAGTCGGAGCGCACGCAGGAGCGAGTGAAGCGATGTGCGACGGCCTTCCCGTGCTCGACGATGTAGGGGATGATGTCCTTGCCGAAGTCCCGGCTCGACTGGGGATCGGCCGCATCGCGGCGCAGCAGGTCCATCAGGAACTTCGTGTGGAAGACGTAGATCCCCATCGAGGCCAGCGCCATCTGAGGGTTGCCCGGAATGCCGGGCGGATCGGCCGGCTTTTCGATGAAGGCGATGATGCGGTCGTCATTGTCGACATGCATGACGCCGAAGCCGGTGGCCTCCATGCGCGGCACTTCCAGGCAGCCGATCGTCACATCGGCGCCCGAATCGACGTGCTGCTGCAGCATCAGTTCGTAGTCCATCTTGTAGATGTGGTCGCCGGCGAGAATTACCATGTATTCGACGCCGTGGTCCTCGATGATGTCGATGTTCTGGTAGACCGCGTCGGCCGTGCCTTCGTACCATTGGGTTTCCGAGACGCGCTGGCTCGCCGGCAGAATGTCGAAGCTTTCATTGCGCTCGGGGCGGAAGAAGTTCCAGCCGCGCTGGAGGTGCCGGATCAGCGAATGTGCCTTGTACTGCGTCGCGACGCCGATGCGGCGGATACCGGAGTTCAGCGCGTTGGAAAGCGCGAAATCAATGATGCGCGCCTTGCCACCGAAATAAACGGCGGGCTTCGCGCGTCGGTCGGTCAGTTCCTTCAATCGGCTGCCGCGGCCGCCGGCAAGAACATAAGCCATGGCATCACGGGCCAGAGGTTGCGTACGCTTCTCCACCATTTGTCCTCCCCAAGATCATTCGTCGAGAACGGCTTGGCGACCACATGCGACGCCGCGCCGCCCACGTCACTTCGTCCTGTTCCGCCTGCCGGGTCGAGGCCCGCCGCGGCGGATCGCTACTCCTGCTCCAGCATCAAGGTCGCCAAAGGCGGCAGCGTGACGCTGGCTGTCATCACCCCGCTCGATTTCCTCTCCACATGGACGGCACCGCCGTTGCCCTTGCCGCTCCCCCCATAGATCTCCGCGTCGGTATTGAGAATTTCCTTCCAACGCCCCTCGACCGGGAGCGGCACCTCATAGCTCTCCCGGTAAACCGGCGTGAAATTGGTCACGACCGCGATCAGCTTCTCGCCGGGCGCCCTCCTAAGCCATGCAAAGACGGAATTGTCGCGGTCGTCCGCGATCAGCCACTCGAACCCTTCGCCCTCGCAGTCGCGCGCATGCAGCGCCGGTTTCGATCTGTACGTGCCGTTCAGATCACGTACCAGCCGCCGCATGCCCTCATGGAGATTGTATTCGAGCAGGTTCCAGTCGAGCGATCGCTCTTCCGACCATTCGCGCCATTGGGCGAATTCCTGGCCCATGAACAAAAGCTTCTTGCCGGGATAGCCCCACATGAATCCGTAATAGGCTCTGAGATTGGCGAACTTCTGCCAGTCATCGCCGGCCATCTTGGCCACAAGCGAGCCTTTGCCATGCACCACCTCGTCATGCGACAGCGGCAGGACGAAGTTCTCGCTGAAGGCATAGAGCAGCCCGAACGTCATGTCGTTGTGGTGGAACTTGCGGTACACGGGCTCGCGAGCGAGATATTGCAGCGTGTCGTGCATGAAGCCCATGTTCCACTTGAAGCCGAAGCCGAGGCCTCCCGCATGGACCGGATGCGACACCTTCGGCCAGGAGGTGGATTCCTCTGCGACCGTCAGCACCCCCTGATGGATGCCGTAGAGCCGCGAGTTCATCGTCTGCAGGAAGCGCACGGCCGCGAGATTCTCGTTGCCGCCGAACTCGTTGGGTATCCATTCGCCGTGCTTGCGGGAGTAGTCGAGGTAAAGCATCGATGCGACCGCATCAACGCGCAGGCCGTCGACGTGGAACTTCTCGGCCCAGTAGAGGGCATTGTTGACGAGATAGGCCACGACCTCATCCCGTCCGAAATTGTAGATTGCCGTGTTCCAGTCCGGGTGAAAGCCCTGGCGCGGGTCCGCATGTTCGTAGAGCGCCGTGCCGTCGAACCAGCGAAGGCCATGCTCGTCGGTTGGAAAATGAGCCGGCACCCAATCCAGGATGACGCCGATGCCGACCTTGTGGCAGCCGTTGACGAAACGGGCGAAGCCCTCCGGCTCTCCGAAGCGTGCCGTCGGAGCGTAGAGGCCGGTCGTCTGGTAACCCCAGGAAGGATCATAGGGGTATTCGGATATCGGCAGAAATTCGATGTGGGTGAAGCCCATATCGACGCAATAGGGGATCAACCGGTCCGCCAGTTCGTCCCAGGTAAGCATCTCGCCATTATCGCGGCGCTGCCACGAGGCGGCGTGGACTTCGTAGATGGATATCGGCTGGCGTCGCGGATCGACTTCCTCCCAATGGCGTCGATGCGCTTCGTCCTCCCAGACCTGCGCGATCTCGCCGGTCGTCACCGAGGCCGTGTTGGGACGCAATTCGGAGCGACGGGCGAAGGGATCCGCCTTCAGTGGCAGAAGCCTGCCTTCCCGGTCGAGTATCTCGTACTTGTAGGGGGCGCCGTTCGTTACGCCAGGAATGAAGATCTCCCAGATGCCCGTATCAGCGCGCAATCGCATGACGTGCTGGCGCCCGTCCCAATCGTTGAAACTGCCGACCACGGAAACGCGGCGCGCATTCGGCGCCCACACGGCGAAGTGAAAACCTTCCGCGCCCTCATGCGTGATCTGATGGGCGCCCATCTTGTCGAAAAGGCGGAGGTGCGATCCCTCACGGATATAATAGTCGTCCATCGGACCGAGGACCGGGCCGAAGCTGTAAGGGTCGATCACGATCCACTCGCCGCCGTCATTTCGGGCGCGATAGCGGATCGGCTGCTCCTTCCGAAGCGAGACGGGGCCCTCGAAGAACCCGGAATCGTCGCGCCGCTGGAGCGCGCCGATCTCCTCGCCGGAAAGGGTTTCTGCGATAACCGACTGGGCGCCAGGGATGAAGCAGCGGGCTATAAAGGCCTTGGCCGATGCGTGCACGCCGAGAACGGCGAAGGGATTACCGTGGGTGCCGGAGAGGATTGCCGCAATCTCCGGCGCCGGCAAAAGGCCTGAGGCGGTGGGTCCTTCCGGGTCCTTGCCGGGCGAAGCCTTCATCCCGCGCTCCAGATTTCACCGGCATATTGCCGGATTGTGCGATCGGAGGAGAACCAGCCCATGCGGGCCGTGTTCCGGATCGCCTTGGAATACCAAGAGGACGGCGTCGTCCAGAGCTGGTCGACCTCGCGCTGGGCCTTGGCATAGGCCTCGAAGTCGGCGGCGACCATGAACCAGTCATGGCTGTAGAGCCCGTCGACGAGGCCCGAGAACCGGTGGGGGTCGTCCGGTGAGAAGACGCCGGAGGCAATCGCAGCCAGCGCCTGCGACAATTCGCGAGAGCCCTCGATGACGGCGCGCGGGTTGTGCCCGTCCGCGCGCGCCTTCGCCACCTCTTCGGCGGTCATGCCGAAGATCTTGATGTTCTCCTCGCCTACCCAGTCGCGCATCTCGACATTGGCGCCGTCGAGGGTGCCGATCGTCAGTGCGCCGTTCAGCGCGAACTTCATGTTGCCGGTGCCCGAGGCTTCCATGCCGGCCGTCGAGATCTGTTCGGAAAGATCCGCCGCCGGCACCATCACTTCGGCCAGCGAGACGTTGTAGTTCGGGATGAAAACGATCTTCAGCAGGCCCCGCACGGCGGGGTCGTTGTTGATGACGCGGGCGACATCATTGGCAAGTTTGATGATCAGCTTGGCATTGTGGTAGCTTGGCGCCGCCTTGCCCGCGAAGAGCTTGACGCGCGGCACCCAGTCGAGCTCAGGATGCGACCTGATCTGGTCGTAAAGGGCGACAGCCTCGATGATATTCAGCAACTGCCGCTTGTATTCGTGGATGCGCTTGATTTGGATGTCGAACATCGCCGAGGGATCGAGCCTTATGCCGAGCCTCGCCTGAACGAGCTTTGCCAGTCTCACCTTGTTGGCGCGCTTGACGGCAGCGAACTGTTCCTGGAATTCCGCCTTGTCCGCAAAGGTGTCGAGCGCCTGTAGCGCCTCGGTGTTGTCCATGAACTCGTCGCCAATCGCATCGCGGATAAGCGCGAAGAGGCCGGGATTGCATTGCATGAGCCAACGGCGGGGCGTGATGCCGTTGGTCTTGTTGTTGATCCGCTCCGGATAGATCCGATGCAGGTCGGCGAAGACCGTCTCCTTCATCAGTTCCGTGTGAAGCGCCGAGACGCCGTTGATCGAGTGCGAGCCGACAAAGGCCAGATTGCCCATGCGCACGCGCCGATCGCCCGTCTCGTCGATCAGCGAGATGTTGCGGATCTGCTCGTCGGTCGCGTGTTTCTGCCTGCGCGCTTCGATCAGGATCTTGGCGTTGATGGCGTAGACGATCTGCATGTGGCGCGGAAGCAGCCGCTCGAAGAGCGGCACCGGCCAGCTTTCCAGCGCTTCCGGCAGAAGCGTGTGGTTGGTGTAGGCGAAGGTTCGCCGGGTGATGTTCCAGGCCTGATCGAAATCGAGCCCGTAAACGTCCGTGAGCAGGCGGACCAGTTCCGCCACGGAGACTGCCGGATGCGTATCGTTGAGCTGGATTGCAACGGCATCCGGTAGCGAAGTGAAATCCGGATATTGCTGCAGATGCCGCCGCAGAATGTCCTGAAGCGAGGCGGAGGAGAAGAAATATTCCTGTCTGAGACGCAATTCCTGCCCGGCCGAGGTCGCATCGGCCGGATAGAGCACGCGCGTCAGGCTCTCCGCCTTGTTGCTTTCGCGCAGCGCGCCGATATGGTCGCCGGCGTTGAAGGCATCGAGAAGAATCGGATCGATCGGCTGCGCGGCCCAGAGCCTCAGCGTATTGACGCGGGTCGCCCGCCAGCCAACTGCCGGCGTATCGAAAGCCGTCGCGATCACCCGCTCCGCCGGCTTCCAGACGTAACGCTGCACTTCCTCGTCGAGATTGACGGTTTCGACGCTGCCGCCGAAACCGATCTCGTAGGAGCTTTCCCGTCGTTCGAACTCCCAAGGGTTGCCATGCGCCAGCCAAGTTTCCGGTAGTTCGACCTGCCAGCCGTCGGCCATCTGCTGTCGGAAGAGGCCGTGCATGTAGCGGATGCCGTAACCATAGGCGGGCACGTCGACGGTCGCCATGGATTCCATGAAACAGGCGGCGAGGCGACCGAGGCCACCATTGCCGAGTGCCGCGTCGGGCTCGAGTTCCGCGACCACGTCGATATCGACGCCGAGCGAGGCAAGCGCATCGCGCATCTCGTCCATCAGGCCGATATTGGTCATCGCGTCGCGCATCAGGCGCCCGATGAGGAATTCGAGCGAGAGATAATAGACCCGCTTGGCTCCGGTGGAATAGGTCTTGCGCGTCGACTCCATCCACCGATCGGTGATGCGGTCGCGCGCAACCAGAATGGCGGCGGTCAGCCAGTCATGCGGCTTTGCAACCTTCGGATCCTTGCCGATGCGGTATTTCAGGCGCTCGAGGATCTCGACCGCCAGCTGGCCCGGTTCGGAAGACCTCAGTGCGGGCTGCGGCAGTTCGGTTGTGGAGAGCCGATTCATTATCAAAACTGAGAAACCCTTGTTGCATTTGGGAGACCGCAGGCCGGAGCCGACCGGGGCAAGGGCCAATTTATGCATCGATCCGAAGCGCTTGCAACAGATGTTTTTAAAAGGATTAAAACAGCGGCGACGTACGTGTTGACGCCTCCGCGATGCATTTCGGCCAAAGATGTGCGGCGATGTCGGGGGGTGAAATGCCTCCAACGCGGGAGCTGATACGGCGCATGGCGGCGCGGATGCAAGGCCCTTTCGGCTTGCATCAAGTTCTGTGCGACGATGAACGTTGCCGCCCGACAAAAGCCGGGCGGCAGGGTTCATCGTCGCAGCAGACTTTGCGGAAGTGCGGACAATGCAGGCCCTCGAAAGGGGCTCAACCGGTCAGCCGTGGCGCGCTGATTATCTTCTTGAAGAGGGCGCTCATGGCGTCGCTGATGCCTTCGGTGGGAGAGACCTCAAAGAAAAGGCCCGAGGTTGCACACTCCTGCATTTTCTCGCCAATCTCAGATTGGAACGGCATGATCCATTTTTTGTACCAGCCATTCGTCGGGAGAGGCAGATAGGTCGTGTAGAGCACGGCGATCTTGTAGCCCTTCGCCTTCAGGGCCGCGCAGTACTTCGTATCGATCGGCTCCTGGCAGCGCCCTTCTGTGGTTTTCTTCGTGCATGTCGTGGGCTTATAGCTGTCGCCGACCCCATCGGAGACAAAGAAGATGATCTTTTCCGGCGAACTGGCGGTCAGCCCGGAACCCGGCTCTCCCATTTTTGCGGCGATTTGCGTCAGGGCGCGATCGAAATCAGTCTGCTGGTCGTTGTCATAGCCCTGGTAAGGAATCGACATGAGATCGATCAGCGAAGCCTTCTTCTTCGCGTCGGACAGGTTGACGGTCAGCGGCGAGACTTCCAGCAGTTTCGTGTCCTCGGCCTTTTGGCCGAACGTGTATACCGCCATGCGGTATTGATTCGAACTTTTTCGGGACGCCATTGCGGTGTCCATCAGGCTCGCAGTCGCTTTGGCAACGACATTGATACGGACGGTTACGCCAAGCTTCTTTGCCAGATTGTAGTAGCTCTTCTTGTCTTCGACGCCATTCTTGACGATGTGACAAGCAAAGGCGCACTGGTCGGGCGTACTGGCGACCATCTTGTTGACATCGGCTGGCGTCGCCCCAACGCCCATTGAAGGTGTATTGTCCAGTAAGAGGTAGAAATCGCGATACGTCTCGGTCTCGAATTCCGCAGTGGCGGATCCGGAGATCTCGATGCTTTCCTTCCCGAGAATTCTCGACAGAGAGGTCGGCACAGACGCCCTGTAAGTGAAGACTGCCTTCAGCTTGTTGTCTTCCTTGATGACTGTTGCGTCCGCGTCCAGCAGGGTGAAATAGGTATTTGCAGCGAACTGGCTCTCGAAGAACTTGAACGCATCCGTCTCGCTCAGCTGCACAGTTCCGTTCCCGGACATTTCAAGAGCCTCGGTCACGCCGGCGGAGCTTTCAGCAATTGCGCCCAAGACCGCCGCGTCGGCGGCCCCCTGAAGCTCACTCTTGGCCATCAGGGCGGCACTGAAATCCAGGGCGAGCCCCGCGGTGGCTCCGATGGGCACCAACAGCAATGCCGTCATCATGCCGAAATTGCCGCCCCGATCCTTGAGCATCTTCATGAAGGATCCCGCAGTCGATCGACTTCCCATTTTTCGCGCAGCCCCACACCTTGTAAGCGTTCGTAGTGCGACGCTACCGGTGATGCGTTACCACCGCGTTGATCCGTTGGGTGCAATTTTACGGAGCGAGCGGAAAGCCACTCATTTCCACTGGGTCTTGAAGTGTCTCGCCCAGAACTAAAAAGGCACAGACGTGCCAAATTGGTTCACTCGAGCGGAATGACGTCGACCGCCTGTTCGGTCGTCTGGCTGCCGTAGCTCTTCAGGATGCCGATCACCGGCGCCACATCGGCGTAGTCGCGGCCATGGCCGACGATGATGTGGTCGGTCCCGGCCGGGATGTTGTTCGTCGGGTCCAGTTCCATCCAGCCGCCTGTCATGCCGCACCAGAAGCGGACCCAGGCATGCATGGCGTCGGCGCCTTCGAGGCGCTCCTGGCCAGGCGGCGGCAGGGTCCTAAGAAATCCGCTAACGTAACCGGCCGGAATGCCCAAGCTGCGCAGCGCGACGATCATCACATGGGTGAAATCCTGGCACACGCCGCGCTTCAGCTTGAAGGACTGGTCCGGCGTCGTCGTGACTGTGGTCGCGTCGGAGTCATAGGCGAAGTCGCGGTGGATGCGCTCGCAGATGGCGAGGCCGATCTCGCGCACGGTCATGCCGTCGCGGACGAGCCCGCGCGCATAGGCGGCGATTTCCGGGACCTGCCCGAGCAACGGAGTCGGGCCCAAGAAATGGTGGGGGGATTCGGCGTCGATCGACCAGCAGGCGGCAAGCTCTGCCGGCAGGGCGGCAAGCGGCGGCGAAAGATCGGCGGAGGGCGCGTTCGCCTCCGCCTGCACCCGCGCCTGCATGCGGATTATCAGGTGGTCGTGAACCGTTCGGAACAGGATGGAAGTGGTCGGATTTGCGAAGAAGTCGACGCTTTCGGAGCGCTCGAAGGGCGCCGGCTGACAGGTCACCGACCCGGCGATAAGCCGCTGACGCCCAGGGATCGAGACGGGCAGGACCCGGACGAGATGACGTCCGCCGCTGACCGGAACCTCATAGCGATAGGTGATCTTCAGGTTGATGTCGTAGAGCATCGGAACCATCGCTCTCCATTAACACGCGAGGCTGTTTCGATGCGAGGAGGAAGCCCCTCCCCAACACCAAAGCCCCTCCCCCTCGTGAGGAGGGGTTGGCGAGGGGCTAATTCCATTTGGCTCTACGTCTCCATCTCGATTCATTAGATATTACCCGAGATAGGTCTGAGCGAGCAGGTCTGACAGCCTTTCGAGGTCCTGCTCCAGCCGTTTATAGACCGTCGCCGTCATCGCTTCCGGCGTCATCACGGCAAGGCCAGAATGAAGCCGCATGGTTTCCCGGTAGAAGGGCGACATCTGGCCGTTGACGAAGGCATTCGGCAGCAGTTCGACCTCTGTCTTGATCTCGTTCAACTGGTACAGCACCGAGCGCGGATTGAGCGGATCGAGCGCCAGGAGGTCGGTGACGGTCACCGCCGCCGTGTTGACGTTGTAACGGCGCCGGTGGGTCATGACGCTGTCGCCAATCTCCAAGAGCATGTCGTACGCGCCGTCGGGCGCTTCGGGCCCGGACATGTGCCCGAGCAGCCGCGTCATATGCAGTCCGCGCTCGAGATAGCGGCCAATCGACAGAAAGCGCCAGCCGGTGAAGCGGTACATGTTCTCGTGCACGAGGCCGGCGAAACCCGCGAGCTTGCGCAGAAGGATGGTCATCGCATGCGAGGCATCGTCCCCGGCCTGTACGGTCGCATGGAACTTGCGTGCCGTCTTCGACAGGTCGTTGAGCGCGAGCCAGCCATCGGGCGAGAAGCGGTCGCGGATATTGCCGGCGCTGAAGAGCGCGCTGGCGATATCGGAAAGCAGGGTGTCGGGCACCGGTTGGCGCGTTTTGATATCGAGGGCGGCAAGATAGTCGCTCACGTCCTTGAGCAACGGCATGTCGGCATCGGCCGCCTCGGCAAAACGACTGTGCCAGGCGCGCAGGATCCGAAGCGCGCCCTCCGCCCGCTCGATGTAGCGGCCGAGCCAGAAGAGGTTGTCGGCCGCGCGGCTCGGCAGGCTGCCCGGAAGGTTGCGGGTGAAGCTCTCCTCGGTCGGGAGTAGCGTCGTACGCTCGACCGGCTTATCGCTGACGATCCAGACATCGGCGGCGGTGCCGCCGGACTGCATCGCGATAGCGGCCACGTCGTCGCCTGAACCGATGCGGGCGAAGCCGCCCGGCATGATCTGCCAGCCCTCGCGAGTGCGCGCGGCAAAGACCCGGAGACTCATCGGCCGGGGCGTTAGCCGGCCGCGAACCCAGGCGGGTGTCGTCGAAAGCGTGACGACCTCCTGTCCCACCAGCTTGCCACCGTCCGTTGCCAGCCACTCGGCAACGGAAGCCTTGGCCGTGTCGCGAAGCGACGCGCCAAGCACCGACAGGCCATCGTCGTCGAAGAAGGGGCGCGTCGAATAGGCCGGGCCGATGACCATGTCCTCGATGTTGGCGGCGACATGCTCACGCTCGGATTTCTGGCCGCACCACCAGGTCGCGATCGACGGCAGCTTCTGCTCTTCGCCAAGCAACTGGCGACAGATCGCCGGCATGAAGGCGAGAAGCGCGCGCGTCTCCAGAATTCCGGAGCCAAGCGCGTTGACGATCGAGACGCTGCCCGCCCTCAGCGCCTCGACTATACCGGGCGTGCCGATCTGCGAGGATTGATTGAGTTCCAACGGGTCGGCGAAGGAAGCGTCGAGGCGGCGCCAGAGCACGCCGACGGGCTTCAGGCCCGCGACGGTGCGCACCATCACCCGGCCGCCGACGACGGTCAGGTCCTCGCCCTCGAGCAACATGAAGCCGAGATAGCGGGCAATATAGGCGTGTTCGAAATAGGTCTCGTTCGCGATCCCCGGCGAGAGCACCGCGATGCGGTCGTCCGGGTGCTGCTTTCGCGCCTGCAGCGCGTCGCGGAACGCACCGAAGAAGCCCGCCAGCCGACGCACATGCGTTTCCGCGTACAGGTCGGAAAAGGCGCGCGCCGTTGCCACGCGGTTTTCGAGTGCGAAGCCGGCGCCGGAGGGCGCCTCGGTCCGGTCCGAAAGCACCCACCAGTTGCCGTCGGGCCCGCGCCCGATCTCGAAAGAGCAGAAATGCAGGAAGTGCCCGCCGGCCGGGCTGACGCCGACGAGCGGGCGCAGAAACTGGGAATTGGCGGCGATGAGCGCCGGCGGCAGCAGGCCTTCTCGCACCAGCCGGCCTTCGCCATAGATATCGGCGACGACCCTTTCCAGGAGTTCGGCGCGCTGGATGAGCCCCTCGGAGACTGCGGCCCACTCCGCTTCATCGATCAGCACGGGAACGTGCGACAAGGGCCAGCTTCGTTCCGAACTCTCCTTGCCATAGGCGCGATAGAAAACGCCGGCATCGCGCAGATATCGGTCGGCGCGGGCAAAGCGGTTGACGAGCTCCGTCTCGTCCATGCGGCCGAGGGTCGCAAGCAGCCGTTGCCAAACGGGCCGTACATTGCCATGCGGATCGAGCATCTCGTCGGCGACACCCGGCAGGACGCGGTAACCGATCGCCGGATCGCGCTCCTCACTACGTTTGTCCTGCGCTTCGGCCGCTTGCTTCTTCGCCATTTACACTCCTGCCGGACGCCTGAGGTCGAGCGCCAGGGGAAATTCCGCGGATGGGCTCTCGTTCTGCAGTCGATACATGCCCGTTGTGTGGCCCCAGGGCTCGAAACGCGCCAGCCGGCGCGCCTCGGCCTCATTGCCATTGACCGGGAAAGTCTCATAGTTCCGCCCACCCGGATGCGCAACGTGATAGACGCAGCCGCCGATCGCCCGATTCGACCATGTATCATAAACGTCGAATGTAAGGGGAGTGTTCACCGGCAACACCGGATGAAGGCCTGAAGCCGGCTGCCAGGCTTTGTAGCGAACGCCCGCGACGGCGATGCCGTTCTGCCCCGTTTTTGCAAGCGGCACAGGCCGACCGTTGCAGGCGACCGTGTAGCGATCGGGATTGGCGGTCTCGAGCTTCACCTGCAGGCGTTCCACGGAAGAATCGACATATCGCACCGTACCGCCGATCGCTCCCTGTTCGCCCATCACATGCCACGGTTCGAGCGCTTGTCGTATCTCGAGCTTGGCGCCGTCGTATTCGACTTCGCCGCAGTAGGGGAAGCGGAACTCGAGCTGCGCGTTGAACCATTCCGGACGAAGATCGAAACCGTGGGCGCCGAGATCGGCGAGAACTTCGAGGAAGTCCTGCCAGACGTAGTGCGGCAGCATGAAGCGGTCGTGCAACGCCGTGCCCCAGCGGACGAAGCGGCCCTCGACCGGGTTTTTCCAGAAACGGGCGATAAGGGCGCGCACGAGCAATTGCTGGGCGAGCGACATGCGCGCATTCGGCGGCATCTCGAAGCCTCGGAATTCAACCAGGCCGAGCCGGCCGGTCGGCCCGTCCGGCGAGAACAGCTTGTCGATGCAGATCTCCGCGCGATGGGTGTTGCCGGTGACGTCGACGAGCAGGTTGCGGAAGAGCCGGTCGATGAGCCACGGGAGAGGCAGCCGGCCAGTATCGGGTGTCGGCACCTGGGCGAGCGCGATCTCCAGCTCGTAGAGCGCATCATGGCGCGCCTCGTCGATGCGTGGCGCCTGGCTGGTCGGTCCGATGAAGAGGCCGGAAAAGAGATAGGAGAGCGATGGGTGACGTTGCCAGTGGAGGACGATGCTCTTCAGGAGGTCCGGTCGGCGAAGGAAGGGGCTGTCATTGGGGTTCTGGCCGCCGACGACGACATGGTTGCCGCCGCCCGTTCCCGTATGGCGGCCATCGATCATGAACTTGTCGGCGCCGAGCCGGCTCTGGCGTGCCTCCTCGTAAAGAGCGGTGGTGACTTCGACGCATTCACGCCAGTTGGATGCCGGGTGAATATTGACTTCAATGACGCCCGGATCCGGCGCGACACGGATCACATTGACGCGTTCGTCATACCGCGGCGGGTAGCCTTCGATATGCACGGGCATGCCGAGTTCCGCCGCAGCGCGTTCGGTCGAGGCGATCAGGTCGAGATATTCCTCGATGCTCGTTGTTGGCGGCATGAAGACACAGAGCCGGCCGTCACGCGGCTCGACTGTCATTGCGGTGCGGACTTCGCCGCCGATCTCGTCGCGGACAGGCGGCGGCGATGCATGCGGCTCGTCGGACGATCGGAAGCGCGGCGGTTGCGCGCGCCCCTTCTCTTCTCTGAAGTCCGGCAAGGCCTCGCGCGGGACTGTCGGATCGACCGGATTGATATAGGGATAGCTGGAGGGAGAAATGTAGGGCAGCGAACCGAGCGGCAGGCGGTAGCCGACCGGGCTGTCACCGGGTACGAGAAAGATGTGGCCGCGCCGCGTACGCCATTTCTCGCTCATCCAATTGTGGCCGGAGGCGCGGGCATTCCAGGCCTGCACCGGCAATACGTAACCGGTCGGGGTTGTGAGGCCGCGCTCAAAGACGCGTGCAATCCGACTGCGCTCCTCAAGGTCCTTGAGCTTGGAATTGGACGGATCGACATTGTCCGGAAGATTGGCTTCCTTGACGATCCATTCGGCCGGATCCTCGAAGGCCGGCACCACCATGTCCGCCGAGAGATCGAGTTCGCCGGCAATGGCGACGAGCAGGCGCTCCGCGTCCCGTTCCGTAACCTCGTTCCGGCTGCGCTCCTCGGCGATGAGATCGGGCCGATGCCAGATCGGCAGGCCGTCGCGGCGCCAGTAAAGCGAAAAGGTCCAGCGCGGCAGGCTCTCGCCAGGATACCATTTGCCCTGGCCGTAATGCAGAAACCCCCCTGGAGCAAAGCGGTCGCGCAGGCGGCGGATCAGCATGTCGGCCTTTTCGCGCTTGGTCGGACCGACGGCGGCGGTGTTCCATTCGTCGGATTCGAAATCGTCTATCGACACGAAAGTCGGCTCGCCGCCCATGGTGAGGCGCACGTCGTTTTCGGCCAGGACCTGGTCAACCTTATCGCCGAGGGCGTTCAGGGCTTCCCAGCTCTCGTCCGAAAAGGGCTTGGTGATGCGCGGATGCTCGGAAACGCGCATGATCTTCATGTCGAAGGCAAAATCGGAATTGGTTTCCGGGTCGCCGAAGAAGCCGCCGGAGATCGGCGCGGCGTTGCGATAGTGCGGTGTCGCGGCAAGCGGGATGTGGCTCTCACCGGTGAGGAGCCCGGAGGTCGGGTCGAGCCCGATCCAGCCCGCGCCCGGAATATAGACTTCGGCCCAGGCATGGAGATCGGTGAAGTCGTACTCCGTGCCCGAGGGGCCGTCGAGCGCCTTCAGGTCCGGGGTGAGCTGGATAAGATAGCCGGAGACGAAGCGGGCGGCAAAGCCGAGATTGCGGAGAATCTGCACCAGTAGCCAGCTTGAGTCGCGGCACGAGCCTTTTGCGAGCCCCAGCGTCTCTTCGGGCGTCTGCACCCCCGGCGCCATGCGGATGACGTAGCCGATCTCCTTCTGCAGCCGCATGTTGAGGCCGACGACCATGTCGACCGTGCGCTGGCGCGCGCGATCGACCGTCTCCAGGAAGGCTGCGAGTTTCGGCCCGGCCGGCTCCGGCGTCATGTAGATCTTGAGATCTTCGCTCAGGTCCTCGGAATAGCTGAACGGCCAATGCTCGGCCTCCTCTTCGACGAAGAAGTCGAAGGGATTGTAGATGGTCATGTCGGCGACGAGGTCGACCTCGATCTTCAACTCCGTCACCGGATCCGGAAAGACGTAGCGGGCGAGATAGTTGCCGTAGGGATCCTGCTGCAGATTGACGAAATGTGTCGTCGGCGAAACTTTCAGCGAGTGGCTTATGACCTTCGTTTTGGAGTGCGCGGCGGGCTTCAGCCTGATGATTTGCGGTGAGAGCCTGACCGGCCGGTCATATTGATAGTGGGTCAGATGGTAGATACTGGCCTTGATCGACATTAAAACGTTTTCCCCTCGATGGCGGGTCCTTCGCCCGCCATTCGAGAGGACTTTTGTGCAATGCAAAGAAGAAAGCAAGCCGAAACCGGGCACTCGGCTGCGGCCTTCGGCAAGCTTCTGGTCGGCATTAAGGCTCGCGGGCGCGCGAGCCTTGTCTCGTTACCGCTTCGGTGCGACCAGGGCAAAAAGTGCGCCCTGCGGATCCGTGCATTGCACGATCCAGGCGCCTCCGGGCACTTCCATCGGGCCGTTCACGATTTGGCCGCCTTCGGATTTGGCTCGGTCGATCGCGGCGTCGAGCGCCTCGACGTTGAAATAATAGAGCCAGAACGGCGAGGGCACCTCCTTCGGCTTGGTCATCATGCCGCCGATTGCCTGGCCGCCGTGGGCAAAGAGCTGGTAGACCCCCATATCGCCCATGTCCATCGCCTGGTCCTTGGTCCAGCCGAACAGTTTCGAATAGAAATTAAAGGCCGTATCGAGATCCCCGGCCATCAGCTCGTGCCATCCGACATTGCCGGAGGCCATCTGGTCGAGCTGCGGCGGGGGTTCCCCGGTGCCCTTGAACAGGGCGAAGGCAGCGCCGTGGGGGTCCGCCACGATGGCGAAGCGGCCGACACCGGGTATATCGTTGGGTTCGCGATGGACGGTGCCGCCCTCGGCGGTAAGCCGGGCGGCGGAGGCGTCGACGTCGTCGACCGCCACATAGCCGAGCCAGGCAGGCGGCACGTTCATCTCCAGCGCGCCGTCCGGCATGGTCATCACGCCCGCCACCTGATGATCGCCGATGGAAAACAGCGTGTACTCGATTCCCGGCATGCCTGCATCGCGGGCACTCCAACCGACGACCTTCTTGTAAAAGCTCTCTGCCGCCTTCGTGTCCGTCGTCATCAATTCGTACCAGACGAATTTGCCGTGCATCGTCGATCCTCCCGTGTTCAGTGGTATTTTCGTGTTCTGGCAACGGCATGGGTGCCGCATTCGATTCTGGCTATCGGCGGCGGTACTCCGCCCTCATCATCTCCTTCCAGCTTCCGTCCTCGTTCTGCACGCGGGCCGTGAGCGTGCGGTGGTTTGCGTCGACAAACGTTATCCTGTCCTGGTATCGGGCCGTCCTGCCGGGGCTCTCGAAATCCGGACCGTCACAGTTGAGAGCAAGCGTCCGGCCGTCGTCCTCCAGTTCGCCGTCATAGACCCACATATGCGTCATCATCGAACCGACCCAGGTGCCGACGTAGCGGCCTGTCTCAGGATTGAAACCGAGCGTCATCAACGTCTCGCCGGCCTTTCCGTCCGGCATCGCGCCTTGACCATCGCAGACCACCCAAAGGCCGTTCAAAGAGCGAACCTTTTCCACCCAGTCCTGATCCGATGACGCGTTTCCGGTGGGATCCTGTGATGTCACCGTCCACTCGCCGAGCAACTGCTCCAGCCAGCGGTGTTGTTCCTGAGGCTCTCCATGCATTTAGACCTCCCATGTAAGGACACAATTCCCGTTCATTGCCGCGCGCGAGGGACCTCCGGCGGCGATGTCACTCACATTTTTTCTTCGCTAAGTGCGGCGCGGCTCATCCTCGTATTCGTCATGCCGGCGGATGAAGTCCATGATCGTGCCTTCGTTGCGGCCTTTTGGCGCCCGGTCGAGCAGCATGAACGTGCTGGCCAGTTCCTCCAGTCCTCGGGCATAGGTGGAATAGGTGTGGTAGACGGTGCCGTCCTCATCCTTATAGAAGGCGCTCAGGCCCGGCAGTTCCTCGTGCGCGTCCTCACTGTCGATTTCGGTGAAATTATAGACGACCTTGCCGCGCGCCATTTCCGACGGGGTGAAGGAGACGTGGAAATCCCGGTTGAAGTCGCCGCCGTGGGACGAAACCCAGGGAAAGTTCCAGCCCATCCGCTTTCGATAGGCTTCGATCTTTTCAAGGGGAGCATTCGAGGCAACGACCAGCGTGACGTCGTGATGGTTGAGATGGGGCAGGGTGCCATCGAAGTGATCGGCAAGGAAGGAGCAGCTGGGGCAGCCGGCCTGCCAGTTTTCACCCAACATGAAATGATAAAGAAGAAGCTGGCTGCGTCCGTCGAAGAGTTCGTCCAAGCTTTTCTGACCCTCCGGCGTATTGAAGGTGTAGGTTTTCTCCAGCTTCACCCAGGGCAGCGCCTGGCGCTCTGCGTTGACCCTGTCGCGCAGGTGCGTGTGTTCCTTTTCAAGTGCGAGAAGCGATTTGCGGGCCTGCAGCCACTCCTCGCGCGATACGACGGCATGGTCCTGTCTCATGTCCGGTCCTCCTCCCTGAGGTGCATCCCTGAATTGATATAGTTGCGGAAATCGGCAATTTAAAGTGGTTTCAGCGGTCATTGGCGCGCTCCAACGGCGCGCGGCACCACGTGGCGCTTGACTAATTATGTTGATATCAACATTACTGATCCATGTCAAAGTCGCCGCTGATACCTTTTACCACCACTTTGCTTGTCAGGGATACCTGTCTTTGCCTTCATGTGCAGCGTGCCGCACGGGCGCTGGCCCGCCGCTTCGACGAGGCGCTTAGATCACTCGACATCACCAATGGACAGTTTTCGCTGATGATGTCGCTCAACCGGCCGGAGCCGCCGACGATCAGTGCCGTGGCGTCGGTGCTGGCCATGGACCGCACGACACTGACGGCGGCGCTGAAGCCGCTCGAGCGGCGTGGACTCATCGAGATCTTCGCCGATCCGGGAGACCGGCGATTGCGCCGCATTCGGTTGACGCCAGACGGCGAGCGGCTTCTCGCGGAGGCCTTGCCGATCTGGAAGGAGACACATGAAATACTCGATAGCCAGTTCGGCGAAGGCGGCTCGGATCGGCTGCGCGCCGATCTGCTTGCCCTCATTTAGAGCGCAGCGCCCCTGAGCACGTCACGACTTCTGCGGCAGGATGCTAATTCCGCCATCGGCTTCAAGGACGGCGAATTTGATCTGGTCCAAGCGAGACAAACCCTCCTGCTCTCGCGCAGCCGCCAGTATGTCCTCGATGTCGATCCTCGCTCGCTTGATCGCGCGCGCATCGATTTCGCCGTCCGCTATCAGAACCGTCGGCGTGCCGTCCAGCACCAGCCGAGCCCGCGGCGACCATTGCTTCATGTAGGAAAGGACGATGTCGAGGCTGAACAGCGTGAGAATGAGCACCGTCGCATTTATGATCGAGAAATCGTCGCCCAACAGCGCCTGCTGGGTCGTTTCGGCCACGATGAGCAGCAGCACGAAGTCAAAAGGTGTCATCTGCGCAACCGTACGTCTTCCGGACAGACGCATAACGATCAGCAATATGACGTAGATAGCAAAGCCGCGACCAACTGAATCCATCTCGATGCCTCCTTGAGCGGAATTGCGCCCACTGTCGTTCTGCCATTTGTCTTGAGGCCGCCCGAGCGGGTGCAACCTTCGCTCCACCGCTCTTTCTCTATGTTTTTGCCGCATCTGGGCGACGCCAGGTGAATCCACCTGACCGCAAAATGCTCTAAGGCCAAACGATCGTTCGCGCCGTTTGCGCCGGTCCCCCATTGACGCTCACCTGGTATTTGACGATTCCCGGGTTTTGGGAGCGAAGATGCATCGTCAGAGCCAGGGGCTGGCCCGCATCGGCTTGGAAATGATAGACGATCGCGCCGCTGCTCCCTTCGCTACTGCGCGGCGGCGGGTCAATGTCTTCCACCTGGAACGTGCGGAAGAAATCCGAACCAACGGAAAGGCTGTGGCCTGCTGTGCCGGGCGGCAGCAGCGCAGTCAAGCTATCCGACGCTTCCCAGCGGCTGAACCGCGGCACCTCGACGAAGCCCTCATCGAATGCGAGCTTCATCCGCGCTCGCAGCCCCCCGGATCCGGTCACCCCCAGGAGGGCGAGGAGGATGATCACGCCGAAGCAGACCCAGGCAATCCGTTCCGCTTTCCAGAACTTCTCCTGAAAACCACGGTGTTCATCAATTTGCAGTCCATCGCGTCGAACCGGCGGCTGTTCCAAAGCTCACCTCCTTCCGGGGCCTCGGAAAACGCATTCAGAGGCCGCAGGTTCCTCTTTTGGCCGCCTCACAGCCGTTGGAAAGCGACGGTTGCAAGTTTCAGAAGTCTGGTTTTAGTTTGGGGCCAATCAGTTCGGGCCTAGCTGCCTCCGTGAGCAGGCCGATGACGTCGCCATTGCAAGACGCCTGAGGGAGGAACGACGATGAAGATGAC
Source organism: Sinorhizobium kostiense (assembly GCF_017874595.1). Classification (GTDB taxonomy): domain Bacteria; phylum Pseudomonadota; class Alphaproteobacteria; order Rhizobiales; family Rhizobiaceae; genus Sinorhizobium; species Sinorhizobium kostiense. The sequence continues at coordinate 242,268 of NZ_JAGILA010000005.1, read as the reverse complement.
TTATAAAGGCAGCTGCCACTGCGGCCGGATTCGCTTTGAAGTGGATGCAGACCTGCATGTCGGAACGAGTCGCTGCAATTGCTCGTATTGTTCGAAGCGGCGCTATTGGGGCGCAAACGTGAAGCCGGAGGACTTTCGCCTGATGTGCGATGAGACGGGCATCGGCGATTACCAGTTCGGGACGATGAGCGGCCATCACCGGTTCTGCACAGCCTGCGGGGTGGCACCGTATAGCCACGGCTATGTCGAAGAGATCGGCGGCGCCTTCGTCTCGATCAACATCGCCTGCCTCGACGACGTCGATCCGGCCCTGCTATCAGATCTCCCCGTCCAATACATGGATGGCTTGCACAACAACTGGTGGAACCCGCCCGCGGAGACACGGCACATGTGATCTCCGGACTATCGAGAAGGCAGACTGGGGGTGATCCCCGTCTGCGCTGCCAGGTATCTCGCCTACTGCATGTCTCCTTAAATCGACTCGATGCAAGGAGACATGCGGCGCTTCAAAGGGCTACAGCGACCTTTGTGCCTCACACGCGGCGCTTTAGGGCAGCGGGGGCGGCCGCTAAACAATCAGCGGTCAGCAGCCCACGCAAGACACCCCAGCCAGCCTGTTTCGGTCTGATAGGGGTTCCGCCTACCGGTCGCCCAGGCTACCGGTCACCCAGGTCACGCACGGCGCCGCGGTCCGCGGACGTCGCGAAGGCGGCATAGGCCTTGAGTGCCGTCGTTACCCGGCGCTTGCGCTGTTCTGCCGGCTTCCAACCCTTGGCATCCTGCTCTTGCCTGCGAAGTGTGAGTTCCGCTTCGTCGACGCGCAGGCTGATCGTGCGATTCGGAATGTCGATGTCGATCATGTCGCCGTCGCGCACCAACCCGATGGTGCCGCCATTCGCCGCCTCGGGCGAGACATGGCCGATCGAGAGGCCGGAGGTTCCTCCCGAAAAGCGGCCGTCCGTGATCAGAGCGCACGCCTTGCCGAGGCCCTTCGACTTCAAGTAGCTGGTCGGATACAGCATCTCCTGCATGCCCGGCCCGCCCTTCGGCCCCTCATAGCGGATGACGACCACGTCGCCGGCCTTGATCTCGTTGCCAAGGATTGACTTGACCGCGGCGTCCTGGCTCTCGAACACCCGGGCGGGGCCGGAGAATTTCAGGATGCTCTCGTCGACCCCGGCGGTTTTCACGATACAGCCGTCGAGCGCGATATTGCCCTTCAAGACGGCAAGACCCCCATCCCTGGAGAACGGGTGCTCGACCGAACGGATGACACCGTTCTCGCGGTCCGTATCGAGTTCCTCCCAGCGGGCGTCCTGGCTGAAGGCGACCTGAGTGGGGATGCCACCGGGCGCGGCACGGAAGAAGTTGCGCACCTTTTCGCTGGAGGTGCGAGTGATATCCCAGCGGTCTATGGCGTCGCCGATCGTCTCGCTGTGCACCGTTGCGCAGTCGCGATTGATAAGGCCGCCTTTTTCGAGCTCGCCGAGAATCGACATGATGCCTCCGGCCCGGTGCACGTCTTCCATGTGCACGTCGGACTTGGCGGGTGCGACCTTGGAGAGACACGGCACCTTGCGCGACAGGCGGTCAATGTCGTCCATGGTGAAATCGACCTCGCCTTCATAGGCTGCGGCAAGGATGTGCAGCACGGTGTTGGTCGAGCCGCCCATAGCGATGTCGAGCGCCATCGCATTTTCGAAAGCCTGCTTGGACGCGATCGCGCGCGGCAGGACGCGCTCGTCCTCCTGCTCGTAATAGCGGCGGGCAAGATCGACGATCAGGTGGCCGGCTTCAACGAAAAGGCGCTTGCGGTCGGCATGGGTAGCGAGGGTCGAGCCGTTGCCGGGCAGCGACAGGCCAAGCGCCTCGGTCAGACAGTTCATCGAGTTCGCGGTGAACATGCCCGAGCAGGAGCCGCAGGTCGGGCAAGCGGAGCGCTCGATGACCTTGACGTCCTCGTCAGAGACATTGTCGTCGGCGGCGGCGACCATCGCGTCGACGAGGTCGAGCGCGTGCTTCTTGCCGTGCAGCACCACCTTGCCGGCCTCCATCGGACCGCCGGAGACGAAGACTGCCGGGATGTTGAGCCTAAGGGCCGCCATCAGCATGCCGGGAGTGATCTTGTCACAATTGGAGATGCAGACCATCGCGTCGGCGCAATGGGCGTTGACCATGTATTCGACGCTGTCGGCAATGATCTCGCGCGACGGCAGAGAATAGAGCATGCCGTCATGGCCCATGGCGATGCCGTCGTCTACGGCGATCGTGTTGAATTCCTTGGCGACGCCCCCGGCCGCCTCGATCTCGCGCGCGACGAGCTGGCCGAGATCCTTCAAGTGCACGTGGCCCGGCACGAACTGCGTGAAGGAGTTCACCACCGCAATGATCGGCTTGCCGAAATCGCTGTCCTTCATGCCCGTCGCGCGCCAGAGGCCGCGGGCGCCAGCCATGTTACGGCCGTGGGTGGTGGTGCGGGAGCGATAGGCAGGCATGAACGTCTTCCTTCGGACGAAATGTAGATACGCAAACATGGCGATCCGTGAGCGCCACTGCATGGGGGTACTAGCGCAAAATCGCGCCCGCGTCATCTTTCGCATCGGATTATTTGCGCCGTAAGCATCATCTGGCGATCCGAGGCGCGGGCGATGACACCCGTCTCGCTTGTCAAGGCGGCGCAAGAGGTCCATTCTCGTCGGGCATTCACGCCCGATCGTCCGTGCTTGCGGCGCAACGGCCTTAAAAGGTTCGTTGGAGATGAACTGTTACGAATGCGGCTCACAGATCGCGAGCGGCTTCGCCTTCTGCCCGAAATGCGGAGCGAAGCAGGAGACGGAATGTGCAGAGTGCGGCTATCCATGTCCACCGCACTTCGCTTTCTGCCCTCGGTGCGGTACCAGACTCGGTGCGACTGCCCAACCGCGGCCGCTGCTCCGGCCCACGCCATTACCGTCGCCGCGACCGACACCCTCGTCAATTGGCCCGGACACGGGAGCGGATCGGCGCACCGTCACCATCGTCTTCGCCGACCTGTGCGGCTTCACGGGTCTTAGCGAACGGGTCGACCCGGAAGTCCTGCAGGTGCTTCAGAACGAGCTTTTTGAGGAACTGACGCAAGCCGTCGAGGCGTTCGGCGGATTCGTCGACAAGTTCATTGGCGATGCGCTGCTTGCACTTTTTGGCGCACCGGTGGCGCATGAGGACGACCCGGAACGAGCGCTGCGCGCAGCGCTCGACATGGTGAAAAGGGCAGGGCGGGTGAGCGAGCGTTGGCGCAGGGAAATCGGCCTGCCCCTGAGTCTCCACATCGGCGTCAATACCGGGCCGGTCGTTGCCGGCTCCTTTGGCGCCGGCGGCACCAAATCCTACTCGGTCACCGGCGACACGGTGAATATCGCCCAGCGCCTGCAGGCGACGGCCGGGCCTGATGAAATCCTCGTCGGACCGGTCACGCACAAGCTCACCCGGCACGCCTTTGCCTTCGACACGCTCGGCGCGCTCGGCCTGCGCGGCAAGACCGGCAGCCTGCAGGTCCATAGGGTGCTCGGAGCGCTCGGCGCGCCGCGGCCCGCGAGGGGACTCGATACGCTAGGCCTCAGCTCGCCGCTCATCGGGCGGGACATCGAGTTCGGCCGCCTGAGGGAATGTCTGGCAGTCGCCTGCTCCGGGACTGCGCAATTGGTGCGGATCAGTGGTGAGGCCGGCATCGGCAAGTCGCGCCTCGTCAATGATTTCCTCGCGAGCATCGGCGAGGACCAAAGCTTCGCCCATGTCGTCGTCAGGCGCGCGGCCTGTTCGCCGCTCGGCGAGCCGTCCTACGGAACGCTCGCCTCGGTCCTGCGCAGCGCCTATGGGATAGCGAAGGCCGATACGCCTGAAGAAACAAGGGAGCGGCTGGCCTCGGGGCTTGCCGAGATAGGGTTCGCCGCCAGCGAGATCGCCGGTCTGATGCCTCTTCTCTTCCATATCCTTGGCATGGCAGAGCGTGAAGGCGCTCTGCAGCACGTCGCTCCGGAGCAGGTTCGACGCCAGCTCTTTTCGGTCATCCGTTCCATATTCGAGCGACGGCTCGATCGCGCGCCGCTGCTACTCGTCGTCGAAGATTTGCACTGGGCGGATGCGGCGTCGCTCGAGGCGCTGCAATTCGTGCTTGACCGGCTGGATCGCCGCCCGCTGATGGTGATCGTCACCCAGCGACCGGTAGGCGGGCCCGAACGGCTTGCACCCGCCCGCACGGGCACGACCTCCTTGCGCCTCGCTCCGCTCTCCGTCGCTGAAGGCCAGCGGCTTCTTTGCGCCCTTTTCGGTGAGAGTGGCCTCCCAAAGCCGCTGCGCACGAGCATCCTGGCACGGGCCGGCGGCAATCCCCTCTTCATAGAGGAGATCGTGCGCGGCCTGATCGAACTTCAAACCTTGAAACGCGACGGCTCCCGGTGGCAAGTGGCGGACGCCGAAGTAACCGCAGAGATCCCCGTGGGCATCGAGGCGATGCTGCTTGCACGCATCGACCGCTTGCCGCAGGAGGTGCGTCGCCTCGTACACCATGCTGCGGTCATCGGCCCGCGATTTGACACCGAGCTACTGACAGCCATTTCGTCTGATCCCGCCGAGGTCGCTTCCGGCCTGGACCTGCTTTGCGATGCAGAGATCATCGACGAGGCGGCCGAGGGCGGAGTTCAGGCCTATCGTTTCGTGCAGTCGCTGCTGCACGAGGTCGTCTACAACAACCTGCTTGTGAAGCGCAGGGCGGAGATCCACGCGGCGATCGCAAGCGCCCTGGAGCGCCGCTATGGCGAGAGCCCGGAGCACTTCGAGGATCTGGCCTTTCTCGGTCATCATTACAGCCAGTCGGCCGACCGGGCGAAGGGGGCTCGTTACCTGATTGCTGCGGGAGATCGCGCTCGTCAGCTCTACGCCAACGAGGACGCCATCCGTTTCTACGGCCAAGCCATGGCGGCGCTTGCCACGCTCGGCGAACAAGGGGCGCAGTGGTTCCTTGCCCGCGAGCGCGTCGCCGATCTGCTCGTTCCTTCGGGCAAGCGGGCGGAGGCGGAGGAGCATTACCGTGCGCTGCTCGGCTCTGAGCGCATTTCGAAGGACCCGGTGACGTCCGCCCGCATCCTTCGCAAGCGCGGCCATCTACTTTGGGAGGCAGGCAAGCGTGATCGTGCGCAGGCGAATTTCGCCGAGGCCGCGGCGCTACTCGAAAGCGTGGAGGCCCCAGTCGAGAGCGCCTTGCTGCTGCAGGAGCGCGGCCATCTCGCCTTTCGGATGGGCGACTATCTGGCCGCCGCCAGCTGGGCTGACGAGGCCCTGACGAGGGTCAAGACGGTGGCGGCGGATGCCGGCGAGGAGACGACGCGAGAGGCGGCGCTCGTGACGGCCGAGGCGCTGAACACGAAAGGCGTGGCGCTGGCGCGGCGTGGCCGCACCCCGGAAGCGATCGAAGCTGTGGAAAAGAGCGTGGCGGTCGCCGATGCGGCGGAACTGATGCAGGCGGCATGCCGCGGCTATACCAACCTCGCCGTGCTCTACACGATCGTCGATCCGAGGCTTGCCATCGACGTCTGCCGGCGTGGCCTCGACATGGCGCGGCGCATAGGCGACCTCGGCTTCCAGGCGCGGTTGCTCGCCAATCTCGCGGTGGCTTATTGCACCTTCACCGACCGCTGCGGGGCGGCGGGCATGCCGGCGGCAGAGAAGGCAGTCGAAATCGACCGCGCGCTGGACCAGCGCGATCATCTTCCGGTGTCGCTCCTGGTCCTCGGGCAGATCTGCCAATGCCATGGCCGTCCCCAGGATGCCCGCACGCTTTACCAGGAAGCACTCGATCTTGCCGGCGAGACGGGCGAAGCGCAGGTTTTGTTTCCATGTTATGATGGGCTGGCGACACTTTGCCTCGATGAAGGCGACCTTGCCGAGGCCGAACGCTATTTTGGTTTGGCTCACGACCTTTGCGCGCGCCATGAACTTGACCCGGCTGCCTTGGTGATCCTGCCGTTCCTCGACTGATTGGCATGTCGTGAGGTGAAGCCTCGAGACCAGCGTCCGCTGGCGTGCGAGACTCGACGCTGCCTGACGTCGCTAGAACCGCCGCAAATACAAGGGCTAGAGCGCCGGCGCGAACACATGTGAGCGCATATACTCTAGGAATTATTGGGAGGAGACAGCCATGGACGAATATCGCAGTTCCGGGCCGTTGCAGCCAGGCGATCGGGCGCCCAACGTGGTGCTTGATGCGATCACGCATGAGGGCAAGATCGCCATCGACGACTTTCGCGGCCGCAAGCCGGTCCTTGTGGGGCTGTTCAGGGGGCTTCAATGTCCCTTCTGCCGCCGCCAGATCGCCACCATGGCGCAGCTCAAGGCCGCGTTGAACGAAAGAGGTGTTGAGAGCCTGACGGTCGTGAACACGCCGATCGAGCGGGCACGCCTCTATTTCCGCTATCATCCCTTGCCGGATCTTCTGGCCGCCGCCGACCCCGAGCGAATCTCCCACCGGGCTTTCGGCCTGCCGAACCTGGAATTCACCGAGGACGAGGATGATTGGCCGCACAAATTGAGCATGCAGACGGCAATGTCGATGCGTGTGGAAATGCCGGGCGAATTGCCGGTACCGATGAATCCCGTCGAGGCTTCCGAATATCTCCAGCAGGCGGACGGCTACGAGATGACGGAGGACGACAACCGCATGAACGCGGTCGCGATGGGCCAACTCGTCGGCGAATTCCTGCTCGACCGCAATGGTGTCGTGCGCTGGTGTTTCACCGAGGCGACACCCGACGGGCGTAACATGTTCCGGGCTCCGTCGCCCGACGAGGTGATGTCGGCGGCAGCGCAGGTGGCGCATTGAGGGTGTGAACGGCGATCGCCGAAGACTTTCGGCGTTCAAACGCGGCCGAGACCGTTGTTCTGGTGGCGCGCTGGAGTGGACGCGGCAAACAAAAAGGTCGGGGCAAACCCGACCTTCCGCGTGACCTCCGCCAGTGCCAGTACATCCGTGGTCAATGGCGAGGTGGTTATCTCTTACCCTTCAATCGTGACAAGGGCGTGACACAGCCGCGCGGGAATGATCGATCCGTCGCCAAAAGGCCGAGATGGGCTCAATCGAAACGTTCATCGCACCGGACTGCGGAAGGACGGGCGTGTCAATCTTGGCTGATTAACGCTTCTGCAGAAACGGCACGGTAAGCCTTTTCAGCCGCACGGGATCGCGAACACCGAAGTTATAACAGAAGATCAAGCGTGTAACGATCCCCTCTGCTACAGCGCTAAAGCGGGTTATTTGATGATCCTGTAGCAACTCCTCGAACACATCGCTGAGCATGTCGACGTCCTGGAGGGAAATGCGAGATTCAGTCCTCAAAGCGCACCTCCTCCGCAACTAGAAAGGACCGGAGCGGTTGGAGTTCCCAGAGGTGCCTAGAAGGGACGTTTCAGGCAGCTCTGAGACCACCACGCACCCGAGCGGCTGACTAGGATGACACCACAGGGGCTCACCGTAATATGTGCCGAGAGCATCACTCGGCAACCGACCTAGGACCTTTACGACCGGCGTGTCGGACTAAGGTCCGATCACTTCTTCAACCTTCAGGTGGCATTCAGACGCATCTCCGAAACTAAGACACCACCGGGGCGCTGAGTCGATCCATGGGTGAAGGAGCAGAACGATGAAGATTATAACCTTGGTAGCTGCCGCGGGCGTTGCGTTCACAGGTTTCGCCGGTATTGCCTTTGCCGATCCCTGGAAAGACGAAAGCGGCCACGGTCGCTGGCGCGGAGGCTACTACGGCGAACCTCGATACGCGCGAAGAGCATACAAGGAAGAGTATCGTCGCGGTCGGTGCAAGATCGAGCGGAAATGGGATGACGATGAGTACAAGGAAGAGATCAAGTGCAAGCGCGGTGCTCGGCCCATCTACGGGTACTATCGGTACCGAGATGGCTGGTAATCCTTCCGCGCCGCTGCCACAACGGCGTCACTGCCTGGGCATGGCGCTATCGTAGGCTTCAAATCACGAAAAACATCCGGGCGAGGGTCATTATCTCGACGGCCGCGATCTCCTGACCCGACTGTGGCTTGCCGTTCTCCAGAGGCGAACCCCCTGATCACCAGGTGGAAACGCGGCTCCCGTATCGCCGATGCGCTTGATCGGCCGAATCGGATAGAGTTCAGTGCAGCGCCGGCGGCCTCGGCTCGATTCCATAACGAATAGATTGGTATCCCGCGGACAACAAAAAAGGCCGGCTAGAACCGACCTTTCGCTGTCACCCCCAATGCCGCTTCCAGTACATCCGTGGTCAACGGCACCGGGGGGACCGTATGCCTCCAATGTACGCGCTGATTGAGTTTTAATCAAATCGGAAATCAAAGGGTGCTCGCCACGGGCGGGTTCATTGCACCTAAAGAGCGCTATGCAAAAAGGCCTCTCGATTTCTCGAAAGGCCTTTAAATCAGAAACTTAGATGGTGGGCGTGACAAGGATCGAACTTGTGACCCCTACGATGTCAACGTAGTGCTCTCCCGCTGAGCTACACGCCCATCCGATGCGGCGCATAGACCACAAAACCCGCGTCCGCGTCAATAGGTTTTTCGAAGGTTTTTAGACAGAATTTTCGGGAGCCAGCGAAAGCCCGTTTCCGCCCGGGCGTTCACGTCCGCTTCAAGGATTTCTACCGTTGTATAATGGCTAAGTCCTTGAACAAAAAGGCCATTGCCGACGCTGACGTCTGCGACGGCCTTAATGAAATTATCTCGGGGCTGCGGTCCAGCGAAGGCGATCTGCGGCCGGAACTTCGCAAAAAGCGCGATGGAAGCCGTGCCTCTTGACGCAGCGGCAGTTACGCCGCCAGCATCTTGTTGACCTCGTTGACGAGGTCGCGCAGGTGGAAGGGCTTCGACAGGACCTTGGCGTCCTTCGGGGCCTTCGAGTCGGGGTTCAGTGCCACTGCGGCAAAGCCGGTTATGAACATCACCTTGAGGTCGGGGTCGAGCTCCGTTGCCCGGCGGGCGAGTTCGATGCCGTCCATTTCGGGCATGACGATATCGGTCAGGAGCAAGGAAAAGGGCTCTTCACGAAGCCGATCGTAGGCGCTGGCGCCGTTGTCGTAGGACTGGACCTTGTAGCCCGCCTTTTCCAACGCCTTCACAAGGAAGCGGCGCATGTCGTTATCGTCTTCGGCTAGGAGGATTTTCGCATTCATGAATTCGGCCGTGGCTACTTCTTTTCGATGCTGTCTATGCTTCATGGGGCGCGGCAGCTCAGCAAACCGCAAGCGCGTAAATATCCGGTGAACGGCGTGGGTCAATCCCCCTAAACCGGGAAGCGGCCACTATGGACACAGAGCCGACCAACTGGCAACATGATCGAAGCGGCAAGATCCCGGCATGGTAAAGGGTTGCAATGGGGGAAGTGGGCGAGTGGGAAATGTTCGAAATTCTGGAACCCGCGGCCCAGCGGATTCCCTTCGTGTTCAACTCGCCGCATAGCGGTCGCCTCTATCCCCAATCGTTCCTCGACCAGTCGCGGCTCGATGCACATTCGATTCGCCGCTCAGAAGACCACTTCGTCGACGAGCTGTTCCAAAGCGCCACCTATCTCGGCGCGCCGCTGCTGAGGGCGCATTTCCCCCGGGCTTTCCTTGACGTCAATCGCGAACCCTACGAGCTGGACCCGCGCATGTTCGACGGAGCTCTGCCGGCGCACGCGAATATCGGTTCCATGCGGGTCGCCGGCGGGCTTGGCACTGTGCCGCGGCTGGTGGCCGAGAACATGGAGATCTATCAGGGTCGGTTCCCGGTTGAAGAGGCGCTCACGCGCATCGAGACGATTTACAAGCCGTATCACGCCACGCTCAGGAAGCTCATCGCCCGCACCCATGTGCAATTCGGCATGGCCGTGCTCATTGATTGCCATTCGATGCCCGGCAATGTGCATCTTCCTGGCACCGGCCAGCGTCCGGATTTCATCATCGGCGACCGCTACGGAACGAGTGCAGCGGCGGAGCTGTCGCGTGTGGCGGTCGAGCTTCTGCAGCAGCTCGGCTATGCGGTGACCCGCAACAAGCCTTACGCCGGCGGCTTCATTACCGAGCATTACGGACGGCCGACGCGGGGACTTCACGCGCTGCAGATCGAAATCAACCGCAGCCTCTATATCGATGAGGCGACGCTGGTGAAAAAGCCGGGCTTTGCCGCATTGGAGGCCGATCTCGGGACCTTCATTGCCGCGCTTGCGCGCCACGTGGAAGAATATGCGGCCTATATGCCACTTGCGGCGGAGTGAGGAGCTCTCCGAATGGTCACAAAAAGAACCGCGCCAGCGGCGCGGTCAAGTCTAGGGAGGAAACACCCAAGGAGGGTATTTGCAGCCACGAGTGACCGCAAAAAGAAAGCTAATATTGCGCTGCACAATTGTCAAGTTTTGAGGCGGGTCAACTTTGCCGCGCAGCATAAATCATTCGTGACTGGCACTTGGGTGCATTCGTCTTGAGTCTGTTTCCAGACTCCGCGCGCCGGGCGGGCGGCTGCGGATCGTTGCCTTTCGCTGGATTTCGTCTATTCAGGAACTTTCCTCCCGCCGCTTACGAGTGTGACATGTTGCCCGACCGCTCATTCTTCGACCGCCTCGCCGACGCCGCCAAGGCGGAGACCATGCCGCGCTTCCGAACCGGCACCTGTGTGACGAACAAGCTTGAGGGCGGCTTCGATCCCGTCACCGAGGCGGACGAGTCCGCCGAGGAAGCGATCCGGGCGCTGATCGAAAGCTCCTATCCCGAGCACGGCATTCTCGGCGAGGAACACGGCAATATCGGCCTCGACCGCGAACATCTCTGGGTCATCGATCCTATCGATGGAACGCGCGCGTTTATTTCCGGCCTGCCGGTCTGGGGGACGCTGATCGGCTTCTATCGCAGCGGCAAGGCGATCATGGGGCTGATGGATCAGCCCTTTACCGGCGAGCGCTATTTTGCCGACGGCGAGAAGTCGATCTATCGCGGCCCGGACGGCGAGAAGGTGCTTGCGACACGCGATTGCGGCGGGCTCGCGGCCGCCGTGCTGTTCACGACCTCGCCGCATCTTTACGCCGGCGGACTCCGGGAGCGGTTCGAGGCGCTCCAGTCAAAGGTCCGGCTCTTCCGCTACGGTTGCGATTGCTATGCATTCGCCCTCCTTGCGGCGGGCCATGTCGATCTCGTCATCGAATGCGGGCTGAAGCCCTATGACGTCGGCGGCCTGATTCCGCTGATCGAACAGGCCGGCGGTGTCATCACCGATTGGCAGGGAGGACCGGCCGAAATGGGCGGCGAGATAATCGCAGCAGGCAGCCGCGAACTCCATGCGCAGGCGCTGGAGGTACTGAGCGGGAGGGGCTGATCGTTGCAGCCTTCTCAGCCACCGCCGCACAAGGGGGCCACGTGGCCACGCCACTCCACCTTCATGCCTCTTCCATGGTGGGAACTGCGATCTCCTCCTCGGCTTCCATCCCGGGCAGGAAGGCAAGGATAGCCGCCATGGCCTGAGCTCGGTAGCGGTCGGCCTCCTGCAGGAGTTCGTGGCGCGCGCCATCGATCGGGATCAGGTGGCCGGCGCGAAAATTGGTGGAAAGGCGCTCGACCGCGAGATACGGGACGAGCGGATCGGCCGTCGGTGCGAGGAGGAGAGTGGGCACGGTGATCCTCGTCAGATGCTCGCGCTGCGTCACCTCTCGGATCGTCTGGAAGGCCTCGTTCAACCATCGCGCCGTCGGCGGCCCAAGCCGCAATTGCGGACACGCATCGACCAGCAGCAGGTTGCGCGCATAGCGGCGGCTATCGGCGGTGAGCGGATTGCCCGCGAACGGTCCGCGGCCGCCCTTGTCGCGCTGAAGCGGCAGGTTTCCGAGACCAAGCCGGCGCATCACCGCCGCAATGGCGGAGATGCCCGGCTCGCCGATTGGCTGACCGCTCAATCCGAGGAAAGGCGCGAGCAGCGCCATGCGATCGATGCGGCTTGCGAGCCGGGGCCCCAGCGAGAGGCAAACCAGGGCCCCCATCGAGTGGGCGACAATGGAAAAGGGCAGGCGTGTGTCGGGGAGCACGATCTGCTCCAGGAACATCATCAGGTCACGCCCGTAGTCGGCAAAACGCTCCACATGGCCCAAGGCCGGGTGCGGCAGCAGCCGTTCCGAACAGCCCTGGCCGCGCCAGTCGAATGTGGCGACCCAATAGCCCGCGTCCAGAAACTCGCCGATCGTTTCGAAGTATTTCTCGATCGATTCGTTTCGCCCCTGCAAGAGCACGATCGTGCCGCGCGCGACGGGCATCTTCGTCTTGAACACCGCATAGCGGATCTTGCGGTTGCCGGCGCCATCAAAAAAGCCCGCCAAGAAATCGCCCGGAATCGGATTGTCCGGTGTGGAGTGGAGGATTGGAATCATGGGCGCGTCGGACGAAAGCAACCGGGTGATCGATATACCGCGATCGGGGAGGACGGCGACTAGCCGCGACATCCATTCCTACTGCAGCTATCCACGGATAGGCGGAGCGCCTTCGCCCGTCAAAGGAAAAAGCCGGAAACGGTGGATGAAGTCCGGGCGATCACCGTTTCCGGCCGCTGAAGGGAGAAGGGACATGTCACTTCAGCACTGGGCACCTTCGCACCCAGTATGTCGCTTGTAGCCCACCGCCGCTGAACCGCGGCCGAACCGCCCGTTCATATGCGGTTCACCCCGAGCGTATGCGCTTCACCCAAGCCCTTGAACTCGTGCCCGCGCATTCCCATGTCTTCGCCGGACGCCGTTTAAGGGTCCGTTCACCGGTCGCGCCATTGCCGGATGGGATGGCAGGCCAGGCATCGCAAACAGTTGCTCTTAAGGAGGACAACATGCGTCATTTCGATTTCTCCCCCCTCTACCGCTCCACGGTCGGCTTCGATCGCCTGTTCACGATGCTCGACAGCCTCGGCCAGCCCGATCAGGCCCAGGGCTATCCGCCCTACAATATCGAGCGCACCGGCGAGAACGCCTATCGCATCACCATGGCCGTCGCCGGCTTCGACGAAAGCGAGCTTTCGGTCGAAGCGCGTGAAAACACGCTGACCATCAAGGGCGAAAAGGGCGAGGAAAAAGGCGAGGAGACCCAGTTTCTCCATCGCGGCATTGCCAAGCGCGCCTTCGAACGCCGCTTCCAGCTCGCCGATCATGTCGAGATCAGATCTGCCTCGCTGAAAAACGGCCTGCTCCACGTCGATCTCGTTCGCGAGATCCCGGAAGCAGCCAAGCCGCGCCGGATCGAGATCACCTCGGTCGGTTCGCAGGCGAAACAGATCGAAGCGCAGAGCGCCTAATCCTCAGGTCGCGATAGCACTTTGATTGCTGCATGTCTTTGTCTTTGAATCGAGGTCGATTTGAGGAGGCATGCAGTTGGGAAGGGCGCCCGAATGAGGCGCCTTTTTCCATGAGGTCCCGCCGATGTCAGCAGGCGGCGGCGAAGCGGGCGACGTCTTCGGATGTGGTGGCATAGCTCGTGACCAGCCGGTAAAGACCCTCATCCTCGGCGAGACCGCCGGCGAGATGGTGCGGCACATGCCAGTCGTAGAAGATCGCGCCCTGCCGCTGCAGCCTCTCTGCCACCTGCCGCTTCATGATGGCGAAGACTTCGTTGGCCTCGGCGTCCCACGCTAGCCGGCTGCCGCTTTCAGAAGCCGCGATGCCGGCGGCGAGGCGCGTAGCCATGGCGTTGGCGTGACGGGCAAGATCGAGCCACAGATCGCCGGCGAAATAGGCCTCGAACTGAGCGGCGATGAAGCGCGACTTGGAAAAGAGCTGGGCCGCGCGCTTACGCAGGAAGTGCATCTCGCGCGCCTTGGCGGGGTCAAAAAGCACCACGGCTTCTGCGCACCAGCAGCCGTTCTTCGTTCCGCCGAAGGACAGGAGATCGACGCCGCTTTTCCAGGTCATCTCCGCCGGCGTGACGCCGAGGCTGACGAGGGCGTTGGCGAAGCGCGCACCGTCCATGTGGAACGGCAGATCGTGGCGCCGGGCGATGGCGGCGATCGTCTTGATTTCGTCGAGTGAATAGATCGTGCCGCTCTCGGTCGCCTGGGTTACGGTCACCGCCATCGGTTGCCCGCCATGTACGAACTCAGACGGAAAGCGGCCGATATCAGCTTCGAGTCGTGCCGCATCCATCTTGCCGCGCTCGCCGTTCACGGGGCAAAGCCTCGCTCCATGGGAGAAGAATTCCGGCGCGCCGCATTCGTCGACATGCACATGGGCTTCGCGGTGGCAGAAGACGACGCCGCCGGGCCGGTTGGCGCTCGCAAGCGCCAGCGAGTTCGCGGCCGTGCCCGTGCCGACGAAGAAAACCGCCACCTCCTTGTCAAAAATCTCCGAAAACCGTCTTTCGACCTTCCGGTCAAGTTCGCTCGTGCCGTAAGCGGAGACATAGCCCGCTGCATGTGCCGTCAGGTTCTCGGCAATCGCCGGATGGGCACCGGCCCAGTTGTCGGAAGCAAAGATCATTACAAGTCGCCCTGTGCTCAGCTGTTCTCGGCGAGACCATAGCCGAGTTGGTGCGGCTGGCAATGCATCGTGCCGAGCTGATGCCAACTGCAGACCAGTTTGAAACCAAAGGCAAGAAACATTCGCGCTCACGTAATTAAATTTCAAAACGGCGCAATCTCTGGCAATGTTCGACAAAATCTTCTTCATTATTTCCCGGAGGAGGCCTTGCGGAGGGGGGTGCTTTCTGGCATAGAGTGCGTGAAATAGGACAGTGTTGCTGTCCTATTTCGGTCTAGGGACCGGAGCAATCGTCCGGAGGTCAGCAGAATGCGGCAGCCGGCGGGGGAGCGCAGGGGTTAACCGATTTAATTCGGGCCACTGCCATCAGGATGGTCGCGGACATTCGTGCCTGGTGCAGCCGCGCTTCATTTGCGACCTGATCAGGATCATGCGACGATAATGCCCCGCTTGCCGTCATGCGAGGAAATGCAGGACGACGGCAGCTGCGCGGGCCGCGCTATGCCCGGATCGCCGGGGCAAAAGGAGGGAATAAGGATGACGGATCATTCGCCATCGCAAAGGATTGGGCTCAACCTCGCGCGCAAAGCTGCGACGGCTGAAAAAACGCCCGCATTCCCGTCCGGACTGCCGCGCAAACAGGGGCTTTATGATCCGCGCAACGAACGCGACGCCTGCGGCGTAGGCTTCGTCGCCCATTTGAAGGGCGAGAAGTCGCACCAGATCGTGCGCGACGGCCTCTTCATGCTGGAAAATCTAACCCACCGCGGCGCGGTTGGCGCCGACCCGCTGATGGGCGACGGCGCGGGCATCCTCGTGCAGATCCCCGACCGCTTCTTCCGCGAGGAGATGGCGAAGGAGGGCGTCACGCTGCCGAGGGCCCGCGAATATGCGGTCGGTTATCTCTTCATGCCGCGCGATGAAAAGCTGATCGCCCATTTCAAGGAGGTGATCAGCGAGGTCGTGGCCGAGGAAGGCCAGCACCTGCTCGGCTTCCGCGACGTGCCGGTCGACAACTCGTCGCTGTCGAAGGCGCCGGACATCGCTGCGACCGAGCCGCACCACGTTCAGGTCTTCATCGGCGCCGGCCGTGACGCCGCCGCCAACGACGAGTTCGAGCGCCGGCTGTTCACGCTGCGCAAGGTGATCTCCAACCGCATCTATGCGGAAGCGGACGGCGGCGATCTCGGCTTCTATATCGTCTCGCTGTCGACCACGACCATCGTCTACAAGGGCATGTTCCTCGCCTATCAGGTCGGCGCCTATTACAAGGACCTGTCGGACGAGCGCTTCCAATCGGCGGTGGCGCTGGTGCACCAGCGTTTCTCAACCAACACTTTCCCGTCCTGGAAGCTCGCCCACCCCTATCGCATGGTTGCCCACAACGGCGAGATCAACACGCTGCGCGGCAACGTCAACTGGATGGCGGCGCGGCAGGCCTCCGTCTCGTCTCCGCTCTTCGGCGACGATATTTCCAAGCTCTGGCCGATCTCCTACGAGGGCCAGTCGGACACGGCCTGTTTCGACAATGCGCTCGAATTCCTGGTCCGCGGCGGCTATTCGCTCGCGCATGCGGTGATGATGCTGATTCCGGAGGCCTGGGCCGGAAACCAGCTCATGTCGCGGGAGCGCAAGGCGTTCTACGAATATCATGCGGCGCTGATGGAGCCTTGGGACGGGCCGGCGGCGGTCGCCTTCACCGACGGCCGGCAGATCGGCGCCACGCTCGATCGCAATGGCCTGCGCCCGGCGCGTTACATCGTCACGAGCGACGATCGCGTCATCATGGCCTCGGAAGCCGGCGTGCTGCCGGTCGCCGAGGACAAGATCGTCAAGAAATGGAGGCTGCAGCCGGGCAAGATGCTGCTGATCGACATGGAGGAGGGCCGCATCATCTCCGACGAGGAAGTGAAGTCGGCGCTCGCCGGCAAGCATCCGTATCGGCAGTGGCTCGACAATACCCAGCTCATCCTCGAAGAGCTGAAGCCGGTCGAGCCGAGGGCGCTTCGCCGCGACGTGTCACTGATCGACCGCCAGCAGGCCTTCGGCTACACGCAGGAGGACACGAAACTCCTGATGTCGCCGATGGCGACGACCGGTCAGGAGGCAATCGGTTCGATGGGGACCGACACGCCGATTTCGGCGATGTCCAGCAGGCCGAAGCTGCTGTACACCTATTTCAAGCAGAACTTCGCGCAGGTCACCAACCCGCCGATCGATCCGATCCGAGAGGAGCTGGTGATGAGCCTCGTCTCCTTCATCGGCCCGCGCCCGAACATCCTCGACCATGAGGGCATGGCGCATGCGAAGCGGCTGGAAGTTCGCCAGCCGATCCTCACGAACGGCGACCTCGAAAAGATCCGTTCGATCGGCCACACGGAAGACCGGTTCGATACGAAAACCCTCGATTTCACCTATGACATCTCCCGTGGTGCCGAAGGGATGCCGGAAATGCTCGATCGCCTTTGCGAGCGGGCGGAAGCCGCGGTCAAGGGCGGCTATAACATCATCGTGCTTTCCGACCGGCAGGTCGGGCCGGATCGCGTCGCAATCCCTGCGCTACTCGCGACCGCGGCGGTGCACAACCACCTGATCCGAAAGGGCCTGCGCACGTCGGTGGGACTCGTGGTCGAGTCCGGAGAGCCGCGCGAAGTGCATCACTTCTGCCTGCTTGCCGGCTATGGCGCCGAGGCGATCAACCCCTATCTCGCCTTCGACACGCTCGTCGACATGCACAAGCGCGGCGAGTTCCCGAGGGAGGTGGACGCCAGCGAGGTCGTATACCGCTATATCAAGGCGGTCGGCAAAGGCATCCTCAAGGTCATGTCCAAGATGGGGATTTCGACCTACCAGTCCTATTGCGGCGCGCAGATCTTCGACGCCATCGGGCTGTCGTCGAAGCTGGTCGACAAGTACTTCTTCGGAACGGCAACCACGATCGAGGGCATTGGCCTCGAGGAAATTGCTGCCGAGACGGTTGCCCGCCACATGGCGGCCTTCGGCGCCGACCCGGTGCTTGCCAATTCGCTCGACATCGGCGGCGAATATGCCTTCCGCATGCGCGGCGAAAGCCACGCCTGGACGCCGGATGCGATTGCCTCGCTCCAGCATGCGGTCCGCGGCAATGCCGAGGATCGCTATCGCGAATTTGCGATGATGATGAACGAGCAGGCGCAGCGAATGAACACCATTCGCGGCCTGTTCACGATCAAGTGCGCCGAGAATGTCGGCCGCAAACCGATCCCGGTCGAGGAGGTCGAACCGGCATCGGAGATCGTCAAACGTTTTTCCACCGGCGCCATGTCCTTCGGATCGATCAGCCGCGAAGCGCACACGACGCTGGCGATCGCCATGAACCGCATCGGCGGCAAGTCGAACACCGGCGAGGGCGGTGAAGAGAGCGATCGTTATCTGCCGCTGCCGGATGGTTCGATGAACCCGGAACGTTCGGCAATCAAGCAGATCGCGTCCGGCCGCTTCGGTGTCACCACCGAATATCTGGTCAATGCCGATATGCTGCAGATCAAGGTGGCGCAGGGCGCAAAGCCAGGCGAGGGAGGCCAGCTTCCCGGCCATAAGGTCGATGCGACCGTCGCCAAGACCCGGCATTCGACGCCGGGCGTCGGGCTTATCTCGCCGCCGCCGCATCACGACATCTATTCGATCGAGGATTTGGCACAGCTGATCTTCGACCTGAAGAACGTCAACCCGGAGGCCGATGTCTCGGTCAAGCTGGTATCCGAAGTGGGCGTCGGCACCGTGGCTGCGGGTGTCGCCAAGGCGCGCGCCGACCACATCACCATTGCCGGCTTCGACGGCGGTACCGGCGCCTCGCCGCTCACTTCCCTGAAACATGCCGGCAGCCCGTGGGAAATCGGGCTCGCCGAAACCCAGCAGACGCTCGTCTTGAACGGCCTGCGCTCGCGCGTCGCACTCCAGGTCGACGGCGGCCTCAAGACCGGCCGTGACGTCGTCATCGGCGCGCTGCTGGGCGCCGATGAGTTCGGCTTTGCCACCGCGCCGCTGATCGCGGCCGGTTGCATCATGATGCGCAAATGCCACCTAAACACCTGTCCAGTCGGGGTGGCGACCCAGGATCCAGTGCTCAGAAAGCGTTTCAAGGGCACGCCGGAACATGTCATCAACTACTTCTTCTTTGTCGCGGAAGAGGTGCGCGAAATCCTGGCTTCGCTCGGGGTCAGGAAACTCGACGAGATCATCGGTCAATCGGAACTGCTGGAGCGCGACCGTATGATCGAGCACTGGAAGGCCAGGGGTCTCGATTTCTCGAAGATCTTCCATAAGGTAGAAGCGCCGAAGGAAGCGACCTACTGGACGGAGCGCCAGAACCATCCGATCGACGACATCCTCGACCGCAGGTTGGTCGAGAAGGCGAAGCTGGCGCTCGAAACGAAAGTGCCGGTTGCCTTCGAAGCCGAGATCAAGAACGTCGATCGCTCGGCCGGCGCAATGCTTTCGGGCGCGCTTGCCAAACGCTGGGGTCATAAGGGCCTCAAGGACGACACGATCCACGTGACGCTCAAGGGCACGGCCGGCCAGTCCTTCGGCGCCTTCCTCGCTCACGGCATCACCTTCGATCTCATCGGTGACGGCAACGACTATGTCGGCAAGGGTCTGTCGGGCGGCCGCATCATCGTCCGACCGCCGGAAAACGCCAGGATCGTGCCGCAGGAGTCGATCATCGTCGGCAATACGGTGCTCTACGGCGCTATCTCGGGCGAGTGCTACTTCAATGGCGTGGCCGGCGAGCGTTTCGCTGTGCGCAATTCCGGCGCGATCGCGGTCGTCGAAGGCGTCGGTGATCATGGCTGCGAATACATGACCGGGGGCGTCGTCGTCGTGCTCGGCGGCACCGGCCGTAACTTCGCGGCCGGTATGTCCGGTGGTGTCGCCTATGTGCTCGATGAGGCGGGAGATTTCGCCCGTCGTTGCAACATGGCCATGGTAGAGCTCGAGCCGGTGCCGGAGGAGGACGATATGCTGGAGAAGCTCCACCACCACGGCGGAGATCTGATGTACAAGGGCCGGGTTGACGTCTCAGGCGATATGACGCGCCACGACGAGGAGCGGCTTTATCAGCTCGTGTCGAACCACCTGCACTTCACCGGATCGGTTAGAGCCAAAGAGATCCTCGAACATTGGGCGGATTACCGGCCGAAATTCCGCAAGGTCATGCCGGTCGAATATCGCCGCGCCCTCGAAGACATGGAGCGCATGAGGATGTCGGAGGCGGCCGAGTAAAACCGGCCTTCGTGAAAGCGGCCCCCGATCCGTGGGGGCTATCACGCGCGCCGTCGTGGGTGCGGCTGTTTGAGATTTGAAGATATCAGGATCGCAAGATGGGCAAGGTTACTGGGTTTCTAGAGATCGATCGGCAGGTGGCGAAGTACCAGCCGGCATCCGACCGCATCCGTCATTTCCGTGAATTCACCATTCCGATGTCCGACCAGGAAGTGCAGAAGCAGGCCGCCCGCTGCATGGACTGCGGCATTCCCTATTGCCATGGGCCGACCGGGTGCCCGGTGCACAACCAGATCCCGGACTGGAACGATCTCGTCTACAACGGCAACTGGGACGAGGCGATCCGAAACCTCCATTCGACCAATAACTTCCCGGAATTCACCGGTCGCGTCTGTCCGGCGCCGTGTGAGGAAGCTTGTACGCTAAACCTCGAAGACGTGCCTGTGGCGATCAAGACAGTGGAGCAGGCGATTGCCGACAAGGCCTATGAAATGGGCTACATCGTGCCGCAACCGGCGGTCACCAAGACCGGCAAGAAGGTTGCGGTCATCGGTTCTGGGCCGGCGGGCATGGCGGCCGCCCAGCAGCTCGCCCGCGCCGGGCACGAGGTCCATGTCTATGAGCGCGAGTCGAAGGCAGGTGGGCTGCTCCGCTACGGCATCCCGGACTTCAAGATGGAGAAGAACTTCATCGATCGCCGCATCGAGCAGATGAAGGGCGAGGGGGTCACTTTCCACTGTGGTGTTAATGTCGGCGTGGACCTGCCAGTACAGCGGCTCCTCAATGAAAACGACGCCGTGCTCTATTGTGGCGGTTCCGAGACGCCGCGCGATGCAGCTATTCCAGGCGTGGAATTTGCCGGCGTTCACGACGCGATGCCTTATCTCGTCCAGCAGAACCGGCGCCTCGGCCGCGAGAATATCGACAGCGTCGGTTGGCCCTCCGAGCCGATTCTTGCCGGTGGCAAGCATGTAGTGGTCGTCGGCGGGGGCGACACGGCGTCCGACTGCGTCGGCACCGCCTTCCGCCAGGGCGCTGTCAAGGTGACCCAGCTCGACATCCGGCCGCAGCCGCCGGAAAAGGAGGACAAGCTCGCCGTCTGGCCGTTCTGGGCAACGAAGATGCGGACCTCCTCCAGCCAGGCGGAAGGCGCGGTTCGCGAGTTCCAGGTCGCGACGCTGGAGTTTGTCGGCGACGAGGATGGCAACCTGACCGGCGTCAAGTGCTGCCAGGTCGACGAACGCCGCAAGCCGGTCGCGGGCACCGAATTCGTCATCAAGGCCGATCTCGCCTTCATCGCCATTGGCTTCCGCGGGCCGTTCACCAACAGCGTCCTCAAGGACCTCGGGGACACGCTCAAGCTGGCGACCGACCGTCGCGGGTCGACGAATGTCATTGCCAACGAGCTGGACTATAAGACCTCCGTCGAGAAGCTCTGGACGGCTGGCGACGTCCGCCGCGGTCAGTCGCTTGTCGTCTGGGCCATCCGCGAAGGCCGTCAGGCGGCGCGCGCGATCGACGAGGAGTTGATGGGCGCGACGGTGCTGCCCCGGTAGGCAATGGACGCATTCTGCCCCTCACCCTGAGCCTCTCCCCGCGCGCGGGGAGAGGGGACTGAGACGCTGCGGCAGGCGGATGAGGGGCGCCGAAGCAGCGAACCTTTCAATGCGGTGATCACGGCCTGACCGGGATCGCTCAATTCCGCATCAGCGGCTGCTAATCACCGCCTTCGGCTTATCGAGGCGGAAATCGTCGACGCGGCCGGGTGGGGCTGCTACCACCTCGCCCTTTTCGACAAGCAGGTCCCTTGCGCTTTTGCCATTGCCTTTGGGCGGCTCTCTGGCGCCGAGGAGCGCGGTTGCGCCGTCGAGCGCCGGATCGGTGAGGCTGATCGGCGGCGTCCTTACGATGTCTTCGTTGGCAAGCGGAGCAGTGACGACGAGATCCTTCAGGCCGTCGGCACCGGGCATGTCGCTGTCGCTCGAGGCCGCCTCGCCGAGCAGCTTGCGGATATCCTTTTCGACGTAGAAGGCGAGCTTGCGCTTGCCGGCCTTTGTCAGATTGATGCCGTCCGAGCCGCGCAATCGGGCCTGTTGGCCATTAATGTCCGAACCGGTCAGCACGAACTTGCCTTGCTCGTCGACGAACCCGTCCCAGATGTCGATGAACTGTCCGCCGGCCTTTTCCACTTCCTCCCGATAGATGCCGTTGAATGTTACCATGTCGGCCGTCATCGCGGACGATTGGAAGGGCGGCATGCCGACCCAGAAGACCGGTAAATTGTCCTTTCTTGCGAGGGCCGCGAGCGTGCTGACGCGCCTGCGATATTCCTCTGTCCAGCGATCGGTCCGGAACTTTTCCTTGCTGTCGCCGATGCGCATCGTCTGGCGGTCATTGGCGCCGATGCTTATGACGATCGCCGCAGGATTGAGTTCGCCAATGTAATCGGGCAGGGTCTTCGGCCAGTCGAAATAGTCGTCGCGGACGAGGCCAGAGGAGCCACTGGCGCGGGTCTCGATCATGATGCCGGGTGTCTGCTCGAAAGCGACCTTCAGGCCGTCACCGAGGCTGTCGGCAACAAAGTCGCCAACGACCAGGACCTTCTTTGCATCCGGCGACTTCTCGACAACCGGCGCCGGCGGCGGCGTCTCGACGACGCGCGGCTTGGCGCGTGGGCGCCTTTGCTGGACGCCCGCGGGCTGTGGACGGCGTTTCTGTATCCGTCGTGGCCTTGGTGCCTCGGGATATAAGTATCGATCGTCGTAATAGATCGGTCGCTGACCGATGCCAAAAAGCCGCTGCAGCAGGTTACGTCGCGGAACGGGCTCCTGTGCCGCGACAATGGTGGTAAAGAGGCCGGCGACAAGCATCGCTGCAGCGCCTGTGAGGATCGGCGCAAAACGAAGCAGGCGCAAGAACTTGCCCTTTCCGCCGTGTCTGATCGTGAACATGCTTCTCACCGTCGGATGGCAGGTACCTCACCATACGCCGAATCGCGGCGATTTGGGACCACTCGATCGCAAAGCGCCGGGAACTTGCGCTTTGCGGTCACTTGCGCAATGCGCGCAGGACGTGAGGCGTCGGCTCTCCGTCAGGCGTCAGGCCGTTCTGTGCCTGAAATGCCTGGATCGCCGCCTTCGATCCCGATCCAAAATTGCCATCGACCTCGCCGCTGTAATAGCCAAGCTCCTTCAAGCGGTTTTGCAGTTCGAACTTCTCGCTGATGTCGAGGGAACCGTCCGGGCGTGGCCAGCGCTGCTGCATGCCGGCATAGCCGGCAATCTGGTCGGCGAGCAGCCCGACGCCGAGCGCATAGGAGTCCGACGCATTGTAGCGCTTGATGACAAAGAAATTCCTGGTCATCAGGAAACCCGGCCCACGACCGCCGCCTGGCAGCTTCAACTCGGCCCGCACGCCCGGGTTGAGGAAGCCTTTGCCGTTCGGGCGGACGAAACCGAGTGCCGCCCACTGGCCGAGCGTCTTCGTCTGGCCCGAAAACTTCGCAGCATTGGCCGGCGGGACCACTTCGTAGCCCCAGGTCTCGCCGGACCGCCAGCCGTTCTTCTTCAGGAGATTGGCGGCCGTTGCCAGCGCGTCTGGGACCGAGTTCCAGATGTCGCGATGTCCGTTGCCGTCCGCATCTACGGCGTAGAGCAGGTAACTCGTCGGAATGAACTGCGTATGACCCATGGCTCCAGCCCAAGAGCCGGTGAGCTCGCGTGGCGTCACATCGCCGCTCTGCAGGATCTTCAGCGCTGCAATAAGTTGCGTCCTGGCGAATTTCGCCCGTTTCGAGTCGGCATAGGCAAGTGTGGCGAGCGCGCGGGGAACATAGTGCAGCCGGTCATCCTTCTGGAGAATGGCACCGTAATTCGATTCCATCGACCAGATCGCCAGCAGCACGGTCTTGTCGACGCCAAAATGGCGTTCGATCGCATCGAGCGTGCGCCCATGTTTCACCGCCATCTCCTGCCCGATGCGGCGGGTATACGGATTGACTCGCGAGTCGATGTAGTCCCAAATCTTATGCTTGAATTCGGGTTGGTATTGGGCCTTCTCGATCACCGTCGGGTCGGGCGTCTTCACACCGGCAAAGGCCTTGCGGTAGGTTGCCTGGGTGATGCCATGCTTGGCCGCCGTCGCGTAGAAATCATTGATCCAGTTCTGGAAACCTGCATCTGCCCGCGCGGGCGAGGCACCGAGCGCGGCGGCAACCACGAGAGCGGCGGCAATATGTCGGAAGAACGTCCTGCGGTTTCTGATCATCTGCTGTCGGTTCCGTTTCTCGGCGGAGTGTTCAGCCGGCGTTCATGCCGGACCGACTACTCCGGATTTGGCGAATGTCGCCCGCAGCAATCCGCTGAAGGGGGCAGCATGCGGGGTCTTTTTGGGCCGAACGGCAGAGCCGTGTCGGACAGTGGAGAAGTCTACAGAAACGAAGTCAACAAAGTCTTTACCATGAAAATACCCAGGCGTCCTCCTTCGTAGACGATGGCAAACGGCGACCAAATCCAATTCAAATTTGCCTGTTCAGGCGAGACCAAAGAACCCACTGCAGGAGCTGTCCATGACCGAAAAGCGCAAAGTCCGCAAAGCCGTATTCCCCGTCGCGGGGCTGGGGACGCGTTTCCTTCCCGCCACCAAGGCTGTACCGAAGGAGATGCTGACGGTCGTGGACAAGCCGGTCATCCAGTATGTCGTCGACGAGGCGCTGGAGGCGGGCATCGAACATCTGATCTTCGTGACGGGCCGCAGCAAGGCGGTGATAGAGGACTATTTCGACATCCAGGTCGAACTGGACCAGACTTTGCGCGAGCGAAACAAGAAGGCGGAAATCGATCTTCTCGAAGCCATGCTGCCGAAAGCCGGTACAACCAGCTTCACCCGCCAGCAGGCGCCACTCGGCCTCGGACATGCGGTCTGGTGCGCGCGCGATCTCGTCGGCAACGAGCCCTTCGCGCTGCTGCTCCCCGACATGATCATGAAGGGCGAGAAGGGCTGCCTCAAGGGCATGGTCGAGCTATACGAGGAAAGCAACGGCAATGTCGTCGCCGTCGAGGAATGCGAGCCGGACCAGGCGCACAGATACGGCATCGTCGGCGTCGGCGAGCGGGTCGGCAACGGTTTCGGGATTACCAGAATGGTCGAAAAGCCCGCACCGGGCACGGCACCGTCGAACTTCTTCATCAACGGCCGCTATATCCTGCAGCCGGAAATCTTCCCGATCCTCGAACGCCAGGAGCGCGGCGCCGGCAACGAGATTCAGTTGACCGACGGCATGGTGAAGCTTTCTGAAACGCAGCCCTTCTCTGCCTATCACTTCCGCGGCGAGACCTTCGACTGCGGCGCCAAAGACGGCTTCATTCTTGCCAACGTCGCCTTTGCACTCGAGCGCGCCGACATTCGTCCCGTCGTGGAGGGGCCGCTCAAGGCGTTGCTCGAGCGGCTCAGGTGACCAGTCGCACGAAGCCGGCCACGTCTATGCCCGGTAGTTAGCGCCTCAGCGTGAGACCCAGCCCTACGCGGGCCGTCTCGCTCGACGGGCCGCTGTCCCTGTTGGTCCGCTCGTAGCTGACGTCTCCTGTAAGCGCGAGATAGCGGCTCATGTCATAGGTCAATCCGGCGCCGGTGCGCCAGGTCGTTTCGTCGGAGGCGGCAGCGCCCGCTGGAAAATTGCGAAGTGTCACGCTGTTCGAGAGTCTGGCGACGAGGTCTGACCTCAACCGATGCGTGACCACATTCGTCAGCTCGTAGTCGATCGATCCCGCCTCGCCGGCCGCAGTGGATGGATCGAGATAAGTCAGGAAACCAAGCAGGACATCAGTGCCGCGCTGAGGCGACCAATTGATGCGCCCGTCGACGGATAGGCCGCGAAGATCGCCAAGCCGCTCGTCGTCAAAACGGTATGTCTCGTACCCGACGGCCAGTTCGCCATTGAGTTTCTCGCCGAAATCGACCTCGAAACCGCCTCGACCGGCATAGCTCTGATAGGAGCGCTCGAAACCCGCCATGTCGCGCCGCCGGTCGTAAACCGATTTGCCGACGGAAGCCTCGAGGAAGGGAATGAGCGCAGGCGAAAGCTCATAGCCGAGCTGCGCGGTGAGCGTCGCCAGATTGCGGTCGCGGTCCTCCATCGAAAGCGTCGTGCCGTCGTCGAGCCTGACGTCGCCATAGGTATGCCGTTCGAAATCGATGCCGAGAGAGCCACGGATGATACCGAAGTCGCGCTCCGCTGCGGCGCCGACCCGATAGCTGTTGACACCTGACTGCGTCTCGGCACTCGCGATTGCGTTGGGGTCGTTGGTGTCCTCGCGCTCGAAGCTGTAACCGGCGCGCAGCCTTGCAATCGTTTCGTCGCTGAGGTCGAGGCGGAGTTCTGCTTCGAGGTCGGCGCGCGGCTCCTCCTCGCCTTCGCCCGAGACGTTGTGTTGCAGCACGCCTTCGCCAGTCACGCTCAATTGGTGACGTGACCAATCCGACGTGAGCGTTCCCTTGAGCCCGGTCTCGAGGAAGCTCCGGCTTTGGCTGGAGCCGCCGGTCTTCTGCCGTTCGTGGTTGATGGCTTCGCTGAGCGCCGGCTTCAGCACGAAAGTGCCGATGCGTATCCCCGTCGCCTCGTCGCCATAGGGATCAGGCCGTGCGCGCAACCCGTCGATCGTTTCCTCGCGACGGTTGAGGCGGTTGAAGTCCTCGTCGAGTGCGGGCGTGAGATCGGCACCGGAGACGGCGCCGGTCGTCTGTGGGTCGGTAATCGCCGGCGAGAGACGTCCGGTCTCATTCGCGGCGGGAGGCGCAAGAGCCGTCTCGCCGAGACTCTGCGCGGCAGCCGGCATGGCCGCAAGAACGGCAGCGCTCACCAATAGCCATTCCGGCATTTTCGCACGCAAAGCGCCCCCTGATCTCGAGCGTAAGGTATGGGGCGCCATCGATCGTCTGTCCGCGTCGCTGATTGCAATCCTTTCGCAATCGTAAAGGCACGTGGTTAAGCAATCGTTTCTTAAGAGAAAATCCGAAGACGGAGGCGCGCGGATGTCAGGCGCGCTCGACCGTCAGATGCCTTCCGCTGCTGGCTACGATGCGCACGCGCGTGCCCACGGGAAGATCCGGTCCCTGGACCGCCCAGGTCGTGTCGTCGAGACGCACGCGCCCATGGCCCTCCGCGATCGGCTGCTCGAGCACCGCGGTGCGGCCGACGAGACTTTCGGCACGCTTGTTGAGCAGAGGTTCGTCGCTCTCCTCCGAAGTGACGAAGAAGCGGCGTCCGATCAAGACCATGGTCAGCGAAAGAAGGGCGAAGACGATCAGTTGCACCTGCCACACCCACAGGGCGGCATCCCAAAGTAGCAGGGACAGAATGCCGGTCGCGAGCGCGGCAAGGCCTATCCACACCAGGAATACGCCCGGCACGACCACTTCTGCCGCTAAGAGCACGAGACCCAGGACCCACCAGCTCCAGGGGCCGAGTTCGAGGACGAGGCGGGCGATCATTGGTCTAACCTCAGGGCGTATCGGGGCCGGAAGCCGGACCGGTGCGTGGCGTGGACACACGTGGGCGCGAGGCGGCAGGCGGCTGCCCATCGGCGAACACCTCGCGGGCGATCGCGCCGATGCCGCCGAGCGTGCCGATCAGCGAGGCGGCCTCCATCGGCATCAGCACGATCTTCTGATTGTTCGCGGTGCCGATCGAAGCCAGCGCCTCGGTGTATTTCTGCGCGACGAAGTAATTGATCGCCTGAACGTCGCCAGCGGCAATCGCTTCGGAGACCATCCGCGTCGCCTTCGCTTCGGCCTCGGCCAATCGCTCGCGCGCCTCCGCCTCGCGATAGGCGGCTTCGCGCTGGCCCTCGGCCTGGAGGATCGCCGACTGCTTGGCGCCTTCCGCACGCAGGATCTGCGCATTCCTGGCGCCCTCCGCCTCCAGCACCTGTGCACGTTTCTCGCGCTCAGCCTTCATCTGCCGGGCCATGGCCTCGACCAGATCCGTCGGTGGCGCGATATCTTTGATTTCGACGCGCGTGATCTTGATGCCCCAAGGATTGGCGGCCTCGTCGACGACCCGAAGCAGGCGGTCATTAATCGTGTCGCGATTGGAAAGCAGTTCGTCAAGGTCCATCGAGCCCATGACCGAGCGGATATTCGTCATGGTCAGGTTGAGCAGGGCATTTTCGAGATTGGCCACCTGGTAGGCGGCCTGTGCGGCGTTCAGCACCTGGTAGAAGGCGACCGCATCGGCCGAAACGCTGGCATTGTCCTTGGTGATGACCTCCTGGGTCGGTACGTCCAGTACCTGCTCCATCACATTCATTTTCGCGCCGATCCGATCGAAGACAGGGATGATGATGTTTAATCCCGGCTCGATGGTCCTGATGTAGCGGCCGAAACGCTCGATGGTGTAGCGATAGCCTTGGGGCACGGTCTTGATCCCGGTGAGGAGGACGAGGACCACGAAGACCACGAAAGCGATGACCGCGATATCCATCCCACCCAATGCGATTCTCCGATTTTCAACTATAGCGTTTGGCGTGCCGCTGGAAATAACACGTGGCGATTCGCCGGGATATTTCAAGCCGCGGAAGGGGATTGCGAGACGTTTGGGCGAGAAAAGCTGTGCGTAATTCAGCGCGGCCTTAAGAAAGCTCAAACCAGTTTTCGCGCACGAGTGGCTTTCTCAAGAGCAGAACGCGGATGCTGCGCGTTCAATGGGATCTAGGGGCAGTCTGTCGGCAACCTTGCTTTCGTGAGTTTGCCGGGTTCAATGGGCGCATCTTTCGATCTGGTTTGCTCGCCTAGACCCAGCCCTGAAGTTCACGGCGTACGACATGATCGAGCACGGCCATCCCTTCGGCGCTATCGTTCAGGCAAGGGATATGGGCGAACTTCTCTCCGCCGTTGTGGAAGAAGCTTTCAGCCGCCTGGCCGGCAATTTCCTCCAATGTCTCCAGGCAATCGGAGACAAAGCCGGGGTTAAGCACCGCAATGCGCCTGACGCCGTTCTTAGCGAGTTTCTCGACCGTCTCATCCGTATAGGGCTGCAGCCATTCCTCCGGGCCGAAGCGGGACTGGAACGTGACCTTAAGCTTCTCTTCCGGCCAGCCGAGTCTTTCCCTGAGCAGGCGCGCCGTCTTCTGGCACTGGCAGTAATAGGGATCTCCGAGGTCGAAATAGCTTTTCGGAATGCCGTGGAAAGATGCAAGCACGACCTCCGGCTTCCAATCGAGCCCAGCCAGATGGCGCTCGATCGAGGTGGCGAGCGCATCGATATAGACCGGGTCGTCGTGATAGGGCGCAACGGTGCGCAGCGCCGGCTGCCAGCGCATCTTCTGGAGCGCCTCGAAAGCCTTGTCGTTGACCGTCGCCGTCGTTGCCGCCGCATATTGCGGATAGAGCGGGAAGACGAGGATGCGCTCGCAGCCCTGCTTCTGCAGCACCTCCAGCCGCGAGGCGATTGACGGCTGGCCATAGCGCATAGCCCAATCGACGATCACTTGCGGCTTGTCGGCGAAGCTTTCGGCCATCAGCGCCGCCTGGTTGCGGGTATAGGTGCGCAGCCAGCTTTCGTTTTTCTCCTTGTTCCAGATCAATTCATAGGCCTTGCCAACCTTTTGCGGGCGCGTGTTGAGCACGATGCCGTAGAGGATCGGGTACCAAAAGATGCGCGACCACTCGATGACACGCCTGTCGCTCAGAAACTCCTTGAGATAGCGGCGCATCGAGGCGAAGTCGGTGCCATCCGGCGTGCCGAGATTGACCAGTAGCACCCCTATCTTCCCGAAGTTCACGGGCGGATGAGCGGTGGTCGGTTCGGCGGTTGCGTCGGTCATCGTATTCCTCATGGGCGCTAATATGTTGAACGGCCCCTCTAGTTTCAAATCCTTCTAAAAAGAAAAGCCGGCGCGGGGAAGCCGCACCGGCGCCAAAACTTGAGGCAAATCGTCTTAGTTAGTCGGAATCTCAAGCTCGCGCCCGATTTCGAGCCTGCGCGGTGCCGGGTCGCCATTCGCGGCCGATATCCTCTTCCACTCCGCACCACTGCCGTAGAAGGACTCGGCAAGATCCCACAGCGTGTCGCCGCTGGCGACGACGTGCTTCTGCGGGCCGCCGGCGGGTGCCGTCGCATCGGGCGTTGCCATGGGGGGTGCGGGTGTGACGGCGGCGCCTTCGGCCGGCTCAGCCTTCTTCGCCGGTTCGCCCGTCGGCACGGCTGTCGCAGCGGCGATTTCCGTGATCCGACCGTCCGTGTACGGCTTGAACGGCTGATGCGTGGCGAGGTAATCGGCAAGCACCGTTTCCAGTCCCGGCCCATAGTCATAGGCGTTTTCACCCTTGCTCTCGAAAACGGAATAACCGTCTCCGCCGGAGCGCATGAAGTTATTGGTGACCAGCGAATAGGTCTTCTGCGGATCAAGGGCAGTGAAGTCCTCGCCCTCTTTCACTTCGACCGAAACCACCCGGTTTCCGGCCGGCTTGCCAGGATCGAACGTAAACTTGAGTCCCGCGACCTGGGGGAAGCGGCCGGCCCCTTCCTCGATTTGGCTAAGGCCGTTCTCCAGCGCCTCACGGATATCCGCGCCCTTCAACTGAAAGGTGGAAAGCGTGTTCTGGAAGGGGAGAACCGTGATCACCTCGCCCATCGTCACGTCGCCGGCGTCGATCGATGCCCTGAGGCCGCCGCCATTGGTGATGGCGATAGTGACCCCCTGGTCCTTGACACGGTCAAGCATGGCGTCGGCCACCAGGCTGCCCATCTCGCATTCCTTGGCGCGGCAATTCTCTCGCGACCCGTCGATCGGAGCCTCGGTCGTGGCGATGACCTTCGAGCGCAACTCTTCGATCGGTTTGGCAAGCTCCCTGACGCGGGCGACAACGGCTTCATCCGGCTTGACGGACGAGTCGATGAGGATCGGATCGCCTTTGGCGCTCTTCACGACGCCATTGTCGTCGAAGGTGACGACAAGATCGCCGAGGTATTTCGTGTACGCGCCCGCCTGCACGACCGGCACCTTGTAGCCGCCGGGATTGTCGACCATGGTCGGGTACAGCCCCTCCGCCTTCTCATCCGTGTTGGAAAGCAGACTGTGGGAATGGCCGCCGACCACGACATCGACATCCGGGATCTTGGCGATCGCCGCCAGATCGCGCGGATAGCCGACATGTGTCAGCGCAATAATCTTGTCTACGCCCTGCTTTTTCACCTCGGCCACGGCGCTGGTGATCGTCGCCACGTCTTCGCCGATCAGGATGTCCGGACCCGGAGAGGAAAGCTCGGCCGTATCGTTGGCGACAGCACCGACGATGCCGATCTTCTCGCCGCCGACATCGAGTACGATCGAGGGCTTGATCCGGTCGCCGATCTTCGATTTGCTGCTCGGCAGCACGTTGGCGGTCACGACTGGGAAGGTCACCTTGTCGAGGAAGCTTGCGAGCCCGTCCTCGCTCTCGTCGAACTCGTGATTGCCGACGGTCATCGCGTCGAATTTCATCAGGTTCAGGAACTCCGCCTCGGCCGCACCCTTGTAAGTCGTGAAGAAGAGCGATCCCTGGAAGTTGTCGCCGGCATTGAGCAAGAGCATGTTCTTGCCGGCGAGCTCCCGGCGCCTCTGTTCGATCAGGGCCTTCATGCGGGCGACGCCGCCGAAGCACTCGTTCTTTTCCTCTTCCTCGGCCGAGCAGGTTGAATCGAACTTGTTGATCGACTCGATGCGTGAATGGAGATCGTTGATGTGCAGAATGTTCAACTCGTAGTCGGCGAAGGCGGCGCCCGATGAAAGGGCGAGAAGGGATGCGGTGATGAGCCCGATCCGCACATGTCTGATCATGGTGTTCTCCTGTTTACCAGTCTTCTCGCCGAGCCGTTGCTACGCATCTCGTATAGCTTCGGCCGTTTGCCACGCCGGATGTTTTCACCAGTCATGGAAGACTGCAAGCGTTAAACGTGTCACGCTCCGTGCTGCTTCGAAGTAGAGTTAAGCGGCCAAGAAAAAGACAAAGCCCCCGGGTCGGAGGCTTTGGCGGCTGGCTGGTGGGGTTTGTTCGTTCAACCTTGACGCGCGAGTGAGAACTGGGCGCCGGAGTCCGTCGTGCAGTTCAACTGAGTGCTGGTCACCAGCGCGCAGTTGACCTTGGATTGGGTATTGCGCACCAGCGAGGTCATGTTGATCTCGACCAAGGTCGGGCTGACATTCACGTAGCTGCCGGAGGCGAGGAGCTGGTTCGTATCGGTGGTTCGCGTCGAAAACGTGCCGCCGGCGAAGGTGGAAACGATGCCGTTGGGGTCGACCCATGCGCCCTCCACGCCGGCCGGCCGGCTCGCCTGCGGTACCTGACGGACTTCTCGCGAAGTCGAATGGCACGATGCCAGCGCCGCGGCAGCGGCAAGGAGTGCAAGGGTGGCAAATGGCTTCATTGGCGTTTCTCCCGCGTCACGATTGGAGCGGATGCGAACGCAATACCGCTTCACACTTGTCCGCTCTAGCGCAAAAATCCTCAATCCGGAACCGGCTAAGAGTAAAATCAGGCAGAAATTCAAGGCGCTGCAGCGACGTTTTTGCACATGGGCAAGATGAGGAGCGCCGCCGCAGTGATGCGCAGACCATGCCGCGATCAGGAGTTGAAAGCAAGTGCGGGCGGAAATCCACCCGCACTGCCGCTTGGAAGCATGCGCCAATCCGCCTACAGCGCCGCGCGTCTTTTCAAACGCGCAAAGGCCGCTGTAACTCTTTGAATTTGCCCATCGAGCTTTCCGAAAATCGGGTAGATTTTCGGGCCGATGCGCTAGAGGCGCGGGGCGTCCTGACGCACAAAGCTCGCTCAGCATTTTGAGTTGCCGCGTGTCGGGCTCCAAGCAGGCATGCGGCAGGGTTTTCGCGGACGTCGTCAGCGAACGAGGATGTTCCTGAATTGCCAGGGATCCGCGGTGTCGATGTCCTCGGGGAAGAGGCCGGGGCGCCCGTCGAGCGGCGTCCAATCGGTATAGTGGCCTTCGACCGGACCGAGATACGGGAGTTGCACTTCAAGGCAGCGCTTGTAGTCCATCTCGTCGGCTTCGACGATGCCCGCAGCCGGGTTCTCCAGCGCCCAGACCATGCCGGCGAGCACGGCGCTCGTCACCTGCAGGCCCGTCGCATTCTGATATGGGGCGATGCGGCGGGTTTCGTCGAGCGACAGGCGCGAGCCGTACCAGTAGGCGTTCTTGGCGTGGCCGTAGAGCAGCACCCCGAGTTCGTCGATGCCGTCGACCAGTTCGTGTTCGTCCAGAACGTGCAGTTCCGGCTGCGCCTTGCCGCCATTTCCGAACATCTCATGCAGCGAGAGCACGGCGTCGTTCGCCGGATGATAGGCGTAGTGGCAGGTTGGTCGGTAGACGACGTCACCATTCTTGTCGCGGACGGTGAAGAAGTCGGCGATCGAAATCGATTCATTATGGGTGACGAGGAAGCCGTATTGCGGCCCGGGGGTCGGGCACCAGGTGCGAACGCGGGTGTTGGCGCCGGGTTGTTCGAGATAGATCGCCGCCTTGCAGCCCTTCTTGTGCCTTCTTGCGTTTTTCGGCATCCACTCCTCGTGCGTGCCCCAGCCGAGTTCGGCCGGTTGCAATCCCTCGGAGATGAAGCCTTCGACGGACCAGGTGTTCCAAAAGACGTTCAGCGGCTTTGGGTTCTTCGCCCGCTGGGTGTCGCGTTCGGCGATGTGGATGCCCTTGACGCCGACCTTCTTCATCAGCTTCGCCCAGCCTTCGCGGTCGTCCTGATGCGGCTCTTCGTATTTGATGCCGATATCTTCGGCGAGGTTCAGGAGGGCCTTCTTGACGAACCAGGAAACCATTCCGGGGTTGGCGCCGCAGGTCGAAATCGCTGTGGTGCCGCCGGGGTTCTTTTCCTTCTCACGGCGGACGGTCTCGCGCAGCGCATAATTGGTGCGGTCGGCATTGTCCATTTCGGCGTCGAAGTAGAAGCCGAGCCAGGGCTCGACCACCGTGTCGATATAAAGGACATCGAGCTTGCGGCAGAGCCTCATGAGGTCGAGCGATGAGGTGTCGACCGAGAGATTGACGCAGAAGCCCTGGCCGCCCCCTTCGGTGAGCAGCGGTTTCAGGATTTCTTTGTAATTCTCCTTGGTCACGTATTCGCGGACGTGGCGCACGCCATGCCGTGCGAAGATCTCCGCATCCTTCGCGTCTTCGCGGGGCTCCACCACGATCAGTCGGTTCTTGTCGTATTTGAAGTGGCGCTCGATCAGCGGCAAGGTGCCGTGACCGATCGAACCGAAGCCGATCATGACGATGGGACCGGTGATCTCGCCATAGACCGGGTAGGTGGTGTCTGACATTTTTGCGTGTCTCCTGGAAAAGCGGCTGAGGTGATGCTTGACCCGCAGAGATGCGAGCCGGGGTTAATCGGCCCTAGAGCACAGTTTCGTGTCACAATAAAGGGCCGGCGGGTCAACCGCGATCTCGGATCTTGCCGAACCGGCGATCGAGGCAAGCGCTGCGACGAGGGCATCGCGCTTGCTGACAAGGCCCTTGTAGGCCGCCTGAGGCAGCGTCAATTCATGGAGTTGGGCAATGAAGGATTGGGCCAGGGCGGGCGCATCCGATCGCCTTCTCAGTGCGGCAAGCGGATCGGAATAGATGCGGATGGTGAAGACGATTGCCCCCGTCTGCGGCAATTTGCGGAGCGTCTGCCTTTCGACGCGGATGAATGTCCGGTCCTCGGTGAGGGCGACGGCCCCGGTGCCTATACCTTCGGATTTCGACTTCGGCAGGTGCAGCGCGCCGTCGACATTGACCGCCCAGTTGAAGCGCTCGACGAAACGATCGGGTGACAGCCTGTCGAACATGCGGGTGATCAGTTCCGCGTTGCGCGTGCCCGCTTCGAAACCGGGAACAGGCGCATGGATTTCGTCCATTGAGCGGCCGAACTTCTCGGCAAGCGACCAGGAGGAGGGGAAGGCGACGTAGGCGGCGGTCAGACGCCATGCCCCTTCCTTCAATTCCAGGATGGCGAGGTCGTCCTGGATCAGCGAGCCGGCGGCGAGGATCGGTGCGTCACCGTCGAGCGCCACCTGGCGTCCGGCGATGACCATTCTGTTGCCCTCGCGCCGGTAGATGTGCGGGTAGCGGCGTACCAGATATTCGGTCAGATGCCAGAGCATTTCCTGCTGGGCAGCTTCGGTTCCGGGCTCCGCTGCAAAGACACTGTCCCGACGCGACGAGAGCAGCAGCTCCTTTTCCGACAAATAGAAGTCCAGTGCCTCGTCCGGCTCGATCCATCGGTCGGGATCGAGCTGGGTGAGCCCGATCGTGAAGGGCTTGGAGGAGCCGTCGAAGGGCGTATGGTTCATGAGCCTCAACTTTTCCTGCGCGTTTCGCCTTCGAAGGGAGTGCATGGTTTTTGCCCGCCATCCAGCGATAACTTCCGAAAATCGATCAAACGATTTTTACTCGATCCGACCCAAATCATCCTAATCATATGCGCTTGCTACGGGCAGTTCGTGCTATAGCTTAAAGGGAGCCGCCCGCTTCGCGCTCTGATTGGTGTTGTTCAAGCTGGAGCAGAACGACCGTGACCGGTGAACATGTCAAGGCCCTTATGGGTTTGCAGGCCAGAACGTCGGTGCTGATCTCGCTGTACGATCAGCACGGCCGCTTGCGATTTGCCAATGCGGCATTTCGTTCCGCCTATCATGTCGGCGTGGACGAAGCGCCGACCTGGGCGGAGATTACCCGCCGCAATCATGCGGCCCTCAGGGGGGAGGTGATCGAAACCAGCGACATAGAAGGCTGGATCATCTCTCATCTCGAGCGCCGCGGCAGCGCACCGTCATGCCAGGTGGAGACGGAACTGCACGACGGACGCGTGCTTTTCGCTACGGAGACGGTGGACGAAAATGGCTGGCTGCTCTCCATTGCGGTTGACGTCACTGCGATAAACGAGGAGGAGCGCAAGCACCGGCGGGATCGCGATTTCGCGCTGCGCGACTCGAATGTGGACGAACTGACAAGCGTGCCCAATCGGCGCCACACACTCGGCAAGCTCGCCGAGTTCATTCAGGATTGCGCCGAAAATCCGCAGATGTGGGGTTGCGTCGCCATTCTCGACATCGATTATTTCAAGGCCATCAATGACCGCCACGGCCCCCACCGCGCCGACGAGGTGCTGCTCGATTTCGCCCGGCAGATGCAGGGATTCGTGCGCCGAACCGACTGCTTCGGGCGAATCGGCGGCGAGGAGTTCATGCTGATCCTGCCCGATACCACTGTCAGTGAGGCAAATCTCATTCTCGATCGGCTCCTCGACAAGGTGCGTAACGCGCGGCCGCTCGCGAAAATTCCGGAATTCTATTACACCTGCTCGGCCGGGGTTGCCGAATATCGCGAGGGCGACAAGGTCAGCGATATCTATGCGCGTGCCAGCCGCGCGCTTCATCTCGCCAAGCGCGAGGGGCGCGATCGGGTGCGACGCTACACGCTGCCGGGCTCAGACCAGGAGTTCCGCCCGGATCAGACCTCGTAGCGAGTTGCCGACATAGAGGCTGCTGCCCGCCTTGAGAAGATCGGCCGGCGAGAGCCGTGCGACGCGGGCGCGCCGCGCACAGATGAGCTCATTGCGAAGAACGCCGGCAAGCAGGCCGCATGCGGTCGGCGGCGTCCTGAGCGTGCCGCTGCCGTCGTCGAGGAAGACCGAGCTGATGGTGCCCTCGCAGACCTCGCCCTTCTCGTTGAGCAGGATGACTTCGTCGGCCTCGGCAGGGGAGAACTCGCTGCGTGCGGCCTCGTAGACACCGCGTCGCGTCGTCTTCATCCGCAGCAGGCGATCGCCCGAATAGAGGTGTGTGGAGGCGATCCGCACGCGCCAAAGCGCATCGTCTGGTAGCGGTGTGAAGGGGGCGTTCGTCACCGCAATGGCGCCATCGCGATCAAGGGTGAGGCGGACGCGCAGCGGCCCGTCGGCCCCGGACACGGCCTCTTTGAGGCGCGCCTCGGCGGCTTCCGCACCCGCGAAACCCAAGCGCCCGGCCGAGCGCGACAAACGTGCAAGATGCAGGCGCAGCCGGAGAAACCCTGATTCCGGTTCGTAGCGCAAGGTCTCGATGAGCGAGAAATCCGTCATCGCGCTATCTCGGCACCGCCGACGGCGAAGCGGGCCTTCAGCAGGCATTCGTCATATTCGTCCTCGGCTTTGGAATCGAAGACGATGCCGCCGCCGACATTGAAGATCGCCCGGCCGTCTGAAAAGAGCGAGATGGTGCGGATCGCCACGTTGAAGCGCATGACGCCGTTTGGGGCGATGAGGCCGATCGCGCCGCAATAGGCATCGCGCGGGCCGCTTTCCAGCTCGTGCAGGATCTCCATCGCCCGCATTTTCGGCGCGCCGGTAACCGAACCGCAG
Organism: Sinorhizobium kostiense; assembly: GCF_017874595.1. Taxonomy (GTDB): domain Bacteria; phylum Pseudomonadota; class Alphaproteobacteria; order Rhizobiales; family Rhizobiaceae; genus Sinorhizobium; species Sinorhizobium kostiense. The sequence continues at coordinate 205,115 of NZ_JAGILA010000005.1, read as the reverse complement.
GGGAAGAGAGCCGCGAAGATGTCGCCGATGCGGATATCGGGCAAAAGCTTCGCCCTGACGTGACTCACCATCTGGTGGACCGTCGGGTAGGTCTCGATCTCGAAGAGCTTCGGGACGTCGAGCGAGCCGACCTCGGTGATCCGCGAGATGTCGTTGCGCAGGAGGTCGACGATCATCCGGTTTTCGGCCTGGGTCTTCTCGTCGTCGCGCATCGCCCGGACAATTGCCGCATCCTCCTCGGCGTTCGCCCCGCGCGGCGCTGTTCCCTTCATCGGATGCGTCTCGATCCAGCCGTCCGCATCGACGCGGAAGAAAAGTTCCGGCGAGCGCGACAGGAGGACCGGCCCGTCGAGCGCCACCAGCGCGCCGTACTTCACCGGCTGGCGCTCGATCAGCGACCAGAAGGCGGCGAGCGGGTCGCCGGACCAGCGCGCGAAAATCGGCATCGTCAGGTTCGCCTGATAGCAGTCGCCCTGGCGCAGGTGCTGGTGGAGCCGCTCGAACCGTTGCCGATAGGCGGGGAAATCCCAGCCGGCGCGCGGTTCGGCGAGGAACGGCTCGTTCTCGATTCGCCGCTGCGGCACGGCGAGCGGGTGATCTTCCGCCGGTGCATCGAAAACGCCGAAGGACATGAGCGGCGTCTCGCGATTCTCCTCGGCAAACGGCGCGAGCTTCTGTTCGAAAAGGTGCCCCGCTTCATAGGCCATGTAGCCCGCCAGCCATTTGCCGGCGCGATGCGCGGTTTCGAGTTCGGCAAGGCCACGCCGGAACTCCGACCGCGTGCGCGCCGTGATCACGCGCAACGGTTCGGCGAAAACCGTCGTCCGGTTCTCGCTGTCGTCCCGGAAGAGGATGAATGGCGCGTGTTCGATCATCTGTCGTCGCTGTCAGTCGTCCCGAAGCTCCGCAGCGCGGGCGCTGCGGCGGGCTCACGCTCTATCAAGCGCCTCCAGCTCGTCGATCAGCCCCTCAACCATCGACAGGCCCTGTGCCCAGAACGACGGATCGGCGGCATTGAGCCCGAAGGGTGCGAGGAGCTCGGAATGATGCTTGGTCCCTCCGGCCTTCAGCATCTCGAAATATTTCTCCTGGAAGCCGCTCTCGGCATTCTGATAGACGGCATAGAGCGAATTCACCAGGCAGTCGCCGAAGGCATAGGCATAGACATAGAAGGGCGAGTGGATGAAGTGGGGGATATAGGCCCAGTAGCTCTCGTACCCCTCGGAGAGCCGGATAGCCGGCCCGAGGCTTTCGGCTTGGACGGAGAGCCACATCGCGCCAAGATCATCCGCGGTCAGCTCGCCTTCCTTTCGGGCGGTATGGACCTTGCGCTCGAATTCGTAGAAGGCGATTTGGCGCACGGCCGTATTGATCATGTCCTCCACCTTCTGCGCCAGCATCGCCTTGCGCTCGCGCCTGTCCGTGGTCCGCTCGAGGAGCGCACGGAAGGTCAGCATCTCGCCAAAGACAGAGGCCGTTTCAGCAAGCGTCAGCGGCGTTGAAGCCATGAGCGCCCCTTGTGCGCCGGCCAATACCTGGTGGACGCCATGCCCGAGTTCGTGGGCAAGCGTCATGACGTCGCGGGGCTTGCCCATATAGTTGACGAGCACGTAAGGGTGCACCGAAGGAACCGTCGGATGGGCGAATGCGCCGGGAGCCTTGCCGGGCCGGACGGGCGCATCGATCCAACGCTCGTCGAAGAAGCGCCTTGCAATCGCCGCCATTTCCGGGGCGAAGCCGTGATAGGCCGAGAGCACCGCGTCCTTGGCAGCATCCCATGGAATAAGCGCATTCGGGGTTTCGGGCAGGGGGGCGTTGCGATCCCAGAATTCCATCTCTTCCATGCCGAGCCACTTGGCCTTCATGGCATAGTAGCGGTGGGAAAGCCGAGGATGGGCTGCCTTCACCGCCGCGGCCAGCGCGTCCACCACTTCCCGCTCGACCCGGTTGGCGAGATGCCGGCTATCGGCGATGTCCTTGAAGCCGCGCCAGCGGTCGGAGATTTCCTTGTCCTTGGCAAGCGTGTTGGTGATGAGGGTGAAGGTGCGGATGTTCGCCTTGAACGTCTCGGCAAGTGCCAGGGCCGCCTTCTTGCGTTTCTCGGAAGATGGATCCTGCAGGAGGTTCAGCGTCACTTCGAGAGGCAGGGCTTCGCCATCGACCGAGAAGGTGAGCGAGGCGATTGTTTCGTCGAACAGCCGATTGAATGCGTTGGCGCCGGTCATCGACTTTTCGAGGAAGAGCTGCTCCAGCCTATCTTCGAGCTGATAGGGCTTATCCTTGCGCAGGTCGAGGATCCAGGGCTTGTAATGGGAAGCCAGGCCGTCGGCTTCAAGCGCCGCATCGATCACCGCGTCCTCGATGCGATTGAGCTCCAGCGAAAAGAACAGGAGATGCGCCGAGATGTCGGTCAGCTTCGATTGCACGTCGCCATAGAGCTTGCCATTGGCCGGGTTCGACGTATCGGAAAAATAGGTGAGCCCGGCAAAGGAGGCGATGCGGCCCATCAGTTCCTCGAGCGCCTCGAATTCCCTGACCGCCGCACCGATGCCGTCACCGCCGGTTTTCTCCGCGGCGGCTTGCGCAAGCCTGCCCTTCCACTTCGCCTCGAAGGCGAGCGCATCTGCCTCTGCCTTCGCCATGTCCGCGCGGAACGTTTCGGAGTCCGCGGCGGTATAGAGATCCTCGAGTCGCCAGGCGGGAAGCTCGCCGAGCCCTGCCGCCGCGCCCCCTGCCTGTCCTGGGTCGGGGTGCGCTGCGGAGCGGCCGAAGCCGGCGACAAGGGGGGAGGCGAAGTTCATCGGCGTTTCTCTCGTTTGGGTCTTCCGGCCGCACGGGCTGCTGGCAAGCGATATGGGGCCCATTGCTATCGCCGGCAATGGATAAAATGCAAGCGTTTCTCAAAACATGATGTTCAGCCCTCTGTGGCACGAATGATGGCATGAATTGGCACATGAAGTTGGCCAAGAGTACCCGCATGTCCAGAGCAGGAGGCTTTCGTGACATCCCATATTCTTGTCATCGATGACGATCCGGTGCAGCGTCGGTTGCTGACGAACATGATCGAACGGCTGGGCCATGTCGCACATGTGGCGGACAACGGCCGTAGCGGGCTCGAACTGCTGGGTCGCAAGGGCGGCATCGTCAACGTCATCCTGCTCGATCTCCTGATGCCCGAAATGAACGGGCATGGCTTTCTCGAAGCGCTCGCCGAACGCGGCGTCGATACCCCCGTCATCGTTCAGACGGGGCAGGGCGGCATCGAGACGGTCGTGCAGGCGATGCAGGCCGGCGCATTCGATTTCCTCGTGAAGCCGGTCTCACCGGAAAGGCTGTCGATCGCGATCGGCAATGCCCTGAAGATGGCAAGCCGCGACGGAAAGGTCAAAACCGCTCGCCGGCCGCGCGGCGGCGCGGTCGGCTTCGACGATATCGTCTCGGCCAGTCCGGCAATGATCCGGGTTCTCGATCTCGCGCGCCGCGCAGCACAATCGAACATCCCCATCGTGCTCGAAGGTGAATCCGGCGTTGGTAAGGAGATGGTGGCGCGGGCGATCCAGGCGGCAAGCGATCGGGCGAACAGACCGTTTGTGACGGTTAATTGCGGCGCCATTCCCAATAATCTCGTCGAGAGTATCCTCTTCGGTCACGAGAAGGGCGCATTCACCGGCGCCACGGAGAAACACGGCGGCAAGTTCGTAGATGCGGATGGCGGCACGCTGTTCCTCGACGAGATCGGCGATCTGCCGCTCGAGGTGCAGGTGAAGCTATTGCGTGCAGTCCAGCAGGGCGAGATCGAAACCATCGGGGCGCGTCAGCCGCAAAAGGTCGACGTGCGGCTGATCTCCGCCACTAACAAAGACCTGATCACCGAAGTGCGCGAAGGGCGCTTCCGCGAGGACCTCTACTACCGCCTCAACGTCTTTCCGATCACAATTCCTGCACTCCGCCGGCGCAAGGAAGACATCCCGGTGCTCGTGCGCGCCTTCGTGGAGCGCTTCGCCGCCGAACAGAGGCTCGATCAATGCCCATCGGTCTCGAGCGGAGCGATGGCATTGCTCACGGCCTATGATTGGCCGGGCAATATCCGCCAGCTCGAAAATGCGATCTTCCGCGCCGTAGTGCTTGCTGGAGGCAACGAGCTGACGGTGAAGGATTTTCCGCAGATCGCCGCCCAGATACCGGGCTATGTCATGGCTGATCGCGGCGGCATCTCCTGGGGCGAGGCGGGGCCGGAGCGGCGGGTGTTGGCCGAACTTTCCCCGGCTCCCCGGCCGGAGATGGCGGTGCCCGAAAAGCCCCGCCCGCGGGAACACATGCCGGAGGCGCGTCTCGAGAATGCCATCGCCAGCATTGACGAAGGCGGAAACGTGCGCAAACTTGCCGAAGTCGAAGAGGAACTGATTCGCTTTGCCCTGAAGTTCTATCGTGGTCAAATGAGCCAGGTTGCACGTAAACTCGGCATCGGTCGCTCGACGCTCTATCGCAAGCTCAAGGATTACGGCATCGATCCAGACAATCCACTGCGCGAAGCGGCCTAATACGAGCTATTCACAACCCGTTGCCGTGCCAACTAGCCACTACCCGTTTAGAGCTTGTTAGTAAACCGTTCACTATATTATAAGGAGCGGTGATCACTGTGGCATATATGCCATGCTGTCACCTTAATTGACAGTCATGTGACACAACAAAGCACGGTTGTCCGTCGGACGGGGATTGAATGCCATATTTGTTCGGTTTGGAGGAACCAGTCGGTTCCCTCGCGCGCAGACTCTGCTCGGCGGTCGTCCGAAAGGTTCCGCGGGTTCTCACCTCCATCGCCCTGGCATGCTCTCTGGTCACGCCCGGCATGGCACCTCCTGTGGAGGCTGCCGGCCAGACTCGCACCTTGAAGCTCTATTATATCCACACCGGAGAAAGGGCGCAGATCACCTTCAAGCGCAATGGCCGCTATGATCCGAAGGGCTTGGCTCAGATCAACCGGTTCCTGCGTGACTGGCGGCGCAACGAGCCGACCAAGATGGATGCGCGCCTTCTCGACCTCGTTTGGGAAGTCTACCAGAAGAGCGGTTCGCGGGATTACATCCACGTCGTCTCGGCCTATCGCTCCCCGGCAACCAACAGCATGCTGCGGTCGCGCTCGAAGGGCGTCGCCAAGAAGAGCCAGCACATGCTCGGCAAGGCGATGGACTTCTACCTGCCGGACGTCAGGCTGAAGACGTTGAGAGAGATCGGCATGAAGTTCCAGGTCGGCGGCGTCGGCTATTATCCGACGTCCGGCTCGCCCTTCGTGCATATGGACGTCGGCGGCGTGCGCGCCTGGCCACGCATGACGCGCAACGAACTCGCGCGGCTCTTCCCCGACGGAAAGACCATGCACATTCCGGCCGACGGCCGCCCGCTTCCGGGCTATGAGCAGGCCGTTGCCGATTACAAGCGGCGCGTCGGCGCGTCGGCAATCGAGGTGGCCGGCGGCGGTGCCAAGGGGCCGGGCGATGTGGACGGCAAGCGTCGCAACCTCTTCGCCATGCTCTTCGGGGGCGGGGACGAGGATGAGGAACCGACGGCAATCGCTGCGGGGCCCGCTGGCGGAGCCGCGACGACCCGTACTGCCGCATCGGAAGACCAGGAGGCTCTGCCGGGCGTCGCGGGTTCCGCGACCGCATCGGCCACCGAAGACCAGCAGGATTTCAATGCTCCGGTCCCGGCCGTACGCCCGGCCTTCAAGGAGGCACCGTCTGACAGCGGCGTAGCGGTCGCGCTCGTGGCGCAGCAACAAAACAGTGCCCAGGAGGCCCTGGCGGCAGCCATGCCGCAGACGGCGACCATTCCTTCGGAATTCACGGATCTCAGCACTCTTAAAGTGCCTGTTCCCCAGATGCCCGAGCGGCGTGACCTGAACGAGATCGTTGCCAACGAGACGCTTATGGCTTCCGCGGACACCGGGATTTCGGAACTGGGCTTCGTGCCTGTTCCCGGCATACGCCCTGCGGGCGAAGCGGCTCTTGCCGCCGTTGCCGGCGCCAAGATCGTGACCCCCGCTTTGACGGACCACCCGGTGGTCGCCTCGTTCGCTGCGCCGTCGCAGGAGCGGGCGAGCACTCAAGTGGCGCTGGCGGCGCCCGCTGTCGAAGAGCCGGCCGCTGCACCTCCGATCCGCTTGGCGGCCTACGCGCCGCAAAGCGAAAGCAACAGCCGCGCGTCGATCTTCGACAGCGCCTTCGACACCCAGGCGGATGCGCCGTCGAAGGGGGCGCGGCCGAAGAAGCACGACGCAGAAGCTCAGAGCCGGTCCCCCGTCCGCACCGAGCCGAAGCTTACGCAGAAGATAATTTCCGAATGGGCGCTCTCGACGGGCCGGGTGGCTACGCTCTCGAAGCCGGTCAAGGCCCCTCGCTTCGTCAGCAGCAAGCTCAGGGCCGCGCCGACTACCGTCTATGCCGCGGGCTTTTCGGCCGGTTCACAGACGGTTGATACCGCCCGCTTCAGCGGCACTGCCGTCAATTTCATGGAAGTGAAGCGGTTCAACTGAGCCGCGTTCGAAGAGCCCAAAAAAGCCCGCATCACGCGGGCTTTGTTATGGGCTTCGATGTGCTTTCGTCTTATGCGGCGTCTTCGGCAGCTGGGACCATGCCGAGCGCCTGCAGATAGGTGTCGAGGATCGCCTCCTGCTCCATGCGCTCGTCGTGGTCCTGCTTGCGGATCGAAATGACCTTGCGAAGGATCTTCGTGTCGAAGCCCATTGCCTTCGCCTCGCCGTAGACGTCCTTGATGTCGTCCGCGATGGTCTTCTTCTCTTCTTCCAGCCGTTCGATCCGCTCGATGAAAGCGCGAAGCTGATCGCGTGCGAAGCCTTGGGCATCCGACATGGTATCTCCTTGGGGAATTGTTTTCCGGGTGCCGTCACGTGCCGCGAACAGCAGCCAAGGTCAAGGCCCATTGCGCAACAGGCGGCGGTATTTCCTCGGAAACCCCGGTTTGCCGCCAGGCTATTCCTTGGGTCGATTGCGCTCGAAGGCCGCCTTCTGCTCGTCGGATGCATCTCTTTGATGGCGTGCCTGCCATTCGTCATAGGGCATGCCGTAGACGATCTCGCGCGATTCTTCCTTGCTCATCCTAATGCCCGAAGTCTCGGCCGCTTCGCGATACCAGTTCGACAGGCAATTGCGGCAGAAGCCGGCGAGGTTCATCAGATCGATGTTCTGGACGTCACTGCGCGTGCGCAGATGCGCAACCAACCGGCGGAACGCGGCGGCCTCGAGGGCGGTGCGCTGGTCCTCGCTGAGTTCGGTCATGACAGTTTCTCCTCTTCGTCCCCGTCATAGGCGCCCGTGCGCGAGGGGTGGCGCTCATAGGCATGGAGTTCCGGCATGGCGTTGAGCTCGGCGAGGATCGGGCCCAAGCGTTCGGCCCAGGTGGTAACACCTGCGTCATCGGCGATCAGGTCCTGCCGCACCTCTATGAGCGCATGCGGAATGCCCGCCATCATGCAGTGACGGTACATGGTATCGCCGCGCAGCGCTCCGTCATAGGGCTCATTGTTGCCGACCACAATGTCGCCGGCGGATTTCAGCCGTTCGACCAGCGGAAAGACGGCGCGCGGGTCATTGTCCCAGAGCACTGCCGTGTGCCATGGGCGCTGGTAGCCCTTCCAGGTGGGCGTGAAAGAGTGCAGCGAGATTACGAGCGGCGCCTTTCCGCTTGCCGCGGCGACCTCTGCGATCGTCTGAGAAACGGCCTGATGGTAGGGGCGGTGAAAGCGGTTCAGCCGATTCTGCCACTCCTCGTCGCTGATCGGATGATTTCCGGGCACGACAGCGCCATCCGAGATCTTCATGATCAGCGTCGGGTCGTCTTCACCGCGGTTGGGATCGATCAACAGGCGCGAGAAACAGCCGAGGACCGCGGGCGCATCGAGCGCTGCCGACAACCGCCGGGTGAGCGGTTCGATGCCGATGTCGTAGGCGATGTGTCTTTCGAAAACGCTTTCCGGCAGGCCGAGGCGGCCGTATTCCAACGGGAGCCGGTTCATCGCGTGGTCGGCAAGAAGCACGAGACCTTGCGCCGAATTGCCCTTGATGAGTTCGTAAGGGGAGTAATGCCGCATTCAGTTCCAGCTTCGGTTTCTGACGTTGCAACCTGATCGCACGCAAAGTCGCCCTCCGCAAGAAAAAGGCGCGGGCAGCGCCCCATCTGTCACAGGAATGGCGAATATAACCGATTAGAGTTGCGTTGACTTTCAAGGCTGGTCGTCGCAAGAAAGTCCCACGCAAAATCAAAACGGAGTTCCGCAGGAAGCCGTGTCTAGATATCCTTCTCCAAAAGTGAAGCCGTGGTCGAAGAGGTTGGGGGCTATCGCCCTGTCTTTCCTGGCGATTTCAGGCGCGGTTCTCTTTGCCGGCGACGCTCGCGCCGATTTTCGCGTCTGCAACGGAACGCAGACTCTTGTGGGCGTGGCGATCGGCTATCGGGCCAAGGAAGGCTGGATTACGGAGGGCTGGTGGCAAGTGCCGGCAACGACTTGCGCCACGCTGATCGAGGGCGAACTCCAGTCGCGCTACTATTATCTCTATGCGGAAGATGCGGCCCGGGGTGGTCGCTGGACCGGCGACATCAACATGTGCGTCGCCGAGAACGAGTTCAAGATCGTCGGCGTTGAGGACTGCTACGCGCGCGGCTTCCAGCGCATGGGATTCAAGGAATATGACACGGGACGGCAGGGGAGCTGGATGGTTCAGCTTTCCGATACGCCCGGCACGCAGGAAAGCCAGAATTGATGAGACGGAACAGAAAAGTCAAGATTCTCGCCACTCTCGGACCGGCCTCGGCCGAGGAGCAGATGATCCAGAAACTGCACGAGTCGGGGGCCGATCTCTTCCGTATCAACATGAGCCATGCAAGCCACGAACTCATGCGAACCCTGATCGGGCGAATTCGCAGCGTCGAGGCGCGTTGCGGCCGTCCCATCGGCATCCTGGCCGACCTGCAGGGGCCAAAGCTGCGCGTTGGGAAATTTGCCGAAGGCAAGGTCGATCTCAAGATCGGCCAGACCTTCACGCTCGACAACCGCGACATTCCCGGCGACGCGACACGTGTCTTCCTTCCACATCCGGAAATCCTCGAAGCCGTCAGGCCCGGCGATCGCTTGCTGATCGACGATGGCAAGCTGCACCTGCGCGCCGAAAAAACCAACGGCAAAAGCATCGTGACCACGGTGGTTTCCGGCACGAGGATTTCGGATCGCAAGGGCGTCAGCCTGCCGGATACGCTGCTCGGCGTCGGGGCCCTGACGGACAAAGACCGTACCGATCTCGACGCGGTGCTCGCGACGGGCGAGGTCGACTGGGTGGCGCTTTCCTTCATCCAGCGCCCTGAAGATCTTGCCGAGGTACGCAAGATCGCCCGCGGCCGCGTCGGCTTGATGTCGAAGATCGAAAAGCCGCAGGCGATAGAGCGCATCGATGAGATCATCGAACTCTCCGATGCGCTTATGGTGGCGCGCGGCGATCTCGGCGTCGAGATGCCGCTCGAATCCGTTCCCGGCCTGCAGAAGCAATTGACACGGGCCTGCCGGCGTGCCGGCAAGCCCGTGGTCGTCGCTACGCAGATGCTGGAATCGATGATCTCGTCGCCGGTGCCGACGCGTGCAGAAGTATCCGACGTCGCGACCGCGGTATTCGAGGGTGCCGACGCGGTGATGCTTTCGGCCGAATCCGCATCCGGCGAATATCCGGTCGAGGCGGTCGCCACCATGGCCTCGATCGCCAGCAGCGTCGAGCGCGATCCGCACTATTCTGGCATCATCTATGCCCAGCGCACGCCGCCGGAGGCGACCGGCGCGGACGCTATTTCGCTCGCCGCCCACCAGATTGCCGAGACGCTCAATCTGTCGGCGATCGTCTGCTACACCTCGTCCGGCGCCACCGGTTTGCGGGCGGCGCGCGAGCGGCCGCAGGTGCCGGTCATCGCCCTTTCACCGATCGTCGAGACGGCACGGCGCCTCTCGGTCGTCTGGGGGCTGCACTGCGTCGTGACGGAAGATGCGACCAATCTCGACGACATGGTCAACCGGGCCTGTCGCATTGCCGTCAGCGAGGGTTTCGCCCAACCGGGAGACCGTATCATCATCTCCGCCGGCGTGCCGCTCGGAACGCCGGGCGCCACGAACATGCTGCGCATCGCCTATATTGGCTCGGATGGGGTCACCGGGGTCTGAGTTGCCCGAGGCGACGAGGGGTTAGACTATAGTCATTCAACGCTTTTGGGCGCGGTTTGCCCCTCACCCTAGCCCTCTCCCCGCAGGCGGAGAGAGGGGACTGGGGCGTCGCCGCTTGTCCCTTCGCCCGCTTGCGGGGAGAAGATGCCGGCAGGCGGATGAGGGGCATTTCCTTGGTTGGCCTATGGCGTTTTCAGCCGAGCCCGCTGCACCAATCACGTCCGGCTGCCGGCCAGCTTCTCAGACAACTCACCGAGCTGCTCCTGCGCCTTGCGGTCCGAGGGGTAGATATCGAGAAACTGTTGCCAAGCGCGAAGGGCAAGCTCGTTCTTGCCGGCCGCCTCGAGCATGGTCGCCATCCCGGCGATCGCGCCGAAATGTCGGGGTTCGAGCGCCAGCACACGGTTGATGTCGGACATGGACTTGCGGAAGTTGCCCATCTGGTAGTGCAGCGTGGCGCGGCGGTTCCAGCCCTCGACATAGTTGGGGGCGAGGACGATCACCTGATCGAGCATATCGAGCGCCATGGTCTTCTTCTCGCCGGCGATCGCCTTTTCCGCCCATTGCATCAACAGGTTCACGGTGGCGCTGCCGGAATCCTGCCATTCGAGACGAATGCGATTGGCGAGCTCGCGCGCCTTTTCCTCGTCGCGCTCCCTTTTCAGGTCGGTGAACAGGGCATTGAGGCGCTGCTGGGGCGTGGCAGGGCTCGCCGCTTCCGTTTGCGGCTGCGCCGGGAGAAGCGGCTCTTCCGCCGCCGCGGACGCGACCAACGCGGAAGAGGCCAGAATCAAGGTGACGAAAATACGCATGGCGGGCATCGTAGCCCGCCATGGAACAAGATCAAAATCAATTATCGAGGATCGCGAACGACCGACGATCGCGCCGGCGGCAGAGCGCCGCCCACCGGGCTTCAGCCCTGGCGAGCCTTGAAACGCGGGTTCAGCTTGTTGATGATGTACACACGACCCTTGCGGCGAACCAGACGGTTTTCGCGATGGCGGGCCTTCAGCGACTTGAGCGAATTCTTGATCTTCATTTTTCCTGATCCGCAGGTTTCGGGGAATGAAAATTCGCCCGGTAATTCAACAGTCAAAAGCGCGCCATTCAGCGCGCTCTTTCAAGTAGGCAGGCACATAGCGTGTCGTCCCGAACGTGTCAACCGCGGGAGCGGCGATTTTGGCGCCTGGCTTACGCAAATCTGTGGGCTCGAGCACTTCGCGATGGAGCCTCTCATGCGGGGGCGCTCGGGTCTAATTGTTGGCGGCGAAGACCGCTGCAGGCGGCCGGTTGAGGCGTCAGCCGGCTCGGAGCAGGCGTGTGAAATGCCCCATCTTGCGGCCGGCCCGCGCTTCCGACTTCCCGTAAAGATGGACCAGCACATCGGGTTCCGCCAGCAGGCCGGCGACATCGCCGATCTCGTCGCCGATGAGGTTCTGCATCACACAGGAAGAGTGACGCGACGGGTAACCAAGGGGCAGCCCGGCGATCGCGCGGATGTGCTGCTCGAACTGCGATACGACACAGGCAGCCTCGGTCCAATGACCGGAATTGTGAACGCGCGGGGCAATTTCATTGGCGACGACGCTGCCGTCGGCAAGCACGAAAAACTCGACTCCGATCACACCGACATAACCGAGTGCGTCGAGAATGGCCGTGGCTGCTTTGTTAGCGGCTTCAGCCGTCGCCTGGCCGACCGATGCAGGCACGGTGGAGGTAAAGAGAATGCCGTTGCGATGCACGTTCTCGGCCGCATCGAAGCAGGCGGTCGTGCCGTCGGCGCCCCTGGCGGCGATGACCGAAATCTCCCGATCGAAGGCCACGAAGCTTTCCAGGATGAGCGGCACGCTTCCGAGTGCGGCATAGGCGCCCGAGGCATCGTCCTTTGTGGAACGGAAAACACACTGGCCCTTGCCGTCATAACCGAGGCGTCGGGTCTTGAGCACGCCGATGCCATTGAAATCGGCAAGCGCCGCGTCGAGATCGTCCTGGCTGTCGACGGCATGGAAGTGCGCGGTGGCGATGTCGCAGCCGTTGAGGAAGCGCTTCTCGACGAGCCGGTCCTGCGCCACCTCCAGCGCCTTCGGTGGCGGAAATACCGGCCTGGATGCCGCCAGTCGCTCCGCCGAGGCGACGGGGACATTCTCGAATTCGTAGGTGATCAGGTCCGAGACTTCGGCGAGCCGGTCGAGGGCCTGCGGGTCGTCATAGGCGGCGACGATCTGGTCATTCGCCACCTGGGCGGCCGGACAGTCCGCCTGCGGCTCAAGGATGGCGGTGCGGAAGTTCAGCCGGGCAGCCGCCATTGCAAGCATGCGGCCGAGCTGACCGCCGCCGATGATGCCGATCGTCTTCATTCCTCGTCCACCGGATATTCGGCAACCGAGACGGTCTGCTGTTCGCGCCAGTCGTCGAGGCGGTCGGCGAGATCCTGGTCTGTGAGTGCCAATACGGCGGCAGCTAGCAGGGCGGCATTGACGGCGCCGGCCTTGCCGATCGCCAAGGTGCCGACCGGAATGCCGGCCGGCATCTGCACGATCGAAAGGAGGCTGTCCTGACCGGAGAGCGCCTTCGACTGCACCGGAACTCCGAAGACCGGAAGTGGCGTCATTGCAGCGCACATGCCCGGCAGGTGAGCCGCCCCGCCGGCGCCGGCGATGATCACCCTGAACCCCTCGTCGCGGGCGCCTTTTGCAAAGCGGACCAGCCGATCGGGCGTGCGGTGGGCGGAAACGATGCGGGCCTCGTAGGGGATGTCGAGCGCCTCCAGCGTGTCGGCGGCATTCTTCATCGTCTCCCAGTCCGACTGACTTCCCATGATGATGGCGACGGGCGGAGTCGTGGTTTCGGTCACGTGTTCAGCATCCGTTTCAGGCAATGATGTCTTCAAGCGATGATATCTGGGATGATCTGGTCTTCGATCTTGGTGATCTTGTCCTTGATCGCCAGCTTCTTCTTCTTCATGCGCTGGATCCGCAATGCATCGCAGCCGGTTTGAATCATCGCGTTGATGGCAACGTCATAGTCCTCATGCTCCTGCCTCAGGCGCGCGATGGTCAGTCTGAGTTCGGCCTGGTCCTGGTCCGGCATGCGAATTCGATCCCCATGAGCCCGGTCGCGGTCGAGTCACGATCCGGTATTTCCTGCGCCCTCTATCACATCTTAGGCCGAGACGGGAAGTTACCCGACGTCATCATTTCGCCTTCGACAAATGAAAAATGGCGTGGCACATTAGTAAGGTTACAACCATGAAACATCCGGCATTTGCGTGCCGGATGCAAGCAAAAGGAAGGGAATGCCAATGACCATTGAGGCTCATCTTGCAACGCTTGAGAAAAAGCATGGCGCCCTGGAACAGGAGCTCCACGAAGCTCTCAATTCGCCCTCTTGCGAGGATGAATTGATCAGCGAACTCAAGCGGCGGAAGCTGCGCATCAAGGACGAAATCGAAAGACTCCGTTCCTCCGCCCACTGATCGCGAGCGGTACTCTTCCCGTCCCTCCCACCAGGGCGACCCTATCAATTGCGCCCGATGCTGCGACGGAAGGTCATAACAATCCCAACATGGAAGATGCGGAATGCTTGACCGGGCTTGGCCCGGTCGCTTCCGAAAGGCATTTCGCCTCGCTTAGCATTGTTTCCTAAGTGACCGGCACACCCCCAGCAGAGCGCCGTGTCTCAAGACCAGAACTGATCCAGCCAGAGATTGAGCCGATCGAAGCCCGGCCTGTGGATCGCGTATATCCTCCGAGTGCCGCTCGTCGACACAGAGACGAGGTTGCAATCGAGCAACGCCTTCAGATGCTGCGATACGGCCGGGCGGCTGATCGGCAATCCCTCGGCAAGTTCGTTGACTGTCCTCGGTGCACGCCGCAGCTCCTCCAGCAGATGGCGCCGGTTAGGGTCCGCAATGGCGTCGAAGGGGTCCGCGATCGTCATGCGCCCGACGTTAAGCGAATTCCTGCCGTGCGGCAAGAAGAAATTGTGCGCTGCGGTAGACTGTATTGCTCTGCAGCATCGAAGTGCTGTCCTCAGTTGCCCGGCAGGAGGCTGGACAAACCGTCCCAAACGAGCTTGGAGCCGGCAATGAACGCCATCGTGTACATGAACGGATAGAAGACCTGCGGCTTCATCCTCCTGACGATCCAGGCGCCGCAGGCGGTCGCAGCCATCGCCAGGGGAAAGAGTGTCGCCGATGTGGCGAGATTGCCGAGATCGAGTTGTCCGAGGGCGAAATAGGGGATGAGCTTCACCGCGTTTAGCGTGGCAAAGAAGCGCACGATGGTCCCGGTATATTCGCGCGGATCGAGTTTCAGCGGCAGCGCGTAGATCTGGAAGGGCGGGCCGCCGGCATGGGCGACGAAGCTGCCGTAGCCGGCGAAGCTTCCCCAAAGAGCGGCCGGGCCGAGGCGGTGCCGCTTCGGCGGGATCGGTGCGCCGCTGCGGCTCAGCCAGACGGTGTAGGCATAGCGCAGCACGAAAATCACCGTGATGAGGCCGATGATCAGCCTTAGCGCGTCGCGTGGCACGTGGGCGGCCGTCGCCCAGCCGATGGCGATGCCTGCGATCGCGCCCGGCAGCAGCATGACGAGCGTCTTGCTATCGCTATGCTTGCGCCAAATCCACAGGGAAACCATGTCCATGGCGATCAGAATCGGCAGAAGCAGCGCCGCCGCCTGAACGGGCGAAACCGCGAGCGAGAGAAGCGGCACCCCCATCAGCGACAGCGCCTCGCCCATGCCGCCTTTGGAGAGGCCGACGAGCAAAACCGCCGGGACGGCGATGAGATAGAAGTCTAGATCGGGAAGCATGGGCGACGGTTGATCCTTTGGTCATCTCCGTCTATCGGTTTTGCCAAACGAAATCGAGGGCGGGCTTCCACTTTGCGGCGGCCGCCAGGAACGGATGACATGAGCAACACCGAAAATCGCTGCCGGCTCGTGCTGGTCGCACCCGACATGCCTGACATCGCAGAACGGGCGAGAGTGGTCGGGGACGCATTGAAAGGTGGCGACGTGGCTTCTGTCATCCTGCCGCAATACGG
The DNA here is from genome assembly GCF_017874595.1 of Sinorhizobium kostiense. Taxonomy (GTDB): domain Bacteria; phylum Pseudomonadota; class Alphaproteobacteria; order Rhizobiales; family Rhizobiaceae; genus Sinorhizobium; species Sinorhizobium kostiense. Next base: position 189,855 of record NZ_JAGILA010000005.1, on the reverse strand, counting down.
GCTCGACGAGGCAGACTTCCAGAAACACGCCGAGGTACTCGTGCCAATAGTCCAGAAGGCAGGGGCCGCAGCGCTCATAGAGGGCGACACCCGCGTTGCCGGCCGCGCCAAGGCCGATGGGCTGCACGTTTCCGGGGGCGCGGACGCGCTCGCCGAGGCGATCGAGAGGCACGCGCCGAAGATGATCGTCGGTGGCGGCAACGCCACCGACCGCCACCGGGCGCTCGAGATCGGCGAACTTAGGCCTGACTATGTCTTCTTCGGTCGCATTGACGGCGACATCAAGCCGGAGGCGCATCCCAGGAATTTGGCGCTTGCAGAGTGGTGGGCCTCGATGATCGAAATTCCTTGCATCGTGATGGGCGGCACCGATTCTCAGTCGGCGCTCGCGGTGGCGGAGACCGGGGCCGAGTTCGTCGCCTTGCGTATGGCAGTGTTTGCCGATCCGGCGCAGGCACCATCGTTGGTCGCGGCTGTCAACGCCTTGCTTGACGAAAAAGCGCCACGGTTTGAAGATTAAGACGTGTGGATGCCGAGCCGTTTTCTCTTTAAATTCAGCCGGGCTGTTCCCCTTGCCTTGGCGGTCGTCCTGGCCGTGTTTTCGGCTCGGGCCGCAGAGCCGACATTCCAGGCGAGCACCGATGAGGCAAGCGCGCCGAAGCGCGGGCGGATCACGCCTTTCAATGGCGCCGCGCCGCCCGAGGAGGCGGAGGCGCCCGAGCCCGGTCAGTCAGCAAAGCCAAAGGCGGACGAAGGCAGCACGCCTTCGAAGGGCGTCAACGTCATCGACCGAATGGGCGCCGAGCTGCCGGCGCTTCCGGAAGAAAAACCCTTCACGGGGAAGCCCGACGAAGCCTACGGCGCCTTCCAGCGGGGCTATTACCTGACCGCGATGGAGCTCGCCCTGCCGCGCGCCCAGCTCGGCGATGCGGCCGCACAGACGCTTGTTGCCTCCATCCTCGACCAGGGCCTGGGCGTTGGGCGCAACCGTAAGGAGGCCGCCTTCTGGTATGGCCAGGCGGCTCAAAACGGCGATCCTGCGGCGATGTTCAAATATGCGCTGATGCTCATGGAAGGGCGCTATGTTGAACGTGACAGCAAGAAATCGGAAGAGCTGATGAAGAAGGCGGCCGACCTCGGCAATCCCTCGGCCCAGTTCAACTACGGGCAGACGCTTGTGGCCGACATGCCCGGCCCGAGGGGGCTGAAGGCCGCAATGCCGTATTATGAGAAGGCCGCCGAGCAGGGCATCGCCGATGCGCAATACGCGCTCTCGCAAATCTTCCTCAATGTCGAGGGGATCAATGACAGCAAGCGTGCGCGTGCACGCGAATGGCTGATGAGAGCCGCGCGCGCAGGCTACGATACGGCGCAGCTCGACATGGCCATCTGGCTGATCGAGGGCATTGCCGGTGACCGTAACCTCGACGAGGGCTTTGCCTGGATGAAGCGGGCGGCCGAGGGCGGCAACGTCGTCGCTCAGAACCGGCTTGCGCATCTCTATGTCAATGCCATCGGCACGCGCCCCAATCCGGTGGAGGCGGCAAAATGGTACGTGCTTTCGCGCCGGGCGGGCCTCAAGGACGACGCACTCGAAGATTTCTATCTCGGGCTCAACGAGGAGCAGCAGAAGTCGGCGCTTGCGTCGGCGAACAAGTTCCGCTCGTCCTGACGAAGGCTGAGGGGCGCCGGCCATTTGATCGCCGCACTCAATTTTGCTTGAATTCCGGGGGGTTTTATGGTCTTGAAGCCGCGGTTTTGTCCGCGGCTCCTCCACTCAGTATCTCCTGCGGACGGAGTGTCTTCTCACTCGGTTTTTTGACGATTGGTTCGCGAGCCTCGCCGCGAACCGTCAATGAGGTTCAATATCCGGTCGCGAAATTCGGCCGGCCTTCGTTTTCAGAGGATCGCCCTATGGCCCGTTCTGCCCTTCTCAATGTCATGGTCCAGGCCGCTTTCAAGGCCGGCAAGTCGCTGGCGCGCGACTTCGGCGAAGTACAGAACCTGCAGGTCTCGCTGAAGGGCCCGGGCGATTACGTTTCCCAGGCGGATCGCAAGGCAGAACAGATCATTCACCAGGAACTGATGAAGGCGCGTCCGACCTATGGCTTCCTCGGCGAAGAGGGCGAGGAGATCAAGGGCACCGACGGCGCCCATCGCTGGATCGTCGATCCGCTCGACGGCACGACCAATTTCCTGCACGGCATACCGCATTTTGCCGTCTCGATCGCGTTGGAGCGTCAGGGCGAGGTGGTCGGCGGCGTCGTCTTCAACCCGGCCACGGACGAGCTCTACACCGCTGAGCGCGGCGGCGGCGCCTTCCTCAACGATCGACGGTTGCGGGTCGGCGCCCGCCGCAACCTATCCGACGCGGTGATCGCCACAGGCACGCCGCATCTCGGCCGCGGCAACCACGGCAAATACCTGATCGAGTTGCGTCACGTCATGGGCGAAGTCGCAGGCGTCCGCCGCTTCGGCTCCGCTTCCCTCGACCTTGCCTATGTGGCCGCCGGCCGCTTCGATGGTTATTGGGAGCGCGATCTCGCCGCCTGGGATATCGCGGCCGGCGTGCTGCTCATCCGCGAGGCTGGCGGATGGGTGACCGATGCCAACGGAGCCAACAAGCCATTGGAGGACGGTTCGATCATCTGCGGCAATGAATACATCGCCAAGGCGCTGCAGGAGGTCGTTTGCCGTCCGGTTCCAAACAAGTAACCGGATCGTGCAGGGCGCCCGGCCGGCGTCGGACTGCGTGCCTCGTCTTTGTCAAGCGATGTGGATCCGGCTGGCAGAGCCCTGCAGTTATGTTCGGTGGGGCGCTTGTTTTCCTTCAAGTTGGCACAAAGTTCCACTACGGCGCCGCGCGTCTAATCAGATGCACAAGCGACGCTGTAAGTCTTTGAATCTGCGTATCGTGCTTTCCGAAAAATCGGTTCCGATTTTCTGACCGATGCGCTAGGCTCCGGGCCTGCGCGAATGGCCTTCGGCCTTGCGTGGCATTGCTTCTGCGGGCCGAGAATGGCCGATGATTCAGAGCCTTGCGGCGCTCGCCTTGCCCAAAAGGCCCGGCGTCGCCCGCAAACCGGGAGACTGGCAAACTTATGACGAAATTGAACCTGTCTGGCTGGAGTGACGGGCAAGGCGCGGAGGAGAATTACAATCCTCACAAACTCTCGAGCCCCATGCCCTATTTCTGGACGATGGCCATATTCCTGATCATCGTCGGTTTCGTCGCCGCTATCCTATTCCGCCAGGCGAGCGATGCATTCTTCGGTAATCCCGGTCTCAATGGGCTGATCCTTGGCGTTTTGCTGATTGGCATCCTTCTGGCGTTCAACCACGTTCTTGGCCTCAGGCCGGAAGTCCGCTGGTTCAATTCATTCCGCGCCGCCGGGAGCGCGGCCAAGGTCGGGCGCGATCCGGTGCTGCTTGCGCCGATGCGGGCACTGATCGGCGAGCGACACAATACAGGCATCTCGACGATTGCGCTTCGGTCGATCCTCGACTCGATCGCCACGCGCCTCGACGAGTCGCGCGACACCACCCGCTATCTCACCGGTCTTCTCGTCTTCCTAGGGCTGCTCGGCACCTTCTGGGGTCTGCTCGGCACCATCGGCTCGATCAACACCGTCATTCAATCGTTGGACGCAGGCAGCGGCAGCACGGAGGACCTTCTGGGATCGTTGAAAAGCGGCCTGTCGGCGCCGTTGACCGGCATGGGGACTGCCTTTTCGGCTTCACTGTTCGGCCTTTCGGGTTCGCTGATCCTCGGCTTCCTGGACCTTCAGGCGGGCCGCGCGCAGAACCGTTTCTACACCGAACTCGAAAACTGGCTGTCATCGGTCACCGATGTTGGCACCGGGGTTTCGACGCCGCTCCAGGTGGTGGACAACGCACCGGCCGAGGAGTTGCGGCGCCTGACCGACCAGATTGCCCGAATAGCTCATGACGGCGGCGTAAATCAGCGGACGACCGCGGCGATGGCGAGCCTTGCCGAGGGCATCCAGGGCCTCGTCAAGAACATGCGCGGCGAGCAGCAGATGCTGCGCGACTGGATCGAGGCGCAGCAGGAGGAAGCGAAATCCATGCGCAAGACGCTGGACAGGCTGAGCGCGCGCATCGGCCAAGCGGACCGGATCGCGGTACACAGCGAGAAAGCGCTTTCGCAGCCCAAGCTCCACGCCGATGATGGGGGTGATTGATCCATGGCACTTGTTCGAAGGGGCCGCAATGCGCGGGCGATCAATTACTGGCCGGGCTTCGTCGATGCGCTTTCGACCTTGCTCATGGCGATCATGTTCCTGCTTAGCGTCTTCGTTCTGGCGCAGTTTCTGCTCGGCAGGGAGATCAGCGGTAAGGACGAGGTGTTGAACCGGCTGAACAGCCAGATCAATGAGCTGACGCAACTGCTAGCGCTCGAAAAGAGCGGCAAGCAGGATCTGGAGGATTCACTTGCCAATCTCCAGGCGTCGCTCGCGCAGTCCGAAGGCGAGCGCTCCCGCCTGCAGGCATTGCTGGACAAGGGCGCCGGCAGCGTCGACACGGCCAATGAGAAGATCGGCCGGCTGGGATCGGAGCTCGAGAACGAGCGGCAGATCAGCGCCCGCGCGATGAGTCAGATCGAGCTCCTTAACCAGCAGATAGCGGCACTGCGCAGCCAGATCGCCGCCATCGAGGGCGCGCTTCAGGCATCGGAGGCGAAGGACCAGGCTTCGCAGGCCAAGATTGCCGATCTCGGTCGTCGGCTGAACGTCGCACTCGCTCAGCGCGTCCAGGAGCTCAACCGTTATCGCTCCGATTTCTTCGGGCGGCTGAGGGAAATTCTGTCCGATCGAGAAAACATCCGCATTGTCGGCGATCGCTTCGTCTTCCAATCGGAGGTGCTTTTTTCTTCCGGCAGCAGTGATCTCAATCCCGAAGGCCAGGCGGAGATGAGCAAACTCGCCGTGGCGCTGCTCGATCTTGCCAAGGAAATCCCATCGGAGATCAACTGGGTCCTTCGCGTCGATGGGCATACGGACAATGTGCAACTGTCGGGAACCGGGCGATTCCGGGACAATTGGGAGCTTTCGTCGGCCCGTGCCACTTCGGTCGTCAAGTTCCTGATCTCCAGGGGCGTTCCGGCCGATCGCCTGGTGGCGGCTGGTTTCGGCGAGTATCAGCCGATCGCCGATGGGGAAAGCCTGGAGGCACGGGCGCAGAACCGCCGCATCGAGCTCAAGCTCACCGAGAAATAGGCGCGCAGCACCGCGTTTGATCCTGACGCATGACGCATGGGCGAGAATTGGGAAATCGGTTCCGATTTCCCGGGCCGGTGCGCTGGCTTACCGGTGCGTGGCGACGAAAAGCCCCTCTGCCCCATGGTCGAATTGCAGCCGGGCGAGCTTGGCGTAAAGCCCACCCTGGCGGATCAGCGAGGCGTGGGTGCCTCCCTCTACGATGCGGCCGTTTTCCATGACGAGGATGCGGTCCGCCTTGAGCACGGTGGCGAGCCGATGGGCGATCACGAGGGTGGTGCGCTCGCGCATCAGCCCCTCGAGCGCCTTCTGCACCAGCTTCTCGCTCTCGGCGTCGAGAGCCGAGGTCGCCTCATCGAGGAGCAGGATCGGGGCGTTGCGAAGAATGGCGCGCGCAATCGCGATGCGCTGGCGCTGGCCGCCTGAAAGGGTCACGCCACGCTCGCCAACCAGCGTATCGTAGCCATGGTCGAACTTGGCGATGAATTCATCCGCCTGCGCGGCGCTCGCGGCCGCTTCTACCGCCGTGCGACTTGCGTCCGGTGCACCAAAGGCAATGTTGTCGTGCACCGAAGCGGCGAAAATCGTCACATCCTGTGGCACGATCGCGATCCGCTCGCGCAGTTCTTTCGGGTGGACTGTGCGGATGTCGGTGCCATCGACGAGGACATTCCCCTTCGCCGGATCGTAGTAGCGCAGGAGCATGGAAAAGACAGTGCTCTTTCCGGCGCCCGAGGGGCCGACAATCGCCACCGTCTCCCCGGGCTCGACCGTGAAGCTCAGGCCCTTGAGGCTCTTGTAATCCGGACGTGCCGGATAGGCGAAATGCACGTCCGTAAAGGCGACCGCCCCCTTCGCCGGCACAGGCAATGGCGCCGGATTTTCCGGCGCGCGGATCTGGGGCACCTCGCTCAAGAGCTCGCTCAGCCGCTCGGCGGCGCCGGCGGCCTGGGAAAGTTCGCCCCATACTTCGGACAGCGCACCGAGGCTGCCGGCGGCGAAGAGCGAATAGAGCAGGAACTGGCCGAGCGTGCCGGCGGAAAGCGTTCCGTTGAGCACGTCTCTTGCGCCGAACCACAATACGGCGACGACGCTGCCGAAGACCATGGTGATGGCGAAGGCGGTGAGGGCCGAGCGTGCCTTGATTGCCGCGCGTGCGGCGTCATAGGCGTCCTCGACCGCCGCGCCGAACCGCCGATTGGCGCTCTCTTCACCGTTGAAAGCCTGCAAGGTACGGGTGGCTGCGATCGCCTCGCCGGCATAGGCGGAGGCAGCGGCGAGCGTATCCTGCGCTCCACGGGCGCGGCGGCGGACCGAGCGGCCGAAGCCGACCAGCGGGAAGACGATCAGCGGAATGGCCGCAAGCACGAGGCTGGAGAGCTTCGGGCTGGTATAGACCATCATGGAAATGGCGCCGAGACAGAGAATGAGGTTGCGCAGCGCGACCGACGCCGTCGCCCCAACCGCCGACTTGATCTGTGTCGTGTCGGCGGTGAGCCGCGAAACGATCTCGCCCGACTGGTTGACATCGAAGAAGCCGGCGGAAAGCGCCGTCACTCGCGCGAACACCTCGCGTCTGAGGTCGGCGACGATGCGCTCCCCGAGCGAGATGACGAAATAATACCGGGCGGCACTCGCCAGCGCGAGTACGATCGCCAGCACCATCAGCATCGAGAAGTAGGTGTTGATGAAGGCGGAATCGGAATTGGAGAAGCCGTGGTCGATCATACGACGAACGGCGAGCGGCAGCACCAGCGTCGTGACAGCGGCGATCGTCAGCGAGATCGCCGCGCCGCACACTAGCCCGCGATACCGCGCGACATAGGGTAGCATCGTGGCCAGCGGACGGATGGACTTGCGCGTTGGCGGTCGGTTCTCTTGTCTAGCCACGTAACCCCCCGATGGCCTGTAACGGAGGGGTTTAAGTCTTCCGCTCGGCACTTGTTATCCCGCGGTCCTTCATGTATAGGCACGGCATCGAATTGGGAAGCCGTGGCCCGAGAGCGGTCTGCGGCTTCATTTACGTGTTCGGTCCCGAAGTCGCAATGCCTTGCGACAATTGGACCCTGGAACTCTAGGAAGATTGTTATGAAGGCAGACATCCATCCCGACTACCACATGATCAAGGTGGTCATGACCGACGGCACCGAATACGAGACCCGCTCGACCTGGGGTGCGGAAGGTGCGACGATGAACCTGGAAATCGATCCGAAGTCGCACCCGGCCTGGACCGGCGGCAACCAGCAGCTCGTCGACCGCGGCGGCCGCGTTTCCAAGTTCAAGAAGCGCTTCGAAGGCCTCGGCCTCTAAGCCTCCAGATGATTGCAAAAAAAGCCCGGCTGATGCCGGGCTTTTTTGTTGTCCCTCGTCCTGCAGACAAAAAACCCGGCGCGTCGGCCGGGCTCAAATTCATGGACGGATCTCAGTTGGTGCCGAAGGCGGTTTGCAGCAGCTTGATCTGCGCCTTGACGCCGTTCTGATTGTCGGGGAGGAAGGCTGCCGCTTCCTGGGGTCGGTAGATCTCGCGGTCGAGCAGGGCGACGCGGTTCTGCAGGCGGAGCGATCGCTCGATCAGGTCGCGGAACATGTCCGGAAGGTCGTTCCAGCCGGGCGCGCTGCGGTCGACATTGAAGCTGTCGAGGCGAACCTTATTCTTTTCCGACAGGACCTGATCGCGGCTCATCTCGCCATTGTTGACGGCGCGCTGCAGGAGAAGCCAGGAGGCAACTTGCATCAGTCGGGTGGTCAGCCGCATCGACTCGGCGGCATAAAGCACGGAGGCCATACGCGGCAACACCTTTGAAGCCGCCCGGCCCGGCCCGTCGAGGTAGCTCGCCGTTTCCTCGACAAGACCCATGCCTTCCGCATACAGAGCCTTGAACTGCGCCGAGGACGCAGCGTGTCCCGCGAAACTGACGGTATTCAATCCTCTCTCGGACATGCCTGTGTTATCCCTGGTTCAAACGCATCACGGTCAGGTAACGGCGAGGCCATGGGAAAAGTTTCCTTGGGCCCGTCTATGCTGAAAGAATGATCTGATACCGCATTCCGCGCAAGAGTATTCTTAAGAAAGGGTTAATCTCCACAATTCTTTGAATTGCCTTTGCTGAAACAAAAAAAGAGCCGCACGGAGCGGCTCTCAAGGTAAAACAGGGAGAAAATCAGACCCATTCGCCAGTCGGTGAAAATGTCTGAGCCCGGACGCATCCGGATGATCCGACAATCGCAGAAAATGCTTAATTTGCCGTTAAGCCCTGCCTTTTCCGGGGCGGTCGCGTTGCCTGGGCGTCAGCGGAAGAGGCCTTCGGCCGCCGAGCGGCTGGCGGATTTGCGGGCGCGTTCGGCCTCGAGCCTCGCGATTTCTTCGGTCAAGAGCGCGATGCGCGCCGACAGTTCATCGACCGAGAGCTGCGAGAGGTCGCTGCCAATCTCATGGGCGGTCTTCTTCTTCGGCTGATGGTCGTCAAACAGGCTCATTCTCCTTCTCCTCCTCCTCCAGCTTATCTTCGTCCTCCTCATCCACGCCGCCGTTCTGAGGCTCGTCGACCGGCATTGCGCGCGGGGAAAGCTGCAAGCTTTCCGGCGTCGTCGGCGCGCCGGCATTGACAGGCGAGAATGTCTCGCGTTCGGCGACCGGTATCGGTGCGCGCCGCCGGCTGCGGACGATCGCATAGGCAGTGATCAGCATATGCGCTGCGGCTGTGATCATGAAGAGGCCATAGGGCCCGGCGGCGGTCATCACCGGTCCGCCGATCGTCGGGCCGATAATCGTGCCGATGCCGTAGAGGAGGAGCAGGCCGCCCGATACCTTGACGAAGTCCTCGGGCGTGGCGAAGTCGTTGGCATGCGAGACCGCGATCGGGTAGAGCGCATTGGCAGCGGCGCCATAGATGGCGATCAGCGTCATCACGATCCAGACCTGGCTCGGCTCGGCGACGAACAGCAGGAGTCCCGCGGAGGCCCCCACAGCGGCGAGGGCGGCGAGCACATAACGGCGGTCGACGCGGTCGGAGACGCGGCCGGCCGGCAACTGCATCACCGCGCCGGCGAATATCGCCACGCTCATCATGGTGGCAACTGTGCTGTCGGAAAGGCCGGCCTGGCGTCCGAAGACCGCGCCAAGTGTGCCGAAAGCGCCATTGGCAGTGCCGATCAACAGGATGCCGAGGAAAGAGACAGGCGAATTGCGGTAGAGTCCGCGAAGGTCGAGCCGCACCTGCTTCAGCGGCTGCGGCGAGGCGGCCTTCGACAACAGCGTCGGCAGCATGGCGACGCAGTAGAGAATGCCGCAGATCATGAAGAAGAAGGTCGTCGACGTTTCGCCGAAGGGAATCATCATCTGGCCGCCAACGACGCCGACGAGCGTGATGGCGATATACAGCGAAAAGATCACGCCGCGGCTTTCATTGGTGGCGCGCTCGTTCAGCCAGCTTTCGATGATCATCGATGTGCCGGCCGTCGCAAAACCGGTGACCGCTCTCAATGCGACCCACCAAATCGGATCGATCAGCACGCCGGTCATGAGCGAGATGATCGCGATCAGCGCGGTGAAAACGCTGAAGGCGCGCACATGGCCGATGCGCTTGACGACATTTGGTGCGAAGAAGCAGCCGAGCACGAAACCCGAGGCCCAGGAGGTGCCGAGAAAACCGAGAATGTTGGTCGGATATCCTTCCGCCGTGCCGCGCACCGGCAGCAGCAGACCTTGCAGACCGTTTCCAAGAAAGAGGAACAAAGTGCCGAGCAGGAGCGCGGCCACGGGAAGAAGCAGGTTCTTTCTCATCATTCACCCGAAAAACGTTCTGCCATCGGCAAGTGGCGACAATGCGTACGCGCTGAAAGCCAGATTCGAAACTGCCGGTCATTGCAAATCGGCGGTGAAAACAATAGCCCTCTATGCGACGAAAAGTGACGGCCGTATGACGTGAGGGCCTTGGAACTTCTCCGGATGGAGCGAATGTCGAAGATACTGCCGATCCTGCTGCTTCTTGCCATGTGCGTGCAAATCATCAAGCCGCTCGGATATCCGGGGCTCCGGCAGCGCCGGGACTTTTGGAAAATTGCCGTCTTCGCCATCGCGGTCATGATGATCACGGTGCTCGTCAGGCCATAGGCGAAGCCGGCATTTGCCTGGAAGTCCGCCTCGCACCGCCATCCTCCTCTTTTTCGGTTTCGCATGCACGGCTGCCAGCGGCGACGCGGCGGTTCCCTTTGAAACAGCTCGGTTTTCAAGGTCGGGCTATCGTTGCGGCCGATCGGCGCTTCAAGCGCATCAGCGGCTTTCGCGCGATTGGAAGCGCGGTGGCGCATGTTGCAGTCTCTGCGGGACAGGATGCCAAGAAAGGGTTAAATTACCGTGCTCGGCCACAAGATGAAGAACGAGGTCCTGTTGGAACGCCGCCTGACCGCCATTCTCGCTGCCGATGTCGTGGGCTACAGCCGTCTCATGGGGACCGACGAGACGGGGACGCTGGCCGCGCTCAAACGGCACCGCCGAGAATTCGTGGAGCCGAAGATCGCCGAGCACAGGGGCCGCGTCGTCAAGCTTGCCGGTGACGGCATGCTGGTCGAATTTTCGAGTGTGGTGAACGCGGTCGCCTGCGCTGCCGAGATTCAGCGCGGCATGCTCAGCCGCAACGAGGGCTTGCCGCGCAGCCACCGCGTCGAACTCAGGATCGGCGTCCATCTTGGCGACGTCATCGTCGAGGACGGAGACATCTTCGGCGACGGCGTCAACGTGGCCGCGCGACTCGAAGGGCTTGCCGACCCCTCTGGCATTGCCGTTTCCGCCTCCGTGCGCGACCAGGTCGGCTCCAGGCTCAATCTCGATTTCGTCGAAAAAGGCGAATTCAGCCTGAAGAACATTGCACCGAGCATCCGCGTCTATACGGTCGCCTTCGGCGACGACGCTTCCAGGCAAGAGGCCGAGCATGGGGCGCCGAGGGTCGATCGCGGCTACGAACTGTCGATCGCGGTCCTGCCTTTCACGAACATGAGTCACGATCCGGAGCAGGAATATTTCTCCGACGGCATTACCGAGGACATCATTACCGATCTTTCAAAGATCTCGCGTCTGCATGTCGTCGCGCGCAATACCGTGTTCACTTACAAGGGCAAGGCCGTGAAGGTTAAGCAGATCGCCCATGAACTCGGCGTGCGCTACATCCTGGAGGGCAGCGTGCGTAAGGTGGGCGAGCGCGTGCGCATCACCGGTCAGTTGATCGACGCACAGACCGGCGGCCATCTTTGGGCCGACCGCTACGATCGCGATCTCACCGACATCTTCGCCATTCAGGACGAGATCACCCACGCCATCGTCAACCAGCTAAAGATCAAGCTTCTACCGGAAGAGAAGAAAGCGATTGAAAGTGATCCGACCACGTCGGTCGAGGCTTACACCTATTATCTCCGCGGCCGGCAGTTCTCGCACGCCTGGACGCGCGCCTATATGCTCTTGGCACGCCGGATGTTTTTAAAGGCTGTCGAACTCGATCCGAACTACGCCCGGGCCTATGCCGGCATTGCCGACTGTGAATGCGCCATCAGGGACTGGCACGTACAGGATTTTCCGCTCGAAAGCATTCTCGAGATGAGCGCCCGCGCCCTGGCGCTCGACCCCAATCTTGCCGAGGCGCATGCGTCCCGCGGAATGGCGCTGCACCAGAGCGGTCAGTCGGACGAAGCCGGTCGTGAGCTCCGCGAGGCGCTGGCTCTCGACCCACTACTCTACGAGGCGAATTTCCACTACGGCCGCTATCTGTTCATGCAGGGCCGGTTCAGCGAGGCGGTCGAATCCTTCAAACGCGCCGCCGAGATCCGGCCGGACGATTACCTTTCCCCGATCCACCTGATGAGTTGCTATCGCTCGCTCGGCGTTGAGACGGAGCGGCGACGCTGGGCCCGTATCGGGATTGACCGCGCCGAACGCGCGCTCGAGGAGCATCCGGAGAATTCCGGCCCGGCGCACCGCGGCGCCCTGGCACTCGCGCATCTCGGCGAGCCCGAGCGGGCGAAGGAATGGGCGGCACGTGCGCTGGCGATCGATCCTGACGACCTCGTCGCCCAGTATAATCTGGCCTGCGTCTATTCGCTTGTCGGCGAGGGCGAGCGTGCGCTCGACCTCCTGGAGATCGTCGTGCCGCAGAGCTCCAACTACCACCTTCTCTGGTTCCAGCAGGATTCCGACCTCGACGCCATTCGCGACCATCCGCGTTTCCGCGCACTCCTTCACGGGGACTGCGAGGCAGCTACGGCGCCGTGATGCTCATCAGAACCACAAAGGTCGAGCGGCCCCTGTAGAGAAATTCAAACCTCGATCGTTCCGCGCATCGCCGTTATACAGTCGCCCGAGATGCCAACCTCGCCGAGAGCGCCGTTCCGCTTGTTGACGAAAACAGTTATCACGCTCCGGCGGCGCATCTCCACGCCTTGCTCGATCGTCAACTCGACATCGGCATCGTCGTCGGGGAGAAGCGAACCGAGATAGGCGCCGAGCGCCGCCGAAGCGCTTCCGGTCGCCGGATCCTCGATGACATTGTCTAGAGGCGCGAACATGCGCGCACGTATATGCCAGGGGTGCTCGCGCGTCCGGGCATAGAGAAACAGGCTGAATGTGTCCTCGGCATGCGGATAGCACGCGTTCGCCTCGTGGAAGGCGCTGACATTCGGCCGTGCCCGTGCAAGCGCCGCGACGTCCTTGATCTCGGCGACGGCGAAGGGAAGGCCGACGGAAATACGCACCGGCTTGTGGTTGCCGTCGGACAGGTCTTCGAGGCCGATCGAGGCGCAGGCCGCGATCGTCACCGCATCGATCTCTGGGCCGACGGCGAGCGGCCGGGGCGCGACGATGCGCGCGCCGGTGACGATGCCGTCCTGACGCCGCAGCGCTACTTCGACGAGCCCGGCCTTTTCCTCGAAGCGCAGATTGTCGCCCACGGTCCTGCCGAAGACATGCTCCTGGCGACCAAGCACGAAGGCGGTGCCGACATTGGGGTGCCCGGCAAAGGGCACTTCCGCCGCCGGCGTGAAGATGCGCACGCGCACGGTGTTGGACGGATCGTCGGGCGGCAGGACGAAGGTGGTTTCGGAATAGCCAAACTCGCTGGCGATCGCCTGCATTTGAGCGTCGCTCAAACCGCGCGCGTCCGGGATGACCGCAAGCTGGTTTCCGGCGAAGCGCTCGGCGGTGAAGACATCGACGGTGACGAAAGAGATGGTGTTCATGAAAGCCTCGGGTTGATCCCCATGGCGAAGATGTAGAACCGTTGCGGCGGTAGCCGAAACAGCGAACTTGTCTCCATGACAATTGCGCTGGTTGCAGCGCGGGCACAAAAAGACTCGGCGGCGTCGCTGCCGCCGAGTCTTTCCTCTCTCCCCTCTAAGTCGTCAGGCGGCTTGTTCGAGATCCTTCTTCCAACTACCCTTGGCGGCGAGGCTGCACATCTTGGCGCGATGGGTGAAGGCGCGCTGGCCGGCGGCGACATTCTCCGCCTTGCCTTTCCAAGCGTTGAGGGCTTCCTGCTGCAGGGCGCGGCCGTAGGAGAAGGTGAGCTTCCACGGCAAGTCGTGAACGGTGTTCATCGCGGAAAGATGCGCCGTTGCCTCTTCCGTCGACTGGCCCCCGGAGAGGAAGGCGATGCCGGGGACGGCGGCGGGCACAGTGCGCTTCAGCACCTTGACCGTGCGCTCGGCGACCTCCTCAACCGTGGCCTTGCGCGCCTTTTTCCCGTCGATCACCATGCTCGGCTTCAGGATCATGCCCTCGAGCTTGATCCGTGCGTCGCCGAGTTCCTCGAAAACGGTGCGAAGTACCCATTCGATTACTTCTTCCGAACGCTCGATCGAATGATCGCCGGGGGCGCCGTCCATCAGCACTTCCGGCTCGACGATCGGCACGATCCTCGCTTCCTGGCAGAGTGCGGCATAACGGGCGAGCGCATGGGCGTTGGACTTGACAGCACCCCAGGTCGGAAGCGTGTCGGAGACGGCGATCACGCCGCGCCACTTGGCGAAGCGGGCACCGGCCTCGTAGTACTTCGCCAACCTGCCGGCGAGCCCGTCAAGGCCCTCTGTGATCGTCTCATTGGGGAAATAGGGCATCGGCTTGGCGCCGGCATCGACTTTGATACCGGGGATGGAGCCGGCATTCCTGATGATGTTGACAAGCGGCGTGCCGTCGGCCGCTTTCTGAAAAAGGGTCTCCTCATAGAGGATGACGCCGGAGATATAATTACGCATCGCCTCGTCGGAGCGCAGCAGCATCTCGCGATAGTCGCGGCGCGAGCTTTCCGTAGATTCCAGCCCGATGCCGTCGAAGCGCTTCTTGATCGTCCCGGTCGACTCGTCGGCTGCAAGAAGCCCCCGGCCATTGGCAACCATGGCAACCGCAATATCTTCCAGTCTTTCGCTCATCTTGTTCTCCTACACACAGCGCCGATCACGGCGGAGCAGCGAATGAAACACTCTCTCGGTGTCGGCGCGCGAAAGCTTGTTCCGCGCTGCCGAACGGCGCGCGTTAACAGAAGATACCGTGCGTGAGAATGGCAGTAAAATCGGCTAAAACGATTTAAATAATTTTAATCGGTTGAAATATCGCAATTATTCTCGTCCCGGCCCGCAGTTTTGTCGGGCCGGGACGCAAGTCGTTATTTCTGCTGATGCAGGATATCGACGCCCGGCAGGGGCTTACCTTCCATCCACTCGAGGAAAGCGCCGCCGGCGGTCGAGACGTAGGTGAAGTCGTCGGCGACCTCGGCATGGTTGAGTGCAGCAACCGTATCGCCGCCGCCGGCGACCGACACGAGCGAACCCTGGCGAGTGCGGGTTGCCGCGTGCTTGGCCGCGGCAACCGTCGCCCGGTCGAAGGGCGCGATTTCGAACGCGCCAAGCGGGCCGTTCCAGACAAGCGTCTCAGCGCGCGAGATCCAGTCATTTACTGCGGCGACAGAGTTCGGGCCCACATCCAGTACCATCTGATCGGCGGGGATCGCCTTGATGTCGACGACTTCGCTGTCGGCACCGGCCTTGAACTCACGGGCGACGACACCGTCGTCCGGCAGGACGATGGTGCAGCCGGCGGCCGATGCCGCGCTCATGATCGACTTCGCAGTCTCGGCAAGATCGTGTTCGCAGAGCGACTTGCCGACGTCGATGCCTTGGGCAGCCAGGAAGGTATTGGCCATGCCGCCGCCGATGACGAGAGCGTCCACCTTCTCAACCAGGTTCTGCAGAAGATCGATCTTGGTCGAGACCTTGGCGCCGCCGACTATGGCGACGACGGGGCGCTTGGGATTACCGAGACCCTTCTCAAGCGCTTCGAGCTCGGCCTGCATGGTGCGTCCGGCATAGGCAGGAAGAAGATGCGCGAGACCCTCCGTCGATGCATGGGCGCGGTGGGCGGCAGAGA
Source organism: Sinorhizobium kostiense (assembly GCF_017874595.1). Lineage (GTDB taxonomy): Bacteria > Pseudomonadota > Alphaproteobacteria > Rhizobiales > Rhizobiaceae > Sinorhizobium > Sinorhizobium kostiense. Next base: position 174,213 of record NZ_JAGILA010000005.1, on the reverse strand, counting down.
AGGCGTCGTTGACATAGATGTCGCCATTGGCGGCGAGAGCCTCGACGAAGGCCGGATCGTTCTTCTCCTCGCCCTTGTGGAAGCGGGTGTTTTCGAGCAGCAGCACATCGCCGTCATTCATGTCGGCGATCGCATTGGCTGCCTTCTCGCCGATGCAGTCGGCGGCGAAATAGACCCGCTGATCGAGAATTTCCTCGACCGCGGGCGCGATCGCCTTCAGCGACATTTCGGGCACCGGCTCGCCCTTCGGGCGGCCGAAATGGGCAAGCAGGATGACCTTCGCGCCCTGTTCGGAGAGCTCGCGGATCGTCGGCGCCACACGCTCGATGCGGGTGGTGTCGGTTACCTGACCGTCCTTGACCGGCACGTTCAGGTCGACGCGCACCAGCACGCGCTTGCCGGCGATGTCGTTGAGATCGTCGAGTGTCTTGAAAGTCATCAGATTGTCTCCGGTGAAAGTCTTCGGAAAAGATAAGGGTAGTCGATGACGAGCCCGTCCTCATCGACCGGAAGGTCGGCGGTGAAGCTGTCGTCATTTTCCTCGAAGCGGTAAAGTTTGCCGTCCTCGAGGCAGGTGTAGCGCTGAACGTCGACGGTAGGTTCGAAGCTATCGAACGGCACATAGAGCATTTTGAGCTTCACCGTGCCGGCATCGCGGACGAGCCCAAGCCGTCGGATCGGGAGTGTGTTGGTGAAGGGCGTGGCCGAGAGATCGATGTCGATGCAGCCATCGAACTGAGGGAGGGAGGTGCCTTCGGCCGTGCGCCAGTGGCCGCCGCCGTCGGAACGAAGATGCAGTCCTCGCCCGTCCGTCGTCTCGACGATAAAAGAGCTGACGCGCCAGCCGGCATCACAATCGATGCGGTAGCGGACTCCGTAGGCTGCGCCGTCACGCTCGCCTATGACGACGCTTTCGGCGCGGATCGCCGCGCCGACGAAGGCGTCCAAGGGTCTGATCGTCAGATGTTCGAGCCCCTCCCCCTCGATCGGGCGCCAGCGCACCGTCGTTGAGGAAAGGGCCCGAAACATCGGTCTTAGAGCAGCTTGCCGAGGGCGACCGCCGTATCGGACATGCGGTTGGAGAAGCCCCATTCGTTGTCGTACCAGGTCAGGATCGACACGAACTTGCCTTCCATCACCTTGGTCTGATCCATATGGAAGACCGAGGAATGCGGATCATGATTGAAGTCGATCGAGACGTTCGGGGCGAGCGTATAGCCGAGAATGCCCTTGAGCGGGCCTTCGGCGGCAGCCTTGATCGCGGCATTGACTTCTTCCTTGGTCGTCTCGCGTTTGGCGACGAACTTGAGGTCGACGACCGACACATTCGGGGTGGGCACACGCATGGCGAAGCCGTCGAGCTTGCCCTTGAGTTCCGGCAGAACCAGACCGACGGCCTTGGCGGCACCGGTCGAGGTCGGAATCATCGACAGCGCCGCGGCGCGGGCGCGGTAGAGATCCTTGTGCATCTGGTCGAGGGACGGCTGATCGTTCGTGTAGGAGTGGATCGTCGTCATCATGCCGTGGTCGATGCCGATGGCGTCGTTCAGCACCTTGGCGACCGGTGCAAGGCAGTTCGTCGTGCAGGATGCGTTGGAGATGACGAGGTGGTCCTTCGTCAGCTTGTCGTGGTTGACGCCGTAGACGACGGTGAGGTCGGCGCCGTCGGCCGGTGCCGAGACGATCACGCGCTTGGCGCCGGCTTCAAGATGGGCGGCGGCCTTGTCGCGTGCGGTGAAGATGCCGGTGCATTCCATCGCGATGTCGACGCCGAGTTCCTTGTGCGGCAGTTCGGCCGGATTGCGGACGGCCGTTACCTTGATCGGTTTGCCGTTGTTGATGACGATCGCGTCACCTTCGACCTTCACATCGGCCGGGAAGCGGCCATGAATGGAATCGAAGCGCAGGAGGTGGGCGTTGGTCTCGACCGGGCCGAGGTCGTTGATGGCGACGACTTCGATATCGGTGCGGCCGGATTCGACGATGGCGCGAAGCACGTTGCGGCCGATGCGGCCGAAACCATTGATGGCGACTTTCACTGTCATGTCGGGTCTCTCCCTGTCAGAATGGCATGTACGAATGGAGGACGCCCGCAAGAGCTCCCTCCGGCTTTAAATCAGGACAACTTGGCTTCGGCGGCCGCAACCACGGCTTCCGGCGTAATGCCGAAATGCTTGTACAGATCCTTATAGGGACCGGAGGCGCCGAAGCTCGACATACCGATGAAGGTGCCATCACTGCCGATCAGATGATCCCAGCCTTGGCGGACACCGGCTTCGACCGCGATCTTGACCGGCGAATTGCCGATGATCGCCTTTCGATAATCCTCGCCCTGCTCGTCGAAGAGCTCGAAGCAGGGAACGGAAACGACGCGCGTCGAAATGCCCTTTGCCGTAAGCGCCTGACATGCCTTGACGGCGATCTCGACTTCCGAGCCGGTGGCGAAGATCGTCACCTTGGCGTCGCTGGCGGTGATGAGGTCGTAGGCGCCGCGGGCGCAGAGGTTTTCGTCCTCGTATTCCGTACGCACCGCCATCAGGTTCTGGCGCGTGAGTGCGATCGCCGACGGATGCTTGCGGCTCTCGAGCGCAAGCTGCCAGCATTCGGCGGTTTCCGTCGCATCCGCGGGGCGGAACACTAGTAGATTGGGGATTGCGCGAAGCGCGGCGAGGTGCTCGACCGGCTGGTGGGTCGGGCCGTCTTCGCCAAGCCCGATCGAATCATGGGTCAGCACATGGATGACGCGGATACCCATCAGCGCTGCAAGCCGGATCGACGGGCGGCAATAGTCGGAGAAGATCAGGAAGCCGCCGGAATAGGGGATGAGGCCGCCATGCAGCGCCATACCGTTCATGGCAGCGGCCATACCGTGTTCGCGCACGCCGTAATGGATGTAGCGGCCGGCGAAGCTGTCCGGTGTGATCGAATGGGTCTGGCTCGTCTTCGTATTATTGGAGCCGGTGAGGTCGGCCGAACCGCCGATCGTCTCGGCGAGTATGCCATTGATGACTTCGAGCGCATCCTCGGAGGCCTTGCGGGTCGCCGGCGACGGTCTGGTTTCCGCAAGCTTCTGCTTGTAGGCGCTAATGGCGGAGGTGAGGCGGCCTTCGAGTTCGCCGGAGAAGCGGCGGATGAACTGTGCCTTCTTCTCGGTTTCGGAGCCATCCAGACGTTCTTCCCATTCCTTACGCGCCTTGGTCGAGCGAAGCCCAGCGAGCCGCCAGGCATCGAGCACGTCGGAAGGGACGGTGAAGGCCTCGGCTTCCCAGCCGAGCGCCTTGCGGGTCGCGGCGATTTCCTCGGCACCGAGTGGAGAGCCGTGCACTTTGTGCGTGCCGGCCTTGTTCGGTGCGCCGAAGCCGATGACGGTCTTGCAGGCGATCATCGTCGGCTTGTCGGACTTCTGCGCCTCTTCAATGGCCGCGGCGATCGCGTCCGGGTCATGGCCGTCGACGGCGATCGTGTGCCACTTGCAGGCGCGGAAGCGGGCGTGCTGGTCGGTGGAATCGGCGATCGAGATCGGTCCGTCGATCGAGATATTGTTATCGTCCCAGAAGACGATGAGCTTGTTGAGCTTCAGGTGGCCGGCGAGCGCAATCGCCTCCTGGCTGACGCCCTCCATCAGGCAGCCGTCGCCGGCGAGCACATAGGTATAGTGCTCCATCAGCTCGGCGCCGAATTCCTCGCGCAGCTTCCGCTCTGCAATCGCCATACCGACGGCGTTGGCGATGCCTTGGCCGAGCGGTCCCGTCGTCGTCTCGATACCGGCGGCATGGCCGTATTCCGGATGTCCGGCAGTCCGCGAGCCGAGCTGGCGAAAGTTCCTGATCTCGTCGATGGTAATATCTTCGTAACCGGTCAGATAGAGGAGCGAATAAAGCAGCATCGATCCATGGCCGGCCGACAGGACGAAGCGGTCGCGGTTCGGCCAGTTGGGCTGCTTCGGGTCGAAGCTCAGGTAGCGGGTGAAGAGAACCGTTGCTATGTCGGCGGCACCCATCGGGAGACCAGGGTGGCCGGAATTTGCCTTCTCGACGGCGTCCATGGAGAGGAAACGGATCGCATTCGCCATCCGATCGTGTTTTTCGCGAGAGATCATGACTGTTCCGTTTGGGTTCGGTGGTCAGGGACGGCCTCTATCCTCCAAAGACCGTATGAGAAGCGGCCGACACATAGCAGGTGCGCCGCGCGAGTCAACAAATACGGGCTTTTCAAGACGAAATGGCGGCGATCTATCGCGCCTGTTTTTCTAGGCCGAGATCCGACTGCGAGGGGTGCATTTGCCGGCCATATGGACGATCCACAGCTTGCGGCCAGCAAATGTCACGCCTGCCATTGTTGAGACTAAGGTATTGGGTTTAAAAAGGGCAATTCCGACAGCCAGGGAATACGGCGATTCGGAGGGAGGGCTGTCCGCGGACGCGAGAGCTCTGCCACTTTGTTGAGGGCAACGAAGAGGCCGTTTGGCGGCTTCCCATTCCGCTCGCGTGAGGTTTCGAAAGAGATGCCGGCAAAGACGGTCAAGGCAGCGATCGAGGAGTTGCAGAGCGCGGTTCAGTCCCTTGAGATCGCGCTCGACGGCCGCTTTGACAAGGAAAGGGACGTGGGCGAGTTCGAAGAGGAGGTCCGACGGGTCAATGAGGATCGGTCGCGGCTGGCGCAGGAGCTCGACCAGTCGCAATTCCGGGCGAACCGTCTGGAAGAGGTCAATCGCGAGGTTTCGCGTCGCCTGGTAACGGCAATGGAAACCATTCGGGCAGTGCTGGATCGCTGAGGTTCTCGAGCATGGCGCAGGTGACGGTAACGATCGACGGCAAGGCCTATCGAATGGCCTGCGAGGAGGGGCAGGAGGACCACCTCAGCGCCCTTGCCGTGAGGTTCGACCAATATGTCGGCCATCTCCGAGGACAATTCGGCGAGATCGGCGATCTCAGGCTTACCGTGATGGCGGGCATCATGGTAATGGACGAATTGAGCGAGGTGGAAAAGCGGCTGAAGAGCCTTGAGGCCGAGATCGACAACTTGAGACAAGGTCGCGAAGCAGTCCTTTCCGACCAGATGCGGAGCGAGGAGGTGGTCGCCTCGGCGCTTTGCGAGGTGACGGCGCAGATCCAAACGATCGTCGCCAGGCTCAACGGTCGTCCGACGCCGGCGAATTGATCCTGCCGAGAGCGTGATTTGAGCGGCATTCTTGCAATCGCGCTCTGGCGGAAATCGTAAGGACGTTCTATATCTGCTATGCGGTCTGCGCTTCCCGACAGGAACCACAATCCCCGGGGCCATACACGATCTCAAGGGAGCTGTCCCTGGCCGGACTCGTGGGTCCGGGCATACGGTGCCCACCTACCTAGTAGGCGCCCGGGATCGTAAACAATCCATCGGTCGTCGTGGATCGCACTTCTGTTTCTCGTTCCGGAATATCGACCCGCGGGGCGGCGTGTTCCTTCTGGGCAAAACTCCTTCCCACAAGGGGAGGGCTCATCTGCCGCACGCTCTTCGCCCCAACTCGCGCTTTTCGTTTAGACGTAATTAGTTGAAATCACTGGGACGCCGCGAGCGCCTGGCCCCTTTCCCTTACGGGGAGGGTGGGGTCTTGCAGATGTTCGCTACAGCGCCGCGCGCCGTTTCAGACGCGCAAAGGTCGCTGCAAACTCCTTGGAATCCGCGCGCTTCCCGGGCTCCCACTTTCGGGCCAAGCGCCAAGCGCCTTCGTCAATTCATCCCCGCCCTGAAAGCCCGGCGAATCGCCTCGGCCATCGCGTCGATCGTCTCGGACCGGGTTCCCGGCCTTGTCCGCAGCACGACGTTGGAAAGGTCGATGATGCCAAAACCGTCCTCCTCGGCGAGTTCCCGGCAATTGGGCGGAATGGCGCTGCGCGAGAGCGGCGCGACGGCGAGGCCGGACAGAACGGCGGCGATGAGGCCGCTGGTCGTCCGGCTCACAAAGGCGATGCGGCTCTCGATATCGCGTCTTTTCAGGCTTTTCATGGCGAGGTCGTCGCACCAACCGCCTTCGATATAGGTGTAGGTGGCGATCGGCAGGGGCTGGCGCATATGTGTGCCGTGCTGGTCGGAGGTCACCCAGACGGTTGGGTCGACCATGAGCACTTCGTTCCTGCTTCGTCCGCCCGGCTCGAAAACGACGGCAATGTCGATCTCTCCCGCCTCAAGGTCGGCCAGATTGGACATCGACGTGCCCTGCTGGACGGTGACCTCGACGCCCGGATGGATTGCGGCGAAGGCGCCTAAGGCCGTGGGAAGCGTGGAGTTGATGTATTCCTCCGAAATTCCGATCCTGACCGAGCCGCCCAAGGCGGGCTGTCGCATCGCCGTTGCCGTGTCGTCGAGGAGGGTGACGATATGACGGGCCTTGTCGACCAGGCGCAGCCCGTCTGTCGTTAGCACGACCCCGCGGGAATGCCGCTCGAACAGTGGCAGGCCGACCAAGTCCTCAAGCCGCTTAATCTGCATGCTGACTGCCGACTGCGTGCGCCGGACGATGTCGGCGGCGCGCGTGAGATTGCCGGCGTCGGCAACCGCCAGAAATGTCCTGAGCAGATCGCTGTCGAGGGGCAGAGACAAGTTTTCCGCCATTAGAAAAACTGATGATAGCCATGTTTGCAATTCGTTTGCCGCATGTCAACCGATGATGGAGAATCGCCAGGACGTATATGGAAAGGCGCTCGCATGCGTGTCCTGGTAGTTCCAGCACTCCATCCCGGCCGACAGTCCCGGTCACTCGAAGCTGCGCTTGCACATTGCCGGCTCTGGATTGCGATCCGAGCTCAGTGGGTCCTCGTCCTTCATCGCGGCGATCGGCGCCTGCTGGCGGATGCCGGAGCCACGGATATGCCCGATCGGCCGGGCGGCAATGGGCCGACGCTGCATCAGTCCCATTGGATGTTGTGAATCAGCTTGAGCCTGAGGGCGCGGCAGACCGCTTCGGCGAGATTGCCCGCCTTCAGCTTTCGTGTCGCCTCGGCGAGCGCCCCGTCGATCCGATCCAGCGGGATGTCCGTTTCCCGCATTATGTCGAGCCGAGCACGGCCGAGGGCTGCTAGCGCAAGGCAGCGCAGTTCGAGCGGCGTGAGTTGATCGAAGGCGTCCATCATGGGCCTTGTCCCCTGCGAGACTTCGGCGATCAGCCGATCATGTCTCTGGTCAATCGCGAATTTGATTCCACAGTCGACGCGGCGCGCGAAGCTGAATCACAGCAAATGGTGAATGCGCAGCTAAAGCACGTCGCGCTAAAAACTATTCGCGACGCATTCGCACGACGCACAGTACAGCGACCGTCCCGCCTCTGAACAGACGCGCGAAGCTCGCTGTAGCACTTTGTATTGCTGTATGTCCTTGTTCTTAGATCGAGATCGATTTTAAGGAGACATGCAGTGGATGGCCTGGTTCATATGGGTCGTTGTCTCAGAACCTGCGGCACACTCACGCGGAGGTGGAGGATTGTCGCGAAATATTGCAAAAGCGACGGTGACATGGTTCCGGCGGATGGGCGCCTTGGGTTACGTCTTCCGCGAAACTGCTTTGCCGGGAAAGGTTTGATCGATGTCGCCGAAGGATTTGAAGGCCGCACTGAGGAAAGAGCGTCTCGCGTTGCGAGACGCAATGTCGGCTGAGGTGCGCATCGAGTCGAGCCTCGCCATGGCCGACCATGCCGGCGACATTATCGCACTCGATCCCGGCCACGTCGTCTCGGGTTTCTGGCCGATCCGCTCGGAGCCCGACATCCGGCCGCTGATGGTGCGGCTAAGGGATCGCGGCGCGAGGCTCTGCCTGCCGGTCATCCTGGACAAGAAGACGATCTTATTTCGCGAGCTCCTCGACGGCGTGGCGGTGGTCGAAACCGGCTTCGGCACGACCGGACCCGGACCGGATGCGCCGGAAGTCGATCCGGACATCATGCTGGTGCCACTTTCCGCCTTCGATGCGACCGGCCATCGAATCGGCTACGGCGCCGGCTACTACGACCGGGCGATCGACCGTCTGCGCCGCAAAGGCCATATGCCACGGCTGATCGGGATTGCATTCGACTGCCAGGAAGTGGCATCAGTGCCCGCTGAAGCGCATGACGTGGCACTCGACGCCGTGCTAACGGAAAGCGGGTTTCGGCATTTTTGAGTGGGAATGAAAAGCAGTTAGCGATCCCCGCATCCCGCTCCAACATATGAGATCAAGGCAGGATTGACGGCATGCGACTTCTGTTTCTGGGAGATATGGTTGGCAGGTCGGGCCGCATGGCGGTCTGGGAGCGCCTCCCTGGACTGATCGGCGACCTGAAACTGGATTTCGTCATCGTGAACGGCGAAAATGCCGCGGGCGGTTTCGGCATAACCGAGGAAATCTTCCTGGAGACAATCAATGCCGGCGCCGATGTGGTGACCACCGGCAATCATGTTTGGGACCAAAAGGAGGCCGTGGTCTTCTGCGAGCGGCACGATCAGTTCCTGCGCCCAGCCAACTATCCAGCCGGCACTCCGGGGCGCGGATCCAACCTCTACTTCGCCCGCAACGGCGCCCGCGTGCTCGTCGCCAATGTGATGGGCCGCGTCTTCATGCATCCCGAGCTCGACGACCCCTTCACCTGCGCCGAGGCGATCCTGGAAGCTTGCCCGCTTGGCGAGCATGCCGATGCTGTTGTCTTCGACTTTCATGCCGAAGCGACGAGCGAGAAGCAATGCTTCGGGCATTTCGTCGACGGTCGAGCCAGCCTCGTCGTCGGCACGCACACCCATGTGCCGACCGCCGACCACCAGATCCTGAACGGCGGCACCGGCTATATCAGCGATGCCGGCATGTGCGGCGATTATGATTCCTCGCTCGGCATGGATAAGGAAGAACCGCTCAACCGTTTCATCTCGAAGATGCCGAAGGGCCGTTTCGAGGCGGCCTCGGGTCCAGCTACCATCTGCGGCGTCGGAGTGGAGATCTCCGACCGCACGGGGCTCGTCGAGAAGATCGCACCGCTCAGGCTGGGGCCGCGGCTTGGCGAAACCGTCCCCGAATTCTGGTCTTAACGCAGCCGTTTTCATGACCTGCGCCTCTTCAGCAGGTCCGGCGCCACCCGGGCGGCTTTTCAAAATGGCTTTTTTCAAGTGACAGCCGTTGCAAATGGTGGCAGGTTAGCACCCAAAATCAGAGCCGCGTCGAGCGGCCGCTACTCGCAAGTTTCCATGTCGATCTGAAAGCCAGAGCCGCATGCGGGTTCACGGACCGCGTGTGCACTTCCTCAGCCGCTCTGGTGCTGCCCCGCTGGCGCACGTCTCGGGGTCAAAAAATCGCCACGGCAGCAGATTGAACCCGCTGCCGGACGATCCTGATGGTCAAGTGCCTGGAGAGCGTGCATGTTGCGAAAGTGGCGTCTGCCGGCGATCGTCGGCATTTTCATCTCCCTTTTCATCTCGGTTCCCGGAGCATCGCAAGAGTCGCAGTTGCCGACGGTCACGGTCGCCAAGCCCGTGGTGCGCGACGTCATCGACGCCGATGAATTCATCGGCCGTTTCGAGGCGGTCGACGAGGTTTCCGTCCGCGCGCGTGTCGGCGGCTACCTCGATCAGGTTTTCTTTACCGACGGTGCGATGGTGAAGAAGGGCGACAAGCTCTTCATGATCGACCAGCGCCCGTTCACCATGGCGCTTTCACAGGCGGAAGCGACGCTCGCCTCGGCGCAGTCGACACTCGATTTCGCCGAAGCGCAGTTCAAGCGTACGGAGTCGCTCGCGGGCACAGGCACGCTCTCCGCATCCAAGCTCGATGACGATCGCCGAGCGCTCCTGGCAGCGCAGGCGAACGTCCGCGGAGCGCAAGCCGCGGTGGAGCGTGCCGGGCTCGATCTGGAATATACGACAATCACCGCGCCGATCAGCGGCCGCGTCGATCGGCGGCTGCTTTCGCCGGGCAATCTCGTCCAGGCGGATGAGACGGTGCTGACGACGATCGTTTCGCTGGATCCGATCGACTTCTATTTCGATGTCGACGAGCGCCGCGTGCTCGCCTACGCGAGCACGGCGCGCGAGCGGGGAAGCGCATTGCAGGAAGGTGCCGGATCGCTTTCCGTGCTCGTGACGATAGCCGATGCAAACGAGGCGCCCTTTGAGGGCAAACTCGATTTTTCGGAGAACCGTGTCGACGAGCAGACGGGCACGATGCGCTTGCGCGCTCGCTTCCCTAACCCCAACCTTATTCTTCAGCCGGGGCTGTTCGGCCGCGTAGAGGTCGAGGGTTCCGATACATACCGGGCAATCCTCATTCCGGATGAATCGATCGCTGCCGACCAGAATGAGCGCGTCGTCTATGTGATCGGCGAGGACGGCAACGTCACCGCTAAGCCGGTGCGGCTCGGTCCGCGGCTACACGGCTACCGCGTCATCCGCAGCGGCATGACGGGAGACGAGACGATCGTCGTCAACGGGCTCATGCGCGTGCGTCCCGGAGTCAAGGTTAAGCCGGAGCTCGTCGTGCTGCCGCAGGAGGCCGCGCAGGCGGCGGAGGCACGCCGATGAGATTTGCGCATTTCTTCGTCGACCGGCCGATCTTCGCCTCCGTGCTGTCGCTGGTTTTTTTGATCGTCGGCGGCATTGCCTACTTCCAGCTTCCGGTCGCGCAATATCCGGAAATCGCGCCGCCGACGATCGTCGTCAGGGCCTCCTATCCGGGGGCGGATGCCGAGACTGTCGCCAATACCGTTGCGACGCCGCTCGAGCAACAGATCAACGGCGTCGAGAACATGCTCTACATGTCCTCCTATTCGACCGCCGACGGCTCGATGTCGCTGACGATCACCTTCAAACTCGGCACGGATCTCGATCAGGCGCAGGTGCTGGTGCAGAATCGCGTCGCAATTGCCGAGCCCAGACTGCCCGAAGAGGTGAGGCGCATCGGCGTCACCACGGCCAAGAGCTCGCCGGACCTGATGATGGTGGTTCATCTCCTGTCGCCGAACGACCGTTACGATCAGCTCTATGTCTCCAATTACGCGCGCACGCGCATCCGCGACCTCCTCGTCCGGCTGGACGGGGTTGGCGACGTCATTCTTTTCGGCGAGCGCGAATATGCGCTGCGCGTCTGGCTCGATCCGCAGAAGCTTTCCGCCTATGCCATGACCGCAGGCGACGTCGTCGCAGCTTTGCGCGAGCAGAACGTCCAGGTCTCGGGCGGGGCGATCGGCGGCCCGCCAATGTCGGGCGACGCTGCCTTCCAATACACGGTGACGACCGACGGGCGCTTCAGCGACGCCCGGCAGTTCCGCTACGTGATCGTCAAGGCAACGGAAGACGGCAGGCTCGTGCAATTGCAGGATGTCGCCCGCGTCGAGCTCGGCGCGCGCGAATACGTCACCAACAGCTATCTGAACGGCAGTCCAGCCGTCGCGCTCGGCATTTTCTCGCGGCCCGGCACCAACGCGCTGGCTGCAGCCGAGGCGATAGAGGCGACGATGGCCGATCTTGCGCGGGATTTCCCGGAGGGTCTCGAGTACCGGATCATCTACAACCCGACGGAATTCATCTCCGAATCGATCGACGAGGTCTACAAGACGATTGGCGAGGCGGTCATCCTCGTCGCGCTGGTGGTTATCGTCTTCCTTCAGTCCTGGCGTACGGCGATCATTCCGATCGTCGCCATTCCCGTGTCGCTGATCGGCACCTTCGCACTGCTCTACGCCCTCGGCTTTTCTCTGAACATGCTGACGCTGTTCGGTCTGGTACTGGCGATCGGCATCGTCGTCGACGACGCAATCGTCGTGGTCGAGAATGTCGAACGCAATCTTGCGCGTGGGCTGTCGCCGCGAGAGGCGGCGCATGTGACAATGGACGAGGTGGGCGCGGCGGTCATCGCGATCTCGCTGGTGTTGACGGCCGTCTTCGTGCCGACCGCTTTCATCCCGGGCATTGCCGGCCAGTTCTATTTGCAGTTCGCCGTGACCATCGCGGTCGCGACCGTGATCTCAGCGTTCAACTCGCTGACATTGTCACCGGCGCTTGCGGCCATTCTCCTGCGCCCGCACGAGGATCACCCGCATGAGCGGCGCAATCCGCTCACGCGGTTCGGTCGCGGACTCGCCAACGGCTTCAATGCCGGCTTCGACCGCATGGCCGACGGCTATGCCTGGGTGGTGCGCCGCTTGGTCGGGACAGGGCTCGCGATTGCCGCTTCCCTCGTCGTCTTCGTCGGCCTGCTTGGCGCTACATGGTACATGGCGCAAGCGGTTCCGAGCGGCTTCATTCCGACCATGGATCAGGGCTATGCGATCGTCGTCATCCAACTCCCCGAGGGGGCTTCGCTCGAGCGCACCGATGCCGTCGTCCAGCGCGCATCGACGATGATCCGCGAGGTTCCGGGTGTGCGGGATGCGGTCGCCTTTGCCGGATTCAACGGCGCGACCTTCACCAATGCTTCCAATTCCGGCGTGATCTTCACTCCATTCGACAGTTTCGAGGAGCGGCTCGAACACGGGCAGAGCGCGGACCAGATCATCGGCCAGATCTTCGGCGCGATGCAGAGTATCCAGGAGGCATTCATCATCGCAGTGCCGCCGCCCTCCGTGCGGGGTATCGGCAACTCGGGCGGGTTCAAGATGCAGATCATGGACCGCCAGAGCGCCGACATGCGGCGTGCGCTGGCGCTTGCCCATCAGATGATGGGCGCCGCCAACCAGACAGAGGGTCTCGTGGGTGTCTTCACGACGTTCTCGGCCTCGAGCCCGCAGTTCTTCCTGGCGATCGATCGAGACAAGGCGCGGGCGCTGAACGTGCCGATCCCAAATATCTTCGAAACGCTGTCGATCAATCTCGGCGCCTCCTACGTCAACGACTTCAATGCGTTCGGTCGTGTCTACCAGGTTCGTGCGCAGGCCGACCAGCAGTATCGGATGGAGCGCGAAGACATTCTGGCCCTGAAGGTGCGCTCTGCCTCCGGTGCGCTGGTGCCGCTCGGGACGCTCGTCGAAATCCGTGATACGAGCGGGCCTGCCCTCGTCCAGCGGTACAACATGTATGTCTCGGTACCCCTACAGGGCAATCCGGCACCCGGTGTGTCGACCGGCACCGCACTCGACAAGATGGAGGCGCTCGCCGCCCAGATGCTGCCGCAGGGCACCACCTTCGAGTGGACCGAACTTGCTTTTCAGGAGCGCCAGACCGGCAACACCGCAGTGTTCATCTTTGCTCTCTCGGTGATCTTCGTCTTCCTGGCGCTCGCGGCGCAATACGAGAGCTGGGTCCTGCCGCTTGCCATCATCCTGATCGTGCCGCTTGCCGTCCTCGCCGCGCTTATCGGCGTGTCGCTGCGCGGAATGGACAACAATGTGCTGACCCAGATCGGCCTCATCGTGCTGATCGGCCTTGCGGCGAAGAATGCAATTCTGATCGTCGAATTCGCACGCCAGGGCGAGGAGGAGGGCAAGACACCGATCGAGGCGGCGATCGAGGCAAGCCGGCTTCGCCTGCGGCCGATCCTGATGACGGCTTTCGCCTTCATCCTCGGCGTGGTGCCACTGGTGATAGCCACCGGACCGGGTGCCGAAATGCGCCAGTCGCTCGGCACGGCGGTCTTTGCCGGCATGCTTGGGGTCACCTTCCTTGGCCTGTTCCTGACGCCGGTCTTCTATGTGGCGCTGCGTTCGATGCGCAGGAAGCGCGTGCCGGCGGCGGAGGTAGCGGCTGCGCCGGGGGAATGATCCGGAGGCCCGCCCAATGACGCGATTGTGAGCGGCCGGCTGCCGCTCCGCGCTGGACGGCGTAGCAACCTTGAACGATCCTGCCTTCCGCTGGAAACGTGGGGGTCAAGGATGCTGCCGCTCAGATGCCTTGCCTATGCTCTCGCCGCCGTCTGGTTCGTTCATGCATTTTGGCCGCAAGCGGCTCATGCACAACAGTCGCCCGCGGCCGTCAGCCAATGCCAGGCGATCGCGCAAGCCGCGCCTTCGGCGACGTTCGTGAGCTTCTCCGCGCCGCCGGTCACGCCGGCCGCGGTGAGCGCGGGGGAGGTAAGCATCACCCTTCTCGGCCATTCGACCTTTCTGATCGAAACGCCCGGCGGCGTCTCGATCGCCACGGACTATAACGGCTGGTTCCGCACGGCGACGCCGCCGACCGTCGTGACGATGAACAAGGCCCATTCGAGCCACTATACCCTGGCACCGGACCCGGCGATCCGCCACGTGCTGCACGGCTGGGGTGAGAATGGCGAACCGGCCGACCACGACCTCGTCGTCGGCGACACCTATATCCGCAATGTGGTGACGGATATTCGCTCCGGCTTCGGAGGCATGGAGCCGAACGGCAATTCGATTTTCATCTTCGAGGTCGCGGGGCTTTGCATCGGCCATCTCGGGCATCTGCATTACGAGCTCGACGACAGCCATTATCGCGCGATCGGCCGGCTCGATGTGCTGATGGTGCCGGTCGACGGCGGCTTGACCATGGGGTCGGAAAGCATGAGCCGCGTGGTTTCCAGATTGCGCTCGGCATTGATCCTGCCGATGCATCGGCGACCGCTGATCAACGACTTTCTGGCGATGTTCGGCGACGATTACGACAAGAGCTTTGCTGCTGGTCCGACGATCAAGGTCTCGCTCAGATCCTTGCCGCCGAAGCCGCTGATCTATGTCTTGCAAGATGTTTGACGTCGGTCGGCACCGGTCTCGCATCACGGAAAAGGCAGAGCCCCCTGCTGGACGGAACGCTACGAGGAAACTATAAGGCGCCCCATCCCAACGAAATCATTGGATGCAGAGGGCGCCATGGCTGGCCATTCACAGTTCAAGAACATCATGCACCGCAAGGGCCGTCAGGATGCGGTGCGCTCCAAAATGTTTTCCAAGCTCGCGCGGGAAATCACCGTCGCCGCGAAGACCGGCCTGCCCGACCCTGGCATGAACCCGCGACTGCGACTGGCGATCCAGAACGCCAAGGCGCAATCGATGCCGAAGGACAATATCGAGCGCGCGATCAAGAAGGCTTCCGGCGGTGACGCGGAGAACTACGAGGAAGTCCGCTACGAGGGCTATGGCCCGGGTGGCGTCGCCGTCATCGTCGAAGCACTGACCGATAACCGCAACCGCACCGCCTCCAATGTCCGGTCGATCTTCACCAAGGCGGGCGGCGCCCTCGGTGAAACCGGCTCGGTTTCGTTCTCCTTCGACCGCGTGGGCGAAATCACCTACAAGCTCGCGGCCGGCGACGCCGACAAGGTGATGGAAGCCACGATCGAAGCGGGCGCCGACGACGTCGAGACTGACGAGGAAGGCCACACGATCATCTGCGGCTTCGAGGATATCGGCGAGGTTTCGAAGGCGCTCGAAGGCGTGCTCGGCGAAGCCGAAACGGTTAAGGCGATCTGGAAGCCGCAGAACACCGTGCCGGTCGATGAGGAAAAGGCGCAATCGCTGATGAAGCTCATCGACAATCTCGAGGACGATGACGACGTCCAGAACGTCTATTCGAACTTCGAAGTCTCCGACGAAATCCTGGAAAAGCTCTCGGCCTGACGGCTGAATACTTGGATTTCCAAGAACAGTCGGCCCGCATTGTCCTAGCAGTGCGGGTCTTTTGTTTCACCGGCAGCCATCGTCGTCTTGGGTTTGAGGCAGCCGCCACAATCCAACCCTGCGGGCCGGTTGAAAATGGCGACTATCTGCGTCGGATGACTTGCCCGGTGAACCACATCGAGCCGCGCCATTCTCCTACCCTGTCGCCATTTTGAACCGGACCGCAGGGCACAAGGAGTGTGAGAAATGCGGACTAGAGATTGCTGCCCAAGGCAAGCGTCAGCGAGTTGTCGATATGCTCCTTGAGGGCGGCGATCGCATCTGCCTCCCTGCCGTCCCTCAGGGCCTCGAGGAAGGCCAGATGTTCCCCGATCACGCGCAAGGCGTTGGACGGGGTCACGCGGATGCGTGACTGGACGACCATGCGTATCTTGATCGCCGTGACCCGGTAGACGTTGTCGATCAGGGCATTTCCCATCGCGCCGACCAGCCATGCATGCATCTTCCAGTCGAGCCTCTGGAATCTGTTTGCCAGGTCGGGATCGGCCTCACGCGCAAGTCTCTCATGGGTTTCCCGGTGCTCGGCAATCCACGCGTCAATCTCAGCGGAGGTCAGGAACTTGAGTGCATAGGATACCGCGCTGGTCTCGATCATGGACCGCATTTGGTAGGCATCGCGCACGAAGGCGACGTCGAGGCTCGGCACCATCAATCCGCGTTTAGGGAGTGTTTGGAGCAGCCCTTCCGCTTCCAACCGCGGTATGGCTTCGCGCACTGCTGCCAGCGTGGCGCCGGTTTTTTCAACCAATTCCCGCTGCGATACCACTTGGCCCGGCTTCAGCTCGCCTTCGTTCAGCAGATCTTCGATCCGGTCATAAGCGGCTTGACGCAGCGGCGGATTGCTTGAGAGCCGCGTCAAGGTCCGTCTGTTCAGCTCGTTCGCATGTGCCATTGCATCGCCGTCCTGGTTCAAAAACCGCGTTGACATACTACTAACATGTTAGACACTTGTCATCCGTGGATTAATGTTTATCCTATGACGCATTCCGGCCGCAGGAGGAGAGGCGACCGGACCCGATCATAAGCGGAATGCCAGAGAAACTGCCCTGCGGGCACAGCCGGCCGCGGTCAAGGGACCCGGCGTTTTGAATGGGAGGAAAACATGACAACGAACTTCACGCGCCGTTCCGTGCTCGCCATGTCGGCGGTTGCAAGCGCCTTGCCGCTGATCTCGCGCACGGCTTTTGCCGCGGACAAACCGGTATTCAGGCTCTCCACCCCAGCTTCCGACACCGACCAGCGTTCCGTCGCCCTGATGGAGAAGTTCGCCCCCGGCATTGCCGATTTCGCGACCTTCGAGCCGCACTGGAATGCAACACTCTTCAAACAGGGCACCGAGCTCGAGGCGATTGCCCGCGGCAACTTGGAAATGGCCATCACCTCCGCACAGGAACTCGCGGTGTTCCTGCCGGAGTTTTCGATCTTCTCGGCGGGCTATGTCCACAAGGATGCGGCCCATCAGGTAAAGGTCTTCAGCGACCCGTTCATGGAGCCCCTAAAGCAGAAGGTCGAGGACGAACTCGGCGTCAAGCTGCTGGCCGTCATGTATCTCGGCCGCCGCCAGCTTAACCTGCGCGCGTCGAAGGAAGAGCGCACCGTGATGACGCCCGCAGACCTCAAGGGCGTGACGCTGCGCATGCCCGGCACCGATGCCTGGCAGTTTCTCGGCAAGGCGCTCGGCGCCAATCCGGTACCGATGGCCTTCACGGAAATCTATACCGGCCTGCAGACCGGAGCGATCGACGGCCAGGACAATCCGCTTCCGACCGTGGTCGACGCCAAGTTCTACGAGGTCACCAAACAGATCTGCCTCACTTCGCATCTCGTCGACCTCAATTATCTGGCCATCTCCAAGAAGGCCTTCGATGCCCTGACGTCGGACCAGCAGGCGGCGCTGCAGAAGGCTGGCGACGATGCCGCCGAATTCGGCCGCCAGAACCAGCTCAAGAAGGAGGACGAACTCGTCGCATTCCTGAAAGAGAAGGGGCTGGACATCTACGAACCGGATCTCCCGGCCTTCCGCGACCACGTGCAGAAAATGTTCCTGGAAAGCGAATTCGCCGCCGCATGGCCTGCCGGCATGCTGGACAAGATCAACGCACTCGCGAGCTGACGCACCAAGCCGCATCCGGGTCTTTCTCCCCGGATGCGGAACTTGTCCTGGAGATCCCGATGACCAGCATGTTCAACTGGCTGCGAAAAGGGGCCGAAGCCATCGGCGCGCTGATGATGCTGGCCCTTTTTGCCACCTTCCTGCTGCAGATATTCTCGCGCTACGTCATGGACCAGCCTTTCGGCTGGACGCTGGAGCTCTGCCTGATCCTGTGGGTGTGGATCGTGTTCTTCGGCTGCGCCTTCTTCGTGCGCAACGAGGACCACATAACCTTCGATCTCCTCTACCGTTCGACTTCGCCTGGTCCCCGCCGTATCATGGCCGCAATCTCGGCTCTGGCGATCGTCGCGGGCCTCTCGTGGTCCCTTGTGCCCACCTGGGACTGGATCGATTTCCTCCGCATCAAGAGGAGCCCAACGCTGCGCGTGCCCATGCGCGACGTCTATTTCATCTACGCAGTGTTTCTCGTCGCTGTGATCGCCGCCTATGCCTGGAGACTTGTCCGGATATTAAAAAACGAGGCCGTCGACGAGGATGCACCTGAATATGATGAGGCCCGGCTGTGAGCGTCGCCCTTTCCCTTTGCCTCCTGGCCATCATGGTTCTTGCTGCCATCGGCACGCCGGTTGCCTACTCCATTCTGGTCGGCTCCATCGTTTATCTTGCGGTGAAAGGGCAGGATCTCGCCATTGCCGGCGAGCAGATGGCCTCCGGCCTCTATGACAGTTTCGTCCTGCTCGCGGTACCGCTCTTCATTGTTGCTGCCAACATCATGAATGCAGGAACCATCTCCGAGAGGCTCCTGAAATTCTGCGTGGCGACTGTCGGGCGGTTCCGCGGCGGCCTCGGCCATGTGAACGTCGTCTCGTCGATCATCTTCTCCGGCATGTCGGGTTCGGCGGTCGCCGATGCGGCGGGTGTCGGGCGCATCGTCACCGAGATGATGAGGAAAAGCGGCCACTATTCGCGCGGCTATGCGGCGGCGCTGACGGCGGCATCCGCCACGATCGGCCCGATCATTCCGCCGTCGATCCCGATGGTGCTTTATGCGCTCGTTTCCAACACGTCCGTTGGATACCTCTTCCTCGGCGGGCTTACTCCCGGGCTGTTGATGGGCGTGGTGCTGATGGGCATGAACATCCTCTACGCTCACCGGCGCGGCATTTCTGCCGACGAGGCGGTGCCTCTCAGCGAAGTTCCGCGCCTCACCCTCCAGGCCTTTCCAGTCCTGCTGATGCCAGCAATCCTGCTCTACGGCATCTATGGCGGCATCGCCACGCCGACGGAAGCAGCAGCAATAGCCGCGGCCTATGCGCTACTGCTCGCAACCGTGTTCTATCGGTCGCTGACGCTCAAGGCCTTCTACCAGGTTCTCGTTGACAGTGCCCGCCCCTCAGCCGCCGTGGGTCTCGTGATCGGCGGCGCACTGGTGCTGAACTATATCGTGGCTTCGGAGAACATCGGCACGATGATCGCTCAGGCGCTCACCGGCATCAACGTTTCGCCGCTGGCCTTCATGTTCGGCATCAATCTGCTGCTCCTCGTTCTCGGCTGCGTGCTCGATGCCTCGACAATTATTTTGGTCATCATTCCGCTGTTCATTCCCACCTGCCGTGAACTCGGCATCGACCTCGTCTATTTCGGTGTCGTGGCGGTGGTGAACACCATGATCGGCCTGATCACGCCTCCTTACGGAATCCTGCTCTTCGTCATCAATGCGACGACGCGCATTCCACTCGCCGAGATCATTCAGGAAATCTGGGCCTTTATCGCCGCACTTATCTTCGCGTTGATCCTGATGATCCTTTTCCCCGACATTATTCTCTGGCTGCCGAACATCTTCGGCTATGCCGGGTGAAATCCCTGGAGCCTCAAGTGTTCAACCGCGTCGCCGGCATAATCCCCGTCATGATCACCCCCTTCGGGCCAGACGGCAAAATCGATTGGGATGGCTATGAGGCCCTTATCGAATGGTACATCGCCAATGGTTCGGAGGCGCTCTTCGCTGTCTGCCAGTCCTCCGAGATGCGGTTTCTGTCGCTCGAAGAAAGGGTCGATCTGTCGCGCTTCGCGGTCGAAAAGGTCGCCGGCCGCATACCGGTCGTCTCGTCCGGGCATGTTGCGGACGGTCTCGGCGAGCAGATTGCGGAACTGACGGCCATTGCCGAGACGGGGGCGGATGCGGTGATCCTCGTCACCAACCGACTCGCGGCGGAGACGGGCGGCGCGGCGGACGTTCGCGCCTCCTTTGATGCGCTGCTCGCCTCCCTGCCGAAGGAGGTACCGCTCGGACTTTATGAGTGCCCGGCACCCTATCGTCGTCTGCTCAGCGATGATGAGATCGAGTTCTGCGCTCAGTCGGGCCGCTTCATCCTGCTCAAGGATGTTTCCTGCAATCTCGAAACCGTCAGGCGGAGGGCAAAGATCACGGAAGGCTCGCCGTTCCTCATCTGCAATGCCAATGCCGCGATAGCCTATGCGGCCATGCAGGCAACCGGCGCCGGTTTCTGCGGGGTGATGAACAACTTCCACCCCGACCTTTACCGCTGGCTGCAGGACCATGGACCGGAATACCCGGAACTCGCCGAGGAACTTTCGGTCTTCCTGGTGCTTTCGGCGCAGACGGAGCCGATGGGCTATCCGAAGCTCGCCAAGCTCTATCATCGGCGGCTCGGCACGTTTTCGGGCATATCGAGCCGTGCAGTGCCCCACGACATCCATGAGAAATTCTGGGCACTCGAAGCGGTCATCGACCGGATCGTGCAAGGGACGGAACTGTTCCGCGCGAGGATCAAAGCGCTAAGCGGCGCTGATGTTTAACCGGACCTTGGCATGGCAATGCCAAGCTCAGTCAAGCCAAAGGTAGCCCGATCGCCTTCCGCGGGCGAAGCGCCTCTGCTGTGTAATGTTTTTGTTTTGTTCACTTTTCCCTGGCAGCCTCCTTTCGACCGACATAGGGTGAGGCATGCAAACGACGATTCGCATCATCGGTATCGACCCGGGCTTGAGGCGCACCGGCTGGGGCATAATCGAGACGCTCGGCAATTCGCTGCGCTTCGTCGCCTCAGGCACAGTGACCTCAGATGGCGAGATGGACCTTGCCTCGCGCCTCTGCCAGTTGCATGACGGGCTTGCCGACGTGGTGCACAGCTTCCAACCGCACGAAGCAGCGGTCGAACAGACCTTCGTCAACAAGGATGCGACTGCAACCTTGAAGCTCGGCCAGGCACGCGGCATCGCCATGCTGGTTCCGGCCCGGGCCGGATTGCGGGTCGCCGAATATGCGCCCAACGCCGTCAAGAAGGCGGTGATCGGCGTCGGCCATGGCGAAAAGCAGCAGATCCACATGATGTTGAAGGTGCTGATGCCGAAAGCCGAGTTCAAAGGCAACGACGCCGCCGACGCGCTCGCCATCGCCATCTGCCACGCGCATAACCGCCAGGCGATCACGAGCCGCCTACCGGCGCTTGCGGGGTAGGGCGGACGTGGCGCCCTCAAGTGCGTATGGAGAAACGAGAGCAAGATGATCGGTAAACTCAAGGGCACGATCGATGAAGTCGGCGAGGATTACGTGGTCCTCGACGTGCATGGCGTCGGCTATGTCGCGCATTGCTCGGCGCGCACGCTCGCAAAGCTAGGCTCGGCCGGCGAAGCGGCCGTGCTCTTCATCGAGACCTATGTGCGCGAGGATCAGTTGAGGCTCTTCGGCTTTTTGACGGCGCTGGAGCGCGAATGGTTCCGCCTGTTGCAGACCGTGCAAGGGGTGGGATCGAAGGTGGCGCTGGCGCTGCTTTCGACGCTGACGCCGGCCGAACTCGCCAACGCCATCGCACTTCAAGACAAGACCTCGGTTGCGCGCGCTCCCGGCGTCGGCCCGAAGGTGGCGGTGCGGATCGTGACCGAGCTTAAGAACAGGGCGCCGGCCTTTGCCGGCGAGATGTCGAGTTCCATCGGCCTCAAGCAGGAGCTCGGCGAGGGAGCCGCGGCCGCGCCGGTCGCCGATGCGGTGTCGGCCTTGACCAATCTCGGCTATTCGCGCGATCAGGCGGCAAATGCCGTTGCGGCGGCCCTGAAGAATGGCGGTGAGGGTGGCGACAGCGCCAGGTTGATCCGGCTGGGATTGAAGGAGCTGGCGCGATGAGCCTTTCTGCGGCCGCATTCGCGTCGGAATGAGGACCTGCCGGCACGATCAGACTGGATCGGCGGCCGCGCTCGCACTATGGTTGAGAGCTGTACGGTGCCATCGGATGGCCGTGCGACCCAGCCCGCAAACGGAAATTTGAAATGAATGAAGCCGCACGCCTGATAGCGCCGGAAAAGCGCGGTGAAGACATCGATGCGACCCTGCGCCCGCAGTCGCTCGACGAGTTCACCGGCCAGGCGGAAGCTCGTGCCAATCTCAAGATTTTCATAGAGGCGGCGCGCAATCGCGGCGAGGCGCTCGACCACGTTCTTTTCGTCGGTCCGCCTGGGCTCGGAAAAACGACGCTGGCGCAGATCATGGCGAAGGAACTCGGCGTCAATTTCCGCTCGACCTCCGGGCCGGTGATCGCCAAGGCCGGCGACTTGGCGGCGCTTCTTACGAATCTTGAAGAGCGTGACGTGCTCTTCATCGACGAGATACATCGCCTGAATCCGGCGGTCGAGGAGATCCTCTATCCGGCGATGGAGGATTTCCAGCTCGATCTCATCATCGGCGAGGGACCGGCGGCGCGATCGGTCAAGATCGATCTTTCCAAGTTCACACTGGTCGCGGCAACGACCCGCCTCGGCCTCTTGACGACGCCACTGCGCGACCGTTTCGGAATCCCGGTGCGGCTCAATTTCTATACGGTCGACGAGTTGGAACTGATCGTGCGCCGAGGGGCGCGGCTGATGGGCCTCGGGATGACCGACGAGGGCGCGCGCGAAATCGCCCGCCGGGCTCGCGGCACGCCGCGCATCGCCGGGCGCCTGCTGCGGCGGGTGCGCGATTTCGCCGAAGTCGCCCGGATGGAAGCGGTGACGCGCGAGCTTGCCGACGAGGCGCTGACGCGCTTGCTTGTCGACAATATGGGGCTCGACCAGCTCGACCGCCGTTACCTGACGATGATCGCCCAGAATTTCGGTGGCGGGCCCGTCGGCATCGATACGATCGCAGCCGGGCTCTCCGAGCCGCGTGACGCAATCGAGGATATCATCGAGCCCTATCTGATCCAGCAGGGTTTCATCCAGCGCACCCCGCGCGGCCGCGTGCTGACAGCCAATGCCTGGAAGCATCTCGGCCTCAATCCGCCGAAGGATGTCGAGGCGACGCAGTTCCGGCTCACGCTCGAGGACGACTGAGATGATCACCCGCCGCGATTTCATGAAATTGGCCGGCGGCGGTTTTGCAAGCGTTGCCGCGCTCGGCGGCTACGCCTTTGCCGTCGAGCCGCTCGCGCGCCTCTCGATCGTGCGCTATCGTCTCACCCCGCCCGGCTGGACGCCTGGGCTCAAGCTCCGGCTCGTCGCGTTAGCCGATCTACATGCCTGCGAGCCCTGGATGTCGGCCGAGCGCATCGTCTCCATCTGCAAGCGTGCGAACAGCCTCGGCGGAGACATCACCGTGCTTCTCGGGGACTATGCCTCGAGCATGAATTTCGTCACGCGCTACGTCCACTCGAGCGAATGGTCGCGGGCCTTGTCGACGCTTAGCGCACCGCTGGGCGTGCACGCGGTCATGGGTAATCACGACTGGTGGGAGGACAGGACCGCCCAGATGAACGGCGGCGGCGAGACTTTCGCTCACCGGGCGCTCGCCGGCGTCGGTATCGAGGTCCACAGCAATCGCGCTGTTCGTCTGGAGAAGGACGGTTTCGGCTTTTGGCTCGCGGGGCTCGAAGACCAGCTTGCGCTTCGCCCTGGCAAGATCTGGAGTCGGCGGCGCATGACCGGGCTCGACGATCTCGACGGGACGCTCGCGCAGGTGAGCGACGATGCGCCGGTCATCCTGCTTGCCCACGAGCCCGACATTTTCCCGCGAGTGCCGTCGCGGGTCTCCCTCACACTCTCCGGCCACACCCATGGCGGCCAAGTGCGCTTCGCCGGCCTTTCTCCGGTCGTGCCTTCCCGCTTCGGCGATCGTTATGCCTATGGCCATATCATCGAGGAGGATTGCCACCTGATCGTCTCCGGCGGTCTCGGCTGCTCGGTCGCGCCGATCCGCTTCGGCGTGCCGCCAGAGATCGTTGTTGTCGATCTTGGGTAGCGGTGGCTGCATTACCGGCACTGTCACCCTCAATCGCCCTTGCGGGAGAGGATTGGTCGGCAATGCCAAGGTAGCGACGTCCGGCACCTGTTTTTTATCGCACACCCTCAGCCAATTCCCGGATCGTCGCGGCCAATCGGTGGCTGCCGCCCGGTGCCCATCCAAGCGCGCGCAGTCGGTCGGTGGACATCTCCTTGAAGCCATTCGGATCGGCCGTCGGCGGCAAAGCATGCGGACAGCCAATTGCCGATTGAAGCACCGCAAGGATTTCACGATTGTCCGTCAGAACGTCCGAGACATTGAAGACCATGCCGGAGACCTTCGCCGCATCCGTTTCCAGCAACAGGCGCACGGCCTGGGCGACGTCATCGCCATGGACTTCGGTGCCGATCCGGGGCGACACGGGCCTGCCGTCGAGATAATCGGCGAAGAGGCCGCTCCATTTGTGATGTCGACCGTGGCCGGCCGGACCATAGACCCCGGTCACACGCAGGCTCGCCGTGATGAAGCCGGGGGTGGTGAGCGATTTGAGCGCGTTTTCGGCAGCGAGTTTCACCTCGCCGTAAAGCGTGTCCGGTTCGGGCTTCGTCGCCTCGTCGAGGACGGGGGAAGAGGTTCTGCCATAAACCGCGCGGCTGGAAAGAAAGACTGAACGACGCACCCCGGCGGTTCGCGCCTCTTCGAAGAGGCGGACGGAACCGTCGAGGTTCGAGCGGCGGAAGCCCAGCGGGTCGTCGCCTTCGCCGCCCCGATATCTGCCCTCGATATGGTCGAAGGCGGCATGGACGAAACAATAGACGTCGTCAAAGGCGGCGATTTGATTGCGATCTGGATCGAGACAAAGCGGGATAAAGACAACCGGCCCGGAGAAGAAGCTTGCCGGGGGCGGCGTGCGGCCGCCGACCGTCAGCTTATAGCCACTTGCAAGCAGATGTTCGACGATGAAGCGGCCGACGAATCCGGTGCCGCCGGAGACGAGGACGCGCGTCACGATGGCGTGCCGGCGCGTGCCGGGTTCTCGAGGGTAGCAATGTCGGGGATGTTTTCGCCCGTGAAATAGGCGTGCCAGAGTTCGATCAGGGGGTGGAGTATATGCGCTCGCGGATGACCCTGCTCCCATGGCTTCTCATACTGGTAATGAAGCACCCCGATCGAGCGCCAGTCCCAGAGAGCGGGCAGGTTGAACCAGACATATTGCAGCATGTTCATCGTCACTGGCAGGCCGTGCCAGTCGGGAAAGAATTGTTGCAAGAACGTCTGGTCTGTCCGGGGCCAGAAAGCCTCCGGCGCGTCGAGTGCGACGAGCATCCTCTCGAATGTCGAAAGCGACGGTTCGGCGACGAAGACACCGGAGTTCAGCCGGTGGAAATCGGCGAGGCTCTCGTACACATTCGGCGCCGCTGAAAACTCCGGGTAGCGAAATAGCTTGTCAATGTTGTGCAGAACAAGCGCGTCGGCGTCTATGAAAACACACCGGTCGTATTCGGTAAGCTGCCAAAGCCGCAGCTTGCAGAAATTGTCGAGCGGAGAGTGGAATGCGGGCTTGCGGCCTTTCGCGAAGGGCGCCTTTTCATGCACGTTACGCCGCGCGTGTCGGGCGTTGAAATCGTCGGAGAGCGGCAGGAGCTCCGTTTCGATCAGGCGACAGCCGAAATCAGTAAGCGGCTCGAGCGCAGAAATATCAACTCCGCCCGTATGCAGCACCACGATCTCCGCCATCGTATCCGTGAGGCGGAGGGAGCGGGCGAGCGCCCGCGCGCCGAGCGCGTAATCGCCATTGGTGACGAGGGTCACGAAAGCGTGGCGGGCGCGGGGCGGGGAGGAGGGGCGGAGCCCTTCCGAAGCGGTCTTCACGATCATGAAACGGATTTCAGCCGCTTGCCCTCCGGATCATGATTGATCAGCGGAGCGATGTCCTTGGTCCAGGCGGAGACGGCCGGCACGCGCGAGCGGTCGACGCGATAGGCGAATTTCTTCGCGACGTCGACGATCTCAGAAAGCAGCCCGTCCTCCAGGCGGATGGGCTCAAGCCCGAGCGCCAGGAACTTCTCATTGTGCACCACGAGCTCGTTCTCTGCAGCTTCCTTGCGCGGGTTCGGCAGCCAGGCGATCTCGGAGCCGGTCTTCTTGGCAATCATCTCGGCGAGGTCGCGGACGCGATGCGTCTCGGTCATCTGGTTGAAGATCTCGACGCGGCTGCCGCGGACTGGCGGGCTCTTGAGCGCGAGCTCGATGCAGCGCACCGAATCCTGAATATGGATGAAGGCGCGCGTCTGCCCGCCGGTACCATGCACGGTCAGCGGATAACCGATCGCCGCCTGGATCAGAAAGCGGTTGAGCACGGTGCCGTAATCGCCGTCATAATCGAAGCGATTGATGAGCTGCGGGTGCCGGCGCGTCTGCGCCGTATGGGTGCCCCAGACGATGCCCTGATGCAGGTCAGTGATCCGGATGCCGTCGTTCTTGGCATAGAACTGAAAAAGCAGCTGATCGAGGCACTTTGTCATGTGGTAGATCGAGCCCGGATTTGCTGGGTAGAGGATCTCCTGGCTCACCGTCTCCCCGCCCACGGTGTCGATCCCGACCGGCAGATAGCCTTCGGGGATGGCCGCACCGATCGTCGAATAGCCGTAGACGCCCATAGTACCGAGGTGCACGAGGTGGGCGTCGAGGTCGAGCTCGACCAGCGCGTTCAGGAGGTTATGAGTCGCATTGACGTTATTGTTGACGGTGTAGTTCTTGTGCCGGTCGCTCTTCATCGAGTAGGGGGCGGCGCGCTGCTCGGCGAAGTGCACGATCGCATCCGGCCGATGATGATCGAGCCATTTCTTCAGAAGCTCATAGTCGCGGGCGAGGTCGATCAGGTTAAAATGGATGCGCCGGCCCGTCTCCGCGTGCCAGATGCGGGTGCGCTCCTGGATGGAATCCATCGGAGTGAGGGATTGCACGCCGAGTTCTGTGTCGATCCAGCGGCGGGAGAGATTGTCGAGAATGTGGATGTCGTGGCCCGCATCGGACAAATGCAGAGCGGTGGGCCAGCCGACGAAACCGTCACCGCCGAGGATTGCGATCTTCATGCACGATTCTCCTGATCGGGAGGAAGGGACAGGGATCAGATAGGACAGGATTGTGACAAAGCTGCAATACTTGCAAATGTCTTTTTGTTCCTGCACAGAAGCGGAAATCCTCCCGGAGAATGCCATGTCACTGATTTCGCTCGCCGGCGAGCTGACGGAAACCGGCCATCGACTGATCCAGCGGGTCTATTACGAGGACACCGATTTTTCGGGCGTCGTTTATCATGCCCGCTACCTTCACTTCATGGAGCGGGCTCGGACGGATTATCTCAGGTTGCTGGGCGTCGAACAGGCAACGCTTGCCATCGAAGGCGATTCGGAGGGGCTTGTCTTCGTGGTGCACCGAATGGAGATCGACTTCAAGGCGCCGGCCCGCATGGACGACGTGTTGACGATCGAGACGACCACCGAGAAGGCCGGCGGCGCCAAGATGGTGCTGCAGCAGCAGATCCGCCGCGGCGAGACGCTCTTGATCGCAGCCAAGGTGATCATCGCGGTGATCAACGGCCAAGGCAGGCCGCGCCGGCTGCCGGAAGGGCTGGCAGTGAAGTTCCTGGCGGGTGCAGTGGCATAAGCACGGTTGGTGAACCGCTGGCATGCGGCTTTAGCTTTCCACCGACTGCAATATAGACTTCGTCAGCGACTGCTTCGCCTTGCCGAATTCGCGCCAGGGGTCGATGTCGCTTTCGATGCGGTCGACGATCTCCGCAATGTGGAAGCAGTTGGCGGCATCGAGCTCTTCGAGCTCGTCCCAGCCAACCGGCGTGGCGATCGGTCCACCTTCGCGCGCGCGGCTGGAGTAGGGGGCGATCGCCGTCGAGCCGCGGTCGTTTCTCAGCCAATCGATGAAGATCCGGCCCTTGCGCTTGGCCTTCGACATGGTGGCGACGAATTGGTCGGGATCGCGATCGGCGAAGCCTTGGGCGATCGCCTTGGCGAAACGCTTCACCTCGTCCCAGGCAGCGCGGCGCACGAGTGGCACGACCACATGGACGCCCTTGCCGCCGGTCACCATGGCAAAGGACTTGAGGCCAAGTTCGGCGAGTTCGTCACGCAGCGCCGTGGCGGCACGCTTCACAGTCGCGAAGCCGACGCTCGGATCGGGGTCTAGGTCGAAAACCAGGCGGTCGGGCTGCTCCAGCCTGTCGATCGTCGAACCCCAGATGTGAAATTCAAGCGTGCCCATCTGAACGGCGGCAACCAGGCCCTTGGCGTCGTGGACATACATGTAGTTCTCGGTTCCGCCCGAAGATTCGGTGATTGGGACCTCCCGAATGTCCTTCGGAAAGCCGTCGCTCGCATGCTTTTGATAGAAGCATTGGCGCTGTCGTCCTTGCGGGCAGCGCACCAGAGAGAGCGGATGATCGGCGGCGAGCGGCAGCATCCTTCCGGCTACGACGGCGTAGTAGCGGGCAAGATCGATCTTGGTGATTCCCTGGCCCTGGAAGAGCACACGATCCGGGTGCGAGATACGTATGCCAAGGACCTCCTCCTCGCCTTCCCGCGATCGTTTGGCGGTCTTTTCGGGCGTGGGTTTTCCTTTGCTTGTCTCGGCCTCTTTTTTTTGCGCCTGCGGCGTCTCCAGTTTCACGGTCGAAGCCTCCTTATCTTCACGAAGCCCCTGGAACGAGCCGTGGCGGATGTGCCCGTCATCGGTGAATTCGGCGAAATCGACTTCCGCCACCAGGTCGGGTTCCAGCCACACGGCATCGCGGTTCCTTTCCCGCGGCACTCGCGCGAAGGGCGACGTCCGGCGTTTGCGCAGGTCGAAGAGAGCGGCGAGTTCCCCCAGCGTTCGTCCGGTGAAGCCGGTGCCGACGCCGCCGCGATAGATGAGTTTGCCGTTCTCGTAGGTGCCGACGAGCAGCGAGGCGAAGGGTCGGCCTTTCTTGTCGGAAGGCGTATAGCCGCCGATCACAAATTCCTGGCGCTTGGTGCATTTCACCTTCAGCCAGCTTCGCGTGCGGCCGCTCTGATAAGGCGCATCTGCGTCCTTGGCGATGATCCCTTCCTGTCCGGCCTTGCATATGGCCGCTAGCACATGCGCGCTGCTGCCGCGCACATGCTCGCTGTACTGAACGGTTGCCGTCGTCCCAAGGGTGTCGAGGAGTTCCTTCAGCCGCTCCTTCCTGGCGACGAGCGGCTTTCGACGCAAATCCTCGCCGTCGAGTTCGATGAGGTCGAAGGCGTAATAGCGGGTATCGGCGCCGGTCTTCAGCGCCTTCTGCAGGGCAGAAAAAGTCGAGCCTTTCTCGGCAAGCGCGACGACCTCGCCGTCGATCAGCGCCGATTGGCAATCGAGCTCTGCGAGGGCGGCAGCGATCACGCGGAACTTGTCGGTCCAGTCGAGTCCGTTTCGCGTGTAGCAGCGGACGGTGTCGCCACCGACGGCGGCCAGCACACGGTAGCCGTCGAACTTGACCTCATTCAGCCAGCCATCGCCCGAGGGGGCTTTCGTCACCAGCGTCGCGAGTTGCGGCGGCCTGAAGGGGGGAGGCTTGGCGGATGATTTTGGCGCCCGGCGTTTTTGTCGCCTGACCTCCTCGGCAATCGCACCGGCTTTGAGATTGGCGGCGATGCTCTTGTTCGAGTGCCAGATGCGTGCCTTCCCTTCGCCCTTGCCGGCGGCGATCTCGTCCATAGTGCGGCCGGTGCGTACGCTCGTGACATGTCCCTCCACGAGCGCTTCTCCGTCCTCGGAGGCGACTTCGTCACTCTGTTTCACCAACAGCCAGCTCTCCCGCTTCTCGCCATCGCGCGGTCGCATCCGCACGAGCGCCCAACCGCCTTTCATGCGGCTGCCATGCAACTCGAAGCTGAGCTTGCCCTTCTTCAGGCCTTCGGCCGGATCGCCCTCCGGCTCCCACCAGCCGGTGTCCCAGAGCATGACCGTTCCGCCGCCATACTCGCCTTCCGGGATCGTCCCCTCGAAGTCGCCATAAGCGAGGGGATGATCTTCCGTCCGCACGGCGAGGCGCTTGTCCTCGGGGTTGAGGCTCGGACCCCGCGTCACCGCCCAGCTCTTCAACACCCCCTCCCATTCAAGGCGGAAGTCGTAGTGGAGCCGCGTCGCGTCGTGCTTCTGGACGAGAAAGCGCTTCCTGCCGTCATGGCTGGGAGCGACGGCCCCTTTGGGCTCGCGCGTCTTCTTGAAGTCGCGCCGCCGGTTGTATTCGGAGAGAGGTTCGCTACGCGCGGCCATTCCTCATCCTCACGCCGATTTCCGCCGGCTGCGAGAGCCGTAGGTGCCATTCCACGTCTCAAGAAGCACACGGGCTGGGCTGTCGCGCCGGTTTTCGGCGCATGGACCAGGAGCGAAACGTGCAATCGCGGGCAAGGTTCCGCACGGCCGCGGCGCTTCAATCG
Organism: Sinorhizobium kostiense; assembly: GCF_017874595.1. Lineage (GTDB taxonomy): Bacteria > Pseudomonadota > Alphaproteobacteria > Rhizobiales > Rhizobiaceae > Sinorhizobium > Sinorhizobium kostiense. The sequence continues at coordinate 143,869 of NZ_JAGILA010000005.1, read as the reverse complement.
GCCTTTGGTAACGCTCTTTTAACCATAACAGTGTCTTAATCCGTGTATCAGGATTTGTGCAGTGCACGTCATCCTTTGACCAAAATTGACGGCAAGAAGGCAGGCTGAAGCAATAGATCGCAATGCCGCGATTGGTGGCAATGCCGGGGCATACTTGCAAAAGATCGTTTGGGCGACCCGGTTATGAGCATGAGAAGCTCTGCCGGGTATTTGGATTCGGGGACTGAGATCGATGGAACAGGTTGGATTGGCCGCGACAAGCGACGTGACACTCTGGTCGCTGTTCATGCAGGCGGGCCTTGTCGTAAAACTGGTCATGCTGGGCCTGATCGGGGCCTCGGTCTGGACCTGGGCGATCGTCGTCGACAAGTCGCTGAACTACGGGCGCGTTCGCCGTCAGCTCGACAATTTCGAGCAGGTCTTCTGGTCCGGCCAGTCGTTGGAGGAGCTCTATCGCACGCTTTCCGATCGGAACACGACCGGCATGGGAGCGATCTTCGTTTCGGCGATGCGCGAATGGAAGAAAAGCTTCGAACGCGGCGCCCGGGCACCGATCGGACTGCAGATGCGCATCGACCGGGCCATGGACGTGACGCTCGCGCGTGAATCCGAGACGCTCGAAGCGCGGCTCGGTTCACTTGCCACAATCGGCTCGGCGGCTCCCTTCATCGGCCTTTTCGGTACGGTTGTCGGTATCATGACCTCCTTCCAGGCGATCGCCGGTTCAAAGTCGACCAACCTTGCGGTCGTCGCACCGGGTATCGCCGAGGCATTGCTCGCGACCGCTATTGGCCTGCTCGCCGCTATCCCGGCCGTAATCGCCTATAACAAGTTCACCGCCGATGCCGGCAAGTTGACGGCACGCATGGAGGCCTTCGCCGACGAGTTCTCCGCTATCCTGTCGCGGCAGATCGATGAAAAGCTGCAGCCCTCGCGCCAGGCCGCGCAATAACCCCGAGCACGGAGACAACGCTTATGGGTATGGCAGTTGGCGGAGCCAAGGGTTCGGGCGGCGGTCGCCGCCGGCGCGGCGGCCGGAGAAGCACGATCAGCGAGATCAACGTGACGCCGCTCGTCGACGTGATGCTGGTGCTGTTGATCATCTTCATGGTGGCGGCTCCGATGATGACGGTCGGGGTGCCGATCGACCTGCCGGAAACACAGGCGAAGGCGATGAATGCCGAAACCCAGCCGATCACCGTTTCGGTCAATCCGGCCGGCGAGATCTTCCTGCAGGAGACGCCGATCGGCATTGACGAGGTCGTGCCGAAGCTCGAGGCGATCGCCACGACCGGCTATAACGAGCGCATCTACGTGCGTGGAGACACCAACGCCGATTATGGCACGGTGATGAAGGTCATGGCGCGCATCTCGGCGGCCGGCTTCAAGAATCTCGGGCTTGTGACACTTCAAGAACAGGAAAAGTGATCTCCGGTCATGAAGGGCAGTCTTGCCACATCTGCTGTCCTCCACGCCCTGGTGCTGACCTGGGCGCTGGTGTCACTCGGCAGCCCGGCCGAATTCGAGGTCGCGGATGTCGAGGCTCTGCCGGTCGATATCGTGCCGATCGAATCGATCACCCAGATCCAGCAGGGCGACAAAAAAGCGCCGGCTAAGGAAAAGGCATCGCCCGTTCCAACCAAGAAGCCCAACCCGGTCGAGAATGCCGAGAATGTCGGTGACAACGACATCGACCTCAAGTCGCCGCCGAAGCCTGACGCCAAGCCCCTTCAGAACGAATCGGCGGCTGCCCCGGAAAAGACGGAGAAGGCTCCGCCGAGCCCCGATCCGGTGAAGGAGGAAATCCAGAAGGTCGGAGAGCCGACGCCTGCCTCCGAACCGGCAACGGAAGTCGCCGCCCTGCCCGAGCCGAAGCAGGAGGTCGAGCCCGATCCCAAGCCGGAGCCCGCCCCTGCCGAAGAGACGCCGGCGGAGAATCCGGCGGCCGAAGCCCTGCCTGAGAAGGTGCCGACGCCGATGGCCAAGCCTAAGGTCGAAAAGCCGGCGCAGACGGCCAAGACGCCCGAGCGCAAAAAGGAAGAGGCGAAGAAGGAGCAGAAGAAGGCGAGTTCGCAGAAGGAGAGCGACTTCAACGCCGACGAGATCGCGGCGCTGCTCAACAAGCAAGAATCCTCCGGCGGCGGCGCCAAGCGTTCGACCGAGGAGGCGGCGCTTGGCGGCAAGAAGACGACCTCCGGTGAAAAACTTTCGCAGAGCGAGATCGACGCCTTGCGCGGCCAGATCCAGAACAATTGGTCGATCATTCCGGGCATGGCCGATGCCACCGACGTCCGCATCACGGTGAGGATGAAACTCGACCCGAATGGCGAATTGATTGGAGAACCGGAAGTCGAGGCGACCGGCGGCTCCGATGCAGCGCGCCGGGCACTGATGGGTGGCGCGCGACGCGCTATCCTCAAATCGGCACCCTTCCAGGGCTTGCCGGCCGACAAATACGACACGTGGAGTGAGGTCGTCGTCAATTTCGACCCAAGCTCGATGCTCTAAATGAAACGCTGAAAGGCTTCATGGAAATGCTGAGACGCAATATTTTCCGTCTTCTCATGCTGATGTTTGCAGGTGCGCTGTTTGCCGCGCCGGCGAACGCAGTTGTGGAGATCGACATCAACAAGGGCAACGTCGAGCCGCTGCCGATCGCTGTCACGGACTTCCTCGAGGGTGAACTCGGCCAGAAGATCTCCGACGTGATTGCCGCCGATCTCAAGCGGTCGGGCCTTTTCGCGCCTATAGACAAGGGCGCGTTCATCGAGAAGATTTCCAATCCAGATGGCGCCCCGCGCTTCGAAGACTGGAAGGTGATCAACGCCCAGGCACTCGTCACCGGCCGCGTTACCCAGGAGGGTGATGGACGGCTGAAGGCAGAATTCCGTCTGTGGGACACCTTCGCCGGGCAGCAGATGCTTGGCCAGCAGTTTTTCACCCAGCCGGAAAACTGGCGCCGCGTCGCCCATATCATCGCCGATGCGATCTATGAGCGGATTACCGGCGAGAAGGGTTATTTCGATACCCGGGTCGTCTACGTCGCCGAGAGCGGACCGAAGAATGCGCGCAAGCGCCAGCTCGCCATCATGGACCAGGATGGGGCCAATGCTCGCGCGCTGACCAATTCCAACGACATCGTCCTCACCCCGCGCTTCTCGCCGAACCGCCAGGAAATCACCTACATGTCGTTCGAGAACCAGCAGCCGCGCGTTTACCTGCTGCAGCTCGAGACCGGACAACGTGAGGTGGTCGGCAACTTCCCGGGAATGACGTTCGCGCCGCGCTTCTCGCCGGACGGGCAGCGGGTGATCATGAGCCTTCAGCAGGACGGCAATGCCAATATCTACACGATGGACCTGCGCTCGCGCACGACAACGCGGCTGACCAACACGGCCGCGATCGATACTTCTCCGTCCTATTCGCCGGACGGCAGCCGGGTCGTCTTCGAAAGCGATCGCGGCGGCAAGCAGCAGCTCTACGTCATGGGGGCCGATGGCTCCGGCCAGACGCGTATTTCCTTTGGCGACGGCTCCTATTCCACGCCGGTCTGGTCTCCGCGCGGCGACCTCATCGCGTTTACCAAGCAGTCAGGCGGCAAGTTCTCGATCGGCGTCATGAAGCCGGACGGTTCGGGCGAGCGCATCTTGACTACGGGCTTCCACAATGAAGGTCCGACCTGGGCGCCGAACGGCCGCGTGCTGATGTTCTTCCGCCAGAACGCCGGCGCCGGCGGGCCCCAGCTCTATTCCATCGACCTGACGGGCTACAACGAGCAGCTCATTCCGACGCAGGGTTTTGCGTCCGACCCTGCCTGGTCGCCGCTGATGGAGTAGGCGGGAGGCGGCGTCGCGCGCATCGCGCGTTTGTCCAAAAGCTTTCCACAGACGCGGCGGGGATTGTGGCGAATGTGCCGCTTTCTCGCCGCAAAGTGCTGGTCTAGCAGGCCTCCGACGCAAATTGTCGATTTGTTAACCATATCCATTGAAGAGCAATTAACCGCCCCCGGTTACAGTCTGGCAACCGTGAATTCAGACACTTCTCTTAGACAGTCCTCAAGGAGACCCGGCCCCATGAGCCGAATTGACACCCCGGCCGCAAGCCGACTGCAGACCATTGCCCGCAATCCGGTCATGATCGCCCTCGTTATGACGCTTGCCGTCGCCGGCTGCGCGTCGAAGAAGAATCTGCCGAACGATGCCGCCGGCCTCGGCCTTGGCGCAGGTGCGGCAACCCCGGGTTCGCAGCAGGATTTCACCGTCAATGTCGGCGACCGCATCTTCTTCGATACTGATTCGAGCTCGATCCGCGCCGACGCACAGGCCACGCTCGATCGTCAGGCCCAATGGCTGGCGAAGTATCCCAATTACGCGATCACCGTCGAAGGGCATGCCGACGAACGCGGCACGCGCGAATACAACCTCGCGCTCGGCGCCCGCCGCGCCGCCGCGACGCGCGACTATCTAATCAGCCGCGGCGTTCCGGCCAACCGCATGCGCACGATCTCCTACGGCAAGGAAAAGCCGGTCGCCGTTTGCGACGATATCTCCTGCTGGTCGCAGAACCGCCGCGCCGTCACCGTTCTCGGCGGCGCCGGAAGCTGATTTTCAGCCTGCAAATCGCGATTATGGAAGGGCGGCTCAGGCCGCCTTTTCTTTTTTACCACACTTTGGCCGAACTCCGTTGCTTTTTCACCGCAATTGGAAAACTGTGCGGCTCGCCCCCATGGAACCGCCAAGATGGCGGTCGGGGGTGCGAGTAAATCCGTATCGAACAGGACAATTGGGATGAAGAAATTTGTCGTGGCAGGACTGATTGGTCTGACGGCCCTTTCGGGGCTCGGCCCAACGGCCAATGCCATGCCGCTTTCCGGGCTCCTTGCTCGGACGACTGGAGCCGGTAAAGGCGACTTGCCGGTGATGAAAGTGCAATCGGCCGACGTGGGTCGGATCGGCCAGCTCGAGGAACAGATCCGCTCGCTCAACGGGCGTATCGAGGAAATGAGCTTCCAGATCCTGCAGATGCAGGAGCAGATCCGGAAGTTCCAGGAGGACAACGAGTTCCGCTTCCAGGATCTCGAAAACGGCAAGTCCTCCACGCAGAAAAGCGGCGCGCTCGACGCGCCGAAGTCCGGCGACCAGGCATCCGTCACCCCCGAGGTGACGGACAGCCCGGCAACGGCTGCGCCCGACAACGGCGATATGGCCACGACATCATCGGCAACGCCCGGCGCTGCAGCGCCGCCGACCACGCTCGGCCAGATCGTTTTCGACGAGAACGGCAATCCGATCGGGGCCACGGCGGAGGCCGAACCGGGCGCCAATGCCACGCTGCCGGGCGTCGAAACGGGCGTGGCCGACCAGAGCGGCACCGGTTTCGGCGGCAACAATGGGGCAGACGGCCAGCAGACGGCTTCGCTCGGCAATGCTGGCGATCTCTATCAGTCCGGCTATAGCCATGTGCTTTCCGGCGATTATGGCATGGCCGAGCAGGAATTTCGCGGGTATCTCGAGGCTTTCCCGGAGGGCGACAAGGCAGCGGACGCCAGCTTCTGGATGGGCGAAGCGCAATATTCGCAAGGCAAATACAACGAAGCGGCGAAGACTTTCCTCAACGCCCACCAAACCTATGGCAAGTCGCCCAAGGCACCGGAAATGCTGCTGAAGCTCGGAATGTCGCTTGGCGCCGTCGATAACAAGGAAACCGCCTGCGCAACACTGCGCGAGGTGAACAAGCGTTATCCCAAGGCATCGGCCGCCGTGAAGGCGAAGGTCGCCAGCGAGCAGAGCCGTTTCGGCTGCTGAGGCCAATCCATGTCCGACGCCGTTCTCGACGCGGCCAGAATTTTTCTCAATTCCTTTATAGAACCTCGCAGGCTTCTCGTCGCCGTGTCCGGCGGCAGCGATTCCAAGGGTCTCCTTCTCGCACTTCACCATGCGAGTCAGACGGAGGCGCGGAAGGGCTTTTCGCTCGTTGCCTGCACGATAGACCACCGCTTGCGGCCGGAGTCCGCAAGTGAAGCCGAGGCGGTTGGTGCTTTCTGCACTTCGCTAGGCGTTCCCCACCGCATCTATCGCTGGGAAGGCGATAAGCCCAGGACCGGCCTTCAGGCCGCGGCGCGCAATAAGCGCTACGAACTGCTCGCCGAAGCGGCTGGCGCGCTCGGTGCCGAATGCATCGCCACCGGGCACACGCTCGACGACCAATACGAGACGATCGCGATGCGCGGTGCGCGCGGCGCTGAAGGCGGGCAAGGCCAGGGCGGCGCAGGAATGGCGGCAACCGTGCTCTACGGGCGGAGGATCTGGGTCCTTAGACCGTTCCTCGGCTTGCGCCGCACTGCGATCCGCGCCTTCCTCGAAGCGGAGGGCGTGGGCTGGTCCGACGATCCAAGCAACGTCAATCCCGTGTTCGAGCGGGCCCGCGTGCGTGCCGATCTTGCAGCGTCCGGCGATGTGCCGGCACTGCGCTGGAGCGCCGCGCAGCGCTCCGCCTCGTCGGTAAGGGCTGCGGCCCTGATCAGCGGGCACGTCCGTGTATATGGCGCCCTGGTCGCCGAGATTGCCGTGCCGCTGGCGGGAAAGATGGACGACCCGGACTGGTGTCGGGGGATGATGTCGCTCGCCGCAGTCCTCGGCGGGCGCGATCACCTGCCCGCGGGTGCGACGGTCAAGCGGCTCTCCGGCTTTCTGAAATCGGACCATCCTGGCCGGATGACGGCAGCGCGGGTGGTCTTCGACCGCCGTTCGAGCGGCCTTTATCTCTATCGCGAGCCGCGCAATCTTCCCGTGCTCGATCTTAGGCCGGGCGAGCGTGGGCTCTGGGACGGCCGCTTCACCATTGCCAGCCTGGATTCCGCCCTGACTGTGAGCGCGGGGGACGGCGGCGTTTGGCAGCAGAGGCTTATTGACGCAGGCTTGCCGAAGGGGGTTGCCATGAGGGCTTCGCAAGTGGCACCTCACATTGTGCCAGCGGAGGCCGGAAACACCGGAGGCGACACGGCGAAGGTAGAGTGCCGCATAGGGCTTTACGACACCTTTTTGCCGGGTTTCGACAGGATTATGGCGGATGCCATCGCCGTGCTGTTCGGTCGCGATCGATACCCCGCGCCGCCGGTTCACGATGTTTTGACGGAATTGGAAGGGTAGCCGGCGGTTTGCCTTGGCAAGGCAGCGGCGGAACCCTATGTTAGGGAACAAGAGTGTAGCCCGGCGAAGGCCCGGCTGCGGAGGTTCCGGGGAGTTCGATGAACCCTAATTTTCGAAATTTTGCCCTCTGGGCAATCATAGCGCTTCTCCTGATTGCGCTATTCAGCATGTTCCAGCAGCCCACCGAGCGCACGGGTTCGCGCGAAATTCCCTTCTCGCAGTTCCTGAAGGACGTCGACTCCAATCGCGTCAAGGAAGTGGTGATTACCGGCTCCAAGGTGATCGGCAGCTATTCCGAAAGCGGCGCGACCTTCCAGACCTATGCGCCTGCCGTCGATACAGCTCTGACGGAGCGGCTTGAAGCCAAGGACGTCACCGTCACCGTTCGCCCCGAGACCGACGGCTCCTCCGGCTTCCTGAGCTACATCGGAACTCTTCTGCCGATGTTGTTGATCCTCGGCGTCTGGCTGTTCTTCATGCGTCAGATGCAAGGCGGATCGCGTGGCGCGATGGGGTTTGGCAAGTCCAAGGCAAAGCTCCTGACCGAAGCGCACGGCCGCGTGACCTTCGAGGATGTCGCCGGCGTCGATGAAGCCAAGCAGGACCTCGAGGAAATCGTCGAATTCCTGCGCGACCCGCAGAAGTTCCAGCGGCTCGGCGGTCGCATCCCGCGCGGCGTGCTGCTCGTCGGCCCGCCCGGCACCGGTAAGACGTTGCTTGCCCGCTCCGTCGCGGGCGAGGCGAACGTCCCCTTCTTCACCATCTCCGGCTCGGATTTCGTCGAGATGTTCGTCGGTGTCGGTGCATCGCGCGTCCGCGACATGTTCGAGCAAGCGAAGAAGAATGCACCCTGCATCATCTTCATCGACGAGATCGACGCGGTCGGCCGTCACCGCGGCGCGGGCCTCGGCGGCGGCAACGACGAGCGCGAGCAGACGCTGAACCAATTGCTGGTCGAGATGGACGGCTTCGAGGCGAATGAGGGGATTATCCTTATCGCTGCGACGAACCGTCCCGACGTGCTCGATCCGGCGCTGTTGCGCCCGGGCCGCTTCGACCGCCAGGTCGTCGTGCCGAACCCGGACATCAACGGCCGCGAACGGATCCTCAAGGTGCATATTCGCAACGTGCCGCTTGCGCCGAATGTCGATCTCAAGGTGCTTGCCCGGGGCACGCCCGGCTTCTCCGGCGCGGATCTCATGAATCTCGTCAACGAGGCGGCACTGATGGCGGCGCGGCGCAACAAGCGCCTCGTCACCATGCAGGAGTTCGAGGACGCCAAGGACAAGATCATGATGGGCGCGGAGCGCCGTTCCTCCGCCATGACCGAGGCCGAGAAGAAGCTCACCGCCTACCACGAGGCCGGCCACGCGATCGTGGCCCTCAATGTCCCCTCGGCCGATCCGCTCCACAAGGCGACCATTATTCCGCGTGGCCGCGCTCTCGGCATGGTGATGCAATTGCCCGAGGGCGACCGCTATTCGATGAGCTACAAGTGGATGATCTCGCGCCTTGCAATCATGATGGGCGGGCGGGTTGCCGAGGAACTGACCTTCGGCAAGGAGAACATCACTTCCGGGGCTTCCTCCGATATCGAGCAGGCGACGAAGCTCGCGCGGGCTATGGTCACGCAATGGGGCTTCTCCGACCAGCTCGGTCAGGTCGCTTATGGTGAAAACCAGCAGGAGGTCTTCCTCGGTCATTCCGTCGCACAGCAGAAGAATGTATCGGAAGCGACCGCCCAGAAGATCGACAACGAGATCCGTCGCCTGATCGACGACGCCTATGAAGCGGCGCGCAAGATCCTGACGGAAAAGCACCACGAATTCGTGGCCCTTGCCGAGGGGTTGCTGGAATACGAGACGCTGACCGGCGACGAGATCAAGGCGCTCATACGCGGCGAGAAGCCGGCACGCGATCTCGGCGACGACACGCCGCCGCACCGTGGTTCCGCGGTCCCGTCTGCCGGCACGAAGAAGGAAGTCGGGGCCAAGGGCGAAGAACCCGAGGGCGGCTTCGAACCGCAGCCTCAGTAACGCCAGCTGTGGAACATCAATTGGCTTCGAAGGCCGCCGCTTCCACGGAAGCGGCGGCCTTTTTTGGAGGTCAGCCTTACTTCAGCGCAGTTGGTAACGCGGTGTAATGATTTCTGATGATAGGATTGCTGCCGTTTGTTGTGCATATGTGCCAAAGATGGCGCAAAGCCGCCTCAATTCGTGTTTTGACGGGGAGTTGCATGGCATGAAGGCCGGAGCAGAGAGCGGAAATCGCCGCTCATCTCTTCCGCAACAAGGGCTGCAGGCGAGGTCCCGGGCATGAAGACCAACCGAGGAACACGCAACAGAACGCGGGCTACGAAAGAAATCCTGCAGAAGCAGGACGATGGAGTTTTTATGAAGCGCAAATATTTCGGCACCGACGGTATCCGCGGCCAGTCCAATATTTTTCCGATGACGCCGGATCTTGCGATGCGGGTCGGCATTGCCGTCGGGACGATTTTCCGCAACGGCGCCCACCGCCACCGGGTGGTGATCGGCAAGGACACGCGTCTTTCGGGCTACATGCTTGAAAACGCGATGGTCGCCGGCTTTACCGCCGCAGGGCTCGATGTCTTCCTGCTCGGCCCGATCCCGACGCCCGGCGTGGCCATGCTGACGCGGTCACTACGCGCCGACATCGGCGTGATGATCTCCGCCTCTCACAACCCCTTCCGCGACAACGGCATCAAACTTTTCGGGCCTGACGGCTACAAGCTTTCCGACGGGATAGAGGAGAAGATCGAGGAACTGCTCGAACAGGACATGTCCTCGCAGCTTGCCAAGCCTGAGGATATCGGCCGCGCCAAGCGCGTCGACGGCGACATATATCGCTATATCGAACAGGCGAAACGCACGCTTCCGCGCGACGTGACTCTGCAGGGGCTGCGGATCGCTATCGACTGCGCCAACGGCGCTGCCTACAAGGTCGCTCCGTCCGCGCTCTGGGAGCTCGGCGCCGAAGTGGTGACGATCGGCACCGAGCCGAACGGCGTCAACATCAACCTCGAATGCGGCTCGACCCATCCGGCGGCACTGCAGAAGAAGGTTCACGAGGTGAGGGCGGACATCGGCATAGCGCTGGATGGCGATGCCGACCGGGTATTGATCGTCGATGAAACCGGCAAAGTGATCGACGGCGACCAACTGATGGCGGTGATCGCCGACAGTTGGGCTGCCGACGGCATGCTCCAGGGCGGCGGCATTGCCGCCACAGTCATGTCGAACCTAGGCCTCGAGCGATACTTGCAGGCACGCGGACTCAAGCTGCACCGCACCAAGGTCGGCGACCGCTATGTTGTCGAGCAGATGCGCCAGGACGGACTGAATGTCGGCGGTGAGCAGTCGGGCCACATCGTGCTCTCCGACTTCGGCACGACCGGCGATGGCCTTGTGGCGGCACTGCAAATACTCGCCGTGGTCAAGCGGCAGGGCAAGTCCGTCAGCGAGGTTTGCCAGCGATTCGAGCCGGTGCCGCAAGTGCTAAAGAACGTGCGCGTTTCCGCCGGCAAGCCGCTGGAGCATGACGCCGTGCGGCAAGCGATCGCCGATGCCGAGGCGGAACTCGCCAGGAGTGGCCGCCTCCTCATTCGTCCCTCAGGCACCGAACCGCTGATCCGCGTGATGGCGGAAGGCGATGACCGCGGCAAGGTCGAACGCATCGTCGATGAGTTGGTCAATGTGATCGGCAGCGTTCGCAGCGCGGCCTGATCCGTCGCTCTTCAGGTTCCGCGGCGCCACCAGTCATCCAGACGGCAGGCGGCGCCGCAGCTTTGAAAAACCTTGCGGCGGGGTACCCCCTCTGCTGACCGCGTCGCCTTGCCAGTTTCATCGTCGCGGCGTCGGATCGGTGCATCCAAGTCGGTGGTTGAAATACCGGTCCCACCTCCCGTTCTGCCAATACTGGCGAAAGTTAATGTTCAGGGTAAATTTTTGTAGTTAATCGGGATTTAACCTTTCCCATCCATCATCCTGGCAAGCATCCACTAAGTCCGCAACACATGCGTCCGGACGGGTTGGAGTATTCGAATATATTGGGGTGGGGCATGAAAAAGGTTTTGAAGGGCGTTGCTGTGGCTCTGCTCAGCGCCGCGCCGGCTTACGCCGCGGATATCTATCAGCCGCCGGCAGCGCCGCCATACGTCGAGCAACCGGTCGCAGTCGTCCAGACCAGTGGCTGGTACCTGCGCGGCGATGTTGGTTATGCCTGGAATGATCTGCGCGGCGCGCATTTCTTCCAGGGATCCAATGGCAACCTGGTTGACTTCGATAGAGCCGATCTCGATGACTCCTACGTCCTCGGTGGTGGCGTCGGGTACCAGATCAACAACTATCTGCGCACCGACGTCACGCTTGACTATCTCGGGGAGGCCGATTTCAGCGGCTCGACCAGCGGGAGCTGCGGCGTTGCTGGCAACTGTGTGTCGACCGACATCGCCACCATGTCCGCCTGGAGCTTGCTCGCCAACGCCTATGTGGATCTTGGGACCTACGGCTCCTTCACGCCCTATCTCGGCGCCGGTATCGGCGGCACGCGCGTGAAATGGGGAAGATTGCGCAACACCAGCTGCGACGTGACCGATCCCACGAACTGCGATCCGACAGTCGAGCACGACGGCAAGGCCAAATGGCGCTTTACATATGCGCTAATGGCCGGCACTGCGGTGGATCTGACCTGCAATCTCAAGGCCGACGTCGGCTACCGCTTCCGTCACATCAATGGCGGCGACATGTTCGGTTTCAATGCCGGCAGCGGTCCCGGCTTCGACAAGGACATCTATATCCACGAGGCGCGGGCGGGTTTGCGTTACTCCTTCGGCAGCCCATGCGAAGCGGCCTATGTGCCGCCCGTCGAGCCGATCGTTTACAAGTAAAGCACTGCATCTGCCCTTGGATCGGAGCCGATCTAAGGATTAAAACCTGCAGCAATCGCTACAGCGACCTTTGTGCATCGGGAACGATGCGCACGCCGTCGGAACAGCAGATGTCGCGCATCGTCGGGCCGCCCACTGGGGCGGCCTTTTCCGTTTCGTGGAGGTGCAACATCGCTGCAGATTCCTAACATACATGGTTAACCCGTGGTTAACCCGTGCCTGCAATAGTTAACGCCGATGGGCAGTCTGCGTCGTGGAGCCGCGCCGTTGACGGTCAAAGGCGAAAGGGCATGGAATGGGCTGGCGGCAGGGAATTTGGAGCGTTGTATTCTGCGCCGGTCTGCTGGCAACGGGTACAGCAAGGTCCGCCGACGAGGAACTGATCGATGCGCCGGAAATCGCCATTTCTCCGGCAGCCAGCGACGGCGGTCGCCTCTATCTGCGCGGCGACATCGGCTATACGGGCTGGCTCGGTGAGGGCGATCCCTTCTATCGCGCGTTCGACAGCGGTACCGGCAGCTACAGCAAAACTTCGTTCGACAGCGCTCGCTTCGACAAACCTCTCTCCGGCACGGTCGGCATCGGCTATCAAGTTACCGATATTTTCCGTGCCGATCTGTCGGCCGAGTATTTTGAAGGCCGCTTCGACGGCTCTTCGTTCTCCGCAACTCCCTGCATCGGCGAAGGGGCAGGTACATCCTGTGCCTTCTCTCACCATGCCAATTTCTCCGCGCTCGGGTTGATGGCGAACGGATATGTGGACCTGGCGACGCTGGCGGGTTTCACGCCTTACCTCGGCGCCGGCATCGGCGCCACGCGGATCGACTGGAAGACCGTCCATGAAAGCTCGGCCTGCGTCGCCGGTGGTGGAGCCTGCTCCGGAGCTGCGGGCGAGGCGTCCTATCAAGGGGAGGACAGCTGGCGCTTCACCTATGCGCTTATGGCCGGCGTTTCCTATGATATTACCGACCGGCTGAAATTCGACCTCGGCTATCGCTACTCGCACACAGCAGGCGGCGACATGTTCGGCTTTGGAGCGGAGGCGCTTGCCGGTGCGATCGGTGCCAAAGGACGCGACGATGGCCTCTCGCGGCACGAAATACGCGCTGGCTTGCGCTTCGCCTTGTGGTGACCCGCCCATTTCGCCGAGTTGGCTGATTTGCTCGGAACGCCAAAAATTTTATCAAAAGCGACGCAGGGCACTTGACTTCCTCTCCGCTCCACAATATTGCCGGCGGCGGGACACCCCTCCCCAACGAGGGGCTTCTATCTGAGAGGATAGCAAATGACGAAGCCTGCCCAGCCGGCCGTGCGCCCGGCAAATACCCATTTTTCTTCTGGTCCTTGCGCGAAGCGCCCCGGCTGGAAGCTCGAAGCCCTTTCCGATGCCGCACTCGGTCGCTCTCACCGCGCCAAGATCGGCAAGGCGAAGCTGAAGCAAGCCATCGATCTTACCCGTGAAATTCTCGAAGTGCCGGCCGACTACCGCATCGGCATCGTGCCTGCTTCCGATACCGGTGCCGTCGAAATGGCGCTTTGGTCGCTGCTCGGCGCCCGCGGCGTCGACATGCTCGCTTGGGAGAGCTTTGGTGCAGGCTGGGTCACCGACGTGGTCAAGCAGCTGAGGCTCGCCGATGTCCGCCGCTTCGAAGCCGACTATGGCGAACTGCCGGATCTCTCCGCGATCGATTTCGACCGCGACGTCGTCTTCACCTGGAACGGCACGACGTCGGGCGTACGGGTGCCGAACGCCGATTTCATCCCGGCGGACCGCAAGGGGCTGACTATCTGCGATGCGACCTCGGCCGCTTTTGCGCAGCAGCTCGATTTCGCCAAGCTCGATGTCGTCACCTTCTCCTGGCAGAAGGTGCTGGGCGGCGAGGGCGGCCATGGGGTGCTGATCCTGAGCCCCCGCGCCGTCGAGCGACTCGAGAGCTATCAGCCCGCTTGGCCGCTGCCAAAGATCTTCCGCATGACCAAGGGTGGCAAGCTGATCGACGGCATTTTCACCGGCGAGACGATCAACACGCCCTCGATGCTCTGCGTCGAGGACTATATCGATGCGCTTCTCTGGGCGAAGTCGATCGGCGGTCTCAAAGCGTTGATCTCGCGTGCGGATGCCAATGCCGAGGTCATTCACCGCTTCGTCGCGGCCAATGCGTGGCTCGCCAACCTGGCGGTTGCGCCGGAAACCCGGTCCAACACCTCGGTCTGCTTGAAGATCGTCGACGAGAATGTCACGGCACTCGGCGCGGACGCGCAGGCTGCCTTCGCCAAGGGGGTGGTTGCGCTGCTCGAAAAGGAAGCCGTCGCTTACGATGTCGGCCACTATCGCGATGCTCCCTCGGGCCTGCGCATCTGGGCCGGCGCGACGATCGAGTCCGCCGACATCGAAGCGCTGATGCCGTGGCTCACCTGGGCTTTCGAGACCCAGAAGGCAACGCTTTCGCAGGCTGCCGCCTGATCGATACCTTGCTTCGCTCTGCGTGGGCGAAGCTATCCGAATTCGTTCAGACCTGATTTTTGAAGGAGGCCTTCATGGCACCTCGCGTTCTCGTATCCGATGAACTGTCGGAAACCGCCGTCCAGATTTTCCGCGATCGCGGCATTGAAGTGGATTTCGAGCCGAAGCTCGGCAAGGACAAGGAGCGTCTTGCCGAAGTGATCGGCAAGTATGATGGCCTTGCCATCCGCTCCGCCACAAAGGTGACCGAAAAGCTGATCGCCGCCGCCACGAACTTGAAGGTGGTCGGTCGCGCAGGCATCGGCGTCGACAATGTCGACATCCCCGCCGCCTCGCGCCGCGGCATCATCGTCATGAACACGCCCTTTGGCAACTCGATCACCACCGCTGAACATGCGATTGCGCTGATGTTCGCGGTTGCGCGCCAGCTTCCTGCCGCCGATACATCGACGCAGTCCGGCAAGTGGGAAAAGTCGAAGTTCATGGGCGTCGAGATCACTGGCAAGGTGCTCGGCGTTATCGGCGCGGGCAATATCGGCTCGATCGTCTGCGCGCGCGCCATCGGGTTGAAAATGCACGTGCTTGCCTATGATCCCTTCCTGTCGAAGGAACGAGCCGAGGAGATGGGCGTCGTTAAGGTCGAACTTGACGAACTGCTCGCCCAGGCCGACTTCATCAGCCTGCACGTGCCGCTGACCGACAAGACGCGCAATATCCTGGGTGCGGAGGCGATCGCCAAGACGAAGCCGGGCGTGCGCATCATCAACTGCGCACGCGGCGGCCTAGTCGACGAGAAGGCCCTTGCCGAGGCCTTGAAGTCCGGCCACGTCGCCGGCGCGGGTTTCGATGTGTTTGAGGTGGAACCCGCAACCGAGAGCCCGCTCTTCGGCCTGCCGAATGTCGTCTGCACGCCTCACCTCGGCGCCTCCACAACGGAAGCGCAGGAAAACGTGGCCCTGCAGGTCGCCGAACAGATGTCGGACTATCTGGTAAAGGGCGCGGTCACAAATGCCATCAATATGCCGTCCATTACGGCCGAAGAGGCGCCGATCCTGAAGCCCTTCATCCGGCTTGCCGATGTGCTCGGCGCCTTTGTCGGACAAGTGACGGAGAGCGCCATCAAGGAGATCGAAATCCTTTATGACGGTTCGACCGCTGCGATGAACACGAAAGCATTGACCAGTGCCGTGCTCGCGGGGCTCATCCGGCCCCAGGTGGCCGACGTCAACATGGTTTCGGCACCGATCATGATCAAGGAGAAGGGCATCATCCTTTCAGAGGTCAAGCGCGACAAGACCGGCGTCTTCGATGGCTACATCAAGCTGACGGTCACGACGGCGAACCAGACGCGTTCGGTCGCCGGCACGGTCTTCTCAGACGGCAAGCCGCGCTTCATCCAGATCAAGGGCATCAATCTGGACGCCGACGTGGGCAACCACATGGTCTACCTGACCAATACCGATGTGCCCGGTATGATCGGCTTCATCGGCACGACCTTGGGCGATGCCGGCGTCAACATCGCCAACTTCCAGCTCGGCCGCGAAAAGCAGGGCGGCGACGCGATCGCCCTCCTCTATGTCGATGGTCCGGTTTCCGAGCCCGTGCTCGACAGGCTGCGCGCCAATCCGGCGGTCCGCCAGGCGAAGCCGCTGGTGTTCAACGTCGACTGAGCGGCTCTGCCGACGCTTCCAAACCTTCAGCCCTCCCCTGTGGGGAGGGCCTGGGAGGAGTCTACTCTCCCCATATGTCACTTCGGCGGCTTAGGCCGCCCGCGCTCGGCGATGGCGATGCCACCAAGGACGAGCAGCATCGCCGCCAGATGGAACAGCTGGAAGGTCTCGCCGACAAGCAGTACGGAAAGCAAGGTGCCGAAGACCGGGATGGCATTGATGAACAGCCCGGCGCGATTGGAACCGATCATCTCGACGCCGCGAACATAGAGAACTTGTGACATCAGTGACGGGAAGATCGCGGCATAAAGGACGATTGCCCAGCCGGTCGCATCCGGCACGATCGCGTTGCCGCTTTCAAATTCCCAAGCGAGCAGCGGAACGGAACTGATGAGCGCGCCGAAGGCGGGAACGGCGATGAAGCTCTGCCAGTGGATGGCCGGTCTCCAGCGCAATGCGACAGTGTAGACGGCGTAGACGATGCAGGCGAGAATCATCAGCGCGTCGCCGAAATTGAACTGCAGCCGGAGGAGGCTTGCAAAATCGCCGTGCGCCGCGGTGGTGAGTACGCCGATCAGCGTCACGGTGAAGCCGATGACCTGGGCGATCGACGCCTGCGTGCGGAAGAGCGCGAAATTGAAGAGGAAGATCAGCATCGGGATGCCCGCCTGCAGGATGACGGCATTGATCGCGCTCGTGTACTTCACGGCCGAATAGAGGAAGGCGTTAAATAGGGTGAAGCCTACCGCGCCATAGGCGAGCAGTTGCAGCCAGTGCTGGCGGATCTTTTCCCAGTCGCGGCGGATTTGCGGCGTCATCAGCACAAGGATCACGGCGAGTGCGATCAGCCAGCGCAGTGTCGTCAGCATCATCGGACTCACATGACCGACGGCCATCTTGCCTGCAACCGAATTGCCGCCCCAGAAAAGCGACGTGATACAGAGATAAAAATAGGCTTTGGGGTTCACGCGGCTGAAGATCCGTTTGGAGACATGGGCAGGCGGGCGCGCCCTAGGGTATAGGCGGTAAGGCCGCCATTTGTCATGCAAAAAGGCCCTGCCCCGGGGCACATCGGGGTCGCTTTCCGCAAGACAACACAGTATAGATGCGCGGGTTTGAGAACAGCGCAATGCCTTGTTGCGCGCGTGAACAGGAAAAAGATGATGACGAATGTCGTGGTGGTCGGATCCCAATGGGGTGACGAGGGCAAGGGCAAGATCGTGGATTGGCTCTCGGAGCGCGCCGATATCGTCGTGCGCTTTCAGGGCGGTCACAATGCCGGCCACACCCTGGTGATCGACGGCGTCAGTTACAAGCTGTCGCTGCTTCCCTCCGGCGTCGTCAGGCCCGGCAAGCTTGCCGTCATCGGCAATGGTGTGGTGATCGACCCGCATGCCTTGATCGCAGAAATCGACAAGCTTTCCGCGCAAGGTGTCAAGATCACGCCCGAGAACCTGCGCATCGCCGACAATGCGACACTCATTCTTTCGCTGCACCGCGAACTCGACGGTATCCGCGAGGATGCTGCCTCAAACAGCGGCACCAAGATCGGCACGACCCGCCGCGGCATTGGACCGGCCTATGAGGATAAGGTCGGCCGGCGCGCCATCCGCGTCATGGACCTCGCCGATCTCGACACGCTGCCGGCCAAGGTCGATCGGCTCCTGACGCACCACAATGCATTGCGCCGTGGTCTCGGCGAGGCAGAAATCAGCCACCAGGCGATCTTGGACGAGCTGTCCGCCGTCGCGGCGCGGATTCTGCCGTACATGGACACCGTCTGGCTGCTTCTCGACCGCCAGCGCCGCAAGGGCGCACGCATCCTGTTCGAGGGGGCACAAGGCACGCTGCTCGATATCGATCACGGTACCTATCCCTTCGTCACCTCGTCGAACACCGTTGCCGGTCAGGCGGCTGCCGGCTCCGGTATGGGGCCGGGCGCACTTGGCTATATTCTCGGCATCACCAAGGCCTATACCACGCGTGTTGGCGAGGGCCCGTTCCCGACTGAACTCGAAGATGAGGTCGGCCAGTTCCTCGGCGAGCGCGGCCATGAATTCGGAACGGTCACCGGGCGCAAGCGACGCTGCGGCTGGTTCGACGCAGCGCTCGTGCGCCAGTCCGTGGCCGCCAACGGCATCACCGGCATCGCCCTCACCAAACTCGACGTGCTCGACGGCCTCGACGAGTTGAAGATCTGTGTCGGCTATACGCTCGATGGACAGGAGATCGAACACCTTCCCGCAAGTCAGGCGCAACAGGCGTCTGTCAAGCCCGTCTACATTACGCTCGAAGGCTGGAAGGAATCGACGGTCGGCGCGCGCAAATGGGCCGATCTGCCCGCACAGGCGATCAAATATGTTCGCCAGGTCGAGGAACTGATCGGCGCGCCGGTCGCCCTGCTTTCCACGAGCCCGGAGCGCGACGACACAATACTTGTGACGGACCCTTTTGAGGACTAGTGTCGGCGCAAATGCGGCGGCATGGTAATCGTCGCCGCGTGTCTGAGAATTGAGAAAGTTTCTGATGGCGGATTTTGTTGCAGTTATTCGCAGGACCGTTGACGGCCTGTCGGAAAACACACTGGAAATGCGAGAAAGGGTCTACGAGAAGGCGCGCGGTGCCGTGCGCCGCCAACTCGAGAACATGAACCCGCGCCCATCGGACGAAATGATCAACCGCCAGCTCAGCAAGCTGGAATCGGCCATTACCGAAGTCGAGAGCGAATACACCGAGGCATTGCCGGCGCTCGAGGAGCCGGTGGCGATCGAACCGGAGGCAGTCGAACAGGAGACCATCGCGGTTGCGCCGGAGGCGGAAACCTCGCCGGTGCCGGTGACCGAGCCGGAAGAGGCAGTGCCGGGGGTGCCGGCCGATGAGGATCAGCCGGGCGAGCCCGCTCCCGCGCCTCCCGCGCCCGAGGTGGAAACGGCCAGCGAGACAATCGAGGCGGCGCCAGCCGAGCAGGTGCCGGAGCAACATTGGGAAAGCGAGCCGGAAACCGTCACCTCTCCCGTCGAAGAATATCAGGAAGCGCCCGCTGAGCAGGAAGAACCGGAAACGGCTCCTGCCGTCTCCGAATGGCCGGAGCCGGTTGAAGAGCCGATGGCGCACGCCGACCAACCGGATGCCGAGGAAATCGGACCGGCGGAACCTCATGCCGAAGAATTCCATCGCGAACAGCAAGAAGCGGAGCCTGCTCCTGCCGAGCCGGACGAGGCATTCCGGCCGGCCGAGGCCGTGGCGGAGCGACCAGCGCCTTCCGAGTGGGCGCTGCCCGAGTGGGATGATGGCGCCGTCGACGCCGGGAGCGAGCCGCAGGAGCCCCAAGCTCCGCAGCAAGAAGAAGCCGCGGCCGAGCCGGAACGGCTGGGCCTCCATCCGACCGCGCCAGCGGCGGCCGAGCCCGGCCGCGCCGCCGAGACTGAATCGGCGTCGACCTGGACCTTCGACGACAATGATCCGTTTGCAGTCTCCACGCATGCCAAGGACAAGCAGCCTGACCCGGATGCGTCCGAATGGTCCTGGCCGGTGGAAAAGGCGCCCGCCGCCGCAGCCGAGGAGGAGCGCGCTGGCAACGCCTGGGACCATATCGATGACCTGCTCGGTTTCGAAGAGGCGGGCCGGGTTCAAAAAATTGCCGCGGCATCCGCCACGAGCGACGATACGGAGACCGGCGCTGTGCCGGCGGCTGAGCCGCCACGGCCAGCGTCCTACCGCGCCACGCCGAAGGAATCGCGGTTCAGCATCAAGCGTTTGGTGATTGGCCTCGTCATCGTGCTTCTCCTCGGTGGAGGCGGCTATGCCTATTGGGTGAACCGGGAAGCTGGCAATGCCTGGCTTTCGGACATGATCACCAGGCTGATGCCCGGCGGCGGGGACGTCACGCCCCCCGCCGAAGAGAACGCGCCCGCCGGCCAGCCGGGCGAGCAATCCGCTAAGCAGGACGGTGCCGCTGCGCCCGAGCCTGACTCGACCAAATTTACGCAGCGGCTGCTCGCCGATGGGACCGAACGGGACGAAGGGCCGGCCGGCACGAATGGCAAGGACGCATCGCAAGAGGGCAAATCCGTCGCCGCGCAGACCGAGGCCGGTCGATCGAAGGACGTCGAGGAACCGCAGCAAGCATCGCCATCCCAGGCGGCGGCTGAGGAAAATGCTCCGGCCGACTTGCCCGAGATCTCCGTTGCCGATGGCGAGAAGATGTTCCTTTACGAGGAGCGGCTCGGCCAATCCTCGCCGACCGCGATCCCCGGTACCGTCTCCTGGTCGATCAAGGAGGAATCGCCAGGCGGCGACGCCAAACCCGAGCCGGCGATCCAAGCGCAGATCGTGGTGCCGGATCGCGGCCTGACCGCGCTGATGACGATCAAGCGCAATGTTGATCCGTCGCTGCCGGCGAGCCACGTCATCGAGTTTGTGTTCTCGCTACCGCCAAACTTCGAAGGCGGCAGCATCGAAGGGGTACAACGCGTGTCGATGAAGCGCACGGAACAGGACCGCGGCGATTCGCTGATCGCGGTCCCGGCGAAGATCACCGACGATTTCCACATGATCGCGCTTAATGACTTCGCGGAAGCGGCCAAGGGCAATTCGGAGCTCCTGCGCAGCCGCAGCTGGATGGATATTCCGATCACTTACAGGAACGGACGCCGCGCCTTGCTGACGCTCGAAAAGGGCACCACCGGCGCCGAGGTCTTCAACAAGGTGCTGCAGGCCTGGAGCGGTGTCGGCAGCACGGCGGCAAGCGGCCAGTAGGAAAAAGAAGAGTCCGGACCGGACGAGAGAAGCCCGGCAAAATTATTATTTGCCGGGATTCTAACTTAACTTTTCGAAGGGCGGGGCTGAGGGTTATACCGACGGCGGTAGCTTCTTACGCGCCCTCGACGACGCGGAGCGCATTGGCGCGTTCGATCGCGGCCTTGCGGACGGCATCCTGCACCTTCTCGAAGGCGCGGACTTCGATCTGCCGCACGCGTTCGCGGCTGATGTCGAATTCGCCCGACAGGTCTTCGAGTGTCACGGGGTCCTCGGTGAGGCGGCGGGCCTCGAAGATGCGGCGTTCCCGGTCGTTCAACACCTTCATGGCGCTCGCGAGAAGCGCCCGGCGGCTATCGAGCTCATCCTGCTCAATCAGGATCTCTTCCTGATTGTCGTTCTCGTCGATCAGCCAGTCCTGCCATTGGCCCGAGTCGCCCTCACTCGCCTTGATCGGCGCGTTCAGCGACGCGTCGCCGGACAGGCGACGATTCATCGAAATAACCTCGTCCTCGCTGACCTTGAGGGTCGTGGCGATTTCCTTCACCTGTTCCGGCTTGAGATCGCCCTCGTCGAGGGCCTGGATACGGCCCTTCAGCCGACGCAGATTGAAGAACAGCCGCTTCTGATTGGCGGTCGTGCCCATTTTGACCAGAGACCACGAACGCAGGATGTATTCCTGGATCGCCGCCTTGATCCACCACATGGCATAGGTCGCCAGGCGAAAGCCGCGATCCGGCTCGAACTTCTTGACCGCCTGCATCAAACCGACATTGCCTTCCGAGATGACTTCGCCGATCGGCAGTCCGTAGCCGCGGTAGCCCATCGCTATCTTGGCAACCAGGCGCAAGTGGCTCGTCACCAGCTTGTGGGCGGCTTTGCGGTCGTCATGCTCCTGGTAGCGCTTGGCGAGCATGTACTCTTCCTGCGGCTCGAGCATGGGAAATTTGCGGATTTCATCAAGATAGCGGCTGAGGCCGCCCTCTCCAGCAGCAATGGTCGGCAACGTGTTGCGGGCCATGAAGCACCCCCTTTTGAACTCCGGACTCCGGGACGGCAGGCCGGGCGTGGGTCTTCGTCTAGACCCCACGAGACTAGAACATAAGTACGGCGAAAGCATGATTCAAGGAGTCCGGTTTCACGCTGCCGTGATACCGGAAGGGAGGATGTCGCGGTTCGAGACGTCTATAAGATTGGATTTCCAGATCGCAATTTCAAGGGCAATCAAGCGTGCGCATGCAGAGCTGCAATGAGCTCCTGCATGTCTGCGGGCACCGGTGCTTCAAAACGCATGGTTTCGCGGCTCGAGGGATGTTCGAACTGCAGCATGAAAGCGTGCAGGGCCTGCCTGGGAAAGCGGTTCACCACAGTTTTCGCCGGCTCGGGCAACAGATTGGCCTTGGTGCGGAAGGCCGCGCCGTAATCGGGGTCGCCGATGAGCGGATGGCCGATATGGGCCATGTGCACGCGGATCTGGTGGGTCCGGCCAGTCTCCAGGTGGCATTCGACCATGGAGGCGAGACAGGTGCCGTCCGGCCGCTCGTGATAGCGTTCGACGACTTCATAATGGGTGATCGCCTCGCGCGCGTCGTCGCTCTCCTCCCGCCGGACTGCCCGTTTCGTCCGGTCTCCCGCCCGTCCGAGCGGGGCGTTGATCGTGCCCCTCAGTTGGCGGGGTCGACCCCAGACAGCCGCCTGATAGGCGCGTTCGAGCGGGCCGGTGCGACCGTGGTCGGCGAATTGATCGGAGAGGTGGCGGTGAGCAGCATCGTTCTTCGCCACGACCATGACGCCGCTCGTGTCCTTATCGAGGCGATGCACGATGCCCGGCCGCCTCACACCGCCGATGCCGGAAAGGCTTGCGCCGCAATGATGGATCAGCGCGTTGACAAGCGTTCCCGTCCAATTGCCGGCGCCCGGATGCACGACCAAGCCGGCTGGCTTTACAAGGACGATCAGGTCCTCATCCTCGTGGAGCACATCGATCGGAATTACTTCGCCCTTCGGCTCCGGATCCTCCGGCTCGGGCAGGGCGATCTCGAACGTGTCGCCGGGGTGCACCTTCCGCTTCGCTTCGAAGACGGTCGCCCCGTTGACCGAGACGGCGCCTTGCTCGATCAGCCCCTTGATGCGGCTACGGGAAAATTCGCCCGAAAGCGCGTCGGTCAGGAAAGCGTCGAGCCGCCCGGCGGCAGCCTCATTGGCCTTGAGGACTTTCCTATTGCTGGTGGCTTGTTTAAAGGGATCGTTCATTCCGTTTCAATTCCGATGGAAAGCCAGCCATGACCGCAATCGAGCCCGAAGACAATCAGGAAGAAAAGCCGCTCGATCCGGCGATGGAGAATGTCCGCCGCAAGATGGTGCGCCTGCAGCTCGTCTCGGCCGGCGTGATGCTGATCATGCTTATGGCCGTCCTCGGGACGATTGTCTACAAGCTGACGAGCACATCCGAAGACACGGAGGCGTCCCAGACGGCCGTCGGCATTCCGGCCGAAGCGCCAGTCAATGCGATCGCGGCGCTGCCGGCAGGGTTTTCGGTAAGTGACGTGGCGCTTTCCGGCTCGCAAGTGCTGTTCTACGGCAGTCTGGCGGGCGCCGAACCCCGCGCGATCGTCTTCGACATCAGGGCCGGGCGCATCGTTGCGGACATCACCGTCAGGACGAAATGACGTATGATTGCGCCTCCGATCCGGATCGACGACCCATCGGACCCGCGCATTGCGGGATTCGTCTCGATCAAGGAGCGTGATCTCACCGGAAGGCAGGGCCGTTTCATTGCCGAAGGCACCGTCGTGCTGCGCTTGCTTGCTGCGGCGCATCGCTCAAGTCGCGGCATCGTGGCCGAAGCCATCCTGCTCTTGGAGAACCGCGTCGCCGGCCTTCGCGAACTGCTTGCCGAGTTCCCAGAGGACGTTCCGGTCTACGCGGCCGACGCCCGTGTGTTCGACGCCATCGCCGGTTTCAACATGCACCGCGGTGTGCTGGCAATCGGCCGTCCGGACCGAGTGCCCAGCCGGGATGCGCTCCTCGCCAGCCTTCCGGCCTCGAGCCTCGTCCTTGCCGCTTGCGGCATCTCCAATCACGACAACATGGGATCGCTGTTTCGCAACGCCGCCGCCTTCGGCGTTGACGCGGCGCTGATGGATCAATCGAGCTGCGATCCCATGTACCGCAAGGCCATCCGGGTTTCGGTCGGATCGGTGCTGGTGCTGCCTTTTGCGCGCGAAGGGACGGCGGCGGAGCTGATCGACCAGCTAAACGCAGCCGGCTTCTCAATCTGGGGTCTGTCTCCGCGCGGCGAAACCGACATCGCCGACATCCCGCCGGCACCGCGGACCGCGCTTCTGGTCGGCACCGAAGGCGAGGGCCTGTCGCCGGCCATCCTGTCTGCCGTCCGCACGGCGCGTATCCGGCAGCGGCCGGGTCTCGACAGCCTGAACGTAGCCATGGCCGCGGGCATCGCTCTCCATCAGGTGGCGCGCGTCAACGGACGGATTTGAAGTTGTCTGCACTTGGAGACGGGCAGGCCGGATCAGGGGTGGTTGTCCCGCCCCGTCGTTACTTTGACGGCAGCAATTCCTTGGCCCGCCGTGCTAGGCTCTTGCCAGTCTGCTTCTCTGCGTCCTCGCCGGCAAGGAGCCTGTTGATCGGCGAAGGCTCCCCTTCCCGCATCGCGGTGAGAGCCACCATGCGAGCGGCGATCTCGGCCACTTCCTCACGCAGCGCTTCGTCGTGGACTTCGGTTTTCGAGTTGGTGAGCCGCTCGGACAACGCCGTCGCACGCATGCGCAGATCGTCGGAGAGGCGGTCCCTATCTGGACCTTCCAGCGGCTCCTTCCGTTTGCCGCCGGCGCCTGATGTGGCATGGCTGGCGGCCGCCGGCTTCGGCAGTTTCACGCCGGCCGCACGAAGCGCTTTCGTCGCTTCGCGGATTTCCTGATTGGCCGTCTTGACGCGCGTCTTCAATCTTTCGATTTCCTCTGCGCGGTGTTCAAGCGCGCTCTCGCGGTCGGCATTGGCGGCGGCTTCCCGGGCAAGCTTTGTCTCAAGCTGGCGGATCCTGCCCTCGTCCCTGCCAAGGCGGAGTTCCATTTCGCGGGCGCGCGCAGTTTCTGCCTTCAGGTCCGCCGTCAGAGCTTCGCGCTCGTCGCGCAGTCCCGCAGCGTGGCTCTTCAGATGCTCGATTTCGGTCTCCCGCGCCGCAAGATCTATGCGAAGACTGTGAAATTCGGCCTCATGCTTGTCCAGCTCAGCGCTCAGACGCCGGATCGTTTCGGCCTTGGCGCTGTCGTCGCGCTGCAGGTTCTCATAGGAGGCCCGCATATTCGCCATCCGCAGCTCAAGCTCACGGATGGCCGAGCGCATTTCGGTTACCTCGATATTCATGTCAGCCATCTGCGCCTGCAGATCAGTGTTTTCTGCAGTTAATCGAGTCGCTTCCTGGTGGATCTTCTCTTTCTGCAGCATCAGCTCGACGCCCTTGTCGCGCTCCCGGCGCAGCGCCTGCATGGTCTTGGCGTTTTCGGCGGCGTAGGTCGCGCGCGCGGCATCCTTCTGCGCGCGTACCTCCTGCGGACTCAGAGGCATGGTCGCCTTCAGGCGGTCCTCCGCGAAACGCACGATGCGCCGCTGGATAGCGGGCGCGACCATCAGGCCGAGAAGGCCTGCTGTCAGGAAGCCCAGGGCAAAGAGGAGGGCGTATTCAATCACGTGCTTGCCGTTTCATCTGGACCGATCCGCTACCCGTCGAGGCGGCTCCGCCATACTATCTGCCGCAAAGATGGTGTCTGCCGCAAGAATTACTTTCCAGATCGCCCGGCATTGGTCCCCGTGTCGTTACTGTCAGAAGGGATTCCAGGTCGGCTGCTGTGTCAGCTTCAGGTAACCGACGTTGACGCCGAGTCTTGCGCCGATGCCGGTGCGGATCGGCACGACGATCACGTGTTCATCCGTCAGCACGGTCATGCCGACGCCGGCGACCACATAAGCCGAGCCGGAAACGCCGCCGAAGCGCTTGTAAAGCGACGGAACGCTCGGCAGGTTGTAGACGAGCATCATCGCACGGCTGCCCTGGCCGCCCCAGTCGAGCCCGAGCGACGGTCCCTGCCAGAAGACAGGATGCTGCCCGACATTCTTCGTATGGAGCTCGCCCTCCCCGTAGGTGAGGCCCGCGATGAAGGCGCCGGAGCCCTCCTGCCCGAGAATATAGCCGTTCGGCAGCCCGTAACGCTGAAAGGCATGTTCCACCACCTTGGCCAGTCCGCCGGAAGTTTGGCCGAAAAAACCGTGGCCGGCATCGATGATTTCCTGCATCGTATACTGGTTTCCGTTCGCCGACTGGGCGTTTGCGACGGATGGCGCACCAGTCGTCAGGGTGAGGGCAATCAGCATTATCGTGGTCAGCATGGCGCGGACAGCCATTGCGGTTGCCTTCATCATCGGCTGCATCGTTTCCTCCGTCGGGCGCGAAATGCGACTCGCGCGGGCCGCGGCCGGCTTCACGAGCGCACCTCACTCGCTTCAGTCATCCCTCGCGAAACCAGGGCCATGACAATTTGAACCGATGATCTTAACAATCGGTTTACCAAATGTGATGTCATTATGGCCGATAGAGAAAAGGTCGTGCTCGACGGCTCGCATGGGCAAGCCCATGGTCAGGCGAGCTTCGCGGGCATTGTGCAGGGCTCGGCTGCAACCGGACAAGGATGAAAAATGGCGAAGAATCCGAACCTGACGTTGACGGGACACGATCTGGCGGCGCTGCTCTGCAGCCGGGTTTGCCACGACATCATCTCGCCGGTCGGCGCCATCAACAACGGCCTCGAACTGCTCGATGAGGGCGGCGCCGACTCCGACGCGATGGATCTCATTCGCACCAGCGCCTTGAACGCCTCGGTCCGGCTGAAGTTCGCCCGCCTCGCCTTCGGTGCCTCGGGATCCGTCGGCGCTTCGATCGATACAGGCGAAGCGGAAAAGGCGGCCAAGGACTTCGCCGCGGCGGAAAAGAAGACGGAGGTAACCTGGAGTGGTCCGCGCGCCATCATCGCCAAGAACCGGGTCAAGCTGCTCTTGAACCTCTTCCTCATCGCCTATGGGGCTATCCCGCGCGGCGGTTCAATCGAGATTACACTGGAAAATCCGGAATTCGACGCGATCTTCACGCTCGCCGCCAAGGGCCGGATGATGCGTGTGCCGCCGAAGCTCGTCGAGCTCCTCTCCGGCACGCCGGAGGAGGCGATCGACGCCCATTCGATCCAGCCCTACTATACGGTGCTGCTCGCCGAAGAGGCGGGCATGACGATCGACGTTGTTTCGACCGGCGAGGAGATCGTCTTCACTGCGCGCACCGGCGCCTCATCCTGATCATCGGCCCAAGAATCGGAGCCGATTCTTGGAAAAACGTGGACTCAAGGATGTACGGCCGCCGCGCGTCTTTGTCCGACGCGCAAAAAAGCTCCAGCAGTTTGAATTGCCGCATGGCTTCCCTATAGCGAGAGCGGTTCAAGGGGACATGCGAATAGCTGCGCGGCGAGAGAGGCGTCAGGTACCGAGGTAACGGTTTCTTTGCCAAATCCGTATAGCATTGTTTATGGACGCGTTTTCCGTGTGCGAGGCGTGAAGGAGTTGAATATGCGCCGCTTGATGATCGCTGATGGCTCGGACGTTGTAAGGAAAGTCGGGAAACGCATCCTGTCGGGCATGGGCTTTCTCGTGTCCGAGGCGCCGAGCGGCCTTGACGCCCTGGTGCGTTGCGAGGCGGAGATGCCGAATATCCTCGTAGTCGACGCGGGGCTCGACGGGGCGCTAGACCTCATCGCCAACATCCGCGGCATGCCCGAGGGCGCGTCGGTCAAGATCTACTATTGCGTCGTTGAGGCAGACCTCAGGAAGATGATGGCCGGCAAACGTGCCGGCGCCGACGACTTCCTCTTAAAGCCCTTCGACCGAAAGATCCTGACGAGCGTCTTCGCCAGCCAGTCGATGGCCGCCTGATCCCTCCTCCCAAGGGTAGCTCGCCGCGGCTTTGCCGCGGCTTTTTTGTAGCGCCAGGCATGGCAGGTAGTGCCTTGGCTGGGCCTACCCAAGTCGTTGTGGTGGCGGTCGCGACCCGCTTCTTGTCAGACGCATATCCAAGACGCGGGGCGCTTTCCAGATTCTGGCTCCGATGATGCTGTCGCGCATCCGGTCCGAACGACAAAACCCGCCGAGGGGCGGGTTTCGGGACGGCGGCCGACGGGCTTGCGGCAAGCGAAATCAGGCAGTTTCCAGGTAGTCGTTGCCCTCGGGCTCACGCAGCACGTAGCCGCGGCCCCAGACCGTCTCGATGTAGTTGGCGCCGCCGGCGGCGTTTGCGAGCTTTTTGCGCAGCTTGCAGATGAACACGTCGATGATCTTCAGTTCCGGCTCGTCCATACCGCCATAAAGGTGGTTGAGGAACATCTCCTTGGTGAGCGTCGTCCCCTTGCGAAGCGACAGGAGCTCCAGCATCTGGTATTCCTTGCCGGTCAGATGCACGCGCTGGCCGCCGACTTCCACAGTTTTTGCGTCGAGATTGACGATCAGCTCGCCGGTGGCGATGATCGACTGGGCATGGCCCTTCGAACGGCGCACGATCGCGTGGATGCGGGCTACCAGCTCGTCCTTGTGGAAGGGCTTCGTCATGTAGTCGTCGGCACCGAAGCCCAAACCCCGAACCTTGTCCTCGATGCCCGCCATGCCCGAGAGGATGAGGATTGGCGTCTTCACTTTCGACAGGCGCAGCGTTCTCAACACTTCGTAGCCGGACATGTCCGGCAGGTTCAGATCGAGAAGAATGATGTCGTAATCGTAAAGCTTGCCGAGATCGACGCCTTCTTCACCGAGGTCGGTGGTGTAGACATTGAAACTCTCGGACTTAAGCATCAGCTCAATGCTCTGAGCCGTCGCGCTGTCGTCTTCGATCAGTAGAACCCGCATAGTCTTCCCCTTTTCCGCCGCCCAAGGTCGTCATGGCCCCCTTACGCGATACGGATCCAGTCGTTGCCTGATTTGGAGGCTGCCATCAAATGGTTAACAAATTCTGATTCACTCTGGCAAGGTGTATCGAAGGTGTTAAATATTTTTAGCAGTCTCCTGATTCCAAAGGTAAATCTGAAACAGCATTCTTCATGCGATGCTTGAAGAAGTGCCGCTATCCGACTCTGCAGACTCGCAAATGCGCCGTGTGCCACATTTCATGCCTCAGCATTTACGGAGCCTTAAATCATCGCGACTATGATTAACGATGCCCGTAAACGAAAGGTTACCAGCGGTAGGCATTTGTTAAGGCCGCAGGAGTTTTTTGTTTCCGGCCCTCATTGGGCCGGCATGGCGGGCTGGCGCGTGCTTGCCTGAATCGGCGCCGATTCAGGAACAACATGCGGCAGGTTGAGAATGCTGCAGTGGCTGGATGCTCGTTTCGAACGACGCGTGGCGCTGCAGGATCGGTAGCCGGGGTCTCGCCATCCACGGGAGTATTGCGTATGAAACCACGTGAGAGCCTTGTCCGCCTGAAAGAGTTTCAGGTTCGTGAGAAGCAACGCCAGTTGAACCAGCTTCAGACGATGATGACTGAGTTCGAGCGAATGACTAAGGAACTAGAAACCCAAATCGTTTTCGAGGAGAAGAAGTCTGGCATTTCCGATCCTTCGCACTTTGCCTATCCCACCTTCGCGAAGGCGGCCCGCCAACGCGCCGACAATCTGCAGGTATCCATTCGCGAGCTGAAGGTGCAGCAGGACGCAGCCGAGCTCGCTCTTGCCGAGGCGCAAGCCGAATATGAGAAGGCGAGCGCTCTGGAAGAAAGGGACTCGGCTACTAGGCTGCGCGCCTGAGAGAACCAAGGGCAGACGAAATTGCCGGCCATGCGTAGGCCCGCCCCCTTCCCGGGAGCGGGCTTTCCTTTGCAGGCCTTGTACAGCGCCATGCGCAACCGTCGCCGTGGCATTTTGAACTGCACATCCTTCTCCTTCAATCGAGGTCGATTGAAGAGGCATGGCAGTAAGTCATGTGGATAGTTATTCGAGCCAGGATCATCGCGGCGACCGGCGTCCCAATGGCGCAGGCCCAAGCGGCACAGAGCGTCCGAAACGAAACCGGCGGCTCAGGAACCCCCCGAGTCGCCGGTTTCGAACTATGGCCCTGCTGAGGGGGAATTCAGTGGCGATACTGCTGGATGCGCGTGGTGCGCAGGCCGGCGAGACCGTGGTCGTTGATGGAGGATTGCCAGGAAAGGAATTCCTCGACGGTTAAGGTGTAACGCTCGCATGCCTCTTCGAGGCTCAAGAGGCCGCCACGCACGGCTGCGACGACCTCGGCCTTCCTACGGATCACCCAGCGCCGGGTGTTGGCCGGCGGCAGGTCCGCGATCGTCAGAGGACTGCCATCGGGGCCGATGACATATTTTACGCGTGGACGCATCATTTCGGTCATGGGACTCTCTACACAAACTCAAGACCATATGGACCCGACCTTAGCTTTCCACATTTAATATTTGCCTAAGCGGCCGAGAACAATTTGTTCATAATTTGAGACACTTCCGCCGCTTGAAAGTGGGATTTTGCGGGCGCCTTCACCACCGGAGCCTTGCAATTACCACATTTCATTCGGAGTGAGATCGCGCATAACGGGACGCCCCCATAGGAAGGAGCGCCCACCCGTGCGCTTCGGATTCCCGGTTTTGCATGGGAACTTGCCGGTCTGGCCGCGCTCGGCGCCACATGACCGGGTCGAACATTCTTCGGCGCAATGTCCGAGTGCGGAGCTCTTGTGTCGGCCGGCGGCGAAGCCGGTGAAACGGTGCATCTGGAATGATGGAAACGAACAAACCGGCCTTGCAGTGCGAGGCTGCCTTGGACATGCTTTTCGACGTCGAACCCGGCTCGGTTCGGACGGAATATGAGGTCCTCCACCTGATGCGGCGGCTCATTTCCTGCTTCGGCTACTCGCATTTTGTTGTCGCGCGGCTACCCATGGCTGAGGAACAGCGCTTTGCCGAATGCCTCGTGCTCAGCAACTGGCCTGCCGAGCTGGTGCGCCAGTTCGATGCGGCGGCGATCTTTCCGAAAAGTCCGCTTGCCGAGCGTCTGCGTCGAACGAAACTGCCGGTAACGGGCGGGGAGGAACTCCTGCAGGCGGCGGGAACGGGCGAGGGGAGGGAGGCGGTCCGCCCTGTCCAGCTCCATCCGGAAATGGCCCGCCACTTCGCGGTGCTCCTGCATACCACCTCCGGCGAGCCATTCTTGACGATGCTTTCGGGGAGGCGGGAGGAGCCGGCTGGCGCGGAGCGCGCGATGATCTATCTGGCGCTCGTCCAGGCCTTCGAGTGTCTCGAGCGCACCTTCGAGTCCGGCGGCCTGGTACGCGAGAAACTGTCGAGCCGGGAGATCGAGTGCCTGCGTTGGGCGGCGGCGGGCAAGAGCAGCGATGAGATTGCCATCATCCTCGGCATCTCGGCCTATACGGTGGCGAGCTATTTCAAGAGCGCCACCCGCAAGCTGGACGCGGTCAACCGCATGCAGGCGATCGCCCTTGCCATGCGGATGAAGCTGATCTGACGGCGCCCACTGCATGTCTCCTTAAATCGACCTCGATTTAAGGACAAAGACATGCAGCGATTCAAAGTGCTACAGCGACCTTTGCGCGTCTGATAAGACGCGCGGCGCTGTAGTGCAGAAAGCACCGCACTTGCGGCGCGAAGCACAAGTTTCTATATGTCGCGGCACGTAAGCCCGTGGGAAAATGCCGTTGGCGAAAGCGCCTTACGGCCGCAAGCAAAGATTAGGGGCGGTGGCGGAGATCAGACCGCGCCCCGATGCCGGATTGGATCCCGTGAACAGTCTCGATTTTGATCGCAAGCCTGAAGATACGCGCGTCGTCGTTGCCATGTCAGGCGGCGTCGATTCCTCCGTCGTGGCAGGGCTGTTGAAGCGCGAGGGCTACGACGTGCTCGGGATCACGCTGCAGCTTTACGATCACGGCGCGGCGGTGCACCGCGCCGGCTCCTGCTGCGCTGGCCAGGACATCGACGATGCGCGCCGCGTCTCGGAAACACTCGGCATTCCGCATTACGTCCTCGACTACGAGGCGCGGTTCCGCGAAACCGTCATCAATCCCTTCGCCGAGAGCTACATCGCCGGCGAGACGCCGATCCCCTGCGTCGCTTGTAACCAGACGGTCAAGTTCGCCGACCTGCTCACGACCGCAAGGGAACTCGGGGCCGACGCGCTGGCGACCGGCCACTATATCCGCTCGCGGCCGAGCCCGAACCCGCGCTATGCGGGTCAGCGGGCGCTCTACCGGCCGACGGACGCCGAACGAGACCAGAGCTATTTCCTCTTTGCGACGACGCAGGAGCAGATCGATTATCTGCGCTTTCCTCTCGGCGGTCTCTCCAAGACCGAGACGCGGGCGCTTGCCGAAGAGATGGGCCTCGTCGTCGCCAAAAAGGCCGATAGCCAGGACATCTGCTTCGTACCGCAGGGCAAATACAGCGACATCGTCTCCAAGCTGAAGCCGAACGCGGCGCTCGCCGGCGAGATCGTCCATCTCGACGGGCGCGTGCTCGGCACGCATGACGGCATTTTGCACTACACGATCGGTCAGCGTCGCGGCATCGGCATTGCCACCGGCGAGCCGCTCTACGTCATTTATCTCGACGCCCGCTCGCGACGGGTCATTGTCGGCCCGAAGGAGGCCCTGGAAACGCGCCGCGTCTATCTCCGCGATGTCAACTGGCTCGGGGACGAGGAATTGCAGGCGGCGGCGGCCGGCGGTTTCGAGTGCTTCGCCAAGGTCCGCTCCACCCGCCAACCGGCGCCGGCGCTGCTGAAGAGCGACGCCGAAGGGCTTTATGTCGAACTTGTCGAAGGCGAGGCGGGCGTTGCGCCCGGCCAGGCCTGCGCGCTTTATTCCGGTACCGGCGAGAACGCCCGCGTCTATGGCGGCGGCTTCATCCGCAAATCCGAGCGCGAGCCCGCCGCCGAGGCAGCGCTCCAGGCGCTCCTGCAGGCGCCGGCGGCGGCCTGAGACTTGCAATCCGGCTCTCCGGGAAAAGTTCACGATTTCCCGAAGACATTGCTTGACACTAGCCGGAACAGCACCTTATAAGCCGCCCGACCAGCCGAAACGGCTTCGCTTGAGAAGCTTTGCGGCACAGGCGGCGGAGTAGCTCAGTAGGTTAGAGCAGAGGAATCATAATCCTTGTGTCGGGGGTTCGAATCCCTCCTCCGCTACCAAAAAATCAGTGTCCAGCCCTATCCAGCCCGGAGACATAGGTAACAGTTTGTACCTAAGACATGGGTGACAACCTCGTGTCGAAAGGGTTGTCGATGGTCTGCAAGGTTCTCTGCTCCAGGTCGATGTATCCCAGATCATAATGCATGAGGCTGACGGGCCAAATGCCGTCGTCGACTTCCTTGATTCCGAGTTTCTGTCCGGCCAGCACGGTCGAGATGTTGATCTTCTTGAGGTAGATGCAGATGCGGCCGCAATTGGTGACGAGCGCATCGTGAAAGGGGTAGTTGACGCCCGGCAGGCCTAAGCGCCAGCGCAAGGTCGTCAATCAACTTTTCGAGGGCTTTGAGGGCAAATTAACGTCGTCCAGGTGGGGTCAAGCTAACGCAGACCTCACCGGAAACCGCCCTGCGCGACTGATCTCGTGGGACGCGGAATTCTCATTCGGGAAGCAAGGGGAGGGCGAAGTATCAGCTACTCTCTGGCTGATGTTGAAGAGATCCCGGACTGGCCCTTGCGGATCGATCAGGAGGTTCTGGTTCCAAACCGTTCAACTGCACCATGCCAGTTCTGGCAGGCCTCCATGCTCAAGCGTTCCCGTAATCAGGTGGCTAGCTAAGCTACTTGACGGGATAGATCGCGGGCGGCATCGCTCCGGCGGTTCTACAGAGCACACACAGATGCACGCTCTACAAGTTTGCACGAGATGACACGACGATTCGCGCGCACCATTTCTTCAGAAATGATGCTGTTCAACCACTCGGCACCTTGGAAACCGAGATCATAGTACGGCAATGCCGCGGTGGTCAGTTCGGGCTTGAGTGCCAATGATACGGTTCTGAAATCGTCAAAGCCAACAATGCTGACGTCCTGCGGAATTCTAAGTCCCAACGTCAAAGCTGCAATATAGATTTGGATCGCCATTTCATCATTGCCGCTCATGATCGCGGTTGGACGGTCCTTTTGCTGCAATATTTCGGATGCCGCCGCAAATACATAATTCTCCTCCACTCCGACCGGTCCTTCCATTCCAAGGCGAATGGAGAGGTCGCTCTCGGCGAGGCCGAATTCCTTCGCAGTGCGGCGGAAGGCATCGAGGCGCAGTTCAGCGCCGAGCAGAATCGGGTTGAGCCTGACATAGCCGATCCTTCGATGTCCCCGTTCAAGCAAGTATTGGGTGAGGTCCCGGGCGCCCTGGAAATCGTCAGGCTCGATGGATGGCAAGAGTTCGCTCGTCTGCGGCCGGCAGTTGATCATTACTGTCGGTATGTTGACATCGCCGGCCTCGGGGTCCACGACGCGGTGGTACATCGTCACATAGAGCACCCCGTCTATACGGTGGGACTGGAACATCTTCCAGATATCCGCCTCCCTTTCGGGTAATCCGCCGGAGTTTGCCATCAGGATGCTTTTTCCATGCGTATTGGCCCAGTCCTGGATTCCGCGCACAATATCCACCGAATAGGGCGTCGTGGAAACATAGTCGGTGATAATCCCGAACGTGTTGGAGCGGCTTGAGCGTATTTGGCGCGCTGCCATGTTGGGAATGTAGCCGAGATCCCGAATGGCCTTTTCCACTCTTTCTCGCGTGTCCTCGGTTACATGCGGTTCGCCGTTTATTACCCGGGACACGGTCTTGTTCGATACCCCTGCCGCTTTAGCGACACTGACGATGCTGACCATATCGGAATCCTTTCTCTCCGAAGCAGTCTTACACCAAGGCAATGACAACGTCGACAATTTTTGTGACAACGTCGTCAATTGACGTTGACAACGTCGTCATGGCTCGAATATGGTGGCCTTCATCGGAGGCTGGAGTGAGAGCCTCACTGAAAGAGAGGAGGATCTCTATGAAGAATTTGCTTTCAGCCAGCGCGCTTGCGCTCATCTTCATGGCGGCGCCGGCGAATGCCGAAACCATCAATGTCCTGGTCGAAGGCGGTGGCGAGATGCTGCAGAAGGCCGTGGCCGAGAAGTTCACCGCCGAGACCGGCATCGAGGTGGAGTTCACGGTCGTTCCCTACCAGGGCGTATTCGACAAGTTCTCGGCCGAGATAGCCTCCGGTTCATCGGCGTTCGATGTTGTTACGATCGATGTTGTCTGGAACGCCAAATTCGCGGGCCATGTCGAGGATCTCTCACCCCTTTTCACCGACGCGGTTCGCAAGGATCTGCCACCAGCTTTGCTTGCCGACGCACAGGTTGGAGGCAAAATGATCGGAATGCCCGCCTGGGCGAATTCGGAGATCGTCTTTTATCGCAAGGACCTCTTTGAAAAACCGGAGGAGCAGAAGGCGTTCCGGGAAATGTATGGCTATCCCCTTGCTCCGCCGAAGACCTGGCAACAATGGCGCGACATGGCAAAGTTCTTCACCCGCGACACGGATGGCGACGGCAAAACCGACTTCTGGGGCACCGACACCATCGGCACCTTTTCCGAAGAATGGATGGCGCATGTGCTTCAGGCGGGCTCGCCCGGTGTGATCCTCGACAAGGATGGCAAAGTTATCATCGATAATGAAGCGCATAAGAAGGCGCTCGAATTCTATATCGCCCCGCACTGCACCGATCAATCGGTGCCGGAGAATGTGAATGAGATCGGTTGGGGCGAGGCTCAGAACCTGTTCTATCAAGGCAGGACGGCCATGATGAAATTCTGGGCCCACGCCTACAAGATGACGCCCGCGGATTCCAAGGTCAGCGGCAAGGTCGGCGTTGCACCGATGCTGGCGGGCGATGCCGGAATCGCCGCCATTCCGGGACCCTGGTACAATGTTGTTCCTTCGACGTCGCAGCACAAGGACGCAGCCAAGAAATTCATAGCCTTTGCGATCGCCAACAACGCATTGGGCATCGAAGCGCCGCTCGGCCTTGCCGCGACGAACTCCGCCTATCGCAGCTATTCCGGCAAGCCGGGATATGAACATTTCGCGCCGCTGCTTGAGACGTTGAGTGCGCCGGCGACCCAGGGGCGGCCGATGAATGAAAAATATCAGGAAATCGTCGATGAAGCTGTCCTTCCCGCCGTGCAGCAGGCCCTGACCTGTAAGGCGGATGTCGGCGAGGTGCTGACGGATGCCAAGGAAACGATCGAGGACATCCTCAACTAAGTCTATGTCCGCATCGCCGGCGGAGGAGAAAATCCTCCGCCCATCGTCAGCTTTCGGAGACAGCCATGTCGGGTGAAGACCGATTTGTGCTCTGCATGCTTGCGCCGGCGCTCGCCATCCTAGGGTTGCTGGTCGCATACCCGGTGGGGCTCCTGGTGTTTGATTCCTTTTTCAAGGTCGACACCATCACCCCTCACATAAGGGAGTGGGTCGGCCTCAAGAACTATATCGACGCGCTAACCTCCAAGCGCGTCGCCGAAAGCGCATTGAGAACGATTCAATATTCGGTGTTTGCGCTCTTCTTCGAGTTTGCCTTCGGCTTCTGCGCCGCTCTCTTGTTTTCGGCACTTCCTGGCCGATCGCGCTGGCATCGCACGATCTTCACGCTGCCGCTGATGGTGCCGCCGATCGTCGCCGGCCTGCTGTGGCGCTTCCTGCTGGTCGGCAACATTGGCATTCTCAATTATGGGCTCGTCCATCTGGGTATTATCAGAGACGCCGATGCGATCGCCTGGCTGTCCGACGAGGACATCGTGATCTATTCCGTTTCCTTCGCCGATATCTGGCTGACGACCTCCTTTGTCGCGCTCGTGTCCTACGCAGGATTGACCAACATTCCGAAAGACTTGCTCGAAGCTGCCCGGATTGATGGCGCGAATGCGTTCAAGCGGTTTTGGCACGTCACCTTGCCGCTGATGCGTCCGGTTATCGCCGTCATTGTCATCGTCCGCGCTGTCGATGCGGCCAAGACCTTCGACCTCATCTGGATACAGACGCAAGGCGGCCCCAATCACGCATCGGAAGTGTTCTCGATGAACATCTATCAGCGCATGGTTCGGTTTGGCGATCTTGGCGAGGCATCAGCATCCGGGACCCTGTTCCTGATCGTAATGATGGTTCTCGCCGCCGCGGCATATTGGAAGATATGGAGGCCGGCTCATGCGTAGGGCACGCCGCTTCAATATCAATGGCATGCTGGTCAACGCGGCAGCCCTCGTGCTCGTTCTGTCCTATGCGCTGCCATATGTCTACCTGCTCATGACCTCGATCAAGCCGGCGGCGGATGTCCAGCAGATTCCGCCAAGCTTCCTCCCTGCAGTGGTCTCGCTCGAAAACTTTCGCGAAGTGCTGCAATCGTCGGCTCTGCCGAAGGCATTCGCAAGCTCGCTCACGGTGGCGGTGCTGACAACCGTGCTGTCCCTAGCGGTGGCGGTCCCCGCAGCCTACGTCGCAACGCAGTACCGGCGTAGGATCACCACCCTGTTCCTGCTGTTTGCGCTGGTCACGCGCATGGTGCCGTCGGTGTCTCTCGGTGTGCCACTGTTCCAGCTACTAAAGGCTCTGGGACTTCTCGATACGATTCCGGGCCTGGTTCTCGCCCAC
The DNA here is from genome assembly GCF_017874595.1 of Sinorhizobium kostiense. Lineage (GTDB taxonomy): Bacteria > Pseudomonadota > Alphaproteobacteria > Rhizobiales > Rhizobiaceae > Sinorhizobium > Sinorhizobium kostiense. The sequence goes on along the minus strand of NZ_JAGILA010000005.1, from coordinate 106,175 downwards.
ACTTCGGCTGCCGTCCCGCTGGCGTTGTTGCTCATGTCCGCCTTCTTCGAAGGCGTGCCGAAGGAACTCGAAGAAGCAGCACGCATGGATGGCTGCACACGTTTCCAGGCATTCCGGAAGATTATCCTTCCGGTCATGACTGGTGGGATCGCAGTGACTGCGCTCTTCACCTTCATTACGAGTTGGAACGAGTTCCTCTACGCGTTGCTGCTGACTTCGGAGGCTACGAAAACGGCACCGATCGTCATCGCCGAATACAACTCAGTCTACGGGCTTGCCTGGGGAGCGATGACCGCAGCCGCGGTGCTCTATTCGCTTCCCGTGATCTTCGTAACGCTCGCACTTCAAAAACAGATCGTCGGCGGCCTGACATTCGGCGCTGTAAAGGGATGAGGGAGGCAGAAGCATGTCCGCCATAGAGTTGCACACTATCAACAAGGTCTACGGAAACAGCTTTCACGCTCTGCACGATCTGAGCTTCGACATCAGGGATGGCGAGTTCATGGTTTTCGTCGGCCCGTCAGGATGTGGAAAGTCGACGGCGCTCAGGATGATCGCCGGCCTGGAGAGCATTACTAGCGGTGAACTCAGGATCGGTGGCAGGTTAGTCAACGATGTCGATCCGAAGGATCGCGATATCGCCATGGTGTTCCAGTCCTACGCGCTCTATCCCCACAAGTCAGTGCGGGAAAATATCGCCTTTCCCCTGCATATGGCCGGGCTGCCGAAGGCCGAAATTGCGAGCCGCGTAGACGAAGTCGCACGCACCCTTGAATTGACGACTTTGCTCGACCGTCGGCCGGCACTCCTTTCAGGAGGCCAGCGACAGCGTGTCGCCATGGGACGAGCGATCGTCCGCAAACCAGCGGCCTTCCTGATGGATGAACCGTTGTCGAACCTCGATGCCAAGCTGCGCGTGCAGATGCGCGCCGAGATCGCTAGCCTCCAAAGAAAACTGAATGTCACTACGGTTTACGTGACACACGACCAGGTCGAGGCGATGACGATGGGTGACCGCGTAGCTGTCATGAAAGGCGGCGTGCTGCAGCAAGTCGACACACCGCAAAACCTGTACAAACGCCCTGACAATGTCTTTGTCGCCGCCTTTATCGGATCCCCCTCGATGAACTTGTACGAGGCCGTTCTGAATGGAAGGACTCTGACCCTGGGCAGCAACAATTTCGAAGTCCCGGAGCGAGTCTTCGAATATCGCCCCTCTCTCAACGGTGCGTCTCACCGTCAGGTGATTGTCGGTATACGGCCCGAGCACATGAACGACGCAGCAATCCGCCCCTCTTCGGCCGAAATCTCGGCCCCAGTCACTCTTGTTGAGGCGCTAGGTTCTGAATCCATGGTGCATCTGAATATCGGTGCACCTTGGGTGGATGCTGGCGACCCGGACGCCGTCGCCGATATTGGCGACGAAAGAGCTGCTGTAGCCCGTTTTTCTCCGAAGAGCACAGTACGAGCAGGTGACATTGCGCGAGTCGCTGTCGATGCCGAAGAACTTCACTTCTTTGAACCGGTCACCCGCACCAGCATCTGGTGATGGTATAGCCGGGAGAAAGCAAGAGTGACTAGCCCTCTGTCGCACCCATCGCCTGTGCTCCTTCGGATCTCCAGCCAGGAACTCAGACGGAGAGCTGGTTGAACGGGTTACACAGTCAAGCCAATCAAGAACATCAGTATACTGCCTCTCTGGAGTAAGAAATGTCAGAAAAGACATTAACAATGCTTAGCGAAAACTGTTACGACGTGACAAAGTATCCGGTAGGTAATCCCTATGAGGACATTGGAGCGGTCATCAATAGCATCATTGCGGATATTAAGGGCAGGCAAACTGTTTCCGATCTAAGTGATAGCGGGAAACCTGGCGCAGTCATCTATGTACCGCCGGGCGATTACCGTCTTGCCACACAAGTCGTTATAGACGTGAGCTATCTAAAAATTGTGGGCTCTGGACACGGTTTTACGTCTTCGAGCATCCGTTTCAACACACCCGCAAACGAGCTGGCACGCTGGCACGAAGTGTGGCCGGGCGGAAGTCGCATGCTTGTGGACCTTTCTCCAGAGGCCGCCGACGGTGAGGCTGCTGGAGCCGCTTTTTATGTTAAGCGCACTGGAAATCCTCGTATTAGCTCTGTGGAGTTTGCTGATTTTTGCATCGATGGCCTGCACTTCACTGGTGATGGTTCGGGGCAAAATGATGCAGAAAACACATACAAGAATGGCAAAACGGGAATCTATGTAGGTAGCGCCAATGACTCATTCCGAATAACGGGAATGGGTCTCATCTATCTGGAGCATGGAGTTATTGTTCATGATGCAGATGCGCTGGCGATAGATAACAATTTCATTGCAGAGTGCGGAAACTGTATCGAATTGAAAGGTATGGGGCAGGCCTCAAGAATAGCAAATAATTTTGTCGGAGCCGGATATAGAGGACATTCCATTTATGCTGAATATTATGGGGGCATTCTAGTATCCTCAAACAACGTATTCCCTAGAGGTGCCAGCAGTGTCTATTTTTCCGGCGTGGTGCGCTCCTCCGTCACAGGAAACAGATTCCATTCGTTTTATCCCGGAATGTTGGTTTTTGCTGCCAACTGTTGCGAAAATTTGGTTTCCTCAAATCACTTTTTGCGAGATCGCGAGCCATGGGCACCGATGCAGAAGTACGATAATGGCTTGGATGATCTGTTCGGTCTTTTGCAAATTGACGGCAGCAACAATTCGATAATTGCGAACCACATTTCAGAAACGATAGATACTCAATATATCAAACCTCTCGCCGTAAAGCCTGTGATAATTAATGTGGTTTCCGGTAGCGGTAATTACATCGCTAATAACCACGTCGTGGCGACAACAGAAATATCGCAAATCAATCATGCACCAAACAGCGCCTGTTTTTCTACACAAGTCGGCGCATTGCTTTCAACTAACAATTTGAACGCGCTAGAAGTAACTACTGTACTCGTGCAAAGGGGGTCTGCACGAAATATAGTCCTGGATTCAGGAAATGACGAACAGGTTGTAATGGACAAAACACTGAACGCATTTAGAGGTACTCCAGTTCCTGGGAAAAGTGGCGAAGTTTCAATATAGACTGAACGCATACTCCCGAAAGTCAGTGACTATTCGAAAAAATTATCAATGAGACCATCGAATGAAGAACAGGGTGCAATTGGATGCTGAGCACGGCGTGCGGTTGGAGATCTGGGCTCGGCAGAAGCCTGGAAAATCCGCTCCGGAAGAACACGCCAATGCCTTCGTACTGCGCGTCGGCGATTGGGTCGTTTACCGGATCGCGCGGCTGCCACCCTATTTTCAATTCTATTCCTATACTCATTATGCCGCCGGTCCGTTCACGGTAGAATGGGACGATGGCGCCATTGACATTCCACTGCTTTACAGCTTCAACCCGGATGATGTTGCTGAGAAAGGGGTGACTTTCCTGGAGTTGCGCGATGGCCGCGTCATCGCTCGACCGAGGACATCCTGGCCGGAGTGGTACGAGAGCGATGCAAATCGCCCGCAGCTCAGATTCTCGCCGTTTCAGGCCTGGATGAACGATCCGAACGGGCTGTGTTTCGTCGACGGCCGCTATCACCTCTTTTACCAGTTCCACCCCGTTGAATCCGAATGGGGACCCATGCACTGGGGCCATGCCGTCAGCGATGATCTCTACAGTTGGATCCATCTGCCGGTCTTCCTGCATCCGGAACAGAATCTTTGGTCGCTAGGCGCCACCGGCGGCGCCTTCTCGGGAAGTGCCTTCGTTGGCCCCGAGGGCAAGCTCAGCTTCTACTACACAGAACGGCTTCCGGCCTATGACCTGTTCAAGGACTACAAGGAGGTGCAGAAGCGAGTGCTGCCATCGGCCGATCTCCTGCGTCCGGATGCCAATAAGTTGGTGCTTGTCAACGGTCCCGACGGTAGCGCCCACGACAGCCGTGACCCCAAGGTGTGGTATGATGCGGCCCGCGGCACATATCGGATGGTCCTCGGCGCGGCGATCGATGGTGATCCGGCCGTCCTGCTCTATGGGTCCGAGGACGGAAAGGACTGGAAATTCTTGTCCGTCCTCTATCGCGCTCCCGAGCATTTTCGCCGGCACGGCGCACGCTGCGTGGAGTGCCCGGATTTTTTCCAGCTCGATGGTCATCATGTGCTGGTGATGGGCTTTGTAGGATACACTGAGCCGGAAACCGGCCGTCATAACCTGCTTTACGCTCAGGTCGGCACCTTCGAGAGCGACCGCTTCATGCCCGCGACTCCCGCTTTGCAGGAGTTGGATTTCGGCACGGATTTTTACGCGATGCAGAGCTTCCTGGCAAAGGACCGCCAGATCGCTTTTGCCTGGCTCTTCAACTGGGAATTCCGCAAGCCGGGAGGTTCGCCCTATAGCGGGGAGCTGTCGCTCCCGCGCGTGCTCGGCCTCGACACCCAACTCAATTTGACAATGATGCCGGAGAAGGGCTGTCAGCGCCTGCGCGCCCGCACTCTTCCACAGGCTGCACCTTTTCAATTCGCGTGCGAACCGGGGCGCCCCGTCGAGTTGTCTTTGGCAGGCGATCTGGATGGCGTTCAGATCATCGCGCGGGGCAGCGACGGGGAGAGCTTTAGATTGGCTCACAGCGCCCAGCGGCTTGAGCTGGCCGTGGCGGAGGATAATGGTGACATCAAGTACCGCTCAGCGCCGCTGACGCTCGAACGGTTGACGTTGTTCTTCGACCGCGGCGTCGTCGAGGTTTTCGCCAATGGGGGCGCGGTCTGCGGCACGCGCCGTACCTATAAGATCACGGACCTGACCTCGCTTGAAGTGAAGTGCGCCGACAGGGGCCGGATCGAAACGTATGAGGCATGGAGCCATGATTCCGCTTGGCGTAACTAGCATAGGCGGCGGCTGCTGAACCATATTCTATCGGCACGGCAGATGGTCCGATTCCCAAGGCGAAGGGCTGCCTGGCTCAAGGCTGTTCGCCTCGAATCCCGCAATGGCCGGCTTACTCCTCGATAAATCGCGGCGACCTGACGCACCGACAATGAAAGTCGCTGTCTCCGGAAGGAAGCTCATTTCCATAGGGAACGAAGAAGAAGTTCTCTGGTTGCTTGGCAGCATGCAGGGGTATTTCCAATTCGTGTCTCGTGGGCTTTGCCAGCGGCGTCACGCGCACGTTAGAAACAGTACATGGATATGCTTATGGAGTTGATTTGCAGCCAAAATGGGTTTGGCAGGTACAATCCGCTTGCATATTCGAATTTATGCTGCATCCACAAAGTGTCTTCGGTTGTATTCAGACGGAGACCCCGGCCTCGCGGAGTCCGTCCACCAGACGATCGAACAGATTGGAATTCCGGTAGGGTAAAGCCCGCTTGAGGTGATCAATGGAAAAGTTCGGGTTGACGTCAAGCATTTCACGCCAATATCGCCGCGCTTCTTCGTGGCGCCCGATACGACCATACAGGCAGGCAAGATAAAAACGCGTCATGTCCGATCGCGGCGCAAGCGCCAGCCGACGCTTGAAGGCGATCTCGGCCTCGTCAAAACGCCCGAGGCTCAATAGAGACCTCCCAAGGAAATGCAGCGACAGGTCGAATTGCGGGTCAAGCCGGTGAGCCCGCGTGTACAGTGCCAGGGCGTCCTCGTGCCGACCTTGGAAATCCCTTATGCTGCCAAGTGCTGTATAGGCGCTTGCCGAATTGGGGTCGAGCTCGATCGCCCGCTCTGCGGCGTCCTCCGCCTCGTCGAGACGCCGCATCCAGGAAAGGGCAAGCGAGAGTGCGTGATGGCCCAGCGGCTCGGTCTCGTCCGTATCAATTGCCTTTTGGGCCAGCTCGAGCGCCTGTTTGAGATTTTCAGGGGTTGCGCCGTTCCACCGATTGATAAAGTCCGACAAGGCAACGATCGAAAGTGAAGCATAGGCAGCTGCCATCGCCGGATCGATATCGATGGCGCGTTCCAGCATGCCGCGTGCGTCCTTGGACGATTGGGAGTTGAACTGCAGGATGGCCTGACGGGCGCGGACGAGCAGGTCATAGGCTTGCGGATCGACCTTGCCGCGGCCCTCGCGCCGCTGCTCTTCGCCGGCCGTCAGCTTCACTCTGAGCGCGTTGACGATAGTGCGGGTCACTTCGTCCTGAACCGCGAAGATATCCTCAAGTCCGCGATCGTAGCGCTCGGCCCATAGATGGCCGCCGGTCGTACCGTCGATCATCTGAGCATTGATGCGGATGCGGTCGGCGGCCCTGCGCACGCTGCCTTCCAGGACATAGCGGACGCCGAGTTCCCGGCTCACCTTGCGGATGTCCGGCGTCTTGCCCTTGTAGGCGAAAGAGGAATTCCGGGCGATCACGAAGAGGCCGGAAACCTTCGAAAGATCCGTGATGATGTCCTCGGTGATGCCATCCGCGAAATAGCCCTGCTCCGGGTCGCCGGACATGTTGTCAAACGGTAGAACGGCTATCGATGGCTTCTTTGGAAGCTGCGGCGGGGCTTCGACAGCAGCTTTGATGGGATCGTTGGTCAGGTCGGTCGGCGACCAGGTCCAGATGTGCACCGGACGTTCGATGTTCTTGACCTCGTGATATCCGCTGTCGACGAATTCGAGGCCGGTGCGACCATGCACATATTCATGAATTCCATCCGAAAGGGCCACGCCGCCAGGTTCGGCAAGCGCCTCGATTCGCGTAGCCACATTGACCCCGTCGCCATACAGATCGCTGTCGTCGACCATGATGTCGCCGAGGTTGACACCGACGCGGAGCACGATGGCCCGATCTTCCGGCATGTCTCTGTTCGCGGCCGCCATGGCGTGCTGAAGTGCTGCGGCGCATTCGACCGCGTTGACGGCGCTGCTGAACTCGACAAGCACACCGTCGCCAGTCCTCTTGAAAATGCGGCCCTGATGGTTTGCGACGAGCGGCTCCAGCACCTCTTTCCAGCGCGCCATGAGCAGCGTGTGGGTGTTTTTCTCGTCCCGCTCCATGAGGCGGCTGTAACCGACCACGTCGGCGGCCAAAATGGCAGCAAGCCGACGTCTGATGGATTCGTTGGCCATGCAATGGCGCCTTCCTAGCACCCATTGGGCAACTTTACTGCCGTCCTTCTTCCATGTCTATTCGGCGGGCCAAGCTGGGCTTGGTCGACATCCAACGTTCATTGCCGCGCGCGCAAGCAACCGTTGTATGGCGCATTGATGGCCTCAAACGCCGCAGAAGCAGACTTTGCGTGGCGCAGAGCTCAGCCGTGGTGCAAAAGTCCCCGCGCCAACTCTTCCCATTCCTCATCAAGCGTCAAGATCGACGGTGCGGCGCCGCAGCGGCGATACCAATATTCTGCGTTCGATTGATCACCTTCCTTGCGATGGAGGTAGGCATGTACACGCATGCCCGCCGCATCGTCGTCTTCCTGGGCGCGCTCGTGCGCCTTGTGCCAATCGCCCTTCGCATCCCACCATAGCGCTTGCAGCGCAGAGCTTAAACCGGCAGGCGGCTGTGGTTTCGCAAGCGAATCTCTGAAGGTCTGCAAATCCAAGCTCACCACCCTCGTAAATCCAAGGTTCCGATAATAATACCCGCGCCTGGAGCCGAGCGGTAGCGTGCATCGGGCGATATTCGGAATGACAGCGTACCTGTACATTTTCCGCCCTCCGCTTCCGAGGCTCCCGCTGCGGGCCGCGGGAACAAAACTTGGCCGAAATGGATTCCTTCGCAGTTGCAACCCATGGGAAACGAAGCTTGGTGTGGAAGAGCACACTTGCCGGAGGCGCGCGAAAGGGACGGCGCTCCGCCGTTCGGCCGATCATCAGAGAGGCGGAGAATGTCTGGCGCCGCGCGCTCGCCGAGCGGGTGTCGCTCCTTGTCGACGGGGCCGCCTTTTATGCTTGCCTGGAGCGTGCGATCGAGCAGGCGGAAGAACAGATATGGATCACCGGATGGGATTTCGACCCGCGCATCAGACTGCGGCCAGGGGTCCCGGACGCGGAGGCGCTCGGAACCATGCTGGAGCGCCTGGCCGCGCGAAAGCCGAACTTAAGGATCCGAATTCTCGTCTGGGCGATGGGACCGATCTACTCGGGAAAGTCCTTGCGGCTCTTTCGCAAACAGAAATGGTCGATGCATCCTCGGATCGAACTGCGCTTTGCGAACCACCGCGCCCTTCGCGGCTGCCATCACCAGAAGCTCGTCTCGATCGACGACCGTGTCGCCTTTGTCGGCGGCATCGATCTGACAGCGCGGCGCTGGGACACGCCGGATCATTCGCCGGAGAACGATCTGCGCCGCGATCCGGACGGAAAACCCTATGACCCGGTGCACGACATCGAGGTCGTCTTCGACGGCGAAGCGAGCCGCGCCATCGGAGATCTTTGCCGCTCCCGCTGGAAGTCGTCGATCGGCGAAGACGTCCTGCCCCCGAACTCGTCGAGCGTCGCATGGCCGGAGGGCATCGAGCCCGTCCTCACCAACTGCCGGCTTGCCATCGCGCGCACCGAGCCAGGCTTCGGCGAAAGGCGAGGACGCCAGGAGGCGCTGCGGCTGACCCTCGACGCGCTGCGCAGCGCCCGCCGCCACATCTACATCGAGAACCAGTACTTCGCCTCAGGCAGGATCGGCAAGCTGCTCGCTGAGAGATTGCAGGAGCCGGACGGCCCTGAAATCGTGGTGATCACCACGCGAAATTCGCACGGGCTCCTGGAAAAACTGGTGATGGGGGGCAATCGCGATCGCCTTATCCGACGGCTGAAACGGGCCGACCGTCATGGCAGGCTGCGGGTCGCCTATCCGGTGGTTCCCGCAATCGACGGATCCGAGCAGGAGGTGATCATTCATTCGAAGGTGGTCGCGATCGACGAGCGCTTCCTGCGCGTCGGCTCGTCAAACTTCAACAACCGCTCGGAGGGGCTCGACACCGAATGCGACGTTGCCGTGGAGGCTGCGGACGAAGAGCAGCGCGCGGCAATCGAGGGCATTCGCAATTGCCTATTGGCCGAACATCTCGACGCGGACCCGTCCGAGGTCCGAAGGATGCTGCGCGACACAGGCTCGCTCGTCGCCGTCATCGATGGGCTAAACGGCCATTCGCGTGGCTTGCGGCCCTTCAACGGGATCAAGGACAAGGGGGCGACGGCGCTAGTCTGGGGGACGGGCATCGTGGACCCGAACCGACCGCTACGGCCCCTGTCCGGCGTGCGCACCCTCGCCAGACGCTGGACGGGTCAGCTCTTCGCCTTGGTGGCGAGGCTTTTCGCTTCGTCGAAGCGGACGAATTCGGCAATCGAGAGCGACATCAATCCAAGCGGGAGTGGCAGGAAGAAATAGATCGCCCGGAACGCGATGAGCGCGCCGATGTTTGCGGCCTGGCCGAGCAGAAACGCGATCGTTGCTTCAAGGACGCCGATTCCGCCCGGCACGTGGCTGACAAGGGCAGCAACACTGGCGCCGACATAGGCGGTCGCGGTCTCCAGGTAGGCCGGGTTTCCGAATGCCTGCACGAGTTGGTGCAAGCAGGCGCTGACGCAAAGGTAATTGCTCGTACCGACGATCACCTGACCGGCCGCAATCGGAAGCGACGGCATTTCGAACGACCACCGCCAGATCCGAAGCGACCCACGCAGCACGCCCGCGAGCATGACGTAGCCGGTCGAGCCAGCAAGACAGGCGACGCCCAGAAGGAGGGCACCCGGTTCGGAAAGGCCGATGATTGCCGCGGCGCTCTCCGGCATGATCAGACAGCAAAGACCGGCGAGGGTGGCAAGGCCCAGGCCGACGGTGACGCCGCAGAAGAGAATGATCTTTGCGACCTCTTCACCGCTGAACCCCCAACGCGAGTAGAAGCGGTAGCGGACGGCGCCGCTGCTCAAGGCGGCAACGCCGACATTGTGGCCGATGGCGAGGCTGGTGAAGGAGGTGACAGCCACTCGGGGATAGGCGAGCTTTCGACCGACATAGCGCACCGCAAGCGTATCGAACAGCGTGAGGCATAAATAGGAGAGGAAGACGTAGCCCACTCCCGCCGCGAGGTGCCCGAGCGGAATCTGCATGACCGAGCGGGCGATCTCGTCCGGGGAGTATCGGTTGAGCGTGCGATAGATCAGCCACGCGGCGATGCCGATGGCGGCGACAATGAATAGTCTTGCAAATATCTTGGTGGGCATCTGCCGCGCTCCCATGTCCGTCATCGGAACGAAAAGCGGGTCCGACGTGTTCCCGATTGGAAGACCACAGCCCGGAGTGATTAAACAGGGATCATGCCTCGACGGCTGCGTTTCCTCACCTACAACGTCCATAGTTGTTTCGGCACCGACCGGAAGCTCGACCCTGGGCGTGTCGCGGCCGTCATCGGCGAATGCCAGCCCGACATCATTGCCCTGCAGGAGGTGGATGTCGGCCGCGCCCGCAGCGCCGGCATGGACCAGGCACAGATGATCGCCGCGCATCTGCGAATGGAGGCGGAGTTTCATCCGGCGCTCCACCTCAAAGAAGAGAAATACGGCGATGCGGTGCTGACGGCATTGCCGATGCGTCTGGTCAAGGCGGACGCGCTGCCGTCGTGCGGAGAGCCTCGAGGTGCTCTCTGGGTGGAAATAGACTTTGCAGGGGTCAAGCTCCAGGTCATCGACACGCATCTCGGATTGCGCGGTTCCGAGCGTATCCGACAGGCGACGGCGCTGTTGGGTCCCGGCTGGCTCGGGGCTATCAGGCAACCGGATTCGCGCGTGATCCTGGCGGGCGACCTGAACGCGATTGCACGCTCGACGACGTACAAGCTCCTGGCCGGGCAACTCAAGGACGTGACGAGCCTCTGCAATTTGAAGCCGCGGCCGACCTTTCCGTCGCGCCTACCGCTCTTGCGGCTGGACCACATCTTTGTCGGTGACGGGATCGGCGCCAGCGCCTGCCGGGTGCACAGCAGCGCGCTTGCGCGCGTGGCTTCGGATCATCTGCCGGTGCTCGCCGAACTTGAGGTCCAACCCAATGCCAGGCCGACCGAGAAAGGTCTTCAGCCCGCCTATGGAGAAAGCTTCCCACCGCTGCCGTGATTGCCCGACAGCGCCGCGCGTCCCATCAGACGCGCAAGGCTCGCTGTAGCGCCTTGATCTGCTGCATGTCATTGTCCTTTCAAGAAGACATGCAGGGAGGGCTGTCAGAGGATCGTGATGACCCGCACATTGCCTTTTCGCTCGATGACGTCGACGACCACCCGCGTGCCGGAGCGGTGTACCGCGACATGCACCGAGCCTATGCCGACCTTGAGTTGCTTTATCTCGAGCCTCTCTATGAACTCCGGCAGCACGGGAGTATCGAAGGTGATCTGCATGGATTTCGTGTTGAACTCCAGCCCAAGGCAGGACTGCACGAGCGAGAGGGGTGCTGCGGCCGCCCATGCCTGGGGGATGCAGGCCACCGGATAGAAGGTCGGCCCTTGCGCCCGCTGGCGAGGAAAGCCGCAAAAGAGCTCAGGCAGACGGCGCAGTTCGATATAGGTCGAGGCGGCGAACAGGCCCTCGAAGATCCGTGCGGCCGCGTGGCGAAAGCCGTAGCGCGCCAGACCGAGGGCGATCAGCGCATTGTCGTGCGGCCACACGGAGCCGTTGTGGTAACTCATCGGATTGTAGCGGCTTTCAGTGACGGGGATGGTCCTTATTCCCCAGCCTGAGAAGGAGGCGCCGGACATCAGCGTTTTTGCGACTGTTTCCACGCGGTCGGTCAAGGCGAGGCCGGTGAGAAGGGCATGGCCGGCATTGGAGGAGCGGACCCGACACGGCCGTTTGTCGCCGTCGAGCGCAAGCACGTAGGTGCCCAGCTCCTCATCGAAGAAGACCGAGTCGAACTGGCGTCTCAACTCCTCGGAGCGCCTGAGGAAACCGACGGCGCGGTCTTCCTGCCCGAGGTCCCGAAGCATTCTTGCCGCCGCCTCCCATGCACCGTAGACATAGGCCTGTACCTCGGCGATCGCGATCGGACCGCGGGCGAGCGATCCGTCCGAATGGAAGACGGAGTCGTGGCTGTCTTTCCAGCCCTGGTTGAGGAGGCCGTCCTCGGTGCGGCGGCCGTATTCGACAAAGCCGTCGCCGTCGCGGTCGCCATGATCGTCGATCCACGTCAGCGCCGCCTCGATGTTCGGCCAGATTTGGCGAATCGTCCCGATGTCACCGGTGCGCTGCAGGTATTGGCCGGCGAGCATCACGAAAAGCGGCGTCGAATCCACGCTGCCGTAGTAGCGCCGGAACGGCACTTCCCTGAGCTCGGCCATTTCGCCGAAGCGCACCTCATGGAGGATCTTGCCCGGCTCGGCGTCCGACAGCGGGTCGAAACCCGTCGCCTGGTTCGCAGCCAGATGCGCCAGCACGCCCCGGGCGATCTCCGGATCGAGCCATAGCGTCTCCATGGCGGTGATGATCGCGTCGCGACCGAAGGCCGTGCTGAACCAGGGGATGCCCGCATAGGGATAGGGCCCTTCCGGAGTTTCGGTGATGAGCATGTAGAGGTCGGACATGCTGCGTTGTGCGACCTCGTTGAAGACCTCGTTCGAACTCAAGATGCAGGCGGCCCGGCCGGAAGAGGCGCGCAAGGCGCGGCGGGCATCCCTCAGCGCGAAGAAATAGGAGCGATGGCCGATCGGGATCGCCGGTTCCCGTTGGCAGTTGACCTCCAGAAACAGGGTTCGGCTTTCGCCGGGGTCGAGTTCGAGTTGGTATGTGGCAGCTGCCGCCGTGAGGGTCGAAGGCGGCGGGTCGAAGCCTAAACGGGTGGTTCGTTCGAGGCCGTCGAGGCCAGTATAGGACAGGCGAACCTCGTGACGGGTGGTGGTTGGCGGATGCATTTGTCCGCGACGCTTTCGCTGCTTCCCACGGACTTCGAAAAGGTCGGCGAAATCGGCCGCAAAGTCGATGCGGATCTCGATCAATTGCGTCTCTTCGTGGAAGTTTCGCACCAGCAGCCGTTCGTAGCAGGTGCCGTTCCAAACGAAGCGTGATCGCCGCAAGTGGATCGAGTCGTGCCGCAACCGCCGTTCGCCGTTCTTATCGACGAAGTCGGGGTTCGTCAGGTCGCAGGTCAGCGTGGCATTGTCGTCCCTGAGGGTCGAGGACAGAAGCAGCGGCCGGGCGGAATTGATCGTCAGGCAAAGATGGGAGAGGTGACGGGTATCGCGATGGAAGAGCCCCTCGGGGCTGCCCGGTCCGGAATAGGCATCGCCGTTCTGGTCGAAAACGGCAAAGGTGTCCCCGTGCTTCAGAGTGTTCGGCCGCCGCTCCTGGAGGGAATTGGTTGCCGGGACGGAGTAGGGCTCGGTGACGGGAGAGTCGGCAGTTGCGGAAGCCATGGGCGCATTCCTTCGGAACGACGGATCGAACCTCGAAACGTCAGTAAGGTAACAGAGTGACTGGCAGAAATCGAATCGCGAAAGATTAACTCTGCGTTCTCGCGGTGAGTTCCAGCGGTATTCGATTCCGACTGCTGGATCGGGATGCACTCACATAGGTTCGCGCCGCCCGCGGAGCCGCAATGGAGGCTCGCAAGCCCACCTAACCCTTTCTCGCGAGTGGCTCCCCACTCCTCGGTGCTGTATCATGCGCCGTGCTCCTCGCGGGAGGCGAGAGAGCGAGGGAGGACCGAGCCATGCCTATGTCTTCGGTACTGCGCTTGCTACAGACAATTTGTCTCGCGGCGGGCGCTTCTTTCACACCTCAACTAGTGACGGCCACTGACGCGCTTCCGCCGGAGCTCGAAAAGCTGAAGGTGGCGCTCGAAAAGTACAAAGACCCGGTGGTCGCCGTGCGCGACGGCTATTTCTCGACGCTCGGATGCGTCAAGTATGCTTCGGGAACCATGGGGGTGCATTTCCTGAACCCCGCTTTGATCGGTCCAGAGCCCGATCCGATGAAGCCGACCTTGCTGCTTTACGAGCCGGTCGGCGACAAGCTCGAACTCGTTGCCGTAGAATGGCTGATCCCGCTTGCGACCGGCGTCAAGCCGAAGCCGGAGCTCTTCGGACATCCCTTCGATGGGCCGATGGAGGGGCATGAGCCGCTACTGCCGGCCGCGCTCCATCATTACGACCTGCATGCGTGGATCTTCAAGCCGAACCCAATGGGGGTCTTCCATCCGGTGAACCCGAACGTCAAGTGTCCCGACGGGCCTTATACATTCCTGGAAGAGCCGCCGAAAACGGTGCCGCATCCGAGCGAATGACGCACATCCGCGCCAACGGCGCGTCAGCCGCGCCCCTTTTGCACTTCGGTGCCGTCGGGGGCCCGGCGAGGCGCCGCGGTGAAACTGGGGAATTGATACCGGTCGAGGAGCGAGAGGCCTTTGACATCCCGGCGAGACGATTTTCGTTCCTGTTTTGACTGGATATCCTCGGCGAGGTCGTCGAGGTATTCGAGGGCTTGCACAGTTGCCTCTGCGGTGGCCGCGCTGCCATCGGCTTCGGCGGGGCGCTGCAATTCGTCTCTCGTCTTTTCCAAGACCTCTTCGATGAAGCGCCTCGGATCATTGCTGTTGGCGGCAGCCCACCTCAGCAGGCGGCACATCAGGATCTCGTTGACCCGCATCGCCGCAACGGTTTGGCCGAGCATGAGCGTCAGTTTTTCAAGTTTTTCGGGCGTAACCTTCCGGGACATCGAACAATTCCGTTCTTTGCTTTTTCTACTTCGTCGCGCTTGGCCAGTTGGCCCCGACGATGGCTTTCCCCGACCCGAAGAGAACGGCTCGGCGGGAGGAAATGTTCCGCGGAGCGGGGGTCGGCGATCGTTCACCTATGACTTGGAACAAAACCGATTTCGGCGGCGTTGATTTTGAGGAGCGTGGGAGGCGCAGGATGGAACACCCGGACACTCGGAAGCTCGACAGGACCCAGGCGAAGCATGTCTGGGACGTGGCAGAGTATTGCCGCCGAACCGGCATTCACAGGGCCGAGGAAAAGCGGCTGATCAAGGTGCTCGGTAGATATGCGACGAGTCACGAGCTCCAGATGAATATTGTGCGGCCACAAACGCGCACGCGTTAGGGCGTCTTGCAGTCTGGTGGATTCACCCGACGTTGCACAAAACAGATGGCGCCGTGCTGGAGGAAACGCCGTGGGGACGGTCCTGATCGGTGCATTTCTTTTCATCTTCGGCATTCTCGCGATGGTGTGGGAAGCCTTGGCCCGGCGACGCCTCAGTCGCCCGCCGAAGCAGGAGAACGATCGACAGACGCTCGAGCCGCGGCACCAAGGGCTGCGTTTCCTCGCCCCGACGCGGAACTGGCTCGGTGTGGGGCTGACGACGGTCGGCGGCGTGCTCCTTCTGTTCGGTGCGCTCCGCTATGCATTCGTCTAAATATCCCGCAGCCAGCAGGTTCGGTCAAACTCAACGTGATCGATCGTGAGGTGTTGGCAGGGATGCGGGGCGGCAACTTTTCCTCATCCCGCGCCGCTAAGCGGGTCAGGGAACACTGATCTCGATCAGAAAAACGTCTGAGGAAATCTCGGCTGAGAGCGTCAGGGCTGCCGGGTGCTGGAGCACCGCCGTATCCAGCGCATGCAAGGTGGCGGAAACCCCCGCAGTTGCCAGCGCCACACTGCCGCGGTGGCAGAAGAGCACGATCTCGCGGGCACTGGTGGTAATCGGCAGCGCGCCCTCGACATGCAGCCTTCGCACCCTGTGCTTCAGCGCATGTCGTCTCGTCATGACATTGAGATCGGTGACCGGGCCGTCGTTGAGCCTGGCCGATGTCGGCACGTCGGCGGGAAAGGAAAGCGGCGGATCGGCCGTCGTCAACAACTTCGGCGGCCGGCCCTCGATGAAGAGCGTCAGACCGGCGCCATCGAGGATGGAGAGGGTTCGGTCAATTCCGGAAAAACTGGAAAAGGCGCCATCGCTTGCAACCGTGGCCATGCTGATGCGCCAATCGAAGTCGGAGAGCGTTCCGCGCTCCGGGGAAACGGCGATCTCCACCGTCTCACCGCCACCGTTCTTCCACGGCATATGCTTGTAATCACTCGCGCGCAGGATTCGCATCATTGTCAGCCGAGCCATCCCATCGCTTGCCCGATCCAAACGATCGGAGCAGTAACCAGTATGCTCAAAGCAGCGCGGATATGCCAGATCATGAGCAGTGCACCGGCAAGGTCAACGAGACGAGCTGCCGCCGCGGCTATCTAAGCTTTTTCAGGACCCGCTGGAAAACGCGGTCGATCTCCTCCTCACGGGCATGGTGTCCATTGCGGATCGTCCATTTGCCGGCGACCATGACGTCGCGGACCGCCTCCCCGCCGACGGCAAAGAGCCAGCGGTCGAGAATCCGGTCGCCGCTCGCGGCGGCAATAAAAGGATTGGCGCCGTCGAGCACGAGAAGATCTGCGCGGGCGCCAGGTGAGATGCCGGGCCTGCCGAGACCGGCCGCTTGGGCGCCACCAGCAAGGGCGGTGTCGAAGACGGTCCTGCCGACGGAAGCGCCGGGGCCGGCTGCAAGCCGGTTGCGCCGGCGGTCGCGCAGCCGTTGGCCATATTCGAGGAGCCGCAACTCTTCCGCGACGCTGGTCGCGACATGGCTATCGGTACCGATGCCGAAGCGCCCGCCGTGGGCCAGGTAATCCGTTGCCGGGAAGATGCCGTCACCGAGATTGGCTTCGGTTGCCGGGCAGAGACCGGCGACCGCACCCGATTTCGCCAGCCGTTCGGTCTCATCCGCCGTCATATGCGTTGCGTGAATGGCGCACCAGCGGCCGTCCACCGGCATTTCCTGCAGCAACCATTCCACCGGACGCCTGCCGCTCCAGGCGAGGCAATCTTCGACTTCGCGCGTTTGCTCGGCGACATGGATGTGAACTGGACCGGAGCGCGGTAGGCCGGCGATGATCGTCCGCATCTCCTCGGGGGTAGCGGCGCGCAGCGAATGGATCGCATAGCCGAGTGCGGCGCCCGTTTCGGCGGAGGGGCGAACGAGGCGGTCGACGAGGGCAAGGAAGCTTTCCGGATCATGCACGAACGGGCGCTGTCCCGGATTGGGCGCTGCACCGCCGAAATTGGCATGAGCATAGAAGACCGGAAGGTGCGTGATCCCGATGCCGGTCGTTTCGGCGGCGTTCAGAATGCGCAGCGACATTTCCGCCGGATCGGAATAGGGCGTTCCGTCCGCGTGGTGGTGGAGATAGTGGAACTCGACCACCCGGCCGAATCCACCCTTCAGCATTTCGACGTAGAGCTTGGCGGCGATCGCCTCGACATCGTCGGGATCCACCAGTCCGACGGTACGGTACATTTCCTCGCGCCAGGTCCAGAAACTGTCGTCGCCCGCCCCCGCAACCTCGGCGAGCCCGGCCATTGCCCGCTGGAAAGCATGGGAATGCAGATTCGCCATTGCCGGAAGAAGGGGGCCGGCCAAGCGCTCGACACCGGTCGCCAACGGCTGATCAGCTTCGATGCCGGCGATGCGGCCGTCATCGCCTATCGCAATGACCACATCTTCCGCCCAGCCCGTCGGCAGGAGCGCCTGTTCGGCAAAGAGCCGTTGTGCGGGAGAGCTTGCCATGCGCCGTTCTCCTGTGCGTGGTTGTATATGGAACTATAGGTATTTTGGAGTGGCGCGCAAGGGCAAAATCGGGGAAAACATTCGCTACGTCTGTCCGGCTGCCGCCGCGGCAGGCGGAATGGAGCAGTGGATGACGGTGTCGGGGCGCAAGAACGTGTTGACTGAGAGCGGGAGAGAACCCCCCGCGGGTTCCCGCCCGCCCCCGGCAGTCAACTTTAGAGCCAGAGAATGGATGGAACTGGAATGACGCAAGAGGAATCGCTGAAGCGCCGCACCGAGCTTGCAAGGCCCGAGATTTCGGCCGACGAGGCGCAGGCGCTGATCTCCGAGCACTACGGGCTCACGGGCGAAGTCGAGGAGCTGGGCAGCCAGCAGGACCGCAATTATCGCGTCGACACGAACGAGGGCCGCTTTGTCCTGAAAATCGCAAGGGCTGAATATGCGCGGCAAGAGCTCGAAGCGCAGAATGCGGCGCTTGCCCATGTGGGCGGGAAGGCGGACGCGCCAAGGGTGCCGCGCGTCGTGCCCTCGGCTGCCGGCGAGGAGATCGTTGCAATCACCGTCCGCGGCGAGGCCTATCAGATCCGGCTCTTGACCTATCTTGATGGCACCCCGCTCACGCGTCGCAAGCATTTGGCCGCCGAGAGCGTGGCGGTGCTTGGCGAAGTCGCCGGGCGGCTGGCCGTTGCGCTTCAGGACTTCGACCATCCGGGTCTCGAACGGGAGTTGCAGTGGGATCTGAGAAGGGCTGGACCGGTCGCACTGCACCTGCTTTCGGCCATGGCCGACGAGGCGTTCCGCAAACGTATCGCCGAGGCGATGGTCGGCGCGATGCGGCGGCTGCAACCGCTGACGTCGGAACTGCGCCTGCAGGCAATCCACCAGGACGTCACAGATGACAATGTTGTCGGCCGCGCGGACAAGAGCGGCCGGCTTATTCCCGAGGGCGTCATAGATTTCGGCGACGTGCTCAAGGGATGGGTCGTCGCTGAGCTTGCCGCTACCTGCGCATCGCTGTTGCACCACGCCGATGGCGACCCCTTCTACATTCTGCCAGCGGTGAAAGCCTTCCATGCCGTCTGCCCGCTGACGGACGCGGAAGTGAGGGCGCTCTGGCCGCTGATCGTCGCGCGCGCCGGCGTCCTGGTCGCGAGCTCCGCCCAGCAGCTCGGTATCGACCCGGACAATGCCTATGTCCAGGGCAATGCCGCGCATGAGCGCGAAATCTTCGAGGTTGCCGTTTCGGTACCCCTCGAACTGATGGAGCATGCGATCCGCCACGCCGTCGGCATGGAGCTGGAAGAGGCGGCGGTAAGGGTGGAGCTTCGTTTGGTGCCGGATATCGATCCCGATCATGTCGGTGTCGTCGACCTGTCTCTGCTCGGACCGCACCTTCCCGCCGACCGCTGGCACTATGAGGATACGGAAGCGCTGCTTCTGCAATCGGCGGCAAGGGCGGCCGGCGCTGCTGCCACACGCTACGGCGAATTCCGGTTGACGGAGACGCGACTGCTCAAGGCGAGGGCGCCGCGGACCTTGGCGCTCCATGTGGACCTCTGTCTCAAGGGGCAGACCGAGATTCACGCCCCCTTTGGCGGGCGCCTGGTGCAGCGCCAAGGCCGGCTGATACTATCGGGCGAGCGATTGCATCTGCACCTGCTCGGGGTCGAACCTGCGGAAACGGAAAGCGAAACGGTCGGGGTCGGAGCGCAGATCGCCAAGGTTCCCGGCGACCCGCCGACGCTAGGCTTCATGCGGGTTCAGCTCTGCACCGTGGCGGACCTCGATCCGCCGGCGTTTGCGGTGCCGCACCAGGCGGAGGCCTGGCGCCGCCTTTGCCCGTCGCCCGCTGCGCTTTTGGGATTCGACTGCGACGCGCCACCGACCGACGCGGCCGGGCTCCTGGAGCGGCGCCTGCACCATTTCGCGCGTCCACAGAAGAACTATTACCGCAACCCGCCGCAAATCGAGCGGGGCTGGAAGGAGCACCTCTTCGACGTCGAGGGACGCGCCTATCTCGACATGGTCAACAACGTCACCGTGATCGGTCACGGGCATCCGCGCCTCTCGGCCGCCGTCGGGCGGCAATGGTCGCTGCTCAACACCAATTCCCGATTCCACTATGCGTCGGTCGCGGAATTCTCGGAGCGGCTCGCGGCTCTGGCGCCGGAGGGGCTCGATACGGTGTTCCTCGTCAACAGCGGCTCGGAGGCGAACGACCTCGCGATCCGGCTCGCCTGGGCGTCGTCAGGCGCGCGCAACATGGTTTCGCTGCTCGAGGCCTATCACGGCTGGACGGCTGCGAGCGACGCCGTCTCGACTTCGATCGCCGACAATCCGCAGGCACTGACGACTCGGCCTGACTGGGTGCATCCGGTCGTTGCACCGAACACCTATCGCGGGCCTTTCCGCGGCGCGGGATCGACCAGCGACTATGTCGCGACGGTTTCGGCGACACTTAGTGAACTCGATCGGCAGGAGCGTAGCCTTGCCGGCTTCATCTCCGAAACCGTCTACGGCAATGCCGGCGGCATTCCATTGCCGCCCGGTTATCTCGAAGCCGTCTATGCGATGGTCCGGGCACGGGGCGGGGTCTGCATCGCCGACGAGGTCCAGGTCGGCTACGGCAGGCTCGGGCATTACTTCTGGGGTTTCGAGGAGCAGGGCGTCGTTCCGGATATCATCACCGTCGCCAAGGGCATGGGTAACGGCCACCCGCTCGGTGCCGTCATCACCCGCCGCGAGATCGCCGACGCGCTGGAGAAGGAGGGCTATTTCTTCTCCTCCTCCGGCGGCAGCCCTGTGAGCTGCGTCGCCGGGCTGACCGTGCTCGATATCCTTCACGACGAAGAATTGCAGGAAAATGCCCGCACCGTTGGCGATCACCTGAAAAAGCGGCTTGAGGCGCTTGGACAACAATATGCTCTGGTTGGCGCCGTGCATGGCATGGGGCTGTATCTCGGCGTCGAATTCGTCCGCGACCGGGAGACGCTGGAGCCCGCGACCGAGGAGACGGCAGGCATCTGCAACCGCCTGCTAGACCTCGGCGTGATCATGCAGCCGACCGGCGACCACCTGAACGTCCTCAAGATCAAGCCACCACTGTGCCTCAGGCGCGAGAGCGCCGACTTTTTCGTGGACATGCTGGCGAAGGTGCTGGAAGAGGGGTGGTAGGCAAAAAGCCTCGCGACGGGCTACGGTATGTCTCCTTGAATCGACTCGGTTCAAGGGCAAAGACGTGCAGCAATCCAAAATGCTACAGCGACCTTTGCGTGCCTGAAAGACACGCGACGCTGTAGTTTCCTCATGCGGCACCGGACAGAACTGCCTCGAAGGTTTCGTCGAGCACGGCAACCAGATGGTCGGCGTCGCGCCTCGAAAAGATCATTGGCGGCCGCATCTTGAGGACATTGTCGTGCGGCCCCTCGGTGCCCATCAGCACGCCGCGCCGGCGCGCGCCATTGGAAACCGCGCGGGCGATTTCGGTCGCAGGCGCCTTGGTCCTCCGGTCGGCAACGAGCTCGATGCCGAGGAAAAGGCCTTGACCGCGAACGTCGCCGATCACATCGTAACGCTCCTGCATCGCTCGAAAGGCGGCGACGAGATAGTTGCCGATATCCAGCGCGTTGCGTCGCAGGTCATCGCGCTCGATCACGTCAAGCACGGCGAGCCCCACCGCGCAGGAGACCGGATTTCCGCCGAAGGTATTGAAATACTCCATGCCGTTGTTGAAGGATCGGGCGATCTCACGCGTCGTGACCACGGCAGCGAGTGGATGGCCATCGCCGATCGGCTTGCCCATGGTGACGATATCAGGCACCACGCCCTGTGTCTCGAAGGCCCACCAGTGACTGCCGACGCGGCCGAAGCCGACCTGCACCTCGTCGGCGATGGAGACGCCGCCCGCCTCGCGCACCATCCGGTAGACCTCCTTGAGATAACCCTCCGGCAGGAAGACCTGGCCCGCGACGCTGGGGATGGATTCGGCAAGGAAAAAGCCGGGCCCTTCGCCCCTTGCTTTCATCGCCGCGATCAATTCGGCGACGTTTTCGGCGAAGCGCCGCCCATGTTCCGCGATTGGCCAATCCGACGGCGCATGGTAGCTGTCCGGTATTCTTGCCACATGCACATGCGGCTTCTGGCCGCCCTTGCGGCGGAACTTGTAGGCGCTGAGATCGATCAGCTCCTGCGTCGTGCCGTGATAGGCCCAGTCGAGCACGATGGCGTTGTCGCGCGCCGTGTGGGTGCGCGCGAGGCGGAGCGCCAGGCTGTTGGCCTCCGAGCCGCTGTTGACGAAGGCGGCGACCGTCAAATCCTTCGGCATCGTCGCGGTCAGCCGCTCCGCATAGGCGATTATATTGTCGTGCAGGTATCGGGTATTGGTGTTGAGCCTCGCCGCCTGGCCCGCCATTGCCTCGACGACCGCCGGATGGGCGTGGCCGATGTGGCAGACATTGTTGAAGCAGTCGAGATAGGCGCGGCCGCGGTCGTCGATCAGCCAGACGCCTTCGCCGCGCACGAACTTGATCGGTTTTTCGTAAGAGATCGTGAGGTTCGGCAACAGCAATTCGCGGCGCAGCCGGACGATCTCCTCATGCGTACGGCCGGCCCGGGTGAAGAACTCCGGCGCAACGCCGGCGAAAGTCGCGGCATTCGGGAAAAGCTCGGCCCAGACATCCAGATAGCGCTCCTCGCCGACGCCAAGGATTTCGGTGGCGGGAAGGCGCGTGTCGGTGGAAATCTGCAAGTGGAGATGCGGCGCCCAGCCGCCATTTTCCTCCGGCGCGCCCATTTCGCCGACGAGCCCGCCGGCCTGCAGCCTGTCGCCGGGCTTCAGACGGCTGGCTGCTTCGTGGGCAAGGTGGCCCCAGAGCGTCACGAAAGGCGGGCAACCCTCGGGCTCGTGCCGAAGCGCGACGAGGCAGCCGTAGCCGAGCGGCTCTCTTTCGACCTCGGCGCTGACGACGGTGGCGGCAAGCGGCGTATGGAGGCTGGTGCCGGCCGGCATGAAAAGGTCGAGGCCGAGATGGCGCGTGCGGCGGGTATCGGCGATCAGGCGGGAGGCGAACATGTCGCCGGAATAGACGGTGCGGGCCTCGCCCCAGGGGCCAATACCGAGCGCCACACCGGCCGCACGGCAATGCGCTTCCCAGATCGCCTGCGCTTCATGCGGGCGTTCGCCCGCGGAAGCGACGGTCATCGGATGAGCAGGCTCGGCATAGGGAATGAGGTCGGCCGGATAGGTCGCAAGCGGCCGCTCCAAGATCGGCCACAGTTGCTTGCCGTGCCGTTCGATCCAGGCGCTGACGGCGCGCGCGCCGGCGACCGCCTCGAAGCCGCAGGCATGGCGCAGGATAGCGGTCGCAAAGCGCGGGTTCACGGCATCGAGCTTGCGCAGTAGCGCCCAGGCCGGTTTCTCACTGACGGCGAGATAGGGATTGCCGTCGACCTCCGCGCGGCGCGAGGCCGACATCGTCACCGACGTGACCAGCCGCATGGCGATAAGGTCGAAGAGCTGTTCGATCTCCTCCTCGAGAAGCGGATACTCCGCGTGGAAGCCGCGGGCGATGGCGGCGGCCGCGCCAATCGGATCGGCATGGTCGAGTCCGGCATAGGCGGCGGCGATCGCCACCTCGGCAATTACCGGCGTGTAGAGCGCGTCACCGAAATCGATGATGCCGGCAATGCGGTCGTGATCGCCTTCATCGACCAGCACGTTCCAGTCATTGGCGTCGTTATGCATGACACCTGCACGGAGCATCGGGAGTCGCGGCGCAACTTGCTCCTCAAAACGCGAAATGAAGCGCTCGAGAAGCGCCCGGTCGTCTGCATCGGCTATGTGATGCAACCGGTCGGCGGAACGGCCGCTATGACGGATGTCCCAATCGAGATCGCGCAGCGCGCCGGGATGCATGAAGCCCTTGAGTGCGGCATCGAAGCGGCCGAGGATCTGGCCAAGGGACTGAAGCGCCGCGTCGCTGTGCCGGGACTGGGCGAGCGGCAGGCCCGGCAGCCAGCTCACGAGCCGCAGCCGATGGGCGAGGCCGCGGGAGCCCGTCGCCTCCGCAAGGCTTGCGCCCGAGACCGTGGGGCGGAGATGCGGGACTGGAATGTCGCCGGCGCACTCGCCGAGGTGCCTGAGCAGCGCCGTCTGGAAATCGCTCTCGATCTCCGGCTCGGCCGCATTGACGATCTTCAGGATGTAGGTCGCGCCGTCGGCGGTCACCTTGAAATTCTGGTCGCGCTCGCTGTCGAGCGGCGCCAGCGTTCCTTTCAGGCCGAAATGCTGCACAAGGAGCGCGCTTGCCTCTTCGACTGAAAAGTCCGGCTTCGTCTTCAGCATGTCGTTCATGATGCCCTCACTCTCGCCGGGAGAGTTGCATGACAAATGAAGGTGCGCATCCGGCAATTAGCCGGTTGTGCCGGCATTTTGTTCGTTATAACCGTCGTTTTGCCGGCGCCTTTTCCTTGCCGGCCGTGGGAGGCAGCATTGCAGGATATCGACGCGACCGATCGGGCGATCCTCAGCATCCTGAGCCGCGAGGCGCGCATTCCGATGAAGTCCCTCGCCGGGCGGATCGGGCTGTCGCGCAGCGCCACGGCGGAGCGCGTCGGGCGACTGGAGAAGGCCGGCGTCATTCGCGGTTACCGCGCCGATATCGGCCAACTGGAAGAAGGTCAGATCGAGGCCTTTCTGCTGGTCACGCTCAAGCGCACCCCCTCGCTCGGCGTGCTCGACAGGCTCGCCGGCTTTTCCTCCGTCCGGCGGGTCTCCTCCGTCAGCGGCCAACTCGATCTTGTGGTCGAGGTCAGGGTGGCATCGATCAATGCCTTGAACGAACTGCGCAACGAAGTGGCCGGGCTCGACAATGTCGAGGACCTGACGACGTCGATCGTCCTTCGGCGTGAGATCGAGCGAAGTTGATGGGCTTTGGCCGGTTGACAGCCGCTATCCCTCGCTTAACATCTCCGTCTCACCGCTGAGGCGAGCGACCAGACTGCGGCGGACGCGGCCGACGTCTCGTGCCGGGGGCTCGCCGAAGTGGCGGGCGTATTCGCGGCTGAACTGCGACGGACTCTCGTAGCCGACCCGGTGGCCCGCGTCACCGGCGTCCAGACGCTCCTCCAGCATCAGGCGCCGCGCTTCCTGCAGGCGGAGCTGCTTCTGATATTGCAGCGGGCTCATTGCCGTAATCGCCTTGAAGTGGTGGTGCAACGAGGAGACGCTCATACTGACGCGGCTTGCAAGCTCCTCGATGCGCAGCGGCCGCGCATAGTGCTCCTTCAGCCAGGCAACGGCGCGACCGATCTGGTGCGGCTGGCTTTCCGCCGTCGCCATCTGCCGCAGCTTGGCTCCTTGCGGCCCGATCAGCAGACGATAAAGGATTTCCTGCTCGATGAGCGGCAGTAGAACGGAAATATCGTCGGGTCGATCCAGCAGGCGCAGGAGCCGCAGCGCCGCGCTTTCCAGTTCAGGCGCAAGCTTGCTGACCGTCATGCCGCGGGGCGAGGCGGGCGATGTCATCGGCTGGTCGCCGATCCGGTCGACGAGCGTTGCAATCTTGCCGGTATCGATCTGGAAATTCATGCTGAGATAAGGCTGTTCCGGTGACGCGAGGACCTGCCAGAGCACTGGCAGGTCGATCGAGGTCAACAGGTAGTCGGAGGCGCCATAGACGAGGGTCTCCTCGCCGAGCAAGACGCGTTTGGCGCCTTGCACGATAATCGCGAAACTCGGCTTGTAGGCGGCGCAGTTCACCTCCGTGGCGTTCGAGTGGCGATGAATGCTGAGGCCCGGAACGAGGGTTTGAAAGTCGCCATCCATCCCGGCGATCCGGGCAATGGTATCGATCATCTCCTGGCGCTGCATTCGCTGCGTATCTGTCATGTTCGGCGGTCTTTCCAACGGTTTAAGTCTCGTCTCGGGTGGGCAGCAGATAGGTTGACAAGGACGCTTCGCCCACCGCGCCGCGACCATTCTTGCAGGATCACGCAAGAATATTGCAGAATCGCACTAACGCAATCGGCCGCGGAAGAAGCATAGTCCGGCCTGCCGTCCGCAGTCCATCCGCGGGCGCCACTCCCACACATGAAGGACTGACCCATGGCCATTGCAAGAGGATATGCGGCGACCGACGCTTCGAAGCCGCTCACCCCTTTCACTTTCGACCGCCGCGAACCGCGCGACGACGACGTGGTTATCGACATCAAATATTGCGGCGTCTGCCATTCGGACATCCACCAAGCGCGCAACGAATGGGGGAATTCTACCTTCCCGATGGTGCCTGGCCACGAAATCGTCGGCATCGTTCGGGCGGTCGGATCCAGGGTCACCAGATTCAAGCTCGGCGACCGCGTCGGCGTCGGCTGCTTTGTCGACTCCTGCACGACTTGTGCGAGCCGCGACCTTGATCTGGAACAGTACCTGCCCGGCCTCGTGCCGACCTATAACGGCTTCGAGTCCGATGGACAGACCCCAACGCAAGGGGGCTATTCCGATCATATCGTCGTCAAGGAGGGCTATGTTCTCTCAATCCCCGAGAATCTGCCGCTCAATGCGGCGGCGCCGCTGCTCTGCGCCGGCATCACGCTCTATTCACCGCTCCGCCACTGGAAGGCCGGCCCAGGCAAGAAGGTGGCGATCGTCGGCATGGGTGGCCTCGGCCATATGGGCGTGAAGTTCGCGCATGCGATGGGGGCCGAAGTGACGGTCCTCAGCCAGAGCCTCTCGAAGAAGGAGGATGGGCTGAAGCTCGGTGCCGACCACTATTACGCGACAAACGATCCGGAGACCTTCACGGCGCTCGCCGGTCGCTTCGACCTGATCATCTGCACCGTGGCCGCCGAGATCGACTGGAACGCCTATCTCACCCTGTTGAAGGTCGACGGCGATTTCGTGCTGGTCGGAATTCCGGAAAATCCGGTGCCGGTGCATGCCTTCTCGCTGGTGCCGGCACGCCGCAGCATTTCCGGGTCGATGATCGGATCAATCAAGGAAACGCAGGAAATGCTCGATTTCTGCGGCGAACACGGCATCGTCTCGGAAATCGAAACCATCGGGATCGATGAAATCAACGGCGCCTTCGAGCGCGTCATCAAGAGCGACGTGCGCTATCGCTTCGTCATCGACATGGCTTCGATCAAGGCGTAAGGATCGCCCGCTGCCGTTCAGACCAGCGGCAGCGGGCCGTCGTTCTTGATCTCTTCCATCACAGCGTAGGTGCGCGTTTCCTTGACGCCCGGCAGCGTCCATAACACCTGGCCGAGGAAATTGCGGTAGGCGGCCATGTCCTCGAAGCGTGTCTTCACGAGGTAATCGAAGCCGCCTGCAACCATATGGCACTCGAGAACGGCGGGCGCCTGCTTGATGGCGGCGGCAAACTGGTCGAAAACCTCCGGTGTCGTCTTGTCGAGCATCACCTCGATGAAAACCAGGAGCCCGAAGCCGAGCTTGTGCGGATCAAGGCGCGCGCCAAAGCCAGAGACATAGCCCTCCTTCAAGAGCCGCCGGAGGCGCTCGCTTGTCGCGGTTGGGGAGAGCCCGATGCGGTCGGCCAGCTCGAGATTGGTGATCCGGCCGTCCGCCTGCAGGATCTGGAGAATTCTGCGGTCGGTCTTGTCGATCTGATGCATTGCCGCCTCCCGGTTGCTACTCTCAGGCGGCAAGTCGCGCTTCCGCGAGCTTCACCCAATAGGAGATTCCATGCGGGATCGCCTCGTCGTTGAAGTCATAGCCAGGATGGTGCAGACCGGCGGTGTCACCGTTGCCGATGAAGATGAAGGCGCCCGGGCGGGCGAGCAGCATGTAGGAGAAGTCCTCGCCGCCCATCATCGGATCGAGCGCAGGATTGACCTTCCCGTCGCCAGCAACGGTCGCGGCGACGGCGAGCGCATGGGCGGTTTCCGCCGGGTGATTGACCGTCACCGGATAATTGCGGTCATAAAAGACGTCGACGGTCGCGCCATAGGCGCCGGCGATGCTCTCGGCGATCTGACGGATCCGCTTCTCGCCGGTATCGCGCACCTCCGGTGTGAGGGCCCGCACCGTGCCTGCGAGAACTGACTGCTCCGGGATGACGTTGTGGGCGAAACCGGCATTGAACTTCGTGACGGAAACCACCACCGAGGCCAGGGGATCGACGGTGCGCGACGCGATCGTCTGGAGCGCATTGACGATCTGTGCGCCGATGGCGATCGGGTCGATCGTCTTATGTGGTTGCGCCGCATGGCCGCCGCGGCCCTTGACGGTGATGGTGAACTCGTCGGTCGAGGCCATGATCGGACCGACGCGGCTGCCGAATTGGCCGATGGGCATGCCCGGCATATTGTGCATGCCATAGACCTCCTCGATGGCGAAGCGTTCCATCATGCCGTCCCTCACCATCTCGTTGCCGCCGCCGCCGCCCTCTTCGGCCGGCTGGAAGATGACGGCGACGTTGCCGGCGAATTTGCGTGTTTCGGCTAGGTATTTCGCCGCGCCGAGCAGCATCGCCGTGTGGCCGTCATGGCCGCAGGCATGCATCTTGCCGAGCGTCGTCGATGCCCAGGGCTTGCCGCTCGTCTCGGTGATCGGCAGGGCATCCATGTCGGCCCTGAGCCCGATGGTGCGGCCGGGGCCGAGGCTGCCGCGAATGAGGCCGACGACGCCGGTGCGTCCTAGGCCGGTCACGATCTCGTCAACGCCAAATTCCCTGAGTTTCCTTTCGACGAAGGCTGCCGTATTTTCCACCGCGAACAGGAGCTCCGGGTTCATGTGGAGATGGCGCCGCCACTCCGTTACTTCGCTCTGGAGTTCGGCGGCACGGTTCAAAATCGGCATGGTATATCCTGTCGCTCTCTTCGGTGGATGGATGCGGCAGCCAAACAGCTGGGCTTTGCCATGTCCCGGCCATATAGGCTAAATAGCGGGACAATACGAGGCAACTCCGGAAATTCGAGGTTTGAGATCGTGGTGACTGTGGAATTCATGAGGCAGGGCAGGGGGAGGGCGCTGGTCGCTCTTGCGACCGCCTGTGCGGCATTGGTGATGTCGGCTCTGCCATCCTTCGCCAATCCGCGGCTCGTCATCGACGTCGACACGCTGAAGGTCTACGAGCATCAGGACATCTTCCAGAAATGGTACCCGGCATCGCTGACCAAGCTGATGACCGCCTATACGACATTTCGCGCGATCAAGGCAGGGCAGCTGACGCTTCAAAGCCCGGTAGTCATGTCGAAAAACGCGGCCGCCGAGCCGCCGAGCAAGATGTTCTACAAGCCCGGCCAGGCGATGACGCTCGACAGCGCGTTGAAGATGATGCTTGTCAAGTCGGCCAACGACGTGGCCGTCGCGATCGCCGAGGCGGTCGGCGGATCAGAACAGGGCTTCATCGATCGGATGAATGCCGAGGCGCGCCGGATCGGCATGACCTCCTCGCACTTCATCAACCCGAACGGCCTGCCCGGCAAGGGCCAGTACACGACCGCCCGCGATCTTGCCGTCCTGGCGGTCACGCTGAAGCGCGAATTCCCGGAATATGCCCCCTATTTCGCTCTGGAAGGCATCACCACGGGCAAGAAGGATTATGCCAATTACAACATGCTGATCGGCCGCTTCGACGGCGCCGACGGCATGAAAACCGGATTCATCTGCGCATCCGGTTTCAATCAGGTCTCATCGGCAATGAGGAGCGGTCGCCGTGTCGTTTCGGTGGTGCTCGGCGAGGAGAGCCTCGGTGCGCGCGCCGACGAGTCGGCCCGCCTCCTCCAATTGGCACTGACAACGAGCGGCGCCGGCAAGCCTTCGCTCACTCAGATCGCACCTTACGGCGAGAACCGCAAGCTGGTCGTCGACGTCAGCAAGCAGATCTGCTCCAAACAGGCGGCGAAAGTCAGAAGCGAAGGTCGCGACGAAGCCGGCCGCCAGAAGCCGCTCTCGCCCTATATCCGTGAGATCAATCGCCCGCTGAAGCTTGTTTTCGCCGGACTCATTCCGGGTAGCGGCGACAGTACCGCAAAGGCCGGGAACGATGCCACCGGGCAGGGCGATGCCACCGAAACCGCCAAGGTGCCGATCCCGGTCCCGCGTCCGAGCTTCTAAAACAGCGTCTACTGCATGTCTCCTCAAATCGATCGCGAGGAACAGGAACATGCAGCAATTCAAAGCCTTACAGCGGCCTTTGCGTGTCTGAAAGACACGCCGCGCTGTAGAAAGGGAGTGCTGCCATGAACGGTCCATTGCCGGTCGTGCCTGTATCGATCCTGACCGGCTTCCTAGGGGCGGGAAAGACAACCCTTCTGAACCGGCTGCTCAAGGATCCGGAACTCGCCGACACGGCGGTGATCATCAACGAGTTCGGCGATGTGGCGATCGATCATCTGCTGGTCGAGGCATCGAGCGATGGCGTAATCGAGCTTTCCGACGGATGCCTCTGCTGCACTGTGCGCGGCGAACTCGTCGATACGCTTGCCGATCTCATGGATAGAATGCAGACGGGTCGTATCAGGCCTTTGAAGCGTGTCGTGATTGAAACGACCGGCCTTGCCGATCCGGCGCCGGTCCTGCAATCTGTCCTCGGCAATCCGGTGGTCGCGCAGAATTACCGCCTCGACGGCGTGGTCACCGTGGTCGATGCGGTGAATGGCGCGCAGACGATCACGAGTCACGTTGAGGCGATGAAGCAGGTCGCGGTTGCCGACCGGCTGGTCATCAGCAAGGCCGGGCTCGCAAGGGACGGACAGGTGGATCGGCTCATGGCCGTGTTGCGTGAGCTCAATCCGCGGGCGCCGATCGTCGATGGCGATGGCGACGCGGCCGGACGCGCGGAGCTCTTTGCCTGCGGCCTCTATGACGCCACGACGAAGGTCGCCGATGTCGGCCGGTGGCTGCAGGACGAAGCCGAGGCGGGCCACGATCACGATCACGACCACGGGCATGACCACGGGCACGACCACGATCATTGCCACGAGGATCACGGTCATAGGCGTCACCATCACCATGATGTCAATCGCCACGGTTCGGACATCCGCTCGTTCAGCATCGTCCACGAGCGACCGATCGAGCCGATGGCTCTGGAGATGTTCATCGATCTCCTGCGCTCCGCGCATGGCGAAAAACTGTTACGGATGAAAGCGATCGTTTCGGTCGCGGATGATCCGGAGCGGCCGGTGGTGCTCCACGGCGTCCAGAGCGTCTTCCACACACCGGAGCGACTCGCGGCCTGGCCCGATCCCGCGGATCGGCGCACGCGCATGGTGATGATCACCAAGGGGCTTCAGGAAGCTTTCGTGCGCGACCTCTTCGACGCCTTTACCGGCAAGCCGCGCGTCGATCAAGCAGATGCCCAGGCGCTCGCCGATAATCCGCTTGTGGTTCCCGGGATGAGGTTCTAAAGCGCGTCGGGATTGAACGTAATCGTGCGTTTGATACGACGCGCGGCGCTGTAGGCTCAGCCGCCCTAAGCTCGAGCCAGCGCATATCCGTTCGCGGGCATCGCATCGCCCCCTCTCGGGGGCGCTCCAACACGTTCTGTATTCTTGCTATCATCCGCGCAGGTGTGAGGTGCGGAGGTGAGATGAACGAGGCGGGCGAAAACTTCCGTGACAGTCCCGGTGCAATAGTGCGACCGCCTATCGCCTGGGCGCTGGCGGTCGTAGCCGGGCTCGTGCTCGACTGGCTATACCCGCTGCCGTTCCTGCCGCCGGCCATGCTGGCCGTTTGGCTCGGCGTCATCCTGTTCCTTGCCGGCTTGGCGCTGCTGATCTGGGCGGCGACTACCTTCCGCCGAGCAGGGACGAATATCCAGACCACGCAGCCGACGACGACGATTGTCGACGCGGGGCCCTACCGCTACAGCCGTAACCCGATCTATGTCGGCATGCTTCTTGGCCTGATCGGCCTCGCCATCGGCTTCGACACTCTGTGGCTGCTTATCTCGCTGGTGGCGTTCTATGTCGTCATCCGCTTCGGTGTGGTCGCCCGCGAGGAAGCCTACCTCGAACGCAAGTTCGGTGACGTCTACCGTGCCTACAAAACCCGCATCCGCCGCTGGCTGTAGCGTATCCTGCCTATGGCTCCACGCGAGGCGATAGAATCCAGCCCTTGCTTGCATATCGCCAATACCGCTGCCCAGCTTTTGGGCGAGATGCCTTTTAAGCCTTCTTCCGAATGAGGAACCGATGCCCGCCTTCGACGGGGGTCGCCTCTTCGAGCCGGTGCCCGTCCTCATTGCAGAAATGCGGTATGTCGATGACTGCCAATGGGTCGGTCGTCTCGATCTCGATCAGGGCGCCCGGCGCGAGCGTCTCCATCCGCTTGCGCGTTTTCAAAACGGGAAGGGGGCATTTCAGCCCCCTCAGATCATAGACGATCTTTTTTTCCTGCGGCATCAATTGCCCCAGATCTTCCAGAACGGGCGCTTCTTCGGCTGTTCGGCAGGCGGCGCCTGGCCGTCAGCAACGGGCGCGGTCGCTATCTGCGAGCTTTCGCCGGTCGGCGCGGCTGCTGTAGCGCCGCTTGCCGCCGGCTGCTGAGCGGCCCCGGGTCCGGGTGGTACGGGCTGAGAGGCCGCCTGGCGCGGTTCCGGCGCCTGCGTCGCAGATGCTCCGCTGGAGAACAGATTCCAGAACGACTTCTTGGCAGGCGCCGGTTCGAGGCTCGCCTGCTGCACCGGCCGCTCCAGCGGGCTTTGCTGCGGCACCGGCACGCTTTTTCCCCCGCGGGTCGCCTTCTCCAGCGCCTCTTTTTGAATCAAGGCCGCCTGTCTCGCTTCTTCCGCTTCCTTCTGTCCCGCAAGCTTTTTTTCGAGGTCGCTCACCTTCATCAGCTTGCCGGCGTCGAGCGAGGTGCCGGTCGGGGCGTAGGCGAGTTCGCGGCCCTTGCGCTGCTCGGCGACGATCGCCTTGCGTTCGGCTTCCGTCGGTTCGTACCAGACCATGCCTTCAAATTTCTTCAGCGCCTTCTCGTAGTCGCGCTGATAGTCCTTCTCATAGTTCGCCATGGCCACCTGCAGTCCGGGCGGGGTCGACATTGCAGGGCATTGGCCAGCCGGATTGAAGGTGCTGTCGGTCTGCTGGTTGAAGACATATTTCCTCTCGCAGACATTCACCTGCGGAGGGCGCTTGGTCACTTCGAACTGGTCGTGACCGACCTTCAGCATCTTCCAGAACTCGATGTTCGGATTGTCGCGGTGGCGCGCCATGTTCTCCGCCGTCATGCGGAAGGGGAAGGCCTGGAGTTGCACGCTTTCCTGGCCGCCCTTGAAGGCGTCGCGCGCCAGCGCGAAGATCTCGATGATCTGCTCGTCGGTCATCGAATAGCAGCCGGAGGAGGAGCAGGCGCCATGAATCATCAGATGGGTGCCGCTGCGTCCGTTGGCCTTGTCGTAAACGTTGGGAAAGCCGGTATTGATCGCCAGATAATAGTTGGAATTGGGATTCATCTGGTGCGGAAACAGCGGGTAGAAGCCTTCCGGAGCCTGGCGGTCGCCCTCCTTGATCTTGGGGCCGAGCTTGCCGGACCAGGCGCAGATCTTATAGCTCTTCAGAAGCTGGAAGCGATCCGCCGTATTCGCCTTCCATACTTCCAACGTTCCCTCTTCCTTGAAGATCCGGAGCAGGATCGGGGATGTCTTCTGCATCCCCAATTCTCGCATCTTGCTGACCATCTTGCTGGAAAGCTGATACTCGGTCTTGCTCTTGACGTTGGAAATGTTGACCGAATCGAGCGTTTCGTTGGTGCAGCCGGAAAGCGCGGCTGCGACAATGGCGGTAATGACAAGATTCCTGAAATGCATCGGCACAAGCCCGCTCTAGCCACAATCCTTCCGTGCACGCCCATCCGCCAAATGAGAGGGCGTCAACGAATCACTACGTCATTAGTCTTCACGAAATCTTAACCCTGCAGGGACCGCCTGCGAATGCCGCTTTTTCATGACCCGATGAATATGGCCAAGGTTTGGCCACAGTCCGATTTCCGGTTGCCGAGCCGAAGATGTAATCGCGAAGGTTCAGCGCGGAAGCGGTGATACCGCGCCGTTTATCCCGCCATCCAGACCTTGGATCTCGATGATACCGGGTCGGACCCACCTACAGCGCCGCGCGTCTTTTCAGACGCGCAAAGGTCGCTGGAACTCTTTGAATCTGCGCATCGAGCTTTCTGAAGATCGGCCCGATCGTCGGGCCGATGCGCTAAAGATTGCGGCCCATGCTCAAGTATTTCTGCCGGCGATCGCCGCGCAGCTCCTCGCCGGTGCGCGCGGATAGCTCCTTGAGCGCATCAGCGATCACGGTGCCGGTGCGCTCGATCACGGTGTCCGGATCACGATGCGCTCCGCCGACCGGCTCGGGAATGATGCCGTCGATGATGCCGAGCGTCTTCAGGTCTTCGGCGGTGATCTTCATGCTGCTTGCCGCCTCCTTGGCGCGCGTGGAGTCGCGCCAGAGGATGGATGCGGCCCCCTCCGGCGAGATGACGCTGTAAATCGCATGCTCCAGCATATAGACGCGGTTGCCGGTTGCGATCGCGATCGCGCCGCCGGAACCCCCTTCGCCGATCACGACCGTGACGATCGGTACCTTGACGTTCAAACACATCTCCGTCGAGCGCGCGATTGCCTCGGCCTGGCCGCGCTCTTCGGCGCCGACCCCGGGATAGGCGCCGGCTGTGTCGATCAGCGTGATCAGCGGCAGGCCGAAACGGTCGGCCATTTCCATGACGCGGATGGCCTTTCGGTAGCCTTCCGGTCGCGGGCTACCGAAATTGTGCTTGATGCGCGACTTCGTGTCGTTTCCCTTCTCCTGGCCGATCACGGCCACGGGGGTGCCGCGAAACCGCGCAAGGCCCGCTTGGATGGCGTCATCATTGGCAAAATTGCGGTCCCCAGCAAGCGGCGTGAATTCGCTGAAGAGCGTGCCGGCATAGTCGAGGAAATGCGGCCGCGACGGATGGCGGGCTACCTGGGTCTTCTGCCAGGGCGACAGTTTGGAATAGATCTCGGCCATCGCGTCGCGAACCCGCCCTTCGAGCCGCGCAATCTCGTCCGACGTGTTCACGCTCTCGTCTTCGCTGGCAAGCTTCTTCAGTTCGAGAATCTTGCCCTCTAGATCAGAGATGGGTTTTTCGAAGTCGAGATAGTTGTGCATGAGATGCGTTTCCGATCGAATTTCGACAAGGACGCCCGGCAAAGCCAACCTGTCCGGCGGTCCTAATCCTGTTTTTTCGCCTGTTTGGCAAGGGGGTGATGGTTCTGCACCAACTCATGCAGCCGTTCTTCCAGCACATGCGTATAGATTTGTGTCGTCGAAATGTCCGAATGGCCGAGCAGTTCCTGCACCGCACGAAGGTCGGCGCCGTTGGCGAGGAGATGGCTGGCGAAGGCATGACGCAGCACATGCGGCGAGATCGCCGCGACCTTTATGCCGGCGCGGGCAGCGAGACTCTTCAAGTCGCGCGCAAAGACCTGGCGCGGCAGGTGGCCGGACTTGCCGTAGGATGGAAAGAGCCAGGGGCTCTCCTCTTCCTTCTGCCGCAGGGCATCGCCATAGGAGCGCATCGCCCGCATTGCAGCGTGCGAGAGCGGCACCAGCCGTTCCTTGCTGCCCTTGCCGCGGATGACGAGGAAACGGCCGTTCTGCGCAAGGACGCTTGCCGGCAATGAGACGAGCTCGCTCACACGCATGCCGGTCGCGTAGAGCAGCTCGATCAGGGCATGCATGCGCAGCTTCGCGAGGGTATCCTCGCCTGCGGCCGATGCTTCCGCCTCGGCCTGGCGGATGAGCCTGCTGACATCGTCGATGCTGAGCGTCTTCGGCAGCGCACGTGCCTTTCCTGGTGCGTCAAGTATGCCTGTCGGGTCGTCGCCGCGCAGGCCTTCGGCATAGAGGAACTTATAGAATTGACGGAGCGAGGAAAGACGACGCGCCTGCGAAGAAGACATGAAGCCCTGCCTGGCGAGGTGCGAGAGATAGCTTCTGAGATCGTCCGGCGAAGCGTCCGTGAGCTGCGTTCCGCGCGAACGCAGGAAGGCGAGCGCGTCCTTGAGATCGCGCTCGTAGGATTGAAGCGTGTTGACCGCCGCACCCCTTTCGGCGCTCATCATTTCGAGGAAGGCTTCGAGATGCGCTGCTGAGAAATCCGTCATTGAGGCTTGTTGACCCGTTCGGGCGGAATGCGCACGGTCACGTCCCGCTCCACCGGTTCGACGAAGGTGACGAGAGCCACCATCGTGCCGTAGATCATGCCGGCGACGACGGCGCAGAAGAACAGGAAGCGGAACAGCGTCGGCATTTCATCTCCTCTGCAGAGCATCTGGAACGGGAGCATTTGGCGTCATTAAGCCGTTCAAGATGCGCCCGTGAGCTCGCCAATGGGTCGCCAGCGAGTGCTGAGCCTATATGAACGGCCCTGTGGCCAAGTTCAAGAACCAGCCTTGCGGCCGGGCCGACTTGACGCCCTCCGCCGATTTGTCGATACCGGAATGGAATGGGGAATATGAACCGCAATGAACGATGTGACCGAACCGGTTTCCGCGTCGCTAGCCGAACGGGCGAAGCTCTCCCTCGGTAAACGCAATCTCATCTTCATCGGCCTGATGGGAGCGGGAAAATCGGCGATTGGTCGGCTGACCGCCCAGACGCTCGGCATTCCCTTCGTCGATTCCGATCACGAGATCGAGCGGGTCTCGCGGATGACGATCAGCGAACTCTTTGCCGCCTACGGCGAAGAGGAGTTCCGAGCTCTCGAAGCCCGCGTGCTGAAGCGGTTGCTCAGATCCGGTCCGCGCGTCGTCTCGACCGGCGGCGGCGCCTATATCAACGAGCGGTCCCGCCGCCACATCAAGAAGGGCGGGTTGACCATCTGGCTAAAGGCGGATCTCGATGTCCTCTGGGAGCGGGTGAACAAGCGCGACACCCGTCCGCTCCTGAAGACGGAGAACCCGAAGCAGACGCTCGAAAACCTGATGCGGGCGCGCTATCCGATCTATGCCGAGGCGGACCTTATCGTCCTCTCGCGCGACGTGAAAAAGGAAAGGATGGTGGAGGAGGTCCTAGCCGCCATCGCCGATTGCCAGAAAGCCGAAACGCCATGATGAGCCAAGTGAAGCCTGCCGAACGCAAGGTCCGTGTGAACCTCGGAGACCGTTCCTACGACATCCTGATCGGGCCCGGGCTGATCGCGGCGGCGGGCAGGGAGATCGCGTCCCGTCTCAAGGGGCGCAAGATGGCCGTCATCACGGATGAAAACGTCGCGCCGCGTTATCTCGAACCGTTAATGGCGAGCCTTGGGAGGAGTGGCATCGAGGCCGTCTCGCTTGTGCTCCCGGCCGGCGAGAAAACCAAGAGCTTCGAGCATCTCATTCCGGTCTGCGACGCCATACTGGGAGCGAGGATCGAGCGGAACGATGCGGTGGTCGCACTCGGCGGTGGCGTTATCGGCGACCTCACTGGCTTCGCCGCGGGCATCGTGCGCCGCGGCTCGCGCTTCATCCAGGTGCCGACATCGCTGTTGGCGCAGGTCGATTCCTCCGTTGGCGGCAAGACCGGCATCAACTCGCCGCACGGCAAGAACCTGATCGGCGTCTTCCACCAGCCCGATCTGGTGCTGGCGGACACGGACGTGCTCGATTCGTTGAGCCCGCGCGAGTTCCGCGCCGGTTATGCGGAGGTCGCGAAATATGGGCTGATCGACAAGCCGGACTTCTTTAAATGGCTCGAGGAGAATTGGCAGGCGGTCTTTGCCGGCGGCGCAGCTCGGATCGAGGCGATTGCCGTCAGCTGCCAGGCGAAGGCCGAGGTCGTCGCGGCCGACGAACGGGAAAATGGAATGCGTGCGCTGCTCAATCTCGGCCACACTTTCGGCCATGCATTGGAGGCCGCAACCGAATACGATAGTAGTCGGTTGGTTCACGGCGAGGGCGTGGCGATCGGCATGGTGCTCGCGCACGAGTTCTCCGCGCGCATGAATCTCGCAAGCCCGGACGACGCGCGTCGCGTCGAAGCGCATTTGAAGGCTGTCGGCCTGCCGACGCGGATGGACGATATTTGCGGCCATTTGCCCCCGGCCGAGCGGCTGATGGAGGCAATCGCCCAGGACAAGAAGGTGAAGGGCGGAAAACTCACCTTCATCCTGACGCGCGGTATCGGCCGGTCCTTCGTTGCCGACGACGTTCCCGCCTCCGAAGTGCTAGGCTTCCTCAAGGAAAAGCATCCGCAATGATCAGCGACGCGATATTGGCCTTTCTGGCGGATTATTGGCTGTCTCTAATTTCCGTCATCGTCCTGCTTATGCTTTCGGCCTTCTTTTCCGGTTCCGAGACCGCATTGACTGCGGCCTCGCGGTCACGCATGCACACGCTCGAAAGCAATGGCGACCAGCGCGCCGGCATGGTCAACCGGCTGATCGAGCGGCGCGACCGCCTGATCGGAGCGCTGCTGATCGGCAACAACCTGGTCAATATCCTTGCGTCTTCATTGACGACAAGCCTCCTGATCGGCCTGGTCGGCGATTCCGGCGTGGCGATCGCCACACTTGCCATGACGGTGCTGCTCGTCATTTTTTCCGAAGTGCTGCCGAAAAGCTGGGCAATCGCATCGCCGGATCGCTTTGCGCTGGCGGTAGTGCCGGCAGTCCGGCCCTTCGTTGCCGTGGCCGGCCCGATATCCTCTCTCGTCAACGGGATCGTCCGGCGCATCCTCAATCTGTTCGGCGTCAACCTGTCCTCCGATATGCCGATGCTCACGGCGCACGAGGAGTTGCGCGGCGCCGTCGACCTGCTTCATCGCGAGGGCGCGGTGATCAAGGCGGATCGGGACCGGCTGGGGGGCGTGCTCGATCTCGGCGAACTTGAAGTGTCCGATATCATGATCCACCGCACCGCCATGCGGGCGATCAATGCGGACGATCCGCCCGAGGTTTGCGTAAGGGATATCCTCGAAAGCCCGTTCACGCGGCTACCGCTGTGGCGGGGGTCGACCGACAACATCATCGGCGTCGTCCATTCCAAGGATCTCTTGCGGGCATTGGCCGAGCCGAATGTGGAGCCGACGAACCTCGACATCGTCAAGATCGCACAGAAGCCGTGGTTCGTTCCGGATTCGACCAATCTCAAAGACCAACTCAACGCATTCCTGCGCCGAAAGCTGCATCTCGCCATCGTCGTCGATGAGTACGGTCAGGTCCAAGGCCTCGTCACGCTGGAAGACATTCTCGAAGAGATCGTCGGCGACATTGCCGACGAGCACGACCTC
This sequence comes from Sinorhizobium kostiense, assembly GCF_017874595.1. Taxonomy (GTDB): domain Bacteria; phylum Pseudomonadota; class Alphaproteobacteria; order Rhizobiales; family Rhizobiaceae; genus Sinorhizobium; species Sinorhizobium kostiense. The sequence goes on along the minus strand of NZ_JAGILA010000005.1, from coordinate 67,430 downwards.
GAGATCCAGGGCGTGCGGCAGGAGGCTGACGGTTCGATAGTCGTGGACGGTTCGGTGCCGATCCGCGACTTGAACCGTGCGCTCGACTGGTCGCTGCCGGACGAAGAGGCGACGACGGTCGCCGGCCTCGTCATCCATGAATCGAAGACCATCCCGGAAGAGCGACAGGCCTTCACCTTCTACGGCAAGCGCTTCATCGTCATGAAGCGGGTGAAGAACCGGATCACCAAGCTGCGCATCCGTTCCGCTGACGATACCGCGATCGTATAATACCGATTGAGGCTTCCCTCGTTTTAACCGATCACCAGCGCGTCGGCTCTCCCGGCGCGGCCGGTTCGACGGCGAGGGCATGCAATCCGGCGTCGAGTTCCGGTTTCAGGAGGTCGTTGATCGCGCGGTGGCGTGCCACGCGGCTCATGCCGGCAAAGGCGCTTGCGACGATGCGGATGCGCATATGGGTCTCGCCGGCGCCGTCGAAGCCGGGCTGGTGACCGGCATGGAGGTGACTTTCATTGATGACCGAGAGCCGCTCGGGGTGGAAGGCCTCCACAAGCTTCTGCTCGATCCTGCTCTGCAGCGACATGCTTCCGTCCCATTTCCCTGTTTGCTGACAGTCTGCGGCGCGGTTGCCTCGACGGTGCAAAATACCTGCAAAAAGCCAGCAACATTCCGCTTTGTCAATTCTTGTTGTGACCTGTCGCAAACCCCATAATGTGCCCCATGAAACTCGATTCAAAATACTTCGACCGTATTCGCACGCGCCCGAAACGAGAGGCGCGCGTCGAGGCGTCCCAGCCCCTGTGCCAGTGGGACGGTTGCGACAAGACGGGCGTGCACCGGGCTCCCGTCGGCCGCAACGCCGAGGGCGAGTATTTCCTCTTCTGTTTCGAGCATGTGAAGGAATACAACAAGGGCTACAACTACTTCTCCGGTCTTTCCGACTCGGAGATCGCACGCTACCAGAAGGAGGCTGTCACCGGCCATCGTCCCACCTGGACGGTCGGGGTGAACAAGAACGCCCGCAACGGCCCCACGCAATCGCAGATGCGATCCGGTACCGCCGGGGCTCAGGCGCGCATGCGCGATCCGTTCGGCTTCTTCAGCGAGGCGCGGGCCCGGCAGGCCCGGCACGAACCGCGGCTGCGCAAGCTGAAGACGCTCGAGGCCAAGGCCTTCGAGACGCTCGGGCTTGCGGCGTCGGCAACCGCCGCCGATATCAAGGCAGCTTACAAGGATCTCGTCAAGAAACACCATCCCGATGCAAATGGCGGAGACAGGGGCTCGGAAGAGCGCTTTCGGGCCGTTATCCAAGCCTATCAATTGTTAAAACAGGCTGGTTTCTGCTAACAACGCGGATTATGAAATAAGCACTTTTGCAGGCGAATGCGCGGGTGCCGTCCGGCGGCCGCTCTGGAGACATGATGAGTAAGATTGACCTTGATATTTCCAACCTCCCTGACACGACGATCTCGGTCCGGGAGGTTTTCGGTATCGATACGGATTTGCGTGTCCCCGCCTATTCGAAGGGCGATGCCTATGTGCCGGATCTCGACCCGGACTACCTCTTCGACCGAGAAACGACGCTCGCTATTCTTGCGGGCTTTGCTCATAACCGGCGCGTCATGGTTGCCGGCTATCACGGCACCGGCAAATCGACTCATATCGAGCAGGTGGCGGCAAGGCTCAATTGGCCATGCGTGCGCATCAACCTCGACAGCCATGTGAGCCGTATCGACCTCGTTGGCAAGGATGCGATCGTCGTCAAGGACGGGCTGCAGGTGACCGAGTTCAAGGACGGCATCCTGCCTTGGGCCTATCAGCACAATGTCGCACTCGTCTTCGATGAATACGACGCCGGCCGCCCGGACGTCATGTTCGTCATCCAGCGCGTGCTCGAATCCTCCGGCCGGCTGACGCTCCTCGACCAGAGCCGCGTCATTCGCCCGCACCCGGCCTTCCGTCTGTTCGCGACGGCCAACACGATCGGCCTCGGCGATACGACCGGCCTCTATCACGGCACGCAACAGATCAATCAGGCGCAGATGGACCGCTGGTCGATTGTCACGACGCTCAACTATCTGCCGCACGACAAGGAAGTCGACATAGTCGCCGCCAAGGTCAAGGGCTTTGCCGCCGACAAGGGCCGCGAGACGGTTTCGAAGATGGTGCGCGTCGCGGATCTGACGCGCGCCGCCTTCATCAACGGCGACCTCTCGACGGTGATGAGCCCGCGGACGGTGATCACCTGGGCGGAGAACGCCCATATCTTCGGCGACGTCGCTTTCGCCTTCCGCATCACATTCCTCAACAAGTGCGACGAGTTGGAGCGACCGCTGGTCGCCGAGCACTACCAGCGCGCTTTCGGCGTGGAACTGAAGGAAAGCGCCGCTAATATCGTGCTGGAAGCCACGACCTGATCGCTTCGTCTCAAGTCAAATAGGAACAGTCGTGAGCTCGAATTCCAAGGCGAAGCCGCAAACGAGAGAGAACGCCGCCGAACCGTTCAAGCGGGCGCTCTCCGGCTGCGTCCGCTCGATAGCCGGCGATGCGGAGCTTGAGGTCGCCTTCGCGAACGAGCGTCCGGGGATGACGGGCGAACGCATTCGCTTGCCGGAGCTCTCCAAGCGACCTACCCGGCACGAGCTCGCGGTGGCGCGGGGCCTGGGCGATTCGATGGCATTGCGCAAGGCGTGTCACGACGACCGCATCCATGCGACGATGTCTCCGCACGGGGCGGACGCGCGGGCAATCTTCGACGCCGTCGAACAGGCCCGCGTCGAGGCGATCGGGGCGCTGCGCATGCCGGGAGTGGCAGCCAATCTCTCCTCGATGATCGATGAGAAATATGCCAAGGCGAATTTCACGGCGATCGAGAACCAGTCGGATGCGCCGCTCGAAGAGGCCGTTGCGCTCCTCGTGCGCGAGAAGCTGACGGGCTCGAAACCGCCGGCGTCCGCCGGGAAGGTGCTCGACCTCTGGCGCGATTTCATCGAGCAGAAGGCTTCTGCCGACATGCGTAATCTGTCGGCCGCGATCAACGATCAGCAGGCCTTCGCGCGGGTCGTGCGCGACATGCTCGCTTCAATGGACGTCGCCGAGAAATACGGCGAAGATGATATCGAGCCGGACGATCAGGACAGCCAAACCGACGAGGACCAGCCGCGTAGCGAGCAGCGGGACGAGAACGCCAGCGAAGTGGAAGCGGGTACCGACGCCGCTCCCGCCGAGGAGAACCAGTCTGCCGAGGAGCAGATGGAAGAAGGCGAGATGGACGGCGCCGAGATCTCCGAGGATGATTTGCAGGACGAGGGCGACGAGGAGAGCGAGACACCGGGCGAGGTGAAGCGCCCGAGTCATCCTTTCGCGGACTTCAACGAAAAGGTTGACTACACCGTCTACACCAAGGAGTTCGACGAGACGGTCACGGCCGAGGAGCTTTGCGACGAAGCCGAACTTGACCGCCTGCGCGCATTCCTCGACAAGCAGCTCGCTCATCTGCAGGGCGCCGTTGGACGGCTGGCCAATCGCCTGCAGCGGCGCCTGATGGCACAGCAGAACCGCTCCTGGGAGTTCGACCTGGAGGAGGGTTATCTCGACACCGCCCGCCTGCAGCGTGTGATCATCGATCCGATGCAGCCGCTTTCCTTCAAACGGGAGAAAGACACGAATTTCCGCGATACGGTGGTGACGCTGCTGATCGACAATTCCGGCTCGATGCGCGGTCGGCCGATCACGGTCGCCGCCACCTGTGCGGACATTCTCGCCCGCACGCTCGAGCGCTGCGGTGTCAAAGTCGAGATCCTCGGCTTCACCACCAAGGCCTGGAAGGGCGGGCAATCGCGCGAGAAATGGCTTGGCGGGGGTAAGCCGCAGGCGCCAGGTCGACTGAACGATCTACGCCATATCATCTACAAGTCCGCGGACGCGCCCTGGCGCCGCGCACGCCGCAATCTCGGCCTGATGATGCGCGAAGGGCTCCTCAAGGAGAATATCGATGGCGAAGCGCTGATGTGGGCGCATGATCGGCTGATCAGCCGGCCGGAGCAGCGGCGAATCCTGATGATGATCTCGGACGGCGCACCGGTCGACGATTCCACCCTATCGGTGAACCCTGGCAACTATCTCGAACGCCACCTGCGCGCCGTGATCGAGCAGATCGAGACCCGCTCTCCCGTCGAACTCTTGGCGATCGGCATCGGCCACGACGTGACGCGATACTATCGCCGCGCCGTGACCATCGTCGACGCGGACGAACTGGCCGGCGCGATGACGGAACAGCTTGCAGCGCTTTTCGATGGGGAGAACGGCCAGGCCCGATCCGGACGCCTGCGCCGGGCCGGGTGAGCGGCGGCCGCCGCAATTCCGTCCGCTTCAGCAGTCACCCGGCCATATCCACAGGGTTCACCCGATGCTTCGCTGCACTCTAGCCGTCCTGTTTCTGCTGACACCGATTGCCGCCACCCGGGCCGAGGCACCGCGCGAGACCATCTCGGTTCACAGCCGCCAGATAACTGAGTTCAAGGTCGGCTCGGAAGCAACGACGTTCGGTGCGCTTGAATTCGTCGGCGGCATCGAGATGACCTCGGCCAATCGGCTCTTCGGAGCGCTCTCGGCAATCCGTTTCCGTCCGGGCGGGAATTCGTTCGTCGCCGTCATGGACACAGGTCACTGGATCGAAGGCGCCGTCATCCGCGATGAAGCCGGCAGGCTTGCAGGCTTGACGGATCTCATAGCCACATCGATGACCGATGCCAACGGTGTGGCACAGCACGAGAAATGGAAAGTCGATTCCGAAGGCTTGGCGCTCCGGCAAGGCGAGGTGATCGTAAGCTTCGAGCAGTCACCGCGCGTCGACATCTATCCCGATCCGGGCTTCTCCTCATCCCCGCCCATCGGTCAGTTGAGCTTGCCCTTTCCCGCAACGGAATTGCGCAAGAACGGCGGCCTTGAAATGCTCGCCATCGCGCCGAAAGACGGGCCGCTTGCCGGGGCGGCCATCGTCGTTTCGGAGCGCAGCGTCGACGAGGAGGACAATCTCCTAGCCGGGATACTGGAGGGACCGATGCGGGGCACCTTCACCGTCGTGCGCAATGACCCTTATGCAGTAACTGACGGTGCCTTCCTGCCGAGTGGAGATCTGCTGTTGCTGGAGCGCCGTTTCAATCTCGCTTCCGGACTCGGCATGCGGATCCGCCGGATACCGGCGGCCGAGATCCGGCCGGGTGCGGTTGTCGACGGAGAGGTGCTGCTCGAGGCGGATATGGGTTATCAGATCGACAACATGGAAGGTCTCGACGTCGTCACCACTCCCGGTGGCGAGACCCGGCTGATCCTCGTTTCGGACGACAATCACTCGATCCTCGAGCGCAATCTCATGCTCGAGTTCCGCCTCGGCGCTTATTCCAATTAGCCGACCTCATTTGCGACCACACGCGGCGCTGTCGCAGCTGGCATAGGTTTGATGACGCTCATCAGGGCGCCATACGGCAAGAGCAGGACCACGCCGCAAAGGATCTTCACCAGGAGATCGCCGAGCGCCCAGGAAATCCAGCGCGGTGCTTCAGGCGCAAGCAGACCGAGCAGGGGAGTCGCCTCCAAGGCAAAAGCGTCGTTCGGTCCGATGAAGGCAAAGACAGGTGCGAAGGCGAAGGAGAAGAACATTGCCGTGTCCAGCCCCGAGCCGACAAGCGAACCCGCAAGCGGAGCGCGCCACCATGTCTGGCGCCGCAGGCGATTGAAAACGGCGATGTCGAGGAGCTGGCCGAAGAGGAAGGCCGAGCCGGAGGCGATTGCGATCCGCGGCGTCGCCAGATACATCGACAGGGTGACCCCGGTGACGAAACCGGCAAAGACGACGCGCCGCGCGATTTGCGGTCCGAAGTGGCGGTTGGTCAGATCGGTGACGAGGAAGGCAAAGGGATAGCTGAAAGCGCCCCAGGTCCAGAGGTCGCCGAGCTGCATGCCGGCAATTGCACCGGGCAGCGGATATTGGACGAGGAAATTCGAGGCGACGACCACGAGGGTCATCAGCGCGACATAGACAAGGAACATACGACCGATCAGCATTTTTTTATCCTGGGTGATGCCACCAGTAGGTGAATAGATGGGGCGACACGAGAAAAAGGCTTGCCGGACGAGCCCGCAAGCCTTCGCGTTTCTGGCAGACGTGCCGGCGCCGATCAGGCGGCTTCGGCAACCTTCTTGACGATCTGGCGGCGCAGCAGACGGGCGCGCATGCTCAGCTCGTTCTCGTCGGACTTCAGCAGGAAAGCATCGAGGCCGCCGCGATGTTCGACCGAACGCAGAGCGGCAGCAGAAACACGCAGCCGGAAGCGCTGACCGAGCGCATCGGAGATCAGCGTAACGTTGCACAGGTTCGGCAGGAACTTGCGCTTGGTCTTGTTGTTGGCGTGGCTCACATTGTGGCCCGACTGGACGCCCTTGCCGGTCAATTCGCAACTACGGGACATGATACACCTATTTTCTTTTCGCCGCCGGACAATGCGGGTAGCGGGCCTAGAGCCCAGGCCGCGTTCCTACTGGCCATATTGGAAAGTCGCGGTTCTATAGTCAGTGACGGGCGGCCAGTCAAGCCAAACCTGTGCATTCCTGCAAAACCGGCATTTTTCCGAGAGTTGCCGTTCGACGGACCGGCGCTGGTTTCCTGCCGTCACGAGGGCCTCCTTTAGCCTATTCAGGGCAGGTCGGCGTTCCGCTATTCCGTCTGCTTTCGGATTTTGAGCAATTGGCGCAGAAAAGCCGCAAACCGTAGGCAATTCAAGGGATGGCGACGGCAAATTCAGGGGAGATTTCGGGCATGATGTGGCGCACTGGCTTGCGGGCGGCGGCCATGTTGGCAGCCGCCGTGGTTTCCACAACATCCTCCGCTGCGGAGGTCCAACATCAGACGGATTACAGCATTGCGCTGGCCGGCCTGCCGGTGGCGCGGGCTTCTTTCTATACGGAACTCAACAAGAATCGATACACGATTTCGGGCAGGCTGCAATCCGCGGGTCTTGCCGACATCATCAAGCGGACGTCGGGGCAGACGCGCGTTTCCGGAGTGGTCGCGGACGACCATTTGCGTGCCACGGAATACTCGATGTCTTACCGCAGCGGCAGCAAGTCGCGCGCGATCAGCGTCATATTCCGCAACGGCAATGTGGTGCGCGCCAGCATGGAACCGAAGCGCACGCCGTTGCCGAAGAACTGGGTGCCGGTCACCCGGCGCGACATGCGCAACGTTCTCGACCCGCTTTCAGGGCTGATCATTCCGGCGAAGTCTCGCGTCTGCCCAAAAACCTTGCCCATCTTCGATGGCGAATCACGGCTCGACATAAACCTGTCGCCGAAGGGGACGAGGAACTTCAGGACCAATGGCTTCGCGGGCGAAGCGATCGTCTGCGGCGTCCGCTTCGTCCCGAAGGCGGGCTACAGGAAGGGACGTAAGGACGTCGAATACCTGCGGCGACTGAACTCGATGGAAATCTGGTTTGCGAAGTCGGAAGCCGTCAATGTCTATGCCCCGGTCTATGTCCGCATCCCGACCAAGCTTGGGCCGGTCACCGTTTCCGCGACGCGGTTCGGCGGTTGACCTTTCAGCGGAGCTCTTCCGGAAATCGCGAAAGAGCGCTACTGCATGGCTCCTTACATCGACTGCGATTCAAGGACAAAGACGCGCGGCGATTGGAAGTGCTACAGCAAGCTTGTGCATCTGATAAGGAGGCGCGGCGCTGTAGATCAGCTGCATCTTGAAACAGGCGGGGCGGCGGCCGGATCCGCGGCGGCGAGGGGGCGGTGATGAAGCTCAAGGCAACGCTGATCGGTTTTTCCGCAATCCTCATGTGGTCGCTGCTGGCGCTGTTTACGGCTGCCTCCGGTAAGATGCCGCCATTCCAGCTTTCGGCGATCTGCTTCCTGATCGGCAGTCTCCCCGGCATCATCCTGCTCACCCTGAAGCCTCGGCGTTTGGCGCTTTTGAAACAGCCGGCGAAGGTATGGCTTACCGGCATTGCCGGTCTCTTCGGCTATCACTTTCTCTATTTCACCGCGCTTCGAAATGCCCCGGCTGTCGAAGCGGGGCTGATCGCCTATCTTTGGCCGCTGCTGATCGTCGTCGGCTCGGCACTTTTGCCCGGCGAAAGGTTGCGTTGGTATCATGTTGCCGGTGCTGTTGCGGGCCTTGCTGGGACGATCCTGATCGTTTCGCGCAACGGCATCGACTTTGACGGCGCCTATACGCTCGGCTACGGAGCAGCCTTTCTCTGCGCCTTCACCTGGTCGGGCTATTCGCTGCTCACGCGCCGGTTCGACGCGGTTTCGACCGACGTCGTCACCGGCTTTTGCCTGGCGACCTCGGTCCTTTCCTTCCTCTGCCATCTCGGTCTTGAAAAGACGATCTGGCCTGACACGGGCTTTGAATGGTTGGCAGTGGCGGGGCTCGGCCTCCTGCCTGTCGGCGCGGCCTTTTATGCCTGGGATTACGGCGTCAAGAACGGCGACATCCAGCTGCTTGGCGTCGCCAGCTATGCGGCCCCGGTGCTCTCGACATTGATCCTCATCCTGTTCGGCTTCGCGGAGCCGTCCTGGCGAATCGCGGCCGCCTGCCTGCTGGTCACCGGAGGCGCGGTGCTTGCGGCACGGGACATGATCTTCCGCAGGGCGCGAACTGCGATACAGCCCGCGGAGTAGGTGTGCGGCGTTTCCGCTCACCTCCACGACTGCCCCTAACCTGCAGGCGGCTGCCAATCCGGAGCCGCCATCTCGAAGGCGGAAAAATCGAAGCCGGGCGCGACTGTGCAGCCGACGAGAGTCCAGTTCCCAAGGGACTTGGCTGATTGCCACCAGCCTGCCGGGATGACATGCTGCGGCCTTTCGCCGGCGAGAAGGTCGGCGCCGAGGCGCATATGCGTGGCCGGCCGGCCGGGTTCGGCAAATTCCAGTTCGAGGGGTGCGCCGGCGTAGAAGTGCCAGACTTCGGCGGCGTCGTGGACGCGGTGCCAATGCGAGCGGTCGCCCTTTTCGAGCAGGTAGTAGATGGCGGTGGAATGGCCGCGCGGCCCGCCCGCGGGATCGCGGAAAATTTCGGTGTACCAGCCGCCTTCCGGATGGCGCGTCAGCCCAAGCGCTTCGATGATCGCCGCCGCCGTCAAGTCTCGCGCCGCCGTCATCAGAAGTTATCCTTGCGCTTGCGGATCTCCGCAAAGACCGCGGCATCACTCGCCTTTTCCATCCCGAGGTTGGCGCGGATCTTCGGATCGGCGGCCCGCAGGAAGGGATTGGTTTGCTTCTCCAGCCCGATCGTCGTTGGCGCCGTGAAGCCGCCATCCGACCGGGTTTCCTCGATTTCGGCGGCGCGCTCCTTCAGGGCCGGATTGTCCGGGTCGATCGTGACGGCAAAATGGGCATTGGCGAGCGTGTATTCGTGGCCGAAGTAAACGGCAGTGTCGTCGGGCAGCGCCATCAGCCGACTGAGCGACTGCCACATCGTTTCCGCCGTTCCCTCGAACAGCCGGCCGCAGCCAAGCGCGAAAAGCGTGTCGGCGGCAAAGAGCAGCTTGTCCTCAGGGAGATAATAGCAGATGTGCCCAGCCGTGTGCCCCGCAGTCTCTATGACTTCAACCGGGTGGCCGGCGAAGTCGAAGCGATCGCCGTCTGCCACAAGCTTGTCGATGCCGGGGATCTTGGATGCTTCGCTCTTGGGGGCGATGATCGTGACGCCGAAGCGTTCCTTGAGGCTGACATTCGCGGCTACATGGTCGCCGTGGTGATGGGTCGTCAGGATGTGCGTCAGCCGCCAGCCGCGCCGCTCCAGCGCCTCCAGGATCGGCAATTCCTCCGGCGCGTCGATCGAGGCCGTCGCGCCGCTTGCCGGGTCGTGAAGAAGCACACCGAAATTATCGGTGCGGCAGAGGAAGAGGTCGAGTTCGAGCGCTGTCATGGATTGATCCTCCGATCAGGCGTATCGATCTGAATCAACGGCGGGCGGCAATCCCCCGTTCGAGTTCCCGTCCGAATGTAGCGAGGCTCGCCTTGAAGTCTACCGCCCCGAGGCTAACATGTTGCGCATGCACACCGATATCGTCGATCTCCGCGAATTCTATCATTCCGAACTCGGCCGGATGGCGGAACAGGCCGTCAGCATGGCGCTGTCTTCGATCTGGGCCAAGCTCCCGGAAGAGCGGCTCGTCGGGCTCGGTTACGCGATTCCCTATCTCGAGCGTTTTCGCCCCGACACCGAGCGGACCTTCGCCTTCATGCCGGCGGGCCAGGGGGCGGTGAACTGGCCGATTGCCGAATTATCCTCGACGGCATTGGTCTTCGACGAGGAACTGCCGTTGCCGGACGCTTCGATCGATCGCGTGCTGATGGTCCATGCGCTGGAGTTCGCCGAAAGTCCGCGCGAGACGATGAAGGAGATCTGGCGGATTCTGGCGCCGGGCGGAAGACTCGTCATCGTCGTGCCGAATCGACGCGGTGTCTGGGCACGGATGGAGCATACCCCCTTCGGTTCGGGCCGGCCCTATTCACGCGGGCAACTGACGGCGCTCCTGCGCGAGACGAACTTCACGCCGGGCGCCAGTTCCGAGGCGCTGTTTTTTCCGCCATCCAGGCGCAAGCTGATTCTTCGTCTGCGCCATGGCCTCGAGCGCTTCGGCCGGAAACTCTGGCCGGTCTTCTCCGGAGTCATCATCGTCGAGGCGCAGAAGCGGCTCTATCAAGGCCTGCCGGTGGCCGTCCGCGCCTCCCGCCGCGTCTTCGTTCCCGTGCTGGCGCCGCATGGGGTTCCGAGCACGAGGAGTCGTGCAGTGGAGGCAGGAGTGCCGTAAGCGCAGTGCTCCCCTTCCTGTCCTATTGTATCTGCCGATGGCACGGACGTGCGATCTAAGCGACTGAGCCTCGGCGGCCGGGGCTCAGTCGCTTCCGTCGCAGGAAGTTTCTCAAGGGCAGACACAAGGGGCAAAAATCGAGTGCCTGCCAGGCGTAAGGAGGTCGCACTCGACAAACATCCGCGGCCCCGGTATTGGACCGCATTCTTCCTGCGAAAGCCGAGCCGATGAATCTTGCCTTGAAGAGCCCTGAGCCGCGCCCTGGTATCCTGGACATCGCCGCCTATGTGCCGGGCAAGGAGCATGCGCCGGGTGTCGCCAGGGTACACAAGCTTTCGTCGAACGAAACGCCGCTTGGTGCCAGCCCCCGCGCAATCGAGGCGTTCCAGCAGACGGCGGTCAGTCTCGAGCGCTATCCGGACGGGCAGGCGCGTGCGCTCAAAGAAGCGATAGCTTCCGTGCATGGGCTGAATCCGGCCAATATTCTCACCGGCAACGGTTCGGACGAGTTGCTCGGGCTGCTTTGCCACACCTATCTCGAGGCTGGCGACGAGGGGATCGTTACCGAGCACGGCTTCCTGGTCTACAAGATCCAGATCACCGCAGCCGGCGGTACCGCGGTCACCGTCAAGGAAAAGGATGCGCGTGTCGACGTCGACGCGATCCTGGCCGCCGTCACCGGGCGAACGAAGATCGTCTTCATCGCCAATCCCGCCAACCCGACGGGAACTTATATACCCGTCAACGAGGTGCGGCGCCTGCATTCGGGTCTCCCGGCCGGCGTGCTCTTGGTGCTGGACGCGGCCTATGCCGAATATGTCCGGCGCAACGACTACGAGGCGGGGCTTGAGCTCGTGTCCGCCAACCGCAACGTGGTGATGACGCGCACCCTTTCGAAGATCTATGGTCTTGCGGCATTGCGCATCGGATGGATGTATGCTCCGCGCGAGGTGGTGGACGCTGTGGAACGCGTGCGCGGTCCCTTTAATCTCAACGCACCGGCGATCGCCGCCGGTGCTGCGGCGATTCGCGATCAGACCCACGTCGCTGCCGCGGTGGACCACAACCTCACCTGGCTCGCAAAGGTCGGCGAAGCCTTGACGGCCATCGGCCTCCGTGTGACGCCTTCGGTCACCAATTTCGTGCTGATCCACTTCCCGGAGACGGGAAGGACAGCCGAAGACGCCGATGCCTTCCTGACGAGCCGCGGCTTCATTCTGCGCGCCGTCAGAGCATACGGATTTCCGAATGCTCTGCGCATGACCATCGGCTCGCAGGAAGCGAACGAGGGCGTGATCGCGGCCCTGACTGAATTCATGGGACGGAAATGATGGCTCAGCAGTTCGAAACCATTGCGCTTATCGGCATCGGCTTGATCGGCTCGTCCATCGCGCGGGAGATCCGCGAGAAGCAGCTCGCCGGCACGATCGTCGTTTCGACACGCAGCGACGCGACCCTAAAGCGTGCCGGTGAGCTCGGCCTTGGCGACCGCTACACGCTGTCGGCGGGCGAGGCGGTCAAGGATGCCGATCTCGTCGTTGTTTCCATCCCGGTCGGCGCTTCCGGCGCCGTCGCGGCGGAAATCGCCGCGCATCTGAAACCCGGCGCGATCGTCACCGATGTCGGCTCGACCAAGGGATCGGTGATTGCACAGATGGCGCCGCGCCTGCCGAAGACGGTTCATTTCATTCCTGGTCATCCGATCGCCGGCACCGAGCACTCCGGCCCCGATGCGGGCTTTGTCGGGCTGTTCCGCGGCCGCTGGTGCATCCTGACGCCGCCGCCCGGAACCGATGAGGAGGCCATCGCGCGACTGCGGCTCTTCTGGGAGACGCTCGGCTCCATGGTGGACGAGATGGACCCGGAGCATCACGACAAGGTGCTGGCGATCGTCTCGCACCTGCCGCACATCATCGCCTACAACATCGTCGGAACGGCGGACGATCTGGAAACGGTGACAGAATCCGAGGTGATCAAATATTCGGCCTCCGGTTTTCGCGACTTCACGCGTCTGGCGGCGTCGGACCCGACCATGTGGCGTGACGTCTGCCTGCACAACAAGGACGCGATCCTCGAAATGCTCGCGCGCTTCTCCGAGGATCTCGCCTCGTTGCAGCGCGCCATCCGCTGGGGTGACGGCGACAAGCTGTTCGAGCTGTTTGCCCGCACGCGGGCAATCCGCCGGTCGATCATCCAGGCCGGCCAGGATACGGCCATGCCGGACTTCGGCCGCCACGCGATGGATCAGAAATAGCGCTTTCAGCCCACGTCACAACGGCGGCAATACGCCGACCGGGACGAAGGCGAGGAAGGCGGTGCCGTCGCGCACGTTGAGCTTGACCGTTGCCTCGTCCTTGCCGCCAGCAAGCGCTGTCAGCATATTGGCAACGTTGTTGATCAGGTCGGTCTCTTCGGGGGAGGTCTTCACCAGGGTCTCGCGCCAGGCGCTGATGTTGGTCAAGGTGAGCGAGAATTCGCCGGACACGAGCCCCTGGTCGTTGATCGAGAAGGGACCGGAGAGCCTGGCACTCATTCCGGCGCCCATGTCGACCGTCACCTGCCGCAGCTCTCCCTTGCTGCCGCGTAGCATATGGGGAAAGAGGGCGCCTTCCCGCAGCCATTCGGCTTTGCCCGTGATCGTGAGGTCGGCCGCGAGATCGGACGGCGGCGCGGCGCTCGGGCCGTCTTCGGGGCGCAGGTCGAGCTTGTCCACGCTCATGGCTGCGTCCAAGTCCTCACCATTCTGGCGCAGATGCAGCTCCCCGTGATTGGCGCCAAAGCCCAGCGCGTGTTCGGTCAGCGGCGAGCGCACCGTACCCGTCAAATTGTCATAGGCAACCGAGGTCCGATCGACGCCCGAGAGGGTTGCCTTGAGGCTCGCATGCATCAGCGTCCAATCGGCTGAGATCGAAACGCCGGGCGAGAAGCGGATTTCGGCCGGTCCGTCGAGCTCCATCACAGCCCGGCCGGGCTGATAGACCTGTGCGGCCGTTCGCAAGGCGCCGAAGGAGGCGGAGGCACCGTAACGCGTGTCATCGAGGCGCACCTTTTCGCAGAAGAGACCGATGCGGAAGGGAAACCCGCGAACTTCCATGTCTGCGCATTCGCCGCCGAAGCCGCTCGCTCGCTTCTCCTCGAGATAAGCCGGCAAGCGTTTCTCGATGTGATCGGCTGCCAAGAACCAGCCGCCGGTATAGAGGCCTGTGACGAGCGCGATGCCCGCTGCCAACCAGAAAAACTTCCTGCCAACCGGCGATCCGTTGGCGATTTCGGTTGCCGTCATTCTGTCGTTCACTCCAATCCGCAGCTTCGGAAGGCTTCTTTGCAAGGCAGCTTCCGATTGCATACACTAACTTCCTGCAATGCCGTGCGATCTCTTGTTCGGCTCGCCTCGGCGCAGTTCCTTGAGAATAGAGCGGAATGCGGCAGAAACCGCTTCACAGCCCCGCTGATCCCGCTCTACAAGGCCACTTGGCCGTGTCGACCCAAATCTCGGCAGGCCGAAGCCAGCATCGGTTGAATGGCAGCGGATATGGACGAATTTTGGGTCTTTGGCTACGGGTCGTTGATGTGGAATCCGGGCTTTCCTTTCGAGGAGAAGCTGACGGCGCGCGCTTTCGGCTATCGCCGCTCGCTCTGCGTACACTCCTGGGTTCATCGCGGTACCGAACGGCGGCCGGGCCTGGTGCTCGGGCTCGACTATGGCGGCTCCTGCATTGGTACGGCATTTCGCATTGCGCCCGCGGAAAGGGCCGGCGTTATCGACTATCTGCGCGAGCGTGAGCTCGTCACCCACGTGTACAAGGAACGTACCATGCCGGTGCAACTCATGAATGGGCGCCGTGTACCGGCGCTTGCCTATGTGGTCGACCGGACCCATCCGCAATATGCCGGCGCAAGGACGGCAGCGGAAGCGGCAGCCGTGGTTGCAGGGGCAGTCGGCAAGTCGGGCCCGAACAGCGAGTATGTCCTCAACACGCTGGCGCATCTCCAGGAACTGGGCATTCGGGACCATTGGCTCGAGGAGGTCGCGGCCGAGTTGCCGATCGGCGCAGCGGTTTCGGTTCGGGCGTGACTGCTGCATGTCTCCTGATCCGTTTCAATCAGGACAAGGCATGCAGCGATTCGATGTTACAGCGATCATTGCGCGTCTCATGGATGGGCGACGCAGTAGCGGGGAGGGATGCGCGTAGCGCTCTACTGGCCTAGCTCGCGCAGTCGCTGCTTGGCCGTGGCGGGCAGCGGCAGATGAGGATTGGCCTTCACGGTTTCGACGAGAAGCTCGTCGCTCGCCGCCTCGGTCACCTGTACGAGCCTGTCCAGGAAGGCGTCCGGGTCCATGCCGGACTCGATCGGCGGAAGGATGCGCACCTTGAAATGGCCGGGGAAGCGCAGGAACTTGCGCCGAGGCCAGAAGAGGCCCGGATGCATGGCGATCGGGACGACCGGCACCTGCAGGTCGCGGTAGAGACGGGCGATGCCATATTTGTATTCCGGTGGCGCCCCGGGCGGGCGGCGCGTGCCTTCCGGGTAGATGATCAACTGACGGCCGGTTGCCAGTTCCCGCTTGGTTCGCTCCATCACGGCGGTCATGGCTTTGCCCCGAGCGGCGCGGTTTACCGGGACCATTCGCTGCTTGATGACATACCAGCCGAACAGCGGAATCCAGGTGAGCTCGCGCTTCAGAATGTAGAACGGATCGTCGAGCCAGGGCAGCAGCGCATAGGTGTCCCAAAAGGATTGATGCTTCGGCGCGAAGATGTAAGCGCCCTTAGGAATGTTCTCCAGACCCTCGATCTCGAAGGTCGTGCCGACGATCTTCTCCATCAGCCAGTGATTGCTGCGCACCCAATTCTTCGGCACGATCCAGGACGCCTTGCGAGGCAGGAGGAAATAGACGGGCGTCATCACGATCATTTGCGCGATCAGATTGGCGTAGAAGGCCAGATTGAAAAGGATCGAACGCAGAATGATCATCAGGCAGGCTCTCGAAGGGAAACTACGGCCAAGCGGCCGATTAGCTTCGCTGCCTACACGAATATGCTATCGAGGAAAACAGTCTCGCGGTCGCTGTAGCAGCGTCTTTTCCAAAATCGCCGCCTTTGCCCGCCTGCGGAGAACGGGCAGGCGCATTAGAGCACGATATGTCGCTACTCTTGGCCCTTAGCCATTTGTGTGGAGACGATTCCGACCCAGTTTGGACTAAGCGAGCCGATGACGTCGCGTAGCAAGGCGACGGAATACTTGGCGTATTCAAGTAGAATGGCTTTCAGGAAGAGCGGATTGCGCAGCCAATTGCTCGTCTTGAGATCGGAATTGACGACCGGAAAAGCGATGAATTCCGTTTCCGGCCGCGCGCGGCGCAGTTCGAGGAGACTGCGGGGCATGTGATAGTTGTTGGTGACGACGAGAATACTCCGGTAACCCCGATCGCGAATCCAGTAGGATGCCTCGGCGGCATTGCCGATCGTGTCGACTGCTTCTCGGCCGATGTCGACGCAGCATGTGAACAGGGCGGCCGAACCCTGCGTGTTGCGACGTATCTGGCTTCTGGTGGTCGTCGGGTGGACTCCGGAGATGAGCAGGCGCTTGCCGGCGCCGGCCTTCAAGAGTTCGACGCCCTGGTCGATCCGTTGAAACCCGCCGGTCAGCACGATGATCGCGTCGGCCTTCGGGGAGGGCGGCGGCTGCAAGGAGGCGACTTCGTCGGCGAATTGCAGGAAGCCGGCGACGAAAATGCCGAGGCATGGGACCAGCACGAAGAAACCTCGGCGCAGGATTTTCCGCAGCAGGCTACGGGACCGGCGACGGTGAGCGGCCTTGTCTCGCCATTTGCCCGTCCCGGCCATTTCGGTCCCGCGAAGCTCCTCAACCATCGTGATTCTCTCACATAGCCGCGGATTGCGGCAGGGACTAGTCCGATTTTGGCCGGTTCACCGCGTGCCCGCCTCCTATACGGGTACGAAAGCTCTAACCCTGGAAGACGTCGGTACGGCCGGGATCCGATCGAATCAGATCGATTTCGTAGATCGTCCGCATGACTGTAAGGCGGGCCGTCAGCGTCGTCAGCAGAGCGATGACGAGAATGATCGCGAAAATCCCGAGATAGCCGGTATAGCCGATCGAAAACGTGCCGAAGAGTGCGGTCGCCTGGTCCGTTTCGGGTGTCGCCAGCGTCTGCGATTGCCAGATGCTGGCGAGCGCGAAGGACAGAGCGGCAAGCAAGCCCCCGGCGCCGGCGCCTTTCAAGCTGATGCGCAGGAAGTGCTTCTGGAATTCGGAGGCGACGAAGCCGGCCTCCGCTCCGACGAAGTGCAGGACCTCGACGATGTGACGATTGCCGGAGAGGGCACCGCGCGTGGCGAAGACAACCGTCAGGATCATCGCCGAGAAGACGAGCATCAGCACGCCCGTGCCGATCATGGCAGTGGTGTTCGCCATCGCCACCAGGCGGTCGACCCAGGTGCGGTGATCGTCGAGGAAGGCCTGTGGGATCGTTTCGGTGAGCGCCTTTCGCATGGCGGAGAAGTCCGGGGGATTGTTCTCGTCTATCGTGATCACCACCAGCCGTGGCACCGGCAACTCGTCGAGATCCAGGCCGCCGCCGAGCCAGGGTTCGAGGAGCCGTGCCGTGGTCGCACGGTCGACGATCGTCCCGCTCTTCGTACCGGCGAACGTCAAGGCGAGATCGCGCGCGTCGGCGAGTGCCTTCTCCATGTCGAGATCGTCGTCCGGCTTGATCTGAATGGTGATTTCCCGGGAGATCTGCGACTGCCAGCTCTGCGCCGTCGCCCGCACCATACTGACGCCGCCGAGCGTCAGGCAGGCGAGAAAGGACATGATGGCGACAACGCACATCAAGGCATGGCCGGAGACATTGGCCGAGGGGACGATCGGCCCTGTCGGGCGCACGCGCATTTCGGCGCGGCGCTGCTGCGGCTGTGGGGCTTGTTCGCGGGGGCGGTGTTCATTCATAGATGTCGAGCCGCCCCTGTGACAGGATCATGCGCCGGGCCTCGACCTGGTCCATCAGCGACAGGTCGTGCGTGGCAATCACGACTGCGGTGCCGAGCCGGTTCAATTCGAGGAAAAGGTTCAGAAGCCGTCTCGCCATCGGCGGGTCGACGTTGCCGGTCGGCTCGTCGGCGAGCAGAATTTCCGGCCGGTCGATCAGCGCTCGAGCAATGGCCGCGCGCTGCTTCTCCCCGCCGGAAAGTACCGGCGGCAAGACATTGATCCGCTCGCCAAGGCCAACCCACTTCAAAAGCTCGAGCACGTCGGAGCGATAGGTGGTTTCGTCCTTGCCCCGCACCCTCAGCGGCAGCGCTACGTTCTCGTAGGTCGTCAGATGGTCGAGCAGGCGGAAGTCCTGAAACACGATGCCGATTCGACGGCGCAACATCGGGAACTCGTCGCGCGGAATAGAGGAGATGTTGCGGTCAAACATGCGGATCAGCCCGCGCGTCGGCTTCAGAGAGAGAAAGAGCAGGCGCAGCAGAGTCGTTTTCCCCGCTCCGGAGGGGCCTGTCAGAAACTGAAAGGAGCGGCGCGGAATATCGAAGGTCAGGTCCCGGAGGATTTCCGGTCCCATGCCATAGCGCAATCCGACATTCTCAAAATGGATCAATGGGAAAGCCCAGTCTCTCGTCACGACTTCGACATCCGCGTCTGTAGCGGTTAGCCTCCGGCATACCGCTCGCTTGGGCCGCCCGATGCTCAATCAGCTCCGATTGCCGGACCGTGCAACAGGACAGCGCGTCTGCCAAGGCGAAACCGAGTGCGGCAGCATGGTTAAGCGGCCATTAAAATTTCATGAAAAGACGCCGCTTTCGCGGCTCTTTTTCGAAACATTAACCATTTCCGTTTACGTGTCGTCAGGATTTGATGCAATGCCTGTTTCTTGCGAGATCTCCGTTGGGCGTTGCAAAAGCGAACACCGGCGCGCCTTGGTGAGGCGCGGCGCTCCGATGGGAGAGCCCATGCAGGCATTCCGCACGAAACGCACTGCTGCTATCGACCTGCTTCCGCCGGAACGCGAAGCGCGCCGCCCGAGCAGAGCCGCCCTTAGAGATCCCGACTATATCGATGTCGAGTTCGAGACCCTAGGCCCGTCGCCGCGGCGCGGCCCCTATCCGGTCTTCAACGACAATCGACGAACGGGCGCGCGCCTCGTATCGCGACCGATGACGTCAGGAGGGATGAGCCTGCCGCGGCAGATCCTTGCCCGGATGGCGGCAAGACTGGACGCGATGCCGCCGCGGCGTTTCGCTGGTCTGGTCGCCGGTGCGATATTGGCTGCATTTCTGGCGATTTCTGGCCTTGCGGGGCAAAGCGAGGCCGATGCGCATCCATTGGCAATTGAAGACGTCACGGCTGCGCTTCGCCGTTCCGGCGGAATGCGCGTGCTCTCCGTCTATGCCACGATCGGCAACCGGTCAGAAGTCGAGCAGCGCTTGCCCTCCGTCGTCGTGGATGTAATGAGCAACGGCCGCAAGATCACCGCGACACGCCTGCTGCCCGAAGGTGCCGCCATGGCGCCCGGAGAACGCCGCCATCTGGTCGCGCGGCTACCCTACGCGGGCGGAAAAAAGCCGGATGTCACGGTTTCTTTTGACGAAGACAGTGCCTCGCTTCGCTGATTGTGGTAATCGGCGGCTGAGAGAGCATGAGGAAAGTCGCAACGGACTTTCGTCGTGCTCCGCCAGCACATAAGGGAGGGCCTACGTTCTTCCTGACAGAACGGAGTAACAGGCATGCCCGTCGTCCGCGGCAAGAAAATCGAGGTGCTTTACAGCGCAGAGGTGATTGCGAAGCGCAACCGCGAAATGGCCGAGGAGATCATGCGTGGGCCGCACAAGGACCTGCTCGTCATCTCGATCCTTAAGGGTTCATTCATTTTTGCGGCCGATCTCATCCGTGCCATGCACGATGCCGGTCTTGCGCCCGAAGTCGAATTCATAACGCTGTCGAGCTACGGCACGGGAACCGAGTCCAAAGGCGTGAAGATCACCAAGGACATCGACAGCGATGTACACGACCGCGACGTGCTGGTGATCGACGACATTCTCGAGTCCGGCCGTACGCTGCGTTTCGCCAGGGATCTGCTCTACGAACGTGGTGCGCGCAACGTCACCGTAGCGGTACTTCTCGACAAGCGCTCGAAGCGCAAGGTGGATCTCGAGGCGGACTATGTCGGCTTCGAATGCCCGGACCACTTCGTGGTCGGTTACGGCATGGACGTCGCCTACGCCTTCCGCGAATTGCCTTTCGTCGGCATCGTCACCGGGGACGCCTAGCGCATCGGCCCGATATGCGAACCTGGAAGTCGGCACGGGATGCGGGCGGAATACCGCGCACTCCTCTCCTCATCCTGCCAGTAGACCTTATTGGTCCTGTAAAAACCGGTTCGGCGCGTTTACCGAAAGCAAACGAAAAGCTGGTTGTTTGGGGCGGCGTGGCGGACGAGTAGCCGTCACGCGTAGCTTCAATGAGATAGAGCCCAGCGCTCTATGCGAGCGAACACGGGAGGCCATGATGGCGAAAATCCTGATTACCGAGGATGAGGATGCCTTGCGCTCATTCGTTGCGCGGGCGCTGCAACTCGACGGGCACGAAACGGTCGAAGCGGGAGACGGAGCCGACGGGCTCGCCCGTCTCAAAGACGAGCCATTCGACCTCCTATTATCCGATATCCGGATGCCGGTCATGGATGGCATCGAGCTGACCCACCAGGCATCAGCCGCCTTTCCACAACTGAGGATTCTATTGATGACCGGTTTTGCCGAGCAGCGTGAGCGCGCCGACGACCTCTCCGGCAAGGTCGTGGATGTGATTTGCAAACCGTTCACCTTGCCCGACATCCGCAAGGCGGTTGCCCACGCCCTTGCGGCCTGACTGACTGCCGCAACGTCCTACAACGCCAGTGCGTCCTATCGGGCGCAATCAGAAGCACACAGTTCGATGTAGTGCTCTGTATCGCTGTATGCCTTGTCCTTCACGGTTCAAGGAGACATGCGGCGAGGGACGCGTCGCATGAAATAGCGTGGAGATATCTCTTTCGGTGTTGATACGCGTCAGCGCATGTCGAGCAGGCGTTCGAGATACTGGCGCTCTACATCCGGCGACAGGTTGTCGCCGAGCTTACGCCTGATCGCATCGAGGATCTGCCGGGCACGCTGGGTATCGATCTCATCCGGCACTTCTACCTGATCGTCGAAATAGGGACCGGCGTTCTGATGGCGCCGTCCAAGTGGATCGCGCCCGCTCTGCCCGTATTGCGGCATGCCCATTCCCGGGCCCTGTTGCTGTCCCTGGGCCTGCATCTGGTTCATCATGTCCTGCGCGCCTTCGCGCAGCGCCTGCAGTGCGCGGCCCTGGCTGCCGACGGCGCGCTCGCCTTGGCCCTCGCCCAAGGCGCCGGCGGCGTCTCCCATCTCCTTCTGCGCCTCGCCAAAGCCCTTGCCGGGCTTGATGCCGAGATCCTCGAGGCCCTTCTGAAGCTCGCCCAGCTGCTTGCCGAGTGACTCCTGCTGCTGCTTCAGTTTCCTGAGCGCCTCTTTCAGTTGCTCGGCGGTCATACCGTCGAGCGGATTCGGCTGTCCATTGGGATCGCTGCCCTGGCCGGGGTCCTGGGGCATGTCCTCATTGAAGAGCTCGCTGTCCTCGCCTTCGAGCGGGTCGCCCCGCTGCATTCGGTCTCGTAACGCCTGATCCAGCTTGAAGGTCTCGTCCATCAATTGCTGCTGCTGCTGCATCAGTTGCCCGAGCTTGTCCATCTGCTGGCGCATCGGGTTGTTCTCGCCCATCTGCTGCATCATGCGGGCGGATGGCAGATTGCTCATCATTCGCTGCAACTCCGACAGGAGCTGGCGGGCCTCGTCGCGCGAGCCGGAGCGTGCGAGATTCTCGATCTGGTCCATCATCTTTTCCAGGTCCTGCTGGCGCAGCACGTTGTTCATGTCCGGATTGCCGGCCATTGGCGGGTTTTTCGCCAATTGCTCGGCGAGCGCCTGCATGTACTCTTGCATCGCCTGCCGCAGCTCCTGCATCAGCTTGGCGATCTCCTCGTCGGGAGCGTTGCGTTCAAGAGCATCCGAAAGCGCTTGCTGCGCATCGCGAAGGCGCCGCTCGGCAAGCGACAGGTCGCCGTCCTCGATGCCGAGCGCGATTTCCCAGAGATGGTCGGCGGCATCGCGCAGCATGTCATCGTCGCGCGCGAGCTTCATCCGCGTCTTTGCCGATTGGAGCAACAGGAAATGCGTGAGCTTAGCGATCGTCTCCTCGGGATAGAGCGTCAGCGCTTCGTTGAGCTCGACCGCCCGCGGCAACTGATTGGCGTCGAGCGCGAAGATCTGCCGCTGTTCGGCGACGGATGCGGCGAGCGGCTCGAAGAACGGGCGCGCCGGCAGCACCATTTCCTCGGGCAGGCTGCGGCCTTCCTGGCCCGCGGCGTCCCGGGCAACGAGGGTGATCTTGACGCGCTTGCCCGAAAGCGGATGTTCGCTGAGATTGCGGGTCGTCGTTCCCTTGGCTTCGCGAGTGTTGCGCCGCGGCAGATCGAGTCGGTACTCGGGCGGAGCATAAAGCGGGTGGGCATTGCCAGGGGGCTCTTCCAGAGGCTCTATCTCCGCCCATGCCTGCGAGATGCCATAGTCGTCATGGGCGAGGAAGCTGATTTCGAGCGACGCGTTTGCCGTTCCCCGGGGCGGTTCACCGAAGGCAATGTCCGGAACGCTGTCAGGGGTGATCTTGAAGCTCCAGCTCTTTCCGGCGACGGAAAGCGTTCCGTCGCGGGTGATCTTGTAGAGGTGGTTGCGTGCGCCCCTCGCAATATCCGACTTTGGCTGCGATCCCGGCTTGCTCTCCGAGGCAGGAATGATGGTCGGCTCCCCCTTGCCCGTTTCGCTGTAACTGACTTCGGTCTCCTGGTCGGCGCCGGTTATCCGCACGGTGAGATCGCTGAACTGCGGGATGGTGACCGGTCCGGTCTCATCCTGAGCGGGGGTCATGTCCTGTCGGCCGGTCAGAAAGATCGGTGCACGACCGGTATGGGCAGGCGGCGTCACCCATGCATCGATGCGCACGTCCGGTGCAGCCATTTGCCGATCAGGCAAGCGGAACGCGTCGGACGGCACTCCCGCACGATTGGAATATGAGTAGGCGAAGGCGATACAGGCGATGAGAACCGGCACGGCTCTCATCGCAAAAGGGTCATGTCGCGCGATGTCGGGGCGCGGAGTGCCGGTTTCCAGGCCGCGGACGAGACGTGCCATGCGCACCTGGTGCTCGCGCCAGAGCGCAGCGCCGATAGAGCCTCCCGTCGCCGGTTCGTCGTCCTGGACACGGATCGCCTGATGCGGCAGCCGGTTGCGCTCCTCAAGCATCCTGTCGGCATCGGCAACCGCCGGCCAGCGGATGCGGGTCAGCGGGAGAAGCGTGAGGAGCAATCCGACGACGAAGCCGAGCAGTGTCAGAATGTGCAGCCACAGCGGCGCAACACGGAAGAAGCCGACCCAGCCGGCCGAGAGGAACAGGAGGACGATCGAAAGGGGGGCGAGTGCGCGGGGCAGCACCTGCTCGGCCGCCAGCACCAGTCGGGCCAGAAACCGCTTTGCAGCCAACATCCTGGCGAACGGCCTCGGTCGTGGCGTCTCATCCTGTCGGAACTGCGTCATGCGCCCAGATTCCTTAATTCGGCCCCGTCAATCGCAGACGATGGCTGGAGCGGGGCGCTCCTGCAGATCGGCACCACCGAGCCAGTTGTTTGCTTTTGCCGCACGCGTGCAGCGTCGGGTGACGCTACCCGAATGCAAAATGCTTTAGCGGCAGGATAACATTGTTTGTGGCGAAGGCGAGGGCGGGGCGAAAAAGAAAACGTGAACGCGGACTCGCCTCGCAATCAAAAGCCGTTCAATCGAGCCAGTCCGGCACCGAGTCGAGACCGATCAGGTCTTCGTAACTCTTGCGCTGCCGGACGACATGAAAGCGGTCGCCCTTGACGAGCACTTCCGGCACCAGGAGGCGGCTATTGTAGGTGCTCGCCTGGACCGCGCCGTAGGCACCGGCCGAGCCGATCGCGAACAGATCGCCCGGCTTCGGCATCGCCATTTCCCGGTCGAGTGCGAGATAGTCGCCGGTTTCACAGACCGGACCGACCACATCCGCCTTGATGCGGGGGGCGTTGGCGGCGGAAATCTTCACCGGCCTGATCTCGTGATAGGCCTCGTAGAGCGTCGGGCGGATCAGGTCGTTCATGGCGCTGTCGACGATGACGAAGGTCTTGTCGCCGCCGTCCTTCACGTAGATGACCTCGGTCACCAGAATGCCGGCATTGCCAACGATCAGCCGGCCGGGTTCGGTGACGATCTTGCAATCGAGGCCCCGGAGCTGGTTCTTGACGATGTCGGCATAGGCATCCGGCAGCGGAGGCGGGTTGTTGTCCTCACGATAGGGAATGCCGAGGCCGCCGCCGATATCGACATGGTCGATGGCATGGCCATCGGAGCGCAGCGTGTCCACCAACTCACGCAGGAGCTTGAACGCATCGTCGAAGGGCTGCAACTCGGTGATCTGGCTGCCGATGTGCATGTCGATGCCGGTCACCTTGATGCCGGGCAGCGTTGCTGCATGGGCATAGACGGCGCGCGCGCGTTCCCAGGAAATGCCGAACTTGTTTTCCTTCTTGCCGGTGGAGATCTTCGCATGCGTGCGCGCGTCGACGTCCGGATTGATGCGGAAGGAGACGTGCGCCTCCCTGCCGGCGCGCACGGCCCGCTGGTTCAACATCTCGAGTTCCGGTTCGGACTCGACGTTGAAGCAGTAGATTCGGGCCTCGAGCGCGAGATCCATCTCTTGCGGCGTCTTGCCGACGCCGGAGAACATTATCCGGCTGGCCGGAATGCCCGCGGCGAGCGCGCGGCGCAACTCACCTTCGGAAACCACGTCGACGCCGGCGCCGAGCCGGGCGAGCGTCTTCAGAACCGCCTGATTGGAATTGGCTTTCATCGCGTAGCAGACCATCGCGTCGACATCGGCGAAGGCTTGCGCGAAGACCCGATAATGGCGCTCGAGCGTCGCGGTCGAGTAGCAGTAGAATGGCGTGCCTACGGCGCGCGCAATGTCGGTCACCGGCACGCCTTCAGCGTAGAGGATTCCGTCGCGGTATTGGAAATGGTTCACGTTGTCGGCTCGTGTCAGAGAAGTGGATCAAGCAGGAACGGCCTGTCTTCGACCGTTCGCTCAGGCTCGGCTGTGCCGGCGGGCGCTTTCGTGTTGATCGGCGTCGTGGCTCCTGGCCGATCAAGATCGCCCTTGCGCCCGCAACCGGTGAGAACCACTCCCGATATCGCCAGCAGGACCGCAAGCCGGGCCGCCTTCCTGAATGTCATCGTCTTTTTTCCTTCGCCGAGGCTGAAGCTGATTGTCTTGTGAGCGTCAGGGGCGCGCGCGCCAAATTCTGCCGGCTCTGGTGCGATCTATTATCGGTTTTTCAGCCGCTTGTGCACCCCGTTTCTGTTTGCGACCGCCGCGCCTCGAACGCAGCGCGTACCGAGGAAGCGCTCGACGCGTTTTGGATTTTCTTGAGTAACCTTTCGTCGTCCGCAAGCCGCTTCACACTGTCTGGCGATACGCGTTAATTGCGCGCGCGCCACCAGGCGATCTGCTTGCGGACCTCCGCCGGCGCGGTGCCGCCGAAGCTGGTGCGGCTGGCGACGGAGGCTTCGACCGTCAGAACGTCGAAGACCTTCTCGGTGATGTCCGGATTGATCGCTTTCAGCTCGTCGAGCGAGAGGCCGGCAAGGTCGCAGCCTTTCTGTTCGGCAAGCGCGACGGCGCGGCCGGTCACGTGATGGGCGTCGCGGAAGGGCAGCCCCGCCTCGCGCACCAACCAATCGGCGAGGTCGGTGGCGGTCGAATAGCCGGACCCGGCGGCGGCCTTCATACGGTCGGCGCGCACCGTCATGTCCCGCACCATGCCGGTCATCGCGGCGATGGCGAGCTCGAGGTTTTCGGCGGCGTCGAAGACCTGCTCCTTGTCCTCCTGCATGTCCTTGGAATAGGCAAGCGGCAGGCCCTTCATCACGGTCAGAAGCGCCACCAGCGAGCCGTTGATGCGGCCAGTCTTGGCGCGCACCAGCTCGGCGGCGTCGGGATTCTTCTTCTGCGGCATGATCGAAGAGCCGGTCGAGAAGGCGTCCGACAGGCGGATGAAGCCGAACTGTGGCGTCGACCAGATGACGATCTCTTCCGCAAGACGTGACAGATGGGTAGCCGCGATCGCGGCGATCGACAGGAATTCAAGCGCAAAGTCGCGGTCGGAGACGGTGTCGATCGAGTTGCGGGTCGGCTCGCGGAAGCCGAGTGCCTTGGCGGTCATGTGGCGGTCGATCGGGAAGCCGGTGCCGGCAAGGGCGGCCGCGCCGATCGGACTCTCGTCCATGTGCTCGATGGCGTGGCGCACGCGCGCGCGGTCGCGGCCGAACATTTCGACATAGGCCATGCAATGATGGCCGAAGGTTACGGGCTGGGCGGTCTGCAGATGGGTGAAGCCCGGCATCACGGTATCGGCGTGCTCTTCCGCCCGGTCGAGGAAGGCGTCGATCAGGGCGGTCAGGGCCTCTTCGGTCTTCTGCAGCTCTTCCTTCACCCAGAGGCGGAAATCGAGCGCGACCTGGTCGTTGCGCGAGCGCGCCGTGTGCAGGCGGCCGGCGGCGGGGCCGATCAGCGTCGCCAGCCGCGCCTCGACATTCATGTGAATGTCCTCGAGGCGGCGCGAGAACTCGAAGGCGCCGCTTTCGATCTCTGACAGGATCGTGTTGAGCCCGTGAACGATCTTGTCTTTATCATCGGCGGAAATGATGCCTTGATGCGCGAGCATGGTCGCATGCGCTATTGAGCCGCGGATGTCCTGGGCATAGAGCTTCTTGTCGAAGCCGATCGAGGCATTTATCTCCTCCATGATCGCGTCCGGACCAGAGGCGAAGCGACCGCCCCACATCTGGTTGGAGGATTTCGTCTCGGAACTGCCGTCAGCCATGGGGAATGCCCGCCTTGGAGAATGAAATGCCAGACCAGAAGAAACATCCTCCGGCCGTGAAATTGTTCGCGCTCGCCGCCCTTCTGGGCGTGATCGCCGGTGCGGCTGCGGTATACGTGAAGGAGGCCGGGTCTGGCAATGGCAGCGTGGCGCTAACCGCCGCAGACGCGAGCTGCCCGCTTGCCGCCGAGAACGCCGCCGCCGTGACGCCGCTGATGCGCGGACAGGTCGCCGCGATGACGCCTGCCGTTGATGCGCGTAAGATCAACGGCCTGGAATTTGCCGGTCCGGACGGGAAGTCGCTGACGCTCGCGTCCTTTGCCGGCAAGACGTTGCTCATTAATCTCTGGGCGACCTGGTGCTTTCCATGCAGGGAGGAAATGCCGGCGCTGAACGCATTGCAAAAGTCCCTTGGCAGCGATCGCTTCGAAGTCGTCGCGATCAATATCGACACTGGCGGCGACGAAAAGCCGAAAGCCTTCCTCGACGAGGTCGATGTCGACGAGCTTCGCTATTACCGCGATCCGTCTATGGGCGTCTTCAATGAGCTGAAGAAGCAAGGCCTTGCCTTCGGGCTCCCGGCAACCCTGCTCATCGACGACAAAGGCTGCCTCATCGGCTCGATGAACGGGCCTGCCGTCTGGGACAGCGAGGACGCCAAGCGCCTCATCCAGGCCGCGATCAAACCGCCAGCGGGCAGTTGAGGTTGGTCGCGGATCAGCGCGTCGGTACTGGGACTTCGCCGCGATAATCGTAGAAGCCGCGGCCGGACTTGCGGCCGAGCCAACCGGCTTCCACGTATTTCACCAGAAGTGGACAGGGCCGGTATTTGGTGTCCGCCAAGCCGTCATGCAGCACCTGCATGATCGAGAGGCAGGTATCGAGCCCGATGAAGTCGGCAAGCTGCAGCGGTCCCATCGGATGGTTGGCGCCGAGCCGCATCGCCGTGTCGATCGCATCAACCGTACCGACGCCTTCATAAAGCGTGTAGATCGCCTCGTTGATCATCGGCAACAGGATGCGATTGACGATGAAGGCGGGGAAGTCCTCGGCGACGGTGACCGTCTTGTCGAGGCGCGCCGCGAATTCCTTGGCCGCCTGGAAGGTCTCATCCTCGGTGGCGATGCCCCGCACCAGTTCCACGAGCTTCATCACCGGAACCGGGTTCATGAAATGTATGCCCATGAACCGCTCGGGGCGGTCGGTCGCCGAGGCGAGCCGGGTAATCGAGAGGGATGACGTGTTTGTCGCAAGAATTGCGTCCGACTTCATCACCGGACAAACCTGGCCATAGATCTTGCGCTTGATGGTCTCGTCTTCCGTAACCGCCTCGACGACGAGATCCGACTGTGACAGGTCATTGATGTCCGTCGAGCCCTTGATCAGGGAAAGCGCTTTCTTGCGATCGTCGTCGCTCATCTTGCCGGAGGAAACCTGGCGGGCGAGATTGCCGTTGATGGTGGCGAGCCCTGCCTCGATCCGGTCCGCTGCGATGTCGTAAATCTGTACCTTATATCCGGCGGTTGCCGAAACATGGGCAATGCCGCAGCCCATTTGCCCAGCGCCAATAATTCCGACCGTCTTGATCATTGAAGCGAACATCCATCCTCAGGGGCTTCAGCAGTCGCGCTGCGGAAACCACAAAAAATACCGGGCCGGTCGGGCCGACCCGGTAAGATTGTTAATGCCAAGCCGGCGGTTTTTCCAGCTTTTTCGTGGCACCCGCAGCGCTAGAGCGCCTTTTCGAGCTCCGGCAGCACATCGAAGAGATCGGCGACGAGACCGTAATCGGCGACCTGGAAGATCGGCGCTTCCTCGTCCTTATTTATGGCGACGATCACCTTGGAATCCTTCATGCCAGCCAAGTGCTGGATGGCGCCGGAGATGCCGCAGGCGATGTAGAGGTCGGGCGCGACCACCTTGCCGGTCTGGCCGACCTGCCAGTCGTTCGGCGCATAGCCGGCGTCGACGGCAGCGCGCGAGGCGCCGACGGCAGCACCGAGCTTGTCGGCGACCGGCAGGATCACTTCCTTGAACTTCTCCGAGGAGCCGAGCGCTCGGCCGCCGGAGATGATGATCTTCGCCGAGGTTAGTTCCGGGCGGTCGGAGGAGGAGAGCGCATCGGAAATGTGGCTCGAAAGGCCCGGATCGGCCGCTGCCGATACCGTCTCGATCGCGGCCGAGCCACCCTCGGGAGCGGCGGCGAAGGAGGCGGTGCGGACGGTGATGACCTTCTTCGGTTCGCTCGTCTGCACAGTCTGGATGGCATTGCCGGCATAGATCGGCCGCCGATAAGTGTCGGCGGAGACGACCTCGATAATTTCGGATACCTGCGCGACGTCGAGCAGGGCGGCCACCCGCGGCATGACGTTCTTGCCGACCGAGGTGGCGGCGGTGATTATCGTGTCGTAGCTGCCGGCAAGCGAGACGATCGTCGCCGCCAGCGGCTCGGCGAGATTGTTGGCAAGGCTTGCATCCTCGGCGACAAGCACCTTGGACACGCCGGAGAGCCTGGCGGCCTCTTCGGCGATCGCCTTGACGTTCGAGCCGGCGACGAGCACATGCACGTCGGAGCCGATCTTTTGGGCAGCCGTCAGCGCCTTTGCGGTCTGATCGGAAAGGTGGCTGTTGTCGTGGTCAGCCAGTAGCAGAATGGCCATGATGAAATTTCCCTTTCCTAGAACTTACAGGACGCCGGCTTCGGTCTTGAGCTTCTCGACGAGCTCGGCGACCGACTTGACCTTGATGCCGGCCTTGCGGCCCGACGGCTCTTCCGTCTTCAACACTTTCAACCGCGGGCGCGTGTCGACGCCGAAATCGGCCGGCGACTTCTTGTCGAGCGGCTTCTTCTTCGCCTTCATGATGTTCGGCAGCGAGGCATAGCGCGGCTCGTTCAGACGCAGATCGGTGGTGACCACCGCCGGCAGCTTCAGTTCCACCGTCTGCAGGCCGCCGTCGACCTCGCGGGTGACGTTGACCTTGCCGTCGCCGATCTCGACCTTGGAGGCGAAGGTGCCCTGCGGCCAGCCCAAGAGTGCCGACAGCATCTGGCCGGTCTGGTTCGAATCGTCGTCGATCGCCTGCTTGCCGACGATGATCAGCCCCGGCTGTTCGGCCTCGGCAACGCCCTTGACGATCTTGGCGACGGCGAGCGGCTCGACCTGGTCCTCGGTCTCGACGAGGATCGCCCGGTCGGCACCCATGGCAAGTGCGGTGCGCAGCGTCTCTTCCGCCTTGGCCGGGCCGATCGAGACGACGACGACTTCGCTCGCCTTGCCGGCTTCCTTGAGCCTCAGAGCTTCTTCGACCGAGATCTCGTCGAACGGGTTCATCGACATCTTCACATTGGCAAGCTCGACGCCCGTGCCGTCCGCCTTCACCCGGATCTTGACGTTGAAATCGACGACCCGTTTCACCGTGACTAGGATTTTCATGGATACTTTCCCTCCAGGAACTTTCGCAGGAAAATGCGCCTTAACAGAGCGGCCTGATTGTCGGTTGGCGACATCGATACGCGTTTTTTCTCCAATTACAATCGCGGACTTCGAAGCGAGAGCGATAAAGGTCCGGCAGATCAATTAACGTTTACGTACACGTAACTAACGACCGTGGCAAGCGGCAGACGCGTTGGGCAGCGCCTTGGGAGGAAGCGCATGTTTGCGCCAGCAATCCATTGAGTTTACGTCATATTCTGCTTTAAAGAAAAGTTCGTGCCCGTGCACTCAGGTCGGGCGACCCCACGGAACCGGAGGCTTCTTGCGGCCTGGCAGGGGAGTGGTCGTACCCTCGATGGGCTCGAATTCATGTTCGACGGCGCGGGGTGTGACGATCGTGCGGTCGAAAAGCGGAACGCCGGGTCGTCGCAAAATGACCACAAGCAAGAGCCCAGCGATTATTCCGCCGACATGGGCGCTCCAGGAGACGCCGCCATTCGGCTCGGCGAAGAACATGAAGAATTGCTGGCCGATCCAGAAAGCGAGGGGGATGGCGGCCGGCAGCGGCAGCGGTATGCGGAACAGCACGAGCACCCAGACCCGTACCTTTGGATGCAAGAGGAAATAGGCGGCGACGACTCCGGAAACGGCACCGGAAGCGCCGATGAGCGGCGCTTCCGAGGCGGGGTCGATGAGCCCATGCGCAAGCGCGCCGGCGGCAGCGGTGAGGAGGTAGAAAATGAGAAAGCGGAAGTGGCCGAGCGCGTCTTCGACATTGTCGCCGAACACCCAGAGAAACAGCATGTTCATAGCCAGGTGCGAGATGTCGCCATGCAGGAACGAGTAGGTGACGAAGGTAAATTCGTCAGGGACAAAGACGAGGGCCGGGTCAAGGATGGCGTAATCGAAAACGATCGCGGGGATGTAACCGAAGCCGAGTACGGCTGCGTTGGCGAACTCTTCGGTGGCGATCGGTCCCGTGAGGAACCAGGCAAGGAAATTCAAGGCGATCAGCGCGACCGTCACATATTGCATTTCGATATGCTTCAGGTCGTTCCGGTCATGAAGCGGTATGAACATGCGACCTCCCGAAACGCGTCTTTCTGCGCGACCTTATCTATTCTTGCCCGGAACCCAAAGCACGTCGGCGCGCCCCTTGTCGTTTACCCAGCGGGCGGCGACGAACAGGAAATCGGAGAGCCGGTTGATATAGGCGATCGCCTCGCGGCTGACGGCCTCGCCTTCCGTCTCCGCGAGCGCCACCATCTGCCGTTCGGCGCGCCTGGCAACGGTTCGGGCGGCATGCAGCGCCGCGGCGGCCGCGCTCCCGGCGGGCAGCACGAAGGATCGCAAGGGTTCGAGTTCGGCGTTCAATCGGTCGATCTCGCCCTCGAGTCGCTCGACCTGGGCTGCGACGATCCGCAGCGGTTCGTAAGCCGGCTTTTCGCCGGTCTCGGGAGTCGCTAGATCCGCGCCGAGATCGAAGAGATCGTTTTGGACGCGCATTAGCATCGCGTCCATCTCGGCCGATGCTGCCGTGTGCTGGCGCGCAAGGCCGAGGAAGGCGTTCGTCTCGTCTACGCTCCCATAGGCCTCGACCCGGAGATCGCTTTTCGAGCGGCGCGGACCGCTGACGAGCCCGGTCGTCCCGTTATCACCGGTCCTGGTATAAATCTTGTTGAGTCTGACCATCACTGACCCGCGCTCTCAGCTCGGACGCCCGCCGCCGGTGACCCACAGCGTCAACATGATCAGCACGAGGGCAATCGCCTGGAACACGATGCGGGCCTGCATCAGCTTGTTCGAGGTGTTGCCGCTGCCGCGCCGGGCCATGTTCAACAGACCACGGATCAGCACGATCACGACCAGGCCCATGACGAACAGTGTCACGGCGGTGAGGAAACTGGGCATGGCGTTATTCCTTTTCTCGATCAGCCGAGTCGGCCGATGATGCGATAGAACAGGGCCGCCGGCAGAAGCCTCTTCAGGAGTGCGCCCTGTTTGGCGGGTGTCGTCACTATATAATGCGGCCTCGGACGGCGTGCCGTCAAAGCGTGTTTCAAGACATGGTAGACGGCATCCGGTCCGAGCTTGCCCCTCGCCGGTTTGCTGTCTCCACGCAGGCGCCGCATCTGACGTTCGTACTCCGCCCGGTGGACGGAATTCTTGCGATCGATGAAGCGCTCGACATAGGTGAGGGCGTTTACGGTGAATTTCGACCTTATCGGACCGGGCTCGATCAGGCTCACCTCGATGCCACTGCCGGCGAGTTCCATCCGCATCGTCAGAGACAGGGCCTCGAGCGCGAATTTCGAGGCGTTATAGGCGCCGCGCCAGCGGTAGGGGACGATGCCGAGAATCGAGGAACATTGCACGATGCGGCCGTGGCCACGGGCCCGCATTGCCGGGATGACGCGGCGCGTCAGGTCGTGCCAACCGACAACATTGGTCTCGAATTGCAGCCGGAGGGCCTCGGTCGGCAAGTCCTCTACGGCACCAGCCTGTCCGTAGGCACCATTGTTGAAGAGCGCGTCGATTCGACCGCTGGTCCGCGCCATCACCGCTTCGACCAGCGCGGCGATCGTGTCCGGCTGGGTATAGTCCATGATGAAAGTCTCGATGCCTTCCAGTTCCAGTGCCACCTGATCCTCGGGCCGACGCACGGTGGCAAAGACGCGCCAACCATCCGCCTTCAGCGCACGGGCGCAATAGGCGCCGATCCCGGAAGAGCAGCCGGTGACGATTATGGTGGGGCGATCGGACATGCACTTGATTCCTGTAGAAATCAGAACGTCGTTTCCCATATTCACCGTTGCGATACAATAACGGTGCAGCGCGTCTTCAGACGCGCAAAGGTCGCTGTAGCACTTTGATTTGCTGCATGTCTTTCCGTAAATCGAAGTCGATCCAAGGAGACATGCAGGAGGCTGCGCGGGACTTGAGACAGTGTTCACGCGCGAATTTGGAGACGGGATGCCGGCAATCCTTCGCATCATCTGGAAGGTCGCGTTCGACGCCTATTGGCACTTCAGCGAAGACGACGGCTGGGCCATGGCGAGCCACGTCGCCCTGTCAACGCTGATGGCCGTTTTTCCATTCCTGATCTTCGGGACGGCGCTCGGCAGCTTCCTTGGCGCCGATCAGTTCGCCGACACAGCGGTCCACTTGATCTTTGACGCCTGGCCGGAATCGATTGCGAAGCCGGTTGCCGACGAGATCATAGAAGTGCTGACCATCCCTCGCGGCGAAATTCTCACCATCTCGGTGCTGGCGGCCGCCTATTTCGCCTCGAACGGCGTGGAGGCGCTGCGGATTGCGCTCAACAGGGCCTATCGCGTCTCCGAAAGCCGGCCCTGGTACGTAACGCGGCTCGCGAGTCTTGGTTTTGTGCTTGCCGCCGTGCTGGTTCTCGCCGCCCTCAGCATCCTGCTCGTGGCCGTACCGCTTGCGGTTCGCAACGCCGACCAGTGGCTGCCGTGGCTCAGCAATGTCCTGGCCACCGTCGATAATTGGGGGCTGGCATTGGTACTGGTGATGCTGACCGCGGGGCTGCTTGTCTCCCACCTCTGGCTGCCGGACGGTCATCGCAATGTGATGGACGTGCTGCCCGGCGTGACCCTCACATTGCTTCTGTGGTCGATCGGCGCCTATGCCTTTGCGTCTTACCTTGCCGCATTCTCCACCTATGTCGCGACCTATGCGGGTCTCGCCTCGATCGTGATCGTGCTCGTCTTTCTCTACATGATCGGTGCTATTTTCATTATCGGCGCCGAGATAAACGCAGCAATCATCAAATTCAGGGTGAAGCGCATGGTCAAGCGCCGGTTTCAGACGCGAGGCGAGTGACCCGCTACTGCATGTCTCCTTAAATCGATCTCGATTTAAGACAAAGACATGCAGCGATTCAAAGGGCTACAGCGACCTTTGCGCGTCTGATAAGACGCGCGGTGCTGTAGTCTTCAGCGCCGTGCATTTTCTGGAATTTTGCTCTCCTCGGGGCACAAAAGCATCGCGCGGATGTCGGCCGGTTCGTGCCCGGCCGCTCTCAGCGCAGCAATGCCAGTGTCTCCGTTGCTTTTCGAAAGTTTCCGTCCGTCCGGCCCGAGGACCAGACGATGGTGGTGATAGACGGGCTCCGGCAGGTCGAGAAGCCGCTGCAGCAGACGGTGGATGGAGGTTGCATGGTAAAGATCGCGGCCGCGCACGACATGAGTCACGCCCTGCAGAGCGTCATCGATGACGACCGAAAGATGGTAGCTCGAAGGCGCATCGGAGCGCGAGAGGGTGACGTCACCCCAAACGGTGGGATCGGCTGCGATCAGCTCGCTTTCTCCTGAAGGCCCTGCTCCCGTTTCCCGCCATGTAAGCGATTCGCCAACGCGCGCCACAGCTTTGGCGACATCGATGCGCCAGGCATGGGCGCCGCCCGTCGCCGAAAGCTCCGCCTGCGCGGCTTGCGACAGCTCACGCTCGCGGCCGGGATAAAGCGGACTTCCATCGGGGTCGCGCGGCCAAGGCTCTCCCGTCACTTCCGCTGCTGCCACCATCGCCTTGATCTCGCCGCGGCTCATGACAGAGGGATAAACAAGCCCCATCTCCTTCAGCCGCTCGAGCGCTGCCGCGTAGAGATCGAGATGATCGGATTGGCGGCGGATCGGCTCTTCCCAGGCGAGGCCGAGCCAGGTCAGATCCTCGAAAATGGCCCTCTCGAATTCCGGACGGCAGCGGGTTCGGTCGATGTCCTCGATACGAACGAGAAAGCGCCCGCCCATTGCGGCCGCCATGTCGTGATTCACGATCGCCGAGAGCGCGTGGCCAAGATGCAGCCGACCGTTCGGGCTCGGCGCAAAGCGGAATACGGGTTGTTCCGGTCGTTCAATCGGCATCGTGTTCCTTTTGCACGGAAGCGGTATAAAGGTCATCCGCTTTCTACAGCCGTGCGTCCTTTCCAGACGCAGAAGGGACACATGCAGTGGAGGTCGCATGCGGATCATCCGGACACACGAGGATATCGAAGCTGGCCTGGCCGGCCTCCTCATGCTCGACGCCCGCCTGGAACACGTCATCGACAAGGCCGGGCCGGTGCCGCTTAGGCGAGCCGAGCCTGGCTATCGCGGCCTTGCCAACATCATCGTCTCTCAGATGGTTTCGAAGGCGAGCGCCGCTGCGATCTGGAAGCGAATGGAGGGCTCGCTTGGCGAGATCAGCGCCGCCGCCGTGTTGTCGCTGACCGACGACGATTGCAGGCAGTTCGGGCTCTCGCGGGCAAAGGCCGACACGTTGCGTCGTGTCGCGGCCGCTGCCGGTGCCGGCGAAATCGACCTCGATGCCATCTGCGACAGAGAAGCGCCGGCGGCAATTCTCGAGCTGACCGCGATCAAAGGCGTGGGCCGCTGGACGGCTGAGGTCTATCTGCTCTTCTGCGCAGGGCATCCGGACGTCTTTCCTTCCGGAGACGTGGCACTGCAGAACGCCGTCGGTCATGCGCTCGGCTTCGAACTCCGCCCGACAGCAAGCGAGGTCGATTCGCTTGCTGTCATCTGGTCGCCCTGGCGCAGCGTCGCCGCACGGCTCTTCTGGGCCTATTACGCCCAGGAAATGCGGCGCGACGCGCTCCCCGTGACGCCTTGAAGAAAAAAGCGAATCCCTTCTCGAGTTTTTCTTTGTGGCTTCACAATCCTGTTGCAACGCGCCTAATATAGAAGGTGCAGATGCCGAATCGATCAGGAGAAATTGCGCTTGACGATTGCAGTCTCACCTCAGGCCCTTCCGGCGCTTGTCTTGAACGCCGATTACAGGCCCTTGAGCTATTATCCCTTGTCGCTCTGGTCCTGGCAGGACGCGATCAAGGCGGTCTTCCTCGACCGTGTCATCATCCTTGCCGAATATGAACATTCCGTCTCGTCGCCAAGCTTCTCCATGCGGCTACCGAGCGTTGTCTGCTTGAAGAGCTATGTCCAGCCTTCGCGCTACCCGGCCTTCACCCGGTTCAATGTCTTCCTGCGCGACAAGTTCGAGTGCCAATATTGCGGTTCGCCGGACGATCTGACCTTCGACCATGTGATACCGCGGGCCCATGGCGGCCAGACGACCTGGGATAATGTGGTGGCGGCCTGTTCGCCCTGCAATTTACGCAAGGGAAGCAAGCTGCCGAAGCACGCCCATATGTTCCCCCACCAAAAGCCCTACCAGCCAACCGTGCAGGACCTGCACAACAATGGCCGGCTCTTCCCGCCGAACCATCTGCATGAAAGCTGGATGGACTATCTCTATTGGGATGTCGAGCTGCAGCCGTAGGGCCTAAGCCTTTGCGGCTCCTCTGAGGGCGATTGCCGCCAGAATGAGGCTCGCGATCACGTTCCAGCCGGCGAAGGAAAGGCCGAAGACCCGCAGCGCCGCATCCGTGCAGGAGGGGGCGTGCTTGGCGTCGAGGTCGCCGAGTAGATCACCGACATCGGAGGAGATGCCCTGCGCGGTCGTGGCGCAGGTCGAGGGTCCTTCCCAGAAATGCCATTCGACTCCGGCGTGATAGACGCCGATCCCGGCACCGATGAGCATCAGGAGGCCGACGAGCACGAGCAAGGTGCGCGTCGTCCAGGCTGGCAGCTTCATGACGCTGGTCAGGATGGCGATAATACCAAGCGGAAGGCCGTAATAATAAGGATCCCGTTGGAGCAGGCAGAGCGCGCAGGGGATGTATCCGCCGATATGCTCGAAGCCGAGGGCGCCGCCGACGGTCGCCGCCATTCCGAGGGTGACGAGCACGGCGAAGATGAACTGCTTACGTTGGGCTACCGACACTTCGACCTACCTCACGACGGCCGGGGGGATACGCTTGGCCGCCCTTCATTCGATCCCCCTTCTTATGTAGGAATGGTGCGGCTGTAAATCGCTCTAGCATGCGACCAAACGCACGCTTTTGCGATCTCTTGAGCGAATTTCGCAAGTTCCCGGTTGACCGGTGCGAAAAGCTTCGTGTAAATCGCAAGCCGCTGATATCGCCCAGCCTTATGCCCCATTGGCGGAATTGGTAGACGCGCTCGACTCAAAATCGAGTTCCCAAAAGGAGTGCTGGTTCGACCCCGGCATGGGGCACCAACCTTCAGACAGTCATTCGATTGTGTCAGCGTTAAGCCGCGAAGGACGCGTGAGGGGCTTGGGGCGCTAGCCAGAGGCCGTGCGATCCGTTCGACAAATCGCAGCGGAGTGGTGCGCGCATATTCCGCCCCGGTGGCTGATTGTCCATTGAAATCACCCGGTCGGAAATGCTAGCTGCCATGCAGCAAATATTCGCTTCGGCCCGCCATGTTGCCCAATATCGACACTTACGAGGATCTCTATCGCGAATTCCGTTGGCGGATTCCGGAGAGATTCAATATCGGCGTTTCCGTGAGCGATGCCTGGGCTGCACGGGAGCCGGAGCGGGTCTGCCTTCAGCATTTCAGCCCCGATGGCGCGCATCTTTCGTTGACCTATGGTGCCTTTGCGGCGAGGTCTTCCTCCTTTGCCGGCGGTCTTCTCTCACACGGCATCAAGCCTGGCGATCGCGTCGCCATCCTCCTGCCGCAGGGCTTCGAAGCGGCGATCGCCCATGCGGCGATCTACAAGCTCGGCGCCATCGCCCTGCCGCTGGCGCTGCTCTTCGGTGTCGAGGCGCTTGCCTATCGCCTGCGCGACGCGGAGGCGGCCGCGGTCGTCACCAATCGATTCGGTTATGAGCGGCTTTCCGCCATCCGGGACGAGCTGCCGGAGTTGCGGCTCGTCGTGCTTGCGGAAGCGGAGGAATTGCCGGGCACCGCCCGTTTCGATCGTCTGGCTGCGGGCGAGGGGCGCTTTGCCGCGGCAGACACGACGCCGGATGACCCGGCACTGATGATCTATACGTCCGGGACCACGGGGTTGCCAAAGGGAGCGCTGCACGGCCATCGCGTGCTGCTCGGTCATTTGCCAGGATTCCAGTTCCACCATCACTTCCTGCCGAAGCCCGGCGACCGCATGTGGACGCCGGCCGACTGGGCGTGGGCGGGCGGGCTACTCAACGCGCTGCTTCCGTCGCTGTTCTTCGGAGTGCCGGTCGTCTCCTCGCCGGCGCAGAAGTTCGATCCGCACATGGCCTTCCGGATCATGCAGGACATGGATGTGCGCAACGCCTTCATTCCGCCGACGGCGCTGAGACTGCTGAGGGCCGTCGAGCGGCCGCGCGAGCGCTATCGCCTCAATCTCCGCACGATTGGATCGGCGGGCGAGAGGCTCGGGCGCGAAACCTTCGAATGGGTGAAGGCCGTGCTCGGCATCGAGGTCAGCGAATTCTACGGCCAGACGGAGTGTAACATCGTCGTCTCCTCGGCAGCCGATCTCGGGGTGCTGAAGCCAGGCTCGATGGGAAGGGCGGCGCCTGGCCATGAGGTCGCAATCATCGACCCGGAGGGGCGTGTTCTGCCATCGGGGGTGATCGGGCAGGTCGCAGTCAAGCGCCCCGACCCGGTGATGTTCCTCGGCTACTGGAAGAATGAAAAGGCGACCGAGGCCAAGTTCGTCGGCGACTGGATGACCACCGGCGACCAGGCCGTGATGGACGAGGAGGGCTATTTCACCTTCTTCGGCCGGGACGACGACGTCATCACCTCATCAGGCTATCGCATCGGCCCGGGCGAAATCGAGGATTGCCTGGCCGGCCATGCCGATGTCCAAATGGCGGCCGCCATCGGCAAGCCGGATCCGGTACGAACCGAAATCGTCAAGGCCTATGTGGTGCTGAAGCCGGGAATCGACGCCAGCTACGAGACCGCCGCTGCGATGCGAGATTGGGTGAAGAACCGGCTCTCCATGCACGAATATCCGCGCGAGATCGAGTTCGTGGACAGCCTGCCGTTGACGACCTCGGGCAAGGTCATCCGCCGGCTATTGCGGGAGAAGGCGGCGGTGGAGGATATCGGCGACGTAGGAATTAGGACAGTGGAACGGCAGCCTGCCCCCTCAGGCCTGCCGGAGATTGACTCGCGGCCGGCTAATCATGCGATCAAAGCGCTTGAGCTTGACACATAGAGCCTGGAGGGACAGAACGCCTGCCCGTTGATGGGCACACGTGCGTGCCACATCGGCCCTCCCCGTTGTGGGGGAGATGGCCGGCAGGCCAGAGGGGGTAGATTCCCGATCCGTTAGTCCTCACATTCCTATCGCCCCGCCAGCGCCCGTATCTTGTCGCGCAGCATCCGCGCCATGTTGCGGGTGTTGCGATAGAGGTGAAGCTGCGTCGCCACCTGGCGCACGTCTCGGTCGCGGTCCTGCCGCAAGCCGATAACGAGGGTGCCCATCTCTTCGCGCTCCTGCCAGAAGCGCGCAAGCATCGGATGGTCGGGCACGGCGCAGGAATCGGAGCGGACGATGTTGGCGTCGTCGAGGTGCCATTCCGTCAGCTGAGCGAGCAGCAGCTTGCCGGGCGAGAATTTCGCGTAGCGTTCGTCGTAGGCGGTTTTCCATGTGTAGGCCTCGCCGGCCATCAGGAACACGACCATAGCGGCTATCGCCTTGCCGTCGAGATCGAGCGTGTGGATGCGCACGCAGTCAGCTTCGGCAAGATTGGTGATCGACTCTCTTGCGAAGGCGGCGCGATAGCGGTCCATGATCATGGCGCTGCGCTCGCGGCCCTTCCAGCCGGAGGCCTCCAGCGCCAGGAACTCTTCCGTTCGCCAGCGGATCTCCTCCGGCTGGCGTGCGACGCAATAGCGAAGCTCGCCGCATTTCTCGAGATTGGTCCACTGCCGCTTCAGATCCCTGAAATGCGGCCGGCTGATCGCCTTGCGCAGATAGGTCTGGCCGTCGAGCAGGCTCTCCAGCATTGGCCGCTCGAAGGTGTCGGTCACCGTTAGCGGCAGGTTCTCGCCGATCGCGACGGCGCGGGCGAGCCGCGCGAACTTGCCCTTGAGCCGCACGTCGGGCAGCACCAGCACCTGCGGCAGGCTGGAATCGGGTGCGGCAAGCGCCCGGTAGAAGTTGCTGATCGTCTCGGCCGCGCCTTCCGCGTCGAGAAGAGGAACGCCCATTGGTCCGAAGGAATTGGACCAGGCACGAATTATGGGCGCGCCGATCGAAAATCCCGGCTTCTCGACCGAAAACGGCATTACGAAACGCATGCGGCTGCTGCGCTCGTTCTCGTCGCGAATGACGGCGAGGCGAATGACCCGCTCCTCGAGCCGCGGCATCGCCGGTGCGAGGAACCGGCCGGTGAAGAAGACATTCGGCTCGATGGCGCGATTGGAAAGGAAGTCGAGCTCTCGCTGCAGCTCGTAGCCGGCGCGCGCCGGATAAATCGCGAGATGGCGCCCCGGCCGCCCCACCATCATCACCCGCTCGGCATGAGACGCATTGAGGTCCGGCCGCACCAATCCGGGGGGCAGGCGATTCGTCCTGCCACTCAACTCGCCGGGAAGCTGGATATTGCCGCTCATGGCCTGATCGCCTCCTTCTCGTCGCTAATGCTCCTTCCACCCGCAAACGCGAACAGCGTGAAGCCGAATGTGTGCCTCACCCCGACGTACAGGATGATCGCTTCCACAAACATCGCGCCGGCTGTCGCCGATGCCGCCCCTGTCAGGCCGAAGAGCGGCACGAGCGTCGCGTTAAGCGCGACATTGGCGGCGAGCGCCACCGCATAGAGAGCGACGCAAAGCTTCTGCCGCCCGGCCATGGTGAGGAGTGTTTCAGCCGGGCCCACGAAGGCCTTGGCGAGAATCCCGATTAGCAGGATCGCCATCAGCGGTGCACCGGCGGGGAATGCCGGGCCGAACAGCGAAAGCAGAAGGGGTCCGGCGAGGACGACCGTGCAGCCGATCGCCAGCGATGGCCAGAAGGACCAGCGCGCGCTTTCGATGGCGATTTCCGTCAGTTGATCAAGGTCGCGCACGGCCATCGCCCCCGACAATCGGGGACCAGCCGCGGCCTTCACTGCGAACATCACGAAATGCACGAGCGCCATCGTCTTGGCTGCGG
The DNA here is from genome assembly GCF_017874595.1 of Sinorhizobium kostiense. Taxonomy (GTDB): domain Bacteria; phylum Pseudomonadota; class Alphaproteobacteria; order Rhizobiales; family Rhizobiaceae; genus Sinorhizobium; species Sinorhizobium kostiense. Next base: position 26,142 of record NZ_JAGILA010000005.1, on the reverse strand, counting down.
CAAAGTAGACCGCCACGTCGTCCGGCTTCAGGTACAGGCCGACAATGACGACGTCGGCATTGGTGAGCAGGAAGCCGAAGCCATCGACAAGGAAGATTGGTACTGAGACGCGCAGCCATCGCCCGAGTTCGATCCTCATGGGGCCTGTCGCATATTGCCGGCCGAGCCGCCACACCATGGCGAGGAACTGTCCGAGCGCGGTGACATAGGTCGCCGCCAGCGCGGCCGCCATGGCCGTTATCGCGTCGTGCGGCAGGCCGGCGTGAATGGCACCAAGCATGAACGCTAAAATGAGCAGCGGTCGCACGATGAAGGTCGGGCTCAGCGCCGCGATCGGCCAGGCATGAGCACGCGCCGTGCCATCCATTACGTCGCCGAGCGCGATCATCGGCAGCGCGCAGAGGCCGAGATAGAGCGGAACGATGTAGTAGTTCTCGATGTCGAGTCCAAAGAGCCAGAGCCCGACGGCAGCGCCTGCGGCAAGCGTGCTCGCGGACACGAGAGCAAAAATGCGCGCCGTGGTCGTGAGCCCGCGGATTTCGGCAAGAGCCGACGTCGTGTGATATTCCGGCAGGAAGCGGATGACGGCCGAATGCAGACCGAGGCAGGACAGGTTTCCGAACAGGATGGCCATCACCCAGACGAAAATGAAGACGCCGTATTCGAATTCGCCCATGAGGCGCGCAAGCTCGATCTGCGAGACGAAGGCGATCGCGGCGCTTAAGGTTCTTATCGCGAAGGCGATGATCGCCACGCGTTGCGCCAGGCTTCTGGAATCGGCACCGGACACTATGACCGCAAGCCGTTCAAAGACAATCGACAGGTGGTCTCTCAGCGCCGGCGGCAGCATTCGTCCGGCCGATTGACATACCGCCATGAACACGAGGACACCCTGAGATTACGCAATACAGGGGCTCATCTTGCCAGATCAGCGTTAACAAAGTGTTCAGCGGCGGATGCGGGGCATGCCGAAACTCTGACCGCGTTCGGGTCTGGGGAGGCAAGGGTAGAAGTGCAATGTCGCCCCTTGCGTCTCACAGCAAAGGAGACATGTCGTAGAATCGTACGGCTCAAGCTTCCAGGTCGATCCGACCTTGGAAGCTTCGTGCTCTAGGCCACGTATGCGCCGTGGCAATGCTTGTACTTCTTGCCCGAACCGCAGGGGCAGGGCTCATTGCGAGCCACCTTGCCCCAGCTCGACGGGTCGGCCGGGTTGCGGTTCTCCGCGGCGGTTTCAAGCAGGGCGGCCTGGGCGAAGTCGTCCTCGCCGGTGAGCGGGTCGATGTGATGGGCTTCCATCGGCGGCAGCGGCTGCGGCTCTTGCGGAGTTTCCCGCACCAGCTCGACGCGCATCAGCTGCGCCGTCACGGCCTGGCGGAGATTGACGAGCAGGGCCTGGAACAGCTCGAAAGCCTCGGACTTATATTCCTGCAGAGGGTCTCGCTGGGCGTAGCCGCGGAACCCGATCACCGAGCGGAGATGGTCGAGATTGACGATGTGCTCGCGCCAGAGGTGATCGAGCGTCTGCAGAACAACCGAGCGTTCGACATATTGCATGATGTCCGGACCGAAGCGTTCCGCCCGTTCGGCGGCGGCCTTGTCGACGGCGGCGGTTATGCGCTCGAGGATATCGTCCTCGGCGATGCCTTCTTCCGCGGCCCATTCTACGACGGGAAGATCGAGGTTCAGATATTGCTGGACGTCCGCCTTGAGCCCTTCCATGTCCCACTGTTCGGCATAGGCCCGCTCCGGGATGCGCTTGGAGACGACGTCCTCGATGACCTCGTTGCGCATGTCGGCCACGGTCTCGCCGACATCGGCGGCGTCCATCAGCTCGAGGCGTTGCTCGAAGATGACCTTGCGCTGGTCGTTGAGCACGTCGTCATATTTCAGGAGATTCTTGCGGATGTCGAAGTTGCGAGCCTCGACCTTCTTCTGGGCGCGTTCAAGCGCCTTGTTGATCCAGGGATGGACGATCGCCTCACCTTCCTTGAGGCCGAGTTTCTGCAGCATGCCGTCCATGCGGTCGGAGCCGAAGATGCGCATCAGGTCGTCCTGCAGGGACAGGAAGAATTTCGAGCGGCCGGGATCCCCCTGGCGGCCCGAGCGGCCGCGTAGCTGGTTATCGATGCGGCGGCTTTCATGCCGCTCGGTCGCGAGAACGTAAAGGCCCCCGGCGGCGAGTGCCTTCTCCTTGAGCTTCTGGACCTCTTCGCGGATCGCCCTTTCGCGCGCCTCGCGCTCCGGACCCGGCTCAATCTCGGCCAGCTCCTGCTGGATGCGCATGTCCGGATTGCCACCGAGCTGGATGTCGGTACCGCGGCCGGCCATATTGGTGGCGATCGTGATGGCACCAGGCACACCCGCCTGCGCCACGATATAGGCTTCCTGCTCGTGATAACGGGCGTTCAGCACCTGGAACTTGGAGAAGCCGCTCTTCTTCAGCATATCCGCGAGCAGTTCCGATTTCTCGATCGAGGTGGTACCGACCAGCATCGGCTGGCCGCGCTCGTGCGCCGCCTTGATTTCGTCGATGATCGCCTTGTACTTCTCGCCGGCCGTGCGGTAGACCTCGTCGTCCTCGTCGGTGCGCTTGATCGGCAGGTTGGTCGGCACTTCGAGCACTTCAAGGCCGTAAATGTTGCCGAATTCCTCCGCCTCCGTCGCAGCGGTGCCGGTCATGCCCGCAAGCTTCTCGTACATGCGGAAGTAGTTCTGGAAGGTGATCGAGGCAAGGGTCTGGTTTTCCGGCTGGATCTGCACCTTTTCCTTGGCTTCGAGCGCCTGATGCTGGCCTTCGGAATAGCGGCGGCCCGGCATCATACGGCCGGTGAATTCGTCGATAATGACGACCTCGCCGTTGCGTACGATGTAGTCCTTGTCGCGCGTGAAGAGCTTGTGGGCCTTCAGCGCATTGTTGACGTGATGGACGATCGCGACGTTCTCGATGTCATAGAGCGACTCGCCCTTCAGGAGACCCGCCTGGCGCAGCAGGTTCTCGAGCTTCTCGGTGCCTTGCTCAGAGAAATTGGCCGAGCGCTGCTTTTCGTCGATCTCGTAGTCTTCCGGAGCGAGCAGAGGGATGAAGTCGTTGATCGTGTTGTAGAGGTCCGAGCGGTCGTCGAGCGGACCGGAGATGATGAGCGGCGTGCGTGCTTCGTCCACGAGGATCGAGTCGACCTCATCGACAATCGCGAAGAAGTGACCGCGTTGCACCATCTGCGAGCGCTCGTATTTCATGTTGTCGCGCAGATAGTCGAAGCCGAGCTCGTTGTTTGTGGCGTAGGTGACGTCGCAGGCATAGGCGTCGCGACGTTGTTCGTCGGTGAGGCCATGGATGATGACGCCCGTCGTCAAGCCGAGAAAGCCGTAGATGCGGCCCATCATGCCGGCATCGCGCTGGGCGAGATAGTCGTTGACGGTGACGACGTGCACGCCCTTGCCGGCAAGCGCGTTCAGATAGACCGGAAGAGTGGCCACAAGCGTCTTGCCTTCGCCGGTCTTCATTTCCGAGATGGCGCGCTCGTGCAGGATCATGCCGCCGATGAGCTGGACATCGAAGGGCCGCAGGCCGAGCACGCGGCGCGCCGCCTCGCGAACGACCGCAAAGGCCGGAACGAGGATGTCGTCGAGGGTCTTGCCTTCGGAAAGCTCACGGCGAAACTCGACCGTCTTTGCGGCCAGCGCTTCGTCGCTCAGGGCTTGCATTCCGGCTTCGAGGGCGTTGATGGCATCCACCCGACCCTGGTAGCCGCGGACGCGGCGATCGTTGGCAGAGCCGAACAACTTGCGGGCAAGGCCGCCGAGACTGACCATTCGAATGGTCCTTTCCTTATTTGTCGCATGGGGGTTTCAAGGTTCGGAGGTTCAGGTCGGGGCCTGAAAAACCGCGGAATGCCGTGAAACGCCCGGAAAACTGTTCTGGACGCGAGGTTGCGTGACAGATAAGAGGGGGGTCGGATTATGTCAACGCACTTGCACGGCCAGGCGGCTGCAGAACTGCCACATTCTGGTGTTGTGCAGCCCCTTGCGGTCCGAGGCAATCGCGCTGACGGTCAATCGTGAAAGGTTAGAGAAATGTCCAGATACAAGAGCCTGGCGGCTGCGGCACTTGTCGCGCTGGTGGCGGCAAGCGGCGCCGCCCTCGCCCAAGACACCGATCCGGTCATCGCGAAAGTCGGCGATCAGGAAGTCCGCCAATCGGAGCTTGACCTTGCCATCAGCAGTCTCGATCCGCAGCTTCAGCGCATGCCGGAAGAGCAGAAGCGTGCAGCGGCGCTTTCCTCCGTCATCGACGTCAAGCTCCTGGTCAAGGACGCCGAGAAGGAAGGGCTCCAGAACGATGAGACCTTCAAGCAGCGCGTCGCCTTCATCACCGAGCGCGAGCTTCACAACGCCTTTTTCAAGAAGCATGTCGTCGACGCAGTCACGAAGGAAGAGGTGAAGGCGCGCTATGACAAGGAAATCGCTGCGATCCCGCCCCAGGAGGAGGTGAAGGCGCGCCATATCCTAGTGAAGACCGAAGAGGAAGCGAAGGCGATCATCAAGGAGCTTGAAGCGGGCAAGAGCTTCGTCGAACTCGCCAAGGCCAAGTCCACCGATCCGAACAAGGACGACGGCGGCGATCTCGGCTATTTCACCAAGGGTCGGATGGTGCCGGAATTCGAGGCGGCCGCTTTCGCGCTCGAGAAGGGCGCCTATACCAAGGAGCCGGTGAAGACGCAGTTCGGCTATCACGTCATCCTCGTCGAGGATAAGCGGCCGCAGGCACCGCCGAAGCTCGAGGAGGTCGAGCCGCAGGTTCGCCAGCTCGTCATGCGCGACAAATACCTTGCTCTCCTGGCTTCGGCGAAAAAGACGACCGAGGTCGAGATCTCCGATCCGGAGCTGAAAAAAGCCTATGACGCGGCCAACGCAGCGCGGGAAGCCCGGTGAGCTTCCGCGCCTGACTTTGCTGGCGCCCGGCCCATGACCAGAACAAATGCCCGGCGGCTGAATGCCGTTCGGGCATTTCCCGCACCCTTCAAAGGCTCAAAAGCAGGTTCGTCCAATGTCCGGTTCCGTTTCTCCGCTCGCTCCGAAAACCTTCGCCGAGATGCCGGCGGTACGCGGAGTGCGCATGGCGACCGCGGCCGCGGGCATCAAATATAAGAATCGCACGGACGTGCTGATGATGATCTTCGATCAGCCGGCGGCTGTCGCCGGCGTCTTCACGCGATCGAAATGCCCTTCCGCGCCGGTCGATTTCTGCCGGAAAAACCTGCCCGGCGGGTTTGCGCGTGCCGTGGTCGTCAATTCCGGCAACGCCAATGCGTTTACTGGCAAGAAGGGCAAGGAGGCGACCGAGCTCACCGCGAAATCCGCGGCCGCGGCCACTGGCTGCAGCGAGAGCGAGGTCTTTCTGGCATCGACGGGTGTCATCGGCGAGCCGCTGGACGCGAGCAAATTTGCTGGCGTGCTCGATGAGCTTGCCAGATCGGCCAGGGAGGACTTCTGGTTCGAGGCGGCCAAAGCGATCATGACCACCGACACCTACCCGAAGGTCGCGACCCGAAGTGCAGAGATCAACGGCGTCCAGGTCACGATCAACGGGATCGCCAAGGGAGCCGGCATGATTGCGCCGGACATGGCGACCATGCTCTCCTTCGTGGTGACCGACGCCGATATTGCCCCGGCCGCCCTTCAGGCGTTGCTTTCGGCAGGAGTCGGCCCGAGCTTCAATTCCGTGACCGTCGACAGCGACACCTCCACCTCCGACACACTGATGCTGTTTGCAACTGGTGCGGCCGCAAAGGACGGGCAGGCACGGGTCGAAGACGCTGCAGACCCGCGGCTTCAATTCTTCCGCGTCGCGCTCAATGACCTTCTGCGAGACCTGGCGCTGCAGGTGGTGCGCGATGGCGAGGGCGCGCGCAAGATGGTGGAAGTGACGGTCGAAGGTGCCGAGAACGACGCGGCAGCCAAGCGCATTGCGCTTTCGATCGCCAATTCGCCGCTCGTCAAGACGGCGGTCGCCGGCGAGGACGCGAACTGGGGCCGCGTCGTCATGGCCGTTGGCAAATCCGGAGAGATGGCCGAGCGCGACCGGCTGGCGATCTGGTTTGGCGACGTGCGGGTTGCCGTAGGGGGCGAGCGCGATCCTGCTTATTCGGAAGCGGCGGCAAGCGCGGTGATGAAGGGCGAGACCATTCCGGTCCGTGTCGAGATCGGCCTCGGCTCGGGCCGCGCCACCGTCTATACCTGCGATCTAACCAAGGAATATGTGGAGATCAATGGCGATTACAGAAGTTGACCCGGCGCTGCATCGGGGCACAAGGACATGACGTGGAAAGACAGACAGTCAGGCGACCACCCGACGGCCGAAGCTGTGGTCGACCTTGCGAGCGTGCGGCGCCTGGAAGCGGTCGGCTTCCGCGCATGGCCGGCGAACACGGTGCATTATGATGGCAGCTGGCTGATACGGCTGACCGCCGGTCATCCCTCGAAACGACTGAACTCGGTCAATCCGCTCGACCCCTCGGACTACCGCGACATAGCCATCCGGCTTCAAAAGGCTTCGCAGCGCTTCGCAGAGCACGGTCGCTCGCTGACGGTTCGCCAGACGCCGCTAACGCCGCCGCAGATGATTGCCCATATGGACGCCGAAGGCTGGACCGTCTTCGGGCACAGCCTCGTGCTGGCGCTCGATCTCGCAGAGCGGGACTTCGGCGAAGGGATCGATCATTTGCCAATCAAGGACGTCAGGCGTTTTGCCGATGCGCGCATCCGGATAGGCAAGGAGGATCCGGGGAGCAATCAGGCGCTGGTGGACATCATAAGCGCGATAAAACCCGAAAGCGGGCTTTTCCTTTTCGAAGACCGCGAGATCGGTCCGACCGCGGTTTCGCTCGTCGTCCATGACAACGACCTCGCCGGCATCATGCAGTTCGCGATCGCTGCACCGGTGCGCCGCCAGGGCATTGGAAATGCGCTGCTTGGCACATCGCTGCGCTGGGCGCGCCTTCGCGGGGCGAAGAAGGCTTGGCTCCAGGTCGAGGCAGCCAATGAGGCGGCAATCGAGCTTTATCGCAAGGCCGGTTTCGCCGAGGTCTATCGTTACCTCTATCGCGCGCCGAGGGGTGTAGGACATGGAAATCAAGGATAAGAAGGTCGTGCTCGTCGCGGCTTGCGCGCTGATCGATTCCGATGGGCGTATTCTGCTGGCGCAGCGGCCCCAAGGAAAGCCGCTTTCCGGGCTTTGGGAGTTTCCTGGCGGCAAGGTGGAGGCCGGCGAGACGCCCGAGGAGACTTTGATCCGAGAGCTCGATGAGGAACTGGGGATCCGCACCAAGGTCGCGTGCCTCGCGCCTTTGACCTTCGCGAGTCATAGCTATGATAGCTTCCACCTGTTGATGCCGCTCTACATCTGCCGCCGTTATGAAGGCATTGCAGAAGGGCGTGAGGGGCAGGCGATAAAATGGGTTCGCCCCAAGGCTCTGCGCGACTACCCGATGCCTCCCGCCGACGAGCCGCTGATCCCGTTCCTGATGGATCTGCTTTGACCTAAACAGTGCCGATCTCGGCTCCGAGGCGCGCCATTGATCCGGTTGCGAGGAGTTCCGTCTCCTGAATTCAATTCCCCCGAATTTCGAGGTCTTATTAATCGAACATTTATCACCCGTGAGGCAAAGTCGTCCCAATCGGATTCGGCGCCGTGCCGTTGGCGCCCGTGTCGGCCGGCGTGGTCAGGTTGAAGCTGGGAAGGGTGTTTCACCGCTGCTCTTCAATGAGTTTCGTGAGGCTGGAATGGTGGACGAGGATTTCTGGAGGACAGTTCAGGACAAGGATCTGGTGACGAGCCAGTCCCGTCGGACAGGTGTGCTCAATCTTGCCCTGCTGTTCGGGACGGCGGTTATCGCGCTCACGCTGGTCCTGACGCCGATGCTGTCATCCAAGACAGACAAGCGGATGCTCGCTAACCGGCCGGTCGACTACGATAACATTTCCACCGGCTCGATTCCCTCCGGCACCGGTAAGCGCTATACCGTGCGCCGTAGCGTTCTTCAGGAAATGCCTGGCGCCGTGTGCATCATCGATGCCGATGGCACGAGGAGCGGATGTTGATCTGAGCGGCAAATTCCGCGCAGCTCCAGGACCAATGCAATGGCGAAGCCGTCAAGGCTCGTGGAGGACGCATGCGGAAGCTTAGATATTTCGTTCATAGGCGCGATGGCGCCACCGCTGTGGAATACGGCCTCATCGCGGCATTGATCTCCGTCGGCCTCCTGCTCGGCCTGCAGGCGTTTGCAGGCGAGCTGGAGGAGGTCCTCACCTTCATTGCGGAAACGATCGAAAACGCCTGAAGTGGCGATCAGGAGCCTTTTTCCGAATTCTTTACCGAATGCTCCCTCACGCCAAGGGCATCCGACAGCCTCCGTTGCGCCGATCCTGGCCTCAGCGGCTTCTGCTGACTTTCGTGCGGTGCCCATCCCGACGCATATATGACCGAAAAAGTCGCGCGGACCCGCCCGTCCGGGTCGGCAAAGCGGTCGCCATAGATCTCCGCCGCCTGCATGAAGAAGCGCCTGGACACCGGTATTCGGCTGCGGGCAGCGAGCGGATTGGTCATGCCCATGGCTCTCAAATCCTTCATGAGCCCGAAGAGCGAATCGTAGCGGACCGTGTAGGTCTCGGCGTCGGCCACGGGCAGTGCAAAACCCGCCCGCTGCAGAAGCGCTCCGATGTCGCGAACGTCGGCAAAGGGAATTACCCTGGGGCTTGCCCCGCCGGTCAGCTCGGCTTCGGCGACGAGCAGGGCTTCGCGAAGCTCTTGCAGCGTGCCGTGACCTGGGATCGCCGCAAGGAAGAGGCCATCCGGCTTCAATACGCGGCGCGCCTGGACGAACATGCCGGGCGTGTCATTCGTCAAATGCAGTGAAAGCGGCGAAATCAGCAGATTGAGCGAATCCGGCTCGGCGGGAATGCGTTCGAGGGGAGCAACCGTCACCGGCATCTTGCTTGTCCCAAAGGTGCGATCGGTTTCCACCCGCTCGATCTGGTCAACCTTCCCGGTCTCGGTCAAAAGCCGGGCGGCAGCACCGGTGTAGCCGTGCAATTCCATCGCCCTGCCGAAATGCCGTTCCACGACGCTGACGCGCTCGGCGAGTTCCCGCGCCACGATGTCAAGCAGGAAGGTCGCGCTCGGGTCTCCGCGGCGAAGGGCCCGCCGACGGTTCACCTCGACGAGGCTCTGGTCAAAGATAATTTCCACGATACTCTCTCCGGATCTCGGATTTGAGAGAAACCCAGCCGGGGACAAAGTCAACCTCATGGAATCTGAAAATTGGAGGACGCGCGGAGCGGTATTCTTCAGCCGACTTGGCGCGGCTGTGGTCAATGTCGTCTTCCCCCCGGTCTGCCGCGGCTGCGGCCGGTTGACCGGTGACGCGCATGCCGTCTGCCCTTCCTGCTGGGCGAAACTGCCCTTGATTGAGCGGCCTTATTGCGAGGTGCTCGGCTCTCCCTTTTCCTTCGACCCGGGGGAGGGTGCCATTTCGCCCGAAGCGCTCGCCGACCCACCGATCTTCGACAGGCTTCGCTCGGTCGCCCTGCACGAGGGCATCGCGCGCGATCTGGTCCATGGCCTGAAATATCGCGACCGCACCGATCTGGCGCCAATGATGGCCGAATGGATGATCCGTGCCAGCGATGGCGCCGTCACATCGGCCGACATGATCGTGCCGGTGCCGCTGCATGCCTTTCGCCTCTGGCGGCGGGGATTCAACCAAGCGGCGGAACTGGCGCGGGCGATCGCTGTGGCGGCAGAAAAACCCTATCGGCCGGAAACGCTTCGACGCCTCAAACGCACGAGACGGCAGGTCGGCCTCGGCGTCAGGGCACGCGAGGAAAATGTCCGCGGCGCCTTCGCCGTCCCGCGACGCGTGGGGGCAAGTCTGGCGGGCAAAGCCGTCGTGCTCGTCGACGACGTTTATACGACCGGCGCCACCGTTTCGGCCGCGGCGCGCGCGCTGAAGCGGGCAGGGGTGGGTGAGGTCACCGTTTTGACCTTTGCAAGAGCAATGTCCGGTCCTATATGACTGAAACGTGGTCGCCTTCGGGCGATCGCTGTAGCACTTTGAATCTCTGCATGATTTCCTCTCCAACGGCGATCCGGGAGGCATGCGGCGGCGGTGTCCGGCATATTGCCGGGATGGAAGGAGCAGTTCGAGATCATGGCTTCGGTCGTCATTTATACGCGTCAGTTCTGCGGCTATTGCACCAGGGCAAAGAAGCTTCTCGAAAGCAAGGGCGTCCCCTTTGTGGAGCATGATGCCACTTACGATCCGGCATTGCGCCAGACGATGATCGAGAAGTCCAACGGTCGCAGGACGTTTCCGCAAATTTTCATCAACGATGTCCCCGTCGGCGGTTGCGACGATTTGCATGCGCTTGACCGCGCGGGCAGGCTCGACGAGCTGCTGGCCGCTTGACACTTCGAAATGCGTCGGGCGCGCCAGGAAAATGAATGGAGAAGGTGGTCAGATCGCTTCGGCCCGTCCTTCTCATCCGGAGAAATAGCAATGACCTTCAAGGCTGCCGCCATTCAGATGTGCTCGGGCATCGATCCCGCCAGGAATGTGGAGACGATGGCGAGCCTGGTGAGCGAGGCTGCGTCGCAGGGTGCCGTCTACATCCAGACGCCCGAAATGACCGGCGCCATCCAGCGCGATCGCGAAGGGCTTCGCGCCGTTTTGAAAGACGAGGCGAGCGACCTCGTCGTCCGCGAGGCGGCACGGCTCGCCGGCGAGCTCGATATCTATCTTCACATCGGCTCGACGCCGATAGGTCTCTCGGACGGCAAGATTGCCAATCGCGGATTTCTCTTCGGGCCGGACGGCAAGAAGATCTGCGATTACGACAAGATCCACATGTTCGACGTGGATCTCGCTAATGGCGAGAGTTGGCGTGAAAGCGCCGCCTATCGGCCCGGATCCACGGCCCGCATGGTCGACCTCCCCTTCGGCAAGCTCGGCTTTGCGATTTGCTATGACGTGCGCTTTCCGGAGCTCTTTCGCCGGCAGGCCATCGCCGGAGCAGAGATCATGTCGTTGCCGGCGGCTTTCACCCGCCAGACGGGCGAGGCGCATTGGGAGATCCTGCTGCGCGCGCGGGCGATCGAGAATGGGCTGTTCGTCGTCGCCGCCGCGCAGGCGGGCGCGCATGAAGACGGACGTGAGACATTTGGCCACTCCATGATCATCGATCCCTGGGGCCGTGTATTGGCTCAAGCGGGTCCGGCCGGCGAGGCCGTTATCATGGCCGAGATCGATGTGGCGGCGGCACATGCCGCGCGAGGACGGATTCCGAACCTCAAGAACGCGCGCGATTTCGTACTGGAACAAGTGGTCCCGGCTGGGAAAGGAGGCGTTGCAGCTTGATCCACTACAATCTCATTTGTGACAATGGCCACGCCTTCGAAGGCTGGTTCTCCTCGAGCGATGACTTTGAACGGCAGTCCGAACGCCACCTGATCACCTGTCCCACCTGTACCTCCAGTACCGTCAGCAAGCAATTGATGGCACCGGCGGTCTCGACTGGGCGCAAGAAAGAAGCGCGGCAGGCTCTGGTCATGGATCAGGCGCAGAAGGAAACGATTGCAAAACTCCGCGAGATGGTGAAAACCATCCGTGAAAACGCCGAGGATGTTGGCGAGCGCTTCCCGGAGGAAGCGCGCAAGATCCATTATGGCGAGGCCGGCCAGCGCGGCCTGATCGGCAAGGCGAGCGCGGAAGAGGCGATCGCGCTTTTGGAAGAAGGTATCGAGATCGCGCCGCTGCCTGCGCTTCCCGATGATACGAACTGAGGCGCTTCAAAGAATTTCAAAACCTTTCTCAATCCCGCCCAAGGGCTTGGCGCCCGCGTCAAGCGAGTGCCCGCCTATGGCCGCGGAGCGGCGCGCAGAGGGTGATGGAACGCGGTCGGACGGAGGAGTTCCCGCTTAAATTGGCCGCCTGGCGACGATCATATAGTTGACGTCCATGTCCCTCGACAGGTTCCACTGATTGGAAAGCGGATTGAAGAATACGCCGGTACGGTCGGTGATCTCCATGCCGCTCGCCTGAAGCGGCTTCTCCAATTCCTCCGGGCGCACCAGCTTGTCATATTGATGTGTGCCGCGGGGCAGCCAGCGCAGCAGGTTTTCGGCGGCGAAGATCGCAAGTGCCGCGGCCTTCACAGTGCGATTGATGGTGGCAACGAACATCAAACCGCCGGGCCGTACCATGTGGGCGCAGGTGGTGACGAAGAGGTCGACATCGGCGACATGCTCGACCACTTCCATGTTGAGGATGACATCAAAACTCTCGCCGGCTTCGGCAAGCGCTTCGGCGGTCACCGCACGGTAGTCGACGATAACGCCGCTTCCCGCCGCGTGTGTCCTCGCGATGCCGATATTCCGTTCCGAAGCGTCGGCCCCGAGCACGTCGGCGCCCATCCGCGCCATCGGCTCGGAGAGCAGCCCGCCACCACAACCGATGTCGAGCAGCCGCAGGCCTTCAAGCGGTTGAGGTCTCTTGGGATCGCGGCCGAGATGTTCGCAGACTTTGTCGCGGATATAGGCAAGGCGTACCGGATTGAACTTGTGCAGCGGGCGGAACTTGCCGGTCGGGTTCCACCATTCGGCGGCCATGGCCGAAAAGCGATCCACCTCGCTCTGGTCGATGGTGGTGCGTGCCGTCTCGCTCATCGGGAGCCTCCTCGCCTGGTTTAAGATCCGGGCTTGCCCGGGCTTCGTGGTTCCGATCGTGAAGTCGGACGATCGACAGGCGATGTCAAGAGTGCACTTGTGTCGTGGTCAGGCGTCGGTGGGCTGATAGTGCACGATGGTGACGCCTGATTTCAGGGGGCGGACATGGGTGAGCCTCAGCTTCGTGCGCTTGGGGATGCCCTGGAAGAGCGGGGTGCCCTTGCCGAGCAGCACCGGATTGATGCCGAGGCGGTATTCGTCGACCAGCCCTCTGGCGGTAAGCGTCGCCGCGAAGTTCGCGCTCCCAAAGATGAAAATGGTGCCGCCATCGAGCCGCTTGAGGCGCTCTACCTCGGCGACGGCATCGCCGGAGACGAGCGTCGTATTGTTCCAGTCGGCGCTTTGAAGTGTCCTGGAGAAGACGAATTTCTCGACGCCGTTCATGAAGGTTGCGATGTCTCCCTCGGCCGACGGCCAATAGGCGGCCATCAGCTCATAGGTCACACGACCGAAGAGAAGCGTACCGGTTTGAAGCTGAGTCTCGCCAATATAGGCGGCGAGCTCGTCCTCGAAGACGAACCAGCCGATGTCATGATCCGGAGCTTCAAAGAAGCCGTCGACGCTGACCATGTCCCACATGATGACTTTGCGCATGATTTTCCTCCCGCCGTTTGAGTTCCATCGACGTTGCTGGGCAGAATGGCAGTGCTGGTTCAATTATGCAAGTGGTTTTATTATTGTATCGGTATGGGTTGGCCGTACCGGCGGTTTGTGCTATCCGGCACGCTCCGCCTGCGGAACGAGCGACATGGGGTGGCGATGGGGAATGAGCGGATCGGCTGGGCCGTGGAACTGCTTTCGCCCGAGCCTTGCGAAAGGATTTTGGAGATCGGCTGCGGCCATGGCGTCTCCGTCTCCCAGATCTGCGATCGCCTCGTTGGCGGCCGCATGGTGGCGATCGACCGTTCCGCGGCGATGATCGAAGCTGCCAAACGGCGCAACTCCGGCCATCTTGCTGCCGGGCGCCTCGAACTCCAGCTTGCCGAATTCGCCTGCGCCGAACTTGGCAGCGCCCGCTTCGACAAGGCTTTCGCCATGCGCGTTGGCGTCTTTGCCCGCGGCGATCCCGCACGTGAACTTGCGCGCCTGGCGCGGCATCTGTCGCCCTCAGGTCGCCTGTTCCTCATCCACGACGAACCGTCTCATGGAGCGGCCGACATTGCGCAAGTTCTCGGAGCGGCCGCCTGCCGTAACGGTTGGACCGTCGAGGCGACCCTCACGCGGGCGGTCGAGGGTTGCGACGTTGCTTGCGTGATCGCGCGACCTCCCGTCTGACGGCCATTGCACCCCGTTCCCTGATCCGCTAAGAGACGCCGCGACTTTCCGCTCCCGAAGCGGGACTGGCCGATGTCCAAGACGTCTGTTTAAAAGCTCTTCGAGCGCCAGGGCCCACGAGGGACGCTTTTCTGACGCGCGTTCGCGTGGGCAAACTTGTTGGTACGGTAGAGGCGAAATGGCACGCATCGTGATGAAATTCGGCGGGACATCCGTCGCAGATTTGGATCGCATCCACAATGTCGCCCGCCATGTGAAACGCGAAGTTGAAGCCGGCCACGAGGTCGCGATCGTCGTCTCGGCGATGTCCGGCAAGACCAACGAACTCGTCGGCTGGGTCGACAATATGCCGAAGGTAGCCGGGTCGAACGCCCCGTTCTACGATGCGCGCGAATACGATGCCGTTGTCGCCTCGGGCGAGCAGGTGACCTCCGGGCTGCTTGCGATCGCGCTGCAGTCCATGGGGATCAATGCCCGCTCCTGGCAGGGGTGGCAGATCCCGATACGCACGGATAATGCCCATGGCGCCGCCCGCATCCTCGATATCGACGGCACCGAGATAATCCGGCGGATGGGTGAAGGTCAGGTGGCGGTCGTTGCCGGCTTCCAGGGGATCGGGCCCGATAATCGCGTGGCAACGCTCGGCCGCGGCGGCTCGGACACCTCCGCCGTCGCGATTGCGGCTGCTGTCAAGGCTGACCGCTGCGACATTTATACCGACGTCGATGGCGTCTATACGACAGACCCGCGCATCGAGCCCAAGGCGCGGCGGTTGAAGAAGATCGCCTTCGAGGAAATGCTGGAGATGGCCTCGCTTGGCGCGAAGGTGCTGCAGGTGCGCTCGGTCGAGCTTGCCATGGTGCATAAGGTTCGCACCTTCGTGCGCTCGTCTTTCGAGGATCCCGATGCGCCGGGCATGGGTGACCTTCTGAACCCGCCCGGAACGCTGATTTGTGATGAGGATGAGATCGTGGAACAGGAAGTCGTAACCGGCATTGCCTATGCCAAGGATGAAGCCCAGATCTCGCTGCGCCGCCTCGCCGACCGGCCGGGCGTTTCCGCCGCGATCTTCGGCCCGCTCGCGGAAGCGCATATCAACGTCGACATGATCGTCCAGAACATTTCGGAAGACGGGTCCAAGACGGATATGACCTTCACCGTGCCCTCCGGAGACGTCAACAAGGCGCTGGCGGTGCTCTCCGAGAACAAGGAAAAGATCGGCTACGACGTCGTCCAGTCCGAGGCCGGCCTCGTCAAGGTTTCGGTCATTGGCATCGGCATGCGCAGCCATGCAGGTGTTGCCGCCTCCGCCTTCCGTGCGCTTGCCGAGAAGGGCATCAACATCAAAGCGATCACCACCTCCGAAATCAAGATATCCATCCTGATCGACGGACCTTATGCCGAATTGGCCGTTCGCACTTTGCATTCCGCTTACGGTCTGGATAAGAGTTAAACAGCAGGCATTCGATTTGGGATTCGCGACCGGGAGCGGACACGATATCCTGCCATGTGCCGACGTTGATTGTTATTCGGGAGACCCCACGCGATGAGAGACCTTTCCGCGGGTCCGCGCGTTCTCCTCAAGCGGTTGCGCGAGCTCATGGCGGAACCGCTCGAGCCGCAGGAGCGCCTTGACCGGATCGTGCGCCAGATCGCGCAGAACATGGTCGCGGAAGTGTGCTCCGTCTACGTGCTGCGCTCGGATGGCGTGCTCGAGCTTTACGCGACCGAGGGTCTAAACAAGACTGCGGTGCATTTGGCGCAACTGAAGATGGGCCAGGGTCTCGTCGGCACGATCGCCGCTTCGGCACGGCCGCTCAATCTTTCCGATGCTCAATCGCATCCCGCCTTCACCTATCTTCCGGAGACAGGGGAAGAAATCTACCACTCGTTTCTGGGCGTGCCGATCCTGCGCACGGGACGGGCGCTCGGCGTTCTCGTCGTGCAGAACAAGGCTCAGCGCACCTATCGCGAAGACGAGGTCGAGGCACTCGAGACGACCGCCATGGTGCTGGCCGAGATGGTGGCAACCGGCGAGCTCAAGAAGATCACCAAGCCCGGGCTCGAACTCGACCTATCACGTCCCGTGACGATCGACGGTAACAGCTATGGCGAGGGCATCGGCCTTGGCTACGTGGTGCTGCATGAGCCGAGGATCGTCGTCACCAATTTGCTCAACGAGGACACGGAGCACGAGTTGCAGCGCCTTGCAGAGGCGCTCGGCTCCCTGCGGATCTCGATCGACGACATGCTGTCGCGGCGCGACGTGTCGATGGAGGGCGAGCACCGGGCAGTGCTCGAAACGTATCGCATGTTCGCTCATGATCGCGGCTGGGTGAGAAAGCTCGAGGAGGCGATCCGCAACGGGCTGACCGCGGAAGCGGCGGTCGAGCGGGTGCAGAGCGAGACCAAGGCTCGGATGATGCGCCTGACCGATCCATACCTGCGCGAGCGGATGCATGATTTCGACGATCTCGCCAACCGGCTCCTGCGCCAGCTTTCGGGCTATGGCGCCAAGCTTTCTGCGGCTGATTTCCCGAACGACGCAATCATCGTCGCGCGTGCCATGGGTGCGGCCGAACTGCTCGACTATCCGCGCGAGAACGTGCGCGGCCTGGTACTTGAAGAAGGCGCCGTCACGAGCCATGTGGTAATTGTCGCGCGTGCCATGGGCATTCCGGTCGTCGGACAGGCGGCGGGCGCCGTGGCGCTTGCCGAAAATCGCGACGCGGTCATCGTCGATGGTGACGACGCCAAGGTGCACCTGCGCCCGGTATACGATCTACAGCGGTCTTACGAGGAGAAGGTGCGCTTCCGCGCCCGTCGTCAGGCCCAGTTCCGGGCACTCAAGGATGTCGAGCCGCTGACGAAGGACGGCAAGCGCATCACCCTGATGATGAATGCCGGACTGCTCGTCGACCTGCCGCATCTGAACGAGGCGGGCGCCGAGGGCATCGGTCTCTTCCGCACCGAGCTGCAATTCATGATCGCCTCGACCATGCCGAAGGCGGAGGAGCAGGAGGCATTCTACCGCAGCGTCCTTATGCAGACGGGCGGCAAGCCCGTGACCTTCCGCACGCTCGACATTGGCGGCGACAAGGTCGTTCCTTATTTCCGTGCCGCTGAGGAGGAAAATCCGGCGCTCGGATGGCGCGCCATCCGGCTTTCACTCGATCGTCCGGGGCTTCTTCGCACCCAATTTCGGGCAATGCTGCGTGCCGCAGCCGGTAGCGAGCTGAAGCTGATGCTGCCGATGGTGACGGAGGTTGCTGAGCTCAAGGCGGCACGCCAGCTTCTACAGAAGGAGATCGAGCGCCAATCGAAGATCGGTGAGCAATTGCCGCGCAAGCTGCAGTTCGGGGCAATGCTCGAGGTTCCGGCGCTGCTTTGGCAGCTCGACGAGCTGATGGCCGAAGTGGACTTCGTCTCGGTCGGCTCCAACGATCTCTTTCAGTTCGCGATGGCGGTCGATCGGGGCAATGCCCGGGTTTCGGATCGGTTCGACACGCTCGGCCGGCCGTTCTTGAGAATCCTTCGCGAGATCGTGCGCGCCGCCGAGCGTAATGACACGTCGGTGACGCTCTGCGGCGAAATGGCGAGCAAGCCGCTCTCGGCCATGGCGCTTTTGGGACTTGGGTTCCGCTCCGTCTCGATGGCGCCTACGGCCGTGGGTCCGGTGAAGGCGATGCTGCTTGCGCTCGACGCGAGCAAGCTCAGCCAAGTCCTCGAAGGCGCGCTCGACGATCGCGAGTCCGAGGCGCCGGTTCGGCAGCTCCTCGTCGACTTCGCGGCGGAAAACGGCATACCGGTATAGATTGATTATGAGCATCATTGCTCTCGTCCGATTGGTTCGGGCGGGGGCGGACGCTTTGAATTGGATTTGGTAGGTAAGACTTGGCGAAGCTTCCCGTTGAAAAGATGCGCGAACTCGAACGGCGGTTCGGGGAAATCGAGGCCCGCATGTCAGCCGGTCCGTCGGCCGACGTCTATGTGAAGCTCGCATCTGAATATTCCGAGCTGCAGCCGGTTGTGACGAAGATACGCGCTTACCAGAAGGCGCAGGGCGAACTCGCCGATATCGGAGCCCTCCTTGAAGATCGGTCGACGGACAGGGAGATGCGCGATCTTGCAGAAATGGAGCGGCCCGATCTGGAGGAAAGGATCGAGGCGCTCGAGCAGGAAATACAAATCCTGCTGCTTCCGAAGGATGCGGCCGACGAGAAGAGCGCAATTCTCGAAATCCGTGCCGGCACCGGCGGTTCCGAGGCAGCGCTCTTCGCGGGCGACCTCTTCCGAATGTACGAGCGCTATGCCGCAAGCAAAGGCTGGCGCGTCGAGGTGCTATCGGCGAGCGAGGGTGAGGCCGGAGGCTACAAGGAAATCATTGCGACCGTTTCGGGTCGCGGCGTGTTCTCGCGGCTGAAGTTCGAGTCCGGCGTTCATCGGGTGCAGCGCGTGCCCGAGACGGAGGCGAGCGGCCGCATCCATACCTCGGCGTCCACCGTCGCCGTGCTTCCGGAAGCCGAGGACATCGACATCGACGTCCGGCCGGAGGATATCCGCATAGACACGATGCGTTCTTCCGGCGCCGGCGGCCAGCACGTCAATACCACCGACTCGGCCGTACGTATCACCCATCTGCCAACCGGCATTGTCGTCACCAGTTCGGAAAAGTCGCAGCACCAGAATCGCGCAAAGGCGATGCAGGTCCTGCGTTCTCGGCTTTACGACATGGAGCGCCAGCGCGCCGAAAACGAGCGCTCTGCCGATCGCAAGAGCCAGGTGGGGTCCGGGGACCGCTCGGAACGCATCCGCACCTATAATTTTCCGCAGGGGCGCGTTACCGACCACCGCATCAATCTCACGCTCTACAAGCTCGACCGGATGATGGAAGGCGAAATGGACGAGGTCGTGGATGCGCTCCTTGCGGATTATCAGGCAAGCCAACTCGCGCTGCTCGGCGAGCGGCAGAATTGATCGAGATGAGCGATACGCTCGACAGGCTGCTCGCAGAAAGCCGTGACCGGTTGAAGGCCGTCGGGATCGACGGCGCGGCGCTTGATGCCCGGCACCTCGTTTCGGGTCTGCTCGGCCTGTCCCTGGCGGAATTGGTGACTCGGGGAGGGGAGGCGGTAAGCGAGGCAGACGCCGCGCGCATTCGTGCCGCGGTCGCGCGCCGCGCCACGCGCGAGCCGGTCAATCGCATCCTTGGTGAACGCGAGTTCTTCGGATTGGCGCTCAAGCTCTCGAAGGAAACTCTGGAGCCGCGGCCCGATACTGAGACGCTGGTCGATAGCCTCATTCCTTATGTGCGGCAGATTGCCGCCCATAAGGGCGGGTGCCGCATCATCGATCTCGGCACCGGCACCGGCGCAATCTGCCTCGCGCTTCTCGCCTCGGTACTTGACGCCCGCGGACTCGGTACCGATATATCGGAGGACGCTCTGGCGACGGCGCGTGAAAATGCCGATAGGAACGGCCTCGCCGAACGCTTCGAAACCCGCAGAAGCAATTGGTTTGGCGCCGTGGAGGGACGGTTCGACGTCATCGTCTCAAATCCGCCGTATATCCGGTCCAATATCGTTGATGAGCTTGAGCCGGAAGTGAGACTTTACGATCCGGCCGCCGCACTTGATGGCGGAAATGACGGGCTCGACGCCTACCGTGCCATTGCGCGTGACGCTGGCCGCCATCTTGAAAGGGACGGCGTGATAGGCTTGGAAATCGGTTTTGACCAGAAGCAGGCGGTTGCGGCGCTTTTCGAAGCGGAAGGTTTTCGTGTGCTTCAGAGCGCGACGGATCTTGGCGGCAACGACCGGGTTCTGGTATTCGAGCGGGACGTTGATCGTATCATCAACCGTTGAAAAAATGCTGCACCAGGGCCTCTCTTTTCTCGAAGAGCAAAGAAAGGGCTTGGAATCCCCAAGGAAGCGGGCTAGGTTCTGCCCGCGCACTGGGCAGAGGGTCATGGACCAGAGATTCGTTCCAGTATGACCTGGCCACGGGGATTGCTCTCAAGAAAGAGTTGCTAGGGTTCGACAGTGCCTTGTGCGGGTACCTGTTAATTTGACGTCAGCCGGCGCCGGGATCGCAAACAGGCGGTCTGCCGTGGCGCGTGTTTTCTCTGGTGCGGGCACGTCCGGCCGGAATGCGGAACCACATGATCATCAGTACAAAGAAAATTCAGGTGAATGAACTATGAGGCCAGGACAGCAAAACAAGCGCGGCCGTGGGCGGAACAACAATAACGGAAACAACAACCGCAAGGGCTCCAATCCGTTGACGCGGACTTACGACAGTTCCGGCCCGGATGTGAAGATTCGCGGTACTGCCCAGCATATTGCCGAAAAATACTCGGCACTGGCGCGCGATGCCCAGAGTGCTGGCGACCGTGTCATGGCGGAAAACTATCTGCAGCACGCCGAGCACTACAATCGCATCATCGCTGCAGCGCAGGCCCAGATGCAGGACCGCTTCCAGCGGGATGAGCGTCAGGATCAGGACCGCGATCTGATCGATCGCGATCAGGACGACCTGGATCAGGAATATATCGAGCCGGCACCGGCACCTGCGGCAGCGGCGCCTGTCAGTGAGCCGCAGCCGGTCATTGACGGTTCCGGACCGCAGCCGGTGATCGAAGGCGTGCCGGCGGAAGTGGCCTTGGAAGAGGAAACGCCGTCAAATTCGTCTGGACGGGCTTCTTCGCGCCGTCGCAGCGCATCGCGTCCGCGCCGCCAGCCGCGCCAAAAGTCTTCGGAGGAAGCAGGCGGTGGCGAAACCCCGCCAGCAACCGATGCGCCTGCTCTGGCGGCATCGGAATAAGCGGCAAGTTTTCGTGATCATTGCAAGCCCGGCCTCTCGGCCGGGCTTTTGTGTTTTGGGTCTCCGCCATCGCGGCGACTACACGCCGCTCTTTAATTTCAAAAAATCCGGCACCATATTGCGGCTGAAGAGTTGATCCCGCGCAAGGCGGGATTAGGACGCTACTGAGAGGCTTGCCGAATTCGGGAGCCTGATCCTGAAACACCGGCCAGCGCCGCGACGGGCTTGCCGGGCTATGGAGGTAAGTATGAATATCGAGAAATATTCCGAACGTGTCCGCGGTTTCCTGCAATCGGCGCAGACCTTTGCGCTGGCCGAGGGGCACCAGCAGTTCACGCCGGAGCACGTTCTGAAGGTCTTGCTCGATGATGAGCAAGGCATGGCGGCTTCACTCATTGAACGCGCCGGCGGCGATGCGCGCGAAGCAAGGACGGGCACCGCGCAGGCATTGGCCAAGCTCCCGAAGGTGACCGGCGGCAGCGGCTCCGTCTATCTCTCGCAGCCGCTCGCGAAAGTGTTCACGGCGGCAGAAGAAGCGGCGAAGAAGGCCGGCGATAGTTTCGTGACGGTCGAGCGCCTGCTTCTGGCACTGGCGATTGAAAGTTCAGCCGCTTCCGCTTCGATCCTCTCGAAGGCAGGTGTCACGCCACAGACGCTCAACCAGGTGATCAACGAGATCCGGAAGGGCCGGACTGCGGATAGCGCCAATGCCGAGCAGGGCTTCGATTCCCTGAAGAAATATGCACGTGATCTGACGGCGGAGGCGCGCGAGGGAAAACTCGATCCGGTGATCGGCCGCGACGATGAAATCCGCCGGACGATCCAGGTGCTCTCGCGTCGGACGAAGAACAACCCGGTGCTGATCGGCGAGCCGGGCGTGGGCAAGACGGCGATTGCCGAGGGCTTGTCGCTCAGGATCGTCAACGGTGACGTACCGGAGAGCTTGAAGGACAAGCGGCTGATGGCGCTCGACATGGGTGCCCTGATTGCCGGCGCGAAGTTCCGCGGCGAGTTCGAGGAGCGGCTGAAGGCCGTGCTCAATGAGGTACGCTCGGAGGAGGGTGAGATCATCCTCTTCATCGACGAGATGCACACGCTGGTCGGCGCTGGTAAAGCCGACGGAGCGATGGACGCGTCTAACCTCCTGAAGCCGGCGCTGGCGCGCGGCGAGCTGCACTGCGTCGGTGCCACGACGCTCGATGAGTACCGCAAGCACGTCGAGAAGGACGCTGCCCTGGCTCGGCGGTTCCAGCCGGTGTTCATCGATGAACCGACGGTCGAGGATTCGATCTCGATTCTGCGCGGGCTCAAGGAGAAGTACGAGCAGCATCATAAGGTACGGATCTCCGATTCGGCGCTCGTTGCGGCCGCGACGCTTTCCAACCGCTACATTACGGACCGGTTCCTGCCCGACAAGGCGATTGACCTGATGGACGAAGCCGCCTCGCGCCTTCGCATGCAAGTGGATTCCAAGCCCGAAGAGCTCGACGAGCTCGACCGGCGCGTGATCCAGTTGAAGATCGAGCGTGAAGCCTTGAAGAAGGAGACGGATGCCTCCTCCAAGGACCGCCTGGCCAAGCTTGAGCTCGACCTTGCGGCGCTCGAGGAGCAGGCGGCGGCCCTCACGGCGCGGTGGCAGGCCGAGAAGCAGAAGCTCGGGCGGGCCGCCGACCTTAAGAAAGAGCTCGACGAGGCGCGCAACGAGCTCCAGATTGCCCAGCGCAAGGGCGAGTTCCAGCGGGCGGGCGAGCTTGCCTACGGCGTCATCCCGAAGCTAGAGAAGGAACTCGCCGACGCGGAGAGCCACGACGGATCGGACGTCGATGCCATGGTGCAGGAAGTCGTGACCCCCGACCACATCGCCCATGTTGTGTCGCGTTGGACCGGCATTCCAGTTGACAAGATGCTGGAAGGCGAACGCGAGAAGCTGCTCCGGATGGAGGACGAGCTGGCGAAATGGGTGGTCGGTCAGGGCGACGCGGTCCAGGCCGTTTCGCGGGCGGTTCGCCGCTCGCGCGCCGGGCTCCAGGATCCGAACCGGCCGATCGGATCCTTCATCTTCCTCGGTCCGACCGGCGTCGGCAAGACGGAGCTCACCAAAGCGCTTGCCCGCTTCCTGTTCGACGACGAAACCGCTCTGATGCGGATCGACATGTCGGAATACATGGAGAAGCACTCGGTCGCCCGGCTGATCGGCGCGCCGCCCGGCTATGTCGGTTACGAGGAGGGTGGGGCGCTTACCGAATCCGTCCGCCGCAGACCTTATCAGGTGGTGCTGTTCGACGAGATCGAGAAGGCGCATCCCGATGTGTTCAACGTGCTCCTGCAAGTGCTCGACGACGGCCGACTGACCGATGGCCAGGGCCGCACCGTCGATTTCAAGAACACGATGATCATCATGACCTCGAACCTCGGCGCGGAATATCTGACGGGGCTTGGTGAAGACCAGGACAGCGACGTCGTCCGCGAGCAGGTGATGGAGGTCGTCAGGGCGGCTTTCCGGCCCGAGTTCCTGAACCGTGTGGACGAGATCATTCTCTTCCATAGGCTGCGGCGCGAGCAGATGGGCGCGATCGTCGACATCCAGCTGGAGAGGCTGCGCAAGCTGCTTGCCGAGCGCAAGATCACGATCGAGCTTGAGGACGAGGCGCGGAACTTCCTCGCCGAAAAAGGGTACGATCCAGCGTATGGCGCGCGTCCTCTGAAGCGAGCGATCCAGAAATATGTCCAGGATCCGCTCGCGGAAAAGATGCTGCAGGGCGAGTTCCCGGACGGTTCGGGGATCAAGATCGTCGCCGGTTCCGATCGGCTGAACTTCAACCGCGGCACGGCCACGGCAAAGGAAGCGGCTTAACGCCTCAACGTCCAGGCTCCAAGATATGCAAAGGCCGCCCAATGGGCGGCCTTTGCACATGCTCGCGCTGCGTAGCTATTTGCTCGCCACTTCGCTGACGTCGTCCTTGCCGAGGAGCTCGTCGATCCGCTGCCGCTCCTTTTCGAATTTTGCGAGCGCTTCGCCTGAAAGGGATTTTCCCCCTGGAAGGCGGATGCGCAGCGGATCCACCTTGTTGTCGTTGACGATCAATTCGTAGTGGAGGTGCGGGCCCGTCGAAAGCCCTGTCGTGCCGACCCAGCCGATCACCTGGCCCTGCACGACCTTGGCGCCCGGCTTGATGCTCTTGGCGATCGCGCTCTGGTGATTATAGGAGGACACGTAGCCATTGGCGTGGCGGATCAGCGTCTGGTTGCCGTACCCGCCCGAATCCCAGCCGGCTTTCTCCACGACCCCGTTGCCCGCAGCAATGATCGGCGTTCCGCGCGGGGCCGCCCAGTCGACGCCGGTGTGCATGCGAGAGAATCCGAGGATCGGATGGCGACGCATGCCGAAACCGGAACGGAAGTGGCCATTCGGGACGGGATTGCGCAACAGAAACTGGCGGATGCTCTTGCCGTCCTTGTCGAAATAATCGATCGAATGGTCATCCGGGTCCTGGAAGCGATAGAACCGGGTTTCCGCGTCTCCGAACTTTGCGTTGACATAGAGAAGTTCGGACTCCTCCGTCGCCTGGCCGCTTTCGTCGGTGACGGAGAAGAAGGCCTCGAGCGAATCCGTCGGCTTTAGCTGTGCCTGGAAATCGACATTGCTGGCGAGCAGCTTGATGATCAATGCGATCATTTCGCTGTTCATGCCGTAGGAGAGGGCGGCTCGGTAGATTCCATCATAGACGCGCGGCAGATCGTGTCCGCTGGTGACAGTCGGCGCCCCGGTGTCGTCGAAGGCGGATGCGACCGCATCGAGCTTTGGTGGCTCCGTACCGGGGATGAAGCTTCCGCCGTCGTTGACCGCCATCGTCAGAACGTGCCGGTTACCGGAGTAGATGGTCGCACGGACGATCTGCGCCTCCTCGCCCTTCTGGATGATGCCGATGCGCAGCACATCCCCAGCCGCAAGCTCCTTGGCGCCGAGAGCCTCTTCGATGTAGCCGGCAGCATCCTCGGCCTGCGCCTTGGCGTACCCTGCACTCTCCATCACCGCCGCGATCGCCATGTCGCGTCGCACAGGGATGACGTCGTCGGCATATTCGGTGCTCTGCTCGGTGATGTTCTCGTAGGTCGAGACGCTCATGTTCTCCTCGACGATGCGGGCCGTCAGGCCCTGCAGCAGGTCGAGGTTGCCGTCGTCGGAGGCAAAACGCTGCGGATCAACATAAAAGAGAGAAGCGAGTTGGGTACTGCCCTCTGTGAGCACCGAACCATTGGTGCGGACATTCTCCTCCACTTCGTCGAGCGACATCGAAGGTCCGAAAGTCAAGCCCGACCCATTCAGCGGAAAATTGACGGTCTTCAGCGCCACCTCGGATTCGACGTCCGATCCATAAATGGTGCCGGTCCTGACCGCGGTCGGTTCAGCCTCTCCCTCATCGGTGGAAAAAATCGCCAGCGGATCGAAGGTGGGATAGTTTTCCGAAGTCTGGTGGTTGGCCGCAAGCGCCATTTTCACGTGCACGAAGGGCTGACGGCGCACGACCTCTCGCTCTCCGTCATGGATCATCGTCGAGACTTCCAAGACCGTCTTGTCCGCCGGCTTGGCGACGACGTTGGGTGAGAGAATGCGGCTTCCTCGCTTGGCCGCGATGATCCCCGAAGGGTCAAGCGAGGCGAAGGCCTCGGCCGGAATTGCCAATTGCTGTCGGCCGTCGAGGGCTGCAAACAGCGCGACACCCATCAGGAGACTGGACGTGATGCCGGTGAGGAACGTACCCGAAAGCCAGCGCAGGGAAATCTCGCGCCGATCGGGCGCGCGGCGTCCATCCGCAAGGATCGGCGGTTGATCGCCGAGCGACCGCAGCATCTTCCTGTCATTGATCATGCCAGACTGGATGTCCCCGATTGCGTTTGCCGTATTCTTCCATCGATACGTTGCGCGAAGATGTGCATCTTCCGCGCTTCGAAGTCAAATCGCTGCACTGTGAGTCAGCTGACGCGCTCGCGAGAGCGAAACATTCCAACGACGCGTCAATCTCGCTTAGACCGGTGGATTGTGAAGAACTAAGGGCGAAATCGGTTATCCACAGGTGCCGAGATCGTCAGGCGAATGTATTCGCGGCCCGCGAAGTCCTGTGTTTCGGGGCTTTGTCAGAAAACTGTCATTTTTTTCGCCGACCCCTGTTGACGTGCGAATGGTGGCGGGTCTATAAGCCCGATCACTGACGAGGGCGGCGGCGCTGCTGGCGACGACGGCTCTCGCTCTAGGGTTTCCT
>NZ_JAGILA010000004.1 GCF_017874595.1 Sinorhizobium kostiense | reverse complement strand
ACCTTCAGCTACACCATCGCCGACGGCCAGGGCGGCAGCGCCGCCGGTTCGGCCAGCCTCGACCTCACCCCGGTCAACGACGATCCGACGACGGCGCAGGTGACGCTGGCTTCGATCGCCGAGGACAGTGGCGCGCGCCTGATCACCCAGGCCGAGCTCTTGGCCAATGCCGCCGACATCGACGGCGACAGCCTGACGGCGTCGGACCTTGAGATCGCCGTGGGCAACGGTGCGCTGGTCGACAACGGCAATGGCACCTGGACCTTCACGCCGGCCGCCAACGACGACACCGCGGTGACCTTCAGCTACACCATCGCCGACGGCCAGGGCGGCAGCGCCGCCGGTTCGGCCAGCCTCGACCTCACCCCGGTCAACGACGATCCGACGACGGCACCGGTGACGCTGGCTTCGGTCGCCGAGGACAGCGGCGCGCGCCTGATCACCCAGGCCGAGCTCTTGGCCAATGCCGCCGACGTCGACGGCGACGGCCTGACGGCGACAAACCTGGCGATCGCCACCGGCACCGGCACGCTCACCGACAACGGCGACGGCAGCTGGAGCTACACGCCGGCCGCCAACGACGACACCGCGGTGACCTTCAGCTACACCATCGCCGACGGCCAGGGCGGCAGCGTCGCCGGTTCGGCTAGCCTCGACATCACGCCCGTCAACGACGCGCCGGTCAACACGGTGCCGGGCTCCCAGACCGTCGGTTCGAACAGCGCGACCGCGATCAGCGGTATTTCTGTGGCCGACGTGGACAGCAGTATTGTCACCACAACTCTCTCTGTCTCCAACGGCAAGCTGACTGTCGGAACGGGCGGCGGTGTGACGGTGGGCAACAACGGCACCAGCACCGTGACGATCAGCGGAACGCTCGGGCAGGTCAATGCCACGCTGGCCGCGCTGAGTTATCTCAGCAATGCCAATTACAGCGGCGCCGACACGCTGACCGTGGCAACTTCTGACGGCCTGCTTTCTGACATAGAAACCGTGGCTATCACGGTCAGCGCGCCGGCCAACGCGGCTCCGGTGGTAAACGATGATGTCATCGTCATTTCCACTGGAACGTCCGTTTTCCTCTCGGCGGCATGGCTGCTCAACAATGACACGGACGCTGATGGAGACGCTCTTTCAATTGCTGCGTCGAGCATCATCGGCTCGCTGCCGAGCGGTTGGACGATCACCCCGGTGACTGCCGGCGGGACGATCACGGGTTTCAACGTGAGCACGGGCAATGCGAAACAAGCGGCCACCCTGTCGTACACGGTCAGCGACGGACAGGGACACACGTCGATTGCCCAGTTGACGATACAAACACCCTCCGCGACGGCAAACGACGGAAAAAATGAGATCGATCTCGGCTCATCGAGTTACAACTACTCTTACATCGATGCAAAAGGGCACGACGATACCCTTATTGCGAACCTGACGCTTACCGGAACGCAAGGAAACGACATATTCGTCGGCAGCGACGGCGATGACAACCTTGATGCGGGCGCAGGCAACAACGTTCTCACCGGTGGAGCTGGCAGCGACGCGTTTATCATCCGTAACTTTGCAGCGGCTACAAACCACGTCACCGATTTCGATCCGGGCACGAGTTCCACCACCGTAGACACGTTGCGCTTTGATGGGGGGACCGGAGCCAGCGAATTCTCGGTCGGCAACAATGATGCGAACTTCGTTTTCAGGAAAGGGGGCGACGCAACGATCAATGTCGCCGGCACCGAGATCGCCGTGAAAACGGATGCCAGCGTCACCAGCGCGACAGTTCAGAGCACGATCGACAGTTACGGCAATATTTCCGCCGGGGCGTTATTCGTGTTCCAAAATTCGGATCTCGGCAACGCGGCGGTCTACTACGATCCAAACCCGAGCGCCGCCGGCGGTGCGGTGCTTGTCGCGGAACTCGACAATCTCACGCTGCTCGGCAATCTCGGCGCCTTCAATGCCAATGATTTCTTGCTTGTGTAGCGTCGGGTCGAGCGAAGGTACGGTGAATTCTCAATACGGAGCAATGACCGCGCCCGCCAATGCCATCGTCTGTCATTGACCGCGCAATTAAACTCTGAAGGGCATACCCCAAAGGGAATGCCCTTCTTGCTTTCAGCACGCCTCGGTATATCCGCCAGGCATGAACTCGCCTCCTACTTTTAGGTTAGGGCCGATATCGAAGGCGTATGAAGAGCACCGAAGTCGGAAGTTCCCGCCTTCACCGATCTCACGCAGAATAGATCGATCTACCTTGAAGGATTGGAGAAAAACGAAGATGACCGAGAGAAATCAACGCCCGAAAGTCAGTCTCGCGCGGCGTCATTTTCTTGGCTTGGCTGCGTCGGCAGGCGTCCGGATTGCCGCCGCAGGATCGATCATCGCTGCGGCTTTCCCATCGGTTGGGCAAGCGGGCGGGAGACCATGGTGGAATCCTCGCCATCCTGGTCTGGGCCATGGCTACGGCCGCGGCAAGCACGATCCGATGTGCCTGCTCCGCGGCACGGCGATCATGACGCCGTGTGGCGACGTCCGCATTGAGGATCTCCGCGTCGGTGATCTGGTGAAAACGCTGTCGGGCAAAGCGATGCCGATCAAATGGATCGGTCACCACATCTACCGGCGAACGGGCCGGCACTGGAGCAAGGCTGTAGTCCCGATACGAATTGCTCGTTTCGCACTGGATGATCGCACCCCGAAGAAGGACCTTTATCTCAGCGCTCGACACGCCATTTTCATCGACGGCATGCTCGTGAGAGCTCAGGACCTTGTTAACGGCACCACCATTGCGCCGGTGCCGCCCGTCGGTCAGGACACGCTCGAGTATTTTCACATCATGCTGGACTCGCATGACGTACTGTTGGCGGAAGGTGCACCGGTCGAAAGCAGTCTCCTCGAACGCGGCAATTACGAGGCTTTTACCAATTTCGGCGAATTTGCGCGCCTTTATCCAGCCGATCGATGTGCGACCATGATCCCTTGTGCCCCTTATGTCGGGTATGGCGGTCGGGGGCACCTGAAGGCGCTTCTGCATCTGGCGACCGGTCGCCCCGACCGGATCGGATCACCGCTCGATGTCGCCTGGAGCCGCATAGCAGTGCGGGGAGAAGAGCTGTTGCGGGCAGGCGAAACCACCAGCGTACAGCGCTGAAAGCGCTCACGCTGCGAGAGGCTCGACTTCGATCGTCACATGAGAGAGCTCGCGGATTTGCGCGAGCTTGCGGTGGTAGAGCGACGGGCTCTGCGGCGTTTCCGAGACCAGCGAGATGATGGCGCCATGATGGCCGGGGCCGAGTTGCCACACATGCAGGTCGACGATGCGGTCGCCATTCGCCTCGATGACGGCGCGAATTTCCTCAGGCAGGTCCTCGCCCTCCGGGGCGTAGTCGAGGAGCACGCCGCCTGTATCGCGGATCAGTCCCAAGGACCAGCGGGCGATCACCAGCGCACCCACGATCCCCATCAGCGGGTCGAGCCATAGCCAGCCGTTGAGGCTTCCGACGGCCAGGGCGAAGATTGCAAGAACGGAGGTGAGCGCGTCAGCAAGGACGTGCAGGTAGGCGGCGCGCAGATTGTTGTCGCGACCCCGGCTCGTCTTATGCTCGCGATGGCCGTGATCGGCATGATCGTGAACGTGACTGTGACCGTGGCCGTGACTGTGACCGTGACCGTGACCGTGGTGATGCGCGTGATCGTCCCTGAGCAGCCAGGCGCAGGCGAGATTGACGACAAGCCCGATAACGGCGACGGTTATCGCCTGCGGGAAGCTGATCTCGATCGGGTTTGCGAGCCGCACCAGGCTTTCCCAACCTATGAGCAGCGCAATCAGGGCGAGCGTGATGGCACTTGCGAAGCCGCCGAGATCGCCGAGCTTGCCGGTGCCGAAGGTGAAGCGGCGATTATTGGCGTTGCGGCGCGCAAAGAGATAGGCGAGCGCGGCGATCAGCATGGCGGCGGCATGGGTGGACATGTGCCACCCGTCGGCGACCAGCGCCATCGATCCGTAGAAGGTACCCGCGGCAATTTCCGCGACCATCGTCACGGTCGTCAGTGCGATGACGAGCCAGGTGCGCTGCTCGTTGCGGCGATGGCGGTCGCCCAGAAACACGTGATCGTGGCCGAGCACTCCGGTTTGGGACGAATGGGCTCCGCTCATTTCATGTATCTCCTGACGACTTCGACCAGTTCGGCGGCGCCCTTTTCGCGCTGGCGATCCGTTTCGGCGCCGGCGACGTGTTCGAGTATATGATCTTCGATCAATTCGACCGTCAGTCCGTGCACCGCGCCGCGCACGGACGCCACGAGATTGAGAACGTCGCCGCAGGGCTCGTCGGCTTCGAGCGCGCGCTCGATCGCTTCCATCTGTCCCTTGAGGCGCCGGACACGGGCAATCAGCGTCGCCTTGTTTCTGATCGTGTGTGACATGGGATAGGACCCTACCCTATCCGCGAGCGGAATGCAAACACTGACCGTTTGTCTTATCTATCTGCGCGCACACCGCCCCTCCTCCCTAATGCTTGTGCCCGTCGCAAGGGCCAAGCAGCGCCGCTTGGCCGTAAGCCCCCCGGAAATGCTCGGCGTCCGTAAACGCTTGAACGCCCGCCTTGTCAGAAACCGACATCACCAGGGGCTGTGTTTGCACGTCGCTATGGGGAATGTTTGCAACCATTTCGCGCGTCCCTCGACCGGCAATCACAGCTTTATTTTGGCCCGATTGCGGCGCCTGCACCACCCGGATGTCGTTTTTCACATAGCACCCTTAATTTGCCAGGACGGCCGATTTTATCCCGATGTCGCAATGCGAAATGTCTCGGAGTCGCGGCCGCCGATGCGGATGTCGCAAAACGACAAGCCGCTTGCTATATTTCAAGCGACGAATAGACACCTCGACCAGCATGGGAAAGCCTCATGAACAAGCCCCTGACCAAAAAGCGTTCGCTCGTCTTCTTCCTGGTGCCGAACTTTTCCATGCTGCCCTTTTCGGCGGCGATAGAAACGCTGCGCATTGCCAACCGGATGCTCGGCTACGAGGCCTATACGTGGCGCCTCGCCTCGACCGATGGCCAGAAGGTCTACTCCTCCGCGGGGATAGCCCTTGAGGTCAACACCTCGCTTGCCGACGAACGCAAGGCACTCGCCGGCGAAAACCGCCCTTCGATGGTACTGGTCTGTTCGGGCGTCTATGTGGAGGAGTTTCAGAACAAATCGGTAAACGCGTGGCTGCGCGAGGTCTATAACCGCGGCGTCGCGGTCGGCAGCCTCTGTACCGGCGCTCATGTGCTGGCCTCCGCCGGCCTGCTCACCGGCAAGCGTTGCGCGATACACTGGGAGAACCTGCCCGGCTTTTCGGAGAACTTTCCGCAGGCGGAGGTTTATGCCGACCTCTACGAGATCGACAGCAACATCTATACCTGCGCCGGCGGCACCGCCTCGCTGGACATGATGCTGAACCTGATCGATCAGGATTTCGGCGAAAATCTCGTCAATCGCGTCTGCGAACAGGCACTGACCGACCGGGTGCGCGGACCGCATGACCGCCAGCGCCTGCCGCTCAGGGCCCGACTCGGTGTGCAGAATTCCAAGGTCCTATCGATCATCGAGCTCATGGAGAGCAACCTCGCCGAGCCGCTATCGCTTCTCGAGATCGCCGAGAATGCCGATCTTTCGCGTCGCCAGATCGAACGGCTTTTCCGGCAGGAAATGGGCCGTTCGCCGGCGCGCTACTACCTGGAAATCCGGCTCGACCGCGCCCGTCACCTTTTGATCCAGTCGTCGATGCCGGTGGTGGAAGTGGCCGTCGCATGCGGCTTCGTCTCCGCCTCGCATTTCTCCAAGTGCTATCGCGAACTCTACAACCGGTCGCCGCAGCAGGAACGCGCCGAGCGCAAGCTGACGCTACAGATGGTGCGGTAACCCCTGGATCTTGCAGGTGGGTAGCGGGGCGAAGCCCTACGGCGGTCTTTTCTGGAGAGATCGCCGCTCATATTGAGTGATTGCATTATTTTGCGCGCTGCAGCGCGGCGCCCGGCCGCTACCAACGACGGGAGATGACTGATCTGACCGGGGCTGTCATGCGTCGGGCAAGGCTCGCAGTTTGCGCAGGGGTGCCGTAGCTACGATGCGAGTGCATCGAGGAGGGCGAGTTCCGACATGACCCGGTTCCGCCCGGCATGTTTCGCCATGTAAAGGAACTGGTCGGCGGCGTGCAGGTAGTTTTCGAATGACTCGGGCGCTTCGATCGTCGCCAGGCCGATCGAGACGGTGATCGTCAGGTCCTCGTCGTCAACGACGATCTTCGACTTTGCGAGCTCAATCCGCATCCGTTCACAGAACGCGTAGGCCTGGCGGACATCCAGCCCATCGAAGAGAATGCCGAACTCCTCGCCGCCGAGGCGGGCAAGCAGGTGCTCTTCGCCGACGAGCACCTTCAGCCGCCGCGCCACATGCTTCAGCACGACGTCGCCGATCTCGTGGCCATAGGTATCGTTGAGCCGTTTGAAATGATCGATGTCGAGAACGGCGACCGACGTTCCCTCACCGCGCCGCAAACACTGATCCACGAGCCGCGGACCTGTGAGGAAGAAGTGGCGGCGGTTGAAGATCTCGGTCAGATAATCGTTTGCCGCGGCGCGCTTGAGGGTCTGGATCCGTTGCTGCAGCGAGGCGGCATGTCGGATGCGGCAGCAAAACTCCGCTTCGAGAAAGGGCCTGCGGATGAAATCCGCGCCGCCGGCTTCGATGAACCGCGCCGCCAGCCGCGCGTCTCCGTGGTCGCAGAAACCAATGAGCGGTACACAATCCTCGCCTTGACGTTGGCGGATCTCTTTGAGCAGCACGGCGGCCGGCATGTCAGCAAGATTCGTGTCGGCGACGACAACATCGATCGTCTCACCCTGGTCGAGCAGCCGCAGCGCCTCGACTGCATCGACCGCCTCGATCACGGAAAATCTGTGTCGGCGGAGGATGCCCGCAAGCTCCTGCCGTGAGTCATTGCTGGCATCGACGAGCAGCACCGTCGTCAGGCCGTGCGTGAGGGCCCGATCGACGGCCGCAAGCAACCGGTCGATCGATCCCGGCTCGTTCTTGATGATACAGTCGACGACGCCTCTCTCCAGGATCTCGTCGCGGGTGCCGTCGTTGAAGGCCGCGGTGAAGACGATTGCCGGCATCCTGTTTGCAAGGATGAAGTCCAGCGCCTCGCAATTCGGCGCGTCCGGCAGGTTGAGATCAAGAACGGAGAGCGAGAACGCCGGCTCTAAGGTCGCGGCGATTTCCGCCTTTGCCGCTTCGAGTGAGGCGCAATGGGTGATGTTGATGCCGTGCGTCAGCTCCAGCCCGTATTTCAGGGCCGTGGCGAACATTCGCGAATCCTCGATGAGCAGCAGTCGCTTGTCGCGGTGCTTCTGAACATGACTCGCCCGTCTCGACGCGCGGCGCAATCTCACAATCTCTGCACCCCCACCCCTCTACAGCGACAAGCGCGACCGCTCCCATCGCGCTCCATCTGCTTTGCCTCTCTCCACCCCGAGACCTTCTCCCCGCTTGCGGGTGGACGCTCTCGATGGAACAGATGCACCCGGCCACCCCCCTGACCGAAGCCGACCTTCGGCAGGAAGCATCACCGAAATATCCCCCTCGCTGTGCGCTCGATTGAACAACCTCACGGTTGCAATTTCGTTAACAAATCAACCGACAGCTAGATTTCCCACTAGAGGGTTCAGGCCGGAACCTTCACCTTCTCGTTCAAGGTCCTGATCTTGGTCAGCGTGTCGAGGTTCTGGTTGACGCGACAATAGAACTCCTCGTTGACGAAGGGGCGCACGACGAAGTCATTGCCGCCGGCCTTGAGGAAGCGCGCGGAAAGCAGCCGGTTTGTCGACGACGAAACCCCGATGATGCGTAACTGGTGCGGGCCTCGGGAAGCGCGGATACGGCGCGTCAGTTCGAAGCCGTCGATATCCGGCATGTTATAGTCGGTGATGACGAGAGCGATGTCCGGATTTTTCTCAAGGATGTCGAGTGCGGCGGCCCCACTTTCGGCGGCGCTCGTGCGGAAATTGTAGCGCTTCAACTGCGTGGTCAATAAGGCCCGCGCCGTCGGGCTGTCGTCGACGATCAGCACGTGGTGCTTCTGGTTGGTCAGGAATCGGCAGACCGATTCCGCCAGCATGTCGACGGCAAAGACGCTGTCCTTGATGACATAATCGACAATGTCCTTCGCTAGAATCGACTCGCGCGTCTTCTCCTGGAACGTGCCGGTAAAGACGATCGTCGGCACGCTCATTTCGAGCAGATAGTTGAGCGCCTCGCCGTTTTCCGCCTGCGGCAAATTGATGTTGGAAATGGCAAGCACCGGTGGAAAGGAGGCATTCTCGACGGCGAACTGCAGATCGTCATAGTCCCGGCAGACGATCACGTCGATATCGAACAGCTCCTTCAGCCGCTTCGAAACCATGGAGGAAAAAAGATTGGAGTCCTCGGCAAGCACGATCCGGTGCTCGCCAAGAGATTGCCCGGAATAATACATTCCGGAAATGCCGAAGAATGACATTGATCGCCTTTAACAAAGTGTGTTCCCCGAAAGCATCGTAGGGGGGAAGAATTTAGGGGGTGTTAATGGGACGCGTGGCGCCGCTTGACCGCCATTCTCGGAAGCCTATTTCACGCATCATGGACACGACCGAGCAGCGGCCATGGCTCGCCCCCGCAAACCTGCGAACACTGAAAGTCGCCATCCGGCGCATTGAACACGGGCGCGATCCGTGGGCACTGCGCTGGCAGGCGCTGCTGGCGATCATCGACCTCAGCATTTTGGCCTTCTTCATCTTGGGCCCCTATCTCCGGACCGGCCCAACATACCTCATCATCGACTACACGATCGCTGCCTGGATCGGCGGCGAATTGGTCGCCCGAGCTGTCGCGGCGCCTTCGGTTCGGACCTTCATCAAAAGGCCCATGACCTGGGTCGACCTGGTCATCCTTGCCACATTGCTGTTTCCGGATCTCCTGTTCAACTTCGCCTTCCTCAGGGCCATGCGCATCTGGGCGATCGGGAGCAGTCCGCTGTTTTGCGAAATCCTGCGCCGCTTCGGGTGGACGCATGTTCACGACGTTTTCCGCGCCTGCCTGAACTTCCTCGTCTTTCTGTTCATGGTAACGGGCTTCATCTACACGACCTTCTTCTACGGGCGCGACGGCGGCGCGGGGTTCGTCGATGCTCTCTACTTCACCGTGGCCACGATCACCACGACCGGCTTCGGTGATATCACGCTCCCGGGCGCGCTCGGCAAACTGACCTCGGTGGTGACGATGATCGTCGGGATTTCGCTTTTCGTCAGGCTCGCCCAAGCGATCGTTCGTCCGTACAAGGTGAACTTCCCCTGTCCGGAATGCGGATTGCAGCGGCACGATGTCGACGCCGTACACTGCAAGGCCTGCGGTCACCTCCTCAACATCCCTGACGAAGGCGATTGAGGATGGCAGCAATTCCGCTGACCCAGCCGCAAATTCCGTATAGGATATCGCCATGGGAGAAGCTCAAACTCAATTTGAGGTGCTGCGCCAGTCCGTGCGGCCGGAGGTCGTCGAGGCGTTGGAGCGGCTCGTCCGGAATGCTCCGGATCGGAAGCTCTGCCGCATCAATGCGCTCGCCTTTGCGGGGACAGAGGGTCTCGATGAGGAAGACACGATTGCGGGCTTCCTGCAGGCCTCGCGGCTCGGCATTTTCGAACTTTCCTGGAACGTGCTGTGCCCCGGCTGCGGCGGGGTGCTCGATGCCAACACCTCGCTGAAGACGGTGCAGAGCACCGAATATAGCTGCGCGCTCTGCGCCGCCGGCTACGAGCCGACGCTCGATGAAATGGTTGAGGTGACCTTCACGGTGAGCCCACGGGTGCGCCATATCTCGGCCCACAATCCGCACGAATTGCCGGTCACCGAGTATTTCCGCCAGATGTACTGGGGCTCCGGCATCGATCTGCCGGAGGAGGATTTCGAAGAGAAGGTCGATGCTTTCCTGATCGAGGCGCTCGAATTACCGCCAGGCGAGAAGGCGGTGATCTCGTTGCAGCTTCCGGCTAAGTTCGTCATCGTCTTCGAGCCGGTGACGCATGCGGCGCAGTTCCTCGATGTCAGCGGCGAACCGACAAAGGACCGGCGAAACCTGTCGCTCGTCTTCGACCGCTCACACCGGCATGCCGAGACGCTGGCCCTGCAGCCGGGGCCGCTCAGGATACAGGTGGAAAACCACACCGAGGTGCGCACGCTGCCCTCGGTCTGCATTGCCGACGAGGCGCTGCATGCGCTGCTGGGCCGTCGGCGGGCATTCCTCACGGCAAAGCGGCTCCTGTCCAACCAGACTTTCCGTGACATCTACCGCACCGACACGCTCGATGTGGACCAGCGGCTGAAGATCACCAGCCTTACTTTCCTCTTTACCGATCTGCGCGGCTCGACCGAGCTCTATGAGCGTGTCGGCGACCTGGCCGCCTTCGACCTCGTGCGGGCGCATTTCACGGTGCTGAACGAGATCGTTGCGGCGGAGGCTGGCGCCGTCGTCAAGACGATCGGCGATGCGGTGATGGCGACCTTTCCGACGCCGGATCGGGCGCTGGCCGCGGCGATGCGGATGCGCGAAGCGATGCGCAGCCTCAATGAGGAGCGCGGCAGCGAGGATCTGCTCCTGAAGATCGGCATCCATGAAGGGCCGTGCATCGCGGTCAACCTGAATGAGCGTCAGGATTATTTCGGTCAGACCGTCAACATCGCCTCGCGCGTCCAGCATCTCGCCACCTCGCGCGAGATTTTCGCCACCGGCTCGGTGCTCGGCGATCCGCGCGCCGCCAGCCTGCTCTCCGACCGTGGCTTGAGCCCAATGGCCCACAATGTGACGTTGCGGGGCATCACCAACGAGATCAGCATCTTCGCCATTCCGTGACGTCGCAGAGCACGAAACATCCCGTGAGGTGCGACATGCCTACTCGAACAGCCTTCTGTTCCTGCGGTCAGCTGAGTATCGAAGTTCAGGGCGATCCGCGGGGCATCGGTCTTTGCCATTGCCTCGCCTGCCAGCGCCGCACCGGCAGTGTGTTTGCAGCGCTCGCCAGCTTTGCCACGCCCTATCGCGTCTCCGGCACAGCGACCGAATATGTGCGGACTGGCGACCAGGGGGCAAAATTCCGGTTTCGCTTCTGCCCATTCTGCGGGACGAACCTGTTCCATACGGAAGAAGGCTACGAACAATCATCCGTGGCCGTCGCCGTCGGCGCCATCGCCGACCCGGACTTTCCGCCGCCGCAAGATTCTGTTTATGACTGCCGGAGGCATTCCTGGGTCCGACTGCCGCCGGGGACGAGGACATACGAAAAGGATCCAACTGCCTGAGGCCCTACACGCCGAAAAATTCTTCAGCGCTGTCGGTGTTCCCCGCCGCCGGCCGTCCTAGATGTAGCGCAGGACAAGCAAGGATAGAGGGCCATGAGAAAGATCATCGTTGGTGCATTTGCAAGCCTCGACGGAATCATGCAGGCGCCGGGCGGGCCGCACGAAGACCCGATAGGCGGTTTCCAATATGGCGGCTGGGCCGCCCCCTATTTCGACGAAGCGATGGGGCAGGCAGTGGACGAGATGTTTGCGAGACCGTTCGACCTGCTGCTTGGCAGAAAGACCTACGACATCTTTGCGGCCCATTGGCCCTATGTCGGCGCCGACGATCCGATTGGGCCGCTCTTCGACCGCATCACCAAATATGTTGCGACGCGCAACCCGGATCTGAAGCTCACCTGGCAAAACAGCCGAACGCTCGGCGCCGACGTCGTTGACACGCTTCGAAAACTGAAAGGCGAGGAAGGACCGGATCTCCTGACCCAAGGCTCGACCGACTTCCTGCAGACGCTTTTCAAGAACGACCTTGTCGATGAAATGTATGTCTCATTTTTTCCGCTCGTGCTCGCAAAGGGCAAGAGGCTGTTCGGCGACGGCGCGAGACCGATGGCGCTGAAACTCGTCAGTTCGAACGTGTCCGGATCCGGTGTGACGGTCAACAAATACGTCGTTGCCGGCGAGGTCGAGACCGGCTCGTTCGAGTTCGAACAGCCGACCGAAGCGGAACTGGAGCGGCGAAGAAAGCTGACCTGACCGAACCCTTGGGCACGCACGGCCTTCGGTCGAGGGATTTCCCTCACAAGCGCAAATACCTCCGATTAGCCATGATTCCTGGCGTATAATGGGGGTCCAGCTGACAATGGAGGGTATGATGAGAACCGAAGAAGCCATGCATCCCGGCGTTCGTTGGATCGGGCCGGAAACGGACTTGCGTACCATTGCGCGCATCATGAAGGAAGAGGATGTCGGCGCGCTGCCGGTCGGCGAGAACGACCGCTTGATCGGCATGGTGACGGACCGCGACGTCACGGTGCGTGCGCTCGCCAATGGCGACGACATCGAGTCGCTGACCGCCCGCGATGTCATGACGAAGGACATCATTTATTGCCGCACCACCGAATCCGTCGAAGACGCCATCCACCTGATGGAGGCGAAACGGATTCGTCGGTTGCCGGTGATCAATGAGGACAAGCGGATGGTCGGCATGCTGTCGCTGGGCGATATTTCCCACTGCAGCAGCCAGGAACTGACCGGCGAATTGGTAAAGGCAGTCAGCGCCCACCACGCCTGACCCTTACCCCGCCCTGCCGCGACCATGCGGGCGGCTTACTGCATGTCTCCTTGAATCGACCTCGATTTTAAGGAGAAAGACGTGCAGCAGTTGAAAGTGCTACAGCGATCTTTGCGCGTCTGATAAGACACGGCGGCGCTGTAGCGCCCGCATGACGCCGACTATTTGAAGACGAAAGAGCCGTTGACGATCTCGACCGTCTCGTCGCCCTGAAGGCCGATGCGGTCGCCGCTCGGCAGGGTCACGAAACAGCCCATCGGGCAGATCGTTTCCGTTGCGCCCGAAGCGAGCGCAACATCGATCCGGCTTTGCCCCTCCACGATCACGAGCATGGCCGTGTCGCCATCGCGATTGGTAACGGTCGCCGCATGCGCGGCACCGCCAATGACCGCGCACAGAAGCACGGCAGCAGTAAGTGTCTTCATTTGCCCCCCAGCGCCAAAACGCGCAGCCCCCTTCGGTCGCCTCTTCCACCGCAACTTCGATTTAACGACAAAGACATGCAGCAATTCAAGTGCGCCATACGCATGAGAGACGGGCGGCGCTGTCGTGCACTCAGGAAAGACGCCGACCCCACGTCCGGGCCATTCATTCCGGCAGATATCTCTACCCGGGACATGAAGGCCACTTGATCCGGCCCGCCTGCGCGGACTATGCGTTTGGGACGTTACTCGACGTCTCCACAGCGCTACCCGATCAGCAGCGCAACGTCGCTGTGGCGCTTTGAATTGCTGCATTGCGGGGGCACTTTATGGAAATTTTCACATCGGCCGGATTCGCGGCCCTGATGCAGGTCATCGTCATCGACCTCGTACTTGCCGGGGACAACGCCGTTGTCATCGGTCTCGCCGCGGCAGGTCTGCCGCTCGAGCAGCGCAAGAAGGCCATTCTCATCGGCATTCTTGCCGCGACCGGGCTTCGCATCGTGCTTGCAACCTTCACGGTTCAGCTTCTTGCCATTATCGGGCTGCTGCTTGCCGGCGGCATCCTCCTGCTTTGGGTCTGCTGGAAAATGTGGCGCGAGATCCGCACCGGAGGCCACAGCGATGTAGTCGGGTTGGATCCGGAGACCGCACCGAAAAAGACTTTCGCGCAAGCCGCGAGCCAGATCGTGATTGCCGACATCTCGATGTCGCTCGATAACGTCCTCGCCGTCGCCGGTGCGGCCCGGGAGCACACATCCGTCCTCGTCTTCGGCCTGATGCTGTCGATCGGCCTGATGGGGGTCGCGGCGAACTACATCGCCCGCCTGCTCAGCCGCTACCACTGGATCGCCTATGTCGGTCTGGCGATCATCCTCTACGTCGCCCTCGACATGATCTATCGCGGTGCCTTGGAAGTGTGGCCCCACATAGCCCCGGTGGCGATGGCGCTGGCCGGGCACTGAGGGTTCCCGTGCATCCGGGACATCCCGCGCGGCCCGCGGACTGAATTGCTGCATGTCTCCTTGATGAAAGGTCAAGGAGACATGCGAGTGGTTTACGTCCGCTCATGTTGGCGCTGCCCGGAGACGGGCGACACCGCCTCCGGAGCAGCCGCCTCCTCGGGCGTAACATCCTCGGGCGTAACATCCTCGATCTTCATCGGAAACGGCGCGCCTATTCCCTCGTCGCGAAAGCGCTCGTAAATCGCAATCCTTATGTCGTTGCGCACTCCGTTCGCAGTCAACACATCGGCGACATAGATGCGCAGCTCGAAGGTCATGCGCTCGTCCGCGAAGGCGGTGAAGACGACACTTGGGCCCGGGTTCTTCAACACCATCGGATGCGAGATCGCGATTTCCTGCAAAAGTTCGATCACCCGCCGCGGATCGCTCGCATAGGTGACGGTGACCGCGATCTCGGATCGGCCGAGCCTGTTGCGGTGCGTCCAATTGCCGACCGAAGCGTTGATGAGCAGCGAGTTCGGCATCATGATCGACTGGTGCTGGAAGGTTTCGATTTCGGTCGCACGGACGGAAATGCGCCGGACGAAGCCCTCCGTCGTCCCGCTGACGATCCAGTCGCCCACCTTGAAGGGA
Source organism: Sinorhizobium kostiense (assembly GCF_017874595.1). GTDB lineage: Bacteria > Pseudomonadota > Alphaproteobacteria > Rhizobiales > Rhizobiaceae > Sinorhizobium > Sinorhizobium kostiense. Next base: position 526,519 of record NZ_JAGILA010000004.1, on the reverse strand, counting down.
CGCTCGACGAGCAGGATCAGGCCGGAGACGAAGTTCGAGACGATGTTCTGCAGGCCGAAACCGACGCCGAGCGAAAGGGCACCGGCGACGAGCGCCAGGCTCGAGAGGTCGATCCCCGCCGCCGACAGGCCGAAGAGGCCTGCCAGGCCGACGCCGACATAGCCAATGCCGGTGCGGATGGAATTGCGCACGCCTGCATCGACGCGGCTGCGCGCCATGACATTGCCGTCGATCCACCGCTGCGTCCATCGCGTCACCAAATAGCCGAACGCGAAGAGGAGCACGCCGGCGAGGATCCCCGCCAGCGAGATCGTGATCGTCCCGATCTTGATGTCGGTCACCGCCCTGTAGACCCACGCCTCGATGTCGGCGATCTGGAAGCCCCATTGCAGGAGTATCAGCGGAATGAAGAAGAGAAGGACGAGGGCATAGATGCCGAGGCCCGCCAGGAGCCCGATCTGGTCGAGCGCCACCTGTTCGAACTGGAAACGCCGCTCGAGATACTGCCCCGCCATGGTTTCGGCAAAGGCTCCCTGCTTGGAAACCGATCGGCCGGTGAGAATGCCGATATAGATCATCACGAGGATTGCCCCGGTGACGATGATCTGGGTGGCGATGAAGCGACTGAGGCCCACATAACCGGAAAGCGCAATGGCGATGAGGCCCGCCCCCAACAGGAGCAGTGACACGGAGATGACCCGTGGCCATGGCCGGCCGGGTGCATCGAAGGTCTCGTTTGGCCTCAGCGTCGGCCGGATTAGGGCCATCGACATCAGGATCAGGCCGATGATGATCGAGGCGAGGAAGCTCTTGGCGACCGTCAGCACCACCGGCGAGCCGAGCGCTTCGCTGATGCTGCCGAGCAGGTAGTCGAGGCCGTTGACGAGCGCCATGGCGAAGATCGGTGCGAGCAGCATGCGCGCGCCGCGATCCGAGACCCGCACGAGGCGCCATTTCGACTGCTCGGGCGAGAGCACGGAATTGGCAAGGCTGGTGACGAAGAAGAGAGCGACGCCCATCCCGAGCGTCACCGCGATGATCGGCGCGATGTCCGGGCGCAAGACGTTGAAGCTGCTGAGAAAGAAATAGCTCGAACCGGCAAAGGCCGTCAGTGCCAGTGTCGGGATCAGCGTCGACCAGAACGCCACCGAAAGCTGCCGGAAATAGGTCGGCTCATCATCGTCCTCGCGGCGCATGATGACCGGCGAGAACAGCCTGTAGCTGCCAACCAGGAAGAGCAGCGCTGCACAGAGGGAGAGGAAGATTGCGCTCAGAAGCGGTAGGCGCTTGTAATTCCAGGCGAAAGTCAGCCAGCTCCCGACGCTGCGCCATAATGCCTTGCTTTCGTCGACCGTGGTGGACAGCGCTTCGCTGAGCATCTCCGCGGAAACATCCGTGTGCCTCAGCAGCGTGTTCGAGAAAAGCGCTCGCCGGGTAGAGGTAATGCGGTTGGCGAGCTTCGTCGCCTCGACCGCCAGGCTTTCCGCTCTCGCCGCAAGCGCGTTGATCGCTCCACGCTCGGCAACCAGGCGCTTTCGCTCCTCGGTGACGATCGCTTCTTCCGGCGGCTGGTCGTCGGCCGGAGGCTCTCCGAGTTCTGCAAGCCTGGTTTTGATCTCCTCCAGCCGCGGCCGCGTCGCAACCGAAGTTGCGATGATCTGCTTGGACAGTGCGTCGACCTCCACCCTGAGCTCGGCAAGGAGGGTGTCGTCCTCCCGGGCGCTGTCGACGCGGTCGGCGATCCGCTTGAGCTCCCGCTCAGTCTGGGCAAGCTGATCCTCCGCCTGCTGGAGCGCCGGCGAAGCGCCCTTCTCGGCCTTCGCCTCCGGCTGTGTTTGCGGCGTGGGGGGTGGCGTTGCGGGCGATGGCGTAGCCGGCTGCTGGGCTTGGGCCGGCTGCTGGGGTTGGGCCGCCTGCTGGGCCATGGCTGCCCCTCCGCCCACGAGCGTCAGGGCAGCAAGCGATATCGCAATCAAGGTGGCGGTGAAAATTCCAGCGGAACGCATCGATATCCTTCGCAATCCGGATCTTTCGGGGTGGAATCGCCAAACAAGCGATCACTACAGCGCCGCGCGTCTTATCAGACGCGCAAAGGTCGCTGTAGCGCCTTTGAATCGCTGCACGTCTTGTCCTTAAATCGAGGTCGATTTAAGGAGACATGCAGTACGGCGCCGCGCGTCTTATCAGACGCGCAAAAATCGCTGTAGCACTTTGTTGCACGTCTTTTTCCTTAGATCAGGGTCAATTTAAGGAGACATCAGAACCCGGCGCCCGGCTCCGCGAGATAGACCTCCTCGTCCGGCGTCGATTGCCGCCCGAGAATGGCATTGCGGTGCGGAAAGCGGCCGAACCGTTCGATCACCTCGCGATGGCGGATGGCATAATCGAGATAGTTGGCGTCGCCGAGCTCGGTGAAGAGCTTCACCGACATCGTCTGGTCGGCAAGGTTCTCGGAATGCTCGAACGGCAAGTAGAAGAAGGCGCGCCATTCCGTCGAGACCGCCAGGTCGGCGCTTGCGCCGACGGCAAGCTTCGCCTCGCGTAAGGCCAGCCCGTCCGTGGCGAAGGCGAGCGGCGATCCGCGATACATGTTGCGCGGCATCTGGTCGAAGAGAATGATGGCCGCAAGCTGGTTCTCGGGGCTCGCGCGCCAGAGCTCGTCGAGCTTCCGCGAGAGCGCCAGATGCGTGGCCTGGAAGCGCCGCACGCATTCTCCGTCGAGATCGGCGCTCGGGGTGAACCAGTGCTCGTAGGAAAGCTCGCCGAACCAGAACTTCAACACGTCTTCCGGTGTTGAGATCACGCTCCCGTCAACCATGCATCTTCCTCCATCGCGATCGCGCTCGCGATCAGATAGGCTCTGACGACGCGGTTTTCCACCGGCAACGAAGGTCGCTGAGAAAGGGCGCCGCTAACGCAACGGCCAGACCCACATCAGCATCGGCACCGCCACGAGAATCATGACGATCGAGAGCGGCAGGCCGAGACGCGGATAGTCGCTGAAGCGGTAGCCGCCGGGACCCATGACCAGCGTGTTGCACTGGTGGCCGATCGGGGTGAGGAAATCCGAGCCGGCGCCGATCGCGACCGCCATCAGGAAGGCGTCCGGCCTGTAATCGAGCGCCGCCGCAAAGCTCGTGGCGATCGGCGCCATGACGAGCACGGTTGCGGCATTGTTGAGAAAGGGCGTGACCGCCATCGCCGCCACCAGCATGAGCGTCAGCGCGCCCGCCGGCGGCAAGCCGACCGCAATGCTGCTGAGCCAGCCGGCGATCAGGTCCGAACCGCCCGTCGTTCTGAGCGAGTCGCTGACGGGAATGAGCGCAGCCAGCATCACGAGGATCGGGCCGTCGACCGCCCGATAGACGTCCCGCAGGGGAATGACGCGAAAGATCACCATCGCGAGGGCCGCAGCGAAGAAGGCGATCTGCACCGGCAACAGGCCGACGGCGGTGGTGCCCATCGCCAGGGCGAGCACGACGAGCGGCAGGGTACCGCGCCGGATCGTGCCGAGCAGGATCTCGCGTTGCGCAAGCGGCAGGCATCCGAAGTCCTGGAGGAAGGGCGGCAACTCCTCGCGCGCGCCCTGCAGCACGACGATGTCGCCGGCCTGCAGTCTGATGCTGCCAAGCCGCTGCTTCAGCCGCTCGCCCTGCCGGCTTACCGCAAGCAGGTTGATGTTGTGATTGTTGAAGAGCGCCAGCCGCTCCGCGGACATGCCGATGAGTGGGGAGCCGCTGGCGATCACCGCTTCGATGGCCTCGATCTCCGCGCGACCCTTGTCGCCGCCCGTCGGCGGCAGTCGGTCCCGGGCGATCTTCAGCTTCGCCTGCGAGACGATGCGATCGAGCGCAGCCGGGCCGCCTTCGAGCAGCAGGATATCGTCGGGCTCGATCACCACGTCCGGCAACGGCGCCAGATGCGTGCCGCGACGGAAGATCGCGATCACCACCGCGCCGCCGTCGCCGATCTTGACGAGATTGCTCACCGGCTTGCCGATCGCCGGCGAGCCGGACGTCGCGACGGCCTCGGCCGTGTAATCGGTGATCTCGATTGCATTGTGCATGGCGACCTGCTGGCTCTTGCGCTCCGGCACCAGGCGATAGGCAAACAGGAGGAAGCCGGCACCGACGAGGGCAAGGGAGGCGCCGACCGGGGTGAAGTCGAACATCGAGAAACTCTCGCCCGTCAGTTGCTCCCGCATCCGCGAGACCACGACATTCGGCGACGTGCCGACCTGCGTCATCAGCCCGCCGATCAGCGAGCCGAAGGCCATCGGCATCAGGAAGACCGACGGCTGCACCTTCGATCGGCGGGCAAACTGAAACGCCACCGGGATCATGATCGCGAGCGCGCCGATATTCTTGATGAAGGCGGAAAGCACGGTGACGGTGACGACGAGCAGTGCCAGCTGCGCCCGCACGGACTGGAGATCCGGCAGGAAGCGCTGGATCGCCGCGTCGACGATGCCGGAGCGGGCGACGCCTGCGCTGACGATGAGGGCGCTGCCGACGATGATGACGATATCGTCGCTGAAGCCGTCGAAGGCGTTGTCGAAGGGCACGACGCCGACGGCGATCGCAAGCATCAGCGCCGAGCAGGCGACGATGTCGTAGCGGAACCGGTCCCATATGAAGAACACCATCATGACGCCGATGACGAGAAATGAAAGCAGTTGTTCGGCGGTCATGGACGGATACCTGGATCAGCGCGGGGTCGGACAGTGGCCTTCTAGAGACGAGACCCGCCCGGCCGGTTGGAAGCGGGCATCCGGTTCGGCAGCGCCCCTACCGCTTGGCGAGTCCCCTTCTACATCCTCTAAAGAGCCCCCCTGATGCAACGGAAATATTTTCGCCCCCGTCCGAAGCCCCTGCCCGTCACCAGGAAAACCCGTGAAATCGTCGCTTCCTTTCATCGCCAGGCTGAAAGGGATACAATGCCGCAACCGAATGAAACGGCAACGACAGGCCCGGCGCTCGAACGGCGCCAGGGGCCGAATCCAGGGACGTCCTTCATGAAGACCGCTCTCCCCGTCCTTTGCACCCTCCTGCTTGGCGCCTGCACATCGACGGCGTCGGTCGGCTACTCCCCCTATCTCGAGCCGATCCCCGGCAGCATCACCTATGGCGGGCAGCCGCGCACTAAGCTCACCAAGGCGCCGATCGGCAGCACCTTTTCCCACCAGTTCCGCGATCCCTTCGGCCGTCAGGTCCATGAGACCTACATGATCGCACCGGATCGTTCGCTGCTGCTCGTCAGGCGCCGCTACCGCGATCTCTTCGGCTTCGACGACGATTGATCGGAGTTCCGCCTCACCCTGCCCGCACCAGGGCGAGCCCGCGCTTCACCGCATCGGCAAAGGTTACCCCCAGCGAGGCGCCGCCGATGCCGATCACGCCGAGCGCGCCCATGCCCATCAGCTTCCATTTGCGGACATCCTCCGTCACCGGCTTCATCTCGGCGATCTCGGCCTTGACCACGGCCATCGCGCCCTCGAGCGTCCCCACCCGCCCGACGAGCTCTTCCGCCCGCCGGTTGAGAAGCGCGCGGCCCGCCTCCGACCTGTCTTCCGCGCGCCGGAAATCCTCGCGCAGGTTCTTCACCTCGGCAATCAGCGTGCCGAGCTGCTGGTGAACGCTGGCATCGATCATCGCCGCCCCTCCCCGTGCCCCCGCCCTTCACCGTGACGTGAGCATTCCGCCCTCGACCACACCGCCGCCGCGCAGATGCCGACGACCGTCCGGTCGATCTTCTGCTGGTCCGCCGCCGTGGCGCCGCGCGCGCCGATGAGGTCAGTCCCGACCACCTGGCGGAGGCCGGCGACACTTGCCGGTGCCGAAGTCCCACACGCCGCCGCGATCGACGCAGCGGTCAAAGTCGCTGCGGCGAGCAGCCGATTGCAAAGCCGCTTCATTGTTCTGCCTTTCGATTGCTTGTCTGGCGGATTGCGCGCCATCCTCGCGGATCTCGAGCACCGCCCAGGCGAGTGCCGCGAGCGCAAGAGCACCGCCGATCATTTTCAGCCACGCCGCCATCACTTGAGCCCCAGCGCCTGGCGAACCGCCGGCATGGAGCTGATCGCATAGATTGCAAAGCCCACGATCAGGGTGAGGATCGCCATCTGCACCCGCCAGTCGAGCGCCACGAGGTCGAGTTCCTTGAGCGCCGTGACGATCGAGCCGCCCGCCGTCAGCAGCCAGGTCCAGAACCGGCCGGACTTGCGGATCGCCCTGCGCTGCCGCGCCCGCTCCGAAACCGGCACCGGCGCCCGTCCTCTCGCCTCCCCGCCCGCCGCGCGCGCCGCCGCCACCGCCTGGTCGAGCACCGCCTCCACCGTCTCGGGCCTTACCAGTGCCTTGTTGAGCCCGTCGCCGGCATAATAGGATTGCCCGCGCCTCACCCTCCGCGTCGCGCCCTCCGTATCGCCAAGCACCGGCAACGACGCCCATTCCTGCGCGAGCCGCCTGCCGAATTCGCTCCGGCTGATCTTTCCGGCAATGAACGCATGATAGCCGCGGCGCTTCAGGAGATGGTAGGCCATGCGGTCCTGCAGGTCGGGCGTGAACCTCTCCTTGCCCGTAAGCCCCATTTCGCCTTCGATGTCCCTCAGCGTGCGCGGCGCGTCCAGCGTGTTCTTCATGAACTGGTAGCCGCCGGCCGCACTCGACCCGAACCGCCTCGACCACCCCGGTTGCGCCGCCTCGACCTCGTCGAGCGTCATGGAGGTTACCGGCCGCGGCAGCTTGTCCTGGTTGTTGCCGTAGATCACGTCATAGGATGCGCGGTCGCCCCGCCCGACTTCCGTTTCACGGATGAAGTCGAGCAGGATCGCCGCGCCGGAGGGCACGGTTTGGTCCATTGGATTTACCTTGTTGTTGTGGAGGAAGTCTCTGCCCTGTGGGCAATAAAAAACCCCCGAAAGTGGATGTCCAACTTACAGGGGTCAGTTCAACCGCGGGGTCTCACTTCGGTCTCTGTTTTCATTTGGTCAGAGAATGAAATAGCCCTTCGTCAGCGTTACGGCGTCATCGAGGTGGATCTTAAGATCAGCAATCTTGTCGCCGTTAACGTCGCCGTAGATGTAGGTGTCGGAAGTTTGCTTCACGTATCGAAGTTCGCCGGCAACGCCCTTGAAGGCCGCTGTGCCGATGAAGGCAAATGTCTGGTTGCCAGAAGCTTTGGTGCTGGCGTCGATCCCTGAAAGGTCAATCCTGTCCCCTCCAGAGGGCACAAAATCGAAAATCGTATCGAACGACGGACCCGCAGATTCACCGACAGCTTTGAAGGCGAACTTGTCCGCACCAGAGCCGCCATACAGTTGATCCGCACCAGCGCCGCCGTTGATGACATCATTGCCCGAGTTGCCTGACAGCACGTCATTTCCGTTGCCGCCGGTCAGCCTGTTTGCTGCCGTATTGCCGTATAGCCGGTCGGCATAGCTCGAGCCGGTGACGTTCTCGATTGACGAGTAGACGTCCCCCTTGGCATCGTTGGTGTTGGCGCTGGCGCTGGCGAGATTAGCCGTTACGCCCTTTGTTGCTCCGGCGTAGGAGGCGGTGTCGCTTCCATTTCCACCGTAAAGCTTGTCACCCCCCGTGCCGCCAATAAAGGTGTCGTTGCCATCATCCCCTACAAGGGAATCGTTCCCAGCGTTGCCGTACAAAGTGTCATTGCCGGCAAACCCCCGCAGGTAGTCAACAAAACCTCCGCCCCTTAATGTGTCATTGCCTGCAAGCGCTCTTCCGATCACGGCAATGTCGTCACTAGTTGTGTATGTCAGTGCCGCATTCACGATGCTCGTAACGGAAACGCTTACGCCGTCTATGGAAGCTACTCGAGTGCCGTTGTCAAAGATAGCATAGCTCCTCACAGTTCCGCCCGTAGGCATTCCATCGGAGTTGTAAGTGAACCCGCTACCCCTAAATTCTTCTACGACCCCGTCGCTGAAATACGCGGCATAGACTGTGGAACCGTAGGTGTAGGAATCAGCATACGGAAGCCATCCAAAATCGATGCCCCGCATGTCCAGCCAGTAGCTGCTATTTACTGTGATCGTCGCCATCGCCGCCCCTTTGAGTAACTCCCAGTCACAGACTGGTTAGGAAGTTTCTGTTGCCAGCGCAACTAATAATTTTAGAAATGATTAACTACACCGCAGTCCGTGAAGTGGGCGGAAGACGATTTCACGCTGCCCTCGCCGTTATCGACAATAAACCTTAATCAGGGTCGCTTCGCCCCGCGGCTCGCGGCAAGGGAGGCAAGGTTTTGCTTAAGGTCACCTTGTTGGTTGAATAGGAATATCGGTCGCTTTAAGCGAGCTTTTGCTTGCTGGAAGCGTAGAGAGGCGGTCGACATTAAGATCATAGAAAAGCGGCTCGCAAATATCTGTTAAGGATATCGGTCCGCTACGAAGCGCCTGTTTCACCATTAGGTGGGGCGAATTTTGTGAAAATGAAACGTCTTACGGTCGTTGCTCTCGACAGCGAAGCCTTTGGCGCCGAGATGCGACCTAATCTCGTTCACCTTCTCACGGCCGATGATATGCGGATGCAGCTCGACGAGAATATGCTCTATCGGCCCGAGGTTGTCTGACATCAGCAGCTCGTATTCGCCGCCTTCGACGTCCATTATCAAGACATCCGGCGAATGAGCCCTCAGCACTTCCGAAAAAGCTTCGCTATCGACATCCAATGTTCTTCCGCTAACGCCCCGCTCAAAGGAGCTCGACGAAATAATGTTGTCCGCGGCATTAAATGAGAGCTTGCGCCCGTCGCGCGTGACAGCTCTCATATGGAGCTGGGGCTCAATGTTATTGAGCCGGAAGTTCTCTCGGATAAGTGACTCAATCGCGGGATTGGCTTCATAAGTATTGACGTTTTCTGAGCCACATATTCTGGCCGCAAGCAGTGAAATAAACCCAAGTCCGGTACCCAGCTCTACAACCTTGTGACCTCGCTTTAATATCTTTAGCAGAATATTTCGCTCGGTGTCTTCGTAGACCTCACGGTACATCAAGTCCCGAAGATAGAGCGGTATGCGATCTCTGTCAGAGATAAGAGTTACGCCATCGATCGTCACAGTCTTGGCATCGACAAAATAGCGATACTTCTTCCTGATGGAACGTGCGAGCCTTTTCATCGTGACCTCAAGTTTGCGGCACCGGCACTTGAGTGATCTTCAAGGAGGCGATACATTTACATCGCGCTTTCGATCTCTCCGCGTCTCCCGATCATTCTCGCCGGAACCCCCGCATAAACACCAAAAGATTCTGTCCGGCCGCGGACGACGGAGCCAGCAGCTATGACACACCCACGGGAAATATGCGCTCCGTCCAAAATTGTGACATTCGCGCCGATCCAAACGTCGTCCTCAATGGCAATGCCGAGCTTCGTCAACCCTTGATTGCGAATGGCCGTGTGCGGGTCGTTGAATACATGATTAGCAGGAACAATGACGCATCCTGCCGCTATGCGCACACTGTTTCCAATGTTCAAACCCCCGTGGCCGTAAAGCACAGAGTACGGATTCAAGCTGAAATCGTCTCCGATGCTGATAGCTCCCCCATACGGGATGAGCATTGAACCCTTGCGTAGCCTGCATCTCCGACCGGCCGTTACAGTGCCACCCTCACTTAGATCTAGAACGGCTCCGCACTCGATACGGCATTTAGGACCAATCGAAATGCGCCCGCGTGACCGGGCCCAAAGCCACAAGCGGAGGAGATCACGAAATTGCATGAGAACCCGAGGGAGTTACAGACATCCAGGCACCTTTACTAGGATGCAAAGGGTCTTGGCAATGACAATGTCAGCACAGATCGTGATCGTCAGGCTGCTACGTTTGTGGCGTGAATTACGTCATCGGAGCGCGGTCGCATCGCCCGACTCAGGCTCGCGTGTGTGGACCGAGCGGCATCATCGCGCCTTGAGGCGGGGTTTCTGTCCATCGTTCGCACTACTGGAGATTGGCTCGGCTGCGCATGCACAGGAGCTCTATTTATGGTGAATCTTTTGATGTATAAGCGCCGGGATCCCCCGGGCGGGGCAATAGCCGGGGAGATGGCAAGAGAGGACTACATGCGTTTATTCAAGGTATTCTTACTGTACAAGAAACTCCGCCACTCGTTTAGGCGTTTGGTCCTCGGAAAGAAAACATTACACTTCCAGAACTACAGTTATGGCGTCGAAGCATTACCAAAGAAGCTCGAAAAGGTGATCTGGATTTATTGGGACAAACCCATTGAGGACGCCCCGCCGTTCGTAAAATTTGCGATCGCCAGTTGGTCTAGCAAAAATCCCGAATGGCAGGTCAACGTTCTGTCGGATGACACCCTCTCAAATTTTATCGATATTGATGAACCGGGCGGCGCCCGCAAGATTCAGAGCAAGTCAGATGTGATCCGATTGGCTCTGCTGGAGCAATACGGCGGGGTATGGGTCGATGCGACCTGCTGCTGCGTCAAGCCATTGGACCAGTGGCTCTTGCCACTGATGCAAAGTGGCTTCTTCGCATTTCCAGAAGCTTATCCAGGGAAGATCATTGTGCATAGCTGGTTTCTCGCCTCGGCGCGCGGCAACTATCTGGTTGGAAAGTGGTCAGCACTGGCCAGGCATTATTATATGAACTCAGGAAAGCTCGGGGATTATTTCTGGGTCATGCACCTATTCGAGTACATCGTGCGCAGCGACAAACAGGCCGCCGCGATTTGGAATTTCACTCCAAAGCTTTCCGGAAAGGGACCGGCACTGTTGAAGCGCATCATATCTCAGCCAGACTACGCAGTTACTCTTCCTGAGACGGTGGACGAGAGCGCTATCCCAGTTCTGAAGATCAGTTCAAGCAACAAATTCAACGACCAAGATTCGTTGGGAGCGCTTGAATCAAGAGAGGATATTCCGTTGAGGAGGCTCGCGAGTATCAAAGCCGAGGCAAAGTCGACCGATACGGTATCGTGATACCGTATCGTTCAGAGCGAGAGGGCCGCCCTGAACAGGACTAACAGCCAGCAGCTTAATAGATTTGTGCTTGCACCCCCTCTTATCATCCGATGCGCAGTTCTCGCTGTAATACGGGTAGTGAGACGCTGCGCCCATTGACTGTTCAAATTCTCTGAACGTCAGGGCCTGCGGCCTTGCTGGATCACCATTTGGCTTGTAAACGACTGGAGCACCGCGTCAGGAGTCGGAAAATCAATGAAAATTGCTGTTTTGGGTTATTCCAACACCAATAACATCGGCGACAACATTCAAACGCTCGCTGTGGCTCAACACATTGGCCAGGAATGCTCGATTGTCGACAGGGATTTCTTGAGCCACTACGCGGGAGAACCTTGTGTTGTCGTAATGAATGGCTGGTTTAGCCACGAACCCCAAAACTGGCCCCCATCGGAAAACATAATCCCCATATTCTTTGGCTTCCATCTGAGCGAAAAGGCGAGGGAAACCTATTCGAGACACAGTGAGTATTTGAAGCGTTTCGAGCCGATTGGCTGTCGCGATCGAGACACCGTCGAGACCCTGACAAAATGGGGCGTGGACGCATACATCAGCGGTTGCGCCACCATGACGTTTCCAGAACGACCGAGATCACTGAAAGGTCGCACGGATGTTCTCGTCGACATTAGAACTTGGTATTTTGATCGCAAGGAACGTAAGCAGTTTCGGCAGATCAGCCACAAGCACGACGTTCCCTTTGCAACTCACGCGACCAAAAACCAGCTGGCTAAGGATCTCTTGACTTATTACCGAACCAATGCCCGTGCAGCAATAACATCGAGAATCCATTGTGCGATTCCTTGTTTCGCCCTCGGCATTCCCGCTGTCTACTCTGGAATAATTGACTATAGAACAGAGATAATTGCTGACATAGGAATACCGACGACCAAGTTCTCCAGAATGAGAAAGACTAGCCGCTCTTCTATTCAGTTTGGGATTCCGGATTTTAACGATAAGAAAACAGACATTGCGAATGATCTGAGAGGAAAGCTGACCGCTCATGGCATTTGCCTTGCACCTTGGAGCGCACAGGACACGAATGAAGATCAAGAATTCCTTTCTAACCTTAAATGGGCGTAATCTTCAGTGCTATGAGTGCACCGACTGTATCCAAATGTCATTCAACTGCTCTTCCGCAACAAGACCGAACTTGACGCTAATCGAGACGATAAGAAATATTCTCATTCAATTTGCATCGTGCCCTTAACTGCGCCAGCGGGCATGACGTCAGTTGCAGCAGCGATCTGGGCCGGCGAACTACTAAGATTTGATAGACCGAGCCGGAGTTAGTGCGCAGAGAGCGGCGGCAATGCGGCACGTGTCACCTCTGCCGTTGGCGGGACGTGGGGTTGGACTGGGAACGAAGGGTTGCCGGCGAGCCACTGGCGAAGCGTTGGGTTCAGGCCGAACCCGTCGTCGGGGCGACTGCAGTAGTCCGTATCATAGGTATTTCCTTCGATGTCCGTTATGTTGCTCTTAACGATGAAGACATCGGGCTCGGCCGTTGCGGCGACTATCGAGACAGCATTGAGGGACATTGGAATCGCGTAAAGAGCCATTTAGGCAACCCTTTGCATGATAAAGAAGTCTGTGCTGCTGGCGGCATCATCCCCGCCGCCCCGGCTGCGCCAAGTTCCTGAAAGTTGAGTACCAGCGCTGCCATGGTCGGCGTTCACGTAAAAAGACGAATCGGTTGAAGATATAAAGACTCCCTCCGTACCGTTTCGGCTCAGGGTGGAGCCTCCCGACTTCCGCATGCAAACAATGTGTCCCAACGGGAAGCTCGTCGTGCTGGCGCTCGTCGTCGTCGACACCTCCGCCGCAATGAACCCAAGCGCATGCGTATGGCTAGTCGAAGTAACCGAGTTAGCCGTTGAATTGGTGATGCTCGAAGGCATCCCCAGCGTCAGCGTCCGGTTCGCCGAAAGGTCACCACCACCCGTCAGGCCGTTGCCTGCGGTTATCGTGCGGGCTTCGGGGGTAACGCCGAGCGAGTCGTAATTGCCGACCGTGAGAATTTCGCTCGCGAACAGAAAGCCGCGACTCGTATCCCCCTCCAACTGCAGCGGATGCGGTGTGTCCCACGTTCCGCTCCCGGTTCGATCCACGAGTATGTAGAAATTCTGCGAATCGACGGAGGTCCAGAAGTCGTAGGCCCCTGTCGTGGTGTCGGTGTATTTGGTTCTCGGATTTCCCCCTGAAATCTCGATTTCGTTCCCGGTGGTGGTGATCTTGCCGGAGGTCGTAAGCGTCGTGATGCCGTCATAGGCCCCCGAGACGCGAGCGTTCGGCAGCGTGCCGGTCGTCAGGTTCGATGCACTGTTGGTGCCGAGCGTCGCGCGCGCCGCGGCCGCATCCGCGTCGTCGAGCACCGTCTGCATGAAGCCCGAAATCCCGAGCGTCGTTAGCGCGGCAGCGGCCGTCGTATCGTCGAGCAGCGTCCTCGCGTAAGGTGTCAGCGCCGTCGTCGCATAGGCATCCGCCGCGGTCGTGTAGATCATCCTGTCGGCCGAGGTGGTGAGGCCGGAAATCGAAGTCAGCGCGGCATGGGCCGTTTGCGCGCCAAGCGCTGCGCGGGCGGTGCTCGCCGATGTGGCGCCGGTCCCGCCCGCGGTGATCGGCCGCGCGGCGTTTGCATCGGCCGTCAGGTCGTCGATCAACGCGTTATAGGGCACGCTCTGGATCGTCGTGTTCGGCACCCCTTTGGTGCCGGCCGGGGGTGAATAGATCCCGCCTGTTCGTGGCAATGTAACCTCCATCAATCGCAATTTTGGGGAGCATCTCTCGCGAGAGCGTCAGGACCTTGGCCCCTGTTTCCGCCCCTGACCGGCGGCGAAAAGCCTGCCGTAATCCACGCGCCTCATTCCGTCGGGCCCGCGAACGACCGCATCGGGACGTGTCTTCTCCACCTCCTGCGCCATCACGCCGATATATTTCGGCCCGCCGGCGGGCTCTCCCTTGTAGCGGTATTCATAGAGGCTGTGCCCCTTGAGCTTGCCCACCTTCTCGATGTTCTTCTTGGCGCGGCGATCGGATTTCGGAAGAAGGCCCAGCAGAGACTGAAACAAGCCGGCCCCCGCCTGCTGCCGCGCGTTATAGGCCGCCACCTGGTTTTGATAGTTCTGCTGCACCAGCCCCGCATAGTCGACCGGCTGGATCGATTGCCCCTGCGTCGGCACGAAATTCGGGTTCGTCACCTGCGCGCCGGAAAGCAGCGCCGAGATCTCGTTGATCGGCTGGTTGCGCAACGCATATTGCTCGTTCAGATAGTTCGAACGGGCTGCGTTCTTGGCGTTCAGCAACGCCTGCTGCGCGTTGAAGCCCTGGTCCTTGAGCGCGTTGTTGGCCGCGGTCGCCGACTGGCCGTTCTGGTGCATCTGCTGCAGCGCATTATTGCTGAAATCGGCATTCTGCAAGGCCTGACCATAGGCCTGCGCCTGGGCCGCATTCTCGAAACTCGCCTTGTCTCGCGAGAGATTGGCGAGCCGCGACTGCTCCTGTCCGGCATTCAGCACGGCCGCAACGCGTGCGTCGGTCGCCGTCCGGTTCGCCTCGTCGATCGCGCGGTCATAGGCTTCCGATCCCGGCTGCAGCCCCTGGTTCGCAAGCCGCGTTTCCAGGGCTGCCCGGTCGCGGTCGAGCTGCGGGTTGAGGCGGGCCATCAGCGCCTCCTCGTATCGGCTCGTGTCGAGCTCCGTATCATAGCTGCGCGTGACGCTGCCGGCATTGCCGACCGTGGTCGCAAGCTTCGGTCCGCCGGAAAACTGCCGGTACTGCGGCAGCGTGAGGTCGGACGCCTTTCCTGCCGCCGGTGCGCCGGAAAGGTCCACCGGCTTGCCGAGCAGGTCCGTCAGGCGCGAGGACTGCTGGTTTGCAAGCGTCGCGAGATTGAGGTTGGCGCCATCATTCTCTCTCTTGATCGCCGCCTGCTCGGGAGAGAGTTCCTGGACCGCCGTCCAGGTCGGCAGGTCATAGGCCTTGCCGCTCATCGGGTCGGTCCACTTGTTCGTGCCCGTAACCTTGTAGGTAAGGCTTCCGTCCGGCGTCACCTGGTTGACATTGCCGATATAGCCGTTGGCAACGGCCGTCCCGATATTCGTCGAGGTCTGCGCTGCCGCCGTTGCCTTCGGATCGGGAGGAGTGGGGGCTTTCGATTTTCCCATGAGAGCACCTGTTTGAGAATGGGGAGTGGTAGGAGGAAAGACGATGACGGAGTCGGAGAGAGCCGTCGGCTGAAGCAAACCGCCGCACGCAAGCTGGAGACGCAGTCGGGCACCCAGTTAAAACCCCTCCACAGGTCATCCTCGGGCTTGACCAGGCTTGACCCGAGGATCCACGCACAAGCACCACAACAAGAGCTGTCAACGCTCCCTGGCGCCACGAACCGTCAGTGTCGATTGACGGGATGCGCCCGCCAGTCATCGTCCGTGAGAGTGAAGATGATTTCCGCCTCCCCGCGTCCTCGCAGGCGGGGGATGCGATGGCTTGTGAACCCGAAGCGGCGGGCGATATCGGCCATGCCGCGGTTCTCTTCCGAGACGCGCAGCACCGTCATTTGGCAGCCGATCTCGTCGAAGGGATAGCCGAACATCGCTTTGAGCACCGGCCGCGTCAGCCAGCGTTTGCTGGTGGAAGCGGCGGAAAGCTCGATGACGCCCGCCTCCGGCGCATAATTGTGGTAGACGACGCCGGCAATGATCTGGCCTTCCACCATCACCCCCAGCGTCGTGAATTGGGCAAAGCCCCTCTCGCAGCCTTCGATGTGGTTGACGACGAAATCGGCGATCGCCCGGTTGGTCGCAGGGTCGCGCTCCCCGCCCCAGAGGAGCTTCAAGCGCTCCCCTCCCCGGTCGCTACCTGCATCGTGGCGAGATCCACCTCTATGTCGAGCTTCACCGCGCCGCCGGAGGTGATGACGCAGCCGACGGCCAGCATGTCGCCGGCCGCCCGCACGTTCTGGCGGAAGTCGTAGCGCA
Source organism: Sinorhizobium kostiense (assembly GCF_017874595.1). GTDB lineage: Bacteria > Pseudomonadota > Alphaproteobacteria > Rhizobiales > Rhizobiaceae > Sinorhizobium > Sinorhizobium kostiense. The sequence goes on along the minus strand of NZ_JAGILA010000004.1, from coordinate 510,549 downwards.
ACGTCTCGGACACCCCGTCCCAGCGCGCCACATCCCAGAGGCCGACATCCCATTCCGGCGATGCCGTGTCCCCCTCCGTCACCTGGTCGAAGGGCGGCGCCGTCCTGTCGAAATCCGCCCGCGCGAATAGCCGTACCTTCGGCTTCGTCTTCGCGCGAAAGTACATGTGCGCCATCGTTGCCGCTGCGCGCTGGCCGAATTGCGAGGCCGGCGTGAATTGCGAGAGATAGGTCGCCGCAAATGTCAAACCATCGTCGGTGCCGCCCGTGTCCCCCTGCCAGCAATAGCCATCGCGCGAGCCGAAGAAGAGCCCGCCCTGCAGCGTCTCGAAGCAACTCGCCCGCCAATTGCCGATTGTCGACCACCGCCCGCTCAACACATTCAGCACGAAGGTCTTGTCGCTGACGACGCTGTTGTCCGGAAAGGCTACGAAGACGAGGTTCTGCTCGACCCATGGTTTGAGGGTCCAGCCCGAGCCGGTCGCATTCGCCGCCTGCCGCCAATCGTCCTCGATCGGCCGCGAGGCGGAGACCTGCGAAAGCGCCTGGCGATCGCGCTGGAACACCTGCGATATAGGCGTGAGGCCGTCCGTCGTGGCGATCAGCACGTCGCCGCCGACCCGGATCCAGGCATTCTTCCCGAGTGGCTTGCCGATTTGGTAGACGCCTTTCAGCGCAAATTCGCTGGCGCTCGATGGGTCGGCACCGGCATAGACGGCGATTTCCCCCTCGGTCGAAACGAAGACGCAGAGATCGGAAAGTCCGTCGCCGCTTTCGAGCGACCAGGAGAAGCCGGTCAGCAACGATCCGCCTTTCTTCATCACGCCGCCCAGCGGAAACACCGAAGCCGCACCGCCGATCGCATTGACAGGCAGGTAATAGGCATCGAGCGTCGCATTCTTCAGGAAGAACTCGCGGTTCTTGAAGAGCCAGCCATAATTGAGTTCCGCCATGGTCGTCGCATCGGAGAAGGTGATCGCCGGCGTCGTCGCCCAGCTCGACCCGTCATAGACGCGGCGCGCATCCGCGCCGTTGAGGCAGACGAGAAAGGAGCCGCCGGCCGTTGTGTGCTGAAAGGCACACCAGTCGCCGCCATTGAGCCCGCTGACCTCCGCCGCGGTCGTCGCCGGCGGTGCTGCCGGCGCCGTCATGTTGTAGATCGCGCTCGCCGTCGCCATGAACAGCTTTTCATTGCTGCCATATTTATATTTGAAGGCGCTCCGGATGGCGCCGCCATCCGCCGCCAGCCCCGCCCTCCGCGAACCGCCGCGGATTTTGCAGCCGGTCAGCGTCGGCAGGAAATTTCTGAGCACGCTCGCCGATCCCGGCGTCTGGGAAGCCATGTCGGCGGTCGTCACCAGCCCGCCTTTGGGCGCCGGAAACGTCATCGCGTGCGAAGTCTGCACGCGTCCGATGCTCGCCTGTCCGCGGTTCGTCAGCGGCAGCCGCCCGGGCAGAACCCTCGTCATGTCGTCCCCCTGTCCGCATTGATCTCCTGCAGGAGATCGGCCTCGAATTCCGCGAGATTGTCCTCGAAGGGCAGGCCCTTCTGCCGCTTCCACCGCCAGATCAATCCCTTGGCCAGCAACCGCTCCGGAAAGAGCGTTGTATCGTCGTCGGCGCGAAAGACATCGCGTTCCTCGTAGGGATCGCCGATCACCCAGTTCTTCGAGAAATAGTCTGCCGTCGCGCCCCCGGCCGAAGCGGCTGGTAAAAGGAGCATCTCCTTGCCGCGAAGATGGCAATAGGGCTCTGCGGACGCGACAGCGGCGATCACGGCCCATTGCGCCTCGCTGGTCACCAGACGAAAGCATCGCCCATCCGCCGTCCGCACCGGCCCGCCCGGCGCGAGCCGTTGGTAATCAGAGGGCAGCAGTTCCGGCGAAGCGGAGATGAGGAGGGTTTTCAACATGCGCCGCCAATCGCCGCGCCGCGCGATCTCGCCGCCCGCCTCTTGCGCCAGCGCCACCATCGTCTGCGCGTTCGGATCGCTCGTCCCGTAGACGCTGTCGAAACGATCGAGCGAGACGATATCGCAGGCCTCGTTGATCACGCTTAGAAGCGTCATGGCGTCAGCCCTCCGATGACGATTTCGCCATTGCCCCAGCGCAGGCGCTCATCGGCAAGCCCGAGGCCGGCCATCGCCTGCCGCTTCAACGTCTCGGCCGCGCTCGCCTTGGCAGCGTCGCGCTCCCAGATGGCGATCTCCTCGACCAGCCCGTAGAGATAGACGTCGGGTGACTTTTCGATGAGCCAGTTGGCAGGGGCGGCTGCCGTGAGCGCCGGAATTTTGGCGTAATAGCTGAGCTCGAGTTCCTCAGCTCCCTTCGGCCGCACCCGGATCCGGTTGCCGACGATCGAATAGCCGATCGGGGCACCGCCGGATGTCTGGAGGGCCGACAGTTCCGCCAGCGGCTGCGCACGCAAGACACGCCCGCCCGGCGCGAGCACTTGCCGCGCCTCGAGGAAGTCTGCGGGCAGAGTGCCCTCGCCCTCCGTCAGCGGCAGTGTCGACGTTCTCTCCATATCGGCCACGCGCAAGCCCCGGTTGAACTTGACTTCCGCCAGTTCAACGAAGCGCGCGAAGAGATGGGCGATGTCGTCGCGGCCGGAATAGGCGCCGGCGTCGACCAGCAGGGACGCATAGTCGAATGTCGTCATAGATGTCCCTCGAATGTGCGCCAGGCGCGGTTGTCGCCGTCGTTCAGCCAGCGCTTCACATAACGGTCGTCCCCCTCGGAATGGGCTCGGACCAGGTTTTCCGAATGCGCGAGGTTGAGCGGGATCGATGCCACCTTCGTCCATTCGCCGAAGGCATTGCCGGCGGTCGCATTGCGGGTGAAAGCGTTCTGGCGGACGAGGCTCTCGACCGGGTAGTCCGTCCGCCAATGCGTCCTGTTGCCGTCCTCCATCACCCAGACGGAGCGGCCGGTGTGAAAATCATGGTCGAAGAGCTTCCAGTAGCCGTCGCGGATCACCATGACCACTCCCCCGGCAGCGGATCGGCGCGCTCGGCCTTGCCCTTAGCAATCAACTGTTTGGCCGTATGGAGCGGCAGATTGAGTACCGTGCCGGCGCGTATGCGTTCCCCATCAGTTGTCCAGCTGTCGTAGAGCATCTTGAGCGGCACGGTCTTTATCTTCGCTTCTGTCATCGTGTCTTCCCCAAAAACAAAAGGGCGCCTGCAGGCGCCCGCATGAGCCGTCGATGGATCGGCACGAGTTACTAGCTGGCGGCGCTCAGCCCGAAGAGGTCCGCCGCAATGCCAAGCCCCTTCTCATTGTGCACCTTCAGTGTACCTTCGCCGATGATGACCCCTTTATCCGCGTCTCCCGTTTTGGCGATATCGCGGTCTTCCTGAATATTGCGGAGCCACAGGAAGGAGAGCATGTCCGTGTCTATAAAGAAGGCATTGCGGGCGAGCCCGGCGCCGACCGCCTGCACACGATTCGGGTGGATCATCACTGTGCCGAACGGCCCCTCGTAATAATCCGCCGTCGCAACGATCGTGTTTCGCTCTCCGCCCTGCGAGACTGCATAGCGGAAGGGCGCGACATTGCCGTCGGACATGAAGGTGACGAAGACGGATTTGACATAGGGCGAAACCGAGACATGCCGGAAATTCGCGCCGTTTTGGTAACCCTGCTGCATCACATCGTCCAGGATGGTCTTTGAGAATGCTCGTTGGGGGCCGTCGGTCGGTTCCGCCGTCAGGCCGGTGTTCGCATCGAAGCCGCCGTTGATGCCGCCGGGTGCGCGCGAGACATTGGTTTCGATCCAAGTCGGCAATGAGCCGAGCTCGCGCGTTGCGCCGGCCACGGAGGCGTTAGAATTGACGATCGCATATTCGACGTCCTTGCGGATCTCGACGCCCTTTTTCAGCTTCTGATACTTCCGCTTCTGCACGTTTCCGGCCTCGGAAACGACTTCCTGCGTCGCCGAGATGATCCAGTCCTTGCGCATGATCTGCGTATAGTTGCCAAGCCGCTGTGGCGGGGTTATCGCGCCAAACGCATATTCCTCACCCTCCTCGCGGATATTGGCGCCCGGGGCTGCGAGTTCGTCCGTCTCCCATTCCGGGTGGACCGTGACGCACTTGCCCTTTTCGATCAGCGAATAGATCGGAGTGTCTTCCGGTGTAATCCGCGAAACCACGTCGGAAAGCTCCTCGCGATTGCCGACGGCCTGGGTCGTCTGAAACGTGTTGGTGACAACTGCCATGTGTTCGTCCTTCTATGATTATGAATGGGGCCGTCCGCGCCCCCCCAGGCACTCGGAATGCCTTTGTCAATGAGTCGGGGTTGAAGAGGCGATCGATTGCCTCTTGGCGCGCTATTCGAAGTCGACCGCCATCGCGTCGCGGATCGATCCGCTCCGCGTAAGACGCCGCATTGCCTCGCGGCTCTCTCGGTTCTGCCGCTGCGCCTGGCTCTTCGCCTTCACGCGGGGTGTCGGGGCCGGCGCCTCAGTTACCTTCTGCAAGGCCTTTAAGCGCGCCCGCTCGGCATTGAGCCCAAGCCGGGCATAATGCGCGAGCTTGAAGAGGCGGTGGTCGATCACCTCGCGCATTTCCGGTTCGGAGAAGCCGAGTTCCCGGGCCGTCTCGAAAGCTTCGGCGAAGAAAGCCTGCCGCCCCTCGTCATCCCTCGTCTGCGGGAACGCTTCCAATAGTTTGGCGTTTTCCGCCGCGAGCCTCTCCTCGGCTGCTGCAGATTGAAGCTCCGCTACGACGCCTGCCGGTTCGTCGGCGAGTGCCATCATCCGCGCGAGTTGCTCCAGCCCCGCCTGACGCAGCGCCCGTTGACGCTGATAGGCTTCCGGATCGGAGAGCCGCAGCTCTTCCGACGGCTCATCCGGAATCTGCCCGGCGACCAGTTCCGCAACGGCTTTGGCGGTCGCAACCACACGGCTGCTCATACTTTCGAGCGCCCGCCCCCGATTGGCCAAATCCTGCTTCTTGTGGCGGTAGTCGCGCTCGCGCATATAGCCGAGCTTCAGCTCCTCGAGCGGAACCTGCTCGCCACCCTCGAGCGTCACGATCATGTCCTCGGCCTCGTTGGCCGCCTCCTCCTCGTCAGAAAGGGTCGGCTCGTCGCCATCGGCATCAATCCCGTTTGGCTCACCATCGTCGTGTCCGGTCTCTCCGCCGCTCCGCTTCTCCTCATCCTCATTCCGCGGGTTGGCCTCATGCGGCTCCCAGAAATTCAGCTCGTCGTAGCTTGCGGGCTCTGCCGAGCCGTCAACGGTTTTGCTCCCACCGAAAGGCAGGTCGGCACTATCGTTCATCATGGAAGAACCTTTTGGCTGGGCGGAGCGACGGCACGCGCCATCTCCGCATCGAAAAATGCGCTATTTCAATGCGCTGCAGCAGCTTGATGACTTGCTTTCGAAAAGCACGCCGCTTGAAAACGCCAGAACAAGGCGCCTGGCCTCGGCCCGACGCGCACGCTTTATGCAGGCGCGCCTGTTCCCTCGGACTTGGCTTGTTCCGTCAGGAACTTGAGCTTGCCGCGGAAGTTCCGGATCGCTCGCACCTCCGCAGCAAACGCCGCGCGGCTCTCGTGATCGGTAAGTTTGGCATTGACGCAGCCGTTGACCGCAGCAGCCTCCAAATCGTCCATCAGCCGCTCGAATAGCGGATTGTTGAGAAGCGCCCGTGCAGCCGTAATTCTTTCGTCCGAATTCATCCTATGAAACTTTCATTGCAGAGATGTGCCAAATCTACCGTGGGGTAGATGCCTGCCTTTGAGTTGCAACAGAGGGACGGCGCTGGAGAAGCTGACGTTAGGATGGTGGCCAAGACTCGCCAACGAGGCTTCAAACCACTATAGACCCCGACACAGGCGCCGGCATGCGGCAGCCATATCGAGCCAGGGAAGACGGGCTTATTGAACGCCAAGAATAGAAAAGAGCGCACAGTCGATTCCGAGAGCATCAGCGGAATTCTTCGGCGCACCATCGCCGAGAACGGCCGCGACCACATTGGCGGCTATGCTTTTGCGATTCTTTGCCTGGCGGTGGTGGCGACCACGACGGGCTTCACGGCCTGGATCATGGAGATCGTGGTCAACGAGGCCTTCGCCAATAAGCGCGCCGACATCGTCCTCTTGATCTGCGGCGCCATCTTCTTCGCGTTTCTGCTGCGCGGCCTCGCCACCTACGGCCAGGCCGTGGCGCTGTCGAAGATCGGCAACAACATCGTCGCACGCTATCAGCAGCGGCTCCATGATCATCTCATGGCGCTCAGCGTCGGCTATTTCCACGAGCATCGCTCGGCGCAGTTTGCCGCAAAGATCAGCCAGAACATCAGCGGCATCCGCAACCTCTTGAACATGACGGTGACGTCGGTCGCGCGCGATCTCCTGACCTTGATCGGTCTCGTCGGCGTGATGTTCAGCAAGGACTGGCTGCTTTCGCTCCTCGTATTCTTCGTTGCGCCGCCTTTGCTTCTCGGCCTCAGATATGTGTCCAAGCGGCTGCGCGCGGCGACGCGCGAGGCCGTCGAAGTCAACAGCCGCGTTCTCGGCGCGATGCAGGAAACCATCCAGGGCATTTCCATCGTCAAGGCCTTCACGATGGAACACGAGTTGCGCCGCAAGGTCGAGGCGATCATCGACCGGGCCGAGAACCGCGCCAATCGCATCGCGCGATTGAGCGAGCGCACGGCGCCGATGACCGAAACCTTCGCGGGACTGGCGATCTCGAGCGTGCTTGCCTATGCCGCCTTCCGCACGATCTACAGCAACATACCGCCGGGTGCCTTCTTCGCCTTCGTTGCCGCGCTGCTCATGGCCTATGATCCGGCACGGCGCCTGGCGCGCCTGCAGGTCTCTCTGGAGCGCGCCGCCGTCAACGCCCGAATGATCTACGAGATTCTCGATACGGTGCCGCACCAGCGCGATCGGCCGGATGCGACCGAACTGACGATTCACGAAGCCACTGTCGAGCTGCGCGAAGTACGTTTCGCCTACGGCAGTGGTGACGAGATCCTGAAAGGCGTCAGCTTCCGTGCCGAGGGCGGCAAGACGACCGCGCTCGTCGGCCCCTCCGGCGCCGGAAAATCGACCATCATCAGTCTCATTCCGCGCTTCTACGATCCTAAGTCGGGCCAGATCCTCATTGACGGCCAGGACATCGCCACCGTCACCAAGCAGTCTCTGCGCAACGGGCTCGCCTATGTTTCGCAGCAGCCATATCTCTTCGAGGGCTCGATCCGCGACAATATCCGCTACGGCCGACCCGACGCCACGGACGCGGAAATCGAGGAAGCGGCGCGGCTTGCCTATGCGCATGAATTCATCCTGGCCCAGCCGCAGGGCTATGACACGCCGGTCGGCGAGCATGGCGTGACGCTCTCCGGCGGTCAACGCCAGCGCCTGTCGATCGCCCGCGCGCTCGTGCGCAATGCGCCCATCCTTCTCCTCGACGAAGCCACCTCGGCGCTCGACACAGAATCGGAAACCGCGGTCCAGAAGGCGCTTGACCACGCCATGAGCGGCCGCACGGTTATCGTCATCGCCCACCGCCTCTCCACCATCGTCAACGCCGACAAGATCGTCGTCATGAGCGATGGGCGTGTCGCGGAGGAGGGCACGCATGGCGAGCTTGCGCGGCGTCCGGACGGGCTCTACGCTCGCTTGCACAATGACTGCGACGCGAAGTCCGACTTCAGTTGATGCTACGTCTTCACCCCGCCAGCGGTTCGGCCGAAATTATTTGTTTGGCAATCACGAGACCCAGCTGCCATCTCAAGCGTAAGCCTTACCGAGTTGAAGCGTTCGCGGCCTTATTTGGTCGTCACCCCAAGGTGGGGTGGTCCACCTTCATTTGACCAGCAAGAACAGGGCGCTCCAGCGGGGCCGACACCATACGGGCACACCTTCTTTGGTGTGGTGCATTGCCTCGGACCCTGCGAAGGGTGAATGGGCGGCGTAGTCGACCGGGATGCGGCGGAGGCGGACGCGGCCTGTGCGGGTAGGGCCGTCTCGCTGCACGAAGAAGAAAATAGCGTAAGTACAACGACCAAAGATAAACAAACACAATTACTTATGTGCATCAGAATATGCCTTTTTTACCCTGTGCGCCTCCCAGCCTCATTCATACAGCACAAAGAGAGTTAAGTTATGACTAAACAGGAATCAATGCCCTCACCTATTGAGGTGATGTAACCGCGTCAGCCGGCGCGACCTCCCACGTGCGCTGCCGTCAGCGGCCCGCCGCCCACCATCTCCGCGGCGTTCTGCTGCCGCTTCAGGTCCAGCTCCGCATCGATCTGGTAGCGCTTCAGCGCGCCCTTCTGCTGGATTTCGGCAAGCTTCAGCTCGCGGTCGATCTCCAGCTTCCGCCGCTCGTTTTCTGCCGAAAGCCGCGCCTTTTCCGCGTCGGCCTGGGCCCGCATCTGAAGCTTCTGCAACTCCGGGTTCGGCTGGCTGGCTGCCGCCTGCATGCGCCGCTCGATTTCCTCGGGCGTCGGCTTGGTGAAATAGAGCTCCGGCGATTTCAGCCCCGCCGCCTCCACAGATTTGGCAATGCCGTTATAGAGGTTGTCCGGCGAGACATAGGGGTTGTCCGGTCCCAGCGTCGCCAGCAGCTTCTCCTGAAGCCCGAGGATCATCTGGATCATCATCATGTCGCGCTCGCGCGTGCCGGCGCCGAGCCCCGTGTTCACCGTCGCGTCCATCTCGGCGTTCCAGTGGCGCGGGTCGAAAGTCACCCATTGGCCGCGCAGCCGCACGGCCCGCGGCCGGTCCTGGTGCTTGATGACGAGGCGCAGCAAGCCCTTGAAGACGCGCCTCAGGCCTTGCGCAAAGGTGCGGACCATCAGCTCCGTCTGGCCGATCCCCGCCTGCTCTATCAGCGCCGTCGCCCGCGCCGTCATGTTCGTGAGCGCATCCGGCGCAAGCCCGCTCGAGGCATCGGAAATGCCGGTGCGGTCCGTCGCCTCCTGGTCGAGATAGGAGAGCATCGCGAAGGATTCCTTGGCGACGAAGGGCACCATGGAATAGCCCACCGCCGCGCGCGCATCGATCCCCTGGCTCACCCTTATCGGCTGGCCGAATTTCGGGTTGAGCACGGCTTCGGGATTGGCGATCGCCCCTTCCTGGACGATCGGCTGCTGGTTGTTCTGCCAGTAGAGATTGTCCAGCGTCTGGCGCATCAGCACGGTTTTGACCCGCTGGATTTGCGCGAGATCGTCGGTCACCGAGCCGCCCTCCCGCTGATGCGGCCGCCGCTCGACGATCAGGTCGGCAAAGGGCACCTCGTCCCATTCCTCGTTCGAAAGCAGGTTCTCCTCGCCCGTGCCGCCGGCAAAGACGAGCCGGCGCAGTTCCGCGATCCCGTCGTCGTCCGCATCGATCGTCACGTAGAGCTCGTAATAGTCCACCTCCTCCAGCGCCTTCGGCACTTCGTCGCGTGCCTCGAAGGCGTCGCGCCTGCGCGCAAATTCCTCGTCGTCGCGGCCGCTGTCGCCGGTCGAAGCCGGCAGCCGCTCGATCAGGTCGCGGTCGTAACCCATCGCGATCAGGTCCGAGCGGCGCATGCGCATCGCAATGCCGGTGATCGGGCTGTCCTCGATCGAGATCGCATCGGGGTGGATGAGGAATTGTTCGAGCGGCACCGCTGCCAGCCGCGGCGTGCCGCGCTCCGTCAGCCGCCGGATCTTCACGCTGTAGCTCGGCTGCTCCACGACCGGAGCGGGATCAGGAAAAGAGTGAAGCGGTTCTCCGCCTGTAAAGGAATATGCCTCCGCCGTCTCGATCTTCTCGATCGTCTGCGATTGTTCCAGCACCTCGACATCGTCGTCGCCGACGAGCTGCACGAGCGCCGCCTCGTCGAGCCCCGTATGGGTCGAGACGGAAACCGCCTGCTTCTTCTCGTACCACCAGCGGATGACGCCGTTCCTCAGCGTCAACGCGTCATGCGCCGCATCCTGCACGGCGTCATAGCCGTTGCTTTCCGGGAAAACGACGTAATTGATGTAGTCGGTCGCCTGCTCCGCCGCCGCCTCGTCGCCATCGCCGACCGGCTCGTATTCCACCACCTTGTCATTGCCGAGAATGGTGCGGATCAGGGAAGGCAGCACCTTCTTGATCGCCGCGCGCACGTCCCGGGAAACCACCTTCGAGCGGTTGGCATCCGCCGGCACGTCCCGCATCGTGCCGTCATAATATTCCATCGCCTTGATGCGGTCGGTCGCGAGCTCGTCGCGATAGCTTTCGCAGTCCTTCACCAGCTGGCCGACGAGGGCGCACAGGCGTTGATCGGTCATTGCGGCCATCAGAGAACCTTTCGGGCAGTGAAATTCCAGTTTGCTTTGCCGTTGTTCGCCCGCGCATAGCGCTTCATCATCAGCGCGTAGCGCGAGGCCGAGATCAGGTCGTCGCGTTCCTTGACGATCCTGCCGTCCTTGCGGTGATAGAGGCGGAATTCCTCGAACCATTCCGCTGCGGTGGAAAACACCTTCCAGCGTCCGGTCTGCATCCGCTGGAGCATGTCGGAGAGTCCCGCCTCGACGCCGTTCGTGCCGTCGTCGAAGGTCGCGCGTTCGGGCAGCAGGGCCAGCCCCTGCGCGCGGTATTGCGCCGCAAGCTGGTTGCCGCTGCCCTTGTCGTGCTGCAGGCCGTCATGCGGCCAGGCAAAGGGGAGTGAGCCGCCCCAGGGCCTCAGGGCAGCCGCATGGATGATCGGCGTCGCCTCCCGCTCGCGATAGATCTTCGTCACGTAGAAGGTGTCCGCGTCGCGGTCCCAGGCGCAGGCCGCGGCAGCGAAGGGGTGATCCCAGCCGAAATCGAGACCGCCGATCTCAACCCAATGTTTCGGGATCTCGAACGGCTCGACGCGGATGCTCTCCTCGGCCACTGGGAAGATCCGGCCCGAGCCGAGCGACGGCACGCCTTTCGTCCGTGCCTCCCGCTCATGCGCGGGATAGCTGGCGATGATCCTTTGGCGCTCCTCCGGCGTGTAATGCGCCGCATCCTCGATCGTCATGGTGATGATCTCGCGGTCCGGCGATTTCTCCATGAGAAAGCGCGCCACCACGCCGCTCAAGCCCTTGAGCGGCGTGAAGGTCACGGCGATCGAGCCGCCGGTCGCGTTGGTGCGGGTGATGCCCTCGAAATAGACGTCCTCCGGCGGCTCCTCGTCGAACCAGACGTAATCCACCGTGTTCGCCTGCCATTTGCCGCGCCCCTGCTCGTAAGCCTTGAAGAGCAGCGTCGACGTGCCGCCCGAGCCATGCCGCACGGTGACGCTGTCGAGCACGCCGGAAGCGCCGGCGCGCCTGGTCGTCGCCATGATCGCCGCCTTGGGAATGAACCCGGTTCCCCAGTCCTCCTCGCTGAGCGGCGGCCCGACGAGCAGCCGCTGCACGCCGTCGCGCGTCAGCTCGTGGGATTCCGAGCCCGCCAGCATCACGATCGGCTTGTCGAAACGCCTGCCCTGCCACCAGTCGGGATATCGCCCGGTGAGGTGCATCGACGCTTCCGCCGCACCCGCAAGCGTCTTGCCCAGCTGGTTGCCGGCCATGAACAGCCGTTCCCGAAAGTCGGCGCCGGCCGCATGGAAGTCGCGCTGTTTGCTATAGGGCCTGTAGTCGGCGAGCAGGTTCGTCCGCCGCCGCCGGTCGAGCTCCGCCATCAACGTGGCCTGCTCCCGGAGCATGGCGGAAAGCTCCGGCGCCATCGAGCCGCCGGCCGCCTGCGATCGCTTTGCCATCCGCCGCCCGCCCTTGTTGATTTCCGATGCGTTGCCTACCGCCCTCGCCGGGGAGGCGATCGCTCTGTCTTGCGCGATCCGTCAGGAAGGCCGATTGTTGTCGGGTAGGCGATCGCAGCGCCGCGCGCCTTTGAGACGCGAAAGGGCACGTCTTTATCGCTGCATGTCGTCGTCTTGATCGAGAGTCGAGAAGACACGCAGCAGGGAGCCGCAAACATGATCGAAGGCCATTGCCATTGCAGGGCGATCCGCATCACCGTCCCGGTCCGGCCCGAAACGCTCGGCGATTGCAATTGCTCGCTCTGCAGCCGGCTCGGCGCACTTTGGGGCTATTACCCTGCCGAAGAGGTGACGATCAGCGATCCGCAGAAAAAGCTGGTCGGCTATGTCCAGGGCGACAAGACGCTCACCACCCACCATTGCAGCACATGCGGCTGCACCACCCATTGGTCGCCGATCGGTCGCTCATCCTCGCGCATGGCCGTGAACATGCGCATGTTCGACCGCTCGGTCTGGGAGGACATCCCTCACCGGCTGATCGACGGCGCGAGCTGGTGAGATTGCCCTCAAGCAATCTGCAGCCCTGTAACGCCGGTAACTGCCCATCGCCGCCAAAATCTCTTTCTTCGGCACATTCTCATATAGTTGAGGACATGCTAGTTTTTGGCCAAAAATGGGGGACGTCCAAATGCCGCGCATCGCAAATCTCTACTTCAAAACAGCCATCGTCTTTTTGATCCTCGGTATCTCGATCGGCCTGCATATGTCGATTTCGGGAAATCACGCCGCGACCGGCGCCCATGCGCATGCCAATCTTCTCGGCTGGGTGACGATGGCGATCTTCGGCGGCTATCATGCGCTCAATCCGCAGAAGGCCGCGCGCCGCCTGGCGGCGATCCAATACGCCGTCTACACCTTCGGCGTCGCCGTTCTCATTCCGTCGCTCTATCTGCTCTTGTCCGGAAACGCCGCCATGGAGCCGATCGTCGCCGTTTCCTCGCTCATCGCCTTTGCCGGCGTTCTCCTGTTCGCCGTCATCATCTTCTCGCGCGAGGAGACCGCCACGGCAGCGATTGCCCCGGCACGCTGAAAGCTTCGGCAGCCTGCGCAACTGGGTCGGCCGGCTGGCCGCCCTCATTTGGCTGGCTGCCGCTTGACCGAGCGCGAAGAAGGCGCCCGCCGTTGAGAGCGGCGGGCGCCGGCTTTCTTTGGGTCGAGCAATGGCCGGATCGCCACGTCCAGCAGGCGGATCCGTTCGATCAGCTGTTCGTCCGAAAGATCGTCCATCCCGCCCGATGCACCGAGATCCTTCGGCAGGATCGAGGCGACGATTTTCAAATAGCTCTCCGGCTTTTCCTCCCGGATGCGCGCGACCACGGCCGCGCCATGCGCCTCGAAATCCGCCTGAACCGCATCGGCGAAGGCGCCGCCGAGCCGGCCGCGCCCCCTCGCCCGCTTCGCCGCGGCGCCGGCCTTGACCGGTGCGTCGGCCGGCGGACCGGCGGCGCAGTCCGGGCTTTCCTTGTCGAGCATCGAAACGCACCCTTGCCACATAACTCTTGACCCCGGTCCCGGCGGCCGGCGATGCCGCACCCTCGCGAGCCGCGCCGGTTGGCGGCGCCTGCATCTGCGAGAGGATCGACGCGTCGCCCCCCCAACCGCTTATGGTTGGGTCGACGCGAAGACGCATCGCCGGCCGCATACGGCGCCGCAGCATCTGACGTCAGACGCGCCGGTCGCCGTAAGCTCTGATTTTTCGTGAAATGTCGAAAAGGCGGCAGCGGCTTGTTGGCCACTCGATCGCAACGCCACCGGGGAAGCAGAAGAAGGATAAAATTCCTATCGTTGATTTATGGAATAACCGAACCGTTCCATTTGCGCAAGCGCCCGGTGAGATGAGGGCAAGCGGTTTTCGGTTTAGCCACAGAATTTGTGCGGGCGACCCGCTCGTGACCCCGGGCACGCATCTGCTGAGCAAATACAACTGCTATACAACCGTATATCATAAATCGATTGCGCAATGGCTCGGCGCCTGCTTCAATCAGATTGCCGGTGCGAAAGCGCGGCGTAAGTTCGATGGAAGAATACCTCGCAAGAGACATGCGGGGGAATGACGAGATCGGACGAATTGTTGATACTGGACCATCGTTCGCCTGCGGGCAGGCGATGTTATAATTGAACTGTTGGCGCCAGCACAATGAAGCGGCGACCGTATTTAAGCAGATTGTCATAAGCGCTGCCGACTGCAGCAATTTTTAGAACTGAACCATAGCCCGCTTTCCGGCAGCGTGCCGGGAACCAGAAATCCTCTCACGCATTGCCTTCGCGGGAAAAGGAGTTTCGCCATGACCCACCATTGGATCCTTATCGCTTTCGGGTTTCTTGCCGGCGCTACCTTGTTTTTGGCGGCCACCTGGCAGCGAACGCCGCCCGCTGAGCAGGTAACTGTAAAGCTGGACAAGACCGATCGCCTGCACGGCCCCGCCATTCAGACGTCGTTCCTCATGGAGCGCTTCGGACCCGAAATAAAAGCCGAATAGCAGTTCTCCGGACACTCGCCGGCACCGCGTCGCTTGCAGCACGATCAATTATAAGGCGAGTTGCAGGGACGGCGCGGCCCCTCGAAAGGCTGGAAAGTGTTGTCGTAAGCCCGGTAGGAAATATAGCGCTCGCGGCACCAGAGCAGATGAGCCTTGGCGGAGTCCACGATTCTCCGTCGGGGCCTCGGCAGCGGCCCTCCGACGGTGGCGCCGGAACCTATGCTGATGTCGGGCGCCATACCGCGGTAGCGTGAGCCGTAACCCGGATAACGCTGCTGCAGGAAGTCGCGATACTGCCGTTCGATGAACAACTCATGCCGGTTGTCGAATTCACAAGGCGCGGAGGCGCAGGTTTGCGCCTCGAGGGAGTCCACGCCCGTTCCCGCGATTGCCAGTGCCAGCCCGATGATTGCTGGTGTCCTCACGCGACCCGCCTCTCCGTTTTCCAAAACGAATTGAACTTCGACGCCGATCTCCCCTGCACCCTTTCTAAATTGAATTCGACCCAGGTCCAAGGACAAAGACTTGCTGCGACCGTTTCGCGTCTGACAAGACACGCACTTTGGGAAACGGAAGCTGGCTCCACCTGTCCATATTTGGGAGTCGACGCGCGGTGGCCGACGGCAACGCCGAAGCTGCGCGGGGCCATCAACGCCGTTGTGGCCCCGCGCCTCGATCCTGTAAACACGCTCACAAATAGGGCGAGACGCAATGCCTCCGCGGCCCGTAATAGGGCTGGAAGGTATTGTCATAGGCCCTGTAGGAACGGTAACGCGCATAGCACCAGCGGGTATGTGCGCTGCCGCCGACATAATATCTGGGCGGAGCGGCGTATCGCGGCTGCGCCAGCAGCCCGCCTATGATCGCGCCGGCCGCCAACCCGCCGAGGGCGGCGCCCAGATCATTGTCGCGATGGCGGTGGCGATAGCGACGGTGGCGATAATAGTCCTCATCCCACCGATCGCGGTGCCTGTAGCTGTACCGCCGGTCATCCCGATCTCGGCGCCAGCGACGCTCCCCGCAATCCGGCCAGGGGCAGCGATTACGGAATCTCCGATCCTGGCTCTTTCTTTCCTCACCGCGTTCGTAGGTAAACTGAACCTGCTGAACGTCGGCGGTTTGCGTCTTCACGACGGGCATGGTGGGAAACGCCAGGGCGGGCGGCGGAACGCTGCTTACTGCCGTCGCCAGGGACAAGGCGACGATTGCTAACCTGTTCATAGCCTTCACCTTTCGATGTATGTCCCTTCAACACTAAAGAATGGTCGAATCCTGGTTTTGTGCCAGCCTTTAGGCTGCCAATCACGAATTTTTGATCGCCGCTTTCGGTCACAGCCGCTTGACCGGCTTCATTGCGTGGGCCCGACGCATGGAGCCCAACATTGTTGCACCCTGCAGAGCTTGCGGCCGGCGTTCGGTGGTCGAGAGAAACTCTGGTTCTGGCGGAAGCTTTTTCTAGGGTCCCCACCCCTGTAAGTGTCGCAGGGATGAGGTAGCGGCGCGAAGGAGAAAATTCCTATCGTTGATTAACGGAATACTCCATCTCCCCATGGTCGCGCAAGCCCTTGTCGAAGACGAGCGCGTTCAAACCGCGCTTTAGCCACAGCAATTGTGCTTCCGGCATCATGCGCAGCCCTTCATAGTCCATCACGCAGACATTGAAGACCGTCGTCTTCACCTGCCGTCCCTCGGCGCATCTGAGCAGCACGCCCTCGAGCCGCATCATCGTTTCGCTGGCCTTGCCGGCCCGGCGGTGCCGCTCCTCGCTCGTTTCGCCGGGGTGCCCCTGCACACGCCCGATGTCCTGTGCGCGCACGCTCGGCAATGGGATTCCGGTCAGCTGGTAGTAGCGCGTCATCGCCGCAGCATAGTCGTCGCCCGCCTGCCGCTGCGCCTCGGTGATCCGCCCGTCGAGGAAAAGCCGGCCGAGCGTATAACCGGCGAAGGCGCTGCTCGTCGCAAGCCCGTGCATGCGCTTGCGCGCAGCGATCGCCACGGCCATCGCCTCCTTCTCGCTTTCCCGTTTCGACCATTGCGGCTTGATCTTGCCGCAGGCGAAGCGCTCCGCATCGGCCTTGCGCGGCCGGCCGAGTTGCGCCTTGCGCTTCGCACGCAGTTTCTGAGCCTTGCTCATCATCGGTAATAACCCTTTCATGCGGGGGAGATTCGGATGCAGCGTCTCAAAGCCCTTGCGCGTCTGAGAGACGCCCGGCGCCGCCCTGCGTAGAGGCCGGACGCTCCTCCGGCTCGGCTTTCACCGCGGCAAGCACCGTCGAGTGATCCCGACGAAAGATGCGGCCGATGCGCGGCAGCGAGAGGTCCGGACGGCTCTGATAGACGGCTCGCATGCAGGCATGCCTCGGCTTCACCAGCCGGCGCTCGCGGCGCACGCTGATGATGTCGTCCCAGCTCACGCCGGGGAAATCGGCGAGCACCGAAGCGACGATCGCTTCGACGGATCGCCTTTCCTCGCCCGCACCGTCATCGGCACCCGAGCTGCGCCCCGACAGAAGCGCCTTTGCCTGCGCCAGCAGCCGCGCCTCCGCGTCGGCGAGATCTGCCTCCAACGCCGCAATTTGACGCCTGTGCGCTGCATTCTCCTGGGCGAGCTCCGCGGCCTCGGCTTCGAGCCTGGCCAGCACCGCCGACCGGCCGCCCGACGCGGCCGCGCCAACCAGCCTCTCGCGCACCGCCCCGTAGTGGCGGTGCTGTCTTGTCAGTTCCGGATTTGTCATGCCTCTCCTCGCATTTCCCTTGCTCTTCAGTTTCTCTTGCCCTTCGCAAGCGGCTCCGCCGTCGCCTCCCCGCTCGAGAGACGGCGCCGCGCTTCCGCGCCGTATTCGCGGTGCTCGACGGCCGCCTAGGCAGCGGCGTCCTCCGCTTTGGAAATCGG
This sequence comes from Sinorhizobium kostiense, assembly GCF_017874595.1. Lineage (GTDB taxonomy): Bacteria > Pseudomonadota > Alphaproteobacteria > Rhizobiales > Rhizobiaceae > Sinorhizobium > Sinorhizobium kostiense. Next base: position 493,402 of record NZ_JAGILA010000004.1, on the reverse strand, counting down.
GTATGGTCGGATCAATACGGCCTCCTTTTCCGTCGATCGCTGCAGTTCCCGTCGCTCGCAGCGCCTGCAGCGCCCCGACGTCACTGCAACCTCCGCAATGCGCCAGTCATGACATCATACATGTTGCAATGTCAACATGATTTATGTTATTCATGTTGCTATGTTGCATGTCATGAGCGAAAGAGCTGAACGTTTGCGCCAGGCGCGCATCAAGGCGGGTTACCGCTTTGCCTCCGATGCGGCGAACGCGCTTGGCGTCGTCGCCTCGACCTATCGCGCGCATGAGAACGGCCAGAACGATTTCGAATTGGCCGAGGCCGAGCTTTACGGCCGGAAGTTCAATGTCGACCCGCTCTGGCTGCTGAAGGGTACGGACCGACTGCCGGTTGGCGGCGTGGGATACTCTCTGAAGATGCCAGAGGTCGACTCACCAAACGCAGAGATTGGCGCGAGCGTCACCGGCCGGGGCAGGAAAATCCCTGTCTTCGGTCAAGCCGTCGGCGGTTTGGATGGGGAATTCCTGATGAACGGCGCTGTCTTGTACGAAGTCATGGCGCCGCCCATTCTTTCTGAAATTTCAGGCGCCTATGCGGTCTCGGTCTCCGGCGATTCCATGTCTCCGCGCTACGAAGACGGTGAAGTCTGCTTCGTCGACCCCACCCGCCGCGTCCGCAAAGGCGACTATGTCATCGCGCAGATCCGCCTGGAGGAAGGCGGCGCACCACTTGCCTATGTCAAGAAATTCGTCCGCCACAACAATTCCGAACTCGTGCTCGAGCAGTTCAACCCTCCGAAGGAACTGCATTTCGAAGCCCAAACGGTACAATCCGTTCATTACATCGCCCTCGCCGGAAACGCCTAGCTGGCGCATCTGCGCGAAAATCGATCCGGCCATCGGCAAGCTCGATGCGCCGACCATTTGCGCGTCTGGAAACACGGGCGAAGCGGCGCCTCCAACACAGAAACAACACGTATCGTGTTGACACGCGACATGGCGAGTGCAATGTTGCCTTTCCGGTGAACGACACGAAAGGCATCGAGGCAGAAATGTCCATCCCCCGCATAAGAGTCGACCTCCACGGTCACGTCGATGCGCTGTTCAGCGCCGACCTCCTGCGATCGAGCGACGCGGAAAACCAGGCTGCGCTCAGAAGCTTCCTCTCCTCCACCTATTCAAGCCTGGCCTCCCTCGCCTGGAACCTCGGCGCCGACGGCGACGTCCTGCAGCGGGAAGCCGTCCCCGCCACCGAACTCATCGACGACGTCTTCTTCGAACGCAATCGTGAGCGCGAGATTTCCGATAACGGCGGCGATCAACGGATGCGCCTTCTCGGAACGCACAATCACCGCCAGCAATTCGGAGGGCCGCTCTGATGCGAGCCGAGACTTACGCCGTCGCCAACCTCGCCGCGCTGAACCTGATCGAGGCGGTGAGCGCCGCTTACTACGTCACCGACAAGGACGCGGCCGCCCGCCACGAATTCCGTGCCCGCGAAATGCTGAGGAAGATCGCTTTCGCGTTGGGTTACGAGATTTCGCCCAAGGAGCGGCAAGAGGTGCCTGAGGACCGCCCCTTTCAGGGCCTCAGACTCGTGTCGGAGCGGAATGGCGAATGAGGGCTGCGCCTATGCTATACTTTCGGCGCGGCGCTACGCTGCAGCGCCGCCGGAGCTGTGATCGCATGAGCAACGAAGTGGCAGTCCGCTCCTACGAATTATTGACGTCAGCGGACCTTGAAAGGATCTCATCGGTCGCGATGGAGGCTCTCGCCGGCATCTTTGACCGGGCGCCGGTCGCTGGCCTTTACCGCGATCGGCTGCTCCTGCTGGCGCTCGCCCAGGGAGGCGCGCTCCACTATCTCAACGGCACGAACGGAATTAAGGACTTCGATGTCTGGGCCTTCTTCGAAGCTGGCGCTGCCAAGCCCTTCCCCCACAGGAAACGGTGGAGCACCGACTTTGGCCCATCACGCTTCGGCCGACACCCGGACGATGCCGGCTACAGCGGCCGCCGCCTCGACCTGATGGGGCGTTCGATCACGCTCGGTAACGGCGACCCGCCTCAGGACGCCGTGCGGCGCTGGCTTGGCTCCGGCGCGAGATCCGCAATTGCGCTCCGCCAAAGGCCGATCTACTGCCTGTGGCCAAAGAGCGCCTTCGGCGAACGGGTAAACTGATTTTCAATCGTCGTCCGCCGGGCATGGCCAATGGCTCGGCGCCGAAAGGCCTGCCGGCAATTTCGTTGCCGCGTCGCCGCAGGTGAGATCGACCTGCTCCTGCGTCAGGCCGGAGGCGGCCGAGAGGTCGACCCCCTCTATTCTCGTCTGGAACATGAATGCGCGGCTGAAGTCGATCGGGCCTTCGAAAGCCGAACCGCTCAGCACGGCGCGGGACAGATTGGCCGTGGAAAAGCGCGTGCCTGTCAGCACTGCCCTCGCGAAATTGGCGCGGCCGAGCTCGGCCTTCTCGAAATCGGCCCCGGTCAGCTTCGCCTCGGTAAAGTTGGCGCGTTGCAGCTCGGAACTGACGAAAGAGGCTTTCTCAGCCGAGATCCCCGAGAAATTGCCGCGGTAGGCCTCGACCCTGCTGAAATTCGCCCCGTCCGCTGTCGCTCCGGCGAGCGAGGCGCGCACCAGCGTCGCCTTTTCGAGATTGGCCGAAGTGAGATTGGAACCGCCAAGATCGGTGGCCGAGAAGTCGGTGTTGAAAAGATTGCTGCCTTGAAGATTGCTCCTGCCGAGCATCAGCTGCCGCTTGTTGCAATCGCTCCAGTCCATGCGCGGCCGGGCCAGGCCCTTGCAGTCCCCGGCCGCCGCCTCACCGGCAAAGGCGAAAGAGCCGAAAGTGATGCAGAACGCCGCGATGCCCGCTTCAATGGGCGAGACGAAACCGCTGAGCCTGCCGCTTCTGGCCCGCACGCACCCGTCCGATCTCGCCGCCCTAGTGCTCATCTCATCCCGCCTTGTTGGCATTATTTTATGGCTTGCCGCACCGAGAGGAAAGTCAGCAATCCGGACGTCGCCCACATATGCCGCAGCTTTGGAACCTCACGCGGTTCTCCGGATAGCGGGCATACCATGCGCGCAACTCTCAATCCTTTGCCTCCGCTTGGGATCACGCCTCCACGGCCTGGATCGCGGAGAGCTGCCAATCGGCCCCATGCCTGCGCTGGAAGGTCCAGAGCTCGACAGTTTCCGTCGAGTGGTCGGGATCACCGCTGACGACGCGGCCGGTCGCCCGGTCGCGCATCACGTCGATGCTCTCGTATCGCATGGCAACCGTGGCGTAGTCGGCGCCATTTTCGCGCCAGGCCTCTGCCACGTCGCCCTGGACGAGATGCACGTCCCTTACGTCGTTCTTGAGGCCCTTCGTCGCGTTCTCCCCGAGTTCCTCGGCGAGGTAGGACATGGCCTCAGGCGTCGTCAGCCGGCGCAGCGCCACATAATCTTCCGCCCCATAGGCCGCCTGCACCTCCTTGAGCATTGCCTCGAAGCGATCGAGATCGCCCTGCCCGATGCCGATTTCGTCGCCTGCGTCCCGAGCCTGCGCCGGTCGGGCTTCGGAGGCAGCAAGTCCCGCCCCCTGGCGGCTCGTGCCTTCGCCGATGCGCGGAATGCGGAAGGATGGCGAGGTGCCGTGAGCTGCGTAGGATCCCGTCGCCGCCGCTTGCGCCGAATAGGCGGGTCTTGCCCCGCGGTTGAAGAACCGCATCGCAAGAACAATGGCCGCAATGATCAGGCCAAGCTGCAGCAGGAGACCGAGGAAACCGATGCCGCCGCCGAGCCCATGGCCAAGCAGCATGCCGATGAGGCCTCCCATCATCAGCCCGCCGAGCATCGATCCGCCGAACCCGCCGAAGAGGCCCGGGCGTCTCGCCGCCGTTTGGGTCTGCGCTGCCGGTCTCGTTGCTGCCGAAGGGTCGGCATTCTGCCGCGGTGTCATCGTCCGTTCGATCGGCGCGGCATTAGTCGGAGCCGTTCGGGTGACCGGCGGCGTGGAAAAGGTCCGGCTGCCGCGCGAGCCGAACCCGCCGCCCGCCCGCCGCGCCTCAGCCAGGTCGGCCACCGCCAACGTTGCCGAAAGACCGATGGCGGCCACCGCCAGAACTCGTCCAAAACGCTTCATGTCTTCAATCCTGCTTCTCACTCCCGCCGGAAACCGGCCACAGCAAGCGATATAGAGACAGAGGCATCGCAGTTTAAGAGCGCCGCAGCGAAATTCTCAACCTCAGTCCTCGCTGGCTCACAGCGCCGCGCATCTTATCGCGCGCAAAGGACCAGAAATCGGTTCCGATTTTCTAGGCCCGAAGCGCTGGTCAGCTGAACGAAACGGGCGCGATGAACCCCATTTCTAGGAGCTGCGCCGATCCGCAGAAACGGACGGAATGCTCGCTGGCAAAATCAAGATCGCCGGTTTCCTGCAGGTCTTCCAGCATTTTCCGATAGGCCACGGCCCCGTCGAAATATTGGCCGTCGGCCACCGCCGCTTCGATCTTCTCCTTGTAGTCGGCGAAGAACTTGAAGTGCAACAGCACGCCTGTAACCGGCACAAAGTTCCTTTCGCAGGGCAGCGGCTGATGGATGCTGACGCTGAGGCTGCAGGTTCTGTCCCAGTAAATGACGGGGTATTTCATGAGCTCCAGCACATAGGAGAACTTGCGCTGGCGCGGACCTCCCTTAATGCTGATCGCTCTTTTCGTGTAGCTTATCTCGTAGCCGGCGCCGTCGAAATGGTCGGCGATTTCCCACGGCATGCGGCCGTCATTGCCGTCGAGCATTGCCGAACCGAGGGTCCCGATCGGATACATGTCCAGCATCGGGGCCGCCAGACGCTTTTCGCCCCGGCTCTCGAGGACGCGAATGAGCCTACTCAGCGGTTGGTGCTCGCAATCCTGGTAGATCAGGAACTCGTCGGAGTCGACGTTGAGATACCACCGGTCACCGCCGTAACGCGCAAACAGCGCCTCCCGCCATTCCCGGCCACGGCGAGCGTCGCCATAGCGAAGCGGCGAACGCCAGACATCCACATCCGGCTCAGACAGGAGATATTCGCGCGTGCCGTCGGACGACACGTCATCCACACAGATGAAGCGCGTCACGCCAAGCTTGCGATAGTGCGCCAGGAAGGACGGCATCAGCTTGAGGTCGTTGCGGGTGTTGAAAACGAGCGGAATGTCGTCGTCGCCGAGCGGCCGCGCGCCGCCTTCGGTGAGGCAGGACATCTCGATCTCGCGCTTCCACCGGCGAACCCGCGCCGTCAGCCGCAACGTGTCGTAAAGCGTGCGCACACGATCGAAAAACGGCCGCGGGCGCAACCCGGTCTCGTTCTCGGAAATGCGAAAGGGGTAGTGAAGGTCTTTCAAAATCCGCTCCAGTCGACGCCGCGAAAGGAGCCTTTATCGGCATCATGCGGCGAATTCAACTCTGCGGAACTCGGCAACGCTCCACTTCGGTCGCATGCGCGAGAGCACGCCACAGTGCGTCAACACGTGTCGTGGAAAGCTCCTGCCGCACAACCGCGGTGCCGTCACCGGGGGCGTTTGCGAGGCCAACAGCGCCGGCAGCATTCGCCAATTATGTTTCGAGGAGGCAGTACCCCGTCCACGCGCCGGTGCCCGCTGGTCGAGCTGATGCTGACGATTGCCGGCGAGCGGGCCAAGGACGCCAATGAAGAGGCGCAATAAAGGGCCTTCCTGAGAGTGGGGAGGCCCTTGCGGCGACGATGCCTGAGGACTAGCTACTGGGCAGCATTTTGACCTCAGTTGAACGTATGCAGTTTGATTTTCAGGCTGCCATCGCTTTGCCGCTCGAAGACATGTGTCGAGACTCCGCTCCATGGCTGGTCTTTGCCCTGGGCATCCTTGCCCTTGGCTGACCACTTTGCTGCCGCATATATCAGTTTGCCGTCGCCATCCGCCTTGATCATTTCGAGCTTGTGATCGGTCGCGCCCCTCCCGAAGATGCCGCTGAAGAATTTTTCAACCCCAGCGGGTCCTTCGATTACTTCATGGCTGGGCGGAAGGAGAAGTGCATCCTCGTTGTAGAAAGTCGCAACCGCCTTGGCGTCTCCCTTTTCGAATGCCTCGTCCCAAGCTGTGTAGGCTGTCTTGACATCGTCTTCGAGGGGACCGCCCCGAACCGGCAGGGTCGCCATGAAGATGGAGCATGCTGCGAGCGCAACTGGCCAACCAACGCGTGTCATTGACATGGCTTTTCTCCTCACCATTGTTACAGCTATACTCATGATCCGAAGTATATCACGTCAAATGTACTATATATACAGCCCAGTATTGGCGTAGCCGAGTTGATTGGTGAATGCCTCGAATGGCCGGCTCGGGGGAATGCGCCTATCCACTAGCCGGTGCCGGTGTTGAGGAAATAGCCGACGACGCCTGCCACAACGACAGCAGCCAAACGGCGACAGCCCGGACGATCGAGGATGCCATTTATCCCCTGTTGGACGGGTATCGGCAGGAGAGTTGCAGGGTCGCTGGTTGTCCTCTGCATCGAGGCTGTGCTGCGATCAGGTCTGCAATGGATCGGGTGCGATCTTACAGCGCTCCTGGATGAGCACCGCAAGCCCATGCGGGCCGACGCCTTCCTCGAGGCGGTTCCAACCGAATGCTTCGTAGAAGGAGCGCTTTTCCGGCAAGGCGCACAAATAGGCGATGTCGTACCCCAAGCCGAATGCCGCCTCGGCCGCGCGGCCAACAAGTGCCCGGCCTATTCCCCGCCTGCGGTGCTCTGGGTCGACCCATACGGCAGCGACCCACGGGGCATATTGCGGACGCTCTTCCAGATCGCAGGAAACAATCAGGGTCGATCCCAGATACTGCTTCCCATAATGGGCGACGAGACCGAGGGGCAGCGGCCGATCATCCAGCATTTCCTGCATATGGTCGGACACCTGTTCAAACGGATGACCTGCTCCCTGCCACCAAGCGCGCCAGACGCGGTCCGCGACCGTGGAGCAAAACCCCGGCTGCTCCCGCAGGTCCGAAATTGCGGATGGGCGTGTCTGTGCGCTGGTCATGCTTGTTCTCACGAGGCTTCAGTCGCGGGGAAGGGAAACGGGCAAGCTTAAACTGAACCGCAGTTTACCTGTTGGCCAAAGCACCGCAACGTCTACAACCGAAAAGTGCGCGTATAGAATTCTATCCTCGGTCTGATTGAATGTCGCTCTTGGATGGGGTTGTTGCTGCGATTTTAAAGCTCGCTTCAGGAACCATGGCGGCGGTTGAGGGTTCACTGCCAGGGACCGGGAGGAGCTGCGATGGCGCATTCAACAAAAAAGATCAAGATTTCACCGACGAAAGAGACCGAGGCCGAGCTTGTGGAGCAGGTCGTCTCCGACTGGTGCGAAGTGCACCAGGTGGACCCAATGAGCCATACGGCGGTGATGGAGGGGTTGAGGGTGCTCTACATGATACGCGAGTTTGATATGACGGATCGAGCGGAGCTTCTGAAGGCGCTATTGGCTAGCGACGAAGGGAACCCTTAGTAGACGAGCCCCTACGGATCGTTCACGGTACCCGCTTTATCTAAAATCGGCGAGCCAGCAAACCAAACCACTAATGAGGTCATACCACTGGATCAGGGACTTCAGGGAGTTGCGCGTGCTCATTGTCCTGAATGGCCAGGTGGGACCATAGGCAGCGGACTCGCAAGCCTGATAGGCGGCTGCCGTCGACTTCCTCGTCAATGGCAGCCGCACCCCTGCCGTCCGGTCGTGGGAGGGATGTGAACTCGCTAACCCGAACCTTCCTGCTAAAGCTTGTAGAACGATGCAGCATTGTCATGGAACAGCGCCATGCGCTCGCTCTCCGAGTACGCGCTCGTGATCTCCGTGAAGGAGTTCCAGATCGCGTCGTAGGTGGAGAAGAGCTTGTCGACGGGGAAGTTCGACGCGAACATGCAGCGTCTCACACCGAAGGCGGCGATGGCCTCCTCAACGTAGGGCCGGATGCTCTCGGTCGTCCACGTCCAGTCTCCCATGCCAAGACCGGAAATCTTGCAGGCGACGTTCGGTGCCTGCGCCAGCGTCTTCATGGCCTTGCGCCAGCCGTCGAAACGTTCGGGACCATCAACCTGCATGCCGGTATGGTTCAGGATGATCTGGACCTCCGGAAAGTCACCCGCAAGCTCCAGAAACTCCTCCATCTGCCAATAGTAAAGCTGGAGGTCGAAGCTCAGTCCGCGACGGGCCAATTCCCTGAAGCCGCGCCGCCATTCCGGCGTCCGGCTCACTTCCGGCTCCGTCAGATAGGTCTTTGCCGGGTCCTTGTGAAAATTCATCGACTGACGGATACCGCGGAAGTTCGCGTGTTGCATATGCTCGTCGAGCAGATCGCCGACGTCCGGCTTCCGCAGATCCGCGTAACCGACGATCCCGTGCGGAAATCCGCGGGTGTCTGCGACCCCTTGCAGCCAGCGCGTTTCCCCCGCCGGATACTTCGGATCGTAGCCGACGTCCAGGTGTACCGCCTTGACAAGGTTCTGGTTCCTGGCGTCCGCGAGAAAGTCGTCGATCAGATAGGTCTTGTTGATCGCGCTATAGTCACCGAAGGCCGATGGCTTCACCCCGTCCGAGAGCCAAGGGTAATAGTTGTTCTCGAGATCCCAGAGGTGGAAGTGAGGGTCGATTATCGGAAGATTGTCCATTTTCTGTGTTCCCCTGATTGCGGGGATGCCGGAAAAGATCCGGCATCCCTCTCACTTCTTCGCTCTCAATTTGCGGGCGGGAAGACGCGGTCGATCACCCCCTTGGCTTCGGCGGAATCGACCTTGTCGGCGGTCACGAGCGGCATGACCAGAGCGAGGTCCTTCTCGACGGGGGCGCCGGTGAGCGCGTTATAGACCTGCTGCGTCCCGTCGAGGCCTTGACCCACTGCCTCCTGGAAGAAGATCCCCTGAATGGCGTTGGCCTTCAGAAGGCCGATCGTCGTGGGGCTGCCGTCCGCAACGGCGATTCCAACCTTGCCGGTCAGCCCGCGCGTTTCGAGCACCTTGGCCGCACCGGTGCCCGCTTCGTCATACATGCCGTAGATCCCCTTGATATCGGGGTGCGCTGTGAGCATGTCATTTGCCTGCGTCACCGCCTCATTGACGGTGAGGCCGCGGGTTTCCAGCATCTGCACCAGATCGCAACCATCCGCCTTGAAGGCCTCCTCCGCGCCCTTCAGGTATTTCTGCGCATTCTCGCGGTCTTGCGGCAGCGAGAGCATGCCGACCTTGTTGCCACCGCGCTCCTTGGCGAGTTTGCAAACGAAGCTCCCCTGCGCCTTTCCGGTCTCGTAGTTATTGGCGGTCACGGAAGAGGTGTAGTCGGTCTGGCCAGGCTGCGGCCCGATTCCAGCGAATGCGATCGGGACGTCCTGGGACTTCAAATAGGCAAGCAGCGGCGGCGTGCTCGTTGAGCTGACCGGACCGATGACGATGGCATCGACGCCCTTCGTGACGGCGGTGCGCGCATTGTCCATCTGCTTGGCGGGCGAGTTCTCCGAGGTGAACTCGACATAGTCCATGCCCAGCTCCTCCGCCTTCTTCTTCACGCCGTGACCGACCCACTGCCAATAAGAAATATCCAGCGACGGCGCGAGATAGGCGACCGTTTTCTTCTCCGTGGCTTGCGCAGGAGACGTCAATCCCAGTCCCACCGCAAGCGCCAGGGCAAGCCCTGCCTCCATCCTTTTTGTCATGCGTTCTCCTCCTCCAAAGAAACGGCGATATGCCGAATGTCAGCCGGCCCTGCGCCGGGATTTGCTGAAGCGGTCGATGAGCACGGCGATGAGTATCGCCGCGCCCGTCACCGAGCCCTGCCAGAAACTGTTGATGCCGATGAGATTGACGCCGTTCTGGATGACGGTGATCATCAGAGCGCCAAGCGCGGCTCCAACCGCCGTTCCCGTGCCGCCGAGCAGGCTCGCTCCGCCAATGACGACCGCTGCGATCGCCTGCAGCATCAGGCTTGAACCGGCCGTGGATTCGGCGTTCAGAATATAGGAAATCGTCAAAAGGCCGGAGAAAGACGCCAGAAGCGACGAGGCGACATAGGCCAGGAATTTCGTCCGCTTGACGGGGATGCCGAGCAGGAAGGCGGCCGCCGAGCTGCTGCCAACGGCATAGAACCACCGGCCTGCGACCATTTTCTTAAGAAATATCTCGATGGTTACGAGCAGCACGAGGCAGAACAGGATGTAGTTCGGCATGCCCGGAACAAGGCTGCCGCTGTTGAGCAGCCAGAAATCCGGATCGCCGATCGGCATCGAACGCCCGTTCGTAACTATGAAGGCCAGCGAACCGGCGACGGCGAAAGTGATCAGAGTCACGACGAAGGGCGCCAGTCCCGCGATCGTGACGAGGAACCCATTGATCGAGCCGAACACCAGGCCGACGCCGAGGCCGATGAGGCTCGCCCCCACTCCGCCGAACCCATAGGCCATCGCCTGCGCGGTCACCATTCCCGTGAGCGAGAAGACCGAACCAACCGAAAGGTCGATGCCGCCGGTGATGACGACGAGCAGGACGCCAAGCGACATGATCATCAACGGTGCGCCCGCTTGTGTTATATTCGCGAAGTTGCCCCAGCTCAGCGCCTGCGGCACCTGGGAACCAACCGCCAGCGCCAGCAACACGATCGCAATGGCAATGGCGATTTCCGTGCGATAAGCGCCGATGACGCCTTCCCTTTGCCGGATGGGAAGCGGTGCACTGCCATTCTGGAGTGCCTGCTGCGTGCTTGCCTCTGTCATGCCGCCATTCCTGTCAAGTCTGCGAGCCTGTCCTCGCTCAGTTCCTCACGATCGATGATGCCGGCGCAGCGGCCCTCGGTGTCGAAGGCCACCACCCGGTCGCACACCTCCAGCAACTCGGCATTTTCGGTCGACCACCAGACGATGATGGTTCCGCTCGACGCCATGTCCCGGATGAGCTGATAGATTTCCTTCTTCGTGCCGATATCGACGCCGCGGGTCGGCTCCTCCAGCACCAGAAGCCGCGAGGGCACGCCGAGCCAGCGCGCCAACAGCAGCTTCTGCTGGGTGCCGCCGCTCAGCGTGTCGGGCAAATCCCAGAGCGAGGCTGCCTTGACCTTGAGCGCCTGCAAGATATCGAAGCATTCGGCGTTTTCGCGCCCGCCGGCCAACCGGCTGCCGCGGGTCACCCGGCGCGATGCCATCACATTGTCGATGATCGGCAGACTGCGAAGGACACCCTTCTGAGACCGATCGCCCGTGATGAAGCCGGCCCCGAGGGTTGCCGCCTGGTGCGGCGAGGAGAAGCGTTGAGGCCAGCCTGAGAAGGAGACGCTCCAACGCTTCGATTGTGCCGCGCCGACGAGCGCGGAGATCAAGCTTTCCGGCCCGGCAGGGGCGCCGGCAACACCGAGGATCGTGCCGGGCGGCAGCATCATTTCGAGCCCCTCCTCCCGGATCGTCAACGCCTCACCATCAGGCGCCGACCGGCGTGCCCCGGATACGGTACCCGTTGGCGCATGAGCGGCGAGCTGGCCCATCTTCTCCACGATCGCCGTATCGGAAAGGCTGGATGTCGCGACCCGATTGACCACGGTGCGGCCATCGCGAATGATGGTGCAGATATCGGCGATCTGCCGGATTTCCTTCATCCGGTGCGAGACGAAGACGACTGAGAGGCCGTTTTCGCGGGCGAGCCGCCTCAGGAGCGAGAACAACCGCTCGGTTTCCGCCGCCGTCAAGTTGGCGGTCGGCTCGTCGAGGAGGATCAGTTGCGCGCCGGACGACAGGGCTCGGGCAATCTCGACCATCTGCCCCTCGTGCAGGCTGAGATCGCCGACCGGCCGATGCAGCGAGCATGCGGCGAAATCGCGATCGATCAACCCAAGCGCTTCGTAGGCCTGCTGGACGGAGCGCTTGCCATCGAAGACGGAGAGGCCGGACGAGTAGCGCGGCAGGACGATGTTCTCTGCGACAGTGAGGTGAGGCAGAAGCGCCAACTCCTGGTGCACCACGGTAACAGTCCGCCGCCCCTCCGCCTCCGCCCGCAGGTTCCCGGCCGCATCGCGGAACTCGATCTCGCCGCCATCCTTGGCGGCAGACCCGGTGATGATCCTGATCATCGTGGATTTTCCGGCACCGTTGCCGCCCAGAAGCGCGTGAACCTCCCCTCTTGCCACGGAGAAGTCCACGCCCTTTAGCACGGATGTTGCGCCGTAGGACTTGGTCAATCCCCTCACTGTCACGACGAATGTCTGGCGGTCGTGCATTGACTTGATGTCCTCAATAGATCGTCAGGGCCGGGATGAAGCTGACCGCCAACAGAAGCAGCATTGCCATGGTGAAGAAGGGGAGAAGCTCACGCGTCGTTTCCCCAAGCGGCGCCTTCGCAATCGACGACGAGATGAACAGCGTCGTACCGATCGGCGGCGTGTAGAGGCCGATGCCGAGATTGATGACCATCATCAGACCGAGTTGCACCCTGTCGAGCCCGATGGCATCGGCCAGCGGCACGAAGATCGGACCCAGGAGCAGGATTGCAGGCGGCATGTCGAGCGGCATGCCGACGATCAGCATGATGATGTTCATCATCAGGATGATGACGATCGGACTGGATATATTGGTGGCGACCCATTCCGCCATCTGCTGCGGCGCCTGGTCGAAGGTCAGGATCCAGCCCACGGCGGCGCTGCCCATGATCACCAGCATGACGACCCCGGTTCCGACACCGGCTTCGACCACGTTGTCGCAGAACCTCTTCCAGCTAAGGTCGCGATAGAAGAGCAGGCTGAGGAGCAGCGAATAGACGACCGAGAGAACAGCGACCTCGGTCGGCGTGGCGAGGCCAAAGCGCAGGAACAGGATGATGAGGATCGGAAGCAGGATGGCTGGCAGGCTGTTCAGTGCCAGTTTCGCCAGATCACGCTTGCGGATGCCACCCTTGTGCATCCTGTATTGGCGGCGCACGGAAATGATCCAGCATACGAATATGAAGCTTGCCGCCATGATCAGGCCCGGCAGGATGCCGGCCAGAAAGAGATCGCCCACGCTCACGCCGCTGACCAGCGAATAGAGGATCATCGGGATCGACGGTGGTATGAGAACGTCGATCACGGAAGAGGTGGCGTTGTTGGCTGCGCAAAGGGCGGGCGGATAGCCCTGCTTCTTCTGCCAGGGAATGAGAACCGAACCGAGAGCGCTGGCATTCGCGACGGCCGACCCCGAGACGCCGCCGAAGACCACCGAAGAAACGACGGTCGTCGACAAGGGCCCGCCGCGCCAGCGCTGCATGGCGGTGGAGGCAAGTTCCAGCAGTTGCCGTCCAAGCTCTCCGCCGAGCATCAGCGTGCCGGCAAGCATGAAGAATGGCAGCGCCAGCATCGGGAATGATTGGGTCTGGTCGTAGACCTGCTGGGCAACCACCGAGAGCGGCACATAGCCATTGAACAGAACGGCGACGCCGGCGGAGATGATGAGAGCGTAGCCAACCGGCACCGCCATGACCATGAGGATGCAGAAGGCGGTGATCATGACGATCGTCATAGCGGCGTCTCCCCCGTGTTGAGTTCGACGCGGTACTCCCAGCCAAATCGCAGTACCCTGAGGGCGGCGGCGATCGTCACGATTCCTACGAGCAGCGCTCCGGCCGCCAGCGAATAGTAGCCAAGACTATTCGGCAATTGCAGCACGGGACTGCGTTCGATGCCGGCGATTTCAGCCACAAGAACGGCTTCATAGGAAAGCGTGAGGAAGGAAATCGTGCTGACCGCCGCGGCAATGGCAAACGCCGCATAACGCGCCCGCCCGGCCAGCTTGTCGTAAAGCCATTCGACGGCCATGTGGCCTTGCCTGTGGGCGGCCAGGACAATTCCGGCCAGGACGAACCACGGAAAAATAAGCATCGGCAATTCCTGTGCGAAGGAGAAACCGCCGCTGCTCAGCGCGTAACGGGCGACGACGTTGGAGGTTGTCACGACCGTCAGGGCAATGCCGCTGGCGACGACGACGAATCTCGCGAAGGAGACGATGACACGCGCCACCAGCTCTATGGTGTTCAGTACTGCTGACATTGGTCCTCCCCGACCGGAAGCCGATCAGGCCTTTGCAGCCTCTTCGATTAGACCGACGAAAGCGCCGAAGGGCTTCTGCTTCCAGGTCTCGGCTACGGATGCCGTCGCCTTCACGAAGGCCTCTCGATCCACTTCCGCGACCTCGATGGCGGCGTTGTTGCGGAACGCCTCGAGAACCTCGGTCGCCTTATCGCCGGACAGCTTGCGCTGAAGCTGCCCGGCCTCCTTGGCTGCGGCCTGGACGGCCTCGAGGTCGCCGCCGAGACGCGCTTGCGCGATCTTCGACATCAGGAAGGGCGTCGATTCCCACTTGTGACCCGTGAGACTGATGAAGCGATTGACCTCGAACAGCTTGGAGCTCTCGATGTTGGCGAGCGGGTTCTCCTGCCCGTCGACGACGCCCTGCTGCAGGGCGATGTAGAGCTCGCCGAAGGCAATCTGCTCCGTGCTGGCACCGAGCGACTGAAAAATGTCGATGGTCATCGGATCTGCGGGCGTGCGGATCTTCATGCCGCTGAGGTCGGCGGGCGCGACGACATTCCGTTTCGAATTGGTCAGATGCCGGATGCCGTTGTCCCACCAATCGAGCGGTACGACCCCAACCGCCTCGAAGCGCTTCTGGAGCTCCTGGCCGACGGGGCCGTCGAGCACCTTGATGGCGGCATCCGCGTCCTTGAACAGGAATGGCAAGCCCAGAGCCGCGAGTTCCGGCACGATGGCGGATGTAGCGCCTTGACTGTTGGCGGTGAAATCCAGTGCGCCGGTGCGAAGGCTGGTCAGCATGGCCGCGTCGCTGCCCAGTGTCTCCGCACCCGCGACATTGATCGTCACCCGACCGGACGTCTTCTCGGACACCAGTTCGGCAAACTTGGCGGCAGCGACGGTGCGCGGATTTCCCGGGGCAGCGCCATGGCCGAGCGTCAACGTCGTTCCGGCCCGGGCGGGGCGAATGCTTGTGGCAAGAGCCGGTGCGGCAAGCACGGCCGCAGCCGATCGCAGGAAACCGCGTCTCGTAGATAGCAAGTTCATGTTCTCCTCCTCTTTTTCTGATTTTGCGGGTCTCTCGGCCTCCTCCGGCCAAGCCTTACGGGCCCTATGTGTCCAGCCAGCCTTTGATCGCGTCGACCACCTTCGCCGTTGAAATCCCGTACATGTCGTGCAGCGTCGGCAGGGCGCCGGCTTCAAGGAACTGATCCGGCAGGCCGATCTGGCGGAAACCTTCGGGGCGGACGTCTGAGCGCATCAGGGTTGCTGCCACCGCCTCGCCCAAGCCGCCGATCACGGTGTGATTTTCCGCGACGACGACGAGCCGGTTTTGCTTGCGGCATTCGGCGATGATCGTCGCCTCATCGAGCGGCTTGATCGTCGGAACATGCAGCACCGCGGCATCGACGCCATCCTTCTGAAGGGCTTTTGCCGCTTCGAGCGCCCGCATCGTCATGAGCCCGGAGGAAATGATCAGCGTGTCCTTGCCGTCGCGGATCAGCTTGGCTTTCCCGAGCTCGAAACGGTAGCCGTACTCATCCAGCACGATGGGCACGTTTCCGCGCAAGAGCCGCATGTATACGGGGCCCCTGTGCGCCGCCATTGCGGGCACGGCCTGCTCGATCTCCAGCGCATCGCAGGGATCGATGATCGTAAGGTTCGGCATGCCGCGGAACATCGCGACATCTTCGGTCGCCTGATGGCTCGGGCCATAGCCGGTGGTCAGGCCCGGCAGCGCGCAGACGATCTTGACGTCCAGCATCTCCTCGGCCATCGCGAGACAAACGAAGTCATAGGCGCGGCGCGATGCGAAGACGGCATAGGTGGTGACCCAGGGCTGCAGCCCTTCCCGTGCCATGCCGGCCGCCGACATCATCAGCAGCTGTTCCGCCATACCCATCTGGTAGAACCGTTCCGGATGGGCCGCGCGGAAAATGTGAAGGTCGGTGTATTTCGCGAGATCCGCCGAGAGACCGACGATCCGCTCGTCCTTCTCCGCAAGCCTCGCCAGTGCATGACCAAAGGGTGCGGCCCTGGTCGGCTGGTCCGCTCCGGCGATGGAGGCAATCATCGCGGATGTGGTCAGGCGAGGCCTGTCGCTACCACTCAGCAGGTGCGCGGGGCGTTCATATTTGGAGCGTCTCATGCTTGAACTCCCGCGTCGATGATCCGGATCGCCTCCGCCCATTCATGGGGTTCGACGCGCAGGAAATGGTTGCGCTCGCGGGCCTCGAGAAAAGGAACGCCCTTTGCCATCTTGGTGTCGCAGATGATGATGCGCGGCTGCTCGCCCTGGTGATGACGGGCCGCATCGAAGGCTGTCACCAGCGCATCGATGTCATTGCCGTTGACCCGCTGGACGAACCAGCCGAAGGCTTCGAACTTCGGACCGAGCGGCTCGAAATTCAGGACCCCAAGCGACGGGCCGTCCGCCTGCATCTGGTTGACGTCGACGATGCCGATCAGATTGTCGAGCTTGTAGGACCCGGCCGACATCGCGGCCTCCCAGGTCGATCCTTCATCGAGCTCGCCATCCGAGAACAGGTTGTAGACGAAGGCCTTGGAGTTCTTCCGCTTGAGCGCCAGGCACATGCCGACCGCAATGCCCAAACCATGGCCGAGAGAGCCGCCGGTGATCTCCATGCCGGGCGTATAGGCCGCCATGCCCGACATGGGCAGGCGGCTGTCGTCCGTACCATAGGTTTCCAGTTCGTCTTCCGGAATGATCTTGGCCTCGATCAGCGCCGCATAGAGCGCGATGGCGTAATGACCGATCGAGAGCAGGAAACGGTCGCGGCTCTCCCATTCCGGGTCGTCCGGCCGGTATGTCGTCGCATGGAAGTAGGATACCGCCAGCACGTCCGCAATGCCGAGTGCCTGGGCGATATAGCCCTGCCCCTGCACTTCGCCCATGCGCAAGGCATGGCGGCGGATGCGCCGCGCTCGCTCCGGCAGACTGACGTTATGACCGATCTGGGTCATTCTTCTCGTTCTCCTTGAAGATGGGCTAGCTTTTGGCGCTCACGTCAGTGGATGAGCATGCCGCCATTGACGTCGATGACCGCGCCGGTGACATAGGCGGAGAGGTCGGAGGCGAGGAACAGGTAGATATTCGCCACGTCGCGCGCATCGCCGAGACGATTGAGCGGGATGCCCTTCAGGATGTCCGTGCGCATCTCGGGGGTCAGCTTGTCTCCGGTGATGTCGGTCTGGATGAGGCCCGGCGTTACCGAATTGACGCGTATCCCGGCGGGGCCGAACTCGCGCGCCATGGCCTTGGCGAGGCCGAGGACGCCGGCCTTGGCGGCGGAATAGTGCGGGCCCCCGAAAATGCCGCCGCCGCGCTGGGCGGAGACCGACGACATGCACGCGATCGAGCCGCCGCCATGGTCCCGCATATTGGGGATGAACGCCTGGCTGAGGTTAAGGACGCCGGTCATATTGACGGCAATGATGCGCTGCCAGTCCGCATCGGAAATCTCGAGCGTCCTGACCGGCTGGGTGATGCCGGCATTGTTGACCAGCACGTCCACCGAACCGAAAACCTCGATTGCCGCGGTCGCGGCCGATTGGCAAGACTGCCGATCGGCGACATCGCAACGCAAGCCGATATGCGCCCCTTCCGCAACGGGCTTCAAGGTGCCGGCGGCTTCGCTGGCTGCATCGTCATCGAGATCAAGAATAGCGACGCGAGCGCCGTGCTCGGCAAAAAGCTCCGCCGTGGCGCGGCCAATGCCGCGCCTGCTCGCCGCGCCTGAAATGACCGCGGTCTTTCCTCTCAGCAACATCTATGGCTCCTCCCGACGCCCTCCTCCGGGCATCTGGTCATGGTATAAGCAACGGTAATGCCGTGATCGCGTCGGGAGTGTTGACCAGGAGAGATGGTTTCGACAAACGCAAAGTTTACATCTACTGATGACTGTGATTCACTAATCGCATGCTCCACATGCTACCGCTCTCCGCCATCCGCATCTTCGAATCGGCCGCGCGCCTAGGATCCTTCCGTGCCGCGGCGGAAGAACTCAACCTTTCCCCGAGCGCCATCAGCCATGCGATCGTGAGACTGGAAAGGGACTTGGGAGTGTCCCTGTTCGAGCGAACGACCCGCAGCGTGAGCTTGACGCTCGCCGGCCAAACCCTGCTCAACCACGCTTCGAATGCATTCGAGGAACTGCGGCGAGGTGTTGAACTCGTTTCATCCAAGAGCGCCCAACTGCTGCGGCTGCACTGTGCGCCGAGTTTTGCGGCGCAGGTTCTCTCGCCGCGCCTTCCGAGCTTCCTGAACGAAAATCCAGGCGTCGAGGTGAAGGTCGCCGCCAGCACGACTTATGCCCGTTTCGTTGATGGCCTTTACGACGCGGATGTCGTATATGGCGAGCCGCTCAATCGAGAGGACCTTATCGTCGTGCCGCTTGGCGAGGAGGTCGTTTCGCCAATGTGCTCACCGGAGATGGCAAGCCGAATTCGCTCGCCACGCGATCTCTTGCGCCTTCCGCTCATTCGAAGCGATCTCAAGCGAATCCAGTGGATCGACTGGTTCGAGGCGAACAGCCTTGGGCCGCCGCCTCCGCCGTCGATGAGCTTCGATCGCAGCTTCCTCGCCGTAGACGCCGCGGTCAACGGCCTCGGAATTGCCCTCGAGTCGGACCTGCTGGCGCGCAGGGAGTTGCAGAGCGGAAAGTTGGTCCGCCCCTTCCAGGGCATATGTCGCGATAACCGCTATATCGGCCACTACGTCGCCTATCCGAAATCCGGCAGCCAAAGACGTCTCGCCCGCGTCTTCGCCGACTGGCTGACCCGGCAATACGCGCTTTAGGCAGCCCTTCGCGCTGAGGGGATTCGAACCGCGGATTTGCTACGCCACACAACTCAATCTTGCTGACCGGAAGATTTTGATATGCTAATTTAGGCATCATCAAAACACCGGTCCAATCTTGGTGGAGTTATGGATCGTAAGCTTACCGCCATCTTCGCCGCCGATGCCGTCGTACCCCCACGAAGTGGGTAGCGCGGAAAGACCCTTCGCCGGTCGGAGAGACAATTCTGGCCGCAAAAAGTCCGTCATCGCGAGCGCTTTTTCATCCCCGGCGTGTCGGCCGCGAGCGGGGAATCTCGTGTTGATGGCCGAGCGACTCGAGGGGTGTCATGCTCTCGTGCCGGTACTCCGATGTCGATGTATTCCGACGGCTGCTGTCGCAGGCCGCGCCTCACCGCCTGCATCTGCTCGGGCTGCTCCTCATCGGTCTGCTCTGGTCGCCGATGGCCCTCCTGGCGCCCCTGCCTCTCAAAATCGCGGTGGACAGCGCCGTTGGCGCGGAGCCATTGCCAAGTTTCCTGGGGGCGCTGGTATCCAACTCCTCTGAGCGACCGCTTGCCGCACTAGCGGTCGCGTTCGGTCTCGCCGTCGCGCTGGCGGTCGTCGGTCAAGTGCGGAGCTTCGCCGAGTTGCTTTTGCGGACCTACACCGGCGAGCAGCTGACGCTCGCGTTCCGTGCCCGTCTCTTCCGCCACGCTCAGCGCCTCTCGCTGGCCTATCACGACCGGAACGGCTCATTCGATGCCACCCACCGTATCCTCAGCGACGCGCCCTGCGTCCAGTGGGTCACCATCTACGGAATTATCCCGGTGCTCGCCGCGTCTGTCACGCTCATCGGCATGATCTATGTAACAGCCGTGATCGACTGGCAGCTGGCGGCCGTCGCGCTGGCCGTCTCGCCGATCATCTTCCTCCTCTCGCGAATCCACTCCCGCTGCGTCCGCCCGTGCTGGGACCAGAGCCGCCGGCTGGAAGGTGCCACACTATCCATTGTCCAAGAGGTCCTGTCAGTCCTTAGGGTCGTCAAAGCCTTCGGTCGGGAGGGCCACGAAACGGAGCGGTTCGCGCGCCGCTCGCGCCGGGTGATCGCCACCAACCTGTGGATCGCGGCGATCAACGGCTGGTTCGATCTGCTAAAAGGCTTGGTTATCGCACTCGCTGCCGCGACGGTGCTGGCCATCGGTGTCCTGCACGTCCGGGCTGGAATCCTGAGCCTCGGGGAATTGTTGCTGGTAATCGGCTACGTCTGGCAAATCCTGGGGCCGGTGCACACGATCACCAACAGCCTATCCTCGCTTCAGGTCGCCTTCGCCGCCGGGCGACGCGCCTTCGGGCTCCTGGACCAGTCGGCGGATGCCGACGATCGCCCGGATGCTCGCCCGCTCGGGCGCGCGGCCGGCGCCGTGGAGTTCCGGGAAGTCTATTTCAGGTATGATGAGGGCCGCTCGGCGCTGCACGACGTGTCGTTCCGGGTCACCCCAGGGACCCGTGTCGGGATCGTGGGACCGACCGGGTCCGGCAAGACCACACTGGTCAACCTGCTGATCCGGTTCTACGACCCGACCCATGGGGCAATCTTGTTGGATGGCGTGGACCTGCGCGCCTACCGCCTGGCCGACCTCCGTAACCAGTTCGCCATCGTCCTGCAGGAGCCGGTGTTGTTTTCGGCGAGCATCGCCGACAACATCGCCTATGGGCGGCCGGACGCCACCCACCGGGAGATCGCCGAGGCCGCTCAGGCCGCCCAGGTCCACGAGTTCATCGCCGGCCTGCCGGAAGGCTACGACACGCAGGTCGGCGAGCGCGGCATGATCCTCTCCGGCGGCGAGCGCCAGCGCATCTCGCTTGCCCGCGCTTTCCTGAGAAATGCGCCGATCCTGATTCTCGACGAACCGACCAGTTCGGTGGACGCACGGACGGAGGGCGCCATCGTCGAGGTCCTCGGGCGACTTATGGAGGGCCGTACCACGTTCATCATCGCTCACCGCCTGAGCACGCTGATACACTGCGACGTGCGGATCCGGATCGACCACGGGCGGCTCGGTCCCGCCGAGCGCGAGGCGCCGATCAACACCCGTCCTGGCGTGCTGACTCTCAAGGGAGGGTTTTTTGAGGCTTTCGGTGGGTGGTCACGGGCTCGAACCGTGGACCGCTGATTAAGAGTCTGTAGGCCCGCCATTTTTTTCAACGGCCCCCAAGTACGTGACGCTGACGCAAGTCGCGATAGGGAAGGCTGATGGCGGTGGGTTGTCGCGAACGCTGAGCGGATCACCAACGATCTACAGCAATTGAGGGACGACACGCCGGCGAATTGCGGACCGCACTCGAACGCGAGCTGTCCAGTGTCCAAGGAGGCCTTCGAAGACGGGCCTAGCTTCGCCGCATTGGATGCCCGGCTCGCCGGGATCGAAGCCAAGCTCGCCGACTTCTTGGGGCGGGTATCGGCAGCCCGGGGGGCGGGGCAACAGGATTGACAGGCCGGCGGGGCCCGTCGGGGGCAGTCGCGCGTTTGTTTCCGCGCTGGAAATTTGAGGGGTATCTCCATACCACACGCGAGCACGGCCGGGTTTCAAACCCAGCAGCCGAAGCTGGAAACGCGCGAGGGCTGGAATACGCTGGGAACTGAATTCCAGGCGATCCTCGACTTCGGCTGCGGGGTTACCGGGTGGCTGGGCGCCTGTTTGAATGAGGGCGGGTAAGCGTTAGATTTGGGCAAATTGTGTAGCATGCTGGACGTTTGCCCCGACCCGCTTATCGCCCGTCGCTGGCTGCTTGCGGATCGGTTCAATCCTGCGCTGGTTCAGTTTGGTCATCTCCCGAGCTGTTGAACTGGTATAGGATCGCAAATACGACCGTCACAATCACCAGCACCAAAAAAATAGAGCTCGAGACATCATAGACTCGATACAGGATGATTGCAGTTCTGCGCGGGATAGCGCCATCGAGAAAGGCGCGAATAACAAAGATCGCGATCAGAACTAATGCCGCAGCGCTTCCCGCCCAGAGCGCTCGCCGTTTTAGAGTTGCTGGTGCCGCATTGAAATGGATGGCAGTGACGAAGATTGTTAGAATCGTGCCAACTGCAGCAGCAGTATTGGGCAAGATCTCCGGCGAATTCGGTCTAATAACAAAGGTTCTGTCAAACACCTGTAAGACATCCCCGGCCCATACGGCGATTGGTCCTGGCGCGACAGCAGTAATCGCTTTAAATAGTTTGCCCATTTACAGTCCCGGCGCCAGAACGGTAACCTGTAGCACCGCTAGGATTTGATTTTCCTTTCCCAGGAATTCGAGGAGCATCGGAGCGGGCCGATACTTTTCTGCACGGCTGATGGTGAACGCACTTTCTCCTTTAAAGCCAAGGACACGTGGTTCCGCAGCAACCTGCGCAGCATAGAGTTCCTGTAAGTAGGGGATAGCGTCCGGGAAAATTGCCCTAAATCGTACGGCCTCAGGATCGCCACCTTTCCTTCCGTCGTAGGGGGCAACGCTGTAGACAAAATATGTACGGTAGGCACCGTCGTCGGTTTCTTTTATAGAGACCGTCGCGCTGAGCTTGAGCATTGTCTCGCGGACATCCTCGATATCAGACGGAAAAAAGATGGTGTAATCCTCAGTCCAGCCGAACTTAGGTGGATCAATCTCTTTTTTCCCGCCCGGTAGGACCTGAAGTCCTGCCTGCTGCCGGCAGGCTTGCTCATTTGGTTCCGCTGTGAGCGCTTCTTCAGCTTTATCTCCAAGGAATTCGGCTATTGTCACATCGCCAAGGTGCCCGTACTCAATACAGCCTTTGAGCGGCCGGGCATCAGGGTCGATGGAGCGCCGCGAAAAGTCGATGCGCTCGTGCGGTGGCAACCAAGTTAGATGCGGTCCGGGAATGTACCAACTTACCTTTAGATCGTTCTGAGGGTCTTCGTTCAGGACGCAGGTCCTGTAGATATGTAGCGAATTGCCTTCCTCGAACGAGGAGGCCGTCTTGAATCGAAAATCACCTTTCTCGTGTGGCTGATATTCCCCCGTGCATCCGCCGGCGTATGCAGTTGCTATTGGCAACAATAAAAACCCGAGCGTGATTGCAATTCTTTGATGGTAGTCCATTGGAGTCCTTCCACTACCTTGGAGCGCATAATGCAAAAATAAATAGTTAATGGCTAGGGGCGAAAATCGGCTGCCACAGTGGTGAAACCTTTCGCTTTAGTCGGACGACGGGAGCTGGATGTGCACGATGGGCGAGCACCAGCGAGCTACTGCCCCGTCAGCGTTAGACTTGCACACGTCGCCTTCTACGAGGCGTAGCTTCTTTCAGTTTCGGTTTTCCAAGAACCCGGATCGCCGCATTAGCATCCAGGGTGGCGCGCAGCTCGTCCAGCGTTCTGCGGGTGGTAGTGCGGAGCCGATAGTCACCAATCCAGCAGATAGCGAAATCGTAATAGAGGACATCAATTGGCCAGGTCGGTAGCGCCCACAGATCCCGATTACTTGAGGTTATAATGGCATTAGCCGATAGCACAGTCACCCCGGTCCTGCTGTAGATGAACACGAAACTTGCGGCCGTTACATTTAGCATATTTTGACATTGCTTTCGCAGGCCGTTGTAGTCGGCTGTGCTGAGTTTCTTGCCGTATTCCAGCCGCTTCGCCTGTGCGAGAAAACCTTTCTTCATCTCGAAATCGGGTCCGCGCGCCTCGATGGCCATGACGATATCGGCACCGTAAATGGGCTCTTCGCTCACTTTACTCAGAGTGCGAGCTCTAAGACGGCCGTGCGGTTTATCAGTTTCTGCAGTTTCGACTTGCCAAACCATGTTCTCAGTCTCGTATGACTTGAGAGTCTCCTTGAGCCTACCACAAAGCTGACTGGAGAAGTCCTCTTCACCGCCGACATCCTCCTCATCATAGTCTCTTGAGACATCTAGCGTGGCTTCGGCCAGCTTGGCGGCCAGTTGTAGAGCATCCGTCTCAAAAATTATTTTTTCTCCTGAGGTGCTCCCCGAAATTTGAGCCAGCGGGAGCTCGAATTTTCCGGGGCTGAGGGGAGCGGAGCCGGGTGGTTTCCGGTTAATACCCCGCGTGGCAGGTGTCTGATCTAATCAATGTACAACGTCATTTTGGGCGACTACGTTTGTCGCAATGATCTGCTGGTCGCTCTGATTGGCCGGTTCGCAAACGGACGTCCTCGCCGAGTTTACGAACATGAAGTCCAGCTTGATCTTGCCCTGATTCTCAAGAGCGACATCTGGATAGGCTTCGCGGTACACAGCGTCGGCCTTGCCATCTCTGTGGACTAGGATATGCCTTGCATCGAGATCGGGCATGGCCCCGGTGATGGAGGCCCGGGACCTGCAAACCCAGACGTTGGTTTAACTTTTGCACCAAGGTAATCGTGCTTCGTTCGTTCTCGAGCGATCGGAAGATAACAGCCAACCCTGTAAATGTTGCAGCGCAGCATAGGCCCCCTGCCCCGGTTTCCCCTAAGGGACTTTGATTTTAATGGCGACCGAGCGGACGACCCACCACGGACCATGGCTATTCTGGTAAAACTACAACTATAGGTAGCGAAATCCGACTAAACGCTTATGTCCTACAGGACTTTAGGCCGTTGTCCGGTTTAGGCTTCTCGCCTTACGCTCTGAGCGATAAGGAGGGAACTCCGAATGGAAATGCTGAGCAACGCGATACCCGTCATACTCAACGTTCTCCGGATTATCCTCCTCGGCTCTCTCGGCATTGCTGGCGTCGTCCTTGGCATCGAGCTGTTATGGTTCGTCGATGTTGGAGGCGGTGGGGATTACGTCTACTGATCCGCTGTCCCGTCCACTTTCCCTTCATTAGCAATTCTGGCTCTGTATTACGAACGAACCGGCACCGACAGGCGAACAAAGGTGCCACAACCACACCCGGACGGATGACCACGGGTGAGGAACAAAGGGTAACCGACAGTCCACGCCCCTGTCGCTGGTCTCGCCCCCTGCATCGCCACCACTAAGCGTTGCCTTCCTCTTCGATCTCGGATTTTATCGCCCAGCGTGGGGCGCTAGGAGAGGGGATGAAGTGCTGAGGACAGTTGCGGGGAGATAACTGGTGGGTGATCACGGGCTCGAACCGTGGACCCGCTGATTAAGAGTCAGCTGCTCTACCAACTGAGCTAATCACCCGTCCAGGACCGCGTCGCAGCGGTATGGAGGGGCGTATAATGGCCTTCGTTCGCCTTGTCCAGCACCCTTTCAAAAATCTCGGGAAAAAATTTCGGCCTTCTCGGCGCGCCCATTGGAGCTCGGGAACCGTCGTCATGCGGCCCGCGCGGCGCGACCTCAGAGCATCAGCTCGCCTCCGGCGATCTTCACCGCGTGGCCGCCGATCCGGGCGTTGGAGATCCGGCCGCCGGTGACGTCGAGATGCAGGTGAATGAAGGAGGGTCGGCCCATCTCCACCCCCTGCTCGATCAGGATCGGGTGGTGTCCGTCGACCAGTTTGTCGAAGAGATTGATGGCGCCCGACAGCGCCGCTGCCGCGGCACCTGTGGCAGGGTCCTCGGCAATGCCCATCTCAGGCGCGAACATGCGGGCATGGAAGCGGGCCGTGTGATTGATGCCGCCCCGGCAATAGAGATAGGCGGCCGCCAGCCTGCCTTCGGCAAGCGGCGTCAGCCGCTCCCAGCGCTCCGGGTTGAATTCGACGGCGGCGACCGCCGCTATGTCGTGCAGCGGCACCATGACGAAGGGAACACCTGCACTCCAGAAGGAAACGACGTGGTTCTCGAAGCCCAGCTGCGTCACCTTGAGGCTCAAGGCATCGGCGATCGCCTGCTTGTCGAAATGGGCTTCGAGCCGGCTTGGCTTTCGCGGCAGGTCGAATTCGGCAAAGCTCGCCTCCCCCGGCTTCAGCCGCACGGCCGCGCGCACCGGTCCGACCTGCTCTTCGAGCAATTGCATGAGGTCGAGCCTGCGATCGGAGTTGCCGTGGAGGTCCTCCGCGATCGCCACCGCCGCCCCGACCGTCGGATGGCCGGCAAAAGGCAGCTCATGTGCGGGCGTAAAGATCCTTAGGCGTGCCGAGTGGGCCGCGCTCGCTGGCTGGTGGATGAAAACGGTCTCCGAGAGGTTGAATTCCTGGGCTATCGCCTGCATGGCCGCATCGCTCAAGCCGTCGGCGCCGAACACCACTGCGAGCGGGTTTCCCTCGAGACGCCTGCTGGTAAAGACGTCGTAGATCGCATAGCGACGTGGCATCCGATGTCCCCCATTCCTATCCGCAGCACACTTCCAAACGACATGCCTTCCGAGATTGCCACGAAACTTGCACCGGACTCGCCCCGACCGGCAAGGCAAAAAAAACGCTATCGCCCATCTCGCGAAAACAACCATTCGAGGATCGGCGGAATGCATTCCGGATAGTTGTGCGCCGTCCGATCCCTTGAGCGGATCGCAACCGCCTCCTCGACTTCCGGATGCGGGTCGGAGGCGATATGGGCGGCAACCCGCGCGACGATCTCGTCCGCCGCGGATGCCAGCCGGAAAACTCGGAAGACCGTCACGGTGCTGTCCATGTGGATCGCGTGCCAGCCCGGTTCGGCAATTGCGTCAGAGAGCACAATGCCGGTCTCCTCCTGGACCTCGCGCGCGATGTTGCGGGCGACGTCGCAGCGTCCATCGATGATATCTTCCGGCTCGAGCGAGCCGCCGGGGCTGTAGACACGCCCCGCATTGGCGGTGTGCGCGCCCATCCGGATCGCGATCATCGCTCCATCCGAGGACATGAGCATCGGCATGCCGAACAGATGGCAGGCGCTAGATCACGATGATTTTAGGTCGTATCGACCTAAATCATAAACGTGATCGATTCTATGAAGCTAGCGCGCGATGCGGGCGGAAAACCGCGCGCACTTTTCCTCATCGCGCGCTAGCCCCCTCGTCTTCCGCCACCACAAGAAGGTCGAATAGGGAACGATATGCGCCCGCGCGGCGATTCGTCCGCCCTCGATTTGAATCGTCCGCTGCAGCAGCATCCTGCCGTCGAAGAGATCGGGCTTCGCCGCGATCTCCCACCGCCAGTTCTCCCGCGCCTGCTCCCTCTCCGCTAGGTGAAACGGATGCGGTTCGGCGGCGACCCTGACGTCGATCTCCGAGATCGGAAAGATCGTGCCCTCCGCCGGCCAATGCGCCCGGTTGCTCTCGAAAAGAACCATCGTCAGATATCCAGCGTCATGACGAGCGGACAATGGTCGGACGCCTTGGGCCGGTCCCAGCCCGTGCGCGGATAGCGCTCCACCTCCTGGCCAACGGGAAAGATCGTGCGGAAAGGCTGCCCGGCGCGAATGATCTCCGGGACGCGGGCGGCATTGCGGCGGGCGAGCGCGGGGGAGAGCCAGATGTAGTCGAGTTGGCAGAGATGCCGCTCTTGCGGACCTCGGCTGTGGAACAAGGTCCAGCGGTCGAGCACCGGCCGCTTGTCGACCGGATTTTCGACGAAGCCGTCACGGGTAAAGACGTCGAGTGCGCTCCTCGCCTCCTCACGCGGTACGAATTCGTAGCCATTGCGCCGATCGCCCAGAACTTCCACCCTTTCCTGATAGTCGTTCATGTCGCCGCAGATCGCGAACATCTTCTCAGCCGCTTGGGTTCGGCCGAAGCGGCTTTCGATGATGTGCCGTACCGCCTTGGCCTCGGCAAGGCGCAGCGCCATCGTTGCCTCGCGGCCGTCAAGCCCCTCGCGCGCCGGCCCCATCGACTTGAAGTGCACGACATAGAGCGTCAGCGGACGGCCGCCGATCCTCAAATCGACTTCAAGGCAGTCCCGCTTGAATATCCGGTCGCCCGGCCGGTTGGTCTGCGCCAGCTCGTCGTCGAAGAGATCGAGGTCCTTGTAAGTGAGCGCCGCGTGGCTTTTCACCTCCAGGCACTCGATCTTCTGTCCGTCGCGCGTCTCTTCCCGCATCAGGACCGCCACGTCTATGCCGCGGGAATCATTGCCCTCGGCCAGGTATTTCTGGCGGTAGCCGTTGCCGACCATGCGGAAGAGATAGCCGTATTCGAAGGCCTGCAGCGCCGCCATGCTGTCCACCTCCTGCAGGCAGAGGATATCGGCGTCACAGTCGGCGATCGCCAGGGCCGACAGTTGCCGCGTGTCGTCCGTATGCGCGATGGTGCGCGCCTCCTCGAGCCGCTGATACTCGGCCTCGCTGCGCACTTCGAAGAGCCGCAGGACGCGATCCTGTTTCAGCTGGTTGCGAAAGCCGGAAAAATCGAAGCGGCTCAAGAGGTTTTCGACATTGAAGGTGGCAAGGCGAAGCGACATCAGACAAACCCGCAAATGAATCGCGCGCAGATTAATTCATGTCGCCCAGAAGTGTGTAGCGGTTTTGGGATAAAAACATGGGTAGCATCCCCGGCCTTGAGCGGCTCGAGGCCGGGGATGACGGCGCAAGAGGAATGCCGGCGTCAGACGCGCGTCGGGACGACGCTTACCGTCTGACGGCGACAACCTGTCCGCGGCTGAAATAAGACAGTTGCACGCGGCCCGATTGGTTGCCGCCGATGACCTGCGCACGCGACTTCGACAGCGCGGCGAGGATGCCGACATGGTAGCTTCGGCCCGCCCTGACGACGATAACGTCTCCCGGCTTCGCGTAGGCGAGCCGCACTGGAGCGCCGAAGCGCAGCCAGGAGCGCGCGATACCGTAGCTTTCCGGTGGCTTTCGGCCGACAGTCCGGGCGATCAGCCCCATGAAATGGCCGCACCAGGGCGTGCGCGCGGGGTTAATGCCGAGCGCCGCGCGTAGCTTCTTATTGTGTTTGACCTCGTGCAGCCCCGTATATTTCTGTGCCTGGGAGAGCATCTCCGCAAAACTGGTATCCGGGGCCGCAAGCGTGACAAATGCTGCAGTCAGAAACGCCACAACCTTCATGATCTGGGTCTCCTTCATGGCCAGCCGGCCTCATGCCGGCATGCGCCCGCTTCACATCCGTCCATTGCGATGAAGTTGACCACCAGAGCGTGATTTGACGGCGCGCACGAAACCGCCCCGCTTTCAGCGAACTCATCCTGAAAGCGGTTGAACTGCTCTAAAAATCAAAGGGCTAGAGCGTCCTTGAAATTAACTTGGCGCCACCCTCTTCGGGCATCACACATTTACGAAAAATACGCAAACGAAAGACTCTCTAGCGCTTTGTGACCGCCTACATTCTCACCGAAAACCGATCACCGATTTTCGATTGCCCTGTTGCAGTCGGCCGCGACCCGCAATGGCCGTGCCCCAACCTGATGGCGTTCGCTACGCGCGACCTGGAAAATCCCCTGCCAGCCGTTGGACGGCGGGCGCAACTTTTGCAGGTCAGGTGGAGCGAAATTGTGGCAAGAGACGCAACACCTGCGTCGAAAGGCGCATTTCACGCGCGAAATGTCTGCTGAAACCGGCGATAAGCGCGGTTTCGACGGCTGCGCGGCTCTTTGATCGCCGTTTTGGCGGCTGCGTCGCCCGCAGCCGCCGAATTGCTCAGCGCACCAGCCGGATCGCGCCCGGATAGTTGAGCTTCTTGTCGGCGAGCTCGGCGCTGCAGTCCATCTTGAAGGTGCTGTTGCCGGTGAGCGTGATTTCCTGCGCGATGATCCGGATGCACTCGCCGCCGGTCAAACCATTGCCTGAATATTGCAGTTCGGCCGCATCGGGGAGATAGACGATCCCGGTGAGCGAGGAACTGCTGTTGCCGTTGATCACCGCCTGCTCGGTATTTCCATGCTCGGCCACGATCGAGAATCCCGCCCAGTCACCATCGAGCG
Source organism: Sinorhizobium kostiense (assembly GCF_017874595.1). Lineage (GTDB taxonomy): Bacteria > Pseudomonadota > Alphaproteobacteria > Rhizobiales > Rhizobiaceae > Sinorhizobium > Sinorhizobium kostiense. The sequence continues at coordinate 463,787 of NZ_JAGILA010000004.1, read as the reverse complement.
ACGGCGAGATGTCGAAGGTGGCGCCGCCCCGGATCAGGAGATCGGCACCGTTCAGCAGAAAGAATGTGACGCCCCTGCCGGTCACCACCGACTGTGCGGCCAGTTCGAGACGCCCGCCATCGATGATGTAATATCCGGGCTCGAGCTTGACGGTTCCCTTGACCTCGAACGTTCGATAGGTTCCAGGCTTCAGCGTCACCACATAGCCATCGGTGTTCTTCGGCGTCTTGCCGGTGCCGTTGCAATTGCCGTTGCCGCCGCCGCCGCTGACATAATTCACGCCGCAGCCGGAGAGATCGACCCAGGTGGACGCCTTCGGCAGCGCTTTGCTGGCGAAGGGATCGGGAACGCGCGGCGATCCTTCGACGGCATGCTCGCAAGCGAGGGTAACAGCCTGCGGCGAGCCGTAGATGCCACCCGCCGCATAGAGGCACTCGGCCTTCAGCTTGCCCGTCCCCCCGGCGTAGATCGACTCGCCGTGGTTCGAATTGGAAACGATCACGCATCCGGTCATGTCCGCGATCGCACTGCCGCTGACTTCGAAGCCGCGCTGGGCCGTATGGTGAAGCGCCAAGATGCAGGCTTCGGCGCTCGGCGTGCGCGCGGCAACGGCCTGGCGGCGGATCTGAAACGGCTGGCGTTCGAGAAAGAGGGGCTTGTATTCGTATGCGAACTCCGCGGTGGCCGTGTCTTCGTCGACGCCGCGCGCAAAGGTCAAGGTCAGCGCTTCCTGCACCTCAATGTCCGTCGGCTGAGCCAGAGCCTCGGCGACATTCTCCCTCGGCAGCGAATAGTTGCTCCAGAAGAACTTCTCGCCTTCCTCGGAGGCCGCCGCCTCCGTCGCGCCCTCGCCATAGACCCGGACCGAGCCGAGTGCCGCGGAGTCCAGCGCATTCTGGATCTTCTCCGATTCGAGATAGGCTCCGGCAAAATCGATCGCCAGTCCCGCCACCGCGATTATAGGCACGAAAGCAATGGCGCCGAGCACCGCAAAATTGCCGTCCCTGCTCTCCGCCAGTCGCCTGAATTGCCCACGGAACTTCCCGGCCCTCATAGCCTTCCCCTCTCCGAAACAGGACGTCAGGCAATTTAGGTGAGGCTAATTTATAATTCGTTAGGAAAGATTCTTGTATTTTACAAAACTTTTATGCGTTCGCCGAATGCCCGGCCAAGCGAGCCGGGCATTCGTGAAGCGACCTCAGGCGAGGAGGAAGTCGCCGGTCGTAAGCGTCGTGACGTTCTTGAGGATCGCCACCAGTTCGAGGTCCGCCTCGCTGCCCTTGCCGTCGGCATCGAACCACAGCCGGCCGTTGTCCGATTCGAACAGGAAGGTGCCCTTCGTGCCGGTCGCCACCGGATTGGCGCCGACGACGAGCGTCACCGTCGCGTCGGCCGCGGCAATGCCGTAGTCGCTCCGGTCGATCGAGAGCTTGTCCTGGCCGCGGGTGAAGTCGGTGATGACGTCACCCTCGCCGTCGCGGCCGGAGCGGTCGAAGACGAAGACGTCGTTACCGGCGCCGCCGGTCAGCCAGTCGTCGCCGGCGCCGCCGTTCAGCCGGTCGATGCCGCCGCGGCCGTCGAGCACGTCGTCGGCGCCGCCGCCGTTGAGCGTGTTTGCGGCCGCATCGCCGCGGATGACGTCGTCATTGGCGCTGCCATTGATGATCTCGAAGTTCTTGACCGTCAGCCCCTGCGCCATGCCCCGGTTCAGGGCCTGGTTCTGAAGGTCGAGCACGACCGAGCTGTCGCTGGCGCGCCCGAAGGAGAGCGTGTCGGTGCCGGTGCCGCCGTCGAAGACATCGGTGCCGCTGAACACGGTCCTGGTCAGCGTATCGTTGCCGGCATCGCCGAACAGATTGTCGCTGCCGGCGCCGTCGGTAAGCACGTCATTGCCGGCGCCGCCCTTCAGCGTGTCGTTGCCGCCGTTGCCCTCGAGCCGGTCGTTGAGGCTGCCGCCGGTGACCGTGTCCTTGCCAGCGCTGCCGAAGTAGTTCAGCACTTCGAAGGCCGTAAACGAGGTCGTCGTGTCGACGGTGGCGCTGCCGGTCGCGAAGCTGAAGGAAATGTCCTTCGTCTGGTTGCGCGCGTCGAGGCTCAGCGTATCGGTGCCGCTGCCGCCATCGGCAAGATCGCCGATGCCGGCATGGACGCGGTCGTTGCCGTCCTCGCCATAGATCTTGTCGCGGCCGCCATACTCGCTTGCGCTGTCACCATGGAGCGTGTCGTCGCCGAGGCCGCCCCTCAGCGTATCGTTGCCGAGATTGCCGACGAGGACGTCGTTGCCGGCGCCGCCGGTCAGGCTGTCGTGGCCGCCGCGGCCATGCAGCGCGTCGTTCAGCCCGCCGCCGACGAAGACGTCATTGCCGCTGCCGCCGAAAAGCTCGACGCGCTCGACGTTCTTGACCGTCACCGGCGCACTGGTGGCGGTGACCGACGCCGCCAGCTTGAAGGTGATCCCGGCCGTGTACTTGCCGAAGTCGATCGAGGCGAAGTCGGTGCCGGTGCCGCCGTCGAGCGAAAGCTTGCCGGTCGACGCCGTCCGCTTGAACGAGTCGTTGCCAGTGCCGAGCGCGACGGTGTTGTTGCTGTTTCCGACGGATACGCTGTCGTTGCCGTCGCCGGCATTGATGACATTGGTGCCGCCGACATCGACAATGCTGTCGTTGCCGGCGCCGGAGGACAGGTTGTCGTTGCCGAGGCCGCCGTCGAGCGTGTCGCCGCCAGCCGTGCCGATCAGCGTGTCATTGCCGGCATAGCCATAGAAGGCGACCCCCTGGGCAGTTCCAACCGACTTGACGATGTCGCTGCCGGAGCCGAAATGCACCGTGTAGCGCTCGAAGTTCTTGAGCGTGGTCCCTTCCGAAAGCGTCGCGCTCGCCCCGGTTGCCGAGAAGGTCAAGCCGGCCGTCGTCGACCGCCGGTCGACGCTGACGATGTCGCTACCAAGGCCGCCATCTGCCTTGTCGGCGCCGCCTTCGCCGAGTTCCACCCGATCGTTGCCGTCGCCGGCAAGGACGCTGTCCTTACCCGTGCCGGTCTTCACATGATCGTCGCCGGCACCGGCATTGACGCTGTCGTCGCCGGCGCCGCTGTCGATGACATCGGTGCCCGAGAGAGTGGTGATGCTGTTGGCGCCCGTTCCGGTCGCGGAGATGGTGTAGTTCTCGATGCCAATAAAGGTCGTGCCGTCGGCAAGCGTATTGGTGAGGGTCGCGGCCTTGGCGGCGAAATTGCCGGTGAGGTCGACGAGTTCGAGGCGATCGTTGCCGCTCGCATCGGTGATCGTGTCCTTGCCCTCGCCGAGCCGGTGTCTGATCGTGTCGTTGCCGGCGCCGCCTTCGACCCTGTCATCGCCGGCACCGCCGTCGAGATAGTCGTTGCCATTGCCGCCGTTCAGGCTGTCGACGCCAGCATCGCCGGCGAGCCTGTCGTCGCCATCCTCGCCGAGGAGCGAGTCGTTGCCGATGCCGCCTGCAACCCAGTCCGAGCCACTGCCGCCGCGTGCCTCGTCGTCACCGCTGCCGCCATCGAGGAAGTCGCTTCCGGCATCGCCATAAAGGAGATCGTTGCCGTCATCGCCGTTGATGAAATCCATGCCGTAGCCACCCCTCAGGGTGTCGAAGCCGAGACCGCCGGCCAGAACGTCGGCGCCGCGACCGCCGGTCAGCTTGTCGTCGCCGGAGCCGCCCGTCAGCATGTCGGCGTAGTTGCCGCCGGTGATCGTGTCGGCAAGCTCGGTGCCGGTGATGCTGAAGGCTTCGACATTGGTCGCCTGGATGTTGCCGGTGAGCGTCTGCGGCGTGATCCAGTCGCGGATCGTGATGGTGACGCCCGCCGAGAGATCGGAATAGTTGACCATTAGCCGATCGGTCCCCGAACCGCCGTCGGCGCTGTCGCCGGCACCGGAGAACGGCACTTCCGACATGATCGTATCCTGGCCGGAGCCGCCATTGATGTCGTCGCTGCCCTCGCCGCCATCGAGGAAGTCGTTGCCGCTGTCGCCGTTCAGCGTGTCTTCACCGGTATCGCCGAAGAGGACGTCGCCCTGAAAGGAACCGTTGAGCGTGTCGTTTCCACCGAGGCCGAAGATGTTGTCGGCGCCAAAATCGCCATTTATCGTCTCGGCGGCGTCCGTACCCATTTTGAGTGCCATTCTTATCTCCTGAGTGATCTGTTGGCATGGAGGCTTCGTTCGCCGGCACGCGAAGGCACGGCGTCGAAGCGGATCGAATTTTTTGGAATTGCTGCCGCGGCTGAAGGGAGCGCCGCCAGCTAAAGGTTAGGAAGGCATTGTCTTTAATGAACTTCGGTTATGCTCTCGTCTCCTCACTGCCGGACGACATACGTCCATGTCCGCCATATTGTTCAGAAAAATCCCGTCCGATGTTCCCGCAGGAACAGTCGGATGACACCCACACCCTTGTTGCTGCCGACACATGCCGGACATGCCGCCCGCCGCCTCTTCGACGCCCGCGTCAGCCTTCTCCGCCGAGATGTCCGCGTGCTGTTTCGAAGGTCCGTGGCTGTCGACCGCGACGCGAAGAACGTGCGAAAAAATTCGTCCCGAGCGGCGACAATGCGCTACGCCAACGCGGGCTATCAGTCCAACCGCTTGTTCAGATACAAGATATCGTGAAAACCAATTCGCACCCAACGACATGAACTGGCGCGTGTTCTTCGACGCCATTTGCGCGAGCATTCGACTGTACGGGCGGGCAAGCGACTGACATCTCCGGCGGCTGTCGGGCGCCGGCCCTCGCTGCTCCCTTCGCACCGCTCGCCACTGTCGAGGAAGCGATACGACACTCTGTCCCTCGCCACTGCCGCGCGCAAGAATCGGTCGTGCTTCGTAACAAATCGCCCTCAAATGTTACTGGACCGAACGCCGTGGCCCGGCAATATATTCAGGCAAATCGCCGAACGGGATTTCAGTAGCAATTTAGATCAGAGCTCGCCTCATGCGGGCTCTGATTGAGATGCGGCCCAGGTCGAGCTGGCGGCGGCTCCCCGGGGGAATTGGCTTATGGCATGCCGAGGACTTACTGAGGGGGTATTGACTCTACCAAAGGAATTGCGCCCACACATTGGTAGCATTTCACCGCCAGCCTTCCGGCCCGCCCCTAGGCGGGCCTTCCTTTAAGCCCCGTTCGAGTCTGCCGCTCTTCCTATTTCGCCTCTTGGTTGCGGTTTCGGCAAGGCTTCACCTCGCGCCTCATTCCTGTGCTTGTCACAGGAATCCAGCCAGCCCAAGTCCTTGGGCTGAATAAACTCTTCCGCGCCGCAGACGCGGCGCTGCTCTCATCCCTGTGCCAAGCACAGGGATGACGGCAAAAAAGCATCAGCCAAAGTCAATTGTTCTGCTGTCGTGTACTGTGGCCTCTGATCAGGCGCACGGCGCTGTAGGCGTAAAAAACGCACCGGGTGCTTGCGCGCTGACTGCGAATATAAAAGTAAATTATGCCGCTCTAATGGACACCCACCTCGACGATTGCTACCCTCCGCACCCGGGAAGAAGCGACGGTTGGGTTCCCCCTCTCTTTGGATTCTGCTACGCGCTCGCCCCTGGGTTGTTCGGCAAAAAGACAAGCGTGAGTTGAAAGCATGTCGGCCCGAAGTGGGCAGCGGGTTCGGGCCGAAGACATGCTGCGGGATCAGGAGCTCGGGGTGCATGAGGCGGCTGGCAGCGATCCTGGATGCGGATGTCGTCGGCTACAGCCGATTGATGGGGCGTGACGAGGCCGGCACATTCAATGCCCTGAAGGAATGCCGCAATGCGCTCATCCGGCCGGCGGTCGCCGAGCATGGCGGGCGGATCGTGAAACAGACCGGTGACGGCACGCTAGCCGAATTCTCGAGCGTGGTCGCTGCCGTCACCTGCGCGATGGAGATCCAGAGGAAGATGCTCCAGCAGGGTGGAAGCGGCGGAGCCGAGCCCCTGCAACTGCGCATCGGTATCCATCTCGGCGATGTCATCGTCGAAGACGACGACATCCATGGCGACGGCGTCTCGCTTGCCGAGCGCCTGCAGAAGATCGCTCCGCCGGGCGGCGTCTGCGTTTCCCAGCAGGTCTACGACCAGGTCGCGTCGAAACTCGAGTTTCCGGTTGTCGACCTCGGCCTCCGCGCCTTCAGCGAGATCCAGGCGCCGGTGCGCGTCTGGCAGTGGCAACCTGCGGCCACCGGCGGGCCGGCTACGATCACCGCCGTCTCCGAAGTCCGGACCGTTCCCGATCACAAGCGCCCGTCCATCGCCGTGCTGCCCTTCGTCAACCTGTCGAGCGTCGACGAGCAGGAACATTTCTCGGACGGTTTCACCGAGGAACTCATCGCCACCCTTGCCCGCTGCCGGTGGCTGCGGGTGGTCGCCCGCAATTCCTCCTTCGCCTACAAGGGCGCCGCCATCGATGTCAGGAAAGTCGCGGAAGATCTCGGCGTCAAATACGTGATCGAAGGCAGCATTCGCCGTTCTGGCGATCGGATTCGCATAACTGCCCAGTTATTGAGGGGAGAGACCGGCATGCTGCTCTGGGCGGAGCGTTACGACCGCATGCTCGGCGACATCTTCGTGCTCCAGGACGAGATCGCCGGGCAGATCACCGGCACCGTCGAGCCGGAGCTCGGCATCATCGAGTTCGCCGCGCTGCGCGGCCAGACCGCCGCCGACATGGATGCCTGGAACGTGTATCTGAAGGGCCTCTGGCACCTCTACAAGTTCACCCTCGACGATCTGAAGACCGCAAAAGGGCTGTTCGAACGGGCGATCGAGCTCGAACCCGGCTTCGCCCAGGCCCATGCGCGGCTCGCCTATGTGCACATTCAGCTCGGCTGGTATGGCCCGCTCGACGAACGCGCGGATCGCATCGACGATGCGGTCACGCTTGCCGAGCGGGCGATCATGCTCGACAGCCGCGAGCCCGCAGCCCAGCTTGCGCTCGGACGGGCACTCGCGCTCCGAGGCGAACCGGAGCGCGGCATCGATCATCTTCGTGCGGCGCTGCGGCTCAGCGCGAGCTTCGCGCAGGGTCATTTCGCGCTGGGGCAGGCCCTTTGCTACGTCGAGCGCCCGGAAGAAGGCATAGCCGAAATCAAGGAGGCCTGCCGGCTCAGCCCGCGCGACCCGCATCTCTGGACGTTCCACAACATGCTGGCGATCGCCCATTACCAATCCGGCCGCTACGCGGAAGCCGTCGCGGCGGCACGCACGTCGCTGCGCCAGGAAAACGTGACCTTTTGGCCGGCCATGGTGCTGGCTGCGGCGCTCGGCGCCGAAGGGCTGGCGGCGGAAGCACGCGAGGCGGTCGCCGAGCTCCTCCGCTGGCGGCCGGACATGACCACGTCGAGGGCGCGCGCCGAATTCTACTTCGGCAGCCGCCCGGCCATGTCCGAAGCTTTCGTCGACCGCTTCGCCAACGACTTACGCCGTGCGGGGCTGAGCGAGTAAGTGCGGGCGGACCAGATCGGCTCAGCCAGCACCCTATTGCAGCGTCCGCCCCGGCACCGACGCGTGGCCGTTCACCGACTCGGATGTCGCCGCCTCGCCCGCCCGGGCGCTGTCGAGGCCCGTCGCCACGACCGAGACGCGGAAGGTGCCGTCGAGGGTGCGGTCGAAGATCGCGCCGACGACGATGTCGGCCTCGTCATAGACCTCCTCGCGGATGCGGGTCGCCGCCTCGTCCACCTCGAAGAGGGTCATGTCCATGCCGCCGGAGATGGAGACGAGCACGCCTTTGGCGCCGCGCATCGAAACCTCGTCGAGCAACGGGTTGGCGATCGCCGCCTCCGCCGCCTGCATCGCCCGGCCCTCGCCCGCCGCTTCGCCGGTGCCCATCATCGCCCGACCCATGCCCTTCATCACCGTCTTCACGTCGGCGAAGTCGAGGTTCATCAAGCCTTCCTTGACGATCAGGTCGGTGATGCAGCTGACGCCGGAATAGAGCACCCGGTCGGCGATCATGAAGGCGTCGGCGAAGGTGGTCTTGGCGTCGGCGATGCGGAAGAGGTTCTGGTTGGGGATGACGATCACCGTGTCGGCCCTCTCGCGCAGCCGCTCTATGCCCATCTCCGCCGTCTGCATGCGGCGCTTGCCCTCGAAGCTGAACGGCTTGGTGACGACGCCGACCGTCAGGATGCCCGCGCGCCGCGCGGCTTCCGCGATGACCGGTGCCGCCCCCGTGCCGGTTCCGCCGCCCATGCCGGCGGTAACGAAGCACATATGCGTGCCGCCGAGGTGATCCATGATCTCGTCGATCGATTCCTGTGCCGCCGCATTGCCGATATCCGGCAGCGAGCCGGCGCCGAGGCCCTCGGTGACGGCGGCGCCGAGCTGGATCCGCCGTTCCGCCTTCGACATCGACAGCGCCTGCGCATCCGTATTGGCGGCGATGAAATCGACCCCCTGCAGGTTTTCCGCGATCATGTTGTTGATCGCATTGCCGCCGCCGCCGCCGACGCCAATGACGGTGATTTTCGGGCGCATCTCCGTGATGATCGGCTTCTTGTACTCAGTCATTGGTTCTCTCCTAGGGCAGTTTCCCGGCCATCGAAAGCTCGCCCGTCCCGGGAAACGGCGTTCGAACGCGGTGCGGCGCGAATCAGCCGCCTTCATTTTAGGAATTCAAAAAGGCCAGGGAGAAGGCAAGAGGGGCAAAATCAAGGCGCGTCCACAGCTACATGCCGGGGTTGAGGAACCTCGGCCAGTTCCCGACGTTCATGGTGGACATCATCACGTCAGGAGTGACGGCAATGGGCGTCGACAAAGCCCCGACGGAAAAGGGCAAGCAAGCGGCTCGCGGCCTGCATGAGAGCGCTGCGAAGGAAGAAAAAAAGGTCGAAGCGCAAAAGGGCTCCGATCTCGCCAAGGGCGCCGAGCGCTTCGAGGAGCGCTCGAGGAGTTCCGACGGCAAGGGCGCGGGAGCGAAGCAGAAGCCGAAGCGCTAGCGCGGGGACTGGCCTGCTCGCAGCGGCGAAAAATCGGGCCGCTGATACCCCCCTCTGCCCTGCCGGGCATCTCCCCCACAAGGGTGGGAGATTGGCTGGGAGCGCGCCTTCGCCCCAAGCTATCGCCGCGTCGGCCGCGACCCGTGACTCGTCGCCGCTGTCCGATCTCCCCCCTTGTGGGGGAGATCGCCGGCAGACCAGAAGGGGTGCTTCGCTGCACCGCTTGACAATACAACGTGACCTCCCCCTCAGTCTTTCTCCGAAGCGGGCGCTGTGTAGCGCCGGCGCACGGCTTCGGCCACCCTCTTGCGGCTTTCGGCCGGCACGAGCGAGCGGTCCTCCTCGATGCCCGCGGCCTCCTCGGCGAGTTCCGGATCGCCGATGCGTTCCGCAAACCATTTCGAGTAGTCGCCTGCCCTTAAGTGATGTTCCCAGGTCTCGTCGTCGATCCCCTCGGCAATCTGCAGGAACATGATGAGATTGTGCGCGCGCAGGTTCAGCTTGTTTTCCGGGCCGCGGAAATAGAAGCTCGCATCCTCTCCGAGATGCCCTTCGGCATATTTCCGGGTGTGCCGCTTGCGCACCTGCTTCGGCTTTTCGACCCGGATGCGCTGCACCTGATCCTCGGTCGAGCGCCGCCAGAAGAGGACCTCGTCCTCGGCCCGGACTTCATCCAGGCCGTCCGGCGGATCTTCGCCGATCGCCGCGCAAAACGTCTCGATCGCCTCACGCCCCTTGGGCCCGAGCGCGGCGACTGCCGTCACCGCCGAGAGCGCCGTGGGCGAGACCGAATCCGGATGCACGGTGATCATGATCGTTCCCGAGCGATCGTCGGAAAGCGCGAGCGAGGCGCTGTCGCGGGGCGCGGGCATGAGGTGATGGGCCTCGTCGATGATCAGCCAGTGCGGCCTGCCCGTTCGCGCGCGCAGCGCCGAAATGTCCGACATCAGTTCGGCGAAGAAGGCGGGCCGCTCCTTGAGCTCGTAACCGAGCGCGCTGACGACGACGTTTTCATCCGGATTTGCCAGAAGTTCCAGCACCTGGCGCTCCGTCGGCGTGACGGAACCGCTGCCGACGGTGACGGCGCCTTCGAGATCCTCGTAATCGCCTTCCGGGTCGAACACGCAGAACTGGAAGCGCTTTTCCCGCAGCCGCTCCGACAGCGCGGTCGCCAAGGTCGATTTGCCGATCCCGGAACTCCCGGCAATGAGCAGCACGTCGGGCGGCGCGATCGAGACGGGTCCGTCGTCTCCCTCGCCGATCTGCACCTGGTGGAGGGAATTGGCGCAGAACCCGTAGTCCTCCGCAATGATCCGCTCGATCAATTCCTCGACACCCGCACCGCGTTCTCCCTTAAGCGCGAAGTCGGCCGTATCCTTGACTGCCGGCAGCGCATTCGCGACCGCAGCGCCGCAACCGCAAGATCGCAACAGCGCGTGGTCGTTTTCCGCGTCTCCGACGGCGACCACGTTCAGCAACGAGAGCTGCATCTCCTTGAGCGCAGCCTTGAGGCCGGTCGCCTTGTTGACCCCGGTCGGCAGGATCATCACGGCGCCCTTGTTGAAGATGATCTCGAGTTCGAGGCCAAGCTCGTTGATCGCCTCGAGCGCGGCTTTCTGGTGCGGTTCCCAGGTGGCGACGATCGACCGCCCGACCGACAGGTTGTCGACGCCCTTTGCTCTCAGCCGTTCGACGAATTCCGGCGGCGGCGCCGGCGCAACCGGTTTCTCCTCTTCGGTGTCCGGCGAATAGAGCAACGCCCCATTCTCGGCGACGATCTTGTCGAACAGGTCCGTGTGCGGGAAGACGCGTTTCAGGTCGGGCAGTTCACGCCCGGTGACGAGCAGAAGCTTGCGGCCGGTATCCCTGAACCTTTTCAACGCTTCCAGGCTCTCAGGGCTGACGGTGCCATGGTCCGCCAGGGTGCCGTCATAATCTGTCGCAAGGGCCATGAAATACATGCGCGCTGCCTCTCTTGCCGGTCGGACTTGCTGCAGAGGGGAACGTGAAAGGCCGATGCTGGTTCCCGCGGCGCGGGCGGCAGGCTTGGTAAGAAGCGGTGGCTGGCCGTTATGGGTGAACTGCCGCACCGGCAGCATCTTGGAATGAAACGAGTTTCTGGCGGCTGTCATCCCAAAGGACGAGCCTGACGCATTGCAAGCTTTCCCAAAGAGTGATGCGGCCGATATGCGCCAGCTGTGGATGGTCGCGCAGAACTTCCGGCAGTCTGTAGTAAGGGATCCTGCTCGACAGGTGATGCACGTGATGAATGCCGATATTGCCGGTCACCCATCTCAAAACCAGCGGCAGGTCATAGTGGGAGGCACCGTGTAGGGCTGCCTGGGGAAAGCGCCAATCCTCGCCGGCCGACCAGTGCGTATCTTCAAACTGGTGCTGCACATAGAAGAGCCAGATGCCGGCGGCGCCCGACAGGAGCACGATCGGCAGATGGATCAAGAGGAAAGGCAGGAGTCCAATCGCCCAAGCCATCAAGGCGGCGCACACCACGATCGCAGCATTCGTCCCCATCGTCGAGGCCCAGGGCAGCGTCCCTCCGTTCATCATCCCGACCGGCACGCGCTGCTTTAGGAGAAAAAGCCATGCAGGGCCGAGGCCGAACATCACCAGCGGGTGCCGGTACAGGCGATAGCCGAGGCGCTTCATGGGCGAAAGTGCCCGGTATTCCGAGACGGTGAGAGTGGTGATATCGCCGACACCCCGCTCGTCCAGATTGCCGGCCGAGGCGTGATGAGCGGCGTGCGCCCGGCGCCAATAATCGTAAGGCGTCAGCGTAAGGACGCCGATGACACGTCCTGTGCAATCGTCAAGCCTGCGACGAGCAAAGAACGAGCCGTGGCCGCAATCGTGCTGGATCATGAAAAGCCGCAGGAGGAAGGCTGCGGCCGGAATGATTGCGATCAGCCCGTACCAGAAGCTGTGAGCGAGCGAAAAATAGGCGATGGCCCAAAAGCCGGCGAACGGAACGGCTGTGACAAGGAGCTCCAGGACGCTGCGCCCTACGCGTGGCTGGCGGTATTTCGCAAGGGTCTTCAACCATGCTCCGGCATTATCTTCAGCAAGTGATGCCGGTGGACAGACATGTGCGTTCATCAAAAACTGGTCCGCGTTTCCTTGCCTCGCAAACGATCCGCCAAGCTTGTGACCGGCGGTTGAGTTTCCGGCGCAGTGGTTGAAAGTCTCAGGCCTGGCGAGCCTTGCGTGCGGCATAACGCCGGTCGCGCTCGACTTTGCGCGCAGCTTCGTCGGCCGCGACGCGTGCTTCGGCTTCTTTCCTCTTCTCGATTTCCGCTGCTGCGGCCTCCGCCAGCAGGCGCTGGTTTTCGATCGTCTTCAAAGCGTCGCGCTCGGCCCGACGGGCCTTTCGGGCAACCGCAACGGCTTCGCGGGCGGCAAGCCGCTCCTGCATCTCGGGATCAGTCGCCTTCGGCGCGGAAGCGAATTTTTCCAGAAGCTGACGCTTGGCCTCGGCCGCAGCAGCGCGGCGTTCCGCAAAGCCATTAGTGTTGAGGTGTCTCAATAGATGTTCCCTTAATCCTCGTGGTCACCAGCTTTCCAACGTCAAAGTCTTTTCGGAAAGGGGATGCGGACGTTGTGCCCCGCTAATGGAGCCTCAGAACAGCAAAAAAGGCCAGGCATCCGCCTGACCTTTTCGAACTTCTTGCCGCCGTGCCAGTACATCCGTGGTCATCGGCGGCCAAAAGCGTTAGGCAGCGCGGAGCTGGCCTGCAGACATTTTGCCCGACCTGTTGTCGCGCTCGAGCTCGAAGCCGAGCTTCTGACCTTCCACAATCGAGTTCATCCCTGCGCGCTCGACGGCAGAAATATGAACGAACACGTCGGCGCCGCCGTCGTCAGGCTGGATGAAGCCGAAGCCTTTGGTGGAATTGAACCATTTAACTGTGCCAGTGGTCATGACGAACCCCTTTCTTAGCAACATTGATCACCGCTGAGCGACGCGCAGCGGGCATTTTTCGACTTTTGAAAGGAGAAGTTCGTCAAGGCGCGCGAGGCGCAGCAGCAACAAATATCGGCAGACAAAGTATCGATGTGAGCTGGATACAGGCCTTTGACGGCGCGGTCAACTTTTTGTTTTTTGGAAATTCTTGTTTGCTACCTTTGATAGTCATTGGCGAATGAAGTCGCCCACGCGACGCACACGCGGGTCTGGTTTTCGAAACCAGCTCACAAGTCCGGGCGTTCCCGGCGCGGCAGAGGGTATGCGTCGGCTTCGTAAAGCTCGCGCATCTGCTGACCGTCGTAGCGGTCCTCCTCGACCTCCAGAACAGAGCCGCGAAGCAGCGAGGCTGGCATGTCCTCAATTGCAAAGCGAAGTGCTTCAGCGACCGAATCAAACCGCTTGTAACGAAGCCGGCTCGTTCTTCTCACGGTCTTGCAGGGATAAAGCCCCGCGCTGGCACTGTAATCAACCGTCTTCACGGGTGCGGTCCCTGGGGCAAAGAGAGCAATGCCTCTGCTCCCCTTGCAGCTATTTCGGCTTCTTGCCGAAGCCGAGCCCGCTGTTGGCGAACTTGACCTGGTTGCCCTGCACGGCTGCGACCGGTGCCACAGCCTTGTCTTTTTTTGGCTTTCTGACTTCGCGATTGCTTCTTGCTTGGCCCTTGGCCATCTGGTCCTCCTGGAGAACTCGGTTGTTTTTTGGGCCTTCAATTCTGCGGCATCGACTTAAGTAGCTAACCTCGGCATGGACGCATTTTTCCGCCGAAAAGGCAGGAACGGCTGGCCCTCGGCGCTGCCGAGTTGAATCGCCTGATGCACGGTGCGGCCGCCGCTTCGGCTTCACGAATTTGCTGAAGCCGAACGTTTTCGCCGTATCCAAATCCGGTGACGCTGACGAGATTGCGAGCGGTGGTCTGAGACTGGAGGTCGGAAGACATGCTGTCCTCCCTTCGTTGGGGCCAGGACGCCGAGGCCCCGAACCAGCAGCGCCCTGGAAATGGCCGCTGACGTTCACAGCATGCGCTCTTTAAAGGGCACACGCAATGGGTCATTATCATCAATCCGAACTCGCGCGCTGATTTCAGACTCGCAGACAGGCGCGGCCGCGGCGGCAGTTGTGCACATGATTGGACCACGTCCGGCATGCTTTCGTCGCGTGCTGAGCCTTTTGCCCGACCTCCGAGGTGCAATGCATCGGTCACGCAAAGATTTTATCGAGTGCACTCTTGACCCGTGCAACTTCGCTTTCCGGCAACGGCAGGATCGGGCGCGGCGGGTCGACCCGGCAGAGGTCGAGCGCTTCGGCGATCGCATACATCACGCGGAAGCTGCCGAACGCCTTGAACAGGCTCCATAAAGGCTGGAAAGCCTGGTCAAGCCTCGCGACCTCCGCCGCGTCGCCGGCCTGGGCCGCCCGCGTGAGCGCCAGGGCTTCTGATGGCAAAAGCCCAGCGATCACGCTGTACCAGGCGTCGCAGCCGGAAAGCAGCGCCGTGGCCGCTCCCCAGTCGCCGCTGTAGCCGATGGAGAACCCCCCTGGCGTTTGCGCGCGCAGCTGTGCCATCTCGCCATCGACGTCGCCATCCGACGGCAATGGCATTTTTACAGCTGCAATGTTTGCCACCTTTGCAAGTCGCGCAATCAACGCGTTGCTGAACGTGAATTTGGTCGTGCCGGGATTGTTGTAGATGCAGAGCGGCAGGTCGCCAGCCACCGCGACCGCAGCGAAATGCGCGTAGACCTCTTCTTCCAGGAGCGGCGTATAGGACATCGGCGCAAGCAACAGCCCGTCGGCGCCGGCAGCTTTCGCATCACGAGCCAGTGCCTCCGCCTCGTCGGTTCGAAGCGTCCCGACACCGACGATGACCGGTATCCTGCCGCCAACGCAGTCGATAGCCGCCTCGACGGCGCGGCGCCGCTCGTCCCTCGATAGAAAGGCATAGCCCCCCGTGCTGCCAAGCAGCCCGATTGAATCGGCACCGGCTGCATGGATGCGTTCGAGCAACCGCGCGAGCGCGGCCGTGTCGACACGGCCGCTAGCATCGGCGGGCGTGATGGGAAAGGCCGAAAGCCCGGTAAAGAGGGTCACGGTTGCTCTCCGTCAAGCGCGCGACAGCAGCAGCCGCAAACCGGCCACGCCGAAAAACAGGGCCAAAGTGCTCTCGATCCCGCGTCGCGCGCGGCGATAAATGCGCACCATTGGCGCGGTCGAGAAGATGAGAGCGTAGCCACAGAAGATGGTCACGCTCAGCACCGCGCAGCCCCCGAGGATTGCGGCAAGCGTGTGCCATGATGCGTCCGACCCGAGCCCAAGCGTGACCAGGGCGATCCATCCGAGTACGGCTTTCGGATTGCTAAGGTGCATCAGCAAGCCGCGCCGGTAGAGGGCCGAGCCGGAGAGCCGTTGATCAGCCGGCGCCGTGCCCATGGCCTGATCGTCGGAGGTGAGAGCGGCCTTGCCGGCCTTGAAAGCGAGATAGAGGAGGTAGAGGCCGCCGAAGATCTTGAGAAGAATCAGTGCCTCCGCATATCGGGTCAGGACAGCCGAGATGCCGGTCGCGGCCATCAGCCCCCAGAAAATCGAACCGCTGACGACGCCGGCCGCAAGCAGTAGTGCCGCCCGTCTTCCATGGTTCATCGCAACACCCATGATCTGCATATTGCTGGGGCCCGGGCTGCCGGCAGCAATCACATAGGCCGCATAGACGAGCAGCAGTTGGTGGAGGTTGGCGGACGACATCTTGGGAGCCCTCATGAATTAATAGCCGAGGTCAACCGAGGAGAGCTGCCAAGTCAAGATCCTCATGTAACGACTGCCACCGATGTCCCCGCGAGATCAGATCCCGCTCAAAAGTTTGGAAGCGATTATCCACATCGTAAGAGCAATCAGCGTTTCCAGGATGCGCCAGGCTGACGGTCTTGCGAAGATCGGCCTGAGCCAAGTCGCGCCATAGCCGAGCGAAAAGAAGAACAGCATCGACGCCGTCACCGCACCTGCCGTGAACGCGACCTCGCCTCCCGGAAACCGGGTCGAGATCGTGCCGAGCAGCACGACAGTGTCGAGATAGACATGCGGATTGAGCCAGGTGAGCGCGAGGCATGTCGCAAGCGTCTTGCCCAGGCTCGACGATTTCGCCTCCCCGGCCGCGAGCGCTCCGCTCGACCGCAGGGCGGAATAGAGGCTTTTGGCGCCATACCAGAAGAGGAAACCCGCCCCGCCGTAGCGCATGACCGGATCGAGCCAGGGCAACAGGGCGGCGATCTGCCGAAGACTCGTCACTCCGAGCACGATCAGCAGCGTATCGGAGAGGCCGCATGCGAGACAGACGGCGAACACATGCTCGTTGCGCAGTCCCTGGCGCAGGACGAAAGCATTCTGCGCGCCGATCGCGACGATCAGGCTGAGCCCCATCATGAGGCCCGTCAGGTAAACCGAAAAATCCATGCCTGGAAACACGCTCCCGAATAACGAGTGAGCATTTCCAGTATCGCCGCAAGCCGATTCAGGCTAGTTAATGCTACTTACCCAGATTACGAGAAACTAATCCGATGCTTGACTATCCCGCCCTTCGCGCCGTCTCGGCAGTCGTCCAGACAGGCAGCTTCGAAAAGGCCGCGGGCATGCTGAACGTCACGCCTTCGGCTGTCTCGCAACGGGTGAAACAGCTCGAGGAGCGCCTCGGCATCGTGCTGATCGCGAGAGGCAATCCCTGTACGGCGACGGAAAAGGGGGCATGGCTCTGCCGGCATATGGAGAATGTCGGCATGCTCGAAGGCGAGTTGTTGAAGCAGCTGCCGGGCCTCGTCGATCCGGGTGAATCGAGGCAAAGGGTGACGCTTCACATCGCGACGAATGCCGACAGCCTCGGGACATGGTTCGTCTCGGCCGTGTCGAACTTCGCCAGAGGCTCCGAGTATCTGCTGAACATCGCGGTCGACGACCAGGACCATACCGCCGAGTGGCTGCAGCGCGGGCGGGTGATCGCGGCCGTCACCAGCCTGGAAAAGCCGATCCAGGGATGCCGGCGCACGTCTCTCGGCGCGCTCCGCTATCATGCGACGGCGAGCCCCGATTTCGTCGCGCGCCATTTTTCCAAGGGCGTCACCCCGGAGGCGATCATCGATGCACCGGCCTTGACCTTCAACCAGAAGGACAGGCTTCAAAGCCGGTGGATAGGCCAGACGCTTGGAGAAGACCTCACTTTTCCGACCCACTGGCTGCCTTCGACCCAAGGCTTTGTCGACGCCAGCCTTTCGGGGATGGGATGGGCAATGAATCCAATCCAACTGGTGCGGGAGCATTTGGCCTCCGGACGGCTGGTCGAGCTGATCCCCGACACGCCGCTGGACGTCCCATTATATTGGCAGATCAACCGCCTTGCCGCCGACCGGCTGAGCGAGCTCACGCGGGAGGTGAGCACGACGGCGGAGCAGCATCTGTTGCGTTGAAGATCACAAGTACTACAGCCGCCAGCCCCGCTGACGACGAAAGGCGCCAGCGTACCCTCCGCCATCGCCACGCTGCTGTAGGCCTTGAAGCGCTGGCCGTCGGGAAAGCGCGAGCTGTTCATGGATTGTCTTTTTACGGCAGTTGATGACGACTACCAAGACCGTCTTTATTGTTCGCGGCAACAAGATCGCATGACCGCTTCGAGCCCGAAGCGGACTTCACTTCATGGCCGTGATAGCCACCCATTCCGTTGCCTTCCGGTCGTAAGCGCCGCCCAGCCACGCTTCCGCTTCAATCGCCCGCCAAGGTGCCGCTGCTCGCCAGAGCCATATCAACTCATCTCGCGACAGGTAGTTATAGTGACGACCAAGCGCGTCCGAACCCTCCTCGGCTCCTGCTTTGAAGCTTGCCCAAACGACCCCGTTTTCGATCATCGCCCGATAAACTCTCTCGATCACACCAGGAAGGTCGGACCGAGGTACATGGGTCAGTGAAGCGCAAGCATATACGCCGTCATAAATCCCGATCGCATCCAACTCGTTGAAGAGCATTGTCTTGACTGGCCGTCCGATGCGGCTTGAGGCAATAGCGGCGAGTTCGGACGAGCCGTCAGTGGCGTCCAGATCAAAGCCTCTTCCGATGATGGCGGCAGCATCGACACCGCTACCGGTCCCCAGTTCCAAGACTTTACCCTTTGGCCTGCAACGGTCGAGGAAGGTGAACAATCTCGGATTGGGAGCACCCTCATTGGCAGCATATTTGTCGGCGTTCGTATCGTAGTAGCGTAGTGTCTCGTCAATCATCAAAAGTCACTCGCCCGAAATCGTAACGGCTTTCATGCACGGCTATCATGAAGGCGGGATGGCCGCAAAGTCGCTCTTCGGCCGTGCAGTTTGCCCGCAGCGATCGGCACGCTTGAGCCCAATCCGGTCCTTCCAGGTGTTGCCGTCAGCGGCCCAGGTGGATGGTGAGCGGGGGGTCGTGGCAACAGCGCTGTAGGGCAACATTCCGCCAACGACCCGGCTGTGCCGAGTTAAGGTTTTGCCAGTGTTTGTGCATCAGCGGCGATGGATACGAAGTGCCGCTTGAAAGCGAGATGTAGATCGTCGATCAGCGTGAAGATTGTCGGGATGACGAATAGGCTGAGGAAGGTTGACGTAAGCAGCCCGCCGATCACAACGATCGCCATTGGCTGTCGGAAGCTTGGATCGCCGCCGGTCAGGCTCAACGCCACAGGGATCATTCCTGCACCCATCGCAATCGTCGTCATGATAATCGGCCTTGCGCGCTTGTGACATGCATCGACGAGAGCATCGAACCGCGGCACACCTTGACGCCTTGACATGATCGCGTACTCGACGAGCAAGATCGAATTCTTGGTCACGATACCCATTAGCAGAATCAGGCCGATCACCGCCGGCATGGAGAAGCTCATGCCCGTGACGAGCAGTGGAACGAGTGCGCCTCCCAGTGCCAATGGAAGCGCCATCAGGATAGTGACGGGCTGAAGGAAATCGTGGAATAGAAGGACAAGGACCGCGTAGACGCAGAACACACCGATTGCCATTGCTGTCGCAAAGCTCGCAAAGAGTTCCGAGCTTCGTTGCAACTCCCCCTGCTGGACTTGATAAACCCCCGGAGGCAGCTGACGAAGTGCGGGAAGCGCTTGTGCCTCCTTGTTCACGTCCCCGAGAATGCGGCCGTTAAGTTCGACGGAGAGAGTGACATTGCGCGCGCGATCGATGCGGTTGATCTCCGAAGGGCTACCGCCAATCGATATGTCGGCGATGGTCCCTAAAGATACTTTTCCTTTGGCACCCGCGACTTGAATTCGGGAGATAGCGTCGATGTTAGTTCGTGCCTTTGGATCAAGACGAACGCGCACGTCGATCTGGCGCTGCGGCAGATTGAGCTTGGCCATTGAGTTCGAATAGTCGCCGTTTGTCGACACACGAACGGCTTGTGCGATGGCCTCAGACGTAACCCCGAGGGCAGCAGCCTTGGTGAAATCGGGCTTGATCTGAATCTCCGGACTCTGCAATGACGCGCTGGAGGTCACCGCACCCACACCCTTCAGCATCCTCAACTGATCCTCCAACGAACTCGCAGCACGATCCAGAGCGTCGGCGTCATCGCTCGCGATGGTGATCTCGAGCTTCGTGCCATTGCCGCCGCTTCCGACTTCGACCCGGGCACCGGGCAGGACAGAAAGGGCATTGCGTATGTCCTGCTCGATCGCTGACTGCTTGCGGTCTCGATCGCCCCTGTCGGTCAGATTGACCACAAGCGTCGCCTTGGTGACGTCGCTCGAGGTCGAGGCGTCAGGGCCGCTTCCCGACGAGGACGACCCGACGGAAACGTACACGCCGGTGACATCCGGCAATTTCGATATGATCTCGGCAGCGTGTTTGGATGTGGCCTCAGTCGCTTCCAGGCTGCTGCCCGGTGCAAGCGTCAGATTCACCTGGGTCTGAGAATCGTCTGAGGCTGGAAGGAACCCTGTCTTGAGAAAGGGTATGGCCGACAGCGACGCGACCAACAGGGCACTCGTCACGAGCATGGTGATGAGCCGGTGCCTGAGGCACGCCTTGACGACGGACAGATAGGTTCTCATCACCCAGCCGTCCTTTTCCTCTTTCGGATGCGCCTTCATGAGGTATGCCGCCATCATGGGGGTGATGAAGCGCGCAACGAGGAGGGAGGCGAGCACGGCCGCAGCCGCCGTCACACCGAACTGCCGGAATACGAGACCGGGAACGCCACCCATGAACGCTGTCGGAAGAAAGACGGCGACGAGGGTGAAGGTTGTCGCGATCACGGCAAGACCAATTTCGTCCGCCGCCTCCATGGCGGCATCTCTGGCGGTCTTGCCCATTTTGAGATGGCGCTCGATGTTTTCGATCTCAACGATCGCATCGTCCACCAGAATGCCAACGACGAGCGACAATGCAAGCAGCGTCACCGTGTTCAGGCTGAAGTCCGCAAGATACATCACGAGGAATGTCGGAATTACCGACAGCGGCAGCGCGACGGCCGAGAGGAAAGTTGCCCGCCAGTTCCGAAGAAACGCCCAGACGACGACGACCGCGAGGAAAGCGCCTTCATAGAGCATGTGCATCGAACCGTCGTAGTTCTCGATGATCGGCTTGACGGTCGTGTAGGCGTCAACGATCTGGACCTCAGGGTTGGCCGCGGCAAATTCCTTTATCTTCGCCTGGATATCCTCCGCTACGGCGGTGTCCGAGAAACCGTTCGAACGGTAGATCTGGACGGCTATGGCCGGCTTTCCGTCGAGATAGGCAAGGGACGAGCGGTCCGCATAGCTATCGGTGACCGTCGCTATGTCGTCCAGCCTCACGTTCTGCCCGTTGGAGAGCGGGATAGCGAGGGACGCGAGATCATCGACCGACGGCACGGCGCCCAGCACGCGGACGGTCTGCCGCAGGGCGCCGATATCGCCGCGGCCTCCCGATATGTCGGACTGAACCGACTTGATCCTGGACGAGATGTCGGCGGCCGTGATCCCGAGGCTTGCGAGCACGTCCGGCTTCAAATCGACATGGGCCTCGCGGTCGACGCCGCCGATGCGCGTGACCTGTCCGACGCCTCCAACCGACAACAACGCCTTAGTCATGTCGTTGTCGACGAACCACGACAGCTCCGCCTCGTCGAGCTTGTCCGACCGCACCGCGACGGCGAGAAGAACGGACGACTGCACCGTCACCTTGGAGACGGTCGGCGTGTCCATCTCGGACGGGAGCTCGCTTTTGGCGCTGTCCACCGCGTTGCGGACCTCGTTGAGGGCCGCCTCACTGTCCTTCTCGAGTTTGAACGACACGCTGATCGCGACGTTGCCGTCGGTGATCGTTGTCGTGATGTGGTCGAGCAGGCTCAGCGACGCGAGCTTGTCCTCGATCTTCCGCGCGACCTCCGTTTCAAGCTGCGTCGGAGCTGCGCCTTCGAGGGTGCCGACGATTTTTATGGTCGGCAGATCCATGTCGGGAAAGTCCTGCACCTGAAGGCGCAAGAAAGCGAGCAGTCCGCAGACAGTCAGGAGAGCAAACAGAAGGACGACTGGAACGGGATTTCGGATCGACCAAGTAGAGATATTCATCGCGCAGCCTCCTCGATCTTGACCAGCGCGTTCTCAGAGAGAAAGGCGCCGCCCGCCTGCACAACCCTCTCCCCACCTGCCAGGCCCTCGGATACTTCCACCCGGTCGGACCTGCGTCGGCCGACCTTCACCCGCACGCGGTGCGCCCTGCTTTCCTCGTCGATCACGAACACGTAAGCGAGGCCGTCGCGGTAAACGATGGACGATTCCGGAACCGTAAGGGCTTTGCTCGCCGTGATGTCAATGCGTCCGGACACGTAGAGGCCGGCGCGAGGCTTCGGTTCCTCTGGGAGCTGCACGTAGACGATCGCTCTCCCCGTCTCGTCGCTGATCGTCGGCGCGACAAGCCGCACCATACCCTTGAACGTGCGTCCGTCCGGCGCGTCGATCTCGGCCGCTTGCCCCGGTTCGACCCTCAGAAGGCTCAGCGCCGGGACTTCGGCCTGCCATTCAATGCGCTGCTGGCGCGTCAGCCGGAAGAGTTCGGTACCAGTCGACACGACCGCGCCGAGAGATGCCGACCGTGACGTGATGATCCCGTCATCCACGGCGGTGATAGTTGTCTGCGAGACCTTGATCCGCTGGCCTTCGAGAGCTGCCTCTTCGGACGCGAGGGCGGCTTGCGCCGTCCTCTCGGTGTTGAAGTACTCGACCCTTTTTTGGTCGGACAACACTCCGGAGGCAATGTCGCGCGCACGCTTAGCCTCGGACGTTGCCTTCTCAAGATTTGCCTTCCCGGTTTCCACCGCCGCCTCCTGCTTTTTCAGGTCAGCAAGGACGGAAGCCTGATCAAGCCGCACGAGGACGTCTCCCTTTTTCACGACAGATCCCACATCGACCAGAACCTCCTTGATGCGCAATCCACTGGTTTCGGAGGCGATGGTGGCCTCGTGCCAAGGCTTCAGCCACCCACTGACCGGAATCGTTTCGGGCCACTGCTCCTTTGCCGGCTCCACCAGGGACACGGTAAGCGCAGGCGCCTGTGTTTCCTCCTGTGCCGCCGCCGGCCCGCGGGCGAGAAGAAGGCACGTCGCGAGGGTGCCTGCGAATATTGCAATGTTCTTCATTCTTGGTTCCCTCGATAGGTTGGGCCGGGAGGTCGGCTCATCGTCCAGTCTTCCGCATTGCGAGATGCGGGCCGACGAAGCCGTCTTCGACCCTGGGCACGGTCACGTCGATGGGGCCGCTCCAGCCGCCGCCAAGGGCCTTGTTGAGGAACACGTAGCTTGTCGCGATGTCCGCATTCGCCTGGATCAACTGCTCCTGGGCGGAGTAGAGAGAGCGGTCGGCATCGAGGACGTCGAAGAGGTCGCTCTCACCGGCGGCTAACAGGTCGCGCGAATACTTCGCCGCCTCTCTATAATCGGATACGGATTCTGCGAGCGAGGCGGCTCGGGCTCGCGACTTGTTGAGCGAGACGATCGCATTCTGCACGTCCTCGAGCGCGGTCAGGACGGTCGACTGATAGGTGAAGAAGTGCTGGTCTCGTTCCGCCTTGGCGACATCTACCGCCGCCTTCAACTGTCCGCCCTGAAAGATCGGAACGGTCACGCTGGGCCCGAAAGACCAGCCGATGGTCGACTTCTTGCCGAGATCGCTGATGCTCGCCGCTGAGGTGTCGATGGAGCCCGTCAGGCTGACCGAAGGGTATCGGTTCGCTTCTGCCTGTCCGACTTTCGCGGTTGCCTGGGCAAGCTGACGCTCAGCCGATCTGATATCCGGCCGGGTGTTCAAGATGTCCGCCGGAATTCCCACCTTCATCTTGCGCGGCGGCGACGGGATCGGCTCTGCGCTACGGAACTGCGCATCGAGATCAAGTGCCGATCGGCCAAGCAGGACAGCAAGGCGGTTTATGGCCTTGGCATAGCTGATCTGATAGGACGGCACGTCGGCCTGGGTCGACGCCGCCTGCGCCTCCGCCTTGGAGACATCGAGCCGCGACGCCAGTCCGACTGCGACTTGCTGCGTCGTGAGAACGGCGGTTTCGCGCTGTGATTTTGCCGAACGTTGGGCGAGTGCCACAAGCTGCTGGTACTCGCGAGCCTGGACGTAATAGGTGGCGACGTCGCCTATCAGAGTCACGAGCGTGTCGCGCAATTCTTCTTCCGAAGATTGCTCGGCGTAGACAGCCGCCTCCACTGCGCGCCTTGCTCCGCCGAAAAGATCGATCTCCCAGCTTGCGTCGAAGCCAGCCTGGTACTGCGAATAGACCGTGGGCTCCGTACCTGTCGTGGTCCCCTTGTTGCGGGTTGCCGACGACGCCTCGGAAAGCGAGGGAAACAGTGTACCCCTTTCCTGCTGGAGCGATGCCCGGGCCTGCCGGATCTTTGCCTTCGCCGTCGCGACATCCAGGTTCGAGTGGACGGCCCCCGTCACGAGTCCGTTGAGGACCGGGTCATGGAACTGCTTCCACCACTCCGCCAGCTCGGGAGGAGCTTCGTGGACGTGCTTTCCTTTTGTTTTCCAGGAGGCCGGCATCGCGATCGACGGTTTCACGTAGTCCGGCCCGACGACGCAACCGCTCAAACTCCCAGCAAGGCAGACAAGGCTGACCAGTTTCAATTTGCGCTTGATATGGCTCTTCAACGTGTGCTCCGCCGTCTCCAATGTCAGAGCCGTTGATAGAGGTCGGGGTGTTAAGTGCCGTTAAGGAAGCGTAAAGTTATGTAAAAATTGCCCCGATCTGCTGCTGCCGTTGTATTGCTCACGGGAATGGCGAACCGGGATTGCCCATGCCGAAAGTACTTCTGATCGACGATGACACGGAACTGACGACGCTGCTGAGCGAATACCTCACCGAGGAGGGCTTCGACGTCGAAACGACGGACGACGCACGGCAGGGCATCGCAAGCGCCGCTGCCGGTCAGGGAGTCGACATCATCGTCTTGGACGTAATGATGCAGCGGATGAACGGCATCGACGCGCTGCAGCGCATCCGCCGTCTGGGCGACATCCCGGTGCTGATGCTGACAGCGAAGGGCGACGATGTCGACCGCATCTCCGGGCTCAATCTCGGGGCTGATGACTATGTCTCGAAGCCCTGCTCGCCGGGCGAGCTGGTCGCGAGAATCCGGGCGATACTCCGGCGGACGACCGGCAAGACGACGGACGAGAGCGAGACACTGCAGGCGGGCGGGCTTACCCTCAACCCCGCGACGCGTGCGGCGATCTGGAAAGGTCGGCGTCTGGAGGTGACCGGCACGGAGTTCTCGATCCTCGAAGTCCTCGCGCGCAGCGCTGGGCAGCTCGTTCCAAAGGAAGAGATATCCCGGCGGGCTTTCGGGCGCGGCTTGACGCCATTCGACCGGCGGATCGACGTCCACATAAGCAGCGTCCGGCAAAAACTCGGGTTGCGGGATGACGGCTCCTCCTGGATCCAGTCGGTCCGCGGTCAGGGCTACCAGTTGCTGCGGGACGGCTGATGCAGAGGCTTCGGAGAAAGATGTTCGTGATGGTGTGGCTGTGCGTGGCTGGATCCATCGCGCTGGTCTTCGCCATACTCAGCTTCCTGCCGCTCACGCCGTTTGCCGAAGAGGTCCAGGAGCGAACCACAAGCTTTGCCCTGGACACGGCTTCGGACCTGCTCGCTCGCCAAGGCATGCTTGCCGTGCAAGACGTCATATCGGCGTTCGCAAATGCGGATCCTTCGATCCGCCTGGGCGTGAAGGCGGTCGGCGCACCGATCGAATGCGCGGTATCCGTCAGCGACACGCTTGTCCGGCGCGTCGTGAACTCGGGCAAATGCTATGAAGTGACGGCAGTCCCGGACGATGCCTACATTTGGCGACAGTGGCCCAAACTCATGCCGTGGGCTTCCGCCCTTTTGGCCGCGGCCGGCGCCGCGTTCTGGCTGGCGACCTACTTCACAGGGCCGGTCGAACAGCTTCGGCAAGGACTGGGGGAACTCGCTCGCGGCAACTTCGGTGCGCGGATCGGTGAAGAGGTCGACCGCAAGCGTGACGAGGTGGCTGCCCTTGCTCATGACTTTGATGCCACGGCTTCTCGTTTGCAGGAGTTTCAGGAGGTTCAGCAGCGCTTGTTTCACGACGTCTCCCATGAACTCCGGTCGCCCCTCTCGCGTCTGCAGGCTGGTCTAGGGGTGCTTCGCCAGAACCCAGCCCGGCTCAACGACATGCTGGAACGGCTGGAGCGGGAAATTCAACGTATGGACGATCTTGTCGGCGAGATCCTGACGCTTGCCAAGCTTGCGGCGGCGGCGGACCAGCCTTTGAACCGACAGAGACTTGATCTGATCGACCTCGTTCGCGAGATAGTGGACGACAGCTCCTTCGAGGGAGCGTCGAACCAGGTCGCGGTCGAATACGACGGAGAAGAGTCATTCGTGACGTCAGTAGATGGCGAGCTGATTTATCGAGCGGTGGAGAATGTCGTGCGGAACGCAGTGAAATACTCCCCGCCCGGATCGGTGGTCCGCGTGTCGAGCCGAAGAACGTCGTATAGTTTCGAGCTTATCGTCGAAGACGAAGGCCCCGGAGTTCCAGACAGCGCGCTCGAATCCATCTTTCATCCCTTCCGGAGGTTTGCCGATACCCCGGCCGACGCTGCCGGGTTCGGTCTGGGTCTGTCGATCACCAAACAGGCATTCGAGCGGCATGGGGGCAGGATTGACGCATCGCGGATCTCCGGTAGCGGTTTGCGTATGAAGATGATTCTGCCGATCACAGAGGCAGATGCTGTTCTCCGCACGATGCCGGCAAACCGCCGGCCTTCCGCTGAATAATTACTGTCCGATGGGGAGCGGTCGCTCGCGCGTCACACGGTGATGGTTGCTTTGCGCGGCAAAACCGGAAATTCCGAGTGCTATCGACGGATATCGGCTTAGGGTCGAAGCGTCGGTTGAATGAACGTCTCAAAAGTCCGCATCTCGGCCATTCGTGCTAACCGCAGCAGACGACCGGACACCACCCGCCACCGCCGTCGAGAGCCGCGGAGCTAACGATCGTCTTGGCACCAATTTCAGACCTTGGCATCGGGCGGCCATGTGTCCGGTTTTCGTGTTGCACCTCCTAGCAGGGACAGTCCGCTTACGGCCCCAATGCTGCCGCTCGCAAATGACGCAGCGGGATTTCTGGTGCCTGCCCCTAAGCTGTCATTCCCCATGCTAGTCGTCCGCCAGATTGCCTTGGGAGATCGGGCGCATGCCTTGTCACACACCGACCAACTTGCGGCGGCTCGGCGGGCCGTTTCAGCCGGCCCCCGCTGTTTAGTTT
Organism: Sinorhizobium kostiense; assembly: GCF_017874595.1. Taxonomy (GTDB): domain Bacteria; phylum Pseudomonadota; class Alphaproteobacteria; order Rhizobiales; family Rhizobiaceae; genus Sinorhizobium; species Sinorhizobium kostiense. Next base: position 437,077 of record NZ_JAGILA010000004.1, on the reverse strand, counting down.
AGCGGGTTACGCTGTTACGAACTTCTTTCTGCGACCCGCGCTAACACGAAATCGTGCTCAACATCCCAGAAATCGGTTTTGAAGCCGTAGTCCATTGCACGCGCAGGATCGTGCGTGTGTTTGAACTCAGCCAGCAAGCTTTCCTTTACGCCGAAGACCGCATCCGAGTAGATGTAGGGATCATCGGGGTCGAAGATGTGGGTAATCAGCGTTTCAAACCCCTCGGCCTTGATGATGTAGTGGAGATGCGCCGGACGATAGGGATGGCGCCCGAGGTGCTCCAACATCTGGCCAACCGGACCGTCGTTCGGGATCGGGTAGTATTTTGGCTTGACCGCCCGAAACCAGAAGCGCCCGTCGCCGACCGTCCGGAAAACGCCGCGAAGGTTGAATGCGGGCTGGATGCCGAGCTGCTGGACGTCATAGAAACCCTCGTCATTCGCCTGCCAGACGTCGAGCACCGCGCCCTCGATCGGCTTGCCGTCGGTGTCGAGGATCCGCCCCGAGATCACCATGTCTTCGCCCTTCTGGTCGAGGCAGATATTCGCGCCCATTTCGAGTTCCGGCGCGTCCTTGACGTGGAACGGCCCGAGCACCGTGCTTTCCGACGCTCCCGATGGCTTCCGGTTGTTGATGGCATCGACCAACATCGACACGCCGAGCGTGTCGGAAAGCAGGATGAACTCTTGCCGCCATTCGTTGCACATCTGGCCGGTGCGCGTCAGGAAAAGGATCGCGTCCATCCATTCCTCCTGCGTCGGTTCGATTTCCTTCACCGCCTCGTGCAGCTTGCGCGTCACCACCTCCATGATCTGCTTCAGCCGCTCGTTCTTGGCATTCCTGTTGCGACCAGTCACGACCTCGACCGAATTCTCCTCGGTGAAGAAACCCTTTTCATGCGCTTCCATCGGCACCCTCACTTTCCAAGAATGGTCGTCATAACCCGGCGGAGTTCCGCAACCGGATCGTCCGAGATCGTCTCGCGCCGCCAGCATACGTGATGATCGGGGCGCACGAGCACGATGCCGCTGTCGCGCACCTCGCTGAGATTGGACCAATTGCCGGTGAGGTCTTGCCAGTGCTGGCGCGGTCCAATGACATGCGCCGCGATATCAATCCCGAGTTCCCGGCCGACGACCTTCGCCGCCTCGCTCCATCCCTGCCCGCCGATACCGGTCAGGACGGTGAATCTGCCGTGCCCTGCAAGATCGAGCGTCGAAGCTTTGCTGCCGTCCTGGGAGAAGATCCAGGCATGCGGCAGGCGCGCGCCCGGCCAGGTGGTCTGCTGGAAATGCAGTTCCGGATCTCTGGTAAAGGCCGGCTCGGGCTGGCCGTCCGTGACGATGGCGTCCGAGCGGTAGCGCTGGTTCATCTCGACGCCGTGGGCGTCGAATTCGTAGATCTTGGCCGCGATCGCCTTTCGGATCGCCGCGCGCTGCTCCTCGGCCGCCGGCGTGTTGTTGCAACGCGCGTCCATGTTCTGCTGCATCTTCACGGGGTCAATGGAATCGAGCAGGCCAAGGGCCTTGAAGATCGGACCGAATTCCTCGATCGACTTGTTGGCGCGGGTGACGATCTGCTTGGCGACCGGAGCGCGCTCGGCGCTGTAGCTGTCGAGCAGCTTCTCCCCAGCCTGGCCTTTGAGCACGTAGGCGAGCTTCCAGGCGAGATTGAATGCATCCTGGATCGAGGTGTTGGAACCAAGCCCATTCGAGGGTGGATGGCGGTGCGTAGCGTCGCCCATGCAGAAGACGCGTCCGTTCGACACGGTCGTCGCATACATGTTGTTGACCGTCCAGGTGGAGACCGACTTGATCGTCACCTCCAGATCGGAAACCCCGACGAGGTCGCGAACGATCTTTTTCGCGTGGGCCTCGTCCACGTCCGGGACCGGCTGGTTGATGTCGTAACCCCAGACGATCAGCCATTCGCTCCAGGGCCGCACCATCCGCACGAGCCCCATGCCGATGCCGCCGACGTCGGCGCCGGGTTGCAGCACCCAGTAGAGCACCGAGAGGCGATGGGCGACGTAGCGCGATAGATCCGCCTCGAACAGGATGTTCATCGAGCCGGCGACGCCCATCCGCCCTTCGAAGGTCAGGCCCGCATGCTCGGCAACCTTGGAATTGCCGCCGTCGGCGCCGATCAGATATTTCGAGCGGACAGTAAACTCCTTGCCGGTCAGCCTGTCGACACAGGTGGTGATGACACCGTTTTCGTCCTGCTCATGGCCGACGTACTCGGTCGACATTCGCGCCTGCGTGCCGCGCGAGCAGGCCGTCTTGAACAGAAGCGGCTCCATGAAGGTCTGCGGCAAGTCGTTCATCAAGCTGGGCGAGGAAAGCTGGTGCTCGGCGCGCGAGAGCGGATGCTTGCCCCAGCTCTTCATGCGGCCGATCTCCTCGCCGGCTAGCGAGGTGCAGAAGACATTCTCGCCCATCAGGTCCTGCTCGGCGGCGAACATGTAGGCCTCGTCCTCCACGTCACGGCCGAGGTCGCGCAAGACCTCCATGGTGCGCTGATTGGTAATGTGGGCGCGCGGCGTGTTCGCGAGCCAGCGGTAACGATTGATCACCATGTTTTCGACACCGTAGGTCGAAAGCAGCGCTGCGGTGGCGGAGCCTGCGGGTCCGGTGCCGATGATGAGTACGTCGGTGGTAATGTCAGCCATGTGGCCCTCCCTTAGGCGTATGAGCGAGCGGGTCGCCGACGAGCATGCGGCGGACCGGAAAGAGTTGGATACCGGTTCGGTCGGAGAAGGCGCCCCAAAGACCACGCGGCGCGAAAAGCATGATGAGAATGCCGACGAGGCCTAGCATCAGCAGATACCAGGAGCCGTAATCGGACAGCAGGTTCTGCAAGAGAAAGAAGAGTATGACACCGACAATCGGCCCTTCGATCGTGCCGATTCCGCCGATGACAACGATGAAGATCACATAGGCCGTCCAGTCGGTGACGGAGAAGGCCGCGTCCGGCGAGATCCGGGCCTTTTGCACGTAGATCAGCGCGCCGGCGAGCCCGGTCAGAAAGGCCGTCGTCAGATAGACCAGTGCCTTCATCCGCCGCGCGTCGACGCCGACCGCGCGCGCCGCCTGCTCGTTGTCGCGCACGGCCGCGAGCCCCAGCCCCTGCTTACTGCGAAGCAGGCGATAGATAAGGCCTATGGTGGCGGCGGCGAGAACGAGTGCCAGCCAATAGGTAAGCGCATCGCTCGCCTCCGCCGCCTTCATGCCGAAATGGTCGCGCAGCAGGCCGACACCGGCCATGTCTCGTGTTGCTTCGCGCGGCAGCGAGGTTCCGGTGCCGCCGCCGAGCGCCTTCCATTGGGCAAGAAGGAGCCGCACGACTTCGGCCACCACCCACGTGCCGATTGCAAAATAAGGTCCATAGAGCCTGAAGGTGAAGAGGGCCGTCGGGACGGCGAGAAGCGCCGCGAAGAGACCCGCGATCAGGGTTGCGACGATCGGATCAATCCCAAACAGGATGACCGCGCCGAACATGGTGTAGGCGCCGAAGCCGACGAAGACCTGCTGGCCGACGGAGATGAGACCGGCATAGCCCGCCAGCAGGTTCCAGCTCTGCGCCAGCACCAGCATTGTGAGAATGAAGAAGAGGTCCTGGACCGCGCCGCGGGGGACGAGGAAGGGGACTGCAACGGCGAGAACCAGAACGGCAGCACCGATCAGCGCCGAGAAGGACGAGGCTCTCGTGCCGGTTTCGACCTTGAACGAAGGGATCGCGATTGACATGGAGGCACCTCAGTCGACCGCGCGCGGAAAGAGGCCACGCGGCTTGATCAGGAGAACGGCGAGGAAGGCTAGATGTCCGGCGAGAATCTGCCATTCGGGATTGACGGCGGCGCCGAGGCTCTGGGCGACGCCGAGGATCACGCCGCCGGCGAGCGTGCCCCAGAGCGAGCCGAGCCCGCCGATGATCACCGCCTCGAAAGCGTAGATCAGCCGTGCGGGCCCTGCGGTCGGATCGAAATTCGCGCGCGTGCCGAGATAGAGGGCGGCGATCGTCACCACCACCATCGCAATGCCGGTCGCCATCGCGAAGATCCGCTGCGGCCGGATACCCATCAGTCCCGCCGTCACCGTGTCGTCTGATGTCGCCCGGAAGGCACGGCCGATTGCTGACCGGTAAATCAGCAGATTCAGGCCGACGATAACGGCGACCGCCGACAGGAAACCCATCAGGGGCATGAAACCGACGGTGACAGGCCCGAAGCCGATCGAGGCTGTTTCGAGCACGCCGGCGGAAATACGGCGGCTGTCAGCCGAAAAGCCCTCGAGCAGGCTGTTCTGGATGACGATCGACAGGCCGAAGGTGACGAGCAGCGGCGGCAGGACGTCCTTCCCCAGCGTCCGGTTAAGGAGGACGTATTGCAGGGACCAGCCCGCGCCGAACATCAGCGGTGCTGCAACCACGGCTGCGAGGAAGGGGTGAACCCCGAGTCCCGTCACCAGGACGAGAAGCAAGAAGGCGGCAAGGACGATCAGGTCGCCATGGGCGAGATTGACAAGCCGCATGATGCCGAAGACGAGGCTCAGGCCTGCAGCAAAAAGCGCATAGAGGCCGCCGAGCAGCACGCCCTGGACAATGGTGTCAATGAAGCCCATGGCGTTCCGCTCCGAAGTAGGCTGCGTGGATCTGGTCGCGGTTGAGTTCGCTGGAGCGGCCGCAGAGCGTGATGCGCCCCTCCATCATGCAATAGACACGGCTCGCGACCTTCAGCGCCTGGCCGATGTCCTGCTCGACGATGACGATGGACGCGCCGGAAGCACGAATGCGCGGAAAGGCGGCGTAGATGTCGCGCACGACAACCGGCGCGAGGCCAAGACTGATCTCATCGCAGAGCAAGAGGTCCGGATTGGACAATAGCGCCCGGCCGATCGCCACCATCTGCTGCTGGCCGCCGGACAGTGCTGTCGCCGGATTGCTGCGGCGTTCTCTGAGGACCGGGAAGAGCTCGTATACGCTCTCCAGCGTCCAGGTGGGACCGACCTTGCGGCTGTAGGCGCCGATCAGCAGGTTTTCCTCCACGGTCAGCGACGGGAACAGCCGCCGGCCCTCCGGGACCATCGCAATGCCGCTGGCAAGGACATCGGGCGCCGCCAGGGCGCCGATCGGCTCGCCGCGGCAGAGGATCGCGTCCGGATCGCTTGCGAGCACGCCGGAAATCGCGCGCATCAGGGTCGTCTTGCCGGCGCCGTTCGCGCCGATGATGGCGATCGTTTCACCCTCGGCGACCGAAATATCGACGCCGAACAGTGCCTGGAAATCGCCGTAGAAGGCTTTAAGCCCTCTGGTCTCAAGGAGCGCCGTCATACTTCGATCCCCAGATAAATCTCTCGAACGGCGCGAGAAGCCATGATGTCCGCAGGCGCCCCCATGCCGATGACCCGGCCGAAATTGAGGACGAGAAGCCGCTCCACGATCGATGTCAGCGCATGTAGTACATGCTCGATCCAGATGACGGCGACGCCCTTCGCATGAATGGCGCGGATGGTCGCGACCAGCGCGTGGCATTCCGCCTCCGTCAGCCCACCGGCGATCTCGTCGAGAAGCAGGAGCCGCGGTTCGGTCGCGAGCGCTCGGGCAAGCTCCAGTCGCTTGCGCTGCAAGAGAGTCAGACCGCCGGCCGGCACGTTCGCCTTGTCGAGCAAGCCCGTGTCGGCAAGGATCCCGGCGCAGCGGACGTAGGCGCCGGACTCGCTCCGCTGCGCCCCGAAGCTACCCGCCACGAGAACGTTCTCGAAGACGGTCAGCTTCTCGAAGGGCTGCGGGATCTGGAAGGTCCGCCCCATGCCTGAGAGGCAGCGCGCCATCGGTGGCACGCGCGTTAAGTCGGCACCACCAAAGCGGATGGTGCCGGTATCGGCGGCGATGTTGCCGGTTATCAGGTTGAAGAGGGTCGACTTGCCGGCGCCGTTCGGGCCGATGATGCCGAGCGCTTCGCCCTCGCCGACGGAAAAGCTGATCTCGTCGGCGACCGTCAAGGCGCCGAACCGCTTCGAGACGCACTCGAGTTGCAACAGGGACATGGTTGTTCCTCCGAGCCGGTGGGGCCGCGGGCACGGCGCCGCCGACGCTCCACACTCAGGCGATCGCTTCCATCTTGCCGGCGACCGGAATGTTCGGCGCCGTCTTGTTGTCGGTGATGACGAGATCGTAGCCGCCGTCCTCTTTCAGCCGCCATTGGCCGCCGACGAGCGGCGTCTTGGCGACGTTCTTAGCGGCGAAGGGCGGGAGGTTCTTGCCGTCCCAGGCGATCGGGCCCACGAGCGTGTCGAGACGCGTGGCCGCGATCGCCTGGGCGACCGCGTCGCCGTCCGCCGGGTCCTCCGCCCGCGACAGCGCGTCGACGGCGAGTTCGAAAAGCGCGTGGGCAAAGCCGATCGGCTGCGTCCAAGGTCGCCCCGTGGCCTTTGTGAAGGCCTCGGCCACTTGAGCGGACGTTTCGCCGGTCAACGACGATGTGAACGGATGGCTGGGCGACCACCAGACCTCCGAGGAGAGATTGTGCCCGGCCTTGCCGAGCGCCTCGACAGCTTGCGGGAAGAGAAGCGCCTTGCCGATCGACGCGACCTTCGGCACGAAGCCCTGTTGCTTGGCCTGGTTCCAGAACGTGGTGAAATCCGGCGGGATGACGACGCCGGTGATGATCTCGCACTGGCCAGATTTGAACGCATTGATCTGCGCCGAGAAGTCGTCGGTCATGTTCTGATAGCGGCCGGGATCGCTCAGCGCGTAGCCCATTTTTTCGAGCACCGGCGGGAAGCCGACCGTCTCGTCGCCCCAGGCATTGCCATCGCCGTCGTTTGGAAACAGGCCGCCGACCTTCCTGTTGGTCTCCACCTGCGACCACATATTGGTAAAGACCGCGATGACGTCTTCGAGTCCCCAGAAGAAATGATAGGCGTAGTCGAACGGCTTCCACGAGGCGGGATCAGCGGCATTGCCCTGCTGCCCGATGAACCAGGGCTGCCACGGCGCCACCGTCGAAATGCAGGGCATTCCCTCGCCCTCACAGGTGGTCGCGACAGGATTGGTCGTTTCCGGGGTCGAGGCGACGAGGACCAGATTGACCTCGTCGTCGACGATCAGTTCTTTGGCGACTTCCGCTGCCCGATTCGGGTTCGACTGGCTGTCCTTGACGATGACCTCGTAGTTCGCCCCCCTCGCCTTGGCCGTGGCCAGAAATCCCTCGATCACGAATTTGTCCGCTTCGCCGAAGGCGGCCAGTGGCCCGGTCTGCGGGCTGACATAGCCGAGCTTCACCGGCGCATCCTGTGCAATCGCCGGCATCGGCAATCCGGCTGTCACCGCGACGGCGCTCCCGGCAGCCGTCGTCTTCAGAAAGTTACGTCTCGTCAGCATGGTTCCTCCTCCCATTTCCCCTCCCGAAGGGCGTCATCAATCTGCCGGCCGCTTGCCCTCCCAGGCATCCTGCAGGAGCGCCCGAATGGATTGCCGGTCGATCGGCCGCGGATTCCAGTAAGGGCGTTCGGTCGCGATCTCGGCCGCACGGTCGAGATCGGCCTCGGACAATCCGAGTCCCTTCAGCGCCAGCGGCGCACCGATATTCTTGGCGAAATCCCAGAGGCTGCCACCGACCGGGCCCTGGAAAATATCGGCAACAGGCGCGAGCAGATCGGGCACGGCGAGTGCATTGAACGCCGCCGTATGCGGCAGCATGATCGCGTGGGTTTCGGCGTGCGGCGTGTCGAAGCTGCCACCGAGCGTGTGGCAAATCTTGTGATGCAGCGCCATGCCGACGGTGCCGAGGACCGTGCCGCAGAGCCAGGCGCCGTAAAGCGCCTCCGAGCGCCGTTCCAGATCCTGGGGCGTCTGGACGATCTGTGGCAGGCTGGTCTTAAAAGCACGCAGCCCCTCGACCGCCATCAGCGACGAAATCGGGTTGCGGTCCTTCGCGTAGAGCGCCTCGACCGCATGCGCCATCGCGTTGAGACCGCTGGTGACGCTCATTGCGACCGGAAGACCGGTCGTCAACGACGGGTCGTAGATCACGACCTCGGGAAGGATGCTGGCACCGCGGACCGTCGTCTTCACGCCTCGCTCCGTCTGACCGAGGATCGGCGTCACCTCCGAGCCGGCATAGGTGGTGGGGATCACGATCTGCGGCAAGTCGGTGCGGTAGGCGATCGCCTTGCCAAGCCCGGTTGTCGAACCTCCTCCGAGCGAGACGACGCAGTCCGCGACGGTCTGCCGGACGGTCTCCATTGCCTGCTCGGTCACGTCCACGGGCGTATGCATCACGGCGCGGGCGAACACGCCGGCGGCACGGTGGCCGAGCAGCGCCGCGAGCTCTTCGGCGTCCGCCTGCTGCTGCGGAGTCGAGAGAACGAGAGCGCGGCGGCAGCCGATGTTCTCTATCCATTCGCCGGTGGTGGCGCTTTTGCCCTCGCCGAAGACGATGTGGGCCGGGCTGGTGCTGTAGACGAATTCGTGCTTCACGACTGCGCTCCCTGTTTCGACCGCGCCATGACGAAGGTGAAATCGAGCCACCAGGACGGCTTTTCCGCCGCACGCTCGAAGTGACACACAAGCTCCGGTTTGACGCCGAAGATCGCATCTTCGTGAAGATGCGGGTCGCTGCCATCATAGAGATGGGTGACGATCGTCTCGAAGCCGGCCGCCCTGATCATGAAATGCAGGTGAGCCGGACGGCGAAGCGGCAGGCCCGCTTTCCTGAGGAGCCCCCCGACCGGACCGTCGTCCGGCACGCTGTATCCCGCAGGCCTAACAGTCAGGTAATGGAAGCGGCCCTCGTCGTCCGTTCTGAATGTCCCACGCAGATTGAACTCCGGCTGGAGATCCGGCTGCTGGTTCTCGTAGAGGCCCGCGGAGTTCGCCTGCCAGGTCATGATCTCGGCACCGGCGATCGCCTCACCGTCGAGATCCTGCACGCGGCCCGCGACGGCGAGCCGTTCGCCGATGCCATCCAGCGAAATGTCGCTGCCGAGGGGGAGCTCCGGCGCATCGGCACGGAAAAACGGGCCGTGGACAGTGTTCGGCGTCGCCAGTTTCGGGCGCCGCGTGTTGACCTCCTCGACAAGCGCCGAAGCGCCTAACAGGTCCGACAACAACACCCATTCCTGCCGGCGCCCATCGCAGGCATGGCCCACTTCGGTCAGGAACGAGATGAAGCTGCGCCACTCCAACGAGGTGGGCTTCAGTTCCCTCACGAGCGTGTGAAGATGGGCCACGGCTGCCACCAGCGCCTGCCGCAGCCGTTCGTCGCCGGATGCCGCAAGCCGCCGCGCAAAGATCTCCGACGAGTCCGATGCGCTGAAACTTGATGCCATCCGATCCGGCATGCTCTCTCCTCCAACCTGACTTGGAGGAAGGTAGCAGACACGGTGATCGCGATTGATGATTTTGTTCGAAGATTGTATAACACATCGTTATGAAGATAGATGAGCGCCATTTGATCCAGCTCGCGGCCGTCGTAAAGACAGGTGGCGTGACCGAGGGCGCCGCCCTGCTCGGCCTTGCACAGCCGGCGGTGTCGCGCACGCTATCGATGCTGGAAAAGCGCTTGGGCGAGCCATTGTTCATCAAAGGCCGTCGTCCTCTCCAGCCGACCCCGCTCGGCCGCGCGCTTGCAGATCACGGCCAGGTGATGCTGGCCGCTTCACGCAAGGCCACTGACACGATCGAAAGCTTTAGGGTCGGCAAGGGCGGCACTGTGCGCGTGGGCGGCACGCCTTTCTTCATGGATGCGCTCATCGCCGGGATGATCGCGGAGTTCCAGAACCTGCATCCGAATGTGCGCGTCGATCAGAGTTATGGTTATTTTTCCGACCTGCGGGCCGCCTTAAAGGCGGACCAGGTCGATCTTGCAATCTGCCCGATCGACATCCTGGATGAAGGGTCAGGATTAGAGTTCCAGCAGATTTTGCCGGGTCGCAATGTGATTGCCTGCCGCGTTACCCACCCACTACTCATGAAGCATCGGCCGCAGCCAAGCGACCTCCTAAATTACCCGTGGATCGCTCCACCGCCGGGCAGCCCCTTGCTCGCCGATCTTCGCAGCATGTTGTTGTCGTTCGGAGCAACCGAGATCAGGATCCGCTATACGGGTGGATCGCTGATGGGCGCCGTGAATTACATGAAGGGGACCGACGCACTGACTATCCTGCCGCACAGTGTTGTCTTCGCGCTTCGCAAGGACAAGTCGATCACCGCGCTTCCGGTCGCTGTGCCTCACCCCGAACGGGCGCTCGGATTGTTGAAGCGCGCGGATGCGCCGCGAATGCCGGCCGTCGATCACTTCGCCCGGCACATCCGCAGCGGCTTTGAGAACCTAAAGCACCTCATCAAGCGGCACGAGCAGTCGGTTGTCTGGGGCGTCTAGCCCAATGCACTAGACTCAATGCGACGTCGACTTGCGGGCACGGGTCGCGCGACGGATCTGGCCGGGGGTATGGCCAAGCTGCCGCTTCAAGACCGATGTCATGTGTTGCTGCGATGCGAAGCCGCACCGGAAGGCAATTTCAGCGATTGAAAAATCAGATCGCATAAGAAGCTTTTGCGCTTGTTCAACGCGCCTTCTTAAAACGAACTGGTACGGCGGCAAACCGGTACGTGTCTTAATGCCTTCGAACACCACTCTCAGCGGCAGGTCGACACATCCGGTCAGGCGGGCGCAGCTAATGTCGCCCTCAAGCTCAGCGTCGATGAAGGCCGAAAGGCGGTCAAACTCCGCATCCGAAAGTGTGGAGGCATTAGCGGGCTTTACAGCATGAAGACCTCGTAGGGTCTCGATATAGACCATGCCGCCGAGATACTGGATCTCCAGCGGATCGAGTGGCCGGCCAAAGCGGAGGCGCTCGCGGGCATAGCAGGCAAGATGGCGGAGCGATTTCAGCCGAATGTTATTGACGCTTCCGCCGCTTCGCACCCTGTCAAGGCCGCGGTCGCTTATGCACCCTTGGAAATCATCGGAATACGAGAAGGCGATGAATCCGTGACGAACAGTGCTTGCCGCGACACGGACACTGCCGTGGCGCGGGTGGAACGCGGCCGTTTCGCCGCGAAACAGCAGTGTTTCCTCGCCATCGTCCTCGAATCCAGCTTCCGAGAAGATGTCTCCGAGCAACAAGCATATGACATCGGACTCGTTGGCGAATTCAAGCGCATAAGGCCTTGCGCCCGCAATGCAGTGGTCGACACCCCCGTAGCTCCCACGCGCCGGAAATTGCTCCAACCCAGTATAGCGTAGCTCTCGCCCTCCCCTAAGTATCGCTGCCATGATGATCCTCCCCAGCCAGCGTGTCGTCTGTTTCTTCTCGCACCATCAGCTCGCTGCAGGATCCATCTTCCAAGGGACGATGGCACCCGGCATCCTCAATAGCGTCCGTGCAGTGGCGGACATGGTTCCCTCCCGAACCACGACCAGCGAGACTAACACACGCGCAAAAGCCCGGTGATGACATCGTCGCCGGTTGGAATAACGGATTGTTATGGACTGGACGCGATGGCTGAACGCGCTGATCCGGCCAAGCCGCCCGGACTCAAAGACTGCTGAGCCCCACCCCGCCCGAGTTAGAGACAATGCTGCTTCGCCGCAGCCAACCCCTCCGCAGGAATTTGTAAGCGCAAAGATTTGAAAGACCCGCACAGCCGGAATTGGCAGCCTTGGCACGGATTACCGGTGTGCAGAAGGTCGGGAGGGAAGCACATGTCGATTGCCAGGAAATCGGGTCTGCCGGTCAAACGGTCTCGCTTCGATGTGGAGGCAGATATCGTGGTTGTGGGTGGCGGCGCGGCGGGGCTTGCTTCTGCGCTGTTCGCCCACTGGCAGGGAAACGAGGTCGTGCTGCTTGAGAAGGCCGACGAGCTCGGCGGCACGACCAGGAAGGCCGCCTTCTGGTACTGGGTGCCGAACAACAGGCACATGCAGGAGATCGGAATCGAGGACAGGAAGGAGGACTGCATCCGCTACATGGCCCGCCTTTCGCGCCCGGAAGCCTATGATCCTGAGCACCCGACGTTCGGTATGTCGCAGTGGGAGTATGATTCCTTCGCTGCGATCTATGACAACGCCTCGCCGGCAACCGAGCTGCTCGCCGAAAAAGGCGCGCTCGAATATCGCCACTGTGACTTCGTGCCCGACTACTGGGCAGAGCTGCCGGAGGACAAGGCGCCGAAAGGCCGCGTGCTCGTGCCCAAAGGTGCCCGCGAGTCCATGTCGGACGGCGGCGAGGTGGCGATCCGCACCATGAGCGCCAAGGCGCGTGCCGACGGGGTCGATATCCGCACCGGGCATCGCGTGCAGCGCACGAATGTCGACGAGAGCGGCGCGATCGTCGGCGTCGAGGCCGATACGGCCCTCGGCACGACCGTCACGTTCAAGGCGCGCAAGGCGGTGATCTTCGCCTCCGGCGGCTTCAGCCACGACGTCGACATGCGCAAGAACTTCCTGAGCGTACCGGTTTTCGGCGGCTGCGCCGTGCGCACCAACGAGGGCGACTTCGTCAACATCGGTGCGGCTGCGGGCGCCCAGCTCCGCAATATGAACTACGCCTGGATGTGTCCGATCGTGCTTGAGAAAGCGCTGAACGACGATCCGTCGCTGATCGGCACCTTTTCCCCATCCGGCGACTCCATGATCTACGTCGACAGGAACGGTCGCCGCGTTACCAACGAGAAGCTTGCCTACAACGAATCCGCGCAGGCTTTCTTCACTTGGGATCCGACGAAATCCGAGTACCCCAACCTCGTGCTGGTCGCGATCTGGGACGCGCGCAGCCAGCAATACTCGGCAAGCGACGAGTACGGCCGCTTCATCGTGCCGGAGGGCAAGGACGATGGTCACGTCATCAAGGGCGATACGCTCGCCGAACTGACGAGCAACATCCGTGCGCGTTTCAAAAAGTATGCGAACCGCACTGGCAATCTGACGATCGCCGATGACTTCGAAGAGGCCCTAAAGTCGACGATCTCGCGCTTCAATAAATTTGCCAGGGAAGGCAAGGATCCGGATTTCAAACGCGGTGAGCGGCAGGTGCAGCTTCTGTTCAACGGACCGGCAGCCGAAAGCCCAGCCGCGCCGAATCCGACTATGTATCCGATCAGCGACGAGGGTCCGTACTATGCCGCGCTCCTGACCGGCGGCAGTCTCGATACCAAGGGCGGGCCGGTCACTAACGCCAACGGCCAAGTCCTCAATCATACTGGTCGGCCGATCCGCGGCCTCTACGGCGTCGGCAACTGCGTGGCCTCGGCCTCGGCTCGTGCCTATTGGGCGGGCGGGGCGACCCTCGGTCCTATCCTCGCATTCGCCTATCTAGCGGCCAACGCCGCCAGCGGAGAGCCGCGACGCTGATCTTTTCGCGGTTGCTTTCCAGGGAGGAAAACGTGGCAGTCACGAAGCAGACAATGACAGACGAGCAGCGTAAATCGGTTGCGCTCGAATACCTGAAGGCCTTCGACAATGGCGGAGTGACGTCCACCGGCAGCTCGATCCTCGAGCTCTTCGCCGACGACGCGCAGGTGTACTTCCCCAAATGGGGTTTGGCGAACGGCAGGGACCAGATCGGCAAGCTGTTCGCCGACGTCGGCGCGACCCTCAAGTCGATCGTCCACCACTACTCGCAGTTCAACTGGGTCTTCTCCGGCTCCGATCTGGTGGTTTGCGAAGGCACAAGCCATGGCGAGCACCGCGACGGCCCATGGCGCGCCGGCGTTCCCGATTGGCAGGCGGGGCGTTGGTGCGACGTGTTCGAAATCCGCGACTGGAAAATACAGCGCTGCTTCATCTATCTCGACCCAGACTACGCCGGTAAGGACACCGCCCGCTACCCGTGGCTCGAAAGCTAACCTGCGAGGCAACAACGCCTTTGCTCGTTGTTCTTCTTGCTGCTGACGTGATCCGAAGGCGCCATTGGCAATCAGATTGGTCACTGGCGTTCGTTTGAGCAGCGGAGCCGGTCGGCTCTCGCGGTCGGGTTGGGGTAAGACCGATCTGAAACACACCGCGGTCGATGCACGGCCGATCGTGGTGGGCCATGTGTCGCTCAATCGAGCTCCTCGAAGAGGCGACAAATAACAGAGCGCCGCTTGAGGGTCCGCCATCGGGGCGAACCCGACTTACGCCGAAGAGCGGCGAACTTCCGCTGACCACCCATTCCGACGCTCGCGAAGAGAGCCATATATCACGCCGGTGCAGGAGGCTCCTTCAAGCCGCCTCCATCGCTTATCTTTGCTGTTTGTGCCTTGTAGGCGATGCTCATCTGCGAATGACCGACAAGACCAGGCTGCAACCCTCAGATCGCGAAGGCCTATGGCGACGCGCCCGTGCAGGCCTATACCGCGGCCATGCCGGGCTGAAGAAGCGAGGTCGGCGACCTATCGAAGGCGTTCTTCTCCGCATGCGCGTAAGCATGAGGACGCCCCCGCGAGCCCCTACAGCCTACAGCCGCCAGCCGCCGCTGACGACGAAAGGTGCCAGCGTGCCCTCCGCCATCGCCACGCTGCTGTAGGCCTTGAGCCGCTGGCCGTCGGAAAGCGTGAGGTCGAGCGCGAAACGCTCCCCTTCGAAGACGCAGGAGACCGTCCGCATCGCGATCCCGTCGGCAGCACGGTGGACGTGTTCCGGCCGGATCAGCACGTCCGCAAGCGGTCCCGCGCGGACCTGCCCGCCATCCCCGAGCGCCTGGCGGAGCAACGGCCAGTCCAGCTGCCGCCCGGCATTCTCGGGCAGTCTCAGGCGCAGGATGCTGCCGCGGCCGATCAGGCCGCCGACCACCCTACCCTCAGGCCGCGCATAGATCTCGGCCGGCGGCGCCACTTGCAGGATCCGGCCCTCCGCCATCACCGCGACGTCGGTCGCAAGCGCCATCGCTTCCGCCTGGTCGTGCGTCACATAGATCATCGTCGCGCCGGAGCGTTCGTGAAAGACGCGGAAGGTCTCTTCCATGGCCTTGCGCAAATGCTGGTCGAGATTGGCGAGCGGCTCGTCGAGCAGCACGACGTCCGGCTCGGTGACGAGGCAGCGCGCCAGCGCCACCCTCTGCCGCTGGCCGCCGGAAAGTGCGGTCGGCCGCCGCTCGGCGAAGTCCTGAAGCTTGACGAGCGCCAGCGCTTCGGTGACGCGCCGGCGGCAAGCCTCGCCGGAAACGCCGCGCACCTTCAGCGGATAACCGACATTCTCCGCCACGCTCATATGCGGCCAGAGCGCATAGGACTGGAACACCATCGCCATGTTGCGCTTTTCGGGCGGCAGCGAAAAGACGGCATCCGCAAGCCGCCGCTCACCGAATTCGATCGAGCCATCCGTCGGCTGCTCGAAACCGGCGACCATCCGGAGCACCGTCGTCTTGCCGCAGCCAGAGGGGCCAAGGAGTGCAAGAAAGCCCTGCTTGCGCACCGTGAGCGTGACATCCGACACCGCCGGCCGCCCGCCGAAGTTCTTCGTCACATGATTGAGGATCAGTTGCGCCATGGCAGCACGCCCTCCGGCAGGTATTTCGCGAAGACTTCGAGCGCCGCCATCAACGCCAGGACCATGAGCACGACGAGCACAGAGAGCGCCGAAGCGAGATCGGAGGAACCGCTGTCGTCGAGATTGAAGATCGCGACGCCGAGCGTCTGCGTCCCGGCCGACCAGAGCAGCGCCGAGACGGTCAGCTCGTTGGCCGAGATCAGGAAGACGAGGATGACGGATGCTCCCGCGGCGGGTGCTAGGAGCGGCAGTACGACGTCGCGCATGCGGCGGAGGAACCCGGCCCCGGCGAGGCGCGCCGCCTCCTCGAGCGACGGGTCCATCTGCAGCATGGCGCTCATCACCGGCTTCAGGCTGACCGCGAGGAAGGACGAGAGATAGGCGGCCAGAATGATCCAGATCGTGCCGTAGAGCGTGAGGCCGATCGCCGGCAGCGGCGCGGCAAAGGCGAGGACGAAGGCGACGGCGAGCACGATGCCCGGCAGTGCGTAAGGTATCTCGATCAGGACCGCCAGGAGATTGGCAAGCGCGCCCTGACGCCGCGCCAGCAGATAGGCGGCGGGCACCGTGACGAAAAGGAGCCCTACCGCCGCGGCGGAGGCGAGGAAGAGCGGATTGCGAAACGCCGTCAGCGTCAGGGACTGGCGAAGGAGGATTTCGCCGTAGGCGCGGAACGAAACGGTCTCAAGCGTGAGCGGCACGCCATAGGCCGGCACCAGCGAGCTCGCGACGAGCGCCAGGAGCGGCGCGACCAGGACGAGCGCCAGCGCGCCCCAGAGCAGGCATTCGCCCCAAAGCCTGAAGCGCCCGAGGGAGAAGGCCGCACTCGCCCCGCCAAGCCCGACCAGGCGGTAATCCCGGCCGGCCAACGCCCGCTGCTGCAGCAGGAGTCCTGCGGCGGAGATGACGGCGATCAGCGTCGAGAGCACGGCGATCTCGCCGAAGGTGGAAGCGCCGAAGCTCGCAAGCCGGCTATAGATCAGCGTCGGCAGCGTTTCGATCGAGGCGGGAATGCCGAGGATTGCCGGAATGCCGAAATTGCCGATGCCGGAGACGAAGGCGATCGCCGCCCCTGCGACGAGGCCCGGGCTCCCGAGCGGCAGCACGATATCGCGGAAGACCCGCCAGGGCGAGGCGCCCGCAAGCCGCGCCGCTTCGACCGCGTCGCGCGGGATGGCGGCAAGCCCGGCCTTCACGGCCAGGAACACGAGCGGCGCATGCTGCACGCCGAGGAGCAGCACCATGCCGGAAAGCGAGTAGAGCGGCTGCGGGCTGCCGAGCGGCGGCGCGAGCCCCAGCGTCTTCAGGAGCGGGCTCGATGGCCCGGACATCTCCACCCAGGCGAGCGCCGTCACCTGCGGTGGGATCATCATCGGCAGCATGAAGGCGAAGCTCAAAACGAGTTTGCCGCGGATGTCGGTGAGCGCCAGAGTGAAGGCGAAGAGCGCGCCGAGCACCAGTGAAACGACCATGCCGCCCGTGGCCGTGATCAGCGTATTGCGAAGTGCGGCGAAGGTCGCGGGATCGAGGAGGACTCTCGCTGCCTCCCCTCCCTTTATCCCGCCAAGTCCCGCCCAGCCGAGGCGGATGAGCGGCAGCGCCGAAAGCAGAAAGACGGCGGCAAGCACGAAAGGCAAAAGCCAGGCCGGCTCGCTGGACGCCCGCCGACTGCCCCCGGGCAGCGCCGGCTGCCGCCCTGCCCCTGCTCGCTCGCGCTTCCGGCTGCGTGAGCTGACTTCCCCAACGTAAGGCGATGCCGGCAGGTCGAAACCGTACAGGGTCCGCGCCAGTTCCGGCGGCAGCTTGGCCGGGGGCCGCAGTGGCCCGCCCTGCCGTTCGGCGCCCCTCGCTTCTCCGCCACCAAAGGGAAACCGCAGCCGGCCGGGACGGCGGCTGTGGGCGATCTCGTCCGTTTCCAAACAGGCATTCGTGGGTTTCTCCACGAATGCCTGCTTGGATCCCTGTGTTTGCCGCAGGTTCCGATCGCAAAACCGTGGCACACTTTTGCGGAACCTGCTTAGCATCGGCCGATCAGTTGGTGCCGAAAATGCCGGAGAAGGTCTGCAGGTCCGCTTCGGCATTCTTCACCGCCGCGGCCGCATCGACCGGAAGTACCTTGATCGTCTCGCGCGCGGGAAAGCCTTCCGGCAGCGCCACGCCGTGGCGGGCAGGCACATAGCCCATCTTCGCTGCCAGTTCCTGGCCTTCCTCGGAAAGCAGGAAATCGACGAATTTCCTTGCGGCTTCGGCGTTCTTCGCGGTCTTCAGGATCGCGACCGGCTCGGTGACGGCGGAAACGCCCTTGGCCGGGAAGACGAATTCCACCGGCGCGCCCTTCGCCTTCTCGCGGATGGCCATGAAATCGACGACCATGCCATAGGCCTTCTCGCCGGTGGCCACCGCCTTCAACACGCCGCCATTGCCGCCGGCGGCCGTTGCGCCGTTTTCGGCGAGCGCCTTGTAGTAGTCCCAGCCGAGGCCATCGATTCCGGCGAGCGTCTGCGCATGGATCAGCGCCGCCCCGGAGGTGAGCGGGCTCGGCATGGTGACGAGGCCCTTTGCTTTCGGCTTCGCCAGATCCTGCCAGCCCCTGGGCGTCATCGCGGCACCGGTGTTGTAGATGATGCCGGTGGTGATCATCTTCGTCGAATGATAGGCGCCATCGGCATCATGGAGCGTGGCATCGTAAGCCGCCGCTTCCTCGGACTTGTAGGGCATCAGATGCCCCGCCTCCTTCAGCCGCTGCATCGTCACCACGTCGGCGATCAGGAGCACATCCGCGACCGGATTGCCCGCCTCGATCTCGGCCATCAGCTTGGCCAGGATCTTCGTCGTCCCCTCGCGCACCCACTCGACCTCGATGCCGGGATTGGCCGCCTCGAACGCATCCACGGTCGCCTGCGCATCTTCATTCGGCTGGCTGGTGTAGAGGATCAGGTTCTCGGCGAGAGCCCCGGTGGAGAGGAGACCGGCGATGGCCGCTGCGGCAACGGCGGAGAGAAGCGTTTTCATGACGTAGCCCTCGGTGTGTGGAAGATGGAGCCGAGGGATAGAGGGGGTGTTTTACAGGGATGTGACAGGGGGGTTGGAGAGGCCGGCATCGAGTGAGCGTTACGCCCAGAAGTGCACATTGGCGCCACCGGCGTCGCCGGCCGGCGGATATCGGGACTTCCGGTGTTTGCCGAATTACATGTTGGGACGTGAGAGCGACAACTCTGTTGCGACGACACAAAGCGCGATGTTCGTTACGAAATGCCCTCAAGGCGATATCGCGTTCCTGGATAAAGGAGACGTGCTGTCGTCACGTTCGCCGTATCGGACCATGTGCGGCGCCTGATCATGAGACAGGGCTCATTTCGGCCGATGCCGAGGAGCTTGCGTTCCCAGGGCTGCGGCGAGACTGCCTCGACGATCTGTTCGGTCCGGGTGATTGGCGCCGTCGCCGTGAGGTAGGCGTTCGGCGTCATGACGCGGAAGTCCTGTTCCATGTAGCGGGGGCAGATGGCCGGATTGACGAAACGATCCTCGATCTGGATCGGCAGACCGTTTTCCAGGTGAACCATGATCGAATGGAAAACGCGCGCACCTGTGGTGAGCCCCAAGGCATAACCGATTTCCGGCGTAGCCTCCTCTTGCTTCATCAGCGTGATGTGGGACGTGTGCTCATGTCCGCGCTCGCGGATCTCGTCGGCGATATTGCGGACCTCGAGCAACGCCGTGCTGCCTTTTTGCGGAGCAACGAAGGACCCGACCCCCTGCACTCGCGTGATCGCCCCCTCATTGGCGAGTTCCCGCAGGGCCCGGTTGGCGGTCATACGGCTGACGCCTAAATCGGTGACGATCTCGTTCTCTGAAGGGATGCGATGGTGCGCCGGCCATTCACCATTTTCGATGCGGCTACGGATAAAGTGCTTGACTGCCTCGTAGCGCGGCACCGGTCCGGCTTCAAATGCGGTCCTGTCGTTCTTACGCTCCACTGCCGTCATAAGACTTAGCCTCCTTCCACTCTGCTGTGTCGACCGAATGCCGCGCATCCGGCCACTAAACTTTTTCGTTTATTTCGTTCTTGCGCACCAGCGTAAAATACCTATAGTTCCATATACAACATTGTACAGGCGGCGAGAACTTAATTTTGGAATGCGTCCATCACAACAGGTGTGGCGCAGCATGAAACACGCCACGACCGAGGAGAGGTACCGATCGCGCCGTAGCACGCAGACACATCATTGCAATCGAAGCGAACATCAAAAAAGGGGAATGCGCATGTCGATCAGCACAATGAAACTCACCTTCGCGGCCGCCGGACTTATTCTGGCGGCATCCACCGGCAGCGCCAGCGCCTCCTATTGCAGCGACGGCAAAACCGTGACCTTCGCCGGTATCGACTGGGAAAGCGGCGCCTTCATTACCGAAGTCATGAAGACGATCCTCTCCAAGGGCTATGATTGCCAGGTGGACTCCATTCCCGGCAATTCCGTGACGCTGGAGCAGGCGACCGCCAACAACGACGTCCAGATTTTTGCCGAGGAATGGCTGGGCCGTTCGGACATCTGGAACAAGGCGGTAGAGGAAAAGAAGGTAGTCGCCGTCGGCAAGACATTCGTCGGCGCCAGCGAAGGCTGGTTCGTGCCGGACTACGTCATTCATGGCGATCCGGCGCGCAATATCGAGGCGAAGGCGCCGGATCTGAAGAGCGTCTCCCAGCTTTCCGACCCGAAGATCGTCGAACTCTTTGCCGATCCCGAAGAACCGTCCAAGGGCCGGTTCCTGAACTGCCCGTCCGGCTGGACCTGCGAAGGCATCAGCACCGCCAAGCTCGACGCCTACAAGCTCGGAGAAGCCTACGTCAACTTCCGTCCGGGTACGGGCACTGCGCTCGATTCAGCGATCACCTCCGCCTATCTCCAGGGCGAGCCGATCCTCTTCTACTACTGGTCGCCGACCGCGATCATGGGTAAATTCAAGCTGGTCCAGCTTGAAGAGCCCGCCTATAACGAAGCCTGCTGGAAAGAACTGAGCAGCGCCAACGGCAAGCGCGACCAGGCTTGCGCCTTCCCCTCCGTCGACGTCGCCTATGGCGTGAACAGTACCTTCGCTTCGGAGGCTCCGGAAATCATCGAGATCCTCGAAAAAGCGACCTTCCCGCTCGAGGACGTCAACGGCAGCCTCGCTTACATGGTCGACAACAAGGTCGATGCAGCCGCCGCGGCAGCCGAGTTCCTGAAGACAAAGGCCGATGTCTGGGGCAAGTGGGTCTCCGACGAGGCACGCGGCAAGATCGAGGCAAGCCTCAAGTAGCGGCAAGCCGCCCTGCACCGCCGCCTCGACCTCCGACAACGGAGGCACGCGGCGGCCCGCCGGCTGCCGAAGCTGCCCCGCGACCAGGCGGCGATGACCGCCGGCGGCCTCCCCGAGCAAGGAACGGTTCCGATGTTTCCGGACTCTCTCAATCTTTCGATCCGCGCGCCGGTGAACGACTTCATTCAGGCGCTCGTCACCAACCACGGCTGGGTGTTCAAGGCGATCAGTGGCGTCATCCTGAAAGCCGTGCTGTTCATTGAATGGATCCTGCGTGGCTTGCCCTGGTGGCTCGTGATACTCGCCTTCATGGCGCTTGCCTGGCAGAGCTCGAAGCGATGGTCGCTGACGATCGCCGTCGGCGCGCTGCTTCTCGCCGTCGGCGTGCTCGGCCTCTGGGACCTTACCATGCAGACACTCGCCCTGATGCTGATGGCGACCCTCGTCTCGGTGGTAATCGGCGTGCCGATCGGCATTCTTGTCGCCAAGAGCCGCGTCGTGCGCAACGTCACCCTGCCGGTTCTCGACGTCATGCAAACCATGCCGAGCTTTGTCTACCTGATCCCGGCGCTGATGCTCTTCGGCCTCGGCAAAGTGCCGGCAATCCTTGCGACAATCATCTATGCGGTTCCGCCGCTGATCCGTCTGACCGATCTCGGCATCCGCCAGGTAGACGGCGAGGTTGTCGAGGCAGCAACCGCTTTCGGCGGCAGCCCGGCGCAGATCCTGTTCGGCGTGGAGCTGCCGCTCGCCACCCCGACAATCATGGCCGGTCTCAACCAGACGATCATGATGGCGCTGTCGATGGTCGTCGTCGCCTCGATGATCGGCGCACGCGGCCTCGGCGAGCAGGTGCTGAACGGCATCCAGACACTCGACGTCGGCAAGGGGCTGGAGGCGGGCATCGGCATCGTCATTCTCGCAATCGTGCTCGATCGCATCACTCAGGGCTTCGGCAAGCCCCGGACGGAGGACGCCCGCAATGGCTGACATCGAGATCCGCAACGTCTACAAGATCTTCGGGCATGATTCGAAGAAGGCGCTCGCCATGGCCAGGAACGGTCTGGCCAAGGCTGAGATCCTTGCCCGATCCGGCTGCAGCGTCGGCCTCAACGATGTCAGCCTGAAGATCGGCGCCGGCAAAATCTTCGTAATCATGGGGCTCTCCGGGTCCGGCAAGTCAACGCTGGTGCGGCACATCAACCGGCTGATCGAGCCGACAAGCGGCGAGGTCCTCTTCGATGGCAGCAACATCCTCGACCTCGACGCAAAGGCGTTGCGCGCCTTCCGCATGCGGCGCGTGAGCATGGTGTTCCAGAGCTTTGCCCTGATGCCGCACCGAACGGTGCTTCAGAATGTCGTCTACGGCCAACGGGTCCGCGGCATCTCGAAGGCTGACGCTCGCGCGATCGGCATGAAGTGGATCGAGACGGTCGGTCTTTCGGGCTATGATGCAAAATACCCGCATCAGCTTTCCGGCGGCATGAAGCAGCGTGTGGGCCTTGCCCGGGCGCTCGCCGCGGACACCGATGTGATCCTGATGGACGAAGCCTTCAGCGCACTCGACCCGCTGATCCGGGCCGACATGCAGGACCAGCTTCTGCAATTGCAGCAGAATCTGTCCAAGACCATTGTCTTCATCACCCACGACCTCGACGAGGCCCTGCGCATCGGGTCGGAGATTGCAATTCTGAAGGACGGTCAGGTCGTGCAGGTCGGCTCGCCGAACGATATTCTCGACAATCCGGCAAACGACTATGTCGCGCGCTTCGTTCAGCGCAGGCAGGCAAGACCCGAGTAGATGACTGAAACGATCACCATCCATGGGCCGTTGAAATGGCCTGAGATTGCCGCCATCGCCGACGGCGCTCGCCTCACCTTGTCCGAGCGGGCGCGTCAGCGGATCGTGGACGCCCGTCGCATCGTCGATGCATTGGTGGAGCGCGGCGTCCGCGGCTACGGCATCAACACCGGCGTCGGGGCGCTTTGCGATGTCGTCATCAGCCGTGAGAACCAGCAGGCTCTTTCGCGCAACATCATCCTGAGCCACGCCTGCGGCGTCGGCGAACGGCTCGGGCGTAGCGAAGCGCGTGCCGTGATGGCAGCGCAGATCGCCAATTTCGCGCACGGCTACTCCGGCGTTCGGATCGAGGCCGTCGAGGCGCTGCTGGCACTGCTCAATGCCGACCTTATTCCTCACATCCCGTCGCGCGGTTCCGTGGGCTACCTCACCCACGCCGCCGCAATCGGTCTAGTACTGATCGGCCATGGTAGCGTTGACAATGGCAAGGGCGAGATTAGCGGCTTTGAGGCGCTCTCACGGCTCGGGATTTCGCCCTTACGGCTCGAGGCGAAGGAGGGTTTGAGCCTCGTCAACGGCACGCCCTGTGCCACCGGTCTTGCCGCGCTTGCCCTTTCGCGTGCCGAAAGACTCTTCGACTGGGCAGATGCGGCCGCAGCCATGAGCTATGAGAACCTCGGTAGCCAAGCAAATGCCTTTGCCGCCGGTCCGCTGTCGCTTCGAGTTTCGACGGGCTTGCAGAGCGTCGGGGCCAAGTTGCGCGAATACCTCCAGGACAGCCCAATGCTGGCCGCTGCCGCCGGAAATCGCACGCAGGATCCGCTGAGCCTGCGTGCCGTGCCGCATCTTCATGGGGCCGCGCGCGACGTGCTCGCGCATGCGGGCGACGTCGTAAATCGCGAACTTGAAAGCCTCACTGATAACCCTGCGGTCTCGGGATCGCCCGAGGCGCCCGAGGTTCATTCGCAGGCCCACGCCGTCGGTGCCGCGCTGGGCCTCACGATGGACGCGTTGGCCATTGCGGTTGCGGAGGTCGCGGCCATTTCCGAACGCCGCATCGATCGGCTGGTAAATCCGCTGGTTAGCGGTCTCCCACCGTTCCTTGCGCGCGACAGCGGCGTCACGTCGGGTTTTATGATTGCCCAGTACACGGCCGCCTCGCTTGCTGCCGAAAACCGCCGGCTCGCTGCACCCGCAAGCCTCGACGGTGGCATCACCTCTGCCCTGCAGGAGGACATTCTCACCCATGCAACGCCGGCTGCCTCGAAGGCGCTGGCGGTCGTCGACAATCTCAAGACGATGCTCGCCATTGAGCTTTTGGCGGCAGCCCAAGCCTACGACCTGCAGCCGCATGCCATCGGTCGGGCGCAACGTACAAACGCGCTCTACGAGCGAATCCGCGCCGGTATTCCGACCTATGCCGACGATCGGCCGATGAGCAGAGACATCGAGCAGATGCGAGTGATCCTCACGGATGAGTGCGCACCCTCCTGATGCGGTTCGACTGGTGAGATCGGCTCTTCTCGCGACAGGGCGACGCGGCTCCTGTCCGCTGATCAGGCTGGCGATAGAATGGCACCGATTGGAACTTCCACTTTTCCACCCATTGCGACCTCTGAGAAATGGGAGGAGGACTATCGGCTCGCGAAGAGAGCCATGTACGACGCCGGTGCGCGCTTTGTAGGCGATGCACATCTGCGAACTCATGCAGAGGCGCCCAGACCTCTTCGGCACGATGAGGTGCCACCCGTCTGCGGACGCCACCGACACCGCAGCGCATGTCCGATGCTGCCGTATTTGAGCCTAGCGGGTCCTAAAGGGAATGCTTTCCTGCTACTGGAAATTCCTTGAACCGACGGCCGTTTGGGGACAAAATTATGCAGCAAGTCCAAAGTGCTACAGCGTTCTTCTTGCGTCATGTTCCAAGTGCGGGCGCTGTAGCGGAAAGGTGAAGCCAATGAAGAGGTTAGCAATCGTTGCCTTGTCGCTGGCGACGGCGTTGACGAGCGTTGCACCGGCTATGGCGTTTCCCACCCCTGTTCCGTTGAAGGTCGAGGCACCGCAGGCGGAGCCGGTCTCGCACAGGCGCCATGGTGGCTGGCGTCGCCACCGTCGCGGTGGCGATGATGATTGGGCCTGGGCGCTCGGCGGGCTTGCCGTCGGCGCGATCCTCGGCGGGGCGCTGGCGCAGCCGAGGTATTATCACCCGGGCTATTACGACGACTACGCGCCGACATACTACGCCCCGCGGTACCACGCGCCGACCTACTACTACACGCCGCGCTACTACGCGCCGCGCTATCACGCGCCGCGCTATTACCGCCAAACCTATTACAGTGGCGGCAATGCGCACACGCGCTGGTGCTATGCGCGCTACCGTTCGTACAGGGCTTACGACAACACGTTCCAGCCCTATTACGGTCCGCGGCAGCCGTGCGTCTCGCCCTATCGGTGACGCAGCGGGTTTAGCGGTTCACCGCCTTGCGTCGTTGCGGACGCCATGATCTTGCGCGTCTTTCAGACGCGCAAGCTCCACCGCCAGCCAGCGCTACCGCGATACCGCGGGCACGACTGTTTCGGCAGAGCTCCGCGCTTCTGTGACCGCCGCCCGGACGAGAGCATGATGGCGCAGCATCAGTGCATAGACCGCCGCATAGAGGCCGATCACAACCACGCCGACCCACTCGATCTTGAACGGCGTGAACTGGTAGGCCATCACGAGAGCCAGCTGAAGAAAAAAGTGCAACGGATAGTAGGCCGAGCCTAACCGCGTCTTCGTCCAGCCAAGATTGAGACCGTAGAGACGGATCAATGAATCAAGCGAATTCACGACGAAGACGATTCCGACCGTCACCATGAACCAGTTCAACCATGCGGGAATGGTGATCTGCTGTTCGAAATAGATGTAAAGCACCGCGAACCAGACAGCCAACGGAATTGAAGGCAGAAGGATCATGGCGACGGCCAGCCGCCATGTTCGCAATCCGCCAACGAACATTGAGACGAACTGGCCGATCATGATGCTCCACGAGAACCACCAGAAAAGGTAGAATTCGTGATAGGCAGTGATCGGGCTTACGAAGTGCTGCAGATTGGCAAAATAGTCGGAGAGCAGGCCGAGGTTCGACGCGAGGCCGCCTAGTCCAACGGCGCTATAGTAATAGGCAGCCGCCAGCACGGCGACGATGGCGAGGATTACGAACATCCATGTCGAAGTGACGGCCAGCCATTTCATGAAATTGAGATTGCCGCTGGAATAGACCGACATCGCGATGACGCAAACGACTATCCCCCACTGCGCCGTCGCTGAAATATCCCCGATGTAACTCGGCAAAGCCGTAAGGAAGAGATAGCAGGTGAAGGCGCAGGTCGCGATGACCGTCAGATTGTAGACCCATCTGACGATCGGAATCTCGAAAATCTGAAGCCGCGGTTCGAGCACGACGAAGTAGAAGGCCGAAAGAAAATACATCATCCAGACCAGCGGTCCCCACATGCCGAACTCGATCGCGAGTGGGTTGGTGAAGCGGTAAGCGTCATCGGCGGCGTAGGCCGGAAATTCAGTCAGCGGCAGCATTACGAGGCCCATATCCAGGCCAGCCGTGAACAACAGCGCTACGAAGGTGAATGTGCCGACCGGAGTTTGCCCGCAACAGCGGACATTGCTCCAGCGGAGGATGACGAAGACAGCGCTGAGTAGAACCGCCAGATAGGCGGTGCTGATGATGTAACTCACTGATGACCTCCCTTGCGGCAGTTCCGCCACGTTGACCGGGACGGGATGCGCGCCCGTAGGACGCCACAGGAACTGCCGATATCTACGTCGGATCACGACGCCGCGATAATCAAAAGCGACGGGAGCGGATTGCATTCGCATGACTCCCTTATTAATTGATCCGGGTAACGGAACGCGATCTCTGGTCGCGTCCCCTCTTCGGTCGATTTGCGGAGACATGCAGTAGAAATCGCACCGCCCTCACCTACTTCTCCGCCTTTCAACGGAGCGAACGCCATGGCCGACAGGGCGTCCACCAAGCCAACGAAGCTCGCAAAGAAATCCGAGGCGAAGAAGACGCCGGGGGCAACGAAGCTGCTTTCAGGGGGCAATCCCCAGATCGCGAAGGGCTATGGCGACGCGCCGGTGCAGGCCTATATCGCGGCCATGCCGGGCTGGAAAAGCGAGATCGGACGACGCCTCGACGCGCTCATCACGCAGACTGTGCCCGGCGTGCAAAAGGCGGTCAAATGGAACTCGCCCTTCTATGGCATGGAGGGCCAGGGCTGGTTTCTCAACTTCCATTGCTTCACCAGATACGTCAAAGTGGCCTTCTTTCGCGGCGCGTCGCTAAAGCCTGTCCCTCCAGGCGAGTCGAAGCATAAGGAAGTGCGCTACCTCGATGTCTACGAGAAAGATGAATTCGACGAAACCCAGTTCACGGATTGGGTGACGCAAGCAAGCCGATTGCCAGGCGAGCGAATGTGAGAGCGAGCGACGACGTAACGGGAGGCGACATGCGGAAGAACACCCTGACGGCCGGAGAGGCAGGCAATACTCCCTCCCAGCTGATCGATGCGAGGATCGGCGAGCTCGGTGATTGGCGGGGCGAGACGCTCGCGCGAATCCGGCGTCTCATCAGGGAGGCGGATCCGGACGTTGTCGAGGAGTGGAAGTGGAGAGGAGTTCCGGTGTGGGAGCACGATGGCATCATCTGCACCGGCGAGACTTACAAGAACGTCGTGAAGATGACCTTTGCCAAAGGCGCTTCGCTGGAGGACCCTGCAAGCCTCTTCAACTCCAGTCTCGAAGGCAGCACAAGGCGCGCCATCGATATCCATGAGGGCGGCGAGGTCGACGAAGAGGCGCTGAAGGCGCTCATTCGCGCCGCCGTGGCACTGAACGCCTCGGCGCGCGCTCGGAAGAAGCAGAAGCGCGCTTGAGGACTTCCGCGATGCCGGGTGACGGCGGAAAGGCCGTCGCGTGGTCCGTCCCCTTTTCCTTCCGCGTGCACGCCCTATAGTTATGGCGCCCCATCAGCCAAGGAGCCGTTCATGGCGCTGACCCTCTACCTGCACCCGCTCGCCTCCTTCTGCCACAAGGTGATGATCGCGCTTTACGAAACCGGGACCCCGTTCGAGGCAAAGATCGTCGATCTGATGGACCCGCGGGAGCATGCCCGGTATCTCGAGGTCTGGCCGGCCGGCAAGATTCCGGTGCTTCATGACGGGGCGCGCGACCGGACGGTGCCCGAGACATCGATCATTATCGAATATCTCGACCGGCTCTATCCCGGCGGGGAGCCGCTGATCCCGCAAGAAGAGGAGCAAGCGCTCGAGGCGAGGCTCTGGGACAGGTTCTTCGATCTCTACGTCCAGGTGCCGATGCAGAAGATCGTCACCGATACGCTGCGGGCTGCAGGCGAGAACGACAGCCGCGGCGTCGCCGACGCGCGCGCGGTGCTGAAGACCGCCTATGACATGGCCGAGCGGCAGCTGGCCGGCAAGACATTCGCAATCGGCGAGCGCTTCTCGATCGCCGATTGCGCCGCCGCGCCTGCCCTTTTCTATGCCGGCATCGTCGAACCTTTCGGCGCCGGCCATGTCAATCTCTCCGCCTATTTCGAACGCCTCGTCGAACGACCGTCCTTCGCGCGCGTGCTCGCCGAGGCTCGCCCCTATTTCGACATGTTCCCCTATCGCGAGGCGATTCCGCCGCGCTTCCTGTGAGCGGCCCGCCGCTTGCCGCTTGCTTTCGGGCCTTCGCCCGCTACCCTGTTCGCCATCCACCCCACGAGGAGCACGACCATGGAATATCGTCTGCTCGGCCGCTCCGGCCTCAAGATCTCCACCATCACTATGGGCACGATGACGATCGGTGGCGGCGGCAAGTTTGCCGAGGTCGGCAATGTCGACGTCGCCGACGCCCGCCGCTATGTCGACCTCTGCCTCGATGCCGGCGTCAACCTCATCGACACGGCTGACATCTACTCGACCGGCAGCTGCGAGGAGATCATCGGCGAGGTGCTCGGCGGAAAGCGCAAGAACGGCGTGCTGATCGCCACCAAGGCGCGCTTTTCCATGGGGCCAGGCCCGAACGACGGAGGCCTCTCGCGCCAGCACTTGATCAGCGCCTGCGAGGCAAGCCTGAAGAGGCTGAAGACCGACGTGATCGATCTTTACCAGGTGCATGAATGGGACGGCCAGACCCCGCTCGAGGAGACGATGGAAGCGCTCGACACCCTCGTGCGCCAGGGCAAGGTGCGCTATATCGGCTGCTCCAACTATTCCGGCTGGCACATCATGAAGGCGCTCGGGATCAGCGCGCTCGAACACCGCCAGCGTTTCGTTAGCCAGCAGATCCACTACACGCTGGAAGCCCGCGAGGCCGAATATGAATTGATCCCGATCTCGATCGACCAGGGTCTCGGCATTCTCGTCTGGAGCCCGCTTGCGGGCGGACTGCTTTCCGGCAAGCACCGGCGCGGCGTGACGCCGGAGGGCACACGCCAGCTTGCCGGCTGGAACGAACCGCCGATCCGCGACGAGGAACGGCTATGGAAGATCGTCGATATGCTGGTGACGATCGCGGCCGAACGCAACGTCTCGGCCGCGCAAGTGGCGCTCGCCTGGCTGATCGGCCGCAAGGCAGTAACCTCGGTCGTCATCGGCGGCCGCACGGAAGCGCAGTTCCGCGACAACCTCGCCGCAGCAAACCTCAGGCTCAACGACGAGGAGCGCCAACTGCTCGACGCAGTCAGCCTGCCGCCGGTCATCTACCCCTATTGGCACCAGCTCTGGACCGCCAAGGACCGGCTCGGCAATGCCGATTTGTCGCTGCTGGGACCGCATATGTGAGGCGAACGAGGCACACTCCATCTCGTCTGCCGCCCTCCCCAGCCCCTCCCCACAAGGGCCGACAAGGGGGAGGGACTTAACCTGCCGGACCCTGCTCGCTCACATCTCAGCTGCACCGGAAAGCTAAGCCTTTGAAACGCCCGGCAGCTGCCGCAAGCGCCAAGCCCCTCCCCTTGTGGGGAGGGGTTGAAGAGGCGTTTTCGCCGGCCGCGAACTGTCGGCATCTCCGTAAGACCGTTACTTTCCCGCTACCTGACGCGCTCGCCGCCAAACACCGCCCGCTGCAATTGCGACGCCAGCGATTCCGCATAAGCCGTGGCGATATGATGGCGGTCGCGGAAGGTCAGTTTGCCGCCGATCACCGCCGGGCAGACCGTCTCGTTGCAAAAGAGATCGACGAGATCGACATAGTCCGCCTTCAACGACTCCGCGGCCTCTCGCTCGGCGGCCGGGATCGTCTCTTCCACGGCTTGCCGGCGTGGCGTGTCGCAGACGCTCGGGCTGCGGTCCTGCCAGAGCGCGCGTGCGACGCATTTGTCGAGATAGGTCTTGTGCACCGGCACATCGCGAAGCAGCACGACTTCGCTGCCGGCGCCTTCGAGCCTTTCTATCGTCCGCTTGATTCCCGCCGTCCACTCCTTGAGCCCGATCGGTCTCGACGTGTGGTTCATGTCGTTCCTGACGTAGCTCGAGGAATATTGCGAGAGCACAACCATGTCCGGTTTCAGCGAAGCGATCTCGCGGAAGGCCCGCTCCTTCCATTCCTCGCACTCGTCATACATCCGCATCAGCACGCCGTTCCAGACCGGGACGCTTGCCGCCGGGCAGGAGGACTTCAGATAGGTGATCAGCCGCCACCCCTTCTCCTCGGCGATCCTCTTGAACGGCGTCGACCAATGATCGGCATGGGAATCGCCGAAAAGAACGATCGTCTTCTTCGGATCGGCGGCGCCGAATGAGCAGGCCTTCGGCTGCACGCCTTCGCGAGCGACGACGCAAGCCGTGTCGAATTCCCGCGCCGCGGAATGCCGTTCGGCGCTTCGAAGAACCTGCCTTTGCTCGGCATCGAGGCTGCGACCCGCAAGCGCCGCGCTACCATAGGCAAGCGTCGTCCCGGTCCCGGTGAGCAGGACCGCGAGGGCCAGCGAGCGGCTCGTCTTCGCCGCAAGCCAGCCATTGTGGCGGACCGGGTTTTCGATGAAGCGATAGCTGAAGACGGAAAGCGCAAGCGTCACGACGCCGCATAGCAGCCGGTCGGCAATGGTCAATTCGGGCTTGAGGATCCCCGCATAGACGATGACCGGCCAATGCCAGAGATAAAGCGAATAGGAGAGCTTGCCGATCTGTTGCAGCGGCTGCAGCGCGAGAATGGTCTTCGGCCCGGCGCCGCTCGCATGCGCGCCGCTCAGCAACACCATCACCGTTCCGACGACCGGCAGCAGCGCGATCGATCCCGGGAACGGAACCGCCTCGGTGACGGTCAGATAGGCGACGGCAATCAGCAGGAGGCCGATCCAGCCGAGGACGGGCGAGAAGCGAAAGCGCCTTGCCCACTCCTGCGGCAACGCCATGGAGGCAAGGCCGCCAAGGGCAAATTCCCAGGCCCGAAACGGCGAGAAATAGAAGGCCCAAGGCTGCGATACGGCCGTCATGCGCCAGCAGAAGGCGAAGGAAACGGCGGCGACGGCCGCAAGCAACACAACCAGGCCCCCCTTCCCCGGCCGAAGCTTTGTGAAGAGCAGCAGGAGCGCGGGCCAGACGAGGTAGAACTGCTCCTCGACCGACAGCGACCAGAAATGAATGAAGGGATTGTTCGAGGCATCCGTGGCGAAATAGTCGACGGTCCAGCGGATGAGCCAGAGATTGATCATATAGGCGGAGGCGAACAGCGATCCTTTGGAGTAGAACTGCTGTTCGGACGGTGCGAGTATGAAATAGCCGACGAGCAGCGTGGCCAGGATGACGAAGAGCGAGGCCGGGAGCAGGCGGCGGGCCCGCCGGGCGTAGAAGCGCCAGAGGTCGACCGTGCCGCTCCTTGCAATCTCCTGCTGCAGGTGGCGGGTGATGAGATAGCCGGAGATGACGAAGAAGATGTCGACGCCGACGAAGCCGCCGGGCAATCCGCTCATGCCGAAATGAAAGGCGATGACACCGGATACCGCCAGGGCCCTGAGCCCTTCTATATCCGGTCGAAACTCTCCCGAGGCTGCTGGTGAACGCATGTGACCGGTGCCCTGTCGTTGGAGCATCTTGCAGTCAGGTGGAATCACCTGGCCCTGCAGAAATGCGGCAAAACATTCGGATGGAGCGGTATGGCGAAGCTAGGCGAGCGCATCCCACTCCAGCGCCCTGCCCGCCGCATCGGCCGACCCGGACGCGAAGTTCCATCACACATTGCAGCAAATTTGCTGCAGTGCAACGCAACGGTGAGGTGATACTGCCTGACAATATGGCGTCAAAAGGGCGCCGGCCATTTGTCCCCGGCAAGCACCCCTCTGCTTGGGCATCTCGAAGGGGCCGGCAGACCCCTCCCCAATCCCTCCCCACAAGGGGGAGGGACTAGCCTGCCGCACCCTCCTCGCCCATGTCTCGGCCTCGGAGGGAGGAATTAAGCCATTGAAATACTACATCGCCGCGCGTCTTATCAGACCGCAAAGGTCGCCGTTTGAAATCGACATCGACTTAAAGGAACATGCAGTGGCGATGACCGCAAGCACCAAGCCCCTCCCCCTTGTGGGGAGGGGTTGGAGAGGGGTTCCTTGCACCTGTAGCGCCCGATCGCCGACACGTCTGATCCCTCAAGCCGCCTCGGCCACCTCGCCGCGAATCAATGCGCCGAGCCGGCGGATGCCTTCGTCGATCATCTCATCATTGGCGCAGGAGAAGCTCAGCCGCAGCGTGTTTTCCCCCGATCCGTCGGCGAAGAAGGCGCGCCCCGGAACGAAAGCAACCTTGGCGGTCTCGATCGACTTCGCGAGCAGCGCGGCACCGTCCGTGCCCTTCGGCAATGTCACCCAGACGAACATGCCGCCTTCGGGCTTCGTCCAGGTGACATCCGCGGGCATGTACCTTTCGAGCGCCGAAAGCATGGCGTCGCGGCGTTGCTTGTAGGCGCCGTGGATCTTCGCCACCTGCCTTTCGAAGCCGCGGTCGGCGACGGTCCAGATCGCCATCTGGTTCATGGTCGAGGAATGGAGGTCCGCAGCCTGTTTCATCAGCACCAGCTTGCGGATGACCTGGTCGGCAGCGCAAACCCAGCCGACCCTGAGGCCCGGCGCCAGCGTCTTGGAAAAGCTGCCGCAATAGATCGTGCGGGTCATGTTGATGTCGCCCTTGCGGGCGATTTCGAGCGCCAGGATCGGCGGGATCGCCTCGCCGTCATAGCGCAGCGCCTGATAGGCCGCGTCCTCGATCACGGCGATGCCGAGCTCCTCGGCAAGGTCGAGCACCCGCTCGCGGCCGGCGCGGTCCACCGTCTCGCCCGTCGGATTGGCGAAGTCGGCCGAAAGATAGGCGAACTTGACGCGACCGCCGGCCTCCGCCGCAGCCTGGGTATAAGCTTCCGGCGTGCGGTTGCCGGCCGGGTTCAACTGGTCATAGGTCGGCTCATAGGCGTTGAAGGCCTGCAACGCGCCGAGATAGGTCGGCCAGGTGACGAGCGCCGTGTCCTTCGGCGAAAGGAACAGCTTGCCGAGATAGTCGAGTGCCTGCTGCGAGCCGGAGGTGATGAAGATATTTTCGGCCGTTGCCGGAATGCCGAGGCCCCGCATCTCATCGGCAAGCCACTCGCGCAGCGGCCGGTAGCCTTCGCTCACCGAATATTGCAGCGCCGCGCTGACGGCCGGCCCGTCGAAGATTTCGGCATAGGCCGCTTTGAATTCCGCATCGGGGAAAAGCTCGGGATCCGGAATGCCGCCGGCAAACGAGATGATGTCCGGACGGTCCAGGAGCTTCAGAAGCTCGCGGATTTCCGAGGCCTTCATCCGGCTCGAGCGCGTGGCGAAAATGCTTTCCCAATTCAGCATGGGGCCCTCCCGATTGGCGAATGCCGGAACTGAGCACAGCGTGAAATTTAAGTCAATATTGCTGACCTATTCGTGGCGGCATTTCGGCTGCCCGGATCTGCCCTGTAGCACCGGTCAGCGACCACATCCCGTGCTGGCAACCACCGCCGCGACTCGCGCCATGGAACTGAAACGGCAGTTCGAGGTTTGAGCATCGCGTAACGGGCAAACACCAGACTCTGGAGGTCATACAATGTTGACAAGAATCCTCATCGCCGGCGCCCTGTCTGTGACTTTTGCGGCCCCCGTTCTCGCACAGGCCGATCTCGTCTGTGACCAGGCTGCCATGACAAAACTGGAAGCCGACATCAGCCAGTTCACCGATACCACGAGGAAGGACAATGCCGCGAAGGAGCTCGCCATGGCGAAAGAGGCATTGGCGGCGAACGATACCGAAAAATGCAAAACCCACATGGCTAACGCCTTGAAAGACGCATCCCCGGATTGATGCGGCGAGTCTTAGAATCAAGAAAGCCGGGGCTGGCGCCCCGGCTTTCTTCTTGATCCTGGCAGCTAAGGCTTAGTTCTTGCTCTTGTCGACCAGCTTGTTCTTGCCGATCCAGGGCATCATCCCACGCAGCTTCGCGCCGACTTCCTCGATCTGATGGGCGTCGTTGACACGGCGGATGCCCTTGAAGCGGGCGGCGCCGGAACGATACTCCTGCATCCATTCCGAGGTGAACTTGCCGGTCTGGATGTCTTTCAGAACACGCTTCATCTCGGCCTTGGTTTCTTCCGTGATGATGCGCGGGCCGGTGACGTATTCGCCCCACTCGGCCGTGTTCGAGATCGAGTAGTTCATGTTGGCGATGCCGCCTTCGTAGATCAGGTCTACGATCAGCTTTACTTCGTGCAGGCACTCGAAATAGGCCATTTCCGGCGCGTAGCCGGCCTCGACCAGCGTTTCGAAACCGGCGCGGATCAGTTCGACCAGACCGCCGCAGAGAACGACCTGTTCGCCGAAGAGGTCGGTTTCGCACTCTTCCTTGAAGTTGGTTTCGATGATGCCGGAGCGGCCGCCGCCGACGCCGCAGGCGTAGGAGAGCGCGAGGTCGAGCGCGTTGCCGGAAGCATCCTGATGCACGGCGACGAGGCAGGGAACGCCGCCGCCCTTCTGGTATTCGCCGCGCACCGTGTGACCCGGGCCCTTCGGCGCGATCATCACCACGTCAACCGAAGCCTTCGGCTCGATCAGGCCGAAATGGACGTTGAGGCCGTGCGCGAAGGCGATTGCCGCGCCGTCACGGATGTTGCCGGCAATCTCGTTCTTGTAGATGTCGGCCTGCAGCTCGTCCGGCGTTGCCATCATGATGAGGTCTGCCCACTTGGCGGCTTCCGCGACAGAGAGAACCGAAAGACCGTCAGCCTCGACCTTGGCAGCCGTCGCCGAGCCAGGCTTCAGCGCAATGCGGATTTCCTTGGCGCCGGAATCCTTGAGGTTCAGCGCGTGTGCGCGACCCTGGCTGCCATAGCCGACGATAGCGACCTTCTTGGACTTGATGAGGTTGAGATCGGCATCACGATCGTAATAGACGCGCATCGAATTTTCCTTCCCTTTGCTTGTCTTTGCTACTGCATGTCTCCTTAAATCGACCTCGATTTAAGGACAAAGACATGCAGCGATTCAAAGTGCTACAGCGACCTTTGCGCGCCTGATAAGACGCGGGGCGCTGTAGTGGCAGCCCGTCTCGGGCCACCGTCACCCTTTTCTGCCATGGAGCGCGAGGAAGGCGTCGACCGCCCGCTCCGCCCTGCGGCTGAAATCCATCTTCATTGCGGCCGCATCCTCGCCGAGCAGCATGCGCAGATGCCAGTCGGAGACCACGAGCCCGTATAGCGCGCCATAGGCCTCGTCCGCGTCGTCAAAGGCAAGCAACCCCGCCTTGCGGCCCGCCTCGAGCAGCGCCCCTGCCCTGCGTCCGATCGGCCGGCGTCCCCTCTCCTGCAACAGCCGCCCGAGCTTGGAGCCCTCGCGGCTCGCCTGGCCGATCGCCAGCCGGTTGAGCGCCAGCGAAACGTCACCCGAGAGAACGTCGAGCAGATCCTTTGCGAAGGCGACAAGATGCGCCCTGAGGCCCGCCGCGTCCAGCGCTTCCGCCGAAACTTCGAGCGTCCTGACCTTGCTCGCCTGGTAGGCGATCATCGCCGAGAGCAAACCGTCGCGATCGCCGAACCACTTGTAGAGGCTTTCCTTCGAGCAATTGGCCGCGCGCGCCACCCCCGCCGTGGTCAGCGCCTTCTCGCCGCCCTCGACCAGCAGGCGCAACGCCTCTTCCAGGACGGCGCCCTGACGCTCCGTCAGACCGGTCACGGTACCCATTTGTCTTGTTGCTTCGGCGCGCTGCACTCACTTGCCCTCAGTACCGTACGGTACGGTTCGTGTCTTTTAGTCACAAGTGGGAAGGACGTCAAGTCGGGTCGTGGCAGGGATGCGAATTTTGGAGATAGCTTCCGGATCGGCGCAATTGCCCAACATTACGAAAATATAATGGTCTCAATGCTGTTCGCCGGCCGCCTTCGTCTCTATCCTGCTTCGAAGATCGTCCCATCGAGTTACGCCCATGAGCGAGATGGCCAAGGCGGCGCAGCAGGATGCGACCGCCCATAGTCCAACAGCAAAGGTCACCGTGATCCCGGCAGCGCCGCCACCGCCGCGCCGGAAGCGACGGTCGCGTTTTTGGATCGCCGCCCCCGTTCTCGTCGCCACCCTCGGTGCCGGTTATTACGCCTGGAGTCGATATGGCTCCGAGCCGGCCGCAACAATGATTACCGAGACGGTGACGCGCGGCGACATCGAAAGCGCGGTCACCGCCGTCGGGACACTCGATGCCGTCAAGTCCGTCGACGCCGGCGCGCAAGTCTCCGGCCAGTTGAAATCGCTGCATGTCGGGATCGGCGACAGGGTCGGCGAGAACCAGCTCATCGCCGAGATCGACCCGGCCTCGATCGAAAACAGAATCGAGATCGACCGGGCGGAACTCGCCTTTCTCGAGGCGCAACTCGTCTCGAAAAAGGCCCAGCTCGTGTTGAAACAGGCCAATGTCGAGCGCCAGCGCAGCCTGGTCGCGGCCAAGAGTGCGCCGCAAGCGATGCTCGATCAGGCGATTGCCGATTACACAGCCGCCCAGGCCGACGTGCGGGCGATAGAAGCGCAGATCCGTAAGCAGAAGGCGACCCTGGCCGGAGATCAGGTCGCTCTCGGCTATACGAAGATCTACGCGCCGATGGCCGGAACGATCGTCGACAATCCCGCCAAGGAAGGCCAGACGCTGAACGCCAACCAGACGGCGCCGACGATCGTCACCATTGCCGATCTTTCCACAATGACAGTGAAGGCGCAGGTCTCCGAGGCGGACGTCGGCAAGCTGAAGATCGGCATCGACGCCTATTTCACGCTGCTCGGCCAGCCGAACAAGCGCTTCACCGGCAAGCTCCGGCAGATCCAGCCGAAACCGGACACCGAAAACAACGTCGTCCTCTATTACGCGCTCTTCGACGTACCGAACCCTGCCGGCGAACTGATGATGTCGATGAGCGCCCAGGTCTTTTTCGTCGAAGCGGCCGCCACGGACGTGCTTATCGTGCCGAGTGGCGCGCTCCACACGCGCCGCGGCGCCGATAAGCCGATGCAAGTAACCGTCGTCGCGCCCTCCGGTACCACCGAGACCCGCGAGGTGAAGGTCGGCATCCGCAACCGTGTAAGTGCCGAGATCCTGAACGGCCTCGAGGAAGGCGAGAAGGTCGTCGTCGGCACTGAATCCGCGGGCACCCGCACTCGCGAAGGCCGCAACACGCTGCGCGGCTTGCGCATACCCTCCATGTTCTGAGGCCGCGGATGGCCCCGCTCATCTCGCTCAGGAAGGTCGGCAAGACCTATTTCAACGGCGATCTCGCCGTCGACGTGCTTCATGACGTCACGCTCGACATCGAGGCCGGCGAATTCGTTGCGATCGTCGGTGAATCCGGCTCCGGCAAGTCGACGCTGATGAACATTCTCGGCTGCCTCGATCAGCCTACTTCGGGCGACTATCTGATCGAAGGCGAGAATGTCGGCGGTTTCGATGGCGACGAGCTCGCGGCCTTGCGCCGCCGTACCTTCGGCTTCGTCTTCCAGGCCTATAATCTCATCCCGACGGCAACCGCGCAGGAGAATGTGGAGGTGCCGGCGATCTATGCCGGCGTACCCGCAAGGGATCGGCGCGAGCGCGCCGAGGCGCTGCTCAAATCCTTCAAGCTCGGCGACCGGCTCGACCATCGTCCGAGCCAGCTTTCCGGCGGCCAGCAACAACGCGTCTCGATCGCGCGTGCGCTGATGAACGGCGGCCGCGTCGTGCTCGCGGACGAGCCGACCGGCGCGCTCGACAGCCGGAGTGGCGCCGAGGTTTTGGCGCTCCTGCGCGTGATGAACGAGAACGGCCATACGGTGATCGTCATTACCCACTCGCGCGAAGTCGCCGAAAAGGCGGACAGGCTGATCGAGATCCGAGACGGCCGCATCATCACCGATCGCATGCGGAACTTCCGCGCGAATTCCGACGCGGCGATTGGCCTTGCCCAGCGTGCGCGAGAAGGCTTCGCCGCGATCGCCGACGTCCCGGAGGCGATCCGGATGGCGCTGCGGGCGCTCAGAGCCAATCTTTTCCGCACGATCCTGACGCTGCTCGGCATCGTCATCGGCGTTGGTTCGGTGGTTGCGATGTTGGCGATCGGCACCGGCGCGCAGGATTCGGTGTTGAACCGCATCTCCTCCATGGGTTCCGATCTTCTGCTTGTGCGCCCGAGCATGGCGAATTTCCGCGGAAGTGCGGGCGGCAGCAACGTCACACTTGTGCCCGCCGACGCCGAAGCCATTCGTGAACTGCCGAACGTCGCCTTCGCCGTGCCGGAGATGACGAGCAATGTGACGCTCCGTCGCGGCAATGTCGATTACCAGACAACGGCCAACGGCACCGTGCCGCAATTCACCGAGGCGAAATCCTGGACGGTGGAGCGAGGCGAGTTCATCAACCGCAACGATCTGGAAGGCTACGCGCCCGTCGCCGTGCTCGGCCAGACCGTCGTAAAGACGCTCTTCCCGGACGACTCAAACCCGGTCGGCCAATACGTCCTCGTCAACCGCATCCCCTTCCAGGTGATCGGCGTCATGAATGAAATGGGCGCCAGCGGCAGCGGTAACGATCGCGACGACGTGGTGCTCGTGCCGCTCACCACCGGTAGCATGCGCATTTTCGGGCAGCGCAATATCCGCACCATTACCGTCAAGGTGGAAGATGCTTACGCCATAGACCTGACCCAGGAGCGGATCCAGGCCCTGCTCAACGAACGGCACAAGCGCGAGGACACGCAGATCACCAACATGTCGTCGGTACGCGAGGCCTTCACCGAGACTTCGAATACGTTGAAACTCTTCCTCGCCTCTGTGGCGGCGATTTCCCTCGTCGTCGGCGGCATCGGCGTCATGAACATCATGCTCGTCAGCGTCACCGAACGCACACGCGAGATCGGCGTCCGCATGGCGACCGGCGCGCGGCAACGCGACATCCTCGTGCAGTTCATCATCGAGGCGCTGGTGGTGTCCGCGATCGGCGGCGTGATTGGAATTTTCGCCGGCCTTGGGACCGGCTACGTCGCGCAACTCTTCGGCATGCCGGTGGCCTTCACCGCGGGTCCGGTGGCGCTCGCCTTTGCCTGCTCCTTCGTGACCGGCCTGCTCTTCGGCTATCTGCCCGCCCGCAATGCCTCACGCCTGCAGCCGGCCACGGCGCTCAGTGCGGACTGACCACCCGGACGAGGGGCACGATCGATATCACGCTTCCGGCCGATGCCGCGCCTGCGCTACCCGTTCCGTTCCGCCGATCAATTCCCAACGACGGCCGTCCTTCTGCGACTGACGGGCGAAATAGTTATAGGGCGTGCGCGACCAATCCCGGATCGAATTCGTGAGATTGTCGAGCACCAGGTCGCCACCACTGGTGCGAACGGTGAGCACGGTGTGGCCCTGTCCGCGGTATCGGGCAACCGTCAACAGCAGGGCCGAGGCTGGCCAGCCGCGCTTCAGCAACTCATGCTTCTTGAGGATCGCGAAGTCCTCGCAATCTCCGTAGGCCGTCGGCAGGCGCCAATCGTCGTTCCTGCCGTTGGTCGAAGGATCGCTGCGTTCCCTGATGCGCGCATTGACGGCCCTGTTGACCTGAGTGAGCTCCGCTGCCCTGGTCTGGGTCAGCGCGACCGTTTCGGCACCACCACCGGTTTT
Source organism: Sinorhizobium kostiense (assembly GCF_017874595.1). Lineage (GTDB taxonomy): Bacteria > Pseudomonadota > Alphaproteobacteria > Rhizobiales > Rhizobiaceae > Sinorhizobium > Sinorhizobium kostiense. The sequence continues at coordinate 397,334 of NZ_JAGILA010000004.1, read as the reverse complement.
ACACAGCCTTGGCTCGCGCGCGCAAAATGGGGCAAAGGCCGGCGGAGCGAAAGCCTTGCCGGCGGTCCTCATGATCGTCCCGGCGTCAGCTGCCGCGGGGGCAAAAATCAGCAATAGGAATGCGGTGTGCGCGATGAAGCGTTTCATGGGGTCCTCTCCACGACGGGCCGACAATCCCCAGCCCAGCGTGGAGATATAGATCGAAATGATTAATTCCCGGTTGATTAGCCCGAAATGAGGCAACGATGTGGCGGGATACTAACAATTCGTAAATTGACCGCCGCAGCCTTTAAGTAAATCATCTACTTATTTTACAAGTTTTATTACTGTTGGAGTAGAGTAATGAAAGAGTTTCATAAATCGATTCTTAGAACTTTTTTCATACTTTCCACGGCCTCCATAACAGCCGTAATCGTTACGGACGACGCGGAAGCAGTACAGCGTAAGCGCTTGACTGCCGCGCAATGCAGCCCCCTCACGGAAAAAAACTTCGCGGCGTGCTGCGTTGCACTAAATCGAGCAAAAATACTCACGCCCGCGCAGATCAAAATGTGCCCGCCTCTCTCGACGGCGACGATCGGCAACACGCAAAGCGCGAATGATCGCAGCGACCGTACTCCGACGCGGGATACGAGCGGCACAAACAAGCCTCCGAGCGGCGGCGGCAGTGGCGGCAGCGGCGGCGGCGGCAGCGGCGGCAGCGGCGGCAGTGGCGGCGACGGTGGTGGCGGTAGCGGCGGTAGCGGCGGCGGCGGCGGAAGCGGTGGCGGCGGCGGCAGCGGTGGCGACGGCGGCGGCAGCGGCGGCGGCGGCGGCGGCGGCAGCAGCGGCGGCGATGGCGACGGCGGCGGCAGCGGCGGCAGCGGCGGCGGCGGTAGCGGCGGCGGCAGCGGTGGCGGCGGCGGTAGCGGCGGCGGCGGCGGCAGCGGTGGCGGCGGCAGTGGCGGCGGCGGCAGTGGCGGCGGCGGCGGCGGTGGCGGCGGCGGCAGCGGTGGCGGCGGCAGTGGCGGCGGCGGCAGTGGCGGCGGCGGCGGCGGTGGCGGCGGCGGCAGCGGTGGCGACGGCGGTGGCGGCACCGGCGGCGGCGGCGGCAGCGGTGGCAGTGGCGGCGGCGGCAGTGGCGGTGGCGGCGGCGGCAGTGGCGGCGGCGGCGGCGGCAGTGGCGGCGGCAGCGGCGGCGGCAGCGGTGGCGGCGGCGGTAGCGGCGGCGGCGGCGGCGGTGGCGGCGGCGGCAGTGGCGGCGGCGGCAGTGGCGGCGGCGGCGGCAGCGGCGGCGGCAGCGGTGGCGGCGGCGGTAGCGGCAGCGGCGGCGGCAGCGGTGGCGGCGGCGGTAGCGGCGGCGGCAGCGGCGGCGGCGGCAGCGGTGGCGGCGGCGGTAGCGGCGGCGGCAGCGGCGGCGGTGGCGGTGGCGGCAGCGGCGGCGGTGGCAGCGGCGGCGGCGGCAGCGGCGGCGGCGGCGGTAGTGGCGGCGGCAGTGGCGGCGGAAATAACGGCCATGGCAATGGCGGCAGCGACGGAACGCCGGGCAATTCAGGCAAAAGCGACGACAACCGTTGACGCTGCCATCGCAGCCGGACCCGGGCCGCGACACCCCCGCGTTTCCGGAGTGGCGTAGTGCCGCGCGAGCGCAGGCATGAACGTCAAGAGGGCGGGATCCGGCCGGACCCGCCCTCGACATCGTCCTGCTCCACCTGACGCAACATACGCGTCGATCGCGGCATCTTCGCGCAACCTTTCAGAAACTCCTCGCCTCGATAATGCCCGCGCAATCGAGGACCGAATCGGATGGCCAAGGCAAGTACCAGGAAACGTAGGGGCAGCACCAAGCGGAAGAACAGCCGGGGCGGCATTGCGCCGTGGTATCTTGCTGGAATCGCTCTCGTCGGCGGCATCGTTGCCCATGACCATTGGGATCAGCTCGCTGAACTGCCGGAACGAGAGCTAGCGGCGCTGTTTTCCGAACCTGAACCGAAGGCAAAGCCTGCGAGACCCCGTACGCGGTCGCAGGAGCATACCGGCGCGATTGCACCAAAGCCCGCATTGCCCATACCGGCCCCGATCGAAAGACCCGTGGATCAACCGGCACAGCTGGCGACTACCCGGGCCGCCGACAGGACCACCTTCTATTTTTGCGGCATACGCCACGACAATTGCGTGATCGATGGCGATACCTTCCTCTTCAACGGCGAGAGAATTCTGATCGCCGATATCGACGCGCCGGAGACGAAGCTTGCCAAATGTGACGAGGAGCGCTCGCGCGGCGCGCATGCCAAGGCGCGGCTTCGCGAACTCTTGAATGCCGGCAGCTTCACGGTGGTGGACGCTGCTGCCGACTTTGCGGACCGCGAAGCCGGCAAGCGGCGGCTGGTGATGAGAAACGGGACGTCACTTGGGGGCATTCTGCTGGCCGAAGGCCTGGTCGTGAAACGGGCCGGTCAACCGATTACATGGTGTGGGAGGACGACAGCCCGGGTCTCGGGCTGATCCTCTTTTCGATTTAAAAGGGCAACTACTCGGCGGCTGCCTCGCCACCCTGTGCCGCGGCCATGTTCTTCCTGGCGATTGCATCGCGCGTCGCGGCGGCAGCCGCCGTCGATTGCGCGTCGTCGCCGGCGACCTGGACCGTCGGCGAGGCGAACTGGATGTTGTTTTCCTTGAACGCCTCCTTGATCAGGGCCTGGGCCCGCCGCCTGACCTGGGTCTGGTTGCCCGGCTTGGTCTTCATGGCGAAGCTCAGGGTGACGCCGTAATCGCCGAACTGCTCCACGCCCTTCATCTTCACCGTTTCCAGGATCAACGGCCCGAGCTCCGGATCCTCGAGCAGTGCGGCGCCGACGCCCTTCACCACCTTCTTCACCTTGGCGACGTCGGTGTCGTAGGAGACGTTGATCTTGAACTTGTCGATGACCCAGTCGCGGCTCATGTTCTGGACGGCGCCAAGGGAGCCGAAGGGCACGGTAAATACAGGGCCGCGGTGGTGGCGCAGCTTTACCGAGCGGATGCTGAAGGATTCGACCGTTCCCATATAGCTGCCGCTCTGGATGTATTCGCCGACCCTAAAGGCGTCGTCCATCATGTAGAAGATGCCGCTGATGATGTCCTTGACCAGCGTCTGCGAGCCGAAGCCGATGGCGACCCCGAAGACGCCCGCGCCGGCGATCAGCGGACCGATCTGGACCCCGAGGCCGGAGAGCACCATCATGACTGCGACCACCGCGATGAAGGCCGCAAGAAAATTGCGCAGGATTGGCAGCAGCGTCCGCAGGCGCATACTGCGTGCAAGGAGAGCGGGGTCCGCGACATCGGCGCTCGCCCGCCTCAGGTAAAGGTTGATGAACTCCTTCGTCAGTTGCCAGAGCAGATCCGCCGCGAGCAGGATGACCACCCCGGCAAGGACGCCGCGGAACACGCGGTTGAAGACATCGTCCTGCAGCATCGAACTGCCGTTGAAGCGGAAGACGACGGCGAGCCAAAAGGCCGCAAGCGCGATGATTGCGAATCTCACGCCGCGGTCGATCACGACATTGCGCACCACGCGAATGTAATCAGCCGCTTCGGTGTCCAGCGCCGAGCGGGTTGCCGCGCTTGTGAACCTGAGCAGCGGCGGCAGGCCGAGGCCGTAGACGCCGAGCCAGAACAGCACCTTCATCCCCGCGGCCCAGACGAGCCAAAGGACGATCAGGAATCCGATGAGCAAGGCGTTGCGCAGCATTCGCCGACCAGCCGCCATCTCCGGGACGGGTCGGCTGAGGGTCGTGTCGATGGAGAGACCCAGGATGCCAAGGCCGAGCACGGCCGCGGTGAGATCACTGACATCTGCCGCGACCGAGAGCGCCTGCATCATGTCCGTGACCGCCCAGAGCAAAGCTACGGCGCAGATGAACAGCGCGATCCGCCCGTACCAGAAACGGGCGACATCGGCCGTCAGCGTCGCGCTATTATCCAGCGTCTCCGCTTCCGGATCAGCCTCTATCGCCGGCCTCAAGGCGGCCCAGACGATTGCGATCATCAAGCGGGCACCGATCCAGGCGATCACCAGCGGCGCAACCGCCGCCTCCAGCCGGCTCGGCCAGTCGGCGAGCACGAAGGCGGCGATCGCCGCGACCGCAAAGACGACGAGCGGCGCGATGCGATCAAAGGCGGCGAAACCGTATCCGCTTTGAATGGAACTGCGCCTCGCACTGCGCCGCACAAAATAACGCAGGAGGTATTCCGCACCGTAGCCGACCAGGAGCACGAGGGCGAAACCACGCAGGATCGGCATCGCGCCATGGCCCTGCATCTCGACGGCAATGCGGTCTCTTGCCCCCGCCCATTCGGAGCCGACCCGCGGCATGGCCCCTCTCATGCCATCGAGATGACCTCTGATCTTCGCGACCAATTGCGACGCAAGTCCCGGCCGCGGCGAGGCGACGGCCGGAGTGGCTGCCTGCCTGGCGGTAAGCCATTGGCGGACTTCCGGATCATCCAGCAGTTCGATCAGTTGCTGGACCTTGGCGGGCGGGGCCGCAGCCGTTCCCGGCTCCTGAGCCGCCACGGGAGCGGCAGGCCCGAAAACGAGCTGCATAAGCAGGACGATCGCGGCGAGGCGTTTGTAACCGTGCCTGAAGACTGCACTCATCCGGTTCCCCCATCCCTTGCGCCGGCCGACTGCCCCAGGCGCCAAGACTCGCCGGCTAAGGCATGCGGCTCCCCAACTCCATGTTCACTCAGAACGAGCGTCTGCACCGGCAGGAGCAGCGTTCAATGAGCATCGCCTAAGCTCTCGTCGCCGGTTGCTTTCGATCGCGCCATCCAGACTACCGTGGCCTGGGAATGAGAAAGCCAGTTCAAACCCTAGTTTGTCACGAATGCAGGTCGTTGTCGTTGGCCTTCCGCTTGCTGCTCTTCGCCTCGACCGGATGGCGACCGGCAGCCTCTCAGGGCTTGGGCGTATACCAGATCGGCGACGTATAGGCGCGCTCCTGAAGCGTCATGGTCGCCTCCGGGGGCGGTTTCAAGCCGAAGCGCTTGGCATCATAGGCGGTCCAGCGCGGCGTCGGGATCTCGATGACGCGGCCGTAGTAGAAGGCGGACTCGCTCGCGTCGAACTCCGGATCCGTCCAGACCGCGATAAGCTCGGGCGCGCCGATCGTATTGGTCCAGGTGGCATTGGCCAGATCGACGCTGTCGCCGACAGCTGGCAACTTGTCATCCGCGCCGGGCTTGCGGTGGCCCGACCAGGCGACGTCGTAGACCTTTTCGTGCAGCTTGCCGTCCTTGTCGAGCCAGCCCTTGACGATCTGATAGCGATCGAGGTTCGCCCCGATCGGATCCTTCAGCGCCGCGACGAGGAAGGTCGGCGACTTGCCCTCTGGCGCTTCGCCGAGCTCGCCGCCCATCGGCACGCCCTTGGCGTAGCCGATCCCCGCCGGCATGCGGTTTTCCGTGTCGCTCGGCTCGAAATCCCAGCCGCCGAAGAAGCGCACGATCATGCGAGGACCGGTCGTGGCATAGGTTTCCTTGCGTTGCATGGCATCCCAGAGGGACTCGCGCGTGTTCTCCTTGGCCCAGACGGCGGCGTAGCCGGATGCCGAGACTTCCCAATCCATGACCTTCACTCCGGTCTTCGGGTTGTCGATGAAGGTGGAGCTGATGCGGTGCGGGCTCGGCTCCTGCGGCACGGTCTTGCCGAAGAAATTATCCTCCTCCATAGCCGCGAGAGAATTATGCGCGTCGCTGCTGCCGACGAGGCCGAACTTATACGGATTGGTGCCGAGCTCCCTCTCCAGTTTCAGTCCGTTCTTGTAGGCCGAACGGGCATATTCGAACTCCAGCATCTCCTTCGTCTTGGCGACGCTGCCATCGAGGTTGCCCTTGTCCCAGCGCTCGAAACTGGCGAACTCGTCGTTCGGTGACAGGAAGGGATGCGCCTCGCTGTCGCCTTTGGTCTGGGTTGCCTCGTAGAGGCGCTCCCACTTCGCCCGCGTCTCGGCATAGTCGCGATCGAGCTTCTTGCCGAAGGCCTCGACGACCGGGAACATCAGTCCGTTGCTCAAGTTGCCGTTGTGCGCGATGGCGAGAACGTTGCCACCGGTCTTTTCCTCGTAGGCTTCCATCCATTTCCAGAGGTCGGCCGGGTTGTCGCTGCCATAGGGCGGGTAGACGGTGAAAGGTTCGACCTGGCTTGCCTTGTCGCCATTGTCGCGGAAGATGACGTTGCGGTGCAGGTTGTTGCCGTCCGTATTCGACGTCCATTCGAAACCGATGAAGGCGGTGAAGCGGCCCGGCTCGTTGTGCTGTTCCGCAGCGGCGATCGTCTGCTGCCATGCGCTCGCATAGGGACGCGTCCCCGGGAAGTACATCAGGTCCTTGGGGAAGGTGCCGTGCGAGAAGGCGACGATGATTTCCACCGCGGCGTCTCCGCCCTTGCCGGATTGGATCATGTCGTACCATTTGCGGCCGGTTGGATCGGAGACGACATCAGGCTTGCCGGCGAACAGGTCGGGGAAGAAACCCATATTGTCGGAATGATCGGCCACGACGAGGAAGTCGAGCGGGCGCGAGAGTTTCGCCGGTTGGCCGGTCGAGGAAACGACCTCTTCGCCCTTCGCAAAGCGATACGCGTCCATCGGCCCGAGACGCGCGCCAAAGGCGCCGGCGTCCATGGAAAAGGCCGTATGCAGATGCGTGTCGCCGAAGAACGGCCGCGCCGGAAAGTCGCGGCCGACATAGGGCGAATAAGCCGGCGGGCGCTGGTGGGCACGTTCAGCCGCTTCCTTGCCAAGCGTGCCGGCATCCTGCGCCGAAGCCGGGAGCCCGAGACCGAATATGACGAGGCTGGTAAGCGCCGTCCCCTGCAGTAACGTTTTCGTCATGACTTCCTCCTGAAGATCGATTTGTTTCAATGGTGTCCCGGACCGCAGGCGAGCGCGCGGCCCTTGTGCGAATTTGCGAGTTGGGGCGGACTGCTTGCGACGGCGGTTGCCGTCGCCGGCGCGGCGATTGGCGCGATCGTTTGTTGCGACGACGGCTTCGACTGGACGGCTTCATCGACGGTATCGGCAGGCGGCTCGCGCCCGACGCGGTCATAGGCGAGAAGGAACTGCACCTGTTGCGCCGCTGACCCATAAAGGCGGACGAGACCGAAGCGATGGGCTTCGCCAATTGTCAGCCGCCCCCTCGCGATCGCGTCGATGACGGCCTCGCCGGATACGAGAACGACATCATCGGGTTCGGGACCGGTCGCATGAACGCGTGTGCGCAGCCCGCCTTCGCCCGGCTCGAAGCGCGCCCACAGCATCGGCTCGATGAGAACGACAGAGACCGACGGGCCGCGCCTGCCGCCCGAGGTCGCACCCAGCCCTCGGCCAAGTCGCTCGAGCGATCGCAGCGTCTTGCGGTATTTTGCGCCGAACAGATCCGGTGCGCCGGCGGCTGGATCCGGAGGGGGCAACCGATGCGCGGCGACGGCGGTTGAGATGGAGCCGAGCACGTGTAGCGCGTCCGGATAGACCCAGTTCAACAGTCCCCGTGCCATCGACACGTCGTCGTGGTACCCGCAGGCAGAGCTAGCCGAGGGCGACAGCGTCGCGGCCACAGCGAGCGACAGCAGGAATAGACGGCTCATGCAAACGTGCCGGCGCATCTTCGCCTCCCCTAGAACGTCGCCAGTCGTTGCAATGTCCAGAACATCGCAATCGAACCGATCGCATAGGCCGGAACGCGTTGCCCCCAGGGCGGAAGCGGCAGGGGAAAACGACGGGCAACGGCTGCAAGCGCCAGCACAACGGCCACGAAGAGAAGCTGGCCGAACTCCACACCGAGGTTGAAGAAAAGAAGCGCAAGCGGGATGTGGGTCGTGGGCAGGCCGGTTTCGCTGAGTGCACCGGCGAAACCGAAGCCATGCAGCAGACCGAATCCGAAGGCGACGAGCCATGGCGCCTGCGCCGCCACGCCATGGTATCCCTGCTCCCGACGTATGATTTCGGCGGCGACGAAGACGATGGAAAGCGCGATCACCGCCTCGACGGGTGCCTGCGGCACATGCACGAGCCCGAGTGTCGCGAGCGCGAGCGTAACGGAATGGGCGATGGTGAAGGTTGTGATCGTCTTCACGAGCGGCCCGAGCCCTTGCGCCAGCATGAGAAGCGAGAACACGAAAAGCAGGTGATCGATACCGAACAGGATGTGATCGACCCCGAGGACGAGGTAGACCCCTGCGACTTTCACGGCGGAGTCCGCCACCGGAATTGTCGTCGACGGCTCGCTCGGCGTCAGGCGCTGCGTCCATGCGCTGCCATCCAGGTATTCTATATGCGCCAGCACGTCGGTCATCGTCGCTTCGAGCCCGGCGATCGTCAGAGTCTGTCCACGCAGGGCAGCGGCTTCCAGGGCCCATGTTTCGATCGCCGCTCCTTGGGCGGTGCGGGCCGTCGGCAGCGACGCTTTGGTCTCGCCGGAAAACACGGGATCAAGGGAGAGCTTCATGTCGCCACGCATCGGCACCTTCCACAGCACGGAGAATGTGCCCGGTGCCAGCTCGCGTATTTCGAGATAGGCTGGCCGAACCTCGTGCGCGAGAGCGGTGGCCGCGAACGGCAGCAAAAGCCACGCAATGGCGAGGCCTAGACATGAGATTGCGGCGAGGCGCCTCATCGGGCATCCTCCATCGTCTCCGCCAGGCCGCTGACAAGCGGCTCGGCAGTCGCCTCTGCCACGATCTCGTATTTCCTCAACAATTCCGCGAAGTAGCGCCGCTCGTAACGACGCCGCTGCTCATCGCGCCATTGTTCGCGCACTGCGGATTTCACTTCGGCGAAGGGCTTCACCACCGCCGGGACCACCTCCGATACGCGGACGAGATGCTGCCCGTAGGCGGATTCGATCGGGCCATGCCATTCGCCCGCCGGCAGCGCGACGACCGCCCGTGCGAAGGCGGGGCCGAACTGTGCGGCGATGTCACCTACCCTTACGTCATCCAATCGGGCCGCAGTCAGCCACGGATCCCCTTGGTCCAGGATTGCCGTTTCGTCGAGGCCGTCGGATACGGCCAGCACGTGGCGCGCGTCGTCTGCCGCTTTCGTCCGTTTCGAACTGCTGAAGAAGACGTGCGTGAAGGATAGCTGCACCTCTCCGCGGAACCTGTCCAGATGCGCACCGTAGAATTGCCGCAGGTCATTCTCCGTCGGCTCCGCGATGCGGGCGGTGTCCTCGATCAGGAAAGTCATCTTTTGCGCCAATCTGCGCCGAACGACCGTATCGTCCTGGTCGAGCCCTAATGCGCGGGCCTCGCGCGCCAGCAGCTCCTCCTTGACCAGCTCCGCGACGAGACCGCGCAGTTCCTCGTCAGTCGGCTCGCGCCGCCATTGGCCAGCCCATGTCTCGCTGATCCAGCGCAGGTGTCCGTCATTGATCCGAATCTCCGGTCGGTCGCTTGCCCCCGCGTCTCCATTGAGCCAGGCATGGGCGACGAACAGCACCACGCCCGCGATGGTGAAATGGATGAGAGGTTCCTTGAGCAGCTTCATCACAATTGTCCCGGTAATTGCCACGATCCTTACGTGAAGCCGACGTCGTGAGGTCGGCTCTTCCGTGGTGAGATCGGCAGAAAGTCATCACCGTTGGTCAGTCGATGTAGACGACGACATAGCGCCCGCCATAGGACTGGTAGTAGGTTCCCCCGCACCGCCAGATGACGATGCCGTTGACAGTCGTCTTGACGCAGGCCGCCGGCAGCGTGCTCACATAGACCGTTGATCGCCGGATCACCCGCCGCGTCGTGCGTCGCGCCACACCTGCGACGCTGCCTGGGGTTGCGGGCCGGCCGACCACGGCTTGGGCATCCGCGATGAAGGACAGTTGTGGCATCGTCACGCCAGCGATGTCGGTCAGCAGGAAGGCCAGGCCGACTCCCAAGATCCATGTGCGGATGGCCCGTTTCATTGCAGGATCTCCTCGAAGGCTTCGCCGATCAGGTCGGCGGACAGTGACTCGAGCTTGCTTGCCCCCGGCGGGACTGCGAACTCGAAGAGCTTGGCGTCGATCTTGGGAGCGACATCCCAGTTGCGCATGCGCAGAACGTGTTGGGGAGCGCCCGTCACCCACTTGGTCGTGATCACATATTTGAGCGGCAGCGGCTGGTCGCCCTTCTGGATCCAGATCTGCCAATCAACCTGTGGGCTGCGGAAGGCAAGGTGCTCGCACTCCACGCCGCCGACGATGCCGCTGCCGACATGAATGCCCTCCGTCGCGTTGTAGGTCAGCGCCGAATAGGAATCGGAGGCGAAAAGGTCGGCCCCCGACGCGTCGAGCCCGGTTGTTGCACGCAGTTCATCGACGGCTTCGTCGATGGTCGGACCGGGACTCGTTATCTGGCCGTAAATATTGGCCTTCTTGCCGAGAACCGAAATCGTGGTTCCGTCGAAGGTCAGCTCAATATCGGCGAAGGGCCCCTTGCGGGTGACGTGAAGCTTACCGGGCCGCTCGGCCGCGATCTTGCCGGTGGCGCTGTACTGCAGCTTCAGTCCGTCCGGATTGATCACCTCGTCCTCAACGTCGAACTCGGCGGTGAACGATTTCAACCCGCCGACATATTTGCTCATCGCCCGCAAGATGCGGTCGGCCTCGGGCTCGACGCCCGCGGCAGACGTGGGAGCGACGGCAACCAGCACAACCACGACCGCCGCCGGGAGGGCTGAAAGAACCCGCGCGCATAATCCAACGAACATCGCCAAGGATCTCATCGCCGGTCGCTCTCGATCACGCCATCCAGACGGCTTTCGGCCAATAGCCGCCATTCGCATTCTGCATTCATTTCGCATCTCCTCTGTCAGGGCGTCGGATTCGCGGAATCTGGAAGACGTTCGCCCGCTCCAGTGCCCTCGCGATCTCCTCGGCAAGATCCGCTACAAGTTCCTCGTATTCGCGGCGCCGCGCCGCGCGGAGGTTCTCCGGCAAGCGCTCAGTCGCAGCGAGAGCCTCCTCAGCCGCGGCAAGGTCGTCGCAAATGCCGCGGAAATTCTCGTCTCGCGCAAGCAACGTCTCGGTCTCGAGGCCACGCGTCGGAAACCGGCGCATGGCGGCCTGCAATCCACTCTTCCCCGCAGCGCCTTCCGACCGCAGACCCATTTTTCGAGCAGCCTTCGCGACCTGGAACTATTATAGGAGGAGTATATTGCACTGGATCAATGCAGGGATGTAGTTTACGTGAGCAAACAGGAGTTATCGGCAGGCACGTTAGCCGCCGCGACCTGTGGGGGCTAAAGCAATGGTCCAGACCCGCTCTGTCAAAGTCGACTCGGCGGCGGCATCGTCGCCACCAGAGTCGGAGGTTCGCGTCCAACTGGACCGGATTCTAGCCAGTCCGGAGTTCGATGTACCCGAGCGGGCGCGCAGGTTTCTGACCTACATCGTCAATGAGGTCATTGCCGGTCGAGGCGACCGGATCAAGGCCTATTCGATCGCACTGGAGGTTTTTGGCCGCGACGCCTCCTTCGATGGGCAGACCGATCCTGTTGTCCGGATAGAAGCAGGGCGCATCCGGAGGTCGCTTGAACGCTACTATCTGACTGCGGGCCGGAACGACCCTGTCGCCATCACCGTGCCGAAGGGCGGATATGTCCCTGTTTTCAGCCACGTTGATCTTGGCGCACCCCTTGAGGCGAACACCTTGCACTTCGTGGCGGAGGAGTCGGCGAGGAGCCCGGAGCGCGCGAAGCCGCGACGGAAGAGACTTGCTTTCCTTGCTGTCCCCGTCTTTTTCATCCTTGGGGCGATCGGACTTTACGCCGGTTGGCAAACGAACCAGGCCCCGAGTCCAAACCAGGTATCGACGAAGGCCGTGCCGGCCGCGCCAGATCTGCCGGGCGTGATCGTCGCTCCCTTTGAAGATCTGTCAGGTACCGCCGACTCGACGATCATCGCCAGGGGGCTGACCGACAAGGTCATCGAGCAAATCTCGAAGTTCAAGGAGATTGTCGTCATTGCCGGCCGATCCGCGGATACCCCGAGCGAAACTCCGTCGAGCGTCGCGCCGGCCGCGCGCTATGCGCTCTCGGGGAGCGTTCGGCTGACCGCTGACAACCTCTGGCTCTCGACGCGCCTTGTGAATCGAGAGGACGGCTCCGTGCTGTGGGCCGAGAGCTACAGCGAGGATTTGCAGGTCCGCAACCTTCTTGAACTGGAGAGCGACGTGGCGCGTGCCGTCGCGACCGCCCTTGCGCAGCCCTATGGCGTCATTTTCCGGGCAGATGCTTCGAAGGCGGCAAGCGCACCACCTGACGATTGGGAAGCGTATCAATGTACTTTGGCCTATTACGGCTATCGCGCCAATCTCAGCCCGCAGACCCATGCCTCCGTTCAAGACTGCCTGAAGCAGGCGGTCTGGAAATTCCCCGGCTATTCAACCGCTTGGGCGCTGCTCGCCCTTACCCACATTGATCAGTTGCGCTTCCGCTACCGGATGGATACTCCCGCTCAACCTCCACTCGACCTGGCTCTGGAGGCAGCCAAACGGGCAGTCGAACTCGACCCGCAAAATGTTCGTGGCCTGCAGGCCGAGATGCTTACGTTCTTCTTCCGCGGTGACATCGATACCGCACTGAAGATTGGCGCCCGCGCCTTTGCGATGAACCCGAACGATCCGGAACTCAGCGCCGAATATGGCCTTCGGATGGCTCTGTCGGGTCAATGGAAGCAGGGCTGCAAGCTGGTTTCGGAAGCGGTGAGCAGGAATCCTGGGCCGCTCGGCTATTTCGAGACGGGACTGGCCGTGTGCTTCTACATGCAGCGAGACTACGCTGCGGCCGAGGAATGGATCAGGGCGGCCGGTGCGCAGACGAACCCATTATATCATCTCATCGTTGCGGCCATTCTCGGGCAGCTTGAGAAGACGGCGGAGGCGGCCCGGGAGCGCCAATGGATCGAGGCCAATGCGGCAGGTTTCCTGAAGAACATTCGCCGTGAGGTGGCGATGCGTATCCATCGGCCCGAGGATCAAGCCCATTTCCTGGACGGCCTGGCGAAAGCGGGTGTGTCTGTGCCGTAAGCCGGCGCCAGCAGCGACCGCGGCGGTGAGCCTCACGAGCCATAGAGGTTACGTGATGCTACATGTGCTCCGCCTGTCTTCATATTAGAAATCGCCGAGCTGAACTGCATGCGAAACGCAGTCCGACGAGGAACAGGAGGCACGCATGAACAACACGCGATCGAGTGGTCATGCCGGTCCGGGATGCCTATGGCAACATCTCGGTTACCGATGCCCCTGACGGTGCTCCCGCAGGGGTCGCCGAGGGTTGCTCGTCGGATTCTGCTCCGAGTCCGGGCTCGTTCCCAGATGCGTGCTGTAGTGACGATTGGCTTTTCCACGAGGCACGGGGGACCTCCTCGCTGCCGGACTCAGGGGTATTGAAGATGACAATTCGACGCGTTTCAGCGTGGGTGTCGTATAAGAAAGGACGCGGGTCCGTATGAGTCGCGAGTCATCGATCTGTCCGATTTCCGCTCATCGCGCCCGACGCATTTTCAAGGCGCTGACGGTTGCGGCCCTGTTCACAGCCCTGCTGACCGCATGCGCGAGCCGCCCGAGGGGCGTCTTGCAACCGGTGGCGGCCTCGCCGTCGGCGAATCATGTCGAGATGCTCGTCGCGACCATGCGGGACCGATCCGATAATCCCGGCGAAATGTTCAGCGGCGAGCGCGCGCCGAAGCCGGCCTTTGCGGAGATCACGGTATCGATCCCGCCCGCAAATGCCCGCAAGGTCGGAGAGGTTGCTTGGCCGCGCAAACTTCCGCCGGATCCGGCAACGGAGTTCGCGACGGTCAAGGCGGAAGAGGTCGACAGGTCGGCGGCCGAGAAGTGGCTCAGCAACTCCGTGCGCAGGAGCCCGGACCGCAGCGTTCTCGTCTTCATCCATGGCTTCAACAACCATTTCGAGGATGCCGTCTTCCGTTTCGCCCAGATCGTGCACGATTCGCGAGCGCACAGCGCGCCGGTGCTGGCGACATGGCCGTCGCGCGGCAAATTGCTGGCCTATGGCTATGATCGCGAAAGCACCAACTACACCCGGAACGCGGTCGAGAGGCTTTTCCAGTACCTGGCGCGCGACCCGGAGGTTCGGGAAGTCTCGATCCTGGCCCATTCGATGGGGAATGTGCTGGCGCTCGAGTCGCTGCGCCAGATGGCAATCCGCAACGACGGGCTGCCGGCGAAGTTCAAGAATGTCATGCTGGCCGCTCCCGACGTCGACGTGGACGTTTTCCGCTCGCAGATCGAAGATATGGGCAAGCAACGCCCGCAGTTCACGCTGTTCGTCTCACGCGACGACCGCGCGCTCGCCGTTTCGCGGCGCGTCTGGGGCGACGTTGCCCGATTGGGGGCGATCGATCCGGAGCAGTCCCCCTATAAGGAAGAACTGGCAGCGAACAACATAACGGTCATCGACCTGACCAAGCTCAACGAAGGCGACAGGCTGCACCACACCAAGTTTGCGGAATCGCCTGAGATCGTTCAACTGATCGGCTCCCGCCTGTCGACCGGTCAGAGCTTGAGCGACAGCCGGCTGGGGCTCGGCGATCACATCGTGGCGGCAACGGCCGGCGCCGCGCACACCGTCGGGACAGCCGCGGGCCTGGTCGTTTCCGCTCCCGCCGCGATCATCGACCAGAACACCCGGGAGAATTATGCCCACCACGTCGATGCGCTTGCGGGACCTGTCGGCCAAGCAAATCCAGGCACGACCTACATCGATTGCAGCAAGCAGGCCAGGGTCGCGCAATGCAGCCGGTAATCGCAAATTCGGTGCGTCAAGAACTATTTGGCGAAATCACGGTCCGCAATCATGATCTGATCGGGGCGGGATTCGTCCTCTCGCGGTGAACTTTCTTGGGGGAAGTAATGAAATCTTCTGTCATTCGAACTCTGGTCTCCATCGGAAGCTGCCTCATCGCCGCCGGCTCCATGGCCGCGGACATCTATTCGCCGATGACGCCGGCGGTTCAGGAGACGACGACCGAGAGCGGCTGGACGTTTTCGTTCGCGCCCTATTTCTGGGCGGCGGGCCTGTCTGGAGACGTCGCGCAGTTCGGGCTGCCAGAGGCTGATGTCGACGCCAGTTTCAGTGATATCTTTGATCACCTCGATTTTGGCGCGATGGCGATCGGCGAGGCCCGCTATGGCCCCTACAGCGTCTTCGGCGATGTGATCTACACAAAGCTTTCCGGTCAGTCGGGCACACCGAGGGGCATTCTTGCAGAGGATGTCGAGCTCAAGTCCGAAACCTTCGCCGGCCTGCTCGGCGCCGGTTACGCGGTCTTCGAGGACAATGCCGCGCGGCTCGATATCGTCGGCGGCCTGCGTGTCTGGTCCGTCGAAAGCGAGCTGTCCTTCAGCGGCGGCATTCTCGACGGACGTTCCAGAACCGATGACGCGACCTGGGTCGACGGCTTGACCGGCTTCAGGGGGACCTATTCGATCACCCCGGAAATCTACCTGACCGGTTGGGGGCTCGTCGGTGCCGGCGGTGCCGACCTCGACTGGGACGTCGCTGCGGCGATCGGCTATCGCTTCAGCGACACCATATCGGCCGTCGCCGGCTACCGTGCTCTCGGCGTCGACTACAGCGACGACGGATTCGTCTTCGACGTCGTCCAGCAGGGGCCCATCCTGGGAATAGTGGTGCGGTTCTAATGCGTCCGGTTGATCCTTGGATCGACCTCGTCTTGTTTGGGGAACGTTCCACGCCTCGCTCCAGCGGATTATGCTCCAAAGTCGAACCGGAACTGTACGCTTTTCGAGAAGGCGCACTCTTATCCGGGTCCACTGTATGGAGAAGAGCCATAGTGCGAAGTCGCGCCAGAATTCTGAAAGGCACTCATGGAGCCGCCACCAGCCGTCAATGATCTTGCGTCTATCGTGCAAACATCCCTCGCACCCGTCTTCCTCCTTGCCGGTACGGCTGGGTTCGTCAGCGTCTACACCACTCGCCTCGGCAGGGTATCGGATCGGGTCAATGAGGTCGGGGACAAGGACGAGCAGAGCGAGGAGCGACGCACGCAACTCGCCTATCTCCGGGGCCGGACACTCGCCCTGGAGATTGCCGTCGCATTCGGCACCCTGGCTGCCATCTGTACCGGCTTCGCGATCTTGAACCTGCTCGCCAGTGCGCTCGGGCTCGGTCTTCGCGAGGAAAATCTCTTCTGGTTCTTCGGTGGTGCGATCCTCTCCCTCATAGGGTCGCTCCTGGCGTTCCTGCTTGAAATGCTCGTGGCCGGGCGGAATATGCTGCGGCAGATCCGCATGGACAAGCCAAGCCCAGAGAGCGACTAGGCGGCAGCCGCCACCGAGGCCGAGGGACGCCCTAAGCGGGCTTAGTCGGGCCCTTCATCGCTCGGACGCCATGGCAGCGAAGCGTCGGGCTATCATGATGACATTCTCGCAAGGCGGAGGAGCGCGCAGGAGGAAAGCGCCGAGAACGGTGGTCCCGATCGACCCTAAGGTCTCATGGTTCGGGCGACACTTTTCGCGTCGATCTGATCTTCAATTTCCTGAGTGCACAACATATCTTAACCACGGCTGATCGTGTGTGGCAGGGGGAACAAGTGAACGAAGCGAGTGGCTTCCGGTTGACCAAGCGGTTCGTCTCCCGTCTACCGCAAGGGCCGGTATCCTTTTCGCGTGCATTATCGAGTGCGGTCGTGGCCGTGAGCATTGCGACCTTGATCCGCTATCTGATCGATCCTCTAGTTGCAGGGGTGCCCTTCATCACAATGTTCCCGGCGGTGGTGGCTGCTTGTATGTTCGGCGGCATTCTCGGCGGTGTGATCGCCGCGACCTTGGGAGGAGCAGTCGCCGCCTATGCCTGGTTGCCGCCGCTGAATTCCTGGGCCCTTTCCACGCAATCATGGATTGTGTTGGCAACGTTCGTCCTGGCCGCGGCCCTGATCATCGCGGTGGCTGGACTTGTGCATCTGCTCATTCGAGCACTGAGACAGGCCGAAAGCCGATCAGAACTGATCGCAAACGAGATGAAGCACCGCGTCAGCAATCTTCTCCAGATGACCGACGCCCTGGCAAGACAAACCTTTAAAGAAGTCGACAAGGAACCACAGCGGGCGTTCAGCCAGCGCCTCAATGCAATGTCGGCTGTCTTGCGGATGTCGGATCCAGTTTCCAGCCGCGATCTGAAAGCGCTTTTGCAGGCGGTGCTCGGGCCGGTTTCCGCTGACCGGATTGTAATGAGCGGGCCGGAGGTGGACGTCTCGCCGGAAAAGGCAATAAAGCTCGCGCTTCTCTTCAACGAGTTGGTGACAAATGCCACGAAATACGGGGCCCTTTCTACGGATGAAGGCCGCGTGCACATAGAGTGGAAGCGGGACCAGAGGACCATCTACCTACAGTGGAGGGAAACGGGTGGGCCGCCCGTCACACCGCCGCAGAGACGCGGTTTTGGCAGCCACCTGATCGAAGCCGTCCTCAATTCCGAGGAAGGTAACTCGGCGCTTGATTTTCAACCCGCCGGCCTCGTCTGTTCGGTCAGCATTCTCCGCTACTGATCCCCGAGCGCTTGCAGTTGAGCCTGCGGATTGGATCGCCACTCAAGGCACCCGGTCAGGTGCAACTATACCTCCTTCATTCTCGAGTATGTCGATCCGTCTGGCTACGGAATCCGAAAATTTCAGATGCACACCAATGCCGCCGCCATTGTCGGCAATGAAGACGGCGCCGGCTCTCTCCAGAGCTGATTGCAAGGCAAACAGTTCATCATCATTCGGTTTGACGAGCTTACGCTCGAAACGCAGCACGGTTTCCGGGCCGACACCGGCAGATACTGCGAGGCGCTCGCGCGAGAGGTCGGTAAGTGCACGTGCCGCTCGGCATTGGGACCCAGTGATCATGATTATTGTCCTTTCTACGAGCCGGACCGCCCCATCATCGGAGCGATCCACCGCGGCCATTCAGCCAAGGAAGAATGTCAACGATGAAAGTTCTCTGTTTTAGGCGGAAGCTTCCGCTTCTGCCTGATGTTTGGTGACTGCCAACACTGTCAGCTTGTGCTGCTTGTCGTCCCTTGCGGTCCAGCCCATCGTCTGACCGGCGGACAAGCGGAGAAGGGCAGTTCCGATGGGGGTCAGGACGGATATCTTCCCTGCGGAAATATCGGCGTCTTGCGGGAACACGAGCGTCACTGTTCGCCCGCCGCCTGTGTCCGTTTCATACTCTACCGTCGATCCCATCCGGACGACATTTCCAGGCACCGACCCGTCGGAAATCACGCGCGCGCGTTCGAGCTCGAGCAAGAGACCATCGGAAATCTCGGGAAGGCGATCAGCCGCGGCGAGCGCAAGTTTGTTCAGCCGCTGGTGATCCGTTTCGCCAATCACGATCGAGGGCTTTCGCGGGGTCTGAGCGTGCTTCTTCATTTCGCGTTCTCCTGTGGTTCACCTTACCGCCAGCTTTCGGACAGCATCGGCCCGCGGTGGGATGTCGCTGGTCGACCATGCCTCGCTCTGCAAGATCGCCATCACCTCCTCGGGCGACCGGGCCAGCCGGAGCCCCTCCCGGATCAGCGGCGCCCGCACCAACCGAAACAGTTGTGACAGCGCCGGCAAGAAGCTGCGAACCTCGGAGCCCGGCCAAAGCAGGGTAAAGACGAGGTCGACGGGTTCGAGGTCAGGGCTTTTGAAATCGATCGGAGGAGCCAGTCGCGTAAACGACGCTACAGGCGACGAGATCGAACGCAGCAATGCGTGCGGAACCGCGACGCCACGCCCGATGGCGGTCGAGCCGAGTCCTTCGCGCCGCCAAAGGCCCCGCAGAACCACGCGATCGTCAAGCCCGGTTCTTCCCGCGATTGTCGCAGCGATCTTGGACAGCGCCGAGTGCTTTCCCTTTGTCGCAAGGTCAAGAGTAATACTGTCTTCCGACAGGTTTCTGAAGATCATCATGGTCGTCTCTGAGCCGCATATGCGCGACCGCGAGCGAAGTGCGTTCGGCACCCCGTCTGCAGCGGTCACGGATTGAGTTGAAGAACGGCTTACCCGGACGCGAAGCCGTTGGAGCTCGCGGCCGGGCTAGAGGCCTGCTTTGAGGCGTTTTGGCTCTCGCTGTGGCATCGAAATATTCATGATGACTGAAACATGGGGACGGAATTCTTGAAATCAAGTATGGAGCCAGCCCAGATCCTTTGAGCCCGGAACTTGGAAGATGCAGAAGTACGGGCCTGCGTTCTCGAATAAACCTCGTTTCGCCGAGCGTCCAAAGGTCGCATCGCCACCGATTGAATCCGTTGCGCCAAGTAACCATATCGGGGTCATGACTACGTCACGTCGACAAAAGAAATACTTGTTTCTTTCAGCGTCCCTGCTGACGCGCTCGTAACCCCGAGCGGCTCGAACGCATGCGCGTTCGCCGCCTCGGGGATCCCTCACAAATAGACAGTTTGGCCACGGCTACTCGCGCGGAGCTGAGCGCTGATGCGTCCGCATGCCGTGATGCCTCCCGAATGCCCGTTCGCCGCTTCGCTTTCGTGGACTGCGCGACCGGGCCGATCAATGCTGCAAATGGAGGGCAACGATGTCCGCATACGAACACTCATCAACCCACGTCCGCCAGGATCCGACGCTGCGCAGTCCCAGGGTGACGGTGGCGGCACTTCTTGTGCGTGCGCTGCAACGCTGGCAGCGGAGGCGGGCGGCCACCGCGCTTCAAAACCTCGACGACCGGTTGCTCGATGACATCGGCATTACCAGGAACGACATCCCGCGGATCGTCGAAAGGCTCTTCAGGCCATCGGACCAGGCGTAGGTCCCCGCCTGAATGGCTGCATGCATCGACTATGGTGAACAATGTTTTGCGGGCCAGCGACCGCATAGCGCCGTCCGCTGGCCTGCAGGAGAAAACGATGGATAGGACAACCAAAACGATTATCGCGGTAGGCATCTTTGGATTGATGATCTTCGCTTTCGTGATGCTCTGATGCTATTCTGCTTGCCGAAGGCCTGCTACGGGCCTGGAGCGAACCGACGGCTCCTGTACTCTTGGGCCCGTTGAGCTACATTTGTCTTAGTATGCGTGGGCCGACCGTTGCGTCTAACTTGGCTCACCTGCTCGTATGGGTCTCGCGGAAAAGTCGAGGCGTCACGCCGAAGCGTCTTTGGAAGACCTGCGCGAAGCGTGCGGTCGGCGCAAGTCCCACCCGCCTTGCGATTTCCTTCAACGGAAGTTCTTGGGAGAGCAAGATACGCGCCGCGTCCAGCCGCACGTTCTCGATGTACTGTGCCGGCGTCTCGCCTATCGCAGCGACAAACCGTCTGTAAAACGTCCGCTCCGAGAGGCCGACTCTGGCCGCAAGGCTCGACACATCCAGCGCGGTATCGAGATTGGCCTGTGCCCACACCAGTAGATCGGCGAAAGGACCATCGGCTTTCGCCTGGGCACGCAGCAGCGGGCTGAACTGAGACTGATAGCCGGGACGGCGTGCGTAGAGGACGAGGCGCTTGGCGACCCGACTTGCAAGCGCGCGGCCCAGATCCTCGCTGACCATGGCGAGGGCCATGTCGATACCGGTGATCACGCCGGCCGATGTCCAGACGTTGCCGTCGACGACATAGAGTGCATCCGCGTCGACAGTAAGGGAGGGGTAGAGTTGCGCAAGCGGTTCGCAGGCGCTCCAGTGTGTGGCAACCCGTTTACCGTCCACCAATCCCGCCGCTGCAAGCACGAAGGTGCCGGCGCAAACCGACCCGAGTCGTCTGGCGGATGAGGCGCTCCGCGACAACCACCGCCCTAACTCCGGCGTCCGGGTTGCTGCGGTGACCGCGCCGGCCTCCGCCCCGACCACCAGGATCGTGTCAACCGGTCGTGGGACCTTCGCCAGCGCTTTGGTTTCGACGACGACACCGCTGCTACTCGGCACCGCACCGCCAGTCGGCGAGGCCAAATGCACGGCATAGTGTGCAGGCTCTCCATCCTCCGCGAGTGCGTGATTGGCGGATGCGAAAACGGAAGCCGGGCCGGTCGCATCCAGCAGTTCGAAGTCTTGGTAGACAGTGATGACGATATGCTGCAGCACTGGCAGGAATTACCATCTTTTTGTCATTCCTGCCAACTCCGTGCGCCTGCTAGTGTTCACACTGGTAGTCGCCCAAGGGCCGCGCCACCGCAAGGAGGAGCAATCATGACTGAAGCATCGGAAGCATCAAAGTCAGCGCCCGAAGCCCCGACGTCGAGCTGGCGGTCGATACAATGGTGGCCCGCGGCTGTCGGCTTGGCATTCGCGGCTTTCGTTTCGATCGATCTGCTCAATGGGTCGGAGCACGGTACGGACTTGGCTGCGATCGTCGTCGCTTCGGGCCTCGTGTACCTGGCAGCGGCTGCCTTGGAGATTCCATGGGTTTCCTGGCCGGTATTCCTGTTATCGGTGGTAGTGATCACCGTCGCAAGGTTCGGCCTCATACCGTTCGATGCGACATGGGCGATGCTTATCGTCGCCGCCCTCTTCGGAGCCTATGGGGTGATCCGAACTCTGAGTCGTCCTAACCGCGAACTGCCGCTGCAAGCCATCGCAATGGTCTTCTTCGGCGGGTTGGCAACCGTGGCCCTCTTCATCAGCCCCTTCGTGGGAGCGCTGCTGGTAGCGGCGGGACTGGTCGCACATGCCGGCTGGGACGTCTATCACCACGTCAAGAACAAGGTCGTCGTACGGTCAATGGCCGAGTTCTGCTTCGTGCTGGACACTGCTCTCGCGATCGTCATCGTCCTGGCAACTCTGAGAGGCTGAGACGGGCGCCCTGCCGTGGGTTGCAACGTTAAGATTGATCTCAATGCGCTCGCAAGGAAGACAGCAATCGCGCGTAGGTCGGCGCTAAAGCTCTCAATATGGCGGCGGCCTCGGTATCGTGACCTGCCACCAGCGGATACTGTAGTGATCCGACCAACTGAGCCTGTTCGGATGCGATGCGGGCCGCTTCGGCATGGCCGATCCGTGCCAGGCACGTCGCCGCGTCGGCGAGCCGCCGTGCGCCGACGCGCACGGCGAAGTGGATTAAATGTCCACGAAGATCGTCATTGCAGCCGCGTTCGATCATGTCTGCCAGGAGCTCGGCCGCCTCGGCATTGCCGACCGTTCCCTGCGGTAAATGCGTCGCGTTCTCCATTGAAAGCCAGCGTATCGCATTTGGCAGCGACGCCCGGATCGCGTCATCCTCCCGGACCTCTCGATCGCGCCGGAAATTGGTCCGCATCGTATAGGGCGCGCCGTAGTCGATGGTTTCGGCGCGCCATGCGGTCAGAAAGTCGTCTATCGGCAATGACGCGAAAGGATAGCCCTGCGGATCGTGCATCCGCACCTGCCCATTTTCAATGGCAAGCACGACGAGATAGTGGTCCGATCCGATAGGGCCGCTCATGCCCGGCTGATGCCTGAGATGCCCGATTTCGACGGGGCCGACCCATACGGGGCCCTCAGCGAGCGCCTGTTGAAGCTGGTTAAGAGCCTCGTCCGCGCTCGTGCTCTTGATGACCGTTGAGGCCCACCCCATCGCCTGAAGGGCTCCGTCGAAGCCAGCTTCCGGCGTCCATCCGTAGGGATCGAAGAACGGCAGAGTTCCGCCGACGAGTTGCATCCCGAAAGGGCTGCCGGTGGCGAACTCAATGACCGCCGTCGAGGGCGCATGCGGGCCGAACAGCATGGTGAAGGAGTTGGCGTAGCAATATGGGCCCGAGCCAATATACGGAACATGCTCCATCGTGATGCCTCAAATCTCAAACTGGGAGGCACGACAGGAGCGGCAAATTTCGAGAAATTGTCAACGCAAAAAGGCAACCACAGTTTGTGCTCAATTATTCGGGCTGTCTGGGAGTCCCGAGCGCCAATAGACACGGCCATGCAAATTCTTGGGGCGGTGCATGACGGCTGCTCCGAAGCGGCGGAGCTACTGCCCTCGGCTCTACCTGGATGCGCTCGGCATTCGTAAATAATTGCCGAGCAAGCTGGCGATCTGACTCGGGGCTGCGTGCGGTACCCGTTGCGCCTTCAGCCGCGCTCCGCCTCGCCGGTCACGCGCCAGATCACGTCGCCGACATCGTCCGCCACCAACAGGGAGCCATCCGGGCCGATGGTGACTCCAACCGGCCGCCCATAGGACGCCCGCTCGTCGGGCGAAAGGAACCCGGTCAGGATATCGCGCGGCGGACCGGACGGCCGTCCATTTTCAAACGGCACGAAGACAACCTTGTAGCCGCTCAAGGTGCTGCGGTTCCAGGAACCATGCTGCCCGATCGCCATGCCGTCCGGGAAGCCCGGCAGAGTGCCTGCGGGAAGCCAGCAAAGACCGAGCGATGCAGTGTGTCCGCCCAGGGCATAATCCGGTGTTATGGCGGTTGCCACCATCGCCGGATCCTGCGGCACCCGGTCGTCCACGATCTGCCCCCAATAGCAATAGGGCCAGCCGTAGAAGCCGCCGTCGCGCACAGATGTCAGATAGTCGGGAGGCGTTTCGTCGCCGAGGGCGTCGCGCTCATTGACCACCGTCCAGAGCGCGCCTGTCGTGGGCTCCCATGCCATGCCCACCGGGTTGCGCAGCCCGGAGGCAAATATGCGGCGCTCACCAGTCTCGAGGTCAAGCTCGTGGATGGCGGCCCGTCCGTCCTCTGCCGCCATGCCGGGCTCGCCGATGTTGCTGAGCGAACCGACGCCGATGAAAAGCTTGCGCCCGTCGCGACTGGCAAGCAGGCTTCGTGTCCAATGCCCGCCGGGCTTGAGGTCCGTCAGCTTTCGCCCTGTTGCGCTGAGACGCGTGTCGCCCGTTTGATACGGGAACGCAACCACTCCGTCTGTGTTGCCGACATATAAGGTATCGCCCAGCAACGCCATGCCGAACGGCTGATTGAGACCTTCGAGAAATACCTCACGTATTTCGGCAACGCCGTCGCCATCCGCATCACGCAACAGCGTAATGCGGTTCGGACTTTCGCCCACTGCGGCCGCGCGCTTCATTGTGCTGAACATGGCGTAGTCGAAGGCAGATTTGATGCCCCCCGGCTCGCTCATTGCCTCAGCCACCAGGACGTCGCCATTCGGCAACACGTGAATCCAGCGGGGATGTTTGAGCCCGGCCGCGAATGCGTTCACCTTGAGCCCCGCCGCCGCAGTCGGCTTCTGCTCCGCGGTCCAGCCCTTGGCAGTCGGCATCTTCAGGGTCGGAATGCCCTGCGGTTTGGCTTCCGGGATCTCCGGTTCGCTGCCATAGGCCGGCTCGAGAGAAGCACCGTCCTGGCGGCGCAAGAGGATTGCTGCGGCGCCGATCAGGGCGACCAGTCGGCCGAAAATGTCAGACAGGCCCATGTGTCCTCCTAGTGTATCCGCCTCGATATCGGTTCCTATTGTTTAATTTTACGTAGCTGCCGACGATATTAGATAGAACCATTCACTTGAAAAGGCATTCAATGGCGACTTCCAGCTCCTGGCGAGAAGCATTGGCTGGGCGGTGCAGATGCCCTTGACCCATTTCCACCTGTGGCATGACCATGGTGACGATGCCTCTCCGGTCGATGCGATGAAGACATTGGGGGCGCTGTGCGTCGGCAGAGCGATCATTTCGCTCCGCAGACGGAATTCGTTGCGGCCGATCGTTCAGATCGGAATGTTCTGGCGGCGAGAGATCACAAGAAATCGCAGGGTTTTCGCGAGATTTTTCGCTCTCGATGTGCGAAACTCGCGGATCGACACGCGAACAAGGCGGCGGCACGATGCCGTTTTCTCAATCGATGATTTGCAAAGGCTGCTGGGAGCAGATGCGCCTCCCAGTACCTCTGCGTGGACCGGCGTCCCTTCCCTTCCGCGCCTTCGGCATCCGCCCGAGCCGGATGAATCCGAACACCTGCACGCTTTGCGAACTCATGTTCACACGCGTGATGAAAGCCCGCAAGATCACTGTTGACGTGTCCGTTCTGTTTGCAGATCTGCGCGACTATACAACGCTTTCACAGTCGCTTTCGGCAGACTCTCTCCAGTCGTTGCTCGACGATTTCTACGATGAATGTGCCACGGC
The DNA here is from genome assembly GCF_017874595.1 of Sinorhizobium kostiense. Lineage (GTDB taxonomy): Bacteria > Pseudomonadota > Alphaproteobacteria > Rhizobiales > Rhizobiaceae > Sinorhizobium > Sinorhizobium kostiense. The sequence continues at coordinate 372,305 of NZ_JAGILA010000004.1, read as the reverse complement.
GATCTGGGAATTCGACGGCCTTCTCAATAAGACGGTCGGGGACGCGGTCATGGCGATATTCAACTTTCCGATTCCGCACCAGGACCATGCCGAACGTGCTGTGCTCGCCGCACGGGAAATCCAGCGCCGCTGCCAATCGCGTCGTGAGCACCGCGCGGCTCAAAGTGGTCTGGACGGAGGTGAGCTCGGGGTGGGTATCGGTATCGACTCCGGCCAGGCGAGCTTCGGAGAGTTCGGCCGATCGCATCGTGACCTGACGGCGATTGGAACGGTTGTGAACACCGCCGCTCGCGCCCAGGCGGCCGCTGAAGCGGGACGGATTCTCGTCACCAGGGCCGTTTGCGAGCGGGCGCAGAGCCAAACAGCCGGAAGCCAAGGCCGGAAGTACCGCCTGAAAGGCTTCGAGAAGCCGATTGAGCTCTATGCGATTTGAATGTCGCGCGCGGTCCGTCTCAGCGGTAGCGCGCGTCGTCGGCAAGTACTTCCGCAATGACGCGCTCCGACCGCGCGATTTCCGGCCGATTGCTACCGAGCATCCCTGCAGCGACGATCAGCGCCTTCCACAGGGTCCAGCCGCGACCGCGTGCCCAAGTCGCCTTGTCGAGCGGAAGGGCGGCGCGGAACGCTTCGCGGCTCTCGCCCTTAAACATCGTCCAGGCGATCGAAAGATCGCAGGCGGGATCGCCGACCCCGGATGTGCCGAAATCGATGACCGCGCTTAAACGCCCCTCTTGGACCAGGAGATTGCCCGAGGCGACATCGCCGTGAAACCAGACGGGAGCACCGGTCCAGTCTGACGACAGCGCCCTCTCCCACACGGCTGCTGCCGCTGCGACGTCGATGCGTCCGGCAAGCTGCTCGAGAGCCCAGCGGGTCTCGTGATCATAGACAGTCAGCGGAGCGCCACGGAAAAAGTTGTGCTCGCCCGGCAAGGGACCGGCATCGGCGTCGATCTCCTGCAGCCTCGACAGAAATGCGGCGAGCGCCTTCGCAAAGCCGGTCATATCGGTAATGGCGGCATGGGTGGCGCCTTCCCCCTCCTGCCAACGATAGATCGACCAGTGCCAGGGATAGCTCTCCCCCGGGCGTCCGAGCGCCAACGGAACTGGAATTGGCAACGGCAGGTGCGGCGCCAGACGCGGCAGCCAATACTGTTCCTTTTCGACCTGCTGCGCGTAACGCGCGGCGCTCGGCAAGCGCACCGTCATGTCCGCGCCGAGATGAAACGTCCGGTTGTCCCAGCCGCCGAACTTGACCGGCCGGATCGGCAGGTCTGCCCATTGCGGAAACTGCGCCGCGATCAACCGGCTGACCATCGAAACGTCGATCTCGATCTCATCGGCGGAAGCGGACGACATGATTTGAGCAACCTGGCCGTGTTGGACTGCGGCCGATCTTGGACCGCAAGCGTCAGCCTTGCAACCGCGAGGCCTCCTCTCTCAGGATTTCCTTTTGCGTGATCAGCCGCGCGCTGTGCTGGCCGCTGAGATGGGTCCAGAGCCAGCTCCATGCAACCGCGAAGCGGCTGCGCGTGCCAATCAGGAAATAGATGTGGGCGACACCCCAAATCCACCAGGCAAGCGCACCCTTGAGCTTGATCCTGCCGAAATCGATAATGGCGGCGCGCTTGCCGATCGTGGCGAGGCTCCCCTGGTGGCGGTAGCGGAAGGCGCCCGGCGCCGGCCTTCCCTCAAGCCGCGCCCGGATCATCCGGGCGACGAAAGCGCCCTGCTGCTTGGCGGCAGGCGCAATGCCCGGGACGGGGGTGCCGTCCGCCTGCTTCACCGACGCGGTGTCGCCGATCACGAAGACGTCCGGGTGTCCCGGCGCGGTCAGCTCCTCGTCGACCAGCGCACGACCCGCGCGGTCCGCCTCGATGGCCAGCCATTCGGCGGCGGGCGAAGCCTGGACGCCGGCCGCCCAGACCAGGGTCCGGCTCGCAACGAACTCGTCGCCGATCATCACCCCGGCGGCGGTGCAATCGGTGACGGGCCCGCCGGTCCGCACCTCGACACCGAGCCTTTCGAGCTCGCGGCGGGCATAGGCGGAAAGCTCCTCTGTAAAAGCGGGGAGGATACGGGGTCCAGCCTCGACGAGCACGATCCGCGCCCGGCGAGTATCGATCCGGCGAAACTCGGCGGGTAGCGTCCTATGAGCCATTTCGGCGATGATGCCGGCGAGTTCGACCCCTGTCGGTCCGGCGCCGATCACCGTGAAGGTGAGCAGCGCGTCGCGCCGGGCCGGGTCGTCCTCCAGTTCCGCTTGCTCGAAGGCGAGCAGCACCCGACGGCGAATGGTCGTCGCGTCCTCGAGGGTTTTCAGCCCCGGCGCCACCGGCGCCCATTCGTCATGGCCGAAATAGGCATGCGTCGCCCCGGTCGCCAGCACCAGCGTATCGTAGGAGACCACCAGGCCGTTTGCGAGCGCGACGGTCTTGGTGGAGGTGTCGACGCCCTTGACCTCGCCAAGCAGCGTCGTCACCTCCGGCCTGTCGCGATAGAGCTGCCGGATCGGCCATGCGATTTCAGAGGTCGCAAGCACCGTGGTTGCCACCTGGTAGAGCAGCGGCTGGAAAAGATGGTGATTGCGCCGGTCGATCAAAGTGACCCGAACCGGCGCGCCCTTGAGATCGTGGACGAGCTGTAACCCGCCAAAGCCGCCACCGACGACGACGACATGATGTCCTTCCGGCATAGTTTCCCCCTCCTTTGCCGGGACAGCCTGCCCTTTCGGGGGCGATCGGACAACCGCCAGTTCGGCAAGAGCTCCATGCCCAAAATGCACAGCTCATTCGGCATAGTCCACCGGCACCGCCGTGCCGCTTTTCAAGACTTCCATCGAAATCGAGGCGGAGACGTCGAAAAGTTCCACTTTCCGCACGATCTGCTTGTATACGACGTCGTAATGCTCGACACGCGGCAGCACGACCTTGACGATATAGTCGTAATTGCCCGTCAAGCGATGCGCCTCGACGATTTCAGGGATGTCGGCGATCACCCGCCTGAACTTCTCGATCCACTCGTCGGAGTGATGCGCTGTCTTGATCAATGCGAAAAGCGTGGTTGGCACCCCCATCTTCTCCCGGTCGAGAACGACGATGCGGCGCGCCACATACCCCGTTTCCTCCAGGCGCTGGATTCGGCGGGAACAGGCGGAAAGCGACAGGTTCACCCGCTCGGCGAGGTCGCCCATCGCCACGCTCGCATCCTCCTGCAGAAGCGTGAGCAGCTTCCGGTCCCTGTCATCCAGCACGCCTCTTACTCCTCAAATGCCACCTTTTTAGCGCCAGATATTTGCACAATTACATCAAAATACGCAAACCATTCGCGTTCACTCTAGAAGTGGGCTTCGCCAACGCGAACAAATCCCGGCGTCTCCGCGCCATAATCCTGTCGATGGAACGGGATCGGAGTTGCAACGCGCTCTCGGTCTTTCGGTTCCGATGAGGCACGAGAAAACAAGGGGACGCGCCATGGAAATGCGCAGGATGCGGAAGATCGGGCTTATCGGCGGCATGAGCTTCGAGAGCTCGGCGGTGTACTACCGGATGGTGAACGAGGCGGTTCGGGAGCGGCTGGGGGCGCTGCATTCCGCGGAGGTGCTGATGCATTCCGTCGACTTCCAGACGATCGTCGACCTGCAGAAGGCCGGCCGCTGGGACGAGGCAGCCAATCGCCTGTCCGATGTCGCGCGCGGCCTGGAGCGTGCCGGCGCCGACTGCGTGCTCATCTGCACCAACACCATGCACCTGATTGCCGACGCCGTTCAGGCGGCTGTCGGCGTGCCGCTGATCAACATCATCGACGAAACCGCGCTGCGTCTGAAGGCCGCCGGCAGCCAAAGACCGCTGCTGCTCGCCACGCGTTATACGATGGAACACGGCTTCTATGCGGAACGCATGCGCGCGCATGGCCTCGAGGTGATGGTGCCGGACGCGGCCGGGCGCACGCTCACCCACAATGTCATCTTCGACGAGCTCTGCGCCGGAAAGGTGTTGGAGACGTCGCGCGAGGCGCTCATCGCCTTGATCGAGCGGGCAAAAGCGGACGGCGCCGATGCGGTCATTCTCGGCTGCACGGAGATCTGCCTGATCCTCAACCCGACCCGCCTGCCGCTGCCGGGCTTCGACTCCACCGCCATCCACGCCGAGGCCGCGGTCGAGTTTGCCCTCGGCAATCGGGGTATGAGTCACGCGGCCTGAGCGCACGCTCCCTCGCCCCTGTGCCCTTATCTGCGCTCGTCCCGGGGATGGGCGCGTCCGGGCGACGGTCCCGTCACAGACCGCATCTGCTCACGCAACAACCGCATTTGCTCACGCAGCCGCATCGTACTCGGCACGTGCCTTCCGGATCGCCTCGTGATTTGCAACCGACCAGTCGACGAATGGCCTGAGCAACGCCAGGAACGACCGTCCGAGATCGGTCAGGCCATACTCGACGCTCGGCGGCTGTGTCGGGTAGACGGTGCGGCTTAGATAGCCGTCGCGCTGCAGGTCGCGCAGCGTCTGGGTCAACATGCGCTGCGAGATGTCGGGAATGAGCCGCCGCAGCTCGGAAAAGCGCAAGGGCCCGTCGGCAAGGGTCAGGATCATCAGCGAATTCCATTTGCCGGCGATGTGGTCCATCACGTCGCGCACCGGGCAATTGTCCATGTCCATCGGCACCCCGCCGATGAGGAACACCTTTTTGCCCTTCACCTTGTCCGTCGCCTTGTTCATGGCGGTTCCCTTTCCGTAACCACAGCAGAAAAACCTGCCTCCTTTACAGCTCATAGCAGATTACGGGATAAGAGCAACTCTCAAAAAGAGACCAGCATCCGGCCTGAGCCAGGCTTACGAAGCTGGACGGAAAAGAAAGGAAGATCATGTCCGAAACATTGCTCGTAACCGGCGCCGCAGGTCAGTTCGGCAAGCTCGTGCTCGATGCGCTTCTCGCCTCCGGCAAGACGAATCCGGCCGACATCATCGCCACCAGCCGCGACGTGGCCAAGCTCGCCGATTACGCCGCCAAGGGGGTTCAGACGCGTGCCGCCGACTTCGACGACCCGGCCTCGCTCGACAAGGCCTTCGCCGGCGCAACCCGCATCCTCATCATCTCGACCGATGTCCTCGACCAGCCTGGCAAGCGGCTGAAGCAGCATCTTGCCGCCGTCGAGGCAGCAAAGAAGGCAGGCGCGAAGCACATCCTCTATACGTCGATGGCGAATCCGGAAGGCTCGGTCATCCCCTTTGCCGGCGATCACCTCGGCACGGAAAACGCAATCAAGGCGACTGGCATTCCCCATACGATCCTGCGCAATGCCTGGTACATGGAAAACCTGTTCCTGGCGCTGCCGCATGCGCTCGCAAGCGGCCAATGGTTCTCGTCTGCCGGAGAGGGCCGCATTTCGCATGTCGCTCGCGGCGACCTCGCCCGGGCTGCAGCCGCCGCACTGGAGTCCGGCTCGAACGAAAGCCGCACCTATACGCTGACCGGGGCCGAGGCCCGGACCACCGAAGAGATCGCCGCTCTCGCCGCCGATGCCACCGGCAAGAAACTGGACGTTGTGCACATTTCCGACGAAGCGCTCGCCGCGGGCCTCAAAGGTGCCGGCCTGCCGGACTTCCTTGTCCCGATTCTCGTCTCGTTCGACGCCAACACGCGTGAAGGTCATTTCGATATCGTGACCGGTGACGTGGCGGCCCTCACCGGCAAGGCGCCGCTCAGCCTTTCCATTTTCCTTGAGGCGAGCAAGACCGCGCTCGCGCACTGATTTAATCTTGCAATGACAAATAGGCCCGGCGGGATGTGCCGGGCCTATCATCATTATCCGACTGCGGCGCTTTAGAGCCCGCACCTCCGCCACCCTCTTGCCTCAGCGCATTGATAGGCTGGGTAGTGCTTGACCGCGGAGGAAGGACGATGTCGGCGCCACTCGATTTCTGGTTCTCGATAGGAAGCCCCTACACCTTTCTGGCCGTGATGCGGCTCCCTGAAATCGCCGAAAGAGCGGAGGTTGAGGTTCGATGGAGGCCCTTCGACGCTCGGGCGATCCAGGCCGAGGCGAAGGACGTGCCGTTCGCCGACAGGCCACTGAAGGCAGCCTATATGTGGCGCGATATCGAAAGACGGTCGGCGAGATTCGGGCTGACGATAAGATTGCCGATTCCCTATCCGCTCGCGGAAATCGAGCAGGCGAACCGCGTCGCAGCGCTCGCCGCCAGCGAAGGCTGGTGCCCCGCCTATACGATCGCCACCTACCGGCACTGGTTCGTCGACCGCGAACCCGCAGGCAGCGATCCGAACCTCTCCGCCAGCATCAAGGAAGCGGGCCACGACCCTGCCCGCGTGCTGGAACAGGCAAACGCCAAGGACTGTATCGAGGCGCTCGAGACAGCAACCGGAGAGGCGAAGGAAATCGGTATCTTCGGTTCGCCCTCCTTCGTTGCCGACGGCGAGCTGTTCTGGGGCCAAGATCGCCTGGAGGACGCGATCGAATGGCAGCACAATCTCGATCTGGGGAACCCGGGGTAGTCGGGTAGTCGGGTGGTCCGGCAACCCGATGCCCTACCTCTTCTCGCACGCAGCGCCGCATGGTCAGCGCAAAAGTCTCTTCGCTTTGTCCTCCTGAGAGCGCGTCGCGACCGCCGCTCACGCCTTTTCCACCCTCGCACCGAGCCACCAATCCACCGACAATCTCCCCGCCCCCCACGTGACGATGCCGAGAGCCATGGCCGCCCAGGTCAGGTGAATGGGCCAGCCATCGGGCACGGTCAGTTGGATGACGATCGTCATCGCCAGCAGCCCGAGCGCCACAAGCCGCGTTCCCAGGCCGAGGACTAGCAGGGCCGGCAGGAGCACCTCCGCACAGGCGACGGCGAACGCCATCACGCCCGGCGCCGGGAAGGCATAGGGGCCGCCGGGCAGATGCAGTTTGAATTCCGAGGTGAAAAGAAGAACGGCGACCTCGTTCAACTGCAGGAAGCCATCCCACTTGCTCATGCCGGAGCGCCAGAAGGGCACGGCAAGGGCGAAGCGCAAGGCAAGCTGGGCGAGCGATGCGGGCGCCACCGCAGCAACGAGGCCGTCGATCCGGCCGAGCCAGTTCGATCGCCTCCCGATCACCGGCTTCTCGAAGAGGTTTCGTATCGAACCAGGCATCTCACTCTCCCCTTCGGATCGCCGCGAAGGCGCCCGCCTCTAGCATGACGCGGATGGCCGCCGCGAGGTCGAAATCTGCGTTTGCTTCACCTGCCGCGGCCGCCGCGCTCGCCATTGTCTCCCCGGCCATCAGACCGCCGAGAAAGAGGCCCACGCCCGGCGCAAGACGGCGAACCTCCACTTCGAGCATCGGCCTTGTCACCAGCGCGCTCTCCGCAACCGTCGTTTCGATCGGCCCGACCGGGTCACTCGCCCGGTTCACCGAAAAGATCGTCACCGCCGGATAGCCGGAATGAAGGATGCGTGTTGCGGGGTGCGCCTCGAAGACGAGGTCGCCGAGCCTGTCCGGCGGCACGGCGGCAAGTTCGGTCGGCGACAACGCTGCTGCGTCAGCGGCGTGATAGGCGTCGAGCCAGCCCCGCTCGATCCGCGCCACATCCGCGAGCCACGGCATCGATTGGGCATATTCGTAGCGTTCGATGAAGTCGGGGAAGTCGCGGCCGTATTCGAAGAGCAGCGGCGATGTCGGCGGCGTCTCACGGACATGGAAGCGGGCCATGGCGCGGAAGAACGGCTCGCCGGTAATGCGCATGACGGCCGGGTAGACGGCCGCGAGCGCATTGATGAGGCTGACGGTCACGTTGTTGCGATAGACGTTGAAGCGTTTGTCGGCGGCCTTGCCGTTCGGACCGGTCACGAGCGCCGGCGTCTTGCGGGCCGGATCGAGCAGTCCGGGCGTGAAATCTCGGCAATAGCCGGCCCCGCTGGCCGTGCCCGCAGGCTCCCTCTCAAGCGTGTGCATTCAATCTCTCCCGCCTGAAAGCAGCCGCGTGCCGGTCGAGGATTGCCTGTGCCGCCTTCGCCTCGGCTTTCAGCACCGGCCACTCTGGAATGGCGCTGTCCCATTCGACGAGCGTCGGGATCGGGCCGCATCGGCCGATCACGATCTCGAAGAGCTTCCACACCGCGTCGGCGACCGGTCCGTCGTGGCTGTCGATCAGCAGAAGGTCGCCCTCGTCGTCCTCCTGCGCCGCATGTCCCGCCAGGTGAATCTCGCCGACATGGTCGAGCGGATAGTCCGCAAGATAGTCGAGGGCGGAGAAACCGTGATTGGTCGCCGAGACGAAGACGTTGTTGACGTCGAGCAAGAGACCGCAGCCGGTGCGTTTCACGATCTCGCGGATGAAAGCGGTCTCGCTCATCGTCGATTCCCTGAACAGGAGATAGGTCGAGGGATTTTCGAGGAGGAGCGGCCGCCGGATGATCTCCTGCACCTCGTCGATATGCTCCGCCACGCGCTGGAGCGTGGCTTCGGTATAGGGCAGCGGCAAGAGGTCGTTGTAATAGGTCGTGCTGTGCGTCGACCAGGCGAGATGCTCGGAGACAAGTTGCGGCTCGTATCGTTCGACCAACGCGGCAAAGCGGGCGAGATGGGTCTTATCCAGCGGTTGCGGCCCGCCGATGGACATGCAGACGCCGTGGAGCGAAACGGGATGATCCTCGCGGATGCGCGTGAGGGCGGCGTGCGGGGCCCCCCCCGCGCCCATGTAGTTTTCCGCATGCACCTCGAAGAACCCGCGGTTCTGCTCTTCGTCGACGAGAATGGACGATAGGTGCTCATGCTTGAAGCTGGTGCCGGCCAGCCCTTCGATCCGGTGCGCCGGAAAGCGGAGATCTCCCGACACGCGACTCTGCGTATGAATAGCCAATACGGGCATCGTTGCCTCCACTTTCCGGCTTCACTTCGGCTTAAGACGGAATGTCGCGCGAGAGCGGCTCCAGCGAGCCCGTGCGCCCGCCCGGCAATTGCATCGTGGTGCAGGTGCCGGAGTCGACGAACTTCCAGGCATTGCCCTGGTAATCGACGGTCGACGTGGCCTGGCAGGTCGTGCCCGGGCCTGCCGCGCAGTCATTCTGCCCCTTCATCGCGACGCCGTAGCATTTCTCCTTGCCAGCATCCATCGCCGCCTTGACTTCGGCCTGCGACAGAGGCGCGGCGACAGCCAGGGACGACATGGCGGCTGCGACGGCACCCGCCAGCATTGCCGAGTTGATCGAGGATTTCATAGACATGATACTCTCCATGTTGATCGTCGTGGCGCTTCCCTTTGGGGGCCACGCAAAGACTCGTTCGTCGCCAGTGGGAGATATGTTACATTGGCCGCCTACACGCTTTCGTGAGCATGAATCCGCAGGAGATCACCGCTATTTGGATTGACTCGACCTCAACAGGTGAGACAGACCGCCGCCATGCCCGCGAGACGAGGAAATTGCAGGCGGCCATGTAACAAAGCGGCGGATGCCGGCGAATTGGGAGGAAAGGCAGGTTGGACGACAGGGATCTCGCCGAGCTTTTCCGCGCCGCGCTGGAAGGCGATGAGCGGGCCTATGGCGATTTCCTCCAGCGGGCCGCGGAGCTTGTTCGCGCCTGGGCCCGACGGCGAGCGACGTCAGGCCGCCTGGACCCTGAAGATGTCGTCCAGGAGACCCTTTTGGCGATCCATGTGAAGCGGCACACATGGCGGACCGATGGCCCTGTGATGCCATGGCTCTATGCTATTGCCAGGCACAAGCTGGTCGATGCCTTACGACGGCTGGGCCGCGGCCCGCAAATAGATATCGGTGAACTGCAGGACCAACTCGCCGCCGAGGAGGCGGAAACGGTCAGGGCCTGGGAGATAGACCGCGCACTCGAGACGCTGACGCCGGGCCAGCGCTCGGTGGTGACTGCGATCTCGCTCGAAGGGCGCACGATAGCGGAGGCTGCGAGAAGCCTCGAAATGAAGGAAACGGCAGTTCGCGTCGCGCTCCATCGCGGCCTTGCCGCCATAGCCAAACGATTTGGACGCGACTGACATGGAGACACAGGAACTCATCAAGGCCCTTGCGGCAGACGCCCGGCGCCACGGCATGTCAATGGCGTTCGCCTGGTCGGTGGCGGGGTTCGCCGCCATTGCCGTGGCTGCGATCGTCTTCTTTCTCATGCTCGGCGCAAGGACGGATATTGCCGTTGCGGCGCAGACCGGTCGCTTCCTTTTCAAGTTCATCGTGACGATCGCGCTTGCCGTGAGCGCTTTCGCCCTCCTCCATGTGCTTGCACGGCCGGAAGCGGAAGCGCGCCGAATGCTTCCTCGTCTTGCCGTCGCACCCGCACTGCTGCTGGCCGCCATCGTCGCCGAACTCGCCGTGACGCCGCCGGACACATGGACGGCAAGGCTCGTCGGAACGAACAGCCTCGTCTGCCTCACCTTCATTCCGCTGATCGGCATTGGCCCGCTCGCGCTGCTGCTCGCCGGACTACGCCACGGCGCGCCTTCTCATCCCGCGCTTGCGGGCGCCGTGGCCGGCCTCACGGCAGGCGGCATCGCCGCAACCTTCTATGCCGCCCATTGCACGGACGATTCACCGCTGTTCGTCGCCACCTGGTACACGATCGCGGTGGCGATGCTCGCGCTTGTCGGCGCACTCGCCGCGCACCGCATCGTCCGCTGGTAGCGAGCTACAGCGCCCCGCTTTTCAGATGCTTCATCGGTTGAGTGGCATGCAAAGAAACTACACGACCTCGCCGCAGGCGCGGCGGAAGCGGCGCACGGTTTCTGCCATCCCATATTCCAGCGCATCCGCAGTCAGGCCATGCCCGATCGAGACTTCGGCAAGCGCGGGGATGTGCTCAACCAGAAGCGGCAGGTTCGCGACCGTCAGATCGTGACCGGCATTGACGGCAAGGCCCAGTTCGACAGCGATCTCGGCCGTGCGTCCGAGGTCGCGGGCGATGCGCTCCGCTCTTTCCGGATCGTCGTAACAGCCGCCATAGGGACCCGTATAAAGCTCGATCCGGTCGGCGCCCGTTTCCCTGGCGATCCTCAAGCTTTCCCGATCGGGATCGCCGTCGGCAAAGAGCGAGACGCGAAAACCTTTCCTCTTGAGCCGGCCGACGACATTACCAAGCAAATTATGGTCCCGGCGGAAGTCCCAGCCATGATCGGACGTCGCCTGTGCCGGGTCGTCGGGCACCAGGGTCACCTGCTCCGGCTCATGCCGCTCGACGAGTTCGAGGAAGCTGTCGTTCGGATAGCCTTCCATGTTGAATTCGGCATCCGGGAATTCGTCGTCGATCAGATCGCGGATCGGCTGGAGATCGGAAAAACGGATGTGCCGCTGGTCCGGACGGGGGTGCACGGTCAGCCCGCTTGCCCCCGCCGCAAGGGCGATGCGGCCGAGCCCTGTCACGGACGGCCAGGGCAGATCGCGCCTGTTGCGCAACATGGCTATGGCATTGAGATTGACGGAGAGTTTGGCGGGCATGTCGCAACTTTCACATACGAGCGCCCCGAGACGGTTGCCGGAGCGAAGGAAGACTACGCAGCCCTTCTACCGCAGATTTCGCCGGACCGGAATCGCCAGCTTCAGCTTTTGTCTGTGCAGTCACTCTTTTGACAAAGGGCAAATAGGTTGATATCAACTTGAACGCAAATCCTGACCATGCAGCCCGAGGAGATCGATCATGACAAGTGAAACGAGACTGGTCCCCGCAACCGAGCTGGCGTCAAGGAATCGCGCCGGCTTTCCCAACGAGAGCGCCGAATACCGGCAGGCGCGCAACGCTCTTCTTGCCGAGGAGATCGAGCTCAGGCGCCATATCGAACGGGTGGCCGAACAGCGTCGGCAATTGCCGCCAGGCGGCGAGGTGACCAAGGTATACCGCTTCGAGGGCGAGGCCGGCCCGGTCACCCTGGCCGATCTTTTTGCCGATAAATCGACCCTCATCATCTACAGCTACATGTTCGGGCCGCAGCGACAGAGACCCTGCCCGATGTGCACTTCATTGATGGCCTCCTGGGAGGGCAAGGTGGCGGACATAGAGCAGCGCGTCGCGCTGGCTATGGTTGCGCGTTCGTCAATCGAGCGCCTCGTGGAAGCCAAGAAGGCGCGCGGCTGGACACAATTGAAGGTCTATTCCGACAGCGACGGCAGCTTCACCCGCGATTATGTCAGCGCCGAGGATGAGGACGTTCCGGCCTACACGGTCTTCACCCGACGGAACGGCACGGTTCGGCATTTCTGGAGCGGCGAAATGAGTGGCGAGATGGCCGATCCCGGACAGGATCCGCGCGACGCGCCGGATCCGGACCCGCTCTGGACCCTGCTCGACACGACGCCCGAAGGTCGCGGCGCAGATTGGTATCCGAAACTCGACTATTGAGCGGAGCCGGCTCGGGGGGCCCCGCTTCGACGGCATTCTGGCCATCGGCTCTCGCGGCCGCGCCGAACGGGCGCGGTTGCGTGCGCATTTCAGAAAAGAAGCTGACCTTGGCTTCGCTCCGGGGAGGTGAACTTTCGGAATAGGGACGCTCATTCTGCAACCATCGGGAGAAACGGCATGCCGGACCTGTTCTTTTCGGCGATTCGCGCTTACGGTGAATTCGTGTGTAGATTTTAATGCCTGGGTTGCTCGCTGGAGCACCGCTCGTTTGGCTGAACGCGCAAGGACTCCAGTCCGCCAGGCGGCGCATCCCGCGCCCGCCGGAGGGCAAGCACATTGGTCTGAAGTAAACGTGCCCCGTGCACGATGTGCCCCGCGAAGCACGCAGGTCCGCGCTCGATCACGATCGAGGTTTCAGGCCGGATCGGCCTGAAACCCCATCGCGCTGCAGCGCTCCGCCGATACTCGGAGAAGGGCACTTCAGCTCCGCTCTCCGGGATTGTGATGCACGGACGGGGACGAGGGAAATGGCACAAGATCCATGGAAGCATGCCGGTCGTGCAAGTGCGGGTACCGGCTTTTTGCCGAAGCTGTCTGTTCCCCATCATGGCACGGAGGAACGGCTTGCGATTGCCGAGATGGCGGAGGCGTTCGGCGTGACGCACCGCACCCTGCATTTCTACGAGGAGAAGGGATTGTTGAACGCGGCGCGGATCGGGCCGATGCGCGTGTATGACGAGGCACATGTCCGCCGCATGGCCGTCATCAACGCCTGCCGCGAAATCGACATGCCGATTGCCGCAATTCAGGAATTGATGGAGGCACTCGACGGTTCGACAAGCCAGACCGAGGCCGACGAGCTGTTCCAAGCGGCGCTCAAGGCACGCCGGCGCGAACTCGCCGCGCAGCAATCGATCCTGCGCCGGCAGATGCAGAGGATAGCCGAGCTCCTCGAAACCGGGACGAACGAGTGGGCGCGCGGTACCGCGCGAGAAAGCATCCATCTCTCGCCTATCGAGACCGAGTGCCTCGGTCTCATGGCCGAGGGATACCCCGCCTCGCGCATCGCCGCATTGATGGATATGGACCTGGCAGCCGCCCTCACCCTCGAATCCGGCATAATCCGCAAGTTCGACGCCAACAACCGCTTTCAGGCGGTCGCGAAAGCGGTGCTCGCGGGCATGATCGCGGAGGGAGACTGAACTAGGTTCAGAACCTCTGCGCGGGGAATGTCGCGGGGTTAGGAAAACCGTCGTTGTTTCGGATGGCAGCCGCGCCTCTGTTTTCCAGTTCAACACCGCGCTGGCTCACTTCTGGGCTGCCGATTGCCACGCTTCTTGTCGGATCCAGGCTTTCCAACTTGCAAAAGCGGTCATTCGCGGAACCAAATTGCCCCCGAGGGATTACTAGGCCGGGATCAATCCCGATCTCCCAAGAGGTAACCATATGAAAACTACTGCTATCGTTGCGGCAGCGCTGATGGGCGCTGTGGCCACGGTGTCGTTCGCGCAGACGACACCTTCCTCTGAGGGCAACACGCCAGCGGTTGCAACCCCAGATTCGCAAAATCCCACGGCGCCAGTTGAAGGCGCCAACAGCTTTACCGAAGCCCAAGCCAAGGAACGGATCGAGGAAGCCGGATACACCGATGTCAATGGGCTGAAGCTCGATGACAAGGGTGTGTGGCAGGCAACCGCAATGAAGGGCGGCAAATCCGTTTCTGTTGCACTGGACTACCAGGGCAACGTAACCGCGCAATAAGGTCGCGTCCTTCAAACGAAGGGAGAATAAACATGAGAACCGTGACAGGTCTCTTCGACGATTATGAAGCAGCTCGAGATGCAGTGAGCGATCTGGAGGCCGCGGGCGTGCCTTCCGATGATATCAGCATCGTGGCAAACAACACTGGGGATCGGTACTCAACCGAAAGCTCGAACGCGGCCGAAGGTGCCGGTACCGGTGCTGGCCTTGGGGCCGCCGGAGGTGGCGTGATTGGGCTCCTTACGGGGCTGGGCCTCATGGCCATACCGGGAGTGGGCCCCGTCGTCGCCGCAGGCTGGCTCGCGTCCACCGCCGCCGGCGCGGCGGCCGGTGCGGTCGCCGGCGGCGCGGCGGGAGGCTTAATCGGCGCGCTGACGGAATCGGGAGTCGATGAAGATGATGCCCATGTTTATGCCGAGGGCATTCGTCGCGGCGGCACCTTGGTGACGGCCAGGGTGGACGACAGCCTTGCGCCCCAAGCAGAAACGATCCTGCAGCAAAGAAACCGCGTTGATATTGCCGGCCGCAGGAGCATTTATGCCCAAGAAGGCTGGTCGCGATTTGACGAAAATGCGGATCCGTACACGCTGGATCAGGTCAAGCGCGAACGCGAGCGGTACCGCCCAATGACGCGCTAGCGGTAGAACGCAGCTTCTCATGCCGATGAAAGGCTCGGGGAAGCTGGCTGTGACCGGGAAGCAAGGCGGCGCTCAACTTCGGGCGCCGCCGCGATTCTGGGCTCTGCGGGCGGGCGATGCGCTGGCGCTCAGGTAACATCCCAGGAATGGCACGGTTGGAAGCCCGGTTCGCGTACGTGTGGTAAGCTATTTTAAGTTCGTGAACGCACCTTCACTTGGCTGATCTCGCCTCTGGCGAGGTCGGCCCTGCGGTTCGTCAGGACGATAACGTAGGTGTCACCCGGCGTTTGCGTTGGCGGCGATTTCGGCAGACACGAACAATCGGCGAATTGTCCAGTAGGGCGCGTGTGTCAGCGGAACGGGATCGCGGTTTGAGGGGACTGGCTGTAGGGGTTGAGATGCTGAGGTTTCCGCGCAGAGCTGACCAGGATCAGGTCAAAGCCGGCAGCCGATATATGCAGACCGCACTCGCCCCGGGAGCAGCGGCCATCGCGAAGACTTCCCGGCTTCCGACGCTTGCAGCGACGGCAGCAGCGGTGGCCGTGATCTATTTCGCCAGCGAGGTCTTTCTTCCGTTGGCGATCGCCATCCTGCTTACTTTTGCTTTGGCGCCGGTGGTCTCATACCTGCGCAGAGCCGGCTTGCCGCGCTCGGTGGCCATCATCGGCACGGTCGCGACAGCCTTCCTGTTCCTCTTCGCTTTCAGCGCTGTCCTTGCCGTGCAGGTCAGCGAAGTGGCACAGAATCTCCCAACCTATCAGTACAACATTATCGAGAAGATCAGGGTTCTGAAGGAGGCGGGATCGGAGAGCCAGATATTTGAACGCCTGAGCCGCGTCGTCGAAAGGATTACGGCCGAGATCAGCCGGCCCAGGCCCGAAACCGCCCCATCTCCCCAACCGGGACCGGAGCAAAAACCGCTGCTCGTGGAGATTTTTTCTCCCGAACGCCCGATCGAAACCCTGAGGAACATCATCAACCCCTTGCTCGGGCCGCTCGCCACGACCGGTCTCGTCATTGTCGTCGTCATCTTCATGCTTTTCGAAAGAGAGGACCTGCGCGATCGCTTCATTCGGCTCGTAGGCTATGGCGACCTGCACCGCACGACCGAGGCCCTGCAGGATGCCGGCGCGCGGGTCGGCCAGTACCTGCTGATGCAACTGGTGGTGAACATCACCTACGGAATACCGCTTGCAATCGGTCTCTGGCTGCTCGGCATCCCCAATGCGATCCTGTGGGGAATGCTTGCCATTGTGCTGCGCTTCGTCCCCTACATCGGCCCTGTCATCGCGGCGAGCCTTCCCCTGTTTCTCGCCTTTGCCGCGGCTCCGGGCTGGAGCCTGCTGGTATGGACGGCGGGCCTGTTCATTGTCCTCGAGCTCGTCAGCAACAATGTGATCGAGCCTTGGCTCTACGGCTCGCGGACCGGCCTTTCGCCGCTTGCGATCATCGTCGCCGCAATCTTCTGGGCCTGGCTCTGGGGTCCGGTCGGACTGGTGCTGTCGACGCCGCTGACGGTTTGCCTCGTGGTGCTCGGTCGCCATGTCCCGCAGTTCGAGTTCCTCGAAATTCTGTTGGGCAACGAACCTGTGCTCAATCCCAAGGAGCGGCTTTACCAGAGACTGCTGGCCGGGGATCCGGATGAGGCGACCGACAATGCGGAGGAGATGCTCGAGGAGAAATACCTGATCGAGTTCTACGACACGGTCGCCATACCCGCGCTGCTGCTCGCGGAACACGACCGGGTACGAGGCGCGCTGGCCGAGCCGCAGGTGACTCAGATCGCCCAAAGTGCGCGCACTCTCGTCTCCAACCTGGAGGAGATCGCCAGTGAAGAGCTAGAGGAAGAGGAGGAGGAGGAGGAGGAGGAAGAAGGTGTTGGCGAAGAGAGTGGTGATGGAGACGAGCAGTACGATTTGCCTCTCGGAGATGGAAAATCCGTGCTGTGCATCGGCGGTCGGAGCGATCTCGACGACGTGACTGCATCGATGCTGGCACAGGTCATCCGAGTCCAGGGGGCGGAAGTTGCTTCCGCGAGTCATAAGGACTTGAAGCCGGGCGCTATCCGAGAACTTCCCTCCGCCGGTCGCAATGCGATCCTCGTGAGCTTTCTCAACCAGGATTCGCTGCGCCATGCAAGGTTCATCGTACGGCGCCTGAAACGCATCGCGCCAATATCGCGCATCGGTATCGTGCTCTGGCGCGAGGACGGTGCGCCAAGGACCGAGCTCATCGAAGAGCTACAAGCGGACTTTGTCGTGTCTGCAATCGCCGACTCCGTCCGGGAAGCGCTTTCCGAAGAGCTCGCCCGGCCAATGAAGGCTGTGCGCGCGAAAATCGCCCCCCGCCATCACGTACGCAAGCGGAAGACCTCTGCATAGGAAGCCTCCCCCTCAGGCCAATATGGGGCCAAGTTTCATCCCTTCCCTCCACGGCATCAGCATCGATGCTGATGATCCACCGCACCACGGACCGAAACGTTCTGTTGTAATATGTGACGAGCGCACGAGGCCCGAAGAGTTGTCATACGCCCCATCGGGCGGTAGCATTTCGCCCGGATCCGCACGTCTTTGTAGAGGGTCCCGATGTCTTGTCGATAAGAAGCTTCCGATTGAATAGAAGACCTCTCGGATACGAGAGTCATACCCGGAAGCGCGTTTCCATCCGACGCCATTCAATGGCCTCCGGCGATCCATACGGACGGATATACTTGGAGGGAAAGATGAACAAGCGAACGATTACTTTTATTCTCGCAGGCGGCCTGGCCCTCTCTGGCTGCCAATCCGCTATGTTCTCCCCGGGAACGACGGGGGGCGAATTCGGCTGCATCGCCGGAACGGTGGGCGGCGCGGTGGTCGGCGGCCTCGTCGGCGCGACCATCGGTTCCGGCACTGGCCAGCTATGGGCCGTCGGCACCGGCGCCACGTTGGGGGCTGCAGGCGGTAACGCCTTGACCTGCATGTGAGCGAGAGACCCGGATGATAAAATCCACGGTACTGCTGGCTGCATTCGTGTTGCTTGATGCAACCGCGGCGCAAGCTCAGGCCATCAACCAGAGCCAAATGGATCGGCTCGACCGCGACAGGAACGGAGCGGTTGACCGGTCCGAATATCAGACCTTCATGACGTCTGCCTTCACCAATCTGGACAAAAGCAAGGACGGGGCCCTGAGCCGCGATGAGGCGGCACGGATTCTGAACGCGCAGCAGTTCGCCGCCACCGATGCCGATGGCGACGGCAGGATTACCCAGGAGGAGTTCCTGAACCGCGTCATGGCGGACTTCCGAGAGGCGGACCGCAGCGGCGACGGCACCCTGCGGTAACGAGAGTAGGTTTCACATTGCCGCTGCCGCGCCGCGAAGAAAATCCTCAAAGCGCGCGGCAGGCCGTCTGAGCAAGGTCTCGAAGTCGCCGGAGACCCGCGCATAGCGCCCCTCGGCGATGGATTTGCATAGGCTCGAAAACGCGTGGGGCCAAGGCTCGGCCATCTCGTCCAAGGCGCGCTCCAGATAGTCGGCCGGCGCTATGGCGGCGAAGCGCACCGGCCGAGCGAAGACACGGCCAGCCGCGTCGGCGATCTCCTCGAACGAATGGGCAGCCGGGCCGGTCAGTTCAAAGGTCTTGCCTTCGCAGTCGTCGGCGGCAGCGGCCATGGCGAACGCATCGGCCACATCTTCTCGGGCGATCGGCGCGACGCGTGCGTCTTCGAGCGGCAATGACATCTCGCCGCTCGCAATCGCCGGCCGGATCCAATGCGAAAGGATGAAATCCGCGTAAAGGCCGCAGCGCAGAACCGTCCATTTTGTCCCAGAGGCCAACAGCCGGCGTTCCGCATCCCGATAAACGGGCGTGAAGTAGAATGCGGACGACGGCTCGACATCGGTGATGCTCATGAAGACGATGCGGCCGACCCCAGCCGTCGTCGCTGCGTCAATGGCGTTTGCGTGCTGGCGCATCACGGCCCGCGCATTACCGTCCCGCGCAACGAAGACAAGCCTTTCGACGCCGCGGAAAGCTCGCTCCAGGCTCGCCCGCTCGTCATAATTGGCAATGCGTATCGGGACCCCCATATCCTCGACCGAAGCCGCCCGCCGGAAATTGCCCACCATCCCCGAGACGGCATGGCCCTCCTGCGAAAGCCGCCGCAACACGGCGCTGCCGACATAACCCGACGCTCCCGTCACCAGGATCATGGCCGATCTCTGCACAGGGATGAGGGCGAGAAAAGCATCCGCCAAATCCAATTACACTACTGTCGTGTACTGCGCTGTTGCGGCATAAGCTGCAACAGAACCATTAAGTAATATGATTACCTCTGTAAGGCGCGAGTTGCAAAGTCTTAATCGCGATGCCGCTGCGGCGCCAGCGCCATGGTTTGCGCATAGGCCATAGGAGACCGGTTGCCGGGCAGGTTTTCGTCGAGCACGAGGGTCTTCACGTCGTCCGAACGAACGTCGAGGGCTATGACGCGTTCTAGCTTGTCGATCTGCCACACGGCATAACCAAGTTCCGGGACATAGCCGCAATCGCATCCGCAATCGCCACCGTCAATCGCTCGCGGCTCCGAAGGCAGATACATGATCTGCGGCTTCGGCAGCTTGTAGCAATGCCCCTCATAGGCGTAGCCGAATATTACCCCTATGCTCTTGATATAGTGTACTTTGTCATTTTGATAGTTCTCTGATGGTATATTGACATTGACTGGAAGCTCGACCAACCGACCATGACCGTCAACTGCGGTCAGTATTATCTGACTGCGATATATATTTATAAGAGAGGAATTAACCAACCTTTCTACAATTTTAGTTGCGTTAGCAACATCCTCGTCTCTCATCCCAGATTTCTTTAATTCTTCAGTGATTTTTTCAATATCTTCATCCGAGAGCACTAGCTTTCGCAGAGCAGGACGACCATAAAGACGCACTTCGCTGGGATTATAACTATTGTAATTCGGCTTCTCATCAGGATTTGGATTCGTGCCTACACCAGGATGGCAGCAGCAATCGCTCATGTTCCACTCCTTCCTCTCGCTTCATCTTCGACCGATAATCTCACGCCACGCGAAATTGCTATCCAACAACTCGGCCGCCACGCCCCCGGCTGCGGCGACGACCGCCTTTGCCGCCCCTTCGAGCCGCAGCGCGCTCGGATCGAGTCGTCTCAGCGACGCGGCAAGCGCCTGACCGACGGCATCGCGGGCGGCGGTCAGCGCCAGTTCGAAGATCATCGGCCTTGTCTGAAAGGCCTCGGCCGTCGCAGCCCGGAACCGATCGAAGTCGCCTTGATCCAGTTCCCGAAGATCGACATCGAGGAGCCGGCTGTCGGCGCAGCCGCGAGCGACCAGTTCGCGATGATAAAGCTCGACGATGGTGTCGAAGATGGCGCCGACGAAGGGAAGCGCGCGATCGTGCGCCTCGCGGGTCACCTCTGACATACGGCGAAAATTGGTGGCGAGGCGAACCTGGGTCTCGGGGCTCGTCTCCGCAAATCGATTGAGCTCATTAAAAAGCAGGAGGTTGCCTCTCGTTCGCCGCAGCAATCGCTCGATGGCGGAGTCGAAATGCAGGAATGAAATGAGCGACACGGCATCGGAGAAAGCCTCCGAAAACGGAAAGAAGTCGGCTTCGCGCGAGATGCCCGTCGGCACGCCGGTTTCGGAGAGGAGAATGAGATGCCCGACCTCGTGGGCGATCGTGTCGAAATTCAACGCATAGGGCCGCCTTATCCCGTCCCTGTCCGACACGCCCAGTTCGAGAAAACCGTAGCCCGCCTGCGCATTGTCCCAATTCGCCAGGGCGACGATCTCGAGCCGGGGAAACGTCTGATCGAAGAACCAGCGGACCGGCCGCCCGAGATAGCTCTGCCAGATCGAAAGAACAAAGTGCACGCACGCATAGGCATGAACGGCGAGGAACTCCCGCGACTCCGGCGAAATGCTGTCGAAATGGCGGTCCGGCCCGGCTTCTGCCGGCGGACGCGCGGCCCCCTCGAACGGCGGCAGCCGATCAAGGCCATAGGGTCGCTTGTCGAAAAGCGGATCGACGACATACATCGTCGCGTCGCTGGGCCCGGCCCCGATCTCATCCGCGGGGATCGGCAACCAGACGCGGTCCGGTTGTTCATATCCGGGGATGAAGGGAGGTTGGGGAAATATCCAGAAGCGCGTGCCTAAACGGCTGGCACCGGTTTGGAGGGCCTCGTCTCGAAGCAAGCGCATCGCACCATTGCCCCCTCGATTAGAAAATCCGGCGGCTACAATTTATAAGTGTTCACTAATTTTATGTCAATGCCGCTGGCTTCGAGGTCTCTGAGAAAGGTATTGGTCGCGACCCATCCGGCTTCCCGCCGCATCGCTTTCGCTTCTTGCGCAAGTGCCGGCGCAGCCCGCAGCGCGGCGAGCGCATCCCGCCGCTTCTGGCCCACCATCTCATGGCGAAGGCGCTGGACCCTCTCGGCCGGCCAACCTGCCCTGTCCAGCACGGCCGCAAGGGTGCGGTCGCGGAAGTTGAGGCCTCGCGCAGTCACTGTGAGTTCGTCGCGCTCGGCAGGCGTGATGAGCTTGCCGCGCATCAAGACGGAAAAGCTTCGCTGCAGATCGACAAGGGAATCGGTCAGCGGAACAAAGCCAAGCTCCGGCGGTCCGGAATGGACGGCCACGGCATCGTCCGGAGCAAGTCTCCAGCGTCGATACCACCGGTAGATCAGGCCGACGCCGGTCATGCCGAAATCGTTGAGCTCCGCCGCTCTGAGCGCGCCCATGCTGGCGGCGCCGATCATCACGATTCCCTGCGCCATCGCCCAGAGGATTTCCTTGTGGCGAACGGCGGGCCGGTCCTCGAACTGTCCGTCAATCAGCACCATGGCGCGCGGGCGAAAAGCATGGGCGGCGAGCAGGATATCCCCTTGCGCGGCAGGCTGCAGGTAGATGGCGTCGAGCGCATGCTGCGCCTCGCCGAGACGCAGCGTCGGGCCCAGGAAGACCAGGATCGGAGCATCGACCTTCGTGTCGGCCATTTCGCTTCTCACCGCAATTCGAAGAACGGCCGGGCGCCGGCAAGGATGGTTCGCACGCATTCTACGCCGGTTTCATCATCCTTCCCGACCGGCACGGCCAGGATCGGGCCCAACCCTGCGGATGTGACGCTGTCGATTAGCGCTGCGAGGTCGCTCGTCGAGACGATTTCCGCCGCCGCGGTCGTCGGAGGCGTCGCCTCAAGGATAAGCTGGCGAGCCGACGCGACGGCGGCGTCGCGGCTTCTCCTGTAGTGCCTGCGCGTTTGATCGTCACGCGCGCCGGAGATCGCCCCCGCCCGCGCTGCGAGCGCCTCCAGCATGGCGCTCGCAGCCGCCGTCGCAAGGTCGGGGCCGGCCGCGTAGCCTTCGGTCGGAAGCGCCAGGATCGGCTCTCCGGCGCCTGTTTCGATCGTCTGGCACCAGACGACCGGAATGCCTGTCGGTGACGGGGCGAGCCAAAACCCGAAGGAGACGCCGCAGGAACCGGCGACCGACAGGATGTGCGCGACGCCGTCACCAAGATCGGTGGCGGCGATGCGCCAGCGGTCGAAGAAGCCGTGGGTCGCGAAGGCGCGGGCGATGGCGTCGCGCTCGATGCACTCGAACAGTCCATGCAGAAATGCACGGCGGCCATCCCAGTGGCAGGCAAGGCCCGTCGTCGTTCTGAGGAACAGGCCATCATCAGCGGGAGGCGGATCGCTATAGCATGTGTGCACGAGTTCCAGGGGGACCGGCAGCACGGACCCGCTGACGACATCGAGGCCACGGATCCATCGTATCCGCTTCGAGCGCCACGTGTCCCCTCGCCCGCCCGCCAGAAGAGTTTCGAACATTCCGCCGGCAAGACCGAGTTCGGCGGCCGTCGCGACGAGTGTCCGCTCGGCCGGGATCGCCTCCGCAAAGTAGCGCTCGAGCGCTTCCATGACCGCGCCCACCGCTGCCTCCGCTTTCGAGAGACCCCGCCCCAAGGCCGTCACCTCGGAGAGAGCACCGGGCCGGACGGCCTGCACGACCGGAAGCCCGATGCGGTCAAGGCCGGTCAGGTCGCCGATCCGTGTTATCCGTGCACGCCGGCAAAGCGGCACGAGCGCAAGGAAGCGATGCTCGACGTCCTCTGCGCACCGCTCCTGACCGAGGGGTACGTGCAGACCGGAAACGATCGCCCCATGAAGATCGGAAAGGGCTTCGTTGAAGTCCGGTCTTTCAGCCCCTGATGGCAACGCCAAGCTCCCGGATCGACTCCTTGGCGCGCCTTCGCAAGGTCCTTGCTCCCTGGGTTTCGGCGATCTCCACGGCGGAGCGCAGGTCAGCGGCGAGCGCTCCCCCGCGAACCCCGGCTCGCGCATGGAGCATGGCGCGGCATCGGTGCAGTTCCGCCAGCCAGTAGGCATGGCCGGTTTCTTCGGCCTTTGCGATTGCCTCGTTTGCAATGTCGATCGCCGCTTCGAACTTGCCGGCAAGCCCCAGCAAGGTGGCGTGCATGTAAAGATAGATCGGCAGGTCCGCCACCGCACCGAGGCTTCTGAGGAGCGTCAGCCCTTCACAGAATGTGTCGTGCCCGTGTTGAAGCGCGCCCCGATGTGCCTCCGCCCAGCCGCCAAACAAGCGAGACAAGCCGGACAGGGATTGCATCGCGTGCTTTCCGGCAAAATCCGCCATGCGTGCCGAGACATCGGCCAGACGCTCGAAATCTTCGCGGTAGAAGGCGGAGACCGCTTCCGTATCGAGCGAATGCGCCTTGCTCGGCGCGTGTGCGATCCGGTCGACGAAGGCGATCATTCTCGCGAGCGCTGCGTCGGACGCTTTCGTCTGGCCGGTCAGCCACAGGGAGAGCGCCAGCTGGCCGAGACCGCAGACCTTCGCGTCATGACCGCCGAACTCCGTTCGGCTGCTCTTCGCCCTTTTTTCGTCATAGAGGGCGAGCCCCGCCCGGATCGCCTCCTGCGTCTCCCGATGCCGTCCAAGGTTGAAATCGATCGCCCAGATACAATGATTGACCTGAAGCCGGATTTCCGGATCGTCGGCCTTCGCCAGCATCGACTGCACCTCGAGGGCGCGATCATGCATGACGCGAAAATCCGAACCGGTGAGCCACCAACCCCAGTAGATCGGGAACCACTTGGACTGCTCCTCCATCGGCTGCCTGCGGGCGATCTCCACACCGTCTTCGTAAAGCTTGCGTGCGGGCGGTGAATTCAGTCCGACAA
Organism: Sinorhizobium kostiense; assembly: GCF_017874595.1. GTDB lineage: Bacteria > Pseudomonadota > Alphaproteobacteria > Rhizobiales > Rhizobiaceae > Sinorhizobium > Sinorhizobium kostiense. Next base: position 348,343 of record NZ_JAGILA010000004.1, on the reverse strand, counting down.
GTCCGGTCAGGACGGGGCCAAGCGCCGTCAGCGCCGAAAGCTGCAGCGGCTCGACCGCGCGGCCATCGCCCAATTGCCCGCAAAGAACGACAGCGTGTTCGAGATATTGCCGAGCCTCGATCATCGCCGACCGGCTCGAGCTTTCCTTTCCGGCCGCGATGAACAGTTCGATCGCCTCCTCCAGGAGCCCCGCCCGCTCCGCATGCTCTGCGAGCCTGCCCGTGTCGACCCAGGTCGCCATGCCGCGATTGTGGCTGACGGCGGCATAAAACCGCCGGTGCAACACCTGTCGCTGCTTGCGCAGCAGCGCGTTGTAGATCGTCTCCTGGATCAGCACGTGACGAAAGCCGTAGGCTGTGCGTCCCGGTGCTCTTACGCGCGTCAGGAACCCGGTTTCGCACAGCATGTCGGCTGCACTTGCGATCGCCTTCTTGCCGAAGTCGGGCAGCAGTGCGCGAAGCAGTGGCAACGTCGCCTGGGTACCGGCAACCGCCGCCGCCCGCGCCACGTCCCTCGCCGATCCGAGATGTTCCAGCCGGGCATCGAGTATGGCCTCGAATGCCGACAGATGGGCCGGCTTGATGCTGTCCGCCAGCGAACTCTTGTCGACACCGGCCTTCTGCGCAACCCATTGGCAGATCTCTTCGATGAACAGGGGGATGCCGCCAGAGATTCGCTCCGTCACCTCGAAGAGGTCGGGAAGCATTGCCAAGCGATGCTGCGGCCACTTCGCCTCTATCGCCCTTTTCGTCTCGTCGCGGTCAAGCGGCTGCAAAGACAGGCGCGTGGGTCTTGCCGGGGCCAGCCATTCGCAAGGCATGCCGGGCCGGGACGTAACGACGAGGAAAACTGGATATCGATCGATGATCCGCGCGACCTCGCCAAGCAGGTCTTGGGAAGTCGGATCGATCCAGTGGACATCCTCCACGGCGACGACGATCGGCCCGTTGCGGCAGATTGCCTCCAGCGCGCGGCGCACGGCGCTATGCGCCCTTTCGCGGATCGCCTTGGGGCTCTCGTTCGAAAGAAGCTGGCTCCTCCCCTGCGCGCCAAGCAGATAGGCGAAGACCTGCGTAACCTCCGGATCGAAGATACCATTGCGTTCGAACAGCGCCTGCACGGCGGACGCTGTGGGGCCCATCTGCCCACCCTGCGACAACGCAGCCGGGAAACTGTGCAGCAAGGGATGAAGCGTCGAACGCAGCCCGCCAGGCAGGCACTGAAAGAAGAACAGCTTTGCTCGCCGATCCCGCGTACGCCGGCGCAGTTCCCTGAGCAAACGGGATTTGCCGATACCGGCCTCACCCTGCATGAGAATGGCCGCCCCGTGCCCTGCAAGCACGCCATCCCAGGCCCCGGCAATCGTCTTCAGCTCGTGTTCGCGATTGATGAGCGGACCTGCCACCCTGCCATAGGCGTAGAAACGGTCGACCTCGATCTTGTGTTCGAGCGCACGCCAGACCTTTTCCGGCGCGGCGAAGCCTTTGAGCGCCTTGCTGCCCTGGAACACGAACGCATGCGAGCGGCCGGCGAGATTGCGCGTGTCCTCGGATACGAGAACGCTGTTTGGATCGGCGATTGCCTCGAGGCGGGCAGCCATGGCGAGTGCGGCGCCGGTGACCGGCTCCTCCGTGCCGCTGTCCTGCCACTGATCCCTGACGAGAGCGATCGAGGTGGCAATGCCGACACGAACACGCAAGTCCTCCCGCCTGCCTTCCCGGCCGACACGCTCGCATGCGTCGACGATCGCCAGCCCCGCCCGGATGGCAAGCGACGCCGCATCTCTCGCATCGAGCCCGATCGGAAAGAGTGCGACCCCGCCGTCGCCCGCTTCGTGCTGCATGACGCCGGAGTGAGAGGCGATCGCCTGTTTTGCCGCCCGCTGAAACGTCAGCATCAGTTCCTGGTAGTCTTCGATATCCATGAGATGCAGGAGATCGGTCGACCCGACAAGGTCGTAGCAGAGCGCCGTGACGATGCGCCGCTCGCCCCCATGCGCCAAAACACTGCCTGCGCGTTTGGCGCGGCTGGCCGCTTTCCGTGGTGTGTTGGTCCGGCTTTCGCGCAGCATGCACCACTCCCGCCATCGGCAACGCACTCGTCAGGCGCGCGCTTCGAAAATGTGAAAAGTATAGCGTTCTTGTGTTCTTGATGCCCTCTGGGTGGCTCGCGTGGGGGCGCTCGTCCGTGCCATGCTGCCAAAATGTCAGGTGAAGGCTGACCGTCCGGCGGACAGATGTCAATCGGCGGCAGGTTGCATGCAACCGCTCGTTAGCAATTTAGGCGAAACGCGGTTGCGGCCGCGGCCAACAAGGGTGAACGACTGGGCGATTCGGTGAAAAGGGGCAACTTTTCCTTGTCGACGCCAATTCTATGTTAGTTATAGTTGGCCGCACCGCTATCGGTGCCGCACGAGGAAAAGCAATGCCGTCGACTGGACTGCTGATCAGCTTTCTGATCACCACTGCCGTTTTCGCCTATGTTCCCGGCCCAGCCATGCTCTACGCTGCAGCCCAGACCATGGCGCGTGGGCGCTGGTCCGGCCTGATGGCGGCACTCGGTATCCACATTGGCGGCTATATCCACGTTGCTGCCGCTGCCGCGGGACTTTCAGTCCTCTTTCACGCCGTTCCGACACTGTATCTGGCCGTCAAACTGGCCGGCGCTGCCTATTTGATCTGGCTCGGCATTTCCCTCTTCCGCGCCAGGACGCCGGGCCACGTCGCTTTCCCGCAGGCGCACCGCAAGTCCGGTCAGCGCGCGCTGCTCGAAAGCATCGTCGTCGAGGTTCTCAATCCTAAAACCGCAATCTTCTTCGTGGCCTTCCTGCCGCAATTCATCGACGCGTCTTCGGCGCTTCCCGTCTGGGCGCAGTTTGTCGTCCTCGGGACGATCGTCAATCTGATGTTCACGTCGGCCGACATTGTCTGCGTCATGCTCGCCGGTGCCGTCGTATCGAGGCTGAAGCGCTCATCGCACGCGCAGCGCCTCGTTCAGCGGGCCGGCGGCGTCACCCTCATGGGATTGGGAGCCCATCTCGCCTTGCAAAAAGGCTGATCAGCTTGGCTCCTCACCTAACGATCGTCAGCCGCTCCGCCGCGCGCGTGATCCCGGTGTAGAGCCAGCGTTCCCGCGTGTCGCGGAACGCAAAGCTCTCGTCGAAGAGGACGACATTGTCCCACTGTGAGCCCTGCGCCTTGTGCACGGTGAGCGCATAGCCGTAGTCGAACTCGTCGTAGCGCTTGCGGGTGGACCAGGGGATTTCGCCCTCGACATCTTCGAAGGCCGCCTTCAGGAGCTTGATCTTCGCAGCACCTCGATCCATGTCGTCATCTTCAGGCCGGATCATCAGGTTGATTCCCGGCTTCACGGTTTCCTTCGATGCGCTCATCGCCTGCCAGAGCGAGCCGTTGAGCAAGCCCTTGGCCGGATCATTCCTCAAGCAGACGAGCTTGTCGCCGGATTGCGGATATTCGCTGGTAAAGCCTTTGAGTTCGCGCAAGCGCTGGTTATAGCGCCGCCGGGTGCGGTTGGTGCCGACCAGAACCTGATCGGCCTCCAGCACCAGCGGCTGTGTCACTTCGGCCTTCGAGATGACCTGCGCCGTGCCGTAGTCGCCATGCATGATCTCCTTGCCTTCGCGCACATTCATGGCGAGCTGGATGATCGGGTTGTCGCGGGCCTGGCGGTGGATCTCGGTCAATAGATAATCCGGCTCGTGATTGGTGAAATAACCACCGCCTGATACTGGCGGCAATTGCCCGGGATCTCCAAGTACGAGGATCGGCGTGCCGAAGCTCATGAGGTCCTTGCCGAGCGCCTCGTCCACCATCGAGCATTCGTCGACGATGATCAGCGCCGCTTTCGCGACCGGGCTCTGGCGGTTGATGGCGAACATCGGCGCGATCGACGTCTTGCCGGTCTGCTCGTCCTCCACCTCCTCCTCGCCGCGTGGCCGGTAGATCAGCGAGTGGATCGTCTTGGCGTTGGAGGCACCTTTCGAGCGGAGCACCTGCGCCGCCTTGCCGGTGAAAGCGGCAAACAGCACCTCGCCGTCGACATGCTCCGCGAAATGCCGCGCAAGCGTCGTCTTGCCGGTGCCGGCATAGCCGAACAGCCGGAAAAGCTGTGAGCGGCCTTCTTTCAGCCAGCGCGAAACGGCTTTCAGGGCCTCATCCTGTTGCGGAGCGAACTGCATGACGCGCAGTGTCAGGATTCGGGGGCTCGGCGCAAGCCGGTTTTTCGGCGCCAAGCGCCTGTTTGTCGACCCGCTGTGGCAGATTCTAGCAGTACACCTTGAGCCCCTGCGACCAATGCTGCTAACCAGACAGCCGTTTCAGAACGCGAGCGCGCAGCGCCGACGCGACCCATTGCCGGAGACTGCCCTTGAAGCCGGAACAGCCCGCTACACCGGTGCCGCCGGACAAAACCGGGATTGGCCGCCTGCCGCTCCTCGTACAATGGCTGTTGCTCGGGCTCCTCTCGCTCGTCTTTGCTGTCGCGCTCGAGGCGATCGGGCTTCCGGCCGGCCTGCTCCTGGGGCCGATGGCTGCCGGTGCGATCATCGGCATGAATGGCGGCACGATCCGGCTGCCGCGTCAGTTCTTTTTTTGCGTGCAGTTCCTCCTGGCGATGATGATTGCAGGTTCCATGCGGCCTGACCTCTTCGCCACCTTTTCCGGCAACTGGCCGCTCTTCCTCGCAGTGATCCTGTCAGTCATCGGCGTCAGTACGCTCTCCGGCTGGACGATCACGCGGATGCGCATCTTGCCCGGCACGACGGCGATCTGGGGATCATCGGCGGGAGCTGCCTCGACAATGCTGCTGATGGCCGACGCCTATGGCGCGGATGTGCGGCTCGTCGCCTTCATGCAATATCTGCGCGTCGTCTTTGTCGCCAGCGCCGCGGCCCTGGTCGCCCATCTCTGGGTCAGCGGCGCCGGGACCGAGCCTTCGGTCGGCTGGTTTGCGCCCGTCGAGGGCATCCCTTTTCTTGCGACGCTCGCCGTCGGCATAACGGGCGGCCTCCTCGGCAAGCTGTTGCGCATACCAGCAGGCGGCTTTCTCATCCCCTTCGCGGCCGGTTCGGCGCTCAGCTTGAGCGGAGCGCTGACCATCGAGTTGCCGCAATGGCTGCTGGCGCTCTCCTTCGCGCTGCTCGGCTGGAACATCGGACTAGGTTTCACCCGCCCAATCATCGCGCATGCCCGTCGCGCACTGGTGCCGACGATCATCTCCATCCTCGTGCTGATGGCCTTTTCCGGATTGCTCGCCGTGCTGCTCATAAAGGCGGCCGGTATCGATCCGCTGACAGCCTACCTCGCCACCAGCCCCGGCGGCCTCGATTCGATCGCCGTCATCGCCGCCTCTAGCGATGTCGACCTTCCCTTCGTCATGGCGCTGCAGACGGCGCGCCTGCTGATCATCACCATGATCGGTCCTGCCCTTGCGCGCTTCGTCGCCAATCGCGCCTGAAGAGGTGACCTTCGCTTAGGTGCTGGGCGGCCGTGGGAATAAATCCGCCACTTCCGGTGTCTTGTCATCTGCAAGCCAGTTCGAAACGGTCCGCCTTCGCGCGGCCCCGCCAACGATGGAAAAACTCCGACGAAGGAAGACGCCCATGAGAAGTTTTGCATTAGCCATTGCCATCTCCTTTGCCTCTACCGCCGCGGCTCTGGCGGCCCCGCCGGTAAAGACGGTGGAGAGCGAAAAAGGCCCTGTCCTTGCCGCTGCAAACGGCATGACGCTTTACACATACAGGGACGACCAGAAGGGTGTTTCGGCCTGCTATGATCAATGCGCAAAGAATTGGCCGCCATTCCTGGTCGAAGCCGATGCGACCGCCGAGGGCGTCTATTCGATCGTCGAGCGCAAGGATGGCAGCAAGCAATGGGCGAAGGACGGGATGCCGCTTTATTTCTGGATCAAGGACAAAAAGACGGGCGACGTTACCGGCGACGGGGTAAAGGGCGAATGGGATGTCGCACGGCCGTGATGGTCCGGGGTCGGGTGCAGAGGCGAAAGGCTCTGCACCCGACGAATTCGAGTCAGATGTCCTCGCGCTGATGCCGGCGCTCAGGCGCTACTCGCGCAGTCTCGCCCGCTCGGATTCCGACGGCGAGGACCTGCTGCAGGACTGCGTGGAAAGGGTGCTGGCGCGGCGATCGCAATGGCGAGGCGTGAATTTGCGCGCCTGGGCTTTCACGATCATGACCAACCTCTATCGGAACCGCCATAGACGGCAGGCGCAACATCCCGAAGTGGAACTCGAGGAAGACCTTGCCGCCGAGGAAACAAGCGCCGACCCGATCGAACGGCGCCGTCTCGAGCGCGCGCTGAACCGCCTTTCGGTGGAAAACCGCTCGGTGCTGATGCTGGTGGTGGTCGAGGGTTATCGCTACCAGGATGTGGCGGAGATGCTGGCGATCCCGATCGGAACGGTGATGTCGCGGCTGTCGCGCGCCCGCCGGCAGCTTGCCGAAGCAATGAAGGAAGATAATGTGATTGCCCTGCGGAGACCGAAATGACGGATGACTTCGACACCGTCTCGGAAGACGAACTGCACGCCTATGTGGATGGCCATTTGAGTGAGCCCGAACGGGAGCGGATCGAAACATGGCTGAAAATGCATCCCGCAGAGGCCGAGGAAGTCCGTCAATGGCAGGCGCAGGCGGCAGCGCTGAAGCAGCATTTCGCGGCCTATGCCCGCAGCGACGCAAGCGATCGCCAGCTGGTCATCGCACACAGCCGGTCGACGGAAGCACCCTCAGTGGCACCGCTGCTTCGGCGCGCCGCGGCTGCTCTTCTGATCTTCGTCGCGGGCGCCCTCACCGGCGCCTTCGCCCCGCGCTTTGTCGCGCCGGTCGACCCGCGCGCCTCGACCACCGCCGTCCAATCCCTCTCGGAGCAGGCGCAATCCGCCTTCCTCGTCTATGCCAGCGAGGTGCGCCATCCCGTCGAGGTGGGCTCCGACCAGCAGGCGCACCTGGCGACCTGGCTCGGCAAGCGGCTCGACTACGATCTCAAGCTTCCCGACCTGTCCACGCTCGGCTTCTCGCTCGTCGGCGGCAGGCTCGTCCCGGTCAACGGCACGGCGGGCGCCATGCTGATGTACGAGGACGCTACCGGCCGGCGGCTTACGGTGCTGCTCGGCCGCAACCCGCAAAATCGCGAAACGAGCTTCCGCTTCGCCAGCCATGCCGGCCTCGAGACCTTCTACTGGATCGACCGCGAGATCGGCTATGCGGTAACCGGCGACGTCGCGCGAGACCTGCTCAAGAAGATCGCCGAGGAATGCTACAGGCAGTTCGAGGGGACGTCGGCGTCGTAATTCATCCTCGCCGCAAAGGGTCGTTCTCCAGCCGGATCGGCTTGCCATGCGGCGTCGCTTCCGCGGCACGCTGCCAGCTGTGGGTCAGCGCTTCGAGCTCTCGATCGGAAGCGACCGACAATCGTGTCAACAGACCGCTGAGCGCAGCGACCCAGCAGTCGTAGTAATCGCTGCCGTCCGCGCAACGGCCTGGCTTGTGAAGCTCGGCAGACAAGGCCTCGGCCCAGTCGGCCCAGGAGAACACAGCTTGCTGATGGAGCCGCACCGTCATTGCGAAGACGGTCGCTTGCCACGGTTCGGCAAAGACCGGCTCGCCTTCGGCGGATTTCGGCAGCCCGACGGAAGCCGCCAGTGCGGAATGAGGAAAACTGGACCCCGGTCTTCCGCCCGCATTCCGCTCCAGCGATTGTGAAGCCGTTTCACGCGCGCTCAAGGTAGGCCTCCCAGGCATCGATCGAGACGGTGAGCGACGGGTCGGCGCCCTCGCCCCAGATCTCGGGCCCATCGAACACGACCGTATAGACCCACTGCGGATTCTCGCCTTTTCCATGGGCATTGTCATCCGGGAAGACGAAGCTGCCCTGCACGTCTTCCACCCTGCCGGTCTTGCCGCGGGCGTAGCGCGGCAGCCGCGTATGCGTCTCCGGATTGAAAGTCCGCGTGCGCACCCTGTCGCCGGCGGCAAAACGTGGTTGCGCTTCGACCGGCCGGTCGCACGGACCGCCCTTCGCGAGCACGTCTGCCACCATCTCGCCCTTCAATACCCGTTTCGGAACGCGTCCCTGCGCGATACTGCGGCCGGTGTCGAACTCGGCTTCCGCGACGAAGCCGTGGCGCCTCAGAAGCGTCTCAAGCGCTCGAATCCAGATCTCGTAATAGCTTGCCGAAAGATAGGTCGCCGGCGGCAGGCTTTCGCGGGCATGCCGGCTTTCGTCGAGCGTCCAGGCGCCGAACGCCCCGCAGGAGAGGGTGATGCCGAGCGCCCGCTTTTCCCATTCGGCATGGAACACGGGTTCGTCCTTTTCCGGAGCGACCGGCCCGAATCCATGTTGGCCGCCAAGATCGTGCGGTCCGTTCATCGCGCCGCCTCCGGCGAAAGCGCGAGCCCGGTTCCGATCATCGAGTCTCGCGTGACGAGTTCGACGAGTTTCTCTTCGCCGAGCCCCTCGGTGCCTTGCGGCCGCTCCGGCACCACGAGGTAGCGCAGTTCCGCCGTCGAGTCCCAGACGCGGATCTGCTTCTCCGCCGACAGGTCGAGCCCGAATTCGGCGAGCACGGCGCGCGGATCGATCACGGCGCGGGAGCGGTAGGGCGGCGCCTTGTACCAGACCGGCGGCAGCCCGAGCACCGCCCAGGGATAGCAGGAGCAGAGCGTGCAGACGACGAGATTGTGCGTGTCGGGCGAATTGAAGACGGCACGCATGTGCTCGCCCTGCCGCCCGGTGAAGCCGAGGCTCGCGATCGCCGCCGTTGCATCGCGCCTCAGCCAGTCGGCGAACTCCGGATCAGCCCACCCTTGGCGACGACGCGCGCCCCGTTTCGCGGGCCAATCTTCGTTTCATAGGTCTCGACGATCGCGTCGATTGCCGCCGGATCGATGAGGCCCTTCTCCGTCAACACGGTTTCCAGCGCCTTCACCCGCGCTTCCATGTCGGTGAAATGATTGTCGTGATGATGATCGGAGCCTTCGCCATGATGGTGCTCGGACATTGGACGCTTCCTCCCTTTGGGTCAGGTTAGCTGACCCGTTCGCTAGCGCCAGTCAATCTTTGTCATGTGACAACACCGGATCTGATGAATTCCGTCGGCGAACAAAAAAATGGCGGGACGAACAAAAAAGGCCGGGCGAACCCGACCTTCCTCGCCATCTCGACCTGCCAGTGCCAGTACATCCGTGGTCAAAGGCAGGGAGAAGCATCTCTTGTTCGGCTCGAGTCCATGATGTGAATTCCAGCCGTTCAACTTCGATGTCCCGCATGTAGTGAGCGATCATGCGCTTCGCAAGGCAAGGAGTTCATATTTCTTTGATTGTGCGTACATGGACATTCTTGCGACCGCGCTCCATTCTCGCCACGTTCTACAAGATCAGCCGAGGACGTCTCCCATGCACGATCCGATCCCGACCACTGCCTTCCCCGACGGCCGCAAGGTTCCAGTCCTCGGCCAGGGTACATGGCGGATGGGCGAGAGCCGCGCAAAGGCGGCAGACGAGATCCGAAGCCTGCAGCTTGGCCTCGACCTCGGCATGACCCTCATCGACACGGCGGAGATGTATGGCAATGGTGGCGCCGAGCGCATCGTCGGCGAGGCCGTCCACGGGCGGCGCGACGATGCTTTCATCGTCAGCAAGGTACTGCCCTCGAATGCCAGCCGGTCGGGCACGATCGCCGCCTGCGAGCGGAGCCTCGGGAATCTCGGCACCGACCGGATCGATCTCTATCTGCTGCACTGGCGCGGCGGCTACGCGCTCGCGGAGACGGTCGCCGCCTTCGAGGATTTGAGGAAGGCCGGCAAGATCCTTGCCTGGGGCGTTTCCAATTTCGACGTCGAAGACATGGAGGAAATCAGTGCGTTGCCGGACGGCGGCCATGTCGCGACGAACCAGGTGCTCTACAACTTGGCCCGCCGCGGCATCGAATATGATCTCCTGCCCTGGTGCCGCCGTCGCGGCGTGCCGATCATGGCCTATTCGCCGCTCGACGAAGGCCGTCTTCTCCACAATACCGATCTGATCCACATCGCCAAGGCGCATCAGGCAACGCCGGCACAGGTGGCGCTTGCCTTCCTGAAGAGCCGCCCCGGCGTCATTTCCATCCCGAAAACCGGCTCGACCGAGCGTGCCCGCGAAAACCGCGACGCAATGGACATTCACCTGACGGCCGACAATCTTGCCGAACTCGACCGGGCCTTTGCGCCGCCGAAAAGGAAGGTGCGGCTGGAGGTTATTTGAGGCGGGAGGATAGAGGCCCCCGCGATCGTACCCGCAGAAAAGACCCCTCCCCGACCCCTCCCACCTGTGGGGGGTTGGGAGGGGCAGCTAGGAGGCTGGACGCGTCCCCTCACATTCCCTGCGGGCCGCGGTTCATCGCGGCGATACCGGTGCGGCAGACCTCGATCAGGCCGAGCGGCTTCATGATGGCGATGAACTGCTCGATCTTCGAGGGCTTGCCGGTGATCTCGAAGACGAAGTGATCGATATTGGCATCGATGACCGAGGCGCGGAAGGCGTCGGCGAGCCTCAGCGCCTCGACCCGGTGCTCGCCGGAGCCGTGCACCTTGACGAGCGCGAGTTCGCGCTCGACCGGCCGGTCATGGCCGAGCCCGGCGGCGCGCACGGTGAGGTCGACCACCCTATGGACCGGCACCAGCCGCTCGAGCTGATTCTTGATCTGCTCCAGCACATGCGGCGTGCCGCGGGTGACGATGGTAATGCGCGAAAGATGCGCCTCGTGCTCGGTCTCGGAGACCGTCAGGCTCTCGATGTTGTAGCCGCGGCCGGAGAAGAGGCCGATGACGCGGGCGAGCACGCCAGGCTCGTTGTCGACGAGAACGGAGAGCGTGTGCGTCTCCGCAAGCTCCGTCTCCTTGGCGATGAAATAGGCAGAGCCCGTCGGCTGAAGATGTGCACTCATTATTGGTCCTCTACCCCTATCCTTAGACGAGCTGGCGGCCCTTGGCGTCGATGGCGGTGGCGACTGCCTCGTCCGTCGCCTCGTCGGGCAACAGCATTTCGTTATGCGCCTTGCCGGACGGGATCATCGGGAAGCAGTTGGCGAGGTTCGCGACGCGGCAGTCGAAGATCACCGGCGCCGGCGCGTCGATCATCCGGCGGATCGCATCGTCGAGCTCGCCGGGCTTCTCGCAACGGATGCCGACGCCGCCATAGGCTTCGGCGAGCTTGACGAAGTCCGGCATCGCTTCCGTGTAGGAATGCGACAGGCGGTTGCCGTGCAGGAGCTGCTGCCACTGCCGGACCATCCCCATATACTGGTTGTTCAGAATGAAGATCTTGACCGGCAGGCCATACTGAACGGCGCAGGACATTTCCTGAATGCACATCTGGATCGAGGCATCGCCGGCAATGTCGATGACCAGGCTTTCCGGATGCGCGACCTGGACCCCGATTGCGGCCGGGAAGCCGTAGCCCATCGTGCCGAGGCCGCCGGAGGTCATCCAGCGATTCGGCTCCTCGAAACCGAAGAATTGTGCCGCCCACATCTGGTGCTGGCCGACTTCGGTGGTGATGTAGGTGTCGCGGCCTTTGGAGAGCTCATAGAGCCGCTGGATCGCGTATTGCGGCATGATGACGTCGTCGCTCGGCGTATAGGCGAGAGAGTTGCGCGCCCGCCACTTTGCGATCGAACCCCACCAGTCGTCGAGCCTTGCCTTATCGACCGACTTCGCGGCCGCGCGCCAGAGCCGGACCATGTCTTCGAGGACGTTGGCCACGTCACCGACGATCGGAACGTCGACCCGGACGTTCTTGTTGATCGACGACGGGTCGATGTCGATGTGGATCTTCTTCGAATTGGGCGAGAAGGCATTGAGCCGCCCGGTGATGCGGTCGTCGAACCGTGCCCCGATGCAGACCATGACGTCGCAGTCGTGCATCGCCATGTTCGCCTCGTAGGTGCCGTGCATGCCGAGCATGCCGAGCCAGTTCTTGCCGGAGGCCGGATAGGCACCGAGGCCCATCAGTGTCGAGGTGATCGGGAATCCGGTGAGCTCGACCAATTCCCTGAGGAAATGCGAGGCCTGCGGCCCGGAATTGATGACACCGCCACCGGAATAGATGACCGGCTGGCGCGCCGACTTCATCAGTGCGATCGCTTCCTCGATCTTCTTCAGGTCGCCTTGCGTCTTCGGCTGATAGCTCTTCTGGGTCGGAATAGCGGAGGGCGGCGTATAGGTGCCGGTCGCGAACTGGACATCCTTCGGAATGTCGACGACGACCGGCCCCGGGCGGCCGGATTGCGCAACACGAAACGCCTCGTGGATGATGCGGGCGAGCTCGTTGACGTCCTTGACCAGCCAGTTGTGCTTGGTGCAAGGCCGGGTGATGCCGACCGTGTCGCACTCCTGGAAGGCGTCCGAGCCGATCAGCGCGGTCGGAACCTGGCCGGAGATGCAGACGAGCGGGATCGAATCCATCAAGGCGTCCTGCAGCGCCGTGACTGCGTTGGTTGCGCCCGGGCCCGAGGTGACGAGCATGACGCCGACCTTGCCGGTAGAGCGGGCATAGCCCTCGGCCATATGGCCGGCACCCTGCTCGTGACGGACGAGGATATGCTCGATCTCTTCCTGCTGGAAAATCTCGTCATAGATCGGAAGCACGGCACCGCCGGGATAGCCGAAGATGTGCTTGACGCCATTGTCCTTCAGAGCCTGGAGAACGATCTCCGCCCCGGTCATCTGGTTTTCAGTTCCGCTCATTGGCCTGCTTCCGTCCCTTTTGTGAGGCTTGGGGTGATTAGCGTGTTTGAGGACATAAAAAAAGGCCCCATCAGGAGCCTCGTTCCGCGCATGGGTGGCTACCGCCGGATGGTTACACCATCCTGCCCATGCGCCGTCCCACCACAAGAATAACCGCAAATTTTTTCATGGGGCGATTTGATAAACAGAAAACCCTCACCCGTCAACGCCGTTTTCGGGTCCGCGTAGCCCGAAGCTGAACCTCAAACGACAAAGAAATCCTCCGCGGAAATCGACGTCCCGCGGTCGACGGTGGCCAAGCGAACTGCCTCGGCGCCGCCGACGCCGTCCGCGTCGTACAATATCTCACCGCGCGCTTGGTCGTAGATCACACGGTCGTCGCCGTCTGCTGCGGCTTTGCCGAGAACAAAAGCCCCGCTGGCCAGCATGCCCACCGAGAGCTCTGCAAAAGCGGCCGCGTCCAGCCGGAACTGGTCATCGGCCGCGTTGAAATCCAGGATCCGGTCACAGTTCTCCTTGCCTGGCGCGACATCGAAGAGGAAAGAGTCGGCACCCGGGCCTCCGATCAGCTTGTCCCGGCCGGCGCCACCGCTGAGAACGTCTTGGCCTTCGCCGCCATTCAACCGGTCCCTCCCGGTGTTTCCCTCCAGCACATCGTTGAACCGGCTGCCCGTGATGTGATCATTGCCAGCGCCAGCCCAGACTAAAACGGGGTTGTCAAGCGGCTCGTAGCTGACCCGCTCGCCGGCATCGGTCAGGGTGATCGATTGCGCCGGCGGACTGATCGTGATGGTGATGGTCGCCAGATTGCTGTTGCCCTGGCCATCGGTGACATAGATGGCGAAGCTGTCGGTACCGATGAAACCCGCCTCGGGCGTATAGTCGAACAGGTTCCCGCTCAGGAAATCCTGGTGAAAGTGGAGGCTACCCCCGTATTCGCCCTGATGAAACGGGTAATAGCCACCCTCATACCGCGTCTCCTGCTCGAGGGTGCCGTGGGCCGGCCCCTCCACGATGACGAAGGCGAGCAAATCGAAATCGGCATCCGTCGCGCTGAAGGCCACGTCGTCAAGGGATTGCCCTGGGAGAAGCGTGAAATTCATATCGGTTGCGACGGGAGAATGATTGACGAAGCTATCCGGCCGGAGGTCGCCGTTCTCGAGGATAATCTGGTGCTTGCCGAACTGCGTGTTTTCGCCGCCGAAGTACTGGTTCGCGCCTATCCACGTCACCGTGATGTCATCTGGACTTTCCGCCGTCACCGAGACGATCTGGGCCGAACGGAAAGCCGCCTGATCGGAAAGGCTGCGAATGAAGTTGCCCTCATTGTCGAAAACGAATGTCTCCAGCGTCGTAACGACCTCGGTCCTGCCGTCATGGGTGAAGGTCGTGATCGTAAAGATGCCGTCGAACACGTCGACCGAAGCGACCTCGACCGAACCGAAGGGGTAATCGGTTCGTGCCGCTATCGGTCCGATCACATTGTCATCGGGTTTCGTTATCGTGAAGAGGACCGCATCCGGACTTTGATTATCAGTGTCTTCCCAGACGCTTAACTCGCTGCCATCGCTCAAGTTCGGCATTGGCATACTCCTCGCTCATGCGGAGAAACAAGGGTACGGGATACCATGTGGATAGCATGAGCAGCTCATCCATACACCCCTCAATGCTTAGGGAAGGCAACTAAGATCGGTCAAAGAGATGCAACCACTTATTAAAGTGGCCCCGTTATTCTGAGGCGCAGTTCGCCCGAGGTGTGTATTGCTCAACAGTGAACATCAGTTGCCCCACGGAGCGGGGGAAGAGGATCGCCGCGACGGCATGAAGCCGGGGAACCGATTCCTCGGCCGCGTTGTCGCGTGCAACGGTTCGCGGGCGACGATCGCGGCGGTGGCAGAAAGGGGCGAAACCTCACTGACCGAACTCTGGTCGGTCGGCCGGCTCATCTCGATAGCCGTCGGCGCCAATCGTGTCGTCGCCCTCGTCTGCTCGATGCAGACGGCATCGGACGAGTGGAGCGAAGAAGGAAACAACACCGTCCGCATCGAAGTCGAACTGATGGGTGAGGTCCATGTTGGGCCGGATGGGCGCGAGGAATTCTCCGCCGGCATCAGCCGCTATCCCTATCTCGGCGCGGTTGCGCACCGGATTCGCGCAAGCGATCTCGCGCGCATCTATGACTCGAGGCAGGCGGAGAGTTGCGTCATCGGCAAGCTGACGCAGGACGAAAGCCTCGATGCGACGATCCATGTGCCTTCGATGCTTGCCAAGCACTTCGCCATCGTCGGGACGACAGGCGTCGGCAAGTCGACCGCCGTGACCTTGCTGCTCAACAAGGCAATCGCCGCCGATCCGAAGCTGCGCGTGCTGATCCTCGATCCGCACAACGAATTTGCGGCCGCCTTTCCAGAACATGCCGTCGTCATCGAGCCCGATACGCTCGACCTGCCCTTCTGGCTTTTCCGGCTCGAGGAATTCGCCGAGGTGATCTTTCGCGGCCGGCCGCCCGTGGCCGAAGAGCTCGACATCCTGCGCGACGTCATCCCCGATGCGAAGAAAGCCTTCAAAGGGGGCGAATCCGGCCTGGTGCGCCGTCAAACCGAGAAAAGCTCAATCACCGCCGATACCCCCGTGCCGTATCGCATCGCCGATCTCCTGGCGCTGATCGACGAGCGCATCGGCCGGCTCGAAGGGCGCACGGACAAACCCCATCTGCGCTCGCTCAAGGTCAGGATCGTCTCGGCGATCAACGATCCCCGCTATCACTTCATGTTCTCGTCCAACACGATCAGCGATACGATCCAGGATACGATCGCCAAGATCTTCCGCATCCCCGGAGAAGACAAGCCGATCGCAACCTTCGAACTCGCCGGCATCCCGTCCGAGGTCGTCAATTCCGTTGCATCCGTGCTCTGCCGCATGGCGTTCGAAATCGCCCTTTGGGGCGATGGCGGCATCCACATGCTGGTCGTCTGCGAGGAGGCCCACCGCTACGTGCCGGCAGACCTGTCGCTCGGCTTCCTGCCGACGCGCCAGGCGATCGCCCGCATCGCCAAGGAGGGCCGCAAATACGGCGTATCGCTCGGCATTATCACGCAGCGTCCCGGTGAACTCGATCCCACCATCCTGTCGCAATGCTCGACCGTGTTCGCCATGCGGCTCGCCAATGACCGGGACCAGGAGATCATCCGCTCCGCTATCTCGAATTCGTCGATCTCCACCACCAGCTTCATTTCTTCGATCGGCAACGGCGAGGCGATCGCCTTCGGCGAGGCCGTGGCGGTCCCGATGCGCATGCGCTTCACTCGGGTGGACGAGGCACGCCTGCCGCGCGCCCACGGGATCACCGACAAGGTCGAGGACGATGCGCCGCCCTCCGTCGATCTCCGTTCGATCGTCAGCCGCATGCGCGCCATGAACGGACCGGATATCTCAAACTTCCAGCAGAGCTATCTGGCTGCCGAAGGCGCGCAGGCAATCGCGCGCGAGGCCGTGCCTATGGGCGACACCGAGGCCGAACCCGCCACCGTGCGTGTTGAAAGCATGCGGGAGCCGGAACTGGAATCCTACCGACCGGAAATGCTT
Organism: Sinorhizobium kostiense; assembly: GCF_017874595.1. Lineage (GTDB taxonomy): Bacteria > Pseudomonadota > Alphaproteobacteria > Rhizobiales > Rhizobiaceae > Sinorhizobium > Sinorhizobium kostiense. The sequence continues at coordinate 331,995 of NZ_JAGILA010000004.1, read as the reverse complement.
CCGCGCGCGGCCGAACCCGTCAATCCGCAACTCGAACGTTTCAATCAGATACGCGAGCAGATCCTTTCAGGCCAGGCCGAACGGACCGCCCCACCGACGGCCCCGCAGCTTCAGCCGGAGCGAAACCTCGCACAGCACGCCCCCGATCCGCATCGCCAGAGCTCGCTGCGCGAAAGCCTGCTGAAGCGTCCGCTCGGCAGCATCATCCGCAAATAGGTGCGCCTCAAAAAAGCGCCTGGACGGCAAATATCGCGATCGCCATCGCGACCACATAGCCGCCCTCGATCAGCACCACAGGTCCCGGCTTCTGAGCGTATAGCCCTCCGGCTGCGATGAGAGCAACGATAGCCGATGTGACGAGGACCGCAAGAAGATGCGCGTCTTCGGCGCTCGCGATGCCGAATAGCCAGGCAAAGAAGAGCGTACCGGCCGCCTGAAGCGACATGGCGAGCACCGGCATTCTCTCGGGCGGCGAGATTGCAAGTCCGCTCGCCCACTGCTTCCCGAACAAAAGTCCGTACCAGACGAAACCCAGTGCATAGGCGACCACCGCACTGACGATAACGGCGATCCAGTTCACGTTGACGACGACCTCGTTCACCACCCTGCCCTCTCAGGCTGCCCGACAGAACAGGCGCCCCATGCCAATCCTGGAGCGCCTCGTCAGTTTTCACAGGCTACTCCGCCGCTGCCGGGCCGGCCAACAGGCCTTCCCAGATCGGCACGAATTCCTGCATCACGCGGGCATAGGACGGGCGCCGCCGCGCCTGCTCCCAATAGCGCCGAATGTTCGGCCGGTCGGTAAAGGGCGCGACCGTCTGGGCATAGAACAAGGGCGGGATCGCGGAGCAATCTGCCATCGAGAACTCGCCGCAGAGCCAGTCCTGTTCCGCAAGGCGCTTGTCCAGATAATCGTAGCTTATCCTGATGGTGTCGCGGGCGGCCGCGGCCACCTCCTCATTGGCCGGCGCAAAGCCCACCTTCTGGAGCACCAGCTCGCGAACGGGATTGTTGAGATAGAGGTCGGACATACGATCGACGAAGCGGACCTGCCGGGCCGCATCCCCGCCTTCGCGCGGAATCAGCGGCGGTGTTTCCGGGAACTTGTCTTCCAGATATTCGATGATGATCGTTGATTCCGGGACCATCCAGTCCTCGCTCGGCTTGAGCATCGGAACCTTGCAGAGCGGGTATACGGCCGTGTAGGCGGCGCGCCCTTCCGGCGTCGCCAGGTCGACGAGCATCGGCTCGTAACTGATTTCCTTCTCGTTGAAGGCAATCATCGTCTTTTGCGCGTAGGTCGAAAGCGGGTGATAATAAAGCTTCATCGGTCTCTTCCTCCTCAATAATAAGCGCTCTGGGTACTTCAGAACGCACAATGGATGCTGCAAGTCTTTGAACCGGCACCGCCGTGCTTTCCGAAAGATCCGTTCCGATTCTCGTGCCGGCGCGCTAACCAGCCGCCACATGGCGGCGCAGATTGGCCAGGCAGCCGGCCCAGCCTTTGCCGTGGCTGTCGCGAGCCTCAGGGGTCGCGAACCCGGTATGAATGAGGGTCAATTCGGTGCGCTGCTGATCGAGCGCCCGGAAAACAACGTTGACTTCCGTGACATCCGGCTTGCCTTCCCACTGCCAGCTAAAACGGAGGCGCTCGTTCGGCACGATCTCGCGGTATTCACCACCGACGACGTGGCGTTTGCCGTCCTTTTCCTGCATCACGATCCGATAGCGTCCGCCTGGCCGAAGATCGGCCGTTGCTTCCGGCACCGTCATATCGCCGGGCGCAAACCATTGCCGGAGGTTGTCGATATCGCACCAGGCCGAAAACACGCGCGCCAGCGGCGCTTCCAGGATCTCGGAAATCCTCAGTTCCTTCATTCCGCCCCCTCCCCCTTCGGGTCCTCCTTGGCAAGCCATTGCGCGAGACTATCCAGCCGGCGCTTCCAGAACTGCTGGTAAAAGGCGATCCAGTCCGAGGCATCCTCCAGCGCCTCCGGACTGAGCGAACAATAATGAACGCGCCCTTCGACCCGGCGCCGGAGCAAACCGGCCTTCTCCAGCACGACAATGTGCTTGGACACCGCCGGCAGCGACATGTCGAACGGCGCCGCCAGTTCGGTCACCTTGGCCTCGCCGAGAGCAAGTCGAGCCATCAACTGCCGGCGCGTGCGGTCGGACAAAGCATGAAAAAGCCGATCGAGCTGACGTTCGGCCCCTTCCTCAGCGAGACTGGGCATTCTAAAATTTAACCTTTCAGTTTAATATTGTCTACGCCTTCCGCTATGGCGATGTCAAGCGCCTCGCCCTTTTCCAACTCTTCCCTTAAATCGACAGGTCGTGCGAGCCTTCGATGCGCTGCCAGCTATGATCGAGCTGATTGCGAAACCAGGTCATCTGCCGCTTGGCGTATTGCCGGGTCGCAGCTGCGCCGCTCGCGATCACCTCGGCCTCGGTCTTTTCGCCTCCGAGCAGTGCCGCGATCTGCTGGACGCCGATCGCCTTCATCACCGGACTGTCGCCGGGCAATCCGAGCGCAAGGAGCGCCCGCACCTCCTCTACCGCGCCGCCTGCGAGCATCGCCTCGAAGCGCCCGTCGATGCGCCTGTGCAGAACCGCGCGGTCGGGCAGCACGACGATCTTCCGGGCCCTTTCGGGATCGACCACCATCGGACCGCGACCCTCTTGAAAATACCGGATCGAGTGACCGGTCGCCTCGACCACCTCCAGCGCTCTCACAATGCGCTGGCCGTCGCCCGACCGCAGTTGAAACGCAGCCTCCGGATCGCGCGCGGCCAGTTCCGCGTGAAGCGCCTCTGGCCCCTCCTCCTTCAGCCGCGCCCGCAGGTGCTCGCGGATTTCCGCCGGAATTTCGGGCATGTCCGAAAGTCCGCCCGTCAGCGCCTTGAAATAAAGCCCCGTCCCGCCGACGAAGACGGGGAGCCGCCCTTCCCGCCTCAACCTCGTGACCAGGCCCTCCGCCTCACGAAGCCAGGCACCGGTCGAATAGGGTTTGCCTGCCGGCACGTGACCGTAGAGAAAGTGCTCGACGCCCTCCATCTCGCTCTCGTCGGGGCGCGCGGTCAGCACCTTCAAAGTGTCGTAAACCTGCATGCTGTCGGCATTGATCACGACGCCGCCATGCCGCTTCGCCAGCTTGACGGCAAGCGCGGACTTGCCGCTGGCGGTCGGCCCGGTTATCAGGATCGCGTCCATTTCTTGCTCAAGGTTCTCGATCATGGCTCTCGTTGCCACGCTTATCGCCAATCCGTCAAATCCTGTCCTGACGCCCGCATTGGCGGAGGCGGCCGCCGATGCCCTCAGCGCCTCGGGCCTCTACTGGCTTGCCGACGGCATCGCCTGCGATATCGCGCTTGCGGACGGCACGGATGCGGGTGCGGCCGCGGCTGAGCTGCGCAGCGTTCTAGGGGATGCAGCGGTGGATGTCGCCGTGCAGGAAACCGAGAGCCGCCGCAAGAAGTTTCTGATCGCCGACATGGATTCGACGATGATCGGCCAGGAGTGCATCGACGAGCTCGCCGCCGAAGTGGGCCTGAAGGAAAAGGTTGCCGGTATCACGGCCCGCGCCATGAACGGCGAGATCGCCTTCGAGCCGGCTTTGATCGAGCGCGTCGCGCTGCTCAAGGGCCTGCCCGCTTCGGTCATCGGCGAAGTCATCGCCAGGCGCATCACGCTCACGCCCGGCGGCCGCGAACTGATCGCGACGATGAAATCCAAGGGCCATTATACGGCGCTTGTCTCCGGCGGCTTCACGGCCTTTACCGGGCCGATCGCGGGAAAGCTCGGCTTTCACGAGAACCGGGCGAACGTCCTTCTCGAAGACAACGGCCTGTTGACCGGCGACGTCGCCCGGCCGATCCTCGGCAAGCAGGCCAAGGTCGATGCGCTGATCGACATTTGCGAACGGCTCGGCATCTCGACGGCGGACGCAATCGCCGTCGGCGATGGCGCCAATGACCTCGGCATGCTGCAGCTTGCGGGAAGCGGCGTGGCGCTGCACGCCAAGCCGATCGTCGCCGAGCAGGCGAAGATCCGCATCGATCATGGCGATCTCACCGCGCTGCTCTACCTTCAGGGCTACCGCAAGACGGATTTCGTGACGTGATCATCCGCGAGACCGAACGGCTGCGAATTCGCAATTGGCGCGAAAGCGATCGGGATCTGTTTGCCGAGATCAACAGCGATTCGAAGGTGATGGAGTTCTTTCCGCATCGGCGCAGCCGGGCGGAATCAGACGCACTCTTCGACCGCATCGCCCGAACCATTGAAGAGACCGGCTTCGGCTTCTTCGCACTTGCGCTGCGCGAAAACGACGCGCCGATCGGCTTCTGCGGCCTGGCTTGCACCGATCTCGAACCGCACCTGCCGGACGGCACGATCGAAATCGGCTGGCGGCTCGCCCTGCCCCACTGGGCTAAGGGCTATGTCACCGAGGCAGCCCGCGCCCTTCTCGAATACGGCTTTGGCGAAAGGGAGCTCTCCGAAATCGTCTCCTTCGCCGTTCCGGCAAATACCCGCTCCACCGCAATCATGCAGCGCCTCGGCATGCGGCCGGACCCGACGCGCGACTTCGACCACCCGCGCGTGCCCGACACGCAACGCCATCTGAAGCGCCACGTGCTTTATGCGATTACCGCAGAGGAGTGGAAGTGCTGCTCCAGTGCCGTCCGTCCATTGGGCGCGCCAAAGTCGCTGTAGAGCGGGAGTGTTGGGAGTTTCCCGCGCCGCGCGCGACAATTCGCCAAATTACCGGTGGAATGCCTGCCGATGCCTACTCCATCCGTACAGTGACGAACCGCAATTCGCCGCTCTTGTTGGCGATCATCAGGAGCGCGTTACGCCGGCCATCGGACTTGAGCGCCTCGACGCGCGCCGCCACGTCTTCCGGCTTGCTCATCGCCTCCTGGCCAAGTTCGACGATCACGTCTCCGGCCTCGACGAGGCGCTCGGCCGCCGGCGAGTTCGGCTTGACTTCGGTCACGAGCACACCCTCAACGTTCTCGGCAATGCCGAAAGACCTGCGCTGTCCTTCGTCGAGCAACGCGAGTTTCATGCCGAGCACGACATCGCTCGCCGGCAGTTGCGCGGCTGGCGGCTCGCCAGGCTTGGCGCCCTCGCCGTTCGGCCGCTCGCCAGGGCTCACATTCGCCAGTTGCTCACCATCCTCAAGCCGGCCGAGCGTGATGCGGACCGTCTGCTCCTCACCCTCGCGGATGATCACCACGTCGACTGCCTTGCCCACGGGGCTCTCGCCAACAGCCCGCATCAAATCGCGGATTTCGACGATGTCCGTGCCGTCGAAGCGGGTGATGATGTCGCCCGCCTTGATTTCGCCGCTCTTGATCGGCCCGCCATCGATGATGCCGGAGACCAGGGCCCCGTGCGGCCGCTCCATCTTGAGGCTTTCGGCGATATCATCGCTCACCGGCTGGATGCGAACGCCGAGCCAGCCGCGCCGCGTTTCGCCGAATTCCTTGAGCTGGTTGACAACGTTCACCGCCAGTTCCGTCGGCACGGCAAAGCCGATGCCGACCGACATGCCGGTCTGCGAAAGGATCGCCGTGTTGATGCCGATGACCTCGCCCTGCATGTTGAACAGCGGCCCGCCGGAATTGCCGCGGTTGATCGCCGCATCGGTCTGGATGAAATTGTCATAGGGGCCGGCATTGATGTTGCGGCCGCGCGCCGAGACCACGCCGACGGATACGGAGACGCCGAGGCCGAACGGGTTGCCGACGACCATCACCCAATCGCCGATCCTGATCCTGCGGGAATCGCCCAAGGTCACCGCCTTGAGCGGTTTTGTCGGCTCGACCTTGAGCAGTGCTAGATCGGTCTTGGCATCCGTACCGACCTGCTTTGCCTTGAGCGTCGTGCCGTCGGAAAGATTGACCTCGATCTCGGTCGCGTCCTGGATGACATGGTTGTTGGTGACGATGTAGCCAGTCGGATCGATGATGAAGCCGGAGCCGAGAGAATTGACGGTGCGTGGACGCGCGCCAGGTCCACGCTGGCCCTTGAAGAATTCGTCGAAGAATTCCTGATGGGGAGACCCCTCCGGCACTTGCGGCATCGGCGCATTGTCGACCCCCTCGCCCACGCTCTGTGAGATCGAGATATTGACGACCGCATCGAGTACTCCCTCGGCAAGATCGGCCACGGAAGGTGGCCCGGAGGGCGGCCACGGCTTTGCCGTATCGGCAAGGGCGGTGTTGGAAAGAAGCAGCGCCGCCGCGGCTGTCAGCACCACGCTGCGGAAAAAATCGGGTCGTTTCGACAAGTTCGCTGGGCTCCTATCGTTCCATCTTCATCTCGCCCGGCCAAGGGCTTCACCGTCGCGAATACACGCTCGGCCTCCGCGGCGAATTATACCGCCTTCTGCATGTCTCCTTAAATCGATTTCGATTTAAGGACAGCAGCGCTTAAAGTGCTGGCTGCGATCTTTGCGCGTCTGATGAGACGCGCGGGTGTTTCGCGCAGCAAAAAAGACCTTCCCTTGAAGATACGGCGGATTTCCGGAGGGTCCAAACACGATTTACTGATTGGGTGCCCCTTTCGCCGCTCAGGTGGTGATCTCGTGCCCGTGCTCCTTCAGCGCGTGCAGCGCCGTTTCGAGATCGGATCCCGCCACGAAGAAATAATCGGTGCTGAAGGTGGAATTGGCGAAAACCCCAACCCCCGCAGCCGACAGCGGACGAAGTGCCGAGGAGAGCACGCCCGGCACGTCGAAACTGAAATGATGCTCGATGCGGAAGCAGCGCCAACCGAGCGAACTTTGTACGCTCGAGGGGACGCGGGCCGCACGACAAACGAGTGTCATCTCCTCGCGGGAACTCGAAACCGTCCAGAACCCTGGCCCGGGCAGCCACTCCGGAATGGCGGAGCCTATGGTGAAGCGGGTAATCGCATATTCGGCGTCGACCAATCGGATCAGCAGTTTATGTGACATTTCAGATCATCCTCGAACCAACCAGACAAGTCCGACGCCAATGGCCACCGAAGCAACTCCGGCCAAACGGAGCTGATGCTCCGGGACATACGGCAAACGCTTCGCCATTTCCACCAGAACCAAAGGGGCCAGTGCGTACACCAGCCCCTCGATGATCAGGAAGAACGCAATCCCGGTCAGGAGATCGGTCATCGTCCGCTCAATCCGTGGGTGTCGACCCAGCTTCCGGCGCCGCCAGGGCCGGTGGCGCCGATTGCCCGGGCCCGTTCGCGCTATTGAAATATTGGAAGAATTCCGAGTGCGGCGACAGGACCACCGTGGTATCAGGGCTGGCGATGGATTGGGTATAGGCCGCCATCGAGCGGTAGAACTCGAAGAAGGCCGGATCACGCTGGAACGCATCGGCGAATATCCTGGTACGCTCACCTTCGCCTTCACCGCGCAGGATCTCCGAATCGCGCTGCGCTTCGGCAACAATCTCGACGACCTGACGGTCGGCGATGGCGCGGCGGCGCTGGCCTTCCTCGTTACCGCGCGCCCGGATCAGTTCGGCTTCAGCCAGACGCTCGGCCTTCATGCGCTCGTAGGTCTGCTGGGAGACTTCCTGGGTCAGGTCCGTCCGGCGGATGCGCACGTCCTCGATGTTGAGCCCGAGCGATTCCGCGTCGGGCCTGAGGTCTGCCCCGACCTCTCGCATCATCGAGGCGCGTTCGTCGGAGAGCGCCGCCTCGAAGCCCCTGAGACCGTAGACGCGACGCAGCGATGCGTCGAGACGGGTCCTCAGCCGCGCTTCGGCAGACTCCCGGTCCCCGGAAACCGTCTCGCGGAAACGCCGGGGGTCGGCGATCTTGTAGACCACGAAGGCGTCCACTTCGTAGAACTTGCCGCCCGATACCTGCACGCGAATATCGTCGAGGTCGAAGCGCAGCGCCTGATCGGGCACATATTGCACGCGATCGGCATCCATGAATCCGAAGGGCAGCTTGAAATAGAGACCCGGCTGAGTCTTCACGTCGCGGATCTCGCCGAAGCGCACGACAATTGCCTGCTGACGCTCGTTGACCACGAAGATCGAGGAGTAGGCGATGACCAGAATCGCGGCGAGAGCGATGAGGATCATTGAGCTGCGATTGTTTATCATTGCACACCTCCCGACTGCTGCTGAGGCCTGCCGATCTCCGTGAGCGGCAGATAGGGCAGGACGCCCTGGCCGTTCTTTTCGTCGAGAATGACCTTCTTCGATTTGCCGAGAACCCCCTGCATCGTCTCGAGGTAGAGCCGCTTGCGGGTGACGTCCGGCGCCTTGGAATATTCGTCGTAAACGGAGATGAAGCGCTGCGCCTCACCTTCCGCCTCCTTGACGACGCGATCCTTGTAGGCCGCTGCCTCCTCGCGAATCTGCGCAGCCTGACCGCGCGCCCTGCCGAGCACCTGGTTGGCGTACTGGTTGGCCTCCTCGACGAAGCGGTCCTCGTCCTGTTCGGCGCGTTGCACTTCGTCGAAGGCATCGGCTACCTCGCGGGGCGGAGCCGCATCCTCGATGGCGACCGTATTCACGGCCATGCCGGCGCCGTAGGTGTCCAGCGTCGCCTGGATCGTGTTGCGAACATCCGTGGCGATCGCCTGGCGGTTGTCGCGGAAAATGTCCTGCGCCGGGCGCCGGCCGACGACCTCGCGCATCGCGCTTTCGGCCACCTGCTGCAGCGTGTCGACGGGATTTTCGACGTTGAAGAGGTAGGCCTTCGGATCGGTAACCGAGAAGAGGACGGAGAACTGCACGTTGACGATGTTCTGATCGCCGCTCAGCATCAAGCCCGAGGTCGACTGCCCCGTGGCACGGCCGCCGATATTGAGCTGCTGCTCCGTCACCTTGGTCAATTCGACGGTTTCGAATGGCCAGAAATGATAGTGCAGGCCGGGCATGGAGATTTCCTCCTTCGGCTCGCCGAACCGCATCTCGACGCCGCGTTCGTCCGGCTGCACGGTATAGACGGAATTGAGCAGGACGAAGCCGAGGATCAGCAGGCCGACGATGACGAAAATGCCGCCGTTGAAGCCGCCCGGTACGACGTTCTTCAATTGATCCTGGCCGCGCCGGATGATCTCTTCCAGGTCCGGCGGACCGCCTCTCCCCCCGCGTGGCCTATTTCCCTGGCCCCATGGCCCTTGATTGCCGCCGCCGCCCCAAGGGCCGCCGCCGCCATTTTGATTGCTCCAGGGCATCAAAACCTCTCTTGAAAGAAAACTTGCCCGTCGACCTCGCCGCCGAATGCGGCCGGTCAGGATGTGAACCCCGTTATAGGTATCATGTGCATTGGTTTCAACGAGATACGACCGAGTTCACGGTAAATGGCTTAAAATAATCGAGAGCCAGACGCGAGCGCCCGTCAACGCCGCCGCCAGGTGACGAAGTGCATTGCGTGGCTGTCCTTGTCGCCGCGCGGCAGGTCCTCCTCGAAGACCTTTTCGAAGATGGCCGGATCGATTGCCGGAAAGCGCGTATCCCCCTCCACCTCTGCTTGCACCTCGGTGACGTGCAGGATGTCCGCCATCCCGATCGATTGCCGGTAGATATCGCCGCCGCCGATGACGCATATCTCGTCGACGCCAAGCGCTGCCGCATGGGCGCGCGCCCGGTCGAGCGCGGCGTCGAGCGAGGGCGCGGTTTCGGCACCTTGCGCTTTGAAATCAGGATCGCGGCTGACGACGATGTTTGGGCGGCCGGGCAACGGTCGGCCGAGCGAGGCCCAAGTCTTCCGGCCCATCAGGACAGGCTTGCCGATGGTCAGCGCCTTGAAACGCTTGAGATCGGTCGAAAGCCGCCACGGCAGGTCGCCCTCCCGGCCGATCACCCCGTTCGCGGCGACGGCGACAACGATGACGATTTTCGGATCGCTCTTCGCTTCAATCATGGAAACCACTCGGCTTGCTGTCGATTTCGCGTGCCCTGAGAGCCGCGGGACGGTCGGTCACGACAGCCAGGTAGCGGTCGACGATCTCGCTCTCCGGCAGGATCTTGCGCATCCATTGCAGCGCGCTCGCCAGCAACAGGTCGGCGGCGCTGATCTTCTCGCCGAGAAGATAGGACTGGCGGGAGAGGACGTCGATCACATGGGCGCACATTTCGGTGTAAAGCCGTGCGTAGCTCGGCTCGCTGGCGGTCACACCGGAAAAATGCGCGTGGGCCGCCGGTTCGATCACCCCGCCATAATAGGCCAACCATGAAAGATAAGCGCCGCGTTCGGGATGGCCCGGCGGCCGACCGAGGCTGCTGTCCGGATAAAGATCCGTCAGATACTGCACGACCGCGGCGGACTCCCAGATGAGCACCCCGTCATGCAGCAGCGCCGGCACCTGCTTGTGCGGGTGCGGATTGTTCTCGTCCGGCCGGCCGGACCCGTCCCGCCGACGGATATCGACGTAGCGGATCTCGTACTCGGCGCCGAGCTCCTCGAGCAGCCAAATGATTCGCGACGAGCGCGACATGGGTGCATGGATCAGCGTAAGCATAGAAATCTCCCCACTTCCTGGGCGCCGTGGCCGCCACGTTGCGGTCGCCTGCCGGCTGCATCAGACCGCGACCGGCGCCTTGATGTGTCCATCGGCCTCGTAGCCGACGAGCGTGAAGTCCTCGAACCTGAAGGAAAATATATCCCTTACCGCCGGATTGATTTCCATCTTCGGCAGCGGCTTCGGCGTGCGCGTCAGTTGCAGCCGTGCCTGCTCGAAGTGGTTGTGATAGATATGCGCGTCGCCGAGTGTATGCACGAAGTCGCCGGCCTTGAGCCCCGCCACTTGCGCCACCATCATCGTCAGGAGAGCATAGGAGGCAATATTGAAGGGCACGCCCAGGAAGATGTCGGCGGAGCGCTGGTAGAGCTGGCAGGAGAGCTTGCCGTCCGCCACATAGAACTGGAACAGGCAATGGCAGGGCGGTAGCGCCATCTCGTCGACGAGCGCCGGGTTCCAGGCCGACACGATGTGGCGGCGCGAGTTCGGATTGGTCTTCAGTCCTTCGATCAGCCCGGCGATCTGGTCGATATGACCTCCGCCTGGCGTCGGCCAGGAACGCCACTGATAGCCGTAGACCGGCCCGAGTTCCCCCTTCTCGTCCGCCCATTCGTCCCAGATGCTGACGCCGTTTTCCTTGAGGTAGGCGATGTTCGTGTCACCCTTCAGAAACCACAGGAGCTCATGGATGATCGAGCGCAGATGCAGCTTCTTCGTCGTCAGCACCGGGAAGCCTTCGGATAGATCGAAGCGCATCTGATGACCGAAGACCGAGCGCGTGCCGGTGCCGGTCCGGTCGCCTCGATCGGTACCGTTGCTCATGACATGGTCGAGAAGCTCGAGATATTGCCGCATGGTCTTCCGCCGCCGATTCGTTCCTCCCTTCAAAATAGGACGAACTCCCCAAGGAACCAACGGCGCCCATCGGTTTTCCACGCGGTCTCTCGCCGTTATAGCCCAGCGCGCCTCATCGGGCGCGCCAAGCTCGAAAAGAGATCCGGGGCATGCAGCAGACTTGCTGCTCACTTTGCCGGGCGTCTGTTCGCGGCATGATCCTGGTATTGTTCGGTCTTTGCTGCATTGCCGTCCAGGCCGCGCAGATCCGAGTGCTGCTTCTTGTCACGGTTGGACAGGACCTCGTTTTCACCGACCATCCCTTCCTGAATTTCGGTCTGCGCCCCGCTTCCAGATCCCTTGCCCTTGTCGGGCTTACCAATATTCTTCTTGCTGGCGTGAGCCATGGTCATCTCCTTCGTTGAGAACGCCGGAGCGCTCAGCGTCCGGAATCCTTGTGGTGTCTGCTTTCCTGATTTTCTCCCCTCAGGATGCTGCGATCATTCTCCTCGCGCGCGTCGGCATGCTTCGTATCGAGGTCTTGCCCCTTCCGCTCAGCCTTTCTGAGGGCATCGGAGCGCTTCAGATCCGCCTCGGCATCGAAATCCTTGCCTGCATTCGACGTGTTCTCGCGGCGCTGGATCACGCGCTGTTGCTGCTCGTGCGTCTTCCTGCCGACCATCGTCATTCCTCCTGATTGGCCTTCTATTTATTGGTACGTCCGCGTTGCGCGGGATTGGCGCCGCCCTGGACGGTCGCGTCGTTCGCGACGTCGCCTTCGGCAGTGCTGTCGCGCTTCAGGCGCTCGTAATCGGAAGGTCCTCTGATCCCCTTCGACTGGCCGATGCCCGGATCTTCCTTGAGGTCCTTGTCGCTGGGGCGGTGTGTTTTCGGGTGCTTGGAGGTTGTCATGGAACTCTCCCTCTGCTGCCGGACCGCAGTCCTCTCCGGGCTTAACCGGAGTCGGCGGCGAATGTTCCCGGCCCGAAGGGACGCGGCTCCGCGCTATCACCGTCCCGGATCGCTCGTCGGAGGAAACATTCTCAGCCGATTGCGGTTAGGCCCTTTGGAGCGCGCACCCTCGACAGACAAATATTGGAAGGGAGAGCGACCATGAGCGCAACAGGCCTCGACGTCTTCGACAAAACCTTGCAAACCACCAATGGCTGGCTCGCCGAGATCATGGAGGACCACGGCCCCGATCGGAAAGTGGCGTGGCATATCCTGTGCGTGGTGCTGCGCGCACTGCGCGACAGGCTGCCGCCGGATATGGCTGCCCATCTCGGCGCAGAACTTCCGCTGCTGGTGCGGGGCGCCTTCTACGATCAATACCGTCCTTCGCAGCAGCCCGACAGGCAAACGCGTTCGATCGACGAGTTCCTGGCGAACATCGCCGAGGGAATGAAGAACACCAGACCGGTCGATCCAGCGGAAGCAGCCATATCGGTGTTCCGGGTACTGTCCCGGCACATAGATCCCGGCCAATCGGCCAAGGTTCGCGAGACCCTGCCGAAGGAAATCCGGGCACTGTGGCCCGAGAGTGCCGGCGCAAAGGAATAGCGCGGGAGCAGCAATGAAGGCCGTTTGAGCCCGCCAGGCTTCCGTCGGGTTGGCGCTCGCGCGCTCGCCTGCCGCTAACGCCCGCCCACCGAGCTTCGGTCTTGAACACGCCTGTCACAATTCCCTTTCCAACCCCCTTTTCTTGGGGCCCGGAAGGACCTATATGACGAGTGCCGTCTTCGGGCGGCTATGGCAATAAACGGGCGATGCAATAAACCCATTGGACCCGGGGGCGGTACCCGGCGCCTCCACCAAAAACCGGTCTCTTCCGAGCACTCGGACCGGCTTTTGATGGGGGCGAAATAGGATCGACAAGGGTGTAAAGATCGACTTTTTGCTCGGCATTGTACCACCGTTATCGGGCTAAACTTATAGTTGCAAACGACAACTATGCTGAAGCACGTCTCGCTGCCTAACGGCGGTGCGGCACTTCAAATCAAGCCCTTCCGGGTAGCACCGTAAGGCGGGGTCCGAAGGCACCTGGCAACAGAAGCCTTCACCTTCTCCCCCGTCCTGAAATGGTCTATAGATGCCTCGATAATTGACTCGTCAACGCGGACGGGCAATGAAGTGCATACGTAAGCGCCGCGGTATCGGCACCGGTACTGATGCATCGAGTTGGAAGAGAGACGGGGATCACATGGGCCAGGACCATATACGCTACGACATTCTGGCGCAGGACGCGCTTCGCGGCGTCATCCGCAAGGTACTGGCCGAAGTCGCGGCCACGGGCCACCTGCCCGGTGATCACCATTTCTTCATCACTTTCCTGACCGGCGCTCCGGGCGTTCGGCTCTCGCAGCATCTCAAGGCAAAATATCCGGAACAGATGACGATCGTCGTCCAGCATCAGTTCTGGGAACTCAAGGTGTCCGAGGCCGGATTCGAAATCGGCCTTTCCTTCTCCGATACGCCGGAGAAACTGGTGATCCCCTTCAATGCGATCCGTGGCTTCTACGACCCCTCCGTGAATTTCGAACTCGAATTCGACGTGGCCGCCGGCGAGGAGGAAGAAGCTGAGTCGGCAGAAATCACCGCCTACCCGGCAAGCGAGGTCGACGACTCATCATCGCAGCCGGAAGCTGAAAAACCAGGCGGCGAGAAAGGCGGCGGCGCTTCGGTCGTCTCGCTTGATTCCTTCCGCAAGAAAAACTGAAGCTCAAGGGGCGCAGAACCATGGCCGGCGACGTCGTAAATCTACGTCAGTTCCGCAAGCGTCATGCCCGCGCCGAAAGCGAAAAGCAGGCCGAACAGAATCGCATTTCTTTCGGCCGAACCAAGGCGGAACGATCCCTGACGAAGGCCTTGAACGAGAAGGCAACGAGATCGCTCGACCAGGGCCGGCTGGAGAGAGGCCCTTCTTCGGCGCCCGATCGAAACGCGCGCGAAGGGAAAGAAGACTGACTTGCGATTGAAGAAAGCGATTCCGCGACAGTCGGTTGGCTCAGTTTCCGGAATCCGTCTGAGAGCGACTTGAATCACCTTCTGAGGTCAGGAATGATCGCCAAGCATTCGGCGACGCTGCACGGACACCGAACCAGCTTCACTCTTGAGGATCCCTTCTGGCAGGAGTTGAAGTCGATCGCAAAAAGCCGCGGCATTCCGCTCGCCCGCCTGATCGTCGAAATAGACGACAGCCGCGGCTCGGAAGGAAACCTCTCCTCCGCCCTCAGGCTCTACGTGCTCGCCTGGGTCAAGGGGCACTCGGACGCTGCGAGCGCTTCGTAAGCGAAGAGTAGCGACTGCGGCGCATACCCTCCAGCGTGCCTCTCTCCCTGGGCCCTTATCGAACCGTGATATCGGGCAACATCTCGAAGTCGAGGCCACGGGGAGATGGACCGGCATTCTCCCCCGGCGGTGGCAGGTCGCGGCCGCGCTCGACACCCCTCTCCGGCGCTGGCTGCGGCTCCTTCGGCGCCAATTGCCCCATCCGCCGCCGCTCCTCCTCGGCCGCACGCCGCTCCACGGCCGCCCTTGCCTCGGCCTCCGCCTTCATCCGCGCAGCTTCCGCTGCGGCTGCCTGGCGCCGGCGCTCCTCGGCGATAGCGCGCTTGCGTTCGATCACCCGCGCAGCCGCCCGCGCCTTGTAGAGTTGCACCTCACGGCGCAGGCGTTGCTTTTCCAGGACATTCGCCTGCAGCATCTCAACGCGCCGGCGCTCCTTCTCATAGGCCCGAAGCGACAGGAAATTGGCGAGGTCGGAGACATCGAGCGAGACGCCGGGAGCAGCCAGGAGCCCGGCATAGCCGATGCGCACGCGCGGCTCGGCGCCGGCAAGCGCCTCCTCGCCTGGGCGGAAGGTGAGCTCGACCGTACCATTCAAACGCTGCGCCGCAAGATCGAGGGATGCCTCGCCGGAAAAGGCCGCGTTGCCGTCGCGCGCGGTCACATTCTGCAACCGAACCGTTCCGCCGGCGATGCTGAAAGGCACCTTGATCGCATCGAGCACCGATTGGCCGCTGAAGATTTCGCGTTCTGCAAGCCTGCGGATGGAATCCGGCGAAATCCCGCTCTTCATCGCGTCGGCGGCCGCCATCATTTGCGGCAGCGCGGCCGTGTTGATGCCCTTGACCGTCACGCCCTCGAAGGTCGCCGTTCCCGAACCGCTGGCTGAGCGGGCCATCGCCTCGGGGGTTGCCCCCGAAGCCTCCATCGCCACCGCAAGGTCGAACCGGCCGGTGGCGACCGGCCCGTCCTGCCGCGACCAGCCCGCGGCGGCCAGATCGCCACCCTTGAGGTCGAAACGCGACCTGAAAAAGCCCGAGCCATTGGCGTTGCCGAGCTGCAGCCGCCCCTCGAGCTTCCCCCCCAGCCAGTCGCCCTTCATCGCGCTGAAGGCGACTTCGTCGCCCTTCCATTCGAGTGTACCGCTGAACTCCTTTACGGCGTCATAGACGCCCGGCCAGAAACGCTTGGCGGTCACGTTGAGCGCGACGTCGAGACCCGAAAAAGCCGGCGGCGCAACCGGCGCGGTCGACAGGCCGCCCGTCGAGGCATTCTGGACCTGGCCGAGGATAGCGTCCCCGAGCCAACCGAGATCGAGCGTGTCGAAGGCGAGTTCGCCCTGAGCTTTGCCCCGCACATTGCGGTCGATCGATATCGCTCCGGCAAAGCCATTCTGATCGGCTTTGCCTTGGATCTCCGAGAGGATGATCCTCTCCGGATCGGACGTGACATCGGCCGACAGGGTCACCGGCAGACCGCTCCCCATCTGCGGCAAGGCAACTCCCTTCAAGAGAAGGTAAGGCTCGAGATCCTCAGTCTGCAGCGTAAGCTTGCCCTGGCCTTCGAAATAACGGTCGCGCGAAAGGTCGACGGTCCCCTTTGCAGCGAGCGACGTCTTCTGCGTGGTGAAGGTCAATGAGCCATTCGCCTTCGCATCCTCCGTGCTCTGCAGCTTGAGGGCAAGAATGCCGTTCGCGTCCGCCTCGAATGGCAGCGGATCGAGGCCCGCCTGCCCGAGCAGGATGGGTGTGCGTGGGTTCTCCAGAGTCGCCTCGAGCAGCATGTTTCGCCCGGCAAGCGCCTGAGCGAGGTCCGGCGCCTGGTAGCTCGCGGCGATCTTGCCGCCATTGGCGGTGCCGATCACGCCGAACGTGACTGGCGCATTACCGTCCTTGTTGCCGGCCGTCAGTGTCACGTCGAAGGCCGCGTTCGAGAAATACGGACCGGCTTCGATCAGCCGCCGCAATGCCGGGTGGGCTGCCGTGTGCCGCCCGATCATCTCCAGGAACGGAGTCAGTTCCTCGGCGGCTAGTTTCATCTTTGCGGAGATAACCGGCTTTTCGAAATCGCCGCTCACACGGCCGGACAAGGCGAGCTTTGCGCCGGAAACGGACCCGATCGCCACCCGCTCTGCCTGCAATTGGCCATTCTTCAACGTCAGCACCGCCTGCACGTCCCGGGCTTCCTCACCGAACGCGGAAAATGAATCGGCGGCAAGATCGGCGGCGATCGCGTGCTTCAGCAGCGTTTCCGTCGACGCGTCGCCGGCGACGAGCCCGGCGAGCGCCCGCAGCGCATCGAGATCGATTCGGTTGCCCTTGAGCTGGACCGATAGCAATGGCTGCTGGTCGGCGAAGGAAAGGCGTTCCAGCCGCCCCTTCAAGGTCGCGGGACCCGCCGCCACTTCTAGATCTTCGAACTGCTGCAGCGTCTCCGTGAGATTGACCGTCGCCGCGAAGCCCGCGGTCTTCAGCTTGCGGATGGCCGGATCGACCGACCCTGCCAGCCAGTTGGCGAGCCCCGACGGCTGGTTCGAGGCAATGACGATGTCGCCGCGGAAGGAACGGTCGTCCTCCAGATTCAGCCGTCCCTTCGCTTCAAGTTGCGTGCGCCCGGGCAAAAGGGCCACGGCGTTGTCGATGATCCAACCCGCGCCGTCTGGCCGGACGTCAAGGCGCACATCGCGGACGGTGGTATCGCCGATGACGATTGCCGGAAGGCTGAGGCTGGCGCGGCCGGGCACCTGAGGGATCGGAATCTCGGCCGCAATCGCCATCATCCTTTCCAGACGCTGGCGCAGCGACACTGCCGGATTGCGATCCGTCTTGCCGCCGCGACCGGAACTGCCGATGCGGCTGACATCGATCTGCTGCCCGTCGGCAATCAGCAGGAATTTCTGCTCCTTGCCCGTGTCGAGCGTCGCCTCACCGGTGACGATATAGGGGTCGTCTGGCGGACCGACCTCGAAGCGGTACTCCGGAACGCGAATGCTCTCGTTGGTGAGCTGGAAGGTGCCGTTGATGCGCGGCGGATTGCTGGCCTTGTCCTCACCCTCTTTGTCCTCGCCCCCTTTGTCCTCACCGGCCTTGACCTCGCCCCCTTGGCGGTTTTCCGTCAGGGTGAACCGCCCGGCATAGACCGGCTTGAGATCGACCACCTTCAGATCGCCATCAAGTTCGACGCCGAAGGGCCGCTCGTCCGGTGTCAGCCGCGCCCGGAGGCTGAGCGTCCCCTGCTCATCGACCGCGCCAGTCGAAAAGGAGAAATTGCCCGCCTCCCCGTCGAGGGCCGCGCGGCCTTCGACCTTCCAGGGTCCGGCAAGCGTGCGGGCCGAGAGATCGGCGGAAAGATCGCTCACCCGCCGCGTGCGGCCCGTCTGCTCATCGATGAATTCGATCTCGCCATTGGCGATCTCGATCTTTTCGAGGACCACGGTCTTGGCCGGAATCGCCGCCCGCGGACCACGCGCCCAGTCGAGCGTGCCATCCGGTTGCAGGCGGATGCGCGCCTTGGGGGTGTCGAGCCTCATGTCGAAGATCAACGCCTCGCCGCTCAGGAAGGGAGCAAGCTCTGCGCTCATCGAGAAATGCTTGACCCGGATCAGCGGCTCGCCGCCATCGGTCGGGCCGACGCGCACATCGTTGAGCGTCACCGTGGGGAAGGGAATAAGCCGCGCGTCGACACTGCCGTGCACCACCACAGGCTTGCCCATGATGCGGCTCGCCTCGCGCTCGAACTCGGCACGGAAATTGGTCCAGTCAATGAACCACGGGGCGATCAGCGCTGCAAAGAGCGCGACAACCAGGAGGCCGCCGATGATAACGAAAATTCGCGCCAGCACCGTGTCACATTCCCATCTGCTCAGCGAGCACCACCGTCAGGCGAAGATCTTGCCTGGATTGAAGATATTGTCCGGGTCAAGCGAATGCTTGACCCGCCGCATCAGGTCCACCGCCTCGCCGAGCTCGGCCTCGAGGAACGGCACCTTGCCCTGGCCGATTCCGTGTTCGCCCGTACAAGTACCATCCATGGAGAGCGCGCGGCTATTCAGCCGTTCGATGAAAGCCTCGACCCGCGCCACATCGGTGGCGTCCTTGTCGTCGAAAAGCACGCCGACGTGGAAATTGCCGTCGCCTGCGTGACCGACGATCGGCGCTATCAGGCCGTTGGCGGCGATGTCCTCCTGGGTCGCCGCGACGCAGTCGGCCAGACGCGAGATCGGCACGCAAACATCCGTCGCCAGGATGGCAGCGCCGGGCTTCAGGCTCTTCTGCGCCCAGTAGGCGTTGTGCCGGGCCTTCCAGAGCCGTGCCCGTTCTTCTGGATTGGTGGTCCATACGAAGCCGGTAGAACCGAATTCCGACGCTATTTCGGCGAAGTGCCGCGATTGGAGTTCCACGCTTCCGGCGCTGCCGTGGAATTCGACGAAAAGCGTCGGCGTCTCCTCATAGCTCAAGCCGGAATAGGCATTGCAGGCCCGCATCTGCAGCGCGTCGAGCAGTTCGATGCGCGCGATGGGAATGCCGGACTGGATCGTCAGGATGACCGCGTTGCAGGCATCCGCAATCGTCGGGAACGGACACACGCCGCCGGAGATCACCTCCGGTATCCCATGCAGGCGCAGGGTAACGGAGGTGATGATGCCGAGCGTGCCTTCGGCACCGACGAAGAGCCGCGTCAGGTCGTAGCCGGCCGAGGACTTGCGTGCACGGTGTGCCGTCCTGATCTCACGCCCGCCTGCAACGACCACTGTCACCGCAAGCACATTCTCCTTCATCGTGCCGTAACGTACCGCGTTGGTGCCCGAGGCACGCGTCGATGCCATACCGCCGATCGAGGCGTTCGCACCCGGATCGATCGGAAAGAAAAGGCCCGTATCGCGCAGATAGGTGTTCAACTGCTCGCGCGTCACACCGGGCTCCACGGTGCAATCGAGGTCCTCGGCATTGACCTCGATGATCCGGTTCATCCGTGACATGTCGACCGATATGCCCCCATGGGGTGCATTGATATGACCTTCGAGCGAGGACCCGGTGCCGAAGGCGATCAGGGGCACGCGGTGGGCCGAGGCGATCCCGACGATCTCACAGACCTCGGCAGCATTTTCGGGAAAGACGACGCAGTCGGGCAACTGCGCCGGGATATAGGTGGTCGCGTGCGCATGCTGGGCCCGGATCGCCTCTCCTGTCTGGAACCGGTCACCGAATCGCTCGCCCAGCAGCGTCTTGGTGGCGGCAATTCCGCTTTCGTTCCTCAACCCAGACCTGATCGCCTTCAACGCCACGAATTGTCCCTTCCCAGGCGCCGCGCGCGAGCGTGCGGAAATCGCCACAACAATCTGAACTCTCGCACAATTTAGTCCCAATTCGACACCGAATTAAGGAATTATGCGGCCGAGGGCTCTGTGCTGCCGGTACAGCTTCCAGTCCGGACGGCAGCCGGCAAGCGTGCCTCGCACCCCTGAGTCGGAAGCGCTTTCATTTTCAAGGCGCTACTGTGCAAATCGGAATCAATTTGTCCAGAAGGTCACGTATTCGGATACCATACCAGGAGCTGAAATCGCCGCAGTGATACCCGCTTGTCACAAGCCGCCAACGAGCGAGCCGCCAGGCAGCGCCCATACGCCGAAGATGCAGCTTTTGTTTGCGGCCTCATGCGGTATCATGCCTGACAACGGGAGGACGTCTGATGTTCGGCCTGCTCGCTCTGCTTACGGCGTCCGTTTTCTTCGGCGCCGCCATTTACATCAATATCGCCGAACAGCCGGCAAGGTTGCGCCTCGACCACCGCGCGGCGCTCGCCGAATGGGGCCCGGCCTACCGGCGGGGCTTTGAGATGCAAGCATCGCTGGCGATCCTGTCCGGCCTGCTTGGCGCGGCGGCCTGGTGGCAGACCGGCAATGCGCTCTGGGGCCTCGGCGCCGCCGTCATCATCATGAACTGGCCGTACACCCTCTATTTCATCATGCCGATCAACAAGCGCCTGGAGACGACGCCGGCGGACGGGGCTGGCATGGAGACCCGCGATCTGATGGTGCGCTGGGGCAAGCTCCACGCCGGCCGCAGCGCGCTCGGCGCGATCGCCGCGGCCATATATCTGATTGCCGCCAACAACATGTGATCGGCACCGCAGCCACTATTCGCGGAGTTTTCCTGCCCTTTTCCACGCAGCAGGCTGCGCGCTTTCGTGGCGCGCCTTTCGGCGATGCGGAATCGATTTTGTATACAAAACGAACCAGAACTGTTGACAGGCTTGTATTTTAGGATTTCCCTTACGATCCGCATCGCGACGACGCGCCGGATGCAAAGGATGGGGAGTGAGATGATCAACAGACGCTCGACATTGAAATCGCTGGCGCTCGGCGCCGTTTCATTTCTTGCCATTACAGCGGGGGGAGTGCTTTCCGCGTATGCCGAGAACAAGGAGCTCAAGATCGGTTTTGTGGGTGTAACCAGCGGACCGGCCGCGGCCTGGGGTACATCCAACGTGCGTTCGATGCAGACTCGCGCGGACTGGCTCAACGAAAAAGGCGGCGTGAAGATCGGCGACGACACTTACAACATCACCATCGTGACTTTCGACGACCAGAAGGACCCGAAGCGAGCCATTGCCGGCATGGAGAAGATGGCCCAGGAAGGCATCCGCTACGTCGTCGGGCCTAACGTCGACGACGGCGCAGCCGCGGTCCGCCCGGTGGCCGAGTCGAAGGGGATCATATATTTCCCCTACGCCTTCCCGAAGGCGCTCTATACACCTCCGGCATCGAACGCCATCCTTGGAATGGTCGCAAACTATCAGTCGGGGCCGGCTATCTATAAATACCTCAAGGAAAACAAGGGCGTGAAGAAGGTTGCCTTCATCGCCGCAAATGAATCCGACCCGCTCAGTCAACGGGACAGCGGCGTCGCCGCCGCGAAGGAACTGGGGCTGGAGGTGGTGGCCGAGAAGGACACCTATCAGAACGACACCCGCGATTTCACGCCGGTGTTGACGCCCATCGTGCAACTTAAGCCAGACCTGCTCGTGCTGTCGGGTGTCGCACCCGCCAACGCACCCTTGCTGATCCGCGCAGCCCGCGAACTTGGTTACGAAGGTCTGATCTCGGCCGAGACGGCACAGGACGCGACCGTGCTGCAGGAGGGTGCCGGTGAACTTGCCAACGGCTTCATCTCCGTTGGAGGCGCCTCGACGCCTGAAATTCGCACGCCGGTGATGGAAGAGTTCATCGATCGCTACACGAAGAAGTACGGCGAATACAACGACGAGTCCAATACGAAGGTCTATGCGCTCGAGTATATCATCGAAACGCTAAAGGCGAATCCTAAGGCGATCGACGATGTGGAGGAATTCAAGAAGACGGTTGACGCATTCTCGGCGCCCAACCCGTTCGCCAAGGACAGTACGCTGAAATATGTCGGCATGACCTCCTTTGGACAGAAGCGGCAGCTTTCGGTGCCGATGGTCGTGACGGAATTCAAGGATGGCGAATTCCAGACGCTGTTCATCGGCGAGGTGGACTGAGATTCGCATGAGCTAAGAAGGGGGCGCGGCGGCATGTTTCCCGGCCGCGCCCTGTCACAAGCTCTTCGCGATTCGCAACTTTCACTTGGGCCGGATCCGTCGCATGGAACAGGTAATAGCCAACGGACTTTATCTCGGCGCCCAGTACGCGCTGATCGCGCTTGGACTGACGCTGATCTTTGCCCTCATGAACGTGCTCAATTTCGCGCACGGCCAGATGTACGTGCTGGGCGGCTTCGTGACCTACACGATCTATGGCCAGCTGAAGCTGCCTTTCGTCGTGGCGTTGATCTGCTCGGGGGTGACGCTCGCCATCATCGGCGCACTCATGGAAAAGTTCCTCTTCCGCACGGTGATCCGGCGCAGCAAGCGTGAGGAAAGCACGATGCTGCTGGCGGCGGCGACGGCGTTCTTTCTCGACGCCGTCATGCTGCTTCTGTTCGGCGAGAAGCAGCGCGGCGTGCCGAAGATCATCAGCGGCGTCTTCATCTCCGAAAGGGTGATCCTGCCCTATGACCGCATCCTCGTCGGCGTCGTCGCAATTCTGATGATCGCCGCTTTCATGGTCTTCATGCAGTACAGCAGACCGGGCCGCGCGATGCGGGCGCTGGCGCAGGATCGCGTCGCTGCGCAGCTGATGGGCGTCAAGGTCGAGCGCTATTCGATGATCGGCTTTGCCTTGGGCGCGATGCTCGCCGGCGTCGTCGGCGGATTGCTCGTCAGCATCACCGGCGTCAATTCCGGCATCGGCGGACCGATCTCGATCAAGGCCTTCCTGATGGTGATGATCGGCGGCGCCGGCGTCGTAGGCGGTGCGATCGCCGGCGGCTTTATCCTTGGCATGATGGAGTCGGTCGGGCTCGCTACGCTGCGCGAATATGGCGACATCACCTATCTCGCGATTTTCGCGCTTCTGATGATCTTCCTCAGCATCCGCCCGCACGGGCTGATGGGCAAGCCGTGGGGCTGATCTCATGCGCAAGACTCAAACCGCCACCGTCAGGACTGTCTCGGCAGCGATCTTCCTCCTCGTGTTGCTCGTGGCAGTGCCTCTGCTGATCAATGCCACCGGTCGCAGTGACCTTTATTACACGCTGACGTCGGTAGCGCTGCTCAGCATCATCAGCGCCGGCGTGTGGATCACCTTCTACATCGGCCGCATCAACATCGGCCAGGGCGCCTACGCGCTGGCGGGCGGCTATGTTTCGGCCATACTGGTGATGAACTACGGCATGTCGTTCTGGCAGACGCTACCCTTGGCCGGGCTCTTCTGCGCCGCCGCGAGCGTGCTCATCGGCCTGCCGATCCTGCGCCTGCGTGGCGTCTACTTCGCCATGGTGTCGCTGGTGCTGACCGAAGTCGCCCGGCTGCTGGCGCTTGCTTTACCGATCACGAATGGTGCCAGCGGCATCGTCAGCATACCGCTGCCGACGGGCATCAGCCTGTTCGGCCTTACGCTCGTTCCGGATTTCGCGACGGTCGCGAACCCCCGCCTCGCCTTCTATATCGCCGCGGTCCTGCTGATGGCGTTGTGTTTCCTGGGCCTCTACCGGCTAGCGCATTCCCGCATCGGGCAGTTGTGCCAATCCCTGCAGCAGAATGAGGAACTCGCCTCGTCGATCGGCGTCAATATCGCTTACTTGCGGGTCATCGCCTATGCGATCTCCTCCTTCCTCGGCGGCGTCGGCGGTGCAATGTTCGCCTCGATATCCCAATCGATCTATCCGTCGAGTTTCACCGTCGCGGATTCCGTGAACTTCATGCTCAATTGCTTCCTCGGGGGCCTCGGCTACGTGCTTGGGCCGATGCTTGGCACCTTTGTGCTCTATTTCGGCTGGGATCTGCTGTTCCAGACGGGGCAATTCCAGCTCCTGATCTTCTCGACCGTGCTGATCTTGCTCATGCTGGTCCTGCCCAATGGGCTGCTGAGCCTGGCTCTGCCGCGCAAGAGGGGCAAGTAGCGATGCCGGACGTCCTGGAAATCCAAGCGCTCACCAAACGTTTCGGCGGCCTCGTTGCAGTGAACGACGTCTCTTTCAGCGTCCGCGAGCGTGAAATCCTCTCGGTCATCGGACCGAACGGTGCCGGCAAGTCGACGCTGTTCAAGCTGATCTCGTCGTTTCTCAGGCCGACCTCCGGCGAGGTGCGCTTCAAGGGTGAGCGCATATCGGGGCTTGCTCCGCACATCGCCGCCCGGAAGGGAGTCGTGCGGACCTTCCAGGAAACCACGATCTTCAAGGATATGACGGTACGCGATAATGTCGTCACGGCGCATCATCTGCGTTCGCGAGCGAGTCTAGCCGGCTTTTATTTCGGCAGTGCCACGGCACGCAGCGATCTCGATGCCTTTGGTGCTTCGGCCGACGAAATCATTGCCTTTCTCAGCCTCGAAACGATGAGCGGCGAGATCGCCAGCAACCTGCCCCACGGTCATTTGCGCGCTCTCGGCATCGCGATCGCACTGGCTACCAATCCATCCGTCATTCTCCTCGACGAGCCTTTTGCGGGCATGAACCATGACGAGACCCGGCGCGCTTTGGGGATCGTCCGCAAGCTCCGCGAGCGCGGCATCACCGTGCTCCTGGTCGAGCACGACATGCCGGCCGTCATGAATATTTCCGACCGCATCGTCGTGCTCAACTTCGGCCAGAAGATCGCCGAGGGCACACCGGCGGAGATCCAAGAGAACCCCAAGGTCATCGAAGCCTATCTCGGCGCCGAGGACGAATCGATCGGATTGTAGGCGATGGACGCACTGCTGAAATTCGAGGACGTCGAGCTCTATTACGATCACGTCTATGCCTTGAAGGGTGTTTCGGTCGAGGTCCATGAAGGCGAGACGGTCGCGCTCATCGGCGCCAACGGCGCCGGAAAATCGTCGATTCTGCGGGCGATCACCGGGCTTCGGAGGATTCGCTCAGGGCAGATCCAATACCAGGGCAAGCGCATTGACGGCATCGCTCCGGACGAAATCGTCCGCATGGGGATCTCGATGGTGCCTGAGGCACGCCGGGTCTTTCCCTATATGAGCGTGCGCGACAATCTCCTGATGGGCGCATTTACGCGCAGCGACAAGGCCGGGATCCAGCAAAGCATGGAAATGGTACTGGCGCGATTTCCGCGCCTCAAGGAGCGCTATTCGCAGCAGGCCGGAACGATGAGCGGCGGCGAGCAGCAGATGCTGGTTATCGGGCGGGCGCTGATGGCGCGTCCGCGCCTGCTGTTGCTCGATGAGCCGTCGCTCGGGGTTGCCCCGAAGCTGGTGCAGGACATCGCCCGCTCGATCGTGGCGATCAATCGCGATGAGAAAGTGAGTGTCCTGCTTGTCGAGCAGAACTCGCGAATGGCGCTGCGCATCTCCAACCGCGCCTACGCGCTGACGACGGGCAAAGTGGCGCTCAGCGGCACCTCGTCCGAGTTGCTGACCGACGAAAGGGTCAGGCATCTCTATCTCGGTGGTGAATTCTAGGCTGCCCGACATGCGTATACTCGTCATAAATCCGAACACGACGGCTTCGATGACCGAAAAGATCGGCAAGGCGGCGCAGTCTGCGGCGTCGCCGGCGACGGAAATCGTCGCGGTCAATCCTCCTGACGGTCCGCCGAGCATCGAGGGCTATTACGACGAGGTTTTCTCCATCCCCGGCATGATTGCGGAGATTGCGAAGGCGCCCGCGGTGGATGCGTTCGTGATCGCGTGTTTCGATGACACCGGGCTCGATGCGGCTCGCTGCGCTACGGAGGCGCCGGTCATCGGCATCGGCGAAGCGGCCTTCCACCTCGCAACGCTGATTGCCGGCAAGTTCAGTGTCGTCACAACACTTGCGCGTTCCGTGCCGGCGATAGAGCACAATCTGACAAGATACGGACTTGCCTCCCGTTGTGCCAGGGTGCGTGCCTCCGATGTCCCGGTGCTCGACCTGGAACTGCCGGGCTCACAGGCCAACCGCAGGATTTCCGCGGAAATCGCTCGGGCAATCGCCGAGGATAAGGCCGAAGCGGTGGTGCTCGGCTGCGCTGGTATGGCCGACCTCGCCCACGCGCTCTCGATCGAACACGGCATCCCGGTGCTCGACGGCGTCGCCTGCGCGGTCAGGCTTGCAGAGACGGTCTCGGCACTCGGCCTCAAGACATCGAAGGTCGGCGGCTATGCCGTGCCGCTGCCAAAACGATACGCGGGAATTTACGCGCCCTGGTCTCCTCGCACACGCTAGCGGCGAGCGGATTGACCCGGTGGGTGCGCTTACTGCATGTTGCTCGGATCGGAGTCGATTTCAAGAATAAAAACATGCGGCATTTCAAAGTGCTACAGCGAGCTTGCATCGGAAAGGACGCGGGGGTGCTGTAGGAGAGTTCAGCGCCACGTGCAGCCCGCGAGCCTGCAACAGCGGGCAATGCAAAGACCGAGTTCGCTAGAAACGATAAGACATGTTGACCACACTCAGGCCTGAAAACGAGCGCAAGAAGCCGGCCGCTCGCTGGTCGCCGATCTATCACGGGCTCAGAGACGCGATCGTCAGCCACCGCCTGTCGCCGGGGACGAAGCTGCCCGAGGACGAACTGGCCTCGATCTACTCGGTTAGTCGCACTGTCATCCGGTCCGCCCTCCAGGCGCTCGCCCATGACTGGCTGGTCCGGCTGGAGCCCAATCGCGGCGCCTTCGTCGCTCAGCCGTCGACAAAGGAAGCCCGCGAGGTTTTCGAAGCCCGCGCGTTGATAGAGCCGAGGGTGGCGGCGCTCGCTGCCAAGGTTGCGAAACCCGAGGACGTGCTGTTGCTGCGCGGCCATCTCGAAAGGGAGCATGAGGCGTTGCATGCCGGGCGAGACAGCGAAGCGATCATGCTCTCCGCGATGTTCCATGTCGGCATCGCCGAAATTGCCGATCAATCCGTACTGATGGGCTTCGTCCGCGATCTCGTTTCTCACTCGTCCCTGATAATCGCGCTCTATTGGCGGCGCCGGGATACCACCTGTGAGAGCCACGCGCACCACGCTCTGGTCGATGCGATCGAGGCAGGAGATCCGGACAAGGCGGCACAGTTGATGAAGGATCATCTGCTCGATCTGCTGTCGGGGCTCGACCTCAACCGCGCGGAACGGAAGCCGGAAAATCTCATCGATATCCTGCGTTGATATCCTGAACGGCCGCAACCAATCACTTCAGCGCCGCGCGTCTTATCAGACGCGCAAAGGTTGCTGTAGCACCTTGAATTGCCGCATGCCCTCGTCATTGAATCGAGGTCAATTTAAGGAGACATGCAGTAGCGTACGCTTGCCTTCCAACCGATCCCCGATCAGATCTCGAGCGCGGCCGCTTTGTCCATTTCCTCGTGCAGTTTGCGCTCTTCATCGGCATGCGGCCGGGTGAAGCGGGCGATGACGAGATAGGCGACGGGCGTGAGATAAAGCGTCACGACCGCGGCGAGCCCGAGCCCCCCGACGAGGACCCAGCCAAGTGCCGAGCGCGCTTCCGCCCCTGCGCCGCTTGCCAGCACCAGCGGCACGGCGCCGACGACGGTGGCGATCATGGTCATCATCACCGGCCTCAAACGAATATTGGCGGCGTTCTCGATGGCGCTCCTCACATCCTGGCCGCGGTCGCGGAGCTGATTTGCGAACTCGACGATCAGGATGCCGTTCTTCGCCATGATGCCGACCAGCATCACGAGGCCGATCTGGCTGTAGATGTTGAGCGTGTTGCCGGTCATGATCATTGCGAAAACGGCGCAGGCAAGGCCGAGCGGCACGGTCGACATGATGATGATGCCGCTGACGAAGCTTTCGAATTGCGCCGCCAGGACCAGGAAGATGATGACGATTGCGAAGCCGAAGGTGA
This sequence comes from Sinorhizobium kostiense, assembly GCF_017874595.1. Classification (GTDB taxonomy): domain Bacteria; phylum Pseudomonadota; class Alphaproteobacteria; order Rhizobiales; family Rhizobiaceae; genus Sinorhizobium; species Sinorhizobium kostiense. Next base: position 304,042 of record NZ_JAGILA010000004.1, on the reverse strand, counting down.
TGAAGAGGCCGCCGGCGTTCTCGTCGAGCGTCGCCGCTTCCGCAAGCGGCATCAGCCGCGAGCCCGGCGGCAGCAGCGGCGCGGCCATTTCCTCGACCATCGACACCGCCTCACCGAGCGCCAGATCCTCCTTCAGTCCAGCGGAAAGCGAGACGGCACGGAGCTGGCTTTCGCGCGCGAGCTGCGGCGCCACCGCCTTCTCCTCGATGCTGGCTACGGTCGAGATCGGCACGATCCGGCCATCGACGGTCTTGATGAAGATGTTCTGGAGATCCGTCGGGTCGTTGAGCGGTGTGGTGGAGGAGACGAGCTTGACCGGGTAGGATTCGCCCTCGACGAACACATCGACGACGCTGCTGCCGTCGAGCATCGCCTGCAGCGCCCAGGCGAGACCGCCGATGTCGACGCCGAGATCGGAGGCGCGCTCGCGATCGATGGTCACCGATAATTGCGCCTGATTGGCCTCGTAGTTCAGCCGCACGTTCTCGAAACGACCCGTGTCCTCGATCGCGCGCACCAATTTCGCCGCCGCATCGCCGAGCTTCGTATAATCGTTGCCGACGAGCGCCACCTGAAGACCGCTGCCGGCGCCGCGTATTCCGAGGCTATTCGGCTGGATGGGGAAGGTGCGGACGGAGGGTATGTCGGCGGTCGCCTTGTTGATGTCGGCAACGACCTGTTGCTGCGTGCGCTCGCGGTCCTCCCAGGGAGCAAGCCCCAAGACCATGAAGCCGCTATTCGCCGAGCCGCCCTGCCCGGAAATAGAGAACACGTTGGCGATCTCGCCGGATCTCACCAGCGGCTGCAGCGCGTCCTCGATCCGCCGCATCTGTGCCTGCGTATATTCGAGCGAGACGCCCTGCGGCGAATTCACCCGGAGCATCACCAGCGAGCGGTCCTCGTTCGGCGTCAGCTCGGATTTGAGCGTCAGGAACGCCGTGGCGCCCGCCGCGGTGAAGAAGGCTGCGACGACGAAGACGATCAGCGGCGCGTTGAGGCACGCCCTGAGCGTCACCCGATAGAAATCGGAGGCGCGCTGGCCGAAGCGGCGCATTAACCCGTGATACGCGTGCGCCTCCGTCGTCAGCATGCGCGAGGCGAGCATCGGGCAAAGCGTCAGCGAGACGAAGGACGACAGCAACACGGCGAAGGCGAGCACGAAACCGAACTCGCGGAAAAGCCCGCCCGTCTGCCCCGGCAGGAAGGAGAGCGGCACGAACACGGCCGCAAGCGTTACCGTCGTCGCCAGCACCGCGAAGAAAACCTCCAGCGTGCCGTGCACCGCTGCGGCCCGCGGTCCGAGGCCGCTCGCCCGGCGCCGTACGATATTCTCGAGCACCACGATCGCATCGTCGACGACGAGACCGGTGGCAAGCACGATCGCCAGCAGCGTCAGGATGTTGATCGAAAAGCCGGCGAGATAGATCGCCGCCAGCGTCCCGATCAGCGCGATCGGCATTGTAATCGTCGGGATCAGCGTTGCTCGCCAATCGAGCAGGAACAGGTAGATGACGAGGGTGACGATAAAGACCGCCACCAGGAGCGCGATCTCCACCTCGTGGATCGCGCCGTTGATGAACACCGCATCGTCGCTCGTCACCTTGAGATCGGTTCCGGGCGGCAGAATGTCCGAAGAGATCGTGTCGACCACCTTGCGCACGCCCTCGGAAATATCCACCGTGTTCGACTGCGCCTGGCGGACGATGCCGAGACCGATACCCTGACGCCCGTTGGAGCGCAGAGCCGAGGTGCCCGTGTCGGGGCCAAGCGTCACCGTCGCCACGTCGCCGAGCCTGACATTTTCGCCGAGGATGAGGTTTTCAAACTGTTCCGGCGTCTGCAGGTCCGCCGTCGCGCGGACCGAAATATCCTGACTCGAGCTCGTCAGCGACCCCGCCGGCACGTCATAGGAGGCATTCGAAAGCGCTTCGCGCAGATTGGCCACCGTGATGCCGCGCCCGGCGAGCTTGGCCTGGTTCAAGTCGATACGGAAGATTTTCTCCTGGTCGCCATAGACGGTGACGTCGGCGACGCCCTCGACCGCTGCCAGCCGGTCGCTGATCTCGTTCTCGACGAGCAGCGTCATGTCTTCCATCGTCATGGTGTCGGAGGTCAGCGCCAGGCGCATGATCGGCTGGCTGTCCGAATCCGCTTTCACGATGCGCGGCTCTTCCGCATCGTCCGGAAGCTGGTTGGCAACGCGGCCGAGCGCGTCGCGCACGTCGTTCGCCGCCTGGCCGATATCTGTCGTGTCGGAGAATTCGAGCGTGACGCGGCTGCGGCCGAAGGAGGACGTCGACGAAATACCCTTGATCCCCTGGACGCGGGAGACGGCACCTTCGATGACCGACGTCACCTCGCGATCGATGGTTTCCGGGGAAGCCCCCTCGAACTCCGTCGTCACCGAAATCACCGGCTGGTCGACCTGCGGCAGCTCTCGGATCTCGATACCGTTCCAGGCGGCCAGCCCCGCCACCACGATCAACATGTTGACGACGAGGGCGAAGATCGGCCGGCGGATGAAGAGCGCGGTAAAGCCGGTCTTTCCGCCCTCTCCTCCCGTGCCGTGGTGACCGCCGAAGCCGATGTTCATTGCGCGTCCCCCGCCACCTTCTGCTCGCTCTCAGGCGCCTTGTCGCCGGCGACCCGCACCGTGCCGCCATCGCGCAGCCGCTGCACGCCTTCCGTCACGACGCGGTCGCCTTCGGAGAGCTCCGCCTCGACGAGCACCTTGTCGGGATTGCGCTGGATGATCTTGACCGGTACGCGCTCGCTCTTCTCGCCATCGATGCGCCAGACATAGGAGCCTTCCGCGCTCCATTGGATCGCCAGCGGATCGACGGTTGGAAAACGGTCGCCGTCGAAGGCCATTGCGACGGAGAAGGACATTCCGGCGCGCAGCATGTCGTCCGGGTTCTCGATTCTTGCCCGTACCCGAAGTGTCCGGCTCGCCTGGTCGAGGCGGTTGTCGATCGCATGGATGACGCCGTCAAGCTGCCGGCCGGGTTGCGCGATCGCGCTTGCCGTCACCGGCTGGCCAACGAAGATCTTGCTTGCGAAGCGTTCCGGCACCCAGAAATCGACGAGAATCTCGGAGCGGTCGTCGACGACCGCAATCGGTGTCGACGTGGTGACATAATCGCCGACATTGACCGTGATGATGCCGACGACACCCTTCGACGGAGAAACGATGTCGCGCCGCTTGAGGTCGAGCTCGGCGGTCCTCAGCGCCAATTCGGCTGTCTGCAGCGCGATCTCCGCGTCGCGCACCTCGACCGCCGTCACGGCGCGCGCGGTGCCCAGGTTGCGATAGCGCTCGACCTTTTCCCGGGCGCTGTCTCGGGTGAGCCGCGCCTGCTCGGCTGCAATGACCTGATCGTCGCTGTCGAGCCGCGCGATCACCTGGCCCGCCTCGACCCGGTCGCCCGACTTTACGAGGATTTCGGTGAGATTGCCCGTTGCCGTCGGCGTCACCGTAACGGAAAGGATTGCCTCACCGTTGCCGATGATATTGAGCCTGTTGTTGACGATTGCGCTTGCCGCGGGCTTGACGACCACGAGAGCCGCTCCACCGCCGCCCGGCCCGCGCCCGCTACCGCGCCCGCCGCCATCGCGCGGGCCCTGCTGGCGCGACAACGCGTCGATCAACGGGTGCGAAACCCCGATCGCCGCGAGCGTTTCGCCCGCGCCGGGGGCAAAGCGTATCCAGGCGGCGCCCCCGACGACGAGAACGACGAGGCTGACCGCGAGTTGCTTCCAAAAGCGCATTCATGTCTCCGAACTGGGGAGCGCGCGACTGCGTGGCGCGCACCGGTAGGAACGTCCAAGTTCCCTGAGTATGGTTGCTCGCGTGCCTTCGGGCAATCGCGGAACTCCCTTATTACGCAATTGTAATGAAAGCAGAAATCGGTGGCCGCATGATGGCGCAAGCGACAGCTCGAAATGACGCCCAGCTCGCTCCGGCGGCTATATTTACAGCAGGTGCGGCTCGGCTATTCTGCTTTTCGGATGACGAGTTCGGAACTGTTCGGCGCTCAACAGGGGAGAAGGAAAATGTGCGATGCATGTGTCATTCAGTCGGTGAAACAGCGAATGCTGTCGCGACGCGGCTTCTTCCGCGCGGCCGCGGGCGGCACGGCGGCAATTGCCGCCGCAAGCATGGGGATCGCGCCGCCGGCGCTTGCCGCAGGTCACACCGGCGTCACCGATCTTACCCATGAGCTTCACGAGGAATTCCCGACCTTTTTCGGGCAGCAACAGTTCTTCCGCGAGCAGAAGTTCAGCTTCGCCGAACACAAGTTCAACATTTTCGAGCTACGCGTGAACGAGCACACTGGTACCCACGTCGACGCGCCGCTGCATTTCTCGGCCGACGGGCTCTCGGTCGCCGAGCTGCCGGTCGAAAAGCTCGTGGTGCCGCTCTGTGTCGTCGACATCCGCAACAAGGCCGCGGCCGACCCGGATGCTCAGGTGACGCCCGATGACATCAAGGCCTGGATGTCCGCCAACGGCGAGATTCCGGAAAACGCCTGCGTTGCCATGCTCTCCGGCTGGGCCGCCCATGTCGGCACGGACAAGTTCCGAAATGCCGATGCCGAAGGCAAGCTGCACTTCCCCGGCTTCCACGTGGAGGCGGCCAAATTCCTGATCGAGGAGACCCAGGCCGCCGGCATCGCGGTCGATACGCTCTCGCTCGACCACGGCATTTCACCGGATTTCGCCACACACAATGCCTGGCTTCCCGAAGGCCGCTGGGGGCTCGAGGCCGCGGCCAATCTCGACCAGCTGCCGGCCAAGGGCGCAACACTCGTTCTCGGCGCCCCGAAGCACCGCGGCGGCACCGGCGGCCCCGCGCGCGTTTTCGCGCTCGTCTGATCGGAGGAAAACACCATGGGCACAGTAGCGCCGCCGTCCGATCCCGAAGCCGATCCGCGCGTCAAGGCGGTTTTCGACGACATCCGCGCGACCCGCAAGTCCGACTTCGTCAACAATATGTGGCTCTGGCTCGCCTTCGACCCGGATCTTCTGGAGCGCACCTGGGCGGAGGTCAAGGCGGTAATGGCAACGCCGTCTGCCCTCGACCCGCTTGTCAAGGAGATGCTCTATATCGCCGTCTCCGTCACCAATGGTTGCGGCTACTGCATCCATTCCCATACGGCTTCCGCCAGGGCCAAGGGCATGACGGAGGCGCAGCATGCGGATCTTCTGCGGGTGATCTCGCTCGCCGCCAAGACCAATCAGCTCGCAACCGCGCTGCAAGTGCCGGTCGATGCCGCGTTCGATGCAAACGGCAAGCAATAATCCGCCGGCGAAAACGCCAGTGTTTCCACAGGCTTGTAGAGGCAGGCGAAGACCCCGGAATAAAAGAGGAACATCCTTTCTGGCCTTTCGATCCCGAATCACTACATTGGGCCGCATGAGCAAAGGTTTCGACGATATCCCCTTCTTCGACGAGGAGCCGGCAGCGCGCAGGCAGGCGCCTGCGGGCGGGATTGCGGCGCGCGCAATGGCGGCCCGCGACAGGTCCAAGCGCCCGGATTATCTCGCCGGCCTCAATCCGGAGCAGACGGAGGCGGTCGAGACGCTCGACGGTCCCGTATTGGTGCTTGCCGGCGCCGGCACCGGCAAGACCCGTGTCCTGACCACCCGCATCGCCCACATCCTTTCGACCGGCCGCGCCTACCCGTCGCAGATCCTCGCCGTGACCTTCACCAACAAGGCGGCGCGCGAGATGAAGGAGAGGATCGGCGTGCTCGTCGGCCATGCGGTCGAAGGCATGCCGTGGCTCGGCACCTTCCACTCGATCGGCGTCAAACTCTTGCGCCGCCACGCCGAGCTGGTTGGCCTCAGGTCCGATTTCACCATTCTCGACACCGACGACGTGGTGCGCCTGATCAAGCAGCTGATCCAGGCGGAGGGTCTCGACGACAAGCGCTGGCCGGCCAAGCAGTTCGCCGGCATGATCGATACCTGGAAGAACAAGGGCCTCGATCCGTCGCAGATTCCCGAGGGCGACGCCCGCGCCTTCGCCAACGGCAAGGGCCGCGAACTCTATGCCGCCTATCAGAATCGGCTTCTGACGCTCAATGCCTGCGACTTCGGCGACCTGCTCCTGCATCCGATCCGGATGTTCCGCGCCAATCCGGACGTGCTCAAGGACTATCACGACAAGTTCCGCTACATATTGGTCGACGAGTACCAGGACACCAATACGGCGCAATACATGTGGCTGCGGCTCCTGGCGCAGCGGCCGCAGGGTTCGCGCAATCGCCCCTCATCCGGCCTGCCGGCCACCCTCTCCCCGTCCGACGGGGAGAAGGGACAAGCGGCACGCTCTCCATCCCCCATCTCCCCGTCAGAACGCGGAGAGGGCCGGGGTGGGGGGCAATCCGCGGTCAACCTCTGCTGCGTCGGTGACGACGACCAGTCGATCTATGGCTGGCGCGGAGCTGAGGTCGACAACATCCTGCGCTTTGAGAAGGACTTCCCCGGCGCCAAGGTGATCAAGCTGGAGCGCAATTACCGCTCGACCGAGCACATCCTCGGTGCCGCCTCGCACCTGATCGCCCATAACGAGGGCCGGCTCGGCAAGACGCTCTTTACCGATCGCAGCAACCAGGACGACGAGAAGGTGCACGTCCACGCCGCCTGGGACTCCGAGGAGGAGGCCCGCGCGATCGGCGAGGAGATCGAGCAGCTGCAGCGCGCCGAGCACAATCTGAACGACATGGCGATCCTGGTGCGCGCCTCGTTCCAGATGCGCGAGTTCGAAGACCGCTTCGTCACCCTCGGGCTCAACTATCGTGTCATCGGCGGTCCGCGCTTTTACGAGCGGCTCGAGATCCGCGACGCCATGGCCTATTTCCGACTCGTCTGCCAGCCGGCCGACGACCTCGCCTTCGAGCGCATCATCAACACGCCGAAGCGCGGGCTTGGCGAAAGCACGGTGCGCACCCTGCACGACTATGCCCGCACCCGCGACATTCCAATGCTCGCCGCGGCAAGCGAGATCATCGAAACCGACGAGCTTAAACCCAAGGCACGCAAGGCCCTTTTCGACGTCGTCACCGACTTCCGCCGCTGGCAGACGCTCCTGGAGACGACGCCGCATACGGAGCTTGCCGAAAAGATCCTCGACGAAAGCGGCTACACCGCGATGTGGCAGGCCGACAAGTCGGCCGAAGCACCCGGACGCCTCGAAAACCTCAAGGAACTCATCCGCTCGATGGAAACGTTCGAATCGATGCGCGGCTTCCTGGAGCATGTGGCGCTGGTCATGGACGCCGAGCAGAACGAGGACATGGATGCCGTGTCGATCATGACGCTGCATTCGGCCAAGGGCCTGGAGTTCGACACGGTCTTCCTGCCGGGCTGGGAGGAAGGCCTCTTTCCCCACCAGCGTTCACTCGACGAAGGCGGGCGCGCGGGCCTTGAGGAAGAGCGCCGCCTCGCCTATGTCGGCATCACCCGCGCCAAGCACCGCTGCCATATCTGGTTCGTCTCGAATCGTCGCATCCACGGCCTCTGGCAATCGACCATGCCCTCGCGCTTCCTCGACGAACTGCCGATCGATCATGTCGAAGTGGCCGAGCAGGAGGTCTCCTTTGGCGGCTACAATCGCGGCGGTTATGGCCAGTCGCGCTTTGACAAGGCCGACCCCTTCGAGAACAGCTACCAGACGCCCGGCTGGAAGCGCGCCCAGCAGCACCGCTCGGATGCGACCCGCGACAATTGGGGCACGCGCTCCGGCCATGCCGTGGAGCGCATCGGCTATGGCGAATCCGGCCCGCGCACCCGCACCATCGAAGGCGAGCTCGTCGCCAAGTCGACGACCACCGAGCCCTCCCGCTTCAAGGTGGGCGACCGCGTCTTCCACCTGAAATTCGGCAACGGCAACATCGCCGCGATCGAGGGCAACAAGCTGACGATCGACTTTGACCGGGCGGGGCAGAAGCGGGTGTTGGATGGGTTTGTGGAAAGGGTGTGATCCCTATGCGGGTCTTACCCCCGTGCTTGTTACAGCAACAGGCTGAATTTGATGGCCCTGACGCAAGGACCGAGACCGCGAAGCGTAGATAGGCGGGGGCCACCCTCAAATTACCATCTGATACATTATCAATCCCGACTTCTCGGCCAGCTTGTCGTAAAGCTGCATGGCGCTTGCGTTCGACTCATGCGTCAGCCAGTAGACGCGTGATGTGCCGGCGCGCCGCGCGGCGTCGAAGACACCATTGATCATGGCCTGGCCGACTCCTCTGCCGTGTACGGCCTCGCTGGTGAAGAGGTCCTGGAGATAGCAATTCGGCTGGATCGCCGTGGTGCTGTGGTGAAAGATGTAGTGCGTCAACCCGACAAGCCGGCCGTGGTTTTCGGCAACAAGCGCATACATCGGCTCATAGGCGTCGAAGAAGCGCGACCAGGTCATGAGGGTTATGTCGGCAGCGAGCGCCCTTTCACCCGCGCGTCCGTACGAGGCGTTGTAGTGCTCCCAAAGCACCAGCCACTGATCGTAGTCGCTCCTGACGACGGGGCGGATTGAGACGTTTTCGCTCATTGTCGAACCCACCGGAGGCACCGTTGCGGGGGCGACAGCATAACCCCTCGAACAGGCGCGGTCCATCATGGAGCGGCGAGCCCATGATCACATCCTTGCAGCGGAACCGCCTGTCGCAGCGCATCCACTGTCACCGGGGCCAGCCGCTAAAATTGCAGCGAATTTTGCCGATCTTCGTTAAGACGCGGCAGGTACGAATCGATCGCAAATATCCGCCGCACATGCAGGTCGACATTCATTTTCAGCACGACAGGTCGTTTCGCAGATGAACTTTCTTCCCGCCGTATCCGTCGTCGCGCTGCTGGCGACGCTGCCGGTCCTCATGTCTTTCGAACGCACCGCCGGCGCTCGCGAATTCTCGGCCGCCTGCGCCCTCTCAGCAGCAGGGATCGGCCTCGTGGCATTTGCTGCGGTGATACGGATGCCGCTTGCAGCCGTACTCGGCTTCGCGGCGCTGATCACGGCTTTCGTCTTCATCTCCTTCGCGTTCAGGCGCTTCCTCGCCCTGTCGGCGCCTCCTGCCTTGTTGATGGCGCTCACGCTTGCCGGCGGTACCGCCGGGATCGTCACCGCAATCGGCGGTCACGACCATGTCGGCGCCTGCGGCGTCGTCTTCGCCGGGCTCGGCGCCGTTGGCCTCCTGGTCGTCGGCCTCGCGAAGCTCGACCGCAAGGCGGCAAGCGTGCCCGCGGTCCGGTTTACCGCCATGGGTGCACTGACGATCGCCTGCGCCGGCTTCAGCCACTCCCTCGGGCCCTTGTCGGGAATGCCATCCGGGGGTTCGCCGGGCATCGCCTTTGAATTCGCCCTCGCAATCATGCAGACCATCGCCCTGCCCTCGCTCTTCCTCGCCGCCGTCCTCATGCTCCAGAACCGCACCATCGGTGACCTCAGCTCGGCACTCGCGCGCGACGAGCTGACGGGCGTGCTGTCGCGTGGAGCGCTGATCAAGGAGGGCGAGCGAATTTTCTCGCGCTGTCTCTCCACAGATCGGCCTGCTGCCTTCCTCCTCCTGGACCTCGACTATTTCAAGCAGATCAACGACCACTACGGTCATGCCTGCGGCGACATGGCGCTTGCGCATTTCGCCGGGACCGTCACGTCATTTCTCGATGGACGGGGCGCCTTCGGCCGGATCGGCGGCGAAGAATTCGGTGTGGTCCTGCCGGATCATACGGAGGAAGAAGCGGCTTCGCTTGCCGAAGCGATCTGTCGCGTCGTGCGGGAGGCGCCTGCCGGACGGGCCCACCAACGCATTCGCCTGACGGTGAGCATCGGCATCGCCGCTGCCGAACCGGCCGATACGATCGTGGACGTGATGATCCGAGCGGACATGGCGCTTTACGAGTCCAAGGCGGAGGGCCGCGACCGCTGCTCGGTCGCGAGGCAGCGCCGCATCGACGCCAGCGCCCGGGCGCTCGCGGCCGCCGCTGCCCAATTGCGGCAGGCGGACGTCCCCGGCCAGGAGCATTTGCGCGAGAGCGCGTGAAAGTACGTCGATTGGACCAGCGCATCGGTCCGAAAATCGGGACCCGATGTTCGGCAAGCTGGATGCGGAGTTTCAAAGACTTGCAGCGACCTTTCTGCGTCCGAAAAGACGCGCGGCGCTGTAAAATGTCCATCGAATCCGCAACGGCAGGGCGACGTCTTGGCATCGCCGCCCCGGCGACCTATGTGGATCAGTGCTCGTCACCGGAGGCTATCCATGTCCCACAACATCCCCGTATCGCTTCTGGCCGCCCTTGCCCTCGCGGCTGCGGCCTTCCTGCCTGCCCGCGCCGAAACCGTCGGTGAGGTCGGCGTCGATTGGATCGGCAACGATATCAAGATCGACGCGGTGCGCGATCCGAAGGTCGGTGGAGTGACCTGCCACGTCACCTATTTCGACCGCAGCGTCATCGATCGGCTGAAGAAGGGCAACTGGTTCGAGGACCCGTCGAACAATTCGATTGCCTGCAGGCAGACGGGACCGATTACGATCGGCGACATCGATCTGTCGAAGGAGGGGGAAGAGGTCTTTCGCTCCGGATTGTCGCTGATCTGGAAGGACCTGCTGGTGACGCGCATCTACGACAAGGCCCACGACACACTGATCTACCTGGCGCATTCGCGCCAGGTGACCGAGGGCTCCGCAAAGATGTCGATCTCGACGGTCCCGCTCTTTGGCCAGTCGGTCACATGGGAGAACGGGCGGCCCGAATGACCGCGGCCGGCCCTTCCTGCTTGATGGGAACACCTCGGCCGGAGCAGCATTCGTCAGGCAGAGGCGATTGCCGAAAGTCGGACCCGCGGAGGGAGGCCGAGGCGATCGCCCCTGATCCTGGACCGATGCCCGGTCCTTAGGGCCTCGGCGCAACGATGCCGGGATAGTAATCGCCCTCGCCTCCTTGATATCTTTCCCGATAGGGCCTGTCCGCCGGTACCACGCGGCGGCCATCGATGCTGCCGGTGGGCATGACGTCGACGTTGGACGGTGCATTCATCCGTGGGAGCAGAACCCGCTGACGCTGGCTCCGCGAGCCCGGGGGGTTGTTCTGATCGATGCCTTGGTAATAGCTGTCCGCAAGGGCCGGCGCCGCTACTCCGGCAAGTGCGGATGAGAGGACAAAAGCGGCGAATGACGTCTTAAGCGAAGATTTCATAGCGTCAACTCCTGACTATTCGCATCCGGTCTCCGACGGATGCCGCGATCGACAGCATACGTCCTCCCAACGCCTGCTGCGGTTACCAAGATAACAGCATTGTTGGCGATCGATCGTCACGACGCGTCACGATCGCTCCTGCAACCGTGATGCCTATTGCGCGAGTTTCAACTTGACGGGACAGCTGCCCTTCCCCAGGGCGGCTTTCAGCTGGCCGACATTGCGGGGGCGGGGCGCGTCAAAGGGGACCGCGTTTGTCACACGATCCCCTTCGAAGGGTTAAATCATCGGCCTCCAACCAATCAAGGCACCGGTGCCGGCGGGGTAAGACCCTGGTAATAGTCGCCCTCACCGCCACTGTGATACTCGTTCCTCTGCCGCTCGCGGAATTCAGAGGGAGTGAGATAGATGCGCCTCGGCGCCGGGGCGACATAGATGCTTCCAGTCGGCATGGGATCCACGTAGACGCTGCCGGTCGGAGCCGGGTCGACGTAAACGCTTCCCGCTGGCATGCCATCGATATAATAGGGGCCCGCGCTCGGCGCGACTGGCACCACCATGGTCCCTTCGGCAAGCGCCACTCCGGCTACAGCGGAGGAGAGCGCAAGCGCTGCAAATGCTGTTTTCACTATAGCTCGCATGGCATCACTCCTATCTTCGTTCGACAGGGTAAACGCCTTTTTCACGGCGACCGTTCCTTGTAGGTCGATGTATGACCGCTTCGCCTCGCGCGATTGTGATGCGGATTGGGCAAACAGCTTGCGAGCGAAAGAGCGAGCCGGCGACGAGGGCGATCACGACCGAATTCCCGCCCCCCGTGCGCCACAAAAAGCGGCAGAGCCGCGAGAGCTTACGCTGCCTGTGCGAGCTCGTCGGCGATGACGGTGTCGAGATTGAGGAAACAAACCATCGACTTCTCGAGCGCAACTATGCCGCGGCAGAAAGCGCGCTGTGCCTCAGGAATGATTTCCGGCGGCGGCTGCAGGTCCTCGCCGCGGATCGTCATCATGTCCGAGACCTGTTCGACGAGAAGGCCGACGAGCTTGCCGTTGATATCGGTGACGATGATCGCCGCACGCTCCGACGGTTCGGTCATCTTCATGCCGAGGCGGGACGCCATGTCGATGACCGGGATCACCGCGCCGCGCAGGTTGATGAGACCGAGCACATAGGGCGGTGTGTGCGGCATGGGCGTCACCGGTGCCCAGCCGCGAATTTCACGGATGGCCATGATGTCGATACAGAATTCCTGATCTCCCAGGTGGAAGGAGACGATTTCGAGATAGGCGCCGGACTGCTTGATTGCGTTGCTCATGGTCAGAACTCTTCCCAATTTTCACCGGACGCCGAAACGGAGTGTGCGGAGGCCGATGTGTTGCCGAATGCGCCCGCCAATTTGCCCATGAGAGCCTTGGCGGGGGATGGAGCTGGACGGGTGGATGCCTGCACGGGCGCCGGCTTGCGCGGCGTCCCCGGCTTTGCGGATGCACCCGCGATTGGCCGGGCGGGGGCTTCCGCTTTCGGCACGCCCGAGTGGACGGCGGGCGGCGCTGAAATGGCCGCGGGAGCGGTCGCCCGCAGCCGGTCTTCCCGGAACTCGCCGTGGCGGAACTGGCCTACGAGGCCGCTTAGCTTCTCGGTATCCTGCGCAAGCGTGTGGCTCGCGGCGTTGGTCTCTTCGACCATCGCGGCGTTCTGCTGCGTCATCTGATCAAGCTGGCTGACTGCCGTGTTGATCTCGTGGAGGCCCGTCGACTGCTCGCGCGCCGCCACGACGATCGAAGCCATGTGCTCGTTGATGCGCGCGACATTGGCACCGATGCGACCGAGCGCGTCACCGGTCGCCTGGACCAGCTTTACACCGGTTCCCACTTCGTTGCCGGAGCGGGTCACCAGCGCCTTGATATCCTTTGCGGCGCCGGCAGCCCGCTGAGCAAGCTCGCGCACCTCCTGGGCGACGACGGCAAAGCCCTTGCCCGCCTCACCGGCCCGCGCCGCTTCGACGCCGGCGTTGAGCGCCAGCAGATTGGTTTGGAAGGCGATCTCGTCGATGACGTTGATGATCTTGCCGATCTCGTTCGAAGCACCCTCTATGCGCGCCATGGCGGCGATCGCCTCGCCGACGATGCGGCCGGATTCCTCCGCATTCACGCGCGTCTCGCCCACCATGTGGCTTGCCTCTTCGGCACGCTCCGTCGCCGTCTTCACCGTGGCAGTGATTTCCTCCAGCGCCGCGGAAGTCTGCTCCAATGACGCCGCCTGTCTCTCCGTCCGCCGCGCCAGGTCGTCGGCGGCGCTGCGCATCTGCCGGCCATTGGCTTCGATCGAGACGGTATTCTCCTTCACCATGGAAAGCGCATGACTGAGCCGCTCGACCGCATTGTTGAAATCGCGGCGAAGCGTATCGAGATCCTCTTCGAAAGGTTCGCGGATGGCGACAGCAAGATTGCCGTCGGCGAGTTGGTTGAGCGCCCGTCCGAGGGCATCGACAGCAATCCGGATGCGGGCAACCGCCTCTTCGCGCTCGGCTCCCCGACGTTCGCGCTCCCGCTCCAGTTGCTCACGGTCGGCGACGGCGGACTGCTCGAGGGATAGCTTCTCGATTGCCGCTGTCCGGAAAACATCGACCGAGCGCGCCATCTCGCCGATTTCATCGCCCCGCTCCAGTGCCGGCACGGCTGTCGTGAGCTCGCCCGACTGGATGCGCTGCATGCTGTCACGCAAGCCGAGAATGCCCCGGCGAAGCACGCCGCCATGGACCCAGATCAATGCGAGCATGCTGCCTATCGCCAGCAAGCCGGCGATCGCCTGCAGTGCGAGCGCGTGCCTCGACGCCGCACGCGCTTCGGCAATTCGCTCAGCCGCGAGGTCTGCGGCAGCTTCGGTCAATTCGGATAGGACTGCATTCATGCGCTCGCCGGCCGCGTCGATCACGTCGTCAATGCGAGCGAAATCGCCCGCGGGCGCGCCCGCTTCCACCATCTGCTTCAGATCGACATCGATGGCCTTGCGTATTTCAGCAAGGTCGGCCGCGAATGTCGAAGGGAGCTGCGGCTTGCCGAGAATGCGTGCCAGCGCTTCCAGTTCGGTCGTGTTCGTGTCGATGAGATCGAACGCCGCCTTTATGCCCTCCACGCGTTCAGGCTGAATCCGGCGCTCTTCGCGGTCGATGATCGTATCCATCGCTATCAGAACGAGTTCGATGCCGGCAAAACGCACTGCCTCTGCCGTTCTCATGCCCTGCTCCGCAACGAGCGCCTTCTCGAGGGCCTCTTCCGAATGGCCGTTCTGGTACCAGCCGACCGCCAGCACGGAGCCGAAACCGAGCAATGCGGCGCCCGCAAGCGTTGCCAGTCGCTTGCTGACCGAGAGGTTGCGCTTCGTGGTTGAGCCTGCGTTCATGGATGGAGAGTCCGTAGAATGGACCTGCCGCCGGGGCATGGTCCGCCGTTTCGGTCGATGCGGAAGGCCGGAGGCGGTCAAACCGGATGACGTCATGTCAGAGGGAAGCGGTGAACTTCTCCGCAGTGACGGAGTTTGGCAAACAGACCTTAATCGTTTGCTAAAACACGGGCCCCAGCCGCCGCGTTGATCACAGGACTGGCGCCCCTTTCCTTGCCGCGCGGCGATGATATGATCGGTCCATGCGCATGGTCACGAAGAAGCAGGTGCCGCCCCTCCTCCTCGCCCTCGGAGCGAGTGTGCTTGCACTTGTCTTCCTCCTCGCATTTCAGGGCTGGATCGCCCACGGAGCCGACATTTTCCTTTCGCTTGCTCAGGCTGGCCTGTCCTGGTGCTTCTGAAGAAAGGGGCGAGACGGGCGCTTCCACGGCAACGGCTGCGGCAATTGTGCCTTTGCGCTCGCTCTGGCGAAGCGCTATCAAGAGGTCACGCTACCGCATGTCTCCTTGGATCGAGCTCGGTTCAAGGACAAAGACTGCAACAATTCAAAGTGCTACAGCGGCCTTTTGCGCGTCTGACCGGACACGGCGGCGCTGTGGGTGACGGCGGGTTCGCTACAAACCGGTGGTAATGATGAAAACCATACGAATCGTGCTTTGGGCGGCCATTCTGGTGATGGTGGCCGTTCTCGGTTGGCTCACATACGACATGACTCAATCGAGCCAGCAGGCTGCGTCCGGCCCTTTCGGCGTGCCCTTCACGCTGGTGGCCCAGGACGGCCAGCCGATTACCGAACAGGCATTCACCGGAAAGCCGACCGCGCTTTTCTTCGGCTTTACCCATTGCCCGGAGGTTTGCCCGACGACGTTGTTCGAGCTCAATGGTTGGCTCGAGAAGGTCGATCCGGAGGGTAATCGGCTCCAGGCCTATTTCGTGACGGTCGATCCCGAGCGCGATACTCCGGAGGTGCTTGGCCAATACGTGTCCAACGTCGCCAAGCGCATCACCGGAATCTCCGGCCCGCCGGAGAAGGTCCTGGAAATGGTCAAGGGCTATCGCGTCTATTACAAGAAGGTGCCGACCGACGAGACGAAGCCGGATGGCGACTACACGATGGACCATACTGCCTCGGTCTTCCTGCTCGACGAAAAGGGCCAATTCAGTGGCACCATTTCCTACGGCGAGAACCCGGACACCGCGGTCAAGAAGCTCGAAAACCTGATAAAGGGCTGAGTTCGGCCATTTCGATCGGCAAGGCGCCGGTCGCACTTTGCCTTCGTACCTTTTCGTGTTAGCCGCAAGCGCTGTCACAGCGAAGGAAAGAGCCTTGAGCGAGATACGCCTTTTCGTCACCACCACCGAGGAGCGGGCTGCAGCCGTTCTCGACGTCATGAGCAGGGTTTTCGGCGAGGAAGACTTTGCGATCGCAACCATGGAGATCGACGAAAAGCGCGATATCTGGGAAGCCTCGGTCTACATGTTGGCAGAGGAAGAAGCAGACATCAGAGCAAGGCTCGAGGAAGCGCTTCAGGCGGATTTCACCGATCTGGCGATCGGCCGCGAAGTCCTGCCGCAGATCGATTGGATCGCCAAGTCGCTCGAAGGTCTTGCCCCTGTTCGCGCGGGCAGCTTCGTCGTGCATGGCTCCCATGATCGCGACAAGGTGAAAACCGGTGAGATCGCCATTGAAATCGACGCAGGCCAAGCCTTCGGCACCGGTCATCATGGGACGACTGCGGGCTGCTTGGAGATGCTCGCCTCGGTCGCACGCACGCGCGCCATCCGCAGCGTCCTCGATCTCGGCACCGGAAGCGGCGTATTGGCGATCGCAGCCAGAAAGCTCCTGCACGTGCCCGTGCTGGCGACCGACATCGACCCGATCGCCACCCGCGTCGCCACCGAGAATGCGCGCCGCAACGGTGTCGTCAGCGGCCTCACCTTCGCAACCGCACCCGGCTTCCACTCGACAGCCTTCAGCGCGGGCGGCCCCTTCGATCTCATCGTCGCCAATATCCTGGCGCGGCCGCTGATGAAGATGGCGCCCGAGCTCGTGGCCAATCTCGCGCCCGGCGGCTCGGTCATCCTCTCCGGAATCCTCGCGGAACAGCGCTGGAAAGTGCTGGCCGCCTATAACGGCCAACGCCTCAAGCACGAGCGCACGATCTGGCGAAACGGCTGGGTGACGATCCACCTGGCGAAATAGGCGCCGTCACCTGCCCCTCATCCGCCTGCCGTCCTCCGCAGCAAGTGCGGACGGTGGACGGGCACCCTCTCCGGACGCTGGGAGAGGTTAGGGTGAGGGGCATCAACCCAAGCAAATTATTATTGCCCAATCATGCTGCAGGAAATCGAGCAGCCGAGAGATAGATAAGAGAAGACGAAAAGGCCGCCCAGTCATAATGACGGGCGGCCTCTTCGAAAGAAAGGCGATGCCGAAGCATCGCCCGTTGGCCGACCGAAGCCGGCCATGCCCGCGAGCTTGAGGAGGAGGAGCGCTCGAGCGGGCTCTACCGTTCCGAAATTGGCCACCCTTGAGGGAGGAGGAGAACAGGTGACCAACTATTCCCGGAACTGCAGCCTTGTGAACCCGGGAGGTTCGCCCGTGTTCGTTGGCTGCGTTTATACCCTATAAATTCCATAGGGAAAGATGTTTTCCCGCATGAGAGCCATGCATCTGACGCATAAGTATGACAAATCGATACCAGTCAAAAAACCGGTCGACCATTCGAGCCGGGTGCAGCAGGATATCGCCTCTTTCCCCTCGGGTAGGCTTTCCGCTACCATTGCCACCTCACTTGCGGTCTTCGCGAAACTTTACCGGACGTCTCCATGTTTCAATCCTTCGAAGTCACTTCCACGCCCCAGTTCGGCAGGGAGCGCATCACAGCCCTGCGCGCCGCTTTCGAGCCGCTTGGGATAGACGGTTTTCTCGTGCCGCGCGCCGATGAATACCAGGGGGAGTACGTACCAGCCTGCTCCGAGAGGCTCTCCTGGCTGACGGGCTTCACCGGCTCGGCCGGCGTCGCCCTCATCACGCCGCGTGAGGCGATCGTCTTCGTCGACGGACGCTACGTGACGCAGCTCAAGGAGCAGGTCGATGGGAGCGTCTTCACGGGCGGCGATCTGGTCGGCGAGCCGCCGCATGTCTGGTTGGAGGGGCATGCGCCGAAGGGCTTCCGTCTCGGCATCGACCCTTGGCTCCACACCGCGGCCGAGGTTCGCCGCCTGGAGAAGGCGCTTGCGGCAATCGGCGGTGCGCTCGTCTTCCTCGACCACAATCCGCTCGACCGGCTCTGGCATGACCGGCCCTCGGCCCCGCTCGGCCGGGTCGAGATCCAGCCGCTCGAACATGCCGGTGAGTTGGCGAAGGACAAGGTTGCAAAGATTGCCGCGACCGTCGAGAAGACGAAAACAGCGGCTGTCGTGCTGACCGACCCCTCTTCCGTCGCCTGGGCCTTCAATATCCGCGGCAGCGACGTCCCTCATGTGCCGCACCCCCTGGCACGCGCCATCATCCATGCGAACGGCCGCGCCGAGATTTTCCTCGACAAGCGCAAGACGGGTATCGAGCAGGAGGCCTATCTCACGCAGCTATCCGACATTCTGCCGCCGGCAAGCTTCGAGGATAGGCTCGCGGCCCTCGCCGCGACCGGCGCAGCGATCATGATCGATCCGGACCTCTCCCCCGTCGCGATCGGCGAACTGATTCGGGTCAAGGGAGGAACGGCCATCGAGGCAACCGATCCCGCCCGCCTGCCGCGCGCCTGCAAGAACGCGGCGGAAATCGCCGGATCCGTGAGTGCACACCTGCAGGACGCTGCCGCCATGGTCGAATTCCTCGCCTGGCTCGACAAGGCGGAGCCCGGTTCCGTCACGGAAATCGGCGCAGCCAAGCGGCTCGAGGCCGTTCGCACCGCGGTCGGCGAACGCATGCAGAACCCCTTGAAGGACATTTCCTTCGATACGATCGCCGGCGCCGGGGAGCATGCGGCGATCATGCATTATCGGGTAACCACGGCCACAGACCGGCCGATTGAAGCCGGAACCATGTTCCTGATCGATTCCGGCGCACAATATATCAACGGCACCACCGACATCACCCGGACGGTGGCGATCGGTTCCGTACCGGAAGAGCAGAAGCGTTTCTTCACGCTGGTGCTCAAGGGAATGATCGCGATCAGCACGGCGCGGTTCCCCAAGGGCACGCGCGGCGTCGATCTCGATCCGCTTGCCCGCATCGCGCTGTGGAAGGCCGGAGCCGATTACGCCCACGGCACCGGACACGGCGTCGGCTCCTATCTCTCGGTGCATGAAGGGCCCCAGCGGATCGCTCGCCTCGCAATCCAGGAACTGCTGCCGGGCATGATCCTCTCCAACGAGCCCGGCTACTATCGTCCCGGCGCGTTCGGCATCCGCATCGAAAATCTCGTTGTCGTCACGGAAGCGGCCGAAATCGAGGGCGGCGACCAACCGATGCGCGGCTTCGACACGCTGACCTATTGCCCAATCGATCGTCGGCTGGTGCTGCCCGCACTGCTGACGGATGAAGAGCTTGCATGGCTCAACGATTATCAGGCCGAGACGCGCGAGAAACTGATGCCACTTCTCGCCGACGACGCGACACGGGAGTGGCTGATGGCCGCCACGGAAGCAATCCACCGTTGAGTAACAGCGCCGCGCGTCTTATCAGACGCGCAAAGGACGCTGTAAATCTTTGAATATACGTGCTTTCCGAAAATCGGTTCCGATTTTCGGGCCGATGCGCTAGGCGCAACACGGACGAAGGGAGGGAGGCCCGGCGGCGTGGGTGGGGCTACAGGGGCAACCGGGCCTCCGTTGGGAGGTTCGATGTCTCTACCAACATGACCGTCATATTTCACGCAAGGTCCCCGCGAAACCCGGGAATTCTACGGGTTTCGTACGATTCTTTACGTGAAATCGCGATCGACGGTCCGAAAATGCTTCGAAGAGCGAAAAGCCGGCAGGCCGGCTTCCGGGATCAGATTCCGAGCAACTGCTTCGCCTCACCGAGCGCTGCCTCCGATCCGGCATGATCCCCGGCATCGTGCAATTCTTCGCCCCGCTTGCGCAACTCCTTGACTTTGTTCATGTCAGCCTCGGAAAGTGAGGCCGTCTGCAGGGCCGCGTCAATCTGCGCCATTTGACTTGGGCAGGAGTTCGCAACGGCTGGCATGGGCGCAAGCGCGAGCAGAAGGGCAATCGAGAACCTGGTCATCATGGTCGTTTCCTCCACGCCGGCGAGCTGTCGTGCTCTCCGGCAACAGAGCATGATAGCCCGCAGGCTGTCCGTCGCCAAATGTCGGTTGCGTGAAGGAGCGCGGAACGTGACTACAGGAACGCGTAGCGGATCGCCATCACCACGACCCAGCCGGCAAGCAGCATCCTGAGCGTCGAGAACCGAAGCCCGACCGCAAAGGCAAGCACCATTGCGGCCGCGACATCGAGCCCGCCATAGACGAAGGCGGGGGCAACGAGCGTCGTCAGCACTGCCGCCGGAACGGCATTCAACGCCGCTTCAAGGCGTGGTGGAATATGCTTCAACTGCGTGATCAGCACATAGCCGCCGACGCGGGTCGCGAAAGTAGCGACCGCCGCGGCGAGAATGATGTAGATCAGGTCAAGGTGCTGGCTTGCGTCCATGGCTCAGTTCCCCTGCTCCACCGGCTCGCCTTCTGTCTCTGCCCGCTCGCTCGGAAAGCAGGCGGCGAGCACGACGCCGGCGAGTGCGCCGATGCTGACATGCCATGGAGAACCGACAAAATGTATCGCGGCGACGGATGCGACCGCGCTGGTCGCCACGACCGGCAGGAAACGGTCCCGCTTACGGAAGCCGAGCACCAGCCCGAGGAAGTAGATCGGCAGGAGCACGTCGAGCCCGATCGCTTGCGGATCGCCGACCATCTGCCCGAAGACCGCCCCGATCGCCGTGGTGACAAGCCAGAGGAAATAGATGATCAGCGCGAAGCCCAGATACCAGGAAAAAGTCACCGGAAGGCCGCGCTCCGCCCGCCTTTCGCTCTCGGCATATTGCGGATCGATCAGCAGGAAAAAGGCGAAGAACTTCTGAAGGGGCGTGTAGTGCCGGATGTGCCTGGCGATCGAAGCCGAATAGAGCACGTGTCGGAAGTTGACGGCGAAGATCGAAAGCACGATCAGCCACGGCTGGACGTTGTTGCCGAAAAGCTCGATGCCGACCATCTGGCTCGCGCCGGCATAGACCGTGGCGCTCATGAACACCGCATCCGCGATGGAAAAGCCGTTATCGACCGCCAGCGCTCCGAACAAGGCGCCAAAGGGCGATGCCGCCACAATGACCGGGAAGCCCTGGCGCAAGCCCTCGCGGAAATCGCCGTTGTTCATGAGTATCCTCCCCGTCGGGCCCGATGCCTGCTTCGTCGGGACAGATAGGGGTTGCCGTCGGCCACGACAATTCAATTGCGCTGATACAAAGATCGATTCTGCTGATGGCTGCACCAAAGCGGCGCGCGTCTTGTCAGACGCGCAAGCTCGGGTCAGACCTGGTCAGACCCGAGAAGGGGGCAGGATTGCGATCGCGCCGCTCAGCGCTTCACCTGGAACGTATGCTCGATGCCTGGGAAAGTGCGCGCCCTCACCTCTTTCGCATAATCCTCCGCCGCCTTGGAGATTGTCGGGGCGAGCTCGGCGAAGTGCTTGACGAAACGCGGCTTGAAATCGTTGAAGAGCCCGAGCATGTCGTCGGAGACGAGGATCTGGCCGTCGCAGGCGGGCGACGCGCCGATGCCGATCGTCGGGGCGCGCAAGGTTGCTGTGATCTCGCGAGCGACCGGCTCCACCGTGCCCTCGATGACGATCGCGAAGGCGCCGGCGTCATCGATCGCCTTGGCGTCACGGCGAATCTTCGCCACTTCCTTGTCGTTGCGCCCGACCGACCGGTAACCGCCGGTCGTATTGACGAGCTGCGGCATCAGCCCGACATGGCCGAGCACCGGAATGCCGCGGCTGACGAGGAAATCGACGGTCTCCGCCATCTCCGCCCCGCCCTCGAGCTTGACCGCGCTGCAGCCGGTTTCCTTCAGCACGCGCGCCGCGCTGCGGAAGGCCTGCTCCTTCGATTCCTGATAGGAGCCGAAGGGCAGATCGACGACGACGCAGGCGCGCTCTGCGCCACGCATCACCGCCTGCCCATGGGCGATCATCATGTCGAGCGTCACCCCGACCGTGGTGTCGAGGCCATAGAGCACCATACCGAGCGAGTCGCCGACGAGCAGGAAATCGACGTGCGGATCGAGGAGCCGCGCGATCGGCGTCGTGTAGGCCGTGAGGCTAACGATCGGGCGCTCACCCTTCAGGGCTTCGATATTGGCGGGACTGAGCCGCCGTTTCGTGGTCTGGACGCTCATTGTCAGGCAACCTTTGCTAAACGGGCGGTTTTCGGAGCGATCACGCGATTGTCGAGCAGCTTCGTCGTGCCGAAGCGGACGAAGAGGAGAAGGAGAACCGGTTTGTCTGCGATAGTACCGATCGGCTCGAGCGTCTCCGGGTCGCGCAGCGCCACCACCTCAGGGCGCGCGAGCGGCTCGCTCGAGAGGAATTCGGTGACGCCTTTCTCCACTGCCGCCGGGTCGGTCAGGCCGCTCGCGATCAACCGCTCGGCTTCTTCGAGCGCCTTCGGCACGATTGCCGCCGCGCGGCGCTCCTCGGCGGTGAGATAGACATTGCGCGAAGAACAGGCGAGACCGTCGGCCTCGCGCACGGTTGGCACGCCGACGACCGCCACCGGCTGCGCCAGGTCTTCCACCATGCGGCGGATGATCTGCAACTGCTGGAAGTCCTTCTCGCCGAAATAGGCGCGGTCGGGCTGGACGATATTGAAAAGCTTGGTGACGACGGTCGCAACACCGGCGAAGTGCCCCGGCCTCACCGCCCCTTCGAGCTCGGAGCCGAGCTTCGGCAGGTCGACGACGGTCTCCATCGGCCGCGGATACATGTCGGAAACGCCGGGCGCAAAAAGGAAATCGACACCGCTCTCCTCAAGCATTCCCTCGTCGCGTGCAAGATCGCGCGGATATTTGGCAAGATCCTCGCTCGGGCCGAACTGCAGCGGATTGACGAAGATGCTGGCAACGACCACGTCGTTTTCGCTGCGGGCGAGGCGCATGAGCTCCATGTGACCGACGTGGAGATAGCCCATGGTCGGAACCAGCCCGATCGATCTGCCGGCCCGGCGATGTTCGGCCAGCGCAGCCCGCAGCTCGCTGATGGTGCTGACGGTTTTCATCTCGGACCCTCCAATCCGCCGGGGCTGGAAAGACGCAGCCCCGCCTCGCTGATATGGCCAGTAGCCGGCCCCGCGAAAAGGCAATTGCACAAATTTTGGCTGCCATGCTCTATCTTGTGCGGCGCAAAAACACAAATGGAATTGCCGGAAAGCCCCCGAGCCTTGTCCGGCAGCTTTGGACGTCCGAGGGCTTGAAAGCCATTGCCTCCGCGCCAGATAAATTCTCGCCGCCTGTCGGCACGCGGCGCCTGCTTTCGTCCTTGGCCAGTCTCACAATCACGAGGAAAAACTCATGCGCATGATCTTCGTCAATCTGCCGGTCAAGGACCTGAAGGCCTCCCGCGCCTTCTTTTCCGCTCTCGGCTTCACCTTCAATGAGCAGTTCTCCGATGACACCGCCGCCTGCACGGTCATCGACGAAAACATCTTCGTCATGCTTCTGACCGAGCCGAAGTTCCGCAATTTCATCACCGGCGAGATCAGCGACACCGCCAGGGGCACCGAGGTGATCACCGCCCTTTCCGCTTCGAGCCGCCAGGAGTGCGACGACATGCTCGAAAAGGCGCTTGCGGCGGGCGGCAAGCCCTGGAAGCCGGCGATCGACTACGGCTTCATGTACGGCATCAGCTTCCAGGATCCCGACGGCCATGTCTGGGAATTCATGTGGATGGACATGTCGGCTGAACAGGCGGGTGAGTAGCAGCGGCCGAGCCCACAAGGGGAGATCGGCAAGCGGCACGAACGGTGCCCCTCGGAAGGCTCTGCATTTGCCAAGCCTCACTATCGTTCGATCAAACCATCACGAGTCGATCTCCCCCCTTTTGTGGGGGAGATGGCCGGTCCACCCTCCGCAGTTGCTGCGGAGGACGGGCAGGCCAGAGCGGGTAGCGCGTCCGCCCAAGGCTGATGCCCTGTGCCGACAGGAACTACCCGTCGATCAGCGTCAGCCACTCGTCCTCGTCCATCGTCTTGATGCCGAGCTCTCGCGCCTTGTCGAGCTTCGAGCCGGCACCCGGGCCGGCGACGACGATATCGGTCTTCTTCGAAACCGAACCCGCGACCTTGGCGCCTAGGCTTTCGGCCCTGGCCTTCGCCTCGTCGCGCGTCATCTTTTCGAGCGAGCCGGTGAACACCACTGTCTTGCCGGCAACGGGACTGTCCGTGGAGACCGGGATTTCGGCGCTTTCCGGCGTCACCTCTTCAAGGAGGCGCGAGACGACCTCGAGATTGCGCGGCTCCTTGTAGAACTCGACGATGGCCCGCGCGACGATTTCTCCGATGCCGTCGATTCTGTTGAGCTCGTGCCAGGCGTCCCCCGAGAAACTGCCGGCCCCGACCATAGCCGACCCGAAACGCTCGTAGCTGCCATAGGAGCGCGCCAAGAGCTTCGCCGTCGTCTCTCCGACATGGCGGATGCCGAGCGCATAGATGAAGCGGTGGAGCGCGATCGAGCGGCGGGCATCGATTGCGTCATAAAGCTTGCGCACGCTGACCTTGCCGAAGCCCTCGATGTTCTCGAGCTTGGTCAGCGAGGCTTCCTGCCGGCGCTCCAGCGTGAAGATTTCGGGCGCGGTACGGATCCGCAGGTTCTCGTCGTCGCTTTCGAAGAAGAACTCGATCTGCTTCGCGCCAAGCCCCTCTATGTCGAAGGCGTTGCGCGAGACGAAATGCTTCAGGTGCTCGACCGCCTGTGCGCGGCAGACGAAACCGCCCGTGCAGCGGCGTACCGCGTCGACCTTGCCGGTCTTCTCGTTGATGTCGCGCACCGCATGGCTGCCGCAGACCGGACAAGTCGTCGGGAACCTGTAGGTCTCCGCCGCCTCTGGCCGTTCGTCCATGACGACATCGACGATCTGCGGGATGACGTCCCCTGCCCGCTGCACGACGACCATGTCGCCGATGCGGATATCGCGACCTTCCCGGACCGGTTCGCCATTGTTGCCGACGCCGCGGATATAGTCCTCATTGTGCAGGGTCGCATTGGTGACGACGACGCCTCCGACGGTGATCGGCTCCAGCCGCGCCACCGGCGTCAGCGCGCCGGTGCGGCCAACCTGGATGTCGATGCCCTTCAACCGCGTGAAGGCCTGTTCGGCCGGGAACTTGTGCGCCGTTGCCCAGCGTGGGCTGCGCGAGCGATAGCCGAGCCGGGTCTGCAGGTCGAGCCGGTCGACCTTGTAGACGACGCCGTCGATATCGTAGTCGAGATCCGGGCGCTCGCGCTCGATATGATGGTAGTGCTCGAGCAGCTCGTCAGCCGAAAACAAGCGGCGCATCAGCGGATTGACGGGGAAGCCCCAGGCCTTGAATGCTTCGACCATGCCGAACTGGGTGTCCGCCGGCATTTCCGACATCTCGCCCCAGCCATAGGCGAAGAATCGGAGCTTGCGGCTCGCCGTGACTTTGGCGTCGAGCTGCCTCAGCGAGCCCGAGGCCGTGTTGCGTGGATTGACGTAGAGCGGCTTGCCCTGCGCGGCCATTTCGGCGTTGAGCGCGGCAAAATCCGACTTCGCCATATAGACCTCGCCTCTGATTTCCACGACATCCGGCGCATCGGCGGCAAGCGTCTGCGGGATCATGCGGATCGTGCGGATATTGGCGGTGACGTTCTCCCCCGTGGTCCCGTCGCCGCGCGTTGCCGCCGTCACGAGCCGGCGGTTCTCGTAGCGGAGCGACATCGATAGGCCATCGATCTTTGGCTCGGCGGTAAAGGCGATCGAGTGGTCGGGGAGCAGCCCCAGAGAGCGGTAGACGCTCGCCACGAAGTCGCGAGCGTCCTCGTCGGAAAAGGTGTTGTCGAGCGAGAGCATCGGCCGCGCATGGACGACCGGCTGGAATGTAAGCGACGGCGCCGCTCCGACCCTTTGCGACGGACTGTCTTCGCGCAAGAGCGCCGGAAAGTGCGCCTCGATGAGATCATTCCGCCGCTTCAGCGCGTCGTAGTCCGCGTCCGAAATCTCCGGCGTATCCTTGCCGTGATAGAGCATGTCATGGCGGGCGATCTCTGCCGCGAGATACGCGAGTTCCTCCGCCGCTTCCCTTTCGCTTAATTCATCGACAGGTTTCTGAATGCTCGACATGCGCCACGACTCCGAAATGGGAGTCGTCTTATAGCAAAGATCAACGACGGGAAGAGCAGTTCCCTCGCGTTTTCAACCTGTTTGCGCTGGAAGGATCAGCCGTTGCCCGCCAGCAACCTCGCCGCAGCCGCCCGCGCCTCCTCGGTGATCGAGGCGCCGGCCAACATGCGGGCGATCTCCTCGGTGCGCGCCTCGTCGTCCATGCGGGCGACGCGCGTGGCGATCATTTCCGCTTTTTGCGCCGACGGGCCCTTGGAGATCAGGAGGTGCGTCGCCGCGCGCGCGGCGACTTGCGGGGCATGGGTCACGGAAAGCACCTGGACGGTCCTGGAAAGCCGCTTCAGCCGCTGTCCGATTGCGTCCGCCACCGCACCGCCGACGCCGGTGTCGATCTCGTCGAAGACGAGCGTCGGCGCCGAACCGCGATCGGCAAGCGCCACCTTGAGCGCCAGCAGGAAGCGCGAAAGCTCGCCGCCCGAGGCGACCTTCATGATCGGTCCCGGCCGCGTCCCCGGATTGGTCTGGACGTGGAATTCGACGACATCGATACCGTCAGCGCTCGGCGAAGCCGGATCGCTCGCCACATCGACCATGAAGCGCGCACGCTCGAGCTTGAGCGCCGGCAGTTCCTCCATGACCGCAGCCGACAGCGCTTGTGCCGTATTGTGGCGCTTTTCCGAAAGCCCGCGAGCCGCCGCGTCGAATGCGGTTTTCGCCTCCAGCACATGGGCTTCCAGGTGCTTTAGCTTCTCCTCGCCGGCATCGAGATCGGCAAGGTCGGCGATCATGCGCACGGCGAGTGCCGGCAGCTCGGTGACGGGCACCGAGTATTTGCGGCTGGCGGCGCGTAACGCGAAAAGCCGTTCCTCTACGCGTTCCAGTTCCTTCGGGTCGAATTCGGTGTTGCGCAGCGCTCGCTCAACTGCCATCTGCGCATCGGATAGCTGGTTGAGCGCGCCGTCCAGGAGCTCCACGGTTTCCTCGAGCAGCCCCGGAGCTTCATGGCTCTTGCGCTCGAGCCGCCGGACCAGCGAGGCAATCAGCGGCACCGGCGACGCATTGCCGTTCAGGAAATCGGAGGCCTCGCTGATGTCGCCGGCGATGCGCTCGACCTTCATCATCCGCGCCCGCGCTTCCGCCAGCTCGTCCTCTTCACCGTCGCGCGGCGAAAGCGCTTCGAGCTCCTCGACCGAGGAGCGCAGGTAATCCGCCTCGCGCGCCGCCGCCTCGACCTTTTCACGGTGCTTCTTCAGGCTGCGCTCGGCATCCTTCCAGGCTCGATAGAAGCCCGCAACCTCGTCGGCCGCCTCGCTCGTGCCGCCGAAGGCGTCGAGCAGCGTGCGATGCGCATCGATGTCGACGAGCGCCCGATCGTCGTGCTGGCCGTGGATTTCGACGAGCAGCTGGCCGGCCTGCCGCATGAGTTGCACGCTGACCGGTTGGTCGTTGATGAAGGCCTTGGTGCGGCCGTCCGCAGATTGCACGCGGCGAAAGATGAGGTCGCCATCGTCGTCAATGCCGTTTTCACGTAAGAGCAGTCGCGCAGCGTGGCCTGCCGGCACGTCGAACACGGCCGTCACCTGGCCCTTGCCCTCGCCGTGGCGCACGAGCGAGCCATCGCCGCGGCCACCGAGCGCCAAGGAGAGGCTGTCGAGAAGAATGGATTTGCCCGCGCCGGTTTCGCCGGTCAGCACGGAGAGACCGGCGTCGAAATTGAGATCAAGCCGTTCGATCAGGACGATATCGCGGATCGAGAGCTGCGCGAGCATCCGGTTTCAGGTCTTCCTAGTTGTTCCAGCAGAAATGTGTAGCGGTCTTGCGGTCGCAATTGCGTAAAAACAAAGGGGGGCGCCGAGGCTATCAGGCACCGATGAGCTTCTTGCCGGCGCGCGCGATCCAGGACGTGCCGCTTTCGCGCGGTTCAAGACCGCCCGACTGAAGCAGCTTGTAGGAACCGGCATACCACTTGCTGTCGGGGTAGTTATGTCCGAGAACTGCCGCCGCTGTCTGGGCCTCCGTCGTCACGCCCATGGCGTAATAGGCCTCGACCAGGCGCGCCAAAGCCTCTTCCACCTGGTTGGTATTGGAATATTGCTCGACCACGACGCGGAAGCGCGAAATAGCGGCGAGATATTCCTTGCGCTCCAGATAATAACGGCCGACCTGCATTTCCTTGCCGGCCAGCTGGTCGCGGGCAAAACGGATCTTCGCCTGCGCATCGTCGACATATTCGGAATCGGGGTAGTTGTCGACGACCGCCTGCATCGCCTCGATCGCTCTCGTGGCCGGCTTCTGATCCTGCGTCACCGCCGGGATCTGCTTCGTATAGGCGAGACCCTGGATATATTGCGCATAGGCCGCATCTTCCGACTGCGGGTAGAGGTTCAGATAGCGGTTGGTGGAGTTGATCGCCTCCTGGTATTGGCCGTTGCGGTAGGAAACGAACGCATTCATCACCAGCGCCTTGCGCGCGTATTCGGAGAACGGATGCTGCCGGTCGATCGCCTCGAACTT
Source organism: Sinorhizobium kostiense (assembly GCF_017874595.1). GTDB lineage: Bacteria > Pseudomonadota > Alphaproteobacteria > Rhizobiales > Rhizobiaceae > Sinorhizobium > Sinorhizobium kostiense. The sequence continues at coordinate 275,569 of NZ_JAGILA010000004.1, read as the reverse complement.
GCGCGCCGCTTCCGTGGTCTTGCCGGCATTGAGGTTGGCGAGACCCTGATTGTAAAGCACATCCGGCGGATCCGTTTCGGCGGTGAGCTTGGTGATATCGATATCCTTGTCGTTCTGGCAGGCGGTGATCAGGCTGCTGCCGGCGACCGTCGCAAGAACGACGGCGACCATGCGCACGGTTTTTCTCATCTCAACAGAAACTGCAAGAACCATCGGATATTCCCGTTTCACCTACGGCCCCGCACGCTTACCAGACGCGCAAAGATCGCTGTAGCACTTCAACTTGCTGCATGATTCCTTAATTCTTTCGCGAATTAGGGAATCATGCAGTCGCGGTCGGCAACCGCCAGACTTGCGCGTTTTAGAGCAAGTTGCCTCAGGACCGCAACGTCATGATCGGCAATTCATGCAAATTTGTGGCGTTCCACAGTGCGCCCTCGTCTTTTCAGACGCAGACGGCGGCTGCTGATGCAATCTGCTCCTCCATCTCCTCACCGGAAGGGATCAAGAAAAAGCCGGCCTTTCGGCCGGCGACTGGAGAAGCAAGTAAGCTGAGTTCGTCACGCCGACCAGGGCGCAAAACCGGTCGCGGCAACCGCGACCATGTCCCGCGAACGGGTACGCTGACGCTGCGTCGCCGTTTCCACGACTTCATAGGCCGTTGGATCGCTGAGCAACGCCTTCAACGCATTGGCGTTCATCTTGTGGCCGCCGCGATAGGAGCGGTAGCAGCCGAGGAACGGCGCACCCGCGAGCGAGAGGTCGCCCACCGCATCGAGGGTTTTGTGGCGAACGAACTCGTCCGGATAGCGGAGACCTTCGACATTGATGACCGTGTTGTCGTCCGAGATGACGACGGAGTTTTCCAGCGACGAGCCAAGCGCGAAACCGCCCGCCCAAAGACGCTCGACATCGCGCATGAAGCCGAAGGTGCGCGCGCGGGACAGTTCGCGCTTGAATACGTCCGGCGTGATGTCGCCCTTCCAGGCCTGCCGGCCGATCAGCGGGCAATCGAAATCGATCTCCACCTCGAAGCGCATACCGTCATAAGGCGTGAACTCCGACCAGGAGGCGCCAGACTCGACGCGAACGGGCTTCAGGATGCGGATGTACCGGCGCTTCTCCACAAGCGCCCGGATCCCGGCCTGCTCGATGGCTTCGATGATGGGCTCGGAACTGCCGTCCATGATCGGCATTTCCGCGCCGTGGACCTCTATCAGTAGGTTGTCGAGGCCGAGCGCATAGATCGCCGCCATGACATGTTCGATGGTCGCGATGGACGTTGCCGGCGAGAAGCCGAGAACGGTACAAAGATCCGTGTTGCCAACCTGCGACGAGACGGCCCTGTGTTCGCTGACGTGCTCCCCCGCGAGAACACGCTGAAAGACGATGCCGGCATCGGCCTCCGCCGGATGGAAGGTGATCTCCACCTCGGCGCCGGAGTGCACTCCAATCCCCTTGAGCGTTACCGGGCTTGCAATCGTCGTCTGGAACCCGAGCAGTTCAATTCCCATTCTCGTCGTCACTTTCGATCAACGGCCAAACGGCCAAATTCTTGTGGGGATGCAGCGATATCCAGCACGACCTGCCGCTATCACGCCCCGGAAACCTCTAACCAACAGCGCCCGATCGAATCGCATGCGCTCCCTTTGCGAGGGTGAAAATAAAGTTTCGGAGGCACCATTCCAAATCACTGTTCGTTTCGCTTTGTTACGCAATACAAATGCGCACAACACAATCGGTAATTCCTTGAAAAACAAGGCGCAACTGAAAATGCCCGGGCTAGAGCCCGGGCATCGGCAAGGGAAGGAACGTCGTTCTAATCAGTTCGATTGACGACGCAGGAACGCCGGGATCTCGAGCTGATCATCGTCGTGCGAGCGCATCTGCGGCGTGACGCGACCATGGTCGTCAAGCTGGCCGCGGCGCGGCGCGTACACACTCGCCTCCGGCGAGAGCGGCCGGCGCTGCTGCGAGGCGGCACTCGGTGCGGAAGCCGTCATGTCAGCCGACACGCTTTGGTTGGCGTCCCTTTCGCGCAGGCCAAGCGAGCTGGTGATCCGATTGAGGAGACCCATCGGCCCGCGTTCTTCCTGCATCGGAGCCGGCTGGGCACGATGTTCCAGCTCGGCTTTTACGACCGGCGGGAAATCCTCGACCTTGGGCATGCGAACCGGCTCGGCATGCTGGCGCATGACGGGCGCCGGTTCCTGACGCATCGGATGCGGCGCCGCCTGGGCCTGCACCGGTGCTTCTGCCGGCCGCTGTGCCGGAACTGCCTGACGCGCTACGGGTGCGGCTTCCACCGGAGCGGTCCCGGCAAAGAGCTTGCTTTGCGGACGAAACTCCTCCTGCGGCTGCTGGACAGGTGCTGCGATCTCGGCGCGGGTGGCGATGTCGAGCTCCCGCTCCATTTCCGCCTCGCGGATCGCAAGCGCCACCTGGTCGACCGACCGGACCGGCTGCGGCGCGGCCTGCTGCATCGGCTGCGGCTGCGGTGCAGGCTGCTGGGGCACGACCGGCTGCGGCTGCGCCGCAACCGCGGCGGACGGGCGAACGACCGGCTTCGGTGCTACCGGACGAAAGTCGGCCGAGCGACCGGAAACCTCCGCCACGCCACGGTCGATACCGGTGGCGACGACCGATACGCGGATCAAGCCTTCGAGTTCCTCGTCGAAGGTCGCGCCGAGAATGATGTTGGCGTCCGGATCCACTTCCTCGCGGATGCGCGTCGCGGCTTCATCGACCTCGAAGAGCGTGAGGTCGCGGCCGCCGGTGATGGAAATGAGCAGGCCTTGTGCACCCTTCATCGAGGTCTCGTCGAGCAGCGGGTTGGCGATCGCTGCTTCCGCGGCGGCCATGGCGCGGCCTTCGCCCGAAGCCTCGCCGGTGCCCATCATGGCGCGGCCCATCTCACGCATGACCGAGCGGACGTCGGCAAAGTCGAGGTTGATCAGGCCTTCCTTGACCATGAGGTCGGTGATGCAGGCGACGCCCGAATAGAGGACCTGGTCGGCCATGGCGAAGGCGTCCGCAAAGGTCGTCTTGTCGTTGGCGATGCGGAAGAGGTTCTGGTTCGGGATGACGATCAGCGTATCCACCGACTTCTGGAGGTCGGCAATGCCCTGGTCGGCGATGCGCATGCGGCGCCCGCCTTCGAAATGGAACGGCTTGGTGACCACACCGACGGTCAGGATGCCTTTGTTGCGGGCGGCCTGGGCAACGATCGGGGCGGCACCTGTGCCGGTGCCGCCGCCCATGCCGGCGGTGACGAAGCACATATGCGTGCCGTTCAGGTGATCGATGATCTCGTCGATGCACTCTTCGGCGGCTGCCCGGCCGACTTCCGGCTGCGAGCCTGCGCCAAGGCCTTCGGTGACGGCGACACCCATCTGGATGATCCGTTCTGCCTTGGTCATCGTCAGCGCCTGCGCATCCGTGTTGGCGACGACGAAGTCGACGCCCTGGAGGCCCGCGGTGATCATGTTGTTGACGGCATTGCCGCCGCCGCCGCCGACGCCGAAGACCGTGATGCGGGGCTTCAGCTCGGTAATGTCCGGCTTCTGCAAGTTGATGGCCATTTTACCGTTCCTTCTCTTTCCCTGGCCGCCTTGCCGAGCCGGCCAAATCCTTCAAAACTCAAACTCTTGCTCCGCCCGGCGCCCTGCCGCTGGCGAAGCCTCAAAAGCTTTCTTTCAGCCATTGCCCCATGCGGGCGATGCGACTGTTGCCGCCGCCGAAGGCCGAGAGCATGCCGCCGTGGCTGGCATGAGTCTCGAGATCTGCGACCTGCGGATAGATCATCAGCCCGACGGCCGTGGAAAAGGCCGGGCCCTTGGCGGCAGCCGGCAGGCCCGAAACCCCGAGCGGCCGCCCGATGCGGACATTGCGCGCCAGGATTCGCCGCGCCGCTTCCGGCAGGCCGGTCAACTGGCTGGCGCCGCCCGTCAGCACGATCCGCTTGCCCACCACCGGACTGAAGCCGGAGCGCTGGATACGATCGCGGATAAGCTCCAGCGTCTCTTCGATCCGGGCGCGAACGATCCGCGAAACGAGCGCACGCGGTACGTGGGTCGGCTGGTCGCGATCGTCTTCGCCGATTGGCGGAACGGAGACCATGTCACGTTCGTCGGCGCTGTTGGCGAGCGCCGAGCCGTGCACGACCTTGAGCCGCTCCGCGTCCTCGATACGCGTCGAAAGACCGCGCGCGAGATCGGTGGTCACGTGATGTCCGCCGAGGCTGACAGCGTCCGCATGGACCAGCTTGCCGTCGGCAAAGACCGAGATCGTAGTCGTGCCGCCGCCCATGTCGATCGCCGCGCAGCCGAGTTCGACCTCGTCGTCGACGAGCGCCGCAAGACCGCTTGCATAGGGCGTCGCGACCATGCCTTCGACCGAAAGATGCGCACGGTTGACGCAAAGCTCGAGGTTCTTGAGCGCCGAACGCTCCGCCGTCAGTACGTGCATGTCGACCCCCAGCACGTCGCCGAACATCGCCAGCGGATCGCGAATGCCGCGCTCGCCGTCGAGCGAGAATCCGGTCGGCAGCGAGTGGAGGATCGCCCGATCCGCACGCTGCGACTGCTGGCCGGCGGCTGCGAGCACCTTCCTGAGATCGCTCGCATCGACCTCCTGGCCACCAAGGTCGATCGTTGCCGTATAGACGTCGCTCTGCAGGCGGCCGGCGGAAACGTTGACGATCATGCTGTCGATCGTGAGACCAGCCATGCGCTCGGCAGCGTCCACTGCAAGCCGCACGACGCTTTCGGCCGCATCAAGATCGGCGATCACGCCGTTCTTCACGCCGCGCGACTTTTGATGGCCGATGCCGATGATCTCGATGTTGTGGGTGCGACCGGGAAGAATCTGGCTCTCGGCCCGTGGCGTCAGCCGGCCGATCATGCAGACGACCTTGGTCGAGCCGATGTCGAGCACGGAGACGACGTGGGCGCGCTTCGAAGGAAGCGGCCTCAGACGCGGAAGGCCGAAACTCGAGGAACCGAACAGGCTCATATCCGCCTCTCCTTCTCCTGCGCCTTCAGCATCTTCTCCCTCGCCTTCAGTGCGACCTCCCGGCGCGCGACCGCCTCCGGGGTCAACTGGACGGTCGTACGATCCTCAAGCCTCAGATCGACGGCGGCGATGTCGCGCTCGAGCAGTTGATGCCCCTCTTCCATTTCGGCCAAAACCTTCATCGCCCGCGCAACGTCCTTCTCGGGCAACTTGACGACGATGCCGTTATCGAGACGCAGGTCCCAGCGCCGGCCCGCCACGCGCACGAAAGCCCTCACGCGCGAGCGGAATTCCGGCCAGCGAGAGAACTCATCGTAGAAGGCCGCGGCCGCCGTCTCGGCATCGCGGCCGACAAAGAGCGGCAACGCGGCGAACTTGTTGTCGCGCAAGGGCGCGATGACGCTACCGCTGCGCTCGATGAGCGACAGGTCCGATCCGTGCTGCCAGATACCGAAGGCCTGGCGTTCGGTGAGGTTCACCTCGATCGTGCCTGGATAGACCTTGCGCACGGTGACGTTTTCGACCCACGGCATTTGGCCGATCAGCCTGCGCGCCTCGGCAATGTCGAGCGCCACCAGCGAGGTCGTACCGTCCAGACCGAGCTGCTGGAGAATATCTATCTCGGACGTCTGCTCGTTGCCGGAGACGCGCACGTCCTCGATTGCAAAGCCGGCCGCCGTCGTCGATGCCTGCGCGAAATCCTGCGTGTGGCCGCCGAGTGACATGCCATAGAGACCGGTCGCCAGCAGGAAGGCGGCCGCGGAGAATGTGCCGGTATGAGCCGGCAAGCGAACGCGACCGGTGCCGAGACCCACCAGGAAGCGCACACTCTTGCGCAGCGGACGCGGCAATACGAATGCCTCGTCCGCCTCGGCCGGAGCGCCGAGCGGGCGACGAACCCTTCTGCCCCTTCTGCCCCTCAGCGCAAGCACGATGCGTCCTCCACCATCCACTTAAGAAACTCACCAAACCGAAGGCCCGCATGCTGCGCCATTTCCGGCACCAGAGAAGTCGGGGTCATCCCCGGCTGGGTGTTGATTTCCAGCCAGATCACCTCGCCCTCGCCGTCGCCGCGATCATCGAAACGGAAGTCGGAGCGGCTGACGCCGCGGCAGCCGATTGCCTGATGCGCCTTCAATGCGAGTGTTTGTATTTTTTGGTAAATATTTGGTGAAATCTCAGCCGGAATGACGTGTCTTGAGCCGCCTTTTACGTATTTGGAGTCATAGTCGTAGAAGGCATGGCCCTGGGGAATGATTTCAGTCACTCCGAGCGCCACGTCGCCCATCACGCCGCAGGTCAGCTCGCGGCCGGAGACATAGCGCTCGACCATGATCCGGTCGCCATAGCGCCACTCGCTCGAGGTAACCACCTGCGGCGGATGCGACTGATCTTCCTTGACGATCACGACGCCGAAACTCGAGCCTTCGCGCACCGGCTTCACCACATAGGGCGGCTTCATCGGATGCTCGCTGCCGAAGTCGTGGCGATCCATGACCAGCGCTTCGGCGACCGGAATGCCGGCAGCCTCGGCGACGTGCTTGGCCAGGGCCTTGTCCATCGCCAGCGCCGAGGCAAGCACGCCAGAATGGGTGTAGGGGATCTCCAGATATTCCAGGATGCCCTGGATCGTTCCGTCCTCACCGAAGGGGCCATGGAGGGCATTAAAAGCGACATCCGGGCGTAATTCCGCCAGCACCGCAGCGACATCGCGCCCGACATCGACTCGCGTGATGCGATAGCCCTCGGCCTCCAGGGCATCCGCGCAAGCCGCCCCGGATGACAGGCTCACCGGCCTCTCCGAGGAAAACCCGCCCATCAGGACAGCAACATGCTTGCCGCTCATTCAAACCCCCAAACAATACGCCACTATCGCGAAGCTTGCTTGCGTCTGGCTGAATCAGCCCCGAGTCGCGAGATCGCCGCGTAGGGCCACTACAACGACATTATGGTTAATGAACCGTTTACTTTGGTTAACTCTTGTTGCGGTGCCAGCCGGCTCCCGCGCGTGCAGAATCAACCGATAACAGCCGTCAAGGCTGAATCGGCGCTTTCTAAGGCAGGGGCGAGAAATGTGCCGCGAGGCGGTTCCGCGGGCGTCGGCACACGCAGAAGGCCGCGAGCGTCATCGCGGCTTTTCGGACGAGTAGCTCGGATCAGGCCGTAGCGCGGCCGAGGAATTCCTTGATCTCGTGGCCCGGCATGAAGTTGCCGACTCGTTTGATCTCCCATTCGAGCTTCACGCCGGAATGCTCCATCACGCGGGCACGCACCGTCTCGCCGAGATATTCGAGCTCGTAGCCGCTCGCCTGGCCGGTGTTGATCATGAAGTTGCAATGCAGCGGCGACATCTGGGCGCTGCCGATCATCATGCCGCGGCAGCCGGCCTCGTCGATCAGCTTCCAGGCGGAATGGCCTTCCGGATTCTTGAAGGTGGAACCGCCGGTCTTTTCGCGGATCGGCTGCACCGTCTCACGATGCTGGCGCACTGCGTCCATGTCGCTGCGGATCTTCGCCTTGTCCTCCGGATAGCCCTCGAAGATTGCATGCGTGAAGATCAGGTCCCCGGCCGCATCCGAATGGCGATAGGAGTAGCCCATGTCGGCATTGCTGAGCACATGTTTCTTGCCCTGCCGGTCGACGGCGTGAACTTCGACGACGCGGTCGGTCGTCTCGCCGCCATTGGCGCCCGCATTCATGCGCAGCGCGCCGCCGATCGATCCCGGAATGCCGTAAAAGAAGTGAAAGCCGCCAATGCCGTGGTCGAGCGCCATGGCCGCGATGTTCTTGTCGGGGCAGATTGCGCCGGCCTTGATGCGGTTCTCGCCGACGAGTTCGAGGTCACCGAAGCCTTTGGCCGACAGCCGGATCACGATGCCGGAAATGCCGCCGTCGCGCACGAGCAGGTTGGAGCCGACACCGACAACCATGACGGGCACGCCCTTCGGAACGAGCTTCAGGAACGCGATGAGATCGTCCGTGTCATGCGGCTGGAACATGAGCTCGGCAAGCCCGCCCGCGCGAAACCAGGTCACGCGGTCCATCGGCGCGTCAGGCGTGATGCGGCCGCGAATTGCGTCGACGCCGCTTCCGAGCGCCTCCAGGATCTTTTGACCGTTAACCTGCTTCATGCTCAATTCCTGAAATTTCCGCGAGCTCCCTGGGCAGGGCCGCGGCCCAATTGGTAATGCTGCCAGCCCCCAAGAGAACCACAAAGTCGCCCGGCTGCGCAATCTTGGAGACGATCGGCGCCAGCGTTTCCTGTGCGGAGAGATAGCGCGCGTCACGGTGACCGGCTGCCTTGATGCTGCCGACGAGCGCTTCGGAGTTGACGCCCTCGATCGCTTCCTCGCCCGCCGCATAGACCGGCGCGATCAGGACCGTGTCGGCATCATTGAAGCAGGAGGAGAAATCCTCGAACAGGCTCGACAGGCGCGAGTAGCGGTGCGGCTGGTGAACGGCGATGATGCGACCGCGGCAAGCCTCGCGCGCCGCCCGGAGCACCGCTTTGATTTCAACGGGGTGATGACCATAGTCGTCGAAGATGCGCGCCCCGTTCCATTCGCCCGTCAGCGTGAAGCGGCGCTTGACGCCGCTGAAGGCGGCGAGCCCACGAGCGATGGCCTCCGGCTTGATGCCGAGGCGCTGCGCGACGGCGACCGCCGCCGTGGCGTTCGAGACGTTGTGCCGGCCCGGCATCGGCAGCCGCAGGTCCTTGAGTTCGATCACCTGGCCGGTGCGGCGGCGGCGAATCACCACGTCGAAGACGGACGTGGCGCCGTCCATGCGGATATTGTGATAGCGCACGTCGGCTTGCGGATTCTCGCCATAGGTGATGATCTTGCGGTCCTCGATCTTGCCGACCATCCCCTGCACCTCCGGGTGGTCGAGGCAGAGCACGCCGAACCCGTAGAAGGGCACGTTCTCGACGAACTGCCGGAAGGCCGCGCGCACCGCATCGAAATTGCCGTAGTGATCGAGATGTTCCGGGTCGATATTGGTGACGATAGCAATATCGGCGGGAAGCTTCAGGAACGTGCCGTCGGATTCGTCCGCTTCCACGACCATCCACTCGCCCGCGCCCATGCGTGCATTGGTGCCATAGGCGTTGATGATGCCGCCGTTGATCACGGTCGGGTCAAGGCCACCGGCATCGAGCAGCGCCGCGACCATCGAGGTCGTCGTCGTCTTGCCGTGCGTGCCGCCGATGGCGATCGCGTTGCGGAAGCGCATCAGTTCCGCAAGCATCTCCGCACGCCGCACCACCGGCAGGGACTTCTCGCGCGCGGCGATGAGCTCCGGATTGTCCTTCCTGATCGCGGTCGAAACGACGACCACCTCGGCATCGCCGAGGTTTTCCGCCCTGTGGCCAACCGAGATCTGGATGCCCTTCTCGCGCAGCCGTTGGACATTGGCGTTGTCGGCCTGATCCGAGCCCTGGACGCGATGGCCGAGATTGTGCAGGACCTCGGCTATGCCGCTCATGCCGATGCCGCCGATACCGATGAAATGTACGAGCCCGATCGTCGTCGGCATTTTCATGAGCGTGTTTCCTTGAATTTCGCGACTGTCGAGCCGCTGGCAATAGCCTCTACCAGGGATGCAAGCAAGCGCGCCGCCTGCGGCTGGCCGGCCTCGCGCGCATTCGCCGCCATTTGGGCAAGCGTCTCCGGGTGGTTGATGGCGTCCGTAAGAATGCTCGCGAGCCTTTCGGCGCTGAGTTCCGACTGCGCGATCACGCGCGCCCCGCCTTTGGCCGCGAGAGCCGCCGCATTCGCCGCCTGGTCGTGGTCGAGCGCATAGGGATAGGGCACGAGGATTGCCGGACGGCCGATCACCGAAAGCTCCGAAACGGTGGAGGCGCCGGAGCGGCAGAGGACGAGATGCGCCGAAGCGATCCGCGCTGCCATGTCGGTGAAGAAGGGCGAGACCTCGGCGGCTACTCCAAGTCGTCCGTAGGCGGCAATGACCTCATCCTTGTCTTCCAGGCGCGCCTGCTGCGTGACTTTCAGCCTGCGACGTTCTTCGTCGTCGAGCCGGCTGATCGCCTGTGGCACAGCCCTCGAGAAATATTGCGCCCCCTGGCTGCCGCCGAAGACGACCAGATGGAATGGCTGATCGCCAGGGGCGGAATAGGCTGCCTCGGCCGCCTCGAGCACCGCCGGGCGGACCGGATTCCCGGTCGTGACCGTCTTTGCGGCAAAGGCACCGGCGCCTTCCGGCAGGAAGCCGCCGGCAATGGCTCTTACCCTGGAGGCAAGCAGCCTGTTCGCGCGGCCCATGACGGCATTCTGCTCATGGATGATCGATGGAACGCCCATCTGCGTCGCGGCAAGCAGCGGCGGCACGGTCGGATAACCACCGAAACCAACGATCGCCTTAGGCTTCAACCGGGTGATCAGACGCCGCGCCGCCCTCAGACCCGTCCAGAGTTTCAAGATCGACCGTGCCAGCTTGATCGGGTTTTTCGATCCGATCGTCGCCGAAGGCACGACATGAATCTCCTCGGCCGGGAACTTGCCGGCATAGCGCTCGGCGCGATCGTCGGTCACCAGGTGTACGGAATAGCCGGACGCCTTCAGTTCATGCGCCAAGGCTTCCGCCGGAAAGAGGTGCCCGCCGGTTCCGCCGGCGGCAAGTAGGACGATGCCCCTGTCGGTACTCTTGTTCATATCCTACTCCGCCGGCACCCCGACGCCCGATCGAAAGAGGCTGCGCTCGACCGCGCGTTTCTCCGGTCGGTGCCGTGTCAAGGCGAGGATGAACCCGGCCGTCACGCAGATCGCCACCATCGACGATCCGCCGTAGGAAATCAGCGGCAGGGTCATGCCCTTGGCCGGAAGCAGCTCGAGATTGACGCCGATATTGATCATCGACTGGATGCCGACCTGCAGCACGAGGCCGGCCACGGCAAACCGGTTGAAATCGTTGCGTTCACGAAAGGCATGATTGAGCCCCCGCATCACCAGGAACGCGAAGATCACCACGAGCACCATGCAGAAGACGATGCCGAACTCTTCCGCCGCCACGGAGAAGACGAAGTCGGTGTGGCTGTCGGGGATGATCCGCTTGACCACGCCCTCGCCCGGGCCGCGGCCGAACCAGTCGCCCCGGATGATCGCCTGCCGCGCCGTATCCACCTGGAAGGTATCGCCCTCGCCGGTCAGGAATCGGTCGATTCGGCCGGCGACATGCGGCAGCATCGTGTATGCGACGAAGAAGCCCCCCATCCCTACGCCCGCAAGCACGATGATCCACAGCCACGGCATGCCGGCCATGAAGAACATGCCGCCCCAGACGGTTGCGGTCAGGATCGTCTGTCCGAGGTCGGGTTGCGCGACCAGCAGAGCGCCGACGATGCAGAAGAGCAGGATCGAAAGCAGGTTGCCGGGGATCTCGGGTTGCTTGGCGTGCTCGGCGAAAAGCCAGGCGCAGACGACGACGAAGGCGGGCTTCATGAACTCAGAGGGCTGGATCGAAATGCCGGCGATCGAGATCCAGCGGAGCGAACCCTTCACCTCCTGGCCGACGAAGAGGACGAGAACCATCAGTCCGAGCGAGATCGCGAGCAGGATGATTGCCGCGCGCCTGACCTGCCGCGGCGTCAGAAAGGATATGCCGATCATTACGGCAAGGGACGGCAGGAGGAAGAGTGCATGACGCTTCACGAAGTGGAAGCTTTCGAGGCCGATCCGCTCGGCGACCGGCGGACTTGCCGCGAAGGAGAGCATGAAGCCGACGCCCATCAGGAGGATGAAGGTCGCCAGGAAGAGCCTGTCTATCGTCCAGAACCAGTCGGCCACTGGGCCACGTTCGGCTCGGCTTACCATCTGTCTGTCCCCTTTTCCGGCGCCCGCGCGCCCTGTCCAAAACCGCCCGACTGCCGCTGTTCCTTTTGCGCGGCCGTCAGATGAGCATGGTCACGCCTTCGAGCGCCGCCACATGGCCGACGAAGGCATCCCCCCGCACTTCGAAGTTCTTGTACTGGTCGAAGCTTGCGCAAGCCGGGGAAAGCATCACGGCCACAGGGCCTCCCCGCTCCCGCGCCGCGTCCGCCGCCGCACGCGCGACCGCCCTTTCCAGCGTCCCGGAGATCTCGTAGGGCACCGTATCGCCGAGCGTCGCGGCAAAGACCGGCGCCGCCTCGCCGATCAGATAGGCCTTGGCGATCTTCGGGAAGAATGGGGCCAGCGAGGTGATACCGCCCTCCTTCGGCAGGCCCCCGGCAATCCAGTAGATCCGGTCGTAGCTCGAAAGCGCCGGTGCGGCCGCATCGGCATTCGTCGCCTTGCTGTCGTTGACGAAGACAATCTCGCCGATTTTTGCGATCGGCTGCATCCGGTGCTTGAGGCCCGGAAAGCTCGCGAGCCCGTCGACGATGTGCTTCTCGTCGATGCCGACGGCAAGGCATGCCGCAACCGCCGCGGCGGCGTTTTGCGCATTGTGCGCGCCGCGCAAGGTCTGGATGTCGGCGAGATCGGCAAAAAGCGTGGACGTGCCGCCATGAGCACGCATCAGCCTGGCGCCTTCGGCGTAAATGCCATCGGCAAGCACGTGACGGCGAGAGATGCGCACGACCTTCGTGCCGGCTTGCTCGACGCGATCGGCGATCAGACTGGAGAAACTGTCGTCGACGCCGACAATAGCGGTGCGGCTGCCGGCTACCAGCCGCTCCTTGATGTCGGCATAGTGCTGCATGGTGCCGTGCCGGTCCAGGTGGTCAGGTGTCAGGTTGAGGAGGATGCCAGCCGTCGGTTCGATCGTCGGCGCGAGATCGATCTGATAGGAGGAGCACTCGACCACGTAGAAGCGCCCCGCCTTGGGCGGATCGAGCGTCAGCACCGCCGTGCCGATATTGCCGCCGAGCTGCGTGTCCCGCCCGCTTGTCCTGAGGAGATGCGCGATCAGTGCCGTGGTCGTCGACTTGCCGTTGGTGCCGGTAATCGCGATAAACGGGCAATCCGGTGCGTGCGAGCGGCGTTCGCGGACGAAGAGCTCGACGTCGCCGATGATCTCGACGCCCGTCTGCTGCGCAAGGTCGACGCTCCAATGCGGCTTCGGATGCGTCAGCGGCACGCCGGGCGAGAGGACGAGGGCGGAGAAGGCCCCCCAGTCGGCCTCACGTAGGTCGAGCGTCGCGACGCCGGCCGCGGCGGCTTTTTCGACGCTGTCGGGGTTGTCATCCCATGCGGTGACGTCCGCTCCACCGGCAACAAGCGCCTGAGCCGTTGCCAGTCCGGAACCGCCCAGGCCGAAAAGTGCGACCTTCCTGCCGTTGAATGTGGTGACCGGAATCATTGTCGCTCACCTGAGCTTGAGGGTGGAAAGCCCAACCATCGCGAGGATGACGGCGATGATCCAGAATCGGATCACCACCTGGCTTTCCGTCCAGCCCTTCTTCTCGAAATGGTGGTGGATCGGCGCCATCAGGAAAACGCGGCGACCGGTGCGCTTGAACCAGAAGACCTGGATAATGACCGACAGCGTCTCGATGACGAAGAGGCCGCCGATGATCACCATGACGATCTCGTGCTTGGTCGCGACGGCCACGGTACCGATCAGCCCGCCGAGAGCGAGCGAACCGGTATCACCCATGAAGATCGCCGCTGGCGGTGCATTGAACCACAGGAAGCCGAGGCCGGCGCCGATGACCGCGCCGAGAATGACCGCGAGCTCGCCGGTACCGGGCACGAAATGGATCTGCAGGTAGTTGGCGAAGACCGCATTGCCGGCGAGATAGGCGATCAGGCCGAAGGCGGCCGATGCGATCATCACCGGCCCGATCGCAAGCCCGTCGAGACCGTCCGTCAGGTTCACGGCATTGCCCGCGCCGACGATCACGAAGCCACCGAACAGCACGAAGAAAAAGCCGAGATTGAGCATCAGGTCCTTGAAGAAGGGAAACGTCACTGACGAGCCGAAGGTGGAGCCGGCGCTGCCTGCGGAAAGCGCCGCCCGCATCATGAAATAGACGGCGATCGAGGCGATCACGAATTCGATGCCAAGCCGCGCCTTGCCCGAAAAGCCCTTGTCCGATTGCTTGGTGACCTTGAGATAGTCGTCGTAGAAACCGATCGCCCCGAAGCCGAGCGTCACGAGAAGCGTCGACACGACATAGACGCTCGAAAGGTCTGCCCAGAGCAGCGACGAGCCGACGATGCCGGCGAGGATCATCAGGCCGCCCATGGTAGGCGTGCCCGCCTTCTTGAAATGCGTCTGCGGTCCATCGGCGCGGATCGGCTGCCCCTTACCCTGGCGGATGCGAAGCGAATCGATGATTGTCGGGCCGAAGAGAAAGACGATCAAGGCGGAGGTGAAGAGTGCTGCGCCCGTTCGGAAGGTGATGTAGCGAAAGAGGTTGAAGAATTGAAAGTGGTCCGCCAGTTCCACGAGCCAGATCAGCATTAAGGGACCTTCCCCAAAGATTGGAATCGGGCGTCGCCCGAACAGAATCATCTGACGAACGATACCCGCTTGCATACGACTATGTCAGGCCATTTCCCCCTGGCCTACTGCATGTCTCCTTACATCGACCTCGATTTAAGGACAAAGCCATGCAGCGATTCAAAGTGCTACAGCGACGTTTGCGTGTCGCTCGGCGCTATAGGATTTCAATCCACCGGGACCGGTGGTGTCACCAGCTACGCTTCCGTCGCGGCCTCCCCGGGGTAGGCATCGAGAAACGCTTCGACGATTTTCGCGCAGCCCGTGCCCTTGGAGGACTTGACCATCACCACGTCGCCTCCGGCGGCCGCGGCGACAGCGTAGGGGATGAGATCGCCTACCGCTTCGCGGTAAACGACGGAGATTTCCCCCGGCAGGGCGTCGCGCAAATGCGCCATCTGGGGACCGGCGAGCCAAACGTCGCTGATCCCCGCCTCGACGATCGGCGCCGCCAAAGCGGCATGAACCTCCGCCGCATGCTCGCCCATCTCGAGCATGTCGCCGAGGATCGCGATGCGGCGGCCGCCGGGTGCCGGCTCGGCGTCGCGCAGAAGCGCGATGGCTGCCTGCATCGACGCCGGGTTGGCGTTGTAGCTCTCGTCGATCAGCGTCAGATACCCGCCGCTGACCCTGAGGCGATGCCGTAAACCTCTGCCCTTTTCCGGCTGCATCGTCGCAAGCGAGGCGACGACGCGATCGATGTTCGCCCCGGCGAGCTCAGCCGCGGCGATCACGGCCAGGGCATTCTCGGCGATATGCCGACCGGGGGCGCCGATCGCCACTTCCAGCGTTCTGCCGCCAATGCCCGCCCACAGGACGGAGCCGACCGCCGCGCCGGCAAATTCGACGAGACGATACTCGGCCTTGGGACTGGCGCCGAAGGAATGGATGTGACTGACGCCCGCCGCAGCCGCCGCCTGCTCCAGCAGTCCAAATTGCGGAATATCGCCGTTGATGACCGCGTGGCCACCACTAACCACGCCTTCGAAGATCTCGGCCTTGGCCGCGGCGATCTCGTCGAGACTTGCGAAATTGCCGAGATGGGCAGCGGCAACGCTGGTGACGACCGCGACGTGCGGGCGCACCATCCGCGTCAGCGGGCGGATTTCGTTGGCATGGTTCATGCCGATCTCGAAGATGCCGAAATCGGTCGTCTCCGGCATGCGGGCGAGCGTCAGCGGCACGCCCCAATGATTGTTGAAGGAAGCGATGGACGCATGGACGCGCCCGAGCGGTGACAATCCGTGGCGAAGCATCTCCTTCGTCGTCGTCTTGCCTACGGAACCCGTGACGGCGATGACCTTCGCGGCGCTGCGGTCGCGCGCCGCGCAGCCGAGCCGGATCATCGCTTCGAGCACGTCGTCGACGACGATCATCGGCGCAATCAGCCGCCCGAGCGCCGGGATCTTCGCCTCACTGACCACGAGCAGCGAGGCGCCGTTCGCAAGCGCGATCCCGGCATAGTCGTGGCCGTCGACGCGATCGCCCTTGATTGCAAAGAATGCCTCGCCCGCGCCGATCGTCCGGCTGTCGATCGAAATGCCGACGATGCCTTCGGGCAAGGTGCCGACCGGACGGCCGTTCATGGCGGCCAGAAGATCGCTGCTTGTCCAGAGCCAGGTCAAATCAAAGCCCTCCGAGCGCCTTCATCAGTTCCGCATGGTCCGAGAACGGCAGGGTCACGGAACCGATCGTCTGTCCCTCTTCATGTCCCTTGCCGGCAACGATCAGTGTGTCGCCGCTCCTGAGCATCGCGACGGCAGTGCGGATCGCTTCGGCACGATCGCCGATCTCGGTCGCTCCCGTGGCACCGGCCATGATCTCCGCACGGATGACCTCCGGCACCTCCGAGCGCGGATTGTCGTCGGTTACGATGACGACATCGGCAAGCCGGCTGGCGATTTCCCCCATGATCGGGCGTTTGCCCCTGTCGCGGTCGCCGCCGCAGCCGAACACCAGAATGACCCGCCCGGTGGTGAATGGGCGCACGGACTCGAGCACGTTTTGAAGCGCATCCGGCTTGTGGGCGTAGTCCACATAGGCGAGCGCCCCGTCCTTCGTGTGGCCGACGAGTTCCAGCCGGCCGGAGGCGCCCTCAAGTCTTTCGAGTGCGGCGAAGGCGGCCTTCGCCGGAATGCCGGTGGACATCGCGAGGCCGGCGGCGACAAGGGCGTTCGCGACCTGGAAGTCGCCGGCAAGCGGCACGTGAATCTCGAAGATGTCGTCGCCGACATGCACCTCCGCCGACTGCTTGTGACGGAAATGCTCGACGCGCTTCAGACTGATGTAATCGCCGTTGCGCCCGACGGTGCGCACGTCATGGCCGGCATTGCGCGCCGTGGCGATCGCCTCGCCGGACCATTCGCCATCGGCAAAGATCACCGCCGGAGAGCCTTTCGGCAGCAGCGTCGTGAAGAGCCGCATCTTCGAGGCCATGTAATGCTCGACCGTCGGATGATAGTCCATGTGGTCGCGACCGAGATTGGTGAAGGCCGCGGCGGCGAGCTTGACCCCATCGAGCCGGTTCTGGTCGAGCCCATGGCTGGAGGCTTCCATGGCTGCATGGGTGACGCCCGCATCGGCCAGTTCGGCGAGCAGCCTGTGCAGCGAGACCGGCTCGGGAGTCGTCAGCGAGCCGTATTCGGTCCGCCCGGGAGCCACGACGCCCGTCGTGCCGATCATCGCCGCCGAAAAGCCGGAATGCGCCCAGATCTGCCGCGTAAAGGCGGCGACCGACGTCTTGCCCGCCGTTCCCGTTACCGCGACCATCGTTTCAGGCTGCCGGCCGAAGAAGGCCGCGGCCGCCGCCGCGAGGAAGCGGCGCGGATCCGGCAGCGTTAAAATCGGGACCCCGGCCTGTTGGTGCGGTTCGCCGGCAACGACCGCTACGGCACCGCGCGATATCGCGTCGGCAATATAGACTGCTCCGTTCGCCTTCGTTCCGGCCACAGCAACGAAGAGATCGCCCGGCTTGACCTGCCGGCTATCAGCCGTGAGGCCGGTGACCTCGATATCCGCCGCATCACCGGTCAACTGTGCCGAGAGTTCCGGGAAATCCGTTCCCGCCAGGTCCTTGATCTTCATCAACTGCATGTCTCACATCGAAATCGATCCGCCCGCTGGCGAATCGCCCGTATTCTCATTTCACGGTCAATAAGACACAAGCAAGGCAGAACCGTCTTCTCCGAATTTCGGCTCGACGCCGAGAAGCGGCGCGGAGCGGCTGATAATGTCGCGCACCATGGGTGCAGCGTTGGAGCCTGCCGTCCGGCCACCGCCTTCGCCGGTCTTCGGCGCATCGATGAATGTCAGCACGATGTATTTCGGGTTGTCGATCGGGAACGCACCGAGAAAGGCATTGAAGTTCAGGTCGTTGGAATAGCGGCCATTGACGACCTTGTCAGCCGTGCCGGTCTTGCCGCCGACGTCGAAGCCTGGAACCAGCGCTCTTTTGCCTGAACCGGCAATGCCGTTCCAGCGCAAAAGATAGCGCATGTCTTCGCTGGTGCTTTTCTTGACGACCACGGTTGCGAGATCGTTCGCCTCCTCCTCACCGCGCGGCAGGAAGGTCGGCGGGATCAGCTTGCCGCCGTTGACGAGGGCGGCACCCGCGACGGCCGTCTGCAGCGGCGTCGTCGAGACGCCGTGGCCGAAAGCGATGGTGATCGAACTGATCTTCTTCCATTCGCGTGGCTGCGTCGGCGCCTTTACTTCAGGAAGCTCCGTCGGCAGCTTCGACAAGAGCCCGAGGCGCGTCAGGAACTCCTTGTGGCCAGGAATGCCGACGAGATCGGCGATCTTCGCCGTGCCGATGTTCGATGAATACTGGAAGATCTCAGGCACCGTCAGCACCCGGCGTTTGCCCTTGAAGTCCTTGATGGTGAAGCCGCCGATGCGAATCGGCGCTGTCGCGTCGAAACTGTCGTTGAGCGTCACCTTGCCGGAATCGAGGCCCATGGCGATGGTGAAGGTCTTGAAGGTGGAGCCCATCTCGAACGTGCCGTTCGACATTCGGTTCATCCAGCCCTCTTCGGCACCCTCTGCGGGCTTGTTCGGGTCGTAATCCGGCACGGAAGCCATCGCCAGCACCTCGCCGGTGTGGACGTCGAGCACGACGGCGCCGGCGGCGATCGCCTGATAATTCTTCATCCCGGCATCGATCACATCGCGCACGATGTTCTGGACGCGTATGTCGATCGACAACCTGACCGGCTCCAGCTTGGCGTCACTGGTCATGCCGATCGCCGCGAGATCGGCGAGCCCCTGGCTGTCGATATAGCGCTCCATGCCGGCAATGCCGCGGTTGTCGATATTCACATGGCCAAGGATATGCGCGGCGGTTGGACCGCCGGGATAGAAGCGGCGCTTCTCCGGACGGAAGCCGATGCCGGGAATGCCGAGCGCCAGGATTTCGCTCTGCTGCTTCGGCGTCAATTGCCGGCGCAACCACTGAAAGCGGGAGTCGGATTTGAGCTTGTGGTAGATCTCTCGCGCGTTGAGGTCCGGCAGCACCGTCGCCAGTTGCTCGACAGCTTCGTCGGCATCCACGATCTTGTGCGGCTCGGCGTAGAGCGACACGGTGCGGATGTCAGTTGCGAGGATTTCGCCATGGCGATCGAGAATGTCGGGACGCGAGGCCATCAGGTTATCGGCGCGACCGATAGAGGAAACCGTCTCCGGCTGCGCCATGCCGTATTGCACCAGTCGTCCGCCGATCACCGCGTAGACGATGCCGAAACTGGCGATGACGATCGCCACGCGGTTCTTGGCCTGGCTGGCGCTTTTCTTGCGCGTTCCCTGGAAGGCGACATTGAGGCGGGCCTCGGCCACCCGGTTGTTGCGGCCGGCTGAGAAATGGGCCTTGCTTTTCAGCACCATGATACGGGAGAGAAAGGACATCAGCGTGCCACCGAACCTGTCTTGATCCTATCGGCCTCGATCACCGCGGCAATACCGTCTTCGGCCTTACTGTCGGGCTCGGGCAGAGGCAGCTCCGCCCTCAGCATCGGCAGCTCCGAGGGTTGCGCGAGTTGGGTCGGCGGCGTCGGCGCGAGTTGCAGATCGGCGGCGAACACGGCAGCAAGCCGCTCCAGCCGGCTCGGCTGGGTCAGAAGCGCCCAGTCGGCCTTGAGCAGGTCGATCGTGTCCTCCTCGAGCTTGATCGCCGCATCCAGTCTTCGGATCTCTTCGAGCTTGTTCTCCGCCTGATGCTTGATCGTGTAGGTGACCGCCGCGGCCGCGGTCATGATGATGATCAGAACAATATCGAGCGTTCTCAGCATCGTTTCTCAGCTCCCCAGCTTCGTAAGGCTCGCCAGTTCCGGCAGGTTGAAGATCGACAGGTCGCTTCCCGGTGAGGGCGCCTGCGTGCGCATGCCGGCCCTGAGCTTGGCAGACCGGGCGCGCGGATTGCGGGAGGCTTCCGCTTCACTGGCCGCGATCATAGGCTTGCCGACTGGCGTGAAGGTTGCGGGACGCGCTGCCACCATCGGCAGATGGCGCGAGCCGCCCGCTTTGCCCGAGCGATCCTGAAAGAAGGCCTTGACGATCCGGTCTTCGAGCGAATGGAAGGTAACGACGACGAGGCGCCCGCCGGGTTTCAGCACGCGCTCGGCGGCGAAGAGCGCGCTGGCGAGTTCACCGAGTTCGTCGTTGACGAAGATGCGCAGCGCCTGGAAGACGCGTGTTGCGGGATGGATCTTGTCCTTGGCCTTGCGCGGCACCACCGTTTCGATGAGGCCCGCAAGGTCACGGGTCGTCTCGAACGGCTGCTCGGTACGGCGCTTCTCGATCGCCCGCGCGATCCGCCCCGCCTGCTTTTCCTCGCCGAGAAAGCCGAAGATGCGAATGAGATCGGAGACCTTGGCGCGATTGACCACGTCGGCAGCGGTGACGCCGGTCGCGGACATTCGCATGTCGAGCGGCCCCTTCTTCTGGAAGGAAAAGCCTCGCTCCGCCTCGTCGATCTGCATTGACGAAACGCCGATATCGAGCACGATGCCGTCGAGCCCGCCTTCCGGCGCATGTTCGGCCAGCTCGGAAAATCGGGAATGGACAAGCTTGAGCCGCCCCCCGGCAGCGGCGACCAATGCCTGGCCGGCGGCAATCGCCGTCGGGTCGCGGTCGAGCGCGATCACATTCGCTCCAAGATCGAGGATCGCAGACGTGTAGCCGCCGGCGCCAAAGGTTCCGTCAAGGATGGTCTTGTCCGGCGCAGGCTCGAGCGACCCGAGCACCTCGGCGAGCATGACCGGAATGTGGCGAACCGGTCCGCCATCGGCTTCAGAAGTCCTGTCGCCTTGATCCGCCACCATTCCGCCTCTCCGCACTAACCTGGGCGCAGCCCTCGTTGCTTTCGCCCTTCCCGGGCCTCCGCCTGCGCCCTCGCAAAGGCCTGCGGCTCCCAGAGCTGAAAATGATCGCCCCGACCGACGAAGGTCACCTCCGTCGAGATGCCGGTGAAGTCGCGGATGAAATCCGTCACCATCAGCCGGCCCTCGGAGTCGAGCTTCAAGAAGACGCCGCCCCCGTGAACGAGCAGCGACATCTGGTTGGCCGCATCCGAAAAGGGATCCTCGGCCGCCATCTGCTTCTCGAACCGCTCCAGAAGCTCCGGCCCTCCGACGCTGATCGCCGGAAAGACGAAGTCCTGAAAACAATATACCTCCCGCACACCCGCCTCCGAAAGCACGGCGCGGAAAGCCGAGGGTACGGAGACCCGCCCCTTGGCATCGATCCGGTTCGTAGCATGCGACAAGAAGCGGTTCATGACGCGAAACGGCCGCCCCCGATTGACGGGCCACAGTCATTGGCCCGCACAGACAACTGCCTGCGCACGCAAAAGACCCCCGCCAGGCGCGAACGCGCCTGCCTGAACCTTCGACGGAAGGAACCCTGGAATTTCGCGGTGACGGGCCACGACGCGGCCCTTGCGCAGTACCATTATGGGATAACATGGGACCATATGGGCGTCAATGGGAGAAGCTCGCAATGAGCCCTCCGGATGAACAAATATTGATAGGTTGTTAAGTTTAACGAAGGGTTACGGCCGCACCATCAACGCCTTGGAATCCTGAGCAAATACGGCTGCGGATACGGTCGGTGCGGCTGACCGTCGCGAGGGTCGGAAGCGATCGCCGCAGTCAAATTCTGCGGACGCGATTCCTTGACGCGAGAATCGGGCGCCCTGCTGCAGAAGCTGCGTTTTGGAAATGTGAGGAAAATCGCCAGTTGGCCTGTAAGCCGGGTTCTGTATGGCCCCGCCTCCCGAAGGAAACGGAACGTGGCAGCCATTCATCTGGGACTACGCTTGCGCGCAGCCTCGTGCAACCCACCCGGATGACGCGCCTGGAAACCGGCTGGGCGCTTGCGCGCCCGTGTCATCCCTATTCGGTCTTGCTCCCGGTGGGGTTTACCGTGCCGTCCATGTCGCCATGGCCGCGGTGGGCTCTTACCCCACCCTTTCACCCTTACTCCGCGAAGCGGAGCGGTTTGCTTTCTGTGGCACTTTCCCTGGGGTCGCCCCCGCCGGACGTTATCCGGCACCGTGTTTCCGTGGAGCCCGGACTTTCCTCACCCTGCGGCCTTTCGGCGCTTGCGGGGCGCGGCTGCCCGGCCAACTGGCAGAGGCTCAATAACCGACCGAGCCGTCAAGCGCCAGAAGAATCGCGCTCCTGACCTTTGCCTCGGTCTAGCGGAATGCGACAGCGAAATCCGTCCCGTACTCGCTCGCATCCAATCGGCCACTCATCACGAGCGAAGCGCCAAGCCTGCCGATCTCGTCGGAACTCTTGGCAGCCTGCCCGTTGCCGCCCGTCAGAACGGCGATGCGATCACTCGCAAAGCCGATATAGGGATAGCCGTGGCGGGTGAACGACGTGACGCAAGGCGCGAAATGCGTCGACACCGGTCTGAAGTTCGGGATCACCTCTTCAAGCAGCCCACCCATGTGCGCCGCCGCCTCGGCACTGGCGCCACTGCGGAACCAGTCCCGTACTGCCGCTTCGCTGGCAAGCACCCGATCGGCCGGATCGCCGCCGATCTTGATGTAGTGTTTGCCATCGGCATAGGCAACCGGCGGCAGCAGATAATAGCTCCTCTCCTGCTCCGGCGCCGCCACGATCAAGGACGGCATACCCTCGAAGTCGCGAAGATCGCCGTCGCCCACTCGGGCAAAGAGAACGGTGCGCGCCTTCACCGCAAGATCGATCGGCCGCGGCAGGAGGGCCGTGGAAAGCGAGAATCCGCCCGCTGCGATCAGTGTGCGTCCCGCTCGAGCGACGGTCCCGCCTGCGGTCACTACACGTACTTGATCGGCGTCTTCCGCGACGGAGATCACCTCGGAACGGATGACCCGCGCACCGGATTTCTCCGCCGCAACTGCCTGAGCCTGAACCAGCGCCCGCGGGTTGACGTAGCCGGCCCCCTTCGCCTCGTGGATGCCGGCATGGCCATTCGGGAACCGAAACCAGGGAAATTGCTCGCGAAGATCGTCCTGACGGATAAACGGCGCATCGATCCGAAGTCGGTCCCGGGCGCGCTCCACCCTCGCGAGATAATCGAAATCGCTCTCCGGACCCGGCGCCGCAATCAGGCAGCCGACCTCGAAATAGAAGTCGATGCCGCTCGCTTCGGAGATTTCCGGGTAGCGGTCGATCGACCGGCGGGCAAGCCGCGCCCAGACCGGATCATTGTCGATCGTGCGGTTGATCCGGGCGTTGTCGTAATGGCTGGCAAAGACACCGCCGTGATTTGCCCAGTCGTCCGGCTCGTCCGGGCCGACAAGTGCGACGCTCGCGCCCGAGAGGCTCAAGTGACGCGCCGCCGCCGCGCCCATCATGCCTTTGCCTACGACGACGAAATCAAAGCCTTCCGACATGCGTTTCCCAGCTCGGTTGCAACGCTGCGGCAATAGCACGACATCCGGGCAACGGCACAGATGCGCACCGGAAAAATTGGCCGGAACGCTATACCTGTCCGGCTATGTCCCTGGATCCGCAAGGCGCCAGGAAATGGAAATCGCAACCGCCCGGTCGGAGAAACGCCCTCGTCATCCCCCGCTAGTTGAGAATGCTCTGAACCTTGCCGCAGTAGGCCTTCGAAATGGGGTTCATCCGCTTCGCGCCGTGCCCGGCATTGTATTTCAGCACCGTGCCACAGGTCGTGCCGCCGGAAAGCTCATGCGCCTTGGCGAGATACTTCATGCCGAACTTGATGTTGGTTTCCGGATCGAAGAGGCCCTTGGTGGTCCCGGAATAGCCCATCATGCGGGCGGTGGCTGGCTTGATCTGCATGAGGCCGATCTCACCTGCGCGACCACGCGCCTCTGCGTCGAAATTGCTTTCGATCCTCACGATGGCATGGGCGAGGTCGGCAGGAACGCCAAATTGCTTGGCGTAGGATTGGATAAGAATGGTGTATTGCGACCCGCGCAGGGAAAACGAGGGTGTCGGAAAGCCCGTCGTCCTGGTCACGGACTGAAGCGACGAGGTCTTGATGGTTTTGTCGACACCCCCTGCATACGACGTACCCATCCCGGCGATGGACATGCCGAAGCATGCCGCCACCGCAGCAACAGACGATCTTCTCATGTAGATTGGAGTCTCCGGTCTGGGGAACTGATCGGACGGCGCACCCCACCGCCACGACCGATTTCCCGATCGTTTTTATTGACAAGGACGCCACGCACCCGGCGCCGTTTCCTTGCGGTTGACGCGGCGAAAAAGACCTAGCCATCATGGTAAACATGTGGCAACGCCAAAAAATAGGATAAAAAATTGCAGATGGCGCTAATTTAGGGCGCGCTGATATCGCCCCCTAGTCGCCGAGATTCGGCAGACTGACGAGCAATCGGTGAAGCGTATCGATGGTAGAAACGTCGGCGATTCCATCCACCCGAGATTGCCGGAAATGCCGCTGGAAAGCGGCCACCGCGCCCTCGGTCTGTTCGCAGAACAACCCAGTGATTTCAACGGCATAACCGTAGATCGAGAGCATCGATTGCAGGGCTTCCACGGGCTGTCCCCGGTCGCCCCGCTGAAAGTAGCGTCCGCCGCCGACGGGTGCCGGATCGACCCAATGTCCGACCCCGCGGCGAAAAAGCACATCCCAGGGAAATTTTTCCCCCGGATCGACCTTGCGAATCGGCGCGACATCGCTATGCGCGAGTACTCTTTGCGGGGCGATTTGCCAGCGTTCGCCACAGTCCCGACACAATTCGACGACCGCCTCGACCTGCCGTTCCGGAAAGTCCGGCAGCCCTCCCGGGTGCCCCGGATTGGCGATCTCTATTCCGATCGAACAGGAATTGATGTCGGTCTCGCCTTTCCAGAAGCTCTTGCCGGCGTGCCAGGCGCGCCGCTCTTCGGCGACGAGCTGGTCGATCCGTCCGTCCTCATGCACGAAATAGTGGCACGAGACCTGGCTTTCCTCACGACAGAGCCATTCGAGCGCTCCGGCCGAAGTCTCCATGCCCGTGTAATGGAGGAGGATCATATCCGGCCGGCGGCCGCCGACGCGCTCCCCATGGTTGGGCGATGGCACGAAACGGGCGCCAGCGAAATCGCAGCTCGGGGTCATGCGGCGCGACGTTCTCTCTCGATCGCCTCATAGGCAGCGTTCAACGCCGCCATGCGATCATTGGCGATCGCATGAAACTCCTCCGGAACCCCGCGCGCAACCAGCATGTCCGGATGGTTCTCGGAAACGAGCACTCGGTAGCGTTTGCGGATGTCGGCGAAATCATCCTTCGGTGAAACGCCGAGGACCTGATAGGGATCGCGATCGTCGGCATGCACGTGACGCGCCATGATGCCTTGAAACCGCGCCTCGTCCATCTGGAAGATTTCGGCCACCCGCATGAGGAAAGCAAGCTCCTTCTCATGGACGGCACCGTCGGACTTTGCGATGTGGAAGAGGCCGTCGACGATGTCCTCGAGAATTGGGCAATTGCGCTCGCAGGAAGAGCAGAGCGAGGCCATCTTCTCCGCATAAGCTTCGAACCCGGCGACGTCCTGGCGCGCTAGATTGTAAAGACGCGCCACGTTCTTCGCCTGATCCGCGGGAAACCTGAAGATATCGCGGAAGGCCGCGACCTCCGCCTCGTTCACGATGCCGTCGGCCTTCGCCATCTTTGCAGAAAGGGCGATCATGGCAACCGAGAACGCAACCTTCCGGCGGGTTTCCGGATCGCCCTCGAAGAGGGTGCGGACCCCCTCGACCACGCCTGTGAGCGCATTGCCGGTTACCGTGATGATCTTGAGGAGATTGTCCCAGAATGACATGAGTGCGGTTGTTCCCTGTCCACCACGAGCATGGTCAGATGTGGTAGCGAATTGCAAGCGGCTGTGGCGCAAAACGTGGTGGAATGACGAAATCGTGAAGGCCCTCAATAAATGATGGGGCCGTAAATCGCAACCGAATTCGCGTTCCCCCGATGCACGCAAGGGTCGAGCCATGAATTCGCCCCATGCAGCGCTTCAACTTTAAAGGTGTCCACAGCCCTTCATTTTATTTCCGTCGGAATTGCGCTACTGCATGTGTCCTTAAATCAACCTCGATTTAAGGACAAAGACATGCAGCGATTCAACGTGCTACAGCGACCTTTGCGCCTCTGAGACGCGCGGCGCTGTAGACCGATGATAGACTTTGACCGAGGCAAAGATTTGAACGCGGTCCTTGCGACCGATCGCCCGATGTCGAAATCCCATGGAGGAAACATGGCCAAGAAGAAAGTCGCAATGCTGACGGCAGGGGGTCTCGCGCCCTGCCTTTCATCCGCTGTCGGCGGACTCATCGAACGCTACACGGATATCGCGCCCGATTACGAGCTCGTCGCTTACCGCTCCGGTTATCAGGGCCTGCTTCTGGCCGACCGCATCGAGATCACCAAGGAGATGCGCGAGAAGGCGCATATTCTGCATCGCCACGGCGGCTCGCCGATCGGCAACAGCCGCGTGAAGCTCACCAATGCCGCCGATTGCGTCAAGCGTGGGCTCGTCAAGGAAGGAGAAAACCCCCTTCGGGTCGCGGCGGAACGGCTTGCGGCCGACGGCATCAACATCCTGCACACGATCGGCGGCGACGACACCAATACGACGGCGGCCGATCTTGCCGCCTATCTCGGCGCCAACGGCTACGACCTGACCGTCGTCGGATTGCCGAAGACGGTCGACAACGACGTGGTACCGATCCGTCAAACGCTCGGCGCCTGGACGGCCGCCGAATACGGCGCCCGCTTCTTCGACCATGTAAGCAACGAGCAGAGCGCGGCGCCTCGCACCCTCGTCGTCCACGAGGTGATGGGCCGCCATTGCGGCTGGCTCACGGCCGCGACGGCACGTAGCTACATACGGATGGCCGAGGGCAAGGAATATGTCGACGGCTTCATGATGAACGGGCAGTTGAAAAACATCGATGGTCTCTACCTGCCGGAGATGAAGTTCGACCTTGAGGCTGAAGCGGAACGCCTGCGGCAGGTTATGGACCGCGCCGGCTTCGTCACGCTGTTCGTCAGCGAAGGCGCTTGCCTCGACGCGATCGTCGCCGAGCGTGAGGCTGCCGGCGAGGCGATCAAGCGCGACGCCTTCGGCCACGTGAAGATCGACACGATCAATGTCGGCAACTGGTTCTCCAAGCAGTTTGCAGCGCTGCTCGGCGCCGAACGTTCGATGGTGCAGAAATCCGGCTATTACGCCCGCTCGGCTCCCGCCAACGGGGACGATCTGCGGCTGATCCAGAGCATGGTGGATCTGGCGGTCGAAAGTGCCCTCAACAAAGTCTCCGGCGTCACCGGCCACGACGAGGATCAGGGCGGTCGTCTGCGCACCATCGAGTTTCCCCGCATCAAGGGCGGCAAGCATTTCGATACTTCGGCAACGTGGTTCGGCGAAGTAATGGATGCAATCGGCCAGAATTGGCAGCCGGCGGATTAGAATACCGTCTCGGTGATGCCCCTCACGCTAACCCTCGCCCCGCCTGCGGGGAAGGGCTAGCAGATTCAAAGCGCTACAGCGACCTCTGCGCGTCTGATAAGACGCGCGGCTCTGTAGCATGAAGGGTATTCCCACGCTCCGGCGGATCATCCGATCCCTGATCGGACGCTTTGGTTGAAGCTCGCCGGCCTTGCCGCAACCGGCAGCATAGGTTAAGGGAGATTCAAGCGCAGCGGCTGGCAGCCGCGGATTTGTGAGGGGCTACGGGGCCCGGAAGCACGAAAGTGACAGCATGGCGAAGATCCGTATCCCCCTTTCGAAACAGGCACTTGCTGCTACTGCACTGGTTTCCCTCGCATTTGCCTCCGGGTGCTCCACGGTTGAGCATACGTCGCTCGAAGAACTGACCGCCGTGCAGACTGTTACCCCCATCCCGAAGCCGGGCACGGAAATGACGGCCTATGCGCTGCCGACACCGGCAGGCACGGCGGCTGAAGCTTCGGCCGCGCTCGCCTCCGAGGCAAAGCCGCCGGCTGCGGAAGCAACGACAGCCGCCGCGGAAGGCAACTCCGTTTCGGCAACGGACGCGACCCTCGCCTTTGCCGCGCCCCAGACGGCAGCGGTACCGACGGCGAAGCCTGCACAGGCTCTGGAGGCGGCAATGGCGGGCGCTTCTTCAGCTGCAGCCCCCAACGGTTCGGCGAGCGCTGAACCGTCCGGCCCGGTCCTCGGCATCGCTGCCGCATGGGAATCGGATTTCGACACGGGCGAGCCCGTCGGCCTTGAGACACTTGTCGCCAAACGCATGATCGTTCCGACGGAGCGGCCGAAGACGGGCGTTATCGGCTCTGCGGTCGGGGCGGTCGCGGAGATCATTCCCGATTCGCTGAAGCTTAATAAGGCGCCGACAAGCTCCCGGCCGGAGCTCGACCGGCTGATCGAGCACTATGCCGAACTCAACGGGCTTCCGCTCGAACTCGTGCATCGCGTCGTCAAGCGCGAGAGCAATTATAATCCCCGCGCCTACAGCAGGGGCAATTACGGCCTCATGCAGATCCGCTACAACACCGCCCGGGGCCTTGGCTACGATGGGCCGCCCGAGGGCCTGTTCGACGCGGAGACGAACCTGAGATATGCGACGAAGTACCTGCGCGGAGCCTGGATGGTCGCCGACAACCAGCACGACGGCGCCGTGAAGCTCTATGCCAGCGGCTACTATTATCACGCCAAGCGCCGTGGCATGCTCGACGAGCTCGGCATCCGGTAAGTTTGCGGCGGTAACCCCCTCTGGCCTGCCGGAGGGGTAGAGCACCACCCCCGCCTATTATGTGTCTTAGGCCAAGCAGAGATCCATGCGCTCAATCGAGCGCATCGATGATCCGCGCGTTCAGCGCCTGCACATTGTAGCCGTCGATCCAAGGCGTGAGGCCGAGCCGGACGACGGCGAGACGAAGCGACGGGACTATCATGATCGCTTGTCCGTCATGCCCGAGCATCCAGAAGCTGTCCGCCGGGAAGTTGCCCTCCCCGGCCCCTACGCCGTTCGCCGTAAGCCAGACCTGGGCCGAACCGTAATCGCCGGCGGAAGCGCGCGACGGGGTTCGCATGAAGGTCACATAGCCCTCGGGCAGCAGCGCCCTGCCCTTCCAACGTCCCCCCTCCAGCAGGAACTGGGCAAAACGCGCCCAGTCCTGTGCCGTCGCATACATATAGGAAGAGCCGACGAAGGTGCCGCTCGCATCCGTTTCCAACACCGCGCTCGTCATTCCGAGCGGACCGAAGAGCGCCTGTCTCGGATAGGCAAGCGCCGCCGCCGGATCGTCGAACGAACGCATCCAGAGCCGCGACAGAATGCTGCTGGTACCGCTCGAATAACGGAACTGCGATCCGGGCGCCGCTTCAAGCGGCTTCGATGCGGCGAAGCCCGCCATATCGCTTTCCAGAAAGAGCATCCGCGTCACATCGGTGACGTCTCCGTACTCCTCGTTGAAGGCGAGCCCGCTCTGCATCGCCAGGAGATCGGAAAGCTTGATTTCGGCACGCTCGTCGCCGCTCCATTCCGGCAACAGGTTCTTCTGCTCCGGATCCATGCGCCCCTCGCCGATGCGCAATCCGACGAGCGCCGCCGTAACGGTTTTCGTCATCGACCAGCCGAGCAAGGGCTTGTCGCGGCCGAAGCCGGGGCCGTAGCTCTCCGCGACCAATCGGCCATTGCGGACGACGGCGATTGCCCGGATGCCTTCACCGGCGAGCGCCGGGTCCTCGATGATCGCCTGGATGCTCGGATCAATCTCCGCCCGACTTCCCTCCGGCCAATTGGCATCCGGCTGCTGTGTCTTGGGCGCCGCGGCGGTGCCGCCGCCTTCCGCTGCCGGGCTCGCGACAGCCTGAAAAGCGCCATCCTGCCCGCTGGTGCAGCCGTATCCGGGCCGATAGACGGCGCGACGGGGTGCCGCAAAGCCGAATATGCGCGCCGTGACACTCCGCTGAGCACGGTCCACCGAGACGCTGACGAACTTGAGCAACGGGTGCCCCGGAGCCTGAACGTCCTCGGCAAGGACGTCATGCGGGTCGCGACCGGCAAGGAAAACATTGGAACAGGCGATCTTTGCCGCGTATCCGTCGCCCACTTTCAAGAGCTCCGGCGGATACAGCGCGAGCCACCCGGCGGCGGCCGCCGGTAGCGCAATGGCAAAGACCCCGAGTTTCTTCGACAAAGCCCTCATGCTTCCTCCTGTTCCAACAGGAAATCAGGATTTCGGAGAAAGGAAAAGCCCCATGGATCACCTATAGCGCCGCGCGTTTGCCGGACGCGCAAAGGAGAACGCAGTAGGAGATTGAAACGCGAGCGATGCACAGCCTTCCCGTCATCAAAGTGTAGTCGAGTCATTTTAGAAGCGGCTCAGTTTCAACTGGATGGCAGATAATGACCGAACTCGCCCCCGATGCCGGCTTCGGCAGGAAGAATGCGAAGCTGAAAAGTGCGCTCCACCAGCACAAGGCCCTCTCGCTCGCAGGCCTATCGGAGCGCCTGTTCGGGCTGCTCTTCTCCGGCCTCGTCTACCCCCAGATCTGGGAGGATCCGATCGTCGACATGGAAGCGATGCGGATCCGCCCTGGACACCGGATCGTGACGATCGGCTCCGGCGGCTGCAACGTGCTGACCTATCTTTCCGCCGCTCCGGACCGGATCGACGTCGTCGACCTCAATCCGCACCACATTGCGCTCAACCGGCTGAAAATCGCGGCTTTCCGTCACCTGCCGTGCCACAAGGACGTGGTGCGGTTCCTCGCCACCGCCGGCACGCGCTCGAACTGCCAGGCCTTCGACCTGTTTATCGCGCCGAAGCTTGACGCGGTGAGCCGCGACTATTGGAGCGGCCGCGACTTGACCGGTCGCCGCCGCATCGGCGTCTTCGGCCGGAACATCTATCGCACCGGCCTGCTTGGCCGTTTCATCGCCGCCAGCCACATTCTAGCGCGGCTCCACGGCGTCAATCCGGCGGATTTCGTCCAGGCGCGCTCGATGCGCGAGCAGCGCCAGTTTTTCGACGACAAGCTCGCCCCGCTTTTCGATCGGCCGGTCATCCGGTGGCTCACCGGCCGCAAGAGCTCGCTCTTCGGGCTCGGCATTCCGCCTCAGCAGTTCGATGAACTCGCAAGCCTCACCGAAGAGAAGTCGCTCGCCGCTGTCCTGCGCCATCGGCTTGAAAAGCTGACCTGCCATTTTCCGCTTCGCGAGAACTATTTTGCCTGGCAGGCGTTCGCGCGGCGCTACCCGCTGCCGCACGAGGGCGACCTGCCGCCCTACCTGCAGGCCTCGCGATACGAGACGATCCGTGACCACGCCGATCGCGTCGTCGTCCATCACGAAAGCCTGACGGAGCTGCTTGCCCGCAAGCCTGCTTCGTCGGTGGACCGTTACGTGTTGCTCGACGCGCAGGATTGGATGAGCGACCGGCAGTTGAACGATCTCTGGAGCGAAATCACTCGCACGGCGGATGCGGGCGCCGTGGTGATCTTCCGCACGGCCGCCGAAGCCAGCATCCTCCATGGACGCGTTTCGCCCGCACTGCTCGACCAGTGGCACTACGACGCCGAGGCTTCGCGGAAACTCGGCGCCAACGACCGTTCGGCGATCTACGGCGGCTTCCACATCTACCGGAAGAAGGCATGAGCGCCGTGCAGGTCGCTGAGAACAATCACGCCCGGCTCATGGACCGGATGTACCGGTATCAACGGTACATCTATGATGCCACCCGGAAATACTACCTGTTCGGGCGCGATACGATGATCCGCGAACTTGAGGCGCCGCCCGGCGCCTCAGTCCTGGAAGTCGGCTGCGGGACCGGTCGCAATCTCGCCCTGATCGGCGATCTCTATTCGGGGGTACGCCTCTTCGGCCTCGACATTTCGGCCGAGATGCTGGCAAGTGCCCGCGTAAAGCTAGGCCGGAAGGACCGGCCGGCCGCGACCCTCATCGTCGCCGACGCCACGAATTTCAGCGCTGCCGATTTCGGCGAAAGCGGTTTCGACCGCATCGTCATTTCCTATGCTTTGTCGATGATTCCCGAATGGGAAAGAGCCATCGATGCGGCAATTGCGGCCCTTAAGCCCGGTGGCTCGCTGCACATCGCCGATTTCGGCCAGCAGGAGGGGTGGCCCGGCGGCTTCCGTCGCCTCCTCCAGGCATGGCTCCGGCGATTCCATGTCACCCCGCGCGAAATGCTCTTCGACGTCCTCCGCCGGAACGCCGAGCGCCAGGGGGCGGCACTTCAGCTGAAATCGATCGGCAGAGGCTATGCCTGGCTTGCCGTCTACCACCGAAAGGCTGCGGTCGAATAGGCCCGTTGGCCCGTGCGGTCCCTACAGCGCCGAGCCTCGTATCAGGCGCGCAAAGATCGCTGTAGCACTTTGAATTGCTGCATGCCTTTGTCCTTACACCGAGGTCGATCTAAGGAGACATGCAGTAGCCTGTTCTCGTTGTAGACATGACTACAATTATGACTTGAGCTAACGCAATTTTTACGATGATATGATGAAAAGGAGGGCACGCCTCCGTGGGGGACATCGCAAAAACATGGAAGCCATTGCGTGAGGCAGGATCGTCTTTCGTCTCCAAACGGAACCCTCATGCGCCGGCTTCTTCTGGCCCTGCTGCCAATCGCGACCCTTCTGTCCGCCTGCTCGTCCACCGATTACGATCTCGTGAATACGGCCTCCATACCGCCGCGCTTCCACGATACCGACCCGCAGGACTTTGGCGGGCGTACGCCGCACCGCCACAGCATTCACGGCATCGACATCTCGAAGTGGAATGGCAATATCGATTGGGCGAGGGTCAAGAATTCCGGCGTGTCCTTTGCCTTCATCAAGGCCACCGAGGGCAAGGATCGGCTCGATGCCCGGTTCAACGAATATTGGCCGCAGGCTCGCGCCGCCGGAATTGCCTACGCACCCTACCATTTCTACTATTTCTGCTCGACCGCCGACGCTCAAGCCGACTGGTTCATCGCCAATGTGCCGAGGAGCGCTGTTCATCTGCCGCCGGTGCTCGACGTCGAATGGAACGGGGAATCGAAGACCTGTCGCTACCGCCCTTCGCCGGAAACCGTGCGCGCCGAAATGAAGCGGTTCATGGACCGGCTTGAAGCCCATTACGGCAAGCGCCCGATCATTTACACCTCGGTCGACTTCCATCGCGACAATCTCGTCGGCGCGTTCAACGACTATCACTTCTGGGTTCGCTCAGTCGCCAAACACCCCAAGGATATCTATGTCGACCGCCGCTGGGCCTTCTGGCAGTACACCAGCACCGGCGTCATTCCGGGGATAGACGGCCATACGGATATCAACGCCTTCGCCGGTTCCGCCAAGAACTGGCAGAAGTGGGTCGCTGCCGTCTCGCAGGCAAGATAGGCGCAGCTTTCTTCATTCCGTCATAAAGCTCTGGAAAGGCATTGGCGGATTTGCTCCAGGACAGATTGCGAAGACCGGCTGCTTCGACGGTGGCAGCCATGGAAAGGATCTCAGATGCGCAAGACCCTTCTCTCCCTCGGACTGCTCGCGCTCGCCAGCACCTCGGTACTGGCGCAAACCCAGGCCGAGACAAGTGCGCCTGTCACCTGCGGCGGTGATCTCCGGGCCTTTCTTGAAGGGGTCAAGGTCGAGGCCGTCGCGCGCGGCGTTCCCGCCGAGGACGCCGATCGTGCGCTTGCGGGAGCTTCCATCGACAACAAGGTTTTGAGCCGCGACCGCGCCCAAGGCGTCTTCAAGCAGACCTTCACGGAATTTTCGAAACGTACCGTCAGCAAGGCCAGGCTCGATATCGGCGCGCAGAAGATGCGGGAATATGCCGAGGTCTTCGCACGCGCAGAACAGGAGTTCGGCGTGCCGGCACCGGTAATAACCGCATTCTGGGCGATGGAGACGGACTTCGGCGCGGTCCAGGGCGACTTCAACACGCGCAATGCCCTGGTAACCTTGGCGCATGACTGCCGCCGCCCGGAAATGTTCCGGCCGCAGCTTCTCGCCGCGATCGACATGGTCAAGCACGGCGATCTCGACCCTGAGACGACCACCGGCGCCTGGGCCGGCGAGATCGGCCAGGTACAAATGCTGCCGGAGGATATCATCGCCTATGGCGTCGACGGCGATGGCGACGGCCACGTCAATCTCAAGAAGAGTGCGCCGGACGCCATCCTGACCGCGGCGAGGTTCATACAGAGCCTCGGCTTCAAGGCCGGGCAACCCTGGATACAGGAAGTCATCGTTCCCGATCAGCTTCCCTGGGAAAAGACCGGACTTCAGCCGGGCATGACGGCGGGCGACTGGTTTGCCCTCGGTGTAAAGCCGCGCGACGGCAATACCGCCCACACCTCGCTGGAGTCCTCCCTGGTGCTGCCGCAGGGCCGCAAGGGCGTCGCCTTTCTCACCTATCCGAACTTCAACATCTATCTCGAATGGAACCAGTCCTTCATCTATACGACTTCGGCTGCTTATTTCGCCACGCGTCTCGCCGGCGCGCCGCCTTATCAGTCCGGGAATCCGGACCCTGGGTTGGGTGACGCGGAAATGAAGGCGCTTCAGGAAAAGTTGCAGGCGCTCGGCCACGACGTCGGCAAGATCGACGGCATTCTCGGCGCCGGCACGCGCACGGCCTTGCAGAAGGAACAGTTGAAGCTCGGCCTTCCTGCCGATGGCTGGGCGACTCCGGAAGTGCTCGACGCGCTCTGAAGCCAGAGCGCCTCAGACAGTGACAAGAAGCGGGTGGCAATGCTCGCTTTCGCTTGCTACCGCATGTCTCGCCTCAAATCGACCGATGCCGCCCCAATCAGAGCAGGCACCCATGCTTTCATCCGAAAACAGCGTACACACCAGCATGAGTTTGCGCCTTTGGACGCTACTGATGCTGCTTGGCCTTATCTGGGGTGGCTCCTTCTTCTTCGCGCGCGTCGCCGTCGCCCATGTGCCGCCTTTTACCCTGGTGCTTTTACGTGTCGCTCTCGCCGCTCTTGCCTTGCACCTTTACCTGCGTGGCCGTCATGGGCTCTATTCTGCCCTCTTCACGCGCTGGCGGGAATTCCTGCTGATGGGTCTCATCAACAATGCGATCCCGCACGCCTTCATCTTTCTCGGTCAAACCCATATCGGTGCCGGCCTCGCCGCCATCCTGAATGCGACGACGCCCGTTTGGACGGTGCTGATCGCCAATATGGCGACCGAGGACGAGAAGCTGAACGCGGCCAAGATCAATGGTTGCCTGCTCGGGCTTGCCGGAACGGTGGTGCTGATCGGACCGGGTGCCTTGCTGGACGTCTACGGCCGGAGCGGCAATGTGCCGCTCTGGGCGCTGGTGCTGCCAGTGCTCGCTGCGGTCAGCTATGGCTTTTCCGCTATCTATAGCAAGCGGTTCCGCGATCTCGCGCCGCCGGTCACGGCCGCTGGACAGTTGACCGCCTCGACGCTCCTCATGCTGCCGGTCGCGCTCTTCGTCGATACGCCCTGGACCCTGCCCGCCCCGCCTCTTTCAGCTCTTTTGGCCGTTCTTGGACTCGCCCTCGTATCCACCGCCTATGCCTATATCCTCTACTTCCGGATCATCGCGGAGGCGGGCGCCACCAACACGTCACTGGTGACGTTACTGGTTCCGCCGAGCGCAATCCTGCTTGGATTTCTCTTTCTTGGCGAAACGCTGCAGCCGGTCGACCTCGCAGGAATGGCTTTGATCGCATCGGGTCTCGTCCTTCTCGATGGGCGAGTGCTCAAGCCGCGCCGGTCGAGCTGAGTGAATCGACAGACGGCTGCCAGCCGCCGGCACATTCACGAGACGTTACAGCCATTCATATTAACGCCGCGGCAGTAAATATGAAAAAAATGTGGCGACCAATTTGTTTGTAGGAAATCAAGCGCTTACGCCTGTGAATTGGCGAAGGCTGCGGGCCTGCTTTCGCGCTGCAGCACAAGTTTTGCTTTGAAGCGCCGTGATTTCACCCTATGTTTTAGCCGTCAACGCAGGGAGGATCATCCTATGGGACTAACACATTCGTTGAATGTCCTCATGATCAGTGCAGCGTTCGCATTCGTGGCCGTTATGATCTTCGTCTGATGAAAGGCCGCTGAAAGTCCAGTCCGAACATCCATCTAGCAGCAACGATGAGAGGCAGGCCGCTCCGAGAGCACCCGGTCTAAACGCTGCAATGAAGATGATGCCCATGAGCGCCGTAGCCGTTCATGGGCTTTTGTTTGGAAACCGATTGGCCTCACCGCGGCGCTGTTGCCCTCCCGCCACAATTCCTGCCCGTCTCCTACAATTCGCAATTGCAGGCTTGCTCTTCAGCCGAACTCGTGTAAGCTGGCAAAGCTTGCTATTCAAACAGAGGAGGCGTGAAATGAATACAGTTCTCGTGTCTGTGCGCCTCTCTGGCGGAACGGCTCTCACGGCTTCGATGTGCCATATGTATTGGCCGAGCCGATTTGCCTTCTAGGGCCTCTGATCCCTGGATTTCCGCTGTTTGGCGTTTTCCCATTTTGATCTGACGTGATCGGCTGACGAAGCGACCACTCGCGATTCCGTCTCCGCATCTGCGCGTCTTTCGACATCGAGAGGACCTGGCCACATCGTTGTGCCGGGAGAGAAACATCATGCGTGAAGCACAATTTCTAGTTGATAACCCAGCGGCGGCGATCGATGAGCTGTTCCGGAAATTCGGCGTCTGGAAAACCGCGCAAGCGCTGCTCCTGGCCGCCTGGAGGCGCCGTCAAACGCAGAACCACATCTCGCATCTGCCGAATCGCATGCGCCGCGATATCGGCCTTCCCGAGAGTGAGGACATGCTGGACGTCCGGTTTCCCATGTGGGATGTCCGACTATGAGCAGGGCACGGTGGCGCGCACTTACGCCGCGCCACCCCTTCTCGGCGCGCACAGTTCAACGCATGTCCCTGTCCCTGGATAGTTGGATTCGAGGATACAGGGGGCGTGGTCCCATCCGCTCGGAGGCGCGCTGTGTAATGCGGCGCGCCTTAACCCGCCGCGGCAGTCCTGCTCGTCTGCCGCTCCACTGCCGCTTGTTGGCCAATGCCCCCCGTCCGGGCGCAGCCAACGAGATCACAGACGGCAGCAACGAGCGGCGAGCGGTTCATGGTGTAGATGTGAAAATCCTGCACGCCCCGCCGGGCGAGGTCGACGATCTGCTCTGCGGCGATATGGCTTGCCTCCGTGAACCGCTCCTCCGGCTGATCGTCAAGATGAGCGAGCCGTGAGACGACTGCCTCCGGAACCCTGGCGCCGCACAGCCCGGCAAACTTCATCACCTGCGCGAGGTTGTTGATCGGGAGGACGCCCGGAACGACCGGGATGCCGATGCCTGCGCGCCGCAACCGTTCGAGGTAACGCTCGAAATCGTCATTGTCGAAAAAGAACTGGGTAATTGCCCGTGTCGCGCCATTGTCGACCTTGCGCTTCAACATGTCGATGTCGGCTGCGACATCCGCGCTCTCGGGATGTTTCTCCGGGTAGGCGGAAACCGAAATCTCGAAATCGCCGCGGGCTCTAAGCGCCTTCACCAGTGCTGCGGCATTTTCATAGCCGCCCGGGAAAGGCTGGTAGGCGCTACCGACGCCGCCCTGTGGATCGCCCCTCAGCGCCACGAAATGGCGCACGCCGCAGGCGACGAATTCCTCAATCACCGCATCGACCTCGGCCTCGGGCGCGCCGACGCATGTCAAATGTGCGGCTGTGTTCTTGAGCCCCATCTCGCCGATCATCCGCTTGACGGTCGTCAGCGAGCGGGCCTTGGTCGATCCGCCGGCGCCATAGGTGACGGTCTGGAAGGCCGGAGTGAACACGGAGAGATCCGCCACCGTCCGAAAGAGCTGTTTCTCCATCTCTTCGTTCTTCGGCGGGAAATATTCGAAGGAGAGCCTGAGGGTGCCGCGTTCGGCAGGGTAAAGCGTCCGTGCATTCATTCTCAAAGTCCCCCCACCTGAAGACGCTGGCGCGGCATGTCGGTGATGCTGTCGGCGGCACGCTCATCGCGGGCCAGCCAGATCGTTACCGTCAGTTTTCCTTCGTCAGAGCCTTCCGGCGCGAGGTCCGTCGTCGTCTCGAGCGCGAGACCGGCCTGCTGCAGCCAATCCTCCATCATCTGGTGCGAGAACCCAAGACGCGCATGCGCATGCTCGTCGCGCAGATATTCGAGCCCATGGGGGGCGAAGTCGATGATCACAAGCCGGCCGCCCGGCGCAAGCATGCGCGCGGCCTCCGCGATTGCCGCTTCCGGCTCGTCGAGATAGTGCAGAACCTGGTGGATCGTGACCAGGTCGAAGGATTGGCCGTCGAGCGGCAGGTTGAAGATGTCACCATGGCGAATCGACGCCTTGGTGATGCCTGCCCTGTCGAGGTTCGAGCGCGCCACCGCCAGCATGTCGCGGCTGGCGTCGACGCCGATACCGCGCCGGTAGATTCCCTCGAAAAGCTGCAGAATGCGGCCGGTGCCGGTGCCGAGATCGAGCAGCGTGTCGACCGGCTCCTCGCCCACCATCGCCTTCAGCGCCGCCTCGACATCGCCCTCGCTCACATGCAGGCGCCTGAGTTCGTCCCACTCCGCGGCATTGCGGCTGAAATAGGCCTGCGCCTTCTCGGCGCGCGCCCTCTTCAAGGTCGCAAGCCGCTTCGCGTCCCTGCCAAGAATGGCATCATCGGGAGCGGCCGCCGCGAGCAGTTCACGCACCAGCGCGACGCGCCCGCCCTCCTGCCGCAGCCGAAAATAGGCCCAGGCGCCCTCCTGGTAGCGGTCGATCAGCGCGACCTCGGCCAAGAGCTTCAGGTGCCGCGAAATGCGCGGCTGGGACTGGCCGAGGATTTCGGTGAGATCGGTTACGGTCAGGTCGCCGGCAGCGAGCAACGCCAGAAGTCGCATCCGCGTCGGCTCGCCCGCCGCCTTCAAGACGTCTACCAGGGCATCCAAGCCAAGCATTTCGCGATCAACCATCATCACCCTCATCAACACATAAAGATATCTTTATGTGAAATGTGGGTGGCGCGCAAGCGATATTGCGCGGAGAGGCAGTGCGATGACGTAGGCAGGACAGGTGGCTTCGGACTGCCATGCGTGAGCGCCCCTCGGACCAGCCGACCGGCCGTGAAGCGGCAGCGAGGCGGACACCAATCTCGCATAAAGCCATTCGAGCGGCAGTCCCCTTGTCGCGCTGGTGGAGGCGCGGGCGATGACGAGCATCTTCCGCGCCGACGGATTTCGGCAAACACGACTCACAGGAATGAGTCACCGGGGCGTCCGGCACCCCCAGGCGGCGCGTACCCGGTTCCCTTGGCAGCGGCTGGAGGCGGCCTCAGGCTCTTGTGCAATGGCGATCCGAGCGGCAGTCGCCGCCCGTATTCATCCTTGCAGGCACCGCAAGGCACGAGCCGACAACCCCATCGCGCCGCCTGCAGGGATCGACTGCTCCGCGTCCGGTCGCGCCACCGACTTAACGCGTCAAGCGCTTGTAGGTCACGCGTTTCGGATTGACCGAATCCGGGCCCAGGCGGCGGATCTTGTCCTTCTCGTAATCCTCGAAGTTGCCCTCGAACCATTCGACGTGGCTGTCACCCTCGAAGGCCAGGATGTGGGTCGCCAGGCGGTCGAGGAACATGCGGTCGTGGCTGATGATGACCGCGCAGCCGGCGAAGTTTTCGAGCGCGTCCTCGAGCGCCGCGAGCGTCTCTGTGTCGAGGTCGTTGGTCGGCTCGTCGAGCAGCACGACGTTGCCGCCGGATTTCAACATCTTGGCGAGGTGAACGCGGTTGCGCTGGCCGCCGGAGAGCGTGCCGACCTTCTGCTGCTGGTCGCCGCCCTTGAAGTTGAAGGACGAGCAATAGGCGCGCGAATTGACCTCGTGCTTGCCCAGCTTGATGACGTCGTTGCCGCCGGAGATCTCTTCCCAGACGGTCTTGTTGGGGTCGAGTGCGTCGCGGCTCTGGTCTACATAGGCGAGCTGCACGCTGTCGCCAATCCTGAAGGAGCCCTCATCCGACTGTTCCTGGCCGGTGATCATGCGGAACAGCGTCGTCTTACCGGCACCATTCGGCCCGATGACGCCGACAATGCCGCCGGGCGGCAGCTTGAAGGTCAGACCCTCGATCAGGAGCTGATCGTCGTAGCCTTTGGAGATATTGTCCGCCTCGATCACCACCTGACCCAGCCGTTCACCGACCGGAATGATGATCTGCGCGTCACCAGGGCGCCGTTCGGCGGCTGCCTTGACGAGCTCGTCATAGGCGCGGATTCGCGCCTTGGATTTCGCCTGACGCGCCTTCGGGCTGGAGGCGATCCACTCCTGCTCACGGCCGATCGCCTTCTGGCGGGCGGCCTCCTCGCGACCCTCCTGCGCCATGCGCTTCGCCTTGGCTGCGAGATAGGCGGAATAGTTGCCCTCATAAGGAATGCCGCGACCGCGGTCGAGCTCGAGGATCCAGCCCGTGACGTTGTCGAGGAAGTAGCGGTCGTGCGTGATCATCAGCACGGCGCCCGGGTATTCGCGCAGGTGCTTTTCGAGCCAGGCGATTGTCTCGGCATCGAGATGGTTTGTCGGTTCGTCGAGGAGCAGGAGGTCCGGCTGCGAGAGCAGCAGCTTGCAGAGCGCGACGCGACGCTTCTCACCGCCCGAAAGATTGTTGACGTCGGCGTCGCCCGGCGGGCAACGCAGCGCGTCCATCGCCATTTCTACCTGACTCTCGAGATCCCAGAGGTTCTGGCTGTCGATGATGTCCTGGAGCTTTGCCCCTTCTTCCGCCGTCTCGTCGGAATAGTTCATCATCAGCTCGTTGTAGCGGTCGAGGATCGCCTGCTTGGCGGCAACACCCTCCATGACATTTCCCAGCACTGTCTTTGCGGGGTTGAGCTGCGGCTCCTGCGGCAGGTAGCCGACGGTTGCCCCATCGGCGACCCAGGCTTCGCCGGTATATTCATGGTCGAGCCCGGCCATGATCCTGAGAACGGTGGATTTGCCGGCGCCGTTCGGCCCGAGAATGCCGATCTTGGCGTCCGGGTAGAAGGAGAGATGGATGTTTTCCAGGACCTTCTTGTTGCCATAGGCCTTGTTGAGCCCGGCCATGTGATAGATGAACTGACGTGCCATAAAAGCGAATGCTCCGCGTCGAGATGGGGGAATTTGCCCGCTATGTAGGCGAATTATGGTGGCGGGGCAATCCGCAAAGGTTTTGCCCACGCCAATCCCGTCTCTCGCGGCGTGACGTATCGATCAGCCCTTCCCAGCCGCGTCCACGATCCCGCTCGAGCATTTGAACTCGGTCGAGCCCGCCGCCTGGATCAGGCTTTTCAGATCCGCCTTGCCGGCCAAGTCGCCGGAAAGCCCGATGGTGAACCCCGTGATCACGCTTCTCCCGGCAACCGTCTGGCAGCGCATGCGCACGCGGTCGCCCGCGCCAGCCCCGAAGCTCGTGTCGAATGCCGCCTTGATCTCCTTTTCTCCGAGCTCCGAGCCGACCTTGCCGGCAAAGAGCGCTCGCACAGCGGAATCGTTCAGCTGGTCAAGCAAACGGAGCTGAAGGGCGAAATAATCCTCGGCATTGGCCGCCTGGCAGGTGCCGCTGCGCAGCCATTGATGGCGATCGAGGCCGGACTTCACCCCCGGCATCGCGACCAGCAGGCGCGCGGCAGTCTCATCCGCGACCGCGAGTTTTGGCAGGTCGAGCCAGTCGCCCTTGCGATCGCGCGCCTTGAGCTCTGCCTCGACGCCGCAATAGCTTTTCTTGAGCGGCCAGAGGCCGTGGAGCGAAAAATGCGTCGCGTCGAACCGCTCGGCGGACTGGTCCGCGCACTCCTTGCGCGTTGGCCGCGTCTCGCAGAAACCCGGCTGCCAACTGACCGCCAGAACATATTCCGTTCTGCTCGAAGCTTCCGCCGCGCCTTCTTCAGCTGGCGCCTCCTCTGCCGCGGCAAGGGACGCCAGTCCCAGCCCCAATGCAAATCCCGCAACCCTTACCAGATACATCACTGCCCGCACTGCCATGGTGGCCTCCGTTTGAAAACAAATCAGGAACAAACAAACAACAAAAGCGGGAAAATTGCAACCCTGATGATCAGTTGCGGATTCGTTCTGATCTCATGCACAACGAGCAACAAGCGGCGATTGCCTTTGGCGAGCAAATCGATTTGATATGCCTACGGCATTCGGCCGATGGTGAAGTGTTCGGGAGCATGGCATGTTCGGGCAGGTGAGCACGCTTCAGAGCCCGACTGGCGCAGCACTCGCCTGGCGGCATTGTCCCGCCGCGGTCGATCCATTGGGCATTCTTCTGATCAGCCATGGCCTCGCCGAGCACTCCGGTCGATACGGCCGTTTTGCCCAGGCAATGGCTGCCCGCGGTTTCCACGTCTACGCGCACGACCATCGCGGGCATGGGCGAAGCCGCGCGCCCGACGCCCAGCTCGGCCTGTTTGCCCATCGCGGCGGCGCCGAAAAGGTCATCGCCGACCTCCGCGCAGTGCGCGAGATGGCCGTCGACCGCCATCCTGGTCTGCCGGTCATCCTCTTCGGCCACTCGATGGGCGGACTGATTGCACTCAACGCCGCTGAGACCGACCCCGAGCTCTACGACGCCCTCGCGGTCTGGAACTCCAATTTCCGGCCGGGCGTTCCCGGCCGCGCCGGGCAGGCAGTCCTTGCGATCGAGAAGGCGTTGAAAGGCTCGGACGTGCCGAGTCTCCTCATGTCGCAACTCACCTTCGGCGCCTGGGCTTCGGCCATTCCGGAACGAAAGACCCCTTTCGACTGGCTGTCCCGCGATCGAGAGGAGGTCGCGAGATACGTCGCCGACCCGCTTTGCGGCTTCGATGCCACCGTTTCGCTCTGGATCGACATCTTCAGCCTTGCCTTTGCCGGCGCGCAAACAGGCCGGCTGACGCGGCTGCCGGCGCACCTTCCCGTTCACCTCGTCGGCGGCGGCGCCGATCCTTCCACCGGATCCGGTGCCGTCGTGCGCTGGCTCGGCGATCGGATGAGGGTGCGCGGAATGACCGAGGTCACGGTTGTCATCCACGAGGACATGCGCCACGAGACATTGAACGAAATCGGCCGCGATCAGGCGACGGAAGACCTCGCCGCCTGGTGCCAGAGGGCCGTCGGCGCGAAGGACACGACATCATGAACGACATCGCCCTTCGCGGATTTTCGACCGATCAGCGCGTCAGCTACGGATTGACGCTGATGGTCGTGTCGGTTTTGGTCTCGCCGGCGATCGACATTCTCGCCAAGTTGGCGATCGCCACCGTGCCGGCTGCCGAGATCACGGCCGCTCGCTTCCTGTTGCAGGTCATCTTCATCCTTCCGATCGCGGTCGCCCGGGGCAGGCTGTTCGATCTCACCTGGAGGAAGAGCGCACTGCATGCGCTGCGCGGCGGTCTTTTGCTGCTGACGATGCTTTCCTTCATCACCACGCTGAAGGTCATGGAGGTTGCCGATGCCATCGCCATCTTCTTCGTCGAGCCGATCATCCTCACCATTCTCGGCAGCATTTTCCTGAAGGAGGCGATCGGATGGCGCCGCTACACGGCCTGCGCCGTCGGTTTCCTCGGCGCGCTCCTCGTCATCCAGCCGAGCATGCAGGAGGTCGGCCCGATCGCGCTCCTGCCGATCGTCGCCGCTTTCACGCTTGCGGTGTTCCTGCTCGTCACCCGCATGGTCGCGCAAAACGAGGATCCCTGGTCGATGCAATTTCACGCAGGCATCTGGGGCGGACTTTTCTGCCTGGTGATGCTCGCGCTGGGCGAAGGCACGGGCTCGAGCGTCTTCGACCCCGTATGGCCGGATGGCCGCGTCTGGGTCTATCTCGTGGGCGTCGGAATCACCGCGACGATTTCCGGCGTGCTCGCCGTCTATGCCTACCGCGCCGCGCCGGCCTCGGTTCTTGCACCGCTGCAGTATCTGGAGATCGTATCGGCGACGATCCTCGGCTGGCTCGTCTTCGGCGACCTTCCGGACGCGCTGAAATGGCTCGGCATCGCGATCATCATCGCCTCGGGGCTCTATATCATATGGCGCGAACGCAAGCTGCAGAAGTCCGCGAGCGTGCCGCCGGTCTCGCCGGCGATTTGAAGGCGCGGCTTTGAAGAAATGGCAAAGCAATCGGGAGGAGTTCGGATGAAGACGGGTGGACAATTGATCGTCGAGGC
Organism: Sinorhizobium kostiense; assembly: GCF_017874595.1. GTDB lineage: Bacteria > Pseudomonadota > Alphaproteobacteria > Rhizobiales > Rhizobiaceae > Sinorhizobium > Sinorhizobium kostiense. The sequence continues at coordinate 231,484 of NZ_JAGILA010000004.1, read as the reverse complement.
ACTGGTCGCCAATGGCGTGAAGCGCGTTTCCTGCGTGCCGGGCGAAAGCTATCTGGCTGTGCTCGACGCTCTCTACGACACCGAGATCGACGTCGTCGTCTGCCGGCAGGAGGGAGGCGCGGCGATGATCGCGGACGCCTGGGGCCGGCTGACCGGCGAGCCCGGCATCTGCATGGTCACTCGCGGTCCCGGCGCTACCAATGCGTCGGCGGGGCTCCATGTCGCCCGGCAGGATTCGATTCCCCTGATCCTCTTCGTCGGCCAGGTGCAGCGCGATGCGCGAGAACGCGAAGCGTTCCAGGAAATCGAGTATCGGCGCGCCTTCACCGAAATCGCAAAATGGGTAGGCGAGATCGACGACCCGGCGCGCATCCCGGAATTCGTTACCCGTGCTTTTGCGATGGCCACCTCCGGCCGCCCCGGCCCGGTGGTGCTGACCCTGCCGGAGGATATGCTCACTGAAAGCGCCGAAGCCCCCGCCGCGCGCCCTTACCAGCCGGTCGAAAGCCATCCGGGAGCGAGCCAGATCGACCAACTCGCGGCGCTTCTTGCCGAAGCAAGACGTCCGCTCGCCATTCTCGGCGGCACCCGCTGGACGGCCGAAAGCGTCGCCGGATTCCAACGGTTTGCCGAGCGCTGGCATCTTCCGGTCGGCTGCTCCTTCCGTCGGCAGATGCTATTCGATCACCTGCACCCGATGTATGCGGGCGACGTCGGCATCGGCATCAATCCCGCGCTCGCCACGGAGATAAAGGGCGCCGATCTTCTCCTCTTGATCGGCGGACGGTTCTCGGAAATGCCTTCGTCCGGCTACACGCTTGTCGACGTGCCCTATCCGAAGCAGACGCTCGTGCATGTCCATCCCGATCCGAGCGAGCTCGGCCGCGTTTATCGCCCGTATCTGGCGATTGCCGCCAGCCCCCGCGACTTCGTTGCCGCCCTCGGCACCGTGAGCCCCGCTACCGAGCCGGGCTGGTCCGCCCGCACCGCAGCGCTGCATGACTCCTATCTCAGATGGTCGACGCCGCCGGAAACAGGCCCGGGCGACGTTCGCATGGGCCCGATCATGAATTGGATCGAAGCGAACACGGCCCCCGACACCATCTTCGCCAACGGCGCCGGAAACTACGCGACCTGGCTGCACCGCTTCCACCGCTTCCGCGGTTACGGAACTCAGGCGGCGCCCGCCTCCGGCACGATGGGTTACGGCCTGCCGGCGGCGGTGGCGGCCAAGCATCTGCATCCCGACCGAGAAGTCATCTGCTTCGCCGGCGACGGCTGCTTCCTGATGCATGGACAGGAATTCGCAACCGCAATCCGGTACGGATTGCCGATCATCGTGCTTGTCATCAACAATGGCATTTACGGGACGATCCGCATGCACCAGGAGCGCGAATATCCCGGTCGCGTAAGCGCCACGGACCTCACCAATCCGGATTTTGCCGCACTTGCCCGTGCCTATGGCGGTCACGGGGAAATCGTCGAGCGAACGGAAGAATTCGCCGACGCCTTCCTGCGGGCGCGCGCCAGCGGCAAACCGGCGATCATCGAGATCAAGCTCGACCCGGAGGCGATCACGCCGACGCGCACGCTCAGCGAAATTCGGAACGGGTGAAAAATTTCCAAACGGCTACTGCCGATTGGGTGTCCGATCTCATGAGGACTCCGGCCGTTGCTCAGGCTCGATGAGATGCGGCTCGTTCATGTCGAAACCGCCCGTTGTCGCTTTGTGGGCGAACGGTCCTCAGCCTCGGATATGCAAGGTCTGCTGATAGACGGCGGTGGAGCGGGCGCCGGAGCGGCAATAGCCGAGCATCGGCCGCGGGAATTCGTCGAGGGCGTCGACCATGCGGGTGACCGCGTCGGCGGTCACACCCATCGGACCGACGGGAATATGAGCGATTTCCAGCCCAAGCTCCTGGGCACGCGCGGCGATCGCGTCGAAAGTCGGCTGGTCGGGCACTTCGAAATCCGGACGGTGGCAGACGATGGATTTGAATCCGAGCGCCTTGATCTCGTCGAGGTCTTCGACCGTGATCTGGCCCGAAACCGAATATTCATCGTTGATCTGGCGGATGTCCATGATGGCGGTTCCTCATGACTATTTTGCCTTGGTGTAGGCCGGGCACCGGGCGGCGTCAATCGTGAAGCGGGTTCAAGCTACGCGAAGCGCGAGGCCATAATCTCGCGACTGGCCGGGTTCCATGCAGGCGAGTTCGCCGCCTGCGCAGTGCTGCGGCCGTTTGGCGAGCCGGTGCGAGGCCGGCTCGATGCTGATGACGTCGGCGCCGCCGCGCTGGCAACGCCACATCTGCAGGAACGGCAGCGTGTCCGTCCGGAATCGGACATGTAGGCTGCGGCCTTCGAGCCCCGGCAGCGGGCCAAGCGCGACCTCCCCCATCCATCCTGGCTGGCGACAGCCGGTATGCAGAAATGTGCGCTCTCGCCCTCACCGAAGCGCCAGGGCTGCGAACCGCCCTCCACCGATAGAGCTTCGATCCGCGTCTCCGCTCCGAGCAGCCGGCCGCCAATATTGATGTGATACATCATCATCGGCGCGAAGCCTGTGGCTCCGATATTGAGGACACGATCTTGAAGCCTCACGCAATCCGGCTCGACCTGCCAGCAGCGCTCTATCGCCGCCCTGCCGCCGCAGGCGAGATCGACTTCGGTGATGCCGGTGCATCGGAAACCGTTTTGAGAGATTTCCGCGCGGCTGACCGGAGTCCCCGAAAGCGAACCATGCAGCGGATAGCAGGCGCCGTCGCCGCCTCCGTCCACCGGCTCCGGATGGCGAATGTGATCGGGACCGCAGGTGAAGAGAAACCCGGCAAGCGCCCGGTCGATTCGCCGATCCCCGTTGGGCGGGATAGCCTCACCCGGCGACAGGTCGACTCCGGTAACGACGAAGGCGGCGATGTCGAGCGCCGAAGATCGGTCGAACAGGAGGTAGCCGTCCGCGCGGTCGTCCGCGTCAAGCCTGGTCTTCATGCGCACCTCTTTTGTTGCCCACGGAATTAGATCAGAGGCAGGCCAACATAGCTCGACCCTCTTCGGTGCCTTCGACGTGAACCAATCGGAATAAAAGCCGTTATGGATTCAAGGAGGTTGAATGGGCGCGGTGAAAGCCAGCCGAGATCGCTGTTGCGCGGCCGGAAAAGCCTGCATACTACGATTTAAGGGATTGTTCATGATGATTTCACTTTTTTCACATTAACGTCGAAATCCAAATGTACCGCCGCAGAGCAGCCAACCATGACGACAGGTTCTTTCGTGACATCAGCGACCCGCATCGGCCTTTCGCTTATCGCCGCAATCGGCCTTATCGCCGTGGAGCTCGTGCCTGCACGCGCGCAGGAGGGTTACGGCGGTTTCTGGGACGAGCCGGACGTTCTGCTGGTGACGCCTGAAGGCGACATCCTCGACTACATTCCGGATGGCGGCGAAGTCCGCGCCATGCGCGACCGTCGCGGTCGCACGGTCCTGGTCGACCCTTGGGGCAATGTCGTCGCCACGGTGGTGCCGAATGACGGCTATGCCGTCCGCCGCCGCGGATATGGCGCCGATGTCTATTCGAACCGGCGCGACCCGGAATACGGCTATTCCGAGCCAGGCGAATATACCGGAACCGTTCCCGGATACCGTGACGCGACGCCTGCGCCGGTGGAGCGCGAGGACCTTCCGAACAGCCTGCCTTCGCTTGGCGACGAGCAGGCCGCCTACGATCCGCAATACGAAGATCCTCTGCGGCAGCCAATGCCGCCGGCGGCACCGGTGACCAACAAGTCGAAGGCGGAAATCACAGCTCTGCAGGTCTTCCTCGACCGGGAAGGGTTCTCGCCAGGCGTGATCGACGGCAAGATGGGCTCGAACGTCACGAAGGCGATCGAGGCCTGGCAGCAGGCGACCGGCGAAACACTGGACCCGAACAACACCGAGGACATTCTCGAGCGGCTGCGCTTCAGCGGTGGCCTGCCGATCACCACCTACACCATTACAGCCGCCGATGCGGCCGGTCCCTATGTCGCCTCGATCCCGGAAGACTATGCGCACAAGGCGCTTCTTCCGCATCTCTCCTTCACGTCCACCGCCGAGATGCTCGGCGAGAAGTTCCACATGGACGAGAACTATCTGCGCGAGCTCAATCCGGGTGTCGATTTTTCGATCCCCGGCACCACGATCAAGGTCATCAACCCCGGCCCGAACAAGACGGGCAAGGTGGCACGGGTCGTCGCCGACAAGGGGCGCAAACAGGTTCTGGCCTATGACGAGGCGGACAAACTCATTGCTGCCTATCCGGCGACGATCGGTTCCGCGGATACGCCCTCGCCGTCCGGCACCGTGACCGTCGAACGGATCGCCTTCAATCCCGGTTATACCTACAACCCGAAGATCAATTTCAAACAGGGCGCCAACGACAGGATCCTGGAATTGCGGCCGGGACCGAACGGACCGGTAGGCACTGTCTGGATCGCGCTTTCGAAGCCAACCTACGGTATTCACGGAACGCCGGACCCGTCCAAGATCGGCAAGACCCAGAGCCATGGCTGCATACGCCTTACCAACTGGGATGCGACCGAGCTCGGCAAGATGGTGAGCCCCGGCGTTACGGTCGAGTTCGTCGACGAGGCCGGGGCGCCGACTTCCGTGGATGTTCTCAGTCGCTATCAATAGCACGCTTACGCCCGATTGAGGCGGAGCCCCTCGGGACGCCCGACATCGTCGGCCTTCATGACTTCATGAAACATTGTCATGAAAATCCTTGCCGCATTCGCTTTATCACAGGCGAACAATCCCGGCTGACAAAGGAATACCGGCAATGGCGACGGAGCGCCCTCTCCCCAATCTCTGGCATGCGACGGCACCGGCTGCTCCCGAGACCGGCCCCCTCACGGGCGACCGGACGGCCGATGTAGCGATCGTCGGCGGCGGTTTCACCGGTCTTTCGGCCGCCCTTCATCTCGCTGAATTGGGGGTGAAGGCCACCCTGGTCGAGGCACAGACGATCGGCCATGGCGGCTCGGGCCGCAATGTCGGGCTCGTCAATGCCGGCATGTGGGTGAAGCCGGACGATCTCGTCGCCACGCTCGGCCCGGCGGCCGGCGACCGCCTGCTTGCAGAGCTCGGCGACGGCCCGTCCTTGGTATACGAGTTGGTCGCAAAGCATGGCATCGCGTGCGAAGCGGTTCGCAAGGGCACGCTGCACATGGCTGTCGGCGCCCATGGATTGAGGGAACTGCGCGAACGGGAAGCTCAATGGAAAAGACGCGGTGCGCCGGTGGAAGTGCTTTCGGACGAGAAGGCGCATGCGCTCTCCGGCGCGGAAGGCTTCAGCGGCGCCCTTCTCGACCGGCGGGCCGGAACGATCCAGCCGCTCGCCTATGCGCGTGGGCTTGCCCGGGCGGCGCTTGACGCCGGCGCCGAGATTTTCACCAATACGCCGCTTCTTGCCGCCGATCGCAAGGGTGATCTCTGGAAGCTAGCAGCCGGCGACGGCTCGCTCACGGCGCCGCACGTCATTGTCGCCACCGACGCCTACGGCTCGCTCGTCGATGGCGCTCCATGGCGAGCGCAGACACAGGAACTGACCATCCTTCCCTATTTCCAGTTCGCGACGAATCCTCTTCAAGAAGACGTCGCCAGCAGGATTCTTCCGGAGCGCCAAGGCGCCTGGGACACGGGACTGGTGATGACATCCTTCCGCATGGACCAACAGAATCGACTGATCTTCGGATCGATAGGCAGGCTGGACGCGATCGCCGAGGGCACCCATCGTGCCTTCGCCACCCGGTCGGTGCGCAAGCTCTTCCCCTATATCGGCGATTTCCGTTTCGAATATTGGTGGGACGGACGCATCGGTATGACGGCCAACAACCTGCCGGTCATGCACCTTCTTGCGCCGAACGTCGTTTCCGTCGGTGGCTACAACGGCCGCGGCATTGCGCCCGGAACCGTCTTCGGCCGTGCACTTGCCCGCTATGTCGTCGGCGACGCCACTGCGGTCCCTCTCGCCGAAACTCCGGTCACGCCGGACCCCTGGCGCAACCTGAAATCCGCCTTCTACCACATCGGCGCCCAGGCCAAGCACTTGATCGATCGGCGGTTCTGATCCACGCGCTCGCTGAGGCACGGGAGGTACAGCAAAGGCCGCCCCCGTGCCGTTATCACTGTTCTTGTCGCAGCATACACCGGGGCCGGCACAGTTACTCACGGCGCGGGCGCTATGGCTGGGTCCCTGTGACAAGCACAGGGACGAGGGGCACGTAGAAGCCTCCCGGGAAAGCGAGCAACCTCGAAAGGAAGTCACGCCGCGCGCGGCAAAGCCGAGCGCAAGCGAGACATCAATGCGCGGCGTGGTGTTACGGGCAGCAGCGCTTGTATCTCGCTGGCCAGCGCGAAGGCGTTTTCGCGAGCCTTCTCGAGGTTACTGACCCGGCTTGCGTCCATCGTCTGCAGCGTCCCGCCGCATTCGAAGATCTCGCGGTAAGCGGCGCGCTCGATGATCGGCGTGTCGAGGACCGAAACGCCGCGTTCAGCGAGCAGCGTCTTGATCGTTTGCAACGCCCGGGTCGTTACCAGAGAGTTCACCCGCGTCAGCACAACGGAATGCTTGATCCGAACTTTCGCCCTGTCTTGGATCTGCCGAATGAGTTCCAGGATCTGCACTGCTCCCCGCGCGTCCATGGCACAGCCTTGAACGGGGATCAGCACCTGATCGGAAAGCCCGAGCGCAAGCGCTACGATCGCGTCCTTGGCACCTGCGAGGTCGATCACGATGAAGTCCACCTCGTCCTTGAGCTCGCGGATGTGACAGGGCAGCGAAGCCGGCGTGATGTGCGAAATCACTTCGAGATTGGGGATGCGACCGGATATCTCCGACCAGCTGGTGATCCAGCGCTGCGGGTCCGCGTCGAGGATCACCACGCGGTTGCCCTGCCGCGCAAGTTCCGTTGCCAGGATCAGGGCCGCCGTGGTCTTACCGGCGCCGCCCTTGGCGTTGGCCAATGTAATCACCGCCATCTTCTTCCACCTCATTCTCTCGATGCTCGGTCCCCCCGCGCTTCGGGGCAGATTCGATTAACGGAACCTTTCAGAACATGGTTAACGAAATGGAAATTTTGGCTGGCAAAGATTAACCGTCGCGCCGCCTCTGCGGGCCCTTGCGCATGAAAAAGCCCGGAAAATCAGGGATTCCCGGGCTTTGAAAAAATTAACGGGCGACGACTTCAGATACACGCGACAAAGAGCTTCTTCGCCGCTTCGAGCGTCAGTTCCACCGGATTGCCGCCTGCCGTGGGGTCGACGATCGCCATCCCCGCCATCTCGTCGATGCGATCGGTGCCGACGCCGAGGGCAGAGAGCTTGTCGGGAACGCCGAGTTCCTCGCGCAATTGCAGCACATAGTCGTAGAAGCCGTCGAAGCCGCCGAAAATGCCGAGATAGGCAGCGGCGCGCGCGATCTTCTCTTCGATCGCCGGGCGGTTGAAGCGCAGGACCGGCGGCATCACGACAGCATTGGTCATGCCGTGATGGGTGTTGTAGATCGCACCCACAGGGTGGGATAGCGAATGGATCGCACCAAGCCCCTTCTGGAAGGCGACAGCCCCCATTGCCGCCGCGCTCATCATGTGAGCGCGCGCCTCGATGTCGCTGCCGTCCCTGTAGGCGCGCGGCAGGTATTCCTTGACGAGTCGCATGCCTTCGAGCGCGATGCCGGCCGACATCGGATGGTAGAAGGGCGAGGAAAAGGCTTCCAGGCAGTGGGCAAAGGCATCCATGCCGGTGCCGGCGGTAATGACCTTCGGCATGCCAACCGTCAGTTCCGGATCGCAGATCGTCACCGCCGGCAGGAAATTCGGGTGGAAGATCACCTTCTTCACATGGGTTTGCGAATTGGTGATGACGCTGGCACGGCCGACCTCGGAGCCGGTACCGGCCGTCGTCGGCACGGCGACGATCGGCGCGATGCCGTCGACATTTGCACGCGTCCACCAGTCGCCGATGTCCTCGAAATCCCAGACTGGCCGCGTCTGGCCGACCATGAAGGCGACGCATTTGCCGAGATCGAGACCGGAGCCGCCGCCGAAGGCGACCACACCGTCATGGCCGCCATCCTTAAAGGCCTTGATGCCGGCCTCAAGGTTGACATCGTTGGGGTTCGGATCGACCTCCGCGAAAATGGCGCGGCCGAGACCTCCCGCATCGAGAATGTCGAGCGCATTCTGCGTGATCGCCATCGGTGCGAGACCGCGATCGGTTATGAGCAGCGGCTTCTTCATGCCGACGGCCTTGCAATGGTCGGCAAGCTCCTTGATCCGGCCGGCACCGAACTTGATGGCGGTCGGATAGCTCCAGTTGGCAGTGATCGTCATGCTGTGACTTTCTTCAGGTGGTAGGATTTCGGGCGGGTCAGATTGTGGAAGCCAATGACGGAAAGCGAACCGCCGCGGCCCGTCTCCTTGACGCCGGTCCAGCAGAGCGCCGGGTCGAGATAGTCGGCACGGTTCATGAAAACCGTGCCCGTCTCGAGCTCGCGGCCGATCCCAGCGGCACGCTCGGCATCCTTGGTCCAAAGCGAGACCGTGAGGCCGTACTGGCAGTCATTCATCAGTTCGATCGCTTGCGTGTCGTTCTTCACCTTCATGATCCCGACCGCCGGACCGAAGGTCTCCTCGCGCATGAACGCCATCGAATGGTCGACGTCGACGACAATCTGCGGCGCGAGATAGGCGCCGCCGTCGTCCTCGGGAAACAGCTTCGGATCTACCAGCGCCTTCGCCCCCTTCGCCACCGCATCGGCGATCTGACTGCGCACCGTCTCGGCGAACCGCCTGTGGGCCATGGGGCCGAGCGTCGTTTCCGGGTCGAGCGGATTGCCGAGCTTGTAATTGGAAACCCAGGCAACCGACTTTTCGACGAATGCATCATAGAGCGATTCATGCACATAGATGCGCTCGATGCCGCAGCAGCATTGGCCCGAATTGTAAGTCGCGCCGTCCATCAGCGTGTCGACCGCGGCGTCGAGATCGGCATCCTCCATCACATAGCCCGGGTCCTTGCCGCCGAGTTCGAGACCGAGACCGGTGAAAGTGCCTGCTGCCGCCCGCTCGATCGAGCGCCCGCCGTCGACCGAACCGGTGAAGTTGATGAAGTCGAAGCTCCTGGCGGCAATCAACGCCGCCGTCGTCTCGTGGTCGAGGAACAGATTCTGGAAGACGTCTGCCGGCACGCCGGCTTCCACGAAGGCGTGAACCAGCCGCTCGCCGACGAGGATCGTCTGGCTGGCGTGTTTGATGATCACGGTGTTGCCGGCCATCAACGCCGGCGCGACCGTATTGATCGCCGTCATGTATGGATAGTTCCAGGGCGCGATGACGAACACGACGCCGTGCGGCTCGCGTTCGATACGCCGCTCGAAACGATCGCTCTCTTCGACGACAAGCGGCTTCAGCGCGTCGGCGGCGATGGAAGCGACGTAGTTGGACCGCTCGTTGAAGCCCTTGAACTCGCCGCCATAGCGCACCGGCCGGCCCATCTGCCAGGCAAGCTCGGGCACCACCTCGTCGGCCATCTCATTGAGCCGCGCGACACCGGCAAGCACCAGCTTCACCCGCTCCTCGAGCGGACGCCGGGCCCAAACCTTCTGCGCAAGCCGCGCTTTCGCCACCGCTTCCCTGGCGCGCTCCAGCGGCATGGCCGGACGCTCCGCATAGACCTCGCCATTGACCGGCGAAATACATCTGATCATCGTCACGATCGTCTTCCTGTTTCTCTGTTCAAAAATTCTCGCAAGGGGTGGGCCCCCTCCCCAACCCCTCGCCACAAGGGGGAGGGGCTTGCTGGCGGCACCCTCGCGCCCAACTCAACGCCGCTAAAAGTGGCTCGGCCGAGTTATTGTGCGGAGGCGGTGCCGCAGGTTAAGCCCCTCCCCCTTCTGGCAGGCTTGGGGAGGGGTAAATCCGGACCTAAACTCACGCCCTCTCGAACCCACGCGCGACTTCCCAATCGGTCACGCGCCGGTCATATTCCTCCTGCTCCCAGCGGGCTGCGCGGGTGTAATGGTCGATGACCTCCTCGCCGAAAGCGGCGCGGAGCATCCTCGATCCGGTCATCGCCTCGGTCGCGTCCCTCAGCGTATGCGGAATTTCGCGCACGTCCTTGCCGTGATATGCATCACCAACGAAGGGCGCTTCCAGTTCCATCTTGTCTTCGATGCCGGAAATACCGGCCGCAAGCAGCGCGGCGAAGGCGAGATAGGGATTGAGGTCGGATCCGCCGACGCGGCACTCGATGCGGATGCCCTTTGTGCCGTCGCCGCAGAGGCGATAGCCGGCCGTGCGGTTGTCCTTGCTCCAGATCGCCTTGGTCGGAGCGAAGGTGCCGGCCATGAAGCGCTTGTAGGAATTGATGTAGGGCGCAAGGAAATAGGTGATCTCGCTCGCATGGGCGAGGAGCCCGGCGACGTAGTGCCGCATCAGCTCGGACATGCCGTAATGGCCGTCCTTGTCGAAGAACATCGGCGTTTCGCCGTCGGCGCTCCAGAGCGACTGGTGGATGTGCGAGGACGAGCCGGCGGCCGAATAGTTCCATTTGGCAAGGAAGGTGATCGCCTTGCCGCGCTGCCAGGCGATCTCCTTGCAGCCGTTCTTGATGATCGCGTGGCGGTCGGCCATCGTCAGCGCGTCGGCATAGCGGACGTTGATCTCCTCCTGGCCGGCAGAGGCCTCGCCTTTGGAATTTTCGACCGGGATGCCGGCACCCTGGAGGCCGTTGCGGATCGCCCGCATCACATCCTCTTCCTTGGTCGTCTGGAAGATGTGGTAATCCTCGTTGTAGCCGCTGACGAGCTGCAGGTCGCGATATCCGGACGCCCTCGCATCGTCATAGGACTGGTCAAAAAGGAAGAATTCGAGCTCGCTCGCCATGAAGGGCTTGAGACCCATGGCCTCGAGGCGGGCAACCTGTTTCTTGAGGATCGCGCGCGGCGAATGCGGCACCTCCTCATGAGTGTGATGGTCGAGAACGTCGCAGATGACGAGCGCCGTTCCCTCCAGCCAGGGAATGCGCCGAAGCGTCGAAAGGTCCGGCTTCATCGTATAGTCGCCGTAGCCCTTCTCCCAGCTCGTCGCCTTGTAGCCCTGTACCGTCTCCATCTCCAGATCGGTCGCCAGCAGATAGTTGCAGCTGTGCGTTTCCTTCCAGGCGCTCTCGACGAAATATTGCGCGTGAAAACGCTTTCCCATCAGCCGGCCCTGCATGTCCACCTGGCAGGCGAGCACCGTGTCGATGCGGCCGTCGGCCACGTCTTTCTTCAAATCATCGAATGTGTAGTTCGCGCTCATGGAGAAGTCCTGGTTCCGGTCTCTTGCCGGATTGCGTTAGCCGGTCCTCACCCGGGGCTGCACGCAGTCCCGGGTGAGAATTTGGGAGTTGCTGGTCAGCTGTAGCGGTAGGGCGGGCCTGCCTTCTCCATCACTTCGCGATAGTTCTTGAGGATTCCGACCACCTTGGCCGCGCGCGGGCTGGTCGCGGCGATCTCCTCCCAGAACTTCAGCGCTTCCGCTTCCACCGTTTTCCATTCCTCGTCGGGAATGGTGGTCAGTTCGAGCTTGGTGCCCTCGGCGCGCAGTTTCGCCTCGCCGCCCCAGTACCAATGCTGGCGATAGTAGTGAGACGAGTCGATGCAGAGACGGAACAGCGTCTTGAGATGTTCGGGCACCTCATTCCAACGCGCCGAGTTTGCGAAGAACGAGCCGCACCAGGCACCGGAGATGTTGTTGGTGAGGAAGTACTTGGTGACGTCCGCCCAGCCAACCGTGTAGTCCTCGGTGATGCCCGACCAGGCGAGACCGTCGAGTTCGCCGGTCTGCATGGCGACCTGAACGTCCTCCCAAGGCAGTGTCACCGGCACGACGCCGAAGCGCGTCAGGAACTGGCCGGCGGTCGGGAAGGTGAAGATGCGCAGGCCCTTCATATCCTCGAGCGACTTGATCGGCTTCACGGTGGCGAAGTTGCAGGGGTCCCAGGCGCCTGCCGAAAGCCACGTGACGCCCTCGACCTCGCCATAGGCCTCGGCCCAGATTTCGTTGAGGCCGTACTGATGGAAGAGCGTCGGCACGTCGAGGCTGTAACGCGAGGCAAAGGGGAAGTAGCCGCCGAAGACCTTGATGTCGACCGGGGAGGCCATGGAATCGTCGTCGCTCTGCACGGCGTCGATCGTGCCTGCTTGCATCGCGCGGAAGAGTTCGCCGGTCGGCACCAGCTGGTCGGCGGTGTAGAGGTCGATTTGCATCTCGCCATTGGCCGCCTTGTTGAAGGCGTCGATCGCCGGCTTGATGACGTGCTCGGCAAGCGCCGGGCCCGCATAGGTCTGCAGGCGCCAGGTGATCTTCGATTGCGCCCGCACGGCCGGCGCCGCTAGCGCAGTTGTGCCGGCGGCGGCAGCAAGCCCCGCCTTCTTGAGAAAATCGCGTCTGTTGGTCATCTTTCTGTTTCCCTCATTCTTTCTTCGTTCACTCGCAATTCTTCTTTTTGTTGGAGCCCTCTCCCGATCGGAGAGGGCATCGCTTCTTGCGGCGCAGAGGCGCCGCTCCCGTCAGCCCCTGACGTAGACGTTCTGTGGCAGCCAGAGCGCGATCTCCGGAAATGCCGTCACGATCGCCAGGCCCACAATCATCACCGCCACGAACGGGAACACCGATTTGTAGATGTCCATCAACGTGATCTCCGGTGGCGCCATTGCCCGCATCAGGAACAGGTTGTAGCCGAAGGGCGGGGTCATGTAGGCGATCTGGCAGGTGATCGTGTAGAGCACGCCGTACCAGATGAGATCGAAGCCGAGACTGCCGACGAGCGGAATATAGAGCGGGGCAACGATGACGAGCATCGCCGTGTCGTCGAGGAAGGTGCCCATGATCAGATAGGAGATCTGCATCAGGATCAGCACCTCCCAGGGACCGAGGCCCCATTTTTCCAGGAACAGGTGCTCGATCGCCTTGACGGCTCCAAGGCCGTCGAAAACGGCGCCGAAGCAGAGCGCGGCCAGGATGATCCACATGAACATGCAGGAGATCCCTAGCGTCTGCTCAATCGTCCTGTCGAACACGCTCCATGTAAGCCGTCCCTTCACCCAGGCAGCCGCGAGCGCGGATATGGCGCCGACGGCCGAGCTCTCGACGAGGCTGGTGACGCCCATGACGAAGAGGCCCATCATCAGGAAGAAGATCATGAACGGCAGGATGCCGGCTCTGAGCAACTTGAGCTTCTCGGCAAGCGGAATATCGCGCTCCTGCTTGGGCAGTGCCGGCCCCAGATGTGGTTGGATCTTGCAGCGGATGATAACGTAGAGCGAGAACAGCAAGGCCAACAACAGGCCAGGAAAGACGCCGGCGAGCCAGAGCTGCCCGACCGGCTGGCGGGCGATCATGCCGTAGAGCACCAGAACCACGCTCGGCGGCACCAGAATGCCAAGCGAGCTGCCGGCCTGGATCACGCCCGAGACCATGGTCTTGTCATAGCCGCGCCTGAGCAGTTCGGGCAGCGCGATCGTCGCGCCGATCGCCATCCCGGCTACGCTGAGACCGTTCATGGCGGAGATGATGACCATGAGCCCGATGGTTCCGAGCGCGAGTCCTCCGGGCAGGCCGCCCATCCAGACATGGAACATCTTGTAGAGGTCCTCGGCAATGCCGGATTCCGACAGCATGTAGCCCATGAAGATGAAGAGCGGCAGCGTCAGAAGCGGATACCACTTCATCAGCTTCATCGAGGCGGCGAAGGCCATTTCGAAGCCGCCATTGCCCCAGAGAAAAGCAGCGGCGACCACGCCGACGACGCCGATCGCCGCGAAGACGCGCTGTCCGGTCAGCATCGTCATCATCATCGACGAGAACATCATGAAGGCGATCATTTCGTAGCTCATGCGATCGGCCTCCCGACGGCATGGGCCAGGTCCTTGATGAAGATGGACGTCGCCTGCAGGAAGGTGAGCAGCACCCCGATCGTCATGATGATCTTGATCGGCGCCATATAGGGTGCCCAGGCCGAATAGCTGGTCTCGCCGTATTTTAAAGCATAGGCGGTGCTGGAAACGCCGCCGTAAAGCAGGAACGCGAGATAGACGAAGAGCATGATGATGGTGACGGCGTCGACCATGGCACGGGTGCGCAACGTCCATCGGCCATAGAGCAGGTCCATGCGGACGTGGCTGTCGAGCTGCAATGAATAGGCACCGCCGAGGAGATAGTAGGCGGCCATGACGAACTGCGCCATTTCAAGGGTCCAGAGCGACGGCAGGAGCCACGCCTTCGAGATCGATGAATAGAGCAGGATGCCCATCATCGCGAAGATCAGATACATGGTGGCCCTGCCGACGCGCCGATTGAACCCATCGACGACGCGGACATAAGTCTTCAGATATTCAGGCATGGCGGCGCCCCTGCCGGGCGCAGGCATTGTCCCGTCGAGGAAACGCGCCTCCCCTTGCTGCCGATCCAAGCATTGGCTGTCTTTCTCCTGTTCAATCGATCACCGGACATCACCGCGAGCGCTGCCGCTCCCCAGGGGCTTTTTATTGTGCGGATAAGGCCGCGACGCTCTTGGCGAGCAACCCCTCCAGATAATCGGCCATGCCCCTTTGGCCGATCTCGTCGTGGATCAGATCGTTTCTGATCTCGATCATCACATTGGGCAGTCCATAACGCAGGCCGTATTCTATCAGACTATGCGTCACTCCGTCCGCAGGACCGTAGGGCTCATTGCGGCGGATATCGTAGGCAATCTCCACCGCTGCAATCGCCAGCATACGGTCGGCAAGGCGGCTGTCGGCGTCGTGTAGAATGCCGAGCTCCACGGTGCGCGGCTTGCCGAAATAGACTGGCGTAAAGCTATGCATGGTGACGAGCACGGGCCGCCTGCCGGCTGCCTTGCGGCCGACGACAAACGTCGACACCGCCTCGTGAAAAGGCAGATAGATCTCGTCAATCCTTGCCTGGCGCTCGGCCGCCGAGATCGCCCCGTTGCCGGGCACATCGTAGACTTCGCTGACCACAGGCATCGCCGCCTCGGACTCCGGTGGTCGGTTGCAGTCATAGGCGAGGCGCGAAAAGCGCTGGTGGATCAGCACGCCGTCGAGTTTTTCGGCGAGAAGCTCGGCGACGGCGAGCGCGCCCGGATCCCACGCGATATGGCTCTGGAGGGCCTCTTCGGAGAGGCCGAGCGTTCCGAGGCGCTTTGGCAGGCGGCGCGAGGCATGCTCGCACAGGAAGAGGAAATCGCTCTTCGCACCGGCATTTGTTATGGCGACCGGATTGCCTTCCGCCTCAGTCAAAAGTCCCGTCACGACCGGCGCCCCCGAAAAATGCACTGCCGCCCCTGTTGTGAAGAGAATTCTTCACCGAAGATGGGCTGTCAACAAAAATATGAAACGATCTCTTCAAAAAGGCGATTGACTCCGATTGTGACAACGAGCTTAATCGCTTCCAAGCTGGCGGAGATCGGCTGAGGGGCATAGCATTGAAGGGTAATACCGCATCCATGACGGTGTCGGATGTGATCACCGCACATTTCGCGGCGCTGACGCGCGCCGAGAGGCGATTGGCGGAGACACTTCTCGACAACTATCCGGTCTCCGGGCTCGGTTCGATCACGACGGTCGCCGAGAACGCCGGCGTCTCGACGCCGACTGTCGCCCGAATGGTGCAGAAGCTCGGCTTCCGTGGCTTTCCCGATTTTCAGGCAAGACTGCACCAGGAACTGGAAGCGACGATCTCCAATCCGATCGCGAAGCATGACCGCTGGGCGGCGAGCGCGCCGGGGACGCATATCCTCAACCGCTTTGCCGATGCCGTCATGGGCAATATGCGCCTGACGCTCTCGCAGATCGAGCCCGCCGAATTCGACGCCGCCGCGGCGCTCGTCTCCGATTGCAGGCGTCACGTCTATCTCGTCGGCGGACGCATCACCCGCACCATGGCGGACTACCTTTTCACGCATCTTCAGGTCATCCGCACCGGCGTCACGCACATCGCCGCCAATCCGAGTTCCTGGCCCCATTACGTGCTCGATATGAAGCGGGGCGACGTCCTGATCCTGTTCGACATCCGCCGTTACGAGCAGGAGATGGAAACGCTCGCCAGCTTCGCTCGCAAGCGCGGCGTGGAAATCGTCCTCTTCACCGACCAATGGGGCTCTCCCGTCGCCAAATCCGCGTCCAAGGTCTTTCGCGCGCAGATAGAGGTGCCCTCCGCCTGGGACAGCTCCGTGCTTCTCTTGTTCCTGGTCGAGGCGCTGATCGAGGCGGTGCAGAGCTCGAATTGGGATGAAACCCGCGATCGAATGAAGACCCTTGAGGGCCTGTTCGACTCGACGCGCATTTTCCGCAAGCCGGTCTAGGAGGTCCCCGGCAAAGCCTGAAAAGGATGAACCATGTACCGGAAAGCGCTCCGGTCCGACGGAGTGGCCCCCGGGAGCACGCATGCCGGTTACAGGCGAGGATCAGTCTGTCACATAAGGTTCATCACAGCGCATTAACAGCATCGCCGAAACAACTGAAGCCACAAGGAGAACGCCAGTGATTTCAAAGACTCAACGCCTGCTCTCGCTCACGACCGCCATGTTCATGGCGACGACGGCCATCGCCGTCGCCGAGCCGAGCGAGGAACTCATCGCCGCCGCCAAGAAGGAGGGCATGCTGACCACCATCGCTCTGCCCCACGACTGGTGCGGCTATGGCGAGGTCATCGCCTCGTTCAAGGCCAAATATCCGGAAATCCAGGTCAACGAACTGAACCCGGATGCCGGCTCGGCCGACGAGGTCGAAGCCGTCAAGGCCAACAAGGACAACAAGGGTCCGCAGGCGCCGGACGTTGTCGACGTCGGCCTCGCCTTTGGTCCGCAAATGAAGGCCGAAGGCCTGCTGCAGCCCTACAAGGTCTCCACCTGGGACGAGATTCCGGACACCATCAAGGATGCGGAAGGCTACTGGTATGGCGACTATTATGGCGTGATGTCCTTCCTCATCAACAAGGACCTCGTTGCCAATTCGCCGAAGGACTGGGCCGATCTGCTGAAGCCGGAATATGCCGGCCAGGTCGCCCTCGCCGGCGATCCGCGCGCCTCGAACCAGGCGATCCTCGGCGTGCTTGCCGCCGGCCTCGCCAAAGGCGCGAAGGCCGGGAAGGAAGCCGGTGAAGCCGGTCTCGAGTTTTTCGCCGAACTGAACAAGGCCGGCAATTTCGTCCCGGTCATCGGCAAGTCCGGTACGCTGGCCCAGGGCTCGACCCCGATTATCGTAGCGTGGGACTACAATGCGCTCGGCTGGGGCAAGACGCTGAACGGCAACCCGCCGACCGAAGTCGTCATTCCGGAAAGCGGCGTTCTGGCCGGCGTCTACGTTCAGGGTATCTCGGCCTATGCACCGCACCCGAACGCAGCCAAGTTGTGGATGGAGCATCTCTATTCCGACGAAGGTCAGCTCGGCTGGCTGAAAGGCTTCTGCCACCCGGCCCGCTTCAATGCGATGGTCAAGGCGGGCAAGGTTCCGAAGGAGCTGATCGATGCCCTTCCGCCGGCAGCTGCCTATGAAAAGGCCTACTTCCCCACTCTGGAAGAGGTCGACGCGAACAAGGCTGCCGTGACCGAAGGTTGGGATTCCGTCGTCGGCGCAAACGTCCAGTAAGCGTTTCCGCAATCATGCCGCACCGGCCGGTTTCCCGGCCGGGGCGGATGCGATATTCATAGGAAAATCAATGAACGACCGCGTCTGCCGCGCGGCCACGTAGGGCGAACGGAATGTCATCTGCTCACATCAGCGCCAGGTCGCCTGCGCGTCGTCTTCCGCTTCACTGGCTGGGCATTCTGCCCTTTGCCGCTTTTGTGGCGCTTTTTCTCATTCTCCCGACGGTGAAGATCGTGGTCGGCGCCTTTCAGACACCGGACGGCAGCTTCACGCTCGATAATATCCGGGGTCTCTTCACACCATCGATCCTCGCGGCCTACTGGATCTCCATCAAGATCAGCATCGCTTCGGCGCTCCTCGGCTGCCTGGCCGGCTTTGCGATCTCCGCAGCCGTCGTTTTCGGCGGCTTGCCAAAAGGCATCCGCGGACCGCTGCTGACGTTTTCCGGTGTCGCCTCCAACTTTGCAGGCGTACCGCTGGCCTTCGCCTTTCTTGCAACGCTCGGGCCCGTCGGCATTGTGAGCGTTTTCCTGCGTTCGGAGCTGGGCATCGACCTCAGAGTGCTCGGCTTCAACATACTGTCCTTCTGGGGCCTGACCGTTACATACCTCTTCTTCCAAATCCCGTTGATGATCCTCATCATCACGCCGGCGCTCGACGGATTGAAGCGCGAGTGGCGCGAAGCGGCCTCGATCCTTGGCGCTACGGGCTTTCAATATTGGCGGATGGTTGCCTTCCCGATCCTGCTCCCCTCCATTCTCGGCACCCTGGCGCTTCTCTTCGCCAACGCCTTCGGCGCCGTCGCAACCGCCATCGCGCTGACCGGCTCGTCCTTGTCGATCGTGCCTATCCTGCTCTTCGCCCAGATCCGCGGCGACGTGCTCGGCAATCCGCACCTCGGCTATGCGCTCGCCTTTGGCATGATCGTCGTTACGGGCGTCGCCAACGCAATCTACATCTGGCTACGCGCCCGCAGCGAGAGGTGGCTCAAATGAAGAAGATCTGGGCCTGGGGCGCCCTCCTTTTCGGCATCCTCTATTTTACCCTGCCGCTCGTCGGCATGACCAACTTCTCGCTCAAAATGCGCCGCGGCGAATATTCCTTCGACGCGTACGCGAAGGTGTTTGGCGATCCGCGCTTCCAGGAAACCTTCACCTATTCGGTGACGCAGGCGCTCTTCACCATCGTCTTCGGCGTGCTGCTCGTGGTGCCGACTGCCTATTGGATCCGCCTCAAGTTGCCGGGCCTGCGTCCCTACGTCGAGTTCGTGACGCTGCTGCCACTGGTCATTCCGGCGATCGTCATTGTCTTCGGCTATATCCGGCTCTACAACACCTCGAGCTGGCTTCCGCTGACGGGCTCCGCTTTCGGCACCAACATACTGCTGATGTTCGGCTACGCCACACTCGCGCTGCCATACATGTATCGCGCGGTCGACACCGGCCTCAGGACAATCGACGTCGCCACGTTGACCGAAGCCGCCCAGAGCCTGGGTGCCGGGTGGGCCACTATTCTGGCGAGAATCATCCTGCCCAACGTGCTTGTCGCTGTCCTTTCCGGCGCCTTCCTTACCTTTGCGATCGTCATCGGCGAATTCACCATGGCGGCGCTGCTGAACAGGCCGGCTTTCGGCCCCTATATGCAGCTCCTCGGCGCCAACCGCGCCTATGAGCCGGCAGCGCTCGCTGTCATCGCATTCGGCATCACCTGGGGCTGCCTCGGCCTCATCCAGCTCGTCTCGCGCTTCCAGAAAAGCGCGCCTCCCAAGGCCTGAGGACCGTTCGTATGAGTTTCCTTTCACTGACCAACATCAAAAAGTCCTTCGGCCCGGTTCAGGTCGTGCACGATTTCAACATGGGGATCGAGAAGGGCGAGTTCGTCTCCTTCCTCGGGCCTTCCGGCTGCGGCAAAACCACCATTCTCCGGATGATCGCCGGCTTCGAGACACCATCGGGCGGTTCGATCTTCATAGACGGCAAGGACCAGGGCGCGCTGAAGCCAAACCAGCGCAATATCGGCATGGTGTTCCAGGCCTATGCGCTGTTCCCGAACATGAACGTGCACGACAATGTCGCCTTCGGCCTCAAGGTCGCCGGCACCTCGAAAACGGACATCGATATTCGGGTGAAGCAGATGCTCGGGCTCATCAAGCTCGAGCACCTGGCGGACCGCTTCCCCTATCAATTGTCCGGCGGCCAGCAGCAGCGCGTGGCGCTTGCCCGAGCGCTGGCGGTGAAGCCGCAGGTGCTGCTGCTCGATGAGCCCCTCTCCGCGCTCGATGCGAAGATCCGCATTTCACTGCGCGAAGAGATCCGGCAGATCCAGCAGCAGCTCGGTATCACCACTGTGTTCGTCACTCACGACCAGGAGGAAGCTCTGTCGATCTCCGATCGCATCGTGGTGATGAATGCCGGCCGCGCCGACCAGATCGGCACGCCGTTCGAGATCTACAACACGCCGGCCACCCGCTTCGTCGCCTCCTTCGTCGGCACGCTCAACATCATAGAGGCGAAGGTCGCCGATCCGGCGGCGGGCAGCATCACCATAGGCAACCAGCCAGTTACCTTGCGGGAACCTATTGCCGGTCTCAACGGCGGCGACACGATCTCACTGGCGCTCCGGCCGGAAGCCGGTTCGATCGCCGAAGGTGCCAAGGGCGACGCGTCGATTTCGGGCGAGGTCGTCTCGACCAGCTTTCTGGGCTCGGTGATCCGCACACGACTTAGGGTCGGCTCCGACATCATCTCCTTCGACATGTTCAACAATCCGGGCATCATCCCGCCCGCTTCCGGCGAAAACGTCACTTTGCGCTTTGCCGCGAAGGACCTGCTGGTCATTCGCGAATAGCAGCGCTTTGCCCACACGGAAGATTTCTTGCCGACGGGGTCACGCCTGAAAAACTCTGTCGTGATTGCTCCCCTTTTCGTCGCTTGCCGCATGTGATCGGCGCGGATCGACCTATATGGTTGCACGCGTTCTCAGGGCGGGGTGGAAGTCCCCACCGGCGGTAGCGATCGACGGGTTGAATGACTTGCGATCGAAGCCCGCGAGCGCTTCGGACACTTGTCCGAAGGTCAGCAGATCCGGTCGAACTCCGGAGCCGACGGTCACAGTCCGGATGAAAGAGAGCAAGCAGGAGCGGAGTCCCTACAGCGCCGCGTGTTTTATCAGACGCGCAAAGGTCGCTGTAGCACTTTGAAGTGCTGCATGTTTTTAACCTTAAATCGGATCCGATTTAAGGAAACATGCAGCGGGGCCATCGCGCATGCATGTTCGCCCGACGGGATCATTGGAAAAACGCCAACCCTGAAAGGCTTGAGATCATGACCGTTCTTTCCCACCCCTCCACCAGAATTGCCATTGTCCGCGCCCGCTGGCACGCCGATATCGTCGACCAATGCGTCAATGCCTTCGTCGCGCAATGGGCGAAGCTGGGCGGCAACGCGGCCGATATCGAGATCTTCGACGTGCCAGGGGCACTGGAAATCCCGCTGCACGCCAAGACGCTTGCGAAAACCGGGCGTTATTCGGCGATCCTCGGCACGGCGTTCGTCGTCGATGGCGGCATTTATCGTCATGACTTCGTTGCCGGCACCGTGCTCGAGGGCATGATGCGCGTCCAGCTCGACACCGACGTGCCTGTCCTCTCGGCGGTGCTCACGCCCCACAATTTCCAGGAAAGCGAACCGCTGATCGCCTTCTTCCGCGATCATTTCGTCGTCAAGGGCGAGGAAGCGGCAAACGCCTGCGCGCAAATTCTCGATTCACGCGCGAAGCTCGCGCTCCTCAACGCGTGATCCTTAAGAGGCGCGATCGACTGGTCGCGCCTCCAGCTTCGATGTCGGCGAATTTCCGTTCGCAATGTGCCGATCAATGTCCGAGACTGTTGATGTAGAGCGACAAAAGCTGCGTCTGCGAAGAGATGCCGAGCTTGCGGTAGACATTGCGGCGATGGACTTTCACCGTTCCGGTGGAAATGCCGAGCCTTAGGCCGATCGACTCGGACGAGTGACCCTGCAGCACGAGTTCGATGATCGAAGCCTCTCGTTCCGTGAGGTTGAGGTGGCGCCAGACGCCGTCGGCCGGCGGATGCGCCATCTTGCGGCGGCCGCGTCCGGTCCTGGCGAGTGCGGCATCGAAGCGGCGATCGAGGTCCGCCCAATGATGCCGGACGAGCGCCGCCACCAGCGCCTCCGCCTTCTTGAGCAGCGCGAACTCCGCCGCGCTGAAGCTGCCGGTCGCCTCCCGGCGCATCAGCGACAGGACGACCGTCGCCTGTCCGCTAACCGGAACGAAGAAGCCCACCTCCTCCGCAAGGCCGGTCTGCACATAGTAGGTCCGGTAATATTCGCTCGAGAAGAAGCGGTCGGGCGCCAGTTCCCGCATGCGCCACACACCCGGCTTCGGGGCGCAGGCGGCGTGATAGAAAGGATCGAGCAGATAGGGACCGGCCTGGTAGAGGCTGACGAAGAGCACATGGTCCTTGGCATCGAACGTGCTGTAGAGGTCGATCGGCCGTTCCTTTCCCCGGTAGGCGAAGACCACCACATAGTCGAAAGTCATCAGGCTCGACATCAGCCGCCGGAAGGTTTCCCCGACGCGCCGGTCCTCCATCGCGGCTCCCTCCACCAGAGGCGCCATCGCCTGGAAAAGCCCTTCGAAGTCGATAACCAAACCGCCCTCCCGGTCCGCTTCCCGAGCTCGCGCCCTCTCCTCAAATCGGCTGAAAGACAAAGACACGCGGCGCTGCGGGATATACTCCTGCCACAGGCCAAATCTCGCCGAAATACCACTCTTGGGGTATATACCGGCTCAGGCACCTGTGACTAGGCTGTCTCTCAATGACGGTGGGGACCGAGCGGCAGGAGAACCGCGAACGGTCACCGATAACGGCCGCAGGGAACAACCGTGAGATCCGCTTCGACGAACGATATAGAATTCCGTGCGGTCGCCAAACGCTATGGCAGCGTGGCGGCCGTGTCGGGGATCGATCTAGCGGTCCCCAAGGGCGCTTTCGTCGCCCTACTCGGGCCGTCCGGCTGCGGCAAGACCACCTGCCTGAGGATGATTGGCGGCTTCGAGCAGCCGAGCGAGGGGGCGGTCTATATCGGCGGCGAAGCGATGAACGGTGTGCCGGCTTATCGCAGGCCAGTAAATATGGTGTTCCAGCACTATGCGCTGTTCCCACATCTCGATGTCGAGCAGAACGTCGCCTATGGGCTGAAGCAGTTGCGTCCGCGGATCGCGGCGGCCGAAATCGGGCGGCGCACGCAGGAAGCGCTGGAGATGGTGCGCCTCGGCGGCTTCGCTAAGCGCCGAATCCACGAAATGTCGGGCGGACAGCAACAGCGCGTCGCCCTCGCACGTGCCATCGTCAACAAGCCCAAGGTGCTGCTTCTCGACGAACCGCTCGCCGCCCTCGACAAGAAACTGCGCACCGCCATGCAGATCGAGTTGCAGAGCTTGCAGCGCGAGCTCGGCATCACCTTCGTGCTCGTCACCCACGACCAGGAGGAGGCGCTGTCGATGAGCGACCTCGTCTGCGTGATGAACGCCGGCCGCATCGTTCAGATCGGCACGCCGGAGGAGATTTACGACCGGCCGGAAAGCCTCTTCGTTGCCGATTTCGTCGGCAAGACCAACCGCATCGCCGCAACGATCGAAGCCGGAGCGGGCCCGATCCGGCTCGCCAACGGCGTGGGGCTGGCAAAACCCGCGCGCGTCAATGGGACCGCGGGCGCCGCCATGGTGGCGCTGCGGCCGGAGGCGATCCGCCTCGTCCGTGATGGAGCCTCGACGCTGCAGGGCACCGTGACCCACCGGATTTTCCTTGGTTCCTCCGTGGAATATTCGGTTGAGGTCGATGGCCTCGGCGACTTCCTGGTAACCGCCGATCGCCGCAGTATCGACGAAAGCGACCTCGCCGAACCGGGAGAAAGGATCGGCCTCAGCTTCGATCCCCACGCGATGCATGTCTTCCCGGCCTGACCGGCCGGTTCTGCTGTCATCAACGCACGTGAAGGATAAGGGAACAGCGTCATGACCAAGTGGTACAGAGAAAATGCCCCGATTACTGCAGTGAAGCTCGCCGACGAATTGATGCGCCTGAAGCGCGGCTCGGTTACGCGCCGGCATTTCCTGGGCGTGACCGGTCTCGGCCTCGCCACGGCGGTTCTGGCGCGTCAGCCCGGCCTCTTCAATTCGACGGCCTTCGCCGGCGATCTCGGCAGCCAGATGTCGATTGCCACCTGGCCGAACTATCACGACCCCGCCACCTTCGAAGCCTTCACGGCCGCCACCGGCGTCGCCGTCGAAGTCAATGTGTTCGGCTCGAACGAGGAGATGCTCGCAAAGCTACAGGCGGGCGGCACCGGCTGGGATCTGTTCGTGCCCACCAATTATACGATCTCGACCTACGTCAAGCTCGGCTTGATCGATGAGCTCGACTTGTCTCAGCTGTCGAACTACGACCCCTCGACCCAGAACGCGCGTTTCACCCATGAGGGCATGGTCGACGGCAAGACCTATGCGGTCCCGAAGAACTGGGGAACGACCGGCATCGCGGTGAACTCGAGCAAGATCAAAGCCCCGGTCTCCAGCTGGAAGGACTTCTTCGAGGTGGCGATGACCGAGGCCGACGGCCGCACCATGGTGCACGACTATCAATTGACCACCATCGGCAACGCCCTCGTCTCGCTCGGCTACTCCTTCAACTCGATCAAACCGGACGAACTCGCCAAGGCCGAGGAACTGTTGCTCCGGGTCAAACCGCACCTCTACGCGATCAACAGCGACTACCAGCCGGCAATGCGCGCAACCGATGCCTGGATGACCATGTGCTGGACCAATGACGGCGCCCAGCTCAACCGCGACATGCCGGAGATTGCGTATGTGCTCGGCAAGGACGGCGGCGAGATCTGGACGGACTTCTACGCCATTCCGAAGAGCGCGGCCAACAAGCCGGCCGGCTACGCGTTGCTCAATTACCTGATGGCGCCGCAGAATGCCGTCAAGGAGCACATCGCCAACGGTGCGCCGACGACCGACAGCCGGGTGCTGAAGCTGCTGCCGGAAGAGGTCACCTCCAACAAAATCGTCTACCCCGACGAGGCATCGCTGCGCCCGCTCGAATTCGGCGCCGCTGTTACCTTGACCGATCCCGGCCGCGCCGAGTTGATGGCCCGCTTCAAGGCGGCTTGATCCAACCACGATCGGCAGTTCCCTCTCCTTCGGCTGGCATTTCCGCCGTTTGCGGAAAGATCGGATGGGAGGGCAAACGAGTGTCAACCGCGGGCGAGACCCATGCGTGCAATGAACAGGAAAAGGAACCTGGCGACGGCGGCGTTGGTCGCGCCGGCGGCCGCATGGCTCGCCGTCTTCCTCGTCCTGCCCTTCATCGCCATGCTGGTCTTCGCCTTCGGCGAACGGGCGCCGGAGGGCGGCTATCAGCCGGCCTTCACCTTCGCCCAGTTCGCCAACCTGCCGACGCGAGCGACCGCCTTTTGGAACACGCTGATGTTGGCGCCGGCCGGCGCCCTGCTCTGCCTGCTAGTCGCCTATCCCACCGCCTACTATCTCGCGGTGAAGGCAAATCCCCGTTATCGGCTCATCCTCGTCTCGCTCGTCGTCGTGCCGTTCTGGACGAGCCTGCTCGTGCGCACCTATGCCTGGATGTATATCCTGGGCTCGCGCGGCATTCCCAATCTCCTCTCGATGATCGGCATCGAGGACGTGCGCCTCCTGAACACGCCTGGCGCGGTGCTGCTCGGCATCGTCTACGGCTACCTGCCGCTGATGATCATGCCGATCTATGTGAGCCTCGAGAGACTGGACCGCAGGCTCTTGGAAGCATCCGCCGATCTTGGCGCGAAACCCGTTTCCACCTTCTTCGGAGTCACGCTGCCCTTGTCCTTACCGGGCGTCATGACAGGGGTCGCGCTGGTCACTATCCTGCTCCTCGGCGAGTATCTGATCCCGCAGCTCCTCGGCGGCGGCAAGGTATTCTTCATCGGCAATGCGCTCGTCGATCTCTTTCTGCAATCGCGCAACTGGCCCTTCGGTTCGGCGATCGCCGTCACGCTCGTCGCCGTCGTGGTCGTAGTGCTGATGCTCGCAATGCGGATCGCCTGGAAGATTGCAGGCACTCGACAGGTGGACCTCGTCTGATGCGCGCCCTCATCTCCTCCGTCTATCTCTTCCTCTACGCGCCGATCGCCCTCGTCGTGCTGTTCTCGTTCAATGCGGGCCGCAGCGCGAGCGAGTTCACCGGATTTTCCACCGCATGGTACGGCAAGGCACTCGGCAACAGCTTCCTGGTCTCGGCGCTCCAGAACAGCCTTATGATTGCGTTCACGAGCGCGGTGCTCGCCGCGGTCTTCGGCACAATGGCGGCACTCGGCATGGAGCGGCTCGGACCCCGCACGCGCGCGCTGTTCGACGCGCTCCTCGCAGCAGCAATCGTGGTGCCGGGCGTCGTCATCGGCATCGCCACGCTGGTCGCGCTCGTCGCCCTCTTCTCTTTCGTCAACCCGGCACTCGCGATCCTCTGGCCGGGTGAGCGGCCGCCGCAACTCGGCCTCGGCTACGGCTCGATCATTGCGGCCCACGGGCTCTTCTCGATGGCCCTCGTCACCATGATCGTCAAGGCACGCATCGCCGGCCTCGGGCGCGACATCGTGGAGGCGTCGAGCGATCTCTACGCGACGCCGCTGACGACCTTCCGCCTGATCGTGCTGCCGCAGATCCTGCCGTCGATCCTCGCCGGCTTCCTGCTCGCCTTCACCTTTTCCTTCGACGACTTCATCATCGCCTTTTTCGTTGCGGGTTCGAAAACGACGCTGCCGATCTACGTCTTCGCCTCGATCCGCCGCGGCGTGACGCCGGAGATCAACGCGATCGCGACAATGGTGCTCGCCGCGTCGCTTGCCCTGATCCTCAGCGCCCGCCTGCTGATGCGCGAAAAGAAAAGCAAATCCGGAGAGTGAAACCATGATCCTGAAAGACCGGATCGCCATCGTGACCGGAGCCGGCTCCGGCATCGGCCGGGCGGGCGCCACCATCATGGCGCGGGAGGGCGCCCATGTCGTCGTCGTCGACCGCAGCCGCGGAGCCGCGGAAGCGACGGTGGCCTCGATCGCTACGGTAGGCGGAAGCGCGGAAGCGCTCGCCATCGACGTCACCGACGACGCTTCGCTTTCGGCCGGCATCGCCCGTGTGCTCGACCGCCACGGCCGCATCGACATCCTGCACAACCATGCGGGTGCACAGGTCGCGGGCGACCTGGAAAAGGTCGACATCGAGGGCTTCGACCGGTCCTGGAGGCTGAACGTCCGCGCCCATTTCCTGGCGGCGCGCTTCGTCATGCCGTCGATGAAGGCGGCCGGCCGTGGCGTGATCCTCAACACCTCGTCGTCGTCCGGTGTGCTCTACGATCGCGAGATGATCGCCTATACGACCACGAAGCACGCGGTAGTCGCCATGACGCGGCAGATGGCCGGAGACTACGCGAAGTTCGGCGTGCGGGTGAATGCGCTCTGCCCGGGATGGGTGGACACGCCCTTCAACGAACCCTTTATCAGGCAGATGGGCGGTCGCGACGCGATCGAGGCCTATATTCGGGAGAAGGTGCCGCTCGGCCGCTGGGCGAGCGTAGAGGAAATCGCTGAACCGATACTCTTTCTCGTCTCGGACCGCTCGTCCTACATGACCGGGCAGATCCTCGTGGTCGACGGTGGCGAGACGGTGGTCTGAGCCTGGCTCATCCGTAACCATAACCCCTTGATTCAACTCCAACAAACCGCCGGCGTTGAATCGGCGTCCGAAGTCCTTGATTCAGTCCTTGAGCTTCAGCCGCCGGCGCGTCTCGCTGGGGCTTTCCCGGTAGTGGGCTCGGTAGCTGCGGGAAAAGGAAGAAGCCGAATTGAAGCCGGAAATCGCTGCGATGTCGGCGAATTCCATTCGGGTCTCGATCACCTTGCGCCGCGCGGCATTGAGTCTCAGCGCCAGATAGTGCTCATGCGGCGCGACCCCCATCGTCTCCCTGAAAAGGTCCTGCAGATGCCGGGCGCTGACGCCGACCCGTCGTGCCAGTCTCGCAAGCGTCAGTGGCGCCTCGACGGTCTCCTCCATCAGCTTGATCGCGGCGCCGACCCGGGCGTCGACGATGCGCATATTGCCGATCGCGGGCACCTGCAACAGATCGCCACGGGTGCGCTCCTGCTCATAGATGAAGAGCCGTGACACTTCGAGCGCCAGCGAGTAGCCGTGCGCCCGACGAATCAGCTCCAGCATGAGGTCGAGCGTCGGCAACGACCCACCGGTGGTAATGCGCTTGCCGTCGATGACGAAGCGCTCGCGCACCATCGTGACTTGCGGATAGGCAGCAGCGAAATCCTCGAAGTCCTCCCAATGGGTGGTGGCGGAAAAATTGTCGAGCAGGCTCGTCTCGGCGAGCAGCCATGATCCGGATTCGATGCCGGCCATCAGTTCGCGGTGACGGGCCGTCTGCGACAGGAGCATTTTCAGGTGCGAGGTGGTGCTGCGCTGCCAGTTGTAGCTCGATAGCACGAAGAGCGGCGCGGTCTCGCGCTGCGGGCGGAAGGGACCCGAGACCGGGATCGGGATGCCGCTCTTCGTCTCGATCGGCTCGCCATCCGGGCTGAACACAGTCCATGTGTAAAGCGTGCGTCCGACGATGCGGTTGGCGGCACGCAGCGGCTCCACGACCGAAGCGACGAGAATGAGATTGGTGTCCGGCAGGACCAGCAAATCGATATGCTGCGCCTGCGAAACGGCGGGCTCCATGCGAAAACTTCCTCCTTCTTTTTCTGCGAATGTATAGGATTGTTCCGATTGCGCAAAGCGGTCCGGCAATTTCTGGCTCGTAATGGAGCCAACGAAACGGGGAAACAGCCATGCCGCTCAGCATGAACCGCGAGGTCTTCATCACCTGCGCCGTCACCGGTGCCGGCGACACCGTCTCCAAATCGAGCCATGTTCCGGTCACGCCGAAACAGATCGCCGAAGCAGCAATCGAGGCCGCCAGGGCGGGTGCGGCAATCGCCCATTGCCATGTCCGCGACCCGGAGACCGGCGCGCCGGCCCGCCGCCTCGACCTCTACAGGGAGGTGACCGACCGGATCCGCTCCGCCGACGTCGACGTGGTCCTCAACCTGACCGCCGGCATGGGCGGCGACCTCGTCTTCGGCAATGTCGAGAGCCCCTTTCCCGTGAACCCGCAAGGCACCGACATGGCCGGCGCCACCGAGCGCGTCGCCCATGTCGCCGCATGCCTGCCGGAGATATGCACGCTCGACTGCGGCACCATGAACTTCTCGCTCGGCGACTATGTGATGACCAACACGCCGTCGATGCTGCGGGAAATGGCGCGCCAGATGACCGCGCTTGGCGTGCGCCCGGAGATCGAGGCTTTCGACACCGGCCATCTCTGGTTCGCGAAGCAGCTCGTCGAGGAAGGCCTGATCGAAGATCCGGTGCTGATCCAGCTCTGCATGGGCATCCCGTGGGGTGCGCCTGACGATCTCAACACCTTCATGGCGATGGTCAACAACGTACCTTCGAACTGGACCTTCTCGGCCTTCTCGATCGGCCGGAACGCCATGGCCTATCCCGCGGCGGCAATCCTTGCCGGCGGCAATGTGCGGGTGGGCTTGGAGGACAACCTCTATGTCGGCAAGGGCCAGCTCGCGACGAACGGCCAGCTCGTCGAGAAGGCGGTGGCTGTGGTCGAGGGCATGGGCGCAAGGATCATTGGCCCTGAAGAGGTTCGCGAAAAACTGAAGCTGACGAAGCGGTAAAGCCCCTCCCCACACGGGGAGGGCCCCGCCGACAGCGGATCAAAGCAACGTCGGCATGCTTGTAAGCACGCCGAAGACGATGAGCGGCAGACGAGGCCGCAAAGAGGGATAGAGCGGATCCGGAGCCACCCATCCCTCCCCTTGTGGGGAGGGTGGCCCAAAGGGCCGGGAGGGGTCCCCACGGAACGACAGGATGGATAACGAATGACCATCATCACAAAGGCCGCCTGCATCGGCGGCGGCGTCATCGGCGGGGCCTGGGCGGCGCGCTTCGCGCTTGCCGGCATCGACGTCAACATCTTCGACCCGCATCCGGAAGCCGAACGCATTATCGGCGAGGTCATGGCCAATGCCGAACGCGCCTATGGCATGCTGACAATGGCACCGCTGCCGCCGCGCGGCAAATTCACCTTCCGAAAGAGCATTGAAGAAGCCGTCGAGAACGTTGACTGGATTCAGGAAAGCGTTCCGGAGCGGCTGCCATTGAAGCGCGGCGTCATCACCGAGATTGACGCGGCCGCCCGGCCCGACGCTCTCATCGGCTCCTCGACCTCCGGCCTGCTGCCCTCCGACTTGCAAGCCGAGATGAAGCATCCCGAACGCATGTTCGTGGCCCACCCCTACAACCCGGTCTACCTTCTTCCGCTGGTCGAGCTCGTTGGCGGCAAGAAGACCTCGCCCGCAACGATCAGGCGTGCCGAGGAGGCCGTCGCCGAGATCGGCATGAAGGGCGTCGTCATCGCCAAGGAGATCGAGGCCTTCGTCGGCGATCGGCTATTGGAGGCGCTCTGGCGCGAGGCGCTCTGGCTGATCCAGGACGATATTTGCGACACCGAGACGCTCGACGATGTCATGCGCTATTCCTTCGGCATGCGCTGGGCGCAGATGGGCCTCTTCGAGACCTATCGCATCGCCGGCGGAGAAGCGGGCATGCGCCACTTCCTCGCCCAGTTCGGCCCATGTCTCAAATGGCCCTGGACCAAGTTCACCGATGTCGTGGATCTCGACGACGCGTTGGTCGAGAAGATCGGGGCGCAGTCGGACGCCCAGGCCGCCGGCCGGTCGATCCGCGAGCTCGAACGCATCCGCGACGAAAATCTCGTCGGCATCATGCATGCGTTGAAGGCGGGAGACGGTGGCAAGGGCTGGGGCGCCGGCAAGCTGCTTGCCGATTTCGAAAAGCGTCTCTGGGCCAAGGGCGGCAATCAGTCGAAGGCACACGATACCTCGGAGCCGCTGCGACTCGTCGACACGAAGGTCAACGCAGCCTGGGTCGACTATAACGGCCACATGACCGAGCATCGGTATCTGCAGCTCTTCGGCGATACGTCCGATGCGCTGCTCCGACTGATCGGCGTCGACTTTGCTTATGTGGAAGCCGGCCATAGCTACTACACGGTGGAAACCCATATCCGCCATCTCGGCGAGGCGAAGCTCGGGCAGGCGCTCTACACGACACTGCAGCTTCTGAGCGTCGATGAAAAGCGCATCCACTTCTTCACCAGAATTCATGATGCCGCCTCGGGCGGCGTGATCGCGACCGCCGAACAGATGATGCTGCACGTCGACGCCAAGGCCGGCAAGTCGGTGCCGGCGTCGGCGGAGGTGCTGGCAGAGGTGAAGCCGATCGCGGAAGCGCATGCGCAGCTGCCGATGCCGGAGGGCGCAGGTCGGCATGTGGGACAGAGGCGGTGATCATGCTTCCAGCCCCCTCCCGCGCCTGCGGAGAGAGAGCTGCATGACAGAGCAAGCGACGGGCGACGGCGAGATCGCCGCATGTGCGGACCAGAAGCACGGGGGAGAACGATGAATTTCGCACTGACCGTAGAACAAGAAATGATCGTCGACACGGTCCGCACCTTCGTCGAGACCGAGATCTATCCGCATGAGAACGAGGTCGAGCGCACCGGCAACGTGCCACGCGAGCTTGGACTTGAGATCGCCCGCAAATGCAAGGAGCTCGGCTTCTTCGCCTGCAACTTTCCCGAAGAGGTCGGCGGTGCCGGGCTCGACCATCTTACTTTCACGCTCGTCGAGCGCGAGCTCGGCCGCGGCTCGATGGGGCTCACCGTCTTTTTCGGCCGCCCCTCCGGCATCCTGATGGCCTGCAATGAGGAGCAGCGCGAGCGCTATCTGCTGCCAGCAGTACGCGGCGACAAGTTCGACGCGCTTGCGATGACCGAGCCGGATGCGGGTTCCGACGTGCGCGGCATGAAATGCTTTGCCCGGCAGGACGGCGACGACTGGATCGTCAACGGCACGAAGCACTTCATCAGCCATGCCGACATAGCCGATTTCGTCATCGTCTTCATTGCCACCGGCGAGGAAGAGACGCCGCGCGGGCTTAAGAAGAAGATCACCTGCTTCCTTGTCGATCGCGGCACGCCGGGCTTCGAAATCCGCGAGGGCTACAGTTCCGTCTCGCATCGTGGCTATAAGAACTGCATCCTGACGTTCGACGATTGCCGCCTGCCCTCTTCGCAGATCCTCGGCGAGGTCCACAAGGGCTTCGATCTCGCCAATGACTGGCTCTATGCGACGCGCCTGACGGTGGCCGCCACTTCCGTCGGTCGCGCCCGCCGTGCTTTCGATTACGCGCTCTCCTATGCGGCCGAGCGCAAGCAGTTCGGCAAGCCGATCGGCGCCAATCAGGGCGTCTCCTTCAAGCTCGCCGACATGATAACGGAAATCGACGCTGCCGATCTGCTGACGCTTTCGGCCGCCTGGCGGCTCGACCAGGGACTGCCCTCGAACCGCGAAATCGCCTCCGCCAAGCTGTTTGCAACCGAAATGCTCGCCCGCGTCACCGACGAGGCGATCCAGATCTATGGCGGCATGGGCCTCATGGACGACCTGCCACTCGCCCGCTTCTGGCGCGACGCCCGCGTCGAGCGCATTTGGGATGGAACGTCGGAGATCCAGCGGCACATCATCAGCCGCGATCTTCTTAGGCCGCTGGGGGCTTGAGGGATGGCGGCGCAAACCAGGATGCCTTTCTCCTCGGGTTTAACCCGAGGACTAGCCCTCTCCCCGCATGCGGGGAGAGGAGACGCCGTGCGGCGCACGCCTCCCTCGTCGGTGAGATCCAGCGAACGGTGGCGGCAGGTCCCTTCTCCCCGCCCTACGGGGAGAAGGTCGCGGCAGCGGGATGAGGGGCATCGCCCCACGGTGGGGGAGCACAAGACGCGATGACCAGCCCTCCCCGCCCCCTCGACCGCCTCATCCGTCCAAAATCCATTGCCGTCTTCGGCGGCAAGGAGGCCCGCCGCGTCATCGAGCAATGCGACAGGATGGGCTTTTCCGGCCAGATCTGGCCGGTCCATCCGCGCGAAGAGGAAATCCTCGGCCGCCGCTGCTACCGTTCGGTCGCCGAACTGCCAGCGGCGCCGGATGCCGCCTTCATCGGTGTCAATCGATCGCTGACCATCGAAATCATCCGCGATCTTGCACAGCGCGGCGCCGGAGGCGCCATCTGCTACGCTTCCGGTTTCCGCGAGGCCGCAAACGAGCTATCCGACGGCAACGACCTGCAGGACGCACTGGTGGCGGCTGCCGGAGACATGCCGATCGTCGGGCCGAATTGCTACGGTTTCATCAACATGCTTGATGGCGCCCTGCTGTGGCCGGACCAGCACGGCATGCAGCGGGTCGAGCGGGGCGTGGCCGTTCTCACGCAATCCTCCAACATCGCCTGCAATATCTCCATGCAGAAGCGCGGGCTTCCCCTCGCCTATGTCATGACGGCCGGCAACCAGGCACAAACCGGCCTTTCCGATCTCGCCTGTGCCGTCATCGAGGACCCGCGCGTCACCGCCGTCGGCCTTCATATCGAAGGGTTCGACAGTCTCGAAGCGCTGGAGCGCCTGGCAGCGCGCGCCCGCGATTTGCGTAAGGCGGTCGTGACGCTGAAGGTCGGCAAATCCGAAGCCGCGCAGCGCGCGACCGTCTCCCATACGGCCTCGCTCGCCGGCGACGATCGCGTCTCCTCGGCGCTTCTTGCGCGCCTCGGCATCGGCCGCGTCGACACGCTTCCGGAGCTTCTAGAGACCCTGAAGCTTCTGCATCTCTCAGGACCGCTCAAGAACGCCGACATCTCCTCGATGAGCTGTTCCGGCGGCGAGGCCTCGCTCATGGCCGACGCAGGCGTTCGTCGCCGCGTCAGTTTCCGACCGCTCAAAGAGAAACAGCGCCAGCCGCTCAGGGAAAGCCTCGGCGAAATGGTGACGATCGCCAATCCGCTCGACTACCACACCTTCGTCTGGGGCAATCGGGAAAAGCAGACCGCTGCCTTCACCGCAATGATGCGCGGCGACTATGCGCTGAACCTGATCGTCCTCGATTTCCCCCGCCTCGACCGCTGCGACGCCGCCGACTGGGTGACAACTTGCGAAGCGGTCATCGCTGCCGCAAAGGCTACCGGCGCGGTTGCAGGAATTGTTGCGAGCCTCGGGGAGAACATGCCGGAGGAGACCGCGCTTTCGCTGATGGCGGCCGGCGTCATTCCCTTCTTCGGGATCGACGAGGCGCTCGCTGCCGCCGAGACCGCTGCCGCCATCGGCGCCGTCTGGGCAAAACCCGCCGCCCCGGCCCCCCTGATGGCTGCGGCTTCAGAGGGCCAGGCCGCGACCATGACCGAAGCCGAAGCCAAGGCGGAGCTTGCGCACGCCGGCGTAGCGGTTCCGCCGGGCAGGACCGCGCAATCGCCGACGCAAGCGGCCGATGCCGCCGAGGAGCTCGGATTTCCGGTGGTGCTCAAGGGCCTTGGCGTGGCGCACAAGACCGAAGCCGGCGCGGTAAGGCTCAACCTCAAGTGCCGCGAAGAGGTGCTGGCGGCAGCCGAAGTCATGGCTGCGCTCGCCTCCGGCTACCTGGTCGAGAAGATGATCGAGAGCCCGGTCGCGGAACTGATCGTCGGCGCGCTGCGCGATCCGGTCGCGGGACCCGTCCTGACCCTCGGTGCCGGTGGCATCCTCGTGGAATTGCTGAACGATTCCGCGATCCTCATGCTGCCAGCGACGGAACAGGATATCCGCGAGGCCATTGATGGTCTGAAGATCGCAAGGCTGCTCTACGGCTACCGCGGTGCGCCGAAGGCAGACGTCGCAGCGCTCGTAAAAATTGTCGCTGCTGTGGCATCCTATGTCGTTACGCACGCTTCCAAGCTCGAAGAACTGGATATCAATCCTATAATGGTATTGCCGGAAGGCCGTGGAGCCGTCGCCGCCGATGCCTTGATCCGCCGGAGGAAATGAAGCCGATGACCGGACCGATCCTCACCCGCCGCGAAGGTGGCATCCTGGAAGTCATGATCGACCGGCCGAAGGCCAATGCCATCGACCTGAAGACGAGCCGGATCATGGGCGAGATCTTCCGGGAATTCCGCGACGATGCCGACCTCCGGGTCGCGATCGTCACCGGCGCCGGCGAAAAATTCTTCTGCCCAGGCTGGGACCTGAAGGCTGCCGCCGACGGCGATCCCGTCGATGGAGACTATGGCGTCGGCGGCTTCGGCGGCCTGCAGGAGTTGCGCGATCTCAACAAGCCGGTCGTCGCGGCGGTCAACGGCATCTGTTGCGGCGGCGGTCTGGAGATCGCGCTTTCGACCGATATCATCCTCGCCGCCGAACACGCGACCTTCGCGCTACCGGAAATCCGCTCCGGCACGCTCGCCGACGCCGCGTCGATCAAGCTGCCGAAGCGCATCCCCTATCACATCGCCATGGAGATGCTGCTGACGGGGCGCTGGCTCGAGGCCGCGGAGGCGCATCGCTGGGGATTCGTCAACGAGATACTGCCTGCGTCGCGCCTGATGGAACGCGCCTGGGAACTGGCCCGGCTGCTCGCAAGCGGCCCCCCGCTCGTCTACGCCGCAATCAAGGAGGTCGTACGCGAGGCCGAGGGCCGCGACTTCCAGACGACGATGAACAAGATCACTCGCCGCCAGTTGAGGACGGTCGATGTGCTCTATTCGAGTGATGACCAATTGGAAGGCGCGCGCGCCTTTGCCGAGAAGCGCGAGCCGATCTGGAAGGGACGCTGAGACGGCATGACGAGCAGGTGAGCCGCCGAAGAACAGCGCTCCCCGAGTTAGGTAGCCATAAAACAGGATTATGAAAAGGATCGACAATTTAGGACGTTACAAGTCAGGTCCAGAAGATTAGCCTTATGGCACGAGACTTGTACCGCTCTCAACGAACCGGAAGGGAGGACGCGGGAACGACAAAGCCAATGGCCACGAGCCGCCTTGAGCCATCTGCAGATGGCGATACGCACCAGTCTCTACCAATCACAACGAACGGCGAATGCCGGCCAAAGAAGGGAACAGGGGAATGAGCGATTACAAGGACTATCTGACACGACAGGTCATGCTGGGAAAAATGAACCGGCGTGAATTTCTCGGACGCGCCGCTGCTTTCGGCATCGCCGCTTCGACGGCGAACACGCTTTTTGCCGCCAGCGCCGCGGCGCAGGAGCCGAAGCGCGGCGGTCACCTGAAGCTCGGCCTTGAGGGTGCGGCCGCAACCGACTCGAAAGACCCGGCAAAGGCCCTGTCGCAATTCATGTTTGTCGTCGGTCGCAACTGGGGCGACACGCTCGTCGAGAGCCATCCGACGACAGGTGCGCCGGTGCCGGCGCTGGCCGAATCGTGGGAACCTTCCGCCGACGCGGCGACCTGGACGTTTGCGATCCGCAAGGGCGTCAAGTTCCACGACGGCAAGGAGCTGACGATCGACGACGTCATCAAGACGCTGCAGCGCCACACCGACGAAAAGTCCGAATCCGGCGCGCTCGGGGTGATGAAGTCGATCAAGGAGATCAAGTCCGACGGCGACAAGCTCGTCCTGGTGTTGACGGAAGGCAATGCCGACCTGCCGCTGCTTCTGACCGACTACCACCTGATCATTCAGCCGAACGGCGGTCTCGACAATCCCGACGCGATGATCGGCACCGGTCCCTACAAGGTCGCGAGCTTCGAAGCGGGCGTTCGCGCCACCTTCGAGAAGAATGCCGACGATTGGCGCACGGACCGCGGCTATGTCGACTCGGTCGAATTGATCGCCATGAACGACGCGACCGCTCGCATCGCCGCGCTTTCGTCCGGTCAGGTGCACTACATCAACCGCGTCGATCCGAAGACCGTCGGCCTTTTGAAGCGGGCCCCGACCGTCGAGATCCTGAATACGTCCGGCCGCGGCCACTATGTCTTCATCATGCATTGCAACACGGCACCCTTCGACAACAACGACCTCCGGATGGCGCTGAAACTGGCGATGGACCGCGAGACCATGGTCGAGCGAATTCTTGGCGGTTACGGCAAGATCGGCAACGATTTCCCGATCAACGAGACCTATGCCCTCTTCCCGGATGGGATCGAGCAGCGCACCTACGATCCGGACAAGGCGGCGTTTCATTACAAGAAGTCCGGCCACAGCGGAACGGTCCTGCTGCGCACATCCGACGTCGCCTTCCCCGGCGCCGTGGATGCGGCGGTTCTCTATCAGGCGAGCGCCAAGAAGGCCGGCATCGACATCGAGGTCAAGCGCGAGCCGGGCGACGGCTACTGGACCAATGTCTGGAACGCGCAGCCCTTCTGCACCTCCTACTGGGGCGGTCGGCCGACCCAGGACCAGATGTACTCGACCGCTTATCTGTCGACCGCCGACTGGAACGACACCCGCTTCCTGCGTCCGGATTTCGACAAGCTTCTGCTCGAGGCCCGCTCCGAACTGGATGAGACCAAGCGCAAGGAGCTTTATCGCACCATGGCGATGATGGTGCGCGACGAAGGCGGCCTGATCCTGCCGATGTTCAACGATTTCGTAAATGCGGCAAGCAAGCAGGTGAAAGGCTATGTCCACGACATCGGCAACGACATGTCGAATGGCTATGTCGCAACCCGGGTGTGGCTGGACGCCTGACGATGGGAAGCGGACCGATCACTGGTCCGGTTCTGACGGAAGGGACTGCGCGTGATCTCGGCGCGCAGTCCGCCGACCTAGCCGGAGTGCCAGCAAAACCCCACCCCACCGACTCGGCCGAGATCGGTGGCACGTCCTGGCGGCGCTTCGTCTTTCGCCGTCCCCTCGCGGCGCTGATCCTCAAGCGCCTCGGCTTGAGCATCGGGCTTCTCTTCGCCGTTTCGCTGATGATTTTCGGCGGCGTCGAAGCGCTCCCGGGCGATTTCGCCACCACCTATCTCGGCCAGTCGGCGACGCCGCAGGCGGTCGAAAACATCCGCAAGGATCTCGGCCTCGACAGGCCCTGGAGCGAACGCTACCTGAGCTGGCTCGGCGGCGCGGTCAAGGGCGACTTCGGCACCTCGTGGGCAAGCAAGCAATCGGTCAGCGAGCAGATCGCCAAAAGACTTGGCAATTCGCTCTTCCTCGCCTTCTTCGCCGCGCTCATCTCGGTGCCGCTCGCCGTCGGCCTCGGCATGCTGGCGGTGCAATTTCGCAACCGAATGCCGGACAAGATCATCAATGTGATCTCGCTTGCTGCGATCTCGTTGCCGGAATTCTTCATCGGCTATCTCCTGATCATGGTTTTCGCCGTCGAATTGGGCGTCGCCACCTTTCCGGCCACCGTCTACGACACCATGACTCTTGCCGAGCGGCTGTCGGCGATCGCCCTTCCGGTTGCAACCCTCGTGCTGGTCGTCCTCGCCCACATGATGCGCATGACGCGGGCGGCGATCCTGAATGTCATGTCCTCTGCCTATATCGAGACCGCCGAGCTCAAGGGCCTCGGCACCTTCCGCATCATCGCCCGCCATGCCGCGCCCAACGCGGTGGCGCCGGTGATCAACGTCATCGCGCTCAACCTCGCCTATCTGGTCGTCGGCGTGGTCGTCGTCGAAGTCGTCTTCGTCTATCCCGGCATGGGGCAGTACATGGTGGATGCGGTGACCGTGCGCGACATGCCGGTCGTGCAGGCCTGCGGCCTGATCTTCGCGGCCTTCTACATCTTCCTCAACATGGCGGCCGATATTCTCGCCATTCTCGCCAATCCGAGACTGAGGCACCCGCGATGAACGTGAAATCCATTCCAATCAGCGCCTGGGTCGGCATCGTCGGCATCGCCATCGCCGTCCTCTGCGCAATTTTCGCGCCGCTCATCGCGCCCTTTGGCGAGCGCGAGATCGTCGGCGAGATCTGGCTGCCGGCGGGCGGCGACTTTGTGCTCGGCACCGACAATCTCGGGCGCGACCTGCTCTCACGCCTGATCTACGGTGCCCGCACCACTATTTTCGTGGCGCTGGCGGCAACCGTGCTCTCCTTCGCGCTCGGTATGATCTTGAGCTTCGCGGCAGCCGTGATGGGCGGCTTCGTCGACCAACTCTTCTCGCGTTTCAATGACCTGATGATGGCGATCCCGACGCTGATCTTCGCCCTGGTCGTGCTCGCGGTGCTGCCGCAGTATCTCTGGGTGCTGATCCTCGTGATGGCCGTGCTCGATTCCACCCGCGTCTTCCGCATCGGCCGCGCCGTTGCGCTCGACGTCGCGGTGATGGAGTTCGTCGAGGCGGCGCGATTGCGCGGCGAAGGCTCGCTCTGGATCATCTTCCGCGAAATCCTGCCGAACACATTGTCGCCGCTGCTTGCGGAGTTCGGGCTGCGCTTCGCCTTCTCGATCCTCTTTCTCTCCACCCTCTCCTTTCTCGGCCTCGGCATTCAGCCGCCGGCCGCCGACTGGGGCGGCATGGTCAAGGACAACAAGGACGGCATTATCTTCGGCATCTCGGCCGCGCTCGTCCCCGGCGCTGCGATCGCTACGCTTGCTATCTGCGTCAATCTCGTCGTCGACTGGCTGATGAAGCGCACCTCGAGCCTGAAAGGAGGCCGCGGCGATGCCTGATCTGCTTTCCGTCAAGAACCTCAAGATCGAGGCGACGAGCTATCCGCCGGGCGAGCCGCCGAAGGTGGTCACCCTGGTCGAAGGCGTGTCCTTCGATCTTGAGAAGGGCAAGGTGCTCGGCCTCATCGGCGAATCCGGCGCCGGCAAGTCGACGATCGGCCTTTCGGCGCTCGCCTATGGCCGGGGTGGCGTGAGGATCACCGGCGGCGAAGTGCTGCTCAATGGCAGGGACATATTGAATCTCGACCGCGCCGGCATCAACGAGGTGCGCGGTCGCCACGTCTGCTACGTGGCCCAATCCGCCGCCGCCGCCTTCAATCCGGCTCACAAGCTTGGCGACCAGGTGATCGAGGCGTCGCTCCGCCACGGCCTTATGAGCCGGGAAGAAGCAAGAAAGCGTGCCCTTTACCTGTTCCGGGTGCTTGGCCTTCCGAACCCTGAAAGCTTCGGCGAGCGCTATCCGCATCAGGTCTCGGGCGGTCAGTTGCAGCGTGCCATGACCGCCATGGCGCTCTGCCCCAATCCCGAACTGATCGTCTTCGACGAACCGACGACGGCGCTCGACGTAACGACGCAGATCGACGTGCTTGCCGCGATCAAGCATGCGATTGAGGAAACGCACACGGCGGCGCTTTACATCACGCACGACCTTGCCGTCGTCGCGCAGATCTCCGACAACATCATGGTGTTGCGCCACGGCAAGACCGTCGAATACGGCACGACGAAGCAGGTGATCGAGGCCCCGCGGGAAGACTACACCCGGGCGCTCGTCAATGTGCGCCAGGCGAAGCGCGAGGAGGCCGGCGATCAATCGGGAGCCCTCCTCAAGATCGAGCACGTCCACGCCGGCTACGGCAACGGCTTCAAGGTGCTGCACGACGTTTCCATGCACCTGCCGCAGGGGCAGACGCTGGCGATCGTCGGCGAGTCCGGGTCCGGAAAGTCGACGCTCGCGCGCGTCATCACCGGCCTGCTGCCGCCGAGCGAGGGCCGCATCATGTTCGACGGCAAGGAACTGCCGAAGGCGCTGAAGGGCCGCGCGCAGGAGGAACTGCGCCGGATCCAGATGATCTATCAGATGGCGGACACGGCGATGAACCCGCGCCAGACCGTGCGCGACATCATCGGCAGACCGCTCTCCTTCTATTTCGGCATGTCCGGCGCGAAGAAGACCGAGCGCGTGAAGGAATTGCTCGACCAGATCGAGATGGGCTCGCGGTTTCTCGACCGCTATCCGGCCGAGCTTTCCGGCGGCCAGAAGCAGCGCGTCGCGATCGCTCGGGCGTTGGCCGCCAAGCCTGAACTGATCCTCTGTGACGAGCCGACCTCGGCACTCGACCCGCTGGTGGCCGAAGGCATCCTGAATCTGCTGATGAAGCTTCAGGAGGAAACCGCTGTTTCCTATGTCTTTATCACCCACGACATCGCCATCGTGCGAGCGATCGCCGACAGCGTCGCGGTCATGCATCGCGGCCGGCTCGTGCGCTTCGGGGCGAAATCGAAAGTGCTGTCGCCGCCCTTCGACGACTACACCGATCTTCTCCTGAAGTCGGTTCCGGAGATGGAGATCGGCTGGCTCGAAAGGGTGCTGAAGACGCGGCGTATGGAAAGCGCCGGGAACTGATCGGAGGCGAAAAATTCTTTCGCCTGCACCCGCTTCTTCTGCCGCTGCATGCCTCGTTAACCGATCTAGCGAGATAGAATATGCAGCAATACAAAGTACTGCAGCGACTTTTGTGCGTCTGAGAAGACGCGCGGGCGCTTAAGTAGGGCCCCGTGCAGGACTATCGCGAGGGAGCAAAATGGCCGACCGCAACTTCACCGTCATCGAAAACGAATGGATCACGCTCAAGGACGGGACCCGGCTTGCTGCGCGCATCTGGATGCCCGAGGGGACGGAACAGAACCCGGTGCCCGCCGTGCTCGAGTACCTGCCCTATCGCAAGCGCGACGGCACTTGCGCCCGCGATGAATCGACCTATCCTGCCTTCGCTGCCGCCGGAATTGCCGGCGTGCGCGTCGACATTCGCGGATCGGGTGAATCCGAAGGGGTCATCGACGGCGAATATACGCCGCGCGAGTTGTCCGACGGATGCGAGATCATCGAGTGGATTGCGGTGCAGCCCTGGTCGAACGGCAAGGTCGGCATGATGGGGATTTCCTGGGGCGGCTTCAACTGCCTTCAGGTGGCAGCCCTCAAGCCGCCCGCCTTGAAGGCGGTGATCTCTATTGCCTCGACGGTCGACCGCTACAATGACGACATCCACTACAAGAATGGCTGCCACCTTTCGGCGCAGCT
The DNA here is from genome assembly GCF_017874595.1 of Sinorhizobium kostiense. Classification (GTDB taxonomy): domain Bacteria; phylum Pseudomonadota; class Alphaproteobacteria; order Rhizobiales; family Rhizobiaceae; genus Sinorhizobium; species Sinorhizobium kostiense. The sequence goes on along the minus strand of NZ_JAGILA010000004.1, from coordinate 189,837 downwards.
CTCCTGGGCGGCAACCATGCTCGCTTACCAGTCGCGCTCGCCAGACCCGGAACTCGTCGGCGACGGCTGGCGGACGATGTGGCTGGAACGGCTGGAAAACGAGCCTTTCTTCCTCGAGGAGTGGCTCGAGCACCAGCGGCGCGACGACTTCTGGCGCCATGGCTCGATATGCGAGGATTTCGACGGCTTCCCGGTTCCGGCGCTCGTCATCGCCGGCTGGGCCGACGGTTATCGCAACACGCCGATAAAGGCGGTCGAAGGCCTCGGCAGCAGGGCCAAGGCGCTGATCGGCCCGTGGGTGCACAAATATCCGCATTTTGCCTGGCCGAAGCCGCGGGCGGATTTTCTGAGCGAGGCGATTCGCTGGTGGAACCGATGGCTGCGCAACGAGCCAAACGGCGCCGAGCAACTGCCGCAGATGCGCGCCTATATCCTCGACGGGCCGAAGCCGGCGCTCCGCCGCAACGAGGATCCCGGTCGCTGGATCGCCAAGGATGTGTGGTCGGCACCCGAGATGCGCTCCTTCGTCGTTGCGAGCGACGGCCGCCTCGCCACCGCCCCGGCATCGAAGCGAGGCAACGGCGACGTCTATCTGCGCTCGCCACTCGACACAGGCACGGCCGCCGGCGAATATTTCACGCTGAAGCCGGATGCCGAGATGGCTGGCGACCAGCGCATCGACGACGCCGGCTCCCTCACCTTCGATACCCGACCTTTGCTGGAAGGGGAGGACTATCTCGGTCAGCCGGTTCTCGCTCTCGACGTCGCCTGCAATGCTGCGACTGCCAACCTGGTCGCCCGCCTCGTCGATATCCACCCGGACGGCACGGCGACCCGCGTCTCCTTCGGCGTCTTGAACCTCGCCCATCGCAACGGCAATGCCAGACCGGCGCCGATGGAGAAGAATCACAAGACCCGCGTCACGCTGGTGCTCGACGCCTGCGGCTACCGCTTCCGCGCCGGTCATCGCATCCGCCTGTCGCTCTCGACGTCCTACTGGCCGATGATCCTGCCGCCGCCGACCGATCCGGGTCTGACGATCGACACTGCGAGCCTGTCACTCGCATTGCCGCTCCTCGGTGACCACCGCGAAATCGTCGTGCCGCAGCCTGCCAATCCCGATCCGCTGCCCGCCTATGTCGAACTATCCCCGCCGCAGACCCGTCGCACTGTCGAACGGGACATGACGAGAGGTGTGACACATTATCGGATTTATGAGGGCACCGGTCTCATCGAGCACCCGGATACCGGCGTCGCGACTGAGGACATCCGAGAGGAAACCTGGTCGATAGCGCCGGGAGATCCCCATTCGATGACAGGCGTCTCCACCTGGACCTGCATCGCCCGCCGGAGCGGCAGGTCTTTAAAGACGGTCTCGCAGTCGCGGCTTTCCTGCACCGCGACCGAGTGGATCACCTCGGCGAAGGTCGAGGCCTTCGAGGGCGAAGAACAGATCTTCGCGAAAACCTTCGAGAAGCGGATCCGGCGGGATATGATGTGAGCGGTGGCGCGGGCGGGAGGCCTGTTCAGCGAGGGCCTGGCTGCGTTCTCCGCCTCATTCCTGTGCTCGTCACGGGAATCCAGCCCAAGTCCTTGGCGCGAGAGTGGTCCTTGGTAAAGCCTATCTGCTCCAGACCGCAGATACAGAGTCATTCACGGCGCCGACGCGCCGTGGCTGGATCCCTGTGACAAGCACAGGGATGAGGGAGGGGTGGGAAACGCTGCGTCCAAAACGAACGGCAGCACTGGCCTATAGTCCGAGCAGATAGTGCGAGATGTCTTCCCAATCCGGATTTATCTGCTCTATCAGGTTTAATTTCCACTTGCGCGGCCACCTCTTGATTGTTTTCTCCCGCGTGATGGCGGTTGTCAGCAAATCAAACTCTTCGAACCAGACCAGCGTCTTCACACCGTATTTGGACGTGAAGCCGGGTGTCAGGTTGTTCTGATGCTCGAACAGCCGCCGCGAGAGGTCACGGGTAACGCCGGTATAGAGCGTCCCGTTTCGCTTGGATGCCAGTATATAGACATAGCCCTTCATTCAGCCTCAGCGTGCACGACTGGCAACGTTTCAGCAAGCGACAGTCGCCGCGGTTGCGCACAAGTCAGTCCACAAACTCCTCATCCCTGTGCTCGTCACAGGGATCCAGCCACGGCGCGTCCGCGCCGTGAATGACTCAGCAAGATCAATCTCCCACCGGCGCTCACGCCGTTCCCACCGGCGCTCACGCCGTCCCCACCAGTTCCGCCACGCCCTGCACCAGATGACGGAACCCATCCCGCGCACCAGGACTCATATGCCGTGCCCGGAGCCACGCATGGATCATCTGCGGCTCCTCGCGGAAGGTGACGTCGACGCCAGCCTCAACGAGCCGCGCCGCATAGCGGCGTGCATCGTCGCGCAGCGGATCGAAACGGGCGGCCGTGATATAGGCGGGTGGCAATCCGGCAAGGTCCTCGGCCTTCAACGGAAAGGCAAAGACGTCGTCGGCCGGCGCCTTCAATACCTCGCGATAGTAAGCAACGTCCGCCGTCGAAAGCCCCGGCGCCTCCGACATCTCCGCGTAGGATCCGCTGACGAGATCGCCGCCAAGGCCGGGATAGACCAGCGCCTGCCCTACCACGCCGGAAAGGCCATTGGCCTTCGCCTTGAGCACGATGCCCGCCACAAGATTGCCGCCGGCGCTGTCGCCGGCGACGACCAGCGTCCGTCCGTCGGCAACCAGCGCCTCAAGCACCCCGTAACAATCCTCGAATGCTGTCGGCCAGGGATGCTCGGGAGCCAGCCGATAGTCTACCGAAGTCAATTCGGCCCGGGCGCCATGCGCAAGCTCGGCGCAGATCGCGTCATGGCTCGCGAGCGACCCGACGACGAAGCCGCCGCCATGGACGTAGAAGATGCGTGTCTCGGTCGCGACCTCCGCCGGCCGATAATGCCGGACCGGGATTGTCCCCCGGACTTGCTCGTCGCGCCGCGTCAGTCCCCCGGGCGACGGGGCATCGAATTCGGCGCAGAGCGCGTCATACCATTGCCGCTGCTGCTCTACGGAAGCATTCACGGCATCCGCCGGATAAAATCTCTCGCAACGTTCATTGAAGGCGAGTATCTCCGCCTCCGCCGGCATCGACTTCGATCCTGACATATCCATCCCGGGCTCCTTCGGTGAGAGCTTACCATCGACGCTCCACCGCGCACGCCAATATACGGCAGAACCTGACGCAGCCGTGAAGCCGCTTGCCTTCGCATCGGCCGCCAGTATTAACTCGCGCATGGCATTCACACTCCGGCAATTGCAATATTTCGTCGCCGTCGCCGAACAGGGCTCCGTCACGCGCGCGGCGCAGAACCTCTCGATCTCGCAGTCCTCGATCACCGAAGCGCTCAAGGAGCTCGAAGGCGACCTTGGCGTGGAGCTCTTCGACCGCCATCCGCGCGGACTTTCGATCACCCATAACGGCCATCAGTTCCTGCGCCATGCGACGAAGATCCTGGCGGATGTTTCCGACGCCCGACGGAGCTTCGCGGAGAACCGCGAGGAACGTGGCGGCAAGCTCAATCTCGGCGTGACCTCGCTCGTCGCCGGCTACGTGCTCTCCGACCTGCTCGCCCGCTATCGCCGCGCCTGTCCTGGCGTCGAGGTGAGTGCCATTGAAGACAACGGCTCCTATCTCGAACATCTCTTGATCGGCGGCGAACTCGACGTGGCGGTGATGGTCATCTCCAACCTGCGCGACCGCATGGCGCTTCAAGCGGAAATCCTGGAGACCTCCCCCTATCGGCTCTGGCTCCCGATCGGCCACCCGCTGGTCAGCGCCGACATCATCTCGGTCGAGGATATCGGCAGGGAACCGCTGATCATGCTGACCGTGGACGAGATCGAGGAGAATACCGGCAAGCTTTTGACGGCGCTCGGCGCCCGTCCGCATGTCGCCTTCCGCACCCGCTCGGTTGAGGCGGTCAGGAGCCTGGTCGCGACCGGCGCCGGCATCGCGCTCCTCCCTGACCTCGTCTATCGCCCATGGTCGCTCGAAGGCGACCGGATCGAAAGCCGCGACGTCTCGGGCGCGCTGCCGGTCGTCCAGGTCGGCATGGTCTGGCGCAAGGGCTCGAGCCTGCCGCAATCGGCGCGCGATTTCGTCGGCATCGCCGAAGCCCTGCGCAGCGCCCGTCCCCGCTGATCGATATCGGCAAAACCGATAACGACATTCTGATTAATGAATTTGCGAATGCGGCGGATTGGGAGCACGCTCCCCCTCGGGAACAAAGCCGCCGACCGGCGGCGCAACCGGGGAGACTTCAGATGAAGCAGACCATGAAATGCTGCACGGCGCTGACCCTTTCGCTGGGCCTCGTCGCGCCCGCCCTTGCGCAGGAGCCGCTGAAAGAGCTCGGTCCGGGCGAAGGCGCACTCTCGATCGTCGCCTGGCCTGGCTATATCGAGCGCGGCGAAACCGACAAGAACTACGATTGGGTCACGGATTTCGAGAACAAGACTGGCTGCAAGATCAGCGTGAAGACCGCCGCCACCTCCGACGAGATGGTGGCGTTGATGAACGAAGGCGGTTTCGACCTTGTCACCGCCTCCGGCGACGCGTCGCTGCGCCTCGTCGCCGGCAAACGCGTCCAGCCGATCAACACGGACCTCATCCCGAGCTGGAAGACGATCGACGAGCGGATGCAGAATGCGCCCTGGCACACGGTGAACGACGTCCATTACGGTACCCCCTATGTCTGGGGTCCGAACGTGCTGATGTACAATACGGAAGTCTTCAAGGGTGAGCCGCCGAAAAGCTGGAACGTCGTCTTCGAGGAGGTGACGCTACCCGACGGCAAGTCCAACAAGGGCCGCGTCCAGGCCTATGACGGCCCGATCCACGTCGCCGACGCCGCCAACTACCTGATGGCGCACAAGCCGGAGCTCGGCATCAAGGACCCTTATGAGCTCAACGAAGAGCAGTACAAGGCCGCCCTCGACCTGCTGCGCGTCCAGCGCACGCTCGTCGGTCGTTACTGGCACGACGCGATGATCCAGATCGACGATTTCAAGAACGAGGGCGTCGTCGCCTCCGGATCCTGGCCCTTCCAGGTGAACCTGATGAAGGCCGAGAAGCTGCCGATCGACTCGGTCATCCCCGAAGAAGGGGTGACGGGCTGGGCTGACACGACGATGCTGCATGCCGAGAGCGAGCATCCGAACTGCGCCTATATGTGGATGGAACACACGCTTTCGCCGAAGGTGCAAGGCGATGTCTCGGCCTGGTTCGGCGCCAACCCTTCGGTCGGCGCCGCCTGCAAGGGCAACGCGCTCCTGACCGACGAAGGCTGCGCCACCAACGGCTATAACGACTTCGAACGGGTCAAGTTCTGGAAGACGCCGGTGTCGAAGTGCGAAAGCCAGGGCGAATGCGTGCCCTATCACCGTTGGGTCTCCGATTATATCGGCGTGATCGGCGGGCGGTGAGCAGGCGCCCTCATATCGCAAGCATTTGCCCCTCTCCTCGGGTTTAAACCCGAGGACTGGCCCTCTCCCTGTTTGCGGGGAGAGGGGACGACCGTGCCCGACCCTTCAGGCATGGCAGTTGGAACAAGACGCCGGCCGCGGATGCCCTTCTCCCCGCGAGCGGGGAGAAGGTGCCCGGCAGGGCGGATGAGGGGCAGCATCATCTGGAGTCGACAATGACAACCGCCGTCCTCTTCGACAACGTGTCCCGCCACTTCGGCGCCATACGCGCCGTCGATCGCGTGAATCTCGCAATTGCCGAGGGCGAATTCTTCGCCATGCTCGGGCCGTCCGGCTCCGGCAAGACGACCTGTCTCCGATTGTTGGCCGGCTTCGAGCAGCCGACCGGCGGCCATATCGAGATTTTCGGCGAGACCGCCGAGGGCGTGCCGCCCTACCGGCGCAGCGTCAACACCGTCTTCCAGGATTATGCCCTCTTCCCGCACCTCTCCATCCTCGAAAACGTCGCCTATGGGCTGATGGTGAAAGGCATCGGACGCGAGGAACGGCGCAAGGCCGCCGAGGATGCGCTGGCCATGGTCAAGCTGCCGGGCTACGGCGGGCGCCGGCCGGGCCAGCTTTCCGGCGGCCAGCGGCAGCGCGTGGCGCTTGCCCGCGCGCTCGTCAACAAGCCGAAGGTTCTGCTCCTTGACGAGCCACTCGGCGCGCTTGATCTGAAGCTCCGCGAACAGATGCAGGAGGAGTTGAAGAGCCTGCAGAAGTCGCTCGGCATAACCTTCGTGTTCGTCACCCATGACCAGGGCGAGGCTCTGTCGATGGCCGATCGGCTCGCCGTTTTCAACGACGGGCGCATCCAGCAGCTCGGCACGCCGGAGGAGGTGTACAACCGCCCGAGGACCCGCTTCGTCGCTGATTTCGTCGGCTCGTCCAACGTACTTTCGGCCAAGCTGTGCCAGGCGCTCGGGCTGAATGCCGCGTTCGCAAGCCTCAGGCCCGAGGCGGTGGCGATCGCCCCGCCGATGAATGGTGCGCTTAGCCTCTCCGGCACCGTCGCCTCCCATAGCTTCCTCGGCGCGACCAATCGCATCGTCGTCGACGTCGGCGTCGACGGCGCGCGAATCGCAGTCGCCAGCCCGGCGGCTCGGGGTGCCCCCGCCATCGGCAGTCCGGTGACGTTGAGCTTCGCCGCCCATGACCTCCATCCCATGGAGGACGCATGACGATCGTTGCCGATAGCTTCGTCGTGCCGGAGCGTCGCGGCACCGCAGGCCGCGTTTCGGACTTCTTCTGGAGGCACCCGCATGTGCTTTTGGCGGTGCTGCTCGGGCCGCCTCTCATATGGCTCGGCATCGTCTATCTAGGCTCGCTCTTCGCGCTTCTGCTGCAGAGCTTCTTCTCGATCGACGAATTTTCAGGCCTGATCAATTACGAGTTCACGCTCGCCACCTATCGCCAGCTTCTGACCGAGGCCAATCTCGACATCATCCTGCGCACTGTGCTCATGGCGGCGCTGGTAACGCTCGCTTCGGCTGTCATCGCCTTTCCGATCGCCTATTACGCCGCCCGCTACGCTCGCGGGAAATGGAAGGCGGTGTTCTATCTCGCCGTCATGCTGCCGCTCTGGTCGAGCTATCTCGTCAAGGTCTATGCCTGGAAGCTGGTCCTCGCCAAGGAGGGCATTCTCACCTGGTTCTTTGCCAAGCTGAACCTTCTCTGGCTGCTCGATGCCTGGCTATCGCTGCCGATCGTCGGCGGCAACTCGCTGTCGATCAGCTACACCGGCACCTTCATCGTCTTCGTCTATGTCTGGATGCCTTTCATGATCCTGCCGATCCAGGCGGCGCTGGAGCGCGTGCCGGCAACCCTGATCGAAGCCTCGTCCGACCTCGGCGGCACGCCGGCGCAGACCTTCCGCCACGTCATCTTCCCCCTGGCGCTGCCGGGCATCGTCGCCGGGTCGATCTTCACCTTCTCGCTGACGCTCGGCGACTACATCATCCCCCAGATCATCGGCTCGTCGCGGCTCTTCATCGGCCAGGCCGTCTATGCCCAGCAGGGCACCGCCGGCAATATCCCGCTCGCCGCCGCCTTCACGGTGGTGCCGATCGTCATCATGGGCGCCTATCTCTGGATGGCCAAACGCATGGGGGCCTTCGATGCGCTCTGAGAAATCGAACCGCGCTCCGTTTGGACTGAAGATCGCCGCTGCCGCCGGCCTCGCCTTCATGCACCTGCCGATCCTCTTGATCTTTCTCTACGCCTTCACCACCGAGGAGAAAAGCTACCAGTTCCCACCCCCCGGGCTGACCACGCAATGGTTCGCGGTCGCCTGGAGCCGGCCGGACGTCTGGGCGGCGCTGACGCTCTCCGTCAAGGTGGCCTCGATCGCGACCGCTTTCGCACTGGTGCTGGGCACGCTCTGTGCCGCCGCGGTGAGCCAGACCCGCTTCTTCGGCCGCGAAACGATCTCACTTCTCGTCATCCTGCCGATCGCTCTTCCCGGTATCATCACCGGCATCGCGCTTCGCTCGGCCTTCTCGATCGCGGAGATCCCCTTTTCCTTCTGGACGATCGTGCTGGGACACGCGACCTTCTGCATCGTCGTCGTCTACAACAATGCGGTCGCGCGCTTCCGGCGCATCTCCGGGTCGCTGATCGAGGCCTCGATGGACCTCGGCGCCGACGGCTTCCAGACCTTCCGCTATGTCATCCTGCCGAATATCGGCACGGCGCTGCTTGCCGGCGGCATGCTCGCCTTCGCGCTTTCGTTCGACGAGGTGATCGTCACCACCTTTACCGCCGGGCAGCAGTCGACGCTGCCGATCTGGATGCTCGAAGAGCTGATCCGTCCGCGCCAGCGCCCGGTCACCAATGTCGTCGCGATGGTCGTGGTGATCGTCACCTTCCTGCCGATCCTCGGCGCCTATTACCTCACCCGCGATGGCGACCAGATCGCCGGCGCTAGCAAGTGACATCAAACCAAGGGAGAACAGACATGGACACCCAACTCCTGATCGGATCGCGCTTCGAAGCCGGGACCGAGGCAGAGGAACTTATCCTCAATCCGAGAACGGGCGCCAAGATCCTCGATCTTGCCGAAGCCTCCCATGCGCAGATCGACGCCGCGGTCGAGGCCGCCGAACGCGCCTTCATGACCTGGTCTCAGACAACGCCGGCCGAGCGCTCGGGCTATCTGTTGAGGATCGCCGACGCGATCGAGAGGAATGCGGACGACTTCGCCGCGCTCGAAGCGCTAAACTGCGGCAAGCCGATCAATGCGGTGAAGAACGACGAACTGCCGGCAATCATCGATTGCTGGCGCTTCTTCGCCGGCGCGGTGCGCAACCTGCATGCGCCGACGGCGGGCGAATACCTTGCCGGCCACACCTCGATGATCCGCCGCGATCCGATCGGCATTGTCGGCTCGATCGCGCCCTGGAACTACCCGCTGATGATGATGGCCTGGAAGCTCGCGCCGGCGATCGCCGGGGGCAACACCGTCGTCTTCAAGCCGTCGGAGCAGACGCCGCTGACGGCGTTGAAGCTTGCGCGCCTCCTGGCCGACATCCTTCCCGAAGGCGTCGTCAACGTCATCGCCGGGCGCGGCGAGACGGTTGGCAACGCGCTGATCAATCATCCGAAGGTCGCCATGGTGTCGATCACCGGCGATATTGCGACGGGCAAGAAGGTGTTGACCGCCGCCGCGAAAACCGTGAAGCGCACGCATCTCGAACTCGGCGGCAAGGCGCCGGTCATCGTCTATGACGATGCCGAACTCGAAGCCGTCGTCAATGGTATCCGCACCTTCGGCTACTACAATGCCGGCCAGGACTGCACCGCCGCCTGCCGGATCTACGCCGAGTCCGGCGTCTATGAGAGGTTCGTCGCCGACCTTTCGGCCGCCGTCTCGACGATCCGCTTTAATCTCGCCGACGACTTGGAAAACGAGATCGGCCCCTTGATCTCGAAGCGCCAGCGCGATCGCGTCGCAAGCTTCGTCGAGCGGGCCGCCGAGCAGAGGCACATCGAGATTACCACCGGCGGCCGCCCCGGCAGCGAAGAAGGTTTCTTCTTCCAGCCGACCGTCGTCGCCGGCGCGACGCAAGCGGACGAGATCGTTCGGCGCGAAGTCTTCGGCCCGGTCGTCTCCGTGACTCGCTTTTCGGGTGAAGACGACGTGATCGGTTGGGCGAACGACAGCGACTACGGCCTCGCCTCCTCCGTCTGGACGAAGGACATTGGCAAGGCGATGAAGGCCGCCTCCCGGTTGCAATATGGCTGCACCTGGATCAACACCCATTTCATGCTGACCAACGAAATGCCGCATGGCGGCGTCAAACAGTCGGGCTACGGCAAGGACATGTCGGTCTATGCGCTCGAGGACTATACGGCCGTTCGCCACATCATGATCAATCACGGCTGACGTCTGTTTGAATTTGTCCCTCACCCTAGCCCTCTCCCCGCAGGCGGGGCGAGGGAACACCGGCGGTGCCATTTGCCCCTTCTCCCCGCCTGCGGGGAGAAGGTCGCGGCAGCGGGATGAGGGGCGAGTCCCGCGCCCGGTCGATCGTATCATCAATGACCCATGCTTCGGAGGCAGGCGCGACACCGCGGGCGCTCCCGTCGCCGCTGTTGCACATTTCCCACAAACTCGTAAACATGAGTCAATAACTCATAAAATCACACTTGCGCGCACAATAAACATGAGTATTCAGCTCATGTTAAAAGTTATTCAACTGAAAACTGAAAGTTGCGCTGCATGCCCAGACTACATGCCAACCTCCCGACGCTTCTCCGTGCCATGCTTGCTGGCACCTCCGCCCTCGCCTTCGTCGCCTCCGCGCAGGCACAGGAGACAGGAGAAGAAGCCTCCGGCGGAGATTCGACCGCCCTTGAAACTCTCGTGGTGAATGGCGGCAGCGGCGGCGTGATCACCGCGGAAGGCTATGTCGGCATCAGCAGTGCGACCGGCGTCAAGACGGACACGCCCTTCCTCGAGACGCCACAATCGATCTCGTCCGTCACCGAGCAGCAATTGAAGGACCGCAATCCGCAGACGCTGCTCGAAACCCTCTCCTACACCCCCGGCACCCGCGTCGGCGCCTACGGCTTCGACCCCCGCTTCGATGCCTTCTTCGTGCGCGGCTTCGACGTGACCTATACCGGCGTTTTCCGCGACAATCTTCGCCAACCGGGGGCCGGCTCATCGCTCTACAAGAATGAGCCCTACGGCCTCGAAGGTGTCTCGATTCTTCGTGGCCCCTCCTCGGCGCTTTACGGAGCGACTGGCGCCGGCGGTCTCTATAACCTCATCACCAAGCGGCCGACGGAAGAGACGCTCAGGGAAGTGCAGGTGCAGTTGGGAAGCCATGACCGCTATCAGGGACAGTTCGACTTCTCCGGGCCGGCCAACGAAACCGACCCGGTTTATTATCGCCTCACAGGCCTTTTGCGCGATTCCAACACCGAACAGCTGGGCGTCCCGGACAACCGCGCCTATATCGCCCCTGCCTTCACCTGGCAGCCGGACGAGGACACGAAGCTGACGGTCCTCGGCGAATATACACGCACCAAAACCGGTGGCACCGCCGCCTATTACAACGATTTCTACAATGAGGGCTTCGGTTCCGTTACCGACTTCTTCCTCGGCGATCCGGCGTTCAACGATTCGATCCAGAATCAGGGGCGCATCGGCTACGAATTCGAGCACAGTTTCAGCGACGCGTTGACCTTCCGCCAGAACTTACGCTTCTCGGCGCTGCATATCGACGCCGACTATGTCTATGGCTGGGGACCCTACACCGACACCAGCGGCGTACTTCATCCCGACCTCGTCGCCCGCCACGCCGGGACCTTTGACGAACGGCTGACGGCTCTCGTCTTTGACAACCAGTTGGAGTCGAGGTTCGAAACAGGCGTGTTCGACCACACCCTCCTTGCAGGAATCGACGTCGCGAAAGTCAATTACAAGGCTCTGGGCGGCGAGGCCGCGATCGATCCATTCGACATGAACAATCCCAACTTTGGCGGTTCTATCGCGACCCCTTCCTTCACCTCCAGCAACAAGCAGGATCAATGGCAGCTCGGTACCTATCTGCAGGACCAGATCCGCTACGGCGCCTGGACGCTGACGCTCGGCGGTCGTTACGACTGGGTCTGGACAGACAGCAGCATGACGGACCTGACGACGAACACGACGACGAATACGTCGCAGGATGACCGCGCCTTCTCCGGCCGTGTCGGTCTGACGTACGAGACCGACTTCGGCCTCGCGCCCTATGCCAGCTTCTCGACGGCCTTCTCGCCAAACGTCGGCATCAACAGGCAAACGAACCAGCCCTTCAAGCCGACCGAAAGCACGCAGGAAGAAATCGGCGTCAAGTACCTTTTGTCCGACTACAACGTGCTGTTGACCGCGGCGCTCTTCAACATCGATCAGAAGAACGGCATCTTCTGGGACGTGGTGAATACGGTCAACACGCAGGTCCAGCGCGGCAAGCTGCGCTCGCGCGGGTTCGAGCTGGAGGCGACGACGAGCCTCGAAAACGGCCTCTCGCTGACAGCAGCCTATAGCTACACCAACCTGAAGATCCTCGAGGGCTCCGCCGGAACGGTCGGCAACTACGTCTCCAGCACGCCATTCCACCTCGCCTCCATCTGGGCGGACTACACGATGCCCGAGGACAGCGTCGCCGAGGGCCTCGGTTTCGGTTTCGGTGCACGCTACATCGGCTCGAGCTACGGCGACGATACGAACACGCTCAAGAACGATTCGCGGGTGCTCTTCGATGCGTCCGTCCACTACGACTTCGCGGCGATCGACAAGAAGTACGAGGGGCTCCGCCTGCAGGTGAACGCGACCAATCTTTTCGATCGTCGCGACATTACATGCACGTCGAACTATTGCTACCGCGACCAGGGCCGCACCGTCATCGGCTCGCTGCGCTACAACTGGTGACGCCGTGGCACCAGACGGCCATGACCGCACGCCGCAAGCCGGCCGGCCCCCGGGCCTGTCGGCAGCCTTTGCCGGTCCGCATGCCTGGTGCAACGAGAAGATGGTGCTGTCGGAGGACCTCTCCGACGGCATGCCCTTGCCCGAATTCTTCGGCTCCGCTGCATTCGACCTGGCGATTTCCACCTATGCCGAGACCTCAGGCGGTACCGATCGCCGCGCTGTGGCCTCCATGTGGTCGCTCTATTATTTCTCGTATCTCACGATCCCGTACGTCGTTGCGCGGGTGCTCGAAAATCAGGTGCTCCCGGTCGACTTCGAGGAGATGACCGTGGCGCTTTCGGCCGATGGCCTTCCCCGCGGCTTCGGGGTGGCGACGTCCGGCGACCGTCCAATCGACAGTGGGGAGGAAATCTTCGCGCTTCTCGCGCCCCTCATGGAGGCGCACCTTTCCAAGGTGGTGGCACACCTCAAGTCGAGCGGCGGCATATCGCCGAAACTCTCCTGGAACAATGCTGCCGTCTATATCGACCACGCGCTGCGCACAGCCGGAGCCGCGCCCCTGGCCGATCAGGCCGACTCAATGATTGCGCTTCGGCTGATGCCTGACGGCACTCCCAACCCCTTCTTCGATTGCCTGCGCTATGAAGAGGAGGAGGATGGAGCGCGCGTCTGTCGCCGCAAGATCTGCTGTCTCAGATACCTCCTGCCGGGCGTGCCCAGCTGCGGCAGCCTCTGCGCTCTTCCCAGCCAAAGGAAACAGTGATTTGCTTCATCGCCTCACCGTCGTTCTCCGGGCCTTCGTCCTTTTGCTGCTCGTTCCTTTCGCTGGTGCCGCGAAGGCCGAGACCGAATGGCCCATGACCATCACCGATTCCGCCGGGAGGCAGGTGACTGTCCCTGCCCCGCCCAAGGCGGTCCTTCTCGGCAGCGGTTTCAATCTCGTTGCACTGTCGCTCGTTCATCCCGATCCGGTAAGCCTGCTTGCCGGCTGGTCCGGCGACATGAAGGACGACAATCCCGAGCTTTACGAGGCCTTCGTCAGGAAATTCCCAAGCCTTGCCGAGGTGCCTCGGATCGACGATGGCAGCGGCCCCGGACTTTCCTTCGAAACGCTGCTGACGCTGAAAGCGGATCTCGCGGTCCTCGCCAATTGGCAGGCCGATACGGAAGCCGGTCAGCGCGCGATCGACTTTCTCTCGTCCGTCGGCGTTCCCGTCGTGGTCGTGGATTTCAACGACGACGCCTTGAAGAAGACACCCGGCGCCATGCGTCTGCTCGGCCGGATCTTCGAGAGGCAAGAAAAGGCCGAGGAGTTCGCAGGATTTTATGAGGAGCGGCTTGCCCGCATTCGCGACCGCGTCGCCAAGCATGCGCGACCCGGACCGACGGTCCTTATGGAAGCCTTCCCGGGAGCGGACCGATGCTGTTGGGCCTACGGCGTCGGCGGCCTCGGCGAATTCATCGAGCTCACCGGCAGCCGCAACATCGCCGCCGGCAGGTTGCCGCGTCCAGGCGGCATGGTGAACGCCGAAGCGATCATGGCAGAAAATCCCGAAGTCTATATCGCCACCTCCTCTCCCGGCGGAAAATACAGCGGCCTCTCCGTTGGGCCAGGCGTCGGCGCCGACGAGGCGGAGCGGACGCTTGCTGCGGCGGTCGACACCCCGGTAATGGCGAGTACTGCGGCGGTGCGCAGCGGACGCGTGCATGGCCTCTGGAACTTCTTCAACGCCATCCCGCTCAACATCGTCGCCGCGGAAGCCTTCGCCGCCTGGCTCCGCCCGGACATCTTTCCGGATGTCGATCCGGCCGAAACGCTTGCAGAGATCAACCGCCGCTTCGCCGCCGTTCCGTTCGACGGCAGCTACTGGATCAGCCTGCAGCCAGGGCAATGACCCGCGGTTGCGGTCATCCGGTCATTGCCAGTCACGCCCCGCCCTATATAAGACTCTATCGGGAGGCTCTTCATGCTGTGGCTGATTGCGTTAGCGTTGGGCGTGGTCATCGTCTATCTGGCGGTCCGCTATGGCAGATTTCGCAATTGGGTGGAGCCGGTTCTCTCCGTTGCCGTCGCTCTGGGGCTTGCCGCCGCTTTTCTGATCTGGCTGAGCGAAGGCACGCCCGAGCAGGCTCCGTCGCCTCGGCCGACGCAGACTGCGGCGGGGCTCTCGGCGTCCGATATCGCGCTCCGGAACCTCACCTTCGAACCGAATGAGGCCCGGCGCAGCTACCGGGTCCGCGGCACCATCGAAAACAGCTCCGCCATCACGCTGGAATATTTCCGGCTGACCGTGACGCTGGAAGACTGCCCCGATGGCAAATGCCGGCGCATCGGCGACGACACGGCACTCATCCTCCTTCGCGTGCCGGGAGGCCAAAGCCGCCCCTTCGAAACCTTTCTCACGTTCCCGTTCAGGGCCGATGAAGCGCCGGTCACGCCGAAGTGGAGCTACCAGGTGAGCCAGGTCAGGGGCGCGACGGAAAGGTGATGCCAGGAATGGCCCCTCCCAAACCCCTCGCCACAGGTAGGAGGGGCTTGCTTTGCCGCACTCGCTTCAGCCATCTTGGGGCGGACGCCAGGCGCAACGTTTGAAAGTGGCTGGCGGCTGCAGCAAGCACCGAAGCCCCTCCCACCTGTCGGGAGGGGTTGGGGAGGGGTAATAACGAAACCCTCAAACACCCGTCTCAGCAGTAAATCCTGAACCTCTCTCGGATCGCCCGATCGATCTCCGGCGCAATCAGCGAAGATGCGGCGTCCGCGAGGAGTTGGTTCTTCCGCTCGATCGCGCGCTTGACGAGGTCCGGCCTGCCGATCTCCGCCCATTCCTTCGGGCTGGTGCGGTCGGCGACGGCGGGGTAGATATATTCCGTCTGCATCAGGCCGAGCGTCTGGGGATGGCCGAGATAGTGGCCGGGGCCATCGAGGCAGACGGAGCGCATGGTGTCGATCGAAACCGAATCCTCCGTGACGTCGATGCCGCGGATGCAGCGCTGCACCTGTCCGAGCATGTCGTCTCCGAGCACCAGCGATTCCAGGCAGAAGCCGAGCAGCGATGCATGCATGCCGACGGCCTCGTAGACCATGTTCAATCCGGAAAGCCCGGCCATGACGTTCGAGATCGCCTGTTCCCAGCCGGCCTGCATGTCCGGGAGCTTCGCGTCGGCGATTCCCGCCGCAGCGCCGCCGGGCAGGCGGTAGAACTGATGCATCTGTGCGCAGCCCGCCGTCAGCAGCGCCTGCTCGCCGGAGCCGCCGGACATGGCGCCGGTCCTCAAATCGGAGACAAAGGGCCATGTGCCAAAGACAGCCGGGTGACCCGGCGACAGCGCGTTGACATAGACGACCCCAGCCAGGCATTCGGCGACGGCCTGCACGATCGCAGTTGCGAGCGGCGCCGGTGCTGTGGCACCCGCCTGCCCGGCGGAAAGCAGGAGGACGGGCATGCCGCCACGGATGCACTTCTCCATGGTGACGCAGCTTTCCTCGGCGAATTTCATCGGCGGCACGACGAAGCAGTTGGAATTCGAGACGAAGGGCCGGTCGCGCCACTTGTCCTCGCCGCCGGCGATCATGTGCAGGAGATCGAAACAGCCCTCGACATGGGCAGGATCGGAAAAGCTGGTGCCGACATGCTTGGTCGTGCCGGCGCAGCACGCATAGAGCGTATTGATGTCCATCAGGAAATTGTCCGGAATATCCCGGCAGACCATCGCCCGCTGGAAGAAGTGCACATTGTCGAGATGGTGGACGAGCTGGGCGGCGTTCAAGAGATCCTTCGCCGTGGATTCGCGATACTCCCGCTTCTCGACATCGACGACATGCACCGCAGCACCCGCCGTGCCGTAGTAGACGCGGGTGCCGCTGAGCCGGAGGTCCTGCTTCGGATCCCGGGCGCAAAGCGTGATGTCGCGCGCGGCAATCGCCAGCATGTCCTCGACCAGCGCCCGCGGAAACCGGATGCGCCCGTCCTCGCCAAGGATGGCACCGGCGCCGGTCATGATTTCGACCCCCGACTTCGGCGCATTGGCAAGGCCGATCTTTTCCAGGGCATCGAGCGCCGCCTGATGGATGCGCTCGACGCCTTGCTCGGTGAGCGGCTTGTACTGACCGCCGGAAAGACCTGGGCGGACAGGCCGGATATTCTCGGCCAACGGTGCCGAGCGCAAGGCGACCCGCGCCGCCCGTCCGCCGGACCGTCTCGAAGCCGCAATTGTGCATTCCTCAGCCATCGCCATATCTCCCAAACAAGCAGTTACACCCGCACCCGAGCCGCCCGAGGGTCGTACATCGGTTTCAGCGACGCCTCAGCCTTGACCCGCGTTCCGGCGATCTCGATCTCATAGGTGGACGCCAGCACCTCCGCCTCGCTCTCCCCCTGGCACGGCACGTAGCCGAGCCCGATCGCGGCCCCGAGATGGTGGCCGTAATTGCCGGACGTGATCGTGCCGACGATCTCGCCGTCGCGGACGATCGCCTCATTGTGGAAGAGCAGCGGCTCCGCATCGGCAAGACGGAACTGCACCAGCCGACGAGTGAGGCCTTTCTCGCGCTTGGAGAGCACCGCTTCGCGGCCGATGAAGTCGCCCTTCTCGGGCCTGACCGCGAAGCCGAGACCCGCTTCCAGCACATGATCCTCGTCGGTGATGTCGTGGCCGAAATGGCGGAACGCCTTTTCGATGCGGCAACTGTCGAGCGTGTGCAGCCCGCAGAGCTTGAGGCCGACATCCTGCCCGGCCCCCTCCAGCACTTCGAAGACATGCGCCGCCTGGTCGGTCGAGACATAGAGTTCCCAGCCGAGCTCGCCGACATAGGTGACGCGGTGGGCGCGGGCGAGCCCCATGCCGATCTCGATCTCGCGCGCCGTGCCGAAGGGATGGGCATCGTTGGAGAAATCGTTCGGGCTGACCTTCTGCATCAGTTCGCGCGATCTTGGCCCCATGAGGCAGAGCACGCTTTCGGCGGCTGTCATGTCCGTGATCACCACGAACTCGCCTCGGAGATGCTTGCGGAGCCAGGCGAGGTCGCGCTGCAGCGTGGCGCCCGGCACGACAAGGAGGAAGGCGGTCTTGGAAAGCCGCGTGACGGTCAGGTCACTTTCGATCCCGCCGCGGGCGTTCAGCATCTGGGTGTAGACAATGCGGCCCGGCTCGACATCGATCTGGTTTGCGCAAAGGCGCTCGAGGAAGGCGAGCGCATCGCGGCCCTCGACCCGGATCTTGCCGAAGGAGGTCATGTCGAAAAGGCCGACGCCGTTGCGGACGGCCAGATGCTCTTCCCGCTGGTTCTCGAACCAGTTCTGCCGCTTCCAGGAATAGCGGTACTCGCGCTCTTGACCCTCTCGCGCAAACCAATTGGCGCGCTCCCAGCCCGCCACCTCGCCAAAGACGGCGCCGCGCGCCTTAAGATGCTCATGCAGCGGCGAGCGGCGGACGCCGCGCGCTGTCGCCATCTGGCGATAGGGGAAATGATCGGCATAGAGCAGGCCGAGCGTTTCCGAGACGCGCTCCTTGAGATAGGCGCGGTTTTTCTGGAATGGCTGGGCGCGGCGGATATCCACCTCCCAGAGATCGAAAGGCGGCTCGCCGTCGTTCATCCATTGCGCCAGTGCCATGCCGGCACCACCGGACGAAACGATGCCGATGGAATTGTAGCCGGCCGCAATCCAATAGCCTTTGAGCTCCGGCGCCTCGCCGAGATAGTAGCGGTCGTCGGGAGTAAAACTTTCCGGCCCGTTGAAGAAGGTGTGAATGCCGGCCGTCTCGAGCATCGGCATGCGGTTCACCGCCATTTCGAGGATCGGGGCGAAGTGGTCGAAGTCTTCCGGCAACTGATCGAAGCAGAAGTCCTCGCGGATACCCTCCATCCCCCACGGCTTCGCCTCAAGCTCGAAGGCGCCGATCAGCATCTTGCCGGCGTCCTCCTTGTAATAGGTGCACTCGTCCGGCACGCGAAGCACCGGCAGCCGGCTGAGGCCCGCAATCGCCTCGGTGACGACATAGAAGTGCTCGCAGGCGTGCAGCGGCAAGGTGACGCCGGACTGCCGGGCCAGTTCCCTGCCCCACATACCGGCACAATTGACGACGTTTTCCGTCTCGATCGTGAAGCGCTCGCCTTTCTGCTCACAGACGACAGCGGTGACGCGGCCGTTTTTCTCAAGGACGGAAGTGACCTTCACCCCCTCGATGATCGTCGCGCCGTTCTGCCGCGCGCCCTTGGCAAGCGCCATGGCGATATTGGCGGGGTCGCACTGGCCGTCGAGCGGCAAGTGCACGGCTGCCTTGACGTCGGCGACGTTGAGATGCGGATAGAGTTCCTTCACCTCGCCAGGGCTGATTTCGCGCACATCCACATTGAAGGCGCGGGCGAGCGAAGCCTGCCGGTAGATCTCTTGCCTGCGCTCGTCCGTCAGCGCCACGGTAATCGAGCCGTTCTGGCGCATGCCGGTGGCGATGCCGGTCTCGGATTCGAGCTTGACGTAAAGATCGGCCGAATACTTCGCCAGCCGAGTCATGTTCTGGGAGGCCCGAAGCTGACCGATCAGCCCGGCCGCGTGCCAGGTGGTGCCTGAGGTCAATTGCTTGCGCTCGAGCAGCACGACATCGCTCCAGCCAAGCTTCGCCAGGTGATAGGCGACCGAGCAGCCGGATACGCCACCGCCGATGATGACCACGCGCGCCTTTGCGGGGATGGATCTCGTCATGCCTTCAATCTTTCATTCGAGGGATCCCAGAGCGGCCGGTCCGGCTGAACGGTGGCCTTGAACCGGTCACCAAAAATTTCGACCTCGACCTCCTGTCCAGGCAGCGCGAGATCGGCGCGAAGCATGCCGAGCGCGATCGACGTGCCGACCCGGTAGCCCCAATTGCCGGAGGTCGTCTCGCCGACGACTTGTCCGTCGAACCACAGCGTCGACATGTAGGGCGCGTCGCACTCTCCCGCCTCGACGGTCAGCGTCACGAAGCGTTTCGCCACGCCCTGCTGCTTCTCACGCTCCAGCGCGGCCTTTCCCTTGAAGTCCGGCTTCGACCAGTCGACGAAGCGCTCGAGCCCCCCTTGGAGGATGGTGTAGTCAGTCGAAAGATCGCCCTTCCAGGCGCGATAACCTTTCTCGATGCGCAGGCTGTCGAGCGCCTCCATGCCGAATGGTTCGAGCCCGTGCATCTGCCCGGCCTCCCAGACCCTGTCGAAAATCGTCGCGGTATCCTCCACCTTGGTATGTATTTCCCAGCCGAGCTCGCCAGCGAACGAGACCCGCACGAGCTGGCAATCGCGCCCTGCGATCTGCGCGGTCTGATGCGTCAGCCATGGCATTGCAAGATCGGCGTCGGAGACCTCGGCAAGGATCGCCCGCGTCTTCGGCCCGGTCAGGATTTGGCAGGCGAAATTCGCCGTCACATCGTCGAGCGTGAAGGCGGCATCGGCAGGGCGGTGCTTCCGCAGCCACTCGAAATCGTGCCATTGCGCCGTCGCCGCGGTGATCAGGAAGAAGAAATCCTCCTCGATCGCCATCACCGACATTTCGGTGACGATCCGGCCCTTGTCATCCGCGAAATAGGCGAGCCCGATGCGTCCCGGCTTCGGCACGCGCCCGGTGACGAGGCCGGAGAGCCATTCGCGGGCGCCCTCGCCTTTCAAGCGGAAACGCGAGAAGCCCGGCAAGTCGAGAATGCCGGCAGCGTCGCGCACGGCGAGGCACTCCTCCTCGATCCGCTTCGCCCAGGGCCCTTCGCGCCCCCAGGTCTGCGTCGCCTCCTCGGATGTATCGTCACCGGGCTTTGCATACCACATTGCCCGTTCCCAGCCGTTATAGGGCTTGAACTGGGCGCCGAGCGCGGCGATCCGGTCGTGGATCGGCGAGAGCTTCTTGTTTCGGCCGGCCGGCCAATAGTGCTTCGGGAAGTGCATCGCATATTCGTGGCCGTAGATTTCCATGCCCTTGGCGATGCAATAGTTCTGGTCGGTGTAGTCGGTGTAGCGCCGCGGATCGCAGGACCACATGTCCCACTCCGTCTGGCCTTCGGTCACCCATTCGGCCAGCACCTTGCCCGCCCCGCCCGCCTGGCAAATGCCGAAGGTGAAGACGCAGGCCTCGAAAGCGTTTGGCACACCCGGCATCGGCCCGATCAGCGGATTGCCGTCCGGGGCGTAGGGAATGGGGCCGTTGATGATGCGCGACAAGCCGGCCGTGCCGAGGATCGGCACCCGCACGACGGCGTCGTTCAGATACCAGTCGAGCCTGTCGAGATCGTCCGGGAAGAGCTGGAAGGAGAAATCCTCAGGCATCGGATCGTCCGGCGTGACCCAATGTGCACGGCAGTTCCGCTCATAGGGCCCGAGATTCATGCCGTATTTCTCCTGCCGGAGATAATAGGAGGAGTCGACGTCCCTGAGCAGCGGCAGCTTGTGGCCAACCTCCTTCGACCAGGCGGCAAGCTCCGGGATTTCGTCGAAGAGAATATATTGATGGCTCATCACCATCATCGGCACGTCGCGACCGAACATCTTGCCGACCTCGCGGGCATAATACCCGGCGGCATTGACGACATATTCGCACCGGATGTCGCCTTGAGGCGTCGCGATCACCCATTCGTCCTTCTCGCGCCGCGCGCCCGTTACGGGACAGAAGCGGATGACCTTCGCGCCGAGATCGCGTGCACCCTTGGCAAGCGCCTGGGTCAGTTGCGCCGGATCGATATCGCCGTCATAGGGGTCGTAGAGGGCACCGGTCAGATCGTGCGTTTCGAGGAACGGATAACGGCTCGTCATCTCGCCCGGCGTCAGGATATCGAGATCCATGCCCTGGTAGCGCCCCATGCCGACGACGCGGTTGAACTCCTTGAGCCGCTCCTTCGAATGGCCGAGGCGGATCGACCCCGTGACATGATAGTTCATCGGATAGTCGACGCGTGCCCCGAGCTCGCGGTAGAGCGAAGCCGAATAGCGCTGCATGTTCATGATCGACCAGGAGGAGGAGAAGGTCGGCACATTTCCGGCCGCGTGCCAGGTCGAGCCGGCGGTGAGCTCGTTTTTCTCGAGAAGCACGCAATCGGTCCAGCCAGCCTTGGCAAGATGGTAGAGCGAGGAGGCCCCGACGGCTCCCCCGCCGATGATCACGACGCGTGCGTGAGACGGCAAATTCGACATGCATGGCTCCCTCTTCTGTCGCGATCTTCGTCGAGGAAAAACGAGGCATCAAGCAAACGCTCGAGGCTTTATTGATCGAGAAATTCGATTAGACTGCATGATGGCGATCGAAGGAGTGTCGCAAACATGCAAGTTGATCTGATCGAGACATTTCTGGACCTGATGGAGACGCGCAGCTTCAACCGCACGGCCGAGCGGCTCAATATCACCCAGTCGACGGTCTCCCATCGCGTCAAGGCGCTGGAAGCGCAGTTCAATCGCAAGCTCTTCACCCGCAACAAGGGCGGCACCGTTCCGACAGCCGCGGGCCTACGCTTCCTCGATTACGCAAAGGCCCTGCAGAATCAGTGGCATGAAGCAACGAGGGCGGTGGCGGGCGCCGGCGCACTGGAGCGTTCGATGCGGCTCGGCATCCAGCATGATCTCGCCGAGATTTTCGCCGGCCCATGGCTGGGGGCAATCCGGCGCGAGTTCCAGGCGACCGAAATCTACATGGAGGCGGATTATTCCAATCAGATGAATCGCGAACTCGCCGCCGGAGATCTCGACCTCGCCATTCTCTATACGCCGCACTATCTGCCCGACCTTCACTACGAACGGATCGGAGAACTGCATTACAGAATGGTCAGTGTAGAGGCCCGCGACGTTGCCGGCATAAAGCCGGAGACCTATATTCGGGCAAGCTATTCGCCGGCCTTCGACAGGATCCACCGCCTCGCACTGCCGCATCTCTCCGCTGCTCCGGTTGCGGCGGGACAGAACATGGCAATCACCGGCCTGCTCGGAACCCTTGGCGCTGCCGCATACGTCACCGGCGCTACAGCCGCCCGCCTGGCCGAGAACGGCGCCGCGATCGTCGTCGAGGATGCGCCGGTCATTCCGCAGGCCGTTTATGCCGCGACAAGCCTGCGCGCCCGTCACGCCCGCCAGCACCGCAAGATCATCGGCGCCATGGTGGAACTTCTGTCGGGTGTCTAAGCCGGTCAGCCAGCCGACTTGCCCCTCTCCTCGGGTTAAACCTGAGGGGCAAACCGACTCATGGCGCGCTGAATTGCGCCTTGAGCCGCGCCACATCCGCGGCCGTTACGCCTTGCGGATCCACGACCGCCATCCACGCATCGATGTAGTGCTCCGGGGCGTAGACGTGGCCGTAGCCGATCGGCGAGGTCGTCGCGAGCGCCATGTCGGCGAGAAGCTGGAGCCCGGTAACAACGGGAAACCAGCTCAACGCCGGCGAAACGTCGGGGCCGCGCGGCACCTTCATCCAATCGGGCTCGCGATAGAAGGCACGCGGATCGAAGAAGGTCACTGGGTCGCTCGCATATTGCAGATAGACGATCCGCATCGCACCCCAATCTGCACCGGGGACATCGAGTGCATTCTGCTGATGGGTGAAGCGAATGATGGAACTGTCGCGAAAGCGCGGTAGCCATGCAGGCGAACCGGCGAGACGATCGGCCGTCACCGAGCGCCAGAGTTCGCTCTGGAATGGCGGGCCGCTCCAAAGCGCGCCCTGGAAGGGATCGCTGATGACATCGAAGAGATCGACCGACGCTTGCGAATTCATAGCGCCGAGGCTCAGCCCATGCAGATAAAGCTTCGGCCGCGCATCCCTGGGCAGCGTCGTCCAGTAGCCGTAGATCTCATCGAAGAGCGCCTTGGCGGTGTCGGCTCCATAGCCCGGCTCCACCAGAAGCGACAGCCAGCTCGTGAGGTAGGAATATTGCACCGCGACGCTCGCCACTTCGCCGTGCAGCAGATATTCGAGCGCGTCGAGCGCGGCGGGATCGACCCAGCCGGTGCCGGTCGGCACGACGATGACGAGCGCACTTCGCTCGAACCCACCTGCGCGTTTCAATTCTTCGAGGGCCAGCCTCGCTCTGTCGCGCGCTGTTTCAGCGGAATTCAGCCCGACATAGACCCGGAGGGGATCGGGCGCGCTCGCGCCGAAGAAGGCGCCGATGTCGGTGCCCGACGGGCCTGAGGCGACGAAATGGCGCCCCTGCCGCCCCAGTTCCTCCCAGCTCAGCAGCGAGGCCTCGCTCCCGGTTTTCCTCGGATCGGTCGGCGGCGCGACATCGGGATCAACGAGCGCGTCGAGTGTCCGGAAAGAGCTGTCGGCAGCCCGGAGCGCCAACTTGAAGACGACGCCGTTGGCCACGGACCAGAAGAGTGCGATCGCGGCCAGCCCGCCGATGGCACGCGCGATGGGCCGCGTGAGACAGCGCTCCAGCCATCGTGAGAAGCCGCGGAATGTGAGTCTGAACAGCCGCGCGAGAAAGACGAGCGCGAGAAAGACCACAACCGCGACAAGGCCGAGGGTGACGGGTTCCACGCCGTCGATGGGCTCGAGGCCCATGATATCTCGGACCGTGTTTTGCCATCCGGCCGTCTGCCACAGGAACACGGCCGCCGCCGCTATGCAGACGATCGTCGCTGCAATCTTCAGCGTGCGCTCGCGCCGCGCCGTAGGCTCGCGGAGCTCGAAAAACGCCCAGAGCCAGCGGAGCAACACGCCGATCGCATATCCCGCCGCCAGCGAAACGCCGGAGATGATCCCTTGGATCGGAGAGGGCCGCGGAATGAGGCTCGGCGTCAGCGACACCGCGAAGAACAACACCCCGACGAGCAGGCCGGCCGCGGAGAATGATTCCAGGAGACGCCCGAGAAGGCCCGGAAACGGCCGCGTCGATCGCGTCAGGTCCGTCTGCCGAAGATGTTCCATCGGGGGCTCCAATTCCACGAGGCGTTGTCGCTGAGACAGTCACGGTTCTTCCGGCGCGGGTGGCGCGCGAGCCGCAATGTCGCCTCCTACGCCAACGCAGTCAATCTTACCGAGCTATTCGGCCGCACTATTGCCTGGATATCGGGGCGCCGCGCGGGTCACCTCGATCGGCGTCTTCATGATGATCTCTCGATGCGGGAACGGGATGGAGATACCGGCCGCCTTGAATGCATCCCACAATGCCATCAGCACCTGGCCGCGGACGTTCGTCAGTCCGTTGCTCGGATCGGAAATCCAGAATCTCAGCTTGAAATCGAGCGATGACGCCCCGAATCCCGTCATCCAGCAGACCGGCTGGGCATAAGTGCTGGCAACCCGCGGAATGGCTTTCGCCGTGTCGATCGCGATGCGCACGACCTCATGCGGATCGCTGTCGTAGGAGGTCCCGAAATCGACCTCGATGCGCACATATTCGCTTGAAAAGGACCAGTTCACCACCTGCTGCGAGATGAAGTCCTCATTGGGAATGAGGTATTCCTTGCCGTCCCTCGTGATAACGGAAACGAAGCGGGATCTGAGGTCCCGGATCGAGCCGAACGTCTCGCCGAGCGAAATCGTGTCGCCTGGCTTGATGGATTTATCGAGCAGGATGATGATTCCGGAAATGAAATTGGAGACGACCTTCTGCAGGCCGAAACCGATGCCGACACCGACCGCACCGGAAAAGACGGTGAGCGCGGTCAGGTCTATCCCTGTTGCCGACAAGGCGATCATGCCGGCAAAAATAATCAGTCCGATCTTGATCAATTTGCTGATGAGAACCTTGAAGGAGGGCGTTAGATCCCCGGACCCTTCGATCCAGTGCGACGTGACCCTGCCGATCAGCACGGCCATCCAGATCAGCGCAGCGGAAAGGACGATCGCCTTCAGGACGATCAGCATCGACAGTCGAACGGCGCCGAGATTGACCGACATTCCGTCGAGCGCCATGAGGACGACGTCGTCCAGCCCGAGCGCATAAAGCGCGAAATAGGACCAGCCGGCGACGGCCACGGCACGCGCCAGCATCTGGTTGCGGATGAGACGCGTCAGCACTGAAATGACGAACCACGCTGCCGCGAGCGTGAGCGCCGTGGAGACGAGCCAGCGGTACGAGGGCCAGCCGAACCGCAACAGAAGCACGTCGGCAATCCACAGCCACACGATCAGAAAGAGCCATTTGAGCCGCCGCATGAAGGCAATGATGACCCGAAGCAGGTCCGGATTTCCCTTGATCGTACGGGCGCGGGCCTCCACGGCCGGCTCTGTGTGTTTCGCCAAGACACCGCAGACCAGATAACCGACCGCGATCAACGCCAGCTGGTAGAGCGTCCACTCATTCAAGATCACGGTGCGCAGCCAAGACTCGGTGGCGCCGATCGCTTCCACGAAATCCATCGCCTTTCTCCCAGAGCGCCGGGCGTCCGTTCGGATTTATTTGAGGCGCTCTAGTTCCTTGAATCTAGGGCAATTTTTTCACGTTCAATGCTCGCGCGCCAAAAGCGCGTTCCGTGGTTCCCTTGCCGAGGCGGACAGCCTGATGTGCTCGGCAACGTCGCGATTGGCTCCTGGCGTGGGAAATCTGTTCCTTCAGCCAGGCAAGAGGCCTCGCCGGCAATTTTCTGCGCCTTATCTCTATATTTCGAAAGGCAGTGGAGCCCCAGGGAGATAGCAAAATGACCGCGCCGCATCCGTCGAAAACCCATATCGGCAACCATAAACTGCATCCGGAAACCCTGATGCTCAATTATGGCTACGACCCGGAGCTCTCCGAAGGTGCGGTCAAGCCGCCGGTATTCCTCACCTCCACCTTCGTCTTCCACTCGGCCGAGGAGGGGCGCGATTTCTTCGATTTCGTCTCCGGGCGACGCGAACCGCCGGCTGGCGTCGGCGCCGGCCTGGTCTATTCCCGCTTCAACCATCCGAACAGCGAGATCGTCGAGGATCGGCTTGCCGTCTACGAAGGCGCCGAAGCGGGTGCGCTCTTTTCCTCCGGCATGTCGGCGATCGCCACCACGCTGCTCGCTTTCGTTCACCCGGGCGACGTCATCCTGCATTCGCAGCCGCTCTATGGCGGAACCGAGACGCTGCTGGCGAAAACCCTTCCCAATCTCGGCATTTCCGCCGTCGGTTTTGCCGATGGCCTCGACGCGGCGGCGGTCAACGACGCCGCCGAGGAAGCAATGAAGAACGGCCGCGTCACCTTCATCCTCATCGAGACGCCGGCCAATCCCACCAACAGCCTCGTCGACATCGCAATGATCCGCGGCATTGCCGACAGGATCGGCGAAAAACAGGGGCACCGGCCGATCTTTGCCTGCGACAATACGCTGCTCGGTCCGGTCTTCCAGCACCCGCTCGACCATGGCGCGGACCTCTCGCTTTATTCGCTCACCAAATATGTCGGCGGCCACTCGGATCTGATCGCCGGCGCCACCCTCGGTTCCAAGGCGCTCATCAGGCAGGTGAAGGCATTGCGTGGCTCGATCGGCACCCAGCTTGACCCGCATTCCTGCTGGATGATCGGCCGTTCGCTGGAGACGCTGTCGGTGCGGATGGAAAAGGCGAACGAAAACGCGCGCGTCGTTGCCGAGTTCCTGCGTGATCATCCGAAGGTCGAGCGCATCCATTATCTCCCCTTCGATGACGAAGCCTCGAGTGTCGGCCGCGTCTTCGCGGCACAGTGCACCGGCGCCGGCTCGACCTTTTCCTTCGATATCGCCGGCGGCCAGGAGTCGGCCTTCCGCTTCTTGAACGCGCTGCAGATTTTCAAGCTTGCCGTCAGCCTCGGCGGCACCGAGTCGCTCGCAAGCCACCCGGCAGCGATGACCCATTCGGGTGTGCCGATCGACGTTCGGCACCGGATAGGAGTGCTCGAATCGACCATCCGCCTGTCGATCGGCATCGAGCATCCGGACGATCTTGTCACCGATCTCGCCAGCGCACTCGCAAGCGCCTGACGGTGCGGCTCGTTCGCGGCAAACGCGCGCCGCTAAAAAAGATGACATAGCTGGCGCTGGAAGATGGGCCCATGCATTTTACAGCTCCGCCTCGATTGACATCGACGGCGACCGCCCCTAATCATCGCGGATCGGTTGGTTCCCGGAATGCGAACGCGTTTCGGGAGTAAACGGGAACGTGACGGATGGACCCAAGCTGGGCATCTCAATCATGGCCGACCCCGCGACTGTAGAGCGGCGTGAATTTGCCGTTCCGGAGCGATCCGGAAAAAGCCACTGGGAAAGGACCGCGAACGGGCGGTTCACCTGGGAAGGCGAGGCAAATCCCTGGTGCAACACCTGACGCCGCGAGCCAGGAAACCTGCCAATCGATGCGGGCAAATGCCCATCGGGAAACTCCCTTTGCCATCACGGAGGTTGTCATGGCTACATCTACAGTTTCGAGCGTCTCGCTCTCCCTCAGCGATCGTCTGACCGCGGGCATTCTTGCCCTGATGATCGGCGCATTCCTCGTCTTCGGTGCAGGCCTGGCGAATTCGGCCGTGCTGCACGACACGGCGCACGACACCCGCCATTCCTACGGCTTCCCCTGCCATTAAGCGCATGGAACGCCTTGCGCGTTCCGGACCGAAGCTGAACAGAGCCTTCTGGCGCTCCGAGCATGCGGATGCCAATGCGATGCAGCTAGCGCATCGGCCCGAAAATCGGACCCGATTTTCGGAAAGCAGGATGCGTGGATTCAAATACTTACAGCGCCCGTTGTGCGTCCTCAAGGACGCTCGGCGCTGTAGGACGCCGGATTGCGCTTGTTTGTCGGCGCCGATAGCCCGGAAGGGAGCGCCGCATTGAGGAATATCGACAAATGATCGTCAAGACACTTCTGGCCGCGATCGTGGCCGGGCTGGTCGCCGGCGTCTTCATGACCGCCGCCCAGGAACTGCGCGTCACACCGCTCATTCTGCATGCGGAGCAATATGAGGGTGAGGCGCCGGCCACCGGAGAGCCTGCGGCCGCAGGCCACGAACAGCACTCGTCTCTGAAAGCTAACGCTCCGCTTGGCGCGCTGCTCGCCTCCATTTCGCCAGTTACGCCGGCCTATGCGCATGAGCATGGGGGCGAAGATGAGGAGGGCGGAATCATGTTCGGCATGAGCCGCTTCTCCGGCACGCTCCTTGCCAATCTGGTCACCGGTGCCGGGTTCTCGCTGCTCCTCGCGGGCATCAGCGTCATGATCGCCTATCCGATCACGCTCGCAAACGGAGCTCTCTGGGGTGCCTTCGGCTGGCTGGCCGTGCACATGCTGCCGGCCCTCGGCCTGCCGCCTGAGCTTCCCGGCTTCCCGGCCGCCGAGCTCGGCGACCGCCAGACCTGGTGGGTGGCAACCGTGCTCTTCTCGGCCGCAGGTCTTTACCTGCTGGCGTTGCGCGGGGAAGTCATCTCCAAACTGGCAGGCCTCGTGCTGATCGCCGCACCCCATGCCTATGGCGCACCGCAGCCCCTCGATATTTCGAGCAACGTCCCGGCTGTCCTCGGCGCGGAATTCGCGGTCGCGGCCCTCGCCACGACGCTTGCTTTCTGGATCGTCCTCGGGGTCGTCTCCGGCTTCATCAACGACCGGTTCGTGAAGGTTGCTTAGCCAGGGTTCGTCGAACTCGTTTTGCCCCCTCGTCCGCCTGCCCGTCCTCCGCAGCAGCTGCGCTGCAGCCGCGGAGGGTGGACCGGCACCTTCTCCCCGCCCGCGGGGAGAGGGCTAGTCCTCGGGTTAAACCAGGTTAAACCCGAGGAGAGGGGCAATCCACCACCTCGCTCTCAGCCGACTTCCCGGCCGACCCGCGCAAATGCGCCCTCAGTCTCTCCCGTCTTGCCTCCGGTTCCAGCAGCACGCAGGTGTCGCAGAAGTCACCGCCTTCCGTGCGGTAATAGAGACAACAGCCGCTGCGTATCCGATAGGTCCGGGCAAGCGCACCGCCATGCGCTTCCGCATTGACCTTCTCGTAGTGCAGTTCGGGCGATGACAGCGGCGAGCCCTCGCGCTTGACAATCCCGAGTGCACGCTCGATCGCCGCCGCCTCCTGATCTCGCCGGCGACCGATCTCCAGGAAGGCACCCGCCAGCCCGTCAGCCGCAAGCCGCCATTGCGCCCGGGCAGAAAGACCGCAGCGGCGCCTGAGAAGCGCGATGATCGGCTTCATGTGCCTGACGAAAGCGTCGTGAAACCGTCGCCCCCTCTCCTCGCCTGCGACGGCGTCTGCAGTCGGCACCTCAACCAGGAAGTGGAAGCGGCCTGCCTCGACTTCCCGCCCGCCGTCGCTGCGCACGTAACGCTCGAAGCGCAACCCGGAAACTGCCGGAACGGCCCCGCTGGCAAGATAGATCGCGCCTGCCGCGAGGCAGAGCTGATGGCTGTAGAAGGCGATCAGGTGCGCCGCCCGGATCTTGTCGTCCATGCCGGAGGCAAAGCGATCCTGGTAGGCGAGGCAGCTTTCGACATCCATGGAGGCCTCCGCCCAGAAGTCGGCCGGCGACCCAAACGCCTCTCGCGGCGCGGCAATCGAGCACGCGATATCCGGAAATGCGGCCGCGAGCCATTCGACCGCCGCGGCGCCAGCATTCTTCATTGCGCCACCGGCCTCCTGCCTCTGCTGCACCTGGTTCATCCCTCGCCATCAACTGGAAAATTGCGGCGACAGCCAGCCGCCGGTGAAGCCCGCCCTTTCAAGCCCACGCCTGACCGCCGGAATGCCGCGGGTTAGCTCCCAAAGCAAGCCGCTTCGCCAGTTCTCGATCATCATGACCGTGAGCCCCTGGTCAAGCCCGACGATGCGATCGTCCACCCAGCCTTCGCGACCTTCGCCCGGCAGGCTCGGATTGAAGCCGCCGGGAAAGCGCCCATCACGAAGCAGCGCCGGATAGCGCGACAGGAGATGGAAGAGGCTGGTCAGGCAGGCCTCCGGCTCGAAAGGCAGGCCGGCAAGTGCCGCCCAGGGAACGAGCGTGCCGTCGTCGGCGCCATAGGGCGCGCCGCGCGCCGCATAGCCGAGCAGCTTCTGCCAGCGGCCGTCGCGAAGCTTCAGCCGGCCTCTCGGTGCATGACAGGCGCTCAATCCCCAAAGATCGCGGCAATAACCATAAAAACCGTGCGGGTTCGCTTGCGCATGCGCACGCTGGAGCGTGATCGCCCGGCGCGTGTTTTCGAAATAGTCGCTTGCCGCCTCCCGCATGCCGCTGTCGCGGATGGCGCGGAAATCGATCCATGCATGCGGGAAGAGATGGATGAATAGCGGGCCGGCATGGAGGTGCCGGTTCCCACCGATCGTCAGCCATTCATGCGCCGCGGCAAAGGCGTGATAGCTCTCAGGCGCAACGGGATGGGTGGGCGAGCCGAGCGCCAGCACATAGATGAGCAATGCCTCGCTGTAACCGTGCCATCGGTGCTTCAGGAAACGCCCGGGCGGGCGCCATCCCATCGTGACCGCATCGCCGCGATTGAGCGCCCAGGGCCAATCCGCCCGCGCATGGAGCCGCTCGGCAAGCGCTCGAATTTCCGCTTCCGCGGCATGGCGTCCGCTGAAATAAACGGCAGCCGTCAGGACGCCGGCGAAGAGCAACGCGCTGTCGATGGTCGAGACTTCGCTGTTCCAGGCGCGTTCGCCCGTCCGCATGTCCAGGAAGTGATAATAGAAGCCGCGATATCCCGTTGCGCCTGCATCGCTCGCCTGACGGCTACCATCGAGGAATCGCAGGGCGGTCAAGACCCGCCGCACGGCATCCGCCCGGCCAATCCAGCCGCGCTCTACCGCCACGGGATAGCAACTGAGCCCGAAACCCGTGGCCGCGATGCTTGCCGGCGAGCCGGCTCGCGCCGTATCGGCGACAAGCCCGGTCCGAACGTCAGAATGGAGGAGAAAATAATCGAAGGCCGCGCGCTGCAGCCGGTCGATCCTGGCCAGATCGCTCAATGGCGGAATCTGCAGCATCTCGACGGCCCTCGTCCAAAGACCGCATTCTTGACGCGGCGATCAACAATTATTGTAGCAGCGGCTTACCGCAACAGTCGCCGATTTGCGATCCTGTGATAAGGTTCCTTTGTGGAGCCGGTTGGAAGCCGAAGCGTCCGACCGCAGAGCTGTGATTGGCAGATGCGATGTGGAGCATTCTGGCATTGATCCTGTCTCTTGGCAGCAGCCCGATGCAAACGGCGGCAGCGCCCCCGGATGTCGATGTGGAGTTGCTGCTGGCGGTCGATGTCTCCGGCTCCATGGACATGGAGGAGGCTCGGGTGCAACGCTCCGGCTATGTCCAGGCGTTGCGGCATCCGGACTTCATCAATGCGATTGAGGGCGGTTTCCTCGGGCGTATCGCCATCGGCTATTTCGAGTGGGCGGGCCTCGTCAACGAGGCCTCCCTCGTCGGCTGGCAGGTCATAGAAAATGCCAAAGACGCCGACGCCTTTGCCTCGCTGATTGAGGCGAGGCCGATCGGCCCACGGCGCGGGACCTCGCTCTCGAACGCGATTCTCTTCGGCACCAACCTGATCGAGTCGAACGCCTTCTCAGGCACGAGGCGCGTTCTCGACATTTCCGGCGACGGGCCGAACAATACGGGGCCGCCGGTACCCCCGGCCCGTGATGCGGCTCTTGCGCGGGGCATCGTCATCAATGGGCTCGCCATCATGATCCGGCCATCCTTTTCGACCGGGCCTTTGGACGAATATTATACGGCATGCGTGATCGGCGGGCCCGGCTCCTTCGTGCTTCCGGTGCACGAGCCGGAGGATTTCGCGATCGCGATCCGCCAGAAGCTGGTTCTCGAGGTGAGCGGGCTGACGCCCGAACCGGCTGCCACCCCTGCTGCTGCACATGCTGCGGCCGACTGCATGATCGGCGAAAGGCTCAGGCCGGGCTTCCTTGACAGGATCTACCCGGAGCTCGATCGATAGACCCCCCTACTGCAGCACTCGCGGCGCGAAGTCGAGGTCCGCCCCGGTTACGGTGTCGCGCCGGTCCCGTATTTCATTGGCGACCGCCTGCAGCGCCAGATCGACGCAATATTCCAAAGCCTGCGCATCGAGCGCGCGAGCGCTGTCGCGGATGTGCGTCAGCATCCTCGCAATGCTCGCAAGTTCCGAATCGTAATCGGCCAAAGACGAGACAGAGTGCGTCATTTGAACCCCCTTTCCAGCGTTGCCCTCGGTCCGACTATATTCGAATTCTGCGATATTGCGCGTTGCACAAGCGTTGCACACGTAAGCGTTGTATAACGCATCACCTTCGCAAACTGTGATAGCTCTCATCCGCCCTGCCCGTCCTCCGCTCCAGCGGCGGTGGACCGGTCGAAATTGGAAGATTGCGGCGGGGCCGTAGCCACCTCCCCCTCGTGGGGAGGGTTGGAGGGGGTCTTGCGCCCGCCCCTCACGATGCAATCGCCTTCGACAAGGCCCGGACTCCGAAACGGCGGGCACGTTCGCCCTCCGGATGCTCGAGCGCCGGGGCGAAGACCTTGACGACGGAAAAGGGCAAGTCGTCGGAAGAAAGAGGCACGGCGATCACCCGCCCCACACCCACACCCTTCAGCCGATCAATGACGTGGCGCAGCAGCGTATCGACGCGGCCGCCGATGCCTGGAGGCTGAATCGCCTCCGCCCGAGGCACTGCGAGAAATGCGCGCCGCGTCGATTCCGGCAGCGCCCGATCGAAGGCCTCGGGATAGACGTCGTCGCGGGCGCCGCTGATATAGGTGAGTCGCGACTGCGCCGCCTCGGTGACTGCCCGGATGGCGGCGCGGATGGCGGACGGGTGCGCGCCGCAACCGCTCGTCACCTCCACATAGCGCAAGTCCCTGGCGGTCGCCGCGCCGCGCGGCCCGAGAAACGCCAGGAAGCAGGGAATGGCGATGTCGCTGGTGATATCGAAGAGCCGCAGGTCAAGCTCCGCATGGCGAATGCGGCCGACGAGCGAGTCGAGCTCCGGATCGCCGAGCGCCTCTGGGGCAATACATTGCCGAAGGCGGGCCTCGGGACCGGACACCTGCCAAAGAACATGCGCGTCGCGCTCGACCCGCTCCAAAAGGCCGTGCAGGATTGCCTCCCCCCGGACATTGCCCGATGCAAGCCCGTCGGAGGACATCCAGAAACGCGAGGGCCGCGTGCGGTCGAGAAGAGCTGCATCGAGCGGCACGAACACGTTGCCGCCGGAGACAAGATCGGTGCCGCGAACCCATTCGACCCTCTCGTTTCGGCGGATATCCCCCTGCCCCGCGGCGATCAGCGCGTCGAGCGGATCGACGGCCAACACTGAGGCGCTGAGATCATCGGCCGCCGCCACTACTGTTTCGACCGCCGGGTCGCTGGCAACCGCGCGCTCCAGCGCTTCCATGACGGCGGATATGCGCGCCTCCGGATCCGTCAGGCCTTTGCCCTGCGCAACGACGATGGAACGGGAATTCGGCGTATAGGCGCACCAGACCGGGATTCCGACCTTGTCGAGGCCCGTATGCCGGGCGACGCGCGTCACGCCAAAAACCGCAAGATAGGGCCGGACGCGAGCGAAGGTTTCTTCCGGGGGACGTACCCGGTCGGAATAGCTATTGCCCGAGTTCAGCCGTTCCTGGACGTCGATGCCGGTCACGAGTCCACGTGACCGGCAAACACCCTCTCGACTGAAGATACCGCGATCGCGAGATCGACATTCTTGACGAAGGCGCTGCCCGGCTTGCGCAACGCGTTCACGGTGGCGAGGTCACCCGTCGTCGATTCAAGCGGCTTTACCGTGCCATTTCCGAGATCTGCTACCCACAGGCCCGGCTCGCCGGGAATACCGATCACAACAACAGAAGCCATATTTCTTCCTTCCATCGGTCAAAAACCCGCTTTCTTCAATCCCTCGCGGTAGAGGTCCTTCTGCCACTGCTCCCTGAACGGAATGACGGCAAGCCATCTGTCGACGTCGAAGGTCGGATTCGCCTTCGATGCCCGCATCCTGTGCTGGCGCGCCCTCCTCCGGTCACCGAGCATCGCCCAACTCGCAGCGACGATCCTGTCTGCCGGCGACTTGTCCTTCATCCTTTGAACAAAGTCGATGCACTCTTCGTATTGCCCGAGGAAGTAGCTCGCACCCGCGGCACTCCAGAGATAGGCGTCCGGCGCCAGAGGATTGAGCGAAAGCGCTCTCTCGAGCTTGTCCAGCGCTTCTGCCGGACGGGAAGCGTGCACAAGCGTGTCGGCATGGCTATAGAGTACGTCGGCATAATGCGGGCTCAACTGCTCGGCCTGCTCCAACGAAAACAGGCTCTCATCCAGATCGCCCCGATAGAGCTTGACGACACCCACTTCCCGATGGGCGGCGGAAAGCGCATCATTGCTCCCGATCGCAGACTTCGCGTGCCGCTCCGCGGTCGACAGAAGCTCCTCATCGGCACGTGCCGTCAGAAGCCATTCATTCACATAGGTGCGAGCCATGCCGCTCAGCGCCGGCGCAAAATCCTTCTTGTGCCTCAGCGCCTCGCGGAAGTCGTTGCGCGCCCGGCGAACTTCCGGCAGGCCGAGGCCAGAAAGATGCCTCAGACCCCCGAGATAGGCGTAATAGGCCTCCGGATGCGCCAGATAATCCAGATGCTCCGCCTGCCCGGTCTCGACCCGATGCGTGACCGCCCGGGCGATATGATAGGCGATCTGCTCGCGCTGCTTCAGGAGGCCGACCGGCGATATCGGAAAGCGTCCCGCCCAGACGATCTGATCCGAAGGCAGGAAGATGAGCTGGGTGAAAAGGCCCTGATCCGACATTCGGCAATCGAGCGCATAGGTGACGTCGTGCTTCTCGAGAAAAGCGGCCTTGTCCGCCGCCTCGCGAATGCGCTCGGCGGTATAGGGTGCGACGACGGACATCGAGCGTAGCGAACAGAGCCCAATGGTGATGTCCTCGATCACCGCCGCGCTGACGGCATGAAGCATGGGGTCGCTGCCGAAGGCGGCGGGCGGAAGCAGCGCGACCCGCGGCACCGGGGCTATTTCCAGCGGGCTGCCACCCACCGGCGTCTCCCGGACAGATGGAACGGGCGGCAGCAATGCCTTGGACGAGGCGACCTCCAGCAACGGGCCGCGGCTGGCGCGCTCCAAAATTTCGAGGATCGCCGTATCGGCCGGGTCGAGCTCGAGCAGATGCATGCACCCCGTGCGCGGCGTCGCCCGATCGGAAAACCGCCCTTCGCCTTCAATCAGCGCGTTCCGCAACCGGTCCGTAAAGGTGCGCCGCTTCTCCGCCACCCACTCCGCATAACGCCCCGGCGGCAGGTCCGCGAAAGCGAGAAAGGTTTCCCGCCAGAGCGAAAGCGCCTTGCGGAAGCTCTCCTCCGATCCGTTTGGCGCCTCGAAATCGGCGAGGTCTGAGGAGATGGGGCCGAGCGCCACCTCTGCTTCCGTCGCCGAAAGGACAGGCCCGTCGCCGCTCGCCAGGTGCCGCATGCGCCGGAGCGT
The DNA here is from genome assembly GCF_017874595.1 of Sinorhizobium kostiense. Lineage (GTDB taxonomy): Bacteria > Pseudomonadota > Alphaproteobacteria > Rhizobiales > Rhizobiaceae > Sinorhizobium > Sinorhizobium kostiense. The sequence goes on along the minus strand of NZ_JAGILA010000004.1, from coordinate 154,078 downwards.
CGAGCGCAGGTTGTTGAAGGCAACACTCTTTTCCCGGTCGGGCCAGATCAGAGCCGCCAGTTTTTCGCGGGAGACGACCTTCCGTTCCGATGCGGCAAGAAAGACAAGGATCAGCAGGCCGCGCTCCGGGCAGGCGACGACCGCGCCGCTGGTATCGACCAGCCGCAACTCCCCGAAAGTCTGAAGATGATAGTTGCCCCCTGCCACAGAAACCTCAGCGATCCGAAAACCGCCAGTCGCGCGGGCCCGGCACGACCCTCCGGATCGGACGCCGCCGCGTCCGCCGCGACAGGAAACTCGAAGCCATCCCCGCTGCCCCGATCATCTCGCCCGATCCCGCTCCGCCTGAATTCGGCACATCTTCGAAAAAGAAGGAAAAATGCACATCGAGAATTTCCGCGATCTTCTCAAGGCGCTCCGCCGAGACCCGCTCCTCACCCCTCTCATGTTTGCGGATCTCTCCGGCGGCCACGCCCAAAGCCGCAGCCAAGTCGCCCTCGCTCATCTCCAGCGCCTGGCGACGGAGCCGAATACGATGCCCGACAAAAACGTCGATGGAATTGGGCAAGCTACGTCCCATTCGACGGCTCCCGCTTGATCCGCTGGCTGCTCATGTAGAAGAATGCTTGAAAAGCGAAGGGGATGCAACCCGAGGGTTAGGGCAGTGCACAGGGTCGTGTGGATATTGAATGTTGGTCCGCGCCGCATGCCTCTGGACTGCCTCTCTTGACGTCGCCGGGGTTTGAGCGCCGTGGAACTCAGATTCAATCCGCGTCTTCCACGGTTACATTGACAACCAACGCGTCGCCGGCTCAATCTTCGGTAGTTCCAAGAGGACGGCGCTTTGGAAGAGGAAATACGCTTCGGGCCATTTCGGTTGATCCTCTCCAGGCGCAGCCTGTTGAAGGAGGGAGTAACGGTGCCCCTGGGAAGCCGGGCGCTCGACATCCTGTCATTCCTCGCATCGCACCCCGGCGAGTTGAAGACCAACGACGAGATCGTCAAGCACGTCTGGCCCAATACGTTTGTCGACGAAGCGAACCTCAGGGTGCATCTCTCGGCGCTCCGAAAGGCACTTGGTGATAGCCAGCGCTCTCCGCGGTTCATAAGCAACGTTCCGGGACGCGGCTACGCGTTCATCGCCCCTCTGGAACGGAACAACCGGGCAGCTTTCCCACGTGTCGCTCGGCTCGCGAATGCGCACTCGGGACGCTTTTCCGCGCGCATCTTCGGCCGGGAGGAAAGCATCGCCGGAATTGCGGGCCAACTGGCCAAGGAGCGGCTGGTCACGATCTGCGGACCGGGCGGCATTGGCAAGTCAACCGTCGCGAAAGCCGTCCTGTCGAGCTGTGCGGCAGAGCTCGACGCGGTCTGGATCGACCTCTCGGAAGTCGCAAATGGATTTCTGATCCCCACCGTGGTCGCGTCGGAGCTGGGCATCCCTATCCGCACCGACAACATCGTGCAGGACATAAGCGCACATCTCGATGCGCGTAATGTAGTGGTCGTCCTGGACAGCTGTGAACACGTTGTGGATCACGCCGCCGAATTCGCGGAAGCGCTGCTGGATCAGACAACAGTGCCGCGAATACTCACAACGAGCCGCGAACCTCTCCGCGCACGCGGCGAACGCGTCTACCGCCTGCAGCCTTTAAGCCTTCCTCCGTCGGCCGCCACCGCCGCGGCCGCCTTGGTTTCCCCTGCGGTCCAGCTGTTCGTGGATCGTGCCGACGCCTGTCTTGGAGGGTACGAATTTTCGGATGCCGACGCGCCCTATGTGGCGGAGATCTGCTCGAGGCTCGACGGCATCGCGCTGGCAATCGAGCTTGCCGCGGGCCGCCTCGAGTCGCTCGGTGTAGCCGCACTGTCACGGTCCCTCTCCGATTGCTTCCGTGTGCTGTCGCGCGGTCGCAGGACCGCGCTTCCCCGGCATCAGACGCTTCGTGCCACGATCGACTGGAGCTATCTGCGTCTCCCACCGCCCGAGCAGCAGGCTCTGAAAGAACTTTCGGTATTGCCAGGCGGCTTTACTGGAGAAGCCGCGCGCGCCGTTATCTCCAGCGGCGAAGCCGACGACCTTGTTGCGGCACTTGTCTCGAAATCGCTGCTGGTCGCAGACACCCACCGCGGTGAGCCGGTCTATCGCCTGCTCGACACGACCCGCCTTTACGCTTCGGAGAAACTGGCCGACGCCGGAGAGTTCTCCGTTGTCATGTCCAGTTTTTCCGAACACCTCATCGCGTTGCTCGAGTCGGCGGAAGCGGAGATTTATTCCGTCTCGATGGATGAGTGGTCACAGGACTTTGCGCAGCAGGTGCCCAGCATTCGCGCTGCGCTCGACTGGGGCTTCGGCAGTTCGGGCGACATCCTCCGAGCGGTGCGGTTGACCGTGGCCGCCCTGCCCCTCTTCTTCCGTCTCTCCCTACTCGATGAGTGTCTGATCGCCGTAACCAAGGCACTCGGCCACCTCGACGCGCGACCCGACCTGGATGAGCGGAGCCGGATGAAGCTGTACGCTGCACTTGGATGGCCACAGATGCGATTCACCGCTGCGTCGAAGCATGGCATAGACGCATGGACGACCGCCTTGCACATCGCGGAAAAGCTGGGCGACGTTGACTACCAGCTGCGCGCCGTATGGGCGCTGTGGGTAGACGCCACAAACCGAGGGGAGCCGAGACCCGCCCTCGAGCTGGTCGATCGTTACCTGGCAGTCGCGTCATCCTCGCCCGAACGGGCAGACGTTATCATCGGACGCCGCATGCATGGAGCAACGCTGCACTGGCTCGGCCGACACGCGGAAGCGGCGGACGAGCTCCGAATGATGCTGGCCGAATACGAGACGGTTCCCGACGGGCGGCATTCCGTCCGTTTCCAGTTCGACCAGCGAGTGACCGCGAGGATCGTTCTGGCGCGGTGCCTTTGGGTTCTGGGGGAAGAGGACGCCGCCTTGCGTGAGATCGCGGAGACTATCAGTCACGCGCTGGACATCCGCCACCACCTTTCGCTCAGCAACGTCCTGGCGGAGGCGGCATGCCCGATCGCTTTGCTTTCCGGCCGAAACGACCTCGCAGCAGAATACATCCAGCTCTTGCGCGAGCACACGAAAGCGCTGTCACTCGACGTCTGGAATACCTATGCGGACTGCTTCGAGGCCGAACTTCAGTTCAGAGCGGGAAAGCCGGTCGAGTGCCTGACACAAATACGCTCGAGCATGGGCGTGCTCGTCGGGGCAGGCTTCACGCTCTTCCAGACGATCTTCCAGACGACGGAAGCCAAGGCTCTTGCCGCTTTAGGCTGCCCAGAAGAGGCGCTGGAGGTAATCAATGCCGCGCTCGGCCGCTGTGCCTCTTCTGGCGAGCGCTGGTGCCTGCCCGAGCTATATCGAGTCAAGGGGCAGATAGAAGCCCGGACGGCGGGCGGTGGATCGTCGGCACTGGCCGCGTTCGAAACCGCTCTCGAAAGCGCGCTCGTCGACAAGGCGGAGGTATGGAAACGTCTCATCGTGGAGGACATTGCCCAGTGTCGCGCCGCGCTCGCCCCTGCCCAGGCCGACGAGTTTAACATCGAGCGCCCGGGTGATGGAGGGATGCACCCACCGCCGGTCAGTCCCGCAAGCGATCCTTCCATGCCTTCCTGAGAAGCGGTTAGAGCGTTCCGTTTACACCGATTTACAACTCTCAACTCGTCCGCCCTCCCCGATCCGTGCACAAATGCCAGGAAGAGGAGAGTGCAAATGGACCATCCCACACCGATCCGCCTATTGATCATTATGTCGGCGAATGTGGTTGGTGAGGCCCCGAACGTTGAAATAAGCATCGAGCGAATTGCACCCGTCTACTACATATTCAAGGATGTAAAGGCGGACGTAGTTCTCGCCACGCCGACGGGCGGATATGCCGCGCTTGCCCCCGATCTGCGCCAGTTCCCAAGCGAGGAGCGATGCGTTCAACGCTTCCTCTCGGATCGCGACGCGCGAGATGACCTTGCCGATACTCTGAGCCTCGAGCAGATCGTCATCGACGATTTCGACGCGGCGTTCTGCATCGGATTTTCAGGATCGATCTGGGGGGCGGACGACCTCGGCGTCGCGCCCGTGATCCGAGCCTTCCTCGGAGACAGGAAGCCCGTGGCCATCATCCCCGGCCGAGGCCTCGATATCGCTGCCGAAGGCGCGGGGGGCGGCTTGCTGGTCGTCGGGGACGGTGGGCAGTCTGCGGCGCTCGCGGCACTCGCGCTCCTCAACGTGATCGAACTTCGAAGGCAGTTCGCGACGACAGCGTAGCCCACTGACTACACCGCTCCTTTGCACCGATTTACGATACTTAACTCGCGAAAACGCCCTTTCTGGAGGAGGTTGTAATCGTTCAGGCAGGCACCGCAAGGAAGATGCAAATGGATGAACAATCAGACGCATTCATGGCGGAGGCCACACGGCGGAACGTGCTGCTTGCGGGAGGTTTCGCCCTCGCCGCAATGGTATTGCCCGGCAAAACGTCGGCCGCGCCTCCAGCGACTTCAACCGAGAAGAGGAGTGAGGACATGTCGTTCATCAAGACCGAGGACGGAACGGAAATTTTCTACAAGGACTGGGGACCACGCGACGCCCAGCCCATCGTCTTCCATCACGGTTGGCCGCTGAGCGCCGATGACTGGGACGCCCAGATGATGTTCTTCCTGGACAAGGGCTACCGCGTCGTCGCGCACGACCGCCGCGGCCACGGCCGTTCCACGCAGACGTGGTCCGGCAACGAAATGGACACTTATGCGGCCGATGTCGCGGCGCTGACGAATGCGCTCGATCTCAGGGACGCGGTCCATGTCGGCCACTCGACGGGCGGTGGCGAGGTCGCGCACTACGTCGCAAGGGCCAAGTCCGGGCGCGTAGCGAAAGCCGTACTGATCGGCGCGGTTCCGCCGATCATGGTGAAGTCGGACAGGAACCCCGGCGGCCTGCCGATCGAGGTCTTCGACGGCTTCCGCGCCGCCCTCGTCGCCAACCGCGCCCAGTTCTTCCTCGACGTTCCTGCCGGACCGTTCTACGGCTTCAACCGTCCCGGCGCGAAAGTCAGCCAGGGCGTCATCGACAATTGGTGGCGTCAGGGCATGATGGGTGGCGCGAAGGCGCATTACGACTGCATCGAGGCGTTCTCCGAGACGGACTTCACCGAAGACCTCGAGCGGATAACGGTGCCGACGCTGGTCATGCACGGCGACGACGACCAGATCGTCCCCTATGCCGACTCCGCTCCGCTTTCGGTCAAGCTCCTGAAGCACGGCACGCTCAAGACCTACGAAGGCCTGCCTCACGGCATGTGCACCACCCACCCCGAGATCATCAACTCGGACCTCCTGGAGTTCATCCGCGACTGACCCGCTACCTTGGCGAGGCGAGCCGCACCGCGACTATAGTTCTGGTGCGGCTCCCCATGCTGTTTGGCTGGACAGGCAACAAAGACGCATCGAGAAAGGGGATACGGGTGACATACGTCCTCGCACTGCTCATCGGCTTCATCGCAGGTCTTCGTGCAATGACAGCCCCGGCGGTCGTCGCCTGGGCGGCCCACCTCGGCTGGTTCGATGTCTCCGGGACGCCGCTCGCCTTCATGGGCTACAGGTGGACGCCTTGGGTTTTCACGGCGCTGGCGCTCGTCGAGCTCGTCACCGACCAGCTCCCGAACACCCCGTCCCGCAAAGTGCCGATACAATTCGGCGCTCGCATTCTCATGGGGGCGCTCGCCGGGGCGACCGTGGGCGCGGCTGGAGGGTCGCTCGCCGGAGGCTTACTCGCTGGCACCTTGGGTGCGATTGCCGGGACGCTTGGGGGTGCTGCTGCCCGAGGCAAACTCGCCGCAGCGTTCCGACGCGACGCTCCGGCCGCTCTGATCGAGGACGCCGTGGCTATCGGCGGCGCTCTCCTCATCGTGGCGGCCGTGCCTTGACCGCTCTCAACGCTGCTCAAGCGAATAGGATGCGGGCGTCGATGGGAGCAGCGCATGGCTTGGCGCTTCTTGCGCCTTTTGCGTCTGCTGCGATCGCCGCGCCCGCGGCAGTCAGACCCATCGCACCGAGAAAGCGCCGCCGACCGTTGTCGTTCGGGTCATGAGAAAACCTCCAGTTCGATTTCTGGTCAAAACTGCCAGCCCGCCGGGACCCAGGCGTAACCCATGTCGGTCTTGAGCATTCGTCCCAGCCCCGGGAACGGGTAATGAAACCCGAGAACAAGGAGCCTATCGGTCGCGGCCATATCGAATATGCGGCGGCGCGACGCGAGCGCGGTATCCTTGTCTCTATCCGGTCCGGGTCGCCATGGATGGTCGATGTTGACGACCGGGTGATAGGCAAGGTCCGCAGTCAGGAGCAGTTGGTCGTTTCCTGAGTGGACCAGGAATGTTGCCATGCCAGGCGTATGCCCGGGCGCAGCTATCGTGGTGAGGCCCGGCACGATTTCCGCACCTGCCTCGTAGAGCTCGATGCCCTTTGCGATCGGTTCGACACTCCGTTTGATCGCCGCTGCAAACCGGTAGCGAAAGTCCCGCGCCACCGGCATGTAGGAGAGGTCGGGATCGTTGCGCACGAAGAAATCCCAGTCTGCGCGGGGTGCGTAGACGACGGCATTGGGAAATGCTTTTTTGCCTTCGGAATTGCGCAGGTTGCCGACGTGATCAGGGTGCGTGTGGGACACCACGATCGTGTCGATATCGGCTGCATCGAGACTGATGGCGGCGAGATTGTCGAACACACGCCCCGCATTCGGTCCCATCGTCGCCCCGGCTCCCGCCTCAAGCAATATCCGCCTGTCGCCGACCTCAAGCAGCAGCGTGTTGAGGTGAAGGGTCATGTGATCGGTGGGAAGGAAAGCGCGACGAAGGACCTCCCGCAGCTCGGCCTCGGGAGCATCGTTGGCATAGACCGTCGGTGGGCCGCCGATCAGGCCATCGCTCAAAACCGTCGCTTTGATCTGCCCGACCCGAAATCGATAATATCCAACATTGCTGGCGCCCGGGCTCTGCACCTGCGCGTTGCCTGATCCGGCTGAACCTCCCAGCAGGAGAGCGGACGTTCCTGCAATCGCTGAAACCATGACCGTTCGTCGGTTCAATGTGAGTCGATCCATTGCTTTTCCTTTCAGCCGGCAAAATCCGCATGTGCGGTGGAGGTATTAGATGACCTCAAATCACTGCGCTGATAAGACGAGCAAATCTACTCAGCTTGATAAGGTAGGCTTCGCAATGGATCAATTTCGTTTGGATAGCCTGGATGTTTTCGCGGCGATCGTCAGATGCGGCGGATTCAGGGCGGCCGCCCTGGAGCGAGGCGTTTCATCATCGGCACTCAGCCAAACAATCAACGCTCTGGAAGAGGCGCTCGGCATCCGCCTGCTCAACAGGACAACAAGAAGCGTTGCGCCGACGGAGGCGGGACAGCGTCTCCTTCAGCGCCTTGGTCCAGCTTTGATGGACATCCGTCTCGCAGTCGATGACCTTAACCAGTTGAAGGAAAATCCGTCCGGCACCCTTCGCATCAATGCGCCGGGCCCGGCAATTGATCACCTGCTCTGTCCGGCAATGTTCACCTTTATGGACACGTACCCGGACATCAAAGTCGAACTTGTCAGCGACGCAGCGGTGATCGACATCGTCGAGCAAGGCTTTGACGCGGGCGTTCGGTTCGGAAGGCAACTGGCACAAGATATGATCGCACTCCCGCTGGGACCATCGCTTCGATACGCGATCGTGGCGTCGCCGGATTATATTGCCAAGCATGGCCTGCCTCTGACGCCGAACGATCTCGCTGGCCACAACTGCATTCGCCGACGATTTCCCGGCGGCACACTGGTATCCTGGAAATTTGAAAACGGCGGAGACACACTGGAAGTCTTGCCGGAAGGGCGATTGACGGTGAGTTCAGCACGCAACGAACTGCAGGCCGCTGTCGCCGGATGCGGATTAGCCCATGTCTTCGAGGACTACGCCACACCCTACCTGGCGAACGGCCGGTTGACGGAGGTTCTGAAGGACTGGAGCCCCCTTTTGCCAAGCTGGTATCTTTATTACCCGAGCAAAAGACACTCCAGCGCCGCCATGCGAGCATTGGTGAGCTTCTTGCGCTCCTACGATTGGAAAGGTGTCCATTCCGGCTTAATTGAACGGCCATGATCCGCAGCACACTCCGTTAAGAGTCTGCCTGCTTATCTTCCGCGAGAGTGTGCGCCACGACCGCGTTCGCATGACCGTGGCCCATTCCGTGTTCGCTCTTCAGTATACCGACAAGTTCCATGTGCTTCGCAGGATGGTGCTTTCGCACGAGCTCTTGCCATTCATCGATAGGACGGCCGTATTTCTTCTCGATTGATGGAAAATAGGAAGCAGGTCCTTTGATCTTCTCGGTGGTCATCGCGCGTCACCCCCTTTTCGTGCCGCATCGATCACGGCTACGTCGATTTTCCTCATCGTCATCATCGCGTCGAATGCGCGCTTCGCTTGTTCGCCACCTGCTGCAAGCGCCTCCATTAGAATGCGAGGTGTGATCTGCCAGGATACTCCCCACTTGTCCTTGCACCAGCCGCATTCGCTCTCCTGACCGCCATTGCCCACGATGGCGTTCCAATAGCGATCTGTCTCTTCCTGATTCTCGGTATTGATCTGGAATGAGAAGGCTTCGCTGTGCGTGAATGTGGGGCCGCCGTTCAATCCGATGCACGGGACACCTGCCACTGTGAACTCGACGACCAACACGTCTCCCTCTTCTCCGTCGGGGTATTTGCCGGGCGCGCGGATGATGGCTCCGATCTTGCTGTCTGGGAACGTGTCGGCATAGAAGCGGGCGGCTTCCTCAGCGTCCTTGTTGTACCATAGACAAATGGTGTTCTTAGACATCGCGTCGTCCTCCTGGTTGTTGTCGATCAGATCGAGGGCCTGACCTGATGATACGGTGACGCACCAGCCGGCACCGATCCGACATCATGATCAAAAAATATCTGCTCCTTTTTACCCATCGCGTTTTGCGCAGGCCAAACGCCTTGGCCGGCAGGCAACCCTCGGCCGCCTTGCGCGAAGCGGTCGTATGGAGGTCTTCCCAGCATGAGCTGACCAGGCTAAGCGGTCGTTCCCGTAAGCTCAATTCTCGCCGCCGCTCCCGATGTCTTGCTTGTCGGTCGGTTTCCGGCGGAACTTCAAAGTTACATCGATTTCGCCATTGGCATCAGCGCCGATCCGAGGAACGCAGAAGCTGCCAAGCAACTATCGGACTCTCCGATGTCGGTTGACGTCGATGGCACCTTGGCGGCAAAGGCGTCAAGCGCCGCTTGTTAAAGCTGGCCGGCACCCCCCTCTTATGGGAGGATCGGCGGCGCGATGAACTGGTAATACGCCCACACCAGGACCACTCCGGCTATCACCGCGAGCCAGGTGAGTGCTTTCCGCCGCCTTGGACCGACCGTCCTCGGTTCCTGCTTTGGCTTCCGTCGTCTAAATTTAATGATGTTGTCGTCGCTCATGTGACCCCGCTCGTCGGAGATGGACGTCATTGCCCATCCAAACCCTACTCAACTCCCTGGAAAAGAAGAAAATGGTGGGCCCGGAGGGACTCGAACCCCCAACCAAGCGGTTATGAGCCGCCGGCTCTAACCATTGAGCTACAGGCCCTTTCGGCAACAGCCGGCCCGCGAACCAATGGCAATTCGCGGGGTCGTGAATGGCTGTAACCGAAAACCTTTTTGCCGACAAGCCATTGCCGCAATGCCTACACAATCGATAAGCATGGATTGCGAAAAACAACCGGAGAGAAACATCCATGATTTCTACACGCATTGCCCGCCCGGTCCGGATCGTCGCGGTCGCCGCCGCCCTTGCCGGCGCTTTCGCGGTCTCCGCCCTGGCGCAAGACAACGGCAAAGAGAACGGCAAGGGGCGCGCGGATGCTCCCCGTGGCCGCCAGGCGGTGATCAAGGTCTCCGGCGAGGGCCGCGCAACGACGGCGCCGGACTTGGCGATCCTGCAATTGAGCGTCGTCAAGGACGCGAAGACTGCGCGCGAGGCGCTCGACGCCAACAACAAGGCGATGACGGAGGTGCTTGCGGCGCTGAGGCAAGCGGGCATCGCCGATCGCGACCTGCAGACGAGCGGCTTTTCGATCAACCCGCAATATCATTATCCGCCGAGCGATGACGGCGGCAGCCGGCCGCCAGAACTCGTCGGCTATCAGGTCGTCAATGGCGTCACCGTGCGCGTGCGCGACCTCTCAAGGCTCGGCGAGGTCATCGACAGCTCGGTTTCGCTCGGTGTCAACCAGGCGGGCGGTATCGAATTCACCAACGACAAGCCGGACGCGGTGATCACCGAAGCCCGCAAGGCCGCGGTCGCCGACGCGATCGGCAAGGCCAGGGTGCTTGCCGAAGCCGCCGGCGTGTCGCTCGGCCGGCTGATCGAGCTCGCCGAGCAGGAGCCCCGCCCCGAGCCGCCGGTGCCGTTCGCGCGAATGGCTAAGGAAGCCGCTGCCGATCAGGTCCCGATCGCTACCGGCGAGAGCGCCTATAATGTCACCGTCAACGTGACCTTCGCGATCGATCAGTAGGTTCGGGCGGCGGCCGGCAGGCCAGAGCGGGCCGAGACTGGCACTCCATCTCGGAACGACCGAACGCAAAAGAGCCCCCGACGCGAAAGCGTGGGGGGGCTCCCTTTTTCCGTCAGCGGGGGGAGACAGAACGAACTGGGTTACCAGCGGCCGATGATCGGGCAGCCGCGGACGTTGGCGAAGACGATCGCGCGGCGTTCGCCGTAGCGGCGGCCTGCGACGACGACCTGGCGGCGCGAGATGTCGGCAACGTGCGCACGGCGCAGGCCGCGGTCACGCGCCTTTTCGACTGCGAGACCCGGTACGCAGCGGCTGCGGCGGCCCCAACCTTCACCGCGGTCCCAACGGTCGCGGCGCCAATCACGATCGCGATCGCGATCATGATAAACGTCTACGCCGCCCCGACCGAGCTCGAACACGAGCGACTCGGCTGAAGCGGTGGTGGCGGCACCGGTAAGACCGGTGAGCCCGACGACCGCGGCGACGGCAGCATTGATGAAGAACTTCTTCATGGTGTTTCTCCGGTGTGGCGAGGGTTCTTATCGTGGCTTTGTTCAACCATTGACCCGACTATAGAGCGGGAAAGCTGAACGCACCCGGAACCCTCCATTCACGTGCTGTTCAGGTTGGGCGCTGCCAAACCCCCGCCGACCGCCAGCCTCTCGCAATCCAGGCCGGCGGGGGCCAGCAGCCGCCAACCCATTCCTTTCGTTCAGAAAACGAATGGCGAGGGGGATTCGTTCCTGCCCCTAGAGCCGCGCGCCGCGGCTCGATAGGACCATCCGCGAAGCTCGCGCTGGTCAGCCGGCCGCCAATTCCCGTTCGAAGAGGCGAATGTTTCGATAGTGGCTGAGCCGGGTAATCGCTCCATCCTCGATCTCGAAGACGAAGACGCTGGGTATGGAATAGATCTGACCGGACGCCTCGGGAAAGCCGGCCATGGTCTCGCGATAGGTTCCGTGGACGGTCGTGTCGGCCGCCACATGTTGTCCGAAGCCGTCATGCATGAGCACCACGTCGCTGAAGGTCTCGTCGAAATGGCGCAGATAGCTCATGATCCAGGCCCGCAACGGCTCGACGCCGACCGTCCGCTGGCCGGTAAGCGAATCGAACGCGACGTCCTCGTCGACGAGGCGAGCAAGCATCTCGAAGTCGCGCGCGTTCACCGCCTCGATGAAGCGGCTGGCGATCGTCTGAGCGTCTGTCATCCTCTCCCCCTGTCCTCGTTAATTGCCGAGATGCAGCACGATTTCGCGGCGATGCGGGTGGTCGCGGTGCTCGAAAAGATAAAGCCCCTGCCAGGTGCCGAGCGCCATCCGCCCTTCCATCACCGGCACGCCGATCGAAACCTGGGTCAGGGCCGCCTTGATATGGGCGGGCATGTCGTCCGGCCCTTCCTGCCTATGGACGACCCAGTGCATCGAAGCATCGGAGGTTGGCGGCACCACCCGGTGAAAGAATTCCCTGAGATCGCGCTTGACGTCCGGATCGGCATTCTCCTGAATGAGAAGCGAGGCCGAGGTATGGCGCACGAAAAGCGTAAGCAGCCCCTCCGGCACGCCTGTGCGTCGCACGAATTCGGCCGCCTCGTCGGTAAACTCGTAAAGCCCCTGCCCTTTGGTGGCGATTGTGATCACGGTTTGCGGCATCTTGTCATCGACCGGTTCCAAGAGGCGCCGGGTGATACGCACCTGCGCCCCTCCTAAAGGTTTGGATTGGCGACAACTTTACCCTGAAATCGACCGCAAGTTAAATGTTGCCTCGAGGCACCGCGGAGCGCTTGTGAAAGCGGTCACATTTCCAGGAAGCTCTCGAAGCCGCCATAGATCAAGCGCTTGCCATCGAAGATCGATTTCCACTCGTCGCCTTGCAGCCGCGGGTCCGCCATCACCTTGGCAATAACGGCATCGCGATCCTGGCGGGAGGGATAGACGACCCAGGAAAAGACAACCGTCTCGTCCTCCTTGGCCTGTACCGCACGCGGGAAGGACGTCACCTCGCCATAGGGCACGTCGTCTCCCAGGCATTCGACATACTCCAGCGCACCATGTTCCTTCCAGACGGCGCCGGCCTTGCGCGCCAGATCCTTGTAGGCCTCGACATTCGCCTTCGGCACCGCGACGATGAAACCATCCACATATGCCATGTTCGTCTCCTCCGTTCGAAAGACACCAAAGGACGATGGCGACGGAAAAGTTCCGACAGCTCGTTAGTAAAATTCTGCGATGAGGCGCAGGACCTTTACAGCGCCGCGCGTCTTTTCAGACGCGCAAAGGTCGCGGTAACTCTCTGGATTTGCGCATCGAGCTTTCCGAAAATCGGGTACTATTTTCGGGCCGATGCGCTACCCGCCGCAGCCTTGCAATTGCCGCGCGTATATCGACGCCATCCCGGTCGCCCGCTTGGCGCCGGCTTTCGCCGTATCGCTCCAGTTGCCGCGCTGATAGCCGCCGTGGCCATGGTAATAGGCGATGTAAAGCCGATAGGGATCGTTGAGCGCAATGCCGTTCCGGCGATGGCTTTCGTTGTGGTACCACGCGATAAAACGGATTGCGTCGGCAAAGTCGGTGCGGCGCGCCATCCAGCGTCCGGTCTCGGCCTGGTAGCGCGCCCAGGTGCCGTCGAGCGCCTGCGAATAGCCGTAGGCCGTCGAAATCCGCTTCCAGGGAATGAAGCCGAAGAGCATGGTGCGCGGCGGCCGCGCGTTATGGCGAAAACCGGACTCGGTGTAGACCGTCGCCATCAGCACCGGCACCGGCACGCCGTATTCGCGCTCCGCGCTATAGGCGGCGCGGCGCCAATTGTGGATAAGCCCATCTCGCTGCTCGAAGACCGCGCAGGCGTTCCGGGTGTTCTTCGGCACCGATCCGCAGCCGGCCAGCAACAGGAGGACGACGACAAAAACGCAACGCATCGCTCAACCTCTCGTATGCGAGAGATTGATAAAGCGTAAACGTTAAGGATCGGTATTGAATCGATGTCGAATGATAGGGGCAACGGCGGCCAGCCGCAGCACGGCGCAACAGGATGCGGGGAGCGCCGTGCTGCGGCAGCAACCGGCCGATTACGCCTAGCCGAGTGTGCCGATCAGTTCGCGATAGGCGGCCTCGGGGAAGGCCTTCAAGGTACGGGTGCGCACATTCCCTTGCGTGCCGAGCGTCAGTGCGAATCGTGCCGCGACCGCATCGTCCGGCGCTTCGCAGATTGCGACCATGTCGTATTCACCCATGGTGAGATAGAAATCCTTGAAGGTGCCGCCCATCTCCGAGAGCACTTTCTTGGCTGCATCCAGCCGCTTCGGAGACTCGCGTATGTTCTTGATACCCTGCTCGGTCCAATTGAGAAGCACGACGTAAGTGGTCATCTCACACCTCCCAAAAAAAGCATCCCGTCTTCGAATGAAGGCGCCCAAGATGCTATGATATCAAAGGGCTGGAGCGCTGATGTCGGAATTAGGGTGGCGCTCTCCGGCACGACGCCTGCGGTGCAACTACTCCACCCGCACTGCAAAACGAGTGCCCCCTTCGCTGCAGGGGAAAGTATAAACCTGCACCTGGCGCATGTCTCTTCAAATCGGGAGCAGTTGACAGGACCAGGTTCGGCCGCAGAAACGAAGAAGCCGGGCGTCCGGCCCGGCTTCTTCCAAGGTTTCAGTTGCTGGAGCCCGTCCGGGCGAAGTGCCGATCAGCTGTCCAAGAACGAGCGCAGCTTGCGCGAACGGCTCGGGTGCTTCAGTTTCCTCAGCGCCTTCGCCTCGATCTGGCGGATACGCTCGCGGGTGACCGAGAACTGCTGCCCGACCTCTTCGAGCGTGTGATCGGTGTTCATGCCGATGCCGAAGCGCATGCGCAAAACGCGCTCCTCGCGCGGCGTCAGCGAAGCGAGAACGCGCGTGGTCGTCTCGCGCAGGTTCGCCTGGATCGCTGCGTCGATCGGCAGCAGCGCGTTCTTGTCCTCGATGAAATCACCGAGGTGCGAATCCTCCTCGTCGCCGACCGGCGTTTCGAGCGAGATCGGCTCCTTGGCGATCTTCAGGACCTTGCGGACCTTCTCGAGCGGCATTGCGAGCTTTTCCGCCAGTTCCTCCGGCGTCGGCTCGCGGCCGATCTCATGCAGCATCTGGCGCGAGGTGCGCACGATCTTGTTGATCGTCTCGATCATGTGCACCGGAATGCGGATGGTGCGGGCCTGGTCGGCGATCGAACGGGTGATCGCCTGCCGGATCCACCAGGTGGCATAGGTCGAGAACTTGTAACCGCGACGGTACTCGAACTTGTCGACGGCCTTCATCAGGCCGATATTGCCTTCCTGGATGAGATCCAGGAACTGCAGTCCGCGGTTCGTGTACTTCTTGGCGATCGAGATCACGAGACGCAGGTTCGCCTCGACCATCTCCTTCTTGGCGATGCGTGCTTCGCGCTCGCCTTTCTGCACCATCGAGACGATGCGGCGGAACTCGGCGATGGAGATGCCGGTTTCGGTCGCAAGATTCTGGATCTCCTGGCGGATGTCGCGGATCGTCTGGTTCTCTGCCCTGGCAAACTCCTTCCAACCCTTGCCGGCGAGATTGCTGATCGACTTCATCCAGTTCGGGTCGAGCTCCGCGCCGGAATATTGCTCCAGGAACGCCTCGCGACGGACGCCATAGGATTCAGCGAGCCGCAGCAGCCGGCCTTCATTCTGCGTCAGGCGCTTGGAAATGTCGTAAAGCTGCTCGACCAGCGCATCGATGCGGTTCTGGTTGAGCGACAGCGACTTCACCGCCTTGATTAGCTCGTCCTTCAGTTCCTTGTAGCGGCGCTCCTGCGCCGGCGACAGCGTGCCGGTCGCGGCCAGGCGGGCTTCCACCTGCTGATCCTGCAGCTTGCGCAGCTTCTTGTAGGTCTCGGCGATGACGTCGAGCGTCTCCATCACCTGCGGGCGCAGTTCCGCTTCCATCGCGGCGAGAGAGAGGTTCGACTCGTCGTCGTCCTCCTCCTCTTCCTCGATCGGCTGCCCTTCGCCGCCGACATTGGTAATGTCGTCATCATTGGCGGCAACGCGCGTCTTGCGCACCTTTTCCTTCTCTTCGGCGGCCTTGCGGTCCGCCTCGATCTTTTCCGGGCTCTGGAACTGCGGTGCAGCCTTGGCCTCGGGACCGGAATAGGTGGTCTCGAGATCGATGATCTCGCGCAAGAGCGTCTGGCCCTCGTTCAGTTCGTCGCGCCAGATGATCAGCGCCTGAAAGGTGAGCGGGCTTTCGCACAAGCCGGCGATCATCGTTTCACGGCCGGCCTCGATGCGCTTGGCGATGGCGATTTCGCCTTCGCGGGAAAGAAGCTCCACCGAGCCCATCTCGCGCAAGTACATGCGCACCGGGTCGTCGGTGCGGTCGGTCGGCTCCTTCTTCTTGCTGGTCGCAAGTGCGGTGCCGCCGACGGTCGCAAGTTCGCCGCCCTCGCTCTCACCCTCGTCGCCGCTGTCCTCGTCATCGCCGGCCGCGGCCTCCTCGGCATCCTCATCCTCGATGACATTGATGCCCATGTCGGAGAGCATGGCCATCGTGTCCTCGATCTGCTCGGAGGTCACTTCCTCGGAGGGCAGGACGGAGTTGAGCTCGTCCATCGTCACATAGCCGCGCTTCTTGGCGGCCTTGATCATCTTCTTGACAGCGTCGTCGGAAAGATCGAGAAGCGGACCGTCCGGCGCACCTTCGCGTTCAACGTCGGCTTCTTCGTTTTCTTTGACTTTTGTTGCCATTTATTCGTCGCTTTCCTTGTCGCAACCGGCATGCACCCGGTGCCCAATGCCGCTCGGGGGTTTCGGGCACGCCGCGTACCCGCCACCGATTCATTTCCCCTGACGTAACGGGATGATATTTAATTCCTGATTAACCACGACAGCGATCGCGGTTGCGCGGGCAAGCTTCGACAGTCCTGCCACTCAGTTGTCCCTGGCATGAATCCCTATCCGCCGTACCATGTCGCCATTTCTGCTCGAAATGGTGATTCCCAGAATTTTCGATCCCGTCAAGCTTTTCCGGTGAAAAACCGCGCAAACCGGCCAAAATCGGTGTTGACAGGATGTTTTGCCGCATTTCAGCGTTCGCTCAACATGTAGGAGCGGCCCTTCAAAAGACAAGGGCTCGGTGCGTTTTCCGGCGGTAGCGATCCTACTCCTTTGGATTCAGGATTACAGCCAGTCCATCACGACCTTGCCGGAGTTGCCCGAGCGCATCGCCTCGAAGCCCTCGCGGAAATCGTCGATGCCAATGCGGTGGGTGATAACCGGCGAAAGGTCGAGTCCACCCTGAACGAAGGCGATCATCTTGTACCAGGTTTCGAACATCTCGCGGCCATAGATGCCCTTCAGGTTGAGCATCTTGAAGATCACCTTGTTCCAGTCGATCTCGAATCCGGCCGGCGCAATGCCTAGAATGGCGATCTTGCCGCCATTGTTCATCTTGTCGATCATGTCGCGGAAAGCAGGTGCGGCACCCGACATCTCGAGCCCCACATCGAAGCCTTCCGTCATGCCTATCTTGCGCATCACGTCGGCGAGGTTTTCCTTCGACGCGTCGATGACGTAGTCGATGCCCACCTTGCGGGCGAGATCGAGGCGGACCGGATTGATGTCCGTGATCACCACCTTGCGGGCACCACAGCGCTTGGCGACCATCGCCCCCATGATGCCGATCGGCCCGGCACCCGTGACCAGCACGTCCTCGCCGACGAGATCGAAGGAGAGCGCCGTGTGCACGGCATTGCCGAAGGGATCGAAAATCGCGGCAATCTCGTCCGGCACCTCGTCCGGGATAGACACGACATTATATTCAGGCAGGGAGACGAACTCGGCGAAGGAGCCCGGGCGGTTGACGCCGACTCCAAGCGTGTTGCGGCAGAGATGTCCCCTGCCCGCCCGGCAATTGCGGCACTTGCCGCAAACGATATGGCCTTCGCCGGACACCCGTTCGCCGACATGGTACTTGGTGACGGCCGAGCCGACCTCGGCGATCTCACCCATGAACTCGTGGCCAACGACCATCGGCACCGGAATGGTCTTCTGCGCCCATTGGTCCCAGTTCCAGATATGGACATCCGTGCCGCAGATCGCGGATTTCCTGACGCGGATCAGCACGTCGTTCGGCCCGACCTCCGGCACCGGCACGCGCTCCATCCAAAGCCCGACCTCCGGCTTCGTCTTGACCAGCGCCTTCATCATGTTCGTCATAGCAGGATCCTCACTCCTCCGATCATCTGCCCCTCACGATGTGCCCCTCAGATCACCCCGAGCTCGCGGCCGACTTCCTCGAACACTGCGATCGTCCGCCGCACGTCCTCCTCGCGATGCGCGGCCGACATCTGGGTGCGGATGCGCGCCTGCCCTTTCGGCACCACCGGGAAGGAGAAGCCGATGACGTAGACACCCTTCTCCAGCATGCGCGCCGCCATCTCCTGCGCCAGTGCCGCGTCGCCGAGCATCACCGGAATGATCGGATGTCCCTCGCCGGCAAGCGTGAAGCCGAGCTTTGCCATCTCCGCCCGGAAGAGTGCGGCATTGGCGTAAAGCCGCTCGCGCAGCGCATCTCCGTTCTCGACCAACTCGAACACCTTGAGCGACGCGGCGGCAATTACCGGGGCGAGCGTATTCGAGAAGAGATAGGGCCGCGAGCGCTGGCGCAGCCAATCGACGACCTCGGCCTTGGCCGACGTGTAGCCGCCGGAGGCGCCGCCGAGCGCCTTGCCGAGGGTGCCGGTGATGATATCGATCCTGCCCTCGACGCCACAGTGCTCGGCGGAGCCGCGGCCATGCTTGCCGACGAAGCCGACTGCGTGGCTGTCGTCGACCATGACCATCGCACCGTATTTTTCCGCGAGATCGCAGACGCCCTTGAGATTGGCAATGATGCCGTCCATCGAGAAAACGCCGTCGGTGGCAATCAGCTTGAAGCGGCTGCCTTCCGCCTTCTTCAGTTCCTCTTCAAGTGCGGACATGTCGTTGTTGGCATAACGGAAGCGCTTCGCCTTGGAGAGGCGGATGCCGTCGATGATCGAGGCGTGGTTCAGCGCGTCGGAAATGACCGCATCTTCCTCGCCAAGCAGCGTCTCGAACAGGCCGCCATTGGCGTCGAAGCAGGAGGAATAGAGAATCGTGTCCTCCATGCCGAGGAAGGCGGAGATGCGTGCCTCGAGTTCCTTGTGCTCCTCCTGCGTGCCGCAGATGAAGCGCACCGAGGCCATGCCGTAGCCATACCGGTCTAGCGCCTTCTTGGCAGCCTCGGCGAGTTCCTCATTGTCGGCCAGCCCGAGATAGTTGTTGGCGCAGAAGTTGAGGACGCGCGCGCCGGAAACGACTTCGATCTCGCCCGACTGCTTGGAGGTGATGACGCGCTCAGGCTTGTAAAGCCCAGCCTTCTTCAATTCGTCGAGCTCGGTACGCAGGTGGGAGAGCAAGTCAGAGGTCATGAGGGGTGCTTTCGGAGTAATGCCTTTGTCTAGACAAATAGCACGCTGGCTCTCGGCGTGCAGCACATTCTCTCCGCATTGTTCTGTGGAAAGCCGCCGCTTTCAAGCGTCTTCCACGTCAATGCCGCGGGCGACCAGCTGTGCGGATCATCCCCCGTCCTCAAAGGCATCGATCACCGCAAGGAAAGCTTCGCCATACCTCTCCCGTTTGCTCTCGCCGACACCGGGAATCTCCAGCAGATCGTCGAAGTCGCGCGGGCGCTGTTTGGCAAGCGCGATCAAAGTCGTGTCGGGGAAAACCACATAGGGCGGAACGTCGAGGTCGCGGGCGATCGACAGCCGTTCCGATCGCAGCCTTTCGAAGAGCTCGAGGTCCGAGCCGGCGAGCTCCGAGCGTTGGCGCGCCCCGGCCGATTTCTGGCCGCGCGCCGCCTTGCCCGATGCAGGCCGATCCTTGCGGAAGAAGAGCTGCCGCTCCCGTCGGAAAACGACGCGCGCCTCCGGCTCGAGCTTCAATGCCCCGAAGGCGGCGTGATCGACCGAGATCAGCCCGAGGGCCAGCAATTGCCGGAAGACCGATTGCCAGGTGCGCGCCGGCAGCTCCTTGCCGGCGCCGAAGACCGGCATGTTCACATGGCCGAAGCGCTCCGTCTTTTCGTTCACGGTCCCGATCAGCACGTCGACCACATGGCCGGTGCCGAAGCGCTCGCCGGTACGATAGACGGCGGCGAGCGCCTTGATTGCGGCCTCCGTGCCGTCCCACGTCTCGACCGGCTTCAGGCAGGTATCGCAATGGCCGCAGCGGCCGGGATGGGCCTCGCCGAAATGCGCGAGGATCGCCTGCCGGCGGCAGCCCGCTGTCTCGCAGATCGCAAGCAGAGCATTGAGCTTCGCCCGCTCGATGCGCTTTATCTCTTCGGGCGAGCCACCCTCGTCGATCATCCGCCGGCGCTGGATGACGTCGGCCATGCCATAGGCCATCCAGACCTCGGATGGCAGCCCGTCGCGCCCGGCCCTGCCCGTTTCCTGGTAATAGGCCTCGACCGAGCCCGGCAGGTCGAGATGGGCGACATAGCGCACATCCGGCTTGTCGATCCCCATACCGAAGGCGACCGTTGCGACCAGGCAGAGATTCTCCTCCTTCAGGAACGCATCCTGGTGGGCGTCGCGCAGGGCCCGGTCCATGCCGGCATGGTACGGCAGCGCCCGGATGCCTTGCGCGTTCAGCCAGTCGGCCGTCTCCTCGACCTTGGCGCGCGACAGGCAATAGACGATGCCGCTCGCATCCTTGAAGCGCGAGAGGAAGCGCAGGAGCTGCTGGCGCGGCTGGTCGCGCTCGACGATCTCATAGGCGATATTCGGACGGTCGAAGCTGGAGGTGAAGACCCGCGCGCCGTTCAGCGCCAGCCGCTCGATGATGTCGTCACGCGTGTGCGGGTCGGCGGTCGCGGTGAGGGCTATCCGCGGCACGCCGGGAAAGCGCGACGCGAGGCAATCGAGCCCGCGATATTCGGGACGGAAGTCGTGTCCCCATTGCGAGACGCAATGGGCCTCGTCGATGGCGAAGAGAGCGATATCGATATCGGCCGCCATTTCCGCAAAGCCATCGGTGACGGCGCGCTCGGGCGTGACGTAAAGGAGATCGAGCTCGCCTCGCGAAAGCGCGCGGCGGATTGCGACTGCCTCCTCGCGCGTCAGCGACGAGTTGAGCGCCGCGGCACGAACGCCAACTTGCTTCAGCGCCTCCACCTGATCGCGCATCAGCGCTATCAGCGGCGAGACGACGATGCCGACCCCCTTGCGGCAAAGCGCGGGAATCTGGAAGCAGAGCGATTTGCCGGCACCCGTCGGGAAAAGCACCACCGCGTCGCCGCCCGCCACCACATGCTCGACGACCGACTGCTGCTGGCCGCGAAAAGCAGAAAAGCCGTAGACGCGTTTGAGGATATCAAGGGGGTTGGCGGCGCCTCGCGCGTCGAACAAGTTCGTGGTGTCGTGGGAGTCGGGCATGGAATCGCTTTCGACGGGAAATTATCTCAACTGTGGACAGGTTTCGCCCCTCGCCCTCTCCCCGCGCGCGGCGATGAGGTGCCGGTCCACCTCCGCAGAGCAGCTGCTGCGGAGGATGGGCAGGCGGATGGGGCAATTCCGCGCATATCTACCGCGCCGCCGGCCCCTTGACCCGCCCCGAAAGCACCCCGAAGCCTTCGATGATGGCTTCCAGCTTGTCCATTCGGTGGAGTTCGAGTTGCACCTCCTCCATGGCGCGCACCAGCCGCTGCCCCTGCTCCACGTCTTCGCTCGCCGCAGCTTCCGCGATCTCGCGCTCGAGCTCCCGCTTCTGCCAGTTGAGCGCCTTGGTCCGCCGGTGGAGCGTGAGCGCCTGGAGATAACCCTCCCGCGCATCCTCAGGCGCCGCGGCGGCCGTTGCCGTCCACAGACGCGCGTACCGCACCTGCTGGTCGAGTTGAGCGACGAGCTGTCCGAAGCCGTCGGCCTGCAGCTGTTCCACCAGCGCCTCCCGCGTCAGCCGCGGTCCGCTCGCCGCGGCCGCATTAAGGACGGCCGCCCAGCAGCGCTGCAGATCGCGATGTTCGAACTCGATGGTCGAGATCTCGTCATATTCGTCGAAGAGCAGTTGCGGGTGATTGACGATGGTGAGCGCCAGCACGCTCTCGCGCAGAAGCGGTGCGGTCTGCAGGCCACTGACGAGGGAGGTCCGCGCCAGCCGGTCGGAGATCAGCGTGGGGCCGGGAGCGCTGCGCTGGCCAAACCCTCTCGGACTGCCGCGATCGCGCCCGCCCCGCTCGAACGGGCGTCGGTCACCCCGAAAGGGGGCACTGGCCTGCAGGAAGGCGTTCAATCGGTCGCGCATGTCCTGGCCATAATGGCGGCGCACGCTCTCATCCGCAATCGCGGAGGTCACCTGCCGTAGCCGCGCCTCGAGCTCGGCGCGTTTTTCCGGCGTGTCGAAGCTGCCGCCCTGCACCTCCCGCAGCCACACCATTTCGGCGAGCGAGCGAGCGTTGGCGAGCACCTTGTCGAAGGGCTCGCGCCCGTCATGGCGGACGAGATCGTCCGGATCCTTGCCATCCGGAAGCAGGGCGAAGCGCACGGAACGTCCCGGCTTCAAATGCGGCAGGGCGAGGTCAATGGCGCGGTTGGCGGCGCGAAGGCCGGCGCCATCGCCGTCAAAGCAGAGGACGGGCTGCGGCGTCATTTTCCACAACAGCTCGAGCTGGTTTTCGGTGAGCGCAGTGCCGAGCGGGGCAACGGCGTTTTCGATCCCCGCCTGGTGGAGCGCGATTACGTCCATGTAGCCTTCAACGGCAATGATCGTGTCGGCGCCATCCGCGCCTTGCGCCGCCCGACGGGCGCGGGCGAAATTGAAGAGCACATTGCCCTTGTGGAAGAGTTCGGTCTCGTTCGAGTTCAGGTATTTCGCCGGTGCGTCCGCCGCCATGGCGCGGCCGCCGAAGGCGATTGCCTTCTCGCGCGCAGAAAGGATCGGGAACATGATGCGATCGCGGAAGCGATCATAGGAAACAGGGATGTCCGGACCATGGACGACGAGGCCGCAGGCCTCGATCTGTTCCTTGCCCGCCCCCTTGCCGGCGAGAAACTCTTTCAGCGCATTGCGGCTGTCAGGCGCATAGCCGAGGCGGAAGGTCTCGATCGTCCGGCCGGTCAGGCCACGCTCGCGCAGATAGGCGCGCGCCCTCGCACCGTTGGCCGCCTGGAGCTGGTCCTCGAAAAACTGCGTCGCCAGTTCCATGACGTCGAGCAGGCTCGTGCGCTCCTTGTCGCGGCGCTCGGCCTCCGGGTCCGGCTGCGGCATGGGCACGCCCGCCATCTCGGCGATCTGCTGTACGGCTTCGGGAAAGCTCAGCCCTTCGAGGTCGGTCAAGAAGCGGAAGTGATCTCCGGAGACGCCGCAACCGAAACAATGATAGCGGCCCTTGCGGTCCTCGCAATGAAAGCTCGGTGTCTTCTCGCCGTGGAACGGGCAGCAGGCCCAATAGTCTCCGCGTGAGACATTGGTCTTGCGGCGTTCCCAGGTCACGCGCTTGCCGATCACGTCCGATATCGGGACGCGGTCGCGGATGTCGTCGAGAAAGGACGGTGAAAAGCGCATGGATTTCCTCTGGTCGACTCTCCCTATAAGCGGCAAGCCGACAGGATGCCACAGCACGGCCGCAGCTTGCCCGCTATTCACAGGGCGAGCGGCAAGGCAGGCGCGGCTCGATGCCGGCCCGCCGGTTCCCATTTCATCGCTCGGAGGAAGTGGAGCCGGCCGCCCGATCGAGCGGCCTTTTGCCTGAACGGATCCTTATTTCAACAGGTCCTTGACGACGCCGGATGCCTTGGCGAAATCCATCTGACCGGGATAGCGCTCCTTCAGAGCGTTCATGCACTTGCCCATGTCACGAAGGCCCTGGGCACCCGTTTCCTTAACGACTGCGGCGCAAAGCTCCTTGACCTTCTCTTCGGAAATCTGCTCGGGTAGGAACTCGCCGATGATGACGATTTCCTGCCGTTCCTGATCGGCAAGCTCCGGCCGGCCGCCCTCGTTATAGACCCGGGCCGATTCCTCGCGCTGTTTGATCATCTTGGCGAGGATCTGCATGATCTCCTCGTCGCCGACCGGATCCTTGCCCTGGCCGCGATTGGCTATGTCGCGGTCCTTGATCGCCGCCTGGATCAGCCGGACGGTCGAGGTGCGCCGCACATCCTTGGCTTTCAGTGCTTCTTTCAGTGCGTTTGCGAGTTGCTCGCGCATGTCTTTCTCCATGTCGAAACCGGTTCCTAAAACTCAATCCGGAACCGGTTCGATTGCGTCATTGTTGTCGCTGTCTTAAACCAGCGTGGCAGGTGCGATCAAACGGAATGCGCAACTGTTTGAATTACAAGGAACTTTAATTCCCCGCAATTCACGAGCTGCTGGTTGACCCCGTTCGAGCCTTTGGCTATTTTCCGGCACCTGCACGACATCGGCATGAGAGTTTTTCGCGGGGGCTCCCCGCGCGTCCATGCCTGAGCATATGAGATGGCGATATATCGGCCGGCTTTCAAGCCGCGCCGTCTGCCGCAACGGGATAGGAACGATGACCGCGACACCCGCATGGACAATCCAGAAACCCACTGCCCTGCTCGTTCTGGCCGACGGCACGGTGATCGAAGGCAGGGGCATCGGCGCGACCGGCAAGGTCCAGGCGGAAGTCTGCTTCAACACGGCCTTGACCGGTTATCAGGAAATTCTGACCGACCCCTCCTATCTCGGCCAGATCGTCACCTTCACCTTTCCGCATATCGGCAATATCGGTGCCAATGACGAGGATATCGAGGACCTGACCCCGGCCGCCCGCCACGGCGCCGTCGGGGTGATCTTCAAGGCCGACATCACCGATCCCTCCAACTATCGCGCCGCCAAGCACCTGGATGCCTGGCTGAAGGCACGCGGCATTATCGGTCTTTGCGGTATCGACACCCGGGCGCTGACGGCCTGGATCCGCGAGAACGGCATGCCGAATGCCGTCATCGCGCACGACCCGGCCGGCGTCTTCGACATCGACGCGCTGAAGGCAGAAGCCAGGGCCTGGAGCGGTCTCGAGGGTCTTGACCTCGCCAAGGTCGCGACCTCCGGCCAATCCTACCGCTGGGCCGAGAGGCCTTGGGTCTGGAACGAAGGCTATTCGACGCTCGGCGAGACCGACGCCGCCTATCACGTGGTCGCGCTCGACTACGGCGTAAAGCGCAACATTCTGCGCCTGTTCGCCGGCCTCAACTGCCGGGTCACGGTCGTGCCCGCTCAAACGAGCGCCGAAGAGGTGCTGGCGCTTGAGCCAGATGGCATCTTCCTCTCCAACGGCCCCGGCGACCCGGCCGCGACCGGCGAATACTCGGTACCGGTGATCCAGGACCTCCTCAGGACCGACATACCGGTCTTCGGCATCTGCCTCGGTCACCAGATGCTGGCGCTGGCGCTCGGCGCAAAGACCGAGAAGATGCATCAGGGCCACCACGGCGCCAACCACCCGGTCAAGGATCACACGACCGGCAAGGTCGAAATCGTCTCGATGAACCACGGCTTCGCGGTGGATTCGAAGTCGCTCCCGGAAGGCGTTGAAGAGACTCACATTTCCCTCTTCGACGGCACCAATTGCGGCCTGCGCGTCGCCGGCAAGCCGGTCTTCTCCGTCCAGCACCACCCGGAAGCCTCCCCCGGTCCGCAGGACAGCCACTATCTCTTCCGCCGTTTCCTGAACCTCATCCGCGAGAAGAAGGGCGAAGCGGCATTGGCTGAACGCTGAGAAGCTGTAGCGCACCTCTTTTGCCCTGCAGGCTGGAGGCCGCACCGCCTCTGGCCTGCCGGCCATTCTCCCCACAAAGGGGGGAGATCCAATCGCGGCAAGGGTTTGCCGATCCAACAGAAACCTTGGCAATGCAGCGCCTTTGATGGGCACAGGCCGTGCCACTCGCTAATCTTCCCCTTGTGCGAGATGGCCGGCAGGCTAGAGGGGTACTGCCACGAGCCCCCGATTGCACTGAAAACCCCGCCTCTTCAGCCCTTTAGCATCTCGACCTGAATCGATCTCGCACGTCGCAAAAAAGCCCGCCATCGGGCGGGCTTTTCTTCGAACCGCTGCTTACCTGCAAGCTGCGCAGAAGCGCTGGATGCGGCGGCACGCCTCTTCGAGCAGGGCCTCGGAAGTCGCATAGGAGATGCGGAAGTTCGGGCCAAGGCCAAAGGCCGAGCCGTGCACGACCGCGACGCCTTCGGCCTCCAGAAGCTCGGAGACGAAATCCTCGTCGGTCTCGATGACCTTGCCCGAGGGAGCGGTCTTGCCGATGAGGCCGGCGCAGGACGGATAGACGTAGAAGGCACCTTCCGGCGTCGGGCAGGAGATGCCCTTCGCCTGATTCAGCATGGAGACCACGAGATCGCGGCGGGCCTGGAAGATCTCCTTGTTGCGCGGGATGAAATCCTGCGGGCCGTCGAGCGCCTCGACGGCCGCCCATTGCGCGATCGAGGTCGCGCCCGAGGTCTGCTGGCCCTGGATCATGTCCATCGCCTTGATGAGTTGCAGCGGTCCGGCGGCGTAGCCGATACGCCAGCCGGTCATCGCATAGGCCTTGGAGACGCCGTTCATCGTCAGCGTGCGGTCGTAAAGGCCGGGCTCGACCTCGACCGGCGTTGCGAACTTGAAGTCGCCATAGGTCAGGTGCTCGTACATGTCGTCGGTCAGGACCCAGACATGCGGGTGCTTCATCAGCACATCCGTCAGCGCCTTCAGTTCGTCATGCGAATAGGCCGCGCCCGAGGGGTTCGACGGCGAGTTGAAGACGAACCACTTGGTCTTCGGGGTGATCGCCTTTTCGAGATCCTCGGCCTTCAGCTTGAAATTGTTCTCCTGGCTGGTCGAGACGAAGACCGGCGTGCCACCGCAAAGCGCCACCATCTCCGGATAGGAGACCCAGTAAGGCGCCGGGATAACGACTTCATCGCCCGGATTGAGCGTCGCCATGAAGGCGTTGAAAAGAATCTGCTTTCCACCGGTGCCGACAATCGTCTGCGCCGCGGTGTAGTCAAGATTGTTCTCGCGCTTGAACTTCCTTGCGATCGCTTCGCGCAGTTCCGGAATGCCGGAGACCGGAGTGTATTTCGTCTCGCCGCGATTGATCGCGTCGATCGCAGCCTTCTTGATGTTGTCCGGCGTGTCGAAATCCGGCTCCCCTGCGCCGAGGCCGATGACGTCACGGCCTTTCGCTTTCAACTCGCGGGCTTTCTGCGAAACGGCAATGGTGGCGGAGGGCTTTACACGAGAAAGGGCATCGGCAAGGAAGGCCATGATCTTGAGGTCCTGAACGTTTCGAGACGGCGTGAGGCGCTACGGAGCGGAAGTTCGGGGCCCATAGCGGTTAGGTCTATGTCGAAAGACGCCCTGTCTTGCAAGCGTCAGAATGGCAAAAACCGCCTGGGCCCGGCGCAAAACCCGTTACCGTGACAATTTCGCGCCTGCGGTCACGACATTCGGTCGAGCGAGCCACCCAGCGCCGGCCCCATCGCCAAACGTGAACCCTGCCGGGTGACTCCAGAGCTGCCTTGATTTGGTCACGATAACTGTCGCAGAGCGCCGCAATTCCGTCCTGCAAGAGCCGACATCAGGGCATCATCCTTGGTGATCCGAATGCATTGCATCGTGGGGTATGCCATGTTTCTCGACGACGAAATCGCGGCCGCGCAAACGCGGCGAAGCGAGGCGCGCTGGGGTCTTTATCTTGCCATCGCTGCCCTTGCCGCTTGCATCGTAATGATAGCTGGCCTGATGGCCCAGGCGACGGCCGAAGCGGCCCTGCCGCAACGCGCCGTCCACGTCCCTTCGCTTGATATCAGCACGGCAACGCAGCAGGCTCCGGAAACGGGAGCCGTTCACCATGGCTGAAAACGAGGAAAGGCCGGGGGAGAAGCGACAAGGTTTTCTGGACCGCCTGTCGGAGATCGAAACCGTTCTCGTCGCAATCATCGCCTTCATTGCGCTTGCGGGCATAATGTGGGTCGGCAAGGGCTACTACATCAAGGCAAAGACCGAAGTTTCGCATGGTCAGTTGAGCCGGCCCGAAGCCCTGCAGCAAGATAAACTCCTTTTGATCGCCGTTTGACTTGAAGCCTATGCCATAGCGCCCCAATTTCCACGTCGAGGTCGCCAGGCTCGAATCGGAATGGACGCCCACGGTTCCTTGGCCTCGCAGATTCGCGACGGGAGAGAACAATGCGGTGGGAATGCCGGAACAACGGGAAACGATATCGGATCCGAGCGGCACTCGCACCGTCCACCGCGGCGGCCTTTGCCGCCGGGCTTTTCCTCTCCGCCGCTTGTCCTGGATTCGCGCAAGAGACGCGGCAATTCTCGACGAAGAAGGGGACCGTGCTCGTCGAGACGCTGGCGACCGGCCTTGAACACCCCTGGGCAGTCGAGTTCCTGCCGGACGGCGCCTTGATCGTGACGGAGCGCCCGGGACGGCTGCGCATTCTGCGCGATGGCAAGCTTTCGAAGGCAGTCGAGGGCGTGCCCGAAGTGGTCGCACGCGGGCAAGGCGGCCTGCTCGACGTCGCCCTCGATCCGCAATTTGCGACGAACCGCACGCTCTATCTCAGCTATGCGGCGCGTGGGGACGGTGGCTATGGGACCGTTGTCGCCCGGGCAATCCTCGCCGAAGACGAACGAAGGCTTGCGGACGTCCAGGAGATATTCCGCATGAACAAGTTCACGGGCACCACCCATCACTTCGGCTCGCGCATCGCCATCGATCGGGACGGCAGTCTCTTCTTCGGCATCGGCGACCGCGGCGACGACGAACGCGCCCAGGATCCACGCGATCATGCCGGCTCCATCCTGCACATCAACGCCGACGGGTCGATTCCCGCCTCAAATCCCTATCGCGGCGCAACCGAAGGTCTGGCGGAGATCTGGTCGATCGGGCATCGGAACCCGCAGGGGATCACCTTCGATCCCGCAAACGGCACGCTGCTCACCGTCGAGCATGGTTCGCGCGGCGGCGACGAGATAAACAACCCCCTGCCCGGCCGGAACTATGGCTGGCCGGTGATCACCTACGGCAGGGACTATTCCGGGGCGGAAATCGGCGAAGGCACGGCCAAGGAAGGCATGGAGCAGCCGCTCTATTACTGGGACCCCTCGATCGCCCCCGGTGCGATCGCGGTCTATCGCGGCAAGATGTTTCCGGAATGGGACGGCAATCTCCTCGTCGCAGCGCTGAAATACCAGTTGCTCACGCGCCTGGAACGCGACGAAGGCGGCGCCATCGTTGGCGAGGAACGACTGTTCGACGGAGAATTCGGGCGGCTGCGCGACGTCATCGTTGCACCTGACGGGGCGCTTCTGATGGTCACCGACGAGGAGAACGGCGCCGTGCTCCGGGTCTCGAAGGCACCGACTGAGTGAACTCGCCTCGAAGCGACGCCCTCACCTCCTTGCGGAACAGGAATTTCAGACCGGACCGGACCCCACCGCCTCGACCGCACAGACTTTCGCGTCGACGAGGCCCGTGCGCCGGATCCCCTCCCACCAAACCAGGTTCGTCTCGATTTCCGATGGCGGGCGGCGAGGATGAGGCTTGCTCGCGGGAAGGGCAACTGGTAGAGCGTCGATGCAATCACAGAGCGAAGCGGCTTTGGATTGCCCAACCAGTACGAAAGCGACGAGGGCGCCGGTGACTCGCATCCAGGCCAATCTGTTTCTGCTTTTTTCCGGCTCGATCTGGGGCGCCGGCTTTGTCGCTCAGTCGACGGCTATGGAGGCGATCGGCCCGCTCTGGTTTATCGGCCTGCGATTCGTAATCGCTACGCTCGTCGCACTGCCGCTGGTGTTTGTCGAAGCACGGCGGACAGCAAAGCCGCTCGCTAAGGGCGCAATGAGCAACTTCATCTTCATCGGACTTGCGCTGTTCGGCGGCGCGGTGACGCAGCAGTTTGGGCTGCTCAGTACGACCGTCACCAACTCCGGCTTTCTGACCGGCCTTTACGTCGTTTTCGTACCGGTCCTGACCGTGGTGTTCCTGCGCCGCAGGCCGCACTGGATCATCTGGCCGTCGGCTCTGATGGCGAGTCTCGGCATCTTCCTCTTGAGCGGCGGCACCCTTTCGGGTCTGAACGGCGGAGATCTTCTGACGATTGTCTGCGCACTTTTTTGGGCGATCCAGGTGATGCTGATCGGCATTTTCGCAGCCGGCACGGGGCGACCGATGCTTCTGTCAATGACCCAGTTTGCAGTCTGCGCGGTTCTCGGCGTCGTCCTCGCAGCGATCCTCGAGCCTTTAAGTCTTTCCGCGGTGCAAGGCGCCCTGCCGGAAATCCTTTATGCGGGCGTGTTCTCGAGCGGCATCGCCTTCATCTGCCAGGTCGTCGGCCAGCGCTATACCACGGCACCGCAGGCGGCGATCTTCCTGTCCAGCGAAGCTCTCTTTGCCGCATTGTTCGGCGCCTTGCTGCTGGGCGAAACCATCCCGCCCCTCGGCTATGTCGGCTGCGCCATTATCTTCGCGGCGATGCTTCTGGTCGAACTCGTTCCGGAGCTGACGAGAACGCGCAGTCCTGCTGCCGCCTGAGTTCCATCGGTACAATACTGCTGCCGCGGGCGAAGTGAGCGCACCATCTATATTACTTATTACTGTTTTGCAGCCGTTCTACTTCGCGCCAAAATGGAACACGAGTTCCGCGAGCCGGAAGGGACGCTTAATCTTACATTTTTCCTGCAAAATGCAGGGGGAAGGCACGCCTTCCCGAAGAGCGAGACATATCAGACAGTTGCAGCTCGATTGCGGCGCTGCACGAAGTTGAGGCATGCTTGACAGCGACGGCATTTGGCGCAAACAGTGCGCCGGCACACTCAACGACTTCAAAGCACTGCGAATTCAACAGCTTGCGATACATCTCCAATCTTCCCTCCCTTACCGGAAATTGACCGCATTTTGAGCAATGGCATAAAGCAACTCCATCTCTGAAAAGTTTTGCTTGCCAATTCAAAATAAACTGATCACTCTTACTTCCGTTCGGGCAATCTGCGAACACGGGAAGATCTTGAAAATAAGCGGGCCGGAGACGCAAAGCCCTCCGGGCGGCTAGCTGCGGAAGGATTATTTTGCAGTCCTTTCCGTGAATGGTCGCGATAACAGGACCCTTTCCTCAATTGTCGAGAACTGCCTGCCCCACGCCCATCTGGGCAAATTGCAATGCCACCCATGAACGGGTGGAGAGAAAAGGACCTGACGCATGGAGACTGGCACTGTAAAATTCTTCAATACCGACAAGGGCTTTGGCTTCATCAAGCCTGAAAACGGTGGCGCAGATATCTTCGTACATATTTCCGCCGTACAGGCTTCCGGCCTGAGCGGCCTCACGGAAAATCAGAAGGTATCCTTCGATACCGAACCGGATCGCCGCGGCAAGGGCCCGAAAGCGGTCAACCTTCAAATCGTCGGCTGACATACCATCTATCCAGCGATGTTATCTTCCGCCCGGCAGCGCGATGCCGGGCTTTTTTTCATTCAGGTTCCATTCAGTTAACCGCCGATAGATTTTGCCATCATGAAAGCCGGAGAGGATCCGGCGCAAATGCCCAAGGATAGCAGCCCATGAACAAACTCCTCAAAGCAGCCGTTCTCTCTGTTGCCGCGGCCGCCATGGTCCTTCCGACCTTCGGCTCTGCCCATGCAGACCACCGCCGTCATCACGGCGATGCACTGGCAGCAGGCGCAGTGGGCCTCGCCACAGGCATGATCCTCGGCGGCGCGATCGCCTCGCAGCCGCGTTACAGCGAACGGGTCTATATCGATCCGGAACCCGAATATTACGAGCCGCGCCCGGTCTACCGCCCCCGCCCGGTCTATCGTCCCGTTGTGGTCGAGAGCTACGGTCTCGAGCCCTGGACTCCGGCTTGGTACCGTTACTGCTCGCAGCGCTATCGCTCTTTCGACCCGGACAGCGGCACCTTCATCGGCTATGACGGACGCAGCCATTTCTGCACCGCCGGCTAAGCGCTTCAGACAGACTGACAAGCCGCGCCCTCCCCCGAGGGGCGCGGCTTTTCCATGGCCAAGGCGCCTTATACGCATGGCGCTTGCCAAGCGGTTCCGATTTTCGGGCAGAGGCGTCGAGGTCTCCGCCGGCTCTTTAAAGTCCGCGCAGAAACGGATTGTTGCGGCGCTCCTCGCCGATCCTGCCGCCGGGACCGTGGCCGCAGATGAATCCGACGTCGTCGCCGAGCGGCAGGATCTTGTCGCGGATTGAAGCGAGCAGTTGCTGGTGATTGCCGCCCGGCAGATCGGTGCGCCCGATTGACCCATGGAACAACACGTCGCCGACATGGGCGAAATTCTGCGCGCGATTGAAATAGACGACATGGCCGGGAGCATGGCCAGGACAATGCAGCACCTCGAAGTCATACGTGCCGAAGGAAACCGTATCGCCCTCCTCCAGCCAACGATCGGGCAGCACGTTCTCCACCTTCATGGCGAGGCCGAAGCGCTCCGCCTGTGCCTCCAACCGCTCCAGCAGCGGCTGGTCATCCTTATGCGGCCCGATGATTTCGAGCCCTAGTGCTTCCTTCAATTCCTTCGCGCCGCCCGCATGATCGATATGGCCGTGGGTCAGCCAGATCGCCTTGAGGGTAATGCCATTTTCCCGGATGGTCTGCAGGATGACGTCGACATCGCCACCGGGGTCGACGATGACGCCCTCCTTCGTCTCGCTGTCGAACAGAACCGTGCAGTTCTGCTGAAAATGGGTAACCGGGATAATGCCCGCCTGTAACATGCCGACCATGCCTCGCTCGTGAACGTTCGTTACGGCGCCGCGTCCTACTAGACGCACAAGGGTCCGCTGTGAACCTACCGCATAATCTCTGTCCTTATATCGAGGTCGATTTAAGGAGAACATCAGTAGCCGTCGCGCACCGCGCTCAGGGCCACCTATAGCGATATATGAGCGGAATGACAGCGAAAGCGAGGAATCGCTCGTCAGCGAAGCGCCACGACTTCGGGCGCAGGCGCAGGCGCAGGCGGCGCGAGTTGCACCGTCGTGAGTAACAGCGCGGCGACGGCCAGCTTGGCCGAAAAGACGACGACCACCAGCGGACGCAGCTGTCGTTCTGTAGCGCTGATTTCACGCATAGGTTTCTTCTGCATCTCGTCACCCATTTCCTCCGACCCTCTACGGCGCAGCCGAAAACAACATCTTGCCAATGATTTCCTGTCCTCGGCGGGAATCGCTGCACGCCTCGGGCTGCAATATGGCTCAACCACACATTTCGTGATGTCACGGGGGGAACATCACTGCAGCGGGGCGCGTTTTTGCGTTCATCAGAATGAGGAGAAAAAGATGAGCAACCTCTTCCCGCATGTGATTCGAGTGGCAGCAACAGCGGGCCTGATCCTCGCAGCAGGTGTCCCGGCTGTTTATGCGGCCACGAGCGCGACTGTGGTGACCGACCTCAACGTGCGCGCCGGCCCGGGGCCGCAATATCCCGTTCTCGGGGTTGCCGCCCGTGGTAGCGCAGCCGCACTCGAGGGCTGCCTGGAAGGCAGCAACTGGTGCCGCGTCAATGTCGGAACGGTAAGCGGCTGGGCTTACGCGAAGTATCTTGCAGCCGATGCCGGCGGCTCCACCGTAGTGATCTCCGAGCGCCGCGCCGAGCTCGGCGTTCCCGTCGTCAGTTACGAGGCCACGGGAAGCACGGTCACCGTCGGCCCAGAACCGCTGGAACTGGTAGGATCGGTCGATGAGATCCAGCCCATCGCGCCGCCCCCGACTGTCAGGACCTTTATCACCGAAAATCCGGTAGATCCGGTTTTCCTCGAGGGTGAGGTCGTCCTTGGCGCGACTGTGCCGCGCAGTGTCGCCGTTCGCACCATTCCGGATTACGAATATGAATATGTGGTCGTGAACAACCAGCCGGTGCTGGTCGAGCCGTCGACTCGCCGGATCGTCTACATCTATCGTTGACGCGAGATCCGATCACCTGTGCACGACGAACAGGCGGCCGGTGTGCCGCCTGTTGCGCCCTTATGCGAGCCGCCGCGTTGCCATTCTCATTCGTTTGACATAGCCAACTTCGTGGACGCCGCTTTTTCGCACGGCGATGCCGCCGCATTTGCAGCGCGAACGCTGTCTCCCGCTAGAATTAAGTCAATAAAGCTGACAGAATTTTCTAGATGTTCTACGAACAGCAAATTGCGTGAAGGGGAATGACTGCGTGGCCGGCCAATCCAGGGACAACAGCCAGTACGTGACCGAGGGCAAGGACGAGGACCCGATCGACTTCGAGATCATCGAGCTTCTGTTCTTCGCCTATCGCGACTTCACCAGCGATCCGGATGCCATCCTCGAAAAGAGCGGGTTCGGCCGTGCGCACCACCGGGTCGTGCACTTTGTCAATCGCGAGCCGGGCATGACCGTCGCAGATCTCCTCGACACGCTGAAGATTACCAAGCAGAGTCTCGCCCGTGTCCTGAAGCAACTGATCGATTCCGGCTATGTCCGGCAGGTGACCGGGCCGGAAGACAGGCGCCAGCGGATGCTCTACACCACCAAGGAAGGCCAGGCCCTGGCAAGGGCGCTTGCCGAGCCACAGTCCCGCCGCATAGCCGATGCATTGGCCAAAACAGGGCCTGGCGCGCGCAATGTCGTGAAACGCTTTCTCACGAACATGAGAAACAGCGCTACGGGGTAACCCCAAACCCCCCACCACTGCGTGTCTCCGGGCGGAGCCGTTTCGAGGACACACACATGCAGAAATTCAACGAGCTACGGCGACCTTGCGCCTGAAATGACCCACGGCACGTTTACGCGCCGCCTCTTTTATCCTTAAATCCGCTCGGATTTGAGGTGAGATGCGGTGGAGAACGGCCGATTCGATGTCGCCTGAAGCGAGGATAGCGATGAAGGAAAAAGCGAAAGTCTCCGATAACGCGGCGCATCTTCTGATCGTCGACGACGACCGGCGCATTCGCGATCTGCTCAATCGCTATCTGGTTGAACAGGGCTTTCGGGTTACCACGGCCGCCGACGCACCCGAGGCACGGCGCAAACTCGTTGGCCTCGATTTCGATCTCCTGATCGTCGACGTGATGATGCCGGGCGAAAGCGGCATCGCGCTGACTCAGAGCCTGAGAGAGCTCAAGACGGTTCCGATCATCATGCTGACGGCGCTCGCGGAGACGAATTCGCGCATCGAAGGGCTCGAGGCAGGCGCAGACGATTACCTGCCGAAGCCATTTGAGCCGCGCGAACTCGTGCTCAGGATCAACAACATCCTGCGCCGCAACCAACCTGCCCAGGCGCCTAAGGTCGATCAGGTCATCTTTGGGCCGTACACCTTTTCGGTCGTGCGCAAGGAGCTTCGCCGTGGTGCCGAGCACATCCGGCTGACCGATCGCGAGCAGGAAATAATGACGCTCTTTTCGCAGCGCGCTGGAGAGACCATACCTCGTCACGAACTCATCGGCGACGACGCGGAGGTCGGCGAACGGACGATCGACGTGCAGATCAACCGGTTGAGGCGCAAGATCGAGGACGATCCCTCCAATCCCGTCTGGCTGCAGACGGTCCGCGGCATCGGCTACAGATTGAGCGTGGACTAATCCCCGCCGCTGACCCTAACATAGGGTACGTGCCGGAAACCGAAGCAAGCGAGTCATGGCAACTGACAGCCTCAGGCGAGAGAGATCGAGCCCCGCCGACGGCGCCCTGAAGCGCCTGACCCGATGGCTGCGCCGCCGCGTGCCTATCGGGCTTTACGCCCGCTCGCTGCTGATCGTCGTCATTCCGATGGTCCTTCTGCAGTCTGTTGTCGCGTTCGTCTTCATGGAGCGGCACTGGCAGCTCGTCACCCAACGCCTCTCGGCCGCGGTAACCAACGACATCGCCGCGGTGGTCGATCTGATCACGACCTTTCCGCGCGAGGGCGATATCGATCAGGTCGTCCGCATAGCCCGCGAACAGCTCGATCTCAACATCAGCGTGGAGCCTGGCGGCGAACTACCGGCGCCGCGGCCGAAACCTTTCTTCGAGATCCTCGACCACATTCTGAGCGAGGAAATATCGAACCAGATCCGCCGCCCCTTCTGGATCGACACCGTCGGCAATTCGAAAATCGTCGAAATCCGCATCAAACTCGAAGACGACCGCATTCTTCGGGTCTATGCCCGGCGCAACCAGGCCTACGCGTCGAACACCCATATCTTCCTCGTGTGGATGGTCGGCGCCTCCCTGGTGCTGCTGGCTATCGCCATTCTTTTCCTGCGCGGGCAGATCAGGCCGATTCTTGCATTGGCGCACGCCGCCGAGAGCTTCGGCAAAGGGCAGAAGATCGATGATTTCGCTCCGCGTGGCGCCGAAGAGATCCGGCGCGCCGGCCTCGCCTTCATCCTGATGCGTGAACGTATCGAACGCCAGATAGAGCAGCGCACCGCGATGCTGACCGGCGTCAGCCACGACCTGCGAACGATCCTGACGCGCTTCAAGCTGCAACTGGCCCTTGCCGGCGACAACCCGGATCTTGAAAGCCTGAACCAGGACGTCGAGGACATGCAGAACATGCTGGAGGGCTATCTCGCCTTCGCCCGCGGCGAGGCGGAAGAAGACGTCGGCGAATTGAAGCTCAGTGACCTCATGGCCCGCTTTGCGGCGGAAGCCGAGCTTTTCGGCAAGTCGCTCACCACCTCGATCGTGGGAGAGGACGAGGTTCAGGTTCGTCCAAACGCCTTCACCCGGCTCCTCGTCAACCTCGTTTCAAACGCCTATCGCTATGCGGGCACGGTGTGCGTCGAGGCGCGCCACGGCGCCAAATGGCTCACCATCACCGTGGACGACGACGGTCCCGGCATCCCGGAGCCGGCGCGGGAAGATGTGTTCAAGCCTTTCTTCCGTCTCGACGAAGCCCGTAACCTCGACAGCTCCGGCACCGGTCTCGGGCTCGCCATTGCTCGCGACATCGCACGAAGTCATGGTGGCAATGTAACGCTTGGGGAGAGCCCGCTCGGTGGTCTGCGGGCAACGGTACGCGTGCCGACGTGACATTTCGAAGACGTCCTCGATCGCTGCGCGCGTCGATCTCGGCGCTGCCCAGGCGACGTCTCCGACCGCAAACCTGTGCTTGTCACAGAATGTTCTAAGGCAACGAGTTCCGAATGCAGTTCACATCAGCTTGCTGCCGTTCGGCACCGGCCTTTCGGTCGCGGCAAGCACGATCGCACCGGCGTCATCCTCAAAACCGAGGGTCAGCACTTCGGAGCGCACCGGCCCGATCTGGCGCGGCGGGAAATTGACGACACCGAGGACCTGCCGGCCGACGAGTTCCCCGGGCTGGTAGTGCACGGTGATCTGGGCCGATGATTTCCTTACACCGATCTCCGGGCCGAAATCGATTTTCAGCTTGTAGGCCGGCTTGCGCGCCTCGGGAAAGACCTCGGCCTCGATGATTGTGCCGACGCGGATGTCGACGCGTTCGAAATCGGAAAAGTCAATGAGTTCCGGCATTACAGTCCCTATCTTCCAAATTCGTTCGCGTCATGAGTTAGCTGAATACGGCGCAATTCGGAAGCACGCGCGAAACAAAGGAGCCATTACTGAAGTTGCGTCTCCCACGGCGGATGCGCAAACTGCTCGACGAGGAAATCGACGAAGGCGCGCACGCGTGGCGACAGGAAGCGGCGATGCGGGTAGACCACGCTGATCGGCTCGGCCTCCGCGTGGTTGCTGTCAATCAGTAATGGTTTCAGGCGGCCAGCGCTGATATCGGGGCTGACGAGAATCTCCGATAGCCGTACGACCCCCATGCCGGCAAGCGCGAGCCGGCGCAGGGCCTCAGTGCTGTTTGCCTCCACGGAACTTCGAATGCGTATCGACCGGCGTAGGCCGCCTTCTTCGAACTCCCAGACGTTGAGGCGACCGCGGGAGGTAATTCCGAGACAGACGTGTTTCTCAAGATCGTCGGGGTTCTGGGGAATACCATAACGCTCCAGATACCCCGGCGCCGCGCAGATGATGCGCCGATTGGGCGCGAGTCGTCGTGTGATCAACATGGAGTCACTTTGCGCCGCTACGCGCACGGCGACGTCAGCGTCGCCATTGACGAGATCGACGATCGCGTCGGTGAAATCCAGCTCTAGTTCTATTGCGGGATACCGGCCGATGAAGGCCGGCAGCATCGGGACGATGAGGCGGTGACCGAAGGCGCTTGGAAGGCTGACACGCAGGCGACCGCGCGGCTCGGAACCCGGCTGGATTGCAAGTTCGGCCTCTTCCATGTCGCTGAGGATGCGGCGGGTCGACTCCGCGAAAGCGTGCCCCTCCGCCGTGAGGCTGATGCTGCGGGTCGAGCGTTGCAGCAGCCTCACGCCAAGCCGAGCTTCGAGTCGGCCGACAATCTTGCTTACGGCCGAGGGCGTCATCCTGAGACGCCGCGCCGCTGCGGAAAAATCCCCCTCCTCGACGACGGCGAGAAACACCGCCATGGCCTCCTGTCGGTCCATTGCATCTATTCCAAATCGTCACAGATGAAGTGAAGCTAGCACGGATTATCGCCGGCAGCGACTGCCCCTATCGTTCTCGTGTCTTCAACTTGAGATCGGCGGAGAAAGTCGATGCACGAACAAAGGCGAGAATTCCTCGACGGCCAGCAGCTTCACGCTCTGGCGCGCCGGCAACGCAGCGCGGCAATGGGCAAGATCTGTGTTCTTGCGATCCGCTCGGTGCTCCGCCCTCTGTTCGGATAGGATAAGGCACTCTCGCGCGACACCAGAGAACGGAGCATCGTAGTCAGTTGAGCGGCTTGGTTGAAGTCGCGACTTCCTACGAGCCGGCCAGTTCTTCGGCACGCATGCGGGCGGCCGCGATGGCTTTGTCAAAAAGCGGCTGCATGCCGTTCTCCGCCATGAGCACGGCGAGCGCGGCAGCCGTAGTGCCGCCGGGCGAGGTCACGTTCTGCCGCAATCGTGCGGCATCGTCGGGGGACTGATGCAGGAGTTCACCAGCCCCCGCGACGGTTTCCCGAGCAAGCCGCATGGCGAGGTCCGCCTCCAGGCCAAGCTTGCGCCCGGCCTCCGCCATGCACTCGACGAGATAGAAGACATAGGCCGGGCCGCTACCGGATAGGGCGGTCACCGCATCGATGTCCGCTTCGCTCGAAACCCACTCGACCGGGCCGCTGACCTTCAACAGATCGTGGACGAGTGCGCGCTGTGCTTCGGTGACCCGCGCGTTGGGAAATGCGCCCGTCACTCCACGGCCGATGAGCGCGGGCGTGTTCGGCATAGCCCGCACGATCGCCGTCTCGCCGAGGTAGCTCTCGATGAAGCCGAGCGTCCTACCGGCGGCGACGGAAACGATCACCGTCCGTGGGCCGACAAGGCCCGTCAGGGGCGGCAGCGCCGCATCCATGATCTGCGGCTTCACGGCGAGGAACAGGACATCCGCCTTGATGCCCTCGGGCACGGAGGTAGCAAGGCGCACACCGTTGTCAGCGATCAGTTTGGCCATGGCGGGAGGCGGTCCCGGATCGACGACGAGAACGTCGCCACCTTTGAAACCGCTCTTCAACCAGCCCCCAAGCATCGCGCCACCCATATTGCCGGCACCGACGAGGACGATCGGGCCGGAAAGCGCTGCACTCATCTTAGGCCTCTCCAACGGTTTCGAACATCACCGTATCCACAGCCCGCTGCGCGTCCATGCCGGACCAGACGACAAACTGGAACGCCTGGTAATAGGATTCGCAGGCATCGAGTGCGCTCGACAGCAGGACCTCGACTTGCCGGTTCGTCGGCTCCGCACCGCCGGCAAGCAGCAAAGATTGCCGGAAGATAATGACCTCTTCTTGGCGCCAGAGGTCGAAATGCCCCATCAGCACCTGACCATTGATCTGCGAGAGCAGACGGATCACCTCGTTGACGCGGCTTTCGGGAACCTTGATGTCGAAGGCGCAGGCAAGATGCAGAGCCTCGAACTCCTCCATCCAGGAGAAGGACACATGATAGTCCGCCCAACGCCCCTCGACGGTCATGGCGATCTCGTCTTCGCCGGACCGCTCGAAGGACCAGTCATTGTTGGCGGCAACGAATTCGATCATATCGACCGGATTGGATTGGCGCTCGACTTCCACTTCCAAAAGGCTCATGCATCACCCTGAAGGCACGGCACCGGCGCGCAAAGCCACGTTCACAGGACGCAACACCGCAAACCCAATACCGAATACGGACACTATGATTGCTGGACCCGCGACCATTCTGGCTGAATTACCCTGCCCGAAGCTTGCGCCGCCCGTTTCGAATCATCATTTAAAATCAGTGTATAACGGCAGAGTCGGCCTGCCAGCCCCCGAGCCGAAAATTTGGAGGCGAGGCCAGCCCTCCCGTTGCGATTTTGATTCAGCACGGGTGCTTAACCGACTCTGCGATAAGGGTTTTTTGGCAGTGTCCACAGGTGGAAAACTTTTCAGGATTTGTTAACCCTGACGATTGTGGACCGGCAGTCAGGCAATACTCCCAGCCAATAGTGCAGTCGTACCGGCCCCGGCGGCGGAACTGGTCTCGAGCCCGATAGCACGAATTCGGGCGCAGCCGCGCCCTTACGTGTCGATCTCAGTTTTGGGGATGAGAGATTCTGCTGTCTCCCTGACCTCGATTTAAGGACAAACAGATACAGCAAGTAGCTACAGCGCGTCCGATAGCACGTGCTGAAGACGCGGGCGACCTCGCGCGGAAGAGGCAGCCGCTACTTGCCCGTCGTCACTCCGCCGGGCAGCGGACCGGCCGCCGCAAGGCGTGCTTCCAATGCTTCGAGGCGGGCTCGCAGCACATCATTCTCGTCGCGTGCCCTTACGGCCATCTCCCGCACGGCTTCGAACTCTTCGCGTTTGACGACGTCGAGCGAGTTCAGCCAGCCTTCGGCCTGCGCACGAAATGCCGCCTCGAACTCGCGGCGGACACCCTGGGCCGCGCCTGCGGCATCCGTCATCAGCTTGGCGAAATCATCGAGAATGCGGTTGGTGCCTGTGCTCATCGTTCTGATCTCCCTTTCGGCTCCGCTCGAAGCCGTGTGAATTTGAGGTAGGATCGTCGGAGAGAGGATGCAAGGAAAAAAGCGCCAACGGCTCGATGGCAGCTGTGGTGACTTGACCCCATCGAATTCGAACGCCATGTTCCGCGAAAATGATCGGTCCGGCCACGAGAAAAGACCTTGGAAACTCTAGCGACTCGCCTCGCAATCCTACCGTTCCCCGAAATCGACCCCGTAATCTTCACCATCGGGCCTCTCGCCGTGCGTTGGTACGGCCTCGCCTATGTCGCCGGCATCCTGCTCGGTTGGTTCTACGCCAGGCGCATCCTTCAGAACCCTGCGCTCTGGCGCAACGGCACCCCCGCTCTCAGCCCGACGCAACTCGACGATTTCCTGCTCTGGGCGGCCGGCGGCATCGTGCTTGGCGGACGCATTGGTTATATCCTCTTCTACGACTTCGAGGCGGTCCTTCTGGATCCCATCCGGGCTGTAGAAATCTGGAACGGCGGCATGTCCTTCCATGGTGGGCTGCTCGGCACCACGCTCGCGATCGTCATTTTCGCCCGCCGACATGCGATTGCCGTGTGGAGCCTGCTCGACATCGTGGCCGCCGTGGTCCCGATCGGCCTTTTCTTCGGCCGAATCGCCAATTTCATCAATGGCGAGCTGTGGGGCCGCCTGTCCTCGATGCCCTGGGCGATCGTCTTCCCGACGGGAGGACCCTTCGCGCGCCACCCGAGCCAGCTCTACGAGGCCGCCCTCGAGGGCATCCTGCTTCTGGCGGTACTCGCCTACCTGGTCTATCGCCGGAA
Source organism: Sinorhizobium kostiense (assembly GCF_017874595.1). Lineage (GTDB taxonomy): Bacteria > Pseudomonadota > Alphaproteobacteria > Rhizobiales > Rhizobiaceae > Sinorhizobium > Sinorhizobium kostiense. The sequence continues at coordinate 112,673 of NZ_JAGILA010000004.1, read as the reverse complement.
AGCACTCCAGAGCCCGGGCCTCGTTACCGGCATCTTCGTCTGCGGCTATGCGGCGAGCCGCATCTTCGTCGAGTTCTTCCGCGAACCGGACCCGCAAATCGGTTATCTTTTCGGTGGCTGGCTAACCATGGGCATGCTCCTTTCGGTGCCGATGGCGATCGCCGGACTATGGGCAATTGTCCGGGCACGCCGGGCGGCGGTCGCCGCCGCATAATTGGACGAATGCATGACGAATTCTCTCGCGGACAAGATCAAGGCCCTGATCAGGGCCAACGGGCCGATCAGTGTCACCGACTACTTCTCCCTCTGTCTCGCCGATCCTGAGCACGGCTACTACCGTGTCCGCGAGCCCTTCGGGGCTGCCGGAGACTTCACCACCGCGCCGGAGGTGAGCCAGCTCTTCGGGGAAATGATCGGCGTCTTCCTCGTTCACGCCTGGCAACAGCACGGTTCCCCCAAGGGCGCGCTCATTGCCGAGATCGGGCCGGGCCGCGGCACCATGATGTCGGACATGCTGCGTGTGGTCCAACGCCTCGCGCCCGAACTCTATGAGGGATCGAGCGTTCATCTCGTCGAAACCAGCGAGCGACTGCGCGAGGTCCAGGCGGCGACCCTCTCCGCTCATTACGGCAAGATCCACTGGCATGAAAGTTTCGACAGCTTGCCCGCCGGGCTCCTGCTCATCGCCGCCAACGAGCTCTTCGACGCGATCCCGATCCGCCAGTTCGTCCGGACCGCCCTGGGCTTTCGCGAGCGCGTGGTCGGGCTTGATGCCGAGGACGAACTTACCTTTGCCGCAGGAACTGCCGGCATCGACCCGGCGCTGTTGCCGACGCCGGCGCAAGCGGTGGCCGAGGGCACGATTTTCGAGATCGCTCCGGCCCGCGACGCGGTGATGGCCGCGTTCTGCGAACGTCTTCGCACCGGCGGCGGCACGGCAATCATCATCGACTACGGGCATCTGGCGACCGGTTACGGCGATACCCTTCAAGCCGTCCGCAAGCATCGTTACGATCCGCCGCTTGCCCATCCCGGCGAAGCGGACCTCACCAGCCACGTCGATTTCGAGCAACTGGCGAACCGTGCCAGGGGGGAAGGCATACAGGTGAACGGGCTTGCGCACCAAGGCGATTTCCTCGTCGGCCTCGGCCTTCTCGAGCGCGCCGCCGCTCTCGGACGCGGCAAGAACGCGACAACCCAGGAAAGCATTCGCGACGATGTCGAGCGCCTTGCCGGCACCGGTGCCGGCAAGATGGGCGAACTGTTCAAGGTGCTGGTCGTCAGCAGCCCCGAAGTGGCGTTGGCGCCGTTCCAGCGGAAGCGCGCCGGCCACATTTCGCTTTCGGCCGGCAATTGACAGTCTCGGCATGCCGCGCCAACATCCCCCCACGTCAGCCGCATTTCATCGGGCCGAAGCGCGCCCTCAAATCCAAAGTAGCTTATTGAAAATACAAGGGCGAGAACACCGAATGCAGGACGATGCCTCGCTTTGCCCCGTGCAGAGCCCACTCCTCGGCGCCAGGGCGGGCCGCGCGATCACGCATGGCTATTTCACCCGCCAAGGGGGCGTTTCGGAAGGCATCTACCGCGGCCTCAATGTCGGTATCGGCTCCCATGACGACCGGGCGCGTGTCGGCGAAAATCGCGCCCGCATCGCGCGCTGGTTCGATGCCGAGCCGCACCGGCTCGCCACCGTTCACCAGATCCATTCCCCGGACGCCTTGATCGTCGACGGCAGCTACGACGGTTCGCGCCCGGAGGCCGACGCGCTGGTGACGGCGACGCCCGGCATCGTTCTTGGCGTCCTTACGGCCGATTGCGGCCCCGTGCTTTTTGCCGACCCGGAGGCCCGTGTCATCGGCGCGGCCCATGCGGGCTGGAAGGGAACGCTGACAGGCATACTGGAAAGCACCATCGAGGCCATGGTTTCGCTCGGCGCGCGCCGTGAGCGCATCGTCGCCTGCCTCGGCCCATCGATCAGCCGTCAGCATTACGAGGTCGGACCCGAATTCGTTGAGCGCTTCGTCGCGGCCGATGCCGGCTATAGTTCGTTCTTCAGCCCGTCCAGCCGCAACGGCCACGCCATGTTCGACCTGCCCGCGCTGACGGTCCGGAAACTTACGGAGGCCGGCGTGACGGCGGAGAACCTCGACATCTGCACCTATGCCGACGAGGATCGCTTCTTCTCCTACCGCCGCACGACTCACCGGCGCGAACCGGACTACGGCCGGCAGATATCCGCGATTTGTCTACGGGAGGTTTGAGATGGCGCTTCATTTCGCCGAAGAGGAATATGCAAGCCGTCTGGCGCGGCTGACGGCCCGGATGCAGGAAGAGAGGCTCGACGCCATGCTCCTCTTCGCGCAGGAGAGCATGTATTGGCTGACCGGCTACGACACTTTCGGCTACTGCTTCTTCCAGACCCTCGTCGTCAAGAAGGATGGCTCGATGGTGCTGCTGACGCGCTCGGCCGATCTGCGCCAGGCGCGCCACACCTCGAACATCGACCGAATTGAGATCTGGGTGGACCGGGTCAATGCCGATCCCGCTATGGACCTTAAAAACCTCCTGAGCGAACTCGACCTGCTCGGCAGCCGTATTGGCGTCGAATACGATACCCACGGCATGACCGGAAAGGCGGCGCGCCTTATCGACAATCAGCTCTCCACTTTCGGTGAGCTCGTCGACGCCTCCATGCTGGTGAGCGGGCTGCGTCTCATCAAGAGCCCGGCGGAAATCGCCCATGTCGAAAAAGCCGCAAGCCTCGCCGACGACGCGCTCGAGGCGGCACTGCCGCTGATCCGGCCAGGCGGCAGCGAGGCAGATATCCTCGCGGCCATGCAGGGGGCGGTCTTTGCCGGCGGCGGCGATTATCCGGCCAACGAATTCATCATCGGCTCCGGTGCCGATGCCTTGCTCTGCCGCTACAAGGCGGGCCGGCGGACACTCGATGCCAATGATCAGCTCACACTCGAATGGGCGGGCGTCAGCGCCCACTACCACGCGGCGATGATGCGCACGGTGGTGATCGGCGAACCGAGCAACCGGCACCGCGAGCTCTACAGCGCCTGCCGCGAGACGATCCAGGCGATCGAAATGGTGCTGAGGCCCGGCAACACTTTCGGTACCGTATTCGACGTTCACGCCAAGATCATGGACGAACGCGGCCTCGCCCGTCATCGGCTGAACGCCTGCGGCTATTCGGTGGGTGCCCGCTTTGCGCCCTCATGGATGGAGCATCAGATGTTCCATGTCGGCAATCCGCAGGAGATCGAGCCCGACATGTCGCTCTTCGTGCACATGATCATCATGGACTCCGACAGCGGAACCGCCATGACGCTCGGGCAGACCTACCTGACGACCACGGACGCGCCGCGGGCGCTGTCGCGCTACGGGCTGGACTTCATAACTGCGTAAGGAAATCGTCCTATCGTTTTGGCGAGAATAGAAGAAAGCGCGGCATGTCGGCTTTCCGACAACGCCCATTCGAGCCGAGACGGTGGGAACAATGCGACAGCGGATCATGCCGATCGCCAGCCTTGGCCTTGCCGCAGCCCTGGCCGGCTGCAACACGACGGACGCGCTGATACCGCGGGTGGACGTCGGGGAAGGCAGCTTTCGATCGCCGCCCGTCACGCAATCCGACCTCGATGCCATGTCGGCACAGACGGCCGTGATGCCGGTCGAAAGCGTACCGCCGAACAATGCCGCCGCATTCTCGGCACAGCCGCATGTTGCGAGTCCGCCGACGCAGTACGCGACCGACTACACTGACTACACGGATCCGGCCGGCACGCTGGAGGACCAGGCAAGTCGCCTTGCCCAGGGCGGGGCACCCGTCCAGACCCTGCAGCCGCATGCGCCGCAAGCGCAAAGCGATCCTCCGCCACAGGAGACTGCCGCCCGTCAGGAGCCGCTGGAGCCAGAGCCAGCCGCGACGGCAGCCCCGGAACCGAAGCATGCCGCCCTGACGCCTCAAGCCACGAGCGCCGGCTCCGGCGGCATCCGTTTTCTGCCGATCATCGGTGCACCGGTCGAGGCCGTGACACCCCTCTCCAGACAACTAGCCGCTTCGGCTCGGGCAGAGGGATTGCCGATCAGGAGCTCCGGCGACACCACGAGCGACCATATCCTCAAGGGCTATTTCTCGGCCCTCAACGACGGCGGCAAGACGACCGTCGTCTATGTCTGGGACATCCTCGACGGCGACGGAAACCGCCTGCACCGCATCCAGGGACAGGATACGGTCGCAAAGACCGCTGCCGATGCTTGGGGTGCCGTTCCGCCGGAGACGATGCAGGCCATCGCCGAAAAGACGATCGCCGCCTATCTGGAATGGCGCCGCTCACGAGCCGGATGAGCCTACAGCGCCGCGCGCCTGATAAGACGCGCAAAGGCCACTGCCTCAACTTCCAATCGCTGCTTGCCGTTGTCCGTAGATCAGGACGCGATCTAAGGAGACATGCGGCGGCGCCGCAGGGCGCAAAGATTTTGGAATAATGGGCTTTGCGGCGCAGCAATCCACTTGCATTCACCTTCAGGGACGCTAAAAAGCGGCCGATCAGCTCTGACAGCGGCCATCCGCAGCGATTGCCGGCGATCGGAATGGCTCACGGACAATGCGCGGAAATCCCGTCCCGGATTGGGCCCGGACGGTAGCCGCGCCAGCTCAAGGCGGACCGTCAATGAAGGTTTTCGCAGGCAATTCGAACCGGCTGCTGGCCGAAGCGATCTGCAACTATCTCAATCTGCCGCTCGGCAAAGCAACGGTGAGGCGCTTCGCCGACCAGGAAATCTTCGTCGAGATTGGCGAGAACGTCCGCGGCGAGGATGTATTCATCGTCCAGTCCACCTCATTCCCGACCAACGATCATCTGATGGAACTGCTCATCATGATCGATGCGGTGCGCCGCTCCTCCGCCCGCCGCATCACCGCCGTGCTTCCGTATTTCGGTTATGCCCGCCAGGATCGCAAACCAGGACCGCGCACTCCGATCTCCGCCAAGCTGGTCGCCAATCTCATCACCGAAGCCGGTGCCGACCGCGTTCTGACCCTCGACCTTCACGCAGGCCAGATTCAGGGCTTCTTCGATATTCCGACCGACAATCTCTATGCGGTTCCGATCCTTGCGCGCGATGTCAAGGAACACTACGACTTGCAGAACGTCATGGTCGTCTCGCCCGACGTCGGCGGCGTCGTTCGCGCCCGCGCGCTTGCGAAACGACTCGACAGTCTTTTGGCAATCGTCGACAAGCGCCGTGATCGTCCCGGCGAGTCCGAAGTCATGAATGTCATCGGCGACGTCAGCGGCAAGGACTGCATCCTTATCGACGATATCGTCGATTCCGGCGGCACGCTCTGCAATGCCGCCGAAGCACTATTGAAAAACGGCGCGACCAGCGTCACCGCCTATATCACCCACGGCGTTCTCTCCGGCGGCGCGGTGGCCCGCGTCACCTCCTCGATGCTGAAGGAACTGGTGATCACCGATTCCATCCAGCCGACGACGGCGGTTCAGTCGGCCCACAACATCCGCGTCATCTCGACCGCCGCCCTCATCGGCGAAGCGATCAGCCGCACCAGCCAGGAAGAATCCGTCTCGAGCCTGTTCGACTGAGACGTGTGCTGAAAACGCCTTAACTAGGAATGAGGCCGCCCGTATCCCGCGGCCAACCACAAACCTTCTTCAGGCCCAGCGCGTGCGGTCAGCAAGTCGCGAGGGCAAAACGCCACAAGCGTATGTCGTCTGATCGGAGGTTCCCTTCTCCCCCATACGAGATCGCCTCGGCTCCAAGTGTCGAGCGAATACAAGCGCGTGACGCGATCGAGAGCCCCCTATGCCGTAGCCGCAAACTCGGTCCCTCCCGCAACGGCGTGTTACATGTCCACACTTGCTCATTGCGGACACTCGGACCAAGTGCAATATCATAGATAGCTAATATTCTATCGATTTTGCCCTTTCGCGCTAGCGCAGATCCAAAGGGTTACAGCCGACCTTTGCGTATCTGAAGACGCGCGACGCTGTAGACGAGAACGGCTCCACGTGGCCGCCGAGCTTGGGGCCGACTTTCGATAGGCTGTTCGTCAACCATCCGAGGGCACTAAGATGTTAGAACCGGACCTCACAAAGTTTATCGAGCAGGATCATCGGGCGTTGGATGCTTTCGTGAAGGGCAACCCCGAACCTCTGAAGGATCTCTACTCAAGACGGGATGACGTTATTATCGCCAATCCGTTCGGACCGCCTGCGAGGGGATGGGAAAAGGTCGCCGCGACCATGGAAAGGGCTGCGACCAATTACCGTGAGGGCGAAGCCACCGGCTTTGAGCGCATTTCCGACTACGCGACCGCGGACTTGGGCTACATCATCGAGATCGAGCGGTTCCGATCCAAGGTCGGTGGTGGGGACGAGATAGTGCCGCTTGAGCTTCGAGTCACCACCATATTCCGGCGGGAGGAAGGTGCATGGCGGATCATCCTTCGTCATGCCGATCCGATCACCTCGGCGCGCTCGCCGGAGTCCATAACCGGAGCGGAACTACCTTAGATGCCGCGAATCACTGGGCATGTGCTTTGCCTTCTCTCAAATGCATCTGGCGTCCGGTAAACGTCCGCTCCGCGTAGCTCGGCTGACTAGTCGGATGACCTGGTCGCGCCATTAAAACCGGCTGCCTCGCGAAGCACCCGTTGTGCCAATTGCAGGTCCGATGTCGCTAAGCCCTCGGAAAACTTGGCGCAGAGTGGCGCAAGCAGGTCATGAGCGTCGCCGCATCGGTTCTGCGCGATAAACAGTCGGGCGAGGCTCGTCGACGCCCGCAACTCCCATAAGTCAGCGCTTTGCCCTCGCGCCAGCTCGGCCGCATGCCGCAGCCGTGCTTCCGCCTCGGAATGATCAAACGCGGGCAGCCCAAGCATCAGCTCGCCCGTCAGCCGATGCAATTCCGCCTCGAACCACCGCTCGCCCGTTTCGCGCACTCTGTCCAGCGCGTCGGCCAGCAAATCCAAGCCCCGCTTTGCTCCCCCGGCATGGGTCTCGACGCGCGCGAGCAAACTTAAGAAGAATGGGATCAGAAATCTCGCTCCAGTCATCTGCCACGACGCCAAGCCTTCTTGAACCTGTGTGATGGCCGCTGGTAACTCACCCGTTTCTCCTAGCGTCCAACCTCGAACGATCGCACCTGCGCCGAGGAAGTGCGGAGAACCCTGCGCTCTTGCGAGCATGATTAGCGACTCTGCCCGATCTCGGGCTTCTCGCCTGTCGCCACGAAGCTGCGACAGGATGCAGCCGTAAAGCAGCGCGTAACCAAGTGTGTTTCGGTGGGAAAGTTTCCTTGCGTCCGCCAATGCCTCGTTGCTCCTCGCCTGGGCCTGCTCGGGACGACCGATAGCGAAGAGTGTCCAGGAGAGGACCGACAGCGCCGCCACCCGCGGGTCCTGGGCGAACAGGAACGCGAGAGAGCGGTGTTGCTGCGGGTCATAGAGGGCGAGCGACCGTTCCAGATATTCACGAGCAACAGTGATCTCGCCGCGAAGGAAGGCATTGGTTCCGACGATGCGGTTGCCGACGGTCTCACCGGACACATCCCGTTCTTCCTGCGCGCGCCGAAGCAGTTCCTCTCCTGCCTTCCTCCCCGCCTCCAGCTCGGCGCGCACGGCGTGGAAGACCCAGTCCCCGTAGAGGACAGGGAGGAGCCTGCTTTTGTCCCCCAGCCGCTCGCATAATTCGCGTGCTCGCGCATTGGCCCGGCCGACCTCTGGCGCTGCCCAGCCCTTGGCAGTCATTAGAGCGACGCTGAGAGCGACTTGCAGCTCAAGTTCCTGCCGCCATCGCGGGGCGTCATCAGGCAGACCATCAAGCAGCTCCAGCCCTCTTGTCAGATGGGTAATCGCTTCGGCCGTTGCCGAGCGCGCAATCTCTGCTTGCCCGGCTTTGAGCCAGTAATTGATCGCGGGCTCTAGCAGCCCCGCCTCCGCGTAGTGCTGGGCTAGAAGCTCGGGTTGCGTCCGGACCGTTTCCGGGAAGCGTTGCTCGATCGCTTTAGCGATCGCCGCGTGCAGCCGTTGTCGTTTCGTGCGCACAAGGGTCGCGTAGGCCGCGTCTCGTACGAGCGCGTGCTTGAAGCTGTAGGTCGCCTGCGGCGAAATCCCGTGGCGGAACACCAGTCCCGATGAAATGAGGTCCTCCAGTGCTTCCTCGACCTCACTCGTCTTCAACGGCGTGGTGGTCACGAGCAACTCATGCGAGAATTCTCGACCGATAGCGGCTGCCACCTGCGCTACCTCCCTGGCGGGCGCAAGTCGGTCGAGCCGGGCCAATAACGACTCCTGGAGCGTAGTTGGAATTGCGATCGCCGACAGCGGACTCGCGAGAGCATAGTGATCACCCTCGTCTTTGAGCAAGTTGGTCTCTATCACCGCCCGCGTCAGCTCTTCCACGAATAGCGGAACGCCGTCCGTTTTCGCGACGATTTGGTCAAGCACTTCAGTAGGCAGAGCCCTGCCGCCGGTCAGCGTCTCGACCATAGCTGCGCCTTGCCGACGGCTCAAACGACTAAGCGTCAATGAGGTGACATGAGGATAGCGCAACCACTGTGGCAGGAATTCGGAGCGGAATGTGATGAGCACCAGCACTGGCGAGGCCTGCACGTGCTCAACAACAAGATCCAGCAGTTCCAAGGAAGTCGGATCCGCCCAATGCACATCTTCGTACACTGCCAGGACGGGCTGATGCGCCGCTAGCCCGATGAGCTGATCGACTAGTACTTCCAGCGTTCGCTCCTTCTGGCGGTGCGGGCTCAACTCCAATCTCGGACAACGGCCGCCCGTTGGAAGCGAGAGCAATGCCGCAAACAACGGTGTAACGCCGGCGACATCGTCGGTCGAAAGCGCGAGCAGCGCTTGGAGCTTGTTCAGTCTCACGTCGGGGGCATCGTCTGTGGCGAAGCCAGCTGCCCGCTCCAGAAGGCCGATTACCGCATGAAGCGGGCTGGTCTGATGATAGGGCGAGCAGTAGTGACTCACAGTCGTATGCGGCTTGCTTTCCAGATGCCGGCGCAAGGCACGAACAAGGCGCGACTTGCCGATGCCGGGCTCGCCCGCCAGCAACACCACGTGGCCTTCCCCTTCTTTGACTGCTTCCCAGTGCTTCAGCAGGAGTTCTACCTCATCCTCGCGACCGACGAGCGGGGTCAGGCTCGGCCCGTGCAAAGCTTCGAAACGGCTTTCCGCAGAGCTTTCACCGAGCACGCGCCAGGCTGGTACGGAGGCAGGAAAACCTTTCAACGGGTGGAGGCCGAGTTCGGCGAGATCAAACAAACCCCGGATCAGCTGCCGGGTGGTGGATGCCACCACCACAGTTCCCGGCTCGGCGACACTTTGCAGTCGTGCCGCCAAATTGGGCGTCTCGCCGACTACCGTCTCCTCGCGCGCAGCACCTTCGCCAATCAGTTCGCCAACAACCACCAGGCCGGTCGCGATGCCGACTCGAGCTTGAAGCATCGTCCCATGCGGTGCTTGCAGATTACGCACTGCCTCGATGGCGGCAAGCCCCGCTCGCACCGCTCGTTCGGCCTCATCCTCGTGAGCCCGCGGATAGCCAAAGTAGGCGAGCACGCCGTCGCCCATGTACTTGGCAACGTGTCCCTCGAATCGCGCAATCGCGCCTGCCACCGCACCCTGATAGCCCCGCAGCAGTTCGCCCATCTCCTCTGGATCGAGTCGCGCGGACAGCGTGGTCGAGTCGACGAGGTCAACGAACATCACGGTGAGCTGGCGGCGCTCCGCCTCCGGGAGGATCACAGAAGTCCCGCGAACCCGGGCTGGACCGCTCGCTTGTTCAGCGACCTGACGCAGTGCGGCGATGGCAGCGAGCAGTTTACGGCGGTGCCCTATTGAAGCGACGCCGAGCTCAATCAGGTCCTCGGCCGTAAGATCCCCTAGCACTTCAGGATCGATGTCGTTTTGGCGGAACGCTTTTTCGTACTGCCCCAGCCCTTGATCGCGCAGCCAAGCACCGACGTCCATGGCTCCTCCTCCGTCTACTCGGAGTGCAAGGTTCTTGAGCATACTCCAGAAGCCTCTGAGCCGCACGACAAACCCTGTCAAATGGGGCACCATGGACTGCACCATTCTACTCGCCGGCTGATTGTCCGGTGCCCCGCAAGTCCACTGATTGCGGCTGGTGTGTTGGCCGAAGCGATGGCATGTCCGCCTTCTGTCCACGAACCGCAGCCACACTGGTTGGCGGGGGAAATCGCAGGAGTGCCATCACCCGCGATGGTCTTCCTACGGGACAGCAGGAGGAGGCTGCCGAACGGCAGTGCGACGATGAGCGCCAGTATGTTCAAGCTCATATTGCCGCGACAGACCTTTGAGAAATGTCGCGTGAGTGGCTTGCACCTCTAGTCGCTAGAGGGATTAGCAAGAAGATGTCGTCATTCAGGACGTCACTGGACCCCGCAAAGAACCAATGCCGGCAAGGAAAATTGTAGGACATGCAAAGCCATCACGATCATAGCGGCCACCATCATCGCGACGAAGGTTCCCACGGAGACCACTGCCATTCGCAGGGCGGCCTCGGCCACGTTCATGTGCCAGCGAGTTTCGGAAGGGCGTTTCTGGTCGGCATCGGGCTCAACACCGCTTTTGTCGCGATCGAAGCGCTGTACGGTATCTATGCCAATTCCATGGCGCTGCTGGCGGACGCAGGGCACAACCTGTCGGACGTTCTCGGACTGATCGTCGCATGGGTTGCCGTGGTCCTGACAAAGCGGCTGCCGACGCCGAAATTCACCTACGGCCTCGGAGCGTCATCCATTCTGGCAGCCTTGGCCAACGCCATGCTGTTGTTGGTGGCGGTCGGCGCGATCGCCTGGGAGGCAATCCAACGGCTATGGGAGCCGGCGCCGGTCGGCGGCATGACGGTGATGATCGTGGCGGGGATCGGAATCCTGATAAACGGGTTAACCGCCTACCTCTTCGCTTCCGGCCGCAAGGGCGATCTCAACATCCGCGGCGCCTACTTGCACATGATGGCTGACGCCGCCGTGTCGGCGGGGGTCGTCATCGCCGGGCTCTTGATCATGCAAACGGGTTGGTCCTGGATTGATCCCGCCGTGAGCCTCGTCATTGTTGCCGTCATCCTCTGGGGAACGTGGGGGCTTTTGAGGGGAAGTGTCACCTTGTCCTTGAACTCCGTTCCGGAAAACGTCGATGCGGACGGAGTTCGCGCATTCCTTAATCAACTGGAGGGAGTGACGGAGGTTCATGACCTGCACATCTGGCCGATCAGCACGGTCGAAACGGCTCTGACCGCTCATCTCGTGATGCCCGGCGGTAGCCCGGGTGACAAGTTTCTGTTCGACGTCCAGATGGTTCTGCGTCAGCGATACGAGATCGGGCACGCGACCATTCAAGTGGAAACCGGCGAACATGCCTGCCCACTGGCCCCTCGAGATGTTGTGTAGCTCCCGGGACTCGCCGCTCGCGCCTGACCGGTTCGTCCAGCGAGTCCTTGCGACGGCCGGCAAAACGGCCCAGTTCCAAAAGACGGACAAAGCCCCGGGCCCGATTTACGCCGGGGCCTCAGGGCTTGCCAGGCAGTCGCAATTCGGGTTCAGGCAATCTGATGGGGCTCGTATCCTGCCGCGCGGATGGTCTGCACGGCCACCGCCGCGTCCCCGTCCACGGTGACTTCTCTGGCCGCCAGATCAATAGAGATGGCTGTCCCAGGCATCGTCTTCTCGAAGGCCTTGCGGATCGTTCCTGCGCAGTGGTCGCAGGTCATCTCCTCCACCTTGAACCGAGTGCCGGAAGCGGCCGTTTCGCAAGCTTGGGTGGCGTTATCCTGATGCTGATGTTCTCCGCACATAGGCGATATTCTCCTTCTGGTTAGCAGTATCAGCATCCTGCAGTTTCCAACGGTCGGAAGGTCAAGCCGCTTTTTTCAGTTTTTTTCCCGAGGACGTTTTTTTCTTTTTCTGGCTTGACTTTCCCATCGTTGGAAGCCGTAGAACCAAATGCAGTCGCAAATTTCGGAGGAGCCGCCATGAGCCTGGCGACTGCGAACAAGAGTCTTCCGGCACCGGTTCACGTCGATGTCGTGGGTATGAGCTGCGCTTCTTGTGTCAGCCGGGTGGAGCGCGCGATTGGCGCCGTCCCCGGTGTAAAGTCCGCCTCCGTTAACCTGGCGACGGAGCGCGCGGAGATCAGTTTCGCCGGATCAGTCGATCTGGCGCAGGTCCTCAGCGCGATCCGTGGCGCCGGCTATGACGCCCGAACCGAAAGCGTGGAACTTGCGGTCGAGGGGGCGACTTGCGCCTCCTGCGTTAGGCGCATCGAGACGGCGCTGAAGCGAGTGCCGGGTGTGCTCGATGCGACAATGAACCTCGCAACTGAAAGGGCTCTTGTCCAAGTCGCTGCCGGCGCAATTCGTGTTCAGGACCTGCTGGTGGGGATTGAGCAGGCCGGGTACACCGCCCGTCCGGTGGCGGTCGAGAACCCGGAGGACCTCCAGGCCGAAGCCCGCGAAAGGGAGGCCCACAGCCTTTCCCGTGCGCTTACTCTCGCAGCCGTGCTGACGCTCCCCATCTTCGTCGTTGAAATGGGCTCGCACTTCGTACCCGCGATCCACGATTTCGTCATGGTCCATATCGGCATGCGGGAGAGCTGGTACGTGCAATTCGTGCTGGCGACCATCGTGCTCTTCGGACCGGGCTTCCGCTTCTTCCGCAAGGGAGTGCCTGCTCTCCTTCGCCGGGCGCCGGACATGAACAGTCTTGTCGCTCTCGGTACGGCGGCGGCGTGGAGTTACTCCGCAGTCGCCACTTTCGCGCCGACGGTCCTGCCGCACGGCACTGCCAATGTCTATTATGAGGCGGCAGCGGTCATTGTGACACTTATCCTGCTCGGTCGTTATCTGGAAAACCGCGCAAAAGGCCGCACTTCGGAAGCGATCAAACGCCTTGTCGGCCTTCAGGCAAAGACGGCGAGGGTCGTGCGCGACGGCGCGACGGTAGAGATCTCGCTCGATCTGGTGCAGGTCGGCGATTTGATAGTCGTGCGGCCCGGTGACAAGGTACCGGTTGACGGCGAGGTCGTGGAGGGCTCGTCCTATGTCGACGAATCCATGATCACCGGTGAGCCCGTACCGGTTGCAAAGAGCGCGGGCGCGGCGGTGGTCGGCGGTACGATCAACAAGACGGGCGCCTTCACCTTCCGCGCCACAAAGGTCGGCGCCGACACTGTGCTCGCCCAGATCATCCGGATGGTGGAGCAGGCCCAGGGGTCGAAGCTGCCGATTCAGGCGCTGGTGGACAAGGTCACGGCCTGGTTCGTCCCGGCAGTAATGCTCGCGGCCGCCGCCACGTTTCTCATCTGGCTTTTCTTTGGTCCGACGCCGGCACTCAGCTTCGCGCTCGTGAACGCGGTGGCCGTGCTCATCATCGCCTGCCCATGTGCCATGGGTCTCGCCACGCCGACCTCCATTATGGTCGGCATGGGCCGCGCGGCCGAGATGGGCCTGTTGTTCCGGAAGGGCGAAGCGCTGCAGACGCTCAAGGGCGCTGATGTGATCGCAATGGACAAGACGGGCACGCTTACGAAGGGCCGGCCCGAGCTCACCGACCTCCTTCCCGCCGAGGGCTTCGACCGGCATGAGGTGCTCGGACTTGTCGCCGCGGTCGAGACGCGCTCGGAGCACCCGATCGGGGAAGCCATCGTCGCCGCGGCCAAGCGCGAGGGACTCGTTCTTCCGCCGGTCGAGGATTTCGATGCCACTCCCGGATTCGGCGCCGAGGCACGGGTTGCGGGCCACAAGATCCACGTCGGCGCGGACCGGCTGATGGCGAAGCTCGGACTCGATGTGTCCGCATTCGCTGGCGAAGTCGATCGGCTTGGTGACGAGGGCAAGAGCCCGCTATTCGCGGCCATCGATGGGAAGGTCGCCGCGGTGATCGCCGTGTCGGACCCGATCAAGCAGACGACCATCGAGGCGGTTGCCAGGTTGCACGAGCTCGGCGTGAAGGTCGCGATGATCACCGGCGATAACCGAAGGACGGCCGAGGCGATCGCTCGCCGGCTGAAGATCGACGAGGTCGTGGCCGAGGTGCTACCCGACGGAAAGGTCCAGGCGCTCGAAAATTTGCGCGCCGGTAACCGCAAGGTGGCTTTTGTGGGCGACGGCATCAACGATGCGCCGGCTTTGGCGGCCGCCGATGTCGGCATCGCAATCGGCACCGGCACGGACGTGGCCATCGAGAGCGCCGATGTCGTGCTGATGTCCGGCGATCTTCGTGGTGTTCCCAATGCCATCGCTCTTTCGAAGGCGACGATCCGCAACATCAAGGAGAACCTGTTCTGGGCCTTTGCCTACAACACCGTGCTGATCCCGGTAGCAGCCGGCGCGCTGTTTCCCGCCTATGGTCTGATGCTCTCGCCTATGATCGCAGCCGGCGCCATGGCGCTGTCCAGTGTCTTCGTTCTGGGCAACGCGCTGCGGCTCAAGCGTTTCCGGGCTCCGATGAAATTCGATGCGGTGCGGGCTGACGGGAGCGGCCGCCTGGCTGCGGCGGAATAGCGACGGGTCGGCAGGAGGTATTGCGATGGGAACGTTGGTTCGGATCCGCCAGGTGGGCCGGGAGATATCGGTAGCGGACGAACGCACCATCCTGCAAGCAGCCCTGGAGCACGGCATTGCCTACCCACATGGCTGTCGCTCGGGTCGCTGCGGCTCCTGCAAGTCACGATTGCTAAAAGGTGAAGTCGACTTGCTGCCGCATACGCCCTTTGCCCTGACACCCGAAGAGCGCGATATGGGTCTGATCCTGGCCTGCCGGGCACAGCCGAAGACAGATGCGACGGTCGCTTGGCTGGGCAGCGAGGAGGACCGGGCGGATCATCCGGTGCAGGTCCTCAAAGCGAAGGTCCTATCGCTGGATGACGCCACGCATGATATAAAGCGGGTGAGACTTTTGCCGGAAGGCGGCGTGCCGCTCGCCTTTAGCGCTGGGCAATATGCGCAGCTTTCCTTTCCGGGCGCACCGATGCGCGACTACTCCATGGCAAACCAGCCGGGCGAAAGAGAACTTGAGTTCCACATACGTCGCATTCCCCATGGCGCGGCGAGCGAGCGGGTCGCCAGGACAGTGGCCGTCGGAGACGAGGTGACGGTTCGCGGCCCCTACGGCAGCGCGTTCCTGCGCCAGCGTCACACTGGGCCGATACTGGCCATTGCCGGCGGATCGGGCATGGCGCCGATCAAATCCATCGTGGAGACGGCGCTGAACCACGGATTTCGACAGCCTATCCACTTGTACTTCGGCGTGCGGCAGGAGCGGGACCTCTACCTCGTGGAGCATTTCCGGACCTTGTGCGAGCACCATCCGAACCTGGCCTTTATCCCGGTGCTTTCGCAAGTCGAGCATTCGGTTCGTTTCCGCACGGGCACCGTGACCCAAGCCCTTGCGGAGGATCTGCAGGACCTCGACGGTTGGCAAACCTACATGGCAGGCCCGCCGGCAATGACCGACAGCGTGACGCCGGTCCTTCTCGAGCGCGGACTTCAGCGGGACGGGCTTCATGTTGATGTGTTCTTCACCCCTGAGGCGGCGCGGGCGGAACACGAGTTGGAGGATGTGAAATGAACATTGGCGATGTCTCCAAAGAGTCTGGTGTCTCCACCAAGATGATCCGTTACTACGAGCAGATCGGGCTTATTCCGGCAGCGCATAGAACCGAAGCGGGTTACCGCATCTATCGCGACAATGATGTGCACAGGCTGCGATTCATTCGGCGGGCGCGGGATCTCGGCTTCTCCATGGATCAACTCACGCAGCTGATGGCGCTGTGGTCGGATCGCCACCGTGCCAGTGCCGACGTCAAGCGCATCGCGCGCGAGCACATCGCGGAACTGGAGCGGAAGATCCACGAGTTGCAGGCAATGACCGACGCGCTGAAGCACCTGGCCGAGCATTGTCATGGCGATCAAGATCCAGAGTGCCCGATCCTCGAGGATTTGGCGGGCGCGATCGAGGTTGAGGCGAGGCACGCGGACCTGACGCGCTTTGGCGCGGGCGGCGCCGATCCCGTGCGCCGGAAGAAGGAAATCCAGTGAGGGGCCTTTTCGGGAGAGATCAGAAATGAAAATGCCACAGCTTTCACGTCGTCGCTTCCTCACGTCTTTCGCAGCCGCTGGCATCGCAGCTGCCAGTCCGTCATGGCTGATGCCGGCAGGACCCGCCTTCGCCGGGCCGGCAACGCTGCTCAAGGCAGGGCGAAGGACCATCGAGGTGAAGCGCCGCGCGGCCACGGTCTACGGCCTGACGCAGGCTGATGGCACGCACGGGCTGGTCGCGGAGGCCGGCAATTCGTTCCGAGTGCGGCTGGAAAACGGGCTCGACGAGGAGACGCTGATCCATTGGCACGGCCTGACCCCTCCGTGGAAGCAAGACGGCGTTCCGGAAATCTCCCAGGCACTGCTTTCCCCAGGCGCCGCGCACGACTATGACTTCCCTCTGGCCCGGGCCGGCACCAACTGGATGCACTCCCATCACGGACTGCAGGAACAGGGCCTTTTGGCCGCGCCGCTCATCGTCCGCGACCCTGGCGAGGCCCGGGACGACGTGCAGGAAGTGGTCGTTCTCTTCCACGATTTCACGTTCCGCGATGCGACCGAGGTGCTGGCCGGCTTGCAGGGTGGCGGGCAGGCTGCCCAAGCACAGGCCGCGCCCATGGACCATGCCGCAATGGGCCACGCCGCGATGGGTCATGGCACTCCGACGCCCGCAGCAGGCGGGCATTCCGGCGGAAGTGGCGTAGCTGCGCCCGCAGGTCCCCACCTGAACGATGTCGAATACGACGCCTTCCTCGCTAATGACCGCACGCTTGATGATCCCGAGGTCTTCCAGGTGGAGCGCGGAGGGCGGGTGCGCCTGCGGCTGATCAACGGGGCTGCAGCGACAAACTTCTGGATCGACCTTGGCGGGCTCGATGGCCGCCTGATCGCGGTCGACGGAATGGCGGTCGAGCCGATCAGCGGCCGACGCTTCGAATTCGCGATCGCGCAACGCCTCGATATCGCGCTCGACCTGCCAAAAAATGAAGGCGCATGGCCGATCTTTGCCATCCGCGAGGGAGATCGTGTGCGCACTGGTTTCATACTGGCCACCTCGGCCGGCGCTGTAAAACGCGCCAGCGGAGAAGCAGACGAAGCCGCCGCCGCCGTAGGGCTCGCGCTCGAAGGAAAGCTGCGCGCTGTGCAGCCACTGGCGGGACGTCCGGCCGACCGCGAGCACACGGTCACCATCACCGAGGCGCCCGGCTATGTCTGGATGCTGAACGGCAAGAGGAGCGGCGAAGCTGCACCGCTCTCGGTGTCCAAGGGAGAGCGCGTCGAGATCACCTTCCGCGATCAGACCACGATGGCGCACCCCATGCATCTGCACGGCCATCACTTTCAGGTGGTTGCCATCAACGGCAAGCGGTTTCCGGGCGCGGTGCGCGACACCGTGCTCGTGCCGTCGCAGGGCAGCGTGACTGTCGCTTTCGATGCAGTGAACCCAGGCAAGTGGCCGCTTCACTGCCACCACCTCTACCATATGATTGGAGGGATGATGACCGCGATTGAGTATGAATCGTAGGTATCAATAATAGAATCATCGTTACAAAATAGAGGTGCCATGAAAAAACCCCGACTACATCAGGAGTTCGTTTCGGGTATTATTTGCGTTCCATTGTTATTCCGGAATTTTAATTGATAAATAGCACGAAATTCTGCTTGATAACTTGAATTTAGCACATTGTTCTTTATCGGATATATTAGACTTTAGTAATCGAAATGGCGGCCGATTGAAGGAGTGTGAGCGGAGGTCCAGCGTGGCCTTTGCTAAAACGAACTGCAGCCAGCCAGTGAGCGCAATAAGCCAGAGGGGGCAGGCGCTCGCCAGAAACGGGAGCAGTGATAGAGCTCCCCCAGAAGCTGATCTGCGGCGGAATTGAAGCTCCTTCTTCGTGACACAGTGGCGGCAGGGCAACTCGCAGCCGGTGCGTGAAAATGGGAGGACGACATGTTGGCAAGACTGCTTCAACGTCTCTTGATTTTAGGCCTGATGCTCCTCGGCGTCTCGCTCATAGCTTTCCTTGTGCCGTTTGTAAGCGGTGGCGATCCGGTGCGGACGATCCTGATGTCACGGGTCCGCGACCTTGCCGTCGATCCTGCAGCCGTGGAGGCAATGCGCGTGCATTTGGGACTCGATCGGCCGCTGCCGGTGCAATATGGCACCTGGCTTTGGCAGGCGCTCCAGGGCGATCTGGGTTATTCGTTCACGAGCGGCAGGCCTGTTGCCTCGGAGATCGGGCGGGCGCTCGGTGTGTCTGTAACGTTGGCGCTGACGGCGCTCGGCATTGCCGCGGCCGTCGCCATACCGCTGGGCACCTTGGCGGCAACGCGGCCCGGCGGGACGGTCGACAGCGCCACGACGCTGATGATTCAGACCTTCGTGGCGACGCCGGAATACTGGCTGGCGCCGATGGGCATTCTCGTTTTCGCGCTTTACCTCGGATGGCTGCCGTCGGCCGGCTGGACGAGCTGGAGCTCGCTCGTGCTCCCAGCAATGGTGTTGTCGCTGCGCCCGATGGCCTATTTCACACAGGTGACGCGGGCCACCATGATGGATGTTCTGCAAGCTCCCTACATCACGGCAGCGCGCAGCCGCGGCCTCAGCATGCGCCAGACGGTCATGCGCCACGGGCTGCGCAACGGCTCGTTGCCGGTCGTCACCTTCTTTGCATTGTGGCTGGCCGGACTCCTCGGCGGCTCGGTCGTGATCGAGGTCATCTTCGCTATCCCCGGCATGGGGCGGCTGCTCTATGAGGCTGTCGTCAATCGCGACGTGCCGATGCTGCAAGGTGGTTTCGTTTCCATCGTGGCACTGTCAATCCTCATCAACACAATCGCCGACATTCTCTATGTCGCGCTCAACCCGGCAGTGAGGTCAGGCCATGCGCATTGACAACGCTTCACAAGCAGCCGCCGCCGGCTCACTTCTGCATGTGCCCCCTAGACGCACGGCCGCGCGGCGCCTTTGGCGGTTCCTCCGCGGACGCCACTGGACTTTCCGGACAGGGATAGTGATCCTGGTGGCACTCGTGGTGACGCTGATCCTGGCGCCGTGGATCGTTCCGCATGATCCCGCCGTGCAGAACCTGATTGCGCGGCTATCGCCGCCGAGCGCGGAGCACTGGCTGGGCACGGACCATCTCGGGCGCGACCTCCTCAGCCGCCTTCTTGTTGGCGGTCGCTTCACCGTCACCATAGCCATGATCACGGTCATACTGTCCTTTGCCATCGGCACGCTGATCGGCGTCGTCGCCGGACGCGTCGTAGGCGGCCTGTTCGATGAGATCACGATGCGCGTCGTCGACGTCCTGATCTCGATCCCCGACGTCGTGGTGGCAATCTTCCTCGTTGCCATTTTCGGCCCCGGCTATCTGACGCTGATCGCCTCGCTCACCGTCATCGGCTGGACGCCGTTTGCGCGGCTCGCCCGCGGGCTGACCCTGGCGATCAACTCTCAGGGTTACATCCAGGCGGCGGAGGTGCTGGGCTGCAGCCGGTCCTTCATCGTCCTCCGCCACGTCATTCCGAACATCATCCGGCCGATCGCGGCGGTGAGCTTCCTGCGCTTCGGCCACAAGCTGATCACGGTCGGGGCGCTCTCCTTCCTCGGGCTCGGCGTACAGCCGCCCGCAGCCGACTGGGCGCTGATGCTGGCCGATGCACAGCCCTATGTCGAGCGGCTGCCGATCCTGATGATTGCGCCGGGCCTGGCGATCTTCGTGGCTGCGCTCAGCGTCACCTGGATCGGGCACGGGCTGGAGATCGAATCCAGAGATGGAGGCTCAGGCGATGAATAAGAGAGACGAACCGTTGCTGGTCATCGAGGACCTCAAGGTCGCCTTTCCGGGTCAATCGGCGCCGGTGATCGACGGTCTCAGCCTGACGCTCGACCGTGGCGAGGTTCTGGCGCTAGTCGGCGAATCGGGCTCAGGCAAGAGCATGACGGCGCTGTCGCTCATGCGACTGCTGCCGTCCGGCGGTGCCATTACCGGCGGGCGAATCCGCTTCGACGGCGAGGACGTCCTGTCGCTGCCGGACCGGCAGATGAACCGGCTGCGCGGCGGGCGCATGGCGATGCTGTTCCAGCAGCCACAGGCGATGCTCGATCCAACCTCGCGGGTCAGCGCCCAGATCGCCGAACCATTGCGGCTGCATCGCGGCCTCGGGCGGCGGGCGGCCATGGGTCGGGTGCTCGACCTCTTGCGCGATGTTGGAATCCCCGATCCGGCGGTGCGGGCTCGGTGCTTCTCGCACGAACTGTCAGGCGGCATGGCGCAGCGCGTGATGATGGCGGCGGCGTTGAGCGGGGATCCGGACATGCTGATCGCGGACGAGCCAACGACCGCGCTCGACGTCACCGTGCAGGCGCAGATCCTGCGGCTCATCGACGAGGAGAGGCGCAAGCGCAACCTGGCGACGCTGCTCATCACCCACGACCTCGCCGTCGTCGCCGCGCTCGCCGACCGGGTAGCTGTAATGTATGCCGGACGGATCGTCGAGGAGGGACCGGCCAAGGCCGTACTCGAGTCGCCGCAACATCCTTATACCCAGGCACTAATGCGCTGCTCGCTGCTGGTTCCGGATCCGCATGGGCAATTGCTGTCGATCCCCGGCTCGGGGACCCATGCGCGGGAACTGACCTGCGGCTGCCGCTTCCATCCCCGTTGCAGCGCGGCGTCGCAGCACGGCCTCGTCAGCCGGTGCATGCGATCCGAGCCGGCGCTCAAACCCGATGCCGATGGCCATGTAACGCGCTGCTGGGCCGTCGAGACCGAAAAGGAGACGGCCGCATGAACAGCCACACGCTTTTGCGAACGGTTACCGGGGATACCCAGCCACCCGCCAGCCAGGCCGTTCGACCGCCGCTTGTCGAGATCGAGCACCTTGCCAAGCACTACCACCTCGGCCTGTCGTTCTCGGTCAAATCTGTTGACGGTGTCTCTTTCACCATTGGTCAAGGCGAAGTGCTCGGCCTTGTCGGCGAGTCGGGCTGCGGCAAGAGTACGATCGCCCGCCTGTTGACACGCCAGACATCGCCGACAAGCGGCCAGGTGAAAATAGCCGGGCAGGAGATTGCTGACGTCAGCGGCGAGGAACTGAAGCGCCTTCGCCGCACCGTGCAACTCGTCTTCCAGGACCCTTTCGGGGCGCTCGACCCGCGTATGCGGATCGGCACGAGCATGGAGGCGCCGCTCGCGCAGCACCGCATCGGGACTCGCGAGGAACGCCGCGAAAAGGTCATGCGCATGCTCACGGAAGTCGGCTTGGATGAAAGCTTCTACGAACGCTACCCCAGGCAATGCTCGGGCGGACAATTGCAGCGCGTCGTCATCGGTCGGGCCCTGCTCCTCGAGCCGAGCTTTCTGATCTGCGACGAGCCGACATCGGCGCTCGACGCATCGATGCGCACGCAGATCCTCAACCTGCTAACGGATCTGAAGCGGCGCCACGGCCTGACCATGCTGATGATCTCTCACGATCTCAGGGTGGTGCGCCACATCTGCGACCGCATCGCCGTGATGTATCTGGGTCGGATCGTCGAGGTCGCCGACCGTGATGCGCTCTTCAAGACGCCGCGCCACCCCTATACGCGGGCGCTCATCGCCGCATCCATGCTTGATCGGACCGGACTCTATGCACCGGAGATTCAGTTGCGCGGCGACCTGCCCAGCCCACTCAACCCGCCCCTCGGCTGCCGTTTCCACACCCGCTGCGCCCACGCCCAGGCAAAGTGCTCGCAGGCCGAGCCGGAATTCGAGGCTGCTAGCGAGAGCCATCAGGTGCGCTGCCATTTTTGGCGGGAATTGCAGCCTGACAGGTCGGCAGAGGCGGGCTCGCCCTAGAGAAGGTCGAAAGGAAAGGAGGTTAGCTGCCATCCCGAATGACAGCGCACGGCCGTCGGTCGGAGGCCGACGGTGCGGAACTGGTCGATACCAACAAAATAGGAGGAGGAACAGAAGATGAAAAGATGTGCTCTGGTGGCGGTGTGCGCGACGGCATTGTCCTCAAGCGCCATTGCCCAGGAAGGCAAAACGCTGACCTATGCCGATTTCCAGCCGGTTCAGACCAACTGGCAGATGGCCAGCGACGATTCTTATTTGGGCAGCCGCGCCGGCTGTTTCGAGACGCTTGTGCGCCTCAACTGGCAGCTGCAGCTTGAACCGGGCCTCGCCACGTCGTGGGAACAGGTCGAGCCGACGGTGTGGGAGTTCACTTTGCGTGATGGCGTCAAGTTTCAGGACGGTGCGCCCCTGACGGCTGAGTCGGTGGCCGGCGCGCTGAATCATCTGCTCGCCGCAGAGATGCCGGCGCGGCCCTTCTCGCCCAAACTGATCAAGTCCGTGGAAGCTGTCGGGGAGAAGGTGGTCCGCATTACCACCCATACCCCTTCGGTTCTGCTTCCGGCGCAACTTGCTGCGCCCAACACCACGATCCTGTCGCCGGCCGCCTATCAAGGCGCGACGATCGATCCCGTCGGTCGTTGCACCGGTCCCTTCGAGATCGTCGAAGTCAAGCCAAAGGAGTTTCTGAAATTCAAGCGCAATGACAATTACTGGGGCGGCAAGCCCGCGCTCGAGGGAGGCACGGTGGTTTTCATTCCCGATGCCAACACCCGCATGACTCAGGTTCGAAGCGGCGAGGCCGATATCGCGCGCTTGATCCCGCCGCATGGCGTAAAGCAACTGGAAGGGGCGCCGGGGATCGATCTGATACGGCTGAAGACCCCGCGCGTGACCGAATTGCTGCTCAACAACAAGAAGGAGCCGCTCAACGATGTCCGCGTTCGCCGGGCCATTCAGGCCGCAATCGACGGCGAGGCGATTGCCGCCAGCGTCTATGAAGGCACGGTGACGGCTGCGGCTTCTCCCTTCTCGCCCGAGGATCCTTGGGCGCCGAAGGATCTCAAGCCGATCTACGATCCGGCGCGCGCCAAAGCGTTGCTGGAGGAGGCCGGCATCCGGCCCGGGCAATTGCAGCTTGAACTTCTGGCTTATACGTCAAGAACCGAAATGAGGGACATTGGTGCCATCATCCAGGCGCAACTTGGTGAAATCGGCATCAAGGTCAATCTGCGCGTGGCCGAATATACTGCCATCGAACCCCAGATGATCTCCGGCGACTATGACATGGCGCTGATGTCGCGTGGCTATCTCACAGACATTGCCGATCCCTTCGGCTTTCTGACAGCGGATTATTCCTGCGGTGGCAGCTACAACATGTCGCATTACTGCTCGGAAGAAGTCGATGCACAGATCGAGAAGGCATCCTCGCTCAGCGACCCGCAGGCGCGCTACGATATCTATGCGCAGCTTGCCAAGAAATTCTTCGATGAGGCGGTCACTGTCTATCTGGTGAACGAGACGTCTTTCGACGCCCGTAGTGAGCGCGTGAAGAACTACGACATGCATCCTCTGGTCTACTACCTCATGACCAAGGATCTTTCCGTCGAATAACTGTTATCTCGGGATCGCGCGGGCTTCTGTTCCGAGCGATCCCACGCCGACGCAATCTCTCCCCGCGCACTTCAGTCCATGCGTCGGCAGGCGCAGTTATGCGCGTGAGTCCCTCGGAACGGCCGGATTCCAGAAGCTGCAGGCGACTCAGATGCTCAGTGTCCTCTCCAACCCGACCTACCGCGCCTTCTACTTGGCACAAGTCGCCTCGCTCGTCGGCGCGGGACTGGCTACAGTGGCGCTCGGGCTGATGGCCTTCGAACTTGCCGGCAGCGGGGCCGGTGCCGTGCTCGGAATGGCGCTCGCCTTGAAGACGCTGACCACGGTCGGGCTTTCTCCCTTCGTTACCGCCGGGCTCGAGCGGTTCTCCAGGCGCAGCGCACTGATCGGGCTGGAAATCGCCCGCGGGGCGGTGATGTTCATCTTCCCATTCGTCACGGAGGTCTGGCAGGTCTACGTTCTGATCGTACTGCTGCACTCAGTCTCTGCCGGTCTCGTGCCGACCGTGCGAGCCACCATTCCCGACATCCTGCCCGACGAGAAGGACTACACCCGCGCGTTGGTACTCACCCAGCTCTCCTACGACATGGAGACGGTGGCGAGTCCCCTGCTTGCCCTCCTCCTCCTGAGCCTCGTCCCGCTCGATGGGCTTTTCTTGGTCGCTGTCGGAGGCTTTTTAATTTCGGCGGCGCTGATCGCGTCCATCTCCCTCCCGGCGCACAACGCTTCTGTCAGCCTCGGCGTTGGCGCACGCGCGGTGAAGGGTCTCCGACTCTACCTCGTCACTCCCATGCTGCGATCTCTCCTTGCTCTCACCTTCTGCGCGGCCACCGCCAGCGCCATGGTGCTCGTCAACACGGTTGTCCTCGTCCAATCGGAACTCGGCTTGGAGCCGGAAGCCGCAGTTCTCGCACTCGCTGTATTCGGCGCTGGATCGATGACGGCGGCCGTCCTTATACCGAGGCTGCTCGACCGCTTTCCAGAGCGTGTCATCATGCTGGCGGGCGCGTGTCTCTGCGCGGGCGGTCTGGGGGCCGGTGCCGCAGTCAGCAGTTATGCAACGATCCTGCTGCTCTGGTTGGGCCTTGGGGCGGGTTACGCATTGATCCTCACCCCGGCTGGCCGACTGGTCGCGCGGTCGGCAGGCAGGTCGGACCGGTCGGTTCTCTTTGCCGCCCAGTTTGCCTTGACCCACGCTTGCTGGTTCGTTGCCTATCTGACGGCGGGCATGGCGGGTGCGGCTGTCGGCATCGCACTCACCTTCGCAATTCTCGCCGCCATGGCCGCAGCCGGGCTGCTCGTCGGCTTACGTGTCTGGCCCGCAGATCATGCCGTAGCGGCTGCCGTCTGCAACGATCCCCACGACCAATGAGCACCACCGGTGGGACCAAACAGCCTCTCCAGGCCGGAGTGTCTCCGCTCAGCATTGAGACTTGCACGCCTCGCCCCCGCCGAAGAGGCGTGAGCGGGTGAGGAACCGCTTCTCGCGACCATTGTCGAGCGAGAACATGCCGCCCCTGCCCGGCACGACATCGATGATCAACTGCGTGTGCTTCCAGACCTCGTACTGGCTGGCACTGATATAGACGGCAACGCCATCGATTTCGCCGAGTTTCACATCATTGTCGCCGACGATGTAGTCGTCGGCCGGGTAGCACATCGGCGACGAGCCGTCGCAGCAGCCGCCCGACTGATGGAAGAGAATGTCCGGGTGATCGCGCCGGATTTCGCGAATGAGATCGATGGCCGCGTCGGTCGCAAGCACGCGCGGCTCGCCATTTGTTTCCGTCATCATTTCCTGCCTCCCTCTACGCCCGACAGGCCCCCGATAGGAAATCGGGAGCCCGCCGGGAGGATCACCGGCGGTCGCCGGCATCACGACATCCACAATGAGGATCAGAAGAAGCCGAGCGCCTTCGGGCTGTAGCTCACCAGCATGTTCTTGGTCTGCTGGTAATGGTCGAGCATCATCTTGTGCGTCTCGCGGCCGATACCCGACTGTTTGTAACCGCCGAAGGCGGCATGGGCCGGATAGGCGTGGTAGCAATTCGTCCAGACTCGGCCGGCCTGGATTTCGCGGCCGAAGTGGTAGCAGCGGTTGGCGTCACGGCTCCAGACACCGGCACCGAGGCCATAAAGCGTGTCGTTCGCGATCGCCAGCGCCTCGTCTTCGGTTTTGAAGGTCGTTACCGACACGACCGGCCCGAAGATTTCTTCCTGGAAGATGCGCATCTTGTTGTGGCCGCGGAACACGGTCGGCTTGACGTAATAGCCGCCCGCAAGCTCGCCTTCGAGCGCGTTACGCTCGCCGCCCGTCAGCAGCTCTGCCCCTTCCTGCTTGCCGATGTCGATATAGGAGAGAATCTTCTCGAGCTGCTCGCTCGACGCCTGCGCGCCGATCATCGTCTGCGGGTCGAGCGGGTTGCCCTGGCGGATCGCCTCGACTCGCTTCAACGCCCGCTCCATGAAGCGGTCATAGATGCTTTCCTGGATCAGCGCGCGGCTTGGGCAGGTGCAAACCTCACCCTGGTTGAGCGCGAACATGGCAAAGCCTTCGAGCGCCTTGTCGAAAAAGTCGTCGTCCTCGTTCAAGACATCGGCGAAGAAGATGTTCGGCGACTTGCCGCCGAGTTCGAGGGTCACGGGGATCAGACTCTGGCTGGCATATTGCATGATCAATCGACCGGTCGTCGTCTCGCCGGTAAACGCGATCTTGGCGATGCGTGGACTGGTTGCCAGCGGCTTGCCGGCCTCTAGGCCGAAGCCGTTGACGATGTTGAGCACGCCGGGCGGCAACAGGTCGGCGACGAGTTCGGCGAGCACCAGAATGGAGGCGGGCGTCTGCTCGGCCGGTTTCAACACGACGCAATTGCCGGCGGCCAGTGCCGGGGCCAGTTTCCAGGCGGCCATCAGGATCGGGAAGTTCCAGGGGATGATCTGACCGACGACGCCGAGCGGCTCATGGAAATGGTAGGCGATCGTGTCGTGGTCGATCTCGCCGATCGAGCCCTCCTGGGCGCGGATGCAGGCGGCGAAATAGCGGAAATGATCGATCGCCAGCGGAATGTCCGCCGCCATCGTCTCACGGATCGGCTTGCCATTGTCGAAGCTCTCGGCGCGCGCGAGGAGCTCGAGATTGTCCTCCATCCGTGCCGCGATCTTCATCAGGATGTTGGAGCGCTCGGTCGTCGAGGTCCGGGCCCATTTGTCCTTGGCGGCATGCGCCGCGTCGAGCGCAAGTTCGATATCGGCCGCATCGGAGCGGGCGACTTGGCAGAGCGTGCCGCCGGTGATCGGCGTCGTATTGTCGAAATAGCGGCCGGCCACGGGCTCGCGCCACTCGCCGCCGATGAAGTTTCCGTATTTGTGCTTGTACGGGCTCTCGACGATCTTCTGATGCAGCATGACTTCCTCCCTTTGAAAAGACAGCACTCCGATTGCTGTTAAAGGAAGGTGATGCCAAACGGCGATTTACGGTAGAGGGCTGCCGAAGCCGGCAATGCCATCTGTTTCAGAATTGCGACAAGCGGGGCGGGGTAGTCGTGCTGCAGCGCAGCATCGGTCAGAGGACGCCCGCATTCCGCTGCCGCGACCTTTACCCGAAGGCGGGGAGAGGGCTATGGTGAGGGCATCTCTCGATGATGTCGGCAGCTCAGTTCAGCGAGAGCCGCTTCATCTTTCGATAAAGTGTGGCCCGGCTGATGCCTAGGAGATCGGCGGCCATCGAGACATTGCCGTTGGCGCGCGACAGTACGCGGCGAAGAGCCGCGCGCTCGGCATCCGAAAATTCGGTCCCCTCGCCCGAGGCGCGCTCTTCGAGGAGGTCGGATGCGGGGACACCGCCGGCGATGCGCCTGTCGTCAAGGCCGAGCCATTGCCGGGCCGCACGCGTGGCGCCGAGGACGACATCGTCTCGATCCACGGCAAGCAGCGCCGGCCCGGCGCGATCGGCCGGTACGAGCACGATCCGCGCCCCGGTGAAGGCCCGCCGGAAGAGATTGGCCTCGATGCGCCCGGCGGCATCGCGCACGGCCTGTGAGAGAATCGAGAGCGTCATCTCCGATGCATCATCGCGGCAGGTAGAGATGTCGATCGCCGCCGCGATCCGGCCGAGTTCGTCGCGAATGGGTGCCGTCGCGCAGCTGAGACCGATATTGCGGCTCAGGAAATGCTGGTCGCGATGAATGATGACGGGGCGCTCATCGGCGATTGCCGTGCCGATGCCGTTCGTTCCCACGCTCGCTTCGCTCCACACGGTTCCGGACCAAAGTCCGACACCGCGAAAATCAGCATCGTCGCCGCCCGACCCGCGGCGCTCGAGCGCGACGCCCTTGTCGTCGGTCAGCAACAGGCAGCATCCGGCCTTGCCGAGGATCGCAAACAGCCGGTCGAGCTCGCCGCCGGCCTCGGCGAGCAGCACGCCGGAGCGTTCGCGCGCCTCGATGAGCTCTCCGTCCGAAAGACGCCAGGGTGTCCGCGCCTCCTCGGGCGCCAGGCCGTGAACCGTCATGCAGCGGCGCCAGGAGGCGGCAACCGGCGAGCACGCGGCCGCCGACGACTGCTGCGCGATCCTGTAGACGTGTTCCGAATGATCCGTGGCTGCAGGCATCGCTCCCTCCCTGAAGCGTCCGCGGGTTGGCAGATTGCCCCGACCTCCCATGTGCGGTGCCGCTGCATTTGGCGGCACTATAGCCTTCGATAGCAAGCAAGGTCCAGCCAGACGAAGGTCGTGCGCGGCCAGGATGGCCGCACGCGGTATCGGCACATCGGCCGATATGCTACTTGGTCCAGCACAATTTCCGCGACTCGCCTGCGCCATCCGGTTCCGCCATGCTTCGTGATTTCTCCGTTCAAAGCCTCTTCATGGGCGCGCTGACCGCCTTTGTCGGATTCGCCAGCTCCTTCGCCGTCGTCTTGCACGGCCTTACAGGCGTGGGAGCAAGCGAGGTGCAGGCGGCCGCCGGCCTGATGGCACTTTCGATCTCTCTGGGCGTCTGCGGGATCGTCATCAGTCTCGCCACCCGGCTTCCCGTCAGCATTGCGTGGTCGACGCCTGGAGCGGCTTTGCTGGCAAGTTCCGGAGGCGTGGAAGGCGGGTTCAATGCCGCGGTCGGTGCCTTCCTGATCTGCGGCTTTCTCATCGTCGTCGCCGGGCTTTGGAAGCCGCTCGGCCGAATGGTCTCCTCCATTCCCGCAGCGCTCGCCAACGCGATGCTTGCCGGCGTGTTGATCGGCCTTTGCTTCGCACCGGTCAAGGCGATCGCCTTCAATCCGCTGTTCGGCCTGCCGATCGTCCTCGCCTGGGCGATCGTCGGCAGCGTCAACAGGCTCTATGCGGTGCCGGCAGCATTGCTTGCCTTCGTCCTCGTGCTCACTTTCGGCGTCGACATGCCTGCGGACTTCCTCGCCAACCTCTCCTCGGCGTTGGTTCCACGCGCGCAATTCGTCTTCCCGGTTTTCAATGCCGCTGCAATCGTCAGCATCGCGCTGCCGCTTTTCATCGTAACGATGGCCTCGCAGAATATTCCCGGCATCGCCGTGCTGAAGGTCAATGACTTCCACCCGAACCCCGGGCCGCTCTTTGCGACGACCGGCCTTTTCTCGATGATGAGCGCGCCCTTCGGCGGCCACGCCGTCAACCTGGCGGCCATCACCGCCGCCATGTGCGCCGGGCCCGATTCCCATCCGGACCGCGGCCGCCGCTACTGGTCCGCGGTCAATGCCGGCATCACCTATGTCGTCTTCGGCCTCATCGCCGGCGTCGTTACCGCTTTTGTCGGCCTTGCCCCGCCGGTGCTGATCGAGGCCGTTGCCGGGCTTGCGCTGATCGGCGCCTTTTCAAGCTCCGCCATGGCCGCCTTCGCGGAAGCCGACACGCGCGAAGCCGCCGCCATCACCTTTCTCGTCACGGCATCAGGTATCAGTTTCGCGGGCGTATCGGGCGCTTTCTGGGGTCTCATTGCCGGCGGCCTCATGCTCGCGCTTGCCCGTTTCGCCAGGCGGAAGGGATGAGCCGCACCGCGCCTTGCATTTTGGCGCGTTCTCCGTTATGGACCGCGCGTCCGCGCAGACACCCTTGGAGGCAACGCGGATGGGGCCGCTACGCGGCTTCAGGTTTTTCCGCCGGGTCTAGCCCATTGACGGACGAACTCTCCAAATAACCAGAAAGGTCTACCCATGAGCCAGACTTACGAGCTCAAGGCCGAGACGCGCGAACGGGTTGGTAAGGGGTCCTCCCGCGAACTTCGCCGCAACGGTCTTATCCCCGCTGTCATCTATGGTGACAAGCAGCCCCCGCTTTCCATCGCTCTGTCCACCAAGGACGTGACGGTGAAGATCCACGCCGGCGGTTTCATGACCACCGTCGCGACGATCGACGTCAACGGCGAGAAGATCCGCGTCCTGCCGAAGGACTATCAGCTGGATCCGGTCCGTGACTTCACGATGCATGTCGACTTCCTGCGTGTCTCGAAGGACAGCAAGGTATCGGTGCAAGTGCCCGTTCACTTCGAAAACGAAGAGAAATCCCCGGGCCTGAAGCGCGGCGGCGCTCTCAACATCGTTCGCCACGAAGTCGAGCTGAACGTTTCCGCCGACAGCATTCCGGAGTTCCTGAGCGTCGATCTTGCCGGCCTCAACATCGGCGATACGGTCCATATCTCGGACGTCAAGCTTCCGGCAGGCGCAACCCCGGTTATCAGCGACCGCGATTTCACGATCGCGACGATCACCGGCCGTGCCCAGGAGACCGACGACGCGGAAGCCGCCGAGGGCGAAGCCGAGGCTTGATCTCAAGCCTTTTTCGCAGCGTCCATTTCTTGAAACCCTGCCCACCGTCTTGGGGGCGGGGTTTTTGTTTTCGCGCATCGGATGAACGGCAATTGCTTGCACGAAATGCGGCGTGCAATTTCAGCAACATTTAAGGATTTGATGATGTGCTGCGCGCGGGGGAGCATGGCGTGGCAGTGCAAGAGTATCCGAATGTACAGAGTGTGGACATCCACCGATCGGAGCATCCGATGATGCACTCGGTGGAAAGCCGGTTTATCGCAATCATCTGCGGCGCGATGCTTGTTTTCGTGGCGCCGTTGCTCGCACTCTTCCTGACCATATCCGGCGAGCGCGTTGCACGCGAGCGCCTGCACAATGTCGAACTTTTGATGGCGGCAAGCAGCGAGGCTCTCGGCAAGCCCATCTGGGACTTCGACCAGGACGGCATCGGGCGGATCGGCCGCTCGCTGATGGGGGCGACGGATATTCGTGCCGTCACCATTCGCGACGCGGCCGGCAATGTCCTGGTCCAGCTCCCGAGGGAGCGGATCGATACGACCGCGGGCCACCCGCTGCAAACCCCGATTTCGTACGACAGCGTTAATGGCACCAAGACTGTCGGCACGCTCGAAGCATTCGTACCTGCATCCGATATCCCCTCGCGCTTCAGCAAGGACGAGTGGTCAGTCCTCGGTATTCTGCTTGTCGCCGTGGCGATCGTCTTCACTGCAGCGTTGATCGGCAACCGCCTTACCGTGATCCGCCCGCTGACCCGGCTGACCGCCGCGATCGCAGCGACCCGCCAGCTCGGCTCGCGTCATCGGGTTGACTGGGCGGCGCATGACGAAATGGGCACGCTTGCCGCCAATTTCAACGCGATGCAGGACCGGCTCGAGCGTGAGGAATCCGAGCTGAAGGCCGCACATGCGCGTGCCACGGAGACATACAACCTGACGCCGGCAATGCTCTTCTCGCTCGATGCCGAAGGACGGCTGACGGCGGTCAGCGACTATTGGCTGCGGGCGACAGGGTATGGCCGCGCAGCGGTTATCGGCCGACACTTCACCGATTTCATCGACCCGCACTGGCAGGATGCCTACCGCCTTCGTCCACGGGCAAACGCAACGGACAGGCAGACGATCAGCGAGATCACCTTGCCTTTCCGCAAGGCCGACGACGCATTCATGACCGTGCTTATACTCGAAACCAAAGCCGGCGCTGACGCGAATTCGCTCTCAGTGATGACCGACGTGACGGCGCTGAAGCAAGCCGAAAGCCGCAACCACGCGCAAGCGATCACCGACCACCTGACCGGCCGGCTCAACCGACAGGGCTTCGAGAATGCGCTGGATGAGGCGATCGTGAGCGCCGACCAATGCGGCATGCAGCTCGCCTGTATCTTCATCGACCTCGATCGCTTCAAGTGGATCAACGACAATTTCGGCCATGCGGCCGGCGATGCGGTGCTATGCCATACCGTGGAACGGATCGGCAGCGCTCTCGGCCATGAAGACGTGATGGCGAGACTTGGCGGAGATGAGTTCGCCATTCTCGTCCGGGCGCCGGACGTTCTCGAATTGGCGAGTGAAGTCGGCGAGCGTATCTGCGCCGCGCTGCGCGAGCCAATACCGGTCGCCGGCAACGAACTCTCCGTCAGCGCAAGCATCGGCATTGCGGTCTACCCCAACCACGCCGCCGGCGCCTCCGATCTCTTGCTGAAAGCGGACATGGCTATGTATGCGCGCAAGCGCGACGGCAAGAACGGGCTCAGGATCTTCGACACCGGCATGCTTGACGCTGCGCGCGAGCGCCACGAGATCGAGCAATGCATCGAAGCTGGCTTGAAAGAGGACTGGTTCGAGGCCTGGCTGCAGCCGATCGTCAATCTCGGCGACGGCCAGATCGTCGGTTTCGAAGCACTGATGCGGCTCAACCACCCCGAAAGAGGTCTGCTTGCGCCAGGCAAGATCATCAACATTGCCGAGGAAACGGGCACGATCGGCCGCATCGGCGAGCGCGTGCTGGAAAGGGCGATCGGGCACCTCGCGACGATTTCCAGGCTGGACGGGACCCAGGATACCTATCTCGCCATCAACTTCTCGCCGCTTCAGTTCGAACTCACCCTTCCCCACAAGCTCGCGGCCCTCCTGCTCAAGCATCACATTGCGCCGCAACGCATCGTCATCGAAATCACCGAAGCAGTGCTGATGCTCGATAATCCCGAGGTTCATGCGGTCCTGAAGCAGCTCAACGAATTCGGCTGCCGAATAGCGCTCGACGATTTCGGCACCGGCTACTCCTCGCTCAGCTATCTGAACCGCTTCCCCGTCGACATCGTCAAGGTCGACCAGTCCTTCACGCGCTCGCTCAGTTCCAGCGCCGCGGATGTCAGGCGCAAGAGCCGCATGTTGATCAAGGGCATTCGCACGATCTCGCACCAGATGGGATGCACGGTGGTCGCCGAGGGGATCGAATCGAAGGAGCAATGGCAACTCTTGCGCAAGCTTGGCGTGGATTATGGCCAGGGTTACCTCTTCAGCCGACCCTTGCCGATCGGTGGCATGCTGACGATGCTGGAGAACGAATCCGAGGCGAAGGCGAGCGCATCCAACTAGCTTCTGGGCTGCAGTCGCCAACGCATCCCGCTCCCAGGCCTTGGGCGTGGGCGAAAGGAGTACACAGCTTGAAAAAACTGATCCTGGCGATCCTGCTCCACCTGTCTGCCACGGCTCACGCCGAAACAATCCATTTCCTGACCGAAGAATACCGGCCCTATAATTACCTCGGCGACGAAGGTCCGAGTGGCGCCTCCGTCGATCAGGTCGTCCTCATGATGAAGTCCGTCGCTATTCCCTATGACATCGAAGTTCTGCCTTGGGCACGGGCCTTTGCACTAGCAGAAAAGGAGCCCTTCCACTGCGTATTCACGACCGGTCACGACGCCGAGCGGGACGGCGAGTTCCGATGGATCGAACCACTTCTTGTCGACCAGATGATGATGGTGCGTCGCAAGGATGCCGCCATCGCGCCGAAGACGCTGGACGAGGCAAAGCAGTTCGTGATCGGCACGCAGCGCGAAGATGTCTCCGCCAGTTATCTGAGGGAGCACGGCTTTGAGCGGATCGACTACGCCACCAGCCTCGACTCGACGCTCAAGAAACTTCTCGCCGGCCGCATCGACCTGATGATGACCTCGGAAAAGACCTTCGAGACGATGCGGGCCGGCGGCACGCCGGTCGAACCGGCGCTCGTTCTCGAAGGCAAGCAGTACGGCATTGCCTGCCACAGGGATATGCCGGAGGAAATCGTCACGCGGATGCAGGTGGAGCTCAACCGCCTGATTGCCGACGGCACGCAGGACCGGATCTTCGAGCGTTACGGTCTGCGCCCGAACGCCATCCGCCAGGCGGCGAATTAGAGATTGACTTAGCCGAGCACCAGTGGTTTTGCGTTGAAATGATTGAGGGATGCCCCTCACCCTAGCCCTCTCCTGCGGGCAGGAGAGGGCTGCCCCACCTTTGGCAGCTGCTGCGGAGGGTAAGGCAGGCGGGATAGGAGGCACAGGCCCTCCTCGTCAGCGTCAGGCAAGAGCATCAGGAGTTGACCGCATGCTGATCATCGCGGGACTTGGCAATCCGGGACCGAAATATGCGGACAACCGCCACAATATCGGTTTCATGGCAGTCGATGCCATTCAGCGGCGCCCGGGTTTCTCCTCCTGGTCGAAGAAGTTCAAGGCGGAGATCGCCGAAGGCGAGATCGCCGGCGAGCGCGTGCTTCTGATGAAGCCGCAGACTTTCATGAATCTCTCCGGCGAGGCCGTCGGCGAAGCTATGCGCTTTTACAAGCTCGCGCCAAAGGACATCGTCGTGATCTATGACGAACTCGATCTCCCCGCCGGCAAGGCGCGCATCAAGACTGGCGGCGGCCATGGCGGCCACAACGGCATCAAATCGATCGACGCCCATTGCGGCAAGGAATACCGCCGCCTTCGCCTCGGGATCGGCCATCCGGGCGTCAAGGACCTGGTACACGCGCATGTGCTCGGCGATTTCGCCAAGGCGGATCAGGCCTGGCTTTCGCCTCTCCTCGACACCATCGCCGATAACGCGGAGATGCTGGTCAAGGGCGAGGATTCGCAGCTTCTGAACAAGCTCGCACTCGCCATCGGCGGCAAGCCCGACGCGGGAAAGCTTGAAATACCGAAGAAGCAGACGGCGCAATCCCACATCCACCAGGCCCGCAGTGCACCTCAGCCGAAAAAGCTCCCGACGACCGGCCCTATGGCCGAGATGCTGAAGAAAATGTTCGGCGCGAAGGGCGATTAGATGGCGACGTTATTTGGATCGGTCGTCTTCTGGCACTCCCGTCGCGATCGCGACCCGGCTCACCAGTGGCTGCGCAAGCAGATCGTCCGGGTCCGGGACGAATTCGAAGCGACGATGCGCGCCCGCATCAATCCCGAGCTTTCGATAGGATGCCCGTTCGACACGGACAAGCCAAAGGATGCCGAACCGGCTCCGCGCTCGGCCGCGGTTGCGTAGCCAGGGCCGGGACTCACTCCTCCGGCTCGGTCGTGAACAATAGCGGGAAACCCGCCTCCTTGCCGAGCTCGGTCGCTTCCTTCGCCTTGGACTCGGCAATGTCCCGGGCGCAGACCACGACCACCGAGGTACCGAGCTTGTGCGCCGTCATCATCACGCGATACCCCGTCTCCTCACTCATGTGGAACACGGCCTTCAGCACCATGACGACGAATTCGCGCGGCGTGTAGTCGTCGTTGACGAGCATCACCTTGTAGAGCCTCGGGCGCTCGAGCTTGGGCTTGGTCTTGATCTTCGGCTTTGCGGCAGCGTCATTGTCACTCATCGGTCCACCCGCTGATGACATACAGCGCCGCGCGCCTAATCAGACGCGCAAACGTCGCTGTAGCACTTTGAATCGCTGCACCTCTCCCAAAATCGAGGTCGATTAAGAAGACATGCAGTAGGAGATCCTGCACGACTATCGCGCGCCAGCTGCGGGCATTCAAGTGAAAGCCCGCCGAATAGGAGCGAAGACTTGACCGCTCCGCTCCTTTATCCCATAGCCACCCGCAAGCAATTCGAGAACGACAGGTTTTTTGGCCATGGGCTTCAAATGCGGTATCGTCGGGCTGCCGAATGTCGGCAAGTCGACACTCTTCAACGCGCTCACCAAAACGGCGGCGGCACAGGCTGCGAATTATCCCTTCTGCACGATCGAACCGAACACCGGCGAAGTCGCCGTACCGGATCCGCGCATGCGCAAGCTCGCCGACATTGCCAAATCGAAGGAGATCATCCCGACGCGCATCTCCTTCGTCGACATCGCCGGCCTGGTGCGGGGCGCCTCCAAGGGCGAAGGCCTCGGCAACCAGTTCCTCGCCAACATCCGCGAGGTCGATGCCGTGGTTCATGTGCTGCGCTGCTTCGAGGACGACGACATCACCCATGTGGAAGGCCGCATCCATCCGGTCGAGGACGCCGAGACGATCGAGACCGAACTGATGCTTGCCGATCTCGAAAGCCTCGAGCGGCGTACGGAGCAGACGCGCAAGCGCGCCACCGGTAAGGACAAGGAGTCGATGGCGCAACTGCCCATCATGGATGCCGCGCTGAAACTCCTGCAGGAGGGCAAGCCGGTGCGCACTCTCTTGCCGAAGCTCGATGCGGACGAGCTGCGTATCCTTCAGGGCCTCAATCTGCTGACCGCCCATCCGGTTCTCTACGTCTGCAACGTCGCCGAGGGCGATGCCGCAACGGGCAACGAACATACCCGGGCCGTGGAGGAGATGGCCAAGGCTCAAGGCGCCGGCACGGTCATCATCTCGGCCGCGATCGAATCCGAGGTGGCGCAATTGCCGGAAGAGGAGGCGAAGGAGTTTCTTGCCGCGCTTGGTCTCGAAGAGGCCGGCCTCGACCGGTTGATCCGCGCCGGCTACAAGCTGCTCGATCTCATCACCTATTTCACGGTCGGCCCGAAGGAAACGCGCGCCTGGACGATCCCGCGCGGCACGAAAGCGCCTCAGGCGGCCGGCGTCATCCACTCGGACTTCGAGCGTGGCTTCATCCGCGCCAACACGATCGCCTATGACGACTTCATTGCGTGCGGCGGCGAGACCGGCGCGAAGGAAGCCGGCAAGGCGCGCGACGAAGGCAAGGATTATGTCGTCCAGGACGGCGACGTGATCCACTTCCGGTTCAACACCTGAAGGTTCTGCGGATTCGGCGGGCAGCGGTCACGGCCCGCTCAGAGATGTTCTCTCCATCTGCCCCTCAGGCAATACGGAACCATGGCCAAGATCAGCGCTGATGAGGAAGTGCGCAATGCGCGAGTAGGCGGACGCGAGGTCCAAGATCGCGCCCGGCCGGCTCTCTCACTGCGCTACCCCGGCAAGCCCCCTCCCCGATGTCGTTCCAGCCATGTCTTCAGTGCAACTGCGTTATTGCGGCTCTCGTCCCGCGCCGCATAAAGCAGCGTCACCGGACCCTGCGCCCGAAACTTGAAAAGTTCGCTTGCCGCCGCCTGTGCCGCCTCACCTTGGAGTTCGGCGGCATAGGATTCACAGAAAGCGCCCCATTCATCCGGCTTGCCATGGAAGCGCTTGCGCAGCGCGTCGCTCGGTGCGATCTCCTTAAGCCAAAGGTCGATCCGCGCCTTGTCCTTGGCGATGCCGCGCGGCCACAGTCGGTCGACGAGAATGCGCGTCCCATCCTCCGGACGCGGCGCCTCATAGACACGTTTCAGCTGAAATTTCCCCATCCGTTCCCCCGGAATGCTGCTGCGTTCCCTGCATCTCGCCCGAAACACGGCGGTTCGGGCGAGATGCCAGCCGACGCTATTCCCGCATGAAAGTCTGGACCTCCTCCTGCGTGACCTCGCCATTACCGTCGGCGTCGATCGCGTCGAAGATGCGCCGGTGAATGGTGCTGATCTCCTCGAAGGAGAGCGAGTCGTTGCCGTCGGCATCAGCGATCGCGAACATGACCTTCATCATGTGCCCACGCCCGCGCATCATCCTGCCGTGAACGCCCATGCGGCCCGGGCGCGCCATGTCGCGCGGCATCGCTTGCGGCTGATCGGCCTGGGTCTCCTGATCCGGAGCGGGCGTTTCCGCCGGCTGCTGAGGCGCCTCCGGCGCGGGTTCCTGCTCCTCGGGCGTATCGGCCGCCTGAGCGGCGGCGATGTTCGCCGAGCCCAGGGCCATGGATACGGCAAGAGCGGCCACCGCGGACAATCGCATCGACAACATCTGATCTCCTCCTTGAGTTTGCTCGTTCAGGCTGAGCGGGATGCGGATGAACTCCGCTCCCCGCTCGACGACTGCATCGCGGCCATCCGCCCCCGCTCATGCCGCTCCGCGTATTTCCACCGGCCGCACATTCTGGTTCATGCGGAAGAGGTTCTGAGGATCGTAGCGGCGCTTGACCTCGGCGAGCCGCGCGTAATTGCCGCCGTAGGCCGCAGCGACCCGATCGACCTCGTCCTCAGGCATGAAGTTGATGTAAGCGGTACCGGCGGCATGGGGCTTCGCCGCCTCGAAGATTTGTCGCGCCCAGTCGATACAGGCCTGGTCCATTGCCGGTTCGCGCCAGCGAGCGTGCACATTCATCACGAAATGCGAATTACGCTGGGGGAAGGCGGTTTCCTCCGCCGCGATCCGACCTGCCGCGCCGCCGACATGGCCGATGAAGATTTCGCATTCCGGTCCCGGCAACTGCCGTATGGCGTCGAGCAGGACGCCGATCGCTGCATCGGAAAGCTCCAAGAAATCATGGCTCTTCCAGTAGTTGCGCGCACCCGGCGCGAGCAGCGGGTCGAAGGCCTGCTGCCAGGCGACGAAGGAGTGGGGGCTGACAACGTCGGCAATCGGTTGGCCGATCGCGCGCAAGGCGGCCGTCGCCTCCTCGCCGGCCACGAGATCGCCGCAATAGCACATGGCAAGTACGAGAACTTCCTTGCCGTGCCATTCGGCGGGAATGAACGGCAGCGGCGGCGCAAGACGCAGCACGACCCAGCAGGTGAGTTCGTCCGGTGCGGCTTTAAGCGCCTGTCTGTATTGCCTGAGTACGTTTCCCGCATCGCCGAAGGGGTGCACGACGAGGCCTGAGAGAACCTCCGGCCCGAGGTCCTGCAGGGCGAATTCAAAGGCGGTGACTATGCCGAAGTTCCCACCACCGCCCCTGAGGGCCCAGAACAGGTCGCGGTGCTCCGCCGGGCCTGCACGCACAAGCTCACCATTGGCCGTCACCATATCGGCGGACAGCAGGTTGTCGACCGTCAATCCGAATTTGCGGGTGGTCCAGCCGAAGCCTCCGCCAAGCGTGAGGCCGGCAATGCCCGTAGTGGAATTGATGCCGACTGGCAGCGCCAGGCCGAAAGCCTGGGTTTCCTTGTCGACGTCGGCAAGCGTCGCGCCAGGCTCCACCCATGCCCGCTTTGTCGTCGGATCCACATGCACCGATTTCATCGGCGAGAGATCGATCATCAATCCGCCCTCGCAGACGGCATTGCCGGCGATGTTGTGTCCGCCGCCGCGCACCGCGAGGAGCAGTTGGTTTTCCGCCGCGAAGCGGACAGCATGGATCACGTCGGAAGCCCCGGCGCAGCGAACGATCAGGCCCGGCCTGCGATCGATCATCGCATTCCAGATGGCGCGCACCTCGTCATATTCCGGATCTCTCCCATTCAGCACGCGGCCGCGTAGCCGCTTCGCGAGGGCTTCGACGGCCTCGGCGCTGACCGTCGTCCTTCCGCCATGCAGATCGGTGAGGCTGACATCGTTCATGATTCGCTCCTCCCACGGTGAACCATTGCCCCAGCAGCTGGCCATTCTGCGCCTTTGTGCGGACCCCGGCAAGCAAAGCCGGTTGTGGCCGCCTACACATCTGCGGGAGCGTGGGGAGGCCGTGCGCTCAAGGTCGGGAGGGGGAGGCGGCGCCTTGTGTGATCGGCTCCGCATGGCGGCGGAACCCTTTGCTCGCCACCATCAGGTTGCGCGTATAGTCCTCGTCGATGCGGCCACCCGCGAGATCGTCCGAGGTTAGTCGCTCGACCACACGCCCGCCCTGCATCACCGCCAGGCGGTCGCACATGTG
The DNA here is from genome assembly GCF_017874595.1 of Sinorhizobium kostiense. Classification (GTDB taxonomy): domain Bacteria; phylum Pseudomonadota; class Alphaproteobacteria; order Rhizobiales; family Rhizobiaceae; genus Sinorhizobium; species Sinorhizobium kostiense. Next base: position 73,214 of record NZ_JAGILA010000004.1, on the reverse strand, counting down.
GGTGACGACGCCGAGGTCATGGCTGACCATGACGAAGGTCAGCTTTCGGTCGTGCCGCACCTGCTCGAGCAGGTTCAGCACTTCCGCCTGGACCGACGCATCGAGCGCCGAAGTCGGCTCGTCGAGGAGCAGGATCGAGGGTTCGAGGATCAGTGCGCGGGCGATTGCCACGCGCTGCCGCTGGCCGCCGGAAAGCTGATGGGGATAACGGAATCGAAATCCGGAGCCCAGGCCCACCTCGTCAAGCGCTTTCAAGATGCGGCGCTCGCCATCACGGGCGCCGTGGATCGCGAGCGGCTCCATGAGCTGCCGGTCGATCGTCTGGCGCGGATGCAGCGACCCGTAGGGATCCTGGAAGACCATTTGCACTGCACGGTAAAAGGCCTTGTCGCGGTCTCTGCCGCGAAGCTCCCGTCCGGTGATCCGCATCGTGCCCCCGGCTGGGGGCGCAAGCCCCGCAATTGAACGCAGCAGCGTCGACTTGCCCGAGCCGGACTCGCCGACAAGTCCGAAGGACTCCCCTGCGAAGACATCGATGCTGACATTGTCAAGCGCGGTGAAGTCGTCGAAGACGACGCTGAGGTTCTCGACCGAGACGATCGCGCTCATAGCGCCCACTCCGGCTTGCGTTCGAGAACTGGCAGGGGATGGCGATCGGCGCCGATCACCGGCATGCAATTGAAGAGCCCTTGGGTATATGGGTGCTTGGCATTGGCGAGGTCGGAGGCGGCAAGCTCCTCGACGATCCGGCCCGCATACATGACGAGCACGCGATCGCAGAAGGACGAGACGAGCCTCAGATCGTGCGAGACGAAGATCAGTCCCATCCCGCGCTCGGCAACCAGTTTGTCGAGGATCGACAACACCTCGAGTTGCACCGTCACGTCGAGCGCCGATGTCGGCTCGTCGGCAATCAGCAGTTCCGGCCCGGCCACGAGCATCATCGCGATCATCGCCCGCTGGCCCATGCCGCCGGAGACTTCGTGCGGATAGAGCCCGAAGACGCGCTTCGGGTCGCGGATCTGGACGGCGGCAAGCATCTCCAGCGCCCGCTCACGGGCCTCCGCGCCCGAGACGTCCTCGTGCTCTCGCAATGTCTCGACGATCTGCCGGCCGATGCTCATCACCGGGTTCAGCGAATATTTCGGGTCCTGCAGGATCATCGCGATGCGCTTCCCGCGGAGGCTTCGGCGGAGTTTCGGCGGGGCCGACAGAAGCTCGATGCCATCGAAGGAGAGCGTCCTTGCCGTTACTTGCGCCTGTGGCGGCGTCAATCCCATGATCGCCCTGCCGGTCTGCGACTTGCCGGAACCGCTCTCGCCGACGATGCCGAGGCGCTCGCGTCCGAGGGCGAAGGAAACACCCCGCACCGCCTCGACCATGCCGGTACGCGTCGGAAAGCAAACCCTCAGATCCTCGACCGTCAGAAGCGCACTCATTGGCCGCTCTCCCGCGGATCGAGCGCATCGCGTAAGCCGTCGCCGAGAAGGTTGAAGCCGAGGCTGACGATGAGGATCGCGATGCCGGGCATGGTGGCAACCCACCATTGGTCGAGGATGAAACGGCGGCCGGAGGCGATCATCGCGCCCCATTCGGGGAGCGGCGGTTGTGCACCGAGGCCGAGGAAACCCAGGCCCGCCGCCGTCAGAATGATGCCCGCCATGTCGAGCGTGACGCGGACGATCAGCGATGACAGGCACATCGGCATCACGTGCCGGATGACGATGCGCATGGGCGACGCCCCCATCAGCCGAACCGCGGCGATGTAGTCGGAATTGCGCACCGTCAGCGTCTCGGCGCGGGCGATGCGCGCATAAGGCGGCCAGGAGGTGATCGCGATGGCGATGACGGCGTTTTCGATCCCTGGACCGAGGGCGGCGACGAAGGCGAGCGCCAGGACGAGCTTCGGGAAGGCGAGAAAGATATCGGTGACGCGCATGAGGATGGCATCGATCCAGCCGCCGGCATAGCCGGCGACCGCGCCGACGATCAGGCCGACGGGCGCGGCGATGATCGCGACGAGCGCGACGACCATGAGCGTCAGCCGCGAACCATGGATCAGCCGCGACAGGATATCGCGCCCCTGGTCGTCGGTGCCGAGCAGGTATCCGTCGCTGCCCGGCGGCAGAAGCCGCGCGCCGGCGAGATTGCCGACGAAGGGCGAATGCGGCGCGATCTGATCGGCAAAGGCCGCAACGAGGACCAGTGCCAACAGGATCAGAAGTCCGGCAACGGCGAGGCGGTTCGCCGAGAAGCGGCGCCAAGTCATGTAGGCGCGGCCCAGCCGCGCCTGCAGGCGCGACTGCGGACGATCGGAGAGCAGCCATTCCCGGCGCGTCGTCGGGCGGGTTTCCGTGGCCAGGCTCATCGCGCGCGCGTCCTCGGGTCAAGCGTCCGATAGAGCAGATCGGACAGGAGATTGATGCCGATGAAGACCGACCCGATGATGATCGTACCGCCGAGCACGGCGTTCATGTCGGCATTCTGCAGTGAATTGGTGATGTAGAGGCCGAGCCCCGGCCAGGCGAACACCGTCTCGGTGAGCACTGAGCCTTCGAGCAGCCCGGCATAGGAAAGGGCAATCACGGTGACGAGCGGCACCGCCGCATTGCGCAGCGCGTGGCCCCAGATGATCCGCGCCTCGGAAAGGCCTTTGGCGCGCGCGGCAACGATATATTCCTGCTGCAGCTCGTTCAGCATGAAGCTGCGGGTCATGCGGCTGATATAAGCGAGCGAGAAATAGCCGAGCAGAGAGGCCGGCAGGATGATATGCCGGAAGACGTCCCGGAACACGTCCCATTGTCCCTGCCAGAGCGCGTCGACGAGGTAGAAGCCGGTGATCGGCGTAAAGGTGTATTCATAGACGATGTCGATGCGGCCGGGGTAGGCGACCCATTGCAGCCGCGCATAGAAGACGAGGAGCGCCAGAAGCGCCAGCCAGAAGATCGGCACGGAATAGCCGACGAGCCCGATGACGCGCACGATCTGATCGGCGATGCTGCCGCGTTTGACGGCGGCAAGCACCCCGAGCGGGACGCCGATCAGGCCCCCGATCAGGGTCCCGAGCGTCGCGAGCTCGATGGTCGCCGGGAACACGCGTCGGATGTCGGTCATCACCGGGTTGGTCGTCAGCACCGAAACGCCGAAATCGCCGGAAAGCGCCTGCCTCACATAGATGAAGAATTGCTGGTAGAGGGGCAGGTTGAGCCCCATCGCCTCGCGGGTCCGGTCGACGACATGGGCTGGTGCGCGGTCACCGAGGACCGCCAGCACCGGATCGATCGGGATGACGCGGCCGATGAAGAAGGTGACGGCGAGCAGGCCGAGATAGGTCGTCGCCACGACGACAAGGAATTGCAGCGCCGTGGCAACGATCTTGCGGGAACGGGCACGCCGGCGGCCGCTCCCTCGCTCAATTGCGCTCAAACTCAAGGAAGCGGTCCTCTCGGCTATTCCTTGGAGACGTTCCAGACGAAGTTGGTGTCGAAGCTCGGCCCCAGCTTGTAGTCCTTGACGCTACCGCGCAGGCCAGCCACTTCCGTCTTCTGATAGATGATGACGAAAGGGCCCTCCTCCAGGACGACCTTTTGGAGTTCCTTGTAGGTCTCGGCACGCTTGGCGCTGTCGCGCTCGAGAAGCGCCTCCCTGGTTTTCTTGCTCAATTCCGGCACATCCCAGGCGTTGCGCCAGGCAAGTGTCTTGACCTTGCCTTCGTCGGAATTGTCCGGATTGCTGGCAAAGGTCTCGGCATTCGAATGCGGGTCGAAGTAGTCCATGCCCCACTCGCCGATATACATGTCGTGATTGCGGGCGCGGTATTTCGTCAGAGTCTGCTTGCCGTCGCCGGGAATGATTTCGAGCTTCACCCCCACCTGCGCAAGCGTCTGCTGGAAGGATTCGGCAATGCCGGTCACGGGCTGGGTGTTGCGCACGTCCATGGTGACGGAGAAGCCGTCCGGGTAGCCGGCTTTCGCCAGCAGTTCCTTGGCCTTGGCCGTGTCGAGCTTGTACGGATTTTCGTCCAGCGCGCCGAGCACGCCCTTCGGCAGGAAGGTCTGATGTATCTCACCGATTCCCTTGATCAGCGTCGCGCCGATGGCGTCATAGTCGACGAGATATTTGAAGGCCTCGCGCACCTCGGGCCTGGCAAGGTCCTCGTTCTTCTGGTTCAGGCTGATGTAGTAAACGGTGCCCTTCGCCGCACTCGTCGTCGAGAGATCCGCATTCTTCGAGACCGCCTCGTAGTCGCCCGGCTCGAGATTGCGCGCGACATCGACATCGCCGGCTTCGAGCGCCAAACGCTGGCCGGAGCTTTCCTTCATGTGTCGATAGATGACGCGGGCGAGCTTGGCCTGTTCGCCGTAATAATTGTCGTTTCGCTCCAGCACGACCACTTCGTTCGCGCGCCAATCGCGCAGCTTGAACGGCCCGGAACCGGCATAGCCGGTCTTCAGCCATTCATTGCCGAAGTCGTTGTCGTATTTATAGGCATCGCTCGGCTCGACGGGCTTGACATGTTCGAGGACGAGCTTCTTGTCGATGACCGAAGCGACCGTCGCGGTCAGGCAGTTCAAGACAAAGCTCGGGGCATAGGGCTGGTCAACGGTGAAGACGAAGGTCTGCTCGTCGGCGGCCTTGGCCTTCTCGGTGACGTTGTCGCCGGTGAGACCGAACTGCGTCAGGATGAAGGCCGGGCTCTTGTCGAGCTTGACGACACGCTCGAAGGAATAGGCGACATCCTCGGCGGTGATCGGATTGCCGGAGGCGAATTTCATTCCGGGCTTCAGCTTGAACGTATAGGTGAGGCCGTCGTCGGACACCGTCCAGCTCTCGGCGAGATCGCCGACCACCTTCGACGTGTCGTTGAGGTCGAGGCGCACGAGCAGGCTGTAGGTGTTGCTGGTCATCTCGGCGGTCGAGATCTCGAAGGCCTCGCCCGGATCCATGGTGATGATATCGTCGATCGCCCAGGCCTGGACCAGCGTGTCCTTCGGCGTATCGGCGAGAGTTGGCTGCGCCACACCCATCGTGAGCGCAAGCGCGGCGGAGGCAGTCAGAAGTCGAAAACGTCCATGGAGCTTATGCATCATCTTGCGTTTCCCTCTTTTATGCCCGTTGCGGGCTCTTCTTCATGAGATCAGGCCTGCTCGTGCCACGCCTGCCCCAGAACTCTCAACCAATTCTCCCGACAGATCTTTTTAAGCTCGCGATCACCATATCCGGCACCCTTGAGCGCCGCAACGAGCCTCTGATTGCCCGCCGCATCGCCGATTTCCTCCGGTATGGTCGCGCCGTCGAAGTCGGAGCCCAGCGCAATGCAGTCGATCCCGACACGCTCGACCATGTAGTCGACGTGTCGGACCATATCGGCGAGCGGGGTTGCAGCATTTTCCTGTCCGTCCCCCCGCAGCATGGTCGTCGCATAATTGAGGCCGACCACTCCCCGGCTCTCGCGAATCGCATCGAGTTGGCGGTCGGTCAGATTGCGTGCGACCGGCGTCAGCGCATGCGCATTGGAGTGGCTGGCGACGAGCGGCTGATCCGTCGTCTTCGCGACGTCCCAGAAACCCTTTTCGGTGATGTGCGCGAGATCGATGAGAATGCCGAGCCGGTTGCAGGCGCGTACCAGTTCGAAACCTGATGCGGTGAGTCCCGGCCCCGTGTCCGGCGTGGACGGAAAAGCGAACGGCACGCCATGGCCGAAAGCATTGTGCCTGCTCCAGACCGGGCCGAGCGAACGGAGCCCCGCCGCATGGAGGGTCTCGAGCGCCGCGAGCTCTGGCCCGATCGCCTCGCAGCCCTCCATGTGCAAAACGGCAGCGAAGACGCCCTCCTCGGATGCCCTGCGAATTTCGCCGGTCGAGCGGCAAAGCCGCCAGGCGCCGGCACGGTCAAGCCTGAAGGCGACGTCGGCAATCTCCATTGCGGTCGCGAGCGACGCCATGTGGTCGAGCGGCTTGGCAAGCGGGGTCGCGTAATGCCCGTTTTCGTCCGGCACTTTCAGCACGAGATCGCCCGACGGAATATAGATGGCGCACAGGCCGCCGATGAGGCCTCCCTCTCTGGCGCGCGGGGCGTCGATATGACCTTTGTCGGTCCCGTGGGCAAATTCGGCCACGGGATCGACACCTGCGCGTGCATGCCGCCAGAGCCGCAATAGCACGTCATTATGGCCGTCGAAAACCGCCTGCATTCGCAAAATTCCTCGTCATGTCAGGGAGACCGGATGGATCATCCGCCAGGCCGCGTCCGCTCAAGGGCCAAGCCGATGCTATTGAAAGGCATCGGTCATTTCAATGAATTTCCAGGGGAACCACGACCGCAGCTTGTAGCGAAATGTTGCATGAAAGCCGCAATCGGGCGGCGAGCAGTCGTCCGGCACAGCCCTTTCGAGCGTCAGGAAATGCGAAAAGGGCGAAAATCTGCCATTGCTTCCGCCATTGCCGCTGCTCGAGCCGTCATGAGGACGATGGAATGAATGAGACCCCAGAGGGAATTTGAGGTGCGGTCGATCGCGAATGCCCTCACAACGCGTTTGGCCCGCACCTTCGTCTGCCTGGTGCTGATGCTCGGCATTGCGGGCTGCGGCGCCCGCCCCGTCGGAGTTCTCACCCCATCCGGCTCCGCCGCTGGCGCTTCCAAGGTCGATCTCCTGGTGGCGACGACGCGCGCGCCATCCGCCGATCCTGCCATACTCTTCACCGGCGAGCGCGCTCAAGGGCTTTCGCTGACGGAAATCGTCGTTTCCATTCCCCCGGAACAGAACCGCAAGGTCGGCCAGGTGCAATGGCCGAAAAGACTGCCGCCCGATCCGAGCCGCGATTTCTCGACCGTCAGCGTCAAGCCGCTCGAGGCTGGACAGCAAACGCAGGCTTGGCTAAAGGGGCATCTGCCCAGGAGCCGGCGCGTGCTGATCTTCGTCCACGGCTTCAACAACCGCTTCGAGGATGCGGTCTACCGCTACGCCCAGATCGTCCACGATTCCCATGCCGAGGTCGCGCCCGTCATCTTCACCTGGCCTTCGCGGGCGAGCATCTTCGATTACAACTACGACAAGGAAAGCACCAACTATTCGCGCGACGCGCTGGAAGAGCTGCTGCACCGCGCGACAAGCAATCCCGCGGTCCGAGAAATCACGGTAATGGCGCATTCCATGGGATCGTGGCTCACCGTGGAAGCGCTCCGGCAGATGGCGATCCGCGACGGCCGGGTCGACGCCAAGATCACCGACGTCATCCTCGCTTCACCCGACCTCGACGTCGATGTCTTCGCCAAGCAGATGCAGGCGATGGGCGAGAAGCGCCCCCAATTCACGCTCTTCGTCTCCCGCGATGACCGGGCGCTGACGGTCTCGCGGCGGATTTCCGGCAATATCGACCGGCTCGGACAGATCGATCCGACCGCGGAGCCCTATCGCAGTCAGCTCGAACGGGCCGGCATCACCGTGCTAGACCTGACGGCGCTTAAAGGCGGAGACAAGCTCAACCATGGGAAGTTCGCCGAAAGCCCCGAGGTCGTGCGGCTCCTGGGCAACCGGTTGATCGCCGGCCAGACCGTCACCGATTCCGATGTCGGCCTCGGCGAGCGCGTGGGCGCCGTCGCCCTTGGAACGGCGCAGACGGTCGGCAGCGCCGCGAGCGTCGCCGTCTCGACGCCGATCATGATCTTCGACCCCCGTACCCGGGAGAATTACGACGACCAGCTCCGCCGGCTCGGCCAATCGGTCGAAAACACGGTCGGCTCGGCGGTGACGCCCTGAGGGCTTCGGCATGGACGCCCTTCAATGGAAGGTCGACTTGGAGAAGAGGTTGAGGACCAGCACGCCGGCGATGATGAGCGCAAGGCCGAGAATGGCGGCAATGTCCAGCTTCTGGCCGAAGGTCAGGTAGCCGACGAGCGATATCAGCACGATACCCAGGCCGCTCCAGAGCGCATAGGCGATGCCGACCGGTATGTAGCGCAACGTGTAGGACAGGAAGAAGAAAGCAACCGCATAGCAGGCGACCATGAGCAGGGTCGGCGCGAGCCGCGTGAAATGCTGGGCAGCCTGCATGGCCGATGTGCCAAGCACTTCGAAAACGATGGCGATGACCAGGACTGTGTAGAGCATGGCGGGGTTCACGATTCGACTCCGTCGGTTCGAGAATGGGTGGAGCCGCACTTCCGCGGCCCTCTATTGCAGCGACAGCGCCTTGAGTTTCTGAAGTAGCTCGGCGCGTGTCGACGCTTCGAGGTCGTGGCTCTGCAACAGGTCGGCGAGCCACACGCCGTCGGCGGCAAAGCGGGCGATGAGGCAGTTCGGCGAGCCGTCGGTTTCCGCAAACTCTGCCGACCGACGTGCCACCCAGTCTCGCCAGCGCGCCTTGAGATGCGGCTCGGCGAGCAGCGCGATCGCCAGCACCTGCCAGTCCTGCCCTTCCGCATCAGCATCAAGGGCAAAACACACCGCAAGGTAAGCGCGGGTGAAGCGCCCTCTTTCGACATCGTCCTCGACCATCGCCCCCTCGATCGCCCGATCGAAGCGGGTGATCAGCTCATCGAACAGGCCGTCCAGCAAGGCGAGCTTGTTCGGAAAGTGGTGCAGGAGCCCGCCCTTGCTGACGCCCGCCGCCTGGGACACCTTGTCGAGCGTCACCGCGGCAATCCCCTGCTCGAACGACAGCCGTGCTGCGACCTCCAGCAATTGCTGGCGCACCCGCTCCGGCTCCTTCTTTCTTTGATAGGCGTTCTTCATGGCATACAAAAGATACCGTCCGGACGGTTTTGTCAAGAGCCCAAAGCGAAGCTTCCGCCCGCCGCCGCGATGAAACGCCGCAAGCGACAAGCAGGCATTGTCCCCGACCCGGAGCCGCGATACGAAAATTGGCGCGAGGAAATGACAATGTCGGAAACGGAAACGACCACCCTCTATGAGGCGATTGGCGGCGAAACCACCGTGCGTGCGCTGACGCGGCGCTTCTACGAGTTCATGGACAGCTTGCCCGAGGCAGCCCGCTGCCGCGCCGTGCATCCGCCGGATCTTTCGGGCAGCGAGGAAAAGCTCTACGAATATCTGACCGGCTGGCTCGGCGGGCCGCCGATCTATGTAGAAAAGCGCGGCCACCCGATGCTGCGCCGCCGCCACTTCATCGCAGAAATCGGCCCGGCCGAGCGTGACGAGTGGCTCCTCTGTTTTACCCGCGCCCTGGAGGAAACGGTCTCCCATCCGAAGCTGAGGGAAATCATCCTCGCGCCGATAACCCGGCTCGCCCTTCACATGCAAAACAAGGAATAGCTCGGATGCCCGCCGGCACGCTCCGCTCGACCATGCTTTTCGTTGCCGGGCTGATGGGCCTCTTCGGCGTTGCCGCCGCGGCAGCCGCTTCGCATGGGGCGGATCCACGGCTGCTCGGCGGGGCATCCGCCATGTGTCTCGCCCATGCACCGGCGCTCGTCGCGCTTCATGGCGGGTGGGCACATTTTCGCACCGCCGCGCTTTCCGCCCTATTGTTGGCAGTAGGAACGGCGCTCTTTGCCGGGGACCTGACACTGCGTCATTTTGCCGGACACGGTTTCTTTCCGATGTCGGCACCCATTGGCGGTTTGACGATGATGGCGGGGTGGCTGGCCGTGGCGCTGGGTTGCTTCTTGCCGCGCGGCTGATGTTGCTGGGTCGGATGCATTCTTGGCGCTGCTGCCCTGGTCACCCCCTCTGGCCTGCCGGCCATCTCCCCCACAGGGGGGAGAAAATGTGCGGCGCGCCCTGCGCCTCAACCGCAGCTCTCCGCTTGCAGAAGTGTTTCGGCCGAAGCGAGGAGAAGCCACCTCCCCTTGTCGGGGATATGCCGCAGGCCCAGAGGGGTAAGAACGGGCACGAGCCTGAAGCCTTCCCCTACGCCCCCTCGACGACGGTATAGCCCTCGAATTTCGGCGGTCCGAGATACATGGCCCGGCTGTCGCCGGCGCTCCTGTGTGCCGACCGGAAGCTTTCCGATTTCGTCCAGGCGAGGAACGCGTCCTTGCTTTCCCAGGTCGATTTCGAGATGAACGGCGTGTAGCCCTCTTCCGGAACGCTCTCGCCCCTCAGCAGATGGAAGTCGATGAAACCAGGCATTTCCGCAAGGCTCGAGTTGCGGCCCTTCCAGACAGCCTCGAAGGCTTCTTCCTTGCCGGAGGCGACTCGGAAACGGTTCATCGCAAAGTACATGGCTTACCTCTCGAGCGCCTGCCGTTCCGAAGCGGGATTTGCCGCGGGGCGCGGGAACGGCAGGATAACGCCCTCGGCCCCCGGCGCAAGCCCGAGCGACCCCCGTCCCGGCTGCCTCGCCTGGCCTGCCGGAAATTCGGTGACGTTCGGGTTCTCCTCCAACATTCGAGCGCGCCGCGTCAGCAACTCGTAAAGCTCCGGCACCAGCCCGTCGCCGAACTGGCACGCCAGCTTGTGAAGACCGATCAACATCATCTGATCGAGACGCTCATCACTCATCGTGGACACTCCATGCGTCGGCGGAGATCGGCAATGCCGTCCGCTCCTTTCTCTCCATTGGGAATCATTCGTCGGCGCCGGCGGAGAGATCCTGAAGCGCCCGTTCCAGGCTCGACTTTGATCCATTGCGCAGCGGCACGAAGGCCTTGCCCCACTTCTTGCAGCCCGTCTTCACGCGAAGACATGCGTCGTGGCTGATGCAGTCGATCGGGCAGAAGACGCAGTCGACCGAGGGCAGAACCCGGTCGATACGCGAGACCGCTTCGCGTAGACCGCCGTCATGATGGATAAGTTCGGCGCCATAGGAGCTGGCGATCTCACGCAAATGGGCGACCTGGCAGTCGCGGCCGCCGACATAAAGGAAACTGCGGCCCTCGAGCGTCGCCTTGCCCACCGCTGGCCGCGCCGGGCTCGTTTCCACCTTTGACTTGCCGTTGCCGACCTTGCCCGAATTCTGCTGCCGCTTGCCGCGCATGCATTCCTCTCCGCTTGCATCGGCGAGACGAACCTTCTCGCCGATCGCCTCCAAATCCTGTTTCGGTACACACCGCCTGGTTGTGCGATGACGGCACCCTATTAAACTTGATTGCTACAGTAAAGTATAAACATGAGCGTTATACTCATATTTAAATCGGAGCACGTCGGCCTGAAGCGAAGGCCCGCCATGCCCGCAGAGGGCATTCAGCGTTTGAAGTCGATCGGAATGGTAAAGACCCAGCTGTCTCGTCCGGCTCTAGCTGGAATGGGCGGGAACGGCGCGGCGCGGCGCACCGCATCGAGCGCCGCCTCGTCGAGAATCGAAGAGCCGGCGCTTCTGGCGAGACTGACGCCGGCAAGGCCTCCATTGGAAGTCACGGTGAAGCGCACATGCGCGACGCCGCGCAGACCCTGACGCTTGGCTTCCGCAGGATAGTACCGTGCTCGACTGAGCTTTCGCCGGACTTTGCCTTTGTAGTTGTCGATTGCAGCGTTGCCGGCTTCCTGAGCGGCAGCGCCCCGCCTTGCGCCCGTCGCCGCAGTCACGGCGGCGCTTTCGACGCCGTCCGCCTGCCCCCTGACGCGGGTTGCCGTCTTGTCGCCCTTTTCGCCAGCCTTCTTTCGGGCAATCTTCTTCTTGACGGGCTCCTTCTTCGGCTTCGATTTCTCGACCTTGGGCCGTTCAATCTTCGGCGGCTCCGGCTTCTCCTGCGGAACAACCGTCTCGACCGGCGCAACGCTCGCGACCACCGGTGCCTCGGCGACCGCTGCGGCAGGAATCTCCTCCGCGGGCAGGATCACGTCCGCTTCCGTTGGCACCACGTCGGACGGCTGTTCCGCGGCGATATCGGGCAATGCCGGCTCGATCGCTTCGGCTGCCTCTTCCGTCGGCTGTATCTCCGTCGGCGTCAGTTCCTCGGCCGCTTCTTCCGTCGGTTCAATGAGCTCGGACGGCTCGCCGGCCTGAAGCGAATCCTGAAATGCATCGCCGAGCAAGGTGACCTCGGTCGCCGCGCCACCGGCCATGAGGACCTCGTCCTCGCTCGGCTCGAACAAGATTGCGCCGCCGGCATGCGCCAGCAGCGAGAGGCCGATCGCCCCGCCCCATTTGACGATTTGCTTCATGAGATCGCCTTCCAACGGCATTTCAGCGAACGGGCATTCAGCCCTTGAGATCCACCGCCGACCTGGAGCCGGTCTTCAGACGTGTCATGCAGGCGCCTTTGTCGATACCCTCACCCACGCAGGCCGGCGCATCGTTGATCAGCAGGCTTTTGACCGCCTCACATTTCGTGCCGGGCAATTCGAACTGCCGAACCTTCGTCTTGCCGGAGGGCAGGTCGCGGAAGTCGAGTACGGCCATTCGCTCGACGAGGCCCTTCTGATCGAAAAGGACGAACTCGAAGGTGACTTTGGAGAGCGACTGGTCGAAGCCGTTGTCGGCAACGAAGGTCAGCTTGCAGCCCTTCTCCGAAGGAGTGACCTCGTTAAGTTCGATCGCCAGTCCGCCCGAAGCGACCGCATCTTGCGCAAGGACCGCGTCTGGGGCGGACAGTACGGCCGTTGCTGCCCAAAAGACGAAACGGGAAAGATAGACCATCACGACACCATCCATGCTCCGCCCCGCGAAGGCTTCGGGGCATAATACTTGACTGTAAACATCCTGTATTGCGTCCTTAAAAAAATATGAGTAATGAAGTCAAGATAGCAAATGACATGCGCGACAGGAACGCTGGGAAAGACACCCCGGGCGATCACTTTGCGAACTGGCTTAATCCGTGACACCGAACGACCGCGAAACGCAGAGATCATCCGAGCCGCCGAGCCCGATCAGTCAGTCGACGCGAATCGTGGAAAGCCGCGAACTGTTCGGCGGCGACAGCGAGATCCTGATTTCCCACGGCGGCGCGACCTACCGGATGAGGATCACGCGCCAAGGGAAACTGATTTTGAACAAATAGCCAAGGTGACGATGGACAAGAGCATGCGCCACAACCCTTCCGAGATCCGCGCCTATCGTGCCGCGCACCCGAAGCTGCGGGAGCGTGACATTGCCGCCCAACTCGGTATTTGCGAAGCCGCACTTGTCGCAGCGGAATGCGGCTTCACCGCCGTCCGCATCGACAGCGACGCCAATCGCTTCCTCGAGCGCGCGGTAGATCTCGGCGAAGTGCTCGCGCTCACCCGCAACGAAAGCGCCGTCCACGAGAAGATCGGCAACTACGAGAACGTACAGGCGGGAAAGATGGCGGCTCTTGTGCTCGGCTCCGAGATCGATCTGCGCGTTTTCCCCAGTGCCTGGGCCCACGGATTCGCCGTCTCGAAGGCCGACGCCGAAGGCACCGTCCGTTGCAGCCTGCAGTTCTTCGACAAATGGGGCGATGCCGTTCACAAGGTCCATCTGCGCCCGGCCTCGAACAAGGCGGCCTATAACAGGATCGTCGAGGAACTTCGGCTGGACGACCAATCCCAAGACTTCATTGCCGAAGCTGGCCTTTCCAGGGACGGCGACAGGCCGGATAGCACGGTCGATGCGGAGGAATTGCGCGACCATTGGACGAAGCTGACCGACACACATCAGTTCCACGGCATGCTGCGCAAGCTGAATATCGGGCGGCGCCAGGCTCTTCACGCAGTCGGTGATGACCTCGCCTGGCGGCTTGATCCTGCCGGCATCGAAGCGATGCTGCGCGGCAGCGCCGAAATCGAGCTGCCCATCATGTGCTTCGTCGGCAGCCGCGGCGTCATACAGATCCATTCCGGGCGGGTTGCGAACATCGCCGCCATGGGCCCCTGGCTCAACGTGATGGATCCCACGTTCCACCTGCATCTGCGCCGCGACCACATCGCCGAACTCTGGGCCGTGCGCAAGCCGACCGCAGATGGGCATGTAACCTCACTCGAGGCTCTCGACGCCAAAGGTGAGATGGTCATCCAGTTCTTCGGCAAGCGCAAGGAAGGCTATGCCGAACGGCCGGAATGGCGCTTGCTCGTCGAAGGACTGCCACGCCTCGACACCATCGCCGCAGCCTGAGGAGGTGAACATGAGCGGTTTCGACTTTCGCCGATTTCGCTTTTGGGAACTGGTGCTTACCTTGATTGCGGTCGCCGCACCCTTCGTCCTGCCGGCGATTGTCCCGAAATCCTCGCACCTCCTGCGCCCAGCAATGGCTGAGAGCCTGGAGCAGCCGGACACCTCGCGCGTTGTTTCCGTCGGCGGCGCGGTCACGGAGATCATCTATGCGCTCGGCGAAGAGCGCCGGCTCGTCGGACGGGATTCGACCAGCACCTATCCCGAGGCGGCCTTGAGGCTCCCCGACGTCGGCTACATGCGGCGATTGGCTCCGGAGGGCATCATCGCCGTCAATCCGACGGCAATCGTCGCGGTCGAAGGCAGCGGGCCACCGGAAGCACTCGCACTGCTTAAAGAAGCAAACATCCCTTTCACCACGATCGCCGAGACCTACGACCGGCAGGGGATCCTCGCCAAGATCCGGGCGGTCGGCGCATTTCTCGGGGTCGAGGACAAAGCGGAAGCCCTCGCCCGATCAGTCGAGAAGGAGCTGGACGCCACCCTGGCGGGCGCCGATCTCCGACCGGAAGGCGACCGCAAACGTGTCCTCTTCGTCCTCAGCACAGAGGGCGGCAAAATCATGGCTTCGGGCACCGGGACGGCCGCCAGCAGCATCCTCGGTCTCGCAGGTGCGGCCAATGCCGCCGGCGGCTTTACCGGCTACAAGGCCATGACCGACGAGGCGATCGTCGAGGCGATGCCGGACGTTATCCTGATGATGGACCGGGGCGGGAGCCATGGCACGAGCGCCGATGCGCTCTTTGCCCTGCCGGCCCTTAGCCTCACCCCCGCCGCAAAGGCCAAGGCGCTGATCCGCATGGACGGCTTGCACCTGCTCGGCTTCGGTCCGCGCACAGCAAGCGCGATCCGCGAATTGAATGCGGCGATCTATGGAAAGAAAGCCAATGACTCCGAGTGAAGCCATGGGCGGTAGAAGCGCGCCCGAATTGGCCGGCGAACTTCTCCATGCATGGAGGAGAGGCGATCGCTCGCGCCTGGCGCGCTTTGTCATCGTCGTGCTGGCCGCCCTCGCGCTTGCGACCTTCGCCACATCGATCGTGACCGGCGCGGCCGATGCGTCGCTGGGCAACGTCCTGCGCTGGCTTGCCGGCGAGGCAGCGGCCGACCAGGGGCTGAGTGCGCGCGACCGCATCATAATCCTCGACATCCGTCTGCCGCGTGCTGTGCTCGGCATGCTGGTCGGCGCAGCGCTCGCGGTTTCCGGCGCCGTCATGCAAGGCCTCTTCCGCAATCCCCTCGCCGACCCTGGCCTCGTCGGCGTTTCCTCGGGTGCAAGCCTCGGCGCCGTTCTGGCGATCGTGCTCGGCAGCGCCGCTCTCGCTCCGCTCTTAGCGCTTTTCGGCGTCTACGCACTACCACTCGGCGCCTTCTGCGGTGGCCTTGCAACCACGGTGTTGCTCTACCGCATCGCGACCCGCGGCGGCCAGACCTCCGTGGCGACGATGCTTTTGGCGGGGATCGCTCTTGGTGCCCTGGCCAATGCGGTGACCGGCGTGCTCGTGTTCATTGCCGACGACAAACAATTGCGCGACCTCACCTTCTGGGGCCTCGGCTCTCTCGCCGGCGCCAGTTGGACAAAGATCGCTGCTGCCGGGCCGATCATTCTCCTGGCGCTTGCCACAACTCCTTTCCTGGCGCGGGGCTTGAACGCGATCACGCTTGGAGAGGCGGCAGCCTTTCATATGGGCATCCCCGTGCAGCGGCTGAAGAACATCGCCATTCTGAGCGTCGCCGCCGCGACCGGCGCATCCGTCGCCGTCTGCGGCGGCATCGGCTTTGTCGGGATCGTTGTGCCGCATCTGTTGCGCCTGGTGATCGGCCCCGATCACCGCTACCTGCTTCCGGCTGCGGCTCTCCTCGGCGGCACGATGCTGATCTTCGCCGACATGCTCGCGCGCACGATCGTTTCGCCCGCCGAACTGCCGATCGGCATTATCACCGCCTTTGTAGGCGCGCCCTTCTTCCTGTGGATCCTGCTCCGCGGGCGCTCGCATATGGGACTGTGACGCGCATGATCAGGGTATACGATATCTCCGTCCGCCTTTCCGGCCGACAAGTGCTGAACGGCGTTTCGTTCGATGTCGCACCCGGCTCGATGACCGCGATCGTCGGTCCGAACGGTTCGGGCAAGACGACGACCCTGAAGGCGATTTCGGGCGAGCTTGCGCTGTCCGCCGGTCGGGTGGCGATCAATGGTCATGATCTGTCCCGCCTGAGGCCGTGGGAGTTGGCACTCAAGCGTGGCGTCCTACCGCAAGCAACGGTCGTCTCCTTCCCCTTTACAGTGCGGGAAATCGTCGGGCTCGGCCTTTCAGCCGCCGCAGCCACGACTCGGCCTGAGCGCCTCGCCGACGAAGCCCTCGAAGCCGTCGACCTGGCAGGTTTCTCCGGCCGCTTCTACAGGGAGCTTTCGGGCGGCGAGCAGCAGCGCGTGCAGCTTGCCCGCGTGCTCTGCCAGATTTCCGCGCCGGTCGGTGATGGGGAGCCGCGCTATCTGCTGCTCGACGAGCCGGTCTCGAGCCTCGATATTCGCCATCAGCTGACGATCATGCGACTCGCGCGCCAGTTCTGCGAAGGGGGTGGCGGCGTCATCGCGGTGATGCATGACCTCAATTTGACCGCGATGTTCGCCGACCGAATGGTGATGATGAAGGCGGGGCGTATTCGCGCCAGTGGAGCGCCGAGGGATGTGCTCACCGACGATGCCATGGAAGCAGTGTTCGGATGTCGAATGCGGGTGAGCGTTGCACCGGAGCACGATACTCCCTTCGTACTTCCGCAAGCTGCATCGATCTGAACAATTGCCGCCCCACCACCAGACACCGCTGAGGCGGCCCAGTAGCAACGATAGGATTTACCGAAACAATTTTCGCTCTCATGCGTTGATCGAGCGCTAGCGGGGAAACGCCGCTTCGGCAAAGCAGAGCGGCCGGCCCTCTCCTCTCTCTGCTTAATTCATTTTCAAGCTCGATGAAGCGCCGGCATCCTGGGCCGGCGCAACAGTGAAGGAGCAAAAAGATGGCAACGGGTCTTTACTCCGGTTCAAGCAGCAGGAAACGGAATGGCAGTGCGGTGGCCAATCCCATCGAGGACCAGCTTCAGGAGATGCGCGAGGATATCACCCGTCTCGCAACATTGATCGCCGATCGCGGGGCGACCGCCTCGCGCGACGCTAAGTCGCGAGCTCGCGATGTGCGGGAGCAGGCGGAAACGGACTTTCAGGACCTGTTTGCCAGCGGCGAGCAGATGCTTTCCGACCTTCGCCACCGCTATGCGGACACGGAGAGGGAATTGCGCCGCACGGTCCGCGAACATCCCGTCGCAACTCTCGGCGTAGCTGCCATCATCGGGCTGATTGCAGCCGCCATGCTGCGCCGTTAGGCCGCTTCTGAAGTCGCCTGGAGCGCGGCCCTCGCAAAAGTGTTTAGGAAACCCGGGAGTAGGCGATGAAGACATTAGCGGCAGTGCTGACAGCATTAGTGGCCGCCGACTTCGGCGCCGCAGCCTCCCGCTACAAGCGCAACGCACTCCTATGGTCGGCCATCGCGCTGCTGCTCGCCACGGCCTACGTTTTTGCTCTCGTGGCAATTGCGCTGCTGCTCGCCCAGTATTTCTCGCCTGTTACGGCTGCGGTGGGCGTGGCACTCGGGCTCGTGGTGGCCGCCCTTATTCTCGTCTCGGTCATCGCGGGCCTCAACGCTCGCGATCGCCGCCTCGCGGAAGAACGGCGCCGCCGCTCGCTGGCGAAGACGAACCTGGCGCTCATGGCCGGCACCAGCCTGCTGCGGAGACAACCCCTGATCGCCCTCGGCACGGCAATCGCACTGGGCGCTTTGCTTGGCCTGGGCACCGGCCGCCGCCGCCGCGAAAGGCCCTAGACTAAGAGGATCGGCCCGAGAATCGGAACCGATTTCACCGAACGTCTGCAGCGATTTGGGGCAACGACATGCAAAAAGATTGGACCTAAAGCGGCAGACGGATCAGTGCGGTCACGCCAGCAGGCATATATTCGACCTTCACCGAACTGCCGATGATCTTGTCCAGACTGCGCTCGATCAAAAGGGAGCCGAAGCCGCGCCGCCGCGGTTCGCGCACGGGCGGCCCGCCCACCTCCGTCCACGTCAGATGCAATACGGCCCCGCCCTCCTCGCCCACACCGCGCGCGGTTAGCACGATCTTTCCGTTCGGCACCGACAGCGAGCCATACTTCACGGCATTCGTCGCCAACTCGTGCAGCACCAGCCCCAGTCCGACTGCCTGGTCCGGCCCCAGCAGGATCTCGTCCTTGTGCAATTCCACCTGCTCCGCGTAATCACTGACATAGGGCCGCAACTGTTTCGATATCAGTTCGGAAAGCCGGATCGTGCCCCACTCATAGTCAGACAGCAGCACATGCGCTTCGGATATCGCTTGCAGCCTACCGGCGAAGGCAGCCATGAATTCGGCCGGATCACTCGTCTGGCGTAGCGTCTGTCGCGCCAGCGACTGCAGCATTGCGAGCGTGTTCTTTACCCGATGGTTCAATTCCTTCAGCAGAAGACGGGTCCGATTGACGGCATCCTGCTGCTCGGAGACGTCGATTGTCATGCCGAGGAAGCTTAGCGGGACTCCTTTCGTGTCGCGGTCATGTACCCTGCCGCGTCCAAGCAACCAACGTCCGCTCGCACGGATGCGGAACATGCCGTCATATTCCTCGTCGGCCGCCATTGCCTGGCGAAGCTTCGCGAAGGTCGCGGCACGGTCGTCAGGGTGGATCGCGGAAAAGACCGCCTTGGCGCTCGCCGTCCCGTCCGCCTGCAGCCCGAACATGCGCATCATTGCGCCATCACAGGCAACCGTACCGGCGCGAATGTCCCATAGCCAGCTGCCGACATTCGCCGCTTGCAGAGCCATCGCAAGCCGCTGCTGTTCACGCAGCAGCACCCCCTCCCGATGCGCCCGCCTGCTTGTCTCATCCTTGAGCTTGAGCAACGAGGCCGCCACGTCGCCGATCCGTCGCAACTCATCGATCTGTTTTTTTGGGACCTCGCTGCGAGCGGCGACGTCAAAGACACAGACCGTGCCGACGGCCTTACCTGCAATGAGGATCGGAACACCCGCATAGAAATGCAGGATTGGCAATTCAGCGACGTCAGGTCGGCTTCGAAACACCGGATGATGAGAGGCATCGAGCACAACAAAGGCGCCGCCCGCTGCAATCGTGTGTGCACAAAACGACCCCTTTATGCGCATCCGCGTTTCCGTCGTGCCGACGGCGGCCTTGAACCATTGCCATTCTTGGTCGACGAGCGTGACCAGAGCGATCGGCGCGTCGAACAACCCGGCCGCAAGCCTTGCCAGCGCGTCGAAGTCGGTGTCGGGCAGGGCCATGTCGGGCAAGGAGGCATGCGATGCTCCAAGGCGGTCTTGCGAGCCGAGTACCCCAGCAAGCATTGGCAGCATCGCGGTTACCTCATGCATCGGTTCGAACGTGTGCGGCGCCGCGTGCAGCGCCGCGCGTCTTGACGCGCAAGGTCGCTGTAGCACTTGGATTGCTGCATGTCTTTCGATCTAAGGCGAGACGCGGTAGCGCTCCGATCTCATTAATCTTAGATCGGCGGCGCTCGCAAGCAAAGAGCAGGCGGCGTTTATCCGCCGATAAGGCGGGGCAACATTCAAAGACATCTTGTCTCGCGGCTTGCGGGCGGGTGCGATCAGGAAACGAAAGCGCGCGAGGTGATGGGAGCGGAGGTCTCATCCGGCCCATAGTCGTTTTCGCCATGGACCTGGAGAATCTCCTGGAGGCGCTGGCGGGCGCGGTTGACGCGGCTTTTGATCGTGCCGAGCGCACAGCCGCAGATGGTCGCCGCTTCCTCATAGGAAAAGCCGGATGCGCCGACGAGGATGATCGCTTCGCGCTGGTCGGGCGGCAATTGGTCGAGAGCGCGCCGGAAATCCTGAAGATCGAGAGAGCCATATTGCTCCGGGTGATGTGCGAGGGTCTCGGTGAGGTGCCCATCGCTGTCCTGGACCTCCCGGCCGCGCTTGCGCATCTGGCTATAAAGCTCGTTGCGCAGAATCGTGAAGAGCCAGGCCTTCATATTGGTGCCGATTTCGAAATGATCCTGTTTGGCCCAGGCCTTCATGATCGTGTCCTGAACGAGATCGTCCGCGCGATCATGGCGGCCGATCAACGACATCGCGAAGGCACGGAGGCTTGGGAGAGCCGCGAGCATCTCGCGCTTGAATTCTTGATTTTCAGATGGCATTCCGGCGCTCACTCCTTGCCTTGCAGCACCGATCGTCGTTCCGCAGATTCCAATCTTTCCAGAAGCTCCACGAAGCGAGCAGGAACGGCCTCTTCCTGCACGGACTGATAGAGTGCCTTCAGCTTGACCGCGATCTGCCCGTTCGGGTCGTCGGATTTCGGACTCGTGCCGATGGGACGCCCTCCCCCTGAAGTATATCTCATTACAACTTCGCCCTTGAAAGTTCGCCTGCACACTAACGCCGCGAAAAAATGAAAGGTTCCGAGGGGGAACCTTTTTTTCGACCGCACGTTTTTGCAGCGGTACAAAGCCACGAACAAGGATAGAGGGAGTCCTGTATGACACTGTCCACCCGCATCGCTCCATTTCTCCCCTACCTGCGCCGTTACTCCCGTGCCCTGACAGGCTCGCAAACCTCCGGCGATGCCTACGTCGCCGCGGTGCTCGAGGCGCTGATCGCGGATACTGCCATCTTCCCTCGGGCAAGCAACGATAAGGTTGCCTTGTTCCGGCTCTTCACTTCGCTGTTCGGTTCTTCGTCCATGCTGGTTCCGGAGCCGACGTCGCCGTTTGCATGGGAACAGAGGGCGTCGGTCAACCTTGCTGCGGTCACGCCGCTCGCGCGGCAGGCTTTCCTGCTCGTTTCCGTCGAGGGATTCAGCCCTTTGGAGGCCGCAGAGGTGCTGGACGTCGATACCGATAAGCTGACCGTGCTGCTCGATCGCGCTTCGCAGGAAATCTCCCGCCAGGTTGCGACCGATATCTTGATTATCGAAGACGAACCGCTGATCGCGATCGATATCGAGCAGATGGTGGAAAGCCTTGGCCACCGCGTCACCGGCATCGCGCGAACCAGGGACGAAGCCGTTGCCCTGTTCAACGCGACGAAACCCGGCATGGTGCTTGCCGATATCCAGCTCGCCGACGGCAGCTCTGGGATCGACGCCGTCAACGAGATCCTGAAGGCGAGCACCGTCCCGGTGATCTTCATCACCGCCTTCCCGGAACGGCTCCTGACCGGAGAAAGACCCGAGCCCACCTTCCTGGTGACCAAGCCCTTCAATCCGGACATGGTGAAGGCGCTGATCAGTCAGGCGCTCTTCTTCAACGAGTCCACGAAGGCCGCCGCCTGACCTTTCACTGCAAAAGCGATTTCACCAACCGCCACGCTCTCCCTCCTGCCTTTGCTTGTCAGGGGAGGGAGACGTAGCGCGCATACTCCAACGCAAAACAGCCAGTGCCGAGGGATGGCACTGGCTGAGCTCTGCAACTCACTGAGGGGGAATCGTGAGTTGACAACCGGCGGTATGCCTCCGACGTCACATTGGGGGCCATGTGCGTCACCGCTCGGTTAAGCCTAAAAACGCTCAACTGCAAAAAAGGTTCCCCGGCGGCTGCAAATCTGACTTGACGCAGGCCCGACGGCAACTATGCCATTGATTTATGCCATGGATTCGAGTTCGGCTCGATGACGATAAAGCGCAAGGAAACGCCGATAGTCCCGGTCGTAGGACCCGCGCAGAGCCGGGTTTGGAAGGCGCTCCTGACCGGATGAAGCCATAGCCTCGCCAGCAGCCGCAAGGTCAGGATAAAGGGAGCCCGCAACAGCGGCCGCCATCGCCGTACCAAGCAGGACGGCGTCAGGCGTCTCCGGCGCGACCACCCGGCAGCCGGTGACGTCGCAATACAGTTCCATCAGCAAGGGATTGCGCACATGGCCGCCGGTGACGTGCAAGGTGTCGAGGTCGTAGCCCACTTCCCTCATCATTTCGAGAATGCAGCGGATTCCCAGCGCGATCGCGACGCAGGTCCGCCAATAGAGTCGGCAGAGCGCATCGAAGGACGAGTCGAGTGCGAGCCCGCTGATGACGCCGAGCGCGTGCGGATCGGCGAGCGGCGAACGGTTCCCGTGAAAATCCGGCAAGATATAAAGGCGATCGGCGAAGTCGGCGCCGTGAACCGCGCGCAGCTCCTGCACCCGCCGGATGATGCTCATGTGGGTTTCGGGCGTAGGCTGGAGACCCCCTCCGTGCAGGCGAACGATGTGGTCGAGCAGCGCTCCCGTTGCCGATTGGCCGCCTTCGATGAGCCAGAAGCCGGGCAGCACTGCCTCGAAATAAGGTCCCCACATGCCGAAGCCAGGCTTCATCTCCCTCGAGAAGGCAACGATGCAGCTCGAGGTCCCGGCGATCAGCGCCAGTTGCCGTTCGAGCTTTGCCGGGTTGCGGGCGAAGCCCCCGAGAACGCCAAGCGCGCCAGCATAGGCGTCGATCAGACCCGGCGCCACACGACACTCGGTGTCGAGCCCGAGTTCCGCCGCCGAGCGCGCCGTCAGCTTTCCGACAGGAGATCCGACAGCTAGGGTCTGTTCCGGCAGACCGCCACGCTCGAGCAGGTCTTCGAGTCCGATCTGTGCGAGATAGTCCTGCTGCCAGCCCCGTTCCTTATGGGCGAGATAGTTCCACTTCGCAGTCAATGTGCAGCGCGAGCGCGCTACGCTTCCGCTCGCCCTCCAGGACATATAGTCGGCGAGATCGAAGAAATAGCCGGCCCGCTCCCATTGCTTCGGCAGGCGCCTTTTCAGCCACATGAGCTTCGGCATCTCCATCTCCGGCGACATGACCCGGCCAGAGTGGTCGAGCACCGGATGTTCCGTCGCCGTGCAGAAATCGGCTTCGGCCAACGCCCTGTGGTCGAGCCAGACGATCGTGTCCCAGCGCGCCTCGCCGTCGCGGTTCACCGAAAGCGGCGCGCCAGCGCGATCGCGCACCACCAGCGAGCAGGTGGCATCGAACCCGATCGCGGCAATCTCATCCGGGCGCAAGCCGGACTTCACCCGCGCCGTCGTCACGGCGTCGCAAGCGGCCGCCCAGATCTCTTCGGAATCGTGCTCGGCGTGGTTTTCTTCCGGCCGGTTCATGGCGATCGCCCGGTCGGCCCGCGCGAGAAGGGTTCCATTGCGGTCGAAGATGCCCGCGCGGGCGCTCCCGGTTCCGACATCGACCGCAACGACATATTCCCGCATCGATGGATGCCCCTGTCCCGAGATGTTCGAGCTGCAGCCGCCCTGCCGGCGCCAACCCTTCGATCATTGCCGGACAAACTGTATCAATTCGCCCATGTCGTCAAACAGCAGCTCGGGATCGAGGCTGGAAAGCGCCTGGCGGTGTCGTTCGTTCCGCGCGTGGCTGGCGCCGGCGAAGGCGAAGACCCGCATGCCCGCCGCCTTCGCTGCCTCGATGCCGGCCGGGCTGTCCTCGATGACGATGCAATCGGCCGGCCGGTGGCCCATCTCGGCGCTCGCATGAAGAAAGAGATCGGGAGCCGGCTTGCCCCGCGCCACCATGCTCGCCGAGAATATATGCGGTTCGAAGAGATCGATGAGCCCGGTCACCGTCAGCGACAGGCGGATGCGCTCGGGCTGGCTCGACGAGGCTACGCAGCAGGCGCCATCGAGCTGGGCAACCGCTTCGCGCACGCCACGGACCGGCTTCAGTTCCTGACGAAAGCGGGCGTAGAGCCGCATCCGCATTCCTTCGAGAAAGGCATCATCGGTGGCAAGCCCATACTCGTCGTGCAGGATCGCGGACATGCTCTTGAGGCTGCGGCCAAGAAAGCGTTCGCTCGCCTCCTCCGTCGTCATCGAGACGCCGGCGGCCTCGAGCGACTCCACCAGGACGGCGAGCGAGATCGGCTCGCTGTCCACAAGCACGCCGTCACAGTCGAAAATGACCAGTCTGGACGCGTGCTCCGCCATCGCATTTCATTCCCCGAGTTTGTCGTCCAGATAGAGCTGCAACGTGGCGCGCGTACCTTTTTCCGAGAGTGTTTTCAAGGCATGGGCAAAACGGCGGCGGAAAAGATCGGATTGTGCGACGTCGCCGAAGATGTCCGATAGCGCGAGAAAGGCCATCGGATCGTCCTTGGCTGCGAGCGCGGCGGCATGCAGCCGGTCGGCGTTTGCATCGTTGAAGACGATGTCCTTGCCGCTTTCCGACTTGCCGGCGAAATAGCGGCACCAGAGGGCCGAGACCAGCGACAATCCGACCACATCCTCGCCGCGGCTGAGTCGATCGGCCGTCGAAGGCAGGATGAATTTCGGCTGGCGGTTGGAGCCGTCCTGGGCCAGCCGCGCAACGGTGTCGCCGATCTTCGGATTGGAGAATCGCGTTTCGATGAGGCTGAAATAGTCGTTGAGGTTCGTATCCGGCACCGGCGGGATGACGGGAATGATCTCCTCGCGCTCGAGCTTTGCCAGGAAGGCGCGGATCAGCGGCTCCTCCATTGCCTCGTGCACGAAATGGATGTCGAGCAATGCCGCCGGATAGGCGATCGCCGCGTGTCCGCCGTTCAGGATGCGGATCTTCATGTGTTCATATGGCGCGACGTCGGGAACGAATTGCACGCCCACCTCTTCAAGCGCGGGACGGCCCTGCGGAAAATGGTCTTCCAGCACCCATTGCTTGAACTCCTCGCAGAAGACCGGCCAGGCGTCGTCTATGCCGTAATCCGAAGCGACGATGCCGATCTCGCGGGCACCGGTGGCCGGCGTGATACGGTCGACCATGCCATTCGGAAAGGCGACATTGACGTCGATCCAGTCGGCGAAAGCCGGGTCGGAGAGGCGCGCAAGCCCCGAGACCGCCGCCCGCGTCACCTCGCCGTTGCCGGGGATGTTGTCGCAGGACATGATGGTGAACGGCGCGATGCCCCGTGCGCGCCGCTCGGCGAGGCCGGCAAGTATCAGGCCGAACACCGTCTTCGGCGACAGCGGATTGCTCGCATCCTCGACTATTGCCGGGTGGGCGGGATTGAACACGCCCGAAGCGGGATCGATGAAATAGCCGCCTTCGGTGATCGTCATCGAAACGATGCGGATGAGGGGGCTCGCAAGCTGAGCCATGATCGCCGGCGTGTCGCCGGGCTGCAGATAAGCGATCATCGCGCCGGTCACATGCGCCGCCGTGCGGTTGTTGTCCTGCTCGACCACCGTCGTCAGCAGATCCTGTGCTTCCAGTTTGGTGCGCATCGCCTCGTCCGACGGCAACACACCGGCCCCGATGATCGCCCAATCATGGTCACGCCCGAGATTGAAGAGATCGTCGAGATAGACCGCCTGGTGGGCGCGATGGAAATTGCCCACACCGAAATGGACGATCCCCGGCCTTAAATCGTGCCGATCGTAATTCGGAATGCCGGCCTTGGCCTTGATCGCGTCAAGAGCGGCAAGCGAGAGTTTGGTCGCCATCGTAATCGTCCTTCCGAGAGCTCAGCTCATCCACTGGCCGCCATCGACATTGTAGGTCTGAGCCACGACGTAGTCGCTTTCCGATGAGGCGAGGAAGATTGCCATTCCGGTCAGATCCTCGGCCCTGCCCATGCGACCATAAGGAACGGCCTCGCCGACGAGGCGCTTCTTCTCCCCGAGCGGACGGTTTTCATATTTTGCGAACAGCGCGTCGACGCCATCCCAGTGCTCTCCCTCGACAACGCCGGGCGCGATGGCGTTCACATTGATGCGGTGCTTGATGAGGTCGAGGCCGGCCGATTGCGTGAGGCTGATGACGGCCGCCTTCGTGGCGCAATAGACGGCGACCAGAGCCTCGCCGCGCCGTCCGGCCTGGCTCGCCATGTTGATGATCTTGCCGCCCCGCGCCTGCGCGATCATCTGTTTGGCCGCCGCCTGCAAGGTGAAAAGCGTGCCGGCGACATTGATCGAGAACAGCTTCTCGTAGCTTTCGCGGGTGATCTCGACGATCGGCGCGAGATCGAAGAGCGCTGCATTATTGATGAGGATGTCGAGCCCGCCCGCCTGTTTGACGACCGCGGCAATTGCCGCATCGATTGTCACCTGTCGGGTAACGTCCAACTCGACCGCGTAAGCCGCCGATCCGATGTCTGCGGCGGTCTCTCGCGCACGCTCCATGTTGATGTCGGCGATCGCGACGGTCGCGCCTTCGCGCACGTAAGCCTCCGCGAAGGCGCGGCCGATACCCCGCGCCGATCCCGTGATCAGAGCGCTCTTTCCTTCCAGACGTCTCATCGGATTGCCATTCCCTTGTCATCGAACCTGTGGACGCGTTGCGGATCGGGCGTCAGGAATACCTGATCGCCATGCGTCACGGGGAAGTCGCCGCTGACGCGCGCCGTCATCGTGCCGATGCCGTCGGCATTCACATGCAGGAAGGTGTCGGAGCCGAGATGTTCGGCCACGCCGACGGTGCCTCGCCATGTGCCGCGCTCCTTTGAAAGCACAAGATGTTCCGGACGGACACCGATCGTGTGCGCCTGGTGCATCGCCGCGGGGGCTCCCGCCACCAGATTCATTTTTGGCGAGCCGATGAATCCGGCGACGAACAGATTGTCCGGCCGGTGATAGAGTTCGAGCGGCGAGCCCACCTGCTCGATGCGGCCGCGGTTCAAAACGACGATCTTGTCGGCCATGGTCATCGCCTCGACCTGATCGTGGGTGACGTAGATCATCGTCGTTTTCAGTTGCTGGTGAAGCTGGCTGATCTCGAGCCGCATGTTGACGCGCAGCGCCGCGTCGAGGTTGGAGAGCGGTTCGTCAAACAGGAAGGCCTCTGGCTGGCGGACGATCGCCCTGCCGATCGCCACGCGCTGTCGCTGACCGCCGGACAGCTGGCGGGGCTTGCGGTCGAGATAGTCGGCAAGGTTCAGGACGCGCGCGGCATCCGCCACCTTCTTGTCGATCACCGCCTTCTCCTCGCCCGCCATCTTCAGCGGGAAGGCAATGTTGCCGCGCACGCTCATATGCGGGTAAAGCGCGTAGGACTGGAACACCATCGACAGCCCCCGCTTGGCTGGCGGCAAGTCGGTCGCATTCTTGCCGTCGATGACGATCTCGCCGCCGCTGACGTCCTCCAGGCCGGCGATCAGCCTCAGAAGCGTGGATTTGCCGCAGCCGGACGGGCCAACAAAGACGACGAACTCGCCGTCGTCGATGTCGAGGTCGATCGACGGGATCACGGCGTGGACACCGAAGACCTTCGAGACGTTCTTGAGTGTGATGCTTCCCATGGTCGTATCCTTATTTGACCGCGCCGAAGGTGAGGCCGCGTACGAGCTGCTTCTGCGAAAACCAGCCGAGAATGAGGATGGGGGCGATCGCCATCGTCGAGGCGGCCGACAGCTTCGCGTAGAAGAGGCCTTCAGGGCTCGAATAGGAGGCGATGAAGGCGGTCAGCGGCGCTGCCCGTGCCGCGCTCAGGTTGAGCGTCCAGAACGCCTCGTTCCAGGCGAGGATGACGTTGAGCAGGAGCGTCGAGGCGATGCCGGGGATCGCCATCGGCGTCAGCACGTAGATGATCTCCTTGGCGAGCGATGCCCCGTCCATGCGCGCCGCCTCGAGGATCTCGCCGGGGATCTCCTTGAAGTAGGTGTAGAGCATCCAGATGATGATCGGCAGGTTGATGAGCGTAAGCACCATCACCAGACCCGTGCGCGTATCGAGCAGCCCCGTGTTGCGGAACATCAGATAGAGCGGCACGAGCACGCCGACCGGCGGCATCATCTTGGTGGAGAGCATCCACATCAAAACGTCCTTGGTGCGTTTCGCCGGCGCAAAGGCCATCGCCCATGCCGATGGAATGGCGATCAGCAGGCCGAGCAGCGTCGAGCCGAAGGAAATGACGACGGAGTTCATGAAGTGCTTGAAGTAGTCGGACCGGCTCTGCACCTCGAAATAGTTCTCCACCGTCCAGTCGAAGAACAGGAAGGCCGGCGGCGAGGCGATCGCCTGCGCTTCCGTCTTGAAACTCGTGAGAAACGTCCAGAGGATCGGAAAGAAGATCAGGATGCCGATCGTCCAGGCCGCGGCGGTGGTGAGCAACTTGCGCTGGGTCGAAACATTGCGTGCCATGGGTGTCAAGCCTCCAGCGTCTTGCCGATCATGCGCATCAGGAAGAAGGCGACGATATTGGCGAGGATGACGGCGATGATGCCGCCGGCGGAGGCACCACCGACATCGAACTGCAGCAGCGCCTGTGCGTAGACCAGGAAGGTGAGATTCGTGCTCTGCGTGCCCGGACCGCCATTGGTGGTCACGAGGATCTCCGCAAAGACCGAAAGCAGGAAGATCGTCTGGATCAGGATCACGACGGTGATCGCGCGTGAAAGGTGCGGCAGGATCAGATAGATGAAGCGGCTCGAGGCGCCGGCGCCATCCATCTGCGCCGCCTCCTTCTGCTCTTCGTCCAGCGACTGCAGCGCCGTCAGCAGAATGAGCGTCGCAAAAGGCAGCCATTGCCAGGCGACGATGATGATGATCGAAAAGAGCGGCGCATTGGCCAGGAAATCGAAGGGCTGTAGCCCGAAGAGCTTCGCAAGCCAGGCAAAGATCCCGTTCACGGGATTCATGAACATGTTCTTCCAGACGAGCGCCGCGACCGTCGGCATGATCAGGAAGGGCGCGATCACCAGGATGCGCACGATTCCCTGCCCGAACATCGGCTGGTCGAGGAGCAGCGCCAATCCGATGCCGCCGACGACGGTGATGAACAGGACCCCGAGCACGATCGCGAGCGTGTTGAAGATCGCCTGGAAGAATGCAGGGTCGGTCAGGAAGTAGGTGTAGTTGGAAAGCCCCGCGAACTCCTCCATTCCCGGCATCAGCAGGTTATAGCGCAACAGCGAGAAATAGATCGTCATCGCCAGCGGAACGATCATCCAGGCCAGAAGAAGGAGCACCGACGGGGCGATCATCAGCCGCGCGGCGGAGCGAGTATGCAAGGTCGCCATGGCGTCCCCCATGTGGTGTCAAGCATGCGGGCTCGGGAAATGCCGCATGCGCCACCGGTGAGTTTGGAAAAGGTCAGAGCGGGACGCGGACCGGGGAGTTCACCCTTCTCCCGTCCCGCTCTGGAGGTTGCCGAGGCGCCGGCCGTTTCCAGCCGACACCCCGACCTTGGGAGCTCACTTGATGTAGCCAGCCCGGGTCATCTCGCGCGTCGTCAGTTGCTGGGCGCTGGCAAGCGCCTGGTCGACGCTCATCTGACCGGCAAGTGCCGCCGAGAACTGCTGGCCGACAGCCGTTCCGAGACCCTGGAACTCCGGGATTGCCACGAATTGCACGCCGACATAGGGCACGGGCTTGACGGCCGGATTCTTCGGATCCGCCGAGTTGATCGACTCGAGCGTCGCCTTTGCGAAGGGGGCCGCCTTCTGGTACTCCGGATTCTCGTACAATGAGGTGCGGGTACCGGGAGGAACGTTGGCCCAGCCTTCCTGCTCCGCCACGAGCTTCAGATAGTCCTTGCCGGTCGCCCAGGCGATGAACTTCTGGGCCGCGTCCGCCTTTTGTGAACCCGCCGGAATGGCGAGGCTCCAGGCCCAGAGCCAGTTGCCGCGCTTGCCGAGCCCGGTGTCCGGGGCCAGCGCAAAACCGACCTTGTCGGCTACCGTCGATTCCTTCGGATTGGTGACGAAGGAAGCCGCCACGGTCGCGTCGATCCACATGCCGCATTTTCCGGTCTGGAAGAGCGACAGGTTTTCGTTGAAGCCGTTCGACGAGGCGCCGGGCGGGCCGGCATCGTTCATCAGCTTGACGTAGAAATCGAGCGTTTTCTTCCACTCCGGCTGATCGAACTGCGGCTGCCAGTTCTCGTCGAACCAGCGCGCTCCGAAGGAGTTCGCAGTCGCCGTCAGAAAGGCCATGTTCTCGCCCCAGCCGGCCTTGCCGCGCAGGCAGATGCCGTAGATCTCGTTGTCCTTGTCGGTGATCTTGCGGGCGGCCTCGGCGATGAAGTCCCAGGTCGGCGCCTCGGGCATGGTGAGCCCGGCCTTCTCGAACAGGTCCTTGCGATACATGACCATCGAGCTCTCGCCGTAGAAGGGAGCTGCGTAGAGCTTGCCGTCTACGGTCAGGCCGCTGCGGATCGCCGGTAAGAGATCGTCGACGTCGTAGTCGGGGCCGAGATTGTCGAGCGGCAGGAGCCAGCCCTGCTTCGCCCAGATCGGCACTTCATAGGTGCCGATCGTCATGATGTCGTACTGGCCACCTTTCGTAGCGATGTCCGTCGTCACGCGCTGGCGCAGGACGTTTTCCTCGAGCGTCACCCACTCAAGCTGAATGTCCGGATTCTTCGACGTGAAGTCATCCGTCAGCTTCTGCATCCGGATCATGTCGCCATTGTTGACGGTCGCAATGGTCAGGGTCTCTGCTTGGGCCAGGCCCGCCAGAGCGACTGCCGAGCACGTGCCCAGCAGGAAAGTTCTCAAATTCATCGACTTCCTCCCAGAAGGTGTTGAGCATTTGCCTTGCTCGTGAGCAATTACTCACCCGTTCACGAATAAAGTCAATGCGCATTTGATGCTGCAGCGCAGCATCAAATGCTAACGCACTGCTTTGTCTACGTTATCGCTCGTGAAATTTACTGGGAGGAGGAGCAGCCGCCGCGACCGCTGCAGCACCGCGCGTGCCGTCAGACGCGTTAAAAGTCGCTGTAGCGCAGAAACACACGATGCCCTGCCCCCGAGTCGAGCCGGTTCAAGCAGACATGCAGCAGGCTTCCGTTACGACCGTTTTCAAAACTTGAGCAGATATTCGGCCGTGGTTTCGTCGGTGATGAGACCGTTGATGATCCCGCCTTTCAAGGCAGCCCGCAACGCCTCGTACTTGCGTCTTCCCTTGGCGATACCGATCACGGAGGCGCGGTCGCGCCGCGGCAATGGAATGGAGGCGACACGCTCGTTGATGCTGCCCGCCAGCAAGGCGCCGTCGTGGTCGAACATCCAGCCGCAGATCTCGCCGGCCGCTCCCGCCGCCATCAAGCCCGCCATTTCCTCCCTGCCGAGAAAGCCGTCCTCGCAGAGCGGCGCGTCGGCGCCGAGTTCGCCGACGCCGACGAAAACGGCGTCGGCCTGCGCGCCGAGTTCCAGCGCGATCTTCACCAGGGTTTGCTTGTGCAGCACTTCGCGCTCTTCCGGCGACGAGACGAGGACCGGCAGCGGCATCGGGAAATGGCGCGCGTTGATCACGTCGGCCATGCTGAAGATCACGTTGTAATAGGCCGCCGATCCATCGAGCCGGATGTTGCCGGTGAGCGACACGATGCGATGCTGCGGGCAATCCATGGCCGGCAATTGGTCGATGGTCGCCTTCAACGTCCTGCCCGTGCCGATAGCAAGCACGACCGGATCGGGAGATTTCAGCCAGCGCTCGATTTCCGCAGCTCCCGCTTCGGCAATGCCGACCGTCGTCGAGGCAGACCCAGGGTCGCTCGGCACCACATCGGCATATTTCAGCTCATATCTCTCCTTCAGCCGCGCGGCCGCCTCGAGGCAGGCGGCGATCGGATGGTCGAGCCGCACCTTGATCAGGCGCTCGGCCATGGCAAGCGATACGAGCCGCTGCGCCGACTGGCGCGAAATGCCCATGATCGACGCGATCTCGTCCTGCGTGCGGCCGGCAACGTAATAGAGCCAGCCGGCACGGGCAGCATCGTCCAGCCTGTTGTTGGTCTCCGGCTTGCGCGCCATCGATGGCCCTCCTTCCCCTTTGATTTGCTGCCATTTTTTGCCATCCCCGTCAAACCGGCTTGATATCGGCGTGCACTTCGGGAAAAAAGACCGAAATACCCAGCGTTTGCGGAAAGCGCGCCCAAAATTTTACCGTTTGATAAAAAAATAAAGCGTGTTACCGTTCCCTATCCTGAGAAAACATTGGGAGCCAAAAATGGGAACGACGCAATCTGGGATTCTCGCCGGGCGCCTGCCGCTCGCCGAGTATGAAAAGAACTTCTCCGA
Organism: Sinorhizobium kostiense; assembly: GCF_017874595.1. Lineage (GTDB taxonomy): Bacteria > Pseudomonadota > Alphaproteobacteria > Rhizobiales > Rhizobiaceae > Sinorhizobium > Sinorhizobium kostiense. The sequence continues at coordinate 41,164 of NZ_JAGILA010000004.1, read as the reverse complement.
CCTTCATCCGCCCCTCGACAAACACGAAGCGCTCGTTGCCGCGGACCGCTGTTATTTCTGTCACGACGCACCTTGTATGACGGCCTGTCCCACCTCCATCGACATCCCGCTGTTCATCCGGCAGATCGCGACAGGCAACCCGATCGGTTCCGCCAAGACCATCTTCGACCAGAACATATTAGGCGGCATGTGCGCTCGCGTCTGTCCCACCGAAACGCTCTGCGAACAGGCCTGCGTGCGCAATACGGCCGAGGAGCGGCCGGTCGAGATCGGGCGGCTGCAGCGCTATGCCACCGACACCGCGATGAGGGAGAACAAGCAGTTCTATGCGCGGGCCGCATCCTCCGGCCGCAGGATCGCGATCGTCGGCGCGGGACCTGCAGGCCTTGCCTGCGCCCATCGGCTCGCCGTCAAGGGACACGAGGTGGTGATCTATGACGCGCGCGAAAAATCCGGCGGCCTCAACGAATATGGCATAGCCGCCTATAAATCGGTCGACGACTTCGCTCAGAAGGAGGTCGACTACGTCCTTTCGATCGGCGGCATCGAGGTCCGTCACGGCCAGGCGCTCGGCCGCGACTTCTCGCTCGCCGACCTGGCAGAGCAATTTGATGCCGTCTTCCTCGGCCTCGGTCTTGCCGGAGTCAATGCGCTGAGGATCGAAGGCGAGAATGCCGAGGGCGTTGACGATGCGGTCGACTTCATCGCCGCGCTTCGCCAGTCGAAGACGAGGGTCGATATTCCCGTCGGCCGCCGGGTGGTGGTGCTCGGTGGCGGCATGACCGCCATCGACGCCGCCGTCCAGGCGAAGCTCCTCGGCGCCGAGGAGGTGACGATCTGCTACCGCCGCGGCAAGGAGCACATGAACGCCTCCGAATTCGAACAGGACCTCGCCGCCTCCAAGGGCGTTGCCATCCGCCACTGGCTGCAGCCGAAGCGCATCGCCGTCAAGGACGGCAAGGTCGCCGGCATTGAACTCGAATACACCACCCTCGCCGACGGTAAGCTGACGCCGACCGGGGAAACGGGTATCATCGCCGCCGACCAGATTTTCAAGGCGATCGGCCAGACCTTTGAATCCTTCGGCCTCGGGACGCTGCAGATGGAAGGCGGACGCATCGTCGTCGACGCGGAGGGCCGCACCTCGCTCGCCGGGGTCTGGGCGGGCGGCGACTGCGTGCTCGGCGGCGAGGACCTGACCGTCTCCGCCGTCGCCATGGGACGTGACGCCGCCGAATCGATCAACCGGGCCTTCGCCGCGGAAGCACCGCTGGCGAGCGCCGTTGCTTGAAGGCAGGACGGATCGAGAGGACGAGAACAATGGCTGATCTTCGCAACAATTTTGTCGGTGTCAAATCGCCGAACCCGTTCTGGCTCGCCTCGGCACCGCCGACGGACAAGGCCTATAACGTCGAACGCGCCTTCAAGGCGGGCTGGGGTGGCGTCGTCTGGAAGACGCTGGGTGAGGAAGGACCACCGGTCGTCAACGTCAACGGACCGCGCTACGGCGCGATCTGGGGCGCCGACCGGCGCCTGCTGGGCTTCAACAATATCGAGCTCATCACCGACCGCGACCTCTACGTGAACCTGCGCGAGATGAAGCAGGTGAAGATGAACTGGCCGGATCGGGCACTGATCGCCTCGATCATGGTGCCCTGCGTCGAGGACGCCTGGAAGGCGATCCTGCCGCTCGTCGAGGAAACCGGCGCCGACGGCATCGAACTCAACTTCGGCTGTCCGCACGGCATGTCCGAGCGCGGCATGGGTTCCGCGGTCGGGCAGGTGCCGGAATATATCGAGATGGTCGTTCGCTGGTGCAAGCAATACACGCGCATGCCGGTGATCACCAAGCTGACGCCGAACATCACCGATATCCGCAAGCCGGCCCGCGCCGCCAAGGCCGGCGGCACCGACGCGGTGTCGCTGATCAACACCATCAACTCCATCACCGCGGTCGATCTCGACACCTTCTCGCCGGAGCCCTCGATTGATGGCCGCGGCAGCCACGGCGGCTATTGCGGCCCTGCGGTCAAACCGATCGCCCTCAACATGGTCGCCGAGATCGCCCGTGATCCGGAGACCTATGGCCTGCCGATCTCCGGCATTGGCGGCATCACCACCTGGCGGGATGCCGCGGAATTCATCGCGCTCGGCGCCGGCAACGTCCAGGTCTGCACCGCAGCGATGACCTACGGCTTCAAGATCGTCCAGGAAATGATCACAGGTCTTTCCGACTGGATGGACGCCAAGGGTCACCGGACGCTCGACGACATCCGCGGCCGGGCCGTGCCGAACGTCACCGACTGGCAGTATCTCAACCTCAATTACGTGACCAAGGCCCAGATCGACCAGGACGCCTGCATCAAGTGCGGCCGCTGTCACATCGCTTGCGAGGACACCTCGCACCAGGCGATCACACAGTTCGTCAATGGCGTGCGCCATTTCGAGGTGATCGAAGAGGAATGCGTCGGCTGCAATCTCTGCGTCAACGTCTGTCCGGTCGAGAACTGCATCACCATGGTGCCGCTGGCCGCCGGCACGCTCGACAAGCGCACCGGCAAGCCGGTCGATCCCAACTACGCCAACTGGACGACCCACCCGAACAACCCGATGGCCCGCGAGGCCGCCGAGTAAGGTGCAGTTACGGGAGTGGGAGGGCCGCCGGCAATCACCGACGGCCCTCCCATGTTCGTCAGGTGTTTAAAACTCGATCACGATCTTGCCGAAGGGACCGCGATCGAGATGCGCGAGGGCTTCCCGGAGTTCGGCGAACCTGTAGCGCTTGTCGATGATCGGCTTCAGACCGATGCGGTCAACCGCGCTGACCAGATCTTCGAGCGCCCGGCGATGCCCGACGCTGATGCCTTGCAGCACAGGCGATTTAAGAAGCAGCGGAGCGACCGGGCCGGAAACCTCGAAGCCTTCGAACACGCCGATCACCGAGATGCGACCATCCGGCGCCACCGCCTTCAGCGACTGGCCGAGGCCGGCACCGCCGGCGATCTCCAGGATATGATCGGCACCATGATCGCCGGTGAGCGCGAGTACCCGCTCGACCCAGTCCTCGCGGAGGCGATTGACGCCGTGGTCGGCGCCGAGCCCCAGCGCCCGCTCGAGCTTTTCAGGACTGCCCGACGTCACAATGACCTCGGCGCCCGCGGCTTTGGCAATCTGCAGCCCGAAGAGCGCCACACCGCCCGTTCCCTGCACGACAACGCGGTCGCCCGGTCTCAACTGCCCCTTCTCGATCAGCGCGAACCAGGCCGTGAGGCCGGCGCAAGGCAGCGTGCTTGCCTCTGCAGCATCGAGGCTCGTAGGCGCGGCGACGAACCAGTCCTCCGGAAAGGCGACATATTCCGACATCACGCCCGGATGCACGCCGCCAAGCGTTGCGTAAGCGGGGGTCCGGCCGCTGCCCGGCCGCAAACCGTCGAACCATCCCGGCGCGAAGGTCGAGATCACGCGGTCGCCCGGCCTGAAGCGCGTCACCGCTTCCCCAGCGGCTTCGACAATTCCGCTCAAGTCCGACGCCGGAACGAAGGGGAATGTGAGGTCCAGCCCCATGCCGCTTTCGAGCACCAGCTTGTCGCGGTAGTTGAGCGAAACTGCCGTCGTGCGTACGAGCACGTCATGTGGGCCGATCTCGGGCAGAGGCCGTTCGGTAAGTATTAGGTTCCGCGGGCCGATCGCATCCATAGTCCATTGCTGAATCCACTTCGACATGTTCGCTCCTTTCGTCGATTGCGATTGCATGACCATACTGTTGAACATGCATCGTCAGTTGCGATAAGAGTTCCCATTATTGTCTCTTTCTTGGATACAATTTCATGGAACACCTGAACGGCATTTCGGTCTTCGTCGAGGCGGCGGAGACCGGCGGCTTCTCCGCCGCAGCGGCACGGCTCAACCTTTCTCGCTCGGCAGTCGGCAAGACGGTTGCCCGACTCGAGCAGCGGCTCGGTGTGCGCCTGTTCCATCGGACGACACGCGCACAGAGCCTCACGGAAGAGGGTCAGCTCTTTTACGAGAGCTGCCAGAAGGCGCTAGGCGAGATCCGGGCGGCCGAAGCGCTCCTCGAGTCCGGCCGCCAGGACATCCGTGGCCGGTTGCGCGTCTCCATGCCGGTCCTCTTTGGACGCCAATGCGTTGCGCCACTCTTTCGCGACCTCCTGCGCAATCACCCGCAGCTCGAACTCGATCTCTCCTTCAACGATCGCGTCACCGATCTCTTCGACGACGGTGTCGATCTTGCTATCCGCATTGGTTCGTTGGGGAACGATGCCGGTCTGATGACACGCGTCATCGCGGAGCAACGCATGACTGTCTGCGCCTCTCCAGCCTACCTCTCGGCGCGCGGGATCCCAGAGGCCGTGGCGGATCTCGCCGACCATGAGGCGATCGTCTACTACCGCGGTGGGCAGCAGCGGCCATGGTCCTTCCCGTCCGAAGGTCGTGCTTTGGAGACCGTATTGCCCAAGACCCGGCTGCGGCTCGACGATCTGGCGGCGATCGCCGACGCTGCCGTCGAGGGAATCGGCCTGGCGTGGCTGCCCTGCTGGCTAGTGCGCGATCGGGTGCAGCGCGGCGATCTCGTGCGCGTCCTGACCGATCGACCCGGGCTCATCTTCAAGGTTCATGCCGTTTGGCCAGGAGCCCGGCGCCCGCTGCCGAAGCTGCGCGTCGCCATCGATCAACTCGCCACGGCACTGCCACGGGTCATGGAATAGGCTGCAAGCTTCAACGCGCGTCAAAAGGCGGCGGTCACGGCGATCGGGAGCCGATCACAAAAACGAAACAGTTTGTGTAGGAAACGTAAGTTGTCGCTAGCGGCAATCTGGTCAATAAGGAGCGACATCACACGCCGCCACAGGCTCCGCATATCCGGGCAGATTGCTTGACGATCCTTTCCGCCGACATCCGTAAGAAAGCGCACCTGATCTCCGGCGCCGTGCTCGGCTCCTTCGTCCTGTGCCACTTCTTCAACCATTCGCTCGGTCTCATTTCCGTCGGTGCGATGGAAGCGGGCCGGCGCACGCTCGGCCTGCTCTGGCAGAGCGCGCCCGGAACGGTCTTCCTCTACGGCGCCCTTCTCCTGCACTTCCTGATGGCGCTCGACAGCCTCTATCGCCGCCAAACGCTGCGGATGCCCGTCGGCGAGGCCCTGAAGATCGTCTTCGGCCTCAGCCTGCCCTTTCTCCTCATACCCCATGTCGTCATGACCCGGGTGGAGCCGATCCTGACCGGAATCGGCGCCGATTATCCAATGGTCCTGCGCGGGCTTTGGTCGCATGCCTACAATGCCTCGCGGCAGAGCATTGCGCTGCTCCTGGTCTGGGGACATGCCTGCCTCGGCGCCTGGTTCTGGATGCGAGGCCGAAGCTGGTTTCCGCGCTACGAGATCCTGCTCTACACGATCGCCATTCTCGTCCCGATCTTCGCACTCTTCGGCTTCGTCAGCGGCGCCCGCTCGCTTCCGCCCGTCTATGCGGAACATGGCGCCTATGGCGACCTGGCAACCGTCGGCCGCGCGCGGATCGGCCCCATTGCGGCGAATGTCCGACTGGCCCTCTATGCCGGCTTCGCCGGCCTTGTCGGCGGAACACTGGCTCTGCGCGCGCTGCCGTCGCGCGGACGCATCCGCGTACGCTATCCCGACGGACGCGTCGCGGCGGTCAGCCTCGGATTCAGCGTGCTCGAGGCAAGCCGCGCCGCTGGAATTCCCCACGCCTCCGTCTGCGGCGGCCGCGGCCGCTGCTCTACCTGCCGGGTACGCGTCATCCAGGGCCTCGAGGGTCAGCCGGGGCCGGGGGCGGCGGAGCTTGCGACGCTGACCCGCATCGGCGCGCCGAACAATGTGCGGCTCGCCTGCCAATTCCGCCCCGTGCATAATGTCACTGTGGTGCCGATCCTCGACAGCGACAGTCTCGGCACGAAGACGCAGCTTGCCCGCCACAACGGCGGCGGGCGCGAGCGGCGCGTCGCCGTGCTCTTCTGCGACCTGCGCGATTTCACCCGTATCACCGAGCACCGGCTACCCTTCGACACGGTTTTCCTGCTCAATCGCTATTTCGAGATGGTCGGAGAGGCGGTGGAAGGCTCCGGCGGCGTCATCGACAAGTTCATCGGCGACGGGGCGCTGGCGATCTTCGGGCTGAAGTCAACGTTCGAGGAAGCATGCCTGCAATCGCTGACCGCAGCAGCGCGGCTCGCGGCGGGTATCCGGGCGCTCAATCAGACATTCGCGGCCGAGCTTGAACAACCGCTGAGGCTTGCAATAGGCTTGCATGCCGGCCCCGCCATCGTCGGCGAGATGGGCTACGGCCGGGCGACCGCGCTAACGGCTGTGGGCGACACCATCAACACGGCGAGCCGGCTGGAAGGTCTTGCGAAGGAACACGACTGCGAACTTGCCGTCTCTGTCGAACTCGCCGATCGAGCCGGCATTAGCCTAGAGGGCAATCGCAGGCTCGACATCAGCCTGCGCGGTCGCCAGGCGACGCTCGAAACCTGGATGGTGGAGAATGCCGCGGAGATTTCAAAGGTGCTCCCAGCGCAAGATTGAGCCCGCTCGTTGGCCCCTCTCCTAGGGTAACCCCAGGACCAATCCTCTCCCCGCAAGGCGGGGCGAGGGGACTGGGAGTGCACCGTGAGTCCCCTCCTCCCATTCGAAAAACGGCGAGAAGGTCGCGGCAGCGGGATGAGGGCCAAACAGAAACTCCGTCGTATCTACTCCCGCACCTGCAGCCCGTCGACGAACAGCCGCTCGAGGAATCTCGCCGCATCGTCGAAGCGACCCTCGCCCGCGTGCTCCTGGCCGAGAACGGCGCGCACCTGCACGTCAAAGTCGGCATAATGCTGAGTCGTCGACCAGATCGCGAAGATGAGGTGGTAGGGGTCGCACTTGGCGATCTTTCCGGCCTTTGCCCAGGCGCGGATCACCTCGGCCTTCTCGTCGACCAATTGTTTCAGGGGACCTTTCAGCTCGTCCTCGATATGCGGGGCGCCCTGAAGGATCTCATTGGCGAAGAGTCGGCTTTCACGCGGGAAATCCCGCGCCAGTTCGAGCTTTCGCCGGATATAGCTGCGGATCTCGGCGACCGGGTTGCCCTCGGAGTCGAGTTCGCGCAGGGGATCGAGCCACGTGTCGAGTACGCGGTCGATCAGCGCGCGGTGCATCGCCTCCTTCGTGCGGAAGTAATAGAGCAGGTTCGGCTTCGACATGCCTGCCACTTCGGCGATCTGGTCGATGGTCGAGCCACGAAATCCATGAGCCGAGAAGACCTCGAGCGCGGCTTCCAGGATGCGCTCCTCCTTTTCCTCCTGGATGCGCGTGCGTCTCTGGGTCTTGGCCGCTCTTGGAAGTACCATCTCTCCCCCTGACTATGCCGGCAACCGATGGAAACGAAACCGATCTGCCCAATTTTCGGCTGCGCCAAATTTTTGAGCAGCGCCTTTGATTTTTTCTTTTTCCCGCTTGAGTGCCGCTGCGGAAGTTGTAATGTTTACCAACCGGTCAAATTATCAGCCAGATTGCCACCAAAGGCAACGGCTGTTCGAAGGGCAATAGAACAAAGCTCCGATTTGGCCAACGGGAACATGAGGGCTATCCCCGGGGGAGGGCCCAGCCGAAATAGAGGAGAACGCCATGGCAGCACCTGGCGAGAATAGGCGCGTCAATGCCGACCGCCTGTGGGATTCGTTGATGGAAATGGCGAAGATCGGCCCCGGCATTGCCGGCGGCAACAATCGCCAGACCTTGACGGATGCCGACGGCGAAGGCCGCCGGCTTTTCCAGTCCTGGTGCGAGAAGGCGGGGCTCACCATGGGCGTCGACAAGATGGGCACCATGTTCATGACCCGCCCCGGAACGGACCCCGATGCCCTGCCCGTGCATATCGGCTCCCATCTCGACACGCAGCCGACCGGCGGCAAGTTCGACGGGGTGCTCGGCGTCTTGAGCGGCCTTGAGGTCGTGCGCACGATGAATGACCTCGGCATCAAGACCAAGCACCCGATCGTCGTCACCAACTGGACCAATGAGGAAGGCGCGCGCTTCGCGCCGGCCATGCTCGCTTCCGGCGTCTTTGCCGGCGTCCATACGCTCGACTATGCCTATGCCCGCAAGGATCCGGATGGAAAGAGCTTCGGAGACGAACTGAAACGTATCGGCTGGGTCGGCGACGAGGAAGTCGGTGCCCGCAAGATGCACGCCTATTTCGAATATCATATCGAACAGGGGCCGATCCTCGAGGCCGAGAACAGACAGATCGGCGTCGTCACCCACTGTCAGGGCCTTTGGTGGTTGGAGTTCACGTTGACCGGCAGGGAGGCGCATACCGGCTCGACGCCGATGAACATGCGCGTCAATGCCGGGCTCGCCATGGCCCGCATCCTGGAAATGGTGCAGAAAGTCGCCATGGAAAACCAGCCCGGCGCCGTCGGGGGCGTCGGCCAGATGTTCTTTTCGCCGAATTCGCGCAACGTGCTGCCGGGCAAGGTGGTCTTCACCGTCGACATCCGCTCGCCCGACCAGGCCAAGCTCGACGGCATGCGGGCGCGCATCGAGGCCGAAGCCCCGAAGATCTGCGAGCCGCTCGGCGTCGGCTGTTCGATCGAGGCGGTCGGCCATTTCGATCCCGTCACCTTCGATCCGAAGCTGGTCGCCACCGTTCGCGGCGCCGCCGAAAAACTCGGCTACAGCCACATGAACCTCATCTCCGGCGCGGGGCACGACGCCTGCTGGGCGGCGAAAGTCGCGCCGACGACGATGATCATGTGTCCCTGCGTCGGGGGGCTCAGCCACAACGAGGCCGAGGACATTTCCAAGGAATGGGCCACGGCCGGCGCCGATGTCCTCTTCCATGCGGTGCTCGAGACGGCAGAAGTGGTCGAATGAGAATTAACGGGCGGGACGAAAGTCCCGCCCTTTTCCTACAGCGCCGCGCGTCTTATCCGCCGCGCAAAGGTCGCTGTAGGCTTTGAATTGCTGCATGCTTTTATACTCAAATCGGCAAGGATTTGAGGAAACATGCAGTAGGCGGTTGTCCGCCACTGAATGCACTATCGCGAGGGAAGAACAATGAGCACCGTCATCAAGGGTGGAACCATCGTCACCGCGGACCTGACCTACAAGGCCGATATCAAGGTGGAAGGCGGCAAGATCGTCGAGATCGGCCCCAATCTCTCCGGCACCGAGACGCTGGACGCGACCGGCTGCTATGTGATGCCGGGCGGCATTGACCCGCACACCCATCTCGAAATGCCTTTCATGGGCACCTATTCCTCCGACGATTTCGAGAGCGGCACGCGCGCGGCGCTGGCCGGCGGCACGACGATGGTCGTCGATTTCGCGCTGCCCTCACCCGGCCAGTCGCTCTTGGAAGCGCTGACCATGTGGGACAACAAGTCGACCCGGGCCAATTGCGACTACTCCTTCCACATGGCGATCACCTGGTGGGGCGAGCAGGTGTTCAATGAGATGGAAACCATCGTCAAGGACAAGGGCATCAACACCTTCAAGCACTTCATGGCCTATAAGGGCGCGCTGATGGTGGACGACGACGAGATGTTTTCCTCGTTCCAGCGCTGCGCTGGGCTCGGCGCCCTGCCCCTCGTTCACGCCGAAAACGGCGACGTCGTGGCGCAGCTCCAGGCAAAGCTGCTCGCCGAAGGCAATAACGGCCCCGAGGCGCATGCCTATTCGCGGCCGGCCGAGGTCGAGGGCGAGGCCACCAACCGCGCGATCATGATCGCCGACATGGCCGGCTGTCCCGTCTACATAGTCCATACCTCGTGCGAGCAGGCGCACGAGGCGATCCGCCGCGCCCGCGCCAAGGGCATGCGCGTCTTCGGCGAACCGCTGATCCAGCACCTGACGCTCGACGAGACTGAATATTTCAATAAGGACTGGGACCACGCCGCCCGTCGGGTGATGTCGCCGCCCTTCCGCAACAAGGCGCATCAGGACAGCCTCTGGGCAGGACTTGCCTCCGGCTCGCTACAGGTGGTCGCGACCGACCATTGCGCCTTTACGACCGCGCAGAAGCGCTTCGGCGTCGGCGATTTCACCAAGATCCCGAACGGCACCGGCGGTCTTGAGGACCGGATGCCGATGCTGTGGACCTATGGCGTCAATACCGGCCGCATTACCATGAACGAGTTCGTGGCGGTGACCTCCACCAATATCGCCAAGATTCTCAACATCTATCCGAAGAAGGGCGCTATCCTCGTCGGCGCCGACGCCGACCTCGTCGTCTGGGATCCGAAGCGATCGAAGACGATTTCCGCCAAGGCCCAGCAGTCGGCGATCGACTACAACGTCTTCGAGGGCAAGACGGTTACCGGCCTGCCGCGTTTCACGCTGACGCGCGGCGCCGTTGCGATCGAGGAATCAACGGTGAAGACTCAAGAAGGCCAGGGCGAATTCGTGCGGCGCGATCCCTTCCCGGCGGTCAGCACCGCGCTTTCGACCTGGAAGGAAGTGACGGCCCCGCGCGCCGTGCAGCGCACCGGCATTCCGGCAAGCGGCGTCTGATGCCGAAACTTTCATCCGCGCTGGGCCGAAGGATCGGCTGTCACCAGCCCGTCCAGTTCCGGGAGCAGGACGACGCTTTCCTGCTCCTTCGGATCGGTCCGGGCGATTACCGCCGTGCAGGGCGCGTCGGAAAGGTTTGCCGGCAGATGCGGCACGCCGGCGGGGATGTAGAACATCTCGCCGGGCTTTACGACCACATGCTCCTCAAGCCGGTCCCCGAACCAGGTATGCGCCTCGCCGGAAAGCACATAGATAGCCGTCTCGTGGCTCTCGTGGAGATGCGCTTTGGCGCGGGCCCCCGGCGGCATGGTCAAGAGATGCATGCAGATGCCGGTCGAGCCGACGGTCTCGGCGGCGATGCCTTCGAAGTAGTTGAGCCCCTGTTTGCCGGCATAGGCACTGCCGGGGCGAACCACGCGACAGCCAGGATTGGATGATCGAGACATGAACCTTCTCCAGAATTCGCTGAAAAACTCGCCGCATGGGCCATCTGCAGCGAATCCGCGATTGCATGTTGCCGGCCCAAATAGCAGTCTGGCACAGACAAAAGACAATGAGAATCCCATGACATCCAATCCCGCCTCCGTCGTCTCGGCCCGGAACCTCGGCCTGACCTTTGAGACGAGCGACGGACCGGTGAACGCCCTTACCGGCGTGAACCTCGACGTCGCCAAGGGCGACTTCGTCTCCTTCATCGGTCCTTCCGGCTGCGGCAAGACGACCTTCCTGCGCGTCATCGCCGACCTTGAGAAGCCGACCGCCGGCTCGATCACCGTCAACGGCATGACGCCGGAGGAAGCCCGTCGCCATCGCGCCTATGGCTACGTCTTCCAGACGGCCGCGCTCTATCCATGGCGGACGATCGAGAAGAACATCGCCCTGCCGCTCGAGATCATGGGCTACTCCAGGGACGAACAGCGGGCGCGGATCGAGCGCACGCTGGAGCTCGTCAATCTCTCCGGCTTCGGCAAGAAATATCCCTGGCAGCTTTCCGGCGGCATGCAGCAGCGGGCGTCGATCGCGCGCGCCTTGGCCTTCGATGCCGATCTGCTCCTGATGGACGAGCCTTTCGGCGCCCTCGACGAGATCGTCCGCGACCACCTGAACGAGCAGCTTCTGAAGCTATGGGCGCGCACCGACAAGACCATCTGTTTCGTCACGCACTCGATTCCGGAAGCCGTCTATCTTTCAACCAGGATCGTCGTCATGAGTCCCCGGCCCGGCCGCGTGACCGACGTCATCGAATCGACGCTCCCGAAGGAGCGCCCGCTCGGCATTCGCGAGACGCCGGAATTCCTGGAAATCGCCCACCGTGTGCGCGAGGGGCTGAGGGCGGGACACAGCTATGATGAATAGTCCTTGCGCCGCTCAGGTCCGTTGTCGCGATGCGGCTTTGGCGGACATGGATGTGTGTGCCGACATCTTCAATCGCTGGGTGGACGCTACAGCCTGGATGCCAAGGGTTCACGCGCCCGCCGATGTGCAGCGATATTACCGAGAGGTGCTCTTTGCGAACGGGGAGGTCATCGTCGCTGACTGTCAGGGCGAAATTGCAGGCTTTCTCGCTCTCGCTGAGAACGGCTTTGTGTCGGCGCTATATCTGGACGAGCGATACCGAGGCGTCGGAATCGGAACTGCGCTGCTCCGTGAAGCAAAAGAACGGGCGAAAACCGAGCTAAGGCTATGGACTTTCGAACACAATACCGGTGCACAGCGTTTCTACAGACGCGAGGGCTTCTTTCCCCTACGCAGAACGAATGGCGATAACGAGGAGGGCTTGCCGGATATCCTCTACTCTTGGCGTGCCGTGTCGTTTAGCGGACGGGAGGCGTGACTATGCGCCAAGATAGCTTCCTCAAGGACAAACTCCTCCCCATCTCCACCGTCGTTATCCTCCTGATCGCCATTTGGTACGTCGCCACCGTCTTCCTGAACGCCCCCTTCGAGCGCGACACGGCCGCCCGTGCCGGCACTGAGATCGCGTTCTCCGACCTTCTCAAGAATACGATGGCCCAGGAGCGCCCGGTGCTGCCGGCGCCGCACCAGGTGATCGCCGAGATCTGGGACACGACCGCCAACAAGGCGATCACCTCCAAGCGCAGCCTCGTCTATCACGCCTGGATCACGCTCTCGGCAACCCTGTTCGGCTTCGGGATCGGCGCCGCACTCGGAATTCTTCTCGCCGTAGGCATCGTCCACAACCGCGCCATGGACCGCTCGCTGATGCCGTGGGTGATCGCCAGCCAGACGATCCCGATCCTGGCGATCGCGCCGATGATCATCGTCGTGCTCAACGCCATCGGCATCGCAGGTCTTCTGCCTAAGGCGCTGATTTCCACCTATCTTTCGTTCTTCCCGGTGGTCGTCGGCATGGTCAAGGGATTGCGCAGCCCGGAAACGATCCAGCTCGACCTCATGCATACCTACAACGCCTCACCGGCCCAGACCTTCTGGAAGCTGCGCTGGCCCTCCTCGATGCCTTATCTTTTCACATCGCTCAAAGTCGCAGTCGCAATCTCTCTCGTCGGCGCCATCGTCGGCGAACTGCCGACCGGCGCGGTGGCCGGACTCGGGGCCCGCCTGCTCGCGGGTTCCTATTACGGGCAGACGGTACAAATCTGGGCGGCATTGTTCATGGCGGCAGCGCTCGCAGCCGTCCTCGTCATGATCGTCGGCCTGGCGCATTCAGCCGTGTTGAAGCGCATGGGAGCCAGGCCATGAACTATCCCGCTATTGCCGGTGCCCTCCTCTTCTGGCTGCTCGCCTGGGCCTTCAACGAATGGCTGGTCCGTCAACGCTTTCAGAGCCGAACCGCCGCCAGCGCCGCCCGTTTCGCCGTGCCGCTCCTCTTCGGCATCACCATCCTCGTCCTCTGGGAGGGCATCGTCCGCGGCTTCGGCATTCCCTCGGTGCTGCTGCCGGCGCCGTCGATGATCTGGCAGAGGCTCCTCAATTCAGTGCCGACGCTCGCAGCCGATTTCCGGCAGACTTTCTTGAAATCCGTGCTGACGGGCTATGCGCTCGGCTGCGGCCTCGGTTTCCTCGTGGCGATCCTGATCGACCGCTCGCCCTTCCTGCAGAAGGGCTTGCTGCCGCTCGGCAATTTCGTTTCCGCCCTTCCCGTCATCGGCGTCGCGCCGATCATGGTCATGTGGTTCGGTTTCGACTGGCAGTCGAAGGTCGCGGTCGTGGTGATCATGACCTTTTTCCCGATGCTCGTGAACACGGTCTCCGGCCTGGCGGCCGCGAGCCATATGGAGCGCGACCTGATGCGCACCTATGCCGCAAGCTGGTGGCAGACACTCGTCAAGCTGCGCCTGCCCGCCGCCTGGCCATTCATCTTCAATGCACTCAAGATCAACTCCACTCTGGCGCTGATCGGCGCCATCGTGGCCGAGTTCTTCGGAACGCCCATTGTCGGCATGGGCTTCCGGATCTCCACGGAAGTGGGCCGCATGAACGTCGACATGGTCTGGGCCGAGATCGCCGTCGCGGCGGTGGCTGGCTCCGTCTTTTACGGGGTGGTCGCGCTCATCGAGCGCGCCGTCACCTTCTGGCATCCGTCCATCCGCAGTGGCCGGGCCTAGATCACGATGATTTTGGTCGATTCGACCCAAAATCATAAACGTGATCGTTTCTAAAGGTTTAGAACGGGATGCGGGCGGAAAACTGCGCACACTTTCCTCATCCCGCTCTGATATTGGCGCAATGACAAGAGGGAACTGAAATGAACAAGAAACTTGCATCTCTGCTGGCAGCGGGTGCCTTTTCGCTCGCCGCCTTCCATGCCAATGCGGCCGACAAGGTCACGCTGCAGCTGAAATGGGTGACGCAGGCCCAGTTTGCCGGCTACTACGTCGCCAAGGACAAGGGCTTCTACGACGAAGAAGGCCTGGATGTCGAGATCAAGCCGGGCGGTCCCGATATCGCACCGCCGCAGGTCATCGCCGGCGGTGGCGCCGATGTCATCGTCGACTGGATGCCCTCCGCTCTCGCCACGCGTGAGAAGGGCGTTCCGCTCGTCAACATCGCCCAGCCCTTCAAGCACTCCGGCATGATGCTCACCTGTCTCAAGGAATCGGGCGTGAAGACCCCGGAGGACTTCAAGGGCAAGACGCTCGGCGTCTGGTTCTTCGGCAATGAATATCCGTTCCTGTCGTGGATGTCGCAGCTGAAGATCCCGACGGACGGCGGACCGAATGGCGTGACCGTGCTCAAGCAGGGTTTCAATGTCGACCCGCTGATCCAGAAGCAGGCGGCCTGCATCTCGACGATGACCTACAACGAATACTGGCAGGTCATCGATGCCGGCATTAAGCCGGAGGATCTCGTCACTTTCAAATATGAAGACCAGGGCGTCGCAACGCTCGAGGACGGGCTCTACGTTCTCGAGGACAAGCTCAAGGACCCGGCCTTCAAGGAAAAGATGGTGAAATTCGTCCGCGCTTCGATGAAGGGTTGGAAATATGCCGAGGAGAACCCCGACGAGGCGGCGGAGATCGTACTCGAGAACGACGCCACCGGCGCCCAGACGGAGAAACACCAGAAGCGGATGATGGGAGAAATCGCCAAGCTCACGGCCGGCTCCAACGGCGCCCTCGACGAGGCCGACTACAAGCGGACGGTGGAATCGCTGCTCTCCGGCGGTTCCGATCCGGTGATTTCCAAGGAGCCGGAAGGCGCCTGGACACATGAGATCACCGATGAAGCGCTGAAATAGGTTTGACACTCAGCAAAGCGCGCGCGGCACCGGCCGCGCGCGCTTTCTTTGCGATATTCAACCTGTCCTACAAGTTGCATCCAACCCCGGGCACATGCGCGGAAATATTGAGGCACCATCACTTTTTCGCCCTTGTAAGCACTTGCCGCGAAGATTACATAGGCGCGGAACGTTTAATTGAAGGAGAGGCAGAAAAGGGGACTGGTTTTCCCTTGATCTTGCTTTTCGTGGGAATTTATCCCAGCTGCATGACTTCGTCCTGAAGCAGACGGGAACAAGACATGCAAGCACGCCCTTCGGCTTGAAACCGATCGGTCGGGAGAGGATTGAGTGCGCGTCGCAGTCCCGGCTTCACGACCGGCCGCGCTGTGTACGGGAATAGCGTGATTGCAGTCGCTTCCTTGGGTGGCGACGTATTGATTTAGTTTCTATATTCGGGACGACGGCCGATGGCTCAGAGACTCCTATCCCTTTTTGCGGCCTGTGCAGCGATGACGCTCGGCGCTTTATCGATCGCCTCCGCCGAGGACGCCGCCAAGCCACAGCAGGATCAGCTCTTGCCGTCGATCATCGTCACCGACGCGGTGGAACGCACCATTAGCGATCGCGTTCTTGCTACCGGGTCGATCGAGCCGGTCGAGGAGACTTATGTTTCACCGCTGGTGGACGGGCTTTCGATCCGCTCGTTGAATGCCGATGTCGGCGATCGGGTCGAGCAAGGAAGCACGCTGGTCATCCTCAACGACGACGCGCTCCTGCTCCAGAAGAGCCAGCTCAAGGCCAATCTTGCCAAGGCGGACGCTGCCGTCGCGCAATCGCAGGCGCAGCTCGCCGAGGCCAAGGCGAACGCCGAAGAGGCGACGCGCGTCGCCGACCGCGCCGCCCAGCTTTCGACAAATGGGACTGTCTCCACCGCCGAGGCTGACCGGCTGAAGGCGCTCTCGGCCGCCGCGCGCGCCCGCCTCCGTTCAGCCGAGCAATCTATCGGCGTAGCATCTGCGGACATGAAGGTGATAGAGGCTCAGATCGAAGATATCGACCTGCGCCTCGCCCGCACCGCCGTCAAGGCACCCGTCAGCGGTATCGTTTCCGCCAAGAACGCCAAGATCGGCGCGATCGCGAACGGCAGCGGCCAGCCGCTTTTCGCCATTATTCGCGACGGGGCGATCGAGATGAAGGCCGAGGTGACCGAGGCCGACGTCATCAAGCTTGCAGTCGGGCAACCCGCAACGGTCAAGCTCGCCGGCAGTAGCACAATCATAGAAGGCAAGGTCCGGTTGATAGCACCGACCGTCGATCCGCAGACCCGCCTTGGCACCGTGCACATCACCCTCGCCGACACGGCGGAAGCCCGCGCGGGCATGTATGCGAGCGCGACTATCACCGTAGAGCAGAGGCAGACAGTGGTTCTGCCGCAAACCGCTGTTACAGCGGAAGACGGCAAGTCGATCGTCCGCAAGGTCGAGGAAGGCATCGTTCACCTCAAACCGGTGACGACCGGTATTCAGGACGGGCAGTTCGTCGAAATCATCTCGGGGCTGGTGCCGGGCGAACAGGTCGTCGCAAAGGCCGGCGCCTATGTGCGCGACGGCGACCGCATCAATCCGGTCAAGCCGGACAAGCCGATCACCAATTGACGGGAAAGAGACCATGAACTTCTCCGCCTGGTCCATCCGCAATCCGGTCGCGCCGATCCTGGCGTTTTTCGTGCTTGTCGTGCTCGGCTGGCAGTCTTTCAACTCGCTGCCGATCACCCGTTTCCCGAACATCGACGTGCCGATCGTTTCGATCGCCGTCACGCAGAGCGGGGCGGCACCTGCCGAACTCGAGACCCAGGTCACCAAGGAGATCGAGGACGCGGTCGCCGGTATCTCCGGCGTCGACCATATCGAGTCGACGATCACTGACGGTAGTTCCACCACCGCCGTCATATTCCGCATGGAGGTGCCGACAACTCAAGCGGTTCAAGACGTCAAGGATGCGATCGACCGCATTCGCGGCGACCTGCCGACGACAATCGACGAGCCAATCGTCGCCAAGATCGATGTCGAAGGGCAGGCAATCCAGACATTCTCGGTCTCCTCGCCTGGGATGACGCTTGAAGAACTCTCCTGGTTCGTCGACGACACGATCAAGCGCGCGATCCAGGGCAAGAGCGGCATCGGCCGCGTGGACCGCTATGGCGGCTCCGACCGCGAGATCCGCGTCGAGCTCGACGAGGATCGGCTGAATTCCTTTGGCATCACGGCCGCCGACGTGAATGGCCAGCTCCGCCGCATGAATCTCGATCTCGGCTCCGGCCGCGGTCAGGTCGGCGGCAGCGAACAGGCGATCCGCACCTTGGGCGACACGCGCGACGTGGCAAGCCTCTCCAACACGATGATCTCGCTACCGAATGGCCGCTTCGTGCGCCTGTCGGAGCTCGGCACCGTGACCGACACCTATGAGGAGCCCAAATCCTTCGCGCGGTTCAACGGCCACCCCGGCGTGACCTTTGCCGTCTTCCGCGCCAAGGGAGCGAGCGAAGTGACGGTGGCCGAAACGGTGGCCCAGACGCTCGACGATATCCGCGCGAAGCACCCGGACGTCACCATCGAGATGGTCGACGACTCGGTTTACTTCACCTATGGCAATTACGAGGCGGCGATCCACACGCTGATGGAAGGCGCGCTCCTCGCCGTCATTGTCGTGATGCTGTTCCTGCGCAATTGGCGCGCCACGCTGATTGCTGCCGTCGCCCTGCCACTCTCCGCTATCCCCACCTTCTGGGTGATGGAGCTCCTCGGCTTTTCGCTGAACCTCGTGAGCTTCCTCGCCATGACGCTGGCGACCGGCATCCTCGTCGACGACGCGATCGTCGAGATCGAGAACATCGAGCGGCACATCCACATGGGCAAGTCGCCCTACAAGGCTGCTATCGAGGCTGCTGACGAGATCGGCCTCGCCGTCATCGCCACGACCTTCACGATCATCGCCGTCTTCGTGCCCGTCTCCTTCATGCCGGGAATTCCGGGCCAGTACTTCATCCAGTTCGGCCTGACCGTCGCCGTTGCCGTCTTCTTCTCGCTTCTGGTCGCGCGCCTGATCACGCCGGTGATGGCGGCCTATCTGATGAAGCCGACCGATGCGGACGGTTACCATGGCGACGAAGGCTTCATGATGCGCCAATATACGCGCCTCGTGCAATTCACGACGAGGCGCTGGTACACGCGCTATTCAACGCTGCTTGCCGCGATTGTCCTCACGGTGGGCTCCGTGCTCGCACTCATAGTTTTCGTGCCCGGCAGTTTCCTGCCGCCGGAAGACAACTCGCGCGTCAGCCTTTCGATCGAGCTGCCGCCGGATGCGATGCTCGCAGATACCGAGCGCACGACGACCGAGATCTACAACCGGATCAAGGATATTGAAGGTGTCGAAAACATCTTCGTGCTGGGCGGCGCTTCGCCGAAGGGCGATCTCGAGCTGCGGCGCGCCGCGGTGACCGTACTCCTGCAAAAACTCGACCACTCGCTCCTCAACAAGGTGGTCAACGACGTGATCGGCCGAACACCACTGATTGGGCAGTATTTACCCAAGTTGGCGCCAGCGGGCCGCACGAAACCGCAGTCGGAGATCGAAACGGAAATCTACGCGCGGCTCCAGGAAATTCCGGACGTTCGCGTCACCAAGCTCAACGACCGCGGCGAGCGCGACCTATCGTTCAACCTGCTTTCCAATAACGAGGCGGATCTGGACAAGGCCGTCGCCATCCTGGAAGCCAAGCTGCGCAGAGATCCGCTTCTCGCAAATGTCAGCCCCGACGGGGCGCTGCCCCGACCGGAATTGCAGATCCGCCCGCGCGACGAACAGATGTCGCGTCTTGGCATCACGACCGCGCAGATTTCGGAGGTCATCCGCGTCGCCACCATCGGCGACATCGATGCGCAACTTACGAAGATCGCGCTCGACGGGCGTCTGATTCCGATCCGGGTCCAGCTCGATCGCGATTTCCGCACCGACTTGGCCGCCATCCGCAATCTGAAAGTCCAGACGGCATCCGGCGCCACGGTTCCGCTCTCGAGCGTCGCCGACATCAACTATTCGGAGGGGCCGAGTTCCATCAAGCGCTACGACCGCAACCGCGTGGTCAAACTTGGTGCCGATCTACCGGTCGGCGTCGCACTCGACACTGCATCGGCCCGCTTCAAGGAGATCGCCGGCGAAGCGAAGCTGCCGGCGACGGTAGAGTTCCTCGAAAGCGGCGATGCCGAGGTCCAGGCGGAGATGCAGCAGAGCTTCGGCAATGCCATGCTGCTTGGCCTGATGATGGTGCTGGTCGTGCTCATCCTGCTGTTCAAGGACGTGATCCAACCTTTCACCATCCTGTTCTCGCTTCCGCTGGCAATCGGTGGGGTGGCTGCGGCCTTGATCCTGACGCAGAATTCACTGTCCATGCCCGTTCTCATCGGCATCTTGATGCTGATGGGCATCGTCACCAAGAACGCAATCCTCCTCGTCGATTTCGGTATCGAGATGATGCATCACGGCATGGACCGGACCCTGGCGATGGTCGAGGCCGGCCGCAAGCGTGCCCGCCCGATCGTCATGACGTCGATCGCCATGTCCGCGGGCATGCTGCCTTCGGCGCTCGGCGTCGGCGAAGGCGGCTCCTTCCGCGCACCGATGGCGATCGCCGTGATCGGCGGCATCATCGTTTCCACGGTCTTGAGCCTCGTCGTCGTCCCCTCCTTCTTCCTGATCATGGACGACCTGTCGCGACTGCTTGCCTGGGTCTTCGGCCGTTTCGTCGGCAAGAAGGACAAGGAGGACCTGCCGCTCGACCCCGAAGCGCTCAGCAGGCTCGCCGCCGAACAGGGTAGCACGATCGAGAGCCTCGAGGAGCGCATCAAGGCGCTGGAGGCCGAACGGCGCGGCAAGTCCGACCGCAAGGTCATCACCCATCCGGCTCTTGCCGCCGAATGAACGTCCCGCGAACCGCGCCCCCTATTGGGCGCGGACACTGATGCAGCGATATAAAGGTGCTGCAGCGGCCTTTGCGCGTCTGAACACACGACACGACATCAGCTTGCTGCTGCCTCGGCGCCTCCAGGGCCGCGTGATGGAAACTCGCGACAGACGGGGTCAAGGAGTTCTGAAGCCAGCCGTGGCTTGCAGCCGGCTCAGAGGCCGCCATGCACCGTCAGAAACTCGACTATCCGGTCGATGCCGTCCCCGTGTTTCATGTTTGAGAAGACGAAGGGCTTTTCAGCCCGCATCCGCGCCGCATCGCGCTCCATCACCTCAAGATCGGCGCCGACATGAGGAGCGAGGTCCTTCTTGTTGATGACGAGCAGGTCGGATTTGGTAATTCCCGGACCGCCTTTGCGCGGGATTTCTTCGCCCTGGCAGACAGAAATCACATAAATCGTCAAGTCAGCCAGATCTGGCGAAAAGGTCGCCGCCAGATTGTCGCCGCCGGATTCGATGAAAACCACGTCGAGGCCTGGAATGCGCCGGTTGAGCTCCGCAATGGCCTGCAGGTTGATCGATGCGTCCTCGCGGATTGCCGTATGCGGGCAGCCTCCGGTCTCGACGCCGACGATGCGATCCGAAGACAGTGCCTGCATCCGCACCAGCGCCTCAGCATCCTCCTTGGTATAGATGTCATTGGTGACGACGGCGACCGAATATTTCTCGCGCATTGCCTTGCAGAGTTTATCGGTGAGCGCCGTCTTGCCGGAACCGACCGGACCACCGATGCCGACGCGAAGAGGTCCGTTTTTTGATGGCATGTCCAATTCCTTTCCATGCGCCGATCGGTTTCATGCATGATCGACATGCATCAGGAGCGAAACAGGCGCGAATGCAGGGTTTCGTGTCTCAAGGAAGCAATATCCGCGATGATCGCGGCCGAGCCAAGATCGTCGAGGGAGCCAGCCGAGGCCAGCGCCGCTACCTCCGAAATCGCAGCCTCCAGCCCCGCGAGAACGCCGATACCATCCCGCTGGCCGAAAACGCCGCAGCGAATCGCGACCGAAATTGTGTTCGACGCGCTGGCGTTGAGAAATGCGGCGAGCGCCGCCACCATGCCGGTGCGATGCGCGCCCGCGACCGCGCCGACCGCCACCGGATAGGCAGCGGTCGCCCCCAGCACTTGCAGCACAGGATGGGGCCAGTAGCCCGCGGCGGCAATGAAAGCCTCGCCGAGCAGCATGGTCTCCATGTGCCGTTCGCGCGAACCGGCGAGTGCCTCCGCCAGTTCCGCGGCGGCCTTTAACCGCTGCGCATCATCGTGGCTGCGATAGCTCTCGGCCAACAGCAGCGCATCGTTCCAAAGCGCCCCGCGCCGCATAAGCGTGTCGAGCCACAGGCGCAGATCGCCGGCGTTCGCAACGAGCCCATCGTGAACCGCCTGCTCCAGTCCCCCAGAATAGGAAAAGGAGCCGACGGGAAAGGCGGGCGAGAGCCAGGTGACGAGCCGGACCAGCGCCTGCGTATCGGCGTGTTCAGCCATGGTGGTGGTGATCGCGGCCGTGCCCATGATGATGGCCGCCGGTGCCATGATAGGCCCCGCGCAACGGGTGGAAAGGCTCTATCACTTCGCTGACCGTCGCGCCCAGGCCCTCGAGCATCGCGCGGATCACCGAATCGCGGGCAATCAGGATGCGCCCCTCCTCGACCGCCGCCGGCAGATGCCGATTGCCGAGATGCCAGGCGAGTTCGATCAGGTGCAGCCTGTCGCGCGGACGAATTTCGTAGAGCGCTTCCTCCGCCGCCTTCACTTCGATATAGCCGCCGCCCTCCAGCACCAGGAGATCGCCATCGGCGAGCATCACCGGCTCCTTCAAGTCGAGCATCACCACATCGTCATTTTCGAGATGCAGGAGCTTGCGCCGCAAATGCCGCTGGTCATGGCTCAAAGTCACGCGGTAAAGCGGTGCCCGCTCGGCGGATCCGGGCGAAAGCACTTCGGTCGAACGGTAGGGCACGTCAGATTACCTCGACCTTCTCGGGGTGGATCACCTCGATGCGGACCTCGGCGAGCAATTCTGCCATCGCCGCCTGAAAAGACTTCAGGTGCGGCTCGGAGAAATGCGCGTCGACGGCCGCCCTGTCCCTCCAGGACTCGACGAAGACAAGCGTGTCCGGTTGAGCCGCATGACGATAAAGATCATAGCTGATGCATCCAGCTTCCTTGCGGGTGGATTCGATGAGCGGCGCTGCGAGTGCCACGACCTCATCGCCCTTGCCTGCGTTCGCCTTCAGATGTGCGATAACGTAAACCATTGGACCTCGGCATGCTCTTGCGATCACTGTAGCAAGAAAAAGCCCCGGCGCCAGCAGGGAGCCGAAAATCCAAAAGACTCTCGAAAGCCTGCTTGCGGCAGCCGGGGCCTTGCCTTTTCAATCGGTCGCGATCAGGCGGCGATCTTCCGCGACTTGAGTGCTGCGAGAATGTTCTGCGGCGAGGAAATGCCGTAGGGATCGCTGTCGCAATTGTCGGAATAGCCTTCCTCTTCGAACCATTGCTCGACGATGCCATTGTTGACGATTGCGGCATAGCGCCAGGAGCGCATGCCGAAGCCGAGATTGTCCTTGGCAACCAGCATGCCCATCTTGCGGGTGAACTCACCCGAACCATCCGGGATCAGCTTGACGTTTTCGAGGCCCTGCGACTTGCCCCAGGCATTCATGACGAAGGCGTCATTGACCGAGACGCAATAGATTTCATCGATGCCGAGCGCGCGAAACTCCGGCGCGAGCTTCTCAAAGTCCGGGAGCTGATAGGTCGAGCAGGTCGGGGTGAATGCCCCCGGCAGCGAAAACAGCACCACACGCTTGCCTGCGAAATAGCCGTCCGAGGTCACATCCTGCCAGCGGAACGGATTGGATCCGCCGACGGCTTCGTCGCGGACGCGGGTGCGGAACGTCACTGCAGGAACTTTTCTGCCGAGCATTATCTTCTCCTTTTGATAGCTGCCCGGGCGTCAGGTCTTGGGAGGAAAACGCCCGGCGGAAAGCGAGCGCCCTTCCTACAGGAGATTGCGCTGCACTGCAGCATCAAAGGCACCTTCGCATAACAGCCTTGCGCATGGCGCATGGCTGCAGAATGCGTAGGGGGTCAGCTCAGAACAGGAAATAGCGCTGCGCCATCGGCAGCACCGTCGCAGGCTCGCAGGTCAAGAGCTCTCCGTCCGCACGCACCTCGTAGGTCTCGGGATCGACCTCGATATGCGGCGTCAGGCTGTTGTGGATCATCGCTGCCTTGCCGATGCCGCCGCGGGTATTCTGGACGGCGACGAGCTCCTTTGCGACGCCGAGCCTGCCCGCAAGCCCCGCATCGAGCGAAGCCTGGGAGACGAAAGTGACTGACGAATTGGTGAGGCTCTTGCCATAGGCGCCGAACATCGGCCGGTAATGTACCGGTTGTGGCGTCGGGATGGAGGCGTTGGGATCGCCCATCGGCGCCGCGGCGATCGTGCCGCCGATCACAACCAGGTCCGGCTTGACGCCGAAGAAGGCCGGATTCCAGAGGACGAGATCGGCGCGCTTGCCGA
Organism: Sinorhizobium kostiense; assembly: GCF_017874595.1. Classification (GTDB taxonomy): domain Bacteria; phylum Pseudomonadota; class Alphaproteobacteria; order Rhizobiales; family Rhizobiaceae; genus Sinorhizobium; species Sinorhizobium kostiense. The sequence continues at coordinate 17,373 of NZ_JAGILA010000004.1, read as the reverse complement.
CTTCGAGCGAGCCGAGCTCGTGGCCGAGACCGTGGGCGATCGCCGGGTTGATCGTGTATTTGGCGATGTAGCGCTTGACGCGGAAATTGTCGTTGTCACCCGTCTCTTCTTTGAGGCGGCCCCGCTGCCGCTTCATCTTGTCGGCGGTCTGCCATGTGCGGATCGCCACTTCGCCGACCCGCCCCATGGCCTGACTATCGGAAGAGATGATCGAGAAGGCACCAAGATCGTGCAGGATGTCCTCCGCCGCGATCGTCTCCTTCCGGATGCGGCTCTCCGCAAAGGCGATGTCTTCCGGAATTGACGGCGAAAGATGATGGCAGACCATCAGCATGTCGAGATGCTCTGCCACCGTGTTTAGGGTGTAGGGCCTGGTCGGGTTGGTTGAGGAGGGAATGACATTCGGCTGGCCGCAGATCTTGATGATGTCCGGCGCATGGCCGCCGCCCGCCCCTTCCGTGTGGAATGCGTGGATCGTCCGCCCCTTGATTGCAGCGATCGTATCCTCGACGAAGCCGCTCTCGTTCAGTGTGTCGGTGTGGATCATTACCTGCACGTCGTATTCGTCGGCAACCGACAGGCAGCAGTCGATCGCCGCCGGCGTTGTGCCCCAGTCTTCGTGCAGCTTCAGCGAGGAAGCGCCGCCCATCACCATTTCGACGAGCGCCCCGGGCTGCGAGGCATTGCCCTTGCCGGCAAAGGCGAGATTCATTGGGAAGGCATCCGCCGCCTCGATCATCCTGGCGATGTGCCAGGGCCCCGGCGTGCAGGTGGTGGCGAGCGTCCCATGCGCCGGTCCCGTGCCGCCGCCAAGCATGCAGGTCAGCCCGCTCATCAGCGCCTCTTCGATCTGCTGCGGGCAAATGAAGTGGATATGAGCGTCCATGCCGCCGGCGGTGACGATCTTGCCCTCGCCGGCGATGGCCTCGGTGCCCGGGCCGACGATGACATTGACGCCCGGCTGCGTATCCGGGTTGCCGGCCTTGCCGATCGCGGCGATGCGCCCGTCCTTGAGGCCGATATCTGCCTTGACGATTCCCCAATGGTCGAGGATCAGCGCATTGGTGATGACCGTATCGACGGCGCCGGCGGCACGCGTCACCTGGCTTTGGCCCATGCCGTCGCGAATGACCTTGCCGCCGCCGAACTTCACCTCTTCACCATAGGTAGTGAAGTCCTGCTCGACCTCGATGAAGAGCTCGGTGTCGGCAAGCCGCACCTTGTCGCCTACGGTCGGACCGAACATGTTGGCATAGGCCGCGCGCGACATTTTATAGGACATGGTTCAGGCTCCTTGGGACCAAGTCTGAGAAAGAGGATTGATCGAGGCGGCGAAGGCGACCCTCGGAGGCGAGCGCCTCGACATAGCGACGCTCCGTCGCGAAGGGATGCCACTCCCAGCCACTATGGCCGAAGCCGGCAAGCACGACATCGTCACGGTCGCTGGCAAAGCTCGACAGGATATCTGCGATCACCAGGAGGCCGCTCGACGGGACCACATAGGGTGGAGGCTCGAAGCGGGCGAGGTCGCGCTCCAGCCCCTCCTGCCTTCCGGCCGGGATGACGCGGTGGGGACGGCCGGTGGCGCGCGCGAAGCTTTCGAAGCCCGCTGTATAGTCGTCGCAGAAATCATCGAGATCCGGGTGCGTCACGGCGAGCTTCGCCCGCATCGCCGCGAACTTCGCGCCGGAGCGCACGCTCCAGATCGCGCGCGCCTGCCGCACCGGTTTGCTCGTCTTCCAGCGACCACCGCCGAGCATCGCGAGCGCGGGGCGACCCGTATTGCAGACTGCCACTATGTCGGTCTTGTTGCCGCCCTTGCCGACCGAGCGGCAATCGTTGAAGCGAACCACCACATCAGCGGCATCGATCGTCGCAGCGGCACCGTCCGGCACCTCGCCATTGCCTACGATCATGATGACGCGGCTCATCGACGATTATCTCCCGGCGAATGCGCGACCGCGGTTCAAAGTTTGCCCATCACCTGCTGACGGAAGCCGAATACCTCGCGCTTGCCCGAAAGCGGAATCAGCGTGACCTGCCTGGTCTGGCCCGGCTCGAAGCGTACGGCCGTACCGGCGGGGATATCGAGGCGCATACCGTTCGCAGTGGCGCGGTCGAAGATCAGGCCAGGGTTCGCTTCCGCAAAATGATAATGGCTACCGACCTGCACCGGCCGGTCGCCGGAATTGGAAACCTCGATAGTGACGGTCTCGCGGCCGGCATTGAGCTCGATATCGCCGGCGGCTGCGATGATTTCCCCTGGTATCATGCCGTTCTCCCCTCAAGCAGCACTTTAACGAATGGGTTCGTGGACCGTGACCAGTTTCGTCCCGTCCGGGAAGGTCGCTTCGATCTGGATGTCGTGGATCATTTCCGCAATGCCTTCCATCACTTGGTCGCGGGTCAGCACATGCGCGCCCGCCTCCATCAACTCGGCGACGGAGCGGCCGTCGCGCGCGCCCTCGACGACGAAATCGGTGATCAGGGCGATCGCCTCGGGATGGTTGAGCTTCACACCGCGCTCCAGCCGGCGGCGCGCCACCATCGCCGCCATGGAAATCAACAATTTGTCCTTCTCGCGCGGGGTGAGATTCATGCGTCGCCATCCAGTTTGATTGCGGGATCAGAGAGTCCAGACTTTCGGTACAGATGCGTCCTTACGCAAGTGCGAAATGAGCGGGATGAGGATTTTTCTGAGTTCGAAACCGTCGGCGGCGACAAGCCGAGCAATAAGCTTGTCGCGACCGCCTACCTTGTAGTGGCTGACACCCGCCCCCGCCACCGATGCGAGTGCCGCGCGCAGCCTCGTAAGCATCGCTTCGCAATCCGCCGCCACATAGAGGAGCGTCGCAAACGCGGCCGCGCCGCCAAGCACCGCGGGTCGTGCGGCAAGTCGGGCGATCTCGTCGTCGAGCGTCAGATTTTCCGCGTGGATCAGCTTGTCGCCGCTCCTCACGCGCCAGCGATCGCGAAAGAGCCCGGCATGCACCGCCTCGCCCATCGCCTTGCGTCCAAGCAGCACCGCCTCGACGGCGAGAAGCACGGCATCGGCGGCAAGGTCGACCTCGAGCGAACGCGACAGCGAGGCCCGATCGAAGAGGATCGTTTCCTGCGGCAGCCAGTCAATACGAGCGCCGGCCGCGGCCGACAGGCGCGTCTCGATCTCCGCCGTACCTGCGCTTGCTTTGTAGATCTTCTCACAGGCCTGAGTCGTCAAACAGAGGCTCGTTCCCTCGCCCGCCTCGAAGGCCCAAGCCAGACGGTCGCCGCCGGTGACGCCACCCGAGGAATTGATGAGCACCGCTTCCATGGAGCCGTCGAAGGTCTTCGGCAGGCGAATCTTGGCACAACCTTCCTGATAGAGCTCCGCGATACGCGTGTTTCCGCGCCAGGACTTGGCACTGAGCCGCCCCTTTCCCCAGGCCCTTTGCGGGGCGATGATCGCCGCCTCGGTCACGTTCTTCAGATGTTTCCCTGCTGGCACGCGGTCCGCGTGCAATCTTGTGATCCGGCATCGTCGGAAACCGGATGACCAAAGTCAAGGCACTGTTTCGAAAGCGGAATTGTCGTCCACGAGGGATAACGCCTCGACTGAGTTCCAATGGCGATCGTCCGGAACCCGGTTCGTCGCTTTTCGCAAAGAGGGCCCCTCATCTGGGCCCTCCCTTCGATACCCGTGCATTGGCACGATCAAGACCGTGCGAACTCCATCAGATCCGCGTTGAGTTCGTCTTTATGCGTGTCCGTGATGCCATGCGGAGCGCCCGGATAGACCTTGAGCACCGCATGCGGGATGAGCTTCTTCGAGGCGCGGGCTGCGGCGTCGATCGGCACGATCTGGTCATCATCGCCATGGATGATGAGCGTCGGCACGTCGAACTTCTTCAGGTCCTCGGTGAAATCCGTCTGCGAGAAGGCGACTATCGAATCATAGGTGTTCTTGTGACCGGCGGTCATCCCCTGCAGCCAGAAACTGTCGATCATGCCCTGCGAGGGCTTTGCGCCGGGGCGGTTGAAGCCAAAGAACGGACCGGACGCAATGTCCTTATAGAGCTGCGATCGATCAGCGAGGCTGGCGGCCTGCAGATTGTCGAACACTTCCTTCGGCAGACCGCCCGGATTGCTCCCGGTCTTCACCATCAGCGGCGGGACGGCCGAAATCAGCCCTGCCCTTGCGACTCGCCCCGTGCCGTGCCGGCCGATATAGCGGGCGATTTCGCCGCCACCGGTCGAAAAGCCCGCGAGGAAGATACCCTTCAGGTCTAATTGCTCGATCAGGTCGGCAAGATCGTCGGCGTAGTGGTCCATGTCGTTGCCGTCCCAGGGCTGGCTGGATCGGCCATGGCCGCGGCGATCATGGGTCACGACTCGGAAGCCATTGCTGGCAAGGTGGAAAGCCTGAGCCTCCCAGCTATCGGACGACAACGGCCAGCCATGGCTGAGGACCACTGCCGGACCATCCTTCGGCCCCCAGTCCTTGTAATAGATTTCAACGCCGTCACGGGTGAGAATACTGCTTCCCATGGTTCTTGCTCCTTGGCTTTTGGATGAAGTTACGGCGTCCGCAGCCGTTGCTGGTCTGTGGGCAGAGAGAGCTGCGGCGGCGCTGGCGGCACCCAGCGCCCCGGTCAGGACACTACGCCTCAATACGCCGTTGGCAGTCGTGCGTGTTTCAACCTTGGTCATTGGTACTGCTCCTTTGTGTTCGCGATTTAATCGCCCACGATATAAACCCCTGCGCCGAGGCGACGTCCATTTCGGACAAGCATCTGGCCGTGCGATTAAATCGTGCACGATATTTATCGGTCCAAAAACCTGCTGGCAATACCTTGCGATTATATCGCGAACGATTTATTTTATCTGCCTGAACAGTTGGAAGAAGACCATGGCAAAGGCTGACACCCCGTCCTCCGAAGATCTGTTGAAGCTGGACAGTTTCCTGTGTTTCGCGATCTATTCCGCCAACCACGCATTCACGCGCGTCTACAAGCCGCTTCTCGACGACCTCGAGCTCACCTACCCGCAATATCTGGTGATGGTGGTGTTATGGGAGAAAGACGACCAGACGGTCGGCAGTCTCGGCGAGAAACTCTTCCTGGAGTCAAGCACGCTCACGCCCATGCTGAAGCGCCTCGAGGCTATGGGCTATATTACGAGAGTTCGCGACAGAATGGATGAGCGGCAGGTGCGCGTGCGGCTGACCGACACCGGTCGCGCCCTGAGGCATAGGGCAAACGCCGTTCCGCTCGGCATTGCCGGAGCCACGGGAATGGAACCGGCAGACCTCGCCCGGCTGAGGGCAGAGATCGCGGCACTCCGGGCTTCGCTGCTCAGGTAAGACGCAACGGTAGAAAAAGAAAAGGGCCCGGCGTGTTTCCGCGCCGGGCCCTTACTGATCCGAGACGATGACTATTCGTTCTGGAAGTAGCTGTACTTGCCGTCGTCACCCTTTTTCCAGGTGTACATGACGTAGTCCGGACGGGTGATGTCGCCCTTCTCGTCGAAGCCGAGCTCGCCGATCGCAGTCTGGAACGGACCCTTCGATTTCATAGCTTCGGCAACAGCCTGCGGGTCGTTGCCGCCGGCAGCCTTAGCACCCTGAGCGATCACCTGAAGCGCCGCATAGGAGTAAAGCGTGTAAGCCTCCGGTTCGAAGCCCTCAGCGCGGAACTTCTCGACGAGTTCCTTGGCGTTGGGGTTCTTGCGCGGATCCGGCGCGAAGGTCATCAGCGTGCCGTCGACGGCATCGCCGGCGATGGAGGCCAGCTCGTTCGAGACAATGCCGTCGCCCGACATGAACGTCGCGTTCAGGCCCTGGTCCTTCATCTGGCGCATGATGAGGCCGGCTTCCGTGTGCAGGCCACCGTAGTAGACGACGCTCACGCCGGCTTGCTTCATCTTGGCGATGAGGGCCGAGAAGTCCTTGTCGCCGGTGTTGATGCCTTCATAGAGGGCTTCGGTGACGCCCGCTTCGTTCATCGCCTTCTTGGTTTCGTCGGCAAGACCTTGACCGTAAGGAGTCTTGTCGTGGACGACGCCGATCTTTCCGTCCTTGAAATTGGCGGCGATGTACGCGCCGGCTACCGCGCCCTGCTGATCGTCGCGGCCGCAGGTGCGGAACGTGTTCCAGAGACCGCGTTCGGTGAACTGCGGGTTGGTCGAGGCCGGGGTGATCTGCAGGATGCCGTTTTCGGCATAGATCTCCGAAGCCGGGATCGACACGCCCGAGTTGAAGTGGCCAATGACGAACTTAACGCCGTCAGCGACGAACTTGTTGGCGACCGAAACGCCCTGCTTGGCGTCCGATACGTCGTCGCCGAGCACGATCTTGATCTGTTCCCCATTGATGCCGCCTGCAGCATTGATGTCCTCGGCTGCCTGTTCCGCACCTTTCTGGAGCTGCGCACCGAAGGCGGCGTTCGGCCCGGTCAGCGGACCAGCGACGCCGACCAGGATATCAGCCCATGCGGTGCCGCTGAAGGCGACCATTGCGGTCAGCGCCACAGCCGACAGAAGAGTCTTTTTCATCTTGTTACTCCCAAATCTTCGAGCGGGTCTTGTTTCAAAGCCAACGCAATGCCCACCATACTTGCGCCGGTGATCCTTCGCACCGGCCGCTTCCGACCGGCACACGCTGTTCCCTTATTTGGCCCTCCAGGAGAAGGGCGAGGCTTTTTCATAAAGCCAGTAGTACATGTTGGCCATCTGCCTGGTCCGGTAATACCGGAAACCGGCGGTAGCAAACAACAAAAGTACGACCGTGTCCACGACATAGTATTGCAGGCTGAACATCGTTCCGCCGAAAAGCGCGTGATGCACGAAGCGGATTGCGAGTCCGAGCAAGGCCACATAGGTCAGCAGCCGCGGAACGGTTTGCCAGTTATCGGCAACGCTCTTGCCCGTCCTCCAGGCGGTCCAACCGCCCAAGATACAGGTGATGAAGAGAAACTGCCAGACCGACGCTTCTTCGTAGAGAATTCCCTGCATGTCATTCACTCCAGGCGCGGCGCATCAATGGCGACCGCCTTCGAGATAGGCGGCTCTGACTTCCGGATTGGCCAGCAGATCCTTGCCCGTCCCGCTCATCGTAACCTTGCCGTTTACGAGCACGTAGGCGCGATCCGAAAGCTTGAGCGCACCGAAAGCGTTCTGCTCCACCAGAAACACGGTGAGGCCCTCTTGGTTGTTCAGCTTTTTGATCGCCTCGAAGATCCCCTTGACGATCAGCGGCGCCAGCCCGAGCGACGGTTCATCGAGGAGAAGCAGCTTTGGCCGCGCCATCAGCGCCCGGCCGATCGACAGCATCTGCTGCTCGCCGCCCGAGAGCGTCCCGCCACGCTGGGCCTGCCGCTCCTTGAGGCGCGGAAACAGTGCAAACACCTTCTCCACGTCGTCCTTGAAGTGCTTCAGATTGTCGAGGCTCGCGCCCATCTGAAGGTTTTCCAGCACCGTCATGCGCGGGAAGATGCGGCGACCTTCCGGCGACTGGGCGATGCGAAGGCGGGCGATCTCGTGCATCGGCAGGCGCGTGATCTCCTGTCCTTCGAAGGAGATCGAGCCGGTGCGCGCCTGCGGACTGCCGCAGATCGTCATCATCAGCGTCGACTTTCCGGCCCCGTTGGCCCCGATAAGCGAAACGATCTCCCCGCGATGCACCTCGACATCGACCCCCGACAGCGCCCGGATGTTGCCGTAGTAGGTCTCGACGCCTCTTACACTCAAAAGCGGAGCGGTCATGGATTGATACCTCCCTGCTCGCTTTCGATTTCCTCGATCTCCTCGATCACCTCTTCAACCTCTTCGTCCTCGACACCGAGATAGGCCGCGATGACCTTCGGATCATGCTTCACGAATTCCGGATTGCCGTCGGAAATCTTCTGCCCATATTCCAGCACCACCACGTGATCGGAAATCTCCATCACCACCGACATGTCGTGCTCGATCAGCAGGATGGAGGTACCGGTGTCGCGACGGATGGCCTGCAGCAGTTCGTTGAGCGCGAGCGACTCGCGCGGATTGAGGCCGGCGGCCGGCTCGTCGAGGCAAAGCAGTTCCGGCCCGGTGCACATTGCACGGGCGATCTCCAGCCGCCGCTGCGCCCCATAAGGCAGGTCGCCAGCCGGATCGTCGGCCCGGTCGGTGAGCGATGCCATTTCGAGCCAGTGCTTGGCGAGCTCGAGCGATTCCTTGGTGGCCTGCCGATAGGCAGGAAAGCCGAGCAGACCGAGGATCGTGTACCCGGAAGCCTGCATCAGCTTATTGTGCTGCGCCACCAGCAGGTTCTCGAGGACCGTCAGGCCCGAGAACATGCGGATGTTCTGGAAGGTGCGCGCCACTTTGGCATGCTTGGTGATCTCGAAATCGGGCAAGCGTTCCAACAGGAACTCCTTGCCGGATCGCTGCTTCATCGTGATCATGCCCATCGTCGGCTTGTAAAAGCCGGTAACGCAGTTGAACACGGTCGTTTTGCCCGCCCCGTTGGGGCCGATCAACGCGGTGATTTCGCCGCGCTCTGCCTCGAAGGAGAAGTCGTTGATGGCCATGAGACCGCCGAAGCGCATCGACAGGTGCTCGACCTTGAGAATGGGGTCTTTGGTCATTGTTGTCTTGAGGGCCATCAGCCGTGCCCTTCCTTGGTAAAGCTGCCGGAGATGGCCTTGCGCTCGTGGAGAAACGCGGTCGGTTCGCGGGATCCGACGAAGCCGCGCGGCTTCCAGACCATGACGATGACCATGGCCAGGCCGAAGATCAGCATGCGGTAGAGTTCAGGCGTGAATGCCGGGCCGAAGATCACTTTGAGGAAGGTCAGTTCGCGCAGGATTTCCGTGCCGCCGATCATGACCACCGCCGCAACCGCGATGCCGGTCAGCGAACCCATGCCGCCGAGAACGACGATCGCGAGAATCACGGCCGACTCGAGAAAGACGAAGGATTCCGGCGAGACGAACCCCTGGCGAACGGCGAAGAAGGACCCCGCAAAGCCACCGAACATGGCACCCGTGGCAAAGGCGGTCAGCTTCGTCGTCACCGTGTTGATGCCGAGCGAGCGGCAGGCGATCTCGTCCTCGCGAAGCGCTTCCCACGCCCGTCCGACCGGCATCCGACGGAGGCGGATGGTGACGAAGGCCGTCAGCAACGCAAGGCCAAGGATTAGATAGAACAGGAAGATCTTGTAGTAGGCCGAGGACATCGGCAAGCCGAACAGCGCCGCAAAACCGTCCTTGGATGCGTCGAACTTGATGCCGAACAGCGTCGCCTTGGCGATACCCGACACGCCGAACGTGCCCTTGGTAACTTCGGTCCAGTTGATCAGCACAAGGCGGATGATTTCGCCGAACGCAAGCGTGACGATGGCCAGGTAGTCGCCCCGGAGGCGTAGAACCGGAAAACCGAGGATCACGCCCCACAGGGCTGCGAGAATGCCGGCGACCGGCAGTAGCACCCAGAAGGACAGGCCGAAATAGCTGGAGAGCAGGGCATAGGAATAGGCGCCGACAGCATAGAAGGCCACATAGCCGAGATCGAGAAGACCGGCGAGACCGACAACGATGTTGAGGCCCCAGGCGAGCATCACGTAGATCAGGATCTGGATGCCGAAGTTGTCCACCCACTTCAGCGAACCCTGGACGCCGACGAGCGCTACGATGACCGGCGGATAAAGCACCAGCGCGACGATCGCGATCTTCGAAAGGTTGCGGCTGAAGAAGCTCTCCCCTTTTACAATCTCAGGCGCCGCCGCCTTCACGGCCTTTCGCTGGGCGAGCCACGGCTGCACATAGGCAACGATCAGGAACCGACCGACCATCGAAACGGCGACGAAGGTCGCCAGGAGTCCCCAGCGCTCCGTCAGTATCAGCTCGTTGCGAATGTTCTGGTCGGTCTTGAGACCGACGAAGAGGAAGAACAGCCCGAGCGTGATGAGACCCGTGAAGACAGCCTCGCGCAGGGCCCGCGCCGTCACCTCAGTGCCGGCGCTTGCAGTCGTAGATGCAACATTTGCCATGGAATTTATACCTTCTCGACTTCCGGTCGTCCGAGAATACCCGACGGCTTGAAGATCAGGACGATCGCGAGAATCGAGAAGGTCGCGACATCCTTGTAGTCGATGGTGAAATAGGCCGACCACAGCGACTCGATGAGACCGATCAGCAGCCCACCGAGCACAGCGCCCGGCAGCGAGCCGATGCCTCCAAGTACGGCGGCGGTGAACGCCTTGACGCCCGGAACGAAGCCATCCGTGAACACGACCACGCCATAATACATGAGATACATCGTACCGGCGACGGCAGCGAGTGCCGCACCCATGATGAAGGTCACCGAGATGGTGCGATCGACGTCGACGCCGAGCAGCGCCGCCATCTTGCGATCCTGCTCGGTAGCGCGCTGCGCGCGGCCAAGCGGCGTCCGGTTGACGATGTACCAGAAGACCGAAAGCAGAATTGCCGTGATGACCACGATGACGATCTGCTTCAAGGAGATCGCGATGCCGAACACATTGTAAACCGAGGAGACGAGCGGCGGGATCGGCTTGTTGCGCGGCCCCTGCGTCACCTGGATGAAGTTCGAAAGGACAATGGACATGCCGATCGCGGTGATCAGCGGCGCGAGGCGGAACGACCCGCGCAACGGCCGATAGGCCACCCGCTCAATAGTCCAGTTCCAGAGTGCGGCCGCCAGCATGCCAACGATCATCATCAGCAAAAGCGCCAGCACCACCGGCACACCGGCAAGAAAAGACGTAAGAACCAGGAAGACAATCAACGCGGCGAAACCGCCAAGCATGAAGATATCGCCATGGGCGAAGTTGATCATGCCGATGATGCCGTAAACCATGGTATAACCGATCGCGATCATACCATAAATGGACCCAAGCGTCAGCCCGTTGACGAGCTGCTGGATGAAATACTCCATCAATCTTCCCCTGGACCAGATCCCGAAGGTCCAGCCTCTTGTTATTAGTTTTCATTCGAGAGCGTGCTCTGGGCCGATTTCATACCTCTTTCAAGTGAAAATGAAAGCTAAAAAATGCGCGATTGGTGGATTCTTCCGCGATAAAATCGATTTGGCGCATTTGCAGCCAGCAAAAGTCAAAAAAAATGCAGCCTTCGCTTGCGAAATGATCAATTTGGAGCCCAAAAAATGTAAAATGGCAGCAGTTGCTTCGTTCCATGACATGCAGACCGCTCATTGCCGTACATGGTTTTTGCCACTATGGCGCTCCAAGCGTAAGAGCGCTGAGGCACGTTTAATGGCTGCAGGTCTCACACCCCGGGGGGCCTGACGAGACATGCAGCAGCACGGATTGAACCAGAAACGGATTGATGATGCTGGAGATAATGGAACGAGCTGCGATCGCCGCCGGAGAGGCCATTCTGCAGGTTTACGACGCCGGTCCCGCCGTGACCTATAAGGCGGACAGTTCACCGGTAACGGATGCCGACCACCGAGCCGAGCGCATCATTCTCGCTCAACTCACCGCCGCCTTTCCGGATCTGCCGATCATCGCTGAGGAATCCGTCGCGGCGGGGAAGGTCCCCGACATCGCTGGCCGGCGCTTTTTCCTGGTCGATCCCCTCGACGGCACCAAGGAGTTCCTCGATCGCGACAGCCACTTCACGGTCAATATCGGGCTCATCGATGGCGGAGTGCCGGTCGCAGGCGTCGTCTATGCGCCGGCGCTCGGCGTCATCTATGCGGCAGGCGCCGGTGAAGCGAGGAAGACAAAAGTCGAGCACGGCCGTGTCTGCTGTGACTGGCGCCCGATCGGCTGCCGAAAGTCTCCAGTCCCGCCGGTCGCCGTCGTCAGCCGGCGGCACAACAGTCGCGAAACGATCGCCCACCTCGACGCACAGGGCATCACCGACTACGAGGCGATCGGTTCGTCGCTGAAGTTCTGCCTGCTTGCTGAAGGGCAGGCCGATATCTATCCGCGGTTCAGCCGCACTATGGAATGGGATACCGCCGCCGGGGACGCGATCCTGCGGGCGGCCGGCGGCGAAACGCTGACCATCGAAGGCAAGCCTCTCGCCTATGGCAAGCGCAACCAGCCGAACGACACCGATTTTGCCAATCCCTGGTTCATCTCCCGCGCGAAGCCGCATTGACGCATCTCGCTCGAAACTGTGCGGCAGTCTTGGGAGAAGGATCGCTGGAGCGAGCAGAAAGGCTTGGCGTGAGTCCGACGCACCTCATGGACTTGCACGCCGTCAGGCCCTATCTCTCGTCGGTCGTCTGTCGCAAGCAGGATTGTGAACCATGTTGTCCTACTCCGCCATAGCCAGAAACAACGTTGCCGTCGTCACCGGCGCTGCCTCGGGCATCGGACTTGCAGCGGCAAAGCGCTTTGCCGCTCTCGGAATGAAGGTCGTGCTCGCCGACCTCCCCGGCAACCGTCTGCACGTCGCCGAAGCGGCGGTGGCGAAGCTTGCCGCCGGCGGAGCAGCGGACGTGGCTGCGGTCGCGACGGACGTGTCGCAGCCGGACGAAATCGTTGCCCTGGCGCGCGCTGCACGCGAAAGTTTCGGCCATGTGCATGTGCTGATGAACAATGCCGGCGTTCAGCCCGGCAGCTCGATGTTCGGCCCGCTGGAGTATTGGGAAACCGTGATGTCCGTCAACCTTTGGGGGGTGATCAACGGCTCGCGCATTTTTGCGCCTGCCATGATCGCACATGGCGATCCGGCGCTGATCATCAACACCGGCTCCAAGCAGGGCATCACCACGCCACCCGGCGATCCCGCCTATAATGTCTCGAAGGCAGGTGTGAAGGTTTTCACCGAGGCGCTCCAGCACGAATTGCGCAACACCGAAGGCTGCAAGGTGAATGCGCATCTGCTGATACCCGGATTCGTCTACACGGCATTGACCGCGCATGGCCGCACGGAAAAACCGGCCGGCGCCTGGACGCCGGAGCAGACGGTGGACTTCATGATGGAGAGCCTCGCCCGCGGTGATTTCTACATCCTCTGCCCGGACAATGAAGTCACCCGGCCGACGGACGAGAAACGGATACTGTGGGCCGCGGCCGACATCGTCGAGAACCGCCCTCCCCTTTCCCGCTGGCACCCGGAATACGGCAAGGCCTTTCAGGGGTTCCTCACCGGCAAGGAAGATTGAACGGGCGCTGCGCATGTTCTGCAAGACGTAGCCGGCTTGAACATGTTGCAAGTCAAGATGCGACAGTAGCTTTGGCCGCCTGGAAAACTCTCTTAAGAACGGAATCGAGGGCAAAACCGTGACTAGCGGCATCCACCACATCACGCTGATCAGCCGCAGGGTCCAGGCGAATGTGGATTTCTATCTCGGCTTTCTCGGGCTGCATCTCGTCAAACGGACCGGCGGCTTCGAGGATCCCAACCAGTTGCACCTCTTTTATGGCGATGCTTCGGGTTCGCCGGGATCTCTTGTCACTTTCCTGGTATGGGAGGATGGCTCCCCGGGACGTGTGGGCCACGGCCAGCCGAGCGAGATCGCCTTCGCAATTCCCCCTGAAAGCATCGGCTTCTGGCTGACGCGCGCTCTCCAGTTCAGCATTGGAATTGCTGGACCGGCGCAGGAGTTCGGCGAACCGGTGCTGCGGCTCAAGGATCCGGACGGCGTGATCGTGAAGCTGGTCGGAACAAACGCCTTGCCCGAACCGGCGCCATGGGCCAGTCGTGACATTCCCGAGACCGACTCCATCCGGCGGCTGCGCGGCGCAACCGTGCTCACCGAGAAGCCGAGGGAAACGGCGCAGTTTCTTCAAAGCCACTTCGGCTACCGCGAAATTGCCGCCACGGATACGATCCGCCGCCTCGCCTCTACCTCGGGGGATGTCATCGACGTGCGCGACGCGACCGGCTTTTGGACGGCAGCGCCCGGTACCGGCACCATCGACCACATCGCCTTCCGGGCACCGGACGAGGCGACGGTGCTTGCCGTCAGGGCCGATCTTGAACAGGATCATGCCGGCGCAACCACGGCGCATGACCGGAAGTACTTCTTCTCGCTTTATGTTCGCGAACCCGGCGGCTCGCTCTACGAACTCGCCACGGACGGTCCCGGCTTTGCAGTCGACGAGCCTCCGGATGCGCTTGGAACGACGCTCTTCCTGCCGCAGCGGATCGGCAATGATGCTGCCGAGACACTGGTCCGGCTGCCGCAATTCGCGCTGCCGGGAGAGCCGCGCCTGACCCGCCGAGATCTACCTTTCGTCCATCGCTTCTATCATCCGGAGGCAATGAACGGCCGCACCTTCGTGCTTCTGCACGGCAGCGGCGGCAACGAAACCGACATGCTCCCCTTCGGCCACCAGCTTGACCCGCAGGCCACGCTTCTTGGCGTGCGCGGCCGCAGCACCGAGGAGGGCTTTCCCCGCTGGTTCCGACGCCTGACGATGACGACCTTCGACCAGCAGGATATAAGGTCGGAAGCGGATGCCTTCGTCGCATTCCTCGAGGGAGCGCGCGAAGGCTATGGGCTCGACCTCGGCAAGACCGTTTTCATCGGGTATTCGAACGGCGCCAACCTCTTGGCCGCCGTGATGCTGCTCCACCCCGGCGTGATCCTGAATGCGGTCTTGATGCGGGCGATGGCCGCTCTTGAAGCTCCCCCAGAATCCGATCTTTCCGAAACGAATGTTCTGATGCTCACCGGAAGAGACGACCCCTATGGCAAGCACGCGCCTGCCCTGAAGCATACCCTCGCCGAAGCTGGCACAAAGCTGACCGCGCTGGTAATCGACACGCACCACGGGATCGGCAGCGACGATATGGAGGCGATCCGCCGCTGGTTCGCGGAAAATGGCCTTTAACTGCCCGTGACCTTATGGCATCGCGAGGCGTCCTCTAGCGACCAAATGCGAATGCCTGTGAGCACATCCCGCTCTAGCCTAGCCCGAACGGGCTAGTGCCGGCGAGCCTCCTCACGCGCGGGCGCGGCAGGCGGATTAGATCTCCCGGCCGGCTGGTCGCCCCCTGTATTTGTCATGTAATGGGTGTGTGTATGAGCGTATCCAAATGGAGGGCGGGGCTGATTTTGCGGCTTGGTTGTTAACGCCGGATTCAGCATTCGACAAGCGCGGACGCGAATGCTTAACCCCCTTCGTGTTACATGAGGATGCTCTTTAATGGGAGAGACTTGTGGTGAGAATCGGGGCCGCACGGATGCTGGCCGTTCTGGCCGGGTTTGGAAGCCTTCTGATGGCGGCGGACCGTGTGCTTGCGCGCGGTGCATGCGAGGCGAAGACAATGGCAACGGTCGATCGAAAGGTGCCTGACGGCGGGCTTTCCGCCTCGATACGATCGGGACCGGCACCGCTTGAGGTTACTTTCGCTGCCCGTGGTGGCGGGGAAGTCTATTTCGGCGGCGGCTGGCTGGACTTCGGGGACGGCGAAAGGACCATGGTCTGTCGACCCGGATCGGGCTGTCGCGAGACTTCCGCGACCCACACCTACTCGCAGGCCGGGACCTATTGCGCCCTGCTTATCGGGGAAGGCGAGGGTGAGCGGCTCCTGTTGGGCAGCGTGACCATAAACGTTGGACATTGAAGTACTGAAAGAGAAACGAGCATAGCCGCATGTGTGAATTCTGCGCCTCGAACCAGCTGCCAAAATCTTTCGTTTGCCTGGATCCTGAACAGCCCAGCGCTACTGGTAGCGTCGCTCAGCAAAGCGGCAGCGACACCGTGCCCGCAGGCACGAGCACGTCAAAGACCGTGACTGCCGGCGGCAGCGTTTCCGGTTACGTCAACAGCAGTGGCGACCAAGACTGGTACAAGATCACGCTTACCGCAGGGCAGACTTACCGCTTTACCCTGGATGGTTCGAACGGGCTCGATGCTTACCTGACACTCTATGATGCCGGCGGCAGGCGCCTTGGTGGCAACGATGATGGCGCAGGAAATTACGATTCGCTCATCACTTTCACAGCAGGCACCAGCGGCACCTATTATCTGTCGGCGGGCGGCTATGAAGCATCGACCGGCAGCTACAAGCTGACGACCGCGCAAGGCACCGCCCTTCCCACCTACACCGTGGCGCAGATCGCCGACCAGCTTACCGAAGGCTACTGGGATTGGTCGGGTGGCGGGGAGCGCCAATGGGCCTCCAGCAACACCGATATCACCTTCAACGTCGAGGGGCTGTCCGCCGCGCGCGCCGCTCTGGCCCGGCTCGCCTTTGCCACCTGGGCCGAAGTGTCCGGCCTGACCTTCACCGAAACGAGCGGAAGTGCGGAGATCACGCTCGACGATGCAGATGATGGCGCCTACGCCACCTCCACCGTCTCACGGGGAATCATCCAGTCCAGCCGCATCAATGTGGAATCCGGCTGGTTCGAGGGCCGCAGTGACATCGCAGGCTACACCCTGCAGACCTTCATCCACGAGATCGGCCACGCGCTCGGCCTCGGCCATGGCGGCAACTACAATGGCAGCGCCGTTTATGGCGTGGACAACCATTATGCCAATGATTCCTGGCGGATGAGCATCATGTCCTACATGAGCCAGGAGGAAGCCGGCACGGGCAGTTTCGCTTGGGTTCTGACGCCGCAGATGGCGGACATCCTGGCGATCCAGAACCTGTATGGTGCGGCAAGCACGCGAACCGGCAACACTGTCTATGGTTTCGGCTCCAATGTAACGGGCAGAACGGCCTCTCTTTACAACCTTGCGAACTTCACCGACAGCGAGGTGGCTCTGACGATCTATGACTCAGGGGGTACCGACAAGCTGAACCTGTCGGGCTTCGCCGTTGCCCAGAGGATCGACCTGCGGCCGGGCACCTGGTCGGATGTCGGCGGCTTGCGCAACAACCTCGCCATCTACACGACGACGACGATCGAACACGCGGTTGGCGGCGCGGGTAATGATCGGATCACGGGCAATGGCGCAGCCAACCGGCTCGAGGGGCGGAACGGCAACGACGCGCTCGCCGGCGGCGCCGGCAATGACGCGCTGCTCGGCGGGATCGGCAATGACAGGCTCGATGGCGGCACCGGCGCGGACGCCGCCGGCTATTGGGATGCGACCAGCGGCGTGACGGTCAATCTCGGCCTCACGACGGCGCAGAGCGTCGGCGGCGGGCGCGGCTCCGACACGCTCGCATCCATCGAGAACCTCATCGGGTCGAGTTATGCCGACCGGTTTACAGGAAATGGCGCGGCCAACCGGCTCGAAGGCCGGAACGGAAACGATACTCTCGCCGGTGGCTCCGGCAACGATACGTTGCTCGGCGGTGTCGGCAATGACAGGCTCGATGGCGGCACCGGCGTGGACGCCGCCATCTATTGGGATGCAACCAGCGGCGTGACGGTCAATCTCGGCCTCACGACGGCGCAGAGCGTCGGCGGCGGGCGCGGCTCCGACACGCTCGCATCCATCGAGAACCTCAT
>NZ_JAGILA010000003.1 GCF_017874595.1 Sinorhizobium kostiense | reverse complement strand
GATGGTTGCCGACGCCGAGCAGCCGGTCGGCCGCATCGACATCCTGCCGGCCGACGAGCGCCGCTATCTGCTGGAGGAGCTGAACCGGACGGAAGTGGACTATCCGTCGGAGCTTTGCGTCCATGAGCTGTTCGAAGCGCAGGTGCGCCGGGCGCCGGACGCAGTGGCGGTGGTCTTCGAGGATGAAGAGCTGAGCTATGGCGCGCTCAACGCCCAGGCCAACCGGCTGGCCCATCATCTGATCGGGCTTGGGGTCAAACCGGACCAGCCGGTGGCGATCTGCCTCGAGCGCAGCCCGGCGATGGTGGTGGGACTGCTGGCGATCCTGAAAGCGGGCGGTGCCTATGTGCCGCTCGACCCGGCCTATCCGTGCGCGCGGCTCAACCAGGTGCTCGACGATGCCGCACCGCGGCTGCTGCTGTGCGATGCCGCCGGCCGCGAGGCGCTGGGCGCCGAGGCCATCGCAAGCCTGAGCGTGGTCGATCTCGACACCGCCACCCCCGCCTGGGCCGACCAGTCCGCTGACGATCCCGACCCGCATTCCCTCGGCCTGAACTCCCGGCATCTCGCCTATGTCATCTACACCTCCGGCTCCACCGGAACGCCTAAGGGCGTCATGGTCGAGCATCGAAGTCTGGTGAACCATTCGATCTGGCACGCGAATCACTTCCAGCTTGCGGCCCACGACGTTTTCTTGCAGCGAACCTCCATCTCTTTTGATGCCGCCGGTTGGGAGCTATGGACCGCCTTGTCGATTGGCGCACATTCAATTCTTCCTTTTCTCGACGGGCAATTAGATATCCGAACAATCCTGGGCCTACTAAGCAGGCGCCGAGTGACGGTTTTGCAAGTGGTTCCGTCGCTTCTTTCAGCATTGCTTGAGGCCACTGACGTTGGGAAAAAAGGAATTGAGAATTTACGATACGTGTTCTGTGGCGGAGAGCTCATAACAAGCGAGTTAGCCAATAAATGGCTGCAACTCGCAGGACGCGGACTTGTTAACCTCTATGGGCCTACCGAGGCAACAATCGACGCGACATCTTGGATTCATCCCGCTGGGTTTAAAGCGGCGATTGTCCCGATCGGGCGTCCGATATCGAACACGCGGGCGTACCTGCTCGACGATCATGGTCAACCCGTTCCGTTCGGGGCGGTGGGCGAGCTTTATATCGGCGGGGCAGGGGTAGCGCGCGGCTACCTCAACCGCCAGGCGCTGACGGCCGAGCGGTTCCTGGCCGATCCGTTCAGCGGCGAGGCGGATGGTCGCATGTACCGCACCGGCGACCTGGCCCGCTATCTGCCGGACGGCAATCTCGAGTTTCTGGGCCGCAACGACGAGCAGGTGAAGATCCGCGGCTTCCGCATCGAGCCGGGCGAGATCGCCGCCCGGCTCTGCGAGCACGCGCTTGTCGCCGATGCGGCCGTCGTGGCGCGCGCGGATGCGACCGGCGACAAGCGGCTCGTCGCCTATGTGGTCGCGAAGACGACGGACGGGTCGGACGAGCCCGATGGCGCCGAGCTTGCGGCGGCGTTGCGCGCCCATCTCGGTGGCCTGCTGCCGGACTACATGGTGCCGGCCGCCTTTGTGCGGCTGGACGCACTGCCGCTGACGCCGAACGGCAAGCTCGATCGCAAGGCGCTGCCGGTTCCCGACGACGATGCCTATGCGCGGCGGGGCTATGAAGCGCCGCAGGGCGCGGTCGAGACGCTGCTGGCGGCGATCTGGGAAGAGCTGCTCGGCATCGAGCGGGTCGGCCGTCACGACAACTTCTTCGAACTCGGCGGCCATTCGCTGCTGGTGGTGCAGCTGCTCAGTCAAGCGCTCCATCTTGGCCTGAAGTTTAGCACCGCCGATATCTTCCAAGCTCCTGTTCTAAAGGATCTGGCGTCAAAGGTTGATTTGGAGGTACAGGCCAACAAGCTGGGGGCGCTCTGCGTTCGCGCAAAGGGATTGCAGCCGCCGCTCTTCTTTGTTCCTACGGGTTTGGGTGACTGTTCCTATGTAGCTAAGTTGGTAATGGACATGGACGTGGATTGTCCCGTCTATGCATTGCCATGGCCGTTTTTTGATGAAGGTGGTGCACCGGCACTTGAAAAAATAGCCGCGGAGGTAATCCTGGCGATCAAAGAAATCCAGCGGCAAGGACCGTATCGCCTTGCTGGTTACTCTTCAGGCGCAATCCTGGCTTATGCAATTGCCGAGCGCCTCCTGAGTCTCCATCAAACCGTGTCATTCATGGGCTTCATTGATGTTACGCTACCTGTAAATCAATCAGGCGCACAGTCCCCCCAAGTGGCACGAGAAGCGGTGCAGGAAGCTCTCGAAGCCGTGGACGATGAGACACTCCAAGTCGACGCTTCTATGTATGAGAGAATCGTACGGTTCCAACGGGCGGTGCAGTCGTATCAAATTCCACCCCTGCCAATCGAAATACATCAGTTTTATGCCTCTGAGCCTGTCGTCAGTCGCTGTGCACGAGTTGAAAAAAATGCCAAAGGTCAAGAGGCAAGCTCGCCCATGCGGGGTTGGGAACAGATAGTAGGTGCGGAGCGTGTTCATGCCACTCCGATCCCAGGCGGCCACATGACGATGATGAGTGTTCCGGAAAATCGCCGAGTTCTGGCCCGATGGCTATCAACTGCCTTAAACCGCTCACCAACAACGCCTGCAATTGCAAGTAAACAGGCCCGATGAGGCTAGCTGGCCGTGATGGGAGTCGCAAGCGATCGCGGCGCGTCGAGCCGGCGTCTCCCAGCGGGAACTTTCCTTGCTTTCGCTGGGAAAGCGCGAGGCCCGCCAGTGGCAGTGTAGGCGCAAGGCCAGGAGGATAACAGAGACAAGAAAGGTGACCGCAATCGCCCGTGCGCTCCGTACAGCGCCGAAACCATCTGACAGCCGGCCGCAACGCGGAACGAAACCAATGCGCCCAGCTCCAGAAGCAGCAACAGGACTCCGAAACCCGCCTTGCTGAGAGCAAAGCGGGCTATAACGGCTGGTGTGCGAGACGCCCTGTCCCCTTGGGACGCCGTTAAAGGCAAATGCAAAGACGCTGCGCCTGGGATTTTTCACCCGGGGCAGGTCTCATATAAGGTCATATGGAGGCTTGGCCGGAACATCGGGCCCGGTCGGCGCCGATAGAGTTCTGAAGATTTCAAACTGCCGCCCAACCTTCTTGTTGCCGAATGCACTTAGCGGAGGCATGGAGCTTAGAGGTTACCTGGTTCAGACCTGCGTTATCGAAGGCGCACAATTTACCATCCTTCAAATCGACTTCGTTCGTCGCACTTCCAGCCAGTATTCCCTCCAAACAGTAAACAGACCGGCGCCGACCACGATCACCGCGCCGGCTAGCATGTTCCACGTCACAGTCTCACCAAAAAAGACCGTCGCAACAGCACCGCTCAAAACGAGGTGGACGTATGTGAGAGGTTGAACCTCAACGGCACTGAGCAGTCCATACGCCTTGATGAGAAAATATTGGCTAAGCGCCCCGCAAACACACAGCGCGGTCATTGCGGGCCAATCGGCCATATGTATAGGTGTCCAGTAGAATGGCCCGACGAACGTTATGGCCACGGCTCCCGGGACCCCTGCATACAAGACGCTTGTCACGGCGGAGTCGTCCCGACTGACCGCGCGGGTGGCGATGGAATACATGGCATATATAAGACTAGCAGCTATAGGAAACAGCAGGCGCATATCGAAATGAGCGTTAACAGGGTTTAGAAGCACTAGAACGCCAAGCAAGCCAATGACCACAGGAATGGCACGACGCCGACCCACCGTTTCGCCGAGTATTGGCACCGACAGTATGGTAACCACCAGAGGTGTTGCTCCAAGTATCGCCTGACTCATGGCCAGCCCAGCAGTCGTGAAGGCGAGGATGACCACAACGATCTGGCTCACCAGGAGAAAACCTCGGAATGTCTGCAGAATTGGACGTTGAGTGAATAAGGCGCCACGCAGCCCTACTGGAGAGGATGCTGCAAGAACCGTCACAAACAGCGCAAACGCCCAAAGTCGCATCATTGTCACCATGACCGGTGGATACTTCTCACCAAGTAACTTGGAAAAACCATCCCGGGCAGCGAAAAGTGTCACGGCCAACAGGACATAAACATAGCCCGACGCTTTATTGTTCATGGTTGAGCTTACTTGGTTGATTGAGTTGCCTCGTGACCTTCAGGCCCGCGCGCAGCCAGACATTTGATGAGCTTGGCGGCGATATGACCGGGGTGGCATCAGTATCTATATCCAAAACGGCGATCCTGGCCCCATGCTCCACAAAAGGATTCAGCTCTGGAGCGGCCAACGCCGCGCTTGCTCATCCGTGCCAATGACATCCAAATCTCCCCCTTTGGTCCGCGCTGGTTGTGGATGCTTCTCGGTCGCGCAGATCCAGGGAACGATTGCTGGCCGAGATCGAGTTTGGCCGTGTCTGCCGGCAAGCAGCCCAGCCGTTTCTCAACAGATGATTTCAAATTTCATGCCAATTGGACGAAGGCGCTAAAGAATGAGCTTCATGCTTCTTTTCAGCTACTTAATCAAACATCCAAACAAGCTGGTTGAACAAGGCTCATGTCGCCAAATCGGCAAAGGCGACAGAATTGTCGGATAGCGATCGAGCTCAGCGAGCCCGAAACGAACCCGCCTACCACTACCGGCTCCCATGCAGCTCGGGTGGCGATACGGCATCCACGAACTTGCTTCCCTTGAGGGGAGATGGCGTCCCGAACGCCTGAAGCACCAGGCGGCCCGATCCAAGGCGACATGGTGCATCGCTGTCTGCGGCGGCGCGAGGGCAAGGCGAAGGTCGAGTACCCGACACCGGAATTGCAGGCGGTCCCCGATGAGTCGCTGGGCGTGCCACTGTTTCAGGAGTCGGCCATGAATGTGGCGATTGTCTGTGGGGGTTCACGGGCGGCGAAGCGGACCAGCTCCGAAATCCATGGCGACCTTCAATCACGGACACGCTTCAAGTACAATCTTGTCTCGCGGATGGTCCGGAACGGCTACTCGCCGGAGTTCGCCAAGAAGACATCCTGCCAGCTGGAAGGCTTCGGTTGAGTTACAGGTTCGTTACGCGTAGCCAACGTGGGTATCGCGGGTTCTATTCCGGTCAAAGAAGGGTAATGAGGCGAGAGGTGAATGCGCGCACCCCCAACGGAACTCATAATGCTGGACAAAAGTGTTTTGAGTAGGTAAAACGCAATTTAGGCAACATCGAGATCAAGAATGCAGACACCACTTCAAGCTCGCATCCTGGAACAGTTGCGCTTGCAGCTAAGCGACGACCTCCAGTGCGGTGATCGCATCAACGAGGCGGAAGTTGCCGATCAGTTGGGTGTGTCACGGACGCCAATTCGCCGGGTCTTGCAAAAGCTGCAGTCCGAAGGTGTACTCGATTTCGAGCCGCGCCGCGGGTTCATTCTCAAAGATCCAGCGTCGCTGCTCAATGGCGACAATCAAACCGACGAGTTGCTCGACGAACGCGTGATGCGCGACATGGCGATTGGCGAGCTCAACACTGTTTTCAGTGAACGCGCCTTGATGCAGCGTTACTCGGTTCCCAATGGCGTTCTCGCTTCAACGCTGCGGCGCCTGACGCGAGATCATCTCGTCGAGCCTTCACCCGGTCGCGGTTGGATTTTTGCCGATGTCAGTCCGCGCGCGATGGAAGACAGCTACCGGTTTCGACAAATCATCGAGCCAGCAGGCATTCTGGCCGATAGCTACAAGGTAGACGCTGCGGCGTTTCGAGATCTTGATGAAGATCATGCCGATGCAATAGAGAATGTCCATCGCATGGATCGCCGGCGGCTGTTCGATCTCGATGCTCGATTTCACAAAGTGGTAGCGCAAGGCGCCCAGACAGCAGAGCTGGTGAGTGCGATCGAGCGCCAAAACAACATTCGCCGAGTCACAGAATATATAGGATTCATCCGGATAGAACGTCTGCGCCAGTCAATGATTGAGCACAGAGGAATAATTGCTGCCCTGCTGGAAGGCAACCGCCAGTTGGCTGCCTCGTTGATGCATATTCACTTGCAGATATCCCGCGACGAAACGTTCGCCCACATGGACCATGATCTCGAGCTCCTGCGAGGAGGCAAGGTTCGGCTTTCCGAGACAGATGAGGCCGAGGACGGTGGAGGGCGCAAGACGCAATAAATAGAGTTTCCGAAAGGGTGTGCGGGAGAGATCGCCAAGCGACGCCGATGGAGCAATTCCCCAGAATCTCTCAGGCAAAAGGACCGCATAGCTGGAAAATCTGGAGAGTGGCAGCAATGCCCACCGAAGGGGATACCGCACCTGCGGGAAGCTCTCAGGTACCAAGGACAGATGGGGAATTGGCCGGGTCAGCGTGACCCTCGTACAACTGTCCTTTGGAGAACAAAATGCCCCACCTCGCAATTATTGGTGCCGGTGTTACCGGAATTACGACGGCCTATTCGCTGCTTAGCCGTGGCTACAAAGTCACGGTCTTCGATCGACACGCGTATCCCGCGATGGAGACGTCATTTGCCAATGGCGGCCAGCTGTCGGCGAGCAATGCGGAGGTGTGGAACCACTGGTCGACCCTCCTCAAAGGCGTGAAATGGATGCTTACGAAAGACGCGCCCCTTCTCATCAATCCAAAACCATCCTGGTCCAAATACTCTTGGCTGGCTGAGTTTGTTACGGCCATCCCCAACTACAAGGCCAATACTGTCAATACCGCGAGGCTTGCAATTCAGGCACGCCAGTACATGTTCGATATCGCGATGCGCGAAGGGATCGAATTCGATTTCGAACGCCGAGGCATCCTGCATTTCTATCGCGACGAAAAAAGCTACCGACACGCGAGCGAGGTAAACGCGCTTCTTAAAGCCGCTGGGCTTGATCGCCGATCTGTTACGCCGTCTGAAATCCGGACCATCGAACCGACGCTCACAGGGGACTTCTACGGCGGATTCTACACCCCGTCCGACGCGACAGGCGACATCCATAAATTTACCCGAGGCCTTGCGGATGCGTGCATCCGAAAAGGAGCGAGCTTTCAGCTGGAGGCCAACGTCATAGGCTTTCAACGGCAGCGAATCGGACTGGCGGTCCAATGGAAACCTGTCAACGCGACAGCAGAGATCGCTAGCGGTCAGCCGAATGAGCAGGCGTTCGACGGCCTGGTCATTTGCGCGGGCGTGGCAAGCCGACACTTCGCTGGCATGCTTGGTGACCGCGTCAACATTTATCCGGTGAAAGGATACTCCATCACGATTCATCTGGATGATGAGCGCAGCCAGGAGGGGGCACCCTGGGTCAGCTTGCTCGATGACGCGGCGAAGATCGTCACAAGCCGTCTTGGCAGGGACCGCTTCCGTGTGGCAGGCACGGCGGAAATCAACGGCGTGAACTACGATATCCGCGCTGATCGGATCACACCTCTTGTCCGCTGGACTCGTCACCATTTCCCGCAGGTGAACACGAGCCAGGTAGTCCCTTGGAGCGGTCTGCGCCCCATGATGCCGAACATGCTTCCGCGCGTGGGGAAAGGTCGTCAGCCACACGTCTTCTACAACACAGGTCACGGGCACCTGGGATGGACCTTGTCGTGCGCGACGGCCGAACTGTTGGGAGAGGCGGTCGCCGGCTCTTTGCAGGCTAATTGAGACCGTCGCAAGCAAGAAGGCCGGCGATCGTGCCGGCCTTCTTGCCCTCAGAACTTTGCTGGGTTCGAGAAGCGCCTGACGACGTTTTCGGTGATTCTGGCCACCTCGTTGTCATATTTATTCCAGGCCATCGAGGCCGCCCAAGCGATTGAGCCGGTCGAGAAGACCGCCCCACCTGTGGAAGTCTCGAAGAATGTCATGTCGGACCGAATGAGGTCGCTTTGGGTGCCAGACCAAGTCGGCGTCGGATCTAGGAGATCCTCCGGAGTCATCAGGTAGATATCCGTATGGACACGCGACGAGGCAACGATGAGGGCATTCGGTGGTGTGCCGAGCGCGAAGTCCGCCCTGTCGATCTCGTTGCCCGCGGCGGCGCCGCCGTTCAGACCGAAATCGCCGATGACGTCGCCAGCCACACCTTCGAAAATGAAAGCTGCCCTTGGATCTTTCGCGTGATCCGTTTTGACATATGGCGATGACAGGTCAAAACCCTGGGCGGTCATTCCGACACCGAAGACCTGCTGTGGCGCGCGACCAATTCGCCTCCACAGTCCGCCCAGCTCACCGGTGAACTGATGGTAGTAGTTGCCGGTCCCCGGTTCCCAACCGCGAATGCCGCTCTCTGAACGCCGGCACTCGATCACGCCTGGCAATTTGCTGTTGTAGGTGATCCGCCAGTAGAAGCCGTTCCCGCCCAGATACATGATCCGGCCGCCACGTTCAGAATAGTCTCGGTACGCATCGAGCATGCGGGTGCTCGTGTACTCGGGGTGACTTCCGGTGACAAGGACTTGATAGTCGGCCAGGGCTTCAACTCCATCGGCCTCAAGATCTTCGTCTGTCAGAACGTCGTAGTCCAGGCCGCGATCTTCGAAAAAACCAAGGATATGTGTGTCGGCATTGAACTGCCAGATGTTCGAACCAAGACCGCCAATAAAGCCTTGCACCTTTGGCTGGATGTCGACGACCGGACGCAGACGGGAGGAGTAGAAAACGCCGGAACCGTCTGAGTGCACCTCGTACAGAGACAGGCCGTACTGCGGGTTCTCCTGCAAGAACGAATGGTGCTTGTCGATTTGCAGGAGCTGACCAGCACCGATTTCGGTCTCGGAAACATCGAGGCCAAGGCGATGGTTGGCGTAAGCGATATAGCTTGCCGTCGGCATGACGAAGACGACGGGGCTCTTCTTGGCATTCTTGGCGGCTTTCACGCCGAAGACGACGTAATATTCGCTTGCTTCGTCATCCGAGGTCAGATGAACGGCATAGACGCCACTCTTCAAACCCTCTGGTAGGCGGAAGGTGAAGTCATTTTCCCACATCGCGTCATAGAGGTCATCATCGTGGAAGTGGACGGCACCGTAGTGCTCAGGCCGTTCATCCCACCTGTAGGTCGACCCGTCCCATGCGAAACCGGATACGGCACGGTGGGGAAGATTGAAAAGTTTGCCACACAAAGAATGCGGCCCGCAGTCGGCGAAGGTATCGTGTGCAATGTCGTGACTGAAATCCCAATCAGCGATTACGGCTTCGAGTTTCTTCGCACCTTTCAAATGGTCAGTGACGTCGTCGGGGCCAGGCTGTCCACTACAGATAAATGGAGCTTCAATCTTTCCGTTATAAAAAGAAGCGGGAGCGCCATCGGACCCGCGCTCGGCGGCGAAAAGGATTTCGCTCCAATCGACATCGATGGATTCAGATATCGTCGCTTTCGCGCAGCCGCTGTCCTCTATACCTCGAAAACGCTGCAGCGGGACCTGCTCGATTTCAAGTTCACTCGTCTCGGGACGGAATGTTCCGATAATTGCATACCATGCCTTCATGCGGCAGGCCGCTGTGGTGGTTGCATGGCCAACACGCCGGCCACCACTTACGGCCTCGAAAGTTGCGCGACCTTTCTCATCAAGACCGAGACGGAGGCCTGACTCCGAGCCCACCGACACGATCGCTTGCCTTGCAACTCCCGGCAGGGTCGGCCAGATCAACGCTGCAACCGTTACGCTGCCCGCTACCGCAAACCCAGCGGATGTCTGCACGCGGCCATATGATCCGGTAAGAATCTTCTGTTCCCGAGCCGTGAATGGCCCACCAATGTCACAGGGTACAGCGTCTTCTCTGTAACCCGGGCCGTCCGGGTTGATGTCGCCCTGAACGATGCGCTTCAGAACGGCACTGAAAGATTTCATGCCGACGGCGCTCACCTTGACATCTACCTCGTCACCTGGTCGGTAGCTGATCCTGCTCGAATATGCGGTGATCTTAAGCATTTGCGGAACCCTCCCTGTTTAATGCATCGCTGATGTCTTCGCCGGTCAGATCCCTCCACCGGCGAATGAACACGTCGCGTTCAGCTTGCAGTTGGCAGGTATATTCCACACCCTCCACCAGCGAGATTGGCTCGCCACGGCGAGCAGGAAGCCGACCGAGCGCCCATCTGCGAAACGGCTCGAGGATGACTAAGACGTATTTCCCATTGACATCTCCGCCGCGCATAACGTTCAGCACGCGCTGGAGTCCCGGGCTGTGATAGCCGATCGGTTTTTTCATAAACTCGTCGATGTATTGCTTGTCTTCCTCTTGAAGCGAGTATCTCGACATGTCGGCACCTCAAACGCTCAGCTTGAAATGGTAGGACTTTGGGCGTGTGAGATAGTCGAAGCCCAGCCGCGACAATGTCGCTCCTCGACCTGAATCCTTTACGCCGGTCCAGGCAAGCTCGGGATCGAGGTAATCGCAGCGGTTCATGAACACAGTGCCGGTTTCAAGCTGATCACCAATTGCGCGCGCTGCGTCACGATCCGAAGTCCAGATCGATGCGGTGAGCCCGTAGCGGCTGTCGTTCATAAGGCGCACCGCCTCCCGGTCGGATCTGACAGCCATCACGCCTGCCACCGGACCAAACGTTTCTTCGCTCATGATCGACATCGAATGATCGCAGTTGATAATAATCTGCGGTGCAAGATAGGCTGTGCGGCCAGTATCTGCAGCAAATTTCCTCGCATCAACGAGGGAACGCGCCCCTTGAGCTAAAGCTTTGTTGATTTGGTCGCGGACAGAGTTCGCCGCTGAGGTTTTCACCATGGGACCGAGGGTCGTGCTGTGGTCTCTCGGATCGCCGAGCTTCAGCTGCTCCGCGTAGGCGACGAGCCCATCAACCACAGTATTGAAATGCCGCTCATGCACGTAAACGCGTTCGATGCCGCAGCAGCTTTGCCCCGAGTTGAAGAAGATTCCCTCCGCTATGTTCGCGATAGCGTAATCGATGTTGGCGTCTTCGCGAACATAAGCCGGATCTTTGCCGCCTAACTCGAGTCCCGCGGAAGTGAAGGATCTCGCGAGAGCACGCTGAACGGCATGGCCTCCGGTCACGGATCCGGTGAAGCAAACATAGGCAACACGGGGATCAGCGATCATCTCAGCGACCTGGTCATGGTCAATGTGGAGATACTGGAAAACACCGTCGGGCAAGCCGGCGTAGCGGAATGCCTGATCCATCCGCTCTGCCGCCAGGGGTGTCTGGTCGGAGTGCTTCAAGACGACCACGTTTCCGGCTGCAAGTGCAGGCATTACCGCGTTGACGGCGGCAAGAAACGGATAGTTCCACGGAGCCAGAACAGCGACTATCCCGAGCGGAGCGCGCTGAATATCGCGCTCGAAGCCGTCGATCGCGGGCGGAACATGAGGGGAGAGTGCTTCTGGAGCCAGCCGCAGCATAGTCCGAGCGCGCGCCTCAAACCCGTTCACCTCGCCGCCGCTGTAGGCGATTGGACGGCCGATTTGCCTCGTGATTTCTTCGGCAATGGCTTCCTTATCGCCTACGAATGCCGCAACCGCGCGTTCGAGAAGCTCAATTCGGCGTTCCAGCGACCAGTCACGCCATGCTCTAAAGCCGTTAGCTGCCCTGGAAAGCGCTGCGTCCACCTCCCGAGCCGTGGGGCGTTCCCGCACCAGCAATACGGAACCGTCAACCGGGGTTATCGTTTCAAACGATGCCATTTTATAGACCTCTTATGTTCCCAGATCAGCAACGCTCGAACAGCCGGAGCTTTTCCCAGTCCGTCACAGCGCCTTCGAAAGCGCCGAGTTCCCAACGGCCGCAATGGAGGTAATGTCTGACGACGTCTTCTCCGAGCGCTTTCTCAAACGCGCAAGAAGCTTCGAGTTGATCAAGAGATCGATACAGCGCGCCAGGTATCCGAGGCACATTGTCTGCTTCGTAAGCGTCGCCAGCGAACGCATCCTGGAGTACCAACTCCTCCTCAATTCCCTGCAAGCCGCTGGCGATCAGTGCCGCGAATGCCAAGTATGGGTTGGCATCGGCGCCTGGAACGCGGCATTCGAACCGCAAGGACTTACCTTGGCCCAGGACGCGATAGGCGGTGGTTCGGTTGTCAACCGACCAAGCCAGCCGCGTCGGCGCAAAAGTCCCAGCGGTGAAGCGCTTATAGGAGTTGATGTTCGGAGCATAAAAGTAAGTGGCAGCCGGCGCGTGTTTGATTGCGCCGGCCAGAAACTGCTTGAAAACGTCGGACATACCGTCTTCGCGCGATGGATCGAAGAAGCCGGATGCTCCCGTTTCCAGATTGCGAAGTGAAAGGTGGATGTGGCACGAATTACCGGAAAGGGTTTCGCTCAGCTTTGCCATAAAGCTCACTGACTTACCCATCTGATAGGCAATTTCCTTGCACCCGTTCTTGTAGAGGACGAGACGATCGCAGGTTTCCAGAGCCTCGGCGTATTGGAGGTTGATTTCCTGCTGGCCCGGGCTGCACTCGGCTTTTGAACCTTCGATAGGGATATCCGCGAGCTCCATCAGGTTGCGGATCGAGCGAATGTAGGGCTCGTCTTTGGAAGTTTGGAAAATGTGGCCGTCTTCAGGATACCAGCTTGAGAACTTCAGATTGTCGTATTTCCCCGAACGGGCCTCCTCGAACGTTTGATTGAAGAGATAGAACTCGAGCTCTGCTGCCATGTCCGCGGCAAAACCGCACTTTGCCAGTCGATCGAGCTGTCGCCGAAGGACCTGGCGCGGAGAATGGTTCAAGGGCACACCGCCAGATGTCGTGACATCCGATAGAACAAGGGCGGTTTTCGGCAACCATGGTATCGCCCGCAACGTCGAGATATCCGGGACCAAAGCGAAGTCACCGTAACCTTTTGCCCAGGAGGATGACTCGTATCCGGGAACGAGCGTCATCTCCATATCGGTAGCAAGGAAATAGTCGCAGAAAAGCTGCGGCGACACATTCGTTTCAAGGAAAAAGCGGGCGGTGAGGCGTTTGCCGATGAGACGGCCCTGCATGTCGGTCATAGCAACAATGACGGTGTCAATTTCCCCCTTGGAAACCGCATCCCTCAACTCGTCGAGCGTCAACCGACCCGCGGGTGACTCCCTTCTCAGTCCCAAGGTGCCGTCGATCTCGGTCGAACGAACCGCGTCGCGGCGTGGAAAAAACTCGTAGTTCAATCTCTTCTCCTCCGAAGCAGGCCGGCCCTACAGCTGGGTCAGCCACCAAAAAAACGTCAATTGCATCTTACGCAGGCTAAGCGCACACTCCGTCACCCGCGCATCTGGCACACCTTTAGCCGAGCTCCCGAGATTTCTCGGCCTTTGAAAACACCGGCAAATAGATTCGGATGCGGAAAACATCCCGTAGAAGCGCCATTTTGCGATGTCCTCCGGCCGAGACGCGGCTCGTTTGCCCCTGTCTCGCAAAAAGCACTTTGAACATGAATTGACAAAATCCGCAAGATGGTGTTCGATCACGCTTAGTGTTTTGCCTCATCAAAACGCAATTAATGCCAAGAACAGAATCTGTCGTCCCTAATCGGAGGAGACCTCATGAATATTGCAGCCCAGTCTTGGGAGCGCCGCGAAGCGACTAGCTTCTTCCACACGTTCACTGATCTTCCTTCGCTAAAAACGGATGGCCCCGTAATCATTGATCACGGAGAAGGTCCCTATATCATTGACACTGTCGGCCGCCGGTACTTTGAAGGGAATTCCGGTCTGTGGAACATGACGCTCGGCTTCTCCGAGCGGCGCCTTAGCGATGCAGCACTCAAGCAGTATCAGGAGTTCCCCGGCTATCACACGTTCTTCGGCCGCAACTCGAAGCCGACCGTTGAACTGGCGGAACGGATGCTCAAGCTCGCACCTGCGCCGATGAGCCGCGTGTTCTTCACCAACTCCGGATCGGAAGCCAACGAATCCATTGTCAAGCTGCTCTGGATGATGTGGGCTGCCGAAGGCAGGCCTGAGCGCCGCAAACTTCTGACTCGCAAGAATGCATATCATGGCGCCACGGTCATGGCCTCGGCGCTGACCGGCAAGGACTACGTTAAGGCCTTCGGGCTTCCGGGCCCGGAAATCGTCACACTCGATTGCCCCCACGCTTGGCGTTTCGCACTGCCCGGCGAGGGCGACGATGAATTCGCTGCTCGTCTTGCTGCCAACCTGGAGACACGAATCCTTCAGGAAGGCCCCGAGACGATCGCCGGCATGTTCGCCGAGCCAGTGATGGGCGCAGGTGGCGTCATTGTTCCGCCGGCGACCTACTTTGCGAAGATCCAGCCGGTCCTCCAAAGGTATGGCATTCCGTTGATCGCAGACGAAGTGATCTGCGGCTTTGGCCGCACCGGCAGCCTCTGGGGGACGCTGGCAGTCGGACAACAGCCGGACATCATCGTTGCTTCGAAGAGTATGTCTGCCGGTTACTTCCCGATGGGCGCCGTCATGCTCTCGGCTGACATCGACAAGCGGGCGACAGCAGCAAGTGAGGTTTGGGAAGAGTTTCCGCATGGGTTCACCACCGGCGGCCATCCGGTTGGATGTGCGATTTCGCTTGAGGCAATTCGGATCATCACTGAAGAGGGCGTTTTCGAGAATGTGAAATCCGTGAGCGAGACGTTCCAATCCGGCCTCCGCGCGCTGGCGGATCATCCGATGATCGGAGAAGCGCGGGGAATGGGCCTGATGGGCGCGCTCGAGACGGTTGCTGATAAGAAGACGAAGCAATCGTTCTCCGGTGATTTGCGCATCGGCGAGCGGATTTCGAAAGAAGCCCGCGATCGGGGATTTATCATCCGTCCATTGGGTTCATCGGTCGTTCTTGCTCCGCCTTTCATCTCCACACACGGTCAGATCGAGGAACTTCTCGCCGTGCTCAAGGAAGTTCTCGACGTCGTTTACGGCACGGTGAAGGGCGAGGTGGCGTAACCATGGGGGTCGAACCATTCCTCGCTGATCGGACGCCCGTCAGTGTCCGGAATGAGGATGGCAACTCGCAGATCGTTTTGATCTGCGAGCACGCGTCCAACTACGTCCCGCCCCATCTTGATGGGTTGGGACTTCCGCCGGAGAAACTCACAGAACATATCGCTTGGGATCCCGGTGCGCTCGGCGTTGCCGAGAAGCTTTCTGACCTTCTCGACGCGCCACTCGTTTATGCGAACGTGTCGAGATTGGTGCTCGATATCAATCGGGAGCCCGACCATCCGGGATCAATCATCAAGCTGAGCGAGACGACGGAGATTCCCGGAAACGCCGCCTTGTCGGATGTCGAGCGATCGACCCGCTGCGCCGAGGTCTACGAGCCGTTCCATGCCGCGGTTGATCGGATCATTGATGGGCGCAACCAGCGTTCACCATGGCTCATTTCGATCCACAGCTACACCCCAGTCTACAAGGGTGCCAAAAGACCTTGGCATGTGGGCATCCTTCACAACGACGATACCAGGCTTTCCCAACAACTTCTCAGCGCTCTGAGACAGGACCCCGATCTGGTCGTAGGCGACAACGAACCATATGCGCCAACCGATGGTGTGTATCACACGATCGAGCGACACACTGCCCCGTTCGGTTTCGCGGGCGCCATGATCGAGATCCGGAACGATCTCATCTCCGACAAAGAGGGTGAAACGGGTTGGGCAGACCGTTTTCATCGCATCTTGAAAGGAATGCTGACCCCAAAGAAGCAGTAGTGAAAACCTCCGGCTGATGTCCGGTGGTTAGCCCAGAACCACAGAGGAGAACATAACAGTGTCAAATGAACACGTAAAACTCGACAGGAGGCTCAGCACAACATCGGCCGCGATGTTTGGCCTTTCCTACATGTCGCCGCTCGTCGTTATCGCGACCTTCGGCGCTATCGCAGTCAAGACCGGCGGAGCTGTTGCCACTGCCTACGTCGTAGCAACCCTGGCAATGCTCGCAACCGCGGCCAGCTACGGCTTCATGGCTTCACGCAACCCTGTTGCGGGCTCGGCTTACACCTACACCTCGAAAGTATTTGGGCCAATTTCCGGCTTTATCGTCGGATGGGTGCTTCTCCTGGACTATTTCTTTATTCCGATGGTCATATGCCTCTTGACGGCGACCAGTCTGTCTACGCTCGCCCCCGCGGTGCCGTTCCCTTTTTGGGTCGTTGGCGTCGCGGTATTGTCGACGATAGTCAACACCCTTGGCATCAAGCTTACAGACCGTATCAATCTGATCATCATGGCCACCCAACTCCTGATGGTAGCGATGCTGGCATATCTGTGCGTCGTGGCCGTCAGCCACCTTCCTGACGGTGAGTTGTTCTCGGCAAAGCCCTTCACCAACGATCAGACCAACTGGTCGATGATCATGGCTGGCGCCGCGGTCGCATGCTACTCGTTCCTCGGCTTTGACGCGATTTCGACCCTTTCCGAGGAGACGGTCAATCCGCGTCAGTCGATTCCGCGCGCGATCATGATCGCGACAGTTTTTGGCGGCGGGATCTTCATCGTCGCCACCTACCTGATGATGGTGGTGCATCCGTCGTTGACGTTCGACAGCGTCGATACCGCGGCCTACGAGATCGTCGGTCAAGTGGGCGGCGAAACGTTCAAGACCATCTTTACGCTGGTGGTCGCCATTGCCTTCTTCGCCGCCGGACTGTGCGCGCATGCGAGCGCATCTCGGCTCCTCCTGGTGATGGGCCGCGATAACGTTATTCCCAGCGCCCCGTTTGGCTACATCAATCCTCGTCTGAAGACGCCTGTTGTGAACATCATCCTGGTCGGTGTGGTGATGCTCGGCGCAATCAAGTTCGATATCACGACATCGACCTCCTTCATCAACTTTGGCGCGTTCACAGCGTTCTTCGCCGTCAATATCTGCGTCATTGGCTACCTTTTGAAACAACCGGAAGAGCGAAGCGGCCGCGCTCTGCTGATGCTGGTTTCTGTTGCGGGAGCTTTGTTCTGCGCCAGCCTCTTTCTCAGCCTTGATCGTGTGGCCATCGGATTGGGATTCGGCTGGCTTGGGTTAGGATTGGTTTATCTTCTGGGGAAGACCCGTGTCCTGACGCGGCCACTGCCAACGATGACTACCGACATCTAAGATGGGTCTAAGGGGGAGGGCGGCTGGTGATCGCCCTTCCCATCGCGCAGCACTGGATAGGAAGCATTCTTTCTGCCATTGGGCTGAAACCTACTTCCTCGCGGTCGGCGGTTGGGAATCCAATCCGAGGTAAGCGAGCCAAAGCGGGTCATCACCGCGCGAACTACAGTCTTCCCGTCTGCCTCCCAGGGCAGCAACTCGGCTGCCGTCGAACAGGTCCCGGCGGCGGCCACTTTTTCTTTGTCTACATTCATCAAGGACAAGCTCTCGTCCTCCGACCGTCCGGAACTGACCTCGGCGAAGATCATTATCTCCCGCGGCCGCGCGCTAGGCTCTTCGGGGTCGCCCATAAGCTCGGTGCCGCCGTCGGCGCCTCGCGCGCTGCCGTCGACGCCGGCCATGCGCCGAACAACTGGCAGGTCGGCCAGACCGGAAACGTGGTCGCCCCCGACCTCTACATCGCCTGTGGCATTTCGGGCGCCATCCAGCACCTTGCCGTCATGAAGGACTCGAAGGTCATCGTATCGATCAACAAGGACGAGGAGGCACTGATCTTCCAGCTTGCCGACTGCGGCCTCGTCATGGATCTCTTCGAAGCCCAAGTCGGCAGACGCTTTGGAGCAGCTTACGCGTCAGGTAAGAAAGGGCGGGACGGATGTTGCGCTGGTCATGGGCGAACTGTCCGATGAGAGCCTAGGCGAACGCCCGGTGAGCAAGGCGATCGAAAGCTGGGGAAGGCTTGATGTCTTGTCGCCAATGCCGGCTTTCCAATCCTCAGGTGCAACGGGCCGTATCGTCACGGCAATATTGTCATAACCCCCCGCCTTCGCTGACTTGACGTTCGCCTCAGTTGATACTACATTTTGTCTCAAGTGAACAGGAGTATTCATGCTAGCTTTTTCCAGCGTTGCCGAGGTGCTTGGTCTTCCCTCAAAGGCTGTGCCCCAATCGCCGATCGGCTTGATTACCCAAATCGAGCAGGGATTGCCGATTGGCACTGTCGAGCGAATGTCCAATCTCGTCGCGCCGTCTGACACGCAATTCAAGTATCGCTTGGTGCCGCGGGCGACCTATGAGCGGCGCAAGAGCGCAAAGATATTGTCGCCGGAGGAGGGGACCCGGCTTGCACGCATTGCCCGTGTCTGGAGCTTGGCGCTGGAGGTTTGGCGAGATCCCAACGAAGCGCGCGATTTCCTGTTTCACGCTCATCCGATGATCGAGGATAGGCGGCCGATCGACGTCGTCATTCAAAGCGAGTTTGGCGCCGAAATGGTGCTCGATATTCTGAGCGCCCTCAAATACGGCAGCGCTGCGTGACGGCGCAGATTCTCGATCGAACGCTGACGTGCTATCGAATAGGGGATCCAGCGGGAACGTATCCGATCTTCGATGCGACGGGGTCAACAATTGCGCCGGGGCGATGGAATACGCCCGGCAGTCCGCTGATCTACACATCGGAGCATTACTCGACCGCGCTGCTCGAAAAGCTGGTCCACGGCAGCGGACGGCTGCCGCCGAACCAGCATTACGTGGAAATCACGATCCCAAGCGGAACGAGCTATGAGGTGCTGTCGCAACCGGCATTGCCGGGCTGGGATTCGATGCCCGCGACCGTCAGCAAGGCTTTTGGCGAGGAATGGTGCCTGCAAAGGCGCAGTACCATCCTGCTCGTGCCAAGCGTCGTCGCGAGACCAGAAAACAATATTCTGATCAATCCTGCGCATCCGCAATTCCCGCATCTCGCGGCGAGCCTGCATCAACCGGTTTACTGGAACCGTCGCCTGTTTGGTCCGTAACCCGACGGACAGCGCCTTTCTCAAACTGGTCAGCCATTTCCATGGTCGACTGCCGAATGAAGCGCATCGATAACGGCCTGCGGCTTCTTGCAATCGGTCTCGGCGACCCACATCGGCAGCGGATCGGCGGCCGCTTCGTCGAGTGCCAACAGTTTTTCTGCATAGGCACATTTCATGGAGTGCTGTTCTTGCGGTCGACGACCTCGCCAGCGTCGCCACGGCAATTTCCTCTCTTCGATCCGAGACTTCGATTGGACACCAATTGACGAAAAGCTTAGCCGTGCTCATTTATGAGCGGATTTCACCTAATCATGAGAAGCCGTCATAATGATCGACAGACAGCATCTGGCAATCCTGAGGGAAGTCAGCCGGCGCGGCAGCGTCACCGCGGCCGCCGAGAAACTGAACGTCACGCAGTCCGCTCTAAGCCATATGGTTGCCAAGTTCGAGGAACGGCATGGCATCAAGATCTGGATGAAAACTGGCCGCGGCCTGCGACTGACGCAGACTGGCGAGTACCTGCTCAGTGTTGCCGAACGGGTATTGCCACAGATGGAGCACGCGGAGCGGGTGCTGAACGACTTCGCGGTCGGTCGGCGGGGAACGTTGCGCGTCGGCATGGAATGCCATCCCTGTCAACGTTGGCTGACGCGCATTGTCACACCCTATTTGAACCGGTGGCCCGACGTCGACTTCGATGTCCGGACTGCCTTCCGCTTCGACGGCGTCGGAGCGCTTCTGGGCTATGAAATCGACCTGCTCATCACACCAGATCCGATCGACGCGCCGGACCTCATCTTCACGCCTGCCTTCGATTACGAACTTGTTCTGATGGTGCATGAAGCTCACCCTCTCGCTAGGCGCGCGATCGTGCAGCCCCAGGATCTGATCGACGAGGAACTGATCACCGTGCCAGTAACTCTGGAGCGGCTGGACATCTACACGCGGTTTCTCGTTCCCGCGCATTGCCGGCCGCGTGAGCATCGCACCGCCGAAACCATCGATCTCATGCTGCAGCTCGTCTGCGCGGGCAGGGGGGTGACCGTGCTTCCGGACTGGCTGCTCAATGAGGATGCCGCTGGTCTGCCGATCCGGGCCCTGCGTCTCGGTGATGCGGGCATCCAGAAGAGCATCAATCTCGGCGTGCGTCGCGGCGAAGAGGCGATCTCCTACATCGACGGTTTCCTGAAGCTTGCAAGCGAAATTGGAGGCTCGCCTGCGGTCTGATGGCAGGGTTAGTCGGCTAGTGCGGATTTGATACCCTAGGCAAAACCGGGCCTGACGGAGCTGATGTGATCCTTTCCAGGAAGCACGGGCGAGGAGATTTGGAGACCGTTGTAGGCCGCGCGTCGCGACTAGACCTGCTGTCATGCCGGTCGTGGTGCCCAGAAGATAGCCCGAGCGTAGGCCGAACCGCCGCATGATGACCGCAGCCGGCAATGTTCCAAGGGTGAGGCCAGATTGAGCATACTGACCGGCAAGATTGCGGCGGCGGGATCGAAGGCCAGTTGCTGGCCGACGAGGCCGCCGGGCGAGACGATGATCGGAGAACTGACGCCACCGAGCGACTGTGCTGCCGTCAGAACCCAGCCGTTTGGCGAGGCCCCTCCTGTTGTTCCGACGCGGTTATGCTGTCGCGGAACGACGGCTTCGCTGCGGCGCCGAAGTCACTGACATGCGTCTCACCGAAGACGGTGTTGAACTGTTCGTGCGGCTTGCTGATGGACAAGAAGAGAGAGTGCAGACTCTCCATGTCATCGCGGCGGTGCCACCTCGCATCCTCAATGACGACCGGAGGGCAGCGCTCGCGCCGGGGAGGCTGGTAAGGGCTTGCCGTCATTGCCCAAGAGGTACGTGAGCCAGCGCAGCGCTCGGCTAACACGGCCAAGGAGACTAAGGGCAGTCCGTCCCTCTCGGTCGGCTGCCGGCTCCGACGGTGTCGACATCGAGCGAGATTTTCTGCACGTGACCAGTCGCGCCCCATCTCTTGTCAGCAGCCTGAGTGATCGGCGGCTAGGCTGCGTAAGCACTGCTGTTCGAAGCGCACATGCCGACGCAGATTGGTGAAGAACCCGCGGAGCATGTAGCCCGCTGTCTCCGGGTTCACAGTAGCATCTGCCGTCCCAGCTGACCCAGCATCTCCGCCAATTCGTCGGCGAAGCATTCGTCTTCGAAATGTTCATTCTTGAGCAATTCCAGTGTAGTTAGCACTAATGGATCGTCCCCGAACCTCTCCTCGGTCCATGCGAAAACAACGCCTTCTTCCCTCACGTGAAGATCCCGTAGGAGCGGCCCAAGCATCTTTGCGGCGTAAGCGCACATACCACGGTCGACTCCGTGCGGAAGGCTGTCCGCAATGGCCTCGAGATGGTCACAAAGTGTCAGTTGATTATGGTGAGACCCTGCCATCAGAGCCAGCCGATCGGCGGCGGCTACGGCTGGTGGCCGGTCCTGTGAGGGCGCAAGCTTGACCCGCGCGATCATACACTCCGGTCCTTTCGGTCCTCTTTCAGTCGTCTTCCGTGCTCGAAGGATGAGATACTGCGTCGCGTGGGACCTTGACCTGAATCAAGACCAAATCAGCTAGGTGTAATCGAGTTGGTAATCGGTCTGCCAACCAAGAGGGAGCGAGTTCCAGACGGCACCCCCTTTCTTGATCATCGCTGAGCGTGGCGATGATCGCCGCGCCTGAGGAGATGAATTTGCAAATGTTGCGCGACCCTGAAGGAGGGCTCACCGCGCGGGCGTCTCGTGCGCGTCGAGCGCTTTCAATGAGTGGAGAGGAGCCGAAGCCGCTCCGCGAGAAATTTCGCTGGACGACTGCAACGGCTTAGTTTCGGGATCGATCCTGAACGCCAAATGCAAGGGCCGTGAATAAATGGCTGAAATAAGCATGAACGGCGGCAAAACGGTTCGAGAACAAAACGAAGCCAACTAATACCGTCGAGCTATGACAGCAGAATCTGCACGTCGGCACTCCTAGTCGGAACTGATCATGTCTGACCGTCCGGCGTATTTAAGGCGATGTGGAGCGAGGCGGCGTCGCGCACGCCGCTTTCGTAGAGCTGAATTAGCCTCCTCGCGACTGCTTCGGCTTCTTCACTCTCCCGAGATAGCTTTAGTTCTCGCAGAACGTCCTCGAGGATGGCCTGTAGATCATTGAGCTCTTCGGGGGAGATCGGCAGACAGCGATGGTGGGCGTCCATCACGGTACCTCCTCTATTGGAGAGCGAAGCGAAAAATCATCTTCCCGTCATCGGCACGTGCTGGCAACCAACCACTGATAGAGGCAAATACTCCCGGTTTGGACGTATGCCGCAGGTGATCTCATGACGAGCGAAAGATGGGGCACGAGAGCCGATCATCAGGGTGTCGTATGCCTGGCGGTGCATCACCCATAATCTTGGCTCACTTTGATGGTCTCAAAGATGACGGAAATGGATCTGAGGATTTCTTGGGCGAGGTAATTGGAAGCGGCTGCAGAGTCTGCGGCGTCCGCGGACGCAAAGGCCGTGATGATTTGGTCGGGAGCTGTCCAGATTGTATCGCCGATTTGCTCAACGACCTCCTTCAGGGAAGCTTCAACCCATAGCGACAGAAACGGAAATGCCGTCGCAGCCGCAGGTAGACGTGGATTGCCATCGCGGTGGCGAATTCTCGCTCTTGGCTGTCCAGGACGTTATGACGCATCTCCGGATCGATTTCCATTAGGGGAATAAGGACGGCGGCTGCGGTCAGTTCCTTGCGCATTCCCCGGCCTCCCGCCAAGTGCTTCAATCTCCAAAGCGGGGACTCCCGCGACCGGCCCCCCATGTTTAGAGACGGTCGTGCAGGGGCGCGTCTCTTGCCAAACGGCTCCACCCTCGATACCGGCGCAAAGAGCAGTTAAGCCTTCTTCACATTCTCCGCCAAGGCGTTCGCCTTTTCGCGGGAGTTCCCCGCTTCCTTGATGATCTTGCGAGCCTGCTCCTCTGTGAGTTTGTGCTTTCGCTTGAAATAGCTCAGCTCATAGGGCTGCTTGGCGGCAACGCGTCGGCGATCGCGGCCGACGGACTTTTTAATGTCGGGCATCTGCGTCCTCCATTTTTGGACGCATCAAAAACGGCATCGCGCATCGTAAGTTCCCCTTGGCGCGGGTAACGCAATCGCGCGAGGTCGGGAGGGACGTAACAGCGCGAGATCTCGCGCTCGCGTTCAGGCCTGGCGAAGGCTTGCAAACACCGTCAGCATAAATCCGCGGGCGCTTAAGCTCGTGCCGCAGAAGCCCCGCCGTTCAAGCGGCCATTCTGCACGGCCGCGCGAGACGCACGTTATCGGCCCGCGCTCTCGCCGTGGCCAGACGTGCGTCCTTCTTCTTCGTCGAGCTGCTTTTCCGCTTCGTGCCAGTGGCGCTCATGCCCTCCGTCAGGTCGTCCCTCGCGCTCCCAGATTTCGTAGGCGCGCCTCCGAATGCGCTCTTGCTTTTCGTCGGTGCTTTTATCCGACGGCTCGGTGCCAGTCTGGTTGGGCCTGTCCAGTTCGCGTTCAATCGTCTCCCTGGAGCCCTCGACCGGATCTTCGTTCCGTTTTTTGCGATCAGGCATCATTTCCTCCTTTGTAGATTGATACGGTCGAGCAGGAAAAAGGCGGGTACGACAGTGCTCCGTCAGACTCAGGAGCTCTCGGCGGCAGAATAGCAGTGCTCCAGGCTGCCGTCCCTCCGATTTCAACGAAGAACTCAGGCGGGCTCCTTGGCATCAGTCAATATTTGCCGCCACAGCGGGGTCCAGACCAGGCAAGCCGGTCCTGTGAACGCGTCCGAAACGGCGTCGCTGACGGTAAGTTCGCCTCAAACCCGGCCGTCGCTACAGAGGGCAGGAAATCACCCTTCCAAGGTTTTCGCAATGGAACGAGTTGAGCTTCCGGCGGGTTATTCCGATTGGAAAGATTCGGGAGGTCCCAATGAAGGAAGCTCTCTGGCGCGTACCCGTTTCGGTAACTCTTCAGAACGGCATGCCTCGCCTATTCCGCGGACCTTACGACGCTCTCGATTTCCTCGAATACGAGTGGCCGAGCCACGGCAAGTGGCACCACCGCGCTATTCGCGACTGCCGCGCCGCCCTTTCGGGGATCGTCGCCGCCGAGGTTGCAAGAGCATCGTTTGCCGCGGCTTGCGCCGAGGCGTCTTTGTCGCTTAGCGACGCACACGCCGCCGGCGTTTCCGACACGTCTGCAAAGCCGGCTGCCAAGCGGCAGCATTGAGCGAGGCCGCGGATCGGGCCTGACAAACGGGTTTAAGGCGGAGGTCCGGGACCCTGGCACTCAGCCAATGTGAAGAAAGGAGAACACTATGTCTGATCCCAGGGAGCATCTCCATGCATGGCTCAGGGATGCGCATGCGATGGAAGAGCAGGCGATCACCATGCTGACGAGCCAATCGGCGCGCTTGGAAAATTACCCGGAACTGAAGACGCAGATCGATAAGCACCTCCAGGAGACCCGCGATCAGGCGGCAATGTTGGAGCGCTGCCTGGAACGGGTCAGCGGCGGCACCTCCGGTATCAAAGACATTGCTGCAAAGATGGTGGCGTTCGGTCAGGGGCTAAGTGGCCTCTTCGTCGACGACGAGGTCGTGAAGGGCTCGCTCGCGAGTTATACATTTGAGCAGATGGAGATCGCCAGCTATAAGATCTTGATTGCTGCGGCCGAGTATGTGGGCGACCAGGAAACCAAGCGCGTCTGCGAAACCATCCTGCAGCAGGAAGTCGCGATGGCGCAATGGCTCGACGAACACGCCGCCGCGATCACGCGCAAGTTCCTCGAGCGCGATCAGCAAGGGCTGACGGCGAAACACTAAGCGAACTGACGCCATACCGCGCCGAGATTGTGGTCTCGCGACGATGGAGGAACATTCCCGGAATTTCGCGATTTGATGCAAGAATCGCGTTATGCGGGAGCGGCTTATGTTTCTGGTCGCAAAAGACACAATCAAGTTCAGCATTCTTGTCGGACTTGCGGCGATCTTCGTCGATGCCTCCATCGCCCACGGACTACTATGGGAGAACGATCCCTACTGGACCTATTGGGTGACCAAAACCTTCCTGATCACCACGGTGTTCCTGTTCGGCACTGCGTTCATCGGAATAGGCATCGTGCCCGGCCTGGTCCTGACGGCGGTGCATACGCTGATCCTCGAAATCTACTATCAGTGGCTGGCGCCGGTCGGCTTGCCGCAGGAACCGGAATGGCTTGACTTCAATCACCTCTGGGTCACCGGCCTGCCGGTGCATTTCCTTGCCATCCTTGGCGGATACGCATTGGCGCTCTGGCTGTGGCGCCGCAATCATCCGGTGCTCGAGGCTGAGCGGGGTGAGACATGGCGTTTCGTCGTCTATGGGCTGGTCACGTCCGTAATCATTGTGGCGACCGACGGAATCTTTACCCAACTTCTGCTTCTGCAGGACTTCCCCGGCATCACCTTCTTCGTCCAACGCCTGCTGATCAGTTTCGTTTTCGTTTGCGTCTGGACGGCATATGCCGGCGCCGGGCGCACCGGTGTGGCTTTGGGGGCGCTGATGCTCGCGCTCGTCTGGACGACCTATAGCATGTACCTCGGACCGCGCGGGCTACCGTTTGAGCAGCCCTATTATTCCGGCTATTGGGACCTATGGTGGTACTCGTTCCCGGGTGGGTTCGTCTCCGCGGTGATCGGCTGGTGGGTCGGCGGATGGGCCATGAAGAACCGGCGGATGATCCCTGTCTCAAGCGTCGTCGTCGCGGGAATC
This sequence comes from Sinorhizobium kostiense, assembly GCF_017874595.1. Taxonomy (GTDB): domain Bacteria; phylum Pseudomonadota; class Alphaproteobacteria; order Rhizobiales; family Rhizobiaceae; genus Sinorhizobium; species Sinorhizobium kostiense. Next base: position 525,283 of record NZ_JAGILA010000003.1, on the reverse strand, counting down.
ATGATGAGCCTGCCCGCCGACCCGCTGTACGCGCAGAGCAGAGGCAGCGATGGCCTGGCGGCTTCGGCGCGTGCTTCGGGCGCGGGTGTCCGGGTGGTGGGGGCAGATCCGATGAACATGAACAGCACCCAACCGGTGACCGGCACGATCACTATCCAGGCGGTGGAGATGGGAAATCGCTGGTCGCACGTGCAAAACACCGATGCGATGACGGTCACCGCCCGATTCACGGGCGGCGAGGCCACCTATGATGTCAAGATCGACAGGCCGATGCCGCGACATCCGCTCGGGCTCTACACAACATGGTCGGGCGCCGTGCTCGAGCATGAGATGCATGGCGACACGGGCATAGGCACCAACAAGCTGCCGCGGATGCGGCCGAAGATCGCGCTTTGGGGCTGGGCGGAAATAAGTCGCAACGGCGAGGTGATCGCGCGAGCGGCACCCGCCCATGTCATGGTCCTCACCGACGGGCCGATGCAGGGCGTGATGCTGGAGATCGCCGCCGAAGACAAGAGCTTGGCCGCCGAACCGGATGGCTACATCCACGTCATGTGGCCGAAAGTGGAGCGCCTCGAGATGCCGGAAAACCACGACCGCACGCGCCAAATCATCGGCTGGGTCGGGCTCGCGGCGTTCGTGGCGCTATTCGGTGCATTGGCTGTGAAACGATCGCCCGAACATTCACGCCGGGCCTAGTGCTCAGCTGCCTCTAGATGCTTTATGGGCAATTGAGAACTGGCTTTACCGTCTTCCCCGCGAGTGGCGCTCGTCCTTACTTCCGACCTGCGTCAGATTGATTTGAGATACTCGATCAGCTCACCCTTTTCGTGATCGGTGAGCTTAAGATCGAGGTGGCGGCCGTAACGCTCTGATCTGCGACTTTTTCTTAACAATCGCAACAGCTTAGTTTCAAATCGCATTATCCGATTCAGGACCTCGCCTGTAGCAAGACGGCCGAGTCATCAATTCTCCGTGCCGCAGACTGGCTACCCTCTCGTTTAGGTCACGTCTCAGCCGGATGGATTCGCCCGAGGAACTGGACAACCGCGCCGCGCGTTCCGGCAATGGCAAACTCGCAAAACGAGGCAACTAAATGCCTATCTTCTTTTTCTAGTTGATGGTTCATGCGCCCTTCGTCATATGGACGGTCGCCATGGAAGAGCACGTTGCGATCGGGGCACGCGGGCGACGGCGGAAAGCCGCGTCCTGCATCGCAGGGCGCGTGGAGAGCAAACGATCACTCCCGCCCCCAACGATCCTCACGCGATCGCTCGGAGCTACGCGGGGCACCTTCGGCCGTGCGGCGTTAGTCCGTTGATCCGCATGATTCCTCCGCACGCCGTCATTCAGGCGCCGGTTAAAGCTTATGCCGCTTTGATCGCGATCTTCTTTTCGCTACTCAGGGCTTCGTCCGTCTTCGGCAGCCGCACCGTTAACACACCCTTCGCAAAGACTGCGTCGATCTTATCGGCATCGACACCGGGCGGCAGCCGGAAGCTGCGCTGGAAGGCACCATAGCGCCGTTCGGACAGGAAGCGGTCTTTTTCGCGCTCTTCCTTTTCCTCCTTCTTTTCCCCGCTGATCGTGAGCATGCCGTTTGCGACCTTCACCTCGACCTCGTTCGCATCCATACCGGGCATTTCAGCGGTGATCTTGTATTCCTGCTCCGCGTCCACGCAGTCGACCACCGGAGACATTCGCCACGTTCCTTTTTCGGACCACGGCCGATCGCGTTCACGCATACGTGCCGGGAAGGACCGCCAGCCCAGCGGATTGATATCATCGAACAGTTGATCGATTTCGCGGCGGAGGCTTTCGAACAGCGAAAGCGGCTCGCGCCGTTCAGGAGCAGACGTTTCGACCTTTACGGGTTGTTTTCGAGCAGCTTGGGCCATGATGGAACTCCCTTTGTTGGACGGTTCGCAGTGCCATGCAGGGAGAGGGCCGTGTGGTGAGGGAACGGCTGCCCGCTCGCGCAGGCTTGCGGTCACAATGCCGTCTACGGACAGATCGCGAAACGTGCCGCTCGTTGTCGGCCCGAGTCGATCGAAGCCGAACAACGGACGTCTCGATCACTCACCAGATCTCCGTCAGATGGGGGTAAAACAGCGCCCGACCAACAGCGGACGCTGCTTTGTTGCCACCAAGGAGGAGACCGATAGTGCAGCGGCGCGACCAGAACCCTGTGGACACGGAATTGTTCCACGAAAAAAACCGACGCTTCCGGCCTCCGCCGCCTGCCTGCCAGAAAGGGCAGCACGCATACTGCCAGGCGCCTGATTGCGGCGAGGACTATTGAAGGTAAGCGCCGTTTATTCCAACGCTCGGCAGCTCGATGCGTCTTAAGAAGAAGCGATCCTGTCCAACTCACGCAGGATGTCGGTTTGGATTTCGCGATCCTGATGTTCAATTGCCGTCATCAGGTCTCGTAGAATGGCCCGCAGCCCGTGAACCTGGTCGATCAGGTCCATGGCTATGTCAATCCCTGCGGCATTGACGCCGAAAGCATCCATCAGATCGAGAATTAAATTCGCCCGGGCAATATCGGCGTCGCGAAATTCCGGCCTGCCGTCCACATATGCGGGCGCAATCCAGCCTTCTTCGATCCACTCGCTGAGAACGACGGTGTCGATCTTCAAGCAATTGCAAAACTCCAGATCGTTCATTGTTCGCCCTCCAGATGCCTGCGCGGATTTTGCGCCTGGCCCGCCTTCCAACCCTTCACGAATGCGGTAAGATCTGGGTCGGCAACCTCAGGCAGGACGATTTTCAGCGTGACGTAAATGTCGCCGGCGCCGCCACTGCGCTTCGGCACGCCTTTACCCTTGATGCGCAATCTCTTGCCGCTGCTCAAATTGGGCGGAATGGTCAGTTGTACGGCGCCCGATGGCGTCGGCACGCGAACCTTCCCGCCGAGTACGGCTTCGCTCAGAGAAATCGGCAGATCTATGTGAATATCGCCATTATCTCTAATGAAGAACGGATGCGGCCTGATGTGTAGCTCGATCAGTGCATCCCCGGGCGCGCCGCCGCCATATCCAGGTTCGCCCTTCCCACGCAATCGCAGCATCTGACCGTCATGTGTTCCAGGTGGCACGGTTACTTCCAGCGAGCTCCCATCCGGTAAACGGACGTGGCTTTTGCCGCCATTCACTGCCAGAAGAAAATCGATGTCCATTGTGAAACGGCGATCTGCGCCGCGGGACCGGAATGCTCCCCTCGCGCTCCGTTGCGAAAAAAAGCGTGAGAACAAATCATCCGCTTCCCCGAAGTCCGCGAAACCTGCGCCGCTATGATATGGATCGTTTGGGCCGCCGGCTGATGCATATTGCCGATAAAAATCGCGTGGAGCCTGCTCGGCTCCGGCCATGTCGATTTCGCCTCGGTCGAAACGCGCCCGTTTCTCTTCGTCGCTCAAAAGCTGGTAGGCCGCCGAAATCTGCTTGAAACGGTCTTCAGCGCTCTTGTCACCTGGATGGAGGTCCGGGTGCAGCTTCTTGGCAAGCTTGCGGAACGCATTTTGGACCTCGCCTTGGGCCGCATCGCGCTTTATCCCTAGAATGTCATAAGGATCCTCACTCACGACTTTGCTCTCCGTATCAGATCGCTGCCGGTTACTCCCGATCGGCTTTTCAATTCGGTCGAGTCGATCGCGGGTGACGCACTGCAAAGATGATGCGCGTCGGTTACAGCGAGGTGCATGACAAGCCGAAATTCGCGGCCGAGCGGGCGCCGATTTTCTCGGAGCCGCATCTCGGCACCATTTTTCTAATTTAAGACAGCCCAAAGGCCTCGCAAGCCGTCCCGTTCGATCTGCGATGGCCGCGACCGCACGACAACGGTCGTCTACTCTGAAGGCATCCTTCAGCAAGTGTGACCAAGAACTCAGAAACATTTTATCGTGGGAACGAAGCAGATGGGTTGGCGGTTCAACATACGACCTTTCAGGAGGCCCGAATATGAAAGAAATGCCATGGCGCGTTCCACTTTCAATGACGCTGCAAACGGCATGAAATGGCCGAGCCATGGCCATGCGGGCCTGTCGCGCAGCTCCCGAATGGCCCAGCATCATCAAGGCGGTGAGGTTTCATCGAAGCCCTAGTTTAAATTCCTGCTTCGCCTGTGCCGCCGATCTGTATAACGTCGGATGTCGCCACAGGTGATCGCTGGCACGACGTGGCAGCAACGTGCCGGAAATGACCGTAATGCGGCGAGGCCTGTGGTCCGGCCCTCAATCACTATCATGGACGGAAAGGACCATGCCTGATCTCGGCTTCGACTTCCAAACGATCCTTAGCGAAATAGCGAGGGTTCTGTTGGCATTTGCCCTAGCGCTGCCAATTGGTTGGGAGCGCAGGCATGGTAGGCGCAGCATAGGCTTTCGAACGCTTCCGATAGTGGCAATGGCGGCATGCGGCTTTGCCCTGATTATCGACACGAGCTCGCCGACCACCAACGAAGCTAGGGCCCGTGTTCTCCAAGGTGTCATCACCGGAATTGGCTTCATTGGCGGCGGTGCCATCGTCAAGCAAGGTAGCACCGTCAAAGGATTGGTGACCGCCGCCAGCATCTGGAATGCCGGCGCCATCGGGGTGGCGGTGGGACTCGGTCGCGCAAACATTGCAATCGTCCTCAGCTTGACCAACCTCCTTGGGTTATGGCTGCTGAGCACGCTCGGGGTACACGGTCACGAAGACCATGATGGTTCGCATCCATAAACGTTGAATATCGCGCCTGGACGGAAGACGGAAAACTCCGTCACCCTTCGTTTAAGGGCATCCGAGAGCGGACCGATGACGCAACTTATTCTCCTTAAATCGTGAACATCCGTCAGGCTAGCTCACAACGCGGCGGCACCCCGGCCTAAGCCTCACAGCGAAATTGATGCATTCCCATGAACGTTGAGGCGAAAAGCAGTGCAACGCTTGCGCAACGCTCACCGTCTACTCGGAATTGCGATTAGCCATTCCAGCGGCTGGGCCGGCAACGAGACGCGGTGATCCGCGAGAAGTTGGTGGAAATGGATATAGCTCGAAGCCGAACCGGAGGTGAACAGCCTTCCAAGAGAGCGCCCTTTCAAATACCTCATTTCAGGCGCATTCTTCCTGCCATCAGCGGCTATGGGCAAGGGCGCCGCTGGCCGATACTTATGCGTTCGTCCCAACCAGGGAGGCCGCGTTATGTATCCTTTCCGCGATTCTGACTGCGTCATCCGCCCGGACGACATCAATCTCCTACAACGGGTGTTCGAGGACGAGCTCGCGAGGACGAAGCTAAACATCGATACGCCGGAAGCTGAGGCACTCGCAAAGCGGCTGATCGCGCTATACCAAGAAGGCATCAGAAACCCGGTTAATCTGATTGACATGATCCAAATTCACTAGGGCAAAAGAAAGCCCGCTCGGAGGGGGACAGTACGGCGGGCTCAGTTTAAGGCCAATAATGTGGCTATCCTCAACGTGACAGAACGGCGGAAGTTGTCCAGTAGGCGCGCCGCTGATCATGAGCCCCTGACTTGCGAGGCCAATGAGATTGTGAGGCCGATCCACCCGAAGGCCATGCCTGTCATTCTGACAGAGCCCGCGGAAATCGAGCTGTGGCTCACCGCGGAGTGGAAGGAAGCCAAGGAACTGCAGAGGCCATTCCCTTCGGATGCTATGATGCTGCAGCCGGTTGAACGGGACGAGGAGGCGATCCTCATCTAAGGTTCAGCGACGATAGATGGTTCTGCGGTTGCGCGTGTCACGACGTCCTGACAAGATTCGTTTCGCAATCGCCAAACTCTCTCACGATGAAAGGGGCACACTCGTGGCTTCAGGAACGGTAAAGTGGTTCAACAGCACCAAAGGCTTCGGCTTCATTCAGCCCGACGACGGCTCGGCGGATGTCTTCGTGCATATTTCGGCAGTAGAGCGTGCTGGGCTCTCCACTCTCAAGGAGGGTCAAAAAGTAAGCTTCGAAGTTACCCAGGATCGTCGCTCGGGCAAGACTTCCGCGGACAATCTTCGCGCACTCTGATCGATGATGCGGCTCAAAGACTGGGCGAGGGCAATCAAACGGGACGTGCATGCTCTGTGGCTCGCGGCCCGCGATCCTCGTATGCCCTGGTATGCGAAGGCGTTCGCCTTCGCCATAGCTGCCTATGCGCTCTCGCCCATCGATCTGATTGCCGACTTTATTCCCGTCCTCGGATATCTCGACGAGGTGATCCTCCTGCCTCTGGCAATTTTGCTAGCAATTCGGTTGGTGCCGGCAGAGATCATGGCGGAGCATCGGGCGACTGCTGCCGCCGCCCTAAAAAAGCCCTTCAATCGGGGTGGCGCAATTTTCATAGTCGCGGTGTGGGCCCTGGCTGCCGTCTCGATCACATGGTGGTTCATACCGACCGCGGCAAAATAGCACGCTCTCCAAACCGACATGACGCGCCGAACCTAATGATCAGATGGGGTTCGGCTTGGCGCCTCATCTTCAGGCGATTGTCATAGCCGCGCATTTTAGGCTGCGAGAACGCCCGCTGCACCGCTTCCGGCTCCTTCTCGAACATGAGAAGGATACGGGACGGCGCGTCGATATTGGATCGGCCCTGTTCCCAATCGCGAACGCGGCCATGCGTTAACGGCTGCAAGATCGAGGATCCGTGCTATTCTCTGGCATGAATGAACTGTCTCTGATTGAGAAGTATCTGGCAGCGGCGGAGCGCGACGTGGAAGATGCTACCAGGCGCGCAACCGTTCAACGCGAACTCGTTGCCAAGCTCGAGAGGGCCGACCGAGACGCCACAACGGCTCGCAAATTATTGGTCACTTTTGAGCTGAGCCTCGCGTCGCATATTCGCGAGCGCGACCGCCTGATCAGAGAAAGAAACAGGGTTGCAGGCAGCACCTGAGAAATGTCGCCCTCGTCATCCGTCGTCGAGAAGAGGGCCTGGTGCGTCGAACCTTGGCCGTCGAATTCTGCTTATGCCCAATCTGCTGCATGGTCGTATGAGCGACCTCGGTATCTCGGGAGGTTGACTCAGTCACACTCGATTGAGGCGGCAATAAACGCCTGGCGAGAAAACGCGAGATCACCGTTCGCTTCCAATGCAGCGTGGCAGCGGATCTTAGCCCGTTCATAGAACCAGCCACCGCCGCTGGGCACGCTCGCGGACCCGCTCCTCTCTGTTGTGTTCATTGCCATCCATCGGAGTGCACTCCCTTGTTCGCCCGTTCCGACCCTTCGCCATCCTCCTGAGCGTGCGCTACTCGGCAGCAATGAGCCGAGGCAGGGGACCACCCTCACGCGCGCAAAGATAAAGTCTTGAGCATTTCAACGTCGCGAACTCCGGACTGATAGGCCGCCACCAACCTCGCTGCGAGGTCTTCAGCTTCCTGCCCATCTCGCGGGATCTGATAGTCGTGCAACAACTGCTCGAAGACGTTGCTGAGCATCTCAACTTCGTCAGGACTTATCGACTTGGATTGGTAGTCGCGGCGCTCCATGACGCCATTCCTTCGCTTCGGGACGAGAGCAAATCCATCTCCCCGTCATGGCCGCGCCCGTGCGGCAGGCCAACGGTGAAACAGCATACGCCTTTCTGCGCGGATCTGCAGGAGCGTTTAAAAAATGAAGGGCTCCTCCCGGTGATCAGAGCCGTGGGGCGACATCTCGAAGCCGGGGCGCTTGGTTCGCGAGCGCGCGCCCGAGCTCCAGAGTGCCGGGGTATGTGCGACAGGTCACGGTTTCCTAATGCTGGGGGTGCTCATCGGGAAGGGGCAAGCAATTAGCAGGGAGACTTCTCGATGAGCAGAACTGTCATGAACGCCCTAGGCCAGCCGCTTTATCACAGCGGCAGTTCCACAGCATAATCATTCCAATGCAACCGGATCGCACACCATGAGCCAAGACGGGGTGAAGGTTGGCGATACAAGCGGGTTCCACAAATGCGGCGTGCTTTGGGGAAGACGAGATCGTCTGGTACTTCGATGACGCCGCGATTGCACGCGCGGACACCCCCTCGTTCATGCACGATCCAATGTACATGCTCGTGAACCTTGCGGTCGGAGGGATGGCCGGCACGCCGAGCGACGGACTTGTCGACGGATCAGAAATGAAGATCGACTATATTAAAGCCTATTCATTGAACACGCTGTATCTGAACGCCGGCATCACCAAGGAGCGCATGATCGGCACCAAGACCGCAGTGTCGCTGCCGACGCACCTGGTGAAGATCGGCACCTACACCACACTCGGCGCCATGGCTGGACATCTCTGGCTGCTCGGGCTTGCCGCGGGAGCTGCCGCGCTGGTGTCCACTTGGGTCGCAAAGCGTCTGCTCAGGGATATGAGTGAGACGAAGTTCCGCACAATTGTGGTCGGGTTCATGGCGCTGAGCGGAGCCGCCATGCTTTGGCAGCAGCAAGAAACTGTGCTCGCGATAGTCGGCGGCCGGTGATCACACTGATTTTCTTCGAACTTCATCAGCTTCGTCGGCCGAGTACGGCATTGAGACCACTAGCTGGTGGCCTCCGCATTCCCACTGTTTCGCCGTGGATTGGCAACATGGCTTTGCTCTGGCCGGACAGCGACGGCCGATCGGCCGCGCTCGAGCTGCTCGTTTTCCTCCGCCCGGCCAACGTATTTGGCATAATGCGAGATAGGACGTGGCCGGCCCACGAGATAGCCTTGAACTTGGTCGCATGACTCGCGCGTCAAGAATGCAAGCTGATCCGTCGATTCCACACCTTCAGCGATAATGGGCAGATCAAGTCCGCGTCCAAGTCCGATCACGGCGCGAATGATCGCTGAAGACTGTGCAAGCCCGATATTCCGGACGAACGACTGATCAATCTTGATCTTGTCGAACGGAAAAGACTGCAGATACGATAGGGAGGAATAGCCGGTCCCGAAATCGTCCATAGCGATCCGGACACCAAGCGCCTTTAGGTGCCCCAGCGTCGAAATGGCACGTTCAAGATTGTCGATCAAAACGCCTTCCGTGATTTCGAGCTCTAGACGTGCAGGCTCCAGTCCCGTTTCGATCAGGGCTGACTTTACGAGCCCGGAAAGATCCCCATGCTTGAATTGCACGGGAGAGAGGTTTACGGCTACCGACAGTTTCCGCGACCAAGAGGCTGCCTCCCGACAAGCCTCCCGCAATACCCACTCTCCGATCTCGATTATCAGACTGCTCTCCTCGGCAATCGGAATGAATACGGTCGGAGGGACATTGCCGCGCGTCGGGTGGTTCCACCGCAGCAAGGCCTCAAAGCCAGTGATATCCCCCGCCGATGTTGGCCTGTGGTTGATAGACAATAGACAGCTGCTGTTCAGAGATCGCAGCTTGCAAATCACGTTGTAAGGCTCGTCGCTCCCGCAACCACTTATCCATTTGCGGTTCAAAAAACCGAGCCGTGCCACGCCCGTCGGCCTTGGCGCGATAGAGAGCCGCATCGGCATTGCTGATAAGTTCGGCGGCATTGTCCCCGTCCGCGGGAAAGATCGCTACGCCGATGCTCGTACCCATTCGGATCCGGGTGCCTTCGATCTCTGCGTCCTCACTTAAAACGGTGATAGTCAGGTCGGCAAGCTGCGCCGCAGAGCTGGCATCCGCTTCTGCCAAAACCATGAACTCGTCACCGCCGAGGCGGGCGACGAATGCACCCACCGCAGCCGCGCACAGACGTTTGGCGGCCAGGCACAGAACCATATCGCCAACATTATGACCGAAGAGATCGTTGACCTCCTTGAACCGGTCCAGATCGAGACACAGCACCGCAAACTGTGATCCTTGCGTGCGGTGCTGCTCGAGCAGTGTCTCGAGTTTCTGCTTCAGTGCGGCGCGGTTTGGTAGATCGGTGAGTGGGTCATGCAATGCGAGATGGGCTATTTGCCGTTCGGCGTTTCGGTGCTCGGTGATGTCCTCGTGCGTCGAAACCCATCCGCCATTGGCTGTTCTCTCGTGGTGGACGCGAATGACCTTGCCCGACTTCAGCTCCATCGTCCAATCTTGCGGCGAAGACTTGGAGTTGATCGAGTCGCACCAGGCCAGATATTCATCGTGCGGCACGACTGGACAAGCGCCGACGGAATAACGCAGCTGGGTAATCTCACTTAAGGTCATGCCGGGCCTGACCAACTCCGGAGGCAGCCCATATACTTCCGCATAACGCCGATTGGATAATATGAGCCGCTGGTCCGAGTCGAAGAAGCACACACCCTGGCCGATGTTTTCCAGTGTTGTGGCGAACTGCATGTTGCGCTGAGCAAGCTGTTTCTGCGTCTGCAGCAGCTCGATTTGGGCTCTCACCCGCAGCAGCAACTCTTCGGTGAGCACTGGTTTGATGATGTAATCCACCGCGCCCGCAGCAAACGCGCGTGTTCTGTCAGCGGCTGTCGAGACGAGATGAATTGCCGGAATAGCTTGGACCTGTTCACGACGCTTTGCATCACCAAAGAACTCCTCGTAAATGCCGATGTCCAGCAGTAGGAGGTCCGGCTTTAGCCATCGCGTATGTTGCTCGAACGTCCGGTAGTCTGGAGAGCAAACGCACGAATACCCATTTTCGCGGAGTTTGCGGGCGACTCTCGATGCATCCCGATAACTCCCTCCGGCAAGAATGAGCGATCCAGTCACGGCGGCGGGTTTCATCATAGGTGCTTCCTTCCACAGGCATGCGCCCAATTAAAAGGGCAGATAGGAAATCCACTTCCCACGATACAACGCGAGATATATGGAACAAGAAGAAGCCATTCTGGCCCTCGCGGCACTCGCCCAGTCGACCCGCCTGGAAACCTTCCGGTTGCTTGTCCGGCATGAGCCCGAGGGGCTGCCGGCAGGCGACATCGCCCGCGCGCTGGCGATACCCCACAACACGATGTCGACGCATCTGAACATTCTTGCCCGCGCTCGCTTGGTTTCGTCCGAACGGCGCAGCCGCCTCATCGTCTATCGAGCGGAAATGCAGCGCTTGCGGGAGATGACCCTGTTTCTCCTCAAGGATTGCTGCGGCGGCAATGCCAGCCTCTGTGCGCCGCTGATCGAGGAGCTCGAACCCTGTTGTGCAAAGGAGGAGGTATCTCGGTGTCCAGAAAATTCAACGTGATGTTCCTGTGTACGGGAAACTCGGCCCGCTCCATCATTGCCGAAAGCGTCCTGAGAAAGGATGGCGGCAGCAAGTTCAACGCCTATTCCGCCGGAAGTCAGCCAAAGGGGGAGGTGAACCCCCTCGCGATCGAGACCCTCGCCGGCCATCACTACCCGGTCGAGGATCTGCGCTCGAAGGGCTGGGAGGAGTTCGCAGGCCCCGATGCGCCCGAGATGGATTTCATCTTCACCGTCTGCGACAGCGCAGCCGGTGAAGCCTGCCCGGTATGGCCCGGCCACCCGATGACGGCGCACTGGGGCGTCGAGGACCCGGTCGCCGTCGAGGGGACGGACGCCGAGAAGCGGGTCGCCTTCGCAACGACGCTCCGCTACATGAAGCTCCGCATCGCAGCCTTTGCGGCCCTGCCTGTCGAGAGCCTCGAGCGGATGAGCCTGACGTCGAAGCTCCACGAGATCGGTCGGATGGAAGGCACCACGTCGATCGGATCCGACTTCGCATGACAACGGCGCTCCACTCGATATCCGCCACATGGACAGTGGCAGGTCGCAGAACACCCAAGACCAAGCGGGCTGAAGCATGGCCTTCGACTTAACGCGCCGCCTCGCCGCGGAGGCGATGGGCACCGCCATCCTGGTTGCCACCGTCGTCGGTTCCGGGATCATGGCTGACCGCCTCTCCGACGACGTAGCGGTCTCGCTGCTCGGCAACACGATACCGACAGGGGCGATCCTCGTCGTCCTGATCAGCATTCTCGGGCCGATATCCGGCGCGCACTTCAATCCTGCGGTCACCATGGTGTTCGCGGCCCGACGAGAGATCGAAGCATTCGCGGCAGCGCTCTATGTCCTTGCGCAGGTCGCGGGCGGCATCGCCGGAACGCTGATCGCACATGCGATGTTCGACCTGCCGCTGTTCCAGGTCTCCGAAACGGTCCGGACGGGCACGGGTCAGTGGGTCGCCGAGGCGGTCGCCACCTTCGGGCTCGTCCTCACGATCCTTGCCGGTTTGCGCTTCCGCGGCGAGGCAATTCCATGGCTCGTCGGCCTCTACATCACGGCCGCTTATTGGTTCACGGCCTCGACGTCGTTCGCGAATCCTGCCGTCGCCGTCGCCCGTGCCTTCTCCAACACCTTCGCGGGCATCCGCCCGACGGATGTGCCGGCATTCATCGTCGCGGAGGTCACCGGGGCGCTCATCGCCACTGCCGTCGTTGGCTGGATGCTCGCCGAACGAAACACCTCAGCTTCGCGATTAAGCGTCAAGGAAATCGAATGACCATGGACGTTACCATCTATCACAATCCCTCGTGCGGCACTTCGCGCAATACATTGGCGCTGATCCGCCACGCCGGCATCGAACCGACGGTGATTGAATATGTCAAGACGCCGCCAAGCCGGGAGGAGCTTGCCCAAATGATCCGCGATGCCGGCCTCTCGGTTCGCGAGGCAATCCGTGAAAAAGGAACGCCCTATGCGGAGCTCGGTCTCGACGATCCGGCAATGTCCGACGACCAGCTTCTGAGAGCAATGCTCGAGCATCCGATCCTCATCAATAGGCCGTTCGTGATCACCTCGATCGGCACACGCTTGGCGCGGCCATCCGAGGCCGTTCTCGACATCCTCCCCGCCGATGCCTTCAAGGGGCCTTTCGTCAAGGAAGACGGGGAAGCAGTTCTGGACGAGAAGGGTCGCCGTCTTGTCTGATCTGCCAGCCGCCGATCCGCGCCACCTCCGCAAGCCTGATACCGAGGCGCTTCGGCCGCCGTTCTCGACCCATCCGCCGCGCATTCTCATTCTCTACGGATCGCTGCGGCAGGTCTCCTATTCCCGGCTGCTTGCCGAAGAGGCCGGCCGGCTGCTGGAGCACTTCGGGGCCGAGGTTCGCTTCTTCAATCCTTCGGGGCTGCCGCTTCCGGACGATGCGCCCGTCAGCCACCCGAAGGTGCAGGAACTCCGGGAACTCTCCGAGTGGTCCGAAAGCCAGGTCTGGGTGAGCCCGGAGCGGCATGGAGCGATCACCGGCATCATGAAGGCGCAGATCGACTGGGTACCGCTGTCAATCGGGTCGATCCGCCCAACGCAGGGCAAGACTCTCGCCGTCATGCAGGTGTCGGGCGGGTCGCAATCCTTCAACGCGGTCAACACGCTCCGCCTGCTCGGCCGCTGGATGCGCATGATCACGATTCCGAACCAGTCCTCGGTCGCCAAGGCGTACCAGGAGTTCGATGCGAACGGACGCATGAAGCCGTCGCCCTATTACGACCGGGTGGTCGATGTCTGCGAGGAACTCGTGAAGTTCACGCTGCTCACTCGCGACGCGTCGGCCTATCTCGTCGACCGATACAGCGAACGCAAGCAAGAGGCAGAGAAGCTAGATCAGCGGGTCAAGCTCAAGTCGATTTGAGCGGGTATCGTCAGCATCTTGCCTTCCCATCAACGGTGACCTGTTGCGGCCGCCAGGACGACCAACGGTCGCGCGTGGCGGCCTCGAGGGGCGCCCGCCCAGCGGGGGCATCGAGCCGTCATGAGATAGGGCTGCAGGGACTGGACGAGCACCGCCCGCCGCGTCGGGTTAGCGCGTGACGGTACCATCCTCATCGGCCCCTTCTGAGCTCGTGTTTCTGGAAGGAAAGGGCTCGCTCTTTATGAAATCTTTACGCGCGCAACCGAAATCCCCAATCGAATCCAGACCTCGTACGGACGTAAGGTAGACGCAAAGCGGTCTGCAAACGCATATAAGGCCCATTCGGTACAGCGATGCTGGCACAAGATCCTGACCGCCTCGCAATCGGGCTTTGCGGATAATCGCAGAGCGAGGCATTTTTCGGAGAGCCGATGACAGCGTCCATGGACCATACGCCCGCGCAGGCAAACAACCTGCGTCAATTTTTGGTGCTCACCCTTGGCTCGGTCGGCGTCGTCTACGGCGATATTGGGACGAGCCCATTGTATGCCTTCCGCGAGGCACTCCGTCCCTTTGCCGCAGGAGGGGTCGAGCGCGGGGAGGTCATCGGCCTCATTTCGCTGATGCTCTGGGCGCTGACGATTATCGTGACCTGCAAATACGTGCTGTTTCTGCTGCGCGCCGACAACGACGGTGAGGGTGGGATGCTGGCGCTGCTGGCCCTGTTGATGAAGAAGGCACCCCGCCAGACGACGATCATGCTTATGGCTGGAATCTTGGGTGCCGCCCTCTTTATCGGCGATGCGATGATCACGCCGGCGCTTTCCGTCCTTTCGGCGGTGGAGGGGCTCAAGCTCGTCACGCCAGCGTTTCAGGATTACGTGCTACCGCTCGCTGTGGCGATCATAGTGCTGTTGTTTGCCATCCAGTCCCGCGGCACGGGAGCCGTGTCGAACCTGTTCGGACCGATCACGCTCGTTTGGTTTCTCGCCATGGGGGCGGCCGGCATTGCCCACATCGGCGACGATTTAGGGATTCTGGCGGCCGTCAATCCCGTTCACGCCGTGACCTTTCTATGGAACGGCGGTCTCGTCGGCTTCATCGTCCTCGGCGCCGTCTTCCTAACGGTGACAGGAGCCGAGGCGCTCTATGCCGATCTTGGACACTTCGGTCGCCAGCCAATCCAGGCGGCTTGGTTTGCGATCGTGTTTCCGGCACTGGCCTTGAATTATGTCGGACAAGGCGCCCTGGTGCTGTCGCATCCCGAAGCGATCTCTGATCCATTTTTTCTGATGTTTCCAAGCTGGGCTCTGTTGCCGATCGTGATTCTGGCAACCGCAGCAACTATCATCGCCAGCCAGGCAGTGATCACCGGAGCGTTTTCACTGGTGCGGCAAGCGATTCACCTCGGATTCCTGCCGAGGTTTGAGATCTGCTACACTTCGGAAACGCAGACGGGACAGATTTACCTGCCTTTGGTCAACACCGCGCTGTTGATCGGCGTGCTCGCTCTCATGTTCGTGTTCGGCAGTTCCGAGTCTCTTGCTACCGCCTATGGTGTCTCGGTCACTGGCGCCATGGTCGTGACGACCATTCTCGCCTTCGAATTCGTCCGCCATCAGTGGAACTGGCCCATATGGATCGCGACTGCGGTCCTGCTGCCCCTGTTCCTGCTGGAGCTTACCTTTCTCGGTGCCAACCTCTTCAAGATCCATGACGGCGGCTACGTGCCCATCCTCTTCGCCGGCCTGGTGATGACGCTGATGTGGACCTGGCGCAAAGGCGTTCGGATCCTGCGTGAAAAGACGGCCCGCCAGGATGTTCCGCTCGACACGTTCATTGCCGCGGTCGAGCGAAAGTCCGAACACGCTCCCGTCGTGGTACCGGGAACCGCAATCTTCCTGACCGCAACACCCGATATGACCCCGGCCGTTCTGTTGCACAACATCAAGCACAATCACGTATTGCACGAGCACAACGTCATTTTGACGATCAAGACCGCCAGGATACCTTATGTCCAGGAGCAGGACCGCTACACGCTGACAAAACTCTCCGACCGGTTCAGCAAACTTGAACTGCGCTTCGGCTTCATGGACGACCAGAACGTCTCGCGGGCGCTCGCTCGTTGTCGCAAGGAGGGCTTCAAGTTCGAAATTATGACGACGTCGTTCTATCTCGGCCGCCGCAAGCTGGTCGCAGACCCGCTGTCGGGCATGCCGAAATGGCAGGACAAGCTATTCATCGCGATGGCGGACTCGGCGATCGATCCAACCGACTACTTCCATCTCCCCGCAAACCGAGTCGTCGAGTTGGGCGAGCAAGTCATCGTTTAGTCTCGCGGGCTCCAGGGACCTAAATCCGAATCGCGTCATCCGCCGCGGCGACGACAATCGTGACCGCAGCGGCGGTGACAGTGACCGCCGCAGGCCGCAGCGACGGCGGGGGCTGCGCGGACCCGGAACCGTTTCCGTCGCCGCAAGGTCCAAGCTAGTCGAGCCCGGCGATCAGGTCAGCCTGAAAGACGCTGGACTTTGATTGATCGCCCGCGTGATGGCGCATTCCGCAGCGGCTTCGCTCGGGGCTGGCTTAGAAGGCTCAATCTGTTTGAGCAGTTCACCCCGCCCTGCGAGTGGCGCGATCGCAAATGCGGAACATTCTCTCAGCCGCGGTGTTTTCTCACTAGGAGCGGCGACATGAAGAAGCCCTACAGGGACCTGCGAATCCGGCGGGAAATGGCAACTGATTACGATGTCGATTTCCTCCGATCCCTTCCAGTATTATCCAAAGTCCTGCCAAAACTGCCCAAGAAAATAAGGGTTCTCCTCCAGCGGTTACAGTATGTGGAGAAAGCAGGGAAGGAATGATCGACCTCCAAGCAGACGGCGTCCGTAGCCCATTCGGGCGGCGCCCCTAATTCTTGACTGCAACTTGCGCTGTGCGACCCTAAGACCTCTCGGTTGTAGTGCGTAAGGAGGCAGGCAATGAAAATCAGAAGGGCGAAGAAGAAGTATCCCGGAAGCGTCCAAACACCAAATGGAACCGCGTCCGTTACCGAGGAAGGCTTCAACGCCATTGGGCTCGGCCTCCATAGTCTTGGTTTCTCGTATCGCGGGATGTGGACTCACGAGGGGTGCCCGGGAAGCTTCGAGGCGTGGCTCGTAAGCAAGGGTGTCATCTCGAGTAGTGGCCCACGGGAACGGCCACTAACACGCTGAGAGTCAAGCTCCGATGACCTTCGACGACGACGTTGAGATGGCGCTCGCTCGCGCCGGTGAAGAACTTGAGATGAAGCGACAAGAGCTAATCCGCCTCATCATTCGCGAATGGCTGGAGCAGTACGGCTTTCTGCCTTTCCATGAGTTGGACGAGGGTAGCGAGACGGAGGGGAGTGCGTGAGACGCAAGCTGCGGCCATCCCGTTGAGCGAGCTGCCGCCTTCACGAACACAACATAGGCGGCCGCGGCCGACCACTGGCCCCGCTGCCAGAGGCTGACTGTGTCGAGGGAAAAGGTAGAGAAGGTGGTGAAGCCCCCGAGATTCCAGTCGGGAGAAATAATCGAGTGTCCTGCGCGAAGCCGCCGTGGAATGCGAAATATTCGGCCAAGACTCCCATGACCACTGAACCGACGATACTCACATTCAGCGTTCCGTAGGGAATCCGAAGCCAAATAGCAACGCGGCCGACTGGTTGACCCCGTGGCGCAGCATTCCGCCAAGTCCGGGACCAATGAAGGCAATCGAATACCCCACGAATCTACTCCTTCGGTCAAACGGCGTTGAATAGGCTCATCAGCTTCGTCGACGAAGCGGTTCGGCTCAATGCCTGCAGAGTCCATTGCAAATGGAAGCTGGCGAAGCCAGGTACTCTGGCAGTCTGCTCAAGCACATTGTGATTGGCTCGAAGCCGCATGCCCATGCGCGCGACGCCGTGATCGCGGCGAGACGTTGGCTGGTAGTAGCTGACCACCTTATAAGCCGGAGGGCAGCTGGCGGCACACGGCGAGCGAGTTTCTCGCCCAGCTGAGTCTCGAAGCCGATGTCGTCGCAATCGGCTCGGAAGGCAGGTCCGTAGGGGAAGCCATTCTTGGATTTGTCAGTTCGAGGAAAGTGCCCCCTGTCTGGGTCGAGATCCGCGAACCACCATAGCCACGCGCTACCGAGCGGATGCCAGCTTCGGTGATGCTGGTCCACCGTGTTCATGCGGCCGTCGCAAGGAGGTCGGCGAAAAGGGGCAGCGTCCGGGAACGAAACGGGGCGATCGGGGTTTGCACTTTTGCAATTTACGGAGGTAGCGCTTCTTCAATGGCGCAGAGTACTAAACGAAGGTTGATGAAGGCGAGCGAAATTCCCGCCTTCGTCGATGAAATCCTTGAAACTGGCTGTGATATCCGCGCGGTCGGGCACGACAAATACGTTATTGGAGACGCGGACCTCTCGCCGGCTGCCTATGAGAAAATAAAACACAGGCTTGGCGATATCGAGGATGTCTACGGCGATCGTGATTTCCTCAAGTTGGAGATTGTGGCCTATCTGCGCTCAGTGGGAAGGTACGTCGACCTCGGTAAAAACGGCTCGGAATAGGGGTTCGCGACCGGACGGATGGCGGCGAATTGATCTTTTCGGGTCGTCAGCGCGATCGAACCAACGTTGTCAAAGCTACCGCATTCGCCACGGCGACGGAGGCAAAGAGGCCGACCTTCGCGTCGACGCCGGCGATTACGGACGTGTTCCAGCGTGAACCGCTGGAGGCCTCGTCGCCGCTGTGGAATTAATCTCAAGGTGACCATCACACCTCATGTCGCGAGTTTCTCGGTGGATTCTGGGATCGACTAGGTCGCCAATCTCTGCGGTCAAGTCGCAAGAGGCCAGCCTTTGTCCAACAGGATCGACCTCGAACTCGGTTACTGACCCGGGTTAGCCCGGAATGGACGAGTGCGCGAATACGCCAACATATTTCGACGACGCGTGGTCATTTTGGCCCCGATTTCTTCAGATCCTCCTTCGGAGCGGACTGGCGGCCTCAGGCTCGTCGAAGCCACGTCTCGGGCACCTGCCAACGTGCTCCAAATCGATCTCGAATGCCTTCCCAGCAAGGGGCGAGGCATCAGTTCACAACTCTACCAGGCGGGTCCGCGCCGTCGGCGCGGACCCCGGTTGCTTCGGTCAGAAGTCCATGCCTCCAGACGGCATCGGTGGAACCGGCGCTTCCTTCTTCGGCTTCTCGGCGACCATTGCCTCGGTGGTTATCAGCAGTCCGGCGATCGAGGCGGCGTCCTGCAGCGCGGTGCGGACGACCTTGACCGGGTCGATCACGCCCTGCTCATAAAGGTCACCGAACTCGTTCGTCTGGGCGTTCCAGCCATAGCCAAATTCGGACTTCTCGCGCAGCTTACCGACGACGATCGAGCCTTCGGCACCCGCGTTCTCGGCGATCTGGCGCACTGGCGCTTCGATCGCACGGCGGACGATCTCGATGCCGTGCCTCTGGTCGGGGTTCTCGGTCTCAACGCTGTCCAGAGCCTTGACGGCTCGCAGGAAAGCGACGCCACCGCCAGGCAGCACGCCCTCCTCGACAGCCGCCCGCGTTGCATGCATCGCGTCATCGACGCGGTCCTTGCGTTCCTTGACTTCGACCTCGGTCGAGCCACCGACGCGGATCACCGCAACACCGCCAGCGAGCTTAGCGAGACGCTCCTGCAGCTTCTCGCGATCATAGTCCGAGGTGGTCTCCTCGATTTGCGCCTTGATCTGAGCGACGCGGCCCTGAATCTCCGTCTTCGAACCAGCGCCGTCGACAATCGTCGTATTTTCCTTTTCGACAACCACCTTCTTGGCCCGGCCGAGCATCTCGAGCGTGACGTTCTCAAGCTTGATTCCGAGGTCCTCGGACATTGCCGTGCCGCCCGTCAGGATGGCGATGTCTTCGAGCATGGCCTTACGACGGTCGCCAAAACCAGGAGCTTTCACGGCAGCCACCTTCAGGCCGCCACGCAGCTTGTTGACGACGAGCGTGGCGAGCGCTTCACCCTCGACGTCCTCGGCGATGATCAGCA
The DNA here is from genome assembly GCF_017874595.1 of Sinorhizobium kostiense. GTDB lineage: Bacteria > Pseudomonadota > Alphaproteobacteria > Rhizobiales > Rhizobiaceae > Sinorhizobium > Sinorhizobium kostiense. The sequence goes on along the minus strand of NZ_JAGILA010000003.1, from coordinate 505,737 downwards.
GCGGTTTGCCGGATTGAACAACCAGTTCGAGAACTGGAAGCAGCGCCTGCAGATTGGACAGCTTCTTCTCGTGGATGAGCACATAGGGCTCCTCCAGCTCGACGCGCATCTTGTCGGGATTGGTCACAAAATAAGGGGAGAGGTAACCGCGGTCGAACTGCATGCCTTCCACGACCTCGAGCTCCGTGACCGCGGTCTTAGCTTCCTCGACCGTGATCACGCCTTCATTGCCAACCCTTTCCATCGCCTCTGCCAGGAAGCGGCCAACCTCCGTGTCACCATTTGCCGAGATGGTGCCGACCTGGGCGATCTCATCGTTTTTTGTGACTTTGCGGGCGTTCCTCCGCAGCTCCTCGACCACAGCGTCCACCGCCTTGTCGACGCCACGCTTGAGGTCCATTGGGTTCATGCCGGAGGCGACCGCTTTCGCTCCTTCCCTGACGATCGCCTGCGCGAGAACCGTTGCCGTGGTGGTGCCGTCACCGGCGATGTCACTGGTCTTCGACGCCACTTCGCGCACCATCTGGGCGCCCATGTTCTCGAACTTGTCCTCGAGCTCGATCTCCTTGGCGACAGTGACGCCGTCCTTCGTGATCCGCGGAGCGCCGAACGACTTGTCGAGTACCACATTGCGACCCTTTGGGCCCAACGTCACCTTCACCGCATTGGCGAGAATGTCGACGCCGCGCAGCATCTTCTCGCGGGCTTCGGTATGGAATCTCACTTCCTTGGCAGCCATTATTGTACTCCTTCCTGGGTCAGCATTTCTTGTCTGGCATGGGTCCGGATCGGCACTAGGCTGCGTTTCTCGCTGCGGCGTCGAACTCGATCACGCCCATCACATCGGATTCCTTCATGATCAGAAGCTCCTCACCATTGAGCTTGATTTCTGTGCCGGCCCATTTGCCGAACAGAATGCGGTCGCCGGCTTTGACGTCGAGCTCGACGAGCTTGCCGCTGTCATCGCGCGCCCCCGGGCCAACGGCGATGACCTCGCCTTCCTGCGGCTTTTCCTTCGCCGTGTCGGGTATGATGATGCCGCCGGCCGTCTTTTCCTCGGCTTCAATGCGGCGCACCAGGATGCGGTCATGTAAGGGACGGAACGTCATGTTGCTCTCCTCGTTGACAAACAGATTTTTGAGGATCCTCGGCGCCGCATCCGATGCGAATCCGACGCGGGACGCACGATGTTTTGGCATCGCGCCAATCGATCTGGTTTCTGGCTTTTCGAGTTTCAAGAGGGCGACGAAATTTTTTAGCACTCCACCACGTGGAGTGCTAAAGCCATGATTTGGCGCCACGATTTGGGCCGATCTCTGTTTTAATGGTCTCGACTCCACCTCTTGACGCGACGCTCTAGAGTCCCCCGTGAGATTATTTTGGACCAATCGTCACGAATAGGGCTCATCGCAAACTCCTAGCTTGGAGGGTGAAGCACAGGCATCTTCCCGTGACGGCAGCGCCATTGGCAAGCAACCGTCGATTGAGGGTAGTTCCACCCGCAGAGCCTTATTGGGCGGGTAGTACTTTAGTCCAGCGCCCGGTGCCAAAGGTCTGAAGCCGGTTGCAAAATAGCTTTACTGACGCACAATCGGAGGTAATCGAAAACACGGACGGACTGTTGTTTCTTACCGGTCCCAGCCAGTTCTATCGGGGTTATTAGATATGGCGATGTTGGAAAGTAGATGGAAAAATCGAATTTCCGATCTCGTTTGGGGCGTCACATCCGGTCCTGGGTCAACGGCAATCTACATAGCAGCCGCCATGTTGATTGCCGCTTTCGCGAGCGCAAAGACAGGCATTCCGCGATATATACTTGTGGCGGCAGCGGTTGTGTTGGTCCTGTTCATCGATCCCTCGGAGAAGATGCGAAGACACCGACCACCGCGGCGCCCGCGCCGATGAAATTGCAGGTCCAGATCGGGAAGCCCGACGCGGTCCCGTGATGGGTCCCAGAGCGAGGCCCCAATAGTCCCTTCTCGGTAGCAGTGCTCTGGGGCTTCACCATCTGGAAGCACGCTTGGCGCTTCCCGGTACCTTGCGGCACAGAGCCGGGCTGACAAGACCCGAGCCCCTTGCTCTTCAGTGCCCATTCGGGATCGATATCCGAAACTAAGCGCCGGAATGAACGTTAAGATTAAAGCAAGAAGGAGACGAGCTATGAAACTCATGGCCATAGTTGCCGCCGCCGGCATGGCGTTCGCGGTTCTCACCGGGAATGCAGTGGCCGATCCTTGGAAGGACGAAAGCGGCCATGGGCGCTGGCATTCCTACCGCTACTATGATGAACCCCGCTACGAGCGCAGAGCCTACAAAGAAGAATACCGTCGCGGCCGCTGCAAGATCGAGCGCAAGTGGGACGATGACGAGTATAAGGAAGAGATCAAGTGTAAGCGCGGTGCTCGACCGGTCTACGGATATTATCGGTGGTAGGTAGGTCGCCGAACGGCTCGCTCTCCCTCAACTTCTTACGGGAGTGCGAAAATGAATTTCCGAGATTATCACGATCCGCCAGAACGGAACGCCTCAACAGCTTTCCCGATCGCCGTCATCTTACTCTCCATGGCCGTCATTCTCGCCTACTTGGCAATCGGCGGCGCTTGGTCGGAGAACAGGACCGAAACAGCGGTCTACACACCACAGATCACAGACGTCCCCAAGCACCGCTGAGTCCGGCCACGAGCGCATTTGGGCTCACTGAGTTACCCGGTTGTAGGCCTTGAAACTCTCCACCGCGAAGAGCGTATAGCGGATGATCGCCTCATTACCGCCAGCCCATCCGCGAATAAAGACCTCTTTCAGAGCCTCGCGCCAGAAGAGCCGCATCGCCTCATCCATCGCCTCGTCGATCGGGCATAAAAGACGGCTAAGACGCAGATCTCTCGGAGCTCCGCGTCAGTCATGCTCTTGATCTCTGATGTGAAGTCCACGAGGCTCTCCTGCCGGCGGCGAGCTTCCGACCAAGCGTTAATGCCGAACGCGCCTACGAGCCAGAGATGCCCCTTCGCAATTCGCTCGTAAGCATCGGGAGCGGCGATGCATAAAGAATCGTACTTGTTTGAGGCGGCTACGGGGATTCAGCTTTTCTGGTTACTTTCAACCGCCACTCACTCCACGAAGCGATGGAAAGTTCCAGTGAAACCTTTTGGCTGTTGAAGCGTTCTGGCGCATCGCTCCCCCGCATGTGACCCATGCAGTCCCCAAGAACGGGAGCGAAGAGTCCCCGGAAATCACTCGGCGCCCGCAATTAGCGGGCGCTTCTGGTTTTGACGCCTTTGAAGCACCTTGAAGAGCCCTCAAGGACGCGGGGTTGGACGGTTCATCGAGGGACAGCGGCGGGCGGAAAGGCACCGCAGTTCGCGAGTTGATCGTCACGCGCCGTTAGCCGCGCCATCGAGCTGGCCCAACAGTCGCAGAACCTCGTCTTGAATGCTTGCACAGATGTTGCGGTATTCCGAGGTGAGATCGGGTTGCTGCGGCTCCTCCGTTTGCAACGTTTCCAGCGCTTCGGCCGCAAGGGCATAGCCTTCGAAGAGGTCGTCCAAATCACGGCTCTTCGCTGAGAGCAGTTGCTTTCGACACTGCGGCAGAGCCATCGCTAGGCGGGCTCTGCCGGCACGCACTAAGGACATCTTCGTGCCTGATTGAGAATGATCCTGAGCCGGCCTTCGTTCGGCCGAGGGTGGACGCCCTCGGCGGCTCGGGTCTTGTCCGATCTTGGGCTCCAGCCGAACTCCTCTCCCAACGCGTCCCTGGCTTGGGCCCCTTCCAGTCGATTAAGAAGTGCGATGACCATTTCTCTGTCACTTATTCCGCTGTCCGGCGACAAATAGACCAACAGGTTTCTACGGCAATCCTCAATGAGCGCTCTCATTTTTTGGCGTCCATGGTGGACCTCGAGGGAAGCTCGGGAAGGGCAGTCTCAGAGCGTTTGCCGAAGGGATAGGAAGCTGCGCTCTGGACCTCGCACCACTATAGCAAAAGGGAGTTAACCCTCGCATGGGTGCTTATCGCTTGAATATGTGGCGGGAAAAATGCCCGGCAATGGACATCAGACCTTTGGCCTCACTGCGTCGGACTATAGTCCCATCGGCTCGGCGCGCGGGAACCGGACAAGGCCATTACTAAGGAGAGGCCGGGGAAGCGCGGTCTTCGTAGCCCCAGCCGCCGCCTTCGCCGTCAATCGGCAAGTCGCAATCCGGCCGCGGTCTCGCTGCAGCGGGTCAGGCGCGCAACCAGGTCTTCAACGGCCGACAGCGACAACAAGCCGAAGTGAGCCCGCCCGCTCTCGCGGGCGCCCGCCGTGGATGGGGAGGGGCCACGAGGAGAGGGGTGTCAAGGGCGCCCCTCGTTCCGTCCCTGGCCCGTTCGATGCGGGCTCGGGAACGCCGGAGGGCGGAGGCCGTTGGCTGGACGCGACACAAAACGGCTGATGCTCTGATCAGCCTCGCGGAGAATCACGCGCTTGCAATCGAAGCGAATGACAAGACAACGACTCTGCACGCGCATTCGCTCGTGACACGTCGCTTCATTGAAAATTTGAGCCACTCCCGGATGTGTTCTGGTTAGTCCGCATAGAAGCTAAACGTTGCGCACAAGCCGGGGCTATTGATGTCCTGAGGAACGTTCTTCGACCCAAATACGGCACGCTAAGCAGGGGAGTTCCATCGAAAAGCATGTCTTCATGGAAGACGATATATCGGGCTGGATTTCCGCACAGGCGATTTCCATTTTCTAGTGTCCCGGGGTCGCTGTTCATGCGGAAAGCCTCAGCCGTCACTTTTCGAGGTCCCGTGATGTCCCACTCGCGCCACGAGGCTTCTACGGCGGTCAACGCCACCGTTTTTCCATTGCCGAAGGTGATCGTCATTTTGCTGCTCGGAGTAGCAAAATGCGCGTTTCCAGAGAGTTTAAGTGGGCCAGTAATTGCTTGTGCGGTTCGGCTCATTGGCTCAAATGACCGCTTCTCTTGCCAGACGTGATGTTCGGGCGCAGCTTGCCCCATTGCCAGTTCGGGCACTATGCACACCAGGACGCCAATTGATAGTAGCTTGTTTACAGGCAACTGGTTACCCTCAGTGTTTCAGGGGCTCGGCGTCTATCGCTCCCGCTTCCGAACCGCAATGAGATCTTTGTTGAGCTCGATCATCTTTCTCTCGTGAGCAGCTTCTTCTAACGGATCCCGCCCCGGCCAATAGCCGAGGAGCGGGAAGAGAAGTAGAACGAAGGCGGTAATCGTCACCACCTTGAACCAAGTGTGCTCAGCGTAAAATCCCGACGCCCATAACCACAGCGATTCCGTCCAGGCCTCGGGCAAAAACAGATACGAAAACGTCAGCGCGAGCCAATATGCGACGAAACCTCCGAGCAAGAGGCCGCCGGCGGCAACGACGAGAAAGTTCACGACCAACAGCCCTGTCCATACTGCGCGGAATGGCAACTTAACTATCGCGATCGCCCTTCTCAGAACGGACATGTGCTCGCCTCCGTCGGACTATCCTGATGCCCTGAAGTTGGGCCTTCATTCGGGTCTGTGAAGCGCCTTCTATGGAGCGGCGATGCGTTCGCGGAACCATCCAGCCATGCCAATGCCACTCCCCCTGGTTGAAGCCGATAATAGCTGCTAAACCATCTAGATCAAGGCGGCTGCAGGCAGTAACGAAGCAAATGAGGTTGGCAAGGTTATATTCAAAGAGATGAACCGCCTGCGGTTCCCTCCTGCTGAAGTCGTGAAGAATGCACAGGATGCCGGGTACCCCAGGTTTACGCTCCACTCTGGAAAGCGCTGGACGCTAAGGGAGAAGGAAACAAAGGGTACGGTTGCGAAGGCGACTACAAAGGAAGCTGGGTCTGGTTCGATAAATGGGTTGAACGCGTTCTCGAGCACTGTGAGGAGGAGGGCGCTCGCTATAAATAGAGACCGTGAAGTGGCGTCTATGCCTCTTCAGCCGCTCCACCTTGCGACAGAACTTGTACCAGGCGGTTGCAATCGGCGTTCTGACCGGACAGCAGGCTTACCGGATCGACTACACCTACGCCGACGCCTACCGCATTTGCGGCAGCCCATGCCCAATCTTCCTGGGCTCGCTCGAGAAGCCTCGGAGCCTCCGTGGCAATGCACGCGCGTCCCGCCTCGACAATCTCGGGTGATGGCACGCCCTGAAGGCGCTCCGATACTTCAGCCTGCAGCGGGCCCACGACAAGAATGGCGAACAGATAGCTTAGGAATTCGGACACTACATTCTCCCGGTTGGTTGCTGCGGAAGATATAAGGGTCAGTGCAGACCAGCACCAGAGTGCGGATGCGAATCTGTCGCGTTGAAGGTCGTTGCCGCTCTGAAAGCTTACAATTACAAAGGCTTAGATGGGGTATTCGGCTTGGCGCCTCATCTTCAGGGTGACTTGGGATTGTAGCCGGGGTGCTGCGCTTCGAGGGATGATAAAACGTGGTCTGTATCGCAACAGCCACAAGCATCTGAAAGGAAGCGCAGCATGAAGCATTATGTCGGAATGGACGTCTCTGTGAAAGAGACTTCACTGTGCATCGTCGATGAAGCGGGCGGGATTTGCCGAGAGTTAAAGGTCTCCAGCCGCGTCGGCCGAATTTCCCTGTGTGGTGACATAATGATGCGAACGCTGCTCTATGAAGCGGCTCAAGTCATGCTGACGGTGGTCAGAAAATGGTCCTGGCTTAAGGCGTGGGCGATGAATATTGCCAAACGTCGCGGCCATCAAAAGGCAATTGTGGCCTTGGCACGCCGACTGGCTGTGATCATGCACCGCATGTGGAGTGATGGTACAGACTTCCAGTGGTCAAAGGACTCCGGATCGGCGAAGGCCTGACCATTTTAGACGACCAGATTCCACCGCGGGTGGAAAGAGGTCCTTCACGGGACGATGAATGAAGTGAGTCCGCTATGGAACTCGTACCGATCGGCTTCACCGACCAGGACGCGTTTTAGATTGTTCAACTTCATTCTACTGACCCCATAATGGGAGGGGCAATGCCCGATCCCGAAGAGAAGCAAGGCTCCGTGAACGACGTCAACCAACGGTGAAAGTGGAAGGCTCGATAGCGCTTGACCTCAAGACGCCGAATAGAGAAGTTCCATAATACATATTATGCCACAATGTAATTGTATAACATAACGGATAGAGACAGACCGGCGCGAGTCCACCAAACTGGCGCCGCCAGCATAGAGGTATAGTAGAAGCCTCTCGTCGAGCATTTCCCCCGCCTTGAATGTCAGAAAAATATGCACTATTTTCTGACGCATGAGCAACTCTGTGACGTCGGTACCGGATCGGATCATGGGGCGCGCCCGCGCTGGCGGCCGCGGTGGCGTTTTCACGCCCAGTGATTTCCTGGACATCGCCGCACGAGCGGCAGTCGACCAGGCGCTTTCCCGTCTGGTCAAGGGTGGCAAGCTCCGGCGTTTGGCGCGAGGCCTCTACGACTTCCCGAAAGTCCATCCGCAACTTGGTCCCCTTTCGCCAGCCCCCGATGATGTCGCGCAGGCATTAGCGCGTGAGACTGGATCCCACGTACAGATTACGGGTGCGCGTGCAGCAAACGCGCTCGGTCTTTCGACGCAAGTTCCGGCAAAGAGCACCTATCTAACCGATGGTCCCTCGCGGCGTGTCGCATTGGGCAAGCGCGTGGTTGATCTGCGTCACGCCTCGCCCAAGCATCTCATCGCTCCGGGAAGCGCTGCAGGGACGGTCGTTCAGGCCCTTCGTCACGTGGGGGCGGTACGTGCCTGTGACGTTGCGCAGATCGCGGCGCGTCGTCTGTCGGCCAGCGACAAGAAGACACTCGCATCCACTGCTGTCCAAGCGCCTGCCTGGATGCGGCCGACGCTCGTCTCGATCGCCAACGCAGCGTCGGGTGAGGTCGATGGATAAGGTCGCTCTTCTTTCAGATCGCGATCGGGCGGCCCTGTTTGGCGAAACGGGTGCTGGCCGAGGCGTCGCCAATACGATCATCGAAAAGGACTTCTGGGTCTGCTGGACATTGAAGCGGCTTTTCGGACTGCAGGAGAAAGACGCGGCCACCCTTGTCTTCAAGGGTGGCACCTCCCTCTCCAAGGCGTTTGGTGCGATACGCCGGTTTTCCGAAGATATCGATCTCTCTTTCGATCGAGCGGATCTCGGTTACACGGGTGACCGCGATCCCGAGAAAGAAGGCATCAGCAAGAAACAGGCGAACAAACTCATTGAAGCCCTTGTGAGCGATATCGAGGAGCATATTGCCGAGAAGCTGCTTCCGGCTCTTCGGTCGGCGATCGTCGAGCAACTCGGGGAGCCGACGAAAGGCGAGTGGTCGCTGGAGATAGATGCCACCGACGCGCAGACGGTGAACTTCCACTATCCCAACGCGCTCGCCGCGACCGAATACGAGAGCATGGGATACATCACACCACGGGTGAAGCTCGAACTTGGCGCCCGCGGAGACCCTTGGCCGATAGAGAAACGGATAATCCGACCCTATGCGGCGGACGACTATCCCGGCTTCTTCGATAACCCCGACACCACCGTCATCGTCCTCTCTGCCCACCGCACCTTCTGGGAGAAGGCGACTGCGTTGCATGCCGAGGCGCACCGCCCTGCAGAGTCCCCCACGCCACAATATTTCTCGCGGCACTATTACGATCTCGCCATGCTGCTTGCCACGCACGAAGGCAAAGCCGCCGCGACCGATTTCGAGCTTCTCGCGCAGGTGGCCAAGCACAAGGCTACCTTCTTCCGTTCCGGCTGGGCTAGTTACGACACCGCCCGTCCTGGTACGCTACGGCTCCTGCCGGACAAAAACCGGATCAAGGACCTCCGCGCCGACTACAGGGCGATGGCCCCCATGATGTTCGATGACAGGCCGCCATCGTTCGACGAGATACTTACGACAATCGCGGCACTCGAAGAAACAACAAACAAATAGGCGATCCGCTGGGGAGGAAAGGTCCGTCGGACGCTAATTTTCACAGACTCCCGTAGCGGGTAAGGACCGGCCGAACAACCGGTCGTTCGCGGGATAAAGGCGCGTGCAGTCGAGCATCCTCAAGTGATCGAAGCTGTGTCGAGAAAGAATAAGGCGGCGACGCAAGTCGCGAAACTTTGATGAAGGTGACGGTCAAATTGATCTGACGTTTTCCGCCTTCGACTTTCCGGTCTTGCGGTCCTGGCCCAGCTCGTAGCTGACCTTCTGTCCGTCTCGAAGAAGCGCGGAGCCCTGCACCGCCGACACATGGACGAACACATCTGCCGCACCATTGTCAGGCGTGATGAAGCCGAAGCCCTTATCCTGGTTGAAAAACTTTGCCGTACCGGCTGCCATGAAATCCTAATCAGCCGCCGCTCGAAATGCGCAATGACGCCGAACACGTGGAAGATCAACTCACCGGCGGCCGAGGATGTGCCGATCTTCTCCTCGAGACTGAGAAGGTCGATCTGTCGCTCTCGCAGTATCTTCATCGTTTCCAAAAGCTCCGCCAGTGACCGTCCGAGCCGATCGAGCCGCACGACGGCGTGTCGCCGGGGCGGGTCAGCAGCTCGGCTAGGCCGGGACGGTCCATGCTCTTGCCTGATCTGATGTCGGTGAAAACCCTGGTGGCGCCGGCCTGTTCGAGCCGCATCGTCTGGCCAGCGACATCCTGATCACCGGTCAATACGCGCGCGTAGCCGAGAATTGCTCCCATATTCCTGTCTCGCTGAGGCAGGTCGGCAAGCACCCGCGGAGTGCGGCCGCAGGATGTCGACGGACATGATCCGCGTCGTAGTTTCGCATGGGCCCATGGTCCCCAGCGGTGGCGGCCGCCTTGCTGAGGTGCTGAGACGGGTCGCAAGCTGAAACTTAGGGATTGCACTAGGCCGCATGGTCTCGCGGTAACAGCGGATCACCAGCATTCGGCTGATCAACTAGTGCGTGGCCACGCCCTGATCCTTGGTGTCCGTCAGCGTGGGGCGGACGTCAACGAAGCCAATTTCGAACAATCGCGACCTCTCAGCGGCTTTATGGGCAAGGCTCTGCCATGCATCACGTATCGTGCGCGCGGCCCCGACGAAGACCTGATCGGCTCCGGCATTCTCCATTTCGACGAGCAGGGTTCCGAGCCTGCCGATGCAGTCGTCGATGTGACCTCGAAGTTGCGAGACCTGGTCGAGAGTGACCGCTGGGTGCGCTAGCATCCTGGGCACCATTGCCGCCGCGCGTCTTGCCAGGTCCCCTTCGCCCAAGAGAGTGTCTTGCCAGTCGTAAGTCATCATGGCTGCTCCTCGTCCGTGAGGAAGCATCGCCGCTTGGTAAACCCTAGTCAAGACGGACCCAGCATGACCCAGAGCGCGGCATAGCTGCCTGGGCGCGTCGTCTTTGAATACCTTGTCTCGAAGGACGAGCCGATCGGCCGATCGAATTCTTCAGCGCTTCCACGAGGGCGTGCATCCGCCGCGTCTTGCGGGCACACTCGCAGCCGCTCGCACGATACAAGACGAGGAGCGGCTCGAACGGGTATGGGAACGCTGCCCTGCGGCTCTTTGGCGACGCCCGTGCAGCAAACCGCGCACGGGTCAGACTTCCCCTATCAAAGGAGGCGAGCGGCCGGGTGCCTCCGTCAACAACGCTCAGTTCACCGAACGAGCGCGAGAGCGGCGCCTAGCAGTTACTTTTTATCAGCGAGTTTCCGGCATCTTCGCGAGCGAGGCAAACGTGTGACGAGTTCGGTCTGGTGAGGAACTGGTAAGAGACGCGACGCTTGGTTCTTGAGCGAGACGGATACCAGTGCGTCTCGTGTTCCACGAAGCTGAGTTCGAGCAACGCCGATGTCCATCATCTCCTTCCGAGATCGATGGGCGGCTCCGACGCGCTCTCGAACCTTGTCACCCTTTGTGACGGCTGCCATGCGGCGCATCACCCCAACCTCGCCGGGGGCCTGGCACGCCGGGTGATCGAACGATGGGCGATGCGTCTCGCCCGCTGGCTGGATGAAGAAGCCCGCGCACTCGAATCGGACATGAACTTCGGCCCCGCCCTCCGGCTGTTCGGCGCGTCCCATTTTCGAGGAGGGCAGCTTCCAATCGTCCTTGCGGCGCTGGCAGGGAAATCGATCCTGGTCGTCAGTCCCACTGGATCAGGGAAGTCGCTGTGCTTCCAACTCCCTGCCCTGCTTCGCCGTGGGCTTACGATCATCGTCAGCCCCCTCAAGACCCTCATGAGCGACCAGGTCTCCGGGCTCTTGCGAAAAAAGATACCTGCCACGTTTATCAACAGCGCACTCGGATCTGAGGAAAAGGAGATCCGCTATCACTTGATTGGGAAGAACGCAGTGAAGTTCCTTTACGTTGCTCCCGAGCGCTTCTTTGTAAAGCGGCAGGGAGAACGCGACGCACTGTCGCGCACCCGGCCCGAGTACCTCGTCGTCGACGAGGCCCACTGCGTCGATCAATGGGGCCGTGACTTCCGGCCAGAATATGGGCGCCTGCGCGAGGTCCGTGCCAGCCTCGGTTCGCCTCCGATCCTTGCCTTCACTGCGACTGCGGGACAGGCCATGCAGAAGCGAATCCTTTCGTCGCTAGGCATCGAGGACGCGACAGTGTTCGTCCGCGGCGTCGACCGTCCAAACATAGCGCTGATCCGGTGGAGCGCTCCGGCCTCAGCTCGTCACCGCGAGATCACCAAACTGCTACGGCTTCCAATGTTTGCCAGTCGCAAGGCGATGATCTTCGTACCGACCGCGCGGATCGGGCAGGAATTGCAGAGTAATCTCAGCAGCGATGGCCTGGACATTCCCTTCTATCATTCGAAACTTGGAACTGAGTGGGATCGGCAGGAACTGCTGAAGAGGTTTCAAGGAGAAAGCCGTCCGCTCGTCAACCACATCATCTGCACCAGCGCGTTCGGCATGGGTTTAGATGTTCCAGACGTCCGTTTGGTGATCCATTGGCAGCAGCCAGCATCGGTGGAGGACTATCTGCAGGAGTTCGGCCGAGCTGGTCGCGACGGCAAGCAGTCCGTCGCCGTTACGTTCACTGAAACCGGTCGCCGTGCCGGCCGTGATGTCGGACTTCTTCGGTTCATGGCCGAAAAGACCGCGAGTGGTTCGGGACTCGACGAGGTCACGGCGCGGGCGATGTTGCTGCGGCGGTTCTCTCAAATAGACGACCTCGCCGCCCTGCTTGGGTCGAAGGACTGCTTCCGCAAGGTGCTCGTCGAGTATTTCGAGGGCCCGAAAGTGACCGCGCGCCAAGGACTTGGACGGGGCATTTTAACCTCGGTTTTTGCCAAAGAGAGCAAGCCTCAGCGCTTCAGATATTGCTGCGATCGGTGCGCGGGCCTCAACCCCCGCCAGGAATCGCTGCCGGATCATCTGACGTCAGTCTTTGGCTAGGCGAGTTCGTCGCGATCATCGTCGCTCCTCCGGAGGACGCTGCGTCTAGGATTTGCTGTAAAGTCTCTCCGGCCCCAAAAAGACGTCCGCACCGAGGAGCCGGCGGTTCGATCGAACGGATCAGTCCGAGAGCTCCCGTTGCCTGGAATGCCGAAGAGGGCCGCAGCAAGTAGGCTCCTCTGTTTCCCGAGCTCAACACCATGGTCCTTTCAGTGGTAGACGAGTCCGCGGTGCTGGTTCTTGAAGGCCATTGCTGCAGACGACCCCGAACGGGCCAACGAATTCTCGCGCAGGGAAGGCGAGCGGTGACGTGCAGCGGCCGGCCCTTGCGCATTTCGTCTGATCTGGAAGCGCGGAGTTCAAGAGCTTTGTAGCGGAAGGCCCGCGTATTCTGGCCCAAGACTGCTATGTGCCATTGTCTCGACTCGGCGCCTTCCTTTGTTCAGTTTGGGCGCAAAAGCCGGACGAGAATGCCTTTTTGTGCTTTGCCGGATCGGTCCAGCTCGAACTTTGCCGTCGCTTCGACGAGATCGCTCAGCCGAGCAAAACCATAGTTCCGGCAGTCGAAATCCGGCTTTTGTTTTGCCACGTGACTGCCGACGGCGGCGAGATTGGCCCAGCCGGTCTCATCGGAAACGGCAACCACGGCGTTCCGGAGCATGGAGAGCAGCGTCTTATCCCTGGCGTTTTTCGTCGCCTTTGCCTTCGCCTCTTGCTGCGCAGCAGGGGTTGCCAGCACTTCTTCTCCCGGCGCTTTCAGCACGTCGAAGTAGACGAACTTGTCGCAGGCCGTGATGAACGGGCGAGGCGTCTTCCGCTCGCCAAACCCGTATACCGTTACGCCCTGTTCGCGGATCCGTGCCGCGAGCCTTGCGAAATCGCTGTCGCTCGACACAACGCAAAAACCAGAGAAGCGGCCCGTATAGAGCAGGTCCATCGCATCGATGATCATCGCACCATCGGTAGCGTTCTTGCCGGATGTATAGGAGAACTGCTGGACCGGCTGGAGCGAATGCTCAAGCAGGCATTCCTTCCAGCCATTGAGATCGGGTTTGGTCCAATCGCCATAGACACGCTTGACGCTGGCAGTGCCGTAGTTGGCGATTTCAGCGAGCAGGCCGGCAATGATCTTCGGCGAGGCGTTGTCGCCGTCGATCAGGAGCGCGAGCGTCGAAGGAATGTCGTTTGCCATGGGGTGTTTTTCGCTTTCGTCCGCGAAAGTTGCAGGTCTCGTATCCTGATCACGCGTCTTCTATTCGGCCGCGACGATCTCGAGCCTGGTCGCCCCGACCTTATCAAGATCGTGGAGCCGGACTCCGGGGCAGACCTTCCGCGCGATGTCTGTAAGGTGCCGGTGGTGCGTCAGGTAGATGACCTGGCCACGCTGCGCCATCTCCGCAAACAGCTTGAAAGCTTCCTCCGCGCGGAAGTCGTCGAACGTTTCCATGATATCGTCGGCGATGAACGGCACCGACACCCGATTGCCGACGAATTCGTGATATCCGGCCACCCGGAGGGCTAGGTACAACTGGAAGCGAGCGCCCTTGGACAGTTCGTCTGCAGCCTTCGAACCGCCAGCCGCCGTTACCGCGATCAGGACGTCTCCATCCTTGCCAGGCTGGGCGGCGACGCCTTGGTAGGCTCCGCGGCTTATCGTCCTAAAGGCTGCCGACGCCCGAGCCATCATGCCGCTGCGATGACGATCCCTGTATAGCCGGAGACCGTGCTCCGCCGCCGCAATTCCCGCGCGCAGCTCCATGTAACGGCGAGCGCCGTCCTCTATTTCCAGAATGGTCGTTCGCCGCTGCTCCTCGATCTGCGCGACCATTGAATCGCCCCCGATGGCATCGATGGCGTCCTGCGCCCTAGAACGGTCTCTGAACACTTCGCTGCACCTGAGGTCCTGATCCTCCAGGACTGGCGTAAGCCGGGCAAGCTCCTCTTCGAGTTCCATCTTGTCTGCGACGCCGACCAGTGTCTCGACGCCTGCGATGTCGCTCGCGCCGCTGCTTTCGATAAGCTCCTGCTCCAGCTCAAAGATCGATCGCGACAGTTCCCGACGCCTGCCTGCGAGGTCGCAATATGCCTCAACCTCGTCCAGCGTATCTACTCCGAAGAACTCGATCATCTTGCGCGCCCGTGCTTCCAGAAGCTGCTGCTCCAGCCTCAGGCCGTGTTCCTCCTTCCGGGCTGTATCGAGATCGCGCTCCAGTTTTTCGAGGCGCTCCTGATTAAGTCCCGCCCCTCGGACCTTCTCGACCACCGCTTGGGCGAGCTCGCCCGGTGATCCGTCGGGCGGGATCGAGAGCATGCTGCAGAGCTCAAGCACCCTCGCCTGAAACTGCGCTTTGTCCTTCTCCATCTTTTGAATGCGGTCGATCAATGTGTCCTTGGTCTCTATGGCTGATGCAAGCTTTTCCAGCGTCGATAGGATCTCCGTGACCGCGTCGACGCTGGGAAGGCCATTCAGCTCGCCAAGCCAGCATGCTTCGCAGGTCGTCTTCCAGGCCAGCGCCCATTCTTCCGCCGCCCCCTCCGCCACGTGGAGCGTGTTTCGGCGCTCCAGGACATCCTTCCTGAGACGCTCCATCCGTCTCGCATGAGACAGCGCTTCGTTGTACGCTTGCAGCGCTTCGTCTGCAGCGGACGCCAGTCCCGCTAGATCGGCGTCCGGATGGAAGCGCACTTCGGCACCACTCAGCGCCTGCGTTAGCAAACGTCTCGCTTGAGCTAGTCGATCCCGGACATCGGCCATGTCCTGCTCGACGGCGGCAAGATCATCCCGCGCCTTGAGAGCCGCATCTCGATTACAAAGCCATTCTTCCAATTCCTGCGGATCGGCGGCGAGCCGAAGGTCGGGAGAGATCGTGCTCACCTTCTCAGCGACCTCTGATCTGAGCTTCTCGAGTTCGCCCTCGGCGCGCTTATGGGACTCAAGAACCGTTTGGATGTCCGATCGCACTGTTGCGCGGCGCTGCAGAAGCTGCTTGAGCTTACCTAGCTCCGCATAATGCAGCAGGCGTTGAGAGAGAAGACGATCGTCGGCCATCATCGCTGCCTCGAACAGGTCCGCCGACGCGGCGTCCATCGTCTGACGATGTTCCACCCACGCCCTGTCACGGGACATGCGACTTGCCGTGGCGGTAGCCTCATCGATATCCCCGGCCTGACTACGCAGCGCTTCTATCTCGGCCTCTAACCGCCGCGCCTCGGGCTCGAGCCGCTCCAGGTCCGCGCGCGCGGACCTCAAGTCTTCTTCGCTGCTCTTGAACAGCTTCTTCCAGCTTGCGATTGTCGCGGCCGAAGGGCACGCCATCGTACCGAGTTCGGAAACGGCGCCGCGCCAGGGAAGAAGACGGGACATCGCTTCCGACAACGCACCGGAAGCGGCGTCGCGCCGCCGAGCGAGCGACCGAAGCACGAGCTCATCTTCCGCCCGGGGCTGCGCCTTCAAAGTCGCGGCAAGCAGGTCGAACGCCTTCGTCCTTTCCGCTGACTGGAGCGCATCGGCCTCCCGAAAGCCGACGCTTTCCTCCGCCAGGCCGTGCTCCGCCTTCGCGAGTTCGTCCGCGGCCCCGGCCTTCCGAGCGTCTACGCCGGACTTCGAGGCGATCAGCGCTCTGAGTGTTCCGACGGTAGCAGCGTCGAGGATAAGCCTGCTCGGCGAGGCTTCACCCGGTCGTCCTAAAAGCAGAAGGATGCTTTCGATCGAAAGCTCGGCTGCGCGCGCCGAAAGCTTTGGTATGTCCTTCTCGGCCGTGAGGTATCTGGCCTTGAGCTCAGAAAATTCCTCCATACTGGCGGCCAGCTTGAGCGCGACGGGATCGGCTTCGAGGCTCGCGATCTCCTCTTGCAACGAGGTCGACGAACGGGAAAGGTCCTCCAGCTTGACGCGGTGTTCGATCTCCTTGCTCTTTAGCTGAGGTAGTTCCTGTCGCCAGGATTCCGGCGGCTCCGGAACCACCTCCAGGTCGGCCAGCTTCTGCCGTAGCCCCGACAGCCGTCCCATGGGAGGAATGGCCTGCAGAATGCGCCTAATTTCATCGATCCGCTTCTGCGTTTGCGTCCTTTCCGCGATGGCGCTGTCGTAAAGCCGGCTGAATCGATCCCTCTCGGCCACCAGCCGCTGGAAGTCGCTCGCCTGCAGATCGATTGCCTCCCGCTGCTGCTTTAGATCCTGCAGCCTCGCCTTTAGGTCGCCCAGGGCGCCGCTGCGTGCACGGTACCTGTAGAAGGCGTCGGTCTCGCCGCGGATTTCCATGAGCTGGCGGCTGAGGTCCGACAGCCCTGCGCTTGCGGAGAAAAGCAGCTCGCCGAGGTCGCCTTTGCTTGCAAGAATGCTTTGCCCGCCTCTCTCAAGCGTGTCGTCGTCAAGAGAGAACATCGTCGTGAAGGCGTTCCGGTCGATGCCACCAAGATCGGCCCTGATCAGAGCGTCGGACAGAATCCGCTCTTCGTCGTCAAGGAGGCTGTTCTGCGGACGCTTGATTCGGACGAATTCTCGATCCTCTCCGGCGACGCGGATGTTCGCGCCTATCCGCATCGACGCATACGGATGCAGGAAGCCGTATTTGCTCGTGGTGCCGATGCCGAAGATCAGGTCCAGGATGGCGTCGGAGGTCGTCGACTTTCCGGCTTCGTTCGGCCCATAGATGATATGAAGATCGGGCGAGCCGACGGGACAAGATCCGAAATCGATGACGCCATCCGTGAATTTGCCATAACGCGTCAGGTCAAGCCGGTTGATGCGCATCAGTCAACCTTCTCCCGGCGAAGACGCGCCAAGACTTCGGCGGACCCGTCCCTGGCAACGTCGGCGAGATTCTCCTCGAACGATACCTCGTCGGAGCCGAACATCTCGCGAAGCTCGGCTGGAAGCTGCGCGCGCAGTTCCTCGGCGATGGCTCTGAGCTCCTGCCGGTAGCCTTCCGACCGAGTCACTTCGTCTTCCATGATGGCAGCCAACTCCCCTGCCGCTCCCGACCGACTGTTGACGCTGCCAGGAGGCAGGCAGACGGATTGCACCTTGTCGATCCAGAGGTTTCCGATGAGCGTCCCGCGGGTCTCCAGCTCGGTGCGGACGAGGTCGAGATCGCGACGCAGCCGCCAAGCCAGGTCGCTGGTTCCGGTTATCTGGACGCGTGCCACTAGGTGTTCCGCGGTGACGGACGCACGCAGTTTGTGGAGGCCAGACGAGACTTCGCCGATCATGCCCTTCCAGTCGGTTGCCCCCGACACGTCAACGGCAAGGCGCTCAAATTGCGCTACCGCCGTCGGTCGTTCCTCGACCACGATCGACCGGTCGTCCCTGATCGTGACCAGCGAGATCGACTTAGGCCCGTCTTCATTGATGTCCCTCCCCTGAGGCATGCCCGGCATAACGATGACCGAGGCGGCGTCTTCGACCACCGACCGCTTGTGGATGTGACCGAGAGCCCAGTAGCGGAAGCCGCTCTGCTGTAGGTCCGCGACACTGCACGGAGCATAGAGGTCATGCTTCTCCGATCCGCCGAGGCTGGTATGCATAATGCCGATGTTGACCGCGTCCGGGACTGGAAGCGCGTAGTGCCGAAGCAGGCTCTGCGGGGCGTGCGGCTTCGCGAAGCTGAGGCCATGGATCGCAATGGGAGAGTAGCCGGCACCGTCGATCACCACCGCTTCGGCGCTCGCCCCGAACACCTTCACCGTGTCCGGCATCACAAGCTCCGTCGTGATCTTCGACAGGGCGTCGTGATTGCCGCGGATGATGAAGGTTCGAATGCCCGCCTCATGAAGACGGCGAAGCTGCTCGGCGATGAACCGGGCCGTTTTCATCGACGTCTGATCGCCATCGTAAAGATCGCCAGCAAGAACAAGCGCGTCCACCTGCTCTTCCAGGCAAAGATCGACCACGCGGATGAAGGCCCGCCTCGTTGCCAGACCGAGCAGTTCGGAGAGTTCCGGATTGCGCAGAGCGAGCGTCTTCAGAGGCGAGTCGAGATGAACGTCGGCGGTATGCAGGAAGCGATAGGCCAATTGGATACCTCAAGCATTGACCCGTCTTCATATGGCAACAACCGAGTCGGCGCGATAGCGAATTCGCGTTTTGTTCTGTTCTCCACACCTTTGTCCGGCGGGTTTTTACGTTTTCGCCGGGTCGATCGCGTCATCGGCTCAGCCGGTGCGAAGGCTGACAAAAAGCCGGCGACTTGGCAAATTATTACAAAATTATTACAATAGATAACCAGCTTATTACAATAGATAACCAGCGCCGTGAAAATAAATCGGCTTTCAATGGAGTTTGGGGGTGTTGCCGCCGATCATTGTGACTATAAGAAACAATTGTTGGTGGATACATCTGTTTCCACCACGTAAAACTACATTAGAAACGGCTTATCTCTGCGTAGGTTGTTCAAACGAAGAAGGATTTACTATGAACGAGGCCACGAAAACTGATGCCGCCAAGACTGTTGTAATGGAGACCTTTGCGCAAGGCCTGTCGGTTGGGCTGACGCGCCCGGAATGCACGGATGGTGGTCATGATGTGGGTGGCGGCGGCGGTATCGGCGGCGGCTGGAGCCGTGGCGGGGTCAAGCCCGCTAACGCCTGATCGACGTGCCAATCCAAGGGGCGCTGCGCGCCCCTTGTTCGTTGCCAGAGTTGAGGAAACCAGGGATATGCCAGCTTTTGACGCCGCGCCAATTGTTACCCTAGATGAGAACGCAGTCAGGGAGTTTTGTGAAACCACTCTCCTGGAAAACGACTCGCCGATACCTCTTGTGGCGACGAGCGACGCCAATCTGGTTGCTAGATTGAGCGCCCTGGCGGGAGAGGTCTTTTTTGAGGAGATCAGGCGGATTAGAACGGAGATATCCAATGCCGACGTTGGCATAGCTGCCATAGACGTTCCCGTCATTTACGAGGACGTGACCAAGGATGCCATAACCGGTGCCCTGGTCGCTTTGTCCATTTCGCAACACATCATGCCGAGTGTCCTCGACCGAGAGAACAGAACCCCGTTCTCCATGTTCAACGCGTCAGAAGAGAACAATGCCGCTCTGAATGAGCTCGGCATCAAAAACATATCTCCAGTTGACGTTCTGGAATTTCATTCAGACGGAACGATCCGGGGCAATACGCTGGCTGTGCCGGATCACATAGCGCTCTACAACGTCTTCATCAATTACGCGAAAAGAGGAAATTTCTATTGGGTCCCCTCCACGTCTATTCCCTCCATGCACGGTTATGTCAGCAACCTCGGCTGCAACAATGATTATCTTTTCGACCTGACCCCATCGGTCTACAGCAACAGCGAATCCGGGGTAAAATTCATATCTCCACACCGTGCAAGAACCTCGGTTTTCCAAGAGGACGAGTATGGGCGTGTCGTGACTTTCATGAATGGCACTTTCCTTGGACGGGAATCGGACACTGGGGGAAGCGCAACTCGTCGCTTGGCAGAATTTCAGCAAGCAATCGCAAACAACCCTTTTCGCTATGCTGTGCCTCAGGAATCGCGGAGAATGATCATTCTCAACAACGCCGCCGGTTTCCACGCGCGCGATGTTTTCGAAGAGCCATTCAAAGAGGCGTCGGTCACCCGATGCTATCTGCGGAGCGCTTCCCTATCCGGGCGGGTTATGGGAGAAATCCTCGCAAACTAGGCGAAGCGATTGATGCTTGATAGGGTATTTAAGAAGTTCGAAAACCTCATCTCGATTCGAGAGCATGATTTGTACTTGCCCGTCGATGCGGGCGCCTTTCAGGTTCTGCTGCGCTTCCTGAGACCGTTTCGTTGGACGATTGCCGCATCCGTTGCCAGCGGAATGCTCCTGACAACGTTTGATCTTGCCCGGCTTTGGGCGATTGCACACCTTGTCGACGTCGTCACTTACTCCGGGGATCTTCGGCTATCGGCCGAAACCCTGCTGACCTTCGCCCTCCTCGTTCTTGCCTACGCCCTGCTCGATCCGGCTGTCTGGTTCGTGAACTACGCTCTGCGTATGCAGGCGCTGAAAAGTCAAACGAAGGCCTCTTCTTTGTGGCAGTCTCACCGGGCAGCGGGACGCCACGAGATGATGTACTTCAACAGCGTCCATGCCGGCCAGGTTGCCGGACGCATCGCCCAAGTTTCAACTGCGGTACAATCAGGCGCGGAGCTGTTGGCCGGGCGATTTCCGATTGGCCTGATACGGTTTATCGGGTCGGCCGCCCTGATCCTTTACCTGGCGCCGATCTTCGTCGTGCCCGTTCTGGCGTGGATCGCATTGAATGGTGTCTTCGCTGTGTGGCTTGCACCGAAGGTAAATTCGCAGGCGCGAAAGATCTCGGAGACAGCGAGCATCGTCAATGGTTCCATCACAGAGTTCTTCTCGAACATTCGCGCGATAAAAACCTCCTTTGCCCACGAAGAGGAAAATGCCCTAGTTCTGGGCGCGATCGAACGGCAGAACAGCAACAGCCTGAGGATCAATCGGCTGACTACGTTCACCGGCCTTTCCATCCGCCTCCTGAATACGGGACTCATGGCGGCGGTCCTGTTGTTGGGTCTCTACGGCCTGAATGCCCAGAGTGTTACGCCGGGCGAGTTCGTTGCTGCGGTGACGCTGGCGGGTGGCATGGCAGCGGATGCCGGATGGTTCGTGTCGATTTGGGAGGGTTTGACACAGACCCTCGGAACGATCGGCGACGCTCGATCGACCATAAGCGCCGGATCGCAGACGTCCGCGCCTTGCGGCTCCGATGCGCCAATTGCCAAAGTTCCTCTCATCAAATTCGACCAAGTCGGCTTTGGCTACGACCCTGCGCGAGCTATTCTCAGGAACGTTACGCTTGAGATTCAACCAGGCGAGCGGGTTGGCATTGTCGGTCCGTCGGGTGCCGGCAAGTCTACACTCATTGATTTGTTGCTTCGTCTCTACGATGTGACGGCGGGCGTGATCACCTTTGACGGGGTCGACATCAAGTCCCTTCCCGTCGGAACCCTGAGAAGGAACTTCGCCGTCGTTTCCCAAAGCGATGCGCTGTTTCACCGATCCATTCGAGATAACATCGCGTTTGCCGCCGAACGCACCGACGACGAACAAATCGTTAGTGCGGCGAGAATGGCGGACGCGCACGCATTCATCGAGAGTTTGAATCTCGAAAACGGCTACGACACTATAGTTGGTGACCGTGGCGCAAAGCTGTCCGGGGGACAACAACAACGGATCTTGTTGGCACGTGCTTTTCTGCGAAGGCGGCCAGTCCTAATCCTCGACGAAGCCACGTCCGCTCTCGATTCAAAAAGCGAAAGCGTCGTTCAGGACGCGATCGCTTCCTACTCTAGGGAAGCAACCGTGATCGCGATTGCTCATCGTCTTTCCACAGTGCGTGGCTTTGACAAAATTGTTCTTTTGGAGGCAGGGCGTGTCTCGGCAATCGGTAGCCACGAGAGTCTGCTCGAGTCCAGCACTCTCTATCGTGAGCTCTGGGACAGGCAAGTAGCTGGGAGCGACTGAGCCCGTTTGTTGGAATGCTGACGCGAGCGCCCGTGCGAAAGGCAGATCCTCGTGACGCGTGCCTTTACGTTGGCGTTCGTCATCCCAGCATGGATCAAGATGCCTCTCGAATGCCGCCGGATATGTGAGTTTCGCGGCGCAACAGGGAAACATCACGCACCTGCGTCAGGACGACTTCTGGATGAGCCGTTCTGTCATGGCCCTGGCTGATATCTCCCACTTGAGACCTGAGGCGACAAATGGCTGACATCCCCGCACGTTGTTTTGTTGTGTCCGTTGTACTCCTGCGCGTCGTCGACGCTCAGCCGGAGGTCCTGCTTCTTCGCAGGAATCACACGCTGGTCGGCGAGTGGTGCCAAGTTGCAGGAGCCATCGAGGATGGCGAGAAGGCATGGGAGGCTGCTCTCCGCGAGGTGAAGGAAGAGATCGGACTGGCATGCAATAGATTGTACTCTGCCGACATTTGCGAGCAGTTTTATGAAGCTGACTGCGACGCGATCACCTTGCTGCCGGTCTTCGTCGGCTTTGTGGATTCCTAGGCGATCGTTGTCATCAACCACGAGCACAGCGAGTTTCGCTGGGTTTCGTTCGAGGAAGCATTGACCATGGTTCCGTTTGCGGGGCAGCGCCATGTACTCAGGCACGTGAAGGTGGAATTCGTCGAGCGCGAGCCGGTCCGGCATCTGCTCATAACAGCGGCGGGTATCTAGTCTCTCTAGATCAGGGGACGTCGAGACCCTGTGCAGCCGTTTTGAGATGCAATAGGCAAAGACTGCTTCGAGCCCGCTGCGGTCCTTGACGTCCAACGCAGCGAATGGCGCGATTGCGTGTGTCGTGCAGACGTTCACCTTCGAGTGGCCGGCTCGATTTAACTTGCGTCGTATCGTTGGCGCGCCTTCTCGATCACATCCCGATTTGAATCTGCCCAGGTTACCAAGGCCATAACCGGCGCGAGGAGCGTTCTTCCGACAGCGGTCAGTTCGTAATCCACGCGCGGCGGGATTGTCGGAAAAAGGGTTCGACTGATCAAACCGTCCCGCTCCAACTGACGAAGCGTGATCGTGAGCATCCGCTGCGAGATGCCGTCGATCTGCCGTCGCAATTCATTGAAGCGGACCGGCCCATCCCTGAGCGCCACGAAGATGTACAGACTCCACTTATCGGCGATGCGATCGAGGATTTCCCGCACGACACGGCAGTCGGCGTCTTTGCTGGGGGTAGGAAAATCCATGTTACTGAGTGTCATGAAAGTGCCTTCTTGCGGATTGCTCGTCGGGAACATTAATAGTGTTGGTCACAAATTGATACCACCCTATTCTCCCAAGGAGCAAACATGACCAACATCCTCCTCATCACCTCGAGCCCACGCGGACCTCAAAGCCTTTCCACCCGATTTGCCCGTGACATTGCTGAGAGTCTCAGCGCTCGATCTGGCGGCGCAATAATCGAACGCGATCTTGGCGCAGTACCGCTGCCGCATGTCACGGCGGCCTACATCGATGGCCGTATTGCGCCGCCCGAGGCACGCACCCCCGAACAGATCGAAGCCGTCGATCTCGCCCAAAGCCTCGTCGACGAGATTCAAGCCGCCGATGTGATCGTCATTGGCTGGGGCATGATCAACTTCGGCCCGCCGACGCAGCTCAAGGCCTGGTTCGATTATATCACCTGGCCCGGCGTTACCTTCCGCTACGACGCAACTGGCCCGATGGGACTGCTACCTAGCAAGAAAGTTTATCTCGTGACGGCAACCGGCGGCGTCTTTTCGGAAGGCAGGAATGCCCCATTCGATTTCCAGACCGGCTACCTCACTCACCTTCTCGGTTTCATCGGACTGAGGGATATCGAAGTGATCCGGGTGGAAGGAACGCTCATGAGCCCGGACCGAGCCATGGCTGCCATTGCCTCCACCGAAGCAACGATCCGAGCTGCGCTGGAACGCGCCGCCTGATTGTTTCCGGAGGCGTCAAGATGAAGATTGCACTTTTCGGGTCAACAGGACCCACCGGAAAATACATCATCGAAGAAGGTCTTCGGCGGGGATACGAACTCTCTGCCTACACCCGCGAGGCGGCCAAGCTGTCGGACTATGCCAGCAAGATTGAGATCATCACCGGCGACCTCAAGAATCGGGAGGCGATCAGGAGAACCATCACCGGTTCCGATGCCGTGATCAGCGCCCTTGGCCCGAACGGTGCCAAGACGCAAGAGCCACGGCCCGTCATGAATGGTCTGCGCAACGTGATTTCGGTCATGGACGAGCTGAATATCCGGCGACTTATTCAGGTCTCGACCGCAAGCTACCGCGATCCAAAAGATGGCTTCGACTTGAAATCGAAGGCTTTGGTGATGCTGTTCAAGGTGATCGCACGGAGTTCCTACGACGACATCAAGGCGACCGGCGAATTGATTGCAGGCTCCGGCCTCGACTGGACTCTGGTGCGCATTCCGTTCCTGAAGGAAGGTCCCGTCGACGGCGGCTTAGCGGTTGGTTCCTACGGAAGGACAAAGCTCGGCATGAAGCTGTCCAGGGGACATCTGGCGAAGTTTCTTTTTGATCAAGTCTCGAATAGAGAGTTTGTGCGGGCCGCTCCTGGCATTGCCGACCATTCGTAAACCGACATGGAAGCTGATCGTGTGCTGGCAACATGAACATCGATGCTGACGATGGCGACGCGCTTCAGGTCCACCGCTTCCTGTCGCCTGATCTGCCTCATCATTGGGAACGGCTCGATGCGTGCGAGGGAGCCAGCGTCCAAGTCCAAGCCGAAGCCCGCGAGACAAGTGTCTCGTTTAACCACCGCCGACGCTAAGAGCCCTTTGGATACATATCTCGTGCTCTCCGGACCAATCTGCTGGATGACAAGAAGCGGGTAGCTTATTTAGTGTTGTTGCACTCCATCCTCCTCGCTTCCCGTAAGAGAATGCTGCCTTGAATAGAAAATCGCCAGTCTATCTCAACGCCCTTCGTGCTTTTGAAGCGAGTGCGCGCCACGGGAGTTTTTCGGGCGCAGGCGAAGAGCTCAATGTCACCGCCGCTGCCGTAGGGCAGATGGTGCGTGGACTTGAAGAATGGCTGGGCATGCCGCTGTTTAATCGCAGCACCACCGGCAAAGCCCGCCTCACCCTGACGGAAAACGCGGAGCGCGCGTTGCCGGACATCCGTGCAGGCTTGGACCGGCTGGGCATGGGCCTGGATCGGCTTCGCGAGTCCGCGACCGGCGGCATCCTCAACGTGACCGTCAGCCCCGCTTTCGCCGCCAAATGGCTGCTACCGCGCATCGATCGCTTTCAAACCAGATGTCCGGACACCGACATTCGGCTCGAGACGAGTTTGAGGCTCGTCGACTACAAGGCCCATGGCATCGATGTCGGCGTGCGGTATGGCGACGGCACCTGGCCGGGCCTTGTTTCGGAAAAACTGATGGAAGAGGAGATCTTCCCGGTCTGCTCCCCCAGTTTCACCGATTCGAGCAGTTTTGCCGAACCGGCCGATCTGACGCGGACCACACTCATCCACGACCTCTCCGTCGATCCAGCAATTGGTTTCATCACCTGGGACATGTGGCTGCGCGCAGCCGGGGTGCGCGAGGGCCAGGCACAAAGGGGCATGAGAATCGACAATTCGGCGGCGGTGCTCCAGGCCGCGATCGAAGGGCGCGGCGTGGCGCTGGCCCGCAGCATCCTGGCGCACGACGATCTGGCGGCGGGTCGGCTGCAGCGGCTCTTTCCCGAGATTCAGGTCTCGTCGCGACTGGCTTATTATGTGGTCTATCGGGAAGAATATTCGTCGCTTCCCAAGCTTCGGACCTTCCGGGATTGGCTGATGGAAGAGGCGCTCCAAGCCTGACAGGGCTCGAGCGATTCTGCCATGCAGCAGGCGACATAGGCCAGGACGGCAAAGACTTTCTTCGCCGCACCCAAGAAACTCTCATTTGTCAGAACGTCCCTCAAGCGGCACTCAATCACCGTAACTGGCGCTTCGATAACCATCCCGGACGCGCTCGTTAGGGATGATCCGCCGGCAATCCGGCGCATCGAACACGAAGCTACGCTCAAGAGGACGATCATGGCCTATCTGGAAATCACGCTGCAGATTGCCCCCGAAAACCGCCGTGCTGCGGTAGGCGTCTATCAAAAGTACAAGCAGCCGTTCCTCTCCCAGATCGCCGGCGCAATATCCAAGGAGCTTCTCGTGCGGGACGATGACGTCCAGGTGCTCCACGGCTTCAACAGCGTCGAGGACGCAAAAGCCTATCTCGAGAGCGCGCTGTTCACCGAGAATGTTTTGGCCGGGCTCAAGCCGCTTTTGGCAGTTGCACCGGAAATCCGCATCTACGCCGTGGCCTAAGCTACAGGGGAAGGACCGGACCGCCGGTCCCTGGTCTTCACGATGAGCACATCCGCGTCACAAACCATTCTGATCGTTGGCGGCGGGCTAGCTGGCCTGACCGCCGCTCGTCTCCTCCATCGAGCCGGTGTCGAATTCAAGCTTCTTGAGGCCCGCGAACGCCTGGGCGGCCGAATTCTGTCGGTCGACGCCACCGGTGAACCATCGGGTGACGGCTTCGATCTTGGTGCGTCGTGGTTCTGGCCCGACATGCAGCCAGCGCTCAGCGACTTCGTCCATCATCTCGGGCTTCACTACTTCGAGCAGAACGGCGACGGCGACGTGATCATTCATCGGATGTCCCGCGAAGCTCCTCAGCGCTATCGCGGGATGCGACAGGAACCACAGTCAATGCGGCTCGTCGGTGGCACGAGTGCGATCATAACGGCGCTTGCCGACAGCCTGCCCGCACAAAGCATTCAACTCAGTGCGCGGGTGACGCATTTCTCGCTCGAGGGCCAAGACGTCGTTGTGCGGTACGTCGACGCGAGCGGAACATCCCATAAGCACCGGGCGTCGCATGTTCTGTTCGCACTGCCGCCGCGTCTGCTCGAGGCAAAAGTCTTGTTTTCGCCCGCGCTCGACTTCGCGACATCCGAGCGATGGCGGCGGACCCCGACCTGGATGGCGCCACATGCAAAGTTCTTCGCGCTCTACGATCGCCCGTTCTGGCGCGACGCCGGCCTTTCGGGCACGGCGCAAAGCATGGTGGGGCCGTTGGTCGAGATCCACGATGCGACAACCGCCTCCGGCCGAGCCGCCCTGTTTGGCTTCATCGGCATTCCGGCCGATGGGCGCGCAGCCGCTGGACGCGATGCGATCGTGTCGGCTACGGTTCAACAGCTCGCTCATTTGTTCGGGCCAGAGGCCGCTACACTGCGGGCGACGTTGTTCAAGGACTGGTCGGACGACCCGATGACCGCGACGGCCGATGACAGGCAAGCGGGTGGCCATATAAGTCCCGACTCACGGCCATGGGTCAATGGAAAATGGCGGGACTACATTTCATTGGCGGGCAGCGAAACCAGCCTCAGTGAACCCGGCTATCTGGCCGGCGCAGTCGAAGCTGCCACCCGAACCGCGAACGAAATCATCAGCAAGCTGAACAGGTCCGAAGGGCGCCCGTTCGCCGCCCGATCCGAAGACACCCGGACATAGGGATTGAAGCATCATGAAGACCACCTATCGAGCCATGCAGGTGACGACGGCGGGCAACCTTGAGCTGGTTGAGCGGCAAACGCCTGAACCAAACGCGGGTGAAGTGCTGATTGCCATCGAGGCCTGCGGCATCTGTGGCGCGGATGCGAGTGACATAGATAGGGCCGATCCGACGCTGCAGCCGCCGCGCGTTCCCGGCCACGAAGTGGTCGGCCGCGTGGTTGCCGTTGGTGCAAACGCGCCGTCGACCTGGAAGATCGGACAGCGCGTCGGCGTCGGCCGTCTCGGAGGCCACTGCAACGAATGCAGCGAATGCCGCCGCGGCCGTTTCAATCTCTGCCGCAATCAGCCGGTTGTCGGATCCTCCTGCGACGGCGGCTATGCCGAGATGATGATCGCGCGCGCCACCGGCCTCGTCTCCATTCCGGACGAACTCTCGTCCGCGGAGGCCGCACCGATCCTCTGCGCCGGCATTGCCACATTCAATGCGCTGAAGAAGTCGGGCGCCGAGGCAGGCGACACGGTCGCCATTCTCGGCATTGGCGGCCTCGGCCATATGGCCCTGCAATATGCCCGCAAGATGGGATTTCGTGTCGTGGCGGTCGGCCGTGGTGAGGACATCGCCGAGGAAGCGACAAGGCTCGGAGCGCATCGCTACATCGACACGATCAGGGAAAACCCAGCGGATGCAATCAACGCGATGGGCGGCGCTAAAGCGATCCTGACCACGACCGCCAATCCGATGGCCGTCACCGCTCTGATGCCCGCGCTTGCGCCGGGAGGTCGACTGATCGTGCTCGGCGTCGGCAAGGATCCGCTGCCGGTATCGACCGGCTACCTAGTGGGGGCCGAACGCGCTGTGATCGGCTCGATCACCGGCTCTCCGTTCGAGAACGAGAAGACGTTGGACTTCAGCGTGCTCACGGGCGTGCGGCCGCGGATCGAAACCATGCCGCTGGAACGCGCCCAGGAAGCTGTTCAAAAGATGAGATCCGGCGAGGCGAACTTCCGGGTCGTGCTGACGATGGGAGACCAGACCAATGCGTATCAATGAAGACCTGACCAAACCCGTGATCGTTCACTCGGCAAAACTCGACTGGATTCCGAGCCCGTCGGCCGGCGTTGATCGCCGGATGCTCTACCGCATCGGCGGCGAAGTGGCGCGCGCCACCTCGATCGTGCGCTACGCGCCCGGAAGTGCCTTCCCCCGCCATGTCCATTCCGGCGGCGAGGAAGTTCTCGTACTCGAAGGCACCTTCCAGGACGAGCACGGCGACTATCCAGCAGGGACCTATTTTCGCAATCCACCCGGCACCTCGCATGTTCCCGCGTCGAAAGACGGCTGCACGATCTTCGTGCGTCTCTGGCAGTTTCGCGAGGGTGACGAAACGCAAATCGTCCGCCAGCCCGGCGAGGGTGAGGCCGCTGCACTGCGTGAAGGGGTCGAAGCCGCGCGTATTTTGTTCGACGACGGACAGGAACGCGTTTCGATCGAAAGCTGGCGCCCGGGTTCCACTGTCACTGTGGGAAACCCGCGCGGCCTGGAGATTCTCGTCCTTGCCGGCAATCTGACGGTTCGGGGCGAGACATTGGAGCCCCAGAGCTGGCTTCGATTGCCTCAACGGGAGCGGTTCGAGGCGGTGACAGGGCCGGCGGGTGCCGAGATCTGGATCAAGGATGCGCCGCTCCAGCACCCCGACGTGCTGCAGATGCCAGCCTGATCCACTTGCATTTCCAGGAAGGTGAAAGGACGCTCGAATTATGGGGATTGTCGACCCGACGCTCCGCAACGGGACAGTTGTGCCGGAATCGCATGAAATCGCCGCGAGGAATGTTTGGGTGTTGACGGCAGCCCAGTCTCTCGGTGGAGCAAACTCGCCGATCATCATCTCGCTGGGCGGGCTCGTCGGTCAACAACTGGCGTCCGATCCTCAAGCCGCCACCTTGCCGGTCAGCCTGCTGAACCTCGGACTTGCGGTGGGCACCCTGCCTGCTGCGGCCATGATGCGCCGCTTCGGCCGTCGGACCGGCTATGTCGTGGGTGCCACGCTCGGCGTCGCCGCCGGGCTCATCGCAACCACGGGAATAGTCCAGGCGAGCTTCCTCGTCTTCTGTATCGGCACCTTCCTTGCGGGCTTCTACACGGCTTACGTACAGAGCTACCGTTTCGCCGTGACGGACGGCCTTGAAGGAGCTGACCGCGACCGAGCTATTTCCCGCGTGATGGTGGGCGGCCTTATCGCGGCGATCATCGGCCCGCAACTGGTCATCTGGACGCGCGAGGCACTCCCCGCACACGCCTTCGCAGGGAGTTTCTTAAGCCAGGCAGCTCTTGCCGCGCTCGCGATCCCGATCCTGCTCTGCCTGCGCCGACCGCGGCCTTCTGCAAACAGTCATTCGGAGATCGCCGGCGGGCGGACGCTTTGGGAAATTCTTCGCTCGCCCCGTTACCTCCTGGCGGTCGCTACCGGCGTCGTCTCCTACGGGCTCATGACCTTCGTCATGACGGCCGCACCGATGGTCGGACATGGCCATTCGGTCGACTCGGCCGCGCTCGGAATCCAGTGGCACGTGCTGTCCATGTTCGGGCCGAGCTTTATGACCGGTCGGCTGATGGCGCGCTTCGGCAAGGAGCGGGTTGCCGCGGTAGGCCTTATTCTGATCGGGGCATCGGCGCTGATCGCGCTCGGCGGTCTGGATTTCGCGCATTTCTGGGGCGCGCTGATCCTCTTGGGCGTCGGCTGGAATTTCGGCTTCATCGGCGCAACCGCGATGGTCGCAGACTGCCACTCGCCGGCCGAGCGCAGCAAGGCTCAGGGCGCGAACGACTTCCTGGTCTTTGGCACGGTTGCCTGCGCATCCTTCTTCGCCGGATCGCTATTGCACGGTTCCGGGTGGACGACGGTCAACTGGCTTGTGCTCCCGGCCGCGGCTTTCATCCTCGTTCCCCTTGTGTGGCGGGCAGCCACTTTGCCGAGAACCGCATGAGGAGAAGCGGCCAGATAGCCGGTCATCTGCGGGCGCTTACGGATAGTTTGTTCGAGCCACCGTGGACGCATTTCGAAGGTGCTGGAAGGTCTTCGGACCTGCTGTCTCCACCGATATGGCGCACCAGCCGTCTGACTTTCTGAAAACTCAATACTCATCGAAGCGAGGTTGCTCACGCATGCTGCGCATTGCCCGAGTTGGCGTAACCATCTTGATGGCCGCTTCTTTCCTAATGCTCTCGTCGCGGACTGAGGCCAGATCCGCTTGCTCGCAAGACAAGCGCATGACCATAGAGTTGCCCGATCCGGTATCGGGCAGGCGATATGAGATCTATGTCAGCCTGCCAGCTGGCTACTCGGTGGATACTCTAACGAGCTATCCGCTCATAATAATCGCCGATGGCGGCCGTGCTTTTCCGAAGCTGAGCTGCGACGCCCGAATGCTACAAGAGAACAAGGCCATCGGCCCAGTGGTCGTCGTGGGTCTCTCCTACGCACTCGGTGAAAACTTAGAGGACAGCCGGCAGCGGGATTACACGCCCTCGCCTCTTTCCGGGAGCGGCAAGGTGTATGGAGGGGCTGCTGGCTATCAGCGATATGTGCGGGGTGTTGTCATCCGCTATGTCGAGGAGCATTACCGCATCGCGCCCGACAAGCGCATCTTCTGGGGCCATTCTTATGGAGGACTGTTGGGCGCTCACATTCTTTTCACAGAGCCGTCCCTCTTTCAGACCTACATTCTCGGCAGCCCCTCCTTCTGGTTTGGCGACGAGGCGATTTTCGGCCTCGAAGCAGGTATCGCTCAGCGCCAACGCCAGCTTAATGCGACGGTACTCCTCTACGCCGGCGGCCTTGAGACATCCCGCTACGACCCTGCACGCAAGGGAAAAACCCGCGACATGATTGCCGGCATGCAGAAGTTTGAGGAGCGGCTTCGCTCACGTCGGTACAAGGGTCTCGAAATCGTCTCGACCGTGATCCCTGGAAAGGATCACATCAGCTCCGTGAGGCCGGGATTTGCCTGGGGGCTCAGGGCCACGCTCGCAGACTAGCTTTGCCATCAGGGCAGCGGCGAACGTCCCATCTCGCTCGCGAGCTTCAGAAAGCCGTCGATGTAGGAGATCGCCTCCTCGCCTCGTCGCACGCCGAGATTGATGCTCTTCTCAATGCCGGCCTCGCCGAGCCGCAGGGCCCGGATTGGCAAACCGGCGGCATCCTCATTGAGCAGCCAGTCCGGGAGCACCGTCACGCCCCTGCCCGCGCAAACGAGTTGCAGCATGAGGTCGATGGTTTCGGCGGTGCGATGCTGGCGTGGCCGACAATGTGCGGGGACGAGAAACTGTGTGTAGATGTCCAGGCGTTCCAGAGTGACCGGCACGGTGATCAGTTCCTCGTCGATGAGATCCTGAGGCTGCACGCTCGCTCGACTGGCGAGGGGATGCGACTCATGCACCATCAGGACAAGCTCGTAGTCGAAGACCGGCGTGAAGATGAGGTCCGTCGCTTCCACTGGATCCGGGGTGATGAGGAGGTCGATCTCATAGCCCAGAAGCGCTTCGACACCATCGAAGCGAAAGGCTGTCCGAACGTCGAAGTCGACATCCGGCCAACGGGTCAAATAGGGTGTAGCAATGCGCGACAGCCAGCGTTGGCAGGGATGGCATTCCATGCCGACGCGCAGCGCTCCCCGCCGGCCGACAGCGAAGTCGTTCAGCACCCGCTCCGCGTGCTCCATCTGCGGCAGGACCCGCTCGGCAACGCTAAGCAGATACTCGCCGGTCTGCGTCAGGCGCAGGCCGCGGCCGGTTTTCATCCAGATCTTGATCCCGTGCCGTTCTTCAAACTTCGCAACGGTATGGCTGAGCGCCGATTGCGTGACGTTCAGTTTCTCGGCGGCGGCCGTGACGCTGCCGCGACGGCTGACCTCCCGCAGAATTGCCAGATGTTGTCGATCGATCATTATGACCCAGCCTCATGAATGGATGAAAACATACCATTTCCGCTCATAATGCAGCGCCGCTAAGCTTTTCGTCAACAAGCAGGCTGGAGAGCCTGGACGGACGAAAGGATATCGCAGTGACGAAGCTCGCAACTGCCCACCATCGGCAAGCCGACGATGCCCCGGACTCTTCGATCTTCGACGAGGTCATCGACCGCAAGAACAGCAATTCGATGAAGTGGGCCTATGCCGAAAAACTGCTGTCGCCCGACGAAGCAGCCGCCGATCCCTTGCCGATGTGGGTCGCCGATACCGACTTCAAGGCGCCGCAAGCCGTCATCGATGCGCTTCACGAGGCCGTAGATCACGGTGTGTTCGGTTATCCGGGCGGCGCAACATCATCCTACCTCGATGCTGTCGTCGGCTGGCAGCAGCGGCGTTTCGGCTGGGACGTTGCCAAGGAGTGGATCCTCCAGACCTCGGGCATCATCACGACGCTGAAGACGGCGGTGCAGGCTTTTTCCGCGCCGGGTGACAGCGTCCTGATCCAGCCGCCGGTCTATGCACATTTCCACAACGACGTGCTGCTGAACGGCCGGCACCTCGCCTGCGCGCCTCTGGAATTCACAGGCGACGGTTACCTGTTCAACGAGAAGGCCTTTGAGGAGGCCATTCGTCCCAACACGAAGATCTTTATCCTCAGCCACCCGCATAATCCGACCGGCAATGTCTGGTCGGAGGACGAGTTGCGGACAATGGGCGAAATCTGCGCCCGCCACGGCGTGCTCGTGATTTCCGACGAGATCCACGAGGATCTGATCCTCAATCCGCAGAAGAAGCACATCCCCTTCGCGTCGCTCGGCGAAGAATTCGCTCAGAACAGCATCACCTGCACCGCGCCTAGCAAGACCTTCAATTTGCCCGGTCTGCAGAGCGCCAATGTCTTCGTGCCGAACAAGAAGCTCAGGGAGGAGTTGCGCCGCCAGTATGAGCGCAACGTCTTCGAACTGGTCAACGTGCTGGGGATGGTCGCGGCAGAAGCGGCATATGCGCATGGCGAGCCGTGGCTCGAGGAGATGCTCGATTATCTCAGGGCAAATCACGCGCATTTTGCCAGGACGGTCAACGAAGCCGATCCGCGCCTGAAGGTCCTGCCGACGGACTCCCTCTATCTCGCATGGATGGACTGCCGCGCTCTCGGCATGGATGCCGAAGCGCTCAACAAGTTCATGCTGACCAAGGCCCGCGTCTGGCTCGACAAGGGACAGAAGTTCGGGATCGAAGGCCATGGCTTCATGCGCGTGAATCTCGGCTGCCCGCGCGCGACAGTCGATGAGGCAATCCGGCGCATCACCTCCGCCGTCGCAGAAATCTAAGAGGAGGAACCGATGTCACAGACGATCCGGGGCCGCCTGGCTGAACTCAATCTCGAGCTGCCGGCGGCGGCCAAATCAGTCGCCAATTATCTGCCGGTCATGGCGAGCGGAAACCTCGTCCTGACCTCCGGCCAGCTGCCGCTCGCCGACGGCAAGTTGACCGCCACGGGGCTGCTTGGACGGGATCTCGACGTCGCCGCGGGAGCGCTCGCTGCCAGGCAATGCGCCTTGAACATTCTTGCTCAGGCCGAAGCTCATCTCGGCAGCCTCGAGAGGATTGCAAGGGTCGTCAAGATCACGGTCTTCGTGGCCTCGGCTCAGGAGTTCACGGAGCAACACCTCGTCGCCAACGGCGCTTCGGACCTGCTGGTCGCAGCCCTTGGCGACAACGGCAAGCATGCTCGTTCCGCCGTTGGGGTGGCGGCGCTGCCGATGAATGCACCGGTCGAGATCGAAGCGATCATCGAGATCGCTCACTAATCGTGACTGTCGGCGGCGTCGCCGACGGTCACGTCTATTCGGGAACTCAACCGATCCGGTTGGCGGGAAAAGGCAAAAGCCACCGCCGCCGGATCACAAACAGGGAGAATGCATATGAAATTGACGATTGCACTTGCCGCCGTGGCGGCGGCGACGCTGACATCAGGCATCGCGACGGCCGGAACGATGGCCGACATACAGGCGCGCGGCAAGCTGAACTGTGGTGTTACCGGCGGTCAGGCCGGTTTCTCGGCGCCCGACGCCTCCGGCGTGTGGCATGGCATGGATGTCGACTACTGCCGGGCGATCGCCGCAGCGGTGTTGAAGGATCCGAACGCGGTCAATTTCATTCCGACGACGGGGCAAACGCGTTTCACCGCGCTTGCCTCCGGTGAAATCGACATTCTCTCGCGCACCACGACGTGGACCTTCTCTCGTGACGTCGACCTCAAATTCACCTTCGCCGGCGTAAACTACTATGACGGCCAGGCGTTCATGGTGCCGAAATCGCTCGGCATCAAGAGCGCAAAGGATCTCGATGGCGCTACGGTCTGCATTCAGACCGGCACGACCACCGAGCTCAATCTCGCGGAATATTTCCGCAAGAACAACATGAAGTACGAACCGGTGCCGGTCGAAAACAATGCCGACGTCCAGCAGAAATATCTCGCCGGCGGCTGTGACGTCTATACGTCCGACGGCTCCGACCTCGCTTCCACCCGTTCGAGCTTCAAGAACCCTGAGCATCACATCATCCTTCCGGAAGTGATCTCGAAGGAACCTTTGGGTCCGCTGGTGCGCCAGGGCGACGATCAGTGGGCAGACGTCGCGCGCTGGACCCTGAACGCGTTGATATCAGCCGAAGAACTCGGAATCACCGCTGAGAACGTCGAGAAACTTTCCGCCGGCTCCGACAATCCGGACGTCAATCGCCTGCTGGGCAAGGAAGACAAGCTGGGCGAGATGCTGGGCCTCGACGCCGAGTGGGCAAAGCGTGCAATCGCAGCCGAGGGCAACTACGGAGAGATCTTTGCGAGGAACCTCGGCGACAAGACGCCGATTGCACTGCCTCGCGGCCTCAATGCGGTCTGGACTGACGGCGGACTGATGTACGGTCTGCCGCTTCGCTGAGGTGACCATCGGGCGCGGGCCAGTCCCGCGCCTTTCCTTTTCGTCCCGTTCACCTCTACCGCATCCGATTTCGTGCCGAAGGTCGCCGAGCGGCTCTTCAGGGAGATTACGCATGGCCACGAATAGCGGCGCTCCGCGCCAACCGCTTCGCCTCAACATGCTCTTCAACGATGCCCGCTACAGAGGCCGGACAGTCCAGGTCATAGCATTTTGCATCCTCGTTCTTTCCGCAGCCTGGCTCGTCGACAACACGATCCGCAATCTCGCGGCTCTCGGAAAAGACTTCTCGTTCAGCTTTCTGTGGAGCAAGGCCGGGTACGACATCGCACCGCATGCTATTGACTATTCGAGTACGAGCACCCATGGCCGCGCGGCCCTGGTCGGCCTCCTCAACACGCTGATCGTTGCAGCGATGGCTTGCGTCATGGCCACATTTCTCGGCGTGCTCGCCGGCGTTCTCCGGCTTTCCGACAATTGGATCGTTGCCCGGCTGATGACGGTCTATGTCGAGTGCTTCCGCAACATCCCGACGCTCCTCTGGATCATCGTCGTGGCTGCGGTCATGTCGGAGGCCATGCCGGCGCCGAACGCGTTTCGCGGCGAAAGCCCGACGGCCTCCATGCTGTTATGGGACAGTATTGCCGTTACCAATCGCGGCATCTATCTGCCCGTGCCGGATTTCTCACGAAGCCTCGGCCAAGCGCCCGGTGCCCTTGGATCCTTCGACCTCAACTACGCGGCAATCCTCGCCGTGCTCGCGCTTTCGCTTCTGGCACGTTGGGCTTTGTTGAAGCACGCGCAGCAGATCCAGAGTGCGACCGGCGAGCGACCCGTGACCTGGTGGAAGAGCTTGTGCATCTTGATCGCGCCAGTCGTAGTGCTGCTTTATGCGATCGGCTTTCACCTCGACTATCCCGCGCTGAAGGGCCTGAACTTCACAGGCGGTCTGCAGTTGCGCAATTCCTTCATCGCGCTCTGGATCGGTCTCAGTGTCTATACCGGCGCGTTCATCGCCGAAAATGTCCGCTCCGGCATTCTGGCGATCTCCCGCGGGCAATCGGAAGCCGCGCACGCTCTGGGGCTCTCGTCCGGCCGCACCATGCGTCTGGTGATCCTGCCGCAGGCACTCAGGATCATCGTTCCGCCGCTGATATCGCAATATCTCAACATCACCAAGAACACCTCGCTGGGCCTCGCCGTCGGCTACATGGACCTGCGCTCCACGCTCGGCGGCATCACCATCAACCAGACCGGCCGCGAGCTCGAGGGCATGCTCATGATGATGCTGATCTATGTCGCGATCAGCCTCACGATCTCCGGCGCCATGAACATCTACAACAATCGCGTCAGGCTGAAGGAGCGTTGAGATGAACATCCACAATGCCTCCTGGGTCCGCCAGGACATAATAGCCGCATCGCCACGACCGGCCGCCCAGGGCGGCGTCGCTGAATGGGCCAGAAAAAACCTCTTCAACGGCTGGCTCAGCACGCTTTTGACCGTCGCGTCCGTGACTATAGTCGTGTGGATGGCAATGGCGCTTGCGCCCTGGCTTTCAAACTCCATCTGGCGGGCGAACTCGCTTGCCGAATGTCGCCAGATCCTCGATGGCGCGTCCGGCGCCTGCTGGGGCGTCATTCGGGACCGCTGGCCGCAGCTTCTCTTCGGCTTCTATCCGCCGCACCTCTATTGGCGGCCCGTTCTGACATTCGCGCTGCTGATCGCAGCGCTCGCGCCGATCTTGTTCCGCGCAATTCCGCAACGGGCCCTCTGGTTCAGCGCCGTCTATCCCGGCTTCGCCTATTGGCTGATCTGGGGCGGCAGCCTGTGGTTCCCGGTCGCGGTCTATTGCGGCGTCGTGGTCGCAGCCGGGCTCCTCTATCTGACGGCCCGGGTTAGCCGTGGTCTCGCTGTCGCGAGTGCAACCGTTGGCGCGGCTCTATGGTGGACCTATGCGGTGCAGCTTGTCTCGGCACTTGCAGACGACGTGTTGCCGATCGCGCTTACTCCTGTCGCCTCGCGGGAGATCGGAGGATTCCTGCTCTCGATCATCATCGGGGTGACAGGTATTGCCCTG
The DNA here is from genome assembly GCF_017874595.1 of Sinorhizobium kostiense. Lineage (GTDB taxonomy): Bacteria > Pseudomonadota > Alphaproteobacteria > Rhizobiales > Rhizobiaceae > Sinorhizobium > Sinorhizobium kostiense. The sequence goes on along the minus strand of NZ_JAGILA010000003.1, from coordinate 468,345 downwards.
TCATTGCCGCTCGGGATTTTGCTCGCGCTCGGTCGTCGGTCGAGCCTGCCCCTCATTCATCTCCTGAGCGTCACCTTCATTGAGTTCATTCGCGGTGTTCCCCTGATCACGCTGCTGTTCACCGCCTCTCTGCTGCTCAACTATTTCCTGCCGCCGGGAACGAATTTCGACCTCATCCTGCGGGTGGTCATCATGGTGACGCTGTTTGCCAGCGCCTACATGGCCGAAGTCATTCGCGGCGGTCTCGCCGCTCTGCCACGCGGCCAATACGAGGCAGCGGAGGCTTTGGGACTCGACTACTGGAAGGCGCAGCGTCTGGTGATTCTGCCGCAGGCCCTGAAGATCTCCATTCCCGGGATCGTCAATTCCTTTATCGGTCTCTTCAAGGACACGACGCTCGTCATGTTCATCGGCTTGCTCGATCCAATCGCCCTTGCCGCGGCCATCCGCGCCAACACCGATTGGCAGGGAATCTATTGGGAACTCTTCATCTTCATCGGGGCGGTGTTTTTCGTCTTCTGCTTCGGCATGTCGCGTTACTCGATCCATCTCGAGCGCCGACTGAAGACCGACCACCGTTAGGAGGAATTCGCATGACCAAGACACTGATGAGCCAGGCATCCTCGCAGAACTACCGGTTCATGCTTCAAGACGTCGCCGTCGAGATCACAGGAATGAACAAGTGGTACGGTGAGTTCCACGTGCTGCGCGACATCAATCTCAAGGTGCGGCGCGGCGAACGCATCGTTATCTGCGGTCCCTCCGGCTCGGGTAAGTCGACGATGATCCGCTGCATCAACCGCCTCGAGGAACATCAATCCGGCAAGATCGTCGTTGACGGCATCGAACTGACCAGCGACCTTAAGAAGATCGACGAAGTGCGCCGCGAAGTCGGCATGGTGTTCCAGCACTTCAATCTCTTTCCGCACCTGACAATCCTGCAGAACTGCATGCTCGCCCCGGTCTGGGTCCGCAAGGTGCCGGAAAAGCAAGCGAGGGAACTGGCCATGCATTTCCTCGAGAAGGTGAAAATACCGGATCAAGCGCAGAAATATCCGGGCCAGCTTTCGGGCGGCCAGCAGCAGCGGGTGGCGATCGCGCGCTCGCTCTGCATGAAGCCGAAGATCATGCTGTTCGACGAGCCGACCTCGGCGCTCGATCCGGAGATGATCAAGGAGGTGCTCGACACGATGATCGCATTGGCCGAAGACGGCATGACGATGCTCTGCGTGACGCATGAGATGGGATTTGCCCAGGCCGTCGCCGACCGGGTGATCTTCATGGATCAAGGCCAGATCGTGGAGCAAAACGAACCGAAGGCATTCTTCAGTGCTCCGGCGTCCGAGCGCACGCGAAAGTTTCTTGGCCAAATCCTTGGGCGCTGAATTAGGGATCCGCGGGAATTTGCCGAGCATTATGAACTGTACTCATGCATCCATGAAAAAATGCCGCTTATTGGCATAGAAATCCCGTGATATCCCTCCCGGCTTACGTCCTGATCCGTCTTCGCGCCGTCTGCTCGCGCTGGAAAATCACGGAACAGGACGCAGCGAAGAAACGACGCTGCTTGGCCGGTTCAACCTCGAGCGACGATGCGAGGTAACGGGAGATGGAGAGAAACAATGACGGACGCAACCGCGCAACGGGAGAAGGTTATTCTTGCCTCCATCATGGCGGCGAACGCGAATCCCGGCTGGCTAACCAGCGATCGCGTCGAGGCGCTGACCGGCGGGCACGGCATGCTCAACATCCCGGTCGTCGCCGTCTGCAACGTCATTGCCACCGAGCTGCGCCGGGGTGTCAGTCCAGAGGTCAAATTTGCGGACGCCGTCCACCAGCCGATCGATGATCTGCTCGCCAAGACCGTAGCAGTCGCCAAGGCGGGGGGTGCCGATGGCGCAAACGCCGCGCTCATCGCGGCAGCCCTGCTCTACCTCTGCGGTGCAAATGCACAGGTCGGCATCCCGGCCGGCAACCGAAAGCTCGGCTCCTCGGCGCGCATGATCGCCGGCGTCAGCCGTTCTGGCCTTGCCGCCGTGCCCACCGCCAAGATGAACAACAAGATCTCGGGCTTTGCCGCGGTCGCCGCCGTCTATGAGGCGATGATGAAGGGCGAGCTTTCGCCGGTCCAGGGCCGCGATATTCCCGAAGGCGTCGGCGGCGGCGTCATGGTCGGCCATGGCGCGCTGGGCGAAGACATTATTTTTCCCGGCATGGCGGAACGGGGAGCGACCATCGGCACCAAGGCGATGATGGACGCCATGTCAGGTGCAGGAATGCCGAGCCAGAAATTCCTCTGCGCACTGTTTGGCGCTGCCGCGATCCTCGAAATCATTCACCCGGATGCCGATGTCGCGGAGGAATATGGCCCCTATGGCAAGGTGACAAGCGCCTTCGTCGCCGGTCGCGCCGCAGCGCGCACAGCGGGACTGCCGGACAAGCTCCATGTCCGCATCACCGGCAAGGAGATCGAGACCGCCAGGCTGATCGGCGACCTTGGCCTGATCCTCAAGGATATCGGTGGGCCGACGGTCATCGGCATTATGGCGCTCGACGAGATCATTTCCGTTTTCGAGGAAGGCATTTGCGGTGGCGGCGCCGGGCCGGTCAATCCCCCCCTCGGCCATATCTGCGGCGACGCTGTCATTGCCTTGATGTGCCTGCTTGAGGACGGCTCGACCGAACAGAGTGTCGCTCAGGCCCTGAGGGAACGGCGGCTCGGTTTCAGCTTCGATCCGGAGACGGCCATGGTGGCGATGAACATCGTCGCGCGCAAGGCGACGCAGATCTGCAATGGGCCGGTCACCGATGCCCTGATCATGTCTTCAACTCCGATGGTCACCAAGGCACTCTATGCGCGCGCCGCGCGCAGCTATGACGATCTCGAAGCCGGAAAGACTGTCGGCGAGATCGTCCGCGCCATGGACGAGGAGCGACAGTTGCTCGTCGAAACGCGAGGCTCCGAATTCCTGACCAAGGCCAAGGGCAAGACAATCAAGGTGCATTTCACCAAAATCAGCAAGGGCGCCCGCCGATCCAGCAAGATGGCGGCGCGCTGGCTCGCCTTCGACCCCGCGCTCGATGCCGAAGTGACGGTGGGCGAGGAGACGATCCACATGGAAGGCATCATCAACGCGGTCATCCCGGAGGTCGCCCAGGGTGTAGGCAAGGAGCGTGCGCCGTTCCTGACTGCGCTGGCGCCGATCGCCAGCGAATTGCTGCTCGCAGGCAATGTCATCATGAACGTGACCGTGCCGGCCGTCGTTGCGGCGGCCATGGGAAAGATGAGCGCATCCGATGCAGCAAGCGAGGCGCAGGCGGCCGGGCTGATTTCAGCGGGCATCCCCGGCACGAAAGCCAAGGCGGAAGCCGCGGCACGGGTCGCCATTGATACGATGGGACTCTGATGGCTAGCGACGTCATCCTCATCATGGCCCAGATCGACGACGCGCCGGGCGAATTGCTCGGCCATGTCATCGAGCAGATGACCGAGATGGGAGCCAAGAACGTGCAACTGCTCCCGAGCCTCGGCAAGAAGGGCCGCCCCTCCTATGTGCTCCTTGTCGATATCAAGGCGGAGGACGAACCCGATTTGGCCGCCCTCCTGGTCGGCGATCTCGGCATCTGGGGCTATCGTGTCCTGGAGTCCCGGCACAAGCATTTCGAAATACTTCGCTACAGGACCACGCTCGAGCTGCAATGGCGGGGAGGCGTCCGCCGTTTTCCGCTCCGCGTGAAACGAATCCTAAATGAAGGCGTCTTCATGCGGGCGAAAGCCGAGCATGATGATCTCGTTGCGATCTCGGAAGAGATGCAGCCGGAATTTCGAGTTTCGGTGGCCGTGCTGAAGGCTGCGATAGAAACTGCCCTCGGAGCAGGAGAACCGGGCGAAACGCTTTGCGTCGATATTGCCGGCTGGCTTCGAGAGCAATGACGAAGGAAGGCGGCCATGCATATCCATCTTGACGCGGTGGGCGGAATTGCCGGTGACATGTTCGTCGCCGCCATGCTGGACGCCTGGCCCGAATTCGCAGGTACGGTGCAGGAAAATCTGCGCATTGCCGGTCTCGAAAGCGATGTCCGGGCCGAGATGCTGCCGCATGACGACGGCGTGTTGACCGGCCACCGGTTCGATGTGACGAAATCGACGTCTGAACCTGTCGGCGACGCCGATGATCGTCGTTCCGAACATAGTCGTGATCATCATGCACACGAGCATGATCACCATCACCATGACCATGGCCATCATCATCACGTCCATAGCCAAGATCATGACCATCGCCATGACAGGCACGGTCACGACCACACCCATTGGCGGGAGCTGCGCGCCAAGCTCGCAGCAAGCGGGATTCCTGAAAACGTGAAAAGCACCGCCATCGGCATCTTTCAGGAACTGGCGGAGGCCGAGGCTGCGGTCCACGGAAAGAAGGTCGAGGATGTTGCCTTTCATGAGGTCGGCAACTGGGACTCGATTGCCGATATCGTTGCGGCGGCCACCATGATCGACGCGGTCCATCCTGAAAGCTGGTCGGTGGGCTCTCTTCCGCTCGGCCGCGGCTTCGTCGAAACCGCCCATGGCCGCCTGCCGGTACCGGCGCCGGCCACCACGCTGCTCCTCCGTGGCTTTGCCTTCCACGATGATGGCCGGCACGGCGAGCGGATCACGCCGACGGGAGCTGCGATCCTGCGCTTTCTGAAACCGGCGACCAGCATCGGACACAGGCCGCAGGTGCTGGATCGCACCGGGACCGGGTTCGGCACGCGCCGGTTTCCCGCAATGAGCAATGTCCTGCGCGTGCTGGCTTTTACCCCTGAAGCCGCCGAACAGGATCAGGTCGGGATCATCCAGTTCGAAATCGATGATCAGACGGGCGAGGAACTGGCCGTCGGAATCGACCGGATTCGCACCACCGAGGGCGTTATCGACGTGACGCAAACCCCGACCTTCGGAAAGAAGGGTCGGATGATGACCGCTATCCAAGTGTTGACCCGTCCCGAGGCCATGGATGCCATCACCGCTCAATGCTTCAGGCAGACAACCACGCTCGGCTTGCGAAGCCGCGTCGAAACACGCGTCATCCTGCCCCGGCAGGCGGTGAAAACGGAAAATGGCGTGCGGGTTAAAATCGCCGAACGCCCCGGCGGACCCACGGCAAAGGCCGAGATGGATGACGTCCGATCCCTCGACGACAGCCACAAGGCCCGCGCCGAACTGCGCCGAGACGCCGAAGAACAGGCATTGGAGGCGAAGAAATGATCGCGAGCGAAGCATTCATAGGTCGCCTCAATGCCGTATTCGACAGCGCCCGGCCGGCCGCCGTGGCCCTCTCCGGCGGCGTCGACAGCATGACGCTCGCCTATGTCGCACATCGGCGGATGGGCCAGGACGTGACCATGTTCCATGCCGCATCGGCTGCAGTTCCGTTAAACGCCACCGAACGGGTGAAGGCCTATGCCGATCGGCATGGCTGGAGCCTTCGCATCGTCGACGCGGGGGAATTTGCCGATGAACGTTATCTTGCCAATCCCTCGAACCGCTGCTTCTTCTGTAAGTCCAATCTCTATGGGACCTTGGCATCGCTGACCGATGCGCAGCTCTTCTCCGGCACCAATACCGACGATCTCGGCGACTGGAGGCCGGGCCTGAAGGCGGCTGAGGCCAACCGCGTCCGTCATCCCTTCGTCGAGGCGGGAATGGCCAAGGCCGATGTCCGCGCGCTGGCAGCCTACCATGGCCTTGCCGACCTTGCCGAACTGCCTTCGGCGCCCTGTCTTTCGAGCCGCATGGAAACGGCCCTGCGCATTGAATCTCACCTGCTGCGCGCGATCGATCAGGTTGAAACTCGTCTCAGGACGGAGCTCTCGCCGGAAACCGTGCGCTGCCGCGTCCGTCAGGCGGGCGTGGTGGTCGAGCTGGACGGCGAAGCCTTGTCCCGTCTTTCCGCCAGCCAGCGTGTGCAACTGACAGATCAGATCCGGTCTGCATTCGGAGAAGACCGCCCCGTCCATTTCGAAACCTACAAGCGCGGAAGCGCCTTTCTGCGGGAGCAGACGTAATGAGCGACGAGATCCAGCTGGATTTCCAGCGTCCTGAGCGCATCGGCTTCGATGAAGCCATCCTCTGCGCCCGCAAATCCGATGCCCAGCTCGCCGTCATCATGGAACGGGTCCTCGAACGCAACGGACGAAGCCTGCTGACACGACTCGAGCCGGACGTTTTTGCCCGGATTGCGCCCAACTACCTGGAGAAGCTCGACTATGATCCGGTTTCACGGACTGCCTACTTGAATTGGACGCCACCCCTCGATACTGAGTCTGCGCAAATTGCCGTCGTGTCCGCCGGCAGCTCCGACATGCCACAGGCCGCGGAAGCCATTCGCACGCTGGCCTATTTCGGCGCGCCGGCAAAGCAGTTCATCGATATCGGCGTGGCGGGTCTCTGGCGACTGCTCGAGCGCGTGGAGGAGTTGAAAACCTTTCCTGTGATCATCACCGTGGCAGGCATGGACGGCGCGCTTCCGAGCGTCCTGGGCGGGCTCGTCCCCGGCGTCATCATCTGCCTGCCGACATCGACGGGCTATGGCGTGTCGAACGGCGGGCAAACCGCTCTTCACGCAGCACTTGCATCCTGCGCGCCGGGCCTCGCGGTGGTCAATATCGACAACGGCTACGGTGCCGCCTGCGCCGCGTTCAGAGCTCTCAACATGATCCGCAGGGCTCGAACTGCACATGACTGAGCAAGGCTGGGTCCAGTGCATTCAAACGGTTTTGTGCAGGAGATCGCGGAATGCGTCGCATTTTCGATGACCGAACCAATGACGTAGGATCCAAGATCGCGATCGTCTTTGGTCTCCTGATCGTCGCCAATATCGCGGCCTGGACTTGGGCCTGGACGGCTTTCGCCGACAAGCCTGCCTTGCTCGGCATAGCATTCGTAGCCTATATGCTCGGCATTCGTCACGCTTTCGATGCGGACCATATCGCCGCAATCGACAATGTCGTCCGCAAGCTGACGCAGGAGGGAAAGCAGCCGTTTTCGGTGGGTCTCTTCTTCTCGCTCGGTCATTCCTCGGTCGTCGTGCTGGCGTCCCTCGCCATCGCTGCCACGGCCACTGCCATGCAGGGTGAGCTTGATGCATTTGGGACTGTGGGAGGCATCATCGGAACTTCCGTATCTGCGCTGTTCCTGCTGGCGCTCGGTCTCGTCAATCTGATCATCCTGAAGAACATCTGGGCGGCATTCTCTCGCGCACGACGCGGGGAACGGATTGTCGATGAGGACCTCGATGCCCTGCTTACAGGGCGAGGCCTGTTGGCGCGCTTCTTTCGCCGCACCTTCAGGATCGTTTCGCGCTCCTGGCACATGTATCCGGTTGGCTTCCTCTTCGGCCTCGGCTTCGACACCGCAACCGAGATCGGCCTGCTCGGCATTTCGGCGGCACAGGCATCCCAGGGAGCGGCTTTCTGGACGATCCTGATCTTCCCTGCATTGTTCACTGCGGGAATGTCGCTAATGGATACCGCGGACAGTACGTTGATGAGCGGCGCCTATGGCTGGGCCCTGATCAATCCGGTTCGCAAGCTCTGGTACAATCTGACGATCACGGCCGCCTCTGTGATCGTTGCCTTCTTCATAGGCGGCCTCGAAGGCCTCGCGCTGATCTCGGAGAAGCTGAATCTTCAGGGCAAGGCGTGGCAGGCCATCGCCACTTTCAACGATAGTCTCGGAAATCTCGGCTTCGCGGTCGTATGCATATTCATTGCGAGTTGGATCATCTCGACGGTGATCTATCGAGCGAAGGGATATGACCGAATTGTGCTGAGCCCCTCATAGGTGAGACAGCCGACACCGTCCGACATCATGCTGCTTGCAATCCGAGAGCAACACGACAGCAGTTAACGGCCTTTCATACTCATCTCTCCTTAATCGTTGTTTGACAAAGCCACGGCTTCGGAATGGGTCACCTTTGGGGCGCCATCGAAACAGGAGCTGACGAGGCGCCGCCACGCCTGGAAATCCTCGGAGTTGCGGAAGCCGACCATGTGGTCGTCGACCGTCTCCCATTTCACCAGCAGACGATAAACGCGCGGTGTCTCCACCACCCGATGCAGAGCCACGCCGTGGCAGCCTTTCGCTCTCAAGAACAGGGGCGCGGCCTGGGACACGCCCGCTTCGAAATGCGCCTCGCTGCCGGGCTTGACCGTAATTTCCGCGGCTTCAACAATCATGATTGTGTTCCCTGCTGGTGATGTTCCGCGTCGATGGGGCGCTCCTCCCCGGTCGCCATCATCGTCCGCGTCGCATCGATCGAGGCATAGATCCAGAAGATGCGCATCGGCTCGGTCTGGGACGCATTGATGAACCGATGGGGCACGTTTGCCGGGATCCAGGTCGTGTCGTTGGGTCCGAGCGGGTAGCGGACGCCGTCGATCTCGGCGATCGCCTGACCGTCGAGGATCATCACGCTCTCTTCGCAATTGTGCTTGTGGAGGCCGATCGAAGCCCCCGGGTCAAAGGCGGTAATCCCGTTGATCATGCTCGTCGAGCCGCATCTGCGCGTCACGAGCGGCGTCGTGCGGGCGCCGTTGCCACGATCGTTGCTCTTGAGCTCCTTAGGGCGGAGGATTGCTGGCTGGGTCATGCGGTGCTCCTCACTCGGGCGCTTTGGCGACAGGCTGGGCTGCTTTGGCCGGGCCGATCCAGACCGTCTTGATGTTGACGAACTCGCGGATGCCGTAGACACCGAGCTCGCGGCCATAGCCTGAACGCTTGATCCCGCCGAAGGGGTATCTGGGGTCGGAGGCGACCATGCCGTTGATGAAGACGGCGCCCGCGTCGATGTCGTGCGCAAGCCGGCGGGCGCGCTCCACGTCCCCGGTCCAGATCGCCGAGCCGAGACCGTATTCGGTCTGGTTGGCCAGCCGAACCGCTTCGTCGGCATCCTTGACGCGGATGACGGCGGCGACGGGACCGAAGGTCTCCTCACAGAACGCGGCCATCTCCGGACGTACATGGTCGAGCACGGTCGGAGGATAGAAATAGCCCGGCCGGTCCAGCGGCGCGCCGCCGAGCTTGAGTTCAGCACCCGCGGCAATCGTCTTTTCGACCTGTGCATGCAGGCCTGTCATCAGGTTTTCCCGCGCCATCGGACCGATATTTGTATCTCCCTCTGTGGGGTTCCCCACCTTCAGGTTTGCAACCTTCTCGCAGAACAGCGCGACGAAACGGTCGGCGATGCTTTCCTCCACGATGAAGCGCTTGGCGTTGACGCATGACTGCCCGACATTGATGTAGCGTGCCTTAACCGCGACGCTCGTCGCCTCTTCGAGATCGGCATCGGCAAGCACGATGAAGGGATCGGAGCCGCCGAGTTCCAGTACCTGCTTTTTCAGCGCCTTGCCGGCCTGCGACGCGACGATGGCGCCCACTTCCGTGGACCCCGTCAACGTGACGGCTGCAATCCTATCGTCGGCAATGATGCCGGCAACCTTGGCCGGCTCGATCAGCAGGGTGGCAAAAAGGCCCTCGGGGCAGCCTGCCTGGCGCATGATCTCCTCGATGGCGAGCGCACATTCCGGCACGTTGTTCGCGTGCTTCAGCACGGCGCCGTTCCCGGCGGCAAAGGCCGGCGCGGCGAAACGGAAAAATTGCCAGAACGGATAGTTCCAGGGCATGATGGCGAGCACGACACCAAGCGGGTCGAAGACGACGGCGCACTCGGTCGCGTTCGAGGCGATTGCCTCGTCGGCGAGGTGTTGCGCCGCGTGCTCGGCATAGAAGTCGCAGTTATAGGCGCATTTTTCGATTTCCGCCTCGGACTCGACGATCGGCTTGCCCATCTCGCGGGTGATCATCTCGGCATAGCGCGACTTGCCGGCACGCAGCACCCTGGCCATCGCGGCAAGCAGTCGAACCCGCTCTTCGACGGGCTTCTTGCGCCACGCCTTTTGCGCCTTGGCAGCGGCCGAAAGCGCTGCATCGACATAAGCGTCGTCGTGGAGTTCGTATCGGGCGAGTTCCTCGCCGGTGGCCGGGTTGGTGGTGACGATCATCGCCATTCTCCTACATTCGTTTTGCTTGAGTGAGGCCTCGCAGCGCGCGGCCATTTCGCGGCGTCAACGCAGGTCGCGGCTGCTCGTCAGCACGCCATCGGCATCGACATAGGCGTAGGCGCCAGGGGCAAAGGTCACCCCGCCGAACTGGACAGGGACGCCAGCCTTGCCGGCTCCGTCCTTCACGGACTTCTTTGGGGTCATGGAAAGGCAGAAGACGCCAACGTCCATGTCGTCGATCTCGGCACTGTCTCGGATGGAACCGTTGATGATGATGCCGGCCCAGCCGTTGTCGCGGAGGATCATCGCGATCTGGTCGCCGAGGAGCGCAACGCGGCTCGACGCGCCGCCATCGACGACCATCACCCTTCCCTCGCCCGGCTTTTGCAGCTCGGATTTCAGGAGCGCGTTATCCTCGAAGCATTTCACCGTCACGATCGGGCCGGAAAAGGATTTCCTCTTCCCGAGCTTCAGAAAAGGAAGATTGCAGAATTGAACATCGTCGCCATGGGCATCGACCAGATCCGCGGTCTTCATCCAAATGTCTCCTTCAATATGCGCCGAACACGGCTTTGAGTTCGTGAACGTTTTCGTCCGATAGCATTCGCTTCGGCGCTTCCTTCAGCAGGATGAGGAGCTTCGCCGTCTCTTCGAGCTCCTCGGCAGCGTAGACCGCCGTGGCTATGTCCCTGCCGGTGACGACCGGGCCGTGATTGGCAAGCAGCACGGCGGCGTAGCGGCCGGCGAGCTCGCGGATCATGTCGCCCATCTTCTCATCGCCCGGCTTGACGTAAGACAGCAGCTTCACCGCGCCGACCCGCATGACGACGTAGGGCGTCAATGGCGGAATGCAGTCACTGGGATCGATGCCGGTCAGGCACGACAGTGCCGTCGCAAAAGTCGAATGGAGATGGACGACTGCTCCGGTTTGCGGTCGGGTCTCGTAGAAAGCCCGATGGAGGAACACTTCCTTCGAAGGCTTGTCGCCTGAGATGTGATTGCCATTACGGTCAAGTTTCGAAAGCCGTGCCGGATCCAGAAATCCAAGGCAGGAGTTCGTCGGCGTCATGAGAATGCCGTCGTCGACTGCGGCACTGATATTGCCGGCCGAACCCACCGAAAATCCGCGGTCGAACAGCGACTTCGACAGGCGAACGATGTCCTCGCGCAATTTGCCTTCAGCGGTCATCGTCCTGCAAGCCTTTCCAGCGCCTTGGCGAAGAAATCCGGCGCTCCGAAATTGCCGGACTTGAGCGCTAGCGCTACGGGTTCATCTCCGTTCGAGAAAAGAACCGGAACGCCGGGATCGATCTCGGGCCCGATCGCCAGCGCCCCGATATCGAGCGCCGAAACCACTGCACCCGATGTCTCGCCTCCGGCGACAACGAGCCGGCGGATTCCGGCATCGATCAATTGCCGGGCAGTGTCGGCAAAGAGAGTGTCGAGGGTATGGGCAACCTTCTCACGGCCAAAGCGCGCCTGGATCGCCTGAACCTCGTCGGGGGTGCCGGAGGAATAGACGAGCGGCGCTCTCCCCAGGTTGGCGAGCAGGAACGAGATCAGGTCCGAGGTTGCGACCTTTCCGCTCATCACGCCTGCCACATCGATGGCTAGGGTCGGATGATCCTTCTTATGGATTTCGACCTGTTGCCGCGTGGCGCCGGAGCAACTGCCGGCGAGGATCGCCTCCGGTCCGTCGATGCCGACTGTCGCGGAACCCTCGCCCTTGGCCAGCCCCCGGGCAATGAAGTTTGCCGACAGGCCAATGGCTATCCCCGATCCCCCCGTAACAAGCCGGTGATCCGCGACCGCCTTGCCGATCGCGACGAGGTCGTCATCGGTGACCGCGTCGACGATGACGAGGACATGGTTTTCCTCACCATGTCTGCGCAAGGCCGCCTCGATCGCCGTGGGGCCAGCCTGAACGGCCGAGATGTCGACATGGCCGACATCCGAGACCGTCTGCAGCCGCAACCAGCGCCGGATATCGGCATCGGTCATCGGATTGAGCGGGTGGTTCTGAAGACCGGACTCGTTCAAGAGCCGGTCCTTCACGAAGAGATGCCCCTGATAGACCGTGCGTCCCGCCCCTGGGAATGCCGGGCAGGCGACGACACCCTTGACGCCGAGCGCTTCGGCAAGCGCCTCGGCGACCGGACCGATATTGCCTGCCGGCGTCGAATCGAAGGTCGAGCAATATTTGAAGACGATCTGCTGGCAACCCTGTTCGAGCAGCCATTGCAGCGCATCGATCGATTGCCTGACGGCCAGTCCAGCATCGATCGAGCGGCTTTTCAGCGCGACCACGCCGGCCTCGACCTCCGGGTCGGAAGCTGCACTCGGGACACCGAGATATTGCACCGTGCGAAGACCACCCTGCCCAGGCAGCCCCTTGACAATCGTATTGGCGATATCGCTCGCGCCGGTAAAATCGTCGGCAATGACCCCGAGTAGCATTCTTGTTTCTCTTTCCGTTCGTCGGCCCACGCTCAAAAGCCGTAAAGGCCGGCGGCATTCTCGACAAAGATCTTGCTTCGGGTCGGATCATCTCCCGCCCACTCGGCGCAAAGGTCCATCAGCAGCGCATCATCCGGCTTGCCGGACTTGCCGGGTGAAGGATGGGGCCAATCGGTGGCCCAGAGCACGCGGTCAGGTGCTAACGCCAGATAGGCCTTCGCCAAACCACCCATGTCCGCGTAGGTCGGCGGCCCGACCAGCGTGTCCTGATAGATGCTGGAGAGCTTGGTGTAGGCCTTGCCCTTTTCGAGCAGGTCGGCCACGACCTTGAAGGCCGGATGCTCTTTGCCGGCTGGTTGCGGGATTCGGCCGAGATGGTCGAAGACCGTGATGACCGGAAGGTTCTGGAACAGCCCGGCATGTTCTGCGATGCTGTCGCCCTTGATATGAACTTGGATATGCCAGCCGAGATCCGCAACGCGTTTCGCAAGCGGCTCGATCATGTCCACGGTCGTGGCGCCGGCTCTCGCGAGATTGAAGCGAATGCCACGAACGCCGGCGGCGTCGAGCCGCTTGAGTTCACCGTCGGTTACGGACGTGTCGACCACGGCTATTCCTCGCGCCGCATCCCCGAGCTCGGCCAAGGCTTCGAGCAGGCAGGAATTATCCGTTCCATAGGTGGAGGGCTGAACGATGACGCTGCGTTCGAAGCCAAGCCGCTCCTTGAGACGGTGATAATCGCTTACGCTCGCATCCTGAGGAACGAGGCTCGCATTGGCGGCCGCGGGAAACTTGCTGTTGTAGATGTGGAAATGCGCGTCGCAGGTCTTCGGTGGCGCCTTGAACTTCGGATGGGCACTCCCCGCCGAGAAGGGAACTTCCTGCGCAAAAGCATTGGCCGGTGAAAGGACCGCAGCAGCCGCCACCGCCATCCCTTGCAACATTTGCCTGCGTGTCAGATCTGCACTGCTCATTCAAGTCTCCTCCAGTTTGAACTGCTCGTCTGAAGATGCCCGCTTTCCGCCTAGGTCAGCAGGCGGCGAAGCTTGGCAACCGCCGCATCCGGGCTGGTCAGAACCGGGATAGGCGTGGCCGCCTGCACGGCCTCAAGCGCCCGCGCTGTCGAGAAATGCGCCAGCGTGATCGCGTCGAAGCCCTCGATCGTGGCTGCGGTCTCGGCTACCAAACGGTTGTGGGTCGCCTCGTCGCCAGCGCGGACCGCGTCAATGGCTCCGTCGACGAGAAAGCTTTCGATTTCGGCTGAAGGGCTCACTCGCGAAGCCTCTTCACGGAACTCGGCTTCCATCCCCTCCCGCGCCGGCGGGAAGGTGTAGAGCATGGCCGTACGGCCACCCTTGCGGATCGCGGCTTCGAACATTGCTTCGTTGGGCTTGAGAACGGGAATATCCAGTGTGCTCGCCGCCCGCTGGATAGCGGTGCCGAAGGACGAACAGGTGAAGAGGACCGCGTCGGAGCCGATCATGCGGGCGTACCTGGCCAGCGCCACGATACGATCGGACATTTGGTCAGTGATAGCGCCGTCTCTCGCTCTGTCTGGAGAAAGGCTATCTTCGAGGATGTTCACCCGCTCGGCCTCAGGCCAGCCGGCCTCGAAGGCGATCCCGATCGGATCGATTGCGATCGGCGTCGCGTGAACAAGCGCGATCCTTTTTCGTGACGTCATCTTGACTATCCTGGTTAGGAGGTGGCGGCCGCCCGGGAGGAAGGGCGGCCGCCGCTTGAGACCTTGCTACTGCTGGCCCGCCGAAAACACCCAGACGCTTTCAGGTGGAATGCGCGCCCAGACGGTTCCCGATTGCAGTTGCTTGGCCCCGTGCGCCTTGGCGACAAAATCTCCACGGCGCAGACGATATTCCCACCTGTCCCCGAGATAGATGCTGTCGTCGAGATTCATCTCGAGCCCGCCTGATTGCGGCTGGTCGCTGACGCTGATCTGCTCCACGCGGATGACCGCCCGCGCATCCTGCGAGGCGGCCAAGCCGGACGCCTCGCGTATGGTGCCATCGAGGCTCCAATTGTCGCCGCCGATAACGGCGCACTTGCCATCGATCGTCTTCACCTTCGCCTTGACGATATTGTTGGCCCCGAGGAAGTCGGCCGAATAAAAGCTGTTCGGGTTGGAATAGATCTCCTGCGGTCCGCCTTGCTGGACGATGCGACCGTCCTGCAGCAGGAGAATATTGTCAGCGGCGGCCAGCGCCTCACTTTGGTCGTGGGTAACGAGGATCGCACAGATTTCAAGATCCAGAATGAGCTTGCGGATCCAGTAGCGTGCCTCCTCGCGCAGCTTGGCATCGAGGTTGGAAAGCGGCTCGTCGAGCAGCAGTACGCGCGGCTCATAGACGAGCGCGCGGCAGATCGCGACGCGCTGCTGTTGCCCGCCGGAGAGCTGCGACGGGAAACGGTCGGCCAGATGACCGAGGCCCATGCGATCGAGGATCGCCTGCACCCGCTTTTCGATGTCGGCCGGCGCGACGCTTCGCAGTTTCAGCCCGTAGCCGACATTCTCCTTGACGGTCCGATGCGGCCAGAGTGCATAGGACTGGAAGACGAGGCCGATATTGCGCTGCTCCGGCGGAAGCGCCAGTTTCTTCTCGCCGTCGAGAACGGTCTTGCCGCCGATGACGATCTGACCGACTTCCGGCTGTTCAAGCCCGGCGACACAGCGCAGAAGCGTGGTCTTGCCGCTGCCCGACGCCCCGAGCAGCGCCACGATCGAGCCGCGCTGGGCGGTAAACGAGGCGCCTTTGAGGATCTGCAGGCCGCCGAGCCATTTCTGGACATTGCTGACAACGAGTTCAGTCATGGATTTTTGCTCCCAAACGGAGGGCGAGTGCGAGGCCTGCGCCCGTCAATACGATGCTGATGAGGGCGAGCGCGGCGATGGTGTTCATCGCGCCGGTCTGCAGGAGCGAGACCATCAGCGAGCCGATCACCTCGGTGCCGGCGCCCATGAGGTAGACACCCGTCGCATATTCGCGAAGGAAGATGATCATGATGAGCGCCCAGGCGCCGGCGAGGCCGGGACGGACGATCGGGATCACCACGTCCTTCCAGGTGCGGCCGATCGTGGCCCCGGTCGTCCGCGCCGACTCTTCAAGTTCCGGCGCGACCTGTATGAGCGTGCCTTGCAGCAACCTGAGGCCATAGGAGAGGCCGACGACCAAGTAGGCCACGAAGAGGCTGACCAGGGTCGGCCGCAGCGGCGTGAGGAACGGCACGAACAAGAAGACCCAGAAGAAGGCAAGACCGACGACCAGGCCCGGTAGAGCGCGTGGCAAGAGCACGATGTAATCGAGGATCGTGTTCGACATGCCCCAATTGCGATGGCCGGCAAGGCCGACTGCCAGATAGATCGCAACCGCGACCGCGCCGCCGACAACCGACAAAAGGATCGTGTTGACGATGCCGTTGTAGAGGCTCGGGACTTCCAGCATACGGCTGAAATTTGCGAGCGTCAGCTGGTCGAAAAGGCTCACGCCCTCACCCCAGGCATCGACGAAGGCACGCACCGTGATGCCGCCGATCGGCAGGGCGACGGAGACGAAGAGCCAAAGCCCGATAATCGAAAGGGCGATGATCTGGCCGCTCTTGCCGAGCTTGAGAGTGGAGACGCGCGCACCCTTTCCGCCCATCGCCGCATATTTGCGGGCATTGCGCAGCAGCTTGCGCTGCATCCAGACGAGCGGAAGCGTGATCAGCACCAACACCACGGCGACTACGGCCATCAGCTGATAGGTCGGCGTGCCGAACAAGGTGGTGAGCTTATAGATATAGGTGGTGAGAACCATGATGCCGTTCGGGTCGCCGAGCACCAGCGGAATGCCGAAGGTCTCGAAGCCGAGCAGGACGTTGAGTGCCGCCGCGAAGATCAGAGCCGGCAGCACCATGGGAAGGGTCACGTCGCGCGAAACCTGCCAGACGGAGGCACCGGTCGTGCGCGCGGCCTCCTCGAGATCGGAGGGAAGATTGCGCATCGCCGCGGAGACATAGAGATAGACATGCGGCACATGGCTCAGGCCGGCGATCAGGATCATGCCGGGCAGGCTGTAGATGTTCCAGGGAACGACGCCGATGATATCACGGATGAAAAGTGAAACGAAACCCGTCGGGCCGACCGAAACGGTGTAGCCGAAGGCGAGCACGATGGAAGAAATGAACATCGGCACCAGCACGAGGATTTCGAGCAGGCGCTTGGCCTTGATGTCAGTGCGGGTGATCAGGAAGGCAAGCAGGCCACCGAGCGGCACGGCGATCGCGACCATACCGAAGGAGAAGATCGCCGTCGTGCCGAGCGCCTTATAAAAATTCTTGTCGAAGAAGACATAGCGATAGGCGTCGAGACCAAACCTGGCACGCGGGCTGAAAAAGGCGGCGGTCAGGAAACTCTGGTATATGATCAGGCAGACGGGCGCCAGAACGGCGATTGCAAGCAGACCGATAACGATGCGCCTATAGAGGCTTGCATTGCCATGGCGGGGCATTCTCGCCGGATATTTCTTTTCGGCTGCGGCTTTTGAAAGCTCGACTGCGGCCGGTGCTTGAGCGTGGGTAGACATTCCTTGCCTCTCGCATGAAGGAGCAGAGCCGCGGCGCGATATCGCGCCGCGGACGGCGATGCATCAGCGGCCGAGCGCTGCCTTCCAGTCGTTGAGGAACTGGACGCGCTTCATCTGATCCATGTATTCGAGCACGCCTTCATCGACGGCGATCGGCTTCAGGCCCCCACCGACACGCTCATTGAGCGTCTTGATGTTGAGACCGGCGGTCACGTCTTCGCGGACGGACGGCAGGCCACCTTCCGCCAGGAGCGCCTGTCCCTCGGCCGACAGCATGTAGTCGACAAAGAGCTTTGCGGCGTTCGAATGCGGAGCATCCTTGGTGATCAAGGCCAGACGCGAGAAAGCCGGCGTATAATCCTTAGCGAAATGGACACCGAGGTTCGGGCTCTCCTTTACCCAATCGAGCGCGTAGGAACCGATGATGTTGATCGCGATGACGTTCTCGCCGGACACGACCGTTTCCTTCATGCCGCCTGAACTCGAATAGATCTTGGCACCGTCCTCGCCCATGGCCTTGGCGAGGTCCCAAAAGTCCTTGCGGTTGCGCGCGTCATTGGAGTGATGAAGGAAGCCGGAGCCGCTCTTTTCAGGATCGAAAGTCGCCACCTTGCCCTGCAGCATCGCCTTGTTGTCCCTCAGGAAGGTGATCATCTCAGCATAGGTCTTCGGCAGCTTGTCCTCCGACAGCGCCTTGGTGTTGTAGATCACGCCGATCGGCTCTACGGTCGTGGCATAAAGCGTGTTCTTGTAGTTCGCCCAGGCGGGCAACTTCGCTGCTTCAGGCGAAGCATATTCGACCCCATAACCGTCCTGGACCAGAGTCATCTGCAGATCCATCGCCGAGCTCCAGACGACGTCGGCCGTGGTTTGCCCGGCCGCCGCTTCGGAAATCACCTGATTATATGTGCCGTTGGTCCCAAGATCGTTATAGGCGATCTTGATCCCGTATTTCTTGGTGAAGCCGTCCTGCAGTTTTTGCGACTGCGCTGCATCCGTCGACGTGTAGACTGAGACGGTGCCCTCTTCCTTCGCCTTGGCGATCAAGTCGGCATAATCGGCCGGGTAGCCGGCAGGGACGTCCTGCGCCAGTGCAGGGACTGCAAATGCTGTGATGATGGCCGTGGTGACTGCGAAGGCTGTCGACCGGACGGTAATGTGCCTGTTCATTTCTGATCTCCCAAAATGCGCCCGGCTCCATTGCTCCTCCGGGCATGTGCGCGAGGGCTCGCGCCCTCACATCCTGCAATTTTGCACTTTGGATTTATAATACCCAAAGTGCAAAGGCTTAGGCGTTGGCCGCCTTCCGGTCGCCGCCGCGGTTTCGAACTGCCTTGGCGACAGCCGCGCCGAAGGCATCGGTATTGGTGGTGCCACCGAGATCGCGCGTGCGCGTCGCCGGATTCGCCAGCACCTCGTCGACCGCGCGCTCGATTTCCGCGCCGGCTGCCTCGAATTGTGGCAAGCCGCGCTGCTCGCCGAGCCAGCTCAGCATCATCGCCGCCGAGAGGATGAGCGATGTCGGGTTGGCGATATTTTTATTCTGGATGTCCGGCGCCGAGCCGTGCTGGGCTTGGGCGCAGACAAGGCCGGTTTCGGCATTGGCATTGATCGAGCCGGCAAGACCCAAGCTTCCCGAGAGCTCGCTGGCGAGGTCGGAAAGGATGTCGGAATAGAAATTGGTGGCGACGATCACGTCGAAGCGCGAGGGGTCGCGCACCAGATGCGCCGCCATGGCGTCGATGATGAACTCGTTGAGTGTGACCTCGGGGAATTCGGCTGCGACCTTGCGCACCTGCTTGAGGAACAGGCCGTCCGTCAGGATGAAATTGTTCGCCTTGTGGACCGCGGTAACCTTCTTGTTGCGCTTCATGGCAAGGAGAAAGGCCTGGCGGGCGATACGCTCACAAGCCGAAGCCGTGATCTTCCGGACAGACAGCGCGACGTCCGGCGTCGGCATGAATTCACCCGTGCCGGCATACATGTTGCGGTCGGGGTAAAAGCCCTCGGTCGCCTCGCGCATGATGACGAGGTCCATCTTCTTGGCGTCGTTCAGGAACGGACGGGAGCGTGCCGGGCGGACATTGGCGTAGAGATCGAGCTTGACACGGAAGCCGGCCGAGACGTTCACGCCGCCCTTGTCACGGGGCGGATAGTCCATGTGCGACTGGGGACCGAGAATGATGCCGTCGAAGGTGCGGGCAAGCTCGATCGTCTCGTCCCGGAGAGTCGAACCATGTTTTTCCAGGCTCGTGAAGCCCGTGTCCTCGAAATGGTATTCGAGGCCCAGATCGAAAGCCGCGTCCGTGGCCTTCATGACCTCCATTGTTGCCGCGGTGATTTCGGGACCGATCCCATCACACGGCGTCACGAATATTTTCATCTGACAAATCTCCCATGAGGCAACGACCGACAGGCCGCGCAACGTCACGGGCAGATTATTGGCTTTTTAAATCTGAAAATGCAATGGCTATTTTCCGAGCAGCTCTTTTTCATGCGCCTGGTGCGACCAGGACCAGGTCACCGGCGATTTCTTGGAGAGGGCACCGCCGAGGTGCCGGCGCATGGCGTAAGAAGCCTCGACGACCTCGCCGCGCTCGAGAAGATCAAGAATTTCGAGATGTTCCTGGCACTGCCGCACAGTGCGGCTGCGGTCGACACGGGAGCGATATTCGAGCAGACGCCGCATCCGGTTCACGCGCACGAGCGAGAGGTGGAAAAACGGATTGTTCGACATCTTGATCAGCTCTTCATGGAAGAGCGCGCCGTTGTGGAGAAGCCGTTCCGCCGGCAGCCGTTCAATATCGGTCTCCAGCATGCGCAACTGAATGCGGCGTTGCTCCTCGATGATCTTCCGATCCAGCCGGAACTCGGGTTCCAGCATCGCGGCCGGCTCGATCAGCATACGGAAGCGGTAGATCTGCTCGAAAGCCTCGGGCGTCTTGGCGACCGGCAGGAAGCGCCAGCCGTAACCCTGCTTGCGCTCGGCCCATCCCTCACGAGACGCACGCATCAGGACATCATTGACCTGCGATTTCGTCAGATCGTAGCGCTCTCTCAGCATCTGCTCGGTAACTTCGGCCGGTATCCGGTCGGTGAGCCAGTCTTCTGCAAGACGCTGGTAGTCATTGGCCACCTCGAATGGCTCCGCATCCTCGCGAACGCGTTCGGCGATGCTGTCGGTGACCTCCTTGACAAAGAAGCCCCTGTTTTCCTTCTGCTCGAGAAGACCTTGCGCAGCCAGCATGTCCATCGCTTCCCGCACTGGCGAGCGGGAGACGCCAAAGCGGTCTGCAAGCTGTTGCGTCTTCAGGTGGTCGCCGACCGACAACTCTCCCGAAGTGACGAGCAGGGTGATTTCATTGGCAATGGTTTGTGCCAGTTGGCTGGAGCGCATCTCGATCAACCCCGTATGAAACAACGATGTCGCCGCAGGTTAATCCATGACGGCGACAAAGGGAACAATTCGAGCGAAACAATTTGCATATCTGACTGCTAGAAAAGCCAAAAAGCGGCATAACCTCCATTGACACCGCGCCATTTTTGGCTTTTTGAATATTAAAATTCATTCTATGGAGAACACATGAGCTTTCTTCAGCTAGCGACCCCATACGGAATCGTCAAAGCGCTCGATCTCTCCGGTATCTTCGGCGGCGATTTCGCGAGCCTCCCCTACATCCATCGAATCCTGCTGGAAAACGTCGCCAGAAGAGACGCCGATCGCCTGCCGTCCATGATTACTGCCTTGCGGGGCTGGCTTGTCAGCGGCACGAGCGAGACCGAGATCGCCTTCCATCCCTCGCGTGTCCTCATGCATGACACGACCTGCGTGCCCGCATTGGTCGACATTGCTGCCATGCGCGACGCCATCGCCGAAGCCGGCGGCGATCCCAAGAGCCTCACGCCGGTTCTGCCGGTTGACGTATCCGTCGATCACAGTATCGGCGTCGACATGCATGGACAGCCCCGCTCTCGTGCCTTCAACATGCAGCGCGAGATGGAGCGCAACAGCGAGCGCTATCGCCTGATGAAATGGGCGACGACCGCTCTTCCGGGTGTGACCGTGCATCCACCGGGCACCGGGATCATGCACACGCTCAATCTCGAGCAATTGGCGACCGTCATCCGCCTCGAAGACCGGAACGGCGAGACCTGGGCCACGCCGGACACACTTATCGGAACCGACAGCCACACGCCAATGATAAACGGTATCGGCGTTCTTGGCTGGGGTGTGGGCGGTCTGGAGGCGGAAAGCGTCTTCTTTGGTTTCCCCGTCACGATACGGCTTCCGGATGTCGTCGGTGTGCGCCTGACCGGACGGCTTCCTCCCGGCGTGCTGTCAACGGACTTGGCGCTGGAAGTTACGCACCTCCTGCGGCGTCACAACGTCTCAGGAGAGTTCGTCGAATTCTTCGGGCCGGGTGTCGCAACGCTCTCAGGCGGAGACCGCGCCGTCGTAGCCAACATGGCGCCCGAATATGGCGCATCAACCGGTTATTTTCCAATCGACGGTCGGACGATCGAATATCTGCGGCAAACAGGTCGAGCGGCTGAACATTGCTCGCTGGTCGAACGTGCCGCGCGTGTGATGGGCCTCTGGTTCGATCCGGAAGCCGAGCCTCGCTACACCGGGGTCATCGAACTCGATCTCGGCAATGTGCGTGCCCTTTTAGCCGGGCCGCAGCGCCCGCAAGACAAGCTGGGGCTGACTGAAGCTGTATCTGCCTTGGAGGCGGCAGTTGGCAGGCCGCTTGGCGAAGGTTTCAAAGGCATTCCGGACGGCGCGATTGCGATTGCGGCCATTACAAGCTGCACCAACACCTCCGACCAGCGTCTCCTGGCCGCCGCCGGTCTTGTCGCCCGTAAGGCAAACGGGCTCGGTCTTCGCCCGCCTTCATGGGTCAAGACATCATTGGCGCCGGGCTCGCCATCCGCCGAACTCTTCCTGAAACGGAGCGGTCTGCTGGTGGACCTGGAGGCCATCGGCTTCGGCATCGTGGGTCACGGCTGCACCACCTGCATCGGCAACTCGGGGCCACTCCAGCCGGACATGGCCGAGGCAATCGCCAACGGCACGGTTGCCGCCGCCCTCCTCTCGGGCAATCGCAACTTTCCAGGGCGGGTGCATCCGAGCTTGCAGTTCGGCTTTCTCGCCTCGCCGCCGCACGTCGTCGCCCTCTCGATGATCGGAAAATTCTGTCGAGATCCGCTAAGTTTGAAAGTCGCGGACACCGCGGACGGATCTGCCGTCCGCCTTCGCGATCTCCTCCCGTCCGATGAGGAGATCGATGCTAGTTTGCGAGACTTCTCAAAGCGCGAAGATTTTGGCCAAGCCTTTGACGATGCGGCGAAGAACGAGGCATGGCTGGCCCTCGATGCGTCCTCATCTCCAACCTTCCCGTGGGATGAAAACTCGACCTATATCCGGCGCCCGCCTTTCGCTGCCGTGAGCTCAGCCAATCGACTCGGAACCTATGCGGCCCATCCGCTGCTCGTGCTTGGCGACGACATGACTACCGATCACATCTCTCCCGCCGGCCAGATCAGTGCCGAAAGCTATGCCGGGCGTCATCTTGTTGCTGCCGGCGACCGGCCAAACGATCTCAATGTCTACGCGGCCCGGCGAGGGAATTGGCAGGCCATGGTTCGCGGTCTCTTCGACAATCGGACTGCCGCCAACCTCCTGCTTGGCGGGGAACCAGCCTCAAGGACCGTGCATGCGCCTTCAATGGAGGAAGGTCCGCTATGGGAGGTCGCCCAACGCTACCGGCAGGAAGGCCGGTCCGTCGTCATCGTGGCCGGAGAGCGATATGGAGCCGGTTCATCACGCGATTGGGCAGCCAAAGGCGTCGCATTGCTGGGCGTGCGCGCCGTCATTGCGAGAAGCTTCGAGCGCATCCATCGCACCAATCTGATCGGCATGGGCATTTTACCGATCGTGATCGAAAACTCGATGCCCTCGCTCTCGGCACTGGATCTCATCGAAATTGAGGCCACGCGCATCCGTCCGCGCTGCGACGTCAGGATTTTGCTACGCTATGTCGCTGCCGCAACCGCGGAACTGACCGGGCGTGCAGCAGTGGAAACGGAGCAGGAAGCGGAAACGCTTCTAAGGGGAGGGATGATTCCGCTTATTCTCGATCGTAACTTGGCAGCGTAGGCCAAGTCCAAAAACTACACGGTGTCGGACAAGAGCTCATTGGTCGTCGGCCGAGGACCTTTTTTCCGAAAGCAAGACGGCTCACCGGCATTCTATCGCTGCATCAAGTACCTCAAAACGGATGATTGGACCGTCCCAATTGGGCGTGCGCGAATCGAGTTCGGATACGTTCAATACAGATTTGCATCCGAAAATCGCTGCCCGCCAAAATCTTAATGCAAGCGTATTCTTGCGAGCAACAGCCACTTCCCATGATCCGCACTGTTGCTCAAACAATCGTTGCGCCGCCAATCGACCCAGGCCATGCCCCCGATGCTATCGCACTACGAAGAACTCTGCGATTGAATGATCGGCATGCAAAGTTGAATGGGTCTCGTCGTTAACAAGTGCGAAGCCGACGAGGACGTCGGCCGTCTTGAACAGGTATGCACGCCAATCGGCACGTTCGAAATACCGATGAATCGGATAGTCAGGGAACCGCCCGTCGCCACAAAGTTCTCCACGCTGCGTGCCCGCCCAGAATTCCGAAAAATCATGAGTATACAGCTGCATAAGATTCTGGAGCGTCGTCAGGTCGGCCTCCGACGCCTCGATCAGGTCGATGTGCATGTCATTGTCTTTTGAATTGCGTTTATCACATTGTAGCGTCTTTCTACCAAAGAAGAGCTGCGGCACTGGGAATGCAACTGCTTCGGTAATCGCTGTCGACTGTAGAAGAGTAGGACGCAGCTCAGAAGGAATCCTGTCGGATATGACAATCAAGCTAGTGCCGTAGCTCCTGTCGACTGACGCGGCACCGGCCGCGCAATGAGCTCATGAGCGCATCACCATGGGTACCGTAGCCGACTATCAAGAGAATTACCGCACCCCCACATTCGGCTGGCCGCATCCGGCGCCGCTGGCATTATATGACGGCCCTTTCGATAAAAGGTCGATTGCTGAGGACTCTCTCGTACCCGACGTCCGTCAAATCGAGGGTTCGATACTCGTCATAAATGATAAGTTCGGACACACCTCGGCCGGTGGCCGGTCCCTGCTGCAAACCGTGGCCCGAAAAGCCATTTGCGAAGACGAAGTTGCGCACGTCAGGATGGCGGCCGACGACCAGATTTTGGTCAAGAGTGTTGTAATCGTAATGACCTGCCCATTGATTGACGACCTTGATCGCCTCGAATTTCGGCGAGCGTTCGGCGAGTGCCGGCCAGATGATCTCTTCGAATTCTTCATAGCGCGGTTCGAAATCGTCCCAGTCTGCAGTTGGGTCCTCGACGGGTGGGCAGCCCGTCAGGAAAAAGCGGCCTTCCGGGCGGCAGAATACACCGCTCGGGTCGATCATCAGCGGCAGTCGGCCATCGTTGATGTTGGCCGTGCCTTCCGGTGTATCGGCGCAATCGAAGACAAACAATGTGCGCTTGCGCGGCTCCACCGGGATATCGAGGCCCGCCATGCGCGCCGTCAATGCCGCGCGCGGACCTGAGCAGTTCACGATCGTGCCGGCACCGACGGTCGTACCCGACTTCAGGGCAACGGAGGTCACGCGGTTTCCTCGGCGCCCCACGCCTACGACCTCATCGGTAATATAGTCCACACCGAGCGAACGCGCCTTGTTGCGGAAGCCGTACATCAGGCCGGTATTGTTGAACCAGCCCTCGCCGGACCGGCCGTAGGATGCGAGCTCGATATCGGCGACATTGAGATGCGGAAACGCGTTGGCGAGTTCATCCCGGTTGAGAAGCAAAACGTCGGCGCCACAGGATATCTGCGCCGCATGGTTTTCGCGGAGCGTCTGCACTTGCTGCGGCCTGTTGGCAAGAAAGAGATAGCCGCCAGGTTGAAAACCGAGATCCGGGCGATCGTCGCCCACCTGCATCATGTCGGCGAAGTTGCGAATGACCTCGGAACCATACTGGCTGATCCTGACATTGATCGGATTGGAGAATTGCGTCCGGATTGAAGACGACGACAGGGAAGTCGACGCCTTCGCATAGGTCGGGTCCTTCTCGACCACGAGAATCGAGCCGTCGAAATCCGGATTGGCGGAGAGATAATAGGCGACGGCCGAGCCGATGACAGCGCCGCCGACGACTACGACATCGTAGGAATTCTTCATTTGGATGCCTCGTCGTCGGGGTGCGGCAGGTCGACGAACCAGCCGCCTAGATGCTGGCTTGCGGGCGCGTGCGGGTCGAGGCGCGGCACGGCGGCCTCGACTTTCTGGCGCGCGAATTCGGTATTGTCCCTGGGATGATAGCCCAGCCTGCCCCAATTGGTATTGTCGACCGGGCAGACCTTGTTGTCGGACAGGCCGAAGGCGATGGTGCAGCCGATATGCGGCGCAGTCAGCGCCGCCTCCACCAGCCGAACGCAATCGTCGAACGACAGCCAGGACCACAGCATGCGACGCTCCGGCGGTTCGGGGAAGGATGAGAAGATGCGCAGACAGGCGCTTTCCAGACCGAACTTGTCCCAATAGAACTGCGCCAGCGCTTCGACAAAACATTTCGAGACGCCGTAAAGGCTGTCCGGGCGCACCGGGGCAGCCTCGTCGATATTGTCCGTCAGCTTGTGGTAGCCGATGGCATGGACGGAGGAGGCGTAAACGACTCGCTTGACGCCGTGGCGACGCGCCGCCTCGTAGATATTGTAGCTGCCCTCGATATTGGACGCGAGGATCGTCTTCCACGCCGTTTCGAGCGGCGCCCCACCGAAATGGACGATGGCGTCGACGCCTTTTACTGCATATTCGACCGCTTTGGCATCCGCGAGATCGAAGACGAAATCTTGTTCATGCGGCGCCAAATCGGAGATCTCGACCCGGTCGGCGACGCGGACCTCGCTGGCAAGATGCGCCAACCCGTTGCGGAGCTGGGTTCCCAGGCGGCCGGCGGCGCCCGTGATTAGAATGCTGTTGAAATCCTTGGCCATTGTCGTGTCCATCACTTCTTGAGCTTGGCAACGGCGCGGCCGATGCGCGTCACTGCCTCGATCAAAACCTCTTCCGATGTTGCCGTGGAAATGCGGAAGAACGGCGAGAGGCCATAGGCTGTGCCCGGCACCGCCGCCACATGACCTTCATCGAGAAGATACTTGGCCACCGCGACGTCGTCGGCAAGTGTTTGGCCGGAGGAGGTGACGGCACCGATCAGCGCAGCACAACCTATATACGCGTAGAACGCACCTTCCGGGGGATCGAGTGTGAGCGCATCGATCCTCGATATGCCCTCGACGACAAGATTTCGGCGGCGTTCGAAGGCGGCGCAGAACGTCGATACCTCGTCCTGCGGCCCTTCGAGCGCAGCTTTGGCAGCGATTTGGGCGGGCGCGCTTACGGATGTGCAGGACTGGCTCTGGATAGTCGCCATCGCCTTGATGAGGTCCTTCGGGCCGGCGGCATAGCCGACGCGCCATCCGGTCATGGCATAAGCTTTTGAAACGCCGTTGACCACCAGTGTGCGTTCGAGCAGTTCCGGGCAGGCCGCGCCGAAGGAGACGAATGTCCGGCCGTCGAAGATGATGTGCTCGTAGATCTCGTCGGACAGGATCAGGACCTGCGGGTGTTTCGCCAGCACCGCGCCGAGCGCTTGGAGCTGTTCCTTGGAATAGACCGCACCCGAGGGATTGCCAGGCATGTTGAGGAAAAGCCAGCGCGTTTTGCCGGTGATCGCTGCTTCGAGGACCTCTGGCGTCAGCCGGAAGCCCGCCTCAGCCAGGCATTCCGGCGTCACCGGGACGCCCCCGAACAACTTCGCCATTTCGGGATAGGACACGAAATAGGGCGCGGGAAGCAGGATCTCGTCGCCCTCCTCCACTGTCGCCATCAGCGCATTGAAGATGATCTGCTTGGCGCCATTGGCCACGGCGATCTGGTCGAGCGCATAATCGAGGCCGTTTTCGCGCTTGAACTTGGCCGCAATCGCCTTGCGCAGATCCGGCGTTCCCAGCGACGCCGTGTAGAGCATACGCTCCCGGCTGGCGGCCTCGAACGCAGCCTTGGTGATATGGGCGGGTGCGGCAAAATCCGGCTCGCCAAGCCCGAGATCGATGACATCGATACCGGTCGCGGCAAGCTCCTTCGCTGCCTGGGAAACGGCCATGGAGGCCGACGGCTTCACCGCCGACAGTCGGCTAGCAATATAGGTCACGACTTCTTCTCCGTAACATATCCCTTGGACAGATCTTCGGCCCGGGCTTCGGGCGCGCGTTCGGCCGGATCGCCGAAGCCGCCACCGCCCGGCAGTTCGAGCTTCACCCTGCGGCCTGCGGGCACGTGCTGCCACCCCTTGGGACGCAGCTTGGTGCCGTCGTCGAGCGTGGCCGAGCCCGGTGCGCCATCCCTACCGCCGGCACGACCTCGTGCCGGCGTGGAGATGCGGTCGAACATGGCCGAGAAATCGAATTCGTGGCCCTCGGCGGGGGCGATTTCGATCACCTGGCCGAGGCCACCGCGATACTTGCCGTCACCGCCGGAATCCGGGCGAAGCTCCTTGCGCCAGATAACGATCGGGCCGGTATGTTCCGTTGCCTCGATCGGCATCGTGTGGACGCCCGAGGGGAACGCGGTCGATGACAGGCCGTCGAGATCGGGTCGCGCGCCCATGCCGCCCGAATTGAACATCAGCACCTCGGCTCGGCCGCCGGGTTCACCGGTGACCGGACGCACGGAAATATGCACGTTCCAGAGCGCGGCCGCGCCTTCCGCAAGGATCTGACCGGGAAGCGCCTTGGCCAGGGCGCCGAGGACAACGTCCGGAACCATGTGGCCGATGACATGGCGCACGGAGACCGGCGCCGGACGCCCGGCATTGAGGATATTGCTGGGCGAGGACACATTGAATACAGCGAGCGAAGCCGCATTGTTTGGGATGTCAGGCGCGACGACGCATTTCAGTGCATAGCAGGCATAGGCTTTGGTATAGATCAGAGGTACGTTTATGCCCCAGCGGCTTACCGCCGCGCTGCCGGCGAAATCGACATTGACGCCGTCATTGGTGATCGTGACCTTTGCAGCGAGCTTGACCGGCTCGTCATAACCATCGGTCAGCATCTCGTTCGACCACGACCCCTTCGGCAATCCTGCGATGCGCTCCATGGTCGCGGCATGGGTGCGCGACAGAATGAAATCGCCCAGCGTGTCGAGATTGTCATAGCCGACTTCGTTC
Organism: Sinorhizobium kostiense; assembly: GCF_017874595.1. Taxonomy (GTDB): domain Bacteria; phylum Pseudomonadota; class Alphaproteobacteria; order Rhizobiales; family Rhizobiaceae; genus Sinorhizobium; species Sinorhizobium kostiense. The sequence continues at coordinate 439,936 of NZ_JAGILA010000003.1, read as the reverse complement.
AGCATCTCGATCAGGCGGCGATGGCCGACGTCGTTGCAGGCGGCAAGCGAGAAGAAGTCGCCGATGACCTGGTCGGGTTCGCGCACGTTGAGACGGAGGATCTTCAACAGATCCTTGTTCACCACGCCGCGTTCGGCGAATTTCATGATCGGGATCTGGATGCCTTCCTCATAAACCGACTTGCCGTCGGCGCCGAAGCCGCGCCCGCCGACATCTACGACATGGGCGGTGCAGGCAAAGAAGCCGATCAGCTCGTCGCCCTTGAAGGACGGCGAGACCATGGTGATGTCATGGAGATGACCGGTGCCTTTCCAAGGGTCGTTGGTCACATAGGTATCGCCCGGGTACATTTCTTCGCGTGGAATCTCGGCGATGAAATGCAGCACGGCCTCTGCCATGGTGTTGACGTGGCCCGGTGTGCCAGTCACAGCCTGGGCCAGCATTTCGCCCTTGGCGTTGTAGACGCCGGCTGACAGATCGCCCGCCTCACGCACCGAGGTGGAGAAGGCGGTCCTGAGCAGGGTCAAGGCCTGTTCCTCGACCACCGAGATCAGGCGGTTCCACATGACCTGCATGCGGATTTCATTGATGTCGCCCATGGATCAGAGCCCTTTCCGCACGAGCAGGATGGTGCCGTCCGCCTGGATCACTGCATCGAATGGCGAAGTGACGACGGTTGAGGTTTCGCTCTCGACGATGACGGCGGGACCGGAGATCCGGTCGCCGGCTGCGAGCGTGTCGCGCGGTACGATCGCAGTTTCCAGCTCCTTGCCGGAGGCCGGATCAAAGACGCTGCGCGTGGCGTGACCGGATGCGGGCCGGCCGCTGGCCTCGAGAGCGAACTTCTCGCCTTCGGGACGAATATCCTGCGCCTTGACCGACCAAGTCACGAATTCCACTTCCGGACCCTCCACCGCGCGGCCGAAGAACAGTGCGTAGCGCTCTTTGAATGCCTTCTTGATCGCGGCCTTATCGGCGTCGACGAAAGCGCCATCGGGCATCGGAACCGGGATTTCCCAGCCCTGACCGGCATAGCGCATGAAGGCCGTCACTTCGCGGGTGAACACACCCTCGGTGCCCGCCTGCACGAAGCCTTCGGCGGTTGCCTTCAGCTGGTCGAGCATCGTGTTGATCGACGCCGCGTCGAATTTCGACAAGCTGACAATCTTGGAGGCAAGCGCTTCGTAGCCGAACGGCGCTTTGAGAAAGCCGATCGCCGAGCCGACGCCGGCGCCCTGCGGGATAAGGCAGCGATCGACGCCGAGCTTTTCGCACAGGCGCGCAGCATGCAGCGGAGCTGCGCCGCCGAAGGCGATCATCGTATTGTCAGAAATGTTCTTGCCATGCTCGACCGCATGTACGCGTGCGGCATTGGCCATGTTCTCGTCGACGACCTCGACGATACCGAAGGCCGCCGCCTGTGGTGCGAGCTTGAGCTTGTCGCCGACGTCGCGCGAGATCGCAGCCTTGGCATTGTCGACCGAGAGCTTGATCTTGCCGCCGGCGAAATTGTCCGGATCGAGCTTGCCGAGCACCAGGTCGGCATCGGTAATGGCCGGATGTTCGCCGCCACGCTGGTAGCAGGCCGGACCCGGCTCGGAAGCGGCCGATTCCGGCCCCGCTTGAATGCGTCCCATGGCATCCACCCAGGCGATCGAACCGCCGCCGGCGCCGATCTCGATCATCTCGATGACGGGAATCGATATCGGCATCCCCGACCCCTTGCAGAAGCGATATGTGCGGGCAACCTCGAAGGTTCGCGCGGTCTGCGGCTCGAAATCCTCGATGAGGCAGACTTTCGCCGTTGTGCCACCCATGTCGTAGGACACGACGCGGTTCAGGTCAAAGCGGCGGGCGATGTCGGCGGCGAAGATCGCGCCACCAGCGGGGCCAGATTCGACAAGCCGCACCGGGAACTCGGCCGCGGTCTCGACCGAAATGAGGCCGCCACCGGAATGAATCATGAAGACTGGGCATTGCGCGCCCATCTCCTTGAGCCGCACTTGCAGGCGTGAAAGATAGTCGGCCATCTGCGGCCGCACATAGGCGTTGGCGCAAACCGTATTGAACCGCTCGAACTCCCGCATCTGCGGCGACACTTCCGACGAGATCGAAATCGGCATGGAGAGTTTGCGCGACAGGATTTCCCGCGCCCGCTGCTCATGTGCCGGGTTCATGTAGGAGTGAATGAAGCCGATGGCGATGGCGCCGAAACTGCCTCCGGAAATAGTGTCGGCGATCGCTTCGAGCGCAGCCTCATCGAGCGGCTGGAGTTCTCGCCCCTGCGCGTCGATGCGACCCTTGACGACGAAACGGTCCTCTCGCGGGATGAGGGGCCGGGGCAGCACGAGGCCGAGGTCGTATTGCTCGAAGCGGTTCTCTGTCCGCATTTCGAGCACGTCCCGGAAGCCCTCTGTGGTGACCAGCGCCGTCCGGGCGCCACGACGCTCGATCAGCGCATTGGTCGCAAGCGTGGTGCCATGGATGACGATGTCGATGTCACCCGGTGCAATGCCGGCATCCCCGACAACAATCTCGATGCCGTCGAGGATGGCCTGCTCCGGCGCGGCATAATTGGTCAGCACTTTTGTTGAATAGAGCTTACCTCTGACGTCGAGTGCGATGTCGGTAAAGGTGCCACCGATATCGGCGCCCAGACGGATTTGGTGACGCGATGTCATGCGGGTTCCTTTGCAGCGAGAGCGGCCTGACGCATCTGGCTGAGCGTCCGGCGTGGCGTCAGTGCCTCCGGAGAGATGGCGAGGTCGAGCAGGGCTCCGGTCCTAGAGACACGGGCACGCTCGAATGCCGCGGCGAAATCCGCGGTGCTTTCGACACGCTCGGCATGGAAGCCATAGGCTTTCGCGAGCGCCACGAAATCGGGATTGACCATGGTCGTGCCGGAGACACGCGCCGGGTAGTGCCGCTCCTGGTGCGCACGGATGGTGCCATAGATGCCGTTGTTAAGGAGCAGGATGATCGGCTGCGCATTGGCCTGCAGCGCGGTCGCGAGCTCCTGGCAGTTCATCTGAAAGTCACCGTCGCCGGCGAAGCAGACGACCGTGCGGTCGGGATGCGCCACCTTGGCGGCAATCGCCGCAGGAACACCATAGCCCATGGCGCCGGACTGCGGCGCCAGCAGGCGCGCGTTCCGGCCGAACTTGAAGAACTTGTTCGGCCAGACGGTGAAATTGCCCGCGCCGTTGGTGAGAACCACGTCGTCCGGCAGGACGTCGTTGAGCAGCACGGTGACCTTGCCCATGTCGACGGGTGACGGCAGATCGCCGAGTTCGAAACCGTTCACATAAGCATCGCGGCCACGCTTGCGCCATTCCGACCACGCCCCCGTGACTGGCGCCAGATCGCCCAATGCCTCGGCAAAGGCGTTCGGCCCGGCCTGGATGCCGAGTGAAGGACGATAGACCTTGCCGATCTCGAGGTCAGAACCGTGGACATGGATGATGGCCTGCTTCGGGCTTGGCACGTCGAAGAGAGTGTAGCCGTCCGTGGAATTTTCGCCGAACCGATTGTTGATCGCGAGAATGACATCGGCATCTTTGAGAATCCTCTTGACGGACTCGACCATGCCGACACCGGCTTCGCCGCAAAAGGTCGGTGAATTGTTGTCATATTGGTCCTGGTAGCGGAACACCGCGACCACGGGAATATCGGAGGCCTCGGCGAATTGCTGCACGAGCGCCATCGCACCCGGTTTCCAGTTGCAGCCACCGTAGAGGATTACGGGGCGCTCGGCACTGCCGAGCATTTCGCGAAGCCGCGCCATCGCGACGGCCGATGGCGCCGGCTCCGATATGTCGAGCGGACCCGAGAGAGGCTCGGCATCGGTCACTGAAGTGAGCATGTCTTCCGGCAGGGCAATGACGACAGGTCCGGGACGTCCGGTGACGGCCATGGTCCAGGCACGGGACAGGATCTCGGGAATCCGGTCGGCATTATCGATCTCGACGGCCCATTTCGCAACCGTGCCGAAAGCCGCCCGGTAGTCGACCTCCTGGAAGGCTTCACGGCCCCGCATGTCGCGTCCGACCTGGCCTACGAACAGCAGCATCGGAACTGAGTCCTGCATGGCGGTGTGCACACCTATCGAGGCATTGGTGGCGCCCGGCCCGCGCGTGACGAAGCAGATACCGGGCTGCCCCGTCAACTTGCCATAGGCCGCCGCCATGAACGCCGCCCCGCCTTCGTTGCGGCACAGAACATAGTCGAGGCGCCCGCGTGTGTCGTGCAGTGCATCTAGGACCGCGAGATAGCTTTCGCCTGGCACACCGAAACTCTTCGTCGCACCGAGCCCGATCAAGCTATCGACGAGGAGCGTTCCTCCATTCCGTTTCATACTGGTTTCCTTGGTCTCTCTAGACGCGTCGGCACCGGAAGACAAATATGTCCCAAGTAGGCCCGGGGGCCGACGGCGTCAGCGACTATTGTTCGAACTTGACCATCTGACCGCCACCCGCGGCCTGGTCGGTCGGCAAGACCTCGACCCGAGCGACGTCGACAAAAACCGGCAGCTCTATGGCGTTAGCGATGACGGTCGCGATGTGCTCCGGCTGGATAGGCCTGTAACCGTCATAGAGAACGGCCTGCGCCTGATTATCGGCAATGGCCGTGCGGTAGAGATCCGTCTGCACGCGACCGGGCACGATCTCCGTCACCCGTATCGACGTGCCGAGGAGATCGCAGCGTAGATCGTCGCAAAACAGGCTGAGCCCGGCCTTGGACGCCCCATAGGCGCTCATGGAAGGATAAGGCGCCTGGCCGCCGGTCGAACCGATGAAGATCAAGTGTCCCTTTTTGCGAGCGACCATCCCGGGAAGGACGGCGCGGGTGAGATGCATAGGAGCCTTGAGATTGACATCGATCATCGCATCGATTTCGGCGGGATCGATCTCGTGGAACAGGGCGCGGGTCGACAGGATGCCGGCATTGTTTATGAGTATGTCTACCTCGATATCCGCAAACCTGGCAGCCAGCGCAGCCTTGTCGCGCACATCCGCCTGGACGGCTTTCGCGCCGGATGATGAAGCCAGCTCCTGGAGCGCGGCGACATCGCGGCCGATCGCGTAGACATCAAGCCCCATCTGCCGGAGCTTGAGCACGGTCGCGCGGCCTATTCCGCTCGTCGCCCCGGTGACGACGGCCGTTCTGTAAGCCATGCCGTCAGACATAGATGTAGCCTCCGCTGATCACCACGTTCTCGCCGGTGGCGTAGGTATTGCGGCTGCTCGCCATCATGACGATCCACTCGGCCATCTCGACCGGTTCGGCCGCGCGGCCCAGGGCGCTTGCCTTGGCAAGCTCGGGAAGGAAGCCGAGCTCTTTGGCGCGGTCGGTGGCAAAGCCGGCCGGCGCCACGGAGTTCACCAGAATGCCGTCGGCAGCGCATTCCTGCGCGAAGGACTTGGTCAGGCTCACGACCGCGGCCTTGGTGGCTGCGTAGTGGGCGTTCTGCGGATGCGCCTTGAACGCATCCACGGAGGTGACATTGACGATGCGGCCGGCGATTTCGGGCGGGTTCACGAAACCGCGCATGTGCCGAACCGCCGCTACCATCATGTGATAGGTCCCCTTCACGTTGATGGCGTTCTCGAGGTCCCACTCTTCGTCGGTGATTTCGAGGATCGGCCTGCGCGGATAGATGGCCGCACTGTTCACGAGCGCATGAATCCGGCCGAGCTTGCTCACAATGTCGTCGAAGCCGCGATGCGCGGTCTCGGCTCGGGAGATATCCGCAACGGCTGTCGCCACCTCGACGCCGAGCTCCCTGATAGTGGCGGATGAATTTGCCAGAAGCGCCTCGTTGCGGTCGATCAGGCCGATCTTGGCCGCACCGCGCTGCGCCATCAGTTTGGCTGTCGTCATCCCCAGCCCCGAAGCTCCACCGACAATAATAACGGTCTGTTGCTGCATGTCTGACCTCGCGCTACCGGATTGCATGTGATTTAAATTGGTATGTTATCACTTATATGATAAATTCTTTCAGCGAAACAAGCGTTTTTTCGTCCGCAAGAATGGCTAACGCCGCTCGTCCTAGACATGGATTGGCCATCCAACAGGCCCAACACACGAGCGCGGCTTCTTCCTTCATTGCACGGCGCGGACAACCGTCGCCTCGGCGAGGGACCGGTGGCAGGCCTTTTCAGGGCCTCCGCGTGGCCCCAGCCTTTGTGTGCCTTGAGCTGTGCAGACGGGTCCACACGATGAGTTGCCAGACGAAATGAGCCGCGACGACGACGCCTAACCGCTCGCGACATTACGTGCCGGTCTCAAACCCAGAAGTTTGCCGGTCGGCGCCTTCGTCATTCGGTGGCTCCTGAACGATCTCGCATCTGCAACGACCGTGGCCGTGTGGAATGATATGTGATATGTGTTGAATTCGTATGGGTGTCATAGGAGAATTCGTGTCGGTCATAACTCAACGCGGCAACCTCGCCGAAATTGTCGTAGCCCAGCTCACGAGCCGCATAGATTCCGGGATTTACCCACCCGGTGAGAAGATACCTTCGAGCGCGCAGCTATGCGAAGAGTTTGGCGTAAGCCGGACTGTGATCCGGGAAGCTCTCACCTCACTCAGGGTCGCTGGCAGGGTCACGTCTCGCCAGGGTGACGGCGTCTACGTTACGGAGCGCGATTCCAAGGCGCTCAATTTCGAGATCAGCCGGATCGAGGATATCCGTTCGGCAATGGAGATTTTGGAACTGCGCCTCGGTGTGGAGATGCAATCCGTGGCGCTCGCCGCCGCGCGGCGCACCCCGGAGGCGCTCGCCGATATCGCTCGGGCGTTCGACTATCTCGATAATCTGGAGAGCGATGACGTCGAGTTGGAGGCGCGGGCCGATTTCGAATTTCACCTGGCCATCGCCCGGGCAACGCGCAATCCGCACTTCCCGCAATTTCTCCAGGCGGTGTTCAGTGAAATCAGCTTCGATCTCGTGATGAAGCATCGCCAATCGGCGCGGACTTACCAGACCTATCTAAAAAAGATTAATAAGGAGCATGCCGCGATTTTCGCAGCCATCACCCAGGGCGACCCCAAGGCCGCGAAGAATGCTTTGGCGGCCCATCTTGAAGAGAGCCTCAACAGGTATCGGGCGATGCTGGACGAGCCGCAAATCGTGGAAAGCGCCGACTAGCATCCATGGACAAGACAAATAGCCAGCTTTAGCTTGGACGGATAGGAGCGTTCAAATGGCGGCAGAATCATTGTCGGATGTCGATGCTCCACGAGTCGAATCCAGGCCTGCATCTATCCGCGCTGTCCTCGATGCACTTTGGATCGAGTTCAATCAGCTCGGCGGCAACAATCGAACCTGCATCGCATCGGCATTACCCCCTGTTTTTCCAGGTTCGGCGGGATTGATAATGATGTTGTTGTCGCGACCGAATTAGCTGCTTTGCACCGCTGAAACATCTTCTGAATTGCGGATGCGCACGATTGCCGCGGGGGCTTGAGCCTCGCGGCAAATCGGCCTAGCGGTGCGCGGCCTTTGACGTTCGAGCTATCGTCCTAAACGTTTGGACGGGCGCGTAATTCCCTGTCGACAATTGTTCATACAACAGGCAATATTGTCAGCGGCGTCTTTTGAGACGGTACGGCCATTCGTCAACGTCAGAGAACAAGGCGTCCTGACCCCCACTTCTATATAATCCTGGGAAAATGAATTGGAAAAAGCGCAGAAAGTTGAAAATGTGAGCGGTGTGAAGGAAACCGGCAGTGCACGCGTTTATAAGAAGCTTCGAGACGACATTCTTCGCGTCCTCATCGCCCCAGGAACTTCGCTCGATGAAGTCAGCCTTAGCCAGCGATTCAAGCTTTCCCGCTCACCTATTCGAGAGGCGCTCGTGCGGCTCTCCACCGAGGGGCTGGTGCAAATCCTACCAAACCGCAGCATCATCGTGACACCTATGGAGTTCGATAAGATGCCGGAGTTCCTCGACGCGCTGGACTTGATGCAGCGGGTGGTGACGCGGTTTGCCGCGCTTCACCGCACGCCTGCCGATCTCATTAAGATTCAGAACGCCCAAAAAGGATACGAGCAGGAAGCGAGCAATGCCATACGCACAGGCGATTCCATCGGCATGATCGAAAAGAACTTCGAGTTTCATATGGCGATTGCTGCAGCCTGCCGGAACTCCTATTTCGCGGATTCCTACCGGCGACTGCTGCAGGAAGGCAGACGGTTGCTGTTCTTCCATTTCCAGTATCAATCTCTGGACCCCAACCTGACACTGGACGACATGGCCGCGGCGCATCGCGCCATGATCGATGCGATTGAGAAGCGCGACGCCGACCGGGCCGAACATGAGGCCCATCTGCATGCAGTCCAGTTTAGGGGCCGCTTCATGGATTTCTTGAACAGGAATCTCACAGCCAAGCTTACGCTCAACTACGCGGCACAAGCAGGCTAATCGCTAGTAGCCGAAGTAGGACACCATCAACGCGATCTGCGAATCAAGCATGCCTGCGCCATACCGGACCTGGCAGCCACGAGCGATTGCCGCCTTCAACAACGGTGTCTCGCGGGGCTTCATGATAATGTCGGCGACGAGAATGTCCGGCCGCAATTGGGAAATGTCGACCGGCAGCGGATCGGTCTCGGGATGCAAGCCGCACGGCGTGGCGTTGACGAGCATGTCGGCACCGTCAAGATCAGCATCGGAAGCAGTGACCGACAGGCCGCGGTAGCGGGCTGCCACATCCTCAGCCAGCAGCTCGGCTCGACCGAGATCGACATCGCTGATCCGGATGGACTTGCAGCCGCTTCGCGCGAGGGCGAAGGCGATCGCCTTGCCGGCGCCGCCGGCCCCGACGAGCAGCACGTCGCGGTCCCTGGCGTCCTGCCCGTTGTTCAGCACTCCACGCAGAAATCCGAGGCCGTCCATATTGGTGGCAATCATCCGGCCATCCGGGTCACGCCGGATGACATTCGCAGCGCCCAGTTCCTCGGCCGCGGCCTCGACCTCCTCTGAAAGCGCATACGCCTGCTCCTTGTGCGGGACGCTGACGACGAGACCGCCAAGATTGCGCGTTCTTTTGATAGCCTCCCAGCCGGTCGCGAAGTCTTCGGGCATGAAGTGCACAGGCACCATGACGGCGTCGATGCCGCGCTCGGCAAAAAGTGGATTGATGACCTCCGGCGTGCGGACATGGCCGATCGGGTGCGCCAGCATGTAAAAGATCTTCGTGGTACCGGAAATCATCATCGATGTGCCTCTCAAATCTGCCGCGAACGCGTGGACGTTTCCCCAGCCAACTTTTTTGCATACTGTCTATGGAATGTCGACATTAGATATGCAATATTTGCTGCGACATCTCAAGAACATATCCGACCAGGGAGTTTTTCATGCCTGTTGTACACGTCGACATGCTTGCGGGCCGCACATATGAGCAGAAGGCCGAAATCGCGGACGTCTTCACGCGAGAGCTCGCGCGGATCGCCAAATGCGCGGAGGACGACGTGCAGATCGTCTTTAACGAATACGAACGCAGCAGTTGGGCGAAGAACGGCGTCATGATCGACGCGAAAACCCGAGCGAAGTGACCAGATTGGGAAGGCTTATCGGTGAGTGACATAACGATAGTCGGCGGCGGCATCGTCGGCGTATGTTCGGCCATTGCGCTGCAGGATGAAGGCTACAGCGTCGAGTTGGTGGATCGAGGCCTTGAAACCGAGGCGGCAAGCTACGGCAATTGCGGCCTGCTGGCAGTGGGCGAAATCGTGCCGATTTCTAAGCCTGGCATCCTGCCGAAGGTCCCCAAGTGGCTGTCGGATCCGAAAAGCCCGCTGTTCGTGCGGCCCAAGGACATGATCACCCAGATGCCCTGGCTCCTGCGCTTTCTCTGGTCTGGCAGGCGAGCCAAGGTGCTGGACATCGTCGCAGGCATGACCCCGCTCCTGTCGCGGGCCGAACAGGACTATCGTGCCCTGCTCGACGCTGCCGGTCTTTCCGACAAGCTTGTAAACAAGCCGAATATCATGGCCTTCAATTCGAAGGCCGATATCGAGGGCGACAGCTTCACTTGGAATCTCAGGACTCAGAAGGGTTTCCGCCACCGCTTCCTCGATAAGAAGGACCTTCAGGCAATTGAGCCAGCGCTTTCGGGACCGATCACCTGCGGTCTGCTTCTCGAGCAGTGGCTGCAATTCTCCGATCCCGGCATCGTGCGTAACAAGCTGGCGGAATTCTTCCTTTCGCGCGGCGGCACGCTGAGAACCGCCTCTGTGTCCGGTCTCGTCGCCAAGGCCGGCAAGGTGATCGCAATTCGCCTTTCGAGCGGCGATCAGGTCAGTGTGAAACGGGTCGTTCTGGCAGCCGGCGCCTGGAGCGGCAAGCTTGCGCGCGACATCGGCGTACGGGTGCCCCTGGCGGCCTTGCAAGGCTACCATCATCAGCTGCCCAATCCGAATGTGACCGTCAATCACGCTGTGCTCTATGCCAATGGCGGCTTCGTGCTGACACCCATGGAAACCGGATTGCGAATCGGCGGCACGATCGAGGTCGCCGGGCTTAATCCAAAGCCTAATTTCGAACGCGCCAATATCATTGCCGAGAAGGCGAAATCCGTTCTTCCTGGATTGGACACTTCCGGCGGCAAGCAGTGGATGGGACCCCGCCCCTTTATGCCTGATACCATGCCGGTCATCGATAAGGCGCCTCATCACGATAATGTCGTCATGGCATTCGGGCATGGCCAAGTCGGTATGACGCTCGGAGCGACGACCGGAAGATTGGTTGCCGATCTCGTCGCAGATCGCAGGCCGACTTTGGACCTCGCTCCATACCGGGCAACACGGTTCTGGTGGAAGTCGAATGTTGCCAAGTCGGAAGAGGGCAACGATCCTATTCGATACCCTCCCTACTGATCGGGCTGCCGCCGTCGTCGAAGGCAAGTAGCCGCTATTTGCGCGGCGCGATCAGAGGACCGCAACGCTCGATTGCGATACGCACTGTTTCGGCCGGATCGCGTTCCCACCAATCGAGTTCGGAGAACAATTCCAGTTCGAACGGGCCCTCATAGCCGATATCGTCCAGCCAGCCGCGAATGCGAGGCAGGTCTATGACACCATCGCCCACCATGCCGCGGTCACGCAGGTTCCGGGTCGGAACAAGCCAGTCGCAATAGTGGAAGGTTTGGATGCGCTTCGGCCCTGCCCGGCGCAATTCCCGCTCGAATGCCGGATCCCACCAGCAATGATAGACGTCAGCGACGAGGCTGGTCGCCTCATCGCCCAGTTCATCGATCATGTCGTTGCAATCGGTGATCAGGTTCATCGCGCTGCGGTCGCCGCAATACATCGGGTGCAGCGGCTCGAGCCCGAGCTTGACCCCAACCGAGCGCGCATAGGGTGCGAGTTCGACGAGCGCATCGCGAATTCGCTGCCTCTGGGCGCCGAGGTCCTTGTCGCCCACAGGCAGGCCGCCGACTACCATGACCACGCAGGGAGCACCGATTGCTGCGGCCTGGTCGAGAATCCGCTTGTTGGTGTCGATCGCCGCTCGCAGCCGCACTGGATCGGTTTCATTCACCCAGGCACTGGTGCACAGGGAGGCGACCCACATCCCGGCATCGCGCAGATGTTTGGCAGTCGCCTCGACGCCGTAATCGTCGAGGAAATGGCGCCAGACCGCAATGCCGGGAATGCCTTGCGAGACATAGCCTTCAATGGCTTGCGGCATCGACCATTTCGGCGTGGTAATCTGGTTGATGGCAAAACGTGACAGATCGTAAGCGGACATTATGCGACCTCCTGGCGGCGAGCCGCCGTTTTTGCTTCGTCAATGGACGTTCCATCCGCGGTGAAAACCACTCCGTGGTTGGCCTCGGCATAGGCAGCGCTGATCTTGCCATTGGTGAGGTCGTCACGGATGAGATCGAGGGGACGCTTCAGCGGATCGCCATAACCGCCGCCGCCAGCCTGTTCGTGACGGACAACGACATTCTTGCCGATCGTGCGGGTGATCTTGGCTGGCAGAACGATGTTCTGGCCATCGGGATCAAGAATATTGACGCATTTTGCAGCCGGCTTGCCGCCGAAGAGGCCATAGGGCGCATGATCGTGCCGATCGGCGCGGATCTGCAGCACGGCTTCCTCGGCCAGCAGGCGATATTGGCGGATGAGACCGAGGCCACCCCGGAATTCGCCGGCGCCGCAGGAATCGGGCCGCAGGCTATATTCGTCCATCATCATCGGATAGCGAACTTCCAGCGTCTCGACCGGCAGGTTGGACATGTTCTGCGAGGGATTGGTGACACCCTCAACCCCATCCTTGTTCCAGCGGCCGCCCCAGGCGCCGTTGATCATATCGACGAGAACGAACGGCTCGCGGGTTTCCTTGTCCCAGCCGCCGAAGGCAAGAACCGTGTTGCCGCCCTCGCCCGCCGCCATCACCTTCTTCGGAGCTATCTGCGACAATGCGCCGAGCACGGTATCGACAACGCGATAGCCAGTGAGCGCTCTCGCTGCGACCGCTGCAGGCATCTGCGGGTTGAGAATCGAACCTTCGGGCGCGGTGATGGTGATGCAACGGTAGACGCCAGCATTGTTCGGCACTTCGGCATCGAGCGCGCAGCGTACCGAGAGATAAGTCGCCGACTTTACGAACGAGAGCGTTGAATTGATCGCGCCCTTGACCTGCGGCGACGAGCCCGCGAAGTCCACGTTGAGATGATCGCCCTCAACCGTCAGTTTGACGCGGATCGGAATCGCGTCCGTTGAGAAGCCGTCACCGTCGATGAAATCCTCGAAGCTGTATTCGCCATCCGGCCAGGAGCGGATCGCCGCACGTGTGAGCTGTTCGCCATAGTCGATCAGGTCGTCGAAATAGCTGTCGAGTTCATCAGCGCCATAGCGCTCGATCAGGCGCAGGAGCTCGCGTTCGCCGAGATTGCAGGTGGCGAACTGGGCTTCGAGATCGCCGAAGACCAGTTCCGGCAGTCGGACGTTCTTTTCGATGATGCGCATCAGCGTGTCGTTGCGCACGCCCTTGCTGTAGAGCTTCATGGGCGCGATCCGCAGGCCTTCCTGGTAGATTTCGGTGGAATCGGCCGCATTGGAACCGGGCACGCGTCCGCCGACATCGCAATGGTGGGCGATGACCACGGAGAAACCGCGCAGGCTGTTATCGCTGTGGAAGATCGGCCGGATCATGAAGATGTCCGGCAGATGCATGCCGCCTTCATAGGGATCGTTGAAGATGATGACGTCGCCTTCGGCGAGATCGTCCGCATACTCTTCCATGATCACAGCCATGGCATCCGGCACGGCGCCAAGATGCAGCGCGACGGTTTTCGCCTGCGACAGGATGCGGCCGTGCTTGTCGCAGAGCGTCACCGAGTAATCGAGCACGTCACGCACGATCGGCGAGCGCGCAGTGCGCATGACGGCAAAGGCCATGTCATCGACGATTGTGTCCAGCGCGTTCTTGATGACGGCGAATGTAATGGGGTCATTTGTTTTCTGGGCCATGGGAACAGCTCCTTGAATGGGGTCAGGCCAACGAGTCTCAGGCAAGCGTGGCGACGACGTTGCCGAAGGCATCGAGATCTGCCTTGGCGCCGGGTGGAACGACGATGGTTGTATCGGGGCTCTGGATGATCAGCGGCCCGACGGCGCCGCCGCGGAAGGTGGCGCGCTGGTGGATCGGCGTGTCGATCCAACCGTCCTTGCGCGAGAAATAGACTTTTCGCGTGGTGACATCAGCCGGACCGTCCTCAGGCTTGTGGGCGGTGAAGGCGAGGCGGTTGCCGCTATTGCCGCCGGCATTGAGCCTGATGTTGACAATCTCGACGCTGTCGTCGGAGGCATAGCCGTAGATCGCCTTGTAGGCTTCGCGGAACGATGCGCGCAAGTTTTCGCGGTCGGCCTCCGTCACTGTTTCAGGAAGTGCAACCGGAATCTCGAAATCCTGGCCCTTGAAGCGCAGGTCGGCTTCGAAGGTGCATTCGATCTGGTCATCGCTATAGCCTTCCTCGGCGAGCGAAGCATGGGCGTCAGCGCGCATGTCCTTGAGCAGCGCATTGACCTCGGCGACCGGCAACTGGTCGAGCCTGCCGTGGAGGCTGCGCAGGAGATAGCGCTCGACCTTGGCAGCAAGCATGCCGGTCGCGGTGAAGACGCCGGGCGAGCGCGGGAAGATGACGCGGGAAATGCCGAGCGTGCGTGCGAGATCGCAGGCGTGCACCGGGCCTGAGCCGCCGAAGGCGAGGATGGCGAAGTCGCGCGGGTCGACGCCACGCTCCACCGTGACAGCCTTGATGGTGCGGGCCATGTTGATGTTCACTACTTCGCGAATGCCGAAGGCGGCGTCTTCGATCGAAAGCTTCAGCGGATCGGCAAGATCGCGCTTTATCGCGGCGCGGGCGCCCTCGACGTCGAGCTTCATACTGCCGCCAGCCAGCGCTGCCGGCAGAAAGCCGAGCACCACATTGGCGTCTGTGACGGTCGGCGAATTGCCGCCGATGCCGTAGCAGACCGGTCCTGGATCAGCGCCGGCCGACAGCGGCCCAACATGTAATAGGCCGCCCTCATCGATGCGGGCGATGGAGCCGGCGCCGCTGCCAACCTCCGCCACGTCTACCGTAGGGACCCGCATCAGGTAGCCGCCCGCCTTGATGAAGCGGCTCGGCGTGGAAATGCCGGCGCGGAATTCATATTCGTTGGCGCGCGACAGCTCGCCCTTGTGGATGAGCGAGGCGGAAGCCGTCGTGCCGCCCATGTCGAATACGACCAGATCCTTCTCGCCTGCAGCTTCACCCAGTCTGCCCGCACCGACTACGCCGGCCGAACGGCCGGAGGAGATGAAGAAGACGGGCTTCTCCTGTGCCATGCGGGCGCTGGAGAGGCCGCCGTTGGAATTGCTGATCAGGAGCGGTGCGGAGACGCCGATTTCGCGCAGGCCGTTTTCGAGGCGCTCGAAGTAAGCGCGCAGCGACGGCAGCACATAGGCGTTCACGGCGGTGGTCGAAGTCCGCTCATATTCGCGGATCTCGGGCAGCACCGAGACCGAGGCGGTCACCCACATGTCGGGAAAATGCTCGCGCATGATTTCCAGCACCCGGGTCTCGTTCTCCGGATTGCGGTAGGAATTGATGAAGCACACCGCGACGGATTCAACGCCTTCTGCTTCGAAGAAGCGCCCAATATCGATCACTTCCTGCTCGTTCACCCCCTTGAGGATGCGCCCGTCGGCTGTCGACCGCTCGTCCACTTCCATGCGGTAACGGCGGGCGATCAGCGGTACGGCCTTTTCCCAGCTAAGGTCGAACATGGTCGGGGTGCGGACGCGCCCGATCTCCAGCACGTCGCGAAAGCCCTTGGTGGTGATCAGGCCGGTCTTGGCGCCGACCTTCTGTAGCAGCGTGTTCGAACCCACGGTCGTGCCATGGACCACTTCGGCCACCCTGGACACGGAAATGCGTGCCGTCTCGGTGATCTGGCGAATGCCGGTCAGCACCGCTTCCTCGGGCCTGGCGGGCGTGGATGGCACCTTTGTGAAGAAGGTCTCGCCGCCGTCGCCGAAGAGAACCAGGTCGGTGAACGTTCCGCCAATATCAACGCCAATGCGTGCGTTGTTCATCGTATGCCTCCTGCGCATCAGCGCTTTTTTGGGTCGAGTTCTCCCGTCGGCCGAGTTGATCTCGCCCGCGGGGGTCATTCATGCGTTGCGTGTTTCGTGGTTAGTGAGAGCGGACCGACGTGTGCCAGGGGATCGACAGCCGCTCTATGCCTTCCATGAGGTTGAAGAGGAGCGATCCCATCGCGATCAGAAGGACCAAACTGACAAAGAGACCGGGGGTGTCGAACTGTCCCTGCGCAGTCAAAATCGCAAATCCGAGGCCCGAGGAGCTGCCGACGAATTCGCCGATAATCGCACCGATCAGGGCCAGCGAGATGGCAACCTTCAAGCCGGCGAAGATGCTCGGAAGGGCGCAGGGGAGCCGGACCTTCGTGAGAATCTGCCAAGCGCTTGCCCGCCCGACACGCGCCAGATTGATCATGTCCGGATCGACGGACCGTAGCCCTAGGACCGTATCGATGACGATGGCGAAAATGGCGAGCATGACCGCAATGGCGATCTTGGGTTCCGGCCCAATGCCCATCCAGACCACGAAGAGCGGCGCCAGAGCGACCTTGGGGACCGAGTTCAGGGCGACCAGCGCCGAGAATACAGGGCGCTCGAGCGTCTTCGACGACACGATGACGACTGCCAGCAGGATGCCGAAGACCGCGGCCAGAAAAAATCCGGCAAGCGTCACAACCAGAGTGACCCCGGCGTTGTAGAGGAAGAAGGCCGGCATTTTCCAGAACTCGACCCAGACCGCCGACGGCGACGGGAGGAGGATCGGGGAAATCTGGAAAAGCCTGACGCCGATTTCCCAAAGCGCCACCGCCGAAACCAGCGTTATCAGGCCGGGCAGAAAGCGTGTGGTCATGGACGGCATGTTACGCATTCTTGAATATCCCGAGTTTCGTGAACACCTGGCGGATATGGCTGCTGTAATGTCCGAATTTCGGTGTCTCGCGGACGGAGAGCTGCCGCGGACGGGGAAGGTCGATATCAAGGATTTCGACGATCCTTCCGGGATGGCGGTCGAGGATCACGACACGATCCGAAAGGAAGACCGCTTCGCTGATGCTGTGGGTGATGAAAATGATCGTCTTGTGCGCCTCGTGGGAGATGCGCGCGACCTCGACATTGAGGTCATCGCGCGTCATGGCGTCGAGCGCCCCGAACGGCTCATCCATAAGCAGGATGTCGGGATCGGTCAAAAGCGCCCGGCAGATCGACGCCCTCTGCCGCATCCCGCCCGACAGCTCCCACGGGCGCCGGTTCTCATAGCCGCCGAGGCCGAAACGCGCGAGCTGCGCGCTCGCCCTTGCCCGCATCTCCGCACTGACCTTGCCTTGGAGCTCGACGGTAAACAGGACGTTTTCAAGGATCGTCCGCCAGTCGAGCAGCATGTCACGCTGGAAGACCATGCCGAGGCCCTCCGGTGGACCGTCGACCATAAGCCCGCGGGTCGTGACGCTCCCGTTGGAAACATCCTCAAGCCCGGCGATGCATTTCAAAAGCGTGCTCTTGCCGCAGCCGCTCGGACCGAGAATGCTGACGAACTCGCCCTTCCTGATGTCCAGATTGATGTCTTGAAGAACAAGCGACGCATCACTGCCGCCGTAGCGCTTATCGACGCCGGAGACCCTGATATAGCTGTCCTTGACCTGGTCCAACATCTCGACCTCACCCAATGAAGTCGTTGGTGAAAATATCGGAAAGCGTCAATCCGGACGGAATTGCATTGGCTTTTTCCATCGACGCCAGCGCGGCGTTCCAATCCGCGTCAGCCTGCCAGCCGATCGGTTTTCCCGCCGTCGCCGGGGTCTCGAAGGTTTCGATCGTCAATTCGATCTGCCTGGTCAGAACTTCCTTCGTCAGCTTTATAGTTGGCCGTTGCTGGATCATGGCCTCAGCGCCCTCGCCCGCATTGCCGTCACGCAGATAGGCCCACGCTTTCTGCTGAGAGGCCACGAGGGCCTTCAGGGCATCACCACGTTTTTCGATGGTCTCGTCACTGGCGATGAGGCCGTAGCTCGGGAAATTGACGCCAGCGTCGCTGGCGAGGATGCCGCGCGAAGGACGAACGGCTTCGGCAGGCGGGATGATCGAGGGGCCGGTGGACAGGATCGCATCCGCCCGGCGCGTGGTATAGGTGCTCCAGAGGGCTGCCGGGTCGACCAGGAGCAGCTCCACAGTAGAGCGGTCAAGCCCGCCCTGCGCGAGCCAATAGTCGATGAAGGGCGCCCATGGGCTCGCCGCGAAACAGACGATGCTCTTGCCCTTCAGATCGGCAACCGTCTTGTAGTCCGAGTCGCGGTCGACGACTGCCGCGAGATCCGTAGCGCGAGCGAAACCAGCGAAGGAGCGCACGGTCGCACTCTTCATACGCGCCTGGGGGACGAGACCGAGCTGCACCTGGCCAACATCAACCTGGCCCGCATTCACAAGCTGCAGGGTGTTCGCAGAGCCACGGCCATCCTGCACATCAATGTCCAGGCCGACATCTTTAAACCACCCTTTCACCTGGGCGAGATGCATGGCCGCTTGAACACCCCAAGGCGCAAAATCCATGCGGGCCGACAGCGCCTGAAGGCCTTGAGCACGTACCAAGGACGGCATAGCCAGGGCGGCAATACCGCCAGCAAGAAACGCGCGTCGAGTCGTTTGGAACTTGGACATCCGGTTGCTCATTTTCAGAACCCCTCTTGCTCTTATAGAACTATTTAGTTTATTAAGGACAGAGCTAACCTGTTTCCGACTGTCTGTCAATCGCGCAAAAACCAAAAGCCGGAGTATTTTATTATGCCGACAATTCAATGAGTTAGCGCGACACGGCAACATCTTTTCGAACGCGAAAACGGTCTGTTTCCGCGGCGCTAGAGTTTGCCGTGAGCATGGAAAATGCTAAGCAGAGGCTGCTACGATAAACTTCAATGTTTAAGGCCCAAGGGCGTGTTGATGGACCAGAGAATGGAACTTGAAAAAAGCGGCCCGGACAAAAAGAAGCGGATCCGCGACCCTGAACGGACGAAGCAGAGGATCATCGACACGTCGATTGACGAGTTCACGGAACGCGGGTTTGATGGCGCGCGGATAGATGCGATCGCCGAGCAATCCCAGACAAACAAAAGCCTGATCTACAAATACTTCAACAGCAAGGAAGAGCTGTATATAGCCAGCCTTTCGAACACCTATGAGAAGCTGCGCGCTTCCCAGCATGAGATTGACCTCGATGAAAATGACCCGGTGGGCGCAGTCAGGACGCTCGTTCAGTCAACCTTCGACACGTTCGCCAACAATCCCCGCATTGTTCGAATGCTGACCCATGAAAATGTTCAGAATGCCCGTTTTCTGAAACAGGCGCTCGGCATCAAGAACCTCTACACCCCCCTTCTCGCCAAACTGTCGCGGGTGATCCGCAGTGGCCAGGACAAGGGCATCTTCAGAGCAGATGTCGACTTGAAACACCTGTACGTGTCCATATCGGCTCTGGGCTACTTCTACTTCTCCAACATCCACACGCTATCGATCGTGCTGGATGAAAAACTGGAGAGTAGCGTTGAAGTCGCCAAACAGCGTGACCAGACAGTCAGCATCATATTGGCATATCTGAAAAGGTAGATTTCCGCCTCCTTGCTGGGGCGAACCGTCGAAAATGACGATCGTTTATCTCCGTAAACCGCAGACCTCCGGCTAGCGCCGGCCAAAAAAATGGCTCCATGCCCGGAGGCATGGAGCCTAGGCCTTGGGAGCCAATCAATCCAGAAGATGCACCTGCGGACCCCAGGTGTCGGAAAGGGCAAAGCCCTTGACGAAGGGATCATCGGCGACGAGGCGTAATTCCTGCTTGCCATAGACGAAACCCTGGCCGGTGATCCGTGGGATGACCGCCTTGCGTCCGCCCACTTCGGTTTCCTCCAGCGCCTGGACATGAAATTCCCCGCCGATGATCGAGCGAGAGACCTTCGTGTCTCCGACCGCGATCAGACCACGTGCATGAAGGCTTGCAAGATTGGCCGAGCTGCCGGTACCGCAAGGAGAGCGGTCGACGCGGCCGGGTTTCAGCGTCGTGCAGGTGCGCACCGCGCCATCCGGCTCCTGAGAACGGAACATCACATAGGCGATCTCATCCACACCCGGCAATGTCGGATGTCGGACTTTGACCTGCTCTGCCAGAAGCGCCTTGAGTTCGATACCGGCCTCCGCCAGTGCACGCGCATTCTTCGGTTCAATGGTAAGCCCGACCTGCTCGACATCAACCAGACCGTAATAGACACCGCCGAAGCAGATATCGGCCTTTATGCGACCCCAGCGCGGCGTCTCGACCTCCTGGTCGAGAGCTTCCGCAAAGGCCGGGACATTGTCGACGCTGACGGAAAGGCAACGGCCATTTTCGCAGCGCGCCCGCGCTGTGACCAGACCTGCCGGCATATCGAGACGCACAATCGTTTCGGGCTCAACCATGGCCACCCGGCCGCTCTCGAGAAGCGCGGTTACGACGCAGATGCAGTTCGAGCCCGACATTGCATGCGCACGGTCGGCCTGGAGCACGATGAAGCCGGCATCCGCGTCGGGACGGGTGGGTTCCAGCAGCAAATTGACGGTCATGGCGACATTCGCGCGCGGCTCGAACGTCACGAAACGGCGGAGGCTGTCGTCGACATTGTTGATGTAGTTCATCTTGTCCAACGCGGTTGCACCGGGAATTTCCGGTGCGCCGGCGACGAGAACATTGCCGATTTCTCCCTCGCAATGAACCTGGAGAATCTCAAGCTTTTGGTCGGATATCATGGAGGCCTCTCATTGCGGGCACGCGGCCCGACTGTACTATTCTACTGTCCTTCAGGAGGTCCGTCCTCAATCACCGTAAGGCAGATAGGATCGTCTCTCCACCTCGGGGAAGCGTTCGCCTGTGCGGACAAATTTGGTGTGCTCGCGGATCGGATCGGGATAGTGCTCCCAGTCGCGCAGCTTGCCTTTCTGCATGGCGCGATTGACGAATTGGCGGACGCGCTGGCTGCGCATGACATCCAGCTTCAGACCCGCCAGGTCCCAGATTTCTCGCACCCCGGCCATTAGCGCCTCGACCGTTTCGCTCCATTCAGTCTCGTCCGCCAGATTGCGCATCTCACCCGGATCGCTCGCGAGGTCGTAAAGCTGCATCGGATAGGCTTCGGAGACGACGAGTTTATGTGGGCCGCGCCGCAGCATCACGCGTGGCGCATTGGTGCCTCCGTCAAGATGCTCGGCGTAGACCGTCCGGTCCGACCTGTCCTCGCTCATCAGGGGCAAAAGGCTGTCGCCCTCGTGGTCGGTGATAATCACATCAAGCGAACCGGTGGCGAGCTCCACCAATGTCGGCATGATATCGACCAGCGAAACCGGCGCGGCGACGCGCTTCAGGCCCTGCCGCCGCGGATCATAGAGCACCAGTGGTACGCGGATCGCCGGATCGAAGAGGTTCTTTTTGAACCACAGGCCGCGCTCACCGATCATGTCGCCGTGGTCGGAGGTGAAGATGATCACCGTATTGTCGGCAATGCCGGCATCTTCCAGCGTTTGCCTGAGTTCGCCGAGCTTGCGATCCACATAGCTGATCATGCCATAATAGCCGCGGCGAGCCCGGCGGTAGATGGCATCAGTCACCTCGAACTTGTCGAGACTGTAGTGGAGATAGAGCGAACGGCTGTGCGGATCCATTTCCTCCAGCGGGATCGCTGGTGTCCGTGGTGGATCGATCGCTTCGTCCGTGTAGAGATCCCAGTAGTCGCGCGTGGTTACATAGGGATCGTGCGGCTGGGTGAAGGACACGGTCATGAACAGCGGGCGCCCATCGCCATAGCGTCGCCAGTCATAGATATGCTGGGTCGCGCGGCGGGCGACCTCGTCATCGTAGTCAATCTGCTGCGACCGCGCGAGCGGCCCGGCATCGGCGATCGTCTCGACACTGGAGACGCCGAAGGGGACCTCGCCCTTGGTCTTGAGTTCTTCCGCCTCCAGCTCATCATAGGTCTTCGGCGGAACCCAGCTGAAATCGGCCGGATAAATTTCTGTCGTCAGACGGTCCTCGTAGCCGTGATGCTGGTCGGGTCCGACGAAGTGCATCTTTCCCGATATGCAGGTGTAATAACCGGCATCGCGCAGGTAATGCGCAAGCGTCGGCACGGCCGCAGGGAATTCCGAGGCGTTGTCGAACGCGCCGATTCGCGACGGCAACCGGCCGGTCATCAAGGCAAATCGGGACGGCGCGCACAGCGGATAATTGCAATAGGCATTGTCAAACACCGAACCCTGTCCGGCAAGCCGGTCGATATTGGGCGTCTTGCATACCCGATTGCCATAGATGGACAGGGCAATCGCGGTCATCTGATCGGCCATGACGAGCAGAATATTCGGCTTTTCGGAAACCGATTGCACGCCCACGCCCTCTCAGTGTCCGAGAATCTGGCTGAGGAAGAGTTTCGACCGCTCATGCTGCGGGTTGTCGAAGAAGTCTGCCGGCGGCGCATCCTCGACGATCTTTCCCTGATCCATGAAGATCACACGGTCGGCGACCTTGCGGGCAAAGCCCATTTCGTGCGTTACGCACACCATGGTCATGCCGCCCTGGGCAAGTTGGATCATTACGTCGAGTACTTCCGAAATCATTTCCGGATCGAGCGCCGAGGTCGGCTCATCGAACAGCATGATTTCCGGCTTCATGCACAGGGCCCGGGCAATCGCCACCCGCTGCTGCTGGCCGCCGGACAGTTCCCCGGGATAGTTCTTTGCTTTCTGCGGGATCTTGACGCGCTCGAGATAGGTCATAGCCTGTTCCTCGGCGGTCTTGCGATCAATCTTACGGACCAGCATCGGTGCCAGCACGCAATTTTCCAGCACCGTCAGATGCGGGAAGAGATTGAAATGCTGGAACACCATGCCGACTTCGCGACGGATCTCGTTGATATTGTCGATCTCGTCGTTGAGTTCGGTGCCAAGCACGCGGATCCTGCCCTGTTGGTGTTCCTCGAGCTTGTTGAGGCAGCGGATCAGGGTCGACTTGCCCGAACCAGATGGACCGCAGACGACGATCTTTTCACCCGGTTTCACCGTCAAGTTCACTCCGTGAAGAACTTGATGGGCGCCGTAATATTTGCACAGACCGTCGACTTCGATCGCCAGAGCGCTTGTGGTCATTTGCATTACTCCCAAAATCCTGCCGTCGCGCCGAAGAGCGCGGGAATGCCCGTCATGTCGGATCCGAGGCCCGACACATGCTTGCCGCTCTCGTGCTACCGCAAGCCCAATTTCATGGACCGTTCGAGATAGCTGCCATACATCGACAGCGAGTAAGTGAAGACGAAATAGATCAGAGCGACAAAGCTATAGACCTCGGTATGGAAGGGCTTCCATCCGCCTGTCGAAAATGCCGCATTGCCGGACGCCGTGATCTCGAAGAAGCCCAGAATGACGATCAGCGCCGTTTCCATGAAGGCGATCACCACCTGATTGATCGTCGGCGGGAGCGCAAAGCGGAAAGCCTGCGGCAGGACGATGCGCGAGATCGTCTGCCAGTAATTAAGGCCAAGTGCGGTTGCCGCTTCCTCTTGCCCGGCGGGCAAGGACTGGATACCGCTGCGAATGATTTCCGCCTGATAGACCGCAAAGAAGACGGCGGCGCCGATAATGACGCGGTACAGCTTGTCGCCAACCAGGAAACCCGGCAGCGTCAAAGGCAGGATGATAGCGGCGGTGAACAGAATCGAGAGAAGCGGCAGCGAACGAATGCCATCGATGAAAAGTGCCGTGACGGTCGAGACCACCGGCAGCCTGGAGCGTCGCAAGAGCGCAAGAACAATGGCAAGCGGCATGCCGATGACAACGGTGGACGAGAAGACGAAGACTGTCAGCGCAAGCCCGCCCCACTGGGTTTCGAGCACGACGGGCATGCCAAATACGCCGCCTTTCATGAGAAAATAGAAGAGGCCGTAGCCCAAGGCCCATAGCACCGGCAGCCGTTTCGCGGACCAGAAGAATGGAACGCACGACAGAATGACGGTCGCAAGAATGGCGAGGCACGCAAGCGCCGAACGCCACTGCTCCTCATAGGGATAAAGGCCGAAGAAGATCAGGCGATAGCGGTCGGTGATGACGGCCCAGCAGGCGCCGGCAGCCTTGTGGCAGTCCTCGGGCGTGCCGAACCAGACGGCATTGACCAGTCCCCAGTTTACGAGAAACCACAGCGCTGAGAGGATCAACGCCAGGCAGACCAAGGTGAGGATCGTGCGTCCGACCGAGGAGAAGTAGTCGCGCCTTACGCTGTCGAGGAGGCTGTCGTTCAACGCCGGCGCCTGGATCTCGGTGGTGGCCGTCATCGTTTCCGCTCTCATTTCTTATGTCCCGGCAGGGCAAGCGCCCGATTGATCGCGTTCATGGTGAAGGAGATGGTCATGTTGATTGCCCAGAAGCCGATGATCAGCAGGAAAATCAGCGAGATCGTCTGCCCGGAATGGTTGATTGAATTGGCGACCACGCCGAAATAATCCGGAAACCCGATGGCAATGCCGATCGTGGTGGCTTTCATTAGCCAGATGATCTGGTTGGTCATCGTCGGCAGGATGCGCCGTATCATCAGTGGCAAGCGGATGCGCCAGAAGATGTGCCAATTGCCGAGGCCGAGCGCATGCGCGGCTTCGATCAATCCGGCTGGGATGGAAAGAAAGCCGGCGCGGACGATTTCGGCGACATAGGATGCACCAAACAGCGCGATCGCAACGATGGCGGATCCAAGCTCCGGCGTCATCGTGCCGCCGCCGAGAAAGCGCAGGCCCTTGGGCTGGGGCATATCGAACAACGGCGTGTCGGCAAGGCGTCCGGCATAGCCGATGATGCAGGCGAGGGCCAGCGAGATCAAAATCCCGACCAGCGACGAGCCGCGGCCCGTGCGGCGCGCAACGGTGACGGAAATGACAGAGCCGATGATAAAGAGTGCGATCGCGGCCAGCAGATACCAAGCCTCGATGTTGAACATCGGAAAGAAGATACCGCGGTTGGAAATGAAGAAACCGCCCTGCACAGCGATCGCTTGGCGTGGCGAGGGGAAATTCACGAAGATCGCATACCAGAAGAAGGCCTGGAGGATCAGCGGAATGTTGCGGAAGATTTGCACATAGACGCCGGCGATGGACTTGACCAGCTTGTGACTGGAGAGCCGCGCCGTGCCGATGACCGTGCCGAGGAGGACCGCCAGCGAGACCGAGATCGTCCCAAGAAACAGCGTGTTGATGAAGCCGACCAGCAGCGCTCGGGCAAAGCTTGAATCAAGATCGTAATCGATCAAGGAGAAGACGATCGAAGAGCCTGTCGCATAGTTCAGAAAACTCCATCCGACACTCAAGCCCTGGATTTCGAGGTTTCGTCGCGTCGTCATCACGGCGATGAGCAGCATGGTCAGGATGACGGCGAGGAATACAGCCTGCAACAGGATATCGCGCTGCTTTCGGTTTCCGAACGAAAAGGTCATGGGCCCATGTCCACCTTGCCTCAGAAGGAGGCCTAAAATGAAATGAACCTCCGCCGGGACCCGGCCCGGCGGAGGATGGCATTTTTTTAGTCGAGGACCGGGGCGTAGAAGACGCCACCCTTGTTCCAGAGCGAATTCAGGGCCCGTGGCAGCTTATAGCGCGACTCGGTTCCGAAGTTGCGGTTGTACATTTCCTCGGAATTGCCGACCTTCTTGATCACGTTGTAGGCCCAGTCGTCCTTGAGGCCGAGACGAGTGCCGATGCCGGGCGTGACACCGAGCAGCTTGCCGACAACAGTGTTCGGCGGGTTGGCCTTCATCTCATCGATGTTCTTCGAGGTCACGCCATTTTCTTCGGCGATGCGCTGCGCGGCGATGACCCAGTTCGCGATATCGACCCAGTTGTCGTCGCCCTGGCGCATGACAATGGCTTCCCCTTCCAGGGCCAGCGCGTCGGACAGAATGTCATGGCTTTCCGGATCGCCCGAGGTGGCGCGGGTCGCAGCAACGATGGGCCCCCATTCGGCATATGCATCGCATCGGTTGGCGAAATACGCGGCGGTGGCTTCGGTGTTCTTCTCGAAGGTCACGACCTTGACCTCGTATTTCTTTTCCTTGATGTAGTCGCTGACGAGCTTCTCGGTCGACGTGCCACCGGCGACGCAAACGGTCCCGCCAGCAAGATCAGCCAAGGATTTGGCGGCAAGGTCTTTATGCGCCATGAAGGTCGTGACGCCAATGAAGTAGGGCATAGAGAACTGCAGGCCGAGTTCGGTATCACGGCTGAACAGCCAACCCGAAGCCTTGATGACCAGGTCGATTTCGCCCGACTGCAGCGAAGGGAAGCGCTGTGCCCAGCTGATCGGGATCAACTTGAGCTTGTCGTCGCTACCGAAAATGGCCGTTGCGACGGCGCGGCAATAGTCGATGTCGAGGCCGTGCCAGTTGCCCTGTGCGTCAACTTCGGCAAAACCTTCGAAGTTGCCATCGCTGGACGTGCAGTTGAGTGCACCGCGTGCCTGGACTGCCTTGAGCGTATCGCCCGGGGCGGCCATCGCAGCGGGCGGCACTGCCGCCGAAAGTGAAAGAAGCGCTAATGCAAGCTTCAAGGCATTTCTCATGGCATTCCATCCTCTGTTGGTTTTGAGTCACTTCGTCTTTTCCGGGGAGCACCGTTCCGAACTCTTCGAGCCCCTCTCCTCCCGCCCGGCCTACAGTCTGGCGCCACCAAAACGCGAACCCTCGACCCGGTGCCAGCGCATCCGAATAGCCGCCTTCCAATGCGAGCCACGCGGGCCATAAGCACGGCTGCAAGCTCGTTTCAAAAAGGGCTGCTTCTGATTCCCACCATTGGCGCCCTGCGGCGCGGTTCCCGATGTTGGCTGAGCCAATCTATTCTTGTCGTTCTAATGTCGACTTTATTATTAGTCGTTCTAATGTCGACAATGTCAAGCGGTAATTTTTGCCTTCATGTCGACGCCGTATCGACAGCTATAATGTCGTCTTAGTGTCGACACCGTCAAGCGCAAAAATCCATTTGCTCTCAGTGCCGTAGCATTCATATTATATCACTTGTCATATATGTGTCAACATGGACAGAAGAATCGCTATGGCACGGGCGTAACGACAAAGGTCCTTCGCGCCGCAGAAGGTCGCCAGCTGATAACAGACCGATAGGGGCGATTTAGGCGAGCGGCACCGAAACGGTGAGCTTCTGACCCTCCCGAAGATTATGGTCTTCGGAGAGTTCGCCGGCCAAGGTGGAGTTCCGCGACAGGATCGCCTCAAGGATAGGCCGGTGCTGATCCAGGATTTCCTTGGAATCAGCAATGAGCGCGTCGCTCGAGCGGATATAGACCCTAATCTGGTGTTCGATCAGCCCGTATTGTGCGCGTAGCCGGGAATGACCGGAGGCGTCGACGACCGCCTTGTGAAATCCGAAATCCGCCTCAGCGATCTCATTGGGATTTTTGCGCTCGCATGCGATTTCAAGCGCATCGAAGGCTTGCTGGACCTCAGCCATCTGGGCCGGCTCAGCACTGGCAGCCGTCAAACTCGCCGCCAGCCGCTCGACGGCGCCACGCAGCGTATAGAGCTCCCAGATATCCTGACGCGACAGCTTGACCACCGTCCACCCCGTGTAGGGCACCAGACTGACTAGGCCTTCTTGGGCCAGTTGATGAAGCGCGGTGCGCACGGTGGCGCGCGAAAGCCCCATCTCGTCTGAAATCTGCACCTCGGTCAGCCGGGACCCAGCGGGAATCGAACCATCGATGATCCTGCCCCGCAAGACGCCCAGTGCGCGCACATCCGCCGGCATTTTCTCAATCTTAGGAAGCTTCGCTCGATCCATCACGGGGCCTCTTCGGCTGCGTTTCTGCCTGTTTATCCTCTTGAGCTGATTGAGAACAAGAACAGCACGTCAAAAAATATCTAAAAGGGCTATTGTCGACAATAGCCCTTTTGCGTATTGTGGCCTCGGCTCGCGGCCTGAGACGTCGCTGCAAGCGAAATTCACCCAAGACTTCAACCGCCGGGGCTGCCTGCCGGGCGGGCGACATGTTGCGCCCTTGCTCGTGCCGGACCGCGCCTGCAGCAATCGAGTGTCCAGATGAAAAAGATACGTAACGGAGATGAAATCCTGTCCGCAGGCGATCGATCTTCCCGGCAGATCGTGCTCGAGATCGCAGATAGGACGCTCGACCGATTGGATAGCTACCGACGCATGCGCGGCATCATGCGCATGGAAGGCAGTGTCCTCCATATCGGCACCCGCTCCTGGGATCTGTCGAACAAGCGCAACGTCTATCTCTTCGGGGCTGGAAAAGCGTGCAATCACATGGCCATGGCCGTGGATCACGTGCTCGGCGAACGCCTCACCAAGGGGATCGCCATCGTCAAGGTGCTTGAGGAGACAGATAGGTTCAACAGGACCGAGGTCTTCATCGGCGGCCACCCTCTTCCCAATGAGGAAGGTCACCGGGCCTCAAAGAAGATCATCGAGATCGTGGATCAGTCGGGTCCGGACGACCTCTTCATCTGCGTTATCAGCGGCGGAAGCTCGGCGCTGATGTCATGCCCGATCGACGGGATCAGCCTCCAGGACGAGATCGACACGACCGACGTCCTCTTGAAATCCGGCGCAGGCATCTATGAGATCAACGCCGTCCGGCGACACATTTCCGCGCTCAACGGTGGCATGCTGGCCAAACGTATTCAGGATATCGGTGCCGAACTCATCGGCTTCGGCATCAGCGACGCCGTCGGCAATCCCGCGACCGGTGATATTTCCGTGCCCTACGCTGCTTACAAGAGTACGCCGATCGGCCCTGACGCGACGACGCTGGACGATGCGCGGGCGACCATTATCAACCGCAATGTCGCCGACCGCCTGCCGAAAACGGTGGTCGACTACCTGATGAATGCCGGCCCTGAGGGCGAAACGCCGAAGGCATTTCCGGATAACACTTATTTCCTGCTGAACACCCTGCCGGACTCCTGCATCTATGCCAAGGAAATCTGCGAGGAGATGGGGATTCCGGCCATGATCGTGTCCTCTTTCCTCGAGGGCGAAGCACGGGACGCCGGCACCTTCTTCGCCTCGATGGCACGCGAAATCCAGACCTATGGCAATCCCGTCAAGGCACCTTGCGTACTGTTGAGCTCCGGTGAGGTGACGACACTCATTGAGGACAACAGCGTCATCCGCGGTCATGGCGGGCCGGGCCAGGAAATGGCCGTCAGCTTTGCCATCACGGCAGCCAAGACGTCGGGCGCCTGCCTGCTTTCGGTCGACACCGAGGGAACTGACGGGACGACGCGGGTGGCCGGCGGCATCACCGATTCCTCCACCGCAAGGGCTGCGGCCGACAAGGGGATCAATCTCTACCAGGCGCTACGCGACCACAGTTGCTACGAGGCACTGGAGGCCGTGTCATCGGCCATCTTCACCGGCAACACCGGCACCAATCTCTGCGACCTCACAATTATGTACGTCCCTGAACTTCAGCGAGGCGCGTGAGATGCAGGACAAGATCGTTTCCCTTCGCGCCCAGCAGATCATCGACTGCAAGTGCCGCCCCGCCGTTGAGGTGGAGATCCGCACTGAAAGCGGCGCTATCGGCCTCGGTGCTGCGCCGACCGGCACCTCCGTCGGCATGTACGAGGCATTCGTGCTGCGCGACGGCGACCCTTCGAGTTACAAGGGCTTGAGTGTTCACAAGGCGGTGAACAAGGCCGTCAACATCATCGGCCCCGCCCTGATCGGCATGAATGTGTTCGATCAAAGGGCAATAGACGAAAAGATGATCGGGCTCGACGGCACACCGGACAAACGCAATCTCGGCGGCAACACCATCTATTCGGCGTCGATAGCGGCCTTTCGCGCTGCCGCCGCTTCACGGCGCATTCCGCTTTACAATCACATTGCGGGCGGCGACATCAAGACCGTGCCGGTGCCCTGCTTCAATGTGATCAACGGCGGCCGCTACGACAATTTTACGCAATCCTTCAACGAATTCCTGATTGTCCCGCACGGGACGGACAGTATCGACGAAGCCGTTGAAATGGCCGTTGCGGTATTCAATCACCTCGGCTCCGTCCTGACCGCCTATCTCGGCCACAAGCCGCAGGTCGCCAGCTCTTACGGCTATGCCGCACCCTCCGACGATCCGATGGTCGTTCTCTCGATGATGCGTCGGGCGATCGACGAATGCGGCTACCGCGGCAGGATTTCATTCGCGCTCGATTGTGCTTCGAGCGAGATGTATGACGCGACGACCAAGACCTATCTTCTCAAAGGCGAGCGCGTCACCTCCAGCGCATTGATCGCTTACGTTCGCAAGCTCACTGAGACCTTTGACTTCGTCTTTATCGAGGACCTTCTCGACGAGAACGACTGGGATGGCTATCGCAAGGCCGTGCAGGAGCTGCCCCGGACGATCATCCTCGGCGACGATCTCACAGTCACCAGTCTTCCGCTGTTGCGCCGCGCCCTCGATGAACATGCCGTCGACGGCTTCGTCCTAAAACCAAATCAGGTTGGCACCATCACAGAAGCGATGGACGCCTATCGGTTCGCTGCAGAGCACGGAATGATCGCCGTACCGTCGGGCCGTTCCGGCGGCGTTGTCGACGATGTCGTCATGGATTTTTCGGTGGGCCTGCAGGTGCCGTTTCAAAAGAACGGCGCCCCGCGCTCCGGCGAGCGCATTGAGAAATTGAACTTTCTGATGCGCGCCAATGCCCGCAGCCCAGGCTGCCGGCTGTATGACATCAAACCGCTTCTGCGCTTCTGAACCAAATACCACCCCTGCTGATCTCCCTCCATACCTCTTGAAAGGCAACGCCATGTACCCGCGGATCGATTTTCTCTACCTCTCCGAACCCGACATGATCGCAGCCGGCGTGTTGGACGCCGAGCGCTGCGTCACTGTCTGCGAGGAAACCTTCAGTCTGCTGGGCGAAGGCGACTACCTGATGGGCGGCGCAAATCACAACAGTCACGGCCTGAACATCGTGTTCCCTAAGGAAACGAAGTTCCCCAACATGCCGGTCGCCGGACCGGATCGGCGCTTCGCTGCCATGCCGGGTTATCTCGGCGGTCGCTTCGACGTCTGCGGCAACAAATGGTACGGTTCCAATCATGCCAATGCATCGAAGGGCCTGCCGCGTTCTGTGCTGACGATGATGCTGAATGACAAGGATACCGGCGCGCCGCTCGCCCTGATGTCGGCCAATCTACTGAGCGCGGCGCGCACCGGAGGAGTGCCGGGCGTCGCCGCCAAGCATCTCGCCAATGCTGACTCGAAGGTCGTCTCCGTGATCGGCTGTGGACCGATCAACAAGGCCTGCTTCTCTGCGATTATGACCCAGCTCAAGGCGGTCGAGAAGGTCGTCTGCTTCGATATCTTCCTCGACAAGGCCAACGAGTTCGCGGCCTGGGTCAAGGAGACCTATAATGTCGAAGCCATGGGTGTGGATGATGCCGAGGCTGGCTTCCGCGGCGCGGACGTCGTTACCGTCGCCGCCTCACGTCTGAAGCCGCTTTTCTTCAACGATGAATGGATCAAGGAAGGCGCCACCATCCTTGTCTCCGGCCCGTTCAACACCGAGGAAAGCTTCCTCACCACCGCCAAGATCGTCTACGACCACACCGCGCTGCAGGAAGCCTATGTTGAGGACGCCGTCGCCTCGGGCAACAAGGACGCCTATTACAGCGGCGTCATCGGCGGTCCCTTCTTCCGGCTGATCGATGCCGGAAAGCTGCCGGCACTACATGACTCGACTGGCCTGGGCGACGTGGTCAACGGCAAGAAGCCCGGGCGCGAAACGCCCAAGGATCGCGTGATCTTCATCGCATGCGGCATGGCCGTCTTCGACATCAGCTGGGGCTATGAGTGCTACCAGACTGCGCTCAAGAACGGCATCGGTCAGTCGCTGAACCTTTGGGAAAAGCCGAGTCAGGCGTAACCGGCAAAGTGGGATCACCTGCCGGGCGCAATTCGTCCGGCAGGTTCAGATGGCATCACCTCGAGCGACCTGCGCGAATCGTCGAGCCGATCGCGTCTGCCTGCATAGTCGATGACTGCAGAATAGCGAGGTAGCGGAAGGGATCGAATCCGTTTTAGCGCTCGTCGATCCCTGGGCGCCGCGTCATGTCTTATCGACCGTGAGGCAGCGAGATCACAACCCGCGGCTCTTCCAAGTCAGTGGTCGCATCTTAGCACAGCGATCTACCGAATCTGACGACCGAATGTCGACACTAACCGATGTTTAACTGAGTTGTGCGATATTTGGCTTCGATTGACGGAGAAGCGACGATGAAGCTGCGCACCAATCTGGCTGCCAAGTTGAACTGGAGGATAAGCCGGAAAGTCCCTGCTTTGGTGCTTGGTGTGACGATCCTTGCCTGCGGTACCGTCGCCGGTTATGCGAGCTTCACCTCGTTTTCGACGACCAAATATCTGATTGGAACTCATCTCGAATATATTGCGAGCACAAAACGAGACATATTGGCTACGAAGCTGAATACAACAAAGCTCGACGTCGAGGCCTTGGCCGCCAACCCAGCGCTCGTAAAAGCGTTCGACAATATGGTCACGGGCTACAAGATACTGCCGACCGATCAGATGACGGCGTTGTCGGGACTGAAGGCCACAAGCAAGGATCTAGAGGCCGGAAACACTGCAAAGGCGCAGTTTTATCTCGGGGCTTACAAAACCGTTGACCCTTGGCTGAAAGCTCTTGCCAATGAACACGGCTATGCAAACATTATTTTCGTCAACGCCGAAGGTGAGCTTATCTACAGTACCGGGCAGGATCGTCTCGGTGCGCTTCAGCCAGACGGTCCTCTTACCAAGGCAATTAAACTATCCGAGAACCAAGCGGTCGCTGTGATGACCGATTTCAGCCCACCGTCCAGCTCAGGGCCCGGGATTGCCTATTTCGCGGTTGCCGTCGCCAATGCACTAATCCCCGATGAGCGGGGCGGTACGCTGCTCGTCGCCATGACTTCTTCTGCCATAGACGCGATCATGCATGACAGCTCCGGCTTTAGTGCCGAGGGCGAAGCCATTGTTGGCGGCACGGATGGCTTGGCGCGCTCGACATCGCGTTTCTCCGAAAGCAGGGTCGCGTCCTTGTCGGTCGACAAGAGTTTGCTAAAGCCGGGAATCTCTTTCAACTCGTATGGCAACCGGGACGTAATGGCGGCTTCCGAGCCCCTGTCGTGGGGTGGACAGAACTGGTCCATCATTGCCGTCGAACCGACCGCGTCGATTTTCGCCCCGGCTGTCGACATGCTTTGGAAAATCCTCACAATATCGGTCCTAACCGCTCTGGCCGCGCTTCTTTTGTCAGTCGTCGCGTCCCGTTCCATTTCCCGGCCGATCGTGCGGCTGGTGTCCGAAATGAAAAGGTTGGCGTCCGGAGACACTAACGGTGAGGTGTTCGGAACCACCCGCGCCGACGAAGTCGGAGATATGTCACGTGCAGTAGTCGTTTTCAGAGACAATGCCATCGCCAAAAGGCTGGCAGAAGAAGACGCTCGAAGAACCGAGGCGGCAGCTGACAACGAGCGCAGGCTTATGGAAAGCGATCGGCTTGAGCGGCTGCGCGTCCAGGCTGGGGTCGTCACCGAAATTGGCAATAGTCTCTCTGCGCTTGCCAACGGCATTCTGTCTCACAAGATCGTCAAGGACTTTCCAGCTGATTACCAACAGCTGAAAGACGACTTCAATGACGCTGTCGCTCAACTGAAGGACACGGTCATCACATTTGCCACACAGGCAAACTCGATTTCTTCCATTGCCAGCGAAATGAGCAGCGCAATGGATTCACTCGCCACGCGCACGGAGCACCAGGCCATCGTCTTGGAAGGTGCTGTCAATACGCTGGGCGCCGTCTCAACGGATGTCAATCGCACTGCCGAGGCGGCAAGCAAGGCCAATACTATCGTAGCCGAAGTGCACGCAACGGCTGCGTCCTCAGACGAGATCGTGTCTCAGGCGATTTCCGGCATGGGCGAGATTGAGGAATCTTCGTTGCAAATTGCCAATATCGTCGGTGTCATCGACGAAATCGCCTTTCAGACCAATCTTCTCGCCTTGAACGCGGGTGTCGAGGCATCAAGAGCCGGCGATGCCGGAAAGGGCTTTGCCGTCGTGGCCTCCGAAGTTCGTGCCCTGGCGCAGCGATCGGCAGACGCTGCTAAGGAAATCAAAGAATTGATCAACACCTCATCGCGGCGTGTCGAGCGGGGGACACAGCTTGTCAGTTCCACCAGCGAACTGTTGAAGAAGATTGCCAACCAAATCGATCTCATCCGATCTGTTGTGTCCAACATCGCCTCAACCGCCTCCAATCAGGCGGCACATCTCGGAGAGTTCAGCTCGACGATTAGGGAAATCGACCTGTCCACTCAGCAGACGGCGGCGCTTGCAGAAGAATCGACCGCCGCCTGCAAGTCTCTGGCCGGCGAAGCCACCCACCTCCTGCACCTCATTAGCCAGTTTCAACTTGATGATGTGGGGCACGCAACAGCGGCATTTAAAGACGTCGCCTGATCACTGACCTCTTGGACAATGAGCGCCGATCAGGTATCCCCCGAACATCGTTACATGGCACGCCGCTAACCCTCATTCGGCAAATCTGTCGAGCGCGGCCCCACCGAGGGTTTGGCGGGGCGCAGCCACCAAACGCCTCGCCGACAGGGATTCCAAGCCTTCTCCCTGATCAAACGCCGGCCGATCAATAGCAGAACATGCCCGCACTCGAGAGATCCGTCGCGGCAATGTGGACAACGGTACGACACGTGGCCAAGAACGTCGAAGGACCGCGTCAGCTTTATCGGCTGAGATTGCCGTGGAGAATCGGATCGAGGCCGGATCTTTGTCTGACCCCAATATCAACGCGTTACTTCAAGTCTTCGGCTCGAACCCACTTTGCTGCGTCGTCCAGGGTGCCGGCAAATGCGTCAATTACCGTAGACACGTGCTTTTCGGAGATGATCAGCGGCGGGCAGAAGGCAATCGTGTCGTAGATATTGCGGACAATTAGACCATGCTCATGCGCCTGCCGGAAGATGTAGCCGCCCAGCGCACCACGCGGATCGAACATGCGCCTGGTCTCCTTGTCGGCAACCAGTTCCACACCGCCCATGAGTCCGACCGTACGGACGTCGCCGACAAGCGGATGCGAAGCCAGACCGTTCAAGCCCGCCTGCAGGCGCGCGCCGACGACTTTCGCGTGGTCGACCAATTGCCGCTCCTCGATGATGTTGAGATTTTCGAGCGCAACGGCGGTCGCGACGGGGTGGCCGGTCGTGGTAAAGCCATGGGCGAAACTGCCGATCCTACCGCTGTTTTCGGTGAGAACCTCGCTGATTGCGTCGGAGATCACGATCGCCGCGAGCGGCTGATAGGACGAAGTGAGTTGCTTCGACAGCACCATGATATCCGGTTGGAAGCCGTAATATTGGCAGCCGAACATTGTGCCCAACCGGCCGAAGGCGGTAATGATCTCATCGGCGATCAGGACAATGTCATGTTGCCGGCAAATCGCTTCGACCCGTTGCCAATAACCTTCCGGCGCAGGGATCACGCCACCCGCGGCAATCACCGG
Source organism: Sinorhizobium kostiense (assembly GCF_017874595.1). GTDB lineage: Bacteria > Pseudomonadota > Alphaproteobacteria > Rhizobiales > Rhizobiaceae > Sinorhizobium > Sinorhizobium kostiense. The sequence goes on along the minus strand of NZ_JAGILA010000003.1, from coordinate 404,736 downwards.
CTCTCCGATGAAAGCCGCAATCGTCTCCGGCCCTTCCTCGTCAATGACGGTCTCGAGTTCCTGGGCAAGACGCTCGACGAACTCGGCTTCCGTCTCGCCTGAAAGCCCGAAGCGGTAGAAATAGGGAGCGGTGAGGTGCCGGACCGGAATGGCCGGTAGGTCGAAATCCCTATGGCTACGGGGAAGGCCAGTCAGGCTCGCCGAAGCGATGGTCGAGCCATGATAGCCCTGCTGCCTGGCGAGGAATTTCTTCTTCTGCGGTCGCCCCAGGGCATTGTTCATGTACCAGACCAACTTGATGACGGTGTCGTTGGCCTCCGAGCCGGAATTGGTGAAATGAACATGATTGAGGTCGCCGGGAGCCAGCTCGGCGAGCTTTGCAGCCAGCTTGATCGCAGGTGCATGCGTCTTGTGGGTAAAGCTGTGATAGTAGGGCAGCGTTTCCATCTGCTGGGTCGCGGCTTTGACGAGGCGATCCTCGCTAAAACCCAAGGCTACACTCCACAGACCCGACATCGCTTCGATATACGACCGGCCGTTGTTGTCGATGACGTAGACGCCGTCACCTTTTTCGATGACCGTCGGCCCGACTTCCTTGTGCCGCGCGAGATTGGTGAAGGGATGGATATGTGATGACAGGTCCTGCTGGACGAGAGAGTTGGAGAGGCTCATGACAATGTCTCTTCTTGCCGAGCTTACGAGCGGCATTCGGACGAGTACGGATTGAACCGGCGGTTCGTCAAACGGCTGTCGGCCCCTCGCCGACATGGATTAGACAAAGGCTCTTGCCATGCGAGGAGCCCAGTTCCCCAACGGCGATCCTATCGGGCCGGGCTCCCTCCAATTGCAAGAGCTTCCAGATTCTCGAAATCGGCGGCGCGGATGGGGATGCCATCCTTCATTGCCGCGGCACGACGCTGGTATCGCTGCTGCGATGGAAACCGCTCCTGTCCGGCATGGCGCAGCATTTCCAGCAAATCCCGAACGCGATTGCTGAATCCAACATTGCCGCCTCTCCTGGGATCAATGAAAATCAAAAGTTGGCCAGTCTTCGGTGCGTTGGCCTCAGGGTAGCCTGTGAAATCCACTTCCGCCGCGAACTTTCCGCCGGTCAGCGCCGAGGCCAGAACCTCGACCATCAGCGAGAGCGCCGCACCCTTGTGGCCGCCAAAAGGCAGGATGCCGCCACCGTCATTGATCACAACGGGATCGTCGCTTAGCCGCCCGTGGCGATCCACACCCGTTCCATATGGCACCTTTCGGCCCGCGCCGGCAGCAATGGTGAGATCGCCATGGGACATGTTGCTTGTGGCAAAGTCGAAAATCAGAGGATCGGAACCGCCGACCGGTGTCGCGAAAGCGATGGGATTAGTTCCAAGGACACGCTTGCGCCCGCCTGGGGGAACGACCACGCACCCACCCGTAACAACGCTAATACCAACAAAGCCCACCTGGGCGAAGGGCTCAAGTTCCGGCCAGAGTGCGCTGAAGTGATGCGAGTTGTTGATCGCGACCACCGCAACGCCGGTCGCCTCGATTATCTGGCCGATCTGCGGCCGGAATGCCTCAAAGGATGGCTGTGCGAAGCCGTTCCGGGCATCGATGCGCAGGAAGGATGGGCCAACCTCCTGGGCAGTCGGCACGGCCCTGCCATCCACCCATCCGGTTTCCAGGTTTGTCACATAGCCGGGCATGCGGAAAATGCCATGGCTGTGGCACCCATCCCGTTCGCAGGCCGCGCAATTGTCGGCCAGAATATCTGCGACCGTTTGCGCCGCACCCGCCTTCAGGAATATCCGCTTCAACAGGGCACGAAGATCCTCAAAGGAAATCTTGATGCTGTCGCCGCTGCTGCCGTGCGCCATGCGCTACTTCCTTACGCCACCGCTTGCGCGCCGGTGATTTCCACCAGCGAGCCGCAGATGAATCGCGCTTCGTCCGAGGCGAGGAAGGCGACGAGAGCGGCGACTTCCTCGGGCTTGCCGATACGACCGAAAGGGACCAGCTTGTCGAGGTCGGCAATGGTGCGGCCGGAGCGCTTGACCCCCGCTTCCAGCATCGGCGTGTGGATCTCGCCGGGACATACGGCATTCACGCGGATCTTGTCCGGCGCATAGTCGCGCGCGAGATTCTGGGTAAAAGCGGCAACGGCGGCCTTGGTCGTGTTGTAGGCGATGTGGTTTGGTGCGGGATAAAGACCCCATTGCGACGCGGTGTTGACGATTGCGCCGCCGCCGGCCTTGATCATCAGTGGCAGCGCCGCGCGGCAAAGGTGAAACATCGCATCAAGGTTGACGGCAAAGCTGATCGACCAGTCCTCGTCGGAGAGCGACAGCAGGTTGCCGCGCCGGTTGATGCCGGCATTGTTGACCAGCACGTCGAGGCGGCCACGCAGTGCAAAGCTGTCGGAAATCAGCGAAGCGCATTCGCCTTTCTCCGCGATGTTTGCCGTAATCATTTCGGCCTGCCAGCCAGCGGTGCGGATATCTGCCGTCACCGTCTTGGCAGCCTCTGCATTGGCGTCAGTTACAACGACCAACGCGCCTTCAGAGGCGAGGCGCTTGGCAATCGCCGAGCCTATTCCGCCGCCAGCGCCGGTGACCACCGCGACTTTGCCTTCGAAGCGTTGCATTCGATCTCTCCCTAACGGATGTAGCTGCCGCCATTGACGTCGAGTGTCGCGCCGTTCAGCGATGCCTGGGAGGCGCGAAGGGAGAAGGCAACCAATTCAGCAACCGCTTCCGGTTCCGCCATTTCGCCAATTGGAATTTCTCCGACAGCCGCCTGCTTGCCGTTCTTGGCAACGAATTCCTCAGCCATGCGAGTACGCACCCATCCGGGTGCGATCGCAATCGCGGTCACACCATCGGCGCCGAAGCTGCGGGCGATCGATTTGGTCAAATTGACAAGCGCCGCCTTTGTCGCGCCATAGGGCATCGCGTCCGCCGCATAGCCCCGCTGGCCGGCCCGGCTCGCCATGTTGATGATACGTCCGCCACCGTTTGCCTTGAAATGCCGGATTGCTTCTTTCGCGAGATCGGCGGCGGCAAAGAAATTGACCTGGAAATCCTTTTGCCAAACTGAGCGCCATTGATCGGGTTCGGCGGCGATCGCAATGCGGCTCAGGATTCCGGCATTGTTGACCAGCCCATGGATGCGACCCGCCGCGTCGAGCGAGCGCTGCCAGAGCGCGAAAGCGCCATCCGGTGCCGACAAATCGGCTGACACGATGATGCCTTTCCCGTCGATCTCGGCATTCAGGCTTTCCGCGCCGGCTCGGTTGCGGCCATAATGGATAATTGGTCGGGCCCCGTCCTCTGCCAAAGCCTTGATGATGGCGCGGCCAATCTCGCCCGATGCGCCGGTCACCAGGATTGTCTGGCCGGAAAGAGGCTTGTTCATTGACCTGCCCCCGGCTTGATATACCAACCCCAGGGGTCATCGGTGGCAAATCGGGTGATCTGCTTGGTTTCGAGATAGTTTTCAAAACCCCAGCGGCCAAGTTCGCGGCCGATGCCGGACTGCTTGTAACCGCCCCACGGCGCTTCGGTGAAGGTCGGCTGCGAGCAGTTGATCCAGACGATGCCGGCGCGGAAGGCCGCGGCAACGCGTTCGGTGCGCGCATCGTCCTTCGACATGACGGCAGCGGCAAGCCCGAAGCGGCTGTCATTGGCGAGTTGGATCGCTTCTTCTTCCGTAGCGAATGGGCGGATGCAAACCACCGGCCCGAAGATTTCCTCCGTCCAAGCCTCGCTGTCGAGCGGCACGTCAGTCAAGATGGTCGGCTCAAGATAATAGCCCTTGTCAAGGCCTTCCGGCCGGTTGCCGCCACAAGCAACGGTCGCGCCGGCTGCCTTTGCTTTTTCTATATCGCGCATGACATTGGAATATTGCCGCGCAGAAACGAGCGGTCCGAGCAGGATCCCGTCATCGAGGCCATTGCCGATGGTGATCTTCCTGGTTTCCTCGATCAGGCGGGCAAGCAGCCTCTCGTAGATGCCCTGCTGCACCAGAACGCGGGAGGTGGCCGAGCAGACTTGGCCCTGATTCCAGAAAATACCGAACATGATCCATTCGACGGCCTGTTCGATATCGGCGTCATCGAAAACGACGAAAGGCGACTTGCCGCCAAGCTCGAGGCTGATGCGCTTTACGTCCCGCGCCGCCTGCGCCATCATCTTCGAACCGACCGGGCCGGAGCCGGTGAAGGCGAGCTTGTCAACCAGGGGATGGTCGACGATCGCCTGTCCGGCGATCGAACCCGCGCCTGTCACAACGTTCAGTACGCCGGCAGGCAATCCGACCTCATCGGCGATGGCGGCCAGTTCAAGCGCGGTCAGCGAGGTGAGTTCAGCCGGTTTCAGCACGACTGTGCAACCCGCCGCAAGCGCCGGCGCCACCTTCCACGATGCCATCAGCAACGGATAGTTCCAGGGGACAATCGCTCCCACGACGCCCATCGGCTCCTTGACCGCCTTGGAGGTGAAGCGGGCATCGCCGAGCAGGACAGGCTCGACGGATTTCGTATCGAATTCCTCAGCCAGTCCGGCATAAAAATCGAAGCAGCCGGCAGCGTCGGCGATGTCCCAGTCCGCTTCCGGGAAAGGCTTGCCATTGTCGAGCACTTCAAGCCGGGCGATATCGGCCTGCCGGGCGCGAATGCCGGCGGCGATGGCGCGCAGATATCTGGCGCGCTCGGCGCCGGCGAGTTTCGGCCAACCATCCTTGTCGAAGGCGCGTCGCGCTGCCTTCACGGCGAGATCGACATCCTCCTCGGTTGCCAGCGCAATCTGCCGGATCACCTCTTCTGTCGCGGGATTGATGACATCGGCCGTGCCGCCCTTTGCGGGGGCAACCCATTTTCCATCGATGTAGAGTTTGTCCTGCATGAGATACTCCATTGGCAACCCGGCTCAGAACCGGTCGGCGCGAAAGGGGGTAAGATCGACGGGCGGCGTGACACCGGAAATCAGGTCCCCCATCAGCCGCGCATTGGTCGCGGCATAGGTGAGCCCGAGATGGCCATGGCCGGTCGCATAATAGAGATCGCGATGCTTGGCAGAGGCGCTCATGACAGGCACCGTGTCTGGGAAGGCCGGACGGTGGCCCATCCATTCACTCGTCTGACGCACTTTCAGATCGGGCAGCGCTTCGAGCGCGCGCTTGACCGTGATCTTGGCGCGGCGATAGTCCGGTGCAGCGTCAATGCCCGCCATTTCCACCGTGCCGCCGATCCGGATGCCGCCTGCCGTCGGCGTCACCATGAAGGCCTTGGCCGGCCAGATGATCGAATGGCGCATGGAAATACCGGGATCCATGATCTGGGTGTGATAGCCGCGTTCGGTTTCAAGCGGAATCGGCTCTCCGAGATCCCGGGCCATGCGGGCGGTAAAAACGCCCGCCGCGAGCACGGTCTTTTCGGCTTTGATCGCACGACCATCCTTTAGGCGGACAGCCTTGATCCCGCCCTCGCCCGTCTCAAAGCCGCCGACGTCGCCGCGGACGATCGTACCGCCTAGGGCCTGGAAGCGTTCGGCAAGCGCCGTGACGAGTTTGTATGGGTCTGCCACCGACCGGTTGTCGGGAAAGAGCACCGCCTTGGTGATCTTGGTCGTCAGTGCCGGTTCAAGGTCGCGGATCGCATTACCGCCCAAAATCTCGTGACGAAAACCGAAGCGCTCGAGGATTTCGATATGATCGCGATCGGCCTTGAACTCGGCCTCGTCGGCATAAAGGCTGAGGCAGCCTTCCGCACTCAGCATGTGAGTCAGACCGGTCTCTTTCAAGAGCGCATCAAGGTCCTCCTGCACGCGGTGGCAGAGCACCGCGCCTGCTGCCTCGAGTTCGCGAAGCTTCGAGGGACGGCTTGCTGCCAGAAAACGCAGGAACCAGGGGATAAGTCGCGGCATATAGGACGGCCGGACGCGCACCGGGCCTTCCGGATCGAGAAGCCATTTCGGCATCTGTTTCCAGATTGCCGGTCGCGAGGCCGGCATGAACTCGGTCACCGCGATGCTTGCCATATTGCCGAAGCTTGCGCCGGTGCCCGGACCATCCCGCTCGATTAGCCGGACGGCATGCCCGCGGCGTTGCAGATCATAGGCAAGCGTGGTGCCGATAATGCCGGCGCCGACAATTGCGATCGTGGATGAAGTGTTCATGTTGCTGTCTGCCGGATCAAACGGTTGCCATCCAGGTGTCGGCCACGGTGAAGCCATTCGGATACGGATCGGTCGGATCCATGCCCATCTGGTGAAAACCGGTGATCCAGGCCTGGCCTGATATGGCGGGAATGACGGCATCGTATCGGCCGACCTTGGCCAGACCGTCAATCGAGCACAAAAAGCGGCTGCCGGTGATGGATTCATGCACTAGCGTTTCGCCGGGCGCGATCAGACCTTTGGCATGAAGCAGGGCCAAGCGGGCCGACGAACCCGTGCCGCAGGGCGAACGATCGCAACGCCCCGGGGAAACGACGACGCAATTTCTCGATACCAGTTGGCCGTTCTCGCGGCGTAGCGGACCCATGAATTCCGTGTTGGTGATGCCCGGAATGGCAGGGTTTTCGGGATGTTCCACCGCAAGCTGCTCCACGGCGGCGGTTTTCAGCCTCTGACCGACCTCGCACAGTTCCCGTGCTTCGGACGGGTCGACTGAAAAGCCGAGTGCTGCGGCGTCGACCATCACATAGGTCATACCGCCATAGACGATGTCGACCCCGACCGTACCCAGGCCGGCGACCTCGATCTTGCTGTCGACGTGATAGCAAAAGGCAGGCTGGTTCACGAGGCGGACGCTGGTCACCTTCCCATCGCGGCACTCGCAGCGTACACGGATGAGACCCGCCGGCGACTCGAGCGTCAGGTTTGTAACGGGTTCCTGCATCGGCAGGATGCCCGTCTCGAGCAGCACGGTCGCAACGCACATGGTGTTCGACCCGGACATCGCAGGATACTCGGTGGTCTCCAGGATCACATAGCCCATATCCGCGTCAGGATGGTTGGACGGCAGCACGATATTGGCATTGTGCCAGACGGCGCCGCGCGGCTCGAACAGCACCATTTTGCGGATGTCGTCCATGTAGTTTTCAAGATGAAGTTTCTTGTCGAACATTGTCTTACCCGGCACCTGTCCGACGCCGCCGACGATGACCTTGCCGCTCTCGCCTTCCGCATGGCATTCGACGACGGAGAGCACCTTTTTGAACCGCATGACCCCGATCCCTGAACCCAAGAAGCAATAAGGGCGCCCGACGCAACCGGGCGCCACCGGCTCGAAACTTACCAGTTGAGGATCGGCTGCATGGCGGCCTTGAACTCGGCCTTCTCGGCATCGGTCAGGGGGCCGAGCGGCGCGCGGCACTCGCCGACGGGCAAGCCCTGCAGCTCGCAGCCATACTTGATCTTCTGTACGAATTTTCCGGATTCGAGGATGTTCATCGCACGATAAAGGGTCTTCATCATGTCGCGCGCCTTGGCGATATCGCCTGACTTGTAGGTGCGGTCGAGATCGCAGCACGCTTTCGCCATGCAGTTCGACGGTCCGCAAATCCAGCTTTCCGCACCCCAGAACATGAAGTCGAGCGCAATATCGTCGGAACCGCTGACCAATTGGATCTTGCCCTCGTAGCGGCTGGCGATATCGATCGCCCGCTGCAGCACGCCCGAGCTTTCTTTGATGCCAATGACACGCGGATTGTCGGCAAAGTGGTCCATCAATTCGAAGCTGATATCGGAGCCGTCCTTTGCCGGGTAGCTGTAGAGCACCAGGTTGACGTCGACCGCAGCCAGCACGGTTTCATAGTGCTTGATCAGCTCTTCCTGGGTCGGGCGGGTGTAGAAGGGCGGCGCGAGCAAAACCGTGTCATAGCCGATCTTCCTGGCGAGCTCGGTCTGCTCGATAACCTCGCGCGTGGCCGGCGCATTCGTGCCGGCGATCAGGATTTCGCCCGGCTTGGCGAAGTCCTTGACGAACTGCAGGACGTCGCGGCGCTCCTCGGTGGTCTGGCTGAAATATTCACCCGTCGAACCGTTCGGTACCCAGCCGGTCACCCCGGCCTCGCGGAGATGGGCCAAAAGCTTTTCAAAGGACTTGAAATCGATCTTGTTGTTTTTGTCGAAGGGGGTGACGAGGGCGGGCATGACGCCGGTGAGTTTCATCGCGAGGCTCCATTTGACAAGAATTTAGAAGTGACTGTTTCGATCCGAGGGTCTTGGCAGTTCATTTGCGCCGTCCAGCGGCACCTGCATCCATCCTCTGCCTGCCGATGTTATGTCGTCTTAATGTCGACAAAGTCAAGCTGAAAGTTCCTTGTCGACACGGTGTCCTTATGAATCTATGGTCAAGGCATACAGGCGGGAAGGAATTTGAAGTGGAAGAACAGGAATCTAGGCGCATCCGTGGCACCGGCTGGAAAAGCGTCTACGACACGCTGCGAGCCGAGATCCTGGGGCTGAGGTTGCAGCCCGGCCAGCTTCTCGACGAGACGACGCTTGCCGAGCGTTTCGACATGTCGCGCTCCCCCGTCCGTGAGGCGCTGATCCGCCTGGCGGGCGAAGGTCTGGTGGTCACTCTGTCCAATCGCAGTACTATCGTCGCGCCGATCGAAATCGGGACGTTCCCCAAATATGTCGAGGCGCTGGATATCGCTCAGCGTATGAACACTCGCCTTGCGGCGACACTGCGTACCGACGCCGATCTCAAGATCATCGCCAAGCGCCAGAAGGAGTTCGAGGCGGCGGTCAAGACCGGCGTTCATCTCTCGATGTCGGAAGCCAACAAGCGTTTCCACATGGCCATTGCGGATGCCGGAAAAAATCCTTTTCTTGCTTCGTTCTATGAACGGCTTCTGGGACAAGGCCAGCGCATGCTGCACCTGCATTTCGAATATCTCGAGAGGACGCATGAGGGCTATCTCCTCACCGACGAGCACAACCTGATGCTGGAAGCGATCCGCAACCGCGATGTGGAGCGGGCGGACGAACTCGCCCACGCCCATACCCGCCAGTTCCAAGACAACTTCATCAATTTCATGCGCGAGAACTACACAACCGAAGCTCCTCTCATGCCATTGAACGCCGCAGAATGAGCCATGTCATGACCGGTCCGATTGGCTTTCTCGGAACGGGAACGATCACCAGGGCGATCATCACGGGTCTGCTTGCCGACCCTGAATTCGCAAACCCGATTATTGTCGCGCCCCGCAACGCCGAGATCGCGACGGATCTCGCGGCCACCTATCCGCAGGTCACGATCGCCGAAGACAATCAGGCTGTTTCAAACAGCTCCGAGGTGGTCTTTCTGGCCGTGCGGCCGCAAATCGCATCAGACGTCATTCCGCAAATCGGATTTCGTGACGGCCAACTCGTCATCAGTCTGATCGCCGCCACGGAGCGCGAGACTTTGCACGAATGGATCAAGTCCGATGTCGAGCTCGTACAGGCCATACCCCTGCCCTTTGTCGAGGACCGCGAGGGTGTGACCGCCATTTTTCCACGCAGCCCTCGCGTCGCAGATCTCTTCAACAGGATCGGGACGGCCGTGGAATGCGAGACGCGCACGGAATACGACCTGTTGGCTGCCGCCAGCGCGACCATGTCGCTTTATTTTGGCCTGATGGCACGCGCCGTCGATTGGCTTGAAGCGCAGGGTCTACCCGAGGACAGCGGTCGCGCGTACCTCTCGGCTCATTTTCAAACCCTTGCGAAGGTCGCGAGCCGTCGGTCCGACACCTCCCTTCACAGGCTGTCGCGGGAATACGCCACCAAGGGAGGCCTGAACGAACAGGTCTGGACGGATTTCGACCAGAACGGCGGAACGCGCGCTCTGGTCGACGCACTCGATCGGGTGCTGTTGCGTATCACGAAATAGAGCCTGCCGTCAGCCATCCGGGAAGCGCGGTCTCGGCAAAGCCGCTGCAGGCAGCGTCGACGCAGCGTTGTAGGCTTCCGAAATGGAACTCCCTGCCCACGGCGGCGGGACCGTAATGCGCATATTTGCCGGAATTGGTCATGATATATCTGACGCGGGGGGCAATGACAGGCTCAGAGATCAGGCACCAGCAGGTATCGTTGAGGAACCGGCCGCCGAACCTCGAGATCACATCGACAAAGCCTTCCTTCTTGGCTTTCTCGAAAACGTCCCTTCCGCAGGTCACGATCATGTCGACCTTATCCGACTTCATCCTGCCAGTACAAAGTGCCGCGAGCCGTTCGCATTCCGTCAGCGAGAAATGCGGGTTGCCCAGCGATACGAGATCGACATCCGCGGAGCCGGCATTGTTGAGCTCGCGCCACGTCTCGATCAACGCCTCGATCGTAATCGTGTGACGGCCCACCCCATGCGAGCCGCCCGTCGCCTCTTCGACGGTCCTTGCCTCCGGTGTTGCGCCAACAATGTGGAACATCGCCACAGCCGACGTCGTGGCAAAAGCCGCGCCGAAAGCCTTGAGATCATCGAGGGAGATCGGTAGCTCCTCCAGTCCGGTAAGAACGGGAATATCGTTCGTTGCGATCTTGCCCACGTGATATCCCAATGCCGGCCAGAAGGAATCGTCGAGCACATCAGGACGCGGAACATTTATCTGGAGCGTGGCGAGACGCTTCTCGGGAAGGTAACAATCGGCATTCGGCGCGCGCCCGGTTATGGCCACAAGAATATCGAGATAGTCCGGATATTTCATCGTGCGCGCACCCAGCACCGCGTTGGCAAACACCACGGCATTTGATTCCGCCCAGGCGATCCGCTGGCCGAATGCAGGCGCTCCATCGAGTAGATAGGGCGCACATGTATAGGTCGGCTCGACGCCCATGGCCCTATAGGTATCGGCCAGCTCATCGGACGGCCTGCCAAGACCCGGATCGACGCCGAGGCCTTGCCACAGGCGCCGATCGACGCAAAGCGAATTCATGGTCGAGCGTATGCGAACGCGGCCACCCAGTTCGAACAGTCTCCTGGCAAATTGAAGAACGCCCGACCCGTGGTAAAAGCATCCGTCGATATGCGCCATATCGACATCGATAAGGCTGTGGGCCCCTTCGATCTGCGCGGTTCTAATGATGATGCGCATGGCGACCCGTGCCGCCTCGCCGAATTCACCGTCGAGAAACCGCTGGTCAGTCTCGGTCAGTTCGAAACCTTCGAGATCGACGGTGATAGAATCGCCGTCATCGGCCATGAAGGCGGGAGCGGCTGCGTGGAGATCTACCTGGCCATCGTGGACGACCGCATGCCGAGCCTCGGCAAGTGAGGCAAAGTCCTCCGCGGACAGACGGACGACCGGAATGCTCTTCCGGAACAGCTCCTTCGCAATGAGCACGCCCAAGGTCAAGATCGTCTCCTTGTGCTGCAAGACGAGCGCGCTCGGAGCATGGCCGTTCATGATAAGTTCGAAGATGGCCAGACTTCCTGCGCAGGAACCCCGCCCGCTGGGGATTGCGAGGATCTTCCCGCAAACGCTTTGTCCATGCAGTGGATGGTGCGTGTCGATCACGACTCCGGTCTTGGGATGCACGCCTCCCATGAAACTGAGGCCGACGTTGGAAAACAGAAGCTCACCCGCTCCTATGCCGGCGACAAGACATTCTCCATTCATCGCTCAATACCCCGATGATTGCTGCTAGCGTCGCTGATTGACGTGCTTCTCGACACCATGTACCCGTTCGGGGCTACGTTATTCGTCTACGCCGGCTGGGCAGCTGCGTTAGTGTAAACCGAGTAGACCAGCCAACCGCAGTCCACTGGCAATGTCACACCTGTGATGGCAGCGGCTGCAGGCGAACAAAGGAAGAAGATCGCTTCTCCAATTTCGCTCGGCTCGACAAACCTGCCGAGAGCCGACTTGGAGATAACCTTCGATGGATCGCGTTCTCCCCTATCGATCCTGTCCTTCATCGCCGGAGTAAGGGTGTATCCCGGGGCCACGGCATTTACCCTTACCCCCTGCGGGCCCAATTCGGCTGCCATCACTTCCGTTAGAGTTTTCAGAGCCGCCTTGCTCATCGCATATGCGGGCTGCGGCAGCGCATGAAACGTCGTCAATGAGCACAGGTTGATAATCGCACCATGGCCTGACTCAGCCATTTTTTTCCCAAAGGCTTTGCCGGTCAAAACGCTTCCACGCAGATTAACATCGAGAATTCTGTCGAAATCCTCGATGCGCATCGATGTCAACCGCGTGGCGTTTTGAAGTATGCCACCCGAATTGATCAGAGCTGCAACTCCGCCTTCTAGAGAAAACACCTGCTCTGAAAATGATTGGACTGCCGCCTCGTCTGTAACATCGAGATAAACAGACTGCACGTCGAAGCCCCGAACGCTTAGCTCGCCAGCTATCTCTCGGCCGCGGTCAGCATTGATATCGGCGATAATGACTTTCCACCCCGAGGAGGCAAACTTCCGCACCGTCGCCTCACCGATTCCACTTGCTCCACCCGTCACTACCGCCCGTAGCGTCTGGCTGCCGGCGCTTGCGCTCATATCACCGCTCCCTTTCTCGGCAAGGCTTAAAGGCGTCGATCTAATGTCGACACAAACCTTCTGTCAACCGGCTCATTTGAAAACGGCTGTTCGATCGATGTTTCTGTCGACATTTGCACGACAATCTGCAACATATCGCTACCTGCCCCTCATGGGCGCTGTGTTCAACACTCAACGGAAGTGATTGGTATGACCCGCTACACGTTCGACTGCATTGAGGGCCATACGGCCGGCATGCCCGTTCGCCTAATTGTCTCTGGGCAGCCAGAGCTCGTAGGCGAGACACAGAGCGAGAGGCGACTGGATTTTATCACAAGGTACGATTGGATCCGCAGTGGACTGATGTGTGAACCGAGGGGCCATGAGATGATGTCGGGGGCAATGCTGGTTCCCTCGACACGGGAAGACTGCGATACAGGCGTACTCTACCTTGAGACATCAGGATGTATTCCGATGTGCGGTCATGCCACGATAGGATTGGTGACATTCATCATCGAAAAGGCGTTACTCGAACCGACTACGCCAGGAGTTGTGCGGCTAGACACCCCTGCCGGGGTTGTAGAGGCAAAATACGAAAAGACCGGCGACAAAGTCAGTGGGGTTCGGTTCAGCAACGTACCCTCGTTTGTTCTTGCCCGGAGCGTAGAATTGAACCACCCCGACCTCGGTCCCATCGTTTTCGACATAGCTTACGGGGGCAATTTCTATCCCATCGTCGAGAGCCAGAAAAACTTCAGGGACTGCGCCGACTATTCGCCTGAAGAGTTGCGGCGAATGGCGCAGGTTCTCGTGAAAATGCTGCCCGGCGTCATTGACGTTGTCCACCCGGATAACCCCAGTATTCGAGGCGCGCATCATACAATGTGGTGCGGCGCACCCACGAACGGCGGCGATGCACGTGCTGTCGTGATCGCCACTCCGAAGATCATCGATCGCTCACCCTGCGGTACAGGCACGTCGGCGCGTGTAGCGCTCAGGGCAGCCCGAGGAGAGCAGGAAATCGGCGATGTCTTCATCCATGAGAGCTTGATAGGATCAACGTTCAAGGGCCGGATCGAGCGGCACGTAACCCTGGCGGCAGGCATGCCTGCAATCATTCCAAGCGTCGAAGGGAACGCCTACATAACAGGCGCATCCACTCACTTGATTGATGACCAGGAACCATATGTTGAGGGTTTCCTGAGCTGACCTTAGGTCACCTGTTGATCTAAGCGTCAGCAATTTTTTGGCCAATATCCTTCGCAGCCGTCACTTGACCCACTTGCAGCAACATGCCGCATAACAATCCTTCCAAGCTCGTTTCGCGCTTTTCTGGCACTGATTTTGAAGAGATGGTCGATACCTTCACGCGCCATTTCGGCCCGTTGGAAGCATCCCCCACCGGCCCTTCGCAAAAGTTCCAATGGAATGCCGATTTTTGGAGCAGTGGCACCACGACGTTGGTCGCCGGTCAGTATTTAACCGGGTGGCAGGTGCGCGCCGAACCCGAAATGGCCGAATGGCTATCAATTCTCCTGCCACGCGAGGGCGCTATCGATGTGACTGTCGGTCACCGTGCCTTTGAAGGACTGCCTGGAAAACTGCTTCTGGTCAACAATCATCAGGCTGATCGCTTCGTCGTGCGCGGCGCTCCACACGTGTCCGATGTCTTGCGTTTGGACTGGACCCTCATCGCGAAGGCGGTCTCCGGAGTCCTTGACGTGCCATTGACTGGGACGCTGGACTTACATCCCCCGATCGACCTCTCTTCTGTCGAAGGAAAAGTCATGCAAAATTTACTGGAAGCGATCGTGACCGGCATGCGAAACGATGGGCCGCTCCTTCACGCGCCTGTTGCGATGTCGAATTTGACCAGTGCACTGGCGGAACTGGTGGTGCGATCGGTGCCTCATCGGCTCTCATATCTCCTGGACAAGAATGCTGCGATGATTGCCCCGTGGCATGTGCATCGGGCCATTGATTTCATGCGCGCGAATATCGATCGGCCAATTACGATGGCTGCGGTCGCTGAAACGGTGGGTGTTTCGATACGCGCTCTTGAGAACGGCTTTCGGACGTTCAAGGAAACGACACCTTCGGCCTATCTGCGCGCTATCCGGCTCCGCGCTGCGCATGCCGACCTTCTTGATCCTGCGAATCAACAATCCATCAAAGAGATATCCCTCAAATGGGGCTTCTTTCATTTCGGCCGTTTTTCCACTGCGTATCGAGAGGCATACGGAGAGAAGCCATCCGATACAAAAAGGCGAGCGACAAGCGCTTAAACAGAGTTCCCTTGTCCAATCTTGGAAGTTTTGTCCGCCTTCCGCACCGTGACACAGCTCAGGGTAGCGAACTTTAGGACCTGTTAAGCTTTACAATAAATTCATGGGGCGCCCATCCGGTCCGCGGCGGAAACGTCTGCACGGGAGCGGGCAGGGCCACTTGCTATTGCGCAGCAGGCAATTCCGTCCGACGCCTTTTCGAATGATTTGAAAGGTGGTTTCGCTCAAAACGACGTGGAAGCATGACGCCCTCCTGTCCTCATGAACCGGAGAACGCGCATCCTGCGAACCATGTCATTGCCTCTTCCCGCGTATAGCGCAAGCAGCTGAAAGTCAGCGCTATGCATCACTGAAGCATATTCAGCCCAAACTGGACGATTTTTGCCATGCCACACATCAAGCATCTGAGAACATCATCTAAGATCGCGACCATCTTCGCCATCCTTCTTGTCGTAGCCTGTACGATAAGCGTCTTCAACTATCGCAGCCTTCACTTCGTCGATCAGACGAGCGGGTGGGTCCAGCATACCAATGAGGTCCTCAGGGCTACGAACCGACTGCTTCTTGGGATGGTCAACCAAGAGACAGGGGTTCGCGGCTATCTCATCTCCGGCGACGAATCATTCCTGGGCCCCTTCAGAGAGGGACAGCAACTCTACGAAGAATCGCTGGCGCAGGCGAAAGAGTTGACGGCGGATAATCCGACGCAGCAAAAACGCCTCGACGATCTGGATGTGCTGGCAAGAGCGTGGCGCGCAAATGTCGCCGACGAGGAGATCGCCCTCATCAAGAAGTCCGACCAAATAGAGGTCGCCCGGAAAATGGAGGCGAGCGGGGCCGGAAAACAATCCATGGATGGCATCCGAAAGCTTGTTGCAGAGATCCAGGCCGAAGAACGCGCTCTCATGATCGAGCGCAACGCCGCTGGACGCGCGGCCGTAGACTCGTCGGACTGGACCGCCATGGGAGGAATGGCGGTGATGGCGGCATTTGCGGTGCTTGCCGGTTTCGCCCTCTATCGTGGTATTGCAGCTCCGATCGCCAGCACGACGGGCGTCATGCGCAAGCTCGCCGATGGAGACCTCGCGGTCGAAATTCCTTTTACCGATCTCAGGAATGAGCTTGGCGATATGGCGCGCGCTGTCGAGGTGTTCAAGCAGAACGGCATCAAGGTGCGTGAGATGAGCGACCAGGAAGCAGCGCTGCAGGCCAAGAGCGCCGACCTTCAGTCGAGCATCGGCCAGGTGGTGGCGGCGGCCGTCGCCGGCGATTTCACACAGCGCATCTCCAAGGACTATGACAACGCCGATCTCAATCGGTTTGCCGCCCAAGTCAACGACCTGGTGACATCGGTCGATACAGGTATCGCTGAAACACGCAGGGTGGTGTCGGCTTTGGCTGCGGGCGATCTGACCGAGAGCATGCGCGGGGAGTTCCAGGGAGCCTTTGGCGAACTGCAGCAAAACGTCAATGCGACGATGGCCAATCTCCGCGCGGTGCTCGGCGAAGTCCGTTCCGCGGTGGAGACCATCAACAGCGGTGCGACCGAGATGCGAAGCGCCTCCGGTGATCTGTCGAAGCGCACGGAGCAACAGGCGGCCTCGCTGGAGGAAACCTCCTCGGCGCTCGAGGAAATCACCGTCGCGGTTAGAAGCTCTACAGAGCGGGCGACGGAAGCCAGCCATATGGTCGACGAAGCCCGCAGGAGCACCGAGCAGTCGAGCGCCGTCGTGACGGACGCGGTCTCGGCCATGGGAAGAATCGAGCAGGCCTCCGGCGAGATCGGTCAGATCATCAACGTCATCGACGAGATCGCCTTCCAGACCAATCTTCTGGCATTGAACGCCGGCGTCGAAGCAGCGCGTGCGGGAGATGCGGGCAAGGGTTTCGCCGTCGTTGCCCAGGAAGTGCGCGAGCTTGCCCAGCGCTCAGCCGGGGCGGCCAAGGACATCAAGGCGCTGATCTCGCGTTCGAGCGGCGAGGTCCAATCCGGCGTAAAGCTTGTGACTGCGACCGGCGAAGCCCTCACCCTGATCCAGGGACATGTGGTCAAGATCAACGAGCATGTGCATTCGATCGCGAGAGCCGCCAAGGAGCAATCGACAGGCTTGTCGGAGGTCTCGACCGCCGTCAACCACATGGATCAGGTGACACAACAGAATGCGGCGATGGTCGAGGAATCGACGGCGGCGACCAATCGGCTCGCCGACGAGGCGTCCAATCTCTCACGGCTGATCGCCCGCTTCAGGGTGGATGGCTCGACATCGGGTCCGCGTATCGTCGCCCACGACGCCCGCCCCGCCGCCTCGCCGGCGCGTGCACTCGGGCTAAAGGTCGCCGGCGCGTTCGGTGGAGGCCGAACCGCGACTGCGGCGGCAGGATGGGAGGATTTCTGATGACTTGGGACAGCAAACGCAGCCCGGGTACGCCGTTGGAAATCATCGCCTTTCATCTCGGCGACCAGCAATTCTGCGTCGAGACCACCTCGATCCGGGAAATCCGAGGATGGGCAGCGTCAACACCGCTGCCCCACGCGCCGCCGCATGTGCTCGGCGTGATGAATCTGCGCGGCTCGGTCATCCCCATTATCGATCTGGCTGCGCGTCTCGGCGTCCGCAGCACGATCGACACAAGCCGTGCCGCCATCGTCGTTGCAGAAGTGGGAAACAACATCGTCGGCCTTGTGGTCGATCAGGTCTCCGATATTCTTTCGATCCGCGGCGACCAGATTCAGCCGGTGCCCGATCTCGGCATGACCTTCAACGCCAGCTATTCGCACGGCATCATCCCGCTTGAACGCGGCATGGTTTGCTTCCTCGACCTCGACAACATGTTCGCCAATCTCGATGAGACTGCGGCAGCCTGACCGATCGCCAGCAAACGCAGGCGCAAGCTCGCGGTCGACGCTGCGTTCATCGACAAAAAACGAAGTGAGAAGAACAAATGTCCCATACTGCTGTATTTACACCTGACAACCAGAACCGCTCGCAAGAAGCCGAGATCACTGGCCAAATGGATGTCGCTGTCTTGGAAATCCTCGAACGTGGCCGCAGTGAGATTCTCCAAATAACCAACTACCTGGAGGCACTTTATGCAAGAGTTCTCGCCGAGACAGCTGGAGCGACTGCCCTCTTGGTGATCGCGGGCGAGACGTCATCCAACCCTCTCCAAGCTGCTTAAGCCAAACCGGTTAGCGTTCACTTCCAAGCCGTCCAGCGCACGCCTCGATCGGCCATCGTCTGATTGACGTGTTGCTGCAGGACGAACTGATGCTCGAAGCGATCGCGCAGGATGTCGAACGGGCCGACGAACTGGGCCACGCAAGAAGCCCTGGTCTGGTTGCCGGCCCGATCAAAGCCGCCTGCGGACGATGCTCGCGTGGAATTGTGCGCCATAGATGAGCGCCTCGTCGTTAAAATCGTAGGTCGGATTGTGCAACGGGGCAGAGTGTGTGCCATTGCCGAGGAAGACGAAGCACCCAGGTACGAAGTCGAGGAAACGGGCGAAATCCTCCGAGCCGGTCATCGGCTCCCGACGCACGGCGACGTTATTCGGCTCGAAAACATCTGCGGCGGCTGCGAATGCCTCGTTGGTCAGCGCGGCGTCGTTCAGGAGCGGCACGAATTCCCTGGTATAGCTGACCTCGGCCGAGACATTGTAGGTCAGCGCCGTGCCTTTGGCGATCACGCGCATCTGCTTCTCGATCTCGGCGCTCACCTCCGGCCGGAAGCTTCGAGCGTCACCCAGAATGCGCGCCAGCCCCGGCAGGGCATTGCGCGTGCCGTCGGTGACAAGCTCGGTGACTGAGACGACGCTGATATCAGTCGGGTTCAGCCGGCGCGAGACGATCGTCTGGAGATTCGTGACAAGTGCGCAGGCCGCCACCAGCACCTCGTTTCCGCCATGCGGCCGCGCCGCGTGACCGCCGATGCCACGCAGCACGATCTCGAAATTGTCCTCGGCCGACATGATCGCGCCGGGACGCGTCTCGAAATGCCCGACTGGAAGACCCGGCATGTTATGGATGCCGTAGATCTCGTCGAAGGGGAAGCGGTGCATGATGCCATCCTCGATCATCGCCAGCGCGCCCCTGCCCCATTCTTCGGCGGGTTGGAAGACGAAGCGAACCGTGCCATCGAAGCCACCCTCTTCGGCGAGCATCTTTGCAGCACCCAGCAACATCGCCGTATGGCCGTCGTGCCCGCAGGCATGCATGACACCAGCATTCTTCGAGGCATAGGGCAGGTTGCCCTGTTCGGGAATGCGAAGCGCATCCATATCGGCACGCAGCGCGACCGAGCGATTACCGCTTCCCCGCTTCAATGTGCCTACAACGCCAGTGCCGCCAATCCCCTCGACGACCTCATCGAAACCGAATTCCCGAAGCTTTGCGGCGACGAAAGCCGATGTCCGCTTCTCTTCGAAGCCAAATTCGGGGTGAGCGTGAAGGTGGTGACGCCAGGCGCGCATGTCAGAAACCAGTTGATCGATGTCCATCTATTCCCCTCCCACGAGCTTGCGGACGACGTCGAGCAGGACATTGGCACCCGCGACCAGTTCGTCGTCTCCGGTGAATTCCTTGGGATTGTGACTGATGCCGCCCTTGCTCGGCACAAAAATCATGGCCGCCGGCGCCATGCGCGCGATCATTTGCGCATCATGGCCAGCACCGGAGGTCATGCGCCGCCAGGAGAGCCCCCGTGCCCTGGCAGCCGCCTCGATGCCCGCGACGATGCCGGCATCGAAGGTCACCGGCTCGAAGCGGGCCAACCGCTCGACGCTGATGGCCACACCCTCCTCCCCCGAGAGCATCTTGAGGAAATCGGCAAGAGCCGCCTCCTCCTGCTTCAGCCGCTCTTCATCCGGATCGCGCAGATCGACCGTGAAGGTCACCCGAGAGGGAATGACGTTGATCGCGTTGGGCTCGAAGGCCATGCAGCCAACCGTCGCCACCGTCGGCGTGTTCGAGGCCTTGGCGCGATCACGCAGGAATGTGATGACGCGGGCGGCAGCATAGCCGGCATCGCGGCGCATGGAGATCGGGGTCGTACCGGCATGGTTTGCATCACCCTCGACACTCACCTTCTGCCAGGAAATGCCCTGCAGGTTTTCCACTGCCCCGATCGCAACGCCCTCGCGCTCCAGCACTGGGCCCTGCTCGATATGCAATTCCATATAGGCACACGGTTTCAGAAAGCCCGGCTCGCGGTCGCCCGCATAGCCGATGCGGCGAAGCTCGTCGCCGAGCACAGATCCGTCAGTCCCGACCGTCGCCAGCGCCGTCTCGACATCCAGCCCGCCGGCATAGACGAGTGAGCCCATCATGTCGGGCGTGTACCGCACGCCCTCCTCATTGGTGAAGGCGACAACGACGATGGGCCGCACCGGCACGAAGCCAGAAGACTTTAGCGTCTCGATGACCTCCAGTCCCGCAAGCACGCCGTAGCATCCGTCATAGATGCCGGCATTGATGACGGTGTCGATATGCGAGCCGAGCATCAGCGGCGGACGATCCGCCGTGTCCTCTGCCCAGATGCCGAAGATGTTGCCGATACGGTCGACCGCGATCTCAAGCCCCGCCGCTTCCAGCCAGGAGACCAGGCGGTTACGGCCGTCCCGTTCGCTGTCGGACGCGGCAAGCCGTGTCAGCCGGCCCTCGCCATTTCGGCCGATAGCGCCGAGTTCACGCAAACGGCCGAGCAGCCGGACGGCGTCGATGGAAGGCGCCGTCATGCGGCACCCCGCGATAGGACCTCAGCGGGCGAAGCTCCGACGATCTCCTGATAGCGACCGGGATCGGTCGCACCCTCTGTATTGACCACGAAGACGCGGGATTCTTTACCGATGGAAAGGGCGGCCTTGACTTCGGGATCAGCAACCGCCTTCAGGAAGCCTGCGAGGCCCACGCCGCCGCTTTCGCCGGAGACGACCGCCGGATCACCCGCGACAGGATTGGCAAGACGCCGCATCACCGAGAGGGCATCCTCCTCATCGACCGTCAGGAAGGCATCGGCGGCGCGCGAGAGGATGCGCCAGGCAACGCGCGACGGTTCGTAGCATTCGAGCATCGCCATAACTGTTGGCTCGCCATGCGGCACCTTCACCGGATGGCCGGCACGCGCCGTCTCGAACAGGCAGGCAGCGCGCGCTGGATCGACGACGGTGAAGACCGGCCGCTCATCGCCGAGCACGATCGCCAAATGTCCGGCGACGGCCGCCGCGATGCCGCCGACGCCGGCTTGGATGAACACGTGGGTGGGCGGTGCCGGGATCTGGCGCAGCGCCTCGCGTACGAGCGCGGTGTAACCCTGCATCACCAGCCCCGGAATGCGCTCATAGCCGGGCCATGAGGTGTCTGAGACGATCGTCCAGTTGCGCTCCTCGGCAACGCGAGCGGCCTCCTGCACGGAATCGTCGTAGCTGCCCTCAACGCGAATCATCTCCGCACCAAACCGGGCGATCGCCCGCACGCGCGCATCGCTGACGCCGGAATGCACGAAGATAGCCGAGCGCGCGCCAACGAGCTGGGCACCCTGGGCAACCGAGCGGCCGTGATTGCCATCGGTGGCGCAGGCGAAGGTCATGCTTTCTGCGATCTGCCGAACGTCCGAAGAATGCAGCGCTGCCATATCTATCGTCCGTCCCTGTCGCACTGAAGCTTCCTCCAAGACGAGGCGGATGACAGCGTAGGCGCCGCCAAGTGCCTTGAAGCTGCCGAGCCCCAGCCGCTGCCCCTCGTCCTTGACGTGGATCGCCCCGACGCCGGTTGCCGCGGCGAGACCGGGCAGAGAAACGAGCGGCGTCTCCGCGTGATGGTCACGGTATTGCAGATGATGCTCCACGTCTGCCGCCGCTTCGAGAGCGAGCATATCAGCATCGGCAGGCTCGAGCGCACGTCGGTGATCGGAATGGGCGTTGCGGAGAAACATGCGGGCCTCCTTGGCTGTCCTGCAGAAACATATTGCAGGGGAGGCGAAAAAGGCGCTGATACTTGGAGGTGTTTTTGCAAGTTTGTTTCGCGGAGTCGCTCTTGCCACCCTCTTCTACCCCGCGGCTCGATGGATTCGACCGCAAAATCCTCGACATTCTGCAGCGCGACAACACGACCCCGCAGAGGACGATCGGCGAGGCCGTTAATCTTTCCGCGCCGGCCGTGCAGCGCCGCATCAAGCGCATGACGGAGGAAGGGGTCATCCGCGCAAATGTCGCCGTGGTCGATCCCGCTGCCGTCGGCCATGCGATTACGATCTTCGTGGAGATAGAGGTTATCAGCGAGACCGCAGAACAGATCGAAGAAGCGAAGCGCCAATTCGCCGCCGAACCGCAGATTCAGCAGTGCTATTACGTCACTGGCGAGGCAGATTTCGTGCTCGTCATTGTCGTGCCGTCCATGGCCGAGTATGAAGCCCTCACGCGCCGCCTCTTCTTCGGAAACAACAACGTCAAGCGCTTCCGCACCTTCGTTGCCATGGATCGCATCAAGGTGGGGCTCGGCGTTCCCACTTAGCGTGTAGCACCCGACGTTGGCGGACCTATGCGTGAGCTTGCCTCAAGTCACGGCGTATCAGATGGACCGACGACAGGACACTGATGAATACGGTCCTCATCGAGTCTTGGATTGACTGCGGCCAAGCGCGTGAGGCTCGACCATTTCCGTCGTCAACGCGGGCTGTTCGGCCAGATCGATGTGATCGCTTCGCGAGTCTCGCAATCCTGCCGGATACGGCCAGTATGGGCCATCAGATCAAACCGCCGTTCACATGCAGGGCTATCGTCAGCGCCAGCGGGTTTTCGGATGAAGGGAAAACTAAGCCAAATCATCCACATTCAGCATCACTGAAAATTCCGGCTCTTGATCTTCAGCGTATCGATATGAAGATCAGGCACGAACATGTCCCTCGCCCGAACGCCCGGAGGCGCTTTTTCGCGGGAATCCGGACTTCCAGGGGAGCCGTGAGCGAACTCATCGCCACGGCCGGTCGCCGGCCGGAATTCGCCATCGCGCTCGGCAAGGCTCGACAGATCGGCCGAGAGATCGAACAGTTGCTGGGCGACCAGGCGAACCACCTCGCCTTCCCGCTGGATCCTGCCGTTGATCGCCATCATGCTGGCGCCGAGCACCACACGCCTCGATCGCTCGAAAAGCCTTGGCCAGACGACGACATTGGCAATGCCGGTTTCATCCTCGATGGTGATGAACATCACGCCTTTGGCCGAACCAGGGCGTTGACGCACCAGCACCAGGCCGGCCGCCATCAGCCATTGCCCGTCCCGCGCCGTCATTGCCTCGGCACAGGTGACGATTCGGCGCTTCGCAAGATCGTCCCGCATGAAACGCAACGGATGCTGCCGGAGCGTCAGGCCGGTGTGGCTATAGTCCTCGACGACGTTATGGCCGTCGGTCATCTGTCTTAGCTCGACTGTCGGCTCCTGCTGCTCGGCAATCGCCCGGACTTCCCGTTCCGCCGCGGCCGTGAAGAGCGGAAGCGGTTCGTCGCGCAACGCCTTGATCGCCCAAAGTGCATCCCGTCGCTCGAGATGGAGAGACGGCAGGAAGGCATCGGCTTCGGCCAACTCCACGAGCGAGGCGACCGGCACACCCGACCGCCGCCACATGTCGTCGACGGAGGCAAAGGGTTCTTCGGCGCGGGCTGCAACGATGCGTGCTGCATCTGCCGTGGCCAATCCGCGCACCAGGCGCATGCCGAGCCGCACCGCATGCCGGCCCGTGCCTTCGACTGGCTCGAGCGTGCAGTCCCAGCGCGATTGGTTGATGCAGATCGGGCGGACCTCGACACCGTGCCCGCGGGCATCACGGACAATCTGGGCAGGAGCATAAAAGCCCATCGGCTGGGAGTTCAGCAGTGCCGCACAGAACACATCAGGGAAATGGCATTTTACATAGTTGGAGGCATAGGCGATCAGCGCGAAGGAGGCGGCATGGCTTTCGGGGAAGCCATAGGAACCAAAACCTTCGAGCTGCGAGAATGTCTTTTCAGCGAATTCCGGCGAATAACCGTTCCGGACCATGCCGGAGACGAGCTTGTCCTTGAACCGTGAGACGCCGCCGGTGAACTTGAAGGTCGCCATGGATTTCCGGAGCTGGTCGGCTTCGCCGCCGGTAAATCCAGCGCAGACCATCGCGACCTTCATCGCCGACTCCTGGAACAGCGGAACACCCAATGTCTTGTGGAGGACCGCCTCCAACTCCGGCGTCGGATATTCGACCTTCTCCTTGCCTTCGCGCCGGCGCAGATAGGGATGTACCATATCGCCCTGGATCGGCCCGGGGCGAACGATCGCCACCTGGATGACGAGGTCGTAGAAGGTCCGCGGCCTCATGCGCGGCAGCATGGACATCTGCGCACGGGATTCGATCTGGAAGGTGCCGAGCGTATCGGCCTTACGGATCATCGCATAAGTGGCCGGATCCTCCTGCGGGATGGTGGCAAGGTCGAGGGTTGCATGCTTGTGCTCGCTGATCAGCGCGAAAGCCTTCGCCATACAGGTCAGCATGCCAAGCGCCAGCACGTCGACCTTCATCATTTTGAGCGCCTCGACGTCATCTTTGTCCCATTCGATCACCTGGCGGTCAACCATCGCCGCCGGCTCGATCGGCACGAGATGATCCAACCTGTCATGGGTCAGAACGAAGCCGCCGGGATGCTGACCGAGATGCCGCGGCGCGCCCATCAGCTGCTGGGCAAGACTCAGGGTCAAAGCGAGGCGGCGATCTCCCGGATTAAGGCCCAGTTCCTTGACCTGCCGCTCACCGACCGTCTCCGACCACGACCAGATCCCCGATGACAATGCGTTGATCAGGTCCTCGGGCAGGCCCAACGCCTTGCCGACATCGCGGATGGCGCCTTTGGCGCGATAGCGGGTCACCGTCGAGCAGAGTGCGGCCTTGTCATGGCCATAGGTCTTGTAAATCCACTGGATCACCTCTTCGCGCCGTTCGTGTTCGAAGTCGACATCGATGTCGGGCGGCTCGTCGCGTTCCTGGCTGACGAACCGTTCGAACAAAAGGTCGTTCGTGTCGGGATCGATCGAGGTGATACCGAGCACATAGCAGACGGCGGAATTGGCCGCCGATCCCCTGCCCTGGCAGAGAATGCCTTGTGACCGGGCATACCGGACGATCGAGAAGACGGTGAGGAAGTAAGGCGCGTACTTCATCGTCTCGATCAGCGTCAGTTCGTGGCGGATCGTCTTTTCGACATGCGCCGGCAGCCCCTCGGGATAGCGCGTTCCGATGCCCTGCCAGGTGTAGTGCTCGAGCGACTGCTGTGCGGTCATGCCCGGGATCAGCGCCTCTTCAGGATACTGATAGACCAGTTCCTCGAGCGAAAACCTGCAGTGCTCGACGATCTCCATCGTGCGTGCGAGGGCTTCCGGGTAGCAGGGAAAGAGACGCGCCATTTCGTCCGGCGGCTTCAGGTAGCGATCGGCATGCCGCTCACGCTCGAAGCCGACATCATCGATGGTGGTGCCGGTGCGGATGCAGGTGACGACATCTTGGAGCTGCCGGCGGCCGGGCTCGTGAAACAGCACGTCATTGGTGACGACGGTCTTCACCCGGTGCTTTATCGCCAGGTTCCACAGCTCATGCAGGCGAAGCTGATCGTTCGGACGACGGCGCAGGCAGAGCGAGACATAGGCGCGGTCGCCGAATACATCGGCCATCTTCCTGAGCTGCACGGCACAGGTCTCATCGGCCAAGTCCGGCACCAGGATACCGATCAGCCCTTCGGCATAGAGCGCGACGTCGTCGAGATGCAGGATGCAGTTGGCTTTCCCGCCTCGTCCCTTGCCCAGCGTCAGAAGCCGGGTCAGCCGGGAATAGGCGGCGCGATCGGTGGGATAGACGAGGATCGACATGCCGTCCTGCAGATCGAGCCGGCAGCCGACGACCAGCCGCAAGCCGGTGGCGCGTGACGCTTCCAGCGCCCGGACGATACCGGCAAGGCTGTTGCGGTCGACAATGCCGAGCGCCTCGATTCCCATGAGCTTTGCGGTGGCGAACAGTTCCTCCGCCGAGCTTGCGCCGCGGAGGAAGGAGAAATGCGTGGTGACCTGGAGTTCGGCATAGCGCATCAGGCGAACACCCCGTGCAGGAACCATTTGTGCGATCCGGTTTCCACATCGACGCCGTCGCCCGATCGAAAGATCCAGAAACGTTCGCCACTGTCATCCTCAATCACGAAGTAGTCGCGAACCGCAGTCCATTCGGAGCCGCGTTTCCACCACTCCCCAAAAATCCGTTCCGGACCGTCGGCGCGCTTCACGCGACGCCGCTTGCCGCGCCAGGTGAAGGACACCGGCGGATGATCGGGCAAGAGTGCAATCACCTCGATCAGTTCTGGACGCGTTAGAAGCCGTGTCGGCCTCGGCCAGTGCATCGGCCAGGTGGCGCCGTCCTCATCGGCCGTCGGCACGATCCGATGGACGCTGCGCTCCGGGACGTCGCTTGCAACCGGCGCGACGCGGAAAATCCGCTGGCCGCCACGATTGCAAAGCACATCGATGAGCGGCGTCACATCGGTAACCTGCTCTTCGATCAGCGAAGAGGCTGACTGCACGTCAATGAGTGGCTCGGCGATAATGGCGGCCAGGCTGAGCTTCTCGATGCCGAAGCCGGGTTCGATCTTCTCGATCCGATCGCGGAAGAGTTTTGTCAGCCAGGCGATATCGCGGACTGGCTTCGCCGTGCCTGCCCGGAGCGACTGAAGCGTGTTGTCGACGCGGTGGATGATGAGGTCGGCTCGCCGCACGCCAAGTCCGCGCTTCTCGAGCTCCAGACAGAGCTGCCGCACCAGACGGCTCACGTATTTCTCAATGGTTTCCGGTGCGCCGATCGGCTCGGCGAAAGATTTTTGGACTTCGACGAGATCCGCGGGCCGGATCGGGTCGATCGGCTCGGCGACGCGGCCGAACAGCTGGTCGAGACGCCGTGCGACCTCGGGACCGAAGCGGAGCGTCAGCGGCGCCCGCGGCGTGGCGGCGAGTTCGCCGACAGTGGCGAAGCCGAGCGTGCGGAGACCTGCAACGGTATCGACCGGCAATCGCAGCGATGACAACGGCAGCCGGTTCACAGCCTTGGCGGTCTCGCCGCGGCCGACAATAACCGTCTCACAGCTGGTGGCACGGGCAAGCGCATGCGCGGCCCCCCAGGTATCGGCGATCGCCGCATGGGCAGCGAGACCTCGGCCGCGGAAGCGATTGACGAGACCGGAGAGCATCAGTTCCTCGCCGCCCTGGAGATGATCGGCGCCTTCCGTATCCATGACGATGCCATCCGGAGGATCCATCGCGACGACGGGGGGAGTATTGCGACAAGGCCCAGAGTGTCAGCCGCTCCAGCGTAGCGAGGTCGGCGACCGGATCGGCATTGATCATCGTGAGACCTTGGACCAGCGCCTGCGCCTTCGCGGCCGGCATGCCGACGCGAAGCCCGAGCTTGAGCGTTGCCCGATCAGCCGCCACAACCCATCGCTTCGAGCCGCTCCTGGCGATCACAACAAGGGGCGTGTCAGGAGACAGCGAAGGATTGGCGCGCCTGATCCGGTCGGTCGGCAGTGTCGGAAGAAAGACAGATACGACCCTGGCCATCGCATGCTCCGATAATAAATTCTCCTCCCTCCCCTGCCCTGACCCGCATGAGCTCCGCCAGCCAGCGCACCCTGCCGACGCCCGGCACAGGGAGCGGCTCGGACGGCAGCACCGAGATCCGCCAGCGGGTTGCCGCGGCCGTCGGCATCCCGAAGTCGGAAGCTTCTGTCTGGCGCCGCCAGCGG
The DNA here is from genome assembly GCF_017874595.1 of Sinorhizobium kostiense. Taxonomy (GTDB): domain Bacteria; phylum Pseudomonadota; class Alphaproteobacteria; order Rhizobiales; family Rhizobiaceae; genus Sinorhizobium; species Sinorhizobium kostiense. The sequence goes on along the minus strand of NZ_JAGILA010000003.1, from coordinate 377,198 downwards.
CGGATGACCAGACCCAACGTGCCCGACTTTTCCGCCGCCAGCTGCAGCCGGCGGGATGCCGTCATCGGCAGGCGCACCAGCTCGGCGACCACCGCGCCGAGGCCGCCATAGCGCAACGCCTCCTCGAAGCTTGCGAGCACCGTCTCTTCCTTGTCGCACTCGACGAAGATGACGCGGTCGGGATGAAGCCCGACCTGGGCGAGCGCCGGAAAGAAAAGATCGAAGCGCGTCAGGCACCAGACCACCTTGCCGGTCGTGCGCGCCGCGATGCCGCCGATGAAGAGTGCCGCGGCCGCGCCGTCGACCGCGCCGTTGCCGCCGCTGGCCACTTCGTGCAGCGCGCCATAGGCCAATCCTCCGCCCGGCAGCTGCGCATCGATCTCGGGACACCGAACGGCAAGACGCTTCGTTGGCGTGAGCCCGCCCCTTCCAGGCTGGCGATTTTCTCGCGCAGCTCGTCGAGGACGGCATTCGAAGTGGCGACAGCTGCGGTCATGATCTCCTATACGGCAACCCGTTTTCGGCTTGAGATGATGAAATATGTTCTGTATTTGTTCTCAAAGCGAACATGAGTCAATGCGCATGTGGCGCGTGGAAGTTGCGCGAGAGTGCCCATCGAAGAAATCCATGAAGGGATTCAATTCGATGGCAGGAATGGGAATTTTTTCGCATGGCGCGACCGGAGCCTGTGAACGATCTGGATCCGAGACTGAGGGATCACCGTGAGCCGATCATTGAATTTATCTGTCACCCATGTCATCGCCACTGCGCAGTTGAGCGCAAGCTGTTGGTGAAAGCATTCGGCGCCGGTGTAAGCTTCGCTGTGATCCGCCGCCGCATGGCAATGGGCTGCGAGCGTATGCAGACGCCGGAGGGTGACAAATGCGGCGCGCACTTCCCATTTCTGGACGAGCGAGATAGTCCTGATGGAAGCTAGGCGATGACAAACGACGAAAACAGCCAGCGTCCGCGCAAGATCGTTCACATCGACATGGATGCGTTCTACGCATCCGTCGAACAGCGCGACAATCCGGAACTCAGGGGCCTGCCGGTTGCGGTCGGCTATCCTGCTGCCCGCGGCGTCGTGGCGGCCGCCAGCTACGAGGCACGCAAGTTCGGCGTTCATTCGGCGATGCCTTCGGTGTCCGCGAAGCGCAAATGCCCCGACCTCATCTTCGTCAGACCGCGCTTTGACGTCTACAAGGCCGTCTCGTTGCAGATCCGTGCGATCTTCGCCGAATACACGCCGATGATCGAGCCACTCTCGCTCGACGAGGCCTATCTCGACGTCACCGAAAACCTGAAGGGGATGGAGATCGCCACCGAGATTGCCGCGACGATCCGGGCGAAGATCAAGCAGGTCACCGGTCTCAATGCGTCGGCCGGAATTTCCTACAACAAGTTCCTGGCCAAGATGGCATCCGACCTGAACAAGCCCAATGGTCAGGCTGTCATCACGCCGAAGAACGGCCCGGCCTTCGTCGAGCAGCTTCCCATCAAGAAGTTTCACGGCGTCGGACCGGCGACTGCCGAAAAGATGCACCGGCTGGGGATCGAGACAGGCGCAGACCTCAAGGACAAGACCCTCGAGTTCCTGGTAGAACATTTCGGGAAGTCGGGGGCCTATTTCTATGGAATTGCCCGGGGCATCGACAATCGCCAGGTCAAGCCGGACCGCGTGCGGAGATCCGTCGGCGCCGAAGACACGTTCTCCGAGGACATCCACTCCTACGGACCGGCGCGCGACGGTCTTCAGCCGCTAATCGAGAAGGTGTGGGGCTATTGCGAGGCCAATGAGATCGGCGCCAAGACCGTCACGCTCAAGGTCAAATATGCCGATTTCAGCCAGATCACCCGCAGCAAGACGGTTGCGGCACCTCTGCAAACGATCGGCGACCTCGAGGAGGTGGTCGGCCTGCTTCTCGCGCCGATCTTTCCGCCGCGCAGGGGAATCCGCCTGCTCGGCGTCACGCTGTCATCATTGGAACGGCAGATCTCTGAAATGGCACCGCAGTTGCGGCTGGCGCTTTAGACCGCCAGCGTTGCCTGGACAGGATCGATCGAATGGCGTTTGACCCGGAATGTCCCTGCCGGCAGCGAGCGAAGGATTTCGGCTTCGGGGAGAAGTCCGTCGAGCCACGCCAGGCGTTGATCTCGTGTCAGTACCGCCATCTGCCGGTCGTGAAACGGCGCGAGATCGGCATTCGCCTCGATTGTCAGGATGGCGTAAGCCTCCGGCCAGTCCTCGATCGCCGGCCGCCAGACCCCCGCGAAATAGAACCAGTCGCCATTGGCGAGCGAAAAGCTGAAGCTCCTGTGGCGAAACTCGGAAGCGGGCACCAGGCAACGGTGGGTTGGAAACGTCCTTCCCTCCGACCGGACGACGTTCACGGCGCGCGCATCGCCGTCGCGCGGGCGCAGTCCTCGATCGTCTCGCGGGGGACGATCTGCTCCTTGAGCGCGCCGGCATCGGCGTAGAAATTGCGCGTCGCCGCGGTGGTGCGGTTGAAAACGGCGATCCTGTAGCCCTTCTCCGCGATCTGAGCGCGAGGTTGGCTCCCATGACGCCGAGGCCGATTAGGCCGATTTCCGCCTGTGACATTGCGGGTCTCCAAACCTCTTTCGTCGCTTCAGAAGCTCAACTGGACCTTCATCGAACGGTTGCGGTCGCCGGCCGTCTCGAAGGCTGCAACCGCCTCCTCCAGCGGGAAGACGCCGGTCAGAAGCGGCTTCAGATCGACACGTCCTGCATTGATGATATCGACGGCCAGCCCGAATTCCTCATGGAACCGGAATGTGCCTCGCATCTCGATCTCCTTCGCCACCACCAGGTTCTGCGGAATGGAAACATCACCGCCGAGGCCGAGTTGTACGAGCACCGATCGCGGCTTGAGAACTTCGAGACCGGAACGGACCGCCAGGGCATTGCCCGAGGCTTCGAACTGGACGTCGAAATGCCCCTTGTTTGCGGCGTAGGCGGTAAGTCGATCGGCGTTCTCGGCGACGTTGATCACGCGATCCGCGCCAATCGACTGCGCCTTTTCGAGAACGCCATCCATCACGTCGGTCGCAACGACCTCCCGAGCACCATGAACGCGAGCGGCAATGATCGCCAGGGCCCCGATCGGGCCACAGCCAGTGACAAGAACCCGTTTGCCGAGCAGCGAGCCTGCCCGTGCCACGGCATGCAAGGTGACGGCAAACGGCTCGGCAAGCGCCGCTTCGTTGACCGAGACGCGGTCAGCGATCTTGTGGCACTGCCACTCCTCCGCGACTAGACGCTGGCTGAACGCCCCCTGGATATGCGGCATGGGCATGGCGCTGCCGTAGAAGCGCATGTTCAGGCAATGGTTCTGTTGACCGCACTGGCAAAAAGCGCATGATCCGCAGGGCCGGCTGGGCGACACTGCCACCCGGTCGCCGACGGCGAACCTGGAAACGCCTCCGCCGAGCGCCTTGATCGTACCTGCGACCTCGTGCCCCAAAATCATCGGTTCACGCAGGCGCACCGTGCCGAAGCCGCCATGATTGTAGTAGTGCAGATCGGATCCGCAGATGCCGCCAGCTTCGATCTGGACCTCGACCTGACCAGAGCCCGGAGCCAGCTCTTCTCGCTCCTCGATCCGCAAATCCTTGGCGGCGTGAATGACGACAGCCTTCATGGGCGAACCTCAAATAACAGGCGTGATGAGCGGAGCGCCGGCGAAATGGGCGGCAAGATTGTCACGGACAAGCTGTCCCATGGCCTTGCGCGTCTCGACGGTTCCGGATGCGTGATGCGGCTGCAGCAGGACATTGTCGAGCGCGAGGAACCGCGGATTCAGCTTCGGTTCGCCCTCGAAGACGTCGAGCGCTGCTGCCCCCAACACTCCGCTTCCCAGGGCATCGAGCAGAGCTTCCTCGTCGATGTTGGAGGCCCGCGAAATATTGATCAACATTCCCTCCGGTCCGAGCGCCGCGATGACGTCGCGCGAAACGATATGCCTCGTGGCGGCGGAGGCCGCCAGCGTAACGAACAGGAAATCCGACCTCTCGGCCAGTGCAACCGGATCGGCAACGAAGGTCATGCCTTCCGCATGGGGCTTCTCGGCAACATCGCTGTACGCGATGTCCATGTCGAAACCGCGAAGGCGCTTCGCAACCTCAAAACCGATGCGGCCGAGCCCGAGCACGCCCGCCCTGCGGCCCCAGACGCGCCGTTTCAGCGGATAGAGGCCCTTCGCCGCCCAGCTTCCGTCCGTTACCCAACGTTCGGCGCCGATCATGCCGCGCGACTGGCAAAGCATCATGGCAACACCCAGATCGGCGACGTCGTTGGTCAGCACATCGGGTGTATTGGTGACGCGGATGCCTCTTTCCCGGCAGGAAGCCAGATCGACGGCGTCGTATCCAACCCCGTAAACGGAGATAATTTCGAGCTTCGGCAGATTTTGGATCAACGCCGCCGACGCGCCGAGCTCGCCCCGGGTTGCAATGGCGCGGATGTTGGGCCCATGCTCGCTGATGTAGGCGTGCCGATCCGAGGCCTCATAGATCTTGTGGACCGCGTAACGGTTTTCGAGGTCGACAAGGTCCCAGTCCGGATACGGCCCCATGAGCAAGATTTTCGGTTTCGCCATCATACTCCTCCCGTGATTTCTTCGGTGGTCGAGCGACCCCAGCGGATCGCCAGGTTGCTCATCGCCAGCGCCACGACGCGTTCCGGCGACTGATCGATTTCGATCGTCACGACGTCCGTCTCGCCCGAAGGCAATTCGAGCGTGGCGAGCTGGCTGTCGAGCAGCGACGGCGGCATATAATGGTCCTCGCGCCCGCCCATGCGCCGGGCGAGCGTCGCCCGGCTGCCCTGCAGGAAGACAAAGGTGATCGGCCGTCCGGCGACGGCGCGCAGCCGCTCCCGGTAGGAGCGCTTCAATGCGGAGCAGGACACGACGACGGGCGGTCGGCGCGCCAAGAGCCCGCCGATCTCGTCGAGCCAGGGCCAGCGGTCGGCATCCTCGAGCGGAATGCCGCGCCGCATCTTGCCGACATTCGCCGGCGAATGCAGACTATCTCCTTCGACGAACGGACAGCCGAGATAATCCGCAAGCCGTTCGCCAATCGTCGATTTGCCGCAACCCGATGCGCCCATGACGACGACCGGCCCGAAGCTGCGACCGGCATCAGAGGCTTGTGGTGATGCCGCCGTCGACATAGAGCGTGTGTCCGTTGACAAAGGAGGAAGCGCGGCTCGCCAGGAAGACCGCCGAGCCGACCAGTTCCTCGACCTCTCCCCAGCGGGCCGCAGGCGTCCGCTTTTCCAGCCACGACGTGAATTCCTGGCTGTCGACCAGCGCCTGATTCAGCGGCGTCTTGAAATAGCCCGGCGCGATGGCGTTCACCTGCAAGCCATACTTCGCCCAGTCGGTGCACATGCCGCGGGTCAGGTTCCTGACCGCGCCCTTGCTCGCCGTATAGGGGGCGATGCCCGGGCGCGCGAGTTCACTCTGAACCGAGGCGATATTGATGATCTTGCCGCCGCCGCGCGCAATCATATGTCGGGCGACGGCCTGGCCGACATAGAAGACGCTGGAGACGTTCGTCCTCAACAATTGCTCCCAGCGCTCGGCCGGGAAGTCCTCGAGCGGCGTGCGGAACTGCATGCCGGCATTGTTGATCAGGATGTCGATCGGCCCGATATCCCTCTCGATCGCGTCGACCCCGCGCTTCACCGCATCGGGGTCGGTCACGTCGAAATCCGAGACCGCAACGTCATGATCGGCCTCTTTGAGAGAGCTCGCAGCCGAGGCCAGCTTCGAACGATCGCGGCCGTTGAGAACGATGGCCGCCCCGTGCTCGGCCAGCCCGCACGCCAGCGCATAGCCAATGCCTTGCGACGAACCGGTGACGAGAGCCCGCCTGCCTGTGAGGTCAAAAAGTGGAAAAGCCATAACTTCATATTCTCCTGTGCCGTCGCGCCTGACGGCGTATGCAGCGTGCCATCGTCGAGGCGAAGCAGGCCACATGTCAGTCTTCGACGACGAGACCCTTTGCCTTCAGCACCGCTTCCAATTTGCTGACCTCGACGACCGACTTGCCGGCTTTGTATGCGGCGATGTATTCGGCCTCGGCATCCTCCCTGGCCTGCGCCAGCTTCGCCACATCGCGTGCCTCCGACCGCCGCACGACGACCAGCCCGTCCGCGTCGCCGACGATGATGTCGCCCGGATGCACGATTTCGTCGCCGATCAGGATTGGCTCGTTGGTGGCGCCGAGCGTCTCCTTGACAGTGCCCTTGATGCAGACGCTCAAGGAAAAGACCGGGAAGCCAAGCTCGCGCAATTGAAGCGTGTCTCGAACGCCCGTGTCGGTTACGAGGCCGCCGATGCCCTTCGCTAGGCAGGCGTTGGCGAGGACGTCGCCGAAAGATCCGGCCTCTTCATACTCGCCGGCGGAAACGACGATGATGTCTCCCGGCTGAGCGTAGTTGATCGCGACCTGGAGCATGATGTTGTCGCGCGGCGCGCATTTGACCGTGAAGGCAGGGCCGCAGAGTTTCATTCGGTAGTCGATCGGCTTCAACCGGGAAGACAGCGCGCCTCTGCGACCCTGCGCTTCGTGAAGGGTCGCCGGCGAAAACTTGGCGATGGCCGCGATCTCGTCCTTGCTCGGACGTTCAAACCGTTGCTTCAGTCTGATCATTGAAACTCTCCTGGGGCCGCCGGCGGCTGCCGGCATTATTTTTGATCAACGCTGCGTGCAGCGCCCGCATGCGGGGCGCGCGCACGATTGCTCGATGACGCGGCCCAAGCTCGGGCCGCATCTTGGGAAAGCGATGTTCATCGCCATTCAGTGATTACGGGATCGGCTCGAACTTCAGTTCGGTGATCGGGACGACCTTGTCCGTGCGGGTCATCTTGTACTCGGTGTTCGGTCCGAGCCATTTGTCCCAGATCTTGTTGATCTCGCCCGACTTGTCGAGCGAGACCAGGATTTCGTTGATCTTCGCGGTCAATGCCGGCTCGTCCTTCTTCATGCCGATGCCGATCGGCTGGTAGAGCATGGGCTCTTCGATCATGCGCATCTCGGCGCCCTTGGTCTTCGACTCGTTGACGATCTTGGTCGTCGTCATCGTGTTGGCGACCAGTCCCCGAGCCTTCCCCTGCTGAACGGCGAGATATGCAGAACCGGTGTCCTGGAACGTCAGCGGCTTGGACTCGTTCTTGCGGATGGCTAGTTCGGACGTCGAGCCCTTTGTCGAGGCAAGCCGGACACCGGCAAAATCGGCCTTCTTCTTGCCAGGGTCATCCGCCTTCACGATCAGCATCTCCTTGGCAAGATAATAGGGATGGCTGAACTCGATCTGCTCTGCGCGGCTCAGAGTGTAGGCAAGATTGGCCACGGCGATATCAACATGCCCAAGCTTCACCTCGGGAACGCGTGCTTCGACCGAGAGCGGCTTGATCTCGGCCTTGACGCCGAGCTCGCGGGCAATCGCGTTGCAGAGATCGACGTCGAAACCCGCCATCTCGCGCGTTTTCGGATCCGGGGCAGCGAAAGGCGGCACGTCGGAAAAGGTTCCGCAACGGATCACCTTGGCCGCGGTGATCTCCGCAAGCTTGTCTGCCTTTGCCGGACCAGCGATCGCGGTCACCACGAGCGCGACGCCCAGGGTCCATGACTTCAATTTCATTGCTCGTTCTCCTCTGGAGTTGGTTTTTGGTTAATGCCGCAGATCGCTCAGGAAGCGCTGCGCTCGCGTCGTTTGGGGGCGAGAGAAGAATTCTTCGGGCGGGGCGGACTCGACGATCTGTCCCTGATCGATGAACCAGACGCGATCCGCGACATCACGGGCAAACCCCATCTCGTGCGTGACGCACATCATAGTCATGCCGTCGGCCGCCAATCCCTTCATCACGGCGAGGACCTCGCCGACCATTTCCGGGTCGAGTGCGCTTGTCGGCTCGTCGAACAGCATCACTGGGGGCTCCATCGCCAGTGCCCGCGCGATGGCGACCCGCTGCTGCTGACCGCCCGACAACTGAGCGGGATAGGCATGGGCCTTGTCGGCCAGACCTACGCGCTCCAGAAGTTGCGTAGCCTTGGCATAGGCAACGTCGCGCGGAACGCCTTTCACCCGGATCGGCGACATCGCGATGTTGTCGATGGCCGACAGGTGAGGAAAGAGGTTGAAGCTCTGGAAAACGAAGCCGATGCGGCTGCGCAACCGGTTGAGCTCCTTGGCAGGCATCGGCCGATGGATATTGTTGCCGTCGCAGATGATCGAGCCGCTTCCGATTTCCTCCAGCCGGTTTACGGTTCGGATCAATGTCGACTTGCCTGAGCCGGACGGGCCGCAGATCACCACGACCTCGCCACGAGCCACGTCGGCATCGATCCCCTTGAGAACCTCGTAGATACCGTAGCTCTTGCGGACGCCTTTGAGCTGAATCATGGGCGAGTTGTTCGAGGACACGGTCGTGTTCATGATGGCTGATCCGTGAGAGCTGCGAGTTTGAGGGATTTTGCCGTTGGCTGCGGCGCGGTGCCAGCGCGTTTGCGGGTGATCCGGCGCTCCGTGAGCACGGCCACCCGGCTCAGTGACCAGCAGATCACGTAGTAGACCGCAGCGAGGATGAAGAAGACCTGGAACGGCTGGGTCAGCAGTTGATTGTTGATCTGGCTGGCGGCGAAGGTCAGGTCCGGCACGTTGATCACGTAGCCGAGCGTCGTGTCCTTGATCGTCGCAACGAATACCGAAATGATGCTCGGGATCACGTTGTAGAGCGCTTGAGGCAGGATGACGAAGCGCATGGCACCGAGATAGCTGTGGCCAAGCGCCCGCGCCGCCTCCATCTGGCCGTGCCCAAGTGCCACGATCCCCCCGCGCACCACCTCGCTCAGGAATGCTCCCTGATAGACGACGAGCGTCACCAGCATCGTCAGGAAGCTCGGGACATTGGCCCCCGTGACGAGCGGCACGAGGAAATATCCCCAGAGGATCAACATCAGCAGCGGCACGCCGCGTGTGAAGTAGACGAGCGCGGTTACGGGCCAGTTCAGGAATGGCGACTTTGAAAGCCGGGCAAGCGCGAGCGCAATGCTCACCGGAAAGGCGAAGGCGATCGCCAGGACCGAAAGCAGCAACGTTGCCGCGAGCCCTCCGAGCGGTCCGTTCGGATACTGCCCGATGAGCAGCAGCAGCCAATAGTCGCGGATGATGGCGATGATGTCGCTGATCATGCTCGGCCGCTCCTGACTGGGTCCGCTCTGCGGGCGGTATAGGCGCCGAGCGCCATGATCATCAGCGAGAAGACGAGGTAGAGGACGGTGACAAGCAGGTAGCTCTCGAAGGTGCGGAAGCTTAAGTTCTCGATCTCCTTGACCGCGTAGGTAAGCTCCGCCACGCCGATCGCGACGGCAAGGCTGCTGTTCTTGAAGAGAGAGACGCTGTGGTTGATCAGCGCCGGCAGCGCGTTTCGGCTCCCTTGCGGTACCATCACGAAGCGCATGGCCGAAACGTAGCTGTGGCCGAGAGCGCGGGCCGCCTCCATCTGGCCGGGGCTCACCGCCCGCATGCCGGAGCGAAGGTCCTCGCTGAAATAGGCCGCCTGGCAGAGGCCTAGCGCGATCACTGCGAAGATCGCCTCTGCATTGTGGTCGTTCAGCCAGAAGGTGACCGGGTCCGGCATCAGCGTGAAGATGCCGAAATACCAGAGCAGGAGCTGCACCAGCGTCGGGACGTTGCGGTGATAGGAGACGTAAGCCGTGACGAACGCATTGCCGACCGGACCGGGCGCGTAGCGGAGGCCGAGCAGAAGCAGTGCAAGTGTCATTGCGAGAACCCAGGAGCCGATCGCCACGATGAAGGTCATCTTGATGCCCAGGAGCAGCATCGACACGTATTCGGGATTGCCCAGGATCTCAGAGAGGTCGAAGCTACTCACGCCTTGATCCCCGCTCCGGAGACTGCGGTTTTGCCGTCTGCAGGCCGCCCATCACCTGAAGTGTCGGCGTGATCTCCATATGACCTATGTTGACGGCGACCGGCGCAGCGATCGCAAAGGCTATGGCATTGGCGATGTCCTTTGCTTCGGGGAGCTCAAAGCCATCGATGAAGCGTTCGCGGATCTCCGGGCTGTCGCCATGGACATGCGCGAATATATCGGTTGCCACCCGCCCGGGGCAGATTTCCGTAACACGCACGCGCTTGCCGAAGGCATCGATGCGCAACTGGTTTGAGAGCATGCGCACGCCGGCTTTCGTCGCGTGATAGGTAGAATTTCCCCCGAAATTGTAGGCGCCCGCGATCGAGGAGATGTTGACGACATGGCCGCGATCACGCGCAACCATTCCGGGGACCACCATCCTGCAAAGGTGAAGAACCGCCCGAAGATTGACATCGATGAGGAGATCGATGTCGCCATCCTCCGCTTCGAGGAACTTCTTAGGGCGGTCGACGCCGGCATTGTTGACGAGAATGTCGAACTCGACGCGACTCGTGAGATCCGCAAGCGCCGCCCTATCCGTGACGTCGATCCCATGCGCCACACAACCGGTGCGCTCCGCGAGCTTGCGCAACGGCTCCGCACTGCGCGCGATTGCGTGCACTTCAAGCCCTTCGGCGCAAAAGCGCTCGACGACTGCGGCTCCAATTCCAGAGGAAGCACCGGTGACAAGGGCGGTTCTGTAATCGGAAAATGGCATCAGCGATCCCCTTTTGTTTCGGGAACATTAGCTGACCTTTCGAGCGCGCGATAATTCCGATTATCTTTGGAGGGATAAGCCTATCTTATGAAGGCGACGACTGCCTTCTATCGGATTGATTTCACTCGGGTAATTTGTATCGTCGCCGCACGGCGGACCAGCTTCCTTCGACCTGAGCCTCGCATTTCTCCCCCAAGTTTGGCTTGGGAAAGAAGGCGTTACAAGCTAACAGCCAGGTTGTAGTATTCGGATCCACTACAGCAACAGTGAGCGCAATTTCATCAATGGATATCAGGCGTTTCAAATCGTTTGTCGTGATCGTCGATACGGGCAGCATTACGAGAGCCGCGGATATCCTCCACATCGCACAGCCTGCGCTCAGCCAGCAGCTAGCCGCCTTGGAGGAGCACTTCGGGACGAAGCTGCTCACGAGAAGCCAGCAGGGTGTCGTCATGACGGACGCGGGCGCTCAGGTCTATCGCCACGCTCAGATCATCCTGCGGCAGATGGAGCAGGCGCATGCCGACGTCGCGGCTGCGGGAAAACACCTTGCCGGCCGCGTTTCCGTTGGACTGACGCCATTCAGCAGCGCAGCGACCCTGTCGTTCGAACTTCTTGCGGAAACAAGGCGGCGTTATCCCGGCATCGTGCTTCACCTCACCGAGAGCGTCGGGCAGACCTACAGCCAGATGCTGATGAACAATCGACTAGAAATCGCATTGATCCACGGTGCCGGTCCGATGAAGGGCCTGCGGTTCGAACCGCTTCTCAGGGAGGATTTCTACCTCGTCGCGCACCAGAAGTTCGGTATCGAGGCCGGCGATACACCTGTTCCGATTTCGGCGCTCGAACCGCTGCCTTTTTTGATGCCGCCGGCCTACAACTTCGTGCGACGCGCGGTGGAGACCGCTTTCGCGAGAAGCCGGGCGGATTTGACGGTGATCGGGGAGGTCGAGGTTATCCGGACGCTGACGCGAGCGGTGGGGAGTGGTCTCGGTGCGACGGTCATGCCGAAGGCCGTGGCGGATCGTATTGTCGCGGAAGGGGCGGGCCCGACCATCTGCCGGAGCATCTCACCGAAAATCGAAGAGACACTCTCTCTGTGCGTGTCGGAATACGCACCGCTGTCGGAGCCCGCCATAGCGGTGCAGGCGTTGCTGCGCGAACTGACGGAGCGGCTGAAGCAGTAAGCGCCGGAACCGCTCAAGCTCCCACATCTTACCTAAGATCACTGCAGAACTGCGCGATCCGATCGCAGCCGTCCGCAAGTTTCTCCATGCTGGTCGCGTAGGATATGCGGAAGAACGGGCTCATGCCGTAGGCTGCGCCCTGCACGGTCGCGACGTGCTGCTCATCGATGAGCGCCATGACGAAGTCCGTGTCGGTTTCGATCCTGCGCCCCGACTTGCTCGTCCTGCCGATCAGCCCCGCGATGCTCGGAAAGAGATAGAAAGCGCCCTCCGGCCTATGGCAGGTCAGGCCCTCGATGCCGGCGAGCCTGTCGAGCACGAAATCACGTCGCCGGCGATAGATCGCGGCGCGCTCCTTCAAGAGATCCTGCGGTCCGTCGAGCACTGCCACCGCCGCGGCCTGGGTGATCGTCGAGGTGCCGCCGCTGTTTTGGCCGTTGACGTTGCTTATTCCGGAAATGAGAAACTTCGGCCCGCCACAGAATCCCAGCCGCCAGCCCGTCATCGCGTAAGCTTTGGAGGCACCATTGACCGTGAGGACTCGGTCGTAGAGCCGCGGCTCCACCTCGGCGATCGTGCAGAACTCGAAGTCGTCATAGACGAGATGCTCGTACATGTCGTCGGTCATGATCCACACGTCAGGATGACGCAGCATGACCTCGGCAATCGCCACCATCTCCTTGCGGGAGCAGGCGGCGCCGGTCGGATTGTTGGGAAAGTTGAGGAACAGCCATTTCGTCCGCGGGGTAATGGCCGCTTCCAGGTCATCGGCGCTGAGCTTGAAGCCGTTCTCCTGGCCGCATGCGACGGAAACCGGCACGCCCCCTGCGAAACGAACGATGTCGGCATAGCTGATCCATGCCGGGGACGGAATGACGACCTCGTCCCCCGGATTGCAGGTTGCAAGGACCGCATTGAAGATCACCTGCTTGCCGCCACCGGAGACGAGAATCTGGCTGGGCTCGTAATCGAGATTGTTGTCGCGCTTGAATTTGCGGGCGATGGCCGCCTTGAGGGCCGGCGTACCGTCGAGCGGCGGATATTTGGTGTCTCCCGCCAAGGCCGCGGCATGGGCGGCCTCGATTGCATGCGGCGGCGTCGCGAAATCCGGTTCGCCTGAGGACAGAGAAACGACGTCGATGCCCCGCGACGCGAGGTCACGGGCACGCTGCGTCATCGCGGCAGACGCGGATACGGAGACATTCTTGAGACGGTCAGCAAGAGTCGGCATGGATTTCTCGTCTTTCAGCTTCGTTGACGATGTCAGATTTCCTCACGCCGAAAAGTCAGCGTGGATTTGACGCGAGGACTTCACGGGCGGGCGCGATCGTCGCTCCGGCAGCCTCGATCTCACTGCGGACGATGCGGGCAAGCTCGAGCGAACCCGGCGTATCGCTGTGGACGAGGATCGAGCGGGCGCGAACCGTAATCACCTGGTTGTCGATCGTGGTTACCGTCCCACTTTCGAGGAACTGCCGCACCCGAGCACGAACCGCTGCCTCTTCTTTCAGGACGGCGTTCGGCAATTTGCGCGAAACGAGCTGTCCATTGGAATCATAGGCCCGGTCTGCCAGGAAGAGCGTGAGGGTTCTCAACCCGGCACGGGTGGCCGCTCTTTCTATTTCGGTATCGGGCATGGAGAAGACGATGAGCTCGGGGTCCACCGATCTGATGGCTTGCATGATCAGGTCGGCAAGCGCGGCATCGCGGTTGATCATGTTGCCCATCGCCGCGTGGAACCCGATATGCGCGACCGGGACTCCTTCGGCCTTGGCGATCGCGGTCAACGCCCCTAGCTGGTAAAGGACCTGCTGGCGCATCTCATCCGCCTCGACAGGCATTTCCCTGCGCCCGAAACCGAGCCGGTCGGGGAAACCCGGATGAGCGCCGACGCCGACCCCGCGGGCCTTTGCCAGCCTCACCATCCGCGCCATCGTATCCGGGTCGCCGGCGTGAAAACCGCATGCGATGTTCGCCGACGATACCACGTCCATGAGCGCTTCGTCGTCGCAGAGCCGGTAGGGTCCGAAGCCCTCCCCCATGTCCGAATTCAGGTCGATCTTCATCCTTGCCTCTTCTGTCTTGGCTTTCTCAGCGCACGAACTATCGGCGTGACATCGCCGCCAATGCCTGGGTGAGCATGGGCAGCGTGCGACGAATATCGTCGAGATAGGCCTGTACCGCCCGCTCTGCGCCGCGCGCCTCGGCGACGCTCGATTGGACAAACCGGATGCGGCTGCCGATCCGCGCCTGGCCCAGCCGCCAAAGGTCGACGTCGATAACGCCCGCTATTTTGGGATAGCCCCCGGCGGTGTTGGCATCGCTCATCTGGATGATCGGCTCGCCCGACGGCGGCATTTGCACGACTCCGGGAACAACGCCGTGCGAACGCAACTCAACGGGAGAGGCAAGCCTGATGGGCTCCCCCGAGAGCCGGTACCCTGTACGGTCGCTTTGCGAGGAGATCTTCCACGTCTGCGACCAGAAGCGTTCGGCCTCGGCACCGAAGAGAACGTATTCCCCGGCGGGAATGGCTCGCACCAGAAGCGTGCCGTCCTCTGAAGCCGGAAAGTGTTCGGCAAGCGCGGCCGCCGGCGGCAGGGCCCCGAAGCCGCCCGGCGGTACAGCACATGCAAGCGCACCGCCAATTGCCAGTCGGTCATTCGCCGCTAGGAAGCGGCCCTCGAGCCCGCCGAACCCGCCGCGAAGAGACGTGCTACGCGATCCCATCACCGGCTCGACGTCGATCCCGCCGGCAAAGCTCAGGTAGGCGCGTGCGGAGCGCCGTGGCGCCTCGAGTTCAAGCACCTGTCCGCTTGAAACGGGAAGTGCCCACCAGGGCGGGAGCCGCCGTCCATCCACGCGCGCATCGCAATCCGCGCCGGTAATCGCGACTGTCATGTCCCTCTCGAATCGAAGGCGAAACGGAAAGGTCTGGACTTCGACAACGGCCTCCCCTTCATCGTTGCCGACAAGCAGGTTGCCCACCATCAGGGCAAGCCGGTCCATCGCGCCGCTTGAGGTCACGCCCGCGTTGCGGAAACCGAAACGGCCGAGGTCCTGCACCGTGTTCAGGGGACCGGTTTGAAGAACTTCGATCACAGTTCGATCCTCTCGGGAAGGAAGCGGACCCGATCACCGGGAGCGAGCAGCGCCGGCGGCGTCTTCGCCGGGTCGAACAGTTGCATTTCGGCGAAGCCGATCGAATTCCAACCGTTTGGTCCCGTCAGAACCGAGACGCCCGTCTGCATGCCGCCGATCGTGACCGTTCCCTTGAGCATCCTGAGGGACGGCACGGTCTTGCGCGGCATGTAGATACGTGGATCGAGCCCGTGCAGGTATCCAAAGCCGGGCGCGCTTCCCAGTGCGACAACCGTGTAGTTGCCCTGCCAGTGCAGCCGCACGATCTCTCGATCGCTCAGTCCCGAATAATCGCAAACGGCCGCAAGGTCCGTTGCATGCTCGCCGCCGTAGGTGACTGGGATTTCGACCGTCTTTCCGGTCAGGTCGACACTGCGCGCGCAATTCCATTCGTGCCTCAGACGAGCCTGCAATTGCTCCGGTTCCTCAGGCGTCTGCTTGAGGATCACGAGCAGGTTCGTGACTCCGGGAACGATTTCCCGAACCTCGGGCCAGGTCTCGACCGCATGCGACAGGGCCCAGATGCGCCTTTGTGTCGGGAGGTCGAACCCCCCCGGCGCCTCTATGAGGTAGGCGCCCGTGCCGATCATGGAGATCTTCGGCTCGTCGGCGGTGACCGCCGAGATCGTTGCGGGCGTCGGGAGAGCTTTGCCTTGCATGAAACTCATTGTGCGGGCTCAATCAGAAAAACGGTGTCGCCATATCCGACGAGGTCGCCGGACTCGACTGTGCAGGCCCCCAGTGTCCCCGCCTCTTCGGCGTGGATCGGCATGATGAGCGGCCCAACGCTGACGAAGCCGAGGATTTGCTCTGGCCGGACGGAAGCACCGATGGCCGCTTCGGCGGCATGGCGCGCCGGATGCACGGAGAGGAAGTGCCCTGCGATCGGTGCCTTGGCGGGGCTCACACTGGGAGGCTCCGTCGGACCCAACACAGGCCGATCCATGCCGGCGCCATGCGAGGCGGCGTCCTCCCCGGCCACGATCCGGACGAGCCGGCCGCCTTCCGTCTCGATCTCGATCGATCTCACACCGGCGTTTTCGAGCCAGAGCGCGATCTCCTCCAGCGTCGCCGGATCCAGTACTTGCTCGGCGAGCGATCCGCTCTTTCGCTTACGAGCCTTCGTCATTTTTTTCGCTCGCCCAACCACTTCTCAAGATAATGGATATCGGTCTCGCCAGCGCAGAACGCAGGGTCCTCGAAAAGCTCCTGATGGAGCCGAAGATTGGTCGAGATCCCGTCGATTCTGGTGTCCGCCAACGCCACCCGCATGCGGCGAATGGCCTGATCTCGCGTCGGCGCGTGGACGATCAGTTTGGCGATCAGGGAATCGTAGTGCGGCGACACCTTGTAGCCCGTCGTCACATGGCTATCGACGCGGACGCCAGGACCTCCCGAAAACTCAGCGGCGGTGATCCGGCCGGGTGACGGTGCGAAGGTGAACGGATCTTCAGCATTGATCCGGCATTCGAAGGAATGGCCATGTGCTGCCACATCGACTTGTGAAATCGTCAATGGCAGCCCCTGGGCAACGCGAAGCTGTTCACGCACGATATCAATGCCCGAAGTCATCTCCGTTACCGGGTGCTCGACCTGAAGGCGCGTGTTCATTTCGATGAAGTAGAACTCGCCGTCCTCATATAGAAACTCGAAGGTACCAGCCCCCCGATAACCGATCTGGCGGCACGCATTGGCGCAACGTTCACCCACCGCAGCGACGATTTCCGCGGGGATGCCGGGTGCAGGTGCCTCCTCGACCACTTTCTGGTGGCGTCGTTGCATCGAGCAGTCTCGGTGGCCGAGCCACACGGCATTGCCGTGCTCGTCGCAAAGCACCTGAATTTCGATGTGGCGTGGATGCTCGAGGAATTTCTCCATGTAGAGCTCCGGCCTGCCGAATGCCCTTCGAGCCTCCTCCCGGGTGACCGACACGGCATCGCTGAGCGCCGAGGGATTGTGCACGACGCGCATGCCCCTGCCGCCACCGCCGCCCGCCGCCTTCACGATCACCGGATATCCTATGGCGTCGGCAATGGTCTCGATCGATCTGATGTCTTCTGGAAGAGCCGCATCCGGACCGGGCACGCACGGAACACCCGCTTCGATCATTGCCCTTTTGGCAGCGATCTTGTCGCCCATCGTGCGGATCGCCGAGGCGGGTGGTCCTATGAAGATGAGACCCGCGCGCTCGACGGCTTCGGCGAAAGCCGCGTTCTCCGAAAGAAATCCGTAGCCCGGGTGAATAGCGCCGGCGCCGGTCGCCCGCGCGGCAAGCAGGACCGCAGCCTGGTTGAGATAACTTTGACCTGGAGCAGCGGGCCCGATGCAAACAAAATCGTCGGCCGTCTTCCGATAGGGCGCGTCCCGATCGGCGTCGGAACAGATCATGACAGTACGCAGGCCCAGCTCACGGCATGCGCGTTGAACACGCATCGCGATCTCGCCGCGATTGGCGATCAGCACCCTCTCGAACCGAAGTCCGCTTTCCCCATGGCACCGCATCTGAACGGGTGACATCATCCGATCTCCATCAGCGGCTGTCCCGCTTCCACGTCCTCACCATCGTTCGCGAAAATGCGGGTAATCGGCCCGGCCCTGTGCGCAGATACGGTGTTGAAGACCTTCATCGCCTCGACGATGCAGAGGCTCTGCCCCACCTCGACGACGTCTCCCAACTCGACGAAGGCGGGCGCGCCGGGATTGGGCGATCGATGCAGGACGCCAAATACGGGCGCCACGACAATTTGGCCGTCGGACGTCCGATTTTGCCGCCTATCGTCCTTGTCAGCAGCGATCGCCTCTGCTTGGCGGCTGCCTTTCGGAATTGGGTTTGATGAGTTTCTTTTGAACGAGCCACTCGATATCCGAATGGTGACACCGTCCTCGCTCACCATCAATTCGGAAACGCGCGAACGGCCGACAAATTCAATAAGCGTTCTGATCGTTTCCAGATCCATCCCGTTCCCACCCACTCATCGCTTTCGAGCCATCTTCCAGATGACCATTCAGATCGGTGGCCGATTAGGCCAACGATCAAACGAAGCGACTGGGATAGTTACACGACGGCTCAATTGATGGGGGCACACAAAGTTTCTATGGCAGTGCCCTGGCGCGGTGGTGCGCACAAAGAGGCAGTTGTCCGCCCCAGGACGGGTTCCCGGCGATGGACTTTTGCGCACAGACGGGAACATTCCTCGCTTTGAGACTTGAGGCACACCTGGGGGTGCAGACGCCTGAGCGTGCGCTCGCCCATTTTTGAGATCGCGCGGAGCTCCAGGGATATCAGACCCATTCGATGCTGCCCGTCATCTCGTTGCTTGTCTGCCAAGCAAAGCGGTCGTCGAGGTCCTCTTCGATCACCCCGGCCGCGTATAACTGATCGAGGAGGTCGGCGACTGCGAGCACGCTGGTTCCGTCCGTCGTGACCCGCATAACCAGCTCGGAGGCTGTGCAGTTACCACATGCGATCAGATCGCCAATGGAAATCGGAGCGACGTCGTCGAGCACTCGGTGTTCCCTGCTGCGTGAGCGGAGATCGAAGTACCGGTTCCCTGCTTTGTATTGCAGGTCCCTGCGGAAGCGGAGCGGCAGGTCGGGGGCGGGGCTCTCGAGCATGTGCTGATCGATCATGCTCTGTAGTCCTTCACGGAACTCGTCACGCGTCCTGAAGAAACATTGACCCACGATGCGGTACCCGAGAGGCCAGCGTTCGCTACCCGGTACCGGCGTCACCAGTTGAATACGTCCCTTCGGTATATTTACGAGGAAGCCGGAAACACAGGCGATCGTCGACGGAGAGCCTTCCGGCAAAGCGACCCCGAGCTTCTTCTTCCGCCCGCGCGCGCGCCCGGTGAAAGCCTTTGCCGTCGGCCCCTCTTTGCCCTGCAGGATCAGTTCGACCCCCATCAGCTCCTCAGGCGAAAACGCCATGTGAATCTGATTGAGATGTTCCGTGCTCAGCACTGAGAAACGATTCGTCGTAGTGCCATAAAGGTCGAAGAGCCCGAGCACGCGCCTGGTGAGTGCCTTATCCTTGAGCGGTGCGGCCGTCGTTGTTTGCGGCAATGCGCCCGTGATCTGATAATAGTCGAACAGAAAGTGGTCGTAGTGTGGGTTGTCCATAGGCTCTGTGGCCCAGTAGCAGAAGCCAGTACGGGCTGCCGAACCAAACATCTCGCTCGCGACACCAACCACGCCCCGCCAAAGCTCTGCATGCTCTTTGCTGTAGTCATAATAGCCTTTGAAGCGATCGGCCGAGAGGCCACAGAACCAGCAACCGACGCTGCAGCCTTCGCTCAGCTCGAAAGCGAGGATGGGGTGCGTGATCGACGGCGCCGATCCGCCCAATTCGTCGTTACAGCGCCGGATTTGGCGTTCGCGCCAGGCATGAAAGCGAGGGCTGATGATTGACATTTCGCCTTGGTCTCGCAGGAGGTCGCGATGGCGCAACACTGCGCGCATATAATCGTCCCACATCATAGCCAGCGGCCACGGGGCCGACTCCGGCGTGAAGCGGTATTTCAGGTAGTCACCACGCCAGAGCGGTAGCATCTCCGCTGGATCAACTTCGATGCCGTAGCGCTCTGTTACCGCCCGAGGGGCGTCGACGTTCTCTGAAAGAGCCGTACGGAACTTCATGTCACCAGCCAGCCGCTCCATGAAGCGCTTTACGTGTGACAACGTGCGCCGTTGCTCCGGCGTGCGCCGCTCAAAGATCTGTCGCCAATGTTCGTCCTGAGAGTGCAGGTGAGTCCTTGTAGCCGCATCTTGTAGGCCTGATGGCATGATCTCATCCGACGAGGTTTGCTTTCATGTTCTCTTCGCACCGGACCGTCCCGGCCAATGCGGTCAGAGCTAGGAAATTCCGTCAGGTCGCGACCACAACAACAACTACAACAAGTAGGACGACCGCGGCGAAGCTAGTGCCCTTTTCCGCGACTTGCACAAGGCTCGTGGGTACATCGGTAGCGTTATTGGCCAAGGCATTAGTCTGTACAAGGCTGGTCAATGCCGCACGGCTCGAACCACGCTTGCGACCCGCGATCGCGTCGAGCTTCTTGCTAGGTGACTTCTGTCGGCTGTTCAAACGGATGTAACTTTGAACCTCGTCGAGCGTGATGTTGTAGTTCAGGCTCTTTCCTATCGCTACAATCGATGCAAGGCCTGTAGCCCTTGGTTTGAGGTCTTCAAGCAGACTGCCTTCTTTTCCTAAATCGTTGACGAATCGCTCTACGTCAGTTCGCGGCATAGCAAATTTCCTCTTTGCTCAATGGTGTCAAACTATCGTCTCGCTCTCGCAAGCGATCGGATGAAGCCGTGAACAAGCAAGCACCGTACCAACCTGAAAATTTCTGATTTTGCGCGTGGTCTGACCGTACTTATCGGACTTGCTCTATCGCTGGCTCGAATGCCCCACACGCCCGTCCATCCGCCTTACACGCGCGCCGTCAGAATTCTCATGCTGACTGGACAGCGCGTCGAGGAGATCGCGCGCCTACATTTCGATCAATGGGATGCCAAGGAACGCATCACAGATTGGTCGACGACGAAGAATGGCAAACCGCATGCCATTCCTGTGCCTGAGATCGCGGCGGAGCTAGTCACTTGTGCAAGTCGAACGGCACACTAGAGGCAACCCGGGCGTACGTCCTTCTGAGGACGTGTCCAAGGCCGAACTCGCCGTCACAATTGTCGCAGTACCAGAACAGCTTCCATTCGTGCCAGTCAACAACCACGCCCTCTTGAGATTTGTGCATGAACCGTACGTTGATCGTCATACCAGACGCGCGCGCCAGTTCGCGGATAGACGGTCCGGACACTGAGCAAATGTCTCATGGAAGCCGGCTTGAATATTCCTCGCTGGGGGTTGATCAGCGGAACTCGCTGCCCGTCTATAAGGAATCCCGCCCGTAAATCGTCTGCTGTGATTACCCCACCAGCGCTCGCACGTTTGATATGTTCGACGGCTGCCAATCGAATGCGCGTATCTATCGGAGCTTCACTCATGGCGTCGTCCAGTCGGCAGCAAAAGCCCGGTTATGAGAGAAGCGTTCATCCCAGATACCGATGCTCTCGATGCCACGACAACGCGTCGACTGATGGCGCAGCATGTCGGTTCTTGGGAGGGCGAATGGGCGTTCCCTGAAGATCATAGTAGTGTCGACCGTTATCGAAGTCAGCTTTCAGACGGCCACTGACCTCGAACCGACCATCCGGCGAGACTGTGACGTATCCCAGGTCAAAAAGCCGGTGGATGTCAGTGCGAAGGAGCAAACCGTTCGAAGCCGCGTGCTCTCCACCGGCCTCGAAAGCACGGATGTGGGCGGCATCCAAAATCGGCAGGGTCTTTTCACCCGAGACAGCACAACGGCGTTCATAGCTATCGGTGATCGTCAGGCGAAACGCGCCCTGCCCTAATCTCGGCTTGATCAGCGTCGGCTTGCCGAAGCGCTCAGCTATGACCGGCTCTGTATGTCGAATCTCAGGAACCGAGTTCAATCGCTCTGTGACTGCGGACCATAGATATTGCCCATCCCCTTCCTCCGCGCTGAATCCCTTGCCGGTCACGATGTTTGGCGACCAGCTAGCTGGAATAGGCAGCCAGAGTTCTTTCGGCCAAAAGAACGGCTGGGTCAGTATCCGACAACCGATGACGGGATCCTGTCGATCGTCCAGGGCAATCGGATCGCGGCGATAGCTCGCAATTCGCGCCCGCATTTCAGAGCGACTGGAAACGCCGTTCTTAAGGCCAAAGGCTTCCCAGGCCAGAGACAGTGGCGCGATTGACGCGTGACCGAAAATGCCGCCGCCAACGATGAAGTTGTTTGGCGCATGCAGCTTGAAGAGGAATAGTTCGCCGGGCTGAAGCGCGCGAAACTGCGTCGTCCCGCTGGTTGCCAAAAATTGACTTCGTCATGAGGAACAGAGGCGCTCAACTGATCGAACCAGGCCTTGTCCGTAACGCCGACGAAGAGGCGAACCATGGCCTAGCCTCTCAGCTCGGCTGTGTTTTGAAGCGCCGACGTTCTGGCAATCCACATTGCCAGCGCCACAGCCCGAGAGCCAACTACTGCGGAGCATAGCTTGCAGATCGTCGTCGTCTTGTTCCTTTTCACTTCGGCGTTCCTCACGCGTCCACCGTGTCTCATGTCGCGAGCACCCGCCTGAGATCCGACAACAGCTTTTCTCGTCGGCCCTCCGAAAGTTCGGCCAAGTTGTCGACCTTCCAGCGCACCGCCGGCAAGTCCGCGGCTCCAGGCACTCCTAGCAAGTCCCACTCTGGCTCGCCGGCCTTGAAGGAGAGAAGAAAGCGCCGGTGCTCGGCAGGCATCTTGCCAACGACCTCGGCGATTAAAGCTTCACGAGCATCGTACAACGCCTCCAGGGTCACGGGCTCTTCCGTCATTCCGGCAAACCCAGCCTCGAACTCCTGCCGCAGGTCTTTGCGCGTCGGCGCCAAAACCTCCGCCATCGGCCTATTGTGGCTCAGCATGTATACAATGAAGGCGCGCCGTAGCTCATCGGATATACCCTCATTCGCGAGCAGATATCTGACATCGAACAGATCTCGCGGGTGCTGCCGATCCAAGGCGGCGACGATCTTGCCGGCGTAGAGGTCCGGGAAGGACACAACAGGCACCTCGGCATAGCCGAAGAGCTCTTCGACCCGGTCGCAAACTGCCCGTGTCTCGGGAGAGTAGACGCAGCCACGAATGACAGGTGTCACCTCGATCTTGATCTGCACACCGTCGGAGGTAACCAGCACCTTTGTTGCAGCGCCTTCGCTGTGCAGCGGCACGACCTGGGTGCGGCTGCGCGGTACATTCTCCCCTATTCGAGCAGCAATCCGTCGTATGGCAGCGTCAATGTTGGCGAGAGAAGTCGCGCGATCCTCGACCGGCAGATAGGTCAGATCGATATCGACCGACAGGCGTGGAAGGTCTCTAACGAAAAGATTGATGGCCGTGCCACCCTTCAATGCAAAGACATTCTCCTCTGCAACGAGCGGCAGAACTCGAACGAGGAGGCTGACTTGCGCGCGATAAGCTTCAGACGCCGGCATCGAGTGTCTCCGGCACAGTGATCTGATACTTGCTGTCCAGCCGACCGCCGACCACGATCTGGCGCTTACCACGACCGAGGTCGATACGTTTGAGATCGAGCCGGCCGAACCATGGATGGGCGTGTCGCTCGGCGAACCAGAGAAACAGCCTCTTCACCTTCACGCTGCGGCACGCTTCCAGCACGGCCTGAACCCGCTTCGGACTTAGAATGCGAACCGACTCCATTAGAACATCCGCTTGATGGAAGGTCTCCTGGGAAGGGAGAAGGTCAAGAAGCTCGCAAAATGCTCGCTCCGGCGCGGAGACGTCGAGCTCCCATCCCCAATGTCCCCATGCCATGCGCGTCCTTCCAGGTGCGTCGGCATCGAAGAGCTTGTCTGCCTTATGTTCGACGAACTGAGCGTCGGTCGGTATCCGCTGGACCCAGCCAGGCAGACTTCCATAGGCATAGAGGTGTATTTCTGGCTTGCCAGAAAAGCGGAGGTAGTGCGTCAAGCCTTGTAGCTCGAGGGCACTGCGGCCGCCGACGTGCACGGATTTGTCCAGAAGTCGCTGGAGCGAGATGATCACGCGCTGCCAGGCTATCGCCTGATCAACGTTGCCTGTCGGTCGCTGATAGACGCCACGAACGACACCTTCGAGCCAGCCCTGCGCCACGTACTTTTCGCGCCACTGCCGACGGTAGCCGTGTTTTTCCAGCCAAGCGGTGTCAACCACCAGCCCCTCGGGGAGCAGGCGACGAAGTTGGTTTATCTTTTCGTTCTTTTGACCTACCATTAGTGGGTGAAAATAGCACGAGTCCAAACCGCGGGACAAGTTCGGGAATTCGCATTTTCGACCCATCAATGGTAGGCATAAAAGCGCAATATTCAAACCACCAAGACACAACAGGCCTGGAGGAGGAAATGGCCAAGCTGCCGAAATTCACGCTTACGCACAATGAGAAGAAGGATCGGTGGGACCTGACCAAAGACGGCGCCAGCCGTCCCACGACGACCTTCGCCACCAAAGCCGAGGCCACCAAGGTGCCGCGCTCGAGAAGGCTGTCGGCAAGGCCGGCGGATCGGTGAAAATTCAGAAGGTCAATGGCGACTTCCAGGAGGAACGGACATATCCGCGTGCCTCCGACCCCAAAAAAATCACCGGGCTAATTCGTGTCCGTCTATCGTACATCGGTGAGAGCAAACAGCATAACCCGGACCATTAACGCAGTCGTAGCCGATCTTCCACCGGCCCAGCAGGAGGAAATCGCGAGGCGATATCACGCGTTGCGTCAAGTTTTGGCGCCCCCGCAGCGCGACAAGGCGCCAGACAACCTGCCGACCGGCGAAGGTACGGGTTCTCGCCTGCGCCGCCATTAATCTATTGGGACTTCCACACCCTCACCACCTACCACCGCGAGGGCGGGAAGCCGTGATCGTCATCGTCACCAAATAGCTGCTCCGCCTCAAAGCGACCCTCGATCGCCTGCGGGGACAGGCGAGCCTCGCGCTGCGCCAAGTGCTCTCTGGTCCAAGGCAGAAACGCTGACAATCTGGGGCTCGGTTCGGCCGGAACCTTCTCGGTGAGCATGGAGATGAGACGACGGAGCCGTTCCAGTTCGTCAAGTTCGGAGAGAATCGCCGCCAGTCCGGCGGTACGGCGATCCTCAACATGTTTGATACGCGCTACCAGTTCGCGGCGACGACGCTCTTCCTCGATCTTTCGCTGCTCTGCTTCTCGCCTGAGCCGATCTTCAGTTTTCGCTGCAGCAAGCACCGCAAGGCCGACAGCGATGTCACTGGCCATATTCTCGAGTCGCTGGACTTTGGCGTCGCGGAAGCTCCGGCGCGGCGCGGAGCCTCGGTAAACACATACCTGCTCGAACTCAAACGAGAGCTGGCCGGTCGGATGGTAGTCCCACTCCGGAAAGCGGGGCCTATCGAAGAAAACGTCGTCCCAGGAGTTTCGCCGCGGGAGGAATATATCGTCTTGAACTGATCCAGAAGATTCGGCCAGCGCAGCCTGACAGTCGTCCAGGGGCCGCCGAGTTGCACGGGCTCAGCCGCAGACCCACGGTTTTGCTCGCATTCCGGGATTTCGGCCCAACTGGGTACAAGGCGGCCGTCACAGCTGCCATGGACTCCCGACTTCGTCCCGTTTCCGGCGTGACGATCATTCGACAGTGACCGATTTTGCCAGATTGCGCGGCTGATCCACGTCCGTGCCCAAGAGAACTGCCGTGTGATAGGCAAGGAGCTGCACCGGCAGCGAGAAGATCATCGGAGCGATGATCTCGTCGACGTCGGGCAGCACGATCGTGTGCATCGTATTGAGCTTCGACACCGCCGCACCCTTTCCGTCGGTGATGAGGATGATCCGGCCGCCTCGTGCCGCCACCTCCTGCATGTTCGAGACCGTCTTGTCGAAGAAGCGGTCATGGGGCGCGATCACGATGACCGGCATGTTTTCGTCGATCAGCGCGATCGGTCCGTGCTTCAGCTCGCCGGCGGCATAGCCCTCCGCATGGATGTAGGAAATCTCCTTGAGCTTCAGCGCGCCTTCCATGGCCAGCGGGAAGCTGGTGCCACGGCCGAGGTAGAGCACGTCGCGGCATTTCGACAGCTCGCGCGAAAGGAGCTCGATCTTCGGCTGGATGCTGTTCAACACCTCACCCATGATACGCGGCATTTCGGCGAGGCTTTGGACGAGCACCTGCTCCTCCTCCTCATTGACCGTTCCGCGCGCCCTGCCGGCGCCAATCGCGAGCGCGGCGAGCACGGCGAGCTGGCAGGTGAAGGCCTTGGTCGAGGCAACGCCGATCTCCGGCCCGGCCAGGATCGGGAACACGGCATCGGACTCTCGCGCAATGGTCGATTCGCGGGCGTTGACGACGGCGCCGATCTTCAGCCCATGTTCCTTGCAATATCGAAGCGACGCCAGCGTGTCGGCCGTCTCGCCGGATTGCGAGATGAAGAGGGCGGCCGATTGCGGCGACAGCGGAATTTCCCGGTAGCGGAACTCGGAGGCGACGTCGATTTCGACCGGCAGACGGGCATAGCGCTCGAACCAGTATTTGCCGATCAGGCCAGCCAGATAGGCCGTACCGCAGGCGGAGATCGCGAGGCTCGGCAGCTTGGCGAAATCGATGTTGGAACTCGGCGCGACCAGGTTGTCGATGAAGTTGACGTATTGGCCGAGAGCGTGGGCCACGACCTCCGGCTGTTCGTAGATCTCCTTCTCCATGAAATGGCGATGGTTGCCCTTATCGACCAGATAGGCCGCCGCCATCGAAACCTGCCGCGGACGCGTGGCGATATTGCCGTCGATGTCGAAGATGTGCACGCCGGTCGTGCCGATCACCGCCCAATCGCCATCGATCAGATAGGTGATTTCATTGGTGAACGGTGCCAGCGCGATCGCGTCCGATCCCAGGAACATCTCTCCATTGCCGTGACCGATCGCGAGCGGCGGTCCGTTGCGCGCTGCCATGATGGTCGAAGGGTCGTCCTCGAAGAGGACAGCCAGAGCATAGGCGCCCCGCACGCGCTTCAGCATCGCATGCATGGCCTGCCATCGGCCCATGCCGTCCCGCCGATACTTGGCGACGAGCTGTGCCACAACCTCCGTGTCGGTCTCGGTCTGAAACTCGGCACCCGTGGCGATCAACTCATCCTTGATCTCCGCGAAATTCTCGATGATGCCGTTGTGGACCACTGCAACGCCGTCGGTGAAATGCGGATGCGCATTGCGTTCGGTCGGCGCTCCATGGGTTGCCCAGCGTGTATGGGCGATGCCGATGGCGCCAGGGAGAGGCTCCTCCTTCAGCTTGGTCTCAAGATTGACAAGCTTGCCCTCGGCGCGCCTGCGACGTAGTGCTCCGCCCTCAATCGTTGCGACGCCGGCCGAATCGTAGCCACGGTACTCCAAGCGCCTCAGCGCATTGACGAGCCGCTCCGACACCGGCTGGTTGCCGACGATGCCAACAATACCGCACATATCGCCTTTCGCGCTCCTTCCATGCCGATCGCGCCGTACTCAAACCCGCACCTGACCAGGGCTACATCAGCAGCTCCCGCATGGCTTCAGACGCCAATAATTTCTTCGACGGGCGCCACCTGTTGGTCGAACTTTCGTGCCGAGAATCGACGTACCGTGAGACACTTCAGCGCTTTCTAATAGCACTCAACCGGCTGGAAAAATTGATTCTTTGGATCACATCCATCCAAGGCATGGATTCACTAGCAACGTGTTTCGACAATTTGATGCGATGGGTCGCCTGGCGGTGCCACGCAAGGAAATCCGTTTTGTTTTGGAGCAAGCGCCGCAATGGACGACGTGCATTTCGGTGGCTGAACGCCGGCCATACCAACAGCGGAGTTTCGCCCCCCTAATGGAACTCCTGCGCTGCCGCCTCACGTTCAAGAACGCAGCTACGGTCGCGATCGAGATCGATCCGCGCACCTTTACGACGGAAATGGCCGAAGCCTCCGAAAGCAGCCGAGGTGTGTGCAGTTCGAGGTACGGCACCTCACACCTTCTGTCCGGCTTTGTCGGGCCCGCTACACAGAGTCCTTTAGCCAATCACCTATTTTTCTTCAGGCTAACTTGCTGACAAGTAACCGTTAAGGCTGTTCATCAGTCCGCGAGCGGAATTGGCACGAATCTTGAGTGTCTTTTGTAGAGGCGGCGGGAGCTGCCGAGCTGCAGTTAGGTCGCAGCTAGCGCCGAGGATTGGACAAAGCGAGGAAATGACATGTCATATCCGCTTCAGACTCCCTACGCACAGGCAGGCCGGCAAGTCCACGACCTCCCGAAAGGGGTGCAAGAAGGAAGAGCTAAGTGACGCGTGCGGCACTTACAGGTGTGAAGGTACTCGACTTGTCGCGGCTCGTCGCCGGCAATATGGCGACGTTGCAGCTGGCTGATTTCGGTGCCGATGTCATCAAGGTGGAACAGCCGAAGGTCGGAGACCCGCTGCGTCAATGGCGAAAAGGCAATCTCGATCTCTGGTGGCGCGAATACGGGCGAAACAAGAGAAGCCTCGCACTAAATATCAAAACGCAGCGCGGGCAGGAACTGCTTCTGTCACTGGTCAGGCGGGCCGACATTCTCGTGGAGAACTTTGTTCCCGGCAAACTGGAGGAGCTCGGCTTGCCGCATTGCCGCTTTCTCATCGAAAACTCCCGGCTTGTTATCCTGAGCATCAGTGCGTGGGGGCAGGATGGTCCCTATCGTAATCGTCCGGGGTTCGGCACGCTCGTCGAAGCGACGAGCGGTCTTGCATCCATGCTCGGTTTCGCTGATGGTCCACCCACGCTACCCCCTATTCCGATGGCTGACATGATCACCGGAATTTACGGTGCATTTTCAGCCCTTACCGCTCTACGGCACCGCGACGCGACCGGCGAAGGCCAGATAATTGATCTTTCCCTTCTTGAGGCCATCTATTCGGTCCTTGGGCCGGTGGCCGCAGAGTACGAAAGAACGGGCCGCTATCCGAAGAGGAACGGAAACCGCTCTACCAACTCGTCACCTCGCAACACCTATGCGACATCGGACGGGAAATGGATCGCGCTTTCCGCGTCGACACCGAAAATGGCGGAGAAGCTTTTTCAACTGACAGGGCTTGGTGATCTTCTTGATGACGAGCGCTTTGCAACCAATGAAGCCCGCGTCCGTAATGGCGACGAAACCGATCGGATCGTCGCCGAGGCACTCGGCAAGTTCACGTTGGACGAACTGATGCGCCGGTTTGACGAGGCGGGCGTTGCGGGCGCGCCGGTCTATGAAGTCCCGGATTTCGTGACGGATCCGCATGTGAAGGCCCGAGGCATTCTGGCCGAGTTCGACGATCCAGAACTCGGGGCTTACAGGATGCACGCGCCGCTTCCGCGCATGAGCGCGACGCCGGGCCGGATTCGCGCGCAGGGCCCACGGCTTGGAGAGCACAGTGCTGCAATTCTGGAGGAGAGTCTTGGTTTAACGCCGCAGGAAATCTTGTCGCTCGCCAGAGAAGGAGTCGTCGGCCAATGACCACCGGGCCGTTCACCAATTCCCATCTCTGGCCGACTGCGATTACTGCCTTCGACGAAGATCAGATCCTTATCCGCGGTAGGAATGTCGTGGATTTGATGGAGGCTCGAGATTTCGGCGCCGTCGCCTTTCTCCTGCTGACCGGTCGGCAGCCCACACTGGCAGAATCCGCCGTGTGGAACGCGATCATGATCGCATCGTCCGATCACGGTCCGACATCGCCTTCAACGTTTGCCGCGAGGGTCATAGCCAGCGGAAACCGCCGCGCGCCGGAAGCGGCGGTCGGAGGCGGCATTCTTGCAATCGGTGATGCGCACGGCGGCGCCGGTGAGGAGGCTATGGTTTTTCTCCAGGAGGGCTTGTCCCTGGCGCGACGGTCGGGCGGAAGCTTGCGGCTTTCGGCCAAGGAGATCGTCCGGAATTACAAAAGAGCGGGGCGCCGTATGGCGGGCCTCGGGCATCGTTTCCATGTCGTCGATCCGCGGACCGACCGGCTTTGGTCCCTGTCGCAGTCGTTCGGGCTGTCCGGCGACGGCATCGCCCTGATGAGAGAAATCGCGACAGAACTCAGTGAAGCGGTCGGACGGCCAATGCCCGTCAATGTGGACGGGGCGATCGCGGCGACCCTGACCGACATGGGATTGGCGCCCCCCGTTGCACGCATGGTGTTCATTCTGGGGAGGACCGCGGGTATTGCGGCCCATGTGCTTGAGGAGCTCGCACGGGAGAAGCCGATGCGCTTCCGGTTCGGTTTCCAATACGACGGCCCGTCGGCGGAGCAGAGCTTCAGCGGCAAGCGAGAGGAGGCTTGATCATGTCCAAAGCCAATATTCTGCGGCGCGGCACCCGGTGCGTTGGTGCATGTCATGGCGGCGCATGGCCAAGCTTGGAAGCTACCTCCCCCTACGTCAGGAGCAATACATGACAGTGGAATCACTAGGAGGAGGCATCACACGCGACTCCAAGGCGTTCGAACACGTGGAGTGGAATATTCTTGGCCAGAGATATCTTCACAAGGCAGACTGCGATTCGACATTCGCGTTCGAGACCAACTCCGAACCTGTGGTACCGGAGGGTGAGCTGGACCTGAAGCTCGACGGAGAATGGCAAACGGCGAGATCCGGTGACTTGGTGCGCATGCCACGCGGCGTTCCCCATGGTTACTTCAACAAGTCGGACAGGCCAGCCAGGGCACTTTTCTGGGCGTCCCCTGCTCGCAACCTCCACGATCTGTTCAAGGTCTTGCATAACATGTCCGACGTCGAAGCGGTCATTCGCGCCTCGGCCGAACACGAAGTCGATTTTCTTCCGCCGGAAGCCAACAATTGAATCGGTGGCAATCGTGGCGCATGTCTGAGGCCCAGATGAAGCAAGCCATTCCCGTTGTCTTGTAATAGTGTCCTGGCTCGGTTCCGGATCTGCCACGATCAACCCGCAAGGGGGCCGCTAAAAAGTTGCGGCCGCTCGGGGCTTTCGCCTTTGCGATGATCGCGCCCAGCTCCGGCCCTAGCCCGCGACCTGATGGTCCCGCTCACCGTCTTCGAAGTGGACGGCGTCTGCCGCCAAGCGAGATCGACGCCTCCGACGACCTTGAACTCCTGCATGAGTTCTTTCCCTAGGCGGCTGATTGAGCCGCTCCTTGTTCGTTCTCTGGGCCGTACCGGCTGCCGCTTGCGAGCCGGCTGCCGCAAGGGAGGCTGCGCCGTGGCTGGGGAGGCATGCACTGTTGAATCCGACAATTGCCAGCCACGCCCTTGCAGCCTTTGCTCTTCGCGGCGGCCAGGAGTGGTCCCGCGATGCTCCGGGGAAGAAAAAAGGTGAGAGGCCGATCGTGAGCGATCGGGAGAAAATATGACAAGGGAAGATATCGAGCAGTTGCGACAGCGTGTCTGTTGCTCCGCAGTGCTGGAGACGTCAGGCTTTGCTGTCGACGTCAAGGAAAGCACGCGCCGGGCCGTGAAGTTTCGCCGCGGTTCCGAAATTGTCATCGTGACGCACGAAGGTCGTGGCTGGTTCGATCCGCTCACGGACAGCAAGGGCGACATCTTTTCGCTCGTTGCGCACCTCGATGGCGTCGGGTTTGTCGAAGGTCTTGAGCGGATCGCCGCGCTTGTCGGCTTTCAGCCGTCGCTACCCACCTGGCGCAAGC
Organism: Sinorhizobium kostiense; assembly: GCF_017874595.1. GTDB lineage: Bacteria > Pseudomonadota > Alphaproteobacteria > Rhizobiales > Rhizobiaceae > Sinorhizobium > Sinorhizobium kostiense. The sequence goes on along the minus strand of NZ_JAGILA010000003.1, from coordinate 345,954 downwards.
TGCCGCCGCACCGGACGACTGTTACGTCAATCGCCGATCGGTGGGCACCGCGCGAAAGCCCTGTCCCAGGTTCGGGGGTGTGGCGGTACTTGAGATGGGAACGCTCATTGCCTGCCGCGATCATTCAGACGGCGATCAGACAGGGTGTTCTGCGCGAGGGGCCTTGCGGCAGCATGTGGGCTGCACATACCAACGAAACAGGCGCGGTGACCGGTTGGGAAGAACGGAGCGCGAACTGGCGCGGCTTCGCAACAGGTGGAGCCAAGGTTCTTTTTCGCCTTGGTTCCTCCCCTGCTTCACGGCTGTGCGTGACGGAGGCTGCGATCGACGCGATGAGCCTTGCTGCCATGGAAGGAATGCGAGAGGGCACGCTTTATCTCAGTACGGGCGGTGGCTGGTCGCCGGCGACGGACGCCGCCCTCCGCGCGCTTGCAGCCGATACCGAAGTTCAGCTCGTTGCTGCCACGGACGCCAATTCGCAGGGCGACGCGTATGCTCAACGACTTCGGGCCGTAGCCGAAGAAGTGGGCTGCGATTGGCTGCGCTTGCGGCCATCAGCGGACGACTGGAATGACGTGCTGAAGCAGCAGGAGAACGACAAAGCGGAAAGAGGAAGGTGGACACGTGCCGCATGCCCGATCGGCGCGTCAACGGTGAAGCTTCGCCCCGCAAAGCCGGCCCTTGACCCACCGATGCGCGATCGCGGCGGCCCTGGAGGTGTCAAGAAGGACTGAAGAGGATGGAGAGGTTGTAAGCTTCAGAAGGAAGGCACAGTCCCCATCGCATCGATCGGCGGCTTCGATTTCATCTTTGAGGGAGGGCGCTTCGGCAAGGGCGACAACTATAATTACCAGACGTTGCTACAGCGCACTGGGGCGACGTACGAGATCGATCTCGCCGTCACCGTCACGCCGCTGGGCGCCATCGCCCGGCTTGAACATGCGCTCAACGGCTTCGAGGACGAGCGGGAGCGTTATCGCCAGCGTCTCGAAGAGGCGCGTTGGCGGCTCGCCTCGTGTCGCTCGCGTGAGGGCGGCAAGTTCGCCTTCGCTGAGGAACTCGCGGAAAAGCGGCGCAAGCTGGCCGAAGTCAGTGCCGAACTCGCTGCCACCAAGGAGGCGGCTTGACGCTCAGCGAACTGGCTTTAGAACTTGAAGTCGATCGACTTCGCGCAATGATCGCTGAGGCGATTTCCGAGTTCGGCTGCTTCGGTTTCATCGTAGAGAAGCTCAACAAAGCTCTGATCGATAATGGCCTCCGTCGCAAGCTTGTTTGTGACGATGAAATCGATCGGCTCGGGGCGATCCGATTCCCTTGTTGTCGGGCATCGGGAGGCCTCCCTGAATGGAGTTCTGATCAGATCCAGCGATGCGGGATCGGCATCATCTATCTCGGCCCAAAGATGATCGTTCTGACCGTGTACATCAAACTTGCGGTTAAAGTCTCCAGCGATCACCACGGGCAAGCCCGTCGCTTCCTTCTCGTCGATCCAGTCTTCGAGCGGCTTCATCTGCATGGCCAAGGTCTTGCAATCGTCCGAAACCGGTTGCGTGAGGGATTTTGCAAAACAGGCCGACTTCAGATGCACACCGAGAAGCCAGAAGCGTTTCTCGTCCGCCTCGACGAGGACCTGTATGCCGCGGCGGACCGGGCGGCCATCACCGGGATTGATCACGCCGAGCGGCTCGTAGTCCTTGCCTTCCACAATCGTAGCCCGACCTTTTTTCACGACGACCGCAGTAAAGATGTCGGGATCGTTTCCGGGCTTGTAGCGGCTTTCGAACACCATATCCCATTCACTCTCCGGGAACACTCGGCGCAGTGCCGCGGGGTTTCCCATCTCCTGAAGGGCAATTACGTCAGCACCGAGCTCGGCCGCGTATTTCTGTAGCAGAATGTAATCGTTGTCCTCCCGGATGGGAGCGCGATCACGAAGAGCGACACCTGACTTGTCGTTCAGATTGTTGATGTTCCAGGTCGCGATCCGAATGGTCTCAGCCGACGCGGACGTTGCCGCGAGAAAACCGCTCACAACGAGCGCTGCAAGAGTCTTCATGACGTTCCTCCCGATCCCGACCGAAGTATGTTGCGGAGAAAGGAGAAACTCAAGTGATAGTTGTGTGATGAGCCGAGAGGAATGAAAGGGGAGAAGAGGAAACCTTTCGCAGAACGGTCCTCCCGCCGCCGCTGTCGATGGCCGGCTGATCCGCAAGGAGGGGCCGCGCAAGCTCCGTAGCTACACGTCGCCGGGATACTTCACCCTTTGCCAGGGTGACATCGGCAGCAAAACCACCATCATCGTGAACATCCACCGGACCTTCGCGCTGGATTCCGATCTCACTTTCAAGGTGCTCGAGCGTCCACCAGTGGGCGCGCGGTCCGCATCTTCGGCCGCGCCGGCGAAGCCCGCGAGCTGCTCCTCCTGGCCGAAAACCAGACCTCCGCCGAAACCTGGTTGAAGGCCCACCGCTATCCTGGCGCTGTTATGGAAGAAGTGACGGCCGATGAAGTGGCCGCCGCCGATGTCGAAGGGAGGGCGGCATGACCCTGCCCGATCTTCCAAACGATTACGCCAACTCGTATGCAGGGGGTGGAGTTCGGCATCAGCGCAGATGGATTTCCTGTCGCCCGCATCGGCGAATTGCTGCTCGCCATGGTCATCGGTTGCGATCGATCCGGCTTCCTTGCGAGCGCCTGGCGGCTTTCCCGGCCGCTCTCGGACCTGGAGCGTGAGGACTTCTACGGTCGCAACGGCCGCCTTGAGAGTGAGGCGGCTTTTCGCGCCGCGTGCTGGAGACAGCTCAGCATAAACGCGAGCTGGCGGCGCTTCGTCGGGTCCAGACCCGGATGTCCGCGAGCACACCATGGGGCATGTCGCAGCTTGCTATGATCTATGCCGAGGGCGTGGCGTCGCATAGCACCGCCACTCATAGGGGCATTCATCTGTCTTCCGACCGAAACAAACGCGTCAATGTGGCGCTTCGCGCGGATGGTGGCTGGTATGAGCAAGATGCCGAGTGGCGATCGTCGCGATCACGTTTCCTGACCTCTTCACGTCCCACGAGCGCAAATGCGCCGACGAGACTATCCGGAACAGTTGGCCGGATGTCTGGGAGAGAACCTACGGAGGCGAACTTGCCCCCGGCGAGTCGTGGGCCAAAGACAGGACCGCTTTCGATCGAGCCCATGCCGACGACTGGATCGCCGTCTCGGCGATCCAGTCCGATCATCACCCGGATATGACGGAAGTAATCGCAACCCGCGGCGGCCGGCGCAACGGCCACGCCGAGGAGATGCGTTTCCTCGTGCCCGCGCCGAATACGCAGCGCGTGGCCCCTTCGGCCTCGTCATCGATCCTGGCCGTCACGCTCCCTAAGAGGGGGCTTCCAGTTTTGTAAGCTGGCGCGGGAGGGCTGCGTGATGGCTCCAACGCCAACCCGCAACGCGCAACTCTCGCGCATAAGAAGCGCGGCGGCAGACGGAGCGCCAGCTGAAACTGATCGATCGCCAGATCCCACGCCGAATGGACGGGCCGCCCCGGTCCGACGGCTGCAACTCTATCGGCTGCCCAAGTGAACGGCCCCGGCCAAGACGGTCATCGCGTCTGTCGAGCGTGAGCCCAGCCTGGCAGGCGACGAAGTGCAGCGGTTTGGCAGCCAATTCCCTGTCCACATGTGGTTGGGCCGGACCCGTGCCGGTTTGCCCTTTCGGTTTTGCTGCGGTCTGACCCAGCGGCCGTTCGCTTCAAGGCCGCTTCGCGCCGCGGCGCGGCCGAAGACGCCGTTCTTCACGGAGCAGGCTCGCTTGGCTTCGCAAGGCAGGATGACCCGCTTGCCCGCAAACCGGCTCCGCTCTGCCTGTCGTCTTCGGACCTTGAAGCGACCGTCTTCCGCCGGTTCGGGGCGACCGCACCGAAGGGCACGCCGGCACGGGGCCGGAGCCACTTCGAGATTGGAAAGGAAGAAACCATGGCAAAGCCCGCTACCGCCTCTCGTCAATCCGCCCGCGTCGTACAGCTGCGCAAGGGCGCCACCGTCGAAATGGTCCGGCTCACATGCCCTGATAGCGCCCAGGCGCTGAAGATCGCCGAGAGCTTCGGAACCGCGATCGTCGACAGCGACGGAATTCGTGACCTCCACGAGCGCCTCATCTCCGAGACGGCTGATGCTCTGAGCGAGGGGCTCGGTGAGAAGGCCATGCAGATCCACCTGCAGCGGATCGTCGGCGCCTTCGTCGGTTCCGCGCACGGCGCGGGACAGTTCTACAGCCGCGCGGTCACCGAGGCGCGCGACGCCACGGCCAAGGCCGCTAACGACAGTCGCGACGAGGACCTTGACGGACCCGTCGGCTACGATAGTGCTGCCCAACGCAAGCGCGAGTTTGCCGCCGACATGGGCGCGCAGGCACACGCGCTCAGGATGGCTGCCGAGGGCGCCGTTGCAGCATACAAGCAAGTCGTCGGCGAGACCTGGAAGCCCTTCGATCGGCCCGTCGACAACCCAGGTCATTCCCTCGATCGCAAGGCGGCCCAAGCACAGATGTCGGCCTTCGACTGAGCGCTCGCACGGCGGGGCTCCGGCCCCGCCGTGTTGTGACGGGAATCAAGCCTCCCGGCAGCCTTGGAAAAGACCGCGCAGTGATCTACATTCTTTTGGAGAATTATCTACATGGAGATAACCCATGCCGATCAACGTCAACAATCCGGAAGCGGACGCGCTGACGCGCAAGTTCGCCGAAATGGCCGGCGTCGGCATCACCGACGCCATCGTCATCGCCATGCGGGAGGCGATCGAGCGTCGCAATCGCGCGGAGACGCCATTGCAGACTGCGGCACGTTTGCGGGAAAAACATGGGGTCGCCATGAGTGACGACATCCGCAAGCCTCTTCCCCGTGAGGCCTTCGACGACATGTGGGGTGATCGGTGATGTTCGTCGATGCCTGTGCGATCATCGCGCTTCTCTCTGATGAGCCAGAAGCGGCGCGCGTTTCCGACGCCTTTGCTTCGGCCAGACATCCGTTCACATCACCTGTTGCCATTCTCGAGACTGTCCTCGGCCTTGCCCGGCCCGACAAGTTCAATCTTCCGGTGCCCGCAGTCGAAACGATCGTAATGGAGTTCCTCGAGGCGCGTGAAATCGAAGTTCGCGATCTTCCGCCGGCCTCTGAGACGACGCGGCTCGCCCTCGTCGCCGCGCACCGATATCGCAGCGGCCGCCATGGTCTGAACCTCGGCGATTGCCTTCATTACGCCTGCGCAAAATTCCATGGCGTGCCGATCCTCGCCACGGCCGACGAGTTCAGGTCGACCGACCTCGAAACCGTTCCTTGAACCTGCTGAAGCAGTGACGCCGAAATTGGCCTGCCGCAACCCCGTCCGGCCTTCGGTCCTGGCGGAGCGTGGTGTTCGGCCAACGGCTTCGCCGTCCTCCACGTCCGTTCCGGCCATGCCGGTGCCATCACCCCTTTCCGCCAGGACCGTCCGGTGGAAAATTCACGCCTTCTACTTTCGATCGCCCCTGCCACGGCACTCTCTTCTTCGGGCATTACGTCGATGCTTCTACTTACTCGAGAGGTTTGCACCGCGATATTGGATGGAAGCAACGTCTTTATCACCTGAGAATTCCTTTCGCTCGACCACGATATTATCGCGGCGCTGGCCACATTGTTACCTCAGTATGTACGTCCCCAAGTATCTCCAGCGGGAGCCTCCTAGATCCAAGCAGTGAGGCGAGTCAACGTGCGCGCATCCGTTATCTAAATGGCTTCTATTGCCTCAATAGATTATTCAAATCGCCCAAAAAAGAATATGCAAGTGTCAGGTGGCGTCTGTGGCTGCAACAAAGGAGTATCTCGATGGCTATCCAAGGCGGCACGGGTGACGATAGTGTCTTCGGCGGCGCGGGCAATGACCAATTGACAAGCTCTACGGCGGTCCGGGTGCCGATACCCTCTTCGCCGGCGACGGAAGAGATCAACTGACCGGCGGTGATGGCCACGACACCTTGTGTTTCTGTTCCACAACCCGACCCCTGGGGTAGACACAAAGTACGGTCCGAATCCGGATAACACGACCATCGTGGATTTCGATCCGGCAGAGGACACCCTCGCCTTCGATGCTGTGGGCTTCTATAGCGACGGTTTCGGCGCAAACTTCGTCAACAACGCCGGCGGGCCTGGCCAAACCATAGAACAGTTTCCAGCCGCCAGGCCGTCATGAGCTGCTCGAAACAGGCAAAGGACATAGCATGGATCCCTTTAACAACGGCAATCCATCCCGCGTCTCAGATCTCGCCCGCACAGACGATGCAGGCTCGCAACAGCAGCAGACCGACCAGGCGCGTTTTCAGGAGCATCTGAACGCGTTGCAGCCGGGCCAGCATCGGCAAGCCGTTCCAAACAGCCGTCTTGCCAGGCGGACCGGCTCACATGCAGATGCGGTTGGACCGAGGATGCTGCAAGAGGAGGACGCCGGGGAAGGCGGTTCGCACTTGCCCTTTGTTCCACCAGCTCACTCACCTGCGCAGAGTTTTGACCAGGACGAGCTCTTTGCCGCCGCCGACCGCGCCGGGCCGTTGCCGGCTGCAAGTTTCGCTTCGGCGCAGTTCTGGCAGGATGCGGAGCGGGTGGTCCACTCACCCGCGCAAAGTGTCGATCAGCCGCGGAGCCGCGCAGCGATTGGGGGCGGTTACGAAGCTTTGAGTTCCATCCCGCCGCCGCGGGTCAACCTGCCCGCCACGGGATTTGGAAGCGCACCCGATGGCGTGAACCTCCCTCACGTCGTCGCGGACGCATATCGGCCTGCGGCCAATCAACAGGGCGATTTGACCGGCGCGCGCCATACAATGCCGGCCGAGGCGCCGCACCAGGCTGCCGTCGTTCAGCAAACGCGCAGCCGAAAGCGCGGCCGCGAGCACCCGGACGAGGCGCTTTTTGCCGCCTACCGTGCCGAGGCGGATAAAACAGCCAAGGTGAGTGAAAGCTCGATTGCTGGCGATATAACGGCGCTGCGCAAGTTCAGCAAATGGCTTGACGAGAACCACCAGAGCCAAATCGACGGTCGGATTGAGGACGAGCAGCTGGACGGCCTGGCGAAGGACTTTGCGGGCAACAATGCCGTACTACGGAGCGACACCAAAGTGGCGTTGGGAAGGCTCCGGCAGCATTTTGCCGGACAGCCTGTGACGGCTTCGACTGTTCCGCCCGGCACGAAGGACGATGAGGAACTCTTCGCCCAATACCGGGCAGCGAGGAGCGATCTAGCGGCGCTGCGCAAGTTCAGCAAATGGCTTGACGAGAACCACCGGACGCAGATCGCCGGCCGGATTGAGGACCCGGGGTTGGACGCGCTGGCGAAGGACTTCGCGGAGTGCGAGAGCGCGCGTATCAAGCCGGCGCTGAAGAGGCTCCGGCAAGCTTCTGTCAGACAGCCTGTGACGGCTGCTTCGAATGTTCGACCTGGCACCGATGATGAGGAACTCTTTGCCCAGGCTGCCGGCGATTTGACCGGCGCGCGCCATACAATGCCGGCCGAGGCACCGCACCAGGCTTCCGTCGTTCAGCAAACGCGCAGCCGAAAGCGCGGCCGCGAGCACCCGGACGAGGCGCTTTTTGCCGCCTACCGTGCCGAGGCGGATAAAACAGCCAAGGTGAGTGAAAGCTCGATTGCTCGCGGTATAACGGCGCTACGCAAGTTCAGCACATGGCTTGACGAGAACCACCAGAGCCAAATCAGGGGTCGGATTGAGGACGAGCAGCTAGACGGCCTGGCGAAGGACTTTGCGGGCAACGATGTCGCACTACTGAGCGACACCAAAGTGGCGTTGGGAAGGCTCCGGCAGCATTTTGCCGGACAGCCTGTGACGGCTGCTTCGACTGTTCGACCCGGCACGAAGGACGATGAGGAACTCTTCGCCCAATACCGGGCAAAAGCCGTGGTCAAAGAACCAACCGTGAGGAGCGATCTAGCGGCGCTGCGCAAGTTCAGCAAATGGCTTGACGAGAACCACCGGACGCAGATCGCCGGCCGGATTGAGGACCCGGGGTTGGACGCGCTGGCGAAGGACTTCGCGGAGCGCGAGAGCGCGCGTATCAATCCGGCGCTGAAGAGGCTCCGGGAAGCTGCTGTCGTACAGCCTGTGACGGCTGCTTCGAATGTTCGACCTGGCACCAAGGATGATGAGGAACTCTTTGCCCAGGCTGCCGGCCTCAAAGAAAGAACCATGGGAGGCGATTTGACCGGCGCGCGCCATACGATGCCGGCCGAGGCACCGCACCAGGCTTCCGTCGTTCAGCAAACGCGCAGCCGAAAGCGCGGCCGCGAGCACCCGGACGAGGCGCTTTTTGCCGCCTACCGTGCCGAGGCGGCTAAAACAGCCAAGGTGAGTGAAAGCTCGATTGCTGGCGATATAACGGCGCTGCGCAAGTTCAGCAAATGGCTTGACGAGAACCACCAGAGCCAAATCGACGGTCGGATTGAGGACGAGCAGCTGGACGGTCTGGCGAAGGACTTTGCGGGCAACGATGCCGTACTACTGGGCGACACCAACGTGGCGTTGCGAAGGCTCCGGCAAGCCTATGCCGGACAGACTGTCACAACAGCCAGATCGCGCTCGGTCCGCGAAGAGAACCAGGTGATCGAAGATGCATGTAAGGCAGCTGCAAGCGGGTACGGAAAAAGCACGCTAAATAACTATCGGAGTACTTTGGGTCGTTTCAACAGCTGGCTTAGTCAGAACTTCGGCAAGGGCATTGCCCAGATTGAACCCGCGGTGCTGAGCCGGGCAGTTGAAGAGTACGAGAAGAACGCAGGCCCCGGTTTCGGCACAGCTTGGAACTTTCTGCAGAGATATCGGCAAATGGTCGCAGCCAACAATGCGCTGGGCTTGGCAGCCCATGGGCAAGCGGCCTCGGCTTGGGACGCGCTGCGAGCCTTCCATGAAAAAGAGGCCGCACAGCCTGGTCCGCCAACGACTACCAATGTGCCGCAGTTCCATCAGACGACATTGCTCCCGCCACAGTTGGCCCCCGTGCCGGCCCCATCCTCGCCTGCTCAAAGTGCCGGCTCGTCCTCGACCTTCGCCGCCCTTGCGCCGCTGTCGCCCACACCTTATCGGCGTCCGGATTTTGATCTGAATGCGCTCCCGCCCGGGCAACTGGCTGAGGATGCTGACATTGGCGGCTCGGGCCATTGGACCGCAGTTGCCGGCTCGGCAATTGCCCAGCCCGGCTCGTCACGTAGATCATCGCAGATCTATGCCGGTCTTGATGACATCGTCGACTTGCAGGACGATGCCGGCTCCGCGCCGCGGTCGGACGCTGCCAGGTCGAGATCGATTGCCGGGCCATCGCCGTCATCGAGCGTGCCTGGCGAAGGTTCCGCGGCGTTGAGCGCTGCGCATGGCAGGCTCCCGGACCTCGGGCCACAGTTTGGCTCGCGGGAGCAGGCCGATTGGGGGGTAAGGCCCGCCGCCTCGCAGGAAAGTTACAATCAGTCGCAACTTTGGCAGGAGGTGGACCAAGCCGGAAGGCAAAGACCTGCCGGTTGGGACCGCCCCTGGTCAGGGCCGTCGCCGCAGTCGGGTCAGGACATGGGGCCAGCTCGGCGGTCCGCGTCAGCTCGCTCGTCTGATATCTACCGCGGTCTTGATTCCCTGGTCGATTTGCCGTCCACACCGGCCGAGCTACGTGATGATGCCCATTATGCCCCGCCTCTAGGTACAGCCTCCGACGCTCAGGTTAAGGCGCTCGATCCGCAAGCCTCGTCTCACGGCCGCAGCAGGCTGGCGCTCGACGCCACGGAATGGCTGGGGGATCGGCACATCCAGAGAGACTACGAGCTGCTGGCGCAGGAGCTGCAGAGGGACAATCCAGATCTTGCCGCCCGAACGCGGCTCGTCGACCCGCTGATAGCCCATTACCATCTGCGCCTGGGCTCCGATAATGCCGCCCTCAGGGCTTTCCAGCGCATCGTCTATGATCGCAATGGCAATGATACAGCCGACTTCCTGTTCCTGCCTGTCAACGATGCCAGCGCTACCGATCCTCAACGCCGCGGCACCCATTGGTCGCTGCTGCTGGTTGATCGAAGCGAGCGGGAAAGGCCGGTTGCCTATCATTACGACTCCGCCGGGCGGCTCAACGACCAGCCCGCGGCACAGCTCGCACAACGGCTGGGAGCCCGCCAGGAGCCGGTCCGCATAACCCAGCAGCAGAACGACTATGATTGCGGCGTCTTTGTGCTTGACGGCACGAGGGCGCTGGTCGGACGACTGGGGCAAAGGCCGCAGCCAGCCAGGCTGCACCTCGACAACCTCGTCATCGATCGGCAGGCACTCCAACACCGACTCGGTCATGGGGCTGTTACAGGAGTCGCGCTGCCCATCAGCCAAGCCTCCGATCAGGCCCGAGCCGAGCTAATGGCTTCCTTCAGAAGCAGAGAGCGATCTGACGCGGGGCGTTGAGTCTCAGTGGCTACCGTTAAGCAGATCAGCACTAGACGTCATGTTCCGAGGCGGAGATCGGTGGCCCGCCCGCACGTACGGAGCGCGAGCCATTCCTCAACCATGCGCAGGCTGAGCGGAAAGCGAAAGTAGAGCCATACTGCGTGCGCAATGATCTCGGCGGGAAAGCGGTGGTCATCGGCAAAAGATCAGGCGATCATCGTTTATGATGGCGGGATGTTAGGCTGGCTGCGCCGCTTGTAGACGCTCAGTTATGTGGAGCCGTATCGTGGGAAGTCGCGCGTCTGCGGGCTCTTGCGGTATCAGCTCCACATCTCTGCGCAGTGCACGTTAATCGAGTAATGTGCAGCACAACATTACTGGACGACTGGGGTCCCGAGAAGCTCAACGACGAGCAGCGGCGCGATCTCCTGGAGATCATCGAGGACCGCTACGAGAAACGATCCACCATCGTCACCAGCCAGGTGCCCGTCGATCACTGGTATGACATGATCGGCAATCCAACGATCGCCGATGCCATCCTCGACCGCCTTGTCCACAACGCCTACCGCATCGAACTGTCCGGCGAGAGCTTGCGAAAGCAACGTCAAACACCATGCCAAACCGCGCACGAAGGCGTACGGACATTGACTGGGTCCTGGGGAGCCTTCAGTCGGCCAGATTCACAGCCGACTTTGATCTCATCGTCATGACTGGGCATGCATTCCAAACCATTGTAAACGATGAAGAACTGCGGGATTTTCTCGTAGTTGTTCGACGCGCCCTTGCATGCGGCGGCTGTTTTGCTTTCGAAACGCAGAGCACCAAAGCGTGCCGCAGGTGAGTCAGAGCACCTTATGGTTTCTCGACATCGACACCTTGCGGAACATGCTGGAAGAATCGGGCCCGCAGATCGAACAGCAATTCGGCGACTTTGATGAAGTAGACTTATGCCACGATTCTCCCGAAATAATCACATTCGCAATCGGTTGAACACACGCGTCTGCCTCCCACCCCTCTACGAATTTTAGCTCTGACTGAATCGACGTCCGGGACAGACCGCAAGCGTTTTATGCCGAGCTCCTTTACTGAAATCATGCTTCTCTCTCGCCCCTAAACCGTGGCGCGGCATAATCCGGAACCCGGCATAATGCGACTTATGCCGATATCGGCATAACGTCCATTGGACTGCGCCCGCCAGCCGCGTCGGCCGTGATCTCTCCCGCTATGCCAAGGATAGAAGCGAGCGCGCACGCGAGGAACTGATTGCCTTATCTTGACAGTCTGCACCGACTCTCAGTGTCCTGCTGGCGTCGATGCAACAGGACTGACGGAGGCGCTATCCAGGCCGGCCGCAGCGCTCCCACATAGCTGGCGGAGGCCGGCCTGGATAGCGCCGGGCAAGTTGAACGCCTTCGTTGATGCTGGCTCCCTGCCTGAAGCAGGCAACTGATGCCAAAGGCCCGCTGACAGCCTTGTGCCAGCCGACCCTTTGTCCCAATGCCTGCATCACCGCAAGACATCGGCCCGCCTGGGCCCGTTCAGGAGCCTGTTGAAGGAGAAGCGGCTGTCCCATCTTCAGCGGAGTATCCTCCAGCGGGACCTCGAGCGAATGATGGCGGTCCTGATCAGCATAGACGAGGTTCGGACTGCGTCTGGCTCCTGATGCTCAGCTTATTGAGCTGTGCTGTCGCCGCCCGATCCGTTGACCCCAGGGATGTCGCCTTGCAGCCCTCGCCGCGAGACGACGCCGGCTGAGAGCCGCGTATCATCCAACCGTTTTGTTCCGGGCGCGCCGGTCATGGTCTGCGCCTCCTTAAGCTCGCCCGTCGAGGCAGGGCTCGGGTGTGGCAGACGCTGCCAGCCCATCAACCCTGTTCCGCACCAGCACCGAGAACAGGGTGTGACGGGCCGGCCTCCCGCGTCTGCCCCTGCCGCCTCGCCCTCGACGGAGAGGGCGAGCTTAAGGAGGCAGCAATGACCACAGATCGCACCCCCCAGACCCCGACCGATGTCTACGAGCGCGTCACCAGCCAGATCATCGCCGCCATCGAGGCCGGCGCCGGCGAATACCGGATGCCCTGGCATCACGACGGATCGGCCATCACCACGCCCGTCAACATCGCCTCAAGCAAGGCCTATCGCGGCGTCAACGTCATCGCACTCTGGGCTGCCGCGCACGCGGCCGGCTATCCCGCCGGCATCTGGGGGACCTACCGCCAATGGCAGGCGCTCGGCGCCCAGGTTCGCAAGGGCGAACGCGGCCACCTTGTCGTGTTCTGGAAGACCACCGATCGCGGCGAGGCGGACGATCAGGACGGCGAAGCGGATCGCGACGAGCCCGGCCGGCGCATGTTCGCCCGCGGCTATACCGTGTTCAACTGCGCGCAGGTCGACGGCTACACGCCACCCGCAATGCCGGTGCTGCCCGAGGCCGAGCGAATCGAGCGGGCCGAACGCTTCTGTGCGGCGCTCGACATCGACATCCGCCACGGCGGCTCGCAGGCCTATTACCGCCCATCTACGGATCACGTGCAGATGCCGGAGTTCGCCTGCTTCCGTGATGCCCTCGCCTATTATGCCGTGCTGCTTCACGAATGCGGCCACGCTTCCGGCGCCAGCCACCGCCTCGACCGCGATCTCTCCGGACGCTTCGGCTCGGCCGCCTATGCGATGGAGGAATGCACAGTCGAGCTCTTGAGCGCGATGATCTGCGCCGATCTCAGTCTCAGCGTCGAACCGCGGCCCGATCATGCCCGCTACATCGCTTCCTGGCTCGAGGTGCTGCGCTCCGACAAGCGCGCCATCTTCACTGCCGCCAGCAAGGCGCAGCAGATCGCCGATTGGATGCACGCGCAGCAGGCCGGCGCTCGCCAGCACGAGGTCCGGGGCGCCGCATAGGCGCCCCCAGCTCGATCAGATAGCGTTGCGCTCCTGGAACAGCGTCTCGATCAGCGGACATTCCGGGAGCGTGCCGTCGCCGCACTGGGCAACGACGTCCTTCAGCACTCGTTCCATGCGCTTGAGGTCGGCGATCTTCGCTCGGACGACAGCAAGGTGGACGGCCGCGACGTCTCGTACTTCGGCGCAGGGCCGGTCACGCTCGTCAACGAGACACAGGAGCTCGCGGATTTCGTCCAGCGAGAAGCCGAGCTCGCGGGCTCGCAAGACGAAGCGAAGGCGCCGCTCGTGCGTGCTGTCGTAGCTGCGATAGCCGCTCGCAGTGCGGGGCGGCTCGGGCAGAAGGCCAACCTTCTCATAATAGCGCACCGTCTCCAGATTGCAGCCCGTCCGCCGGGCAAGCTCGGCCCGCTGCATACCTGTCACCCCGGCGCGGTCGCCCATCGCAAACACCCTCTTGACCCTGTAGTTGCTACAGACTGCACACTAGCGCCTTGATAGGAGTTCAGCAAGGAAAGCGAGACCCGAGATGAATGCATCGCCACACGGAACGGCAGACATTGCGCCGATGAGCGAGACCGGCCGCCAGCGCCTGGTCGCAGCCGGAGGCATCCTCGGCGCGCTCGCGGCCTCCTCCTGCTGCATCATTCCGCTCGTCCTCTTCAGCCTTGGCATCGGCGGCGCTTGGATCAGCAACCTGACGGCACTCGCGCCCTACAAGTCCTACTTCGTCGCCGGGACGACGGGCGTTCTCGGCTATGGCTTCTACCTCGTCTACCGGAAGCCGTGGCGTGCGTGCGCCGACGATGCCGCCTGCGCGCGCCCAGCCCGCAGTCGCCTCGTCCAGTTCGCGCTCTGGATCGCAACAGTCCTCGTCATCGCCGCCTTCGCCTTCGACTATGTCGCCCCGCTACTGCTTTCCGCCTGACGCCGAGAGAGGAGACCCACCTCATGAAGAGTTTCAGTATTTGCACCGTGATCGGCGCGCTGATGCTGGCCCCGGCCGCCTGGGCCGGCGAGCGCACGGTCACCTTCGCCGTCGACAACATGACCTGCGCCTCGTGCCCCTACATCGTGAAGACCACCATGGCGGCCGTCCCCGGCGTTGCCAATGTGACCGTCTCCTTCGAGGCGAAGACCGCGACGGTCACCTTCGACGATACGAAGACGAACGCCGACGCGATCGCGGCCGCCAGCATGAATGCCGGCTATCCGGCCCGTCCGACGCAACAGGGCAGCTAAGATGACCGACCGCACTGCAATCCGCGCAGGCGTGGCCGGCGCGGTCCTTGTCGCGATCTGCTGCGCAGCGCCACTCGTCGCCCTGAGCCTGCCGCTGGCTGGCCTTGGCGTCTGGCTCGCTGGCGCGGGTCTGGTGGTGCTGCCGCTGATGGCCACCGGCCTCGGTCTTGTCGCATGAACCTCCATCATTGCCGGCAAGGCCTGCGGGCTGCGAGACAACGAACCACAAGAAGGGCATGAAGCCATGAACGACTGCTGCGCATCCTCCCCCTCCCCGGGCAAGGCTGTCATTTCGACGCCAGCGACAGCGCCGAGCTTTGCCGTGCGGCCGGGCGTGATGTTTCCTGACTGGTCGGTCGTCAAATCGCCGGCAGTCCGCGATGCGCTCAAGGCCATGGTCGGCTCCGACCACGTGCTCAATCGCTGGAGCGGTTATGATCCCGCCGCGGACCGCGTGCGCGCCGCGCTGCTCCAGCTCTATGTCGAAGACGGACGAGCTCCGAAGAGGAGCGCGCTGGCCGAGCGTGCGGAACTCAGCGAGGCCGCCATCCGGCCTCTGCTCGCAGATCTGCGCCGACGCGACCTCGTCGTTCTCGATGGCGAGCGGATCGTCGGTGCCTATCCCTTCACCGACCGCGACACGGGCCATCGGGTGACGCTGGACGGACGCGTGCTCAACACCATGTGCGCGGTTGATGCGCTCGGCATCGGCGCCATGACCGATCGCGATATCGCGATCGCCTCGGCCTGCCGTCATTGCGGCGCGCCGATCCGGATCACGACGCGGGAGCGAGGAAGGGCGCTGGCCGACGTCGCGCCGCGGGCGGCCGTCCTGTGGCTGAGCGTCCGCTATGAAGGCGGCTGCGCTGCGAGCTCGCTCTGCGCGACGACCGCGTTTCTCTGCTCGGACGAGCATCTTTCCGCCTGGCGAAACGGACGTTCGGCCGACGGACCCGGGTTTCGGCTGACGATCGCGGAAGGGCTGGAGGCCGGACGCGCTCTGTTCGGCCCGAGCCTCGCCGGTCTCAATACGACGGTCGCAAGTCGCCCTCTCCGAGCCAAGCTTGGCAATGGAGGCGCTCACGACCTCGTCGTGATTGGCGCCGGCTCGGCCGGCTTCTCGGCCGCGATCACCGCCGCCGATCAGGGTGCCCAGGTCGCACTCATCGGCAGCGGCACCATCGGCGGCACCTGCGTCAATGTCGGTTGCGTGCCGTCGAAGACGCTGATCCGTGCCGCCGAGACGCTGCACAATGCGCGCGCCACCGCCCGCTTTGCCGGTATCACGGCGGAGGCCGAAGTGACCGACTGGGGCGGGACCATTCGCCAGAAGGACGCGCTCGTTTCTGAGTTACGCCAAGCGAAGTATGTCGACCTGCTCCCTGCCTACAACGGCATCGCCTTTCGCGACGGGCCGGCGCGCCTCGTCGACGGCGGTGTCGAGGTCGGCGGCACGCGCATTCCCGCCGGCAAGATCATCATCGCCACCGGTGCGCGGCCGGCCGTACCCGCGATCCCCGGTATCGAGACCGTGCCGTACCTGACCAGCACGACGGCGCTTGACCTCGAGGAACTGCCGCACTCGCTGCTCGTCATCGGCGGCGGCTATATCGGCGCCGAACTCGCCCAGATGTTCGCTCGCGCCGGGGTAAAGGTGACCCTCGTCTGCCGGTCGCGCCTGCTGCCGGAGGCCGAGCCGGAGATCGGCGCGGCGCTGAGGGGGTATTTTGAGGGGGAAGGGATCACCGTCGTCTCCGGCATTGCCTACCGCGCAATCCGCAAGACCGAGGGCGGCGTTTCGCTGACCGTTATGCGTAACGGCCAGGATATGGCGATCGACGCGGATCGGGTGCTGATCGCAACCGGCCGCACGCCCAACATCGAAGGTCTCGGCCTCGCCGAGTATGGAATCGCCATCTCGCCGAAAGGCGGCATCATCGTCGACGACCGCATGCGCACGACCAAGGCTGGTGTCTATGCCGCCGGGGACGTCACCGGCCGCGACCAGTTCGTCTACATGGCCGCCTACGGCGCCAAGCTCGCCGCCAGCAACGCCCTCAACGGCGACAGTCGACGCTACGACAACAGCGCCATGCCGGCCATCGTCTTCACCGATCCGCAGGTGGCGAGCGTCGGATTGACCGAGGCCGCGGCGCGCGCCGCCACGCATGCCGTCCGCATCTCGACGATCGGTCTCGACCAGGTGCCCCGCGCGCTTGCGGCCCGCGATACCCGCGGGCTTATCAAGCTTGTTGCCGACGCCGGCAGCGGTCGTCTGCTTGGCGCCCATATCCTCGCGCCGGAAGGCGCCGACAGCATCCAGACCGCGACGCTGGCAATCCGGCAGGGCCTCACCGTCAACGATCTCGCGGAGGCGATTTTTCCATACCTCACGACCGTCGAGGGCTTGAAGCTCGCGGCACTGGCCTTCGACAAGGACGTCGCCAGGCTGTCGTGCTGTGCCGGCTGAACAACGCTGCTGACGGCTTGACTTTCAGGATATGTTGCCGAGCTTGGCAGCTGCTTCCTCTGCGCTGATCTCGGCATCGCGCCGGAACTCGAGCCGCGGCCGGATCACGCGTCCTACCTTCAGTCCTGGCTCACCGTCCTGTCCGGAGACAAACGGGCGATCTTCCACGCCGCGGCGCATGCCCAGCGTGCCGTTGCCTATCTTCACGATCTTCAGCCTGGGCGTGGCCAAGACCGACAGGCGGCTTGAATAGGTTAATGCAGCTCCCGGTCTTGCGTGGATTAGGACTGCCCGCCGCCAGCGGCGGTGGTAAACTCCGCTACCGGCTCGGTCGTCACCTGCAGATCTTCATCCGTTCGCAGGTCCAACTTTCCCCAGATCGACGTCTTCTGTGTGCCGGATTTCGGCTTGCGAGACGGATTGATTTTGACGGTGAACGGCTTTGTCTGCTTGCGCATGGGTCCTCTTCGGCAGAACGAATCGCGCCGCAACGATTTCCCGTGTATGGACCAACGCAACCGGCGGGTCTGCCGAGATCGATGCGGAGATGTTCACCGCAACGACCTGGCATCCGGAGCGGTTTCACCTGTGAGCCGTTCGAACAAATGCGATGGTACGCTGCAAGTCGCCGTTGCCATGCTCCTTCTCCTCATAGTTGCCAGCGCTCCCTTCTGCGGGCTCGATGAGGCATGTCTGACCGAAGAACGGCTTCGCCTCGATCGGCTTCCCGCAACGGGCCTCCAGAACTTTCTCCCCCTGACGGCTGTGCCGCCATTCCTCGCGGAACAACAAAGTTCTTCCGGCCGCCCTCCACAGTGTTCCGGCCTTTCAGGTGCGGTCCGATCGTCCCCGGTCTTTGCGACAGCCATCGAGGCCGCGAAGGGCGCGGCCCGAAACAAGGAAAGGAACATGACAATGGCTACCATCGGCACCTTCACCGCAAACGAAAACGGCTTCACCGGCTCGATCCGCACTCTCGCCCTCAACGTCAAGGCTCGCATCGCCCGCATCGAAAATCCCTCGGACAAAGGCCCGCACTTCCGCATCTACGCGGGCGCCGTCGAACTGGGCGCTGCCTGGCAGAAGCGCTCCGAACAGACGGATCGCGACTACCTCTCGGTCAAGCTCGACGACCCGAGCTTCCCGGCTCCGATCTACGCGACACTGACGGATGTCGAAGGCGAAGATGGCTTCCAACTCATCTGGTCGCGTCCGAACCGGGATTGATATTATTGGTTAAGGCCTCGCCGCCTAGGCGGGGCCTTAACCGCCGAAATGCACAGTATTTACAACAATGCTGTAAATGCCGGGTTTGTGCTGGTTCCGAAGTTATAGTGCGGTCGGCAAACACATCTGGAGATCAGCATGCCCCGCACCGGTGGTACTTATTCGACAAGCGATCTTTCCCGGAAGTCCGGCGATATCATCGCCGAGGCGTTGCGCCATCCGGTCACGATCACCCAACGCAACAAGCCGCGCCTCGTCCTTCTTAACATCGATGACTACGAACGGCTGATGCGGCAATCCGATGCCCGTTCAGTCGGCACACTCGAAACCATGCCGAGTGAGCTGCTTAACGAATTCGAGGCGGCGGTGGACGCCTATGCGGGGACCGACGAGACCAACCGATGAGCAGCTATGATGACATCCAGACCGCGACGGTCATCCGTTATCGCTGTTTATGGGCGCGGCAAGCCCGAAAGGCGAGACAGAGGGGCAAAAGGATCGGCCAGTCGCCGTCGGCGTGAGGCTTGCCCGACCTGACGGCGACCTGGTTCTGTTTTTCCCGATCACCACCAAGCAGCCCGAGCTGGCTCGCTTCGCGGCTGAAGTTCCGGCCATGGAGAAGCGGCGGGCCGCGGCTGTTCCGGCCTTGTGAGATGCGGCCGGATCGTCCCGGTCTTTGCCGCTGGGGCCGCTAAGGGGCGGCCCAAACCGGGACGGAGGAGCTACCGGCCCCCGCTCGCCAAGCAGGGCCAATCCTCATCGCAGAAGCCGGAAACAGGCATTGAGCCCGTTTCTGGCTTTTCGGTGCCAAACGAGAGGTAGGGTCTGCTCAGACAGTGCCATTTTGCCGTGGGGAAAGGGCCGCCTCAAGGACTTCGCGGTTCCTCCAAAATGCTGTCGCATTTCGGCTCCCCCACCCGCCGCGGTGCGGTCGCTTCGCGCTCCTTGACCCTGCCCTGTCGCCACGCCCGCGGTCGTCATCCTTCTCAAACTACAGGAGATGACGATGACCATCGAACAGCACATCGAAGAACTGCGCGCCGAGCTGCGTAACGCCGTCGACGCTAACGAGCGTCGGCAGATCGAGGCCGAACTTGAACTCGCCCAGGCCGAACGCGAAGTGATCTCGGCCGAGCAGGACGGCCGTGTAAGCGCCGAGCCTCCGTTCTGATCGAGGCTTACCTCCATCCCGTGAGCTTGGCCCGGCCGGATCGACCGGCCGCCCGGCTGTCAGGGATTTCACCCCTCGACGCTCCCCGTCGGCTCGCGCCGGGAACGGTCGCGTTCCCTTCGGGTACGCGGGGCTCTTCTCTCTCTGACCTCCTATTTTACTCCAGCAAATCCGGCGTCAAGGACGGCGCGGTCTCCCCAATTTTTCCGCCGCTGCGTTGCACTGCGCTTCAGAAAAATCGGTTCCCCCGCTTGCAAGTCGCGTTCCGCGATCCCTGACCCCTCTTTGCCACGGAGTGGCCGATCTCCGTCATAAAGATGAAGGAGATCACACATGACAACTGATCAGAACCTTACCCTCGTCGCCGCGCTCTCCGGTTTCCGGCTCCTCGTTCTCGCCAACCGCTTCGGCTGCGATACCGACTTCTCGCGAGAGCTCCATGATCGCCTGATCGAAGGACTGGATGCCGCCACCGCGCGCGTCCGGACCATCATGGCGTTGGAGCGGAACGTTCTCACCGGAGAGGACGAATTCGCCAAATATCAGTTGGACGGCGAAACCGAGATTTTCGGGCGCTTTGCCATCAATCTGCTGGACGATCTCGAAATCGATTTCGACACCCATGAGTATCGAGTCAATGGCGGCGATTGGGCCATTGCTTTGACAGCGGACTACACCGGCGTCGAAATCAACTATCCAGAGCTGGTTGCGCTTACCGAAGAAGAACTCGGCTCGCTGGCACCGATCATCAAGGATATTGCGCGAGAAACCGGGATCGCCGTACATGCGGCGCGTGCCACCTACGCTCGGTGCGCGGGATCCTGATCGGGATCCTTGGCGCAGTCTCAATTGAGGACTGCGCACGCACTCTCGGGCGAACGTCCTCTCCCACGCACCTGGTTTCAATGGCGCCGAACATTGACTGACGGAACCAGATCGCCATGCCATGGCGAGTAGCCCTGCCATTGCAGCGATAGCGATTGGTGTGTCCCTCCTTTTCGACCCGCCGCCTGCCCCCCCCCCGCGATGACCGCATTTCGAAAGGAGAGAAATCATATAGCAGTTCCCTCAATTCTTCGCCGCCACCTACCGCCGGCTTCGCACCCTCGGCAAGGTGATCAGCAATTTCTTCCGCAACGGAAAGCTAGACTAGGCCTTAGCTGGCCATCACGATCCTATTCTTCGTCGAGGTCGAGGTGTCGTTCGAGACCGACCGGAACCGGCGCCGCTGAGGCGCCGTAGAGCACCGCTTCGGCGGATTTTTTCATATGGGCATAGAAGCGCGCGGACGATAACCGCGTTTTCGTTTCCGTCGGAGCACATCGAGAAACAGCCGGACCGCTTCCTCTTCCCGGCGGAAATGATGGACCATCATCTGTCCCCTGGTTCCAATGCGGCCCCACTTCCGAAGCAGGCAGATGTCCCCGAACAGGTTCGGTTCGATCGACATGGCATAGTAGCGGGCCATATTCCTCGCGGGATCCGAGCGTTCGACGTAGAGGCGGTAGGGTTGAGAGATCATGACGTCAGGATCGCTGATCCGGGGAGTCGCGTCCAACGACACTTATGAATCGATGGGCATGGATCGATTCACATCGGTGATGATATGCGAAGGGCTTGGGCGAGACGCCTGCGGCGCACGGCTCTACTCGCTGCGCTCACGGAGCCCGCCCGCGGTCTCCGCCCCGTCGGGTGACGATCCTCTCGCGACCCCTCAGTCACACCATCCGTGTCTCTCACCGTCCCAGCGCCTAGCGAGACCCCCGCGCGTGGAAGAGTGCCAAGCTTCCGACAGCCGTCTTTCCGACCTTGTGAAACCTGTTCGTGCCGACGCAGGCCTTCATGTCTTCACGCCGGAACCAGATCGCCCTGCCGCAGCGAAGCGGCGGGTTGCCGGCGGTGAAGACGATCTGCTCGTCTGCCCGCATGCGAAGAACCTCATGCGCCTGGATCAGCGGCCGCGCCGCCAGCTGCTTCGATCGAGTCCGCGATGATCCCCTAGATTGGAAACTGCGGCTGACCTGGTCGATCTCGACCGTGGTCATGCCGCAGCGCTTCGAGATGTAGTCTGCGGTATCCGGATCGTTGATCGCGGCGAAAGAGATCCAGCTCGCGCTCTCGAACCATTTGCTCGCCGCATCGCGGCCGCCATAGGTCTCCCGCATCTGGCCAATCGACTGGTAGATCATCGTCAATGTGATGCCATACTTGCGGCCAGCGTCACGCGCGGTTTCCAGGATGCGCATGTAGCCGAGACGCGCGACCTCATCGAGAAGGAAGAGGGCCCTGTCCTTCACCTCGCCGTCGCGATTGTAGATGGCGTTAATGAGCGAGCCGATGATCACCCGGGCAAGACCGGAATGCGTCTCCAGTGTCTTCAGGTCGATGTTGATGAATACGTCGGTCTTGCCGGCCGCAAGCGCGTCGGTTGAGAAGGTCGAACCCGATACGAGTGCGGCATAGTTCGGATAGGACAACCAGTGTGTTTCCTTGACCGCATTGGCGTAGACACCGGAGAAGGTCTCCGGCGTCATGTTGACGAAGGCGGCGACATTCTCCTTCACGAAGTCCGAGTTCGAATTGTCGTAGATGGATTGCAGTCGCTCACGCAGTTTCGGTTCCGGCTCAGAAAGATTGGCCCGAACCTGCCGCAAGGTCTGGAACTCACTGTCGGTATGGCCGGACAGGCAGACGTCGGCGATCAGCGCGGTCAGAAGCTGCAGCGCCGATGCCCGGAAGAAGTCGTCGCGCACGCCGCGCGGGCCGCCGCTATCACTCATGATCCACGACGCGACGGAGGCGATGTCTTCCTCCTTGGTTCCGCCGAAGCGGCCGATCCAGTCGAGAGCGTTGAAGCCCGTTTCCGGCGCCTTCGGATCGAGAATGCGAATGAAACGCGCTGCATTCTTCCGATGCTGGTGAACCATCGGCGCCACTTCGTTCGAAGGGTCGAGGACGACAAGCGCACCGCCCCATTTGAGTGCCGTCGGGATCGTCACCGACGTCGTCTTAAAGCCGCCGGAACCGGCGAACACGATGCCGTGCGAGGATCCGAACGAGCCGTCGAAGCAGAGCAGCGGTGACTTGCCGCCGACGCCCCAGGTTTCGGGATCATCCGCACGAAACGAACGCGCTGCCGTGCTGTCCTTGTCGACGCGGTAGCGCTCGCCAATGACGATGCCGCCGGTATCGGGAAAGAGCTTTGCCGCGTCCTGCATCTTCATCCAGTCGGTCTCCCCATGCAGCGCCCTTTGTCCCCGGATGCGTTTCGGCTCGGCGCGTGCGAAGGCAGCGTTGCCGATCAGCGCGACGCGTAGCGCGAAACATCCCGCCACCAGCGCGGCAGCTGCGCCGATCATCGTTGCAGGGTCGAGATACGAGGTGATGGAGTTGCCCGCCGGCACCTTTCCGGCGAATGCGGCAAGACGTCCCGCCTCGCGTATCGCCGCAATCAGGATCGTTGCTGCGGCTCCGGCCAGAGCGCTGCAGCCGGCGAATTTGATGTTCGCGGAGCCGGCGCTCGCGAACAGAAAGATCACGCCAATCGCCGCGGCGCTGACATAGGGCGCGGCGATTCCGACGCGGCCCAGCGTCAGCCTCGCCGATTCCGTCTTGCCGAAGTTCGATAGCCACTGCTCGGTCCCGGTCATGCCGATGACGGCAAAGGTCATCAGCACGGCAGGGACAGCGACGAGAGCAAGCCTATTCGCCGTCATTGCCGAATGCCTCCGCGCCGATTGCGATCAACCGCGCCCGCTCACCTTCGTCGGACTTCAGCCGGTGGCTGAGTTCGACCAACGCCCCGAGCAGGAGCGCGCGCTTCTCGTATCGCAAGCCCGCCTTCACGATCAGCCCGCCGAGCTCGATCTTCTCCCGCGTGTCCTTTTTGCGGGCATCGGATGTCATTGTTCTCGCCATCCGCTCAAGCCTCGCCATTGCCGCCCTGAGCCGCGCCAGACGCGACCGCCGCGGACGACGCGCCGGCGCTGACGTCGCCATCCCCCTTTTTCCCTCCGGTCGATGCGCCCTGCCCTCCGCGAAAGCGTTTCGCCAGACTCTCGAAAGCCGCCTGAAGCTCGGCTTCCTCGATCGCGATTTCGCCAAGTCCTGCCTTGAGCGCAATCCGGCCGATCCGCTCGGCTTCTCGCGTTTCCGCGATCTTGAGTTGTTCCTGGAGCTTGGCGATTTCATCGCGAATTTTCGAGGAGGGTTTCCTCATTCCGTCCGTCTCCCTGGCTGAGAAAGCTTGTCTTTCGAGGGCCAGTTTTTCCGAACGGAGTGCGGAACGCACTACTGTGAATCCTACAATCGCCAAGGGCGATGCCTTGGTGAATGATCCCGGCCGTTCCGAAGGAGCGGCTTCCAAGGGCGCAATTATACGTCGCTGTCACGACGTCTTGCTCTGAGTGCCCTGACGGGGCCGCTGCTCCTGAAGAACCCGTTGAATTCGTTCCGCAAGCTGGGAGCTCAGACCGCCGTGGCCGTTCCTCATTTCTCCGTCAGCGTCGTTGGCCGTGGCTCCGGTCGCAGCGCCGTGCTGTCGGCAGCCTATCGGCACTGCGCCAAAATGGAGTACGAGCGGGAAGCCCGGACGATCGACTACACCCGCAAGCAGGGTTTGCTGCACGAGGAGTTCGTCATCCCGGCCGATTCACCCGAATGGTTGCGGTTGATGATTGCCGATCGCTCGGCCTCCGGCGCTTCCGAAGCCTTCTGGAATAAGGTCGAAGACTTCGAGAAGCGCTCCGACGCCCAGCTTGCCAAGGACATCACGATTGCGCTCCCGATCAAATTGACGGCCGAGCAGAACATCGCGCTTGTCCGCGACTTCGTCGAACGGCATGTGACCGCCAAGGGAATGGTGGCGGATTGGGTTTATCACGATGCACCGGGCAATCCGCATGTGCATCTGATGACGACCCTTCGACCACTCACCGAAGACGGATTCGGCGCCAAAAAAGTTGCGGTTCTCGGGCCGGACGGCAATCCGATCCGCAACGACGCCGGCAAGATCGTTTATGAACTCTGGGCCGGAAGCCTCGACGACTTCAATGCCTTTCGCGACGGCTGGTTTGCCTGCCAGAACCGGCATCTGGCACTCGCCGGTCTCGATATCCGGATCGATGGCCGGTCCTTCGAAAAACAGGGCATCGAAGTGGAGCCGACCATCCATATTGGTGTTGGTGCAACGGCCATCGGCCGCAATGCGGAGCAGGCGAGGACGCAGTCGTCGGCAGGGTCACCAAAGCTCGAACGGATCGAGCTGCAGGAGGCGCGGCGAAGCGAGAACGCACGTCGCATCCAGCGCCGGCCGGAAATCGTCCTCGAACTGATCACGCGGGAGAAGAGCGTTTTCGATGAGCGGGACGTTGCGAAGATCCTGCATCGCTATATCGACGATGCCGCCCTCTTCCAGAGCCTGATGGTTCGCGTCCTCCAAAGCCCCGAAGCGCTCCGTCTCGAGCGCGAGCGGATCGCATTTGCGACCGGAGCCCGGTTGCCGGCCAAGTACACGACGCGCGAGCTGATCCGGCTCGAAGCGGAGATGGCCAACCGCGCGATCTGGCTCTCGAGGCGATCCTCGCATGGCGTTCGGGAAGCGGTGCTCGAGGCGACGTTCGAGCGCCATTCGCGCTTGTCGGAGGAGCAGAGGACAGCGATCGAACATATCGCGGGACCCGAGCGGATCGCAGCCGTCATCGGCCGCGCCGGCGCCGGCAAGACGACGATGATGAAAGCCGCGCGCGCGGCGTGGGAAGCAGGCGGATACCGTGTCGTCGGTGGCGCGCTTGCCGGCAAGGCCGCGGAGGGTTTGGAGAAGGAAGCAGGAATAGCCTCGCGCACGCTTTCGTCATGGGAGCTTCGGTGGAACGAGGGCCGAAACCAGCTCGACGCGAAGACTGTCTTCGTTCTCGACGAGGCCGGCATGGTGTCGTCACGGCAGATGGCGCACCTGGTTGAGACGGTGACCAAGGCCGGCGCCAAGCTTGTCCTGGTCGGCGATCCGGAACAGCTACAGCCGATCGAAGCCGGCGCCGCGTTCCGTGCGATTGCTGATCGCATCGGTTATGCCGAACTCGAAACCATCTATCGTCAGCGCGAACAATGGATGCGCGACGCTTCGCTCGATCTCGCGCGCGGCAACGTTCGCAAGGCTGTCGATGCCTATACCGCACAGGGTCGAATGATAGGTTTGAGGCTGAAGAACGAGGCAGTCGATACGCTCATCGCCGATTGGAGCCGCGACTACGATCCGGCGAAGACGACACTGATCCTCGCCCATCTCAGGCGCGATGTGCGAATGCTCAACGAGATGGGGCGCGCCGAGCTCGTCGAGCGTGGCATTATTGGCGACGGTTTTGCTTTCCGGGCGGAGGACGGACACCGCAATTTCGCACCCGGCGATCAGATCGTTTTCCTGAAGAACGAAGGCTCGCTCGGCGTCAAGAACGGCATGCTCGGCAAGGTCGTTGAAGCCGCGCAAAACCGCATCGTCGCAGAGATCGGCGAAGGTGAGCACCGCCGGCAGGTCACAGTCGAGCAGCGGTTCTACAACAATCTCGACCACGGCTATGCCACCACGATCCATAAGAGCCAAGGCGCCACCGTCGACCGGGTGAAGGTGCTCGCTTCGCTCTCCCTCGATCGGCATCTGACCTATGTGGCGATGACGCGTCATCGTGAGGATCTCCGCGTCTATTACGGCTCTCGATCCTTCGCGTTTGCCGGCGGCCTGATCAAGATCCTGTCGCGCAAGAATGCCAAGGAAACCACGCTCGATTACGAGAGGGCCACCTTCTACCGCCAGGCACTGCGTTTTGCCGAAGCGCGCGGGCTGCATCTCGTCAACGTCGCCCGCACGATAGCCCGCGACCGGCTCGAATGGACGGTCCGCCAGAAGCAGAAACTGGCCGATCTTGCCCACCGGCTCCTCGCCATCGGCGCCAAGCTCGGCTTCGGCACCAGCACCAAACCGACCCACTCGCAAAGCAGCAAGGAGGCCAGCCCCATGGTTGCCGGCATCGCAACATTCCCGAAATCGGTCGAGCAGGCGGTTGCCGATAAGCTCGAATCCGATCCCAGTCTGAAGAAGCAATGGGAAGATGTCTCTACCCGCTTCCATCTCGTCTATGCGCAGCCGGAAGCCGCCTTCAAGGCCGTCAATGTCGATGCCATGCTGAAGGATGAGACCGTCGCCAAATCGACGCTTGCGAAGATCGCTGGCCAGCCGGAAAGTTTTGGTGCACTCAAGGGGAAATCCGGCCTGCTCGCAAGCCGCGCCGATAAGCAGGATCGCGAGAGGGCGGAACGCAACGTTCCCGCTCTTGCTCAAAGTCTCGGCGATTACCTGCGCCAGCGCAGTCAGGCCGAACAACGCCATCAGGCGGAGGAAGTGGCGGTCCGCCGCAAGGTGTTGATTGACATCCCGGCACTCTCTCCCAATGCACGCCAGACGCTCGAGCGCGTGCGGGACGCCATCGACCGCAACGACCTTCCGTCGGCGCTCGAGTTCGCGCTTGCCGACAAAATGGTGAAGGCGGAACTGGACGGATTTGCCAAAGCTGTCGCTGAGCGTTTCGGCGAGCGGACCTTCCTGCCCTTGGCCGCCAAGGATGCGAATGGCGAGACCTTCAAGACGATCACCGCCGGCATGAGCGCCGGTCAGAAGGCGGAGGTCGAGTCTGCCTGGGGCCTGATGCGCGCAGTGCAGAAACTCAGTTCACACCAGCGGACCACCGAAGCCCTCAAGCAGGCCGAGACGCTGCGGCAGACGAAGAGCCAGGGGCTATCGCTGAAATGACTATTCCTTTCATTGCAACGGCGTTGAGGAGGCGACGCGATAAAGCGCTCCTGCTTGGCTTCGCCACCATCACAATGGCGTTGCTGGGAACGATCTCGGTCGCCTGGTTCGGCGGCTACCGGATCAATCTCACGCCGAGCGAATCTCTCGGTCTCTGGCGTATCGTCAAGCTCGACAGACCGGTCGCCGCTGGCGACCTGGTCTTCATTTGCCCGCCGCAAACGGCAGCGATGCGGGAGGCACGTATACGCGGTTACCTGCGCTCCGGCCTGTGCCCGGCCGGCGTTGCGCCGCTCATCAAGTCGGTCGTGGCCGTTGAAGGACAGCGCGTCGAAGTTGGTACTAGCGTCTCCGTGAACGGCCGTCTGGTTCCCTCCGCCACCATAGCGCAGCGAGACGCGTGGGGTCGGCCAATGACGCCGTTCTCGGGCGGGATCGTGCCGGCCGATTGCGTGTTCCTGCACTCGGCTTTCGCCGGCTCCTACGACTCCCGCTATTTCGGTCCGATCCCGGCTGCAGGCATTCTCGGCCTGGCGCAAGAGGTACTGACCTATGCGCCGTGATTACCTACAGCCGGCAGTGCTGACCGTCGCGTCTGTTCTTGCCGGAATGGTTGGGTGGAGCGGGAATGTCCTGCTCCTTCCGGCGGCGCTGGTTTTCCCGATTCTCTGGGGGCATGCGCGAGCGAGATACGTGGCGGCGATTGTTTCGGCCGGATATTATCTGGCGGCATCCCGTGGTCTGCCGCAGGGCGTCGCGTCTTTCTACGCCTCCGATCTTTGGCCGGGCTTATTGCTATGGCTGTGCGCCTCGGGGAGCTTTGTTGCCGTGCATACCGTGCTCTGGACGAAGCGCCCTGACCGTCGACCGTTTCGCTATCTCTTGGTCGCTGCGCTTATGGCTGTACCGCCAATGGGCATCACGGGCTGGTCACATCCTGTCACGGCGGGCGGCGTTTTGTTTCCCGGATGGGGATGGCCAGGACTGGTGGCGATGACAGCCGGCCTCATGGGCCTCGTAACCCGCATGTGGCCGGCTGTTGCCATCGCCTTCGCAGGCCTTTGGCTCTGGTCCGCCGCCTTCTGGACCGATCCGAAACTACCTGAGGGCTGGCAGGGCGTCGATCTGCAAATGGGGTCATCGCTCGGCCGCGACGCCAGTATTCAGCGGCACCGTGATCTGATTGCCACGTTGACGGACCGTGCATCAGACGGCATCAGAAATATCGTTCTGCCGGAAAGCGCCCTGAGCTTCTGGACACCGACGGTCGAACGGCTCTGGGTCAGGGCTCTGCAAAGCACGGATATTTCCGTGATCGCTGGCGCCGCCATGGTCGATGCGGCTGGATACGACAATGTGCTCGTCACGCTGTCCGATAACGGCGGCAGGGTCCTCTATCGCCAGCGAGTGCCGGTGCCGGGCTCCATGTGGCAACCATGGCGGTCCTGGCTGGGGACACGTGGCGGCGCCCGAGCGCATTTCTTCGCCAATCCAGTTGCGACTGTGGGGGATCGTCAGGTTGCGCCACTCATCTGTTACGAGCAGTTCGTCGTCTGGCCGGTACTGCAATCGATGCTCCACGACCCAGACCTGATCATTGCAGTTGGAAACGGATGGTGGACCAAGGGGACTTCCATCGTCGCGATTCAGCGCGCGAGTGCCGTCGCATGGGCGAAGCTCTTTGCAAAACCACTTGTTATTTCCTTCAACACCTGAAGCCCAGGAGACGCTGTGTTGGACGCTGCCCTAATCAAAGAGTGCGCCGATCCCACCCTGAAGCCCGCGATCGTCGAACAATTCGTGTCGGCCGCGGGCTCCCCGGACCCTCTCGCCGTGACCGTCAAATCGGGGGGACGGTTGATCCTGGTGCCAAAGGCCACTTCGGCCGACGAGGCGATGGCCATCGTGAGGCAATATGTGGGTCAGGCGGTAGTGCGCGTCGGCCTGACACAGTTTCCGGCGGGCGTCGGCGTGAAGAACGCAGCGGACCTTCAGCCGGCCCTCGTCGATGCCTGCGAAAACCTTCGCAAGGGAACGTCGATGTTTGCCAAAATTTTGCGGATCGTCGCCAAGTGGTACGGAAACCCGACGAGCGAAGATGTCTTGCCGCAGATTTTCGAGGATGCTGTCTACGCTTGGCAGACGGGTGAGTTCGAAAGCGTGGGCGTGTTTCAGGCTTCTGATCCTGGTGGCAGCGTGCCGCCAAACTATGTGCGGCCTTCCGAAAAGGAAGACAGCGACACTGGCACTGCTCCAGATCCCAAATCAGAAAGCCCTGAAAACGATGCCGTTGGATCGGCGGAGATGCGGATCGATCTTTCCCGCATCGGCGTAAGATGAAGTGTGAACGCCTTCAAGCTGTTCTCTGTTTTTCCGCAGTATGAGGGCCCGCAACTTCGCTTTCCGGCTCCTTTGCGGGCGTGGGGCGGGAATGGCTCGTTTGAGCTGATATCGTTGAAAAACTCCGAGTTTGAGCGCCGTCGGAGCTGTGGGCGGCTCTTTTTCAGGGCTTCGCGAATTTGTTGCTGCCCTGGCGTGGGGCGCCCGTGGGCATTCCGCTAAGTCCTTAGGTGGCAATCGTGATGGGTCGGACGCGCATAGGCCTGAGCTTTGCCAGCCTTCTGAGGTTTTGCGCGGTGGCTGCGAGCAGGAATTCATCTCGCGCACCGCACGGACCTCGCAGTCTCAGCCGTGCCAAGCGGAGAATGCGCTTGAGATGAGCAAAGAGCATTTCCACCTTCTTGCGACGATGCCGTGAATGTTCATAGTCCGGCGTTTTTGCGATTGCTCGTGCCACGTCGCGCGCATCTTCGTTCACGTCACGCGGTATCTTCCGATGCGGCATGTTCGGGCAACACCGAGGCTTCGATGGGCACGCCTGGCAGTCTTTCTGACTCGCGCGATAGCGAAGCGTACCGTCCTTTGCCGGCGCTCCTCGAGGGTGGGCGTAGTTCCGACGAAAGCGGACGAGCTCCTTACCCTCGGGGCAAATGTAACGATCATTCTCGCCGTCCCAGATGAAGTCATCCCGAGACCACGTGCCATCGGTTCGGTTGGACTTGTCGAAGACCGGGATATGCGGCGCGATCTGCTTGTGTTTGACGAGCCAGGCAAGATTGTCGGCCGAGCCGTAGGCGCTGTCGGCCACCACATATCGCGGCTTCAGGCCAAACCGGTTCTCTGTTCGATCGATCATCGTGCGTGAAGCGCCAACTTCGGCTTGGCGGATGGCGCGGGTCGCCTCGACATCGAGAATGACGCCATGGTCGGTGTCGATAAGATAGTTGGTGGCATAGGCGAAAAAGGCATGGCCTTTATGCGCCCCAGTCCACTGCGCCGCCGGATCTGACGGCGAAATGAACTTCGGCGTCACCGGCGAGGCAGCGCCGAAGGCCGCATCATCGAGCACCGCCAGATACTCCTGCACCGAGCGGCTGGCATCGTCCTTCGCCTCATCGGTCTTCCATTCCGCGCTCGGCACCGAGCGCTGCTTGTTGGCGTCGGCGGCAATCAGGCTGGCGTCAACGGCAAAGCCTTCAGCACCGACAAGACCCTGTGCGAGGCAGCGCTCCACCACCGTCTCGAACAGGTGCCGCAGGATATCGCTCTGCCGGAAGCGGCCGTGGCGGTTCTTCGAGAAACTCGAGTGATTGGGCACCTTGCCGTCCAAGCCAAGGCGGCAAAACCAACGGTAGGCGAGATTGAGATGGACTTCCTCACAGAGCCGGCGCTCCGACCGGATGCCCATGCTGTAGCCGATGATCAGCATGCGCATCATCAATTCCGGATCGATCGAGGGTCGGCCCGTGCTGCTGTAGTAGGGCTGCAACTGTGCGCGGATGCTATCGAGGTCCAGGTGGCGATCGATGCTGCGAAGGAGATGGTCGGCCGGAACATGCTCTTCGAGACTGAAATCATAGAAGAGCTGCGCCGGAGCCGCCTGAAATCCCATCATTCGCCTGATCCCCTGCAAATCACTCAGAGGATTGAATCACGGCTGCAAAGCGCCAGCAATGACGAGTTTTTCAACAGTATCAGCCCCTTGCGGCCGTAGGGGACGAGGACCGGGAATGGCTCGATTGAGCCCAATCCGGTCCTTCCAGGTCTCGCCGCCAGCGGCAAAGGTGTCAGGTGAGCGGAAACCCAATGCGCAGACGCCGGACGGCGGCTTCGCGCCGAAGCTGACTTTAGAGAATGGCACCCTGATGCACTCCTAATCCAGTTCACTCCGCGGAATAACGCCGATCTCGATTGGATCGAATGCTGGTGGTGACAGTGTCGTCGCGCAGCCTGAAACGAGTCGAAAGCCGCCCCGACTGCATACACCGAGCAACTCCGGGGAGTTTCCCCTCAAAGCCGAGTTGCCGTCCGGAAAGGAAGATGCGAAACTCGCGTAGGCAAACTCTTGTGGTGCATTCGTGTCGGCGGCGGATCGAATCGAACGGCGGCTGGCGGCGATCTTCGCAGCCGATGTGGCGGGATACACCCGCCTAATGGGCCTCAACGAAGTTCAGACGCTTCGGACGCTCATGTCCCATCGCGAGATCATGGACGCCTTTATTGTCGAGCACGGCGGCAGGATCGCAAACACGGCCGGCGACAGTGTGCTGGCTGAGTTCCCAAGCGTCGTCGATGCCGTCCAGTGCGCCATCGCGGTCCAGGAGGCACTTTGGCGGGAAAACGAGGGGCAATCCGGCGAGGATCGTCTCCAGTTCCGCATCGGTGTCCACGTCGGCGACGTGATGGTTCGCGCTGGCGATCTCCTCGGCGACGGCGTCAATATCGCAGCCAGGCTCCAGGGGTTGGCCGAGCCCGGCGGGATTTGCCTCTCAGGCGACGCTTACAACCACGTCCGAAGGAAGGTGAAGGCCAGCGTCGAGGACCTCGGACCGCAAAGCGTCAAGAACGTTGAGGAACCCGTAAGAGCCTATGCCGTCGCTCTTGGTTTTGCCCGCCGGCTGCAGGGCGCAACAGCAGGGGACGCGAAACCGCTTTTGTTTCCCGACAAGCCCTCCATAGCCGTCCTGCCCTTCACGAACATGAGCGGCGACCCCGAGCAGGAGTATTTTGCGGACGGCGTGGTCGAGGACATCATCACCGCGCTCTCCCGGATCCGCTGGCTGTTCGTTATCGCCAGGAACTCCAGCTTCACCTACAAGGGAAAGACAGTTGACATTCGACGTGTCGGGCGCGAACTCGGCGTCCGCTATGTCCTCGAAGGCTCGATCCGCAAGGCGGGGAACCGCGTCCGCATCACGGGCCAGCTAATCGAGGCGGATACTGAAACCCACGTCTGGGCAGATCGCTTCGATGGCGACATCGTCGACGTGTTCGCCCTGCAAGATCGCGTCACCGAGAGCGTAGTCAGTGCGATCGAGCCAAGGGTGCAAAAGGTTGAGATCGAACGGGCTCGGAGAAAACGCCCCGAACACATCACTGCCTATGACCTGTACCTGAGAGCCCTGCCGGAGTTCCAGGCCTATACGCGCGAGGGTTTCCTTCGCGCAGAACGGGTATTGGAAGATGCGTTGGCTATCGATCCGTCCTTTACCGATGCTTGGACGGCCTTGGCTGACTGCCTAGGCAGATTATTGATCAGCGGCTGGCTGGAGCCTGTCGAAGAAGGCAAGACGCGGGTATGCGAGACGGCGTTGCGCGCCGTCGACCTGGACCCCGAGAACGGCCCCGCGCTGGCAATGGCCGCGTGGGCGCTGGCAGTCGTTGGAGACGATGCCGAGCGAGGTGCTGAACTCGGAGACGAAGCGCTGCGCGTCCACCCGAACTCGGCTTACGTGCGGATGCACTCCTCCTTCGCCTTCCTGTTTAGCGGGCAGATCGAAAAGGCCCTTCAGAATCTTGAGATCGCCCGCCGATTCAGCCCGCTCGACTTGCGGGCTTACACAATCTTCGCAGGTATCGCGAACTGCCACATCTTCGCACGACGCTTTTCGGAAGCTGTGCATTGGGCGGAGCGGGCGATCGAATTGTCGCCGAATTATGCAGTCGCTTTGCGGTCTTTAACTATCTCCCTGGCCCATGACGGCCAATTGGAAGCGGCCCGACGCGCGGGTGAGAGGCTGATGGCTGCGGTTCCGGGAATGTCAATTTCTTACACCCTGAAGCGACCGTTCGGCCTGCCTTGGATGATGGACCTGTGGATCGAAGGGCTCCGCAAGGCCGGCATCCCTGAATGATTCTAAGTCTCCTGATGTCGGTCGCTACACAGTCCCGCGAACGTCCGGATTCGGGCCGGCACCGGAAATTCCGGGTCCCGTCGGCGCCTCACAGCATGGGTGGAACTCGTCCCTACCAGCCGCCAATCCGAACGTCGTGAAAGTCCGCAATCACGCCGTTCCGGCCGATGATTTCCGGACCAAAGTCCCACCCTCTCCCGACGGATGAAACCGGAAAGAGCGATCCGTTGCGGACCTCAGCTCGTTCAACCAGAGCGGCTGTATCCAAGGCGGGATCAGCCATTGCGGTGACGCGCATTTGTGGACCTCGGGCCCTTTTCCTTGGCTTTTCCGCCGCTGCCAAGTGCTCCTCAATGAGGGCAAGGTGATCCATGCGCGCAACATAGCAAAAGCGGTCGCGCTTCGCGTTTCAGAACGCCCCGCCGAAGGACGAGCTCGCGCGGAACATCGCGGCGTCGCAGCGATTTGGTGTACAAACCGGGAGGCAATCGAATGTCGGCCATTGCGCGCGATCCTGTTCCAGATAGCACCTTCTCCTCCAACCAGCGGATCAGTGCGCCAGGCCCTGAACGTCGGTCACCGCAAAGTCGGAGCAGCCCGTTCACGTCGGCTGTCGCCAGCGGCACCATCGCAAGCCTAGTGACGACGGCGGCACTGGCCCTATTCGCCGGATTGGAGCGACGGAGCGTCTTTCAGCCAACCAATGCCACGAGCCATTGGCTTCATGGCGAGAATGCCGGCCGCATCAGGATCGCAGACGCGAAGCACACGTTGCTCGGCTACTGCACTCATCATCTGTCGGCGATCTTCTGGGCTCTGCCCTTCGAAGCATGGCTGGCGGCCGACCGCTCCAGGGAACCGACCGTCGTACTGCGGAAGGCGGCGCTGACCGCCGCAGTTGCCTACCTGGTCGACTACCACCTCGTCCCGAAGCGGCTGACACCTGGTTGGGAGACCGTTCTCTCGAAGAGATCGATCGGAATGACCTATGCTGCGCTGGCACTGGGTCTCGCGGCGGGAGCCATGCTGTCACGAAAAGCGCAACATCCGAGTCATGTCGCCAAATGAAACTTCCTGACCGGCGCCAGCGTGGCGACTATCGATCTCTCAAGACGGCCGCAGAAACCAGGGCGCGCAAATACTCTGATGTCTTAAGGGAGCAGCTCTTTCAGCCCGTCAGCGGTACCGGCTCACCATCTTCGCTTCAGCGCGCGAGCGCGGATTGCCAGCTTCGCTGCATGCAAATGACGCCTCGACGCATGCCGCCATGAAGCAATTCCGTGCCGAACTCGCATATTCAGCGTGATGCAATGCTGCACGACAGGCTCGGACGGCACGTGCGTGCAGCGGTCCATGGCTCGGCCATTCATTCTCCAGGAAATCAAGGGCATCATAGGGCCCGCAGAACTGGCGTCTCATGCCGTTTTGGAGCGTTACCCACAACGGTCCACGCCAGGGCACTTCCTTCATTTTCGGACCTCCTCAAAGGTCGTACTCAGCACCGCTAGTCCATCCTGTTCGTACACTACAATGATTCTGTGCCCGTGGTCACCCATTCAGGCCCGCCTATCGCGCTGCTGTGTCCGGGCGGGCTCGTTTTTGCCCTAGCGGACTTTGACTCTTTCAAGCAGATCAGCCGGGTTCCTGATGCCTTCCTGGTACAGCGCGATCAGCCTCTTTGCGAGTTCTTCAGCTTCCGGCGCATCGGACTTCAGCTTCGTCCTGGCGAGTTCGTTCTCGAACAGACGTTGGAGGAAATTAAGGTCATCCGGACGGATGATGCAGTCGAAATCTCGGAAAGGATACATGGCGCGGCCTCCATGGTTGGGGCGAAAGCGTAACGCATCTTCCGGCCCGCGGCGCCCTTGCCCATAGCCGCTGATGTTAGGAAGAATGCGCCTCAAATGAGGCGCCTCACTTCAGAAGAGCGCCTGTTCGCCATCAAGACCGCCGGCGCCCGACTTGACGCGCTCCGCGCCCTCGAGTGGGCTGCGCTGCTGCGTCAGGACTGGACCGTGCGCGACGAATTCCTCACCATCGATCTTTTGCCCTTCGTCAACGGTACCAGCGAACGGCTGGACGATCTGGCAGCAGCGCGTGAGGTCGTTTCAACCTCGCCAGACGCTTTAGGCGGAACGCCGGTCATCAGAGGCACTCGTGTTCCTGTCTACGATGTCGCAGCATCTGTGGCAGCCGGGCATCCCGTCGAGCGTATTCTCGACACCTGGCCAAGCCTTGATGCTGAGATGGTTCGCCTCGCCGTGATCTACGCTGAGGCAAACCCGCTACGCGGGCGGCCGCGCGTATCGGGCGATCTGCCAGAGGGCTCTACCATTTATGCCAACCGCCGTGTCGCCCGCCGCAGGAAGGCTCCGGCGGCTGCGGGTTTGTCTTCAGAATCAGGGGCTGGGCTAAAGTGCAAAACCGCCGGGCCTTGCCCGCACAAAAAGCGCGATTTCCGCGATAATTCCAAAAGCTTGCTGTTTATGGACGAGCACTAGGTAGTTATCACCTGCTCGATTTGAACCTGCAGTCGTCAGGATTTTATGCCTCGCGTGCAAACTGGCGTTCTTCAGTTGGGATCACCAGCTCAACGTGGCTAACACCCAAGGCTTGAGCCAGCTCGTAAAGAGTAATCACGGTAGGGTTGCGCCGCCCGCGCTCAAGGCCACTCAGATATTGCTGGCTGAAGCCGGAACGAGCCTCGACCTCTTCCTGTGTCAGGCCTTTCTCCCGACGCAGGCGGGCGAAATTCGAGCCGACCAGTTTGCGCATATCCATGCGCCAAAAGATCGTCGTTTACACACTCTAAGTTTATCAACTAAAGTATGTAAACGCGTTAGCATCGAAATGCCTTTCGATCCACGGCAGCAGCTTAAAATGTTGAGTTTTGATTCAACTGCCTTGGCTCGACACGGGGATGGAGCGGTTGAGCGATATGCGGAAATTTGGTTCTGGGCAGTGAAATCAGGGAGAAGCGGATGAACGATATTGGCTCATCCGAGGTGAACGACGCAAGAAGGGGGAAAGAGGCGCGCTACAGTGCGATGAACAAGTCGGAGCTTGAAGCACTGGCAGTCTCTGCGGTTCGCAAACACCGCCGACTTCTCGCGGCCGATCAGGCCGTCTACGAAGAGTGGTCGCGCGCAAACGACGATCCGTCGATCTCTGGTTCCGTGCTTCAGACGCTCCAAGACGAATACATCGCGCGCCAAAAGATCTCCGAGGCTCAACAGGAGGAACTCTCGGAAATTCTGGATGCACTCGGCTTCATTCCCGTCGTGCCTGTGGAGGATGAGAACTCGAACTAGAGCTCAGACCAGGCCACGATCCTTGGCGAGGGCAACGAGTTGCGGGACCGTCTTTGCATTGAACTTTTTACGAGCATTATCTAAATGGTGCTGCACGGTTCTGGTAGTAATCCCGATGAGCATCGCGGTTTCCAGCGCGTTCTTTCCCCTTATCGCCCACATGACGCACGTCATTTCGCGCGGCGACAGCATTCGCTTGGGGCTGACTGCGGTCGTTGCCGCAATGATCTTAAGCTGATAGTGGAGGGCCATCACCACTTGAACCGCCTTTTTGGCATTTAGCAGGCCAGAAATATCCACCTCTCTTTCGCGCGATGCGAAGGTCAGCATCATCGTGGATCCGAAACTTCCCTCGACCGGAATGGTGACGCCGCAACGAATGCCGTGGTCGACCGCCTCGTCGCGAAACCGCCGAAGAGGAGAAGATCCACGGGTGGGCCAGTCGTCGGCGGTCCAGAAGAAGATTTCGCGTCTGCGCTTTGCTTCAGTCACCACGGGATCGATGCGCGAATATTTGCCGCCGAGGTAGATACCTTGCCAGGACTTGGGATAGGAATTGAATGTCCTGATGTCGAGGCCTTCTGTTTGCAGATAAGCAAACCGGTCATACCCGTGGGAGTGCGCGAAGTTTCTGAGCGCACTTTTGATCATGTACTCGTCGTGCGCGGCTTCCAACATATCGATTAGCGATCGAAGGTTCGGGTCCACTGACATTTCTCCTATCTTCTTGACCCGGCGAGTTCGTTCATTAACGATGGCGCTCAGCCCGATGTGATACGACCTTAAGCCGGTTGGGCCATCGATCACGGCTGCGATTGGCCGCACGGAAGGACCGGCCGCAGAGTCAGCAGCGCCCGGCAAGCTGCACGTCAAATGGTTCCGGCGGCCATTTCCTTGGCAATATGGTCCGCCTGGCGGATAGCCAGTGCAACGATCGTCAGTGTCGGGTTTTCTGCTCCGCCCGTGGTGAACTGGCTCCCGTCGGATATGAAGAGATTCTTGACGTCGTGCGTCTGGCCCCATTTGTTGACCACACCGTCAGAAGCCTTGTCGCTCATGCGGTTGGTTCCGAGGTTGTGGGTTGAAGGATAAGGCGGCGTCGGGAAGGTGCGGATCGCTCCAATGGCCGAGTAGAGGGCCATCCCTTGCTTGTAGGCATGGTTGCGCATCGCCTCGTCGTTCGGATGGTCGGTGAACCAGACATCCGGGATCGGCATGCCGTACTGATCCTTGAGCTCGCGATGCAGCTTCACCGCATTCTGCTCCTGCGGCATGTCCTCGCCGACGATCCACATGCCCGCCATGTTGGCATAGTTGTCGAGCGCGGAGGTGAAGGATCTCCCCCAAGCTCCCGGATCGAGAAAGGCGGCCAGGAAGGGGAGGCCCAGCGACAGGGTTTCCATCTCGTAGCCCCCGGCGAAACCACGAGACGGGTCGTGCCGCGCCTCGTCTCGAATGATACCTGCCATCGTGGTGCCGCGGTACATATGCACGGGCTTTTCGAAGACAGCGTAGACCGAGCCAGTGGTGTGCCGCATGTAGTTCTTGCCAACCTGACCTGAGGAATTCGCCAGACCGTCGGGGAATTTAGCCGAGTGTGAATTGAGCAGCAGGCGCGGGCTTTCGATCGAGTTTCCGGCAAGACAGACGATCCTGGCCTTCTGCTCATGCAGTTGTCCCTCCTTGTCGGCATAGACGACGCCCGTCACCTTGCCGGTCTTGTCGTGCTCGATCTTGACCACATGCGCGTTTGGTCGAACCTCTAGCTTGCCGGTTGCCTCGCCCTTCGGGATCTCCGTGTAAAGCGTCGACCATTTGGCGCCCCACTTGCATCCCTGGAAGCAGAATCCGGTCTGCTGACAGCTCATCCGGTCGTCCCGATCGGCCGAGTTGATGGCCATCCGGCCGGTGTGACATTCCTTGTAGCCGAGCTTGTCGGCACCGGCCTTGAAGACCATGAAGTTGTTGTTGCCCGGAAGACCTTCGATGTCGTTGGTGCGGGTCACACCCATCTTGTCCTCGGCCTTGGTGTAGTAGGGCTCGAGTTCGGCAAGCGTCAGCGGCCAGTCGTTGAGGTTGGCGCCCTCTATCCCTCCGTAGTGCGTGAGGGTCTTGAACTCGTGCTCCTGGAAGCGCAGTGATGCACCGGCCCAATGGGTCGTTGTGCCGCCGACTGCCTTGACGATCCAGGCGGGCAAGTTGGGGAAATCCTTTGAAACGCGCCAGCCGCCGCCGGTCGTGCGATGATCGAGCCACGCAAGCTGGGCGAAACTCTCCCATTCGTCGTTGATGAAGTCCTCGTACTCGATGCGGCCACCCGCCTCGAGAATAACAACGTCGATGCCCTTTTGCGCAAGTTCGTTGCCGAGCGTGCCGCCGCCGGCGCCGGACCCGATGATGACGACCACACCGTCATCCTTGAGATCATATGGAGCTGCCATGATTATCCTCCCGAAATGTGCCTCTGCGGTGCAAAGCGTCCGTCTGCCCGCCGCCTCCTCGGGCGCGGGCGCATTCGCTCAAAGCCACTCGATGTCGTTGAAACCGCGGTTGATGTAGCCGCCCTCAGAGTAGGATTCGCCTTCGTAGCCGAAGATTGGCCAAAGCTCCTTTTGATTGTAGAGGCTTACGATGAGGTCCCCGCGTACCGCCTGGAAGAAGGGTGTCGTCTCAATCTCGCGCAGGATCGCGACCCGATCGTCCTCCCACGACAGACCGCGATAGCCGACGCTGCCGGCGCGCTTGTCGAGATCGGCGACGCCGTCCTCCATGAGCGCCTTGTGTGCGGCGTGCTGCGCGGCTCTGGTGTCCTGCCCCTTGACCGCGATGGCATAGAAGCGGTCGGCGAGCTGGTCGTGCGGATAGATGTCGCGGGCGAGCAGGATCAGGGTCGCAACAGTTTCGGGCCTGAGCGCTGTCGCCTCAAGGCCCCAGGCGTTCTCGGGACTGATGACCGCTCGACCGGAAACAATCAGGGCCGCGCCGACCGTTCCGCGTTTCAGCAATTCACGGCGCGAGATGCCGCGCCGGTTGTCGTAGATAGTCGCCATTGGCCATCCTCCCTTTTGCAATCGCCTGCGAGCCAGGCATCTCAGGCGGCGCCCTCGTCCAGGGGCCACGCCACTATTTGAATCGACCATGACGCTGCAAAACCTCGATCTTGTAGCCGTCCGGATCGGTGATGAAGAAGAAGCGGGCGAAGAGAGCGCCTTCGCGGTTGAATTCGACGATCTTATTGGGGTTCAGGCCGGCAGCCGCGACGCGCGCATGCACGCTATCGAGATCATCCACTGAAACTGCGAGATGGCCGTAGCCGTCGCCAAGGGTATAGGCCTCGGTACGGCCTTTGTTGATGGTAAGTTCGACCTCGAATTCGCTCTCATCATTGCTCATGTAGATAAGCGTGAAGGTGTCGAAATCCAGCCGATCGGCCACTTTGAGTCCGAAGGCCTTGTCATAGAAATCAATCGAACGCGCTTCGTCGAGAACGCGAATCATCGAATGGATTGCTTTTGCCAACGTCGTGCCTCCCCACATGAGGAGACGCTAGCTCGCGATCGAGACGCATTGGTAGCAGCGGATTACCGCAGGCAAAAAAGACCGCCAAAATGCGGTGTCAGGGCGAGAGCGGGTGAGTTCGCCCACGGCCGATGTTTGACATCAAACGCCGGGGAGGCATACTGGAAATCACAGGAATAGAGGGGGGAAGCATGTGCGAGATCTATGCGGGTCAGAACCCTGAGCGATACCGCCCGATTAACCGTTCCGTTCGCATTGGCGGCCATTCGACGAGCATTCAGCTCGAAGCCGCCTTCTGGGTGCTAATCGACGAAATTGCCGAAAAACAAGGCTTTTCGACTGCCCGGTTTCTGTCGACCCTCTATGACGAAGCGTTGGAGATCAACGGTTCGATATCGAATTTCAGTTCGCTGCTTCGCACGAGCTGTCTGATCTACCTGATGAATGGTGACAAGGCGCAGTCACAGACATTTCGGGTCGCCGCCGAATAGGCTTCCCTGTTCCTGCCGCAAAGCCTGCCTGCTATGGCTTCGTCCGTTCAGCACCAGCGCAACCGTTTCGAGGTCCGGCCAATACCCGGGTTGAAGCAGTTGCACGGGTCGAGTTCGCGATAGTGGGCCACCACGGCATCCTCGGCTTTGTAGAGATGCCCGACGTTGTGCTCGGCCGGGTAGCGCGCATTTCGCCGGTCCAGCAGTTCGAGGATCTTGTGTTCAGTTTCCAGCCAGTCGACTTCCTTCTTGACGATATAATCCTGATGGAAGACGTGGCAGAAGAAGTGTCCATAGTAGAGCTTTTTCAGGATCAGTTGCTCGACCTCGTCAGGAAGCCTTTCGATCCAATCGGTCTCATTCCTTGGCAACGCGACGTCGAGAGCGACGATGCCCCCGGTCGTCGCTCCGTGGATAGCGCGGTAGCGCACGGCTGCCCCGGCAACCGCGAAACGGTGGAGGAACGCGGCCAATCCCTCCTGCGGGGTGCATTCGAAGAAATCGCTGGCTTCGGAACGGAAAAGGGACGCAAGAAGGCTGCTCGTTTCGTTCACCGCTGAGCCTGCTGTCTTGATCATCAGATGATGCTGGAACCGGTTGCGGAATTGCTTGAGCCGTGGAGGAAGGTGAGACGGAAAAGGACGGCTGAAAGCCTGCATGACCCGATCACTCAAGTTCGCCGGCAGGAATGAAAGCCGTTCCGCAAGCGCGTCGAACCGGCTCTTCGCGGCAAAGAGCTTCGGCAGGTGTCCAGGCCCCAACGTCTTGATGAGAAGAAAGGTATCCTTGCCATAGCACTCCGCGATGTCGAAGGCATCACGATGAATGTACTCCGCCGCTACAGGTAGCATGGAAAAGGACGAAAGCATGGCGCGCCTGATACGCGTGAGTTCGTCGGGATCATTCGTGCCGATGTAGAAGACCCGTGCATCCCTGACCGCTTCGAATGTGTCGAGCCGCACCGCGAAGACGATGACCTTGCCCGCTGACCCGGAGACTTCGAACAGCCGCCTTGGATCCGCATTGAACCGAGCGGGCGTGGGAGCATCAATGTTGCGGACGTGATCGGCGTATTCGCGATCTGATGCAGCCTTGCTGCCATCCCACATGACTTGGTCGGGCCGGTACCCCTTTCGGTCCAGGCGGGAAAGCATTTCCTCCGGGTTATCTCCGAGGTCAATACCAAGGTGATTGACCAGACTTAGCCTTCCGTCCGCATCAACTCGGGCGTACAGCGCGAGTTCGGTGTAGGCCGGGCCTCTTTGGATGAGGGATCCGCCGGAGTTATTGCAGATCCCGCCGATCACGGAGGCGCCAAGGCAGGATGATCCAATAACGGAATGCGGCTCGCGTCCGAGCGGCTTCAGCGCCTTTTCGAGTTCGTCCAAGGTCGTTCCAGGAAACGCGACAACCTGCCGACCCTCTGCCAGGAGATGAAGGGACTTGATCCGCATTGTGTTGATGACGACCACGTCGCGGTCATACCCAACACCGTGAGGCGTTGAGCCTCCGGTCAGCCCTGTATTCGCCGCCTGAGCGATAACGGCGTTCCCGCCATTCACGCAGGTCTCGAGCACTCTCCAGAACTGCACAAGCGTCCCCGGCAGGACAACTGCGACCGCCTCTCCTTCGCCGAAGCGGTAGCCGCGTGTGAAGCGCCGCTGTCGCTGAGGAGAGCACAGAACAAATCTAGCTCCAACGATCTCCTCAAGCTGGCGGCGGAGCGGTACGCATGGTCGTTTTGTTGCCGCCGCAGGGGCCATCATTTTTTCTCCGATGATGTCAATTCGTCGCCAACGGCCTCGAAGCCTTGCTTCGCCGTTTAGTGCGCTCGGGACAATAAGACCTGGGCGCTGCTTTGTGGTGGTAACATGTCACCACTGACGCGTGCCGGATACGACAAAGACCCACGCAACTTTCTCGCTGCAATCAAGCTGGCTGCGACACGCATCTGGATCAGGTGGTTATGAGTCTATGCCCTAGACAACACCTCTCTCAAATCGCGCCTACGGAAAGAATGGCCGGTCCCCGTGCTAGGATGAGAAGGCTAACACCTCGATAGCGAGAGGGGTGCACCAAGGGCCGTGAAAATGATCAGGATTCCGATCATCGGTCACTCCGTCGCGGGGCTGTTGGATGGCGCGTCGTCGATCTGGGGCAACCTGAAACTGTCGCTGAACAGCTGACCGAGATCGAGCGTCGAGCGGACGCCAAGGTCATCGAAATGCTGGTCGATAAAGCTTTCGGCCCAGGTCCGTCCGCGCTCCTTGAGATAGAGGAGATAGCTCCATTCGGGCGCGAATTTGCTTGAGGCGCTAAGGTCCTGGACCTCCTCGTGGGCATGGATCAGATGAACGTAGCTGTCCCGATATCGCTCGGACTCCAGCCCTTCCGCCTCGATCAACTCGTGCAGGAGGTGGATGGAACGCAACTCGTTCAGGAGCGCTGCATTGAAGGTCACTTCGTTCAGCCGGTTGATGATTGCCCGGCCGGTCGTCGGCAATTCCTCGCGGATAAGCGGGTTGATCTGGACGATCACGATGTCTCGGGTGGCGCGATCGTCGACAAGCGGATAGAGAGCGGGATTGCCGATATAGCCACCATCCCAATAGGCTTCGCCGTCGATCTCGACCGCCTTGAACATGAACGGCAGGCAGGCGGACGCCATGACGGTGTCGACCGAGAGATCGGGTTGCGTGAACACCTTGGCCCGGCCCGTGCGCACGTTGGTAGCCGTGACGAACACCTTCAGGCTGGAGCACCGATTGACGGCGTCGAAATCGTTTGTGCCGGCGATCAGGTCGCGCAGAGGATTGATGTCGAACGGGTTCAGTTGATAGGGAGAGAACAGCCGCGTAAACTGTTCGAACCAGATATAGGCCGCGGAGTGGTCGAGACTGTAATTGTTCGACATGCGATCCCAAAGGGTGCGCTGCAGCGGCGACCAACGCGCAGCGTCGCTGACTGCCTTCCAGAATCCTGCCAACGCCTCGCGTCCACCTTCCGCCCCGCCTTTCTCCAGGCCGTCCGCAAGCACGACCGCATTCATTGCGCCGGCGCTCGTCCCGCTGATACTGCAGATGCGGATGCGATTATCTTCCAACAGCCGATCCAGCACTCCCCAGGTCAAAGCACCGTGGGACCCGCCACCCTGAAGCGCCAGATCTACGCTTTTTTTCAGTTTCACTTGGTCGGACATGGGATTGCCTCGGCTCTCGCGTGTCGACACTTTGATCGCGGTTCACGCGGTGTGCGGTTCCGCCAGGTAGTCGTGAACAACTGTGCCGAGGTCGAGCGTCAGATCCGCAATGAAATGGGCAGCTGAAACGACCTCCAGAACCGGTAGATCGGCAACGGGCGCGAGCGCGTGTGGCCGTAAGTCCAGGCTTGCGGGACCGCCCCATGCGCCCTTCAATATCACGTCCTCCATCTTAAGGCTTACGAGTTCGCACACGCGCAGACTGCCATCGACATGCGGGATAATCTTCAGCAGGAACGTCGGCTTGCACAGCGAGGCCAGCACCTCGGTGTGGTCGAGTGCCCAATGTTTAAAGCCCATGGTGCCTGTTGCGATCCGGACCGGGCCGTAGTCGAGGGTGCCCACCAGTGTGTCCCTATAGACCTCGACGGCAGGATGCGCGTATTTCTTCGGGAACCCCCACAACTCACGGCCACCAAGAATTGGCGGTCCGTCGTCCAAATACATTGCGTGCGAATAGCCGCCTGTCACGTCGTTAAACCGAACGGGAATGACCTGGCCAGATTCAATGTAGCTCCCGAAACCCGCAGAGTCGGGCATTCGAATAAACTC
Source organism: Sinorhizobium kostiense (assembly GCF_017874595.1). GTDB lineage: Bacteria > Pseudomonadota > Alphaproteobacteria > Rhizobiales > Rhizobiaceae > Sinorhizobium > Sinorhizobium kostiense. Next base: position 301,376 of record NZ_JAGILA010000003.1, on the reverse strand, counting down.
AAACTGTACTAAGGGATCATGGAATTCGAGAGGCTGAGGGACCACGCCGCGCAACCGGTCGGGGTCCGTCCGGTAGGTAATGATAAGGTACTCGCGATCGACGAAGCGATGTGGTCCCCTTGGGCAGGCGGGGCTTGTCAGCGGCATCGAATAGGCTTGGGCACGCACATCTCTGGACTTCAAGGCTACTACCTCGCGGCTCTGCATCCTTTAATGAGGATGCACACTGCTAAGATCTGCATGCGCCAAGCAAGAGGCATGCCAAATGGTAAATATATTGCCTGGATTATTTTTTTAGAATTTCCGCAACGGCCGCTGGCCTGTGGACCCATCTGATTTGACCTTTTTGTAAGAATCCCGTCATTCCCGGGTCAACAAACCCGTCGCGAGCCCCCGTTATCTTCGATCAGGGACCGACTGCACGGGGTCGTGCCATCCTCGGAGCTCGTGCCATCCTCGGAGCTAACGCGTGAAATACCTAGAGCGCATAGGGCGGCGAGGATCCCGCCCATTCCATACTGTGATCTCCACGACCTTCGCGATCGAGTTTGGCGCCTTCGAAGAGCTCATGCTTCCCCACCTGATGGCGAGCGGGGCCAGCAATCTCCTTCTCGTCTCGGATGAACGGATGGGGTCGCTCTACTGTCCGACGGCTCTGAACTTCCGATGCAGTTGGGCCGTGACTACGAGCTGTTTTCGCCTCCGGTCGCGAAGGGGTTGTTTCACCCAAAGGTTGAGCTTCAGATCGGCCGGCGCTCGGGCAGGCTGTTCGTCGGTTCCGCCAATATTACCGCCGGGGGCTTGGCAAGGAACGCCGAAGCGGGCCGGCCTACAACATGGCCATGGTCTGATCCTTGACCTTGTTGACCGCGCCGGTCTGCGGCTTGACCCTGAACTGAGGCACGCCCTCCAGACGCTGATGCCACCAGAATCCACTGCCTGCATGCTTGTTGAAGAGGTTTTCCAGCATGGTGCCGTGGCTGAGGAGAATGACCTGCAACCCACTTGGGGTTAGCAGGGCGGGCCAGCGCAGTGCGCAGCAGCTCGACGAGGCACAGCTTGTCTTTGCTGGTGCAGAAGCTGCAGCCGCGTGATCAGCTCGGCTTCACCCAAGCCGTCAAAGTGGATCCCGTGCATCCTCGATCTCCGTTCCCCCCAATGGTCAGGCCGAACATTCGCGAGCGCAATCACCCGCCGACCGCAACCCACAGAAACCGTCGGCAAGCCATCATCCACCAACATCCGAGCGTAGCAGCCCATTACTACCAATAAACCGTGCAATTTGCTAAGCTGCCAGACTTGAGGAGTGTTCGGCAGACGCTCCGACCAACGAGATCCTTGGGAGGAGGTTCGATGGTCGAAATCATTTCGAGGCGCGACGGCCCGCGACGCGAGGACGCTGAGATCAAGCAATTGATCGAGCGCAACCGGTCCGTCATAACGCGCATTGCCGATCACATCAGCGGCGGCGCCTATTCAGCCAACAAGACGGCAAATCCGCCAACACAAAAGGCTGAAGGCCTCATTATCCATCACGTAGGTTCCGGATCAGCGTCCTCCGCGGAGGCGTTGCCCTACATCCGGATCAGCTTGAATGGCCGGGTGGTTGTGGTGGACAGGAACACCGGGCGCCAAATCCACTATCTCGGTGAAATCCGACGGAAAAATGGTGTGGAGGTCTTTGTGCTCGCCACGAAGGAGAACGGCTTCATCTCCCCGTTGGACGAGACCTTCACTGACGCGCTTTCGGATTTCGACGGCAGGACCCTTGAGTCGAAATACACCGAAGAGAAACTCGCAGAAGAAATCAGCTCGGCTCTTGGGATCACCACGTAGCTATGGCGCAGCTCAGCCCGGCCCCTTTATTCGTCATCATCGCACGAAATATAGTATCTCAAGCAGAGACATAAGCCGACCCAGAAGAAAGGACCAAGCGCACCAGGATGTCGTCAGAAGGAAAGGTCAGAGCACCGCTAATGCTGGCGGGTGATTACGACGAATATGCGACGATGTCCGCCTGGGAAAACCTATTGTCCGGAGAAGCCGGAAAGGCCCGTCGCGAGCGTCCGGTACGCGGGATCATCCATGATTCCTGGGGGCGTTGCATTTCTGGCGGCATCGACGCTCAGCAACACGAAGCCCCCCTCAGCAACAGCAAGGATGACCTCGAATGCCTGACCCGCAATAGCAGCGAGTTGTTGACTGCGGCGCGCCGCTCCTTTGCGGTCGTCGGAAACCTTCTCGACGGCACCGGAGCAATGCTCGTGTTGGCCGACGAAAATGGTGTGTTGATTGACGCGATCGGTGACAAGCGCACAATTCACGATGGAATGGATATCCATCTCGCCATTGGCGGCAAGTGGACCGAGGACGTTGTCGGCACCAACGGAATCGGCACCGCGCTTTGGGCCGGAGAACCCGTCTTCGTGCATGCTGCGGAACATTTCTGCGCCGGCATAAAGTCGTGGACCTGCGCCGGCGCACCGATCCGCGACCCGTTCGACGGACGGATCATCGGCGTGGTTGACCTGTCCGGGCACCCGGACATCTTCCGGCCGCACAACACCGTGCTGGTCGCGGCCGCTGCGCGGGAGATCGAGAAGGCCCTGGCCGACCACCAGAACACCCAACGCACCCGCCTGCTTGAAGCCTTCATCGCCGAAGCACCTTGCTACAGACGCACCGACGGTCTGATAATCATCGACCATCTTGGACGGGCCGTCTATTGCAACAACGTTCCCGCCAACAGGCTGGCGGAATTTCCCGAGCCGCTTTCGACAGGGCGCGGCCGGCGGTTGCTGCCTGCGGCGGGGCCTCGCACAATTGCCGAACTCGCTGCTGCGCTTCCCGACCGGCTGCGCTCTTGCCACGTGAGCCCCCTCACCGTGGACGGTGATTTTCAGGGCGCGGCCCTCGTGTTTCCGGCCGAAGCCCGCCAAGTAGCCATTCCTTCCCCCCGGCGCCCACGATGCCCGACGCCCGAAGTGGCCAAGCTGATCGTCGGTCAAAGCGAAGCGATGCATGCCGCTATCGATGTGGCTTGCAGGGTCGCCCAATCGAGCGAAGTCACCTCACTGCTGATCGAGGGTGAAACGGGCGTCGGCAAAGAGCTTTTCGCCCGGCTGGTTCATCTCGTCAGCCGGCGCTCGGATAGTTCGCCATTTATCGCCCTCAACTGCGGGGCAATCACGCGGGAGTTGTTCGGCAGCGAGCTTTTCGGCCACGTCGCCGGTGCATTTACGGGGGCAAGCCGTGAGGGAAAGGCGGGGGCGTTCGAATTGGCCAACGGAGGGGTTCTCTGTCTCGACGAGATCGGCGAGATGCCGCTGGATATTCAACCTTTCCTGCTGCGCGTTCTGGAAGAGCGTGTCGTCTATCGCCTCGGAGACAACCGTGGCCGGCCGGTCGATGTACATCTGATCGCCTCGACGAACCGCGACCTGAAGCAAGAGGTGGCAGCGGGGCGGTTCCGGCGTGATCTGTACTACCGGATAAGCACCGTTGTTATCAACGTGCCGCCGTTGCGCGAACGGGATGGCGACATCGCCCTCCTGCTCGATCATTTCAACCGCAACATTGCCGAGCGGACCGGCGCCCCGCCGCTTGATTTCGCTGCCGAGGCGTTCGACAGGCTTCTCGACTACTCTTGGCCAGGAAACGTGCGCGAGTTGAAAAACCTGGTGGAAAGGCTTCATGTCCTGGCGGGAGGCCAACAAGTCAGCTTGGCCGATCTGCCGAGGGAGATCACGGAGCGTGCTGCGGCCTGGACCGCCTCGCCAGAGGGCGAATCCGGAAGTGAAATGCACTGTCGTATCGCGAATGCGGATGAGAAGTTCCTCCGAGACGCTCTCGAGGCCGAGCATGGCAATCTGAGCCGGGTTGCCCAGAGGCTAGGAATTTCGCGGCCGACCCTCTACCGTAAGCTCGAGCAGTACGGCATCCGTCGCAGCTTCACTTAACTTCAGTGAAGAGACCCACGCGTGATCAGAGCGTCGTCGTCGAAACAACGGGTCCGGAGGAGTCCGGACCCGTAGGCTGCGATTCGTAATCGCGAGACCTCATGTGGCCGGGAAGCGCAAGCGTGATAAGGCGGGAAACCCTCCTTAGCGCCAATCAAACCGATCAGCGTTCATTACCTTATTCCAGGCCGCTATGAAGTCTACCACGAACTTCGCGCCCGAATCCGCTTGTGCGTAGACTTCGGCAATCGCCCGAAGCTGGGAGTTCGAACCGAAGACCAGGTCGACGCGCGTGCCGGTCCACTTCCGCTCGCCGGTCGCGCGGTCGAAGCCCTCGAAAACCTCTTCAGCCTCAGAGGCCGCCTTCCAGACCGTGCCCATGTCGAGCAGGTTCACGAAGAAGTCGGTGGAGAGTGTCTCCGGGCGCTTGGTAAAGACGCCGTATTGGGACTGTCCGACATTCGTGTTCAAGACGCGCATGCCGCCGACGAGGACGGTCATCTCGGGCGCGGTCAGCGTCAGGAGTTGCGCCTTGTCGATCAGCAGTTCCTCGGCCGAGACGGTGAATTCGGCCTTCTGGTAGTTGCGGAACCCGTCGGCGATCGGCTCAAGAACGGCAAAGGAGTCGACATCGGTCTGCTCCTGGGAAGCGTCCGTACGACCGGGCGAGAAGGGAACGTCCACGTGATAGCCGGCGTCCCGCGCCGCCCGCTCGACGGCCGCGCAACCGCCGAGCACGATCAGGTCGGCGAGCGACACTCTCTTGCCGCCCGATTGCCGGTCATTGAACGCCTTCTGGATGCCTTCGAGGGTTTCGAGCACCACGGCTAGCTGGGCCGGCTGGTTGACCGGCCATTCCTTCTGCGGCGCGAGGCGTATGCGTGCGCCGTTGGCGCCGCCGCGCTTGTCGGAGCCGCGGAAGGTCGAGGCCGACGCCCAGGCGGTCGAGACCAGCTCAGAAATAGACAGACCCGATTCAAGGATCATGCCTTTGAGGGTGGCGATGTCCTGCGCGTCAACCAACTCATGATCGACGTCCGGGACCGGATCCTGCCAGATGAGCTCCTCTGAGGGAACTTCGGGGCCGAGATACCGCGAGCGCGGACCCATGTCGCGGTGCGTCAGCTTGAACCACGCCCGGGCAAAGGCATCCGCGAACTGGTCCGGGTTTTCGAAGAAGCGGCGCGAGATCTTCTCGTAGGCAGGATCGAACCGCAAAGCGAGGTCGGTGGTCAGCATCGATGGCGCGTGCCGCTTCGCCGGGTCGTGGGCATCCGGCACCGAACCGGCGCCTGCACCATGTTTCGGCTTCCACTGATGAGCGCCGGCCGGACTTCTCGTCAGCTCCCACTCATAACCGAACAGGTTCGAGAAGAAGCCGTTGCTCCACTTCGTCGGCGTCGTGGTCCATGTGACCTCGAGGCCGCTGGTAATGGTATCACCAGCCTTGCCGCTGCCAAAGCTGCTCTTCCAGCCAAAACCTTGCTCCGCGAGGCCGGCGCCCTCGGGTTCCGGACCGACCAGCGAGGGATCGCCCGCGCCATGGGTCTTGCCGAAGGAATGTCCCCCGGCGATGAGGGCGACGGTCTCTTCGTCGTTCATGCCCATACGGCCGAAGGTCTCGCGGATATCCGCGGCGGCCGCGACGGGATCAGGATTGCCGTTCGGCCCCTCCGGGTTCACGTAGATCAGACCCATCTGCACGGCAGCGAGAGGACTTTCGAGGCCTCGTTCGCCCGTGTAGCGCCTTTCGCCGAGCCAGGTGTCCTCGGCGCCCCAATAGATATCCTCCTCCGGCTCCCAGACATCCTCGCGGCCGCCGCCGAAGCCGAAGGTCTTGAAGCCCATGGATTCTAGCGCGCAGTTTCCGGCAAGGATCATCAGATCGGCCCAGGAGATCCCGTTGCCGTATTTCTGCTTGATCGGCCAGAGCAGCCGGCGCGCCTTATCGAGGTTGGCGTTATCCGGCCAGCTGTTAAGGGGCGCAAATCGCTGTGTGCCGGAGCAAGCGCCGCCGCGGCCATCGCCGGTACGGTAGCTTCCGGCGCTATGCCATGCCATGCGGATGAAGAGCGGGCCGTAATGACCGAAATCAGCCGGCCACCAGTCTTGCGAGTCCGTCATCAGGGCATAGAGGTCCTGCTTGACGGCGTCCAGGTCGAGTCTCTCGAAGGCTTCGGCGTAGTTGAATGCCTGCCCTATCGGATCGGACAGGGAGGAATTCTGGTGGAGGATTTTGAGGTTCAACTGGTTCGGCCACCAGTCCCGGTTCGACATACCCCCCAGCGTCGCGTGTGCGTGCGCGATCGGACATTTGCCCATGGTGTTCACCTTTGTATCCATATTTCCCTCCAGCGTGATTTCGAGAACGCGCTCATCAGACGAAGCGCGCATGAGTTCTTATCCCGGGCCGCCCCTGAGCGGGACGCGCCCATTGCGCCTACGGACGGCCGAGTTTCTCCGCTCCGCCGCCGAGGGCCGGTCCGGCTGTCGGGTCCTCATCCTCCGCAAGGTCGCCGACCAGCGTTTCCGTCGTCAGAATGAGCTTGGCTACCGAGGCTGCATTCTTCAGCGCCGTGCAGGTAACCCGCACCGGATCGATGATGCCGGCCTCGTACATGTTCTGATATTCTCCGAGCGCAGCATTGTAGCCGAAGCCGCCGTTGACGCCGGAGACCCTGGCCACGACGGCTTCAGGGTCGCCGCCGGCATTTTCGACAATCCGCCAGAGCGGTCGCGACAGCACTGATTTCACCAGCCGGACGCCCTCGGCGACATCACCTGACGCCTTTGCAAAGACGGCATCCAGAACCGGCGCGACCTGCGCGAGTGCCGTGCCGCCGCCTGCGACGACGCCATCCTCGACAGCCGCCCTGACCGCGTGCAGCGAATCCTCGATAAGTTGTATCGTCCGCTTCTGCTCGACGGGCGTGACACCGCCCGCATAGAGAACCGCCGTGCCGCCGGACAGTTTGGCCAGCCGCTCACGCAATTTGTCCTGCTCTATGTTGGGCGGAGCCACTTCATATTGCCGCTGCACCTGCGCGCGCCGTGCGGCGATCTTCGACGCGTCGCCGCCGCCGCCGATCACCGATGTTTGCGTGGCGCTGGTGCGTACGCGCTCGGCGGTTCCGAGATCGTCGTCGGTGACGTCCTCCAACCTTCCGCCGAGGTCACGGGCAATGACCCGACCCCCGCAAAGGATTGCAAGGTCCTCCAGCATTGCCTTGCGCCAATGGCCGTATTCCGGGGGGTGCACAACGAGGTATTTTCCCGGGCCCTCCCGTCCAAGCAGGGTAACGACCACTTCCGGCGACACTTCCTCGGCAATGATAAGAAGCGGCCGGCCAGCCTTCTCTGCGAGCGCGCGAACCGTGTCGAGCGCTTGTGGTTCGCGGATCTTCAGATCCGTCATCAGGATGAACGGCCGTTCAAGCACGACCTCCATCTTCTCCTGGTCCGTGACCATGTGATGGGAGAGATAGCCGCGGTCGAAGGACATACCCTCGACGACATTGAGGGTCGTGTCGGTCGTCACGCTGAAATCGGTGGTAATGACACCCTCGACACCCACCCTTTCATAGGCTTCGGCGACAAGCGCGCCGAGCTTCGGGTCCGTCGCGGCGATATTGGCAACGGCGGCAAGACTGCCGTTCACGGCCGGCTTGGCTGACGCCTTCAGCGCCTCGATGACACTGGAGACCGCAAGATCGATCCCCTTGCAGAGATCGACGGACTTTGCACCACGCTCGTTCGCCTCGATCCCTTTCTGGACGAGAGCGTTGGCAAGGACGATTGCCGTTGTGGTGCCGTCGCCAGCGATCTCGTTCGTCTGCATGGACACCTCGCGGACAATCTGCGCGCCCATGTTTTCGAAGCGGTCGTGCAGTTCGATCTCGGATGCAATGCTGACGCCGTCGCGTGTGACCATCGGTGTGCCGATCGGCCGGTCGATCATGGCATTCATGCCTTTCGGCCCGAGTGTGGGCTCGACGGCTGCAGCCAGCTGATAAACGCCGCGGGCAAGTGCGCGCCGGGCCTCAGAATTGTGGATCAAAAGTTTGGGCATAGTTCCTCCTTCCGCCCCGAGGGCGGCTCCTCCATCATTGTCTCGCCTGGCGAGGTTGTCGTATCAGCGCTGCACGTGCCTGCCGGTACAGTTGCGCGGCGGGACGCGGTCGAGCATGAAATCCACCAAGGTCGGTTCTCCGTCGACGACGTCCATTTCCTTGTAGCGGGTTGCCTTGAGCCCCCGGCACAGTGCGCCGTTGAATTCCATGTTGATGCGCACTGCCCTGAGTTCGGCGAGATAGGCGCCGAAGGCATCCGGGGGAATCTCCCGGTTGTCCCAGGTGACGAACGCCGGTTCGCAACCTTTTCGCCCGGGCCAACGCTCGATCAGTGCCTCGCGGTATCGCGACTTCATGGCCTCCGCTTCGTCGCCGCCAACCGTTGCGGCATCGAAGGACGACAGGTCCATGCCGAGGATTTCGCTGTCGGTCAGTCCCTGTTTTCGAAGGGCGAGCAGAACCGCCTCCTGCCGCCGCTTGAACGCCTTCACGCGGAAAGTCTCGCGCAGTGCATCGATGTCCTGGTCGCTCGACAGCTCGTCGAAAATCAGGCTGAACGGCTTGCCTGCCGCTATGCCGCGATTGACCTCGTCGGCGAACATGTGGTCGTGAAGCCGGATCGTATAGGCAGGCGCCCAGGAGAGCCCGTCGAGCGCCTGCCGGATGCCGTCAAGCATCAGAAAGGCGAAGCTCGGCGAGCACCAGTAGGTGGGCAACCGGAAATCCACCTCCACCGATCCGTTCTGCATCACCTCGGCGCGCTCGACGAAACCCATATCGGTCACGGGCTCGTCCAGCTCCGGATCATTGACCCGTGTGAGGCGAGCCCAAAGCTCGCCTCGGCGGTTGTTGGCAGAGAGGGCCGTGCTCATGGCCCCTACTCCGCGGCCACGCTGAACGGCGACGCGGCAAGCGCTGCCTTCCTGGAGGCGACGTCGATGTCGTAAAGTCGCGCCGCGTTCAGACCGAGGATTTTTTCCTTGATCTCCGGCGTCAGTTCCAGGCCGCGTTCGCGGGCAATATCCTCAGGCAGGTCGAAGGCCCAGAACTTCTCGACCAGCCAGCGCGGCTTCCAGATGGCGTAATCCGAGCCGAAGAGGAGCTTGTCAGGTCCAAGCCAGAACAAAAGTTCCGCCATCACCTCGGCGAAGTAGCGCGGCCTCGAATGAATGAACGGCATCGCAACCGCGAGCCCGCCATAAACATTCGTCTCCTGCACCGCAATCCAACAGAAATCGTCGAGCCGCGGCAGCCCGCAATGCTCAATGATCCAGTTGAGGTTCTGGAAGTCCGTGGCCGCATAGTCGACGTCGTGGACGTCGAAGGCATCCTTGCTCAGCGGAATGATCGTCGGGCCCTTGTGGACATGGATGTTTTTGATGCCGAGCTTCTCGCACAGCTCGAAGCACTTGTAGGCTTGGGGGTCGGTGAGCTTCCATCCCCTGGAGGCGCCGTTCCATTCGGCCGTGTACATCTTCACGCCCTTGACGTCGTACGTCTCCTTCATGAAGTGGATGTACTCCAGCGCCTTCTCCCCGTCCCGTGGATCGAAGGAACCATTTACGATGAAGCGGTCGGGGTAGAGCTTGGCCATCTCGGCGTTTCGCTCGATGGTGTTGAAGCCGTTCTTGTAGAAGTCCTTGAGGTAGGTGGACTGCACGATCGCGACGTCGTCGGGACCCTCGATGAACAGGTCGCGATAGAGGTCGTCGGCCGTGTATTTCTCGAATTTTTCCTTTGGCCAGAGCTGTTCTGCGGGGCTCAGCGCCGTGTGGTAAGCGTAGAAGCAGTCCACGAACTGCTTGCCATGAATATTGCGCTGGTTTTCGGGGCTTCCGTCCCAGAAGTGGGTGTGCCCATCGACCACGAAAATCTCTGTGCCGTCCGGTGCTTTGTACATGACTTCCTCCTCAGTTCATGTGTGATCGTAACGGTGCGCCGGCGGCGCACCGTTTTCTCGCGGTCCTGGTCAGATGTACTCGAAGACCTCGTCCATATCGCCGAACAGGATCACCGTATTGTCGTCGATGCGGACCATCCGCCCGTAGTGGGTGGACGTGTTCACCTCGAAGATCTCCGCCGTCATCTCGCGGCCGAGAAACTCGCTGATCTCGTCCATCTTGAAGATTAGCTTGCCGTTGCCGTCGATGCGGATCATCGCCGGCTGGTAGGTGACGATGACGCCCGGCTTCTGGCCCATGAACTCGGCGATGGCGCGCGCCTCGACGGAATCGTTCATGGTGACCCCACACTGATGCGAGATCGTCTGCTCGAAGGTGATGTCCTTCATCGATTTGAAGATATTGGAATTCGAAGCGTCACGTGCTGCTGTTGACATGTGCGTTCTCCCTGATGTCAGCTGTTGAGACCGAGTTCGCCGAGGATTTGCCCGATCCGCTCCTGGGATTGTGCCCGGATGTCGTCAAACGAGATCGGCTTGGAATGCGGCATCGACCAGATCGGCTGCAGGCCGAGAGCGGCCTTGTCGGCCAGCGCCCGATGCTTGGAGAGCCAGCTCAGGAAGAGCTGCCGGTTATGGGCGCCGTGCACCTCGTCATGGGCGAGCAGGTAGATGAGGTCGATGGTATTCGCGAGGTTGCGGTCGTAGTCGGCCTCAGCCGCGGAGATCACCGGCGGGGTGATGAAGTCGTGGTTGGCTGCCGCCGACTGCATCAGGAAGCCGGAGCGGAACAGTTCGCCGACCAGCGGCTCGAAAACGATGTTGATCGCGAAGTACTGCTCGAGATAGTCCGCCGAGCCCATGATCGTCTCGACCGCCTCGCGCGTGCCCTGCCAGATCCCGTCCTCGAGCCAGGCCTTTTTGCCGAGCGCGTCGTCCCATCCCGGGATGTCCATTCCGATTTCGGCGAGATAAAGCGTGATGTCCTGGGCAAGCCGCAGCTTGTAGGAAGAGTTGGTCAACGTGGCATTGTTGATCATCTGGGTGTAACCATAGCGTTGCGCCTGCATCAGCGAGGTGCCGAGGCCGAATTCCGCGTGCTTCCAGGCGCCCAGATGCGACTGCAGGATCTTCACCCAAACCTTGTCATAGGTCTTCGGCGCACCGGACTTCCGGCCGTTGGCGATGACGCTCTGCACCATCGTCTCGATCTTCGACTGCCGCTGATAATGGGTGCGTTCCCATTCCTGGTCGGGGGCACGGAAGGCGTGCCAATTCGAGCTGAGCGCGGCCGTGTTGTCCTTCACGTAGGCGCCCTTGCCGTTCGAGAAATTGATGATCCAGTTCTGGATCAGGTACCGCTCGGGATCAGGCTGGACGTCGACTGTGACGTCCTCATAGTGGGTGGCGCGCTGGCCGCGTGGATCGTAGTAACGGTACTTGCGGCTGTCGGAATCCGCGAATACGGCGGCGCCGGCCGCTCCTGAACCGACTGAACTCGAAATCGCTGGCATAATTTCTCACTCCCTTGTTGCAGTTGCTGAATGTCCCGCCACGGGCACTCCTCAATGGCCTGGTGTGGCGCTGGACGACGTGGTGAACTTGTCGAAGAAGATCCGCTCCGCTTCGAACCCGTTCATGAACAGGACAGGTTGCAGCGCGTCGATCATCGGCGGCGGACCGCAGGCATAGACATCGCCCTGCCCGTCCACCCCCAGTTCCTTCAGCGTGGCATCGACGCTTTCATGCACGAAGCCCCGCGATCCCTCCCAGGAGGCGTCGCCGTTGGCATGCGACAGCACGGGGATGAAATTCACGCTGGGGTGGCGCGCCGTCAGATCGGCGATCCGATCGAGATGAAAGAGATCCTCGCGCGTCCGGGCGCCGTAGAAGAAATAGACCGGCCGTTCCTCGCCGCTCTTCAGGTGGTCGTTCAGGATCGACCAGATCGGCGACATCCCGGAACCGGCGCCAACGAGCACGAGTGGTCCATCCCGCCCCTCACGCCGGAAGCAAGTGCCGTAGGGTCCGACTATGGTGACTTCGGCTCCGACCCGGATTCCTCCGGAATCGAGCTCTCCCGAGAATTTTCCTTCGGGGTATTTCTTGATGATGAAGGAGAGCTTTTCGGCTTCGTCCGGCGTATTTGCCATGGAGAACGAGCGCGTAATCGTCTCCCCTTTTTCCGTTGTGACTGTGATGTCGACATATTGACCGGCCCAGAACTTGATCGACGAGTCGAGTTCGATCTCAATCCCGCGGATGTCGTGTGTCAGCCGCTCGATATGGACGATCCGTCCGTAATAGGTCTTCACCGCGATCGACTTTGAGAGGACCTCCTCATCATAGTTGAGCAGTTCCACTGCCATGTCGGAGTAGGCGAGCGTCCGGCACAGGAGTATGTGGCCGGTGTCCTTCTCCATGTCGTTAAGTGCGAAAGTCGAATATCTGAGCATGTCGACCTCGCCGTCCAGCAGCACGCATTTGCAGGCCGAACACTGTCCTTCCTTGCAGCCGTGCGGCAGCGCGATGCCCTGGCGAAATGCCGCATTCAGAACCGTCTCGCCGCTCTCGACCTCGAATTCGACGCCGACCGGCTCCAGACGCACTGTGTGAGCGTCACTCATGTTATTAGCCTCCCGATTGCGAATACCTTCACTCGTATTTCCTGCTTCTGGCCGAGCGCGCCCCGGTAGCCGGCCGTGGCATTCTTCCAGTCGTCGGCCGGCGCGTTTGCCCCGGTGACGATGAAGACGGTCGCGGCAATGGCTGCCCAGAGCGCAACGGCGATGGGCAAGATGTAGCGAGCGCGTGACATTTGAGGCCACCAGCCTTTGTGCGGGCCGGCCGAAGCCGGCCCGCCTGCCAATCAATTGAAGGGCCGCACCTGGAAGCCGGCACGGTATTCGGCGAGATGCTTCTCGCGGGCGTCCGGGGTCATTTCGCGCAGCAGGGTCAAAGGCGACTGCAGCGTGTGGCCACGAACGTCGTCGAGGGTCCACATCTCCTTGTCGTCGAACCGCAGATGCGGTTGCGGAACGAGCGTCTTGCCGTCGGAGCGGACGAAATTGAGATCCTTGATCGCATCGGCGAGATCCCAACCGTGATAGAGGGTCTCCCACTCGCGCTTGCCGCTGAAGCGGCCCATGGCCGGGGTCGGACGCCCCTGGTACTCGTCGGAGAAGGCCTCCACCGCCGTCCAGCGATCGATCTCGTGTGCGAAGGTGTGGAGTTGCCCGTCGATCACGTCGGTGACGATGTCCTCGCGCACGACGCATGGCACCAGGCTCGACCAGCAGCGATGCGGATAGACGTAGCCGACATCCTCGTTGAAGGTGATGACCTTCTCGCCGCGATGGCTGAGCTTGTCGTACCACTTCCAGAAGTCGCCGAACTGGGCATACCAGCCCGGGTACTTATGCTCGAACCACTCGAAGTCCTGCTCGCGCTGGGCTTCGATGCGCCAGAAATTGACCGGCCAGCCGACTGCGAAGAACTGCGCGATCTTGTGGACGTAGAACTTCTCGGTGATGCGTTTCCACGCAGTCTGGACGTCGTCGTGGTGGATCTTGATGCCGTATTTCTCGAGCGGCAGCATGTAGGTGCGGTAGTAGTCCTCGAAGATCCAGCGATGCCACATCTCCGCATAGGATTCCTTCGACTTGTCGCGGTTGGTGGTACCGTATTCGATGAAGGTGCCGATGGCGGCGTCGACGATCGCGTGGTTCTGCCAGAAGGCGTAGCGCATGTCGCGCTCGAGGAGCAGATGGTTGTCCGGTTCCTTCAGTGCCGCCATCAGCAGCGAGTGACCGTTGCCGATGTGCCGGCTCTCGTCGGATTGCACGGAGAGGAACACGGTCGGCAAGGCGTAGTCACCGTTGCGGGCCGCTTCCGACGGCATCGCGACGAAGAGCGTGTTGGTGAATGCGGTCTCGGCGACGACGGTGAGATACATACAGGCGGCCGTCATCGTGTCGCCGGTGATGAAGCCCTCGCCGAACTGCCGGCCGATCGTCGTCGCGTAGCACTTGCCGAAGGCTTCCTCGGTGATGTCGAAGCCTGCGGGATCAATATAGTTCTCCATGTACCACTTCTTCAGATTCATCTGGATGGTGGAATGGCGAAACTCGTCGACCATCTGCATGGTGAAGCCGGTTCTGAGATCCTCACCGGGGGCAAGACGGGCCACCATCGCCATGGAGCGCGCGGCGGAAATTTCCGGGAAGGGAATGATCGCCAGGAAGAGCTTCATCCACTCCACCCAGCGCGGCTCGACATTGCGGAACATGTCGCCACGCAACGCTGCGTCGAGCGCGCCATAGACGCGGTTATCCTTTTCCTCCTGCATCGGGAAATAGGATCTGAGCACCTGCTTCATCGGATCGCGAGGCGCCTTGGTGATCTTGTAATCCGTCGGGAAGGTCATCGCTTCCTGGACATAGGTCGGATTCCAGCCGAGATCGGATATCTTCTTCGTCGCCTCACCGACGGATATTCCGCGCTGCGAGGTTATCTTGTTGAGCGTCAACGACGTCATGATGCAAAGCCTCCACGATTTGCGCCGCAGACCCCTTGGCCTGGGCGGAAGCGGCACATCGCCGCGGTTTGAGTTCAAGCGGACACAGCGGCACGCCTCCTCAGCGCAACCGTTCCGCCGTAGTGGTTCGCGGCAAAGGTGCTCGTGGGTGGGATGTCGCCAAAGCGCGGGCGCTGGCCACGCGACGGCTGGCGTCTGAACTCCCTTTCCCCACTCCTTCGTTCTTGTGGCACCGCGTCGGGGCGGTGGGCTTCTTATACGAAAGGATGAAGCAAGGGTCGTGCCAAGTCGAAAAATCCGCGTGACAACATAGAACCTAGGAGATCTTCGGCAGAAGTTCCCGATGATGTGTAAATAACCGCGTTACAAATGTAATTTACATATGTAAAGCGTTACACAACCCCTGATACTTTGGACAGAATACTTTGTAACTCACAATGAATCAAAGTTGAAAACTTAAATTTCTCTCCCATAATTCTTTGCGGATTGAAATTGCCGAATGGGAGGATCTGTGATGTCGAAAGAGGGCAAAGACCGGCAGGGCTTTGGGCCGGTGACCGGCTACAATAGCAACGTAACCGGTGACCTGGTGCGGCTGATGCCTCGCGACCTGGTCTTCCAGATACGCTTCCTCGGCGAGAGCCAATATCTGCTGCAGCGCTATTTCCAGGCGTTCATGGAATCGGAGATGGCCGCCCGCGGCCTGACGCCGGAAACACACCCGATGATCGGGTCATTCATCGAAACCCATGCCACGCTTCTGCGGGACTTTGTCTTCGCGGGTGTGTCTCTGTCCCACCAGTTCCGCCTGGAGGAAATCGAGCGATTGCTCGGTGACAAGGCGAACCTCCTGCGCGTGGATCTTTGGGATCAGCTCAGGAGCCATATCGAGATCGCGGAAAGGCAGTTCCAAAGCCAGCTTTCCGACCTGCCGGAAAAGCTTTCTACCTGGGAAAAGCCTGGGACAGCGCCGGGCGCAAAGTCATGACCGAGACCTCAGTGTCTATTGCCGAAGGGCTGCCAAGCCCCGAGAACGCCAGCGGGATGCTCGCGAAGCGCCTTGTGCACATCGGCCATCAGGACCGCCGCCACCTCGCCGCCGAGCGCATTGAGCGCATCCTGCGCCGCCGCCGTCGCATCGGCATCTCCGACGTCCGCCGCTCGCGCCATCACCTGAAAACAGGCATGGTCCGGACCCAGGCGCCTCGCAACGGCATCTCTCAATGCCGCGAAGAATGTCTTTCCTGCCGTTTCGAACATCTGGTCCACCTTTTGCCTCAACTGTCGGGGCACGGCACTAACGATAGGAGGTTCGGGTGAGCAAGCAAGAGCCATCATCTTCCAATTTGCTGCATCGGCGCCTGGCGCTCGTGGCCGAGCTTGCGGGTCTCAACGCCGAACAGCTGAAGCTGACACAGGCGCTGGCAGGGACCGAAATGGAGCTGCTGCGCCTCGAGCTCGAAGCCGACGCCAAGGGCGCGGAGCCACAACTGGTGCAGAACTTGCATGACGAGCAAGAGAGGGCGTCGGCGATGAGAGCGCGACTGAGGACCTGCGAAGAGCACATCGCCAACGCCGAGGAGGCCACGGCAGAAATCGACCGCCTGCTGGAGCAGACCGCAGGCGGCTGAGGGAGGAGCGAAATGAACCAGGAGAGTGCCCGCAATCTCACAATGTTCGATCTGTTCGCGCGAAGCTGGCAACGACGAGCAACCGTTATGGACTTGCGTTTCAACGCCGCCGGCACGGCGGTCGCCTTCGCCGGCGCTGACGGCAGTTTGGCGATCGCCCCGCTTGCCGACGCGGAAGCGCCCGAGAAGCGCATTCGCGTCAGCGCCGATTTCGGCCGGGCGACGATCCGGCCCCGCAAGGCGCCACCGCCGCCGTTGATCGAGACGGCGACCCTTGACGATCGCACACTTCCTCTTGCCGCGGGGCCGGCGGATCGTTTCATCGTCGCGAGCGGCGCGGGCGAACTCCTGTTTGTTGACGCCAGCGGCGAGATCGAAAGCGCCGGAATACGGGTGGGCGGCCCCGTCATGGCGCTTGACCACCGGGCGGCAAACGGAATTACCGCCATGAGCGACGGCGTGGACCTTTTTCTTTCGCACCACCGCAGCCCACCCGTTCGGCTGGAACCGGAGAATTGCGGGATCGCCGCGATTGCGCTGTCGCCGGACGGACTTCACGTTGCGGCCGGCACGGCAAACGGGCTGCTCCTTTGGGAAACCTCGGAGGCGACGGATCCGCAGAGCATCCACCTTCCCGCTCGACCGATCGCGATAAGATGGAGCGGCGACGGCCGCTGGCTGGCCTGTCCTCTCGGGCGGCAGGGCATTGGACTCGTCGAAGTCGCCACGAAACGGACGGCGGTCCTGCATGATTTTCCCGTGCCCGTGGAGTCGAGCTGCTGGAGCGGGCCGTCCAATGCGTTGATCGCCTCAGGAGCATTCCGCATCGCGGCCTGGACGATGGAAGCGCCCCCGCTGGCCGACAGCAGGTCGGGCGCGCTGATTGCCGGCCGATCGGGGCTCGTCGCCGTCGACCGCGTGGCCGCCCATCCCACGAGAAATCTGGTCGCCGCCAGCTATGCCAGTGGCCAGATCGTCGTCGCCCGCATTGGCGGCGCGGACGAATTGGTGGTTCGCCACGCCGGAGAAGCGGTCACCGCGCTCGAGTGGTCGGCCAACGGAAGCCATCTCGCCATCGGTACGGCGGACGGGACTGCGGCAATTGTCACCTTCCCGCCGCAAATCTTCAAATCATGAGGAGGAAACCATGCAGACCGAACTGACCCCTGAGGACAAGAGCAAGGACGAGTTTTTTGCACGCCTCGCCAGCCTTTCGGAAGAAATGATCGCAAAGCACGGCAAGGAGTTCAGCATGGGCGCGCTGGTGCTGGCGGCACGCTGGATCGCGGAGGGCCGGACAGCCGCGAACAAGACATCCTAAGCAAGGCTGGCCTTCGTCTGACGTCGAGCGCGCCGGCGCGAAGCCAACCGGCGCCGCTTGCCGCACTTCACCGTCCGCTCTCATGCAGAAGACAGAGGGTTCTAAGCACTGAGGCAAAATTCGGCAGGTCCTCGTACATGTGGGCGGCTTCCTCGTGCAGGACAGAAATGAGCTTCGGCGTTGTCACGCCCTCGGCGACCGCCATCGCATCGAGCACCTGCCAGAAGGCGGCCTCCAGACAGATGCTCGTCGAATGACCCGCAATCCTCAGCGGCCGGCTGATTTTCCGGAAAGGCTGCGGGCCCCTCGCAGTAAGGGTTTTGCACATGCTATTTCCTTCGGGATTCAACAGCGGCCGACCGACCTTTGGTCCAAAAAGCGACCGCCGCCCGGACGTCAAAGGTGCAGGCGGAAGGCCGAGCGCTCTTCCGCCTGCACAGTGCGGCTCAAGGGATGAGAACGGCCCGCCCATGGATGCGACCGTTGTTCAGATCCTGGAGCGCCCGATTTGCGTCGGCGAGACGGTATTCGACCGTTGTCAATTCGACGAGGCCCCGATCGGCGAGCGCCATCAACTCAACCAGTTCGGCCCACGTGCCGACCAGGTTGCCAATGATGTTCTTCTCGGTGATGACCATGTCGACGGTCGGGACGCGAATGTCCTCGCCGTAGCCCACGACGTAGTAGCTGCCCATCGGCCGCGTCATGGCGAGCCCTTTGGTCGTCGTGCCTCTCTCGCCGACAAAATCGATGACGGCTTCGGCACCCTGCCCACCGGTCATTGCGAGCACGGCCTCGACCTCGTTCCCATCAGCCTTGACGAGTTTGTCGGCCCCGATCTTGCCGGCGAGCGCCAGGGAGTCATCCGATTTGTCGACGACGATGACATCGGCGGCACACATTGCCTTCAGGCACTGGATGCCGATATGGCCGAGGCCACCGGCGCCGATCACGACGCAGCTTTCTCCCGGCAGAAGATGGCGCGTTGCCTTCTTCACCGCGCGATAGGCGGTCAGCCCGGCGTCGGAATACGGCGCGACATCCTTCGGCGCCAGCGTCCGCGGAAGCGGCACGATGTTGCGCTCCGAGGTGCAGAGATATTCGGCGTAGCCGCCATTGCAATCGAGACCCGGAAATTTTCCCGGGCCGTGCATGTCAAATCCGCGTCGGCAGGCAAGGCAGGTTCCTCCGGAAATCTTCGGATGGACGATGACCGGATCACCGACCTTGATGCCCTCGACTTCCTTGCCGACCTCTTCGACCCATCCGGCATTCTCATGTCCCATGATGAGCGGAAGGAGCTGGTCGCCGCCCGGGTCCATGTGCGGTCGCCAGACGCCCTCGATTATGTGCAGGTCCGTGCGGCAGACGCCTGCGCCACCTATGCGCACGATGACGTCCGTCGATTTGTTGATTTTGGGATCGGCGACCTCCTCGAGCGAGACCCACTGGTCCGTTTTCAGGTCGTCGTCGTATCGGTTGAGCACTTGAGCCTTCATCACTGTCTCCTCCTTGCCGGGCAAAGCCCTCCGGCTGCAAGGGGGAATGAGCAAGCGTCGTGCCATTCGCCTTTGACGCGGGGATTCAAGGATTTGCGTGGCCTTCGCATCGCGCAACGCGTCCACCCACTGAACAGCGCCCGCGTCGCCTGTTCAGTTTCTGGTTAAGAGCGCAGGGCACTCGCCGGCAGCCTTAGCGCGGTTACGAGAGGAGGAAAGCCATGCAGCATGTTTCCGGACTCGAGCGGGCACGCGCCGCTCTCGAACAGGGTGGCCGGATCCCAGCCGCCGCAGTGACACCGCTCGTTGCCGAAAGCTGGCAACGGTGTCGAGACCTCGGCCTCGATCCCTCGGGTATTCCACGCGACGTCGTCATTCCCTTCGGCGACGTGCGCCACAGACGGGATGCGAATGCGGTGCTGAGATCCTTGGCGCTTGCAGAAATGCAGCTCCTCCACACGCAGATCGCAGGTTCGAATTTCATGATCGCGCTTGCGGACGCCGACGGTGTCGTGCTCGACACGATCAGTGACGCGCATTTTGCCGAGAGCTCTGTCGGACGTTCCATCATTCCCGGCAGCATGTGGGGGGAAAGCGAGCGCGGGACCAACGCGCTCGGCCTCGTCGCGCGGGAACGTCAGCCGGTCGCCGTCTATGGACGCGAGCACTACTTCAACTGCCATGGGCACCTGAGCTGCATGGCCGCCCCGATCCTGGATACCAACGGCGAGGTCCTTGGCCTGCTGGATGCCTCCTGCTCGAACGAAGCACGTCAGCAGCATACGCACGCGCTCGTGCGTATGGCGGCCGCGCAGATCGAGAATGGGCTCATCTTTCGCGAGAAACCCGGCAATTTCATCTTCGCCTTCCATCCGCGCGCGGAATATCTCGATACCCTGTCCGCAGGCCTTCTCGCCGTCTCGGGCGACGGCACCGTAGTGTTGGTGAACCGACCGGGCATGGCGCTTCTTGCCGGGCTGCCGGCAGCGCACGGCGTGCATTTCGACCGTCTGTTCGAGGCCGGCTTCGGCGCGGCTATGGATGGGCTGCTGGGCGGCGGGATCATCCGCGTTCGCGACCGGGCCGGCAGCGGCGTGTTCATGGTCTGCCGCCAAATCGGTGAGGGCATGGCGATGCGCTCCAAGACACGGGCGGCCCCTTCCCTTCCGACCCTCATCAGCCACCCCGAAGAGCCGGACTTTGTTTGCGAGGATCGGTTGCTCAAGCGCGCCATGGCCGAATTGACCGAAGCGGCAGCGCTTCGCATGCCGGTCCATATTTTCGGGGAGACCGGGACTGGCAAGGAGTTGATGGCCCGCCATCTGCATAAGGTGAGCCGGCGAAAGGGTGAATTCGTCGCCCTCAATTGCGGCGCCGTGCCGGAGCCCCTGTTTATCGCGGAGATTTTCGGTCACGAGCGCGGCGCCTACACGAATGCTCGTGACGACGGTGCGCCGGGGCTCGCGCGCGCCGCCGATGGCGGCACCCTGTTTCTTGATGAGGTTGCAGACATTCCGCTTGCCTCCCAGACAGCACTACTGCGCTTTCTCGACTCGATGGAAGTGCGCGCCGTGGGCGGACAAAAGGTCCACAAGGTCGACGTTCAGATCGTTTCGGCCACAAATCGGAACCTGCATGACATGGTGAAGGACCGGGCGTTCCGTGCCGATCTGCTCTACCGGCTCAACGCCATCACGATAAAGCTGCCCGTCCTAAGCGAACGATCCGATTTCCCGCTCGTCGTGCAGCACTTGATGAAGAGGCTTGCGCCTCAGACGGCAATCACGGACGCGGCTATTGCTCGCCTCGCGCGGCGCGCCTGGCCCGGTAACATCCGCGAACTGAACGCGGCTCTCCAGCGGGCGCTCATTCGACGGCAGACGGACTATCTCGATGAGGATTCATTCGATGAATCGGATGAGGATGCTGTAATCGATTGCTGCATGAGCTGTCTGGACAATACCCTCAGCAGGCGGCGATGCTCCGAAATCCGCACCACTTATCGGCAGACCGGAAACAATGCGTCTGAAACTGCACGTTTGCTCAGGCTCTCTCGAACGACGGTCCACAAGCATATCCGATGACGGTATGTTTCCGAATGGCGCTTCGCGCGCGATCTGTCGAGGGAAGCCGCAACTCAAGCGGACCGGAGATCGTGCGCGATCGAGTCAAACACTGGTCCCCTGCAATGCTCACCCGCGTCAACCAGCGGCAGATGGGAGGACCCAGATCTCTGGCAGTGCGCCGCTAATTTGCACGATAGCCGGACGGAAATATGATGTCCTGGTCGACGAGGACATTGAACTTGTAGCCCGGCCGAATACGGATGGTCGGCTGCACATTCAGATTTTTCGAGATTGTCTGTTCTACCACTTGGCCGAAACCATCCGCGAAATTCCGCCTCGCGGCGTCTGACGCTGTCTCCTGCGTGCTACGCGTCGAACTCTGAGGCATCGACATGTCGATCCCTGTCCCGATCAGCGCGGTCAACGCGGCCGATCCGAAAGTCCGCCAGAGATGCCGGTCGACCTTGTCAGCAAAGCCGCCATAGCCTTCGGCGTCCGTACCCGCCATGCCGCCGATTTGCAGAGTCGATCCGTTTGGAAAAATGAGATCTGTCCAGACGACCAGCACCCGATCCTGTCCGAATGAAATCTTCGAGTCATATCGGCCGAACAGCTTGGCGCCTTGCGGGATGAGGACCCGATAGCCGGTCGCGCTGTCGTAGACGTTCTGGCTGACCTGCGCAGAAATGCGCCCGGGCAGGTCGGAGTTGAGGCCGGTGATCAACGTGGCTGGAATGACCGAGCCGCGCTTTAGCTCATAGGGCGACATTTGAGGCACGATCTTGTTCGGAAGATAACCGAGATCCTTGATATCCTGATTGAAGAAATCCTCCTTGGACATCTGGCCGTTTTGATCGACATTCTGCCCCATGAGCCCGGAATTCATCGCAGCGGCATAGAGGTCCGAGGCGCTGTTTGCTGTCGCCGGTGTATTCTGCTGACTGGCGTCCGCAGCATTTGCCGCCTTCTCGACGTCGGAGATATCGACCTTCAAGGGCGATTCGAGTGCCGTGGCGCGCGCCAGTAGGCGCGCCATCCGCTGGCGCTGAGCCTCGCGAATATACTGCTCGTGCTGCTCGCGCTTCAGTCGGGCCTTCCATTCCTCTTCGGACTCCAACCCGGGGCGTCGTTCTTCGCGCGCCGCCGGCCGGCGATCGACAACCGGCTCCTGTTTCCCGACCTTCTGCTCGGTGACAGGCGTCGGCTGGAAGGTCTCGCGTTCGACCGGCTCGCCGATAATGCCGTCCGTTACACCGCGTTTGAGTTGGTCGCCGAAACTGGTCGCGGGCGGGTCCGACGCGCTTTCGATATCATTGCTTCGATTGAAGACGAGACCCCGCCATGAGAGGCCGATCACGATGATACCGACGAAGAAAACGATGACGATGATGGCGACAATGATCGGCACGCGATTGAGGCGACGCATGCCCTTCTGATCGTCTGCCTGGCTTGACGCGCCGAGTTGCAGCGACTGCACCATGTGTCTCCTCCCGTCAGCTCCGTTGCATGATCGAAAGCGGGCTTGCTGGTATGGCGCCATCGGACGTCGCCGTATAGGCCCTGCCAAGAGCAATTGACGGCGTCGAAAGTCTTGCGAGCACCTGACCCTCGACGCCATCGATCGAGTAGGCGAGTTCGATCGGCTTGACGTCTCGTCCGACTTTCCCGTCGGTAATGACCGTGTAGCCCCAGCCCTTCAGGGCCGCCTCGAGCGCCATCGCGAACTCTGACGTGTCCTTGCTCATCTTGATGGTTGTCGTGCCGGCGGGGCCGATTTGCTCGGCAAGCCGGCTTGCCATGTCACCGGCGATGGCGCTCGCAGCGGGCCCGGTCGCCGGCATAGGGGTAGCCTTGGCGGTCAAGCCCACGTCGTCGCTTTGGCAACCGGAAAGAAGAACAGTAACGAGAAGTAAAAGGAAAAGTATCCGCATCGTTCAACCTCCCCGCCGGATGGTAATCTTCTGCTGGCGCCAGCCAACACCGGAAACGAGGATCGCCTTGTCGACGGCATAGTCGACGATCATCATGTCGTTCTTCATGCGATAGTTGACGATGCGATCCTGCCCGCCGGAGACGACGAACAGCACGGGGGCATCCTGGCCAGAAATGGACCTCGGAAACTGAATGTAGGTTTTCACCCCGTCCGAATAGACCCGCTTCGGTCTCCACGGCGCGTTTCCACTCACGGAGTAGGAGAAGTTGAGCTTATCCGGCGCGGTTCCGGGAATACCTCCTGTTTCGAGGCGCGCATTGATGTCGGCGAGCTTTGTTGAAACATCCTCGGGATATTCGAACCCTACGCGTGCCATGTATTGGCTCGGGTGGGATTTGAGCTGAATGTGGTATGTGCGACGCGATGTCGTAACCACCATGGAAGTGACGAGACCAGGTTCCGAGGGCTTGACAATCAGATGGACCGCTTGTCCACCGGTCGCGCCTGATGTCGCCGGTTCGACCTTCCAACGAACGGTGTCGCCAACCAGTACGTCGCGGACGATTTCTCCGCCCTGCAGCTCGATATCACAGACCTGCAGCGGAGAGCAGACGACGGACGGCTGCGTTTCCCCGTATAGGAAAATGACCTTTCCATCCGGCCCCGTGGTGACGAGGCCTGGCGTTCCACGCCATTTGCTTGACAGTTTGGTGCCCCGCACCTCGTTTGTGGTCATGCTTTGTGCGTGAGCGCCCGCCGCAAAGACGAGTCCGGCCATGCATCCGGCCGCTGCGATCAATCCATTTCTGTGCATTGCCGAATCCCCTGTCCTTAAAGTTGTGCCGTCCAGTCGAAATCCCGGACGTAGAGACCGATCGGATTGAGGCGGATGGTTGCCTCGTCCTGCGGCGCGGTCAGCGCGACCGTTACGATCCCACGAAACCGGCGTGTGCCAGTTTCCTTGCCCTTTCGATCCCGCTCGTACTCAGTCCAGTCGATCTGATAGGTCTGGTTCGAGAGCGCCACGATGTTGTTTACCTCGATGGCGACCGTTGCGGTCTTGGCCTTCTCGAAAGGCGAATTGCCCCGAAACCACGCGTTGATCTTCTCCGTCGATGGCTCGGACGTTCGAAGAAGAGCATATGTGCGGTCGATATATTGTTTCTGGACGACGGCATCGGGCGTGATCGAACGGAAGCTGGTTACGAAATTGCCGAGAGTCGCACGTACCACGCGCACATCCGCATATTCGATCTGTTCAGGGAAGCCGGCTGTCACCGACGTTCCGAGTTTGTCCACCTCGACGATGTAGGGCACGAGCTTCACCTGGGTACTGAGATACATGGCATATCCGAAGCCGATCACGGCCATGGTCAGGCCCAGAATGCCGACGAAACGCCATGCCGCGGCGGCTCGCACATAGGATCCGTAACGTTCCGTCCATTCCTGCCGCGCGGCGAGATAGGGGTTTTCGGGGACGCGATTCGCTGCCATCGATCCATCACTTTCTCATTGCTGTTAGTCTTTGCGTTCGGGGCGAGGCTTGTGCCCGCTGTAACCACCGCGACTTTCATCGAGCTTGGCGTTGGCAAGTCCTAGAATGGAACCTGCATAAGCGCCGGGCGAGCCGATCGCCTTCTCTTTTGCCGCGGAACCGGCAGCTTTGCCTGCCGATCCAAACCCGGCGCCGATTCCTCGAAGAGCTGCACCAGGAAACGATGAGCCAGCCGCTCTGGCGGCCTGACCTGCCGCAAAACCGGCTCCTGCCACGCCTGCCGCGAGGAACCCTGCGCCTGCGGAAAAGGATGCTGCTTGCCCGCCGTGACGGATCGTTTCCATGCCCCCGGTCACTGATGCACCTTGGACAACGCCCTGAATGATATTCGGCACGTAGATCGCAATGAGGAAGACGACCACGGCGATCCCGGCAATGGCAAGTGCGGTCTGGAACCGGTCGCCGACTTGGGGCTCATTCGCCAATCCGATGAGGACTTCCGATCCAATGCGGGAAATCATGACCAATGCCATGAGCTTCATGCCCACTGAGAAGGCGTAAACCAGATAGCGGACGGCGAAGTCTTTGGTGAACGACGACCCTCCAAGGCCAAGCATGATCATTCCGGCAAGCAGGCCGAGATACATCTCAACCATGACGGAGACGAAGATTGCCGCGACAAGAGAGAACGAGATGACCACGACCACCATCGCGAAAGCGGCCGAGATAGCGAGTGCATTATCCTCAAAAAGGCCGAACTGAATTTTTTCGGACATCTTGGTTGCAACAGCGAGCCCGGCGTTGAAGACGTCCGCCGGCGAGGCGGTGCCGCCTCCGGCGCCAATCTGGAAGAGACTGTCGACCACGGCCTTGGCGAAGGTCGGCCCCTGCGCCAGCACGAAAGCGAAGAAGCCGACGAACATGATGCGCCGGACGAGCTCGGCAAACCAGCTGTCGAGGGCCGCAGCCTGAAGGGCAAGCCAGACCGCTGCGATGCCGATCTCGATGGTAGCAAGAATCCAGAACAATGACTTCGCGGCGTCCATGACGGTGGTTTCCCACCCTTTCGCAGCAGTCGTGATCTGGTTTTGAAGGGACGTCAGTACCGAGCCCTCCTGGGCCAATGCGGGCTGCGCGGCCAAGGCGGCGAAACCGGCAAACAGTATGGCGACGGCAAGAGCTCGGAGTTGGTTCGCGTTCATAGATTCACCATTCGACTTTCATCTGGCCGCCCAACGTGGGGTACTCTCTCGACGAGCCGAAGAACGTCGCACGGCGCTCTTGTGCTGCTTGCTTCTCGGAGATGATGAACCAGACGCCGGCACTGCCGATCGTCGCCGCCATTGCGATGAGGATCAGTTTCGCTCTCACCATTGCACCTTCATTTTTTCACCGCCGGAAGTGGATGGCGCGGTCGCTCCGAAGAACTTCTCCCGCCGTGCCTGAGCGAGGTCCTTGTCGGTCTGCTCGGTCTGAAGCCAGGTACCCATCATCGTCATCTGCTGTGAGACGAGGCCGCGGAGCTTCTGCATTTGCGCGACTTGCTGCGCGGCGATCTGATGGCCGACCTGCAATGCCTTCATCTGCCCGTCGGCTGTCTCTGACATCGACCGTAAAGAGGACATTGTGGTTTCCTCGTTGTCGAACTGATCGGCCGTGAGGCTTGCTGCGTTCAGCGTGCTGGCAATCGTATCGCGGTTGGTGTCCGACCAGGTTTGATAGATCGAGGAGAATGTCCCATTGCTCGGCAGGTTGGCCTTGAAGGTGGCATAGCTCTGGAATCGCTGCTGCAGCACATCGTCAGCGTTGCCCATGGAAAAAGCGATGCTCTGGCCCTGATCGACGATGCTGCGGAGCTGATTGAGATCGCTCTCGACCTGCCCCCACATGTGCGATGGGAGCGTCGCGGTGTTCTGGAGCAGGTTCTGATAGATGTTCAGCTGCGTCTCGATCTGTTGCGCGAGCTGGCTGATCTGGGTGAGCTGGTTCTGGATCTGCTCGCCAGATTTCCCGACCAGCGCTACGAGCTCACCATTGTTGAGCACCTGTGTCCACTCGGTCGCCGCACCTGTAGCAGTGCCGGCATTTGCCGGTGTTACTGCGACGATCGTCAGGGCGACGGCTGCCAGACCGGCAAGCAATTCATTCGACGTCGAGCAGCGATGCGGCATCGTGAACTCCTCTCATTTGAAGCCATAGGATTGGCCAATTGGGGCCGTGTTCGGAACTGAGCGCGCGAATGCGCTTTAAGTCTTCCTTGCCGGATGCGCCGACGAAGCTGAGCGCCACGGGACCGAGCGCCATATCGAAGAGCCGCCGGCCTTCGGGTGTGACGACATAGTATTGGCGCTTGGGAATCGCGTTCGAAACGATCTCGATCTGCCGCTCGTTGAATCCGATCCGTTCGTAGAACTCGCGCGTCCCGGGCTCGCGTGCGGCGCCGTTCGGTAGGCAGATCTTCGTCGGGCAGGATTCCTTCAGCACGTCGATGATCCCGGAGCGCTCGGCATCCGAGATAGACTGGGTAGCCAGCACGACCGCGCAGTTCGCCTTGCGGAGCACCTTCAGCCACTCGCGGATCTTACTTCTGAACACCGGGTGCCCGAGCATCAGCCAGGCCTCGTCCAGCACGATCAGACTGGGCGAGCCATCGAGGCGCTTTTCAATCCATCGGAACAGATAGGTAAGCACGGGCACGAGATTGCGCTCGCCCATGTTCATGAGGTGCTCGATCTCGAAGGTCTGGAAGGCGCCGAGCGCCAACCCGTCCTCCTCTGCGTCGAGAAGCTGACCCATCGGCCCGTCAACTGTATAGTGATGCAGCGCGTCCTTGATCTCGCGCATCTGAACGCCGCTCACGAAATCCGACAACGATCGACCAGGTGCTCTCGCCATCAAACCGACTTCCCGCGAGATGGCGTTGCGATGATCGGGCGTGATGGTGACACCCTGCAGCGCGACCAGCATCTCGATCCATTCCGCGGCCCAGGCCCGATCGCCGTCACTTTCAAGGTTAGACAGGGGGCAAAAGGCCAATGCCTTCCCCTCCTCCGCATTGTCGCCGCCGATCTCGTAATGGTCGCCCCCGGCAGCCAGCGTCAGCGGCAGGAGCGAGCTGCCTTTGTCGAAGGCGAAGATCTGGGCACGGTCATAGCGTCTGAACTGTGCCGCGATCAGTGCGACAAGTGTCGACTTGCCCGAGCCGGTTGGTCCGAAGATCAGCGTGTGGCCGACGTCATCGACGTGCAGATTCAGCCGGAACGGCGTCGAGCCGCTCGCGACCTGCATCAGCGGCGGAGAATTCAGAGGATAGAAGGGGCAAGGTGCGATCGGGTTTCCCGACCAGACCGAATTGAGCGGGACTAAGTCGGCGAGATTGCTGGTATTGATCATTGGATCACGCACGTTGCAATACCAGTTGCCCGGCAAGCTGCCGAGGTAGGCGTCAGTGGCGTTGAGCGATTCGATGCGCGCACCAAATCCTTCGGCTTGGATCAGCCGTCGGATCGCCTCGGCTTTTTCCTGCAAGGCTTCCCGATCACCGTCGAAGAGAATGATGACGGGCGTGTAGTGGCCGTAGGCAACAACTTGCGAGGACGCGTGCGCGATCGCATCCTCGGTCTCTGCCACCATCATCATGGCGTCCTGATCGACCGACCGGCTTTGCGTCTGGAATAGCTGGTCGAAGAACGGACGAACTTTCTGTTGCCACTTCTTACGGGTCCGCTCCAACTTTTGACGCGCCTCTTCCGCGTCAAGGAAGACGAAGCGCGACGACCACCGATAGGTGAGCGGCATCAGGTCGAGACTGTTGAGGATCCCCGGCCAGCTCTCCGCCGGCAGCCCGTCGATCGCCACAACGCCGAGAAACCGGTTTTCGAGTTTCGGGGTCAGGCCATGCTCGAGTTCAGCGGTCGCGATCCAGTCGAGATACATAGGAGCATCGGGAAGTCGGATCGGGTGGTTCTCGCCGGTAATGCAGAAGCGGACGAATTGGAGCAATTCGTCGTAGCGGGCAACGCGCTCCCCTCCCCTCTCGGCAACCTCGCGCGTCTGCATACGCCGGATCGAAAGCGTGCTCGCGAAATATTGCTCGATCTCACGGACGGCGTTCTTGAAGATGAAAAGCACCGTGTCGGCATAGGTCTTCTTGCGGCTCTCCTCATCGGAATAGATGTATTTGCTGAGAGCCGTCCTTTTGGACTCCAACGGTCGGTAGGTGAGGACCAGTGCATGCTTGCTCTCGAAATGTCCCCGCTCACGCGTGAAATGCGCCCGCCGCTCCGCGTCGATCGCCCGCGTGACAGCATCAGGGAAATGGCAGTGGTCTTCCGGGGGATAGTCGATCGTCGGAATACGCACGGCCTCTACCTGGATCATCCATCCGCTTCCGAGCCGCGACAGGATTGCGTTGATCTGCCGCGAAAGTTCGTTGCGCTCGAGGTCGGTGGCGCTTTCGGAATCTGGCCCGGCAAAATACCAACCAGCCATCAGGCTTCCGTCTTTCAACAGAAGGACGCCGTTGTCGACCAGGCCGGCATAGGGCACGAGATCGGCGAACGACGGACCTGTCGCGCGGAAAAGCTTGAGAGCAACCATGATCCGCTCCTCAGTGGCGGCGCCAGGGCGAGGTCGTCGCCCGATAATAGGATCTGTAGGAGATGTGCCGGATATAGACGTTTCGCATCAGCGGGTCGGACTTGGCCATCATTCGCAGCAACCCGACAATGACGATCCAAACGGCGGCGCCGAAAAGAGCCGAGTAAAGGGTCAACACGACGAAGATCAGGATGACCGCGGCGATACCCGTGAGCAGGACCAGTTCCCGGTCGGCACCCATCAACAGATTCGGACGCGAGAGTGCACGGTGGATGCGATTGCGCTGAAGGCCGGACAAGGACTCAGCCATGAGTCCCCTCCCCTTCTCCGCTCTGCCCGCTTGGAGTAATCGACTCGTCTGCCAGTCCGATCGAGGCGCCGGTCGCACCGAACAGGCCGACGATGTTGGTGGCGCCAAGCAGGATGCCGGTGACGAGAACGATATACATGAGCCTCCGCGCGAAATCGTTGAGCTCACCCCCGAAGACCAGCATGCCGCCCGCGATGGCAACCGCTGCCAGCGCGATCGCACCAGCGACGGGACCGGTGATCGACTCCTGGATTTGCTGAAGCGGCCCTTCCCAGGGAAGGCCGCCGCCGGAACTCGCGAGGGCCGGTGCGACAGAGGCAAAAACCAAGGGAGCTGCAAGCAGCGCAATGGCGACTAATGCATTCTTACGCGACATGGCGCGCCTCCTGTTCTTCGGTGAGCTGGTCGGTTTCGATTTCGTATTGGCCGTTGACGTACCGCTCGACCTGGATGACATCGCGAACGCGCCGTCCGCTCGGCGTTCTTTCAATCGAGATGACGAGATCGACCGCTTCGCCAATCACCTCGTGCATGGGCTGCTGACTGGCCTCCGCGGTGAGTTGCTCGAGCCTGCGCAGTGCCGACATGGCGGTATTGGAGTGAATAGTTGCCACGCCACCCGGATGGCCGGTGTTCCATGCCTTGAGCAACGTGAGCGCGGCTCCGTCGCGGACCTCGCCCACGACGATCCTGTCGGGACGCAGGCGCATCGCGCTTTTGAGGAGCCGCGCCATGTCGACGGTATCGCTGGTATGAAGAAGAACTGCGTTGTCGGCTGCGCACTGGATCTCGGCGGTGTCCTCCAGAACGACGAGCCGGTCTTCCGGCGCGCTCTTCACGATCTCGCCGATCACTGCGTTTGCGAGGGTCGTCTTGCCAGAGCCAGTTCCACCGGAAATGACAATGTTCAGGCGTGAAGCCATCGCGCTGCGGATGGTCGCAGCCTGATTCTCCGTCATCATGCCGGAGCACACGTAGTCGTCCAGCGGGATAAGACGCGAAGCACGACAGCGAATCGTGAACGCGGCTTGGCGACCACCGGCGGCAAGAGACCTTCAAATCGGTGGCCGCCGATCGGCAGTTCTCCGGAGATGATCGGCTGTTCCGTGTCGACCGTCGACTGAAGCGCATGCGCAACGGTGCCGATCACCATTTCCGCCG
This sequence comes from Sinorhizobium kostiense, assembly GCF_017874595.1. GTDB lineage: Bacteria > Pseudomonadota > Alphaproteobacteria > Rhizobiales > Rhizobiaceae > Sinorhizobium > Sinorhizobium kostiense. Next base: position 270,895 of record NZ_JAGILA010000003.1, on the reverse strand, counting down.
CAGCTGACGACATCTCTCCGGCCGGCGCAACGCCATGCCCAAGCCGTTCGATGAACAGCTTTCCATCGGGGTTCAGCATGATCTCGACGACGTTGCCATCATCCAATGCGACGCAAAGCTGGTCGCCGAGGGCGTTCTGAAGCTTGCGGACGAGACGAGCATGGGAGCGAAGCTGTGTCACGGACTTCTCCTCATGCTGCTTGGCCAAGTCGGCCGATGATCTGAGAGCGGTAGTCGACGGGGCGGAGCTTCCGAAAAGTGCCCGCATTAGCCGTCAGAGTGCCGGCCACGGCCATGGTCGTCCCGATCCGTCTCGGCTCGCCAAGGCGCTGAAGCGGCCAACCGACACGGGCGAGGATCCGTTCAAACCGAATATCAGTCACCGTGACTATTTCGGTGAAACGGTTTGCCAGAGACCATTCGATAATCCCCGCAAACATGGTGAGCGTCGCCTCATGAACGGAACCAGCTCCCCTACCCTCAGCGAGGGAGGTGTCCACGCAAAAGCGCGAGCTCTCGACCATGGAGGAATGAGCATTAAGGTGACCTGCAGAAAGGAGCGAGGGGAAGACGTTCGTCACCATCGTGGGGCCGAGTGCTGGAAGAAGGCGGGCACATCCGGCCAACCGGCCCAACTTGGCGATGGCTAAAATGTAGGTTGGTTGAAGATCGTCGAAAGCATCCGACTCATAGCCTCCTGCAGCGTTGACTTCCCAACCCAACCGACCGGAAAAGACGCGGGCGCGCAGCTGATAATGGCTTTGGAGAAGTCGGGCTTCTTCGACATTCCGGGGCTTTGAGATCGCGAGAACCTGCATGAATTTCTCCGTCGTTAAAAATCGACGCGGAGGTAAGCACGGATCCGAATCGCTGTGCAGTTGTAGAATCCAACAGGGTTGTGCTGGTGGTGATTCGGGCAGTAGGTTGAGTGAACGACGGTTGGCGTGTCCCTGCCCGACTGCAGGGCTCACAGGAACAGTTTGGGATCAAGCTAGTGGAAGCGTCGGGCTAAGCCACGGAACGGAAACCAAAAATTCAAGAGTCCTCTTGGGATTTCTCTCCGGACCTTAACCATCTGTTAACCCTAAACTTCTGGACGGGTTAGGAGAATCGTGTTCTATCTTTGGCGGGCAATGGTCGGTAAACCGGCGGAAGGCCGCTAAGAGGAAAAGATGGCGATAGCAGAACGAGTGGAATCAGTTGTGTGCTCGAGGGAAGATGCTGGCAGCAAGATCATGCGCCACGCAGGGCTTCTGTCCGGGCAATTGCAGCAGCTCAGAACTCGCATGTATCCGCCAAGATCGGAAAAGACCTTACGTTCGTTCTTGACCAATGAAGTGTCGAAGCTGACGTCAATACCCGATTCGACCTTAAAGCTCATGTCGACCGAAGGACGCGGACCAGTTCCCAGCAGATTGGAGAATAATCATCGCGTCTACACGCTTGCCCAGATCAACGAACTGCGCGAATTGTTCGCGAAGCAGAAGCCGTCGGAGGCCCTGCGATTCCTTCCTCGCCGTCGGCCCGGCGAGCACCTTCAGGTTCTTGCAATCGCCAACTTCAAGGGGGGCAGCGCAAAGACAACGACCTGCGTGCACCTCTCGCACTACCTAGCCCTCCACGGCTATCGCGTACTCGCACTCGATCTGGACCCCCAAGCATCCTTGTCGGCTATGTTCGGCGCCCAGCCAGAGATTGACGTCGGCTCGAATGAAACGATCTACGCCGCTTTGCGCTACGACGAAAACGACCGTCGTCCAATCCGCGATATCATCCGCAAGACATACTTCGAAGGCATCGACCTCATTCCAGGTAATCTGGAAGTGATGGAGTATGAACACGAAACTCCTCGCGTTTTGGCGAACAAGTCGAGTTCCGGCGCGATCTTCTTCGAGCGATTGAAGCTCGCCCTTTCAGAAGTTGAAGCAGACTACGACGTCGTAATCCTGGACACACCGCCGTCGCTCGGCTTTCTGACATTAAGCGCGATATACGCTGCGACCAGCATGATCATCACGGTGCATCCGGCAATGCTAGACGTTGCATCGATGAGCCAGTTCCTGCTGATGATGGGCGATCTAATTAGTGTTCTTAATGAGAGCGGCGCTCAGTTGGACCAGGACTTCATTCGATACCTGGTAACACGACATGACCCCAATGACGCGCCGCAATCGCAAGTTGTCGCGATGCTCCGCCATATGTTCGGTACAGATGTCCTGTTGCCGACTGCCATCGAGAGCACTGCCGTTGAAGCCGCTGGCCTCGCGAAGCGCTCCGTGTACGAGCTCGAAATGGGGCAAATCGGACGGGACACCCAAAAGCGCGCCCGCGAGGCCGTAGACGCCGTAAACGAGGCCATTGTTCGCCTTATCAACGATAGCTGGGGGCGGACATGAGCAAATCTCCTCGTAAGTCGATTGTCGCCAGCTTCGGACTGCTGTCAGCAGAGCTGGAGAACAAGCTGGCCAGCGATCAGCAGCCAGCGCCCCCTGTTCCATCCGTGGGCAATCGTGTTGGGGCTGGTGTCATAGGCGCAGCCCACCGTGCGATCGACGACATTCGATCAGAGCGAGATCGGTTGAAGGCTCTCGTCGAGTCGGGCGGGGGGGCGATCCGCGAGCTGGATCCTTCCCTCATCGACCCCTCCCCGTACCCGGACAGACTGCCGGATGATGACGAGGCAAGCTTCGAGGCATTCAAACGTTCCATTGAGACCGAGGGCCAAAAGGTTCCTGTCCAGGTCCGGAAACACCCCTCGTCGCCCGGTCGCTATCAGATCGTGTACGGTCACCGGCGCTGGCTTGCTACCAAGCAGCTCGGCAAGGCCCTTCGAGCCATCGAGGTGGAAATTTCTGACCTCGATCTTGTTCTCGCGCAGGGGATCGAGAATGCAAGCCGCCAGGACCTGACCTGGATCGAGCGGGCGCTGTTTGCGTCGCGCATGGATGATGCGGGAATCAAGCCGCGCCATATCTACGCAGCGCTTTCGATCGAGGACACTGAACTGGCTCGTATGCGAAATGTCTATCGCGTCGTGCCGGCGGATATCATCGAGGCTATTGGACGGGCACCAAAGATTGGCCGGCCGCGATGGCTCGACCTTGCCAAGGCTGTTGCCGGCGATCCGGACACTCTCGATTCTATTCGCACTACGTTGGCCAAGGTGGACCCCGTTGAAACTTCCGACAAACGGTTCCAGCGCGTCCTGAGTGCGATCAAGCCAGCCACCAAAAAGGGCTTAGGTCCGACTCCGATTTCGGATGGTAGCGGTACAAAGCTTGCCGCGTTGGTGATGTCCCCGAAAGAGGTTCGAATCTCGGCCGAGGGCTCGCTCGGCATCGAGTTCTTGAAGTTTGTTGAGGCGGAACTGCCAAACCTTGCTGCGCAGTTTGCCCTTCAGCGAAACCACGAAAAGCCCTGACAGCTGTCAGGGTTTGTATCTTGTTCAGGAAAGGAAGCGCTGCAAAAGAAAAAGGCCCCCCAAACGTTGCCGTCGTGGAAGCCTCTCTCTGTGTGTGACAACTAGAGAATCGCATTTCCCCGAATCCCCGTCAAGAGTCTTTGGCACCGATTTTGGTGAGCAGCTTTCTTTTGCCTCTTAGAAGGTGAAGGAAAAAATGCAGAGTGGAAGTGTGACGACGCCTTTCGGGCGGCGGCCGATGACGCTTGCCCAGGTTCGGCAACAAGTTGCCGCGACCGTCATTCAGCCCGGCAAGTCGGCTGACAAATGGAAGGTCTTTCGAGACGCTTCCGAGGCGAGAGAATTGCTGGGACTTCAGGACCGAAGCCTCGCGGTCCTTGACGCCCTGTTGAGTTTTTATCCTGACAATGAACTCCGTCAAGACGCGCAGCTCATAGTCTTCCCATCCAATGCGCAGCTGACACTCCGCGCTCATGGCATTACTGGCGCCACGCTTCGTAGACACCTAGCCCTTCTGGTAGAGGCAGGTCTTATCGTGCGTAAGGACAGTGCGAATGGAAAGCGATACGCCCGAAGGCATAGGTCAGGCGAGATCGAAAGTGCGTTTGGCTTCGATCTCTCCCCCCTGCTCACCCGTGCCGAAGAGCTTGCTCAAATGGCGCAGCGGGTCGCGGCGGCTCGGGCGGCCTTCAGGAGAGCCAAGGAAAATTTGACAATATGCCGCCGGGACGTCCGTAAGCTCATCACTGCGGCGATCGAAGAGGGCGCAGACGGGGATTGGGAGAAGATTAACTCCAAGTACGTCGAGCTAGTCCGCCGCATACCGCGCACTCCAAGCCCTTCCGAGCTGTTGGGGCTTCTCCATGAAATGACGACGCTGCGGGAGGAAATCCTTAACACGTTGAAGTCTCAGCAAAATGCAGAAAATTATAGCACCAATGATGCTCACAATGAGCATCACAAACAGAATTCACATACCGAATCCATTCATGAATCTGAACCTCGCTCTAGAAACGAGCTGGGTGCGAAGGCGAGCCGGAAACAGGACCGTACGAATGAGGCGTTGAAGGTGTTTCCGTTGGGAACCGTGTTAAGGGCATGTCCGGAGATTTCGTCATACGGTCCGAACGGCGTCATAAGCAACTGGCGAGACCTGATGACTGCTGCCGTCACTGTGCGATCCATGCTAGGGGTCAGCCCATCGGCTTATCAGGAAGCATGCGAGGCCATGGGCTCGGAAAATGCGGCCGTGACGATTGCTTGCATTCTCGAGCGGGCGGGACACATCAACTCGGCAGGCGGCTATCTGCGAGATCTGACGTCTAAGACGAAGCGCGGTGTATTTTCACTTGGGCCTGTTTTAATGGCGCTTCTCAGAGCTCATGGGCAAGGTGACAAAAGAACCGGATGACCGGAAAGAGCAATGCGCAACTCCGATACCTCATAGTTGGCAGTTAGCGTCTGAAAGCAACAATGGCATCGCGATCGCTGTGGTTCAGGTGTCCTGCGGAGCCGCTCACTGTCGCCATGCGTGAGGGTCAGTTCCGGACGATACATTATGCGATTTTTTAGCCCAGAACGTGAACATCCTCGCAACAAGCCGTGCACAGGGCTCGTGGAAAACGGCCCCCTTAGTCCCCGTCGCGGCGGCTCATTAACATCGGCCGGGATATCCGGTGCTAGCCGAAAACGACACCAACGACCGCATCGCGGCCACGAAGCGGCCAATACCGCGGCTTTAAATATTGAGGATATGGCCGTGGGTGACCCTATCCCTGCACAAGCTCAAGTTGCTTTTGCGTTTGCCTATGCCAAAATCGTGATCATCGATTCCGTGACCGAGCATTGCTGTGCATTTAGAAACATTGACCCTTCAAAATTTCCGCTGCTTCGGCCAGAAGCCCGTAGCCATCACCTTCAAGTCCGGCATAAACGCCTTCGTCGGCAACAACGGTTCCGGAAAGACCGCAGCTCTCGAGGCTCTGAAAAGGCTGTTTTCGCCAATCTCGGCCGAACGTCAAATCCGGAAGACGGACGTCCATTTCGGACCCACTGAAGATCTTCAAATGCTGAAAGCGCTCGAGAGAGAAATTGTGATCGATGCTGTATTCGGATTTGAGGATCCAACGGCGTATCCCATGGTCTTCAGCGATCTATTCTTTTCGGCAGCTGACAGCAAGCTCCGGGTTAGAATTCGTCTTGAATGCAAGTACTCGAGCTCCGACGCTCTTACGGACGATCTCGAAACAAAAATCTACTCCGTGAAGACGCTTGATACCGTTCCATTCGGGCCGGACGACGAACGGAAAACCCCTCTCCGCGGACGCCCGACGCAGTACGCTGAAGTGATCTACATCCCCGCGCACCGTGACGCTCGGGGCGTAAGCCAGACAGCGCTGAGAAACCTTCTCAGCCGCCTCGAAAGTGCTGCGGACTGGAGTGACGACACCCGTTCGAAATCGAAAGGGTTCGCTGCCGATCTCGAGCAGAATCTAAATTCCACGGATGCGATGAAATACGTCAGCGCAACTCTCGACGGTTTCTGGAAGTCTCTCCATGACGGCCATTATGACGGCACTCCTCAGCTTGGGGTGGTTGCCACCGAGTTTCAGAAACTCATCAAGGATCTGACTCTTAGGTTCACCAAGTCGCCCGGTGGCGGCCAACGATACCTCGACGAGCTCAGCGAGGGGCAAACATCGCTGCTGTACTTCGCCCTGGCTGCGACATACCAAACTCTCATGTGGGACATGCAGAAGGCGCGCCCCAATCTGGTCGGCTTCCGTCCATCCGATTTCACGATGCCCGCCCTGACTATCTTCGCGCTTGAGGAGCCGGAGAACCATCTCTCGCCGTTCTATCTGCCTCGTCTGGTGGCTCTCCTGGACAGCCTGAACAAGACGGGATCGGCGCAGGCCATTGTGACCAGCCATGCCACCAGCATCCTCAGCCGTGTGCCTCCGAAGAACGTCCGGTATTTCCGAAATTCGCCTCAGACCCTAACGAGCACGGTATTGTCGCTGCCGTTGCCGCCGGAGAGGACGGAAGAGGACAAATTCATCCAGCAAGTGATCCTCGCCAATCCGGAGATTTATTTTGCGCGTCTCGTTATCATCGGCGAAGGCGACACCGAGCGGATCGTCATTCCCAAACTCGCCGAAGCACGTGGGGCCAGCCTGGATCCGTCTTTCATTGCATATGTTTCCATCGGTGGTCGTCACGCCCACCATCTCTGGAAACTCTTGAACGGGCTGGAAATACCCCACCTCACGCTTCTTGACTTCGACTTGGGCCGGTACGGTGGAGGCACCGGACGACTGAAGAATGCCGTTGCCTGGCTGACTGCACTAGGTCCGGAGTTCGTCCCCACCTATGCAGCCAGCACAGACCAGCCGGGCGTGCAAATTCCTGCTAACGTTAATGGCATACCTACGAACGAAGGGCTCACCCCCCAAAACTACGATGGCTGGGTGAAGTGGCTGCGGAGGTGGGGAATATATTACTCGGCCCCGGTGGATCTCGATATGATGATGATCCAGGCATTTCCCGAAGCCTACATTGCAGAGAAGCCCTACGCGCCGGAAAACTACAACGACGAGACAAGAAGGAAGCTGATGGAGGCCGTGTTCGGCGCGTCCGGCAAGGGACTGCCCGAGATAGAGGCAACGGGAAATAAGATCGCAGAGCAGCAGGTGCACATCTATCGAGAGCTCTTCAAGTCATCGTCAAAGCCTGGTTCACATCTCCTGGCATTTTCGAAGCTCTCCAAGGAACGGTTGGAGACTGGCTGCCCAGAACCCTTGCAAGCGCTCATCGAAAAGGCGAGGTCTCTCGTGTCGGCGGGCAATGCACAGACTGAGGTGGTGCGGTGACCTACGTGAACCCTGAACATTGGAAGCCATCCAAGGGCGTCTCCCTGGAAGGCGACGCGCTGGATATTGCACGCTCTACGAATTCCCGCTCCATTCTGGCAGGGCCGGGCGCCGGAAAAACTGAGCTGCTTGCGCAGCGAGCCAACTTCCTGCTCACAACAGGCGCCTGCCCACACCCTAGACGAATCCTTGCAGTTGCGTTCAAAGTCGACGCGGCGCGGAATCTTCAGGACCGAGTGGCGGCGAGATGCGACCCAAACCTGTCGACTAGATTCGAATCCCTCACTCTGCACAGCTTCGCCAAGAGGCTGCTCGACCAGTTCCTCGAAGCGTTGCCTAAAGAGGTAAGACCGCCCCCCGGTTACCGAATCTTTTCTCCAAATCGAGGCATATGGGATGACTTCAGAAACTCGGTCTCCCTCCAGTTTCCTTCGGTCATGAATTATAACGACCGAGACCTCTATAAACTCGTCCATTCGGTTCCTTCCGGAGATCTGTTTGGCAATGCTGCCGACGGCATTCGCAGCGCCTGGTGGGCATATTCCATACGGCGATCCACGATCACGTTCGAAATGGTGATGCTGCTGGCCCTTCGAATCCTTGAAACTCAGAATTCGATCGTTTCCGCCCTCAGACAGACCTACTCCCACGTGTTCCTGGACGAATTTCAGGACGTCAACGACCTGCAGTACAGACTGATCAAGGCCGCGTTCCACGGCAGTGACGCAGTCGTCACTGCCGTGGGAGACACGAACCAGGCTATCATGGCCTGGGCGGGTGCGCTTCCGGACATCTTCAACCGCTTCAACGACGACTTCGCCGCAGTGCCATCGAAGCTGTTGTTCAATTTCCGCTCCAATCAAGCAATTGTAGACCTGATCAATAGCATCGCTTCAATGTTCGAAACCAATCCGGTGATGACGCAGGCGGCAAGGAAGGACGATCCGGTTCCTCCCGACGCGATCGAAGGATGGGTATTCGAAGATCGAGAGGCTGAGGGGCGATACATTGCAAGCTTCATACGGGAAGAGCTGGGAGTAGATCCGGCGAGGAGGCCTGATGATTTTGTGCTGCTTGCGCGGGTTCGCGTCGATAATATTGAGCAGCGTCTCAAGCCCCACTTTGTTAAGGCCGGGCTGCGCCTGCGCAACGAGTCGCGAAAAGTGGGCGAACTCGAAATACAGGATTTGATGAAGGAGCAAGTGTTTCGGTTCATCATGGCCGCCCTCAAGATGGCGGTCAGCGTGCGACAAGGCGATCCGTTTCAGGTCTGCCGAGACACGCTTGCCGATCTCGACGGACACGACATCTCCACCGAGCGAGGAAGCTCCAGCAGTCTGCAGGCGGTCCAGAGGCTTGTCAGCGACCTCGGCAATGCTTTGGTCGGCAAACGCGCCGCCGACATCAGCGGTCACGAGATCGTAGACTTGGTGATGCCGCAGTCGAGACGGGACCAGTTCTCACGCGCATATAATGAGTATCGGGGTTCAACTCGCATTGCCGAGGTCCTCGATGCTTTTCGGCTGCTCTTCGACGAAAGTGCCAGCCAGCACACCGAATGGAAGGACTGCATCGACCTGATCGAGGGCCGCGGCGTCGTCAAACTCATGACAATCCACAAGTCTAAGGGATTGGAGTTCCATACCGTCACATTCATAGAGTTGAACGACGACGCGTTCTGGAAGAGCGGCGATGACGCAAATGTTTTCCTCGTCGCTCTTTCGAGGGCAAGAGAGCGCATCAAGTTTACTTTCGCACAAGACAGTCGCGGCTTCAAAAACGTTCAGGACTTTCTGGAACGGCTCGAAAAGGCGGGAGTCGTGTTTCTCAACAAACCGTAGCCGTGATTAACTTGCGCTTTCATCAAGAGGTACTGCGCTCATCTCGTCGTTCTTTTTTCCAGTATCACAGAAAATTGGCCATCAACTACCGCCTTTAATTTCTCGCAAGAAAGCGCCCCATTGGCGTAACCTCCCCCGACATTGCTCAAGGGAACTCGCATCCTTGCAATAGATCCCGGGGGGGACTCCGCCGAGCTCTTCGTCACGGCCCCGGAGGAATTCGGTCGCCTCACCCTCACCCAGAAGCGCGTATGCTTCCGTTTTCAAGAGCTTCCGGTATTCTGCAATTCTTGCCATCTCCGCGTCCGCCCATTCCTTTTGTTGCTTGATAGACACCAAGATGTCTTTCGCTCTTGCGGAACTGAACCCACCAGTCTCCGCTGCTGCGGCTGGAGATAGTCCGGACAATTCGATGCGCGGTGTTGTCAGCCAGACTTCCAATTCCTCTGCGGCGAAAAGAGGCCCTGCCATACTTTTCAGATCTGCGATGCGCTGGTTGCGCGCTTCAGCACGCTGTCACGCGCCAGTTCTAGCATCGCCTGTTGCTCCTCAGCGGCCGCAATAAGGTCGTCGATGGGCAGCGCTAATGCATCACTGGGAATAGCTGATCGGCCATCCAGCATTGCTTCGATCGCCCGCAATTCGCGCTCGATACGGACATGATGTTCACTCGATTCGAGAGCCTCCCGAAATGTGAGATTAGACTGTGGATCCACCGACGAGAACCATCCGCCAACCGTCACGGCTGACCGCCGAGTAGGGTCTGCTTCGTTCAAAATCCGCTTGACTTGCTCCGCGGCAGTATCGACGCGAAGCCGCGCCGCCTCGATCTCCATCGATGCTTCTATCCAAAGAGAGCCAACCGCAGGTGCAATGGTATAGCCCTTCATCAGGTGGGCGGCGATGCCCTTCTCCGTGAGGAAATCAAGGTAGGCGCAAACCACGCGCCAAGGTGCCCGAAAATCCTCTTGGTGTTGAGTTATTTTCTGCTCAACCGTCTCCCGCAGATAGAGGAAATCCCGGCGAATGAGATTGAGGCGCTGCAGGTACTGGCAAACGGAAACCGGCGTCTGCAGGTTTCGTCCTAACTTCCTATGAAGTAGGACATCGATCAGTATCGTGATCTGCCATTGGATTGACGAAACCGCGAAAACGGCGTTCCCGTCGAATTCGACACCTACAAGATCCGTGCCTCCAACGCGCTCGAGAAGCTGCCAATTTCTATCACGCTTGAAGCCGCCGGATACCGCACTTTTTGCCGCCCTATAGATCTCCGCGAGCTTCTTCGCCCGCTCTTCAAGCTCCCGTTGCTGCTCTTCCTCTTCCCGAGCGGCCTCCACACGCATCGACTCGAGGCCTTCATCAATCCCCTTGTTGAATATCCAGGACCTAGGTGCCGTTCTCAGCACAGCATCCCGCACATCCTCTAAGCATGCATCTCGAGGCGTTCGTGAGAGGTCAATTTCGACTGACGAAATACCCCTATTGCGTAAGCGCTCGATCTTGAGCTCGTCGCATGTATGGGTAACCGCTACCTCAACGAAAAGTGGACGTCCCTGACGGACGAGGTAAAGGTCAGGGACCACGTCGCGAAGATCGTAGTACTCGACTTGAGCGCGATCAAACCTCATCTCCATTGTTTCCGAAAGCAGTCTCCGCTTTTCTCCGAAAACGACTACTCGCTCCGGCAGCAGCAGACTAAGTTCTGTAGCGATTATCTGCTTCGCTAGTTTGTGAAGGGCTGTTTCCGGTCCCCCGCCACACGCCGGCCCCGAGTGCGCAAAATGAGCCACTTGTTTCTCGGCCTTCGTCTTGGCCACTAAGGGTCGACGGCAACCCGGACAGACACAATCACACTTGAGACCACGCTCGACCGACGAAATGTGAACGATTTCTCCGGACGGACGCTCCCCATAAACGAGTTCGGCACGATCCGAACTCCACCCATTTGCGCCGTCCGGTGCATGAGACGTCAACTGCTCCTCCGAGGTCGAACTGCGACGCTCGCTGCCGCTCTATTCGGTGAATAGAGAGTGCTGTTCCGCTACATGGCTGACCGGACCGTCCGCGAAGGTCACTCCGGCCATTGATCCAAGATCTCGCACCACACGCGTCATATGATGAGCCATATTCCATTCTCGCCACATCGATGGAGTTCCAGCGGCCGACATGCCCTTAGCGACCCGCCAAATAATGTCGTCGGCGTAAGAATAGCCCTGGCCGGCAAACTCACCGCTGCTCAGAACTCTTTCACACACTGCCCTCATGACCTCGCCCTGCTTTCCGGACTCCCTGCCCCTAAAGACGAATGTCGCCTTCTTTCCAGTGTAGCGAATATGCCGAATAGGCGCAGACCCTCCTCCTTTACGTCGGAACTTGATCTCGCCGTGGTCTGCGCCGAAATCACCGTAGCCAATAACATTCGGAGGCACCGAGCATTCGTTCAAAGCGGCAAGAAAGACCTGCCATTCACTCCGAGGTATGGAGCACTGGCTGTCGTTTTCGGCCGGGTTTTTGGTGGGAAAGTTCGAGCCTTGGAAAATTATGCGTGCCCACTGCGCCGCCGTGCCAAGCATGTCAAAGACTCCTGCAACTGATCCAGACACGCCTTCGACACTCAAAGGCGCCTTCGTGAAATCAACGAACAGAGCGCACTCAGTCGTTTCGCAACCAATCGCCTTCACGCCTTTCAAGAGCGAGTCGACGTCTACATCTTCGTATGGAAGGTAAATACCAATTCGCGGGGCAGAGGACCGAAGGAAATCGCGGTAAATTGGATTGAAAAGATCCTTGACGGTGGCGACGACGGCCAACTGCTCGTTTCGACGCTGCGCAATTCGGAATAACTGCTTAAGTCCCCCGTCCCCCAAAAACGGGGCAACATACTGGGCATCGAGATAGGCCGGATAAAGCGGCCAATGTTTCGCAATGCGCTCTCCAGTGAGAACAGCGATCTCCTCCTCCGTCAGGGGCTTGCCTTTCTCAGGGTCCTTTTCTTTAGGAGGGGCGAGAATGAAGCGCGGCTGAATATGTTTTTGGATATCCCGCGCAACTTTCCCGGTGGCGAGATATTCCCCCTGCTTAAACCGAAGAGCTGGATGATACGGAAGCATGAGATCTCCTTAGCTCGGGCCGATCAGCTGTTCGCGCACAGTGTTGGCGCCTATTTTGTTCGAAAATATTGAGTAGTTATTCCGTTCTTTCCGTATGCGACCGAAGACAATCGCTGGGTGGATGCCAAGCTCCTTAGCGAAACTCTCCACGACAACAGGAGAGTTGGCTATTCTAGCAGTCGATCTCCGCCATTTTTCTTCGGGTATGAGAATGTTGGAAGCGAAGGAATCAGCTTCCGCCTCCTGTTCATCAGTAGATACTGTCTCAAGCTGATCGAAGAAACCAGTAGCCAGTCCTGTCCGATAGTGCAGGACTGCATGACCGATTTCATGCAGCAGCGTGAACCAGAAATTGTCAATAGTGTCCTTCCTAATGGTCAAGGCGATAACTGGAATGTTGCCTTCGAGGAATGCCGCCCCATCAATTGCAAGACCGGGTATCTGAGGCTCCGCGATGAGCAGAATCCCTTTTTCTTTGAGCGTTTCCCGGGCCCGCCTTGGTCCATCGGGATGGGCACTCAGCCGAACGAGTCCAGCCAGCCAAAGTATATCCGCCGGATCGAAGGTCATCGCCTGCTGCGAAAGTTCCTCACGAGCCCGGGTAGCCACGCGTGCTCGCCACGCGTGAAGGAGTACATCCTCGCTATGGTCGGTCACGTTTAGGCCGGTCCGCAATAACGAAGGGCTACCGAACTCGATGCGATTTTCTGCGACGTATTGGCGAAGTTGCGCTTCGCTCATGTCCGTTGCGAACCAGCCGCGCGAGCGACCATGCTTCAGGATTTTTCGGATGTCCTCCCGAGTTACGTCTGCGATGACAGCATCCAAACCACGGAAGTTCGGATTCTCTGTGATAGTTGCGCTCAATTGGACACCGAGCAGCGCTGCTACACGAGCATAGTTTTTCAGACTAATAGAGCTGTAGCGATCAGCCTCATATCGCTGGATCTGCTGTTCTTTCACTCCCAGACGCCAAGCAAGATCTTTTTGGGAATAGCCCTTCGCGATCCTCGCCACGATGAGTGTTACGCCAGGATCCGTCCCAGATTGCTTGAGAAGGGAAGATGCATCACCAGCCTCTCTTGCGTATTCGAATGCCTCTATCGCCGAAAGTAGCCGAAGACGCTCCGCCTTCATCATTTTTGTGACCTGCGTCACGACTTCGGGTGGGAGATTTGAAGCGAGCTGCACGATGCCGCTTTCTGCCGACAACGCGTCTGATAGTTTTGCTACCCGCGCTCGCGCATCCCGCAGTTCTTTCTCATTCAGCACAATTCCGTTCATGATTCTCTTTTAGACAACTTTTTTGTTGTGGTCAATGACACATCAAATATGTTGTGTTTGGGTACCATTGGGACCGGAAAAGGGTTAAGAGTTGGAGCCATCTAAGCCGGACCGCCGGCAGACCAGCAACGGATCTGCCATTCCTCGGTCGAACGTTTCGTTCGAACCCTTTCGAATATTGATGTTCCTCGCGGGCTGCCACATTGAACATCGTCCGCGCAGCGGTTTAGTGGGCCGATGCTCCATGTGTAGGGGTTAGGCACATGCTCGGTCACCAGCTCGCTGCTGATCTGCCTCACCTCTCTTCATCACCGCGCTTTCCCGCGAACGCAGGCTTAAAGGGCCTTCACAAAATCCATCACACTCCTAGTGTAAGCTGGAAATCTGATTCTGGAGATTTTCTGTGGCAGTACTGTCTGACGAAGAAATTAGGTTTTGCATCGACCGCGGCGAATTGGTGAAGAATGGAGATCCTAAACGAGCGCAAGAATGCTCCTATTCATTTGTGTGCGGCTCTGCCTTCATCCCAGGAGAGACATCCGTCCCCATCGAATTTCAAGACGGCCAAAATGGAGAGGTCATTGTAAGTCCGGGCCAAATGATCTGGATAAGGACTCGAGAGCGAGTTAGTATCCCGAACAATCTGGTTGGTTTTTGGTGGCAAACAAACACGCTTTCGAGGAAGGGTCTGATGCTCGTGAACATGAGCATGGTGGAGCCGGGCTACGAAGGTGATTTAGCGTGCCTGTTTGTAAATTTTGCTAAGTCTACAGTCGTGATTACGAGTGAAACCCCTATCGCCAAGATGGTGTTTACCGAGCTTCGGGGACGCGTACTGTCACCGTATGCAAGTCAAATTACTCGTCAACAGTACGATGCCGCGCTGCGTCAGCTGGCAGTTGACCAACCGAAGACATTCTTGAAAGTTGCCGAGCTTTCGACGGAAATTGCAACTGAAAGGCAAACCGCGATCCGTCAGATCAACAGCATCGGCGATGAAATCAAGACTTCCGTTCGACATGAACTCACCGCAGCCAAGGAGGAGGCTGTCCATGAGTTCAAAAGGGACCTTCCGGCTGCGATCCGAAGCTCGTTCGGTTGGGCACTTGGTGCGTTTGCCTTCTTGGCGGGTGTTTCCTTAATAACGGACTATGTCAAAGGCGAGCTCTTTCCCGACGTGAAAGAAGTGGCTCGCTCTGAAGCGGATGAAGCGATAAAGCAGCGTATCACAGTCAGCGGAACTGCCAACTCGAACGATGTGAACGCGATTCTGGAGCGACTGTCTAAAATAGACGCGCGCCTGGGAGCCTTAGAGAAGAAACCATGATTCACACGTCCCCAACCCATCTCGACTCCAGAAAGGATGTCCTAACTCCCGCAGATGCCTACGATGCGGCATCCGTACGCTATGATGAGTGGAAATGGCAAGCCTTCTGGCGCTCAACTGAGGCACCATTTGTACTGAACACCATAGGTAGACACACCGATGCAGAACGCGATAGTCTTCTTGACGTGGGTTGCGGGACAGGATTTTATTTAAAAGAGCTACAGCCTTACTTTAGGTCTTCGGTTGGCATCGATGTAAGCCAAGGAATGCTCTCCATTGCCCGCGCTCGCGCCCCTTTATCTGAATTCATTCACGCCGATAGCGCCGAGTTCCGATCGAACACACGGTTTGACGTTGTGCTGTGTACGCGCGTCCTTTCTCATCTCGAAGACTATAGGATATCCTTGAGAATGATGATGCAAATGCTCAAGCCAAAAGGTCTACTCCTCATCTCAAATGTCGATGCATCCCATCCCTATGAACTTACAAAGCTGCCAACGGCGGATGGGAGCGTCATGGCCGCGACGTTCAAGCATCGGCAAAGCTCTATAAACGAGTATCTAAAACTTGCAGGTATGCAGCTAATATCTGATGCAGTATTTTGTGATGATGCGTCCTCACCAGTGACTAATTTGAGCGCCGCCCATGCAAAGCTGGGCTGGGCCTCAGCTTTTCAGTTCATCTGAAATCATTAACAAAACAGGACCATTGTTGTATGCTCCCTCGATAATATTTGCGATCTAACATAAAGATTATAGGACGCAGACGATATATTTATCTTTTCTCTCTATAAACGTCAGTACAGATGTTAATTTATTCCGCCGAAAACCCTATGGAAAGAATGGATATACTCACAGATCTGTTCATACGCAGCCCCAATCTGCTAATTCAACGCTAGGCCATGCGAGTTGGCAGCATCCTACGGCGGATGCGACCCGACGACCCACTCCATGAGAACTGTGCACCCGACAAGCCCGGAAAGCGAGCGCATATTAACCTAACGACCGAGTTCCTGCCCTTTGTAGGACCTTCTGAATAGGTAACGCCGCGAACCATTCCCACGACTGCAAGCTCTTCAACTTCTGCACGAATCACGATTTACTAATCGTCGCTTAGGGAATGGCATTTGTTCAACTGTCAGGGGAGTTTTTATGTGCAATGTAATTTTGATCTCTGGCCCCATCTCGGTTGGAAAATCAGCTCTAGTTAAGGAATTCGAAGCGCGTTTCGGCGCTCGCAAGGTATCCACGCGACAGCTCTTGCTGCAGCGGACCCCTGACGCCGGTCGCGAAGCTCTCATTCAGTTGGGATTGGACCTCGACGAGGAGACATCGGGCCGCTGGGTACTTGACGAGTTCCTATCGCTCGCGGGTGGCAATCTAGAAAGATCCATTTGGTTGATCGACGCCGTTAGAACTGTGCAGCAAATACAGCATTTTCGTACGAGATTCGAAAATCAGCTTATTCATATTCACCTCACAGCTCCGATTGGCATTCTCCGAAAACGCTACCTGGAACGCCCCGCGGAATTGCAGGAATTTGCAAGCTACGACGAAGCGCGTCTTCACGGGACGGAAAGAAGCATTGAAGAACTCGCGACAAAAGCCGATCGTGTTCTGGATGCGCACAAAAATAGTGCCGCTTCCCTCCTGGCCCTTGCGGCAAGCGGACTAAAGCTCTTCCCGGAGGGTATCCCACCACTCGTTGATGTTCTCGTTGGTGCACAATTCGGCAGCGAAGGGAAAGGCAACATCTGTGCCCATATCGCAAAAGAGTATCAAGTTCTCATGCGGGTCGGTGGACCGAACGCCGGGCACAAAGTTTCCTTCCCAAAATACGACTACATTCAGCTTCCTTCAGGAACGCAATCAAATCCCGAGGCGAAGCTCCTGATTGGTGCAGGCGCCACACTTTCTGTTAAACAGGTCCTGAAGGAGATCACCGATCTGAGCCTTACCGGAGACCGACTGTCGATCGACCCCCAGGCCATTGTTATCGAAGACGAGGACGTCAAGGTCGAAATGGGAAGCCTTGAGGCAATCGGCTCAACGAAGAAGGGGGTCGGTGTTGCAACTGCGAGGAAGATCCTCGGGCGTGGCGACAAGGTTCACTTCGATGCTCCGGTTCGCCTCGCTCAAGATATACCGGAATTCAAACAGTTTGTCCGATGCACGAAGGTCGAGCTCGAGAAGGCCTACCGGCGCGGCGACCGCATTCTGCTCGAAGGGACTCAGGGGACAGACCTGAGCATCCATCATGGTCATTACCCGTATGTCACATCCAGGGAAACGACCGCGTCAGGATGCTTGGCGGACGCCGGCATCGCTCCATCAAGGGTGCGCCGCGTGATCATGGTAACTAGAACGTATCCTATTCGCGTGGGTGGAAATTCTGGCCCGATGATGAACGAAATTAACTTTGCGACCATCGCTAAGCGAAGCGGCGTTCCGGAAGAGGATATCACCGGAACAGAAGTGGGCACCGTGTCAGGCAAAAAGAGGCGCATCGGAGAGTTCGATTGGGAGCAAGCACGACGGTCCGCAGTCCTGAATGGAGCAACCGATATCGCGCTTACGTTCGCTGATTACATTGACGCTTCAAACAAGACCGTGGCGGAGTATGCCGGGCTGACTGCCGAGACCAAGTCATTTGTTCAGAACCTCGAGCGTGTCACTGGTGCCAGGGTCACTTGGATTACAAAAGATTTCGGGCCAAATGCCATCGTGATCGACCGGCGAGAAAGCAAAGACTGAAGATGGAAATTGACCTTCTACTGCAGATGTACCCGCGGCTCTTCCATATGGCCGAGGATGGCGCATTTCCCTCTATACAGGAGCGTGGCCTATTGAGCGCCACGGCGCTCCTTGATCTCTACGAAATCAACGGCGCGCGACGCTTGGAAATCGAAGCCCAGCGCCGCCCTGAAAGCGTGACAATTTCAAAAAACGGTCTGCCAAATGCGGTAATCCGCGACAACAAGCCCATGACGGACAGCGCTCTAGAAAAGTGCCTACAGGACGGGCTGAGGCCAGAACAATGGTATCGCACGCTCAACGAGAAAACATTCTTCTGGCTTCACAAGAAGCGTTTGTGGAGGTTGCTGAAGGCCAAGGCGTACCGCGACTATCCGCAAACCATCCTTACAGTGGATACCGCCTCGCTTGTGGCTTCGCACCAGAACAACATCTTGCTCAGCCCGATCAACAGCGGTTCGACCATTATGAACCCTCAGCCTCGCGGCCGGGGTACATTCCTTCCGATCGCAGATTACCCCTTCGGCGAGCGGCGGAAAACGCGCGCGGTCGAAGACACACTAGTGGAATTGACGGTGCCATATGGTGTCCACGATATCATGGACCATTTGATATCAGCTCACCGCTTTGCGAACGGACAATTAATTGAACTGTGGCGCCGCCCAGGAGCGGACCTCGATGACGGGCCGCACGAGTAAATCATCACGATGAGGTGCAAAGCTGCACGAACATGGGCTCGTGCAGCGCCCTCAACACGTTAACTCATGAAATTTGGCGAGAAAGCGTTCGCGCGCGATGGAGGGGGAGAGAAACTCTACGGCGACGGGTGCAGGACGAACATCGGACTGCGCGGCCCAGTAGTCAGTTCCGACAGGCATGAGTTGCGCTTGCTCGGCCGCCAGCACGCGCAGATCTGCCAGCTTAACGTGAGGTGTAGCCATCTGATTGAGGCTAAAACGGCTGTAAATCGCGGCTTCGACGTTAGCTTCGATGGCTTTATACTCCGGAAGGAGTTGTTTGAGCGGCCTGGTAATATCGCCAATGAACGCTTCCGCAGCATCATGCAGCAATGCCTCGAGTTTGAACTCCCCTATCGTATCACAGACATGCAAGGAATGTTCTGCGACCGAATAGAAATCCCTACACTGACCGGCGTAGCGACATATGTTTGAAAGGCCCTGAGCGATGTCTTGTATGGTGAAGTGGCTATGCCACGGATCAAGGAGATCGAACCAGGTACCGCTTGCAAGCATGATGCTCGGCCCTGAGTTCATCTTGACAGCGACTTGAACGTTCATCGACACATCCTAGGGCGAATCATTTCCGTACTGCTATCTGAGCGGGATATTCAGATGGGTGGGGCAAAACCGCAAGCAGCAATAGGAGTTTGCTATGCGACCCCACGCGCCAATGCCACCCATGTTTTTTGTCTTCCACGTAAAAAACAATGAGCCAACGTTAACGAGATGCTCCTGAGAACCAGTCGCCTCTCCTACATGCCGGAGCGGTTAGACGCCTTTCAGCTTGGATGGCCGATTTGCCTTCCGAAGCAAGTCCGCAACGTGGCTTGTAAGTCCAACACGGCCGACTACCAGAATGCCCTCCCCTGGGGGCAGGGATGCCAACAAACTGCGCAACTTGTCCAATCCGGCAGAGCTTTCGAATTCTACCCACGTGTCGGCGTCGCCAGGAACGATGACGTCCGCGGTCGTACCCGTCCCGCCACAATGCAGTTGAACGATCCAAACGACATCGCCATCGTGCACCCATTCAAACCGCACAGGACCGAGGCGGCTTGCTAGAACAGCATATATGGCTGAAACATTCTCAACGACGAAGGACGGCAGCGTTTCCGGCAATTGGAGACCAAGCATGAATCGGTCCCCCTCCCCTCGGCGCCCCTCGATGATGATTTGGCCATTCGGGCCGGTTACCGCCGCGCCGGAAAACTCGGCTCGTACAGCCGACTGGCAAATCACCGAACGAATATTTGACCCGTCGGGATCCTCCGATGACAGTAGTGCGAACGGATCCAACCATCCCTTGACGGTCGTGTAGAGCCCTGGCTGCGGCTCGGTGGGCGCAGTCCGCGTCCAGACTTCTGACGATCCCGTGTCTCTTCCGAAAGTGAAGGGGGCCGTACGCCTGCCAATCACCGTCGTTCGGGGCACGGGAACTCCCAATGCGTTGGCGACGAGCAGGCCAAAGACCTTGTCCCCTAAATGGCGACTAAACCGGTTCGGCCAGGTTAGTGCAGCGGGAAGGAAACTCGGCGCATCGCGTTCAAGTTCCCATACAATTGTATGGCGTTGATGGTAACCACGCGGCTTAGGATGGATGCTGAATTCAACGCGGGAGCCTTGCGCAAACGAGAGTTCTGCGGAAAGCCCATAAACTGTGTTGAGGATGTTCAGTCCAATCGCGAGAGGCAACGATGCAGCCCCTGGTTTTTCCACACAGCGTGGCGTGTCGTCTGGAGCAAATTCAATCAGTTGGCCCTGTACAACCCCGGATACGCCGCCGTCATGAATGTCTATGGTCTCATTTACAATTAGGTGGAGATCCTCCGCCGCCAAGCGATCGAGGACTGCCAAAGTCTCTTCGACCGTTCGTAAGCCATATACAAACTCTCTGCTGCGGGGGCTGTTCGGCTCGTAGCTCCGAACGTTGACCATTCGGTCGGAACTGCGACCTAGGAGGGCTTCCACCGCTTGCTTGGAGTCCTGAAATCGGTGGTTTTCTTCAAAACCGGTAATCCTGCAATAACTCTGAACCAGGCGCCCTCCCAAAGGGCGGAAGGCCACAAACTGCGCGACATTAGCAGTAGCAGCAAGGGAGTTCAGAATCTCGTCTTTGTGCAGCGCCATACGAAAGTTTACCTGGTTGGAGTCTGATCGCACGCTCTTACAGAATCTGGTGCCGCAATAACACCCCTCGAGCAAGATGACTGGTGGATCGAGGCCAGCATCCTCCTCAATCGTTCTGCGGCAGCAATGACGATTTATTAACCATGTGAATTAACATCTTGAATCGTGGAAACGGAAACCAACCTGCCTTATCTTTCCGTCACCCGGACGCCGATTTCTTCGCGTGCTCACTACGATAGGGACCAAGTATTGATTGTGCGACTTTGCGGCGAAGGCGATGCGCTTTTCGCCAAGTGCCCCTTGTTCTCGCCGCGTTCGAGACCTTGATTCTCCGCTTGCGCCTAGAGTCTAGGTAGAAAGTAGACAAATAGGAACCAAGAAACCAGCCAATGGCCCTGACGGAAACGCCTGGCAAAGGCACTGGCCGAAACGACTGACGAACGATTACGAAGGCCACTCGGCGCGCGCTGGACGAGCGGCTGCGGCATCTCCCAAAGGCAAGGTATTGCGTTTCTTCTCGAAGAACTTGCTGCCAGTCGTCGACGATGGGCGAAGCTGCCGGTGCTGGACAACCGCTCTGCAGATGAGATCTTGGAGTATGACGAGAACGGGATCCCAACTGATGGTCATCGACGCCTCCGCCATCGTCGCGTCGCCTTCGAGGAGCCCGAACCGGAAACCTTCGAGCAAAAAGGTCGTCGACGCTCCACGACGCTTCATCTGGGCCGCAACACTCCTGGAACTCACAATCGTCATCGAGGCCTGCCTCGGCGAGGCAGCGACCGCAGAGCTTGATCTGTGCCTCGATAAGGGCGTCGAAATCGTCGCGCGGAGCAGTTCCTCGTGGCGGCGAGCCTGGCGCAGCGACGGCCAAAGGGCGACTTCCCGCAGGTCTGAATTATGGCGACTGCTTCTTCTAATGCGCTGGCAAAGAGGCACGGTGAACCGCTGCTATTCAAGCGTAACGGCTTCTCACCTACAGACATAGAGGCGGCATGGTGAAGAAGTGGCCGAACTTGACTCCAGTCGGCAGCATTCTTGTCCGTCAGCGTTCGGCATTGAGATGATGAGACGGGCTCCATTTGGGCCTGTTCGACAGCGGCAGGCGCCGCTCAACCTCGATGCGGCGATCACACCCCGACAGGCGCAGATAATCCATAGGCGATGGGCACGGTGCCTCCCGCCGTCTTTTCTGATGATCACACTCTCGTGCAAAGCGGCGTCCTGATAGACTCGGAATTCTTTGAATCCGCAGCGACGGTCACTGTCGACGTCAAACAAGCAGAACGGGTTTTTCGGAACTATTGCACGAGGCACTGGGGGCTGCACGCATGATCAACAACCCTCGCGCGGCAGATCGGAGCAGCCAAGCGATGCATCACCGGCCGAGGAACTCGACGTCCTACCGTCCCTCCCCTCCCCTGCCCTGCGACGAGATCGCTGCTCTTGAAGTTCGTTGCCCATCATCTCACGGATTGGTCATGCGCAGCGAGGATCCGACCCACGGCATGCCCGCGGAGGTCGAGGCTGAATTGTGTGCGGAGAAGCTGTTCAAGGCCGACGGCCTGCAGTTGCCGGGCATGCTGCGGCGGCCGGCCTCCTGATCCACGCTAACCCGCTGGCGCCGGCTCTTGGAAACGATGCTCCTCTTCAGCAGCTTCACGCAATCTGGCGCCTTCCTCACTGCGGATTTCGGCGCCTTCTCTGCCCTGATGGCAGGTTTGTCGGGATCGCCAAGAACCGCCGCAGTCTGCAATACCTCGACGCCATATATCCCTGTTGGCTGAATGTCCTTCGCTGCTTGAAACCAGCACCAGCACTGTCACGGTCTAGCCGCCCTGCTCTCTCCCAGAGCGTATAGCCGGTCCCTAATCAGTTCTTCGTCGGCGGTCTCCATGGTAAATGGCTCTTTTTCGACTGAGGTGGTGGATGATGTCGGGCGGCAGTAAAGCCCAATGCGCATCTGACGGGGAGGCTAAGCACCACGCGTGCTTCGAAAACGTCAGCAGTTTTTTCTTGTAGCTTCAAGCGAATACTGATGCCCACAGTGCCGCGATTCACTCAACCATCCTCAGTTCCCTGCTGCGAGAGCACCTTCTTGATGAGCGTCGACGCCCGCGCTCACCGGCTGAAGTGCCTTGTCGGTCGTGCAGTCAGCAGCAAGTTTGCGGCGTATACGAACGTGCGGCAGGCCTGCCGAAAGCTC
This sequence comes from Sinorhizobium kostiense, assembly GCF_017874595.1. GTDB lineage: Bacteria > Pseudomonadota > Alphaproteobacteria > Rhizobiales > Rhizobiaceae > Sinorhizobium > Sinorhizobium kostiense. The sequence goes on along the minus strand of NZ_JAGILA010000003.1, from coordinate 248,211 downwards.
CTGGGTGTCTCTTGCTCGCCGAAACCAAAGCTGACTGCTTTCTCATTGACTGCGGGAGGGATCCTGTCACGGGTGGATCATGAGCGAACGTTTCCGTTCTCCCCTTTTGATGCAAATGTCCTTCTTGATGAGGGAAAACCCTGACAGCTGTCAGGGTTTTTGATCTCAGGCTCGCCTCCGTTGTGGCAGCGCGGTAATCAGTCGGTTGATCTTTCCATTACATTTTCAGCAAGATTCTTGGATTAGTCGCTTCCAACAACCGAACGCCACCACGACCTCCGGATGCTGCATTCCCGGATTGGATCGCCTGCTATTCCCCGCCTTGGCAGGGGCGCACAGATGGCAGGCAGATCACATCGGAAAATGCCGCGCTTGAGTCATTGAGGTTGTCGAGGATGGTCATGGGAAGCGGCTAGGCGTTTCGGGTGTCGCCTCGCTTCGTGAACAAACTGATGAAGCTCAAACGCGGCCGAATGGCCGTCGCCGCGGCGGCAAAGTCATTTCTGCGGTGCTAACCTGAGCGCGCAGTGCGATTAGGCATGCAGGCCAGCAATCATCAGCGCCCGGAGATCAAAAATCCTGACAGCTGTCAGGGTTTTCCCTCCTCAAGGCATCGGAGCAATCTCTATTGTGGGACTCCGACCGCTCTTCAACCGGTCGAGACCGGCGGGCAGCGTTATCGCGCCCATGGCCCCTTCGACTGCGGGAGGACCGGCGCCGTCGCAAGGGAGAGAGCGTTCATGCATGGCTTCCCCGAGGACCGCTGGTCTGCTTCACTGTTAGGCGCGGCCCTCTCGTCACCCTTGTCGGTCCCTGGCGCACCCTCCGGGGCACCGCCCAGTTGCTCAATCGCTTCAGGCGAGGCGGCGATCCGGAAGCCCCATCCTCTTTCCTCCAGCGTAGGAACTCTATCCCGATTTTGCCATTGTTAGCGATCAGTTCCCGCAACGAGGAATTCCAAGGAGCAGGGATCGTGGAAGTCAGCGCCAGTGACCGCGAACTTATCGCGGTGATGAGACAGTATTTTGCGGCCAAAGCCGAGTTGGAGAGCTTGAGAATACAATTGGAGGCGGCACGACAAACAGCCGGCAAGGCGATCGGCGTGTTCTACGATCCCCGCCAGAACGCCGAGCACGCCGCCGACCTGCAACGCTCGCATTGCTTGAGGGGAGAGATGGCGTCGCTGATGCAGCGTGCTGAAGCCTGGGGCAGTGCAGCATCGGATGCTGACCAGCACGATAGATTGGAGGCGGAACCGGAACTGGAAGAATGGCAATCGTTTGAGAGGCGAGCCGAGGCATTCTTCGGCGCATAGTCACGCTTAGACGATCAGCCGAGCCGCTCGTCCATTCTTTCGTTCCGCGTTGTTGTAATGGCTGGCCGCTTGGCTCAACGATTTGTGCAGCGACTGCTGCATCGGTTCTGGCAGGGAAACACCGCGGTTTGTGGCCTTAGTCAGGTAGCCGGACATCAATTCATGCGCCGAAAACAGCATCGGATCGAGGCCGGCCTGCCTACAGCGCCGCTTCAGGATCAGGTTGACCGATTGCGGCGTGAGCGCCCGCCGGTCGACATTGCCCCACTGATCGATGCGCCGGAATACCGGCCCCTCCGTGACACGGTTTCCGTCAGCCATCGCCTCAAGGAGGTCACGGGCCGGCCGAACAGAATCACATGGGCGTCGCCATCGCTTCGCTGGTCTTCATGCGACCGAGATGAATACTGAGACAGGACAGGGCAGGGCAGGAGAGGACTTGTCGACCGGATCGGCGTGCACCGGTTCCTTGTCGATGAGGTCCTCGATGCGAAGCCCCGCCACTTCCGAGCGGCGACGGCCGCCTGAGGCAAATGCGGTCAGCAGCAGCGCCTGGTCACGCAGGTCGACCAGCCGATTGCGGCCAAGGGCATCTGCGCCGCTATCCACGCGGCCTCTCGCCTGGCAGGCCGCCTCTATCGATGCCATGGCAGAGCTTGCAGGTCTGGTCCAGTGTCGTGGTGTCGGAACCGTCCCGACCTTCGTGCATGAGGCCTTCAGGACGATCCGGAGAGGGGAGGGAGAGCAGGCGCCGGGAGACCCCGCCGCCGCGTCCCAGGAGGAAAGCGCTGTGCTAAAACTTCGGACCGATGGCGATTACCGTCGCCTGGCGCTGCAGATTTCAATAGCCAAGCTTGGAAGACCATGCCGGCGAGCAGCGGCAGGAAGAAGAACCGCGTGATCGGTCGCCTGATAAACTGTGCCCTCAGCGGCGGATAAGTCCAAACCGGTGTGCTTCGTCCAGCAGGTCCCGGACGGAGGAGGGCTGCCATTTCTTGCCGCCTCGCGCAGGGCGTTCTCCCATCTGGTCCAGTTGAGCGGCAATGTCGCGAAGCGACAGATCGGGATCGGCAATGGCGATCGCCGCCACCAGCTTCATCAGATGGTTCTCGGGAGCGCGGCGAGGGGACCGGGCGAGAAGCTCTTTTTCCGCGAGCTTTTCCCGGACCAAGCGATGAACGGCGCGACGAAGGCGCTCGACGGTCCAGTCGTGGCCGCGGCGATTGAGCACCCGCACGACATTGTCCCAACTGTGCTGAGGCCGGAGTTGCCGCACCATCGGCAGCCACATCTGCGCGGACGCAATGAGCTCGTCGAGATAAAGTTTCTCGCGTGCTTTTGAGACTGCTTTGATTGCCTCCGGTCGTCGTTCTCGCAGGCCGGGGTTTCCAGGAAGCTTGCCGCGCGCCTTCGCCGCCTTTATGCCGGCTTTGGTGCGTTCGGCGATCAGCGCTCTCTCGAGCTGCGCGACCGCACCGAGAACCTGGAGGGAGAACATGCCCTGCGGGGTTGAGGTATCGATCGGATCGCGGATCGATCGAAAATGAATCCCGCGTTGCTCGAGATCCTCGATCACTGCCAAGAGATGACTCACCGATCGGGCCAATCGATCGAGGCGGACAACGACGAGGACGTCTCCCGCAGTGAGCTCTCCGAGCAGCCGCGTCAAGACTGGCCTGGCGCGCGATGCCCCGGAGCCATGCTCCTGATAGATCCGATCGCAGCCGGCGGCCCGCAGCTCGTCCATCTGGGCATCGTGGACCTGGTCGTCCGTCGACACGCGGGCATAGCCTATCAGCCGCTTTAGAGGCTGTTGAACGTTAACTCTTTGTGGCTTCGCCATCGCGCTTTTAACGGCCTCGTTTCGAGGTGATTTGTACAGATAAGAAATGCGCGAGAAATTGCTCCTTTGCAAGCGTGGTTTATGCCCGAAACGGAAGGCCGTACAGCGCGAAATCTGGTCTGCGACAAGCGTCGGCCGTCGAACGTTGCGAAACCGCGTCAGTGGCCTCGTGTGGCTGAAACGCGATAAATCTGCTGTTTTGAAAGGGACCGATTGCCGCCCTTTCGCTTCAGACGGGCGGAGATGGAGAAATGGACGGGGGACAGCTCCGCAATCGGCCGCTCGGGAGAGGTCCAGTCCGCTCCATCAGGCAAATGAGTCCGCTGGAATAAGTGTGATAAAAGGACCGAAATGCCGGATTTCCAGGCGAACCCGCCCATCTAGGGCGACGGACATCGCTGATTTTAGCGGTTTCCGCAATCACTTGCGGTAAGCAGTACTTATCGGAAGTGAGACTTCGTCTTTGCGATATCATCCGGTGACGAATGCTAACGCACAACTAGAGTTCGTTTAGCAAATCATTTACCATGAATTCAATGCGTTACGATCTCGCCAAATTGCCCATCCAGAGCCTGCTGCGACCGATGTCGGACGCCGGCGTAGCACTTGCCCGCCTCGACGAGCGCGTTGCCCGCTCAGCCGTCGGCGCGGGGTGGATCGAGCGCATGCATTTCGCCGATGCCTGCGCTTCACTGTGGATCGACGGTGAGCTCGTGCATCTCGAAGACCTCGTCCTCCACGACGCCACAAAGGATATTCGCACGCCCACCCATGAATTGACCATCGCCCGCGATGTTTTGAAAACCCGCCGGCGCATCGCGGCGCAGCCACCCGGTTGGGCGCTCAGCCCTGAAGGCCTCCGCAGCCTCCGCGGGCAGGCACCGCCTGCGTCGCATGGCGCCGACGGCACTGTCGCGATCGACGCCGTCGCGCCGGATGTTGGCACGGTCGGAGGAGGGGAGGGGGAGGAGGACGATGACGCCGGTCCGCTTGCGGAAGAATTCGCTGCCATCGATGCGGTGCTGGCCCGATCGGAGGCTGCCATCGAACAAGCAAAGAAGCCCGGCCCGGCTCGGGCAAGGGAAAAGGATCCGCTGGTCTACGATCTCGACTGGAACGAGGACGAACGCCTGGAGGAATGGCGTGGCGTCGTTCGGCTGGCGCAAGATCTGCCGGCGGTGCTGCAGGCGATCGTCGCCCTGGATGCCTGGAACGAGTTGGCGGTGCTGCAGCACGCGCCCTGGCTCGGCCGGCTTTTTGCTGCATCCATCCTCCGCCAAGCCGGCGTCACCACCGGCGCCCATCTCGCCGCCATCAACCTCGGCCTCAAGACCGTGCCTGTTGATCGGCGTCGGCATCGCAATCGCGAAACCCGGCTCGTCGCCATCGCCCACGGACTGACCGCAGCCGGCGATCTCGGACTGAAGGAGCATGACGGGCTGGCGCTCGCACGGACCATGATGGAAAGAAAACTAGATGGCCGGCGCGCCTCGTCAAAACTGCCGGAGCTGATCGATCTGGTCATGGAGCGGCCGCTGGTGTCGGCCGGCATGGTCGCCGCGACGCTCGGTGTCACGCCGCAGGCGGCGCGGCGGATCGTTGGTGAGCTCGGTCTTCGGGAGATGACGGGGAGGGGGAGGTTTCGGGCATGGGGGGTGCTTTGAAAGCAGGGTGTGATAACTGTATGTGGCTTAAGCGTGGGTGGTCTCTCCGCGACCATCTTGCCTACTTGGCGTATCAGAGCCGGACACGTTTTACGACAAGCCTGACGAGTTGTACGATCGAAACGGCCGCGAGCAACAGCATAAGCAGTAGCGTAAGGACGAAGAACGCCTTGACGTCATCGTACGCCCATTCAGCGTGGTGCGTCCATACTTCCCACAATATCGCCATGCCGCGCGGCAAAAGAATTGCCGTTGACGCTATGGTGGCGAAGGCGAGCGGTACTGCCTTTGTGACAAGAGCACCCGTAACTTGCGTTCGTAGGGAACCGCGATCGTCAGGATCGGCAGGAGGTGTTGCGTCAAGCGCTGCTGTCACAGTCGGAAGCCAGAGTGTGTAGAGAGCTGCGAGGACGGCAAGCACCAAGCTCGCTGCGGAAATCGCGTCAGGTAGTTGTTCAGAAGTGCTCATGGGTAAAGGTTTTGAAGTTCGATGAACGCGCCATTGGCGACAAGATATGTGTCGAATGTTCCCGGCTTCCGCCGGATCGGGCTGCGTGGCGCGTTCGCCGCAGATAGTTGAGCATTGAGCATTTCGATCACGACAGCGTTTGGAAACCGAGCCTCTCGCTCCGCGCCAGCTTCGCCTTGGCATGCCCCGATGAAACGGCGGGCCGCAGCCTCCATCGTTCCCTTGAGACGTGCGCGGTGTCGCGAAAGCGTGGCGCGCAGCAGCGCTCGGCCCTGTAGGCTGGTCAGATTGAACAGACGAGCGATGCGCTCATCGGTTGGAAAGTTTGCGGCGGGCAATGCGAGCAGTATTGCCAGAAGTCGACGCTCGCGCATGTCCGAAACACTCATCATTGCTTGGCCAGCAAACATTTCTACATATTCTCTTAGCGCCGCCGGCGCATAGAGTTGCAGGTTCTCGCCGACATCTTCTGGGGTGCAGCCAAGCGTGTCTGCCAGTGCGACAGCATCATCGTCGGATAGTGCAAGAGTGAAGTTCAAAGGAATTTCCGGCATCGCTTATCCTTCCGGCCATTGGTATGGCACAAGCGCGCTATCTCCTCGCCACTCCCTGACGATAGCGTCCTCAAACCAATCGTCGGTGAGATGCGCGTGATCGAGAACGATCACCTGGAAGTCCGGCTTGATCTCTTGGCAAGCGTGGGCCATCAGCTTAAACAAGGCCTTAACAGCGGCCCGATCGGCATCCTTTTCGATCTGTTCAAGCCCACCTTCGGAAATGTCTGGCGGATAGTAAGCCTGTGTCGGCTGGTCGAAAATCAGGAAGGCCGGAACGGGGCGATCCCGTTCGCGAAGCCACCAGTGGATCGCGAGGTGGCTGAGCACGTGATAGCCTACCCAGTTCTCGCCGCTTCCCATACGGTTCAGTGGGATCGGGCCATCGACCGTATTGGCGACCACCGTAAGTTTCTTGACGTCCAATCGCAGCGAGCTGCCGCTATGTTCTAGATCAAGCTGACCGGAATAGTCCGTCATCTTCTGACTGATGAAGCTGAGGATTGTCTGCAGTCGCGATTCTATATCGTCGCTGTTGATGCGGGAGCGAACCGCAGCAATCAGACCCTTGACCTGCTCAATTTCCGCGGCAAGCTCCAGGTCGTCCCGATCCGGCGCCATCGATTCAAGAAATTCCGCGAGCCGGCCCAGAAAGCGGCCGCGCGAAACCATCAGGTCCTGACGGGCTTTGGCGGCCTCATCATCGAGAACGGCGCGCTGTAGCTCTCTCTGAACTAGCTTCAGATTGTCGGTAGCTTCGCCAATCTTGCTTTCGAGTTCCGCAATATGCCGTTGGATATGGGGGTTATCGCGGTAGAGGCCATCAAGCTGGGCGCTGACCCGCTTCAACGAGTCTCTCACCTGCGTAACGCGTGGAATAGGGGACTCCAGATGCGAATCGCAGAAGGGGCATTGTTTCGGCGCTTCAATGTCGGTCTTGAACAGCTCGATGCTCTTCAGGCGCGATCGCTGCTCGCTGACTTCGCGGGAATAGTCGGTCTGGTCGGAGAAGAAGGCACGCGCGGCCCGAACGTCCTGATTAAGGTCTCCCAGACGCTCTTGCAGCGTGCTCTGCTCGCCGCGGAGGCGCGCGATGGTTTCGCCGAAATCGGAAGTGAGGTCAGGTTGATCGATAGCGCCTTCCCCGATCCTTGCGAGGAAGGCGAAAACACTATCGTCCACGGCCTGATAGTCCTGGCGTATAAGCCCGACCTTCCTTCCCTCGTTGAGGATTCTCGTTAAACGGGACCGGCTGACATCGACCGCCTGCACATGCTTGGCCTGTTGAGCTTCCAGAATCCTCAGCTTCTTTTGAAGTTCGTCCAGCTCCCCGAACAGCCGGAAATGATCTTCATCCACCGCCCCAAGAAAGTAGGGAAGGGTATCCTTCATCGCTTGAGGCAGGAACTGCTCGTTCATCCGGTGGAAGAGCTGGTCTTGGCTGGCGATGGTATTTTGTTTCTGGAAGCAGAGGAAAAGCGCGTGCCCGATATCTGCTTCCAATGGCGGACGGGTGCCTGAGATCGGTCGGTGCTCGTTCTCCTGGATCCCCGCAAAACGCGTCACGAACTCCTTGAGGCTTTCCTCGGTGGTGTTCTTCGTGATCTCGTCGAGGGAGGGATAGGTGAGGTTCCGACCGCGGCGGAAAAACACCTTGGAGCCCGTGCCGGCACCCGGACCTGGATTGTCACGAGCGATGAACACTTCGTCCTCGCCCTTAGCAATGTGTAGACCGAACCATGATACCTTCTTGCGGATCGCTCCCTCGGCGACATTGTAGCTGCCGCGACCAAGGCAGTAGTCGACAATGTCAATGATCGCCGATTTGCCGGTCTTAGATTTGCCGGTAATGATGTTCAGACCAGTCTCACGAAATGGCACGATCTGCTGTTCGCCGGTGTGGCTGTAGACGACGATTGCCTTAATGATGAAACTCATGGACGTACTCCCAACGCCGCGGCGACCGACGTTTCAGATCCAGATTTTGCAAGCCATCTACCCATGAACTTCGATCTATCTATGATTTCTTTGGTTTCTGCGGTGGTGTCGTCCAAGAAAGACTTTGGGAAGGTTGCACGGCGATCTCCGGTCCGAAGATTTCCCGCGTCATCTACCGCGATCGTTTTTGTAGCAAGCCCGAACAGCACGGCCTCCTTCAGGTAGGGCGTGAGGTTCCGGGCTCTCGACGCAAATCCGATGAGCAGATCCTCGTTTTCCTGCACCCAGGCATAAAGCGAGGTGACCGTTGAATAAGGCAGTCGCTCCCGGCTGTTTCGGTGCAAGGCCGTCGACAGTGCGAGGATCAGCAAAAAGAGCGACGCCCCATCGCGGCCGTCCTTAGTGAAATCGCGCAGAAATTCATGCGACAGCGCGCACAGAAACGAGGGGCCGAAGAGGTTCGCTTCTTCAGGTGGGCGCCGGGTCCAGGGATCAAGCCGCGGCATCATCAGCTCCAACCGAAAGATGATCCAGGTAATTCGGATGCCAACCCAACTTCACTCGATCCGCCAACCCGTGGAACGATCCTGCCGTGATCCAGGTCTCAATCACATTCCGGAATTCGATCTGCTGCTGGCTTGCCCAGTGGAAGACCTTTCGGCCCATTGCGTTCTTCGAAGCGTCGTCGGCGGTATGGGCGTCACCGCATTCCTCGTCGAATTTACGTTCCCAAGAATCTTGGAGCTTTGCCTCATATCGCGCAACGTCACCGTCGAGGAGGAGGTTCTCTCGCGCCCATTTTGATCTTTGCGTATTCGATCGGTAATAGTCCTGAATCCCACGTTTAATCGCCCTGTCAGGCAGCTGGATCAGGCGCATCTGCTTGACGTAGGTCTCGCCTTCATCCTCAATCGAGTAGGGACGCTCACCGAATTCGCTGGGATCGCTCACGGGAAGGCCAAGTGGCCCGTAGAGAGCCGCGAATTCTTGTGCCTTGATCGCAATGTGCTGTACGGGGATGTCCGATGTCTCGACACCAACGAGACGCTTTGCAACGGCCCCGAGCCACCAGCCTTCGAGCGATTGCGCAACCCTGTCGGCTGAACTGGCCGACAGGATGCGAAGTTCCCCTTCGACTTCGTCGACAACATTGTGCAGATTTGGCGCGCCATCCACCACAGTAATTGACGCGAGCAATACGTCGGCTTCCTCCTCGGTCAACGCCAGGAAGTCGTTACGGCCCGCCTTCGATGTCTTGTTGGTCGAAGCGCGCGCCGCCGTTGCCAGCCGCTCTTTTGCCGTCTTACGCTCGGAGGAACCGCATTCAGCGCGTAGCATGGCTAGTGCTCCATCATCAGGAGCCGTCGCGGTCGTAATAAGAAACCGCCGCGTGTCGGCATTCGAGAAGGAGCCTGCTTTCAGTTGTGAAATCCAGATGCGGAGGGTTTTCCAGACATCGACACTGTTATCGGTGACGTCCTTTGAGCCAATATGATGCTTGGCCTGAACCACGCAATGCGCCAGATCTTCTTCATGGAAGGTTATATCGTCGAACCTCTCGATCGAGATATGGCAATTCGGCTTCACCTTCATTTCGCGGATCGCAAGAAGCAAAGCTAATCTGCATTGATAAAGGTAGCCAGCAAGCGAGCCGGATGCATTAAACTGGTTGGCCTCTCCCAAGCGTCTCTCCCCAGAAAACCTTATTGCGTAGGGTAATTTGATTTCCGCAAAAATTGCCAGAGCAGAAAATGCCCTCCCGCGATATTTAAACGATATATTTTTGTGCGTTGCTTGCGGCAGCGATCTTCTATCCAAACAACCGAAAATCGTTATGAGGACGCCGCTCGGGCATTATCAGAATTCGGATACCCGGATCGTGCAGTTCGGAATCAGGGTGATAGCACGACGCGGAATTTCGCCTGGGTGGTCTTCAGCAAATAGAGTTCGGTCGTTGCCAAGAGCCGTAGAGCGTCATCCGTGATCGAAGCAACCGAGCCTCCCGGCTGCACGAGCAACATCTCGAAATCGAGTTTCGCGCGGCGCGACTTCTCCTTGAAGTACGAGAGGTCCTTTATATTGCCTTTGAGAAAGCGGCTATAGCCTTCGCGTCCCCAGATTTCGTGACGTCTCTTCAGATCTTGATAAAGCGTCGGAAGCCCAGCGTGCTTTGCGGTTATGCTTTTCTGGGCCTGACCGCAGACGACATAGAAATTCCGGATGTCCTGGGACACACGACCCTCGTGGGCGCCCTTGCAGTGGACGAGGCTTAATCGGACAGTGGTCTCATCGACATCCTTGAGGCAAACAAGGTCAGCAGCTTCGCCCGCGCCGTCGTCGTTGAAGATAACGTCGAATTCACCCTTGATCTGCTCGAACGTCCGGAATTGGATTGTCTGCTGATCTCCAATCTTGTGCATAGACTCCTTGTTCAGTTCGATGCCATCCCAGTTCCAGGCTTCGAGCTTCTCCCGCTGGTAAAGCCCTGCGTCGAGCTTCACGGGAATGTGGTAGCAGTTGTAGGAATAGGTGCCGTCCGAATAGCGAACGATGAACGGATCCTTCTGGAGGTATTCGTCTAACGCAATTGCTGGCTGCGTACCGTATCGGAAAAAGACGGTCGGGCCAGAGAGGTGATCGTGGCGGTAGCCACCGGGGATTTCGTCGCTGATGACGAGCCTGTATTCGGAGGTTGCCTCGTCACACTCGATGCGAAAGACTATCTCGCCATACGGGCCGACATCGCCTAGCTTCAAGTCTACAGCGAAGACCGGGACCTCCAAGGACCCGAAGACGACATACTGTTTGTCGTTGAAGCGAGTTTGCGCCTGTTCACCCCATTGGGCTGCTATCGGCCACGCCGCGTGTGATTTCGTCATTCTTTCCGGACGCAAGAAATCGCGGACGATGTTGCTGTCGCTCTCGACGTCAGATGTAACCTTTGCCCACGTTGCCGAGGTCCATTCGATCCAGTCGGATATCGATCCGGCCTTCTGCTGCCAGACTTTGCCACGCCGCTGGGTTCCTCCCCAAAGAACGCGCTCACCGTCCTCGTATCCGAGACAGGCAAGGTTGTTTAGGGTAGATTCGGCCTTCTCAATGCTGGCGAGCCCTTCCGTGACGTTGGGACCAAAATACGAGGTGAAGCTGATCGCGCCAATGCGTGATGAACCCAGGCTCTTCACCAACGGGAGTTCAACATTGTTGAGGATGTTGAAGATCGGGGTTCCTGAAACCAGGGTTGTGTCGTTGTCCGTAATTGCCTTGGCAAGCTTCTCGGATCGCAGTGCATCGTAATCGCTTGCGAACAGGCAGAGAGATCCTGCAACCTTATCCCACCTGACAATTAGCAGGTCATATATCGTGTCGAACACATTCTGGTAGTTGCCCCAGGAGACATCGCTTGAACGGCAAACGACGGCAACCAGTACATTGTCGTGCTCACTTAATGCGTACCAGGTTTCGGACCCTTTCGGGAGCACTGACTCGAAGGCCAATGGACTCCATTCAACGCATTTCGTCCGGAAGAGCTGCGCCGAAAGTGCTGGCCGGAGATTCCAGAGCGAAAGATTGGAATGGAGGTTACCCGTTTCCTTGAGCGCTAGAACGACGTCCTGGAGCCGCAGCTCCTGATCAATCCTGTCCTCGCTCAACCGCTTGATGATGTGATCCCAGTCGGCGCCTTCCGCATAGAGGTCAGCGAGCTTCGCCTCCGCATCGGGATCGGCGATGTTTATCACAACCGAGGCCTCCCCAATCGCCTCCTTGGGGCCTTTGCGGGTGAAGCGACCGATGAACTGCAGGGTCACGGCGAGTGACTTATGTGTGTCGTGGAGTGCTGCGACCTTCAGGTAAGGCAGGTCGAATCCTTCCCCCAGCATGTCTACGCAGATCACGATCCTCGCGCCGGCGGCTCCGCGATCGAATAGCTGGTTCATGGCCTCGCGATTAGCGACTGTGCGTCCGGGACCGGAGTAAACGATCACTGGTTTCAGATCCGGTGCAAGACGTTGGTAGATGCGGCCAACGGCTTCCGCGCGATCCTTGGAGGATGTTCGCGCCATCATCAGATGATCGAGCTTCAGGTCGTCCCGATCGTGTCGGAGCGCGGCGATCGCTTCCTTGGCGATAGCGATGTCGTGCGCCTCTTCGTCACCATATTCTTCGATCGTCCTAAGATTGATGGGCCGATAGTAGTCGGCGGCTTGCGCGTCCCCGAGCTTGTAGTTGAAGATGATCTTGCCATCGATGCGCTTGCCGTCTCGACGAAACGGCGTGGCTGTGAATTGAAGAATTCTCTTTCCCGAGAAATGCTCGCGGACGCCATTCCACGTTTTCGCAGTGATGTGGTGGGCCTCGTCAACAATTAGATCAGAGCATGCCTCCGCAAGTCGGCGGACTACGGCCGGGTCTGAGGCTTCCAGGACGTTCGGCAGGGCTACGATGACGTTCGCATTACGAACAATCAAATCCAGATCTTCCATGGATCGGATGCCCGTGGTGATCACTGCAACACGTGGCTTGGCAAGGTCGTGGCCTATCACCTGTGCATCGGGCAGAACGCCGAGACCTATGAATTTGCGGGCGATCTGGCTCCGAAGCGCATCGCTTGGCACGAGAACCAGTGTGCGACCGAGGCGACGATAGACGAGCGTTGCAAGCATCGTCTCAGTCTTGCCAGTACCCGTTGGAAGGACGACGGTAGCGGGTTCGAATTGTATTCCGACCGCAAAGTGGGCTGAAATCGCGTGCAGGGCGCCTTTGAGTTGTGGGTCGTCGATGCGATTATTGGTAGCGAGAACGATGATATGGATTATCTGCTGTATCAAGCATTGCGGCTGGTTTCGCACGAACAATAAACAGGAATTTTCTGGGCGCTCTGGCGACCTCTTTTGCAGCGGCGTCGCCTAGGGTATCAATGCTGCGGAACATGGGGCGACCTACCAAATGAAATTGATCTTCAAGTACTTTTCAGAGAGCGTTGTTGAACGCGTTTTTGTTCGTGATGGCCATGTCGGCTTCAAGTGCAGCCTGCCAAAGGATTACAACGATCCGTTCGAACTTTTCCTAGGCGTAGACCTTGAACAAGGCTCCGACCTGCTGGCGACTTACAGCGAGGTGGTCCAGGAAATTCCGTCGCTGTTGACCACCTGCTTCTCGAAATCACCCGTCGTGACCCCAATGTGGGCACACTACGGAAACAATCACAAAGGATTCGTGATCGGGTTCGACGTTGCCGAGCTGCAAGAGGTCTTCCAAGATCTTCTGGTCCGCGAGATTTCGTACCGAGACCGACCAAGTGAGACGCTGATTTCGTTCGCGGAGATGGCAGCTCACCGGAAGAAGCCAAGGGACGCCATGGCCCTTCGGAACGCTGTACTTTATCAAGCTTACTTTTCGAAGTATCTGGAATGGAGCTACGAGCAGGAAGTGCGCGCCGTCAATATCGACGAATATGTCGAGAACGTGAGCGGCAATAAGATTCTCTATGTCCCCAAGCAATGTGTCGCGGCGATAGTCTCCGGTGCCAAGTCTTCCTCGCAGACGAGAGATGCTCTTCAGGAGGTAGCGCAAGAGCTCGGCGCCGACTTCTATATCGGGAGAATAGGTCGCAGCTATCCGATGCCTTACCTCATCACAGACGCGGGGAGTAGCAGAGTGTTTTCGGACTCGGAGATATCACCTCCGATCGCGGAATGCGCTGAATGTACCGAGCCACTAAGGGACAAGGGAGGTCTCTGTCCGTGGTGTTCGGTCGATGACGCTCACCGGATGGCCGCCGCCATGAACAATCCCTTTAGGATACTTGAGCACTATGGGCTTCTTGAAGAATACATTGAAAATTACCCGGTGGGGCCAAGAAAGCCGTACCAGTAGGCGCATCACTGCAGCGTGGTGGCAGTCTCGTCAGGCTCGAAGTGTCACAGAAACCTGGCGTTCTGACGCTGATGCCGAGGCTTCCTCGGCTGGAGGCCGTAAAGCTCGCGCACTAACGGCGAGTCGTCGAATTGCCAGTCTGTCCGAACCTCCTATGAGGCATGGTCGGTACTCAAGCTTACGGCTCTGCTAGCCGAGTATCCACAACCGTAGGTCAGGGAACGGCGGTTATCGCTAAGTTTGGATAACGGGGATCTCGATGAGGCGGCGGGATGGCGGACTCGCTCGCTCCCAACACTGTCATTAACCAAGTCGACAATGGGCAACAGCCGTCTTCAATTTATTCAGTGACTTAGTGTCTTCAGATCTGCCGGTCACAGGTTCAGATCCCTTCAACTGCGCGGATTCATGTGCAGCTTGTCCGCATTATTTTTGAAGTCATCAATATAAATCGCGAGGCGAAGACGGAGTAAATCAGCGGCGAAGACGTCCTGATGAATATTCGGACCGATCCGAAATGAATACTATCGCCTCATAAGGGTTTTCAGTTACTATGCAACCTAGGAAGTTCTTTGGAGGCTTGAAGTGCGAGCATTTGATGATAAGCTGCCGCTGGACTTAATCGACTTCTCGCAATATCTGCCGGACCTCACTACCCCCGGCTTTGACCCCGACACCATCAGATCAAACCTCAAGTCCAATCTTCGTCTGCGCTCAATCGTCGCTGGATTGCCAGTCAACGATGCGGCCGCAGCGGCGAGTGAGGCGTTGGTTGAGGCCGGCATTTCCGCCACCCTCAAGTCGATCAATGACCCTGGCGTCGAACTAGACCCTGCCGAAATACTTGGACAAGAGGCAGTCATTCGATTGACCGAGCGACCTGCGCTGCTTGTAAAAAACGACAGCTTTGCGTTGCCGCCGCAGCGTTGGGCGCGGCTGGATTCGCCATATCGGTCGGATGTCGAGCGGTTACTCCCTCTGGTCGGCCGTGTGGATATGGCCACCGGCAACACGCGCACGATGCTTGGCACGGCCTTTGTCGTCAGCGAAGATCTCATTATGACCAACATGCACGTGGTTGAATTGTTCGCCGACCCCGCGCCAGATTATAGCCGCTGGGTGATCCGCCACGGCGCCTTGCCAACGGTCGATTTCAAAGCAGAGCATGACATTCCAACCCGCAAGCAATTTAAGATCACCGATGTGGTACTCGGTCACAATCGCTTCGAGGCGGAGAGGATGAAAAGCCTGGATCTCGCACTTCTGCGGGTCGAGCGGCTTTCGTTCGCTCCTGCTGGCGTTTTCCTGCCGAAACCTGTTGCGCTGAGCAGTGCGGCGCCAAGCGACGACGACGACAAAGACCTTTATCTCGTGGGCTATCCCTGGACCGATAACGAGAATGTCGTGCCGCCCGAAATTATGCAGGCGATTTTTAACGACATCTACCAGGCGAAACGGCTGCAGCCCGGTGAATATGGAGCGGCGTTCGACGATTTTCTCGCTTTCTCGCATGATTGTTCGACATTAGGTGGAAATAGCGGTTCCTGTGTCGTCGATCTCCAGGCGGGCAAGGTCATCGGTCTTCATTTCCGTGGACTCTACAAGCGTTCAAACTATGCCCTCCAGATCTGGCGCCTTAAGGAGACCCTTTCCGGCTACGGGCTGAACTTTCAGTGAGCAGTCAATGACGTGCCATTGCATCGCGATCGGAATCGACGCCTATAAGAGCCCGGCCTGGAAGCTCGGCGCCTGTGCCGCCGACGCGATCCGCTTTGCTGACTGGGCGATCGGTTCGGGAGGCGTCGACCCGTCAAATCTGCGCATGATGGTGGCGCCACCGGGCGGCGCGCCGGCTAAGGTCGATTTACCGGACAGCGGGGTGCGCGTTGCCAACGTTGCGCCAACACGCAAGGCGATCATGGCACTGCTGCTCACGGAAATCCGCAAGCGAAATTGGGGCGCCAGCGATCGGCTTTACTTCTACTTTGCCGGCCATGGCTGCTCGCATGAATGGGCGAGGGGCCAACGCCCCGAGCCCGTGCTCTTCCCGCTCGATGTGAAGGAGCTTCCAATCGACAGCAATCTTCTACTGGGATTTGAGGACATATTGAGTCCCCTTCGCGCATATGGTCCCAGAAATCAATTGATCTTCATCGATGCCTGTCGCGACTTTGCCCTTGCTGATTATGCTTCAACCGCCGGCGCGTCGGTCGGTCGCTATCTCCGTCCCGTCCTCGACGATGCGGGATGCGCGCAGAATATTCTCTACGCAACCGCGCCTGGTGAGCGATCGCTCGAGCTCGGTTCGGGATACGGGGTATTCGCGACCGCGCTGCTTGAGGGCCTGAACGGGCATCCGGCAGCACTTCAGCGGCTTGCGGGCCAGACCGACTATCAGCTGACCTTCGCGCGCCTCGCCGCTTATGTACGCAAGATGGTCGAGACGCGGATCCGCCGTTTTCTCCTCGATACGCCGTATCGTTATGTCCAGGCCCCCGAAATCGACCCGGATGCCCGCCAGCCCGAGTTCGAGATCGCAACGATTGACGCGGCTCGCGTGCCGCCACAACCCCTGCATGTCCGAGTTACCCCAGGTGACAAAATCAATGAGGGCTGAATTGAGCTTTTCTACGAGCGGCAGCGTCTCAAGCCGCAGTATGGCCCGCCGCTCAAGGCGACCAATCAGTTGTTTCTAAAACCTAGTTTTTATGACGTCCGAGCACGCGCGCCTGGCCTCACTTCCAACCAGGTGACGATCGCCGTACCGTATGACGGGATCATCGACCTGGAGCTTAAACCTCCGCAGGCCCACGCGGTCCCCACCAGTCTATCGTTCGCGACAAGCGATCGCACCATGCCCATCGTCGCCTTCGACCCCGACAATAATCCCGTCACGGCTCTTGGTGTTGTCCATTTCAACGATCCCAAAGCCGGCCACTATCGCGCCGCCGTACTGAGCGCTGATCGGCCGCTCGAGTTGCGGCCGTTCGCGTTTCCTGAATGCGGAGACTACATCACTTTAGACGTGGCGCCGTCCTTACTGACCGGCGTAAGCGCCGCGGCGGTCCGCGACCTCGGCATGACCACGAGCGAGGACGGTGTCGAGCCCGCTGAGAGTTTGGGGCGCCAGGCAGAATTCAGGCTAACCTCGCTTCTCGCCTTTGGCGCCTACGCCGCATATTCTGCCCGTTCTGACGTTATGCGCCGTCTCCGGGCAATCAAGCTCAAGGCGATCAACCGCAAGTCCCAGGAAGCCTGGGTCACCATCCTCGTTGGGGTAACCGGATACGAACCGCTCAAGGGAGCAAGCGTCAAGGCGTTTCTGAGAAATGTGCAAGCCTTGTTGCCAGGTGGTTCGCCCGGCGGCGGCGATCAACGCCTGCGCCCCATTGTCAATCTCCCAGGAACAGCTTACTTGACTGCACGCTGCCCGCTCGGCAGCTACTCCGTCGAAGTGTCTTTGCCCGGCATACCGCCGACCCGCTTTGCGATGAACGGCATGGCAGGGCGAGTCTCGACCCTTGTGATCGGCGTTGCCGACGACGGAAATCTTGAGGTCCTGCAATACCTTTTTAAACTGGGCGGCGGTGACCTTGAAGAAACCGATTTGCCGTTGATCGAGAAAGCGCAGCGATTTTTCGTGGCCGGCCGACCGGTGCCCGCCTCGATCATCGATGCGCTGCTCGACGCCAAGATGACCGATCCGCTCACCGCGTGCCTCGCCGGCTACGCACTCGTCCGCGATGGCAGGCGCGAGCAATTTCGCGGCGACTTTCGGAAAGGCGACACCAGTTGGAACGAATACTCGGCAATGCAGAACATGCTCAATCATTTCGGTAATCTTTGCGACACGCACATCCTTGCAGGGCTCTGCGCGCCTGAAGACCGGCATAGCTATTTCTCCAAGGCGCTCGAATGCGGTCTCCCCGTTTTTGCCGACGGATTTCGAGTGTTGATAGATTATTTCGGCAAGGCGCTCGATCGGTACCCTTCCGAATTTGATCGCGCGCGGCGCACACTTTCGATCGGCACCGCCTATTCTTCCTGGCTTTCTCGCGAGCCACAACTTGCCGTGCAAAATGGCCGCTTTGAGCCTCCCCCCGTTCAGTGGCGCCAGCTTGAGATCGAACGTCCTCGAATCGAACGCTTTCTAACGGGATGCGGGCTGGTTACCGTAGTCGGGGACAAAGGCACTCAGGGCGCGGGAACCGGATTTCTTGTGGCGCCAGACCTGGTGGTGACCGCAAACCACGTTGTCGGGCAGGCGACTGAGACGGCGCGGGTCTATTTCTCCAGAGCCGACGAATGCCGGGTCACCGGCGGTGCCCCAGGCGATGGGATCCTTTGCGAATGCCTGGCGATTTACCCTGAAGCGCGCGTCGCCCTTCTTCGCCTCATGGAGCCCCTCAACTCCACCTTCGTGCTTCCAGTTTCTGAACTGGATCACGGCAAACCGGGCCGTGCTATCTGTGTGCTTGGCTATAACGTGGATCTCAAAAGCAGCGTAGTGCGTAAGTTTCTGCTCCCTGGCTTCATACTAGCCGCCGTTGACGAGGGCGAGACCTTTGACCACGACGCGTCAACCGTTGGCGGCAGCGGCGGAGCTCCGGTGCTGGATGTCGAAACTGGCACGGTAATCGGCATGCACTGGGGCGGTATGGCCGAGGGTGGCTACAAGCGCAACCGTGCCAGCCGCTTTCTCAGGCCGTTTATCTGGGAGACCGCGGGGCAGGCCGAAGCCGGCGGCTAATCTCGCTTGACCACGTCCATGCGTGGATCTAGCCGTTTGGGGATGCCGGCGATTTCCTCGCCGCCGAGCGGAAGGACTGCACTCGGCACCTCCAGATCGTAAGCTAACTGATAGGCGAGATGGTTCCAGTCATGGTCGAGCACCCCGGCATACCAACCGTTCACATCCTTGTCATCGATGATCAGGCTGGCGTCGCGGTTGTAGTTCGTACCCTCGTTGGTCCAGTTATGGCTGCCGATAAGCGTGAGACGATCATCCACCAGAATAGCCTTGGTGTGCACATTCTTCATGACTCGCACCTTGTGCATCGGGAAGCCATCGCGATCCAGCGCGCGGAGCGCGTCCTTCGTATCCTCCTGGATGAAATCGCGGAAGAATATTCGGGTGTTCTCGATAGCCCAAGCCTTCTCTCGCAGAGCGGTCACCAGCCTACGATACAAGGGCGAAGGTGTCACGTTGATCGAAAGGGACTGGTTTTGAAACCACAGTTTTGTCGTTGCCGACTCAATTAGGGCCAGTACCTCTTCTCCGAAATTGTCGGGCGTGAGCAGTGGCATGATACGCCGCTTGCGCCTCGCTAGTTTCTTTGGCGGAAAGGCCTTGTGGTACGGACGCGGCGCCTCGGGGAGCGCCGCGTCGGGCCCATCAGGGACACGGAACTCTAATGTGAATTCGTCATCGCTTGGCCATCGCACCGGGGAGGCGGGAAGCGGAGTGAGGTTGCCTGCTTCGGGACTGCTCTCGTCAAATTCAGAGGTTTCGCGATCTTTGTCGAGATAGGCTTTGAAGATCTCCGCAAGCTTCGAGCTTTTGACGACAATATGCCATTCACGATTGTAGCGCGCCATGTCGGCGCCATCTGCGGGAGTGCCGGCCGCATCACCTGCGAACCGACGCTTTGGTTGGTTCGAACTCTGCCAATTGCCACTTGACAGCCAGAACTGCTTAGCGTCTCGGACCGCAACCTTGATGTGATAGGCCGATGGAAACTGCTTTCGCCCACCCACTGAAGCCCAGGCGAAGCGGAAGCGCTCGCCAAACGCCGCTTCCAGCCGGGCTTTCACGTCGGCTTCAGGAATGTCCTCCGCTTTGGTCCCGCTGCCCAGCGATGCTTTGGGTCCAAGGCATAGGCCAAGCTTGCCGCCTTGCTGCCCGATTGCCTCAAGCGCATTCACAATGTGTGGCGCCGTCAAATCATACATCCCGATATTGAGATCGGAGGGGTCCGTAAGATACTCGCACAGGACCGCCCATCCGGCGTCCGGGCTCACATGCAACGTAAGCTCGCAATCTTCATTCACTTCGACGAGCTTTGACGGGTTGAGCGGTTTGTAGGTGAGCAGGCTATAGTCGCGTGGCGCCTCATCTGCGCCGCGCAGGAGGCCTGTTCGCCATTCGCGCGACAGCGCGTCCGCGTCATTTATGGTGAGGCCGTTGTATCGCAACGCCTGTTCTTCCATCGTCGCGGCAATCTTGAGGACCACGATACCGTCGATCTGCGGAGGTAGGTCCAGCGCGGCGGGCCGCCGCGCGATCACCTCAATATGATAATTGCTGTGGTCCGGACGCCCGTGGACCATTGTCGGAGCGGCGCGCACTGTAATCGTTTCAACCGAATCGAATATCGCTGCGTGCCGTTGAATCAAATCCTCTACAGCTTCCTGGTTCGCCAATGTCTTGCCCCCCTGTTTTGTGCGCCCTAAAGATATTACACCCTTGCGTTGCGCCGTAGCTAGACAGAATATACGTCACTTTCCATAATCATTCAGGATGACGGTCGGAGAAGATATCCTTCACAGATACACTCAATTTGCCTATCACTCCAAGAGGGTAAGTATTGTACTGCTGGAACTATCATTTCTCTTCTGAATTGTACAATAAAATGCCTTTGGCACGAGCTTGAATAAATCGATGCGACGCTGACGGAGTCCTCTGCCCAACCGTCCAACACTGACACCTGACCGGTCTCCCGAACCTCACCTTTCCTTCAGCTTCAGCGCCTTACGAAGCTCGGAGATGTGGTGCGGCACGGCCGCACCAGCGGACCATCTCCGGGGAAGCGTCCAGTACTTTGTGTGAGTGAAGAATGGAGGCCAGAACTTCCAGCCGACCGTTCCGTCTTTTGGTTCTGGCATTACAGCGATATCGCGAATGCCGGAAAACGTCCTGCCGTTCACGGCCAGGTCGAACTGTTTGCCGACTGGACCGGAAATGATGTCCCCCCAGAGGATAGCTCTGTGACGGGAGTAGATGTTTGTCCATCGTGTAAATGCGAATAGAGCCGCGTGGTGGGGCAGGCGCGGGGCAGCGGCATCATCATCGGTCCGATAGGACATGTGCCGCTTCTTGGTGGTCGCATCATATTCCAGTGTTGGGGGGCAGGTCGGCAGGATGCGCCGTTCCTGGGCCTTCCTGAGAGCCGGCTTGTCGTAGGCAAGGAGGAACTCCGCGTGCGCCAGTGGTGACCCAAGTGTTACGAAATCCGAAACGATCCAGGGATTCCCTTGCGCGTTCAACTCTTTTCTGCAGAGCGCCTGCTGCGCCTGATATGCATCGAGATCCACGTCTTGTTGCTGACGCGCATCAGCCAATTGCGGTTCCAATCCAGTCGCCCGGCGAATGAGAACCTCCATCTTCGCGAGCTCCGGCTGGTCTTCTGCCGCGGTCATTCTCGTGTTTAGGCGCGCGAAACTATGAGTGAGGATGTCGTAAGCCACGATCGTTCCCAACGAGTGCGCCGCGACCACGATCCGATCGTACTCGGACGTGACTGTTGTCCCGTCGGGCTTGATACCCATCAGCGATTCTAGGAGCTGCACTCCCTTCTCGCGAATTTCCTGGCGGCGAGCGACATTTGGTGGACTCGCCTTCACGTAGCGGGCAACGTCACCAAAGTATTTTAGCAGGAACGTGTTCACGAGACCGCCGACGGAAAGGCTTGCAACGCCTCCCAACACCGCCCAGTACCAGCCTTGCCTTCGGACGGTAGAAGCGACAGGAGGAAGCAGGTGACCGCAGCGATTGTGATGATCCAAAGAACAGTCCAAGCGAGGCCGAGCCCTTGCGGCACCCGACGCGGTGAGCGCCAGAGAAGATCTTTCATCCAGGCTCGAAAATGCTCGAACGAGGTTCCCTCCATGAGATGGGCCCAATAGAATTCGTAGAAGTGGGTGGAACCACGTCCCGGAAGGCTCTCTGTTGCCAGACGTCGAAGCTCGTAGGAACGGCTATACTCGTCCGGCTTGAACCAGATCGCGTTCGTCGTTCGTTTCGCGCCCGTAGAAGAATCAGGACGATTAGCATCAATGAGGTCAGAGTCAGTAGCCCACACTGACTCCGAGAAACTCATGAGCGTGTCCATCGGAATTTGCTCACCCATGCCATGGATCACGACGACTGCCTGTTTCATGCGTCCCCCTGCTGAAAGCGCTTCCACTTTTCGAAGTCCTTCATCACGAATTCTTCCGCAGCCTTCGAGGCGTTGTGCAGCCAATTCGACTCGCGTCTGGCGAGGTCGCTGTTGATGTCGTTGGCGCTTACTTTTCCCGCAAGATGGATCGCTGCCAGATCTGCTCCCATTGCTGCCAAAAGGTCCGGCCCATAGGCCCAAGCGTCTACTTTACTGAGGTCGATCTTTTGCGAATCCGATGCAATACGGCGGACGACGAAGTCAGAACGAACTTTCAGGAACGGGTCCGGTGAGCGATAGCGCCCGGTTGAGACGACCTGAAACAGTCCGACGGGGCCGATCTTTCCATTCGCCCACTCCCAAGCCGACGGAACCAGTGCTTTTGCCTCACGCACGACGCTTCCGCCATTCCAGGTGCCGATCGCAAGGTAGCGCGGACGTCCAAGTGAACCGCCGCCGCGCTGCCAGGTTCGGAAGATAATGTCGCGGGTGCCGGCGGGAAGCTGCTCCCTCAACAAGTCGGAAGTCTGGGGCGGCGGCACCACTGCGGCAGCCCCACTCAACTCGGTCCGAAAGGAGTCGATCTTAGTTGCAGGTCGGTTTACCAGCGCCTGCATCCAAGGAACCCTGTCATCAATGAAAAATGGGCCGGGCGCTTCAAGGCCGCGCCGATAACCCTCGACGATAGCTTCAACCCGAGCCTTCTCACTGCCCGGTAAATCCGGGGCAAGGCGAGCACTTGTTGCAAGACGCACGAGATCGCAGACGTACGGGAGCGTGGCGGCCTCGTCGAAGTCGTTGACGCCCCAAACCAGGCGTCCTTCCTCGTCCCGCCATGTGCCCCAGTTTTCGATATGAGCGTCGCCGACGTTCATCACCAAAGGCCCGCCACCCAATTCGGGCAGCCAGTCAAACAGCTTGCGAGCGAAACGGAAGCATGTCGCGCGAAAGAACTTGAACGGATCGCGCGCCATCCGTTCGTGCTTTTCATCAAGCCCCGCCTCCACGACGTCGCACTGCGTCGCGAGCCAATCCTCATACTTCTTGACTTGATCGACTATCGACACGGAAAATCTCAGTTGAGTAAAGCTTAAAGATGAAACGCCACCTACTGAGGCAGCTACCAGTACGTTATATATCAATAAAATGCAATCAATACCGCCATCTAGGTGGACTGATATAGAGGCTTTTGAAGTGGTTTCGTTCACAGGCCGCCGACCTGCGCTGAATTTGTCCTTTGAACGCCGGTACGGAACTGGCGATCAGCCGACCTGTTCCACCACCAGCGCGCCCGCCGGAAGCGACCTGATCAGCGATTTCGCGGAAACCGCCGGATTGAGCCACGCGGCCCATGAGTCACGCTCCAGGATAACGATCTGCCGGTCCTGGTATGGCGCGATGTCCGGCCCGGGCTCCATCGTCGCATGGTGAAGGCCTGTCCGACATCCGGCGTGTCGCGCCATATGCCGGCGATGCAGAAGATCGGCTCATCCTTCTTCGTGAACAGCCATTTGTCCTTGCGCTTCTTCTTCGGGTCCTTCGGCTCGGCGAACTCGTAGAAGCCGTCGGCGGTGATCAGGCAGCGATTGGAACTGAACTCGCGTCCTTCCGACCGGAAATTATACACCGGACGCTTGTTCGGCCCCGGCCAGCTCCAGCGCCGCTGCACGAGCTCGGCCTCATCCCGGGTCCCGTCGATCGTTCTGACGATTGGACCGATATCGGTGATCTTGATGTCCTCGCGTGGCTGCAGGTTCGGCGCGCCTTCGCCTAAGCGAATCTTGATCTTGAGCTCGGCGAAGTCCTCGACGATAGAGGCGACATCCACCATCAGCCGATAATCATTGCACATGTGTCCTCCGTCTCAGGGTTTGGTTTTGTGGGAATGTCGTTCCTGATATGTTCCATCTATGATGAGTGCGACCGTTTTCCAGTCCGACGCCCCGCTTGATGAGCGCCGCGTGATCATAAGGCGCCATGACGGCGATGTGGAGATGGTTGAACTGCCATGGGGCCTGCGGCCCCGCGACGGCGGTCTGCGCGCCGTGAACGTCGTTCGGTCGGAAGGGAGGACGTTTCCCACCGCACCGCTGCCTGGTGCCGGCCTTGGAGTTTCGCCATAGGAGCTTCAGCTTCTCGCTCGTAAATGGCGACTGGTTCTACTTCGCGGCGATCTGGCGGCCGGCGATAGAAGACTGGCCGGCGTCCTATGCCATCCTGACGATCGAGGCGAATGCCGATCTCGCGCCGTTTCACGACCGGCAGTTGGCGGTGCTGACACGCGATCAACGCCTGGCCTGGCTCGACGGATTTGTGCCTGAGGACGAAATCCTCCGTCCGCTGCCGGCAGGGACATTCCGGGTCAAGCGCCATTCGATCGATCCAGCCCAGCCGATGCTGGCCGTCTAAAGCGCCAGCCGCAACTGCGGCGCCACCCCAAACGTCCGCCGTTCCAGCGATGACAACGTGACGCCGAGCAGGCGGATTCCTCTGCGTGGCGGGAAGATCGGCGCGAGAAGCAGGCCGACCACCTCCTCGAGATCGCCGATCGTTTGCAGAGGTGCCGGAACCGTCTTGCTCCGGGTGATCTGGCTGAAGTCGGCATACTTGACCTTGAGCTTCACCGTCTTGGCGCCGATCTCGTTGGCCTCGCAATAGCCCCATACCTTCTCGATCAGCGGCTGAAGACCTTCGCGCGCCGGGCCGTAGGACTGGATGTCCTCGGAGAACGTGTCCTCCGCGCCGACGGATTTCCGCACCCGGTCCGGCTTGACCTGGCGATTATCGATGCCGCGGGCGATCCCATAGAAATAGGGTCCCGACTTCCCGAAATGCTCGACCAGAAACTCGAGTGTCTTGTCCTTGAGGTCTGCGCCCGTCTCGATCCCCAGCCGGTGCATCTTCTCGGCCGTTGTGGGACCTACGCCATGGAATTTCTTGACGGGGAGCGCCTCGACGAAGGCTTGGCCGTTCTTCGGCGTGATGACAGCCTGACCATTGGGCTTGTTCAGGTCGGATGCCATCTTGGCGAGGAACTTGTTGTAGGAAATCCCGGCCGACGCATTGAGGCCAGTGACCTGCTTGATCTTCGCCCGGATCTCCGCGGCAATCTCGGTGGCGATCTCCATGTCCTTCAGGTTTTCGGTGACGTCGAGGTAGGCCTCGTCGAGCGAGAGTGGCTCGATCATCGGCGTGTATTCGGCGAAGATCGCGCGGATCTGCAACGAGACGGCCTTGTAGACGTCAAAGCGCGGTCTGACGAAGATGAGGTCGGGGCATTTCCGTTGAGCGGTCACCGAAGGCATCGCCGAATGAACGCCGAACTTGCGTGCCTCGTAGTTGGCGGCCGCCACCACGCCGCGGGCAGCAGGATAGCCGACGGCAACCGGCAGGCCCCTGAGTTCCGGATTGTCGCGCTGTTCGACTGATGCATAGAAGGCATCCATGTCCACATGTATGATCTTGCGCGGGCGCTCGTTGCCTTCGTCGTTTGTCATCGCCTAGCTTCCATCAGCTCCCTCAGCCAAACATGGGAAGTGCGCGCCGCATTTGTCACCCTCCGGCGTTTGCATGCGCTCGCAGCCCATCGCCGTGCGCCGGCGGATCACCGCGAAGCTCACACTGGCGCCGAATGCTTTCACCAACAGCTTGCGCTCAACTGCGCAGTGGCGATGACATGGGCGACAGAGGAATTCAATGATCGGCTCGCGGTGATCCCTCAGTTTCGGAAGGTTCGTTAAGCTGGACTCATCACTTGATGTGGTGCCGGCGGAGTTGCGCGTCATCGTCACGCGCCGCCCCAAGTATGTCTTCAAAAATGAGGACGGCGTCATCCAGGGCACCGGCGCCGGCGCACATCATCGAAGGCGGCATTCCGACGGAAGCGCTGCTGGCCCAGATCGCTGTCTCCAAAGCCGATGGCCTGCCGCTCTACCAGCAGGAGGCGATCTACGCTCGCGACAAGGTCGAGCTCGACCGCAAGCTGATGGCGCAATCCTCCGTAGACCTCACCACACTCCCGACGTCTCGCGGCCCCGGTTCTGCCTTATGCAGCGGCAGATGTCGGAGCTTGATAGACGCCACCACGGGCCATCAGAGCCCAAGCGGTGCGCGCCAGTTTATTCGCCAACGCTACCGCGACAAGCTTCGGCGGCTTCTTCAAAAGCACTCTTGCTAGCCAGGAGCCGGCAGGCGCTCCATATCGTCTTGCCCAACGCAC
This sequence comes from Sinorhizobium kostiense, assembly GCF_017874595.1. Lineage (GTDB taxonomy): Bacteria > Pseudomonadota > Alphaproteobacteria > Rhizobiales > Rhizobiaceae > Sinorhizobium > Sinorhizobium kostiense. The sequence goes on along the minus strand of NZ_JAGILA010000003.1, from coordinate 222,173 downwards.
CACGGCGGTAGCGCCAAGAACAAGAATACGTCGAAGATCTCGTTGCCCATTTTGGATACTTTACCGAGCCTGTCCTTGCCTCCGGACGAATTCTGCTTAGGCGTGAGGCCAATCCAAGCCGCAAAATCACGACCCTTGCTGAAGATCTCGACTGATGGAGCTAAGGCTTCCATAGCGGTCGCGCAAATAGCACCGATGCCTGGAATGGTCATCAAACGGGAAGCGACATCGTCTTGTCTAGCGCGCGTCCGGAGATCTGCCTCTACCACGGCAATCTTCTCTGAAAGAAATGCAACCTGCTCCAGCAAGCCGTCGCAAAGGATCCGCGCAGCCTCAGGCAGGTCGGGGTGAGTTGCGACGAGTTCCCTCAAGTTGGGAAGGTGTTTGATACCCTGCGGCACAATCAACCCGTACTCCATGAGATGTCCGCGTAGTGCGTTGACTGTATGTGTGCGCTGTCGCACCAACAGGTTCCGAACCTTGAATGCCATGGATGAAGCCTGCTTCTCTGCGCTCTTCACCGTTACAAATCTCATCGTGGGACGCGATGCCGCTTCCGCGATTGCCTCAGCGTCAGCAGCATCGTTCTTCTGGCGTTTGACAAAAGGCTTCACATAGGAAGGATTGATCAGTCTGATCTCATGCCCCAGCTTGCCAATCTCCCGTCCCAATAATGGGCGCTGGCGCAGGCTTCCATCGCGACTACGCAGATCGGGAGCTTGGCTAAAAACTCAAGCAACCTTCCGCGGCTCAGCTTCTTGCGTAGGACCGCCGCTCCATCGGGGCCTGCGCCGTGGATATGGAATACGTTCTTTGCCAGATCCAAACCAACGATGGTAATCTCGTTCATGGACGTCCTCCTTGCAGGTCCTAACACACCCGCACTTTGGCACATTTGATGCCGTCGGGGGGCGTCCACTCCACCGGCTATGCCGCCTACCACAAGCTGGTCCGCTCCGATCGCGGCAATGACGGCATCACATTGGCTGGCTGCTGGTTGCAAAGCCGGCGGAGGTTTTATGAGCTGCATGTCGCGGAAAGCTCGAAGGTCGCAATTGAGACGGTCGAGCGTATGGTGAAGCTCTGGCAGATCGGAAGACCGTGCGCGGGCAAAGCCCTGGATGCTCGTGTCGCAGCGCGTCAGGAGGCCTCCGCGGCGATCGTCACCGACCTCTTCGCCCTCTGACAGTCAACCCTGCCACCGGTCTCCGTCACATTGAAATTGGCTGAGGCGCTCCTTAGGGGATCTTGCGGCGGCCTTGTATTCAGGGGCGTTTAGCAACTGCTCGTGGTAGCGACAAAATACCAGCTCTGCCTGGCTGCGGAAATGCTATTGTATATACCCTAGGCCCCAACGCCCTACTACAAAATTCCAGGACCGGGGGATTGACCTTAGAACGCATCCTGCTATTTTAGCAATTGCTAGTTGACGGCTTATGCTTTCCTACCCGGGGGCAACGAACGCTTTGGACGCCATGCAGAGTCCAAGCGAAGCTAATGCGCAAAACATCATTCGGCATAATGCTTTTGCAATTGACTTCACAGTTATACTTTGGAGGTCGAAATGCCAGCGACTGCACGCGATATTACGCTTGAAGACGTCCAAGAAATCCTTGGCCGAGCCTTGGTCGATGCCGAATTTCGTGAGGCTTTGCTCAAGGATCCAGAAGCGGCCTTCATGGTACTTGGGCTGAACATGTCTCAGGATTCGATAAACTTCTTCCGGGCGCTGAATGACCAAACATTCTTAGCTGCCGCGAATACTGTCGAAAATCGTCTGGGCGGGCGCCCAGTGATAGGGGCGTGGCTCTAAGAGCCCCGCTCACCGATAATTTGCCGCTTTCGGATATCTGACGCTAGCAGAAACGGGGCAGCGATGGGCGCAGGATATAAGCACCCGCTGGAAACGCTGGCGATTATGCCAAGCTGGAAGTGTGATGTTGTCTGTCATCACTGCGTCTTCAGTTCTGCGCCTTCCATAAATGAGCGGCTGAGCCTAGATGACATCACTGAGGCTATCAAGGAGGTAGCTGCAGTGTCGACTGTGAAGCGCATAACCCTGTCTGGGGGAGAGGCGTTCCTCGACTTTGATTATCTAACTTCGATTGCGCGAGTTACGCACTCGTGTGGCTTGCTTTTCAGGGTCGTGACCAACGGCTCCTTCGCTGTGGACCGGGTTACTGCCGAGCGAGCCATAGGATCACTAGCATCAATAGGAATCGAAGCAATTAGTTTGAGCTGGGACCAGTACCACTCGAGGTTCATAGATCCCGCGCGGATTCGCAATGCAATTTGTGCCTGCCGCAAGTACGGCGTGAGCGTTCGGTTGACGGCAGTGGTTAGTAAGGTGTCAAGCCTGTCATCAGCGTTGGAACTTCTCGGTGACGAAGCGTTCGAATTGCCGATAACACAAGTCAAGTGTCTTCCGGTGGGGCGGGCTGAAAGAAAGGTCAAACCCGGAGACCTGTTGCCGCCTGCTCCGACGGATCTGAAGCGCGCTTGTAGGGCAGACTTTGACACAATGTCTCTGACGCCCAACGGCGACGTTTTCCCATGCTGCGCCGTGGGAGGATTTACGGACGGAATTCGCTTAGGTCGATACCCCGACGAATCTATAAAGTCCTTGCTTACACGGAGGGATCGCGACCTTTTTTGGATTGTTTTAGCATCACAAGGTCCTCAGTTCTTTGTCGAACGCATGACGGAAGCAGAGAAAGTTAAACTGGGGCTCGTGCCTGGCGCTTTGCACGATTGTGTTGTCTGCCATCGTCTCTTCCGAGATCCAGCTGGAGCACAAGTTGCGGTTCGGGTCACCGCGCGGTTGAGAGAACAAGCTTCGCTCATATGGACAGAATTGGTATCGACCGATGCGCCATGAGGACCAAGCCTCAACTTACATATACCAGCAGCCGCGCTCCCAGCGTGGCGACGTCATTCTACTCTCGATGCCAATGGCATCCTTGAATCATCCCACGATCGGCCTCTCTCTTTTAAAGAGCGCGCTTCGCCGAAACGGCTATCACGCTGCGATCCGACATTTTTTCTTGGATTTCGCTGAATATGTGGGCCCGGCGGCATACTGCGACATCAATGATGACCGATATTTTCTCGCACTTGTCGGTGAATGGCTATTTTCAGCGGCCGCGCACGGTGACGTCTCAACAGACGACATAGGTTACATCTCACGTATTCTATGCGGCGAGTACAGGCATCTTGTTGATGCTCGTAAGGTGTTGAACATCTTAGAATCCCGGAAGAAGATATCTGGATTTCTCGACCATTGCATGGCTGCGATAGACTGGGAAGCATACGCGGTCGTCGGGTTTTCGTCGTCATTTCAGCAGACGATGGCCTCATTAGCGCTCGCCAAACGTATTAAGGAGAGATACCCGAATAAGTTTATTGTTTTTGGGGGAGCCAACTGTGAAGACGAAATGGGGACTGAGCTCCATCGTCTGTATCCTGTGATTGATGCTGTCGTAGGTGGCGAGGCCGAAATAACTTTTCCAGAACTCGTCAAGAGGTACCTCAACCGGGAGAATCTAGCCGGGTTACCCGGTGTGACAGTAAGGGATAGTGAGAAGGCAATCCATGCCCAAGGTCCATCACTCCCGATAGTCGATCTCGATGACTTACCGTTTGTGGATTACGACGACTTCTACGCTGATCGCCATCGAGCCCCTAATGTTTCAAAGTCCTTTGATGCCGTGCCTCTTTTTGAAAGCGCACGGGGATGTTGGTGGGGCCAGAAGCATCACTGCACATTCTGTGGTCTCAACGCTTTGGGAATGACGTACCGAAGCAAGAGTCAAGAGCGAGCCTATTCAGAGCTTCTCGGCATAGCCAATCGATACGGACGAGAGATTCTTGTCGTAGATAACATTCTAAATACAAAATACTTCAACCATTTTTTGCCGCGTCTCGCCAGAACGTTACCCCCACTGCTCATGCACTATGAGGTAAAAGCAAACCTACGAGCATCTCAGCTGTCAGTTCTCGCTCGCGCCGGCGTTCGGAAAATTCAGCCAGGCATAGAATCGTTTAGCACAAACGTCCTTCGCCTCATGCGAAAGGGCACTACCATGCTGCGAAACGTCCAAACCCTAAAGCTTGCTGCTGAGGCAGGCATTTATGTTGAATGGGGTCACTTGTATGGATTTCCCGGTGAGACCATAGATGATTATCGTTGCGTGTTGGGTTTGATCCCGTTTCTCACCCACTTGTCCCCCCCCAGTGGCGTTACCCGCGTCCGGGCCGACCGCTTTAGCCCGTACTTCAATGAACCGTCCGCATTTAACATTTCGATTCGACCATTACCCGCCTACGCACATATTTATAGCTCGGTTGGCTCATCCATTCAGAAGCTGGCATATCATTTTGACATCGAAAAGCCTGATGACCACCATTTCGAGCCAATCCATCAGGAACTTCACACGGCTTTGGAGAGATGGGACGCCCACGCCGCGACATCAGCGCTTTCGCTTCGGGAAAACAACGATGGAGAGGCGGTTGTCCGTGACTGTCGAGTTGGAACTGGCAACAATTTGCTTCGGCTCACTCGTCCTGCCACGCGAGCACTTGCTTTCGCGGCTGAAATCCAGGGAGTGCAAGGAATCCGCGACAAACTTGGCCGAGAATTTGGGGCATCGGTCGCTTCCGAGACGATCGAGGAACTACTTAGCCTGCATTTGCTCCTTCGTGAGGGCCAAGATGTATTGTCGCTGGCTCTTCGCCAGCCTGGATTCGAAAGAGCGCCCCTAAAAACAGAAATTAGAGACTCTTTGGAACATTCGTACTTCCACAGATCATCGGCGTTTCTGCCGCATGACGGGGGTGAACATGAAACGGTGGACTATACTATTATTCATGGCTGCTGATAACGATCTTGACCGCTTTGCTGTCAAAGATCTTCACGAAATGGAGTTAGTTGGATCTACTGACCAGGTCGATTTAATTGTTCAGGTTGACCGATACGGCGACGGCACAAGAGGACCGGCGCTGCGGGGGCCGATCATAAAAGACCCGAACTGGCAGCCCTATGATTTCAGGTTCATTTCGCCCTTGAATGAAATCGGTGAAACTAACACCGGTGATCCGTCTGTTCTCCAAGCGTTCATCGAATGGGGTGTATTGAACCACCCTGCCGAACGATATGCTCTGGTTATCTGGAACCATGGAAGCGGCTGGAAGCCGGAGTTTATATACGAGCAGGCAGAGGAAGTTGCCGGTGAGCGCTTGGCGCGGGCGATGCGCCATGTTGATTTTGCGGACCGCTACAAACGACGTCTTCAACGAATTCTATTTCGAAAAAATGCTAAGGAAGTTGTGACCGACTTCATTGGACGTACTCTCGTGCCGCTTATCGCCGCACCTGAGCGCCGATTCCTGGTCGGCAGGGATGCTCTGCTAACATCGCTGCAGCGCTCATCGGCGCGACCTCCGATGTTGTCTCTGCGGGAAAGGGATCGGAATGAGCTGGATCGCGAGCTAGAGTTGCTGGTTGATCGAGCTATTGGTCTTGACGAGACGTCCCAGCACGACGCCCTGGACAGTATCGAACTAAAGAACGCTTTGGTTGGAGCAATTAATCATATCGCCCAGAGCAGGGGCACACCCTTCAAGTTCGACATTCTGGGCTTTGATGCGTGCCTGATGGCGGGACTGGAGGTCGCCTTCCAAGTTAGAAATTTATCGTCGTTTGTTGTTGCTTCCGAAGAAATTGAGCCAGCGATCGGTTGGCGTTACGACCTGCTCGTGAACTCCATTGCGGCTGCCGATGGAAACATCAGCGCGCGGGATTTGTCCAGTGCTATGGTCGCTTCCTACATAGAAGGAATGCGGGATTATCGAATACGGCTGGTTACCCAGTCTGCTATAGACATGGAGCAAATTGAAGGTCTCGCAATGGCACTTGGCTCACTTGGCGAACTCATTTCTGAGATGATCGCACCAGAGTACATCTTACTAGCAAAAAGCGAAAAGAACGCCACTCGTTTTTATGACACTGATTTTCTGGACCTAGGACACTTTGCGACAATACTCAAGGACCATAAGAATGATCAACGCATCGAGAATTTCTTAAACGCACTTCAACACTCCGTTATTAGTTCAGAGTTCTTATTTGGACGTGAACGACAGAAGCCAACGGGGCTCTCGGTCTACTTCCCAACAAAACCTATTTATGATGGAGCGTACGCAAGTCTTGATCTCACAAACCAAATTAGTGGCTGGTCAGACGCAATTAAACAGTACCACTTTTTATCTTAGACCCCTGCTACTACGCGTTGCATGTCGCTTTTGGCTTTCAGGATGACAGTGGAGGCGCATTATGGCAGACGATGAGGCAACCGATCTTGACTCCGATCAGAGCAACGTAACTTCACTGATCGACGGTGAAAAACTGGAAGATGCAATCGGCCTCTGCCTGTCTGGTGGGGGATACCGTGCGCTGCTCTTCCATGCCGGCGCAATTTTTCGACTGAATGAATTAGGCTTGTTAAACAAACTCGATCGAGTGTCTAGCGTTTCCGGCGGCTCAATGGCCGCAGCCGCACTCGCAGTAGCCTATGGCAAATTTTCTTTCGATCCAAACGGCCGCGTAACCAATTTGCGCGAGACGTTTCTGGAACCGGTGCTCTCCCAAGCGGATGACTCCATCGACATTGCATCAGGTTTTGCAGGGTTGAATCCGTTCACGTCGGCAGCCGAGGAAGCTGCTAGGAGCTACGATCGAAATCTGACGCACGGTTCGACGCTGTCTCAACTCCCAGTGAAGCCGCGTTTTGTTTTCAATGCGACCAATCTGATGACAGGGAGCGCATTTCGTTTTCAGCGCGCATATATTGCGGATTACAAGATTGGCCAGTTCACGGGGCTGGACCTGAGACTGGCAGATGTTGTTGCAGCCTCAGCGGCGTTTCCACCGTTTCTCTCGCCTGCAATAGTCAATCTTTCACCGGGAACGATAGAGGCGCACACGAAGGGTAAAATGGCGACCGCGCCCTACACCGAGAAAGCTATACTTACGGATGGTGGCGTCTACGACAACTTGGGCACCGAGACAGTCTGGCGACGTTGCCGAACCGTGCTTGTGAGTGATGCCGGCCACCCTTTTAGTTTCGAAGACGAGCCAAAGCAGAACTGGCTCCAACAATCTCTTCGAGTGCTCGATATTGCAATGGATCAGTCTCAGAATTTGCGCGAGCGGATTCTCTCCCATGCTTACAAAACAGGCGCCAGACAAGGCGCGATGTGGCAATTGAGTACCGGCGTTGATGATAAGAGCCAGCGGCCACCTTTGCTTACCGAAACTGAATTTGACGAGGCGAGGAGTATTTCAACTCGACTCTGGCGAATGCCCAAGCGGACGCAAACCCTACTGCTCAAAGCTGGCTATGCGCACGCCGCGTCGCGACTGAGGACATATTTTGGACCTGCGGCGGGTGGACCACCGGACGCTCCAGACGGTGACCCTCCCGAGGCATAGCCCAATTTGCGAGCGCATCGCCAATAGGTACGGATCGAACAAGTCGCGGCTGCGTGTGCCCAAGGGGGGGTTAACTAAAATGGCACGAGAGTCTTCGTCGTCTGACCGCAAGCTACGCGTATTCGCGTTTGACCCCAGCTTTGCGCGTAGACTTTCCACATATCAGATGAATGAACTGGTTGTGACGATACCGGGTGAAATGGAGGCCCGTACGGAGCCAGGTCATTTCTCCGGTCCGGTCGGCGAATATTTGGAAGTAATAGACGTCGATCCCGCCAGCGGCTTGTTTTATCCGCCGGTCAATCTGGATGATCCCAAGCTCCTCGTCGGCAATGGGTTGGCACCAACTGAATCCAATCCGCAGTTTCATCAGCAGATGGTGTACGCGGTTGCAATGTCGACAATCGCGGCCTTTGAGAAAGCGCTTGGACGCATTGCCCTTTGGGCGCCACGTGAGAAGAGAGACGATCAAGGCAAGTTCGTATCTGATGAATTCGTCAGGCGCCTAAGAATATATCCCCATGCTCTACGTGAGGCTAACGCCTACTACAGCCCCAGTAAGAAAGCGCTCTTGTTTGGATATTTTGAGGCCGAGGCTGATCACCCTAGCGTTGTCCCCGGAAGCCTCATATTCTCATGTCTTTCGCACGATGTCATTGCACATGAGACCACTCACGCTCTCTTAGACGGCTTGCATCCGCGAATGTCTGAGGTGACCAATCCTGACATGCTCGCCCTGCATGAGGGGTTTGCTGATATTGTCGCGCTCTTCCTGCACTTCTCCTACCCTCAGGTCTTAACCAGCCAGATCGCAAAAACCCGCGGCAATTTGAGGAGCGACCATCTGCTCGGTCAATTGGCGCAGGAGTTTGGACTAGCTCTCGGTCGGGGTGGTGCGCTACGCGATGCCATTGGCGGTCCTGATAGCAATGGTACATGGCAGTTGCGGAAACCGGATCGTGCCGCACTGTCGCGAGCAAAAGGACCACATGCTCGAGGCGCCATTCTGGTAGCAGCTGTGTTTCGAGCGTTTCTGAACATGTATGAGTCGCGAACGGCAGACCTTTTCAGAATTGCGACGCAAGGCACGGGTGTTCTCCCACCCGGAGACATTCATCCCGATTTGGTGAACAGGCTGGCTGAAGCCGCTGCCAAAAGCGCGACCCATCTGCTTGAAATCTGTATTCGCGGTCTGGATTATTGCCCGCCGGTCGACATAACGTTTGGGGATTACCTGAGAGCGATCATCACTGCAGACACTGATCTCTACCCAGAGGACGAACACAACTACAGGGTCGCCATTCTTGAAGCCTTTGTTGAATGGGGGATCGTGCCGCATGGCATGCAAACAGTCTCGCAGTCGACACTCCTTTGGCCCACTCTTCGCGAAGTCGCAGCAGACATGGGAGTGAGCCAGCACAGTCAAGAACTTGAATCCGAGCTTGGCGTGTTAATTGCGGACGCGTCTGCAATCCGCAAGAAGTTAAAAAATCGACCAGATGTATCAACCAACATAAACGATCGATTAGACCGAATGGCCGAACAGATTTCGGCGCTGATGAACAGTGAGATGATGGCGCGGCTTGCCGGTAAGCGCGATCCAAAAGTTCCTGACCGCGAGCTTTCAAAGGTAACAGGAAAATATGAAATCGAGTCCGGACCGCCCCATTCTGCCAGCTCTATTCTGTCACAGAATCTACTCGAACTGGGTTTGGCGGCCGACCGAGAGATCACTTGGCATGCTCAAAATTTCTACGGCCAGTTGTTTTGGGGCCTCTTGACCGATCCGGACAACGCAAAATTGCTGGGCCTGTTAGGCCTTACGCGTGATGCGGAGGCGCCCTCTACCGTGTATCGGAGCAGAGCTACCCGGCTTCCTGCCATCCAGGTTCACTCCGTCCGGATGTCGAACAGACGCGGCACTCGCGGCCAAGTCGAGCGAGAATATGTCGTAGAACTGGTCCAAAGGCGGGCAGGGTTTCTCGACCTCACCAAACAACAAGAAATGGATCGGCGGCCAGAACCTTTTTGGGGCGACGAGAAAGAGCAGATAGACTTTCGTTTCAGGAGGGGCTGCACACTGCTGATTGATGCGCGCAGTTTTCGCGTGCGACGCGTCATTCGCACTCGCGGCGACGTCACGAATAACACTCAACTGGAACAAGTACGCAAATTTCTTGCCAGGAGTAGATCGCGGCCATTGGACGCTTTCCACGTAGTCTCGGACGCAGGTAAGTACGAGGCGTTTGCGATGTTGCATAGACATGTCTCAGAGGAGGACGCGTCATGGCAAGATTGACCCCGTCGGCTGGCAGTATTCTCGTAAGGATGTATCGCCAGGGCCATGGAGACTGCTTCCTTATGGCGTTTCCAGGCGACGACGGCGCGCCCCGGTATGTCTTGATCGACTGCGGCCTGAAGAAAAAATCCGAGATCAATGCCGATTGGCCGATCGAGAAGATTATCAAAGATATTGGTGAAGCGACCGACAATCATATCCATGTCGTCGTGGTCACGCATGAGCATGAGGATCATGTTAGTGGTTTCCTAGCGCGTTCGGTAGACGACCCGACGGCCAAGGCTTGGGACAGCATTGTCATCGACGAGGTGTGGCTTGCTTGGACAGAAGACCGCAATGATGAATTGGCGAACCAATTGCGAAAACGATTCGAGGACACGCTTCTTGCGCTGATTGGCCTTACAGGCGACCCAAGCGGAAATGCGCTTCGGAGCGGCTTGGGGTTCATCGGAGAAGCTCTCGCGTTTCACACTGGTGAAGAAGATGTCGGCATAGAGGTCACCATAAGAGCTGCGCAATTGCAGTCCACTGATCCGAACCTGTCACTACGTGAGGCACAACAGATGGCCATCGCAGGTGTCAGCAATAAAAAAGCGATAAAGTTCATCCGGGACCATGCTGAGAAAGGTGTTAATTTCCTGAGGCCGGACAAAGGGCCTTATGAAGTTCCTGGAGTGAGTGGTCTCCGCGTATTCGCTTTGGGTCCACCACGCGACGCAGCACTCCTACTTTCTTTGGATCCTCAAGGTGCTGAAGAGTTCAGGATGGGTATGGTTAGCGACCGCGAAAGTCGGACGCTGCTCGCTGCCTATGAAGAGGATTCAACGACCGACCGGCCATTTGGCAGACGGTATGGGTTGCAGATATCCGAAATTGCCGGTGCCGCTTCCGACGAAGCTTCGCAGTTTTTCATCTCGCACTATGGATTGAAAGCAACTCCCTCAATGCGGAGGAGCGGGCGCCGTCACCTGCCGCGCGCGCCGCACCCCAATGATTGGCGCAGAATTGACGATGACTGGTTGGGCACCGCTGATGAGCTAGCGCTGCGCTTGAATAGCGAGGTCAACAACACGAGCCTCGTGCTTGCTTTCGAGCTGCCGAATACTGGTAAAGTGCTGCTCTTCGCCGGTGATGCACAACGTGGAAGCTGGGTCTCCTGGAGCAAATTGAGTTGGCGGCCCGATGCTCCGGCAAACGCTATTACGGCGCGGGACCTCCTCTCCAGGTGCGTTCTTTACAAGGTGGGACACCACGGCAGCCACAATGCCACGCTGAACGGGGCCGCATCTGATGACTATGCGAACCTGTCATGGATGGCACAAGACGAGTTTCGCGAAGAATTTACCGCCATGATTCCGGCGAACGAACCTTGGGCTCTGGACCTGAAGCCGGTGCCATGGCGCCACCCGCTGAAAGCGATCTATAACGCGCTTCAAAAGAAAGCGCGTGGGAGGGTTCTACAGAGCGACAAGGGTGCGCCGATCCGACCAGACGATGTATCAGAGGCGGAGTGGGCTAACTTTTCGAAACGGACGAAAACTAAGGACCATTACTTCGAATACGAAATCCATGACAGCTGGTATCAGTGACGTAACCGTACAAGTTACAAAGGTGGTCCGCGATGTTCTTTCTTTACTCAGAATCGACCGTCCTTTGATTCTCCAAGACCGACAAGGCTATTCGCTAGAGTGGACCAAGTCGAGCCGTTGGATATACAAGAGTCTGAAACTGTCATACTGTTCGACTGCGTTAATGCGGACTGGTTCGATCAGCTTGACCGAAAAAAGGGATCCCCTTGTGGCGCATCGCCGTAGGTAATGAGCAAGACTACTCGGGCCCCAATGCTCAGATTTACGCTCTTTGTGTTTGAAATCGGATGCGAAGCGCCTACAATTGCTCGAGGCAAGAGAGGGGAATTTGGTATCATATTGAATTAGGCGAGCCGGAGAGCGGACCGCCGCGGGAACATGCCAGCTCGAGATAACGCGTTGGATATGAAACTCGAGCGCACCTAGATTTCTTTGAACCATTTCTAGGGTGAATGACCGGTGGATCTAACTGGCGGGTGGCGGCAGCGCCGCCGCCCGATGCATGGAGCGGTCATGGCGACAAAAGAACAGATGGACTTCTTCAAATCCGTTTACGAGGAGGAGGAGAAGCGCACGGCGACCCTGCTTGAGCACAGCAGGAGCAATGTGACGCTGGTCACCCTGTATTCCGGCTTCGCATTGTTCGTGCTTGAAAAGCAGGCAGACGGGCTTAGTGCCATGGGCTTCACGCTGTTCGCGGTTGCTCTCGGTGCGATGGCCGCTTCATTTTTCCTGTCACTGCTGGTGACAAACATTGCGACCTATGAAGCCCTGACCGATCCGGAGGAAATTATTGCCAAACTCGGCCCTACTCCGCCGACGAACGAAGAGTTCTTCGATGCACGTATCATCGATTACACAGCTGCCTATCACAGAAATTCTGCTGTGAATGACGGCAAGGCCGAATGGTTGAGTCTGGCCCGTTATGCACTGCTCTTGGGTGTCGTCCTACATGCCTCGTTCTTCGTCTGTACTGTCTGGGGAAGATCCAATGATAAAGAAGTCTCAGCCAACCAATACTTCGTCCTCAAAGTCGCCTGAGGGAAGGGCCGCGCAGAAGCGGAAGCCGCCGAAACAGCAGCCGAAGGAGGGGCACTACGGCGAGAGCCAGATGGCCGCTCTGAAAGCGCGAACGCCCAAAAATAAGAGATAACGCGTCACGAAAGGGTAAGACCGTATGTCCTCCTTCGGGAGTAGGTAGCTCTCCTAAGCGGTTCTTCCGAGGACTGCTTAGACAGGCCGGGCCGATCCTCATAACAGGAGGACGAATTTGACCCGACAACGATGTCGGTCGCTCCGCTTGATGTTCGGATCGATCTCTACGGTCAACGGCCGCAAGCCATCCTCACCAGTCCGGTTTTCGGACTTGAATCTGATCGGAACCTGAAAATCGCAGAGCGCATCAAGCGTCACGCAGAGCTCATCGGTCATCGGTCGTGCCGATCCTGATGAAAGCGAGGTCAGAGAGCGTCGGGAACTCGAAATCGAGCTGAAACCTTACGGCTATGCTGGAGCCCGACCGGTAACGGATATCGAGGAGATCGATCTCGACAAGATCCGCACTTCATGAAGGAGCGCGTCGCAGTTGCCTCGTCCGAAACGGGGGAGACAAACACATGATCAAGGTCGACAAGGATATTCTGCTCAATGCGGCTCCCGATGCCTCCCCTGAGGCCACCGCGTTGGCCGCGGACTGGCCGCCCTGTTTACAAAATCAGACGAGGCACGAGCGGCAGCCATCAAGACCTTCGACGACGGGCGTGATCCCGAACGTCGGATCTTTGTAAGAAATACATGACTTTCCTGGGAAAGGCCTTCAAAGGAAAATGCGCTTGGGGGTCCTTGAGCACATTAGAAAACCGCGTGTTCTCGGTAATCGAGGCTGCTTGCGCAAGCGGAATGCAGCTCTGGGCTAGCGCGACAGCCACAGGCCGGCCTCAGCCATCCAGGAACTGGGTCATGCCCTGACCGCCCCTGGCATCGACTTGCGCGCGGATGAGGGTGTGCGGTGTGGCGCCCACGTTGAAATGTCCGCATGGCCAGGGCCTATCAAGAGCAATGACGGATTGGTCAGATAATAGGATAATAGGCTACTGCGTATTCCAGCTTCTACGATCCCGAGATCAACCGCAGCTACGGCATGAAAATGTTACTGGGTGGCCTTCCCGGCCGCCTAGAAATCGTGAGCACGTGCGTCTCCCTTTGTATTCGCCATTACAGGTCGGCGGTGGTCGGTCTCGCTGCACTTGCTCGTCTGTCTGAGCCGCATCGGAGACCGCCGCTTTTATTGCAGGCGCTAGAAGTGCGCTGGGCTTTTCAAGATAACAGTTCATGCATGCTGAAGACCTAAGATTGAGATTTGTGAGTGGGCCTAAGCCTGATCGAGGTTCTGGTAGCACGCGCTGTTCCCACAGGGTGCACTGGGGATGGCAGACCCTGCCCAGTCGAGATGCACGTGCCCAGTCCCGTTGCCGCTTCTGCCCCCTGTCCTCAGAGGAGTGTCCAGTTGTACGAACCCCACCTTGTTATGGTCCGCAGTAGACCTGGTCGTCGGATGTCCATAGGTATTCGACGCCCCAGTAGGGAAAAGGCCGTAGCTGAAGATCGAGCGACACAGCGACGCCGCTCCCGCACTTGGTGGCAGCATCGCGTTCTTCCAGTCTCCTCCGTGATGGGTCGCTGCGATCCCTTGCACGGTCAGGGGGGCCCGCGGCCCAATGTGTTGATACGACGCGTCGGCTGGGAAAAAGAACGGTTCGCCCGCGCCGGGAGGGTCGACCTGGACCCAATAGCCGGAATCGTTTCTGCTCGTACCAGTCGCGCGGTGAAAGAGCGCGTTTCCGAACGAGAACGAAGCGACGCTGGTCACCAGCAAACGTCCGCCAGCGGACACGATCGACGCGGCGAAGGCGAGATGTGGTGAGGTCACGGACTGGAAAGGGGCGATCCAGGTCAGTGACAGCGATCGCGTGACGATCGGGCCGGACGACCAGTGATCATCATGCCAGTGGGACAAGACCATGAGAGGCGGGGCGCTGAGGCAGAAGTGAGGAATGGCGTGCGGTCTCGTTTTCGTGTGCGACCTGCTCCCGCCTCCGAAATCAAAGTAGAGCCTCGGAATGCAGATGGCTTCGCTGAAGCCGTTGGCCGAACCTTGGCCGACGTCGTAGACGGCCAATCGTTCGATTTTCGGATGTTTGAGGTTTGCGACATGGGCGGTCAGGTCGTCGTCCGATATTGTCCATTCATCCAGACTGTGCATTTCGTCCAGAGCGTCGGATGTTTGGGTCGAAACCACATGGGCGGACAGGACCGTCACTGGCTCCGGGTCGCCGAACAAATTCCGGTAAAGCCTCGAATCGCCGCTCGGAGCAATGATGATCTCGATCCACTGGTCTCCGATCCGCTCGCCAGTCGCGACTACCCAAGGGCCGCCTGCCTGACCGAATATATCGATCTCGAGAAAGAAAATGGGTGCCAAATCGATCGCACGCAGGCGGGTGTCGCCTCTACCCAGGAGACCGAAGTTGCCCGGTCGATCAAACCAGTCGGCATCGACGGCGCCGAGCAGCAACTCGTTCCTGCCTCTCTTAACGTCTTCCATCACGTCGTCCAATTTCGCGTAGAGGCGGTCCGGCATGCGAGGAAGTTCTGGTGGCACCGGGAAAACGAGAAACGGGTTCATCGCGAAGCTCCTGAATGCTTTGTTTGTTCTGCCACGGCACTTACAAAGGGCCGACAACACCCCTATCGACTGTCGACCTGTCTCACCCCATGTATTGCACCACGATCTGGTCGGGCATTTGCCGGGCCTTAGTCGTGTGCTTGTTCGCGCGGGCAATTTCGGCGACGACCACGTCCGCTGTAGCTGGAATGAAAAGGTCGCTGCGGTTGTCGTCGACGAAGCGGTAGGCGCCCCCGCGTGAGGCACCGATCGAATCTATGCTGTGAAGAATAGTCAGTTGCGGGCGGTCGAAAACGGCCGCAGCGGCAAGCACAGGCGCGCGTTCGGCCTCGTCGAGGATGCCGCGCTTGATAAACACGTCGAGCATCATAGCTCGGCATCCGTTCGGATCCGTCGGGTTGACCACCTGCTCTGCTCTCAATACCGCCAGAGCATAGTCACGAAACGTGACGTCGCAGGGAGGCAGTAGATCGAGAGGTTGGATCGCCATCATCTGCATACGCTGGATCGTGAACCAGAACATTTGTGCGAGTGACGAGGTCTTGGCAGTGGGATCGGCCTTTAGTCGATCCTCCTGCCGTTGCTTATATTTTCCGAGGAGAGCAATGATGATGTCGAACATCGCGCCAGTCAGAACCTGGGAACCAGATGCGGTCGCAGTTTCGCGTGCGACGTCTTTCATTGTCAGCTGATTGCGCGCGGATCTGAGGTAGGGCTGTCCGACCACGGCATCTCCGAATTGTTGGGCAAGCGATGACAACAATGAGCCTGAAGCGAGGTCGCCGGCGCTTTCGACGATGACGCTCTCGCGAAAGCCATTATTGCGGAACGCCATCAGGATCGCCGTCAGGTCTCCGAGGAACTCGTGAAATCCGGCTGTTTGGGAAAGAATGGACTCGAAATAATAAGGCCTCAGCCCGTCGAGTACGGCATGCCCGAATTCGTGATTGACGATGTCGCTGGAATGACAGGTGTAAATTCGCTGGCCGTTTTTTTCAAACCAGTAGAACTGAAGGGATTTGCTGAGCGGCAGGAGTCGGCGGGTCGAGTAGAGTTTCTTGCGCGTCTCCAGAGTGAGCTGTTGCTTCACAATATTCCGACCGGAGGCTCTACTCATATTCCACTCCCAAGGAGCCGCGCTTCTAGTAAGTTCGAGTTTGCTATCCGACAGAGCGGCTGAGTGCCGCTGCGAGAACGGTCTGGCAGAAGCGAGTTCTCGTCGGGTTTGCCAGCGGTCTGCTGGTGACACAGTTCACGCAACCTCCACCATGGTTTCGACGAGTCCCCCGTCTCCTACTGCCGTAGATTGCCCCGAATCCTCGAAGGTGGCGCGCACTGGACGAGCGGCACTGAATTCTTGCTAAATTAGAATTGAATTATTCTAGCATCAAGTGCATAGTTCACGCAACGCAATCTCTTCTCGGCTGGTTGAGATTGATCGACCGGGTGGCGAGCTCGACGTGCCGAAGCGGATCATCGTGGCACTAAAGAGCAGCGGGCCGTATTGGCTGAAAACAGCCCGTCCGCGTTGGCCGGGTACTCGGTCGAGTGACTACTGCAGGTGGGCTAGGCAGCGCCAGTAATCAAGGCAACTCGCAATGATTATCGATGTCGACTTTGCATCTATGCATGCCAATGGCATAGCCTATCTCAATTGGACCCCGCGCAAGCTCTCCGTCCGACTCGTTGACGCTCAGGCTGCAAACGCAGCGCGTGTGCGTTTTGCAAGCCGCACGGCGGTGGAATTGCGGTTCTCAGTCACGCGAGCAGGGCCGATGCAGCACACGCTGGAAGTCGACCTGCCTCTGGATGGCAGTCCGGTCGACGTCTGGGTCGCCGGCCTGTTCGGCACCGCCAGTACTCAAGACGGCGACAGCGGCTATACCATCGAGGACGTGTCCAGCGGCGCACAGCTGGCGAACCAGCCCGCTATGGTGCGTGTGCGCAAGAACGCCAACGGGCTCACCGATGGTGAGCGCGATCGTTTCCTAACGGCGATGGGCACGCTCAATGCAGCCGGCAGCGGGCGGTTCCGTGATTTCCGCGATATGCATGTGGACAGCCCTGCCTCCGACGAGGCGCATTTCGATGTCGGCTTCCTTCCGTGGCATCGGTGTTATCTACTTGATCTCGAACGGGAGTTGCAGGCGATCGACCCGTCCGTGGCGCTGCCCTACTGGCGCTTTGACGAGCCGGCGCCGAGTATCTTCACCACAGCCTTTATGGGGGTGCCGAACGCGAACGGCCGTCTTCTCTTCACTGCCGGCCACCCATTGGAGAGCTGGGTTACCGACAACCAGATCGGCATAATCCGCAGCATGGGTTTCTCTGCCGGGGCGCGTCCTTCCTCGGTACTGAGCGAGGCGGACACCCTGGCTCTCGCCCCGTTTCCGGGCGTCACGCAATACCGCAACTTTGCAGCCATGGAAGGCAACCCTCACGGCAGGGCGCACACCAGTTTTCCGGGATCGAGCTTCATTAGACGTATCCCACTCGCCGCCCGAGATCCGTTGTTCTTCATGCTGCATTGCAATGTGGATCGGATCTGGGCTAAGTGGCAGTGGCTCAACGAACTATTCGATCCGGCGGAGGCCGAGGCTTTCAGCCCCTCGGACAGCGGGCGGATCGGGCACCAGCTCGGCGACACAATGTGGCCGTGGAACCAGGTCACCGGTGACCCTCGGCCAGCTACTGTACCAGGTGGAACTTTAGCGCCTTCACCCGTCGTCGCGCGGCCGGGACCCTCACCGATGGTGAGTGACATGATAGATTACCAAGGCATATTGGGCGGCGATCCCTTGGGCTTCGACTACGACGACGTGCCCTTCGAACTCCCCGCCGGAATCGTTTGAGGCTGCGACCATGGATATCAAGGACTATCGCAGACAGCAGCAGGATCAAGTCGCGAAGGCGAGGGAGGCTGGTTACGTCTACGCCGCGCCCGCCGACATACCAGGCAAGGGTAAGGCGGGCGCCGATGCAAGAGCTGAGGCCGTCTGCAAGATAGAGCTAAACTCTCGCAACCTCGCCGAACGCATACACTATCTGCTCGAGCTGATTGGTCGCAAGAGCGAGACTGTCGCGGTGCGCAGTGCCGCGCTGGACATGCTGGCAACGGCGGAATTCGTCGGCCGCGCGTTTGCCGACTTCCGCCCCCAGGTGATCGACGCCATTCGCGCGCTGGCCGATGACAAATCGCCGGGGCTGCGTCAGAAGGCGCTGGAATATCTGGCGCAGGAGAGCGATGATTACGCCCGCGACATCTTGACCGGGGCTCTGGTTACTCCTGAGAAGGCACCCGTCAGCCAGGCAAAGGCGGTACAGCTTCTCGGCCTTGACGATCATACCAATGCCGCCAACCTCGTGCGCAATCAGTTTGACCAGTTATCGCCGCCCGCTCGCGAGGAAGCTGTTCGTATCCTCGGGACTGATCCGAAAAGTGCGCCGCTGCTATCGCAGCTTGTCCACGACAAGACAGTCGGCGAGAAGTTGCGCCGGATTACCGCCGCTGGACTGAAAGCTCTGGACGCCGAACAATTCGCCCAGACGGCGCGCGACGTGCTAACCGACCGCAGCGACAGCGCAACTTTGAAGGCCGCCCTCGTCGGCATGGCCCAGACAATAAGCCCAGCACATAATCTCGAAGGTGCGATCGATACTGCCCAGCGCCGAACGAAGTCGAAACGTTTGAAAGATGCGGCCCAGCGTTATTTTTCGACGCAGCGCAGATCGGAGTAACGTTCATGGTAGCGCTCGAGCTACAGGCGCTTGCGAGGGAGATTGATCGCGCCGCAGCGGGTCGCTCTCCTGGTGAGGATTTGACGCGGTACTTTCGCGACAGCGACCCAATCTACGCTGGCTTAGGTTCTGCCGATGTCGATCGGGTGAGGGCTTATGCATTTGCCGCGTTGGCGCGCACGGCGCCGGAATTTGGCCTTGCCGCAGCGCGAGAGGAGATCGGGACTGGGAATGCGCCCGGCCCAGTCGCAGCCGCTGCGCGCCTCGTCGCCGCACTCGACGCGCCGGATCGCGTCTGGCTTGATGTGCTAGCCGCCGCCGCCCAGCGCCTTCGGGGTCGTGACCAGAAGGTCTGGTTCGATCGAATCGCGGCCGGCACCCGCCCCGACATTTCGGAGACGGCGATGACTGAGCTTGCCCGTGCTTTCCTCATGGTGGCGCGGAAGAACGGGCTCGGTGCGGCGGACTGCGCGGAACGGATAGCGGCCGCGCCGGAGGGTTTTGCTCGTGCTGTGAGGGAAGGACTTGCCGCCGGCGAGAGTGAGGGCCCCACGATGAAAAAGGCCTGCTGCTGCGATGATGAGGCGGCGACTGCACCACCATCGCTCTCTGCGACGGAGGCTGCAAGTGGTCGCCTTGCCCAAGCCCTGCGCAATGGGGCCATCATCGGCGCCGCATCCAGCTGTTGCGATGCGGCGGAGCTAGGTCACGCGCCGGCCAAGATTCTTCCTGCCGAAATCTGGGCGGCTCCGATAGAGGATCAAGACGGCGGCGAGGCGACCTTAGGCGCGCGACTGCTCGGACGCCCTTCAGTGCTGGCGTTCTTCTACACGCGCTGTATGAATCCGCTGAAATGCTCGCGCACCGTCTCGGTCCTGGCTGCGACAGCGCAGCTCGCTGCAGCCGAAGGATTGGCGGTCGGCATCTTTGGCATGACTTACGACCCATCATGGGACACCCCGGCTCGGCTACGCCGCTACGGCGTCGACCGAGGCATGGCGTTTACGCCGGATGTGGCGCTGCTCAGGGCAACCTGCGACTGGAATGGACTGCGCGCGGCGCTCGACCTCGCTGTTGGCTACGGTCCATCGACAGTGAACCGCCACCGGATTGAAGTGCTGGTCCTCGACGCTGCCGGCCGTGCGGTGTTCAAATGTGATGGCCGCCCGCCGGAAGCTGCCGGCCTCCTCGCCCTGCTCAAAGGGGCGCACTGCCGGCGTTTCAAGGGGTCCGCCGACTGAGCGGCACACAACCATGAATTTATTTCATGACTTATGATTGTCTTCGTCGAAGTAATGCACCTCCTCGCGCAGAGTTTCGGTGTTTCACGCGGCCCACTCCTCCTCCCAATTGCTGTTCAGCTCTTTTCGGAAAGCCTGCCGCACCTCCTCCCGCAGCAGGCTTTTCATTTTCGGCTCAGGGCAGGAGGGCAGCCACCCGGTCCATACGCTCAGGAATCGAGAAGAATGCGCCGGTTTGCGTGACAATTGCAACCAGCCCGTGGCTAGGGGTGCCGGCAATCAACCAGGCCGTCTTCCCCAGGATCCGTTCGATAATATCAGCAGTCCAACAGCCACCGCATCCTCTACATTGAAGCCTGAGCAGCGTTGAACCGTGGCGAGAAGATTGGTCTTGTCGGCCCGAAGGGGGGTGGGAAAGACGACGAACTTTCGGATGACCACCAGCGAGGAACTGCCCGACGAGGGGCAGGTTTCGGTCGAGAAGGGCATGACGATCGGCTATTTCGATCAGGATGTCGGCGAAATGGCTGGACATTCGGCCGTCGCTGAAGTGATGGAAGGGGCAGGACCGGTCAGCGCCGTGGCGGCGGAGCTGCGCGAGCGCGCGCCTCTCACGCCTTGCAAGGTCAAAGGCGAGTTAAGAAGCTCGAAAAGATCGACCGCGCGTCGAGCCGCCGCGCCGCCGCTAGGCGGTTGCCTTTGAATTCCTGCCGGCTTTACGCTCCGGCGAAGACGTCGTCAACCTCAAGAATGTCCACAAGGCCTAAGGCAGTCGGACGATTTATCACGGCCTCGACTCACGGTACGTAGGCGCGAACGCTGGTGCATCATGGGCATCAACGGCGCCGGCACGGATGATGCCGATCGAAAAATGCCGACCACCACACAAAGGGAGGAAGCCCTCTTTTTTCTGGTGCATGGGCATTATCCAAGCAGCAGTGGCTATGATTTTGCGTCACGGGGCCTTCGTTTACGCCCGCCGCGCCAGATGCGCGACAACATTCTCGATCATACGCATGCCGGCATCGCCGCCGAGCGTCATGATGGATTCCGGGTGGAACTGCACGGCCGCCACCGGCTCCTTCACGTGCTCGATGCCCATGATCGTACCGTCCTCGCTTTCGGCCGTAATCGTGAACTCGCGCGGCAGATTGGAGGGATCGGCAAAGATCGAGTGATAACGGCCGACCGTCACTTCCTTGCCGAGGCCGGAAAAGACGACGCCGGGCTCTAGAACGCGGATGCACGACGGCTTCCCATGCATTGGCACGGCCAGCTGCCTGAGGTCACCGCCATAGGCCTCGGCGAGCGCCTGCAGGCCCAGGCAGACGCCGAAGATCGGCAGGTCGCGCGCCCGCGCCTTCTTGATCGTCGCCCTGCAGTCGAAGGTCTTCGGATTGCCGGGGCCGGGCGACAGCACCACCAGATCGGGGTCCAGACGATCAAAGACCTCTTCCGGCGCCGGCGTGCGCACGGTAGTGACCGTCGCACCGGTCTGGCGGAAATAATTCGCCAGCGTGTGGACGAAGCTGTCCTCGTGATCGACGAGCAGGATGTTGACCCCGGCGCCGACGGGCGCGCCATCGCGCGCCGCCCGGGCGCTGTTGGCGGCTTTGGCATCGCGAATGGCTGCAAGCATGGCTGAGGCCTTCAATTCGGTTTCGGCTTCTTCTTCTTCGGGATTGGAATCATAGAGCAGGGTCGCGCCCGCCCTCACCTCGGCGATCCCGTCCTTGATGCGGATCGTACGCAGCGTCAGTCCGGTGTTCATGTCACCGTTGAAGCCGACCATGCCGATGGCTCCACCATACCAGGCGCGCGGGCTCTTTTCATGGTTCTCGATGAAGCGCATCGCCCAGAGCTTCGGCGCGCCGGTGACGGTCACCGCCCAGGCGTGGCTCAGGAACCCGTCGAAGGCGTCCATGTCGTCGCGGAGCCGCCCTTCGATATGGTCGACCGTATGGATCAGCCGCGAATACATTTCGATCTGGCGGCGGCCGATGACCTTGACCGAGCCCGGCACACAGACGCGGCTCTTGTCGTTGCGGTCGACGTCCGAGCACATGGTGAGCTCGGATTCGTCCTTCTTGGAGTTCAGAAGCTTCAGGATCTGCTCGCTGTCGGCGATCGGATCGTCGCCGCGCTTGATTGTGCCCGAAATCGGGCAGGTTTCGATGCGGCAGCCGGAAACGCGGACAAACATTTCCGGCGAAGCGCCGACGAGATATTCCTGATTGCCGAGATTGATGAAGAATGAGTAGGGCGAGGGATTCGTCGCCTTTAAGCGTTTGGAAATATCGGAAGGCTTGCTCTCGCAGCGCTCCATGAACTTCTGGCCGGGAACGACTTCGAAGAGATCGCCCTTGCGGAAGCTCTCCTTCGCCTTGACCACCAGCTCGGCATATTCCCCGGGCCAATGATCGCTCTTCGGCGGAATGGCGTCCGTCTGGCGGAAGGGCTCGGCGGCGATCTCGCCCGACTTGCCTTCGGTGGAGACGCCGCCCTTGGCGAAATCGTAACGATCGACCCAGGCCTTGGCGGCGTAGTTGTCGACCACAAGGATTTCATCGGGCAGATAAAGCACCATGTCGCGCTGATCGGCGGGACGCTTGAGCTTCAGATCGATCGCCTCGAACTGGAAGGCGAGATCGTAGCCGAAGGCGCCGTAGAAGCCGATGCTGGTATCGGGCTGCGAGTAGAAGAGATCGGTCACTGCCCGCAGCACGGTAAAGACCGTCGGCGCCTTCGAACGTTCTTCCTCGGCAAAGAGGCGATCCGGCGTCTTCACAGTCAGGTCGAGGCGGCGGGCCGTGGAAGCGCCAAGCACCAATTCGGAAACCGTCTTCAGCTTTTCCGCGATGAAACCGAGAATGACCTCGCCGCGCTCGTTGTAGGCCTCGATCCATACATCGCGACCGAAACAGGACAGACCGAGCGGCGGATCGACGATGGCGGTATCCCAGCGGGTGTAGCGGCCGGGATATTCGTAATTTGACGAGAAGACCGCGCCGCGGCGCTCATCGAGCTTGTCGATATAGGACGAAACCGCATCCGCATACGGCGTCGGCCGGCGCTGCCGGGTGACGGTGATCCCGCCCTTCGTCTCATAAATTTCCGCACCATCACCCCGAAGAATCGTTACCATTGTTCCTCGCTCCGATCAGTGGTTTCCAATCATTCAATACCGCTCATCAACAGTTCGGGTAGATGGTGTTCGACACCGTTCATGCCTCACACGCCGAAAACGCTCGCCACATCTGTTTTGGCCGGCGCAGCGTCCCCAGCTGATTGATCTTCGAAGCGACCACCGAGCCGATGCAGGGCCACGTTGACACTTTGTACCTCGAGGCGGTTCTCACCGTGTATTCGAGAGATGGCAATCGCTGCGGGCGGCATCTCATTCACGATGTCCTGGCACGCGCTATCGGGGGCAGCTTGTCAAATCTTTACTGCTGCTCGCAAAGTGCTGACGCGCCGAAAGGCGGGTTGGCGTAATGCGGCGACCGGTCGTGACAAGGCAGCAAACTGCGATCCCGTTCCCTCCCAATACGTGATCCGGCGAGCGCCACATCACGCACCGATGTTTGCTGCGGCACGTTGCCCGCAACCACAAGCATGCTGACGATCAGGCAGGCGAGAAAGGTCGATGCCTTGAAACAGGGCTCGCCTTAGTTCGGCTTTGATGCGCTAGCCTTTGGAACACTTCCGCTACAATCATCCTTTGACTGACGCCTCATCTTTTCGGCAGTCGTATTTGGGGGGCATGAACCCTACTCCAACAAATCGCATCGCCGATTTTTCCGGAAGAAATCATGGCCCGGTTAGCGACAAAAGTTTGCGGACAAGCCCCTAATTGGATTGAGCAGCGGGATGGTGGGCAGTGCAATTGAGCTTGCGTGGGCGATGTGACAATCCAGGGGCGAGGGCCCCACTCAACTGAAGGAGGCCCGCCGCAGCGCCCCCTAGCATAGGGGCGAGGATATAGAGCCAGAGTTGATCGACTGCGGCTTCTCCTGCGAAGAGCGCCGGACCGAGAGAGCGGGCCGGGTTCACGGAAGAACCCGATACCGCGATGCCGGCAAGATGGATCGCGACCAGGGTAAGGCCGATCGCCAACCCGGCAAGCGCGCCAGCGCCGGCCTCTGCTGTACAGCTGAGCACTACGGTCACGAACAGGAACGTGGCAACGAACTCAAACAGGAACGCAGAGGACACCCCGTAGGCTGCCCAGCCGTTCTGAGCGAAACCGTTTACGGCGATATCGAAGCCGCCGACTTTATCCGTTGCTATAAGGTAAAGCACGCCTGCCGCCGCGATCGCTCCGACGCACTGGGCGGCGACGTAGGCGACGAAGTCACCCGGTCCAAGTCGCCGTGACACGAGGAAACCGAGGCTGACGGCCGGGTTGAGATGCGCGCCGGAGATTGGGCCGACCGTATAGGCCATCGCCACAACCGACAAGCCGAAGGCGAGAGCGATGCCCAGGGGGCCCACCTCCGAATGCATAAAGACAATCGTGCTGCAGCCGAGGAAAATCAGTGCGAAGGTTCCGACGAATTCGCAAGCATATTTGCTCATGTTCCGCTCCGTTGACTGAATTTGCCTGACGGATTTCCTGTTGCAATCCGCAGCATTGGAGACTCCGCCGGTCGGCCGAACTTCGGCGTCACGACGCGGTGCCCCAGCTTCGTAGAAAGCACGCGCCCTCTAAAAGAGCTCGCGAAAGACATTCGCCCTCTATCTTTCAGTTGAAGACAACTTTCTCTAGCGCCGTTCGGAAGATTGCCAAAACGGTTTGTTTGAATGGCAACGATCCACGCTGTGGATGGGATGTGTTTCAAGTCAGGTATCGTTGAATGATGTAGCGAAACGGCGCCTGACAGAGGACACGGTTGGGCGGAAGATCTCGGAATGGCCCGGGAAAGGAATTGGCGGTGCCTCAGTCAACTGAGCCTCGGTCTTTTTGTTTGGAACTAGGTCTGTAATGGCGCGAACACCGGTGCGGCTTCGACCACCTAAAGCGGGTCGCGATTTTTAGGATTTCAGATTCACGAATCGGGGTTTTCTGTGGTTCCCTCGCTTTGACGCGAGGGACACCATCGGCAAGCCACATCCGCTAGTCGTGTCATTGTATTTGTCGAGAAAGGTCACAGCCACCGGGCCGCGGCCCGGCACTTCCGAGTGTCGCCGCCTTCATTCAATGTGTTGACGACCTCCGCCGAGAGACCATCGAACCCACGGCGCATAACGACCGGCCGGCAACCCAGGTACACTTTTGTCCCCGCGGCAATCTGGATCATGACGCGTCGGTAGCATAGTCCATAATTGAGCCTTATGCCGCCTTCCATAAATCATGAGGTTTCGGTTCGTATCCCTTCAAGGCGGACTGGCGGCGGTCGCATCGATCGTTGATCGATCGTCTCGGGGGGTGAAAGCGGTCACTCGACCTTTACGCAAGACATGGCCTACCCTCCATAGGCGCGTTTCTGGAAGGCCGTCACCAACCAATAATCGATGTCGAAACCAAGCCGTTGGGGTCGCATAGAATTCGCTCCATCGATGAAGAGTCCGATCTTTTCGCGCGCGTCGAACATAGTGCCCCTTCGTGATGTATCGTGCCAAACCCCGCGCTTATGCGGAGGCGTCGGATCCTGCTTAGCAATCAGAACACATGCGACCGCCGTGGCACTGGCCTTTCTGCGATTGCAGGAGCAGCCACACCTCAAACCAATGGGCGTCCGGAAAGCTGCTCGTCAACCGCGGCCGGGTCCTTGCATGCCAGCCGGAGAACGCCGAGGACGTAGAGCAGCAACTCAAAATCTTGGGAACGATTGGTTCTCGTTAGGCAAATGACTATTTGCATCAAGTTCTCTGCCTCCGCCCCTACCAGCGCCTTGATGTATTCGGATTTATCCTCATCCGAAATTTCCTCAATTGGACGCATCGGCGCTCTCCTCAAGTATGGCTTTGGTTGGGCGAATTCTGCCCGGGGCCAGATAGGGCAAGTGCGTTAGGGAACGATCGGGTTTAAGCGGATTTCTTACCTCAGGTTCCAAGAGGAGCGTGCTGCCCTGCAGGGCATAAAGACGATGGTGTCGCATCAGGCCATACGCGGTGGGTCTTGCCTGGATTGGTACAACCAACCCGTCGTCGCGCAGCGAAGGCAAAGCAAGCGTGGTGACTTGCCACCCCGTCGAAATCAGGAGATTGACCAATTTCGGATGGGTTTCGACGATCAGCGAAGCGATGCCCGCAACCAGGCAGAATTCCATCACCCCGGTCATCAACACGTGCGAAGCCGGTATCTGATTGATGAGGATCTCGCCTTCAGCCACGACACAGCGCGTCCACTCATAAATCTCCGGTGAGCGCGGCCAGGCCCCCCCGTTCATGATCTCAGGATACACATCAGAAAGAAGATGTGGCTCCAAGGTAGGGAGCAATCGCGAGTAACCGACGACCCGGTCCTCGCAAAAAAGTGCAAGGTGCAGTGTCCCGTCGCCATCGAACTCGTCGATTTCTCGACCGTCGTCCCTGCAAATGGCCTCCCAGCCGAGTCTTTCCACGAATTGCTCGTGCCGAAACCGCCAGATTTTCTCCATTACGTCGCGGTTGGAAGCCGATCGACCGATACAAAGCTTTATCATTTCCACCCCTCGTTCCGGGGCAGAATGCGATAGTTCCTCTATCGCTTAAATGAGTAATTTTACTCAGTTATCGGAGAATTCCCAACCGGAAGCTCTCGGCTATCATTTGCGCGGAATTGACGACGTTGAGCTTGCGATGGACATTCATGATCTCGTTTTGAATGGTTCGGTGCGAGCGCCCGAGAATCTCTCCGATCTCGAAAGCCGTTTTTCCTGCCGCACACCACTGAATGATCTCACGCTCTCTGGCCGTAATCCTCAGCAGGCTTCGATCCATCGAACTCGCTTTCTGCATCATCAGACTGCGTAGGGAGTTGTGAGCGTAAATCGAGATGATGTGCAAGGCCCCTCGCGCGGCACTCGAGAGATCCAATTTCTCCGCACCAAAAGTCACAATCGCCTGAAACCCGCCGGCAGCATGCAGTGGCACGCTATATCCGTTATTCATGTGGAACTCTGTCGCTTCGTTCATGACGCGCCGTGCGTGACGCCCGAGCTCTTGATCGCGCAATGCCTCCGACCATACGAATGCGTTGTCCTGCATCTTGCTAAGATGAATGACCGGGTCGGCATGAACATAGTTGTTCGCTAGATAATGCTCGAACCACCCGGCCGGCCAGCCATTCAACATGAAGTAGGAGTCGATGCGCTCATTGGGCAATGGTATGCCGGAGATCGCAAAGCAGTTGAAGCCAAAATGGCGTGCGGCTCTATCCAGCGGCGCCAGGATATCGTCCGTGCTCTTTGCCCCTGCCGTTTCCGATAGGAAGTCGAACATAGTGTTCGCGGCAGCCAAAGCTTCAGGATCCAAAATCGCCTCCTCCATTCGCAAAGCGTTGCGGCATGTTAATTCATGCGAATCAATCGATCATTCTAAATCCCGCAACTGCCGGTAGAAATTGACCTTGCATCGTAAGCGGCAAATGGACCGGGTGTGTACGGCTCCTTTCGATTCTTCATTCAGCAGCGCGCAACGACGCGCCCGCCTGGACTGAGCGTGCAGGCCGACCTTATGCACGGATAACGCCTTACTTCCGGGCAACCCATAGCCGCGTCATTTCATCGTAGGCCTGTCTCGCACCCGAAACAGTCGTGGTCTCATCGTACACGTTGCAATGGGGCCATTCGCGGTCTGCCTCCCGCACGAGTCGCTGTCCGGCCAGTACAGCTTCGATCCGTTGCTGCATTGGCAGTTGGTCGATGCGTCGTCCGTCCACTGCAACGCGTATGGGTTTTTCGTCGCAAATATCTGCGTCGAACTCAGAATTTTGCGTGAGACGCGGGCCACGATGATCGATTTCAAAGATCGTCGCGACGCCGATGGGTAGACCGAAGTCTGTCGTTTGGTGGTAGCTCACCATCGCCCAGCACTTTTCGCGCTCGATAAGCTTGCCATACGGATCCCTTTGGTCATCTTGGCATCCTGTCGACCACTTTTCTTCGGCCCACGCGGACGATGGAACCGGGGCTTGTTGTGGTGCGGCTGCTTGGCACGCCGCTAAAATCGTGAGTGTCAGAAGGGCGGCAGTTCTCTTTGACATAATCCCCCCGACTCGTTCATTGCGGCAGGCCACAGAACACGCGGCAGACACCGCAGGTTTCATGCGTTATCCGCACTCATCACTTATGGTAGTGAGCCGGGATGTCAATTCGGCAGCATGAGGGGTTTTCGTTAGGGGCAGTAGGAAGGGCTTGCGAAAGGGGAGCCGTCCCCCGTCCCAACCCAACGTGGGCACGACCTAAGCTGCTTCTATATCAGTCTGTGAAAAGTCATTTCCTTTGTAGAGTAGGGGGAGGCGGTACTCCTTGGCGCAGGCATAGGAGAAGCAATCACCAAAATTCAGCCGTGCCGGATGGGCGACAAAGCGGCCATAGTTGCGAGCCGCTTCAATAGCCTTGCCATGCAAGGAGCCGTTCATCGACATTTCGCGGGCGCCGATAGTTTCCATGAACTTTCCTACGTCCTCTTGAACCCGATCGATCAACTCGGGCGGGGTAGGGGCCTGATCGCCAAAATGTGAGATCGAGATTATCCGGGCTAAACTGATCACGGCCTCGAACATCGAGATCGGCGAATAAAATTTAGGCTTTTCTGACATTTCGATTTTGGCGAGAAGGTAACCAGCATCTTCTTCGCCAGCCAGGATGGCAACGATTGCTGATGCGTCCAAGAACATCAAACTTCCCACATCTCGTCTGTGAACTTCTTCATGTCGAAATCTGGCGTGTTGGGTCCCATCTTGGCTCGCACACTGTCCTGAATCTTTTTGACTCGCTCTTTCAGTGGTACAGCTTGTTCCGCTCGCGCCAGTTCGTTTTGCAGGGCGCGCCGGACCGCTTCGGTCTTCGTCGGGGCCTTAGTGACCTGCTGGACCTTCTTTGCCAGCGCATCAACATCGTCGTCGCGGATGTAGAGAGCCATGACTTTTCCTCGCGATATGCAGCGCAGAATATTCGAATATAGTAGCGGGGATATACATCAAGCGCAAGGGTTAGGGCGTACCTAGCGGCAGTCATGCTGATGACCGTCAGGGCAGTCCTGTAAGCCGATCGTTACCGGAAATCGGCCGAAACTGATGAAACCTGGATCCCTGCCGCAGGCATAGAGCGCCGCGCAGCGGTGTGCCTCACCCCGTTGAAAGTCGGCGACATGATCGGCGCCGCAAGTCCTTTCGTTCTCGGGGCCCACATCGCGCTGACCGCTCTATAGATTGCGAGGCCGTATCTGCCAGACAAGGCGATTTTCGTCATCGCGAGAACTGGGGGAAGTTCAACCTCAACTGCGGTGATTCTTAACAAGGAGGGTCTGACCTTGCTATTGCAGCTGTCGAACGGGCGGAAATACGCGTCAAGAATGCCGGGTCAGGTAGAATCTCTTTCAGACACGGCGATCCGGCCGAAGCGAAAGCGCGGCAGTTGACAATCACAACGCTTTGTCTAGCTTGAAACAGCGGAAGCAAGCCTAAGCTTGCTTGGGGCTGATCAAGGCTCGCCAGTGAGTTGACCAATATGGCGCTCACACCGTTCAAAGACTGCGGAGTGGCGCATTTAGCGAGGATTCTCCTCCCAACTGAGGGGCGGGCTTTCTAAGGTTCGCTGCACGTCCGCTTCAGAGATGAAGCAAAGGACGTGGCCTCATGAGAAACAGCCGCAAGATAAAAAAGCTCAGGAACAAAGCCGCCCAAGGTCAAAACGAGCGTTGCTACTACTGCCGAGAACCCATGTGGGACGGAGACCCAACGGCATTTATTGAGCGCTTCTCGGTATCGTCAAGGGAAGCGCTGCGATACCGCTGCACCGCGGAGCATCTTCATGAAAGAGGCAGAGGCGGGGCCGATGTCGAGCGAAACGTCGTCGCTGCTTGCCACCACTGCAACAGGACTCGACACCTCGCGAAACGGCCGAAAGACGCGGCATCCTACGCGAAGTATGTCCGGTCCCGAATGGAAGTCGGGCGATGGCATCCTATCAGGCTACACTGACAGCCGAGCTTTGATGCAGCGCTACTTTTTCGGTCTGCGCCGACGCCCAGACGCTATCGGGCATGCGTCGGTTTGTTCTTCTTGGAGATCGAGGGCAAGCCACTTAGATAGGAAGCGCGACGGCTACGGCTGCGTCGTCGAGTTAATTCCACCACACGCGTCAATTCGGGCTTCCCATGAGGTTCCTGCTTCTCTCAGACATTCACGACAACCTTCTGGCGGTCCAGCAGATGCGAGCACAGGAATCCAATAGCTTTGACGCGCTCGTCGTTGCTGGAGACATCGGTTCGCATACCGCCCAGCAGATATTCGATGTCTTGGCTACTTTCAGATGCCCGGTGCTGTACGTCTATGGAAACTGGGATTACAAACTCGCCTACGACGCTTCCTTCGGCGACGCTTGCCACCATCTGCATCTGTCCCCGTTCGAATCTGGTCCCATAGCCTTTGTCGGCTTCAGCGGATGTACGGCCCATTGGGGACAGAACCCCGAGGCGCGGCGTCTGTTTCAAGAAGTAGACGACGCCAACTCGCAAATCATCCGTTCTCTCAGCGAGGCAAAAAACGGCGAACGACGGGGGAAGTCCCTCGTCGAGGCCGAGTACACCGCTGCGGTTGACGCATTGACGGCCGCAAGCCGGCGGCCGCCCTCTCAGAGGAAGCTCAAGGCGCTGGACGCAGATCGCCGCCGGAAACTCGCCGCGCTTTCCAAGGCGGTTGAAGAAGTGAAAAGCACGGACGCCTATAGCTTGTACGTGCATCAACGATCAGCCGTTTCAGGAGAAGCGCTGGTTCGAAATCGTCGCGCACTTAGCGAAGTCTTGGAGCAGCTCGATACGGCGAGAGAGCGAGCAGTTGTCGTGACCCATGACCGGCTATTCAAAACGCAAATCGATTTTCCAGGTGTGCCAATTTTTCTGTTTGGTCACCGACACGGTTTTGCCGAAACCACGTTTCAGGGAGCGAAGCATGTCAATGTCTCTGCGCTCGATATACGCCGTCTCATAAGGCCAAAGGAATTTTCGCGCGGCGATCATTTCGAACAGTTCCGAAATCTCAATGTCGGCAACTACGCCATCCTTGAATGGTCACAAGCAACCGGCTTTGCGGTGAAATGCGTCGGCCTCGAAATCGGTCTTGATTGGCAAGAGAACTGGGAACTTGAGACATCCTTTCAGATGCCAGGGGCACCATTTCTGTCATAGGTTGCGCTCTACCAAGAAAGTGCAGACTTCAATGACGCGGCTTCCCAGGGGACGACGCTCCCGTTCCGATCAATCGGCTTCATGCGAGAAGCTGCGCCTGATCCAGGTTATTGATTAGGCTGAATAGTCGCCCCGGCCAGCGGTCGAAGCTTCAAGACGGTGGGGGACGGAGTCCCCGCAGAATTTCGCGAGCCCAATCGAGGGCGCGCGTTGCGCGCTCGACGTCCAGCGAGCGGAACAAGGACGCTGCCCCAGATCGCCGGCTGGATTTTCCGCCTGTAGCGCTACAAGCTGCATTGTCTCCAGGCGCGCCTGCAAGAACACGCGTCCGTGGCATCGCCACCCAAGACAAGGTAATTGCAGTTGCCTAAGACATCGATATTCTCCTAGAACGGGAAGAGTGTTCGGGGGCGAGGCATGCGTATTGGGCTGGGCGTCTTGAGTTTGTTCGCCGGGTTGATGGTAGTTATTCCACACACGCACGCGGCTGTCTCAATCGAGGAGCTACAAATCCAAGGCGGCGAGACCGTACTTGTGGTTCGAGGCGAGTTCGAGTTCGGAGACAGGCCTGAAGCGCTGAGTGCCGCGGTCGCTCAATCTGGCGCGCGAGTCGTGACCTTCAACAGCAATGGCGGAAACGTCCATGCGGCCATGGCCTTCGGGCGGACGATCCGGGTGCTCGGACTTGAGACTGTCCAGTTGCGGGCAGCGGAGTGCGCCTCCGCGTGTGCGCTTGCGTTCGTGGGTGGTGCCAGGCGAACAGCAGAACCGGGTTCCATCGGGGTCCATCAATCCTCGTTCTCGGGCGACGCAGCGCTTGACGGCCACGAGGCGGTCGCGGCTGTTCAGGCCATGACCGCGGAGATCATGACATATCTCATCGAGATGGGGGTCGATCCGAAGCTCCTGCAGCTGAGCCTTTCGATCCCCAGTTCGGACATCCGGTACCTGACGGCCGGCGAGATGACGCAGTTTGGGGTGACGACATCCGTATCAGCCACAAATCAGACCGTCACGGCAGCCGCCGGAAACAGCCCGCCAATTAAGCAGGGGCCGACAATCGCCGCGCCCTCCGAGGAAGCCCGCGCACTTCGGTTTATTGCCGACTATCACGATGCGTGGTCGCGGGCCAACCCCGAGGCAATGGGTTTCATGAGCACGGCGTACGCTGACAGCGTGAGCTTTTACGGCAAGACGGTCTCACGAGATGAGGTCCTGAAGGAAAGGCTGCATTCGCGGAGCGCTGGCCGAAACGGGCTTACAGTGTGAAGTATGGCTCAGAGCGGGTGGTCTGCGCCTCGACGTGTACCGTCAGCGGTGTTGTCGAATGGTTCGCGCATAGCCCGAGGCGCGCGAAGTCTTCTTCGGGAGTAGCCGACTTCTCGCTGATTTGGGACCCCGCGACAAGCAGGATCATGTCGGAGACCGGCAAAGTTCTGACGACGGACAGGAAGGCGCGCGAACCAGCCAGGATAATTTCTCAATGGCATGACCAGAACGGTGATTGCAGGGGCGGTTCGGGCGACGCTGGCGAGACGTGGCATGCCTGCGATCGTCGAGAGGCCATCGGAGCGAAGCTCCAGGCAGTAGGCTGGTGCTACGGGCGCGACGGGGAAGCGGGTTATCAAATGGAGTGGCATGCCTGCGGAAGGTAGTCCGACGGGTTGCGCCTGCAGGAGTGTTGATGTGCTGACGAAATCCGAACTTCTGTTCGTCAAGACGCAAGGTCTTGACGCAGATGACGTGTTCGACGCGAAGGGGCGGTCGATCAAGGATGTGAGGAACAATGGCCGCCTTCCTGTGGGCTATCGGGCAGGAGGTCGCACCGTCATAGCCGAGTTTCGACCCAGCCCGCTGCACAGGGCCGGGGGTGGGCCACGGTGGGGAACTCCCGTCGCTGGTTTGTGGCCGACCAATCCGCTCGACGCCCGCCCTCTAGACTGAGGACAGCCCCGAGACGAAGACACGGAAGGCGGTACCCAACCCGCGGATGAGAGTCTGATCAACCGTCGTCTCTGAGCTCCACCCCCGGCCCTGTGCAGCCTCAGCAATCGGACTGCTTCGCACGCTCGCGCCAAGTGGCCGATGCCGCTCGCCTTCAGCCTTGACAGGGAACATGAGAGCTAGCGGATTTTGCATCCGAAAACATTGTAGCCCGGATTTTAGCGCAACCAGTAGTTTTACAGGGATGTGCGAGACACCGCTTTGCGC
Organism: Sinorhizobium kostiense; assembly: GCF_017874595.1. Taxonomy (GTDB): domain Bacteria; phylum Pseudomonadota; class Alphaproteobacteria; order Rhizobiales; family Rhizobiaceae; genus Sinorhizobium; species Sinorhizobium kostiense. Next base: position 188,590 of record NZ_JAGILA010000003.1, on the reverse strand, counting down.
TATATAGTTTTCGAGGCTGAAAAGTAATGCACCTGTAACCGTCCATGGTTGTGAGGGTAATTTTCTCCGTGGTGAGAAGATAGGTGGGGCAACTCCTTCTATAAACATGCACAGACAAAGTGATATTCAGACTTCAAGCTAAGAGTCTGTTTGTATCACTGACGTCATGGACAATGCGGCCCGTCTCGCTCTTGCACTATAGGCAGAGGCTTGGGAGGTTTGTTTGTTTGCATCTCACAAAATTGCGCTTTTCGGTGTGGCGGGCATTCTTTCGGCCACCACCCATGGGCTACCGGCTGCCGCTCAAGAGACGAGGGCCGTGAGCAACCCACCGGCCTACATATTGGAGCCGGTCGCCAAAGCGCGGGCGAAGCTGGAAACCTTCGCGCAGGACCGGGCGACTTTTCCGGGCGAGGTTCTGCTCGATATGAACGTCACATACCTCGACCGTCAGATCTACAATCCGGCCACCGCGCGCTATGACCGAGTGAGGCTTCGCGGCTACCAGGACACCCGCCAAGCCAGCCCATCCGGTGTCGACACGCCGCTGGTCGGGCCCACCATCGATGTGCGCCCGGGAGAGACGGTGCGGATCACACTGAACAACATGCTCCCTCAGGATTCGACCTGCGGCATCGGCGGGGGCAGTGCCAATACCCCCCATTGCTTCAATGGTACGAACCTGCATTCTCACGGTCTCTGGGTAAACCCGTCGGGCAATGGCGACAATGTGCTGGTTTCGATCCGCCCTGGCATTGCGTTCCAGTATGAATACAACATCCCCGCCGACCATCCGGCGGGCACCTTCTGGTATCACCCGCACCTGCACGGCTCGACCGCATTGCAGGTGTCGAGCGGCATGTCCGGAGCGCTGATCATCCGTGGCGATCGCATGCCGACCCCGACGGAGACCGGCGATATCGACCGCCTGCTGAAGCAGCCAGACGGCTCCGATATCGCCGAGCGGGTCCTGGTGCTACAGCAGATCCAATATGCCTGCACCGACAGCGACGGCGGCATCACTTATGATTGCCAGCCAGGGCAGGTGGGGGGCATCGAAAGCTACGACCAGTTCGGACCTGGCACTTGGCCGGCCTCGGGCCGCTTTACCAGCATCAACGGTCAGGTGCTGGGCCAGTTGGCGCCGGCGGTGGCTGGGTCGGTCGAGCGCTGGCGGATGATCCATGCGGGAGTTCGCGACACCATCAATTTCGAGATCCGCCGGAAGACCGGCTCGGCCGCGTTGCGCGCGCTTACCGCGGCGGACACCGATAGATGGATTGACCAGAATTGCGGCGAGGATCCCATTCCGTATGGCGTGGTGGCCCAGGACGGCCTGACAATGGCGCAGGTGCAGATGCGGCAGCAGGCGGTGCTGCAGCCGGGCTACAGGGTTGATGCCTTAGTGGTGCTGCCGCAAGCGGGTGACTACTGCCTCGTCGACGCCGCCGCGCCGGCAGCGGCGAGCGTCAACCAGCTTGCTCCGAGCCGCCGCCTTCTCGGCATTGTCACCGCAGTGGAAGGCGAAACCGTCAATGGCGAGATCAGCACCTATCTGCAGGATTGGCTGATTTCGGCGGCTGAGCGCACGATGGCGCCGGATGTTGCCGGCAAGGTCATCGACGACCTCAAGAACGATATGCGGCTTTCAAGCTTTGTTCCGCATCCGGACATCGAACCGGGCGAGGTCACCGGCGAGCAGCAACTGGTGTTCAATATCGATGTGAAGCAGCCGGGCGGCACCTTCTTCGAGATTGACGGCCAGCCCTATGATGCCAACCGCATCGACCGGACGCTGCCGCTGAACGGCGTGGATGAGTGGACGCTCCGGTCGGATTTCGTCAGCCATCCTTTCCATATCCATGTCAACCCGTTCCAGATCATCAAGATCGTCGATGCGGCCGGCAATGATGTCAGCGCCCTTGGTGCCGACGACGACGGCGACCCGCAATATCCGGGACTGAAGAATGTCTGGAAGGACACGCTGTGGATCAAGAATCCCGGCACCGACCCGTCGACGCGTTACACGATCACGGTGCGGACGCGCTACCAGCGCTACATCGGCGAGTTCGTTTTGCATTGCCACATCCTCGATCATGAGGACCAGGGGATGATGCAGAACGTCAGGATTACCCTGCCGGACGGCAATGGCGGCACCGTTTCCGGCCATCATTAGGTCAGCTGATCGCCATGTGGGAGGAAATATGAGCTTCGTCGGCACTTGGAGTTATCGGAGCCTGATCAACAATCCCGACCTTTCGGCCGATTTCAGCACCCTGGAATTTGGTCAGGGAACGCTGGTGCTGACCGAGGTGGCGCCCGGCAGGATTGGCGGAACCATCGGCGGCCCCGGCTGGTCGTTGGAACTGACCGGCGCAGCGCGGATGGGCGACCCGGTCGAACTCAAATTTACCGGAAAGGGCGAGGTGGCCGGGGAGACCTGGATCTACAGCTATCGCGGCTACGTCGTGCCGAACTGGCCGAACGGCGTCGACCAGAGAGATGCCATTGTCGGCAGCATCGTCCGCGACGTTCCGCATTCGCACGGGACTGCTGCGGCCGGCTACGTCGCCTCCTGGTATGCCGTGCGGCAGTGATGCTCCACCCCTTGCCGTAGCTGCAAGACATTCGGACTAACACCTCATCAGGAGATAATCTCGATGACACGCACGCGATTTCTGACGGTTTCACGCCGCTCTTTCGTCAAAGGTGCAGCCGTTGCTGCCGGTACAGGCCTTTTCGCGCCGAGCATTCTGCGAGCGGCGACCAAGCATAGGCGCAAGAACATGACCAGCGCCGGCGGGCAGAAGGACCTGCAAAGTTATATGGATGCCGTCACTGCGATGATGAAGCTTCCACCTTCGGACCCGCGCAACTGGTACCGCAATGGCTTCATCCACCTGATGGATTGCCCCCATGGCGACTGGTGGTTCACCAGCTGGCACCGCGGCTATCTGGGCTATTTCGAGGAGACTTGCCGCGAATTGAGCGGCAATCCGGATTTCGCCTTGCCATATTGGGACTGGACGGCCAATCCCGAGGTCCTGCCGCCGCTGTTTGGCACGATTCTCGATCCCGTCAACAGCTCCGCCTACATTCCCGACCACAACCGCTTCCAGGAGATCATGCAGGCGCCGATCAAGGCCTATTGGGACAGTCTCAGCCCTGCCCAACTGCAGCAGCAGAACCTGCGCGGGTACCCCAATTTCGATGCGCTGTGGAGCGACGCGATGGCGAGCTTCGCCAATCAGCCGAACGCCCGCTTCCTGACGGCGCAGAATCCGAAACTCAATCCCGCCACCCAAACTGCGGTCGACATCGACACCATCAAGGCGTCGCTGGCGCCGACAAAATTCGCCAATGACGCGGGCGCTCCGGGTCTCGCTTTCAACAGTCCGGTATCGTCCAGCCACCAGGTGGCACCGGTCGGCTTCTCTATTCTCGAAGGCCAGCCGCATAACCGCGTGCATATGAGCGTGGGCGGCCAGAGCGCTCCCTACGGGCTGATGTCACAGAACCTGTCGCCGATCGACCCGATCTTCTTTCTGCATCATTGCAACATCGACCGGCTATGGGATGTCTGGACCCGCAAGCAGCAGGCGATGGGCCTGCCCGTCGGGCCAACCGCTGACCAACAGGGGCAGTACGATCCGGAACCCTATCTCTTTTATGTCAACGCTGACGGCAGCCCCGTGACTGACAAGACCAGGGCCGCTGATTATCTCGCAATCGGCGCCTTTGACTATGATTATGAGGCTGGCAGCGGCGAAGAGGTTATCCCGGTTGCAATCGCCGGCCGCTCGAGCCCCATTCCGGCGTTGGAAGCAGCCGTGCCTGCCTCCGCGGCCGTGGCCATAAACGAACCGGCGACCGCCAAGCTTACCGTTTCGCAGGAACTGGTGGATGTTGCCGCCAAGCCTTCGGAACAGTCGCGCCAATTCGCGAAGGTCAGCATCAAGCCCCCGATGGACGTTGGCGGACTGAATTTCCTCGTTTTCATCTTCCCCGAGGGAACGACGCCTGATCTCAACCCGGACGGACCGGATTTTGCCGGCAGTTTCGAGTTCTTCGGTGTCCGTCATCATCATACCGACACCGTCAGTTTCACCATACCAATCGACAAGACGCTCGACAGGCTGATCGACGATGGTAGGCTCAAAGCGGGCGAACCGATCGACTTCGCCGTTGTGGTCGCGGAAGCGGGCAAACGTCTCGAAGGCAGCATGCCGGCTAAGGCACAACTGACCGACATTCAGGTGGGGTCGTTCTGAGCCGAGCCGCTCGAGGCAGCGGACCCACGGTTTTGGGTCATGCCGTTGATCGCAGACACGCTCGCGGTGTTTTTGCAATGCTGGCAAAGGGATAACGGCAGCGCGCCTGCTGCGGGATTTTAGCGGAGATGGCCGATCAACAACGCAGAATTGTGATCAACCTGCCGCGAGCGCCGCGGCCGGACGAAACCGTGGGGCTCAATATCGTCACCGGCCCGTTACCGCTCGGCGCGGAAATCCGCTTTCGAACCGCCTCAGGCCACGTGATCGGTTCTGCCATTCCATTCGGCAGGACCGATCCTGACAAACAGCTGGTATTCCAGTTATCGCTTTCCGGCCGCTACATCGACGGCTCCCGGCTGGAAATCTTTGCGGATATGCTCGACGCCGGGAGTTCCCTACCGCGGGCGCCAACCGAACAGGAACTGGTCTCGGTGAAGGCGTGGATTGTGCAACAGTGAAGTTGTTCTTGTTACCATCTTGCGTCGAACGCCGATGGGCTGGGCCAGGCGAGGCGCGCCGTTATGCGGGAGTGCCCGAAGCCGAGATGGAGGAGGCTCTGGAAACAGCGAAAGGCACGCTCATCACGCGCGTGCGGCAAGAGGGCTGCGGCTGCCCTATGATCCGGGGTACCCGGGGCTCGATCTGGGCAGCCTGTTCAATTGGAGGCAAGTCGGGAGCATAGGTAAAGCCAGAATCCGGTGGTTTGTTGGCCACTTAATCAGGTTCTTCCATGTGCAGTTGGTTGAGGGGTAGCATGCCGGCTCTAAGGAGTCCCTGGCCTTTCCGCTAGTTCAGCAGGAACATGGAGGTTGGCATTTGAAGTGCAGCGGCAATGCGCCTGAGCCTGCCCGGATCGACATCAGCACCTTGTTCGATCCTTGTAATTTCGGCGCCAGTCAGACCGCAGGTTAAGGCCAGGTCCTCGATGCTATATCCTACCGCTTCGCGGAATCGCCGGACAGTGTCACCTATATCAACGTGACCCACGCGCGTGTCGAAAGCGTCTCTGTGGTGTATTGAATTCGTCATGAGATGATCCTTCGGTCATTGCGCAGGGAGCGCGTGCTCCTCGCGTGAAGGGAGCATGCAGCCTTGGAAAAGCAGGCCTACTCTATTGTTGCAGTGCAATATAAGTTCAAAAGATGACGATGCAAGGCTCGCCCGGGCTCTGGCGCCTCTTCCTCTGTGGCTTCTAAGACCTCTGACCCACCATGACGGCGAACAATGATCCGGAGGGACTTCATGGCAGCCTCCCCAACTCGAATTCGTTCCGCGGAGGCGAGGCTGTGGACGGCGCACCGTGCAGCTAACCATTTGCCGGTCCTTGGCGGCCGCCGCCGCTATGCCCCGTCGACCGCCGGTGGACCGTTTCAAGCAAACCCATCGATCTCAACGGATAGACATTCGGACAGTGTTGTAATCCGCAGCATTGGAGACTCCGCCGGTCGGCCGAACTTCGGCGTCACGACGCGGTGCCCCAGCTTCGTAGAAAGCACGCGCCCTCTAAAAGAGCTCGCGAAAGACATTCGCCCTCTATCTTTCAATTAAAGACAACCTTCTTTATCGCCGTTCGGAAGATTGCCAAAATTGTTTGTTTGAATGGCAACGATCCGCGCTGTGGATGGGATGTGTTTCAAGTCGGGTATCGTTGAATGACGTAGCGAAACGGCGCCTGACAAAGAACACGGCTGGGCGGAAGATCTCGGAATGGGCCGGGAAAGGAAATGGCGGTGCCTCAGCCAACTGAGCCTCGGTCTTTTTATTTGGGACTGGGTCTGTAATGGCGCGAACACCGGTGCGGCTTCTATGCAACCTAAAGCGGGCCGCGATCGGGACGCTCGACACGCGTTGGCCCTCGATGAGGAGCGAGAACAATACTCATCTCGGCTGACCACCTTCATGGCCATGTGCAGGAGTTCTCTGATCTGCCGGCCCGCATACCGGCTGCACGCTCCAAACCCAAGGCCGGGCGGCTCGCCTGTAGGTCTCCTCAAGAGGCGCGCCTTCCATGCCGAAATCGCGACCGGCAGCCGAGAGCACTGCCAAACTCACTTTTCTCCTCAATTAGGGCGAGTCGAGAACGTCGCTTGCGACATCGCCAATCGCGTAGTGCGCGGTCCTCAGAGCTTTGTGAAGGGAACGGTCATGGCGTGCGTGCCGACCGTGCTTTAATTTCAGGCCGTCGCCGGCTTTGCGGGCGCCGCGCCGGCGGCGCTTTCAATCCAGAAAGCAGGATCGAAAGCTGCGCCTCAGGGAGGATACATGAGGTCGCCTACCATCCCGAAAATTCCGGCGACGCGATTTTCTTGCCAGACTGCATCTGCTGGCGCGAACAATCCGCGCCGGTCTCGACGAGCCGAACTCGTTCGCGGCGTTCTCCAGAAGCTTTTCTGTTAGGCGGGCGTGCGCCCTATCTGGCGTGCGATGACGGACTCCCAATCGATGGGCGTCGCCTCGTGCTTCTCTACATCCCCGATTTTGATCGGCCCGATCTCAACACCGCGGGCGAACTTGATCGGGTCATCTACCAGCCGTCGCAGGGTTGATTCCATCTCTTCCGTCTGTTTCTGGAAGGCCTTGTTGTCCTTGATGCCCTGGTAAATTGTATAGCCCATCCAGGCAGCGGTGGAGACCAGATTGGCCATGCCGAAGGCCAGCGTCCAACCGCGCGCAAGGGCAAGGGTGCCGCCGGATCCCAGACCGATCGTTCCACCAGTCTTCACCTGGTTGATCAGGTTGCCGATTTGAATTCCCATGTTGGTGATGGCTTCCCCGGCAATAATGGTGTCGGCAGCAAGGCCTACCGAAATCAGGCTGATATTGACCGGATCGCCCCTCTTGACGTCGGCGATCAGCCAAAGCGCCTCAAGCGGTAGCCAGGCGGAAAAAATAAGGGCATTGGCGACGTTAACGCCGGCCTTGAGCAGTCCCGCGGAGTCTCGCCGCGCGGCCTTCGCCCAGTCGCTCAATTTGCTGTTGGAGACCTTCGCCGACTCTTTGAGCCCATCGCCGACCGCCTGCAGGATGTTCACGCCCGTCGAGGCGGCATAGAGGATGAGGGCAGAGAGACCGACATTGTCCCCCGACTTCAAGTTGAATCCGGCATAGACCGTGCGGGCGCCGTACATGAGGGCGTTGACCGAGCGGACGATAGTTTCCCTGTACTCTGTCAGTGACGTGCCGCTTGGGGCTTCCGTCACCCGTTCGTCCACCACCTTCTTGAGCAATGCGTCCGTTACTGTCTGGGCCTGACCACCGGGGCGGCTGAGCGACCAAACATAATAGATGATGCTCATCACATTGCCTTTGAAGAGCCCCGCTGCGTCGACGTTGTCACCGAAGAGGGAACGGCCCATGGAGGTGATGGTATCGCCGAAGAGATCTTCGAGATCGGTGTTGGCGCTGGAAAACGCCGTGGGATCTCCGATAACGAGATCGGGGGCACGTTCCTTGGCGAGGTCGGTTATCTTGCCCGCCATCTGCTCCACGATGTTCATCCCGTAACGCCCAAGCACCGAGATACTCCAGCCGTGTTCCTTGGTTCCGAACAGCTTTTCGGCAATCTGTGAGGAGTTGAGGCTCGGGCGGTCGCCGCGGACCAGGGAATGCGTTCCGCCGCCGCTGGCTATGCCGCGCCCGGCCAAGCCGGTGGCAATGCTGATCAACGCGCTGATTTCCTGCGGCGTGTAGGTATTGATGCCGCTACTGCGATGGAACTTCCCGTTCGCGTCGCGGTAAACGAGATCCTGACCAAGTGTCTTCGGCTGCACCCGCGAGACCAGCGCGCCCGCGTCCAGAAGCGCTGTCACCGCCTGCGCCACCGCCTCGCGATATTCGCCGGCGCCTATCCCGGAGCCTTGCGGCGCCTTCATCTGAAGTGTCAGCCGGCCCAAATGGCCGGGCAGCTCCTGTGCCGAAATCTCGCCTTTGGTGAATTTCTCCCACAGGCCTTCCACAATGTTCAGCACGTCGCTGGAGAAGGTCTGGCGCGCGAACGCCTTTTCGTTTCCCCCGCCGAACAGGTTCTCCGCCATGATCGAGGTGGCGTCGGAAAACAGGCTTGTCACCCCACCCGGCTCAAGTACCGGACCGAAGACGATTGCTTGAGGATCGGTTTGCTTGATGAAGTCGCTGAGAATATCGCCGGCGTTGTTGAGAGCAGTCACGTCGTGGTTCTTACGGACGACAGCATCCCAGGAGGCCAGATTGAAATCGGTCGCCGGCTGCGAGGCATCGCCGCGCTGACCGGAGGTGACGCCAGTCTCGCCCATATGGTCACCGGCGAGCTTCGTGCTCATGACCATCAGCGCGGAGAGTTCCACCGTACTCATGTTCTTGTTGCGCGCCGCGGTCGAGGCAAGCGCCGCGCCGTTGAACAGCATCTTCGCGCCGTCACGGAGCGCATTGGCCTTCTCGCCGGAAATGCCGTTGCGTTGCAGGTAGCGGTCGATGGCTCCATCGAGGCCCCGCACATCGCCGCCGTCGAGTTCCACGAAATCACCCCAGAGCTCGCGGAAGAGGGCGGTGAGTTCGGCTCTATATGTCTCCTTGCCCGCCCCGGAATAGTTGCTGGCGATAAGGTCGATGGTCTCGCCTGCGACGGACTCGAGGCTTGGAATGGGCTTGTCACCCCGCGTCAGATGCTTTTCCGTAAGCAGGCGTCGCATGGAGGCGATGTCATAAATGCCCGACTGGAACAGCGTATCCAGCTTCGAGACCTCTGGAATGGCCCGTCCACCGACGGTCCGCTCGTTACCATTGGCGAAATCGCCCATCTGCTTCATCAGATCGGAGTCGAACAATCCCTCGCCGAAGACTTCGCTGGCGATGAGGTTATCCTGTATCTGCGGCGTGACCGATCCAAGTCCCTTGGCGCCGGTGAGACCATCCAGGGCATCGGCGAATTCGGGCAGGCGCGGCAATACCTCCTTGTTGTAGAACTCTTTGTAGGCAGCCTCGATCTTATCCGAATTGGCGGTCACCGTGGCTTCCGGCAGCACCGACATATAGAAGGCAAGGGCGTTGTTGTACTCCTGCAGGATGGTCTGGATGTCCTTGCCCGACCTCAGGCCATCGTTGAGTATGCCGCCATTGACGATTTCGCTCTCAAAATTCCTGGTCAGCGTTAGGCGCAGGTCCTTCACTTCCTCATCACGCTTGATGGTGTTGTCGATGATCTTGGCCGCATCCGTCTCCGTGTCAGGAGCCACCCGGTTGCCGGTAGTGAGGATGTGCTTGAAGCCTTCGAACACCCTTTTTGTAAGCAGGGACTGCACTTCCGGGTCGGCCTCAAGAATGGCAATGGCGTTGTTCAGGTCTTTCCAGATCTCATCCTGATTGAGCGGCTTTTCGCCGAAACGCTTGGGCAGGTCGTCGTAGTGATCGTAATCCTCGCGTGCTTCAAGCAGATCGAGCAGCGTAATCAACTTCTGCTCTGCGGTGTACTTGTCCGGGTTCAGTGCAACGTCGATACTTTGGAAGTCGCGCTTGTCATCCTTGTAACCCTCGAAAATCCCCTTGTAGATTTCTTTCCGCAGGCTGGAATTGTTCAGCCGGTCCATCTCATTCCGGATCGGCGATGAAGTGTTCTGGTTGTTGACGGCTTCGACCATTCTCCGTTCCCTCTTTATTATTGTCAGGCTCCAACCGCGGCGATCACGTCGCAGGTGATTTCCTCACAGATGTCATCAGGTGAGAGCACCGGCATACGGCAACCGTGGCGAATCAGCAGCGCTTGCGACAAAAGCCGGATGTCGCTCTCCACGATAGCAACCGGGTCGCGATCCTCGGCATTCGCTGCGGAAAGCTTTTGCTTGGCGTCCTCTACCAACCGGCGCAGGTTCTCGCAGGCCTCGGCCTCCGCTTCTCCCGAGCTTTCTTTGAAGGCGCGCACGCTGCGCTCCCATTCCGGGCCGAGCGTGATGACGGGGAGTAACCCTCTTTGGTCCAGGAGGCCGAATGCGATCTGAGGGCCGAGCGCCTGTCGCGCGCGCTCTGCCATATCCTCCGGCGCCTCCGTATGATGGGAGGTGAGCAGGGCCTCGAGAAGACCACGTGGCTGAGACACGGTGACGCCGGAATCGAGCAGGCGGCGTATGACGGCGACGAGCAGCATGGGCGGTACCTGCGCCCGCACATCGCTTGCGAGCTTGCCCAGCCTCGGCTCGAGGCTCATGAGCCATTGCGTCGCGTCGTCGACGCTGAAGATCGATCCGATGTGGCGGCGGACGATACGCGCAATGTCGTTGGCAATCTGCTCCGCCGGTCGGTTCGGCGGACACTCTACGAGGCCTGCCGGCACGTTCTCGACCTGGATGTGCATGAGATCATCGCCCATGCGGGGATCGGCATTGAATGTCGGTACCGTGATGGCCACGCCCACGGCCCTGGCCAAGACGCCGATGCGGCCGTCGAGCTGCGTCCCCAAGCCTTCGGCCGCCAAGCGCGCCATGGTCGCCGCCGAGACCGTTGCGATAATGGGGTCGCCGTACTTTGTCCTGTCGAGGGAAACGGCCGCATGTTCCTCCGATCCCCGAGCCGCGCTGCCGGACGTCCCTGCCTGCCTCCGGCGCCACATTGTGAACGCGATGAATGCGAGCATGCCGGAGATCGGCCAGAGGACCGCATCCGGGAAGCCGGGTACGAAACTCATCAGCGCGGTCATGGCGGCTCCGACACCCAGTGCACGGGGCTCTCGCGCCAACTGACGGCTGATGTCCGTTCCGAGGCTGCTGCTGCTATCGTCGTTGACCCGCGTGACGACCGTGCCGGCTGCGACGGCCATCAACATCGACGGGATCTGCGACACCAAGCCGTCGCCGACCGAAAGCAGCGAATAGAGGTGGGCGGATTCCGAGAAGCTCAAGCCCCGCTGGAAAATGCCGATGGCGAGACCGCCGAGCAGGTTGACAGCAACGATCGCGAGGCCGGCGATGGCGTCGCCTTTGACGAAGCGCATGGCACCATCCATAGCGCCGAAGAACTGGCTCTCGCGCTCGAGCCTGGCACGGCGTGTCTGCGCCGCTTCGGCCGACATATGGCCGTTGCGCAGGTCGCTGTCGATGGCGAGCTGCTTGCCGGGCATGGCATCGAGGGTGAAGCGGGCTCCGACCTCAGCGATGCGCTCGGCACCCTTGGTGACGACGATGAACTGCACGAGCGCCACGATCAGGAAGACCACGAGGCCGACGAGAACGTTGCCGGCGACCACGAAGGAGCCGAAGGCGTGAATGATCTCGCCGGCGTCGCCTTCTGCCAGCACCAGCCGGGTCGTCGAAATGGTCAGCGACAGCCGGAAGACCGTGCCGACCAGGATCACGGCGGGGAATGTGGAGATGTCGAGAATGTTGCGTAGGTAGATCGTCGTGACAAGGACGATGAAGGCGAAGGCAAGATTGAAGGCAATCATCGCGTCAACGAGTACTGTTGGTAGCGGCACCACCATCATGGCGACTACCAATGCGAAGAAGGCGGCGAATAATATATCCGTTCTGCGCCAGAGGCCGGAAAGGACCGACGAGCCGGCCATCATTGCCCGGTTTCCGTCGAATCGACATTGGCGAGGTTCAGTTTCAGGCGCGGCTCCGGCTGCTCGAAATCGACGGTATCCCTCTTGCCCCCATGAGCGATTACGAGTTGTCCCGGCCGAATTTCCTCGATCCGCCATTCCCCCGAGATCGCGTCGCCTTCCCGGTAACGACGTCCATCTCGCCCGACAATGAACTTGACCGGCGAATAGCCTGCCGCCGCGACGAAGCCCTCGAGTCCGGAGGCAAGTCTGGTCCGATCGACCAAGGGAACGGGGCTGCGCCCGCCAATAGAGGACAGGATTGATGCAAGCCGTCTTTGACTTGCGAGATCGAGGGGCGAAGCGTTTTCTCCGACCAGAATTGCCTTCCTGTCCGGCGTGACCTCGGCCAGCAGGTTGAGCCCTGCGAGCCGGGTTGCCTCACTAAGCTCGGCGGCGATGGAGGCGGCCGTTGGGCGCGGCTCCGCCGAGGCTCGGCGGGAGGGCCATTCCGAAGGGGCCGGAGCGCCTTCGAAACTGAGGCTGGCGACGAGAAGCAGGGCCGCTATGGCCAAAAGTCCGGCGGCGGCGATACGCCGGCGCGAAGAACGCGCAACGAACGTCGAATTCTGCGGGAGGCCCTCGATGACGCATTCGACATCCGCAATGTGAATGACCGCGCCATTTGCGAGGATCGCGCGTTCGCCCTGGCGCAGGTCGCGTGTGCCGACTTTGATGCCTGTGCCGATTGCCTCGACGGCGGCGCCCGCCTGGCTGCCATCACCCCAGAGCTCAAGACGGAACGCCGGCTCAGCCTTCAGGCCAACGACGACGAGGTCGCATTCCGCACCGCCGCCGACCAAGTGTGTGCCCTTGCCGGGCACAAGTACGGAGGTGCGGCCACCACGCGTAACCCGCAACGACGGCTCGCCGGCGGCTGCCCGAGCACCGGCTCGCTCTGCCGGCGAACCCTTTCCAGTCGACGAGGCGGCGATTGAAGGCAAAGCAGGTCCCGCACGCATGGATCACTCCAATCGTTTCTGCTGCTGGCGCACTCCTCAACTTGGCATGGCGTTGTGAAGTGAAGAGCGCAATGCGGAAGAGGGCGGCGAAGCCGAATCGGCTTCGCCCCGGTCATATCAAGCCGGACCGATCTTCTTGGTGGCGTTGGCGACGCCATTGATTTTGGTGATTTCGGTCGCGACCTGCAGGCTCTGTGCCGTTGCTTCGTTCTGCGCAGCCTTGAAACTGGAAATTGCAGAACTGATTCCCCCTTCCAGGGTAGATGTAGGACTGGTACTAGCCATTTCTTGTCTCCTTGTTGAACGATACTCAGCCTACCGTAATCAAAGCGACAATCAATTTTTATTTTTGAATATCGTGCGATTCAGGGATAACAAATCAGTCTTTAATTTGTGGCTTAAATGAGTTGTATTTGTTTCATGGATATCGGTTTGAACGTAAAGTGAACGGAGTTTAACATGTTGACAATCTCAATGTACGGCTCTCCGCGTTAGTTCTACATTGAGATACGCGAGAAAGTTCTATCTGAGTCCGCAAGACAGTGCTAAGAGCTTCCAAACGAATTACGAAGGCGGAGGCACCATCGTGAGAGGCTGCATGTTCCTTGTCGCTACAGCCGTTTGGCTCGCACTCGCATCAATTGCGACCGCTGATGTGCGCAACGTGCGCCTCAAGGTCATTTCCCAGCCGGTGTCTCAGGTCGTCGAAACCCTGGAGTTCATGACCGGCATCCCGGTGACGCCCGTCGGGACCTTGAACGGGACGGTCGAGAACTGGACCGTGGACGGCAGCGGGGTGGAGGCGTTCCGGGCGCTTGGCGAAGCAGCGAACCTGTTCGTCGCCTTCGACGGAAGCCGGATGGTCATTTCGCCCAAGAGCGAGATCAACACTGTCGTCCTGGAGCAACGGACGCGAAGCTGGGATGTGGCGCGCAACGCGGTGCGGGCGCTGTTTCCGATATATCCCGAAACGGCGATCCAATACGATCCGACAAGCGATGTCCTGATTGTCCGCGGTCCCCCGATCTTCGTCTCCGCCGTCGAGAGCGTGCTTAACCGGTCCATGGAAAAAACGGTCCAGGTGTTCAAAGAGGGCGTGCCGGAAGTCGTGACCGTACAACGCACCTCGGCGCCCAACTGATGCCGAGGGCCATACCGGCGGCCGATGCGGCCGCCATCGGCCAGCTCGTTCGACTGAGGAGTGCCCGGGAGACCAGGCTTGCGCGACGGCTGAAGGAACTCGAGGAGCGGTTCGAACGGATCGAACGGGAGAAGACTTCCGCGGAAAGATTGCTGAATGACATCAGTCGGCGGGAAGACGAGGCTTCGCCGATCCGGAAAATGTCGCCCGGCAAGCTCGTCACGGGACGAGCTTTGCTTCTTGCCTCGCAGAAGCTTGAACTGATCGGTCGAGAGCGCTCCTTGGCGCAGGCGCGCGTCGAAGAACTCGATGCGGAACGCGCCGGCCTCTCCCGGATGCTGAAGGAATGCAGGACCGAGCTTGCGCTTGCGCGGCGCAAGGCGGCCCGGATGGATGCACTGGCGTCTCCGGATAGCTGAAGTTCAGGGCTGTACGAAGAACCGCGGCGCGAATAGAGGATTGCGCTTTAGATTCCTGTTTTTATGCATGTCGTTGGCCCAAAACCGCTGCACACTTTTGGGCGACATGCATTAGCCTTGCTTGCGCGGCGGTGAATTTCGCATCTCCGCGCCAATCTGCCGGCGTGCCGATTTCACATGCGGGTCGCCCTGGGTCTCCTTGTGCTCGCGCCGGGCTTCGGTCTTGGTCATCCGGTGTTCCCGTCGGAAGAGTGCGCGTGAGATGTGCAGGTCGAAGAACGCAGCGACGATCATGATGGCGGCCGAGATGACGGCGATCGTGCCGACAAGGTGAACCGCAACGCCCAGGACGCAGGCTTCGCCGCATAGCGGCGACCAGAAGATCCCGTTCAGGAAATAAAGAAGGGTGCCGGCGCCGGCGACGGAAAGAAGAGCCAGTTTCGCGAGTCCCTTGAGGAACTCCGTGAGGCTGTCGAGGGAAACGACTTTTTTCAGACCTTCCATCGGATTGAGACGGCCGAGATCGAAGCCCATTTGTTTCATCGATACGGGAAAGCCCTGCGCATCGATGATCGATGCCGCAAGGACGACTACCAATCCGAGGAGGAGTGGAGGCCAGACGATGCTGAGGAGCGCTGCGCCCATCTTAGTCAGCACCGACGCAAGCGCCGGGACCTCAGTGGGCTTGCCGACCAGCTGCAGCACGGCGTCGAAGAGGTGAACGAAATCGCCGATGATGCTGCCGAGGCCCCAGGCGAGATAGGTCGCGATCGCCAGCACCGAAAGCGCCACCGGCAACTCGCGCGATCGAGGGACCTGACCCTCCCGCCGGAGCCTGTCGAGCTTTACCCGGCTCGGGGGAAGGGACTTTTCCTCGGTATCGTCATTTTTCGCCATGGCCGACTTCCAGGAAGGCCTTGATCTCGGCGAAGGACTCTGTCCATAGCGTGCCGAAATAGCTGGTGACGAAAGACGAATAGACGACGAGCACGACGAGGACGGCGAGGTTCTTGAATGTAGCGCCGCTGTCGTTCAACGGGAACTGTTTCGCCGAGCGCCCGACGAAGGCCAGCGACAGCTCGACCACGCACATGACGATGACGAAAGGAGCGGCAAGCACCGCGCCGACGCGAAACAGTCGGGCGAAGCTTTCGAGGATAATCATCAGCCAATTATCGGTCGCGACCGGGCTCAGGGCAAAAAGCGGCCAAAGCCCGAAGGAATTGTAGAAGATCGCCACGAGGTCGATTACACCGCCCGCCGCAACGAATACCGCAAGCGCGACCGACATCAGCAGCGAACCGAGCGGTGTCGTCTCGAGCGCATTCACCTGATCGAAGAGATTGGCGGCATTCGCGCCGCGATAGACGTCGGTCATGTCTCCCGCCGACTGCGCCGCCCAGAAGGGAATGCCAAGGCCCATGCCAAGGAGACCGCCGAACGCCATTTCCTTCAACGACAGGGCCGCGAGGTCGAAATACGAGGTCTTCCCCGCGGCAAGCACCGAATAGGCATGGAAAACCGATGGGGCCGAAAGTCCGATGGCGAGGCCGAAGCGCAAGATGCCGACGATGCTGAAGAGCGAAAACAAGGGAAAAATGACCGTGATACCGAGGGCACGCGCGGCGCCCAGCAGCGCGGCGGCCGGCACCGCCGTCTGCTCGTTGACGAGGGACGCAGCCGCGAGTGCCATCGGCGCTCACCGTATCATGGTCGGGAAATCGTTGAGGATGTGGATCGAATGCTCGATCAGCGGCGTCGCCAGCGCCCGTCCGAAAACGAGCAGCAGGAAAGAGATCGAGAAGATCTTGACGATCTGCGCGATCGTCTGTTCCTGGATCTGCGTCGCCGCCTGGAAGATCGCGATCACCAGCCCAAGAACGGCGGCGAACGCGAGGATCGGTCCCGCCAACGCGAAAGTAGCGACGATGGACGTACTGATCTCGGTGGCGATCTGTTCCTCAACCATGATCATCCCGCATAGGAAAGCACAAGTCCTTCGAGAAGCCGCCGCCAGCCATCGACGGCGACGAAGAGCAGCAGCTTGAGCGGAGTCGACACGACAGTCGGCGACATCATTTGCATCCCGAGCGCAACGAGGATCGCGGAAACCGCGAAGTCGATCATCAGAAAGGGCAGATAGATCAGGAAGCCGATCTGGAAGGCCCGGGTCAATTCGGAGACCAGGAAACTCGGCGTGAGAATTGTGATGTCGTCCGGGTCGGCGGGTGTTCCCTGTGCGCCAGACCAGACCTGCTGCGACGATTGGACGAAGAAACCGCGAACCTCCTCGTCGGAGAATTTCAGCATGAAAGCCTTCAGCGGCGCCGAGAGCTCGGCAATGCCCGCCGCCATTCCGCCGATCGTGCCGAAATCCTGGCCGCTCGTCGCGAGGATCCGCCACGATTCCTGGAGCACCGGGTTCATGACGAATGCGGAAAGCACGATGGCGACGGCGAAAACCAGGAGGTTCGGCGGCGTCTGCTGGATGCCGATGGCATTGCGGACGATCAGCAGCACGACGGAAATCTTGGTGAAGGAGGTCGCCACGACCGCGATGACGGGGAGCGCCGAGATCGCCGCCATGGCGGCGAGACTTTGGGCAAGGGGAAAACTGCTTTCCATCAGTCGTGAAGCGCCGTGATGCGGACCGCTGCGAAGCCGTCCAGCGCGACGATCTCGCCGCGACCGATGATGCGGCCTTGCGCGACGATATCGACCGCTTCCGGTAATGTGCGGTCGAGCGTGAAGACATGCCCTTCGCCGAGCGCTTCGAGCTCGCCGAGCGGCAATTCGACGCGCCCGGCTTCGAAAACGAGCTTGATCGGGATATCGGAGATAGCCGAAGGCTGCGGCGGCCCTTGCAGATCCTGGTCCACGTCTTCGTTCGTCATGAGATGCCTCATCGGGTTCCTGGGGCGGGTCAGCAAAGGCTCGTCGAGCGTGAAGCCGCGTTGCGTGCGGGTGCAGCGGGCGAGATAGCGCTCCCCCGTGACCGCGACGGCGGTTTCTGGCATTGCCGGATCGATGACGATCGCGTCGCCCGGCGCGAGATTTTGAATCTCGCCGGCCGTAAGAAGGGCAAAGCCGCGCCTGAACGCAACGCTCGTCGTGAGCCCGCTCAGGCTGCGCCGGGGCAACCGGGCCGCCCAGCGGACAAGTCCGGCAAGCGTCTCCGGATCGAATTTGCCGCAAATCGTGCAGGCGAGGCCGTCCCAGCTCACATCGAAGGCGAAATTCAGCGCCGCGCGATCGACGGTCGGCTCGTCGAGTTCGGTGAGCGCGATCTGTCCGCCGGCCTCATTCTCGATGGCGCCGAGCGCATCGGCAACCAGGCACTCGAGCAGGTTGGCCTTCGTTGCTGGCGGCAGCAGGTCCCACCGGGTCAGCGGCTCGAACCGTTCCACGAACAGTCTCAACGTCCCCTCGGGCACCCACAGTTCGGCGGCGCGGCCGGCGATCTCGAGGCGGACGGCCACCGGGTCGCCGATCCTGCCGATGGCGATCTCCGGCGCTAAAGGGCGAACCGCCACGGTGCCGTCTCCCAGCGGGATTCGCCACGGCTTTCGGGCACCGATGCGGGGGGCATCTGCGCGCATGTTGGTTACGGCTTCGATTGTACGGATTGTCGCGACGGTCATCGGGCGAGCTCGCGAAGCGCTGCGACCGTTTCATCGAAGGTGCGACAGCCTTTAGCGCCATACAGAAAGCTGTTGATCCTGTCGCGCTTGCGCACCGCCTCGTCGGCGGCCGCATCCTGCCCCTGCCGATATTCGCCGACGCGGATGAGGAGCTCAACCTCCTTGTAGAGAGCGAGCAATGACCGCAGATGGTTTGCCGCCTTGTTGTGGCTCTCATCGACGACGGCATTCATCGTGCGGCTCCTGCTGGCGAGCACGTCGATGGCGGGGAAATGCCCGCTCTGGGCGATACGATCGGACAGCACGATATGTCCGTCGAGAAGCGCGCGGGTCTCCTCGGCGATCGGGTCGTCCTGTTCCGCCCCCTCGACCAGCACCGTGTAGAACGCCGTCATCGTTCCGCTTGCGCTGTTGCCGGCCCGTTCGAAAACCTGGGGCAGCGCGGCAAAGACGGAAGGGGGAAAGCCGCGGCGCACCGGCGGCTCGCCGGCGGCAAGACCCACCTCGCGCAGCGCCCGTGCCATGCGCGTGACGCTGTCGACGATGAGAAGCACACGCTTGCCCCGGTCGCGGAAATGCTCGGCGACGGTGGTTGCCGTCAGCACGGCCTTGTAACGCTCGAGCGCGGGCCGGTCGGATGTGGCGACGACGAGCACCGTGTTCGACGGCTTGCCCGCCGGCATGACGCGGTTGACGAATTCCCCGACCTCGCGTCCGCGCTCGCCGACGAGCGCACAGACGACGAGATCAGCCTCGCTGTTTTTGATGATGTCGCCGATCAAAGTCGATTTTCCGACCCCGGGGGAGCCGAAGATGCCGATCCGCTGACCTTCCCCGCAGGTCAGCAGGCCATCGATCGCGGGAATGCCGACCGGGAAACGACGGTCGATCGGGCGCCGCGACAGCATGTCGGCCGGCGCCGCGTGAAGCGGCTGCGAAAAGCGCGCCGTCTGGCCCGTCTGGCCCTCCGCCTTGCGAAGGATGTTTCCGTGGGCATCGATGATGGCGCCGATCAGGAAATCGCCCGTCGTAACCGAAGGCTCACGGCCGGACGGAACGACTTCCGTGCGCACTGATATGCCGCGGGTATCCCCATGCAGCGAAAGAAGAGCGGTTTCGCCGTCGACGCCGACGACATCGGCGAACCCCAGCCGTCCCTGACCCGGTTCGCGCAGTTCGCAAAGCTCGCCGATCCGCACTGCCGGAAGATGCGCGCGCACCAGTAGCCCCGAAACGCCGATGACACGGCCGCTAGGCCGACGCGTCTCCGCCCGAGCCATGTCTCTTTCGAGCCGCAGCAGCGCTTCAACCACGCTCGGCCGCCTCCATGAGCGCGGCGATCTGTTCCCGAACGCCGATATGCGCCCGGCTCGCAGGAGTCTCCATCACGATTTCGCCGGCCGAAAGGAACTGGTCAGCGACCACATCGATGCGCTGATCGAGCCCTTCGATCGCCTTGCGGACCACCGCCGCCTCGCCGGCGGCAACGCGCAACGTCACGCGCTGGGTCTCGGCCGTTTCGGCGATCGCCTGGGTGACAAGGCGACGAACCCGCTCGTCTGCATCGAGACTACCAACTATTCTGGCGACAGACCTGAGCACAATCGGTGTGACTAGGCTTTCGATATTGAAGAGCGCCTTTTCCGCCTTGGCGGCTGCGGCGGCAAATCCCTCCGTCGCCCTGCGCAGCCCTTCGGCATAGCCTGCGCGGTAGCCGTCCTCCCGTGCCGCCTCGCGTACCTCCGAGGCCTTTGCGGTTTCAATGGCCGCGGCCTCCCGTGCGGCCGCGGCCAAGGCCGCAGCTTCGCTTACCAAACCGAACTCCCGAGCCGGGATGACGCGGCTGCGGCGCCTAAGCTCTGTCATCGGCGCCGTCCCTTTCTGCTATCGTCGCGGCGGCCGCGGCAGCGCCGATGGCGCAGGCGGCCGGCCGAATGAGCGTCACGGACCCGGCATCGAGATCCCCCCAGTCGGGCTGCCAGGCACCGGCCAGGCCCTCGCTCTTGAACCATAGAGCGAGGATTCGACCGCCATCGGCAAGGACGAGCCGGCGGCTTTCGTCCTGGGACGGGTCGAGCGGAGCCGCTGAGGCGGGGGAAAGCACGGCATGGGCAAACGCGAAACGAACTGCCTCACTGCCGAAGACGCCAGAAAGCGCTGCGACGATCTCGCGGGCAAACGCCGTTCCAAATGCGTTCAAATGGTAGGTCAGGCCTGCGCGCAATGCCGCCTCCTTCCTCGCATCCGAAGGCAGGAGGAGAAATCGTCGCAGGCTGTCGCTGCAGGAGGCGGGATCGCCGACCGCCTGCGCAATCCACTCGAAGAGCCGCGTCTGCATGCGGGGCAGAGCCGCCATTCGCCGGCAGAGCGTCGCATCAAGCCAGTCCGCTCCGCGGGCCATGGCCATGTCCTCCGCCTTTGCGGCAACGAGAACCGACCGGCGAATGTGCGCATCCTCGAGCGCCTTTGCTCCGTCCTGCCGGATCGCCGACCTCATCGGCTTTCCTTCCGACGCGGGGCGATCAGAAGCAGGCTCGCTGCGGCCGCGAGAATGACGGCCGCTACGATCGAGAGGCTGCGATAGCCAAGCAGTGGTCCGAGGCTGACGAACTCGTCGGTGGCAGCAGGCTCGGTGGTTGCGGACGTTACCGCCGGACCCGCTGTCGACGCCGTCAGACCGACTTCCGACCATGGGCTGGTGATGACGGAGACGTCCTCATAGGCCAGTCCCCGAATGCTGTTCAGCATTATGGAGCGGCTTTTCAGCTCGATGTCCGCCAGGTCTGCGCCCGGTCGATACTGCAGCAGCGCCGAAGCGCGCGCCTTCTCCTTGATGAGGCCGCGGCCGTTGTCTTCCGGCAGAACGACGTGCACGCGAGCCGCTGCGACGCCATCGAGCGCCGACAAGGTATCGGCAAGCTGTTGTTCGACCGCGTAGGCCATGCGTGCCTTCTGCTCGAAGGGGGTCACCAGAAAGCCGTCACCCGGAAAGAGATCGGCGACGGTGCTGCGCGGTTGGCGCGGCAGACCTGCCTCGGCGAGAAGTTCGATCGCCCTGGTGCGATCGCGGCTGTCTACGGAAATGGAAAAGGTCGAATCCTCACCCGCCAGGACCTCCGCGTGGATTCCGGCCCGCTCCAGCACAACCTGCGCGTCGCGGGCGTCACGCTGGTCCAGCGCCGTCAGCACGTCTTCGCTGCAGGAGGAAAGTAGAACGCAAAGAAGGATGGCGGCTGAGAGTTTGCCGGCGCGCGACCAAGGCGTCGCGTGACTATGCGGGAAGACAGCCATGATGGGGCGCCTTACTGCCCTTGAGTCAGTCGCTTGGAAGACGACATGACGGATTGGGTGAGCGACGACAGGAGCGTCATACCTGTGGCGAATTGCTGCGATGCCTGAAGTCGATCTATCGACTGGGTCAGGGTATGAACCCCCGTCGCCGCCTGCTCAACCTGTTCGGAAGCCTTGGCGAAGCGCACCGCTGATGGTTGGGGGCCATGATCGCTCTCCAGCTTGAACAAAGAGACAAGTCGATCAAGAAGGGCTGGCGCTTTCTCGCTCGCGGGAGGCAGGGAGATGGGCAGGTTCTCCGGGTCCGCCTGCGGCGATATCTTCCTCAAACCGGTAAAGGTCAGCTTCTGGACATCTGAAACAGGCGCGAGAGAAGTATGTTCGCCGCTGATCCGCTGCGCAACCACGTCGGCTGTTCGAAGCGTTGCCCCCGTCGATAAGGTCTGGACGGCCGCCAAAAACCCGCGCTCGGAGAAACCTTCTTGGCTCATCGAGAAATCCTCCAGTCGCTACTGGGCCGAATGCGTCGGCCGTTGAGGAACCTTCAGCCCTCGTCGCCTTCGTCGATGGCTTCCTTGGTAAAGTTGAATAGCGAATTGTTCAGCATCAGTGTGTTGGACACCATGCTGGGCAGGTAGGCCTCTATCGCCGCCGACAACACCTGCTCGTCGCTGTTAGGATCGACCTTCTTTGCGGGGTTTGTCCCTCGCTCGCCCGCTCCTCTCGCGGCACTGCCTCCGTCGACGACATGTGAGAATACACTTGGATGGCTACCCACGGCATCAATCGCCATTTCTTCTCCCTCTCGCCTGATTGGCCTCTTGACCAACACGTCCCGTTATACAGAGAGTGTCGTGTGCGCTTGCTTTCCCGGGTCGGGCCCAGTGAACTCGACTTAGACGACGTTCCCGAAATAAGAGGAACTGGCTATGCGGCCGTGTGTCACGTCGAGCTAACGGAGCAGTTTTTGAAGTTGAAGTTCTTCCCGCCTGGGGACGCGGTAATCTCGACGCCGTACTGAACGCTGCCGACGTTTATGTCGCCAAGGTGGCCATTCGACTTGAGCCAATCCAGGATACTCTTGATGTCCACCGTCCCGTTATCGGTCTTGGAAGTGAGCACCAGTGAGATGACCTTGTGACCATTATAGCCTTCGAACACGTTCCAAGTCGCTCCGCCTACATTGACATTGCGGTGGATCGGAATCGCCGCCCCGGAAGCGTCATAATGATATGAGATGGGCTTAACATTGCCGCTGCCGTCTGGATTTCCGGTGTAGTTTGTCCAGAGCATTATCTCATTCTGATGTGAGCTGTCCCAGATGTCGTAGGCGGTGTTCCACGCGCCGCCAGCAGGAACATCCTGATTGAAGCTCGATGTCAGAGTGTTGATTGAACTGAGTGGTTTCCCGACATTGAAAGCCTGGTGGGGGTAGCTCTTGATGCCATCAGTATTAGGCTGGTTCGACCACACGCTCCACTGGTTGTCTGCATGAACCGAAATCGTCTGAGGCCCAGCGGCCTTACCCCCATATATGTCGTTGTTCCAAGAATAGCCACCGTGTGAAAAGTCTCCGTATTGAGCGCTCGAGCTCCAAATCGGAGCGTTTGTCGATAGAAGCGCCGCAGTCGGTGAGTTAGCTCCATTCACAGCTTGCCTGAACGGTTTATCATCCTGTGTGTCGACATACCCCGGCGGGAAGGCCAACGATCCGGTACCATCTATCCGATTGGAATACATAAGGCTCTCCTTCTGTTGCGAGAACAAAGATCTCGGGCCTGCGCGACGACACTGACGGTGATACCCTCTTTTCTCCACACTAGGGAAATCGAGTTTTTGCATGTCACTATTCAACTGACGGATAACGGGGGATCGTGTGACGTGCGGCGTCGAGCAATCGCTGGCGGAAGGCGACCTTTGAGAGGAGGTTCCTCAGTCTCGATTTTCAGAGCGCCGACCCTGCATGACCGAACTGAACGTCGAGCCATCTTTTCCAGCGCCGATATCCGATTCAGCACGGGACCAGTGGGTGCCTGGTCTGCTGGGCGCATTCGCTCCGGTCGGCTCCTGTCATAATCCGTCTCCCATGCAACGAGGAAGCGCCGATTTGGAATACGGTGCCGCCGCCGCCTGAACGACTTCGACGCTTCAGAGCGGAGCTCCTTGAGCTGCGCCGACGAGACCTACCCGTCAGAACTAGCGTGCCGAGCGTCAGTCTTGCACAATTGTGCGCGCTCCAGCATCTTCCCCTGCAACTGACGAATCCCTGACCTGCGCTAGTTAGCTAGTTCAAGAACGGACCGCCGCAAGACGGATCTTTGCCGAAGTAGCTGCCCGTCACGTTGAAAGAATCGACAAAACAGGACGTCCGGCAAAGGTGCAGCTTGCTGCAGATGGCGCAGTCGGAATCGACGACCTCTGGATCTGTCGCTCGCTCACAAAGTCGTGCGAACGCATCGCTGTTCCAAATTTCTTTAAGGCCAGCATCGAACACATTGCCCAAAGTAAAAGCCTTAACCCCGTGCATCTTGTCACACACGGATACGTCGCCGCTCGGAAATATCGACATTCCGGAGATCATGCCGCCACAGGGATACCAGTCCGTCTCTGTCCACAATTTGTTGGCATCCTCGGGCGGTTCAATATTACAGAGGTGTGAGTACTGTTCACGCTTTTGTTCGATCCGATCTCGGACACGTGACAGTTCTTCAGGAGTAACGTTGGGAGCACAATTGGCGGCGGAGTTGATGGCTCCGCTCTCCATATAGGAAATGCCGATACCTCCAACTCCCAAATCAACCAGGAAGTCTATCGTTTCCTGCACCGCATGCTGAGTCATCGGCGTCAGCACGCTCTTGATAAGCACTCGGATTCCGGCCGCGCGTAAAAAACGAATCGCATCGACTACCTTGGGAAAATGTCCGCTGGTCCTGGTCACCTGATCATGCAGTTCAGGCGAGCAGACGTCCAAACTGATCGTCACTTCTTCCATGCCTGCATCTTTCAACCGAAGGGCAATGTCAGGATCAGTCCCGATTACCGTTCCGTTGCTAGTGAAGACCGGGATCATACCCCGTGTGAGGGTGCGCTCTAGCAACTCAAGCCAGCCATTAAAGATGGTCGGTTCGCCACCAGTGAATCCTGCAAACACCACGCCCCAGTCCGCCGCCTCATCCAGCAATTCAAGGCACTTGCTCAAGCTCCAGCGCCGGTCGCTCCTCTGGCGATTATCTTGATAGCAATAGGAGCACCTGAAGTTGCAACTGAACGTAAGAGTGATGCTGATCCCCGCAGGAACGGGCCATTTGCCAAAAGTTGCGAGGTCAAGCGCGGAAGGATCAGCCCGGTAGAGGAATTCTTGCGGACTAAATCGCTCTCTTGGGACTGGCGTCGTGTCGAAATTAAGAAAATGCCGATACTTGCTCAACAACTGATCAATTTGTGAGTGAGCATCAACATCCTTAAGGCCGAAGGTTTGGCCATAGATAAAGGCGATTTGGGGTGGGAGGAGACCTTTGTCGCACAGCGACAGAAAGAACGCGTGAGAAGGGTCAAGCATTTGGATCTGGGAAGGGTGGTGACCATGAGCCAAGGCGTACCCCGCCATCGGCTTTAGGCAAACCGTTTCCTTGAGCTGGGGGAACAACTTGGTATCGTCCATGGTCGCTTATCCAGATTTCCGATCAAGGTACGTCTACTCGATTACAAGAAGGGCAGCTGGCCACGAGCGCAGCCAGCTCCATCGCTCTGAGGAGGGGCCCGGGCCACTCCAAAAGCCGCTCGCGAGCGCGAGCGGCACTCCTCAAACCCTCCACCTTGCCCCGCTCTGCACCCCAAAAGAGGCCGGCGCTGACAAAGTGCCGATCCGGATTTGAGTTCCGTCAGCCAATGACGTCGATGGACCATCAATGTTCAGTGCAGTTGACGGAGATAGACTTGGTATTCCAGCAGCCCGGCCAGTCCGGCCGGCGGACGGCGATTTCGGCTGCCCCTTGCACGGGTAGCGCCCGTGTCTCTGTTCGAAGAGCCTCTGCACGAAGCTGCGCAGCCAAGATCTTTAGGGTATCTGGTGTATGCAAGTATCCCAAGGTTTGGTGGTCGGCCATTAGTCAATCTCCTTCGTTGAAATGTGCCAAAAGGCTTGCAAGTCACGAGAAGCAAGCGTCATGCCGTGTCGGCGCAAGTGCGGCTCCACGCCGTGAATGTCCGGATTTTCCTGGTTTTTTTTTCAAGCGGGTACACGGGCATCCTTGTATGTCTCAAGTTCGGATGGTTCGACCGGGGTAGAATTTGTCGGATAGGCGACAGCTTTGTCTTATCGAGATCTCGTGCACGTAGGTGAGCGGGCCCGGCGAGCCGTGCCGGCAGATCATGGCCTGGAGAAGGTCCACTACGAAACAAAGGTCACGCTGGTCGGGAGCCCCCACCCAGCGAGGCGTAGGTTTGCTGGATAAGATGTGGAAGCTCGCCGACGGGAATGACATTGCGGCTCAAATAGGCGGACACGATTCGACTGGTGAGCTCAAGTCGCCGTTCCTTATCTCCAAGTGCGATTCCGCCAATGGCCCGATCAGGGCAATTCGCGCTCCATGCGAAAACCGGATGACGCTATTCGCCTCATGGCAGCCATTGTTGATGCTCTTAGCCGATGGTGCCTCACTTTGCTCCCATTCACCCAACCATGATGGGGGATGGATAAGGCAGGCATCGCATTTCTGGCACTGATACTCGTGCTCATCTCTCTCGTCGTAAGCATTCTCGCGATAGACAACGGAGCGAAGAAGGCCCCTCACGACAAGGCGGCGATTCCGGCCGCAATCCCGAGCAACCCAGGAATTTAGGCAATATTCAGCGAGGCCGGGGAGTGGTGAGCTTCTCCCCTTACGCCCGGTGAAGGTGACCTTGCCCCGCTGAAATAAACCATTTTGAAGTAAGCTCTGGCCCATTGAGAGGACCAGGGAATGAAGCGCAACCGTTTCACGGACGAACAGATCATAGGCATTCTGAAGGAGCACAAGGCGGGCACGCCGGTCTCGAAGCCTTGCCGCAAGCACGGCGTCAGCGATGCCAGCATCTACAAGTGGAAGGCCAAATTCGGCGGCATGGACGTGGCTGATTTGCGTGATCTGACGCGAAAGGCTGAGCGCGGAGAGTTTTCGCTCGGGCCGATGTTGATGGCGCTGATGCGGGCGAATGCCTCGACCGGGCGAAAGGCATCGTGATTGGCGCTTCATATCGGGTTCAGTGATCGCGATCGAATGCGGGCGTGCCCCAGCGGTGCAGTGGATACAGTACGATTTCTGCCGTAGCGGCAGGCGGCTCCTGCGGTGTGCCCCGGGAAATGTTGCTCGAGAGATCGTTCGACGAGGCAATCGATCAACGTGACCAGGTCTTGTTCCGTCAGGCCCGGAAAAAGCGGGGACGCCTCTATCATCATGGTCTTGACGACGGCTTCAGCCGGATAGTTCGAAGTGAGCAACACCGCCAACCTGGCGGATAGGTGACTCATGGCGTGGCCCACACTGCCAGGGACATCATGTGTCTGTCGCATTGTGAATTCCTTGCAGTCCTACTCGACGCGAGACGGGTACGCCGCGAGTCATTGGCAAAGCGTGTAGGCAATCGTGGGCATTTTATGCATCGGCCTGAGCGTCCTCGCTTTGCGTAATGCGCGTTGAAATCCACCGGGTGCAATTCGCGCGTTGATCGACATCAACTGTCGGTTCTGCCGTGCGGCAATAGGGTTTCGGAGCGGAGCAGATGCCGTGCTCCCGGTCTGGGTAGCTGATGGTTGAGTGGGGGGCAAGGTTTAGTGACGGATGCGGAGGGCAACACGACTTGTGAGGCGCTCGATATTGTTCCGCGAACTCATAGGTTTCGTTAGTTTCTCGCACTCCAAAGTTCCCGGATCTTCGTCCACCAGGGCAACAGCTGGCTGAAGTCTAACGTCAGATTTCCTCTCCTCTGGTTGGCGACCTTCACGACGAACCTCGCGGAGTGCCCATCCACGCATGTCCTACCGCATGAGCCCCGTGACGACCCAGGTCTTGGCTGGACGCGCGAGGACGTGCCCTCGCACCGGCAGCGTTGGCAGGCGCTGCTGCAGGCGCTTTCGGCGCCGCCGTCCGCGACGGAGTCCTCCTGCCTGAAATCGACGTCCGGTGGAGCGATCTACAAGCAGTGATCGCGGCCGGGGGCGCCGCGGCGAGAAGTCCGAGATCGAGACGAACGATGAATTCCGGGCCGCTGTCCATCCACCACTCAGCAACGGTACGCCAAACGCCGGGTTTTCTGCCTGTATCACGCCCAATGATGCTTGTTGGAGAGGCATGCTTTCTCGGTGGCGCGGAACGCCTGCGCGAAGTATTCGACGATGGATGCGTCAGTGATCTGCGCAGCCATGTCCTCGTCCTTGCGGTAGTCAGCCAGTGCTCGCTCCAGTGCCGGCAGCAAAGCGCTGAAAAAAATGTCGTCCATGGACGCATTGCTCATGTATTTTCCTGGGTATCCCGTATAGATACCGTGCTGTAGACACCTCTGAGCGAACGCTCTTCCGTGCCTTTGCGAGGGCAGAACGATATCAAACATAGTATCGCTTCCGAGAATTCGCGCAGGTATTCCGCTGCGCTCGAAGGAGGTTTGGAACTGTGTCTTGAGCGCCGAGCCAATCTCGGCGAGGCGAGCGACGATTTCTGCTTCCTCAAAAATATCCTGCGTCAGGTTGCCGGCCACGAAGGCCCGGTTCTCGCGTAGGTAGGTATTTCCGAGATAAGCCCTGTCGGCTCCCGCCATGGCATCGGCGGTGCCGGCAACAACGGAAAGTCCGACGCCTTGTGCTATCCCTTTGGCCAATGTGATGAGATCGGCTTCCACACCGTGCTTTCGGCAGTAGCCGCCCTTGGCGTAACGAAGTCCGCACAGCACCTCGTCAACCATCAGCAACACGCCGTGCAGTCTTGCCATTCTGGAGATTTCCTGAAGAAGTTCCGGAGAGAAGGCCGTGGGCTCGGGCGTAAAGAAAATGCCTGCCACCTCCCCCTCGTTCTCGGAAAGCTGCTGCTCCAGAATATCAAGGTCATATTGGAAGTCCTGGACGTGTCGATCGTTGGCTGGCGGGTTGTCCGACCAGGGACTTTGTTGAAAGATATCGTGCCACCCGTGAAAGCCAGCCGTCAGGATAACCGGCCGGCCGGTTCGGTGCCGGGCGATCCGAACCGCCGCCTCGGTCGCGCAAGATCCCGTCCTCAAGAAGAATACTCTAGGATTGCTTGGGAGCATTTCCATGATTTTCGCGGCAAGTATCCGGCGTTGTTCACTCACCGGCGATGGCAGAATGTCAGGCTCGTGCTTCATGGCCTGTGCAAGCCTGCTCTTGAACAACGTGTTATTGCTGCCCAGGGGCGAAGCCCCGCTGCAGGATGTCATATCCAGATAGATCTTGCCGTTGATATCCTCCGCCGTCGCACCGTTGGCGGAACGGAATATTATGGAGGACCGGGTTTCACGCTCCCATTCAGCCAAATGTCCGATAGCGCCGGCATCGAGCATCTAAATTATCCTTCTACTCGAGTAACAGGGCCATTCGCCGCGCGTTGGCCATGATTGTGTGTGTCGGATTGCTGTTGCCCGGAAAATTCATAACCGAGCCGTCCATGACATAGATGTTGGTGGACCCATGAATCCTGCCGCAGTTGTCGACGACCGACTTCCTGGGGTCACGTCCGGCAGGCATGGTGCCATGCAGATGGGAACTGCCTTTTGCATGGGATAATGGTTCGCGCTCGATGCGGGATGTGCCAAGACGGCGCAGTATGTCTTCCGCGCGGTCGGCGAGAAAGCCTAATCGCGCATGGTCATTGTCCGAGTTTGTATAATGGAAACGGATGTAGGGGATGCCGTGCCGATCAACGGCCTCGGTAAGTACAACGCGATTGTGCGACCATGGCTCTTCCCCAGCTATGTAGTGCAGCCTCACGCGACCGGCGTTCTCATTTGGCGAGAGGAAGTTCGCCTCATAAATGAGGCCGCCAAATCCACATGGCACGTCGCTATGCTCGTAGAACTCGTCCGTATATACGGTCGCATGCGGCCCCCAGTGCGGAACCAATACACCGGAGCCGCAATCATCGGACTCCATGTAGCCTGTGGAGTAGCCGCTGATCTTGAATGAGAGGCCCCGCCCAACAAGATCAGATCCATTTCCTATCCCCTTCGGTGCATGCCCGCTCTTCGAGCGAAGCATCAATGCCGCTGATTGAATCGCGCTTGCGCAAACGATGACCCTCTCGACTGGAATCCGGATCAGTTCCGATGAGAGCGGCAGATAGCATTCCAGTGCGTCAGCCCGACCGTCGCTGCGAGTATCGATCCTGTTGACGAAACAGCCGTATAGTACTGAAATCTTTCCCGATAGGGCGGAGTCATCCAAAACGTTTCTTGTAAGCACGGATGCTTTCGCATCCGTTGGACACATCAGCTCATCGCAAGATGAACACTGGTTGCATCCGTTGCTCGTTCCTGGCGGCCGAATTGCCAGTGGGATATTTTTTGGCTTTATGCCGAGTTCCTGCATCGCATTGGATAACTTCACTCCACGCAGGCTGGCTGGATAGGATGGGAACCCACTAGTGCCACTGATCTCCAGCAAATGCTCGATCTCAGAGTAGTGGGGCTCGAGATCCTGGATGGTAATAGGCCAATCAACCTCCATGTCAGTCGTAAGATATTGAGAAGCCGACAGATCTGCTTGTCTGTATCTGAACGTGATTCCATCATAGAACTGCATTCCGCCGCCGACGCAGCATGCTGTCCAAGGGTTACCGTCTGCGGAACCACTGGAGGTGAGTGCCCGGCTGTAGGCCAATTGATGAGGCCCGTGGAAGGCGCCGGGGGAAACCAAGCCTCCATATTCGAGGACGGCCACCTGGCAGCCCCTCTCCGCAAGCGTTCGCGCGACAATCGATCCAGATGGCCCGGAGCCCACTATAACTGCATCGAAAGCTGTGTAGTCACGAGAGGCCGCTGCAATATGTCTAATGTCCGTCATGCGCAATATTCTCCGGCGGGTTCTACGATGGCGGGCCAGCAACCCGTATTCGCGACGCAGGCCAGGACGTGCCTTGCGCGGGCGACGTAGTCGGGGACCGCGACGGCTGCCAGACCCGTGGCGGGGTGGCGGTAGTTGACGACGAGGCCGTCATAAGTCCGCACGACCCAGAGGCATACCTCGTCAGGATCGGTGCTCCGGCTGCGGAGGGTGATGACTTGCCAAGCTTTCCAGCTGCGGGCGCCGGGGGTACGACGAAGGTCCATGTACGAGACCATGAAGGGGTCTCGGAGCGGTTGCCCGAGGAGTTCGGCCACTCGGGGGATGGGTACCCGAGCCAGCTCCTTCGCCTGATCCACACTGGAGACCGCCCGACATACGGCCTCAGGAAAGGAATCGGTTTTGCTGAACGGGAAGGCCACCGGGCCCATACCCACGTACCAGCCAATGGAAGAACGCCACGGGCCGGTCCGTTTGTGGAAGGGGACCATCGTTCGAAATTCTCCCGAACCGGAGATTTCGTAGCCGACCTTCGCGAGACAGGCGAGCAGTCCGGATAAGATATTGCCTCCGGGCTCACGGCAGTGTTGCGCGAACGCTTGCGCAGCGGATGCGTCGAGAAGCTGGACGTATCGACTTGGCTGAGCAGCCGCGTTGCCGCTCACGTCACCAACCGGCACAGGAAACTCCGGCAGCCGGCCGTCCGCTTCGGCAAGGAAATGCCGCCAGCTGACGATGGACTCATGGTCGACGGTCAGCGCATCGGCTTCGGTCCGTTCGGCTTCGGCGAAATCGACGTAACTGGCAGTGGGGGGAAGGAGAGGTGGCGCAGGCTTGCCGCCGCGTGCCGCGAGTGCTGCAGCGTACAGGGTCTGGATCTCATGTGCGGTTGCGAGAATGGAGTAACCGTCCATCAGCACGTGATCGGCGGCCAGACAGACGGTTGTGGCCTCTGGGCGGTCGATGGTGACGCACATATATGCGGGCCAGCCGAGGGGACTGATTTCGCCGTTAAACAATTCCTCGAGATATCGAGCCAGCTGCCGGCCGTCGGTGAAATCCCCCGCCGCACTGGGGTGAATACTCACGGCTCCGGGCGGCAGCGTCCTCCGCTGCAGATGGCCGCCCGATTTGGTGCCAGGTGAGAAAGTGAGATGGCTGCGCAAGATTTCGTGGCGGTCCGTCCACTGGCGCAAGGCCGTGGTGAACGCATGCGCATTCAGCTGGGCGGGCAGACCGAATACGGAGCCCAGCCAGGATGGCAGCAGGGAACCCCCGGCTGCCATCTCGAGTGCGTGCGTGATGTGTGCTTCCTGGACGTGGGAAGCTCTCCGTGGATCGGCTACCCAGGTCGTTTCGCGCATACGCGGGGCGCATCGCCACACGGTGAGACGCCCCGGAAACAGACTGAGTGCTGGCAGGTCAGTGAATTTCATAATACGGCGCGCGCCTTAACCGCGAGGAACGAAAACAGTGATCATGATGAGGGAGCCGTTTGGTCAGCGAGAGGAGGTTAGAGTTGTGGGGCAGGTGGCGTCGGGGCATTTCGTGCGCCTCCTGTGTCACTGAGCGTTCCCGGGGCCCGGCACCGATCGGCAGTAGCCCAGGTGCGCCAGTTCCTTCCCCGCGATCCGTTCGAACTCCTCGATCTCTGCGGCCGTGAGATCCTGCAGGTACCGTCCATTGCGCCCGGCAAATAGCGGTTTGGCAGCGGCTCCCGCTGCGGGATGGCCCCAAGGCTTGTCGAAGAGCGCGTGTTTCTGCTCCGCATGGTGCATGAGCGCCTCGTCCCATGGTAGGTCGAGGAAGTCCACCATCCGCTCGATGGTCTCGCGAGGGCAGGTGACCAGATCCTCATACCGCACTTCCAGATAGCGGCCATAAGGCTCAGCCTGACGGGGTCGGGTAACGACCTCCATCCAGCCGTGCGCAGCCTCCGTAACAGTCCGGTAGCCCCACTCGGGGACGGTCTTTAGGTGGGAGGCAGCCACGTCACGGCCGTCGCGGATGATGTGGATGAAATCGGCTTTTGGCCAGATCGCCGCATACGTACCGATATCTTGGATCTTTCGCTGAAGCTTGAGGCCCCACCGTGCGGCTCCCGTCTGTTCACGTCGAAATTCGCCAATGGAGTCGATGAGCAGGCAACGGTCCTCCAGGGCGGATAAATCGGTGCCGCGCTTGGCCTTGAGGCTGCGCACCAGCCTCCGCACGTCGTCACGGCCGAGTCCGAAACGCTCGCACTGCACGACGAAATGCGCGCCGTCATACCACTCAGGATCGATGGTGTCCTTCGTCGCGCCGACGAGCCGTGCGTCGCGGACGTCTATCATGTCGCACACAGTCAGGATATGCGGACCGAGGTTGACGGGTTCGGTGAAATCGATCTCCGGGCCGACAACGAGGTCGGGATGAGAGTCGAGCAGCACGCTGAGCAGTGTCGTGCCGGACCGGTTCTCGCCGCCGAGTAGAATAGGGTTAGACGGCAGGGTGAGAAGAGGGGAAACGGACGTGGATTGGGTGGCATGATCGGGCCAACCAACAAGTTGTTCCGAATGTGCCTGACGATTCACATTACTATCGCCATCGCCATCCCAGTGATTTTCTGCACCTTGAAATGTCCGTTGATCAGCACCGCGTTGCGAGAGGCGAAGCAGTCTTTGGGCATCAGGTACGTTCATGCGAACGTCTCCTCAATGTTCGAAACGACCACCAAATGTTAACACCCAGAACACTCTTAACAAAATAGATACTTTTAATAGAGTTATCGGTTCGGAGTGCGTTTCTCAGGAGAGACCCAGGCGTCGCATCCTGCAACGCTCGGCTTTCGTCTATCCCGCGATCACTCGGGTGTTTGAATTCGGGCTGATCGGCAATACCGTGGGTGATCAGTCTCGGGTGCGGTGCAGCCGCCGGAAATGGCCTCAACCGCGCGCCGCCGGCGGATCTCGACGTTGTGTCCCTGTTGAAGCTTCGGCTTTGATTCCTTGCTGGCCGCCAGTGGTCAGCTCGGACTGGCGCTCCAAGGCGAACTCCTGACCGATCTCAAAGTAATCTACTGCCGACGCGGTTCGACGATTACGGTCCACGAGATCGCCATGCCCGCCGTGCAGCGAAACAGCGGCATAGGCACCAACTGGCTTCTTCCCGGATCGCTGACCTTCGCAACTACTTCAATGCGTCGGCATACGAGGTCGACTGCAAGCGGTAGGCTCTAGCAGGTAGAGGCCGAGAACGCTATGGTCGCTGACCGATAAAGCCCCAGGATGATATATATCGTTTTCCGGCTAAGCGGCCAAGGTTCGGGTCCTGGACCGCAGCTGCGGGATGAGTTGAGCGCGGCATGGTTATACTTCCTCAATCGGTATCGAAGATAAGATCGGGCTGACGAAAAACCTTTCACCTCCAGGGAGTATCGCATGCAAAGTGCTGTCACGATTCATTGTGGCGCCGCGCGAGCAGTCATCAGCCTTCAGGGAGCTCAGCTTCTTAGCTGGCGGGTTGGCGCTAACGATCTTTTGTGGCCAGGCAACCCCTCATCCTGGAATCAGAGTTGTCCCTTGATGTTTCCTTCATGCGGTTGGAGCGCCTCTTCGACCGTCGAAATAAACGGCGAATGTTATCCAATGCCTGTTCGCGGCTTTATCGGAATGCTCGATTTTGAGGTTGTTTCTAGCTCGGAGAGCGAGGTAACGCTTCGGTCGTCTGATACGAAATTTACGAGTACGATGTTCCCATACGAGTTTCTTTTCGAAGTTAAATTCAAGATATCTGATTGTATGTTGAGCATAGATATCTGCGTAAAAAATAGATCCGCAATGTCGATACTGCCGTATTCTATTGGCCTGCATCCAGGATTTAGATGGTCGCGGAACTCATCTGACAAAAGTGGCTGGAGATTGCAGTTTGAGAAGGCGGAGTCGCCGCTTGTTCCATGCATATCTTCGCAAGGATTGATTAAAGCTGATCAGAGGAAAGTTCCATTGCGTGGGCGCCTCCTATATTTGCATGACGGTCTTTTTCAAGACGAAGCCCTTTGTTTTTTGAATGCCAGAAGTCGGAGGCTGTCGCTCATCGGGGAAGGTGCAACAGTCCACGTGGACGCACCAGATGCACGGCACTGGATTATATGGTCTCTTCCAGATCAACAATTCCTCGCGTTAGAACCGTGTACGGGTCATGGCGACTTAGAGGGGACGCACACTGCATTTGAAGACCGGGGATATAATATCAATCTTGCACCTGCAGAATCTCAGCTATTCCGAGTGCGGTTTGAGTTCTCTGAAAAAGAGGATTGTCTAGACGAAACTTGAAATGGCCCATAAGTCCCCAACTTCGTCGGCAGGCTCAATGGTGCCGAAGAAGCCTTGGCGAAGTTCGGCGGAACAGCCCAGGAAGGCGACGCAAGATCTCGGTCAACTTGGCAATGGCCTCGGTCCCTTCGGACAGGTGCTCTCCTCGGGCGCCGGCGGCGGTGGGTCTGGCCTCCTCAGCAGCCTATCGTCCTTCGGTATGGGCGTTTTCTCGCGCTCGGGCCAGTTTGCCTCTGCGATGATGTGGGTTGAGGCATGCGAGAGCACGTTTTCGAGAGCATGCCGTCGGAAGAGATCATACGGCGGGTTCAAGATATCGATCTGATGTCCAGGCGGCGCGCCTATTGAGAGATCAGAGCGGTGGATAACTGCCCTTCAGCCGGCAATCGAATCTTGCCAGGGCGCCAATTCGCGCAAAGATGGCCGCGTCTGTGAATTCGAACGCTCAGACGCCGGGCCTCTTCTTTCGTTGAGAGAGAAGGGGCCTTTTTCTTATGGCATCGCCTGCCAAACGAAGGCGGCGAATGAGGAAGCCAGCACGCCTATAGCCGCCAGCCTCAATATCTTCATCCGGCGTGTCCTCTTGCCGGTCCAATCGTAGCCCATCAGCCCTCCGAACGGCTTCATGCCGTATCTCGGATATTGACCTAATTCTCCCTAAGAAAAGGAAAACTCTATGGCTCGGGAACCCTTCCAGTTGCCCTCGAACTCATGTTCGGGGATGAGGGCGGCTATTTCGAATCGCAAGTCTGACCGCGGCGGTCCGACGAAACACGGAGTGACGCACACAACGCTGGCGGCGTGAAGGCGGTTACGGCCGATCAAGTGAAGGCGATGAGCGGGGAAGAGGCCGAGGACATATACCGGCGCTCCTGCTGACCGCCATTGCGGTGGCAACATTCTAAGGTCGGAAAACAAATCGGATGTCAGTCGTGCGTCGATTTATCGGCGACTCGATGAGATGGTGCAGCGGGTCGGAGAGCTGGCAGGCTCGACGACGGCAATGCGGGGCGACATTGCCGAAATGAAGCCGATGACCGACCATGTACAGCGTTGGAAGAGGATGGGCATCGGCGCCCTGACGGTAATCGGCATCGGGGGGACGGTGTTGGGGTGACCTTCGCGGATGCGATCAAACGGGTGTTGACGATCGTGGCGCGGTAAGGGTGTTCGCCAAGTCGCAAAATTGGCGACTGGACGCCGCGCATCATCGTCATCGCCCGCTGCCTTCGGTCAGGTGTCGGCGGTGCCGATTGAGCGACAGTTCAGAGGCTCGGATCTGACGAAAAAAGGGCATGTCAACTAAAATCCGGTTAAGCGTTTCCGGCAAGACGGCTTTCTGTGGATAACGGGGTCGAACGCGGAAGTCGCAATCTACGAATTGCCGACTCCCCCGATAGTTGATCTCCTGCTGATGCAACCAACGAAGTTGTGTCCTCAAGCGGAGCATGCGATGACATACAGACCATTATTGCGATGGAAACGTGGTGAGCAGAGCGCTGTCGCGAATCTCTCACCTCAACTGAAGCGCGAAACTCTTCCCCTCCTTACATTGACTGGCCACAGTTATAACCCGGCATCAGGCGCGACCGTGGACGCAGCTTTCGATGCCCGGATCGCGCAGGATGCGGAACGGCTACGTACTGCCTGGGCGGGCCATCGAATTTCCGTCGATTTCGACGCAATAGATCCGGATGCTGAATGCGAGGGTGGTTGCCAGCCGATTCACCGCTTCTTTGATGGACTCGCCGGGGAAGTAGATGCTCGCCCCGTCCTCCGAGCCACCAGTGACCCTCGCTTCATAGAGGCTGTCGCAGGATTTGACGTTCCGCCGACTATCCGCCTTACCCCTGATGACCTCGCTGATCCGGCGATAGCTGGAATTATCGATAGCCAGTTAGAAGCATGCGGCGCTGCGCCTGGCGATTGCGATCTGGTCGTGGACCTGAGCTACATCGCCACCCCCGGCCGATCGACAATCACGGCGCAGGGTGCCCTTAATGCCGTGCCCTATCTAGAGCAGTGGGACTCGGTGACGCTGGCAAGTGGATCGTTTCCGGAGAACCTCTCGCAATATGCAGTGGGTAGCCACCTCGTGCAGCGTATCGAGTGGGAAGTCTGGCAAGCCGTCCGTGCGGCCACCGAGATACCTGTTTTGTACGGTGATTACACGACAATCCATCCGATCCCCGTTGAAGAGGGTCTTGACCCCCGGACCATGAACCCGAGCGCATCGGTTAGGTATACCTACGAGGGCAACTGGTTGTTGCTGCGAGGCGAAGGGACGCGGAATCGCGGCGGCCCGGGTTTTATGCAATTTCAGACGCATGCCGATTCCCTCGTTCGGCGGCCAGAGTATCGAGGTGAGGCGTTTTCGTATGGGGATGAGCGTATAGCGCGTATACACCGTCGCGAAGACCGTGCAGGAAATCTTGAGACGTGGGTTACGATTGGGGTAAACCACCACATTGCCGAGATCGTCGGTCAACTCGCCATCCTGCCCTAGCTTTAAGGGCTGAGCGCACTTCAGCTCGAAGTGTATCGATATCGAGTGCCACGGAAAGGCGACCATAGAGCGCTTCCCGTGGCTTACTCCTCACACCGGCCGCGGCGCCGTAACGCTCGAGGGTGGCAAGCGCTTCATCACGCCACAGGAGAGAAGCCAGTGTCGGCGCGTCAAGCCCACGATTGATTTCTGGTAGCCGCTCACGCGTCACGACCACGCCCCCGCCGCACTTGCTCGCGATAGCGAGTCCCCACCACTCTGGTATCATCTCCTCAGCTGCCTTGCGGTGGTTCTCCGCAACAACCAGACTGATGCGATCCAGGACCTTGTTATAGAGGTCCCGCTGCTGAGGCAGCCGCTCAAGTGTGTCACGCTCGCTCTTGAGTTCGAACCCCTCTATCTGGCCGTTTATGACAGCGATATCAACGCGGGTCGCTCCATTGAGGAGCCCCAGCTCGTCGAGCATCAACGTGTCGGATTCGCCCGCATGGGCTTCTTCCAACCATCGCCAAACGCTTTCTCTTACATCCCTGTCACGCATGTCAGCCCTGCATATTCCTTCAAAAGCTTACCAGCAACCCGGTTAACGATCTTCACGGGTGATGTTATGGTCCTGAATCCTGCGCCAGGATGATGTCGAAGGAACCCGTCTCCGGCATGGTCCTTGAGCCGATCGGTACGGCGGACGTATGTCTCAACGGTTTGTGGGTCCCGATGGCGCGTTACCTCCATGATCCGCGAGATGCTCGCCCTGTTCTCGGCGGCCGAGGTACAAAACCAGCTAGGAGGGAATGACTGGATAGCCGCTCGACATCGAGGCCGGCCGCATTCGCATATCGCTTTACGACCAAGGCGACTGATTGCGACGTGAGAGCATCGGTCGTCAGATGGTCGCCACGATTGATCCGGCGGAAGATCGGCCCCGATGTTATACCCGCCGCCTCGAGCCAGTCCCTGAGCCTGTCAGCGGACCTGAGTGCCTTTCCATTCAGCACGGCCACCGACTGACTTTTCGCCTCCTGATCCGGTTTGACTTGGGGAGAAACACGTCCACGCTCTTGTTGGAGGTCCTCGACGGTGATCGCGATGAGTTCGGAGCGGCGGAAGGCGCCAGCGAAGCCGAGTAGCAGCAGAGACCTGTCACGCTTGCCCTGGAGCGTCTCTGGTCGATACGGGCGATCAGGGCGTGGATAACGTCCACGGTGGCTGGCGCCTTCTGGCGGGCCGCTGTGCCGACGGTCCGGCGAATGCCCTTCAGGATCGCTGCCAAGCCGGCATGTCGCACCTGGTCGTCAACAACGAGAACGGTGGCATGCGAATCAGTCATCGCATGGTCTCCTGCGCTCCGCCTCGTTGCCGCCGGCGCGATGGACAGCGATGCTGACCGGGGTGCGGGACTTGGGCGTCTTCCGGGTGAAATTGTAGCGCGCCACGTGATAGCTCGGATCGAAGCCGTAGAAATTGCGCCGCAATCGGCGCAATTCCTCTTCCCGATAGGCGGCAAGCGGCTTTGCAGCTTCGTCGCGGGCGCGCCGGGCTCGCTTTTCTGCAACACGCCCGGCAAGCTCGGAGGACGCTGCGAGTTCGGCGGCGGCGCGGCGCAGTTCCTGGTCGGCGACGTCGACATTCCCCCGTAGTCGCCGAGTTGCGAGCCCGAGTTCGAACGCTTCGTCGATCCCCATCGGCAGCCTTGCCCGCGTGACGCGGCGGCCGCGATCTTCGCCGACGCGGGCCGGCAGGAGGTACGTCCAGTATTCCGAGCCGTAGAGATTGCCCATGTCCTTGTAGTGCGGGTTGAGGATGGCGCCCTCCCGCATCCAGACCTCATCGGCAGCGAGTGACAGGAAGACGCCACCGGCCCCCGCATTGCCGAGCACCCCCGCGATCACCAGTCGGTCGTCGGTTTCAATGATCTCACGCACGAGTTCGTTCATGGCATTGATGTTGCGCCAGGATTCATCGGCTGCGCTGTCGGTGCTTTCGATGATGCCGAGATGGATGCCGTTTGACCAGCAATCCCCGTCGCCGCGCAGCACGAGAATGGGGAGCGCGCGCGCCTTAGCAGCCACAATAGCCTCCCGGAGGAGATCGCAATCCTCGGACGACATCGCGCCGTTGTGGAAGCGGAAGTGGAGAAAGCCGACACTGCCCTCCTCTTGATAACGGCAAGGTTCGGGACCGTTGATGGCGGTTAGCGCCGCCGCATCCGCGCCAAGAAGGTAAAGCGCCGGCAGCTTCAGGCTGCGAGGTTCCGGCCGACGGAGTTGGCCGATCCAAAGGGCACCTTCTCGGAATGCAACGGCCACCTCCTGCCGCGATCGCGCGACTAGTGCGCCGGGGGGTCCCGACACTCCCGCCGCCAGTTCTGCATCGAACACGAGGAAGGGTTGCCCGCTGATTGTCAGTGATGCTCCGGGATCGCCGTCCGATGCATGAATAATGCGGAGCGCTTCTTCCGGCGACTGCAGCGCGGGATCTAGAGCCCGATTCGACTTTCGGCAGGCAGGGCGCTCGCGGCCTCTGCCCCAGTTCGCTGGCATGACCGGCCCCTGCCTGCGCTCGATCCGCTCAATCGCCTTGAACACGCAAGCAGTTGCAGCCTCGGTCACCTCGTGCCGATAGATGCTCGATTTCCGGGTAGCCCGCATCGGGAACTCTGCCCAGGCCCAGACCGGACCGGCATCCAGTTCCTCCCGCGCTTCAATCAGCGTCACGCCCCAGGTCGTTTCGCCATCGAGGATCGCCCAGTCAAGCGAGTTCGGTCCACGGTCGCCACGGATGCCGGGATGGACGATCAGGCAGAGCGTCTGGCGCCAGACGTCGGCAGGGATCGGCCGCTTGAGAAAGGGTGCGATCATGAGGTCGGGGCCGAACAGCGCAACCGCTTCGCGGGTAACGTCGTCATGGATGTCGAGTTCGACGGACACGTCGTGTCCCGCCTGCCTCAGGTCGACATGCAGGCGCTGGGAGAGCGAATTGAAGCTGTGGCAGAGAAGCAGAATGCGCATCGGCCTCGCTCAGCAGATCCGGGGTAGTTGCTCGCCCGACAACCAGTCGACGATGCGGCCGCCACCGAACGACGTCGCCATCTGCACGAAGCAATTTTCGTCCGCGACAGCATGGCCGATGAGCATCGCCTCGGCTCCCAGCGGGTGGGCCTGCATCGCCGCGAGCACGACGTCGGCGCCATCCGGCGCAACCACGGCGACCAGCTTGCCTTCGTTGGCGACGTTGAGTGGATCGAGGCCGAGGAACTCGCAGGCTGCGGCAACCTCCGGCTTCAGCGGGATCGCTTCCTCATCGATATGGAAGCCGATCTTTGATTGGTTGGCGATCTCGTTGAGTGTCGCGGCTATGCCGCCGCGCGTCGGGTCGCGCATCAGGCGGATGTGCTTGCCGCCGGCCGCCACCATCGCCGCCACCAGTCCATGCAGTGCCGCGCTGTCGGAGATGATCGCGGTATCAAATTCGAGGTTCTCGCGCTTCGACATGACAGCAACGCCGTGATCGCCGATTGAGCCGGATATGATCACCGCATCACCCGGTTGGGCCGCGTCCGCCCGCAGGTCGAGTCCGTCCGGCACCCTTCCAACGCCGGCAGTTGAGATGAAGACGCCGTCGGCCTTGCCGCGCTCCACTACCTTGGTGTCACCGGTGATGATCGGCACACCGGTCTCGCGCGAGGCGTCACCCATGCTTTGGGCGATGCATTCAAGATCGGCAAGCGGAAAGCCTTCCTCGATGATGAAACACGCCGAAAGATAAAGCGGCACCGCACCCGCCATGGCGATGTCGTTGATCGTGCCATGCACCGCGAGCGTGCCGATATTGCCACCCGGGAAGAACAGCGGCGAAACGACGTACCCATCCGTGGTCATAACCATGCGCCCGGAAGGCACCGCAAAGGTTGACTGGTCGTTGCCGGCCCGCAGCCAATCATTGTCGAGGGCCTTGTGGAAAATGTCCTCGATCAGTTGCCCCATGGCGCGTCCGCCTGCGCCGTGCGAGAGATCGACCCGGCCGTTGGCGATGTCGAGCTTCCACGTGTAAGCCTTCACTCCCATCTTGTTCATGCGACGGCTCTCCCCGCGTCCGCCTGTCTTGCCTTCTCGCGGAGGCGGCCATAGGTCCAGTGGGCGGCGCAGGCGCCCTCCGACGACACCATACAGGATCCCATCGGTGTGTCCGGGGTGCAGACCGTACCAAAGAGCTTGCAGTCGGCCGGATTCCTGGCACCGCGCAGGATGGCGCCGCATTCGCAAGCGGGATTGTCCTTGGCCGCCGGCGTTACCATGGAGAACCGTTTCTCGGCATCGTAGGTCGCATATTGCGGCCTGAGCCTGAGTGCGCCATAGGGCACCTCTCCGAGGCCTCGCCATTCGAAGCTCTCGCGAAGCTCGAAGAAGTTGGCCACCTCGGCCTGGGCCTTCTCGTTGCCGAACACGGTGACGGCGCGGATATATTGGTTCTCGACCTCATGTCTGCCGTCATTGACCTGCCGGACGAGCATCAGGATCGCCTGGATGACGTCCAGCGGCTCGAAGCCAGCCACCACGACCGGCTTCTGAAACTCCTCGGCAAAGAACTCGTAAGGCTCGGTGCCGAT
Source organism: Sinorhizobium kostiense (assembly GCF_017874595.1). Lineage (GTDB taxonomy): Bacteria > Pseudomonadota > Alphaproteobacteria > Rhizobiales > Rhizobiaceae > Sinorhizobium > Sinorhizobium kostiense. The sequence goes on along the minus strand of NZ_JAGILA010000003.1, from coordinate 146,824 downwards.
CACGGTCGACACATGGGCAGGACCGATGAAGCCGTCGATCTTGATGGTGCCGAGCTTGCGGACGTCGGGGCTCTCGAGAATGTTCTGGATCGCCGCCGGCGTCAGCACGTGGTTGCAGAAGATCGAGAAATTGCCGAGTCCCTTGGCGATCGCCGCCTTGAGCGCAAGTGCAGTCGGCGGCGTTGTGGTTTCGAAGCCTATGGCGAAGAACACCACGTCGCGATTGGGTTCAGCTTCCGCGATCCGTAGCGCATCGAGCGTTGAATAGACCATGCGGATATCGGCGCCGGCCGCTTTCGCCTTGAGCAGGTTCGATCCGTCGGAGCCCGGCACTCTCATCAGGTCGCCATAAGTGCAGAGCGTGACCTCCGGCCGCATGGCGAGCGCGATCGCCGCGTCGATCCTGCCGATCGGCAGCACGCAGACGGGACAGCCCGGTCCATGAATCATCCGCACATTCGGCGGCAACAGGTCCTCGAGGCCATAGCGGGAGATGGCATGCGTGTGGCCGCCGCAAAACTCCATAAAGTGATAGGAGCGCACCAGGTCGGCGGTCGCAACGATCTGCCGCGCGATATCCATGGCGAGTCTTCCGTCGCGGTATTCGTCGATATACTTCATGCCGCATCTCCGATGGCAGCTTCCCGGATCAGCGCGAGTGTTCTTTCCGCCTCTTCCGGATCGATTTTCGCCAGCGCGTAACCGACATGGAGAACGACATAGCCGCCGACTTTCACATCGTCGACGAGCGCGGTCGAGATGATCTTCGAGACGCCGCCGAGCGTGACCTTCGCCATGTCGTCGGGCAGAACCTCCTTGACCTGGACCGGAATCGCTAGGCACACGTCCGGTCCTCCTCCATTGATACGTATTCGTTCATGATGACCTGGCGCGCATAAGCCGCCTGGCCGAGCGCGATGCCGCCGTCATTGGCCGGCGCGAGTCGCGGCAGATAGGGATCGAGACCGCGCTCACGGAGCGCTTGGATCAGCCCCGTCGCAAGGACACGGTTCACCATGCAGCCACCGCCAAGCGCGATCCGCCTCGCGCCGAGACTGCGGGCTCCATCTTTCGCCCAGTCCGCGAGGCCTGCGATCAAGGTGCCGTGGAAAAGGTCGGCTGCGGCGGGAGCACCAAGATTGCGTTGCGCGAGATGCAGGATCAGCGGGCGAAAATCGAGCCTGCCGTCGCGGATCGCGAAGCCACCCTCCAATTCAACAGGATTGCGAACCTGCGCCTCGAACTCCATCGCCGCCTGTCCCTCGTAACTCTGGACGAGGCGGACGCCGGCTATCGCCGCCGCGGCATCGAAAAGCCGCCCGAGACTCGAAGTCCAGGGCGGCTGCATGCCACGCTCGAACATCGCCGTGAGCTGCGCAACGCCGCTATGGCCCGGCCAGAGCCGTGGTGCGAGATCGATATATCCAGCCGCCTGCAGAGCCGCGACGCCCATGCGCCATGGCTCGCGCGCGGCACGGTCGCCGCCCTGCAGCGGCAGCGACGTGAGCGAACCCGTGCGGTTCCAGTGATGACCGTCGAGAGCCAGCATCTCGCCGCCCCAGCTGGTGCCGTCGGTGCCAAAGCCGTGCCCGTCGAGCGCAAGACCGAGAACCAGCCCGGAAAGCTGATGCTCCGCTGCCACCGCCGCCACATGGGCGAGATGATGCTGGACCGGCACGACAGGCAAATTCAGGCCCTGCGCGATGCGCACCGAGTGGAAGTCCGGATGCAGGTCGCATGCTGCGAATTCCGGCTTCACATCGAGGATCGAACAGAGGTGACTGAGCGCCTCTCGTTGAAAGCGGATCGCCTGCGCGTTGTCGAGGCCGCCGACATGCTGGGACAGAAACGCCTCGCGGCCGCGCGTGACGCAGATCGTATTCTTGAGATCGGCGCCGGTCGCGATCACTGACGGGCCGTCAATGCCCAGATCGATCGGCTCAGGCACAAAACCGCGCGCGCGGCGGATGAAAGACGGCGCGCCACAGATCACCTGCATGACGGAGTCGTCCGCCCGGATGGCGACGTCGCGGTCATGCGTAACGATCAGATCGGCAATCGCGGCGAGGCGGCGTTCTGCATCCGCATTGTCTGCGACGAGCGGCTCTCCGCCGGGATTGGCGCTGGTCGCGACCAGCGCGGGAGGATGGTGCCGGCGCTCCGCCAGCGCATCGAACAGCAGGTTGTGCAGCGGGGCATAGGCCACCATGACCCCTATCCGTGCGAGTCCCGGCGCGATCAGATTGGAGAGTTCGCAAGCGCGGGGCTCCACCAGGACGATCGGGCTGGCGGCCGATCCCAGCAACACCTCTTCCGCCTCGGACAGCCTCGCAAGCTCTCGCGCCGCGTCGATGTCGCGCACCATGACTGCGAACGGCTTGTGGTCACGCGTCTTGCGCAGCCGGAGGAGATCGATCGCCGCATCATTTCGAGCGTCGCAAAGCAGATGGAAACCGCCGATCCCCTTGAGCGCGACGATGCCGCCTTCCGCAATCTTCGCAGCGACCTCAGTTATCGGGTGGCTAAGCCCCGGCCCGCAATCCGGGCACGCGACGGGCTCGGCATGGAAGCGCCGGTTTTCGGGGTCGGTGTAGTCAGCGGCGCAGGCCGCGCACATCGGAAACGAAGCCATCGATGTCTGCCGCCGGTCATAGGGCAACGCGCGGGTGATCGTGAAGCGCGGGCCGCAATGGGTGCAATTGACGAAGGGGTAGCCGAAGAACCGGCTTGATGGGTCTGTCAGTTCGCGCCGGCACTCGGCGCAAGTCGCGGCGTCGGCGCCGATCCGGGTCGCGCTCCGGCCACTCAGGCTTTCGAGAATCTCGAAGCCTTCGCGGGCGGAGGGAGCGAGTTCAAGCACGTCGATCGAGTCGATGCGGGCGAGGGGCGGGGCCTCGTTCCGGACCACGTCGGGGAAGCGATCCGCGTCCGGACCCTCGATCTCGATCAGCACGCCGGCGCTGTCGTTCAATACGAAGCCTGAAAATCCCATGTTCCGCGCCAACCTGTAGGCAAATGGCCGGAAGCCGACGCCCTGCACGGCGCCGCGCACCCGGAGCCTCAGTCGCCGGATGGGGCTTACGGTCGATCGGGCAAGCGCTCGGGCCATGGCTCAGGCCTCCTTGGACCGTGCGGCGCGACTGGCTGCCGAGGCTTCAAGCCAGGCATAGAAGGCCTCCATACCCTCACCCGTGCGGGCAGACACGGTCAGCGTCTGCAGCCTTGGATTGACCCGCAGCGCATTGGCGATGCAGAGCCCGACATTGAAATCGAGATACGGCAGCAGGTCGGCCTTGTTGAGGATCATCAGGTCGGCGGCAGCGAACATATCAGGGTATTTCAGCGGCTTGTCCTCGCCTTCGGTGATGGACAGGACCACCACCTTGTGCGCCTCGCCGAGATCGAAGGCGGCGGGACAGACGAGGTTGCCGACGTTCTCAATGAAAAGCGCGGAACCCGCCTCGGGCGCGAGATCCTCCGCCGCATGCCCAACCATATGGGCATCGAGGTGGCAGCCCTTCCCGGTATTGATCTGAATCGCGCGGGCGCCGGTCGCGCGAATGCGGGCGGCGTCGTTTGAGGTCTGCTGGTCACCCTCGATGACACTGATGGCCAGGCGGTCCTTGAGGTCGTAGATGGTGCGCACGAGCAGGCTTGTCTTGCCCGAGCCGGGGCTGGAGACGAAGTTAAGCGCGAAGATGCCATTGCGCTCGAAATGGCGCCGGTTCTCGGCGGCATGCGCGTCGTTCTTGGAGAGAATGCGGCGCTCGACCTGGATGATCCGCTCCTGGCTCATGCCCGGGACATGGACGCCGGCGATACCGCGGCCATAGTGGACGCTGCCGTTCTCGGTGTGGTGATGGTCGTGATCGCCAAGGAGGTGGTGATCGTGGTCATGATCATGTTGGTGCTCTTGTCCTTGCCCATCATCGTTGATTTGATGATTGTGGCCATGCGCATGGGCGTGGTCCGCGCTCTGGTGCTTATGGCCCTCGATGGTCGACGTCCCGCAGCCGCATGCCGAACACATCAGATCACCTCCATGTCCCTGATCTTCAATTCGTCGCCCGCCGTCATCTGAACCCGATGCCTGCCGCAATCCGGACAGCCACCGAAGCGTTCGGCGAGCGCCACCGTCTTCGCGCAATCCAGGCACCAGCCTTTCCCGGGAACCCGATTGATTTCGAGCGTGGCGGCTTGCGCAATCGTGCCATGACGCACCGCTTGGTAGCAGAACAGCAGCGCGTCGGGGTCGGCGTGGCTCAGCACGCCGACGTCGAGGCGGACCGACTTGACGCGAGTTGCGCCATGCTGCCGGGCCGTCTCGCAGACAATGGCGATCACGCTCTCCATCAATGACAGCTCATGCATGGGCGGCCTCACGAATGCCGATGTCGAAGGGGACGCAGGGGTCGAAAAGCAAGGCAAGCAGGGAGACGGATCGCGCTGCGCTCTCACCTGTCCCGATCCGCGACAACAGCAGCCTCTCGACGAAAGGGCCCACCGGGTGAAAATTCCACTCGGTCGGCGCGAGGATGCGATAGGCGCCGAGCCGGCCGTCGCTGCCGACCTCGGCGTGGTGATAGAGCCGCCCGCGCGCGCATTCCACCGCGCCGTAGCCGCCCGCGCCCGGCGTCGGTCCGCCGGCGGCAAGCGATGACCAGTCTTGATCGCCGCTTGTCGCGAGGCGCGCGAGCTGCGCCAGGCAATCCTGGATATCGCCGATGCGTGCAAGTAGGCGCCGCGCCAGATGCGGCTTGCGGGAAAAAATGGCGCCACTGCGGCGGGCATAGGCGCCCGTTTCGACGACGCGGCCTGGAAGGTGCGGCATGCGGGCGAAATCCGGTTCATCTGGGAGACGGGCGATGACCTCGGCGTCGTCATCCGCAGTCAGGGGTTCTGGGGTCCGCTGCGCGAAGTCAGCAGCATCGCCGAGTTCCTGCAGCATCGCAGCGAGGACCGAACCTACCACCGGTTCATCGCCATCGCGGGGAGTCCCCAAGGCATGGGCGGCAGCGGTAAGCCGCGCCGCATCGGCCGCCAGGCTGTCTTTGGCGATTTGTCCGCTCCGCCCCTGCGATACAATCACGTGCGAGGCGGCGAGCGCTTCACGCAACTGCCGGCCCACACCGAGCGCCATTTTCTCCGGGAGCGGCGTCGGCCAGTGCAAGATCAGAGGGCGGAGGGTCTCGAAGATTCGCTCGGCCAGCAGGCCGGCGCCGGCGGCCACACGCTCCTCGTCGCCCATCGGCGTGTCCGTCGCATTGAGGACAGCAATCCTGCATGCAAGCGATTGCGCGAAACCGCAAAGCGAAAAGACCTGTCCCGCCAGTGCGGGCGCCTCCTCCGCCCGGCGGCCAACGAACATGCGGGCGAGCCCCTGCGGCCGGTTCGCCTTCACGGCGACCGAACAGGCGAGTCCACGCGACACCGTCACGTCGATCCGGATCGTGCCTGCACTGAGGAGATAGGTCATTCCGTCATCGCCTCCTCGTGCTTGCGGAATTTGCCGTACAACAGGTCGCGCCGATTGAGGGGAGCCGCGGGGGCCGGGGGCGGTTCGAGGGCGGACGGATCGAAGAAGGCCCGAATGGCCCCCTCGGCGGTTTCCGGCGCCGCCTCCATGGTGGCGAATTCGAAGACCGGGGAAAGCAGCGAGCAGGAATCGACACGGCCAATGGTGTCGAGCTCGCCGGCGATGAAATCCACTTCGCCCGCAGGCAAGTTGATCCGCGCTGTCGTGCCCACCGCGGCGGGCGCGGCCTGCGGCGCGTCCGGAAAATCGAGCGCCACGAGGTTCATGGACCAGGGCGTCGTAACAATCCCGAATTCGCGGCCGCCAAAGGCGCGAAAGCCGGTAGCGGCGACGCTGAGCACGGAGTTGCAGATCGACAGGTCGGCCATTGCAGCGTGAATGTGGCGGTAGCGAGCCTCGAGCCGCTGCCCGATTGCCAAGGCAAGGTCAGAATCGGCCGGGTTAGCGTTCATGACGTAGCCTGATGAACTGCGTTTGGAGCGCATCGCAATTAGGGCAGCGCCAATCCTGCGGAAGATCGGCAAAGGATGTACCGGGCTCGATCTGCCCGACGGGGTCGCCTTCAGCCGGATCGTAGACGTGCCAGCAGATGCCGCTTTCCATTGGGTCGTCGTCCGACACGACCTCGCGTTTGTCCAAATTCTCGAAGGCGCTCATCTGAAATAAGCCTCCTCGATTTCACGCATCCGCGCCTCGGAGTCCCGGAAGTCCTCCTCGGCCGCGATCGCGACGGAGGGGATGTCGCAGATCTCGAGCGTGTCGAGAATGATCGTGTCCATGGCGTTGTAGAACTGAACCGACCAGACATTGCGTGCGCCGGTCGCCACTGCGCGGCAGGTGCCGTAGCCGCGCGAGGTGAGCTGCACAGGCCCCGCGCCCAGCGTCTCCTGCAAAAACGTCATGTCTTCCGGGCTCATCGGAAAGAGGGAGAAAGCGATGACATGTGCCGGCTCGCCATCCCGGTAGCGGCCGATCCTGTCTCTGATCTCGGTCAGCACGGGCATGACGTTCATCGCGCCAGCAGGCGCCGGTCCATGGCTGATCGTTGATGGCAGCGCCGAACACACTTGCCTGACGACGGCGGGAATGCTTGCCACCTCGACATAGTCGGCGACGAGCCGGCCGTCGCCGTCGGTGAAGCGGATGCGCCAGACGCCGGCCATAACCGTTTCCTGCATCCGTGCGGTGATGCCGTTCGAAAGCGCTGCGACGCCCGCGACTTCCCCCTCGCCGAGGGCGTGGGTGATCAGTTCCTTTTCATCATCCGGATAATCCGTGATGTCGAACAGACGGCCCTTTTGGTCGGCCCTCTGGAGAGCGAGCGCCTCGGCGAGCTCCGGCAGGAGCATCGCTGTCCGCCGACATCGGCGGATCATCTCCTCGGCGCTGCTGGTGGCAAGAAAATTGAGCTTGCGCGCACGGAGCGGCGGCTGGCAGCCGATCGGCATGACAGCCATCGCCGCGTCTTCGCGCTCGGTGCCGACCCAGAAATCGGCCTTCATCGGACGATCACAGTACCGTCACGCGTGATCTCGATCTTTGGCCCGCTCGGGGGCATCATGACGGGCGCATCGGGCGCCAACCAGGCGCCGACCTTTTCGACATATTCCGACCAGTCGCGTATTTTGCCGAGGACGCCCACGGGCTTATCCCGGCGCGTGACAACCAGGCTTGGCATCACAATAACGTTGAAGCGGGCCTTGAGCTTATCCTCGGCCGTATGGCGGACTACCGCACCGCGCAGACGACCGCAGAAGAACAGCAGGAGTTCAGGAAGAATCACGGCGACGTCAATGGCCTCAGGCTGCTTTGCCGGGTCGCCTGTAAAGAACAGCAAAGCATTCTCGCTCGCCGTCGAAGCGAGGAAAGCGTCGATGTTCGTCTCATCGACGAGAGGCAGGCGCGACCGCTCGCTTAATGCGCGGACCAGAGCAGATGTCATTTTACCTCCACAAATCACCATGCGAAACGTTCCGAATGATGATCTGCAAACGGCGTGCCAGACTGAGGAAAGTTGGTTTCCGGTGATCTGTAAGGGAATATTCGCCTCAGACCCGTCCCGATGAAGACTGGACGGAAGGTCAATTTCCAACGTGGTCCTATTCTTTTCAGCCGCGCAGATGCGACGGCAGTTCCGGCTCGCGGGAGATCAGATCTGCGAACAGACATTCGAAAACTCAAATCTCTCATCGTAATGGGAATTAAAGCATTGTTTTTAAAAGATCGGCAGGTAAGTCCGAAATGACATTTTGTGACGTTGTGACGGGCGAAAATTTGTGAGGCGGGGCGGGGTTATCCACAGGCGAAGTCGCGAGCGGATGATCTGTGTAATTGCGAGACTCAAAATGCTGATGGCAAATGCTGAACCCACGCCATCACAGCGTTGGCCGCGCCAATAAGCGAGTCAACAATCTGCTGCTTGTGTGCTGTGTAGGCTCCGCCCGTTTCCTGTTGGATCACGCCTTCAACTATTATGGCAGCGACGCCAAGCGCACCCAAGCCGAGCCACCGGGCGATTCGCCGAAAAGTCGAGACCTGGGCGGCGACATTGGCGGTGTCAGGCGTCGGGCTTTCGCTTTCGCGCCTCAATTCTTTAATTGCCGCCATGACTTCTTGAAATTGCTCCTGGGTAACAGAGCGCTCGATCTCAAGCAGTTCCGGCGGATGATTATGCCCTCTGTTCGGCGCGACGCTTGCGTTTCTCAGAATGACCACCTCCAGCTCGTCAAGGCGGCCAAGCATTTCTCGGCGAAGGGCTCCAATATCTCCAGCCTGATTTGGAGATTCAGGCCCCCTTGCGAAAGATGATCCGGCGAAGGATGCCCCGGCATAGGCCGAGCCATTTACGACGTGTTCATTCAGCGGGGCAGCACCGACGGCGCCAGAGGGTTCCGGCGCGTCTACCATTAAGCCGCGACCGCGTTCGACCGCGAGAATGCGGTGATTTCCATCCATTAGATAGGTTTGGCCGGGAGGCAAGTCCGGAAACTCCTCACTGTCGTCAGTGACTTCAGAGATATCCGGCAAGGGCTCTTCCATGGAGTAAATGCCGTCGTCAGCTTTCCTTGGCGTATATGTCACCGGTTCGCCCTGATGTGTGACCGGCTCCCCTCGAAAAGTGACCACTTCCGGTTCCACTCCATTATCGGCAGTGATATCGCCACTGTCCGCCGTGACGAAAGCGGATGAAGCTCTACGCACGGCGAAAGCCTGCTCGGCAAAAGACTCGCCAGCAAACGCGGCGAACGAGTCAGACGACGGGACAACTGGCGGCTCGTCGTGGCCAACATAGCCGTCTTCTACATAGCGATCCTCAACATAGCCGTTGTCTCGACCGCGCCGTGTATAATGCCGAGACTCAAAGTCATCCCGATCATAGTCCGCCTCGTCGAAGGCATTGATGCTAAGCTGCCGTGTGAATTCGCCGGGTCGAAGCCCTAGCTCGGTTAAAATGTCCGGGTCTGTTTCATCATCGAAGCGAACAAGATAGCCGTAGATTTCACCATCGTTGCCGTCGATTATCTCAACTTCCCAGTCCGTCTCTTCTAACAGACTAACATCAACACCCCATTGCGCCGCTATCGCCTCTGCCCTCTGGTCTTCATCAAATGCCATGGTGTGCCCTATGATTCATGATATGCGGTCCAAAATAGACGAGATACGAGCAACGAAAAGCCCGCCGGTGAAGACCGGGCGAGATAGGGGCGAAGGTGCTTCGGAATGACGATACGAACAGAGTAGCGCCCGTTGCGTTCTTTCCAGTGCCGGAGATTGCCAGCCATTTGAAACCATTTTGCGACGCCAATATGGGCTAAAAGCCTTATGGCGCAAGGGCTTCCAAAGATTTCAAATGGATAGAATGGTGGGCGATGAGAGACTCGAAAACTCAAATCGCTCATCGCAATGCGGCAAATTGTTTTTAAAAGATAATTAGTTACGACTAATAAGAAGTTTTGTGACGTTTTGATGGTCTTAGTTTTGTGACGCGGACAGGGGTTATCCACAGTCTGAATCGTGCGGGCTATCTCCATTCGTCCAACTCGGCCTTGCTGTTGAAGCGCCTCATTAAGAAACCACCCTTGAGGGCAAAAGTGCCGTCTTCGAATTGCACTTCCACGCCGTTCCTGAAGGCTTTGGCCGTGCCTGAATACTTTTCGACGCTCACTACTTTGGAGTGATAATCGGGGTCTATTCCGCCATTCTGTTTTAGTTTTTCCAGATATTCGAAGTAAATTTTGTTGGCCTCGTTGGTACTGTCTAGCTCATCCTGCTTCTGTTGCTCGATTTTTCTCTCTTGATCTTTCACCGCTCTTGCAATGATTTTTGCCTTCAGAGATTCAAGGTAGCTCTTGTCACCTAGGGCAAGGTATTTTTGCGCGAACTCATCAATGTAGCCCGCGCCATAGCTTTCGATGTCCTTCGCCGCGGCCGCTATGTCATCATCAACGTCAAGAAGCGCCAGCCACTTCCCTTCGTCGTAATTCTTCGATTCTACCTCGACCTTCACCGGGGACATGTGGAGGGGTTGCTCATTCCGTATGGTCGGGGAATACGGCGTCGGCGCATTGGCACGCCCGGCGACTGCTAGTGCAATAATCCCTAACAAGGGAAGCAGCGCACATACGAGCGCCCACGCTGCCGCATCGCGATTTCTCGACTTTGCCATTTCTGAGCCAATCACAGCGAAAACGACGGCCAAAATCAGATAGACGATTAGGAAAGCCATGATGCCACCTTTTGGTTGTCCTCAACTGTTAAAAGTCAGCCTGCGAACGCCGTCAACAGATACCAATACAATGCCCGCCGATCTTCACCGGCGGGCACGACATCGAAAGTCAGAAGAACAACGCGCTTGCGGCGACGAAAAGCGCCAGAAGCATGCGATGTTCGATAATGATGGTGATGCGCATTCGCGTCTCCAACATTGGAATCTCACCGTGAAAGACGGCGCACTTTCAGCAGCTGCTGAGGGGTTGCGTGCGGCTGGCGAAGCCGAGATACCGCCAATGCAGGATGGTCGAATTCCTGTTATTTTAGCGACCAACTTGAGGCGGATTCTGTCATAGCCAAAATCATTTCGCAGGCGAAATGTTATGTAATAACACTACGCCGCAAATTCTATCACGATACCGTTGAGATGCTAGTATGGAGGGCTAGCCGAAAGCGGCCTTGGCGGAAGAATCCCAGAAATCACATAGTAAGTAGGCATCTCATTCAACTCATAGCGATCTGCACATTGTGGGGTTCGTGCTTATCGCGAAGGTGATCTAGCTTTAAATCGGGGTAGGCTATTGCGTCGACCAGTTCCACGTTGCTCAAGCATCCCTTGCGCAAGAAAGCCGTTTCGCTGCGTCATTGTTGATCAATTGGGATGGCTTTAATTCGATCCATTGCTGCGGCAAGGCCAGGAAGCATAACTTCGCTGCGACCGTAAAGCTCCTGGGAGCCGCCGTCAGTGCGCCCCGTCATGTAGTGGCGGGCGTCCTCCGGCACGCCGTCGCGACGGCAGAGATCTTCGAACAGGTGACGCCAGCCGTGATTAGGGGAAAGCTCCGGGCGTTTGTCGAAAGGTATCAGCCCGCGAACCCATGTGCTGATACGCGGCTGGACCGAAACTTCGTCCTTCGTCTCGCCCGTGAACAGACGGCCAGCCTTTGCGCCCCTGATGAAGTCCAGCAAGCCTTCGTCGGCAAGTGCTTTATGGACAGGGATACGGCGTTCACTCCTGGCCTTCTTCAAGGCACGGTTGCCAGCGGTCGTCACTTTCCAGAACCACCGGCCACTTACCTCAAAGAAGTCTCCTTGCGAAGGCTTCCGGCTTCGCTGACGCGCATGCCCGAATAGGCACATAGCCAGGGTATCCACCGGAACATTGCCTTATCCTCTTTCCGGGCGGCTTTAAGCACAAGCTTAGCCTCGTCCATCGTGAAGGCGCGAAGGTAAGAGGGTAGGTCGTGTAGTCAGGGGCCTTGATGCCGTTGAGCGGGTCGCCAGCCGGGAAGAAGTTCGCCGGATCGTTCTGCCTTCCCCAATTCAGGACCGTGCGAAGGTTCTGAAGCATCGCCTTCACGGTGCGGTTGTGCCCTTGACCGCATCGGTATTCCGGCCAGCCGGGCGCGCTCAAGGCGAGCGCCGACTAGTTCCTCCAGTTCGCCATCGGTCAGCTTCCCGGCGAAGCCATCACGGAAGCGCCGGGCGTGGTCAAAGTCGATTTCGAACTGTGCATATCGGTGGTCGGTCGCGCGTAGCTGCGCATCAAAGTCGATTTGGCTCTGATGATCGCGAAGAGCGATCTGCTGGACCGTGAGAGGGTAGGCGGGCGCACTTGCCTGCTTGCCGGTCGCGGCCTCATGCTTCTGCCGAGCGATGCCGATTTGACGCTGGATTGAAGCGACGGCGGCGGCGTGTTGCGGAGGGCCGTGCGCCGGTCGCCGCCTAGCTGGATTTCCAGTTCCGTCTTGTTGTCGAGATAGGGCCGAAGATTAGGCGGGATGACGAGACGGGCCGAATAACGCCCGTTGCGCTCTTTCCAGTGTTGGGGCTTGGCAGCCATTCGAAACCCATTATTCTCGTCCTTCGACCGCTTCGGCCAGACTCGCAAGCGCATCGTCGATCGCGCGCGCTTCTTCAGCTTCGAGCACGCGGATGGCTGAGCCGAGATGGGTGAGGATATGAGTGCCCGGCGGCTGCGGGCCGACCAGCATCAGAGAGATCGTGGTTGTCTTACCGTGGCGCTCGCACTGGGCTGCGAACTCGTTGCCGGCAACGACCCGCATGGGAATGCCTATGCACATGATGCTTTCCTCAATTCTCGACAAAGAAGATCGGGAGCAGGCGCCCTGGGATATGGTTCAGCCGGCAAGCAGAGCCGCCCGACCGGGCCATGCGCATCGCGGCATGCCCGGCTTTACCGAACCTGAGCGAGGCCAGACCGATGCCCACGGCGTGTAGGGCGGTTGTCGCGGCAAGGAAGCCGGCCACATAACCCCCAGCGTACGCCATTGCCGGAAGCTCGATTCCCTGGGCGTGGCCATGGAACAGCGCCGAGACGCCAACCACGGCCGCCGCCACATGCGCCGGAACCTTCACCTCAAAGGCCACAAGTAGGCCAAGCACAGCCACCGCTAGTGCGGTCGACGTCTCCACCATGGGAAGCGGGACCCCGGTGCTCCCCATCACGCCGCCGACAGCCATCAACCACACGAAGGCGGAGGGAACTATCCGGCGAGCCTTGCCGCCCACCGTCGACGCCCAGAAGCCGACCGCGACCATCGCCAGGATGTGGTCGAGGCCGCTGAACGGGTGGCCAAGACCAGCTCCATCGTATGCAGGCGGACATCGGCATGGGCGACGCCGGATACCCCCAAGGCGGCGAGTGTCGCCCCGATCCTGTGGTATGTCATGGATGTTCTCCTCAGAAATTCAGGGCGGCCGCTTCGGTACGGCGTTCGTAATTGTCGAAGTCGATATCGTTTTCGAGGAGCGGCGGCACTACCGCGTCCTCGGGCCGTGCGGTCACCGGAACGCCCCAGTCACGCAATATCCGGACCGCCGTCTTGACCGCGGCAGGTAAGACGGCCTTGACGGGCTCTGTAAGCGGTCCGCCCCAGTCCTCAAGATGGAGCGGCTGACAGCCGATCAACGCCAGCCGCTCGGGATAGTGGCCCATGAAATCTGCAGCGCTCAGCACCTCCTGGAAGCCGGTCTGGTGCAGGCTCATTTTCTTGGCGCCCGTGAACTTCGGCACTTCGTTGTCTTCCACTACCTTCATCGTGCCCGGCTCAAGTCCATAGTCGATGGCGTCGAAGACGATCAGCCGATCGTGCTCGTTGACGAACTGGACGAGGTAGAGCCCCTGCGTGCCGCCGTCGAGGATGGTGACGTTATCAGGGACTTCATAGGTTTTGTGGAAATGCTCCACCGCCCGGACGCCAAAGCCCTCGTCGGCCCAGAGGATGTTGCCGATGCCGAGCACGAGAATGCGAGGTGTCGGCGCGGATATCAGAGGATAGGGAGCCGCCATCTAGTCCTCCCGGTCCTTGAACAGCCGCTCGCCCGAGATCATCGAAGAGATGATGCTCTGCCGGCACATAATGTCCTCGCGCACCGCCACATAGATGTGGACCATCACGAAGACGAGGATCACCCACATGCCGAGATGATGGAAGGTGTGGATGTCCTGGCTGTTCGGCCAGATCGAGAACACCCAGCCAAACAGTGCATATTCTAAGCTGTCGCGGCCCGCGCCCTCGCTATAAAGCGCAAAGCCGGTGATCACCATGAAGAAGAGGGGCAAGGTGAACATCGGGAGCATGGCGAGCTGCGCCAACGGATTATGGCCGACATATTTCTTCGGCTGGCGCGCCAGGAATGTGTACCACCGCACCTCGTGCAGCCATTCCTTCCAGAAGCGGCCGCTCCAGAACGGCACATAGAAGATCTGCCGCGCGTGGACATTGCCGACAAAGGCCCAGTAGAGGCGGAGGATCAGGAACACGGCGAGGACCTGCCCCGCCGCGAAGTGCATGAAGCGGATGTAGCCCATAAGGAAGTTGGCACTCGCCTCGCCGGGCACGGACGGCAGCGGCGAACCGATGAAATATCCGGTGAGGGCGAGCGTCAGGATCGAAAAGGCGTTGACCCAGTGCCAGATGCGCACTGGAGCTTCATAGACATAGACGTTCTGACCCTGGACGGCGTCTTCGCCATCGGCGGCGATAGATTCATGGATGGTCATGATCGAGCCTCCTCACCGGACCTGGACCCTGGCCATTTCCTGACCATGCGGGCTCATGACGTGCGTCGAACACGCCAGGCATGGATCGAAGGAATGGATGGTCCGGAGAATTTCGAGGGGCTGGGCCGGATCGGACATCGGGGTATCGATGAGCGATGCCTCGAAGGCGCCGATATTGCCTTTAAGGTCGCGCGGGCTGCCGTTCCATGTTGTGGGAACGACGCACTGATAATTGTCGATCCTGCCGTCCTTGATCTTGATCCAGTGCGCGAGCGCGCCGCGGGGCGCCTCGGAAAAGCCGACGCCCTTGACCTCCTTGGGCCAAGTTTCCGGTTTCCACTTGTCGATATGGGCAGTCGAAGAGTCACCGGCCTTGATGTTGGCGATCAGCTTGTTCTGGAAATAGCGCATCTGGTGGCCAGCCCAGCTCGATTCGAGTGCGCGCGCCGCAGTACGGCCCAGCGTCGAAAAGAGCGCCGAGACCGGCAGGCCGAGATCCGTGAGCACCCTGTCGACCGGATCCTTGAACTCCGCCTTGTTCTGCGCATAACCGATCACCCAGCGGGCGAGGGGGCCGACCTCCATGGCATGGCCGCGCCAGCGCGGCGCCTTGATCCATGAATATTTCGCAGCCTCGTCAAGCTGCTCGATATTCGTCCTGGTGCCCTTGGCATTGAGGCCCAGTTCATAGTGAGGCTCGGTGACGCCGTCCCAGGGATGGAGGCCCTTGGTCTCGTCGGGATATTTGTACCAGGAGTGGGTCACGAATTCCTGGATCTGTTCGGGGTCCGCATGGTCGACCGGATGGACTTCCGCGAGATTGCCGTTGATGATCGCGCCACGGGGCAGCTTAAGGCTGGCGTCGGAATAGTCGTTGGCATGTTCCGGCAAGTCGCCATATGCCAGAATGTTTTTGCCCGATAGCCCACCACCATAGAGCCATTCCTTGTAGAAGGATCCGATGGCCATGATATCGGGGACATAGACCTTGTTATTGAACTCAATGATCTGATCGATGATCGAGGTCACCAAGTTCAGCCGTTCCATATTGATCGCGCCGACGGCGCCTGTGCCGTCGAGATTTATCGCGCAGGGCACGCCGCCGACGAGCCAGTTGGGATGCGGGTTCTTGCCGCCGAAGATCGTGTGGATCTTGACGATCTCCTTCTGGAAGTCGAGCGCCTCCAGATAATGCGCCACCGCCATCAGATTGGCCTCAGGCGGCAGCTTGTAGGAAGCATTGCCCCAATAGCCGTTCTTGAAGGGGCCGAGCTGGCCAGATTCGACGAACTTCTTGAGCCGGGTCTGGATGTCCTTGAAATAGCCTGGCGAGGAAAGCGGCCAGTCGGAGACTGATTGCGCCAGCGCCGAGGTCGCCTTGGGATCGGCCGAAAGCGCCGAGACCACATCCACCCAGTCGAGTGCGTGGAGATGATAGAAATGTACGATGTGGTCATGCACCTGGAGCGCCAGCTGCATCAGGTTGCGAATAGAGTTCGCATTGTCCGGAATGGCGATACCGAGCGCATTTTCCACGGCGCGCACCGACGTCAGGGCATGTGTGCCGGTGCACACACCGCAGATACGTTCGGTAAAGGCCCAAGCGTCGCGCGGATCTCGGTTCTTGAGGATAACCTCGATGCCCCGCCACATCGTGCCGGTCGACACGGCGTTGCGGATGATGTTGTTTTCGTCGACATTCACCTCGATCCGCATATGACCCTCGATGCGGGTGACCGGATCGACGACGATGCGCCTGCCGGAATTGTCGAGCGTAAAGCCGTTCGGAGTTTGACTTGTCACGTTGGTGTTCCTCCCCTGAGGATTAGGCGCCGGCTTTTTCGCGCTTGCTGGCGACGCGCTTGACGGCAGACACGGCGGCATGCGCGGCGATCGCGCCGCCCACGATGCCCGCCGCGGTCAACCCGACCTTGTCGGCATTCGCCTCGATCCCGAACTGATGGAGGTTGGTCAGCCGGTCATAGAAGCTGCCATTGTCCCAGAAGCCGTCTTCCGAACAGCCGATGCAGCCGTGGCCCGACTGGATCGGGAACGAGACGCCACCGTTCCAGCGGACAGTGGAACAGGCATTGTAGGTTGTCGGACCCTTGCAGCCCATCCTGTAGAGGCAGTACCCCTTGCGCGCACCCTCGTCGTCCCACTCCTCGACGAACTGGCCGGCGTCGAAATGCGGGCGCCGGTAGCACTTGTCGTGAATGCGCTGCGAATAGAACATCTTCGGTCGCCCCTGCCGGTCGAGTTCCGGCAGCTTTCCGAAGGTGGTGATGAAGGTGACGACGCCGGTCATAACCTCAGCGATCGGCGGACAGCCGGGAACTTTGATGATCGGCTTGTCGAGAATGACCTTGTCGATCGGCGTTGCCTGGGTCGGATTGGGTTTGGCGGCCTGCACGCAGCCCCAGGAGGCGCAGGTACCCCAGGCGATGATGGCAAACGCGTCCTCGGCCATCCATTTCAGCTTCTCGACGAAGGGCCGTCCGCCGTCGATGCAGAACATGCCGTCCTCGTTGAGCGGCGGATTGCCCTCGACGGCGAGGACGAACTTGCCCTTGTACTTCTCCTTGGTCTCTTCGAGGATCGCCTCGGCCTGATGGCCGGCGGCCGCCATGATCGTATCATCATAGTCGAGCGAGATCATCGACAGGACCACGTCCTTGACCAACGGATGGGCCGAGCGGATGAAGCTCTCCGAACAGCATGTGCATTCGAGGCCGTGCATCCAGATGACGGGCACGCGTTCCTTGGTCTCCAGCGCCATCGCCATTGCCCTCGCCGCTCCCGACCCGAAGCCGAGGCTCGCGGCCGTCAAGCTGCAGAACTTGGTAAAACTGCGCCGGGTAATCCCCTGGCGACGAATGACGTCATAAAAGGTCTCGGCAGCTGCCATGTTGCTCCTCTAGCAATCCAATCCCCATCACACCGCCCGGATGGACATCGGGGGAGTCTGTCAGGAATG
Source organism: Sinorhizobium kostiense (assembly GCF_017874595.1). GTDB lineage: Bacteria > Pseudomonadota > Alphaproteobacteria > Rhizobiales > Rhizobiaceae > Sinorhizobium > Sinorhizobium kostiense. The sequence goes on along the minus strand of NZ_JAGILA010000003.1, from coordinate 129,574 downwards.
TTCGCAGCAAGAAGCGGGCCAGTTCTGAATCCCGAGGCCTACTTTCCTCCTGTACCTCCGAAAATTTCCGGGCTGGTTATACCTTTCTTCAAAAAAGGTATAACGACGCAGTCATGCTGAAGCCGATCGATCTCATGTATCAGACGATGCTCGCGGAGCTGGGACAGCGTTCGCTCGACGCGGCATGGTCCGTCCACTTTCCCCCGGATGGTCGCTTCACTCCTGTCACGGTGAAGCAGCGACGGTACTGGTACTTCGACCAGCCTGACGGCGAAGGCGGTCGCATGATGTCGCTAAGTCGGTCCTGCGAACGATCCCGAAGTTGCAAAGCGTGTCGAGGAGTTCAAAGCGCAAAAGGCTGATCTTCGGGCATGGCGTCGAATAGTCTCCACCCTCACCCGCGAAGGCGGGATGGCCGCGCCGGAATCCAGCGCGCCTCTCAGCGTCAATGTCCAATGCACCTCTTTTACCCTTTTTAACGGTTTCGAAGTCCCGAGTTAACCGCGCGGATGACACTAACGGGCTAGCTCTTCTCTCTCGCAATCGGCGTCTGAGATCAGCGACTGTCTCCAAAACGGGTCATCGCTCATGATTGTTACCGCTCCCCGGAGCCGCCTTCACTCTACCTATCTATCTCGCGTGGCGGCCGAAGTCAGAACACGTGTGCAACTAAAGAGAAGTTGTCGTTTCATAGTACGGCTGGTCTATCCGGCGAGGGCCTTGCGGAATCTGACAATGATTAAGGCGGTCGTTGTGCAGATATCTGAAAGCGGTGCCCGAATAAGGACAAGCTATTCTGCAGTTCCAGATCACTTTTATGTCGTGCTCGGAAACTACGAATACTTTATGGGAGCAACTGTATTTCACCGCTCAAAGGATGAAATTGAGGTGGAGTTCATCAAACCGCAGCCTTCTCGTTTTGTTAACGTTCTTTCGCGTGTCCAGTTTCCACTCGCGACTATTCATGATCTGAAGAGCGTTCTTGAGGCCGACCAGTACCGCTTGTCGTGACCTTCAGCCGATATTGCCGCGCCGAGGACGCGGCTGATGCTTCCTCGCGGGAGGGAGCATTTCGGAGAGTGTGGGGTTTGTGAGTTTCGGCTAGGTCGCGGGAGTCTGATGCGTTGGACATCCTATTGGTTGAAGACGATGATCTGGTCGCAAAAACGATCATCCACTCCTGGCCAGTGCCGGGAGACAATATCCATTTGCTTTCAAGCTATAAGCGGTGCCTGCGGACGATACACAGCGCGGAGATTAATTTCTTTGACGGTGCGATCGTTGACGTAAATTTGCCGGACGGGAACGGGCTGGAGATACTCCGCACGGTCAGGAGGCACTCGGATATCCCTCTGATCTTGATTTCAGGCATAGGAAGCCCAGAGAGTCGGGCAACCGCGTTGGATGCGGGCGCCGACGATTATGTAATGAAGCCGTTTTCGGTTCGTGAACTCCAGGCTCGCCTCACCCGCGTTGTGGCAAAATCGGGGAGCAAGCGCTTCGCGGTTCCTCCGGGCGAGTTGGCGATTGGAAGCGTTTGTTGCGACTTGACTACGAGGGCCCTAATCTGCCGCGGCAAAACCCTGCCCCTTACCGATCTCGAAACCCGTTTGCTGTCAGAACTCAACAGAAACCTCGGACGGGCCTGCAGCAAATCGCAGCTTTCCAAGCATGCTTGCTTCCGGGAGTATGACCCGCGCGACAAGACGCTGGATGTGTACATCGCAAGATTGAGAAGAAAGATCGGTGAGTTGGATTCGAACAGTGTGGAGTATGTGCAGACGGTTCGTGGAGTCGGATATCGTTTACTTACGTCAATGGGGACGACTGCTACGTCAAACACGCCGAAATCCAAAGAATGAGGTTCAAGGTGAAGGCGGTAATTGTTGATGACGACCAGGAGATCTGCGAGCTTCTGCAATTCCAACTGCAGCACCTCGGAGTTGAGGCCCGTGCAGTTACAAAAGCTAGCGACGTGCTCGATGCTGTGAAGCAGGAGAGCCCCGATATTGTGTTTGTCGACATGTCTCTCGGTGAAGCCGATGGAGTTGATGTTTTCCATATTCTCCGGGACATCCGCTTTATGGGGGCTCTCGTCATAGTCAGCGGTCATCCTGAAAGCGTGCTTCGTCACGCGAGGGATGTTGCCCTTCGCCTCGGGCTGGATGCAAAGGCGCCACTGAAAAAGCCATTCCGGCTGCAAGATTTGAGACGTGTTCTAGACGAGGCGAGCAGGGGCCCATCGGCGAATTTCCCGCGCGTTTTGAAACCATGTCCCGAGGGGCTCTTACGCGAGGGGATTCGGAAGAATTGGCTCGAATTCGGGTTTCAGCCGAAGGTTGAGCTCAAGACTGGATGCCTCAGGGGGGCAGAGTGCCTGGCTCGAATTAGGCACCCCAGCGCAGGTCTGCTCTTTCCCGGTCAGTTCTTGCCCTCGGCTGACGACGACGATCTTCATGAACTCACCGTCAGGGCCGCGGAGGCCGCGGCAAAAGCCGCATCACTCGATTTAGGGGACGGTGTGCCGCTCCGTTTCTCGATAAATGTTTCCACCCGAAGCATGCAGCCGGCATTGATTTTGCAACTCAAAAAGGTTCGTGATGGCGCGGTTAGGCCCGTTGACCTGATCTTGGAGATCACCGAAAGCGACCTTGGTGGTGATAGTTCGGTCTGCCAAGCATTTGCAACACGCGCTGTCTTGCATGGCTTCAAGATTTCAATCGATGATTTCGGTTGCGGTTACGCCACCTTTGAACGGCTGCGGCGTACACCCTTCTCTGAACTCAAGTTGGATCGATCTGTCGTAGCTGGATGTTCAGGCGACCGCGCTTTGAGAAATATCTGCGTTGCGACCATCCAGTTGGCCCACGGCTTTGACGCACTCGCAGTTGCTGAAGGCGTCGAGACTCAGGAGGATGCCGCCGTTCTTGCCGAGATTGGGTGTGACATCGCGCAAGGTTATCTCTTTGCACCCGCATTGCCTCTGGAGGAATTTGCGGCATACGTTCGATCCCCCATTGAAGCCCGTTACAAGACAAAATCGTAGTGCAGTCTCCACGCAAATCCTTAATCTGTGCAATCTGCTCCCCGTGATATTGGGGAGCACAAGTCCGAACCGCGTTCACAAACAACCTTGCACTCTCTTGCCTTCAAGCATCAGGCGCACCTTTGCAGCCAATTCCCTTGGTCGGTAAGGCTTGCTTAAAAAGTGGAGCCCAGGATCGAGCCCACCTTGATGAATTATGGCGTTGTCTGTGTATCCGGAAGTAAACAATACAGGTATTTTTGGTCGAATCCTGCGAGCTTCCTCCGCCAGCTGACCTCCATTCAGACCACCTGGCATGATTACGTCGGTGAACAGAAGGTCGATGTCAGCGATGTCTCGCAGAATGTCCAGAGCCTCTTGACCGTTTCTAGCGGAAATGACCTGGTAACCAAGATTTTCGAGCTGCGCCGCTACATAGTTCAGGACCAGCTCATTGTCCTCTACTAGAAGAATCTTCTCCGTGCCTTGGGGCAGTGCGGCCTTCTCCGGACTCGATCTCGTCTCTTTCTCGCCCCGAACGGCTCTCGGAAGGTAAACCTTGACTGTCGTTCCTTGGCCGGGCTCCGAGTAGATCTTGACATGCCCGTTCGACTGTTTGGTGAAACCAAAGACCATGCTGAGGCCGAGGCCGCTCCCCTTCCCAGTCTCCTTGGTTGTAAAGAATGGCTCGAAGACGCGCGCGAGGATGTGGGGTTCCATCCCAGTCCCTGTGTCAGAGATGGCTACTACCACGTATTGACCGGGAGCAATGTCCGAGTTCCAATCCGCATAGTGTTGATCGAGAGAAAGATTTCCGGTTTCAATCGTCAAACGTCCGCCGCGCGGCATCGCGTCGCGCGCATTAAGGCAAAGGTTCAGGATCGCAGCCTCAAGCTCGGACGCATCAACAAACGCATTCCAGAGGCCGGCTGACTGGATGAATTCGATTTCTATGTCTTCGGAAAGTGCTCGCCGCAGCAGACCGTCCATATCCTTCAGTAGCGAATTGAGATCGACCACTTGCGGCTCGAGAGCCTGCCGGCGCGCGAAGGCGAGCAGCCGATGTACGAGGTCAGCACCTCGTTGAGCGGCAGCTGAGGTCATTTCCGCAAGGCGGCGAAGGCTCTTGTCCTCGCTCAGCCGTTCGGCGAGAACCTCCGCGTTGCCCAAGATGACCGTTAGAAGATTATTGAAGTCATGCGCTACGCCGCCCGTCAGCTGCCCCACGGCCTCAAGCTTTTGAGCCTGCCTCAATTGCTCCTCAATCGCCAGGCGCCTCGTTATGTCCGAGTTGATCGAGAGGATGGATTGCGGACCAGCAGCACTGTCACCCATCAACGAGCAGCGAGCCTCTACGGTAATGCGGCTTTCGTCCCTGCGCCGTTGCACGATCTCGCCGCTCCATTCCCCAGTCGCCACGACAACGGCGACGTAAGCGAGGGGATTGGATTCATCGCTGTAAAGCAGTTGTCCAAGCGATTTCCCGACTGCTTCTTCCGCCGTCCACCCGTAGATCCGCTCTGCGCCCTTATTCCAGAACAGAATTCTATGGTCGATGTCATGCACGATAATCGCATCCCGAGCCATGTCGAGAAGCGCCGCCTGTTGCGCAAGCTTATCTTCCGCTGCCTTGCGTGCTGAAACATCACTCATACCACCTACGCATCGGACCGGCTTTCCATGGCGGTCGTAGATGATGTGTGCAGTATCCTCGACGTATGCAATCGAGCCATCGCCACGAAAGAACCTGTATTGATCCTCCCATGTTTGTTCCATGGAATCCATCGCCGCTTGAGTGGAACGTAATACACGCTCTAGATCGTCCGGATGAGTGTGCGTCTTCCAAAATTCAAGATTGCGACGGCTTTCTTCGGGAGAGTGGCCGAATACTGCCTTGAGGCCTTCGCTCCACCAGATAGTATTGGTAACAACGTTCCAATCCCAAATCACGTCCGCAGTTACGTTTGAGACTGCGCGGAACAACTCCTCGCTTTCACGCATCTTCTGTTCAGCAGCCAGACGCTCGGTGACATCCAAGGCCATAATCAGCCTCGCACTTCGGCCTTCGAAGTCGAAGGCATGGGACGATATCTCTGCGAAGATGATCCGGCCGCCCTTGAGGCGATGCCGCCAGATGCTTGGCTGCTCGAGATCGTGGCGCCCGTTGGTTACACTTTCTAACAAGGCGGGCACATCTTCGGGTGGAAGAATGTCCCTGATGGTCATCTTAAGAAGATCCTCCCGAGAGTACCCGTAGCGGGCAACGGCAGCGTTGTTTACCATCAGGAAACGGAAGGTTTCGGTATCGTATACCCACATGGGTTGTGGGTGAGAATCGAATAGCTGTACGTAGTATGATTCACTTTGTTGCGGGGCGCTGCGGTTATCATGAGTTATTATGGTGGGTTGTACCATCGCGATCACACCAAGTTCATCTGCAGGTTAGGGCCTCCAGCCATCAAGCTTTGGCGGCTTCATGTCGGCGATCCTTACATCGGCGTCGAGATCGATGTGCGAGCCCATACATCTCGATCGGATTGAGCCGTCCGACAAGGTACCGGTAGGCTTTCGATGACCGTGTCCAGGAATTCGCGGGTCGAGCGCAGTTCGCCTTCGGGCCGCTTCGACCACAGCGGCAGAGACCGTCTGTTGTTTACGTCGTGTCCGTCTGCAGTCGTTTTCCCCGACATGACGGCGGCTCCTCCCTTACGACTGTTACCCTATTCACACGCACTTGCACACCAAATGTTAGAAGTCGTGAAGATGGTGCAACATCCAGATGGAAGCATCGTTAATTTCGAAATGGAGATCTCGATTGAAACACGTTGGAAAATGATCCTCTCGCGCCCAGGCGCGCACCCCACGCCTTATGGTGCTATCCGACGCGCTTGTTTTGGCGCTATCCGCGGTCGCGCCGGCCCAGTGCTGGTGGGTGAATGCTGTCGGGCGAATGACGGGACGTTTGTGCAATCCTGTTGGCGCACTGGCTGAGTAGGTCACTGTCTCCGCCGTGTGGAATGGCGGTCGGCCCATCTATTCCAGCTCTCACAGATGGCCACCCGTCCGATGATGCCGGGACGTTCCAAGAGGATTTTCAGTGTCCTGATGACATCGGCCGCGCCCACCAGGGAGTCCCTGACCTCTTCGGCCGAAAGGTCGCGAGCGCATTCCGAAGGTATCCGGAGATCGGATCAGAGCGTCTCGTGCACGATGAGCCTCTACAGCGCCCGCTTGTTCGCGCGAGTCGCGGATAGTGTCTATCGCGCGGTCAAAGAGCGACTTATCTACATAGTGTGTGAGTGCGAGCATTCGGGCAATCGGCCCGTGGCTCGCCGAGCACTCGCCCAACAACTGGGCAGTCGAATGTCAAGCCCAACCCAAGTGCTTGCGCTTCGCCAGCTTCAGGAAAAGTCCAAACCAGAAGCGGTACTCTGGCGTGTCCACGCCGCGGTACGCTTCGAGAGCGCGGTAGGCGACCGAGGTGGTGGCGTCTTTGCCGTGCTCAGCCATCGCTGCGTCGATAGCATCTTCTTCAGTCAGATCTCGCCATTCGATCATTAGCTGTCCTTTCTTCGCCGGCATGCTCTCTTTTGCGATCCGCCAAGCTCGGGCACCTTCATCAGCCGAACTTCAGGCCCTTCTTCTTGCGAACAGCGGGCATCGATGCGGGTTTCCTTCCCAGCCCCGTCGCGCGTGCGAGTTCCGAGCGCTGTCGAGTATAGTTCGGAGCTGTCATCGGGTAGTCGGCTGGAAGCTTCCACTTTTGGCGATACTGCTCCGGCGTCAGACCGAACTTTGCCATCAGGTGTCGCCTGAGAGATTTGAATTTCTTGCCGTCCTCCAGGCAGATGATGAAATCGTCTGTCACGGATTTCTTGATCGGGACTGCGGGGCGTTGCTCCTCCGCGGAGGGCTCGATTTTGGATGGTCGATAACCCCCATCCAGCGAGTCGTAGGTTTGCTGAATAAGATCGGGGAGCTCGGCGGCGGAAATGACATTGCGGCTCAAATAGGCGGACACGATGCGGCTGGTGAGCTCAAGTCTCCGTTCCGTTATATCTGGGCGCGATTCCGTCAATGATCTTCTCCGAAGCATGTCACTAATTGTAATTGATCCATGTAAAGAGCAGGTATTTCGGTCGGAAGGAAGGCGGGATGAGAGAAAGATGCTGATTATCGACAGCTTTTGTGGTCCTCTGTTCTCGTTTGCGATCGCGAAACGGTTCGGGCCTCGACAGCGGCTCCGGCTTTCCGTCGTGGTCGCCTCGCATCCCCTGACTTCATCGGTATGAGGTATGCTGCAGGATCTCGTCTGCGCAGCCTTTCCTCGCCGGCGAGATAGGCATTTACTTTAGAGGCTCAAGGGGTGCGGTGGCGGCCCGCACGCTCGCGTCTGGCGTGCCAAGAAAAGGAGGCGCCGGTTCGCTTGCCGCTCATCCTTAGACAGACCGGCGGCGTCCAGGTCCGGATTCGGCGCCCGGCTTCTTCGTCGATGAGTCGTTCTCCTATGAGCGCCATGATAGAACGGGGCAGGGGAGGTCCTGTCCGCTATGTGCTGTAGCGGACCGCACGCACATCCGAGAGATGATGCGCCGGTCGGCCAGTTGCCAAATGGTTCACATTGGACGTGGGACCGGACCATGCAGAAGGCCAGATCAACCGTTTCTAGATCGGGGGAAATGGAGTGCCGTTTCACCGGGAAAACATCAATAACCGGTTTAAGTGGACAAGCCTTACTTGGTTGGCACAGCGATATGGTGGGCAGTGCAATTGAGCTTGCGTGGGCGGTGTGACGATCCAGGGGCGAGGGCCCTACTCAACTGAAGGAGACCCGCCGCAGCGCCGCCAAGCATGGGAGCGAGGATATAGAGCCAGAGTTGATCGACTGCGGCTTCTCCTGCGAAGAGCGCCGGACCGAGCGAGCGGGCCGGGTTCACGGAAGAACCGGAAACCGTGATGCCGGCAAGATGGATCGCGACCAGGGTAAGGCCGATCGCCAACCCGGCAAGCGCGCCAGCGCCGCCCTCTGCCGTGCTGCTGAGCACTACGGTCACGAACAGGAACGTGGCAACGAACTCGAACAGGAACGCAGAGGACACCCCGTAGGCTGCCCAGCCGTTCTGAGCGAAACCGTTTACGGCGATATCGAAGCCATCGACTTTATCCGTTGCTATAAGGTAAAGCACGCCTGCCGCCGCGATCGCCCCGACACACTGGGCGGCGACGTAGGCGACGAAGTCACCCGGTCCAAGTCGCCGTGACACGAGGAAACCGAGGCTGACGGCCGGGTTGAGATGCGCGCCTGAGATTGGACCGACCGTATAGGCCATCGCCACTACGGACAAGCCGAAGGCGAGAGCGATGCCCAAGGGGCCCACCTCCGAATGCATGAAGAGCATCGTGCCGCAGCCGAAGAAAACGAGTGCGAAGGTTCCGACGAATTCGCAAATATACTTGTTCATGTTCGCTCCGTTACCTGAATTTGCGTGATGGTCTGTGTTGTAATCCCGGAGCATTCGATACTCCGCGGCTCGGCCGAGCATTCGGCGTTACCGACACGGTGTCCCAGCGTCGTGGAGATGACTCGCGCAGCACCGATAATTCCCGCGTCGTGCATTTTCTCGAACTCCCCAGGTCGGCGTAACAACCAAAGTCGCTTTGCCGCTGAAATCCATCGCGATCACTTCGAGATCACCGGCACTGTGCTGCAATCGAATTCTGCCGATTTCCACGCATATGGCGTGCCAAAGGAGAAAACTGTTTAATAACAACGCGATCAATTCGATAGCGCTCTGTCCAGTATCCGACAGAATCGAGAACTCTACAGTGAACGCTTGTCGCCTCTTGGACAGCATGAAGGACCAAGTCGCAAACTTCAGCCGGACGACGCAGCGGTACGGATCGAACTACCTATGTTAAAACGTGACCGGACCCACAGTCGCTTCGCCATTCTTAACCATCAACGACTCTGTTTGCTTTGTCGCATCGACAAAAAGGTGGCAGGACATTGCGCCAGATCAATGCGCGTTCAGAGAGTGTAGCTGAGATTCGAAGAGTTGGCGCAAAGGAGGAACGCCATGACACACCCCCAAAATTGGAGGTCCGCGTTCGCAGCAGCTCTTGATCGGGCACGGAAACCTGCTGTTTCGCCCGGCGACCCGGCGAAGGCGGCACCGCAAGCCACCGGGCTAAGAGATGATACACGGCCGGCCGGGAGTGAGCCGGGAGAACCCCATCTTTTGCTCATGCGGATCGAGGCGCTCCAGCTCAATCCCACCCGAGTCAAAGCCTTGATGCCAGCCGACTTTCGCGTGCTGGCCCACGTTTGTGACTATTGTCAAGACAAGGTGAGGTGCGAACGTGATCTTCTCTATGAGGCAGCCGGCAAAGCTGTTAGCTGGGAGAATTACTGTCCGAATGTCTATCGGTTGGAAGCGATGGGTTTGCTTCAAACAGTTCGCCCGCAGTCGACGGGGCGCAGCGTCGGCGCCCGCCAAGAGCCTGCGTGAGTCCGCTTGAGAACCTCTTGGGCCCGGTCCAGTACCGAAGGGTCATCCTGAACTATGCGGATTGCCCGTTTGAAGTGCCGTGCCCTGGAATCCCGCGCTTCATGGCGGCTAGCGTCGGTCCTGACCATAACCTCCACATGCAGTCGGGCACGCGTGGACGAACCGGCCGAGGCCTGAGAGTTTCGGCGCACGCTGCATCATTAACTCGACAGTGTCGGGCTGTGCCAGCGTTAGAGGGTCCGCTCCAAAGCGAGCATGTAGTGTGCCGCCGACGGAAACTTTTCTGCTTGTGTTGCACCACCACAGTCCTGCCTATCCGCTATTTTAAGTGAGAGGCTTGCCCGGCGTCAGAGGGAACTGTTCCATATGTATTGCTTGTCTTGATGGTCTTCCGACCTCGACGACGCGTAAACCTCCACTGTTCAATCGCCAGCCTCTACACCACTTCCAACTTTAGGTCTCTGCCAGCGATGTCGATCAAATGGGAACATAACGTAATCGCGCGCGGTGAGCGGCTCGGGCTGGTCTCGGAGGCCAACTTCCGGCCACTCATTCTTGCTTGGCCAGTATGCCGTTCGAAAAACGGTGTCCCAGATCGTTGTAAAAAACCCATAGTTTCGGCGCCGGTGATGCGCCTCCAACGAGTGGTGAATGCGGTGGAACTTATTGTCGCCAATGATGTATCGAAGCGGCCCAAGATTGATGCGGGTGCTGGAGTGTGAAAGATGGGCCTGAAAGGTAATCAGTGTCATGGCAACAACGGGCACTACGCCAGATTCGAAGTGGAACAGCCTGAGTGGTAGTGCTACCAACGCCGCGTAAACGAGTGGCTCGGAAATGTGATGATGGCAATTCCATGCCGTCAATTCGCGGATCGAGTGGTGAGTAGCGTGCATGCGCCAGAGGAGCGGAACAGCATGCTGTGCGCGGTGCATCCAGTAGTAAAAGAAGTCGCCGACAATCGCGACTAGAACGCCTGAAAGGACAGCCAATCCAGTATTAATGATTGCGTTGTCAGAGTGAAGCAACGTACCGAAATTGATCGTCACGAGCGGCTTTACCCCTAGCCAGCCCAAGCTCACAGCGAAGAGGTGCCAGACAAACGCTCCGAATCCGAGGCGAATAATCCAATTCCGCACACCGCGAACGTATGAGGCAAAACTGTATCGATAAGCCGGAAAGGTTAGCTCCAGCGCGGCGCAAAGGGTAGCGAAGATCAAAACCAGCTCAAACGCGTTCACGAAGAGCTGGATCATCTGATTAACATCGAGAACGTGCATTTGTTTGCTCCGGCAAAACGTTCAAATGCTCCAACCTCAAGTCGGAGTGACTCTCATCAACGCGGTCGTCTTCGTCACGAGGGTGAGTCCAATTGTTATGAATCTCCAGCGCGGCGCGATAAATTCGGGTCGGCATCGGATCGTTATCCCCGCAGAAATCATGAATTGCATATAGCCACGTGATGCCATTTTCCTTTCAGTGCCATTCAGACGGTGATCATTCCGACGGCACAGCGGCGCACCGCGAGGATGTGCTATGCGGCATTTTCGCAGACTGGTAAAATCAGTTGTTTGGATGAGACCCATCCGTGTCCCAAATGGTTGGAGGAGCCGAGTAGGTGACGTGGATCGGTACTCCTTATTGCCCTATCTCCTCGTTGCAGCTCTCTCCGCGAGCTCGCGCCAGACTGTCGGGTTTGTCGAGTCCGCAACACGGCGATGTTCGGCGGGGCGTGCCGCCGCATTCTCATTGAAGCCGTTAAATATCACGCTGACCTGCCCCTGAACTTTCATCCAAGGCGATTAGAGGCTTGGCGGTTGTCGTTATTGTTGTCGCCGATCAAGGAGGATGACGTTTCCTGTTCCAAGGCGCGACTGGCGGCAATCAGCTCCGAAGACGGTCGAAGACCATACCCTCGCGTCGGCAGCTGGTGAATTTCGTCAATAGTCCTGAGACCGCGCGTGCGACGAACATCGTCAACAAAATCTGGAGATGTTTAGCCTCTCTAGCGGTACGAACATCATGCAAGCGCGGCCTTCATGCCTTTTTGTAGAGCTTCCGGATCCCTCGAAGAAGCGTCTTGAGTTCGGGTTCGTCGACTGCGCAGGCTGCTTCCTCTGGCGAGAACCACTGAAGCTGGCGTTGTCCCATCTCCGGATAGTCTCGTTCGAGCTCCGAGACATTTAGCAAGTGAACCTGGACGAGGGCGGGCGCTGCTTCTGGTCCCTTCAGTTTCTTGACATAGGTGTAGTGCCCGACAGGTTTCTTTTTCACCTGCCCCCGAACCCCGGCTTCTTCCCACGCTTCTTGTCGGGCAACCTCATGCGGCTTTTTCCTGGGTATACGGCAACCTTTGGGGATGACCCACCGGCCACTGCCTCGGCTGGTGATAAGCAGAACTTGAATGTCGTTCGCTGCCTCCGGATTCGGCCTCACGCACACCGCGGCGTATTGGGCGATGACCTTACCCTTCAAGCGCTGGTCAGATACCTTCATCAGCTCGGATAGAGCGGAACGGTTCGTATTATCAGCCGGCATACGCCTCCTTCCTTTTTAGCGCTGAAACCATCAGCCGGTGCGCTCGTCGGTAGCTGCTGCTGACGCCGCGCCTAAGAGAGAGGTTCAAGAAGCATGCCAACTGCACAGCAAGAGCCGTCCTGGCATGATATTTAACGGCTTCAATGAGAATGCGGCGGTCGGCCCGGCCAACAACAGCGTGTCGCAGACACGACAAATTCGACAGTCTGGGCGATGCGGTGCGGAGCCGGCGATTCGACTCGGTCAGCGCACGCTACGAGAGCTGTAACGAGGAGATAGGCCCTCACGGACCATATTCCATCCGAACACTGGCGCGGTGCGTTCGTCGTGCCTCCCGTTGCAGCGACCGAACTTGGGCGGAAGCCCTTAGCGACGATGGAGGATGGCGGTTCTCGCGACTCCGCCGCGCGCGTGCCTCGCGAACTCGACCGCGTCCGCGACGAAAGCGGCGCACCGAAGATGAGCCGCGGCATCCCGATCTGGCCTCCGGAAAGCCGTGGCCTATTTTTGTGTCCGATCCCAACGTGGAAGACAGCGGCTGATTCATCAAATGCTTGGGCCGGCAGTACGGACGACGCGGATATCGGGCGGGGATGCGCCCGCCTTCGCTGGCGTATTTCGTTTCAGGAGGCACGCCTAGCGCCTGGCAAAAATCTTCCTGGTGTATGCGGCGCACGACGCCGCTGGCATCGCGGACACGGTCATATCTTTCGACCAGAAGAAACGAGCGTCCTTCCGCAGACCGCGGTTCGACGGGGGCGACGTCTAGGTCGATTGTGGCGCCGAGCTTCATAACGAAGGCTTCGTTTTCGGTCGTCCCTGGGAAGCGCGCGATCGGCGGCTTAAGTATGTGCGTGGTCGCCAGGCCGGGAAAAGCGGAAGCGCGATCCGCCCGTCAATCAGAACAACTGGCACTTTCGATTGCGCGCCGGCCAACGATAGTCTCAAGCCTTCCTCGCCGGCCAGTAGCGGCCGCGTAGAAGTGCGTCTAGCACGCGAACGATTCCTGCGTCGTCCAGAGGCGTCGGCTGCTGGTCCGCAATCGGTCCTGTCTCTATGGGTTCCTGATCGTCCGGCAAGAGTTGAAGAGCGCCGGCAACATCGCCGCCCAAGCGATCGAGTAGCGCGAAATCATTTGCAGGTGAGACGCCCAATGCTTGCGCTGCAACCAGGCGCTGCTTTCTTCGGGCAGTAGGCCGCCAAAAAATGGTCTGCATTCACGACGGGAAAAACGCTCCGGGCGCTTCGGGAGGGAGGCCGAAAGCGGAAGTGTGCTTTCATTATCAAGCCAAGCTTCAGCGTAGGCGAAGCCGATATCGCCGTGGCTATCCTAGCTGAATTGCCCGACAATTCGACCATCCCACCAGACGTTGAGAACCCTTGCCGTCATTGTCTGCGTTCACCAGGAGCCAGAATATCGATCGAACAGCCGAGCGTTTGCAGAACCTGCAACACTTTTCCTATCTGAGCTGTCGGCTTGCCCGCCTCGAGATCGACAATGAACCGGAGCCCGACGCCAGCAACGCCTGCAAGCTCGTCCTGCCGCAAGTTTTGCTCCTTGCGTGCACTTCGGACCAGGGCGCCGATATCAGATGGAGTTTTAACCCGTTTTGCCATTATTATTTCCCGCTCGGGAAAATAGCAGCATACTTGGCGCTCTGTCGAGATGAATTTTCCCGGACGGGAAAATTAACGCGGCTGGATGATATCTTGGGCAAATAAATTCCCGAACGGTAAACTTTATACAAGGTTGGCTCCTGAAATTCTTCGAATTCGGCAGGCTCTGAGTCCCAAGCCATGGTAAGCAGTTCCTCGTCACGGTTAGAGATGCAGCGAATCAAGGTGCGATCTGCTGCATGGCTGAGTCTTCATGGCGATGTGAACCGAATAATGTGGGCTGTCGCTTTCGGCATCGCTTGAGGCCGCCGCTTGAGGACTTCGGCTTAGTCCGAGATGACGATGACGTCTCCGAAGCCGCGATACCCTCGCTGCGAACCGACGCACATGGTGATCCCCAAGGCTTGCGCTGCCTCGCTCAGATGCCGGTTGATGGCCTCGGCGGGTGGCATGCCGCCGGTCATGGAGCTGATCAGCAGCGGCGCGCGTACGGTCTTGCCCAGCAGCTAGGCGCACAGGTCGATCTGCGTCAGGTCCAACTCGGGCACCCCGCAGCGTCGCTTCGGTAGCGGCTGGTCGAGGTCTGGTAGTACTGCGCGCGGATGGCGGCCATGGCCTCGATCAAGGGTCCCCACGGCGCGGGAAATCGTTCTTCCGCCATCACCCGGTGCAGCATGCGCGTATGGCCGGCCAGCTCGTCATTGAGGAACTCCACCACAGGCATAGCCGGATAGCGCTGCAGCAGCAGGATCGTCGCGTTGTCGGCCTCGCCGGCCGACCTGTCCTTGTCGCGTCCATGCAGATCGTTCTGCAGGCGCCCTATCGCGGAGATGAGCCGCAGGACCTGGCGAAACGCCGGGCGCGCGCGCAAGGTCGCCATGTCCAGCCCCCACAGCAACGACAGGCAACAGAACACGTTCGCGTAGGCGATCGAATCGATGCCGTTGTGCAGATACTCGGCGTAGGACCAGCGTTCCGCCCCTGCCGCCTGCGCGTGGCCGGCGCGCAGTGCCGCGCAGTAGTACCTGGTATCGTCGAGAAGCTGAGCATAGTCGCGACGATCGTAGGCGAGCGCGGCGAGCGAAGCGCGCAGCACAGCGCAGCCCTCGAATCCGGGGAGCGCACACGGCACGCCCCGCCCCAGCGCCTGCTCCACCGCGGCGAGCTGCTCCGGCGCGATCAGGCCAAGGTCGTTGCAATCGTCGAGCCAGAAAAGCAGCGCCAGTTCGCGATAGAACGCCACGATCAGCGTTTCGTCCTGCGGATCGCGGCCGGTGCGGGCGCTGGTGTCGCGCAGGCTCGGGTGGATGCGCTGCAGGACGTACTGGCCACCCCTGACCGCTTCCACGGCATGCTCGTCGGCGAACCCGGTCAGGGAACGCCCCCACTCCAGCACCTGCTGCAGCGCGCGTTCGGTCTGGATCATGGCGCCGCTCCTGCTCCCTCGGCCAGAACGCGCCGCCCCCAATGAAGCGCCAGCCACAACCCGGCGAGTTCGGCCACGCGCACGACCCGGGTGGGGCAATACAGTTCCTTGCCGATCCACAGCGGCATCTGCGGCAATGCATGCGCCGCATGGCGGGCGAGCATCCACTCCAGCGCACGCGCCACCGCCTGCGCGATGCGCCGGCGCCCTGTCGGCTCTTCGCTCCCGTCCATCACGTGCAACGCGAACAGCGCATAGGCGGTTTCCTCGAATGTGGACGCGCGACCGGCGCCCCAGCCGCCGTCGTCGCGCTGCGCCTGCAGCAGCGCCGCCAGCGCGCGCTCGTCGCGCCACTGGGGCTTGCCTTGTGCCAGCGCAGCGACCGCATGCGCGGTGGGATACAGCCACGAAACGTGCCATTTTTCGTTGTCCCATAGACCGTGCGGGTTGCGATTGGCCTCCAGGTAGGCGCTGGTGCCGACGGCGGGCTTTCCCAACAGTCGCAACGCATGCAGGGCATGGATGTTGGTCGACACCGATGCATTGCGCTCGCCGGGGAAGGTGACGAACAGCTCACCGATTTCGAAATGGCGCAACGCATCGACCGCCGGTTCGCGGCCTGCAAGGCGCAGGACGCATAACGCGACGGCGGTGTCGTCCCCATCGGCCGCGAAGTGCAAGGCCGGGCCCAGACCGCGCACGCCCAGGCGGGCATCGAGCTGCGCGACGATCACGCGGACCGCCTCGGCGAGCGCGGGATGCGCGAACAGCCCGGCCAGATGCAGGGTGTACAGCGACCAGCATGGCTCGAACACATTGATCGGCCAGACGTTGGGAACGACACCTTCGATGCCGCTGCGCGTCGCCCGCGATGCCGCCTGCAGATACGCGTCGGCCCGCCCGAGCTGCGGTGTGCTCCCCTTTCTCACGGCGTGCGCACGCCACGCGGCGGTGGCCGCCGGACTGATGCCGATGCTGCCGTCGTCATCCGGGCATGCGGTGGTCGGCGACGTCCCCCAGGCTTCCCAGGAGTGCAGCAACGGATGGCCGCTCGGCAACGTCGCCACCGTCCCCAGCTTGGCCAGGCACGCTTGCCGCAACGGCAACAGCGCCGGGTGGCGCGGAAACGCCACGCCGCCCGGCAAGGATGCGGCCTCGCCGCACAACTGCGGCAGGATCAGCTCCGCGCCGATCGGCGCGTCTTCCGGCACCGCATGCGCGTAGGGATCGGGCTGGCGCTCGAGGAACCGGGTTGCAGCCTGGACTGCGTCGGCAGCGCCGGGAAGAGGGTCGGCACGCTGCAATGCCAGCAACGCCGCCCACGTGGGCGCATGGCGGAACAGCGGGAAGTCCGCGCTTCCCCATCCGCCATCGGCCTGTTGCTGTGCGATCAGCCACGCGTATGCGTCCTGCCGACCGATGACGTTGCCGTGGAACTGCAGAGCTCGCGCCGTGTCGTAGACGGACGGACCGACGCTGCCGCCGTCGCTCATCCCGCTCAGCAGGTGGCGCAATTCGGAAAGGATCTGTTCGGACAGCGCGTTCACGCGGGATCTTCCTTCTGCAGACGATTGACGAGAACCAGGACGGGCAGACGCCGCGGACTCGGACACAGTGCAGCGTGCACCGCTGCCGCCGGCCGATCGCAGCGGCACAGGGGCGACTCCAGGCGGACGGGCGCGCTCATGCGCATGGCGCGTGCTTGAACAGATACGCGTTGGCCCGCTGCAGCATCTGCGCCAACCGTTCCGCACGCGGCCCCAGCGGGGCGATGGCCTCCCCGGCGTCGCGCAACAGATCCAGCGCGAACTGGCGCGCTGCCTGCAGCCCCATGATCGACGCGCAGGTCGGCTTCTGCGCCGCCGCGTCCTTGCCGGAGGTCTTGCCCAGCGTCACGGTATCCGCTGTCGCGTCTAGAATGTCGTCGACCACCTGCAACGCCAGGCCGAGACAGGCGCCGTAGCGATCGAGCGCACAGTACAGCGCAGCGTGCGCGGCATCCTCCGCGACGGCGCATAGCGCGCCCATGCGAACGGATGCGCGCACTAGCGCTCCGCTCTTCATCCGGTGCATCGCCACGATCCTGTCCAGCTCGACGTGCTTTCCGACCAGCGACAGATCCATGGCCTGCCCGCCTGCAGCACCCTCGGCGGATACCGCCTGCGCCAGTTCGCGCACGAGCGCGATACGATTGTCGCCCGGCGCATCCAGGCTCGCCAGGGTCAGGAAGGCGTGCGCCTGCAGCGCATCGCCGACCAGGATCGCAGTGGCTTCGCCGAACTTGACGTGCACGGTCGGAAGGCCGCGGCGAAGCACGTCGTTGTCCATCGCGGGCAGGTCGTCGTGGACCAGGGTACAAGCGTGCATCATCTCGATGGCGGCGCCGACGTCGTCGAGCATGTGCGCCGGCGTGTCGGCCAGTGCGCCGGCTGCCAGACAGAGCAAGGCGCGGGTGCGCTTCGCGCCATGCAAGGTGGCGTAGCGCATCGCCGCCATCAGCTCGGTCTCACCGTCGTCTTCGGCGCAGAGAAGACGCGCCAGCGCCTGTTCGACCCGCTTTGCGCCGTCCTGCATCCAGATCTCCGTCAGCAGCCTGCCGGATGCGCCGCGCGCCCGCGCGCCCATTCCGCCGAGGGCGGAAACGCCAGTTCGGTCGTCGTGTAGCGTGGTACCGGTCTGCACGTTGTTCATGTCTTTGTACCTGACAGGCGACGGCCACGACGAGCGGCGAGCCGCCGCGGTGTTGCCGGCGTCGCACCGAGCGCGCGCGCTGGGTGCAGCAATGCCGCGGGTCGCGGGCGCCGCTGCCTCGCCACACGGGGCATGCGACGCCTGCTCATGAGAATCCGATGCGGATTGTCATGGACGGATGTGCGGTCGGGTAATAGCGCCGGCCTTTTTCGACGCCGCTCAGCAACCGCGGCCGCACCCCGGCCTTGTGCATGGTCAGCGCCAAGGCGATGCAGAACTGCACCAGTTCCAGCCATACCAGGTGGTAGCCGATGCAGACGTGTGGGCCGGAACCGAACTGCAGCATGTCCACCGGCCGGATCGGCTCCGTTCGTTGCAGCCACCGCTCCAGGCGGAACTGATCAGGCGCCTCGTGCAGCAGCGCCGAGGTCGAGAAATGCAGCAGCGGGATGCACAGATCGGTGCCCGCGGGAATGCGCCGTTGGCCGAGTTGCAATTCCTGCAGCGCGCGACGCGGCAGGAGCGTGACCGACGGATGCATGCGCAGCGTCTCGCGGAACAGCGCCTCCGCGACCGGACACTGCGCCAGGTCCGCGTGCCGGGTCGGCACCGCGCCCACGCGTTGCGCCTCCTCGACCAGGGCGTCCCACAGCACAGGCTGCCGCGCCAGCTCGATCACCATCCAGGCCATCGTCGAGGCGGTGGTGTCGTGACCGGCAAGCAGCAGCACGCGGATATTGGCGACCAGGACGTCATCGGAGAGCGCATCGTCGCTGCGATCGAAGGCGCTCACCATGTCGTTGATCAACCCGGTGCGCGCGGCATGCGCGCGCGCGTCGCGGACGAACTGGCGCAACTGCGCGTCGATCCAGTCGCGGGCGGCGCGGCCGCGCCGCAAGGGCAGTCCGGGCAGGTCGATCCGGGGCGCAACGATCAACTGCAGCAGTTGCCGGTACTTGCGGTGCCATCCCGGCAGGTCCTGCGTGGGGATTCCCATGAGGCTGAAGATGAGCTTCAGCATCAGGTCCCCGGTCTCGCGCAGGATCGTTACGTCGCCGCGGTCGCGCCACGCCTGCACCCGCGCCCGGATGACGGGCGCGAACAGGTCGCCGATGCCGGCCTGGGTCAGCCCCTTGGGCAAGAACGCCGCCTTGATCGCATCGCGCGCCTGCCGGTGCGCGCCGCCGTCCTGGGCGACCAACGTTCCGCCAAGCAATTCGGGCGCGATCTCTTCGATCAGCGCCGAGGACATATCCTTGTGCCGGAGCAGTGCGAACGCATCCGGATCCATGCAGGTCATCTGGCGTCCGGCAGGGCCGAAATCCAGCCAGAAATGGCTGCCCAGCATCCGTTCCGCGCGCCGTAGCAGGCGCGGCAGGTCGCAGACGATGGCGGGAAGATGCCCGACAAGGGGGTAAGCGCCGGGCACGACCGGGATGTCATGCCGCAGTCGGTGCCGACGGTCCAGCGGGTTGAGCAGCATGTCCATCAGCAGCGCTCCGCTTCGGCGGTGTCGCCGGCAGGCCGCCGGGCGGGGCTGTTGCCACCGTCGGCGTACGTCGGCACATGTGCCAGCATGCCGCCGTCGATGCACACGACCTGGCCGGTGATGAACGCAGCATCGTCGGAGAGCAGGAACGCCACGAGCGCGGCCACGTCCTCGGGGCGGCCAACGCGCGGCAGGAGCTGGTGCCGGCGCAGATGCCGTTGCATGCACTCGTCCAGCTTGGCAACGAGACGCTCGGTCATGATGAGACCCGGCGCAACCGCGTTGCAGCGGATCTGCGCATGACCGTACTGGGTGGCGAGCGAGGCCGACAGCATGTTCATCGCCGCCTTCGACGCGGCGTAGGACGTCTGCGCGGTGTCACCGCTGAGACCCTGGCACGACGACATGTTGACGATCGCGCCACCGCCGCGGGCGATCATCCGTGGGATGGCCTGCCGGCAGCAGAGCAGCGTGCCGCGCAGATTGGTCGCCATGGTCTGATCCCAGACCGCCAGGTCCAGGTCGAGGATCGTGCGGTCGCGCGGGGTCAGATGCATGGCGCTCGCGTTGTTCACCAGCAGGTCCACCCCACCGAAGTGCCGCTCCGCCGTCTCGAACAGCGTTGCCACCGCCTGCGCATCGGCGATGTCCACGGCCAGGGCCAGTGCGTGGCCCGCTTCGGCCGCGATCTGCTCCGTGCAGGCGATGGCCGCCGAGCCATCAATGTCGGCCACCACCACTCTGCCGCCCTCGCGCGCGATGGCGAGGGCGCATGCCTTGCCGATGCCGGCGCCGGCGCCGGTCACCACGGCCACCTTGCCTTCAAACCGTCCCATCGTGTCCTCCTGGATTACGTTGGTCTTTCGCGGCCTGCCGCTCGGCCTCCGCCGGACAACGCGCAGGGTCGGCGCTGGCGCGCTCGTCATCGCCAGCGTCGCCTTCGATGACCTGAATGGCGGCGACCGGGCACTGGCTGGCCGCGAGCCGCACGGCGGCGTGCAGCGCCTGCGGGACCGTCGCCACGCACAGTTCGGCCACGCCGTCCTCTTCGCGCTGGCGAAAGGTGCCCGGCAGCGTCAGCACGCACTGCCCGGTGGTTCCGCACAGATCCTGGTCGATCACGACGCGCATCTCAGCTCCCTCACGCATGCAGCCGCACCGGCAGCGCGCGGAACGTCCTAAGGAACGCGGAGGGCTCCCGGGTCGGCTGCTCGGCCAATGTCAACGTGGGGAAGCGCGCCTGGATCCGCGGCAGGCTCTCGGCCAACTGCACCCGGGCCAGTTGCGCACCGAGGCAGACGTGGATGCCGTGGCCGAAGCTCAGCATGATCTTCCCGTCGGTCGACATGCCAGGACTGGTGCCGTAGAACCGCGCGGGATCGAAGCGGTCGGGATCGGCGAAGGCGTCCGGGTCGCGATTGCCGGCCGCGATCAGCACGCGCACGTCCGCGTTCTTCGGGATCACCACGCCGCCCAGTTCGATGTCGCGCTGGGCGATACGCGGAATGGAGCTGAACATCGCGGGCGCGTCGCAGCGCAGGACTTCTTCGACGAATGCCTTCACCCCCACGGCGTCTCCCTGCAGCCAGTGCCGCTGTTCGGGATACGCCAGCATCGCCAGGACCGCATGGCCGATGGTCGCAGCAGTGGTGGCGAAGCCGCCCAGCAGCATGCCCCACAGCATGCTGATTAACTCCGCATCCGACAGCGTGTCTGCATCGTCGTCGTGTGCGCCGACCAGCATCGACACGATGTCGTGGCGGGGATCGGTGCGCTTGCGCTGTATGAGGTCGCCGAAGTAGGCCTGCACCCTGGCGCTGGCCGCGTCCGCCGCGGCGAGCTGGGGATCGCTGGCGTGCGGGCTCAGGCCTTCCATAATGGCGCCGATCCCGGCGGCGAGCCCGAACATGACGTCCTGGGGCATGCCGAACAGTTCGGCGAAGACCAGCATGGGCAAGGCCAACGCGAATTCCCGATGCAGGTCCACCGCCTCCCCGCGCTCCAGCGCGGGCGCCATGTCGTCCAGGCGCGCTGCGACGATGCGCGCGATGCTCGGCCGCAGGTTGTCGATCTGGCCCATGGTGAAATCGCGCGAGATCAGCCGGCGCAGACGCGTATGCGTCGGTGGGTCCTTCATCGCTAGCGTGGACGCCAGCAGATTGAGCGACAGGCTGGTCGCCGCACGCGGGAAATAGCGCGCCAGTTCGCCCGGCGCCGGTCCCCGAAACGCGTCGCCCGTGGCCTGGAGCACCCAGTAGATGTCGGCGTGGCGGCTCAACAGAAAGAGGCCCGACGCCGCGCGATGCACCGGATCGTGCTCGCGCAACCACCGCATGAACGGATACGGGTCGTGGATGCACGCTGGCAACGCCAGTTCGGCGAAGGCGTCCCGGCATGCTGCCGTGGTTTCTTGGACGTCCATCTTGATTACCTGTTGGCTGGCTGATCTGACCGGCGCGCGCCAGGCGCGCCGGCAAATTGCGGAGAAGATCGCGATTCCCGGCGGCGTCCGCGCATCACCAGAGCACCGGGAACTCCTCGAACCCGCCAGTGATGATCTCCTTGCGCAACTTCAGTTCTTCGGGTGCCACGGCCAGGCGCAGCGCGGGAAAGCGCTGGAAGATCGAACCGAACACCACCTTGAGTTCCAGCCTGGCCAGCGCCATGCCGATGCAGTAGTGCGGCCCGTAGGAGAACGCCAGGTGCGGCTCTTCTTCGCGTCCGATGTCGAAGATTTCCGGGTCGTCGAAATGGCGCGGATCGAACGACGTCGCCGGCAGGCCGACCAGCACCTTGCTCTCCGCGGGAATATGCACGCCCGCGATGGTCACGTCGGTCCTCGGATAACGCATGATGCCGTCCCAGCCCGCGCCCGGCGGGTACATGCGCAGGATTTCCTCCACCGCCTTGTCCACCAGGGATGGATCGCCGACCAGCTGTTCGCGCTGTTGCGGATGGCGGAACATGGCCAGCAGGCCGAATTCGATCTGCGCGACGGTGCTCTCGTGCCCCGCCACCAGCATGCCCGCCGCCAGGCCGATCGCCTCTTCCTCGGTCGCCTTGCCCTGGTCGACCGCCGCGAGCAGATCCGTCAGCAGGTTGTCGCCCGGATCCTGGCGCTTTTCCCGCATCTTGCCGCGAATGTAGGCGCGCAGTTCTTCCCAGGCCAGACGCGACGCGCTGCGCGGGCCGCTTTCATGCTGGTGCGTCATCACCTTGTCGGAGAGCCCGGCGAAAAAGGCGTGATCCTCGTAGAGCACGCCCATCAGCGCGCTGATGACCATGGCCGGAAGCGGAAAGGAGAGGTGGCGCCGCAGGTCGGCGGGCTGGGGCTGGGCCGCCAGCGTCTCGAACAACTGCGCGGCGATCGCCTCGACTTGCTGCGCGAGCAGCTTCACCCTGCGGTCGCTGAAGGCCGGCGCCACGATCGTACGTAACCGGGCATGCTCGTCCCCCTCGTGCGAGACCAGCCACCCCGGCGAACCGAGAATCACACAATCGGGGGTGAATGCCGCCGGCGGCATTCCCGCCGGCCGGAACGCCGCGTCGGACAGCACCGCCTTCGCCTCGTCGTAGCCTGTCACCCACCAGCCTTCGTGCCCGGACGGGAAGCGCACGCGGTGGATCGGACCGTTGGCGCGTAGCGCCAACATCTCGGGCGAGGGCTCGATGTGATCGACGCGCCACATCGGCAGCCTTGGCAAGGGTTGTTCGGACATGGTGGCACTCCACTCTCTAAGCGATGAAGGGCATGCCGGCGTGTGCCGCCGTGCAACTAGGGCAGCAAGAATCGTACCAACTGCGCAGGGAGCGCCTCAGGTAAACTGCTCTGCACATCATTCAATGTCTTAACTGAGCGCGGCACGCCCGGGCCGAACATCACCATGTCGCGGACGCGACAAACTCGACAGTAGGCGGGGTCGGTTCCGGCTGAGGGCGAAATGACACTCTAAGCGTGGTGGGACGAAATTAGGGCAGTGGTTTGCGGAAATAGACAACTCGATCGGTTTCATGGAAGCCCCAGTTTCCATGCGTCTGATGCGACCGTCTATTCCTGATTTCTGCGTCTAAGCAACGCTCGTGAAAGCCTTCTAGGCCGGCGCCACGATCGTTCGTAACCGGGCATGCCCCGCTCGTGCGAGACCAGCTACCCCGGCGAACCGAGCATCACCGTATCCGGGGTGAATGCCGCGCTCTCTAAGCGATGGAAGGGCGGAAGGTGACCGGCAGGCGCTGCGGACAGCGAATGACGTAAGACGGCAGGTAGACGACGTCCTCCGCGGCGATGGACAGCGCCAGATCCTCCAGCCGCCTGAACAGCGCGGGGAAGGCGCAGCGCAATTCCAGGCGCGCCAGCGCGGCGCCCAGGCAGAAATGCGGCCCCTCGCCGAACGACAGGTGCGGGTTGTGCCGCCGGGTGACATCGAACCTGTCGGCGCCGGGACCGAAGGCCTTTTCGTCCCGGTTCGCCGCATGGAACGCCATCAGGACGGCGTCGCCGCGGCGGACCATGCATCCGTCGATCTCCACGTCCTGGGTGGCATAGCGGAACGGCAGATTGGCGACTGAGCTGCCCCAGCGCAGGATCTCCTCGATCGCCTGTGACCACGGAACTTGGCCGCTGCGCACCAGGTTTAGTTGCTGCGGATGCGTCAGCAATGCCAGCACGCCATTGCCGATGACGCCGGTGGTGGTCACGAAGCCCGCAGAGAGCACCATGAACAGCATGTCGATGAGCTCGGTGTCGGAAACGAGCTCGCCGTTGTCGCGCGCGACGATCAGGGCCGAAGCCAGATCGTCGCCGAGCTGGCCCCGCTTGAGCGCGATCAGGCGACGGAAGAACTCCGGGATGCGCTGCCGCGTCTGTCGCACCTCTGCGGCTGTGGCGGAGGTGTTGGCTAGGCTGTAGGTGAGCGCGACGATCTCCTCGCGCTGTTCGTCCGGCAAACCGAACAGTTCGGCGATCACCTTGGTGGGCAGCGGAACGGCGAACTCGCGCATCAGATCGGCACTGCCGCCGCGCTGCGCCATCTCGGCCAGGAGTCGATCGACGCATTGTTCGATCCGTGGCGCCAGCAAGGCGATACGACTGGGCGGGAAGCTCCTGGACAGCAGGCCGCGCAAGCGCCGGTGATCGGCGCCATGCGCCGTGACCATGTTGTCCACTTTGCACATCCCAATCAGCGGATGATCCTCGGGAATCTCGCCGTCCTGCAGCGCCCGCCACTGTCGCCAGTCCCTGTTGAAACGCTGGTCGGAAAGTATCCGCCTGAGCGTCTGGTGACCGCCTGCCGCCCAGGTCACCACATCGCCTGGCAGCGACACTCGCGCCATCCCCCCCTGCTGCAGAATCGCAGAAGACAGATTATCAAGGTGCGTGGGAGCGACCGACACACCGATCACATCGCGATTATCGTTTTTTACGCGCATGCCAACAACTCCTTAGAGGGGGTCGGTTCCGGCTGAGGGCGAAATGACACTCTAAATCGCGGCGGGACGAAATCAGGCCAGTGGTTTGCGGAAATAGACAACTCGATCGGTTTCATGGAAGCCCCAGGTTCCATGCGCCTGATGCGATCGTCTATTCCTGATTTCTGCGTCCGAGCAAAGCTCGTGAAAGCCTTCTGCGACGAGGTCATTGGGATAAAGTGCCAGGGACATGACAGTAGCTGTCCGGTGTTTTTCGAATGGCGTCCAGTTTTTCACCTCCGGACTAACGGAGAGTCGGCAGCCAATCCATCAGGTTTTATTGCGGCAATAGCTGGGGATGCGGAAAATCGAGCACATCGTTCGTATAGCTTTCGACCAACGCAGCAAAAGGCGTGCCATCTTGCAACTTCAGCACTGCATGATGCTCGAGAAGGAATGGCGGTGGGGTCAAAGACCCTAAGCTCGGCAGTAGTAATTCCGCTGACATGTCCCAGCCTTCGGGAAGAGGGGACCAAAGCAGTTTGGCCGTTAAGTTGGTTCGGGTGAAGTTCAAGGACCGAACGGCTCGACCAAACGAGATATCAGTCGTATTCAGCGCCTCGTTCATCTCGGCTGTCAGTCTTGCAGGCACATACCAGTTGTCTGCTTCCGAAAGGATGCGATCACCGCATGCTAGGCGGACATGGCGATAGACGATCGGCTCGTTCGGCCCGACGTGCAGCAATTCACGAATATGAACGTTGGCTGGCTTGTCGTGTCCCTGTACACGTTTTGCTACGATCTTGGAACCCGGTGGTGCAAGCTTATGCGCGGCACACCAGCGATCGAGCGTCAGCGTCGCACTGGCATTGCTGAGGAGATTCGCGTTTAGAGTCTGAAGAACCGCAAGGGCTTCTACTCGTGACAAGGGGGTTCTCGCCCACTGCTGCGGGGCGGGCAGATCATCCGCTGTCGAAGGCTGCACGCTCACGATGGCGGTTATGACGGTCAAGGTGATGATTCGAATTAATGTGGAAAATGAAAAGGCCATGGATATGAAATCCTTTACTGCAGACTTGTGGACCGTGGCGTGATCTTTTGTGAACTTTTGCAGGCAAGCCAGGCGTTCGTCGCGGAAAGCCGCGACAGGAAACCATGCGCGATCGCTCCGGCAGCGTCTCTGCCGCCGCGCGCCGCGGGTCGGTTTCGATGATTGGAATTCCCGCGCAATCACGTCCTTGGCCGCCAAAGCGCAAATTCCCAGTGTTTCGCCGGGAGCGTCATAAGCCGATAGACCGAAGGTCGTTCCCGGCTTCAGACCACCTCTAACAGCGCTCGCAAACGGCGTTCGCCCTATTGCCTTCCAGTTGAAGTCAACTCTCTCTCTATCGGCGTTCGGAAGATTGCCAAAACGGTTTGTTTGGATGGCAATGATCCACTGCGTAGATAAATGCTTTTCAAGTCGGGTAAAGTTGACTGACGTCAGGTTACGGCGAAACGGTGTCTCTCAACGGATGATTAGCCGGAAGAGATAAGCCCGAGGGTTATCGAGAGGCCATCCGGAGACGACGGAAGCGAGGCGGACATTGAATGGATTCGTCGATCTTTTGCACCTGTCGCTCTGGATATTCCCGCTCCACCCAGTCGCATTTGCCACTACTCAACATGGGGTTCTCTGATCGCGGAGCTCATTGCAAGTCCCCTTTTGACTTGCATGTTCCGGATGAGATCAGCGCGACAATCTGGATGGGATTCTGCGCCGCCGCTTCGCATTCAGGCTCCTGAGAGCAAAAATCGCACCGGCACATAAATCGGACGATCTGATAAGGTGCCAGGGACATGACAGCAGTTGCACACATTTGTCGGCGTTTTGACAATATGTCCGACATGAGACACCGCGCTGTTAGAGTGATCCCATTGTTTGGAAATGGTTTTCTGGTTGGCGCGGCAGTTGCTTCGGCAATGGGCAACAACCCTACCTCACGACTTAGCAGGAGTTCCTCCATGCAGCCACGCCAGCCACCGCCCGGAGATCAGTGCCAAGCAAAACCCGCCTCCGCTTGGACTCGGAATGGCTAAGTTTGTAGCGGTAAACACTGCCTGATGTGCGGCGTGCCAAAATCTTCCGGCGGCCGACGGCTGGCAACAGGCCGCCCGGTCGCCCCGCCCTCTGACACCGACTGGCGGTGCGAAATCGTTGAGGTGCGGGCGGTAGGCCGACGTTTTCACCGCTCGCCTGGAAGTTTCCACACCGGCCCAGCGCATCGTCAAGCGTCTCCACACCGCGCTCCTGCCGGTCCTGACATTTCGATCGCTTCCCAGCAAAGGACAACAACATGCTCCAAACATATGTGCAGTCGCCGAACGGCCTGGCGCGCGCTGCCGCCCGACAGCAGTGCGAAGCCGGTCCATCAACAGCGATGGCGCGGGCAGAGCGCAAGTCAGATGCCCCACAATCGGCGGAGGCGAGGAAGCTCAGGCCCAACACTGAGGCGCTGGACGAACTACGCGGTCAGCTTACAAAGTGCGTCATTGTAGGATCCGTAATCACTTCCTGTTTTCTGATGGCCACGCCGTCATTCGCCGCCGCAGACGACGTTCTGTTTTCTTCCGACGATGGCAATCTCATTGTTTTCGGCGGAATTGGCCTTGCCAACATCAAGGCCCAGGAATTTGTCTATCCCAGCGCCGGCGCGTGCACAGAGTCGGGTTGGGTCAGCAAGGGCCACAAGTGCAGCCAGCTGAACTGGGAGAGCAAGGGGGTGACCCTTTTCACCCTCGGTTTTGACGCGCAGATCGACGACGACTGGAGCTTGAACGGCAGCATCAACTTCGGCACCGGCGGCAACGGTCACATGGTTGACTTCGACTGGCTGAGCCGTGGGCACGATGACTGGAGCGACCGCACTATCCATCCCGGTACCGAACTTGACCACTATGTCGACGGAGCGGTCGAATTGGACCGGATCATTTACGGCAGTGAGACCAGCAGTTTCGCGGTGGGCGCCGGCTTCCGCTACACCGACGTCAAGTGGACGGCCTATGGTGGATCGGGCCTCTATTCGAGCGAGGATGGCTTCCGCAATTCACCTGTAGCATGGGCAGACGGGGAACGCGCCATCAGCTACCGGCAAAAGATTCCGGTTGGCTTCGTCAGCCTGAGCGGCGAACGTGTCCTGGGCGATCTTACGATCAGCGGCGGCATCCAGGGTGGCTTGAGCTTCGGCATCAAGGACATCGACGATCACTGGTCGCGCGATCTGCGTTACCATGACGACATGGATCCGGCGCCGACGATCGGCGCCACTGTTGCGGTCAACTACGCGTTGACTCCAGGTGCTTCGCTCTATCTGTCCGGTTCGTTCGAGCGGGTGTTTCACAAACCCGGCGACATGCAAATCGACGACACCGCGGAGGGCACACGCTACCCCCCGACAAAGGATGAGGCCGGGGCAAACTTCGAGTCCATGTCGATCTCCTTCGGGCTCAAGGGCTCGTTTTGACTGACAAAGGCGTCAAACGAAGGCGAACGCCATTGCCAAGATGGAGTTCGATAACACCGGGCGCTCGTCTAAGGTTGATTCCTTGGCCAGCAGCACAGATGTGGCCGAGCCGAACGCTCCACCGAGTGAACGTCCGCAGAGCACGCGACCCGATTGTCACGGGAAGAGCCACACGTTGGAGAAGCAGAATGAGTGGAACTAGGCTGTTCTCTCCGTTCAAAATCGGATCCCTAGAACTCAGGAACCGGGTCGTAGCCGCACCGATGTGCCAGTTTTCCGCGGTAGACGGTGAGATGAACGATTGGCACCTAATCCACCTCGGGAACCTGGCTTTATC
Organism: Sinorhizobium kostiense; assembly: GCF_017874595.1. Taxonomy (GTDB): domain Bacteria; phylum Pseudomonadota; class Alphaproteobacteria; order Rhizobiales; family Rhizobiaceae; genus Sinorhizobium; species Sinorhizobium kostiense. Next base: position 101,030 of record NZ_JAGILA010000003.1, on the reverse strand, counting down.
AGGTGTCGCGGTAGTGACAATCGAGGCCACTGCCGTATCGCCCGAAGGTCGTATCTCTTATCGCGACCTCGGTCTCTATTCCGACGCATGCCAAATTGCGATGGGGCGAGTGCTTGCCAGCGTGCGGCGGTGGTCGGACACGCCGATTGCGATACAGCTCGGGCATGCCGGGCGGAAAGCATCTACAGACGTGCCGTGGAAAGGCCGCCTTCAAATCGCTCCTCACCAGGTGAATGGATGGAAAACCGTAGGTCCGAGTGCCGTTCCGTTCCGAGAGTCCTACGATCCACCGCACGCCCTTGACCGTGCGGGACTCGTTAGGGTCCGAGCCGCTTTCGCCGATGCCACTCGACGCGCCGCGTCCATCGGTTTGGATGCAATACAGATCCATGCTGCTCATGGCTATCTTCTGCATCAGTTTCTTTCACCGCTATCCAATCTACGCACTGATGAGTACGGTGGAAGCCTTGAAAACAGGATGCGCTTCCCTTTGGAGGTTTTCGAAGCAGTCCGTGATGCATTTTCTCCAGAAAAGCCGGTCACTGTACGGGTTTCAGCCACCGATTGGGCTGAGGGCGGCTGGGACGTCGATCAGACGGTCGAGTTCTGTAAGGAAATTGAAGCACGGGGTTGCTCCGCCATCCACGTTTCGTCCGGAGGCTTATCCAATCACCAGCAGATAGCCCTCGGTCCGAGTTATCAAGTGCCTTTCGCGCGAGCGGTAAAGCAAGCAGTGCGGGTTCCCGTCATTGCGGTCGGACTAATCACGGATTTCGAGCAGGCAGAGGCTATACTGACCATGGGTGACGCGGATCTGATCGCGATTGCTCGTGCCATACTTTACGATCCGCGCTGGCCGTGGCATGCGGCTGCCCATTTCGGAGAACAGGTGCGGGCACCCGATCAATATTTGCGATGCCAGCCGCGGCAGTATCGCCACCTGTTCGAGATGAATGACTGACTCCGGGAAACGTCACGCATTATCCGCGGCATGTCTATGAGACCGGTAACTTGTCGGGGTCAGGCGCCGCGCACGAGGGGTGGCTTGGGCTCGGTTGCGAAGCTCGCCATCGATGCACCCGTTGTCGGCTTTCTGACTATGTCGGACATAAAGCACCGGTTATCAGAGCGGTCCCATTGTTTTTAAACGGCTTTTCTGGGTCGGCACAGCACTTGCTTCGCTCAGGACAACTCCGCACGGCATTGATTGAGCAGGATACCTTCATGAACAGCCCGCCTCATGTAGGCGTCTCCGTGAGATCTCTGCGTAACCTCTGCACGCGCACCCGCCCTCCTGTTGGAATCGGCGTGGGACAAGAAAACGAGATATGTGAATGAATATGCGTCCTGGAGCTATGTTTATATCATTTGACGCTGTTGCTGTATCAGGAATTATTGTTGAAGCATCAAAGGTAGCTAAATTTCTAGCAAGAAATGGTATTAAATCCTATCTGGACCTTGGTTATGACATAAAAATAGATAAAGGGAAATTTAACAAACCTTACAATCATGAGCAAGAGATTTATAAAGATGTATTTGAATTGGTTCGTGTAGATGATATTCACTCCGTTCCCTACTACAATATCGATTTTATCGAGCGCGCGCACAATATTCTGATAAGTCGAAAAACGACGGTTTCTTCCAAAGAACAGGAAGAAATCATGCTTGCAGTTAGCGAGTCATCTCGAGATCTAGCCCGCCGAATTGTTCAGCTATGGGAGAAGCTGAATATCAGTTATGTGATCGTTGAGAATGGAACACTACCAGAAAATATAATTTACACCAAAGCGCTGTATCTGGCGATTGACGCCTACGGGAAACATCATGGCCTGGGCAATTTCGTTATCTGGCGCGATCACGACTTAATGTGGAATAGTGAAAAAACGGTGATGAAATATGGGCCGTCACCGTATCCTCACGCTGTCAAGCCTGTCAAGTCCAGCTACATTACATACGTCACGCTCAATAATCACTTAAAAAAGAAGCTTGAAGCGTGGTGCCGCCACGAAGTGGAAATCAAGGTTAAGAAGAATACCTATGATTTCACCAGGCAGGGCAATTATACCAACATCAGAGAAAATCTGTCCGTCCGCGACGACGATATTCTGATTGCCCGTACAACACGAATTATTCCTCAAAAGCGTCTCGACAGAGATATTTATCTCGTTCAGCGGCTCAACCAGCGTTTTCTTCAGAACGGTATCGACCGTAAAGTTTTCCTGGTCGTGGCAGGCGATCCTCATGAAGATTACGTTTTCTATAAGGAGCTGAAAGCCTTGGCCAAAAATTTAAACATCGGATCGTTTGTAAAGTTTATTGGTCCACTTCAGCACGAATATAGCCCCACACATAAGAATACCAAGACCATTTGGGATTTATATTACTCTTGCGATCTGGTCTCGTTCCTTACCTCTTGGGACTACGACAGTTACGGGAATCCCATTGGCGAAGCGATTAGCTTCAAGCGCTGCTACATCACTAGCAGCTACGAATACTACTGGGAAGTCTATGGTCAGTATGGATTTGAGGCGCCCGTTATGGCGATCTCAGAGGAGCGGGATGGCTTGCCTGATGAAGCATTTATCAATGATGTGTACCAGTTTCTCAAGAATAAGAAACTGATGACAGACGTCGCCCAAAGGAACTTCTACATTGGTAAACAGGTACTTTCGGGTAATGTAATTGACATTCTCGATTTTGATTATTCCAAAAGAGAGATGAGAGACAATGTCTTCGTATCGGTTGTGCTGCCGGTTTATAACGAAGGCGATCGTATCAATGAAGTACTGCGCTCCCTGTTTAATCAAAAAACACATTGCGGTATGATTACGCATGAAAGTTATGAGTTGATAATTGTGGATAATAATTCAACGGACGATTCCGTTGAGAAAATTAAAGCCTTCAGTGCTCAAAATCCAATCATGGATATTCATATTGTCAAAGAAACCATTCAGGGCGTCTCGTCCGCCAGAAAACGTGGCATGGATTTCGCGTCTTTACGCTCAAAAGCCCGTGACAGCCGCCTGGGCGTTCAAAAAAAACATTACATTGTCTCCGCCGATGCGGACTGCACGGTAGATCCTTACTGGTTGCACGCGTTGATTGAAACAATGGTGGAGGAAGATGGTGATCTGGGCACGTGCAATTACTATTACAACGAAGAATCCTTCCGCCATCGTCCCAACCTTTTCAAGGAAATTCAAAAGACCCTGCGCTGTCGTGACATGTCGTTTTCGTTGTTTGGCGGCTTTCCGGACGGCAAAGGTTTTGCCGTTGAGCGCACGTTCTATGACAAAGTGGGCGGTATCGAAATTTTCTACCAGCTGAACAATGGCCGCTTTGTAGAACACCTCTCCGACGACTGGGACTTTGGGATCCGCGTAATCGCCTGGGGCGGCAAGCCGGTTTACGCCCGGGATTCCCGAGTGGAAATTAACAGCCGGCGCGTGGATGCCCTCCTCGAGGAGGTGATCACCGGTATCGCCTACGGGCAGGGCGGTATCATCATCATGAAAGACGTGCGCCCGGATGTGGAGGAGCAAAAGCCAACGCTGTGCGACACCACTCCCGCGCAGTCTCAGCAGGCCTGGTTCTACTCGATCAAGGACTACGTTCCCAAAAACATCGTGCTGCCTGCCTTGCTCAACCCGCAGATCTTGCTGGAAAACCCCGCTGTGCGTGAATTCTTTACCGAACCGGTGGCTGACCGTTTGTACCAGCGAATCCATGAAATTAAGCACGAATCCCGCATTATCGACTTCAAAGCGATCCATGCTTACAAGACCCCGGCATATCGCCTTTATTTTGAGTTCCGTAACGAAATTTTCAGTTCCCTGCGGCGCGCCGTTGGTGAAGATATCGGTTTTCCGCCGCCGTTACCGGCGTGCTTCGATGCGGTCAAACCGGAGGATTTCGAGCGCTTCGTCTACTACTTCTGCGAAGATCGTGAGTCCGGTGAAGCTCATAACTACTTCGCTAACGGCGGAGTATTCTGATGAACAGCGAAGCTCTGAGCTCACTGAACGATGTCGACACGAACTATCCGGTGCCGCGCGTATTCGATTTTCTCTCCTGCCCGTACAACAGCTCATTTCTGGAGTACGTATTCAGAGATCCGTTCGGTTGCCACGTTTTCCCCGGTGATATCTCCGGTTATCCACTCGATGCTTTTTTCGATGACATGGACCGCGATATCAAACAGGCAAAACAGATCCATCTGTGGTCGTATATCCCCTCCTGCCGCTACCGTTGCCATTTCTGCCAATACCCAACGGTTATTCTGAACCCGCAGGCCACTTCGTCGCTGGCTGTGTTCCGGGATTTGGTAGATTACAACATCAAAGAAGCCACCATGTGGCTTCACGTGGTTCCCTGCCTTGCACAGGCCGTGGTCGGCGAATTTAACATCTTCGGTGGCACGCCATCACTGCTTCCTGAATCTGAGCTGCGGCGCCTGATGGATTTTTACCAGAGCCATTTTAACTTTTCTGCTGCCACCATGCGCTTTGAAGGCGAGCCGGGAACCCTGACCAAAGACTATCTGCGGCTGCTAAAAGAGTTGGGTTTTACCAAAATCAGCTTCGGTGCCCAGGCCTTCAACGACCGCATTATCACCGCCTGCGGACGTATGCATTCTGCCGAAGAGTGTGTGAAAACCGTGTATAACGCGCGCGAAATCGGGTTTGAGTGGGTCAGCGTTGACCTCATCTACGGCATGTTAGGCCAAAGCGTGGATGACGTGAAATATGATATGGAGAAAACCCTTGAGCTGGAACTTTCTCACGTAGTCTGCACCAAGTTGCACATGGAAGAGTTCATGACAAGGCGTACCGGCGTTTCCGGAGAGCGAGAAAGCCTGTGGCAGAAAAAGGGGCTTACTAGTGTTGACAACATGAACTTCCCGGGGCTGGGCAAGCAGTACCAGATGCGCGAGTTGGTCGAACAGTATCTCTTGCCGGGTTATCTGGAACACCCGACGATGTATTTCCACCGGAATAATCAGCGTCCGGAAAAATGGAAAGGGTTAATCACCGACCTTGATATGCAGTACCCGGAAGTGGCAATTGGCCTCGGCGGTAGCTCGAAATGCACCCGGGCCGAAGCTATCAACATCACTGGCTACAAAAGGTACAAGGAAGCTCTGGATCAAAACCGTCTGCCCATTGAGGAAAGCCGGGGAGTGTCCTCGCTCCAACGCGAAGTTAACGCGTTCAAAATGGCACTTTCCACACTGATTCCGGTGAATGACAACGTGTTCAGACAACGTTTTGAAGGCAGAAGCTTTTTCGACAACCCGATTATCGGCCGCACGCTCATGACACTGGTCGATAAAGCGCTGGTCACCGCCGACGGCGATGTGGTCACCCTCACCCCCAACGGGAGAACGCTAGTCGAAGCCATAATTAATACCCAGTTCGTAACACCCGCAGCCTAAGGAGCACACTGGTCTAGGGTGAACAGACATTCATCCGCGAAAGCCTGGATTTTAGAGCTCGCAAACGAGCTCGGTGGTTGGCGGGACGGTAAGCTCAGACCGACGCCCCCTCCCGAGTGGACCTCCGGTAGCGGGCAGCACGCAGTTTGCTCGATTATTGCCGTTACGTGCGCTGCCATTTTGCCACGTCGGTTGCCCAATGGCGGCGAGGGGCCATATCGGCGAGTTGGATGCGAGTGGGCTTCGCCGAAGCTCGCGAGCAGGTTCCGGCAATCATCGTGTTGGATGCGATCGGCGACCGGGACACAACCTTCACCCGTTCCCGAGCCAATGATGGGTACTCGAGCATGCCTCTATCGCGACCTTACAAGGCGGAAGCTTGGCACGCCAGCAACTCACTTCATCCAAGGCATCGGCGAAGAACGGTTTGACCGGCATCATCGACGCGGTGAGCTTGAAAAACTGCCTTTGCGCGATCAAGACCAATGGCGACGACAGGCCTGGGAAACCCTGGGACCATTTCGACATCTTCCGCGCCCTTCGGCTCCCAGACGCCGTTCGCTGGAACTTTACGTCATTCAACGATGACCGACTTGAAACGCATGCATCTACGGCGTGGATTGATGCCATCCAAACAAAGAATTTTGGCATTCTTCCGAACGCCGTTAGAGAAAGTTGATTTCAATTGAACGACAAGAGCGAATGTATCTGATGCCGGGGTCAATCGTCTTATGATGCCGGAGCAATATGGGGAAATTGGCGCTTTGGTGGCCGAGGACGTGATGCATCATTACCGCTTCGGTAACGGGCGCTTCATGGCGCCGGTCAAAGCGGCGCACGCGTGCGCCGCCGCTTTAGCATTGGCTGTGCTGCTTCCGCGGTGCGGGCATGCTGATGATTACCTGTGACGCGACGGTGAAGAGTGAAGTGAGAGGAGGCCGGCCCTTACTGGTCTTGGGCAGACCGTCACCCACTTCATCCGAAGGGCCGACCGCGGATGTCTGAGAACCGGCAGGCGAGATCCGAGCGCCTTTTCGGGACCAAGCGAAATTCTTTGTCCTGTCGCCGCATAATAGAATAGGTCATGTCTAGCAAGGCGAAATTGTGGGCTGGTAGCCGACAACTTGCAGGTGCGAAAGAAAAGGACAGGGATAAGTTCCCGTCTAACATAAAAAAATAGCACCATCTTCCTTAGTTTCTTACTTTTCTACATTAAGAGATTATCAATCTGTTGCCAGTATAAACTATAGTTAACTGAATTATTTAGAATTTGCGCTGGAAGGAGCGCTTCATGTTTTCTCTCCGAAGCCTGCTTTTTTTGATTGCTGCGGCTCCTTTATCGGCCTTTCTGTGGCTGAGTGGATCGGCTGTTTTGGACGGTTACATTCGCTACGGGACCTTGGAAGAACAGCTCGTGGTTCAACGCCTTGCACATGCAGGAGGAGAAATAGCGCAGGTGTTGCCAGCAGAAGCCTTTGCCACACCCAGCGATCTCGCGGAACGGCGCGACGCTGTGGATCGCGCCTTCGCGGCTCTGGACAAGGCCTATCGCGACTGGAAGGTGCAGGGTAATTCGGATCAGGCGATCGACGGAGCCTACCGCATAATCCAGGACAAGCTGAAGCTTTTGCCCGATTATCGCAGAAACGTGGACGCCGGAACCGCCGGTAGCAATGAGGCGCTGCTGGTTCTGCAACCCGCATCCGCTGCGGGCCTGGAGTTGGTGCGCCGTTCCGCGTCAACGATTGCCGATCTAGACCTGGCGCGCTTTATCGATGGCTATCATGCTCTGATGCAGGTTAACGATGCGGGTCTAATCGAAATTCGCTTGGGCGAGAAATTTCTGGCCGGTCGTCAACTGGTGACACCTGAATATGCTTTTCTCCTATATGCCAAAGGACTGCGTGATCACTCCACGCCGGTGTTGCGCGAACATCTGCCCGAGGAGTTGATCGAAGAGTTCGATCGCTTTGCCGATAGCTCAGAGGGCAAATCCCTGGCAGAAGTTCGAGCTGCCATGTACCAGAATGAGCCGAAGGGAGAGGACAAGGCTGCCCTTGAGGGCTGGTCATCCCAGACGGGCAACCAAAACCGCATCATGGCCGACCTGCTCGAGAAGGCGGGCAACATGCTGAATGCTAAAGCTCAGGGCGCGCTCGCCGAACTGCGCGGCCTATTCATCAGGGGCGCGATCACAGCGGTTCTGGTGTCGCTGGTCGTCTTCGGCATCTGCATTTTCGTGTTGCGCCAGGTTTCACGAATGATCCGCGCGATTGAACGTCGCATGCAGCAACTGGCCGATGGTGATGCACAAAGCCCCATCCCCTTTGTGGATCGCAGGGATGCGATTGGGGATATGGCGCATTCGGTGGAAGTGTTTCGCCAGGCCGCTATTCGCAACGCCCAGCTTGAGACGGAGGCGGAAGAAAATCGCCAGAGAGCCGAACGTGAGCGTGTGGAGGTGCAGCGGCTTACGGAAGCTGAGGCGGAAGACCGTCTCAGCAGAGCGACGGGCTCGCTTGCCTCGGCCCTGCGCGAGCTTGCTGCTGGCGACATGCTCTGCGAAATTGAAGAACAGTTTGCGCCTCAGTTCGAAGCATTGCGCCATGACTTTAACGCCTCGGTCGCCCAGTTGCGTCAAGTTCTCCTGGCCGTCGGAAAATCTGCTGGTGCAGTGAGAGGCGGATCAAGTGAAATTTCCAGTGCCTCTAGCAATCTTGCCAACCGTACCGAAAAGCAAGCCGCTTCGCTGGAAGAAACAGCGGCTGCACTCGAGGAAATCACGTCGAATGTCCAGGCAGCCTCTAAGCGAACGGGCGAAGCACAAAACCTAGTGCGGAATGCCAAGGATCACGCTGAGGGGGCGAGGGTGGTCGTCGGCAATGCAGTCGCGGCAATGGGGCGCATCGAGACGGCATCCCATAAGATCAGCCAAATCATCGGCGTGATCGACGAGATCGCCTTCCAGACCAATCTCCTGGCACTTAATGCCGGCGTCGAGGCAGCACGCGCCGGGGAAGCCGGCAAGGGCTTTGCAGTTGTTGCCCAAGAGGTACGCGAGCTAGCGCAGCGCTCCGCCAATGCTGCCAAGGAGATCAAGGCTTTGATCGGCAATTCGGAAGTTGCGGTAAGCGAAGGCGTCAAACTCGTCAGCGATACCGACCAAGGGCTGCATTCGATTGCTGTCTTGGTGCAGACGATCAACCAGCACATGGACGCAATTGCATCGGCGGCTCAACAGCAGGCCGTCGGCCTTGGGGAGGTCAACTCCGCGGTCAATCACATGGATCAGGCGACCCAGCAGAACGCTGCGATGGTCGAGGAGATGAATGCGGCGTCGGCGGGGCTTGCTCAAGAATCGTCTAATCTCTCCGAGATGCTCAATCGCTTCAGGACGCACAAGAGTGAGTTCAAGGGCAACCTGGCTCTTGCTGCACAGGAATGCGAGCAAGGCTCGCTTCGACGACTACCTAGTTATGGAGCCTCAACAGGTTATCCTCAGTTAGGCCGAGTCGGCTGATGGGTGGCTTGGATTTTAGGCTGCCATGCGGGCGACGCTAATCGTAGCGGGGGAGCCAGATCGATAGGTCGGCGCCCCCTCTGATCCGATGTTTCGTAGGCCTTGGCATAAGCCTATTTGCTGGGGGCGATCTGGACGAGGCGGTCGGCCTTCCCATTGTTCTTGGGTAGGACTTAGTGCGGATGTGCTTGATGCTGAGCCGCCGCAGCGTCCTGGCGTAAGGATGGGGAGCGGAAACTGGCGCCGTTGTCGGTACGCGATGGACCTTGACGCCATAGGCCTTGAAGTAACGCAAGGCGTTGACGAGAAACCGCAAACAGGAGCACCGACGCCTCATCTGGAAAATTTCCCAATAGGTCAGGCGTGAGTGGTCGTCGATCGCCAGATGCACGTATTCCCAACCGATGCCGCGGCCGTTGCGTTGCCTGGCGCCATGGCCGGTGATGCGGTGCTCGGTTCGGTGAAACTTGCTGACTTAGTTGATGTCGATATGGACGAGCTCGCCGGGCTTGTCGCATTCGTAGCGGCGCACCCCCGCGCCAGGGACTTGAGTTTGTACAGGCAAGCCCGTTAGGGCGCGGCTGACCGTGGCGGGCGAGTCACCGGCCTGCCTGGGCGACTTGCCGCGCCGTCATACGCAGACGGCGCAATGCCTCCTGGCGGTATGCTGCGGCGTCGACGGGCGAGGGCGGTGGGGCCGACAACATCGGTCATCGAGGCCGCCTCGCCCAGCCTACCTGTACTTCGACGTGGCCAATCGCAGCTTCGAGTCGAATGCCTTCATGTGACAAATTGGCTTCTCCGTCCGATATACCGGTTTTTCCTAGTCACGGTTGATCTCGATCAACATGCCGCAGCCACGCGCGGCCTACCGGTCTCCTTGCAACGGTTATTGCTGATTCAATGATTGCAGGTTCAAGGAGACGTCAAATGAACATGAATGACGCACGGCATCTGAGATGGATCGCGGGCATGGGTGCGGCTTTTTTTGCGTGCGGGGCAGCCGCCGCGGAGCTGACATCACCACCTGTTGCCCCGGTGGCAGAGGATGTGACGAGTGGGCTAAGCCCCTGGCAGATCCGCGTGCGCGCTTTGGGCGTCATCACTGAGGACAGTGGCTCGATCAACGGCGTGACCGGCTCGGATCTTTCCTATTCGGACTCGCTGATCCCGGAACTCGACATCAGTTACTTTTTTACCGACAACATCGCCGCTGAACTCATCCTTGGCACGACCTACGCCAACATCAACGAAGATGGCGCGGTCGGCGTGCCGGTCGGGAAGGCCTGGTTGCTGCCGCCGACCCTTACGCTGCAATACCATTTCACCGATTTCGGCGCCTTCAAGCCCTATGTAGGTGCGGGCATCAACTACTCGCTGTTCTACAACCAGAGCGAAAAGCCCGGCTTCCATAACCTCCACGTCGACAATCATGTGGGCGCTGCGCTGCAGGTCGGTTTCGACTACATGGTCGACGACCATTGGGGCGTGAACTTCGATGTGAAGAAAATCTTCCTCGAAACCGAATGGAAGGCTGATCATGACGTTCTCGGTCCGCTGAGCGGCAAGGCAAAAATCGATCCACTGTTGATCGGCGCAGGCGTGACCTACCGTTTCTAAATGGACGATTACGCCCGGAGAGGGAGACGCCGAGCCCCTCCCGTCGATAGCGCATTATAACTGTAAAGATCTCTATGCAGACCCCGAAGGCGGCGGCCACGGCCGCCGGCCTCTGTTCCCTCGAAAACGAAGGGTTCGCGATCATGGTTCTACTGCGCGGCGTGAGCCGAGCAATCTTATGGATGTTCATTCGTATCCACTAAAATAGTCGCCAGTGAACTATCCACACGTCTTTAATAGTGCTGTGTAATTTCCGCTTTTCCGCGGTGCAGTGTTGCAAGAAAAGCGCTCATTGAGTGCGCTTTTCTTGCAATTTGATTTTGCGGTTTGCGCCCCTCCGCAAGGCGTGATTCACTCGTTTTAGCGGTGGTGAAATCGAGGAGCGGCGATGTCGAGACCACGCGAGCGGCACGAGACGGGGGAGCAAGATCTGTTCCGCTCCCGGCTGGATCAGATTATCAACATGAAGCACGAGCTGGTGCGGCTGGCGCAGGCGATCGACTGGCCGTTTCTGGAGCGGCGCTTCGGCGAGGTCTATTGCGACGGCCCCGGCATGCCGCCGCGGTTGATGGCGGGGTTGGCGATCCTCAAACATACGTTCGACCTGTCGGACGAGGAGCTGTGCGCCCGCTGGGTGGAAAACCCCTATTTCCAATATCTCTGCGGCGAAGAATTATGCTGCTAGACGGGGTCTCCTTGTCGCTTACCTTCGAAAGCAGCACATGCATTTCCAAAGGCTGCAAATAGCTTTCGTGAGACAACGTCATCGGCAGCATGCCACTCCGGGTGCCATTGGACGCCCATCTGGAAGATTCCCGTACTAGAGACGCTCGCAGCTTCTATCAAACCATCGGCAGCAACTGCTTCGCACTGAAGTCCAGGCGCTAAGATCCGTATCCCCTGATTATGAAGGGAGTTCACGATTATCGGTACATTGCCGCCAAGAATCCGCGCCAGCTTCCCTCCGTCTTGAACGGTGACCTCATGGACGGGGTCGTATTGTCGATCGCGCGGTAGAGAGATATCCTCTTTATGAGTAAGCATGTTCGTCTCTAGGGAAATGTCTTCATAGAGCGAGCCTCCGAAGAAGACGTTCAGTTCCTGCAACCCCCTACAAATGCCGAGGATTGGTAATCCTCTCTCTAGAGCGGCCGAAAGAACCAAACTCGCCATCATGTCCCTGTAGGGGTCAGTTTCCGCTCGATAGTAGGTGCTTTCAGTCGGCGAAGGACGCGGCGTGTTAGCGTGAAGAAAGTACTCTGGGCTGACGTTCGATTCGTCTCCGGTTAGGACAAGTCCGTCCAAGCGAGCAACAACTCGCCGGCTTCCCTCGATGTCGTCAGTGGAGCGAGTCGGTAATATGACGATCTCAACGTTTGCGTATGTTTCAAGTGCATCAATATATCGCCGACGAACCCATTCTCTATGGACCCCATCGTCGATGAGACGATTTGCGGCAACTCCAACTAGAGGCATCATTTCCTCCTCTATACGATTCCAGCAACGGCACCGTCTGTCAGCCGCCCGGTCTCATATAGCTGCCGATTACGCGCGATCAGCTGCGAAATGACGCTAGGCTGCCCCTCTGGCCCCCGGCAGAATAGACCGCCCCAAGTTGCTGCCACCCTCTGATATTCGGGATCCGCCATCCGAATTTTTTGCGCCTTCTTGAGCAACCAGAAAGGAATACCCGGCGAGAGGTGATGTTCCAGGTGATACTCATCCAGATTTACCCCGAAGAGTATGCGCTCTATGAAATTGCCTTTCCTATTTCTTGTTAGGTAGAGGTTCGTATCTTCCACTTCGCACATGGGAGAATGCTCAGCGATCTCAGTAAACCATCCTATGATCTGAAACGTCGTCAGATAGGGAATGATCCAGAACAATATTAGTTCGTCGAAAAACCCGAACGCGATCGACCCACTGACTACTGCCAGCCAAAAAGCTGCAAAACCCCACCGGTCGACAAGGACGCCAGTTTTGTCGACTTCATCGCCATCAGTCGCTACCACCTTGAATCTGTAGGTAAAAATGTATTTCAGGTAGGCGAGCGTCGCCCCCCCAATCAGCGGGAAAATAACGATATCCCAGAGATACTTGTTGGGATGACGCACGTCGTAAATTCCATTCTCCACAAAAAATTTCAGATCTGGATCTTTCTCCGGGTCACCCAAATGCGGATGGTGTAGATGAACGTGCGAGACGCGGTAGGCCCAATGCCGCTGGAAGAGCGGATAGGCCGCGAATACGATGCCGAGGAAATAATTTAGTTTAGCGTTCCTTGCGAGGGTCTTGTGCGCCGCATCGTGCGCGATGGTGGTTAAACCACGTTGGTGCGCCCCTATAAACAATAAGGCCAGTGGATAGAACCACCAGGAAACCTGCGACGCCAGAATGGCGAAAGCGCTGATGACTGCATAGTCCTTCGCAATGTAGAGTGCGCCGGTGAAGTTGTTCGTGCGCAATGCAGCCAGTGACTTTTTCACGTCAGAAGGAAAGCGTACGCTTTCGTATCGACCATCCTTCAGAGGCCAAACATCTCGATCAGTCATGATTCACTCCGGAGTTCGTTGGAATCAGTTCACAGCCGAAAGGGCTCGTTCCAAATCGCGGATGATGTCATCCGCATGCTCAAGGCCAACACAAAGACGTATCGTTCCGTCATTGATGCCAGCGGCCATTCTTTTTTCCCGGGGGACCGTCGTATGGGTTGTCGAAACGGGATGGGTAATGAGAGTGCGAGCGTCGCCGACGTTCGAAACGTGATAGATCATCTCAACGTTCTCAATGAGCGCTCGCCCGCTCGCTGCATCTTTAACTTCGAACATGAGCATGGCGCCGTAGCCATAACGCTTGTCGAACAGATCGTCCGCGAGTTCCCTTTTCCTCCCCGTAAAGTGGGACGGATGGGTCACGCGCACAACCTTTGGGTGATTGTTGAGCATGTCGGCCACAATTTCGGCATTCTCGCAATGCTGACGCATGCGCAGGTGCAATGTCTCAAGTCCTTGCAAGAGCTGGAAGCTGTTGAACGGGCTGGCGCATGGCCCAGTATCACGAAGCCAAGTCATTCGCGCCTTCAATAGCGCCGCGCTCTTTCCCAGATCGTTGACCTCCTGCACGGCCTGGTGCCAAAGGATTCCGCCATGCGCCTCATCGGGAGCCGAAAACAAGGGAAACCTATCGGGATATTGCTGGAAAGGAAAACTTCCGTAGTCCGAAATCAAACCACCGAGAGTGGTGCCATGCCCGCAAATATACTTCGTTGCCGAGTAGGTCGCCATGGCTGCGCCAAGATTCGAAGGTCGGCAGACCAACGGCGTGGTGGTGTTATCCACGACGACCGGAATTCCTCTTTTCCGGCCGATCTCTGCCAAGCTACGCACTGGCAACGGATCAAGGATCGGATTGGAAACACATTCGCCGAAAAGACAAATAGTGCGGTCGTCAACGTGCTTTTCGAACTCGGCCGGTTCGGAGTTCGCGGCGGTTCGGGTCTCGATGCCGAACCTGCGAAAAGTGTTATGAAGCAGATTCCATGTGTTTCCGTAGAGGAAGGGAGCCGCGACGATATTATCGCCTGGCTGACCACTGCAAAGGTTGGCAAGGGCAATAAATGTAGCGGCCTGACCGGATGCGACAGCCAAGCAGTCGGCAGCGTTGTCTACGGCAGCAAACCGGGTCTCGAGTGCCCTCGTCGTCGGATTGATAATGCGGGTGTAAGTGTATCCGTCTTCTTTTACGTTGTAGATGTCAGCAATTTTCGAGAGATCGCCGTCAAGCTCGTATGCTGTGTTCTGATAGATTGGCACGCAGACAGCCTTGGTCGTAGGGTCACTTCTGAAACCTGCATGCAGTGATGCGGTCGCCGGGTGGACCGAGTGTCCTTGCGCGTCGTTCTTCTTGAGCATTGCGGTTCTCCTGCAGTTGACCTAAGCGGCCAATATCGAAGGCGAAATACGAAAATGTGCGGCCGTTACCGCCAGTAATTTGTCAATCCAAAAGTCTTGAATCTGGCCGATGCATCCTATGCGGAACGTGGTTGTCGGCTCATGAAACTTTGCGTAGATGTAGATGCCCTGCTGAGCGAGTGCTCCATAGTAGGCCGCGAATGCAGCCTCGTCGGGTACCAGTTCAATTGAGCAAAAAGCCAAGCAGATCGGTGATTGATGTTCCTGGGGGATGATGGTTTTAAACCCGAGCGCCCTCATGCCCCTGAGGAGTTTTTCCTGAACTCTCGAATATCGCGCATTCCTCGCGGGGATGCCTTCCTCGATCAGCCTTTCGAGAGCTTTATCAAAAGCTTGTACGATATGGGTCGGGGGAGTCGTGCGCCACTCGCGGTGCTGTTCAAAGTGCTGCCACTGATCCATCATGTCGAAGCAAAACGATCGCGCACTGGATTTCCCAGAGGCGAGTAGCCGGTTGGAGACGATTGCGAAAGCAACACCAGCGGGTGCTTCTATGCATTTGTTTCCCGAGGAAACCAGAATGTCGATGTCATCATCAAGTCGGAGCCCGCCGAAGGAACTCATTGCATCCACCACCGTGACGAGACCGTTGCGTCGACCGATCTCCAAGAGGCTCTTTACCGGGTTGATGAGTCCGGTTGTGGTTTCGCAATGGACGAAACAGAGGTGAGTAAACTGCTTATCGCGGCAAATGATGCGCTCCACGGCAGCCACATCTATCGGCAACGCGGCGGAACACAGAAGTGTCTCAAAATTCTTGCCGCTCTTTTCAAGAATTCTTGCGATGCGTTCGCCATAAAGCCCGTTGATACAGACAAGGGCTTTGTCTGTGGCTCCGAGAAAGGTGGCCAGCGCTGCCTCCAGCGCGAAAGTACCACTACCCTGCATCAGAACGGCAGAGTGAGACTTATCAGTGCCGGAAATGTGTAGCAGGCGGTCTCTTACCCGTTGCGTGACTTGCTTAAAGGTCTCATCTCTCGACCCCAAATCCACCCTCATGGCGTCCTTCACATCGGAGGAAAGGCTCAGTGGCCCGGGAGTGAAAAGACACGTTTCCTGCATAGAATGACTCCTGTTAAACACGACAGTGTTTCCACCAACAGGCGATCGGAGATCCCTTATCTCCTGTCTTTCGGAGCGAAAGGTTCAGCAGTTCAGTTTCGATCTCCTCGACTGTGGGATAGTTCGTTGCCGAAATGAGTAATGCATGAGACACTTCGCCCGCCACGATAAAAGTGTCATGGGACACTATTTTTGGAGTTGATATGCTTCTCAAATCCCCATGGGAGCCGTATCTCGTTGTTATGAACGCCCCACCAAGTGAACGGCTCGTGAGAGCCTTGGCAGACGATATTCTCGAAGGAAGGCTCGCGGCAAACGATCGCCTGCCGCCCCACCGTGAGGTTGCCTATCGCTTGGGCATCGGAATCGGAACGGCGACAAAGGCTTATGCCATCCTCGAGCGCCGCGGATTGGTACGGAGCGAAAAAGGACGAGGCACGTTTGTGGCCGCACTTCCGGGATCAAGAGAAGCTGTCATTGACCTCAGTGTGAACGCGCCGCCGCGAATAGTAGGCCAGCAAATGCTCGCAAGGACGCTTTTGAACATCTCACGGAACATCGATGCGGATCTGTTTGCTCGGTATCCGCCCGACGGAGGGTACTTTGAGCACCGCAGGCAGATGGCACAATGGCTCGCCTGGCTCGGTATGCAGATGAAGGTGGAACAACTCCTTCTATGCAATGGAGCACAACAGGCGTTGTCGGTCGCTCTCGCTGTCGCGAGTAAACCGGGCGGAACGATCATCACAGAGTCGCAAACTTATCCCGGAGTAATCTCGCTGACGCGTCATACCTCTCACCGCTTAGTCGGCGTGGAAACAGATAGGGAAGGTATGCAATCTGAAGCGCTCGACGAGGCTTTGGGACGGACGAGCGGCGGTGTTGTCTATGTGACGCCCACAATGCAAAATCCGACAACGGCAACCATGGGAGAACGCCGTCGGCATGAAATTGCGGATGTCTGCCGAAAGCATGACGCCCTGATCATTGAGGACGATGTGTATTCCCTCGGTTCGTCAGGTTTTCCGCCAATCGCAATGTTGGCGCCCGAGCGGACCTTCTATGTCAACAGCCTATCCAAAACAGTCAGTCCAGGTTTGCGTATTGGTTCTCTGGTTGCACCACATCATTATGTCGATAAGGCCGAGGTCGCGCTGTCCGCAACGTCATCGATGGTATCGCCTTTTTCCTGTGCGGTCATGGCCGAATGGCTTTCAAGCGGAATAGCCCAAACCCTTCGCAAATCAATTAAGGTTGAATCTTCAAGAAGATTAGATCTGGCGAGATCCCAGCTTGGCGACGTGGCAGTTTTTCCTGACCATGAAGGCTTTCATATCTGGCTGCCGATGGCACGTCGTGAAGCCGACAATTTCGTCGCGGCAAGCCGCGCCATCGGCATACATGTGACCCCGCCCGCGGCTACGGCGGTCGATCCCGATGCCAACGACGGAGGCGTCAGGCTGTGTGTGGGAGGTCCCGAGCTTTCCGATCTCAAGACAGCTTTAGAAAAGCTGTCAGCCATTCTCAAGAATTCTGCGCTCGCTGGAAGGCCGCAGAGATCCCATGTTTAACAAGGAGTCGGTCGAAGGTCGACCGGATAGGCGCCGATGCAAGACAGTATTTGGACCATTCTGACGACATTGGGTCTCTATGCCATCGTGATCATAAGCCCAGGTCCAAACTTTGCCTTGGTTTCGCGACTAGCGATATCGGGTGCTCTGCCATCAGCTTTGGGGGCAACTCTTGGACTGTCTTTAGCCGCCACGTTCTATGCCGTTCTTTCAATGACTGGCCTCGCAGTGCTGATTGTACGTGTGGACTGGTTTGCTACCGCTATCCAGATCGTTGGGGGTCTTTACCTCGTCTATCTTGGCCTTTCCGGTTGGCTTGTCTCTTCTTCTGGAGATAACACCCCGCCTCCACCCACCGGCACGTTGTGGTCCGGTTTCCGCCTGGGAACTTTGGTTGAATTAACCAATCCAAAAGGCATCACGTTTTTCCTGGGATTGTATGCCGCTACAATTCCGGTCGATGCAGATATGTCCGTAAAGCTCATCGTGTTGTTGGGCGGCTTTATGTTGGAAATGGTGTGGTACGGATCTGTGGCCATGCTCATGTCGTCTCCGCCTGCGCAAGCAGCTTACAAGAAGTCCGGAGCTTGGATTGACCGAATTGCTGGAATGTTGCTAATCGGCTTCGGCATAAAAATGCTCACCTACCGCCTCTAAAGCGCGTCGCGATTTTTCGGATTCAGAATTGAACTAACCCGCTGACGCGGGAGAGGTGAGTGTTTGGAGGCGCGGTCTCCTGATGGAATGTTGGGGTGTTGAGAACCAACCCCTGACCAGGAGACCGACCGATGAACGCTCCGGCAGCGGTGAGCCCGCTGCGCCGCCGCATGATCGACGACATGACGCTCCCGCAACCTGTCGCCGGCCACGCAACGATCCTACCTGCATGCCGTGACAAAGTTCAGCCGGTATTTCGGCCGCTCGCCGGAGCGGCTGGGACTGGAGGATGTGCGCGCCTTCCAGATGTACCTGGTGTCGCAGGGCATCTCCTGGCCGGCGCTCAACCAGACGGTTTGCGCGCTGCGGTTCTTTTACGGCGTGACGCTGGACCGGCAGCTGCTTGGCATCCTGCGCACCTGGAGATGATTTTCCTTGGCTGACGACGAGCTTGTTTCATGCGCACCGCAGGTCGTATCCCATTTGGGGCATGTCCGAAATTCGACACCACCTGTCGAATTGTGCGGTTATCGACGCAGCCTTGTTCGGCGGCATCGCTATCCCAATCATCATGGGACCCTTTGTCATAACTAGCAAAAATCCACCGCCGAGACGCCCGAGCGCGGTTGGCACGACGTTTGCTCATTCTCAGCCACAAGCAGATGGATATCGCCCGGACATTCAGGTGTCGAGCGCTGTCAGGAACAATTAATGAAAGGCAAAGGGAGTATGTTAGTTCGCCACAACCCACTTTCAGAGAAGAGCGGCACCGGCAGGGCAATCTCTCCCGATGCACGCACACCGCCGTGGTTGATGCGGGTACTCCGATCCGTTTCGGACCCGCGCCGCATATGCGCGTGACGCCGAGACGGCTGCGGACAAACCGCAGATGCTTGCCCTCCGAGCGCTTTAAAGGCGGGCGGAAAGGCAAGTTGATAAGTCACATTTCTTTCGACGTCTGGAACACTCTCGTACTGCCAAACCCAAGCCATGCGCTGACGAGGACGAAGTTTCTTGCGGCTTGTTTTCATACAGAAGAAGCAACTGTCAGGAATGCATACGCCGAGGTCAAGAGGTGGGTGAATCAACACGCTATCGAAACTGGGTACGCTCCATCTCTGTTCGAAAATATCCGTCTGCTTATGATGCATTGCAATGTTCACAAAGATCCCAGCCTCATCGCAAAAGCGTTCGAGAACATTTTTGAGAACTGCAAACCAATTGTATTGGATACTACCGTAAGACTAATCCAGGCGTTGGTCGAAGACGGATATGCGCTGTCACTTGGCAGCAACTCGAGCTTTATTAGCGGCCGATTGGTGCACGATTTTCTTGAGAGCTCGTTTGGATGCGTGTTTCGGTTCGGAATCTATTCTGATTTGCTTGGATATGCAAAACCGAAGAAAGCCTTCTTTAAGAAAATCATCAAGTCGTGTGACGTTGCGGCCAATAACATCCTGCACGTGGGTGACCACGCGATCTGCGATCTGCAAGGTGCGCAGAGCGCTGGAATGCATGGTGCTCTGCTGGGAAGGCCTGAAGACATTCGAGAGGTTGTGTATGAAGCAATTTCAGGAGTTTGCGCTCCATGAATTTCAGTCGATCGAGGATGCACCCTTTCGACCGGAACAATATTCACGTTTGAAATTCGGTTGCGACGAAGCAGCCCGCGAGATGGGCTACGAGATTGCGGACGCGTTCTTCCAAAAAAGCGCACCCGCTCTACTGGACAGTCGCTGCCTGATGATTTCGTCGCCGTACAATTTTGTTCCGAATGCAGCGACTATAATGACGATGCATTTGCTCAATCGCCTCAACAGCCACATTGTTGATGCCAAAGGCAACCACGTGGAATATGCGACTGTCCCACGAAAGATCAGTTACGTGAACGACTACGGACTCCTGTCAGGAGAACATCGTAAGTCATTGATCGCCGGCGATAGGTTCTACTTCAACGCGCAACATTTCGAAGGTCGTTGTCTTCTGTTTGTCGACGACGTGAAGATCACTGGCACTCACGAAAACAGGTTAGTCGAGCTCATGCACGAGCAACACCTCAAGAATAAAACATTCTTCCTATATTTTGCTCGATACACGGGCGACCGGCCCGACATAGAGTCCGAGATAAATTTTGCTGCGGTTAAGTCAATCAGCGACCTGAATCAGATCGTGGCGGAGCCAAGTCATCACATGACCGCTCGCCAAATCAAATATATTCTCACCGCAGATCCAAGTGAGCTATTTCACGATTTCTTAAGGTTCAGAAGTGCCAGATACCTTAAGAGCCTTTATTTTAATTGCCTACACGAAGGCTATTACAAAATTCGAGAGTATGAACCCAACATGAGTGTAATCCGTGACGCAATAGAGCATCAGGAATCCGCAAAGAAACTCGTGGTATAAAGTCGTATTCAAAGAGGTTGTATACCCAAGAATGCCATTCTCGAATCTACAGAAGAGGAATGCCCTATGAGACGAACGTCAATATCCTTGCTCGCTGCCGTTGCCCTGTCGGCTTTCAGCACGCCTCTACAGGCTGCCATGCTTCGGGTGATGAGCGACGCCTCCTCTCCGCCGTCAGTGAGCACCGTCAAAATCGTTTACACGGGTAAAGTGAATCAGGAGAAGATCGCGGCCCTTGGATCCGCCCTCGACGAAATTAATCTGAAGTACAAATCCGCGCACGACATTTATCTATATATCAGCAGTTCGGGCGGGCAGGTGGATAGCGGAAATGTCGGCTATCAAGTCATCAGGAGCTCCGTGGTGCCCGTGACAACCATAAATCTATCAGAGGTTAATTCGGCGGCTACCATGCTCTACTGCGCTGGTCAAAAACGCCTTGTCTTGGACGATACGTCATTCCTACTGCATGCGCCAACTAGATGGTTTGAAGGGAAATTAGCGGCGAACCAGATAATTAACAGCCAAGAGGCATCGGCGTCTCGTACCGAGTTGAAAACAATATACCGTAGTTGCACGAACCTTTCCGATGAAAGGATAGACAAGATTACCTATAGTGAAGACACTCACCTTGTTGCCGACGTCGAGAAGGCGCTGAGTATCGGGCTCGCAACAGGCACGGCGAAGAATGTGGTACCTGCTGATGCCACTTGGTATATTTATGATGGGCCGCATGGTAAACAATGATCAGATAAATAGCACTAGGTCTGATTCACTCACGCCGACGCCGGATTGAATCGTTCTCCACTCACCGGCACCCGTGGGCACCACTCGAAGGCTGAGACAGCGAGGATCTGTTGTCGGTGACTTACCCCTAAGCCCAGCAGTTTCTGCGCGGTTCTCACGGGCTGGCAGGGCCGACGCCTGCCTTTGTCGGGCGAAGCGGTTGCTGGTGACGACGGCAGGAGTGGTTTCGTTCCTGATGAACGAAGCTTCTCCCGAAGGAATGTTTGGATACAAGCAGATTAAGAACGGTGCCCCCAGTGGTCTTAACCCGGATGTGACGTGATGAGGTGGTTAGCCTCCGCATCCGGCATCGCTGGACCATACTATGGCTGTCAAAGGTCACATTCGGGGAACCGCTGGATCACCCAAGTCCCCCGTCCGACCATCGGAAAGAGTATCGGTGATGACGCGCCGCCGGTCCTCCGGGGCGCCTCCCGGAGAAACGGCTACGGCGCAACCGGGAACATTCAAACGGCACCACTGGGGAGTATTGATCCGGTACTCACAACGACGACGCCGTTGCGGCCGTCACCCTCAAAAAAGGGCCATCAGAGACCTTGGCGGATATGGCATAGATCGCGCGGAACTTGATGGCCGCCGGCTAGCCGCGGGGCCGTCCGAACTCGATTGCTTACAGGCGATCGAGTTCGACTTCTTATCGGTGCGGCCTTTCGCCTTCGGAAGACCATTGTTGCATCTACTCATCAAAAGTTGCGGGTCACAAGGACCGTCGATGCTCTCCAACGATTTGCCGAGAAAATGGAATATTCCGGCGAAATCGTAATGATGATCTGGAGTATGGGCGGCCGCATCATTCGCCGGTTTATGCATCATGCAAAATCTGCCGGTGCGGTCGCGGTGACTGATTTAGTTGAACGAAACAGTCCGGTCCCGAAAGGAACAATGAGCAACGCGTGTTCGGCAGCAGCGCCTCGCGAACTGCAGGCGAGTGCTTTAGCACGCGGCGTTGGCAGAAGTTCGCGGCGCCGCATCATAACAGCTCGTGTCGGAAATAGGTGCGAAGTTGCAAAGTCTGGCGACGGCCGCACTCATGGCTCTCTGACTGAGATTGATGCTGGCGTGCCGCAGCCGTGAGATTCCGTCCGGCATCAGCGCGTCGCGCGCAACGAAGAGATGAGATCACGGCCCCTAAGGCGTATCTTCGTTCATCTACACTGCGAATGGGAGTCATCCAAGAAATCAATTTTCTCAATGTCACGGCATGCACTAGAAAAAGATGAGGTAGTAGGAGAGAGGAGGTTTTTCGGTGCGCCGTCAGATTGGGGGCAAGGTTCTTGGTCCAGCTTAGCGTCTCGTGGAGCCGCGCCAGCTTCGTGCCGGAAGATGCCGCAACGCGCAGCATTCCCGTCCGTCCAAAGTTGATTTCTTGAGAGCTAGACGTTTTGGCAGGCAACACGTTTCCAGCAACTCATGACGGGCCCAGCGCTACAGCCGAGCGACCGGAGGACGCGATGAAATCGAGAAGGCGCTTGCCGCCGTGATCAATCGCAGCTACGCACCGCCTTCCTTCCACTTGCCGGCAAGCCCTCGATGGCTCATGGCGTGGGCGCATTCCCGTCGATCCGTGGTCAGCTCACGATTGAACAGCTGTTGGTTAACGTCAATCGTCCCACTTTCTAGAGCCTGCCCGAGCGGCCCGAGGGTACCTCCTCAGGACGAACATGTCGCAAGAAATTCACTTTCCGATATTAAGGATCTGATCGGCAAGGAACTCGGCGTCTTCGAGTTGATTACCGTGACGCAGAAGACGATCGACAGTTTGCCGAGACGACGGGTGATTTCCAGTTCATCCACACCGACCCGGTGCGCGCTTATCTCACTGTATGACCGGAGTTTCGCAAGGCCTTGGATGGTCTCGGTGCGGACGTTCCAAAGTCGGATGAGCGCGGCGGGGTAACGTCGGCGATCTGATCGCCGCAGAGAAGCAGCGCTCGGCGGACGTCATCAAGTCCGCGAGTGTCACGGTCTCTCAGTAACCCTGGTTTAGTGTCCGGCCAGTTGGCTCGGCAAGGCCTACTGGCGGAAGACCTCTCGAATGGAGGCAAAAGTGAGTTTGTTCGCATATGTCGGATGCCGCACGACCGAAGAACGCAATGCAAGAGGCCGAGGCATCAGCGTCTACAGGATCGACGGGCAGAGCTCGCAATGGAGCTTGCTGCAACTCCTCGAAACCGAACCTAATCCGTCTTTCCTCGCCCTGCACCCGATGCTGGACATTCTCTATTCCGTCCACGGCGATCTTGATCTCGTGACGTCCTACTCGATCGATCCTGAAACCGGTCTTCTGCGGAATATCGATCGCCAACGTACTCGCGGCCGGAACCCGGTTCACCTTGCGCTCGATCCAACGCACGGATGGCTTATCATTGCGAACTATCGCACCGACAGCATCGTCAGCCTGCCAGTCTCATCCACCGGTAATCTCGGGCCTGTGAGCCATCTTGCGGCAATGGCCGGCAAGCTGGGTCCTCACCGCGATGAACAGAACTACGGCAGACCACATCAAGTCCCCTTTAGCCCGTCGGGAAAGTGGATCCTTGTGCCGGAGAAAGGTTTCGACCAGATCGTGTCCTTCAAGCTCGATCCTGGAAACGGAACGTTGGAGGAAGCGGCGCGATGCCGCTGCCGGGAGGCAAGCGGTCCACGGCACCTCGCCTTTCACCCCGTGAGGGCGCTGGCCTATGTTCTGAACGAGCTGGATTCGACCGTCACCACTTACGACTTCGACGATGACAACGGCAGCTTACACCCGATCGATACCGTATCGTCCCTCCCCAGGGACTATTCAGGCGACAACCGCGCATCGGAGATAGCATTATCAAAAGGTGGCGACTACCTGTATGCCTCGAACCGAGGCCACGACTCGATCGCAGTTTTCCGCCTAGGCAGTGATGGAAAGCCGGCAAATCCATACTGGCTGCCGAGCCAAGGCACCACGCCCAGGTTTTTTGCTTTCGAGCCAGATGAAAAGCACCTCTATGTCGCTAACGAAGACAGCGACACCATTGTCGAATTCAGACAATGTGAGCCCGGCAATCTTGTTCCGACAGGCCAAGTCATCCCGACCGGCAGCCCCACGACAATCGTTTTTCGAAAGGGGAACACACGGTCCCACAGGCGGTAGGGCCCTTCAAAAAGGGGCGTCCGCGTTGGTGGAAGGGCGAGAGACGACCAGCGGTCGCCCCTCGCACGTTCTCGACGCGACCTTCGCCGACGTGATCAACATCGCGGCGAGAACTGGTACAGGTCATTATCGGACATCCGCGGGCAGGTTGGTGCTCGGTGGTCGTGTCACCTCAGCACGTGGCGACACGGCTGTCTCATAAGTATCACAAGCAGCTTTATTAGAGGGAACTCACAATTATCGCTTCCGTTTGATGCCGGTGTACGGGTTCCGTCGCGCGCATGAATGAGGCGCCTGTGCTATGCGTTCTCAGCAATGCTGCCCTGTAACCTAAGGTACTATTCAATGATGGCGGATGGTTTATCTTCGCCATTGTCAGCGCAGTACCTCCTCCCACTGCGCAGGACGTCGATCGGTTCCACTCCTCCTCCCAAGGAGCCGATCAAGTTCAAGGACCCCGACGCCTCCTCCCGGCCTCGGGGTCTTTTGCATCGTACGGCTAGTGCGGGTAGGGGCGGCGCCACACCCTTTCGGCGCCTTGTCGACCAAGGATGCGCAGTCCTTGGATGGACGCGGAGAGTCGGCGGGGCCTGGCGGCTCAGCCGGCGGCTTCGTCGAAGAGGTCCTGGCCATGCCGTGGGTAACACACAAGTCCGAGAAAACGTCGCATTGACTGTTCGGATGACCATGGTTGCAGGATTTGCAGAGACACATGAGAAACTTCGGAAGAAAGACATACGCGACGAATTTTCACGCTGCGCCGTCCCTCAAGCGGCGTCAGGTCCAACCTGTTTTATGAGTACCCGCGCCGCCCCAGGCGCGGGCACTCGCAATTGCAGCCGCCACGGTCATCCGCATTAGAGCTCGGTCTTCCCTTCAAGCACAATCTTCAATGCTCTGATAATGTCAGCGGCATCGACCAGGGCATCTCTGATATCTGTGGTGGAAAGGTCGCGGGCGCGCTCAGACGCTACTCAAAGCCCTCTCAGCACGTCCTTGGCGCCATGGGCGATTCCTGTCTGCTCGCGCATGTCGCGTATCGTATCAATCGAGCGATCGAGAAGACCGCTGACTTCATAAGGCGACAGCTTCTCGGGCTCGTTTGCGGCGCGCATTAACTCAGAAATGAATCTGTCGCGAGACTCATGACGGATTCTGTTCGGCGAGCGCTTTCACAAGGCCGAGGGTCCGGCTCCGCACCTTTTGGTCGGTGATGCGGGAGAAGGCGCGAATGAGCGCAAGACCTTCATGGCTTGACGCGAACTCCATGATTTCTGTTTGCAGCCTCTTTTGGCCGCTGCGGTCGCCGCCGTCGACTGCCGCAGCGTCGGGCATATCCTCGAAGAAATAAGAAACTGGCGCATCCAGCGCGTGTGCGATCTGCTGAAGTCGGCTTGCACCTACGCGGTTGGTGCCTTTCTCGTATTTTTGTACCTGCTGAAACGTCACTCCGATAGCCTTCGCAAGAGCCATCTGTGTGACGTTCATCCACACTCGGCGCATCCGAATTCGACGGCCGACATGAATATCGACCGGTTCAGGCTTTCCCTTCGATTTGTCGGGGCTAGGATTCAGCATGCACTTCTCCATGTACTTTCAGCGATAGAGCCCCCGCCTATCGCTAGTGTCTGTCTCAGTGCCTACCCTCGCGCGCTGCGATAAACCGCAATAACAGACCGCACGTCAAGTCAGATAAGGAGGAACGGAACCGCTTATCGGGGCAGTCGGTCCCGGTTTCCGCCCTTCGGGCGGCGCTTCTCTAATCGGCGTGTCGAGGTCAAGCGCCTTTCGCGCTTTTCCCTAGCCGTGACGAGATGACATCGTCGTCCGCAGTCGGCCCGAAAACGATTTTCCAGCCGCGGTTCACGAACGACCGCTTCGCGCCTTCATCCTGGTCGTTCAGGATGCTTTTGGGATCTCCCAAAAGCAGCCAATCCCTGCCAGCCTTGCGAGTGGGCAAGTTGGGGTAAAGTCGCGAAAGTCCGGTTCCGGATAAGCTTGGCAGAGGACGTACTCTCAACCCGGACAATCTCGGTTCATTCCCGGG
The DNA here is from genome assembly GCF_017874595.1 of Sinorhizobium kostiense. Lineage (GTDB taxonomy): Bacteria > Pseudomonadota > Alphaproteobacteria > Rhizobiales > Rhizobiaceae > Sinorhizobium > Sinorhizobium kostiense. The sequence continues at coordinate 74,814 of NZ_JAGILA010000003.1, read as the reverse complement.
CCTCAAGGCTGACACGGTGACAAGCGGTCCTGGGTGAAACGGTAGCAAGTCGGCTGGGCCGAAGGTCAGCCCTTGACGAACCTCAGGCGCGGAGAAAGCGCCATCGGTTTCGTGCCACTCAGATCCCACTCCGTCCACTGCGCGGCTGCTACGTAGTGGCGGAACGTGTCTTGGAAGTTCACATCTTCGAAGAAGCCAACCAGGCCCCATTGGTCTTGAGTTGAGAAGGGAACTGCAAAGACCAAAACGTAGCAGCCCAACCTGAACTCCCCGATGACGTGCGGCAATCGGGGATGCGGCGTCCGACGGGTATACACGGTGATCTGCGCTGACGGGTCTGGAGGTAGGTCGATCGTCGCCATCTCCACCTTAGGCAAGGGCTGGTCCGAGTGCAGGCCGTATCGCACCCATTCGAAAGTCTTCGTCAAATCTGGCAGGAGTTCCTCATCGAGGACCGACACAACGATTTTCACCAGAGCACGGTAAACTGACATCGGTACCAGGCGAGCGCCGCGGCCGAGCGTGACTTCGAGCGTGTCGGCGTCAGGCTTGGAAACGGCATGCGCCTGCACCACCACCTTTTGACCATCGTGCATAAGGGTGTCGCTGCCGAACTTCAGTTTCGGCCGCCCGTTGTTCTTGCCTCGTCCTTGAGTGCCGAGAAACACGCGCTGCACATCCAACATTCCGATTAGTGACGGTTCGGTCTCTTGGCCGAAGTACTCGTTACATTCGTCGCATTCCTCGGCCGACTTTAGATGGTCGTTGCCGAGTTACGTGCGCGACTTTCTTGAAGGACGTCTCGTTAGCGGTACGGTGACAAAAGCGGCAGGTGCGCGGCCTCTTGCCAGTGCCGATCACGGTGTTGCGGTCAGTGCGAGGGTTCTTCGCGTCATAGAGATCAAGCAGCGGGCCGAACAGATCGTTCGACGCGACTTTGGGCGGTGGGGCCTCAGGATTATTGAGTGCGTGTAAATAGTTCTCCAGCGCCAAGCGGTCCTTCGCCGAAGCTGGCGCGTCCGGAAGTAGCAAGAAGTACTTGCCGTCGGGCACCTGCCCAATTTTCTGCTTTAGCCTGTTGAGCTGCGGCACCGCCGCGCCGTAGCGCATCACCAGTTCATCGAGTGCGCTACGCATTTCGGGCGTAACCAATTGATCGATCGTAAGCTGGACGCGATCGCCATCGATTGTGCCAAAGGTGCTGACGATTTCCTGAACGGCGGCGGCGTGCTCTGGCCGATAGCGGAACACCATCAAGGCGCCGTCGTCGTCAGTCATGAGGTATAGCACGACGGCTCCGTACATCGCCGGGCCGGTCAGTGTAAAAATAATATTCACTCGCTCGAACGCGTGCCGGATGGCGGCCAAATTGTTGGCGATCGGCTTCCGCGCGGCTTTCTCAAAGTCAGCGATGGTAGACACGCCTACGCCCGCCGCCTTAGCTAGGTCATCTTGCGACCACTGCACCAGAGCGCGCGCGGCCCTTACATCTTCCGGCGTCAATTCGATAATCAAGGAATTTCCTCATGGTCAGAGTTTTTCGTTGACACAAGCGAATTCTTGTTGTCAGTCAATGTGGCGTGCGGACCCCTGTTCAAGGCTATTTCTCGTAATGCGCATGATCGGCCGCGTCCCACTGACCTGTGGCCGGAACTGTACGAACGGGAATGCGCCTCGTATCGGTCACAAAAATCGTTTCGCCGGCAATGGCATCATTCCACTGCCTCCGGTTCAGCCTGGTCGCGGCCGAATACGAGTATTGGCGATGGAGAACAAGCCGGTGGATCTAGCTTGACGTGACGAGGGAACGGGTTTGTTAGTGATTGGACCCAGTTTTGCTGCCAAGTAACCGATGCCAAGCCGACAAGTTCAAAGCATTACCGAGCGACTGCCCTACTCTTTGAGAGAGGGTGTGAACGGCTACGTTGACGCCGTTGCTGCGGTAGTCCCTGATATCGCGAAGGACGCCCGCGTCGAGATCAGCGGTGACAGACTGGACAAATTCCTGCTCATCGTCGCCATCCGTAGGATCTGGTCCACTGTAAACAGCCAGTTCTGGATCATGAATGACTGCATCAGCGTGGCAACGCGAACACCTCCGGGATCTGAAGGCGCGCCTCAAACACGCGGCTTCCGCATCGGGCGGGACGAAATCAGCCAAGATTCCTCGGCAGTCGTGGAAGGAAAGAACCTTCGTCAGGAACTCTCTAAGTTGATAGTTAAGCTCGAAATCGAAGACCTCGTTGTTGAAAGCAGCAGTTTGAGCGAGGTGGCCGCGAAGATGTTTGCGAGAGAACGTTGAACGTCGACAACATTGAGAAAGAGCTCAAAGCCTTCATCAACAAGCACTCCGTTCAGTTCCAGCACCTGGCGGTTAGAGAGACTGCCCTTCTGGAGTTGGGCGCCCTCACCATGGCGACCGAACATTACCGACTGGCCGGGTTTACGGTCACGGTGGAGAACGCGATTAACGGCCTCTTCGTGGCCAAGCTGTCATCTCGTGGGCATCCTTATAATTTCTCGTGGTTCAAGTGTGTCAAAGGTGACGAGCTTTACGAGATACATTCCAATTTGTCGGTGATGGGTGGCCACAAGGACGAGGCAGTCTACGTCGTCGACGTCGCTGTCGTTGTTGGCGATGACAAGGTGCCAAAGGCTAAACCAAAGCAAAAATGGGTGGCGCTGGACAACAACGCGCTGGCGACATTCGCTGAAGTGAAAAAGCTGGTGGTCTACCCGATGCTACTCGCTCAGTTCATAGGAATTGTGCACGAAATTGCGCCTTCAAAGCTCAAAAAGCCGAAGGCAGGCCTACCTGCCGACGACCACTTCCCACCTTCTCTGATCACGCTAGGGTATCTGACTGCAACCTCAAGCAAGGCTCTGAAGGGGTTTGCAAAACGGAAGTTCAGGGTTTGCGTCGTTCACAACTTCGATATGTATCTCTCGCAGATGAGGCGAGGCGAGGCATCCAAGTCGCCTTTCGTGATGGTACAGAGCCTCCTGTAATTGAAGCCCGCCTAAAGGCGTATTCCTGTAGGTCGCGTTGACGGGCAGGGGACATATCGCGCGCGGGGAATTGCTTCCGTTTTGGAATGGATGTGAGCTGTCCGTAAGACAAAGGCGCGCCTTTCATTGCTACCGTCGCGCCGCGGTTTGCCTTGCAGCCTGAGGGGGCATGGGAGCATGACGGGAAATTGCGTCGCAGCAGTCTGAACGAATCGGCTTTTGGGTCGATCCGGCGGTGAGCGTTTCTTCAGGGACGGAAGCGGTGGTTGAAGTCACCGTCGCCTAACGGCAGCAAACTGATCCTCGACCCACGAGACCAGACCATCCGGAAGCGGCCGCCTTGAACTTGGAATTTGCGCGTTCTTCCAACGGCCAATGGTGGCCGAAGGAGAACTCAAATGGGTATCGCACAATATGATCCTGCTGCACTGGGTCGCCCGCCATGGAACGCCGGTCGAAAGGGCGGCGTAAAGAAGCCCGTGAAGCAGCGGTAGATTTGGGCAATTCGCCTCTTCCTCGATGAGAGGAGCGCATGCGAGACCAGGCGCTGTTCGATCTTGCGATCGACAGTAAGCTTCGAGGCTGCGATTTCGTTAAGATCAAGATCGGAACCCTCCTCGCGGGCCAGGAGATCCGAACCGCGCCATGGTCATCCAGCAAAAACCGGACGTCCCGTCCAGTTCGAGATCACGGCTGACGTCACGGCAGGTTTGCTTGCGTGGCTTGAACGGATAGGCGGAACAATTGATGACTACGCCTTCCCCAGCCGGGTTGATCATGCCGATCATCTCAGCACTGGCCAATATGCCAGATTGGTGGATGAGTCGGTGGCTGCGATTGCCCTGCGCCGCGAAGACTACGGGACGCACTCGCTCCGACGCACAAAGGCGGCGATGATCTACAAAGCGACAGGCAATCTTCGTGCAATCCAGATCCTGCTCGGACATACCAAAAGCGAGAACACGATCATATATCCAGGCGTGGACATCGAGGATGCGCTGGAACTGGCGGAGCATACGGAGATCTGAAAATGTGCGGTCCCGCGCAAAGCGGGGCCGAGCGTCTCGGCGCGAGGGGCCCCGTCTGAAAAAGTACATTGAGCGGCTATGCGCCCCACGCCGGGCGTTGAACTCATCATCGCGGTGCTCCAGAAGCGGACATTCGTAACCCCTGGCTAGAGCCCTGTGCCCAAGCCCGGCCCCACGCCGGTTCCTGCACTCCCCTTCGCGTCTAAATCGTGATTTCAGTGAGATCGAAGAACGGGAGGCGCTTCCGGCTCTCAAAGCCAGATTAAAGATCGGGACTGTTGACTTCACGCTTTCGCGCTGCATGTCAGAGATGATAGTCCACGTTGATCTTCTGCGCCACGAGCGACAACGCGGTCGCTCGATTGCTTGGTGACCTCGGTGGATACGATCTTATTCGAGCTTTTGAAGGATATAGCCCGGGAAGATCACCTCCTCACAGTCAATTGAAGAAGTTATCGATTTAAGGGTTTCGAGATCATCGCTCGTAGAGAATATCACCTGCTGATTTCGCTTTTTGGCTACAGACGCGCGTTTCAGAAGGTTCTGGAAACTTGGTCGAGAAGATGATTGCTGACGCGGTTCATCGAAGACAAGCACGCCGGGGTGGTTGGTGGATTTGTCACTGGCGAGCTCGAGTAATCCCAACTGATAGGCCCACTTCAGCCTAATGGCGTCACTTGCTGACGTCTCGAAGCCGATCTCAAATCCTTCCTTCTCGGGCCTGTAGCTGTCCTGTGAGATCGACAACTCCGCCGGTGAAAAAGTGCTGAATCCGAAGTCTTCGGCTTGATCCTGTACCAGCGACGTTAGCCGATTGAGTTTGTCATGGTCGCCAGAAGAGAGCTTCTCTGTAGGGATTTGGGCTCGCTCCAAGAGGAGCGCATTGTAGGCTTCCTGCAGATTGCCAAGACGATCCAGAGCGTCATCGAAAATCGTCTGAAGGGCTTCAAGGTCCCGCAACCGTGCCTCAGCCCGGATGCGCTCCTCGATGATGGCCGCGGATGGGTTGGCCCCCGGCGCTACCAACTCTGATCGAAGGAGTCGGATCTGAGCGTAGTAGTCGAACAGTCTTCGGCCAATCGCTGAGAGCTGATCACGGCGCTCATTCTCCTCGGCCTGTTCCCTCGCGAGAATGTCTTCGAACATTCTCTTCTGAGATCGAATGTATTCGATGTTGTCAGAGATGGGCATTACCGCCGAGAGAGCGTCCTGTGATAGCAATGTGTCCACCAGCGCCTGCTCGCATGTCGGGCACCTGTCAGGGGTCAATGTGGCCGTTACACCGGAGTACCGCTGCAATCTTTGGACGTCGAGGTTCTTTGCGAGATCGTCTTCGAGAGCCGCGATACGCCTTTTGAGCGACTGCATATCGGCAGCCTTGAGTTGCTGAATTCCGTGAACGCGAATTCGCTCGGCGTTTAGCTGGTCGACATGCTGTGTGATCTGGTCCAGCTTCTGCGCAACCTCGTCCGATTGCTCCTCGACGGCGGGCACGGCCTGCGCGACCAATTCCGCGATACTCCCTCGCAGTTGTGTAGCGACCGAACTCAGTGGAACCCAGTCTGTACCCTCCGCCAATTGCACATGCGCGTTCGTCAGCGCTGCCGGATCGGCGACAGGTCCCTCACTGAGCCCGGATACTCTTCCGCCACCTCTATTGACAAATCGCTCCAACTCTTGCCGAACCACGGACCATTCTTTCGAATTGGCTGCGAGGCGCTCCGCGATGCGTTCCCGTTGAACTTCAAGCTTGTAGACGTCGAGGTCCATGATGAATTCAACGGCGCGCTTATGAACCTCGCGAATTCGCATGTAGGTTGGGATTGCTGCCGGAATGGCCGACCAGCCGAACTTTTGCTCAACCCAGAACAAGGGGAACACGGTCTCAAGATAAAGTTTTGTTTCGGGGGCGTCGTAGCGCCTAACCTGCGGCAAATGCCATCCCAAGAAGCCTTCAAGAAAGTGGTGAAAACCGTCCTCTCGTTGAGCCGCACCGGGATCGAGAACGAAAAAGTTCTGTCGCCGAAGGCCAGTTCCATCGCCAGACAACGCTGCACCGAAATCGACGGTAACAAGCCGCGTATCCGTAGTTGCCTTCACGGCGCGATTTACAGTGATGACTTGGTCGTTCCCGTTCGCAATTTCGAGGGACACACTCGATTCCAACACCTCAACGCGCTTTTCGTTGTCCGTGTTGAGATAGGTGGTCATTGCATGCGGCAGTGGAATTTCCCGTCGCGGGCTCAGCATTCGCTCCAGGCCCAAGGCATAGAGCATTCCCTGCATGCAGGTCGACTTACCTTTGGTATTGTCGGCCCACAAGACCGTCAGTCCCCGAGAGAATGGGACATCTGCACCATACACCCCGTCTGATGTCACCGCCCGAAGTCGCAAACGCTGGAAGCGCAGTGTCATAGGAGGTCCTCCAGTCGCCAGACTCGTTTCATAAGTGCATCAGTCATTTTCGGAGCCACATCGCGCAGAAACGATATTTCCTCTCTCAGCGTGTCGTCACCCTTCACGATAGCCGCAGCCATTTTCTCGCCGTTGTTTGTCAACGAGACCGATGTGCCTTTTTCAATCTTCACCAGCTTCAGTGCATGTGCCAATGCAACGGCTCGGTTGAGGGACGGCTCTACTCGAACAGAAACCTCGGTGGGCTTATACTTACGTGATAGAAGCCCGCGAACTTCCTCCCTGCCCTCCGGCAATCGAACGGCGTGAGCCATAAACTGGAGCTTCTGGAAGTTGGATTTTTTCGCCCGGCTATAGAAGAGTGCGAGCACCAGCACGGCTATCCCCCAGGACATGCGCAGGTCACCCGGCATCGGATCGGGACGCGATGTATAAGTGAATGCCCCGCCGAGAATGGCGCGACGAAGGATCGACTCACTGGACATTGGGGAAATCCAGAGGGCAGCGCATGATCCATTCACATATGGAGCCATACGCTATCTGCTCAGCGTTCTCCGCCGAAAGACTCGGGGCCGGCGCCTGCATCGCCGCAATTAGGGCATCGAGTTCCGCGTGTAGTATTTCCCCGGCTGATCCACCCGATTGCGGACCAGCAAACTCCAATCGTCGAGCACGGCTCCTTACCGCAGACATGACTTTCTCGTGGAGATCGGGCGAACCAGAGCGAAGAGCATCGAGCAGCGCATTGCCCTGAAGGAAAGACCTCACCGCTTCGCCAACGACATCGTCAAGCTTATCCGGCGGCGCCCGCTTTTGCAGCTTCCCGGTGGCATTCGCTAGGAGATCGGAAGAGCCTGCCGCCCAAGTGGCCAGCTCGGATTGTGACGGCGTTGGGATAGAGAGAGTCACTTTGGAAAGAGCAGACATGCCCAGAGCAACAGCGTCATTCGGAAAATTGCTAGGATCTTGGATGATCACCTCGACCGTCGCGTCGAACGCTGGAATACCGGTATCGCGCAGGTCTTTCGTTTTCTTCGCGCAATGAAGATTGACGTCCTTGCTGTCATGAAGAGGGGCCATAAGCACCCAGTGTCGAATGGGCACCCCGTGAAACAGCTTGCCGATTTCGACGTGATTCTTGATAAGCTTAGTAAGATCCGTCGTGATCTTCTTCTTCTGCCGTTCCGCCCTGACCGCAATATCTATTGGTTCCTCGACCGCATAGCACTGGTATGCAACAGCGTCCTTCGTACAGTAGTAGTCAATCCCATAGTCGCCCTTGTGGGCAGCCGGAATCTTCTGCACATGCAGTGGTCCGTGACGCCCATGAAGTAGTGTTTGAGCAAACAGTTCCCAATCGTCTGGATTCCAGACCTGCACTGCACTCAGCATTGCCGAAGCCCCCTAAGCCGCCAGTTTAACGTCAGTGCGACACAATTCAACAACCATAAACACAGAGAGATCCAAACACGCGAATTGCCTCCACGAACGACGGCTCCCACATCCGATCCTTTCGCGGATACCGAGCACTGCCACAAGACTGAGCTCTCCCTCTGTGTGACGTATGCAGCCGTCGCCACCGCCTGTATGCTTGCTTCGGCGGACAGATTCGCGCTAGCTCGAAGCCGCCGTCGCATCTTGCTCAGCGCTTCACTTGTGCACTGAACTTCAGGCCGACATTGATGGCCGGTGGCGCGAAGTCGGTTTCCGAATGGCAGCTATCCGGTGATCTCAGACGATAGTAGGCGGTCACCTCCCGGCCCCCTTACGACGTTCGACGTGGCGTCCCCAAGCCTCCGAAAGTCCGCATTTCAGCCGAAATCGCTGCTCTACAGGAGCACGCTTTGACAGCATCCCGCTAAAGCCAAAGGTCGTCATGTGCCGACATCAATTCGGCAGTCTCCTCCACGTATCGCATTGCGGCCTCGACAAATGCCTCGTCTCCAAATTTGGAGCGAAACGCCGCAATCTGATCAAGGTCAAAACTCAACGATGAAACTCCTCCGCCTTCGACAACGGCGATGCCAAATTCGGGGTCGGTCGGAATTGGCGGCGCGCATCAGTCTCATAAGCTCATCTATCGCAGGAACCGATTTTCGTCGGCCTTGACCTGTTCCATCTTCTGAAGCCGGAAGATCTCTTCTACCGGGACGATGTCCTTGTGCACGTTCTGCACGCCGCCATCGGCAATGATCCGCCGAAATGTATCCTGCATTGCTGTAGTTGCTGTGCGAATACCATAATTTCCGTAGATGGTCATCTTGATGTTGCCGAGCCCGCGGATGCGCGTAGCATCGAGTTCCGGATAGGCGTTGGGAACGATGACCAGCGGAACGGGTCCTTTCCACGCTTGTGAGAAGCTCTCGATCTCGGCCGGGTCCTTCTTCTTCGAATGGATGAGAATCATGTCGGCGCCGGCCGCAGCATAGGCCATGCCGCGCCTGAGCGCCTCTTCTTCGCCAAGGGCTGCAATAAGCGCTTCCGTGCGGGCAATGATAAGGAAATCCGGATCGCTGCGGGTGGAGACTGCCGCTTTGATCTTTCCCTGAAACTCTTCGATCCGCAGCAGTTCTTGGCGGCCGTCGGCGGCAAGGCTGCTGACTTTCGGGAAGGTCTTATCCTCAATCACGACGGCTGCGGTGCCTGCCTTCTCGTATTCACGGATAGCATGGATCACGTTCAAGGCGTTGCCATAGCCGGTGTCGATGTCGGCGACGATCGGCAGTGACGACTGACCGGCGATCGCTCGCAGCATGTCGAGATGTTGGGTCATGGTGATCAGGCTCATGTCGGCGAGACCATAGAGCGCCGAGAGTTCGAAGCCCGAGGCCCAGATCCCATCGAAGCCGGCCTCTTCGGCAAGAATTGCCGAGAGGGGGCTATGGGCAGCCATGATATGGACGAGGCCGCATTCGGCCATGCGCTTACGCAGTTGCTTTGCTTTGCTCATCGCTCATTTCACTTTCGGAAAGGGCTTCACAGGCCGCAAGGATGCGGCCGCAGGCGTGCTGCAGCTCTTCGACGGAGGCGGCGTAGGAGATGCGAATGTACGGCGAGGCCATGAAGCCACTGCCCGGCACGACGGCGACGCCAAACTGCTCCAGAAGGTAGAGCGCGAAATCCATGTCGGTCTCGATCGCCTTGCCCTGCGGCGTGACCTTGCCGAGCACGCCGGCGCAATTGACGAAGACATAGAAGGCGCCGTCCGGCGAGCGGCATTTGAGGCCTTGCGATTCGTTGATCTTCTCGACCACCAGATCGCGACGCTTCTCGAAATCGGAGACGAAATCGCCGATGTAGTCCTGGTTGCCGCCGATCGCTTCGATTGCCGCATATTGCGAGATTGAACTCGTATGGGACGAGGTCTGTCCCTGGATTGTGTTCATCGCTTTGATCAGCTCTTTTGGACCGGCACCGTAGCCGAGCCGCCAGCCGGTCATGGCGCTCGATTTGGAAACGCCGTTCACGGTCAAGGTCCTGTCGAGGAGATCGGGAGCCGCCTCGGCCATGGTGGCGAAGCGTTTGCCATAGACGAGCTTCTCGTAGATGTCGTCGGCGAGCACATGCACCTTCTCATGACGGCGAAGCACGGCGGCGAGCGCGGCAAGCTCTGCCTTGGAATACACAGCGCCCGTCGGATTGTTGGGCGAGTTCAGCATCAGCCATTTGGTGCGCGGTGTGATCGCCGCCTCCAGATCCTCCGGCTTCAGCTTGAAGCCGAAGCGTTCATGGCAGGCGACCAGTACCGGCTCGCCGCCGGCAAGCCGCACCATGTCGGGATAGGACACCCAGCAAGGTGCGGGGATGATGACCTCATCTCCGCGATCGAGGCTGGCAAATAGTCCATTGAAAACGACCTGCTTGGCGCCGCAGCCGACGGTTATCTGGTCGATCCCGTACTCAAGACTGTTGTCGCGCTTGAGCTTGTCCCGGATCGCCTCGAGCAGCGGCTTCACGCCTGCAACCGGCGTATAGCGCGTCCTGCCATTGCGAATGGCGGCGATGCCGGCGTTTTGGACTGCCTCAGGTGTATCGAAATCCGGCTCTCCCTGGCTGAGCGCAATGACATCGACACCTTTTTCTTTGAGTGCGGCGGCCGCGGCCGTCATGGCCTTGGTCTGGGAGGGACGGACGGCTTGTAGTCTCTTGGCGATGAGCGGCAAGGCAACTCTCCTCGAAACACTGGATCTGACCCAGAACTACTCAGGGAGTACTGCAATGGCCAGTTCAGCCATCGCGTAAACCGAGCCGAATGATCGCAATTTGCGATTGGACGGACGCGGACCGCTATTGGGCTGGCACTTCCACTTCGGTCATTTTCTTGCAAAGCCGGGTCAGCCAGCGGCAAAAGGCACGCGCCACATCCGGATTGGAGCCGCGATCAATCGCATAGGCGCGGTACTGCATGCCGCTTGGCGCGCGTGAGCCGGGAAGCATCTCCAGTAGGCCCTGCCGGATCAGTTCCGCCACCACGATATGCGGCGTCACCAAAAGGCTGTTTCCTGTCGTGACGGCCGGCAAGGCGAGGTAATGGTGATCGTAGCGTGCGCCGGACGTAATATCGGAGGTTTTCAGGTCCATGCCGCGCAGCCAGGTCGGCAAAATGTCCGGCCGGGAGGTGACAGCGATGACGGGTGTATTCCGCAAGGCTTTGAGGCCGCGGCCGGCGACACAGTCCGGGGCGCCGACGCAGACAAGCTGCTCGTCATAGATGTCCCAGCGATCCGCCGGCTCCGTGATTGTGAGATCACGAGTCAGAAGCACGTCGAAGCTGTCAGTGGAGGTCGGAGCGGAAAGCGTGCTGATGACGTCCACTGTCACGCCACCCATCTCTTTCGAGAATTCGCGCAGGTTGGGGATGAGAACAGTGTAGGCGAATGTGGCGAGCGACGTCCGCACCACGAGGCGGTTACCGTCCTTCCGGCCGTTGCGGCGCATCCGCTTCGCGGTGAACAGGATCGTATCGAGCGGCTCGGCAACAGCGTCGGCGAACAGGCGGCCGAAGTCCGTCAACTGGCTTTGCCGGCCGCGGCGCTCAATCAGCTTGGCACCAAGAAATTCTTCAAGCACCGCAATATGACGGCTCACAGAACTCTGGGTGATGCCGAGCGTCTTCGACGCCCGCGTGACGCTGCTGTCGCGCGCGACCTGTACGAAGGCGCGAACGGCATTGAGGGAAAGATCCTGCTCCTCGCTCACAAAACGCCCTCCGCAGATATTGCGCCCAACCATCCAGAATCAACCCATTCACATCGGTTTATTCGATATATGTCATCCATCTGTAACACAACGGCTCCAATGGTCTCGCACGTCCAGGCATCGAGTGATGCAGGCATTTGCAGGCTCACCTGAAAGCGAGGTACCGCAAAATGGCGGGCATAACCATCGAAAAAATAGAAAAGACCTTCGGTGCTACAACCGTCCTGCGCGACGTCTCACTCGACATCGCTGACGGCGAGTTTCTGACGTTGCTCGGACCGTCGGGTTGCGGAAAGTCGACGTTGCTCAGGATTCTGGCGGGGCTCGAGGTTCAGACGGGCGGATCCGTTGCGATCGGCGACCGTGTTGTCGATGGTGTGCGGCCGAAGCTGCGCGACGTGGCCATGGTGTTTCAGTCCTACGCGCTTTACCCGCATATGACGGTGCAGGAGAACATGAGCGTACCGCTTCGGATGCGCCGTCTGTCCAATTGGCAGAGGCTTCCGCTGATCGGGCGTTTCCTGCCGGGTTCGAAGGCGGTTGCCGCCGAGATCGAGAATGAGGTGATGCGTACCGCAAAGGCGCTCGGCATCGGCCATCTTCTGGGCCGCAAGCCGGGCCAACTATCCGGCGGCCAGCGCCAGCGCGTCGCCGTCGGCCGCGCCATGGTCCGCCAGGCGGCCGTCTTCCTGATGGACGAGCCGCTCTCAAATCTCGACGCCAAGCTGCGTGTCCAGATGCGCGCCGAGATCAAGGAACTGCACAAGCGGCTCGGCGTGACCTTCGTCTATGTCACTCACGACCAGTCGGAGGCCATGACCATGTCCGACCGGGTGGCGGTGATGCTCGACGGCGAGCTTCTACAGGTCGCGCCGCCGCAGGAGATCTATGCCGACCCGGACGACCGCCGCGTCGCTGAATTCATCGGATCGCCCAAAATCAATATTCTGGACGCAAAGATGCACGAGAACGGTCTCGCGAGCATGGCTGGCACGGCGTTTGCCGTCCGAGCGCCCATCGCCAGGGGTTCGAGCCTCTCGATCGGCATTCGTCCGGAGGCTTTCCATCTCGTCGACAGCCATGGTGTGAACATCCTGACCGGCGCCGTGCGTCTGGTGGAGCACATGGGCTCCGACCTGTTCGTCCATCTGGACGTGCCGGGGGGCGATCATCCAGTCGTCGCCCGACTCCTCGCCGAACGTGCGCCGCAGATTTCATCGGGCCAAACGCTGCATCTCGGCGTCAAGCCAGAGCGCCTGCTTTTGTTTGCGGCAGACGGTAAGCGTATCCGTCCTCACGGCCAGCTAGGCGCGACGGTCGTGCGGATGAAGGAGCGGCTGCAATGAGCATGACCGCTCACACGGCGGGCAAACAGGTCAGACCCTCCCAAACACCGCGGACTTCTTCGGGCGCGTTGCGCCGGCATCGGTCCGCCGAAATCTTCGCAGCTTGGTCGCTTGCCGGCCCCGCACTTCTGCTGCTCGTCGTCCTGTTCTTCCTGCCAGTCTTTGGCGTATTCGCCATCGCGCTCACCGACTGGGAGTTCGGTGCAAGCTCGCTCTCCTTCGTTGGCTTGGCCAATTTCCGTGAAGTCTTCGCCGACGAGGGCTTTCGCATATCGCTCATCAACACGATCCTGTATGTCGTGATCGTCGTGCCCGGTACCATTGCCCTCGGCCTCGCCATCGCGCTGCTGATCGAAAGCGGCAAGTCGTTCCGCGCTTTCTACCGCGCTATCCATTTCCTGCCCTTCATGGCGACGCTGACGGCCATGGCGATCGCCTGGGAGGCGCTGCTTCATCCCACCATCGGTCTGATCAACCAGACGCTCGCCGGTCTCGGCCTTCCGACCGCCAACTGGCTGCGTGACGAGAACACCGTGTTGCCGGTGCTCGCCGGCATCGGAATCTGGCAGAACCTCGGCTACGCCATGGTGTTGTTCCTGGCGGGCCTGAAGTCGATCCCGCAGGACCTCTATGACGCCGCCGACATCGATGGCGCCGACGCCTGGCTCGACCGACTGCGCACGGTGACGCTGCCGATGCTCGGGCCGGTCACCATGTTCATCTTCATCGTCGTGGCGCTCAAGGCATTTGAGACGTTCGACACGGTGCAGGTCCTGACCCAGGGCGGCCCGGGTCATGCCTCGGAGATGCTGCTCTACACGCTCTACCGCGAGAGCTTCGAGTATCTTCGCACCGGCTACGGTGCCTCGGTCGCCGTCGTCTTTCTCTTCATCGTCGTCGCGCTAACGCTCATCCAGGCCCGCGTGATGGACAAAAGGGTTCACTACCAATGAGCACGCAACACGTGGCACCGCCGTCCGCCATTCTTCGTCATGCAGTTCTTTTGATCACCGGTGCGCTTATCCTCATCCCCTTCGTGTGGATGGTCTCGCTTTCGATCAAACCCCCGGGAGAAATCTTCCGCGCGTCCTTCTCCTTCTGGCCCGCGCAGTTCTATGGCGTCGAGAACTACAACAAGGCGCTGACGAGTTCGCCGCTGCCGCGCTACATGCTCAATGGGCTTTTTGTCTGCGCCACGATCCTGTCGCTGCAGGTCGCCGTCTGCGCGCCCGCGGCCTATGCGCTGGCTAAGCTGAATTTCCCCGGACGCAACTTGCTTTTCGCGCTGGTGCTGATCGCGCTCCTGCTGCCGCACGAGGTGTTGGCGCTGCCGCTGTTCATCCTCGGCTACAAGGTCGGTATTCTCAACACCTATGCAGCTCTGATTTTTCCATACGTCGTGTCGCCGTTCGGCATCTTCCTGTTCCGACAGTTCTTCAAGACCATACCGGATGACGTGGTCCATGCAGCCAAGCTCGACGGCTTCTCGGAACTCGCTATTGTCTGGCGGATAATGGTGCCGATGGCATTGCCAGCAATCATCGCGTTTGGAATCTTTTCAGTCGTCTCGCACTGGAACAGCCTGTTCTGGCCGCTGATCGCTGTGCGCGACCAGGACCTAATGCCACCGCCGCTCGGCATCATGGCTTTCAAAAATGAGGAGGCCGGCAACGACTATGGCCCCCTCATGGCGGCAACAACCGTTGTCGTTCTCCCGCTCATCATCGCCTTCTTGTTGGCTCAGCGCTGGTTCGTTGAAGGGCTAACGAGTGGCGCAACCAAATAGGGCAAAGGACTTATGAAAAAATCACTGTATAGAACAGGATTGGCCGTTACGGTCGGCTTATTCCTTGGCACTCAGGCTTTCGCGAATTACGTGAAACTTGAGGTCGCCGCGGCGCCGTCGATATATCAGAAGACCTTCGAGGCCGTGGCCTTGGCCTTCGAGAAGGCATATCCAGACATTGACATTAATCTAGTTCCGGCGGTGCGTGAGGATGAGGAACTGGTGCAGCGAGAACTGCGCTCTGCCGTGGTTGGGGCAACTTCGGACGTCCTTTTCGTGAGCCCAAACCTCATGCGACCGCTAATTGACCGCGGCTTGGCGATTTCCCTAGATGATCTGGGAGCAGCGTCTGATAGCTTGACGAACCTCGGGCTTGTTCCAGGCTCGGAGCAACTCGGAACGGTAAATGGCACCCTCTACGCTTTGCCTTTTGGTGTATCAACCCCAGTCATCGCCTACAACGCCGATCTGGTCAGGAAAGCCGGCGGTGATCCAGACAACTTTCCCACGACATGGGACAGCACGACGACTTTGATCCAGAAGATACACGATCAAGACTCCAAAACGTTGGGCGGTTTCTTCGAGTACGACAACACGGGAAACTGGACGTACAAGGCACTTGTAGCAACACTCGGCGGCCGGATGATGTCCGAAGACGATAAGACAATCGTTTTTGACAACGCGCCGGGCAGAGAAGCATTTCAAGTGCTCCGTGCGTTCGGCGAGGCCGGCCAAGGTCAGTCCGACATGACCAGGGATCAGGCTCGACAGGCGTTCGCCGCCGGCAGAATCGGCATCCTCGTCACTTCGAGCGGGGCTTTGGCGGGGCTTGAAAAACAGGTCGCAGGGGCCTTCCGTCTCAAGGCAGCTCCGCTTCCGCTCGGTTCTCCGGATGGCAAGGTCCCTGCTGCGGGCACAGTTGGCATGATTCTCTCCACGGAAGATGACAAACGCGAAGCCGCATGGAAGCTGCTCCAGTTCGTTGTCAGCCCTGAAGCACAGAACATCATTCGCAAGACAACGGGTCTAATTCCCGTCAACCAGCAGGTCCTCGATCAAATGAACGATCCCACGGACTCGGAACCTAAGAGGCCCAATCAGCAGGCGGCGATCGCACAGCTATCCAGGTTGACCGAATGGTATGCGTTCCCCGGTGCGAATTCGATCAAGATCACCAACACGATCATCAGACATCTTCAGTCCGTTCTAACACTTAAACGGATGCCCGACGAAGAACTGCAAGCCATGAGGAAAGACGTCGCAACGCTGCTCGAAGCCCGAGAGCCATAATGACTCAAGACAGACTCTCTATCGTGCGGTGTCTAGCACCGCACGTGTACAATTTATCCGGCCTCGGCAGGCAATCTATATGGGCCCGAACACCCGGCGATGTGGCCACGCCTATCATCATCGCGCACGGTGGAGCTTCATTGCGGCAGAAGCCTAACACCCTTGCCTCGTTCCGTTCGGCGAAGATGGCTGGAGCCGATGCTCTCGAAGTAGACCTGTGGTTGACCGCCGAAGGCGAAGTCGTGTGCCGGCACGATTCGGGACTAATGATCGAGGGGGTTCGTCGCGATATTTCTAGTCTGAGACTAGAGACTCTCGCCAATCATATCCGTGACCTAGCCACGCTCGAGGACGCTGTGAGAGTGGGATTGCCTGTCTATCTCGACATCAAAGAAACAGAGAAGGATCGAAGGCGGTCCGTCCTGGAAAGAGCTCTGAGCCTCGCTCCGGCCTGCCGATACATTGTCGGAGTCATTGGCCAGGAGGATGACCACCTTTTCCGGAACGAATTCCCGGATATCCATCAACTCGGGCTGATGAATGACGACGCCGAATTAAATAACTTCATCCGATCTCGCCACAATGCATGGATTCGGCTGCATCAGCCTCGAGCGACCCCAGAGCGTGTGGAGCGCTTCAAGATGACGGGTTGCCGCATCATGGTCACTTGCGGGGCGGATGCAACCCGTCGGGGCGAGCTGGTACTGGATGATATTCCCTCACTCACCTGTATCCGACCGGACGCGATAGTGGTGAACGACCCACAATTCGCATTGCGGGCATTTTTGCGTCCCAGCCCTTCCGAAGGATTAGAACATGAGATCGATTGAGACCGCCGACCAGCGAACCGACAGATCAAAACACATCATCGACTTTACTCGGTCCGTTCCGCCGCGTCCCGCTCCCGTCGCGGAGGCTCTCCGCGACGGGCTATTTCGTTTGGCGCAGATGGCCGACTACAACTTGATCGGTCTCAGTCAGCCCGGTGGCAATACCGACGATAGGGCAGCAGGGGCAAAGCTTCTATCATGCCGGTTCGGTAGCCCTGTTTCCCCTGAGCGAGTCATCGTGTCGAATGGCACGCAGGCGGCACTTCACCTGTTATTCCGCAACTTTTCGGGACCGGGAAAGACCGTATTGAGCGAAGGCCTCAGCTATGGTGTGTTGAAAGCTGTTGCATGTCAGGCCGGAGTATCACTCCGCGGCATCTCGCTCGACACTGAAGGACTAGCGGTCGATGCTCTCAGAGACAGCCTAGTTGATCAAGGCCCGAAGCCTGGTCTTCTCTATTGCAATCCGACGGTTCACAACCCCACTACCGCCACCATGTCGCAAGAGCGACGGCTCGCGATTGCCGACATTGCCCGTAGCCAATCCATCCAGATCATCGAGGATGACGTCCTCGGGCTGCTTCACCCTGAATCGCCTCCACCAATCGCGGCTCTTGCCCCGGACATCACTTGGTATGTCATGGGGCTGACTAAGTGCATCGCGCATGGGACGAGGATAGCCTATCTCGTTGCCCCGGATGAAGGCGCTGCGAAATCCCTACTCGAGATGGAACTACGATATTCGAGCTGGTTTCCCGCGCCGCTCCAGGCAGCGTTGACGCGACTCTGGATCGATGATGGAACGGCCGCAGCCATCGCGGCGGCGATTAGAGCGGAAATGGATTCCCGTCATGATATCGCCCGGCAGGTGCTTAGCGGTCAGAAATATCGAGGCAGCCGTGGATCCATGCATATTTGGCTTT
Organism: Sinorhizobium kostiense; assembly: GCF_017874595.1. Lineage (GTDB taxonomy): Bacteria > Pseudomonadota > Alphaproteobacteria > Rhizobiales > Rhizobiaceae > Sinorhizobium > Sinorhizobium kostiense. The sequence continues at coordinate 56,988 of NZ_JAGILA010000003.1, read as the reverse complement.
CGTTGCCCAAAGGATGGAGCGCCGACACATTCGCTGACGCGGCTGCCGCCAACGGAGTTCTCGTTCGTCCAGCACGTCTTTTTGCCGTCGACGATAACTTCGGGACCGACGAAATCCGCATTTCCCTCAGCAGTCCTCCAAACCGATCATCTCTCATCGACGGTCTTTCGATTCTAGCCGGACTTTTAGCCGATCGACCCATCTGAATTCGGCAGAACTCCACAGGGAACTTCGATATGTCCCGCGGCTTGCGGCTAGTCACTACACACGACTTTTTTGGCTCCTTCGCAACAGTGCCGACGTCCTACGGAGCGCTTCCCGGTGGGGATGCGCTACGTGCGGCCGTGAACGAGCTTCGACGGGGCAGGAGCAGCCTTTGGCTGGACAGCGGCGATCTCTTCCAGGGGGGAGCATTGACCGTTCCGACTATGGGGAAAGGCGGCCTTAAAGCTGCAGCAGAGCTCGGGATCGACCTTTCCGTGATTGGGAATCACGATCTGGATTTTGGCGTTGAGTTTCTCCGTAGGGAGGCGACCGATCTTGGGTTTCCCCTGCTTTCGGCAAATGCCGAAATCGGATTTCCGGCCACCGCGATTCTTCCTATCTCAAATGCCGATGTCGGCATTATTGGCCTCACGCATCACAATCTTTCCTCTATGTCTTCCTGGACCGTCAGACCGGAGCGCCACATGCCTGGACCCGAAGTCACTATATCCTTCGATGTTCGAGCATCTGCCGAAGAACTTCGCAAAAGCGGCGCCTCTATCGTGGTCTGCGTATGTCACGATGGGGTGGACTGGCACTACCAGAATGGTCGGTATTTGGCCAACCCGGGTGGTTTCTTTCAGAGATGCGCGACATGGCATAAGGCTGTGGACTTGATCGTTGCTGGGCACACACTCGGCCGCTTCTTCGGGTATCTCGGCAATACGCCGGTGGTTCAGCCTTGGCCGCTTGGGTCCGAGATTGCTGTCGTGGACGTCGAGTTGTCGAAGGGGCGCCCAGTGATCAACACTTGGAGCCATTTCGTGCAACCGAACGGACAACAATGGAGTGGTGTAGGGTCGGAGATCATCAAAGAGGCTGAAGGCCGGATACTTGGCGAGTTACCGGAGGGCTTGGCATCACGTTCTCACGAACCGGGTCCGCTTGTTACACTTCTGGCGCGTGCTGTCCAGGCCGTTTCCGGGGGAGCGGACATCTCCTTTGCCTACACAACTTGCGGGCAGCCGATCCTTGATGGGGTTTTCAGCTGGCTTGGCAAGGGACCGGTAGCTTGGTTGCAGATCCTTCAGGTCGTTCCCTATACTGATTTTAGGATCGTTGAGACAGACGTCACGCGTCGTGAGCTTGAAATACTGTGGACACTGACGCTCCCGAGGCTGCAGGATCGGACGACGGCTTGGGGTGCCAGCGGGACGATCGGAGGAGGGGATACCTTCCGGATAGCGACCTTGTCCGGTGCTGCGACGGACCTTTTCTCACGAATACTCAATCGGACACTTCACTGGCGTGAAACGGGGGCTACATTCGAAGCCGGGTTGCAAGCCGTTCTTCGCCGGAGGATATGAAGCTCTATTGTAATCCGAGAAACGCGGACACGGCTATACCCAACGCTGACACAACCATTGCAGTGCCGAGCCCCCAAGTCGTTGCCACAGTTCCCCAGACGACGCTGCCGGCAGCCAAACCCAGGTAGAAGATCATCAGGAAGCGGGCAACGGCATCTCCGCCTAAGTAATCTGGTGCATCGGTGCGCACAAAAACATTCAGCGTGCATCCGTGAATAAACCAGGACGCTCCCATACCTACGGCGAAGAGACAGGACAACGGCAGTGGCAAGTCGACCCCAAAGGAGGCCACGAAAACCATCATGCTCACTGCGGTCATGACAATGATTGTAACGAGAGGCAAGTGCTGGTGTATCGGCCTCGACCCAAGAGCACCCAAAAGGGCACCAGTCCCGAGGGCTCCGGACAGAAGACCCATGGCCGTGGCCATGTCGTTGCCGTAGCGCCGCTGCGCCATAACAGGCAGCAAGGCCCACACCGAGCTCCCGGACAGCGACACAATGAAGGCTTGGGACACCCGGCGAAGCGACAAAACCCTTCTGTTTTTCCTTTGCGAGTCGCGATCTGCAGATACCGATTGCAATGTATGGGCCGGACCGTTGGGCCATTTCGATCCCATGGGGAGGAACGCGCCGATTAAGGCGAGAATCGCGCCCGATATTAGCGTCACCTGGAACCCCAATAGCTTCAGCGATGCAGCCCCGAAAACCGGGGCCACGGCCCGGGCCAAATTGAAACCCGCTGAGACCGTAACGGTCGCACCGGCGACCATCGATTTGGCCACTACATCTGGACCGGAAATCTGCCAGACCGACATGGAAAAGGCGGCAAGAGTTCCGAGAGAGAAGATCAGCACGAGGACTTGAACGGGCGTTGGATGAAGACTGGTCGATTCTAAGCCCATGCAGAACAGCACACAGGATATTGCAAGGTTTACCGCCATCAGAAGTATTCGTCGGTCAATAAGTCGCGCAACAGCCGCTGCAGGAAGGATTACGAAGAGAAGCGGAGCTTGAACCGCGGCATTTACGAAAGCGACCAAACTAGGATCCTCAGTCAGTTGGGTCATGACTAGGGATGAGAGAAAACAAGTGACGAGAAAGGCGAAGTACCCCAGCAGAGCGGCCGTCGTCCCGAGAAGAAAGGTCCGATCTTTTAATGCTTGCCAAAAGGGATGCTCTACCTCTTCCATGATCCTGTCTGAACCTCCGGGCCAATCTGACATCGTTCGACTGAGGCACTCTCATTGCACGAGGAGAGGGCGAAGCTGCTCCAGTCCAACAGCGAACTCGTGCTCGTTTTCGGGTGTCGTGATCGCTACGCGAAGTGCTTGATGGATACCGTGACTATCCCGTGCGCTAGGCACGGTGAACATGTCTGATCCTCGCACTATCGCTCCGACCTGCCTTGCCGCACTCGAAACTTCAGCGGCCAATCTCCCTGGCCCTAACGGAATCCAGATATGAAGACCGCCCGGCGCAGACCTGATAGCCACCCCTTTCAGTATACCGTGGGCGACCTCAAGCCGGCTCCGGGCGTATGTCTCGATTTCCTCGCGGATCGCTTCGGCTCGACCACTAGTGATGAGTCCCGTCGCCATCTCCGCAGCAATCCCGGATGGGAACCAGAAGGAATGGTTGGACACCGGATCGACTAGTGCAGCAGTTTGTCGAGCGTCCGGGCCGACGAGAAAAGCAATCTTCAACCCGAGGGCAATGCATTTGGAAAGGCTCTGGATATACCACACGACATCGGGTCCAATCGCTGCCAGAGGCGGCGGATGTGGGCCGTGCAGTGATCCGAGAACGTCGTCTTCGATGATCACGATACCGTGCTGCCGAGCGATGCCAACTATCGCTTGGCGTCGATCGAGAGGCAGCACTGAGGTCGTGGGATTGTGGACGGTCGGGTTGCAAAATAGGGCTTTTACACCCGGGATCTGGCAAGCTCTGTCTAAAGCATCCGGAACGAGTCCACAGTCATCGATCTCGACAGGTAACACCGCGAGTCCGTGACGCCGTGCCAACGGTACCAAGACAGGGTAGGTCAAGGCCTCAGACAGGAGTATTCCGTTTGAGCCGACGCAATGCAACAGCAGGAGCCCGAGAATGCTTTGCGTGCCATTCGCGACGATGACCCTATCTGTAGAAGGCCTTACTGCGAGGCGGCGCATCATCCATCCAGCCGCCGCCTCGCGATCCTCCAAGCTTCCACCAGGACGGTTGCGACGCAGACGGTCCGCTAAATGGACATCTACGGACAGGTTCGCGGCTACCCGCATCAAGCCATACCGAAGCTCAGGAAGAACTGGCGGGATGGCCCGTGACAGGTCGATCGGTTGTTGAAGGACCTGTGTCCGTTCACTCGAAGAGACGGAAAAGCGGAGGCGTTGGGCGCGGCGCAGTGTCCACGCCCGAGTCCGCCAAAAGGTGCAAACGAGTTCCTCTCGGGGGATCATCCGTGCGGTCTTCTCGATGATCTCCTGCCATTTCTCCTCGGAAACTTGGCTCGGAACGTCGTGCCCGGCTTTCCAAGTGTCGAGGAAGCGTTCAGGGGAGAAGCGCTGTTCATGGCGAGCCTCGACATAACAGTGGTGGGTAAACAGCTCTCCAGTATCCATCGCCTCCATGATTTCCTCGACGGAGGAGCCGGTTCTTTTCAGGGCTCCAACCTCGCGCTTGACCATCTGTTCGATATTTTGCTGCAGCGTATCACGCTCGAAGTCACGCACGTTCCAGATGATTGTTAGGAAAGCGTCCTGTTCTAATATCCGATGCGCCTCACGAAACATTCGCGGTGGGTCGACAAACTGGTAAGCGTTGCCGAGGAGGACCCAGTTTGCGCAGGCGTCTGCAAGTCCGGAGTCCTCTGCGGTGCCGGTGACCCAATCGAAACGGCTCTCGTTGGGTGCCAAATCGTGGGCCACTGCCTTCATCGCGGCATTTGGCTCGACGGCGAAGCCATGGACGTCGAGATTGCCGAAAGACCTTAAAAGGTTGCCAGTCCCAGCACCGAGTTCAGCAAGGCGAACACTGCCGAAGGACTTCGTTACGAGCTGAGCGAGGATCTGGAGGACGACGGGGGAATACGGCGGGCGCTGGCCGTATTCAGTCGCGTTGGGCGTGAAATCACCCCATTTGACAGCCGCCGTTGTACTTTGGACAGCCATAAAGTTCTCCTTGTCGAAAAACTACGAAAGGAACGCCCTTGCGAGCAAGGTGCTAGAAGCTAGCGTGCTGTAGATCACTAGGCCGAGATACATCGCCCGACCGGGAGCTGGGATCCGCAGGGAAGACACATGAAGACCTGCCAGCAGAATGAAGGCCATGACCACGAGCGGCGAGAAGACATTTTCGGGTAGCCATGCGCGGACGAGAAAGAATAGGGCAAGGATCGGCAGGTCGTATGACAGGGGAACGCCGGTAAAGTTGCCATTCGAAAGACCATAGCTGTTGAAGTAGCTGAGCCTAATCGACCCGGCGAGGAGCATGAGCGGAACGATCAGTAATGAAGCAAGGCTGTCCTCCAACAACGCGAGGATCACTACGCTTGGCAGAACGGCGCCATAGATAATATCGGAGAACCCATCAAGGCTCTTGCCGATAGCGGCGACATCAGGGGAACGCCCAGGCGTTTTTCTTGCCAGAATCCCATCGAGCTGATCTGCGAGCATCGCCCAAAGACCGATCGCCGTGGCGGCCTCTATATGTCCTCGGAGTGCTAAATACAGGGCCACGCCAGATGAGAGAATGCCGAAGGAAGTGACTGCGTTGGCGGGATCGATAAGGTAACGAAGCATCTCGGTTCTCCAGGACCAGGTTGTCAGCACGCGAAATCGCTGACGAAACATCGCCTCCACAATGCCCAGGTCGTTCTCGTTTTCGGTCTCGTTCCATTTGAGATCGTCACACTTGCCGGCCGCAATCTGCGGGCCTTCTGCTGATTGAGGCTGGATAGCAGTTCCTCTGTGTAGGGCTCGATGGCACAAACCCTGAAGATGTTGTGGTGGAGGGACGATCGTGCGGCGCAGGTGAGAAGGCATCACCTCAATCCTTCGATGAGTTCTGTGCGAACATGGGCCTTACAATGGCTGGCGAGACCGCCTGCGAAAAGGCCTTCGGCAATCCGCAAATCGGTTTCGCTGTCGATCTCGAACCAACGGGTACCGGAGCAGTCGACCGCCGAGAGTGCAAGTTCCCCGCGATCGATCAAGCTCGCTAGGATTTCTTCGACATAGGCCTTAATGGCGCCCACCTGGATGGCTCGTCGCAACGCCGTCACCAACGAGGTGCGCGAGGTCGCGGCTGAAAATGCGGTGACATTGATGGTTTTAAAGAGGCTACGCGCTTGCGCGGCTTGAGGCGTCTGGTTCATGATGAACGTCGTCACTTGGCCATTGGCGTCGAGGTTCACCGCTGAGCCGCTCATGTCTGCGGTAAACGAGGCGACGGCTGCAAGATTCTGGTCAGCCGACGAACGAGTGTGGAGCGTACGTTTCAGTACCTCACTCTCAAAAAAGACATCGCCCTCGATTAACACTGTGTCGCCGGAAAGAAGTGTGTCGCGCGCCAGCCACAACGAGTAAGCGCTGCCCGTGCGATCAAAGATGGGATTGGTGACATAGGCAATGTCAACATCTTTAAACCGATGGCCGCAAGCCTCTCGGATCGCCTCCTGCTTGTAGCCGACAACGATCGTCGCCTCGCGCACGCAGTGGTCGGAGAGCTGGTTCAGGGTGTTGTGAAGGATCGGCGTTCCAAGCACCTCTACAAGCGGCTTTGGCACAAGGTCCGTATAGGGGCGAAGACGGGAGCCAAGACCCGCCGCCAAGATCACCGCCTGCTTTATTTTTGTCATTTTTTGTTCTCCGCTTTGGGCGACTGGAATCAGGCGGCGGACTGACGATTTTTCAATGAATTGAGCGTCGCGACCACCTTCTCGAGCGCGGGGATCAACCGCTCGGGCGGGGCGCCAAACGAAAGACGTAGGCCGTTCGGGTCGCCAAAGGTTGATCCGGCAACAGAGGCCACACCGGCCGCTTCAAGCAGAACCCGCGAAATGTCGTTCGCGCTTCGGAATGAGCTGCCGGCGGGTAGTTTCGCAAGTAGTCCGCTCAGATCGAGATAGAAGAAGAACGATCCATCGGCCCGAGGCACATCAACATCGACAAGCCCTAGCAGTATCTTGAGGCCGTCCTGGCGCGTTTTCGCTAGCCGTTCGTGCATCTCTCGCTCGAATGTCCCGTCCGAAACACAAAGGTGATGCAAGATCGCGTGCTGAGCGATCACATTGGCATTTGAGGTCGTATGGCTCTGCAGCTTCTTTGCTGCAGAAACAATTTCCGGAGGTGCAGCGAAGTACCCGAGACGCCATCCTGTGATCGCGAGTTCTTTCGAGAAGGCGTTGACGAGAACCGTCCGCGAGCGGATGCCGGGGTGACTCGTGACGATCGATTCGTGTCCTTGATCGCTGAAAACGAAGTTCGAATAGCATTCGTCCGAAACGATCCACAGTTTGTAGCCAATGGCCAGGTCGCCGATCGCTCGCAAGGTCGCCCGGTCATAAACGGCGCCCGTCGGATTGTTCGGCGAATTGAGAATAATTGCCTTCGTTCGCGACGAGACGACTGCACGAATGCTTTCGATCGACGGAATGTAGTCGGGCGCCTTCACATCAACGAATACCGGCTTGGCGCCAGCAAGCAGCACCTGCGACGGAAATGTCGGCCAGCATGGGCGGAAGATGATGACTTCGTCGCCGGGATCGAGAATCGCAAAAGCCGCATCGAGTAGAGCTTGCTTCGCTCCGTTGGTGACGGCGATATTCTCGGCAGTCCATGCAACGCGCGTATTCTTCGTCAGCTTTTCGGCAATGGCCCCCCGCAACGGCGAGATACCAATCGAGTCGGTGTATCGGTTGGTCCCGGCCTCGATCGCCGCGATGGCGCCTTCTCGTACCGTTCTCGGCGGCGCGATGATCACCTCGCCGGCGGCAAGATCGACAATCTGCCTTCCGGTTGCTGCGGCAACTTTGGCCGCGTCGCGAGCCGCTGCCGTGCCCGATCCCGAGAGTAGAGTCATCCTTTGCGCGAGCATGCGCGCCTCCTTACAGCCATTTTTATTGGCGGTACCGTTTCTCGGGCGGACAGGCGTCCGCCAGCGCCGTCACCCAGGCTTTGGCAGATAGCGATCCTCGGCCGATGCCAATTCGTCATAACGCAGGAGATCTAACACCTCGTCGAGCGTGGCGACCTCAGGCTCAATCCCGGCAATGCTCTCCTCGGCGACGATGCGACCGCAGACTGCACGCATACTGGCGACCGCAGCGCGCATCGCATGATTGGCCCAGATCACCGTCGAGATGGCTGCCTTCCGGTAAGTATCGACCGGCGTACGGTAATACTTCGTCGGCACGATTACGATCGGCAGCTGGTTCCATTGCTGCGCGAAGGCCAGGATTTCGTGAGCATCGCTCTTGCCCGAATGGATCAGAACCGCATCCGCGCCGGCGTCCGCGTAGGCGTCCGCACGCAGCAGCGCCTCGTCGAGGCCATAGCCGGCGATCAGCGCCTCAATCCGGGCGACTAGAACGAGATCGTTCCCGGTCGCATCTTTCACCGCCTTCAGTCGCCCGGAGAACTCGCTCACATCGGCGAGCGGATGGCGGCTGCCGACGAAGGAGTTCATCTTTGGAAATGTCTTGTCTTCCAGGCAGACGCCGGCGGCGCCGCGCTGCAGGAGTTTCGTCGCCAGCAGGCGCGCATTGTTGAAATTGCCGAAGCCGGTATCGCCGTCGACAAGGATTGGTAGCCCGCTTGCATCGGCCATCCGTTCCACAACGCCAACCAGGTCGGTCCAGCTCGCCTCGTTCGCATCGCGATAACCGAGCGCCGACGAGATCGAAAGGCCGGAAGCCCAAAGGCCTTTGAAGCCCGCCTGTGCGGCGATCGCCGACGAAATTCCGTCATGCGCCTCCATGAGAAACGTGAGGTCACTCGACAGCATCAACTCGAGGAGCGTTGTCGTCGGATCCTCAAGAGGACCTACCGGTTTGGGAATGTAAACTGTCTGGTTCACTGCATTCCTCCTGATGAAAACTCAGAATGAATGTGTTCGTGGAGTATAGCAATAGCAAAAACTCAGAGTCCTAATATATTTCAGGCCATATTAACGAATATCAAGAAAATTATTATATACTACACGCGGTATGTCTTGATATATCCAAGAATATTTCAAAAAATATATCGGACAACGGCGCCTATATGCAGGCTGGAACCCAGTTTCGCCGGTGGACCAGGGCAATCCTGCGCAGCCAAACTGTTCCTCCGCCGTGACCGATGCTCAGGCGAATGACCACGCGCTGGGTAGGCCGCCCGTACCGGCGCACTTGAAGCGCGATAAGCGCCTGGTCGTGATGTTGACGCATGACGAAATGGAAAGGCTTGCATCCGCCGCTCGGGCCGCAGGAACGGCAACGTTGAGCGATTGGATTCGCGATGTGCTGCTAGCGGCGGCTAAAGCGTAGTTCCCGCTCAAAATCGCTCTGTAGGAGGCCGATTTCCACCGTCCGGCATCGTGCCGGCAAGAGACACCGGGAAAGACTTGCCGAAGCGTTTTCCCGCTGTGGGGACGCTCATGGGTGGTCGATCTAGTTACTGGCTCTCGTGTTGAAATCTCTTACCGCATCGTTGTAGTCGGATGTGGCCTGTTCAACCGCGTTGCGCGCACGTCTCGCAACATCCTCCGCCTCTTCCGCAGCTTTCCGAGCGGCCTCATTGGCTTCATCGACTTCTCGCTGCTTGCAACTGATGAAGTCTTCGATTTCCGACTTGTATGTCTCCATGTCGCTCTTGCAGCTGTTAAACTCCCATTCGTCTTGGAAGCTTCCATAACCATCGGCACAGGATGGAGCGCTCGGCTCTGAGCAATAGGCCCATGCGCCCGAGCTAGCCAGCGAGGAAATTGCGAGCGTCATCAGAAACGCTGATGCAGTGATTTTGCTTTTCATTGCCCCTCCAAATGCGCCCGAGGGTATCAACGAACGGAAAACAAAAGGCTAAAGCCGCGGGTCGTATTGATTCGACCTCACCGTTTCCGGTTTGGTTAAAATTCGATCAGCGCGTACATTGGGGGCACATGGTCCCCCAACCAGTGCTGTTGACCACGGATGTGCTGGCATCGGTATGGGGGACAACGAGAGGGTCGGGCTTGCCCCGGCGTTTTTGTTGGATCGCGCTGAGGGCCCTAGTTGTATGCCTTGCGCCATCCGGCTTCACGAGCCGCCTCCTCGGAGCAGAACCACCGCTCCCCGTGGAGGTAACTGACGCGCGTCTGGCTGTAATATTCCTGTCCTGGGAGATGGTAGATCCGCTCTCCACTGTTTTGGCTGATGTTGCCTTTGATGTCGCAACCGGGGATCAGCGGCACGTATTCAGAAACGCCAAAGAGAGCAATTGCTGCAGGAATGGCGATGCGGGGAATCCGACTGCTCTTCCTGCGCGGTCGTGATCTCTGCGGCGCTGGCGGTGGTCGACGACGTCGAATGAGGCCTGACACCGTAAAATAGGCAGGCACTCCAACAAGAATGCCGGCCAGCAGACTGAGAACCGTCGCTTGGTCGAGAACATCACCCAGGAAAGCCATGGAAGACCCGCCCCTCCTCAACACTCTTCCCACAATGTCTGAACTCGCAATGAAATCAAATACTCCGTTTGGGCGGTGCCCTAATCCTTGACTGCAACCGGCGCCGTGCGACCCTTCAAGACTTGGTTGTATTGAGTAGGGGGGCAATCCATGGATCTTTCCACCGCAGAGCAAATCCTCATTGAGCAACGCGTCACCAACGAAGCAAAATCCATTGGGGTGGCCTATCTGCTTTGGCTCTTCTTCGGTGGCCTGGGAGCTCACCGATTCTATATCGGCCGGATCGGGTCAGGGCTGGCGATATTGGCGCTTATGGTCGTGGGTGTGTTGCTCTCGCCCTCTCCCGTGTGACATAGCCACCTTTCGCGACGATCGCCTCGACAGTATCGCGGACGACGGCCGGCGTCTTGGTCTTGGACAGGATCAACAGACCGGTCGCCTGAACGTTGTCGAGCATCGCTTCATTGTCGCCATAGAGCCTGGCAACACGCATGTAGACGTTCGCCGTGGTCTCGACCACCTCGCATTGCGTTTGAAGCCATGGTTTGAATTCGCCTCGAGGAAGCTTCGCCTTCATGATCAGCGCTTCGTTGCCGGGCCACCGTTGTTGGCGCCGCTGCCGAGATCCTGGAAGCGTCCGATGATCTCATAAGGGACGGCGCTGAAGCGATCGAGGAAGATACCGATATCCCGCTCCTGAGGCTCGAGACCGAGCCCGGACTTGCCCTGGCCCTCGGTCGACACGCGGGTGTAGACGACATATCGCAGCATGGCTTTTCCCCTCCGCCTTGCGGGATATTCTCACGATGCTGGAGAAAGCGGCTCGCGATTTGGGGTTTTTTGTTTCTCCCCGTCTTGCACGCTCACGATGCGCTCGCCCACGCTTTCCCGCGTGGGAACTGAAGGAGCCGCTTTAGATCGTGTTGAGAAGGCTGAGGGAGCAAATCCGAATCTGGCGCGTGGAACGGCAAATTGAACAGTCCCGCCGTCACCATGAGGAGAAGTGGGCAAAGCTAAGCCGCGAGGGACAATCTGTGTATGTTGTTCATAGCCACGAGCACGGCGCATGGTTTGAGTATTCGATCCTTCAGGAAGAGATTGAGCAGATCAGGACTCGACAGCTGCTTCGGCAAGCCTCCCGCTACGCGAGCTTGTAAAGATCGAGTGGCCTTCGCGTTAGGTTACATCGAGCGCCCCGCCGGATCGAAGTGGTGCTTGCTTGGTCCCAATTGTGCGCCTTAAATGGAAACGCGGCACCGTTGGAAGCGATGCACATGGTGGTGGATCGAGGTCACTCTCCTTTCGCTCACCGCTTGCGATCTGACTGTTCCCACCTGGTTATGAGAAGCCTGCCACGAAGTTTCTTACATGTGCAGACGGCCTCGTTTTAGAGGACGTTGAGAACGGGAGAGCATCGGATGTGGCTATGCGAAAAGTTGGCCGAGTGTCGTGGAACCGAAATACAGAAGCTTTCTGTCGACCCCCCAACGCGCGGAAAAACTGAAGCAGCTTACGACGCGGTGCTTCAATTGCTCAGGAGCTGTACACTCCTGCCAGGCCAACATTTAAGAGAAAAGGAACTCGCGTCCAAACTCAATGTAGGTCGAACTCCCTTGCGTGAAGCACTTATCCGACTTGCTGCGGAAGGGAAGGTCTTATCCCTTTCCAAGAAGGGCTATTTCACGTTGCCTCTGGTCGAGTGGGCGCTGTTAGACTCTTATGCCGTAGGGCGCAATGCTCTCACTCTTGCACTATCCCATACAAGCGCTGACCGCGTTTATCGCACTGTCCCCTGTGATGAACTGTCTGCTGCCGAACTTGCAATTCGAACAGAGGCAGCATTCATGGAAATTGGTCAAGGAGCATCGAATTGCGAGGCTTGTCTGATCGTTGAGAAATTCTGTTTTTGCTCCCACCCTTTACGGATGGAAATGGCCGCGTCTGAATATGCCGCTACCCTCAGAACAAGTCTCGCAACTCTAACAGACGCGATGGCGATGCTTGGCAGGGAAACGAGCCTCGTGAAATCCGCACTGATGAATCACCTCGATTTAGAACAGCGAGCTATACCGCATGCTATTCAAGAAATAGGCAAGAAGAAGATGGCAGGCCTCTCGTTTAGTGCGGGCAGTTTGTGAGCTAGTCCTACATATTGAAGAATGCAGCTCCTGAACAAGTCCTGGTGAAGATGCCTTAAGCGCGCGCAAGTTCACCACCATGCGCATGGATGGCGCCATAGGAGGGGCTGCTTCGAGCGAAAGTCTTTTCGCCCATCACCTGATGTGGCTGAATTCCGTCAAATCCTCACTCGCCCGGTGGACGAGCCTCGCGCCAGACTCGTCGGTCAGCGCCGTCTAGCCGCCGGGAATTAGCCGAGATCGTGATGTCCTCCAAGGCTGCAGGATCGTCGCCGGGGCGTCGATTTGTTCACGGCTTCTTTCGAGATGACGAGTTTCACGCGTTCTCCACCGATCTTACGGACGCTATTAGGCTCCTGATCACCGGCAGGACCCGAGGTGAACCGTCGCATGGGGCGGGCGGGGTCTGCCCGCCCGCAACGCACCGAATCGGGCGAACGTCATTTCCGAAGACCGAATCGGCGCGAAATCGGAGATGCCGTAGGAACATTTCCGTCAACAAGTTATTGATTAATACACACTAGTGTGTATCTATGCTGTTATGAGGAGCGGCGACATAATTGCAGCATTGCAGGAGGATGGTTGGTGCGAGGTTGCCCGAAAGGGCAGCCATGTTCAATTTAAGCATCCAGAGAAGCCAGGCCGGGTCACCGTTCCTCATCCGAAGAGGGATTTGCCAACAGGCACCCTTAGGAGCATTGAAAAGCAATCCGGCCTAAGACTGAGGTAACGACCATGCGCAACTACATCGGATTGATCCACAAGGATGCCGAGAGCGACTACGGTGTTTCCTTCCCCGATTTTCCTGGCGTCGTAACTGCTGGCACAGACCTCGATAACGCTCGGGCCATGGCTGAAGAGGCCTTGTCCTTGCATATCGAAGGTCTCGTCGAGGATGGTGAAGCGATTCCGGAGCCGTCTTCCCTTGAAGCAGTTATGGCCGACCCTGAGAACAGGGACGGTGTGGCAATTCTCGTGGCGGTGAAGACCGAAGCCAAAAAGGCTGTTCGCGTCAACGTTACGCTTCCGGAAGATGTCCTCGAGGAGATCGATGCGTTCGCGGAAGCTCATGGCTTGACGCGCTCGGGGTTCTTGGCTCGTGCTGCCAAGCACGAGATCGAGCAGATGAACGACGACTACAACTACGCGGAAGAGCGTCTGTCGGCTTAGAAGTGGACTCCGAGAGGGCGACGGGACGGGTTTCCCGAGCCATGGGTCCCCATTTCGTTTGGGAGGAAGTGTCTGCCCTATAGGCAATAAAAACGCCGCCGAAGGGGGGTGCAAGAGCTTGTCCGAGAACATCCCGTTACTGGCCACTTGTTTCGGAGGAGGAACTGGCCTGGCTTCCAGATTTGCTCTTCTCCATAGAGATCCGCTTGCCAAAAGCTCCCTCAGATGAAGATGCTCCGCGGGTTGAAATACGCTCGCCCGGCCGCGGCATTCGCCTTGATCTGGTCTTCGGTGTGCGCCACGGAAGCGATCGCGGCAACGGGGATGCGGGCGACCGGCAAAAGGCGTTCGAATAGCCAGAGCGGATGCAGAAATAACCAAGGTTCGGGGAACGAGGCGTGCTAGGAGCCTCGGAAATGGCGTGCTCACCGGTTTGTAAACACTACATTCTAAAGATGCCATAATGTGGTGTCTCGATGGGAGCATTGAGCGAAGCACTCACGGCGATTGCGAGCGCGGTTCTGGTGTCGACAGGATCAAGAATCCCGTCGTCCCAGATTTCAGAGGTTGCGTAGTAAGCGCTCGATCGCTTCCTATATTCTTCCAAAATCGACTGTCTGGTGGCTTCGTAATCCTGCGCCGATAACGGCCTATCATCGACCGCCAGTTGCTTTGCTTTGACATCTGTCAGCACTCGCGTCGCCTGATCGGCACCCATGGCTGAAATCTGAGCCTGCGGCCATGTGAACAGAAAACGCGGATCGAAAGCGCGTCCTGCCATGGCGAAGGTCCCCGCACCGTGAGAGTGGTTACAAATGACGGTGAATTTGGGCACCGCCGCTCCAGACACGGCCATGAGTAGCTTGGCGCCGTTTTTGGTAATGCCACGCCGCTCGTATTCCCTGCCGACCATGAAGCCCGTGATGTTCTGCAGGAATAAGAGGGGCGTCCGATTCATATCGCACAATTGGATGAAATGAGCGCCCTTCAGCGCACTGTCGTCGAACAGCACGCCATTGTTCGCCAGAACGCCGATTTGGTATCCATGAAGGCGCGCGAATCCGCACACCAGAGACCGGCCGTAGCGCGGCTGGTATTCATGGAACCTGCTGCCATCGACCAGGCGCGCGAGAATCTCCCGCATATCGAAGTGCACTCGAGGGTCTCTTGGAATTATGCCGTACAGTTCCGACGCATCATAGGCGGGCGGCTCCGGAGCGACTCGATCGATCGAGGCCTTCTCGGGATGTTTGAAACGGGCAACTATGTCGCGCGCAATCGCGATCGCGTGCATCTCTGAGTCCGCGAGATGGTCGGCCGTTCCCGATACACTGGTTTGCATGTCAGCACCGCCGAGCTCGTCGACAGACACGTGCTGGCCAGTCGCAACTTGCACGACCGATGGACCGCCCAGAAATATCGCTCCGCTTCCCTGGACGATAACGTTGTACTCGCTAAGCGCAGGAACGTAGGCCCCTCCTGCAATGCACTGTCCCACCACAAGAGCGACCTGCGGCACGCCCATCTTCGAGAGAATGGATTGGTTGCGGAAGATTCTGCCCGCGTGGTGGCGATCCGCGAAGAATTCCGCCTGCAGAGGCAGAAATCCACCGCCGCAGTCGCAAAGATGAACGACGGGCAGACGATTTTCGATTGCTATATCCAAGGATCGGACGATCTTCTTGACGGACAGCGGATACCATGCACCACCCTTCACGCTCGAGTCATCAGCGTGAACAATCACTTCGCGTCCCGCGACGATGCCGATGCCGACGACTTGCGCTGCGCTTGGCACCTCTCCGTCGTAAGCCGCGTTCGCAGCCAGGGTCGAAAGTTCGAGGAAAGGAGTTTCTGGATCGAGCAGAGCCTCGACCCGGTCACGAACAAAAAGCTTGTTTTGTCGCCGTAGGCGCTCGCGATCGCGCTCGGGACGCTCTAAACGGACCGCACGCTGGCGCTCCTTTAATTCGGCCGCGAGTCTTCTGTTGTGGAGCTCGTTGAGGCGAAATTCTCGCGAGTTCACATCAATGAGTGAAGCGAGGCGCTGCATCTCAATGCCCTTCCTCTGTGATTGTAACTAGTACCGCGCCATGCTCGAAGCTCTCGCCTTCGTTAAAGTGAATTCGGTCGACCACCCCGTCCTGTGGGGAGCGTATGACGCTTTCCAGCTTCATGCTCTCGATCACCATCAGCGCGGTGCCTGCGGAAATTTGGTCGCCAGCCGAAACCGACGTTTGAACGACGACTCCTGGCATAGGCGCGCGCGCCACGAGAAGACCTGCATCCTTTTTGACGAGAGCGTGGGCTGACAATGGGTCGCGGTAGCGCAGAACGCGCGTTCTGCCGCGAATATGCAAATGAATTGTGTCACCATCGACGGCGAACCTGACCGGCTCGCTCGCGCCCGCTACGGTAAGAAGGCCGCAGCCGTCGCCCTGATGGGAGAGGTCGAGTGATGCAAGTACTTCGTCGCCGAAATGGAGGCGATATCCCTGCTGCCAGCGTGAAAGCCACAACTGATAATCTACGCCTTCAAGCTCGAAAACGTGGTTCACGCGTTTCTCCAGCCGCCCAGAGAGGCGTGAAGCTCAGGTACGGCATCTGCCGAATCTCGGACCGGTCTCGTCAGGAGAGCGGCGGCTGCCAGGAAGGTCGACAAGTCGGACGCGGAGTCGCAGGCGGTCAGCTGCGGATTTTCGTCGAGATATCCAGTATGAACCTGTCCCCTTAGAAATTGCTCGTCGGCAAGGACGCAGGCGAGAAAGCTCGCGTTTGTTTCGCAGCCGAGGAGCACCAGCTCCTGCATCGCGCGTTGGGCCGTTAGCGCAGCCTCATTACGCGTGCTCGAATGGACGATCACCTTTGCCAACAGGGAATCGAAGGCTGTCGTTATCTGCTGACCTTGCGAGATGCCACTGTCGATCCGTAGGCCTGGACCGCTGGGATAGTCGAGCACCAGTACCTTCCCCGTCGTGGGAGCAAAGCCGCGTTCAGGAGCTTCGGCATACACTCTCGCTTCGATTGAGTGTCCTGTCGACACGATATCTGGCTGTGAAAATCTAAGCTCGTAGCCTCCGGCGACATAGAGCTGTTCGGCGACAATATCGATGCCAGTGATCATTTCGGTGACGGGATGCTCCACCTGCAGGCGCGTATTCATCTCGAGGAAATAGAACTCTCCTCCGTGAACGATGAATTCCACAGTGCCGGCATTTCGATAGTTAGCGGCGCGAGCGATGCTCACGGCAGTTTCGCAGATTCTCTCGCGCAACCCCGGGGAAAGCGTCGACGCGGGCGCCTCCTCGATGACCTTCTGAAATCTGCGTTGGACCGAGCATTCCCGCTCGAACAAATGAACGACGTTTCCGAAGCAGTCGCCGAGCAGCTGCACTTCGATATGCCGTGGCTTTTCGATGTATCGTTCGATGTAGAGCCGGCCATCCCCGAAGTAGCGCTGCGCCTCACTGCGTGCCTGCGCAATGGCGTCTTCCAAGGTGTCGAGGTCGCGGACGATCCGCATGCCCTTGCCGCCGCCGCCGGCCGATGCTTTCACCAGCAAAGGCCCTTCAATGGATCGCGCCCTCTGGATGAACGATGCTGGGTCATCTTCTTCGATCGCTGACGGTACGACCGGAAATCCGTTCCGCTGAACGAAGTTGCGGGCCTGAATTTTGTCGCCCATCAAGTGGATGATCTCAGGAGTGGGCCCGACGAAGGCGAACCCAGACTCGACCACCGCCCTCGCGAAATCCGCATTCTCTGATAGGAATCCATAGCCTGGGTGAATCGCCCCGGCGCTCGCCTCGCGGGCGGCAGCAATGATTTGTGCGGTATCAAGATGGGCCGCGACTGGCATGCGACCGATTATGGGAATCGCCATGTCGGCCATTGAGACCGCCGGCGCTCCGGCATCCAGATCGTGGTACACAACTGCGGAGCGCAGTTCCAGCTCGCGCAGGGTCTTGATGATGCGTACGGCTATCTCGCCTCTATTGGCGATCAGAACTGTATCAAAGGGTAAATTTCGCATTCGCCTATCTGTCTAACCTTAGAGCTGAATTAGCATTCCCGTTTTCGCGGGCGCCTGGTACTGCCCTCAACCTCCCTTATCGCTTACCGCAAATCTCCCATGGAGGGGCGGAGTCAAAATTGATCCCCCGTTGTCACAACCTCCCTTTGGTCGATGCTTTGATGGCAGCGGTAGCGTCATCCGCAGCATACCGAAGCCGGCCGGCCATCGCTGAGCAGCGGCAATGCCTCAATAGCGTAAGCAACGAGCCCACTTGGGCGCGACACTTTCGGTTGGTGTAATGCCCTCCCTGGTGGGCACATGGACAGCAGAGACGGAGCGCGCCTGTTCCATAGGTGCCATTTCGCATGCGTATTTCACTTGCGCCTGTTGGCATGAGCCTTCTCTCGATCAGGCTGGTACCGGAGACATCGAACGAGTCGAATACCGGTTCCACCCCTACTTTCAAACCACCATCACCACTTCGGACCTGGAGCTATTTAGTATAACCTCATTGACTTCCGAAAAGTTGCGTCGTTAGGAAAGTAGTACTTGGACTAATAGCCGAAAATAGGTTGCGCTTCACGCCAATTTCTCAGTATTGTCATCTGACAATGAGTCGTTCTCTGCTCTCTTCAACAATCGTCTGTCTGATTCATCGGTGTGTAAGATCAATGATACTCTCCTATACTTGTAAACCAACTGCGGAAGCTATACTGGGAGACGCTGTAAGGCCACACTTATTGTGTCCCGTGACACTTTTTTGGGTATCTGCATGCTGATGAAATCACCTTGGGAGCCTTGGATCGCACCCGGCGATGAGCCCGTGTACCAGCGCTTGGCGGCCGCAATCGCGGAGGATCTGGTCAATGGCAAAATCGCTCCCGGATCCCGCCTGCCGGCGCAGAGGGACCTGAGCTACCGACTGGGAGTGGGGCTAGGCACCGTGACAAAGGCCTACGGGCTCTTGGCGCGCCAAGGCCTTGCCTCATCCTTCCACGGACGCGGAATGTTCGCGACGAACAAAATCCTGACCACCAGAAAAATGGTCGATCTGAGCTCAAATGTGCCTCCGAACGTCATTTCGGAGAAACTGCTGAGCGGGACGTTGGCCTCGCTTGCCACAACCATTGACGCTGACACCTACAGAGCGTGCACCTTCCCAAAGGGAACCCTCGATCAACGTATGACGGTTGCGGGATGGCTTCAGCACTATTGCGTCTCGGCCGACGCCGAACGCATGATCTTTTGCAATGGCGGTCAACATGCTCTTTCGACGGTGCTGACCGCACTGGTCGCTCCGGACATTTGCTTAGCAACTGACGAGTTGCCGTTTCCCGGGCTCGTGAGGATTTCACATTTGCTCGGCATGGAGCTGGTCGGAATTGACACTGATCCAGAAGGCCTTCTCCCAGAAGCCCTCGAGCGGATCGCATGCGAGGTCGCTTCGAGGAAGAAGCGCCTCGTGCTGTTCACCAACCCAACCGCGCAGAATCCAACCGGCAGGACGATGTCGCGGTCACGGATCAAGGACATTGCCGTCATTTGCCAGCGCCGAGACATATTGATAATCGAAGACGACGTGTACGCATCCTTCGCAGCGCATGATCGCATTTGCTTTCTCGATCTAGCGCCTGAACGAACCTACTACATAAACAGCTTCGCGACACTGTTCACACCGGGGCTGCGCCTTGGTGTTCTGATTGCTCCATCTCATCAGCTGGACAACTTAGTGCGCGTGCTCCGCGCCCAAGGTGCAACTGACTCTCCAATATCCAGGCTTATCGTACACAAATGGATAGCGGATGGGGTGGCATCACATATCTCGAGAACCACAAGCGCGGAAGCGGCTGTTCGCAACAAGGTAGCAGCTTCAATCTTCTCCTCGATAAGCGATGCGTGGATCGGCAGCGGGTTCCACATGTTTCTGTCGATGCGCCACTCTGCGGCAGTCGCACTCGCCAGCGCAGCCCGCGAACGCGGGATAATGGTCACCGATCCCGCGGTCTCTCTGTCGGACGGAAATGATCAAAGCGGCATTCGCCTTTGCCTGGGTGGTCCTACGCGCCTCGAACTTAGCGCAGCATTAAGGGAGATTGCTGCTCTACAAGTTCAACTGGGGCAGGGGACGATGGCGACGACAAAAGGCCTAGGGGACAACCTGAATGCGTAAGGTGGGCCCGAACAAAAAGGGGCGTTTGCATGCTTAAGCCTCCTTTTGTTTCTCTCCCGATTGCCTGGCTGGCCACAAACGTCTTGTGTTCGAATCTGGCATGTCAATTGAGCGTACCAACAGCTTGCTTTGCGGGAGTTGAAGACAACCTAGCCAAGCTGAAGAACCACCCGTACCTCAATCGCTCGAAAGGGTTGTGTGGCCTTAACCGCGTCGGAAAAGTCTCATGCGGCTCCAGACAGAAGGGATAGGTGACAATGGATCTCTGCACACTGATTGACCGCAATGCGGCGTTTTCTCCAAACAAGCCCGCAATTCACTTCCAGGGCGAGACCTTGAGCTATGCCGCTTTGCGCGGACGCATCGAGCAAACCGCGCGCGCCCTGAACAAAGAGCTCGGGGTCATTAAAGGCGACCGCGTCGCCATCCTCAGCCTCAACCGGCCTGAATATCTAATTCTTCTCTATGCCTGTGCGCGTCTTGGCGCGATTATGCTGCCTTTGAATTGGCGGCTGGCGCCGGCTGAGCAGCTCTTCATCTTGTCCAATGCCGGAGCAAAGGTATTAGTGGTCGAGCAGGCCTTCAACGCGCTTCTGCCGTGTCTGTCACAAACACTGCCCGACACCTCGGTCGTCGGCCTGGACTTCACGCCCCCTCGCGGGAGCACATGGGGTAAGCTGTTAGACCAAGGCAGCGACGATAGCCGCAACTCACATGCTGACTTGAGCTGCCCGCTTCTGATCATCTACACTTCCGGCACTACCGGGCGGCCGAAAGGCGCGGTCCTCCGACAAGAAGCATTGCTCTGGAACGGGGTGATGAGTCAGCACATGCATGCTCTGACGTCGGAAGATCATGTGTTGTCGGTATTGCCGTTCTTTCACGTGGGCGGGCTTAACATTCAGACCACTCCGGCTTTGCACCATGGTGCGACGGTCACTATCCATTCCCGATTTGCGGCAGACGCGACACTTGCTGCATTTGAGCGTGATCGGCCAACGCTGACGGCATTGGTACCGACGGCCATCCAGGCATTGACCGACCACGCCGCATGGTCGACCGCCGACCTGTCTTCCTTGAAGGCTGTTTCGACCGGCTCGACGATCGTGTCTCAGGCCCTCATCGAACGCGTTACCGCCCGTGGGGTACCGGTCCTGCAGGTCTATGGCTCTACAGAAACGTGTCCCATCGCTATCTATACGAGGCTTGGGGGTGACCTCTCGCGCCGCGAGTCCACTGGCCTGCCGGGCCTATGCTGCGAGGCGACGATCATCGATGACGCCGGCAAGGAGTTGCCGGCGGGTGCCCCAGGCGAAATCGCAGTGCGTGGCCCGAATGTCTTCTGTGAATACTGGGGCGATCAACAAGCGACCCGCGAGGCACTGCGTGACGGCTGGTATCGCACTGGCGACATCGGGCACTGCGATGCCGACGGCCATTTTCAAGTCCGCGATCGCAAAAAGAACGTCATCATTTCCGGCGGAGAAAACATCTATCCGGCCGAAGTCGAGCGTGTGCTCGGGGAGCACCCTGATGTCGAGGAATGCGCCATTGTCGGTCGGCCTGATTCGCACTGGGGCGAGGTGCCGGTCGCCTACGTGGTCAGGCGGGCGGGGGCACGGATCGAAGCGGAAGCACTGGCGGCGCATGTGCAGCCGCAGGTCGCCCGCTTCAAGGTCCCGCGGGAGTTCATTTTCACGAGCGAATTGCCGCGAACAGCGTTGGGCAAGATTCAGCACTCGATTTTGAGAGAGCTTGAAGCGCAATCCGGTGAACGAGAAGGCAGCAACTGATGACCGGGGCGTCAAGGGAAGTGGGCATCATTTGCGGTTGCCAGTGGACTGCCATTCAACATGCGCCAAACCGTGTGCTCAACGATGAGCAACGGGAGTTCGCAAAGACTTGCCGGACTGCTCGATCGCATCCAAGGCGCAGGCGAGGGCTTCCAGCGGTCGAAAACGCCCAGCAGGCTGTCGGCAAAAATGGCTTCCGAGCCGATCGATCTAGCAATGATTTGAGCCTTGGCCGAGAAGATGGTCTTCGGCTCGTTAGGGATTTTGCCGCCAAGGTAAATCTTCCGATCATCATCAGGGGTGACGACCTTGTTGAGGCTGACCAGGTGCCCGAGTCAAAGCCGGCGCCCGCGATTACGTCACCAAGCCCTTCGGGTCGAAAAGGCTCTTGTAGAGACAAGGATCCTCAGTTCATGTTGAGTACGGGAGATAGTCGCTGGCCGCGCGTCCCAATGCCCGGCCGAACGGCGGTTGAAGGTACAGGGCTGCAGCGGGATCGCAGTCCACGTTTTTCGAGGTAGGAACACTATGAAATCACCGTGGAGATTTCTTGTTCAATTGTCGTCGCGGCGACAACCGGCGAAAGTGCAAGAGAATTCGGTTACGAATGACGCTGATCCCGAGGGTCTCGAAAACGAAGCGGAAAACAAGTCGGCACTTCCGTCCGATAATCCAACAGAAGCTTCCAGCGCACCTGATCAGGATGCACACGGCCCGATTGATCAAGTGTCGATGTTGTCGAATAAGCCGACAAGCGACCCCAATCTCACGCAGGCAATGAGCTCGCCGATTGATATCCAAGAGGCTGAAACCCCTGCGCCGAGTGAAGCGCAGCGTTCGGGGCGCCAGCGGAAGGCATCGGTGTCGAAAAGCGAAAAAGGCAAAACGCCCGAAAGAAAACCGCGGATCGAGCGTCGAGAGCGTTCGAAGAGAGCGCGCGCCCAGGTGGTTGCGCGAAGCGCGGTCGCCACAAATGAAGCGCAAGGCGTACAACCCTCGTCTTCCGGGGATCCTTTCTTCAACGAAGCGGCAATCCTCGACGAGGAAATCAAAGAGCTGCGACTACGGCTGGCTCAAAAACTCTATCTGCAGAACGTTCAGCTCAAAAAGATGCTTGAGCGTTTCGACGTTTCGTGAGCTCGCGTCACCTAACACTGGACCAGGGAGATGCTGCAGGACGTCAGCCGCC
Source organism: Sinorhizobium kostiense (assembly GCF_017874595.1). Classification (GTDB taxonomy): domain Bacteria; phylum Pseudomonadota; class Alphaproteobacteria; order Rhizobiales; family Rhizobiaceae; genus Sinorhizobium; species Sinorhizobium kostiense. The sequence continues at coordinate 34,303 of NZ_JAGILA010000003.1, read as the reverse complement.
GAACGGGCGGAATTGCGCGTGCTTGGCAATTAGCGTGTCGGCGCCACGAGCGAGGACATCGGCTAGTCGGCCTGTGGATCGACATCGTCAACCTTGGCGTCATGATCAGAATCGCCGTGAAGACAGCGGCTCGAGCGGCCTTTTCGCTTCCGACGCCGATTTTACAATTCGATAATTCCGAGGGTTGCTGCTTTTATAGCGGCAACCGTTCTACTGGTGACATCCAGTTTTCGCAATACCTTCTTCATGTGGAAATTCACCGTGTTCTCTGAAATCCCCAGAATAACTCCTATATCCCAAGACGATTTCCCTCTTGCCGCCCACAGAAGACACTCTTGCTCCCTGAGAGAAAGGTTAGGAGCTTTCTGAATACAACGCGAATTCACGATCCGCGCGAGTCTCAGATGGAAATGTAACGCGGCAACTTGCAAGTAGGTGATTGTTTGGTTTTGGAGTTCTCGGCAGGAGGGTCGAGCAAAGCTCATGATGGAGAAGCCGCCGCCGGGGCCGTGCAATGGAACACTGATGCCCGACTTTAGACCAAACGTTGCGGCCTCGTCGAAAAAGCGCCGTTCCGCTTCCGTTGTGCTTACGCCGTTGTACACCTCACTCCATCGAAAGGCGCCCAACTCTTTTCGACTCCTTTTGATGATGGGATCAATGCTGTCATAACCTGTACGGACATAATGTTCCTGCCATTCATCAGGATAGCTCATGAGGGACGGCGCCCGTCGGGACTTCAGGATCTGGTCGGCTGAATGGGAACTATAGGCAACCCACGGGCACTCATACTGAAGGGCAAAAGCCGATAGCAGGTCGAACAGTTGCTCGGATCGAGCAACACCGTCAGTCTGATCTAGAAATCGGCCGAGTTCGCCCGGAAACGCCTCCTTGGCTGCGTCGAACGAATGCATCGACGGGACCAACGAGAGCTGATTGGATACTATACCCCTCGGCCCTCGAACCTGAGAGAGCGTAGTCATCCGAGGGCGTTCCATAGCTCCTCCACACCTTCATGCCCCGCAAACTGTCACTGAAGCACAAGCTACGACTGCAGCGACTGCGGCTAGTGCATCGTCGCCGATAGACAGCATCGCCAAACAGTAACGATGCGGATCCGAGTAATGCGCGGTTCTCTGGTGAACCGCGTCGAAGGACTTTCAAAGGTCGTGCCAACCTCGCAAAAAGAACATCGGAAAAACTCTTCTCCATCTTAGTCAATGACTTAACGAGGTTGCAGCAAGAGTCAGGTTGACATCACAATGTCGCAGACCCGACAAACCCGCCATAAGGCAGCAGCCATTAGATGTTGGTCCCGGATCTTGATGGTGCAGTCTTCTCGAGGTTGGATAGTTTCGCGTGGGGCAAATCCCCACATGGAAGCCCCACGACGACAGAGGCGATACGCGGGGCGATCAAAATAGTCGAGCAGCCTGAGGGTTCTTGCGAAGCGGGCCAACGCGAAGATGAACTTAGACCGCTAACCTGGTGATAGGTCCGAAAGAGCCCAGCTCCGTGGTTCTGTCGGTCGAGGAGGAAGCGGAGATGGTCGCTTTCCGGCGTTACACGCTGCTGCCCTAGGACAAACTGCCTCTACGCGATGCAGCCGACCATTCCGCATCTACCCGCCCACCAACTGCCTCGTTGTCTCCAGCGCGACGTCTTTTCTAAGCTTGCCAATCGAATGCGACAAACCTGCCCGAAAGAAGTTCAAAGCGTGTCGGTCGTCCCCTGGTCAAGGAAAGCGATGGCGGCCCGGCACGTCATTTGGGCAAATGCCTTCGAAAATGCTTGCATCAAGGGCGATATCGAACACCGAAGACGACAAGAGCGATCATGGGGCCACAGTCAAATGATACGAATACGAACGCCATGATCAGTCGCGTCAGCACCTCGCCGGTTCGTCTCAGCCACAACTTCTCTCGCCGCCTTAAGACCCTCAGAGGCCACGTGCGAGTGCATCGGCAAATGGTGGACAAAAGACCGCGAGAAAAAGTGCTTAGTCACATCAGGCAGCATGTAAGCCGCCAGGGCGCTAAGCCGCTGTAGGCTTGGTAGCCCTCTTAGCCTGAGAAGATCGCTTTGCATAAGATCAACAAAGCTACAGTCCGGTAACCACAATCTTCGTGACTGTCGAATTTCGCTTCCCCTTGTGTGTAGGGAATCAGCGATTGTGTTGCCGCCATGGACGGGAGGCGCTGGACCTCCGGCCATATTGCGAACGCCGCGAGCCTTCGCTGCGGTCAAGTTGTCGCGTGCGGCAAAGCCGCCATCAGCCGCCTGGCGTGGGCCTGGTCAGAGAAGGCGATGTGGCGCTCCAGGCACCAACCAATCGCTATCGGCTGCTGGATTGCCAGCCGCCACCACCAGACCGAGGATCATGCCGCTCTGGCCGGCGGTCAGGTTGAGCTTATGGCCGTATCCGATGTCGCGACTGCCGTTGACGATGATATCGGTATGGGCTCGAATATGCCGACCAGCTTCTCACCCGTAGGCACAGTTTCGCCGACTAGGACGCGCCGCTCGCTCTGGGTGATGATGCGTTCGATCAACGGCCGATAGTGACGTGCCTCGATCTGCTATCGTTCAATAGAAAAAGGCCTGGTCGCGACAGCCAGGCGGTCGCCGGCCTGGCCAGATCGGCGGCCAAAGTCGTGCGGGCCGTTTCGATCAGCTCGAGCAGAGTTGGATACGGTTGGGCCGACCGCTTGTGAACTGAATCTGTGGGCGCGCTTCTTGGCCGCGGCGACTGTTTTTGGCCGTCAAGCGGTCTGCCAGGGTTTTTGGTCCCGGATCATGGCGTTGATGAGTATGAGCAGTTTGCGCACGGTGCCGACGGCGACGAGGCGGTCGCGGAGTGCCGTGAGGGTGAGGGTTGTGGCGGATGGCGGCGAGAGCCATCAGGAACAGCGCCGCGCGCACGGAACTGCGCCCATCTCCGATGAAGCTCTTCCCGCGCCACTTGCCCCACTGACCGGCGAAGGGTGCCAGCCCTGCGAGCGCCGCGACCTGACGGCGGTCGAGGCTCCCGAGTTCCGGAAGTTCGGCGAGCAAGATTCTCGCCACCGTCGGCCCCATGCCGGGCATGGAGATGAGCGGCTTCTCCCTGATCTGCCACAGCGGCGACTTGCGGATGTAGCCGTCGATATCGGCGTCGATCGCTTCCAGCTCGCGCTTCAGCGCGGCAAGCAGCCGCCTGATGCTCTTGAGGGCCTGACGGCTGCTCGCCGTGCGCAGACGGTTCTGCTCGGCCATGATCACTTGGACGATCTGTCGCCGACGGGCGACGAGGTCGGCCAGCGCGCGGGTCGTTGCCGTGGGCAACGGCCGCAACTGCGGCCGCACGGCGGTGCCGTAGGCGGCGATTACCGCCGCGTCGATCGGATCGGCGCGCTTGCCGAGCGCCTCGGCGAAGGCGCGCACCTGCGCCGGATTGACCACGACCACCGGCAGACCCGCCGCCGCCAAGGCCGCCACCGCGAGCCGCTCGAGGCCGCACGTGGCCTCCAGTGCGATCCGCTCCGGTGAAAGCCGGAAGAGTCTTTCCCGCAGTTCGGCAATGCCAGCATCATCATTGCCAACCCGGAAGTGCTCGCCTGTCGGCAGCACGTGCACGTCCAACCAGTCCTGCGAAACGTCGGCCCCTACGGAAGTCGCGTCCATTTTCCCCATCCTTGCCTAAATCGGGCTTCGCTTGCGGGCCGGGGCGACTGTTCGGGTCGATGGAACGGCGGACGAAGGCCCAGCTCTGCCAGGCGACTAAAGAAGCGAGATCGTGAACTGTGTTGAACACGATTGCCCGCGTGCGTTGCGCCTTCCATGCTCAGGTTTGGGCGGTCAAGGAGACCAGCCGCGATCTGCATGTCTCGCCCAACATCGGTGCAAGATACTGCGCTCCGATGAGACCTCCTTCAGCTTCTTGGCGCTAACTGCTGCAGACGGCCGAGCATGTGTCGTGCCAAACAAGAAAATTCTCTAAAAACAGCCGCTTCGGTTGGGTATAGCGGTGCACGATCATGACACGAACGTAGGAAGCCCGACGTAACTCTGCCGTCTTTCCGACAGGCGATTCGGTCGCCTTCCGGTTCTGAAAAGCAGCATTGGGTAATCCGAAGGCCAATTAGTGATAACGGTCGAGTAGCTATGTCATTCGGCTTTGCCCGCAGAGATCCGGTGGCGGATTTCCCGCACCCGGCTCTTCCCGAGAGTAACCCGCGTCATATCCGAACCTGCGCCCAAGTTCGAGTGATGTGTGGGATGCTGGCAGCGTTAAGCGTACGGTCAGGATTTCAAATTCCAACCAACTCAACGCCGGCTTTTCTGACCTCGTCGCCTCAAGCGGCGGAACCATATGCGGCGGTTTGCTGATAGAACCCTTTCAGTGCGGGACAGTTATGCGGCCTCCGTAGTAACCGTAGCTTCTTCGAACCCATAACGAAGTCGTCGGCACAGCGCACGATCACAAATGCGGTCATTGCGACGAGCCCATTGATCCCAGGATCAAGGATGTAGTGCAAGAATGTTGGCGAGGAACGGACTGATGCCCGCCCTTGCGGAGTGCCCTGTCAGTCTCATACGCCTCGCCGCTCTCCAGAATTCCGGTCCACAGCCATAGTTTTATTAAGTTGCAGGGATAACGGGGATCTCAAACCTGCTGATTTTCGACGGCTGTGATGCGCCCGTCCATGGCAGCAGTGGACGGAAGGGGGCCGAGCAGCCTGACCGGGGCGTTGCCGGGCGGGTGGCATACGCAGATCGGCCTCTAACATACCGGATGCGAGCCATTGATCGTAGGCCGGGCTACTGCAGAGCCTATGGTGAGACAACGAAGTGGGCGACTGAAGCTTGGCAACACAGAAATCGCCTCGGATGGCGCAATGGCGCGGAGGCGCTGACAGCGATCAGAAGCGGTGAGGTTCGTTGATCCTTGCTGCTGGGCGCAGTAGCGTCCGGGATGGGAGCCGCTCCTTTGACCCATCTCCCGCATCGCACGGGGTGGAGCTCACCGACTAAGGGCATCAAGTTTGGAAATTGGAACACGGGAACTTTGTCTGCCCAGCACGAAACTGGACTCGCCGCGACGGCTGGAGATGGACGACCCCAAGGGCGGAGCTTTCGTAGTAGTCGGGGTGCGGGAAGCCACGCATAAGGCGAGGGGAAGCCGGAGGACGGTAGACTTGCACGACGGAGAAGCGATCTGTGGACATGGATCACCAGGCCGACAAGGCCTGGGTACTCAGCGTTCAACGCAAACTCTATCAGTGCAGTAAGGCAAATCCTGAAGACACGTTGACATGTGGGGTTGGGTCACCGACCTGCGCACGCTGCGCCACGCCTGGCGGCGTGTAGCTCGAACCGAGGCGGGCCGCACAGCCGGGATCGACGGGATGACCGTAGGTCCATTCGGAATGGGGTCGGTGAGCACCGCTTCCTCGTAGGGCCACAGGCGGAATTGCGCTGCGGCGTATCGGCCCAGTCCTGCGGGGCGCAAGTTCATCTCAAAGACCAGTAAACCACGGCAATTCCGGCCGCCTGGGCAATGATTGCCTTGGCAAGCAGGGAGAGAATGGGGCTGAGCGAGAGGTGCCGACAAGCCTGTTTGAATAACTCTTCTGTTTTTGCCCGCCGATCGAAACGTCGGGATCCTGTCTGTCCGGGTGTTGATGTCCAGTTTTTGTGAATCGATGGCGGGATAATGGGTGCATGTAATCGTGAATGAGTCCTCCGATCGCCAGCAGGTTGTCCCACCTTTGCGTTAGGCAGACTTTTCTCTGCCCACGACCATTTTGCGATAGCGTAGCGGCGAGACCCGGTGAAACGCCTTGAACGCCGTTTGAGAAGTTGTTGCTGTTCTCCCCAAGGACTCTGCGACCTTGGCGACCCTTTCGTGCCCGCTTTGCAAGCGCGCGGCGGCCAAGGTCATCCGGCAGTGCCGTAACCAAGTCATTGGGCCGCAGTTAAAGGATGTCTCGAAGCGGTCCACGAGCGTTGTCTTCTTGGTCCGGAGCGTGCGACCCAATTTGCTTAGCGTGATCCGCTGGTCGACCCGCTGCGCCAGCAGATCGCGCGAGGCCTGCACCACTGGATCGGCTGAGAAGAATGCGGCGCCGAACGCCGCCCGATTTCGGCGACGCAGGCGGTAAGTCTGCTCAGAACGTCCTGCTCTATCGGCAGCCACAGCAGGTAGTCAGAGTACCTGCTGGAGAAAACTGCCCTTCGGTCCAGGCTCCCTTCAGCAACCAAGGCTAGTTGCACTAGGTCGGCTGAGAGCTTCGCTCGACCGTGCTTGTTTTGCGCCGTGTCTCGACAAGTGACGATGACGTTTTGCGCGGAGTGTCGCAGCCCCAACAAACGGTGATCAACGATATCGATCTGCGGCAGAGAGCTCGCGACTTCTGCCAACAACATAGGTGTGAGCGGATCCGACCCAAGATAAGCGGCCAGAATGGATGCATGCACCTCGGGACCACCCCGAGGATGTGGCCCACCAACGGCATAAGGCGCCGCACGGCGGTCGACGAGGGGAGACTTAGCTTTTGTGGTTTAGTTTGTTAATAAGCACATGTTTGGCGGATTGCCGGAACCTCTTGCTTCAAATCCTCGCTCGAAATAGCTCATCAGCACTTCGGCGGACTCGAAACGGATGCCCAATGACCGCTGCTTGGCCAGATAAACCTCAATGAAATTTCTCAGCATCATTGCAGCCCTCCCAGGTCGATTGCACTAACCTCGCGAAGGGCTGCCAAGTTCACCTTGGCGTGGATACTGGTTGTCGCCGCGCTACGGTGCCCCAAGTGGTCCCGGATCTCCCTTATCGACAGACCTTCGGCAAGAACACGGGAGGCGCAGGCATGGCTACCGCGTGCCCCGGCGATGGGGCCCTTCGAGTCCCGGCGCGACATCTGTGGTTCGCTCCATCATGGATGCTCCCCGCTTCAACGGCCGACGGGCGCTTGCATGCAGAGGAAGACTTCCGGGCTCTACGACGACGGCCGCACCGTGTCGATGTAGCGGGCGAGCGCCTCAGCAACAGACGAAACAACGGATAAATCTCCGGCGGGCGGCGCTTGAGACAGAGAAGCCGTGGGTTCCGACGGGCCCAGTCGATCTGATCGAGGCGTAATGCTACTACTTCCCCGCTACGCATTTCCAATAGACCGCAACCGACAGCAGGATTGCACGATCGCGGGTGTCCCGCCGGTTTTCGGTCTCGGCATCGGCCAACACGCGCTGCATGTCTGCCCAGTTCGGCGCGTACTGCAGAGACTCCCGTGGTAGAGCCGGGGACGGGAAATCGATCCGGCCAGACTGCCTGCGCACATCCCCCGCTTTCCTGCGTAGCGCAGAAATCGGCACAGAGCCGAAGTGGTGTTGGCGATCGACACGCGGGACCATCGTCCCGTTGCCTGGACAAAATAAGCATCGATGTCCGTTGATCGGCGTGCTACAGGCACGATGGATTGAGGCAACTGAATACAGATTGCAACCCTCCGCCTCGCCAGAACGTGCCCATAGCATAATAGCTGGACTCGTTCCAGCTTTCCTTGCCTCAACGGTATCGACGCCCGATCGCATGCGCGGAAAAACTGGCCACCTGATGAGGCTGTCCCCGTGCGCCTACACCAGCGGGAAAGCGGCAGCTGCCGTCACTACAGCAGGCCCGCCTGCTCAGCCTCGCGGCGCAGGTTTCTCCACGGGCGCGGTCCGATCTGCTGAATAACCACCGATGCAGCCAGCGAGCCCAGATTACCGCACTCTTTGAGGCTGCGTCCGCTTGTGTAGCCGTAGAGAAAGCCGGCGGCATAGAGGTCTCCGGCGCCCGTCGTGTCGACCAGTTCTTTGATCTGCATCGCGTCGATAACTACTGTCTCATTGCCGCAAGCGATCACTGATCCCTTTTCGGAACGAGTGACGGCGGCGATTTTGCAATCCTTGCGGATAGCGGCGACTGCTTCCTCGAGGGAAGCAGTCTGGTAGAGTGATTTGATCTCCTTGCTGTTGGCAAAGACGATGTTGACGTTGCCCGATCGCATCAGTTCGAGGAACTCGTCGCGATAACGGTCGACACAGAAGGGATCCGACAGCGTCATAGACACTTCCCGGCCGGCTGCGCGCGCCAGCGTGGCAGTTTGCCGGATCGCGTCCTTCGCGCGCGTTGTATCCCACAGGTAGGCCTCGAAATAGGTGACCTTGGCGCCGGAGACCTTGTCGGCCTCGACATCCTCTGGGCCGAGTTCGATGGATGCGCCGAGATAGGTGTTCATGGAGCGCTCGCCGTCCGGCGTGACGAAGATCATAGAGCGGGCCGTCCGCGGCTCGTTTTCCAGCGGCTTGGTTTCGAAGGCGACGCCCTGCGCACGGATGTCGCGGGTGTAGACTTCGCCGAGGGGATCGCTGGACACCTTGCCGATGAAAGCGGCGCGTCCGCCAAAGTTCGCCACGCCCACGGCCGTGTTGCCGGCGCTGCCGCCGGAGGATTCGATTGCCGCGCTCATGCGCCTGTAGAGTAAGTCGGCGCGCGTGGCGTTTATCAGGTTCATCGCGCCCTTGACGATCCCGTTGGTCTCGAGGAATGCGTAGTCGCACTGCGCGATGATGTCGACAATGGCATTGCCGATGCATAGCACGTCATAATCGGGCATCCATATCTCCGTTAAAGCACCGCCTCTATTCGCATATTGGTCGCGGGTCTAGCGATTTGGAATGGGGGGCAAGGGACCTTTCGTCCAATCTCCAAACGATCCCTCAGCCCCATCCCGACGTACTCGTGTTGCTTTGATCTGAAGACAGCAATTCTCCTTCCACTCCTCGGTCAGGTTGGTGCAGGCGGCGAGGCAGCATGCTGTCCCCAAATCGTGTATACTTGCGACTCTGGGACCCGTACGGTCAACAATCTGCAATGCCCCAATCATTAAGCGCCAAATTCAAGAAATTGTGTCCGCGGTAACTCGCTTGAGAAATGGAGCAATCTCGTCTGCCCGCAGTCAATCTACCTTGCATTTGAAATCTTCCTTTAGGCTAAAACCCAATTCTCGAGGGGAAGCCTGCAGAGACCTCGAGTCTTCTGCGAGCAGCTCAGGTCCACTCAGCTTTACCTCAGGCATTGGCAATGTCCGTCTTTCACGCAACATGCAAAAATTCGCGAAGAAGCCGTATAAGGTGTCCTGCGAAATCATCGGAACTACGTCGAACGTGAACGTCACAGCTCTACCAGCAAGAATTATGCCAACTTGAACGGATAAATTGTCCATTATGTAGGCTTTTGTGTCTGATTTGGGTGCTGTTTCAACACAAGCGAAGTGGGAGCGGGCTAAAGACGTGCCCGCACCCGCCTCCTTGCCGGCCTGTGACCACTGAACTTTCATCCAGATCAATGCCGCTGCAAATTTCGCCGAACCGCCGTTCCGGTTCAAACGCATCATTCTGGCACGCCGATGTTGTCTGGTGCGGCGTCCACCCAGCGCTGACGGTCAAAGACTCACATTTCGCGCGGAACGAGATCTCAACGACATGTTTTAGTCTGTATCGATACCCATAGCATCTAATCGCGATAGAACTGTTGCAAGATGCGCCTTGTGGATGGTCGCGACCAGCCGTACATCCTCCAGTTCAAGGGCGGTGCGGATCATCCGAAGCTCGTTCATCAAATCACTGACCTGTTTCGCGAAGTCCATCCGTTCAAGTAATCGGAACCAGAATTGGGCCGACTGAAAAAACAGAATATCATTAAACGTTTTAAGTGGCGTGTTGCTGCTCAGTCCATGCAGGATGCCATGCAGGCGAATGATAATGTCGGCGAACTGGCGCTTATTCCTCTGACGAAGAAGCGCACGGCAAGATTCCTTTAGTTCATCGAACTCTCGAAGGATGTCGCTAGTGATAGGAAGCGCTGTGGACTCCGCCAAAGCATCCATCAGCCGCATACGGATGACGTATATATCGCGTATCGAAGTTAGGTCGATCGACGTAACTTCGGTCCCGATCCCATGCTGGCTTAGTATAAGGCCGTCGTATTCCAGGCGCTGCAAGACGGTACGCATTGGCGTGCGGCTGACTCCGAATTCAGCCGCGAGCTCGCGTTCGTTCAACCGGCTGCCGGGTTGGTAGTCCAGAAGACAGATCCGGTGCCGTATTGCATGATAGATATCGGTCTTTGTCATTCGGCCGCTGTGCTGGCTCGAGTCCGCAAACTCCTGAGCCTCGGTGACGTTGTAGCTGGTCAAACAGATGTCTCCGATAAAAAAGCGAAACTGATTGAAGCTCCGTAAGATGCACTCGATTTGGAGGACGGACCCAGGCATCTGCCGTAGACAGTGTCTCAGTTCGTGATACTGCCGTATATTGACGCCACGGAGTGTGACGCACTCGATTCTGATCGGGAAATCAACATGGAGTTTGAGTTGGTGCGGCTGGCGCAGCCCCCTCTTGCTCACGCAGAACCGCGGTGGTCTGCTCTTCCGTAAACCGATAGGCAGAGGGCGGCGTAGTCAAGGTATCCTCGGCGGCCGCCCGCCTGCAATGTCTCCCTATCAATTGGCTTCGGCAGGTGTATTTTGTGAGCTCTCATCGCCGCGATTGCAATGTCAGCCGCATTGCCTCGACCCGATCCTTTCATTGTTCAGTGCCGACCCTTTCCAGATGTGGAAAGGTCTTTACGAAGCGTCCGAATTTATGCGCGCCGCAGCTAACGGCCGAATAGCGAGAGGGGTTCGATGGATTCACGTACCTCTCAAGCGGCTCGAACACGGCATCGTAATCCGCGTCGATGAAGAACGGAATCGAATAGCGTTCTCGCCCGGATGTGTTTACCACCCGATGGAAGTTAGCAATGAACACGTCGTTGGTTAGTATCTGCAGAAGCTCGCCGATGTTGATGACGAATGTCCCGGCAACAGGCGCTCCTTCAACCCAGACCCCTTCACGGTTCATGACCTGAAGCCCTCCGACACTGTCCTGAGCAAGTATCGTGAGACAGCCGTAATCGGTGTGCGCGCCAATGCCAATGACTTTCTCATCTACTCGTCCCGACTGCGTCGGGTAGCGAAGCAAACGTTGATAAGTGATCGGATCCGTTATCCTGGAAGCAAAAAAATCCCGAGGCAGGTCGAGGCTGAGTGCAACTCCGCTGAGGAGATTTGTCGCGAGGTCCTTCATCGCCTCGTGACATGCATATACAGTCTCACGAACTTGGGGCAGCGCCGACGGCCACTGGTTCGGGCCGAAGAAGGGTCGCTCAAGGGTAGGTCGTTCAGGGCCGATGTCAAAACACTCCTTCAAATCCTTTGTGTTCGTTGGATCTGTGTTTTCACCGAAAAACTCCACGTAACCGCGCAATGCAACTCCCGAATTGGCGATGTGAAGTTTCATCTTCTCTTCAAGCGGCTGGTCGAAGAACGCGCGGGCTTGCGCGAAGGTATCCTCCACCAATTGTGCCGGTACGCCGTGATTTTTTACGTACATGAAGCCAACGTTCGCAAATGCCCAGCGGATTTCCTTGGCCACGCCCAGAGCGTCGCTATTATCCAGAAGCGGCCCTACATCGACAATAGGTATCTTGTCGAAGGATTGGCGCTGCGCACGAAGCCGGTCGTCGAGATCTGTTTTGGTCATGGACATCATCCCACTATTCTTGAGGAACACAAACACCTGTCTCAAGCAAAAGCCATGCCAAAGAAAAAACTCTTTTATTCTAAGTGCTTGCTTTAACCTGTCCGCTTTTACCTCGTCGTGAGGCAAAATTGTTGTAAGGTTTCCGACAAACAAGCTGGGCAGATTTGCAAGATACCGAGTCTTGTGTACAGGGTGCGGGTTGAGGGACAACGTTCCCGATCCAACTCAGCCGATTCACAGCAACTTCGAGGTGGAGACGTTCGTAATGCCTCAAGACTGAAAGAGCCTGTCCAATGCCGCGGCTTTCGATGATGATTTCAAACCCGCTGACCAGGCCCTAGCATCACGTCCGCGACCACCCTGGTCCGCTACGACCGCTCAGGCCAACAAGGATTCTGATATGTGTGTGTCTGCCTTAACGCTGGTCGGCGTTCATCGCCGACGCTCCTCAATCCGAACGCTGTGGCGCAGACCCTGCTGCGACGGTTTCTGACCAAGGCCTGCATAATCGAAGTCTTCGAATGACCTTCCTTTCTGTAGTGGGCGAGCATGCCGAGCCTGACGGTCTCGTCGCCAGAGCCATACGAGAATGAGGGCCCGCTTTGCGGGCAAAGACTGCTGAAAAAAGCCCTGTGTCTGCAAGGGGTTTTTGATTCATTGAGTGTCATGTAGAAGAAAACCGGCCCCGAACAGACCACGCTTGAGATGGCGGCGCTCGAGCGAGAAGTTGCGCCGGGCAATCGAGGCGGAACGCACCTGCACGACCAGAAGCCGCTAGCAATGAAGCAGCGCCGGCCAGGAGGAAGGAGACGAAGCAGTCGCGCCCCGTTCGGGAGAGCGGCTACATGGACCGCGAAGGTAAGCCGAAGGGCTCTTCCACCTCGACTGCCATACGGTGAACGGCCGCCGCGCGATAATCACCGACACCTTCGCGACATCCGCCAACGTGCACGATTCAATCCTTTATCTCGATCGCGCCGACCGGCAGCGCAAGCGCTTCGCCTTCGTCAAGGCGGTCGGCCTCGATGCTGGCTATGCGACGAAGGGATCCAGACGGTCGTCGCAAATTCGCAGGCCAACCGATGCTGATGAGCCGTGCTGACCGGTGTAAAAGACCTTACCAATGTGAGGCCGCGCTACGATAGACGCGCGACAACCTCTTCAAAGTCGCCGGTGCGCGTACCCGGTAGCGGCTGCGGCACCGCGTGCGCGGCATCGATGGCTTGCAATGGCGGGCATTGCGCTGTTGACGATCTTCATCAATGAAGCCGTGATAGGCGTCGAGATCGTCGAAGTCGCGGGTCGCGGAGCAACAGGGCATCGCAGATGCGTTCTTGAGCCGACCATGCGGGCTCCCGATTGCGCCGTTCTCGGGAGCAATGCACTTGTTGTTGCGGGTTGGCGTCACCGCTGGGTCGATGCATTCGCAGTTCGGGCTGGTCGGCCGCCCGTCCGGCACCCGCATTTTAAAGAGGTTCCTCTTTGAGATGACGCGCCATTCGACAGTGAAAGGGCGTTCGGAATCGTTTTGCCGCGTCGATGGTTCTCCGACGTGAGTACTTGGAAATCACGGTTCCGCCGGTTTTGGCAGCGCTGCGTATCTCACCCGCTGGTTCACACTCACTGAGCCCCGCGGCCTGGAACGGGCGTCCTGATTGGCGCGGGCAAAACCAGGAATAAACAATTGACATGTATGCAGCTAAGACGCCCCATTGCAAAGAGCGGCCCGGTTCTCTGGATCGTGAAGCCGGAAAAGCTCAACAATTTCCTTGACTGGGTGCGGCTTCCATAGGAGGATGTATATACCTGCCGGTGAGCAGGGACAAAGGAAGCTTGGATGTCGTTGAAACTGCTGTTTAGCACGTGCATTCTCGTTACTGTCGTTGTCGCATCGGCCGCGCCGTCCTTGGCCGAAGGAGGATCGGTAACGGTCGTCTCGTTCGGCGGAAGTTACGGGGAAAGCATAAAGCAAGCCTTCCTTGCGCCCTTCCAGAGGGAAAGCTCCATCAAGACCAACATGGTTGACTACAATGGTGGCCTCGGCGAATTGAGCGCTCAGGTGGAAACAGGGAACGTCACGTGGGATGTCGTTGACCTGGAAATGCAGGATCTTGTCCGCGCGTGCGATGATGGTCTGCTAGAGACGCTGACAAAGCTCAGGCTTCCGGATGCCGCAGACGGCACTGATCCAAAGGCGGACTTTGTTGAGGGCACTCTGCAAGACTGCGGTGTTGGAAATATTATTTGGTCCACCGTAATCGCGTTCAATGATGACATGTTCCCTGGCGACAAGCCGTCGAAGATGGCTGATTTTTTCGACCTCGAACGTTTTCCTGGCAAGCGCGGCCTGATGAAGAAGCCGCAGGCCGTGTTGGAATGGGCGCTAATTGCTGATGGCGTTGATGCCAAGGACGTCTATGACGTACTTGCCACACCGGATGGTGTAGAGCGTGCCCTTAGCAAACTTGATACAATCCGAGACCATGTTGTGTGGTGGGACGCGCACGCCCAAGCGCCGCAGCTTCTGGCCGATAAGGAAGTTGCAATGACGATGGCAGCGAACGGGCGTATCTACACTGCTGCTGCCGTTGGAGGAAAACCGTTTACCACAATTTGGGATCGGCAAATTTGGGCACCGGAATTTTGGGCGATCCCCAAGGGTGCGCATAATATTGATGCTGCTAAGAAGTTTATTGCGTTTGCGGCGAGGCCAGAGCAAATGGCTGTACAGGCTTCAAATATTGCCTACGGTCCGGCTCGCAAGTCTGCAGCTGAGTTGGCGGATGATAAAATGCGCCCTTATCTGCCAACTGAGAAGTCCAACTTCGCGACCGCAATTCACAACGACGTTGAGTTTTGGGCAGACCATGGCGACTCTATCAACGAGCGCTTCGTTGTCTGGCTGAGCAAGTAAGCGCTCACATCATCAAATTTAATCGGAGAGTTTAGCGATGCTTGAAGAAGCACGAGCGAGAACAAGCGCCTTGCAGGATCGTCTGAGCGCCGAGGGCATCGAACTCGCGATCTTCACTGACGAGAGTTCCATTGCCTACCTCGCAGGTTTCTGGGGTTATCTGTCGATCGAATTCGGTCGACCGACCTTCCTCCTCGTCCGTCCGGACGAGGAGCCTGCAGTCATAACGCCACTCATGGAGAGTGAGATGGTGTCGAAGATGACTTGGGTGGCAAATGTTCGCGGCTGGGAGGACTCTGGTCCCAACCGATGGGAGAATGTTCTGCGCAACGCCATTGGGAAGGCGCCTGATGCTCTTTGGATCGAGGCGGACAGCGTTCCTGCGATTGTTCGAAACTTCCTCGATGACCAATATAGCTCCGTACCGCTCAAGAACATTTCGCGTACGCTCGGCGAGATGCGAATGATTAAGTCGTCTGCCGAAATCGAAGTTATGAAGCAAGCGGGCCAAATTGCCGGGGCCATGATGGCTGCTGCCCATCAATCACTTGAAATTGGGGCCCCGGAATATGAATCTGCGCTCGCTGTTATGGCGGCAGGTACCCGCCAAGCCGCAGGCTTCCTTACCGCGAAGGGCTGGGAGGCATTCGTCTCACCCTTAATTCATAACCTACAGATTATGCAGTCCGGCGCGGACACCTCGATGGTCCATCGTCGGTCGAGCACGAAGCTTCTTGCAAAAGGAGATCCAGTCTACTTCTGCTTCTGCAATATGGCTCAGTTCAAGCAGTACAAGCTCGGTTTCGACCGTATGTTCTTCGTCCAAGAGGCGAGCGACGAAGCGGTAAAGATACAGCAGGCGGCGATCGACGCACAACAGGTTGCGTTACGGTCCATTCGTGCTGGCGTCACGGCAGAGAGCGTAGCCCAGGCAGCGAATGATTCCTATGCCGAGGCCGGCTATACGAGCGGCTATCGTACCGGCCGGTCAATTGGCGTGGCTTATCTCGAGGCACCTGAACTGAAGATAGGGGACAAGACAGTCCTCCAAGCCGGCATGACCTTCGCGGTGGACGGCGGCGTTACCGTGGACGGAAGACTTGGAGGCCGCATCGGTGACTCGATAGTCGTCACAGAGACTGGCTTTGAGTACCTGACGAACTACCCACGGACGATCCTTTACGCGTGATGTGGCTGCAGAGAAGTGCAACCTCAATGTTGTGCCCGGCAAGAGGTCGGCGTGCAGACCTTAACGCGGCGCTACCCGAGCGGCCGAGGGCTTCAACAGAAGAGGCTTGAAGGAGGGGACCTATGACGATGGACCATGGCCGGGGTGCCGATGCGAAGGTCATACCTAGTTACCTTTGGATGACGCCCTTGGCATCCCTCGCAAGCGTCAAGAGGAACAGGACCACTCAATGCCAGGCTCCAACGAACTGGAGAAAGCTTTGAACACAGTTAAACCCGCTAACCTTAAGGAGCGCGTGCAGAAAACCAGCGCGACGTTGGAAGACGCGATCGTTCGTTTCGTGAATGTCCAAAAGACGTATGACTCGGAACGTCTCGTCGTCCGAAATCTAAGTCTGAACATCGCGCGCGGGGAGTTCCTCACGCTTCTCGGACCATCTGGATCTGGCAAGACGACCACTCTGATGATGCTTGCGGGTTTCGAGCCGGCTACCCACGGCGAAATTTTGCTGAACGGCAAGTCCATCAATCGCGTTCCGCCCGACAAACGAGGGATAGGAATGGTCTTCCAGAACTACGCTCTTTTCCCCCATATGACAGTCGCCGAAAACCTCGCTTTTCCGTTGCAGGTCAGATCGATGTCGAAGGTCGAAATCAAAAAGCGCGTCAACGCGGCTTTGGAAATGGTCGAACTAGAAACTTTGGGGAACCGGCGGCCAGCGCAGCTTTCCGGGGGGCAGCAGCAACGTGTTGCGGTCGCACGCGCGTTGATCTTCGAACCGGAACTGGTTCTGATGGACGAGCCTCTAGGTGCATTAGACAAGCGGCTGCGAGAGCAGATGCAGTATGAGATCAAGTCGCTACATGATCGACTCGGCGTTACCATCGTCTATGTCACGCACGATCAGAGCGAGGCGTTGACCATGTCTGATCGCGTGGCGGTCTTCAATGATGGCGAAATCCAACAGCTCTCCAGGCCGGCAGACCTGTACGAGAAGCCAGCCACCGCGTTCGTTGCGGATTTCATCGGTGAGAACAACTGCCTCACGGGGTTGTTAGAAGATCGCGGTAGGAACGGGATCTGCGCCGTTAGGCTGCCGAACGGGCAGGTTGTGAAGGCTTCCCAAGTTGGCGAGCTCGGGGATGGAAATGAAATTGTCCTTTCAGTTCGACCGGAGCGGGTTGTGCTGAACCCTTCCCGTACCGCCGATATGTCCACTCTTGAGGCGACTGTGGACAAGCTCATCTACCACGGCGACCACGTGCGGATCCGGCTGACCGTCGCCGGACAGAAGCCTATTGTCGTCAAAGTGGCCAATGACGGTCAGGGTGGGGCGGTTATGAAGGGCGACGTGAAACGCGTCGGTTGGCTGGCTCGGGATTGCCGCGCCTTCAAACGAGGGGCGGGGCGATAGAAATGACTGAGGCAGTCCTTGCAGCCGACGATCACGCCTTACTGAAAACGCAACTCTCGTCGGCGCTTCGCCGTCAGAAATTGAGCGCTTTTCTGCTCGTCGCGCCCCTGCTCATTTTTGTGACCGCTACCTTCATCTATCCAATCGCGGGCATGCTGGAGAGGAGCACCTACAGCCCTGAATTCGCTCTGGAGATGCCGCGTACAGCCGCGGCGTTGGCACCTTGGGACGGAACAGATGTGCCGGGGGATGAGGTGTTCGAGGCCTTGGCGCTCGACTTTAAGGATTCTAAGACACGCCAGGCGACTGGTCGGCTTGCAAACCTCGTTAACGTGGAGTTGCCAGGCGCGCGCGGACTTATCATGAAGATTGGTCGCGGCGTTGACCGTTTACAGCCACCCTATCGCGAGGCGCTTGTCGCTTTGGACAATGATTGGTCCAAACCCGAAATTTGGCAGGCACTTTACGGCCTCTCCAAAGCCTATACTAGCCGCTTCTACATTGCCGCACTCGACCTAAAGATCAACAGGCAGGGCGAAATTACGACCCAGCCCGAGGACAAGCGAATCTTCCTGCCGCTTTTTCTACGAACATTTTGGATAGGAGCACTCGTCACGCTGTGCTGCCTGTTGTTCGGGTTCCCGGTCGCATACTGGCTTTCAGTCCTTCCGATGCGCTATGCCAACCTGTTGATGATCCTTGTGCTGCTCCCCTTCTGGACATCTCTTCTGGTTCGGACCACGGCCTGGATCGTGCTTTTGCAGAACCAAGGCGTAATCAACTCCCTGTTAGTCTGGACCGGCGCGATCAGCGATAGCAACCGGCTTTCGTTGATCTTCAACAGCGTGGGCACGATAATTGCGATGACCCACATCCTTTTGCCGTTTATGATTCTGCCACTCTATTCAGTGATGAAGACGGTGCCCTTCTCCTATATGCGCGCGGCGCGGTCACTTGGCGCCAATCAATACACCGCCTTTATCCGCGTCTATCTACCTCAGACTAAACCGGGGGTTGCGGCTGGCTGCCTACTAGTCTTCATTCTCTCCCTTGGCTATTACATCACGCCAGCGCTCGTGGGTGGTGAAAGCGGGACGCTTATCTCCAACATGATCGCCTACCAGGTTCAGAAATCGCTTAACTGGGGCCTTGCTGCCGCGCTTTCGTCCTTGCTGCTCGTGGGTGTCCTCCTGCTCTATTGGGCATATAACCGGTTGGCCAAGGTCGATGGCTTCAAATTAGGTTGAAATAGAGTGCGATGTCTTTGCCCGTTTACGCTCGCCCATGGGAACGTCTGTGGTACTACTCTTTGAGAGCCTTTTGCATCATCGTTCTTCTTTTCTTGGTGATGCCGGTGCTAGTGATCATTCCGCTCTCGTTTAATGCGGAACCTTACTTCACCTTCACCGAAGGCATGTTGAAATTGGATCCGGCTGCATTCTCTCTTCGTTGGTATCGTGACGTTCTTGAAAACGGAATGGTAAACCAAGATCTCCCGGTGGCAAGTTGGGCCTGGCTGTCGGACGTTTGGCAGAATAGCCAGTGGGTTCACTCGGCCAAGAACAGCTTCTCCATTGCAATCGGCGCAACTTTGCTTTCAACGCTGCTAGGCACCCTAGCTGCGCTCGGGCTTTCACAGGAGGCCATGCCAGCGAGGCGGTTTATCATCGCGCTGCTTATCTCTCCAATCATCGTGCCTGTCATCGTGACCTCTGCCAGCATGTTCTTTTTATTCGCCAAGCTTGGGCTTACTAACAACTATCTCGGCATCGTCGTTGCGCACACGGTTTTTGGCGCGCCCTTCGTAGTTATCACCGTGACCGCGGCAATGGCTGGGTTCGACCGCAGCCTTATACGCGCCGGCCAAATGCTCGGCGCTGGGCCGCTCGTCATATTTTTGAAAATCATCATGCCGCTAATCTTGCCCGGAGTGATCTCCGGCGCACTGTTTGCGTTTGGGACGTCGTTCGATGAGGTCGTCGCGGTTATCTTTCTTGCTGACTACGAGCAGCGCACCATACCGCGGCAGATGTGGGCCGGCATTCGCGAGCAGATCTCGCCAGCAATCCTTGCAGTCGCGAGTATTCTGGTCTGCTTCTCGATTTTGCTTCTAATGGTGATGGAAGTTCTGCGGCGGCGGGCGGAACGCATACGCGGCGTCACGCCAGCCTAATCATTAGGTTTCGTATTAAGGAAAAGAGGCCATCCCAGATTGGAGCTGCAGTATGAATATGCCGACCATCAGAGTTACTGGTTCCAGCGACTTCTCGGCCAATCTCATTGCCGCCCTACGCAAGGGCGGATTTGGCGGTCGGATTCTGCTCTCGCCGTACAGCCTGCTAAGGCGAAAACGCTGGCCGCTACCTTTAACTGCACCGTGGCCGCGAATGAAACGAGCATGCTGGCCGAGAGTGACTGGATCCTTCTTGCGGTACGGCCCGAACAGGTTGCCTCAGCTGGTTCTTAGAGCTGGGACTCACGCCCGCTCAAGTGCGGGCGACTTCGCGGGAGCTACGGACTGCCGCCGTGGCGAGGCAGGAGACCTCGCTTGAAACCTTTTCTGATGGGATCGCAACGCAAGGTACGCACAAAAAAGCCCGGCTAGACCATCTTATCGAAACGCAGGCCGTTTTGCCGTGGCTACAGGAGTTCAATATCCTCTATAAGAGATTGAATTCGCAACGAGTTCAATAGGTGCATTGCTTAGTGGGCGAGCGGCCCACATCACTTGGAGTTACAAGGATAGACCGGAATGGCAAGTGGCGTGACGATTGGCAGCGATGGAGAGGCAAGAAAGCCGGCGGCAACTGAAATTCACGATCTGCTCAGAGATCGCATCTGCCTCCTAGAATACAGGCCCGGTGCGATGCTCCGTGAAAACGACATTGCCGGAGAGTTCAATGTCAGTCGGACGCCGGTGCGTGAAGCGTTGCAGCGACTCTCAATTGAGGGGCTGGTGGAGGTGAGGAACGGCATCGGTACTTTCGTGACAACATTGGACCAGGAGCAGTTGCGAGAGGTCTTCGGAATCAGGGTCGAGATGTCGCGATTATTCGGGCGGATCGACACGCGAGAGGTGACGGCGGCTGACGTCGCCATCCTGGAAGCTCTGCTTACGAGGTCTCGCGTGCTAATGGACAAATTTGATGTTCATGAACACTGGCGTATCAACCATCGATTGCATTTTGCCATTAGCGACCTTGTGCTCAACAAAACCTTTCTTGAGATGTGGCACAATCTCTACTTTAGGGCAGCGAGAGTGTGGTACGATGTGTCTCGCGATATCTGGCCTGAGGCGGTTGGCCTGCTGCAATTGGAGATCAACGACCTCCTCACGGCAGCGCGCGAAAACGACATAGAGGCGATCGGCTACGTCAAGCGCAACTACATCAATTTCTGTTGGAAGCGGATCGCATCAAGGCAACGGTCATAGCACTTGACCTGCCACGGGTAATTTCCTCCAGATTGGATTAGAGTCCGGCCCATTGAAGGACGGACGCATGAAGAAGCAGAGATTTACGGAAGAGCAGATTATTGCGGTGCTGAAGGAGCAGGAGGCTGGCGCGAAGGTGGCCGACCTCTGCCGCAAGCACGGGATTTCAGAAGCGACTCTTTACAACTGGAAAGCCAAATACGGCGGCATGGAGGTCTCCGAGGCGAAGCGCCTGAAGGCTCTCGAAGAGGAGAACGCCAAGCTGAAGAAGCTGCTGGCCGAGCAGATGCTGGATGCCGCCGCACTCCGCCAGCTTCTTGCAAAAAATGTATGGTCCGCCCTGTCCGTGCAAGGGGTCGCGACGCCGTAGGTGACGGTTCCAGTTGCTTAAATGTATCCGGCCTCTCGCGAGTGGACTGCTGTTGCAGCCAGGCCATGATGAGATCCGCGCACGCCGTTCCCAATAAATGGTTCGGGCACGAAGCCCGCCTTTTTGCGCAGGGTTTACGGCGTGCTGATCCACTGTTTCGTCATCACTCGTCCCGAGCCTTGCAATCGAGCTGGAAGCCTCAGGCGAAGGCAGGGTCTCTGCGTTCGTAGAGTGCCCCCGGCTTGTTCAGAACGACCCAGACGATGCGTGCCATCTTGGCGGCGAATGCAACGACCGCCTTGTTCGGATGCATCCGAGCTTCAAGGCCATTGAGCCAGGTTTCCAAGCGATCGCGCGTTCGGTCGAGGTGTCGAAAGCAGGATCTCGCTCCATGCACTAGCAGCTTTCGCACATAGCGGTTGCCACGTGTACTGATGCCCAGTAGCGTCTGTTTGCCTCCGGTCGAGTATTGCCTGGGCACCAATCCCAGCCATGCAGCCAGATCGCGGGCTTACGGAACTGCAGTCCGTTGCCGATAGCGGCGAGCAATGCAGTCGCGCCCAATGCGCCGATCCCAGGGATCGTCATCAGTCGGCGTGCGACGTCCTCTCGATCGGCGATCGCCGCAATCTCTTTCGTGACTTGGCGGATACGCTCTTCGAGGCTCAGGAGATCGGCGTATAAATCGCCCAGCAGCCGGCGCATTGCCGGTGGCCCGCATCTGATTGATCAGGCGCGTCCTGGAACCGATCATCTGGTCACGGATCCGGTGCAGCGCTTGAAGATCTACTTGATCGGTTTCCTTCACCGTCACGAAGCGCATTGTCGGCCGCGTTGTCGCCTCCGCAATTGCTTCAGCGTCGATGATGTCGTTCTTGTTCGACTTGACATAAGGCTCCACAAATTGCGCGGGGATCAAGCGTACCTTGTGACCCAACGCCTGTATCTTCCGTGCGAGCCACTGAGACCCCGCACAGGACTCCATGCCGACGATGCTCGGCGCGACGCGGGCAAAGAATTGCAGAAGGGTGCCGCGTCGAAAGCGCACCTTTTGAACAGGCGTACCGTCGCAGCTTAGACCAACGACGTGGAAGATGTTCTTGCCAATGTCGATTCCATAGACGGCCGCCGGCCGCGGCAAATTGCGATGCGCCATGCTACTTTCCTCCATGATCTGGCTTCCTCATGATGA
The DNA here is from genome assembly GCF_017874595.1 of Sinorhizobium kostiense. GTDB lineage: Bacteria > Pseudomonadota > Alphaproteobacteria > Rhizobiales > Rhizobiaceae > Sinorhizobium > Sinorhizobium kostiense. Next base: position 12,181 of record NZ_JAGILA010000003.1, on the reverse strand, counting down.
GTGAGGAGGACGGGGCGGACCATCCCATTAATGGTAGGGCCTGCCGCCAGGCGTGAAGCCGTCGCGCATCTGAAGGCCGTGATGGGTCTGTCGGAGCGGCGGGCCTGCCAGATCATATCCGCTGACCGGAAGATGGTGCGCTATCGGTCACGCCGACCGTCAAGAGGCCGAACTGCGAGAGAAGCTGCGCGATCTCGCCAACGAGCGACGGCGCTTCGGCTACCGGCGACTGTTCGTCCTGCTCAGGCGGGAGGGAAAGCCGTCCGGCGTCAACCGCATCTATCGGCTGTATCGCGAGGAAGGGCTTTCGGTTCGCAAGCGGAAAGCCAGACGGCGGGCCGTCGGCACGCGTGCGCCGATCCTCGTCGAGCGAATGCCCGCTGGATTTCGTCCACGACCAGTTCGCCTGCGGCAGGCGCTTTCGCGTGCTCAACATCGTCGATGACGTGACGCGCGAATGCCTGGCGGCGATCCCCGACACTTCGATCTCCGGGCGTCGCGTCGCACGGGAACTGACGGCGCTCCTCGACCGGCGGGGCAAGCCCGGCATGATTGTCTCCGACCATGGCACGGAATTCACCTCCAACGCGATCCTCGTCTGGTCGAAGGAGCACAAGGTGGAATGGCACTACATCGCGCCGGGAAAGCCGATGCAGAACGGCTATATCGAGTCCTTCAACGGCCGCATGCGTGACGAGCTGCTGAACGAGAGCCTGTTCTTCGGGCTCCGCCACGCCCGCAGTGCCATTTCCGAATGGGTCGACGACTACAATACACGGCCGCACTCCTCGCTCGGATACAGGATCGCCCTGTTTGCTGATCCTTCCGAGGCGGTCCTTGCCGCCCGATGAGTTCTGCCGCGGCACTAAGCCTATCCACGCCGCCAACTGTCGGCCGGATCTGAAGAGCGACACGTCTGTCACTGTCGCGGTGATCGCGCTGGCGGTGATTGGGCCAACTCCAGGGATTGTTTCGAGGCGCCGGCTCAGTTCATTTGAACGATGCCACGCATGGATCTGGCGATCCATCTCACTGACCTTCTCGTGTACTTCCCGCAATTGCCCGATCAGCGAAAGCAGCGCTGACCGCGCAAGCGATGGGATGAGATCGCGATCGTCGTCTTCGACCAACGCGATCAGCATTCCAACGCCGGCAATCCCCTGACGCGTTACGATGCCGAACTCCGCCAAGTGGCCGCGCAGGGCATTCACCAGCATTGTCCGCTGCCGGATCAAAAGCTCGCGGACCCGATGCAGCATCAACACACTCTGTTGCTCCTCGCTCTTCACCGGAACGAAACGCATCGTCGGCCGCGCCACCGCCTCGCAGATCGCCTCGGCATCCGTCGCGTCATTCTTCTGCCGCTTCACGTATGGCTTGACGTAAGACGCCGGCATCAGCCGAACCTCGTGACCCAACGCCCTGAGAACCCGAGCCCAGTAGTGTCCCGTCGCGCATGCCTCAATCCCGATTAGGCATGGCGGCAACGCCTTGAAGAATCCAGCGACATCATCGCGGCGAAGCTTGCGACGGGCAACTATAGCACCAGCGCCATTGATCCCGTGGACCTGAAACACGTGCTTGGCGATATCTAGACCAATCGTGGTAATCTTCTCCATGGACGGCTCTCCCTCAGGTGACTTTCGACAGCCACACTTTGGCACATTGCGATGCCGGGAGCGGAGGCCGTCCACCACATCAGGTCAGTGGCTGGAGGCCGCAAATTTGTGGCCTCCGATCCGCGGCGGCTCCATACAGATGACACGGGTCGCATGATAGTGGGGACGCTCCAGCCGGGAGAGGACTAGGCCAATTCCATTGCTCGGCAGAAGCCTGGGTATACGTCGCCGACACTGGCCTAGTCACACGGACGCTCGCAACAGCCTGATATCACGAATCCTTTCATTCAGGCTCTAACTTTGGCTGCAAGGCTTCGGCAACAGGCCAAGATGACTGCCGGCATCGACTGCCACGATTTGACCGGTAATGTTTGATGCTTCCGTCAGGAAGAAGAGCGCTGCCTCTGACATCTGTTCCGGCGTGCCAGCCTGGCGTAGAGGCGTCCGCTGTTCCTTGTCTTCTTTCATCCTGTTGTATTCAAATTCGCCAATGCCGTTCAGCATCCAACGGGTCTGGATGAACCCAGGGCAAATGGCGTTCACCCGAACGGCAGGGCTGAGCCAGCGTGCGAGCATCAGGGTAAGAGTCTCTAGAGCGCCCTTAGACAGTACATAAGGCAGTGAGCTGCCGTTGCCGGTAAGAGTAGCATTGCTGGACACATTTACGATCGCGCCGCGTTCTTTACTCTCCTCCCATCGTCTCCTCATGGCCGGAAACACTGCACGGCTCATCAGGAAAGCGCCAGTGGCGTTCACGCGAAATATGCGGTCGAAATCCTCCGGTGTGACGTCTTCAAGGTCGCCGGCTTTTTGGAACTTTGTGGTGGCAGCGTTGTTGATAAGACCGTCGATGCGCCCCCACTTGCTCAGGGTCTCTGCAGCCATTTGGCGGCAATCTGCATCCTGACCCACGTCGGCCTGCACGACGATGGCTTCAACACCTTGCGCCCTGACTTCGGTATAAGTCTCGTAGGCCTCCGTCTTGCTTCTACTATAGTTGATCGTGACGTTCCAGCCTCGCGCTGCGAGGTCGATAGCACAAGCCGCGCCCATGCCCGTTGCCGATCCTGTAACAATGGCCACTTTGCCCATAAAATTATCCTATGCTCACACACTAGTGGCTCAGGCCAGACTAGCTCGTTAGACGGAATTCCGATGACCTCGGCTCGAATTTGAGGGACCCTTGCGGCCCGATCTCTTAACACGTTATGTACCAAGTGAATTCGGGGCAAGTCTGGAACGGCAACGCGACGGGTACAAAGGGTTTAACGTCTGATTGCGGCACCGGATTCGCGGGCCATAAACGGCTGTATTCGGCCAGCACCTCGCCTTTGACTTGGGCTGACGGGTTGCCGAAGCCGCTTTGCCTTCTAGGTGCGATCCTGAGACCATCCCATGCATTATTCTCATCGCATAGTCTAAGGGGAAGTTTAAATGGCTGATTGTCTAAGTCAATCCTAAACGCGCCTGTAATTGTTAAAGTTCGAATATGATTTTGCACGTATCATGCAGAGCGTTTTTGGCGTGGCTCGCGGGTATCGACGTTGACGAGCGCGCCGAGGCCGATGGCGACAGTGCGCTAAAAGCGTGTTGGGCTAAGCCGCGGGCGCAAGTGGCGTTCTGTGGGTGTTGAATGATGCCCGTCAAGGAAAGAGCATCGCACAGTGGATGCAGGGGTGGCGGGAGCGCGGGTGATCGAAAGCAGCGCGGATTCCGGTTTCGAAAGAGGTGACGATTGAATCCATGACCTGCCGGAAGGCGCTGGTGGGCGCGCCGGCGCACACTTTCCCGGGGCCGGGCCCAGTTGCCGGCCGAACGGGGCGATGCGGCGACGATGAAAGTGCTGCGCTTCCTCATGACCTATCGCGGTATGGCTGCGGTGGTCCGGTGATGCCGTCGAAGGTTCGATGGTGATAATCTGCCGCCTTGATGACAGGCCGGGCATTGCCTGAGGGAACGCCCGGTGAGCTCCTCGTAACGGTCGCGGTACTCCCTCGGAGCCGGGCTCTCCGAGGGCTCGGGAACCGGCATGCCGAGCAGGTCGCGGCAATGGCCAAGCTTTTTGTTCGCGAAGCCTCGGGCAGGACGTGCAACAGAAAACGGCGGATGAACTCATCGGTCGACACGGTCATGACCTTTTGCCGCTTGCAGGCGATCCAACGCGTGCGGCCCAGCGCAGTGCAGATGGGGATGGTGCAGCAAACTTTGCCCCCGGGTGTGCAGCACAATGACTGTTTGTCCATTCTTCGTTCGACCTGCTCACATTCGCTTTGGCGATCAGTGCAACCTTTCCGCTAAGCTGAACTCATACTGCCGCTGGCTCGTAGCGGCCATCATTGGTCATCAGAGCCCAGGCGATACGGGCCATTCGATTGGCGAGCGCGACCGTAAATCAGCATCGGCGGCTTTTCTGGCGATCATGCGTGATAGCTACGAGCCTTCATTCGTGATGCCCACCCGCACGAGCGCCGATGTCCCACTGATGAGCAATCTTCGAAGATCGCGCTGACCCGAATAGATTGAGCTAAGCTCATGGTTCTCACCAACCCAGCCGTTGACTGTAGCGATCAGCAAGGGCGTGGGATCTTGAACGGGACCAAGCAGCAACCGTCGCCTTTGCCGGCATCAGCAGCGTCTCATGTGCGGCTGCGTGAGGCGCAAAATCTATGCAGTTACTTTGAGGCGTCGTCCATTACGAAGCGAAGTCGAATGGAAATCCGGTTTATTGTAGAATGGTTTGTTGTCTTTAAACGTATGTAAAAATGGCTTTAAACTAAGTTTAACGAATGTTTTATTTTTGCAGTCGCCTGCCGCTGCTATCCTCGCTGTGGATAAGCGTAGTCCAACTTGGCGACTAATCCCATCTTATCCCGGAGCGTCGCTGGCTTTTTGCGGAGGAATTGATGGGTCAACCGGCGGGGTTGAAGGAAGAATTCCTCGCAGACCCCGTAGTGCGGGTCAGGTCGAGAGCTGGACATATGGCGCTGCTAAATGACGCCTGGCTGAGCGACTTCCAAATAGGCTTACTCGAGCCATTATCTGACGTTCCTCAGTTTCAGTTGTCCAATGAGTTCAACCTCTCAGATGAGGTGGAGGGGAAGGCTCGGCGATCCGCGTCTACCGCCATGTCACAGGCGATGTTGAGCTCAACCGGCATTGATGTGCGATGAATAGAAACGGTTATCTCAAGCAGTTGATCAGTGGAGTAGTTGGAGAAATGTCAAATAATCCCGATGAAGCCAAAGCATTGCTGAGCGTCGTAAAGCGTTCATTTGAGCCGTCGTATCGGATATTCTGCTTTCCGCATGGGGGTGGCGGCGTCAAATCGTTCCATACCTGGTCTGAATATCTTCCGGAAGACGTTGAGTTGATTTGCCTGGATCTTCCCGGGCGGGGCAAACGCTCAGCGCAGGCTCCTATCCGCAGCATGGACGTACTAGTGTCGATGGTCACTGAGGCGCTCGGCGGGTACAGCGACCGGCCTTTTATTTTCTTCGGTCATAGCGTAGGTGCCCTCGTGGCCTACGAGATCGCCCGCTCCCTGGAGAAGGCCGGTCAGTCATCTCCCTTCCATGTTGTCGTGTCGGCTCATGAGTCGGCGGACGTGCCGGCGGATGAGCCGCCCATGCATAGTTACGACGACGATAAGTTAACCGATGTGGTCCGGATCCTTGGCTTGCTCCCCCAGGAGGCCTTGGCAAATGAGGAACTCCTGCATGACTTTATCTTGCCGCCGCTGCGGGCCGATCTCGAACTTGCGGAGACTTACGATCGGAACTTACCAACGCCTCTCGACGCGGCAATTACCGCAATGGGCGGAGTTCAAGACGAAATGATAAATGCCAATGATCTAGACGAATGGCGTCGGCTTACGACGTCACGCTTTGCCCGGATTATGTTTGATAGCGATCACTTTTTCACCCATTCCATGACGGCGGAAGTGGTTTCGGCCCTTCTGCATGAGGTTGGGGAGGTGAAGACACAACTCCCAGCTTCCATTCGAATTGGCGAGCCCCGACCTTATCCCGAACTACCATTGCATGACCAATTTCGCAAACAAGCGGCACTCAATCCCGAGGCTCCTGCTGTCGTCTCAGAGATGGGGATCTTAACGTACCGTGAGCTCGATGACCTCAGCGAGATACTATCCAGTCACCTGCTCGGACATGCTCAGAGCCGAGGTTCGCGCGTGGGTATCCTAATGGATACTTCACCTGAATACGCCATCGCGCTGTTCGGTATACTTAAGACGGGGGCGGCTTACGTCGTGCTCGACAAAGCGCAGCCCGTTGCTGCGATAAAGCGGATACTTGAAAAGGCATCTGTTGAAGTCGTCGTCACCAACAACCGATTCGCAGCCAACCTTCCTCCTAACTGGCCCGGTATTGCGCTGTCGCTCGACGAGGGTTGGGAAGCGCAACCCGGCAAAGCCAATCCGGCCAATGCCCCAGCAGTCGATCTCGATGCGCCGGCCCAGATTGTATTTTCGTCTGGGACGACTGGTGAACCGAAAGGGATCGTCTGCCCCCACCGAAGCACTGTATGCTCTTACCAGTGGCGCTATCACGTGCTGCCATACGCGCCTGATGAGCGCGAGGCGGTTAATATCTTCTTGGTCTGGGAGATAATGCGGCCGATCCTCGCCGGGGTGCCTGCCTATCTGATACCGGACGATGTCATCTACGATCCGCGCCAACTGGTCGAGTACTTGGAACGAAATCGAATTTCCAGAACGCTATTAACGCCTTCACTGCTGGACGTGATTCTCGGCAGTGGCTTCCTCGACCTCCCCTCCTGTCTTCCGGATCTCCGATTGATTTACCTGTCAGGCGAGGTGGTAACAGCAGCATTGCTTGCACGTGTGAGGCATGCGCTGCCGCATGTCAAAATTATCAATTACTACGGCGCTGCGGAGGCGAACGATGTCACGTACATTGACTTGAGCGAGATCGATCCTGCGACAACACATAAGGTCGTACCAGTCGGTCCGCCTCAGCACAACGCCAGTGTCTATATCCTCGGGGAGGAACGCGATCCCGTACCTCTGGGCTTCTTGGGCGAGGTCTTCGTCGGCGGCGATGTCTTGGCCCATGGATATCTCAACAGTCCCGAGATGACACGAGAAAGGTTTTTTCCCGACCCGTTCCGCGCTGATGGCAACATGTTCCGCACTGGCGATCTTGGCCGCATGCTACCCGGCGGCCACTTGGAGATTATCGGGCGCTGCGCTTTCATGGTGAAGATCCGAGGATATAGCGTCGTTCCCGCGTCGGTAGAAGCTGCTTTGCTTCGGTACTCCGGCGTCTCCTCCGCCGCCGTCGTGCCGGAGCTCGATCCGACGACCGGCCAGCCTAATCGACTGATCGCCTATGTAGTCTTGCGGAATCCGCACAAGGGGTGGCAGGCTTCCTTGCGGGCGCATTTGAAGTCTGAGGTGCCGCATTATGCAATTCCGTCAGAATTCGTCGCTCTGACAGAATTGCCCATTGCTGCTAACGGGAAACTTGATCGATCGCGCCTCCGCGACGTCTCGAAAGAGGCGTGCACTCCAGTGACAGGTGCCGACGAGATCGAATCGGCACTTCGCGCAGCCTGGCGCGACCTTCTCAAGGTTGAGGTTGCTGACCCGGGCGACAACTTTTTCGACTGCGGCGGACACTCCCTTCTGGCTGCCCGTCTCTGCACGCAGCTTCGTCGGAGTCTGAAGGCGGAAATCCGCGTCGTGGAGGTCTTCCTCAATCCAACTTTCAAAGAACTCACGGCTCTTCTCCGCAAATGCGGCGGCGAGCAGCGCCGTCCCCATAACCGCAAGCTTCCGAGCACACCGCCGAGCTCAGCGGGTTTGGCGCAGACTGCGGCGTTCGATGGGCGACGCGGCCCCGCGATGGACATTGCGGTGATTGGTATGGCCGCGCGTTTCCCCGGCGCGGATACCGTCGATGCGCTCTGGGAAAACCTCTGCCAAGGGGTCTGCTCGATCGCCCCGCTTTCAGAGCAGGAACTCAAAGCACGGGGCATTCCGGAGGCTGTCCTGAATCGCTCCGATTATGTGCGCGTGGGTGCCCATCTCAACGATGTGGACCTTTTCGATCCGGACTTCTGGGATATCTCAAGGCGTGAGGCAACGTTAATGGACCCGCAGCATCGCCTGTTCCTCGAATGCTGCTGGAAGGCACTCGAGTCGGCCGGATATGCGCCAAGCCAGCATGAGGGCCGGACCGGGGTGTTCGCAGGTTCGTCCCTCCCGCTATATCTACTACACCATTTGAAGGGGGGCGGCCTAGTCGATCCCACCAACGCCCCGCTCGCTTTCCTTACGGAACTCGGCAACGACAAGGACTATCTCGCCTCACGCGTATCCTACATGCTGAACCTCAACGGCCCAAGCGTTGCGGTGCAAACCGCATGCTCAACTGGCCTGGTGGCAATTGCTGTCGCGGCTCAATCACTCGCGGCCGGCTATTGCGACATGGCGCTGGCAGGCGCGGCGAGCATCACCTTTCCTCAAGCTGGGTATCAATATGTTAAAAACTTCATCAATTCTAAGGACGGTGTGTGCCGAACCTTTGATGCTGATGCCAGCGGCACGGTGTTCGGAGATGGGGTAGGGGTCGTCGTCCTCAAGCGACTCGAAGATGCGGTTGCGGCGGGCGACCCGATCCACGCAGTCGTAAAAGGATGTGCCATTAACAACGACGGCCGCACCAAATCGTCCTTCTCGGCGCCTAGCGCGCGAGGCCAGGCCGCTGTTGTGCGCCAAGCACTTGCTTCAGCAGCACTCGGCGCTGATGATGTGGAATACATCGAAATGCATGGGACCGGCACCAAGGTGGGTGACCCGATCGAGGTCCGCGCTCTGGCAGAAGTGTTCGCGGGGCAAGAGCAAACGCGAAACGCCTGTGCGCTCGGGTCAATCAAACCGAATATCGGCCATACCAACTTCGCCGCTGGGGTCGCGAGCTTTATCAAGGCGGTTCTCACGATTCAGCACGGGGTAATCCCCGCGACCATAAACATCAACCGACTGAACGAAGATCTGGGTCTGGAGGACACGCCCTTCTTCGTCAATGAGCAGCTTAGACCCTGGCCCCGTCCGCGGGGGCGCGCGCGCACCGCCGGAGTCACTGGCCTTGGTATAGGCGGAACAAACTGCCATATCGTGCTGCAGGAATGGGACAGCGACAACGCAAGGTCTTGGCCTGGATCGGTCGAGCGGGGATCTCACGCCCTTTGCCTGTCTGCAAAGACCCCATCGGCGCTAAGTCGGGCCTGCCACAATCTAGCCGTGTTCCTTCAGCGCAACCGCCATATCGATCTCGGTGACGTCGCCCACACGCTACGCGTGGCGAGATGCCCATTTGAATATCGAACCGTCGTTGTGGCCCGCAACTTGGACATGGCCATTGATAGGTTAGAAGAAGAGGTGGATCGTGTGGCTGATCGGACCCTTTCCTCGCCGTCTATTGGCTTTATGCTGCCGGGCTGCGGAGTGCAGCACCCGGGAATGTTCAAAGATCTGTTCGATCACGTGCCGGACTTTCGCAAGGCCTTCCTAGCTTGTGCCGCCGCTAGTCGCAAGGTTCTGGATCGTGACCTGGAGACAGTACTGTTTGGGGAAGATGACGCATACGCGACCGCTTCCTTCGAAGAAATAAGCGTGATGATTTTCTCAGTGCAATACGCCACGGCACGTTTGCTCGAACTATGTGGAGTGCGTCCCGATTATCTTGTCGAACACAGCATGAGCGATTACGTCGTGGCCACCCTAGCAAGCGTTCTGACACTGGAAGATGCGATTGGGCTGACGGTCAATCGGAGCCGCGCTATGTCGGATCTTGGTGTCGAGGGTGCTATGATTTCGGCCAGATGCGCCCCCGACGACGCTAACCGTATTCTCATGGAGGACGCTTGGCGCGCTCGAGTTGAAGCGGGCGAGATCAACGTCGGTGTGGTGAACTCAAAAACCAGCGTCGTGTTCACCGGCAGGCGGGAACTTCTTGAAAGCCTTCAGGAGAGGCTCGAACAAGCAAAGATCCCCAACCGCCTCCTTAATACAGCTGGGGTGCCTAGCCATTCTCCGCTGATGAAACCAGCGGCTGATATCATCGACGCGCAGGCCCGCACCCTTGAAAAGCGGTTGCCGGATGTCGACATCGCTCTGAATTCAGGATCTCTGCACGGGACGAAGGTACCGTTACCGGAGAGCCACTGGAGTAGGCAAGCAACTGGAATCATCCGATTCGATCGCTCTATCGAGACCGTGGTCGCGGCTGGTGCAACTGCACTCATTGACCTTGGGCCCTCGCGCAATTTGGCGTGGCTCGCCCAGGGGGCCATCAACCCAGAGGATCGTACGAGCAGAATCCCTACGATCGTCGCGGCCGCTCGCGATGACAACGACGAAGAGTCCACTGACCGCCATATCCTTCTCGAATGCCTTGGGGCTCTCTGGGCCGCCGGTGTTGCGGTGGATTGGAAGCGGGCAAGTGATCAATTGGAACCATTCGGTACTCGACAACGCCTTCCTCTTCCAACGTATTCATTTGACGGTCACCGTTGCTGGCCGGACGGCGACGGCCAGGTGCTTCTACCACCGCGATCCTTGCCTGCACGCAGTCAGGTCGACAAGGTCCGAACAGTCGCGCCCGACGAGCTGCTGGAAGAAGAGAAAATGTCTTCGCCGGAAGAAGTCAGAGAAAGAAAGGACAACATAGTAAAGGAAGGCGATCCGAGGAGCCTCTTCCTTGAGGAAGTCAGGTCTTTTCTGGGCGCAAAAGAAATAGGACTACACGACAACTTCTTCGACGTTGGCGGAGACAGCCTTCTCGCCACTGAACTTCAAGTTCGTTTGAAGAAAAGCGATCGCTGGAGGTCGCCGCAACTCGATGAGATACTCAAGGCCGAGACGTTCGGTGATCTCTATGACCGAATTACCAGACGTAACGGCCACCAGTCGCCATGACCGCGAAAGTGCGGGAGCATCGCACCCTCGGACGCTGCACTTCAGGCGGGGCAATGCGGGCGGCTGCCCATCCCCAATGGGAAGACGACAGCGGTGAGGTTACATACATAACCGGGATTATGCGCAGTCGATCCGGAGCCGGAAGGCAGACCCCGGAGCGGTCCCACCAGACGATCTTCACTCTGTCCGCCCGTTTGGCCCGGAAGACGTAAAGCGCACTGTTGAACGGTTATGTGGCGCGGCACGTAATGCAGAGCGTTTTTAGCGTGGCGTCGCGTGTATCCACTTTGACGGGCGCGCCGAGGCCGATGGCGACGGTGCGCTAAAAACGTGTTGGGCTAAGCCGCGGGCGCGATTCAGGTTCTATGGGTATTGAATAGTGCGGCTCCAAGGAAAGGAGTCGCAGGGGCGGTATTGACGTGCGCCGCCGCGGGGTGCACGGGACGGAAGCAGCGCCGATTTCGAATTCGACAAGGATAAAGATTGCCGTTGTAGCGGTAAAGACTGCCGTTGTGACCTGCCGGGAAGGGCTGGTAGGCGCGACGGCACGCACCTTCTCGGGACCGACCGGTTTCCGGCGGAACGGTGCTACGGTGGCGATGAAAGCGGTGTGCTTCTTTCATGACGTATCCCAGTATCGCGGCGGTCCTGTGACGCCGTCGAAGATTTCGATGGTGATCATCTGCCCTTGACGACAGGCCGGGCATTGCCTGAGGGAACGCCCGGTGAGCTCCTCGATCGCGGTACTCCTTCGGAGCCTGGCTCTGTGATGGCTCGGGAATCGGCATGCCGAGCAGGTCGCGGCAATGGGCAAGTTTTTGTTCGCGATACCGATTGCCAAGAAAACCGTAGTAGCGGATCCGATGAAAGCCCTCGGGCAGGACATGCAACAGAAAGCGGCGGATGAATTCGTCGGTCGACACCGTCATGACCTTTTGCCGATCACCATGCCGATAATCCTTCCAGCGGAAGCGCACAGCGCCATCCTCGATATCGACGAGGCGGTTGTTGGAGATGGCGACACGATGCGTGTAGCGACCGACGTAATCGAGCACCTGTTCGGGCCCAGCGAAGGGCGGCTTGGCGTAGACCACCCAGTCGGTCTTTCGAACGGGCGCCAGATAGCGCCGGAAGGCTTTGCACTCGCTGAGGTGCTGCAAGGCGGTGAAGAACTGCAGCTTGCCGGCGTCGAAGGCCTTCTCCAGATGCTGCAGGAACAAGCGGCGAAACAGGCGTGAGAGCACGCGGACCGGCAGGAAGAAGCCCGGCTTGCAGGCGATCCAGCGCTCGCCATCTGGCGAGAACCCGCCACCCGGGACGACGCAATGCAGGTGGGGATGGTGCAGTAGATTTTGCCCCCAGCTGTGCAAAACAGCGAAGAAGCCAATCTCGGCGCCGAGATGCCTGGGGTCGGCGGCGATGGTGCGCAGCGTCTCGGCCGTGGCGCGGAACAGCAGACCGTAGACGAGCGCCTTGTTCTGGTAGGCGATGGCGGCAATGGCCTCCGGCAGCGTGAAGACGACGTGAAAGTACTGAGTGTCGAGGAGCTCGGCGCGGCGATCCTCCAGCCATTGCGCTCGGGCCAGCGATTGGCAGCGGG
>NZ_JAGILA010000002.1 GCF_017874595.1 Sinorhizobium kostiense | reverse complement strand
GAAGACGACCACGTTGATAGGCCGGGTGTGGAAGTGCGGCAACGCATGAAGCTTACCGGTACTAATCGTTCGATCGGCTTGATCGTTCCCATTGCCTATGCTCATCAAACGAAGTTTGATGATGCTATCTTCTGTCCTGACGCGCGTAGCGCTCCGGACGGGCCGCGCCAAAAGGCGCGACGGCCTTTGGCCTTGCGGAGCTTAAGCTCCGATACGTGCCCAAAGCGCCGCAAGACGTGTTCAAAACGAAGCAATCGCTTCACCAGCTTCTCGATTTAAATTGGCTCCCCTTCTTCGGGGAGCAATCTTGCGCTTTGCCGACCTGGTGGTTCTGGCGGGGTGGCTGCACCCGTTCCCATTCCGAACACGGCCGTGAAACGCCCCAGCGCCGATGGTACTTCGTCTCAAGACGCGGGAGAGTAGGTCGCTGCCAGGTCTGCAAAACGCAAGAAAAACAACATCTTCTCAAACACGCGGCCAAAAGCCAAACAACACCGCAAGCCAAAAATAACGCGGGGTGGAGCAGCCCGGTAGCTCGTCAGGCTCATAACCTGAAGGCCGCAGGTTCAAATCCTGCCCCCGCAACCAACGAGACTTGTAACTCTCTCCATCCAAGTCGCTTCTTCACGAGTTCCTCGGCGCAAAGCCTGAGGAACTCTTCGCGTTCGCCTCAGTGTCGAGCGGGCCGCGATCGATGAAATCGTGGTACTCGTACTCCCTGAGCGTCCGGCGGGGCCTGCTAAGGCGATGTGATTAAAGCTGAATCCGCACCCATGTGCGGTAATTCGGTGGTCGCTTAAAAGCTCGTTCGCTGTCGGGCCCATAGCGGAAATTTGCAATTCAACGACGGCTTCACGCCCCATGTCAGCCGTAGAGGTAAGCTTCCCACTGCCCGTTAGCAGACATCTCCGCGTTATGCTGACGGCAGAGATTGCGGCGTCGGGTTGATCAGGCTTCCTCCTGCATCTCATCGATAAGAAAATCCACGAAGGCGCGCACCTTTGGCAGGACATACTGGCGGGACGGGTAGACCGCGTAGATCGAGGTCTCGACCGGCGTCCAGTCGTCCAGCGCCGTCGTGAGCCTTCCTTCCGCGATGTCCTTTTCCACATAGATGCGCGGGATGAGGCTCAGCCCAAAGCCGCCAAGCAGGGCGTCGCGCACGGCAAGACTTGTCGTGACCTTGTAGCGTCCGCCGATCGCCACCCGCACAGTTCGCTCCTTCCGGGTGAAAGACCATTCCTGAGTATGGCCGGAGAGCGTGAACTGGACGCAATTGTGTGAGCGCAGGTCTTCCGGCTCGCCCGGCCGACCTGCACATGCGAAATAACCCGGCGAGGCGCAGACCACATGGCGCAATGTCATCAGCTTGCGCGCAATCAGGCTGGAATCTTCCAGCCGGTCGCTGCCGCGAATGGCAAGGTCGATTCCTTCCTTGACGAGGTCCACCCGGCGATCCTCGAGCTTCAGGTCGAGTGTCAGATCGGGATGGCGGTCTAGAAAGCCGACGATTGCATTCGACAGGCGCGCCAGCGTGAAAGCCATCGGGGCGCTAACACGCAGGAGACCGCTCGGCATACGCTGCATGGGGCCGAGCGAACTGTCGGCTTCAGAGAGATCGTCGAGAATGCGGGCGATCTGCTCGAAATAGCGCTCGCCGGCTTCTGTCAAGCTTAATCGGCGCGTGGTGCGGTTGAGCAGCCGCACGCGCAGATGCGCCTCCAGTTCCCTGATATTTTTGCTGACTGCAGCGGGCGAAAGCCCCATGCGGCGTGCGGCTTCCGCAAAGGAGCCCTGGTCCACGACCTGGCGAAAAACCTTTATGGCCTGCAGCTGATCCATATCGATTATTCACCAGCAGTCGTGAGTTTCAGTACCCGATAGCTGATTATCGAAATGTTGGGAAGGAATTATCTCGATCTCGTCAGCGACACACCGCCAGGGCAAAAGAAACTTGCGAGCTACCAAGGAGGTCGAGACCAATGAAGAACCCGATTATCGCTGCTATCGAAAGCCGCGTCTCCGCAAACCTGTTCGATGCCGAAAGGGCACTCAGCGATGAGCAAGTCGAGGAGCTTACAAGGCTGGCGACGCGCGCGCCCACTGCCTACAATCTTCAGAACTGGCGCTTCATCGCCGTCAGAACGTCTGAGGCGAAAGCGAGCCTTCAGGCTGCCGCTTACGGGCAGGCTAAGGTGGCCGAGGCCGCAGTTACCTATATTGTCTGCGGAAAGCTGCCCTCGCATACGGTCATGAAAGAGCGCCTTGGGCCCTCTGTTGAAGCGGGCTTCATGCCGGCCGAGATGGTCGGCGCCTGGACACGGGCAGTGGAAGACACCTATGGCGACAATCCGGAAAAACAGCGTGACGAGGCGGTTCGCACGGCAACGCTCGGCGCCGCCTTTCTGATGTTCGCGGCGGAAGCCTACGGGCTTGCTACCGGGCCGATGGTCGGCTTCGACCCGACGGCCGTCACGCGCCAATTCAGTCTTGCCGCCGACGAGATCCCGGTGATGCTGGTCGCCGTTGGATACGCCCGAGAAGGCAACTGGCCGCAAAAGCCGAGACTGCCGGTTTCCCGCGTCCTAGAGAGCATTTGAGCTGGCCGTCGTTCCGGTACTGGTTATCCAATCAATACATGCAAAGGCCTTGCCTGAAAAAGTCGCGCGTCCGTGGAAGGAGATGAAAAGTGAACAACAGTAGTGCGATGGGCGCGCATCTGGGAATGCTGCTCTGGGCCTTGATCGTCGGTGCTTCCTTTCCGGTGGTCGGCCTCCTGAGCGAAGGGCTCTCGCCGCTGCTTCTGACGGCGATGCGCTTTGCGATCGCAGCACTTGCGATGCTGCCGATGGCGTGGCGCGCGGGGCCGGCAGTGCCGAACCTTCGGGCCATGCTGCTTTACGCGGTCATGGGACTGTGCCTCGCCGGCTTCTTCGGAGTCATGTTCTGGGCCGCCCATCGGGTGAGCGCGCTTTCCATGTCGACCTTGTTCGTTTCCATGCCGCTGCTGGCTTACGGCCTTGGACGGGTTTTCGGTGTGGAAGCGCCCGCCCATCGCCTACCGGCCATCTTGGCGCTGGGGGCGGTCGGGGCTCTGGCGTTGGCGCTCGCCCAGAGCGGTGGCGATCTGCGGGGATTGCAGTTCGGCCGGAGCGAGGGCGCCTTCTTCCTGGGATGCATCGCGTCGGCGCTTTATCCAGTCCTGTCCAAATGGGGGTTGGCGCGGGGCGCTCTGTCGCGCGACGCGGCCGTACGCACGTTCTGGAGCCTGGCTTTGGGCGGCGTTTTGATCGCCATTGCCGGGTTAGTCACCGAGCCGGTAGCCGCGATGTCGCGAATGAGCTTTGGAGACGTGTTGCTGGTTGCCTATCTCGGTGTCTTTTCCAGTGGTGCGACCTTCTGGCTGATGCAGCGTGCGACCGGCGCGCTCACACCGGGCGCGGTGACAGCGTACAGCTATCTTGTCCCGTTCGTATCAATGCTGGTGCTGTTCTTGACGCGCCCGGACGTCATCGGTTGGCAGTGGCTTCCAGGCAGCCTGCTCGTGGTCACGGCGATTGCCCTGCTTTTTCGTGGTAGAGCGGGACAGGCCGCGGCCCCTGCTCCAGGTGGCGAGGGAACGCTCCGAATGCCGCCAAGGTAGCGCCATCCATGCTGTAACGGCCAGGGGGGTAATGACTGGTGTAGCCAATCACCTCAAGAATAAAGCCGATAGGCGGATTGCCCGCTCGGCGGCGTTGTTGTCGATCTCGACGGCGCCCTCGTCGAGGAAGCGGCAAAGCGACGACCAGCGGGTAAATCAATAGCGGGTCGCCTCCGCCGTGCTGCTCGAGCGCGGCAGTTCCGTAAGCATCTTGTCCCAGCACCGCCGGAGCGCAACGGTCGCGCGCAACGTTAGCCGCCCGTCACGCTGAGCTGATCGTTCATCGGATGCTAACCATCCTTCTTGACGAAAGCGCTATCGTTGCTTGCTAATGTGACAGTAGATATTTGCGGGACATGAGGTTCCAAAACCTTCCGATGGCGGAATCCGCATGTTCTCTTATTCCCCTTCTGACAGTCGCCGCCATGTTGCATCTGTTATCTCGACGACCGCTGTTTTCGTCCTGATCGCACTGGTTCTCGCTGGGCTGATGACACAAGTGATCAGCACAATGACTTCGAATGCGAACACGATCGACGACCGGCGTGCTGTCCGGGCGGCTGAAAGCGCGCTTGAGGACATCAAAGCGCGGATCAGCTCCACAGTCCGAGACAATTCTGTATGGGACGACGCATATGCAGCGATCTCTTCAGAGGATGCGGCGACATGGTCCTTCGACAACTGGGGCAAAACCAGCGAAGATTATCCGCTCTATGACGGAGCCGTGGTTATCGGACGGCAGGGCGAGATCATATCAGCCTACGCTAAGGGTAAGATATTCGACCCGCATGCTTACTTCGGTCCGTCATTCGCCGCACAGGTCAAGAGCGCTGCCAAACCTCAGCAGGATCCTTCCATCAGTTTCGTGAAAACGCCCGACGGGATTGCCGTCGTAGCGTCAGGGGCGGTTCAGCCGTTTATGGGGAAGGCAAAGGAAGATAGCCTGAGCGTGCTGACGTTCTACAAGCTGTTGACGCCGGCGGTGATCGCCGAAATCGCGGCACAACATCAGTTGACCGAGCTCCGCCTCGAGGAAACCGTCCGCCCCGACCTGCTGCACGCGGTGCTGAAAGATGGGATCGGGAATACCCTCGCCTATCTAAACTGGCCGAGCCAATCCCCCGGCACGCAGGTTTTAGAGCAGGTGTATCCCTATATTGTCGCCGCAGTGCTTGTATTGGCACTCTTCCTTGTTGGCGTGCTGCTTGCAGGCACGGCGGAAGCATCGAGATTGCGCGGATTTGCAACACGTGCTCGCTTTGAGGCCACGCATGACAGCTTGAGCGGCCTGCTCAATCGGAGCGGTCTCCTGGATTTTCTGGATCAGGCGTCGGCTCAGATTGGTGCCTCCGGACCCCTGACCCTTCATCTCGTGGACCTGGATGGCTTCAAGTCGGTCAACGACGCCTGGGGACATGCGGTCGGCGACGATCTCATTCGGATTGTGGCCAAGGCGCTCGCGACCTGCCATGAGGAGATCGTGGCAGCCGCCCGCCTCGGTGGGGACGAATTCGCACTCATTCAGGTCGGCGGTGCGACCCCGAGGCAAATTGAACATGCGGTGCTCAGCGTTTTCGCTGCTGCGTTCAAGATTGGGGGACGAACAATCGAAGTGGGTGCGAGCATCGGATCCGCGAGCCACGAACAGTTGGTTGCCTCACTCGAACTTCTGCGTCGCGCCGATATCGCTCTCTATCGCGCTAAGGAAAACGGCAAGGGCCAACTGGTCAAATATGACCCGGAACTGGATCGGGATCGTCTACGCGTTGCCGAACTCGAAAAGGAACTGCGCGACGCACTGGCCTCCGGAGAGGTGCAACCGGCGTTCCAGCCGCTGGTCTCCGCCACGACAGGAAGGATCACGGGTGTCGAGGCTCTCGCGCGGTGGCGCAGCAAAAATGGTCCTGTGAGCCCCGAAGTCTTCATCCCGCTGGCCGAAAAGTCCGGGCTCATTGACGCATTGGGCGCTGCGATACTCAAGGCTTCACTTCTTGAGGCGCGTGCCTGGCCTGGCATAAATCTTTCGGTCAACGTGTCTCCCATTCAATTGTGCAATCCAGATTTTGCGCCGTTTGTCATCTCAACATTGAACGAAGCTGGGTTCTATCCCAGGCGCCTTACTCTCGAAATTACAGAGGGCGTCTTGATGTCGAATCCCGACCAGGCCCGTCGCGCTATGGACGCATTGAAGGCTATCGGCGTAGGCTTCGCCCTGGACGATTTTGGCTGCGGCTACGCGAGCATCGGGGCCTTACGGCAGTTCGGTTTCGACCGGATGAAGGTCGACCGTTCTCTGGTCTGGGCGCTGGAAGAGGGCCAGGGGGAAGGTATACTCAATGCCACGATCGCTCTCGCAACGGCGCTCGGAATCCCGGTAACGGCCGAAGGTGTCGAAAATCCTTACCAAGCAGGAGTCCTTACACGTGCGGGCTGTGACCTGCTGCAGGGCTACCTGATCGGAAAGCCGGTGTCCGCTGATGAGATAACCAGAGCTCTAGTGGAGAAGGCCGCCGCTACCGCCTGAGGCGCCCCGCAAAAACGGACGGCGAACTGCAGGGCGACGATCGCCAGTGCAGAAGATCCGGAAATCATGCCGAACGGCCCCGGGGTGGGGATCACAGCGGGAAGTGCCAGCATCCCAATCATGGCCAACTCGTCGGGCCCAATCGGAACGAAACTGAAGACCTGAGCGGAATTCATCGTACCCCTTCCTCCGACAACGCTCCTACGGAGACCACCTTGTGCCGCTTATGATGGCTTTATTTGATGAAAGCAGCTTTGCTGGAGATTAGCGAAAGTGAGCGGCGCATTGCCGCTCGACCGGTCGGCTTGCTACCATCGCGGAACATGAATCGGATCGATCCACACGACTGGGGCTTTGAAAAAATCCGTGCCGTTGATGAGGGGCGGGCGGCATGGTTGGAATCTGCGGGATCATGCGATGCGCTGGTAGGGGTTCTGGTCAAAGCCCTGAACGAAGCCATAAATCGCAGGGACTTTCGGATCGCAGTCGATAGCAGGAACAATGCTTTCGTCGAGCGCCGTTCGATAGTGCAGTTTCAGATGTTACCGAGGTATTACGATTGGTTTTTCAGTGCGCGGACCGGCTACCGCGCGCAGTTTTGGATCAATCCCGCGGCCGGGCGTGCCTTCAATAGCGAGATTATGCGCTCGCTGGCGGACGTCTTGGCTCGCCGGCTGCCGGCCATGCTAACAGCCCAGCGCATCGAAGTGCGTACGGGTGACGGCGTGAGGCAGGAGGAGGACACAGGCACAATCGAAATCCCTTGCGAAGAGATTGCGCGGTCGCTTGCGCCGGACCGAGCAAAGATTTGGATTGCCGAGAGGCTCTATTCGAGCGGACGGATCGATGAGATTGGCCTTACGGTCCTGAGCGATGCGGCACGGAACAACGCCAATCTAAGTAACCCTAAGTGGGCCGAAGCGATCAATCCAAAGACCGGAGAAAAAGGAGAAGGATTGCGCGCGCCAACGCCGGGACCTGAAGAGTCTTGGCTCGATCTGAAGGGCGGTTTTCTGCTCGTTAATGGCGAGTCGGCCCAGATCAAGCCCCAGGACGAACGAGCGGAGCAGATAAACGAGCGTGGCTGGACCTGAGTGAAGGAAAGGGCCCAGGGACGAGCGTGCCCATTGTTACGAGCGCGCGAAAGCGAGCTACGGACCGATGTGGTGATTTGTCGGCCGCCGGCAGCGCCTTAAGATATTTCGTGCGCAGCTCGCCGACATTGGCGAGGATTCCGCCGCCTGACGGCTCGCGGCCGAGCCGCTCAAGCAGAGGCCGGCCTTGAGCCGCGCTTGCCGCCAAATGCCGTTCGGAAAGCATGAATGGCGACAAGCCGGTGATGAAGACGCACCACAATTTTAATGAGACATGTAGTAGACGCCGCACGAGTGCGGACGAACAGATAGAGCGGCGGTGTGAATGCATGTGAGCGCATCCGCTCTAGGCAGCCACGGTTGGCGAGATGATCTATTTTACGAGCGACACGCATTTTGGCGACGCGCGCGTGCTGCGCATCGACCGCCGGCCTTTCTCCAACATGGTCGAACACGATGCCGCCCTGATCGCCAACTGGAACAGTGCCGTGTCGCCCGACGACGAGATCTGGCACCTTGGTGATTTTGCCTCGAAGCGAGGGCGTTTTGCTGAGGACTTGCTTTCCCGGCTAAACGGCAGGAAGCATCTGATCATTGGCAATAACGATACAGCTGAAACGATCATGGCGGCAGGCTGGCAGAGTGCGCAGCACTATGCGGAGCTGATGATCGACGGGCAGCTGCTCATTCTCTGCCATTATCCGTTCCGGACCTGGAACCAGATGGGAAAGAAATCCGTCAATCTGCATGGGCACTCCCATGGGAGGCTGAAGCCGATGCCGCGACAGTTCGATGTGGGTGTGGATGTCAGGAGTCTGCGACCAGTCAGTCTGGCCGACATTCTGAACAGCCGGGCGTGAATTGAACCTGTGAGTGGCGCCTGGCGCATCGGACCGAAAATCGGAACCGATTTTCGGAAAGCTCGATGCGCAGATTCAAAGAAGATACAGCGACCTTTGCGCGTCCGAAAAGACGCGCGGCGCTGTATGCGGAACGTGTGGCGAGCAACGTTGTTTGGGGCCTGTATAGCTTCAAGTCGAACCGCGCCGTGAGGCGTTCATGCAAGACGATCTGTTTGGGGATGCATCGCCAAGCCTTCCTGAGGGCTTCCGCTACGAGCGGGACATCGTGCCGCGAATTCTCCAGGAGATGCTTCTCGAGATGATGCCGCGGCTCCCGTTCAGGGCGTTCGAATTCCACGGTTTCGAAGGCAAGAGGCGGGTCGTCTCCTTCGGCTGGAAGTATGACTTCAGCTCGGAGGAGGTACGCAAGATCGAGGCTATGCCGCCGATGCTGCTGCCCCTGCGCAAACTGGCAGCGGACTTCGCCCAACTGCCGCCGGAAAATCTCGAACAGGCATTGATCACCGAATATGACGTCGGCGCGCCCATCGGCTGGCATCGGGACAAAGCAGTCTTCGGCAATGTCGTCGGCATCTCGCTCCTTTCCTCCTGCACTTTGAGACTGCGCCGGAGAACGGCCGGCAGGTGGCAGCGTGCCTCCGTGATTCTAGAGCCCGGCTCCGCCTATCTTCTCTCCGGACCAGTGAGATGGGAGTGGGAGCATTCCATCCCGGCGGTGGAGCGGCTGCGATATTCGATCACTTTCCGGGAGTTGCGGGCGAGAGCGAGCGCGTGAGGCAACTCGCATGCACGGCTCGTCGCGCCGCAGTGACGGTGGGTAAGCGAATGGCGACCTGGAAGCACCGTTACCCAGAAATGCCCTCGACCCCTCGTGAATATTCACGCTGGACTCTCACCGATGCGATGAGAGTATAAGGAAGTTGCGATTTCGGGGCTTTCGCCTCGCGGAATCGATGATAAACCTATACCAAACGGTAAAAAAATGCCGGCGCGGCCTGCAGTGCCATGCGTCTCATCGGGGGCACAAAGGTTGCTGTAGCACTTTGAACTGCTGGAGGTCTGCTTTGAGACTTGCAGCAGGGCGGAAGCCGAAGCGGGCAAACAGGGGATCGCTAGGCCAATATGGACGATATTGCCATCGAATTGCGCGGGATCGACAAGAGTTTCGGTCTGGTCCATGCCAACAAGAACATCAATCTCAGGGTCAGAAAGGGCACGATCCACGGCATTATCGGCGAGAACGGCGCGGGTAAATCCACGCTTATGTCGATCCTCTACGGCTTCTATCAAGCCGATAGCGGCGAGATCCTCGTCAATGGCAAGTCGGTTGCCATTCGCGACCCGAACACGGCGATCTCCGTCGGTATCGGCATGGTGCACCAGCACTTCATGCTGGTCGAGAATTTCACCGTGCTCGAAAACGTCATGCTCGGCGCCGAGGACAACCAGATCCTCAACAAGGGCATCGCCAAGGCGAGAAGGGAGCTGAAGCGGCTCGAGCAGGAATATGCGCTCGAGGTCAACCCCGATGCGCTGATCGAGGAACTGCCGGTAGGCCTGCAGCAGCGGGTGGAAATCCTGAAGGCGCTCTACCGCAAGGCCGATATCCTGATCCTCGACGAGCCGACCGGCGTTCTGACGCCGGCGGAGGCCGACCATCTCTTCCGCATTCTCGACCAGCTCAAGGCGCAGGGGAAGACGATCATCCTCATCACCCACAAGCTGCGCGAGATCATGGCGATCACCGACGAGGTCTCCGTCATGCGCCGGGGCGAGATGGTCGCCACCCGCACGACGCGCGAGACCTCCGTCGAGGAGCTTGCCGAGCTCATGGTCGGCCGCCGCGTGCTGCTGCGGGTCGAGAAGGGCGAGAGCAGGCCGGGCGACGTGAAGCTCGCGGTTCAGGGACTGACGGTCAAGGACAGCCGTGGCGTGACCATGGTCGACGGCGTTTCCTTCGAAGTCCGCGCCGGAGAGATCGTCGGCATCGCGGGCGTCGCCGGCAATGGCCAATCGGAATTGCTCGAGGCGATTGCCGGCATTCGGAAGCCGACAGCCGGGACGGTTCTCTTGAATGGCAGGCCCGCCGATGTCGCCGGCCATGCCGATCCGGCGGAACTCAGAAGTCGCGGCCTTGCCCATGTCCCGGAAGATCGCCACCACGTCGGCCTCGTCCTGAAATTCGAGGAGAGCGAGAACGCGATTCTCGGCTATCACCGTGATCCGCGCTACTCGAACGGCGTTTTCCTGAATATCGACGCGATCCGCAGGGATGCCGAGGAAAAGATCGGCAAATACGACATCCGCCCGCCAAATGCGCGGCTGAAGACGGCCAATTTCTCCGGCGGCAACCAGCAGAAGATCGTGCTCGCCCGCGAGATGGAGCGCGATCCGGATGTGCTGATCATCGGTCAGCCGACCCGCGGGGTCGATGTCGGGGCGATCGAATTCATTCACAAGCGGATCATCGAAATGCGCGATCAGGGCAAGGCGGTCCTTCTGGTTTCCGTCGAGCTCGACGAAATCCGTTCTCTTTCCGACCGAATCTTGGTGATGTTCGCCGGGCGGATTGTCGGGGAGCGGAGCCCCGAGGCGACGGAAGGCGAACTCGGCCTCCTGATGGCGGGCGTCGAAGGCCGCAAGGAGGCCGCAGAATGAGCACCCCCTATGCGAAACTCCCGGGCTGGGTCGAATACGGCCTGATCCCGCTGGTCAACCTTGCCGTCGCCTTCCTCGTCGCCGGCCTGGTCGTCCTGCTCGTCGGCGAAAACCCGTTCGAAGCCGCCTATCATCTGATCAACGGCGCCTTCGGCCGCGGAGAGTATATCGGCTTTACGCTCTATTATGCGACGACCTTCATCTTCACCGGGCTTGCTGTCGCCGTCGCCTTCCATGCCGGGCTTTTCAACATCGGCGGCGAAGGTCAGGCCTATGTCGGCGGGATCGGCGTGGCGCTCGCCTGTCTCTGGCTCGATCAGGTGATGCCCTGGTATGTGGTTTTCCCGCTGGCGATCCTCGGCTCGGCCTTCTTCGGCGCCATCTGGGCCTTCCTGCCGGGCTGGCTGCAGGCCAGGCGCGGCAGCCACATCGTCATCACCACCATCATGTTCAACTTCATCGCCTCGAGCCTGATGGTCTATCTCCTGACGCGCGTCCTGAAGCCGCTCGGCTCCATGGCGCCGCAGACGCGCACCTTCGCCGAAGGTGGGCAACTGCCGAAACTCGACTGGTTGCTTTCGATTTTCGGGCTGAATGTCGGGACGGCTCCCTTCAATATATCCTTCCTGCTGGCGCTCGCCGCCGCCTTCGCCGTCTGGGTGCTGATCTGGCGCACGCGGCTCGGCTACGAGATGCGCACCATGGGGCACAGCCCCTCCGCTGCCCGCTATGCCGGCATTCGCGAAAGTCGCATCGTCGTCATCACCATGATGATCTCCGGCGGCCTTGCCGGGATGATGGCGCTGAACCCGATCATGGGCGAGCAGTTCCGCATGCAGCTCGACTTCGTCCAAGGCGCGGGCTTCGTCGGCATCGCCGTGGCGCTGATGGGCCGGTCCCACCCTGGCGGCATCATTCCCGCCGCGATCCTCTTCGGCGTACTCTATCAGGGCGGGGCGGAAATCGCTTTCGAGATGCCGTCGATCTCGCGCGACATGATCGTCATCATCCAGGGCCTCGTCATCCTCTTTGCCGGCGCGCTCGAGAACATGTTCCGACCGCCGATCGCCCGCGCCTTCGCCATGCGCGGCGAGCGCGCCGCCC
The DNA here is from genome assembly GCF_017874595.1 of Sinorhizobium kostiense. Classification (GTDB taxonomy): domain Bacteria; phylum Pseudomonadota; class Alphaproteobacteria; order Rhizobiales; family Rhizobiaceae; genus Sinorhizobium; species Sinorhizobium kostiense. The sequence continues at coordinate 1,332,083 of NZ_JAGILA010000002.1, read as the reverse complement.
TCGTCCAGACCAAGGGGGCCTGAGCCATGGATTTCTTCCACGTCCTCGTAGTGCTCCTCGAATCGACGATCCGCGTCTCGGTGCCGCTGGTCTTTGCCGCACTTGCCGGCCTTTTCACCGAGCGAGCCGGCGTTTTCGACATCAGCCTTGAAGGGAAGATGCTCGGAGCCGCATTCGCGGCAGGCGCGGCGGCGGCCGTTTCCCAGTCGGTCTGGGTCGGCCTCGTCGCCGCGATCCTCGTTTCCGTATTGCTGTCGCTCGTCCACGGCTATGCTTCGATCACCCAGCGCGGCAACCAGATCGTCTCGGGCGTGGCGATCAATTTCATCGTCGCCGGCGCCACGGTGATTCTCGGCGAAGCCTGGTTCCGGCAGGGCGGCCGGACGCCGGCGCTCGTCGAAGGCGCGAGATTCCAGGTCGTCAATTTCCCCGGCGCGGATGCGATCCGCGACGTGCCCGTGCTGGGGCCGGTTTATGCGGATCTTCTTTCCGGGCATTTCCTGCTGACCTATCTCGCCTTCGCCATGGTGCCGATCAGCTGGTGGATTCTTTTCCGGACGCGCTTCGGATTGCGGCTGAGGGCCGTCGGCGAAAACCCTGGAGCGGTCGATACCGCTGGCATCTCCGTGATCTGGCTGCGGTACCGCGCCGTCATCTGCTGCGGCATCCTCTGCGGTTTTGCCGGTGCCTATCTGTCGCTCGCGATGACGGCCGGTTTCGTCAAGGGCATGACCGCCGGCAAGGGTTATATCGCGCTCGCGGCCCTGATCTTCGCCAAATGGCGGCCGGTCAACGTCATGTTCGCCTGCCTGCTCTTCGGCTTCCTCGATGCGCTGGCGATCCGCTTGCAAGGAGCACCCCTGCCGCTCATCGGCCAGGTTCCGGTGCAGTTCATGCAGGCGCTGCCCTATATCCTCACCGTGATCCTGCTTGCCGGCTTCATTGGCAAGGCCATTCCGCCGAAGGCGGGCGGCGTGCCTTATGTGAAGGAGCGCTAATGCATGTCGCCCAAAAGTGTGGAGCGGTTTTGGGATAACGACATGCATGCAATAAAGACGCATGTCGCCCAAAAGTGCAGAGCGGTTTTGGGATAACGACATGCATGGATTAAAGATGCATGTCGCCCAAAAGTGCGGAGCCGTTTTGGGGCAACGACATGCATACTGAGAAGGACAGACCCATGCCTGAGAAGGAACTCTACGTCGCCGCGCGTGAAGCCATGTCCAAGGCGCATGCGCCCTATTCCAAGTTTCCGGTGGGCGCGGCGATCCGCGCCGAAGACGGCAAGATCTATACCGGTGCCAATATCGAGAACCTGTCGTTCCCGGAAGGCTGGTGTGCGGAGACGACGGCGATCAGCCATATGGTGATGGCCGGCCAGCGCAAGATCATGGAAGTGGCAGTCGTAGCCGAGAAGCTGGCGCTATGCCCGCCCTGCGGCGGCTGCCGCCAGCGACTGGCGGAGTTTTCCGGCGCGAGCACGCGCATCTATCTCTGCGACGAGACCGGCATCAAGAAGAGCCTGGCGCTTTCCGACCTCTTGCCGCACAGCTTCGAAACCGAGGTCCTCGGATGACTGCGACAGCAAACTTTCTGAAGGAAAAGCTGGGAACCATCTCGCCCCGCTACGGCATCGTGCTCGGCTCCGGCCTCGGCGCGCTCGTCGAGGCGATCGAAAAGCCGATCCGCGTTCCCTACTCGCAGATCCCAGGCTTCCCGTCGAGCAGCGTCTCCGGCCATGCGGGTGAATTCGTGGCCGGCAGGCTCGGCGATGTTCCTGTGGCGATGCTTTCAGGCCGTGTCCACTATTATGAGCGCGGCGACTCCAACGGGATGCGTTTGCCGATCGAGACGCTGAAGCAGATTGGCGTTGAAAGCCTTATTCTCACCAATTCCGCCGGGTCGCTGCGCGAGGACATGCCGCCCGGTTCCGTGATGCGCATTGCCGATCATATCGCCTTTTCCGGTGTCAATCCGCTGATCGGCGAGGAAGGCGATGGTCGTTTCGTCGGCATGACGAACGCCTATGACGCGGCTCTTGCCGAGCGGATGGAGGAGGCTGCCGACCGCCTAGGCATCCCCCTCGCACGCGGCGTCTATATGTGGTTCTCCGGCCCGAGCTTCGAGACACCGGCGGAGATCCGGATGGCGCGCATCCTGGGCGCAGATGCCGTCGGCATGTCCACCGTGCCGGAGGTCATCCTGGCGCGCTTTTTCGGACTGAGGGTCGCGGCAGCCTCCGTCATCACCAATTTCGCAGCCGGTATGACCGGGGCCGAACTCAGCCACGAGGAAACGAAGGAAATGGCGCCGCTTGGCGGCGAGCGTCTTGCCTCGATCCTGAAGCAAATGATCACGAGCGAAAGCTGAACGGCGGCCGCTGACGATGCTCCCCCAGGAAGTCATCCGAAAGAAGCGGAATGGTGGCGCCCTCGAGGCGGCGGAAATCGCCGGCTTCGTGCAGGGGCTCACCGACGGTTCGATCTCCGAGGGTCAGGTCGCCGCCTTCGCCATGGCGGTCTGGTTCTCCGGTATGGACGGCGGCGAATGCGTCGCGCTGACGCGGGCAATGCGCGATTCCGGGGAGACGCTCGATTGGAGCGGTCTCGGCCGCCCCGTCGTCGACAAGCATTCGACTGGCGGTGTCGGCGACAATGTCTCGCTGATGCTCGCGCCCATTGTCGCTGCTTGCGGTGCCGCGGTGCCGATGATCTCTGGTCGCGGGCTCGGCCACACCGGCGGCACGTTGGACAAGCTCGAATCCATTCCCGGCTACGATATCCAGCCTCCACCCGAGCTGTTCCGCCAGGTGGTCGACGAGGTCGGCTGCGCCGTTATCGGCCAGACCGCCAATCTCGCGCCGGCCGACAAGCGCCTCTACGCCATCCGCGACGTGACCGCAACGGTCGATTCCGTGCCGCTGATCACCGCCTCGATCCTGTCGAAGAAGCTCGCCGCCGGGCTGCAATCGCTGGTGCTCGACGTGAAGCTCGGCAACGGCTCCTTCATGGCCGAACCCGAGGAAAGCGAATTGCTCGCGCGTTCGCTCGTCGACGTTGCCAATGGCGCGGGCGTGCGCACCTCGGCGCTGATCACCGACATGAATGAGCCGCTTGCAGACGCGGCAGGAAACGCGCTCGAGATAGAAAATTGCCTGGCTTACCTGCGCGGTGAAAGGGCGGGAACGCGGCTCGATAGCGTCGTCATGGCTCTCGCGGCGGAAATGCTGGTCGCGGCCGGGTTGAATGCTGACCGGGCCGAAGCTGAAGCGATGGCGCGGCGCGCCTTGACGAGCGGCGCCGCGATGGAGCGCTTCGCTCTCATGGTCCATCGCCTCGGCGGACCCGCCGATTTCGTCGAGCGTCCTGCCGCCTACCTCGAAAGGGCGCCGGCCGTGGTGCCGGTCCCGGCCGGGCGGGATGGCTATCTCGCAGCCTGTGAAACGCGCGAGCTCGGAATGGCGGTCATTGCGCTCGGTGGCGGGCGCACGCGGCCGGAGGATCGGATCGACCATCGGGTCGGGCTCTCGGAATTGCAGCCGCTCGGAACGAGGGTGCAAAGGGGCGAGCCGATCGGCTTCGTTCATGCCGCCGATCGGCGCCAGGGCGAGTTGATGGCGGATCGGATCGCGACGCATTTTACAATCGCGGACGCGGCGCCCGGTCCGCGTCCCGTCATCCTCTCGACGGTTACTTGACCATATGCAGCGCGCCGTTCTCTACGCGATAGGACGATAGCCGGCTCAGAAACGACATGCCGACGAGTGTGCCCGAGAGCGCCTTGTCCGGCAGAACCATGGCTTCGACATGCTTAAGCGATATGCCGCCGATCTCGACCCGATCGAGTTCGACGTGAGCCGCCTCCACCATCCCATTCGCCGTCTGTGCCCGACCGTTGAACGAGAGGCTGCCGACGGCAATGCCGAAGCGCCGGGCCGCAGAGGTGTTTATTGCGACCACGCTGGCGCCGGTATCGACCATTCCCGTTTCCCGCTTCCCATTGATATGGAAGGTGCCGATGAAGTGCCCGTTGCGGTCGGCCTCGAGCACCACGCCCTTGCCGCTGGCATAGCTCGCCGGTGCCGTAACCGACGTCTGCGGCGGCGGCGATGCACTGTTGCTGTGTCGGGCAAGATAGCTGGAGGCAAATTCCGGGACGACGAGCGCAAGGGCGGCAAGTCCACCGGCAAAAGCGAGGAGGCGTGTGACCATTCTTGACTCCGGATATCGCAGGAGTACGGCCTGCGGATCTTTGGCGGATCTTCGGCGGATGATCGCTAACGTCCAGCAAAAAGGCCGCCGGAAAACCGGCGGCCTGGCGTCTCATCTTCCGGTCTGGTTAAGGAAGCTCTACTTCGTGCCATACATGCGGTCGCCTGCATCGCCAAGTCCGGGCACGATATAGCCTTTCTCGTTGAGGTGGCTGTCGATGGCGGCGGTGAAGACCGGCACGTCCGGATGCGCCGACTGGAAGTTCCGGATCCCTTCGGGGGCAGCCAAAAGGCAGAGAAAACGGATGTTCCTGGCGCCGCGCTCCTTCAACTTGTCGATCGCCGCGATCGATGAATTACCGGTCGCCAGCATCGGATCGACGACGATGACGAGGCGTTCGCTGAGGCCCTCCGGCGCCTTGAAATAATATTCGACCGGCTGCAGCGTCTCATGGTCGCGGTAGACGCCGATATGCGCGACGCGCGCCGACGGGACGAGCTCGAGCATGCCCTCGAGCAGTCCGTTACCGGCGCGCAGGATCGAGGCGAAGACCAGCTTCTTGCCCTCGAGCACCGGCGATTCCGTCTCCTCGAGCGGCGTCTCGATCCGCTCCATGGTGAGCTCCAGGTCGCGCGTGACCTCATAGCAGAGCAGTGTCGAGATCTCCTTGAGCAACCGGCGGAAGCCCGCAGTCGACGTCTCCTTCTTGCGCATGATGGTCAGCTTGTGCTGCACCAGCGGATGATCGATCACTGTAACGCCGTCCATGGCTCACCTTCCCGCGAGAATTGGTTTTATCTGCTTCTTTTCCATGGAATGAGAGGAGGCCGCAAGGCCGATGCTCGAACTTGCCTGCGGAATTGCCCCGTCATCTGCCGAGCGCCCTATCCTCGGGCTAACACCGAGAGAGCGGCAGTCGCCGCACGTCACAGCGATATTCAAACGTGCAGCGCCGAGAGCAGCCTCTCCCTTGTCGGCTCATCCACGAATGCGGATTCGATCGCCGTCCTCGTCATGCGATCGATCTCGCTGTCGTCGAAGCCCATGACGTGAGCCGCGATCTCGTATTCCTGCACGAGCGAGGTGTGGAAGAAGGGCGGATCGTCGGAATTGAGCGTGACGCGAACGCCGGCATCGTAAAGCGGGCGTAGCGGGTGCGAGGCGAAATCGGGAAAAACCTTGAGCGAGATGTTGGAGCCGGGGCAGACCTCCAGCACCACTCCCTCGTCGGCCAGGCGCTTGACCAGGCCCGCGTCATCGATGGCCCGGACCCCATGGCTGATGCGCGCCGGGCGCACGTGGTCGAGCGCGTCGCGCACGCTGAACGCGCCGGACAGTTCGCCGGCATGGATGGTGAGCCCGAGACCGGCATCGCGCACGATGTCGAATGCGCGGGCAAATTCCGCGACGCTGTGCATGCGCTCCTCACCGGCGAGATTGAAGCCCGTCACGAGCGGATGGCGGCGCATGGCAGCATATTCGGCGGTGCTGATCACCGATTCCGGTCCGAGATGGCGAATTCCCGTGATCAGCATGCGCGACTCGATGCCGGTCCTCGCTTTGGCTGCTTCCATACCCGCGGCGAGCCCTTCGATATAGGCGTCGGCACCAAGCCCGATCGTGTTGCCATGGTCCGGCGAAACGATGATTTCGCTATAGATCGTTCCAGCTTCCGCAAGCTCCGTCAGATAGGCCTCGGCCAGCAGCGCATAGTCGCCTTCGGTGCGGAACAGCGAGGCGACCGCATCGTAGCATCTCACGAAGCTGGTGAAATCTTCCCAGACATAGGCCTTGTCGCGGATGATATTGCTCGTATCGATCCCGTATTTGCGCGCCTGTCGCAGCGCCAGCTCCGGCGGCGCGGCGCCTTCGATGTGGCAATGCAGCTCGGCCTTCTTAAGATGTGCGGTCAAATGAGGCTTCTCCCATGGGCGCCCGGCGCGATCCCGAGATGTCCGGCGACCGTCTCCCCGATATGCGCGAAACTGTTGGCAATGCCGAAGGAGCGGCTCCTCAGCGACGGTCCGAACATCAGCACGGGCACGCGCTCCCGAGTATGGTCGGTGCCGCGCCAGGTCGGATCGCAGCCATGGTCGGCGGTGAGGATGACCATGTCGCCTGGTCTTAAGCGGCGGTCGAGATCGGGCAGGCGCGCATCGAAGGCTTCGAGCGCTGCGGCATAGCCCGGTACGTCGCGGCGATGGCCGTAGAGCATGTCGAAATCGACGAAATTGGCAAAAACGAGGTCGCCGTCCTCCGCCTCTTCAATGGCCTGCAGGCTCGCGTAGAAGAGCTCCATATTGCCGTTAGCCTTGGTGAGCTTCGTCACGCCCTGATGTGCGAATATATCGCCGATCTTGCCGATCGCATGCACGTTGCGACCTGCCTCACTCAGTCGGTCGAGTACGGTCGGTTCTGGCGGCAGCACCGAATAGTCGCGGCGATTGCCGGTGCGGGTGAAATGGCCGGGCTCGTCGCCGATGAAGGGGCGGGCGATGACTCGGCCGATATTGTAGGCGTCGACGAGCCGGCGAACGATCTGGCAGAGCTCGAGGAGCCGCTCGAGCCCGAAGGTCTTCTCATGGGCCGCAATCTGCAATACCGAGTCGGAGGAGGTGTAACAGATCGGTTTGCCGGTCCGCATGTGCTCTTCGCCATGGCGGGCGATGATGTCCGTGCCGGAAGCGTGGCAATTGCCGAGAATGCCGGGGATTTCGCCCTCGCGGCACATCGCGTCCACGAGCTCGGGAGGAAAGGCATCGCCTTCCTTGGGGAAATAGCCCCAGTCGAACATCACGGGTGTGCCGGCAATCTCCCAATGGCCGGAGGGGGTGTCCTTGCCGCGCGAGACTTCGCTGGCCGCGCCGTAGACGCCGTAGACCCGTTCCGGCAACGGCATGCCTGCGGGCACTCGGCCGCTCGCGAGCTTGGCTGCATGGAGGAGCCCGAGCGCCGACATGTTGGGGAGATGCAGCGGCCCTTCGCGCAAGCCGCGGCGGTCGCCGGCGCCCGCGGCGCAGAACTCGGCGATGTGGCCGAGCGTATCGGCGCCGAGATCGCCGTAGGCTTCCGCGTCCGGCGCGCCGCCGATGCCGAAGGAGTCGAGCACAAAGAGAAAAGCACGCGCCATGAAGCACCCGGTTGGACTACAGTGCATTTGTGCGACGTCACGCGATTCCACCTGACTGCAAAATGCTCAAAGCGCGAAGACGGGCCGCGCAATCCGGCAGAGATAGCGCGCCGGTTCATCCAATGCAATTGAGCGCGGACTTACTGCGGGAGATCGGCTCCGCCACGGGTCAATGACCGCCGATCAGCAATTCGTGCATTTGATCATGTTGCCGAAGCGCTGCCGGTAATAGGCTGTCTTCGACAGATCGACGGTGTTCACGGTGCTCTCGAGATTGGGTGCGAAGAGCAGGAGTTCGTGTGGAACTACGAGTTCCGTGCGCACGATGAAGGCGTTCACCGCGTCGAGTTCCGATGGGATGGGGGTGGTGGAATTGGCGGGATAGGGCGTTGCGCCGTTCTCATCGCGCGACCAGACGACTTTGCCGGTCGTCGTTCCGGTGACCTGGATGCCGGTGACTTTCAGCGTGTAGTTCGAGCTGTCGTAGGGAGCGAGAATGCTTTTCGCAACCTCCTTCATATCGTCCAGAAAGGCCGTGTTGACCTCCTGCTGCTGCGAGACGATGTCGGCGACGGCGCTCGATGCGCGCGCGACCTTGCGAAGCACGGTGAACCCGAGCGAGATTTCGAAGGCGCCGATATAGGCCATGATCAATAGTGGCGCGACAATCGCGAATTCGACGCCGCCAACGCCGCGTCGATCCTTGAACAGGCGCGCCAAAGGTCCGAACACGCGAGCAATGGGGGATTCGGGCGACCGTCTCATGGCGTCCTCAATAGTTTTCATTCTGAACGGTCGCGGTGGCGACCATCAGAAAGTCTCGGGGCATGGTCGTACCGGCGGGGCGCAGGTTGGTCACATAGGGCCGAACGAGATCGGTGATCACTTCCCAGCGGTAATAGGCGCGCACCATTGTGAATTCCCCCGCACCGCCGGGCGCGAACTGGAAACCGCTGGTGTCGAGATCGGATGACGAGGAAGAACCGATCCGCGGCACCGCCGGCGGAAACGTCTTCAGATCGGTGATCTTGCGCACATCGAGATAGAGCTTCTCCGGATCCACTAGCTCGGTTGCCGAGCAGGTCATCAGGATTGCGATCTCGTCGCAAAAGGCCTGGCGGAACTGGGCCTCCGTCATGTCCGTCGACTTGCCCTGATTGAACGTGATCTCGCCGGTGCGAATCTTGCGCGCCAGCGTATCCGTTGCATTGGCGAGCAATTGTTCGCCGGTGAAAGCGACGAAGGTTTCGATCGAGGCAAAGACGACGAGAAAGAAGGGCAGTGCGAGGATCGCGAACTCGATCGCGGTCGCGCCCTTTCTGTCGCCGACGAGGCGACGGAAAACGTGATGGAGCCACAGCCGAGGCGTGGAGGATTGCGTATCAGTCGACATTTGCGCCGTTCCGTCATGTCACGTCGGAGCCAACGGAGCTTGCACCTGCAGCCCCGCGATTTCCCCTTGGATCGCGCAAGAATAGCTCGGGACGGTTGAGAATTCCTTTTCGCCTGTCAGTAAAATTTTAGTGGTGTTGATTTTTCATTAGAGAATGCTGAAGACAGGCGGCGTCATCTGACTGGCACAAATGCGGAAAGAGCAAGGCTTTCCGATTCCTGGTCGATCCGACCAAAAACCATCGGGATCTAGTCGGATTGAGCGGCTTCCTGGCGCTCCGCATGCCGCTCGCAGTTCGGGGAGCAGGAAAAGACGGTGCGCGTCGTTTGCTTGTAGACGCGCAGGGTATTGCCTTCGTCGATCGACACGAGAATGCGCTCATCGACGATCGCATTGCCGTCCTGGTCGAGGATAACGAGGTTTGTCGTGCCGAAGCTGCGCCCGGTGAGCACGATCGTCCTCGCATCCGCGACCGTAGCGTCGGCGACATCCGCATTGCCGATGATTACCTTGCTGACGGGACGGTCCAGCTTCAATACGCGCGCGTGATCCATATAGACCCGCATCATCTCTTCCGCCGCAAGCGCGCCGCCCGGGGCAAAGGCCGACGGCAGCCCGACAAGGATTGCGGAGACGAGCGTGGCGACCCTGCTGGCCGCGAGAGACGTATTCATGGCGTTTCCCGATGAGAATGACGGCCTATCCTGCCGCCTTTTGGTGAATGAATGGTTACGTAAACGCGCTGCAATTTGCCGTGTCTCTTTCCAGGGCATTTACCCAGGAAAGCGGGCTTGCCCGTTTACTGGACGCTAACCTCTTTCCTTAAGCCGGTAGCAATCGACCCCCGTTAAATTCAAGGGCATCCGATCAACGGCAACAGTTGGCGGAAGTGCTGACAACAAGTGACGTAGGAGAATTTCCATGAAGACCATTTTCGCTCGCCTGCTGAAGGACGAATCCGGCGCAACCGCCATCGAATACGGCCTGATCGCGGCCCTGATCTCGGTCGCGCTGATCACTGGCGCGACGGCCCTCGGCGACTCCCTCGACAGCATGTTTACCGCTCTCGGCGGCAAGATGACGACCGCTGAAGACAACATGTAATTCGTTCGGGGCCTAGCAACGAACACGGAGAGCCGTTTCCTTCGAAGCGGCTCTCTTTTTCGACGTAGTTGCCTTGTATCTCTTGCAGTTTAAGAGGACGGCATGACAATTGCTTGCATCGTGGTCATTCTTCCGTTCTGTCTCGCGCTGGCGGCGTTCTCGGATCTTTTCACAATGGCCATACCGAATCGCATCTCGGCGATATTGCTGGGCGCATTCATCATTGTTGCGCTTCTTGCTAATATCGGTGTGGGACAGATCGGCCTGCATATTGCCGCGGCTGCCGTTGTCTTTGCGGTGTGCTTCTGCCTTTTTGCGGCGAGCATCATGGGCGGGGGCGACGCCAAGCTCTTGACTGCCTGTACCGTCTGGTTCGGCCTCGATGCATCGCTCGTCGCTTTCCTGGTGTATGTCTCCATTTTCGGCGGGCTGCTAACACTCGCTGTACTTTTCTTACGCAGTCATGAGAACGCCATTCTAGCGAGCGGCATCCCGGTGCCGCAGCTTCTGCTGACGGCGAAGAAAATCCCTTACGGCATCGCCATCGCGCTCGGCGGTTTTGCCGCTTACCCCTCTTCGCCGATGATGCAGCTCGCCTTTGCGCAGCTGTCGTAAGCTCGCTCTTAAAAAGCAACGAGCGCTGCATCCGCTCTGTATTTGTTAACCATCTATATAAGCAGCTCGTTAACCATAATTACACCAATTGCTGATCAATCTGGTCCCGGGGATTCTCAGGGGCTCGGCAAGATCATGAAACCGGTGCGCATCATTATTCTGGCGGTGGCCGTCGGCTCGGCGGCGATGGCCGGATTGTTGGCGATGAAGCTCACCCGCGGTGGGACGCCGCATATCGCTGCAGCCGTCGTCGAGCGCGAGCCGACCATCAACGTCCTCGTCGCTTCCAAGAGCCTGCCCGTTGGCTCGCGGCTCGGGGGCGATTCGATCCATTGGACGGCCTGGCCAGAGGACAATGTCGCCGAAGGCATGATCACCGAGGAAAACCGGCCTGGGGCGATAGACGATCTTTCCGGTGCCGTCGTTCGCCTGCCGATCTTCGGCGGCGAGCCGGTACGGGCGGAAAAGATCGCCGATTCGTCGAGCCGCATCATGTCGTCGCTGCTGCCGGCCGGAAAGCGGGCCGTCGCCACCGAGATCACGGTTGCGACCGGTGCCGGCGGCTTCATCCTTCCGAACGACCGGGTCGACGTGATCATGGTGCGCAAGTCCGATGGCGATGGGGTCTACCTGACGGAAACGGTGCTCAGCAATGTCCGGGTGTTGGCGATCGACCAGCAGGTCGAAGTGAAGGAGGACGGCTCCAAATCCGTCATCGGCACCACGGCGACGCTCGAACTTACGCCCGACCAGTCGAAGGTGATGACGGTCGCGCAGCAGATGGCCGAGCGCATCTCGCTGGCGTTGCGCAGCGTCGCCGATGCCCAGGAGCCGGACACGGTTGCGGCCGATTATTTGCTCAGCGGCGACGGTCAGCCGGCGATCCAGGTCATCAAGTCGGGCTCCATCGTCAAGAGCGATGGCGCCGTCCAGAATCAGCAATAGATGGGGCGCAACGTGAAACGGAATGGAAAAAGGTTTCGAGCGTCCGTCGCAGCCGGTCTTTCCCTTTGCCTGGCATTTTCGGGGATTACTCTGCCGATGGTTCCAACGGCAGAAGCGGCATCCTCTTCGGTCGTGCGGATCACGGAAAGCGGGCCGGGTGTGAAGAAGAGGGTCAATCTCGGCCTTAACAAGGCGGTGGTCGTGGATCTGCCCGCGGACGCGCACGACATCCTCGTTGCCGATCCCGAACTGGCCGATGCCATAACCCGCACGTCGCGTCGCATCTATCTCTTCGGCAAGGCCGTCGGCCAGACGAACATCTTCGTCTTCGGCTCCAATGGCGAGGAGATCGTCAGCCTCGACGTCGCCGTCGAGCGCGACGTTGCCGGGCTCGAGGCGAACCTGCGCCGCTTCATTCCGGACTCGGACATCAAAGTGGAAATCGTCTCGGACAACGTGGTCCTGACAGGAAGCGTGCGCACGCCGCTCGACTCCAACAGGGCCGTGGACCTCGCACGCGCCTTCCTGAAGGGTGGTGAGGCGACGACGCGCAACATCACCGTCCAGGGCGACAATGGTGACGGGGATATCTTTGCGGAGGCCCGCCAGACCTCCCAAATCGTCAACCTGCTGACGATCGAGGGCGAGGATCAGGTGACGCTGAAGGTGACCGTCGCGGAAGTGAGCCGACAGGTGCTGAAGCAGCTTGGTTTCAACGGCAGCGTCTCGGACGGCGAAAGTGGCATCAGTTATCGCAACCCGGCGAATTTGGGTGATGCGGTCAATGTATTCGCCAATGCCGCGATTCGCGGTTCGATCGGCGGGACAACCATAACGAGCTACATCAACGCTATGGAACAGGCAGGTGTCATGCGTACGCTTGCCGAACCCAGCCTCACTGCGATTTCCGGCCAGGAAGCCAAGTTTTACGTCGGGGGTGAATTCCGGCTCGCCGGCGTCCAGGAAGTTACGGCAGACGACGAAACGGGTGCGCCAACGATCGAGCGGGAGGTGAATGACGTAGAATACGGCATTCGGCTGAACTTCAAACCGGTAGTTCTCGGGGCTGGTCGCATCAGCCTGCAGATAGAAACAGACGTGTCCGAGCCGACCTACGAAGGATCCGTTGTAACCGGTAACGGGTGGGGAAGCGCCAGACCGGGCATCCCCGGCAACACTTTCCTCGGCATCCGCCGGCGCGAGGCCTCCACCAGTGTCGAACTGCCATCGGGCGGATCTATCGTAATCGCGGGCCTTGTCCAGGACAACATCCGCCAGGCTCTTTCAGGAGTGCCCGGCGCCTCGAAGATCCCGATCATCGGCACGCTGTTCCGCAGCAAGGACTTCCAGCGCAACGAAACGGAACTCGTGATCATCGCGACGCCCTATCTGGTGCGCCCGGTCGCCCGAAGCGCGCTGTCGCGGCCGGACGACAACTTCAATGCGGCGAACGATGTCGAGAGCTTCTTCCTTGGCCGCGTCAACAAGATCTACGGACGCCCGCAAGCCGGGGTGCCAGTCGGCCGATATCACGGCAATGTCGGCTTCATCTACAAATAGGTCGGGCTCATGAGAAACCGAAACGCAGCAGAGATTGAAAGGCGGACGCTCATGTCCCTGACCCGTAACGCGGCGCGCCTGGCCACCCTGGCGCTTGTTGGCGGCCTGCTTGCAAGCTGCGGCACCAGGGACAATCAGGCGACCGGAGCGATACCGGACGATTACCGCACCCGTCACCCGATCGTCCTTGCCGAGGCTGAGCGCGCCATCGACATCCCGGTCGCTTCCGGCGACAGGCGGCTGACCCAAGGCACGCGCGACGTCATTCGCGGCTTTGCCACCGAATACCGCCATTCGGCGAGCGGCGTCGTCCAGATCATGCTGCCGCGCGGGTCGGCCAACAGCCATGCCGCCCATATCGTCCGCAAGGAGATACGGGGCATCCTGGCGGCAGGCGGCGTTCCGGCGAACCGAATGATCGAAACGGCTTACGAAGCGGGCGCCACTGGCGATGCCGCCCCTATCCGGCTGAGCTATGTCGCGATAACCGCGCAGACCGGGCCTTGCGGCGAGTGGCCGGAGGACCTGACGCTGAACACGCTGGAGAACCGCAACTATCACAATTTCGGCTGCGCGACGCAGTCCAATCTCGCCGCGCAGATTGCCAACCCGACGGATCTCCTCGGTCCTCGAGAGATGTCTCCGATCGACGCGGCGCAGCGCGCGGAGGTGATCGAGGCCTGGCGTGAGAACTAGAGCAGCGGCACGGCAGCGTTTTGGGGAAAAGAGATGAATGCGATCGAATACAGCATCGACAACGGCGGAGGCAACAATTCCGCGGACGCGCGCCCCGGCGATCTCGACCAGCTTCGGCCCTTGCCCCGCATCTCGATTCATGCCTTCTGCGAGACGGACGCGATGCAGCGCCTCATGGAGCGCTGCGGCCAGGACCGCCGCATGGCGAAGGTCAGCCTGCGCATTACCGGCGGCAGCGTCGCAGCGGCCGCCAACATGTTCGCAAGCGTGTCCACCCCCAACCTGATCATCCTTGAAACCGCGACCGAACCGACAGCCTTGCTTGCGGAACTGGCGCCGCTGGCGGAAGTCTGCGACCCGAGTACCAAAGTCGTCATTATCGGCCGCCACAACGACATCGCACTCTATCGCGAGCTCATCCGCAACGGCATTTCCGAGTACATGGTGGCCCCGGTCGGAATGGCGGACATACTGGCGGCGGTCTCGGCGATCTTCGTCGATCCGGAGGCCGAACCGCTCGGACGGAGCCTGGCCTTCATCGGCGCCAAGGGCGGCTGCGGATCGTCGGTCATCGCGCATAATTGCGCCTGGGGCATTTCCAATCTCTTTTCGACGGAAACCATCCTCGCCGATCTCGACCTGCCCTACGGCACCGCCAATATCGATTTCGACCAGGATCCGGCGCAGGGCATCGCCGAGGCCGTTTCCTCCCCGGATCGGCTGGACGAGGTCTATCTCGACCGCCTCCTGACCAAATGTTCCGAGCACCTGTCGATGCTCTCTGCGCCGTCGATGTTAGATCGTGCTTACGATTTCGAAGCGGGCGCTTTTCAGCCGATCCTCGAAATCCTCCAGCGCAGCGCGCCGGTCTCGGTGCTTGACGTGCCGCATGCCTGGTCGGACTGGACCCGCTCGGTGCTGTCCGAAGCAGACGAGGTGGTGATTACTGCGGTTCCGGACCTTGCCAATCTCAGGAATGCGAAGAACCTGCTCGATGCGTTGAAGAAGCTTCGCCCGAACGACAGGGCGCCTCACCTCGTCCTCAACCAGGTCGGCATGCCCAAGCGGCCGGAGATCGCCCCGAACGAGTTCTGCGAATCGCTGGAAATCGAGGCTGCCGCCATCATCCAGTTCGACGCCGTGATCTTTGGCAACGCTTCAAACAGCGGACGGATGATCGCCGAGATCGACAGGAAATCGCCCGCCGCGGAAACCTTTTCGCAGCTCGCCCATCTTCTGACCGGGCGCGCGACGGTCAAGAAGGCGCGCAAGGCCGGTCTCCAGAAGGTGCTGGCGAAGCTCGGGCGGAAATAGCCATCGTGTCCCTTAGAAGGATCGATAGAACAAGCGGATCGGACTGATGTTTGGCAAACGCGGAAATGAAGGCTTTGGAAGGGCGGGCGCAAAGATTGCCGCGGTCCCGCCGGCGATGCCGGCGGCGGTGATGGAGCATCCTGGCGCGCCGGTTCTGAGCGAGCCCGCAGCTCCTGCTCCCCGCCCCCAACCGTCCGCTCCCCCGGCACGCCGGCGCTCGCCGCGGGCGGACGACTATTACGATACCAAGTCGCAGGTCTTCTCCGCCCTGATCGACACGATCGACCTGTCGCAACTCGCCAAGCTGGACAATGAAAGCGCGCGCGAGGAAATCCGCGACATCGTCAACGACATCATCACGATCAAGAATTTCGCCATGTCGATCGCCGAGCAGGAGGAACTGCTCGACGACATCTGCAACGACGTGCTCGGCTATGGCCCGCTCGAGCCGCTGCTCGCACGCGACGACATTGCCGATATCATGGTGAACGGCGCCGGCCAGACCTTCATCGAAGTCGGCGGCAAGGTCGAGGAGTCGGATGTTCGCTTCCGTGACAATGCGCAGCTCCTGTCGATCTGCCAGCGCATCGTCAGCCAGGTCGGCCGACGCGTCGACGAATCGAGCCCGATCTGCGACGCGCGTCTTCCCGACGGTTCGCGCGTCAACGTCATCGCTCCGCCGCTCGCGATCGACGGCACGGCGCTGACGATCCGCAAGTTCAAGAAGGACAAGCTGACACTGGAGCAACTCGTCCGCTTCGGCTCGATCACCCCCGAAGGTTCGGTTCTGCTGCAGATCATCGGCCGCGTCCGTTGCAACATCGTCATTTCGGGCGGCACGGGCTCCGGTAAGACGACGCTGCTCAACTGCCTGACGCGCTATATAGATAGCGATGAGCGCATCATCACCTGCGAGGACTCGGCGGAACTGCAACTCCAGCAGCCGCATGTGGTCCGTCTGGAAACGCGCCCGCCGAACATCGAAGGCGAGGGCGAGATCACCATGCGCGATCTCATCAAGAACTGCCTGCGCATGCGGCCGGAACGCATCATCGTCGGCGAAGTGCGCGGACCGGAAGTGTTCGACCTGCTGCAGGCGATGAACACCGGCCACGACGGCTCGATGGGCACCATCCACGCCAACACGCCACGTGAGTGCCTGAGCCGTATGGAATCGATGATCGCCATGGGTGGTTATACGCTGCCGGCCAAGACCGTCCGCGAAATCATCGCCGGATCTGTCGACGTCATCATTCAGGCATCGCGCCTGCGCGACGGTTCGCGCCGCATCACCCACATCACCGAAGTCACCGGCATGGAGGGTGACGTGATCGTCACCCAGGACCTGATGCGCTACGAAATCGACGGCGAGGATGCCAATGGCCGGATCATCGGCCGCCATGTCTCGACCGGCATCGGCCGGCCGCATTTCTGGGACCGCGCCCGCTATTTCAATGAGGACAAGAGGCTCGCCGCCACCCTCGATGCGATGGAGAAGAACTAGAATTTTGCAGCCAGTTGAAATCACCTGACGCCGCGCAAATGCGGCAAGCACAAATGCGAGTGGCGCGCTTTTGAGCACGACCGCTGAAGCGAAGGAACTGACCAACCGATGTTCGGCATGGATATCACCGTTCTGGCAATAGCTGGCCTCGTCGCGCTTGCGGCTGCGGCGCTTGCCTACGGCGTGCTCTATTCCCGGATCGAAACCGAGAAGAAAGCGGAAGGACGCTTGCGCCGCGTCAGCGCCTCCGAGAGCGATCGCGCCAATGTCAAGGCGGCGCGCGATCGCGTCAGCGAATTGTCGAAGCGGCGCAAATCCGTGCAGGATTCGCTGAAGGAGCTCGAGAAGAAGCAGCAGGAGAAGTCAGCCAATGCCGCTCCCTCAATGAAGAAGCGGCTGGTGCAGGCGAACCTGTCGATCTCGCTGACGCAGTTTTATGTTTTCAGCGTCCTCTTCGGCCTCTTCGCCTTCATCGTGATACTGCTCGCCGGCGCCGGGCTGTGGGTCGCCCTGGGGGTCGGGCTGATTGCGACGGCGGGCCTGCCGCGCTGGATCATCGGTTTTCTGATCAAGCGGCGCTGCAAACAATTTCTGAACGAATTTCCGAACGCCCTCGACGTTATGGTCCGCTCCATCAAGTCCGGTCTGCCGCTCAACGATGCATTGCGGCTGATCGCCAGTGACGGTCAGGAGCCGGTCAAGACGGAATTCCGCCGCGTGGTCGAGTCGCAGCAGGTCGGCCTCAACGTTCCGGACGCCTGCGCCCGGATGATCCAGAGCGTTCCTCTGCCGGAGGTGAATTTCTTCTCGATCGTCATCGCCATCCAGGCGCAGGCCGGCGGCAACCTGTCGGAGGCGCTCGGCAATCTTTCCAAGGTGCTGCGCGAGCGCAAGAAGATGAAGGCGAAGGTCGGCGCCCTCTCGATGGAGGCGAAGGCGTCCGCAGCCATCATCGGCGCGCTGCCCTTCATCGTCTCGCTGCTCGTCTATCTGACATCGCCCGATTACATGATGATCCTTTTCACCGACCCACGCGGCCACATCATCATGGGCGCGTCGGCGGTGTGGATGAGCATAGGCATCTTCGTGATGCGCAACATGATCAACTTCGATATCTGAGGCTCGCGGCGTGAACGGTTGGATAGAAACACTGACGGACCCGAACATCCTCATCGGGGCGCTTGTCTCGATGGCCGTGCTCGCGACCTTCTATTCGCTCGCCGTTCCGCTTTTCGAGCGCGGCGACCTCGCCAAGCGTATGAAGTCGGTCGCGACCGAACGCGAGCAGATTCGCGCCCGAGAGCGCGCCCGTCTCAGTGCCGAGGTCGGGGGCAAGGCAAGTCTCAGGAGCCAACAGAATACCTCTGTACGCCAGGTGGTGGAACGGCTGAACCTGAGGAAAGCGCTGGTCGACGAGAATACGGTCAACCGCCTGAAGACGGCGGGCTACCGCTCGCAGAACGCCCTCAATACCTTCCTGTTCGCCCGCTTCTGCCTGCCGTTCCTGTTCCTGACGGCCGCGATCGTTTATATATTCGTGCTCGGGAACTTCGCCGAGAAGCCGTTTATGATCCGGATACTTTTCGCCATCGGCTTCGGCTATCTCGGATTCTACGCACCGAACATCTTCATCGCCAATGCCATCTCGAAACGCCAGCATTCGATCCGCCGCGCCTTTCCGGATGCGCTGGACCTGTTGCTCATCTGCGTCGAATCGGGCGTGTCGATGGAACTCGCCATGCGCCGCGTCGCCGACGAGATCGCCGCCCAATCTCCGCCATTGGCGGAAGAACTGGTGCTGACGACGGCGGAGCTCTCCTTCCTGCCGGACCGGCGCGTCGCGCTCGAAAATCTCGGCCTGCGCACAGGGCTGGAAGAAGTCAAGTCGGTGATGCAGGCGCTGATACAGGCCGATCGCTACGGTACTCCCATCGCCCAGGCCTTGCGTGTCCTGGCGCAGGAAAGCCGCGACCAGCGGATGACCGCCGCGGAAAAGAAAGCGGCCGCCCTGCCGCCGAAGCTGACCGTACCGATGATCCTGTTTTTCCTACCGGTCCTCGTCGCCGTCATCCTCGGCCCCGCGGGGATCCAGGTGGCGGATAAGTTCTAGGACGTCTGCGAGTCCTGGCAACGCTCGCTTCTGCGGAAACCGATTCGCGCGGCGCCTTCGCTATCGGCAGGCCAGCTAGAAAAATCACGACAGGTCGTATCGCTGATCGAAGAAAGTATATCCGAATTGGCGGGACCTATTCGGAGCCTGGAGAGATATCAATAGAACGATAGGCGAGGCGGCGGCATATTCGGCCTGATGCACTCTCGGCGCGATGCTCTCCAAGGCGTCTTCCTTGGGCCTGACCTGAGGATCACCCAGTTGCATCGAACCCGCCTAATTCGTGTTCCCCTCGTCCGCCTTGGCAAGCTGCTGCCAAGCGCCCTTCTGGGAAAGCATCGAGCGCAGATAGGCGACGTTGGCTTCCGCCTGCTCGGGCGTCAGTTCCTGGCGGGCGATCGATTCCGCTTCCTGGAAGCTCCCCTGCAGGCCGACGGCGAGCGCCAGGTTCTGTCGCACGCTGCTGTCGGCGCCCGGCTGGTCTGCGGCCGAGCGGAGATAGGTCTCGGCGGTCCGCAGATCCTTGGCAAGCAGATAGGACATGCCGAGATTGGAGAGGACGGAGGGTTCGTTCGGCTGCAGATCGAGCGCCTCCCTGTACCGCAGGCGCGCTTCGGGCGAACGGCCAAGCTGGTCCAGGATCGCGCCTTCCGCCGATTTCAGCTTCCAGTCGGGGCGGTCCGGCGTCTGCGCCCGCTGGATCGTCGCCAACGCCTGATCCAACTGTCCTGCCGCGGCTTGCGCCTTCCCATAGGCGCCGAGAACCTCGCGATCGGTCGGATGATTGATCGCCACCTGCTGCATGACCGCCAGCGCCTGCTCGTTGCGCCCGGTCATGCGCAGCAGATTGGCATAGTTCAGCCCCGCCTCGCGATCCTTCGGGTTGCGCTCATAGGTCTGGCCGATGCTCTCCGTCGCGGCCGCGAGCTCGGTTGCGTTCATCGACTGTACCGGCTTCGAAAGCCTCGGGATCGAGCCGGTCGTCAGTTCCTTCTTGCCCTGCTGTCCCGCGCAGCCCGCGAACGAGAGTGCAATGAGCGCGACGGCGGCGCCGCTCGTCAGCCGCTGCCGCCAGGAGGAAGGAGTGTCTTGCGTGATCATTGGAAGCCCCAGTAGCCAGTCCTGCACCGGAACTCCAACGACGACGGCGCAACTTTCACTCCAGCAATAATCTGTTAACCCTAACAGAGCGTTAATAGAGCGAATCCCGACCAGCCGAGGACATTCATGGCTCCCTACCAGTTCATCGAGCGGCCGTCGCCGTTCAATACCAGCAACGGCAAGACGCTGCCGATCTTTGCAGTAACACCGGCACATATCGAAACGGGGGCGATAGACCCGATCGCGCTCGACTGGGCGAGAAAGGCGGGGTTCAAGGCGGAGTCCGGCGCCGTGCTGCTCATTCCCTCGAGGGACGGCCACCTCGGCGGCGCACTGTTCGGCCTCGGCAAGAATCCTTCGGAAGCGCCTTTCCTCGCCGGAAAGCTCGCTCGCGCCCTGCCTGCAGCGAAATGGCACATCGAGACGGCGCCGCTCACCGCCAATCGCCTCGCGCTCGGCTTCGGCCTCGGTTCCTACCGTTTTGAGCGCTACAAGGCGGGCCAGGCCGAAGCGCCGACGCTGCTGATCCCCGCCGACGCCGATGCGACCGACGTCAAACGGCAGTTGGCGGGTGTCTTCCTGGCGCGCGACCTCATCAACACCCCAACGAACGACATGGGTCCTGAAGCGCTTGAGGCGGCCTTCCGGGCGCTCGGCAGCCACTACAAGGCGGATGTTTCGGTGATATCCGGCGATGCCTTGCTCACGCAGAACTTCCCCCTGGTCCACACCGTTGGCCGCGCCGGTGCCGAAGCACCGCGGCTTCTCGAAATGCGCTGGGGCAAGAAGGGCCACAGGAAGGTGACGCTGGTCGGCAAGGGCGTCTGCTTCGACACCGGCGGTCTCGACATCAAGCCGGCCTCCTCGATGCTGCTCATGAAGAAGGACATGGGCGGTGCCGCGAACGTGATGGGCCTGGCGCTGATGATCATGGACGCGAAACTGAAGGTCGATCTGCGCGTGATCGTTCCCGTCGTCGAGAACTCCATCTCGTCCAATGCCTTCCGCCCGGGCGACATCTACCGCAGTCGCAAAGGTCTGACGGTGCAGATCGACAACACGGATGCCGAGGGTCGGCTGATCCTCGCCGATGCGCTCGCCTATGCCGATGAGGAGGCGACGGATCTCGTCATCGACATGGCAACGCTGACGGGTGCCGCCCGCGTCGCGCTCGGGCCCGACCTGCCGCCTTTCTTTACCGACGACGAAGAGCTCGCGCGCGATCTGACGGAGGCGAGCCTCTCGATCGACGATCCGCTCTGGCGCATGCCGCTCTACATGGGCTATGACAAGGATATCTCCACCCGCATCGCCGATCTGACGAATGCTCCGTCGGGCGGCATGGCCGGCTCGATCACGGCAGCATTGTTCCTCAAGCGCTTCATGGGGAACGCCAAGAGCTGGGTGCATTTCGACATTTTCGGCTGGGCGCAATCGGAACGGCCGCATTCGCCGATCGGCGGCGAAGCCCAGGCGATCCGCGCGCTCTATCACCATATCGGCCGGATGGCGCGTTAGCCGTTCGCCCGTTTCCGCCCCCGCTTGATTGCGTTTTTGAGCCGGGCGCCTGCAGCCGGGCTGAAAGGGGGCCGCTTGTCCCTTCTCCCCGCAGGCGGGGAGAAGGTGCCGGCAGGCGGATGAGGGGCGGCCATCATCTCGGCGCAAAGAAACGCTTGCGTAACGATCGGCCGCTAATGTGGCAGCTTGTTCCTACCCAGGAGTCTCCGTTGCCGGTCGAACTGACGCCTTCCCAGGCTCTGGGGCTTTGGCACGCCGTCTCGCTCGAGCAGGTTCGTGTCGACAGCCGCGATCTGACGCTGCGGCAGGTGGCGATCCTGCTCGAAATCTACCTGGTGCCGCCGCCCCACACGGTGCGCGGTCTCGCCGCCGCGCTTGGCGTGTCGAAGCCCGTGATCACCCGAGCCCTCGACACAATGGGTGCGCTCGGTCTCGTCGACCGCATGCGCGACGAGGGCGACAGGCGCAATGTCGTCATCAAACGCACGGTCGAGGGTGCACTTTACCTTGAAAAACTCGGCGATCTGATCATCAATCAGGGTCGGAAACTGTGAGTGCATGCCATGCCTGAAATGCTCGACCGCCGTATCAACGCCTATCGTGACGACCTTGCCGAGGAACGCCTGCGCGGGCTGGTCGAGGCGAAGCGCTTCGTTGAAGGCACAACCGCCGCGTTCACCGTTCCGGTGACGCCACTTAGGTCGCGTCCGGACCTTTCCTGCGGCACCGACACGGAATTGCTCTATGGCGAAACGGCACGTGTTCTCGACGTTGCCGAAGGCTGGGCCTGGGTGAAATCCGATATCGACGGATATGTCGGCTACGTGCCGCAGGAGGCATTGGCGCCACCAGAGGCGACTCCGACCCATATCGTCGCGGTGCCCCGGACCTTCCTCTATCACGGCGCGGATCTGCGCTTTCCGCAGGCTTTCGCGCTCTCCATGGGAAGCCGCCTCCGTGTCGTTGGCGAAGCTGAGACGCGCGGCACGCGCTATTTCCTCCTCGACGGCGGGCTGGCTGTCGTTGCCGATCATTGTTCGCCGGTCGGAAGCCCGATTGGCGGCGATTACGTTTCGATCGCGGCGCGCTTCCTTGAAACCCCCTATCTCTGGGGCGGCCGCTCCGGATTCGGAATCGACTGCTCCGGGCTCGTGCAGCTTTCGATGCAGATGGTCGGCCGCCGTGTCCTGCGCGACACGGACATGCAGGCCGGGACGATCGGCCAGCCGATCGGGCGTGACGAACTCACCCGCGGCGACCTCGTCTTCTGGAAAGGTCACGTCGCGATCATGGAGAACGAGAAAACGCTGCTGCACGCAAACGGCCACACCATGACCGTTTCCCGCGAGGGGCTGGACGCTGCCATCCAGCGCATTGGCTGGCTCTATGCCGAGCCGACGGGTTATCGAAGGCCGTAGATCCTTTCCCCGCGGATTCGTTTCACGGGCTGACGGACCGTCCTTTTATCCGCGTGCTATCGAATGCTGCGCTTGGATCCTTGGGTCAAGCGAGGTCAAGCCCGAGGATGACGCCGGAGGAAGGGGCCAGATCATTACACAAGTTCTGGAGTCCACATGAGCCCTTCTCGGCCTTGATCCGACTTATAGCCGATGACGGTGGTGGAGCGGCAACGATCAATAGCCGGCTACCTTATCCACGACGTGCTCTAGCGGCAGGCCGCTTTCGAAGCGGGTGATCTGGTGTTCGACATGGGCGAAAAGCGCCTTGACGTCCGAGGAGGCCGCGACATGCGGCGTGACGTAGACGTTCGGCATGTCCCAGAAGCGGCTCTCGGGCGAAAGCGGCTCGCGTTCGAAGACGTCGAGTGAGGCCGCCGCCAAGGTGCCATCGTCGAGGCATTCAAGGATATCGGCTTCCACCTGGCTGCCGCCGCGGCCCGCATTGATGAAGACAGGGGCGCCGAAGGGGCCGTTGCGGCTAAGCCTTGAGAAGAGGCGGGTATTGAAGACCCCCTTGGTGTCCGCCGTCAGCGGCAACAGGCCGACCAGAAAATCAGTCCGGCCGAGGAAGACGTCGAGGCCGGAGGCGTCGTAGGTCTCGATGTCCTCGACCGCTCGCTTCGTTCGCGACCAGCCGATCACTTTGAAGCCCATGACGGCAAGCTTATGGGCGACATCCTGCCCGAGCACGCCCATGCCCATGATGCCGACGGTGACGTCTGCGGCTTCCGGCTGGCTCAAGTCCCGCCATTGCCGCTTTCTCGCCAGCGCCTCATAGGCGCGGTGCTGGCGCAGATGCAAAAGGCATTGCATCACCACCCATTCGCTCATCCGCCGCGTCAGCGTCTCGTCGACGAAGCGCACAAGCGGCACCTCGGGCAGGCCTGGTAACGTGAGCACATGATCGACGCCGGCGCCGCCGGAAAAAACGACCTTGAGGTCCGGCGCGCGGGAGAAGAGGTCGGGTGCAGATTTCCACACCACCGCATAGTCGATGCCGGAGAGATCCCGCCCGCGATGGGCCGGATCGGCAAGATTGATCACCTCACGCCCCGGAAAGGCGCCTTGGAGCGCGGCCTCGATCTCCTCCGGAATGAATTTCAGGTCGACGATGACGGGACTTTTTGCGGGCATGCGGGCACTCTACTGGCGGATGGCGGAAAGGTTGACGGCTTCGAGATTGAAGGCGGCGGCCATCAGCGCCTTGGTATAGTCCTCGCTCGGCGCCTCGAAAATCCGTTCGGCCGGGCCCTGTTCGACGACTCTCCCCATGCGCATGACGATCACCTCGTTGGCGAGCGCCCGAACGACCTTCAAATCGTGGCTGATGAAGAGATAGGCGAGATTATGCTTGCGCTGCAGATCGCGAAGAAGATCGACAACCTGTGCCTGGACGCTCATGTCGAGTGCCGATGTCGGCTCGTCGAGCATGACGAATTGCGGCTTCAGCACCATGGCCCGGGCGATCGCGATCCGCTGGCGCTGGCCGCCGGAGAATTCGTGCGGGTAACGCCAGCGGGTGGAGGGGTCGAGTCCGACCTCCTCCAGCGCGGCGGCGACGCGCGCGTCGCGCTCGCCATCGGTGAGCGCCTTCTCGTGGATTTTCAGCCCTTCGCCGATAATATCGGCGATCGACATGCGCGGGCTGAGGGAACCGTAGGGATCCTGGAAGACCACCTGCATGCGGTTGCGGAGCGGCCGCATCTCGCCGAAACTGTAGGCATCGATGTCCTTGCCCACGAAGGCGATCCGGCCCTTCGACGAGATGAGCCGCGTCAGCGCCAGGCCAAGCGTGGTCTTGCCCGAACCGGACTCGCCGACGACGCCGAGCGTCTGCCCGGCCCGCAGCGTCAGATCGATGCCGTCCACGGCCTTGACGTGATCGACGACGCGGCGGAGAAACCCCGCCTTGATAGGAAACCAGACCTTCACGTCCTTAGCCTCGATGACGATCGGCTTCGAGGCATCGCAGGGTGGCGGTTCGCCCTTCGGCTCGGAGGCAAGTAGATGCCTCGTATAGGCATGCTGCGGATTGGCGAAGATTTCGGCCGTCGGACCGGCCTCGACGATCTTGCCCTTGGTCATCACGCACACCCGGTCGGCGATCTTGCGCACGATACCAAGGTCGTGAGTGATGAAGAGCATGGACATGCCGTGCTCGTCCTTGAGCGACTTTAGGAGTTCCAGGATCTGCGCCTGCACGGTGACGTCGAGCGCCGTCGTCGGCTCGTCGGCGATCAGAAGTTCCGGGCGGTTGGCAAGCGCCATGGCGATCATCACGCGCTGGCGCTGACCGCCGGAAAGCTGGTGCGGATAGGCGCCGAGGCGTTTTTCCGCCTCGCGGATGCCGACCTGGTTCAACAGTTCCAGCGTGCGTGTGCGCGCGGCCGGTCCCTTGATCCCCTGGTGAAGCTCCAGGATTTCGTCGATCTGCTGCTCGATCGTGTGCAACGGATTGAGCGACGTCATCGGCTCCTGGAAGATCATGGTGATGTCGTTGCCGCGCACATGGCGCAGTTCCTGATCGCTCGCCTTCATCAGGTCCTTGCCGTTGAAGAAGACCTCGCCGCTCGGGTGGCTCGCCGCCGGGTAGGGAAGGAGCTTCAGGATCGAATTCGCCGAGACCGACTTTCCGGAACCCGATTCCCCGACGAGCGCCACCGTTTCGCCGCGGCGGATGTCGAAGGAGATATGGTCGACGGCGATCGAGGTCTCGCCGCCCTGATGAAAGGCGACGGAGAGATCGCGGATCGAGAGAAGAGTTTCTGTCATCGTCGCTTTCACCGGAAGGTCTTTCTCGGATCGAAGGCGTCGCGCGTCGCCTCGCCGACGAAGATCAGGAGCGACAGCATGATCGACATGGCGAAGAAGGCGGTCAAACCCAGCCAGGGCGCCTGCAGGTTGGACTTGCCCTGGGCGATCATTTCGCCGAGCGAGGCGGAGCCCGGCGGCATGCCGAACCCCAAGAAATCGAGCGAGGTGAGCGTCGTGATCGAGCCCGAAAGGATGAAGGGCAGGAAGGTGAGGGTGGCGACCATAGCATTCGGCAGGAGGTGCCGGTACATGATCGTGCCGTTGCCGACGCCGAGCGCGCGCGCCGCGTTCACATATTCGAAATTGCGCGCCCGCAGGAACTCTGCACGCACCACGCCGACGAAGCCGACCCAGGAGAAGAGCAGCATGATGCCGAGCAGGATGAAGAAGCCGGGCGGCAAAATGGCGGCGATGATCAGCAGGATGTAGAGCACCGGCATCGACGACCAGATCTCGATGAAGCGCTGGAAAAGAAGGTCCGTCCATCCGCCGAAATAGCCCTGAACCGCGCCGGCGGAGACGCCGATCACGGCGGAGGCGATCGTCAGTGCGAGGCCGAAGAGCACGGAGATGCGGAAGCCGTAGATCATTCGCGCCGTCACGTCCCGCGCCTGGTCGTCGGTGCCGAGCCAGTTCATGTTGCCGAGCATGCATCCGGGGTCGTCGGCACCGAGCGGATAGGCGGAGCAGCGCTCCTCCTCGCTCATCAGCCAGAAGGGAGGGGTCGGCGCCGAATGCGGGATGTTCGAGTTGACCGTCTGGTAGGAATAGCGGATCGGCGGCCAGACCATCCAGCCGTTCGCCTCGATCTCGTCGCGAATGAAATCGGACCGAAAGTCGGTCTCGGCAAGAAAGCCGCCGAACTTTTCTTCCGGATAGTTCACGAAAACCGGGAACAGAAGTTCGCCCTTGTAAGAGGCGACGATCGGCTTGTCGTTGGCGATGAATTCCGCGCAGAGGCTGAGGCCGAAGAGGACGAGGAAGATCCAGAACGACCAGTAGCCGCGTCGGTTCGCCTTGAAGTTCTGCCAGCGTCGCCGGCCGATCGGCGTCAGCCAGCCCTTTTCCGGTGTTCCGGCGTAGGCGACCGTGCTCATCAGACGTCCCTCCGCTCGAAATCGATGCGGGGATCGACCCAGGTATAGATCAGGTCGGAAATAAGGCTCACGAACAGGCCCATCAGCGAGAAGATGTAGAGGGTGGCAAAGACGATCGGATAGTCGCGCTTGACGACCGCGTCATAGCCGAGCCGGCCGAGGCCATCGAGCGAGAAGATGTATTCGATGAGCAGCGATCCGGTGAAGAAGGCCGAGATGAATGCGCCGGGAAAGCCGGCAATGATGATCAGCATGGCGTTGCGGAAGACGTGGCCGTAGAGCACCCGCCGCTCGGTCAGGCCTTTCGCACGCGCCGTCGTCACATATTGCTTCTTGATCTCGTCGATGAAGGAGTTCTTGGTCAGCAGCGTGGTCGTCGCGAAGGCCGAGAGCAGCAACGTGATCAGCGGCAGCGTCATGTGCCAGAAGTAATCGAGAATCTTCTGCCACCAGGAAAGCTCGTGGAAATTGTCGGAAACGAGTCCACGTAAGGGGAACCAGTCGAAGAACGAGCCGCCGGCAAAGATAACGATCAGCAAGATCGCGAAAAGGAAGCTCGGCACCGCATAGCCGATAATGATGATGCCGGAGGTCCAGACGTCGAATGTCGAGCCGTCGGAGACCGCCTTCTTGACCCCGAGCGGGATCGAGATGAGATAGGAAAAGATAAGGATCCAAACGCCGAGCGAAATCGACACCGGCATCTTTTCGATGATGAGGTCGATGACCGAGGTATTGCGGAAGAAGCTTTCACCGAAATCGAAACGGGCATAGTTCCACATCATCGTGAGAAAGCGCTCGAGCGGCGGCTTGTCGAAGCCGAACTGCTTCTCGAGCTTGGCGATGAATTCGGGGTCGAGCCCTTGCGCGCCGCGATAGCCACCGCCCTCGCCGCCGCTCCCCGGCACGAGATCGCCACCCGTGCCGGAAAGCCTGTCTGACCCAGCGGCGTTGGTAAGGTCCGCGATGACCTGTTCCACGGGACCGCCGGGGGCGAATTGCACGACCGCAAACGAGATGGCCATGATCCCGACGATCGTTGGGATCATCAGGAGAAGCCGGCGCAGGATATAGGCACCCATCAGGCGAACCCCGGCGTTCTCACGCCGCCGACCGGCGTGGCCAGCGGCGCTCTCGTTTGCCGTCTATGTCGTTTCAATCCGTGAACTCCTTGGCGCGTCGCATCCTGCCGATTTCGTCCCGCAGCTTGAGTGATTCGTTCCGGGCATTTGGAATCGAGAGAGGCCCCGAGTGCAAGTGCTTCATTGGCTCGCGGCGTTCTTGGACCACCACACATCGGGGAAGCCGAGTCCGTATTTCGGCAGTTCTTGCGGCCGGTCCAGCTTGTCCCAGTAGGCGATTTGGGCGGCCATTTTGTAGTAGAGCGGGATGACGTAATTATGGGCGAGCAGTACACGATCGAGCGCCTTGGTGGCGGCAACCAGCGTGTCCCGATCCTTTGCGAAAATGACGCGCTGGATCAGCGCGTCGACGCCGGGGTCGGAAATGCCTGCATAATTGCGCGAACCCTCACGTGTGGCGGCTTCCGATCCCCAGTAATCCGCCTGTTCGTTTCCGGGGCTCAAGGTCTGGCCCCAGACTTCCCAGGTCATGTCGTAGTCGAAGCTGCGCTCGCGGTTGGTATATTGCGACGGGTCGACGGTGCGCACGCGGGCCTCGATGCCGATCCGTTTCAAGTTCTGCGCATAGGGCAAGGCAACCCGCTCGAGCGCCGGGCTGCTCAACAGGATCTCGAAAGAGAAAGGCTTGCCCGTCGCCGTATTCACCATTCGGTTGCCTTTGAGCTCGAACCCGGCCTGCTTGAGGAGTTCGATTGCCTCGCGCAGATTCTCGCGTGCCTTTTGCGGCGTGCCGCCGACCGGGTTCCTGTAAGGCGTGGTGAACACTTCCGGCGGCACGAGGTCCTTGACCTCGTTCAGGATCTCCAGTTCCTTGCCTTGCGGCAGACCGGATGAAGCGAGTTCCGTGCCGAAGAAGAAGCTGTCGACGCGCTGATACTGGTTGAAGAAAACCGTGCGGTTCAACTCCTCGAAGTCCAAGGCATAGTTCAGTGCCTGGCGCACTCTCTCGTCATCGAAGGGCTCGCGGCGCATGTTCGGGACCATCGCCTGCATAACGCCCGTTGCCCGGAAGGGATTGGGGACTTCCTCACGTTTGACGCGGCCTTCTTTCGCTGCCGGAAAATCGAAGCCGGTCGCCCAGCGCATCGCCTGGTTCTCACGCCAGAAATCGACGTTGCCGGAGCGGAACGCCTCGAACTCGACGTCGCGATCCCCGAAGAAGGAATAGGTGATCGAATCGAAATTGTTCTGCCCGATATTGACGTTCAGCGAAGCGCCCCAGTAATCCCGCCGGCGCTCGTAACGGACGGTTCCGCCGGGCGAGAAGGATGCGATGCGATAGGGGCCTGACCCCATGACCGGTTCAAGCGTCGTTCGGGAGATGTCGCGCGGCTTGCCGTCCGGCCCGGTGCCCTCCCACCAGTGCTTCGGCACGATCAGGATCTGTCCGAGAATTTGCGGCAGTTCGCGATTGTTCTTTTCGTCGAAGTGGAAAGTGACGTCCCGGTCCCCCGTCTTCTCCGCCTTGACGACATGGCCATAATAGCTCTGATAGAGCGGGTTTAGTTCCTTCGCCTTGTCGAAGCTGAAGACGACGTCGTCCGGCGTCACCGGCTTGCCGTCGGCCCACTTCGCCTCCTGCCTCAGCCGGAACGTCGCCGAAGAAATGTCGTCGGGAAAAGAGACGCTTTCTGCCAGGAGCCCGTAGGCCGTCGAAATCTCGTCCTCCGCCGGTTTCATGAGCGTGTCGAAAACGAGCGCCAGACCGACCGCCGTTTCGCCCTTCACCAAGAGCGGATTGAAAGTGTCGAAGGTGCCCGTCTGCGATAGCCTGAGCTCTCCGCCCTTCGGAGCCGCCGGATTCACATAGTCGAAATGGGCAAAGCCCGGCGGATATTTGAGCTCGTCGACAAGCGACAGCCCATGATGCCAGGCGGGCTGCTCTTGAGCCACTGCCGATGGCATCAGAAGCAGGGACATGGCCAGGAACGCGGTCGCAAACTTCATTCTTCCAGCACCGCCAATGTCCAGCATCCCGTCGTTTCTCCTTGTATTTTCGATTATTCTTGTAAACCAGAATAGGCGAAATCGCGGCAATTGACAGGACCTGCCCAAAATCAGACCGATTTTTTCGGTCACATCGCGGTGAGTCGCAAGGCTGATGCAACCGCGGCGCACGAAGATGGGCAGCGCATGTTGCGCGTGCTGCCGATGGGGGATTGAATGGGATTTGATACGCGCGCAGCGATTGTTCGCTGCGGTTCCGCGCTTCTGAGCTTGGTCGTAACGGCCGCTATCTTGGCGGCAGATGCGGTTGCAGCCGACAGCACGCCCGCCAAGGAGCTCTTCGGTGCAAAGGCGCTGCCGACGCAATCGGCGCCGACCTCCTATGGCTTCTATTCCAAGGGCTGCCTTGCCGGCGGCATTGCCATTCCCACCGACGGACCGACATGGCAGGCCATGCGGCTGTCGCGCAACCGCCGCTGGGGCCACCCTCGGATGATTGCGCTGATCGAGCGCCTCTCCCATGACGCAGCCGACAAGATCGGCTGGCCGGGCCTCCTCCTTGGTGATATCTCGCAACCGCGTGGCGGTCCGATGCTCTCCGGCCACGCCTCGCATCAGATCGGACTCGACGCCGACATTTGGCTGACGCCAATGCCGAAGCGGACGCTGAGCTACGACGAGCGCGAAACGATTTCGGCGACCTCGATGCTCGACAAGAACAGGTTTCTGACGATCGACCCGTCCGCCTGGACGCCGGCCCATGCGCGGCTGATCATGCTGGCGGCAAGCTACCGGGAGGTGGAGCGGATCTTCGTCAACCCGGCAATCAAGAAGAAGCTCTGCGATACCTGGAAAGGCGACCGCTCGGCGCTTGGCAAGGTGCGGCCGATCTATGGCCACGACTATCATTTCCACATCCGTATCAAATGCCCGGCAGGGTCAGAGGGCTGCAAGGACCAGGCGGCCGTGCCCGCCGGAGACGGCTGCGACAAGTCGCTTGCCTGGTGGTTCACCGACGAGCCCTGGGCGAAGCCGACGAAGAAGCCCGAAAAGCCCGTAAAACCGAAATACGCGACGCTTTCCGATTTGCCGAAGGCCTGCGCTCTGGTGCTGAACGGGCCGGCTCCGGCCTCCGAACTGCAGGCGACCCATGGCACCGCCTATCGTACTGCGGCCGCTGTGCCTGCTGCTCAGACCAGCATCGAGGCGATCATCGGTGCCGCGGAAGAGGCGCCGCTTGCAAATATCCCGGTGCCCTCGCCACGGCCGGCGCTGCATTAGTTTCTTTGGGAAAGGGCAGGCCCGCCCGCCGCCCTAGTCCACTCCCTTCAAACCGTGATCCTCGGGCTTGACCTGGGCACGCCCGAGGATGGAGTCTCGCAGCAGTTCAAAGGATAAGGGCGGGGTATTGCCTTTCCAATTTCCCCGGCCTCATGTATAGGGCATTCAAATCGATTTAAACAACGTAGCCGGGCCTATGGCGTCCGGCTCCTCATGAGCCCCGGGGAGGCCCCATGGCAGATCGCAAATGCCTCGCACTGATCGCCCATGATCAGAAGAAGGACGATCTCGCCGCCTTTGCCAAGGCAAATGAGGCAGTTCTCGCCGGATGGAAGATCGTCGCGACCGGAACGACGGGCGGCCGCGTCCTCGAAGCCTGCGCCGGGCTCGACGTGACCCGGCTCAAAAGCGGCCCGCTTGGCGGCGACCAGCAGATCGGCGCGCTGATAGCCACCGGCGACGTGGACTGCCTGATCTTCTTCGTCGATCCGCTGACGCCAATGCCGCACGACGTCGACGTCAAGGCGCTGATGCGGCTCGCGATCGTCTACGATATCCCGATGGCGCTCAATCGCGCGACGGCCGAACAGTTGATCGACTTCAGGCGCAGCTGATACACATTCCGGAACTTCTCATAGCCCGCGATCAGGACGATCTTGCCATGCCCATTGCGAGTGACCAGACCTTTCCCTTTCCGCTGCTGATCGGCGACATCGGCGGCACGAACGCCCGCTTCGCATTGCTTGACGACGCAAAGTCCGAGCCGCGGCAGCTGCCCCCTGTCAAGACCGCCGATTTCGAGACCATCGAGGCGGCGCTGAAGAGCATTCTCGGTCTAAACGCCGCGCGTCCGCGTTCGGCGATCCTCGCTCTCGCCGGCCCGATCCAGGGCGATGAAGTCCCGCTGACCAATGCCGACTGGGTGATCCGGCCGAAGGACATGCTCGCGAGCCTCGGGCTCTCGGACGTGCTTCTGATCAACGACTTTGAAGCGCAGGCGCTGGCCGTTGCCGCTCCGGCCGATGAGGATCTGGTGCAGATCGGCGGCGGCGAGATCCTTCCGCACAGTTCGCGTGTCGTTCTTGGGCCCGGAACCGGGCTCGGCGTTGCCGGCATGGTGTTCGCGCAAGGCATCTGGATCCCGGTTCCCGGCGAAGGTGGCCATGTCGACATCGGGCCGAGCACGGAGCGCGATTTTCAGATCTGGCCCTTCCTCGAGCCGATCGAAGGGCGCATGGCCCGTGAACAGATTCTGTGCGGGCGCGGTATCATGAATCTCTATCGCGCCGTCTGTGCGGCCGACGGTATCGATCCGGCGCTGAAGGATCAGGCGGAAGTGACGACGGCGGCGCTTTCCGGTGCCGATGCCGCAGCGGTCGAGACGCTGTCGCTATTCTCTACCTATCTCGGGCGCGTCGCCGGCGACATGGCGCTGATCTTCATGGCGCGGGGCGGGGTGTTCCTTGGCGGCGGCATCACGCAGAAGATCCTGCCGGCATTGATGAAGCCGGAATTCCGCGCCGCCTTCGAGGACAAGGCCCCGCACTCGGCGCTGATGCGCACGATTGCGACCTTCGCTGTCGTCCATCCGATGGCGGCACTCGCCGGTCTTGCCGCCTTTGCGCGCAGGCCCGGCACCTTCGGTGTTGCAACAGAGGGACGGCGCTGGAGAAGCTGACGCGTTGACCGGGGCAAAGACTCGCCAAAGCGACTCCAAACCACTATAGAGCCCCCGACACGTGGCGCCGGCGTGCGGCAGCCACTGCAGGTGGCGCCGCGCGTTTCATCGGACGCGCAAAGATCGCTGCAGCACTTGAGCGGCTGCGGAAACATGCGTTAGGGAAGACGGGCCTGTTGAAAGCCGGGAACAGAAAAGACCGCCAAGTCGACTCCGAGACGATCAGCGGAATCCTCAGGCGCATCATTGCCGAGAACGGACGCGACCATATTGGCGGCTATGCCTTTGCCATTGGCTGCCTGGTGGTGGTGGCGACAACGACCGGTTTTACCGCCTGGATCATGGAGACCGTGGTCAACGAGGCCTTCGCCAACAAGCGCGCCGACATCGTCCTCTTGATCTGCGGCGCCATCTTCTTCGCGTTCCTGCTGCGCGGCCTCGCCACCTACGGCCAGGCCGTGGCGCTGTCGAAGATCGGCAACAATATCGTCGCGCGCTATCAGCGGCGGCTTTATGCGCACCTGATGGCGCTCAGCGTCGGCTATTTCCAGGACCACCGCTCGGCGCAGTTCTCCGCGAAGATCAGCCAGAACGTCAGCGGCATCCGTGACGTGCTCAACATGACGGTGACGTCGATCGCGCGCGATCTTCTGACCTTGATCGGTCTCATCGGCGTCATGTTCAGCAAGGACTGGCTGCTTTCGCTCCTCGTATTCTTCGTTGCGCCGCCTTTGCTTCTCGGCCTCAGATATGTGTCCAAGCGGCTGCGCGCGGCGACGCGCGAGGCCGTCGAAGTCAACAGCCGCGTTCTCGGCGCGATGCAGGAAACCATCCAGGGCATTTCCATCGTCAAGGCTTTCACGATGGAACACGAGTTGCGCCGCAAGGTCGAGGCGATCATCGACCGGGCCGAGAACCGCGCCAATCGCATCGCGCGATTGAGCGAGCGCACGGCGCCGATGACCGAAACCTTCGCGGGATTGGCGATCTCGAGCGTGCTTGCCTATGCCGCCTTTCGCACGATCTACAGCAACATACCACCGGGCGCCTTCTTCGCCTTCGTTGCCGCGCTGCTGATGGCCTATGATCCGGCACGGCGCCTGGCGCGTCTGCAGGTCTCTCTGGAGCGCGCCGCCGTCAACGCCCGAATGATCTACGAGATTCTCGATACGGTGCCGCACCAGCGCGATCGACCGGATGCGACTGAACTGACGATTCACGAAGCGACAGTCGAGCTGCGCGAAGTCCGTTTCGCCTACGGCAGTGGTGACGAGATCCTGAAAGGCGTCAGCTTCCGTGCCGAGGGCGGCAAGACGACCGCGCTCGTCGGCCCCTCGGGCGCCGGAAAATCGACCATCATCAGTCTCATTCCGCGCTTCTACGATCCTAAGTCGGGTCAGATCCTCATCGACGGCCAGGACATCGCCACCGTCACCAAGCAGTCTCTGCGCAACGGGCTCGCCTATGTCTCGCAGCAGCCATATCTCTTCGAGGGCTCGATCCGCGACAATATCCGCTACGGCCGACCCGACGCCACGGACGCGGAAATCGAGGAAGCGGCGCGGCTTGCCTATGCGCATGAATTCATACTGGCCCAGCCGCAGGGCTATGACACGCCGGTCGGCGAGCATGGCGTGACGCTCTCAGGCGGTCAACGCCAGCGCCTTTCGATCGCCCGCGCGCTCGTGCGCAATGCGCCCATCCTTCTCCTCGACGAAGCCACCTCGGCGCTCGACACCGAATCGGAAGCCGCGGTCCAGAAGGCGCTAGACCGGGCGATGAGCGGCCGTACCGTCATCGTCATCGCTCACCGCCTCTCCACCATCGTCAACGCCGACAAGATCCTCGTGATGAAGGATGGCCGGGTGGTGGAGGAAGGCACGCATGAGGAGCTTGCACGCCGTGCGGACGGGCTCTACGCTCGCCTGCACAATCTGCAAGGCCACGGCCCGGATGTGAGCGCCGGGGCCGAAATCCTGTAAGAACGAGGGAATTTCGATGGGCGAAACGGAGATGAAGCTCGTGGTCGTCGGCGCGGGCGGCCGAATGGGCCAGACGCTGATCCGGGCCGTCCATGCCATGGATGGCGTGCGGCTTCACGCGGCGATCGGACGGCCGGGCTCGCCCTATATCGGGCGAGATGCCGGCGAACTCGCCGGTCTTGGATCGATCGGCGTTCCCGTGACCGATGAGCCGCTGGAGGCCTTCCTGCATGCCGACGGGGTGCTCGATTTCACGTCTCCGGCAAGCTCGGTCGAATTCGCCGGGCTCGCCGCGCAAGCACGAATCGTCCACGTCATCGGCACGACCGGATGGTCGGCGGAGGATGAGGCGAAGATCCTCGCCGCCGCCCGCCATGCCCGCATCGTCAAGTCCGGCAATATGAGCCTCGGCGTCAACCTGCTCGGCGTGCTGGCGGAAAAAGCGGCGCGCGCGCTTCCCGCTGCCCAGTGGGACATCGAGATTCTCGAAATGCACCACAAACATAAGGTCGACGCCCCCTCCGGCACCGCTCTTCTGTTGGGCGAGGCGGCAGCGAAGGGGCGCGGCATCGACCTTGAGAACCACTCCGTTCGCGTGCGTGACGGTCACACCGGGGCCCGGCAACAGGGCACGATCGGCTTTGCCACCTTGCGCGGCGGCTCCGTCATCGGCGAACACTCCGTTATGCTTGCCGGTGAGGGCGAGATGGTGACGCTTTCGCATAGCGCCACGGATCGCTCGATCTTCGCGCGCGGCGCCGTCACGGCAGCGCTCTGGGGTCGCGGTCAGAAACCCGGTCTCTATTCCATGCTCGACGTTCTCGGGCTCAACTGACGTCAACATCTACTAGAGGAAATCGACAATGAGCGGCACACTCGTCCTCGTCCGGCACGGCCAGAGCGACTGGAACCTGAAGAACCTGTTCACCGGCTGGCGCGACCCGGACCTGACCGAACTCGGCGTCGAGGAGGCGAAGGCCGGCGGCAAGGCGCTCGCCGACTACGGCATCAAGTTCGACATCGCCTTTACCTCCGCGCTCGTGCGCGCCCAGCGCACCTGCGAGATCGTGCTTGATGCCGTCGGGCAATCCTCGCTTAAGACCATCCGTGACCAGGCGCTGAACGAGCGCGATTACGGTGAACTTTCGGGGCTCAACAAGGACGATGCCCGCAAGAAATGGGGCGAGGAGCAGGTCCACATCTGGCGCCGGTCCTACGACGTGCCGCCGCCCGGCGGCGAGAGCCTGCGCGACACCGGCGCTCGGGTCTGGCCCTATTACCTCACCGATATCCTGCCGCGGGTGCTTTCCGGTGAGAAGGTGCTGGTTGCCGCCCATGGCAACTCGCTGCGCTCGCTCGTCATGGTGCTCGACCGTCTTACCAAGGAACAGGTGCTGAACCTCAATCTCGCGACCGGCGTGCCGATGGTCTACAAGCTGAAGGCGGATTCCACGGTCGCTTCGAAGGAAGTTCTCGGCGACATGTCGGGGGCGCACTGATACCCTGCATTAAGGGGTGATTTGGTGGCGATTTGCCTCTCACCCTAGCCCTCTCCCCGCAGGCGGGGAGAGGGGACCGAAACGCTGCGGCAAGTCCCTTCTCCCCGCGGCGGGGAGAAGGTCGCGGCAGGGGGATGTGGGGCAAGTCCGCGGGGGCGGCCCCTTTCTCAAGCTCACACCTTTCCCGCTTCCCATCCAAGAATCGCGCGCTTTCGCGTCAATCCCCAATGGTAGCCGGTGAGTTCGCCGCCTTTGCCCAGGGCGCGGTGGCAGGGCACGACGAAGGAGATCGGGTTGCGGCCGATGGCCGCGCCGACGGCGCGAGATGCCGCGGGCTGGCCGATCTCCTCGGCGATGTTCGAATAGGTGGTGGCCTTGCCGAACGGCACCTTCAACAGCGCCTGCCAGACCCTCACCTGGAAATCGGAGCCAATCAAGAATATCCGCAGTGGCTCCTCGGCGCACCACCGGTCCGGGTCGAAGATGCGCGCGGCGTAGCGGGCCGTCGCGGCACTGTCTTCGACATAAGCGGCATTCGGCCAGCGCCACGCCATGTCATCGAAACTTGCGCGCTCCTCGCCGGGGTCGGCAAAGGCGAGGCCGGCAAGGCCGCGTTCGGTGACCATCACCAGCGCCGTTCCGAAGGGCGAGGGATGATAGCCGTAGCGGATGGTGAGGCCGGTGCCGCGCGCCTTCCATTCGCCCGGCGACATGGCTTCATGGGTAACGAAAAGATCGTGAAGCCGTCCCGGACCGGAGAGGCCGACCTCGATGCTCGTTTCGAGCAGCGGCATGTCCTGCTCTCGCAGCAGTCGCTTGGCGTGGTCGAGCGTCACCGCCTGCAGAAAGGCTTTGGGCGAGAGCCCCGCCCAGCGAGTGAAGACCTTCTGCAATTGGGTCGGCGACTGGCCAAGGCGGCGGGCGATCGCCTCGAGCGACGGCTGATCGCGATAGTCCTCCGTGAGCATCTCGATCACGCTCCTGACCGTTTCGTAGTCGGTGCCGTCCGGGGTGATGTCGGTCGGAATGGATGTGGCGACGTTCATGGCTCATCTCCTGGACGATGATGATTTCAGGTCCGATCGACCTAGAATCATAAACGTGATCGGTTCTAAGAAGTCAGCGCCGGATGCGGGTCCGGTCCCGCGCTGGCATGCCTCAGCTAACCACTGGGGAGAGCGAATGACCACCCGATTCCTGTTCAGTGTGATGACCGCGATCAGCGCGACCTGGCCGCCGCCAGTGCGCGGGCGAAGGCGGCGGCAAAGCTTTCGCGGTCGTCGGGGTTGAGGAAGGAGCCGATGTCGGTCTGTCGGCCGCCGCCGCTGATCATCATGGAGATTATGCCGACCTCTTGATGGCGCTTGATGCTGAAGCGCGTCCAGAAGGTGTTGAAGCGATGCTCCGTCACCCGTCCTGACGGGGCGAACTTCTTCACGGAAACGTCGGTGCGCGAAACGCTGACCTCCTCGCGGGCGCGACCCGCGTGATAGTTGAGCCAGAAGGCACCGAAGAGCAGCACGAAATCCAGCCCGAAGAAGAAGACGATCGGCCATGCGCCGATGACGAGAAAGACGAGGATGTGCACCAGGCTCATCGCGCCGGCGATCATAAGGAGGATTTTGAAGCCTCTGCGACCGAGGGAGCGGTAAGGCGTGAGCTCGGCGGCGAAGATCGGCTGGTCGTTGACATGTGGCGCAGCGTTGCCTTCGATCATAAGCAATGACTATAGATGCCACATGAAAAACGTCAAATCACCGTCACCATCTCGCAGGTCGAAGGCAGCCCCCGCCCGCCGCGCAAGCACGCGACAGCGCAGCGCCTACAAGGTCGCCGAGGTCGAGGAGATCTTCCGCCGCTTTTCGGTGCAGCGCCCTGAACCGAAGGGCGAACTCGAGCACGTCAATCCCTTCACGCTCGTGGTCGCGGTTGCGCTTTCGGCGCAGGCCACCGATGCCGGCGTCAACAAGGCGACCCGGCCGCTCTTCGCCGTCGCCGACACGCCGGAAAAAATGCTGGCGCTCGGCGAGGAGCGGCTTCGCGACTACATCAAGACGATCGGCCTCTACCGCAACAAGGCGAAGAACGTCATTGCGCTCAGCGAAAAGCTGATCGCCGACTTCGGCGGTGAGGTGCCGCGCACGCGCGAGGAATTGATCACGCTACCGGGCGTCGGTCGCAAGACCGCCAATGTCGTCTTGCAGATGGCCTTCGGCCAGGCGGCGATCGCTGTCGACACGCACATCTTCCGGATCGCCAACCGCATCCGGCTTGCGCCCGGAAAGACGCCGGATGAGGTCGAGCTGCATCTCCTTCGCGTCATCCCCGAGAAATATCTCTTCCATGCGCATCATTGGCTGATCCTGCATGGCCGCTATGTCTGCAAGGCACGACGGCCGGAATGCGAGCGCTGCGTCATCGCCGACCTGTGCAAGTCGCCCGAGAAGACCTGCGATATCCCCGCTCCGCTCGTCGAATTGCCGCCGCAAGTCATTCCCGTCCCCGGCTAGCGCATCGGCCCGAAATTCGGAACCGATTTTCGGGAAGCCCGATGCGTATATTCAAGGACTTACAGCGTCCTTTGTGCGTCCTGAAGGGCTGACGGCGCTGTAATGGCCGGCGCAGAGCGGAACTCATGGAGCGATCAGGCGATCGATCAGCCTGTCAATCGCATAGGCATAGTCGGCCCGCGCGGCACCGGCATCGATCTCGAGCGCGGCCCGGTCGAAAGCCGCCGAGAGCAGAAACGCCATCGCCTTGATGGCTTTCTTCTCCAAACCTTGCGGCGCCATGGCGGCGACCAGGCCCTCCTCCAGTGTCCTGCCTCCGTGCGCAGCATCGATCGTCGCCATTTCGCCGACGCCCAGGACTGCAGGGCCGTCGAGCAGCAGCAGGCGCACCCGCCCGGGGACTGCCATGGCGTCGAAATAGGCGGCGGCACCGGCGAGCAGCGCCTCCCGCGGCGGAAGGCCTTCGACCGTCGACCGCTCGATCGAGCTTGCGACCTCGCGCGCCTCCCGTTCGATCAACGCCCGAAATAGCGCCTTCTTGTCTTGAAAGTGATGGTAGAGCGCCCCGCGGGTCAGCCCCGCGGCGGCGACGATCTCCGGCGTTGGCGTTTCCGCATAGCCGCTCTCGATGAACAGGGCACGTGCGGCATCGAGAATCGCGGTCCGGGTCGTGTCGGAGCGCTCGCGGTTCGAACGCCGATGTTTCTGTTGCATACATACACCCTGTATGTTAATTACCTACGTACAGATTGTATGTTAATTTATGGCGGAGTAAAGGGAATGAAAACAACCAGCTATTACCCGGTCATAATGACCGGTGACGTGCAGGCCACATCGGACTTCTACGTTCGGCATTTCCGCTTCGAGCCGCTTTTCACGAGCACCTGGTACGTGCACCTCCAATCGACCGAGGACGAGCATGTGACGCTGGCCATTCTCGATTACAACCATGAGACCGTTCCGGAAACGCATCGAGGGCCCATACGGGGCCTGCTGTTGAATTTCGAAGTCGAGGATCCGGACCAGCTATACGCCGACGTGCAGTCGGCGGGGCTTCCGATCCTCAAGCCGATCTGCGACGAGGCCTTCGGCCAGCGCCACTTCATCACGGCCGATCCGAACGGCGTAATGATCGACATCATCAAACCGATTCCACCAAATGCGGAGTTCGCAGCCGCCTATGAAGCGGCAGCATTGCCGAAATGATTACCTTGCTTTTGTCTTTTGGCTTCCAAACGGTCGCAAAACCGGTATTAACGGTCACCGGCCATACTGGAAACCGGACGGGGGCTCATGACCAGATTCGATGTCCTGACGATCGGCAACGCGATCGTCGATATCATCTCGCGCTGCAACGACAGCTTTCTCCTGGAGAATGGGATCATCAAGGGCGCGATGAACCTCATCGACTCGGAAAGGGCGGAACTGCTCTATTCGCGCATGGGTCCAGCGGTCGAGGCCTCCGGCGGCAGTGCCGGCAACACGGCGGCGGGTGTCGCGAGTCTCGGCGGGCGCGCCGCCTATTTCGGGAAGATCGCCGACGACCAGCTAGGCGAAATCTTCACCCATGATATCCGCGCCCAGGGGGTGCATTTCCAGACAAAGCCGCTCGCGAGCGTGCCGCCGACCGCGCGTTCGATGATCTTCGTGACCGAGGATGGCGAGCGCTCGATGAACACCTATCTCGGGGCATGCGTGGAGCTTGGCCCGGAAGACGTCGAAGCCGACGTGGTGGCGCAGTCGAAGCTGACTTACTTCGAGGGATACCTGTGGGATCCGCCGCGCGCCAAAGACGCGATCCGCGAGGCGGCGCGCATTGCTCACGAGCACGGCCGCGAGACGGCGATGACGCTTTCGGACAGTTTCTGCGTGCACCGCTACCGCGGCGAATTCCTGGAACTGATGCGCTCCGGCACCGTCGACATTGTCTTCGCCAACCGGCAGGAAGCGCTGGCGCTCTACGAAACCGAGGATTTTGATCTCGCCCTGGATAGGCTGGCGAAGGATTGCAAGCTTGCCGCCGTCACCTTGAGCGAGGAGGGTTCCGTCGTCCTCTGCGGCAACGAACGCGTTCGCGTTCGCGCTAACGCCGTGGAGGAAGTCGTCGATACAACGGGGGCCGGCGATCTCTATGCAGCCGGCTTCCTCTTTGGCTACACGAACGGCCGTTCGCTCGAAGATTGCAGCCGGCTCGGCAATCTGGCCGCAGGCATCGTGATCGGGCAGATCGGCCCGCGGCCCTTGGTGTCCCTCGCCGATGCCGCCCGGCGAGCCGCACTCGTCTGATGCATTTGCGTTCGCACCTCGCCGCGCATTCCATGTTGCGGCGCGCGACGCGCCTTGCCACGACACAATAACAGCTCAGGTCAGATCGGCCAGTATCCACTGCCGCTGGTTTTACTTGAAGGCTTCACCCGGATAGGCGCCCCAGATCTCGTTCTGAGCGATCCAGCCCTCGACGCCTTGGGTTTCGGCATGGCACCAGTCGCCGTTGCACTCGCCGATCCGCAGGAACACACCGGGCTCCATGCGGGCGACGATCGGCGCCGTGCCCTGCGGGTCGCGCCTGAGGTTGACGAATACCCCCTCACTTTTGCCCCGCATCCACGGGGCCGCAACGGCGGTGCGCTCGCCCGAAAGCAGCGCCTGGTTCACCCAACCCTCCGTTCCGTCCGCATCTCGGATCCGGCGCCAATTATCGTATTCCTGGATGATCTCGACGGGCACGCCGGATTTGAGATATCGGAAGGCTACCGCATAATCGAGACTCGGGCCGATTCTCAAGTTGACGCTCTTCGCCTTCAGGCTGACGAAGCGGGGGAGGGGCAGTCCGCTTGGGCCCTTGGCTGCCTGTGCATGAGCGCTGGCAGTCATCGCGGCCACTCCGAGGAAGGCGGCCAGTATCAGGACAGAGGCGTTGGAAATGACATGGCGCATGACGAAGCCCATCTTCCATTCGTAAGCGAAGCTTTGCGGCGGCTTTTGCGCGCCCGACCAGACGCGCAGCGCAAATCCCGGACCCGGACAGCGACTTTCAATTGTGTTCCCCACCGGGTCTGTTAGAAATTGCGGCTGTAGGGAGAAACTATCGCCCGACTTGGTTAAGGACTCGTCAACGAGGGCCGCTCGCAAGAATGACAAGCAAGAAAAAGCCAACCGTCTACATCACCCGAAAACTGCCGGACGTCGTCGAAACCCGCATGCGCGAATTGTTTGACGCGGAGTTGAACATCGACGACACGCCGCGCAGTCAGCCGGAGCTGGTCGCCGCGGTGAAGCGGGTCGATGTGCTCGTGCCGACGGTGACGGACCGTGTCGACGCGGCGCTCATCGAGCAGGCAGGGCCGCAGCTCAAGCTGATCGCGGCCTTCTCGAACGGCGTCGACAACATCGACGTAGACGCGGCCGCCCGCAAGGGGATAACCGTCACCAACACGCCGAACGTGCTGACGGAAGATACGGCCGACATGACGATGGCACTCATACTGGCGGTGCCGCGCCGGCTGGCCGAAGGTGCGCGGATACTGACCGACCGCAAGGGAGAATGGGCGGGCTGGTCGCCGACCTGGATGCTCGGGCGGCGGATCGCCGGCAAGCGCATCGGCATCGTCGGCATGGGGCGGATCGGCACCGCCGTCGCTCGTCGGGCCAAGGCCTTTGGTCTTTCGATCCACTATCACAATCGCCACCGCGTCAGCCCGGAAACCGAGGAAATGCTCGAGGCGACCTACTGGGACAGCCTCGATCAGATGCTT
This sequence comes from Sinorhizobium kostiense, assembly GCF_017874595.1. GTDB lineage: Bacteria > Pseudomonadota > Alphaproteobacteria > Rhizobiales > Rhizobiaceae > Sinorhizobium > Sinorhizobium kostiense. The sequence goes on along the minus strand of NZ_JAGILA010000002.1, from coordinate 1,289,717 downwards.
GCCCGTGTCGACATCGTCTCCGTCAATTGCCCATCGACGCCCGCGACCTTTCATCTTCTCTCCGCCCGGCGGCTGGCGCTGATGCGCCCGGAGAGCTACATCGTCAACACGGCCCGGGGCGATGTCATCGACGAGGTGGCGATGATCAAGTGCCTGCGCGAGGGCAAGATTGCCGGCGCCGGCCTTGACGTATTCGAGAACGAACCGGCCATCGACCCGAAGCTCATCAAGCTCGCCGGCGAAGGCAAGGTGGTCCTCCTGCCGCATATGAGCTCGGCAACACTCGAAGGCCGCGTCGATATGGGCGAAAAGGTGGTGATCAACATCCGCACCTTCTTCGACGGCCACCGCCCGCCGGACCGGGTGCTGCCGGGGCGGGATTAGAGTACGATCATCTTCTTCATCTCGATCGAGGTCGGGCGCGTGAAACCTGGATGAGCGGAGCGGCCCGCTTCGACGAAGCCCCACGCCGCGAAGATCGCATGATTTTCGGTGAGTTCTATGCGGGTCTGAAGCCTCAGCGCCGGCAGTGAGAGGTTGCGGGCGGTTTGTTCCGCGATGCCGATCAGATGCCGGCCGATCCCCCCTCGCTGCGACGCGGGCGCAACCGCCAACTTGCCGACGTAAAGGCATTCCGGTTCGGGTTTCAGGAAGACGCAGCCGAGCAAATCGCCGCGCTCGATCCCGGCGAATGCGATCTCCACGCTCACCTTCTGGCGCAGCGACTCAGCCGTCAATGCGCGGGCGGAGGAGGGCGGATCGATCCGTCCGTCCATATAAGCGAAGGCGGCGAGGATCAGCGCGAGCAGTTCGTCGTAGCGATCGAAGTCCGGCTCTAATCGAACAGTATCCATCAAGCTCGCCGATAGCGGATCGTCTTGAACTCGGCGGAAAGCGCATCATAGAGCAACAGCCGGCCGACCAGCGGCGCGCCGATGCCGGTGACGAGCTTGATGACTTCCATCGCCTGAAGCGCACCGATGACGCCAGTGAGGGCGCCGACGATGCCGGCTTCGGCGCAGGCAGGCACCGCACCCGGCGGCGGCTTGGTCGGAAAGAGATCGCGGTAGGACGGGAGCAAGTTTCCGCCCGCGTCGGTTTCATAGGGTTTCAACACCGTGACCGAGCCGTCGAAACGGCCGACGGCGCCGGTGACGAGCGCCACGCGGGCTGCTTCCGCCGTATCAGCCGCCAGATAACGTGTTTCGAAGTTGTCCGAGCCGTCGACGACGAGGTCGTACTGGCGGAAAATCGCCTCGGCATTGTCGGGCTGAAGCCTGAGCGCGTGTGGCACGACCCTGACATGCGGGTTGAGCTCCGCGATGGCCTCGGCTGCACTCTCGACCTTCGCCCGACCGATATCGTCGGTGCCGTGAATGATCTGGCGCTGCAGGTTCGATAGCGACACCACGTCGTCATCGACGATTCCGAGGGTACCGATACCGGCGGCGGCGAGATATTGCAGCGCCGGGGCGCCCAGGCCGCCCGCGCCGATGACCAGCACGCGCGCCGCTTTCAGCTTCTGCTGGCCGGCGCCACCGATCTCGGCGAGCACGATATGGCGCGCGTAGCGGGCGATTTCCGAAGAGTCGAGGGTTGCGGCGGTCATCTTCGTCTCCGTCAGGGCATTCGCCAAAGCGGCATCGGGGGCAGGCTCGGATGTCACTCCGAAACGCGGCCGTTTGCAACGGTCAGATAGCGTCCCCGGTCGCCAAGCGCCTCGAACATGGCGGAGTCGGTGCCGGTCATGAAGGCTTGGCCGCCGATTTCGTCGACGCGATCGAAGAGTGCGGCGCGCCGGCTTTGATCGAGATGGGCTGCAATCTCGTCGAGAAGCAGTATCGGGGCGTGGCCGGTCATGTCGCCGACGAGGAGCGCATGAGCAAGCACGAGCCCGACCAGAAGCGCCTTCTGCTCGCCGGTCGAGCAGCGTTCCGCCTCGATGTCCTTTTCCCGGTGGCGGATCAGAAGATCGCTGCGGTGCGGCCCGTCGAGAGTACGGCCGGCGGCGGCATCGCGGGAGCGGCCCTCCTGCAGCATGGCGAGATAGCGTTCTTCGAGATCGTAGGCCGGCAGGCCGTGGCAATCGTCGAGAAAGCCGGCAAGCGACAGGCGCGCCGACGGGAAAGTGCCATCCTCTCGGTTTCGCTCGATGAGGGCAGAAAGCAGGCCGATCATTTCCAATCGGGCAAGCGCCATCGCAACGCCGAGGCTGGCCATCTCGCGTTCGATCGCCGATAGCCAGGCGTGGTCGGGACGGAATTCTGAAAGGAGGCGGTTGCGGCTGCGCATGGCGCGGTCGAATTCGTTCGCGCGCCGGCCGTGTTCCGGGTCGAGGGAGAGCACCAGGCGGTCGAGGAACCGCCGCCGGTCGGCGGACGGGCCGGTAAAGAGTCCATCCATCGCCGGCGTCAGCCAGAGCAGGCGCAGGTGGTCGGTGAGTTCGTCTACCGTACGCGCCGGCGTGGCGTTCAATCTCAAGCGGCGCGACTGCCCCTCGTCGCTGCCCGCGGTACCCGTGCCGATTTCGACCGGGCCCTGCATCCCATCGACGACCGCAAAAACCGAGAAGCCGTCCGCAGCGCCGACCCGGGCGACATCGGAGTAAGCCGCGCGGCGCAGCCCGCGACCGGGTGAAAGAAAGGAGACGGCCTCCATCAGATTGGTCTTGCCCGCCCCGTTCTCGCCGGTCAGCACCACATGGCGCTGGTCGAGATCGAGCGCCAATGCCGCGTAATTGCGAAAGTCATGGAGCTTCAGGCGGGTGATGTAGACCTTGTGGGGCATTGCGGGTCCGGATTCGACGTTCCTGTCAGGTAGGACGAAAGGCGAGCCGAGGCAAGGCGAAAGGGCGCAGCGCCGCTGATCGCTGCCGCCCCTTCTGGCGCAGGCGACAGGTGTCTGCTCGGGTGTGAGGCGGATCTCCCGCGCCCCCGTTGGCATCCGACGTTGCGGGGCGTATATTTTCCCCGCCTGATATATCGCCGCTTCGCAGGAGCTGAAACGAGCATTTGAACGCCGGGAGGAGACGATGGTTGACGTCAAATGGACGATCAAAGGCCGCGAGTTCATTCATTGCAATTGCGCCTATGGCTGCCCCTGCCAATATAATGCGCTGCCCACCCAGGGACACTGCCGCGCCATCGGCGTTGTGGAGATCGAGGAAGGCCATCATGGCGATACCCGACTCGATGGCCTGAGATGCGGCATGATCGTCGTTTGGCCGGGTGCGATCCATGAGGGCGGCGGCGAGGTCGTGCCGATTGTCGACGAGCGTGCTTCAGAAGCGCAACGGGAAGCGTTGTTGCGGATCATGAGCGGCCAGGATACCGAGCCCGGCGCTACTTTTTTCCAGGTATTCTCGACGACCTTCGACAGAATCCACGATCCGGTCTTCGCGCCGATCGAGTTCGACATGGACGTAGAGGGCCGCACGGCGCGTGTGAACGTGCCCGGCTGGATCGAGGCGCGCGGAGAGCCGATCCTTAATCCAGTGAGCGGCGAACCTCACCGCGCTCGCCTCACCCTTCCGAACGGCTTCGAATACGACACCTGCGAAGTGGGGCGCGGCTGGGCCGAGACGAGCGGTCCCCTGATGGTCTCGCTCTCCGATTCGCACGCCCATTTCGCGAAGCTGCATATGACCGAGAGTGGCGTGGTCCACTGACGCCATGGCGGACAGTGCGCTCGAAGCCCTGCTGCGGCGCGACCGTGCGATCGTCGCCGCATCGATTGCTGCCCTGACGGCGCTCGCCTGGATCTACATTCTCCGGCTGGCGGCGATGGACATGCAGGCCATGCCGATGCCGGGCATGGATGCGACCATGCCCATGAATCCGGGCATGGCCATGGACGACATGGCCATGAACGACATGAACATGGACGACACGGACATGGGCAACGAAGCGCGCGGCGGGCCGCTTGAGGCTCTCGGCCTTTCGCCGCGCCCCTGGACTGCGGTCGAGGCCGCGCTGACCCTTGCCATGTGGGTCGTGATGATGGTCGGGATGATGCTTCCCTCGGCCACCCCGATGATCCTGCTCTATGCGCATGTCGGGCGTCATAGCTTGAAGCAGGGCAAGCCTTTTGCCCCGACGGGCTTTTTTGCCGGCGGCTACCTCATCGCCTGGGGAGTCTTTTCACTTGTCGCGACATTCGGCCAATGGCTGATCGAAGAAGCGCTGCTGACGCCGTCGCTTGCGAGCGCGAGCGCGGCCTTCACCGGCGTCGTGCTTGTGGTTGCGGGGCTTTATCAGTGGACGCCGCTCAAGGATGCCTGCCTGAGGCAATGCCAGACACCCGTCGTGTTCCTGCAGACCCATGGCGGCTTCCGCCGTGATCCGCGCGGGTCCCTGGCCCTCGGCTTCCGCCACGGCCTCTACTGCGTCGGCTGCTGCTGGGCGCTCATGGCGCTTCTCTTCGTCGGCGGCATCATGAACGTGCTGTGGATCGCCGCAATCGCGATCTTCGTGCTCCTGGAGAAGCTTACGCCGGCCGGGCGCGTCCTGCCCCGCATCGCCGGCACGGTCCTCCTTGCTCTCGGTCTGTGGCAATTCGTGGCGGCAGCCGCATGATGTCTTGCCGCTTCACCGGCGGGGCGAGGCTCTCGACCCATCAACCCGCCTGCCGGCCACCTTCTCCCCGCAAGCGGGGCGAAGGAGACTCGCGGCACGCGCCCAGTTCCCGCTCCCCGTCTTTACGGGGAGAGGGTTAGTCCTCGGGTTAAACCCGAGGAGAGCGGCAAATTTGAGAGGCTGGTTATTCGCTCAGCGTGTCGAAGAAGTCTTTCATGCGGGAGAAGAATCCGGTCGATTGCGGATTGTTCTCCTTGGACGAGATTTCCTCGAATTCCTGCAGGAGCTCGCGCTGACGCTTGGTGAGCTTCTGGGGCGTCTCGATCTGGATCTGGATGTAGAGATCGCCCATCTGGTTCGAGCGCAGCACCGGCATGCCCTTGCCCTTCAGGCGGAACTGTTTGCCCGCCTGCGTGCCCTCCGGCACGGTAACGCGCGATTTCGTTCCGTCGAGGGTGGTAACGTCGAACTTGCCGCCGAGCGCTGCCGTCGTCATGGAGATCGGTACGCTGCAGTAGAGGTCGGCCCCGTCGCGCTGGTAGAACTCGTGCGGCTTGACCGAGAGGAAGATGTAGAGGTCGCCGGGCGGGCCGCCGCGAAGGCCGGCTTCGCCCTCGCCCGAGAGGCGGATGCGCGTGCCGTCCTCGATGCCGGCCGGAATGTTGACCGATAGTGTGCGCTCCTCCGTGACGCGGCCCTGGCCCTGGCACTTTGTGCAGGGATCGGTGATCGTCTGGCCGCGGCCGCCGCAGGTCGGGCAGGTGCGCTCGATCGAGAAGAAGCCCTGCGCCGCACGGATCCGCCCGCTGCCCTGACAGGTGGAGCAGGTCTTCGGGCTGGTGCCGGGCTTGGCGCCGGTACCGGTACAAACCTCGCAAGTGACCGAAGTCGGCACGCGGATCTGCGCCGTCTTGCCGGTATAGGCCTCCTCGAGCGTGATCTCCATATTGTACCTGAGATCTGCGCCGCGCTCGCGACCGCCGGATGAACGGCGCTGGCGGCCGCCCATCATCTCGCCGAAGATGTCTTCGAAAATATCGGAGAAGCCGTGGGCGCCACCGCCCGCAAAGCCGTTGCCGAAGCCAGCACCCATGCCGCCCTGCTCAAAGGCGGCATGGCCGTAGCGGTCGTAGGCCGCGCGCTTCTGCGGGTCCTTCAACGTCTCGTAGGCCTCGTTGATCTCCTTGAAGCTCCTCTCGGCGTCAGCATCACCGGGGTTGCGATCCGGATGGTACTTCATCGCCAATTTGCGGAAGGCGCTCTTCAGCTCCTTCTCGTCTGCGGTCTTTCCAACACCAAGCGTTTCGTAAAGATCACGTTTCATGCTTCAACAATTGTCCTGTTGACAGGGCCTGCCAGCGCGAAGGATCCGACCGCTGCGAATATCTTGCACAGGATTTAGTAAACCTGAAAGCGCCATACCATAGTCAAGCCGGGCGTCCGAGTGGTTTTTGTCGCAAATATCTCGCTTTTGCTGCCGCCCCCCGGTAACGGGCAATCTTCCCGGCGCGTGAAGCGGGCTGTCGCCCACTCTTCCGCCGGGCTGACGGCCCTGGTGAATCGGCCTCAGCTGCTTCGGGCAAGATAAAAGCCCGGGATCGCTCCCGGGCTCTGTTTGCGACAGGACCGCCTTATGCGGACCGCTTGCGGTCGTCCTCGTCCTTGACCTCTTCGTAGTCGGCGTCGACCACATCCTCGCCGTCGCGCTTGGCGTCGGCAGCCGCATCTGCATGCGCGGCCTCGGCCTGCTGGGCCTCATAGATCGCCTGGCCGAGCTTCATGGAGACTTCCATGAGCGTGTTGCTCTTGGCCTTGATGTCCTCGGCGTCGGGCTCGGACGCCTCGACCGCCGACTTGAGCGCCGCGATCGCGTCCTCGATCGCCTTGCGATCGGTCTCCGAGACCTTGTCGCCATAGTCCTTCAGCGACTTCTCCGAGGAGTGGATGAGGCTTTCGGCCTGGTTCTTGGCCTCGACTGCTTCACGGCGCTTCTTGTCGGCTTCGGCATTCGCCTCGGCGTCCTTGACCATCTTCTCGATCTCGGCGTCGGACAGTCCACCGGACGCCTGGATGCGGATCTGGTGCTCCTTGCCAGTGCCCTTGTCTTTCGCGGACACCTGAACGATGCCGTTCGCGTCGATGTCGAAGGTCACCTCGATCTGCGGCACGCCGCGCGGCGCCGGCGGAATGCCGACGAGGTCGAACTGGCCGAGCAGCTTGTTGTCGGCGGCCATTTCGCGCTCTCCCTGGGAGACGCGAATCGTCACCGCGGACTGGTTGTCATCGGCGGTCGAGAAAACCTGGCTCTTCTTCGTCGGGATCGTCGTGTTGCGCTCGATCAGGCGAGTGAAGACGCCGCCGAGCGTTTCGATGCCGAGCGACAGCGGCGTGACGTCGAGCAGCAGAACGTCCTTGACGTCGCCCTGCAACACGCCGGCCTGGATCGCCGCGCCCATGGCAACCACTTCATCCGGGTTGACGCCCTTGTGGGGCTCCTTGCCGAAGAGCTGCTTGACCGTCTCCTGGACCTTCGGCATGCGGGTCATGCCGCCGACGAGAACGACTTCGTCGATCTCGGCAGCCGAGACGCCGGCGTCCTTGAGCGCGGCCTTGCACGGGGCAATGGTCTTCTGGATGAGGTCCTCGACAAGGCTCTCGAACTTGGCGCGCGACAGCTTCATCGTCAGGTGCTTCGGACCGGACGCGTCGGCCGTGATGAACGGCAGGTTGATCTCGGTCTGCTGCGAGGACGACAGCTCGATCTTCGCCTTCTCGGCAGCTTCCTTCAGACGCTGCAGCGCGAGCTTGTCATTCCTGAGGTCGATACCCTGCTCCTTCTTGAACTCGGCTGCGAGATATTCGACGAGGCGCATGTCGAAGTCTTCACCGCCGAGGAAGGTATCGCCGTTGGTGGACTTGACCTCGAAGACGCCGTCGCCGATTTCGAGGACCGAGATGTCGAAGGTGCCGCCGCCGAGGTCGTAGACCGCGATCGTCTTGCCTTCCTTCTTGTCGAGGCCGTAGGCGAGGGCGGCCGCGGTCGGCTCGTTGATGATGCGCAGCACTTCGAGACCGGCGATCTTGCCGGCGTCCTTGGTGGCCTGGCGCTGGGCGTCGTTGAAGTAGGCCGGAACGGTGATGACGGCCTTTTCCACCTTTTCACCAAGGTAGGACTCGGCGGTTTCCTTCATCTTCTGAAGGATCATGGCGGAAATCTGCGACGGGGAGTACTGCTTGCCGTGCGCCTCGACCCATGCGTCGCCATTGTCCGCACGAGTAATCTTGTAGGGGACCATCCCCTTGTCCTTCTGGGTCGTCGGATCCTCGAAGGTGCGCCCGATCAGGCGCTTGATCGCGAAAAGGGTGTTTTCCGGGTTGGTGACTGCCTGGCGCTTGGCCGGCTGGCCGACGAGGCGTTCGCCGTCGTCGGTGAAGGCCACCATAGAAGGGGTGGTACGCGCGCCTTCCGCGTTTTCGATCACCTTCGCGTCCTTGCCATCCATGACGGCGACGCAGGAGTTCGTCGTTCCGAGGTCGATACCAATAACTCTAGCCATGTCGTTCTCTCCTTGCAGCGGACTGTCGGAACCCCGGTCAGGCATTCATGGGACAGCCCCTAACGGGATGGTCATTCAAAGTCAGCGCAGCCGCGGCTGCGTCGATGCGGCGTATATAAGGACCGGCGTTTCGGACTGCAAGGCATTCTGCGGGGCGAGCAGCGGCAAATGCAAGCCACCTTCGGCACTCTGGCAAACGTCGTTTCGCCACCGCAATTCTCCTCCCGCGCAAGTGGGGGACAATCGCCGGTTCAACCACCGGTCAAAAGCTCGAACAGCGTGGTGCGGCGGGTCGCCCCGCTCGCCTCGCCGACGGCGGCCGGCGGCACCGGACTTCCCCCTGTCGGCTCCCCTGCCGGGCGGGGCTGGTCGGCTGCGACCGCTCCGGCGGCGAGCGGCGGTTCGGGGAAGCCCTCCGGATCGCCCCCTGGAATGCCGTCGGGGCCGCCAGCTACGCCATCGACGCCCTCGAAGACCGGCTCAACGCCCGTCGTGCCGAAAAGCGGCGAAGGCGAGAGCCCCTCATGTGCGGCGACCATGAAATCGTGCCAGGCCTTCGCGGGCAGTCCGCCGCCCGTCACCTTCTTCATCGATTTGCCGTCGTCATTGCCGAACCAAACGCCGGTCGTCAGGTTCGAGGTATAGCCGACGAAAAGCGCGTCGCGGAAGGATTGCGTCGTGCCGGTCTTGCCGGCCGCCTCCCAATCCGGAAGCTGCGCCTTCTTGCCTGTACCATTCGTCAGCACGCCCACCATCATCCGGTTCATCTCGCTGACGATCGCCGGGTCGAGGACGCGCGGCGGATTGTCATAGGTGTTCTCGTAAAGCACCGTGCCGTCGGCGGTCGAGATGCGGCGGATCACATGCGGTGTCGCCTTGAAGCCGCCATTCATGAAGGGCGCATAGGCGGAGGTGAGCTCGACCAGGCTCACTTCCGACGTTCCGAGCGCGATCGAGGCATTCGCCTGCAGCTCGGAATCGATCCCAAGGCGATGCGCGAGCTTGACCACGTTTTGCGGGCCGACTTCCATCACCAGCTGGGCCGCAATCGTGTTCAGCGAGTTGGCGAGCGCATCGGAGAGCGTCACCTCGCCGCGATATTTCTGGTCGTAGTTCTCCGGCGTCCAGTTTCCGATACGGACCGGCGCATCGTTGCGAACGGACATCGGCGTGCGGCCGATTTCGAGCGCGGCGGCATAGACGAAGGGCTTGAAGGCGGAACCCGGCTGGCGCCTCGCCCTGGAGGCGCGATCGAATTGGCTGTCGGCATAGTCCCTGCCGCCGACGAGCGCCCGGATCGCACCGGTGCCATCGATGGAGACGAGGGCCGCCTGCGAGGCGTTGAGATTGCCGCCCTCCTCTTCGAGCATCTCGGCGATCACCTCCTCGGCCTGCTTTTCCAGGGCCAGGTCGATGGTCGTGTCGACGATCAGGTCCTGATTGACTTCGCCGATCATGCCGGGAAGCTGGTCCATCACCATGTCGGCGACGTAATACTCCGCCCCCGACCAGAAGCTTTTCGCCCGGGTTGGCGTCTGCGACATCGCCGTCTTGATCTCGGTATCGGTGACGTAGCCTTCCTCGCGCATCGCTCCGAGTACCACCTGCGCCCGCTCCTCTGCCGCCTCCGGGTCACGCGCCGGCGAAAGCCGCGAAGGCGCCTTGAGGAGGCCGGCAAGCAGCGCCGCCTCTCCGAGATTGACGTCCCGTGCCGACTTGTTGAAGTAGCGTCGCGACGCCGCCTCGACGCCATAGGCGTTCGAGCCGAAGAAGACGCGGTTGAGATACATCGCGAGGATCTGGTCTTTCGTGTATTTCTGCTCGAGCCAGAAGGCGAGCAGTACCTCCTGTACCTTTCGCTCGAGCGTGCGCTCCGGCGAAAGGAACAGGTTCTTGGCGAGTTGCTGCGTCAGCGTCGAGCCGCCCTGCACCATGCGGCCGCTCATGAGGTTCGTCAGCATGGCGCGCGCAAGCCCGACGGGATCGACGCCGAAATGCGAATAGAAGCGCCGGTCCTCGATGGCGATCACCGCCTGCGGGATGTAGGGGGACATGTCTTCGAGCGCGAGCGCCTCACCGCCGGTCGCGCCGCGATTGGCGATGATGTCGCCATTGACCGCAAGGATCTTGACGTTCGGCGGGCGCTCCGGGATCGACCAGCTCGTTGCGCTCGGCATGCGTGCTCCGTAATAGAGCACCAGTCCGCCGACCCCGATCGCACCCCAGATGCCAAGGACGATGCACCAGTAGAAAAGACGGCGCATTAGCGTGAAAAGGCCGCCACCGTTGCGACCGGACCGGGGCCGCGTCTTCCGTCGCTTCTTTTGCGGCGAGCGGGTGCGCTTCGGCCCGTTGCCGCCCATACGGTCGCTTGGGTCGACGCGCAAATCGCCATCATCGTCGCCGCCGAAGGAAGGTTCGACCCGTTGCCCTGATCTTCTGTTCGCCATATCGGAAGGAACGTCTCCTGGGCCACGATGATCGCGTGTGCAAAGAGAGCCGACGCCATCGATTCTGATAGGTTGGAGGCGGAATGCTCGCAGAACTGCGCCATCCTGATCCCGCTCCGGCCGCCGCGCCGACTCGTTCCCGCCTGCTCGCGCCGATCCGGTGAACTCTAAATACGGCAATTTAAGGGGGAGTTAAGAACCGGCCTGTGAAAGCCCCGTGCCTTCAAGATGTTGCGTCCTCCGTCTCGCCTTTCGACGAACAGCAAGAAGCGAATTGCCAAAGGACAGCGGCCCGCATGAGGGAACCAACCAGGCGTCGCGGAGTTGATGAGGCGTTCCGATTTGCGTCCGGTGCAATGCTGCGATGCAACATTGGCACTAATTAAATCAGGTGGAATGATTTACATTCCTGCTTGTCGAAGCGCTGCACCTCCTCCCGCGGCGCTCGATAATCGGTCGGTTCACTCCTCCTCCCAGGAACCGGCCCAGTTTAAAGACCCCGATGCCACCTCCTCCCGGCTCGGGGTCTTTTTTGTGCCAAGGCTCCGGTCGTGCCCTTGATTGAAGAACCGGCCACGTCCTGACCGGATCGGCCGCACGCCAAAGTAGCGGCTTCTTCCGTTGGTCACCGTGTCTACGACCCTAGCTCGTTCCTTTGTTCCTGGAACCGCGAGTGCTCGAAGATGAAGATGACGACGAGGGCCATCGCGAAGGGGATGACAAGGTAGAGGAGCCGAAAGATCGCAAGCGCAGCAAGGACGTCGGCCGGATCCATTTCCGGCAGCGCGGCGATAAAGACGAGCTCGAGGACGCCGAGGCCACCCGGTGCATGCGAGAGCAGCGCGGCGGAGAAGGAGGCAAGAAAGATCCCGAGGATGACGACATATCCGGGATTGCCGACTTCAGGCAGCGCGAAATAGATGATGCCGGCGGCTCCGAGCAGTTCGAGGGGCGCGATGATCAACTGCCTGACGACGATACGCGGCCTCGGATAGTAGAGCTGGAACCACCGCGTGCGCAGCGGCCGGAGTCCGACCATGCTTCCAAGCACGTAAAGGCCGATCAGTGCCAGGATGAGGACGCCGGTCGTCAGCGACATTTCGAGCGGCAGGAACTCCGCAAAGCGCTCGATGATGTCAGGTTTCAACAGGAGCACCACAGCGGACAGCATCAGCGTGCCGAGGGTGAAAGTGAAAGAGCAGAAGGCGACGAGCACGCCGACCTCGCCCGGGGTCAGGCCCTTCGATCGATAGGCGCGATAGCGCACCACCGCCCCGGAAAATACCGAGGCGCCGAGATTGTGTGACAATGCATAAGTTGTGAACGAACAGATCGTAATGAACCAGAGAGAGATGCGGTGGCCGAGATGGTCGAGCGCCAGTCGGTCGTAAGCGGCAAGGGCCGCATAGGCGACCAATGTCGATCCGATGGCAAGCAGCCAGCTTTCCAAGGAAATCGCCTGGAAGCTCGCGACGAATTCGTCGAGAGAAAGGCCGCGCAATTCGTGATAGAGCGCGTTTACCGACAAAAGAATCGCCGCCAGCCCGATCACGGGCCAGAAATATCTGCTTGCCCGTTTCATACCGGCTTCTGGGGATCGGCTAGAGCGAGAGAAGCCCATGGCAGGGCGCGACAGGAATCATCATTGCCGTACCGCGCACCGAAGGGATCGCGCCCAAGGCGCGCAGTCTCGGTCTTTACCCTTGCCAATAGCCCACTTCCCATTTGTCCTGTGTTTTAGAAAAGGGAAGCATCCTGGGGCCGGCAGGTCAAGCAGCGATGCGTGATATCGCGTGATCACGGCAATCTCGAAGCCGTATGGCGGAGCATGGCTACAGCGCCGCGCGTCTTATCGGACGGGCAAAGCTCGCTGTAGCACTTTCAACCGCTGCATGTCTTTGTCCTGAAATCGAAGTCGATCCAACGAGACATGCGAGTGGCCACGACGCCGCACGGCCTCATGCGGCGAGCGCGTCGAGAATGCGGATCCAGGAGCGAATTCCCTTGTGGAAGGACGTGAGCTCGTATTTCTCGTTGGGCGAATGAATGCGGTCGTCGGCAAGTCCGAAGCCGACGAGCAACGATTCCATGCCAAGCATTTTCTGGAAGTCGCCGACGATCGGGATCGAACCGCCCATGCCGATGACAATGGCGGGCTTGGGCCATTCCTCCGACAGTGCGGCCTTGGCGGTGTTGAGGAGCGCCGAATCGTAGGGAAGCTGTATCGCCGGAGAACCGCCATGGGGGTGGAACTCGACCGAACAATCAGCCGGGATCCTGGCGCGGACGTAGGCGCGGAAGCTCTCCCGGATTTTCCCGGGATCCTGCCTGCCGACGAGACGAAATGAAACCTTGGCGGAGGCCTGGGACGCGATCACCGTCTTGAAACCTTCGCCCGTGTAGCCGCCGACGATGCCGTTGACCTCCGCCGTCGGCCGTGCCCAGGTCAGTTCGAGTACCGACCGGCCCTTTTCGCCCGAAGGGATCGAGAGGCCGACCTCTCCGAGGAATTTCTCCGCCGTTCTGTCGAGCTTGCTCCACATCGCCCTGATGTCGGAGGGGGTCTCCTCGACGCCGTCGTAGAAATTTTCGAGCGTCACGCGGCCGGTCCCGTCATGCAGGCCGGCGAGTATACCGGCCAGGATGTGGATCGGGTTTGCCGCCGCTCCGCCGTAAAGGCCGGAGTGCAGGTCGCGATCCGCCGCCTTGACAACCACCTCTTCCCCGACGAGACCGCGCAGGCCCGCGGAAATCGCCGGCGTCTCGCGGTCCCACATGCCTGTGTCGCAGATCAATGCGTAATCCGCCTTGAGCTCGGCGGCATTCGCCTCGAGAAAGGGTTTCAGCGAGGGAGAGCCGGATTCCTCTTCACCCTCGAAAAGAATGGTGATGCGGCACGGAAGCGATCCCTTCGTCTCCTTGTAGGCGCGCAGCGCCTCGACGAAGGTCATCAACTGTCCCTTGTCGTCGGAGGTTCCGCGGCCGGTGATCACCTTTTGCCCGGGCTCCACTTCCTTGAGTGCCGGCTCGAAAGGCGGCGCCTCCCACAGGTCCAGGGGGTCGACCGGCTGAACGTCGTAATGGCCGTAGAAGAGTAGATGCGGGGCGCTTGGGTTCGCGCCGGCATGATGGCCGACCACCATCGGATGTCCGGGTGTCTCCCGCAGCGAGGCATCGAAATCCAGCGCCCTCAATTCCGCTACCAGCCATTCGGCCGCCTTTCGGCATTCGGCCTTGAAGCCCGGGTCGGTGGAAATGGATTGAATGCGGACGAGGTCGAAGAGGCGATCGAGGCTTTGCGGTAGATTGGCGTCAGCGCGTTCGAGAACCGGAGTGATAACTGCCATCATGCGAATCCTTGCGTGGGTTTCGCGGGCGAACCTAGAGCCTAAAGCGTACCGCTTTAAGTAAAAACTTTTGATGCAACGATAAATTGTCGATGGCGGACGCGCTAATGCTCAAGCGCTGTTGCCGCGTGCAGAGTTGGCGAGGACCATGCGCATGTATTCGAGCATCAATTCCTTCTCGAAACGGCGGAAACCGGAAAGCAGCGATTGCTCCGCCGCGGCCGCCGCTTCCTTCGCCGCCGCCTCTATTTCGCGGCCGCGATCCGAGAGGAAGATCTGTTGCGAGCGCTTGTCGGTCGGATGCTTGCGGCGAAGGATAAGGCCGTCCCGCTCCATTCGGGCAAGCGTATTGGCGAGCGTCGCCTGCTCGACATCGAGGCGGTCGAGCAATTGTTTCTGCGTCAGCCCGTCCTCGGCCCAGAGTTCCAGCAGGATAGGAAACTGGCCGGGCGCGAAGCCGAGCTTCTGTCCTCGCTCCTGCAGGGCGCGCGAGAAGCTCTTTGCCAGCAGGCTGGCCAGGTAGGTCGCAGATTCCATACGATTGAAGGCCATGTCTATGCCTAGGCCGTAATCGGATCGATGACAAGTTACAAAGCAGGCACTGGGTTTCCTGGGAATTCACGATGGCTTGAGCCCGGCCGCTCGCCTGAAACAAAAGCGCCACGGTGCGGAGGCGGCACCGTGGCGGCTCTTTGAAAGCGGGACAAAGGCCCGGAGAGGGGGATGAGGCCTTTGTCCACATCTGGTGTGGGCGGGGGACAGGCCAATCACCAGACGACGGCATCGTTTTAGTGCCGCTCGACAAGATTTGAGGATTCAAATGTGGCTTTTCAAGGATTGTCCGACTGAATCGCGCATTACAAATGCGTAACGTTTCCGTGACAGGATCGACGGCCGTAAGTCGGGCATAACCACCGAGCTGCCAAGCGGAAAAATAGCAATGAGGGTCCGTATTTGCGAGCAAAACCGCAATGGACCTTTCTCTTCCCTCGCGCTATCCATGGCCGCATGAAAAACGGTGATCATCTCTTTCTCGTCGACGGCTCGGGCTTCATCTTCCGGGCGTTCCACGCCATCCCGCCGCTCAACCGAAAGTCGGACGGGCTGCCCGTCAATGCGGTGGCCGGTTTCTGCAACATGCTGTGGAAGCTCCTGACGGATGCGCGCGACACCTCTGTCGGCGTGACGCCGACGCATTTCGCGGTGATCTTCGACTATTCGTCGAAAACATTCCGCAACGGGCTCTATGACCAGTACAAGGCCAACCGCACGGCGCCGCCGGAGGACCTGATCCCGCAATTCGGCTTGATCCGCCACGCGACCCGCGCCTTCAACCTGCCCTGCATCGAGAAGGAAGGCTATGAGGCCGATGACCTGATCGCCACCTATGCGCGGCTGGCCGAAGAGGCGGGCGCCGACGTCACGATCATTTCATCGGACAAGGACCTCATGCAACTCGTGACACCGAGGGTCGCGATGTACGACAGCATGAAGGACAAGCAGATCACGATCGCCGAGGTGATCGAGAAATGGGGCGTGCCACCGGAGAAGATGATCGATCTCCAGGCGATGACGGGCGATTCGACCGATAATGTGCCGGGTATTCCAGGCATCGGCCCGAAGACTGCGGCGCAGCTTCTTGAGGAATTCGGCGACCTCGACACGCTGCTTGCGCGCGCCGGCGAGATCAAGCAGCAGAAGCGGCGCGAGTCGATCATCGCCAATGCGGATATGGCGCGCCTATCCCGCGAGTTGGTGAAGCTGGACAAGCATACGCCGCTCGATGTCCCACTGGAGGACTTGCGGCTCGATTCGCAGGACGGTCCGAAGCTGATTGCCTTCTTGAAGACGATGGAGTTCAACGCGTTGACCCGGCGCGTCGCTGCCGCGACCGACACCGATGCGGAAGCCATCGAACCGGCCCATGTGCCGATCGAATGGGGCGCCCAGGCGCACGGACCGGATCTCGATGTGGGCGAGGCGGCTGGCCCGCCGCCATCCCGACAATCCACGAGTGCCGTGCCGCCGCGCGGCGACGCCGCCAAGGCGGCAGTTCCCTTCCTCTCCCGCGGCCAGGAGATCGAAAGGGCCGAGGCGACACCGGCGGGACTGGCGGAGGCTCGTGCGGAGTACTTTGCGAAGGCGCCCTTCGACCATTCGACCTATGTGACGGTACGCGATATCGCCACCCTCGAACGCTGGATCGCCGACGCGCGCGATGCAGGGCTCGTCGGCTTCGATACGGAAACGACGTCGCTCGACCCGATGCGGGCGGAGCTCTGCGGCTTCTCACTGGCGATCGCCGATTATTCCTTCGACCCGCTGGGCGCCAGGATCAGGGCGGCCTATGTGCCGCTCACGCACAAGAACGGCGCCGGCGACCTGCTTGGCGGCGGCCTGTTGGAGAATCAGGTTCCGGCAGTTGAGGCATTGAGCCGGCTAAAGGTGCTGTTGGAGGACGCGTCGGTCCTGAAGGTCGCCCAGAACTTGAAATACGACTATCTCGTCATGAAGCGGCATGGGATCACCATACGGAGCTTCGACGACACGATGCTGATGTCCTATGTGATCGATGCCGGCAAAGGCGCGCACGGCATGGATCAGCTGTCAGAGCGTTGGCTCGGTCATGCGCCGATCGTCTACAAGGATATTGCCGGCAGCGGCAAGGCATCCGTCAGCTTCGATCTCGTCGATATCGACAAGGCGACCGCCTATGCCGCGGAGGAAGCGGAGGTGACGCTGCGGCTCTGGCACGTGCTGAAGCCGCGGCTTGCCGCCAAGGGCCTCACGCGCGTCTATGAGCGGCTTGAAAGGCCGTTGGTCGCGGTGCTTGCCCGGATGGAGGAGCGCGGCATCACGGTCGACCGGCAGATCCTCTCGCGCCTCTCAGGCGATCTGGCACAAGGGGCGGCCGCGCTCGAAGACGAGATTTATCGTCTCGCCGGCGAGACTTTCACCATCGGCTCGCCGAAGCAGCTTGGCGACATCCTGTTCGGAAAGATGGGTTTTCCGGGAGGCTCGAAGACGAAGACCGGTCAATGGTCGACCTCCGCTTCTGTGCTCGAGGACCTTGCCGCTGCGGGCCACGAGCTGCCGCGCAAGATTGTCGATTGGCGACAGCTGACCAAGCTCAAGTCCACCTACACGGACGCTTTGCCGGGTTTCGTGCATCCGGAAACCAAACGTGTCCACACCTGCTATGCACTCGCTGCGACGACGACGGGGCGGCTTTCGTCGTCGGAACCGAACCTGCAGAACATACCGGTCCGCACTGCCGAGGGCCGCAAGATCCGCACGGCCTTCGTCGCGACGCCCGGGCATAAGCTTGTCTCGGCGGACTACAGCCAGATCGAGCTTCGGGTGCTCGCGCACGTGGCTGACATCCCGCAACTGCGCCAGGCCTTCGCCGATGGCGTCGACATTCATGCGATGACCGCCTCCGAAATGTTCGGTGTTCCGGTCGAAGGCATGCCAAGCGAAATCCGTCGGCGCGCCAAGGCGATCAATTTCGGCATCGTCTACGGCATCTCCGCCTTCGGTCTTGCCAACCAGCTATCGATCGAGCGCTCGGAAGCCGGCGAATACATCAAGAGATATTTCGAGCGCTTTCCGGGAATTCGCGACTATATGGAGAACACCAAGGCCTTTGCCCGCGAGCACGGATATGTCGAGACGATCTTCGGTCGCCGTGCCCATTATCCGGATATCCGCTCCTCGAACCCGTCGATGCGCGCCTTCAACGAGCGTGCGGCAATCAATGCGCCCATCCAGGGATCGGCCGCCGATATCATCCGCCGGGCCATGGTCAAGATGGAACCGGCCCTTGAAAAGGCGAAGCTCTCAGCGCGCATGCTGCTCCAGGTGCACGACGAGCTGATCTTCGAGGTGGAAGACGGCGAGATCGACCGCGCCATTCCGGTGATCGTCTCCGAGATGGAACAGGCGGCGATGCCGGCGCTCGAGATGAAGGTGCCGCTGAAGGTCGACGCGCGCGCTGCGCACAATTGGGACGAGGCGCATTAGACCAAAACAGGCGGAATCCCAGCCGTTCTCCTCCTATTCCGTCGTCTTCAGCTTGCTGCCGATCGGGCTCGCATTCTTCTCGACGAGGCTTCGTCGTAGGACCTCGGCGTGTTCCCGGCCTTCATCGGCCCGCCGCCTGTTGGCGGCGGCAGCGGCATCCAGACCGTTGCGGCTTGCGTCCTCCGCCATCTTCTCGCTGAGCGTAACCCGTTCCTCGATGATCCGAAGCGCGATGCGTATGGCCTCGTCGACGGCATCCTCGCTGGTTTCCGCCAGGGTTGCGGAGGTGAATGCATGTCCGACCTGACAACGGAACCTGAGCGGCGGCGACCGTCTCACCTGCGAGAGGACGCCGCCACAGGAGGGGCATGACAATGTCGCCGGGTCGGCGATGGCGCTGATCGTCGGCGGGTCGACGCGGCGGCCGAGCGCGATATCGACCTCGAGGCGAACATCGTCGGGGACTGGAGCCGCCGGTCCTGCTTTTTCGCTGGCAAGCTTGGCAAGCAGCGAAGACAGGTCCGTAAGCGGAGCCCGGTAATCCACCTCGGCTGCCGAGAGTGCCCCGAGCGGCATGTCCGGAGCGACTGCGTCTGCCGGATTCTGGACCACGGTCACGCCGCCGCAACGTTTGAGATCGGTCAGCCCCGCGGCCCCGTCGTTCAACATTCCGGTAAGCACGAGGCCGATCGCTCCCGGGCCATAACTCATGCCGACGGAGCGAAAGAGCGGATCGATCGCCGGTCGAGCAAGATTCTCGCGCGGCCCGCGGCCCAATCGCACGACGCCGTCCGTGACGAGGAGATGGTGGTCTGCCGGCGCGACATAGGCGCGACCGGCTTTGACCTGCTCGCCGTCAGTCGCAGTGCTCACGGGAATTGCTGCGTGTTCGTTGAAAATTCCTGCTAGCAGGTCCTTGCCGCGAGCGCCGACATGGATGACGACAAAAATGGCGGCGTCGATGCCGGGAGGAAGATCGCGAAGCAGCTGCTTGACCGCGTCGACAGCGCCAAGCGACCCCCCAATGGCTATCACGTCGCGGCCCATCGCATTGCTCCATTTCACCTACAACGCGCCGTCGCTCCATTGGTTCGATGGCAATTTTTTCCTCCTGCGGTCCAAAGCTCGGCAGATGCACATGGGGAGCGCTGCATTTGACAGGAAGATTCTCCCATTTGCTCTGTGGCCGGCGGGCCTCGACTGCTATAACAAGCGTGCCAGGAAGTTCTGCCGGGTGTAGAATTGCCGCCTGCCCCGGACTGACGAAAATCTCGTCACGCGTACAGCGTTCGATGAAATACCGCCGGCGCGTTGCTGGGGAGGTGAAGCATGGAGCAGGAAGAGCATCCGCCGATAGTCGGTATCGGGGCTTCGGCAGGGAGCGTCCGGGCGCTCCAGACGTTCTTCGACGAGCTGCCCGACGATACGGGTGCCGCTTTCGTCGTGATCGTCCACCTCAGTCCCGACAACAGGAGCGAGCTTGGGAATATCCTGGCAACGCGCACGCGGATGCCGGTGAAACAGGTCGCCGACCAGGCACGTCTTGAAGGCAACCACGTCTATGTCATCGCGCCCAACCGACGGCTGAAGATTGCCGACGGCATGATCGCCGCGCTTCCATTCGAGGAAACGCAGGCGCATCGCGCGCCGATCGATCTCTTCTTCCGATCGCTAGCGGAGCAGGATGGCACCGCCTATGCCGTCATTCTCACCGGCGCCGGCTCGGACGGGGCGATCGGCGTCAGGGCGATCAAGGAGGCCGGCGGCATCGTGCTCGTCCAGGACCCGGATGAGGCGGAATATGCCTCGATGCCCCGCAATGCCATAGCTACCGAGGCCGCCGACTTCGTGCTACCGATCCGCGACATCCCCGATCGGCTGGGCGAACTGATTTCGAGCCGAGCAACTGCCGCATCCGCCCGTAATCTCTCCGGCGACGAGGACGTACTCGGCCGCATCCTCACCCACGTGCGCGTCAGGACCGGCCATGACTTCTCCCAGTACAAGCGCGGCACGATCTTGCGCCGCATCGGCCGGCGGGCGCAGGTGAGCAGGAAGGAAACGCTCGGGGAATATTACGCTTATCTCCGCGAGAACCCGGAGGAGGCCCAGGCGCTCCTCAGCGATTTCCTGATTTCCGTCACCACCTTCTTCCGCGATCCGGCTGCCTTCCAGTCGCTTGCCCAGAACGCAATTCCGCTTTTGTTCGAAGGAAAGAACGCCGACAGCAGCATCAGGGTCTGGGTTCCGGGCTGCGCCACGGGAGAGGAGACCTATACGATCGGCATTCTCTTGCTAGAGGAAGCCGCGCGGCGTGACCTGACGCCGGAAATACAGGTCTTCGGTTCCGATCTCGACTCGGCGGCTCTGTCGATCGCGCGGGAGGGGCGCTTCCCCGCGGCGATCGAAGCGGATCTCACGGAAGAGAGGCTGCGCCGGTTCTTCCAGCAGGAGGGCGAGCACTATCGCGTGCGGCGCGAGTTGCGCGACATCGTGCTCTTCGCCAGCCACAGCCTTCTGAGAGACCCGCCATTCTCGCATCTGGACATGATTTCCTGTCGCAACTTGCTGATCTACCTGGACCGGCAATTGCAGCAGCAGGTCTGCAACACCTTCCATTACGCGCTCAACCCCGGTGGTTTCCTTTTCCTCGGATCCTCCGAAAGCGCCGATCATCCCGCCGGCCTTTTCCGCACCGTCGACCGGGAAGCGCGCATTTACCGCTCGGTTGCGAGTGCCGGACGCCCGGCGCTGCCGGTGTTCCTTGGGCCACATCAACCGGCGGAGCGGGCGCCGCAGGTTCCCCGTCCGCCGTCGCCCGCCGGCAATGTCAGCGAAGCCACCCTGCATCGCCAGATGCTCGAGAGGGTCGCTCCGCCGAGCATGCTTGTGGACGAGGGTCACCGCGCCATCCATCTATCGGAAAATGCGGGGCGCTTTCTCCGGCCGTCCGGCGGTCCGGTCAGCACGGACGCGACGGATCTCGTGCGCGAGGAGTTTCGCTTCGATTTGCGCTCCGCGCTGCACCGCGCCTTCGAGCGCAACGAAGCGACTCTGACGATGCCCATCCTGGCGCAACTCGACGGCCAGCCGCACCGTGTCTACATCCAGGTGAAGCCGGTGACTGAGAGGGGCGACGCGGCGCCACATGCGCTCGTCCTATTCATTGAAGGCGAGCCGATCGACCAGCCGGGCGAGGCTCCTACGGAGACACCCGACGACCGCCCGGCGATGAGCCAGACGGTCCGGCAATTGCAGAAGGAACTGCAACTGGCACAGAGCCGGCTCCGGATGACGAGGGAGGAATCCGAGGCCGCCAACGAGGAATTGCGGGCCGCCAATGAAGAGCTCCAGTCGATGAACGAGGAGTATCGTTCGACGGCGGAGGAACTCGAGACAAGCAAGGAGGAACTGCAGTCGATCAATGAGGAACTGCAGACGGTCAATAATGAGCTGAAGCTGAAGCTCGAAAGCGTCTCGCGTGCCCATAGCGACCTGCAGAACCTGATGGCGGCGACCGATGTCGCGACGCTCTTCGTCAACCAGTCGCTGCGCATCAAGCGCTTCACGCCGCGCCTCATGGAAATATTCAATGTCACGATGAATGACGAAGGGCGGCCGATCACCGACTTCACCCATCAGCTCGACTATCAGAGTCTCGCCAATGATGCGCGCTCGGTGCTGAAGGATCTCACGCCCGTGGAGCACGAGGTCAGGAGCGGCAATGGCCGCTGGTATCTAGTGCGCATGCGGCCCTATCGGACGATCGACGACAAGATCGACGGCATCGTGGCGACCTTCGTCGACATCACGGAGCGCCGCCGCGCGGAGGAAAATGCGCGCGAGAGCAAGCAGCGCCTCGAACAGGAAATGCGGCTCGTCGAACTCTCCCGCTCGCCGATCTTCGTCTGGGATTTCGACGACGGCATCTCGCAGTGGAATCGCGGCAGCGAGGAGCTTTACGGCTATTCGCGCGAAGAGGTTCTCGGCAAACAGAAGGAAAGCTTGCTCAAGACGGTCGTGCCCGGCTCTTCCTTTGATGCCTTGCGGCAGACTCTCCTGGAAAAGGGGCATTGGAGCGGCGAATTGCGTCATACCACCAAGGAAGGTCGGGTGCTGACGGTGGAGAGCCAAATCGAGCTCCTGCCGCTCGGCGACCGGCGACTGGTTCTCGAAAGCACGCGCGACGTCACGGAACTCAGGCATTGGGAGCGCCGACGACAGCTGCTCCTCAGCGAACTGAGCCATCGGGTGAAGAATACGCTCGCCGTCGTCCAATCGCTCGCGCGGCAGACACTCAGAACCGCCGATTCAAACGAGGACTTCGTCGAACGCTTCGAAGGTCGCCTTTCAGCGCTGGCTGCCTCGCACAAGCTTCTCGTCGCGTCGGACTGGAGGGGCGCGGAGCTGGGGGCGCTGGCTCTCAGCCAGCTTGAGGCCTATGGAGGAACTGACCGGCAACGGCTGCGGATCGAGGGGGAGAACGTCGCGCTTCCGCCCGATATTGCGACGCCCTTTGGCCTCGTCCTTCACGAGCTTGCAACCAACGCCGCAAAATACGGCGCCTTCTCGACGGCGGACGGGCAGGTCATTCTCACCTGGAAACTTCGGAACAACGGACACCATCTGGTTGTTACCTGGAAAGAACGCGGCGGGCCGCCGGTTAAACCGCCGGAGAAACAGGGTTTCGGGGGGGTCCTGATCGAAAGGAGTTTGCCGGGAGGTGCGGTTCGCCGAGAATTTCGGCCGGACGGGATCGTCTGTACGATCGAAATCGAGCTTCCGGAGACGCCGCAGGATGATGCGGAGTATTGACGAGAATTATTCTCTGCGCGGTGCGCGGATCATGATCGTTGAAGACGAGCTCTTGATCGCGCTCGACATGGAATCAGCCTTCCGCGATGCCGGCGCCGAGATCGTCGGACCCTTCACGACAGTCGCGGCTGCCTTGGACGCTGCAGAAAGCGAGCCCGTTTCGCTCGCGGTCCTCGACGTCCGCCTTGGCCGGGGAACGACCGAGAAAGTGAGCGATAGGCTCGCCCAACGTGGCATTCCATTCTTGTTCTACAGCGGCCAGGCCCTGCCTCCAGGGATGCGGGAGAAGTGCAGCCGCGCCGTCTTCGTCGACAAGCCGGCAACGCAAGAGGAACTCGTCGGGGCGGCTGCGAGGGCTTTGGTCGCGTAGATCAGTCGCGCTTGGCTTACTCTTTCTTTCGCCTAGTTACGCCGGCGGTAGCCTGAAGCTCGAGAAGAGGCGCCGAAGCGTTTCGCGCCCCTCTGCCGCGAGATCGAAGCTGCGGCCGAATAGCAGCCAGTCGGTGCAAAGCCCCATCATCGTCCAGTGCAGCGTGCGAACGGCGGAGTCAGGCGTCCAGCGCTCCTCCAGTTGCCCCCGCTCGAGCGCCTGCGAAAACGCGAGTTCAAGCATGGCGTGATGGCGTTGGTCGATTTCCCTTTGCTTGGCAAGTACCGCCGACATGGCATTGTCGTAGTCGCAGCGCAGCATGATCGTCAGGATGCGCTGGCGTTGCCCGTCCTTGGCCAGGGCCTCGAGCCATTCGCCCGTCGCCTCTTCGACAACCGAGAGCGTGTCGAAATCCTCGCTCTCGATCTCGCGCGCGATCATGTCCTCATGCGGTAGCGGCACGGCTTCGTAGAGCGCCAGGAACAGATCCGTCTTGTTGGAGAAGTGCCAATAAATGGCTCCACGCGTGACGCCCGCTTCGCTTGCCACTTCCTCGAGCGTCGTGTCGGAAACGCCCTTCTCGTAGAACATGCGCTCGGCCGCATCCAGGATCTTCTTTCGTGTCGCTTCGGCCTCGGCCTTGGTTCGGCGCATGCCATTCTCCCTGAGATGCATCGGATTTAGCTGGCGAAGCTTGCCGCGCGCCTTTCACTCCCCCGTGCAAGTCGTTCGCGCAAAATCGGGACTGCAGCGGCCCGGCTTCTGAGGCCGCTGCATCTGTTCACTCAGCGGGACTGCTGGTCTCCGATGCCCGCTGCGACATCCCCGCGAGAGTCTTGCCGCGCTCGAAGATCTTCATCACGAAGACGAAGAAGACCGGTACGAAGAAGATCGCGAGCACCGTTGCCGAGATCATCCCGCCCATCACGCCGGTACCGATCGCGCGCTGGCTCGCAGAGCTTGCGCCCGTTGCGACCGCCAGAGGCAGAACCCCAAGGGTGAAGGCGAGCGAGGTCATCAGGATTGGGCGAAAGCGCAGGTGGACGGCTTCGAGTGTGGCGTCGACCAGTGACTTGCCCTGTTCTCGCAGTTCCTTGGCGAACTCTATGATCAGGATGGCATTCTTCGCCGAAAGCCCGATGATGGCGATCAGGCCAACCTTGAAGTACACGTCGTTCGGCATGTCGCGCAACGTCACCGCCAGAACCGCGCCGATGACCCCGAGCGGCACGACCATGATCACCGAAATGGGGATCGACCAGCTTTCGTAGAGCGCCGCCAGGCAGAGGAAGACGAGCAGGCAGGAAAGCGCGATCAGCAGTGGCGCCTGCGTTCCCGACTGGATTTCCTGCAGCGACTGGCCCGTCCATTCGTAGCCGAAGCCCGCCGGAAGCTCGGCGGCGAGCCGCTCCATTTCGGCAATCGCATCGCCGGAGGAATAGCCGGGTGCGGCCTGGCCGCTGATGCGGACGGCGGGATAGCCGTTGTAGCCGACGGTCTGTGTCGGCGCCTTGATCCATTCCACGGTCGCGAAGGCCGAGAGTGGAACCATGCCGCCGCTCGCATTGCGGACGTTGAGGTTCAGGAGGTCCGCCGTCTGCATGCGCTTGTTCTCGTCGGCCTGCACCGTCACGCGCTGCATGCGGCCGGCATTGGGGAAGTCGTTGACATAGGAGGAACCAAGATTGGTCGAGATCGTCGAGTTGATGTCGGCGAAGGTCACACCGAAGGTGTTGGCCTTCTCGCGGTCGATCACCACGCTGACCTGCGCCGCATCGGGCATGCCCTCGAAGCGAACGCCGGTAATGACCGTGCTCTGGGAAGCCAGCCCGAGAAGCTGGTCGCGCGCCTCCGCGAGGGCCGCTTCGCCGAGGCCGGCGCGGTCCTGCAGGCGGAAGGAGAAACCGCCGGTGGTGCCGAGGCCCTGGATCGCCGGCGGCGACAGCGCGAAGCTGATCGCGTCCTTGATCTGGCTCATCGCCATGGTCGCTCGGCCGGCGATCGCCTCGGCGGCATTGTCGGCCCCGCGCTCGCTCCAGTCTTTCAGCGTCACGAAGGCAAGCCCGGCATTCTGGCCGGTGCCGAAGAAGGAGAAGCCGTTGATCGCGACGATCCGGTCGACCGCCGGCTCCTTCCCGAAGATCGTCTCCGCCTGCTCGATCACCTCCGTGGTACGATTGCCGGTCGCTTCCGAGGGCAATTGCATCATGACGATGACATAGCCCTGGTCCTCGTCCGGCAGGAAGGAGGAGGGAAGCTGCAGGAAAGCCCAGCCAAGCCCGGCGAGCAGCGCCAGATAGATGACCATCAGGCGCCCGGCGCGGGTGACGAGACCACCGACTGCCCGCGTATAGCCGCGCGACGTACGGTCGAAGCCGCGGTTGAACCAGCCGAAGAAGCCGCGCTTGGCGTGATGGTGTCCTTTCGGCACCTGCTTCAGCAATCGGCCGCAAAGCGCCGGCGTCAGCGACAGGGCGAGGAACGCCGAAAACAGGATCGAAACGACCATGGTCAGGCTGAACTGCCGATAGATGACGCCGACGGCGCCTGGGAAGAAGGCCATGGGAATGAACACCGAGGCGAGCACCAGCGTAATGCCGATCACTGCGCCGGTGATCTGGCGCATCGCCTTTCGGGTTGCGTCCTTCGGCGTCAGCCCCTCTTCCGACATGATGCGCTCGACATTCTCGACGACGATGATCGCGTCGTCGACGAGGATGCCGATCGCCAGCACCATGCCGAACATGGTCAACACATTGATGGAGAAGCCCATCGCCAGCATCACCGCGCAGGTGCCGAGCAGCGCGACCGGCACGACGATGGTCGGTAT
The DNA here is from genome assembly GCF_017874595.1 of Sinorhizobium kostiense. Lineage (GTDB taxonomy): Bacteria > Pseudomonadota > Alphaproteobacteria > Rhizobiales > Rhizobiaceae > Sinorhizobium > Sinorhizobium kostiense. Next base: position 1,263,751 of record NZ_JAGILA010000002.1, on the reverse strand, counting down.
GATCGTGTAGCGGATGTTCTGTAGAAACAGGAACATGACGAGGAACACGAGCGCCATCGCTTCGACCAGCGTCTCGATCACCTTTTCGATCGAGACCTTCACGAAGGGCGAGGTGTCGTAGGGGATGGAATATTCGAGCCCCGGGGGGAAGAATTCGGCAAGCTCGTCCATACGCGCCTTGACGGACTCGGAGGTCGCCATGGCATTGCCGCTTGGCGAGAGCTGCACGGCGATCGCGGCCGAGGGCTTGCCGTTGAGACGAGTCGAGAAGTCATAGCTTTCGCCGCCGATCTCTATTCGGGCAACGTCGCGCAGGCGCACCGCCGAGCCGTCGGCATTTGCCCGGAGCACGATGGCGCCGAATTCTTCGGGCGTCGAAAGCTGTCCTTTGATCACCACCGGCGCACTGATCTGCTGGGTGATCGGGTTCGGCTGGGCGCCGATCGAGCCCGAGGCAATCTGGGCGTTCTGCGCCTGGACCGCCGCCGTCACGTCGGCGGCGGTGAGGTTGAGGCCGAGCATCTTGTCCGGGTCGAGCCAGACGCGCATCGAGCGTTCGGTCGCAAAGAGCTGGGCGCGGCCGACGCCGGGCACGCGCTGGATCTCGTTCAGGACGTTGCGGCTGAGATAGTCGCCAAGCCCGATCGCGTCCATCGACCCGTCGGTCGAGGTCAGCGAGATGATTAGAAGAAAGCCGGAGCCGGCCTCGTCCACCTGGACGCCCTGTTGCCTGACCGAATCCGGCAGGCGCGGCTCGACACGCTGGACCCGGTTCTGGATGTCGACCGAGGCCTGGCTGGGGTCGGTGCCGGGCGCGAAAGTGGCGTTGATCTGGACCGAGCCGGATGCGCTCGAGGTCGATTCGAAATAGAGCAGGCCCTCGACGCCGTTCAGCTCGTTCTCAATGAGCCGCGTGACGCTCTGATAAGTGTCCTGGGAAGAAGCGCCGGGGTAGTTCGCGTTGATCGAGATCTGCGGCGGGGCAACGTCCGGATATTGCGACACCGGTAAGAGCGGTATTGCGATAATCCCGGCGACCATGATGAAGATCGCCACCACCCAGGCAAAGATCGGCCTGTCGATGAAGAAACTGGGCATGGGCGGGCTCTCACTTCACTGCGGTGGCGGATTTTTCGCCGGCCGCTGCGGAGACATCGGCCTTGGCCGGGTCCGGCTTTGCGTTGGGGTTCCAGTCGGAGGGCTCCACAGGGGCACCCGGGGCGACCTTCTGGAAACCCTCGACGATAACCTTCTCCCCGGCCTCGATGCCGGCAGTCACCTGCCAACGATTGCCGACCGTGCGGCCGAGCGTGATGTTGCGGAATTCGACCTTCTTCTCGGGCGTGACGATGTAGACCTGCGACTGGCCGGCATTGTTGCGCTGCACCGCCTGCTGCGGAACCGTGATCGCGTCCTTCTCCAGCCCCTGCACGATCTGGACGCGCACATACATGCCCGGAAGCAGGTCGCCGTCTGGATTGGGGAATTCTCCACGCAGCGTCACCTGGCCGGTCGTCGCATCGACGGCCGCCTCGGAAAAGAGCAGCCTCCCCTTGTGCGGATAGGACGTGCCGTCGTCGAGAATCAGCTGAACTTCCGCCTCGTTCCTGGCGCTGATGAGCTGTCCGTCCTCAAGCGCCTTTCGCAGCCGCATGAGGTCCGTCGCCGATTGCGTGAAGTCGGCATAGATCGGGTCGAGCTGCTGGATCGTCGCGAGGTTGTCCGAGCCGTTGGCGCTGACGAGCGCACCCTCGGTGATCAGCGCCCTGCCGATCCGGCCGCTGATCGGCGCCGTGACATTGGCGTATTCAAGGTTGAGCTTCGCCTCCGCGAGGCCCGCCTCGGCAATGCCGACATCGGCCTCTGCCTGGGCGAGCGCCGCAATGGCATCGTCATATTGCTGGACGGCGGTAACCTGTGCCTCCTTCAGTCGCGCCTGACGGTCGGCGGTCTGCCTGGCCTGGTCACGGACGGCAAGCGCCCGCTTCAGCGTCGCCTCGGCACTGTCGACCTTTACCTGGAAAGGAGCCGGATCGATCCGGTAGAGCACATCGCCTTCCTTCACCATCGAGCCCTGCTGGAACACCCGCTCAACGACAATGCCGGAAACCCGTGGGCGAACCTCGGCGATCCGCGTCGCCGTAATGCGGCCGGGCAGTTCGTTGGTGATAGGCAAGGGTTCCGCCGCCGTCGTGAAGACGGCAACCTCAGCGGGCGGAAAGGCCGAAGGTGCTGCCTGTTGCTCTTCGTCCTTCTGGCAGCCGGCGAGAAAAAGCACGGTTGCCAGCGCGGCGGCCAGTATCGCTCGATTCTTATGCATCGCGATGTCCATACGAAAGGACCGCTCACAGCCTAATCCTGCAGCTGCGCGGTCCGAAAGGGAGAATGAAGCGGATCCGATATTAGGGACATCAAATACCGGAAAGCGCTAATATACGTACACTAGTGTATGTTAATTTCTACCGTAGCGCAACGGTGTTTTCCGGTTGCCCGGAAAAGGCGAGAAAGACCAAGGACTGCAATGGCTTCCGACCTTGCGGCGACGGAAGATCACGCATGTGTGATAAGTGTCAAAGGACAGGTTCCGGCGTCTCTCCGCCCCTCATCCCGCTGCCGCGACCTTCTCTGCGCAGACGGGGAGAAGGAGCCGTGCCGCGCCACCCAATCGCGTTGCACCGCGGCAAAATTTACTCTGGGGTATAGACGTCGGTCACAAGTTGCGCCGGCGCCCCCCGCCCCGCTTGCGGGGAGAGGGGCTAGGGTGAGGGGCAAAATGCGTCCGCCTTTTACTGCGCGGAACTGACAACCCGCCCATCGGCATCGAAACGATGCATCGCGCCGATCACCGGGGTGGCATGGACGATGTCGTCGGCCGCATAGCGGTGCTCGCCGAAGAGCCGCGCGGTGAGCGGCCCGACCCTGTCCGATTCCAGATAGACGATCGTGTCAGCGCCGAGATGTTCGACATGGACGACCTTGCCCTTCCAGTCGCCGCCCTCGCGCGACAGGCCGATATGTTCGGGACGGATCCCCACCGTCTTCGCCGAGGTATCGCCGAGCCGTTCGCCTTCGATGAAGTTCATCTGCGGCGAACCGATGAAACCGGCGACGAAGAGATTGGCCGGTCGGTTATAGAGCTCCATCGGCGAGCCGACCTGTTCGATGCGGCCGGCATTCAGCACCACGATCTTGTCGGCGAGCGTCATCGCCTCGACCTGGTCGTGGGTGACATAGATCATCGTTGCCTTGAGGCTGCGATGCAGGCGGGCGATTTCGAGCCGTGTGTTGACGCGCAGCGCCGCGTCGAGGTTCGACAGGGGCTCGTCGAAGAGGAAGAGCTTGGGCTCGCGAACGATGGCTCGGCCGATCGCCACGCGTTGACGCTGGCCGCCGGAAAGCTCGGCTGGACGCCGGGCAAGATAGGGTTCGAGCGACAGCATGCCGGCCGCCTTCGCGACCTTCTCGTCGATCTCGGCCTTCGCCGCGCCGGCCTGCTTGAGGCCAAGGCCCATATTGTCCTTGACCGTCAGGTGCGGGTAGAGGGCGTAGGACTGGAACACCATGGCAATGCCGCGCTTGGCGGGTGCGACATGGCCGACCTCGACGCCGTCGATCCGGACGCTGCCCGAGGTCGCGTCCTCAAGACCCGCAATGGTCCGCAGCAAGGTGGATTTTCCGCAGCCAGAGGGACCGACGAAGATGACGAATTCGCCATCCTTCACCTCGAGGTCGATACCCTTCAGCACCTCATGGCCGCCGAAGGCCTTGCGGATGGATTTCAAGTGCAATGATCCCACGTGTCGCCCCTCTTGGCTTAAAGCTTGACCGGCTTGCCGGTGCGGACGCTTTCATCCGCCGCCAGGCAGATCTTCAGCGACTGCACCGCATCGTCCATGTGCCGGTCGAGATTGATGTCTTCGCGGATGGCCTTGAGCACGAAGGCCTGTTCGCGCTCGCAGAGCTCCTGGTGACCGGGCTCGCCTTCCATCCTCTGGTCCACGTCGGGCCGGAGGAAGCGGCCGTCCGGCCCGGTCGCGGCGCTGTGCAAGCGGATGACGGCCGTCTTCGTATGCGTGTCGATGTCGTCGGACCTGGCGTTCTGGTCCATGACGATCGACACCGAGCCGTTGGGCGAGATCACGTCCTTCACGAAGAAGGCGGTTTCGGAGATCATCGGACCCCAACCGGCCTCGTACCAGCCGACAGACCCGTCCTCGAAAAGAACCTGCAGGTGCCCGTAATTGTACATGTCGGCGGCGATTTCGTCCGAAAGCCTCAAGCCCATGCCGCGCACCTCGACGGGTTTCGCATCGGTGATCTGGCACATGACGTCGACATAATGGACGCCGCAATCGACGATCGGTGCGGTCGTCTGCATCAGCGACTTGTGCGTCGCCCACGTCGCGCCGCTCGACTGCTGGTTCAGGTTCATGCGGAAGACATAGGGCGGGCCGAGCTTGCGCGCCTCGGCGATCAGCCGTGTCCACGACGGGTGATGGCGGAGGATGTAGCCGACGACGAGCTTGCGGCCATTGGCGCGGGCGCAGGCGACGACGCGTTCGGCATCGGCGACGGTGGTCGCCAGCGGCTTCTCGACGAAAACGTGGCAGCCTGCCTCCATGGCCGTCACCGCATAGCTCGCATGACTGTCCGAATAGGTGTTGATCGAGCAGAGCTCGGGCCTGAACTCGAGAAGCGCTTCCGGAAAGCTTGGGCGAAGCTCGTAGCCGGCCAAAGCTTCCGGCAGATCGACCTTGGAGCGGTTGACGAGGCCGACGATCTCGAACCCGGGGTTTTCGTGATAGGCGAGCGAGTGGCTGCGTCCCATATTGCCGAGGCCGGCGACGAGGACGCGGATCGGACGTTCGGAAGAGCTCATTTGACTGCTCCTGCCGTGATGCCGCGGATCAATTGCCGCGAGAAGATGACGTAGAGGACGAGCACCGGGAAGATCGCCAGCGACAGCGCCGAGAGCACGGCGTTCCAGTTGGTGACGAACTGGCCGATGAAGATTTGCGACCCGAGCGTGATGGTCTTCGTCGGTTCCGCCGGCGCGAGGATCAGCGGGAACCAGAGGTCGTTCCAGATCGGAATCATGGTGAAGACGGCGACCGTCGCCATGGCCGGCCGCACGAGCGGCAGCACCAATCGGAAGAATATCGCGTACTCGGAAAGCCCGTCGATGCGTCCGGCATTCTTGAGGTCGTCCGAAACGGTGCGCATGAACTCGGACAGAATGAACACCGCCAGGGGCAGGCCCTGCGCCGTATAGACCAGGATCAGCGCCGTCAGCGTATTGACGAGGTTGCTCGCGACCATGCCCTGGAGGATAGCGACCGTACCGAGCCGGATCGGGATCATGATGCCGAGCGCCAGGTAAAGCCCCATAAGCGTGTTGCCGCGGAAGCGATATTCGGAGAGCGCGAAGGCGGCCATGGCCCCGAAGAGCAGCACGAGCGCGATCGAGACCACCGTGACGATGACGCTGTTCTGGAAATAGCCGATGAAATCGCCCTGTTTCAGCACCGTCTGATAGCCGATCAGGCTGAATGTTTCGGGCGTCGGGATCGCGAGGGGCTCCCGGAAGATCGCGTTGCGGCTCTTGAATGAATTGGCGATCGTCAGGAACACCGGGAAGAGCGCGATGAGCGTGTAGGCGATCAGCGCGAAATGAACGGCGCCGGTGCGGGCAAGGGAGGTGCGTGCTTTCGACATCTTGTTCCTCCTCAGAACTGATAGCGGCGCATGCGGCGCTGGATGACGAAGAGGTAAAGCGATACGCCGGCAAGAATGATCAGGAACATCACCGTCGCGATCGTCGCGCCCATCGAGCGGTCGCCGAGCTGGAGTTGGAAGCCGAAGAAGGTGCGGTAGAGCAGCGTTCCGAGGATGTCCGTCGACCCGTCCGGCCCGGCAAGCGCGCCCTGCACCGTGTAGATCAGGTCGAAGGCGTTGAAGTTGCCGACGAAGGTGAGGATCGAGACGATGCCGATCGCCGGCAGGATCAGGGGCAGCTTGATCTTCCAGAACTGGCTCCAGCCGGTGATGCCGTCGAGTTCTGCCGCCTCGATCACTTCGTCCGGAATGTTGAGGAGCGCCGCGTAGATCAGCATCATCGGGATGCCGATATACTGCCAGACCGAGATCAGCGAGACGGCGATGAGCGCGCTGTCGGGCCGGCCGAGCCAGGGCGCGAAGAGCCATTTGAGCCCGACCAGATCCATGAGATAAGGCGCCACGCCCCAGATCGGCGATAGGATCAGCTTCCAGATGAAGCCGACGATCACGAAGGAGAGCAGCGTTGGCAGGAAGATCGCCGTGCGGTAGAAGGCGTTGAAGCGCAGCTTCGGCACCGACAGCATGGCGGCAAGCGCGATGCCGATCGGATTCTGAACCGCCATGTGAATCAAGAAGAAGACGACGTTGTTCCTGAGCGCGTTCCAGAAATCCGAGGCCCAGCGCGGGTCGCCGAAGAGTACGGTGAAATTGCCGAGGCCCACGAAAGTGTATTCGCCGTCCACCGTGTTGAAGAAGGATTGGCGCAGAGTCTCTATCAGCGGCAGGATCATCACTGCCGTGTAGATGACAAGCGCCGGCGTCAGGAAGACGAGTATGTGCCAGCGCCGCGGGCGCTTGAGCGCAATTTCATCCATCATGGTCTCGCGTGGGGTCATCGGCCTCTGGCCCGTTCCAATGGCTGGCTCGCAGCGCAGCCCCGATTTCGTTCGAAAGCACTGGGCGCCTTGAGGGCGCCTCCGTAATCGCCGCAGCTACGCTAAGGAGCGGCGAGGATCCGACCGCGCGCGGCCGAGGTGCGGCGCTGTGCGCGGCGGGAGGACGGGCGCGGAATCTCCTCCCGCGCCCCTTGAGCCTTTACTTCGCCGGCTTGTACCAGCTGTCGAGGCCTTCCTGCAGCTTCTTGGCAGCCTCTTCCGGCGTCTCAGTGCCGTTGATGACGTTGGCCGATGCGACCCAGGTCTCGTTTTCGAGGTTCGGGGTACCACGCGAGAGGATCTGGTAGGTCGAGCGGATGGTCGACTTGCACTTGTCGCGCCAAGAGACGAATTCCTGGGCAAGCGGATCGGTCATCTTCACCGCGGTCGAGTTCAGGCTGAAGAAGCCGGGCAGAGCGTTCGCGTAGATTTCCGCGAATTCCGGCGAGGCGACCCAGGTGAGGAAGGTCTTGGCGGCTTCTGCGTTCGGGCTCTTGGCGTTGAGTCCGATACCGATGTCGTTGTGGTCGGAGATGTAGCAGGTGTCGCCGGCCTTCTTAACGGGCGGCGGGAAGGCGCCCATCTTGAATTGTGCCTGGGTGTTGAAGCCGGCGATTTCCCACGAGCCCGCCGGATAGATCGCGGCGCGGCCGAGCGTGAAGAGGTTCTGGCTGTCCGGATAGGTTTGCGCCTCGAAGCCGTCGCCGAGATAGTCCTTCCACTTGGCGAGCACGCGATAGGGCTCTACCCACGGCTCGTCGGTAAGCTTCTGCTCACCCTCGATCAGCGCCAGACGCCCTTCTTCGCCTTTCCAATAGTTCGGGCCGATATTCTGGTAGCCCATGGTCGCGGCTTCCCAGAGATCCTTTGTGCCCATGGCCATCGGGATGTAGGTGCCATCCGCCTTGATCTTCTCGAGGACGGCGAAGAATTCCTCCTCGGTCGTGGGTACGGAAAGCTTGAGCTGATCGAAGGCGTCCTTGTTATAGATGAAGCCGTGGATGACCGACGCCATCGGCACGCAGAAGGTCGACTTGCCATCGTCGGTCGTCCAGGCGGACTTGGCCACGTCGGAGAAGTTCTCCATGCCGGCAAGTCCGGTCAGGTCGGCGAGATGCTTCTTGTTATAGAGCTCGAGCGAAGCATCGAACGGCCGGCAGGTGATGAGATCGCCGGCGGATCCCGCGTCGAGCTTGGCATTGAGCGCCGCGTTGTATTCCGTCGGAGCCGATGGCGAGAAAACGACCTTGATGCCCGGATTCTTGGCCTCGAAGGCGGGAATCAGCTTCTCCTGCCAGATCGCCAGGTCGTCGTTGCGCCAGCTCTCGATCGTCAGCGTCACGTCCTGCGCCCCAGCAAGCCCGGCGGAGCCGAGAATGCTCGATGCGAGCAGCAGGCCTTTCATTGTCGTGCGGGTCATTCAGGTTCTCCCTCTTGTAGGCGCCGTCGCGGGCGCGGTTTGGATCCCAGTTTCATGTCTGCGAGACGATCGCGATCGCCTGACGCAAATTCTGATTGGCCTTCGCGAGCGCGGCTTCGGCTTGCGCGGCGTCCCTCGCCCCCGAGGCGAGCAGGATCGCAAGCTTGACCGAGCCGGAGGCGGTATCGATCAGCCGTTCCGCCTCTTCGGCGCCGACGCCGGTGACGTCCGAGACGATCCGCATGGCTCGGCCGCGCAGCTTGATGTTGTCGGCGCGCAGATTGACCATGTGACCGTCGAGCACGTGCCCCAGGTGGATGCCGACGAGTGTCGAAAGCATGTTGAGGGCGATCTTCTGTGCCGTGCCCGCGCCCATGCGCGTCGAGCCGGAGACGACCTCCGGCGGCGTCTGCAAGAGGACTGCGACGTCGGCGCCTTCGAAGAGAGCGGCGCCCGGATTGTTGGCGATGGCGATGACCTTCGCGCCGAGTTTCCGCGCCTCGTCGGCGGCGGCGAGCGCATAGGGCGTCGAGCCGCTGGCGGAAACGGAAATGAGGCAGTCAGCGGCCGCAATGCCGGCCTTGCGGACATCGCCGCGCGCAAGCTCCGTGTCGTCTTCATAGCCGCCGGCGAGGTCACCGAGACTTGCGGTGCCGCCGGCCAGAAGGACGACGATCTGCTCCTGGGGAATGCCGTAGGTACCCGGCAGTTCGAGCGCGTCGGCCATGGCCATCAGGCCGGAACTTCCTGCACCGGCATAGGCGAGCCGCCCACCGGAAGAGAGTGTGCCCGCGGCGAGAGCGGCCGCGGCCGCGATCGCCTCTATCGCGGCATCGACGGATCTTGCGGCGGCCTGTTGCCCGGAGGCGAGCAGGCGAAGGGAAAGCGCCGGATCCATTCGATCCAACCCCCTTGCCTCATCAAGGCGCTCTTCGGTCTTTCTTGCCTGCATAGCGTCGTTCTCCTCTTCCCGAATTAATGCCAAAAAAATACCAATTGTCTAGGGGAAATTTAACTTTTGGCGCAACAAAGCGTCGCCAAAAGAAAATAGTTCAATGTAAACAGGGGCTTCTCTATCGATTTGAACCTTAGCGCGAAATCGTGCTTGGTTAATGGTATTTTTTTGGTATTTTGAAAGTGCGGAGGTGCTCATGACATCCTATCTCATCGGAATCGACGGCGGTGGAACGAGCTGCCGGGCTGCGGTCGCAGGCCCGGATGGCCATATTCTTGGGCGCGGAAAATCCGGTGCCGCCAATATTCTCACCGATCCGGAAACGGCGCTTCAGAATATTGCCGATGCGGCGGGCGCTGCTTTCGACGACGCGGGGCTGGATCCGGCGGGCGTCACCGCCGCAAGCGCGATCCTCGGGGTCGCGGGACATAACGTCGGCGACGCCGTGCATTATGTGAAGCGGCGCCTTCCCTTCGCCGCCGCCGACATCGAATCCGACGGGCTGATCGCGCTTCAAGGCGCTCTTGGTGACAAGGACGGCGCCGTCGCCATTCTCGGTACTGGCACGATCTATATCGCACGACGGGGCGGAACCGTCAGCTACATCGGCGGCTGGGGCTTCACCATCGGCGATCATGGCAGCGGCGCTCGCATCGGCCACGCTCTCCTGCAGGAAAGCCTGCTCGCCTATGATGGCATCCATGAAGCTTCGCCGGTCACGGGCTCGGTGCTCTCGGAGTTCAACAACGATCCCCGTGACGTCGTCGATTTCGCGCGGCTCGCCAAGCCCGGCGAGTTCGGCCGCTACGCACCCCGCGTGTTCGATTTCGCAGGTCGCGGCGATCCCGTGGCGATGCGCCTCTTGAGAGCCGCCGCGATCACCGTCGACGAGGCGCTGGATGTGGTGGTCGCGAGAGGCGCGCGGGCGATCTGCCTGCTCGGCGGGCTGGCGCCCCTCTACCGCCCCTGGCTTGCCGAACGGCACCAGCCGCATTTCGTCGAAGCCGAGGCGGACGCGCTGAGCGGCGCGGTCGCGCTTGCGGCTCAGCGCTTCGGCACGCGGCCGGAGGTCGTCGCATGAGCCATGCGCTTGCCGCCATCCTGCCGCGCGAAGGCCTTCTGGCCGGTGGCCCCGGTCCGCTTTACCTCAAGCTCCGCCAATCGTTGGAAGAGGCGATCCTGTCCGGCAAGCTCAATCATGGCGATGCGCTGCCGCCGGAACGGGACCTCGCCGACTACGCCAATGTCAGCCGCGTGACCGTTCGCAAGGCGGTCGACGATCTCGTGCGGGACGGTCTGCTCGTGCGCCGCCATGGCTCCGGCACCTTCGTCATCCGGCCCGTCTCGCGGGTCGAGCAGTCGCTCTCGCGCCTCACCTCCTTCACCGAGGACATGGCCCGGCGCGGCCTCAACACGCGGGCGGAATGGCTGGAACGGGGTCTGTTTCATCCATCGCCGGACGAGATGATGACGCTCGGACTGCCGGCGGATGCGCTAGTCGCGCGCCTGGGGCGGCTCCGTATCGCCGACGACATGCCGCTTGCGATCGAACGCGCCTGCGTTTCGGCCGAATTCCTGCCTGACCCGCTTTCCGTCAGCTCGTCGCTCTATGCCGCGCTTGGAAGGGCCGACGCCCGGCCGGTGCGCGCCGTGCAGCGTATTTCCGCCTGCAACATCAAGGACCCGGATGCGGCGATGCTTGGCGTAGCCGTCGGTGCGGCAGGCCTTTCGATCGAGCGCGTGTCCTATCTCGCATCGGGACGCGTCGTCGAATTCACCCGATCGCTCTATCGGGGCGATGCCTATGACTTTGTCGCGGAGCTGACGATCCCGGAAAGCTGAGCGCACCTCCTTTTGGAAAGGATTGAAAACATGCCGACCAATATGCGGCGAGAAATCGACGAGATTCCCGAGGCCGCCGCACGATTGCTCGATCGTTCGGCGAAGGCGCTGGCCGCGGCGGGTGCCGCACTGCGCGCCAAGGATCCGGCCTTCCTGGTCACGATCGCCCGCGGTTCCTCCGACCATGCGGCGTTGTTCCTGAAATATGCGGTCGAGCTCACCTGCGGCCGGCCCGTCGCCTCTCTTGGCCCCTCGCTTGCCTCGATCTATGGTGCCGAACTGAAGCTCGGCGGGGCGGCGGCCATCGCCATCTCGCAGTCGGGAAAGAGCCCCGACATCGTTGCGATGGCCGAGGCCGCAACGCGTGCCGGCGCCGTTTCGATCGCGCTTACCAATACGCTGCCGTCGCCGATTGCGGACGCTTGTAGCCATCCGCTCGATATTCTCGCCGGGCCTGAAATTGCCGTCGCAGCGACGAAATCCTATGTTAACTCGATCGTTGCCGGCCTCGCCGTCCTCGGCGAATGGACGGGCGATGCGGCATTGAAGCGGGCGGTTGCCGATCTGCCCCGGCAGTTCGCGGCAGCGGTGAAGCTTGACTGGCAGGACTTCGCCGTCGAGCTTGATCAGGCGGAATCGCTCTATGTGCTCGGACGCGGCCCGGCACTTGCGGTCGCCAGCGAGGCGGCGCTGAAGTTCAAGGAGACGTCCGGCATGCACGCGGAGGCCTATTCTGCGGCGGAAGTGCTCCACGGGCCGGTGGCGCTCGTCGGGGCGCGCTTCCCGGTGCTGGCGCTCGCCGCGCGCGATGCCGCCGAAGCCTCAGTCGCCGAAGTCGCCGATGGGCTGAGCGCCAAGGGGGCGGTCGTGCGCGTCACCTCGGCGCGGACAGGCAGGGCAAAGCGCCTGCCCTTCGTCGAGACCGGCCACCCGATCACCGACGCCCTCACGCTGGTTCTGCCGTTCTATGGCTTCGTCGAAGCCTGGTCGCGCTCGCGCGGTCTCAACCCGGATGCGCCGGCGAGCCTCAAGAAGGTAACGGAGACACGATGACCAGGAAGAAAATCACCGGAGCGCGGATTTTCGACGGCATCGACTGCCATGACGGCGCCGCGCTGCTGATCGAGTCGGGCCATGTGAAAGCTATTGTGCCGGCGAACGCAGCCCCGATCGAGGCGGAGACCATCGACGCACGCGGCCTTCTTCTCGTGCCGGGTTTCATCGACCTGCAGGTCAATGGGGGTGGCGGAGTTCTTTTGAACGACGAGCCGACCCTCGACGGCATCCGGCAGATCTGCAGCGCCCATGCACGGTTCGGCACGACCGCGCTGCTGCCGACACTGATCACCGACCGTCGCGACGTCCGCACCGCCGTGATAAAGGCTGGGATCGAGGCGAAGGCTGCGGCAGTGCCGGGCTTCCTCGGCTTGCATCTCGAGGGTCCGCACCTTTCGGTCGCCCGCAAGGGCGCGCATGATCCCTCGCTGATCCGCCCAATGGAGGCGGCCGACCTTGATGAGATGCTTGCGTGCATGCAGGCGCTCGGCTGCCTCATGGTGACGCTTGCCCCCGAAAACGCGACGAAGGAGCAGGTGACGGCACTTGCCGATGCCGGCGTCGCCGTCAGCCTCGGCCATACGGATGTGGGCTATGAGACGGCCTGCGCCTATGCCAGGGCGGGCGCGCGCACCGTGACACATCTCTTCAACGCCATGAGCGGCCTTGGCCACCGCGAGCCGGGCGTGGTTGGCGCCGCGCTTGCGACAGGCACGCTCCACGCCGGCATGATCGCCGACGGCTTCCATGTCGATCCGGCAACGATGGGTATTGCGATCCGCGGCAAGGAGGGGCCGGGACAGATATTCCTGGTCACGGATGCGATGTCGACGATCGGCACGGACATGACGAGCTTTCTCCTGAACGGGCGGGAGATCCTGCGCCAGGACGGACGCCTGACGCTTGCCGACGGCACGCTCGCCGGCGCCGATATCGACATGCTCTCCTCCGTCCGCTTCGCGCACCGCAAGCTCGGCCTGCCGCTCGAGGAGGCGATCCGAATGGCCTCCGCCTATCCCGCCGATGCCATGCGCATTGCTTCGCACAAGGGCCGTCTCCTCCCCGGCGCGGACGCGGATTTCCTGCTGCTGACGCCGGATCTTCAATTGAAGTCCACGTGGATCGGCGGGGAGGTGGTTCATTCCGCCTGAGGTTTCGTCCGCAGTTCCCCTCCCCAACCGCTCCCCCTTGTGGGGGGGCGGGGAGGGTTTTTCCAAGGGCTCTTTCGGAAGACAACTCTGACGCCCGGCCCGTCTCTATAATGCTCCAAGCCGCGCCTTCATCGCCCGAATCGTTGCGGCATCCGTGCGCCGCCGTTCTTGCGGCGCGAAGCCCATCTCGATAAGGCGCGTGTCATTAGCCGGCTCACCAACGGAGCAGGATGAGTGCACCTCGGTGACCTTGAGCCTCGGCAGCAGCTCGCCGATCGTATCGGGGTTGATGCCGGATCCGGGCATGATCGAGAGCCGCCCGGCGGCGAGCTCGACGAGTTGGGCGAGCCTGTCGACGGCCTCCGGCGCGCTCCTCGCTCCGCCCGAGGTCAGGATGCGTTCGAAGCCGAGCTCGGCGGCGATCGCCATCGCCTCCTCGAAATCCGGAACCAGGTCGAACGCCCGGTGCAGCGTCATGCCGAGTCCAGCGGCGTGTCCCGCAAGTTTGGTCAGCATCCGCTCGTCGAGCCGGCCGTCGGAAAGTGAAGCGCCGAGGACGACCCCCGCAAGGCTCTCGGCGCGTACCGCATCGATGTCGCGGCGCATGACGTCGAGCTCTTCGGAGCTGAAGACGAAATCGCCGGGCCGCGGGCGGATCATCGCATAGACTGGGGTCGGTGGCGGCTTTGCGAAAGCCATCAGCCCGGCACTTGGCGTCAATCCGCCGACGGCGAGAGCCGAGCAGAGCTCGATCCGGTCGGCGCCGGCCTCGACTGCCGCCGCCAGGCCCTGCGCATCGTCGACGCAGACCTCGAGCAGGATCTTGCTCATCCATGTCCTCCGAAGCCAAGCAGGGCGGCGCCGATCAATCCCGGCTCCAGCCGGCATTCGCCGCGCACCACCAGCGGCCGGTCGAACCGGCGCAGCACGCGTTGGCGCACCGTCCGGTCGATTTCGGCGACGAGCGCCTCCGAATTCGACAGGCCGCCGCCGACGGGTACGATGGTCGCGCCGGTGATGTTGATCACGAGTGCCAGCGGCGAACTGACAAGATCGACATAGACTTCGACAGTTCGTGCCGCCTCGGCATTGCCTCGCTCCCAGGCCTCGATGATTTCGTGACTGGCAAGCGCGTTGCCATAAAGGGCCACATGCAGCCTTTCCAGCCCACGCGCGCCGCCGATGGTATCGACGCAGCCGCGCTGGCCGCAGCCGCAATCGAAGGCCGGGATCGCGATGGGCGGATCCCCGGCTTCGCGAGCAGCGACGGGCCCGTGTCCCCATTCGCCGGCAAAGCCGCCATCGGCATTGATCAATCTGCCATCGACCACCAGTCCGCCGCCGACGCCGGTGCCGAGGATCGCGCCGAAGACGATGCGGTGGCCGTGCCCCGCACCGATGCCGGCCTCGGCAAGCGCGAAACAATCGGCATCATTGGCGATCACCACCGGCAGGTGAAGCGCAGCCTCGAGCTCGGCCGTAAGCTTGCGCCCGTCGATACAGGGTATATTGGCGCACTTGATCCGACCCGTCTGCGGATCGATGACGCCGGTGATGGAAATCGCCACTCCGTCCGGGATTCCGCCCGCCTCGTCGATCATCGACTCCATCGCCTCGACGAACCGGCGGAAATCCGTGAGCGGGGTTTCGCGCCGGGGCAGGGGGAAAATCCGCTCCGGCGAATGGGTGATCGCGCCCTTGATGGCCGAGCCACCGATATCGAAGCAGAGGATCATGCCTCGCCCCGGATTACGGCTTCGAGGGCGAGTGCTGCGGAAAGCAGCCGGTCGTCCTGGTGATGCGGGGCGGAAAGCAGGAAGCCGACCGGCATGCCGGCCGCGCCCGAGCCGCAGGGAATGGAGATGCCGCAGAAATCCAGGAAATTGCCGATCAGCGTGTTGCGCAAGCTCCTGCCATTGATCTTGAAGAAGAGGTCGTCGTCCGCAAGCAGCGGCTCGATCGGCGGTGCCACATGCGGCAGGGTCGGATGGGCAATCAACTCGCCACCCTGCAGGGTTTCCAGTGTCTCCTTGATCAGCCGGTCGCGGGCATCGAGAAGAGCGATGTAGTCGCTGACGCTGATCGCCTCCCCAAGACGGAGGCGGGCAACGACGCGGTGATCCATCCGCGCCGCGTCGGGGCTTGCCAGGCGCTCGCGGTGGATCGCATAGGCCTCGGCGTTCACCAGCGCCCCGTGGCGGCCCATCAGATCGAAGACCGCCGAGAAGCTCGGGAAGGGCCGGTGGCTGACCCGCACGCCGGCCAACTCCAGTCTCCGGATCGCGGCCTCGAAAGCGGTGACGACTTCGGCTTCGGCATTATCGAAAACGATCGTCTCGGGAACGACGAGAGAGAGGTCTGCCGGCTCCGCCCGGCGGATCACCGGAGCGGTCAGGCTGTGCATGGCCGCGTCCGCCCAGACCGCGTCCTGCACTGTCAGGCAGAGCGGCCCAAGCGAATCGAGGCTTCCGGAAAGCGGGAAGACGCCCTTCATCGCATAGCGGCCGCGTGTTGCCTTGTAGCCGACGATCCCCGTCATCGCCGCCGGTATGCGCACCGAACCGCCCGTGTCGGTACCGATCGCCAGCGGCACGAGACCGGCGGCGACGGCTGCCGCCGAACCGGAGGAGGAGCCGCCGGGAATGCGATGACCGTCGGCTGAGGCCGGATTGCGCGGCGTGCCATGATGCGGATTGATGCCGAGACCGGAAAAGGCGAACTCGTTCATATTGGTGCGGCCGACGGTGACCATGCCGGCACCCCTAAAGGCGCCGACGACCGCGGCATCGGCTTCAGCCGGCGGACTGTCCTTGAGCACGACGGAACCGGCCGTTGTCACGCTTCCCTGGATGTCGAAGAGGTCCTTCCAGGCGACGGGGAGGCCGTCGAGCAGGCCAAGCGAGCGCCCGGCCCTGATGCGCTTCGAGGCCGCCTCGGCCTCCCGCTCCGCACGCTCCCGCGTCAGGCCGATGAAGATCGCCTGATCGGCGTGGTTGTCAATTCGGTCAAGCGTCTCCTGCGCAAGCGCAACCGGGTCGATTTCGCCCGATTGCACGAGGACGGCGAGACTTGCGAGTGTTCTTTGCACAGTCATTTCCTTCCCCTGCTGCATGTTTCTTTAAATCCTACCCGATTTAAGGAAACATGCAGCGATTCAAAGTGCTACAGCGACCTTTGCGCGTCTGAAAGGACGCGCGGCGATGTAAGCCCTTGCCGCGCGATCCTGCGCCTAACATATCGCCATGCGACAGCTTTGCCAGGGCCGGAAGAATTGTGCGTGAGATCGCGGCCGACTTGTCGCCGGCGAGCGCTTTGCCTACATGCTTGCGGCCCATATGTGCTCTAGGGAGACAGGTCATGATTCTCGAGGCGGCGCGTCTTGCCTTCGCCAACCTTTTCGCGGTCGAGACGCGTGCCGTTTTCTGGAAGGTCATAGGGCTTACTCTGCTTTCGCTCGTCGCGCTCTGGTTCGCATTGCGCGAACTGTTCGCCTGGCTTGCGCTGCCCTGGATCGACACCTTGATACCCGGCACGCCCGAATGGGCGGGATGGTTCACTTTCGTTCTCGGTATTTTCGCAAGCCTCGGACTTGCCCTTGGGCTGGCGCTGCTGCTCGCACCGGTTACGGCGATGATCGCCGGTTTCTTTCTCGACGACGTTGCCGAGGTCGTGGAGAAGCGCGACTATCCCGGCGAGCCGCCGGGGGTGCCGTTGCCGCTTGCCGAGGCGGTCGTCAGTTCGGCGAAATTCCTCGGCGTCGTCATTCTCGGCAATATTCTCGCGCTCTTCCTCCTGCTCGTACCCGGGCTCAACCTCATCGCCTTCTTTCTCGTCAACGGTTATCTGCTCGGGCGCGAATTCTTCGAGTTCGCCGCCATGCGGCATCGAAGGCCGGAGGAGGCCCGGCTCTTCCGCAGGAAGCATCGCGCAACCGTATTCCTTGGAGGGCTGCTGCTAGCTGCCTTCCTGGCCGTGCCGCTGCTCAACCTGCTGACGCCGCTTTTCGCGGCCGGCATGATGGTGCATTTGCACAAGCTGCTTTCCGCCCGCGACCCGGGTTTTGCCCAAAGTATCGCTGCCCCGGCGCGAGCCTGAGGCGTAGGGGTAGCTGCCGATATGAAGAGATTGGAGAACAGCATGAGCGAGGACGACCGGATCACCCGCCTCGAGGAAATGATGGCGCACCAGGCCAAGACGATCGAGGAGCTCTCGGATCAACTGGCTGAGCAATGGAAAGTGGTCGAACAGACGCGTGCCAAACTCGATCGGCTGACGGAGCGCTTCCTGTCGCTCGAGGAGCAGACGCGGGAAGCGACCCCGGTGACGCGCCCGCCGCACTACTGACGCCAACTGCAGTGGATTCTGTCCGATCAGATCGGTCAGAATCCACTGCAGTTGGTATCACAGGCCACACAAAAAAGCCGCCGGCTCGTCTTCGAACCGGCGGCTTCGATTGACCTTCAGCCCGATCAGTAGGGGCAGGTCTCGTCGGTCATGTAGTCGTGCACCTGGACTTTGCCGGCGATGATCTCTGCCTTGACCTTCTCGACCGCATCGAGCATTTCCGGCGTGATCACGGCCTTGTTATGTTCGTCGAGGGCGTAACCGACGCCGTCTTCCTTGAGGCCGAGATTGGAGACGCCGAATTCGAACTTGTCGTCCTTGGCGGTCGTGAAGGCGTCGTAGACGGCGACGTCGACGCGCTTCAGCATCGAGGTCAGCACCTTGCCCGGCTGCAGCATGTTCTGGTTGGAGTCGACGCCGATGCCGAGCTTGCCGGCATCTGCCGCCGCCTGCAGAACACCGACGCCAGTGCCGCCGGCCGCGTGATAGACGACGTCCGCGCCCTGGTCGATCTGCGACTTGGCGATTTCACCGCCCTTGACCGGATCGTTCCAGGCGTCCGGGGTCGTACCCGTATAGGCTTCGAGCACCTTTACGCCCTCGCCGGTCGACTTGGCGCCACCGACATAGCCGCAGGCGAACTTGTGAATCAGCGGGATGTCCATGCCGCCGACGAAGCCGACGGTCTTCGTCTTGGAGGCGAGGCCGGCGAGCACGCCGACAAGATAGGAGCCTTCCTGCTCCTTGAAGACGATCGACTTCACGTTCGGCTTCTCGACGACCATATCGATGATGGCGAACTTGGTCTCCGGATATTCCGGAGCGATCTTCTCGAGCGATGCGGCCCAGTTGAAACCGGCCATGACGATGGGGCTGTTGCCGTCGCTGGCGAAGCGGCGAAGCGCCTGCTCGCGTTGGGCATCGTTGGCGATCTCGAATTCGCGATACTCGATACCGGTTTCGGCCTTGAACTTTTCGGCGCCGTTATAGGCGGCCTCGTTGAAGGACTTGTCGAACTTGCCACCGAGATCGTAGATGATCGCGGGCTTGATGTCGGCGGCGAGTGCCGTCGCGGACATCATCGAAAAAGCAAAGAGACCGAGAATAGTTTTTTTCATCTTTCAGCCCTGTCGTCGCAATTGAATGTTTTCGGGTCTTCCGGGCGAAACCGTGCCGCGGATCCCGCCCCTCTTCTGTTTAAGGCTTGGGTGGCCGCATCCTTGCACGGCTCAAGCAAAAAAACACTCAAAATTTTTCGGATGGTAAAAAAGCCGCCGGCCCTGGTGCAAAGGGCCGGCGGCGAAGAGCTTGTAGGGAGAAAACGGGGGCCTCCCAACCCGAATCCGCTCAACCGATCGGGCAGCTGACGCCGGTTCCACGCAATCCGCAATAGCCGTCGGGGTTTTTGGCGAGATATTGCTGGTGGTAGTCCTCGGCGAAATAGAAGGGACCGGCCATTGCGATTTCCGTCGTGATCTCGCGTCCATGGTTGAAGGCGGTCAGCGCCTTGCGAAAGGCGTTGCGGGCCGCGTTCGCTTCGGCAAGCTGCTCTTCGTCATAGACGTAGATCGTCGAGCGGTAGGTGGTGCCGACATCGTTGCCTTGCCGCATGCCCTGGGTCGGGTCGTGCTCCTCGAAAAAGGTCTTGAGCAGGCGGGCAAACGAGATCTTTTCGGGATCATAGACGACCAGCACCACCTCGGCATGGCCAGTCAGCCCCGTCGTCGTCTCCTGATAGGTCGGGTTCGGCGTCAGCCCGCCGGAATAGCCGACCGCCGTTACGCAAACGCCGGGCATCTTCCAGAAAAGCCGCTCGGCGCCCCAGAAGCAACCCATGCCGAAGAGAACCTTCTTCGTGCCGTCGGGGTAGGGACCTTTCAGCGGGCGCCCGGAGACGAAATGCGTCTCGGCCGTCGGGATCTCTTGCGTGCGACCGGGTAGCGCCGTCTCGGCATCCGGTAGGATCGTCTTCTTGTTGAACATGTCGATCAGAAACATCTCGGGCTCCTTTCGCGCCGGAGGCATTGAGGATCGAGCGGGACGGGCTCAGGCGGCAAAGCGCCCGGCGGCGGGCCTCTTCCTGTAGCCCGCCATCCAGAGAAGCAAGGCGATAACAAGAAAAACGGCGAAGGCCGGCTGCTTGAACATCCAGTGCAATGCGGTGAGCCAGAAGGCCGGCCCGGCATCCGCGCGCTGCAACGACTGCACCCAACCTGCTGCATCCGGCCCGAGGACCTCGATGCCGTCGGCAAGCGGGGTCATCACTGGAGCGGAGGCCGCTACCGACTGGATCGAATCGATCGTGCCGGCAAAAACGGCGGCCGTAAGCGCGAGAAAGCTTGCAATGCGCAAGAAGAGCCGCATTCGTCCTCCTTTGCTGGGCATTCGCGCCGCTCGTCCATTGGCTCCCTCGAGGCGGGCAGTCTTACGAGTTTGCGCGTCCCGCGCATAGAAATAGGCGTGCCGCCGGAGATGCGCAATGGCAGCACCTCCTCCGCCATCTCGCGTCCTGTCAACAATCTGTCAGAAACCAGTTGATCCCGCCGGCATCATCGGTATATATCGCGCCCGTCCGCCGGATTTGCCGGCGTCACACCAGCCGGACTGACCACCGGCTGAGACGGATGGACAGGTGGCCGAGTGGTTGAAGGCGCACGCCTGGAACGCGTGTATACGTGAAAGCGTATCGAGGGTTCGAATCCCTCTCTGTCCGCCATCCTGCCCTTTTGAACTCACGTTCAGTCCGACTGACGCGGTGCCGCTGGGCCGGATCACGTGACCGGATCGATGGGATCAAGCACATCCGCCGTATCGTTTTTCGGCGACCCCACCTTCCGGTCGATCGGCCACATGGTCATCAGTTCCGCCGGATACGGCTTCATCAGGTCTGAAGGGTCCGTTTCCGAGGAGAGCCAGCGGTCGTAGTCTTCTCGTGCGAGGATCACCGGCATGCGGTCGTGGATCTTCGCCATCATCTCGTTCGCCGGGCAGGTGATGACTGAAAAGGTGCGGATGTCCTCGTCCGTCTTCGGGTCGCGCCAGGTATCCCAGATGCCGGCGAGCGCGAAGGGTTCGCCGGAGTTCATGGCAATGGCGTAGGGCTGCTTCAGCTTGCCGGTGCCATGGATGTCCTTCCACTCGAAAAAGCCGTCGATAGGGATGAGGCAGCGGCGGTAGCGATAGGCGTGCTTGAAGAGGCCGATCGTGGAAATGCCTTCGCAGCGTGCATTGACCGGCGGTGGCCGACCGGGTGTCTTCATCCAGCGCGGAATGAGCCCCCAGCGGGCGCTGACGAAGGTCGGCCCGAACACATCCGGGTCTCGGATCACGTCGGTGATGATGATCGGGTAGGTGAGGGAGGGCGCGCCGTTATAGCGCGGCAACTGGTTGGCCATGCCCATGACTGCGCTCCGCTCGGCAAAGGAGAAGCCGCGCAACAGCTCGTCGAGATTGCTTTTGATATAGACGCGTCCGCACATCGCGAGCCTCCTCTGAGGAAGGTAGCCCCTCCGTGCCAAGCGTCAACCGCTGAGCGATCGGCAGGGAACGGCTTCGACAAGGTCTCGACGTTTCGACGCCGAGCCAGTGCGACGCTCTTTTCGATAGCCGGCACGCGGGGCTAAATCTCCCCCGCCTGCCCACGTGCGATGAGTCGGTTCTCGACCTTTCCCACCCCGATGACCGAAGCGGCGGCTTCGCCGGCGCAGGCGATATCTGCTTCCCGCGGGACGGAACCGAAAAGGATTACCATGTTGCCGGCGGCGATGACGGAGATGTCGCTCGTGTCGATGAGGGTTGCGTAATGAAGGAAGCGCGTAACCTTCTCCGCCAGCGCATCCCCGGTCAGATGCGGGTCGTCGTCCCGATGCGAATAGATCGGATCTTCCGTTGCCATGGCCCAGTCCTTGCTTCGCAACGCTTGCGTCGACCGAAAGGTTCCGCTCACGTTTCGGCGGCGGCGTCCTGATCCATGTGATGCTGCATGCCCTTGCCTCTGTCGATCAAACGGCGCTATGGCTGTACCCGCACCTGCATGAACGAAGGCGCGCTCATCCCCGCCCGCCATCCAAATCGCCCTTCTGGAATCGCCCGCGATCGTCGATTCATCTCCGACCGTCGTGGACCAAAGGCCTGCCCATGTCCGAAGTCTTCCTGAACGTGCTTCCGATTTTCATCCTGATCCTGACCGGCTGGCTCGTCGTCCGATTCGGCTATCTGGGGCCGGCCGTCGGGGAGGCGCTTGGCGATTTCGTCTTTCGCGTGGCTGTGCCGGTCCTGCTCTTCCGCACCCTGGCCGAGGCGGATTTCAAGGAAGGTTCGCCTTGGCCGCTCTGGCTTGCCTATTTCTCAGGGGTGGCCGTCACCTGGACCATCGGTCATCTCGCCGCCACCCTCGGCTTCGGCCGTGATCCGCGCATGGGCGTGCTCGCAGGCGTCTCGTCCGCCTTCGCCAATACCGTTTTCATCGGCCTGCCGCTCGTTTCCCGGGTTGTCGGCGAGGAGGGGGTCGTGGCGTTGTCGATCCTGCTTTCGGTGCACTTGCCGGTGATGATGATCGCCGGGACCGTGTTCATGGAGCGGGCTGAACGCAAGACGAGCGGCAAGCCGGGGCAAGGCCTCGCCAGGTTGCTTGTTGGGGTCGCGCGCAATCTCGTCCGCAATCCGTTGGTGATCGGGCTTGCCTTCGGCGCGCTCTTCCATCTTGTCGGCCAGCCGCTCGGCGGGCCGGCAAAGATCGTTGTCGATCAGCTTGCCGGTGTTGCCGCGCCTGCCGCGCTGGTCTCGATCGGCATGGCGCTCAACAGATACGGCCTCGCAGGCAATACCGGGCTTGCCACCGTTACCAGCGCCCTGAAGCTCCTGGTCCTGCCGGGGGTGGTATTCGCCGCCTGCCATCTTCTCGGACTGAGCGAGAGCTGGACCGCGGCGCTGGTGCTGACCTCGTCCGTGCCGACCGGCGTCAATGCCTGGCTAATCGCCAATCATTTCAATGTCGGCCACGCGCTCGCCTCATCGACGATCACGCTGACGACGGCGCTCGGCGTCGTCAGCGTTTCCGCCTGGGCCTATCTGTTGATGTGATCGCGAGATTGGCCCTATGCACCGGGCCGGGAAACGGCAAGCCCGAGGGCGTCAGAACAGCCGGTCGATCCAGCCGTGCGGGTCGGGCGCGCGGCCGTTCTGGATGTCGAGCAGCGCTGCCTTCAGCTTGCCCGTGACCTGGCCGGCGCCGCCACTGCCGATGGTGAAGTTGTATTTGCGGCCCTTCACTTGGCCAATCGGGGTGACGACCGCCGCCGTACCGCAGGCGAAGGCTTCGGTGAGGCGACCGCTCTTTGCATCCGCCTCCCACCGATCGATGGCATAGGGTTCCTCGCGCACGGTGAGCCCGAGGTCGCGGGCGAGCGTGATCAGCGAATCGCGGGTGATGCCGGGCAGGATCGTGCCGGTGAGCGGCGGCGTCTGCAGCGATCCGTCGTCGAAGAGGAAGAAGACGTTCATGCCGCCGAGTTCCTCGACATAGCGCCGCTCGACCGCGTCGAGGAAGATCACCTGCTCGCAGCCTTCCCGGGTCGCTTCGGCCTGGGCGGCGAGGCTCGCGGCATAATTGCCGCCGCACTTGGCTTCGCCGGTTCCGCCCGGAGCCGCCCGCGTGTAGTTCTCGGAAACCCAGAGCGTCACCGCCGGTGCTCCCCCCTTGAAATAGGAACCGACCGAAGAGGCGATCACGCAATAGATATAATCGGAGGACGGCTTGACCCCGAGAAGCACCTCGGTGGAGATCATGAAGGGCCGGAGGTAAAGAGCGGCTCCGTCGGCGCTCGGGATCCAGTCGCGATCGACGCGGACCAGTTCGCGCACGGACTGGACGAACATGTCCTCGGGCAGAGGAGCCATGGCCAGTCTGAGGGCGGAGTTGCGGAACCGGCGGGCATTGGCGTCCGGGCGGAACAGTGCCGCTCCGCCGTCGCGCAGCCGGTAGGCCTTCATGCCCTCGAAGATCTCCTGGGCGTAATGGAACACCACGGTCGCGGGATCGAGATCGAAAGCCCTGCGGGCTTCGATCCTGCCATCATGCCAGCCGCGCCCCTCGGAATAGCGGATCGTCACCATGTGATCGGTGAACACGCGGCCGAAGCCGGGGTTCTCAAGCAGCGCCTCGCGCTCGCTCGCCGCCAGCGGGTTCTGGTTCTTCTCGAACAGGAAAGTCTTTGCCTGGCTCTCGGTCATCTATCGTCCGCTCCTTCGGTCCGAGCGGATACGTCCCGCTCGTCATCGGGCGGGATTTAGCTCAGATCAGATCGCATCGGGTTGCGTTCATGCTTTCATATGCACAGATTTTATCATTGCCAAAGCAAAATCCGACAGCGGTGATTTCGGAGGCGCCCCTAGCGCTTTCGCCCGCCTTCTTGGAGGTGCGCGAGGACTGTACCGCTGGAGGCGACACGAAAAAGCCCGGCTAGGGCCGGGCTTTCTCAAAGGACTGTCTGAGGACGCTCAGTTGGCCGGGGCGGGAGCGGGTGCCGGGGTTCCCTGGGCAGCCTCGCCTTGCGCCGGAGCGGCTTCGGTAGCTCCGGTTGCGTCGGCGGCGGGCAGCGGCGCCGGGCTGTCCGCCTGCTCGCGCAGCCAAGCGATCAGGTTGGCCCGTTCGTCGGCCTTCTTGATGCCGGCAAAGCCCATCGCCGTGCCAGGTACGTGCTTCTTCGGCGCTTCGAGGAAGTAGCTGAGATGGTCGTAGTCCCAGACGACCTTGCCGCCTTCTGCGAAGGTCTGCATGCCGGCGGAATAGCTGAAGCCCTCATGCGAGGCGACCGGGCGGTTGACGATGCTCCAGAGATTCGGGCCGACCTTGTTGGGTCCGCCCTTCTCCACGGTGTGACAGCTTGCGCACTTCTTGAACGCGGCTTCGCCCGCGGAGGCGTCGGCCTTGGCCAGCAGCGGACCGATCGGTTCGGAAGTGGCTTCACCGCCGCCGGCAGCATCCGGCTCTCCGGTCGTCTCCTCGGCGACGATCGCGAAGCCTTCCTTCTCGGGAGCTTCGGAATGGAAAATGCCTTCCGATGCGATGGAAACGGTCATCAGCACGAAGACCGTACCCAGCAAGGCACCCACACCCATGTTCACATATGGATTCATCTGCAAACGCTCCCTTTGCCACCGGCGCAAACAAAAGGCCGGCCCATCTTGAAATCGCGCGGAACCTATGTCTTTTGGCTCTGCGTTGCAACAGTGATTATCGGCCCCGCAGTGAGACCTTTTGACACTTTCCGTGGGGACTTTGAAGGCCGAAAAATGATTCGAGAAAAATCGCGCAAATCGATCGTGCTCATTCCAGCGCGCCTGGCGTCCACGCGCCTGCCGGGAAAGCCGCTCGCCGACATTTGCGGCCTGCCGATGATCGTACAGGTGGCCAGGCGCGCTCAGGAGGCCGATGTCGGCCGAATCGTCGTCGCCGTCGATCACCCGGAGGTGTTCCAAGTGGTGCGCGATGCCGGGTTCGAGGCGATCATGACACGGGAAGACCACCAGTCCGGCTCCGACCGGATCTTCGAGGCGCTCATGAAGGCCGACCCGGAGGGTGAGGCCGAGATCGTCATCAACGTGCAGGGGGACTTGCCGACGATCGAGCCGGAGCCGATCCGCGCGGCGCTGAAGCCGCTCGAGGATGCAGCGACCGACATTGCCACGCTCACGGTTGCGATTACCGACGAGCATGAGAAGACCAATCCCAACGTCGTCAAGGTCGTCGGCTCGCCGCTTTCGGAGAGTCGGCTGCGAGCGCTCTATTTCACCCGCGCCACCGCGCCGCACGGGACGGGCCCGCTCTATCACCATATCGGCCTCTATGCCTATCGGCGCAAGGCGCTCGAGACCTTCGTGTCGCTGAAGCCCTCGACGCTCGAGAAGCGCGAGTCGCTCGAGCAACTGCGGGCGCTCGAAGCCGGCATGCGCATCGATGTCGAAATCGTCGACTCCGTGCCGCTCGGCGTCGATACGCCGGGCGACCTCGAGAAGGCCCGCCGCATTCTTCGAGCCAGAAGCTGAGGGGAAATCAAAGTGATTGCCAAAACGAACCGGATTTCCTTCCAGGGCGACTACGGCGCCAATTCCGACATGGCCTGCCGCGACATGTTCCCGTCGATGGAGCCGCTGCCCTGCCAGACTTTCGAGGATGCCTTTCTGGCGGTGGAAAATGGCGAGGCCGATCTCGCCATGATCCCGATCGAGAACACCATTGCGGGACGCGTGGCCGATATCCATCACCTTCTGCCGGAGTCGCGTCTGCATATCGTCGGCGAGTATTTCATGCCGATCCGCTTCCAGCTGATGGTGCTGCCGGGCGTCAAGCACGACGAGATCCGCACTGTGCACAGCCATATCCACGCTCTTGGCCAGTGCCGCAAGATCGTCCGTGCCAATCGCTGGAAGCCGGTCGTGGCGGGAGACACCGCGGGCGCAGCCAAGCTCGTCAAGGAGAACGGCGACCGCTCGATGGCGGCGCTTGCGCCGCGCCTTGCCGCCGATCTCTACGGGCTCGAAATCATCGCCGAGAATGTGGAGGATACCGATAGCAACGTCACCCGTTTCGTCGTGCTTTCGCGCGAGGAGAAGGGGATTGCACGGAAGTCGGACGAGGAGTTGATCATCACCACTTTCGTCTTCAAGGTGCGCAATATCCCGGCCGCCCTTTACAAGGCGCTCGGCGGCTTTGCGACGAACGGTATCAACATGACGAAGCTCGAAAGCTATCAGCTCGGCGGTAAGTTCTACGCGACGCAGTTCTATGCGGATATCGAGGGCCACCCGGACGACCTGGGCGTGCGCCACGCGATGGACGAACTGCGGTTCTTCTCGGAAAACGTGCGCATACTCGGCAGCTACCCGGCGCATCCGATGCGCGGCGTGCTCTGAGGTCCAGCGGGGATCAGGTGCCGCGGCCGGTGTGATTCCCAGGCACGAGTGGCTCCGGACCGCGGCGATCGTGCATTTCCCCTGCGGAG
The DNA here is from genome assembly GCF_017874595.1 of Sinorhizobium kostiense. Taxonomy (GTDB): domain Bacteria; phylum Pseudomonadota; class Alphaproteobacteria; order Rhizobiales; family Rhizobiaceae; genus Sinorhizobium; species Sinorhizobium kostiense. The sequence goes on along the minus strand of NZ_JAGILA010000002.1, from coordinate 1,237,268 downwards.
AAAAATGGCAAAAGTGCGTTAGCCGGCTACGCGTTCAGCGCATGCCTAATCTGCAATCGCGGTGCTACTTAAATCTTGGGCAAATGCCTATTTGACACTCGTCAAGATATGGAGTGTCAAATATGAAAATCCGCCAGAAGCTCATGGAATATGCAACGAAGCGCCGCGCGATCCGCGAGTTGAAAGCTCTGGATGACCACGCGCTGAGCGACATCGGCCTTTCCCGTTCGCAGATTCACGCCGCCGTCTACGGCCGCTGATCCTGGTCCCCCTGAATCGACCTCGATTAAGGGGAAATGCGATGCCGGTCCTGCGCTGCCGGTTGACGCCGGATGCGAGGACCTGCCATCGCCGGCACTTAGGCCCTGTGAAACCCTCTCAGCTTCGCTCCGGCCAGGCTAGCCAGTCGCGCATGAGCTGATGCGCAATCGCCCCCTTCGGTGGCGGAATGTGCTCGTCGCCCGTGTCGGCAATTCCGGTGGTGCGCTCCAGCATCGCCTCGGTCTCCGCCCGCGTGAACCAGCGCACGTCCTCCAGTTCCTGCTCGTCGCGCCGGATGGCGGTCGACTTCGCCTCGGCATAGCAGCCGATCATCAGCGAATGCGGCAGCGGCCAGGGCTGGGAGGCGTGATAACGCACGCGGCCGATGCGGATACCCGCCTCCTCCTGCGTCTCCCGTCGGACTGCATTCTCGATCGTTTCGCCCGGTTCCACGAAGCCGGCGAGGCAGGAATACATGCCCGGCGCGAAGTGCGGGCTGCGCCCGAGCAGGCAGAGGTCGCGCTCGATATCGATCGTCAGCATGATGACGACCGGGTCCGTGCGCGGAAAGACCATGTGTCCGCAGGCGGTGCAGACCCTCCGATAGCCGCCGGCCGCTCCGTCCATCGGGCCGCCGCAACGGCCGCAGAAGCGATTGTTGGCGTTCCAGACAATCAGGCTCGACCCCTGTGCAAACTGCCCCAGCAGTTCTTCCGGCAGCATCTGCTGGCGGTAGAGCATGCGCGCATCGGCGATCTTGAAGGGCTCCGGTACGGTTTCCTCGGTGAGGCCCGAGGGTACCGCAAGCCGCGGTTCTCCATTCGGGAGGTAACCGAGCAGGATGGCCTCGTCGAGCGTCGGCTCGAGGCCGGCGAGTTCATAGGGCGCAAAGAGCGGGTCAATGATCTTCGCGTCATGCTTGACGATCAGCTTGGCGCCGGAGAAGGCGAGAAAATGCGCGCCGGGATGCTTCAGGGCCGCTTCCAGGCAATCGTCCGGCCGGTGCTCGGACTGCCGGTCGAGGTGATTTTCGGCGAAAGCGACGAAGGTGCTCGGCTCCGGGTGAGGGCTGTGAAGATCGAAGATCGTTTTCGTCATGTTCAAAGATTTTCCAGTATGCCTGCTGCGAATGCCTCATGCTCCGTCTCCGGCCAGGGCTCGGCCTTTCCGAACCCCCAGACGGGACCCGGCCAGTTGGGATCGCCCGTCCGGCGTGCGATGACATGCACATGAAGCTGCCGGACCACGTTGCCGAGTGCGCCGACATTGATCTTCTCGGCTCCGGTCACTTTCTTAAGGGCCGTTGCCACCAGCATCGTTTCGAAGGTCAGCATCGTCTGGTCGAGCGGCGACAGATCGAAAATTTCCGAAACACCTTCGCGCTGGGGTATGAGGATAAGCCAGGGCCAACGCCGATCATTCATCAGGCGCAATTGGCAGAGACCGATCGATGCGATCGGGATGCCGTCGCGCTCGAGGCGCTCGTCGAGCGTGAAGGTTGACAAGAGATTCTCCTCGAAAGGGATTCGCCTAGTTTCGCATTATCGATATCAGTTTTTTGATGGCTTGGCTTGCATTTGCTTCAGATATTGCCGATATGGAGGCCGGGAGGTTGGTGGTGGACGAGCCACTCGCCAACCGGGTCAGGTCCGGAAGGAAGCAGCCCTAACGAGCTCCGGCACGGGTCACCGTGCCAGCCTCCCACCTTCTTCTCCGTCCTGTCGGGACACGAGTTCGAACAGCGGCAGGGTCGATGAGCGACGAAGCGCCTATTTCATCCGCCAATCCACCCCCCCATTCGCCTGTTGACAAACCGGCCGCCTACCGCGTTCTGGCGCGCAAGTATCGCCCCAAGGATTTCTCGGACCTCATGGTCGGGCAGGAGCCGATGGTGCGCACGCTCACCAACGCCTTCGAGACCGGCCGCATAGCTCAGGCCTATATGCTGACCGGCGTGCGCGGCGTCGGCAAGACGACAACGGCGCGTATCCTGGCGCGGGCGCTGAACTACAAGACAGCGGAGATCGACAGACCGACGATCGACCTTCGCGTCCTCGGTGAGCATTGCCAGGCGATCATGGACGGCCGCCATGTCGACGTGATCGAGATGGACGCCGCTTCGCATACCGGCATCGACGACATTCGCGAAATCATCGAGCAGGTACGCTATCGGCCGGTCTCCGCCCGCTACAAGGTCTACATCATCGACGAAGTGCACATGCTCTCGACCCAGGCCTTCAACGGCCTCCTGAAGACGCTGGAAGAGCCGCCGGAGCACGTGAAGTTCATCTTCGCGACCACCGAGATCCGCAAAGTGCCGATCACCGTGCTGTCGCGCTGCCAGCGCTTCGATTTGAGGCGCATCAGCGCCTCCGATCTCGTCGGCCTCTTCTCGACGATCCTCAGCAAGGAGGCCGTGGCTTTCGAGCCGGAAGCACTTGCGATGGTGGCTCGCGCGGCGGAAGGCTCGGCGCGCGACGGGCTGTCGCTGGTCGACCAGGCGATCGCCCATGGCGGCGGCGCCGTCCAGGTGGAGACTGTGCGCTCGATGCTGGGGCTCGCCGACAGAGCCCGCATCGTCGATCTCTTCGAGCACATCATCAAGGGCGATGCGGCCGCAGCGCTGCGCGAATTCGGCGCTCAATACGAGGCAGGGGCCAATCCCACCGTGGTCTTGACCGACCTCGCCGATTTCACCCATCTCGTCACGCGCATGAAATACGTGCCCGAGGCGGCAAACGACCAGTCGCTGAGCGAGATCGAGCGCACGCGCGGCGCCGAGTTCGCGGGCAGCATCGCGGTCACCACCCTCTCGCGCATTTGGCAGATGCTGTTGAAGGGCATTCCCGAAGCGGAAAGTTCCGCGCGCCCGGCGGGTGCTGCCGAGATGGTCCTGATCCGGCTTGCCCATGCCGCCCATCTTCCCTCGCCGGAGGAGGCCGCGCGAAGGCTGCTCGAGCTTTCGGGTGGGGAAGCCGGCGGACGCCCGACACCGACGCGCAGTGGCGGCAGCGCTGAGCAGCAGTCCGCCGGTGGGTCGATCGAGGCCCGTTCCAGGGAGGCGGCGCCCCAGCAAAGGCCGTCCGGCAACGGTGCCACGATGCTGCGCGCCGTCCCGGATGCCGCACCACAGCCGATCGGCGTCGGCCGCACCGAGGAAAGTCTGGCGCCGGCACCCGCCGCAAGACCCGAGCCGAAGGTCCCGGTCAACTCGATCAGCGATATCGCCGAACTCTGCGCGAAGAACCGCGACATCAAGCTGAAGACGCTGGTGCGTGGTTTCCTGCGCCTCGTGCATATCGAGCCGGGCCGCCTCGACGTCAACCTGCCCGAGGACGCACCGAAGACGCTGCTCGGTGAACTCGCGGTCAAGCTCAAGGAATGGACCGGTATTCACTGGGTCGTCAGCTACAGCCGTGAACCCGGCGAACCGACGCTCGTCGAGGCAGAGCAGCGGGCTCAGGAAGAGCGCGTCAACGACGCGCGCCAGGATCCGGACGTTGCCGCGATCCTCGCGCGCTTTCCCGGTGCCCGGATCACCGATGTGCGTTTTCGCGCCGCGGCAGAGGAGGTTGAAGCCCTTGTGCCGGCCGCCGCCGAATCCGAGGACGGCGATATCGTGCCCGGTGACGATATAGAATAGCGACGACATCGAGTAGCATGGCGAATAGCACAAGCGGCGCTATTTCAGGCACAAATACAAGAACAGGAGACGACGATGCGCGACATCATGGGCATGATGGGCAAGGTCAAGGAAATGCAGGCGAAGATGGAGAAGCTGCAGGCGGAGATCGCTGCGCTCGAAGTCGACGGCACCTCGGGCGGAGGCCTCGTCACTGTCCGCCTCGACGGCAAGGGCCATCTGAAAAGTCTGAAGATCGATCCCTCACTCTTCAAGGAAGACGACGTCGAAATCCTCGAAGATCTGATCGTTGCCGCCCACAAGGATGCCAAGGAGAAGGCCGAGGCCGTGCAGGCCGAAAAGACCCGCGAGCTGACGGCCGGTCTTCCGATTCCTCCCGGCATGAAGCTGCCGTTCTGATCCGCGTTCACGCGCTCAGCGGGTTTCTTCGTCGGCGTCATGCTCAAGGGCGTTCGCAGGGCCGCTCTGCTTGTTCCTGCCGCATTACAGCGCCGCGCGTCTTATCAGACGCGCAAAGGTCGCTGTAGCACTTTGAACTGCTGCATGTCTTTGTCCTTAAATCGAGCTCGATTTAAGGAGACATGCTGTAGTGCGAAGTCAGATGATTCCACCTGACTGCAAAATGCTATAAAAGCCGCCCATGGCAAAGCGAGTCACCGGTCCCGAAATCGAAAAGCTCATCCAGCTCCTGGCGAAGGTGCCGGGCCTCGGGCCGCGTTCCGCCCGGCGGGCGGCCCTGCATCTCGTCAAGAAGAAGGAGCAATTGCTCGGGCCGCTTGCCGAAGCAATGGGCGAGGCGCACCGCAAGGTCAGGCTCTGCTCCTGCTGTGGCAACGTCGATACGATCGATCCTTGTACGGTCTGCACCGATGAGCGGCGCGATCAGTCGGTGATCATCGTGGTGGAGGACGTTGCCGATCTCTGGGCGCTGGAGCGTGCGGGCGCGATGAACGCCGCCTACCACGTGCTCGGCGGCACGCTGTCGCCGCTCGATGGCATCGGTCCGGACGATCTCAATATCAAGAACCTCGTCGATCGAGTCGCCAGGGGCGGCGTGCGCGAGCTGATCATCGCCGTCAACGCCACCGTCGAGGGCCAGACGACGGCGCATTACATCACCGACCAGCTCGAAGGCATGGAGGTGAAGATCACCCGCCTTGCCCATGGCGTCCCCGTCGGCGGCGAGCTCGACTATCTCGACGAAGGCACGCTGACAGCCGCGCTCAGGGCGCGTACGACCATCTGATCATTGCCTCTATCGAATTACGGAAGCCGCATGCTGAAATTCCTTTTTGCCTTGATCCTTTCGTTCGCGTCTTTCACCGGATGCTGTTTCGCCGCATCGAAAGCCGATGTCGAAAGCGACTTCCGTCAATGGCTGCAGAACGATCTCTGGCCGGAGGCCGAAAAGGCCGGCATTTCCGCCGCTTCTTTCAGGGCTGCCTTTCGGGATGTGAGACTTTATTGGGATCTTCCCGATCTGGCGCCGCCCGGCTTTCCAAAGGCGAAGCAGCGCAAGCAGAGTCAAGCCGAGTTTTCCTCACCCGGCTCCTATTTCTCGGAGAAGCGACTGCAGGGACTGGCGGCGACCGGCCGCAGTCTTGCGAGCGCCCATGCCTCGACATTGCAGAAGATCGAGAGAACCTATGGCGTTTCCGGGTCGGTCATCCTTGCGATCTGGGGACGCGAATCGGGCTTCGGCCGGGCGAACATCCCGCATCCGATCATGGATGTGCTGGCGACCAAGGCCTTCATGTCGACGCGGCCCGAGCTTTTCCGGCGCGAGCTGATCGCCGCGCTTCACATGCTCGCGAGCGGCGACGTCCGGCAAGCGGACATGCGCGGCTCATGGGCGGGCGCCATGGGCCAGCCGCAATTCCTGCCCTCGAGCTTTCTGAAATACGCTGTCGATTTCGACGGCGACGGCCGCCGCGACATCTGGAGTTCCGTTCCGGACAGCCTCGCCTCCGTCGCAAACTACCTCTCCGAGAAAGGTTGGCAGAGCGGCCGTGACTGGGGTTTCGAAGTTTCGATCCCGGCAACGGTATCTTGTGCTCAGGAAGGCCCGGACCTTGCCCGCCCCATCGCCGATTGGGTCGAAATGGGGATAGCGCGCGTGTCCGGAAAGCCTTTTCCGCCGGGGGAGCGCTCGGCTCCCGGCATGATGCTGGTGCCTGCCGGCAGGCATGGCCCTAGCTTCGTGGTTACGCCGAATTTTTACGTCCTCAAGGAATACAACAATTCCGATCTCTACGCGCTTTTCATTGGGAATCTCGCCGATCGCATCGCCGCGGGAAGCGGCGCCTTTCGGGCTGAGTGGGGCGATGTCGGCAAGATGCTGCGTTCCGACGTGCTTGGCATGCAGAAGGCGCTCACGGCGGTTGGCTACGATGTCGGTAAGGTCGACGGATTGCCCGGCTACAAGACCCGTCGCTCGCTTGGCGACTGGCAGGCGAAGAACGGCATCACGCCCACCTGCTTTCCGGATGCCTCGCTGAAGGCGAGGCTGCGGTAATCTCTCCCGCAGCCTGGCATGGCACTTGGCGCGTCAGATAAGTCGCGCTTCTTCAGCGCTTCGCCCAGAGCACCTTGAAGCGCGCATTGCGGCAGGTTTCGCCGCTTTGCTGAAAAGTCTCGCTGAGGACCTGTTCGTAGGGCAGGCCGCGATTGGCCACCAGCATCAGCCGACCGCCATGTTTGAGGGCCTTGGCGGCCGCGCGGATCATCGCCGCGCCGAGTGCCGGCTCTGCGGCATGCCCTTCGTGGAAGGGCGGGTTCATGACGATCAGATCGTACTTGTCGCGTGTCTCCTCGGCCGTCAGGTCGTGCCAATAGAAGCGTGCCGGTGTCGAGGACGCATTCGTCGCCATGTTGACACGGGCAGCCTCCAACGCCTCGTAATCCGCTTCGAAGAGGTCTATGCCCTTGAGACCTGGTGAGGCCTCGGCGAGCTTCACCGAAAGATAGCCCCAACCCGCGCCGAAGTCCGCTGCATGACCGGTGAAATCACGGGGCAAACGCGAGGCGAGCAACTCGGAGCCGGCATCGACGCGGTCATGCGAGAACATCCCGGGCGAGGCCTCGAAAACGCCGTCGACGCGCACCGGAACCTTGGCGAGCCTGGCGGCGGCCTCGGACACGTCGTCCGGCCGAGTAAACCAGAAGGCGACGCCATGATATTTTGGCATGGAATCGCCATCCCAGCCGAATCTTGCAATCTTCTTGCGCAACGGCTGAATGCCGTCTTCCTTAGCGCCTGCGACGACGATCAGGGCGCCGGTGCGGGTGCGCTTCAGCGCCTCGGCGATCCTGTTCTCGTTTTCGCCTTTGTGCTTGCCGCAGAGCACCAGTGCGACGTCATACTCGTCTCCGGTAGCAATCGGCGCGACGTCGGCCTGCGCGGCTTTAAGAGCGCGATAGACGGGCTTCAGCGGCTGTACGGCAGCGATGGATCCGGCGAAGCCTCCGGGCAGCCTGTAACCGGCCTCGGCGCCCAGGAAGAGAACGCGCTCGCCTTCCTGCGGAGCTTCGATGACGCCGGTATCGAACGGGTAGAACAGAGTTTTCAGCGCGTCGCGGCTCATGGGCTGGATTCCGATTTCAAGGTCAATGGCGAAACCCCTCCACACAAGGGGGAGGGCTTACCTGTCGCCCCGCCTCTCCATTCCTCAACGGTTCCTCGATTTCGGAGGTTCGGATGGCGGCAGGCGGGTGAGCAGTGAGCCCCTCCCCCTTGTGGGGAGGGGTCGGGGAGGGGCCTTACGACGGCGGAAACGGAGCGTGGCTCCGCACTTGCGCACGGAGCCACGCTCGAATGCTTCGGGCGATTCGCCCTTATTCGGCCGCTTCGCCGCCGTCCTTCTTTTCGCTCTTCTCGGCGACGACCTCCTTGCCGGTCGCCTGGTCGACGACCTTCATGGAGAGGCGGACCTTGCCGCGCTCGTCGAAGCCCATCAGCTTGACCCAGACCTTGTCGCCTTCCTTGACGACGTCGGTCGTCTTGGCGACTCGCTCGGAGGCGAGCTGCGAGATGTGGACGAGGCCGTCGCGCGCGCCGAAGAAATTGACGAAGGCGCCGAAGTCGGCGGTCTTGACGACCGTGCCTTCGTAGATCTGCCCGACTTCCGGCTCGGCGACGATCGAGTGGATCCACTTGCGGGCGGCTTCGATCTCCTTCGAGGAGGACGAGGCGATCTTGACAGTGCCGTCGTCCTCGATGTTGATCTTGGCGCCGGTCTTTTCGACGATTTCGCGGATGACCTTGCCGCCGGAGCCGATGACTTCACGGATCTTGTCGACCGGGATGTTCATGACTTCGATGCGCGGCGCGAATTCGCCGAGCTGGCCGCGGCTCTCGGAGATCGCCTTGGCCATTTCGCCGAGAATGTGGACACGGCCGCTTTTGGCCTGGTCGAGCGCCACCTTCATGATCTCTTCGGTGATGCCGGCGATCTTGATGTCCATCTGCAGCGAGGTGACGCCGGCTTCGGTGCCCGCAACCTTGAAGTCCATGTCGCCGAGATGGTCCTCGTCGCCAAGGATATCGGAGAGAACGGCGAAGCGGTCGTCTTCCTTGATCAGGCCCATGGCGATGCCGGCGACGGGCTTGGCGATCGGAACGCCGGCGTCCATCAGCGCCAGCGATGTGCCGCAGACGGTCGCCATCGAGGACGAGCCGTTCGACTCGGTGATTTCCGAGACGACCCGCAACGTGTAGGGGAACTGTTCCGCCGTCGGCAGCATCGGATGGATTGCGCGCCAGGCAAGCTTGCCGTGGCCGATTTCGCGGCGGCCCGGCGAACCGAGACGACCTGTTTCACCGACCGAGAAGGGCGGGAAGTTGTAGTGCAGCATGAAGTTTTCCTTGTACATGCCGGTCAAGGAATCGACATACTGCTCGTCTTCGCCGGTGCCGAGCGTCGCAACCACGATCGCCTGCGTCTCGCCGCGCGTGAACAGCGCGGAGCCGTGGGTGCGTGGCAGAAGGCCAACCTCGGCGACGATCGGACGGACGGTGACGAGATCGCGGCCGTCGATGCGGCTCTGCGTGTCGAGGATGTTCCAGCGAACGATTTTCGCCTGCAGGTGCTTGAAGACGGCGGCGATCTCTTCTGCGGTGTGCCCGGGATTCTCGACGCCCTCCGGCAGGAAGTGTTCCTTGACCTTCGTCTTGACGGCATCGACGGCGGCGTAGCGTGCCGCCTTCTCGGTGATCTTGTAGGCGTTGCGCAGCTCGGCCTCGGCAATTTCGAGCATGGCGTTCTCGAGGGCCGAATGGTCCTCCGGCTCAAATTCGCGCGGCTCCTTGGCGGCGACTTCTGCAAGCTTGATGACCGCGTCGATCACCGGCTGGAAGCCCCTGTGGCCGAACATCACGGCGCCGAGCATGACGTCCTCGGGCAGTTCCTTGGCTTCCGATTCGACCATCAGCACGGCGTCCTGGGTACCGGCCACGACGAGGTCGAGCGAGGATTCGTCCATTTCGTCGAGGTGCGGGTTGAGGACATATTCGCCGTTGATGTAGCCGACGCGTGCCCCGCCGACCGGGCCCATGAAGGGTACGCCGGAAAGCGTCAGCGCCGCGGAGGCGGCGACCATCGCCACGACGTCCGGGTCGTTCTCGAGGTCATGTTGCATGACAGTGAGGATGACCTGGGTGTCGTTCTTGTAGCCTTCCGGGAAGAGCGGGCGGATCGGCCGGTCGATCAGGCGCGAGACCAGCGTCTCGTTCTCGGTCGGGCGGCCTTCGCGCTTGAAGTAACCGCCAGGAATCTTGCCGGCGGCGTAGGTCTTCTCCTGGTAGTTGACGGTCAGCGGAAAGAAGTCCTGGCCCGGCTTCGGCGCCTTGGCCGAAACGACGGTGGCGAGCACGACGGTTTCGCCGTAGGTGGCGAGAACCGCGCCGTCAGCCTGGCGGGCAATCTTGCCGGTTTCGAGCTTGAGCGGGCGCCCGGCCCATTCGATTTCTACCTTGTGAGTCTCGAACATGTTCTGTCCTTCGTGTGCGAGAGAGCGTCCGCGGCCGATGCGGCGCGGGCGATCTCTATGCCGCTTTATTTGGCGCATCACGGGCAAGACAACGGGAGGCTTCTAATCAGAACCGGCCGCTCGCCGCTTGGCGCGCACCCGCATGGAAGCGCTCCGGCAAGCAGGCGCCGAAGCATCCTGCAATCCTGCCCCATGACGGGCCATCGGTTGATCCGCGATACCGGCCCATCCGGTTCGCTGGACGGTCCCCCTTCCGAAAGCGCCTCCGGCGCCCGTGAGGGACGGTTTCAACAGCGCCCTACGCCCTTCTGGCGCTGGAGGTCGCTGTTTCACTCTTGAATACCCTGCACTCCTAACTCCGGATTGGTTCCGTTTTAAGGAGAGATGCAGCCGGCGCGCGGGCGCCAAAAAAGCCGGCGGATCGCAGAACGACCCGCCGGTCAACTTCGTTAGCGGCGGATGCCGAGGGCACCGATCAGCTTGTTGTAGCGCGCTTCGTCCTTCTTCTTCAAATAGTCGAGGAGCGAACGACGGCTGGAAACCAGCGCGAGAAGACCACGGCGGGAATGGTTGTCCTTCTTGTGGTCCTTGAAGTGTTCGGTGAGGTTGTTGATCCGTTCGGTCAGAAGCGCAACCTGAACTTCCGGAGAGCCGGTGTCGCCGTCGGCGGTCGCGAATTCCTTGATGAGTTGAGCCTTGCGCTCTGCAGTGATCGACATCGGATGATCCTTTCGTTTCGAGGATTTTCGGGTCGCCGGCAGCCGGGATGTCGTCCAGCCGCGGCCGTTCACACGAGAGGCCGTGCCTTTCGCTGGCGTGCCTATAACCGAAACCGATTGAAAAGGGAAGGGTGATGCCGACGGGGCGCGCAACACCTGCTGCCGCAACGTCTGCGCTCAACCGGCCGGCTCGCTCCTTTCCTCTTGCTCGCCTTGGCGCGGGATGCGGATCAGCCATTCGATGCCGTCCGCATGCATGGTCTTTTCGAGTTCGGCGCGCAACGCCAGGGCAAGCATCCGCTCGAGCACGACGGTTCCAAAGCCTCTGCGGGGCTTCTGTGAGTCGGCGATCTCCGCGCCACGTTCGCGCCAGCGAATGGTGATTGCGCCTTTCTCCACCGACCAGTCGAGCCTGATCGTGCCTGTCGTATTGGCAAGCGCGCCATGCTTGATGGCATTGGTCGCGAGTTCATGGAACACCATGCCGAGCGTCTGGGCCATTTGGGTGTCCAGCCTTAGATCCGGGCCGTGAAGCTGGATACGATCCGAATCATCGGGCGCGAAGGGCTGAAGCTGGTTCTGGACAAGCTCGCGAAAGTCGACACCCAGGGCCGCATTGGCGAGCATCAGATCGGTCGAGCGCGCAAGCCCCGCCAGACGCCGTCGGAATCCGTCGACGAAATCCGGCGCATCCTCGGCGGAAGCCGACGATTGGGCCAACATCGACTGGATCACCGTCAGCTGATTCTTGGAGCGATGGGCGACCTCGCGCATCAGAAGGCGAATTTCGCCCTCCGCCTTGGTACGAGCGGCCGCCGCACGCGCAAGCGCGGCGGAGACGGCCTCGACTTCGGTGATCATATACCGGCGCGGCTCGATCGATTGGCCGGCGCCCAGGCGCCGTGCATCGAGTGCGAGCAGCTTGACACCCTGCGTCAGCAGCCGCGCGATCGTGAACGAGCCGGCGATGGCGATGCTCGTGAAGATGATTCCGCCGAGCGACAGCCACAGAAAGGACCAGACCATCGGCTGGTCGATGATCTCCCGCGGTGCCCAGGCAACGATGCGCCACCCGGTCAGGACCGAGAATTCGGAGGCGACGCGGTATTCGGTGCCGTTCGCGCTGACATTGTCGACGCCGATGCTGAGCATCGGCAATTGCTTCAGGAAAAAGGCATCGCCAGGCGAGACCTTAGGGTCGGAGGAAATGATGACCCGTCCTCTCCCGTCGACCAGGGCCGCGTTCCATCCGGGTGAGAGCGTCTCGCGGTTGACGGCCTTGGCCATGCTGGTCGCATCCTGCGTCAGGCCCAGGAGGAATTTCTCGCCGTTCGCGGCCGTGTAGGGCAGGAGAACGTTGAATGCCCAACGCCCGCCGGCGCGGGCGAAGAACACGCCGGAGACGAGTGGCACGCCACTCTCGAACGCGAGTTCGACATCCGGATCCGAAGCCCGGCCGAGCTGTGTTGCGAACGGAAAACGGGTGTTCAATCGCAGCTCATGCTGGCGGTCGACAACAATCAGGTGAGAATCCGATCCGGCGAGTGCCACCGAAGCACGGTCGAAGATCGTCTTCATGTCACCAAGATCGATCGCCGGGGAGGTCGACAGAACCCTCAACGTGGTCAGCTTTCCCTCGACTTCGCGCTCGACGATGCGCGTGACGGACCCGGTCGAAGCCTTGAGCAGCGAGCTAACGACCTGCTCCTGTGCATCCATGTTGCGCTTGAGGATCACCAGAGAAAAGACGAAGGGTGGTACGATCGCGATCAGGAGAAGCGAGATCAGATAAAAGCTGAACGGCCGCCGCAGATACTGCCGGACGAAAGCCGCAGCCGCCTGCAAGCTCCCGGACGAGAGTTCCCGCTGGTTCTTCTCTGACGCCTCGACCATCCGGACTGCCTTTCGCCATTCGGCGTTATGTCGCTGGAGCGCGGATCAGAAGTATTCATCCGCCTATGGCCCTTATCTGGCCTGCCGGCCACCTTCTCTCCCCGCAGGCGGAGAGGCGGAGACTCGCGGTTACCCTTTCGGCTCCCCTCCCGGCAAGCGGGAAGATGCTACTGCATGTCGCCATTTGAAGCAGCAAGCCATGCAGCAATTTACAGTATACAGCGACATTTGCGTCCGATAAGGCGCGCGGCGGTAGACTGAGCGGTTATCCAGCGGACTTGCTTACTCGCTCTCCGTGAAGACGAGTATACGCGCCCTCGCTCGGACGGGAACGATTTTCGGCCGTGCCGGCGTTCAGTGGCCGGTGAAAACCCGTTTCGGACGAAACTCGCCCTCGCTGATTTCACCGATCGCCACGAGCTTGCCGCGGGCGGTGGCATAGGCTTCAGGAGTGGGCAGCGGTGCATCGCGTCCACGCAGAATGATCGGATTGCCCATCCTCAGCCGGTGCGCCTGGTCGTCATTGACGGCGAGGTGCGGTAGATCCGACAGCGCTTCGCCGGTTTCGATCAGATATTGGTCCAGCGCAGCGAGCCGCTCCGTCTCGTCCTCGATCTTCTCCAAAGCGACCAGTTCGGAGAGCGGCACCATGTCCTCCTCGCCGAAGGGGGCGACGAAAGTGCGGCGCAGCGAGGCGATGTGGCCGAAGCAGCCAAGATCGCGGCCCATGTCGCGGGCAAGCGAACGAACATAGGTTCCCTTGCCGCATTCGATCTCGAACTGGGCGAGATTGGGGGTGCAGCCGATCAACGCCAAACGGAAAACCTCCACTTCACGCGCAGGGATCTCCACGGTCTCGCCATCGCGCGCGAGGTCATAGGCGCGCTCGCCGTCGATCTTAATCGCCGAAAACTGCGGCGGAACCTGGCTGATCACGCCGGTATAGTTCGGCAGAAGGGCGCGAATCGCCTCTTCGCTCGGCCGCCCGGCCGACGAGCGGACGACCTCGCCTTCGAGATCGTCGGTCGAACGCTCCTCACCCCAGGCGACCGTGAATTCGTAGATCTTACGGCCATCCATCACGTAAGGCACCGTCTTCGTCGCGTCGCCGAGCGCGATCGGCAGCATGCCGGAGGCGAGTGGGTCGAGTGTGCCGGCGTGACCGGCCTTTTGCGCCTTGAACAGCCACTTGATCTTGGCGACGGCCTCAGTGGAACCGTAGTCGAGCGGCTTATCGAGGATGAGCCAGCCCGAGATCGGGCGGCCCTTGGGTTTGCGCGGTTTTGACATGCTCTTCTTATTCTTCGTCTTCGGAATCCGGATCGAGGTCGCGGCTGACTTCCGGCGAGCGCAGCAGCGCATCGATCTTCTGGTAATTGTCGAAGCTGGTATCGTCGCGGAAGCGGACGTCCGGCATGTATTTCATCTGCCGAAGCTGGGGGCCGAGCCGGCCGCGGATGAATTTCGCATGTTTGTTCAGCGCCTCGATGATCGTCGCATGATCCGCCACGCCGAGCGGCGTCACATAGGCGGTGGCGATCTTCAGGTCGGGTGACATGCGCACTTCGGAAATGGAAATCACCGTCTTTTCGATCAGCGGGTCGCGCACTTCGCCGCGCTGCAGGATCTGCGTGATCGCGGCGCGCACCTGTTCGCCGACGCGCAGCATGCGCTGGGAGGGTGCTGAGGATGTGGATCTTTTCATCGTTCTTGTCCCGGACCGCAAATGACGAAGCAATGGCGGTCGTTTCAGTGCGAGAGCAATTTGGGGCGAGACGCCGCTCGTCTCTACCTCCCTACCTTCAAAAAAATGCGAGCGCCGGAACCGTTCCGGCGCTCGCAAAATCCGTGGCCGGACCCGGTTAGAGAGTCCGCGTGACGTGCTCGACGCGGAAGCACTCGATCGTGTCGCCAGGACGGATGTCCTCGTAATTTTCGAAGGCCATGCCGCATTCCTGGCCGGACTGGACCTCGGAGACCTCGTCCTTGAAGCGCTTGAGCGTCTTGAGCTTGCCTTCGTGGATGACGACGTTGTCGCGCACGAGGCGGACGCCGACACCGCGCTCGACCTTGCCCTCCGTAACGCGGCAGCCCGCGACCTTGCCGACCTTGGTGATGTTGAACACCTCCAGGATCTCGGCATTGCCGAGGAAGGTCTCACGACGCTCGGGCGAAAGCAGACCGGACATCGCCGACTTCACGTCATCCACCAGATCGTAGATGATGTTGTAGTAGCGGATCTCGATGCCGGCGCGCTCTGCCGCATCGCGCGCCTGCTTGTTGGCGCGCACGTTGAAGCCGATGATCGCGGCGTTGGAGGCCTCGGCGAGCGAGATATCCGACTCCGTTATGCCGCCTGCGCCCGAATGCACGATGCGTGCACGCACTTCGTCCGTGCCGAGCTTTTCCAGCGCGCCGGTGATCGCTTCGATGGAGCCCTGCACATCGCCCTTGATGACCAGCGGGAACTCCTTCAGACCGGAGGTCTGGAGCTGGCTCATCATCTGCTCGAGCGAACCGCGCGAACCAGACTGACGGGCAACCGCCTTTTCACGGGCAAGCCGCTGGCGATATTCGGAGATCTCGCGTGCGCGGCTCTCGCTCTCGACAACGGCGAATTTGTCGCCGGCGGCCGGCGTACCGGACAGGCCGAGAACCTCGACCGGGGTCGACGGACCGGCGGATTTCACGTGTTCGCCCTTGTCGTTGACGAGCGCACGCACGCGGCCCCACTGGTCGCCCGCGACAATGATCTGCCCCGGGGTCAGCGTGCCTTTCTGGACGAGAATCGTGGCAACCGCGCCGCGCCCGCGGTCGAGCTCGGCTTCCACCACCGTACCTTCGGCGGTCCGGTCGGGGTTGGCCTTGAGGTCGAGGATTTCCGCCTGCAGCAGGATCGCTTCGAGCAGCTTGTCGAGGTTGGTGTGGTTCTTCGCCGAAACCTCAACGTCGAGCACTTCGCCACCCATCGATTCAACGAACACCTCGTGCTGCAGGAGCTCGGTGCGGACCTTCTGCGGGTTTGCCGTCGGCTTGTCGACCTTGTTGATCGCCACGATGATCGGCACGTTGGCCGCCTTGGCGTGGTTGATCGATTCGATCGTCTGCGGCATCACGCTGTCGTCGGCCGCAACCACGAGGACGGCAATATCCGTTGCCTGGGCACCGCGGGCGCGCATGGCCGTGAACGCGGCGTGGCCGGGGGTGTCGATGAAGGTGATCTTCTGGCCGTTCTGCTCGACCTGATAGGCACCGATGTGCTGGGTGATGCCGCCCGCTTCGCCCGCAACCACATTGGCGTGGCGGATGGCGTCGAGCAGCGATGTCTTGCCGTGGTCGACGTGGCCCATGATCGTGACGATCGGCGGCCGCGCCACCAGGTCCTCGTCCTGATCGGAGATGTTGAAGATGCCCTCCTCGACGTCGGACTCGGACACGCGCTTGACAGTGTGACCGAATTCGACGGCGATGAGCTCGGCCATGTCGGCGTCGATCAGATCGCCCGGCTTCATCATCTGGCCTTCCTTCATCAGGAACTTGATGACGTCGACGGCGCGTTCGGACATGCGCTGCGACAATTCCTGAATCGTGATGGTCTCGGGCAGGACGACCTCACGCGAGATCTTCTCGCGGGCTTCCTGCATCTGGCTGCGCTTGAATTTCTCCTGACGGCGGCGCATGGCCGAGAGCGAGCGGCTGCGCTGGCCGCCGTCCTCGTCGACGGCTGCGGTCAGCGTCAGCTTGCCCTGACGACGGCCTTCGTCGCCCTTCGGACGGGTGACCGGCTTGGCCGGCTCCGGCCGCGCGACCTTGCCGCGCACCGGTCCGGCACCGCGCCGGCGCTCGTCCTCTTCCTCGTCGCCCACGCGGCGGCCGCGGGCGGCGACGCCGGCCGGGGCCTGCGGGGTTGCCGGCGACGGTCGCGGCGGCTGCGGGCGGGCCTCGGCGCCGCGCTCGACGGCGGCCGGGCGCTCCTCTTCGACCTTCGCTTCGGCCCTTTCTTCTACTGCCGGGCGTGCTGCTGCCGGGCGTGCTGCCTCTTCGGCGGCACGACGGGCGGTCTCCTCCTCCTCGCGAGCGATGCGCTCTTCTTCCTCGCGCCGCCGGCGGGCTTGCTCTTCGGCACGGCGCTTGGCGTCCTCGACTTCACGGATCTGAGCTTCTGCGAGCGCGCGACGGCGGGCTTCCATCTCGCCGGCCGAAAGGTCGTTCAGGACAACGCCACGGGGACGGTTCTGCTCGGAGCGCGGCTGATGCGGTTGCGGCTGGGGAGCCGGACGGCCGGCAGGCTGTGGCGGAACAGGCCGCTGCTCGACCGGTCGAGCGACAGGCGTCGCGGCAACCGGCGTGATCGGGCGCTCGTCCTTGTGCTTGGTCAGTCCACGCGTTCTCTTGGTTTCAACCACGACCGCCTTGGTGCGACCGCGGCCCATGTCCTGGCGTACCGTCCCATGCGGTACCCCGGAGGGCTTAAGGGTCAGCGTCTTCTTGCCCGCTACGCTGAGTGTCTTGTCGTCTTTGTTGTCGGTCATTCCGTTCCGTTCCTAGCGATCAGGGCCGGATGCGTATCACCTGACCCCGTCTTCCAAATTGTCTCAAACAATGCTCGCTATTCCGGCATCTGCCGGTGACGCGTATCATTGCTGTGGCTTGCCAGCGCCGCCTTTGGCCCGGACCGGGACGGATCCTCGGTACTTTTCGAGCATGATTGCGCGCTTCACTACACCCTCACCCGCCTGCCCTGCAAGCGCTGCGGCATGGATAAAAGCATTACTTCCCAAAAGGCCCTCCATTTCCGCCGCACTAAAGGGTCGGAAGGCTGGTATTTCCGTCTCGTCCTCGCCGACGAAGCTCATCGCCTTGCGAGCCTGATCGATCTTGCGAACGCCGTCAGCAGCCGCGTCGATCGCGTGGAACACGGCCATCGCCGCAAGCCCACGCACGGCCTGCTCAGTCTTGGTCGCGCCAGTGACGAACTGGCCGGCCTTGCGCGCCATGTTCATCATTCCGGCGAGCTGTTCCGCGAGCAGCCGGTCGACCTCGTCCGCCAATGCCTGATCGGCCTTGACCTCGGTGCGAAGGGCGCGGGCGAAGAGCTTCTTCGCCACTGCCTTCTCAATGAAAGGCCGCTCGGCCTTCACCCAGCAGCCGCGCCCGGGAAGCTGTCGTTTCAAATCTGGAACGACGCGTCCATCGGGGCCGGCAACGAAGCGGATCAGCGTGTCGGGCGAACCGCTCTCGCGCGTGACGATGCAGGTTCGGCTGCTGCCGCCCCGGTCCTTCGGCCCCTTGTCCGATGGCAGGTTATCGGCCTCGGTCGCCAACGGCATCAGGCATCCTGCTCGGCGCCTTCGGCGACATCGATCGGCTCGTCCTCTTCGCCCTCAGCCTTTGCCAGGTCCTCCTCGGTGATCCAGCCGGCCGCAAGCCGCGCCTGGACGATCATCGCTTCGGCCTCTTCGCGGGTGACGTCCAACTTCGAGAAGATACCCTCGAAGCGCTTGGTCTCGCCATCCTTGCGCTCGGTCCAGCCGATCAGGTCGTCGGCGGCGCAGCCGGCGAAATCCTCGACCGTCTTGATGCTTTCCTCGCCGAGCGCGACCAGCATCTGGCTGGTGAGCCCATTGATCTGGCGCAGATCGTCCGAAACGCCAAGTTCCTTGCGCTTGGCGTCCATCTCCGCCTCGATCTTGTCGAGATATTCGCGGGCGCGCGTCTGGATTTCGGTCGCGGTCTCCTCGTCGAAACCGTCGATCGAGGAAATCTCGTCGAGATCGACATAGGCAAGTTCCTCGACCTGGGCAAAACCCTCGGAGGCGAGAACCTGGCCGACCATCTCGTCGACGTCCAGCGCATCCATGAAGAGCTGCGTACGCTCGTTGAATTCCTTCTGGCGCCGCTCGCTTTCCTCCTGCTCGGTAAGGATGTCGATATCCCAGCCGGTGAGCTGCGAGGCGAGTCGGACATTCTGGCCGCGGCGACCGATGGCGAGCGAAAGCTGCTCGTCGGGGACCACGACCTCGATGCGTTCCGCATCCTCGTCGAGGACGACCTTGGTCACTTCCGCCGGCTGCAGGGCGTTGACGATAAAGGAGGCAGGATCGGGAGACCACGGGATGATGTCGATCTTCTCTCCCTGGAGCTCGCCGACAACGGCCTGGACGCGCGAGCCGCGCATGCCGACGCAGGCGCCGACCGGATCGATCGACGAGTCGTTCGAGACGACGGCGATCTTGGCGCGCGAGCCCGGGTCGCGAGCGACCGACTTGATCTGGATGATGCCGTCATAGATTTCCGGCACTTCCATGGTGAAGAGCTTGACCATGAACTGCGGATGCGTGCGCGACAGGAAGATCTGCGGCCCGCGCTGTTCACGGCGGACGTCGTAGACGAAGGCACGGACGCGATCGCCGTAGCGCATGGTCTCGCGCGGGATCATCTCGTCGCGCCGGATAATGCCTTCGCCACGGCCGAGATCGACGATGACGTTACCGTATTCGACGCGTTTGACGGTGCCGTTGACGATCTCGCCGACACGGTCCTTGAATTCTTCATACTGACGGTCACGCTCGGCCTCGCGCACCTTCTGCACGATCACCTGCTTGGCGGACTGTGCAGCGATGCGGCCGAAATCCATCGGCGGCAGCGGATCGGCGATGAAATCGCCGAGCTTGGCGTCCGGATTGCGGTCGCGCGCCAGTTCCAGCGGGATCTGGGTCGAATAATCATCGGCATGCTCGACCACTTCGAGAAGACGTTGGAGACGGATTTCACCGGTCTTCGGATTGATGTCGGCGCGGATGTTCGATTCCGAACCGTAGCGCGAGCGCGCCGCCTTCTGGATCGCATCTGCCATCGCGGCCAGAACGATCTCGCGGTCGATCACCTTTTCCCGTGCCACAGCATCTGCGATCTGCAGAAGTTCGAGCCGGTTAGCACTGACTGCCATGTCTTGTCTCCGTCTGGTTGCAGGGGCCCGAAAGCGCGCCCTGCCTCACTCGATAGGTTTGTCTTCGTCTTCGAAATTCTCGTTGGCGGCGCGCGCCGCCTTCGCCTTCTTGTCTGCCGTCAGCGCATCGCGGATCAGGTCATCGGTCAGGATCAGCCGCGCTTCCGAAAGCGCGGTGAACGGAATGGCAACGCTCGGCTCCTCGCCGTAGGCGGGCTGGTCACGCTCGAGGCGGAAGCCGTCCTCGTCCACCGACACGATCTTGCCACGGAAACGCTTGCGCCCATCGACCATGACCGACGTCTCGCACTTCACCAGATGGCCCTGCCAGCGGATGAAGTCGGACCTTCGCACCATCGGGCGATCGATGCCCGGCGACGACACTTCAAGATGATACGCCTTGTCGATGGGATCTTCCACGTCGAGAACCGGGGATATCGCCTTCGAGACCTCCTCGCAATCTTCGACGGTCATCGTGCCGTCGCTGCGTTCGGTCATGATCTGCAGCGTCAGGCCGTTCTGGCCGGACATACGCACGCGCACCAGCCGAAAACCCATCTGCTCCAGCACGGGTTCGACGATATCGGCAATGCGCCGGTCGAGCCCGGTTTCCGCGATCAGCCGCGGCTCACTTGCATTTTCTGCCGTTGCCTGGTCGGACAAACGATCATCTCCTCATCGGACCGGCTAATAAAAAAGAGCGGGTCCTGACGGAGCCCACTCTTCATCTACCGATCAAGAATTTGAGGCTCATATACGCTTCCCGGCCGGAGATTGCAAGGGTCTGTCAAAGCGGCGCCAATACCTGCGCCTTCTCCTTCCCGCTCCTTGCTCCCCCCGCTTCCTTGAAGGCAAGTTTCAGCGGCTGGCGCATCACGTTTCAAGGCGTATAACCAAAGCGCCTCTGAGGTTCATAGTCAAATGGAAGAGATTACGAGGTGACGAACCGCATGTCGCCGCTGGCACCCTTCAAGCACGATACCTTCCGCACCATCTGGGTCGCAAGCCTCGCCTCAAATTTCGGCGGACTGATCCAGGCGGTCGGCGCGGCCTGGCTGATGACATCCATCTCCCAATCCGTCAACATGGTGGCGCTGGTGCAGGCCTCGACCTCGCTGCCGATCATGCTCTTCTCGCTCATCTCCGGCGCGCTCGCCGACAATTTCGACCGGCGACGGATCATGCTGGTGGCGCAGGGCTTCATGCTCGGCGTGTCGGCGTTGCTGACGCTTTCGGCCTATTTCGGCCTCGTCACGCCCTGGCTGCTGCTCATCTTCACCTTCCTGATCGGCTGCGGCACGGCGCTCAACAACCCGGCCTGGCAAGCTTCCGTCGGCGACATGGTGCCGCGCGACCAGCTGCCGGCTGCCGTCGCGCTGAACAGCATGGGCTTCAACATCACCCGCAGCGTCGGCCCGGCGATCGGCGGCGCCATCGTCGCGGCGGCCGGAGCCGCCGCTGCCTTCGCCGCCAACACGCTCAGCTATTTCGCGATCCTCTTCGCCCTTTTCCGCTGGCGCCCGGCCGTTCAGGAGAAACTCCTGCCGCGCGAGACCCTTGGCCGGGCCGTCTCCGCCGGCTTCCGTTACGTGGCGATGTCGCCCAATATCGGCAAGGTGCTGCTGCGGGGATTTTCCTTCGGCATTTCGGCAAGTGCGCTGCTCGCCCTCCTGCCTCTCGTGGCGCGCGATCTCGTTGCCGGCGGGCCGCTCACCTACGGCATCTTGCTCGGTGCCTTCGGCCTCGGCGCAATTGGCGGCGCGCTTTTGAGCGCGAGGCTCAGGGAACGGCTGTCGAGCGAAACAATCGTGCGCTCAGCCTTCGCAGGCTTCGCCTTGAGCGCGATCGTCACCGCCTTCAGCACCGTGGCTTGGCTGACTTCGCTCGTCCTCGTCGTCTCCGGTGCCTGCTGGGTTCTGGCACTGTCGCTGTTCAACACCACGGTACAGCTCTCGACGCCGCGCTGGGTCGTCGGCCGGGCACTCTCGCTTTACCAGACGGCGACCTTCGGCGGCATTGCCGGCGGAAGCTGGCTCTGGGGCTTTGCGGCGGAAGAATACGGCGCCGCCAACGCGCTCATAGGCTCCTGTCTGCTCATGCTCTCCGGCATCGCCATCGGGCTGCGCCTCCCGCTGCCCAAGTTCAAATCGCTGAACCTCGACCCGCTCAACCGCTTCAACGAGCCGCTTCTCGCACTCGATCTCAAGCCCCGCAGCGGTCCGATCGTCGTGATGATCGATTACGAGATCGAAGAGGCGGACATCCCGGATTTCCTGAGCACGATGGCCGAGCGGCGACGCATCCGCATCCGCGACGGGGCGGGCCATTGGGCCTTGATGCGAGATCTCGAAAATCCGACGATCTGGACGGAAACCTACCACGTGCCGACCTGGGTCGAATATGTCCGCCACAATCAGCGCCGCACCCAGGCCGACGCCGCCGTCGGCGACAGGCTGACGGCCCTGCACCGGGGCGACAATCCGCCTCGCGTCCACCGCATGATCGAGCGGCAGACGATCGTTCCCGGGCACTACGAGCGCTACAAGCGGCCGGTCGAGATGCATTAAACGGATCCGGGCGTGCGCGGACTTCCGACCGCCCGGCGCCAACTTCTCGATCAAGTTTATGGTTTCAGGTCGATCCGACCTAAGATCATTGCCTCTCGTCCAAACGCGCGGCGGTTACTCCGCATCGGCGATCCTGAGCGCCTCGAGCGTCGGCATCGAGGTGATGTTGTAGCCGGAATCCACGTAGTGGATCTCGCCGGTGACCCCACCGGAGAGATCCGACAGCAGGTAGAGCGCCGAGCTGCCGACGTCGTCGATGGTGACGGTCCGGCGGAGCGGCGAGTTCTTCTGCTGCCAGGAGAGCATGGCGCGCGCGTCCGAAATGCCGGCGCCGGCGAGCGTGCGGATCGGTCCGGCGGAGATCGCGTTGACGCGGATGCCGCGCGGACCGTAGTCGGCGGCGAGATAGCGGACCGAGGCCTCGAGCGCGGCTTTCGCAACGCCCATGACGTTGTAGTTCGGCATCACGCGCACCGATCCTCCATAGGTGAGCGTCAGCATGGTCCCGCCTTCGCTCATCAGCTCCGCGGCGCGTTTGGCGATCTCGGTGAAGGAGAAACACGAGATCACCATTGTTCGGTTGAAGTTCTCCCGCGTCGTATCCGCGTAAAGTCCCTTGAGCTCGTTCTTGTCGGAAAAGCCGATGGCATGGACGATGAAGTCGAGCTCGCCCCAGCGCTCCTTTATCGCGGCGATGACGGCGTCGACGGAGGCGAGATCCTCTACGTCGCAGGGCAGCAGGAACTCGGAGTTGAGTTCCGCGGCAAGCGGCTTCACGCGCTTGCCGAGAGCCTCGCCCTGATAGGTGAAGGCGAGTTCCGCCCCCTGGGCGGCGAGAGCCTTCGAAATACCCCAGGCAATAGAATGACTATTGGCCACACCCATGATGAGGCCGCGCTTTCCATTCATCAGTCCGTTCATTCTGTTATCCGTTGTAGCGCTGGAACACGAGCGTCGCGTTAGTGCCGCCGAAGCCAAAGGAATTCGAGAGAACCGTGTCGATCTTGGCATTGTCGATCCGCTTGCGCACGATCGGAACGCCCTCAAATTCCGGGTCGAGTTCGCTGATATGTGCGCTTTCGCCGATGAAGCCTGCCTGCATCATCAGCAGGCCGTAGATCGATTCCTGAACGCCGGCCGCGCCGAGCGAATGGCCGGTCAGCGACTTGGTCGACTGGATGTGCGGCATCCTCTCGCCGAAGACCTCGCGAATGGCGCCGATTTCCTTCTGGTCGCCGACCGGCGTCGCGGTGCCGTGAGTGTTGATGTAGTCGATATCGCCCTTCACCGTGGAAAGCGCCTGGCGCATGCAGCGCACCGCCCCTTCGCCGGACGGGGCGACCATGTCATAGCCGTCGGAGGTCGCGCCGTAACCGACCAGTTCGGCATAGATCTTGGCGCCGCGCGCCTTCGCGCGCTCCAATTCCTCGAGCACGACGACGCCTGCACCGCCGGCGATCACGAAGCCGTCGCGGCTCACGTCATAGGCGCGGGAGGCGGTGGAGGGCGTCTCGTTGAACTTCGAGGACATGGCACCCATGGCGTCGAACAGGTTGGACATCGTCCAGTCGAGGTCCTCATGGCCGCCTGCGAACATCACGTCCTGCTTGCCCCACTGGATCATCTCCGCCGCATTGCCGATGCAGTGCGCCGAGGTCGAGCAGGCAGACGAGATGGAGTAGTTGACGCCATGGATCTGGAACCAGGTCGCAAGCGTTGCCGAAGCAGTCGAGGACATCGCCTTCGGCACGGCGAAGGGACCTATGCGCTTGGGGCTGTTGTTCTTCAGGGTGATCTCTGAGGCTTCTACGATGGTGCGGGTCGAGGCGCCGCCCGAGCCCATGATGATGCCGGTGCGCTCGTTGGTGATGTCGCCGGCTTCCAGCCCGGCATCGGCGATCGCCTGCTTCATCGCCACGTGGTTCCAGGAGCCGGCCTGCGAGAGGAAGCGCATGGCGCGCCGGTCGACGAGGTCGGTTGTGTCGAGCGTCGGCCGACCCCAGACCTGGCACCTGAAGCCGTGCTCGGCGAAATCCGGAGAAAACGTGATGCCCGACTTCGCATCACGCAGCGACGCAGTGACTTCATCGGCATTGTTGCCGATCGAGGAAACGATACCGAGGCCCGTTACAACAACCCGTCTCATGGTAAATGACCTTTTCTTCGATTGGACTCGTGCGGGGGGAAACCCGCAGTTCAGTCGGCTTTTTCCTGGAAAAGGCCGACCCTGAGGTCGCTAGCCCTGTAGATCACGTCCCCATCGGCCTTCATCCAGCCGTCGGCGATGCCGAGAACCAGGCGGCCGCGCATGACGCGTTTGAAGTCGATGCCGTATTCGACCAGCTTGGTCTTCGGCGTCACCATGCCGGTGAACTTTACTTCGCCGGTAGAGATCGCACGACCCTTGCCGAGCTCGCCGAGCCAGCCGAGAAAGAAACCGGTCAGCTGCCACATCGCGTCGAGCCCGAGGCAGCCGGGCATCACCGGGTCGCCCATGAAATGGCACGGGAAGAACCAGAGATCCGGCGTGATGTCGAATTCGGCGCGCACATAGCCCTTGTCGTGCGGCCCACCGGTCTCGGAAATATCGGTGATGCGGTTGAACATCAGCATCGGCGGCAGCGGCAGCTGCGCGTTGCCAGGGCCAAACATTTCGCCTCGGCCGCAGGTCAGGATTTCCTCATAGCTGAAGCTGGATTGCCTGGTGGTCATGAATGGTTGTTTCCCTGCGTGTCTCAAAGTTTTGTCGGGCTTGCTTTAGAGCAAGTCCGGTCTGAATTGAAGCGCAGCCTGCCATTGGCTGCAGTTTGTCACGTTCTTCCAAGTAGAGCGAGTTTGCGGCCCAATAGCCACCCCGGCATTGTGCTCCATTCCGCTCTCCATGGCGATATCGTTCCGCCGTCGCTTACAGTATGAATGTGGCCGCGACCAGAGTTAAATGCCGGACTTCCCCCGCTTTGGGCCGATTTTCAGGCGATAGCGCCTCTCTCGAGGCCGGAGTCTATTGAAAGCATCGGCGCTAGAAGTTATATCGCAGGCTGACGGTCCATGGGCCTGAAGCAGGAATATCGGAACGGCTGCCGCATGACGAGAGTTATGGAGATCTCTTCGCAGGAAAGGCTGCGCAATTCGGGGTTGCGACCGACGCGCCAGCGCATTGCGCTTGCCGATCTGATCTTCGCCAAGGGCGACCGTCACCTGACGGTGGAGGAACTGCATGAAGAGGCGGTCGCCGCCGGCGTCCCGATTTCTCTCGCGACCGTCTACAACACGCTGCACCAGTTCACCGAAGCGGGCATCATCCGCGTTCTCGCGGTCGAGAGCGCCAAGACCTATTTCGACACCAATGTTTCCGATCACCATCATTTCTTCATCGAGGGCGAGAACGAGGTCCTCGATATTCCGGTGAGCAACATACAAATCGGCAACCTGCCGGAGCCGCCGGAGGGCATGGAAATCTCCCATGTCGACGTGGTGATCCGCCTGCGGCACAAATCGCGGCGCTGACAAAGGGCGCTGCCTTCAATGAATTTGCTGGCGCTTCGCTTTTCTTCCGTATGCATGCCGTAAACCCAAAACCGCTTCACATTTTTGGGCGACATGCATTTACATGATCTCGTCCGGATCGCGCCCGGGACCGGACTTGCCGGTCGGCAGCGTCCAGCCATATCGAAGCGCGCCGCCGCGCACCGCGAATGCTGCGACAACGCCGAGCGACGAGGCGATCGCTACCGGCAACCCGGCAAGCGTCGCCAAGACGAAGGCGCCGGCGCCGACGAGCGCCGCCGTGACGTAGATCTCGGGCCTGAGCAGCACCGAGGGCTCACCCGCGAGGAGATCGCGCAAGATTCCGCCGAAGGTTGCCGTCAGCATGCCGGTCACAAGCGCGACGATCGGCGAACCGGTTGCCGCGAGTCCCTTTGCCGCGCCCATGACGCAGTAAGCGGAAAGGCCGATCGCATCGAGCCAGACGAGCATGCGGTAGCGCGACTCGAGACGGTGGGCGGTGAAAAACACCAGGAGCCCGACCGCGGCGCAGACGACGAGGTAGGCCGGATTCACGACCCAGAAGACCGGCGTCGCCCCGAGGATCACGTCCCGCATCGTGCCGCCGCCGATCCCGGTGACGGAGGCGAGAAAGAGATAGCCGATAATGTCGAGCTGCTTGCGCGAGGCCGCAAGCGCGCCGGTGGCCGCAAAGACGGCGACGCCGGCATAGTCGAGGATTTCAAGAAGCTGCATCGCGCCTCGCTGTGCGTGAACGGTGTCGACCAAAGGCTGGAGCAGGCGGCTCTCGCCGTCAACGATGATGCGGAAGGAGCATCGGCGTCCGGCCGCTCACATAGTATCCGAAAAGCCCTATCCATTCGCGTGCTGCGGTTGTCGTAAGCTGCGCATTGAGCGAAGGTTGTGTGAAATCGAAGCCAAGCCGCACCTTGCCGCTGGTGCGATAGTCCGTCGGCCAGGGTGTGACTTTGACGCCAAGCCCGCGGAACAGGCCGATCGAACGCGGCATATGAAACGCCGAGGTGACGAGCGCGCAGTTCTCAAGTTCGCTTTCCGCCAGTAATTCCTTGGTATGCACGGCGTTCTCAAAGGTGGTGCGCGAGTTCTCCTCGCGGATCAGGCGATCCGGGCCGATGCCGAAAGCCGAAAAGAAAGTCTCCGACGCCCGTGCATCGCCCTCGTAAGCGCCGCTGAACGAGCCGTCGCCGCCGGAAACCAGGATGCGTGCCTTCGGATAGACCCTTGCGAGCCTCGCAGCCTCGATGAAACGGTCGCCCGCTTGGTTGAACTCCATGCCGCCGCGCCCCGCCACCACCTCATTCTCGAAGGCGCCGCCAAGCACGATGATGCAGGAAAGCTCCTGCGGCGACGAGGGCCGAGGAAACCGGTCTTCGAGGATCTGCAGGAAATAGGGCCCGCTCGTCGTGAACAGGCTCAGGAAGAGCACCAGAAGCCCGAGTGCACCGAGGACGGCGCCGGCCCGCCGGAAGCGGGAGATAACGAGCAAAAGGCCGATTAGCAGACTGAAAAAGGCGAAAGACAACGGCTGGGCGACAAGCCAGAAGATTTTCGAGGCGAGAAACATGAGGCTGTTCTTCCAGACGGATGGTTAACAATTTCGAAATCGACCGGAGAAAGACGCTCGATCCAGCATGCTGTTACTTTGGTGTCTGCCCGACGTCGCAGCGTGTCGTATAATTCCGGCGGCGCAATAGGGAGGAAAGAACGATGAAACGACTCAGCGCACTCTCGACAAGCCTCGCTCTGCTGGGTGTCACGGTAGCCTTTGCTCAAGACGATCCGCTGCCGGAGGGGTTCGAAACACAACCGCTGATCAAGACAAGCGTGAGCCGGGATGATGACCCTATCGTTTATCCGACCGGGAAGCCCGAGGTGATCTCGGTCGTTGGTACGCTTGCAAAAGACGGCCGGACCGCCCTCCACAAACATCCGGTGCCCGTCTACGTCTACGTCCTCGAGGGCGAGATCGAACTAAGGACAGAGGGCAAGGAACCGCACCGCTATAAGGCCGGCGAAGCGTTCATCGAGACTCAGAACCGCAAGCATCAGGCTTTCAATGTTGCGGGGACGCCGAGCAAGATCCTTGCGGTGTTCATCGGGGAACAGGGCAAGCCGACGACCGTGGCTGCTCAGTGACGGCAATTCGGCGGACACGATGCTTTTCCGATCGTTTACACCCGAGCCGAAAATCGCAGTTGAGAAGGGAATTTGGTGGAGCTAAGCGGGATCGAACCGCTGACCTCTTGCATGCCATGCAAGCGCTCTCCCAGCTGAGCTATAGCCCCATCAGGGTCCGGCTGTGCCGGTCCGGGAAATCGTCAGGCATCATGCCCGGCGAGTGGCGGCTTATTACTTCTGCTTTTTGCAGATGGCAAGCCGAAAATTGAATGCCGGCGCGATTTTCTTTTTCTTTCCGCTCCGGTACCCCGGCCGCAGACTCGTTCGGCGGACGGGGAGATTTCACGTGTCTTTTGAGGCGCTTACGCAGAAGAGAGGGGTCGGCGTTTCGGCCCCTGCACTCGCCGATCAGACGTCCTCGTCCTCGTCGGAGACGCCGATGAGGTCGCTCATGTCGTCGTCATCGTCCTCGTCATCGGTCTCGAGGAATGTGTCGTCATCATCGCCGTCGATTTCGACTTCCTCATCACCGAGATCCGGCAGGTCGTCGCCGCTCGCGGCCTCGTCATCAGCATCCTCGAGCGAGACGAGTTCGACCTCCGTGCTCTCTGCATCGACTTCCGTGACGTCTTCCTCTTCCTCCTTCTCAAGCACCTTGGCGACGGAGCTCTCCTCGAAGAAGGACAGCGGATAGGACTTGCCCGTATAGGGAGAGACGATCGGATCACGGTTCAGATCATAGAATTTGCGCCCCGTTTCCGGGTCGATGCGCTTTGTTCCAAGTTCCGGTTTTGCCACAGTCAAAGCCTCTTGAATGGCCGGCGAGCCGGCACGTGCCGGTAATCCAGGCGGGTGGAAAGATATCAGCCTTATGATGATTAGCCGGTCCCCTTAATCGTCTTGATGGCATCTGTCAAAGGCAAACTTCTGCCGCCGCGGGGCGCGCATTTTCTTCGCCCGGGGAGGATGACCCCATTTCCGCTTTATGTTAGGGAGCCGGCAGATGGGCGGCTCCCCCCTGCTGCAGCGGTAGCAGGGTTCTCGCGGGTCGCCGCCAAGCCGGATTGTCAGAGGAAAGCACCCATGTCCCACGGCCAGAGCCCACGGCCCGCCACTGCACGCAAGTCTTCCGATCTCAGGGGCACGGTGCGCATTCCTGGCGACAAATCGATCTCGCACCGCTCCTTCATGTTCGGCGGCCTTGCCTCGGGTGAGACGCGCATTACCGGCCTGCTCGAAGGCGAGGACGTGATCAACACCGGCAAGGCCATGCAGGCGATGGGCGCGCAGATCCGCAAGGAGGGCGACACCTGGATCATAAACGGAGTCGGCAATGGCGCTCTGCTCGCTCCGGAAGCGCCACTTGATTTCGGCAATGCCGGCACCGGCTGCCGGCTGACCATGGGTTTGGTCGGCGTCTATGATTTCGATTCCACTTTCGTCGGCGACGCCTCGCTCACGAAGCGGCCGATGGGTCGCGTCCTCGATCCGCTCAGGCAGATGGGCGTGCAGGTGAAGTCGACCGAGGGCGACCGCCTGCCGGTGACGCTGCACGGACCGCAGACGCCGAACCCGATCACCTATCGCGTGCCGATGGCGTCTGCCCAGGTGAAATCCGCCGTGCTTCTCGCCGGCCTCAACACGCCCGGTATCACCACTGTCATCGAACCGGTGATGACACGCGACCATACGGAAAAGATGCTGCAGGGCTTCGGCGCCAATCTCTCGGTCGAGACCGATGAGCAAGGCGTGCGCACCATCCGCCTCGAAGGCCGAGGCAAGCTGACCGGCCAGGTGATCGACGTGCCGGGCGACCCCTCCTCGACCGCCTTCCCGCTGGTCGCAGCTCTCATCGTTCCGGGTTCCGACATCACCATTCTCAACGTGCTGATGAACCCGACCCGCACCGGCCTCATCCTGACGCTGCAGGAAATGGGCGCCGATATCGAAGTGATGAACAAGCGCCTTGCCGGCGGTGAGGATGTCGCGGATCTGCGCGTTCGCTATTCGGGGCTGAAGGGCGTCATCGTGCCGGAGGAGCGTGCGCCGGCGATGATCGACGAATATCCGGTGCTCGCCGTTGCCGCCGCCTTCGCCGAGGGCGCTACCGTCATGAACGGCCTCGATGAGCTGCGGGTCAAGGAGTCGGACCGCCTTTCCGCCGTCGCCGATGGCCTGAAGCTCAACGGCGTCGACTGCGACGAGGGCGAAGCCTCGCTCGTCGTGCGCGGCCGCCCCGGCGGCAAGGGCCTCGGCAACGCCTCGGCTGAAAAGGTCAAGACCCATCTCGACCACCGGATAGCCATGAGCTTCCTCGTCATGGGCCTTGCCTCGGAACATCCGGTGACGGTCGACGACGCGACGATGATCGCCACCAGCTTCCCGGAATTCATGGACCTGATGACCGGTTTGGGTGCGAAGATCGACCAGGTCGAGAACAAGGCAGCCTGATGAGCCTCGTGATCGCCATCGACGGCCCCGCAGCGGCGGGCAAGGGAACGCTCTCGCGCCGGATCGCCGAGGAATATGGTTTCCACCATCTCGATACCGGGCTCACCTATCGCGCTGCAGCCAAGGCATTGCTCGATGCCGGCCTGCCGCTCGACGACGAGGCGGTGGCGGAGAAGATGGCGCGCGAGGTGGAACTCGCCGGCCTCGACCGCTCGGTGCTGTCGGCCCATGCGATCGGAGAGGCGGCGTCGAAGATCGCCGTCATGCCGGGCGTGCGCCGGGCGCTGGTCGAGGCGCAGCGCGACTTTTCGCGCAAGGAACCCGGCACCGTGCTCGACGGTCGTGACATTGGCACCGTCGTCTGCCCCGACGCGGCGGTGAAGCTCTATGTGACCGCCTCGCCCGATGTCCGGGCCAGGCGGCGCTATGACGAGATCATTTCGGGCGGCGGGAGTGCCGATTACGCCGCAATTTTCGAGGACGTGAAAAAGCGCGACGAGCGCGACATGGGCCGGGCCGACAGTCCCCTCAGGCCGTCCGAGGACGCGCACTTGCTCGATACGTCCGAAATGAGTATAGAGGCGGCATTCCAGGCGGCGAAGACGCTGATCGACGCGGCCTTGAAAGAAAATATCTGAGGAAGGGCCTTGTCTTCGGCCCCGGCCGGACCGCCTTCCTGAAGAAGCCTGAAATTCCGTCCAAGCGCCGGAAAGCCCCGTCATCTCACGGGGCGGACTGGGTTCAGGCCGTTCAACGCTAGCCCCCGGCGCATATGCGTCTCGCTCGAGATGCAGCAGGAGATTATATGTCTGCAATCAACCCTACCCGTGATGATTTCGCCGCTCTTCTGGAAGAGTCCTTCGCCAAGACGGACCTCGCCGAAGGCTATGTCGCCAAGGGCGTCGTCACGGCGATCGAAAAGGACGTCGCCATCGTCGACGTCGGCCTGAAGGTCGAAGGCCGCGTGCCGCTGAAGGAATTCGGCGCCAAGGCCAAGGACGGCTCGCTCAAGGTCGGCGACGAAGTCGAAGTCTATGTCGAGCGCATCGAAAACGCGCTCGGCGAAGCCGTTCTGTCGCGCGAGAAGGCTCGCCGCGAAGAAAGCTGGCAGCGCCTGGAAGTGAAGTTCGAAGCCGGCGAGCGCGTCGAAGGCATCATCTTCAACCAGGTCAAGGGCGGCTTCACCGTCGATCTCGACGGAGCCGTCGCCTTCCTGCCGCGTTCGCAGGTCGACATCCGTCCGATCCGCGACGTGACCCCGCTGATGCACAACCCGCAGCCCTTCGAAATCCTGAAGATGGACAAGCGCCGCGGCAACATCGTCGTATCGCGCCGCACGGTTCTCGAAGAGTCGCGCGCCGAGCAGCGTTCTGAAATCGTTCAGAACCTCGAGGAAGGCCAGGTTGTCGAAGGCGTCGTCAAGAACATCACCGACTACGGTGCGTTCGTCGACCTCGGCGGCATCGACGGTCTGCTGCACGTCACCGACATGGCATGGCGTCGCGTCAACCATCCGTCGGAGATCCTGAGCATCGGCCAGCAGGTCAAGGTTCAGATCATCCGCATCAACCAGGAAACCCACCGCATCTCGCTCGGCATGAAGCAGCTCGAGTCCGATCCGTGGGATGGCATCGGCGCAAAGTATCCGGTCGGCAAGAAGATCACCGGTACGGTCACGAACATCACCGACTACGGTGCCTTCGTGGAGCTGGAGCCGGGCATCGAAGGCCTGATCCACATCTCGGAAATGTCCTGGACCAAGAAGAACGTCCACCCCGGCAAGATCCTGTCCACCAGCCAGGAAGTCGACGTGGTCGTTCTCGAAGTCGACCCGACCAAGCGCCGCATCTCGCTCGGCCTCAAGCAGACGCTCGAGAATCCGTGGCAGGCATTCGCGCACAGCCATCCGGCCGGCACCGAAGTCGAAGGCGAAGTCAAGAACAAGACCGAGTTCGGCCTGTTCATCGGCCTCGATGGCGATGTCGACGGCATGGTCCACCTGTCCGACCTCGACTGGAACCGTCCCGGCGAGCAGGTCATCGAGGAATACAACAAGGGCGATGTCGTCCGTGCTGTCGTTCTCGATGTGGACGTCGAGAAGGAGCGTATCTCGCTCGGCATCAAGCAGCTCGGCCGTGACGCGGTCGGTGAAGCTGCCGCTTCCGGCGAACTGCGCAAGAATGCCGTGGTCTCGGCCGAAGTCATCGGCGTCAACGATGGCGGCATCGAAGTGAAGCTCGTCAATCACGAGGACATCACGGCGTTCATCCGCCGCGCCGACCTGTCGCGCGACCGCGACGAACAGCGTCCGGAGCGTTTCTCGGTCGGCCAGACCGTCGACGCCCGCGTCACCAACTTCTCCAAGAAGGACCGCAAGATCCAGCTGTCGATCAAGGCTCTGGAGATCGCGGAAGAGAAGGAAGCCGTCGCTCAGTTCGGTTCGTCCGACTCGGGTGCCTCGCTCGGCGACATCCTGGGTGCAGCCCTCAAGAACCGTCAGAGCAACGAGTAATCCTCGTCGCACTGAACGCAATCGAGCCCGCGGAGAGCGATCTCCGCGGGCTTTTCCGTGCTTCGCAATCTCGTCGCGCGCTTCAAGGCTGGAAGAAACTTGCGGTCCGCGCTCCGCCACGGAGACGGCGAACCGTCGCCTCTCGGGCCCGGGCGCTCGGCAACAAATTCGCCCGCGCCTTCGCCAGCAAGAATGCGGCGGTGCCGCCGGCGAGTGGCAAGAATTCTAACGCCTTGAGGGGCGCTCGCCAGTGACCCTCAAGCGGGGCTAACTTCTCCCGCAAGCGACCGGCATGCGGGGAGTGGCTATTCTGGGTTCGTAAGGGGCCTCAGAGATCTCCGAACTTCCTGTAGAGCTCATAGGGGTCGGAGGAGTCGGGTCCTTCGTCCGATTCGCTGCGCGACTCTTGCTCCTCCTTGCCGTCCTCCGGCCCTGCTTCGGCCTCCTTGTCATCGTCGTCTTTCGGCTGTCCGTCGCTCTCGCCGTGGCTGTCGTCGCTATCTTCCGCTTCCGTTTCGGCAGGCGGATAGGGGAGGAGAGCGAGGGGGATCTCCCTCGGAAGCCCGACTTCGACGAGAAGCGCGAGTGCCTGCTGCATGGCCGGGTCCTCGCCCGCCTGCGGCGAGCGCGCCTGCCAGGGAGTGCCGCCGGGCATCGGTGCCTCCGGCAGTTCCGCAGCGGCAAGAGCGGAGGAAGCCTCGTGCCGGGCCGATATGTTTCTCTGACGCACGGCGAACTCGCCCGCCTGTTCCGGTGCGGGAGGCTCCGACCGGCTCACAGGCACTGCATTGTCGACATGCTCCATGGCTTGCGGCCGTCCGCCCGATTTTGCCGCAGCGATGAAACCGGCATCCGTCAGCAGCTTGACCGCATCCACGATCGCGCGTGCCGGGGAAGCCGCTTCGCCGCGCATCGCGCCCGACCGTAACGGTGGCGGGGTGCTTTCCTCCCTGCCGCGCGGAGGTCCGTAGGTTCCGTCGCCATTGAGTTCGTCGCCGGAGCCAGCGTCGCCTTGCGACGGAGTTTCGGCTTCGTCGAGAATTTGACCCTGTTTTGGTGCCTCCGCCTGTCTTGGCACGCGAGGAGTGAATGCGTCGCCGCATGCGGGTGTGCGCGGAGTCGAATGTTCTGGCGAATGAGGAAGGTCGGCAGCCTTCGGCAATAGCCGGTCGGCAGCCTCTGCTTCCTCCGCATGTTGCTCGGCGGGGCCGGGCGGAAAGCCCGTCGGTGCCTGATTGCGCATGTCGCCCGGCCGAGTGCGGCCTTCGCCTGGATTCGACGCCTTCGCGGCGTCGCCCGGCGGTGTCGCATCAGGTTCTGCTTGAGGTTCGGCCTGGGTCGTTTCTTCAAAGGTCCGCGCAGCCCGTGCGGTTTCCTCACCGGCACCGAAGGTCTTCTTGAGCATTGCTTGCAGCAGCGCGACGTCGCCGGATGCCGACGTCTGTGCGGCAGAGCTTTGCGGCGTCGCTGGGGCCTGCAACGGTAGACTGCGGATGACCGGATGGCCAGCAGGTTGCGGTGAAGCGCCCATCGCCTGTTGCGTCGCCCGGATGGGAGGTTCGATGCGCAGCGCCGGCCTGTGCCCACCAAGCTCTCGCGCGACCGCCTGGCGCTCGTGTGCCGGCAGCAGTTCGAGCACCTGGAGCAGGCGGGCGACGTCTCGCTCGGCCCGGTGCGGCAGGACCGGCGATCTCAGGAGCCGCGAAAGATCTTCGATCATACGCATCAGGGCATCGCTGGAAAGAATCTCGCGGCCGGAAAAGTGACGGCCGAGCGCATCGAGAATTTTCTGGATCGCCTCTGTGCGCTGGCTGAGGGGCGCCGGCGACCGACGGATGTTCGGGACGGCGTCTTCGCTTGGGTTGCCAGCGTTCCTGATCGCGACAATGGGCATCAGCATCCTGGTCTCCAATGCGCCGCACTCGCCTGCCGGGCTGCGCTCGTCATTTCCTGCTGTCGGAGGGGCGCCTCATGCGCAGTGCGGCCGATCGCCTGATCCGCCGCAGCTGTCGTCGGCACGGGATCACGGCATGTCGCCCAAGAGTGGGCAGCGGTCGTCGGTAACGACACGCAGGAACACAAGAGCCTGGACTGGTCGCACGGATGCGTATTAGCCGCGACGCACTCAGGCATGATTGCAAAGGATAGGATCCATATGTTTATGAAGTCTTAACCATATGCCTGCTGCTGAAAGAATCTGCCCACCTTGCACAAGAGTACTTCGGGGTTCATCCTGTGATG
Organism: Sinorhizobium kostiense; assembly: GCF_017874595.1. Taxonomy (GTDB): domain Bacteria; phylum Pseudomonadota; class Alphaproteobacteria; order Rhizobiales; family Rhizobiaceae; genus Sinorhizobium; species Sinorhizobium kostiense. The sequence goes on along the minus strand of NZ_JAGILA010000002.1, from coordinate 1,202,398 downwards.
GTCTCGGAGCCGAGGCTTAAAGCGCCTCAATCAAAGCGCGCCTTGATGGAGCCGCCCATGACCTTCCGTCCGCCGCAATCGCTGCGGCGCTTCGATCTCGCCGCAAAGGGCGTGAATGTCCTCGAATACGAGTTGATGGCGGAGCGCGCCGACGCGTTGGGTCGCCACGGTCTCAAGGTCGAGAAGGCGATCGCTGCCCTCAACGCCTTCGACCGCGGTTGCGGCGAGCCGGCGGAGCGTCAGCGGCTTCTCGACGAGGCGGCCGATGTTGTCTGGGCGTTTTTGATCCAGCGCGAAATCTGCGGCCTGCGGGACAGCCGCGATGCGGTGCGCCGCTACGGCATTCCGAAGGAAGTCATGGCGCGCTTGGGGATTGTCAGGAAACGATAACCCTCCGTTCCGCGTGAGGGACTCTCCCCGCATCGCAGCTGCAGAAAGCAAGAAGGCCCGGCGCAAGTCGCCGCCGCGCCTCGTTCGCGTCATCCCTTACCAGCCCCGTTGGATGTAGAAGCCAAAATGGCCCGGCCGGTAATATCGATGACCGTAATAGTCGCTTCTGTAGGGGTAATACCCCCCGTAGTGCCGGTAGGGATAATAGCCGGGGCCATAATGGCGGGGCCCGTAATAGTAGCGGTTCCCGTAAAAATGGCGCCTTGGGAAATAACCAAGGCTAGGTCCGAAATAGATGCTGATCCCGGAGCGGCGATAGCGATGTCCATACCGCGGATAATAGCCGTGCCCCCAGCCGTTGTAATAGCCTCGGCGCCAGCCGCGATGGTTCGCAGACTGGATGTCGCCGGGTCCCTTGATCTCTATGTCGAGCGCCGGACGCGGCATGGCCTGAACAGGCGCCACAGGGGGAATCATGGAGGCGGCCGCCAGTGCGCAGCTCAGAACGAAATTGCGAAATCCCGTCATCTTGTCCTCACTTTCCGAGAGTCGTGCTTTCCGGTTCTGTCCCCTCTGAAGTGCTTGTTTTCACAGGTTTAGGCCTGACGACCGGGCGCGCGTCTGCGTCGCCGGATTTCCGCGCCGGTCACCTTTGCAAGCATGCGCCTGTTGCGCGGCGATGTCACTGAGTTTCTTGCCCTATCGCTGCCTTGGGAGAGTGCGTCGAGTGGTGGAGCGGTGGCGTGCCGCAGCCGGGACAATCGCCGTGCTTTTTCTCCTCAAGGCACGAAAACTTCGAAATGCCTGTTGACACTTTAGGCCGCGCCTTTTACATGCCGGTCCGTCGCCCAGATGGCGGAATTGGTAGACGCGCAGGTTTCAGGTACCTGTGCCGCGAGGCGTGGAGGTTCGAGTCCTCTTCTGGGCACCATTTCCCTTTTCAGATCGTCAACGATCATGATCACGCAAAGGCCCGGATCTCCGGGTTTTTTTGCGTTTATGGGCGTCGCCACAACCTGCTCTGCGCTTGCGCGATTGCCGCGTAGCAGTGCGTCCGCCTATTGCCTGAGGGCCGTCAGTTGATGGTGACCGGCCGCGATCGCATCCGCTTGACCGTTTCGCGCTCTGCCCGCTTGCAGCGCATCGGCGGCAGGTCGCGATCCATCAATTCCATGTCTTCAAGCACCATGTCGCCCATCCTCTTGAAGGCGACGTCGAGAGCGCCGGCTCGGTGCGCCGAGCGCAGGAAACCCGGAAGGCGGCGGACCGGATGATCGAGCGGCAGCGGCTCCTCTGGAAAGACGTCGCTCGCGGCCAGGATATGGCCGCGCTCGACCGCCGCGACGAGCGCATCGAAATCGACGACGCCGGCGCGACTCAGGAGGATGAAGGCAGCCCCGGGGCGCATCTTGGAGAAGGCATTGGCGCCGAGAAAGCCCTCGTTCTCGCTCGTCACCGTGGCAACCACGAAGACGAAGTCGCTTTGCGTGAGCACGTTATCGAGCGAAGTCGGCTCGACCCCGTTCTGGCGAAGCATGGAAGCGGGTAGCCAGGGATCATAGGCGCGGATCCTGGCGCGGAAGCCGGAGAGCACGCGGTTCAAGGCACGTCCGAGATCGCCGAAGCCGATGATGCCGATCTCGGACCCGGAAAGGAGCCTGGCATTGCGGTTGCCCTCGCCGCCCCAGAGTTCGCGGCCGTCGCGGAATGCGACATCGGCATCGACGATGCCGCGGGCAAGATTGAGCGCCATAGCAAGGCCCATTTCCGCTACCGGCTCCGCAAAGACCTGGCCGGTCGTGACCACATGGATCCCACGCCGGAACAGCACCTCGTAGGGCATATTGTTCAGGAGATTGCTTTCGACGTTGAGAATTGCGCGTAATTGCGGCATTCGGGCGAGCGCTTGCTCGTCCAGCGGCGGCTGGCCGATGACGTAGCGGGCCTCGGCGAGCGCTTCGTCGCCGACGCCGGCAACGTTGGCTGGATCGGCCTCGACGAGGCGGTAGCGTGAATGCAGGCTCTCGAGAGCCTCTGGCGTGAAGATCAGATCGAGCGTACGGGGTTCGGGCGCGCTGATGACCAGTGGCCGCTTCGTCTCGGTCATGGTGTCCTCCCTGTCCGCACTTAGTCCGCACTTTGTCCGCACCGGCGGGAACCGCCATCTAAGCAGGAGCGGGCGATGCTTGCCAAGGCGGCTCCGCTTTCAATAGTTGAGGCCACGCTTCTGCCGCTCGAGCGACGGCGGCAGTCGGCCGCTCTGGAAGACCGGGCCGTCGCCCTTGCGGCAGCGATAGATGGTCTCGTAACGCGACCTGCCGCTCGAGGGCTCGAACGGTCCGTAGCGATCGACGAAAACCTGTTCGCAGACGAGATTGTCACTCTGCTCGAGCCGGTCCGGCGGCTGCACGCCGGGAAGATCGCGAAAGGCCTGCGCGAGCCGCAGCGCCGTTCCGTCCGCCAGTGCGGCTTGGGACGACAGGCCAAGAAGCAGGGCCGCGAGAGGAAGCGTCGATTGCGAACGAAACCAGGTCATGCTTGCGGACTTTTCGGGCAGGGCGGCGATTGGGCGCCGGCGCGAGCGGGAGGTATCGCCGCCGCCCAACTTGCGCTATAGGCCTGCGACGTTGAAGAGGTTTGGGGATTTTCGATGGCAAATACAATAAGGTTCCACGAAGGCGACATTTCCGCGGCGGATGCCGCCCGCTACACGGGCGCCGTCGCCATCGACACGGAAACTCTGGGCCTCGTTCCCCGCCGCGACCGGCTATGCGTGGTGCAGCTTTCGTCGGGCGACGGCAGCGCCGATGTGATCCGCATCGCCGCGGGTCAGAAGGAAGCGCCGAACCTTGTGACGATGCTCGTCGATCCGATGCGCCAGAAAATTTTCCATTTCGGCCGCTTCGACATCGCCGTGCTGTTCCATACCTTCGGTGTCACTGCGGCGCCCGTCTTCTGCACCAAGATCGCCTCGAGGCTCACCCGCACCTACACGGACCGGCACGGCCTCAAGGACAATCTCAAGGAGTTGCTCGACATCGACATTTCCAAGCAGCAGCAGTCCTCCGACTGGGCAGCCGAAATCCTGTCGCCGGCGCAGCTCGAATATGCGGCCTCCGACGTGCTCCATCTGCATGCACTACGCGACAAGCTGACTGAACGCCTGCTGCGAGACGGCCGGATGGAGCATGCCGAAGCCTGTTTTGCCTTCCTCCCGACACGTGCCAAGCTCGACCTGCTCGGCTGGGAAGAGACCGACATTTTTGCCCATAGCTGAGGGCATGATCCACGGGGCTTGGCTCTTTGTGCCTCTGCTCGGTCATCCTCGGGTCACGCCTGGCTTGACCCGAGGATCCAATCAACAGCCCAGGCAGGGTTGATAAAAGCCAACGGCGAAGAGCCGGCGAGAGTGCCGAAGTCAAGGGACCTCAACTCCTGTCGACGTGCCCGAGATCGCGTTCGGGCTCGATCACGTCGCGGATCCGCTGCTTCAATTCCTTCGGGCCGGGGAAACCGCCGTCGCGCTTGCGCTCCCAGACCAGTCTGTCATCGACGTGGATCTCGAAATTGCCGCCGGTGCCGGGGATCAGCGCCACTTCTCCGAGCGCGTCGGCAAAGGTCGAGAGCAGCTCCTGCGCCATCCAGCCAGCGCGCAGCAGCCAGTTGCACTGGGTACAATAGAGGATGGTGACGCGCGGCTTGGCATTCATCGGAAAAGGTCCCGGTTTTTCGGCCACCATAGCCTCGCGGTCGGGCGTGAACAACGGTGTTCCGCCCGGCGCCTCACATAATTGTCATCTCAGGTTGTCATCATTTTACCGGGCGCCCCTTGTATTTCGATGGGGCCGCGGCGAGAGACTTGTACATAGCAACACTCTGCGAGAGGGATCATGACCGATACAATTCATATCAACAGCCGCCCGCGGGCGATCGTGCCGGTGCTTGAAAGGATTTACCTGCCACTCGACACCTTTGCCGAAACGCTGCTGCGTGTTGTGGCAGGTGTACTGTTGGTCACGCACGGTTACGGCAAGATCCTCGATCCGTTTGGCACCGTCGGTATGGTGGAGGGGCTCGGCTTCTATCCGGGTGTCTTCTGGTCGCCGTTGCTTGCCGCCACCGAATTCTTCGGCGGCATCTTCATCGCCGTCGGCCTCCTGACGCGGCCCGCGGCCTTTGCGGCCACGATCGTCCTGCTCGTTACGGTCTATTTCCATGGCATCGTCCAGGGTGAGGGCCTCGGCGGCGCCGAAAAATCGGTCCTCTGGGCGGCAGTCACCTTCTTCTTCGCGATCCGCGGCGCCAACGGCCAATCCATCGACGCCAAGCTCGGCCGGCAGTTCTGATGCTTCCGGTGTCGGTAGGGTCTCGCGTCGGCCGTGTGCCGGCTCCCTGCCGCTCTTGAAAGCCCGCGCCGCCCGTGGTCTTCTCTCGGTTACCGGAGGTGGACCATGCATGAACCGATCGAAGGTGGCTGCTTCTGCGGCCACATCCGCTATCGGCTGAAGCGTCGGCCGATGTTCGTCCATTGCTGCCATTGTACCGACTGCCAGCGCCAGCTCGGCAGCGCATTCGTGATCAACGGCATCGTTGAGGCGGAGAATATCGAACTTCGCCAGGGCGACCCCGTGATGGTGACGCTTTCGACCGACAGCGGCCGCCCGCATGACGTCTACCGCTGCGCCGACTGCCAGTCGCCGCTCTGGAGCGATTATGGCCGGCGCAAGTGGCTCTCCTTCCTGCGGCTGGCGACGCTCGACCGGCCGTCGGAATTCGCACCCGACGTGCACATCTACACCCGCTCGAAACTCGATTGGGTGCCACTTCCGGCCGGCGCGCGGGTCTTCGAAGCCTATTACGATGTCAAGGCGGAATGGCCGAGGGAGAGCCTGGAGCGGCTCGAAGCAGCGCGGGCGAAGGCAGCGCAGTCTCCGTCGTGACGGCGAACGAACGCGACAAGATGATGCCGGGCGAGTAGCCGCTGTGGTTGTTGATGCGCCGACCTCTCCTTTGCCCCTGAACATGCCGCAGCCGGTTCTGGCCGGCCGCGGCACCGGTCATGAAAGAGATACATGGTCAGCGCCCCCAAGCTATGACATTTCGCGTGGCGGGCTTGGTCATGTAGTGGCGATGGCGACGTAAATCACTCACTCGTCGCCCATCTTCAGCGCCGCAATAAACGCCTCCTGCGGGATTTCCACCTTGCCGAACTGGCGCATCCGCTTCTTGCCTTCCTTCTGCTTTTCCAGAAGCTTGCGCTTGCGGGTGGCGTCGCCGCCGTAACACTTCGCGGTCACGTCCTTGCGCAGGGCACGCACCGTCTCGCGGGCGATGATGCGGCCGCCGATCGCGGCCTGGATCGGGATCTGGAACATGTGCTGCGGGATCAAGTCCTTCAGCTTCTCGCACATGGCGCGGCCGCGCTTTTCCGCCGCCGAGCGGTGCACCAGCATCGACAGCGCGTCGACCGGCTCGGCATTGACGAGGATCGACATCTTGACGAGGTCGCTCTCGCGATAGTCGGAGAGGTGGTAATCGAAGGAGGCATAGCCCTTGGAGATCGACTTCAGCCGGTCGTAGAAATCGAAAACCACTTCATTGAGCGGCAGGTCGTAGGTCAGCATCGCGCGGTTGCCGACATAGGTGAGCTCCGTCTGGATGCCGCGCCGGTCCTGGCAGAGCTTGAGGATGCCGCCGAGATATTCGTCCGGCGTCATGATCGTTGCGCGGATCCACGGCTCGCGGAATTCGGCGATCTTGACGACGTCCGGCATGTCGGCCGGGTTGTGCAGTTCCTTCTCGGTGCCGTCGGTCATCGTCAGCTGATAGACCACCGAAGGGGCGGTCGCGATCAGGTCGAGGTCGAATTCCCGCGACAGCCGTTCCTGGATGATTTCGAGATGCAGGAGCCCAAGAAAGCCGCAGCGGAAGCCGAAGCCGAGTGCTGCGGAAGATTCCATCTCGAAGGAGAACGAGGCGTCATTGAGGCGCAGCTTGCCCATGGCGCTGCGCAGCTCCTCGAAGTCGGCCGCATCGACCGGGAAAAGGCCGCAGAAGACCACCGGCTGGGCCGGCTTGAAGCCGGGGAGGGCTTCCGTCGTCGGCCGCTTGTCGTCGGTGATCGTGTCGCCGACGCGGGTGTCGGCCACTTCCTTGATGGAGGCGGTAATAAAGCCGATCTCGCCCGGTCCGAGCGAATCCATCGACACCATCTTTGGCGTCAGCACGCCGACGCGCTCGATCGTGTACTTGGCGCCGGTGCCCATCATGCGGATGGTCTGGCCCTTGGTCAGGACGCCGTCGATGATGCGCACCAGAACCATGACGCCGAGATAGGTGTCGTACCAGCTGTCGACGAGCAGCGCTTTCAGAGGCGCCTTTTCTCCGCCGGGGCTCTTCGGCGCCGGCAGCTTGTGCACGATCGCCTCGAGCACGTCGGGAATCCCGAGCCCGGTCTTCGCCGATATCAGCACCGCGTCGGAGGCGTCGATGCCGATCACCTCTTCGATCTGTTCCTTGATCCTTTCCGGCTCCGCGGCCGGCAGGTCGATCTTGTTGAGCACGGTCACGAGTTCGTGGTTGTTGTCGATCGCCTGATAGACGTTTGCGAGCGTCTGGGCCTCCACGCCCTGGCTGGCGTCGACGACGAGCAGTGAGCCCTCGCAGGCAGATAGGGAGCGCGAGACCTCGTAAGCGAAGTCGACATGGCCGGGCGTGTCGATGAGGTTCAGCACGTAGGTGTCGCCGTCATTCGCCTTGTAGTGCAGCCGCACCGTCTGCGCCTTGATGGTGATGCCGCGCTCGCGCTCGATGTCCATGCTGTCCAGGACCTGCTCGGACATCTCACGTTCGGCAAGGCCGCCTGTCAGCTGGATCAGCCGGTCGGCGAGCGTCGATTTGCCGTGGTCGATGTGGGCCACGATCGAGAAGTTGCGGATGTGCGACAGGGGCGTCTTGGAAGATGGTGTGCTCATGGCGCCGCATATAGCAGCGCGATCAGGCGGCGCAAAGCGGGAAATGAAGGCTTCGTTCACTATAAATCCCGGTGTGGCGCGGCCATTCCGCCTCCGGCTTCGGCCTCGGCGAAGGCCCGTGCATTCGGCACCTGCGCGCTCCTGATTTCGAAGGTCTCGCAGAGCTGCGGGGGCACCCGCTCGCGCATGCGCAGGCGGAACAGCACGAAGACTGCGTAGACGACAGCCACCACGTTCGTCGCGTGGATGAACAGATGCACGCCGAAGACGGGCGTCAGCATGGTCACGAGCATCGGCACGACCGTCGCCGCCGCCGACCAGGCCACCAGCATGGTGCTGGCAAGCGGCACGAAATCTTCGGGATCCGTGCGGTCGTTGGCGTGGGCATTGGCGATCGAATAAACGGTTTCTACCGCGCCGGCAAAGATCGCAAAGACGAATATCAGCAGGAGAAAACTGCCGAAGGAGACGACAAGTGCCGCAAGGCCCGCCGCGACGATGAGTGCGCAGGTGGCGACGAGCACGAGGCGACGATCGATGCGGTCGGAAAGCGCCCCCATCGGGTACTGAATGAGGATCAGCCCGAACTGCATGACGAACATCAGCGTCGCAACACTCTCCTGGCTTACCGCATTGGCGGCGGCATAGATCGGCGTGAAGCCCTGGACCAGCATCGACAGCCCGCCGGAAGCGAGCACGCCGATGAAGGCGACCGGGGAATTGCGCCAGGCCATGGCGATGTCGATGCTGGCCTTGGCAGGAGCGGGGGGCGTCGGCAGGCGGGTGAGCCCGATCGGCAGGATCGCGATCGCCGTGAAGAAGATCGTCACGATCGGCGCGATATTGCCCTCGACGGGGACCTGGCCGAAAAGCCAGGCGCCGGCCCCGAGCCCTATCACATAGGCCATGTAGAAGAGCGCCATGGCCTTGCCGCGCCAGTGATTGTCGCTTGCATGGTTGAGCCAGCTCTGGGTGATGATGAAGTTGGTATTGGCGGCAGCGCCGTAAAGCGCGCGGGCGAAGACCCAGAGGAACGGGTTGACGCCAAGGCTGATCAGGACCGCGGCGAGGATGACGAGCGCCATCGAACAGGAGAAAGCCCGCGCATGGCCGACGCGGCGAATGAGCGGGCCTGCCACAACGCAGCCGACGAGACCGCCGAACGCGATTGCCGTTACCGCCGCGCCGGCGACCCAGTCCGGGGCCGCCGAGCGCGTCAGCACGAAGGGGACATAGGCGAGCATCATCCCATTGCCGATCGCAACGGCCGTCATCGAGGCGACGATGCTGGCAATCGACCAGAGCGACGAAGGGTCCCTTTGCATGCGCCTGTCCTCCTGCGGCCACGGGCACACCCTAGCGCGGGCGGGGGCGTCGCATTGTCGCTTGAGCGGCATAGGCGGAATTTATTTTGCGCCGGCTTGACTCCACTATAAGAGAAATGCAATCTCGGATAATGGAGCAGGCCGCGGTTTCCCTTGAACGAACGATCGGTGAGCGGGTGCGCGAACTGCGCATCGAGCAGGCGCTGACGCTGGACGACTTGGCCGCGCGCTCCGGCGTGAGCCGCGCCATGATCTCGCGCGTCGAGCGCGGCGAGGCCAGTCCGACGGCCCAATTGCTCGCCAAGCTCTGCAGCGCGCTCGGCACGACGCTCTCGGCGCTCTTCGCCTCGACGAGCGAGAACGCCTCGCCGATTGCGCGACGCGCGGAGCAGCGGCTGTGGCGCGACCCGGAAAGCGGTTATGTGCGGCGATCGGTTTCGCCGGAAGGCCTCGGTTCGTCGGTCGACATCGTCGAGGTCGAATTTCCGCCGCGCGCCCGCGTCGTCTTCGAGCGCCAGCCGGCCGACCGCGGCATCACCCAGCATCTCTGGCTCTTCTCCGGACGATTGGAACTGACGATCGAGAGCGGGCCGCAGGTGCTCGAGGCGGGCGACTGCCTCTTCATGGGGCTCGAAGAAGCCCATGTCTTTCACAATCCCTATGACGAACCGGCGCATTACGCCGTCATCCTCTGCCGCACCAAGGTGTAACCTATGCCTGACGTAACCATCCGCGTCCTTACCGAAGAAGAAGCGCGCGCAGCGCTGCCGGCGCTCGCCGAAGTGCTTGCCGATTGCGTCGAGGGCGGAGCATCCGTCGGCTTCATGCAACCTTTTGCGCCTCAGGATGCGCGACCCTTCTGGGAAGGCGTTGCGGCAGCGGTTGACCGAAGCGAGATTGTTCTGATCGTCGCCGAAGTGGACGGGCGCGCGGTTGGCACGGTCCAGCTCGGCCTCGCGACGATGCCGAACCAGCCGCATCGCGCCGATATCAAGAAGTTGCTGGTGCATCGACAGGCGCGCGGCCTCGGCCTAGCGCGCCGGCTGATGGAGCAAGCGGAGGCCGAAGCGGTGAAAAGGGGACGGCGTGTGTTGGTGCTCGATACCGCCACCGGCGAGCCAGCCGAGGCCATCTACGAGCGCTTTGGCTGGTTACGGGCGGGCGTCGTTCCCGATTATGCGCTGATGCCGGACGGCCGCTATTGTGCGACGACGTTCTTCTATAAGCATCTGTCGGCTTAGTGCCCTCATTCGCTGCCGCGACCTTCTCCCCGTTTGACGGGGAGAAGGTCGGCTAGCCGCACGCCTTTCAGTCCGTCCTTGGGGCTTGGCGCGGACGGTGCCGCGTGTCCCTTCTCCCCGCCTTCGGGGAGAAGGTCGCGGCAGCGGGATGAGGGCTTCACCAGCCACTCGAGACGATTCCACGTTGTCGAATCGTGAAGTAGTGTCGCTACGAATTTCCACAAATCAGGACCCCCCAAAAATGCGCGTTTTCTATTCCCAAGACCACAAGCTCAGAGACGCCCGCACCGAGCTGCATGGCGGCGAACTCGTTCCGCCCTTTGAGGCGCCGTTTCGGGCCGAGTGGATCCTTGCGGCAGTCCAGGATGCCGGCTTTTCCGATATCGTCGCGCCCGTCCGCCATGGCATGGAAACGGCACTGAAACTCCATTCGGCGGACTATCTCGAATTCCTCGAGACCGCCTGGGACCGCTGGGTGGCTGACGGATATCGGGGAGAGGCGATTCCGGCCTGCTTCCCGGCGCGACGAATGCGCCAGCATCCGCCGAGGGATATCGACGGTGCGCTCGGCTATTATGCCTTCGCCGCCGAAACGGCGATCACAGAAGGCACCTTCGCCGCCGCGCGCGCCGCGATGGATTGCGCGATCTCGGCGGCGGAGCATGTCGCAGCCGGCAATCCTGCCGCCTTCGCGCTTTGCCGTCCGCCCGGCCATCATGCCGCGATCGACCTCTTCGGCGGCTATTCCTTCATCAACAACGCAGCCTGCGCGGCCCAGCGCCTGCGCGATCTTGGCGCGGCGAAGGTCGCCGTCCTCGACGTCGACTTCCACCACGGCAATGGCACGCAGGATATCTTCTACGAACGCGGCGACGTTTTTTTCGCCTCGCTGCACGGCGACCCCGTCGATGCCTTCCCGCATTTCCTCGGTTTCGCCGATGAGGAGGGGACAGGCGCCGGGCTTGGCTCGACGAAGAATTACCCCCTGCCGCGCGGCACGACCTTCGAGACCTGGAGCGCGGCGATGGACGACGCACTCTCACGCATCGCCCGCTTCGGCGCGGAAGCCCTCGTTCTCTCGCTCGGCGTCGACACCTTCGAGCGCGATCCGATCAGCTTCTTCAAGCTGAAGTCGGAGGATTATCTCCGCATGGGCCAAGGCTTGGAGGAGACGGGCCTGCCGATCGTCGTGTGTATGGAGGGCGGCTATGGCGTGCCGGAGATTGGCCCGAACGTCGCCAATGTGCTCAAGGGCATCGCCCGCTGATTTTTTTCTCCGATCGGCTGTTGACCTCAACCATAGTTGAGGTCGTACCAATGATCCCGCTTGTGAGGCCGCCATGGCGGCGGTTGGGTTTTCAGAGGAGAAGTCTATGAGTGGGATTGAGCAGCCCGTGTTGCAGCCCCTGTACCGTGTCAACAAATTCGCTGTGCCGCCGGACGCGCGAGACGAGTTCCTCGACCTCGTGGCGAAGACCTTTGCTGTCGTCCGAGGCCAGGACGGTTATGTACGCGACTGGATCCTGGAACAGAACTCCGGTCCAGGCGTGTTCAACTTCGTCACGATGATCGAGTTTGCGAGCGAGGAGGTCGCGCCTCGGGTCGCCGCGGCTCTCGCTCGACTGGACGGGGAACTGCGCCTCGACCGAGAAGCGATGATGGGGCGGCTCAATATCCGTACCGATTTCGGCAGCTACAAGCGCCTCGATTCGCTTTTGGCCTGACGCCTCAGGAGATGAAGAAGGTCGAAAGTCCCTGGCCGGCCGCAAATGCAGCATAGGCAAGAATGGTGAAATAGATCGTGGTCGCGACGAGAAAGAGATAGCCCGCGGCCACCATCAGCCCATCGCGCTGGATGATGCCGAGCGACAGGAGCAGGATGGCGATCGCCGGCAGCGTATTCGACAACGGGATCAGCCCGAGCGGAAACATCAGCAGTACGCCACCAGCCATGATCATCAGACCGTTGAAGCGATTCATCAACGCGCCCTGCGTCAGCCCATGCAGGCGGGGCCGCACGAAGCGGTCGAGCTTCGAGACGAGTTCCGCTCCTTTCCTGAGTGTCGGCACGAGCTTCTCTGTCTCGATCTGCCGGTCGAGAATGCGCCGGGGCAACCAGGGGAGACGGTTCAACGTGATCGCCAGGGAGATGAGAATGATAGCTGCACCGAATACGGTGCTCACCCCGGGTATCGATACCGGGATCAGGAACGGTAGCGTCAGCAGCGCGCAAAGAAGCAGGAAGCCCTGCTCTCCGATTTGAACCATCAGCTGGCGCAGGGTGATCGTGTCGCCGCGGATCGAAGCGATCATGCCGGTGAGCGTGCCACTGAGACTGCGTTCCGTATCGCCGAACTCGATCGTCATGTCTGCCCCTTCTCCATTCGCGCTGGTCCGCCTGCAACTTCCGCCAATGCAAGGAGCGCCGCGTCTCGACTTACCTTCAGTAATCTATCCTGGTGCCGAATGCGACTCCGCTCTCCGCACCAGACGGAGCCGCGCGTCCTAATGAGAACCGCAGTCAAGGGCGGTTAGCCGTCGCTCTGGACAGCAATGTGGCGAAAGCGGCGCCGTGCAGCCATCTCTCGGTCCGCCCCTGTGGAAAGCGACCGCTGCTTCATCTTCCTGCCGCAATCCATGGTATGAAGCAGCCCAGCACCAATGGGGACCCGTGATTCGATGATCAAGAAATGCGCCATTCTGGCTGTTGCCGCCATCTATCTTTCCGGATGCACAACCACCGATCCCTACACGGGAGAACAGAAGATGTCGAACACGGCCGGTGGCGCGCTGATCGGCGCAGGCCTTGGCGCGGCGACCGGTCTGCTGGTCGGCGGCAGCGCCGCCGGCCGCCGTGACGCCGCGCTCGTCGGCGCCGGTATCGGCGCGCTCGGCGGCGGCCTCATCGGCAACTACATGGACCAGCAGGAAGCGGAGCTGCGCGCCCAGCTGCAGGGCACCGGCGTCTCGGTGACGCGCGCCGGCGACCGCATCATCCTCAACATGCCGTCCAACATCACCTTCGCGACCGATCGCGACCAGGTGATCCCGGACTTCTACTCGACGCTCGATTCGGTCGCGATCGTGCTGCGCAAGTTCAACAAGACTCTGATCGATGTCGATGGTCATACCGATTCGACCGGGAGTGCTTCCTACAACCAGGGCCTCTCCGAACGCCGAGCCGCCTCGGTCGCCAACTATCTCGCCGGCCGCGGCATCGACCAGCGGCGCATCTCGACCATGGGCTACGGCATGGAGCGACCGGTCGCATCGAACGCCAGCGAGGCGGGCCGCGCCCAGAACCGCCGCGTCGAAATCTCGATTGCGCCGATCAAGCAGGGTTGATTCATTCGCTGCATCGACAGCTGAGATGGGTCGTCGGCATGCCGGCGGCCCTTGTTCTTATTGCCCTTTCGGCGGGTAGGAATGCGCATTGCCGCGGAAATCGGTGATCGTGTAGCAGCCCCCGCCCTCGGCCGAAATCGCACTGGCACTGATGACCGCCTTGCCGTGGCCGCCAGGGATGTCGAGAATATAGGTCGGCTGGCAAAGGCCGGAAATGCGGCCGCGAAGGGAGGCGGCGAGCGTCTGGCCCTCCTCGATCGAAAGGCGAAAATGGCTGGTGCCGGGGGCGAGGTCCGGATGATGCAGGTAATAGGGCTTGATCCGCGCTTCGACAAAGGCGCGCATCAACTCCGCAAGTACCTCCGGATCGTCGTTGACGCCCCTGAGCAGCACCGATTGGCTGACCATGACGATGCCGGCGTCGATCAGCCGCGCCGTCGCGGCGCGTGCTTCGGCCGTCAACTCCCGCGGGTGGTTGGCGTGGAGCGCGACATAGGTCGTCTTGCCGCTCGCCTTCAGCGCCGCGACGAGATCCGCATCGATCCGCTCCGGTTCGACGACCGGCACGCGCGTGTGGAAGCGCACGACCTTCACGTGGTCGATGGCCTGGAGCCGTTCCAGGATTTCGCCGAGGCGCCGGGGCGATAGCACGAGCGGATCGCCGCCGGTGAGGATCACTTCCCAGATTTCGGAATGCGTTTCGATATAGGCGATGGCCGCGTCGAGTTCGGCCGTTGTCAGCGTGCCGAGCCCTTGCGGCCCCACCATCTCACGGCGGAAGCAGAAACGGCAATAGACGGGGCAGACATGCACGGCTTTCAGCAGCACGCGATCCGGGTAGCGGTGGACGATGCCCGCAACCGGGCTATGACTGCCGTCGCCGATCGGGTCGGCCCGCTCTTCCGGGGTAAGCGTCAGTTCGGCAGGATCGGGCACGAACTGCCTTGCGATCGGATCGTCCGGATAGCCGCGGTCGATGAGGTTTGCGACCGCCGGAGTGATCGCTACCGCATAACGGGAGGCGACGTGGGAGATCGCTTCCTCCGCTGCGGCGTCGATGAGCCCTGCATCCGCGAGCTCGCGCGCTGTCCTGATCGGGCGGCCTTTGCTCATGCGCCAGCCTCCCCGACCGGTGCCCAGAGCACCTGATCGATGCGCGATGCCCCGGTCGCCAGCATCGCCAGACGATCGAATCCGAGCGCGATGCCGCTTGCTTCCGGCATGATCGCGAGTGCTGCAAGAAAGTCCTCGTCAAGCGGGTAAGTCTCTCCATACACCCGTGCCTTCTCGGCCATCTCCTGCTGGAAGCGGCGGCGCTGTTCGGCGGCATCGGTCAGCTCGCCGAAGGCGTTCGCCAGCTCGACCCCGCAGGCGTAAAGCTCGAAACGCTCGGCGACCCGCTTGTCGTATGCTGTCGGCCTTGCCAAGGCAGCTTCCGCGACCGGATATTCGTCAAGGATGGTCGGCCGGCCGAGGCCGAGCTCAGGTTCGATCTTTTCGACGAGCACGCGGCTGAAAAGATCCGCCCAGGTGTCGTCCTCGGCCACGCGTAAGCCCGCACAGCGCATGGCTGCGGCCAGCCGGGCCCGATCGGTCGAGCCGTCCCTGGCTATGGATGCAAGCAGGTCGATGCCGGCATGGCGCTCGAAGGCTTCGGCCAGCGAAAGCCGCTCCGGTTCGAGGGCCGGACTGCATTCACGGCCCTGATAGCCGAGGGTGCGTGTGCCCGCCGTCTCGGCGGCGAGCGCGAGAATCTCGGCGCAGTCGCCCATCAGCGTCTCGTAACCCTCTCCGGCACGATACCATTCGAGCATGGTGAATTCGGGGTGGTGCAGTGGCCCACGCTCGCGGTTGCGGTAGACATGCGCAAAGCAGGCGATGCGCTTCTCGCCGGCCGCGAGCAGTTTCTTACAAGCGAATTCCGGCGATGTGTGCAGATAGAGCCGCTGGGCCGAGCCATCATGACCGATCGCCTCGGTTGCGAAGGCATGCAGATGCGCTTCATTGCCGGGTGACACCTGCAGCGCCGCCGTGTCGACCTCGATGAAATCGCGCTCTTCGAAAAAGCGGCGCAGCGCCGCCTGTATGCGGTTGCGCCCGATCAGGAAAGGGCGCCGATCGGCATGGACATCCGGAGTCCACCAGGGAGAAGCATGCGGCATGATCGGTTCGATCCAAGCATTCTTGCGGGCGAGATGCCGGCTTAGGCTGGCATTCCGCGCGAAATTAGGGTAGTGGCGGCGCGAACTCCATTCTCGCGTCCTCATGGGCCGGTATTCAGGCCCGCTCGTGCCGCGTACCTCTGTTACAAGGAAGACTAATGGTCAAGGTCATCGCTTCTTCTGTCCGCAAGGGCAACGTCCTCGATGTCGACGGCAAGCTTTATGTCGTGCTCACGGCGCAGAACTTCCACCCGGGTAAAGGCACGCCTGTCACGCAGGTCGACATGCGTCGCATTTCCGATGGTGTGAAAGTCTCGGAACGCTACCGGACGACCGAGCAGGTCGAGCGCGCCTTCGTCGAGGACCGCGAGCACACCTTCCTATACGAGGATGCCGAAGGCTTCCACTTCATGAACCCGGAAACCTACGACCAGCTCGTCATGTCGGCCGACGATATCGGCGACCAGAAGGCCTATCTGCAGGAAGGCATGGCCGTGATGCTGTCGATCCACGAAGGCGTGGCGATCGCGATCGACCTGCCGCGCCATGTCATCCTCGAGATCACCGAGACCGAACCGGTGGTCAAGGGTCAGACGGCATCCTCCTCCTATAAGCCGGCCGTTCTGTCGAATGGCGTCCGCACTTCGGTGCCGCCTCACATCCAGGCGGGCACCCGCGTCGTGATCGCGACGGAAGACGGTTCCTACGTAGAGCGCGCAAAGGACTGAGGGCCGCACCGGTCACTCGGGTTGCTTCTCACTTAACACCAACGTCTTTCCGCATGCGGCGAGGGGGACGAGAATCCCGCAATGGCTGTTTAAGCAAGGAAAGCCGATGCCGCCATACCTTCTCCCCCCGGCGGGGAGAAGGTAGCGGCAGGCGGATGAACCGGCGAGTTCGAAAAGGAGGCTACGCCTCCCCAAGCGTCCCCATCTGCCTCCGCCATGAACTTGAGCGCGATTTATCCTGGCCCTGGCGCTAGGATGCCGCCGTTCTACAGCGCCGCGCGTCTTACCAGATGCGCAAAGGTCGCTGTAGCACTTTGAATTGCTGCATGTCTTTGTCCTTAAACCGAGGTCGATTTAAGGAGACATGCAGTAGGCGGAACGAGAAACGAGGCACCGCATGTTTCCACTGTCGCATATGATGAAAGCGTTCATCCGCAAAGGCCGCCTGACGGTGATTGATGCGGGTGGCAAGAGGCATGTCTTTTCCGGTGATCCGGGACCGAGCGTCACGATGCGGCTGACTGACAAGCGGCTCTATCGCAGCCTGGTCTTCAATGCCGAACTTGCGGCCGGCGAGGCCTACATGGAAGGCACCATGCGCTTCGAGGAGGGCTCGACGCTCAGGGACTTCCTGACCCTCTTTTCGATCAACCGCCTGTCTCTCGGCTCCTATCCGATCCAGAAGCTTCTGCGTGCGATCAAGATGCGCTTCCGCAGGCGCCAGCAGGCGAACCCGAAAGGCAAGGCCCAGCAGAACGTCGCCCATCACTACGATCTCGGCAATGACTTCTACCGGCTCTTCCTCGATGAGAACATGCTTTATTCCTGCGCCTATTTTCGTGAACCGCAGGAAACGCTGGAAGCGGCGCAGCGCAACAAGCTGAGGCTGCTCGCCGCCAAGCTGTGTCTCAAGCCAGGCATGAAAGTGCTCGACATCGGCTGTGGCTGGGGCGATCTCGCTCTCTATCTGGCGGCGCTCGAAAATGTCGAGGTGGTCGGCGTCACCCTCTCCAAGGAGCAGCACGCACTCGCCTCCGAGCGGGCGCGTGCGGCGGGGCTTGCCGACCGGGTCCGGTTCGAGCTGAAGGACTACCGCGATGTCGAGGGGCCCTTCGATCGCATCGTTTCCGTCGGCATGTTCGAGCATGTCGGCGTCCATCATTACGACGAGTTTTTCAAGAAGCTGAACGCGCTGATGCCCGACGACGGAGTAGCCGTCCTCCATTCGATCGGCCATATGAGTCCGCCAGGCATGGCGAGCCCCTGGTTGCGCAAATATATTTTCCCCGGCGCCTATTCGCCTGCGCTCTCGGAGGTCCTCGAGGTGGTCGAGCAGAACAGCCTCTGGGTCACCGATCTCGAATTCCTGCGACTGCATTATGCGACGACGCTCGCCCACTGGTGCGAACGGTTCGAGAAGAACCGCGACAAGGTGGTAGCGATGTATGACGAGCGCTTTGCCCGCATGTGGGAATTCTACCTAGTCAGCGCGGAAATGATGTTCCGCACCGGCAGCCAGCTCGTATTCCACATGCAGCTGTCGCGTTCGCGCGATGCGGCACCGATCGTGCGCGACTACATTACCGATCAACAGCGCGCCTATATCGAGAAGGAAAAGACGCTGGATCTGTCGATCTGAGACAGCCGGACCGCGTGGCCTTGCCGAGCACCTCATGGCTACGTTGTGACGGCACATGCAGTAATTCAAAGTGCTGCAGCGAGCTTTGCGCCTCCGAAAGAAGCGGCGCTGTAGCCAAAGACTTGCAGCCTTTTGTGCGTTCCGACGTACGGAGCGGCAATGAGCGCTTGTCGCGAAAAAGGGCCGAAACCGGCCCTTTCGAATTCCGCTTTGTCTGCTCGTCTACTGCCCGACGGAGCCGACGAGCACTTCCGCGCTGTTATCGATCGTCACCCAATGGCCGCTATGGTTCGTGGCCTGGCGCTTGAGGAAGCGATATGGGGTCTGCGTCCAGAGCTTCACGCCGGTGTCGAGATTGTCGAGGATGAAGTCACCCTGGGCGGTGCGCACGGTCAACACGGCATGGCCCTCACCATCAGGCTTGCGTA
Organism: Sinorhizobium kostiense; assembly: GCF_017874595.1. Lineage (GTDB taxonomy): Bacteria > Pseudomonadota > Alphaproteobacteria > Rhizobiales > Rhizobiaceae > Sinorhizobium > Sinorhizobium kostiense. Next base: position 1,184,166 of record NZ_JAGILA010000002.1, on the reverse strand, counting down.
CGACGGTCATCAGGAGGTCGCCAGCAGAAAAGCCCTTCTGCATCAGGCGCCGGCGCTTCTCGAGCGCGAAATCCTCGCAGTCGCCCCGTCCATTCGGATAGGACCAGATCTCTTCCCGACCAAAGAGCTGCTGATCGGTAATCGGCGTGACCTCGCGGTTGACGGCGGCGTTCACCTGCCGGATGACCGCCCAACCGCGTCCCGTGACCCGCGGCGCCACGGTCGGCCTCGATCGGACACTGCACTCGCCCTTGTAATTCTGGCAGAACTGGTAATGGCCGATCGGCTGCGACGTCGCCGAACCGGTCTGCATCCACGGAGCGGCGCCCGTCTGAGCCGGAATTGCCACATGTGCTGAGATGAAAATTGCGCAGAATCCCGCTACGCTTGCCTTAACCCCGGTCCAAAATGTCATACAAAATCCCCTGCAACGCGAAGAGGGCTCGTCCCGCCGGCCCTGCCCGCGCAATCAAACGTTGATGACAGCTTTTGAAGGTCTTCCCCGACGCTGCTCTAATCGTTAACAAAACGTTAATATGCGCAGGTTGCCTGAGTCAATCGACAGATTGAGGCATTGGCCTTTATGGTTAAAAACCTATACGAACGGACAATGGAAAGCCTTGCGGCGCAGGGCTTCCGGCGCGCGCCTGTGGAAAAAGCGGAAGGGAGGTCAGTGGTCGGTGACGACGATCAGGTCTTGGCTATGAGGTCGTTGATGGCCTGTCTCAATCTGGCAACGTCTTCCTCGCGCGACAACCGGTGGTCGCCATCGCGGATCAGCGTCATGACGACATCGTCCGAGGGCATGTGCTCCATCAGCTTCAACGCATGGGCATAGGGCACGTCGGGATCGCGCATGCCCTGGAGAATATGCACCGGGCAGCCCGTTTCGATCGGTCCTTTCATCACCCGGTTGTGGCGGCCGTCTTCAATCAAGGCGCGGGTGAAGATGTTGGGTTCGGCACTGTATTCCGATGGTTCCTCGAAATAGCCGCGTTCGGACAGGGACGCCTTTTCGCCTTCGGTCAGATTGGGTTCGATCAGTTCCGCCGTGAAGTCCGGGGCCGGGGCGATCAGCACGAGCCCGGCGACGCGCTCGCCTTCGCCGCGGCCTCTCAGTTCCTCGATGAGGCGGAGCGCGACCCAGGCTCCCATGGAGGAGCCGATCAGAATCATGCGCCCTCGAGTCGCTTGGTCGACGACCGCAAGGCTCTCCTCGAGCCAGCGCGAGATCGTGCCGTCCCTGAAATCGCCACCGGAGGAACCATGGCCGGAGTAATCGAAGCGGATGCAGTCGGTTCCGATCACCTGCGCATGGCGCTCGACCTCGATCGCCTTGGTGCCGGTCATGTCGGAGCGATAGCCACCGAGCCAGACGAGGGCGGGCAGCGTGGAGGCGGGCTCGGCGCGGAAGACACGCATGGCGATACTGCGCCCAGCATCGCCCTTGCCCACTTCGATCCGGGTGATTTCGGTATCGGTCGGCGTCGCTGACATCGCATGTCCCCCTGCAGCTATCCCTTCGAGTGCATTTTCCTCTAAAACAGATTCGCCAATGCTTCGACAGGTGGTGATTTTCCTTACGGCCCATGCTATTGACTCTGGAGCCGCAATTCACACATTGCCGTCAGTGACTGTTTCAAGCGCGTCGTTTGAAATCGCGCTGATCGTTTGATTGAACCTTAGTACGTAACAGCTCGAGGAGAGTACGACCATTCGCAGACCGTTCAAAGCGGACGCCCCGGTTAAAGAGGGGCCGCGCGCAAACAAGGAAATCCGGGTCCCCCGGGTTCAGCTCATCGATGCCGAAGGCCAGAACACGGGCATCGTTCCGATCGACCAGGCGCTCCGCATGGCGGACGAAGCCGGTCTCGATCTGGTGGAAATCGCACCGAATTCAGATCCGCCGGTCTGCAAGATCCTCGATCTTGGCAAGCTGAAATACGCCAACCAAAAGAAGGCGGCCGAGGCGCGCAAGAAGCAGAAGATCGTCGAGATCAAGGAAATCAAGATGCGTCCGAACATCGACACCCATGATTACGAGGTGAAGATGAAGGCGATGAACCGCTTCTTCGAGGAAGGCGACAAGGTCAAGGTGACGCTGAAGTTCCGCGGGCGTGAAATGGCCCACCAGGAACTCGGCATGAAGCTTCTGATGCAAGTCAAGGACGATACTCAGGCGATCGCCAAGGTCGAAGCCGAGCCGAAGCTCGAAGGCCGTCAGATGATGATGGTGCTGGCGCCGAAGTGATTTGCGCGACTAGCGCCCAAGATATGTTTGAGCGATGTGATGGAAGGCCGCCTCCGGGCGGCTTTTCCATGGGCGCGCCGGCCGGATTTGCGGAACTTCGTGCCATTGATCCGCCACATGGATCTAAGCGGACGCGCCCTACGGCTCTTCTTCGTTGCCGGGTTGCGTTTTTGAGGGCGGCCGGTTATAAGCCCCCGTCCGAACGGTCCGGCAGGGCATGCCGTGGCCGTTCTTAACGCTGGAAACCAAGCCTCGTCAGCCGGTTTCAGATATCAAGAACAATGGAGTAGCAAAATGCCCAAGATGAAGACGAAATCGTCTGCCAAGAAGCGGTTCAAAGTCACCGCGACCGGCAAGGTTCGAGCTGCTGCTGCTGGCAAGCGCCACGGCATGATCAAGCGGTCCAACAAGTTCATTCGCGACGCGCGCGGAACCATGGTTCTCGCAGAGGCTGATGGCAAGAAGGTCGTCAAGAACTACCTGCCCAACGGTCTTTAAGACGTCTGGCGATTTGGATTTTAAGGAGATCATGACATGGCACGTGTAAAACGCGGCGTAACCGCCCACGCCAAGCACAAGAAGACACTGAAGGCCGCCAAGGGTTTCTACGGCCGCCGCAAGAACACGATCCGCGCCGCCAAGGCAGCGGTCGACCGTTCCAAGCAGTATGCCTACCGCGACCGCAAGGTGAACAAGCGCAATTTCCGCGCCCTCTGGATCCAGCGCATCAATGCTGCTGTTCGTGAGCACGGCCTGACCTATGGCCGCTTCATCGACGGTCTCAACAAGGCCGGCATCGAGATCGACCGCAAGGTTCTCTCCGACATGGCGATCCATGAGACGGCTGCCTTCACCGCGCTGGTCGAAGCTGCCAAGAAGGCGCTCGCCTATCTCAAGGAAGCCGGCACGACAAACGAGTTTGAAAGCGCTGTCCGTTAAGCCAGCGTTTTCCCAAGACCGTTTCTAAAAATTGTTGGGAAACCCGCGCTGGCTGGGCTGGCGCGGGTTTTCTTGTTCGGCGCTGCGGCCGGCCGATCGCAGCCATGCAAGACGGATATCCCGAACCATTCCCGCATCGAGGCAGGACAGAATGAGCGAACTGGAAACATTGGAACGGACATTGCTGGCGCAGATCGATGCCGCCGGCGACGAAGGGGCCATCGAGGCGGTGCGCGTCAGTGCGCTCGGCAAGAAGGGCTCGATCTCGGAACTCCTGAAGACGCTCGGCTCGATGAGCCCGGATGAGCGGCAGACGCGCGGCGCCCGGATCAATGCGCTGAAGAACGCGGTGACGGAAGCGATCTCCGCTCGCAAATCGGCCTTGAAGGATGCGGCGATCGCCGAGCGGCTTGCGCGCGAGAAGGTCGATATCAGCCTGCCCGTGCGCTCCTCGCCGGCCGAGCGCGGCCGCATCCACCCGATCAGCCAGATCGTCGACGAGATCACCGCTATCTTCGGCGACATGGGCTTCTCGATCGCCGAGGGGCCGGACATCGAGACGGATTACTACAACTTCACGGCCCTGAACTTCCCCGAAGGCCATCCCGCCCGCGAGATGCACGACACCTTCTTCTTTGAGCCGGACGAGAAGGGCGAGCGCAAGGTGCTGCGGACGCACACCTCGCCAGTGCAAATTCGCACGATGGAGGCTCAAAAGCCGCCGATCCGCATCATCATCCCGGGCAAGACCTACCGGCAGGATTCCGATGCCACTCATTCGCCGATGTTCCATCAGGTCGAAGGCCTGGTGATCGACAGGACGGCGAATGTCGCGAATATGCGCTGGGTGCTCGAGGAGTTTTGCAAGGCCTTCTTCGAGGTGGACCAGGTGACGATGCGCTTCCGCCCGTCCTTCTTCCCCTTCACCGAGCCCTCCTTCGAGGTCGACATTCAGTGCGACCGCTCCGGTCCGATCGTGAAGTTCGGCGAAGGCAAGGACTGGATGGAGATCCTCGGCTGCGGCATGGTGCATCCGAACGTGCTGAAGGCCGGCGGCCTCGACCCGGACGAATACCAGGGCTTTGCCTGGGGCATGGGCCTCGACCGCATCGCCATGCTGAAATACGGCATGCCGGACCTGCGCGACTTCTTCAACGCCGATGTCCGCTGGATGACCCATTACGGCTTCCGCCCGCTCGACATGCCGACGCTTTTCGGCGGCCTGTCGTCGTGACCGCCAGAGCAAGTATTTGAGGACACAGGTGAAATCATGAAATTCACGCTCTCCTGGCTAAAGGACCATCTGGAAACCGAAGCCTCGCTCGAGGAAATCTGCGCTCGCCTGACGATGATCGGGCTCGAGGTCGAGGAGGTGGACGACAAGGCAGCTTTCAAGCCCTTCGTCATTGCCAAGGTGATCTCGGCCGAGCAGCACCCGAACGCGGACAAGCTGAAGGTGCTGAGGGTGGACACCGGCTCCGGCGAGCCCGTGCAGGTCGTCTGCGGCGCGCCGAACGCGCGCAAGGGCCTCGTCGGCGCCTTTGCCGCCCCCGGCAACTATGTGCCCGGCATCGACGCGACGCTCGCGATCGGCAATATCCGCGGTGTCGAAAGCCGCGGCATGATGTGCTCGGAAAAGGAATTGCAGATCTCGGACGATCACACCGGCATCATCGATCTGCCCGAGGATGCGCCGGTCGGGACGAGTTATGCGGCCTATGCCGGCCTCGATGATCCGGTCATCGAAATCAACCTGACGCCAAACCGGCCGGATTGTACCAGTATTCACGGCATCGCCCGTGATCTCGCCGCTTCCGGGCTCGGCACCCTGAAGACCAGGCCGGCGCCGGCCTTCCCGGTCGAGGGCGAAACCCCGGTCAAGGTCCGCCTCGAGCTCGGTGAGGACGGGCACCTCTGCCCGGGCTTCGCGCTTCGCCTCGTGCGCGGCGTCAAGAACGGGCCGAGCCCGGACTGGATGCGTCAGCGGCTGACGGCGATCGGCCTCAGGCCAATCAACGCGCTGGTCGACATCACCAACTACCTGACTTTCGATCAGGGCCGACCGCTGCACGTCTTCGATGCGGCCAAGGTCACGGGCAACCTGACGGTTCGTCGAGCGAAGGAAGGGGAGAGGGTGCTTGCGCTTGACACCCGCGAATACACGCTCTCGCCGGCCAATGTGGTGATCGCCGACGAGGACGGCCTCGAATCGATCGGCGGCATCATGGGTGGCGAGCATTCCGGCTGTGACGAGAACACGACGGACGTGCTGATCGAAGCGGCGCTCTGGGACCCGATGAACATCGCCAAGACCGGCCGGACGCTCGGCATCATCAGCGATGCGCGCTATCGCTTCGAGCGCGGCGTCGATCCGGAATACATGGTGCCGGGCCTGGAGCGGGCGACTGAACTGGTGCTCGAGCTCTGCGGCGGTACGGCCGCAAAGCTGGACGTCGTCGGCTATGAGGGCCACAGGCCCAAGGTCGTCGATTTCCCGGTCTCGGAAGTGAAGCGGCTGACGGGTCTCGAAGTTTCGCCCGAGGAGAGCATCGCGATCCTGAAAAAGCTTGGCTTCGGCGTCGAGGGATCGGGCGAGCGCCTCAGCGTCACGGTGCCCTCCTGGCGGCCGGACGTCGATGGCAAGGCAGACCTCGTCGAGGAAGTGATGCGCATCCATGGCGTCGACAATATCGTCGCCGAGCCGCTTCAGAGCCACAACGCGGTCAATGGCAAGATCCTGACGACGCTGCAGATCCGCACCCGCCAGGCCAAGCGCGCGCTTGCGAGCCGCGGCATGCTCGAGGCCGTCACCTGGTCCTTCATTTCGGAGCAGCAGGCGAAGCTCTTCGGCGGCGGTCAGCCGGCGCTGAAGCTCGCCAACCCGATTGCCGCCGACATGTCCGACATGCGGCCGTCGCTGCTGCCGGGGCTCCTCACTGCGGCTAAGCGCAATGCCGACAAGGGTTATGGCGATGTCGCGATCTTCGAGGTCTCCGGCACCTATGAGGGCGACACGCCCGAGACCCAGCGCCGCGTCGCCGGCGGCATCCGCCGCGGCACTGCATCTCTCAATGGCGCCGGCCGGCTCTGGTCGAATGTGGCGAAAGGCGGCGGCAAGGCCGTCGACGTCTTCGATGCCAAGGCCGACGCCATCGCCGTGCTCGAGGCCTGCGGTGTGCCGATGGCCAATGTCCAGTTCGAAGCCGGCGGTCCCGCCTGGTATCATCCCGGCCGCTCCGGCACGATCAAGCTCGGCCCGAAGATCGTGCTCGGCGCCTTCGGCGAGTTCCATCCGAAGACACTTGACGACCTCGACGTCTCCGGTCCGCTTTGCGCTTTCGAGATCTTTATCGATGCCATGCCGGAGCCGAAGAAGAAAGCGACGCGCACGAAGCCGGCACTGGAGCTTTCGCCCTTCCAGGCTGTGAAGCGCGACTTCGCCTTCGTCGTCGAGCGGCAAGTCGAAGCGGCCGCTATCGTACGTGCCGCATCCGGCGCCGACCGCAAGCTGGTGACAGCTGTCAACGTCTTCGACGTTTTCGAAGGAGCGTCCGTGGGCGAGGGCAAGAAGTCGGTGGCGATCGAAGTGACGATCCAGCCGGTCGAACGGACGCTGACCGACGAGGATTTCGAGGCGCTGACCTCACGCATCGTCGCCAACGTTGCAAAGAGCACAGGCGGCGTGCTGCGGGCGTGAATCGAGGAGTCGCTGGCTTCACCGGCGACGCGCCGAGAATGCCCCTCCCCGCAAGGGGAGGGGCTCCGCGGACCGCGCGTGGCGCCCGCGCGGCGCCCGTCTTCTCAGACTCGCTTCTGAATTGCTACGTGTCGTTGTCCCTTGGATCGAGGTCGACCAAGGAGACCTGCAGTAGGAAGACAGAGGAATCACAAGCGATTGCAGAGCGCATCCGCTCTCGCCTCTCCCTTCTGGGAGGGGCAGCGACGAGCTTGTCTCGCGCTCGCTGCTGTAAGAATCTGCCCGCTTTATGTGTGCCGGTGCCAGACCTTATTCACGATCAGCCACCGGGCATCGACCTTCAACAGGGAGAGATAGTCCGTGTAGCGCGAACCGGCGAACTCATCGACAACCTTCGCGCTCGCCGCGTCGCCGGTAATCTGGATCATCTCCACCTCCATGAGCGGCTGTGTATCCGGCGGCGCCGGCTCCTCCTCCACGACGGCAGCGATGAAGGCGTCGCGCGTCAGCCATTCGATGCTATCTTCTAGATTGCCGACGATCGAGGCGTTCGGGTGAAAGGCCTTGCGCAACGCCCCCTCGTTCGCGAAGGCCATGCCGTCGACATAGAGGTGGACAACCGCGCGGATGGCCTGCTCTTCGGACATTCCTGATCCCTCCATTTCCTGCGGGAGAGCGTGAAAATCCACACCGCTCCACGAAGCGGACGTATGTTCGACGCTACTATAGTTAGGGTGTCGCGATCGAATTGCGATACTCGTCGCCTCGAGCCGTGGAATCACCTCAGGTTGCAATGATGCGGCAAAAGGGGATCGTGCGTACGCATGTGAGCGCATCCTGCTCGCAATTGCGCAGGAAACGGGTGGTCAGACTGCCGGCCGCATGTTTGATCGGGGACAGCGTTCCCGGTCGGCCGAATGCATCGACAGGAGGAAAGATGAAAAAACCCGCATCGATGAAATCACTGGAGGATCTCGGCCGCGTCCGTCTGTCCAAGAACTTCTTCCTGCGTGATTTCCTTCATTCGGAGATCGCCGAATTCTATCGTATTCCGAACATCCCGGACGATCCGGAGCTCGCCATTGAAGCGGGTCGCAGGCTCTGCGAGGAACTGCTGGAGCCGCTGCAGGCGACCTTTGGCCGGCTACATATCCGCTCCGCTTACCGCAACCGCGCCGTCAACGGCTTCGGCAACGCTAACAAGCTCAATTGCTCCACCAACGCCGCAACCGCCGCCGACCATATCTGGGACATGCGCGACGCGGACGGCTCAATCGGCGCAACGGCCTGCATCGTCATCCCCTGGGTCTGGGATCGGGAGCGCCAAGCGGGAGGCTGGCAAAACCTCGCCTGGTGGATCCACGACCATCTGCCCTACGCATCGCTCTGCTTCTTCCCGAAGCTCTGGGCTTTCAACATCCAATGGCACGAGAGGCCGCGCCGTACGATCCGCAGCTATGCAGAACCTCGCGGCCTGTTGACGAAGCCGGGCATGGCCAATCACGAGGGCAGCCATGCGGCTTTTTATCCGGGATTCCCGCCGCTCGCAAAGGCAGCGAGGTTGGGACAATAATTTCCGCTCCTCAATTGCTCACCACAAGAGCCCACACGCTGTCGGGATTGGGAGGGGAGCGTCTTGTCGGGCCGCGGGCATCCGCTTCGCGCGGGCGCCGAAAGAATGGCACCTGGCGGATCGCTGTTGCGTCTCGCCGCTAACCGCTTGCGAGGTATGGACCTCGGCGATAGTCTCGGCGCGATCCCACCAATAGGAGCGGAGGGAACCGCATTGCGGCCCTTTTTCTTCCGCCCGAAAAGGAGTCTGCCCCATGCTGCGCTTTGGAATTCTGTCGACGGCGAAGATCGGCCGCGAACTCGTCGTGCCTGCCATTCAGGACGCGGAAAACTGCGTCGTTTCGGCAGTCGCCAGTCGCGATCTCGCCAAGGCGAGGGCCATGGCCGACCGCTTTTCCGTGCCGCATGCCTTCGGCTCCTATGAGGAGATGCTCGCCTCCGATACGATCGACGCGGTCTATATTCCGCTACCGACCTCCCAGCACGTGGAGTGGGCGATAAAGGCTGCCGATGCCGGCAAGCATGTGCTTTGCGAAAAACCGCTTGCCCTGAAGTCGGAGGAAATCGATGCGGTGATCGCCGCGCGCGATCGGAACGGGGTACTGATTTCGGAAGCCTATATGGTGACCTACAGCCCCGTTTGGCGGAAGGTGCGCTCTCTCATCGCCGAGGGCGCGATCGGCAGGCTGAGGCACGTTCAGGGAGCCTTCACCTACTATAACCGCGACCCCGGCAACATGCGCAACATACCGGCGCTTGGCGGCGGTGGACTACCGGACATCGGCGTCTACCCAGCCATCGCCACCCGCTTTTCGACCGGCAAGGAGCCGCTGCGCGTCCAGGCCGATACGGAGCGGGATCCGGAATTCGGCACCGATACCTATTCGAGCGTCCGCGCCGACTTCGGCGATTTCGAGCTGAGCTTCTACGTCGCGACACAGCTCGCCGCCCGCCAGGTCATGGTCTTCCACGGCGACAAGGGTTACATCGAGGTGAAATCGCCCTTCAACGCCGATCGCTACGGTCGCGAGGAAGTGGAGCTCACCAACCAGAACCACGGTCAATCCCAGCTTTTCCGCTTCCAGGATGCGCGCCAGTACAGGCTCGAGGCGGAAGCCTTCGCGCGGGCGGCCAAGGGTGAGCCGGAAGAGGTGGTGACGCTTGAAAGCTCGCGCCTCAATCAGAAGTTCATCGATGCTATCTATCGCGCCAGCGAGAAGGACGGCTGGGAACCGGTCTGAGCCGTGTGGGCGACATGGCCCGCCTTGGAGCGGGCCATCATCACCTCTCAAGGATCAAGCGGCCGCCTTGAGGTGGGTTTGCCCTATTCCCCTTAGCTTGAAGTAGAGGAAGTCGGCGACACCGATCATGCCAATGATGATCAAGCCAACGCCGATGGCCGAAAGCGAACCGTAGGCGAGGGCGAGAGTGGTGACGCTGCCGATCTGCCAGAGAATGTCGCCGCCGATGCTGATCCGCGCTGCGAAAATGTTCGGACCTCCCTTGCGCGCGGATACGAGGTGGAAGGCGCCCCAGAGCAGCAGCCCCATGCCGAGGGCCGCCATGACGATCGGGGAGATTGCCGGGCCCGCCAGAGCGGCGAGGGGCGGCGCATCGACGATCAGTACCATACCGGTAATCAATGAGAAGACGCCGTCCGCAAGAAAAGTTTTGTTGAGAATCGAGCGGTTTGCAAGGTTGAGCATGCCAAATCTCCATCGGTTGTCGATGGTCGGATCGTCGTGCGTTCTGGTCATCAAACCAATTACCTTGCAGGTAATGGAATTTCCGTCGGCTTCGGCTAAGTCTGCTGGAGGCCAAAGAGGGAGCACCCATGGAATTCGGCTGTCACCTGAAGGAATGGCGCGACCATCGTCGCATGAGTCAGTTGGCTCTGGCGACCGCTGCCGGCATTTCCGCACGCCATCTTTCATTTCTCGAGACCGGGCGTTCGCGGCCGTCTGAGGGCATGATCCTACGGCTTGCGGCCGTGCTCGACGTGCCGGCGCGCGACCAGGGCGCGCTCTTTTCGGCCGCAGGCTATCGCCCTCGCATGGTGACGCGCCCGGCCTCCGGACTGGAGGCGATGCCGCCTGCGGTCGCCAACGCCATCCGGCTGATGCTCGAACGCCACGATCCCTATCCGGGCCTGGTGCTCGATCACCGATATGACATCCTTTTGACCAATGGCGCCTTTTCCGCACTCGTCGAGACCACTCAAGTGCCGCTTGGGCCGGGGCAGAATTTCCTGGAGGGCTTTCTTGGTTCCGAAAGCGTGCGCGCGCTCGTGCGCAACTGGGAGGCCACTGCCGCCGATCTTGTGCAGAGGGTCCGCATCGAAGCCTGGCTGCAGGGGCCGCGCAGTCCTTTGCAGCGGCGCCTTGACCGGCTCGCCGCCACTCCCTCCGTCGTGAGGGCGCTCGAAAACTTTCCCGCTACGGATCGTCTGCCGGTTCTGCCGGTTGAACTCAGCCTTGGCGACACGGAACTGCGCTTCATAACGACACTCTCAACCTTCGGCTCCACTCAGGATGCTCTCCTCGAGGGTGTCGTCATCGAATCCTTCTTCCCGGCGGATGCGGCGACGCAGCGCTTTTTCGAGGGGACAGAAAAACCGTAGATAGCCGCGCCTTGCTGCTGATCTTCCGAGCACGGTCGGCTACAAAAGGTACATGAACACGTTCTTCGAAACCGATTCTCCGTCCAACGTCGCCGAATATTCGGTGTCGGAGCTGTCCGGATCGATCAAGCGGACGATCGAGCAGGCCTTCGAGCACGTGCGGGTCAGGGGCGAGATTTCCGGCTACCGCGGGCCGCACTCCTCCGGCCACGCCTATTTTGCGCTCAAGGACGATCGCTCGCGGATCGATGCCGTGGTGTGGAAGAGCGCGTTTGCGAGGCTGAAGTTCCGGCCGGAGGAGGGCATGGAAGTGATCGCGACCGGCCGGGTCACGACCTTCCCCGGCTCGTCGAAATACCAGCTCGTGATCGAGTCGCTCGAGCCGGCGGGCGCCGGCGCTCTGATGGCCCTTCTCGAGGAGCGCAAGCGCAAGTTCGCGGCCGAGGGCCTCTTCGACCAGGCCCGCAAGAAGACGCTCCCGTTCATGCCGAAGGTGATCGGTGTGGTGACGTCGCCGACCGGCGCGGTCATCCGCGACATCCTTCACCGGATCGCCGACCGTTTTCCGGTGCACGTCGTCGTCTGGCCGGTGCGCGTCCAGGGCGACGGGTCGGGCGAGGAGGTGGCGGCCGCGATCCAGGGCTTCAACGCACTGACGGCTGGCGGCCCCATTCCGCGACCGGACGTGCTGATCGTCGCCCGAGGCGGCGGCAGTCTCGAGGATCTCTGGTGCTTCAACGACGAGGCGGTGGTGCGCGCGGCGGCGGCCTCGGCGATCCCCTTGATCTCGGCTGTCGGCCACGAGACCGACTGGACGCTGATCGACTATGCGGCCGACCAGCGTGCCCCGACGCCGACGGGGGCTGCCGAGATGGCGGTGCCGGTAAAGCTGGACCTCGAGGCTCAGCTCGCAAGCCTCTCCGCACGGCTCAAGGGCGCCGTTGCGCGGCAGATGGATCATCGCTGCAACGCGCTGCGCGCGCTCGCCCGTGCCCTGCCTTCGCTCGACCAGTTGCTGGCCTTGCCGCGGCGCCGCTTCGACGAGGCGGCCGCCGGCCTCGGCCGCGGCTTGCAGATGAACACGGCCAACAAGCGGCGCAGCTTCGAACGGTGTGCCGCTCATCTGCGGCCGGATCTCGTCAAATCGCGGATCGGTGATCGTCGGCAGCGTGTTTCCGACCTCGTGAACCGCACCGAAAGGTGCGTCGAGCGCCAGCTCGACCGGCGACAGTCGCGCGTTGCCGCTGCGGATGCGTCGCTGCGCGCCTTTCCCTCACGCCTCGTCGGGCAGATCCACCGCGCCCAGGACCGCATTGCAAGCTTCGGTGCGCGTAGCGACGCCGCGATGGGCTCCGAGCTTCGCCGGTTGAGAGGGGCGCTGGCGGCGCAAGATCGAGTGCTGCAATCGCTTTCCTACCGCAATGTATTGCAGCGCGGCTTCGCGCTGGTGCGCGACGCCGACGGCGAGCCGGTGAAGCAGGCGGCCGCAGTGTCGCCCGGCATGGCGCTTTCGCTGGAATTTGCCGACGGCCGGGTCGCGGCAGTCGCCGGCGACGGCGGTGCCCCGCCATCGCCGCAAGCGCCGAAGAAGCGCCCGGTGCAGGCGGCCGAACCATCGAAGCAGGGCAGACTGTTTTGATGCGGATCCTCCTGGTGCTCGCCCATCCGCTCGAGAACAGTTTCGCAGCGAGCACTGCGGCTGTTGCCAAGGAGGCGTTGGAAGGAAGCGGCCACACGGTCGATCTGCTTGATCTCTATCGCGAGGATTTCGACCCACGGCTGACCATTGCCGAGCGAGGCAGCTATCATGCGAAGTCCCAAGATACCTCCGCCGTGGCAGGTCTCGTCGAGCGGCTCAAGGCCGCCGATGGGCTCGTGCTCGTCTTTCCGCAATGGTGGTTCAATTTTCCGGCGATCCTCAAAGGCTTCTTCGATCGTGTCTTCGCCCCTGGAGTCGCCTTTGACCATGATCCGGACGGCGGGCGGATCATCCCGCGCCTTCAGAACATCAGGGTCTTCTTGGCCCTGACGACCACCGGATCCCCCTGGTGGGTCGTACATCTCTATATGGGCAATCCGGTACGTCGGCTGCTCAAGCGCGGGATCGCCGCCTTCTGCAGCAGGGGCGTCGATTTTCGGATGATCAGCCTGCACGACATGGACCGGGCGACAGAGGCGAAGCGAAAGCGCCACCTGGAGCGGGTGCGGACGCTTCTCGGCCGGCTTCGCTGAGCCGTTCGATCATTCGAAAGCGGCGAGCAATTTCCGGAGCAAGCCGTCGAGCGCCTGCCTGTCCTTGGTCTCAAGGCATTCGAGGAGATGATGCTGGTTGGCGACGTGGTCGGTCACCGCAGCCTCGACGCGTTTCAGGCCCTCCTCCGTCAGCCCGATAATGACGCCCCGTCGGTCATCGGGGTTGTCGAGCCGCTCGACGAGGCCGGCTTTTTCGAGCTGGTCGATGCGGTTGGTCATGGTGCCGGAGGTGACCATGGTGGTCGCCATGAGATCGCCCGGAGAAAGCTGAAACGGCGGTCCGGAGCGGCGCAGTGCCGCCAGTACGTCGAAGCTCGCCGATGTCAGGCCGTGTTCCGTGAAGATCTTCTCGATTTCGCGAGCGAGATGAGCTCTCAGCCGCGCCAGGCGACCGAGCAGCCCCATGGCAGAAACATCCAGATCCGGCCGTTCTCGCATCCATTGCGCCAGGATTTTGTCGACGTGATCCATCATCATCTGCCCTGTTCGGTCCCTTGCTATTCTAAAATTATCTTGACGTCAAGATAAATGGGGAGTTATCTTGAAGTGAAGAATCTTGAGGTAAACAGATGAAAACGACTCAGAGCTTCGACGTCGCCCTGACTGCCGCAGCCCCGGCGATCTGGGGAAGTACCTATCTGATTACGACCGAATTCCTGCCCGACGGCTATCCGCTGACGGTGGCGATGTTGAGGGCGCTGCCGGCCGGGCTCCTGCTGCTGCTCGTCGTCAGGCAAATGCCGAAGGGGATCTGGTGGGCCCGCAGTTTCGCGCTCGGTGCTCTGAACTTCGCCTTCTTCTGGGCAATGCTGTTCGTCTCTGCCTACCGCCTTCCGGGTGGTGTTGCCGCAACCGTCGGCGCCATCCAGCCGCTGATCGTCATATGCCTTTCGCGCGTGGTGCTCGGATCGCCGATCCGGGTCTTGAGCGTCGTGGCCGGTTTCGCCGGCATCGCCGGTGTCGCGCTTCTGGTGCTCACACCGCAAGCGAGCCTCGATCCGCTGGGGATCGTCGCCGGCCTGGCCGGTGCAATCTCGATGGCCGTCGGAACGGTGCTCGCGCGCCACTGGGCGCCGCCGGTATCGGCGCTCACCTTCACAGCCTGGCAATTGGCGGCCGGTGGCCTGCTACTCGTTCCGGTGGCATTCTTCTTCGAACCGCCTTTGCCGCCGCTTGATGCCGCGAATCTGTGGGGCTTCACCTATCTCGGCCTGATCGGCGCCGCATTCACCTACATGCTCTGGTTCCGCGGCCTCTCGCGGCTCGAGCCTTCCCGGGTCGCACCGCTCGGCTTCTTGAGCCCCGTCGTTGCGATCCTGCTCGGCTGGGCCGTGCTAGGCCAGCAGCTGTCGATCATGCAATCGCTCGGGGTCGTCGCCGTCTTCGCGAGCGTCTGGCTAAGCCAGCAGACGCAGATGGCGCGCCGCGCCAACCCGGTTCGGGCATAGGCGGCCGCGGCAGGTCACGCCGCGGCCGAAGTCGCCGCTTCTCGAGGATTAGAGCCTTTCCGGGTTAAATGGAAACAATTCTGTTGGCTCAAGCGGAGCGGAATGTTTGCCCGGCTGGCGCGCGGCGTAGCCAAAGCATACGGCCAAGCCAGCCGGGCAAACAGGCCGCCCGCTTCAGCCAACCTCTACAGCGCCGCGCGTCTTATCAGACGCGCAAAGGTCGCTGTAGCACTTTGAATTGCTGCATGTCTTTATCCTTGAAGCGAGATCGCTTCAAGGAGACGTGCAGTGGCCGGGCATCTTTCCGCCAGGATCAGAGGCGATCGCCTCGGCCGTACCTCCGGGTACGACGTGCGGCAATCGCCTCTGCCCTGACGAAAACCTGCTCCGGCAGAATGTTTCCATTTAACCCGGAAAGGCTCTAGGCCCACTCGCCCTTGCGCATGACAGGCACGCGGCTGTCGTCGGCGCGAACGCCATCGATGTCGACCTCGCCAGAGCCGATCATCCAGTCGATATGGATGAGGCTGGAGTTGCCTCCTTGGGCGCGGATCTGCTCGTCGCTGAGGCTTGCGCCATTCAGGAAGCACTTCGAATAGCATTGGCCAAGCGCGATGTGGCAGGAGGCGTTCTCGTCGAAGAGCGTGTTGTAGAACAGGATGCCGCTTGCCGAGATAGGCGAGGAATGCGGCACCAGCGCAACTTCGCCCAGCCGGCGGGCGCCGTCATCGGTGTCGAGCACTTTCTTCAGCACTTCCTCGCCGCGCGAGGCCCTGGCCTCGACGATGCGCCCGGCTTCGAAGCGCACCTGAATGTCGTCGATCAGCGTGCCCTGGTGGGAAAGCGGCTTGGTGCTCCTGACATGGCCTTCGACGCGCAGCGCATGCGGCGTGGTGAACACCTCTTCGGTTGGTATGTTCGGGTTGCAGGTGATGCCGTTCTTGGCTGTCGAGGCGCCGCCGTGCCATTCGTGGCCGTCTGCCAGACCGACTGTCAGGTCGGTGCCAGGGCCGGTGAAGTGCAGCGCGGCCAAGCGCTCCTCGTTGAGCCAGGTCGAGCGCCGGCGGAGATCGGCATTGTGCTTCTCCCAGGCTGCGATCGGGTCGTCGACATCGACACGGGAGGCGGCGAAGATCGCATTCGCCAGCTTCTCGACGGCAACCGCCTCGGGATGGTCCGGGAAGACCTGCCGTGCCCAGGAGGGATTCGGATAGGAAACGATGTTCCAGTTGATGTCGAAGTTCGAGATCTTTGCGAGCGCCGGCTTGTAGGCCTTCGAATTGGCCCGGTTGGCGCGCGCGACCTTTTGCGGGTCCTGGTCCGAAAGCAGCATTGGATTGTCGCCGGCGATCGCAAGCCGCGCCGCGCCATTGGCAAAGGCTTTCGCCATGCCCTCGTAAAGCCAGTCGCTGGCGCGGTCGAAGCTCTCGTCGGGCGCGTGGGCATAGCGAGCAAGGGTCGCCTCTTCGTCCGTATAGAAGGTCGTCACCAGCCCGGCGCCCGCCATATAGGCGTGCCCGGTGATGAGGCGAACGAGCGGCAGGGCCGCGATCGGTGCGGTCATCACCAGGTCCTGACCGCGCCTGAGCTGCAGGCCGACCTTGATGGCGACTTCTGCGAGTTTTTCGAGCTTTGCGGGATCGACGGCGGCGTGGGCCGACTGGAGGGGCGCGTTCATCTCTGCTCCTGCTCTTCTTCTTGCGGGTGTCATCGCGGTTTTAAACCGCTTGCTCCGAAAACAGAAGCTCCCTCGCCCTCCAGAAGACGATCAGGCGACCACATTTCCCGTCCTCAGCAGTGCCGCATCGTGCCTCCTCAAGAAAGCCATCAGCCGTTCGGCATAATCCTCGGTCACTGCGGCCTTCACGCTCGGCCGCGCTGAAAGCGCCTGCCGCCAGGCGCGAACACGCGGCAGCCCGTCGAAAATGCCCCTGTCGGAGATTTTGTCGAAGACATCGAAGTAGCGGAAGATCGGCGCGAAGACGGCGTCGACCAGGCTGAACGCGGCGCCTACGAAATAAGGGCCGTCACCAAGCTCCGCCTCGATGGTCGCGAACTTCGCCTTGAGCGCGTCGCGCTTCCTCTCCAGCGTCTCGGTATCCTGCGTGGTCTCGTAGACCCAAAGTTCGGAAAGGATGGAAGAACCAAATTCCATCCAACCGCGATGGCGCGCCCTGGTCAGCGGATCGGCCGGGTGCAGCTTCGATCCCGGCTGGGTCTCTTCCAGATACTCGCAGATCACTGCGCTTTCGAAGAGGATCGCGTCGCCATCGTTCTGCGGCACGCTGAGTAGCGGCACTTTGCCGAGCGGCGACGTTTTCAGGAACCAGTCGGGCTTGTTGGCGAGATCTATATAGACGCGCTCGAACGCCACTCCCTTTTCGGAAAGTGCGATCGCGGCACGCTGCACATAGGGGCAGAGATGGTGGCTGACCAGTGTCAATGTCGCAGTCATCGGGGTCTCCCTGTTCAATATAGATGCAAGTGCATATATCTTTAGGCCGACTTGCCAAATCCGTCAAGATAGATGTAATTGCATCTATGGCAAAAGCATCATTGCAGAACGGGGCACCGGCCCCTGCGATCACCCAGGCCTGGATCGGCCTCATGCGGGCACAGCAGCGGGTGCTTGCGGCGATCGAGAAGGATTTCAAGTCGGCGGGCCTGCCGCCGCTTGGCTGGTATGACGTGCTTTGGGAACTGGTGAAGGCCGACGGCGGGCGGCTGCGGCCCTTCGAGATCGAAGCGCGGACATTGCTCACGCAATACAATCTGTCGCGGCTTATCGACCGGCTGGAGCGGGAAGGGCTCGTTCGCCGCGAGGCGTTCGATGCCGACGGCCGCGGCCGCTGGATCGTCGTCACGGAGGAGGGCAGGGCTGTGAGGGAGCGGATGTGGCGGACCTATGCGCGATCGATCGAGCGTCACGTCGGTGGCAAACTCAGCGAGGCGGAGGCACGCGACCTGGCGGCCTTGCTTTCGCGGCTCTAAGGAGATGCGACCTGTTGAGGCAATCACTGGTCCAGGAAGTTGGCGCCCCTCGGCTCTGCCCGATGGCAGCAGCGACGCTCAGGCGACCAACGGCGCGGCGATCGCCTTGAGGGCGGCCTGCGCATCCTTTGGCGCAAGCCGCACCTGCAGTCCGCGTTGGCCGCCATTTATGAAGACCAATGCTTCCGAGAGTGCGGCCTCCTCAATCGCCGTCGGAACGATCTTCCTTTGGCCGAAAGGGCTGATGCCGCCCACATGATAGCCGGTGAGGCGCTCGGCATCGGCCGGCTTCATCATCGCCGCCGACTTGCCGCGGAAGGCGGCGGCGAGCTTCTTCATGCTGACCTCCCTGTCGGAGGGCACGATGCAGCAGACAGGCTTGCCGTCCACCTCCGCCATCAGCGTCTTCAATACGCGCGACGGATCTTCGCCGAGTGCTTCGGCCGCCTGCAGCCCGACGCGTTCGGCGCCGGAATCGTAGCCGTAGCTGTGCACCGTGAAGGAGATGCCTGCCTTTGCCAGCGCTTGCGTCGCCCGCGTTGTCTTAGACATCGATGTCTTACTCGCCGAACGCAGCTTCGTAGAGTTCAGGCTTGAAGCCGATGAGCAGCTTACTTCCGTTCTCCAGCACCGGCCGCTTGATCATGGAGAGCTGCTTGAGCATCAGCGCGATCGCCTTTTCGGCCGTCAGGTCCTGCTTCTCCGCTGTGTCCAGGTTGCGGAAGGTCATGCCCGAGCGATTGAGGACCGTCTCCCAGCCGAGTTCCGCACACCAGCGCTCGAGATGCGCCCGGTCGATACCTTCGGCTTTATAGTCGTGAAACCGGTAGGCGGTGCCGCGGCCGTCGAGCCAGGCGCGCGCCTTTTTCATCGTGTCGCAGTTCTTGATGCCGTAGATCGTAACCATTGTCGCAAAACCTTCTTCGCTCAGGCGCGGCCGTACACATAGAGCCTTTCCGGGTTAAATGGAAACATTCTGCCGGAGCAGGTTTTCGTCAGGGCAGAGGCGATTGCCGAAGGTCGTACCTGGAGGTACGGCCGAGGCGATCGCCTCTGATCCTCGCGAAAAGATGCCCGGCCCTTCGGGTTGGCTGAAGCGGGGCGGCCTGTTTGCTCGGCTGGCTTGGACGTATGCTTGGGCTACGCCACGCGCCAGCCGAGCAAACATTCCGCGTCGCTTGAGCCAACAGAATTGTTTCTATTTAACCCGGAAAGGCTCTAGCCGGGCCGAGCGGATGTGAAAAGACTTGCCGCAATGCTCAGCTTATCCCGACATAGCGCCCAGGCTTGTGATTGATGGCGAGCATCATGTTGACGATGGTCGCGCCGAGGACCGAGAGCATCAGATTTGCCGGTGGGAGCACGAAAAAGGCGGCGGCGAGGATGGCGAAGTCGACGGCGAGCTGGAAATAGCCGGCGCGGATCCCCGCCTTCTCCTGGAGGTAGATCGCCAGGATATTGATGCCGCCAAGGCCCGTGCGGTGACGGAAGAGAATGAGCAGTCCCATCCCCATCAGGGCGCCGCCGGCGACGGTGGCATAGACCGGGTCAAGCCGCGCGAATTCCACCCATTCCGCCGTCAAGCGTGAGAAGAGCGAGACGAGGCTGACGGCGACGAAGGTGCGTAGCGCGAAGAGCCAGCCGAGCCGCTTGATCGCGAGCACATAGAAGGGCAGGTTGACGAGCGAAAACATCAGCCAGAAGCTCGAACCGGTTGCATATTGCAGGAGCAACGCCAAGCCGGCAGAGCTGCCCGTCAGCAGCACCGCCTTGCTGTAGATAGCCACGCCGAGGGAAACGACGAGCGTGCCCGTGAGGATCGCCAGCACGTCTTCATAAGGCCTGTGCCGGTCCACCGGCGCGGCGTCGAAAGGGGTATCGGTCGTCATCATCGCGATCCGGATCAGAGGCTGGTGAATTTCTGTACAATCCCGGCGACCTCCGCCGTCTTCAGCCCGGCAATATTGATGCGGCCGGAGCCCGGCATGTAGATGCCGTGCTCGGTCCTGAGCCGCATCACCTCCGCTTCCGTCAGCGGCAGCATCGAGAACATGCCCTCCTGGTCGGCGATCTCGCCGAGGCTTTGCCAGCGGCTTCTCAGGCCTTCCGCCAGCGTCTGGCGGATGCCGGTCATGCGCAGCCGCATGGATTCCAGTTCCTCCGCCCAGTCGCGCCGAAGCGTCTCGTCGGCGAGGATCGTGCGCACGACGGCTGCGCCATGATCCGGCGGCATCGAATAGATGGTGCGGGCAAGGCCGGCGAGATTGGAGCGGACCGTGTCGGCGGACTGAGGCGAAGTGGTGAGCGCGAAGATGGCGCCGGTGCGTTCGCGATAGAGACCGAAGGATTTTGAGCACGACACGGCGACGAGCACTTCCGGAGCGGCGCTCAAGAGGTGCCGGAGGCCGGCGACGTCCTGCTCCAGGCCGCGGCCGAAACCCTGATAGGCGAGGTCGACGAGCGGCAACAGGCCGCGCTCATTGACGAGTGTCGCGACCTCCAGCCATTGGGCTTCCGTCAGTACCCCGCCGGTCGGGTTATGGCAGCTCGCATGCAGGAGCACCGCGTCCCCGAGGGCCGCGCCTTCCAGCGCGCTGATGAGATTGTCGAACATGACCGATTGCGACGGAATGTCGAAGAAGTCGTAAGTCGCGATGTTTAGGCCGGCCGCCTTGAAGATCGGCGCGTGGTTCGGCCAGCTCGGCAAACCGAGCCAGATGCCTCGGCCGCCCATCCGCGTGATGAGGTCTGCCGCCAAACGAAGCGCGCCGGAACCTCCCGGCGTCTGCACGCCTGCGACATGGCTCCTGTCGACCGTGTCGCCGGCGACAAGGCTCCAGAGGTGGTCGAGGAACACGAGATCTCCCTCGGGGCCGACATAGGCCTTGGTGTCTTGGGTTTCAAGGAGCCGTTTTTCCGCCGCCTTGACCGCACGGAAGATCGGCGTGCGCCCCGTCTCGTCGCGGTAGACGCCGACGCCGAGATCGACCTTGCCGAGGCGTTCGTCCTCGCGGAACAGCCCGATCAGGGCAAGCAGCGGGTCGTCGGGCTGGCGAGTAAGGGCTTCGAACATGGTGGAATTCCCTTGGAAAATGAGACTGTTCCGATAGTCGTCCCGGGGCCGATGAAAGGCAAGCCGGAGGGTCGGCGATCCGTAACTGTTTAGCTTGCCCTAGCCGCAAATTCGCTGATCGGGTTGCCCAAAAGCGCGTGATGACTTAAATGAATTTGCGAGAATGCAGGTTTGATGTGGGCGTTTTTGCTCTCCGGTGGAGGTTGTCATGGAGCGCGGGCAAATGGAACTGGATGCGACGGACCGGCGCATCATCAAACTGCTGATCGAGGACGCTTCGCGCAGCAACAACGAGCTGGCTGAGAAGGTCGGCCTGTCGCCCGCGCCATTGTCTCGGCGATTGGCCCGCCTCTACGCGGCGGGCGTTATCCGCCAGACGGTAATCGTCGATCCGAAGGCGCTAGGCATCGGTTTCCAGGCCTTTGTCGAGGTGACGTTGGAGCGCACCGCCAGCCGCGTGGGACAGCGTTTCATCGAGCTCGTCTCGCGCATGCCGGAAGTGATCGAATGCCATACGGTCGCCGGCGATTTCGATTTCCTCTTGAAGGTCGCCGTTGCCGACGTAGCCGATTACAAGCGCCTGCTGTGGAGCAAGTTCGAAGACATAGCCGAAATCAAGACGATTCGCTCGACCATCCTGCTCGACAGCCCGAAGACGGGCGCCGGGGTTCCGCTGTAAACGACGCGCAGATCGAGCGGAATGCGCCACGATTTCGCCGGCCTCGGGAGATCGGAATCGGCGGCTGCCGCGGCACTTGCTGGCAGGCCCGCTCTCGCCCTATCCTTGCGCGAGCACTCATGCAGCCGCCCTCGCAAGGAGGGCAATTTGATGATCGTTCCGAACGCCGAAGCAGGCCTCCAACCGGAGAGCGGACGGCCTCTGCGGCTGGGGCTTAAGGAAAATTGGCCCCAGTTCTCGCTGCTCGTCCTCATCAATGCCTTTGTCGGTGGCATGGTGGGGATCGAGCGCACCGTCGTGCCGCTGATCGGCGCCGAAGAGTTCGGGATTTCCTCGACGACATTCGTCATCTCCTTCATCGTGAGCTTCGGCGTGGTGAAGGCCTTCGCCAATCTCGTCTCCGGTCAACTGGCGGACCTCTGGGGCCGAAAGCGGGTTCTCGTGCTTGGCTGGCTCTTCGGCTTGCCGGTTCCGTTCATGATCATCGGGGCGCCGAGTTGGGGATGGGTGATCGCCGCCAACGCCCTTCTCGGGATCAACCAGGGACTCGCCTGGTCGATGACGGTAATCATGAAAGTCGATCTGGTCGGGCCGAAGTCGCGCGGCCTTGCGGTGGGATTGAACGAATTCGCCGGCTATCTCGCGTTGGGCGCAACCGCACTTCTCACAGGCTATCTCGCCTCGCGCTACGGCTTGCGCCCAACGCCAATCTATCTCGGTATCGCCTATGCGGGGTTGGGCACCGTGCTGTCGGCTCTCCTCGTCCGCGACACGCGAGACCATGTCCGGCTGGAAGCTTCCTCCAATGCCGGGGAAGCAACCTCGATCGGCTTTCGGGAAATCTTCGCGCTCACATCATTCAAGGATCGAAACCTTTTCGCAGCGTCGCAGGCCGGTCTCGTCAACAATCTAAACGACGGCATGAGTTGGGGCATTTTCCCGCTGTTCTTCGCCGCCTTCGGCCTCGGGGTGGAACGGATCGGCATTCTGAAGGCCGCCTATCCCGCGACCTGGGGTGTGCTGCAGATCGCCACTGGTCCCTTGAGCGACCGCCTGGGGCGCAAGGGCCTGATCGTCGCCGGCATGTGGGTGCAGGCCGCCGGCCTGGTCCTGACCGCCGCGACACGTGAGTTCGGATGGTGGCTTGCCGGCAGCCTCATTCTCGGCGTCGGCACGGCAATGGTCTATCCCGCCTTGATCGCTGCAGTCTCCGACGCGTCGCATCCCACCTGGCGCGCCCGCTCGCTCAGCGTCTACCGTTTCTGGCGGGATCTCGGTTATGCGATCGGCGCTCTCTCCGCGGGGCTCATCGCCGATCGCTTCGGCCTTTCTGCGGCGATTTTCTCGATCGCCGCATTGACCTTCCTGTCGGGCGTCGTCGTCGCCGCCTGCATGGGGAGGCCAATCACTCCCACTCGATCGTACCCGGCGGCTTCGAGGTGACGTCGTAGACGACGCGGTTGATGCCGCGGACTTCGTTGATGATCCGGGTCGCG
Source organism: Sinorhizobium kostiense (assembly GCF_017874595.1). Classification (GTDB taxonomy): domain Bacteria; phylum Pseudomonadota; class Alphaproteobacteria; order Rhizobiales; family Rhizobiaceae; genus Sinorhizobium; species Sinorhizobium kostiense. The sequence goes on along the minus strand of NZ_JAGILA010000002.1, from coordinate 1,161,147 downwards.
GCGCGGCCGAGGAACTCCATGTCGTAATGGTAGAAGTCGGCCGTCATGCCGTCGACCGAGGTGACGGCGCGCAGCGCACAGACATATTCGTAGGTACGCCCGTCGCCCATGACGCCGACCGTCTGCACCGGAAGCAAAACGGCAAAGGCCTGCCAGATGGCGTCGTAGAGGCCGGCCTTGCGGATCTCGTCGAGATAGATCGCATCCGCCTCACGCAGGATCTCGAGCTTCTCGCGGGTGATGCCGCCGGGGCAGCGGATCGCAAGACCCGGGCCGGGGAAGGGGTGACGGCCGATGAAGCTCTCGGGCAGGCCGAGTTCGCGGCCGAGCACGCGCACCTCGTCCTTGAAGAGCTCGCGCAGCGGCTCGACGAGTTGCATGTTCATACGCTCCGGCAGACCGCCGACATTGTGATGCGACTTGATCGTCACCGACGGGCCGCCGGTGAAGGAGACGCTTTCGATCACATCCGGATAAAGCGTGCCCTGGGCGAGGAAATCGGCGCCGCCAAGCTTCTTCGCCTCCTCCTCGAAAACTTCGATGAACAGCCGCCCGATGATCTTGCGCTTCGTTTCCGGATCGCTGACGCTCTCGAGTTCACCGATGAAGCGGTCGGAGGCGTCGATATGGAGGAGGCTGAGGTTATAGTGCTCCCGGAACATGGCGACGACATTCGCCGCCTCGTCCTTGCGCATCAGGCCGTGGTCGACGAGGATGCAGGTGAGCTGGTCGCCAACGGCCTCGTGGATGAGGAGTGCGGCAACGGAGGAATCGACGCCGCCCGAAAGCGCGCAGATCACCTTCTTGTCGCCGACCTGCTCGCGGATCGCCTCGACCGCCTTGGCGCGGTAGGCGGACATCGTCCAGTCGCCCGCAATACCGGCGATCCTCTGTACGAAATTGGCGATCAACTTGGCGCCGTCCGGCGTGTGCACGACTTCCGGATGGAACTGCACGGCGTAATATTTGCGCGTCTCGTCGGCGATGAAGGCGAAGGGGGCATTGGGCGAGGTGGCGACGACCTGAAAGCCCTGCGGCAAAGAGGTGACGCGGTCGCCGTGCGACATCCACACCTGGTGGCGCGAGCCGGCGGACCAGAGGCCCTCGAAGAGATCGCAATCCTTCTCGACCTCGATAAAGGCGCGGCCGAACTCGCGGTGATGGCCGCTCTCCACCTTGCCGCCGAGCTGGGCGCACATGGTCTGCTGGCCATAGCATATGCCGAAGACCGGAATGCCGCTGTCGAAGATCACCGAAGGGGCTCGGGGCGAACCGGTGTCGAGCGTCGAAGCCGGGCTGCCGGACAGGATCACTGCCTTCGGCTTGAGCCGCTTGAAGCCCTCCTCGGCCGATTGGAACGGCACGATTTCGCAATATACGCCGGCTTCGCGTACGCGCCGGGCGATCAGCTGCGTCACCTGGCTGCCGAAATCGACGATCAGGACTGTGTCGGGATGGGCTGTCTGGGTCATGGCGGGCCTTCAAGCGTGATCATGGCGAGCCTTTAATGAAAGCCTGCCGCCGGCGCAACGATTACATTGCATCCCGACAATGTGGCACCGACCCTCAGAGCCGGATTTCGCCGGCTTCCAGTGCCGTTTCAAGTCGATCTATGGTGGCTGCGAGCTTTTCGTCGATGACGTGCAGGTATTCGGTCCAGTCGTTGACGTGCTTAAGCTCCGCCTTGCCGTCCGATATGCCGCGCAGCCCGATCATCGGTACGCCGAAAGCCTGGCAGGCGCGCAGGATCGCATAGGTCTCCATCTCGACCATGTCCGCATCGATCTCACCATAGGCCTCGCCCGAAACGATGTTGGCGCCGGTGGAAAGCCGCGCCTTCTTGACCGCCGGAATCGTTAGCGGCAGCGGCACAACGGCGGGGAGGTCGAGGAAAGGCGTTGCACCCTTTTCGAAACCGAGCGCGGAGGCATCCATGTCGCGGTAGGCGACCGAGCTCGCCTGGTAGATTTCCGTCTGTTCGAGGGTCGCCGACCCCGCCGAGCCGAGCGAGACGATGAGATCAGGCAGGCGATCCGACGCGCGAAGATCGCCAAGCGCTTTCGTCAGCGTGACGGCGGCCTCGACCGGGCCGACGCCGGTCATCAGTGGCCTGATGCGGGCGCGCAGGCACGGGCCGTATTCGGGATCGACGGCCATCACATAGAGGATCTTCCTGCCCGCGACAGTCTTCAGCTCGAAGCTCATCCCTTGATCCCCTCGCGCCCGCGCACCACCATCATCGTTCCGGTCATGGAGGCGATCAGCTTCGCTGGCCCGTCGGATCTCACCGCATAGGCGCGCCCGTCCGAGACGATGATGGTCGTGCCCGGCTTCGTCACTTCGCCGCGGAACAGGAAGCGTTCGGCGCGGCCCGGCGAGAGCAGGTTGACTTTGAACTCGATCGTCAGCAGCGATGCATTGGGGTCGATCACCGAGTAAGCCGCATAGGTGCCGGCGGCATCGAGGGCGGCGGCGATGATGCCTGCATGGATAAGTCCGTGCTGCTGCGTCAGCTTGTCGTCGAAGGGCAGTTCGATCTCGACCGTCCCCTGCTCGACCCTTGTCAATTCCGCGCCGATCGTGCGCATGGCCGCCTGGCGACCGAAGCTCTCCCGGACGCGGGCGCGGAAATCATACGGCTCACTGTCTTCGTTCAATTGCAAGTGCCCCCGCAAATATGCCCCGTGAGATCGGCCGACAGTTGCACGCGTTTTCCCGCAGGACAAGCGCAATCGTCCGGCCCAAGCTTGCCGTAGGATTCCGCCCCTTGCAGCCTTTTGCGGGACGGGGCGCGTCCATATATCTTACGCATGAAGAATTTCAGACGTATCGAGATTAGGCCGGCCGACCCCGACGACCTCATGGCGATCGCCACGGTCCTGGTCACGACCTGGCGCGCAACCTTTCGCGGCATCATTTCGGATGCCTATCTCGATGCGATGACGGTCGAAGACCAGGCCATCGGGCATGCGCGGCGGATGCGCGTTCCGGGGAGCTTCCTCATCGTGGCCGCCGACCTTTCGGAAGGTCGGGTGATCGGTTTCGCCAATCATGGGCGGGCGCGGGGCATGCCGCTTGCTTTCGACCGGGAGCTCTATGAACTGTATATTCTGCCGCAGTACCACAGCGCCGGCATCGGCTCGGCGCTCGTGCGCACGGTCGCGGCCCATTGCCACCAAACGGGGGCTTCGTCGCTTTTTGCCTGGGTCCTTGCGGAAAACCCCAACCGGGCGTTCTATGAACGCATGGGTGCTCGGGCTATCGGCGAAGGACGCGTTGGCGTTGGCGGCGAACGCCTGGTTCAAGTCGCCTATCGCTGGGACGACCTCGCGGCGCTGTCCGGCGTTGGCGGGCGGGCGGCATAAGACCGCTGCAATCTCTCTCCGATGGGCGCTTTACCCCTAGTCGAGCCGAACGATGTGCTGGTCCCATGCGACGGCACTCCTGTGCCCTCTGAAGAGCCCGTCATAGGAGGAAACCGCAAACCCATTGGCGGCAGCCGCCACGCCCGCGGCGTCCGGTATGCGCTCCTCGCTTACGACAGCGCCGGTTTTTGCGTCGAGTGTGACGGCGACATGACCCTTGGGTGACGTAACACAAATCAGCCCCTGCCGGCGGTTGACGGAGATGGCGCCCACATAATTGACAAGCGCCGTTGTGATGCGCTCCGGCAGGTCGACGAAGCTCAGCGACTCGCCTTTCGCAAAATGGCCGACGAGCGGCGGCAGGTCGTTGCGCGGGCCCTCGTACTGGCAGGCGAACCAGATGCGGGCATCGGCGCCGATGTCGAGATGGCGAGTCGAAAGCTGCTTCAGTTCCGGAGGCAGCACATGCTTCTCGATGAGTGCGCCCGCGGCCGGATCGACAAGCGCAAGGCTCGGTTCCATATGGTCGAGATTGAGCTTGGTGCGGCCGAAGTCCGGGTGGGTTTCGATGCCGCCATTGGCAATGACGAGCGTGCGACCATCCGCAGAGAGCGTCATGTCGTGTGGTCCGATGCCGTAGGTTGGGAATTCACCCACCCTGGCAAAACCTTGCGTGCCGTCATAGACGCCGACCATGCCGCGATTGGCGGAAAAATCGTTCTCGGTGGCGTAGAGCAGCCTGCCGTCAGCGGAAAAGCAACCATGGCCGAAGAAGTGACGGCCTTCGGCGGCGGAAATCACGATCGGTTCCGTGCTTCCGTCGGTCGCAAGTATCACTGCGTAAGTACCGGGCCGGCGCGCGAACGCGACAGCACGCCGGGTCGCCGGCGAGGAGGCAATGCCGTGCGCCCGTGCCGGCAGCGGCGTCCGGTCGACGATCTCGCCCGCTTCCGTAAGCGTCGCCACACCATAGCTGCCGTCGGGGGACATGAAAGCGGAGGCGAAGACGGCGTCTGCACTTTCGAGTGCGAAGGCGGCTCGAGGACCAAGCGCCGCCACCCACGCGGCACCCGCCATTTTAACGAAGCTACGTCGGTCGATGAGGTTTTTCATCCGATTTCCCGTGCATAGCGGCAAAGTGTGGCCCGTGATCAATCCCTCCCAATAAGGGCCCCACAGGGGGGAGGGGCCCGCTTGGCGCACCCGCCGTCACGCATTAGCCTTGCGCAAGACCGGCCGGCAAAGATGGGCGATCGCAGCGGGCACCGAGCCCCTCCCCTTGTGGGTAGGGGTAGGCAGGGCCTTTGCTTTCGTCACAACCACCCCCGCCGCTTGAAAAAGAGATAGGGCAACAGCGCGGAAAGCGCCATCATGCCGAGTGCGTAGGGATAGCCGAAGTGCCAGGCGAGTTCCGGCATAGCTTCGAAGTTCATGCCATAGATCGAGGCGACCAGCGTCGGCGGCAGGAAGACGACGGCCGCCACCGAAAAGATCTTGATGATCTGGTTCTGCTCGAGGTTGATGAGCCCAAGCGTTGCGTCGAGCAGGAAGTTGATCTTGTTCGACAGGAACAGCGCGTGATCGCCGAGTGAAGTCGCGTCGCGCTGGATCAGCTTGATGCGCTGCCGGCTCTCCTTCGCCGCCTTGCGCGGGCTGCTTCCCTCGACGGCGACGTGATAGGCCAAAAGCCTGCCGATGCTGACCAGGCTTTCGCGGATGGTCGTCAGAAGGTCGCCCTTCTGGCCGATCTGCTCAATCAGCGATTGCAGGTTGCGTGTCTTCTTGGTGGCGCTGGCGTGGGTCTTGCGAAACACCTCGTGCGAGATCGCGTCGACCTCGTTGCCGGCGCGCTCGAGTGCGTCGGCAATACGATCGATCATGGCCTCGAGCAGGCCGAGCATGACCAGTTCACCCGTCTCGCAGGCTGCGCCGTTCGGCTTCTGTATGCGGTTTGCATAGAGCTGGAACGGCTTCGGCTCGGCGTGACGCACCGTGACGAGCGTCGTTCCCTTCAGGATGAAGGTGACCGGCACCTTGGCCGGATGGTCGCTGTCGAGCTTCGCCGTTGCCGTAATGGTCATGAACTCGGCGCCATCCTCCTGATAGAGGCGGTCGGACAATTCGATCTCCTGCATCTCGTCGCGCGTCGGGATCTCGATGCCGAGATGGCCCTCGACGAACCGCGTCTCGTCTGCGGAGGGATTGAGGAGGTCGAACCATGCCACCGCCTCGTCCGCAGTGGGGCCGGCGGCGTGATCGGCAAGCACGAGGTGGCTGTTCTGGCTTTTATAGATGCGCAGCATATCAGGCTCCATGTCGTCGAGTCGTCCGACCGGCTGGAGCCCTGATCAATCAGGTCCGGACGGCCGTGAGCGTGAAGACTCGACTTCGACTGTCGGGGTTCATTTCTGTTGATCCTTGTGGTGAACTGTGCCCGCGGCAGCAGGCGCGACATGCGATTTGCGCCCAAACGCGACTCTTGTCAACCGGTGAGAGCAGCGGTCGTTCTCCCCTTCTCGTGTCAGTCGCCATCGGCAAAGGAAAAGCCGGCACCAAGGCCGATCGCGCCACCAAAATCTCGATTGAGCCGGTCGAGCAGATCGGCGGTGTTGAGGGCGATAAAGCCGAGAACCGCGCGTCGCTCGTCGTCGCCAAGCGCCGCGTCGATCGGACCGTCAATCCGGTCGGCTGCGCTCGTCAGTGTTTTCAGGAGGAACTTCACGGAGGCGGCGATCGAGCGGCTGTCCGCAGGCAGCAGTTGCTGCATGCCGGAAGTCTCGAAGAATGTCTGCAGGCCCCGAAAATTCGCTGAAATGGACGGCATCGTCTGATTGGAGCGCCAATAGATCGCCAGCTTAGGATTATCCTTGCCCGGTTTGCCGGAGATCGTTCCGGCATAAAAGGTGCGCAGCCGCTGGTCCTTCACCATTTCGACGCTATGGATGAGAACGCCAAGCAGTTCGGTTGCGGCCTCCTTGTTATCGCGGAAGAGCGGATTGTCGGGGCCCGGCGCCTTCCACGCGGCTTGGATGCCGTCCGGCTTTTCCCATGCGGCGCGCAACTCGCCGGCAATCGCCTCCAGGTTCCCGGCGATGGCGTGCCCGTAGCGGCAACGGAAGCCGGCGCCCTTGCCGGCAAGCCCATCCGCTCCCTTGCCGTGAAGGACATATTCGAGCGCACCGAGGCCCTGGACCGCGACGCTCTTTGCCCTGAGGCGCTCGACGTCGGTTGCGCTCTCGTCGCTCTTGGCGAGAATGGCCTGGACCTGCTTCAAGCCGGTGCTTTTTCGGTCCGGGTAGAAGAGAAAGCGCTCGAAGCGGTTCTGTTCGAGCGCAGGCCCGAGCCGGATGATTTCGATCTGTGACCATGTCTGGACGACCTCCGCGAAGGCCGACCGACTGGCTTGCAATGCGGCTTCGGAGGGCTCTGCGCAAAGCGCCGCGCTCGTGGCGGCAAGGCTGGCGGTCGCCCGCGAGAGGTTGCGATAGCCGGGAATGATGAAGCCGTCCACCGCTTTCGCCATTACGCCCGGAAGCGCCGTCTTGTCGAGAGCGGACAGCATTGGGGCGCCGCCTTCCTGTGCCGCCGCAGGACCGGCAGCGATCGTGATGCACAGGAGAGAAATTGGCAGGAAAAGGCCAAGGCGCATCAGAGCGACTCCAGAAAGGTCAAGAGGGCTTTGCGGTCATCCTTCGCCATGGCGGCGAAGGCCTTTCGCGCCTTTTCCGCTTCGCCGCCATGCCAGAGGATGGCCTCTGTGAAATTGCGCGCACGCCCGTCGTGAAGCAGGAATGTGTGGCCGCTGACGGTCCTCGTCAGGCCGATTCCCCAGAGCGGCGGGGTGCGCCATTCGCGTCCGCTGGCGAGACCGACTTCCTGGCCGTCGGCGAGGCCCTCGCCCATGTCGTGCAGCAGGAAATCGGAGTAGGGCCAGATCAACTGGAAAGCCACCTCCTTATGTGGAGCGTCGCGCCGGGTCACGAATTTCGGTGTGTGACAGGCCGGGCACCCCGCCTCGTAGAATAGCCGCTTGCCCTTCAAGGTCTCGGCAAAGCTCGCCTCGCGGCGGGCGGGCACGGCGAGATTGGAGGAATAGAAGGTGACGAGCCCGAGCACGGGATCGGGAGCCTCGACGGCCCCGAGCCGCGCCTGCGCGCCGGTTGGGAGTTCGAGACAGGCGGTCTGCGCCGCGGTGCAATCCCCATGATTGCGGTCGACATCGGGCGTGGACAGGCCCATGTCGGTGGCAAAGGCGTCGGCGGTCTGCTGGCGAATGGTCGGGTTCTGTGCTTTCCAGCCGAAGCGGCCCAGCATCGTGGCGCCGGACTGCCGGTCACGCACGAGCGCCGCCCTGCCGCTGACACCGTCGCCGTCCATGTCTTCCGGATCGGCGCTGGCCAGAATATCGGCCTCATGGATCGCCTCGATCAGGCCGAGTCCGATCACCGGTGGTGCGACCCGTGGCGACAATGTCGTCGCCGCGTCCATTGCACCATAGCCGAGATCGGCGACCGCATAGTGTGGTTTGCGAAGCGACACCGTCTCGCCGCCGGCAAGCGTCACCGGCTTTTCCGTATAGGTGATGGTGATGCGGCCCTCGGCGGCTAGCCCAGGTACCGCACTGTCCTGCAATTGGGCACCGTAGACCGGATCAGGAAAATTGGTGACCCTGTGAGCCGTGATCATCTGCCGCTCAGCCTCATCCCTCGCCGGACGGGCAAGTCGATAGAACATCGACGTCGCATCCGCTGCGGCTTCGGGCGGACGGCCGCGGCCGTCGCGCGGGTGGCAGCTCTCGCAGGCGCGAGCGTTGTAGAGCGGCCCGAGCCCATCGGAGGCTTGCGTAGAGGAGGGGGAGGAGACCCAGAGCTTCTCGAACAGTGCCTTGCCGAGCTTGAAATTCTCCTCGGCCTCGAATGGAAGGTTCGCTGAGAATTGCGAGAATACCTTCTCGTCTAACGGAGCGATCGTCGTCGTCGCGCCCCCGGACATCGCCTCGAACTGCTCGGCTTTCGAGAAGTCCGTCGTCGGCCGCGTCACCTCGAGCACGCGCTCGAGCTCATGCTCGGACAGATCGTCGCGTTGCGGACGACATCCCCCTCTGGCTTGGGCAGGGCAGAGGGGGGTGTCGGCTTTCGTCGCCACGACCCGATGGGGTTCCGCCCGGACACCACCGGGCGTCGCCGCTGCCGCTGCGGCGAGGAGCGCGATGGGAAGCGCGTGAAAGCGGATCGTCAGGACATTCATTGGACAGGCCGGGCCGCCACCTGCCGGAAACGGCCCGCCTTTTCGATTATTGGAAGACCGCGTTAGGATTATCCAGACTGTCGGAACCTTCAAGCTCGATCTGGCCGAGATCGAGCGCGGCAATCACGCGCTCGACCGTCTTGGCCTGGGCGATCAGCCCGTCGATGGCCGCCTGCACGGTGGCATTGCCCTCCGCATTACCTTCGCCGATCATCTGGTCATAGGCCTCGACCGTCTCGGCACGTTTCGCCATCGCCTGCATCTTCTCGACCGTGGCAGCGAGCTTGCCCTTCATCTCCTTGTCGAGCGCGGCATCCTGGGCGGCGACCAGTTCGGAGAGGGCCGGCCCGGCCAGCCTCGTGCCGTCGATCCGGGTGTATTCACCGGTATAGGCCGACTGGATGCCGATCGCGTCATGCAGATGCGAGTTGTGGGTGTTGTCGGAAAAGCAATCGTGCTCCTCTTCCGGATCGTGCAGCAGCAGGCCGAGCTTCATGCGTTCGCCGGCGAGTTCCCCATAGGAGAGCGAGCCCATGCCGGTGAGGATTGCGGCAAGCCCCGCCTTCGGGTCGGCTTCGACCGCCTTGGTGGCGTCGCCCTCCGGCGCCCAGTTGGCGACCATGTCCTTGAGGTCGGAGACGAGCAGGCTCGTGGCTGCCTTCAGATAGGCGGCGCGGCGGTCGCAATTGCCATTCGTGCATGCCTGGGTGTCGAAGTCGGTAGGGGCCCTGTTGCCGGCGCCGGGACCGGTGCCGTTCAGGTCCTGTCCCCAGAGCAGGAATTCGATGGCATGATAGCCGGTCGCGACATTTGCTTCGATACCGCCGGCCTCCTGCAGCGTCTCGGACAGGAGTTCCGGCGTGATGTTGGCCGCATCGACGTCCTTGCCGTCGATCTTGATCGTCTTGTTGGCGATCACGTTCGAGACGAAGAGCGCGTTCTCGTCGCTCTCGGTGCCGTAGCTCGCGTCGACATAGTCGATCAGGCCCTCGTCGAGCGGCCACGCATTGACCTTGCCTTCCCACTCGTCGACGATCGCGTTGCCGAAACGATAGACTTCCGTCTCCTGATAGGGATTGCGCGCCTTCAGCCAGGCCTCGCGCGCGGCCTTCAGCGTCTCCTCGCTCGGATTTGCGATCAGCGCGTCGACGGCCTTGTCGAGTGCCTCGGCCGTCGTCAGCGCGTCCTCGTATTTGGCATGTGCAATGGCGGCATAATGCTTGACGACCGCAGCGGCGTCGGTCGCGGCCTTGACCGGCTGCAGGGCCAGCGCGGACGTGGCCGCCAGGAGCGCCAACGCGGCGGTGCGGATGAATTTCTTGGTCATGACCCTCTCCTTCGCTTGTCTCAAGGCGGCCGTGCACGCCCGGTAAAGCTCGGCTGTCATGGACCAAAAGCAAACTTGTGTCAAAGTGTATAGTTTAGAAGTCTATCTATTTTCGACTTTGACTGGTGGTCGCTGGAGCTCGCGACCCGACAGCGCCGCGTCTCGTCAGACGCGCGAACGTCGCTTTAGCACTTTGAATTGCAGTCCTCGTCCGCAAATGGAGGTGCATTAAAGAAGAGATGCGATAGGAGCGCGATCAGCCCTTCCGCCCCATCACGCAGAAGAAGAAGCCGTCGGTCCCGGTCGAGGCCGGCGTCAGCGTCACCGTCTTCATGTCGGCGGACCAGGGTTGCGGCTTGCCGGTACCGAATAGTGCAGCCCAAGTATCGGCGGCCGACAGGATCTCGAATTCAGGGTTGTCCTCGCAGAAGCCGTAGACCTGTGCTTCGTTTTCCTCCGGCAGAACCGAACAGGTTACATAGATCAGGTGTCCCCCGGGACGGACGAACTGCGCGGCGCTGGCAAGTGCCTCTTCCTGCTGTGCGAGCCTCTCCTCGAGATTCTTCTGCGTCAGCCGCCACTTCGTGTCCGGCCGGCGGCGCCAGGTTCCGGTGCCGGTGCAGGGAGCATCGACGAGCACGCGGTCGCAGCGTGATGAAAGCGGTGCAAGCGAGTCGGCAGCTTCATGCACCTGCACATTGCGGGTGCCCGCACGTTTCAGCCGTTCAATGATCGGCGCCAGCCGCTTGCGGTCGGTATCATACGCATGGACCTGGCCCTTGTTGTTCATTGCGGCCGACATGGCGAGCGTCTTGCCGCCGCCGCCGGCGCAATAGTCGAGCACCTGCTCGCCCTCCTGCGGAAAAACGAGGTCGGCGACGATCTGCGAGCCTTCGTCCTGGACCTCGAACCAGCCTTTCTGGAAGGAAACCTCGGCGGTTACGTTAGGCAGGCGCGAAGCGCCCTCGCCGGCAGGGATGCGGATGCCCTGGCGGGCGATCGCCGCCGGTTCGGCGCCGCTGCGTTCCAACGCCTTCAACACTTTCGCGCGGGTCGCCTTCAGCGTGTTGACGCGCAGGTCGAGGGTCGGACGGCCTGCGAGCGCCTGGGCCTCTTCGAGCCAAGCGTCGGAGAAATTCTCTTCGAACGACGGTTGGGTCCACTCGGGAATATCGCCCTGCACGTTGAGCGGCGCGTTTTCGATCCGGCGCTCGCTGAAGGCTTTCACCATCTTCGACGACGGCGTCTCCGGGGCGAACTTGTCGTCGGCAAGTTCGGCCGCAAGGCCTTCCGGGCTAAAGCCCCACTGCCGGTACATCACCGCGTGAGCAAGCGCGACGGCGCTGTCGCTGTCCATCAGATAGGCATGGGAGAGTTTCATCCGCAGCGCGTCATAGACGATGTTGCCGATAGCGGCGCGGTCGCCGGAGCCGGCGAAGCGATGGGAGAGGCCCCAGTCTTTGAGTGCGTCGGCGACGGGGCGCTTGCGCCTCTCTATGTCGTCAAGAACGTCAATGGCTCCCGAGAGCCGGCCGCCCAATCGCATCTTCGATCAACTCCTTTTTCGCCGTGGTAGCGGCGAAGGCATCGAAGAGCAAGACGGCAGCGGTAGAATATGGCTGCCGCGCACCGGTCAGGAGTTGATGACCTGATAACAGACGCTGGCGGTGCCGGAACGGACCATGCCGATCTGCGACGCCGCGGCCTTGGAAAGATCGAGCACGCGGCCGCGAATGAAGGGTCCGCGATCATTGATCCTGACGACGACCGACTTGCCATTGCGCTTGTTGGTGACCTGAACCTTGGTGCCGAATTTCAGGCTGCGATGCGCGGCGGTCAGGCGCGAGGCGTTCATCCTTTCGCCGGAGGCCGTTTTCGAGGTGAGGGCATACCAGGAGGCGCCGCCGCATCTGGCTGCTGCCGCCTGAGTATCGGATGCCGAGACCAATGCTATCCCGACGGTGAATAACGCTGCAGCGGCCGCAGCCTTCATCTTCGCTGGCTTCAAGCGACGTCCCCCTCGGATTGAATGTTGGAATTGTTCCCTTACAGGTCGTGCTAATCGGGGCAAAAAATGGCAAAAAAGTGCTTCAACCGTTAACTTCCGATTAGGATCTATTGCAGATTTGCGAAAATCTAAAACTAACGATTGCTTGAAATAATTTAAATCATTCGAGGAACTTCTTTAGAATCAAGGGCTAAACGTTTCCAGCCGCCTTCGCTGAGAGCCAGCTGCCCTCTTCATGAAGAGAGGCAATTTAAATTTTCGATCGCTATGAGATTCTGCGGTCCATGAAGGTTGTGTTTCGCAAACTATCGCGATGGTTGTGGATGGTGGCGAAGTATAGGCAAAAAATGGACAGCTTACGGCAGTCAAGCATAAGCTGCGGAAGCCAATACTTTCGAATGATCTGACGCGGCACCACTGCTATGGAAGGTTATACTGCTGCAGTGTGTGTCTAAGCATATTGACTAGCCGGGCCAAGTGCCGGAAGCCCACAGCTGTGCAAGCGATGCGCGATAGTTGGGGAAGGCAAGTTCGAAGCCCGCCTCTCGCAGCCGGGCGTTCGAAACGCGTTTGTTTTCGCCATAGAAGGACCGGGCCATCGGGGAAAGCTCGGCCGTTTCGAATGGGACTTCCTGCGGCGGCTCCACACCCATCAGCCGGGCGGCCTCCGCAACCACATCCTGCGGCGGCGCCGGTTCGTCGTCGGTGATATTGTAGATGCCGCTGAAGCCTCGCGCGGCAAGAAAAGCCGTCGCGGCGCCGATGTCTTCGACGCGGATGCGGTTGAAGACCTGGTCCGGCTTGATGATGCGATGCGCCGTTCCCGCGGCGAGGTTGCGGAAGGCGTTGCGGCCCGGCCCGTAAATGCCAGCGAGTCTCAGCACGGCGACGGGAATGCCTTGCCGGGCACCAAAGTCCAGCCATGCAGTTTCCGCTTCGACGCGCTCCTTCGAGCGCTGCGAGACGGGCCTGATCGGCGCATCCTCCGCGACCCAGGCGCCGCCATGGTCGCCATAGACGCCGACGGTGGAGAGATAGCCAACCCAGTGCAGCTTCGGCAGCAACGCGTCGAGCGGCGGCCGGTTGGCACGGAACATCGGATCGCCTTCCTGGCCAGGGGCGATCGACTGGATGAGATGCGTCGTCTTCTGCATCGCTTCGGCAAGTTCGGCCGAAATTGCGTTTCCGTCGAACAGAATCGGAGTGATGCCCGCGGCCGAGAGGGCCGCCAGTCTTTCCGGCGAGCGTGTCGTGCCGGTGACCGACTGTGCGGAGGGCGCCAGCGCCTTCGCGATTGCCGTACCGGAATAACCGGCGCCAAGGACCAGGACATTCATCGACTCACTCCCGCCATTTCCCATTCCAGAACAACCTCTTCATCCGTCTCCGGCTCGCATTCGCCGGCGAAGGCGGCGAGTTCCTCGGGTCCGACCAGTCGCGAAAGCGCCCAGACGGCCATTCCCCTGACGGTCGCCGAAGTATCTCTCGCCAATGCCTTGCAAGCGGCGATCAGGCCTTCTTCGCCGGAGTTGCCGGCGGCGATCAAGACATTTCTGATGAAGCGGTCACGGCCGATGCGCTTCACCGGCGAGCCGGAAAAGAAGCTGCGGAAGGCGGCATCGTCGAGTGTCAGCAGGAAGGCAAGTTCCGGTTCCTTGAGATCCTCGCGGGCCTTGAGTTTCATCTCCGACGCAGAGCGGGCGAACTTGTTCCACGGACAGGCGGAGAGGCAATCATCGCAGCCATAGATGCGGTTGCCGATCAGCGGCCGCAGCTCCGGCTGAATCCGCCCCTTGTGTTCGATCGTCAAATAGGAAATGCAGCGTCGCGCATCGATCTGGTAGGGCGCGGGGAACGCGCCGGTCGGGCAGGCGTCGAGGCAGGCCCGGCAAGAGCCGCAATGGTCGTCTTCGGGTGCATCGAAATCGAGATCGGCGGTTGTGAACAAACTGCCGAGGAAGAGCCAGGATCCGAACTCTCGGCTGACGAGATTGGTGTGCTTGCCCTGCCATCCGAGGCCGGCCTTTTCCGCAAGCGGCTTCTCCATCACCGGCGCGGTGTCCACGAAAACCTTGACGTCCCCGCCGGCGCGGGCGGCAAAGCGTGTCGCGATCTCCTTCAGTCGCCCCTTGACGACGTCGTGATAATCGCGGTTCTGGGCATAGACCGAGATGGCGCCTCGGTTGCGCTTGCCGAGAATATCGCGCGGATCCTCGTCCGGGCCGTAATTCATGGCGAACAGGGCGATCGACCGGACCTCTCCCCAGAGGACGCGCGGATCGGAGCGCCGCTCTGCCGTTTCGGCAAGCCAGTCCATTGTGCCGTGGCAGCCTGCGGAGAGGAAGGCGTTCAGGCGCGCGGGCGCGTGCGGTATCGCATCCGGACGGGTGATGCGACAGAGATCGAAGCCTTTGGCCGCGGCTTCCTCCTTCAGGAAGGCGGTGAGCGTCCGTCGTTTCCTGTCCTGGTTCTCCGCCTTTGCAGCGTTCCCAGGCATGTTCATGTCCTTAAAAGTCGAGGTCCGCATAATGGGAGACGGGGGTGATGCCGCGCACCCGCTCGGCAAGCAGAGGGCGGAACGAGGGGCGCGACTTCAGCCGCTGATACCATTCCTTGGCGGCCGGCGATTCGGACCATTCTATTTCGCCGAGATAGTCGAGCACCGAAATCGCCGCGGCCGCCGCAAGATCGGCATAGGAGATGCGGTCGCCGGCAAGCCAGGGACGGGATCCGGCAAGCCAGGAGAGATATTTCATGTGCTGGCGGATGTTGTTGCGCGAAGTCCTGAGAATTTTCGAATCTGGTGCGCCGCCGCCCTGGTCCGGGGTCATCTGCAGCTTGAAGATGCGCTCGCGCACCAGCGGGCGGGTCACGTCGGCTTCCATCTTCTCCATGAACCATTCGGTGAGCCGGCGAATCTCGGCCCGCTGGAACGGATCTTCCGCCAGCAGTCGGCGGTCGCGCTTCATGATGCCGCTGGTCTCGTCCAGATATTCCGAGATGATCGTCGCGCCACAAAGCGCGCGCATGCTGTCGTCGACATAGACCGGCAGGGTGCCGGCGGGGTTCAGCGCCAGGAAGTCCCGCCGGTTCTCCCAGGGCTGCTCTTCGCAGAGTTCCGTCTGATAGCCATATTCGGAGAGAATAAGGCGTACGAACCGCGAGCTGGAAGACATGGGGTGATGATAAAGTGTCGGCATCGATGTTTTTGAGCTGTTTTGGGTGAGCTGTCTTGGGAATGTCAGCATCGCGGCATATGCATCTGGCCACGGCTCGTTGTAACGAGCTATAGGTAGTTCAGGTGGCAAACACAAGAGAATCGCTATTCTCTTTCCAGAGCACACTATATCAGGAAATTCTTATATATGGCGGATCAATCGATCATCAGCGCGCTCGTTCTCGGGCTCATCGAAGGGCTCACCGAGTTCATTCCCGTCTCTTCGACCGCGCATGTTCTCCTTGCCGGGCATTTCCTCGGCTTCAAATCCCCTGGGAATACCTTCGCTGTTCTTATCCAGCTCGGTGCAATCCTCGCGATCCTGCTCGTCTATTTCCAGAAACTTCTGTCGATCGCCTTCGCCTTGCCTACGAGTCTGGCCGCGCGCCGTTTCGTCTTCTCCGTTCTCGTCGCCTTTCTGCCGGCGGCCCTCATCGGTGCGGCTGCGCATGGCTTCATCAAGTCGGTGCTGTTCGAGACGCCGATGCTGATCTGCGTGGTGCTGATCGTCGGCGGCCTCGTCCTCTTTGTCATCGACCGGCTGCCCTTGAGGCCGCGATATACCGACGTCTTCCAGTATCCACCGTCGCTGGCGCTGAAAATCGGCCTTTTCCAGTGCCTGGCGATGGTCCCGGGCACTTCGCGTTCCGGAGCGACGATCGCCGGGGCCCTGCTCATGGGAACGGACAAGCGCTCGGCGGCCGAATTCTCCTTCTTCCTTGCCATGCCGACCATGGTCGGCGCCTTCACCATCGATCTCTACAAGAACCGCGATGCGCTCTCCTTCGACGATATCGGCCTGATCGCCGTCGGCTTCGTCGCCGCTTTCGTCGCCGGGATCTTCGTCGTGCGCTCGCTGCTCGATTTCGTTTCGCACCGCGGATTCACGCCCTTCGCCATTTGGCGCATCCTCGTCGGCATCGCCGGGCTGATCGGCCTGTGGCTGGTCGGATAGGGCCTTCCGGCGGGCAGGCCGGACGAGGGCCGAGATATGGAAGTCCGGACACGAAAGCATAAAGCCGCATGCGTTTCTTGCGAAACGCATGCGGCCCCTGGCCCCCGCCAATAAACTGAAATCTCTGCGCGTTACCGCTCCCGCCGCCTCATGAGCGAAGGAGGCGATGCCGGCCTATTTGCCGAAGACTCCGACGGATGCCGTCGTGCACGGATCGACGCCGTAGGCGGGTGCGCAGCCCCTGCTGCTGCTGGCGACCGTGCTCGGTGCCATGAGCGAGCCAGCCAGGATGACCAGTGCCGCGGACGCAAAAAAGATCGCGATCGACTTGCCCATGGGGTGTTATGCCTTTCGAGTATTCTTGTCGGCGCCAATTGCGTTTGCTGCGCCGTGTTGGGCGCTGTTTATTCGCCGGAGATGTCATGATCAATATCAGGACATGCTGAATTTGCGGTAAACGACGCACGCGCTTGCGACTGCGGCAGAATTGCAACTCTGTTGCCTCGGTGCAACAGAAAGGCCGCCGGCAAGTGCTGGCGGCTCCGATTGTTTTCTGTCGTGGAGAGGCGCGATCAGGCGGAGCGGCCGCTGCGCGTATACTGCCCCTGCGGGCGATAGCGTACCAGATAGGTAGGCAGGATAGCCTCGAGCATCGTCGGCGCGATGCCAATGCCGGTCAGCGTCCGTCCTTCGCTTTCGGCCTTTTCGGAGACGACATTGTCGGATTTCAGCAACATCACCTGATCGGCTGTGATCGGCGGCGCGATGAACGGCACCAGCGAGGCGACACGTCCAAGAAGCGATGCGATGCCGAAGGGAATCGCCACGAAGGAACGCTTGCGGTCGATCGTCTTCAGCATGAGCTCGAGACATTCGCGGAAGGACAGCACTTGAGGTCCGCCGAGCTCGTAGATTGTTCCGCCTTGAAGCTCGCCTTCAACGGCGCGGGCAACGGCCTCAGCGACGTCGGTGACATAGACCGGCTGGAAACGGGTGCGGCCGCCTCCGATCAGCGGCAGCATGGGGGAGAAGCGCGCCATGTCGGCGAACTTGTTGAAGAAACCGTCCTCGGGACCGAAGATGATCGACGGGCGCAGGATGATCGCCTCGGGAACGGTTTCGAGGATCGCACGCTCTGCCCGCCCCTTAGTGCGCGCATAGGCGGATGCGGAGTTAGGGTCCGCTCCGATCGCCGAGATATGGGTAAGCGTCGCGCCGGCCGCCCGGGCGGCTTCGGCAATGGCCCGAGCACCGAACTCCTGGACGGCATCGAAGGTGTTGCGGCCGCTCTCATAGAGGACGCCGACGCAATTGATGACGTGATCGGCACCCTCTACCGCGCGATCAATCGACTTGCGGTAGCGCAGATTTGCCTGGATGAAGGAAATCTGGCCGACATTGCCGAGCGGCTGGAGGTGGCCGGCTAGATCCGGCCGGCGAACGGCAACGCGAATGCGATAACCGCGTTTGGCGAGCGCGCGTACCACATGACGGCCGACGAATCCGGATCCGCCGAATATCGTCACCAGCGGCGGAAGGTTGGACAATGTCATGGGCTGCGCACTCCTGAGATCATTAGAAGAATTGCCTGCTACATATCGCAAGCGGCGGGCGAGGTGAAGGCCAATCCGCACACACCTGCAAGCCCTTTTGCACCGCGGCGCAGGCGCGGGATCAGGAAAAGTGTGCGTGGTTTTCCGCCCGCATCCCGCGCCAACTTCTTGGAACCTTCAGACCCCCTCCACGACCACCATCTCGGCGTCGGCGACCTCTTGGCGGATCGCCGCGGCAATCTGATATTCGGGCGAATTGTAGCAGTCGATGGCGGCCTGGAGGGAGGGGAACTCGATCACAACGTTGCGGGCGCGCACGGCGCCCTCCAGGCGCTGGAACTGCCCGCCGCGGGCAAGGAAGCTTGCGCCATATTTCTCGAAGGCGGGCTTGGCGGCCGCCACATAGTCTTGGTAACGTTCGGGGTCTCTTACATCGACCCGAGCAATCCAATAGCCTTTGGCCATATGAGCTCCTCGTCTTGCTGCGCTACTGCAGCCGAGGTCGTTACTTTCGGCAAATCTCGGGCGAGGTCAAGCGGCGCACTGGCGACGCGAAGTCGTTGGTCCTGCCGCTATGATCAGGCCGAAAGGGCGCCTTCCATTTCGGCAAGGATCGAGCGGCTTGCAGCAAGCGGGTCTTCTGCCTTGACGATCGGTCGGCCGACGACGAGATGGCTCGATCCAGCCCTGATCGCGTCTGCCGGCGTCATCACCCGCTTCTGGTCGCCTTTCTCCGCACCGGCAGGGCGGATTCCCGGCGTCACCACGGCCATGTCCCGGCCTATGATCCCGCGCACGGCTCTAGCCTCTTCCGCCGAGCAGACGATGCCGCCCATTCCGGTGGCACGCGCCTGCTCGGCGCGGCGCAGCACCAGGGTGGGGGGGTCGTATAGATATCCGGCGTCGATCACATCCTGCTCGTCCATCGAGGTGAGCACGGTCACGCCGAGCAGGCAGAGGTCGGAGCCCTTGGCGGCTTC
The DNA here is from genome assembly GCF_017874595.1 of Sinorhizobium kostiense. Taxonomy (GTDB): domain Bacteria; phylum Pseudomonadota; class Alphaproteobacteria; order Rhizobiales; family Rhizobiaceae; genus Sinorhizobium; species Sinorhizobium kostiense. The sequence goes on along the minus strand of NZ_JAGILA010000002.1, from coordinate 1,142,495 downwards.
GACCGCCGCCCTCATCGCTTTCGGATAGGCGTGGAGCGTCAGCATCGACATGCCCATCTTGACGATATTCTCGACGCCCCTGGCAACCGTGTTGTCGATGTCGAGCAGCTTCATGTCGAGGAAGACCTTCTTGCCGCTCGCGGCGAGGTCGCGGGCGAATTCGAGCCCGCCGGCGAAGACGAGCTGATAGCCGATCTTGTAGAAGATGACCTCGTCGCCGAGGGTCGAGACGGTCTTCTCCGCCTCGGCTACTGTCGGGAGGTCGAGGCCGACGATCAGCCGTTCACGCACGTTCAAGCTCATGTCGAGACTACCCCTGCCAGAACTCCATCGGCGTCCAGTCGCACGTGACGGCGCGATCCGCAAGACGGAACGCAAAGAGATTGCCTCCGCCGGGCAGTTGGTCGGCGCTGCGGGCAATGGCAGTGCCTGTCATCCGGCACTTGAGCAGGGTGCCGACGCCCCCGTGGCCGACAAAGGCGATCGGGACAGCCGGATCGTGGCGATCGAGGATGTAGAATACGGCCCTCGAGATGCGCGCCTGCGCGTCAATTGCCCGTTCCCAGCCTCTGAAGCTCGCCGCTGGATGGGCGAAGAACCAGTCGGCCGCCCTCTCGAATTCCTCCGGCGGCAGAAAACCTGTCGCGGAGCGGTCGTTCTCCGCCATCTCCTCATCCTTCTCCAAGGGGACGCCGGCGGCTTCTGCCAGGATGATCGCCGTCTCGATCGCCTTCTTCTCAGGAGATGAAATGATGCGACCGAGAAGCCGGACCCAAGGCTGTTCGGCTGCCATGCGCGTGCGCTCCCATCCGAGATCGGAAAGGCCCCATTGCGGCACCGGCACACGGGGGTCGATCCGGACCTGCGGATGCGTGAGATAGATGCCGAACACGACAGCGCCCCCGCGCGGAGATTAATGCGTCCGGCTGTAGACCCAGAGCTGGGCCGGCGGAAGGTTCCGCACGACGAAGTCGAAATGCTGGATGCGGTACCGATCCGGCATGGCGACAACCGGAGAGAGCGGGCCATAGGAGATCTGCACGACCGGCCGGCCCACCGGGATGCGCGCGAGCAGATCCTCGATCAGTGCGACGCGGCGGTGCATCGGGAAGTTCAGCAAAGGCACGGCGGAGATGACGCTGTCGAACTGCTGGTCCTTGAACGCCCCCAGCGTGCGGGCGAGGTCGAAGGCGTCGCCGTTGATGAATTGCACGTCCGGGAAATGCTCCTTCAACTGATTGAAGAAGTCTGTCGAATATTCCACTGATATCAACTTCTCGGGCGCCACGCCGCGCTCCAGGATCGCCTTGGTGATGACACCCGTCCCTGGCCCGAGCTCGAGTACCGGCAGACCGGAACGCGGATTGACGACGCTCGCCATGCGCCGTGCCGTGAATGAGGATGTCGGCAGGATCGCGCCGACGGCGCGGCTATTGCTCATCCAGCCCTTGAAGAAGCGGATTTCCTCGTCGAACTTCTGGCCGAACTTTTCCTTAACCTTCAAGCGCAAATTCATAGAACCCCCTCGACCTCCTCGCTGTCAGCTCTCCTCATGCTCTCCGGTTCGCCGAGCTTGAGTTCGTCCTTTTTCATAATGTGCTCCTATATGCGGCGAAAACAAGTCTGTCTGCGCCTCCTGCATGTTTCCCCAGATCCTTTCTATTAAGGAGAAAGACATGGGGATACAAAGTGCTACTCGCGACCTTTGCACGTCTGAAATGACGCTCGGCACCGCAATGTGGCGGGCGGAGGCGAACATGAAAAAACCCGCCTTGCGAGAGCAGGGCGGGTTTCGTCGGAAAGTTTCGTTTCTCAAACTCGCATCGGCATCAAAACATAAAGCGCGTCATCGGCGGCAAGATCGCGCACCAGCGTTGGCGAGCCTGGATCCGCCAGCATGAAAACCGCTTCGCTTCCGGTGAGTTGGGCGGTGATGTCGAGCAAGTACTTGGCGTTGAAGCCGATCTCAAGCGGGTCGCTCTCGTAGCCGACCGGCAGTTCCTCGGTCGCGCTGCCGGAATCCGGGTTATTGACGGTCAGCGTCATCTGCCCTTCGTTCAAGGCGAGCTTCACGGCGCGTCCGCGCTCGGAGGAGATCGTCGAGACGCGATCGACAGCCTGCGCGAAAGATTGGCAGTCGACGCGCAGTTCCTTGTCGTTGTTTGCAGGAATGACGCGCTGATAGTCGGGGAAGGTTCCGTCGATCAGCTTCGACGTCATGATGATCGAGCCGATCGTCAGGCGGATCTTCGCGTCCGAGACCTCGACCGTGACCACGACGTCAGGATTGTCGAGCAGCTTCTGCAATTCGCTGACGGTCTTGCGCGGAACGATGACGCCGGGCATGCCCTCGGAGCCCGCCGGCGCCTCGATGTCGGCGCGGGCGAGGCGGTGGCCGTCGGTGGCGACGGCGCGCAGCTTGAGTTCGCCCTTGTTTTCCACCGTATGCATGAAGATGCCGTTCAGATAATAACGCGTCTCCTCGGTAGAGATCGCGAACTGCGTCCGGTCGATCAGCATCTTGAGATCCGTCGCCTTGACGCGGAACGAATGCGAGAAGCTGCCGGCCGTCAGGTCGGGAAAGTCCGATTGCGGCAGGCATTGCAGCGAAAACTTGGAGCGGCCGGAGGCGACCGTCATCGCCGTTCCCTCCGCATTGGTCGCCAGCAGCACTTCCGATCCGTCGGGCAGCTTGCGGACGATGTCGTAGAGGAGGTGGGCCGGAACGGTCGTGGCGCCCGCCTGTTCCACCTGTGCCGGCGTTGCCTCGGTGATTTCGAGGTCGAGGTCGGTCGCCTTCATTTCGAGACTCGCACCATCCGAGCGCAACAGCACGTTCGAGAGGATCGGGATCGTGTTTCGCCGTTCGACCACGCGATGGACGTGGTTCAGCGATTTCAGCAGGTTTGATCGCTCGAGAGTAATGCGCATGGGATGCTACCGCTTTCAACCTATGCCGGGCGGACAAGGCGCCCGCCGCAGCGTCAACTGCGTCCCCGGCCGAACGGCCGGAAAGATATGGACGGGCAAAATGGCAGAAAAGGAACTGCGAAAGCAAGGGGTTTCGCGGGCAGTTTCCCCAAGCCTGTGGCCGCGGTCGCCGTACGCTTGCCCTGCGCCTTCTGCTCACTCATAAAGGGCGGAAACCGGCGATCGGGATTATGATCCGGCCGGGCATGATCGGGAATCGGGCAGTGGAAAAGCAGCAATCGAGCGGGGCGGCGGAAAAGGAACGGCAGCGCGGCTTTCGCCTGCTGAATGCAAGCATTCCGGCGCGCCCCCTGGAGCCGGCGCTCTATCTCGTCGCAACGCCGATCGGCAACCTTGCCGACATCACGCTTCGTGCCCTGGAAACGATCGCCGCCGCGGATGTGCTCGCCTGCGAGGACACGCGTGTGACCAGGGTCCTGCTCGACCGCTACGGCATCGTCAATCGGCCGCTCGCCTATCACGAGCATAACGCCGCCGAGGCAGGGCCGCGTCTCCTGGGCGAGCTTGCCGAGGGCAAGTCGGTGGCGCTCGTCTCCGACGCGGGCACGCCGCTCGTCTCCGACCCAGGCTACCGCCTCGCTCAGCTTGCAATCGAAGCGGGGCACCGCGTCATTCCCATCCCAGGGCCGTCGGCGCCGCTTGCCGCGCTCGTCGGCTCCGGCCTTCCGAGCGACGCCTTTCTCTTTGCCGGCTTCCTCCCGACGAAGCAGAAAGCCCGGCGAGACCGTCTCGCGGAACTGGCAGCCGTGCCGGCGACGCTGATCTTCTTCGAGTCGCCGCACCGCATCGCCGCGGCCGTCGCCGCGGCTGCCGAGGTGCTCGGCACGGAGAGGAGGGCGGCGGTCTGCCGAGAGCTGACGAAGGCCTTCGAGGAGTTCCGCCGCGGCACGCTCGGCGAGCTCAAAGCCTTCTATGACGCAGCTGCCGGCGTGAAGGGCGAGATCGTGTTGTTGATCGGACCGCCCGAGGCCAGGCCGGTTCGGCAAGAGGCCGATCTCGAGGCCATTTTGAGGGAACTCGCCCATGACATGCCGATGGGCAAGGCCGCGACGGAAGCCGCCCGCCGCACAGGTCTGCCGCGCAAGGAACTCTACGATCGGCTGTTGAGCCTCAAGGGACGTGATGAAGGCTAAGCCACCGGACGCCCGCAAGATCCGGGCGCTGAAACGCGGACTTCTTGCCGAATACCGAGCTGCGCTCTGCCTTATGTTCAAAGGTTATCGCATCGTCGCAATGCGGTACCGCACCCGGCTCGGCGAGATCGACATCATCGCGCGGAGGGGCGATCTCGTCGCCATCGTCGAGGTGAAGGCGAGGACGACGTTCGATGGCGCAGTCTTCGCCGTGTCCGATTTTTCTCAAAGGCGCATCAGAGCGGCAAGCGATCTCTGGCTCGCGCGCCAGCCCGATTTCCACCGCCTGTCGGTGCGTTACGACATCGTCGCCGTCACGCCCTGGCGCTGGCCCCGGCATCTGCCCAACGCCTTTTGACGAGTGCTTTTTGACCGAACGGGAAAAATGTAATCGTTCCGTCACAGAAGCATTACCTGTCTGTCATTGAAGGCCACTAGTCCACTGCCGACCGCAACCACGGTGGAGAGGACAGGGACATGATCAGGAAAGCTTTGCTTGCAGCCGTAACCTTTGCATTTTCCGCAACGACGTCGCTGGCCGCGACCAACATCAGCTGGTGGCACGGCATGGCCGGCCGCAATGGCGAGGTGATCAACGAGGTCGCCCAGAAATTCAACGCGGCCCAGAGCGCCTGCGTTCTGACCCCGGTCAGCAAGGGCACCTATGAAGAGGCGCTCGCTTCCGGCATCGCCGCCTTCCGCTCGGGCGAACAGCCGAACATCCTGCAGGTCTTCGATGCCGGTGCGGCGACAATCATCAATGCCAAAGGCGCGGTCATCCCGGCGGAAGACCTGATCACCAAGGCCGGTTACAGCTTCGACCGCGGCGCCTTCATCGACGGCGTGCGTTATTTCTACGCCGACAGCGACGGCAAGTTCGTCGGCATGCCGTTCAATTCCTCGGCGCCGATCATGTATATCAACGACGAGGCGCTCAAGAAGGCCGGCGCCGAAGCGCCGAAGACCTGGGAAGAGTTCGAAGCCATCGCTCCGAAGCTGAAAGAGGCGGGTTACATTCCGCTCGTCCAGTCGCAGCTCACCTGGCAGTTCACCGAGAATTTCTTCTCGCGCAACAACATTCAGTTCGCCACCAACAACAACGGCTACGACAGCGTCGTCGATACCACGCTGAAGGTGACGGATCCAAACCTCCAGATGATGTTCGAGAAACTGAAGGCCTGGAAGGATGAGGGCCACTTCGCCTTCTATGGCGCCGGTTGGGCCGACAACCAGAAGGTCTTCGAAGAGGGCAAGGCCGCCTTCTGGATCGGTTCTTCCGGTTCCTTTGGCGGTTTGCAGAAGACGGCCACCATGCCCTTCTCCGCGACCTTCCTGCCCTACTGGGAGGCGATTGAGGGCGCCGGCACCAACTCCTTCATCGGCGGCGCGGCGCTCTTCGCCATGTCCGGCAAGCCGGATGAAGAAAACAAGTGCGTGGCAGACTTCTTCCAGTTCCTGACTTCGCCGGAAATCCAGTACTTCTACCACAAGGCCACCGGCTACGTTGCCATCACCAAGGCGGCCTATGAGCTCGCTGAAAAGGACGGTTACTACAAGCAGACGCCGGTTGCCGAGGTCGGTATCAAGCAGCTCCTGCTGCCCGCCGGCGAATGGTCGAAGGGTTACCGCCTCGGCTTCTATCCGCAGATCCGCGAGATCATGGAGCGCGAATACGGCCGCATCTTCTCGGGCGAAACCACGGTCAAGGACGCGCTTGAGACGATCGAGCGGGAAGGCAACGAACTGCTCGCCCGTTTCGCCAAGACGGCCGGCTGATTTCGATGAGCCAAAGCTCCGATGGGACGACCCTTCTCCCCGCCCTGACGGGGAGAAGGTGGCCGGCAGGCCGGGTGACGGGCGCGTCAGGCCAACACGGGCAGACCGCCGCCAAGCGCGTGCAATTCACGTCGCGCTTGCTCCCCTATCTCTTCCTCGCGCCACAACTTGCGATCATCTTCACCTTTTTCTACTGGCCGTCGGCGCAGGCGATCCACTCCTCCTTCTATCTCGAGGATCCCTTCGGCTTCGGCTCCACCTTCGTCGGGCTTGGCAATTACACCGACGTGCTGAAGTCCGGCGAATATCTCGGGATCGCGCGCTTCACCGCCATTTTCACCGCACTCGTCACCTTCTTCGCGCTGTCGATCGGGCTCCTGCTCGCCGTCAAGGCGGACGGGGTCATTCGCGGCAATGCCGCCTACAAGACGCTGCTGATCTGGGTCTATGCGATCGCGCCGCCGGTCGCCGGCCTGATCGGCATGATGTTTTTCGACCAGCATATCGGCCCGATCGTCGAGCTCGCCCGCTGGTTCGGCTGGGAGATCAAGGTCGGCCTTAACTACGGCGACACGGCTTTCGCGATGATCGTCGTCTCGGTCTGGAAACAGATTCCCTATAATTTCATCTTCTTCCTCTCGGGCCTGCAGGGCATACCGGTTTCGGTGCGCGAGGCGGCGGCAATCGACTGCCGTTCGGAGCTGCGCAGGTTCTGGACAGTCATCCTGCCTCTGCTGGCGCCCACCGCCTTCTTCCTGCTGATCATCAACATTACCTATTCGCTCTTCGACACCTTCGGCGTCATCGACGTGATGGTGAAGGACAAGGCCGCCAACAACCCGATCACGCTCGTCTACAAGGTCTACATGGACGGTTTCCGCGGCAACGACCTCGGCGGATCCTCGGCGCAATCGGTGATCCTGATGCTGGTCGTCTTCGTGCTCACCATCTTCCAGTTCCGCTTCATCGAGCGGCGCGTGCACTACAATTGAGGTGGCGCCGATGCATCGCACGAAAATTCTCGACCACGTCATTCTCCTGATCGGCGTCTTCATCATGGTGGCGCCGGTCGTGGTCGCCTTCATGACCTCCACCCACGAGGCGGCCGACATCCACCGCAAAGGATTGAGCCTGACCTGGGGTGGCCATTTCGCCGAGACCTATGGGACGGTGCTGACCCGCGAGGGCGGCTTCACCGGCAAGGTCACCGGCTTCAACATGATGATGAATTCGATGATCCTCGGTCTCGGCTTCGCGATCGGCAAGATCGTGCTCTCGATGCTCGCGGCCTATGCGATCGTCTACTTCCGTTTTCCGCTCGCGACCTTCTTCTTCTGGGTGATCTTCACGACGCTTCTTCTGCCGCTCGAAGTCCGCATCCTGCCCTCCTACGAGGTAATGAATGCGCTGAAGCTCACCAATACCTATACGGGGCTGATCGTACCGCTTCTGGCGTCCGCAACCGGCACCTTCTATTTCCGTCAGTTTTTCAAGTCGGTGCCGGACGAGCTCTTGGAGGCCGCCCGCATCGATGGTGCCGGTCCGTTCAAGTTCTTCATAGACGTGCTGGTGCCGCTCTCGCGCACGATGATGGCGGCGATCTTCATCATCATGTTCGTTTACGGCTGGAATCAGTATCTCTGGCCGACCCTGATGACGACGGACGAGGGCTTCTTCACGCTGGTACGCGGCATCAAGCAGATTCTGCTGGTCTGGGTCGGCTCCAATATCCCCGATTACAACGAGGCCTTCGCGCTGGCGATCCTTGCCATGCTGCCGCCGGTGCTGATCGTCGTGATCTTCCAGCGCTGGTTCATCAAGGGGCTGACCGAGAGCGACAAATAACGAACGACAAGGGTGCGGGCGCGCCCGGCAACCTGCAATCATCAACGGAGGCAGCCAATGGCAGCGATCGACATCGCAGAGGTCTCGAAAATCTACGCGGGCGGCGTCGAAGCCGTGAAATCCGTCTCGATCGATATCGAGGACGGGGAGTTCATCGTGCTCGTCGGCCCTTCGGGCTGCGGCAAGTCCACACTGCTGCGCATGGTTGCCGGGCTTGAGACGGTCTCGAAGGGCACGGTGAAGATTGGAACACGCATCGTCAACGAGGTCGATCCGGCCGAGCGCGACATCGCCATGGTCTTCCAGAACTATGCGCTCTATCCGCACATGACCGTCTACGAGAACCTCGCCTATGGCTTGAAGAACCGCAAGACACCGAAGACGGAGATCGACGCGCGTGTCACTGATGCCGCGCGCATGCTGGAGATCGAGCCTTATCTCGACCGCAAGCCGCGAGCGCTCTCGGGCGGCCAGCGCCAGCGCGTCGCCATGGGCAGGGCGATCGTCCGCAAGCCCGCTGCCTTCCTGTTCGACGAGCCGCTGTCGAATCTCGACGCCAAACTGCGCGTCTCGATGCGGGGCGAGATCAAGCGGCTGCAGAAGCGCCTCGGCACGACCTCGCTCTACGTCACCCACGACCAGCTCGAGGCGATGACGCTCGCCGACAGGCTGGTCGTGCTGAATGGCGGCCGGATCGAGCAGATTGGCCGGCCGCTCGACGTCTATCATGCGCCGGCTTCCACTTTCGTAGCGAGCTTCATCGGTTCGCCCGCCATGAACCTTGTCAAAGGCAGCCTTGAAGGAGGCAGCCTGCACATCGGCACCCATGCGATCGAACTTGGCTATCCGGCGCCCGCGCAAGGCCGGGTGACCGTTGGCCTCAGGGCCGAGGACCTGCGCCCGGCGGCGATCGGCGACGAGACGCTCGTCTTCCGCGTCGACTATGTCGAGGAACTCGGGGCGCAGCGCCTCGTTCATGGTATGGTCGAGGATCAGGCACTGACCGTGGCGCTTGCGCCGGAGGCGCCGCTTGCAGATGTGCTCGCGATCACCATATCCACCGAACGACTGCATTTTTTCTCGGCGGAGACTGGCAAGCGGCTCTATCGCCAGAAGGTGGGTGCCGCGCCTGCGCACCGAGAAATCGTCAATGTGGAGCCCGCATTGTGATCGAAGAGACCGTATCGACGCTCGCCATCCCCTCTGAACAGAGCCGCAACGATGTCGCTCTCATCGAGCGCAGCATAGCCGCCCATGATGCGGCGATGGCAGGCATCGAAGCGATGAACAGGATCGAGGTCGGCGGCATCACTGCTTCGGACGGACCGCTCGCCTTTCCCTTCACGGTCGCCGCCTGGAACCTCGAGCGCTGTCTGTTTCCGCGAGAAAGCGCCGAGCATCTCCGTGCGACTGGCGCGTCGCTGGTGATGCTTTCCGAAATGGACTACGGCATGGCCCGTACGAGCCAGCGCCACACGACGGCGGAAGTCGCGATGGCGCTCGGCATGCAATATGCCTATGGAGTCGAGTTCCTTGAACTCGGGTTGGGATCGGAGACGGAGCGCGACTTCTGCAAGGACGACGCCAACGAAAAGGGTTTCCACGGCAATGCCTTTCTGAGTTCCGTTCCCCTCCGCCGACCTCTGCTATCGCGGCTCTGGGGCGAGCGCCTGTGGTTCACGGATACCGACCAGCCGCGGCTTGGCGAGCGTATCGCAGTCGGCGGTGTCGTTGAGACCGAGGCAGGCCCCTTCGTCGCTGTCTCCACCCATCTCGAAAGCGCCACGACTGCCGCCTGTCGCGAACGACAGGTGAAGGAGCTGATCGATCGACTGGAGGCGGCGTTTCCCGGGCTTCCCATCCTGATCGGCGGCGATCTCAATACCGGCAATCATATCGGCGGAGACTTCGAGGCGGAGGGGCTGTTCGAGATGAGCGCCGCGCGCGGCTTCACCCGCCATGGCGGCCCGATCGATCAGACGACGACCCGCCCCAGCCTGATCACGCGCTGGCCGGAGCGGGCGATGAAGCTCGACTGGTTCCTCGCGCGCGGCTTGAGGATCAACGAAAGCCGCATCATTCCCTCGCTCGACGCGTCCGGTCGTCCCCTGTCCGATCACGACCTCATCACCTGCGTCGTCGAGGGCTTCGAATAAAATTTGCAAAACTTGTCGACGCCGTCAGGCGCGAAATCCGCCGCGCCCTCCGGGTTGGATGAAGCCGCCGCCTTCTTGCCTGAGCGCCTTGCGCGTTCTACATGTTGCGAGCGTACATGCGGCGGCGTCCCGTATAGCGCTTTGATTTGCCGCATAATTCCAGCTCCAGCCGATGCCGGTCCAGGGAATTGTGCGGGTCGGGATTCAATCGGGAACGGGAAGATGGCAAGAATCGTCAATGTCGGGGTCCAGATGGACCATGTGTCGGGCATCACCATTACGGGCGATTCGACTTTCGCGATGAGCCTCGAAGCGCAGGCCCGCGGCTATCGGCTGTTCCACTATACGCCCGACAAGCTGTCCTTGCGTGACGGCAAGGTCCATGCGACGGCGCAGCAGATGACGTTGCGCGATGTCAAGGGTGACCACTTCACGCTCGGCGAGCCGGAGCGGGTGGACCTTTCGACCATGGACGTCATCCTGCTTCGCCAGGATCCGCCCTTCGACATGGCCTATATCACCTCGACGCATCTGCTCGAGCGCCTGCATCCGAAAACCTTGGTCGTCAACGACCCGGCCTGGGTCCGCAACTCGCCGGAGAAGATCTTCGTCACCGAGTTCCCGGACCTGATGCCGAAGACGCTGATCACCCGCGATCCGGGCGAAATCGCCCGCTTCCGTCAGGAGATGGGCGACATCATCCTCAAACCCCTCTATGGCAATGGTGGCGCCGGCGTCTTCCACTCCGCGCGCGACGATCGGAACCTCTCCTCTCTGCTCGAAATGTTCGGTCAGATGTTCCGCGAGCCCTTCATCGCGCAGGAATACCTGCCGCAGGTCAGGAAGGGCGACAAGCGCATCCTGCTCGTCGACGGCGAGCCGGTCGGCGCGATCAACCGTGTGCCGGCAGAGCACGACGCCCGCTCCAACATGCATGTGGGCGGACGCGCCGAGGCGACGGAACTCACTGCCCGCGAGCGCGAGATCTGCGCCCGTATCGGCCCGGCGCTAAAGGAGCGCGGCTTCCTTTTCGTGGGCATTGACGTGATCGGCGACTACATGACCGAGATCAATGTCACCTCGCCGACGGGCATTCGCGAGGTGAAGCGCTTCGGCGGTGCCGATGTCGCAAGCCTGCTCTGGGACGCTATCGAGAAGAAGCGCGGCTGATCACCTGACGCGAAGGTGCTGCTCCCGCGGCGCCTGCGCCCATCGGCCATTTGTTCTATTATTGTTCTTGTTTTTGAGCGCGTACCGTGCAAGATTGGTTCGGCACCGGCGGCGGTTGTAGCGGTGAAAGCACGTCGGGCAGGGGGCATCATGGTCGCACGCGTCAGTACCGTGGCATTTCAGGGGATTGAAGGCGTTCCGGTCGACGTCCAGGTGATGGTTGCGCCCGGCAAGGTCGGCATGCAGATCGTCGGGCTGCCTGACAAGGCCGTCGCCGAGAGTCGCGAGCGCGTGCAGGCGGCGCTCCATGCCTCCGGCCTGGCGCTGCCGGCCAAGCGCGTGACCGTCAATCTGGCGCCGGCCGACCTGCCGAAGGAGGGCAGCCACTTCGATCTGGCGATCGCGCTCGGCCTGATGGCGGCGCTCGGGGCGATTCCCGCGGATGCGCTTTCCGGCTATGTCGTCATCGGCGAACTCAATCTCGATGGGACGATCGCCCCCGTTGCCGGCGCGCTTCCGGCAGCGATCGGTGCCAATGCACTCGGCAAGGGGCTGATCTGCCCGGCCGAAAGCGGTCCGGAGGCGGCCTGGGCCGGGGCAGAGATCGACATCCTCGCGCCGCGAAGTCTGATCGCGATCGCCAACCATTTCCGCGGCACCCAGGTCACCTCCCGCCCGGAACCCTCGGTGCGGGCGACGGCCGCCAACCTGCCGGATCTCGCCGACATCAAGGGTCAGGAAAGCGCCAAGCGGGCGCTGGAAGTTGCCGCCGCCGGGAACCACAACCTCCTGATGGTCGGCCCGCCCGGCTCCGGCAAGTCGATGCTGGCCGCACGCCTTCCGTCGATCCTGCCGCCGCTCTCGCCTGCCGAACTGCTCGAAGTATCGATGGTCCATTCGGTCGCCGGACAATTGCCGGGCGGCAAGCTCTCCGACCGGCGGCCGTTCCGCGCGCCGCACCATTCGGCCACCATGGCGGCCTTGATCGGTGGCGGGAACAGGGCAAAGCCCGGCGAGGCGTCGCTCGCGCATCACGGCGTCCTATTTCTCGACGAATTTCCGGAATTCTCCCCGCAAGTGCTCGATGCGCTGCGCCAGCCGCTGGAAACGGCCGAATGCGTGATTGCCCGCGCCAATCACCGCGTCAGCTATCCGGCGGCGATCCAGCTCGTTGCGGCCATGAACCCCTGCCGCTGCGGCATGGCCGGCGAGCCGGGCCATAGCTGTGCCCGCGGGCCGCGCTGCATGGCCGATTACCAGGCGCGGATCTCAGGACCACTCATGGACCGGATCGACATCCGCATCGACGTGCCCGCCGTGAGCGCCGCCGACCTGATCCGCCCCGGCACGGCCGAGGCGAGTGCCGATGTCGCAAGGCGGGTTGCGCGCGCCCGTGAGCTGCAGGCGGGCCGCTTCGCCGCGCTCGGCCATCCGAAACTGACGAGCAACGCCCGCGCATCGACGGCGATGATCGAGAAGATCGCCGAGCCCGACGCCGCTGGTTTGCAGCTCCTCAGGGATGCGGCGGAGAAGATGAAGTTTTCGGCCCGGGGCTACCATCGCGTCCTGAAGGTGGCGCGCACGCTCGCTGACCTCGATGGTGCGGCGACGGTCGGCCGCATCCACCTCGCCGAGGCGATCTCCTACCGTGTCGCGGGAGAGCGTTTGCCAGCGGCGGCTTAGCGCCCTTTTCCTTGGCTTTGACCAGGATAAGGCCAGAAGGGATGGCGCTCGGCCTAAACCCCCAGCCCCTCGAACAGCACGGTTGAGAGGTAGCGCTCCGCAAACGACGGGATAATGACGACGATATTCTTGCCGGCGTTTTCCTCGCGCAGGCCGACCTCGATCGCCGCCTGGAGCGCCGCCCCGGCGGAGATGCCGACCGGCACGCCTTCGAGCCTCGCGACGAGGCGCGCGGCCTCGACGGCTTCGCCGGCATTGACGGTGATCACCTCGTCATAAATGGAGGTGTCGAGGATCGGAGGGGCGAAGCCGGCGCCGATGCCCTGGATCTTGTGCGGGCCGGGTGCGCCGCCGGAGAGGACAGGCGATTCTTCGGGTTCGACGGCCACTACCTTCACAGACGGCTTGCGCTCCTTCAGGACCTGACCGGCACCGGTGATCGTGCCGCCGGTGCCGATGCCCGATACGAGGATGTCGACGGCACCGTCGGTGTCGTTCCAGATCTCCTCGGCCGTCGTCCGGCGGTGGATTTCCGGGTTGGCCGGATTTTCGAACTGCTGGGGGATGATCGCCTCGGGCAGCGTCTCGGTGAGTTCCTGCGCTTTGGCGATTGCACCCTTCATTCCCTTGGAGCCCTCCGTCAGCACCAGTTCAGCACCAAGCAGCGCCAGCATCTTGCGCCGTTCGACCGACATCGTCTCCGGCATGGTAAGGATCAGCTTGTAGCCTCTGGCGGCCGCGACGAAGGCAAGCGCGATGCCGGTATTGCCGGAGGTCGGCTCGATGAGGGTCGTGCGGCCGGGAGCAATCCTGCCCTGAGCCTCGAGCGATTCCACCATGGCGACGCCGATCCGGTCCTTGACGGAGGCGATCGGATTGAAGAATTCGAGCTTGGCGAGCAAGTTCGCCTTGACCCCCTTGGCCTTGGCAAGCTTGTCCAGCCGCACGATGGGAGTGTCGCCGATCGTTTCGGTGATCGAGGAATAGATGCGGCCGCGGCCGGGCTTGCGCGCTTCGGGCATTTCGTTTTCTCCCATTTCGAAACAATTGTCGCAAGCATAGGAAGATTGATCGAGCCAAGCCAGAGCGCGAACGCCGTGGAAAAGGGCCAGCCGAGACAAAAAAACGGTTATAACACCTCCGGTTGGGAAATCTTTTTTCAGGTGGCGCGGGTGGCGATATAAGCCGCGGTGCCGCCGAGAATGCCGGCGGCTGCGCGGTTGAGCGCCGTCAGTGCTTTGGGCTGCTTCAGAAGGGCACGGGCGCGTGCAGCAAGCAGCATGTAAGGCAGCAGCACTGTCAAGAGGACCAGGAAAGTGGCAGCGAGCAGTAGTCCGTAGTCCTCGATGCCGATCGAGGCGAGATCGATCAGCGTCGGTACCAGCGCCACGTAGAACAGCATGGTCTTTGGATTGCCGAGCGTCACCAGCAGCCCCGAAAGGAAGGACATCGCGGCATTTGCCGATTTCCGTGCCTCCACCTCATGCGGCAGCAGGCCCGCGGTCCAGAGCTTCCAGGCGACATAGCAAAGATAGAGCGCGCCGGCGATCTTCACGACAAAAAAGCCGGTCGTGAAGGTCTGGGCGATAAAGGCCAGCCCGAGCACGACGGCCGTTAGATAGAGCATATCGCCGAGGATAAGGCCGAGGCCCATGAAGAAGGTCTCGCGAAAACCGGACCCGAGCGCCCGCGCCACGACCGCCGTCACACCGGGCCCTGGTATGGCCGCAGCAATGAAGAGAGCACCGCTATAGGCGAGAAGGGTTGCGAGCGTCATGGGGTTCTTCCTTGCAGTTTGCCCTGTTTTAGCGCGCGCCCCACGCAAAGCAAAATGCCACCCGAGCGCATCAGCGACATTTTTCGCTAAGAACTGGCTATCGCGTAGCTACTCGAAGACTGGGCGCATGAAGCTCCGTTCGTAGCTTACGATGCAGCGTGTCTCCTCGGCATAGCCGAAGGCCGCCTGGCAATCTGGATCCGCCGCCATCTTCTCCCGATAGGCTTCGTAGGCGGCAAGCGATGGAAAACTGAAGAGCGCGAGCGCGATGTTGTTCGCCCCTTCATGCGGCATGAAGTAGCCGTGATGCTTGCCGCCGAGCCGATCGACCAGCGGGATCCAGAGCTTGGCGTAGTGCTCGAATTCCTTAAGCTTGTATGGATCGATGACATATTTCAGGTAGCAGGTGATCACGAGGAACTCCGTTCGGTTTCGCGTTTGATAACGGGGATCGATCGAATGGTCCAGCCGAGATTGGTGCCGGCTGCCGCGAGCAGGATCGCGGCCGAGCCGGCGATCTGCACCGGCTGCAGCGCATGCCCTAATGCAATACGGTCGACAAGGATTGCGGCGATCGGATAGATGAAGGAAAGCGCTCCCGTGACATGGGTCGGCAGCCTCTGGATCGCGCCATAGAGCAAAATGTACATGACCCCGGTATGGACAACGCCGATAACGATCAGCAGCACCCATTGCGTTTCGTCCTGTGGCAGCGGGTTGGCGAGCGCGAAGGGCGCCAGCATCACGGCGCCTGTGATCACCTGGATCAGTGCGATCAGCTGCGGCGGTGTGCCCTTGAGGAGCTTGGTGACGATCGCCGCGATGGCATAGAAGAAGGCTGCTGCAAGCGCGAGCCCGATGCCGACGAGATAGTCGCTGGGTTCATATGCGCCGGCAGGCTTGGCGGAAACGATCGCGATCATTCCCGCAAAGGATACCGAGAGCCAGAAAAGCTTGCTGCCGGTGATCCGCTCTCCGAGATAAAATGCGCCCAGTCCGAGCAGCATGAATGGCTGGGTGTTGTAGACCATCGTCGCGATGGAGATCGAGGCGCGCGGATAGGCAGCGAAAAGCAGCAGCCAGTTGACGACGATCGCAACCCCGCCAAGCGCCGACAGAACCATGACCTTCATGCGCAGATGGCGGAGGTCGAGGAGGCCGAAGAGCGCCGCCAGAAGGGCAAGCGTTGCCGCCCCGAAGACGCAGCGCCAGAAGACGACGCCGGTGACCGTCTGGGCCGACGTCAGCACGAACCATCCGATCGTTCCCGAGATCAGCATTGCCGCCGTCATTTCCGCGCTTCCGCGCCGGACATCCTTATCCATGGCCATTTCTCCTTCGATCTGGCGCAAGAATAGTGAGCCGTATGGCCGATCGATATGGATCCCGAAAGGAGAATGTGGGACAATACCTAATTATAAAAGGGAAATCTCGCTTTCTTACTAATGGGAATATTCATGCTGGACGAACTCGACCGACGCATCCTCGAAATTCTGGCCGCCAATGCCCGGGTGTCGCTGAAGGAACTCGCGCAGGAGGCGGGGCTCTCCTCGCCGAGCGCGGCCGAGCGGCTGCGCAAGCTCGAGGAACGCGGCGTGCTCGATGGCTTCACCATCTCCGTCAATCCCGCCCGGCTCGGCTATCCGCTGCAGGCGGTCGTCCGCGTCCGACCGATGCCGGGCATGCTGCACATTGTCGACAGGCTGATCCAGGAGACACCGGAAATCGTCGAATGCGACAAGGTCACGGGCGACGACTGCTTCGTTGCCAAGATGCTGGTGCGCGACATGGCAGAACTCGATACCATTCTCGACCGCATTGCCGAGAAGGCGCAGACCAATACCTCGATCGTCAAGTCGACGCCGGTCAAGCGCCGGCTGCCGCCCCTCTAGGTCCTTGTTTGATGCATGTCGTTGTCCACAAACCGCTGCACACTTTGGGCGACATGCATTAGCTGGACCCGGTCGAGCCGAAGCCGCCGGCGCCGCGCGCGGTCGCGCTGGCGCCGTCCCCCTCGCGCACGGTCACCTGGATCACCGGGGCGATCACCATCTGGGCGATGCGCATGCCGCACTCGACCGTGAAATCCTCCTGGCCCAGATTGACGAGCAGCACCTTCACCTCGCCGCGATAATCGCTGTCGATCGTGCCCGGCGTATTGAGGCAGGTGATGCCGTGCTTGAAGGCGAGCCCGGAGCGCGGCCGCACTTGGCCCTCGTAACCGGCAGGGATCTCGAAGATGAAGCCGGTCGGGACGAGCGCCCGGCCGCCCGGTGGGATCGTCACCGGCGCCTCGGCCATGACAGCCGCGCGCAGGTCCATGCCGGCTGCGCCTGCCGTCTCGTAGGCGGGTAGTTCGAGACCGTCTGCATGCGGCAGGCGGATGATTGTGAGGGCGGGCTGGCTATCGGGCGCGTTCATGATCATTCCGTCATAACAGCATCGGTCTCCCGGCAGTCAATTGCATATTGGCCCTTGAACCTGTAAAGACGCCGCAACTCACAGGAACCTCGATCATGGCCGAAAGCATTGCCGAGGCGGTCTCCCGCCGCCGCACATTTGCGATCATTTCACACCCGGACGCCGGTAAGACGACGCTCACCGAAAAGCTCCTCCTCTTCGGCGGCGCGATCCAACTCGCGGGTGAAGTCAAGGCCAAGAAGGACCGCATCCAGACCCGCTCGGATTGGATGAAGATCGAGCGCGAGCGCGGCATCTCGGTCGTGACCTCGGTTATGACCTTCGAATATAACGACACCGTGTTCAACCTGCTCGACACGCCCGGCCACGAGGATTTTGCCGACGACACCTACCGGACACTGACGGCGGTCGATGCGGCTGTCATGGTCATAGACGCCGCCAAGGGTATCGAGCCGCGCACGTTGAAGCTGTTCGAGGTCTGCCGCCTGCGCGATATCCCGATCATCACCTTCGTCAACAAGATGGACCGGGAGAGCCGCGATCCGTTCGAGATCCTCGACGAAGTCGAGGGGAAGCTAGCACTCGACTGCGCGCCGGTCACCTGGCCGATCGGCCGCTCGAAAACTTTCTGCGGCACCTATCATCTTGCCACCAACGAGGTGCGCGGCGCCGATACGCAGGAGCGGCTAACCAAGGTCAATGACCCCGAAATGGCCTCTCACCGCCTGCCCGAGAACGAGCGCGAAGCCTTCATCGAGGAGACGACGCTGGCGATCGAGGCCTGCAAGCCTTTCGACCGCAAGGCTTTCCTCGAAGGCCATCTGACACCGGTCTTCTTCGGCTCGGCTCTCCGCAACTTCGGTGTCCGAGACCTCATCAACGCGCTCAGCGACTTCGCGCCGCCGCCGCGCGCCCAGGTCGCCGATATCCGCACCGTAGAGGCGACGGACGATCGCATGACCGCCTTCGTCTTCAAGATCCAGGCGAATATGGATCCAAACCACCGAGACCGCATCGCCTTCGTCCGCGTCTGCTCGGGCAAGCTGGCACGCGGCATGAAGGCGCGTCTGTCGCGCACCGGCAAGCAGATGGGCCTGACGGCGCCGCAATTCTTCTTCGCCTCGCAGCGTCAACTCGCCGACACCGCCTTTGCCGGCGACGTGGTCGGCATCCCGAACCACGGAACGCTTAGGATCGGCGACACGCTGACCGAAGGCGAGCCGCTCGTCTTCCAGGGCGTGCCGAACTTCGCGCCGGAAATTCTCCGCCGCGTGCGGCTCGAGGATGCGATGAAGGCGAAGAAGCTGAAGGAGGCGCTGCAGCAGATGGCGGAGGAGGGCGTCGTCCAGCTCTTCTCCCCGGATGACGGGGCGCCTGCGATCGTCGGCGTCGTCGGCGCGCTGCAATTGGACGTCCTCAAGGAACGTCTTCAGGCGGAATATGGCCTGCCCGTCTCCTTCGAGATGTCGCGCTTCTCCGTTTGCCGTTGGATATCCGCCGATCTCCCGGCCGACCTCGACAAGTTCATCTCCGCCCATCGTGGCGACATCGCCCGCGATCTCGACGGCGATCCGGTGTTCATGGCGCAGGACGGCTTCTCGCTGCGTTACGAGTCGGAACGCTATCCGGCGGTCAAGATGGTGGCGGTCAAGGAGTATCACGTCGCCAAGGCGGCATGACGGAAACAGAGGCCTTTTCCTTCAGCAATCGAAGCGCGGCGCCGAGCGGTTCAAGATGGCGCTTCGCGGATTGACGGACCAGATCGCGCGGATGGCCACAGAGAGCTCGTCGATGAGCTGTCTTACATCGGGCTCGGCGCCGACGTGCAGAGCTTCTGCGACGATCAACACACTTGCAGTCTCGTCTCGCACCGCAGAGTAGCCGCTCTGGCGGTTGGTCCAGCGCCGCGCATGCGCACGTCCGCTCGCGTCGGCGAAGATCACTTCCTGGAGCTCCGGCAATTCCACGTCGCCGGCGAATGTCGTGTAGATTTCATCGCCGACAGCAGGTCGGACTTCGAGATCGCCGGTGATCCTCGCCAGATCGAAAACAGCGACCGGAATGGCATATGCAAGCGAAGCGGCGTTGCAGAGGTCGATCATCGGATGAATTTTCGGCAGCGCTCCCTCCTTCCGGAATCGCCTGAGAAGCGCCTCGGAGGCTGAGCGATATTGCGTCGGCTTAAGTCCCATACGTGCGAAGCCGCGGCGCCAGGCCTGGATCTCCGGTAATTCGCTCTCCGTGCGCTCCGAAAGCCGTGCTCTCGCCATCGCCTCGAAATTGGCGACATGCTTCTCGACCGCGACGTCCTTGCGAATGCCCTCGGTTCGAAGCGCGCCTGCGGCGAGTTCGGGGAAATCCTTCCAGATGTCGTCTGAGTGGCGAAAGTACATGAGGTCACGGTCTTTATAGATTCGTTGAGGGCTCGGCCGCATCAGGCCTTCTCTGTCCTGCGTCTTGACGATTGTTCGCCCGAAAGCCGAGAACTAGGACGGCGATCAGCACGCAGGCTATCCCGATCGTCTGGTTGGCAGCAATCGGTTCGCCGAGGACGGAAGCGGCGAGGAGAACGGCGAACACAGGTGCCAGAGCGGTGAAGACCGAGGCCTCCGTGCCGCTCACCTTGGCGAGCCCCGCATACCATAGCAGGAAACCCCCGACTGTCGGTACCAGCGCATAGTAGACCACCGCAGCAAGGGCGGGCCCGCTTGCCGCAGCCGCCGAGGGAAACTCCGCTACCGCGAAGGGAGCGGCAATCGCGCCGCCGAGGGCAGCCACCAGCGTCGACAGCGCCAGCGGCGGGACCTCGGTTTCGAGGCGCTTGCCGATGAGAATGAAGAGGCCTTCGCAGACGACTGCGCCGAAGATCAGGGCGCTGCCGACGAGTGAGTGCGCGCCGCCGGCATCAGGCAGGACTATTGCGAGGACGCCCGCGGCGGCAAGCGCGATCGAAAGAAGCACAAATCGGTGCGGCCTCTCGCCCAACACGAGTATGGCGATGGCCGCCGAGACGGCGGGAAGCGTACCGATGATGATGCCGGCATCGGCGGCGGGCGTCAGCTTCAGGCCGGAGATGAGCAGCGTCGTATAGCCGACGCTGCCGGCGCCCGCTTGGAGGAGCAGGACGCGCCAGTCGCCTTTCGCGAGGCGCGGCCACGGCGTTGCGGTTACCCGCATCAGGATCAGGAAGAGAGGCAGCGCGATGGCGAAGCGTAGTGCCGTTGCCATGAACGGCGGCAGCCCGGACGCTATGACTTTGCTGGCAACCACGGTGCTGCCCACGAGCATCATCGCGAGCGATAGGTATAGATATCCCTGAAGCTGCTTCGACATCGTTCCACCGTTCCGTTATCGATGACGGCAGAAAACCCGATCGAAGGGCGGCGATCTTGTACGGAATTGCAGGTCTCAATTCACCGCGCGCGCATAGGTGCCGGGCGAAAAGCCGTATTTGCGCACGAAGACGCGCGTCATGTGGCTCTGGTCGACAAAGCCGCCGGCAATTGCGGCTTCCGCAAGCGGCATCCCCGCGGCGATCGACCGACGGACGATGTCGATCCGCCGCTGGATGAGATAGGCATGCGGTGTAAGCCCAGTCGCTCTCGCAAAGCCGCGCACGACCTGGAACCGGCTCAGGCCGCTCTCGCATGCAAGGTCGGCGAGGGTGACGGGCGCCAGCGGGTCGTCGTCGATCAGGCTAACGGCGGCAGCGATCGCCTTCGGCACCTTGCCCGGAGCGCCTGGCGGCGGGGCAAGCGCCGTCGCCTCGGCGATGAGCGTGACGGCAAGCTCTTCCCAGCGAAGCACCGTGTCGGGGCTGTTCACGGTCGCGGCAGCCGCGAAGATTGCGCGAAAGCGGGTGGCAAGCCCGGCATTGCTGATCACGGGGTGGGCGAATTCGCAGGTCCGCATCCGCCCTTCGCTGATGTCGTCGACCGCGGCGGCAAACAGCGAAGGTTCGAGATAGAGCATCCGCCAGGAACGGCCCTTGCCGTCGATCGGCGCGCCGTCATGAACCTCGCCTGGATTGACGGTGATCACGTCGCCCGCTTTCGCCTCGACGATGCCGCGGCCGCTCAATGACGTCTGCGCCCCCTCATGGATCAGGCCGATTCCGAACTGCTCGTGCGTGTGGCGCGCAAACGTGTGGTCGGTGGCGGCCTCAACCACGTCGACGCCGGCAATGCGGCGCGGCAGCACCCTGAAATGGCCCTTTTTCACGCCCGCTCCGTCGCTGTTCTTGGTTGAGCCGTCCTGGTCGTATAGCCTCTCAATCGACTTGCCGCAAAGCGCAGGCGGTCTGGCAAGGGGCATCGATGCGCACGACCTTCACGGAGGGTGCAATGCTTTATACGGGGCAGGCCCTGAAGCGGCTGCGGCTTCTGAACGGCATGAAGCAGAGCCATGTGGCGGAACTCCTGCAGGTCACGCAGGCGACCGTGTCGCGCTGGGAAGCAGGCGTGCTCACGCCCTCGGACAATCAGCAACGGGCGCTGGAACGCCTCTTTGCTGGATCGTCGACAGCCGATGCCGCGCTCAAGCGGCTGGTCGAAACATCGACGGCCCGGGTTCACCTGATCTGCGACCATTCGCACCGGCTGCTGGCGGCCTCCCTACCACGTCGGGCGGAGTGGCGGCAGGATATGCTCGGAGCGCTGATGTTCCGTTACGCCTCGGCGGAGATCCAGAAGGCGGAAAGTGACCTTGCAGATCTTGGCTGGTACGAGAGCCGCCTGGCGTCGCTGGTCGTCGATACCGGCCCGAACGGCAGCGGCGACGTTCCGATCGTCGCCGGCCGCGTGCTTTGGGAGAAGATTCCGCTCACCGATGGGGCGTCAGGTCGCCTCGTGACGACGCTCATGTGATCGCGACGTATAATTTATGCGTTGTTCCTCCCCGGTGGCCCCGGCTAGCCTCAGTAAAACGAGGAGTGACGCATGACGATTCTGGTGACGGGAAGCGCCGGCCATCTGGGTGAGGCGCTGGTGCGGGTGCTGCGCGGAGCAGGTCGCGACGTGCGCGGCATCGATATCAAACGCTCTGATTTCACCGATTTTATCGGAACGATCGGCGACCGAGCGTTCGTCAGCCGCGCGCTCAAGGGCGCGCGCGCCGTCATTCACGCGGCGACGTTGCACAAACCGCATGTCGCGAGCCATCGCTATTCCGAATTCGTCGAGACCAACATAGCCGGTACGCTCAACCTGCTCGAAGAGGCCGCGGAGGCTGGCGTCGGCGCCTTCGTCTTTACCAGCACCACGAGCGCCTTCGGTTCGGCGCTGACGCCGGCGCCCGACAAGCCGGCCGCCTGGATCACCGAGGACGTGATGGCTGTGCCGCGCAACATATACGGCGTCAGCAAGGTCGCGGCGGAGGGGCTGTGCGAGCTCTTTGCACGCCGGCACGGGCTTGCCACCATCATCCTGCGCACCTCGCGTTTCTTTCCCGAGGCGGACGACGATGCCAATGTCCGCAGCCGTTATGAAATCGCCAATGTGCAGGCGAATGAGCTGCTCTATCGGCGCGCCGACATCGAGGACGTGGTGAGCGCGCATCTCGCGGCGCTCGAGAGAGCGAAGGAGATCCGCTTCGGCCGCTATATCGTCTCCGCACCGACGCCATTTACACGTGACGATCTCGCCGAGCTGCGCGCCGATGCTCCATCTGTCGTACTGCGTCATTTTCCGGAGTGCGAGGCGCTTTATGCCGCGCGTGGCTGGAAACTTTTCCCGACGATCGACCGTGTCTATGTGAGCGCAAGTGCGATGGCGTCGCTCGGCTGGCGGCCGAAATACGATTTCCGCCACGTGCTGAAATCTCTGCGCAATGGCAAGGACTTCCTCAGTCCGCTCGCCCGCGAGATCGGTTCCAAGGGATACCACGACACGGTCTTTGCGGACGGACCCTATCCGGTCGCCTAGAGTCTTTCCGGGTTAAATGGAAACAATTCTGTTGGCTCAAGCGGAGCGGAATGTTTGCCCGGCTGGCGCGCGGCGTAGCCAAAGCATACGGCCAAGCCAGCCGGGCAAACAGGCCGCCCGCTTCAGCCAACCTCTACAGCGCCGCGCGTCTTATCAGACGCGCAAAGGTCGCTGTAGCACTTTGAATTGCTGCATGTCTTTGTCCTTGAAGCGAGATCGCTTCAAGGAGACGTGCAGTGGCCGGGCATCTTTCCGCCAGGAGCAGAGGCGATCGCCTCGGCCGTACCTCCGGGTACGACCTGCGGCGATCGCCTCTGCCCTGACGAAAACCTGCTCCGGCAGAATGTTTCCATTTAACCCGGAAAGGCTCTAAGTCCGGCTATCCCCGCGGACGTCCGGGCAGGCCGGCCACGTCTCCGATCCATGGCAGGGCTGAGGAGCACCAGATCTGCTTCCGCGGCTTGAGCTCGCGCCGCTGGTTGATCGTACCGAGCCGGATGCCGACCTCCTTGGCGTCCTCGTCCGTTCCGGTCGTATAGATCGGGGAGCCGCATTGCGGACAGAAGTATTGCAGGCGCTTTCGCCCGTTTTCGGCGATCTTGATGTAAAGCTTGGGGTCCCCGCCCGTCAGCCGGAAGGACGTGCTCGGCGTGCTGGCGCTCACGCGATAGGCCGCCCCCGTCAGTCGCTGGCAGTCGGTGCAATGGCAGATTGCAACAAGTTCGGGATCGATGTCCGCTTCGTAAGTCACGAAGCCGCAATGGCACTCGCCTTCGATATGCATTCCGAACGCTCCATTCTCCCCGGAGAGGAAGGGTAGAGCGCCGTTCTCATTCGTCCAGAGAGTTCCCCACGGGTTTAAACCCCGGTGAACAGCCACTCGTGTTCCTTGGCGTTGTGGAACTTCCAGATCCGCTTCGGCCCGGCCATGACATTGAGGTAGTACGAGTCATAGCCATGGACCGCGGCGACCGGGTGGTAACCCTTCGGAACCAGCGTCACGTCGCCGTCCTCCACCGACATGGTCTCGTCAAGCGAGCGGTCGTCCGTATAGACGCGCTGCATGGCGAAACCCTGCGGCGGGTTCAGGCGATGGTAGTAGGTTTCCTCGAGGTAGCTTTCGGCCGGCAGATTGTCCTGGTCGTGCTTGTGCGGCGGATAGGAGGAGGTGTGCCCGCCGGGCGTGATCACCTCGACCACGAGCAGCGACTGAGCCGAGCCGTCGTCTTCCGGCATGATGTTGGTGACATAACGGGTATTGGTGCCCTTGCCGCGGGTCATCTGCGGATGCGTGCCCGGGCGGATGACCTTAGCCTTGAAGCCTTCGCCGCCGGGCGCCGAGCAAACGGCAAGATCGAGACCGGTGGTGGCGTCCGCCCGCCAGCTGCTGCCCTTCGGCACGTAGACCGCATAGGGCTGGCCTTCGAATGGCGTCATGCGCTCGCCAAGCTCGCCGAAGTCCTCGCCGTCGACGGTAATCTGCGCCTTGCCGCAGACGAGCACCAGGCAGAGTTCCTTGTCGCCGGCTTCCCCGCCGACCGTCTCGCCCGCTTTCAGCCGATTGAGCGCGAAACCGACATAGGTCCAGCCGGCGCTCTCTGGCGTGATCTCCTGCATCAGGCCGGACTGTGCCTTCGGTTTGACGAGCAGTTTGGACATGTGCGGACTCCTGACCTTGATGGCTACAGCGCCGCGCGTTCCAGGAAGAGGCGCAAATGTCGCTGTAGCACTTTGAATTGCGGCATATCCTTCTCCCCGCGAGCGGGGAAAGGTGGCGGCAGCAGGATGAGGGGCATGCCGACCGCCTAATTGAGCGGCTACTTGTCCAGCCCAGCTTCCTTCGCGAACGCCCTCAGCGATTTCAGCCCCAGCGACTGGTATTCGAACGGGTTGCGCACGGCCGAATCCTGTTCGGCCTCAATCACCAGCCAGCCATCATAGCCGTGTTCGGCCGCAATTTTCAGCACCGGCAGGAAATCGACGCCGCCTTCGGGGTCGCCGGGAACGGTGAAAACGCCGCGGCGTACGCCTTCGAGGAAGGAGAGGCCTTCATTCTCGACGACTTCGCGGATCGCCGGCCGGACGTTCTTGCAATGAATGTGGCGGACGCGGCCCATGTATTTGCGGGCAACTTCCGCCGGATCGGAACCGCCGAACCACGCATGGCCGGTGTCGAGCAGCAGCTTGGTCGCAGGACCGGTATTTTGCATCAGGAGGTCGATCTCCTCGCCGGTCTGGACGATCGTGCCCATGTGGTGGTGGTAGACGAGATCGATGCCCTGGTCGGCGCAATATTCAGCTATCGCCTCGAGGTCGGCGCCGAACTTCTTCCACTGATCGGCCGGCAGGACCGGCTTGTTCCCGACGAGCGACTTCGAGTCGTCTCCGTGAATGGCGTTCGAGGTCTCGCAAACGATCGCCACTTTGCAGCCATTGTGCTTCAAGAGGTCCAGATGCGGCTGAATCGCGTTCTTCTCGACCTCGACGTCATGGGTGAGAAGATTGGTGGAGTGCCACCCGGACACGAAAACGAGGTCGTAAGAAGCGAGCTTCTGCTTCAGTGCATTCGGATCGGAGGGCATCTTATGGCCCTTCTCGATGCCGTCGAAACCGATCTTCTGGCAATCGGAAAGGCAATCCTCCAGCGTCAGATGCGCTCCGATCGAATGGTCGTCGTCATTGCTCCAGGCAATCGGGTTGGTTCCATAGCGGATCATGGTTCTTCATTTCCCATTGAATCATCCGCGTCGGGGCGGATGGTTTGTGATCTGGTGTTTGATGGGGCGGACCAGCCCCTCATCCGGCTGCCCGTCCTCCGCAGCAGCTGCGGAGGGTGGACCGCCACCTTCTCCCCGCTCGCGGGGAGAAGGATATGCCGCACCCTCGCAGCTCCTTTCCCCGCGTCGGGAGAGGGTAAGGGTGAGGGCCTGCCTATGCTCAGCCAAAGCGTTGCGACTGCAGCGCCTTCTCATAGCCCTGGCGTGCCGTCTTCACCTGCTCACGCTCTGAAACTTCCGGAACCGCGACGTCCCACCAATGGCCACCGGCTTCCGTCGTGATCAGCGGGTCGGTATCGATGACGATCACGGTCGTGCGCGCTTCATCTGCCGTTTCCGCGAGTGCTGTCTCCAGTTCGGGAATCGAGCCGACCTTGCGGGTGACGGCGCCCATCGCGGCGGCATGCGCAGCGAAATCGATCTGCGGCAGTTCCACGTGATGGGTGTCCCTGAGCAGATTGTTGAAGTTGGCACCGCCGGTTTCCATCTGCAGCCGGTTGATGCAGCCATAGCCGGCATTGTCCAGGAGCACGATGGTGAACTTCGCGCCGAGCATGATCGAGGAGGCAATCTCGGAGTTCAGCATCATGTAGCTGCCGTCGCCGACCATAACGATCACGTCGCGCTCCGGCCGGGCGAGCTTGACGCCGAGGCCGCCGGCCACTTCATAGCCCATGGTCGAGAAACCGTATTCCATGTGGTAGCCGCCGGGCTCTTCGGCCTGCCACAGTTTGTGCAATTCCCCGGGCAGGCCGCCGGCTGCACAGACGAGCGTCGACTTTGGGCCGCCGCGGGCGCGCTGGACCGCGCCGATCACCTGGGCATCGGAGGGAAGTTCAGCATTCGTTGTGGCGGTTGCCTTGTCGGCCGCCACCAGCCATTCGGCCTTGCCCGCCTTGGCTTTTTCGGTCCAGCCGCTGTCGGCCTTGTGATCGCCCAGCCCGGCCGATATCCGCTTCAGACCGACGCGCGCGTCCGAGATCAGCGGTAGACCATTGTGCTTGCCGGCATCGAAGAGTTGGACGTTGAGGCCGACGATCTTTAATTCGTCATTCTTGAAAAGCGCCCAGGAGCCGGTCGTGAAGTCCTGCAGCCGCGACCCGACGGCGAGCACCATGTCGGTCTCCTCCGCAAGACTGTTCGACGCCGAGGTGCCGGTGACGCCGACCGAGCCCATGTTGAGCGGATGCGAATGCGGCAGCGAGGACTTGCCGGCCTGCGTCTCGACGACCGGAATGCCATGCTTATCGGCGAAAGTCGCGAGTTCGGCGCTCGCTTCCGAATAGAGTACGCCGCCGCCGGCAATTATGATCGGCTTCTTCGCCTCTTTGAGCATTTTGATCGCCGCGGCGAGTTCGTCGCGATCGGGCTCGATCCGGCGCGGCACCCAGACCTTCTCGTCGAAGAAGGATTCCGGATAGTCGTAGGCCTCGGCCTGGACGTCCTGGCAGAGCGAGAGCGTCACTGGCCCGCAGTCGGCCGGATCGGTCAGCACCTGCATCGCGCGACGGAGTGCCGGGATGATCTGTTCGGGGCGGGTGATGCGGTCGAAGTAACGCGAGACGGGGCGGAAACAGTCGTTGGCCGAAATCGTGCCGTCGCCAAAGCCTTCCACCTGCTGCAGCACCGGGTCGGGCCGCCGGTTGGCGAAGACGTCGCCGGGCAGGAACAGGACGGGCAGACGGTTGACATGGGCGAGCGCCGCCGAGGTCACCATGTTGAGCGCGCCGGGGCCGATCGAGGAGGTGCACGCCATGAAGCGGCGCCGGAAGCTCGCCTTGGCGAAGGCAATGGCGGCATTGGCCATGCCTTGCTCGTTCTGGGCGCGATAGGTCGGCAGGGTTTCGCGCACGGCATAAAGCGCCTCGCCGACGCCGGCGACATTACCATGGCCGAAGATCGCGAAAACGCCGCCGAAGATCGGCACCCGCTCTCCATCGATATCGGTCAGCTGCCGCGTAAGGAACCGGGCCACGGCCTGTGCCATGGTCAGGCGCACGGTTTTCTGGCTCATTTTGTTTCCTCCTGGTGGCGGATTCCCGCCCCTCTTTGTTTGATGCCGCCAACAGACTGTCGAATTTCATGGCCAAAGCGCGATGCGGGTGGGAGCCGCTTCGCACCATACCTCATCCGCCTCGTCGGCTGTTTTTACCTATGCAGCCTTGGTTTCACCTAATCGCAGCCAGAGGTCCACCAGCGCTTTGAATTTCGCGGCCATGTCGGCAATGGCCTCCTCGTCGGTCATCGAGCCGGTGAGCCAGGTCTTTGCGGCGTCCGCGAAGATCGTCCGGCCGACCGCGAAGCCCTTCACCATCTTCGATGTCCTTGCGGCGGCAAAGCCGTCCTTCAGCACCTCGTAGGGCGCCTCCAGGCCGAGGAGCACAACCCCCCGGCAGAGCGGATCGCGCTTCTCGATCACGGCGTCGATGGCGGCCCAGGCGCCGCGGCTTGCCTGCGGTTCCAGCTTCCACCAGTCGGGCTTCAGTCCCGCATCATAAAGCTCGTTGAGCGCGCGCGGAATGGTCTGGTCGTCGAGCGGGCCGTGTTTGCCGGCGATGATTTCGATCAGGATCTCGCGGCCTACCTTGCGCGCCGCCTCGAAGGCCGAGCGCAGCTTGGCGATCTGGGCGGCCTTGAGCTCGGTCGGGTCGTCCGGATGGAAGAAGGCGAGCACCTTGATGCAATGGTCGACGGGCCAATCGATGAGGCGGCTGCCGAGGTCCTGGCCGAACTCGAACTGCAACGGCCGCGAGCCCGGTAGCTCGATCGGTTTGCCGATCCAGAAATCGCGATAGGCGCCGGCTGCGAAGAGCGCATCGCGGCCATACTTGTCGTCGATCAGCATGCCGAAGCCGGGCCGCCCGGCGGCGACTTCGGCCGCCGCCTTGACGGCGAGCGCTTTGAAGGCCGGAATGCGCGCCAGCAGGTCCGGATTGCCCTCGGCAATATCCTCGAGCTGGCTGCGATGGTCGATCGCGAGCGCCATTAGAAGCGGGATGTCGCGCCGGCGTGTCGTCGCCCAATGGACGTGGTTAATCGCCTCGTCCTTGCGCAGCGCCTTCTCCTTGCTGCCGTGCTCGAGGAAATATTGCAGCTCGACCCAGGTCGGGATTTCCGGAGCACAGAGCAGGCGCGAGACCGCGAAGGCACCGCAGGCGTTGGCCCAGGTGGCGGATGTCGCATGCGGCTCGCCGGTGAGCCAGCCGCGCAGGAAACCGGACATGAAGGCATCGCCGGCGCCGAGCACATTATAGACCTCGATCGGGAAGCCCTTGCCAACGATGCCGTCTTCGAGGTTGTCTGAAATCGGCCCGTCGTAGACGATGCAGCCCATCGGACCGCGCTTTAAAACGATCGTGGCGTTGGAAAGCGTGCGGATGGTTTTCAGCGC
This sequence comes from Sinorhizobium kostiense, assembly GCF_017874595.1. GTDB lineage: Bacteria > Pseudomonadota > Alphaproteobacteria > Rhizobiales > Rhizobiaceae > Sinorhizobium > Sinorhizobium kostiense. The sequence continues at coordinate 1,113,454 of NZ_JAGILA010000002.1, read as the reverse complement.
CTTGAGGAGATCGCCCTCGCCCGACGCGATCAGAACCTCCTCCTCGGTGCCGACGATCAGGTCGCAATCGCCGAGCACGGTCTTCAAATGCGCCGAAACGCGATCCGACGCGATGTAACGGCTCTCGCCCGCATCGTGGCCCGCAAGGCCCCAGAGGTTCGGGCGATAGTCGATGTCGAAGACGATCCTGGCGCCGCTCTCCTTGGCGATACGCATCGCCTTGCGCTGCGCGGCGTCGGTATTCGGCTTGGAGAAATGCGTGCCGGTGACGAGGATCGCCCGGGCGGAGCGGATGAACTCTTCCGAAATATCGTCTTCGCACAGAGCGTTGTCGGCGCAATTGTCGCGGTAGAAAAGCAGCGGAAAGGATTTCTCGTTCTCGACCGCGAGGATCGCAAGCGCCGTCAGCCGTTCCGGATCGGTCACCATGCCGCGGGTTTCCACGCCTTCGCGCTGAAGCTGCTCGCGGATGAAGCGGCCCATCTGCTCGTCGCCGACTCGCGTCAGCAGCGCCGATTTGAGACCGAGGCGCGCCGTGCCGACGGAGATGTTGCAGGGGCAGCCGCCGACCGATTTGGCAAAGCTTGACACGTCTTCGAGCCGGGTGCCGATCTGCTGGCCGTAAAGGTCGACCGAGGCTCTGCCGATTGTGATGATGTCGAGGGGCTTGGCGCCCTGCGTCGACGGAATTCGGGCCGATGGAACCTGGCTCACTGCTTCCTCCCTGCGGACGCCGTGCCGGCGCCGACAGTTATCCTTTTGTCATGGGCGATGTGGTCATGAAACATAAATTCCGTCATTTCGTCAATATGGAATTTTCGTTCTATGAGCCGCCGCTGTCCCCTTGCCGTCGGCGTTTCTCGGCGATCGCCACGGTCAGCGCCATGGCAAATGCCATGCTGGCGGAAAGCGAACGGAAGCCGGCATGGTCGGCCTCGACCAGCTCGAACCACACCTTTGAAGACTCCGCGAGCGGCGAGAAGGCAGAGTCGGTCAGCGAGACGACCGGCACCTTGCGGTTGGCGAGAAAGCGGGCCTGGGCTGCGCTTTCCGAGGCGTAGGGTGAGAAGCTGACAGCGAAGGCGGCGTCCTGCTTCGTCGCCATCGCCAGCAGATCATCATCAATGCCGGCGGCCGTGCCCACATGCTGGTACTTCACCCGGAGCTTGCCGAAGGCATAGGCCATATAGCTGGAGATCGGGTAGGAGCGGCGCTTGGCGATGAGAAAGATCGTGTCCGCCTTGGCGAGAATGTCGACGGCCTTTTCAAAAGCCTCCGGATGGATTGCTCTCGCGACGTTGTCGAGCGACCGGTGGGCGGCCGCAACGAAGCCGTTGAAGATGGAGCCGCTTTCGAGCGTAGCATGGTCATTGCCGCGCAACGCCTTCAGCCGATCCTCGTAACCGGGCGTGCGCTCGCGCAGGCGCGCGCGAAAGATCTGCTGCAGGCTCGAAAAGCCTTCGAAGCCGAAATGCTGGGCGAAGCGCACGAGTGTGGAAGGCTGGACATCGGCGGAGGTCGCGATGCTTGCCGCCGTGCCGAAGGCGATCTCGTCCGGATGGTCGAGCGAATAGGCCGCTACCTGTTTCAGACGCTTCGGCAATTGCGCCTTGCGCTCGAGAATGACGGCCTTCAGCGCCTCGAAATCCTGGGGAGCCTCGGTGGTCGACTCTGGCGTTGGCATCTCTGGCGTTGGCATCGTTCAAGCGTCTCCGGACGTTTTGGCCTGCTCGTGTTCCGTTCGCCTCACTCTAATTGAATAGGGTCCGTCACGATAGAACGAACGTTCCATTTCGCGGGATTTTCCGCCGCTGCGTCGCGGATCAGCCGATGTCCACCCATTCATTCGTACGGGCAGACCGGTAAGCGGCGGAAAGCACCTTTTGCACCTCGTAGCCCTCGCGGAAATCCGTGCAGGGCCGCCCACCTGTGGCGATGGCCTCCAGGAACTCGTTGACCTCGATCGCCTTCAGGTCGTTGAAGCCGATCTGGTGGCCGGGCGCCACGCAGAATGCGCCGTAGGGCGGGTGTTCCGGTCCCGCCCAGATGGTGCGGAATCCGCGGCTACGGACGACGTCGCCGGCGTAATAGACCCTGATTTCGTTCAATCGTTCCTGGGTGAAGATGATGCTGCCTTTGGAACCGTAGATCTCGAAATCGTGCTGCATCTTGCGGCCGGTAGCGATCCAGCTTGCCTCGAAGCTGCCGCTCGCGCCGCTTTCGAAGCGGACGAAGGCGCGGGCAATGTCGTCCACTTCGACGGCGCGCGTCTCGACCGCTCCGCGCGCGACGGGACGTTCGGGGATATGGATGACGGTCTCGGCGAGAACGGACTTGATAGGGCCGACGAGGTGGCGCATGCAGGCGATGATATGGCTGCCGATATCGGCGAGCGCGCCGCCGCCGCTGCGAGGATCGAGGCGCCATGCCCACGGAATGCTGGCATCCGCCATGAAATCTTCCGCGTGAACGCCGCGGAACGAGCGGACTTCGCCGATCTCGCCGCTTTCGATGATGTCCTTCGCAAGGAAGATCAGTGGGTTTTTCAGGTAGTTGAAACCGACCTGAGTGACAACGCCGGCCCTCTCAGCGGCCGCAACCATCTCGGCGCAGTCGGCGACCGTCGGTGCCAGCGGCTTTTCACAATAGACGTGTTTTCCGTGGGCGATGGCCGCGAGCGTCATCTCCTTGTGCAGCAGGTTCGGCGTGGTGATATCGATGACGTCGATAGTGGGATCGGTCAGAAGCTCGCGCCAATCGGCGGTCGCCTTGCGAAAGCCAAGCCGCGCCCGTGCAGCCTCGGCGCTTTCGGCGGTCACGTCCGCCACGGAAACCAGATCCAATTCGAACGGCAGGTCGAAAACCCGCGCCGCAATCGTGAAGCCGAGTGCGTGAGCCTTGCCCATGAAGCCCGTGCCGATCAGGCCGATCCCCAATCTGCGTTTGTCGCCCATGTTCTCCTCCCGAGCATTCGCCTTGATCATTGGGAATGAAATGATCTGTACGAAATTTGTCAATATGGAATGTTTGTTCGAAAAATGCCGCTTTCAGGCCCAGCGATGCTCCAGCTTGTCCGGTGACATCACGCAGAGCCGGAATCGTTAACGCATTTTTACCATGTTCCGTTGGAATATGGCGCCACCCTGGTTGACGAATCGCAGCAAGCAGGCCGAGGAAACTATGCGGCGGGTTTCGTTCGCATCCCGCTCCAATGGGCCCGCTCCAATTGGCCCGTCCAATGGGAATGAACGCGTGGATTGACCGATATCCGCAGGCCCGGAGTGATTGACGCATGTGCCGTTGGGCAGCCTATCGTGGAGAACCGCTCTATCTTGAAGAACTTGTCACGTCGCCGGCACACTCGTTGATCGAACAGTCTCATTGCGCGACCCGTGCCAAGACGGCGACCAATGGCGACGGCTTCGGCATCGCCTGGTATGGTGATCGTCCTGAACCGGGCCGCTATCGCGACATCCTGCCCGCCTGGTCCGACTGCAACCTGAAAAGCATTGCCAGGCAGATCCGCTCGCGCCTGTTCCTCGCCCATGTTCGTGCGGCGACCGGCGGCGGCACGCGGCGTGACAATTGCCACCCCTTCGTCCATGGTCGCTGGTGCTTCATGCACAACGGGCAGATCGGCGATTTCGAGCATCTGCGCCGGTCGATGGAGAACATGCTCGAGGACGAGCTTTATGCCGCGCGCACCGGCACCACGGATTCGGAGCTGCTTTTCCTGCTGGCGCTGCAATTCGGCCTCGACCGTGATCCGCTTGGTGCGGTGGCCGAAACGCTCGGCTTCGTCGAGCGGTTGGCCGCGCATATGGCTCGTCCGGTGCTCGTTCGATTTACCGCCGCGTTTTCCAACGGCGAGGATCTTTATGCAGTCCGCTATGCCTCCGACCGAAAAGCCCCGACGCTTTACGCCGCGCCCATGGGGGCGGATGGCGGTTACTGCCTGGTTTCGGAGCCCCTCAACGACGACAATGCCTGGGCAGAAATACCGGACGGTTCCGCTGTCATCGTCGGCGAAAACGGCGTCGACGTGCGCCTTTTCGGCGCAGCTGACATTCCGTCTGGCGAGTCACCGGCCGTCGCGCCGTTTTCGAGGGCTGCCGGAAGCGACCTGCAACTCACCTAGTGCCTTCCCGGTTGAAGGGAAACATTCTGCCGCAGCAGGTTTTCGTCATGGCAGGTCGGCTGCAAGGTTTTCAGCAATCAGCGCCGCCAGCTTCTCGGCAACCTCGTCCTTGCCCATCTCCAGCCACTCCTCAATGCCCTCGCGCCCGATCAGCCTCACTCGATTGCGGTCGCCGCCCATGATGCCGGTCGCAGGCGAAACGTCGTTCGCCAGAATGTAATCGGCGCCCTTCTTCTCGAGTTTCGCGCGGCCGTTCTCGGCGACATTCTCCGTTTCCGCGGCAAAGCCGATCACCAGTTTTGGACGAGCCTGATGATGCCCGATGATCTTCAGTATGTCCGGGTTCTCGGTGAGATGCAGCGGGGGAGGGGCTTCGCCCGGCCGTTTCTTTATCTTGTTGCCGGCGGCAGAGGCGACACGCCAGTCGGCGACCGCCGCCACCATCACGGCAATATCGGCCGGGAGCGCGGCGAGCACCTGATCGCGCATCTCCTCGGCACGCTCGACCCGGACGACGCGCACGCCGGCGGGATCGGGGATCGTCACCGGCCCGGAGACGAGCGTAACATCAGCCCCGAACCGGGCGAGCGCCGCCGCAATCGCATGGCCCTGCTTGCCGGAGGAGCGGTTGGCGATATAGCGAACCGGATCGATCGGCTCGTGCGTCGGCCCGGAGGTGACGATCGCCTTTCGCCCGGCAAGCGGCTTTGCCCCGCTCAGCAATTCCTCTGCAGCGGCGACGATTTCCATTGGTTCCGCCATCCGGCCTTCGCCGGCCTCGCCGCTTTCGGCCATTTCTCCCGAGGCGGGCCCGACGAAGCGGATCCCGTCGCCTACGAGCGTCGACCGGTTGCGGCGCGTCGCCGGATGCATCCACATCCTGGGGTTCATCGCCGGCGCGACGAGCACCGGCCGGTCGGTCGCCAGTAGGATCGTCGAGGCGAGGTCGTCCGCATGGCCATTGGCCATCTTCGCCATCAGATCAGCCGTTGCGGGGGCGATGACGACGAGATCGCAGTCGCGCGCGAGCCGGATATGCCCGACGTCCTGCTCGTCCTCGCGCGAGAAGAGATCGGTGAAGACATGGGATGCGGAAAGCGCCCCGACGGCAAGCGGCGTCACGAATTGCTGCGCCCCCGCGGTCATCACGGGTAGGACCGTTGCGCCGCGCTCGCGGAGCCGCCGGATGAGGTCGAGGCTTTTATAGGCCGCGATCCCGCCGGAGATGATGAGAAGGATACGCCTGCCCGACAGTGTCATTCCGCTTCCGGCTAGTCGCCGCTCCCGTTCTTCCCGCGACCCTACTGCATGAGGTCTCGAAGCGGAACCGATTTAATGCGGCAACCAGAGTGCTGGAACCTAGAGCGCAAGCGGCGTGCCTCCGGCCCTCTCGCCGCGCCAGCGGCGGGAGAGCTAGGCGCTCAGACCAACCGCCATGCGATATAAACGAGCGCGGCCGCGATCACCCAGAGCGCGACGCGGCCCGAGCGCGTATGGCGCGCTTCCGCCTTGCCGATCGCTTCGGCGGTTGCCGCATCGAAACGCAGGCCCTTTTCGCTCATCGCCATGATGTCGTTCGAGAAGCGCTCCGTGCGGGCGGCGATTTCCGGGACGGCTTCGGCAACGCGGAGCGCCGCGTGCAGGCCGTCGCGCAGATCGGAGACGACGCGCTTGGGGCCGAGATTGTCGCGGATCCATTTGCCGACAACCGGCTCCGAGGCCCGCCACATGTTGAAGCGCGGATTGAGCGTGCGCGCGACGCCCTCGACGACGACCATCGTCTTTTGCAGCATCACGAGTTCCGGCCGCGTCTGCATGTCGAAGAGTTCGGTCACCTCGAAAAGCAGCGTCAAGAGCTTCGCCATCGAGATCGTCTCGGCGGGCTGGCCGTGGATCGGCTCCCCGATGGCGCGGATCGCCTGGGCGAAGCTTGCGGCATCGTGATGGGACGGCACGTAGCCGGCCTCGAAGTGCACGTCGGCGACGCGCTGGTAGTCACGCGTGATGAAGCCGTAGAGGATCTCGGCGAGGAAGCGGCGTTCTTTCTTGCCGAGCCGGCCGACGATGCCCATGTCGACGGCGACGATGTGGCCCGCCTCGTCGACGAACAGGTTCCCCTGGTGCATGTCGGCGTGGAAGAAGCCGTCGCGCAAGGTGTGCCGCAGCAAGGACTGGATCAGCGTCTCGGCAAGCCTGTCGAGGTCATAGCCGGCGGCCTTCAGCCCTGCGATATCCGACATCTTGATGCCGTCGATCCATTCCATCGTGACGACGTCGCGCCCGGTGCGCTCCCAGTCGACCCTGGGGACCCGGAAGCCGGAGTCCTCCTTCGTATTCTCGGCGAGTTCCGAAAGCGCTGCCGCTTCCAACCGCAGGTCCATCTCGATCTTGGTCGTCTGCTCGAGGGTTCGAGTCACCTCCACAGGCTTCAGCCGCCGCGTATAGGCAAGGAAGCGCTCCTGCATGCGGGAAACGAGGTACATCGCCTCGATGTCGGCGGCGAAGCGCTGGCGCACGCCGGGTCGAATCACCTTGACCGCCACCCGCTCCCGCCGGCCGTCGCGCATCACAATGGCATGGTGCACCTGGGCGATCGACGCGGCCGCCAGCGGCTCGGAAAATTCGACGAAGAGCGCTTCGACGCTGCGGCCGAGCGAATCTTCGATCGCTGCCTTGGCTGCGTGGTGCGGAAAGGTCTCCATCCGGTCCTGCAGCAGCGACAGATCGGCGGCGATTTCCGCGCCGACGACGTCCGGTCGCGTCGCCAGGAACTGGCCGATCTTGACATAGGAGGGGCCGAGCCGCTCGACGGCGCGGGCAAGCCGGCCGCTGCGCTCCTCGAACCGAGCCTTGCGGCGGGCAAGCAGGCTTACGAGCTTCTGCGCGAGGCGGGCGGACGGGGGAAGGTGCTCGGAAGGGATCGCCGAAAACACGCCTTCGCGCGCGAGCACCCAGCCGATCCGCACGAGACGGAAATATGCTCCGGGCGTGCTCATGCGGTCAGATTTTCCATCCGGAATGCAGCGCCGCGATCCCGCCGGTATAGTTGGTGAACGAGACCCGCGAGAAGCCCGCGTCGCGGATCATGGTGGCAAAATCACGCTGGTTCGGGAATTTCCGGATCGACTCGACCAGATACTGATAGGGCGCGTCGTCGCCGGTTATAAGCTTGCCGAACTTCGGAATCGCGTGGAAGGACCAGGCATCATAGAAGCGGTCGAGCAGCGGCATCTCGACCTCGGAAAACTCGAGGACGAGGAGCCGGCCGCCGCGCTTCAGCACCCGATAGGCTTCCTTCAGCGCCACCTCGATGCGCGGCACGTTGCGGATGCCGAAGGCGATCGTATAGGCGTCAAAGGAATTGTCGGCGAAAGGCAGGTCCTCGGCATTGGCCTCGACGAATTCCAGATTGGCGGTGAGCCCTCTCTTGCGGGCGCGTTCGGCGCCGACGGCGAGCATCGATCCATTGATGTCGAGCACCGTCGCATGCGCTCGGCGGGCCGACGCCTCCACGATACGGAAGGCGATGTCGCCGGTGCCGCCGGCGACATCGAGCACCCGGTAGTCTTCTCGCCGCGGCGGATTGAGCGCGGCGATCATCGCATCCTTCCAGACCCGATGGAGCCCCGCCGACATTACGTCGTTCATGACGTCGTAGCGCTTGGCGACCCTGTGGAAGACATCGTTGACGAGCGGCTGCTTTTCGCCCGCGCCGACTTCGTGGAAACCGAAAGAGGTCTCCATCCCGCCATTCGTCGATACGCGCTCGCCCGTCATCAAAAAACTCCACTTCAACCCAATGCGCCGGCACCATAGCGAAATCGGCCGATCCGCGCTATCTCAGCGAGAGAGTTCGGCTGCGGCATAGCGCACCTATAGGTCATCGCTCCCGAGATGGGAATGCATGTCCGCGGGCGGAATGAACAGAGGGATAAAGGAAGACGGCCGATGCCGGAATTGCCCGAGGTCGAAACGGTAAAGCGCGGATTGGCGCCAACGATGGAGGGGGCGCTTCTGGTGCGCGCCGAACTGCGCCGGCCGGATCTGCGCTTTCCCTTCCCCGATGACTTCGCCGCCGCTGTTTCCGGCCGCCGCATCCTCTCCCTGTCGCGGCGCGCCAAATATCTGATGATCGATCTCGAGGGTGGCGATGTAATCATCGCCCATCTCGGCATGTCCGGCTCGTTCCGGATCGAGGCCGGGGCTCCCACCGCACGCGACGGCTTCCATGCCCTGCGTGGCAAGGATGAAAAGCACGATCACGTGGTCTTCCATCTCGACGCGCATGCCGGCCCGGCGCGGGTGATCTATAACGACCCTCGCCGCTTCGGTTTCATGGATCTGGCGCGGCGTGAGGCTATCGCCGAACACGCCTTCTTCCGAGAGCTCGGCGAGGAGCCGACGGGCAATGCGCTCGACGCCGCTTACCTTGCGGCGCGCTTTGACGGCAAGGCGCAGCCGTTGAAAGCCGCTCTTCTCGACCAAAGGACGATCGCGGGCCTCGGCAATATCTATGTGTGCGAGGCGCTCTGGCGCGCCCGCCTCGCGCCGGTAAGGCCAGCGGGCACGCTGGTCGACAAGCGCGGCGGCGCGAGAAAGCCTCTTCTTCTCCTGGTGGAGGCAATCCGGGCAGTGATTGCCGACGCGATCGCTGCCGGCGGCTCCTCGCTCAAGGACCATATACAGGCCGACGGCAGCCTCGGCTATTTCCAGCATGCCTTTTCCGTCTACGACCGCGAGGGCGAGGCTTGCCGCACGCCGGGCTGTGGCGGTACCGTCGCCCGCATCGTTCAGGCGGGGCGCTCGACCTTTTATTGCCCGCGCTGCCAAAAATAGCCGTTGAATGGAGGACACGAGAATGAGTTACGACACCCTGCTGGTCGAAACGCGCGGGCGGGTGGGTGTGATAACCCTAAACCGCCCTCAGGCGCTCAACGCCCTGAACTCCGTGCTGATGCGCGAACTCGACGTGGCTTTGAAAGCCTTCGATGCGGATGGAAATGTCGGGGCGATCGTCATCACCGGCTCGGAAAAGGCCTTTGCTGCCGGCGCCGACATCAAGGAGATGCAAGCGCTCGATTTCACTGGAAGCTATCTCGGCGATTTCCTCGGCGGCTGGGAGCACGTTGCCGGCGCCCGCAAGCCGATGATCGCGGCCGTGTCCGGTTTTGCACTTGGCGGAGGCTGCGAGCTCGCGATGATGTGCGACTTCATCATCGCCTCGGAAACCGCGAAATTCGGTCAGCCGGAAATCACTCTCGGGGTCATTCCGGGTATGGGCGGGTCGCAGCGCCTTGCTCGCGCCGTCGGCAAGGCCAAGGCCATGGATCTCATCCTGACCGGCCGCATGATGGATGCGGCCGAGGCCGAACGGGCGGGGCTCGTCGCCCGAGTCGTCGCGCCGGACAAGCTGATGCACGAGGCGTTCGGGGCGGCCGAGAAAATCGCCTCCTTCTCGCTGCCGGCTGTGATGATGGCGAAGGAGGCGGTCAACCGCTCGCTCGAGGTGACGCTCGCCGAGGGCCTGCGTTTCGAGCGTCGGCTTTTCCAGTCGCTTTTCGCCACCGACGATCAGAAGGAAGGGATGGCCGCCTTCGTCGCCAAGCGCAAGGCCGAATTCAAACACAGATGAGGTGAGGCAAGGCAAGCTTTTCGCAATTTGCGCGTTGACGCGGGAGCGGTTTCCCGCTATACGCCGCCCTCAGTCTGGAACGCCTCACGCAGGCTTTCCGAGAATGCTCCCGAATTGCTTGGATGACAGGTCGCAGTGACCCGGCACGGCGAAGGCGGAGTTCATGTCAGTTTTCGAAGAGAGGCATCAATGGCCAATACAACTTCGGCGAAAAAGGCGACCCGCAAGATCGCACGCCGTACCGCAGTGAACAAGGCCCGTCGTTCGCGCGTCCGCAGCTTCGTCCGCAAGGTTGAAGAGGCGATCGCATCCGGAGATCAGGCCGCCGCCGCCGCCGCCCTCAAGGCGGCTCAGCCCGAACTGATGCGAGCCGCCACCAAGGGCGTGGTGCATGCCAACACCGCATCGCGCAAGGTCTCTCGTCTGGCCCAGCGCGTGAAGGCGCTTTCGGCCTAAGCCGGCTAAATAAAAATCCATTTATGAAGAGCCTGGCGTGTTGCGCTGGGCTCTTCTGATTCTTGATTTCGTCACGGTCATGGTTAACCTCGCCCTGCGACATTGTGGCAACGTCGTGACATTATTTGTTGAGGAAATTCAAAGGTTTGTCGGAGGATGTCCTGGCCTGGACGTGTCTCCTGGCGCACGTATCGCCTGCTAGGCGAGTCAAGCGAATTTTTATTTTTTTACTTTTTTGCCAGCTAAGCAAGAACTCAGAAAAACAAAACCCTTGATTCAAAAGCGATTCTTTCAAGACTCGGAAAACCCCATGCAAAACGGCGCCCGAGAGTCAACCGGCCGCGTTTAACGCGCGGTAAAAAACCCGATTGATCTTGCCGTCCGATCCTGCCTAAATGGCTGCCACAGGGGACACGGACCAAACCCGTATCAGGAATGTTTTGGGGTCATTTCCGAGAGATGGCTTCGGCTTTCCTGTTCCCTGTGGCGGGGTAACTCCACGTCACTCATCAGACAAGTCGAGTAGTGAAAGCCGAACGAGCCTTCGTGTCGGGATAGGAATATTTCGACCTTAAGTTGTGTTCCGGGCGTGAGCCCAAACTGTTCTGCGTCGATCTGAAGGAGGTAGAGATACCGGTTTGCACCGCTTCGTACGAGGGTGCGGCGCAGCCGTGAAGAGGAAAGGTTCCAGGTGGCCCCAGGTGACCGCTGGAACGGGATAAAGCGGCGCGGGGGACATTCGCACTGGAAAGGCGAATGCGCGCAGTAGCGCATCGTGGCGGGATTATGAGGAACCCGCACCGGTGTGACAGGGGCGCCCGAGGAAACGGCATGGCCTTTCGAGGCGGCCGCGGCAGGCGGGTATTAGAGATGAAGCCGGCAGCAATGACGGCGTCGGAGAATGGAATTGGAAGGCGGCAACATGATGAATATGGCGACGGCACCTGAAGGATTTCAGGCCGGCAATCAGTCTCACGCGGCGGGGGAAAAACACGACATGCGGCATGACGCACTGTTCGAGCGGGTAAGTGCGCGTCTGAAAGCCCAGGTCGGTCCGGATGTTTTCGCCAGCTGGTTCGGGCGTCTCAAGCTTCATTCCGTATCGAAGAGCGTCGTTCGCTTGTCGGTGCCCACGACGTTTCTTAAATCCTGGATCAACAACCGCTATCTCGATCTCATCACTGGCCTCTTCCAACAGGAGGACGGCGAGATCCTGAAGGTGGAAATTCTGGTGCGCACGGCAACGCGCAGCCAGCGATCCTCCGCCCATGAAGAGACGGCGCCAGCTGCAGCCGAACCGCCGGCGCCGGTCCGTCGGTCCGCCTCGCCGCCGCCTGTCGCAGTTTCTGCCGCAGCGGCGGTCGCCAGCACCCCGAAGCCGGCCCAGGCGCCGCTTTTCGGCTCGCCGCTCGATCAGCGCTACTGCTTCGACAGTTTCGTCGAAGGAGCGTCAAACCGCGTGGCGCTTGCCGCCGCTCGCACGATCGCTGAGGCCGGTGCCGGTGCCGTGCGCTTTAATCCGCTCTTCATTCATTCGAGCGTCGGCCTCGGCAAGACCCATCTCCTCCAGGCGATCGCACTCGCGGCCCTGCAAAGCGCCCGCGCGCCGCGGGTCGTCTACTTGACCGCCGAATATTTCATGTGGCGTTTCGCGACTGCGATCCGCGACAATGATGCGCTGTCGCTCAAGGAATCGCTGCGCAACATCGATCTCCTGATCATCGACGACATGCAGTTCCTGCAGGGCAAGTCGATCCAGCACGAGTTCTGCCATCTCTTGAACATGCTGCTCGATTCCGCCAAGCAGGTGGTGGTCGCGGCCGATCGCGCACCCTGGGAACTGGAATCGCTTGACAGCCGCGTGCGCTCCCGCCTCCAGGGGGGCGTGGCGATCGAGATGGAAGGGCCGGATTACGAGATGCGGCTCGAAATGCTGAAGCGCCGCCTCGAAGCCGCCCGCCAGGACGACGCCTCGCTCGAGATCCCTCCGGAAATCCTCTCGCACGTCGCCCGCAATGTCACGGCAAGCGGACGCGAGCTCGAGGGTGCCTTCAACCAGCTTCTCTTCCGCCGCTCCTTCGAGCCGCAGCTTTCGATCGAGCGCGTCGACGAGCTGCTCGGCCATCTGGTCAACGCCGGCGAGCCGCGCCGCGTCCGCATCGAGGACATCCAGCGCGTCGTCGCAAAGCACTACAACGTCTCGCGCCAGGAACTTGTCTCCAATCGCCGCACACGCGTTATCGTCAAGCCGCGCCAGATCGCCATGTATCTTTCCAAGACCCTGACGCCGCGCTCCTTTCCGGAGATCGGCCGGCGTTTCGGCGGTCGCGACCACACGACGGTGCTGCATGCAGTGCGTAAAATCGAAGAAATGATCGCCGCCGATACCAAGCTCAGCCACGAGATCGAGCTCCTGAAGCGACTGATCAACGAGTAGGGCATTGTCTATGTAAGCGGAAGGTTACAAGGCTCGGCTCTGCCGGGCCTTTTGTTGTGGCATGGTGGATGGCTCGGTCGTGGGGAAGCCCTCCCGCCCCGCGCGCTATCTGAGGCAGAGAGCTCACCAAATATTTCTTTCGCCTTGCTTTGTCGGCTATCACGTTCTCCATTCGTCTTCAGACAGAGCGGAGAGTTCCCGATGCTTTATGCCGTGCTTTGCTACAATGATGAAAGCGTCACCAGTGCCTGGAGCAAGGAGGAGGACGACCGGGTCATGCGTGACCTTACTGCCGTCCAGCGCAAATATGTCGAAACCGGCAAGCTTGGGCCGGTTGCGCGCCTTCTGCCGACCACGGCGGCTACGACGCTGCGCCACAAGGTCGGCGAGACGATCGTCATCGACGGCCCCTTCGCCGAAACCAAGGAACAATTGCTCGGCTTCTATCTGATCGATTGCGCCTCGCTCGACGAGGCGCTCGACTTCGCGCGCGAGCTCAGCACGGCCAATCCGAGCTCCGGCTCCTACGAGATCCGGCCCCTCGCTCTTTTCAAACCCGGTGAGCTACCCTCATGACCGACACCGCCTGGATCGATCTTGCACTCATTTCGGCGCGGCCGCAGGTCATGGGTGCGCTTCTTCGCTATTTCCGCAATCTCGACCAGGCGGAGGAAGCTTTCCAGGAGGCGTGCCTCAGGGCGCTGAAGACCTGGCCGAAGAACGGGCCGCCGCGCGATGCGGCCGCCTGGCTGATCTTCGTCGGCCGCAATAGCGGCATCGACAAGGTGCGCCGGCAGGCGCGCGAAACGGCGCTCCCGCCTGAGGAACTGCTTTCCGACCTCGAAGATCACGAAGGCGAGCTTGCGGAGCGCCTCGACGGATCGCACTACCGCGACGACATACTGCGGCTGCTCTTCGTCTGCAGCAATCCGGTCCTGCCGGCGACGCAACAGATAGCACTCGCACTCCGGATCGTCTCCGGCCTGTCGGTCAGGCAGATCGCCCGCGCTTTCCTCGTCAGCGAGGCGGCAATGGAGCAGCGTATCACCCGCGCCAAGGCGCGTGTCTCAGCCGCGGGCATTGCCTTTGAAACGCCGGACGCCGCCGATCGGGCAGAGCGGCTCGCCGCCGTGGCGGCGATGATCTATCTCGTCTTCAACGAGGGTTATTCGGCGATGAACGGCCCCGAGGGCGTTTCCGCCGATTTGTGCGACGAGGCGATCCGGCTTTCCCGACTGCTTCTGCGGCTGTTTCCGGCGGAGCCCGAGATCATGGGCCTGACGGCGCTGCTCCTGCTCCAGCATTCGCGTGCCCGCGCCCGGTTCGACGCCGACGGCAGCATCGTCCTGCTCGAGGATCAGGATCGGCGCCTCTGGAACAGACAGATGATCGCCGAGGCGCTGGCGATGATCGAAAAGGCCATGCGCCATCGCCGCCCCGGTCCCTACCAGATCCAGGCGGCGATCGCCGCCTTGCACGCGCGTGCGGAGCAGCCGGAGCTGACCGACTGGGAAGAGATCGACCTGCTCTACCAGGCGCTCGAACGGCTGCAACCATCGCCGGTGGTGACCCTGAACCGGGCAGTCGCAGTGTCGAAGCGCGAAGGGCCGGAGGCGGCGCTCGCCCTCGTCGAGCAGCTCGGCGACAGGCTCTCCGGCTATTTCTATTATCACGGCCTGCGGGGGGCCTTGCTCAAGCAATTGGAACGCGGGCGCGAGGCCCGCGCCGCTTTCGACCGGGCGATCGCGCTCGCCACGAACGCGGCGGAGGCCGCCTACATCCGCAAAGAGCTCGACCATCTGGCGGGCGAAACCGAGCCGACCCACGCGGAAGAACGGCCCTAAGAAAATATTTGACCGCTGTCGGCATCCGGCCCCTTCCTTCGTCCTTGGATCGAACCCAACATGGAGGAATTCCAAATGACCGTTGTGCCCGACACGAAGACCGACGAACGCGATCTCGTGCTGATCCGGCTGATCGATGCGCCACGCGAGAAGGTATACCGCGCCTTCACCGACCCGGAACTCCTGAAGCAATGGTTCGCACCCTTGCCGTGGACGATCACGGAAGCGGAACTGGATGTCAGACCCGGCGGCATCAATCGTTTCGTCATGCGATCGCCCGAGGGGGAGCTCTATCCCAATCAGGGCGTCTATCTGGAGGTCGTTCCGAACGAGAAGCTCGTCATCACCGATGCTTATACGGAAGCCTGGAAGCCTGCCGAGAAGCCCTTCATGACGGCGGTTCTCACCTTCGAGGAGGAAGGCGGCAAGACCCGCTACACCGCCCGCGCCCGGCACTGGAGCATGGAGGACAAGGAGGCGCACGAAAAAATGGGCTTTCACGAGGGCTGGGGCCAATGTGCCGACCAGCTATCGGCTCTCGTCACCAGACTTTGAGGGCGAGCCGCGCTCGCCACGATTTCGGCTTCCACCAAGACAAGGAGACGAAGCATGTCCGACATAGGGAGCAGAACCGCCGTTGCGGACGTTCGCGCGGTCATTGAGGATTGGGCGGAGGCCATGCGCCGGAAGGATGCAGGCCGCGTCCTCGCACAGGGTGCGGAGGACTGCCTTGTCTATTCGCTGGCGCCGCCGCTCAAGGCATCGGACAGCGATTCGGAAGGGCTCGAGCGATGGTTCGCTACCTGGAAGGGGCCGCTCGGCTTTCGGCTCGAAGATGTCGAGATTTCGGCAGGTGAAGATGTTGCCTTTGCCACGGCCCTGACCCATCTTTCCGGCGAAAAGCTGGACGGCGGGAAGGCTGCCCTCTGGTACCGCCTGACCCTCGGCCTGAGGCGCGCCGGCGGAACCTGGAAGATTGTGCATCAGCACGAGTCCGTGCCCTTCTACATGGATGGAAGCTTCAAGGCGGCGATCGATCTCGACCCGAAGTCCCAAGTCGACTGGGACGCGCCGTCGCCTCCGCCGATGGCCGGCGTCATTGCCTATCTGAGTGTCGAGGACGCCAATGCCAGCGCCGAATTCTATGGCCGCGCCTTCGGCGCTAAGGAAGAGCACCGCAAATATGCCGACGACGGCAAGCGGCTCATCCATTGCCATTTGACCGTCAATGGCGGCGCGCTGATGCTGAGCGATCCTTTCCCGGAGTTTGATCATCCTTGGAAGCCGCCGGAGGGCTACGTCCTCCATCTCGTCGTCGACGACGCGGACCACTGGTGGAAGCGAGCGGTCGCGGCTGGCGCGGAAGTGACGATGCCGCTGGAGATTGCCTTCTGGGGCGACTATTACGGCCAGCTCCGCGATCCGTTCGGCATCAGGTGGGCAATCGTCGCACCGGTGAAGAAGGAGGGTTGAGCCGATCCCCGGCTCCTTATCCCGTCGCGGCGCTGTCCGATCCGGCTGCCCGCCCCACAGCTGCTGCTGCTGCGGAGACCGCATGTGCTAGCCGCGCAGGGTGAGCGAGGGGAGTTGCGGCGCCCTCTTCTTCGCCTCATCTCGCTTCTCAGGCGAGGCCGAGGGTGCGGTGAGAAGCAATCGCGGTGGGCGCTCACCGCCTCAGCCGGCCCTGCCCGTCAGCAGGCGAGGTCGGCCACGACGGAGTCGAGGATCAGCATTCCGGCCGGCGTGCAGCGAAGGCGCGAATTGCCGAGCCGTTCGATGAAGCCGTGCTCGATCAGGAACCTCTCGCGATCCGGGTCGGGATCGCGGCCGGAAAGCATCTGCCAGCGGGAAAGGTCGACGCCTTCCCGGAGCCTTAACCCCATCAGCAGGAGCTCGTCAGCCTGCGCTTCGGGATCGAGCAACTCCCGTTCGGCGATGCCGTCGCCGCGCTCCTCGACCAGCCGCAGCCATGCTTCGGGGTTCCGTTCCGTTGCCGTCGCCACCTTCTCGGCTCCGACGGACAGGCGTCCGTGCGCGCCGGGACCGATGCCCGCATAATCGCCATAGCGCCAATAGGTGAGGTTGTGGCGGCTTTCCGCGCCTGGCTGCGCATGATTGGAAACCTCATAGGCGGGCATGCCGATCGCCGCCGTGATCTCCTGCGTCGCTTCGTAAAGCACTGCCGATTGCTCTCCGTCGGGGACGATCAGCTTGCCGGCTTTGTGCAGCCCGTAGAAGGGCGTGCCTTCCTCTATAGTGAGCTGGTAGAGCGAAAGGTGATCGACGGCATAGGAGACCGCTTCCTTGAGCTCGCGCTCCCAATCTTCGACAGTCTGGTCCGGTCGGGCATAGATCAGGTCGAAGGACATGCGCGGGAAGATATCGCGCGCGAGCCTGACCGCCTTCAGCGCATCCTCGACATTGTGCAGCCGACCGAGGAATTTGAGGTCGCGATTGTTCAGCGCCTGGACGCCGAGCGAGACCCGATTGACGCCCGCCGCCCGGTATCCATAAAAGCGCGTCGCCTCGACGCTCGAGGGATTGGCCTCCATGGTGATCTCGATGTCGTCCGGCATATGCCAGTGTCCGGCGATGCCGTTGAGGATCGCCTCGACAGTTGCCGGCTCCATCAGGGAGGGCGTGCCGCCGCCCAGGAAGATGCTTGTCACGGTTCTAGGGCCGGAAAGCGCACGTACGGCCGCCATCTCCCTGAGAAAACCTTCGACGAAACGCGGCTGGTCCACCGGCTGGTGGCGGACATGGCTGTTGAAATCGCAGTAGGGGCACTTGGCCGCGCAGAACGGCCAGTGGACATAGACCCCGAATCCGGGGTCCGTAACGTCACCGATCGTTGTAAGTGGAGTCTTTTTACTCATGTCCTTCTCAGGCGCCGAGGCAGGTCTCGGCGAATAGCTTGAAGGCACGAGCACGGTGCGACAGCGCCTCTCTGTCGCCCGGCTTCCAGCCGTGCTTTTCTTCCGCGCTCATCTCGCCGAAAGTGGTGTCGTAGCCGTCGGGCTGGAAGACCGGGTCGTAACCGAAACCGCTCGTGCCGCGCGGCGGCCAGACGACATGGCCCTCGACCTCGCCACGGAAGAGTTCGACATGACCGTCGGGCCAGGCCAGGCAGAGCACGGAAACGAAACGCGCTGTGCGGCTTTCCGGCGTCATGGCGCCCTTCTCGCGCAGCGCCGTCTCGACCTTCTCCATCGCCATGGCGAAATCGCGGCTGCCGTCTTCGCGCTCGGCCCAGTTCGCCGTGTAAATGCCGGGGGCTCCGCCGAGTGTATCGACCGCGAGCCCGGAATCGTCCGAGAGCGCCGGAAGGCCGGAGGCTTTTGCCGAGGCGAGCGCCTTGATCGTCGCATTTTCCTCGAACGTGACGCCGGTCTCCTCCGGTTCGGAGAAGTTGAGATCCGCGGCCGATTTCGCCTCGAACCCGAGCGGGCCGATCAAATCGCGGATTTCACGGATCTTGCCGGCATTGTGGCTCGCAACGACGAGCGTCTTATCGACCAATTTGCGCATTCTGTTCCGTCCATCAAGGCTTGCTGCCGCAGATCAATCCTTGGCCCAGAGGCCAGGTTCCGCGAATTCGAGGCTATTTCCGGCCGGATCGCGGAAGTAGAAGGAGCGGGCGCCGTTCGGCCAGCGAATGTCCGCCTCGATCATGACACCCGCGGCCTCGAGCTTCGCCTTCCAGGCGTCGAGTGCTGCGGCCTCGACGCGGAAGCACATGTGGCCCTTGCCCGTGGTTCCGTGTGGCGGGACGGGAAGAGCGCCCGGAGCCGGTGGTTTTACGGTCTCCACCGGATTGAAGATCAGGAGCACGCCGTCGCCGCAGCGGAAGAAGACATGGCGAACGCCGACGCGGGTGATGCGCTCCAGGCCGAGAATGGTGCCATAGAAGGCTTCGGCCTGGTCGAGATCCTCCGCATAGAGCGCGGTTTCGAGAATGCCTTCAAGCGCCGGGGCCAAGTCCAATCCTCTCGCTCGCACGTTCGAATTGCTTTAGCCGGCGATCGCCTGCTTCTGCAAGTCGACGAGCTCGGCAATGCCGTTTTTCGCAAGGCGCATCAGGGTCGCGAATTCTTCCTCGCTGAAAGGCTTGCCCTCGGCCGTTCCCTGGATTTCGACCAGCCCGCCGCTGCCGGTCATCACGAAGTTGGCATCGGTTTCGGCCGCCGAGTCCTCGAGATAATCGAGATCGATCACAGGTTGATTGGCGAAGATTCCGCAGGAAATCGCTGCGACGTGGTCCTTCAGGACCCTCTCCGCCTTGATCATGTTGCGCGCTTCCATCCATTTCAGGCAGTCGTGAAGCGCGATCCAGGCGCCGGTAATCGAAGCCGTCCGAGTGCCGCCATCCGCCTGGATGACGTCGCAGTCGATCGAGATCTGGCGCTCGCCGAGAGCCTGCAGATCGACCACGGCGCGCAGAGAGCGGCCGATCAGCCGCTGGATCTCCTGCGTGCGGCCGCTCTGCTTGCCCGTTGCCGCCTCGCGCTTCATCCGCTCGCCGGTTGCCCGCGGGAGCATGCCGTATTCGGCAGTGATCCAGCCCTTGCCGCCATTGCGCAGCCAGGCGGGAACCTTGTCTTCGAGGCTCGCCGTGCACAGGACATGTGTGTCGCCGAAGCGAACGAAGCATGAGCCCTCCGCATGCTTGGAGAAATTGCGCTCGAAGGAAACCTTGCGCATTTGGTCGGTTCGTCTGCCGGATGGCCGCATCGTCAACTCCTATCTGTCTGCTGAGCCTTCTAGATCATGCAGCCCATAAAAGGAACCGGTTGATGCGCCATGTTTTCCTGAATCGGAACCGATTCAAGGAATAGGGCAAGCAGCAGCTCGAAGTGCTGCAGCGATCTTTGCGTCTGAAAGCGTTTGAAAAGGCGAGCGGCGCTATAGTGGGGGGAGTGATTTTTCCCTTTTGCCATTGCCCCTGCGGCTTACTATATTCGGGAACCACAGGAACGGTTGTTTGCTTGGAGTGACATGGTACTGCGCAACCCTGAAAAGAAGGGGATCGCATCGACGCTGGACGAGCGTTCCGGCGAGATCTTCCGCCGCATAGTCGAGACCTATCTCGAAAGCGGCGAGCCGCTTGGTTCACGCAATCTCTCGCGGCTCCTGCCCATGTCGCTGTCCCCAGCCTCCGTTCGCAATGTGATGAGCGATCTCGAGGATCTGGGCCTCATCTATTCGCCCCATGTCAGCGCGGGGCGGCTGCCGACCCAGACGGGCCTGCGCTTCTTCGTCGACGCCTTCATGCAGGTGGGCAAGCTTTCCCCGGAAGAGCGCGCGTCGATCGAGCGGCAGGTGCGCTCCGCCGCCGGTCGGGACCAATCGGTCGAATCGCTTCTCGCCGAGGCAAGCCAGATGCTCTCGGGCATGTCCCGCGGCGCCGGTCTCGTCATCACGACCAAGAGCGATCCGGTGCTGAAGCATGTCGAGTTCATCCGCCTGGCGCCGACCAAGGCCCTTGCCGTCCTCGTCGGGGACCACGATCAGGTCGAGAACAGGATCATCGAACTGCCGGCGGGCATTACAAGCGCGCAGCTCACCGAAGCGGCCAATTTCGTCAACGCCCACCTCGCCGGGCAGACGATTGCAGAACTGCGCGCACAACTTGAAAAGGTCAAGGAAACCGTGCGCGGCGAACTCGACGCGTTGTCGCAGGATCTGGTTGAACGCGGGCTTGCGATCTGGTCGGGCAGCGAGGGTGACGGCAAGCCTGCGCGCCTCATCGTCCGCGGGCGTGCCAATCTGCTCGAGGGGCTGGAAGGCAGCGACGACATCGACCGGCTGCGCATGCTGTTCGACGACCTCGAGAAGAAGGACAGCCTCATCGAGCTCCTCAACCTCGCCGAGAGCGGTCCGGGCGTTCGCATTTTTATCGGCTCGGAAAACAAGCTCTTCTCGCTTTCCGGATCGTCGCTGATCGTCGCGCCCTATCGCGACGACGACGACCGCATCGTCGGCGCGGTCGGTGTCATCGGACCGACCCGGCTCAACTATTCGCGGATCGTCCCCATGGTCGACTACACCGCTCAGCTCATGTCGCGGCTGTCGCGCTGAGCAATCCTATTGATCGACAGACCTTGATTTTTCGGGCCCAAACCTCGATATCGGCTGTCGAATCCAGGCAACAAAAGGTTCAAGCAGAGCGACCTCCGCTGGTTTGATGATGCCGAAACATGAAATGGAAGATATTCGGAGAACGTCATGACCGACGAAACGAACAAGAACGGACCTGAGGCCGCGGTGCCGGAAGAGAACGTGAAGGCTGCCGCCCCGGAAAAGCCGGAAGCCGAAACGTCCGCCGCGCCAGATCCGCTGGAACTCGCCAAGGCCGAGAATGCGGAACTGCGTGACAGATATCTTCGCCTCGCCGCGGAGATGGACAATCTGCGCCGGCGTACCGAGCGCGACGTCAGGGACGCGAAAGCCTATGCCGTTGCCGGTTTTGCCCGCGACATGCTCGCAGTGTCCGACAATCTTCGCCGCGCCCTCGAGGCCATTCCCGCCGAGGCGCGGGAGTCCGGCGATGCTGGCTTTGCGGCGCTGATCGAAGGCGTCGAGATGACCGAGCGGTCCATGCTGGCGGCGCTAGAGCGTCACGGCGTCAAGAAACTCGAACCCGCCGGCCAGAAATTCGATCCGAATTTCCACCAGGCCATGTTCGAAGTGCCGAATAGCGAGGTTCCTAACAACACTGTGGTTCAGGTGGTGCAGGCCGGCTATACGATCGGCGAGCGCGTGCTGCGCCCGGCGATGGTCGGTGTCGCCAAGGGTGGACCGAAAGTGGTTCCGACCGAAAGCGAGACGCCGGCGGGCTGACGCGACTAGCTGCAAGGCAACAGGAAAGCGCCGCGTGTCTCCGATACGCGGCGCTTTCAATTTCCCAGCCTTGTCACGCCAAAACGCGCTTTACAGCGTCCTAAGCGACTCTTTGCGAGTCCGAAGACGCGCGCGTAGGACGTAGGCTGGGGCTACGGTACGGCGTGCGCAGCCGAGCATACATCCGCTCCGCTCGAGGACAGAATTGTCTCAATCAACCGGGAAAAGCCCTAGGCAGCGTGCGAGGTCGTATCCTCGTTGAGGAGCATATAGATCGCGCTTGCGGAATCGCTCGCGCGAATCCTCGTCACCATGTCGTGGTCACGCAGCACCCGCGCAATCCGCGACAGTGCCTTCAGGTGATCGGCGCCGGCGCCCTCGGGCGCAAGCAGGAGGAAGACAAGATCGACGGGCTGATCGTCGAGCGCCTCGAAATCGACCGGAGTCTCCAGCCGCGCAAATATGCCGACGAGCGAAGAGAGATTGCTGAGCTTTCCATGCGGGATGGCGATGCCGTTGCCGACGCCCGTCGAGCCGAGCCGCTCCCTCTGAAGGATGACGTCGAAAATCTCGCGTTCCGGCAGACCGGTGAGTTTCGATGCTTTAGCCGCCAATTCCTGGAGGAGTTGCTTTTTCGAGTTGGCCCTCATGGCCGGGATGATCGCATCTTGATGCAGCAAGCCTGCCAATGCCATTCTTCTGTCCTCGTCTGCCGGTTAGAGCCTGGCAACTTCATCACAAATATGCCGTAATGGCTCTAACCTTCTTTATTTTGACGGCTCCCATTCACAGAAAAGTAACTCTTTTCCGTCTGTCCGCCGCGGCGGCGGGAAGGCCGGTTTTCCGGCTTTCCCTTAAAGCCGCTCATACTTTGATTTTGGCGGCATCGATCCAGCCGATATTCCCATCGTTGCGCCGATAGACGATGTTCAGGTCCTCCTTGCCGGGGCTGCGGAACATCAATACAGGCTCGTCCGTCATGTCGAGGGCCATCACGGCATTGGCCACGGTCATCGTTCTGAGCTGTTTGGTGCTCTCGGCAACGATCGTCGGTGCGTAATCATCGGGAACTTCCTCGTCCTCGAAGGGGACCGAGTCCATCACCCGATAGGCCACTTCGGTGGCATTCTGGCCGTTGCCGTTGTGATGGTCCTTGAGCTTGCGTTTGTAGCGCCGGAGCCGTTTCTCGATCCGCTCCGATGCCGCGTCGAAGGCTGCCTGTGGCTCGTTTGCCTGGCCGTTCGCCTGCAATATCACGCCCGTATCGAGATGAAGCTTGCAGTCGGCGCTGAAGCGCGACCCGGACTTTTCCACAGTGACCTGGCTCGAATATCCTCCGTCGAAATATTTGGTGACGGCTTGCCGAATCTGCTCGCCGATGCGCGAGCGAAACGAATCGCCGATTTCCATGTGTTTACCGGACACACGCACACTCATGGAGTTTCCTCTCTCGTTCGTGACTTGCGTATCCAGTTTATTCCAAGCGCTTCCGTCATCCAAGCATTTCAGCAAGGCTCTCGCGCGGGTGCCGCCGGAGCGCAGTCTCCATGCGCCGGAAATTGCGGCGGCCTCATATCTGCTGTGTCGCGCAGAGTCAATCATGAGCCGCCAAGTAAACGGCGGCGGGGTCCTCGCGGTTCCGCGTGCGGGCGCAGATTCGACCGGCTCGCACGTCTGAAAAAACGCTTTGCGCCCGTAGACGATCAGACGGCGGAAGCCTTGGCCAGAGCGCGCTTTTCGCGTCGCCGCTGGACGGAGGACGGGATGTTCATCGCCTCTCGGTATTTCGCGACGGTACGGCGCGCAATCTCGATGCCACCCTCTTTGAGCACGTCGACGATGTCGTCGTCAGAAAGCACGCCATCGGCCGTTTCCTGGGCGATCATCGTGCGGATGCGATGACGCACGGACTCTGCCGAATGGGCGTCGCCGTTCTCCGCAGAGCCGATCGAGACCGTAAAGAAGTACTTCAGCTCGAAAAGTCCACGCGGCGTCAGCATGTATTTGTTCGAGGTGACGCGGCTCACCGTCGATTCATGCATCTTGATCGCGTCAGCAATGATTCTGAGGTTCAAGGGCCGCAGATGACCGACACCATGCAGCAGGAAGGCGTCCTGTTGCCGCACGATCTCGCTCGCCACCTTCATGATCGTCCGGGCGCGCTGGTCGAGGCTACGTGTCAGCCAATTGGCATTCTGCAGGCATTCGCTCAGAAAGGCCTGATCGGTGCTGTTCTTCTGGCTGCCGCGTGAGATCTCGGCGAAATATTGATGATTGACGAGAACACGCGGCAGCGCATCGGGATTGAGTTCGACCAGCCAGCCACCGTTGGGTGCGGTGCGCACGACGACGTCGGGAATGATTGCCTCGGTGACCGATGTCTCGAAGCTCGTGCCCGGTTTCGGATCGAGCTTGCGGATTTCAGCGAGCATGTCGACGAGATCCTCTTCATCGACACCGCAGATCTTTTTGAGACTGACAAAATCGCGCCGCGCAAGGAGTTCCAGATTGGCGACGAGCGCTTCCATTGCCGGGTCGAGCCGATTGCGAGCCCGCAATTGGATGGCCAGGCATTCGCCGAGCGAACGCGCGAAAACGCCTGGAGGGTCGAACTGTTGCAGCACGAGAAGCACCCGCGCAACGTCCCCGGTGGAGGCGCCAAGTCCTGTCGCTGTTTCCTCGAGGTCCGCGTGCAGATACCCAGCCTCGTCGAGCTGGTCGATCAGGTGCTGGGCGATCAACCGGTCTCTAGGCGCGGCGAGCGCGAAGGGAAGCTGCTCGACGAGCGTTTCCCGCAGGGTCTTGCGGCCGGCGACGAAATCGTCGAGTTCGTATCCCTCGCCATCCTCGCTGCCACCTGCGCCCGGCATCGATTTCCATTGGCCGAGCAATTCCGGAGCGTCCGCGCGCTGCGGCACGGTATCGTCCGGAAAAACATTGGCGAAATCGGCGTCGAGTTCAACGCTGAGCCTCTCGCCGGAGGAAGATGTGGCGCTGTCGTAAACATCTCCGTGACCGGCGGGCTGCTCCGCCGGGTCGGCGGCAAGCGGAATCGCCTCGTCGTGGCCGCGGTCGCGGTCACTGATAGGCTCATCGCCGTTCTGAAACTCGAGCAGCGGATTTTTTTCGACTTCCTGTGCAATGAACTGTGTCAGCTCCAGATGGGTCATCTGCAGCAGCTGGATAGACTGCATCAGTTGCGGCGTCATGACCAGCGACTGTGACTGGCGCAGGTGAAGGCTGGCGGACAAGGCCATGCTGACGCGATGCTCCCGTCAAATTTCCGCGGCCACGTCTTCTTTTGGACAGGCCATTATCAGTTGGCCCAAAAATTGCTTATTACTTGGATTTGGTCAAGCGCCGACTGAGCGGCGGCGCGAATCTCTATCAGGGATCGCTAAAGGCTGAAGTTGTCGCCGAGATAGAGCCTACGTACATCCGGATTGGTGACGATATCGTTGGCCCGCCCATGAGTCAGCACTTCGCCGGCATGAATGATATAGGCCCGGTCGATCAGCCCGAGAGTTTCTCGTACGTTGTGGTCGGTGATCAGGACGCCGATACCGCGTGACGTCAGATGCCGCACCAGGGCCTGAATGTCGGCGACCGAAATCGGGTCGACGCCGGCAAAGGGTTCGTCGAGCAGCATGAAGGTCGGGTCGGTTGCGAGCGCGCGGGCGATTTCCAGTCGCCGCCTTTCGCCGCCGGAAAGGGCAATAGCCGGCGATTTGCGCAAGTGGGTGATCGAAAATTCGCCAAGCAGTTCGTTGAGCTTGTCCTCACGGCGGTCGCCGTCGTTGTCGTGGACCTCGAGCACCGCCCGGATGTTCTCCTCGACAGTCAATCCGCGGAAGATGGAGGCCTCCTGCGGCAGGTAGCCGACGCCGAGGCGCGCCCGTCGATACATCGGCATGGTCGTGACATCGTTGCCGTTGATCTCTATCGAGCCCTCGTCGACGGGTACCAGCCCGGTGATCATATAGAAGCAGGTTGTCTTGCCCGCGCCGTTGGGACCGAGCAGTCCGACCGCCTCGCCGCGGCGCACGACAAGCGATACGCCGTTGACGACGCGACGCGACCGATAGGACTTCGTCAGCCCGCGCGCGATCAACGTGCCCTCGTAGCGCGCCTTATCGACGGAGCGCACAGCTGCGGCGGCCGCCGACGGCTTTTTGACCCGTTTGCGTTTGTGAAGGAAGGGAAACTGCACGAGCGATTCTTGTGTCAATTCTGCTTGCGGGATTGCGGGTCGAGCTGGATCTGCACGCGGCCACCGCAGGCCTCGAGTTGCGCCTCGCCCGTGTTCATCTGCACGTTAAGCTGGCAGCCGACGAAGACGTTGTTGCCCTCGGACAACACCACCCGGTCGCCTTTCAGCACCAGCTTCTGCGTCGTCAGGTTTACGGAGCCGCTGTCGCCCGTCGCCTTTTGTGTGCCGGAGCTCAGGAAAACCCGATCGCTAACCTCGATCCGATCGATATCGGCATCGCCGCTCGTGATCGTGGCGCCCTCGCTCGTCTTGTAGAAAACCGTCATGCTGCCCGCCTGCAGCGTCGTCGTACCCTGAACGACCTTCACATTGCCGGTGAAGATCGCCTTGCTTTCCGGATCCTTGATCTCCAGCTTGTCGCTTTCGATCTGGATCGGCTTGTCGTTTGAAAGTTGCATGCCTTGCATGCGGCTGGACGTGGCCTGCGCCGAAGCGCCAGAAGCGATCGCCAGCGCGCCGATTGCGGCGGCAGTCACGCCGACTGCGAGCTTGAAGAAAACGGGAGATCTCACCGACATGGGAGCACCAGGTCCTATTTTTTTGCGTTCTTGCGGATGGCGCTGGGTTCGACGTTGACCCGTACCATGCCCTCAAAAGTTACAATACGTCCCTTATCTGTCATTCTCAGCTTCTGCGCAATGATCGATCCGCCGTTCATGCTGATGGCTATCGGCTGTCTCGTTTCCATCTCGCCTGCATTTATGTCCAGATACGCCGACTGGAAATCGGCATAGACGCCATTATTCATGGAAATCGTGAACGGCGCGTTCATGTCGAGCGTGTTCGCGCCCCGGTCGTAAATCCCGCTTACCGCATTCACGGTGGCAATCAGCGTGTCGTTGACCGGCATCTCCGCATGAATCTTCTCAAGCGTGATCAGGTCCGGGTTCTCGATGTCCTGAAGCGCGCGCTGGGCCTTCATCGAATAGCTGATATTCTGCTTGTTGCGGCCGGAGATCGCCGGATTCTGCATGACGATCTTGCCGTCTTCGATCGTCGCGGTCTCGAGTTCCAATTCTTCGGGCAGGAAGGCGCGCACGAACGAAACCGCCAGGAAAATCAGGGCGATGGCGCCGGCCACGAGCGGCAGGACGATTTTCAACCGTCTGACGCGTGCCGAATGCCGCGCAGCCGAGGCATAGGCATCGGCCGAGCTTGCGCCCGAATCGGTAAGGATTCCGGGAAGTCCCGCTTCGTTCAGCATGAAGGGCCTGTCAAGATCCGTCGGGCGTCGGCAATTCCGAGACACCCGCATTTCAATTCAATGGCGTAAGTCAGGGCGAATATGGTTATTTTGTTGCGATCCGGCAATGGAGAGGAAAAAACTTGAGGGGGCGAAGTGCGGCTTGCGGCTTCAACCGCCGTCGAGCCGCCACCATCTAGCCTGCCACGGTTCGCGCAGATAGCATGTTCCCTCGGAAACTGACAGAACCCCGCCGACAAATTCGGAGATAACCATGGACGAACACGCCATCGCCGATCGCCGCCGCCTGCGCCGGAAGCTGAGCTTCTGGCGCTGGGCGACCGCCGTGATCCTTGTTCTTGCCGGCTTCGCGCTGTTTGCCTATTCGGGTTTGGGCGAGGCGACGGGCCGCACCCGCGACCACATCGCGCGCATTACCGTCTCCGGCATCATCCAGGACGACAGGGAACTCGTCGAGCGGCTGGAGACGATCGCCGCCAGCACATCCGCCAAGGCGCTGATCGTAACGATCTCTTCGCCGGGCGGCACGACCTATGGCGGCGAGGTTGTTTACAGGGCCATCCGCAAGGTCGCCGCCAATAAGCCGGTGGTCGCGGATGTCAGAACGCTCGCCGCCTCGGCCGGTTACATGATCGCGCTTGCCGGCGATCGCATCGTCGCCGGCGAGACGTCGATCACCGGTTCGATCGGCGTCATTTTTCAGTACCCGCAAATCAAGGATCTGATGGAAAAGATCGGCGTGTCGCTCGAATCGATCAAATCGCGGCCGCTGAAGGCCGAGCCGTCTCCATTCCATCCGCCGAGCGAAGA
This sequence comes from Sinorhizobium kostiense, assembly GCF_017874595.1. GTDB lineage: Bacteria > Pseudomonadota > Alphaproteobacteria > Rhizobiales > Rhizobiaceae > Sinorhizobium > Sinorhizobium kostiense. The sequence goes on along the minus strand of NZ_JAGILA010000002.1, from coordinate 1,085,823 downwards.
AGCGCGGGCGATGATCCAGGCGATGATCAACGACAGCTATGACTGGTTCGTCGACCTTGTGGCCGAGCGGCGCAAGCTGCCGCGACCGCAGGCGCTCGCGCTCGCCGACGGACGCATCTTCACGGGGCGGCAGGCACTCGCAAGCCGGCTCGTCGACGAGATTGGTGGCGATGATGAGATCAGAGCCTTCCTCGCCGAGCGCAAGGTGCCCAAGGGCCTCCCCGTTATCGATTGGAAGGCGCAGCGCGGCGCCTTGTCCTTTGGGCTCTCCGGACTTGTCGCCGATGGACTCAAGCTGTTGGGATATGAGGCTTTTCCGGCGATCAACGGGCTCGAAAAATTGGGCGGAGAGAAGTTGTTTCTTGACGGTCTTGTCTCGGTTTGGCAGGTTGAAGGCCAATAAGGAAGGCGAAATTTACTGGCCTGTGTGACTGCCCGGATGCAGGCCGTCGTCATGCTACGGGACGTCACCAACCAGGCAGATCAAGCAAAAGACCAAAGGGGGCGACAGTGATCAAGTCAGAACTGGTGCAGATTGTGGCCGCGCGCAATCCACATCTCTACCACCGCGACGTGGAGAATATCGTCAATGCGGTTCTCGACGAGATCACCGATGCGCTTGCCGCCGGTAACCGTGTCGAGTTGCGCGGCTTCGGCGCTTTCTCGGTCAAGAACAGGCCTTCGCGTTCAGGTCGCAACCCGCGCACGGGCGATGCGGTTTTCGTCGAGGAGAAATGGGTGCCCTTTTTCAAGACCGGCAAGGAACTGCGCGAGCGGCTCAACCCCGGGATGAACGGCAAGGACGAAGATTGAGCGCGTATTCCCGCCTAATGTTGGGATCGAACCGGAGCGGGTGAATGCTTAAACGAATAATCAATATCCTCGTGTTCGTTCCCTTGGGCGTCATCCTCATCATTCTGAGCGTCGCTAACCGCCAGACAGCGACCCTGGCGCTCAATCCGTTCGATCCGGCCGACAGCGTGCTTTCCGTATCGGCTCCCTTTTTCGTCTTCCTGTTCCTCGCCGTGATCGTTGGGCTGGTCCTCGGCGCCGGCGTCACCTGGTTTGCCCAGGGAAGACATCGTCGCCGTGCGCGCAACGAGGCCAATGAGGCATTGAAATGGCATCGAGAGGCCGAAAAGCAGCGCGGCGAGGTTCAAAGACTCGCGCAGCGGAACAGCCTCCCTGAACCGCAGAATTGAGCTGACGGCCCTGCCTCTGCTGTGGTCATTCAGCTTGCCGCTTCCGCCTCGCCGCTGACCGCCAGGTTGAAGTTCGCAAAGAATTGCTGCGCAAGCTTCCGCGCCGTCGAGTCGATGAGGCGCGAGCCAAGTTGCGCGATTTTTCCGCCGACCTCCGCCTTGACGGCGTAGCGCAGCACCGTCTCGTCGTTCTCCTCTTCAAGCGCCACGTCCGCGCGTCCTTTTGCAAAACCGGCGATGCCGCCTTTTCCCTCGCCGGAGATCGTGTAGCTGTCGGGCGGGCTCAGATTGGAGAGGATGACATTGCCGTTGAAAGTCGCCGAAACGGGCCCGATCTTGACCTTGACGACGGCGGCGAGTTCCGTCGCCGATTTCGCTTCGAGCGACTGGCAGCCCGGAATGCACTGCTTGAGGATCTCCGGGTCGTTCAGGCATTGCCACACGGCGTCGCGGCGGGCCGCGATGCGTTCCTCCCCTTCCATCTCCATGAGCATCTCCTCCCGTCTTGTTCCAGGGTCCAGGCGCGATTGCGCATTCTTCAGGCCGTGCGTCTTGTCGGACGCGCAATGGTCGCTGTCGCCTTTGAATTGCTGCATGTCTTTGTCCTTAAGGAGACATGCTGTAGCTCTTCCCGCTCGCGGCGATATTCGCAAATCGGAAACGGCTTTGCCAAATGCATTCGCGGTGCTATTGCACGGCATCGAGGCTGTCGCGCCGGAAAGCAGTCGGCTGGCCCGGAAATGATTTGAACGAAGTTCAAGGTTAAGCGCGTGAAGGAAAAGGATCGGCGATCGAAGAATGCCTCGGTCACCGCGGCAAAGGGCCGGGGGGCGGAGGCGCGCGGCGGTCGTCAGGAGCAATGGCAGCGGCCGGAAAAAAGCATTGGGCGAGGGAAAAGCGGCCCGCCACCAACGGCGAAGCCGGAAAAGACGCCGCGCCTTCCTGCACAGGAGGCGGCGCCGGCGCGCCCTCTGAAGCTGAGAAGTGGTGAGAAGCCCGCCGAAACGGTGCCGCTCATCCTTGAGACGACGGCTGCTGCCGGTTACCACCTGATCGACAGCGGCGGTGGCGAGAAGCTCGAGCAATACGGCCCCTATCGCATCGTCCGGCCCGAAGCGCAGGCGCTCTGGCCGAAGACACTGTCGGCGGCGGTATGGGACAAGGCCGATGCGATTTTCACCGGCGACACCGACGAGGACGGCATTGGCCGCTGGCGCTTTCCCGGCGAGGTGCTCGGCGAAACCTGGCCGATGCAGCTTCTCGACACCGATTTCCTCGGCCGTTTCACCTCGTTCCGGCATGTCGGCGTGTTTCCGGAGCAGCTTGCCCATTGGTCTTGGATGCGGGACCAGGTGGCGGCGGCCGGCCGGCCGCTGAAGGTCCTCAATCTCTTTGGCTATACCGGCGTCGCTTCATTGATCGCCGCCAAGGCGGGCGCTGAGGTAACTCATGTCGACGCCTCCAAGAAGGCGATCGGCTGGGCGCGGGAGAACCAGGTCGTGTCTCGCGCCGAGAAGCTGCCGATCCGCTGGATCTGCGACGACGCGATGAAATTCATCCAACGCGAGGAGCGGCGCGGCAGCCGTTACGACATCATCTTGACCGATCCTCCCAAATTTGGCCGCGGCCCCAACGGCGAGGTTTGGCAGCTCTTCGATCACTTGTCGGCCATGCTGGACACCTGCCGCGAGATCCTTGCGCCTGAGGCGCGCGGCCTGGTACTGACGGCCTATTCCATACGCGCCAGTTTCTATTCCATCCATGAATTGATGCGCGAGACGATGCGCGGCCGGGGCGGCCGGGTGGAATCGGGCGAGCTCATCATCCGCGAGGGCGGGCTCGACGGTTCAAGCCCCGGAAGGGCGCTCTCCACTTCGCTCTTCAGCCGCTGGGTACCCAAATGAACACAGAGAGAAGCGATCACGGCCTGTCGCGGGTCGGTCAGGTGAAGGAGGTCACCAGCCTCGCCAATCCGATCATCAAGGAAATCCGCGCACTATCACAGAAGAAGCATCGCGACGAGACGCATTCCTTCATGGCGGAAGGGCTGAAGCTGGTGATCGACGCGCTCGATCTCGGCTGGAAGATCAGGACGCTCGTCTACGCGAAGGCCGCGAAGGGTAAGCCGCAGGTCGAACAGATTGCGGCGAGGACGGTGGCGAAGGGCGGACTCGTCCTCGAGGTCAGTGAAAAGGTGATCTCCACGATCACCCGGCGCGACAATCCGCAGATGGTGGTCGGGATCTTCGAACAGCGCTACCGCGCGCTCAAGGACATTCACCCGCAGGAAGGCGAGACCTATGTGGCGCTCGACCGCGTGCGCGACCCCGGCAATCTCGGCACGATCATCCGCACCGCCGATGCTGCAGGCGCCTCCGGCGTAATCCTGGTCGGCGATACCACAGACCCCTTTTCGCTCGAGACGGTGCGGGCAACGATGGGCTCCGTCTTTGCCATGCCGATCGTGCGGGCAAGCGCCGAGGATTTCATCCACTGGCAGAAGTCGGCGGGCGTGCGGGTCGTGGCGACGCACCTCGCGGGCTCGGTCGATTACCGCACCATCGACTACCGCTCGAAGCCGGTGGTGCTTCTGATGGGTAACGAGCAGGCCGGTCTGCCGGTGGAGCTTGCCCGCGAGGCCGGTGCGCTCGCCCGGATACCACAGGCAGGGCGGGCGGATTCGCTCAATCTCGCCATTGCCACCGGCATCATGCTCTTCGAGGCGCGCCGCCACCTGCTAGCACTGGATGCGGGTTGATGAGCATGCGTCAGACCCTGTTTTCCCGGCCCTTGCCAATCGCGCTCTTCATCGTCGTCGCGATCGCCGCCGACCAGTTCATAAAATACCTCGTCGAGGCCCTTCTGCCCTTTCAGCAGGCGGTGCCCGTCATACCGATGCTCGCGCTCTACCGCACCCATAATTACGGCGTTGCCTTTTCCATGCTGTCCGGCATGGAGGGCTGGTTCATCGTCAGCATGCGGCTTGCCGTCGTCGCCTTCGTGCTCTGGCTTTGGCGCCGCACGCCGAAGGACCGGTTCTTCGCCCATCTCGGCTATGCGATGATCATCGCCGGAGCGCTCGGTAATTTGGTCGACCGGCTGCTCTTCGGTTACGTCATCGACTATGTCCTGTTCCATACGGAAACGTGGTCTTTTGCCGTCTTCAACCTTGCCGATAGCTTCATTACCATAGGCGCCGGCGCAATCATTCTCGACGAACTGCTGCAGTCGAAACGGGGCCGTTCGCTAAAACTTTAGAGGTCCGCTGAAGGCATTCGGAAGGCTTGCCATGCTAGGTTGAAATCATGAGCAAGCCTTCACGACTTGAACAGCCGAACCGGGCCCCGACCGGGCATGGCAGTGCGCGGTCAATCCTGCGCATCCTCTCAGCCTGCGCGGGCGCTCTGGCCGCCCTTGTCGTCCTTGCCGTAGGGCTTAGCGCCAATCTCCATCTGTTGCCTGCTGTCGCCGCCATCGGCGGTCTTTCCGGCGCCTTTCTGCTGCTCTCCGGTGATGGCGAGAACCATTGGGAAGTGGCGGGGGGAGATGACATGGCCAGGCGGGGTGGGTCGGAGACCTCCGCGTTGCTATCGACCATACATGATGCACTCGGCGACATCGCGATCGTCCGGCACCTCGACGGCAGGATCATTCAGGCCAACGCCGTTTTCCACCGGGTCTTGGCCCGTACGGAAGTGAAGGGTCTCACCTGCGCTTCCCTCGGCCTGGCCCTCGAGCCGAGGCTCGAGCCCGACCACTATCTCGCACGATTAATGACGGCGGCGGGAGAGCGTTTTTACGACTGGCACGACGTCATTGTCCGCGAGTCTGGCAGCGGCCGCCTGGTGCGCCACAGCATCGCTCGTGACGTCACCGAGGAGGCGCGAGCCGCGCGCGAAAGGGAAGAGGCGCGCCGCCGCGCCGAAGAGGCGAGCCAGGCGAAGTCGAGACTGCTTGCCACGGTGACGCACGAGATTCGCACGCCTCTTTCCGGCATCCTCGGTATGAGCCACCTGCTCGGCCAGACGGAGCTTTCCGCCGAGCAGCGGAATTACCTCGCCGATATGCAGCAGTCCGGACATGCGCTGGTTCAACTGGTCGAAGACCTGATCGACTTTTCGTCTCTTTCTGCCGGACGGTTTCAGTTGCATCCAACGCGCCAGGATCTTCGCCTCGTCATAGAGAACGTGGTGGAACTTCTGTCGCACCGGGCGCATGAGAAGGGGATCGAAATTGGCGCGACTGTCGCAGCGAGCGTGCCCGGCTCAATGGTCTTCGACGCGGCAAGATTGCGGCAGGTGCTGTTCAACGTCATCGGCAATGCCGTCAAATTCACCGAAACCGGTGGCGTTCTCGTCTCCGCAGATATTATCGAAGGTACGGTGCGCATCCGGATCGACGACAGCGGTCCGGGAATGTCCCCCGAAGAGGTGGAGCGCGTGTTCGAGGAATTCGAGCAGGCCGGCGACGGCGCACAGCGTGCCAAAGGCACGGGCCTTGGTCTGGCCATCTCGCGTCGGATCCTGGAAACGTTCGGCGGCAGCCTGACGGCATCGAGCGCTGCCGGAAAGGGGAGTCGCTTCGTGGTGCGTTTTCCGATCCCGGGCGATGCCGCCCCGTCGCCTGGCCGATGCGGCACTTTGGCGGACGCGCGCGTGCTCGTCATGGCGCCCGAGGGCCCGGCCTCGCTGGCGCTCGCCTCGACGATCGAGACGCTCGGCGGCTCGTGCTACCGGGCATCGACACTTGACGAGGCCAGGAGCATCCTCGCCGATGTGCTCGTCGGCAGACTGACTCTGACGGACATCATCGTCGACCATCGCCATGCGGGCCAGTTCCAAAGGCTCCTGTTCATCGAGCCGGCGATCGAGCGCCTGAGGCTGCGCCGGACCTATCTCATCAATCCGGAGGAGCGCAGCAGCCATCCTGTGCACAGGATGGACGGCTACGCAGCCTGGCTGATCCGGCCCTTGCGCGAAAGGTCCCTGGTGGAGGTGCTGCTCGGGCGGCTGAGAGGCATCGAAAATCGCGACGCGATCAGTGACAACAGGCCGGTGCTCCGCGACGCGCCGCCGATGTCCGCGGCCCCAACCGGTGCGGGTCGCGTGATCCTGGCCGAGGACGACGCGGTGAATGCGCTGATCCTGCAGACGCTTCTTGAGCGTAAGGGCCATGCCGTGACGCATGTGGCCGACTTCGCCGCCCTCGACGCCGCGCTGCACGAAGCGGAGTGCGCCCCGCCGCTACTCGTCGTCACGGATCTCCATATGCCGGGAGGCGACGGCCTTGCCATGCTACGGCGCCTGCGTGGGGAGGGGGCGCGCGGGCGCCTCCGTCAACTCCCCGTAATCGTTCTGACGTCCGATGGCCGCAAGGATGTCCGCGACGAACTCGTCGCAGCGGGCGCCGACGCCGTGCTGACCAAGCCGGCCGAGCCGGACCAACTCCTCGCCAAGATCTCACGGCTTATCTCATAATGCATGTCGCCCAAAAGTGCGAAGCGGTTTTGGGACAACGACATGCGTAAAACATGCATGTCGCCCAAAAGTGCGAAGCGGTTTTGGGGCAACGACATGCGTAAAACATGCATGTCGCCCAAAAGTGCGAAGCGGTTTTGGGGCAACGACATGCGCAAACATGATGTCGCCCAAAAGTGCGGAGCGGTTTTGGGACAACGGCATGCGCAAATCTAAAGCGCATCGCATGAATGCGGTTCGACGAGACTCGCTGCTTGCACGCCGTCTGCGTGTCACTATCTTGTAGCAAAAACGTGTTTTAAGCCCGACAGATGCTGACGATTCGGGATGACACGGCATGACGACCGAACTTCTGGATTCGACGAACGTGGTCGACACTTCGCAGGCTTGCCTCCGCAAGGCGGCACCCACGGCGGGCGCACTCGGCCGCATCGGCAGCCTTGAGACGCGGCTTGCGCGCTCTGCGGCGGAGGTCGACGCGGCACAGGCGGTCCGCTACAAGGTTTTCGTCGAGGAGATGAAGGCGCAGGTGGCGCCCGAGGCACATCGGCGCCGGCGTGACGCGGATAGGTGGGATTCCGTCTGCGATCACTTGCTCGTTCTCGACACCTCGATCGAGGGCGATCCAGAAGAGCAGATCGTCGGTACATATCGCCTGCTTCGCCAGGAGGTAGCCGAGCGGGCCGGCGGCTTCTATTCGACATCGGAATTCGCGATCGACCCGCTCATCGCGCGCCATCCGGGCAAGCGGTTCATGGAGCTCGGCCGCTCCTGCGTCCTGCCGGAATACCGCACCAAGCGGACAGTCGAACTGCTCTGGCAGGGCAATTGGGCCTATGCGCTGATGTACGGCGTCGACGCCATGTTCGGCTGCGGCTCGTTCCCGGGCGTCGTCCCCGAGGAGCATGCCTTGGCGCTCTCCTTCTTGCACCACAATCTCCTCGCCCGGGGCGACTGGGCGGTTGCGGCGCAACCGGAGCTTTATCGGACGATGGACCTGATGCCTTCCGAGGCGATCAATCCGAAGAAGGCGCTGGCCGCCCTGCCGCCGCTCATCAAGGGCTATATGCGGTTGGGCGCCATGGTCGGCGAGGGCGCGGTCGTAGATCACGCTTTCCGCACGACGGATGTCCTGATCGTCCTTCCGATCAGCAATATCTCGGGCCGTTACATCAATTATTACGGCGCTGACGCAGGTCGTTTCTCATCCTGAAGCAAGGCTGCAGCACTTCAAAAGTGATACAGCGATCATTGCGCATTGATAAGACGCGCGGTTCTGTAGTATTAACCAGTTGTTAAGGATGTATTTGACTCTGACGTTCGAAAGAGACAAGTTCCTTGCCGTGGTTGGGTCTGATTTTCATTACGCGAAAGTGTAGAACAGAAGGGAAATTCGCAGACTCGGCTTGAGGGGGCCGATGTCGCGAAAAATTCCCTCGTTTTTTCATAACGTAGAAGCGGATCCACCACACCGTATTGAGCCCACCCCCGTTTCGACGGCGGTGGGCTCTTATTTTGTATGTAGATCGTGTGCCATTACTGTACGATTGTCAGTCGCGCGTTCGGATTCCACCGAAGTTGTTTCAAAGAGGCACGCTTCTTTGCTGATTTTCGCGTCAACGAAGCAAACAGTAGCTCACGTCCCGGCGTTGTAGGCTGCGATGGCCGCCATGTTGACGATGTCCGAATCCTTTGCCGACATGGAGGCGATCTGTACCGACTTGTCGAGTCCGACGAGCAGCGGGCCTATCACCATCGAGCCGCCGAGTTCCTGGAGCATCTTGGTGGAGATGGAGGCCGAGTGGAAGGCCGGCATCACCAGCACATTGGCGGTGCCGGAGAGGCGGCAGAACGGATATTGCTCCATCACCCGTGCGTTAAGCGCGACGTCGGCGGCCATCTCGCCGTCATATTCGAAATCGACGCGGCGCCGGTCGAGGATCTTGACCGCTTCCCGGACCCGCTCCGATCGCTCGCCGGAGGGGTGGCCGAAGGTCGAATAGGCGAGCAGGGCGACACGCGGCATGTAGCCCAGCCGCTTGGCAAGTCCGGCGGCTTCCTCGGCGATGTCCGCAAGCTCCTCGGCCGTCGGCATGTCGTGCACGGCGGTGTCGGCGACGAGCACCGTGCGGCCGCGGCAGAGCGCGATCGAGACGCCGATCACGCGGTGCCCGGGCTTGGCGTCGATGCAGCGGCGTACGTCTTCGAGCGCCGTCGAATAGTTGCGCGTCAGCCCGGTGACCATGCCGTCGGCATCCCCGAGCGCCACCATCGAAGCGGCGAAATGGTTGCGGTCGTTGTTGATCAGCCGCTGCACATCCCGGAAGAGATAGCCCCTGCGCTGCAGTCGTGCATAAAGATAGTCGGTATAGGCGCCGACCCGCTTGGAAAGGCGTGCATTGACGATCTGAATGCCGGGGCGGTTGAGGTCGATGCCTTCCCGCTCGGCGGTTTCGCGCATCTGCTCTTCACGTCCGAGCAGGATGGCGGTGCCGAGCTGCTGGTTTGCATAGGCGACGGCCGAGCGCATCATCTGCACCTCCTCGCCTTCGGCAAAGACGATCCGCTTAGGCTGGCGCCGGACGCGCTCATAGATTCGCTGAAGCGTCGAGGCGATCGGATCGCGGCGGGCGGAAAGCTGCCGTCCGTACGCGGCAAGATCGGTGATCGGCTTGCGGGCGACGCCAGTCTCCATGGCAGCCTTCGCAACGGCGATCGGAATGGCCGAGATCAGGCGGGGGTCAAAGGGCACCGGAATGATGTAATGCGGTCCGAAACGCGGCCGGTTGCCTTGGTAGGCTGCAGCGACATCGTCCGGCACATCCTCCTTGGCAAGGCTTGCAAGTGCCTCGGCCGCGGCGATCTTCATCGCGTCGTTGATGGTCGAGGCGCGCACGTCCAGGGCGCCGCGGAAGATGTAGGGGAAGCCCAGGACGTTGTTGACCTGGTTGGGATAGTCGGAGCGTCCGGTCGCCACGATCGCGTCGTCGCGGATCTCGGCGACTTCTTCCGGGGTGATTTCCGGATCCGGATTGGCCATTGCGAAGATGATCGGCCTTGGCGCCATCGACCGCACCATATCGGATGAAAGCGCGCCCTTGGCCGAGAGACCGAAAAACACGTCGGCGCCTTCGACGGCATCGACCAGCGTCCGCAGGTCGGTCTCGATCGCGTGCGCCGACTTCCATTGGTTCATCCCGTCGGTGCGGCCCTTGTAGATCACCCCCTTCGTATCGCAAAGGATGATGTTGTCCGGATTGAAACCCATCGCCTTGATGAGCTCGATGCAGGCGATCGCGGCAGCGCCAGCGCCATTGCAGACGAGCCTGGTCGTCTTGAAGTCACGGCCCGTCAGCGTCAGCGCATTGATCAGTCCAGCGGCGGCGATGATAGCGGTGCCGTGCTGGTCGTCGTGAAAGACGGGAATGTCCATGACCTCGCGCAGCCGCTGCTCGATGATGAAGCAGTCCGGCGCTTTGATGTCTTCGAGATTGATGCCGCCGAAGGAGGGGCCGAGGAAGCGCACGCAATTGACGAATTCATCGACACTCTCCGTGTCGACCTCGAGGTCGATCGAATCGACGTCGGCGAAACGCTTGAAGAGGACGGATTTGCCTTCCATCACCGGCTTCGAGGCGAGCGCGCCGAGATTGCCGAGGCCGAGGATTGCCGTGCCGTTCGAAATCACAGCAACCATGTTGCCGCGGGCGGTGTAGTCGTAAGCCGTCTGCGGATCCTCGGCGATCGCTTTGACGGGCACGGCGACGCCGGGCGAATAGGCGAGCGACAGGTCGCGCTGGGTCGCCATCGGTTTCGTCGGGGAAATCTCCAGCTTTCCGGGGCGGCCCTGGGAATGGAAGTCGAGCGCTTCCTGGGCGGTTACGCTCGTCATTGCGCGATCGGACTTGTCGGTAGCCGGCATCTTTCCTCAACCTCCTGTGGGCGACCCAGCTGGTCAGCCTCTTTTGTTATTGTCGTCTATAAATCCTTGCGGATAGTGTGACATCTCTTTTTTTGGAACAATCATGAATTTCGTGACCGGAATATCGAGCCATACGGACGTTCTTTCTGTGTCCGATCTGGCGAGCGAGGAGAGCCGCTCCACTGCCACGCCGATGATGGAGCAGTACATCGAGATCAAAGCGAACAATCCGGATTCGCTCTTGTTCTATCGAATGGGCGATTTCTACGAGCTGTTCTTCCAGGATGCCGTCGAAGCCGCTCGCGCGCTCGGTATCACGCTCACCAAGCGCGGCCAGCATATGGGTCAGGAAATCCCCATGTGCGGCGTGCCGGTCCACGCTGCCGACGACTATCTGCAGAAGCTGATCGCCAAAGGCTACCGAGTCGCCGTATGCGAACAGGTGGAGGATCCGGCGGAGGCGAAGAAGCGCGGCAGCAAGTCGGTCGTGCGCCGTGATGTCGTACGTCTGGTGACGCCAGGCACGATCACCGAGGACAAGCTGCTATCGCCGGCCGAGTCGAACTACCTGATGGCGCTCGCCCGCATCAGAAGCGGCTCGGAACCGGCCTATGCGCTTGCCTGGATCGACATCTCGACCGGCGTCTTCCGATTAGCGGAAACGGCCGAGAGTCGTCTGCTCGCGGACATCCTGCGGGTCGAGCCGCGCGAACTGATCCTGCCGGACACCGTTTTCCACGATCCGGAGCTGCGCGCCGTTTTCGACGTGCTCGGCCGGGTGGCGGTGCCGCAGCCCGCCGTCTTTTTCGACAGCGCGACCGCCGAGAACCGCATCGCGCGCTATTATGGCGTCAAGACCCTCGATGGTTTCGGCAGCTTCTCGCGGGCCGAGCTCGCGGCCGCCTCCGCTGCGATTTCCTATGTCGAGAAGACCCAGATCGCCGAGAGGCCGCCGCTAGGCATTCCCGAAAGAGAAAGCGTCGCCTCGACGCTTTTCATCGATCCGGCGACCCGCGCCAACCTGGAACTGGTAAAGACGCTCTCCGGCTCTCGCGACGGAAGCCTCTTGAAAGCGCTGGATCGGACCGTGACCAGTGGTGGCGCGCGGTTGCTCGCCGAGCGGCTGATGTCGCCGCTGACCGACCCGGAACGGATCAATGCGCGACTCGATTCCCTCGAAATCCTGGTTGATCAGCCGAGCTTCGCCATCGACCTTCGCGACGCCCTGCGGCGCGCGCCCGACATGCCGCGCTCCCTCTCACGGCTTGCGCTCGGCCGCGGCGGCCCCCGCGACTTAAGCGCAATTCAGGCCGGTTTGCGCGCCGCTGCGGCCATATCCCGGCTGTTGTTGCGAGCCGAGCTTCCGGCGGAACTCGGGCAAGCGCAAGAGGCGATCACCGCGCTCCCAAGTGAATTGCTCGCCCACCTCGATGCCATGCTCGCCGAGGAATTACCGCTTCTCAAGCGCGACGGCGGCTTCCTTCGCGAGGGCGCGAATGCCGAGCTCGACGAAATGCGGGCGCTTCGCGATCGGTCGCGCCGGGTCATTGCCGGCCTGCAGCTCAGATATTCAGAGGAGACCAGCGTCAAGTCGCTGAAGATCAAGCACAACAACGTTCTTGGCTATTTCATAGAGGTGACGGCCGGGAATGCCGGCGCGTTGATCGACACGGACGCGGCGCGCGCCCGCTTCATCCATCGCCAGACGATGGCGAACGCCATGCGTTTCACGACGACCGAGCTTGCGGAGCTCGAAACGAAGATTGCCAATGCCGCCGACCGGGCGCTGGCGATCGAGATCGAGGCCTTCGAGGCGATGACGCGCGAGGTGGTCGCCCATGCGGAAACCATCAAAGCGGCGGCACTGGCGCTGGCGACGATCGATGTCTCGGCGGGGCTCGCCGTTCTTGCCGAGGAGCAGGGCTATGTCCGCCCGGTCGTCGACCAATCGCGGATGTTCACAATCGCTGGCGGCCGCCACCCGGTCGTCGAGCAGGCACTGCGGCTTCAGGCGGCAAATCCCTTTGTCGCGAATGGCTGCGACCTGTCGCCGCCTGCTGGCGAGGAGGCCGGAGCGATCTGGCTTCTCACCGGTCCGAACATGGGCGGCAAATCGACCTTTCTGCGCCAGAATGCGCTGATTGCCATCATGGCGCAGATGGGCTCATTCGTGCCTGCCGCCGCCGCCCATATCGGCGTCGTCGACCGGCTCTTCTCCCGCGTCGGCGCCTCCGACGATCTTGCCCGTGGGCGCTCGACCTTCATGGTCGAGATGGTCGAGACGGCGGCGATCCTCAATCAGGCGACCGATCGTTCGCTCGTGATCCTCGACGAGATCGGCCGGGGTACCGCGACCTTCGATGGCCTTTCGATCGCCTGGGCGGCGGTAGAGCATCTGCACGAGGCCAATCGATGCCGGGGCCTTTTCGCCACCCATTTTCACGAGTTGACGGTTCTTTCCGAAAAGCTCGGACGGCTGTCGAACGCGACGATGCGTGTCAAGGAATGGGACGGCGACGTGATCTTCCTGCACGAGGTCGGCCCCGGTGCTGCCGATCGATCCTACGGCATTCAGGTCGCCCGCCTTGCCGGCCTTCCGGCCTCGGTGGTCACGCGGGCGCGGGACGTGCTTGCCAAGCTCGAAGACGCCGATCGCAAGAACCCGGCCAGCGAGCTGATCGATGATCTGCCGCTCTTCCAGGTTGCGATCCGGCGCGAGGAGGTTCGAGCTCCCGGCTCTTCGAAACTCGAGGAAACGCTACGGGCCCTCAACCCGGACGACATGACGCCTCGCGAGGCGCTGGAGGCACTCTACGCGTTGAAGAAGGAAGTCGCCGGCCGCTGATTGAGGCGCGAAGGTGCCACCTATTTTTCCTGTCAATCGATTGTCAAAACAGCTATACAGCGCCGCGTGCTTCTTCATGAGTCACGCACTGCAGCGCCACGCGTCTTGTCGCGCAAACGTTGCTGCAGCAACTTTGAATTGCTGCATGGTTCCAACTTGGATCGCCTGCGATTTAGGGAGACATGCAGGAGCGCTTGCACATGCAGCGGACCACAGAAACAGTCGGACAGGACGCCTCTCGGCACTTCATGGCCAGCGAACACTCTTTTCCTGAAATCCTCGATGTCGCGAGCCTCCGAGCAAAGTGCGGGTTCATCGCCTCCGCCCATGCCGAGCAGCGCGAACCCATGCGACGGGCCTTGCTCGCGGCCTTCAAGGAAGCCAATACCGCCGGCCGCGCCAAAGCGCGCGAACGGCTGTCCGCCGACGGGGCAGGGCTCAGATGCGCCGAGCGCATTTCCTGGCTGCAAGACCAACTGATCACCGTTCTGCACGATTTCGCGCTGAACGAGGTCTTCGACGCGGCGAACGCGCCGGCGACGGCCCGCATCGCCGTGACCGCCGTCGGCGGCTATGGCCGCGGCACGCTCGCGCCGGGGTCGGACATCGATCTCCTCTTCCTGCTCCCCTCAAAGAAGGCCGTCTGGGCGGAACCGGCCATCGAGTTCATGCTCTATGTGCTCTGGGACCTGGGTTTCAAAGTCGGCCACGCGACGCGCACGATCGACGAGTGCATCCGACTGTCGCGCGCCGACATGACCATCCGTACGGCGATCCTGGAATGTCGCTACATCTGCGGCTCGAAGGCGCTGGCAGACGAGCTAGAGGAACGCTTCGACCACGAGATCGTCCGCAATACCGGCCCGGAATTTATCGCCGCAAAGCTTGCCGAACGCGATGAACGCCACCGCAAGGCGGGCGACACCCGCTACCTCGTCGAGCCGAACGTCAAGGAAGGCAAGGGCGGCCTGCGCGACCTGCATACGCTCTTCTGGATCGCCAAGTATTTCTACCGGGTCAAGGACTCCGCCGACCTCGTCAAGCTCGGCGTGCTTTCGAAGCAGGAATACAAGCTGTTCCAGAAGTCGGACGATTTCCTCTGGGCAGTGCGCTGCCACATGCACTTCCTCACCGGCAAGGCGGAAGAACGGCTTTCCTTCGACATCCAGCGCGAAATCGCCGAGGCGCTGGGGTATCACGACCATCCCGGCCTGACGGCGGTCGAGCGCTTCATGAAGCACTATTTTCTCGTCGCCAAGGACGTCGGCGATCTTACCCGGATCTTCTGTGCCGCCCTCGAGGATCAGCAGGCAAAGGACGCTCCCGGCCTTTCCGGCGTAATCAGCCGGTTCAAGCACCGCACGCGCAAGATCGCCGGAACGCTCGACTTCGTCGACGATGGCGGCCGTATCGCGCTAGCAAGCCCGGACGCCTTCAAGCGCGACCCGGTGAACCTTCTGCGTCTGTTCCACATCGCCGACATTCACGGGCTCGAATTCCATCCGAATGCGTTGAAGCAGGTCACGCGATCCTTGAGCCTGATCACGCCGCACCTGCGCGAGAACGAGGAAGCCAACCGGCTCTTCCTCTCGATCCTGACGTCGCGGCGCAATCCCGAACTGATCCTGAGGCGCATGAACGAGTCGGGCGTTCTCGGCCGCTTCATCCCGGATTTCGGCAAGATCGTGTCGATGATGCAGTTCAACATGTATCACCACTACACGGTAGACGAGCATCTGCTGCGCTCGGTAGACGTACTCTCGCGCATCGAGCGGGGTCTTGAGGTGGAGGCGCATCCGCTGACGGCGAAGCTAATGCCGCATGTGGAAGACCGCGAAGCCCTCTATGTCGCAGTGCTGCTTCACGATGTCGCCAAAGGCCGTCCCGAGGATCACTCGATCGCCGGCGCAAAGGTGACTCGCAAGCTCTGCCAGCGCCTCGGACTGACGCCGAAACAGACCGAAACGGCCGTCTGGCTGGTCGAGGAACATCTGACCATGTCGATGGTGGCCCAGACCCGCGACTTGAACGACCGCAAGACCATCGTCGACTTTGCCGATCGGGTGCAATCGCTGGAAAGGCTGCGGATGCTGCTCATCCTGACGGTCTGCGACATCCGCGCCGTCGGGCCGGGTGTGTGGAACGGCTGGAAGGGGCAATTGCTGCGCACGCTCTATTACGAGACGGAGCTTCTCCTCTCGGGGGGCTTTTCGGAGCTTTCGCGAAAAGAGCGGGCGAAGCACGCCGCGCACGTGCTCGGCGAAGCGCTCAAGGATTGGCCGCGCAAAGAGCGCGACGCCTATGTGCGGCTGCACTACCAGCCCTATCTGCTTACCGTAGCGATCGAGGACCAGGTGCGCCATGCCGGATTCATCCGCGAGGCGGATCGTGCGGGCAAGACATTGGCGACGATGGTGCGCACGCACCAGTTCCACGCCATCACCGAGATTACCGTGCTTTCGCCGGACCATCCGCGCCTGTTGACGGTGATTGCCGGTGCCTGCGCCGCGGCAGGTGCCAACATCGTCGACGCCCAGATCCATACGACCTCCGATGGACGTGCACTGGACACGATCCTCGTCAACCGCGAGTTCTCGGTGGACGAGGACGAGATGCGCCGGGCAGGCAGCATCGGCAAGCTGATCGAGGACGTACTGTCGGGCCGCAGGCGTCTGCCGGAGGTCATCGCCAGCCGTACCAAGGTGAAGAAGCGCAGCAAGGCCTTCACCGTGACGCCTGAGGTGACGATCAGCAACACGCTGTCGAACAAGTTCACGGTGATCGAGGTGGAAGGGCTCGACCGCCCGGGTCTTCTCTCCGAGATCACGGCAGTGCTTTCCGACCTCTCGCTCGACATCGCTTCGGCGCATATCACCACTTTCGGCGAGAAGGTGATCGACACCTTCTACGTCACCGACCTGGTTGGTTCGAAGATCACCAGCGAAAGCCGACAGGTCAACATTGCCGCCCGCCTCAAGGCGGTGCTTGCGGGCGAATTGGACGAAGCGCGCTTGCATATGCCCTCGGGCATTATCGCGCCGGCTCCGGTGCCGCGCTCGTCGCACGCGTCCAGATCGACAAAAGCCGAAACATGAGCCTGGTCAGGAAATTCGCCACTGTCGGTGGCGCCACGCTTGGAAGCCGCGTCTTCGGTTTCGTACGGGAAACCTTCATGGCGGCGGCCCTCGGCACCGGTCCGGTGGCCGACGCCTTCAACACTGCCTTCCGCCTGCCGAACACCTTTCGCCGGCTCTTCGCCGAAGGCGCGTTCAATTCCGCCTTCGTGCCGCTCTTTGCCAGGGAGATCGAGGCGCGCGGCATGGAAGGCGCCCGCACCTTTGCGGAAGAGGTCTTCGGAGTCCTGTTTACCGTACTTCTGCTTCTGACGATCGCGATGGAACTGGCGATGCCCTTCATCGTCGGGGAACTGATCGCGCCCGGTTTTGCCGACGATCCGGAGAAATTCGCAAGCACCGTCACCTTTGCGACGATCATGTTCCCCTATCTCGCCTGCATGTCGCTCGGCGCGATGATGGCTGGCATGCTGAATTCGCTGCACCGCTATTTCGCTGCGGCGATTGCGCCGGTGTTCCTGAACGTCATCCTGATCGCTGTGCTCGCCTATGCCTGGTATGACGGCCATGACGCGGTTGCCGTCGGCTATGGTCTGTCCTGGGGGGTGATGGCGGCGGGGCTTGTCCAGCTTGCGATCGTCTGGCTCGCGGTGCGCAATGCCGGGATGAGGATCGGCTTTCGCCGCCCGCGGTTGACGGCCAATGTCCGGCGGCTGCTGGTGCTCGCGCTGCCGGCGGCGATCACCGGCGGCATCACCCAGATCAACCTCCTGATCAATACCAACATTGCGTCGGCAAAGGCGGGCGCTGTCTCGTCTCTCGTCTATGCCGACCGCATCTACCAACTGCCGCTCGGTGTCGTCGGCATTGCGGTCGCCACCGTACTTCTCCCTGAGCTTGCGCGCGCACTTCGCGCCGGCAACCTCAACGAGGCCTCGAGCCTGCAGAATCGCTCCGTCGAGTTCACGCTTTTCCTGACCTTGCCTGCGGCTGCCGCGCTGCTCGTCATGTCGGAGCCGATCGTCCGGCTGCTCTTCGAACGCGGCAAGTTCTCGCCTGAATCGACCGTCATCGTCGGCCAGATCCTCGCGATCTACGGCCTCGGCTTGCCGGCCTTCGTGCTGATCAAGGCCTTCATTCCCGGCTTCTTCGCGCGCGAGGATACCCGCACGCCGATGATCTTCGCCGCCGTTTCGGTGGTCGTGAACGTATCGTTCGCCCTAACGCTGTTTCCGATGCTCGGCGCAAGCGGCATTGCCATTGCCGAGATCGTCGCCGGCTGGGCGAATGCGATCCTGCTATTTTCGACCCTCGTCTGGCGGGGGCACTGGGGCCGCGACATTGCGTTACTCTCGAGGATCCCCCGCCTCGTCGCCGCCGCCGCAATCATGGCGGTGGCGCTCTATTACGCGATCGAATGGCTGGCCTTCCCGCTTTCCTCCGCCGCACCCCTTGCGACGCGTGCGGCGACGGTCTGCGGCCTGGTGCTCGCGGCGATGGCGATCTATTTCGCCTGCGCCTTCGCGCTCGGCGGCGCGAGCCTCGGCATGATCCGCCGGAGTCTGAAGCGCAAGGCGGCAAGACCGGCGACGGAACCCGCCGCGCGAGATGGCTCTGAAACGCCATGATCCCGAGGCGCCCTGTCGCCTGCAGGGTGCCGAAACAAGGTGCTGGCATCGCATAATTCAGCCACTTGATTGAAGAGGGCCCGCCGTGCATAAGCGCGGCGGATAACAACTGGCCCTCCACAAGCCCGATTGGGGACGACATGAACGAATTCAAGCCGCTCGTATTTTCCGGCGTTCAACCGACCGGCAACCTGCATCTCGGCAACTATCTCGGCGCGATCCGCAAGTTCGTCGCCTTGCAGGAGAGCCATGATTGCATCTATTGCGTCGTCGACCTCCACTCGATCACAGCGCAGCTCGTGCATGAGGATCTGCCTGGCCAGATCCGTTCGATCGCCGCGGCCTTCATCGCCTCGGGCATCGATCCGGAGAAGCATATCGTCTTCAACCAGTCGGCCGTGCCGCAGCATGCGGAGCTCGCCTGGATCTTCAACTGCGTCGCCCGCATCGGCTGGATGAACCGGATGACGCAGTTCAAGGACAAGGCCGGCAAGGACCGCGAGAACGCCTCGCTCGGCCTGCTTGCCTATCCGAGCCTGATGGCGGCCGATATCCTCGTCTACCGCGCGACGCATGTCCCGGTCGGCGACGACCAGAAACAGCATCTGGAGCTGACGCGCGACATCGCCCAGAAGTTCAACATCGACTTCATGGAGCATATCCGCCGCGGCGGTTACGGTGTCGACATCGTCGTCGGCGAGGAGCCGATCCACGCCTATTTCCCGCCGGTGGAGCCCCTGATCGGCGGCCCGGCGCCACGCGTCATGTCGCTTCGCGACGGCACGAAGAAGATGTCGAAATCGGATCCATCCGATCTGTCGCGCATCAACCTGCTGGACGATCCGGAGACGATCGCCAAGAAGATCCGCAAGGCGAAGACCGACCCGGATGCGCTGCCGAGCGAAGTGGAAGGGCTGAAAAGCCGCCCGGAGGCAGAAAACCTGGTCGGCATTTACGCGGCGCTCTCCGACAAGACCAAGGAAGAGGTGCTTGCCGAGTTCGCAGGCCAGCAATTCTCGGTCTTCAAGCCAGCCCTCGTCGATCTTGCCGTCAGCGTGCTTGCGCCGATCACGGCCGAAATGCGCCGCCTGATGGACGACACGACGCATATAGACGCGATCCTGCGCACGGGCGGCGAGCGCGCCCGCACGAGAGCGGAAAAGACGATGCGCGAAGTGCGCGAGATCATCGGATTTTTGCAATAGCCGGCAAAAATGAGACCTTGCAGGCGGCGTGCGGCAATGTAATGTTCGCCGCATGGTTTCGACCCGACTCTCACGACTGGAAGGTCATCGCCGCAAATTCATGGCGGTGATCGATGACACGCCCGAATGCAGCCGCGCCGTGCATTATGCCGGTATGCGGGCGAAGAACTCCAATGGCGGCCTGGTGCTGCTCTACGTCATCGCCGATGGCGACTTCCAGGAATGGCTGGGCGTCGAGGAGATCATGCGGGCGGAGGCGCGCGAGGAGGCCGAGGCGACACTTGCCAAGGTCTCTCAGAACGTCCGAGAAACGATCGGCATCGAGCCGGAACTGGTCATCCGCGAAGGAAACGCAACCGATGAGATCCACGCGCTCATCGAAGAGGACAGGGACATCGCCATTCTGGTATTGGCGGCCGGATCGGCAAAGGAGGGTCCCGGGCCGCTGGTCTCATCGATCGCCGGGAAGTCCGCTGCCTTTCCGATTCCGGTCACCGTCATCCCGGATCTTCTGACCGACGAGGAAATCGACGCGCTCACCTGATGCATGCGTGCAGCATTTCAGCTGCCGGATGAACAATCAGCACTGGGGCGCCATGCGCTCTTGCGGCCTTGGCAGCTTGTCCCTATATTTTTTGAACTATTCTAAAGAGCCGATCGAGGACCGCTCGAGGCTCAACGGAGAAAGAGATGTTCATTCAGACCGAAGCCACGCCGAATCCGGCCACTCTCAAATTCCTGCCGGGCAAGGTGGTGATGGAAAGCGGCACGGCCGAATTCCGCAACGAGGAGGAAGCTCGTGCTGGCTCGCCGCTTGCGGCGCGGCTCCTTGCGATTCCCGGCGTTACCGGCGTGTATTTCGGCTATGACTTCATCACGGTTACCAAGGAAGGGCAGGAGTGGCAGCATCTGAAGCCCGCTATCCTCGGTTCGATCATGGAGCATTTCATGTCCGGCCAGCCGGTGATGTCCGGCGTCGGCCGGGCGGAGCAAACGGATGAGGAGGGCGAGTTTTACGATGAAGGCGACGAGGCGATCGTCGCCACCATCAAGGAATTGCTCGAGACCCGCGTGCGGCCGGCGGTTGCCCAGGATGGTGGCGACATCACCTTCCGCGGCTTCAAGGACGGCACCGTGTTTTTGAACATGAAGGGCGCATGCTCTGGTTGCCCCTCCTCCACAGCGACGCTGCGGCACGGCGTGCAGAACCTGCTGCGGCATTTCGTGCCGGAAGTTGAGTCCGTCGAATCCGTTTGATTCAGTGGCAAGGCAATTGTCGAGCGGTCCCGCCTCCGCGGGCCGCTCTCGTCGTCTGGGGTGTGCGTCAGCAGATGCGGGTGGCGTCTTCGCAGACGCGCAGAAGTCGCTCTCGCACTTTTGAACTGCTGCATGTCTTTCTCTTAACTCGGGGTCGATTTAAGAGACATGCATAGGGAGGCGTTGACAGCTCAGCATGTTGGTTCTTGCCATTGACACTTGCGGTTCCGGCTGCGCCGCAGCCGTTTACGACGGTGCGACCGAAGCGCTGCTGGCAGGCGCCGGAGAGACTATCGGGCGAGGCCACGCCGAGCGCCTGATGGACTTCATCGACGAGGCTCTCGGTGCTTCCGGCAAACGGCTCGAGGATATCGACCGGATCGCGGTGACCGTCGGACCGGGCTCGTTCACCGGCATCCGCGTCGGGGTTGCGGCCGCGCGTGGCCTCGCGCTTGCGCTCGGCAAGCCAGCGGTGGGTGTCACCACGCTTCACGCCATAGCGGAAAGAGCCAGGCAGGCCGAGCCGGGGCGACCGGTGCTCGTCGCGATCGACGCGAAGCGGGACGAGGCTTATGTGCAGTGCTTCGACACACTCGGGCAACCCGCAGGGCCGGCTGAAGTCCTGCCGATAGCTGAGGCGCGCGAGCGCTTGCGCGGGTTCGATGGAATCTCCTGCGGTTCCGGAGCCCATCTCGTCACAACTGCCGAGGCAAGCGGTGAAGCAGATCACATCGACATCGCCATAGTTGCTCGCCTGGGCGCTGCAGCCGATCCAGCTTCGGCCAAGCCGAAGCCGATTTATCTGCGTGGGCCCGATGCGAAACCCCAGGCGGGATTCGCGGTGTCTCGGGCCAGCGCAGGATAGATCGTGTGGGCGTAACGCCCGTGTTAGAATCGATGACGATGAGTTTGACGGACTATTTCACCCGCCGTGCCGAATTCGATATCTTCCCGCTGGAGGAAGGCGACCTCGCTGCCGCGTCGGCGCTCCATGGGCAAACCTTTGCCTCCCCGTGGAGCGATGGCGAGATTCACGCGCTGCTCGCCCAGGACACGGTCTTCGGATTTGCCGCGCGCCAGACCAGCGGTGGGTTTCGTCCTTCCCTGGGCGGCTTCGTCCTGTCGCGTGCGACCGCCGGCGAGGCGGAGATCCTGACGATCGGGGTCGATTCGCGTTTCGCCCGCTCCGGTCTCGGTTGGCGGCTGATGCAGGCGGTCATGCGCGAGGCGCTGGTCAAGGGTGCCGATACCCTCTTCCTCGAAGTCGACGAAACGAACGAGGCGGCGATCGGCCTCTATCGCAAGCTGGGTTTCCTGAAGGTCGGGGAGCGGCGGGCCTATTACCAGGGGGCTGCCGGCGCACGCACTGCCGCGCTTGTCATGCGGCTTGATCTTCGCTAGAGGATTTTGCCGTCAATGAGAACTCCTGCCGCGTTCCTGCGAATGGGCGGGACTGGTTTCTCGAATGGCGACGAGTCTCGCGGCGTGAGGCCCCTCGATGGTCAATTGGATACGGGTCACGCTCTACGGCATCCTGCTCCTGATCGTCTCGCTTTTCATGATGCCGATTCAGCTCGTGTGCCTTCGGCTCGACCTTGAACCGCGCCGCTATCTGCCGCGCATCTGGCACCGGCTTGCCTGCCGTCTGCTCGGCATTCGCGTCCGGGTACATGGGGAACTGGAGAGCCGCCGGCCGCTGCTCATAAGCGCCAACCACGTTTCCTGGAAGGACATTCTGGTCCTGTCGTCGATTGCTGACGTCGTCTTTGTTGCCAAGTCCGACGTCAAGGACTGGCCCATTTTCGGCCTCCTTGCACGCCTGCAGGCTTCCGTCTTCATCGAGCGCGAGCAGAGGCGTGCGACGGGCAATCAGGTAAGCGAAATCGGCCGGCGTCTGGCCGATGGTGAAGTGGTGGTGCTCTTTCCGGAGGGCACCACGTCGGATGGCAATCGCCTGCTCGAAATGAAGACATCGCTCTTTGGCGCTGCCGCCTCGGCCGTGCCGCAGTCGCCGACCGGACTCGTCCACGTGCAGCCTGTCGCCATATCCTATACAGGTATCCACGGCATGCCGATGGGGCGCTATTACCGGCCGATAGCGGCCTGGCCGGGTGATATCGGCCTGCTTCCGTCGCTTCTAGGTGTCCTCAGGGAAGGCGCGCTCGACGTGGATGTCGACTTCGGTGAGACGGTGGACTACGAACGTCGATCCAACCGGAAAGAAGTCAGCCGTGCCGTCGAACAGCGGATCCGCACCATGCTGTCGGAGCGACTGAGAGGGCGGTCGCCGGACCGGTCGCAAAACGCGGCGTAGTCGAGCCTGCTGTCTCGGCTTTACTTGGTCGCGGCATTGGCCGCGGCACCCGAAAAAGCTTCAACTTTTGGCCGCTTTGCACTAAAGAACGCCGCATGACCCAGGAAACAGCTCTTCTGCCGACATCGCCCGTCGCGGGCGACGACCACGTGCCGCTGCGCAAGGTCTTCGTCAAGACCTATGGCTGCCAGATGAATGTCTATGATTCCGATCGCATGTCGGATGCGCTCGCGCGCGACGGCTATGTTGCGACAGATGCGGTGGAAGACGCCGATTTCGTGCTCCTCAACACCTGTCATATTCGGGAGAAGGCCGCCGAAAAAGTCTATTCCGAATTGGGGCGGCTGCGCGAATTGAAGAAGGCACGCGCAAGTGAAGGCCGCGAGATGGTCATCGGCGTTGCCGGTTGCGTCGCCCAGGCCGAAGGCGATGAAATCCTTCGCCGCGCACCGGCAGTTGACCTGGTGATCGGCCCGCAGACCTATCACCGCCTGCCGGAAGCCTTGAAGCGGGCCCGCCGCGGCGAGCGCGTCGTGGAGACGGATTATGCGATTGAAGACAAGTTCGAGCATCTGCCGGCTCCCGACCGGGCGAAAACCCGCGCTCGCGGCGTCACCGCCTTCCTGACTGTCCAGGAAGGCTGCGACAAATTCTGCACCTTCTGCGTGGTTCCCTATACCCGCGGCGCCGAAGTCTCTCGCCCGGTTGCGCAAATCCTTGCCGAAGCGGAGAAGCTGGTCGAAGGCGGCGTGCGCGAGATCACGCTGCTCGGGCAGAACGTCAACGCCTGGCACGGCACGGGCCCGGACGGCCGTGATTGCGGTCTCGGCGATCTCTTGAGGCATCTTGGCGAGATTGATGGGCTCGCGCGCCTTCGTTACACCACCAGCCATCCGCGCGACATGGACGACAGCCTCATCGAGGCGCATCGCTCGATGGCGAAACTGATGCCCTATCTGCATCTGCCGGTCCAATCGGGCTCCGACCGCATCCTGAAGGCAATGAACCGCCGGCATACGGCCGCCGAATATCTCGCCCTTATCGACCGCATCCGCGCGGCCCAGCCCGATCTTGCGCTCTCCGGTGATTTCATCGTCGGCTTTCCCGGCGAGACCGAGGAAGACTTCGAGGACACGATGCGCCTTGTCGAGTCGGTCGGTTATGCACAGGCTTTCTCGTTCAAATATTCGAGCCGGCCCGGCACCCCTGGGGCGGAACTCACGGGTCAGGTTGCTGAAGACGTGAAAGCCAAACGCCTGGAAAGATTGCTAAACCTGCTTACCCGCCAGCAGCGCGAATTCGCCGCATCCTGCGTCGGAAGGGAGATAGATGTTCTCCTGGAGAAGCCGGGCAGGCTGGCCGGCCAGCTGGTCGGTCGCTCGCCCTGGCTGCAGCCCGTGAATATTGATGCAAAGCAATCGCAAATCGGTGACATTATCAGGGTACGAATCACCAAGGCCGGCCCGAATAGCCTGTTTGCCGAGATGGTCGGCTAGCGCAGCAGCGGAAATCGCGTTCGCTGGGAGCAATTGCGCAGATAAAGTGTTAGAACAGTCTGCGGTTGCCATCGGACGCTGCAGACCAGGATCGAGGAGCCAGAACCGCTTGAACGGACACGAGATGATTTCATCCTCATCGCGCCAATCGAAGACATCCGCGACAGACGCCAATCACTTCGTGCTCACGTTCGAGAACAACCGGTTCGCCAGTGAACTCTTCGGCCAGTTCGACCAAAACCTGAAACTGCTCGAGGAGCGGCTGCGCATTCATGCCAGGCCGCGCGGGAACTCGGTTGCCATCTCCGGCGATGTCGTTGCGACCAATCAGGCACGCCGCGCGCTTGATTACCTCTACGGCAGGCTCCAGAGCGGCGCCACTATCGACACCTCCGACGTCGAGGGCGCCATCCGTATGGCGGCCGCGGCGGACGACCAGCTGCAGCTGCCGACGATGGAGCGCAAGGCCAAGCTGACGATGGCGCAGATCTCTACGCGGAAGAAGACGATCGCCGCGCGCACGCCGATGCAGGATGCCTATATCCGTGCGCTCGATCGGGCCGAGCTCGTCTTCGGCATTGGCCCGGCCGGTACCGGTAAGACTTATCTCGCCGTCGCCCATGCCGCCCAGCTGCTCGAGCGCGGCGCGATCGATCGCATCGTCCTGTCGCGGCCGGCAGTCGAGGCGGGCGAGCGGCTCGGCTTTCTCCCGGGCGACATGAAGGAGAAGGTCGATCCCTATCTTCGCCCGCTTTATGACGCGCTCTACGACATGATGCCTGGCGACAAGGTCGAGCGGGCGATTTCCGCCGGCGTCATCGAAATCGCCCCGCTCGCCTTCATGCGCGGGCGGACGCTCGCCAATGCCGCCGTCATTCTCGATGAGGCGCAGAACACGACATCGATGCAGATGAAGATGTTCCTGACCCGTCTCGGCGAGAATGGCCGCATGATCGTCACGGGCGACCCGAGCCAGGTCGACCTGCCGCGGGGCGTCAAGTCGGGCCTCGTCGAGGCTCTGCAGATATTGAAGGGCGTCGAAGGCGTTTCGGTTATCCGCTTCAAGGACGCCGACGTCGTGCGTCATCCGATGGTGGCGCGGATCGTCAGGGCCTATGAAAGCCATACGGCCGTCCATGACGAAAGCGAGCAGAGCGATCGCTGACGACCGCACGAAGATGACGGTATTGGACATCCAGATCAGCGTCGAGGAAGGGGAATGGCCCCCGGAGGACGAACTCCAGTCCTTTGCGGCACGCACACTCGGGGCGGCAGCCGATTTTCTGGTCGAGGGCGAGGGGCAGCCGTTTCCCGACGGGCCGCCGGAATTGTCGCTGGTCTTCACCGACGATGCGTCGATCCGCGCGATCAATGCGGAGTGGCGTGGACAGGACAAGCCGACCAATGTCCTGTCCTTTCCGGCCTTTCCATTGGCGCCGGGTCAGATGCCGGGGCCGATGCTCGGCGATATCGTCGTCGCCTTCGAAACGCTACGGCGCGAAGCGTCGGAGTTGGCGAAGCCCTTCGAGGAGCATTTGACCCATCTTCTCGTCCATGGATTCCTGCACCTTTTCGGGTATGATCACCTCGAAGACCATGAAGCGGAGAGAATGGAGGCTCTGGAGACTCGCATTTTGGCGCGTCTTGGCTTATCTGACCCTTACGGGGACAGAGCCTCGGATTGACAGTTTGGAACAATGAGCGACTTCAAGATTCAACCGGTCACGGTTGCGAACGACGAGGCCGAGGCCTCCGGCGACTCCGACGCGGGCAGTAGTAGTACCGCCGCCCGACCAGAGGGCAACAAAAGCGCATCAACTTTCTGGAGCCGGGCCGCACGCCTGTTGCGCGGCGCAAGCACGTCCAGCCTCCGCGAGGATCTTGCCGACGCGCTATTGACCGATGCCGTCAGCAACGCCGCCTTTTCGCCCGAAGAGCGGGCGATGCTCAACAACATCCTTCGATTTCGCGAGGTGCGGGTCGAGGATGTGATGGTCCCGCGCGCGGACATCGAGGCGGTGGATCAGAGCATCAGCATCGGCGAACTCATGGGTATCTTCGAGGAATCGGGACGTTCGCGCATGCCAGTCTACAGCGAAGGACTGGACGACCCGCGCGGCATGGTGCACATCCGCGATCTGCTGGCCTATGTCACGAAACAGGCCCGCAACCGTCGCCGAAACGGCAAGGCTCCGCCCGCTGTGGCGGGCGAAAAGGCGGATAGGACGCCGCGCCAGCCGAAGTCGAATTTCGATCTCTCACGCGTCGATTTGGACAAGACCGTCGAGGAGGCCGGGATCATTCGCCAGCTCCTGTTCGTGCCACCCTCGATGTTGGCGTCTGACCTGATGCAACGCATGCAGGCCGCACGCATACAGATGGCACTGGTCATCGATGAATATGGCGGCACGGACGGTCTCGTCTCGCTCGAAGACATCGTGGAGATGGTGGTCGGTGACATCGAGGACGAGCATGACGACGAAGAGGTGATGTTCGCCCGCACGTCCGACGACATTTTCGTGGCCGATGCCCGTGTCGAACTCGAGGAGATCGCCAAGGCGATTGGACCGGACTTCGACGTACGCGAACAGATCGAGGATGTCGACACGCTGGGCGGTCTGGTATTCGCCTCGCTTGGCCGCATTCCGGTCCGTGGCGAAGTGGTTCAGGCCATTCCCGGCTTCGAATTCCAGATTCTCGACGCCGATCCGCGCCGGGTCAAACGCGTGCGGATCATGCGCAAGCGTGCGCCGGCCCGCCGGCGGGTGATGAAGAGTGAAAAGGAGCCCTTGCCCGAGACGTTCGTGCCTTCCGGCGGCCAGGCCGAGATCCAGCCACCGCACGCCGTCAAGTGAGCCTAACCGCCGCGGACCAGCAGCCCTGAGGGGTGGCGGAGGACTACAGCGCCGCGCGTCCAATCAGACGCGCAAAAGGTCGTTGCAGCTGCTGTACGTCTTTCTCCACGCGGCCCTTCAGGAGACATGCAGAAGAGCTATTTCGGCCGCATCCACCCTGATCGTCAGCAACGAGATCACGAGGCTTTCCGGCGACCCGACGTGAAATCATCTTGATCTACTGGTTCGCGTCTTCGTTCTTCGGCTTGGTGGACTGCGGCACGTATTCCGGCGGATGGCGGTCGATCTCGCCGCGCAATGTGATCAGGTCGATGAAATGATCCGCCTGGCGGCGCAACTCATCGGCGACCATCGGCGGCTGGGTCGACATGGTCGAAACCACGGAGACTTTGCGCCCCTTTCGCTGCAGCGCCTCCACGAGTGTGGTCAGGTCGCCGTCGCCGGAGAAGATCACGACGTGGTCCACCACGTCCGATTGCTCCATGGCGTCGATGGCGAGTTCGATATCCATATTGCCCTTGATCTTGCGCCGTCCGAGCGCATCGGTGAATTCCTTGGCGGGCTTGGTGACGACCGTGTAGCCGTTGTAATCCAACCAGTCGATCAATGGGCGGATCGAGGAAAACTCCAGGTCTTCAATGAGGGCCGTGTAGTAATAGGCGCGCAGCAAGTACGCGCGTTTTTGAAACGCGCTCAGCAATTTCCGGTAATCGATATCGAAGCCGAGACTCTTCGATGTGGCATAAAGATTGGCACCATCAATGAAAAGTGCGATCTTTTCGCGGGAATCGAACATTGTGACCCCCTGTCACTCTACAAAACCCATTGACTAGGCCATCGCCATAGGTGGAGTCGAACGCCTGATGACGATATCGTACGCAAGAACGGGGAAACCGGTAGCCGCCCCCCGCATCAAATTGGCAACTGTGGTTAACTCGGGTCAATCATATCTCAACCGTCACGCGAAGTCATCGACGCGATTGCGTTACGCGCCGTGCGTCCTCGAGGGCATAGGGAGGCGTAAGTTTAGTGGATCTACGCAATCGCGCTTTCTGAAAATTCGGTTCCGAGCATCGGGCCGATCGGCTAGCTGACGGATTGCCGCTGCCGCCACAGGACAAGGCGCCGCTTTTTTGGAAGACTGCGGCCGATTGATTCGTTCTTCCGCGCGGCCAGGGCCGGCGCCGATTGGGGTCTCGATGGAAAGACTGGCAGGTAAAATAATACTACTTTCCGGCGCATCTCGTGCTTTCGTCGGCTTTCTCGCCGGCCTCTTGGCGATGTTCACCCAGCCGCCCTTCGGCATTTTCGCCGCCGCCTTTGTATCCTTTCCGATTCTCGTGTGGCTGATCGATGGAGTGGCGCCCCACCCGGACGAGGGCTTGCTGCGGCGGCTGCTGCCTGCCGCCTCGATCGGCTGGTCCTTCGGCTTCGGTTATTTCCTTGGCGGGCTGTGGTGGCTTGGAAACGCGCTGCTCGTCGAGGCGGATGTCTTCGCCTGGGCGCTGCCGCTCGCGGTCATCGGTCTTCCTGCATTTCTTGCGCTTTTCTATGCCGCGGCCGTGCTTTTTGCCCGCTGTTTCTGGTCCGATGGGGTGGGCCGCATCGCCGCCTTGGCCGTCGGATTCGGCCTTGCGGAATGGTTGCGCAGCTTCGTCTTCACCGGTTTCCCCTGGAATGCCATAGGCTATGCGGCCATGCCGATGCCGCTGATGATGCAGTCGGCAAGCGTTGTGAACCTTTCGACGATCAACACGCTGGCAGTGTTCGTCTTTGCCTCCCCGGCCCTCGTCGGCACGGGCAGAGGTGCGCGCATCGGCCTCGGCGCCGCGGTCGCACTCTTTGCCGCCCATATCGGCTTCGGCTATTATCGACTTTCCCTTCCGGTGACGGCGCCGCCGGAACCGCAAACGACCGTGCGGCTCGTCCAGCCGGTGATCGACCAGGCGAAGAAGATCGACGACCGAGAGCGTGCGACGATCTTCGAGCAGCATCTCGCCCTCACGAGGGCCCCGCCAGCGCCGAAACACCAGAGGCCCGACATCGTCGTCTGGCCGGAAACCTCGGTCCCCTTCATCCTGACTGAAAACCCCGACGCCCTGACCCGGATTGCCGATGTTCTCGAGGAAGGTCAGATACTCGTCACCGGCGCGGTGCGGACCGAGGACGCGGGTGCCGGCCTGCCGCCGCGCTACTACAATTCGATCTACGTGATCGATGATCGCGGGCAGATCGTCGGGGCCGCCGACAAGATGCATCTGGTTCCCTTCGGCGAATATCTGCCGTTTGAGCAATTGCTTTCCTCCTGGGGACTGAGTTCCGTTGCCGCCTCAATGCCAGGTGGCTTCTCGGCGGCAAGGAGCCGCGCACTTCTGACCTTGCCTGACGGCAGGACGATGTATCCGCTGATCTGCTACGAAGCGATTTTCCCCGACGAGATCGACGGCAGCGGCCACATGGCCGACGTGCTTCTGAACGTCACCAATGATGCCTGGTTCGGCGATACACCCGGCCCCCGCCAGCACTTTCATCAGGCGCAGCTTCGCACCGTCGAAAGTGGAACGCCGATGATCCGCTCCGCCAATAGCGGTATATCAGCAATCATTGATGCACGCGGTGTTTTAGTGGTAGGATTGGGATACAATTACAAGGGAGTTGTTGATACTACCCTACCGGGAAAAATGATCACGGCGACTAATACAATCACGCGTGACCGGATTTTCTGGTTTGCGATGGGGGTTCTCTTATTGATTGCAATTATTTCACGCAGAAGTTTCAGTTACGGAACGAATTGACCAAAAACCCCTAAAATTGCATAGTGTTTATTACCGTCAATCTCCACCTGCCGCTGTAGTCCTGCCTTCGCGGGCAGGCTGCTTGGGATGCAAGAACCAGCAATGAGGGGTTGTAGGTCATCGAAACAGCGTGTTTAGGAACGCGAATATGGTTGAAAACAAGAAGAAGCCGAACCCGATCGACATTCACGTCGGCAGCCGGATTCGCCTTCGCCGAACGATGCTTGGCATGAGTCAGGAGAAGCTCGGCGAGAGTCTAGGGATCACTTTCCAGCAAATCCAGAAATACGAGAAGGGCACGAACCGTGTCGGCGCGAGCCGCTTGCAGAACATCGCCACGATTCTCAATGTGCCGGTCTCGTTCTTCTTCGAGGATGCCCCGGGAGAGGGCGCCGGTGCCTCGGGAAGCGCCGAGCCTGCGAGCTCCAACTACGTGGTCGATTTCCTGTCGTCTTCCGAAGGCCTGCAGCTTAACCGAGCCTTTGTCAGGATTTCCGACCCGAAGGTCAGGCGCAAGCTGGTGGATCTCGTGAAGGCGCTGGCCGCCGAGGCGGAGAGCGACTAGCGGAAGAATTCCGGGAGATGAAAAAGCGGCCATGGGCCGCTTTTTTCGTAAGTGCGGGTGAGATTCCGCTGAGATCGCGGGCGACGATCGCTCAATAAATTTCAAAATCGCGGCGACGCCACGCGCCCCCCATTTTGCGGATCGGTGATATCGATATAAACATATATTTATGTCGTTGTTCGCTTGTTTTTCGCTAGCAAACCCACTAACAGTTTCGGACCGCTTCTTTCATTGAGGGGACTTCCCGCATGCGCGCAAACTACCTGTTCACGAGTGAATCCGTAGCCGAAGGCCATCCCGACAAAGTATGTGACCGCATCTCCGACGAGATCGTCGATCTGGTCTACCGCGAAGCGGCCAAGTCGGGTGTCGACCCCTGGAGCGTGCGCATTGCCTGTGAGACTTTGGCGACCACCAATCGCGTCGTCATCGCCGGGGAAGTCCGCCTGCCGCCGAGTCTTCTCAAGAAGGACAAGAACGGCAACGACGTCATCAATCCGTCGAAGTTCAAGTCCGCCGCCCGAAAGGCGATCCGCGATATCGGTTACGAACAGGACGGCTTCCACTGGAAGACGGCCAGGATCGACGTGCTGCTGCACTTCCAGTCCGCGCATATCGCTCAAGGCGTCGATAGCGCCGCCGACAAGCAGGGCGAGGAGGGTGCTGGCGACCAGGGCATCATGTTCGGCTATGCCTGCCGCGAGACCGCAGAGCTCATGCCGGCGCCCATCTACTATTCGCACCGCATCCTCAATCTGCTTGCCGCTGCCCGCAAGAAGGGTGAAGGCGAGGTCGCCAAGCTCGGTCCGGACGCCAAGAGTCAGGTGACGGTGCGTTATATCGACGGCAAGCCGGCCGAGGTTACCTCGATCGTCCTTTCGACGCAGCATCTGGACGAGAATTGGGATTCCGCCAAAGTCCGTTCGGTGGTTGAACCCTATATTCACGAGGCGCTTTCCGACCTGAGCATTGCCGACGACTGCACCTGGTACATCAACCCCACCGGCAAGTTCGTCATCGGCGGACCGGACGGCGATGCGGGTCTCACCGGCCGTAAGATCATCGTCGACACCTATGGCGGCGCAGCGCCCCATGGCGGTGGCGCCTTCTCCGGCAAGGACACGACCAAGGTCGATCGCTCGGCCGCCTACGCCGCCCGCTATCTCGCAAAGAACGTCGTGGCGGCCGGTCTGGCCGACCGTTGCACGATCCAGCTTTCCTACGCGATCGGCGTTGCCCAGCCGCTGTCGATCTATGTTGACCTGCATGGCACCGGTAAGGTCTCCGAAGACCAGGTCGAAAGGGCGATCCGCAAGACGATGGACCTCTCTCCCAGTGGCATCCGTCGTCATCTCGACCTCAACCGGCCGATCTATGCCAAGACGGCCGCCTATGGCCACTTTGGCCGTAAGGCGGGGCGCGACGGCTCCTTCTCCTGGGAAAAGCTCGACCTGGTAAAGCCGCTCAAGGAGGCGATCGCTCTCGACGCGACGGCAATCAACGGCCGCGCGGCATAAGGCGACGGCCTAGCATCGATTCGGATGCATGGTTCTGATAAATCAGGGCGGGTGCTCGCAAAGGAGCATCCGCCTCTCTTGTTTGAAGATCTGGGCCGCAACGGCCCAAAGCGATCTTGGCTTCGAATGGAATGACGAGATGAGTGAACCGCGCCGCGCCAGAGCCACGGAGGCCTTCTTTGGCCGCCGCAAGGGCAAGCCCTTGCGGGAACGCCAGGCGACGCATCTCGAAACGATCCTGCCTGCCCTGAAGCTCGATCTGGCTGAGCCGGCGCCCGCGGACCTGTCGAAGCTCTTCCCGGCCCCCGTCACGCGAATACGGCTCGAGATCGGTTTCGGTGGTGGCGAACACCTCGTACACCGAGCCTCGGAGGATTCGTCCACCGGCTTCATCGGCGTAGAGCCCTTCATCAATTCGATGGCGAAACTGCTCGGTCAGATCGAAGCGAGGGGAGTCGGCAACGTCCGCCTTTATGACGACGACGCGGCCCAGGTTCTGGACTGGTTGCCGGCTGCCTCGGTCGATCAGATCGACCTGCTCTATCCCGACCCCTGGCCTAAGCGGAAGCATTGGAAGCGGCGTTTCGTCTCCAAAGTCAATCTCGACCGCTTCGCCCGCGTGCTAAAGCCCGGCGGCCTCTTCTGCTTCGCTTCGGATATCGAAAGCTACGTCAATTGGACCCTCATCCACTGCCGCGACCACGCCGCTTTCGAGTGGACGGCCGAAAGAGCAGCCGACTGGCTGACGCCGTTCGCCGGTTGGCCGAGCACGCGCTACGAGGCCAAAGCCCAGCGGGAGGGCCGCAAGTCTGCCTATCTGACTTTCAGGCGTAGTTAGGGCGTATTTAGCCCCTCACCATACGGCGCCCGCGTGTCTTCGGACGCGCAAAGGCCGCTGTGGCACATCGTGTCTTGATCGAGGTCGATTCAAGGATACTGCAGCAGCCCTCGTCCTGCATGCGGAGCGAGGGACGGGAGCGCTGGTCTCCCGATTTCGCACTACCGCCGCGTCCCCGAAGGTGAGAGGAGCTCGGCCTTGCCGGGGGTCCCCTTCGCCCGGTTGCGGGAAAAGGTGGCCGGCAGGCCGGATGAGGGCAATTCACAGCTCCGGGGCGGGGGCCGGTAATCAATGCAGGCTGACGGTACGCAGGTCGTCCTCTGCCGCCTTGAAGAAGGTGCTGGAGCGGTTGTCCGTCAAGAGGATTGGGGTTCCATCGGCGGCGAACAGGGCCCAGAGATCGATGCCGGGTCCCATCTCGGGCGCTTCCGGAAAACAGCGGGAGACTTCCTCCGAACGCATCTTGCGGATATAGCCGACTTCGCCTTCGCCAAGATGTGCGAGGTCGTTCTTCGACAGCGACGTGTTGATGGTTTTCAGTCCCATGGTCATGCTCCGTGGTCGCCGGCTTGGGGAGGAAAATCCCGCCGGTTATCCTATTCTGGGACTGAAATGTTAATTTTCTTTACCATTCGAACGGGCTCTGGCCGCACGAGGTCGACTGACAGCAGGCCGTTGCGGAGTTCCGCGCCGAGCACCTGCATGCCGTCGGCAAGGACGAAGGTGCGCTGGAACTGCCGGGCGGCAATACCGCGATGGAGATAATCCTTCTCGCCCGTATCGATCTGCCGCCCCCTGATCACGAGCTGATTTTCCTCCGTCGTCACATCGAGATCGTCTTCGGAAAATCCGGCGACGGCCAGCGTGATGCGCAGGCGTTCCGGCGCATCGGCAGTGCCTCCGCCCCGAATCCGTTCGATGTTGTAGGGTGGGTAACCGTCGTTCGCCTTGGCTATGCGCTCAAGGGTCTTTTCCATGCTGTCGAACCCCACCAGGAGCGGGCTGGTAAAAGGCGTAATTCTGCTCATTCCCAAGTCCTTGCAAGCTCAAGCGACCATCTTTTCGGACCTGCCAAGCAGCATCCTGGCAAGCAATATGGTAGCTGTGTGCAACGAGTGCAAGCGGCTTGCCTCCGCGGCCCCTGCAAATCATAGTCCTCTCCGGGCTTCCGAGCGGCAGTCGAAAAATATGGCCCCGACGACCCAGCGAACACCCGGCTGACAGGAGAAAGGCAAGTGTCAAGCGCGAGAAAGATCATCATCGACACGGACCCCGGGCAGGACGATGCCGCCGCGATCATGCTTGCCTTCGGCAGTCCTGAAGAGATCGACGTCCTCGGCATCACCACCGTTGCCGGCAACGTGCCGCTCACTTTGACAGCCCGCAACGCGCGGATCGTCTGCGAGCTCTGCAACAGGACGGACGTGAAGGTCTTCGCCGGCGCCGAGCGGCCGGTCGCGCGCCCGCTGATCACCGCCGAGCATGTTCATGGCAAGACCGGGCTCGACGGCCCCGAACTCACCGAGCCGACGATGCCGCTCCAGGAGCAGCATGCGGTCGATTTCGTCATCGAGACGCTCAAGACCGAAACGCCGGGTGCGGTGACGCTCTCGACGCTCGGCCCGCTCACCAATATAGCGCTCGCGCTCACGAAGGCGCCGGAGATCGCGCCGCGGGTTCGGGAACTGGTGATGATGGGGGGCGGCTTCTTCGAAGGCGGCAATATCACGCCCGCGGCTGAATTCAACATCTATGTCGATCCGGAAGCCGCCGAGATCGTCTTTCGTTCCGGAATTCCAATCGTGATGATGCCGCTCGATGTCACGCATCGCGTGCTCACCCACAAGGCGAGGGTGGAGAAGATCCGCGCCATCGGCAGCCCGGCGGCGGTCGCGCTCGCGGAGATGCTCGAATTTTTCGAGCGTTTCGATATCGAAAAATACGGTACCGATGGCGGACCGCTGCACGATCCGACGGTGATCGCCTATCTTCTGCGGCCCGAGCTCTTCACCGGCCGCGACTGCAATGTCGAGATCGAAACGACGTCGGCCCTCACCACCGGCATGACCGTCGTCGACTGGTGGCAGGTCACCGGCCGCAAACACAATGCCAAGGTGATGCGGCATGTCGACGATGAGGGATTCTTCGATCTGCTGACGGAGCGTCTTTCGCGCATTTAGAGTGAAGCCGTGGCGTGCATTTTTCCCACAAGGGGGAGGTGCCTAACCTGCCGCAACGTCTCCGGCGACCCTGTCTTTTCTGGCAGACGCTAAGCCAAGTCATGGGCGTTGCTGGAATTGCCGCGAGCACCAAGCCCCTCCCCCTTGAGGGGAGGGGTATTTCTGCAGATATCAAGCGCTGCCAGCTCAGAACTCCTCCCAATCGCTCCCCGCAAGCGCATTGGCGCCCTGGACGAGCACGCGCTGCTTCGGCGGGGAATAGCCGCTGCCGCGCACCGGCCGGCTCTCCGTGGCGGCGGCCGGACGGGAGGCGTGGACTTCGGCTGACCGCATCCGCGCTGCTGCGCCACGCAGTCGGTCGGTGGCAGCCTGTGTCGGTTCTCGCTCCGGAAGGCGGAAGCGGGAGACGAGTGCACTGAGCGCCTGGGCTTCCTCGTTCAGCGCCATGCTGGCCGCCGTCGTCTCCTCGACCATGGCGGCGTTCTGCTGCGTCACCTGATCCATCTGGTTGACGGCCGTATTGATCTCCCTGAGCCCGACCGCCTGTTCGGAGGCGGAGCCCGAGATCTGGCGGATAAGGCCGTTGATCTCGACGACCTGCTCGGAGATCTTCTTCAGCGCCCCGCCCGCCTTGCCAACGAGGTCGACGCCTTCGCGCACCTGATCCGCGGAGGTGCTGATCAGCGTCTTGATCTCCTTGGCGGCGTTCGCCGATCGCTGCGCGAGCTCTCGGACTTCCTGCGCGACGACCGCGAAGCCCTTGCCCGCTTCCCCGGCGCGTGCCGCCTCGACCCCGGCATTGAGCGCCAGAAGATTGGTCTGGAAGGCAATCTCGTCGATGACGCCGATGATGCGGCTCACCTCGTGCGAGGACTGCTCGATGCCGTGCATTGCGGCAATTGCTTTCTGCACGACTTCGCCCGACTGCTCGGCATCGCTGCTGGCGAGTTCGACCGATTTCGCGGCGACCTTGGCGTTGTCGGCGCTGGCGTTGACCTGCGAAGTCAGTTCGTCGAGCGCCGCGGCCGTTTCCTCGAGGCTCGCCGCCTGCTGCTCAGTGCGCTGCGACAGGTCATTGGCGGCGCTGGAGATCTCGCCGGTACCGCTGCCGATGTTGACGACCGACTGGTTCACGGTGCGGATCGTCTCTTCGAGGCTCTCCATCGCGCCGTTGAAATCTCGCTTCAACTGCGCGTATTCGCCGGGGAATTCATCCGCAATCCGAAAAGCGAGGTCGCCGGAGGCGAGATGCGAGAGGCCCTTGCCGAGGCGCGCGACGATGTCGCGCTGCAGCGCGCTGATTTCGGATCGCTCGCTTTCGGAACGGCTGCGTTGGCGTTCCGCCTGCTCGCGCTCGTGGCGCGCTTCGTTTTCCAGGCGCCCGGCGTCTGCAAGCCGGTGACGGAAGCCTTCGAGCGCCTTGGAGACCTGGCCTGTTTCGTCGACGCGGTCTTGGCCGGAGATCGGGTTTTCATAATCGCCGCTGCCGAGCCTCTCGACATCGGCCACAAGCGTGGAGAGCGGCTTCTGTACGAAGCGCCGGACGGCAAGGTAGAGTCCGGCGAGCACTGCGCCAAGAACGACGAGGCCTCCGAGGATCATCATGTAAGTCTGGTCGTTGACCGGTGCGTTGATGACTGTGCGCGGCACGTCCACGAGCACGACCCAGTTCGCATTCACATTGGGAAGACTGAAGGGATAGACGACACGATCGAAGGGCTCGTTTCCGTCATAGGTCAGATCCCTGATCATTCCCGAAGTGCCCGAGGACAGGGCGTTCTTGATCAGGTCCGCGCCTGCGCCCTCATAATCCTTCATGAGCAGTTCGGGGATTGGCGCGGCAAGCCACTTGCCGGCCTGCGACAAGAGATAGACGCGGCCGGAGCCGAAGGGCTTGAGCTTTCCGAGCCGATCGGCCAGGGAGGCGAGCGAGATGTCGACCCCCGAGACGCCGATCATCTTGCCGCCCGAAATCACCGGATAGGCGATCGATGTCATCGTGGTCGGTACATCCGTTCCTTCCGCAAGATAGGGCTGGGTGATCGCGCCCTTGCCGCTCTTGGCGGCGAGTGCGTACCACTCGGCGGTATAGTCCGCGCCGAAGGTCGAGAATTGCGCCTCGCCATCGCGGTTCTTTGACCAGTAGGGCGTGAAGACGCCTGCATCGTTGGCGCCGAGTTCCTTGTTGTTGGCAACCTCCTCCTGCCGCCCATCGAAGGCCTTGATTTCCTCGGCGAACCAACTGCCGAAAGCGAATTCATGCTGGTCCAGATTCGCCTTCAACAGGTTGATGGCGCCTGGGCGATCGATGGATTTCCCCGTATGGCCGCGCCCGAGAACGCCGGACATGGTGCGTGCCGCAGCGGCAAGTTCACCGACGCTGCCGGCAATGTCCGAGGCAATCGCTTGCGCTTCCGCTTGCGCGCCTTCGAAGACGAGCGTTTCCACGCGGTCTTGGGTCTGGGAGATGAGAACAAAATTCGACGCAAGCAGCACCAGGGCAATCGTGCCGCCCGTCACTGCAATCAACTTGGTCGCCAGCGATTTGGCATGGAACTTGAACATGAAATCCTCGCCTATCTGGAGGTCCGCAGGCGCTACCCGCGGCGTCACGCATTCCGATATTTTGGGTGAAGGCCCCGTCATGGGGCGCCAGATGCCGACCGGCAGAAGGAGACAGCCGATGACCACGCGACCGGCAGTTTCGCCATTTGGATAGACGATCAAAGATTAAGATACGCCCAACATTTCAGGCGTTTACTGGGAGTTCTGGCGAATTCTGCGCGACGAGTGTCGTTGCTGCGACATTCACTGTTCGTATCGCGAAGCGGCGCTAATTCCGGTCGATCGTCAGAGGAGGGCGGTGACCTCAGTTGCGAGCGGAATGGAGGGCTGCGCGCCTGGCTTGAGGCAGGCGAGCGAGCCCGCGACCGCCGAGCGGCGAAGCGCATCGGGGAAGGAAAGCCCCGCATCGAGGCTTGCAGCCAGATAGCCGCAGAAGGTGTCGCCGGCCCCGACCGTATCGACCGGCTCGATCGTGACCCCCTTCGCCCGGTGGAGCTTGCCTTCATGGATCGCCACCACGCCCTCGGCGCCGAGGGTGACGATAACGGTCTGCCCGGTTTCGGCGTGAAGTGCCTTCATTGCCTCTTCCCGATCGGCGGCAGCGATGCCGCTCTTGCCGGCAAGGAGTTCGAACTCGGTCTCATTGGCGATGACGATGTCGGCCATGCGGCCGAGGCGGGCAGCATCGGGGGTCAGTGGCGCGATATTGATGACGGAGCGGATACCCCGGCGCCGTGCATCGTCAAGCGCCTTTTTGACCGAAACACCCGGAATTTCGAGCTGAAGCATTAGTGTATCCCCGGGCGACATCGCCTCGACGGCGGCAGCGGCGTCACTCTCGCTCACCGTCGCGTTGGCGCTCGCCACGACGACGATGACGTTCTCGCCATCGCCGCCAACAATGATGTGAGCCGTACCGGTCGGAGCATCCACGGTCTTGGTGAGGCCGAGGTCGACGCCCGCCTCGCTGAGCAGTGCAAGCGCTCCCTCTGCGAAGCTGTCGGATCCGACGGCGCCGGCCATGCGCACGGCGGCGCCTGCGCGTCGCGCCGCCAGCGCCTGGTTCGCACCCTTGCCGCCTGCGGCGGTAGAGAAGCCGGATCCGGCAACGGTTTCGCCGGGCTTCGGCAGGCGTGCGGTCGTGGCGATCAGATCCATGTTGATGGATCCAAGAACAGTGATCATTTCGAGGTGTCCCGTCGGCTCGCAGAATTTGCCGGAGAGTGCCCGACTGCGTCAGTCCTCGTCAACCACCCTGAGCTTCAACTGGCCCATGCGATTGTCGACTGCTCGCTCACCTTTCTCGCTCGGCCCGGGCGGCGCTGTGGCCTCCATTTCCAGCGTCTCTATCCTGGCGCCGCGGCGCGTCAGCTTGTTCGACGAGATCAGGATTTCGTCGACATCCTTCTGCGCCATGGCGAAGTGGCCCTGGAGCTTGCGCACGCGTTCATCCAGACGCGACAGGTCCTCCATCAACCGTATCACCTCGCCTTGGATCAGATGCGCCTGCTCGCGCATGCGCGCATCCTTGAGGATCGCCTGGATGACCTGGATCGAGAGCAGCAGGAGCGAAGGCGAGACGATGACGATACGCTGGCGATGCGCCTTCTGCACCAAGGCCTCGAAGTGCTCGTGGATTTCGGCGAAGATCGATTCCGACGGAACGAAGAGGAAAGCGGTCTCCTGCGTTTCGCCGGGCAAGAGATACTTGCTGGCAATATCGCGCACATGCACCTCCATGTCGCGGCGGAAGGCTTGCGCAGCCTGCTGACGCCGGTCGGCGTCCGGCGCGTCGCGCATGGAGTTCCAGGATTCGAGCGGAAACTTCGCGTCGATGACGAGCGGCGGCTGGCCGTTTGGCATGCGGATGATGCAGTCTGGGCGGGCGCCGTTTGGAAGCGTGGCCTGGAAAGTGTAAGCGCTGATCGGCAGGCCGTCTGCGACGATCGCCTCCATGCGCGACTGGCCGAAGGCGCCACGCGTCTGTTTGTTGGAAAGGATGTTCTGCAACCCGGCCATGTCCTTGGCGAGCGCCTGGATGTTGTTCTGGGCGCTGTCGATGACGGCCAGCCGCTCCTGCAGACGCCGGAGATTCTCATGCGTCGCTTTGGTCTGCTCGCTGATCGAGGCGCCAATCCGGTGCGTCATGCCGTCGATACGTTGGCTAAGTGTTTGATTGAGCTCGGCCTGTCGGGCGCCGAACACCTCGGCCATCGTCGCGATTCGCCCCTGCAGCTCGGTCTGGGCGGCAAGCAGCGCCGAGATCTGCCCGTCGCGCTCGTCGATGCGCAGCGAACGGGCGCGGCGGCCAGCCGCGATGGCGACAAGCGCCATCAGCAAGGCGGCTGCGGCGACGAGGTGGCCTGCCGTGATGGGCAGGCTGGCGAGTTGAAATAGCGGCTGGTCGAAGGAAAAGGCGAGGGGCTCCATGGCTGCAGCCTAACAGATTCGCTCCCGAAGGACAGATCAAAACGAGAACGGACATATTGAGTTGCGCTACCGAAGGCTTGCGATTTCGCGTCGGTAATTTCCTTGCACCCGGGCGGAAAGATCGGCTATGGGAGCGGCATGACGATCAAGCCGCTCATCATTCTTCCCGATCCCGTACTGCGCCAGGTATCGACGCCGGTGGAGGCGATAGACGACGATGTCCGACGTCTCGCCGACGATATGCTCGAGACCATGTATGATGCGCCCGGCATCGGCCTGGCGGCCATCCAGATCGGCGTGCCGAAGCGCCTTCTCGTGCTCGACGTCACAAAGGAAAGCGAGGAGAGAAGGCCGCTCGTCTTCATCAACCCTGAGATCGTCCGCTCTTCCGACGAGCGCTCGGTCTACGAGGAAGGCTGCCTGTCGATTCCCGACTATTATGCCGAGGTCGAGCGGCCGGCCGCGATCACCGTCGAGTATCTCGATCGTGAAGGCAAGAAGCAGGCCGTCGAGGCCGATGGGCTGCTCGCCACGTGCTTGCAGCACGAGATCGATCACCTGAACGGCGTTCTCTTCATCGACCATATCTCCAAGCTCAAGCGCGATATGGTGATTCGCAAATTCACCAAGGCCGCCAAGATGCGGGGAAGCCACGCGATCTGACGAGCCGAGGGTTCTTGGCGCGGACAGCCGGGGTTCGGCCTGGCCGGTCCGGGCATTCGAAAAAGACGGAGTTCACCGCCTTGACACTTCGCATCATCTTCATGGGCACGCCCGAATTCTCGGTACCGACGCTTCGAGCGCTCGCCGAGGCTGGCCATGAGATCGTTGCCACCTATACGCAGCCGCCGCGTCCCGGCGGCCGGCGCGGCCTCGATCTTACGAAGTCTCCGGTGCATCAGGCGGCCGAGCTCCTGGGCATCCCGGTGTTGACACCCGCCAACTTCAAGCAGCCGGCCGACCGGCAGTCCTTCCGCGACTTCGATGCGGATGTGGCGGTCGTCGTCGCCTATGGGCTGTTGCTGCCGGAGGAGATCCTCACGGGCACTCGCTACGGCTGCTACAATGGTCACGCCTCCCTCCTGCCGCGCTGGAGGGGCGCCGCACCGATCCAGCGCGCGATCATGGCCGGGGACAGCGAGACCGGCATGATGGTGATGAAGATGGATAAGGGGCTGGACACCGGCCCGGTTGCACTGACGAAGTGCGTGACGATCGGCAAAGCGATGACGGCCGGTGAGTTGCACGACAGGCTGATGCATGTCGGGGCAGCGCTGATGAAGGAGGCGATGACGAAGCTCGAGACCGGCGAATTGACGCTGACCCCTCAGCCGGAGGAAGGCGTTGTCTACGCGGCCAAGATCACAAAGGACGAAACGCGTATCGATTTCACCCGGTCGGCAAGCGACGTGCATAACCATATTCGCGGGCTGTCGCCCGTCCCGGGAGCCTGGTTCGAACTGGAGATCGCCGGCCGGGTCGAGCGGATCAAGGTGCTGACCTCTGAGCTCGCCGACG
Organism: Sinorhizobium kostiense; assembly: GCF_017874595.1. Lineage (GTDB taxonomy): Bacteria > Pseudomonadota > Alphaproteobacteria > Rhizobiales > Rhizobiaceae > Sinorhizobium > Sinorhizobium kostiense. The sequence goes on along the minus strand of NZ_JAGILA010000002.1, from coordinate 1,044,140 downwards.
GTACCGGCGAGCCCGGTACCGTGCTCGACGATACTTTGACGATCTCCTGCGGCGAAGGTGCGGTGCGGCTGACGCGATTGCAGCGCGCAGGCGGCAAGGCGCTCGCTGCGCTGGAATTCCTGCGCGGCACGCCGGTTGCGGCGGGCGCGAGGGTCTCCTGATATGCCGCGCTATCGCCTGACCGTCGAGTATGACGGCTCCGACTATGTCGGCTGGCAGCGCCAGGAAAACGGCCCTTCGGTTCAGGGCGCGATCGAGAAGGCGGTCTTGTCGCTCACAGGCGAAACCGTCTCTATCCGCGGAGCGGGACGCACCGATTCCGGCGTCCATGCGATCGGCCAGGTGGCGCATCTGGACCTTGGGCGCGACTGGAAGGCGCACACGCTGCGCAACGCGCTGAACGCCCATTTGACGCTCGCTGGCGAGCGGGTCTCAATCCTCGACGCCACGGAAGCGCCGTCGGGTTTCGACGCTCGCTTCTCGGCCGTCCGCCGCCACTATCTCTATCGGATCATCTCGCGCCGCTCACCGCTGGCGCTCGAGGCGCGGCGCGCCTGGTGGGTGCCGAAGGTGCTCGACCATGAGGCGATGCACGAGGCGGCGCAGCGGCTCGTCGGCCACCACGATTTCAGCACGTTCCGCTCCGCCCATTGCCAGGCGACGAGCCCATGGCGGACGCTCGACCGGCTGGACGTCACCCGCGGCGGCGAATTGATCGAGATCCGCGCGAGCGCCCAAAGCTTCCTCCACAATCAGATTCGTTCCTTCGCCGGCTCATTGAAGCTCGTTGGGGAGGGCAAGTGGACGCCGGACGATCTAGCGGCGGCTCTTGAGGCACGAGACCGCAAGGCCTGCGGACCGGTCGCGCCGCCGGAGGGGCTCTATTTCCTGCAAGTGGACTATTGAGGCTCCGTCAGCCGGGGATCAGGCCGAAGAGATGTTGCAGATATTGCCCGACCATCATCGATGGCAGCAGGAAGAGTGCCGTTAGAGCCGCCGCGAGCAGGTTCTCGTTGCCGGTGATCGTGCGCAGCAGCCGGAAGAGCAGGGCGGTGCTGGCAAAGAGTACGATCAACCACAGGAAGGCGGTCACGGGCTGGGCTTCGCGCGCAAGCAGCAGGATCGCTGCCGGCACCGCCGCTGCATAGGACAGGGGCACCGAAAGCCAATTGGTGGTGACGATCACCGGCACCACGAAAGCGGCAAAGCCGAGGGGCCGCGAAAGGATGACGATCAGCAGGATCGGCACCAACCAACTTGTGAGATCGACGATGAAGAGCTTCAGGAAGAAGCCTGCGCCGACAGTCGTGCCGGTCGGCATCGCGGAGAGATAATAGAGCCTCCAGGAGGCCCAGGTCACGACCATTGCCGGCAGTGCCCAGAGGATCGCCGCGAAGGAGCGCCAGAGACCGCCTTCGCTGAGGTCCAGCCAGACATAGCCCTCGCGCTTGCCGAGAATGAGGAGCCATAGCCCCTTGATGTAAGCGAGGACCAATTCAAGCGACGGCATGTCTGAACCAGCGGGCGATGAAGGAGCCGTAGATCTCGGTGAGCGTCTCGAGCTCGTCCACCGCGACGCGCTCGTCCACCATATGCATCGTCCGGCCGACGAGGCCGAATTCGACCACCGGGCAATAGTCCTTGATGAAGCGCGCGTCCGAGGTGCCGCCCGTGGTGGAAAGTTGCGGGCGCCGCCCGATGACGGCTTCGACCGCGCCGGAAAGCGACTCGACCAGCGCATCGTCGCGCGTCAGGAACACCTGGCTCGGCCGCTCGTTCCAGACGATCTCGTACTTGACGGGCGCCCGGCCGGGTCTGAGTGTGCCGTCTTTTGCGGCCCGGTCCAGCCGCGCGACGATCTCCGCCATCAGGCTCTCGGCCGTCCAGCCGTCGTTGAAACGTATGTTGAAGGCGGCACTTGCCTTTGCAGGAATGACGTTGACGGCTGAATTGCCGACATCGATCGTCGTGACCTCGAGATTGGAAGGCTGGAAATCCTGCGTACCCTGGTCGAAGGCCGGGTGCATCAGCGCTGCGGTAAGCTGCAGGATACCGCGCACCGGATTGTCGGCGAGATGCGGATAGGCCGCATGTCCCTGCACGCCATGAACGGTGATGCGGCCGGAAAGCGAGCCGCGCCGGCCGATCTTGATCATGTCGCCGAGCTGATCGGGGTTGGTGGGCTCTCCGACAAGGCAGGCGTCCCAGCGCTCGCCTTTGGCTGCCGCCCATTCGAGCAGCTTCGAGGTGCCGTTGATCGCCGGACCTTCCTCGTCGCCGGTGATGAGCAAGGAGATCGAGCCTTTCGGCGGGCCATGCTTTTCGACGTGGCGGGCAACCGCCGCCACGAAGCAGGCAATGCCGCCCTTCATGTCGACGGCGCCGCGGCCGTACATCTCGCCATTCGCGATCTCGGCTGAAAACGGGCCATGGCTCCAGGCGGCCTCGTCGCCGACGGGAACGACATCCGTATGGCCGGCGAACATCAGGTGCGGCCCTTCGCTTCCGACCCGGGCATAGAGGTTCTCGACATCCGGCGTTCCGGCTTCCTTGGCAACCACGCGATCGACCCTGAAGCCCAGCGGCGCCAGCATGGCTTCGAGCGCCCGGAGCGCGCCGCCTTCGGCCGGGGTAACCGACGGGCAGCGGATGAGGGTGGCGAGATTGGAGATCGGATCGGTCGGGAACATCGAGCGGTATGCCTGCGGAGCCGGTGGGCCAATGGACTGGAATTGCTGGTTTATCCGATCGGTTCCAAGCTGTCACGCGTGATGAGACCACTCCGCGGTTCCGTGAGAAAGAAGCGGGCCAGGCAATTGCCTGGCCCGCTCGCGTCTGGGGAGGTGTCCTATTCCCCCGGGGCGAGATGCGGCGCTTCGATCTGGGCTCCCGCGTGCTTTAGCGGCCGCTCGCCGGAGAGCTTGCGGATCAGCACGTAGAAGACCGGAGTCATGAAGATGCCGAAGGCGGTGACGCCGATCATGCCGGCGAAGACTGCGATACCCATGGCCGAACGCATCTCCGCACCTGCACCTGTGGAGGTGACGAGCGGAACGACGCCCATGATGAAGGCCATGGAGGTCATAAGGATCGGCCTCAGACGAAGGCGACTTGCCTCGATTGCGGCGCTGACGGCGCTCCTGCCGGAGAGCTCGAGCTCGCGAGCGAATTCGACGATCAGGATCGCGTTCTTCGCCGAGAGCCCCACCAGCACGATCAGGCCGATCTGGGTGAAGACGTTGTTGTCGCCACCGGTCAGCCACACGCCCGTGAGCGCTGCCATGATGCCCATCGGCACGATCAGGATGATCGCGATCGGCAGCATCAGGCTTTCATACTGTGCGGCGAGCACGAGATAGACGAGCAGCAGTGCCAGCGGGAAGATGAGAACGCCCGAATTGCCGGCGAGGATCTGCTGATAGGTCAAATCCGTCCACTCGAAGCTGATGCCCGGCGGCAGCGTCTCCGCCGCGATCCGCTCGATCGCCGCCTGTGCCTGGCCCGAGGAGAAGCCCGGAGCAGGACCGCCATTGATGTCGGCGGCGAGGAAGCCATTATAGCGGATCGCCCGCTCGGCGCCGACCGTCTGTTCGACCTTGAGCAGCGCGGAGAGCGGGATCATCTCGCCGGACGCCGAACGCACCTTCAGCTTGCCGATGTCATCCGCATGGCTGCGGTGGCTCGCATCCGCTTGGACGCGCACGCTGTAGGTGCGGCCGAAAGCGTTGAAGTCGTTGACGTAGAGCGAGCCGAGATAGATCTGCAGCGTCTCGAACACGTCCGTCACCGCCACGCCGAGCTGGCGCGCCTTGGTGCGATCAAGGTCGGCATAGAGCTGCGGCACGTTGATCTGATAGCTCGAATAGAGCCCGGCGAGCTCCGGCGCCTGCATCGCCTTGCCCAGGAAGGCCTTGGCGGCATCGTCGAGTGCCCGATAGCCGAGGCCGTTCCTGTCCTCGATCTGCAGTTTGAATCCGCCCGTTGTGCCGAGGCCTTGTACCGGGGGCGGCGGGAACATGGCGATGAAGGCGTCCTGGATCGCCCCGAACTGCTGGTTCAGCTGCATGGCGATCGCGCCGCCGGAGAGCTCGGGCGTCGTGCGTTCCTCGAAGGGCTTCAACGACACGAAGACGATGCCGGAGTTGGAGGAGTTGGTGAAGCCGTTGATCGACAGACCGGGGAAAGCGATCGCATGTTCGATGCCGGGATGCTTCATCGCGATGTCGCTCATGCGCCGGATGACGTCCTCCGTACGGTCGAGCGTCGCCGCATCCGGCAGCTGCGCGAAGCCGATCAGATATTGCTTGTCCTGGGCCGGGACGAAGCCGCCGGGGACAGCGCGGAAGAGCACGAAAGTCACACCAAGCAGGATGACATAGAGGCCCATGATCAACGACTTGCGCGTGAGAATGCCGCCGACGCCCCGGCCGTAGGCCTCGGAGCTCCTTCCGAAGAAGCGGTTGAAGCCGCGGAAGAACCAGCCGAAGAGCTTGTCCATTACCCGCGTCAGAAGATCCTTCGGCGCATGGTGGTCCTTCAAGAGAAGCGCGGCGAGGGCCGGCGACAGCGTCAGCGAGTTGAAAGCGGAGATCACCGTCGAGATGGCGATGGTCAAGGCGAACTGGCGGTAGAATTGTCCGGTAAGGCCGGTGATAAAGGCAAGCGGCACGAATACCGCGACCAGCACCAGCGCGATGGCGATGATCGGGCCGGAGACCTCCTGCATGGCGCGATAGGTCGCCTGCACCGGCGACAGGCCTTGCGCGATGTTGCGCTCGACGTTTTCGACGACGACGATCGCGTCATCGACGACGATGCCGATCGCCAGCACCAGCCCGAAGAGGCTCAGCGCATTGATCGAGAAGCCGAAGACATACATCACCGCGAAGGTGCCGACGATCGAGACCGGCACGGCCACGAGCGGGATGATCGAGGCGCGCCAGGTCTGCAGGAACACGATGACGACGAGCACCACCAGCGCGATAGCTTCGAGCAATGTGTGCACGACCGATTCGATCGAAGCCCGGACGAACTGCGTCGTGTCGTAGACGATTTCGTAGTCGACGCCCTCCGGCATGGTCTGCTTCAGTTCGGCCATGACCTTATGGACGTTTTCCGAGATCTGGATGGCGTTCGAGCCGGGGGCCTGGAAAACGCCCATGCCGACGGCGGCCTTGTTGTCGAGCAGCGAGCGCAGCGAGTAATCCGCCGCGCCCATTTCAACGCGTGCGACGTCGCCGAGGCGGGTGATCTCGCCATTGTCACCGGATTTGACGACGATGCCGGCGAATTCCTCCGGGGTTCTCAGGCGTCCTTGAGCATTAACGGAGAGCTGCAGGTCGAGCCCTGCAACGGAGGGCGAAGCGCCGATCACGCCGGCGGCCGCCTGGACGTTCTGTCCGCGGATGGCGTTGGCGACATCGCTTGCCGCTAGCCCGCGCTCGGCAGCCTTTTCCGGATCGATCCAGACGCGCATCGAATAGTCTCCGCCGCCGAAGATCTGCACCTGGCCGACGCCCTCGACCCGCGCCAGCCGGTCCTTGACGTTCAAGACACCGTAATTGCGCAGGTAGTTGATGTCGTATTGCCCGTTCGGCGAGAGCAGATGCACGACGAGCGTCAGGTCGGGCGAGCTCTTCACGGTGGTGACGCCGAGGCGGCGCACCTCCTCCGGCAGCCGCGGTTCGGCCTGCGAGACCCGGTTCTGTATGAGCTGCTGTGCCTGGTCGGGATCGGTGCCAAGTTCGAAGGTGACGGTGAGCGTCATCAACCCGTCGGCGGTCGCCTGGCTCTGCATGTAAAGCATGCCCTCGACGCCATTGATCTGCTCTTCGAGCGGCGTCGCGACGGTTTCGGCGATTACAGCCGGGTTGGCACCGGGGTATTGGGCCCGAACGACGATCTGCGGCGGCACAACTTCCGGATATTCCGAGATGGGCAAGCCGGTCATGCCGATCAGGCCCGCGACGAAAATCAGCACGGAGAGAACGCCCGCGAAGACCGGACGGTCGACGAAGAAGCGTGAAAAGTTCATGTCATCCCCCTTGGGACAAGGTGAGGCATACGGTGCCTGCGGGCGATAGTCCTCACCCGCGGCGCTCCGCTTGCGGCTTGACGTCAGTTCCAGGGCCTCGCCAGAGGGCAAGGCCGCAGTTGCTATGGCTTGGCGACCGAAGCGGTTTCCTGTTCCACCGGCTGCGGCGCGACGACGACGCCAGGGCGGACGCGCTGCAATCCGTTGACGACGATGGTTTCGCCAGGCGCCAATCCGTTTTCGACGATCCTAAGGCCCTCGGCGGTCGGCCCGAGCGTCACCTGCCGGTACTCGACCTTGTTGTCCGTGCCGACGACCAGCACGAATTTCTTGTCCTGGTCGGAGCCGATGGCGCGATCGCTGATCACCAGCTTGTCCGCCGGCGCTGGGTCGCCGATGCGGATGCGGACGAATTGTCCCGGGATCAGCCGGCCGTCGGCATTCTTGAGTGCGGCACGGAGTCGGATTGTGCCGGTCGCCGCATCCACCTGATTATCGATCAGCTGGATGTGGCCTTCGATCGGCGTGCCTTCGTCGGCGGCGGTGCCGATCTGGACCGGAATGCGCTCGATCGAATCCGTTCCGGCCGAAGCGGAAAGTTTGGCGAGCGCGGCTGCGACAACTTCCTCGTTGACGTTGAAGCTCGCATAGATCGGATCGACGGAAACGATGGTCGTCAGCTCCGGCGAAGCAGCACCGGCGGAAACGAGATTGCCGGCCGTGATCGCGAGCGCACCGACGCGTCCGGTGATCGGCGCCCGAACTTCCGTATATTGCAGATCGAGACGCGCCGAGCGGAGCGCAGCCTTGGCCGATCGGACATTCGCCTGCGCCTCGTCATAGGCGCTCAGCCTTTGATCGACCCCGCTTTGGGGGATAGCGCTGGTGGTAACGAGCTTACGGCCGCGATCAAGCTCGGTTTTCGCGAGTGCGACCCGCGCCTCGGCCGCCGCGACCTCCGCCTCGGCCCGCTCGACGGCAGCGGCATAGGGCTCGGGATCGATCGCGACGAGCAGATCGCCCTTGTTCACCAGGGCACCTTCGCGAAAATGCGCTTTCAGGATCGCGCCGCCGACGCGGGGGAGAACCTCGACACGCTCGACCGCTTCGAGACGGCCCGAGAAACTTTCCCAGGTGGTGATCCGGCGCGTTTCCGCCTTGGCTACGGAAACCGGGACGGCCGCGGGTGCCGCCGCCTCGGCTGCGGCATCAGCTTGCGACCGGGCGGGCAGGCCGAAGACGACGGCAGCTCCGCCAGCGAGAGACAATAGAATACTGAGGCCGGCGCCCCACAAGGCCCGGCGGGTAACGGTCGATGTCATGTTTTCTCCTTGCCGGTTGGGAGCCGGCTCTTGTGCTCGCTTACTGCTTGATCGGCTTCGCCCCCGCCGCGTGGAAGAAGCGGGAGAAAAGGCCTGAGATGATTCTTTCCTGCGCGGCCCAGTTTGCCTGGGCGGCAATGCTTGGGATCCAGGCGGCGCGCCCGGCCAGAACGTGCAACTCGACAGGAACGCCGGCTTCACGCAGGCGATCGGCATAGGCCTCGGTCTCGTCGCGCATCGGACATTCCTCGCTGGTGACGACGAGCGCCGGAACGAGGCCGCCCAGCCGCGTGCAATGGCCGGGTGCCGCATATGGATGCGTCAGGCCGGTCCCCTCGCCGAGATATTGCTGCCAACCCTCGGCGATCGACTGCGCCGAGCTCTGCGGACAGAACTTGCGGAACGAGGACGTCGCCAAACACGGGTCGAGCAGCGGCGAGAGCAGGATCTGCCCCTTCAGATCGGTGAGGAACTGATCGCGCGCCATCAGGGCCAGCCCGGCCGCGATATTGCCGCCCGCTTCCTCGCCCGCGACGAACAGCATCGATTTCTTGTGCGCGAACTCAGGGCAGCTGCTGCGCATGGATGAAAGCATTGAATAGGCGGTCTCGATCGCTGCCGGGAACGGGTTGAGGCAGGCGGAGGGATAGTCGGGCGAAACGACCACGGCACCGGCAGCTGCCAATGCATTTGCGACCTTTTCCCCTGCGGCGGCCGATTCTCCAACGAAGCTTCCGCCGTGGAGATGGAGCACAATCGGGGGTGGCGATAGCAAGGACTCACCGCGATAGATGCGTGCGCAGCACGCACCGCGGTTCGTCTGCACCATCTTTTCCGTAAAATGCGTCTCCATGTCTTGTCTCCGCGGCGGGTGAATTCCTAGATGAGGACAACCCGCAACGCTGACACCATAGCATTGTCTTTCGCTTGGAATAGTCCGCGGGATCTGGCTACACTATTCGAAATTTCGAACAATTCGGTTATTGAAAATGGACCAGCTCACGGCCATGCGCGTGTTTCTCCGGGTTGTCGAAACCGGAAATTTCACCCGGGCTTCCGCTTCGCTCAACATGCCGAAGGCCACGGTTACAAACCTGATACAGGGTTTGGAGGCGCACCTGAGGACCAAGCTCCTGAACCGTACGACGCGGCGGGTGCTGGTCACACCGGATGGTGCGCTTTATTACGAGCGCGCCGCACGCCTCCTTTCCGACCTTGACGAATTGGACGGAAGCCTCTCGAGTGCCCAGAGCCTGCCTAAGGGACGGCTGCGCGTGGAAACGGCGAGCGCGTTTGCCAACCTGATCATCATTCCGGCCCTGCCGGAGTTTCACAAGAGATACCCCGATATCCAGATCGATCTCGGCGTTTCAGACCGCACTGTCGATTATCTCGCCGAGAACGTCGACTGCGCCATCCGGGCCGGCACCCTGACGGACCAATCGCTGATTGCGCGCCGCATCACGGAAATGAAATTCATATCCTGCGCTTCACGGGAGTTTCTCGCGCGTCACGCGGTTCCGCAGCACCCGACCGATCTCGAGAAGAATTGCTATGTCGTCGGCTATTTCCTGCCGAAGACAGGTCAGCAGATGCCGTTCCATTTTCGGCGCGGCAACGAGGAGATCGAGGTCAACGGCCGCTATACGGTGGCGGCCAACGAGTCCACGACATATCTCGCCGCCGCGCGAGCGGGCTTCGGCATCATCCAGGCGCCGCTCTTCATGGTGCGCGATGACCTCAGCGCCGGAACACTCGTTCCTGTCCTGACCGATTGGGAGATCGATCCCACACCCATCTATCTCGTCTACCCGCCGAACCGGCACTTAAGCAGCCGCCTGCGTGTCTTTGCGGATTGGGTGGTGAAGGTGGTGGCGCAATCGCAAATGGAGGGCGCCTGATTGGCCAGCTCACTTGGCGCGCTCGGCATGACAGCGTTCGCGCGCGGCGTCGAGTCAGCCGAGGGTCAAGCCTGACGTTTCTTGGCGTTGTTGCGTTTGGTTTTCGGCTTGAAGTCGCCAGCTTTGCTAGCCTCGGGTTTGCCCTTCTTGTTGCTCCAGGGCTTTTCGTCCCGCTTCTCCGGATGCGCATTCTGCGCCTGCGAAGGCTTCTTTTCGAACTTGCGCTTCGGCTTGAAGTCCTTGTGCTCGCGCTCCGGCGCAACCTCAGCAGGCCTCGGCCGCTTCTTCGCGAAATCCGGTTTGCCCTCCCGCGGCGCGGACATATCCGGGGCGCCTTGAAGGGTTCTGACGCGAATGCCCTTTTCCAGCGTCCGATTTGGGCCGATCGCGGAAAGAAAGCGCTCGGCTCCTTCGCCGGTCAATTCGACATAGGTTTCCTCAGGCTGCATGCGGATCGCCCCGATGTCGCGTTTGCTCAACTTGCCATGACGGCAGAGCATGGGGATCAGCCAGCGCGGTTCGGCGTTCTGTTTTCGGCCGACGGAGAGCGAGAACCAGCTCCCATCGGCAAAGTCCGGGCGAAGACCGGCGACATCGTCGCGGGCGGGAACGGAGTCGTCACGCCGGCTCTTCTTGCGAGTCTCCTCAATGGAGACATCGGAAAGCTCCTCCGGCGCGGAGCGGCTGGTGCGGAACTGCCGCAGGAAGGCCGCGGCGACCTTTTCGGCTCCGTGTCGGTCGATCAGCGCCTGCACCATTGCCTGTTCGTCATCGTGCAAGGGCTCGTCGAAAGCCACATCGGCGAGAAGGCGCTCCTCGTCGCGGCGCGTCACCTCGTCGGCCGACGGAGGCTTTGCCCAGGCCGCGGTGATGCGCGCGCCATCCAGCAATCGCTCGGCTTTCCGCCGTTGATTGACCGGCACGATCAGGGCGCTGACGCCCTTCTGGCCGGCGCGACCGGTGCGGCCGCTCCGGTGCAGTAATGTTTCAGGATTGTTAGGGAGGTCGGCGTGGATGACGAGTTCCAGGCCTGGAAGGTCGATGCCCCTCGCCGCGACGTCGGTAGCGATGCAGACGCGGGCGCGTCCGTCGCGCATCGCCTGGAGGGCATGGGTGCGCTCATTCTGGCTGAGCTCGCCCGAGAGCGCCACCACCGAGAAGCCGCGATTGTTGAAGCGAGCCGTCAGGTGGTTGACCGCCGCTCGCGTCGAGCAGAAGACGATTGCGTTTCGCGCCTCGTGGTAGCGCAGCACGTTGATGATGGCGTTCTCCCGGTCGCCCGGGGAGACGATCAGGGATCGGTACTCGATATCTCCGTGCTGCTTTTGCTCCGAGGCAATGCCGATGCGCACCGCGTCGCGCTGATAGCTCTTGGCAAGTGTGGCGATCGCACGCGGCACTGTCGCCGAGAACATCAGCGTGCGGCGTTCGGCGGGTGCCGACTCCAGGATGAACTCCAGGTCCTCGCGGAAACCGAGGTCGAGCATCTCGTCCGCCTCGTCGAGCACCACAGCACGAAGCGCGGAAATGTCGAGCGAATCGCGGCGGATATGATCGCAAAGCCGTCCCGGCGTGCCGACGACGATATGGGCGCCGCGCTCCAGCGCGCGCCGCTCGCTGCGGATGTCCATGCCGCCGACGCAGGAGGCGATCGTTGCGCCTGCAGGCGCATAGAGCCATTCGAGCTCACGTTTGACCTGCAGCGCCAATTCGCGCGTCGGTGCGATGACCAGCGCCAGCGGCGCCGCGGCCGCACCGAGTTGCCGGACTTGGCCAAGCAGCGTCGGCGCGATCGCCAGGCCGAAGGCCACGGTCTTGCCGGAGCCGGTCTGGGCGGAAACAAGAGCATCCGCGTCCTCGATCGCCGGATCGAGCATTGCCTGTTGGACGGGTGTCAGCGTTGCATAGCCGCGTTTGGCCAACGCTTCGGCGATCGCGGGGGCGATCCCTTCGAATTCTGTCATGTCTCGTCTTTCGGATTCGGTCTTCGCGCCGACAGACGAGCAGGCCCTCTTGGCCGCCATCAGGCGTCGATTGCCGCGGCCAACGTCGCGGCCAGTTCAATTGTGCCGCTACATACGCGCTCGGAGCAGGAATGTACAGTGTCTGAGGCCTTGCACCTGCATATCCGCCGAAGCCTTTGATCCGCTCACCGCCAGCGCAAATCCGACCCAAGTTCGATGGGTTACCTTGGGCGGTTGCGGTCACCGCCGAATTCGTTCGCGCCTTTGTTGCCGGGCCACAGACAAAGCGCGATGAAGACGATCGGACTCAAGACCGGAATGAACAGGCAGAGCGCCAGCGGGCCGGGATAGCCGATATCGTGCAGGCGCTTGATCGCCAGCATGACGAGTGAGACGGCGGACACGAAACCGGAAGCGATCAGCGCCAGCGTCCAGAGCGCCAGGGGCGCGTCCTGCCCCTCGTTTTTCAACACCTGCGCAAGCAGGAAGCCGCCGGCGAAGAGCCAAAAGAGCCAGGAAAGGAAAAAGGGCAGCCGGCCGATCCGGCCGGACGGGCTGAAGAACAGCCAGGTCATGCTTGGCCGCCCCTTCTCGGCCATGGTCAGTCCCGGAGCAGTTCGTTGATGCCTGTTTTCGAGCGGGTCTTTTCGTCGACCCGCTTGACGATGACGGCGCAGTAGAGGTTCGGCGCCGGCTGACCGTTTGCCATGGTCGAGCCGGACGGCATGGAGCCAGCGACGACGACCGAATAGGGCGGCACTTCGCCATACATCACTTCCCCGGTCGCGCGGTCGACGATCTTGGTCGACTTGCCGATGAAGACGCCCATGCCGAGAACCGAGCCCTCGCGGACGATGCAACCCTCGACGACTTCGGAGCGGGCGCCGATGAAACAATTGTCCTCGATGATAGTCGGCCCCGCTTGCATCGGCTCAAGCACCCCGCCGATCCCGACGCCGCCGGAAAGATGCACGTTCTTGCCGATCTGCGCGCAGGAACCGACGGTCGCCCAGGTGTCGACCATCGTGCCTTCGCCGACATAGGCGCCGAGATTGACGAAGCAGGGCATCAGGACCGCGTTCGGCGCGACATAGGCGGATCGGCGGACCACGCAATTCGGCACGGCGCGGAAGCCGGCCTTCTCGAACTCGTTGACGCTCCAGCCGTCGAATTTCGAGGGCACCTTGTCCCACCAGACCGATTCGCCCGGGCCGCCTTTCACGAGTTCCATCGGGTTCAGCCGGAACGAGAGAAGCACGGCCTTCTTGAGCCACTGATTGACCGTCCAGGTGCCGTCCTCGCCGCGCTCGGCGACTCGCGCTTTGCCGCTGTCGAGGAGGTTGAGCGCCGTTTCCACAGCATCGCGAACGGCACCGCGTGTGCCTGTATTGATCGTCTCACGTTCTACGAAGGCGGTTTCGATGGTCTGCGACAGGGAGACGAGGTCGTGGTTGGTCATCGGAATTCCTTAAAGTTCGGCGGTTATCGTTGAAGCTCTACTGCATAATGCGTCGAATCGGAACCTGTTTGAGGTGTTACGCAGAGTACGAAGTGCCGCAGCTGCCGGGTCGCGTATGAGTTTCAACGGATGCTGCGGAAGCTTGATCTAGCAAGGTCGAAGGCTTTTCGGCTTCGCTTTTGCGACGGGGCTTGGCAAGTGGGCGCGTTTCCGGCAGAGAAACGCCACATTGCCGGGAAAACACAACAGGAGGTATCCGGACATAGTCCGGAATGGACGGGAAAGACGAAATATGGGACGCATGAAAAAGCGCGCCCTGCGACGCAGGGGTGGGGTTTGGGATCCGCTGGCGGACAGCCAGCAAAGCAGGCAGCGCGCCTCGACCGTTCCGCTGACGCCACAATCGGCCTCGCCGACCTACCGTCTGGCCTATGTCGACGACGATTTCCTTTGTCGGGAGGAATTGCGGCCGGTTCGCCTGCAGCTCGAGCTGCTGAAGACCGAGATGATGCTTGCGGAGCGTGGCATCAACTCGACGGTAGTCATGTTCGGCGGCGCGCGTATTCCAGAGCCCGGCGGTGCTGCCTGGGCGGCCAAGAACGAGACGCAGCGGAGAAACCTTGAAGCGGCGTCGGTCTATTACACCGAGGCGCGAAAATTCGCCCGGCTGTGCTCCGAGCAATCCGCCAAGCTCGGCCACAAGGAATACGTCGTCGTCACCGGCGGCGGCCCGGGCGTGATGGAGGCGGGCAATCGCGGCGCGGCAGATGCCGGAGCCCCGTCGATCGGCCTCAATATCGTTCTGCCACACGAGCAGGCGCCGAACCGTTACGTCACGCCGGAACTATCGTTCAACTTCCACTACTTCGCCATCCGGAAGATGCACTTCCTGCTGCGCGCCAGGGCGGTGGCGGTTTTCCCCGGCGGGTTCGGAACGCTCGACGAACTGTTTGAAACGATGACGCTGATGCAGACGGGGCGCCTGGCGCTCGTACCGCTTTTGCTCTTCGGCGAGAAGTTCTGGCGCTCGATCATCAATTTCGAGGCGCTGGCAGAGTTCGGCACGATCGCGCCGAATGACATCGATCTCGTGCATTTCGTCGATACCGCAGAACAGGCCTGGGACATCATTGCCCGCTTTTACGAGACCGTGGATCCTAGCTCCCTGCCGATGGCATCGGGCAGGCGTTAGCGCGGGATGTTGCAAAGCGGGATCATCTTTCCGTTGATCCCTATGCGACAGCAACGACGCGGCGCAGAAACCCCGTCAGGTCTTCGGTGACGTAGTCGATCTGCTCATCGGCATCGCTCGACCTCTCCCAGGCCTCGACGAATTCATATTCGAGATTGCGCGGCACGAGCAGCACCGTCGTCATGCCGAGCGCCTTCGGCACGATCAGGTTGCGCGGCAGGTCCTCGAACATCACTGCGTTCCGCGTGTCGACCCGGTGCAGGCTCATGAACTTGTCGTATGTAGTGTCGGCCGGCTTCGGCACGAAATCGGCGGCAACGATATCGAAGATGTCGTCGAAGTGGTCGAGGATGCCAAGCGCACGCGCCGTCATCTCCGCATGGGCGACACTGCCGTTGGTGAAGATGAACTTGCGTCCAGGCAACGCCTTGATTGCCTCTCCGAGTTCGGGGTTCGCGGGCACGACGCTGTAGTCGATGGCGTGCGCGCGTTCGAGAAAATCGTTGGGGTCGACGCGATGGTTGATCATCAGGCCCTGGAGCGTCGTGCCATGATCCCGATAATAGGCCTTCTGCAGTTTCTTCGCCTCCGCAGGATCGAGCGACAGCAGTGCGGCGACATAGGCCGTCATGTTACGGTCGATCTGGGCGAAGAGGTTGACGTGGTGCGGATAGAGCGTGTTGTCGAGATCGAAGACCCAGTCGGTGACATGGGCGAATTCGGCATGGGTCGGCAGGCGATCGAGCTTCTTCATGGCAGCCTTATGCCACGCGCGGCTTGCGAAGGAAAACGGAATCCTGTGCGCCGCCACTCACAGTTGCGGCTGGTTTGCCGCTCCCGCTCGTGCTAGAGCACTTTGCCGTCAAGGAATCACCTGACGCTGCACCAATGCGGCAAAAAACAAGGGGATAGAAGCGACGCGAGCGCATGTGAGCGCGTCCCGCTCTGGCCGACTGTCATGGAAACCTGGATTCTCATCACCATCGCCGCGGCATTTCTGCAGAATGTCCGCTCCACCATGCAGAAGCACCTGAAAGGTGTCATGGGAACGACCGGCGCCACCTTCGTGCGATTCGGCTTCGGCCTGCCTTTCGCGTTTCTGTATTTGGCCCTGCTGGTGTGGGTGGGGCGCAGCCTGCCGGTTCCGAATGGCACCTTTTTCCTGTGGGCGCTGGTCGGTGGATTGTCGCAGATTACGGCAACCTTCCTGCTGGTGCACCTGTTCTCCTTTCGCAACTTTGCCGTCGGCACCGCCTATTCGCGGACGGAACCTGCCCAGGCGGCCCTGTTCGGCCTGGTCTTCCTCGGCGAGAAGGCGGGCCCGGGCGCCATTGTCGCGATCGCCGTCTCCGTCGTCGGGGTCATGCTCATTTCCGTTGCTCGCACGGCGTTGAGTGTCCGGTCCTTGGTGACGTCGGTGTTCACACGCACCGCCGGCATAGGGCTCCTCTCCGGGACTTGTTTCGGCCTCTCCGCCGTCGCCTACCGCTCCGCCTCGCTTGCCTTGGCGCCAAGCCTTCCGGCGCCGGACTACCTGATGCAGGCCGGTTTTACGCTTGGCTTCGTGATCCTGCTGCAGACAATCGTCATGCTCGCCTGGATCGCCCTTGGCGAACCGGATGAACTCGGCCGGATACGCGCGGCATGGAAGCCCGCGATCCTGGTCGGTTTCGTTGGCGCTTCGGCCTCCTTCGGCTGGTTTTCGGCAATGACCCTGCAACAGGCGGCGATGGTCAAAGTTGTCGCCCAGGTGGAGATGCTTTTTACATTCGCCTCCTCCTTCTTCGTGTTCCGGGAATGGATCACCCGGCTCGAACTCCTCGGTTGTCTCTTGATCGTGTTCGGCGTCGTCGTGCTGATCGTGCAGTGAACGGCTCTCAGCACAATGCTGCGCCCCAATTCCGGCGGACCGTAAAAGCGCAAGATGGTACAAAGTGGACTGCGAATCGGTAGCATCGAGGCAGTCCGCGCCGTGGAATCGGTGCCGGGGGTCGAGCGCGGCGGGGGTAGCATAGAAAGCGATGATTGCTCGCCCGGCGCGAAGGCCCGTGCCTATATGGAGGAAAAGCGATGACACAGGAGGAAAGGGCGCTTGCCTTTGCAGCATTGCACCGCAAGGGGGAGCCGGTCGTTCTCTACAATATATGGGATGCGGGCAGTGCCTGCTGCGTGGCCGAGGCCGGCGCCAAGGCGCTGGCGACCGGAAGCTGGTCCGTGGCGGCGGCTCATGGCTATGGAGACGGGCAGAAGGTACCGCTGGCGCTGTTGATCGAGACCGTTCGCGAGATTGTCGCGGCCGTCGATCTGCCGCTTTCGGTTGATTTCGAAGGTGCCTACTCGGAGGATCCGGCCCAGGGCGCCGCCAATGTGGCTGAACTCATCGACGCAGGCGCAATCGGCATCAATTTCGAAGATCAGGTCGTCGGCCGGGGAGGCATTCACCCGATTGACAGGCAGGTTGCCCGCATTCGGGCCATTCGCGACATGGCCGAGCGCCAGGGTGTCCCCCTTTTCATCAATGCCCGCACCGACCTCTTCCTGCAGGAGAGCGATGTTTCCCGCCACGCCGGCCTAGTCGACGAGACCATCGCCCGGGCGAGGGCCTATGCCGGCGCGGGCGCAAGCGGCTTCTTCGCGCCCGGGCTTGTCGATGCAGACCTGATCGCGAGACTCTGCGAAGCTTCACCGTTGCCAGTGAACGTGATGATGAAGCCCGGAGCGCCGGACCTATCCATCCTTGCCGCCGCCGGCGTCGGTCGCGTCAGCTATGGACCATTTCCCTACCGGGCCATGATCGCCTGGCTGCGCGGAGAGGCCGAGAAGGCATTTGGCAAGTAGGATGGAACCTTCCTCTCCCCAACCCTCCCCACAAAGGGGAGGGGCTTCCTAAGCCGGTAGGTTAATGTCGTGCCGCAAAGGGCAACCCGTCTCGTCAAGGCACGATCAGCGTGCCGGCACCGTGTTCGGTAAAGATCTCGAGCAGCACCGAATGGGCAGTCTTGCCGTTGAGGATGACGACGCCCTGCACGCCTGCCTTGATCGCGTCGATGCAGGTTTCGACCTTCGGGATCATGCCGCCCGAAATCGTGCCGTCGGCGATCAGCGCGCGGGCTTCGGCGACCGAGAGCTCCTTGATGAGCTCGCCCTGCTTGTTGAGGACGCCCGGAACGTCGGTCAGGAACAGCAGGCGAGTCGCGTTGAGCGCCCCTGCAATCGCGCCGGCAAAGGTATCGGCATTGATGTTGTAGGTGTGGCCGTCGCGGCCGGGCGCCACCGGGGCGATCACGGGGATCATCTCCGAGCGCGCGAGCAGATCGAGCAGCGTCCGGTCCACCTCGACCACTTCGCCCACGAAGCCAAGATCGAGCACGCGCTCGATGTTGGAATCCGGATCGCGGATGGTCTTCTTCGCCTTTTCTGCAAAGACCATGTTGCCGTCCTTGCCGCAGAGCCCGATCGCCCATTCGCCGGTCTGATTGATGAGCGCGACGATCTCCTTGTTGATCGAGCCGGCGAGCACCATCTCGACGATTTCGACGGTCTTCTGGTCGGTGACGCGAAGCCCGCCCTCGAACTTCGATTCGATACCCATCTTGTTGAGCATTGCACCGATCTGCGGCCCCCCGCCATGGACGACGATCGGATTGACACCGGACTGCTTCAAGAGCGCGATGTCGCTTGCAAAGGCGCGGCCGAGCTCCGGATTGCCCATGGCATGCCCGCCATATTTGACGACGATCGTCTTGTTCTCATAGCGCTGCATGTAGGGCAGCGCCTGGGCGAGCAGGCGTGCCTGGATTTCACTTTCTGATGCGGACATGGCGGACCCTCGAAAAAATATCGGCTGCTGTTTAGCGCAAGTCTCCGGCGGATGGAATGATCCGGAGGCAACATAACGGCTTAATGACGGCGCTCCCATGGCCTGGCTGCGGAGCGCCTTCGTCAGGACGCCCTTTCACCGAGCGGAGCCATCGCCAATGGATTGACGAGACATATATTATGGCTGATCCTGCTCCGGATCCGGAATGATCGGGCATGGTCTCCTGATGTCGAGTGAGCACGTTGAGCGATGACGACGCAGAAGCCCGAAAGCGGCGATTCCCGCCGCGACGAGGTGATCGCAGGGGAATACGTGTTGGGCGTCCTATCCGCCGAAGACCGCCGGAAGGTCGAGGCGCGCATGGCATCCGACCGAAATTTTGCCGCCATGGTCGTCCGTTGGCAAAACAACCTGGCCGCGTTCGACGAAGCCTATGAACGTAGCGTGCACGTGGTGCGTGGTTTTACGGCGGTCGATCACGGTGCCCCCGAAGCTTCGGCACGCTCCCAGGGCGTCTGGAATTCGCTGGCGTTCTGGCGCTGCCTCGCCCTTGCATCGCTCGCGGCCCTGACGGTTCTCGCCGCTTCTTCGGCGGGCCTCCTCGGTGGCGGGGAGGGTGGCACATCGCTGGTTGCGGAACTTTCCGGAGAAGGCAACGCCGTCAACCTCGTCGCCCGTTTCGACGCCGCATCCGGACGCATTAAGGTGACGCCTGTTGGGGCCGGAAAGGCGGAGGGAAACTCCCTGGAGCTCTGGCTGATTCGAGGCTCGCAGCCAGCCGTATCGCTCGGCGTCCTACCGCAGTCGGGCGGAGGGGAAATTCCGCTTACACCCACGATGCGCCGCAATATCACCGTCGGCGCCACCCTTGCCGTCAGCGTCGAGCCGTCCGGCGGTTCCCCGACCGGTTCACCGAGCGGAGTGATCATTGCTCGCGGAAACGCGCGCTATCGCTAGCGCATCGGCCCCGAAAACGCGCGGGCGCTGTAGGCGCTCATAGCACTTGTTTTCAGAAAGTTCCGGCTTGCGGCGACGGCGTCTGCGCATCCGTCAGCGCCGCCTGCAGCTTCTGCTCCTGCTCCGGCGAAAGCGAAGTCTTCAGCACGCGGCCACGAAGCCCCGAGAACTCCGCAAGAACTTTCTCAGGCTGGACCTTACGGACCAGAACGAACAACGCCGAAGAATTGTTTGGGATGGTGTTGCCGAGCGACTTGATGAAATCGTCATCGATGCCGTAGTCGACGAGCGAACCGGAAAGAGCTCCCGCACCGGCGCCGAGCGCACCGCCGATTGCAAAGCCGGCGAGCGGGTTCAGGAAGAGCAAGCCCACGAGCCCGCCCCAGAGCGACCCGGAGAGAAGACCCGAGGTGGCCCCAACTGCCGCGAGGTGGATGCTTTGCTTCAGATGCACCTTGCCTGCGGCGTCGCGCACCACCACGACCGCGTCCTCGAGGTCGACCAGATATTCCTGCTTCAGGCTATTGAGCTTCAAGAGAACCCTGTCGGCCTCTTCTGGCGAGTCGAATCCCACCACGATCAAATCGGACATATCGCCCTCCTGCCATTGAGCCATGTACAACGCTCGACAGCCGGAGATAGGGCGGCTCGCGGCTGAGGGTAGGGCCTTCCGGAGGTTCTGTGGGCGCGTCTTGGTTTAGCGCGGAGTGTGCACAAATCCGGCACCGCTGCCCAATCCCATTGCTGCATTAGCGCGACGTCGGGTGGTTCCACCTGACGGCAAAATGCTCTAGCGCGCGACCGCGAATACGATTGCCGAGCGCAGTTCCTCTATGCCGGCGCCCTTTTCCGAAGATGTCGACAGGACTTCCGGATAGGCGGCTGGACGCTTCCTGATCTTCTCGAGCGTTTCGGCGATAAGCCGCGGCACGCCGACCGCCTTGATCTTGTCGGACTTGGTCAGCACGATTTGATAGGACACTGCCGCCTTGTCGAGGAGCGACAGGACCTCCTCGTCATTCTTCTTGATACCGTGGCGGGCATCGATCAGCACATAGACGCGCTTCAGGGTCGAGCGGCCGCGCAGATAGTCGAAGACGAGCTTGGTCCAGGCGTCGACCTGTTCCTTGGGCGCCTGCGCGTAGCCGTAGCCGGGCATGTCGACAAGCGCCATCGGCGGCAGGTCGTCGGCTTCGCCGGAGTAGCCGTCCGGCACGAAATAGTTGAGCTCCTGGGTGCGGCCGGGGGTGTTGGAGGTGCGTGCAAGCCCCTTCTGTCCGACGAGCGCATTGATCAGCGACGACTTGCCGACATTCGAACGGCCGGCAAAGGCAATTTCCGCCGGGCCTTCGGGCGGTAAAAATTTCATCGCCGGAACGCCGCGGATGAAGATCCACGGCTTGCCGAAGACGGTGGAGGCGTTCTGATCGCTGTGTCCGGACATGTACTGCCATCCCCTTTTTGGCTGCCGGCATCCGGCTTTTGCGTACGCATGTCAAGCACGGCGGCGGTTTCGCAAGACATACGACTTGGAAAACAAAAGCCCCGGATGCTCGATCCGGGGCTTTTTGGTGCGAGCCTGCAAGCCGCTATTCCGCCGGCTTGGGTTTCTTCGTGAATAGAGATTTCAGATTGTCGAAGAGTTCGATCTTCACGCCCTGACGTTTCATGATGATCGACTGCTGGATGATCGAGAGCAGGTTGTTCCAGGCCCAATAGATGACCAGGCCCGCCGGGAACGATGCCAGCATGAAGGTGAAGACGACCGGCATCCAGGTGAACAGCATCGCCTGCGTCGGGTCGGGGGGCGTCGGATTCATCCGCATCTGCAGGAACATGGTGACGCCCATGATGAGCGGCCAGACACCGAGATGCAGGAACAGCGGGACGTCGAAGGGCAGCAGTCCGAAGAGGTTGAAGATCGTCGTCGGGTCGGGCGCGGAAAGATCCTGGATCCAGCCGAAGAACGGTGCATGGCGCATCTCGATGGTGACGTAGATCACCTTGTAAAGCGCGAAGAACACCGGAATCTGGATGATGATCGGCCAGCAGCCCGCCAGCGGATTGATCTTCTCGTCCTTGTAGAGCTGCATCATCGCCTGCTGCAGCCCCATGCGGTCGTCGCCGAACTTCTTCTTCAGCTCCTCCATCTTGGGCTGGACCTTCTTCATATTCGCCATCGAGGCATATTGCTTGTTGGCGAGCGGGAAGAAGATGAGCTTGACGACGATCGTCGTGATCAGGATCGCGATGCCGAAATTGCCGAACAGACGGAAGAAGAAATCCATCATTTTGAACATCGGCTTGGTGATGAAGTAGAACCAGCCCCAGTCGATCAGGCGGTCGAACTTTGGAATCGCGTAGGCGACCGCATAGTTGTCGACGACCGGGACTTCCTTGGCGCCGGCGAAGACGAGATTCTTTACCTCCGCCGCCTGGCCGGGCGCGACCGTGATCTGATCGCTCTTGTAGTCGCTTTGATAGCGGGCGCGGCCGTCGGTGAAATGTGAAAACCGGGTATCGAAGGGCGTCGCCTGCGGCGGAACGATCGTCGCGGCCCAATATTTGTCCGTGATCCCGAGCCAGCCGCCGGTCGACTTGCCGGACTCGATCGTCGTTTCTTCCTCCGCGTCCGAATAGCCGACCTCTTGCAGAGTGTCGCCGGTCACGCCGACGAAGCCTTCGTGCAGGACGTAGATGCTCGGCGTCGTCGGCTTGTTGAAGCGCGTGACGCGGCCGTAGGAAGAAAGCGAGACCGGTGCAGCGCCCGCATTCTTGATACTGTCTGCGACCTGGAACATGTAGTGGTCGTCGACCGAGATCGTACGGGTGAAGGTAATCCCCTTGTCATTGGTGTAGGTCAGCGTCACCGGCGTATTCGGCGTCAGCTTGTCGCCGCCGGAAAGCGTCCAGACGGTCTGCGGTCCCGGCACGCTGCCGCTGGCCTCGTTGCCGATATAGCCGAGCTCGGTGAAATAGCCGTCCGCGGCTTCGGCAGGGCTGAAGAGCGTAATGATGGGGCTCTGCGGGTCGACCGTTTCGCGATATTCCTTGAGCTTCAAGTCATCGAAGCGTGCGCCGGTCAGGTTGATGGAGCCGGAAAGCGCCGGCGTGTCGATCGCGACGCGTGCAGACTTGGCGACGGCCTGGTCGCGGTCCGCTCCCGGAATCGGGCCGCCGGGCAGCGCCTGGCCCGGTGCCGCCTGCTGGGTACCCTGCTGCTGCGGCTGCGGCTGCTGAGCCTGCTCGGCCTGCTGCGCCTGCTCCGCGGCGATCCGGTCCCGTTCGATTCTCGGATTGACGTAGAAGAACTGCCAAGCAACGAGGATCAGCACGGACAGGGCGATCGCCACGAAATAATTGCGGTTGTTTTCCATCATGACTTCCTGGAACCGGCCGGCGGCCGCTTCGGTTTCGGCTTGTTTTCGATGCGATCCTCAAGCGCCCGCGTCAATGCGTCAAAAGGGGCATTCAGCAGATCGCGTCGGGCGACAATCACATAGTCGTGTCCGGGTTTCATTGCAAACCCTGCGGAAAGCCGCACGGCCTCTTTGAGGCGTCGGCGCATCCGATTCCGCTCGACGGCGGTGCCATGTTTCTTGGTAACGGTGAAACCGACGCGGGCCTCGCCTTCCAGATCGTTGCGGTCAAGCACTTCGAGGAGAAATAGCGGCCCCTTGCGGCTTTCTCCGGCCCTGACGGCCAAAAACTGCGGACGGCTTTTCAGCCGTCCGACAGCGATCTTGTCTTTATCTGAAGTCATGTGCCCGGACACTCGTTTCGGGCAGGCTCGGCTCAGGCCGAAAGACGCTTGCGGCCACGAGCCCGGCGGGCTCCGAGAACCTTGCGGCCACCCTTGGTAGCCATGCGAGCACGGAAGCCGTGGCGGCGCTTGCGAACAAGCTTGGACGGTTGGTAGGTACGCTTCATTTATTTAAATACCGCGGTGTGCGGCCCTTCTTGAGTTTGCGTTATGCAAGGAGCGTTTACGTTTCCGGCAAAGCTCCGCCCTTGGCGGCTCGACCGGACGTGCGCGGCTTATAGGGACAAAAGCCCCGCAAAGTCAATTCCTCCCGGTACCGCCTAAATTTCATGGAAGCCATGCCTGATCTCGCCTTGGGGCCGCTACCCTTAAATATTTGGGGCCTGGTACGTCCCTTATTGTTAACCAATCTCATTTTAGCATTCTCTCATCTGCGTGTGAGATGCGGGTGACTTCGCGCTAAAGGCGAGTCCAGTGGGGAGGGGAGCAGGAATGAAAATTCGTGGAAAGATAAACCTGATCGTCGGCATCATGAGCCTGCTGGCGGTTGCAATCACCGGCATGTCCTTGCTCATCGTCTCGGAATACAACGACAAGCTTCGCCAGTTCCAGCATGCATCGGAACGAGCCTTCAAGGGCGAGCGCTTGAACCGGCTCGTCACGGCCGTGGTGATGGAGTCGCGCGGGATCTATGCGTCGCCGACCATCGAGAAGGCAGTGCCCTTCGCCGAAGGTATCGTCAAGAACCTCGAAAAGATCGACGGATTGCTGGCCGACTGGCGTCCGCTGGTTCCGGCCGACAGGCTGTCGGCTTTCGACGCAGTTGTTAAACGTGCGGAAGAATTCAAGGCATTCCGGACGGAAACCGCGCGTCTCGGCAAGGAAGTGGCGCCACAGGCTGCCAACGAGCAGGGCAATAACGAGGCAAACCGCGCGAACCGCAAGGCCTTCCAGGCGGAGATTGACGTGGTCGTCGATGCCGATCGCGAATCCCTTCAGGCGATTACTGCCGACCTCGACGCCTTCGAAGGCTGGATCGTTCTCCTGGTCCTCGGCCTTGCGGGCTTCGGGATGGCCGCCGGTATCGGTGCAGCCTACTACATCGCGACCAATCAGCTCAGCCGCCCGATTGTCGACCTGACCCAGAGGATGAAGCTCCTCGCCGGCGGCGACCTTTCGGTCGATGTGCCCTTTGCCGGCCGCAAGGACGAGATAGGCGACATGGCGGCCGCCGTCGAAGTATTCAAGGAGAATGGTCTTGCAGTGCGCGAGCTCAATGCCCAGGAGGCGGTATTGCGCGAAAAGAGCGCCGACCTCCAGTCGAGCATCGGCGTCGTCGTCGCGGCGGCCGCGGCCGGCGATTTCACCAGGCGCATCGGCAAGGACTACGGGGACGACGATCTCAACCGCTTCGCAGCGAGCGTCAACGCACTGGTCGGCAGTGTCGACAGCGGCATCGCCGAAACGCGACGGGTGATCGCGAGCCTTGCGGCGGGCGATCTCACGCACAGCATGAACGGTGAGTTCCACGGCGCCTTCGCCGAATTGCAGAAGAATGTCAACGATGCGCTCTCGACGCTGCGGAAAACGCTCAGAGAGGTGCGTGCGGCGACGGACACGATCAACGGCAACGCGTCCGAATTGCGCTCCGCCGCCGATGACCTGTCGAAACGCACCGAACAACAGGCCGCCTCCCTCGAGGAGACCTCAGCTGCGCTCGACGAGATCACCGCGGCGGTGAAGAACTCGACCGAGCGGGCGCAGGAAGCGACAGCGATGGTGACGGAAGCGAAGGAAAACGCGGCCGAATCCGCATCTGTCGTTCGGGACGCCATCGAGGCCATGGGCCGGATCGAGCAGGCCTCCAGCGAGATCGGTCAGATCACCAACGTCATCGACGAGATCGCCTTCCAGACGAACCTCCTGGCGCTCAATGCCGGGGTCGAGGCAGCCCGCGCCGGCGACGCCGGCAAGGGTTTTGCGGTCGTCGCGCAAGAGGTTCGGGAGCTTGCCCAGCGTGCCGCCAGCGCCGCCAAGGACATCAAGGCGCTCATTTCTAAATCCGGCGACGAAGTGGCGACCGGCGTCAAGCTGGTGCAGGCGACGGGAGCCGCGCTTGGCGAGATCGAGACGCGCGTGCTCAAGATCAACGACCACATCCATTCGATCGCGATCGCCGCACGCGAGCAGTCGACCGGCCTCGGCGAGGTCAGCAGTGCCGTCAACCAGATGGACCAGGTGACCCAGCGCAACGCCGCCATGGTCGAGGAGGCGACGGCCGCCACGCACAAGCTCTCGGCCGAGGCGGACGGATTAGCCGGCCTCATCGCCCATTTCAACGTCGATGGCGAACAGGTGCGCGTGCCGTCGCTGGCTAAAGAAACGAGCCGGCCCGTCGCATCGCCTGCGCGTCGGATGATGGGGACGGTGGCACGCGCCTTCGGTGGCGGCTCGGCTGCCCCAGCCCGGGACAATTGGCAGGAGTTCTGATTTGTAGATCGACTCGTCAGGGCCCGCCGATCCGAAGGGAGCGACAGGCTCTGCTGTCTTACAGCCAAGCGGCTTTGTATCCGTTTGCGCGGACTTCGGCGGCGATCTTCGTCATGTTCCTTTCGACCCCGGAGCGAATTCCTGATGCCGGCGTCGGCGCGGGAGCGGGGAGATGATCGACGCCGACAGCGCCGCGCGTCCAATCGGACGCGCGAAGGCGGCCCTTGCCGTCGCCAACCATCTGACATTGAAACGCTTCCGCGACTATGTGGCACCCCGTCCGGTCCTTTCCGAGATTGGAAAACGGGCAGCGATCTCCTATTATCCACCCATGGCACGAAATCGGGTTGGTCCGCACTGCGATCCGCATCTGCGGCGTTTCGGCTGACGGCAGGGAAATCCATTGGACATGACAGAAGATGTACGTCCGGCCAATGCGAGCGCGCCGCCCCGTGCGGCCGTCGGCTTCTTGCGCGGGCTCTCCGGCAAACTGTTGTTGCTCACGGTCGCCTTCGTCATGCTCGCGGAAGTGCTGATCTTCGTGCCCTCCGTCGCCAATATGCGGATCCGCTGGCTCGAGGACCGGCTGAACACCGTGGCGGCCGCCGCCGTCGTCGTCGACGGTCTGCAGAATATTGAGCTGCCGCGTGCCGTGCAGCGCGAGACCCTGATGGCAACCGGCACCAAGGCGATCGTTATCCGCCGCAAGGATGCATCAAGGATGATCGCGAGCGTCGATATGCCGCCTCAGATCGACGGGGAATACGATGTCGCCAATATTACGCCCTTGGGTGCGATCCGCGACGCTTTCGACACGCTGCTGTTCGGCGGTCACCGGATCATGCGGGTCTACGGGCCACTTGGAGAGAGCGATGCGACGATAGAGCTGGTGATGAAGGACGCGGGGCTGCGCAAGGCCATGCTCGGCTATTCCCGCAACGTCTTCCTGTTGTCGATCGTCATTTCGCTGATCACTGCGGCGTTGATCTTTCTCGCCATCAACCGGATGCTGATCGTCCCGATCAAGCGCCTGACGGCCAGTATGCAGGAGTTCTCCGACGAGCCCGCGGACCCCGCGCGGATCCTCACCCCACCGGAGGGGCGCGACGAATTGGCGGTCGCCGGCCAGCACCTCGCCAGCATGCAGCGCGAACTGCAAAAGACTTTGAAGCAGCAGAAGAGCCTCGCCGAACTCGGCCTTGCCGTTTCAAAGATCAATCACGACCTGCGAAACATCCTTTCCTCGGCGCAACTGATTTCCGACCGGCTTGCGGATGTCGACGATCCGGTTGTCAAGCGTTTCGCGCCGACATTGCTCAGGACCATCGACCGGGCCGTGGGCTATACGCACGAGGTCCTCTCCTACGGGCGCACGGCCGAGGCCGAGCCGCGCCGACGCTTCGTGGCGTTGCGGCCGCTTGTCGACGACGTCGCGGAGCTGCTGGCGATCGACAGCCAGAGCGGTATTGCCTTCGAGAACCAGGTTCGCGAGGACGTGATGGTCGATGCCGACAGCGAGCAATTGTTCAGGGTCGTGCACAATATCTGCCGCAATGCCGTCCAGGCGCTGGCGAACCATGAACCCGAGGACGGCCGCACCCGGGCGATCATCGTCTCAGCCGTCAGGACGGGCGGCGTGGTGACGATCTCCATCGACGATACGGGGCCGGGCATGCCGCCCAAGGCGCGAGAGAACCTGTTTGCCGCCTTCCGCGGTTCGGCGCGCTCCGGGGGCACGGGGCTTGGGCTTGCGATCGCCCGCGAGCTGGTGCTTGCTCATGGTGGCACGATCGCGCTTGTGGAAAAGCCGACGCCCGGGACGCTGTTCCGCATCGAGCTGCCGGACCGCCCTGTCCGCCTCGACGCCTTTCGGGCGAAGGGGCGCTCGTAACGCGGCCGCGGCCACGGCATTGCGATGTACGCCAAAGGACGGGGACCTCGCAAAAGTGAAATTTTTTCCCCGGGGCGCTTGCAATCCCCGAAAGGACCCTTTAGAGGGATCGCCACGCAAGCGGTGGTCACCGCTTCAAGGCAAGCACCCGTAGCTCAGCTGGATAGAGCACCAGACTACGAATCTGGGGGTCAGGAGTTCGAATCTCTTCGGGTGCGCCATTCACTTCATAAAAATGCACGCGCCGATGGCCGCGAGAACATGTGCCGCGTCAGTGAAGTCGGCGCGCCGCCAAGCCCTCGTCTTTCACGCCGCTGGGTGGCTGAAGCGAGCGACCTGAGCATTCCTCATTAGGTTGCGGAAATTGGCGCCGCTCATATGCACGAGGGTCCGGTGGTCTCCTCCCTCGAAATAGACGTCGCTGGCCTTGTCGAGGCTTTCGTCGAGAATCACAGGCACGCCATAGGCCGATCCGATCGGCGGCACTGCGCCAATCTCACAATCGGAAAACAGTGAGCTGACCTCGTCTTCGGAGGCAAGACCCAAGCGCCTGTTCATGACGTCCTGCAAGGTCGAGAGTTCGACCCGGTGCGTGGCGGGAACGACGGCCAGCACATAGCCCATCTCGTGGTGCACGACCACGGATTTGGCCAAGCGGTTGCCGGGGACATGGGCGGCCTCGGCGGTTTGGCTCGAGGTTGCCGTGCGGTGATGAGCGACGGTGTCGTAGGTGACCCCTTCGCTGTCGATATAATCCTGGAGTTTTTTGGCGATCGTCATCGTAGGCGCCCCTTCTGATCAGTCGTGACGCGGAAGACCTCCATTCTCCTCTCATGGCTTTGAAAGTCAACGATGAACGGGTCCGCTGCCGCCGTGGCATCGGCGGTCGCGGCTCTATTCCCCGCGCAGGATTTCCATCGTGCGGCCATCCTTCACGCCATCGAAATAGCGGTCGAGCGCCCTTTTGAAGGCGCCGACGGTCGGGGCTGCGAGCGCAAAGAGCGTCATCGACGCGTGGAATTTAAGATTGTCGGGTCGCCCGAAAATCTCGAGCGCGCTCAAGCCTTCAAGCGCGTTGACGGCGTCGGTGCATTCGAGCAGGCGGCGGCCGAGAATCGGGTGCCGCAGATAGGCGTCCGCCTCGTCGATATCCGAAAGCGCATAATATTGCGCCGTCGCCGAATGGCCGAGACCCTGGATCTGCGGAAAGATGAACCACATCCAATGGGTCTTCTTCGCGCCCGCGCGAAGTTCTGCAAGGGCGGTTTCGTAAATGCCCTGTTGCGCCTCGACGAAGCGCTCGAGGTCGAAGGCTTCGCTCATCCTTGCCATCCCTAGCAACGGTCGGCACCCTCTCAGCGCCTATGAGGAAGCCGCACGATCGCAGCATTATCTCACCATCGCTGATGAACGTGAACCTTGATCAGCCGATCGTGTGCCGTTCAGTTCGCGAGCGATACGACGGCTTTGCCGCGGCTGAGATCGGTGACGAGGGCCAACACTTCGTCCACCGCGTCTTTTCGCATTTCGATCGTCAGCACCGCCCCGGTTTCCGTGAAGGTCTCTCCGGTGACCGCGACCTTCCGGTTTAGAAGGCGCGCCTTGATCAGCGCCAGGTCGGTGAACTCACAGGCGAGCGTCGCCACCTGCCTGTCAACGAGTTCGACCTTTTCTGCAGCCCCGAGGCAGAGCGCGGCGGTGCCGCCATAGGCGCGCATCAGACCGCCGCTGCCGAGCAGAATACCGCCGAACCGGCGGGTCACCAGAACCGCGACGCTGTTGAGTTTCTGCCCATCGATCGCCGCAAGGATCGGTTTGCCGGCGGTGCCGCTCGGCTCGCCATCGTCGCTGAAACGGTAGCCTTGGCCGATGCGCCAGGCCCAGCAATTGTGGTTGGCGGTCGGGTCGGCATGCGCGGCGAGGAAGGCCCTTGCCGCCTGCTCATCCGCGATCGGGCCGGCGATCGCAACGAACCGGCTTTTCTTGATTTCCTGTGCCGCGGTCTCGACGCGCTGGAGTGTGAACATCCGCTGCTTCCGTTTTTCAAGCTGATAGCGGATTGGCGTCGGAGGCGCCACCGGCGAAAGTGATGGTGCGGCCGCCCATGAAGTTGGAAGTCGGGTAGGCGGTCGCGGCAGGCGCCGAAACCCTCCCCTTGAGGGGTTGGGGAGGGATGAAAGAACGGGAGCCGCCGTCAATTAGCCGATCGCCATCAGGCTCGCATTCCCGCCGGCGGCGGCGGTGTTGATGGAAGTGGAAACCTCCTCGACCAGCCAATTCAGGCAATAGGCGTCCGGATTGCGAGCGATTTCCTCGGTGGAGGCCGCCTGGACGAGCACCAGCGGGCCGGGTAAATCGGCGATCGTCTTGTTGACAGTGCGGATCCGGTCGGCATCGCCTTCCACGAGCGCACCGGCGAAGGGGCCGTCGGCGGCCCAATCCTTGGACCAGGAGACGCGAAGCGCGACGCTCTGCGGCAAGCCCTTGAGGGAGGGTTGCAGACCGGAGGCGGCGTCGACGACGACGCTGTTGCCGGTCGAAAGCGCCGCGGCAAGCTGATGATAGAGGCCGCTCTCCGTCGCCGGGACGAGCAGGATGCGCCCGCGCGGGTGGAGAGAGTAGAGGTTGCGTTCGCCGACGGGGCCGGGCAACTCCACGGCAAGCCCCAGCGCAGAATTGCCGCCGGCGCTGCGGGCAGCTTCCGCTTCCGCCATCGCTCCTTTGGTGTCGAGCCATTTCGCGAAATCGCGCAGCACCGGATCCGTATGCACGGAGCTGTGCTGCGGCGGCACTGGCGCGGTTGTCACCAACCGCCCGAGGTACAGCGGACCGCCGGCCTTTGGCCCCGTGCCGGAAAGGCCGCGGCCGCCGAAAGGCTGCACGCCAACGACCGCGCCGATGATGTTGCGGTTGACATAGAGATTGCCGGCCTTGATGCGGCTCGTCACATGCGCGATCGTCTCGTCGAGGCGTGTATGCAGGCCGAAGGTAAGCCCGTAGCCGGTGGCATTGATGTCGTCGATCAGCCGGTCGAGATCGTCCCGGCGAAAGCGGATGACGTGCAGCACCGGCCCGAAGACCTCGCGCTTCAGATCGGCCAGCTTGTCGAGCTCGATGATCGTCGGCGGCACGAATGTGCCGTGCCCGGTCTCGCTGGCGAGGCCGATCTGCTCCACCCTGCGGCCGAGCCCGCGCATCCGCTCGATGTGTTTTTCAATGCCCTCCTTCGCCTCCTCGGTGATCACCGGGCCGACATCGACGAAAAGTCGGTCGGTTCGGCTGATGTTCAACTCGTGCAGCGCGCCCTTCAGCATCGTCAGGATGCGGTCGGCGACGTCCTCCTGCAGGCAGAGCACGCGCAATGCCGAGCAGCGCTGGCCGGCGCTGTCGAAGGCGGAGGTGATCACGTCGCCGACGACCTGTTCGGCCAGCGCCGAGGAATCGACGACCATCGCATTCTGGCCGCCGGTTTCGGCAATCAACGGGATCGGCCGGCCGGCCGGCGAGAGCCGGTTGGCAAGCTGCGCCTGGATGAGCCGCGCGACCTCGGTGGAGCCGGTGAACATCACGCCGGCGATTTCCGGCGCCGCAACGAGCGCCGCGCCGACGCGCCCGTCTCCGGGCAGAAGCTGCAGCGCGTTTGCCGGAATGCCGGCTTCGTGCAGGATGCGCACGCCTTCGGCGGCGATCAGCGGCGTTTCCTCGGCAGGTTTGGCGAGCACCGGATTGCCTGCGACGAGGGCGGCGGCGATCTGACCGGTAAAGATGGCCAGCGGGAAGTTCCACGGGCTGATGCAGACGATCGGCCCGATCGGCCTGTGGGCGGGTCCGAGGGTCCGGCGCGTCTGTTCGGCGTAATAGCGCAGGAAATCGATCGCCTCGCGCACCTCGGCAATGGCATTGAGCGCCGATTTGCCGGCTTCGCGGATGATCAGGCCGAGTAGCGTCGGCATGCGCGACTGCATGAGATCGGCGGCGCGATCGAGGCAGGCCGCCCGTTCCGTCGGAGAAACCGCCGCCCAGCCCGATGCTGCCGCCGCCGAAAGCTGAGCCGCACGCCGTGCATCCACGTCCGAAGTCTCCGTCACCGATCCGACGACATCGCGATGGTCGCCGGGGTTGACGACCGGCCGCGGCGCGCCTGCGGCGGTGCCGGTTGCAAGCTGCGGCGCAGCGCTCCAGGCAATTGCGGCGCTCGCCTTCAGTGCCTCCGTCAGCGCGGCGAGCGTCGCCTCGTTGGAGAGATCGAGACCGGCGGAATTCCTGCGGGAATCGCCGAAGATCTGGGCCGGCAGGGCAATCCTGTCGTGTTTGGCGCCGACGACTGGCATGGCGCGGACGATCTCCACGGGATCGGCGATGAGCTCGCTGACCGAAACCTTCGGGTCGGCGATGCGGTGGACGAAGGACGAGTTGGCACCGTTTTCGAGCAGGCGGCGGACGAGATAGGCAAGCAGCGTCTCATGCGTGCCGACGGGCGCATAGATGCGGCAGGGCCGGTTGAGCTTGTCTGGCCCGACCACCTCTTCGTAGAGCGGCTCGCCCATCCCGTGCAGGCATTGGAACTCGTATTCGCCGACCTGAAAATCCTTGCCCGCCATGTGATAGATGGTGGCGAGCGTCTGCGCATTGTGGGTGGCAAACTGCGGAAAGACCAGGTCGCTCGCCTCAAGCAGCTTGCGGGCGCAGGCGATATAGGAGACGTCGGTGTGGATCTTGCGGGTGAAGACCGGGTAATCCTCCAGCCCGTCTAGCTGCGCCCGTTTGATCTCGGCGTCCCAATAGGCTCCCTTGACGAGCCGGACCATGATGCGCCGGCCGGAGCGCCGCGCGAGGTCGATGATATAGTCGAGCACGAAGGGGCAGCGCTTGCCATAGGCCTGCACCACGAAGCCCATGCCGTTCCAGCCGGCAAGATCGGCGTCAAGGCAGAGTTCCTCGATGAGATCGAGCGAGAGCTCCAGCCGGTCCGCCTCCTCGGCATCGATGTTGAGGCCGATATCGTATTTCCTGGCGAGCACGGCGAGCGCCTTGACGCGCGGCAGCAACTCGCCCATGACGCGCGCCGCTTGCGCCCGCGAATAGCGCGGATGCAGGGCCGAGAGCTTGATCGAGATGCCCGGACCCTCGTAGATGCCGCGGCCGGCAGACGCCCTGCCGATCGCGTGGATGGCAGTCTCGTAGTCCTTGTAGTAGCGCGCCGCATCGGCGGCCGTCGTTGCCGCTTCGCCCAGCATGTCGTAGGAGTAGCTGAAGCCCTTTTTCTCGAGCTCTTTCGAGCGCTGAAGCGCCTCCTTGATCGTCTCGCCGGTGACGAACTGCTCACCCATCATCCGCATCGCCATATCGACGCCGCGGCGGATCACCGGCTCGCCGCAGCGGGCAATGAGCCGCGTCAGCGCCGCGGAAAGGCTGCGGTCGTTGACGGTCGACGTCAGCCTGCCGGTCACGACAAGGCCCCAGGTGGCGGCATTGACGAAAAGCGAGCGTCCGCCGCCGAGATGCGATTTCCAGTCGCCGTCCGCGATTTTGTCACGGATAAGCGCATCGCGCGTTGCCGTATCGGGAATTCGCAGCAGCGCCTCCGCCAGGCACATCAGCGCGACGCCCTCCTGGCTCGAAAGCGAATATTCCTGCACCAGGCCTTCGACGCCTGAGCCGCTGTGCTTCCCGCGAAGAGCCTCCACCAGCTTGCGGGCAGTCTTCGCCGCGGCCTCCCGCGTCTCCGGCGGCATCGTGGCTGCCTCGAGGAGCGGCGGCAGGCATTCCGTCTCCGGCCGGCGATAGGCGGCGGTGATCGCCTGGCGAAGCGGGGTCTGCGGTCGGATCGGCGGCGCGAATTCGGCAAATGGCGCCGTTGCGGCTTGATCGGCCGGTTTCTTAAGCGGGGTCTGGCTCATCAACTGCGGTCCTCCACAAGGGCTCGAAGGCGGCTTGGCGCCGTCTCGAATTCTGGGCAGAAGATACGCTTCTTCGAACCGAACATCTATCCGGCAAATTCGCTGTTGCGCCGGACGATTATCCACATGCAGACTATTTCATGGATGAATATCCGGTGATTGCTGAAGCAACCCGAATGTTCACATGAAAGCGGCGGCTCCGAAAAGTCGTTCGCGTGCCATAAGGCATTCGTCGTCTCCGGGCATGCAGGTGCGGCAGACGATCGGTCGCGCGGCATAGACCCTGCAGGCGACGCTTTTTCCGGGCGTGCCTTGAAGCGCGGTGCAGCGGTCGTTCTCGCAGCGCATGCCGCCCAGATCGGCGGCTACGAACTCCGCCGGTATCCGATCGAGTTCCTCCTCCGTCTCCAGCGAAAAGCGCGGCCAGTCGGCCGAATATGCGCAGCATGCACCACAGTTCTGGCAGTCGAAGGATGGGGCGGCGGAATGGAAAACGGTCATGGCAGCCAGCCTATCACGAAGCCGGACAGGTCGGAATGGCGTCACGCGACGACAGCATCGCGGCTGGCGATCTCGTAATCCTCCGTATGCACCAGCACCCCATCGGCGGTGACGACGGCAATGCCGTAGGCGGCCGGCTCGTCGACGGAAAGGGAAGCGTCGGCAATGTCGAAGGGCATGGGCTGTTGGTGGACCGGACTCTTGAAGATCGAGAACGGAATGCCGCGGCTGGATCCGCTGATCGTGCGGTGGACATGGCCGGCGAAGATGTGCCGGACGTTGCCGTGGCGCTTGACGAGCCGGTAGAACTCCTCTTCGTTGATGAGGCGGATCATGTCGATACCGGCAAATCCGCTTGCATGCGGGGGGTGATGCATGAAGAGGAGCACCGGCCTTTCGCCGGCCCCGTCGAGTTGCCGGTCGAGCCAGTCGAGCCGCCTTTCGCATAGATGGCCGGCATGGCTCGTCGGGTATTCGTAGGGCGGCGCGAACAGCGTGTCGAGCAGCACGGCGCGGCAATCGGCAAAGTCGATCGTCTGCTGCACGAAGCCGCCCTCGTCGGTTGCTGCATTCGTGAAGACATCAAGAAAGACCTCACGCCGATCATGATTGCCGATCATGATCGCGGCGGGGGGAATGAGTTCCGAAAGCAAATCCTTCAGCCGCTGGTAGGAGGCGCGGTCCGCATAATGTGCCAGATCGCCGGCGAATATCACCCGATCGGCATCGGCATGGAAACGGTTGACGTGGGCTATGCCGTTGGCAAGGCGACGATAAGGATCGATCCCGATGATGGTCATGCCTTCGGGGACCATATGCAGATCGGTGAAAATGATGAGCTTCGTCATTGGCGCCCCGCGACAGATGTGCCTTGCCGCACGCTCCTGCGCCTGGGCGCTCCCGTCAAGAGGCATCTTTGGGTGCGAATGGCTGACGGGTTCGAGGACGCGTCCCGTTTGTCGCCGGACCTGTGGACGGGCTCTGCATCGCGGTCCCGGCAGGGCGCGAGTACTCGTCACTCGATACGATTCTCCGTTGCCAGAGCGGCGGCCTCGAGAGTCCTGCTTCGCTCGCCTGCCTCGCCGAGTTGCGCCGCGTGCGCCAACCATCGGGCGGACAGCTCGCCGTGCGGGGCGGTCCCTATGCCATCCCGGTAGGCGATGCCGAGATTATGGGCGGCAAGTGCATTTCCCGTCTCTGCGGCGCGCCGGTAGAAGTCGAAAGCCTCCTTCTCTTCGCCGCGTTCGGCAAGCAGCGCGCCGTAATGGACCATTGCGAGCGCATGACCGTTCCGCGCGGCTTCCTCGATGATGCCGTGCGACTTCAGCCTCTCCCCCGCCCGGTCGAGGACGCGCGCGAGCTGAAACTGTATGCGCGGGCTGCCACTCTGGTTGTAGGCTTCGCGGCAGGCGGAGAGTGCGATGCCGATGCGAATGTCCTGGGTGGCGACGGGCGGGAACGACATGTTGCGCTCGAGGTCGAGTTCGCTGCCAGCTTCCTTGTCGCATTGCTCGGCGACTGAGAGATCGGAGGCATGCGCCGGAGGAAGCGCGGCCGCGGTCAAAGTGAGGGCGGACATCAAAAGAGCGCTGACGATCGGTGCATTGGGATTGAGACGCTTATCCATGCCGGTCTCCCTAAATCTCCAGGGTATTCCTAGAACAGTCGTTCGGCCCCAACTGTTCCGCAGGAAACTGCCACCGACCGAGCGGATGGCCGCTGAGCTAGGCCGCCTTGCGTCGCCGCCGCTTCCGTCTATCCTTGCAGTCGCCAAACTCGAATTGGGGAGCGCCGCGATGCAGTGGACGCAGTCGATGCGGCTGGCATATATGGGGAGAAGATCGGTCCTCGGCGGGCTGATCCTCGGAGCACTCGCTGCCGGACTGCCGTGGTCTGCGGCGGCAGCCGTCGTCGGCAAGGCCGAGAAGATTCGCGGAAACGTTCGCCGCCGGCAGGGCGATGAGGACGAGCGGCTTGCCATGGGCGGCGCCGTTCTCGACAGGGATTATGTGACGACCGGCACCAATAGCTTTGCCGATCTCGCGCTCAGCGAGACGCGCGTCCTGCTCGGCCCGCAAACGGAATTGCTGATCGATCGCTTCATCGCCGGGCAGGGCGGGACGCTCGAACTTGGCCTCGGCCGGATGCTGTTCGAGCGGCCCGAGGGCTCGCCGAAGACGGACATCGCGGTGCGGACCGCCTTCGGCATGATCGGTGTGCGCGGGACCAGGTTCTTCTGCGGTCCGAGCCGCGCCGCCTTCGCCGTTTTCGTCGAGCGCGGTAGCGTCAGCGTCACAGGTGGCGGCGTGACCCGCACGATCTCCGCAGGCCTGGGCGTGGACTTCGACCGGCCCGGCGCGCCGCCGAGCGAACCGGTCAATTGGGGGCAGGCGCGCATCCGCCAAGCCTATGCGAGCGTCGGGCTGATTTAGCCGCCCGGTCCGGCGCATGGCCCGCGGAGCCGAGTTCGCAAGGCCCGATTCGCAGATTGAACGAGTCACAGCGGCCATTGCGCGTCTGAAAACTTGCGTGGCGCTGAAACTCATCGATCTACGCCCGGCCGGCGCGGTCGGAGACGGTGAAGAGCTCAATCTTCCCGAAGCCGCGGATATCATGTGCGCCGAGGCCGCGAAGCGGGATCGTGGATTGCGCGGCGGCGGCCGGGCCGATGCAGATCGCGGTTCCGAGGGACTTGTTCGCCTCCTGCAGCCTGGCGGCGAGGTTTACGGCGTCGCCATGGGCCGTATAGTCAAGCTTTCCGCCCGCGCCGACCTCTCCGAGCACCGCCGGCCCGGTTTCTATGCCGATCCGCGTCCTGCCGAAACCCTGCTCGGCGAAGTGCGGACGGTTTCGCATTTCCTCGGTCAGGGCGTGGATCGCCATTGCGCATTGGATGGCCTTGTCGACGTGAGCTTTAAGGTCTTCCGGGGCGTTGAAGAGGGAATGGACGGCATCGCCCACCACCTTGTCGACCATGCCGCCGTGGCGGTCGACGAGCGCGTTTACCTCGGCGAAATAGACGTCGAGCAGCTTTACCAGCGCGCGAGGCGCGAGTTTTTGCGATAGCGTTGAAAAGCCCTCGATATCGGTAAAGAGCGCTGTGACCACGCGCTCCTCGCCTGCGACGCGGCCATGATCCGGCTCGTCGATGTATCGCGCCACGACCGATCGCGGCAGGTATTGGGAAAATCTTTGGCGGGCGATCGCCTCTGCACGGCGCACGCGGGCAAGCTGCAGGGTGCTGGTGACGACGAGCACCGCCGACAACGCCGCCGAAATGGTGACCGCATCGACGAGCAGTCCGGTCGCGGCGTAGGCCGCACCCGCGCCAGCCGCGACGGCAAGAATGGCAGCCAGAGCAAGCGCGAGCGCCATCACCGGGCGGAGCTTCGTTGCTGCGATCGCAATCAGAATGCCTGAGACGAGGCTGAACAGCGTTTCGAAGGTCGTCAGATTGTTCGTGCGGTAGGGCACGAACCCGGTTATCACCGCGTTAGCGATATCGGCATGTATCTGCACCGAAGGCTGAAGCGGCATCGAGGCGGTCGGCCTGAGCCCGCCAAGGCTCGGCATGCTGCTGCCGACGAAAATGAGCTTGCCGGCAAGACGCTCCCTCTCGACCT
Source organism: Sinorhizobium kostiense (assembly GCF_017874595.1). Lineage (GTDB taxonomy): Bacteria > Pseudomonadota > Alphaproteobacteria > Rhizobiales > Rhizobiaceae > Sinorhizobium > Sinorhizobium kostiense. The sequence goes on along the minus strand of NZ_JAGILA010000002.1, from coordinate 1,007,323 downwards.
CGTCCGCCAAGACGTCGGCCGCCGAAAGCGTCCGCGCGGCGATCGCTTCCCGCGAACTGGCGACGAAACGAAGATTGCCGTCCTCGTCGAGCGGAATAAGCGCATGGTCGAGGCGGAGCCATGCCGGTTCTCCACCGAGCACCGGCGTGCTGCTTCCGATCGCAAGCCGACCCGCTTCGATGCCGAGCGCCGGATAGGCAACATCGCCGAGAATGGCGAAGGCCTGCGCCCGCCGGACCCGCGCATCCCTGTCGCCGACGAGGAAAGCCGCCGTTGCGGCTTTCGATCTATCCATGAAGGCCGGGCAGGAGGTTTCTGCGCCTTCAATGAACCAGGAACCGGGAGCGGCAACCGGCCGCCGCAAGGCAAGCGGCGGAACGGGGCGCGGGCGTTCGAGCGTGCGCCCGGCCGCCAGGAAGCCCAGGACAACCTGTGCTTTTCCGATCGCCGAAGCAAGGGCGGCATTATCGGGAGAGAGGGGGTCGCATTCGGAGCTGAAGACGAGGTCGACGGCGATCGTCTTTGCCCCTGCGGCCGCAAGCCGCGACAGGAGATCGGCGGTCGCCGCCCTGTCCCAGGCCCCGGAGCGCATCTCGTGCGCTTTTCGGTCGATGTCGACAACGGCAATCTCCGGCGACCGCGGCGAAGGGACCAACTGATTGAGACTATCGAAGAAGAGTTCGCGCTGCGTGCGGAACGCAGTCTCGGCAAAAAGATAGAGAATGAGCGCCGCGGCCAGGCTCGCGATGATCCCGCCGAGGACTGGGCTGATGCGATAATGCGGCCAGGTTGCCGGACTTAAAATAGGGCTAGTCCTCCGGTGGATCGGCGATGTTCAGGAGGCGCCCGACATTGCAGGAGATGATGCCATCCGTGCGTCTGATGGCGCCGTTCTCCTCCAGCCAGAGGATAGCACGGTTTACCTTGGGGCGGCTGGCCCCCAATATCGCGGCAATGTCGGTCTGGCTCAGCGTCAAACGGAGATTGGCGCTGGCCGGCAGCTCGTTCCCATGGATCTGTCTGAGGGTCGCAAGAAAAAAGCGCGCAACCCGCGCATTGAGATCGTAGAGGGCGATCGTCTCCAGCCGGTCCGTCGTGTCGCGCAATTGCGCGCAGAGAAAGCGTATGACCGCCTCGGCGATCTTCGGCCTTTGCGTGATGAGAGCCAGGAAATCCTTCTTGCTGATCACATAACCTTCGGCGGCGGTCACCGCGGTTGCATCCGCCGAGCGCGGCTGATCGTCGAGCACCGCCATTTCGCCGAAAAGCGAACCCGCCTCATGCTGCCGCAGCATGAGTTCACGCCCCTGCGGCGTGAACAGCGACAGCTTGACCCGCCCGGAGACCACGACGATCATGTAGTTGCCTTCGTCGCCGCGCTGAAAGATGACGGTGCCCGCCGGCCACTTCCGGTAGGTGGCGATGTCGGCGAGCTCGCAAAGCGTTTCCTTGTCGAACTCCTCGAATATCGGGAAGGACCGCCAGAAGGCGGGACTCCGGTTGACTTCGGCCATGAGATTTCCCCTGCAGCGCGCCATTCGTCCCCCAGGCGTGCTTCCCGAAAATTGGTTCCGATTTACGGGCCGACACGCTGGACGCGCGGCGATTCTTCCTCTTGCTGCTCCCTCGTGCAACAGAAAAGAGCGTGGCGGAGCGCCAAAATGCGTTGACGATGGACCGCCTCTGTCTTTTAGGAGTGAACAATCTGTTTCCGCGGCGGCGGCTAGATGAATCTCGAAATACTGGTACTTCTGTTGCCGAATACCTTTCCAACAGGAGCTCGCCATGTCTCAGAATGTCATCGTTCTCATCGGACGCATTCTTCTCTCGATCATTTTCATCACTTCCGGTTTCAGCAAGCTCGGCGATCCGTCGGGCACGGTCGGCATGATCTCCAATGCCGGATGGCCGGCGGCGACACTGCTTGCCTATCTTGCCGGGATATTCGAATTGGCCGCGGGCCTCGCCATCCTGGTGGGCTTCCAGACGCGCATCGCCTCCTATCTTCTTGCCGCCTTCTGCCTGGTGACCGCCTTCGTGTTCCACGGCGGCGCCATCAACATTCCAGATTTCCCCGAGGCCGCAAACGGCCTGCTGTCGCTCTTCAACCAGATCATGATGATGAAGAACATCACCATTGCCGGCGCTTTCCTCGTATTGGCCGGCTTCGGCCCGGGGGCACTCTCGCTCGACGCCCGCTTCGGCAAGGCGCTCGCCACCGCCTAAGGCAGGTGAAATCGTCGATTGTTGCAACGAACCCGCCGGTGCGCCCGGCGGGTTTTTTCATTGTTCAGGGGTAAACCACGCCCTTGCGTAGAATGACATTGCCATAGAGCCGCGGCTCGCTTGTTTGCACCACCGTGTGGGCGGCTCTTACCCGCGGATAGAAATCAGCGCCGACAAGGGGGACGACCGGCTGCCGCGGCTCGTGCTTGCGGCAGCACTCAACGATATCCCGATGTACCGGATCCAGTGCCTCCTTGTCCTGCTTGACGGTCGCGCGGAAGATCGCCTCAGGCACGAAGTCGTCGATCGGCAGAAGGCTCAGGATGGCGTCGAGCACGGGGATTAGGTGGTGGCCGTCGAGCCGCACGAGCCGGCGCGCATGCTCCTGTCCCGGATAGTTGCCGTCGACGAGCGCGATCTCGTCGCCATGCCCCATCGACCGTAGCGCGGAGAGCAGTTCCGGGCTCAGGATGGGGTCGATTCCCTTTAGCATCTAGGTAAGCTCCTTGAAGAGAACATTGGTATCGAGCAGATAGCGTGAAAAGAGCGGCAGACTGGCGCCGCCGATCGCCCGGGCGTGGCTTCCGACCGCGCCCTCGACGAGATCGGGAACGCTGACCCCCTGTAGATCGAGAGCGGTGAGCGCCTTGCGCGTTGCCGCGAGCAGGCGGGTTTTCACCCATGGGGGGAAGCCGCCGTCGATCACGGCGGCTGAGAAATCGATGATCGACGCGGCCGAGACCACGGCCTGCGCAAGGGCAGCCGCCGAATCCTGGATCCAGATCTCCAGCGGCTCGCCGAAATCGATCCAGTCGTCCGCCGAATACCACAGTGGCCTCGGGTCGATGCCGCGCTCGCGCAGCAGCTTTTCAAGCATGAAGACCGAGGCGATCTTCAGCAGTTGCGTTGTCTTCCCGTCCTTGCCGGACACCGGCAGCGGCCCGACGGCACCTGCAGTGCCGGTGCGGCCGGAAAAGAGGGCCGAGTTGATGACGACGCCGCCGCCGATGAAGGAACCGATGTAGAAATAGACGAAGTCGGGATAGCTGGCGCCGACGCCGAAGGCGAGTTCGGCGCCGCAGGCGCTGGTGCCGTCATTCTGGATGAAAACAGGATACGGCGTCCGGGCGGCAACTGCGGCCTGCAGGTCGAAATTGCGCCACTTGTCCATCTCCTCGCGCGGCGCGCCGACTTCCTCCGCCCAGTTCCACAACTCGAACGGCGTTGCGATCCCCACTCCCGCAATGCGCTTGCGTGCTTCCGGCTCGAGCTGCCGCTCGAGCTTATCGATTCCCTCGACGATGAAGCTCACGAGATCGTTGGGCAGCGGATAGGTGTGGATCTGGTGCAGATGCAGCCGGATCGATCCGACGAAATCCATCAGCACCAGATCGGCGCTGCGACGACCGATTTTGACCCCGAAGGAATAGACTGCATCCGGATTGAGTCGCATGGGAATCGAAGGCTGGCCGACGCGCCCGCGCACCGGGGCGCCGCGCACGAGCAGCCCGTCGGACTCGAGCGAGCGCATGATCACCGAAACGGTCTGCGCCGAAAGGCCTGACCGGCGGGCGATATCGGCTTTGGAAAGATGGCCGTGGCGACGCACCAGCGACATGACCAGCCGCTCGTTGTAGGCGCGCACGCGCGTCTGGTTCGCCCCCCCGCTCGGATCGATGACATCCGGCTGCGTCGATCCTGCCCGGGGACCTACTGTCAGTGACATGCCACCGCCTCCTCCCGTTGGCACTTCGAAGTTCACACGAAGTCTGTTGCTCTACTCCCGCCATGCCCGGCATTGCGTGATCGACCGCTCGGAGCCTCCGCATACACGCAGAATGCCACAACGGGATAATAATTCAATTTGATTTATTTATTGACAGGCCGGAAATTTGGTGCTTGATTTACATCCGGAAGCGCGGTCCGCAGTGGAGGAATTGCTGCGGGGCGAAGCCCGAAAGGCCGGCTTCTCCGGCATGTTCATCCTTGGGAGGGTTCAATGAAGAAAACTGTTCTTTCTGCCGCTTTCGGCGCGCTTGCTGTTGGCGTCGCCTTCGCGTCGGCGTCGCAGGCGGCTGATATTTCCGCCTGCCTCATCACCAAGACTGACACCAATCCCTTTTTCGTCAAGATGAAGGAAGGCGCGACCGCCAAGGCTCAGGAGCTTGGCATCACGCTCAAGTCCTACGCCGGCAAGGTTGACGGTGATTCCGAGAGCCAGGTTGCGGCGATCGAAACCTGCATCGCTGACGGTGCCAAGGGTATCTTGCTCACCGCCTCCGACACCAAGGGCATTGTGCCAAGCGTGCAGAAGGCTCGCGAGGCAGGCGTCCTGGTCATCGCTCTCGACACCCCGCTCGAGCCGCTCGATGCTGCTGACGCGACCTTCGCGACCGACAACCTGCTTGCAGGCAAGCTGATCGGCCAATGGGCCGCCGCGACGCTTGGCGATGCCGCCAAGGAGGCGCGGGTCGCCTTCCTCGATCTGACCCCGTCGCAGCCGACCGTCGACGTTCTGCGCGACCAGGGCTTCATGATCGGTTTCGGCATCGATCCCAAGGATCCGAACAAGATTGGCGACGAGGATGATCCGCGCATCGTCGGTCATGACGTCACCAACGGCAATGAAGAAGGTGGCCGTACCGCGATGGAGAACCTTCTGCAGAAGGATCCGACCATCAACGTCGTTCATACGATCAACGAGCCGGCTGCCGCTGGCGCCTATGAAGCGCTCAAGGCGCTCGGCCGCGAGAAGGACGTGCTTATCGTTTCCGTCGACGGCGGTTGCCCGGGTGTCAAGAATGTTGCCGAAGGCGTAATCGGTGCGACCTCCCAGCAATATCCCTTGATGATGGCGGCGCTCGGTATCGAGGCGATCAAGAAATTCGCCGACACCGGCGAAAAGCCGAAGCCGACCGAGGGCAAGGACTTCGTCGACACGGGGGTCTCGCTCGTCACCGACAAGCCGGTCTCCGGCGTCGAGTCGATCGACACCAAGGAAGGTCTGGAGAAGTGCTGGGGCTGACGAGGCCCGGGCTTTAAACGTGACAGGGAAGGGCGGCCCCGGCCGCCCTTCGTGTAAGCGGCGCTGCATGTTTCCTTGAGTTCTGGCGGAGCCAGGAAGGACATGCGCGAGTCGAAGCTTCTGCAGCAAATTTTGCGCGTCTGAACAGCCGCGCGGCGTGTGGTCTTTGACAAGCCGCAGAACCTGCGCAACCTTTAGAGCGGGATGAGGAAAGTCGTGATCGCGTTTCCACCCGTATTCCGCTCTGGCTTCTCGGAAGCGGTCGCCATTGTGATCCGGATGAGGCAATCCGAGCCGAGGTGACCGGGAAAGTCATGGGAATTCGCCGCGATGATCGGCGGTCCGCACATCCTGCAGCAATGCGCCCTGCTTGGGAGCGGGGTTTACGGGAGGAGTCTCCATGGGCGAGCCAAACACAGCCGCACAGCCATCCCAGGAATTCGAAAAAGTCCTGGTCAACAGTTCGACGGAGGTGGCGTCCTTCGACACGCATGACAAGACGCCACTTCAGAAACTCCAGCATTTCCTTCATTCGAGCCCGGCCGCCGTGCCGCTGATCGTCCTGGTGCTGTCCTTGGCAGCCTTTGGCGCCATTCTCGGCGGCAAGTTCTTCTCCGCCTTCTCGATGACGCTCATCCTGCAGCAGGTGGCGATCGTCGGCATCGTCGGCGCGGCCCAGACGCTCGTCGTGCTGACGGCCGGCATCGACCTGTCGGTCGGCGCGATCATGGTGCTCTCCTCCGTGGTGATGGGACAGTTTACTTTCCGCTACGGTCTGCCGCCGACGCTCTCCGTCCTCTGCGGACTTGGTGTCGGGGCGCTCTGCGGCTACATCAACGGCACCCTCGTCGCGCGCATGAAGCTGCCGCCCTTCATCGTTACCCTGGGCATGTGGCAGATTGTGCTCGCGTCGAATTTCCTCTATTCGGCCAACGAGACGATTCGCGCACAGGACATCTCCGCGAACGCGCCGATTCTGCAATTCTTCGGCCAGAGCCTTCGCCTGGGCAACGCCGTCTTCACCTATGGCGTCATCGCCATGGTCCTTCTCGTCGGCCTGCTCTGGTATGTCCTGAACCATACGGCCTGGGGACGCTACGTCTATGCGGTGGGCGACGACCCGGAAGCGGCCAAGCTCGCCGGCGTCAACGTCAGGCACATGCTCGTCGCCGTCTATACGCTGTCGGGCCTGATCTGCGCCCTGGCCGGCTGGGCCCTCATCGGCCGCATCGGCTCGGTCTCGCCGACCGCCGGCCAGTTCGCGAATATCGAATCGATCACCGCCGTGGTGATCGGCGGCATCTCGCTCTTCGGCGGACGCGGCTCCATTCTCGGCATGCTGTTCGGTGCACTCATCGTCGGCGTCTTCTCGCTCGGACTTCGCCTGATGGGCACCGACCCGCAATGGACCTATCTGTTGATCGGCTTGCTGATCATCCTCGCCGTTGCAATCGACCAGTGGATCAGAAAGGTAGCAGCCTGATGGCACAGGAACCCATTCTCACCGCCCGCGGTCTCGTCAAGCGCTATGGCCGGGTGACAGCTCTAGACCATGCCGATTTCGATCTCTACCCCGGCGAAATCCTCGCTGTGATCGGCGACAATGGTGCCGGCAAGTCAACGATGATCAAGGCTGTTTCCGGCGCTCTCACGCCGGACGACGGCGAAATCCGCCTGGAAGGCCAGCCGGTGCATTTCCGCTCGCCGATGGATGCGCGCAAGGCCGGCATCGAGACGGTCTACCAGAATCTTGCCCTGTCGCCGGCGCTCTCGATCGCCGACAACATGTTTCTCGGCCGGGAGATCCGCAAGCCGGGGATCATGGGCAAGTGGTTCCGCTCGCTCGACCGCGCGGCCATGGAAAAACAGGCGCGGGCAAAGCTGTCCGAACTGGGCCTGATGACGATCCAGAACATCAATCAGGCGGTGGAAACGCTTTCGGGCGGCCAGCGCCAGGGCGTCGCCGTCGCACGGGCGGCCGCCTTCGGCTCGAAAGTCGTGATCATGGACGAGCCGACTGCGGCACTCGGTGTGAAGGAAAGCCGGCGCGTGTTGGAACTGATCCTCGATGTCCGCGCCCGCGGCCTGCCAATCGTCTTGATCTCGCACAACATGCCGCATGTCTTTGAGGTGGCGGACCGGATCCATATCCACCGCCTCGGCCGGCGGCTCTGCGTCATCAATCCCAAGGACTTCACCATGTCGGATGCGGTCGCCTTCATGACCGGTGCAAAAGCACCTCCGGGTGAGGCGATTGCTGCATGACGCGCAGGTCCTTGACGGACGAGATCCTGAAACGGGCGGCCGGCGCCGGCCGTTTCATCGTCGCCATTGCCGGCCCACCGGGGGCCGGCAAGTCGACACTTTCCGAAGCCCTTGCCGAGGCGATCGCCTCAGCGGGCGAAAGCGTGGCAGTGCTCCCGATGGACGGGTTCCACATGGACAACGCCGTCCTCGAAAAGAAGGGCTTGCTTGGCCGCAAGGGCGCGCCCGAGACCTTCGACGTGCGCACGTTCCTTGCAACGCTCGCAGCCGTCCGCGCTAATGACGGCGAGGTTTTGGTTCCGGTCTTCGATCGTTCCAGGGAATTGGCGATCGCTTCGGCAAGGATCATTGCGCCGGAGACGCGCCTTGTCCTCGTCGAAGGCAATTACCTGCTGCTCGACGAGGCGCCCTGGAGCGCCCTCGATGGAGCGTTCGATTATTCGGTCTTCATCGATCCCGGCCTGGAAGTGCTCGAAAAGAGGCTGCTCCAGCGCTGGCTCGATTACGGGTACGATAACGAGGTGGCGCGCGCGAAGGCCTTCGGCAACGACATCCCGAACGCCCGTCGGGTCCTCGACAGTCGGCGGCCCGCCGACCGGGTGGTTCCGGACTTCTGACGGTAGCTCCGGAGTGGGATGACAGTGTGTGACGCCCACATCCTGTGCCTGGCCCTTGGAATCGCCCCCTGTGGATCGATCCCGTTGGAATCGTCGTTGTCTTCCGCGGCGCAATGATGATATCGAGATGCGGTTTCACCACATGAATTACCGCCCCACAAGCGCCGGCCGCAGCGCCGCCCGCGCGGATCGGGCGCGAGCATCGGGAGAACGCTGACATGCAAGAGCTCGTAATCAGGCGCCCGGACGATTGGCACCTTCACTTGCGCGATGGCGGCATGCTGCGCGGCGTCGTCGCTGACACGAGCCGCCACTTCGCCCGCGCGATCGTCATGCCCAATCTTGTGCCGCCGGTCGTCACCGCCGCCGATGCGGCGGCCTATCGCGCGCGTATTCTCGCCGCCATTCCCGCGGGCCATCGCTTCGAACCGCTGATGACGCTCTACTTGACCGAAAGTACCGACCCGAATGATGTCGCGGAGGGGTTCAGAAGCGGTCTCGTCAAGGCGGTAAAGCTCTACCCGGCCGGTGCCACCACCAATTCGGCGAGCGGCGTGCGCGACATCGACAAGGCAATGCCGGTGCTCGAGCGCATGGCCAAGATCGGCCTGCCGCTCTGCGTCCACGGCGAGGTAACGACGCCGGAGGTCGATATCTTCGACCGTGAGGCCGTGTTCATCGAAACGGTTCTCGATCCCTTGCGTCGGCGCCTGCCGGAGCTCAGGATCACCATGGAGCACGTGACGACAAAGGACGGTATCGACTATATCAAGGCGTCGAAAGCCAACCTCGCCGGCTCGATCACCACCCATCACCTGATCATCAACCGCAACGCCATTCTCGTCGGCGGCATCAAGCCGCATTATTACTGCCTGCCGGTCGCGAAACGCGAAACACACCGTCTCGCGCTACGGGCAGCGGCAACCTCCGGCGACGTGCGCTTCTTCCTGGGCACCGATTCCGCCCCGCATGTCGATCCGCTCAAGGAATGCGCCTGCGGCTGCGCCGGAATTTACACCTCGATAAATACCCTGAGTTGCCTCGCGCAGGTCTTCGAGGAGGAGGGGGCGCTCGACCGGCTGGAGGCTTTCACGTCGCTGAACGGCCCTGCGTGGTATGGCCTGCCGGTCAACGAGGAAAGAATCACGCTCAGCAAAGGGCAGGAGCCAGTGCGCTATCCGGCCAAGATCGAGACTGAGGCGGGACCGGTCACCGTTTTTGATCCGATGTTCCCGCTCTACTGGGCTGTCGTCTAATCGGGTTGTCTTGGATGCGTGATCGTTTCAGGTCATGCCACGGAGGGAAGTTCATGTTTTCGAATGCATTCACCGACAAGGCGGTGATGGCAGAGCTGGTGGCGAAGATGCTCTGGGAAATCAGGGCCGTGCATTTTCGCGCCGATGAACCGTACAAGCTTGCCTCCGGCATGGCGAGCCCGGTCTATATCGATTGCCGCAAGCTGATCTCCTATCCGCGGATTCGCTCGGCCGTCATGGATTTCGCGGCGGCGACGATCCTGAGTGAGGCCGGTTTCGAGCAGTTTGACGTGGTTGCGGGCGGCGAGACCGCTGGCATCCCGTTTGCGGCAATGCTTGCCGAGCGCCTCGGCCTACCGATGATCTATGTGCGCAAGGCGCCGAAGGGACACGGCCGCAATGCCCAAATCGAGGGGCATATGCCGGAGGGTGCGCGCGTTCTGGTGATCGAGGACCTGACGACCGCCGGCGGTTCGATGTTCAAGTTCATCGATGCAATCCGCGCGGCCGGCGGCATAGTCGAGCACGGCGTTGCCCTTTTCTATTACGATATCTTCCCGGAGGCACGCGCCAACATGAAGTCCAAAGGCGTCGACCTGCATTACATCGCCACCTGGCGCAACGTACTTGCCGTCGCCCGAGAGCAGGCGCTCTTTGACGAAAAGACGCTGAACGAGGTCGAGGCTTTCCTCAATGCGCCGCTCGAATGGTCGGCCCGCAACGGCGGCGTCAGCGCGCTCGCGGCTCAGTGACAGACCGGCGCGCGCTTAATCAACCGAATAGATTTCAGGGAGGACAGTCATGATCGTGTGCTGCGGAGAGGCCTTGATCGACATGCTGCCGCGTGAGACGGCGGCGGGGGAAACTGCCTTTGCGCCCTATGCGGGGGGCGCAATTTTCAATACCGCCATCGCGCTTGGACGCCTCGGCATTCCGACCGGCTTCGTCACTGGCCTTTCCGACGACATGTTCGGCGATATCCTGCGTGAGACGCTGAAAGCTGCCAATGTCGATTACAGCCCCTGCGCCACCCTGCCGCTGCACACGACGCTCGCTTTCGTAAAGCTTGTCGACGGCCATGCGAGCTACGCGTTCTTCGACGAGAACACGGCCGGGCGAATGATCACCGTCGATCACCTGCCGGGGCTCGACGACACCTGCGAGGCGCTACATTTCGGCGCGATCAGCCTTATTCCCGAACCCTGCGGCTCGACCTATGAGGCGCTGATGCGGCGGGAGCACGAGAGACGGGTGATCTCCTTCGACCCGAACATCCGCCCGGGCTTCATCAAGGACCGGGAGGCGCATCTTGCCCGCATGAACCGAATGGCTGCGATGTCGGACATCATCAAGTTCTCCGACGAGGATCTCGCCTGGTTCGGCATGGAGGGCAGTCATGACGCGCTCGCAGCCGAATGGCTGACGCGTGGCCCGAAGCTGGTGCTGATCACCAAGGGAGCGGCCGGCGCGGTCGGCTACACCCGGAATCACAAAGTCGAAGTCGCCGGCGAGCGCGTCGCCGTGGTCGATACCGTCGGTGCCGGCGATACTTTCGATGCCGGCGTACTGGCTTCGCTGAAGCTCAACGATCGGCTCACTAAGGAAAGCGTGGCGAGCCTTGACGAGGGCGCCGTTCGCGATGCGCTTACGCTCGGTGCCAAGGCCGCGGCTGTCACCGTCTCGCGCGCCGGCGCCAATCCGCCCTGGCGCCACGAAATCGGGCTCTGAGTTCATACTAACGACACCGGTTCTCGCCGACTTGGCCGGAACGCGCGACGGTCGATATCCCCTCTGGCCGGCCCACTCCGCAGCTGCTGCGAGGACGGGAAGGCCAGTGGGGGTACTTGGCCGAGCCCCTTGTTCTTGATCAGCGCGCCGCCTTCAGGAGAGCGGCAACCAGGCCGGCAGTGGAGGAATCGTGGCCGTCGGCGCTCTCCTTTCCCTCGACAACCGGGAGAAGCCCGGTCGCGAGCTCCTTGCCGAGCTCGACCCCCCATTGATCGAAGGAGTTGATGTTGAAGAGCGCGCCTTCGACGAAGACACGATGTTCGTAGAGCGCAATCAGGCGCCCGAGCGCGAACGGATCGAGTTGGTCGTAGACGAAGGTGAGCGACGGCCGATTGCCGGTGAAGACGCGATGCGGCGCGATTCTGTCGGCCTTCGCCTCATCCATGCCCTTCGACGTAAGCTGCGCCTTTGCCTCGGCGAGCGTGCGGCCTTTCATCAGGGCTTCCGACTGCGCCAGACAGTTGGCGATCAGAAGTTGGTGCTGGTGACGCAGTCTCTTCTCATGTCCGTTCGCAGCGATCATGAACTCGGCGGGAATGATGTCGGTGCCCTGGTGGATAAGCTGATAGAAGGCATGCTGGCCATTGGTGCCGGGTTCGCCCCAGACCACGGGCCCGGTCGAGAACTGGACCGGCGTGCTGTCAAGCGTCACGGCCTTGCCGTTCGACTCCATGTCGAGCTGCTGCAGATAGGCCGGGAAGCGCGAAAGACGCTGATCGTAGGGCAGGATCGCCCGCGAGGGATAGCCGAGCACGTTGCGATGATAGAAGCCGATGAGCCCAAGCAGCATCGGGATGTTTTCGCGAATAGGGGCGGTACGGAAATGCTCGTCGATCGCATGGCCGCCATCGAGGAAGCGGCCGAAGTTTTCTTTGCCGATGGCGATCATCAGCGGCAGGCCGATGGCCGACCAGATGGAGTAGCGCCCGCCGACCCAGTCCCAGAAGCCGAAGACGCGGGCGGCATCGATGCCGAAAGCGCCGACCTTGTCGAGCGCCGTCGAGACGGCCGCGAAGTGATGGCCGACAGCCGCCTCGCCGAGCTTATCGGCAATGAAGGCGCGGGCGGTTGCCGCATTCGTCATCGTCTCGATCGTAGTGAAGGTCTTGGACGCGACGATGAAGAGCGAGGTCTCCGGATCGAGGAGTTTCAGGGTGTCGGCGATGTGGGCGCCGTCGACGTTCGAGACGAAATGCAACCGCGGCCCGTCATGGAACGGCGCCAACGCCAGCGTCGCCATCACGGGACCGAGGTCGGAGCCGCCGATCCCGATATTGACGACGTCGGTGATCTTCTTGCCGGTCGCGCCTTGGAGCGCGCCGGAACGTACCCCGTCGGCAAAGGCGCTCATCGCTTCGAGCACGGAATTGACGTCGGGCATGACGTCCTTGCCGTCGACGAGGATCGGCCGGTTCGTCCTGTTCCGGAGCGCGACATGCAGTACCGCACGCTCCTCGGTGATGTTGATGATGTCACCACGGAACATCGCGTCGCGCTTTTCCTCGACCTTGGCGGCCTTCGCCAGCGCCTCCAGCCCGTCGAGAATCCGGTCATTCACTGCACATTTCGAATAATCGAAGAGGAGGTCTCCGAGCCTGGTGCTGAAGCGGGAAAAGCGGTTGGGATCGGCCGCAAAGGCGGCACGGATGTCGGTTGCATTGGTCTCGCGTGCAGTGGCTTTGAGGTTCTCGACAAGCGCTTTCATCGCAGGGCTCCTTGCATCGGATTGGCTGCGATAGCTAGTCGCTTTAACAGCGGCAAATCAAGGGCATGTGTGCACTGCAGCGAAAAAACCGCCTGCGGATGGCATTTCCAGATCGGTGCGCCGCTGGTGCTAACCGCGCAAGTCCTTACGTAGGATCTTGCCGACGTTGGATTTCGGCAAATCGGCGCGGAATTCGACAAATTTCGGCCGCTTGTAATTGGTGAGGTTCTCCGCACAGTGGCGTTTGACCTCCTCTTCGGTGAGCTTCGGGTCCTTGCGCACGACGAAAAGCTTCACCGCCTCGCCGGAATGCGGGTCGGCAACACCGATCGCCGCGCATTCCAGAATGCCTGGATGCGTGGCCACCACCTCCTCGATCTCGTTCGGGAAGACATTGAAGCCGGAGACGAGGATCATGTCCTTCTTGCGGTCGACTATCTTGATCAGGCCGGCAGCGGTCATGAAACCGACGTCGCCGGTGCGGAAGAATCCGTCCAGCGAGATCGCCTTCGCCGTCTCTTCCGGCCGCTTCCAATAGCCGGACATCACCTGCGGCCCGCGGATGCAGATCTCGCCGACTTGGCCAACAGGTAACGAATTGCCGTCCTCGTCGCGTATGTCCACCTCCGTCGAGGGTAAAGGCATGCCGATCGTGCCAGTGAACTCATCCGTGTCGAGCCGGTTGGCGGTGGCGACCGGCGAGGTTTCCGACAGCCCGTAGCCCTCGTGGATTGGGCATCCGGTCATCTGCAGCCAGCGCTCCGCAACCGGCCGCTGCACGGCCATGCCGCCGCCGAAGGTCAGGATCAGCGATGAAAAGTCGAGCTTCTGGAACTCGGGATTGTTCATCAGCGCATTGAAGAGCGTGTTGAGCCCGGGAAAGATATTGGTGCGGTATTTGCCGAGCTCCTTGACGAACGCGGGAATGTCGCGGGGATTGGGAATCAGGATGTTGTTGCCGCCAAGCGCGAGGCCCATCAGCGAATTCACCGTAAGTGCGAAGATATGGTAGAGCGGCAGCGCGCACATGAAGGTGAGCTGTTCAGGGCGCGGCTTGCGCAGGAACGCCGTGTTCAGCCAGAGCTCCATCTGCGCCATGTTCGAGAGAAGGTTGGCATGGGTCAGGCATGCGCCCTTGGACACGCCCGTCGTACCGCCGGTATATTGAAGAAAGGCAGTGTCCCCCGGCCCCAGATGGGGTTTCGTAAGCGTCAGTGTCGCGCCTTTGGCGAGGACTGCCTTGAAGGAGACATGGTTCGGGATCGACCAGGCGGGAACGAGTTTCTTTACCCGGCGCACGACGAGATTGACGACCAGACCCTTGGCCCCGAGCATGTCGCCCATGCTGGCGACGACCACATGCTTGACCGCCGTCCGGGTGACGACCTGCTCGACCGTATGGGCGAAATTCTCAAGCACGAAGATCACCTTGGCACCGGCATCGACGAGCTGGTGTTCGAGTTCGCGCGGGGTATAGAGCGGATTGACGTTCACCACCGTGAAGCCCGCGCGAAGGATTCCATAAACGACGACCGGGTTCTGCAGGGTATTCGGCAGCATGACCGCGACCCGATCGCCCCTGGTGAGCCCCAGCGACTGCAGCCACGCACCGATCTTTGCCGAATAACGATTGAGATCGGCGAAGGTGAGGGACTTGCCCATGCTGGTGAAGGCCGGACGCCAGGAATATTGTGCAACAGCGTGGTCGAAGAACTCGCCGATGGAGCGATAGGCAATCGGGCCGATCTCGGCGGGCACGCCGGGCGGATAGGATCCGAGCCACATCTTTCCGCTGCCGGACCCTGCCTGCTGTATGCTTGCTTCCGCCATGACCTCTCTCCCTCTGGTCGCATCAAACGGCCGTGCTCACGGCGAAGAAAAACCCCTCCCGATCTTCCTCTCCGTCGAAGATGCTGCTTTTACTGCGCTTCTTCAAGCATCATTCCAGTTATATTACTTTGACGTAAGCGTCAATAAGCGAGTTCTGTGCGTGTCTGGCTAGGATCACCGAAATCTGCCTGTCACCTGCTTGGGCTAACAGGGGGAAGTGCGGGGGAGGGGGCCTAGCCCGACCCTTGCCCGTTGAGCAAACACGCGGCGCTGGAGGCCGGCACAATATCCGCGATCCTGCGGGAGACGGGCTGGCAAGGCCGCGCGTTTGTTGTAAGGTCTCTGAAAGACGGAGGAATGCAGGTGCAATTGGGCAATCGCGAGCGAGAAAATCTCCCGGTGGAGCCGAGGCTCTTCGGGCAGCCGGCTCATTCGCGTTCCGCCCTTGTCCTGCCGATCTCTGCGGCGCGTTGGCTGCTCGTCCTCGTACTGCTCGCCGGCGTCTATTTCTTCCACGGTTTCGTGGTGCCGGTGCTCGCCGCCGTCGTCATCGGCTTCGCCAGCTGGCCGATCTATCGACGGCTGCTGCAGGCGGTTAGCGGCAATCGTACGCTTGCTGCTACCATCGCCATCGTTGCGGTCGTCGCCTTCATCGTCGTGCCGATCTCGCTGGCCGCGGTCTATGCGGTGCAGGAGGTGCGCGATTGGCTCCTCTGGGCAGTCGCGACCAATGCCAACGGAGCAGCGGTTCCCGAATGGCTGGCAACGATTCCGATGGCCGGCGGCTGGCTCGGGGAGCAATGGGTGCGATATATCGGCCATCCCGGCGCTCTCGGAGAGCTGGTCCAGCTCGTCAGCGGTTCCAATATCGGCAACATCTATCGTGGTGTTCTGGTGATCGGCGCCTCAGCCTTCGAGTCGTTCCTGACGCTGCTCTTCATGCTGATCACGCTGTTCTTCGTCTATCGTGACGGCCAGTCCTTTTCGAAGCAGCTCGATCGTCTCGGCGAGCAGATCTTTCCGATGCGGTGGGAGCGTCTGTCGCGTGTCGTTCCCCTCACCATCAGCTCGACCGTGACCGGGATGGGCATTATCGCCATCGGTGAGGGCATCGTCCTTGGCGTTGCCTACTGGCTCGCCGGCATGCCGTCTCCCGTCACGCTCGGCATCATCACCGGCATCATGGCGCTGATTCCCGGCGGGGCGCCGCTCTGCTTCACGCTGGTGTCGGCCTATCTCGTGGCGAGTGGCTCGCCGGTTCAGGGTCTTGCGCTCTTTGTCTGGGGTACGACGGAGCTTTTCATCGTCGACAAGACGCTGCGCCCGAGGCTTGTCGGCGGACCGATCAAGCTGCCTTTCCTGCCGACCTTCTTCGGCCTTGTCGGTGGCGTCAAGACAATGGGCTTCCTTGGTCTTTTCGTCGGGCCGGTGCTCATGGCGCTGCTTGTCGCCATCTGGCGCGAATGGCTGCATGAGGTGACCGAGAGGCCGCAGCCGACTTCCGAGACGATTACGCGGGTCGATCTGTCGGTGAAGTGAGATCGAGCGGACGAGTACGGCCGTCCCGGCTGTGTCGACGAGCAAGCCGCCATATGGTTTTTTTCACGAAGTTGTTTTAAGACAGGCTGCAATCATAAAGTTGTGGGCCCGGTTTTCCATAATGAACGACGCTTTTCACGGCGAGCATGCCGACGGGCCAGCCACCGATCGCCGCCCGATTGCGGCGCGCCAGAGCGGTTTCGCGCGGCAACTGACGGCATTGCTTCTCAAGACGCAAGTCACGCCGAACCAGATTTCGCTTTTCAGTATCGCCTTCGCCGTGATCGGAGCGGCTGCCCTGTTCTGGGCGCCGCATTGGCCTTTCCTTTATCTGCTCGCCGTCGCAGGCATCCAGTTGCGCCTTTTGTGCAATCTTCTCGACGGCATGGTGGCGGTCGAGGGTGGGCGCGGCTCGTCCGTCGGCGCGCTCTACAACGAATTTCCCGATCGCGTCGCCGATACGGTGCTGATCGTCGCCCTCGGCTATGCCGCGGAAGCGGGATGGCTCGGCTGGGGGGGCGCGCTCGCGGCGGCGCTTACCGCCTATGTCCGCGTGTTCGGCGGCTCGATCGGCCAGGCGCAGGATTTCCGCGGTCCGATGGCCAAACAGCACCGCATGGCGGTGATGAGCCTCGCCTGCGTCTTGGCGCTCGCAGAAGCCGCGCTGACGACGGGGCACTTCATACCTTACGTCGCGGCCTGGGTCATCCTGCTCGGTTCACTGCTCACCTGCTGGACCCGCACCAGAGCCATCGTCTCGCGCATCCGGGGAGCTTCGCAGCCTTGATTGATATCGTGCTGATCGGCCTCACCCGCTTTATCGTCGGCGGCCAGGCGCGATGGGTCGGCTCTCTGCCGGAGCCGCGCCAGCGCATCTATTTCGCCAATCACGCCAGCCATCTAGATACGCTCCTCATCTGGTCGGCGCTGCCACGGGCGTTGCGCGCGTCCACCCATCCGATTGCCGCGGCCGATTATTGGGGCAGGGGCAGCATCCGCCGCCATATCGCGCTGAAAGTGCTGAACGCCGTGCTCGTCGAGCGGGCCTTGCAGGGCACGCCCGGGGCGGCGCTGGCGCCCTTGCGCGGCCTGTTGTCCGACGGCCAATCCCTCATCCTTTTCCCGGAGGGCACGCGCGGCAGTGACCGCCTCCCGGGCCCCTTCAAGAGCGGTCTCTTCTGGCTGGCGCAGGAATTTCCGGAGGTCGAACTGGTCCCGACCTACCTCGATAACCCCTCGCGCGCCTTTCCGAAGGGAGCCTTCCTTCCTGTTCCCATCAGTTGCACGGTGCGTTTCGGCGCGCCGCTCGCCAGCCGAGCGGGAGAGGAAAAAGACGAATTCCTCGAGCGCGCCCGGGAAGCGGTCGGCTCGCTCGCCTCGTACCCGATCACGTGAGGCCGCATGTCTTTGAGCGATAAGCTTCTCATCCTTTTCGCCGGTATCTGCAGTCTTCTCGCGATCGCCTCTCTGATCGGCTTTGCGCTATCGCGCAAGATCACGTCGGAAAGCGGCCGAGCGACCGTCGATAATCTCAATGCGCGCATCAAGGCCTGGTGGGTGATGGTCGCGATCTTCGCCTTGAGCTTCGGCCTCGGCAAGGGTGCGACCGTAGTGCTCTTCGCGCTCACCTCTTTCTACACGCTACGCGAGTTCGTCTCGCTGACGCCGACGCGGGCGGCCGACCACCTGCTCCTCGTCGGCGCGTTTTATATGCTGTTGCCGCTTCAATATTGGCTGATCTGGACCGACTGGTATGCGCTGTTCACGATCTTGATACCGGTCTACGGCTTTCTCCTCCTTCCGACCCTCGCAGCGTTGAAGGGTGATGCCGAGCAGTTCCTGCTGCGGGTGTCGCGCATTCAGTGGGCGCTGATGCTGACGGTCTATTGCATCAGTCATGCACCGGCACTGATCATGCTCGACATACCGGGCTATGATGGTCAGGGTTTCCTGCTGCTCTTCTTCCTGATCACCGTCGCGCAGTTGAGCGATGTCATGCAATATGTCTTCGGCAAGCTGACGGGCAGGACGAAAATCGCGCCTGTCGTGAGCCCGTCAAAAACCGTGGAAGGCCTCGTCGGCGGCGGGCTCTCTGCCGTGCTGGCAGGCGCGGGCCTCTGGTGGATCACGCCTTTTTCCCCCGTCGAGGCGGCGGCAATGGCACTCGCCATCGTCGCCATGGGCTTCTTCGGCGGCCTTGCTCTCTCGGCCGTCAAGCGCTCGATGGGCGTGAAGGATTGGGGCACGATGATCTCGGGCCATGGCGGCGTGCTCGATCGCATGGACTCGCTGAGCTTCGCCGCACCGGTATTCTTCCACCTGACGCGGTATTTCTATACGTGATTGTGGCTCGCAAGGAGGCCGGCATCAGCCGATTCCCTCGTTCAGGCTATCCGCCGGCGATGAATTGCGTGAAACAAATGGTGCCGCTTACGTGACTCGAACACGTGACCCCATCATTACGAATGATGTGCTCTACCGACTGAGCTAAAGCGGCCCTGGGGCGGTTCCGCGGGCGCCCGCGGAACGAATGTGAGGCGCTGATAAACGCAAAGCGGCAAGATTTCAAGCCATCAGTTCCGAGAACTCGAAAATTCCTTCGGAGTAGGCGCAGCACCACGATGCGCCAGCTCCAGTCGGGCGCGGGCGGCATCGTATTCGCGCTCCAGGCGGTCGACCAATCCCGCGACCGGGGCGATCTCGCCGACGGCGCCGATGCCCTGGCCGCAGCCCCAGATGTCTTTCCATGCCTTGGCGCCGTCGGCGGCCCTGCCGAAATCCATCTTGGACGGGTCCGCTTCCGGGAGGTTGTCCGGGTCCATGCCCGCGGCGCGAATCGAGGCCCTGAGATAGTTGCCGTGGATCCCGGTAAAGTAATTGGAATACACGATGTCGGCTGCATTGCTGTCGACGATCATCTGCTTGTAGGCGTCGCTGGCGCGGGCCTCTTCGGTGGCGATGAACGGCGAGCCGATATAGGCCATGTCGGCGCCCATGGCCTCGGCCGCGAGAATGGCGCCGCCGGTGGCGATCGCGCCCGAGAGGAGCAGCGGCCCGTCGAACCAGGCGCGGATTTCCTGGACGAGCGCGAACGGCGAAAGCGTTCCCGCATGGCCGCCGGCGCCGGCGGCGACCGCGATCAGCCCGTCGGCGCCCTTGCGGATCGCCGAATTCGCATGGCGGTTGTTGATGACGTCGTGCAGCACGACGCCGCCATAGGAGTGAATGGCATCATTCACTTCCGGAACAGCGCCGAGCGAGGAGATGACGATCGGCACCTTGTATTTGACGCAGAGCATCAGGTCGTGCTCGAGACGCGCATTCGACTTGTGCACGATCTGGTTAACGGCAAAAGGGGCGGCCGGACGGTACGGGTTCTTGGCGTCATGTTCGGCGAGCGTTTCGGTGATCTCCGCCAGCCAATCGTCGAGTTGTTCCTGCGGCCGCGCGTTTAGCGCCGGAAATGCGCCGACGATGCCAGCCTTGCATTGCGCTATCGTCAGTTTCGGATGCGAGACGATGAATAGTGGCGCTCCGACGACCGGCAGTCTCATCCCGGAAAGAATTGGCGGCAACATTTCGGATCTCCATCCAATTGTTTGACGTTTGCGTAAGCGTAAGATTGATAGCAGCAGCCGACCCGCTTGCCTCGAGCGGGATGGCGCGCACTTTGCGCTCGCGCTTACCGGCTTTGACCGGAGCCGATCCAAAGGCAAAGACCTGTGGCAGTTCAAGTGGTACTGCGACGCTTCTGAATACACTACACGTCAATCGCGTAAAAAGACGCAGGACGTCGTGATCGACGACGCTGTCGGGCTTGCGGATTCCAAATCAAGCGGTTACCCAAACGTTAACAAGGGCGTCGAGGTGGCGAGGAACCGCCGGGGATGAGGCCGCCGGTCATTGGCCGGACGTTCGATGTGCAGAAGGAATTGACGTGAGCGGACTCGAGACTGCGATCAGGAATGCACTGGAACGCTCGGACAGGAGCAATGCGGAAATCCGCGCCCGCATCTACCAGTCGGCGCGCCAGGCGCTGGAAAATGGTCTGCAAAAACAGCAGGTCGAGGATCCCGAGGTCATTGCGCGGCAGCGCCATCGGCTCGAGGCAATCATCCATGCGATAGAGACGGAGGAGCGGACCGCGCTGAAGGCGCGCGCCACCGCCGCGCCGGTCATCAGTCTCGCAGATGTGAAGGCCAGAGGCGATGTCTCCGGCTCGGCCGGTGCGGCGCAGCGGGAGCCGACGTCCAAGGGCGAGAGCGAGACTGCCGCGCAGGCCGATGGCGGCCTCGGCGGCTTACGGCCGGATCGCGATGGACCGATGGTTTCCTCCCGCGGGGCTGGCGAGAGTGCAACGCCCGGCGCCTCCGGTTCGGCGGCTGCAGTTGCGGCTGGTCAGGCGGCATCCGACCTGAGGATGACGGATCTGGGCGTGACGGAAAAGCGTCCTCCCCGGCGAAGGCGCGGACGTTTCCTTTCCTTCCTGATGGTGGTCGCGACGCTCGCAGCGGCGGCCGGCGCCGCCGTCTGGTGGGTTCAAACCAACGATCTCTTGAGGGCGCCGGCCGAACGCGACACCAATGTCGCCAACCCGCCGCCGACCGTGGAGGCCGAGGATTTCAACGGCGCGACGGCCTTGCCGACCCTTGGCGCCCGTGAGGGATTCTCCGACGACTGGGTCGAGGTCTTCACCGCCGCGGACACCGCATCCGTCAAGCCGGCTGCCCGCGCCCGCGCGGAGCCCTATAATGACGACGGCGGCGAGCGGGTCCGGTTGACCTCGAGCATCGGGACCGAGGACGGCGACGTCGCGATCGAAATCCCGGCGGATGTACTTGCGGAGCTCGCGGGCAAATCGTCGACCTTGGCCCTGAGTGTCAAGGCGATGGCTGGCAAGACGACGGAATTTTCCGTCGCCTGCGATTTCTCGACGCTCGGCAACTGCGGCCGACATCGTTTCACCGTGCACGACGAAAGGCTGGATACGCTGTTCAAAGTGACATTTGAGCGCGGCCTCGCGCCGAAGAGCCCCGGGCGACTGCTGATCAACAGCGATGTCAGCGGCGCCGGCAACAGCCTGGACCTTTTCGCCATCCGGGTCCTGCCCGGGCAATGATCTGCCGCGGGCGGTCCGTCTCTGCGCAGTTCACCTGAGGAAGTCCGGGCCGGAGCCGACGATCCTGTCGTCCAATGCACCGATTGCCGCTTCGTTCTTGCCGTCGTAATCGAGTTTGTTGAGCATGTGCCGAATCAGGTTGACCCGCGCGCGACGCTTGTCGTTGCCGCGGATAACGATCCAAGGCGCATCGTCGCTATGCGTCTCCCTGAGCATTCGGTCGCGCTTCTCCGTGTAGTCGTCCCATTTCTGCAGGGCCGCGATATCCATCGGCGACAGCTTCCAGATCTTCAGTGGGTCATGACGGCGGTCGTGGAAACGCTTCAATTGCATTTCGCGACCGATGTTCAGCCAGAACTTGAAAAGATGAATGCCGTCCTCGACGATCATCCTCTCGAAGAGCGGTACCTGCTTCAGAAAATGCTCGTATTGCTGAGGTGTGCAGAACCCCATCACCGGCTCCACGCCAGCGCGGTTGTACCAGGAACGATCGAAGAGAACGAATTCACCGGCGGTTGGAAAGGTGGCCACATAGCGCTGGAAATACCATTGGCCGCGCTCCGTCTCGGTGGGCTTGGTCAGCGCGACGACGCGAGCCGAGCGCGGGTTCATGTAGGCCATGGTGGCGTGAATGGCGCCGCCTTTTCCCGCCGCATCGCGGCCCTCGAAAACGGCCATCACGCGCTTGCCGGTGGCCTGCAACCAGAACTGGACCTTGACGAGTTCGATCTGCAGCTGCTCGAGAGTCTGCTCATACTGCTCTTCATCGAGCTTCTTCCGGTAGGGATAGTCGTCCGAAGCGAAGGCTTCTTCATCGATCCACTGCGGCAATTCCGGATTGTCGATGTCGAAGATCCGGGTCTTGCCGCCGATCTGGAGTTCGACCGCCCGGCTTTCCGGCTTGGCCGCGTTTTCTGCCGTATCGACTACCATCTTCCTGCCTCCCGCTGCGCGGCTGGATTTCACTGGAGGAGGACACAATTGCGTTGCGATTTCAAGCATGACGTGAAAATCATGTCATGAAGCGCCGTTATCTCTCCGTCACTACCGACGAATCGTCACGGGAGGCGGCAATTGAGCGATGAGGGTGTCGTGTTGGATCGCACGAAACTGTTTTGGCAGGAATTGCTGCCGAGGCTGAAGGCGGAACGAGCGATCCTCGCCCTCTCCGCGGTGCTTGCGCTGCTCGCGATATTCGCCGGCGTTCACCCCCTCGTGATCCTGCCGTTCTGGATCGCCTTCGTTGTGGCGCTTCTCAACCGGAGCGTGCCGACGGAACAGCCGGCGCCGATAGTCGCAACGGCGGCGATGGAGGATGGAAAGGATCCGCTGGTCCCGGTGTTGAACGCCCTCGACATGCCGGTGCTCGTCATCGCGGCGGACGAAACCGTCCTGTTCCAGAACATTGCCGCCGAGAAGGCCTTCGGCACCATTCCCCCGGAGAGTTACCTTGCCGCCCGGGTGCGTTCTCCCGGCATTCTCGACATGGTGCGTGAGACCATCGCCACCGGCAAGGCCAATCAGATCGAGCATACGGAACGGCTTCCCTCCGATGCCGTTTATGTCGTCCGGGTTGCCCCTGCCGATATCGGCGAGGGCAATTCCGGTCGGCGGGTCTTCCTGCTCAGCTACCGCGACATCTCCCAGGTCCGCCGCATCGATCGGATGCGGTCGGATTTCGTCGCCAATGCCAGCCATGAGCTGCGCACGCCGCTTGCGTCTCTGCGCGGCTTCATCGAAACGCTGCAAGGGCCTGCCCGCAATGATCCGAAGGCGCAGGAGAAGTTCTTCAGCATCATGCACGAGCAGGTCACGCGGATGAGCCGCCTCGTCGATGATCTCCTGTCGCTGTCGCGGTTGGAGCTTAAATCCCATATCGCGCCCGACGACACGGTCGATCTGGTGCCGTTGCTCGGGCATGTCCGCGACGGCCTTGCCCCGCTTGCCGGAGAACTCGACGTGACGATCTCGCTCGACGTACCGGAGACGCCGGTCGTCGTACAGGGAGACCGGGACGAGTTGATCGAGGTGTTCGAGAACCTCATAGAGAACGCCTGCAAGTACGGGCAGGAGGGCAAGAAGGTCGACGTGCGGCTGACCGGCGGCGAGGGCGGCCATGCGGAGGTGACGGTTACCGATTACGGGCCAGGTATTTCGGCGGAGCACGTGCCGCGGATCACCGAGCGTTTCTATAGAGTTAACGTGGAGGCGAGCCGTTCCAAGAAAGGGACGGGGCTGGGCCTGGCGATCGTCAAGCACATCCTGACCCGCCACAGGGCGCGTCTGCTCATCCATTCGGAGTTCGGCAAGGGCGCGGTCTTTACGGTGCGCTTCTGACACAAAAGCCTGGGCACAATTCGCAAGACTCAAAATTTCGAAGTGATTCCCGCTACTTAGCCTGTCACAAATGTTTCATGAATTTGACATAAAAGATGTGGCCATCGGCGGCTAACTAGGGGCGCCGATGATACGGCGAGAGAGAGCGCTGGCACCCAAGCGCACCAACACAAGCCCATTCCGGGAGAACATCTATGAAAGCTCTTAAATTCACCGTGGCGGCGCTGGCTGCTTCCGCCGCTTTCGCGGGCGTAGCAGTGGCTCGCGATCAGATCCAGATCGCTGGCTCCTCCACCGTTCTTCCCTACGCTTCTATCGTGGCCGAAGCCTTTGGCGAAAACACCGACTTCCCGACCCCCGTTGTCGAGTCCGGTGGTTCGGGCGCGGGCCGCAAGAAACTCTGCGAAGGTGTGGGCGAGAACACCATCGATATCGCCAATTCCTCCTCGCGCATCAAGCAGTCGGACATCGACGCCTGCGCTGCCAACGGCGTCCAGGAAATCCAGGAGGTCCGCATCGGCTATGACGGCATCGTGTTTGCGTCGGACATCAAGGGTCCTGAATACGCCTTCACCCCGGCCGACTGGCACGCCGCTCTGGCCGCCAAGGTCGTGAAGGACGGTCAGCTCGTCGACAACCCGTACAAGGCCTGGAATGAAATCCGCGCCGAACTGCCGGCTCAGCCGATCCTGGCTTTCATCCCGGGCACCAAACACGGCACCCGTGAGGTTTTCGACGAGAAGGTCATCATCGCCGGTTGCGAAGAGAATGGCACGCTTGAAGCGCACAAGGCCGCTAGCAGCGGCGACGAGAAAGCAGCTGAAAAGGCCTGCATGGCTCTGCGCACCGACGGCGTTTCGGTCGACATCGACGGCGACTACACCGAGACGCTCGCTCGCATCGAAGCCAACAAGAACGGCATCGGCGTTTTCGGTCTGTCATTCTACCAGAACAACACCGACAAGCTGCGCGTCGCCACTATGAACGGCGTGACGCCGTCTGTAGAGACGATCGCTTCCGGTGAATATCCGGTTTCCCGTCCGCTGTACTTCTACGTGAAGAACGCTCACCTGGACGTCATTCCGGGCCTGCAGGAATATGTCGAGTTCTTCGTATCGGACGAAATGGCTGGCCCGGACGGCCCGCTCGCCGCCTACGGCCTGGTTTCCGATCCGGAACTTGCCAAGACCCAGGAAGCAGTCAAGGCACGCAAGCCCTTGGGGGCTTTGAACTAAGTCTTCAAACACTCTGGCGGCGCAATGATTGCGCCGCCAGTTTTCAACTTTGTCAAAGGATGCGGGCAAGATGAGTGTGGGCATCATTATCCTTGTCTTGCTGGTGCTTTCAGCACTCGGCTATTTCCTCGGCAGGCGGCGCGCCCTGGCTCTTGCGGTTGAGAGCGGCAGGAGGCTCCACTCCCTTCCTGGTTACTACGGCCAGACCGTCGCTCTGTTCATCGCGGTCCCGGCCTTTCTGCTTTTGATAGCTTGGCTGTTCATCCAGCCGGCGATTGTCGGCGCTCGGGTCAACGGCATGATCCCCGACAGTGTCATCCCCGCAGGCGGCGCGCGAAGCTTAGTCATTTCAGACGTGCGCAGGATTGCCGACGGCCTTGATGCAGTGCTTGCCAGGAATGTTCTGGACGAGGCTGCGCTTACCGACGGCCGCATCGATTTCTCCACCGTTCGTGATCGCCTCGCTGGAGTCGGCATCGCACTCGGGAACGACGTTCCGAATGAGGTCTTCGAAGCCGCAAAAGTTTATCGTCAGGGCGATAAAATCGGCACGATCGCCATGACCATCGCAGTCCTCGCTCTTTCCGCCGGGTTTGGCGCATGGTCGTTCACTCGCATCCGCCCCGACATGCGCGCTCGCAATATCAGCGAGAGCTTCATCAAGTCACTGTTGATCGGATCCTCGACGGTTGCGATCCTGACCACCATCGGGATTGTCGCCTCGCTCGTCTTCGAGAGCATCACCTTCTTCAGGATGTACCCGGCGTCCGAGTTCTTCTTCTCCACCGTATGGAACCCGCAGTTCCGCGGCGGCTCGGAGCTCGGCATCTTGCCGCTGCTCTGGGGCACGTTGTACATATCGCTGGTGGCCCTCCTTCTAGCGGTCCCGATCGGCCTGCTGATTGCGATCTACCTTTCCGAGTATGCAGGGAAGTCTGTGCGGAGTTTCGCCAAGCCTGCAATCGAGGTTCTCGCGGGCATTCCATCGATCGTGTACGGTCTCTTTGCGTTGATCACAGTCGGCCCTTTCCTGCGCGACTGGTTTGCCCAGCCACTTGGGCTCGGCAACTCGTCCTCGTCGGTACTGACCGCGGGTATCGTAATGGGCATCATGATCATTCCGTTTGTCAGTTCGCTGTCCGATGACATCATCAATGCGGTACCGCAGGCACTGCGAGACGGGTCCTACGGTCTTGGCGCGACGCAGTCCGAGACCATCAAGCAGGTTATCCTGCCGGCAGCCTTGCCGGGCATCGTCGGCGCCATTCTGCTGGCGGCCAGCCGCGCGATCGGCGAGACCATGATCGTGGTTCTCGGTGCAGGCGCGGCCGCTAAACTCGATCTCAATCCCTTTGAGGCGATGACGACGGTGACGGTGAAGATCGTAAGCCAGCTTACCGGCGATACCGAGTTCGCAAGTCCGGAGACGCTGGTCGCCTTTGCTCTCGGTCTCACCCTCTTCGTCTTTACGCTTGGGCTGAACGTGCTGGCCCTCTACATCGTGCGCAAATACCGGGAGCAGTACGAATGACCGACGTCTCCGTCGTAGCCGAGCGCGGCAAAGTCTCGCAGCCAAAGTCAATCCTAGCCATCGATGCGCGGACCCGTCGGCGCCATGCGGCGGAAGCCCGCTTTCGGCTTATGGGCAAGATTGCCGTTGCGATCAGTATTCTCGCCCTGGTCGGGCTGCTGGCGTCCATTCTCACAAACGGACTGACGTCCTTCCGGCAAACCTATGTCACGCTGGACATCTATCTTGATCCGGCCAAGCTGGACAAGCAAGGCAATCGTGATCCCGAGGCCATCGCCAAGATCACCACATTCGCCTACGCCCCCTTGATCCAGAAGGCTTTGACCGATGCCATGGCTGCAAAGGGCATTGCCGTCGAGGGAGTGAACGCCAAGCGCGCAGTCGAACTGATCTCCAAGGAAGCCCCGGCAACGTTGCGCCAGTATGTGATCTCCGATCCGGCGGTCATCGGCGAAACCATATCCTTCGATCTCCTCGCGTCGGGCCGCATCGACGGATACTACAAGGGTCGCGTGACCAAGGAAAGCGCGCAACTCGATCGGAACATTTCCCCCGAGCAGTTGCTGCTGGCAGACGAACTAAAGCAGGCCGGGCTTCTAGCGACCAGATTCAACTGGGATTTCTTTACGGCGCCTGACGCGTCCGACACCCGTCCCGAAGCGGCCGGTCTGGGCGTGGCCGTTCTCGGCTCGGCTTACATGATGCTGATCGTGTTGGTCCTGTCGCTGCCACTCGGAGTGGCTGCTTCGATTTACCTTGAAGAGTTCGCGCCGCAGAACCGCTTTACCGACCTCATCGAGGTCAATATTGCGAATCTCGCCGCCGTCCCTTCCATCGTTTTCGGTATTCTTGGCCTGGCGGTGTTCATCAACTTCGCGGGATTACCCCAATCGGCTCCGGTCGTCGGCGGTCTGGTGCTGACCCTGATGACCTTGCCGACCATCATCATCGCCACGCGCGCTGCGCTGAAGGCTGTGCCGCGCTCCATCCGTGACGCCGCGCTCGGCGTCGGCGCATCCAAAATGCAGTCCGTATTTCACCACGTCCTGCCGCTCGCCATGCCGGGAATCCTGACGGGTACGATCATTGGCCTCGCCCATGCACTGGGCGAAACGGCACCGCTGCTGCTGATCGGCATGGTCGCCTTTGTTCGCGACTATCCTGCAGGGCCTCCGGAAGGCTTTTTTGATCCGGCTTCGGCCCTGCCTGTTCAGGTCTATAGTTGGACCCAGCGCGGCGATCCGGCTTTCGTTGAGCGAGCCTCGGGCGCAATCATCGTTCTTCTGGTGTTCCTGGTTGCAATGAATTTGACAGCGATCATTCTTCGCCGCCGCTTCGAGCGCCGTTGGTAGAAAAGGAGCGCATTATGAACAATATGTCCGCTACGATAACGACGACGATTTCGACGAAGGCTCCCGCCATGAACCAACCGAAGATTTCCGCCCGCGGTGTGCAGGTCCATTATGGCGACAAACACGCCCTCAAGGATGTCAGCATCGAGATCCATCCGCGCTCCGTGACCGCCTTCATCGGTCCGTCTGGCTGCGGCAAGTCGACCTTCCTGCGGTGCCTCAATCGCATGAATGACACAATCGACATATGCCGGGTCGCAGGCCACATCGCCATCGACGGCGAAGACATCTATGATCCGAAGGTGGATCCGGTGCAGTTGCGCGCCAAGGTCGGCATGGTCTTCCAGAAGCCGAACCCCTTCCCGAAGACGATCTACGAGAACGTCGCTTACGGTCCGCGCATCCATGGCCTGGCCGCCAAGAAGGCGGACCTGGATGATATCGTCGCATCAGCGCTTCAGAGGGCCGGCCTTTGGAACGAAGTGAAGGATCGCTTGCATGCTCCGGGCACGGGCCTTTCGGGAGGCCAGCAGCAGCGCCTTTGCATTGCGCGGGCCGTTGCCGTGAGTCCGGAAGTCATCCTCATGGACGAGCCCTGCTCGGCGCTCGACCCGATCGCCACTGCCAAGGTCGAGGAACTGATCCACGAGCTTCGCGAGAACTTCACCATCGTTATCGTAACCCACTCAATGCAACAGGCAGCCCGCGTGTCGCAGCGTACGGCGATGTTCCACCTTGGCAACCTTGTCGAAGTGGACGACACGGATAAGATCTTCACCAATCCGGATGACCAGCGCACGCAGGACTACATCATGGGCCGGTTCGGCTAGGCCGACCCGCTGGCCTCCGCCTGCTAAACTGATCGAATCGATTGATGGGCGCGCGCCCTGAGGAATTGAAGATGACTCACCCACACATAATGTCCGCCTTCGATGAAGAGTTGAAGTATCTCACGCGCCGAATCTCCGAGATGGGCGGGCTTGCCGAGCAGATGGTGGCAGACTCCGTCCGCGCGCTGGTGAATTCCGATCTGGGTCTCGCCCAGAAGGTCATCTCCGACGACGCCATTCTCGATGACGCCGAACGCCAGATCGGTGAAAAGGCGATCCTCACCATCGCCAAGCGCCAGCCGATGGCGTCGGATCTGCGCGAAATCATGGGATCGATCCGTATCGCGGCTGACCTGGAGCGTGTCGGGGACCTCGGCAAGAACACTGCCAAGCGGGTAATCGCCGTCGCAGGCTCGGGCATCCCGCGCAAGCTTGCGCGCGGTCTCGAGCATCTGGCCGAACTCGCTCTGGTCCAGCTCAAGGAAGTGCTCGATGTCTACGCGTCGCGCTCGCCGGAGAAGGCGAACAGCATCCGCGAAAGGGACGAGGAGATCGATGCGATCTACACGTCCCTCTTCCGAGAGCTGCTCACCTACATGATGGAGGACCCGCGCAACATCACGCCCTGCACGCATCTTCTCTTCTGCGCCAAGAACATCGAGCGGATCGGCGACCACGCGACCAATATCGCGGAGACGATTTATTACATGGCGACCGGTGCACAGCCCCAGGGCGAACGGCCGAAGGACGATACGACAGCAACCATGGGCTCGGTGACCGAATGAGCCATCCTCTCGCTACTGCATGTCTCCTTAAATCGACCTAGGTTTAAGGACAAAGACACGCAGCAATTCAAAGTGTTACAGCGACCTTTGCGCGTCTGATAGGACGCGCGGCGCTGTGATGGAATCGAGGCAAGGAGCGTAGCTGAATGTTGCCTAAGATAGCAGTTGTCGAGGACGAGGAAGCGCTGAGCGTGCTGCTCCGCTACAATCTGGAGGCGGAGGGTTTCGAGGTCGATACCATCCTTCGCGGAGACGAGGCGGAAATCCGTCTGCAGGAGCGACTCCCCGATCTTCTGATCCTCGACTGGATGCTACCCGGCGTTTCGGGCATCGAGCTTTGCCGCAGGCTCCGGCAGAGGCCAGAGACCGAACGGCTGCCGATCATCATGCTGACCGCACGCGGCGAGGAAAGCGAGCGAGTGCGGGGGCTCGCGACCGGCGCCGATGATTACGTCGTCAAGCCATTCTCGACACCGGAACTGATGGCCCGCGTCAAGGCAATGCTAAGGCGGGCCAAGCCCGAGGTGCTCTCGACGGTGCTTCGCTGCGGCGACATTGAGCTCGATCGGGAGACGCATCGCGTTCATCGTCGCAGCCGTGAGGTGCGACTTGGCCCGACGGAATTCCGCCTCCTGGAATTCTTGATGTCGTCGCCAGGACGCGTCTTCTCGCGATCACAACTGCTCGACGGCGTGTGGGGCCACGACATCTATGTCGACGAGCGCACGGTGGATGTCCACGTCGGACGTCTGCGCAAGGCGTTGAACTTCTCCAACATGCCCGACGTCATCAGGACGGTCCGTGGCGCTGGTTACTCGCTGGAGGGCTAGCGCGGGCCGAGGAAAAGTGCGCAGTTCTCTGCCCATCCGACGCCGACTTCTTAGAGTCGATCACGTTCGTGACTTCGGATCGATCCGAAACCGTAGTGATCTAAGTCTCCCCAGCGCTCTCCTCGATAGCTATGCAAAAAGGGCCCTCCCGGGCCCTTTTCCGTCTGGATCGGTTCGAATTCAGCGGATGCGCCGCCGCTCCGCGGACGGCTGATAAGCAAGACGTGCATGATAGCTGCAGTAGGGTGAGGATTCCGGCGAGTCGTTGCCGCAGAAGTGAAATTCCTCCTTGAGCGGATCGCCGATCGGCCACTTGCAGGTGCGCTCGGTGAGTTGCGTCAGCTCCAGCCGGCGCGACATCGGTACGACAATGTTCGTTTCGAGCGCGAAATCCGGTTCAGGAGCCAGATCTACGACGACCTCTTCCTTGAGAACGGTGGCGCCGGCCGGTCGGGTCACGGTCCGGGTCACGGCGCGTGCGGCGTAGTTCGGCGCCCGCGGCGCCGAGGTCGCCCGCTTTGGACGAGCGGCTGCGGTCGTGCCGCCGGCCTTCGCGCGGCCCGGCAGGCTCAGCCGGTGCACCTTGCCGATGACCGCATTGCGGCTGACGCCACCCAATTGCGCCGCGATCTGGCTGGCGCTCAGTCCCTCGGACCACAGCTTCTTCAGTTTCTCAACCCGCTCGTCAGTCCAAATCATGTCTGCACTCCCCGTTCTCGGCGTTGGGATGGCAGAATCCATCACCCTTCTCCAGAAAATGCCTGGAGTTACAACGCGATAACCATTTTGGTGACTAGGTCCGCCGCATGCGTCTAGTAATTAAATCTTAACCTACCGGCAGGGTGACTCCGTGGCAAGAGTCGCGGGAATCGTGCCGAATCGTTTTCGCTGTTTTCCCCAACTTGCTGTCCGATAGTTGCATTTTTGCAAGCCCCAAGGCGCGATTTTTTCGCGCCGCGGAATCTGCACCGGTAAGTCGGCCGGGGGCCTTGGTTTTGTTGACATTGCGCCGCGAAATGGGAATAGTGCCCCGCCGCCGAAAGGCGGCATTTTTGATTTTGTCGGCCGCAAACCAGGACCTATCGGTCCGACGGTGACGCCGAGGAAGGAGAAGCTCAAATGACCGCAACAACGCCGCTCTACGACACCTATTTGCGCGCGCCGTTGCGTTTCGAGCGAGGCGAAGGCGTCTGGCTGATTGCGGAGGACGGCACGCGCTATCTCGATTTTGCCGCCGGCGTTGCCGTGAACTCCCTCGGTCATGCGCATCCGCACCTCGTCGAGGCGCTGAAGACGCAGGCCGAAAAGCTGTGGCATGTTTCGAACCTCTACGACGTGCCGGGCCAGGAGAGCCTTGCGAGACGGCTGGCGGCGGTAACCTTCGCGGATCGCGTCTTCTTCACCAATTCAGGCGCGGAAGCGCTGGAATGCGCGATCAAGACGGCGCGCCGCTACCACTTCGCCAAGGGGCATGGCGAGCGGTTTCACGTCATCACCTTCGAAGGCGCTTTCCACGGCCGCACCATCGCGACGATCGCCGCCGGCGGTCAGCAGAAATACATAGAAGGTTTCGGACCAAAGGCGCCGGGCTTCTATCAGGTCCCGTTCGGCGATATCGCCGCCGTCAAGAATGCCATCAACGACGAGACTGCGGCAATCCTGATCGAGCCGATCCAAGGTGAGGGCGGCATTCGCCTGGCTTCCAAGGAGTTCCTGCAGGAATTGCGGGCACTCTGCGACGAATTCGGCCTGCTGTTGATCCTGGACGAGGTGCAATGCGGCGTCGGCCGTACCGGCAAGCTCTTCGCTCATGAATGGGCGGGCATCCAGCCCGACATCATGGCGGTCGCCAAAGGTATCGGCGCTGGCTTTCCGCTCGGCGCGTGCCTCGCGACGGAGGCGGCTGCGGCAGGCATGGTGGCAGGCACGCACGGCTCCACCTATGGCGGCAATCCGCTGGCCATGGCTGTCGGCAATGCTGTGCTCGACGTCATTCTCGCCGAAGGCTTTCTCGATCGGGTGCGCGACGTCGCGCTCGTTTTCCGACAGGGGCTCGCATCGCTCAAGGATCGTTTTCCGGATGTGGTCGAGGAGATCCGTGGGGACGGCTTGATGCTCGGTATCAAGGCGAAGGTCCCTTCGGCGGACCTCCTCAAGGCGATCCGCGCCGAGAAGTTGCTGGCTGTTCCCGCCGGCGAGAACGTGCTCCGCCTTCTGCCGCCCCTGATCACCACCGCGGCCGAAGCGCGGGAAGGTCTGGCAAGGCTGGAGCGTGCCGCCGAGGCCGTGAGGGCGGCCGGCATCGCCGCGGCCTGAGATCGGGCGGGGCTCACTTGAACCGGCCCGCAATCATGGTCGAGTACCGATATTTATGACAGGAACTGAAAGCGTTATGACCGCCACCAGACATTTTCTCGATCTTTCCGCGATGACGGCCGCCGATCTCAGAACGATCATCGACGATGCCCGCGCCAGGAAGTCGGCGACCAAGGCCGGCACGGCCGACAAGCCGCTTGCAGGAAAGATGCTGGCGATGATTTTCGAGAAACCCTCCACCCGCACGCGCGTCTCATTCGACGTCGGCATGCGCCAGCTTGGCGGCGAAACGCTGTTCCTCTCCGGCACCGAAATGCAGCTTGGGCGGGCGGAGACGATCGGCGACACGGCAAAGGTCCTGTCTCGCTATGTCGACGCCATCATGATCCGCACCACCGACCACCGCCGGCTTCTGGAAATGGCCGAGCATGCGACGGTGCCGGTAATCAACGGCCTCACCGACGACACGCATCCTTGCCAGATCATGGCCGATATACTGACCTTCGAGGAGCACCGCGGTCCGGTCATGGGCAAGACGATCGCCTGGACGGGCGACGGAAACAATGTGCTGCACTCGCTGATCGAAGGCTCGGCGCGTTTCGGCTACCGCATGAACATGGCAGTGCCGCTCGGCTCCGAGCCGCAGGACAAGTTTCTCAATTGGGCCCGCAGCAACGGCGGAGAGATCCTGCTTTGCCATGAGCCGGAACAGGCGGTCGCCGGCGCCGACTGCATCGTCACCGACACCTGGGTGTCGATGAATCTGGAGCATCGCGCCCGCGGCCATAATGTCTTCCAGCCCTATCAGGTCAATGCGGCGCTGATGAAGCATGCGGCGCCCGATGCGCTGTTCATGCATTGCCTCCCGGCACATCGCGGCGAGGAAGTCACCGACGAGGTCATTGATGGCCCGCAATCCGTCGTGTTCGACGAAGCGGAGAACCGGCTGCATGCGCAGAAATCGATCCTCGCCTGGTGCCTCGGCACCGTTTGACCACGGCGTCGCAGGATGGCCTTGAGCGGCGAAGCTATTGAAACCGCGGCGGTCCGACACAATCTACGCGACAGAGGCGGTTTCGGCATGGATTGCCGGTGAGGCCGACGGAGAACCGCTTGTGGTCGTCGACGCCGCGCATGCGGATAGGACTTCTGACAAATCCGTTCACTTGGCGGGAACCATTGGATGCCGGGCAGGTTGCACGGGGCGGAACAACGCCCGCGTTGCGGCCGCACGCAATAAGGAGCAAGCGATGACAGAAACAGCACCGGGACTGGGCGAGTTCGATTTCGCCGGTGACGATCATGTCGTCCCGTTTTACGTCGAAGGGCTCGACGTGCGCGGCCGTGCCGTTCAGCTTGGTCCGATGCTCGATGCGATCCTCGAGCGGCACAATTATCCGCTTCCGGTGGCACGGCTGGTCGCCGAGACGGTTGTCTTGACCGTGTTGCTCGGCACATCGCTCAAGTTCGAAGGCAAGCTCATCGTCCAGACCCAGAGCGATGGGCCGGTGGATCTGGTGGTTGCCGATTTTTCGACGCCGGACCGGGTCCGCGCCTATGCCCGCTATGACGAGGAGGCGCTGGCCGCCGCCGAACGGGGGGGGCGGACGCAGCCGCACGAATTACTCGGCAGTGGTATCCTGGCCTTCACCATCGATCAGGGCGCGCACACCCAGCGGTACCAGGGCATCGTCGCGCTCGACGGCGCAACGCTCGAGGAGATCGCGGGCGCCTATTTCCGCCAGTCGGAGCAGATCCCGACAAAGGTGCGCCTGGGCGTTGCCGAACTTCTCGACCGTGACGCGCATGGCAAGCCGAGGCATCGCTGGCGCGCCGGCGGCATGGTGGCGCAGTTCCTGCCCGAGTCGCCGGAGAGAATGCGCCAGCCGGACCTGCATGGCGGCGACGGCGACGACGGCAACGGCCAGTTCGAGGAGGACGATCTCTGGACGGAAGCCAAGGTGATGGTCGAGACCATCGACACCGATGAGCTGACAGATCCGACGGTCGGAACCGAGCGGCTGCTCTACCGGCTGTTCCACGAGCGCGGCGTTCGCGTTTATCAGCCGCAGGTGGTGTATGATCGCTGCAGTTGCTCGCGCGACAAGATCCGCAACGTGCTGGATGGGCTGAGCCGGGAGGACATCGAGAACAGTATCGAGGATGGCCTCATCAAGGTGACCTGCGAGTTCTGCTCAACCACCTATCGCTTCGAAGCGAGCGAGGTGCGATCGCAATAGGTAAGGGATCGCGCCGGGGTCGACCGGATCAGGTGTGAACTTGCCGGGCGCCGTCAGTTCAGCGTCCGAACCTGCCCGGGGGAGTCGAGCGAGAAGGCGGGGATGGCCACATTGAAGGTCTCGCCGCCCTCCGCCTCCATACTGTAGTGACCGAACATGACACCTGACGGCGTATCCAGCGGACAGCCGGAGGAATACTCGTAGGTGTCGCCGGGATTGAGCAGCGGCTGCTCCCCGATCACACCTGGGCCACTGACCTCATCCACCTGGCCATTCTCGTCGGTGATGTGCCAGTAGCGGGTCATGAGTCGAACCGCGACGTCCGAATGGTTCGATATGACGATACGATAGCCCCAGACATAACGGCTGTCGTCAGGGTCGGACTGTTCCTCGAGATAGTACGGCTCTACCGTGACTTCTATGTCGCGAGTGAGTGCGCGGTACATGTTCGACATCCTGTTCCAAATCTGTGCGGATATCCTATAGCAATAAGGTTTCGTGAAGAATAACGGCAAGATTGCACGAGTTGCATCATATTTCCGCTGCAAGGACGGCAACATGGCGCGTCTCGCCTCGCGACCACCCCTGAAAACCGCCCGCGACAGGCGGACGGTTTTGCCGATAGGTTTTGTTCAGGCCCGGACGTGCTTCAGCGCCTGGGCAAAATCTTCGACGATGTCGTCGCTGTCCTCGATGCCGGCGGAGTAGCGGACCGTGCCTGCGGAAATACCGAGCTCTGCGCGCGCTTCGTCACTCAAATTCTTGTGCGTCGTCGTTGCAGGATGCGTGATCAGGCTCTTGGAATCGCCAAGATTGTTCGAGATTCGGACGATCTCCAGCGCGTTCTGAAGGGCGAAGGCGGCGTCCTTGCCCCCCTTGAGCTCGAAGGCGACCAAGGTCGAGCCGCCGCTCATCTGCTTGGCGATGAGATCGGCCTGCGGATGGTCCCTGCGGCCAGGATAGATCACGCGGGCGACCTGGGGCTGATCGGCGAGAAAGTCGGCGACCCGGCGCGCGTTCTCCGTCTGTTGCTTGACCCGCAGCGGCAGGGTTTCGATGCCCTTGAGCAGCGTCCAGGCGTTGAAGGGCGACATGGCCGGCCCGGTGTGGCGGAAGTAATCGTGCAGGTTTTCGTCGATCCATTGCTTATTGGACAGAACGACGCCGCCAAGGCAGCGGCCCTGACCGTCAATGTGCTTCGTTGCGGAATAGACGACAACGTGCGCGCCAAGTTCCAGCGGCTTCTGGAACAGCGGCGTCGCGAAGACGTTGTCGACCACCAGCTTCGCACCCACCTGGTCCGCAAGCCTGGCGACGCCGGCAATGTCGATCACTTCGAGCGTCGGGTTCGTCGGGCTCTCGAGGAAGAAGACCTTGGTATTCGGGCGCACCGCCTTCTCCCAGTTGGCGAGGTCCCGACCGTCGACCAGCGTGCATTCAACCCCGTATCTCGGCGCTAGCGTTTCCACCACCCAGCGGCAGGAGCCGAACAGCGCCCGCGCGGCGACGATGTGGTCGCCGGCCTTCACCTGGCAGAGGATCGCGGACGACACGGCCGCCATGCCGGAGGCGGTGGCGCGGGCGTCTTCCGCGCCCTCGAGCATGCACATGCGCTTCTCGAACATGTCGTTCGTGGGGCTGCCGTAGCGGGCATAGATGAACCCGTCTGTCTCGCCCTTGAAGCGCGCTTCAGCCGCTTCGGAGCTGTCGTAGACGAAGCCTTGAGTGAGGAAAATCGCCTCAGAGGTCTCGCCGTACTGCGAGCGGAGCGTTCCGCCGTGGACGAGTTGGGTTGCCGGGCGCCAGTTCTTGCTCATACGACGATCACTTTCAAAAACAGAAAAACCGGCCGCGAAAACGACCGGTTTGACACCCGGCCCTTTTAGCTAGTTGTTTAACGTGGCTGCAAGCCGACCGGCCAAATCACCACGGGATAAAGCTCCAATACTGCCTGGTCGCGCTTGCGTCAATTCCTGGAGTCTGGTTTTGTCGGGCGGGTTGAGAAGAGGATCGGAATGGGTCGCGAGACAGGGATTTTGGCCGACCGCGCGATTGCCGCGCTGTATGCCTCGGGACGTTTGAAGGCCGAGAGGGCGCTCGACAGTGACCAGATCCAGCCCGCGAGCCTTGATCTTCGCCTCGGATCCAAGGCGTTTCGAGTCCGGGCGAGCTTCATGCCGGGTCCGGCCCATCTCGTGGCCGACAAGCTCGACCGCCTGAAGCTGCATGTCGTCGACCTGAGCGAAGGCGCGGTGCTGGAAACAGGCTGTGTCTATATCGTGCCGCTGATGGAGAGCCTTGCTCTTCCGGAGAACATGTCGGCTTCGGCCAATCCGAAGAGCTCGACCGGACGGCTGGACATTTTCACCCGCGTCATCACCGACCGGGCGCAGGAGTTCGACAAGATCCCGGCCGGCTACAGGGGGCCGCTCTATCTCGAGATCAGTCCGCGCACCTTCCCCATCGTCGTTCGCCGTGGCTCTCGTCTCTCGCAGATTCGCTTCCGCGTCGGCCATGCGATGCTTTCGGAACAGGAGCTTCTGGCGCTGCACGAAATCGATGTGCTCGTCGCTAGCGAACGTCCGAATGTCACTGGCGGCGGCATCGCTCTTTCCATCGATCTGAAGGGTACCGGGCCCGACGGCCTGATCGGCTATCGCGGCAAGCACCACACGTCGGTGGTCGACGTCGACAAGAAGGCCGAGCACGCGATTTTCGACTTTTGGGAGCCGCTCTATAGCCGCGGCCGTGACGACCTGATCCTCGATCCGGACGAATTCTACATCCTCGTCTCGCGCGAGGCGGTGCACGTGCCGCCCCTCTACGCCGCCGAGATGACGCCGTTCGACCCGCTCGTCGGCGAATTCCGGGTCCATTATGCCGGCTTCTTCGATCCGGGCTTCGGCCATGCATCTGCAGGCGGCAGCGGCAGTCGCGCCGTGCTCGAGGTCCGCAGCCATGAGGTTCCGTTCATCCTCGAGCACGGGCAGATCGTCGGGCGCCTTGTCTACGAGCACATGCTGGAGCGGCCTGACGGGCTCTACGGTCTCGATCTCGGCTCGAATTACCAGGCGCAGGGGCTCAAGCTCTCGAAGCATTTTCGCGCCGAGTGAGCATTATGCTTGACAGATCGCGCCCATTGAGGAAATTTCCGCTTCTGTTGCGGGTGTAGTTCAGTGGTAGAACGCCAGCTTCCCAAGCTTGATGTCGTCGGTTCGATCCCGATCACCCGCTCCATCTTTTCCGCCGGTTGTCTCTCGAAAGCATCCGATCTTGTCCGCACCTCTTTCAGGGGCGCAGTCGGCTTGTTTGCCGTTTCGGCTTCGCTCATCGCGGGAGGGGTGCATGCGGAGCCGAGGGAATTGCCCTTGCTCTTCGATTCTCGCGAACGTATTGCCAAGCCCGACTTGAGCTCGCTTGCGCGCTTGCGCTTTCTCACGACGGTCGATTTTCCGCCCTTCAACTTCATCGACCAGTCGGGAAAGCTCGCGGGTTTCCATGTCGATCTTGCCCGGGAAATATGCCGGGAACTGGCGATCGAGCCGAAGTGCCAAATCCAGGCCCTGACCTTCGAGGAGTTGACGCCGGCGCTGGAGGATGGGCAGGGGGATGCAATAGCCGCCGGCGTTGCCATAACACCGGAACTGAGGAAGAGCTTCGGCTTTTCCAGACCGTTTATGCAGTTGCCCGCCCGCTTCGCGCTCAATCGTAAGGCCGCCAGCGGCGTCGTCGAGCCGGCCGACCTCGCTGGCAAGCCTGTCGGCGTCGTCTCGGGTACGAGGCATGAAGCGATGTTCAAGGCTTTCTTCCCGGAGCTTACTGCCAAGATCTTTCCCGACCGGGACACGATGCTTGCCGCCTTGCGGGAGGGACTGGTACCGGCAGTCTTCTCCGACGGCATGCAACTTTCATTCTGGATCTCCGGCGGCATTGCCTCAGGCTGTTGCACATTGATGGAAGGCGCCTATTTCTCGCAGCGCTTCCTGGGCGAAGGTCTGACAATCATGAACCGGAAGACCGAACCTGCCCTCACCCAGGCGATCGATCATGCGCTTCTGGCACTTTCGCGCAGCGGCAGGCTCGAGGAGATCTATCTCCGTTATTTCCCCAATGGGATTTATTGACAAGCACGGCGTGAGCTTGATTGCCCCTCAGCCGCCGGCCTCAAGCCGAGAGCCCGTTTGCCGGCTACTTGCGGAAGCGCGCGATGGCGCCGCGTTCGATGGCGGCGCAGGTGAGCTTGTCGAGGCCGAACCGGTCGCGCAGCAACTGCAAAAGGCGGATTTCTTCGTTGCGGATGCGCTGGTCGGCGGCGGCGATTTCGACGGCAAGCGCATAGGCCGTATCGTGGAGCCTTTGCGGCAAGGCCTCTCTTACCAGTTCGAGCGTCACGTCAAGGCCTTCCGGGGCGGCGAGCTCAGCCGCGCAGTCGCGGCCGATCTGGATAAGCCTGTTTTCGTCGAATCCCTCGAAAGAGGGCAGGAAGCGGACGAGAGTGCCGATGCGCGCGAACTCGTCGTCGGTCATGTGCCGGTCGACGGCCGACATCATGACCATGACATAGACAAGGGCTTCTTGCTGGCTGAGACTTGAGGACATGGATATCTCCGTGGAATTCAGCGGTTAATTGGGAGTCTCTCCATCCGCTTGCAAGCTCCGGAAGGATTCCGCACGACTGCAAAACCCTCTAGGGAGCGCGGTCGAGATCGCGCGGATCATTGCCGTAGAAGCCTCGCCCCGCCGTGCGCGCCGCCTCCGCCTGCGCCTCGAGGGCCGACCCGGCGAGCGGCAGTGCCCATCCATTCGCAACGAGCCATGCGGCCGCGTTCTCGCCGCCGACGGTGCACATGGCGGTGGTCGTCCCGTCCGCCTTCTCCTCAATCTCTTCACAGGCGAGAGCGCGGCCTCTCAGAAAGTTGCGAAATGCCGTGCGTGCGACCACGCCGCAGGGCCAGTTTCCTCCCTCACTCCCGCAGATCTTCTCGGTTCTTTCCGGCTCGATGTCCTTGAGCTGCACCGTCCTATCGCCCGCCTGGACAAGTCCGGCGGCAAGCGCGACAGGGCGCTGAAGAATGACGGACGAAGGCATTTCCTTTTTCGCAGGGTCGGAAAGCGCCGGTCGCGGTGCAATACGTTCGAGCGGTTGGGCGAGGCTCTCCTCGGGAGGGGCGATAAAGGCTGGCTCCACAATTCGCAGCGGCAGGCGGGCGCCTTTTGCAGCGGGCTCTTGGTCGGCGGCGGGCGGAGCGGCAGGCTCAGCGATAACGGCCTTATCGGGCTCCTCGAATGTTGCCGTATCCGGCGTATCGAGCACGAAATCGGGCGCCGCAGCGCCATCGCGGTCACGGATGACGGCGGCGCCACTCGCAATGATGGCGCCGTAAAGCGCAAGCGCGGCGAGCCCGCCGGCCGCGATGACGAGTTGTTGACGCATCAGCAGGCCTGTTCTACTGGCTGGCCCAAAGTATTCGGGCGATCCATTCAACGTCTTTCATCTCGAAGCTGCGATTGGAGTGATCGGGGTTGAGCGACAGAAGCTCGATGCCACGCGGCGTCTGTCGCGCCAGCACCTTCGCCATGACTTCGCCGTCGCGGGTCTTGACGACGACCCGATCACCGCGACGCACCTGCGTATTTGGATCGACGATCAGGACATCGCCGTTGCGATAAAGCGGCAGCATGCTTTCGCCCTGGACTTCCAGCGCATAGACCCCCTCGCTCTTCTGAGGAGCGACCGGAAAGTCGATCTCGTCCCAGCCTTGCCCGGCCGGGAAGCCGCTGTCGTCGAAGTAGCCGCCTGTACCGGCCTGGGCGAAGCCGATCAGCGGAATGCCCGATGCAGGCTCCTGCGAAGGCACCACTCCGTCGCCGGGCTGAAGGAGCGCCAGAAATTCGTCAACGCTGTCGCCGGTCGCTTCCAGGACCTTGGCGATCGATTCAGTCGAGGGCCAGCGGTCACGGCCGTCGGGGGACTTGCGCTTGGATTTGTTGAAGGAGGTGGGGTCAAGCCCGGACCGGCGCGCCAAGCCCGATGGCGAAAGTTGATGGCGCTCCGCCAGCGCATCGATCGCGCGCCAGATGCTGTCATGTGAAAGCATGTCGATCCACCCTGGAAGGCGAGCGACGCCCATCCCTCCTGCATGTCTTCTCCCCTGACTGGGATTGTAAGGGCAAGACGTGCAGCACTTCAAAGTTCTGCAGCGACATTGCATCAGATTGACGCGCGGCGCTGTAGGTTCAACAGTAACGGAGCGCGGAAGGGCCGTAAAGGATGGGAAGGAAAATAGTCCTTTTCCGACCTATGCGGCATTCAGGTGCTATCCGGCGACATCGGGACTTTTCGCCTTCCGAGCCAGCACATCTTCATAGGCTTTCTGCAGGCGCTCGCGCACTGAAGATTTCCCTTCCGCGACGAGCCCGGCGCCGAGATGTTCAGCCCTGAGTTCGTCCATGAAACGCTCCCAGAGGGCGGGTCCGCCTTCCTCCATCAGCTCAGCGCGGATGCTGAGCTCCTCGCTCACCGGCA
Source organism: Sinorhizobium kostiense (assembly GCF_017874595.1). GTDB lineage: Bacteria > Pseudomonadota > Alphaproteobacteria > Rhizobiales > Rhizobiaceae > Sinorhizobium > Sinorhizobium kostiense. Next base: position 965,971 of record NZ_JAGILA010000002.1, on the reverse strand, counting down.
AGTAACGCCGTCCCCAGGCGCCAAGATGCGCCATGATCGGCACCAGCGCAATCGCCATCTCCGTCAGGCTGTAGATCGCCTTCTGCTTGTGGGTGGGATCGTCGCTCTTCGTCAGCATGCCGATCTCCACAAGCGTTTTCAGCCGATCGGCGAGGATGTTGGAGGAGATGCCTTCTTCGGAGCGCAGGAGTTCGCGGAAGTGCCGCTTGCCGCCGAAGATCATGTCGCGAACAATCAGGAGGCTCCATTTGTCGCCGAAGACCTCAAGCGAGAGGTTGATCGGGCAACCAGAGCGGTGATCTTCAGGCATTTCGGTCTCCAGCGTCGAAAGGGGGATTCGTGGACGTCCTGCCCACGATGCTCCCATACTGCTTGCATTATTGCAGCAGCTGCGTCGGTAGTGCAACTGCTTTCGCTTTACAAGCAGGTCGGCATTTGCCGATGCGGAGCCCTGGCGGTCGAGGCGGAGCATCTTCGAACGCCTCGCCAAGGCGTGAGGCAGTCTGACCGCGCGCTTGGCCCTGGATCTCAGACCAACGATGCAAGCGCGCTTCCGGCCATGCCGACGGAAAAGGCAACGAGGCAGCCGGCGGCGATGCGGCTGGGCAGGCGGGGACCGAACCTTTGCTTCGGCAGGCGCGCCAGAAGCGCGCCGGCGCTGATCCAGAGCGAACCGGCACTCAAAGTCAGTAGCGCAAACCCCGCAAGCCAAGGCAAGATCGCCACGGGGCCCACCTGCGGCATGAGGACGAGCGCGATGATAAGCGCCTTCGGATTGAGCAGCGTCGTTAGGAAAACCTGTCCGACGGTGATCGGTTGCCCGCCGGCACCGTGCGCCTTCAACGTCCAGAGCGCATGCGCCATGAAGAGGATCCAGCACGCGGCGGCGAGCTTCAGCATAAGGCTGATCTCAGGATGCGCCGACAGCAGCGGCGTCGCAACCGCTGCCGCCGGAATGATCACCGTGAGATAGCCGCCGAGTTCGCCGGGGAGCAGCAGCATGGAACGGCGCATGCCGGCAGACGCGCCGGAAAGCCACAGCAGCGTGTTGGTGGGGCCGGGCGTTGCGAGCAGGAGCAGGATGGCGAGGGCGAAAGGGAACGGCTGCATAGCGGTCTCTACATTGATAACTGCAGAGCTTTAGCCCAATTGCCGGCCAAGGCGCTTGACGCCGGTCAATTTGCGCCGCTCGTTGCTTGGGAAACAGGTACTGGCGAACACGCTTTCGCGTGTAGAGCGCCGCACCCGTGACACGGCCCTCTACTGCATGCTTCCTCAAAGACGTCTTGCGATACAAAGTGCTGCAGCTTGCTGTGCGCGTCGGCATGACATGCGGAGCACCGGGCAGCCTACGCCGCCTTCTGCGCCTCCCCGTAGGGATCGAACCGCCCATAGAAGGTCTCGCCCTGCTCGGCCATCTCCCTTAACAGCGGCGTTGGCTTGAAGTGGTCGCCATGGTCCTTGGCGAGCTTCTTGCAAAGCTCGACGAAGCCTTTTGCTCCCATGCCGTCGATGTAGGACAGCGCTCCACCGGTGAAGGGCGCAAAGCCGAAGCCAAGGATGGAGCCGACGTCGGCCTCGCGCGGGTCGGTTACGATGCCTTCCTCCACGGTCCGAGCCGCTTCCAGCGCGATCGTCACGAGAAAGCGCTGCTTCAGCACCTCGACGTCGATATTTCCGGCATCCTTCTGCGGATAAAGCTCCTTGAGGCCCGGCCAGAGATATTTCTTGGCCGGCTTGGCCGGATACTCATAAAAGCCCTTGCCGTTCTTGCGCCCCCGGCGGTCGAGGACGCCGACCATCTTATCGATCAGCGCCATATGCTCGGGATCGACGGCTTCTTCGCCGAGATCGGCGACGGTCGCCTTCAGGATCTTCTGGCTGAGATCGATCGCCACCTCGTCATTGAGCGAGAGTGGTCCGACCGGCATGCCGGCCATCTTGGCGGCGTTCTCGATCATCGCCGGCGGAATGCCCTCGATCAGCATGTCATAGGCTTCGTGGATATAGCGGAAGACGCAGCGGTTGACGTAGAAGCCGCGCGTGTCGTTGACGACGATAGGTGTCTTCTTGACCGCCGCGACATAGTCGAGGGCCGTGGCAAGCGCTCGCTCGCCGGTCTCCTTCCCGAGGATGACTTCCGTCAGCATCATCTTCTCGACGGGCGAGAAGAAGTGAATGCCGATGAACTGATCCGGCCGCCTGGAGTTCTGAGCGAGGCCGGTGATCGGCAAGGTCGACGTGTTGGATGCGAAGATCGCATCCTCGGCGATCACCGCCTCCACCTTTTCGATCACCTCCTTCTTCACCTGCCGGTCCTCGAATACCGCCTCGATGACGAGACCTGCATCCGAAAGGTCGTCGTAGACGGCCGACGGCGTAATGCGGGAAAGCAGCGCTTCGCCTTCTTCCTTGGTCAGGCGGCCCTTACCGATCGAGTCCTTGACCAGCCCCGCCGAATGCGCCTTTCCCTTCTCGGCCGCTTCCATGTCGCGATCGATGAGGGTGACGGGAATTCCGGCAGCGGCCGTGACATAGGCGATGGAGGCGCCCATGAAGCCGGCGCCGACGACGCCGACCTTTTTCAGTTCCGCCTTCGGCACGCCAGCCGGGCGGCGCGCGCCCTTGCCAAGTTCCTGCATCGAGATGAACAGCGAGCGGATCATCGAGAAGGCTTCGGTCGTCTGCAGCACCTCGGTGAAGTAGCGCTGCTCGATCTTGAGGGCCGTATCGAAGGGAACCTGCAGGCCCTCATAGACGCATTTCAGGATGGCGATGGCGCCCGGATAATTGCCATAGGTTTCGCGCCGCAGGATGGCGGAAGCGGCCGGCCAGAGCTGCGCGGAGGCGGGCGTCCAGATGCCACCGCCGGGAAGCTTGAAGCCCTTCTCGTCCCATGGCTGTACCGGCTTCAGACCGTTCTTGATCATCGCCTTGGCAGCATCGATCAGCTTGTCCGGATCGACAGCCTCGTGCACGAGGCCCATGGCCTTGGCGCGCGCGGCGGTCAGCGACGAGCCGGTGGTCATCATCTGCAGCGCGTCCTGGGTATTGGTGAGCCGCGGCACGCGCTGCGTCCCGCCGGCCCCAGGGAAGATGCCGACCTTGACCTCGGGCAGCGCGATCTTCACCGCCTTCGAATTGGAAGCGATGCGGCCGTGGCAGGCGAGCGACAGCTCGAAGGCGCCGCCCATGCAAGTGCCGTTGATCGCCGACACCCAAGGCTTGCCGCAGGTTTCGAGCTTGCGGAAGAGTCTGCTCAGGCGGCCGACGAGATCGAAGAGCTTCTGTGCGGCGTGGGCCGGATCTTTCGCTTTCTCCTCGGCCTGAAGCGTGAACATCGACTTGATCATCGAGAGATCGGCACCGCCGGAGAAGGAGGGCTTGCCGGAAGTGATGACGACGCCCTTGATAGCCGGGTCCGCAGCCGTCTCATCGATGATTGCGTCCAGTTCCTCCATCACCTCCGGGGTAATGACGTTCATCGACTTCTCGGGCATGTCCCAGGTGACGAGCGCGATGCCGTCGGCGTCGGTTTCGATCTTGAAGTTCGTGTAAGACATTCTTTCTCTCCCAGGATCAGAAGCGTTCGATGATCGTTGCCGTGCCCATGCCGGCGCCAATGCAGAGCGTGACCAAAGCGGTGTTGAGGTCGCGGCGCTCGAGCTCGTCGAGCACCGTGCCGAGGATCATCGCGCCGGTAGCGCCGAGCGGATGGCCCATGGCGATCGCGCCGCCATTGACGTTGATCTGGTCGTGCGGAATGTCGAAGGCTTGCATATAGCGCAGAACGACGGCCGCAAAGGCCTCGTTGAGTTCGAAGAGGTCGATGTCGGACAGCTCCATGTCGGCGCGCTTCAGGAGCTTTTCAGTCACGTCCACCGGACCGGTCAGCATCAGTGCCGGATCGGAGCCGACATTGGCGAAGGCGCGGATCCGGGCCCGCGGTTTGACCCCCATGGATTCGCCGCCGGCCTTCGAGCCGATGAGCACCGCTGCGGCGCCATCGACGATGCCGGAGGAATTGCCGGCGTGGTGCACATAATTGATCCGCTCGATCTCGGGATGCGCCTGGATGGCGACGGCCTCGAAACCGCCCATCTCGGCGGGCATCTGGAAGGAAGGATTGAGCGAGGCGAGCGACTGCATGTCGGTGCCAGGGCGCATATGCTCGTCTCGGTCGAGAATGGTCAGGCCGTTCTGGTCCTTGACGGCGATGACCGAGTCCTTGAAGTAACCGTTGTCCCAGGCATGTGCCGCGCGCTTCTGGCTCTCGACCGCGTAGGCGTCGACGTCATCGCGGGAGAAGCCATATTTGGTGGCGATCAGGTCGGCCGAGACACCCTGCGGCATGAAATAGGCCGGCAGGTTGACGGAGGGATCCATGAACCAGGCGCCGCCGGACATGCCGAGCCCCACGCGCGACATCGACTCGACGCCTCCGGCGATGACGATTTCGTCCGCCCCCTGGGCGATCTTGGCGGCACCGACATTGACCGCATCGAGACCGGAGGCGCAGAAGCGGGAAATCTGCATGCCGGGCGCTCGCGTCGAGTAGCGGGCCTCGAAGGCTGCCGCCTTCGGGATTACCGCGCCCGCGTCCATCACCGGATCGACGCAGCCCATAATGACGTCGTCGACGGTCGACGTGTCGAGTCCATTGCGGTCGCGCACGGCCTCGAGCACCTTGGCGGCAAGGCGAACGGAGGGAACCTCATGCAGCGCACCGTCCTTCTTGCCCCGGCCGCGCGGCGTGCGCACGTGGTCGTATACGAAGACTCTCGTCATCTCTTGATCTCCCGTTCGGCGGCACTCCTGGCGCCGGCATGTGAATATCGGAGCGGGATGCGGGCGGAAAACCGCTGCAGAATTCTCCCCATCCAACTCCAGCTTGAAATCAGAATGCGGCGGCGTCCAGAGCCATCATCGTGTCGGCGCCGGTTTCGATGCGGGCTTTGCGAAGTGCCGTTTCCGGCATGATGCGTTCCATGAAGAACCTTGCCGTGATCAGCTTGTTCCTGAGAAAATCGGCATTGGCGGTCTCTCCCGCGGAGAGTTTCTCCTCCGCCGTCTTCGCGATCTTCGCCCACATATAGCCAAGGACGACGAGGCCGAAGAGGTGCATGTAATCGGTCGAGCCGGCGCCGGCATTGTCGGGCTTGGCCATGGCGTTCTGCATGAACCACATGGTTGCCGCCTGCAGGTCGTTGAGCCCCTTCTTCAAGGCCCTGGTGTGGCCGGAGAGCCGTTCGTCGTTGCGGTTGTCTTCGCAGAAATCGCCGATTTCCTTGAACATGGCCATGACCGCGCGGCCGCCGTTCATGGCGAGCTTGCGGCCCACAAGGTCGAGCGCCTGGATACCGTTCGCCCCTTCATAGATCATGGAGATACGGGCGTCGCGCACGTGTTGGCTCATACCATGCTCTTCGATATAGCCGTGGCCTCCGAAGACCTGCTGTGCCATGACAGCATGCTCGAAACCCTTGTCGGTCATGACGCCCTTGAGGATCGGCGTCATCAGGCCGAGGATATCGTCGGCGGCCTGGCGTTCCGCCTCATTCTCGGAGCGGTGGGCGATGTCGGATTTCAGCGCCGTCCAGAGCGTAAAGGCGCGGCCGGCTTCGTTGAAGGCCTTGATCGTCATCAGCGTTCTGCGAATGTCGGGGTGAACGATGATCGGATCGGCCTTCTTGTCCGGCGCCTTGGCACCGGAGAGGGAGCGGCCCTGCAGGCGTTCGCGGGCGTATTCGGCGGCATTCTGATAGGCGACCTCGGCGATCGAAAGACCCTGCATGCCGACGCCGAGGCGGGCCTCGTTCATCATCACGAACATGGCATTGAGGCCCTTGTTTTCCGTGCCGAGCAGATAGCCGGTAGCCTCGTCGTAGTTCATGACACAGGTGGCGTTCCCGTGAATGCCCATCTTGTGCTCGATCGCGCCGCAGGAGACGCCGTTGCGCTCGCCGGGATCGCCGTTCCGGTTCAGCTTGAACTTCGGTACGATGAAGAGCGAGATCCCCTTGACGCCTTCCGGAGCCCCCTCGATTCGCGCCAGCACGAGATGGATGATGTTCTCCGACATGTCGTGTTCGCCTGCGGAGATGAAGATCTTCTGGCCGGAAATCCTGTAGCTGCCGTCGCCGTTCGGTACGGCCTTGGTCCGCAGCAGCCCGAGGTCGGTGCCGCAATGCGGCTCCGTTAGATTCATCGTTCCCGTCCAGCGCCCCTCGACAAGCTTCGGCAGATAGGTCCGCTTCTGCTCGTCCGAGCCATGCGCCAGGATGGCGGCGATCGCGCCCTGCGTCAGACCGGGATACATCATCAGCGACATATTGGCAGAGGACATGAATTCGCCGACGGCCGTATGCAGCGTGTAAGGCAGGCCCTGTCCGCCGAACTCCTCCGGCGCCGCTAAGCCGAGCCAGCCGCCCTCGCGGTAGCGTTCATAGGCTTGCCTGAAGCCTTTCGGCACGGTGACAGATCCGTCCTCATGTCGCTCGCAGCCCTCCTGGTCGCCGGAAAGGTTGATCGGGAAAAGAACTTCCTCGGAAAGCTTTGCAGCTTCGCCGACGATCGCTGACAACATGTCTGGTGTCGCGTCCGCAAAGCCCGGCAGATTGTGGTAGCGTTCAATTCCGAGTACCTCGTTGAGGATGAACAGGGTGTCTTCAACCGGAGCCTTGTAGATGGGCATTCTTTCCTCGCCTTGATGTCCCTTCGGGCCGCCTGCGCGGCTGCCGATGTCTGTAGTTTCGAGCGCAGCCGGCGCTTAGGTGCCGCAACGATGCAAGGATGGTACAAAATTTTGACGTTTGCGTAAACGTCAAAATTGGTTGTTCATGTAAGTTTCATCCCATGCGCATTTGCTGCGCTGAAGTGGGCTCACGGTCCCAGCGTCCTGATGAAACGTTAAAAAATCGCAACGCTTAACGGCTTGTTTACCACGTTTACTGAATTGTGGGCTTTGAGATGGCCAGAGCTGCAAACGGCACGAATCGCGTCGTTGTGGCTTTGCCGGATCGGCTGAGCCGCTGAGGAGAGAGGGCATCGTTCCTTCCCTGGGCGGTTTCGATGATGGTCGACGACAGGGGCGAAGAGAGATGAACGGATCGCGATCCAATCCCCAGAGAATGGGCAGCCCGTCCCATAGCGACAGGACGTCGCTCGACGCCCTCAACCGAACCATCGAAGGCCTCGAGGCGCGCATCGAAGGCCTGATGAGCAGCGTCAGCCGTGAGTCGCGCCAGCCAGAGCAGCGCCACTCCGAACGACAGAGACCGACGGCAGACAGCGCCGTCTCCGAAATTCTCGAACGACAGCGCTCGCTAAGCGCCGGTCGCGAGCGCCCATCGCTGCGCGAACGTATCTCGGCGCGCGAGCCCGAGCGCTCCGCCCCGCCTCGCTCCACCCCGCCTCGCTCCACGGAAGAGCCGCGCTACTTCTCTCCGCAACCGGCGCCCGCTGCGCCGGCGCGGGCCTCCGCGGCAGCCGATATTGCCGAGGCGCTCGTGGGTCTCCGCCTGGACCTCAAACGCGACATTGGCGATGGGCTCGCGCGCGAGCTCACGGCTCTCCGCTCCGAGATCAGCAGCATCAAGGCCGAGGCGGCCAAAGACCGAGGCCTTGCCGCCGATATCCGGACCGACATGCAGCGTTTGGCCGAATGCATCAATGAACTCGGCCGGCACACGCCCTCGGCTCAGGCGGATGCCCTGCGGGTCGAGTTCGATGAGCTTCGGGCAATGCTCGACGGTCTGGCCCGCGAAGACAGCATGCGCCGCATGGAAAACCGCTGGGGCGGCGTCGAGGACCGACTGAACGCCTTCGATCGCAATCGCGACGATGAGCTGCTGGCTTTGGCTTACCGTCTCGACGAGCTCAAGGCGCAGATCGGTTCCCTGAGCAAGGGAGTTTCGACCGATGCCCTGGAAGACAAGCTCATTGCCGTGGCCCAGGCGGTCGAGATGCTTGGACGCCAGATGCAGCCGGACGACCGGCGCCTCGCTACGCAATTTGCCGAATTCGATGCACGGCTCGATGAAATCAGCCGGGCGATTGCGGTGAACGGCCGCACTGCCGGCGGCATCGATGCTGCTTTCGTCAATCGGCTCGAAGGGCGGCTTGGCGACCTTTCCCGCCAGATCGACAATCTCTCCCGTCCGTCCGACGCTGACCTCGGTACGAGGATCGAGGCTCTCGCCCAGCGAGTCGAGGATCTGGCAAGCGAGAAGGCCGCGGTCCGGCTCGAGGAGCGCCTTGACCACCTTTCGACGCTGCTCGAACGCAACCAGTACAATGCCGCGCCTGACCTCATCGACTACCTCGCCGACATCTCGCGAAAGATCGAGGCTCTGGACCAGGGTAGCGTCAACGATGCGCTGGCGACACGGCTCGATTACCTTGGCCGCCTCATCGAGGAACTGGACACGCAGGTCGACAGGCCCGCGAATGATACTCGCTTCGACCGTATCGAGGACCGTCTTGCCGATATTGCGCAGCGCCTGGAGGAGACGCAGGCAGCCCCCTTCGACGATCGCGAGGCGCTGCGAAATCTGGAGGCGCAGATCAGCCACCTCTCGACGCTGGTCAGTCAACCACACCAGGTACCCGCTAACACCGCCCCGGGCCACTTCGAAGATCGCATGCATGCGCTTGAAGATTACCTTGCGACCAGCGATGAATACATCATCGAAGCGGCGCGACAGGCCGCCGAAGCGGTGATGGAGGCCTATTCCAAAAACGCGCCGACGCAAACGGCGTCGGGCCGCGACATGGCGGCAATCTCTGCCCTTGCCGAGGACCTTCGCGCGCTCGAGGAAATTGCCCGTTCGAGCGAAGAACGGACGGCGCGGACCTTCGAGGCGCTGCATGAGACGCTCGTGCACATCGCGGAAAAGCTGGAGCGCCTTGAAGAGCGGGAGCCGTCCGACTTGCGCAACGCGCCGGCGGTGGCCAAAGCCCTGCAGCCTGCATTCGACAATGCCTACCCTCCGGCCGATTTCGATGATGGCCGTGTCGGGCTGGAGCGCCATGAGCCGGTGGACGCCGCCGCCGCCGGTGCGTTTGGAGCCGATGCGCTTTCCGTGGACATCTCGACCGTTGAACGGACGGAGCCGACGGCGGAGGCGCAGCATGGAAAGCCCGGCCTGCTTGCTGGCCTGACCCGGCGCTTCTCCGCCAAGCGGAGATCGGCCGTAGCGGCCCCGGAGCGACAGATGGTGGAGCCGGCCCCGCCGATCGATGCCGCTGAAATGCTTGCTCCCGACGAAGCCAACCAACTGCTGGAACCGGGCTCCGGCGTGCCGGACGTAAAGAAGATACTCGAGCGTGTCCGCGCCGGTCAAATGGCGCGTGGTGGCCAGCAGGCCGCCCTTGGCGACAAGGCCGATTTCATTGCTGCCGCGCGCCGCGCGGCCCAGCTTGCCGTCGAGGAGACCGACGCGCTGAACCGGAAGGATAACAAGGCGCCCTCTGCCATCAGCAGCGCATTTGCCCGCCATCGCCGCCCAATCCTGATGGCGGTCGGCGCCGTGCTCCTGGCGATCATGTCCTATCCGCTTGTCAGCACGGTGCTGAAGGGCAGGGATGCGCCGCGCGTCCAGCCAGTTGCCGCGATCGAGCAACCGAAGATGAGCCAGCCGGCGGCAGCTGCACCAGCCGCGAAACCGACGATTGAAGGTGCCGCGGCGCCGAGGGGCGCTGCAGCGCCGGAAGCGCCCGCAAAGGCACCCTCTCCCGAAATCGGGAACAAGAGTGATGAACATGCCGACGCAGGGGGCGCGACCGAGGCGCCGCTGTTTCAAGCGGCCGTCGAGCCGACAGGCCCCGCTTCCGCTTTCGAGCCCTCCGCAAAAGGGGTAGCCAATCATTCGGCTCCGATACAGGCAAAGCTGAGCGAGATCGTCCTGCCCGCGGGTTTTGGTCCGCCGGCGCTCGTCACCGCTGCCAAGGGCGGTGATCCGCTGGCATATTATGAGATCGGTACGCGTTTCACGGAGGGGCGCGGCGTCAAGGAAGATTTGGCCGAGGCCGCGAAGTGGTATCAACGCGCCGCCGACGCTGGCGTCGTGCCAGCCGAATACCGGCTTGCCAATCTTTATGAGAAAGGTTCGGGAGTCGCACGCGATGCGTCCAAGGCCAAGGCTTTGTACCTGAAGGCTGCGGAAGCCGGCAATGCGAGTGCGATCCATAATCTCGCGGTGCTGCTGGCGAGCGGCCGCGACGGCGCCCCGGATTTTGCAGGAGCGGCCAAGTGGTTCGAAAAGGCTGCGAATTTCGGCGTCCGCGACAGCCAATTCAACCTCGCGGTGCTCTTCGCTCGCGGCAATGGCGTCGCCCAGAACCTCGAGGAGTCATACAAGTGGTTCGCCATCGCTGCGCGCGATGGCGACAAGGACGCAGCCGAGAAGCGTGACGAGATCGCCAAGGCGATGACGCCGGAGACACTTTCGAGCGCCAGGGCCAAGGCCGATGCCTGGAAGGCGCAGCCGGTCGATGCCGGTGCGAATACGGTTGAGGTCCCCGACGCCTGGGTCGGTCCCTCGACCAAGACAGCTTCGGTCGATATGACGAAGGCGGTGCGCAACATCCAAGCGATCCTCAACAACAACGGCTTCGATGCCGGTCCTGCCGACGGCCAGATGGGCAAGAGGACGGTTGCCGCGATCAAAGCCTTCCAGAAGTCGATCGGCCACGAGCCGACGGGAGAGGTTACCGACGCGCTGGTGCAGGAGCTTCTGAAGCGCAATTCCTGACGCGGCCGCTCCGTCGGAGCGCCGCAAGAAAGCCGCAGATCGGCGCGATAGCGGAATGAGGAAAGGTGCGCGCGGTTTTAGGCCCGTATGGCCGCTGGCTTCCCGGAATCGAACGCGTTCATGATTTTCGCTCGATCCGACCTAAAATCATCGTGATCTAGAGCGCACGACATGGAAGTTTGCGGCGCCATGTGCCTGAAATGGTTGACAGCTCCGGCTGCGGAGCGCATGACGAAGGGTGCAGTCCGCTGTCTCCGGAAGACGGGCGGATTGCCGCTACATCCCTGCTCGTGGTGAACCCTGACCACTTTGAAGCATCGCGCCGCGCGCCTTAAACGAGCGTGTGAGGAGAAAATTGAAGCATGCACAATTCCTAAATCGGTTTCGGGCTAGGAGTTGTGAAGTTGCAGTGCGTCCGCAGCCGCGGGCTATTGGTACATCGAGGTTTCGGCCGTGACGGTCTATCTGCCCATTGCGGAATTGTCGGTGAATATCTTCATCATTCTCGGCATGGGCGCGGCCGTCGGATTTCTGTCCGGTATGTTTGGCGTGGGCGGGGGTTTCCTGATCACGCCGCTCTTGATCTTCTACAACATTCCCCCGGTCGTCGCGGTGGCGACTGGAGCGAACCAGGTGGTGGCGTCGTCGATCTCCGGTGCCATCACCCATTTCCGCCGCGGCACGATCGACGTCAAGCTTGGAACGGTGCTGCTCGGCGGCGGCCTTGTGGGCGCCAGTGTCGGCGTGTGGCTGTTCTCGATCCTGCGCAGAATGGGGCAGCTCGATCTGACGATCTCGCTGCTCTATGTCGTACTGCTCGGCTCCGTCGGTGGCTTGATGCTGTGGGAAAGCATCGGTGCCATGCGCAAAGCCGCGAAAAACCTGCCAACGGCACTGCGCCGGCCCGGCCAGCACATCTGGATCCACGGGCTGCCGATGAAGATGCGCTTCAAGAAGTCGAAGATCTATCTAAGCGTTATTCCCGTCGCCGCGCTTGGCTTCTTCATCGGCATGCTGACCTCGATCATGGGCGTCGGCGGCGGCTTCATCATGGTTCCGGCGATGATCTATCTGCTGCGAATCCCAACCAGCGTCGTCGTCGGCACATCGCTTTTCCAGATCGTCTTCGTCTCCGCCTATACCGTGATCGTCCAGGCGTCGACGAACTATACGGTCGATATCGTGCTCGCCTTCGTGCTGATGATTGCCGGTGTCATCGGTGCGCAATATGGCGTGCGCGTCGGCCAGCGGCTGCGCGGCGAACAGTTGCGGGCCCTTCTGGCGCTGCTCGTGCTCGCGGTCGGCATTCGCCTCGCGGTCGAACTCGTCATTCCTCCCGAGGATATCTATTCGGTCGTATCGGCGGGGTTCGGCTATTGATGCTCGCGCGCGCCCGCCACTTCCTCCTCATCCTGTTACTGGCTGCCGCTGCGCCGGCCTCGGCGCAGACGCTGGAGCGGCAGGTCACGCACTTCCCCGAAAAGCTTGAGATCGGCATCTCGACCGACGAGATCTCCATCACCTCGGACTTCCGCGGGGCGGACCTGACGATCTTCGGCGCCATCGACGGCTTCGACGCCAATCTGCTTGCGCAGGGCAAATACAACATCATCGTCACGCTCGAAGGCCCGAAGGACAACGCGACCGTGCGCAAGAAGGAGCGGGTCTTCGGCATCTGGGTCAATACCCAGTCGATGACCTTCGAGCTCGTGCCTGAAGCCTATTCATTGTCGAGCACGCGCGACATCGCGACGATCGCGCCGCCGCGGGACATCGCCAATATGGGTATTGGCGTCGATCATATGCGCCTGGTGCCGCTTGGATTCTTTGGCGACGGCAGCAATCTCGGCGAGTTCCGCAACGCCTTCCGCCGCATCCGGGAACAAAACGGCGTCTACCAACGCGATCCGGGTGGGGTGCAGTTCATAAGTTCGAGCCTGTTCAAGGCCTCCGTCCGGCTGCCGGCAAACGTGCCGAACGGAGTTCACATCGTGCGCGCCTATCTTTTCCGGGACGGGCTTTTTGTCGCTGCGAAAGCTCTGCCGCTGAGGGTCATCAAGACCGGGCTCGAACAGGCGATCACCCGGGCAGCGCACGAGCAGCCGGTCATCTATGGCCTCTTCGCCGTCACCCTGGCGGTCATCACCGGCTGGGGCGCGAGCCTGCTCTTCCGCAAGGATTAGATTCTGACTCTGCAGTGCCGTGCCCCGTCAGTAGGCTCCGGCGGTCTTTTCAGCTTCGTAGCGATCGTGAGGCCCGGCCGTAGCCTTCGCCTCACCGATCAGCCAGCTTCCGAGACGATTGACGGGTTGACTTGCGCGCTCAGGCTGGACCAACCAATAACCTCGCTCCGGAACCTCGAGAGTGGCGCCGACGGGCACCAGGAGACCTGACGACATGTGGTCGTCCACGAGGCCCTTCCACCCGAGTGCTATGCCCTGGCCGCCGACTGCAGCCTGCACCACGAGCGAATATGTGTTGAAGCTGAGGTCGACATGTCCCGACTGAGCATCTCTGACCGCCTTGAAATGCGACAGATATGTAGTCCATTCGAACCAGGGCGAGGGCGACGAACTTTCGAGATGGATCAGGGTTGATTTTGCCAGCGACGCGGCATCTTCGAACGGGCCGCTTTTTTCCGCATAGCCAGGGGTACACACGGGGGTGACCGCTTCCGGCAAGAGCAGGATCGCGTCATCGCCGAAATCGCGCTGCGCGCCGAAAGCGACTGCTATGTCGCTTTCTTTTAAAACCTCCCGCTGGAGCCTTTGGGTCGCGACGATCTGGATGTCCAGCTCGGGATACAGTAGCCGGAAAGCATGCATTCGAGGCATCAGCCAGAGTGAAGCGAAGGCGTAATCCGTGAGCAATCGAATAGTCGACCGTTCCCGGTCCGAGCGAAAAGCACGAACGGCATCATCGATTTCGTCGACTGCCCTCTTGGCGATGTCATAAAGCCTTAGGCCCGCGGGCGTGAGTTCGACGCCTCGGTGCACGCGGGTCAGCAGTTCCACCCCGATCTGCTCTTCTATACGTCGAATTTGATAACTGATCGCCGGCTGCGAGATTTTCAGCGCAGCTGCAGCGGACGTCAGGTTGCCGCGCCGCGCCACCTCCACAAATAGCCGCATCCAACCCAGATCAACCGCTCGCTGTCTCATAGAAAAACCTTATGGTGGAAATCAAGAAAACCAGACTTCACAGGGCTTTAAAATAGCCGCACGAATATGGAAATCAAATAGCAGCGGGAGACATTCAGTGTCGCGGCACAATATTCTGATCCTGATGGTCGACCAGCTTAACGGAACTCTGTTTCCCGATGGCCCCGCCGATTTTCTCCACGCGCCTCACTTGAAGGCGTTGACCGAGCGCTCGGTCCGCTTCGTCAATACCTACACCGCCAGTCCGCTTTGCGCTCCGGGACGCGCATCCTTCATGTCCGGCCAACTCCCGAGCCGCACGCGCGTCTACGACAACGCGGCCGAATTCGCCTCGGACATACCAACCTATGCGCACCATCTCAGAGCGGCGGGATACCAGACCTGCCTCTCGGGAAAAATGCACTTCGTCGGGCCCGATCAGCTGCATGGCTTCGAAGAGCGGCTGACGACGGATATCTATCCGGCGGATTTCGGCTGGACCCCGGACTACCGCAAACCGGGGGAGCGCATCGACTGGTGGTATCATAATCTCGGCTCCGTCACGGGTGCCGGGGTTGCCGAGATCACCAACCAGATGGAATATGACGACGAGGTCGCTTACCACGCAACCCGCAAGCTTTATGATCTTGCGCGCGGAAATGACGATCGGCCATGGAGCCTCACGGTCAGCTTCACGCATCCCCACGATCCCTATGTCGCGCGCAAGCGGTTCTGGGATCTCTATGAAGCTTGTCCGGCACTTGACCCGAAAGTCGGGCCCATTCCTTTTGAGCAGCAGGACCCGCACGCGCAGCGCCTCTTGGAATCCTGCGACCACCGGTCTTTCGACATTTCAGAAGATGACGTAAGGCGCGCCCGGCGCGGGTATTTTGCCAGTATCTCCTACGTGGACGAGAAGATCGGAGAGCTTCTCGATGTGCTCGAGCGGACCGGCATGGCCGAGAATACCGCCATACTGTTCCTATCCGACCATGGCGACATGCTCGGAGAACGCGGTCTCTGGTTCAAGATGAGCTTCTTCGAAGGCTCGGCCCGCGTGCCGCTGATGATCTCGGCGCCCGGCTGGAAGGCCGGTAGGGTAGACGTGCCGGTATCAACGCTCGACGTCACGCCCACGATCGCCTCCATCGCGGGCTTGGACATCGCTTCGATCCGTCCGTGGACCGATGGTGTAGATCTCGCGCCGCTAGTGCATGGGGAAGCCGACCGGGGTCCCGTGCCGATGGAATACGCCGCGGAGGGTTCGGAGGCGCCGCTCGTTGGATTGCGAATGGGGCCTTACAAACTGACGCTCTGCGAAAAGGACCCGCCGCTCTTGTTCGACATCGACTCCGACCCGCATGAATTGAGGAATCTTGCGCAGGATAAGGCGTACAAGGAAGTCCTGGCCGGCATGGCCGCCGAAGCGAACAAGCGCTGGGATCTCGCCGCGTTCGACGCCGCAGTGCGTGAAAGCCAGGCGCGCCGATGGGTGGTCTATACTGCCTTGCGCAACGGCGCCTATTATCCTTGGGAGTTCGAGCCGCTGCAGAAGGCGTCCGAGCGATACATGCGCAACCACATGGACCTCAACGTGCTCGAGGAGAAACAGCGCTACCCTAGAGGAGTAACCGACAAGACTGAACGGCGGTAACAAGCAGCTGCAGTCGCGCCGTTTTCTTTTGTCCTCTTCCGGTTTAAGCAAGCACGAGAAGGTTCGACCGGTGATTTGAACGGGAAGACGACGAGGAATTGCCAGAGGTGGTTCCCGGAAAGCAGAGGAAGCCCCATGAAGCCGATTTTCGTCCAGCTGCAATGCGCCCCAGGCAAGACCTATGAAGTGGCCGACGAGATCTACCGCAAGGAGATCGTCTCGGAGATGTATTCGACAAGCGGCGACTACGATCTGCTCTTGAAGATCTATGTGGAAGAAGGTCAGGACGTCGGCAAATTCATCAACGACAACATCGCCAGCGTGCCCGGCATTTCCCGATCGCTGACGACGCTGACCTTCAACGCCTTTTGAAATCTAGCCAATGAGATTGGCGAAGCGCACCGAGTAGATCCGATCGCGCCCCATCATGTGGGCGACGAGGTGTTGGCGATCGAAGAGGCCGCTCATTGCGCGGTGCCTAAGGTCCAGCCCGCCCGTAGTGACGCCGAAGGCGGGCATCAGGAGCCGTCTGCCGTCCGTCGCGAAACAAGCGCGGCGCACGGACCTTTCCCGGCGCCGGACGGTTGCCGAAGGGTGCAGATGACCGGCAATCTCGCCGAGGTCGTCCGTGAGGGATGGCTCGTGCCGGAAGACGAGTCCCCCGTGGCGCAGTTCATCCAGGGAGACGCCGGGCAGTCCGAATGCGCCGTCCGGGTCGTGGTTGCCGTTTATCCAGATCCAGTCGCGGCCGTGCGCCATCGAGCAGATCATCTGTCGAAAG
This sequence comes from Sinorhizobium kostiense, assembly GCF_017874595.1. Lineage (GTDB taxonomy): Bacteria > Pseudomonadota > Alphaproteobacteria > Rhizobiales > Rhizobiaceae > Sinorhizobium > Sinorhizobium kostiense. The sequence goes on along the minus strand of NZ_JAGILA010000002.1, from coordinate 949,642 downwards.
CTTTCCGGCATCGCCGCCGAACCCTTGCGGTCGTGGAAGTTGTCGCCGAGACTGATGACAGTCTTGGGATCGTGGCGCGCGAGGATCGCCTCGAGGATCCGTAGCGTCGCCAAGGTGTCGTAGGGCGGCAGCATCATGCCGCGGCGGGCAAAGGCGGACCCCTTTTCAAGGTGCAGGTCGGAAACGACCACCGTTCGGCTTTCGGGCAGATAGAGGCCACCCAACGTGTCGCAGATCGCGGCCACGCCGTTGATCGCCGTACGCGCCTCGAAGAAGGCGCTCGCCGGGGCCGATGTCGCATGGACGAGCCGATGCATCCTTAGCTTATTCCTTTGTGTTGGCCCATCGCCTCGTTGATCAGGTCGTCCGCGGCTTCTGTGAGCAGGAAGTCGTGCGCTTCTCCATGAACCGATTCCCGCCCGATCTCCAGCATGACCGGGATGGCGAGTGGAGAAATGTGGTCGAGCCGCCGAAGCATGACGTGTCCCTTGATTCGCTTCAGCATGGCGCCGAGCCGGCCGATGTCCAAGAGTCCCGCCGCTGCATCGTTCCGTGTGGCTTCCAGGAGGATGTGGTCCGGCTCGTGCATCCGCAACACGTCGTAAATGAGGTCGGCGGATACCGTGATCTGCCGGCCCGTCTTCTCCTTGCCGGGATGGCGCTGCTCGATAAGCCCGGCGATCACCGCGCAATTGCGGAATGTCCGCTTCAGAAGGAAGGACTCGTTCAGCCATGCCTCGAGATCGTCCCCCAGCATGTCCTCGTCCAGCAGTTCCCCGAGCGAGGGCGCGCCCGCCCGGAAGGCAGCGCCCATGTCATCGAGGGCCCAGACCGCAAGCGAGTAGTCGGTGGCGACGAAGCCGAGCGGCTTCAGCCCGGCGCGGTCGAGCCTGCGGGTAAGCAGCATGCCGAGGGTCTGGTGGGCGAGACGGCCTTCGAATGCATAGATGACCATGTAGTGGCGGCTGCCGCGCGGGAAGGTCTCGATAAGCAGTTCGTTTTCCCGCGGGAGCACGGAGACGTCGTTCTGCAGCGCAAGCCAGTCTCGCACCTGCTCCGGCAGATGAGCCCGGCGCCCCGGATCGGCGAGCATTCTTCTGACCTGCGCGGCGAGATACGTGGAAAGCGGGAACTTGCCGCCGGCATAGCTCGGCACCTTCGCGTCGATGGAGAAAGCCTGCGAGACGAGGCATTCGTTCTCGCGGATACCTTCGAAGCGCAGAACCCTGCCGGAAAAGAGGAACGTGTCGCCCGGCGACAGCATTTCGAGGAAATACTCCTCCACCTTACCGAGGGACATGCCGCCCCGGCCGAGCGAGCCGCGGGCATTGCGCTTCACCATGCGCACGTTCAGCATCGGCGATTCGACGATCGTCCCGACATTGAGACGATATTGCTGCGCCACCATGGGATTCGAAACGCGCCAAAGCCCTTCTTTCGTTTTGCGGATGCGGGCGTAACGCTCATAGGTTCGAAGCGCATAGCCGCCGGTGGCGACGAGGTCGACGGCACGCTCGAAGTCCTCCCAGGAGAGACCGGTATAGGGGGCGGCGCTCGTGACCTCCTCGTAAAGCTCGACCGCATCGAACGGCTTGGCGCAGGCCATGCCGAGCACGTGTTGCGCCAGCACGTCCAGCGCACCCTTGCCGATCGGCGGCGTATCCTGGGCGCCGACATAGTTGGCATCGAGCGCCGCCTGACACTCCATCACCTCGAAGCGGTTGGCCGGCACGAGAATGGCTCGGCTCGGCTCGTCCATGCGATGGTTGGCGCGGCCGATGCGCTGGGCGAGCCGGCTCGCCCCTTTCGGGGCGCCGACATGGACGACCAGGTCGACATCGCCCCAGTCGATGCCGAGGTCGAGCGTCGACGTGGCGACGACGGCGCGCAGCCGGTTCTCGGCCATGGCCGCTTCGACCCTGCGGCGCTGGGCAACGTCGAGGGAACCGTGATGCAGCGCGATCGGAAGGTTGTCGTCATTGATCGTCCAGAGCTCTTTGAACAGCATTTCCGCCTGGCTGCGCGTGTTGACGAAGAGCAGCGTCGTGCCGTGCGCCTTGATCGCCTCGTAGACATCGGCAATCGCATAGCGGGCGGAGTGCCCCGCCCAAGGCACGTGATTGTCGCTGCGAAGTATGGAAATCTCCGGCTTGGCGCCGCCGGAAACGGTGATCAGTCCGGCATGGTTGTCCTTCCCCGGAGCTTGTGCCACGAGCCAACGCTGCAACTCCATCGGTTCGGCGACGGTGGCCGAAAGCCCGATTGACTGGAGGCGGTGTGCCAGCCGCCGCAACCGGGCGAGTCCGAGCGAAAGCAGATGGCCGCGCTTGGAGGTGACGAGCGAATGCAATTCGTCAAAAACGACATAGCGCAGGTCCTTGAAGAAGCGCTCGGCCTCGCCGTCGGCTATAAGCAGCGCGAGTTGCTCGGGTGTCGTCAGCAATAAGTCGGGTGGATTGAGCTTCTGGCGCTGGCGCTTGCCCTGAGGTGTGTCCCCCGTCCGGTTCTCGATCCGAACGGGAAGGACCATCTCGCTGACCGGCTTCATCAGGTTGCGCTCGATATCGACGGCAAGTGCCTTGAGCGGTGAGATGTAGAGAGTGTGGATGCCGACAAAGGCCGAGCCTGGCGGGATCCTGCCGCGACGGGTTAGATCGACGAGGGAGGGAAGGAAGCCGGCAAGCGTTTTACCTGCGCCCGTCGGAGCGATCAGCAACGTGCTCTCTCCCGCCTCCGCGCGGGCGAGCAACTCCAATTGGTGGGCGCGCGGCCGCCAGCCCTTTTCGGCGAACCACCTGAGGAAAGGCGCCGGCAGCGTCAGGGCGTCGCCCTTCGGCAATGGTGAATCGGTCCTGGTCACGGGGAACAAAGGTAGATCATGTGCGGCAAAAGAGAAGTCTGCAATCCCGCGTGGGCCGGCCTCTCACTCCGCGATCGCAATCCACCCGATACCTCGTCACGGAAGGCACGCGATTGCCCCTATCCTCGGGTTTAACCCGGGGACTAACCCTCTCACCACAAGCGGGGCGAGGGGACTGGAGAGCACCGCGAGTCACCTTCGCCCCGCGTGCGGGGAGAAGGTGGCCGGCAGGCCGGATGAGGGCCGCTCACTGGTCGCATGCATCCCGCCCCACTGTAGCGGGGGCGTCAAAGCGCAATGTACCTATCGGCGCGATGGTTGATCGCCACGAAGAGGTTGAGGACGACAGCGCCCAGCACCGACCAGGTGACGACCGAGGGAATGGTGATTGCGAAGGCGACTGCCAGAACAGCCATGTCAATGACAAGCTGCACCAGTCCGGCGCGAATACCGAACCGCTCCTGCAGATAAATACCGAGAATGCCGACGCCACCGAGGCTCGCCCGGTGGCGGTAGAGCGCAAGTAGGCCATATCCGAGCAGGAGGCCGCCGAGGAGCGCCGCCCAGCCGGGTTGGATCTGCCCGGTCTCGAAGAGCCGCGATTGCGCGTCGGTCAGGAAGGAGGTGAGCCCGATGGCGATGAAGGTCTTGACAGTGAAGGCCGGGCCGAGCCGTTTCAGCGAGAGGTAGAAGAAGGGCAGATTTAGGAGGAAGAAGGCGAGCCCGAAATTCACGCCGGTCGCGTAATGCAGGAGAAAGGCAATACCGGCGGTACTGCCGGTCAGAAGCCCGGCGCTCGCGAGAAAATAGAGGCCTAGAGCAGCAATCAGGCTGCCGGAAAAGATGCCTTGTGCATCCTCGATCGGCGTGTGCTTTGTAGGACTTGTGTTCCAGAGACCGAAAACGCTGCTTCCCTGTGCCATGCCGACCCCTCGAGACCGTGATGGTGACAGCATTGCTGCAACGCACAAAATTAATCAAGAAAAATATGTAAGTAATACTGACCTATTTCGCATGACAGCCTTGTGCCTCAAGCATCTTTGCGAGCGAGAAACAGGATGCCCGAGACTGGCAGGCCGGCATCCATTCGAATGATCGTGCGCTCGACTGCCACGAGCGAAAGCCCGTGCTCGGCACAGAGCGAGGCGACATAAGGCTCCGAATGGGCGTACCGCAGCGACGGGCGCAGCACGAAGCCCACCTGCGTTGCCGCATCCTCGACCGAGAAGGCGAACAGTCCGGCCGGCGCCAACAAACGGTCTATGATGAGGAACACGCTCTCGAGATTGCCGAGATACATCAGCACGTCCGCTGCGCTCACGATATCGGCAGGCTCCCTTGCCGGGTCGCGGAAAAGCCCGGAGCGCTCCGGCGGCAACGACAGGTCTGCCTGGCCCAGCCGGTCGTAGACTCCTTTTGCTTCCGCCTTTGCGAGCATGTTGACCGAAAGATCGAACCCTTCGAGGAAATCGGCGCAGTGGCGAATGCGCTCGCCGAAGAGGCCCGTGCCGCAACCGAGGTCGGTGACGTGTCGGAAGCGCTGGCTCGGCATCCTGCCGATCAGGGCAGCCAGCTTTTCCGGAACGCTGTAGTCGAGCTTTTCGACGAGCGCCTGATCGAAGCGCTCCGCATAGTCATCGAAGAGCCGCTCGACATAGGAGCTCGGCGGCTGCTGAGGCGTTTCGGCGGCGCCGAGCAGGGCAAGCTTGAGGCTGGCGCCGAAAATGTCCTCCGGACTGAGGCGAAGGGTTCTCCCCAGCGCCTCGATGGCAGCCATCTTACGGCCAGATTTCTCTTCATAGTCCGCCAGGCGGAACCAGCCGGCCGCCCAGTCCGGCGCGATTTCTAGCGCCTGGGCCATGAGCTCGGCCGCGCCTCGGTGATCGCCGCCTTCGGCGAGCATCTTGGCATAGTCGGCGCGGCGATCGGCGATCAGGTCGCCGGAGGAGAGCTGTTTCACGTACATTGGACCAACGGGTGCATTGTGATGAGCGCATCTGACGTCGCCCGGGCCAAAAGACAAGCGGAATCTCCGCTTGCGGGTGCGGAAACGGCAGCTTATGTGAGGGGAAAAAGGAGAATTCTTCGCCCATGTCGGACGGAATAAACAGGTTTTTGGGGGACTCACCGCTGCGCGTGCTGGTCAAGCTCGTCGTCGTGTCGATCCTGGTCGGTTTCGTAATGAATGTCTTCGACTGGTATCCCGCCGACATCTACTACGGCATCCGCAATTTCCTGCTCGATCTGTGGCATAAAGGGTTTGCGGCGCTTGGGCGCGTCGGAGACTATTTGCTGCTTGGTGCCGCCGTGGTCATTCCCGCCTTTATCATCCTTCGTGTATTGAGCTACCGACGTTAAGCATGCAGGATCAGTTCTTTCTTCCCCGCAGACGGCTCATTCTGTCCGCCGGTGCCGTGATTTCCGTCAGCCTTGTTGCCGGCTGCTCGACTTCCAACGTCCTTTCCCCCGACGACGGCACCGGAAGCGACCAGACCGAGGCGACACTCGGTTATGTCAACACGCTTCGCCAGGGCAGGGGTCTGTCGACGCTCGTTCGCAATCCGGCTGCTTCGGTGGCGGCAATGTACCAGGCCACACGCATGGCGCGCGCCGGCAAGATGAAACACAATATCGGCTGGCGGGACAATTTCCACGACCGGGTGAAGGGCCACGGCGTCACGCTTCCGGCCGCCGAGAACATCGCCATGGGCCAGGAGAATGCCGAGAGTGCCTACGAAGCCTGGTTCAACTCGGCGAACCACTTGAAGAACATGCTCGGCAATTATCGGGGGCTCGGCGTCGCCGTGGCGCAAAATTCCGCTTCCGGGAACCGCCCCTATTGGGCCATGGTGCTGTCCGGTTGAGCTGATTCCCAAGTCCCTTGCGGAACCGGCCGTACGGACAGAATGATGATCGCCGCCGAAAGCCTCGAAGACCGGCATGCCCGCGAAGCGGGTCCCTTTCACGTCACCAATCGGCTGATCTTTTCGATCGCCCTGCCGATGACGCTTGGGTTCCTGACGACGCCACTGCTAGGACTCGTGGATACTGCTGTCGTCGGTCGGCTTGGCCGGGCTGAATTGCTCGCCGGACTTGCGATCGGCGCGGTGATATTCGATTTAATCTTCACCACCTTCAATTTCCTGCGGGCCGCCACCACGGGCCTTGTGGCCCAGGCCTATGGTCGCGGCGACCGGCGTGAGCAGCAAGCGGTGTTCTGGCGATCGCTCACGACTGCGCTCGTCTGCGGTGGTGCCCTCGTCCTCCTGTCGCCGCTCCTGCTGGCGGGCGGGCTCCGGCTGATGGCGCCGGGTCCGGAAGTCGCGGCAGTCACCAGCACTTACTTTTTCTACAGGATTCTTTCCGGTCCGGCGGCGCTCGCCAATTACGCCATCCTCGGGTTCGTCCTTGGCCGTGGCGAGGGCTCGATCGGCTTGCTGCTGCAAACACTCATCAACGGCACCAACATCGCGTTGTCGATCCTCCTCGGGCTCGCGCTTGGCTGGGGCGTGGCCGGCGTCGCAATTGGCACCGTTGCCGGCGAAGTCATCGGCGCGCTTGCGGGCTTTGCGATCGTCTATGGCCGCTTCGACAAGAGGGACGCGCCGGATTGGGCGACGATTTTTTCGGTGGAGCGCCTCACGGCACTGTTCGGCCTCAACCGCGACATCATGATCCGCTCCTTCGTTCTGGTCGCGGCCTTCACGCTCATGACGCGCATCGGCACAGCGCTGGGTCCGGTGACGCTCGCGGCCAATGCGGTCCTGATGACGATCTTTCTTGTTGCCGGTTATTACCTCGACGGCCTTGCCAATGCGGCCGAGCAGTTGACGGGACGTTCGATAGGCGCCGCCTACCGCCCGGCCTTCGACCGTGCAATCCGTATGACTGCCGCCTGGTCGCTGGGGCTGGCCCTGTTCACGACCCTCGCCTTCCTTGTCTTCGGCGATGCGCTGGTCGATCTGTTGACGACGGCGGCGGACGTGCGCGTCGTCGCCTACGAATACATGCCCTGGGCGGCGCTCACGGCGCTGACCGGCTCGCTCGCCTTCTTGATGGACGGTGTCTTCATCGGTGCCACCTGGTCGCGCGATATGCGCAACATGATGCTCGCCGCCTTCCTCGGCTATTGCGCGGCGCTTGCCGTGCTCGTGCCGCTCTTCGGCAATCACGGTCTCTGGGCCGGGCTCAACCTGTTCCTGCTGATGCGCGGGCTATTTCTGTTGATGCTGGTGCCGCGCCGGGCAACTCAGACCTTCCGCGCGGTCCAATAGTCGAGGCGGCTGTCCCGGATGTCGCGGATGGAGGCGAGGCCCTCGCGCTCGCAGAGAGCTGAGAGGCCACGGACGATCCGCCCCGGCAGGCCCGGTCCCTCGTAAACCATGCACGAATAAAGCTGCACGAGATCGGCGCCCGCGCGGATCTTTTCCGCCGCGGCCTCCGCCGATCCGACACCGCCGACGCCGATGATCGGCAGTTCCGGACCGACGCGTTTGCGCATCCGCGCGAGCACCGCGGTCGATTTCTCGAAAAGCGGCTTGCCGGAAAGCCCCCCGGTCTCCTTTGCTTGCCGCTGGTCCTTGAGACCATCGCGCGAGAGCGTTGTATTCGACACGATCAGCCCGTCGAGGTCATGAGCCAGCACTTCCGCCGCGATATCGTCCATGCCTTCTTCGGTCAGGTCCGGGGCGATCTTGAGGAATACCGGAGGCCGCCGGCCGTTCTTGCCGGCCTCTTCATTCCGAGCAGCAAGCACGGCCGTAAGCAGTGCCGCCAGGCTTTCACGCGCCTGCAGATCGCGCAGGCCCGGCGTGTTGGGCGAGGAGATGTTTACAGTGAAATAGCGCGCGACCGAATAGAAGGTGCGGATGCCGGCGATATAGTCGGTAATCCGGTCGGCACTGTCCTTGTTGGCGCCGATATTGACGCCGATCAGCGCCTCACGCGAGCAGGCCTTGAGCCGCGCCAGTGCCGCACCATGCCCCTCATTGTTGAAGCCGAGCCGGTTGATCACCGCCTCGTCCTCGACGAGCCGGAAAAGCCGCGGCTTGTCGTTGCCTGCTTGAGGCCGCGGTGTCACCGTGCCGATCTCGGTAAAACCAAAGCCCAGTCTCAGCAGCGCCTCGGGCACCTCGGCATTCTTGTCGTAGCCCGCCGCCATGCCGATTGGATTGGGAAAGGTGAGGCCCGCTATGGTTTGCGCCAGCCTCGGATCGGAGACAGCTGCGCAGCTCGGGACTACGCCGCTCTTCAGCGCCCGGATCGAGAGTCCATGGGCGGTCTCCGGGTCGAGCAGGAACAGCCCGCGACGGGCGAGGCTTTCGAAAGGTCCGGTCATGGGGCAAGCTCGGGAAAGATATGTTTGCCGTCGGCGCCGAGCGGCAGGGGCTTTTCCCAAAGCACCGCATCGAGCATGAGCGGCGCATAGAGATGGGGGAAGAGCGCACCGCCGCGGGAAGGCTCGTAGACCAGCTTGTCTCCGAGCGCGGCCGCGTCGACGGCGACAAGCTGGAGCTCCGTCTGCCCTTCGAAATGGCGGGCTGCCGTTTCGGCGACCTGGTCGCGCGTCGAGAAGTGAACGAAACCGTCGGCGAGGTCGGCGGGCGCGCCGTCGAACCGTCCCGTGCGCCGCGCTTCCTGCCAAAGCAGTGCCGGAACGATCTTGTATATGGTAGGGTTCATCCTGTCCGCTCGCCGTCATGAAACCGAGCCATGGCCTTGCCGCAAATATCGCCGCATGTCCACCGAGGAACATCATATCGAAGCGGATTTCCTGCGGCGCGCGCCGTCTTACCAGACGCACGAAAGTCGCCGCAGCAGGTGAGCATCCAACGGAGAGGATGTCATGAAGCACGCAAGCGCAGCATTGGGTCTCGTCCTGAGCTTTGCATGGGCGCTTTCGGTGGGCGCCCAGGAACCCTCGCCTGGACGCTATTCGATGCAGAAGTCCGAGACGGGATTCGCCCGGCTCGACACCGAAACGGGCGAGGTCGACCTCTGCCAGGAGAAGAATGGCGAACTCGTTTGCCGCATGGCGGCCGACGAGCGTGCAGCATTCGAGAGGGAGCTAGATCTTCTGACCAAACGCGTCGACGCCCTCGAAAAGGCCCTTCAGAGCGGTGCAACGACAAGGAAACAGGATCTTCCGACTGACGAAGAGATTGACCGGACAATGAGCATCATGGAAAGAATTATGCGGAAGTTCATGGAGATCGTTAAGGAATTCGAAGGGCAAGAGGGCTCGCCCGCCAATCGGGACGAGCAGGTACCCGACAGGACGTGATGTCCCGTTGGCGGCGGAGGGCGCCTGCTGCTGCATCTTATCCCGAAGCGAATTCAATGGTAGTAGGATCTGCATCCTATGTATTGCAGCTGAGGCTCTTGGGAGGGGGCGTCACCATGCCGGACATAACCATCATCATCGCCGACGACCATCCGCTGTTTCGAGGCGCGATGCGCCAGGCGCTGAGCGGGATGGCCGGCGCGCCGGCCATCGTCGAGGCAGGCGATTTCGCTGCGGCGCGCAAGGCAGCAGCCGCCCACCCGGACGCCGACCTGATGCTCCTGGACCTGACCATGCCTGGGGTCAGCGGGCTTTCCGGACTGATTGCGTTGCGAGCCGAATTCCCGAGCCTGCCGGTGATGATTGTCTCCGCACATGACGATCCGGCAACGATCCATCGCGCCATCGATCTCGGCGCCGCGGGCTTTCTATCGAAATCGGCCGGCATCGAGGAGATTCGCAACGGCATCGCGAGGGTCATGGCCGGGGAAATCTTCGTGCCGTCCGGCTACGATCGGAATCAGGAATACGAGCCGGAACTGGCCGATCTCATGCACCGGCTGCAGACCCTGACGCCGCAGCAGTCGCGCGTGCTCTCGATGCTCGCCGAGGGTCTGCTCAACAAGCAGATCGCTTATGAGCTCGGCGTTTCCGAAGCGACCATCAAGGCCCATGTTTCGGCGATCCTCTTGAAGCTCAATGTCGACAGCCGCACCCAGGCGGTTATCCAGCTGCAGAAGCTCGGGAACGTCGCCGCGGCTTGAGCCTGCCTTTGCCACTCTCTCCTGGAGCCGCGTGCGGGGAGAGGGTCAGGGTGAGGGGCTGTTACGACACAGGTCTCGAGGGCAACTACTCTGCAGCCGCCCTTGAAGCGGCCGCGAGTTGCGTCAGCCAGGCACGCAAGGCGGCGGGACGTACCGGTTTGTGCTGCAAGGAGATGCCGTCGTGTTCGGCAGCGCCGCGGACCTCCGGCGTGCGATCGGCGGTCACCAATAAGGACGGGATGTTCTCTTTCCAAAGGGAGCGGATGCAGGCGATCGCCTCAATGCCGGTGCCGTCACCAAGGTGATAGTCGGCGACGACGGCGTCCGGGCGAGCCGCGAGTCCGTCAGGCCCCATCCCGGCGCAGGCTGAAAGCGACTCTGCCGTGGTGATCGTGCAGCCCCAGCCGCCAAGCAACAGAGCCATGCCCTCGAGGATCTTCACCTCGTTGTCGACGCACAGCACGTGGAGCCCGGTCAGAGCATCCGCCGATTTCGGTGCCGCCAGCACTTGCGGCTTTTGTCGGTCGCCGCTCGTAACCAGCGGCACGGTCACCTTGAAGCCGGTTCCCTTGCCGGGCTTCGATTGCAGACCGACGGGATGATTGAGAACGCGCGAGATGCGGTCGACGATTGACAGGCCGAGGCCGAGGCCGGCGGCCGTTCGCGCGCCTTCTTCGAGGCGCGCGAATTCCTTGAAGACGGTGCGGAATTTCGAGGGCGGAATGCCGATGCCTGAATCGAGCACCTCGATGGTCGCCACTTTTCCGCGCCGGCGAGCCCCGATCAGCACCTTGCCTCGGAGCGTGTATTTGACGGCATTTGAGACCAGGTTCTGCACGACGCGCCGCAAGAGGTTCGGGTCGCTATGCACGACAAGCGAGGTTGGCATGACGACAAGCTCGATATCCTTCTCCCGCGCCATCGGCGCGAAATCGGTTTCCATGCGCTTGAACAATTCGCCGAGGGGCACCGATTGCAGCCGCGGCTTCATGGCTCCGGTGTCCAGTCTGGAAATGTCGAGCACGGCGCCGAGGATCGCCTCCACCGATTCCAGAGAGGAGTCGATGTTCTGCACCAGCGCCCTGTTCTCGGAATCGCCGAGCCGCTCCACGAGCGACGAGGAATAGAGCCGCGCGGCATTGAGCGGCTGCAGGATGTCGTGTCCAGCGGCGGCGAAGAAGCGGGTCTTGCCGATATTTGCTTCTTCGGCCGCGGCCCGCGCTTCGGCGAGTTCACGGTTCACCCGCGTCAATTCGCCCGTCCGTTCGGCGACGCGCTGTTCCAATGTCTCGTTCGCCTGCTTCAATGCCATGTCGGCGGCGACGCGCTGGGTGATGTCGGTATAGGTGGTGACGATGCCCTTGTCGGGCATGGCATTGGTCCGAACCTCGACGATGCGCGTGCCGTTGGCAAGTTCCAGCAGGAAGGGCTTGTCAAGCGTCAGGAAGTTGGCGATCAGCGCCGCCTCGTCCTCCTTGCGGATATCGCCGCGACGAGTAAGCGTCGCGACGATTCCGGCCAGCGGAAAGCCGACTTGGCCGGCGGTCTCCGGCAGATCGAGCAATTGCCGGAACCGCCGGTTCCAGATGATCAGGTTGTTTGCATTGTCGAAGACGGCGATGCCCTGGTCCATCTGCGAAAGCGCCGTCTGCAGCATATCCTGGTTGTATTGGAGCGCCTCGCTTGCCTGGTCGAGCAGCCAGGCCGTATCGGAGGAAGCGTCGTCCACGCGCTGCAGGGCGAGCGACAGCACCAGTCGCGCCGAAGACGAGCCGATTGCGCTGCCGAGCAATTGCTCGGAGAAATGGACAAGCGCCATGTCGGCCGAGGCGTTTTCATCCAGCCACCGGCCGGACTGCCGCTCATAGGTGTGGAAAGAGCGCTGCATGCGCTCCTCGCCCATATATCGAGCGATTGTCGTTTTGAGATCTCGCACCGTCACTTTCGTCTTCCGGCCACGGAAGGTTCCTTCCGTGCGCGAGCGGCGCGTGATGAACACTCCCGCCTGGAACCGCTCCAGCGGTTTCGGCGTGCGCGTCAGCGAGCCGAGTACGTAGGCGGTCGTGTTGACGAGCATGCTGAGCGCGGTTGCATTGACCAGCGGGTCGGACTGCGGTCCTGAGAAAAGATCGGTAAAAGGCAGCAGGAAACCTAGCACTGTCGAGGCGACATGCGAATTGTCCGGGCCGCCGAGGCTCGGCAGGAACAAGAGATAGGCCCAGACGAGAAAGCCGGAGACCATGCCGGAGATCGCGCCGCGGGCGTTCGCCTGCCTCCAGACGAGGCCGCCAAAAAGCGCCGGCGCCATTTGCGAGATGGCGACGAAAGAAAGCAGGCCCAATGAAGCAAGGCCGGCGCTGATGTCCGCCGAGCGGTAATAACCATAGCCGAGAAGCAGAACGACGAATATCGCCGTGCGCCGGATATTGAGGAGGGTGCCGGCCATGTCCTCTTGCAGGGAGCCGCGCGTTCCGAGCCGCCGGCGCAGGAAAACAGGCATGACGATGTCGTTGGAGACCATGATCGACAGGGCGACCGAGGCGACGATGACCATGGCCGTTGCAGCAGAGAAGCCGCCGATGAAGGTGGTCAAGGTCAGGAGCGGCATGTCATTCGCGAGCGGCAGCGTCAAGAGATAGAGGTCGGCGTCGCCGGACCCGGAAAAGGTGACAATACCGGCGATCGCTATAGGCAGCACGAAGAGGTTGATGGCGACCAGATAGAGCGGGAAGAGAATGCCGGCGGTGCGCAGTTCCGTGTCGGTGCGGTTCTCAACGACGGTGACGTGGAATTGCCGCGGCAGCATGATGATGGCAAAGCTGGAGAGCACGATCAGCAGGATCCATCGCGCCGGCGGCGTCTCGTAAGCGAGCGCGGAAAGCGCATCGGGGCTTTGCTGTGCCTGCGCCCAAAGCTCAGCGGGCCCTCCGAAAAGAATGAAGACGACGTAAATGCCCATCCCCAGCATGGCGGCGAGCTTCACGACCGATTCCATGGCGACTGCCAGGATCAGCCCGTCCTGGTGCTCGGTCGCGTCCGTGTGGCGCGTGCCGAAGACGATGGCGAAACAGGCGAGGAAGAGCGTGACGAGAAGTGGCAGGTCGATGAAGTTCTGCCCGGAGCCGATCCCGTACTCGCTGGTGTCGACCATCGCGGCGACGGAACTCGAAACCGCCTTGAGTTGGAGTGCGATATAGGGGATGGCGCCCACCAGCGAGATCAGCGCCACAATCGCGGCGACCGCCGGGTTCTTGCCGTAGCGGGCGGCTAGGAAATCGGCGACGGAGGTCAATCTCTCCGTTTTCGCCAGCCGAACGATGCGGCGGATCAGCGGCAGGCCCAAGGTGAACATCAGGATCGGGCCGATATAGATCCCGGTGAATTCGAGGCCGCGTTCGGCGGCCAGGCCAACGCCGCCGAAATAAGTCCAGGACGTACAGTAGATGGCGAGGCTCAGCGCATAGACGAGCGGCCTGCCCTTGTTGGCAATACTGCTTTTTCTGGCCTGCCGGTCGCCATAGCTTGCAACCGCGAAGAGCAGCAGCAGATAGGCGAAGGCCGAGGCAAAAATAACCGAACCCGAAAGCATGCCTCACTCCTCTGCGCGAAGCATAGGGCAACTCCCTGTCTTTGAGAATTGGCTCTCCATTCGTCTTAAGTCCAAGATGCGCTGGCCTCGCCGGAGCGGAATTGATCGACCGCAAGTGGCGTGGTTCCGTCGTATGCGGGTTTGGTTTAGATTCGTAATCATCGGTTGCGCGCCGGGCAGGGTGCGCGCCACTCCAAAGGCACCTTACGGAGATATGCATGCTGAACGAATTCAAGGAGTTTATTGCCCGCGGCAACGTGATCGATCTTGCGGTCGGCGTGATCATCGGTGCCGCATTCAGCAAGATTGTCGATTCGGTCGTCAACGACCTCGTCATGCCGATCGTCGGCGCGATAACCGGTGGCGGCTTTGACTTCTCTGATTACTTCCTGCCGCTTACGGCGAACGTCACGGCACCGACCCTTGCGGCAGCACGCCAGCAGGGCGCCGTTTTTGCCTATGGCAATTTCATCACCGTATTTATCAATTTCCTCATCCTCGCCTGGATCATCTTTCTGATGATCAAGGTTGTGAATCGCATTCGCGCTTCTGTCGAAAGGGAGAGGCCGCCGCAACCGGCTGCGCCGCCGCCCGAGGACATACAATTGTTGTCGGAGATTCGCGATATCCTGAAGCAACGGGCGTGATGCAGGCGCCGGGTGGCGGCCCGTCCTCGCGCAGTTCGCGAAAACATCACAGAAATCGATAGACAGGTCAGCGAATATCGCGTGATCGTCGGCATGAAACTGTCTAGAAGCGGCGAGCAGTTCAGGAGCCGCCGATGACGATCATGACCAGCCTCAGCCCCCGTGCCCTTTCGGCGCCCGAAAGCGGCATCGTCCAAGTCGTGAACTACGCGCGCAACCGCGAAGGGCTCATTCCGCTCTGGGTCGGCGAGGGCGATCTTCCCACACCCGACTTCATCAGCCGGGCCGCAGCGGACGCATTGATGGCGGGCGAGACGTTCTATACCTGGCAGCGCGGATTCCCGCCGCTTCGCGAGGCGCTGGTGCGCTATTACGAGCGCCGCTTCCAGAAAACCCTGTCGCCGGAGAATTTCTACGTCACCGGATCGGGCATGCAGGCGATCAAGCTTGCAATCGAGGCGATCACCTCGCCAGGCGACGAGGTCGTTCTCCTCACGCCCGCGTGGCCGAATTTCGCGGCTGCCGCCGACCTCTCGGATGCCCGGCCCGTATCGGTGCCGCTGCGGTTTCAGAACGGCAAATGGCAGCTCGATCTTGGCCGCCTCGAGGCGGCGATCGGAAAGAAAACGCGGGCGCTCTTCATCAATACGCCCTCCAACCCGACCGGCTGGACGGCGAGCCGCGACGACCTAGAAGCAATCCTCGTTGTGGCACGCAAGCATGGCATCTGGGTGGTCGCCGACGAGATTTATGCGCTCTACTATTATCTCGGCGGGCGGGCGCCATCCTTCCTCGACATTATGGAGGAGGAAGACCGTATCCTCTTCGTCAATTCCTTTTCCAAGAACTGGGCGATGACCGGTTGGCGCGTCGGCTGGATCGTGGCGCCGCCGGCAATGGGGCAGGTGCTCGAGAATCTGATTCAATATTCGACCTCCGGGGTTGCCCAATTCATGCAGCGCGGCGCCGTCGTCGCGCTCGAGGAGGGCGACGATTTCGTAAACGCGAATGTTGCCAGGGCTCGAGGCAACCGCGACCTTTTCTGCGACGCGCTGATCGCGACCAATCGTGTCGAGAAACTGAAGCCCGATGGAGCCCTCTACGCCTTTCTGAAAATCGACGGCGTTACGGACTCTCGCCGGGCGGCGATCGAAATCGTCGATAAGGCGGGGATTGGCCTCGCGCCCGGAACGGCATTCGGCACGGGCGGCGAGCTCTTCATGCGCGCCTGTTTCCTACGTGATCCGGCCCAGATCGCGGAAGCGGCGGACCGCCTGCGCCGCTATATTCTCGCCCTCTGACATCGATCGATAAATTGCGATCGATTTCGGAGGTCCGAGTTTAACCACGCCGACCAGAATAGCGCGCGAATCCAGGTCCGGGCGCCCGTGTTTTACCGATTCCGAAAGCATCAACCGTCTTTCCTGTCCCGGTCTCACAGGGGCGGCAGAAATCAATGGGCATATTGGTGACTGGTGGTGCAGGTTATATCGGCAGCCATATGGTTTGGTCGCTGCTCGATGCCGGGGAAGAAGTCGTCGTGCTCGACAGCCTGACGACCGGATTTCGCTGGGCGGTGGCGCGCGAGGCACGCTTTTATTTCGGCGATGTGGGAGACCCGGCTGTCCTTGCGCGAATATTTGCCGAGAACGAGATCGACGCAGTGGTCCATTTTGCCGGATCGGCAATCGTGCCGGAATCGGTCGCCAACCCGCTCGCCTATTATGACAACAACACGGCGAGGACGCGCACGCTCATAGCCGCATCGATCAAGGCCGGGATACGCCACTTCGTCTTCTCGTCGACCGCTGCCGTCTACGGCACCCAGGATACGCCCAATCCGGTCAAGGAGTCGGCAGCCTTGCGGCCGGAAAGTCCCTATGGTCGCTCCAAGCTGATGACGGAGATGATGCTCGAGGACGCCGCGGCCGCCCATGACTTCAGCTATGTGGCACTTAGATATTTCAATGTGGCGGGGGCCGACCCGCTCGGTCGTGCCGGGCAGTCGACGCTCGGCGCCACCCATCTCATCAAGGTCGCCTGCGAGACGGCGCTCGGCAAGCGCCGCAAGATCGACGTTTTCGGCACAGATTATCCGACCCCCGATGGCACCGGCGTTCGCGACTATATCCACGTCAGCGACCTGGTCGCCGCCCACAGGAACGCGCTCGATTACTTGAGAGACGGCGGTCAGCCTCTCGTCTCAAATTGCGGCTATGGCGAGGGCTTCTCGGTTCTGCAGGTGCTCGATGCAGTGCGGCGGGTTTCCGGCCGCGAGTTTCGTGTCGACTTCGCGCCTAGGCGCCCGGGCGATGCCGCGCAGGTGGTCGCCGATCCATCACTTGCACGACTGAAGCTCGATTGGGTGCCGACCCACGCAAGCCTCGAACACATCGTCCAGAGCGCCTTCGATTGGGAGAGTTATCTCAGTCGCAAGAACAGCTTCGATGAAGGGCGCGAGCAAGAAAGCCGGCTCGTCGCCAATGGCTGATCCGACGGCTCATATTGTAAGAAGTCTATCCCTGATCCTCGCCGAGGAGTTTGCGCTCGTGCGCAATCGCGTGATCGATGAGCTGCGACCACAGCCGATCGTAGAATTCCGGCTCGAGGCCGAACTCGGTTGCGCTCCTTCGGACATTTTCCCTGACCTCGGCGACACGCGCCGGAATATCCGCCTTGAGCTTCAGCGGACGTTTGATCTCGGCGGCACGTTCGATATAGCCCCAGCGTTCTGCAAACAGCATCATCAGGGCGCGATCCAGCCGATCGATTTCGGCACGGATGTCCGCCATTGTCGCGCATTCTGCGGGGGTTTTCTGCATGTCCGGCTCCTGCGGGGCGCCGCCCCAATCGTTGCGCCGACTTGCTAGCAAAGGGCATGCGGGCTGAGAAGGGGAAAAAGGGCCGCAGCAAAGGTCTGGTCACCTCGGCGGGCGATCGTCCGGGGGAGTAGGGTGCGGTCCTGTCTCCGTCCGGCGATCGCCTGCCGACGTGTGTTATGACGGTATTCCCGCAAACTTGAGCGGAGCTTTCTCGCTCAACTCCCGAGCGCGAGCTTGATCGCCAAGCCGACCACGCTCACAGCGGCGAC
The DNA here is from genome assembly GCF_017874595.1 of Sinorhizobium kostiense. Classification (GTDB taxonomy): domain Bacteria; phylum Pseudomonadota; class Alphaproteobacteria; order Rhizobiales; family Rhizobiaceae; genus Sinorhizobium; species Sinorhizobium kostiense. The sequence continues at coordinate 932,408 of NZ_JAGILA010000002.1, read as the reverse complement.
GCCGGCGAGCCAAAGGCCGACGAACCAGAGGAGCTTCCGCCCAAGTCCAGCCGCTTGCCTCAATGGTAGCCCTCCTCCGGATCGACCTTGCCGCGGAACACCCAGTAGGCATAGCCGGTGTAGGCGAGGATGATCGGCACCAGAACAAGTGCGCCGACGAGCAGGAAGGCGAGGCTGTCGTCCGGTGCCGCCGCGTCCCAGATCGTCAGCGACGGCGGTATGATATAGGGGTAAAAGCTGATGCCGATGCCGATGTAACCAAGCAGGAAGAGGCCGAGGCTGGCGATGAAGGGCTGCGTATCATGCCGGTCGCGAATACCCTTCAGCAGCAGATAGAGGCATCCGAGCACGAGCAGCGGCACGATGACGCTGAAGATTGCTGTCGGCCAGCCGAACCAGCGCTCGAGATAGACCGGTTCGAGAAATGGCGTCCAGAGGCTGACTATGCCCATGGCTGCGATGGTGGCGAAAGAGCATCGGAGCGCAATGGAGCGGGCATGTTCGGCAAGCGGGCCGCGCGTCTTCATGACCAGCCAGGTTGCCCCTAGCAGCGCATAGCCGACGACGATCGCAAGTCCCGTCACAATGGAAAACGGCGTCAGCCAGTCCCACCAGCCACCCACGTAGGTGCGGTTGGCGATCGGTATCCCTTGGACGAGTGCGCCGAGTGCCAGCCCCTGCGAGAAGGCAGCAAGCATCGATCCGCCGGCAAAGGCCCAGTTCCACAGGAACTCGCCTCGCCGCGTGCGCCAGCGGTATTCGAAAGCGACACCGCGGAAGATGAGGCCGAGCAACATGGCGATGATCGGCGCGTAGAGCGCCGGCAGCACCGTGGCATAGGCGAGAGGAAAGACCGCCATGAGACCGCCGCCGCCCAGCACCAGCCAAGTCTCGTTGCCGTCCCAAACCGGCGCGACGGAATTCATCATCACATCGCGGTCGTGTTTTTCCGGAAAGAGCGGAAAGAGGATTCCGACGCCGAGGTCGAATCCGTCGAGGACGACGTAGGCGAGAACGGCGAAGGCGATGAGGGCGGCCCAGATCAGCGGCAGGTCAATGTCCATGATGGGCTCCATGGGGTTGGGCCGGCCCGGGCATGACGCCCGCGGTGCGGATAGGTCCCTCGTCGAGTTCCGGCATCGCATCACGGGGCAGGCGCGCCATCAGCCGCAGGATGTAGAACGTCCCGGCACCGAAGACGAAGAAATACACGATGATGAAGGCGATGAGCGACGCGCCGACCGCCGGGGCGCCGATGGGCGAGATCGACTCGGCCGTCAGGAGATGGCCGTAGACCGTGTAGGGCTGGCGTCCGACCTCGGTCGTGACCCAGCCGGCAAGCACAGCCAGGAAGCCGGCGGGTCCCATGAGGACGACGGTGCGATGCAGCCAGGCATTGGTGCCAAGCGTGCCGCGATACCGGCACCAGAGGCTCCAAACACCGATGCCGAGCATCGAGAAGCCGATCACCAGCATGACACGGAAAGACCAGAAGACGATGCCGACCGGAGGATGCAACTCTTCTGGAATCGTGTCCAACCCGGCGAGCGGCGCATTGAGATCGTGTTTCAGGATCAGGCTCGACAATTTCGGGATTTCAATCGCGTAGTCGACCCGCTTCTCAGCGGCATTGGGTATGCCGAACAGAATGAGCGGCGCCCCGTCTGGATGGCTCTCGTAGTGCCCTTCCATGGCCATCACCTTGGCCGGCTGGTGCTCGAGCGTGTTGAGACCGTGCTGGTCGCCGGCGAAGATCTGGATCGGCGCGACGATGGCCGCCATCCACATGGCCATGGAGAACATGGTGTAGGCGCGGCGCGGTGCGGTTTTTCGCAGGAGATGAAAGGCCCCGCAGCCGCCGACCACGAAGGCGGTGGTCAGATAGGCCGCGAGCACCATATGGACGAGCCTGTAGGGGAAGGACGGGTTGAAGATCACCGCCCACCAGTCGTCAGGAACGAACTGACCCGCCTCGTTCATGGAAAAGCCCGCCGGCGTCTGCATCCACGAATTCACCGCCAATATCCAGGTGGCGGAGATCAGCGTCCCGAAGGCGACCATCGCGGTTGCGAGAAAATGCAGCTTCGGGCCCACTCGATTGAGGCCGAACAGCATGACGCCGAGGAAGCCTGCCTCCAGAAAGAAGGCCGTCAGCACCTCGTAGCCCATCAGCGGTCCGATCACCGGCCCAGCCTTGTCGGAGAACACGCTCCAGTTGGTGCCGAACTGGTAGGACATGACGATGCCCGAGACGACTCCCATTCCGAAGGCGACGGCGAAGATCGTCTTCCAGAAGTTGAAAAGCTCCAGATAGACCACATCCTTCTTCCAGAGCCAGAGCGCTTCGAGCACCGCGAGGTAGCTTGCGAGACCAATGGAAAAGGCCGGAAAGATGATGTGGAACGAAACCGTGAAGGCAAATTGAATGCGTGCGAGCAGAATTGCATCAAAGGCTTCGAACACGTCGCGATCCTTTCGGCGGAAGGAGGCGGAGTCCGCCCCCTCGCATTATCGCTTGTCGGCGCCGCAACCGGGTCGGCGCCGTTCGATTTCATCGTGTGATTGAATCTGCGGTAAAATTGCCAAAGGTCAATGATTACCCGGCCGCCACGTTGTCACACTGCGGCAATCTTTCGCCTGCGGCATTTTGGTCGGAGGGGCTCAGCAGCGCCCAAGGAAGGCCTCTGCGAGTTCCGTCCAGAAGGCGGCACCGATCGGCAGCAGGTCGTCGTTGAAATCGTAGCCCGGGTGGTGGAGCGGCTTCTCCTCGCCCGTCACGCGCGATCCGAGGAAGAAATAGGCGCCGGGCCTTTCCTTCAGCATATAGGCGAAGTCCTCGCTGCCCATATAGGGTCGCGCGAGATCGACGACCTTGTCCGCCCCGGCGAAGCGGATAGCGAGATCCCGGACGAAGTCCGTTTCGGCTTTGTGGTTGATCGTCGCGTCGTAGCTTCGCTGATAGTCGACCGTCGCGCGCATTCCGAAACTCGTAGCTTGGGCCTCAGCAATCGTCCGGATGCGGCGTTCGAGTTCATCCCGCACAGCCGCGTCGAAGGAACGGATGCCGACGACGATCTCGGCCCGCTCCGGAATGATATTGCTCGCCGATCCTGCGTGAAATGCGCCGACGGTCACGACGGCTGGATCCATGGGGTGGATGTTGCGCGCAACGATCGATTGCAGCGCCATGACGATGCTGGCGCCGCAGACGATCGGATCAGCCGTGTCCTGCGGTTCGGCGCCGTGCCCCCCGCGGCCGTGGACGGTAATCCGTGCCTCGTCCACAGCCGCCATCACCGGCCCTTCCCGGAGCGCGAATTGGCCGAAGGGCAGGCCCGGCTCGTTGTGGAGCGCGAACACGGCGTCACAGGGGAATTTATCGAACAGACCCTCGTCGATCATAATCTTCGCCCCGCCGAAATTCTCCTCGGCCGGCTGAAAGATGAGGTGGATCGTGCCGTCGAAGCTCTTCCGCTCGGCAAGCGCGCGGGCCGCGCCCAAGAGCATGGCGGTGTGGCCGTCATGGCCGCAGGCATGCATCCGCCCCGGAATCCGGCTGGCATAGTCGAGCCCGGTTTCCTCATGGATCGGCAGCGCATCAATATCGGCGCGGATGCCGATCGAGCGGAAGCCGGTGCCGTTCGTCAGGGTGCCGACGACGCCGGTCTTCGCAAGTCCCGTTGTCACCCGATAGCCGACGGCGTCGAGATAGCGCGCGACGAACGCGGAGGTCCGCGTCTCCTCCAGGCCCAGTTCCGGATGGGCGTGCAGGTCGCGCCGGATAGCGAGGAGCTCAGGCATGGCGTTGTCGATGGCGGCGGAAAGTCTCATGTCAGGCACCACGGGTCGGGATACGGTTTTCGAAATAGCGGAAGGCGAGCACGAGAAGGCCCGTCAGGCACAGATAGATCAGTGCGAGCAGCAGCAGCGGCTCATAAGTCAGGAAAGTTTCCTGCCGCACCTTCGAGATCACGGCATAGACATCGATGACGGTGATGGTCGCGACAAGCGGCGTCGACTTGAGCTGCAGCACCGTTTCGCCGGTGAGCGTTGGGAGCGCACGGTGGACGGCACGCGGCAGCCAAATGCGCCGGAACATCGTCCATCGCCCCATTCCATACGCGCGCGCCGCCTCCAACTCGCCCTGCGGTACGCCTGCGAAGGCACCGCGCATCACCTCGCCTTCATAGGCGGCAAAGGAGATCGTCAGCGCCGCGACACCATAGGGCCAAGCCTCGCGCAGATAGGGCCAGAGGAAGGATTGGCGGATCGTCGGGAACTGCGGGAACAGCGAACCGAGCCCGTAATAGAGCAGCCAGAGCTGCAGGAGCAGCGGCGTGCCACGGATGACGGTGCAGAAGAGACGGGCGGGACCTTTGAGGAACCAAGGGCCGGTCACCTGCACAAGCCCCAGCGGAATCGCCAGCAGGAAGCCGAGGATCGACGTGCTGAAGAGCATTGCCAGGCTGACCAGGATGCCGCTGCCCAAGCGGGGCATGTAGCGCGGCAGCCAATCCCAGCGCATGAAAATCGCGATGCCTAGCACCAGGCCAACGAAGAGGGCGATCAGCACGATGCGATGCGGCTTGAAGAAGCTCTCCGCCTGGGGGAGATCGTCGGGGGAGAAGGCGAGCGCGTGGGTGGTTTCGTTGCTCATCTCTGCTCCACGAAGCACCGGCGCGCATGCCGTTCAATAAAGCCGATGATCAGGTTGGAAACGAGCGTCAGCGCCAGATAGAGCGCGCCGGCCGCGCAGAAGAAGAGGAAATAGGCCTTGGTGGCGCCGGCTGCCTGGCGCGTCACCAGTGTCAGCTCGGCAAACCCGACCACGGCGAGCAGCGCCGTATCCTTGGTGGCTATCAGCCAAAGATTGGAGAGGCCCGGAATGGCATAGGGGAGCATCGCCGGCAGGGTGATTCGGCGGAGCACCTTGGCCGGCGACATGCCATAGGCGCGTGCCGCCTCGATCTGACCGGCCGGCACTGCCTTGATCGCGCCGCGCAGTACCTCCGTCGAATAGGCGCCCTGGACGACGCCGATGACGAAGATCCCGGCCATCAGGCCGCTGATGTCGACCGCACCGAGCCCGAGAAGGCCCAGCAATTGGTTCAGGAGATCAGTGCCCGCATAGTAGAGGAGCAGGATCAGCACGAGCTCGGGCACGGCGCGCACAATCGTCGTATAGCACTCGAGCAAATCGCGCAGCACCGGGCCGCCATAGAGCTTGCCGAAAGCGCCGCCGATGCCGAGCAGGAGCCCGAGTGCGTAACCGCCGAGGGCGATCTCGATCGAGTGGAGGAAGCCCTGCAGCAGCAAGCCGCCCCAGCCCGGTGCCGAGAGCGCGAGCAGGCTCCAGTTGACGAAGGAATCCATGGAGATCAACTCCGAACGTTTCGGCCGGTGGTTTCACGCCTGATGCGCTGGACCGCCGGCCAGTCGCGGATCAGCCGCCATAGATGTCGAAGTCGAAATACTTCTTCGAGAAGGCCTCGTAGGTGCCGTTTTCGCGGATCGCCTGGATCGCCGCGTTGATCTTTTCCTTGAGCTCCGCCTCGCCCTTGCGCAACCCGACGCCGACACCCGGCCCGAGAACGTCGACATCCGGGGCGACGTCGCCCTTGTAGTCGCAGCACGCCTTGCCCTGGTCACTCTGCAGGAACGCGTCGAGCGCGATCGCGTCAGCCTGCACGGCATCGAGACGTCCGGCGGCGAGGTCCTGGTTGGCCTCGTCCTGGGTCTGATACTCCTTTATCTCCACGCCGGCCGGCGCGAAATGCTTGGTCGCATAGGCCTGGTGCACGGTCGAGACCTGCACGCCGAGAGTTTTGCCAGCAAGGCCTTCCGGCGTCGGCTTGATGTCCTCGCCCTTCGTGCCGATGACGCCGGTGGGTGTGTTGTAGTACTTGTCGGAGAAATCGATGGTCTTCAGTCGTTCCTCGGTGATCGACATCGAGCCGATGATCATGTCGATCTTCTTCGCGGTGAGCGCCGGGATGATGCCATCCCAGGCTACCGGCGTGACCACGCAATCGAGCTTGGCCTCGGCGCAGACCGCCTTCATGAACTCGATCTCCCAGCCTTCCCAATTGCCGTTGGCGTCAGGCGAGGTGAAGGGAGGGTAGGGTTCGGCGGCAATGCCGACCTTGACCGTTTCTGCAGATGAGGCGGCGGCGCCGGTGACTGCCAGGGCGGCGGTGAGCGCCAGGAGCTTCAATGTCTTCTTCATGCTGTTCCCCTTGTGGTTGTTTAGCATTCAGGAATTCAATGAATAGAGCTGATGAATTTCTTGAGTCTTTCGGATTTCGGCGCGCCGAAGATGTCCTCGGGAGGCCCTTGTTCCTCGATGATGCCGTTGTGCAGGAAGACGATGTGGTTGGCGACACTGCGGGCGAACTTCATCTCATGGGTGACGAGGATCATCGTTCGCTTTTCGCGCGCAAGATCGCCGATCACAGAGAGCACCTCGCCGACAAGTTCCGGATCGAGCGCTGAAGTCGGCTCGTCGAAGAGCATGACGAGCGGCTGGATCGCCAGCGCCCGGGCGATCGCGGCCCGCTGCTGCTGGCCGCCGGAAAGGAAGGCGGGATAGGCATCTTTCTTTTCGTAGAGCCCGACCCGCCTGAGCAGAGCTTCTGCCGTCTCCATCGCCTCTGCCTTCGAACTGCCGAGCACATGCACCGGCGCCTCGATGACGTTTTCGATGATCGTCATGTGCTGCCACAGATTGAAGCTCTGGAAAACCATGCCGAGGCGCGTGCGAATGCGCTGCACCTGCTTGCGATCCGCAGGCACAAGTCCGCCGTGGCCGTCGGGCTTCATTCGGATCTCTTCGCCATGCACGCTGACCGTTCCAGCGGAAGGCAGTTCCAGCATGTTGATGCAGCGCAGCAGCGTCGATTTACCCGAGCCGCTGCCGCCGATGATCGCGATGACGTCCCCTCTCTTGGCGGAAAGCGATACGCCCTTCAGAACTTCCAGCGGCCCGAAACGCTTGTGGAGGTCCGAAACCGCGACTGCTTCGGCCGTATCCGTCATCGGCACACGGTTCCCGTGGTTTGCAAAGTGCTCGATGGCATGAAAACTGTCCCCTGATCGCGCTGTCGGGCAGCATCTTCGGTTCGTCATGCTGTTTCTTGAGAAGCATGGTTGCACTTGTGCTGCTATTATTCAAGTGTATAATAACTTCGCGCCGAAATTTCCGGCGGTCCTCGCTTCCACCAACCTCCCGCAGGAGCAGCGCATGAGCCGAAACGGATGGCATGTAACGACGCGGCCGGTAGGTGGCGGGCCTGGCTTATCGGCCCGAAAATCGTACCCGCTTTTCGGGAAGTTCAACGCGCAAATTCAAAGAGTTGCAGCGGCGTTTGCGCGTCTGAAAAGACGCGCGGCGCTTTAGGAGGACAAGTGTGAGCCGCCGCAGCTTCTATCGCGCGCCTGAGGGTGAGCGCCGGCAGGATCTGATCGAGGCGACGCTCGATTGCATCTCGGAACTCGGCCTGAAGGGTGCGACCGTCCGACAGATCGCGGTGCGTGCCGGTGTCACCGCTGGGCTCGTCCGACATTATTTCGAATCGAAGGATCAGATGATTGCGGAGGCTTATCGAAGCGTTATCGCATCGCTGACGGATAAGGCCAAGAATGTCGAGGGCGACCCGGCGACCAGGCTCAAGGACTTCATCGCCATCAACTTGACTGAGCCGGTGGCCGACAGTCGCAGCGTCTCCTTGTGGGCAGCCTTCATCAGTCAGGTGCGCGTCGATCCGGCGCTCGCCGAGATTCACCGCGAAGGTTATCTTGCCTTCCGCAATGCGCTTCAGGACCTGTTGGGCGATTTCCTCGCAGCCAAAGGCAGGCCTGCGAGTACGGAGGTCTGTCGCCGCCACGCCATAGCGATCAACGGCCTGGTGGACGGGCTTTGGATCGAAGGCTGCCTTGCCGGTGACCTCTTCCGCGAGGGAGAGCTGATCAGCATCGCCATGGCCGCGGTCGAGGCTCTGCTTGATCTGCCTGTAGAAGAATAACCGACGGGAGAAACTCAATGCGTTATGCGTCGATCACGTCGCGGCTGGCCGATCTCGGCTCCGGCAAGTGGTCGCTGCACATTCGTGCGCGGCAATTGAAGGCAAGCGGCGCGAACGTCATCGAACTGACGATCGGCGAGCCGGACCTGCCGCCGGATCGCGCACTTCTCGATGAATGCCAGCGAGCGATGGACACGGGGCGCTACCGCTATTCGAACGGTCGCGGGGAGCCGGCTGTCCTGGCGGCGCTGGCGGAGAAGTACCGCCGTCGCCGGGCCGATGTGACGAAGGAGAACGTCCTCTGTTTTCCCGGTACCCAGACCGCGCTTTTCGCCGTGATGCTGGGACTCGCCGAGGCCGGCGACGGCGTAGTCGTTGGCGATCCGCTCTATGCCACCTATGAAGGCGTCATTCGCGCGACCGGCGCCCATCCCGTCTTTGTGCCGTTGAGGCCGTCCTCCGGCTTCCGCATGCGGGCCGAAGACCTGGAGAGCGTCGTCACCCCCGAGTGCCGCGTACTGCTCCTGAACACGCCGCACAACCCGACCGGTGCGGTCTTGACGGCAGCGGAAATAGCGGCGATCGGCAAGGTGGCACGCCGCCACGATCTTTGGATCGTCTGCGACGAGGTTTATGAGGAGCTGGTCTTCGGCGGGACGTTCGCCTCGCCCTTCGACAATCCCGACCTCGCCGAGCGCACCGTCGTCGTCTCGTCGATTTCGAAGTCCCATGCAGCGCCGGGGTTCCGCAGCGGCTGGGCGGTTGGACCGGCCGAGTTCACCCGCCGCCTCCTGCCGGTTTCCGAGACCATGCTCTTCGGCCAGCAGCCCTTCATCGCCGATATGACTGCCTATGCGCTGACGCATGACATCGATACCGCGCGCCAGATGCGGGAAGCGTATAGCCGTCGCGCGGGACTTATAGTCGACAGTCTTGCCTGTGCCGCGGGCGTCAAGGTGCTGCGGCCGGAAGCGGGCATGTTCGCGCTGATCGACGTCTCCGATACGGGTCTTTCGGGTGAGGCATTTGCCTGGACGCTGTTGGAAGAGGAGGGTGTGGCGGCGATGCCCGGATCATCATTCGGTCGGCAGGCGGAGGGCTTCCTCCGCGTGAGCCTCACTGTTCCGGATCAGGATATCGACGAGGCTTGCCGCCGTATCGCCGCCACGGCCGAGCGCTGCCTGCGGCGGAAGGAGCGTTGCGCATGATTGCTGCCATGAAAACCGTCGGCGAAGCTCTCATCGATCTGCTCGAGGCAAACGGAGTCGAGGTCGTCTTCGGCATTCCCGGCGTCCACACGGTGGAACTCTACCGCGGCCTCGCGGGTTCGAAGATCTGTCACGTGACCCCGCGCCACGAGCAGGGCGCCGGTTTCATGGCGGATGGATATGCGCGCGTCAGCGGCAAGCCGGGCGTGGCGCTGGTGATCACCGGGCCGGGGCTAACCAACACGATTACGGCGATGGCCCAGGCCCGGCAGGATTCGATCCCGATGCTGGTGATCTCCGGGGTCAACCGCCGGGATTCGCTCGGCCACGGACGCGGTCTTTTGCATGAACTGCCAGACCAGCAGGGAATGATGAAGACCCTGGCGCTTTATTCGCACACGCTCCTCAATCCGGCCGACCTGCCGCTGGTTGTCGACCGCGCCTTTGCCGTGCTGCTCTCGGGTCGGCCCGGTCCGGTGCACATCGAAATTCCGACCGACGTGATGGCCGAGAGGATTGAGAGCGGCGTCATTCGGCCCGCCGCGGCGACGCGCCCGCGCGCAGACGGCGAAACCCTGCAGAGGGCGGCGATCCTCTGCGCCGAAGCCTCGCGCCCGGCCATCCTCTGCGGCGGCGGCGCCTTGGCGGCGGAGGCGGAGGTGCGGGCACTCGCCGAACGGATCGGCGCGCCTGTGGTAACGACCGTGAACGCCCGCGGCATACTCGGCGGACATCCGCTGCGCGTGCCAGCGAGCCCGAGCCTCAAGGCCGTCCGCGCCCTGCTGCGCGACGCCGATCTCGTGCTGGCGCTCGGTACGGAGATGGGCCAGACAGACTACGATCTCTATGCCGATGGCGGCTTTCCCGAACTCGGCAACCTGATCCGCACTGACATCGACGCGACGCAACTCGCGAGGGGGCCACGGGCGGTACTTTCGATCCTTTCGGGCGCGAGGACGGCGGCAGCGGGAATACTCGGCTTTCTGCCCGACCACCTCGCCAAGGACGGCGCGCCACGGGCGGATTCGGCGCGAAAGGCGGCCTTGAAGGAATTGGCGCCGAAGATGCGGGCCGAGGTGGACGTCATCGACATGATCTACGGGGCGCTGCCAGATTGCATCATCGTCGGCGACTCGACGCAGGTTGTGTATGCTGGCAATCTTTATTGCGACGCGCCCCGGCAGCGCGCCTGGTTCAATTCGGCGACCGGCTATGGCGCGCTCGGTTATGCGCCCCCGGCGGCTGTCGGCGCGGCCGTTGCCGATGGCGCGAGGCCTGTCGTCTGTCTCGTCGGTGACGGCGGCTTTCAGTTCTCGCTCGCGGAGATCGGCTCGGCCGTCGATGCCAATGCGCGGGTGATCTTCCTCGTCTGGAACAATGATGGTTATCAGGAAATCGAATCCTACATGCGCGAATCCGGCATCACGCCGGAAGGGGTCAAGCCATCGGCCCCGGATTTCCTGCTGACGGCCAAAGCCTACGGTGTTCCGGCAGAGCGTCTGGCCGATATCCGCAATCTGCCGCAGGCGCTCGCCGATGCCGCCGCGCGGGCGGGGCCGTCGCTGGTCGAGATCCATCAAACGAAGACCGCCGGCGCCGCCGGCTAGCGCATCGGCGCGAAAACCGGAACCGATTTTCGGAAAGCTCGACGCGCAGATCCAAACCACCCCGGATTTGACTTTTTCGCGTCGGAATGGTGATAAGGGCGCCGACGCTCGAATCCGGCCACGTTCTTCCGATAGGCTTGGGTTCCCGGGCGCCGATAGAAAGGAACCGCGTCCCCATGTACCTCTTGGGTGGTGGCAGCAAGAGCATGCATGCCGGCCGGCTTCTGGCTGTGCTGTGGCTGTTTTGCGCCTCCTTCGCCATGCAGGCAATCGCGGTCGGGCAAAGCGTCTCGAGCCGGTTTGGCGCCGGCGCGCAGACCGGCGATGTCGCCGCACCCGATTCCGGCTCGTCCAATCGCCCGGCGGCCCGTCAGCTCGCCAGAGCCGTCGCCTTGCCGGATGTTCGCACCATGGCCGCCCAGGCGGAAGGGAAATCGACCGTCGGCGGCGATCCTGGTGCGGCTCTTCCGCCTGAGTTTTCTGTTGTTCCAGCTGCTCTCGGTGGTCGGCCGGCGCCTGTAGCGCGGACGGAAGTTCTTGTCCGAGCACCGCGCCAGAGCGAGCACATCCGGGCCCCACCCAGGGCTTAGAAGATCATGGGCGCTCGGGCGGACGGTTTTCGGATCTGCTCGAAATGACAAAAACTCACGCCCGGATGCTGCCGCACAGGCGCGTTCAGGCATTTATGGAAATTCCACATGCGTACATCAAGATGGGCGATTCTCGCCTATGTCGCGATCGTTATCTTCGGATGCCTCGCGGCGCTGCCGAGCGTGCTGCCGCCAGGGTTGCGGCAGCAATTCACTTCCGTTCTGCCGTTCGAGCCCGTCACACTCGGCCTTGACCTCAAGGGCGGCTCGCATCTCGTTCTCGAAGTCGACGCCGCCGGTCTGCAGAAGGCCCGCGTCAACACGCTTCTCGACGACACCCGCCGGCTGTTGCGCGGCGAGCGCGTCTCCGCCTCTTCGGCGCGTATCAGCGGCAACACGGTAACGGTGAGCATCCCCGATGCTGCCGACCGGGAAAAGGTGCTCCCGAAACTGCAGGAACTGGCGACGCCGGTAAGTGTTATCGGCTTCGGCGCCTCGGCTCCCGAAGTCGAGGTGACGACGTCCGGTGACGTCATCACGCTCTCGCTCACCGAGGCGGGGCTCGCCGATCGCATGACCAAAGCGGTCGAGCAGAGCCTGGAGATCATCCGCAACCGCGTCGACCAGGTCGGCGTCGCCGAGCCGCTGATCCAGCGCATCGGCTCCAACCGCATCCTCGTTCAGCTGCCGGGCCTTCAGGATCCGACGCGCCTTCGTGAGCTTCTCGGCTCCACCGCGCAGATGAGCTTCCATATGCTGGACCAGAGCGTGGACGTGACAGAGTCGCCGCCGCGCGGGGTCGAGATCCTTCCCGGCGCAAATGACGGCAACAGATATCCGATCGAAAGCCGTGTCGCGATTTCGGGCGAGCGGCTCGCCGATGCCAAAGTCGGCTTTGACCAGCAGACGAACCAGCCGGTGGTGGACTTCAGCTTCGATTCGCTCGGTGCGCGCCAGTTCGCCGAGATTACCCGGGAAAATGTCGGCCGGCCATTTGCGGTCGTTCTCGACGGCAAGGTCCTGACGGCGCCGGTCATCAACGAGCCGATCCTCGGCGGCCGTGGCCAGATCAGCGGCAACTTCACGGTCGAGGAGGCAACGGTCCTTTCGGCGCTGCTGCGCTCCGGTGCCCTGCCGGCGCCGCTGACGATCATCGAAGAGCGCTCCGTCGGACCGAACCTCGGCAGCGATTCGATCCGTATGGGTCTCTATACCGGTCTGGTAGGCTTCGGCCTCGTCATCAGCCTCATGGTCGTGCTCTACGGCGCCTGGGGCATGATCGCCAATGTCGGCCTGTTGCTGCACACGATCATGACCATCGGCGTCCTCGCCCTGATCGGCTCGACGCTGACCCTTCCCGGCATCGCGGGTATCATCCTCGGCATCGGCATGGCGGTCGACGCCAACATCCTGATCAACGCGCGCATTCGAGAAGAAACGGAAGCCGGTGCCGGTGCGATGAAGGCGTTGGACGTCGGCTTCAACAAGGCCTACGCGACGATCCTCGATTCGAACGTCACCACGCTCGTGGGCACGGTGCTCCTGTTCTGGCTCGGCAGCGGGCCGGTGAGAGGCTTCGCCGTGACCATGATGCTCGGCATCATCATCTCGATGTTTACCTCGGTGACCGTCGTGCGCCTGCTGATGCGCGAGGTCGTCGTTCGCCGCAAGATGAAGAAGCTGGAGATACCGTCGCTCTTCGGCCGTGTGCCGCATCTGCCGACAATCTCCTTCATGAAGCGGCGGTACCAGGCGATCGGCTTTTCAGCCTTTCTGTCGATCAGCTCCGTCGTCCTGTTCTTCACGCCGGGTCTCAACTACGGCATCGACTTCATCGGTGGTATTCAGGTCGAAGCAGTTTCGAAGGAAAAGATCGATCTGCCGACGTTGCGCCATGGTCTCGAAGAGCTCAATCTCGGCGAGGTGGCGCTGCAGGACTTCGGCGGCGGCCAGTCGGTGCTGATCCGCGTCCAGCGCCAGCCGGGCGGCGAAAAGGAGCAGACGGCGGCGCTGAACCGGATAAAGGAGGCCGTGACAACCGCAGTGCCGGGCGCAACGCTCGAGCGGACCGAGGTCGTCGGCCCCACGATCAGCACGGAACTCGCACGTTCGGGCTCGCTCGCCGTCGGCCTCGCCATGCTGGCGATCCTGCTCTACATCTGGTTCCGCTTCGAGTGGCACTTCGCCGTCGGTGCGATCGCCGTGCTCCTGCTCGACATCACCAAGACCATCGGCTTCTTCGCGCTCACCGGCGTGGACTTCAACCTGACGGCGATCGCCGCGTTGCTGACGATGATCGGCTACTCGGTGAACGACAAGGTGGTCGTCTACGACCGCATGCGCGAGAACCTGCGCAAGTACAAGTCGATGCCTTTCTCCGAACTCATCGACATGAGCATCAACCAGGTGATCGCGCGATGCATCTTCACCTCGGTGGCAACGGCCCTGTCGCTGGTGCCGATGGCAATCTGGGGCGGCGAGGTCGTGCGCAGCTTCGCCTGGCCGATGATCTTCGGCGTCATCGTCGCAACCACCTCGTCGATCTATATTGGCGGGCCGATCCTTTTGTTCCTGAGCCGCTGGTGGAAGGATCGGGAGGCGAGCCGCTCCGGAGTGCAACCGGCTGGAACGCCTTAGTGCCTGGTCCGGGTGGGGGAAGCGCAGAAGCGCTTCGATCGAAAATTCGAGGGGCGGCCTGCGGGCTGCCCCTTTTTCGTCGGAAAGTGCTGTCTTCTTAGATCTGTCCCTTGCAGGTCGATTCGTTGCTACCTAGATAGCGAGAAGGTCCTGTGGAGACGGCAAATGGAATTCTGCAGGAGATGGGAAGCCGGGAGAACTTTTCTCGTTCTTGTTTTCTGCAATTGACTGATTGGTCGATTATTCTAATTTGCAGATCTGGGCGGTGAGTCCGCCCGTATCGTTCAACAACCGCCGCGGCGCTGCCGCCGCGCCAAGCCAAAGGAGCGTGACATGTCAAGAATGATCTCGACCGCCGCTTTCTGCGGCTCTCGTTCCCTTTGTCGTGCAACGGTGAAAGGTCTCATTGGCACGCTCTGCCGAATGTGACCGTTCGACCCACCGAAATCACCTCTGCCGAAAATTTGAAGATCCGCGCGTGAAGCGTGGGGGAGCGTTATTGCATGAACAGGCAAGTTATCGAACATGACGGTGTACCCGTCGGCGTTGTTGTTCCCGATCAGGGGCAGGTCAAGTTCCTGGCCGTGAAGTATCACGTCTGGGATCTCGATGCTCAGCGGTTCCGCTCGGCCGATGAGGCGCGGGCGGCCATTCGGCATCTGCTGAACGGCCACGGTGCCCGGCCCGGGAACGCCGGCGTGGCGTCGTCGTGACTTCCTCGGTCTGCAGCTTCTCGTCTGAAATCACCGTCCCGAATTTGCGTAAGTACAGCTGCCACGCGTCCGTACGCGATGTGCGGCGGCGCGCCTTTGATTGGAGCTACGGTTATCCCTCCGCCCGCGCCGGGGTCTGTGGAAAAGCACGCTCGCTAATCTGAACTGTTCGAAAATAGCCCCGGCGCAGCGAATTTCAGCGCCAGGAAGGCTTGGTTCGTCAAGAAAAAGGGCTTATTGCCTCCGAATACTTTTCTCGCCGCACCGCCGTAAGCCGGCCCCAGCGGCCATCATTGCTCCATGCCCGGGGATCAGAAATGGGTTTAAGACATGTGAAGGCGGATGGGCATTCGCGCGGTGCCGTGCTTAACTCGATCGGTAGGACGATTACGACAGCGGCGAATGGCATCAAGGCCCTGGCGGATCATCTGGAGACTGATGAAGACTTCGCGCGTAGCCTGGTCGATGCCGTCGAACTCATCGGCGATGGGCGCGGCCGTGTCGTCGTTTCCGGCGTGGGCAAGAGTGGTCATATCGGCCGCAAGATTGCAGCGACCATGGCCTCTACCGGCACTTCCGCCTATTTCGTCCATCCGACGGAAGCAAGCCATGGTGATCTCGGCATGATCACCTCTGACGACGTCGTGATCCTGCTTTCCTGGTCGGGTGAGACGGCGGAGCTGGCCAACATGCTCACCTATGCCAAGCGCTTCAAGGTGCCGATTGTCTCGATCTCGTCCAACCGAGACAGCATCCTCGCGCGCAACTCGGACGTTGCTTTGGTGCTGCCGAAAGTGCCGGAGGCCTGTCCGCATGGGCTGGCGCCAACGACCTCGGCCATGCTGCAGCTTGCGGTCGGCGACGCGCTGGCGATCGCGCTCCTGGAACGGCGCGGTTTTTCCGCGGAAGACTTCAAGACCTTCCACCCAGGCGGCAAGCTGGGAGCGCAATTGCGCCTGGTTCAGGAACTGGCGCATGTAGCGGAGCAGGTGCCGCTGCTCGCCGTCGGCCGGCCGATGAGTGAGGCGGTTATCGAGATGTCGTCAAAGGGCTTCGGCGTTGTCGGCATCATTGATGAACGCGGCGCCTTGATCGGCGTCATCACCGACGGCGACCTGCGTCGTCACATGGCCGGCGACCTGTTGAGCCAGCGGGTCGAAGAGGTGATGTCGCATAGCCCGCGCGTGGTTCACGGCGACGTTCTCGCCAGCGCCGCCATGGAGTTCATGCAAGAGCACAAGGTCACCGTGCTCTTCCTCATCGACGAGGCGGGGCTTCCCACCGGAATCCTGCACATTCACGATCTCCTGCGCGCCGGAGTCGCCTGAGGTAGGTCAGGCTCTTTTCTCCGGCTTCTGCCGCGGCGGTGGATCGACGAAGGCCCCCGGCTGGTTGACGATATTCTTGTGCAGCCGCTCGGCGATTGCCTCGGCGCCGGCGTCGGTGCCGGCCTTGGAATAGAAATTGCCGCGGACCTGGATGGACGCCGCCAACAGGCGGAAGATGGCCGCGCTGAGGGCGGGATCCGGCGGCTGCGGCGCCGCCCAAAAGGCGTCGAGTGGCTGTTGGTCCGTTAGCCCCTGGATATCGAAAACCGCCCTGCCGAGGACCTTGACGGGCTTGCCCTGCCGGAGCGCGTGCAGCCCGGCTGTCGAATTGACCGTCACCATGCCGGCGCTCCTCTCCGTCAGGACATCCAGATTGCCGCCGTCGATATAGGCGACGCGATCTTCGATCCCGAGCATTGCCGCTTTCGTGGCAGCGATCCTGCGCCAGGCAATGAGGCCGTTATCGAGAGGATGGACCTTGATCACCAGCTTTGCAGTGCTCGGGGCGCATTGGGCAAAGGAGATGAGGATTTCCTCGATCGCCTCCTTCTGGCTGTTGAAGGGTGAGTGCGCGCGCAACTGATAGTCGGTCTCAAGCTGCAGGGGATAGATAAAATAGCGGCTGTTCGCCGAAACCATCGAGCGGCTGATCGCCTCAGCCGCTCGGTTCTGCCGCCTGGCTCCGGCAAGCCGCTTCAACCAGCCGGCATATTCGGCGATCGGATGAAAGATCGCGTGCCGGCGATAGCCGGGGAAGAGAAACCAGAGGAAAACATTCGGAAGATTGTAAAGGAGGTCACAGGCTGCCTCGGCGACGAAGGTCTGCGAGTAGCGCCGCCGCCAGTCGGGTTCGGGCAGTGCGGCAGCCGCTTCAAGAACTTGGCCGGGGTCGACCGGGAAATGCGAATTGGACGACATGCCGCCGCGCTCGAGCGTCAGCCAGTCCGGCCGGAGATATCCCATCTCCACGACGAAAACAGCAACCCCATGGTTCCGCGCCGCGTTGATGGCGGTTCTGTGATAGGGTCGCTCCTCTCCGAGCAGGACGAGATCGCTGATGCCATGGCGGCGGATGAATTCGTTCACAAAGTCGGACCACCTGGAGAACGAGCCCCGATAATTGTATGCGCCGCCGCGCCGCCAGAAAATCTGATCGCCGGTGTTGAGATTGATGCGCAAGCAACGATGGCCATGAGCTTCGAGCCGGGCGGCGATCTTGGCAAAGATCGGCGACGAAGGGCCCTGCAGGAACAGGAATGTCCGCCGATGGGTGTTGCTCGTCGTCGCCTCCGCTTTCATTGCTGCTATTTCCGCTGCTACTGCAGCGCCTCCTTCTGCAGGTTGGCGTGTCCAAACAGGGCGCGCAGAAGGTTCCACGGATGCTCGTCCTGGGCCGGCGTCGGGCGGTGGTTGGACGCACGGGCATTTGCGAGCGGCACGATGAAATAGTCCGTGCGCGGATCGGGGAACGGGTCGGCGAAAGATTTCAACAGAGGCGCGTGGTCGCCGTAAAAGACGAGCCAGACCGGGCGCTCGAGCTTGCCGAGGCCGTCGACCAGCTTCTTCAGGGCGGCATCCGACTGCTCGAGGATCGCCAGATAGATTTCGACGGGATTGGTGAGGCCTTCGATCCGGCCGGGTTCCCAAGGCCCATGATTGGCCATCGAGGCGACGAAGAAGAAGCCGCTCTCGTCCTCAGGCAGCTTCTCGGCTTCCTCGAGCACGCGAGCGGTCAGAACCCCATCGGAGACGTAGAGACCGTCTGTTGCCGTGTCATGGTCGAAGGCATCGAGCATGGTGAGCTTGTCGAAGCCGAGCACCGGCATTGCCTTGTGGCGCAAGAAGAATGTCCGGTCGTAGGGGTGGACGAAATGTGTGTGCCAGCCGGCCCGCTTCAATTTCCCCGGCCATACGACATCGGCATAGTGTGCTGCACGCAGATAGGGGTAACTCGCATCGACGTGGATGTCGTCAGGTACAAGGCCGCTCAAGACGGCGAACTCGGTGCGCAGCGTGTAGCCGCCCTCGAAAACATTGCTCAACCGGCCCCACTGCACCGCCTGCTTGCGCAACCGGTCGATCGTTGGCAGCTTGATCGAGTCGACACCGAAATGGCGCATGTCGATGAAGGATTCCGATTGCCAGACGACGATCAGCGGCGCCTCTTCGTGGCCGATCAGATCATGCACCGCGGCTAGCAGGCGCTCTGAGAGTTCGGCAACGATCTTCTCGCGCTTGACGCCGAGCCAGATGATAAAATGAAAAACCACCGAGCCGAAGGTGCCGAAGCGCACCGTGCTCATCTTGACATTGACCTTGCCGACGAGCCGCTGGACAAGGGCGGCGGTCGGGCGGTTCACCGGACCATAGAACAGCAGGATCCAAGGGGCATTGGCGGCTAGGATCATCACCACGATCCAGAACGCCTCGTCGCTCGTCGGCAGCACGCTCGGCTCAAAATACATGTAGAGACCGGAGACGCCGAAAACGTAGAGAAAGGCCACGATCCAGAACGCGATGTTGAGCGATGTCGCGTAGAAGATCGACTTGTATTTGAAGACATCTGCGACGAGGGCGATGTCGGAAAAGACCAAGGGCTCACGAATGAACTTGAACTTCGCGCGGGAAATGCCGGTGAAGATGATGAAGAAGCTCATGGTGCCCGCCGCCGCATAGAGCGGGCGCCAGGAAATCGCGAAAAAACCGGCAAAGACGAGCGCGATTACCGGGAGCCGGGCGACGACGTCCACCAGATTCTGGTCGCGGCCAAAGGGGGAGGCATTCTTCCTGCGCTCGCGCTTCGGCAGGGCGAAGCGGTCGGTGAAGAAGATCACTGCGCAGGAAAGAAGATAGCAGCCAAGGGTCAGCGCTGTCGGGTAATCATGCAAATGAAAGGGAAGAACCGCCAAACCGATACCTTCAAGCCGTTTTTAACCGCGCCGCAGTCTTTGGAGCGGGATGCGCTCACATGCTTTCACGCCGCCGCCCCATCTGCTTGTTCGCCGCATTGTGCGATGTCGGGTGATTCCACCTGACTGCAAAACGCTCCAAGCAGCACGCGTCCCGAGGCTTAGAGCCGTTCCTGTCTAAATGCTAACGTCGGCAGCGACAAGCCGCACATCACTGCGGATGGTCATCGTCCACGGCTGCGTGCGATCGCCCGGTCGAACCACCAATCGAGGAGCGGTCGAACCGCCGGACCGATGCGACCAAGCAAGAAAAGCTCAAGTCCGAAATGGATCTCGAACCGTCTCCGCTCGATCCCCGCAACGATCTTTCTCGCCACGGCGTCGGCGCTCCAGGGCTTGACGGCTCCCATGACGATGCTCGCCTCCGGCGGACGTTGGTCGAGTTCCCGCTCGAACTGCGGCGTCTCGGTATCGGGCGGAAAGCTCACCGACACATGAACGTCGTGGCAGCGTGCTTCGCTTCGCAATGCCTGCGCGAAGCCGTGAAGCGCGAATTTGGAAGCGCAATAGGCCGAATATCCATAAATGCCGATGAGGCCCGCGCCGGAGGAAATTATCGCGATTCGCCCGCTTCGCCGCCGCACCATGTCCGGATAGACGGCGCGTATGGCATGTACGGTCCCGCAAAAATTGGTTTCCACCTGTCGGTTGAAGGAGAGCCCAGGCATGGCGTCGAACGGAGCCGGTTCGACAACGCCCGCCGACGTTACGAGGATGTCGCACGGGCCGAAGGTCTCGATGCAGCGGGAGATCGCGGCGCCGACCTCCGTCTCATTCGTCACGTCCGCCGCCTCGATGCGAATGTCGCCAGCGCTGGCACCGTATTCCGAAACAAGTTTGTGCGCCGCCAATTCAAGAAGATCGCGCGAGCGGGCGATCAGCGACAGCCGTGCGCCACGGGCGCCATAGATGGAGGCGATCGCCATTCCTATGCCGCTGGAGCCGCCGGTGATGATCACGTGAGTCATGCTGGACACTCGCTTGCGGCCGCGGCAGCCTCGGTGGTGCTAACGCGCGGAGATCGCCTTCAGCATCTGCTCGATATCGACACCGCCAAGCCCGAAATTGCGCTCCGTCAGGTCCTTCAGTCGCTCTGCGGTTAGCGCCACGGTGCGGCGGATCTGCTTTTCCGTGTGCTCGCTGGTGATGAAGAAGCGCAGCCGCGCGAGCCCTTCCGGCACAGCCGGATGGATGATCGGCAGCACATTGATACCGGCGGCGAGCAGGTCGTTCGAAAGCTGTACGGCACGCAAGGAGTCGCCGACGATCACCGGCACGACCGAATAGCCGCCACTCAACCCGGTATCGAGGCCGGCCTCCTTGGCAAGCTTCAGGAACAGGCCGCCATTGCGCCGGAGCGCGGTGGTCCGCTCCGGTTCTCGTTCCAGGATATCGAGGCTTGCGACCGCCGCCGCGCCCAAGGCGGGCGCAAGGCCGACGCTGTAGACGAAACCGCCGGCCGAGGCCTTAAGCACGGCAGTCAGCGCCGCACTCCCGGCGATGTATCCGCCGCAGCTCGACGTCGTCTTCGAGAGTGTTCCCATCCAGATATCGACCTCGTGCGGATCGATTCCGAAATGTTCGGCGAGACCCTTGCCGCGCTTGCCGAGGACGCCGAGCGAGTGGGCTTCGTCGACCATCAGCCAGAAACCGTATTCGGCCTTGAGCTTCAGCAGGGCCGGCAGGTTGGCGATATCGCCATCCATCGAGTAAATGCCCTCGACGATCACCATGATGTGGCGATAGTCGCCCGAGACCGTACGCAGGACATGCTCCAGGTCGGCCGTATCGTTGTGCTTGAAGAGACGGCGCGTGGCGCCCGAAAGCTTGATGCCGGCCAGCGCGCTGTTGTGAATGAACTCGTCGTGGATGACCAGGTCCTTGGGCCCCATCAGGCAGCTGATGGCGGCGACATTGGTCAGGTAGCCGCTGACGAAACAGACGGCGGCGTCCACGCCGTAGAAACGCGCGATCCGCTCTTCGAGCTCGACGTGGACCGGCCGTTCGCCCGCCACGAGCCTGCTGGCCGACGCCGAAATCCCGAAAGTCCCGATCGTCTCGCGCGTCCGCTCGAGGACATGGGCGTGCTTGTTCAAGCCGAGATAATCGTAAGACGCGAAATTGATCAGCGTACGGCCGTCGATCACCGTCGTCGCGCCGGCCGCGGTCTGGTGCGGCCGGTAGAAGGGGTTGGCGATGCCGAGCTGTTCGCTCGCGAATTTCTGCGCCACCACCTGCTTGTATTCCGGCAGATCCTCGAAGCGGGCCTGTTGGCGACGCGGAGCGGGGGGCAACTCCCGCTCCGAGCGGGCCATCCGGTTGCGCTCGGACGAGTGATGAGTGTTCCTCATCCTGTCCAGCAGGTTCTCCTTGAGACTGCTGTTCATCTTGGAGAAGGTCTGGCCTTTTCCGTCGTTGCTCATTGGCTCAGCGCTTTCTCCTTTGCCGCTCCAACATGGCGTTGCGTCAATTCGGTGACGAGCTTGTCGTCAGCGTTTTCGCCCTCGCTGCTCTCGTCGCGCTTGCTCACCTTTTCGTAGAGTTTGCGCGCCACGTCCCCGACGGTCGTGTTGTCGGCGACGCCGCTGAGCGGCATGTCGAAGCCGGTGTTCTGCTGGAAGCTGATACCGAGTTCGACGGCCATGAGACTGTCGAGACCGATTTCCTTCAGGATCTTGCCGCGCGTCACGGTATCCTTCGACACGCGAAGGATGGCGGCGATTTCTCCGGCGACAAGATCGAAGAGGATGTCCTCCGCCTCCTGCGGCGATTTGCCTTCGATCATGGCGACGAGGTCCATCGTCGCGCCCTCGGCGCCGGACGAATGCTGGTCGGCTGTGCGCAGGATCACCTCGAAGAGCGCATTGCGGGCAACCGGCAGGTTACGCGCCGCCGCCCAGTCGATCTCGGAGATCATCACGACAGCGGCATCGACGGTTCCCGGATCGGCAGCGATATGGGCTTCGACCATGTCCAGCGCGACCTGCGCCTTCAGAGCCGTCTTGCCTATGCGCTTTGCAAGCAGCTCGTTGACGTCGGCATTTTGCGTCAGGTAGCCGGCGTCGGCGATTGCTCCGAAGCCGACCGCCAGCCCCGCCAGGCCCTCGGCACGGCGCGCTCGGGCGAGGCCCTCGAGATAACCATTGGCGGCGACATAGTTCGCCTGACCCGGATTGCCGACCAGTGTGGTCGCGGAAGAGAACAGGATGAAATTGTCGAGCCTGTCTCTCCGCGTCAGCCGGTCGAGGAGCGCCGCGCCCTTGGCCTTGGTGTCGATCACCGGTCGGTTGCGTTCGCGGTTGAGATTGCTGATCAGCGCGTCGTCGAGCACCATTGCGGCGTGCACGACGGAGCGCAGCGGCGCTTGCGCCCGCAGTGTTGCAAGCAGCGCTTCGACGGCCGCGGCGTCGGTTACGTCGCAAGCATGGAGGGATGCCGATACGCCCTCTTCCGCCCATCGCGCGACCATGGCGGTCGTCTCCGCGTCCGGCTGCCCCCGACGCGAGCAGAGCGCGATCCTGCGTGCGCCCTTCTCGACAAGCCAGTTGGCCGCCATCAGGCCGAAGCCGCCAATACCGCCGACGACAAGATGGACGCCATCCGGATCGACCTTCATGCCGCCGTGCGCCTTGGAGGCAATCTCGTGCTTGCCCGCAACAGGGGGCAGGACGACGATCTTGCCGATGTGGCCGGCATTCTGCATCAGCCGGAAAGCATTGCCGATCTCGTCGAAATCGAAGGCACGGTAAGGAAGCGGCGTCAGTCGACCTTGCTCGAAAAGCGCGCCAATTTCCATGAAGATGCGCTTCGTCAATTCCGGCTGGTTGACGAGCAATTGATCCGCGTCAATGCCGAAATAGCTGATATTGCGGCGGAAAGGCCTGAGCCCGATCTTGCTGTCGGCGTAATAGTCACGCTTGCCGAGTTCGAGGAACCGCCCGAAGGGTTTTACGAGGGCGAGGCTCTGCTCCATCGCCTCGGCGAAGAGCGAATTGAGCACCAGGTCCACGCCTTCGCCGGTCACCGCGCGCACGTCATTGACGAATCCGAGCGAACGCGAATCGAAGACGTGATCCGCACCGAGCATCTTCAGGAAACGCCGCTTCTCGCGCGTGCCGGCGGTCGCGATGACCTTGGCGCCCTTCAGCTTGGCGACCTGCAAGGCGGCGAGACCGACCCCGCCCGCGGCACCATGGATGAGGATGGTCTCGCCAGGCTGGATGCGGCCGAGCTCGACCATGGCGTAATAGGCGGTGAGAAAGGCGACGGGCAGGGTGGCGGCCGCCACCAGGCTGATGGTCTGTGGCAGCCTGGCAACGCCTGCGCGCGAGACGACCGCATGAGTCGAGAAGGCTGAGGAGGCGATCGCCATCACCGCATCGCCAACCGCAAGGTCGTCGACGCCTGCTCCGACCTCGACAACATGGCCGGAAAGCTCCATGCCGATCGTCGCCCCGGCAAAGCCGTCCTCAAGCGCTTCCTCGGGCAAGAGCCCCATGGCCCACATGACGTCGCGGAAATTGAGGCCGGTCGCGGCGACGGCGACGACGACCTCGCCCGGTCCTGCGCGTGGCACCTCGGTTTCTTCCCAGGTGATGCTGCCGACCTGAGAACTGACGCGCTGGCGGATTGTGGCCGCCGCAAAAGCGCTCGTCTTGCCTTCCGCCCGACGGGCTGGTCCGGGCACAGCCCGGATTTCGGAGAAGAGGCTGGTCGCCGGGTCGAGCAGCCATTCGCGATTGGCGCCATCCAGCGTCAGAAGCGGTAGTGCCGCGGCGAGCATCTCGTCCTCACTCGCCGTGTGATCGGTAAGGTCGAGCGAATGGACGTCGAGGAATTCGTATTCGTTCTCGAGCACGCGAACGAATGCCCACAGGCCTGAATTCACCCCGGAATTAACGGAAGCGGCTACCGGTGCACCGCCCGGTGCAACGAGCACGAGGCGAGGGCGTGCGCCTCCTTCGAGGCCCGTCTCGCCGACATGCTGGCGCAGCGCTTCGGCAAAGGCGCTGAAGGCCAGTACCCGCGTCTGCAGCAAGCCCGAATCCTCGTCTCCGATGCGCTCTGCCGCCGACAGGAATACCGCGCGAACCGCGTTCGCGCCAAGGGCGCCGAAGGCGTCGCGCAATGCGGCGACATCGGTATCCATCTCACCCGAGACGGATACGGGGATCGCGCCCGCCGGCGCGGACGTGCGCCGGGAACCTTCCAGTTCGAGCAGCAGGTAGGGAGCGGCGCTGATCTCGCTCGCCTCCGCCGCCTGACTTGCCGCACCGCGAGCTTCGATCAGAATGGTATTGCCGTGTGGGCATTCGCGCTCGCTGACGGTGATGTCGCGCAACTTGAGATCGCTCAGGTACTTTTGCCAATGCGGCACGGCCGCCAGCCTGCCGATCGGGAACTCCGCCGTCTGGCTGCGCGCGAACCAGCCGTCGGAGAGGCCGAGCGCAAAGTCGCCGAAGATCGATGGGGCGCTGACGGCTGCGACGAGAGCGCCGCTCTCGCGCAGCATCGAGCCAAGCGCATCGCGCACACCGGTTTCCTCGTCGACGATTTGGAAGAGGTTGTCGGATACACTGACAGCGAGATCGAAGGGACCGATCGCGGAAAACTCGCTCTTCTTCAGGACCCGCACATGCGGGTCTTGCTCGAAGGCGATCTCGAGATTGCGTTGGGCGTTGTCGCGCGGTTCGACCACGGAAAGGGTCGCCCCGTGCCGCGCTGCGAGATCAGCCAGGCGCCGGGTGAAGCCAGCGGAAACGCTGCCGAATTCGATGATGCGCAAGCGGTTGGGCTTCGCCTGCGCGGCCAAGGCGCGCTCCACAGCGGCGAGGACCCGATCCATGCGTGAGCGGCTTGCCAATGAATGAACGGCCTGATGATCGAGCGTCGCCTCGCTGATGAAGGCGGCATTGAAGGCCGGCGGATCGCCACCGGCCGTCCCGCCAAGAAATGCATCGAGGCGACTGAGCGCTTCCTTGTGGGCATTGTTGATCAGCACCGCCTCGACCGCCCGATCGGGCCGCTCGCCGTAAAGTTCCGCCAGGATTTCGTCAACGGTCGGGAGCGTAAACTCCGTCGCCACTTTCCAGGTGCCGTTCTGGTGCTCCGAGAGTCCCGCATCCTCGAGCGCATAGAGGCAGCTCGTCAGGAAGCATTGGAAGGCGACGTCGCCGGGCAAGGTAGCGCCTTGGATCGTGCTCCCTCCTTTCGCGAGCTTCAGGGCGATCTCCTGGCTGGCGCGATAGATGGCGGCGTTGAACAAGAGGGTGGCGTTGTCGACGCCTTCGTCGGTTTGGGTCTCCTCCGTCAGCCTCGCTGGGAGTGTGACGGTCGATGTCTTGCCGGGCAGCGTCGCTTCGGACAGCACCGTCTCGAAGTGGAAGGAAAGATCCTCGAGCGTCTTGTGTTTGCGCAGATAGGTGCGTCGGAAGCGGCAGTCGTCAAAACGGGCTATCTCGGCGCCGGTGTGGTCGAAGAAGTGGAAGCGGGCCTTGATCGAATTGGCGCTAACGCGCTCGATCTCGATCGTCGCACGGGCAATCGGCTTGCCGGAATTGACGACGCGCACCGAGCCGAATCGCACGGGGATGTAAGGCGCGCCGCCCTTGTCGCCGGTGAAGCGGTCGAAAAGAGCCACCAGCCCGTGGAACGTCGCGTCGACGGAAATCGGATTGAGCGCATAGCTGACGAACGGATGGCCGGCGGGAGCCGGGGCCTTCAGTTCGACCTCGATCAGCCGATCGCCGTAAGCGGTGGCGCCGGCGAGCAATCGGAAGCGCGGGCCGTAGTCCAGCCCGAACTGTCGGGCCGTATCATAGGCTTTCTCCGGGGTGACGACTCCCGTTTTCGCCAGGCCTGTGAATGACGGGCAGCCCCCGTTCGCTCCCGGTATGGGTTTGCGGCTGCGGGCGACGGCATGCACCGTCCAATCGTCCTCGGACAGGCGTTCGCGCGAGCGTATCTCGATATCGCCGGTTTCCGGGGACAGGACGGTCGAGAGTTCCATGATCCGGCTGCCGCTGAGTTCCAGTGGCCGTACGATCTCGAGATTGGTGATCTCGACCTCAACGCTGCCGTAATATTGCTGCGCGGCCGAAACCGCGACCTCGATGAAACCGCTGCCCGGCAGGATCGCCTTGCCGTCGACGACATGCTCGGCGAGATCGGGGAAGAGGTGTGCGTCGATGTGGTTCTTCCAACTGCCGCTGTTCGGGTCGCCGCGCCAGCCGGAGAGGCGGTAGGGCTTGCCCGAGCGACCAAAAAGATCCGTCGCATCGCTTGTCGATTGTGGACGCAGTTCCACCGGCTCGAAGGGCAGGCTCGGCAGTTGGACATAGGCGTCGCGCTTGCCGTAGACGCGTGGCCGGTCGACGGCTGCGCCATGGGCAACGGCGCGCGCCATCGATGCGGAGATCGGATCATGTCCCGGTTCTCCTGCGTCGCGAAGCAGGGTCGCCACCACCGCTGCTGGAACCGCCGCCTGCTTGATGGACTCCTTGATATAGGAGGAAAGGATCGGCCGCGGGGAGATTTCGATGAACAGCCGGCAACCGAGCTCGAGCGCCGCCTCGGCCGCAGCCTGGAAGCGAACGGGCTCGCGAACGTTCTTCCACCAATAATCCGGATCGAGTTCGGAGCCTTCGAGTGCGGCGCCGGTGACTGTCGAGAAATAAGTAAGTTCCGTTCTCCGCGGCGCAATGTCCGGGATATCGGCGAGGAAGGCTTCCTTCGCCCGGTCGATGATCGGATGGTGAAAGGGGTAGTTGATGTCGAGGATCTGAACGGGGATTTTCGCCTTGCGCGCAGCGTCGCGGAAGGCCGTAACCTCGTTTGCCGGTCCGGAAATCGTCACCGAATTGTGCGCGTTAACGGCGGCGACGCAGAGCCCGTTCAGGCCTTGCGCCTTTGCGAAGGCGTCAGCGGCTTCCTCGCCGAGCATGACGGCAGCCATCGTGCCTTCGCCGGCGAGTCTATCCTGGTGCAGCGAGCGCTTGGCCACGATCGCCACCGCGTCGACAAGCGACAGAGCGCCGGCCGCGTAAGCGGCGGCGATCTCGCCGACGGAATGGCCGAAGACGGCGGCCGGCTTGATGCCCATCGCGACCAGCGAATCCGAAAGTGCCGCCTGGATTGCGAAAAGCAGCGGCTGGGCGATCTTGGTGTCGGCGAGCTTCTTGTCGAGTGCCGGATCCGTCAGCAACTCCGTGAGGACGATATCGGAGTGGAATTTGAACAGCGCGCTGACGGAGGTGAAGGATTGCCGGAAGTGCAGGTTTTCCCGGAAGGCCTCGACGCCCATGCCTGCCCATTGGGACCCGTTGCCGGAGAAGACAAAGGCGATCGGCGCGTTCTTGACCGGTGCCTCGCCAACTTCGCCAATGTCGGAACCGGCATTATCGAGATGGCTTGAGATTGCCCGGATGATATCTTCGGGATTGTCGCTGCGTGCCACGAATCGATGGCGCATATGGGTGCGGTTTGCTCCCGAGGCGGCGATAACGGCGCGCGTCTCCTCCTTCGAGGCGCTTGCAAAGACGGCCTTGTACTCTCTGAGCAGGGTGTCGAGGCTCGATTGCGTATGGGCGCTCGCCAAGAATACATGACCGGACGGGATAGCCGGGGGTTTTTCCTCCGGAAGCGGGTCCGGATCGCTTATGACGACGTGCGCGTTCGCTCCGCCGAAGCCGAACGAATTGATGCCAGCAAGCCGCGCGCGCTTGCCCTTCAGCAACTCGATCGGATTGGCGGTGACGCGGACGTTCAGTCCCTCGAAATCGATGAGTTCGTTCGGCGCGTCGAAATGCAGCGATGCCGGCAGGTAATTGTGTTCAAGCGCCAGAATGGCTTTCAGCATGCCGAATAGGCCGGACGCCGGCTCGGTATGACCGATATTCGACTTGATCGAGCCGATCGGGACCGGAGCCCGGCGCTTGGCGCCGATGACCGAGCCGATGGACCAGACCTCGGCCGGATCGCCCACCTTGGTACCCGTGCCGTGACCTTCGACGAACGCCACCTGATTGGCGTCGATGCCGCGGCCTTCGTAGATCGCTCGCAGCAGATTGGCCTGCGCCTCGCGCGACGGCAGCGAGATACCGTTGGTGCGGCCAGCGGAATTGACCCCGGTGGCGACGATCTTGGCGTAGCTCCTGTCCCGTTCTCGGCGAGCGCGATCGGAGCGGCGCAGGACGAAGACGACGCCGCCTTCGGCGCGTACGTAGCCGGCGCCGTCATTGTCATAGGCGCGGCAGAGCCCTTCCGGCGACAACATCCGCGCCTGCGCGAACCCGACGAAGGGTAGGGGATGGGCAAGCACGTTGACCCCACCGACGATTGCCGTGTCGATCTCGCCGGCGGTGAGCGCCCGCATCGCCTGGTCGAGGGCGACCAGCGAGGAGGAACAGGCAGTATCCACCGTCATGCTCGGGCCGCTCAAGCCGAATACGTGGGAAATGCGGTTGGAGACGATCGAGAGCGTGTTGCCGGTCATGAAATAGGGACCGGCCGCGGCCGGATCCTCGACCGTCAGGTTGGCATGGTCAAGGCTGGAGGCGCCGACATACACGCCGACATTCTCGCCATGCAGCGACGCGATCGAGATGTTTGCGTCCTCGAGTGCGCGCCAGGCGAGTTGCAGCAATACGCGCTGCTGCGGATCCATGTACATGGCTTCGCGCTGCGACATACCGAAGACGGCTGGGTCGAAATCATAGATCTGGTCCAGAACACCGGCGGCGAAGGTATAGGTCTTTCCCTGCGTTCCCATGGCGGGATGCCAAAATCGCGCGAGGTCCCAGCGGTCGGCGGGAACTCTGGACACGGTGCACATGCCCTGACGGAGAATTTCGAATAGCGCCTGCGGCGATTGTGCTCCAGGAGCCAGGCATGCACGCCCAATGATTTCAACTGTCATATATGATCGAACGCTCTGAACTGCCGTTTAAATTGTTCTAGTCCATTGCAACGCCAAACGTAAATTGCAATAGAGCGACACTTCCTTGGGTGATTTCCCCGTGTTGTTCCCCTGAGTATTAGCGAGCTTTTAACCCATACCGCCTAGCTTTCAACCCCGAAGGCCTAGATATCCGCCTCACAATCTTCATCCAAGACAATTACGGCGACAGCCTGTAATCGATTTGAAGGCGGTATGGCCGGAAAGGCGCAGTGCCGAATATTTTGGCTGCCTTGGCCGGGTGTGACTTGTTGTGAGACGGCGATTGTGCTTTTCAGGGACCGGCGGGTTCCCTGCCGGGGAAAGATGCGGCGCCGATATCCGAATGGAATCATCGCTGTGCCGAAACTGGAGTGTCGTAGTGAAACGTGTGACTGCCCTTCTGCTTTGTACCGCGCTTGCGGGATGTCAGGCCGTACCGGGCGAGGGACCCTTGAGCAGCGACATCGTGGCGGAGGCCGGCCAGTCCGGCGCCGAGATCGGCAGAAGGAACGCCACGGTTTTCGATATTGTTGATGTCGATGGCCAGTCCGCGCGGCTCGTTTCCGACTATGTGGCGACGACGCTCAGCCGCCGATTCGGAATCGGCGGCGGCGTTGGCCAGGTTGTGATCGGCGTTGGCGACCAGTTGAAGGTCACCATCTTTGAAGCCGGCAGCGACGGACTGTTCTCCACAACGGAATCGAAACAGACGAGCATCGACCTGGTCGTCCAGCCGGATGGCAAGGCGGCCATTCCCTATGTCGGCTCGGTCAGGTTCGCAGGGCTGACGCTGGAGCAGGCCCGTCAGGCGATCCTCGACGCTCTCAGACAGAAGGCGGTGGAGCCCGACGTGATCGTGACGAGCACCTCGACGGCCTCGCGCATCGTGACGGTTTCCGGTGCGGTCGGCCGTCCCTCGGTCGTGCCGCTCAACCTCGTCAGCGAGACGATCAACGAAGTCATCGCCAAGGCCGGAGGGCCGTCGGCCCAGCCCTACGAGACTTATGTCACGCTCGTGCGCGGCAAGAAGACCGGCACAGTGCTTCTGAAGTCGATCATCGAAAGCCCGACGGAAAACATCCACGTCAAGCCGGGCGACCAGATCTTCGTCACGCGCGACCCGCGCACCTTCACGATCCTGGGGCAGGTCCGTGCGAACCAACGCGTCGAGTTCGGCTCCAACGACTTGAACCTGCTGGAAGCGGTGGCGCTTGCCGGCGGCGGTTCCGACCGAACGGTCGATGCGAAGGGCTATTTCGTTTTCCGTTACGAGGAACCGGACATCGCTATGAGCCTTCTTGGGCAGGAGCGCTTCCACGCAATGCTGAAGAAGGGCATGAAGCCTGACAGCGTCGGCCGCTATCCGATCGTCTACCGTTTCGATATGACGAACCCCGACAGTCTGATCGTCGGCCAGACATTCCCGATCAAGAACCGCGATGTGATCTACGCCTCGCGCCACCCCTCGGTCGACATCACCAAGTTCATGGAATTCATCGCGAGACCGATCGGAATCGCGAATTCCGGCGTCAATGTCGCGGACAATATCAACGATCTCGGCAATTGAGGACGGAGGCCGGCGCCTCCACCTGAGCCTCCGTAGCGGCACTTCGCAGCCCTTTAGAAGCGATCGCCTGTCGGCCCAGGCGATCCCTGCCGGGTTGGAGTAGTGCGCGGTGAACATGCTTGCCGCCCCGCGCGTTCTATGATTGATCTTGCATCGGAATCGAATTTGCGATCGTCGGCTCACGGGCTGACCGCGAGGAGGGCACATGGCTCATGAAGCGTTGATCGTCATCGACATGCAGAATGACTTCTGTCCTGGCGGCGCGCTTCCGGTCGAGGGCGGCGACGAAATCGTGCCGGCAATCAATCGCCTGATCGAACTGGCCCCTCACGTGATCTTGACACAAGACTGGCACCCGGCCGGCCATTCGAGCTTCGCGTCCAGCCATCCCGGCATGGCGCCATTCGAGACGACGACAATGCCCTATGGTGAGCAGACGCTTTGGCCGGATCATTGTATACAGGGCAGCACGGGCGCCGACTTCCACCCCGGCCTTGGATGGAGGACGGCCGAACTTGTCGTGCGCAAGGGCTTTCGAGCAGAGATCGACAGCTATTCGGCCTTCTTCGAGAATGATCACAAGACCCCGACGGGCCTCGCCGGCTATCTCCGCGAACGCGGCATCACGAAAGTCCAGCTCTGCGGCCTGGCGACCGATTATTGCGTCGCCTTCTCCGCGCTCGATGCGGTGGCCGAGGGTTTTTCGACATCCGTGGTACTCGACGCCTGCCGCGGCATTGACCTGAACGGCTCGCTTGCGGCGATGACGGCACGCATGCGCAATGCCGGCGTCAATTTGATCTAGGCTCAGGACCTCTAAAGTTGGTCCGGATTTGGAAGCGCCGTTTACGGTTTCTTTGTCAGATTCCTGCTCTGACTTTTGCAACCGATCGCGCTGCCCTTCGGGCCGTCCGCTCGAGATCGTCGCAGTCCAGAAGGAGCGTTTGTCTGAGATGCCAAAGACCGATATTGCGCGACGGGTCTACAATCATACCTGGAAGCTCGATCCGATCATCCGCAGCCTTTTGGACACGGATTTCTATAAGCTACTGATGTTGCAGATGATCTGGAAGCTCTACCCGGAGGTTGACGCGACCTTTTCTCTGATCAATCGCACCAAAACCGTGCGGCTTGCCGAGGAAATCGACGAGCAGGAACTTCGCGATCAGCTCGACCACGCGCGCAGCCTGCGCTTTACCAAAAAGGAGATGATCTGGCTGGCGGGTAACACATTCTACGGCCGCAAGCAGATTTTCTCCGCGGATTTCCTCGCCTGGCTCGCCAAATTCCGCCTGCCCGGATACGAGCTGTCGCGTCGTGACGGCCAGTTCGAGTTGACCTTCCGTGGCCGCTGGGTCGAGACGACAATGTGGGAAATACCGGCGCTCGCCATCATCAACGAATTGCGCTCGCGTGCTGCGATGAAGGGCCTCGGCCCCTTCACGCTCGACGTACTCTATGCGCGAGCCAAGGCCAAGATGTGGTCGAAGGTCGAGCGGCTCAGGCAATATCCGAACCTGCGCATTTCCGACTTCGGTACCCGCCGCCGCCACAGCTTCCTGTGGCAGCGCTGGTGCGTGGAGGCACTGAAGGAAGGCATCGGCGCGTCCTTCACGGGCTCGAGCAACGTGCTTCTCGCCATGGATACCGATCTGGAGGCGCTCGGTACCAATGCGCATGAGCTGCCGATGGTGGTGGCGGCACTGGCCCGCAACGACGAAGAGCTTGCCGAGGCGCCCTACAAGGTCCTGCAGGACTGGAACCGGCTCTATGGCGGCAATCTTCTGATCGTGCTGCCGGATGCGTTCGGCACCGCGGCCTTCCTGAGGAATGCGCCGAACTGGGTTTCGGATTGGACCGGCTTCAGGCCGGACAGCGCTCCGCCTATCGACGGCGGCGAGAGGATTATTGCCTGGTGGAAGGAGATGGGCCGCGACCCCCGGGAGAAACTGTTGATTTTCTCCGACGGCCTAGACGTCGACACAATCATCAAGACATACCGCCATTTCGAAGGGTGCGTGCGCATGAGTTTCGGTTGGGGAACCAACCTCACCAATGATTTTGCCGATTGCGCGCCCACGGAGATCCGCGGCCTCAACCCGATTTCGATCGTCTGCAAGGTCAGCGAAGCCAACGGCCGCCCGGCCGTCAAGCTCTCTGACAATCCGCGCAAGGTCATAGGCGATCCTGCGGAGGTGGAACGCTACCTGAAATTCTTTGGCACCGAGGATTTTGTCGAACAGACCGTTCGTGTCTGACCTGCCATATCCGGAAAAAAGGAAACCGGCGCGTGCCGGTTTCGAAAGGGGAGTTGAGCGTTGCGAGTGTCCATCATCGCACCGCTAGATTTAGCAGTAGAAACTTAAGCTCCCGTTAAGATGGCGACCCGAACCGACGCTTGGCATCCGGCGCGGAAGCGATGGAAATCTCCGCGCTCCGGGCCCAATCGTATGACTTATTGGGGTACCTCACTATTTTCTTGAATTTCCCCTGAAATGCCCCATGATGGCGCGCATTGAGGTACACCTTGGGAGGGGTTCGTGCGTCAAGCCTATTCACCACATGACGTCGACGTTATGCGAGGAGCACTCGATATTTGGTGCGCTCTGCACAACGTCGGAAAGGATGGGGCAGAAGCCAACAGGGCCGCCCGGCGCATTCTCGACCTCATGGGTCAGAAGAAATGCTCCTGCGACGAGCTCCTGGCTCGGATGGGCGATTTCACGCCGGACCCGCATCACCGGCATTCCTGAAAGCGGCCACGTCTCTTGAAGAGCGGAAGGAAGCGCAAGCCTTGAAAGGCTCGCGTCTACGAGCCTTTGCATCCAAGGCGTGTCGAGCGCCCGGAATGGAGGCAAGCGACGGCCGCGCTGGCAAGGCGCGCTACGCGACCTTCAGCGTGGTATCGATGAGGTGATCTCGCGGGAAATGGCGGCATTTGCCTCTGTCCGGTGTTGAGACAGGGCTATATGGAGAATGCCGCTGACGGCGATCGAAACCACGAGAACGGCGACCGTTGCGCCCAGCCCCGATTTGACCATTCCTCATCCTCCAAATTCATGTGATCTGCGGCCTCGGCCGTAAAGAACGCCAGATCGGGATAATCCTGTGGCGGCGCTCCGTCTGTTCCCCGCGTAACGTTACCTATGGTTAACGACAGGTTGCAGTTCTTCGGCAGCGAGTGCGCCGATGGTTCCAGGGGCAGCTGAGAACAGTGGATTACCGTCCCTGACGTAGCGCGACCATGTTTTGGACAAGTTTGTCGCAACCACTCGCCGATGATTGCGTTATGCGCGGAAGGCAAGGAGGCCTACAATGGAGGTTGCGGGGAAGATTGCCGGTCTGGTACTCACCCTCGTTGCAGCGATGACGATCGCCGCCGGGACGGCTGCAGCTGATCCCTGGAAAGACGAAAGCGGTCACGGACGATGGATTCCTCGCTACCAGGAGCGCCATGATTGGAACCCCCGGCGCCACTACCGCGAGCATCGGTACCGCAGCGCCTACAAAGAGGAATATCGGCGCGGCAATTGCAAGATCGAGCGCAAGTGGGACGCCGACGAATACAAGGAAGAGATCAAGTGCAAGCGCGGCCGCTGGGCTCCAGCCTACGATGATCTATACTGATCCACTACGCGCCTACAGGCTTCTCACTGCGGGCGCCCAAACGCCAGCAGCAGGCGAAGACGTATCTCTCCTGGACGCCTTGTCCAAAGGGAGCGGCTGATCGGGAGCTCGGATGGCCGAAAG
The DNA here is from genome assembly GCF_017874595.1 of Sinorhizobium kostiense. Taxonomy (GTDB): domain Bacteria; phylum Pseudomonadota; class Alphaproteobacteria; order Rhizobiales; family Rhizobiaceae; genus Sinorhizobium; species Sinorhizobium kostiense. The sequence continues at coordinate 898,081 of NZ_JAGILA010000002.1, read as the reverse complement.
CGAAGTCGCGTCGGAAGGTCGGGACGACGAGGGGTCGGGTGGGCCTCTGTTCGATCGTGATCACTGCCCCGAGCAGCAGAGGTTGGATTTTGCCAAGACGCGGAAGGCCCTTGCCGGAGTTGGACGCGCCCTCACGAGGCTTGGCCGAGCCCTCCGCGAGGAGGTGCCGCCGGCTGTGCGCAGGGCGGCTGGAATAATCGGCACGGGCGTCATTTCCCTTCGCGGGCGACTGAGGAGAAATCCGACGCGGTCTGCCATCGACGTGCCTGTAGCAGCTCGCTCATCGCTGCGAAGCTTTCGAAGCGGGCGCTGGAGGGAAGGCGATTCAAGCAGGAGCAATCACGGCCCGACAGCAAGAATGGTGGCGCGTAGTGCCCTGATCGGAAGCGCCGGATTCCTTGTGCTCCTGATCGCCGTCTTCGCCTGGGCCTTGGCGGACGTTCCTTGGGACGAGATTGCCGATGGCTCGCTGAAGCCGGTTGTGGTGCTTGAAACGGCGGATGGCAAGCCGTTGGTGAGCCAGGGACCGTTCCAGGGCTCCTATGCGGCGCGAGAGGATTTTCCTCAGCACCTGATCGATGCCGTACTCGCGAGGGAGGACCGTCGCTTCTATGCGCATTTCGGCATCGATCTCAGGGGCATCGCCCGGGCAATCTATGCCAATCTCGGGGCGGGGGAAGTCGTCCAAGGCGGCAGCACGATCACCCAGCAGCTGATCAAGATCCTCTATCTGGAGCGGGACCGCACCTGGAAGCGGAAGATACAGGAGGCGGTGATCGCCTTCTGGCTGGAGCGCAAGCTCGGCAAGGACGAGATCCTCACCCGTTACCTGAACAATATCTATCTCGGCGCGGGTGCGACCGGGGTGCCGGCAGCCGCCCGCATCTATTTCGACAAGGACGTGCACGAACTCAATGTAGGCGAGTCGGCAATGCTCGCGGGAATCATCCGTGCGCCCTCGCAGCTCAATCCGTTTAGCAATCCGGAGGGCGCCCGCAGTCAGGCCGAATCGGTCCTCGAAGCCATGCGCAAGGGAGGCACGATCACCGCAGAACAGGCCGAGACGGCGCGGGCAGAATTTGCGGACCTTCAGCCGACGACGCCGGCGACCCGTTCCGGCAGCTGGTTTGCCGATTGGGTCATGCAGGATGCGCGCGAACTTGCAGGTCCCTATCGCGGCACCATTGAGATCAGGACGACAATGGTGGCGAGATTGCAGTCGATCGCCGAAAAGGTCGTCGCCGACGCGCTCAAGCGGGAAGGCGCAAAGGTTGGCGCATCGCAGGCATCGCTGGTGGCGATGACGCCTGAAGGCGCCGTGGTCGCCATGGTCGGCGGGCGCGACTATTCGAAGAATACTTTCAACCGCGCCGTCTCGGCCATGCGCCAGCCTGGCTCGGCATTCAAGCTTTTCGTCTACTATGCCGCGCTCAAGGCGGGTCTCACGCCCTTCGATCCCATCGACGATGCCCCGATCGACATAGGCGGCTGGTCGCCGGAGAATTTCGGCGGCGGCTATAGCGGTCCGGTCAGCATTGCGGAAGCCTTCGCACGCTCGCTGAACGCGGCCACCGTGGCCTTGGCGATGGAGGTCGGGATAGACCGCGTCGTCGAAGCCGCGCGAGAACTCGGGATCGATGCAGAGCTCATCGACACGCCGAGCATTGCGCTCGGCTCCTCGGAAGTGAACTTGCTCGACCTGACGGGCGCCTACGCATCCGTTCGGGCGGGCAGGGCGCCAATCGAGCCCTGGGGCATCGTGTCGCTGCACGCCGAGGGCCAGCCGCAGGCCTTCCGCGTCGGCCCGGCCAAAAAACCGACGACCGACATCAGCCAGTATCGGCCGGATCTCGTCGGTCTGCTGCGACTGGTCGTTACACGGGGAACTGGCCGCGAGGCCGACATAGGAGCGCTGGCGGCCGGCAAAACCGGCACCAGCCAGAACCACCGCGACGCCTGGTTCATCGGCTTCACCGAGCCGCTGATCGTCGGCGTATGGGTCGGCAACGACGACGAGAAACCGATGAAGGACGTCACCGGCGGCAAGCTGCCTGCAAAGATCTGGCGGAACTTCATGACTGCGGCCCTGGCCGAGGGCGGTCCGGAGGAGGCCGAGCCGAGGGTCGCCGGCTCCGCCCCGGCTTGCAACTTCCGCGCCTGCGCGAGAGCTTACCGTTCGTTCCGCCCCGACGATTGTACATTCCAGCCTTATCACGGGCCGCGGAGGCTGTGCGAGAAATAGCTACAGCGCCGCGCGTCCTATCTCAGACGCGCAAAGTCCCTGTAGCGCCTTGAATGGCTGCATGTCCTTTGTCCTTAATTCGGGGTCGACTAAAGGAGACATGCGGCAACTGTACGAAAACAGAGCAAAGAGTGCTCGCCTGAAGCCATCTGCAAACCAATTAATTTAGTCATTTCTGAATTTACCAGCAGTATGGTGTCGCCATGCGCGGCTTGCTAATGACCATCGTCATCCTGGCTGCCCTTTGGGCGACCGATCGGATCGCCTGCCAGGGGCGCTATAGCCGTGCTTTCTGGCACCAATCGGCGGAGCAATCCGATTACGTCCGATATCATTTCCACCGTTTGATCGCCTTCGCGATGCGATAGGGCTGTTTCCCGGTCTTTTCAGCTCCCGAACGAGTGCAAGGAGGGAAGGGAACGTGACGACGTTGTCGCGCCCCGCCTGCTGCACCGCGCGCCGTAATGCTTTGAATTCCCGTATGTTTCTATTGGAATCCGATGAATGGAAACTGCAGCAGGAAACTTCCTTTAACTCCGGGCGTTCTCCGCTGAGTGCGTATAGCTCCTATTTGACAAACCCGAATTTGCGCAGTCGTATGACGGCGCCCAAGGAGTATAGGGGGAACCGGTGACTGCCTCCCTCGACCATGTACCTGTACGAGCAAAAAGTTTGCGCCAGTTTCTGGCGTTGACTCTTGGGTCGGTGGGGGTGGTTTACGGCGACATCGGCACAAGCCCCCTCTATGCCTTCCGCGAGGCAATGCGGCCTTTTGCTGGCGGCGGTGTCGAGCGAGAAGAGGTTATCGGCCTCATCTCCCTGATGCTCTGGACCCTGACAGTCATCGTTACCTGCAAATACGTCCTGTTTCTGCTGCGTGCGGACAATGATGGCGAAGGCGGCACGCTGTCGCTGCTTGCCCTGCTGATGAAGAGAGCGCCGCGCTATACGACCTTGATGTTTGCCGCCGGAATTCTGGGCGCCGCTTTGTTTATCGGCGACGCGATGATCACGCCGGCCCTTTCGGTACTGTCCGCCGTCGAGGGGTTGAGGCTCGTGACCCCAGCCTTACACGATTATGTCTTGCCGATTTCGGTCGCGATCATGGTGCTGCTGTTTGCCATCCAGTCCCAAGGTACGGGGGCCGTGTCGAGATTCTTCGGCCCAATCACCCTCGTCTGGTTTCTTCTCCTTGGAGGGGCCGGTGTCGCCCACGTCGGCGACGATCTGGGAATTCTCGCGGCGTTCAATCCCTTCCATGCAGTCGTGTTTCTTTGGAATGCCGGCCTCGTGGGCTTTATCGTGCTCGGGGCCGTTTTCCTTACGGTGACAGGCGCCGAGGCCCTTTATGCGGATCTCGGTCACTTCGGCCGGCGCCCGATCCAGGCGGCCTGGTTCGCCGTGGTCTTCCCGGCTCTGGCCTTGAACTACCTCGGTCAGGGCGCGCTCGTTCTGTCCCATCCGGATGCCGCCTCCAATCCATTTTTCCTGATGTTCCCGAAGTGGGCGATCCTGCCGGTGGTGATCCTTGCCACCGCCGCAACGATCATCGCCAGCCAATCGGTGATCACCGGAGCCTTTTCGCTCGTGCGGCAAGCGATCCATCTTGGCTTCCTGCCGCGATTGCAGATCTGCTTCACCTCGGAAACCCAGACGGGCCAGATCTATCTGCCGTGGGTCAACACCGCGCTCCTGACCGGGGTGCTTGTTCTCATGCTTGTATTCGGCAGTTCCGAATCGCTTGCCCCCGCCTACGGCGTCTCAATCAGCGGCGCCATGATCATCGACACGATCCTCGCCTTCGCCTTTGTCCGTTATCTGTGGAACTGGCCCGGCTTGACCGCTACGGCCTTCCTGCTCCCGCTATTCTTGCTGGAAGCGATCTTTCTCGGCGCGAACCTCTTCAAGATCCACCACGGCGGCTATGTTCCCATCCTTTTCGCCGCCACGGTGATGACGATGATGTGGACCTGGCGAAAAGGTGTGAAGCTGCTGCGCGATAAGACGGCGCGACACGAAATTCCGCTGAGCCAGTTCATAGCCGCAGCCGAACGAAAGTCAGAACACGCTCCCGTCGTCGTCCCCGGAACGGCGATCTTCCTCACGGCCACCCCGGATACCACCCCGGCGGTTCTCTTGCACAACATCAAGCACAATCACGTGCTTCATCAGCACAACGTGATCCTGACGATCAAGACCGCCAGAGTGCCCTATGTCCCGGAGAAGGACCGTTTCACCCTCACGAAGCTCTCCGAACGATTCAGCAAACTGGAGCTGCGCTTCGGCTTCATGGACGAACAGAATGTGTCGCAGGCGCTTGCGCAATGCCGAAAGGCAGGCCTCAAGTTTGAGATCATGGCGACGTCGTTCTATCTGGGCAGGCGGAAGCTCATTGCAGACCCGAACTCCGGCATGCCGCTCTGGCAGGACAAACTCTTCATCGCCATGGCGGCATCGGCGATCGACCCGACCGACTATTTCCACCTGCCCCCAAACCGGGTCGTCGAGCTGGGAGAGCAAGTGGTCGTGTAGCGTCGGCGCGCTCGTACGCGCAGCAAGCGCTGTTCTTTTGAATTTTCCTTGGGATAGGCTGGTGCTGCTAGAGAGATTTGAACTCTCGGCCTCTCCCTTACCAAGGGAGTGCTCTACCCCTGAGCTATAGCAGCATCCGGCGGCGGTCTGTGACGAGCCGCAGCAAGCGAGCGCCTATTGCCATAGCTTGAGAGAGAGCGCAAGCCGCGTTTCGAAGATTTTGGCCCGACGGCATCTCCGAGCCGCCTCGTGGAGCCGGAATCAAACCACGGCAGCCTATGATTTCAGCTGCTTGACTGCTGGAGTGACGGGAACGCGGCCCGGTGTGTTTCAGAGTTCCACATCGGCGGAATCGGCTTTGCCGCTTCCGAAATCGCCGCATTTGCGCTAATCCATGCTCCATGCAGAAGAGTGACGACAAGGGGCGCACACCGGGCTCGCGAAGCGGCGCGCATGAAGCCGCGAACGAGGCGGAGGCGCGGCGCCAACGGTTGGCAAAGAACCTGCGCGACAATCTCCAGCGCCGCAAGCAACAGGCCCGTGCGCGCCGGTCGGGCGGGGCCGACGAGACCTCAGGCCTGCCCGCCGCAAAAACGGACGAATCGGAAGATTAGGTCCTGGCGCGATCGAGGACGGCACGAATGACGCGTGGCCCTCGCCGCCGACGCAATCTCTTTGACTTGCATTTCAAGGCACTTCTATTTTCTCGGCATCTCCACTAAGAGACGCCCCTTAGCAACACTGGATATTGGAAAGCGGGCGGCGCCCGTACGAGAGGTCTCATGGATCGCATCAGGATCGTTGGCGGAAATGAACTGCGCGGGGTCATCCCCATTTCCGGCGCGAAGAACGCCGCCTTGCCGCTGATGATCGCGTCGCTCCTGACCGACGATACGCTGACCTTGGAAAACGTGCCGCATCTCGCCGATGTCGAGCAGCTGATCCGCATTCTCGGCAATCATGGTGCCGACATTTCCGTCAATGGCCGGCGCGAGCGCCAGGGCGAAAGCTATGCCCGCACGATCCATTTCACGAGCCGCAATATCGTCTCGACCACGGCTCCCTATGAGCTCGTCTCGAAAATGCGGGCAAGTTTCTGGGTCATCGGGCCGTTGCTTGCTCGCGAAGGCAAGGCGCGCGTGTCGCTGCCGGGCGGCTGCGCCATCGGTACGCGTCCGGTCGATCTCTTCATCGAGGGGCTGACGGCGCTCGGCGCCGACATCGAAATCGACGGTGGTTATGTCAATGCCACGGCACCGCAAGGCGGGCTCATCGGCGGACGCTACGTGTTTCCGAAGGTGTCGGTCGGCGCCACGCATGTGATGATGATGGCGGCGACCCTTGCCAACGGTACGACGGTTATCGGCAACGCGGCGCGCGAGCCCGAAGTCGCCGACCTCGCCCGCTGCCTCAATGCCATGGGTGCGAAGATTTCCGGCCACGGCACGAGCTCGATCACGATCGAGGGCGTGCGCTCGCTGTCGGGGGCGCGCCACCGGGTGCTGCCCGACCGCATCGAAACCGGCACCTATGCGATGGCGGTGGCGATGGCCGGCGGCGACGTCATTCTCGAGGATACCGATGCGAGCCTGCTCGAGACGGCGCTCGAGGCGATCCGCCGGGCGGGCGCCGAGATCAGCGCGACGAACAGCGGCATCCGGGTGGTGCGCAATGGCGCCGGGATACGGCCGGTCGATATCGTCACCGATCCCTTCCCGGGATTCCCGACCGACCTGCAGGCCCAGTTCATGGGCCTGATGACCAAGTCGAGCGGCGTTTCCCACATCACCGAGACGATCTTCGAGAACCGTTTCATGCATGTGCAGGAGCTCGCGCGTCTGGGCGCGAAAATCTCGCTTTCCGGCCAGACGGCGAAGATCGATGGCGTCAACCGGTTGAAGGGTGCGCCGGTGATGGCGACGGACCTGCGCGCCTCCGTCTCGCTCGTCATCGCCGGCCTGGCGGCCGAAGGCGAGACGATGGTTTCCCGCGTCTATCACCTCGATCGCGGCTTTGAGCGGCTAGAGGAGAAGCTGACTCGCTGCGGCGCTCACGTAGAGCGCGTCAGCGACTGATTCGCCTCTTGACGCCTGAAACCGTTGCGGTTTCGGGCGCGTCCTATGTCCTTGGCGGTTGCGACGCAACAGGCGATGAAACAGGGATGGTTCGCATGGACGCTTTGAAACTGCTGGCACTCGACGAGGAGGACCTGAGTGTCGTGTCCGCTCACGTGCAGGACGCAGTCTTCAAGGTGGCCGGCATTCTCTACGATGGCCGCCGCCATCAATTCTCGCTGGTGATCAACCGCTTCGCCTGGGAAAAGGCCGAAGGCAAACGGCGCAATTTCGAACGGCGCCGCGCGGTCTTGCTGTTCAAGTGCGTCACCGCCGTGCGCTCCCTCGGTTTCGATCGCAGCGACGCGGAGGCGGTGCTCGATCTGCTCGCCGTGCGCTTTTCGGTCAGGGGCGAGGGCCCCGAGGGTACGATCGAGCTCGTGCTTGCCGGCGATGCCTCAATCGCACTCGACGTCGAGTGCATCGAGGCGCAGCTGACCGATACCGGCGGCGCCTGGGAAACCGCGTTCAAGCCGCGCCATCCCGAAGGCGCTTGATTGACCGCTCGTCACCATTCAAAAGGACCATCGCATTGGCTATGAGGCTGAACTCTCTCGACAGCGGCTTCGAACGTGACTTCGCCGCCTTCCTGACAACGAAGCGGGAGGTGTCGGAGGACGTCAACGCCACAGTGCGCGCCATCATCGATGACGTCCGCGCGCGAGGCGATGCGGCGCTCGCCGACTATTCCGCCCGTTTCGACGGAATCGACTTTGCAAAGACCGGCATGGCGGTCACGGCGGCCGAGATCGACGCGGCGATCGATGCGGTCGAGCCGGAAGTTCTGGGCGCGCTGAAGGTCGCGGCAACCCGGATCGAGGCGCATCATCGCCGGCAATTGCCCAAAGACGATCTCTATGAGGATTCGATGGGCGTCGGCCTCGGTTCCCGCTGGACGGCGATCGATGCGGTCGGCCTCTATGTCCCGGGCGGGACGGCAAGCTATCCGAGCTCGGTGCTGATGAACGCGCTGCCGGCGAAGGTCGCCGGCGTTCCGCGCATCGTCATGGTCGTGCCGGCGAGCGGCGGAGCGATTAACCCTGCCGTGCTCGCGGCGGCGCGGCTTGCCGGCGTCGAGGAAATCTACCGCATCGGAGGCGCGCAAGCCGTTGCGGCCCTTGCCTATGGCACGAAGACCATCGCTCCGGTGGCGAAGATCGTCGGCCCGGGCAACGCCTATGTCGCGGCTGCCAAGCGGCAGGTCTTCGGAACCGTCGGCATCGACATGATCGCCGGCCCCTCGGAAGTGCTGGTGATCGCCGACGGCGACAACGATCCGGATTGGATCGCCGCCGACCTCCTGGCGCAGGCGGAGCATGATGCCGGCGCGCAGGCGATCCTGATCACCGACGATGCCGCCTTTGGTGACGCAGTCGAAAACGCGGTCGAACGGCAGTTGAAGACCTTGCCGCGGGCGGAGACGGCGACGGCAAGCTGGCGCGACTTTGGCGCCATAATCCTGGTGCCGGAGCTCGACGACGCCGTGCCGCTCGCCAATCGCATCGCGCCGGAGCATCTCGAACTGGCAATGGCCGATCCGGACACGATGGTGCCGAAGATCCGCAATGCCGGGGCGATCTTCATCGGTCGCCATACGCCGGAGGTGATCGGCGATTATGTCGGCGGCTCCAATCATGTCCTGCCGACGGCGCGCTCGGCCCGCTTCTCGTCTGGCCTCGGGGTGCTGGATTACATGAAACGCACCTCGATCCTCCGGCTTGGCCCGGAACAATTGCGCACGCTCGGCCCGGCTGCGATCGCACTTGCGAAGTCGGAAGGGCTCGAGGCCCATGCCCGGTCCGTCGCCTTCCGCCTCAATCTCGGGGGAGAGGGATGAAGGCCGATCGCAACCTCCGGCTCTGCGACATCGTTCTGGACGAGACGATCGGCCGCTCGACACCTGACGTGGAGCACGAGCGCGCGGTTGCGATATTCGACCTCCTCGAGGAGAACCTGTTCGAACCCCTCGGCCATCCAGGCGGGCCCTACCGGCTCAATTTGTCGCTGGTCGACTCCAAGCTCGTTTTCGCGATTTCGACAGACGGTGGCACGGACGTTGCCACGCACATCCTGTCGCTCACGCCCTTTCGCCGGATCGTGAAAGATTATTTCATGATCTGCGAAAGCTATTACGAGGCGATTCGATCAGCAACGCCGAGCCAGATCGAGGCGATCGACATGGGTCGGCGCGGCATTCACAACGAGGGCTCGCAGACCTTGATGGACCGACTCTCTGGCAAGATCAGGCTGGATTTCGATACGGCGCGCCGCCTGTTCACGCTGGTCTGTGTGCTTTACTGGCGCGGCTGACGGGAGGCGGAGATGACCGGGACCGCCTTCACGGATTTCAGAACGCCCCGATCCGTTCTGTTCATGTGCCGAATGAATGCGATCCGCTCGCCAATGGCCGAGGTGATCGCGAGGGCGGCGCTGCCGAGAGGAACCTATGTCGCCTCGGCAGGCGTCCGGCACGGCGAACGCGATCCTTTCGTCGACGTCGTTCTCGAGGAGATCGGATTGAGCATCGGCCGACACCAGCCGCGCACACTCGATGAGCTCGAGGACGATTATTTCGACGTGATCGTCACCCTGGCACCGGAAGCCCATCACGTCGCGCTTGAACTGACGCGCTCTATGGCCGTCGAGGTGGTATATTGGCCGACGCCTGATCCGACGGTGGCGATGGGCACGCGGGAGCAGATCGTCGACGCCTATCGGGCGGTGCGCGACCACCTTTCCGCGCTGATCCTGAGCCGGCTCGCCGGCAACGGTCTGCGCAAGGGCGCCTGAGCGGCCTTGCTCTCGAGCGTCGCACTGACGCGGAGGAAAGTCATGAGATCACGCAGATTTTAGACAGATCGGCCTGAAATCATAACTTCTTTCGTTTCAATAAGTTGGCGCGGAATGCGGACGGGAAACCGCGCATGCTTTCCCTCCTCCCGCGCTATTGCGGAAAAGCGGCATCAAGGCGGGTTCACAAAACCCTGGCGATTGTGTAGTTTCCGCCAAAATTTCTGATGGATGCGTGGCGCATCCGCGAATAAACGCGAGAAAGAACAACCCTGCATGGCGAAAGAAGAAGTCCTCGAATTCCCGGGCGTGGTCACTGAATTGCTCCCCAACGCGACGTTCCGCGTCAAGCTTGAGAATGAGCACGAGATCATCGCCCACACGGCTGGCCGTATGCGCAAGAACCGTATCCGGGTTCTCGCGGGCGACAAGGTGCTCGTCGAAATGACTCCTTACGATCTGACGAAGGGCCGGATCACCTACCGCTTCAAGTAAGCCTCCCAGCGGCGTGCGTCACCAGACGCACAACCACAAACGTTTGATGGCTGCACATTTTTCCTTGGCTTCGACCAGACGACAAAGGGCGCTGGAGCGCCACCCCGGGATTGACGGCTCGCTTCGATGACAGTGCCCCAAAAACTGATATTGGCGTCCGGATCGCCGCGTCGCGTCGAGCTTCTGGTGCAGGTCGGTATCGAGCCTGCCCGGCTGCTCCCCATGGACCTAGACGAAACGCCAAAGCGTGCCGAGCATCCGCGCTCGCTGGCGCGCCGACTTTCGGCGGAGAAGGCGAAGGCGGCGCTGGCGGCGATCAAGGGGGAAGCGGACTGGCACGGCAGCTACATTCTCGCGGCCGATACCGTCGTCTGTGTCGGCCGCCGCATCCTGCCGAAGCCGGAGCTCATCAGCGAGGCATCGAGTGCGCTGCATCTCCTCTCCGGCCGCAGCCATCGCGTTTATACGGGCATCTGCCTCGTGACGCCCGACCGGACGTTCCGGCAGAAGGTCGTCGACACCAAGGTGCGCTTCAAGCGCCTTTCGAACCTGGACATCGAGAGCTATCTTGCCTCCGGCCAATGGCGCGGCAAAGCCGGCGGCTATGCCATCCAGGGCATTGCCGGAAGTTTTGTCGTCAAGCTCGTCGGCTCCTATACAAATGTGGTAGGCTTGCCGCTCTATGAGACCGTCAACCTCCTCGTCGGCGAGGGGTTTGACGTGCATGGCAGCTGGATTGAAGGCTGAAGGCCAGTGACCGGGGAAGGCAAGAAAAGCGGTTCGAACGTCGAGCCCCTGCGCGCAACGCGGCCCTGTCCGGAATGCGGTCGTCCGTCGGTGCGCGAGCACTATCCCTTCTGCTCCGAGCGTTGTCGCAATGTCGATCTCAACCGCTGGCTCTCGGGATCCTATGCGATTCCTGTTGCCGACGACGAGTCGAAGGCGGATGACGGCGACGAGCGCTGACGGTCCGCGCTCCTCCAATCAAGTCCGGGTGATCCTGCTGAAACCCTTGGCTTTTCGCCGTTTTTCCACTGCCGACCAAATTCGTCAAAAAAGAATCGATTGATGCTGGACACGGCCGAACAAGATGTTATAACCGCGCTCGCTTCCGGCGGCGAACCAAGCGCCCCGGCGGTTTCTCAAGAAGAAGCCGTTGCCATCAACGGCAAAATGCCCGGATAGCTCAGTTGGTAGAGCAGCGGATTGAAAATCCGCGTGTCGGTGGTTCGAATCCGCCTCCGGGCACCATTAGCTTGCTAAAGATCGTAAAATCTCGGGGTTGCAGTTCGCATCTTGTCGGATGCGGCGGCACGTTGCCTCACCTCGCCTGCGGGCTAAGCCTCATTGGCAGGATGACTCGTTAACCAAGTTGTCGGACAATTCCAGGGTATCGGGAGGGGCGGGTCGCAAAGCCGTTTGGTCGGCGCGGCCCGGCTGTCGTGTCTGCGTTCATCCGAATGGGCCGCAGGCAAGGGGCGAGGAAATGACCACGCACATGATGAAGCTGTTGATGAGCATCATCGCCGGGCTTTCGCTCGGTTCGCTCATGGTCCTGTTGGCCGTGCTCTAAGCGGCTTGAAAGTGAGAAATCGCTCGAATCCGCGGGCTGCCGCGACCGGCGGGCGGCGGACGCTCACGTTTCCGAGACGTCGATCCATTCCGCGCCGGTCAGTTCCGCCATCCGGTGAGGGCTGATGTGGACCGCGGCATTGGTCGCGCCGGCGGCCGGCACGACGATATCGAACGCTTTCAAGGATTCATCGCAATAGACGCTATGCGGCCTTGCAAGACCGAAGGGGCAGACACCGCCGACCGGATGGCCGGTTTCGGCCTCCAACTCCGCGAGGTCGAGCATACGCGCCTTGGTGCCAAAGCGGGCCTTGTACTTCCTGTTGTCGAGCCGCGCGTCACCGCGGGTAACGATCAGGATCACATCGTCGCCGACACGCAGCGCCAGCGTCTTGGCGATCTGCGCCGGCTCGACGCCGTGGCCTTCGGCCGCGAGCGCCACGGTCGCGGTGCTCTGCTTGAGTTCGATGACATCGATGTCCGGGGCGTGTTCCAAGAAGAATGCTTTGACGGAGGCGAGGCTCATTTCGGGCGATCTGGGCTGGTGAATGACAAAAGCACACCGGTGGCGCAAGCATTACACCGGTGTCGCGGGGACGCGCGAATGTCTCAGTCGTCGTTCGAGGCGTCAAGCTCCTCCGGCCGCATGCCCTCCTGCTGTGGCGGCAGATAACCGTGGCTTGCGAACCAGTTTTCCAGGATCGTGGAGATTGCCTGCTCGCGCGTAAGGCTGCCCTGATGATCGTTGATGTAGGTTTGGAGTGCCGTCTCGATCTTGTCGCCATAGATGTCGTTCATTCTTTCCTCCGCTCATCCTTCTTGAAAACCGCGCGCCATGGATTCCTGCAGCGCCGTGCTCTCTCATGATTTGGTGCCTGGACCCGCAATATCCAAGGGATCGTGCGTGAGGCCGCCATCGCGCCTTCAGGCTTGTTTGACGATGCGGATCAGCACCAGAAGAATGACAGCGCCGATCGTCGCATGAATGATCGCAGCAAGAATGCCGGTGCCGAGCGTGACGCCGAGGGCCGGAAACAGATAACCGGCAATGAGAGCACCGAGGATGCCGACCACCATATTGCCGATCAGCCCGAAACCGAAGCCGCTCACGATCAGACCGGCGAGCCACCCGGCCACAGCCCCGACGAGCAGGTATACCAGAATGCTTTCGATGCCCATTGATTCTCCTCTCGGAAGGCGCGATTCGCTCTTGGAAAGATAACTTCTCCCTTGAGATCAGATACGGCAAATTCGGGCGCGCAGGCGATTTTCTGCGCGAATGGGATTTCTGCTCGCGGAGCGAAAAGGCAGCGACGAAAAGCCCCGGTCCGAAACGAACCGGGGCCATGAATGCGGTAGCAATTGATCAAGGTCGCCTCAGACGATACCGCCGCCACCGCCGGCGACTGCCGGCCGTTCGACCGCCACCTTGGTGCGGTAGCCGCTTGCCCTGTAGGTCGCAACCGGTGCGATCGCGCCGCCCGCTTCGAGGCGGGCCATGGCGAGGATCGGCTCGACGTCGGTGCGGAAGGCCAGCTTCAGCGTTTCGGACGCCATCAGCGCGTCATTCTCCTGCTGATAGCCGTCGAGCGCCTCGCGGTCGACGATCAGCGCCTGGACATAGGCGCGGCAGACTTCCGTCGCGCTCGTCATCAGGCTTTCGATCGGATCCGTCACATTGTGGCTCTGGTCGAGCATATGCGCCGGATCAAAGCCCTTCGCGCCGCGCGTCTCGGCGTCGACGAGCTCGTTGAAGACCAGGAAGAGCCGATACGGATCGATCGAGCCGGTATCGAGGTCGTCGTCGCCATATTTCGAGTCATTGAAGTGGAAGCCACCGAGTTTCCTGAACTGGATCAACCTGGCGACGATCATCTCGATGTTGACGTTCGGTGCGTGATGTCCGAGATCGACTAGGCAGAAGGCCTTAGGGCCGAGCTCCTGGGCGATCAGGTAGTTGGTTCCCCAGTCCTGCACCACGGTCGAGTAGAAGGCCGGCTCATACATCTTGTGTTCGGTGAAGACGCGCCAGTCGTCGGGGAGCGCCGCATAGACCTGCTTCATCGAATCCAGATAGCGCTCGAAGGCACGGGTGAAATTGCTCTGGCCCGGGAAGTTCGAACCGTCGCCGATCCAGACCGTCAGCGCCTTCGAGCCGAGCGCCTTGCCGATCTCGATGCATTCGAGATTGTGCTCGACCGCCTGCCGGCGCGTCGCCGCGTCGGTGTGGGTGAGCGACCCGAACTTGTAGGAATGCGCCTGGCCGGGTGCATCGGAGAAGGTATTGGAGTTCATGGCGTCGAAGCTCAAGCCAAGGGCCGTGCCCTTCTCCTTCAGCGCCGAAAGATCGGAGACCGTGTCCCAGGGGATGTGAAGCGATACGCTCGGAGTCGCGCGCGTCAGCTGATGGATGACCCCACAATCTTCAAGCTTATCGTAAATATTGCGCGGCTCGCCGGGCCCGGGGAAACGGGCAAAGCGGGTGCCGCCGGTGCCGACACCCCAGGATGGGACGGCGACGCCATAAGCCGCGACCTTCCTCTTGATGGATTCGATGTCGATGCCGCGGCGGGAGAGCCGTTCGCCGAGGCCTTCATAGTCACGCTTGAGAGCTTCCTTGCGGCTCTCGTTCTCAGCTTCGATAACGGATGTGCTGATCATGGAGGTCATGGCAGCCTCCTTCTCAGCGCGTGAACGACTGGGCATTGCCCGCGTCGACATTGACGATGTTGCCGGTCGATTTCGCCGACATGTCGGAGGCGAGGAAGTAGACCGCTTCCGCGATGTCCTCCGGGAAAACGCTGAGCTTCAGCATGGAGCGCTCGCGATAATGCGCCTCCAACTCGTCGACGTCCATTTTGTAGGCGGCGGCGCGCTGTTCCTTCCATTCGCCGGTCCAGATCTTCGAGCCGCGTAAGACCGCATCGGGATTGACGACATTGACGCGGATCTGCGCCGACGCGCCCTCGAGCGCCAGGCAGCGGGCGAGGTGGATCTCCGCGGCCTTGGCGGTGCAATAGGCCGACGCGCCGGGCGAGGCGGCAAGGCCGTTCTTCGAAGCGACGAAAACGATGTTGCCGCCGGCATTCTGAATACGGAAAATGCGGAAGGCTTCGCGCGAGACCAGGAAATAGCCCGTCGCCAGGATGTCCATGTTCCTGTTCCAGAGCGCGAGCGTCGTGTCCTCGATCGCCGCCGAGGAGGCAAGGCCGGCATTGGAAACAAGAATGTCGAGGCCGCCGAACGCAAGCAGCGTGTCGCCGAAGCCGGTTTCGACCGCCGCTTCGCTCGTCACGTTCATGTTGACCGCTCGGACGAAATCCTTGCCATAGCGACCGGCAAGCTCGCTTTCGGCCGCTTCGAGCGCCGCTTCGTCGATATCGGCGAGGACGACGCAGGCGCCCTCCTGGATCAGCCGGGTGGCCGTCGCCTTGCCGATGCCCCCGGCACCGCCGGTGACGAGGGCGATACGCCCGGCAAGACTCTTCGGCTTCGGCATGCGCTGTAGTTTCGCTTCCTCGAGCAGCCAGTATTCGATGTCGAAAGCTTCCTGCTCCGGCAGGCCGACATAGGTCGAAACGCCGGAGGCGCCGCGCATGACATTGATCGCGTTGACGTAGAATTCGCCGGAGATGCGCGCCGTCGCCTTGTCTTTTGCAAAAGTGATCATGCCGACGCCCGGAACGAGGTAGACGACGGCATTCGGGTCGCGCATCGCCGGGCTGTCGGAGCGCTTGCAGCGCTCGTAATACGCCGCGTAGTCGGCGCGATAGGCGGCTATCGCTTTGGGAAGGCCGGCAAGCGTCTTCTCGACATCCGGCTTTGCCGGATCGAAATCGATCACCAGCGGCCGGATCTTCGTCCTGAGGAAGTGGTCCGGGCAGCTCGTCCCGAGCGCGGCGAGTGACTGTAAATCTCTTGACGAGACGAAATCGAGAACTGCCTGGCTGTCGTCGAAATGGCCGACCTTCTTTTCCTCGGCGCTGATCAGCCCGCGGATCACCGGCATCAGCCGCTTTGCAACAGTGGCGCGCTCGGCGGCTTCTAGCACCGGCTTCACCGCCCCGCCGAAGACTGGTGCCCCATTCTCGCCCTCGAACCAGGCGATCGCGCGGTTGATGATATCGATCGTCGTCTCATAGGCCCCCTTGGCCGTGTCTCCCCAGGTGAAGAGGCCATGGCTCTCGAGCACCACGCCGCGTGCCTTCGGGTTTTCGAGGCAGAATTTTTCGAGCCAGAGGCCGAGCTCGTAACCCGGGCGTTTCCAGGGCAGCCAGCCGATCTCGTCGCCGAAGATCTTTTGCGTCAATTCCTTGCTGTTCTTCGAGGCGGCAATGGCGATGATCGCATCCGGGTGCATGTGGTCGACATGCGCCTTCGGCACATAGGCGTGCAGCGGCGTATCGATCGAGGCGGCGCGCGGATTGAGATTGAAGGTGCAATGCGGCAGGTAGCCGACCATCTCGTCTTCGAATTCGACGCCGCGATAGATACCCTTCAGCGCTCGGAGCTTATCCATGTAAAGCGTGGCGAAGCCGTCCATCTTGATGGTGCCGACATCGCCGCCCGATCCCTTGACCCACAGCACCTCGACCGTCTCGCCGGTCAGCGGGTCCTTCTGCATGACTTTTGCGGAGGTGTTGCCGCCACCGTAATTGGTAATGCGTTTGTCGGAGCCGAGCAGGTTCGACCGATAGAGGAGCCGCTCGGGCTCGCTCATCCCCGCCGCCTTGGTGTCGTCCCAGAGATTGGCCAGGCGTGCGCCCTGTTGCTTGTCGAGCATGTCGAATTCCTCCCGGTCGGTGGCCCGCTTGTGCTTACGCCGCGCGATTGATCGTCATCAGATCACACGGGAGATCTACGATTGTCAATCAAAAACGATCAAAATCAGTCATACTGCAGCGCACAATGAAAATATATGATCGATACTGATTGACAATGCTTGGGGATGATGGAAGCATGCGGGACATCGGAGGAGCGCATGCACGAGAAAGAAAGACACCGGATCATTCTGTCGGCGGTGCAGGAAAAGCCGGTCGTGACTGTGGCTGAACTGGTGGAACTCACCGGCAGTTCGGAGGCTACGATCCGCCGCGACATCGCATCGCTTCACGTGCAGAAACGCCTGCGCCGGGTGCGCGGCGGCGCCGAGGCAATCAATCCGCCGCAATTCGTCGGCCTTGCCGGCCGGCCCTTCAGCGTCAACGAGGGGCTGCATGCGCGGGAGAAGCAGGCGATCGCCCGCGAGGCCGTGGCCCTTTGTCAGGAAGGCGAGCCGATCATCATCAATGGCGGCACGACGACCTTCCAGATGGTGCATTTCCTGGCGAACCGCCGAATGCAGGTCTTCACGAATTCCTTTCCGATCGCCGAGCATCTGCTGAAGCATTCGAAGAACACGGTGATGCTGTCCGGCGGCACGATCTATCGCGAGCAGAACATCATCTTGAGCCCATTCGAAAACGACGTGACGCGCAACTTCTATGCGCGGCGCATGTTCATGGGCGCGCAGGGGCTCGGTCCGCTCGGGCTGATGGAGGCCGATCCGCTGTTGATCCAGGCCGAGCAGAAGCTGATCGACCAGGCAGACGAACTCGTCGTCCTCGTCGACTCCTCGAAATTTCACAAGCGCTCGAGCCTCATTCTTTGCGGCTTGAAGCGCATCACCACCGTGATCACCGATCCGGGTATCGAGGACAGGCATGCCTCGATGCTTGAAAATGCCGGCGTCAATCTCGTCATTGCCCACACACGGGCGGCGGGCGACGCGGAGACTGCTTCGACATTCGCCTGAGGCGGGTGGGAGAGGGGAGTGGGCTGGCTTTCGTGCGCTGTCGCGGAAAGCTGCTGAGTTGAGTTGTCGGCCGCAAGAGGCATCCACTCCGGATGCTCGGCCAAGGGAGGAGAAAGTGATGAAGGTTCTCAAATCATTGATGGTGACTGCAGCCGTTGCGGTCGCTCTCATGGCCAATGCCGCTCATGCGGAGAACAAGAAGATCGCGCTTGTCGTCAAGGCGCTCGGCATCGGCTTCTTCGAGGCCGCCAATAAGGGCGCCCAGGAAGCGGCCAAGGAACTCGGCGACGTCGAGGTCATCTATACCGGCCCGACGTCGACGACGGCGGAAGGCCAGATCGAGGTGATCAACTCGCTGATCGCTCAGAAGGTGGATGCGATCGCGGTCTCGGCCAACGACACCGACGCGCTCGTGCCGGCGCTGAAGAAGGCGATGGATCGCGGCATCAAGGTTATCTCCTGGGATTCGGGCGTCGCCAAGGAAGGCCGGATGATGCACCTCAACCCGTCTTCGAACGCCCTCATCGGCAATATGATCATCAAGCTTGCCGCCGATCATCTGCCGGAAGGCGGCGACGTCGCCGTGCTCTCCGCCTCGGCCACGGCCACCAACCAGAATACCTGGATCGCCGAGATGAAGAAGGTCCAGGACAACTACAAGGGCATCAACGTCGTCGCGACCGTCTATGGTGACGACCTTGCCGACAAATCCTATCGCGAGACCCAGGGCCTCATTCAGTCCCACCCGAATTTGAAGGCGATCATCGCGCCGACCTCGGTCGGCATCGTCGCCGCCGCGCAGGCCGTCACAGACGCCGGCAAGATCGGCCAGATCAACGTTACGGGTCTCGGCCTTCCGTCCGAAATGGCCGGCCACGTCAAGTCGGGCGCTTCCAAGTCCTTCGCGATCTGGAATCCGATCGACCTCGGCTATTCGGCGACAATGATCGCCTACGATCTGATCCAGGGTGCCGAGGCCAAGCCCGGTGCGGAACTGAAGATGGGCCGCATGGGCACGGTGAAGCTCGACGAGAATAATGAAGGCGCTATGGCCGACCCGTTCGTCTATGATGCCAAGAACGTCGAGGAATTCGCGAAGATCTTCTGATCGGGGGAGGGGATCTGCCCCTCATCCCGCTGCCGCGACCTTCTCCCCGCTCGCGGGGAGAAGGGGACTCGCGGCGCCGCCTCGCCCATGAACGTTAGCGCGAGCGCGGTCAGCGAAAGGGTCCCCTCTCCCCGCTTGCGCGGAGAGGGCTAGTCCTCGGGTTAAACCCGAGGAGAGGGGCAGGCCGGCTATCCAAGGGCGGTTCTGCCGGCCGACCGCCTCAGAAAAACAACTGAATTGGTGGACTCTCTCTTGTTGCAGGATACGACCACATCGCGGATGAAGCCCGCCATCGCGCTTGAGGGCATCTCCAAGTCCTTTCCGGGCGTGCGTGCCCTCTCGGAGGTTTCGCTCACGCTTTATCCGGGTTCGGTGACGGCGTTGATCGGCGAGAACGGCGCAGGCAAGTCGACGCTCGTCAAGATCCTCACCGGTATCTATCAACCGGATTCCGGCGTGATCCGCGTCGGAGAAACGGAAACCGCGTTTCCGACCGCCCTTTCCGCTGCCCGCGCCGGCGTTACCGCCATCCACCAGGAGACAGTGCTCTTCGACGAGCTTTCCGTCGCCGAGAACATCTTTCTCGGCCACGCGCCACGCAACCGCTTCGGCCTCATCGACTGGAAGAAGCTCAACGCCGATGCTGCCGCCCTCCTCAACCGGGCGGGCGCGGATTTCGACCCGACGATCCGGCTGCGTGATCTCGGAATCGCCAGGAAGCATCTGGTGGCGATCGCCCGCGCGCTTTCCGTCGACGCCCGCGTCGTCATCATGGACGAGCCGACCGCGGCTCTGTCGCACAAGGAGATCCACGAACTCTACGCACTGATCGAGCGGCTCAAGGCCGACGGCAAGGCGATCCTCTTCATCAGCCACAAGTTCGACGAGATCTTCCGGATCGCCGACCGCTACACCGTCTTTCGCGACGGAACCATGGTCGGCGAAGGAGTGATCGCCGATGTCAGGCAGGACGATCTCGTCCGCATGATGGTCGGCCGCTCCGTCGATTCCGTCTATCCCAAGAAAGAGGTCGGGATCGGCGAGCCGGTGCTGACCGTCTCCGGTTATCGCCATCCGACCGAGTTCGAAGACATCAACTTCGAATTGAGGCGCGGCGAAATCCTCGGCTTCTACGGGCTCGTCGGCGCCGGCCGTTCGGAGTTCATGCAGTCTTTAATAGGTATCACAAGGCCGTCGGCGGGCGCGATCAGGCTGGACGGTGAGGTGCTGGTGATCCGCAGTCCCGCCGAAGCGATCCGCGCCGGCATCGTCTACGTACCGGAAGAGCGCGGCCGCCAAGGCGCGATCATAGGCATGCCGATCTTTCAGAACGTCACCCTGCCGTCGCTTTCCCACACGTCACGCACGGGCTTCCTGAGGCTAGCCAACGAGTTCGCGCTGGCCCGGGAATATACGTCGCGGCTGGATCTCCGCGCCGCCTCACTCGATCAGGACGTGGGCACGCTTTCCGGCGGCAACCAGCAGAAGGTAGTGATCGCCAAGTGGCTGGCAACCAAACCCAAGGTCATCATTCTCGATGAGCCGACCAAGGGCATCGACATCGGCTCCAAGGCGGCAGTCCATGCCTTCATGAGCGAGCTCGCGGCTCAAGGGCTTAGCGTCATCATGGTTTCCTCGGAAATCCCCGAGATCATGGGAATGTCGGACCGGGTCATCGTCATGCGCGAAGGGCGGATCGCCGGCCGGTTCGAGCGTTCCGAACTCACTGCGGAGAAACTGGTTCGCGCCGCAGCCGGTATCGAAGCGCAGCCGGAAGGGAGAGCCGCATGATGGCCAAGCTCCTCAAGAACCGCGAAATCCTGCTCGTCGTGGCGATCATGGTGCTGCTGGCCGTCATCGCCCTGCGCTTCCCCGGCTTCGTGGCGCCGGCCAATCTCGCACGAGTCTATAACGACACTTCGATCCTGATCATCCTGGCGCTCGGGCAGATGGCCGTGATCCTGACGCGCTGCATCGACCTGTCGATGGCGGCGAACCTCGCGCTCTGCGGCATGGTTGCGGCGATGTTGAACACGGCCTTTCCCGGTCTGCCGATCCCGCTCGTCATCGTCGCCGTGATGGTGCTCGGCGGGCTGCTCGGCATGGTGAACGGCACGCTCGTCTGGAAACTCGACATCCCGCCGATTGTCGTGACCCTCGGCACGCTGACGATCTACCGCGGCCTGATCTTTCTCCTGACCGACGGCAAATGGATCAACGCGCATGAGATGAGCGACGCCTTCAAGGCTCTGCCGCGCCAAGATCTCGCCGGGCTGCCGGTGCTCTCCTGGCTTTCGCTCGTGATGATCGCGCTGATGTTCGTGGTGATGGGCCGCACACCGCTCGGCCGCGCATTCTACGCGGTCGGCGGCAATCCGCATGCGGCGATCTACACTGGCATCGACGTCGGCCGCACGCGCTTCTTTGCCTATTGCCTCTCGGGCGCGCTGGCTGGGCTTTCCGGCTATCTCTGGGTGTCGCGTTACGCGGTCGCCTATGTCGATATCGCCGCCGGTTTCGAACTCGACATCATCGCGGCCTGCGTCATCGGCGGCATTTCAATCGCCGGCGGCATCGGCTCCGTCGCAGGCGCGGTGCTCGGGGCGCTCTTCCTGGGCGTGATCAAGAACGCGCTGCCTGTGATCAACATCTCGCCCTTCGCGCAAATGGCGATCTCCGGCACCGTCATCATCATCGCCGTCGCCGTCAATGCCCGCGCCGAGCGGCGCAAGGGCAGGGTCATTCTTAAGAAAGCGGAGGCGGTCTGATGGCCCACGCTCAACTTTCACCGCGCACCATCCCCGATCGTCTGCAGGGGCGGAGCGCCCGGCTGCTGAAGAGCTGGGAGGCGTTGCTTGTCGTCGTCGCGACCGCCATCTTCCTCGGCAATTCGCTGGCGTCTCCCTACTTCCTTGATCCGTGGAATCTGTCGGACGCGACTTTCAATTTCACGGAGAAGGCGATGATCGCCTTCGCAATGGCACTGGTGATCATTTCCGGCGAGATCGACCTTTCGGTCGCTTCGATCATCGCGCTCGCCTCGACGGCCATGGGTTACGCGGTGCAGCTCGGTTTGGATACGCCGGCGCTCGTCGCGATCGGCCTTGGCGTCGGGCTCGTCTGCGGCGCGGTCAACGGTCTCCTTATCACCGGTCTCGGCCTGCCATCGATCGTAGTGACGATCGGCACCATGAGCCTGTTTCGCGGTCTCTCCTTCATCGTTCTCGGCGATCAGGCCTTTACCGGTTATCCGGAAAGCTTCGCCTGGTTCGGCCAAGGCTATGTCTGGTGGGTCTTCTCCTTCGAGTTCACCCTTTTCGTGCTGCTCGCCGTCATCTACGGCGTCCTGCTGCACAAGACGAATTTCGGTCGTGCCGTCTATGCGATCGGCAACAATCAGACCGCGGCGCTGTTTTCGGGAGTGCGCGTGGCCAGGGTAAAATTCGCGCTGTTCCTGATGACCGGACTGATGGCGGGGCTCGCCTCGATCTGCCTCACCTCGCGGCTCGGCTCTACCCGGCCCTCGATCGCGCTCGGTTGGGAACTCGAAGTGGTAACGATGGTCGTGCTCGGTGGCGTCAACATTCTCGGCGGTTCGGGAACCATCCCAGGCGTCGTGCTGGCTGCGCTGATCATGGGCATGGTCACCTTCGGTTTTGGCCTTTTGAACGTCCCGGGTATCGTCATGTCGATCTTCATCGGCCTGCTGCTGATCTCGGTCATCGCCTTGCCGATCTTGTGGCAGCGCGCTCGCCGCCGCCTCTCCCAATGAGGGTCGTTCCATGGAAAAATACGCCTTCCGCATGCGGCTCAACCCCGGAAAGGCCGAGGAATATCGGGCGCGCCACGATGCGATCTGGCCCGAACTCGCCGCGCTCCTGAAAGAGGCCGGGATCTCCGACTATTCGATTCACCTCGACGAAGAAACGAACCTGCTTTTCGGTGTGCTCTGGCGGAGCGACGACCACAAGATGGCCGATCTGCCTTCCCATCCGGTAATGCAGAAGTGGTGGGCCTACATGGCCGACATCATGGAGACGCAGACCGACAACGAGCCGGTCGCCGTCCCGCTCAAGATGGTTTTCCATCTGCCATGAGGACGGTCGCCGTCATCGATATCGGAAAGACGAACGCCAAGGTCGCGCTGGTCGACCTTGATCGCTTCGAGGAGATTGCCGTCCGCAAGACACCCAATCTCGTCATTGGGAGCGGGCTCTACCCTCATTTCGATATCGATCATCTCTGGCGCTTCATTCTGGAGAGCTTGGCCGCGCTCCATCGCGAATGCCCCGTGGAGGCGATCTCGGTCACGACCCACGGCGCAACCGCCGTTCTGCTCGAGGAAGAAGGCGGGCTCGCTTTGCCGGTTCTGGATTATGAGTTCGCCGGGCCGGACGGCCTCGCGGAAGACTATGGCAAGGTAAGGCCGCCATTCGCGGAGACCGGTTCGGCGCGCTTGCCCATGGGACTGAATGTCGGCGCACAACTTTTCTGGCAGCAGCGCAGGTTCCCCGAGCAATTCGCAAGGGTGGCGACGATCCTGACCTATGCGCAATATTGGTCCTATCGTCTGACCGGCGTCAGAACCAACGAACTGACCTCGCTCGGCTGCCATACGGACCTCTGGAATCCCCAAGCGGCAGCGTTTTCGACACTGGTAGAGGCACAGGGTTGGCGGCCGCTGTTCGCGCCGGTGCGCAAGGCGGGTGACGTCATCGGCGGGCTATTGCCGTCGCTGACCGAGATAACCGGTTTGCCGCAGGGCCTGCCGGTTTATTGCGGTATCCACGACTCCAATGCCTCGCTGCTGCCACATCTCCTGACCCGCCCCGCGCCGTTTTCCGTCGTCTCGACGGGAACCTGGGTCGTCATGCTGGCGGTCGGCGGCGAGGCGGTCGGTCTCGACGAGACGCGCGACACGCTGATCAATGTCAACGCGCTTGGCGATCCGGTGCCTTCCGCCCGTTTCATGGGTGGCCGCGCGTTCTCCATGCTTGTCGGCGACGATCCGCCGCCGGCCTCGCCCGAAGCCGAAGAGCGGGTGCTTGCGGCGTGCCACATGCTGCTGCCCTCGGTGCCGGGGGGCTCCGGTCCCTTCCCATCCTCTCGCCCCCGCTGGACGGTGGATGAGGGGACGCTCGACCCAGCCGAGCGGCTCGCCGCCGTCTCCTTCCATCTTGCCCTTATGGCGGCGACCTGCCTCGATCTGATTGGCGCCAAAGGCGAGACCGTGGTGGAAGGTCCCTTCGCCGCCAACGCCGCCTATCTGCGGATGCTGGCCGGCGCGACCGAACGGCCGGTTCTAGCCAACAGGCTCAGCAGCACCGGGACAAGCCTCGGGGCCGCCTGTCTTGTCACTGGCGCTCGCATCAGGACAGGCGCGGAATATTTCACTGAAGCAATTCCACAGGCCCTGATCAAATATGCGCAGCGCTGGCGCCGTCTCACGACGGGACACCTGTGATCCGCCCGTGATTGCGAATGGCTCTGAAGAATAATGTAATTCTTGCCGCGAGACGGGTCAGAATATGTTTCTGCTTGCCGATCGGTCGTTCTCGAGACGGACGACGAGAGATATCGCGGTCATCGCCATGATGGCAGTAATAGCGGCACTAATTCCGAGAACAATCATGTGTTCATTTCCCGAGAGCGCATCATCATGATGTCGCTTCTGCCCCGTTTGACGGCACGCGCGGTCGGTGCCCAGTCGATCTTCGCTTCGATACTGCACGACAAGTAGATCCGCAATCCCGAACTCTTATGAATGAAGAGTTGCTGCCGATCGTCGACGGAGAACCCCCATGCGAGACATTGCCAAGGGCGCCCGCACCAATTTTAGCGAGTTCGGTTATGCGCCGAAGCTGTTAACCTTCAAGCAAGGAATTAACCATAAAGATGGTCCGGCACGTCGGAATGGGAAAGTCTGAAGTTTCTCCTCTAGGCATGATGCCGCGCCGCCGTACCGGTTCCGGTCCGGTATGCATTTACTCACCCAAAATCTACTTGCGGGATGGATGATCGCACACGCTTGGGGCGCGCTGATCCTGACGATCGGGCGTGACCGGCCACGGGTCCTGGCGGCCACATCTTCCTTTCGGCGAGTTTCGAACACGCATCAGGCCGGGGAAAAGCGTGAAGCAGGAAGCGTCAGGACAGGCAGGGAGGGGCCAGGCAGCCAGTCTGCTCGAACGCCTGCGCTTTGCCGGCCTCGACGAGCAAGCCTGCACTCTGTTGCGCGCTCATCGTCAAACACTGTCGCCGCGGATCGAACTCGCGCTGCGCGATCTCTTCAACCGCCTGCAGACCCATCCCGACGCCGCGCGCCACTTCGAAAGCGACCGCCAGCTCGACCGCCTCGAGGATCTGCAATCCTCCCACTGGAACGTGCTGACCGATGCCCGTTTCGACGCGCTCTATGCCGAGCGCGTGAAGGTGCTGGCCGATACCGGAAGCCGTATGGGGCTCGACCCGCGCTGGCAGATCGCAAGCCACGCCGTGGTTTTGGAGCATCTCATCGTCGGCGCCATCGACAATGCCTGGCCGAAATCCCTGCTTCCCCTCGGTAGGTCGCGCAAGAAAGAACTCTGCGCGCTCGTTGCCGCGCTCATCCGTGCCGCATTCGTCGATGCAGAGATCGCGGTTTCGCTGCGCTTCAACGCCTTGCGCCAGCAGCACCAGCGTCAATTGTCAGAGCAGCGCCAGGGGGACGAGACCGAAGTGACCGGTCTTTTCGAAAACTTCCTCGGTGCCTTGGTCGGCGGCGATCTTGCGGCCCGTCTGCCGGAAGCTGCGCCGGATGCCTATCGCCCGATCGCGACCGGCCTCAACACGGCATTGGACCAGATCCAGGATGCCCTGCTGACCGCGGACAAGCGCGCAGCTGCTGCCGAAGCGCTCGCCCGCAGCCTGCACGAGCGCGCCGGCGGATTTGCCGGCAGCGCCGCTGGCGAAGCTGAAGCGCTGTCCGGTCACGTCGCGACATTGGGCGGCATGGCGGAGCGCATGCGCTCGAGCTCGCTCAAGATCGGCGAGACCGAGACGGCGGCGGGCGAAACCCGTCTTGCGGTCGAGCGCAGCGGCGAAGTCGCCGGACAGGCGATTTCGGCCATGGCAGACATCGAGACCTCGGCGGAGAAAATCGGCCAGATCATCGGCGTCATCGACGAGATCGCCTTCCAGACCAATCTGCTGGCTTTGAACGCCGGCATCGAGGCGGCCCGCGCCGGTGAAAGCGGCCGGGGCTTTGCGGTCGTGGCGCAGGAGGTTCGGGCTCTCGCGCAGCGCTCGGGAGAAGCGGCCCGCGAGATCAAGCAACTCGTCAGCGGCACGAAATCCCAGGTGGAGGCGGGGGTCGAGATCGTCGGCCGGACGCAGGACGCGATCAGCAGCATCGTCGCACAGGTGACCTCCATCAATGCCGCCGTATCCGACATTGCCCGCGAGGCGGAGAGCCAAGTGAGCGATCTTGCCGCCGCGGCTACCGAAATCGGCGGGATCTCACAGGCGTTGAGCCGCAGTGCGGCGCTTGCTGGCGAGACGCTGGCTTCGACGGACGACCTCCAGAGCGTCATCCTGGAACTGGGACAGACGATCCGCAGGTTCCGTTTTGAGCGCCAGGCTGGCTTGGCGGCGAGAGTGGCTGTCCCTGCCGTGGCCGGCTTGCCGCAGCAGAGGAATGAAGAAGAGCCGGCAATGCTGTTCGAAGAGGAGGACGCCTCCGAACGGCACTTCGTCGGATGGCGAGGCTAGTTGAAGGGATTTTGAGGTTGGCGAGGAACAAGATGGCCAGCAGGAACAGTGCAGGAAAACCGCTCAAGCTCGCTCCAGTCCTGGACCTGAACGAGGCGACGGCGTTGCACAACAAGCTTCTGGAGCTGAAGGGTGCCCCGATCGCAATCGACGCTTCTGCCGTCGAGCGCATGGGGTCGCTCTGCGCGCAGGTACTTATGGCAGGCGCAAAAACCTGGGAAGTGGATCAGTTGTCCTTCACCTTTGCCAAGGTGTCGGACGCCTTCGTTAAAGCGACACAGCTCATCGGCGTGGATATTGCTCCCCTGATGGCAAAGGAGATTTGAGAAATGAAGAAGAGAGTTCTGACTGTCGACGACTCCCGGACAATCCGGAACATGCTTCTCGTCACGCTCAACAATGCCGGGTTCGAAACGATCCAGGCGGAAGACGGGGTCGAAGGCCTCGAAGTGCTCGAGAGCGCCAATCCGGATGTCATAGTCACTGACATCAACATGCCCCGCCTCGACGGCTTCGGCTTCATCGAGGGCGTGCGCAAGAACGATCGCTATCGCGCCGTCCCGATTCTGGTACTCACGACGGAAAGCGATGCCGAGAAGAAGAACCGCGCACGCCAGGCAGGCGCCACCGGCTGGATCGTCAAGCCGTTCGACCCTACCAAGCTAATCGATGCCATCGAGCGTGTAACGGCCTGAAGTCCGAGGGTAGCCTCCAATGGATATGAACGAAATCAAAGAGATCTTCTTCCAGGAATGCGAGGAGCAACTCGCAGAACTGGAATCGGGTCTCCTGAAGCTCAACGACGGCGATCGCGATCCGGAAACGGTAAACGCCGTCTTCCGCGCAGTCCACTCCATCAAAGGCGGTGCGGGCGCGTTCGGGCTGGACGACCTCGTCTCGTTCGCGCACGTGTTCGAGACGACACTCGACTGCGTTCGATCCAACAGGCTTGAACCCAATCAGGACGTCCTGAAGGTCATGCTTCGGTCAGCCGACGTGCTCGCCGACCTGACGAATGCCGCGCGCGACGGTGGCGGCGTCGACGAGGCGCGCAGTCGACAGCTGATCAAGGAGCTCGAGGCGCTGGCGAATGGCGAGATGCCGCAGCCCGGCGCCCCCGAGATTGCAAAAGCGGTTGCTCCTGCCGCTCCCGCTCCGGCGGTGAATGACGATGGCTTTCAGCCGGTCGCCTTCTCCTTCGACGAGTTCGAGGCTTCCGAGCCGCCGGCGATCGAGCCGTCCACCTACGAGATCGTCTTCAGCCCGAAGTCCGAGCTCTATGCGAAGGGCAACGATGCGACGTTGCTTCTGCGCGATCTGTCTCGTCTTGGCGAAATGAGCATCCGCTGCGATATGGATCGCCTGCCGGCGCTCGAAGAAATGAACCCGGAGGCCGCCTATTTCAGCTGGGAGATATCGCTGAAGACCGAAAAGGGCGAAGAGGCAATCCGGTCCGTCTTCGAGTTCGCCGAGTGGGACTGCGACCTCGATGTGACGCTCGTAAGCGGCGATGCCTCCGGTGCGGGCGAGGAACTGCCCATGCACCCTGTCCCCTTCGATCTTAGCTTGCTCGACGAGGAAGCTCCGTCCCGGGGCGAATCGGCCGAAGAGGATGAGGAAATGGTCTCGCAGCAGCGTGACCCCCGCAGTGCGGCCGCATCGGCCGCGGCAACCGCCAGCAATGTCCTGCAGATGGCCCAGACTGCAGCGCGCGCGCCCCTGGAGAATGCGAAAGTGGCGTCGACCGCCTCCGCGGCGCAGGCGGCTGCCCAGCAGGCGGCCTCTGCCGCCCAGCCGACGATCCGTGTGGATCTCGATCGCGTCGACCGCCTCATCAATCTCGTCGGCGAGCTCGTCATCAACCAGGCGATGCTGTCGCAAAGCGTAATCGAGAACGACACCAACGGAACCTCGTCGATCAATATGGGTCTCGAGGAGCTGCAGCAGCTCACGCGCGAAATCCAGGACAGTGTCATGGCGATCCGCGCGCAGCCGGTAAAGCCGGTGTTCCAGCGCATGTCGCGCATCGTCCGCGAAATCGCCGACATGACCGGGAAGTCGGTGCGACTCGTGACCGAGGGCGAGAACACGGAAGTGGATAAGACGGTCATCGACAAGCTGGCCGAGCCGCTGACGCACATGATCCGCAATGCGGTCGATCATGGATTGGAAACGCCTGAGAAGCGCGTCGCCGCGGGCAAGAACCCGGAAGGCACGGTGCGGCTGACGGCGAAACATCGCTCCGGTCGTATCGTCATCGAGCTTGCCGACGACGGCGCCGGCATCAATCGCGAGAAGGTGCGGCAAAAGGCGATCGACAACGACCTGATCGCCGCCGATGCCAATCTCTCCGACGAGGAGATCGACAACCTGATTTTTCACGCCGGCTTTTCCACCGCGGACAAGATTTCCGACATTTCCGGGCGCGGCGTCGGCATGGACGTTGTCAAGCGCTCGATCCAGGCGCTCGGCGGTCGCATCAACATTCAGTCGAAGCCGGGGCAGGGTTCGGTCTTCATTATGAGCCTGCCGCTCACGCTCGCGGTTCTCGATGGCATGGTGGTGACCGTCGCTAACCAGACGCTGGTGGTGCCATTGACCGCTATCGTCGAAACGCTCCAGCCGGAAGCCTCCGCCATTCACAGCTTCGGCGCGAGCCAGCGGCTGATTTCGATCCGCAACTCCTTCTGCCCATTGGTCGATGTCGGCCGCATCCTGAACTTCCGCGCGACACAGGCGAATCCGGTCGAAGGCGTGGCGCTCCTCGTGGAATCGGAAGGGGGCGGGCAGCGCGCCCTCATGGTGGACGCCATCCAGGGGCAGCGGCAAGTCGTCATCAAGAGCCTCGAGGCGAACTATACGCATGTTCCGGGCATCGCGGCGGCGACCATTCTCGGCGATGGGCGCGTTGCTCTGATCCTCGATGTTGATGCCATCGTTGCCGCCTCGCGCGGGCAAACCCTGAAACCCGAAATGACCCTTGCTGCGACCGGATAGTAGTCATGACCTATGCCGCAAAAAATCTGACGACTGGCGGACGGGAGCTGATCGCTTTCCGTGTCGGCGATCAGGAATTCTGCGTCAACATCATGTCGGTTCGTGAAATTCGTGGCTGGACGCCTGCGACACCGATGCCGCATGCTCCTTCCTACATGCTGGGCGTAATCAACTTGCGTGGTGCCGTACTGCCGATCATCGACTTCTGCGCTCGCCTCGGAATGAAGCCGGCCGAGCCGACAGTGAGGCATGTGATCATCGTTGCCCAGGTCAACAGCCAGGTGGTCGGGCTGCTGGTCGATGCCGTCTCCGATATTCTGACCGTCTCCGATGCCGATATCCAGCCCACGCCGGAAATTGCCTCGGAATTTGCAAGAAGTCTCGCCCGGGGAGTTCTGGCGATCGACGGGCGCATGATCTGCCTGGTCGAACTCGACTCCATCTTCCCGCATCACGAAAGGGAGGCGGCATGAATTTTCAAGCCACCTTTGAACCGAAGCTCTCGCCAGACGAATGCGTTGCGAATGGCGAATATCCGCTAACCCGTCGCGACCTCCAGGAGATTGCGGCGATGATCTATGCGGATGCCGGGATCTATCTCAATGAAACGAAGGCCTCGCTCGTCTATTCGCGGCTGTCGAAGCATATCCGCAGTCTCGGGCTCAGGGGCTTTCGCGATTACTGTCAGCTCGTCGCATCGCCGACCGGTGCTGCCGCGCGCCGAGACATGCTTTCCCACCTGACGACGAATTTCACCCGCTTTTTCCGCGAGAACCATCATTTCGAACATTTGAAGGCGGAAGTCTTGCCGGAGCTGGTCGCGCGGGCAAAGAGCGGCGGTCGTGTGCGGATCTGGTCAGCAGCCTGCTCCGACGGGCAGGAGCCTTATTCGATTGCACTCACGGTGCTGTCGCTCCTGCCGAACGTCGCAGAGTACGACTTCCGCATTCTGGCGACCGATATCGATCCCAAGATCCTTGCGCTCGCTCGGGCTGGCGCCTATGACGCGACCGCCCTTGAGACAGTCAGTCCGGCCATGCGCAAACAATGGTTCAGCGAGGTCGAGGTTGGCGGCCGCGTGAAGTGGCAGATCGACGACCGCGTAAAGCGGTTGATTACCTTTAACGAGCTCAACCTCATGGCGCAATGGCCGGTGAAGGGCCCGTTCGACGTCATCTTCTGTCGCAACGTCGTGATCTACTTCGACGAGCCGACACAGATGAAGATCTGGTCGCGTTTCGCGAGCGTTCTCGATACCGGCGGGCATCTCTACATAGGCCACTCGGAACGCATCTCGGGCGATGCCAAGGTCGTCTTCGACAATATCGGTGTCACCACCTATCGCCACACCGGCAGGTTTCATGGAGGTCGGGCATGACGGCTCCCGCCCGTGTTCTCGTCGTCGATGACTCCGCCACGATGCGGGGTCTTATCTCCGCCGTACTCAACGCCGATCCGAATGTGGAGGTTGTCGGCCAGGCGGCAGATGCCTTCGAAGCGCGTCAGGCGATCAAGCAGCTCGACCCGGACGTGGTCACTCTCGACATCGAGATGCCGAACATGAACGGCCTCGAATTTCTCGACAAGATCATGCGGCTCCGGCCGATGCCGGTCATCATGGTGTCGACGCTGACTCACAAGGGAGCAGAGGCGACGATTGCCGCCCTTGAAATCGGCGCTTTCGATTGTGTGGGCAAACCGCATCCCGGCGATCCTAACCCGTTCGGCGGCCTGGTGGACAAGGTCAAGGCAGCCGCGCGCTCGCAGCGAAAGGCGATGTTCACAACGAACCGCGCGGCCACGCCCGTCGCGAATGCCGCCTCCGAGTACCGGGCTGGCCGCAAGATCGTTGCCATCGGCGCCTCCACCGGCGGTGTCGAAGCGCTGATCGCAGTGCTGCAGAAATTCCCGGCCAGATGTCCGCCGACGGTGATCACGCAGCACATGCCGCACACCTTCACGAAGAGCTTCGCCGAAAGATTGAACCGCCTCTGCGCGCCGACGGTGGAGGAGGCGACCGAGGGCGCCCGCCTCGAAATCGGCAAGATCTATCTGGCGCCGGGCGGCGAGCGGCATCTCCAGGTCGCCAACGCCTCGGCACCCTGCTGCCGGCTCGTCGATCGGGAGCCTGTCAACGGCCACCGCCCGTCCGTCGACGTGTTGTTCGATTCGGTTGCCGAACTGGCGGGACGCAATGCAATCGGAGTCATTCTGACCGGCATGGGTCGTGACGGCGCGGCCGGTCTCCTGAAATTGCGGCACGCCGGAGCACGCACCTTCGGACAAAACGAAAAGACCTGTGTCGTCTACGGCATGCCGAGGGTCGCCTATGAATTGGGAGCCGTCGAAACCCAGCTTCCCCTTGGATCCATCGGGGAAGAGATATTGAAATCGGCGGCAGCCCGGAAGGAAGGAAGCGAATAATGTCCATCGCGGAAAAAATAAAAGTACTGATCGTCGACGATCAGGTGACGAGCCGTCTGCTTCTGGGCGACGCTCTTCAGCAGCTCGGCTTCAAGCAGATCACTGCCGCCGGCGACGGGGAGCAGGGCATGAAGATCATGGCGCAGAACCCCCATCACCTTGTCATCTCGGATTTCAACATGCCGAAGATGGATGGCCTTGGCCTGTTGCAGGCGGTGCGCGCGAACCCGGCCACCAAGAAGGCGGCCTTCATCATCCTGACGGCGCAAGGAGACCGTGCTCTGGTGCAGAAGGCGGCGGCGCTTGGCGCCAACAACGTGCTGGCCAAGCCGTTCACGATCGAGAAGATGAAGGCTGCGATCGAAGCCGTTTTCGGGGCGCTGAAATGATCACCGAAGCTGCCGGCAGGCGTGTGCACGTCATCCAGGGCGAGTTCAAGGTCGTTAGCGATCCCGATATCGTTCTTTCGACCATTCTCGGCTCCTGCGTGGCCGCATGCATGCGCGATCCGGTAGCCGGCGTCGGCGGCATGAACCACTTCCTGTTGCCCGGCTCCGCGGCTTCGGTCGCCGCGGGCGGCGATGCCACGCGCTACGGCGTGCACCTCATGGAGCTTCTCATCAACGGTCTCCTCAAGCAGGGTGCGCGAAGGGATCGGCTCGAGGCGAAGATCTTCGGCGGCGCCAGGACGATTGCACGCTTCTCGAATGTCGGGGAGCAGAACGCCGCCTTTGCGCGCCAATTCCTCATGGACGAGGGCATCAGGATTGTCGGTGAAAGCACCGGTGGCGAGCACGGTCGCAAGCTCGAATACTGGCCGGTGACCGGACGTGCCCGCCAGTATGCGTTGACGGGCGTCGAGGCGCAGCGCGCAATCCAACTGGACCAGCGGCCCGCGCCCGCGCCCAAACCGGCGGAAAGCTCCATCGAGTTCTTCTGATCACTCCCGCCCATCGCAGCAGATTTCAAAAGCACGTGAGAGACGAAATGCAGACCGATTGCCAGAGCCACATATCTCACGCGGAAGAATCGCTGCCGGCGGTGCTGATGCGCATCGTGACCGAACTCCACGACGTGGCCTATCTCATCGAGCGCATCGAGCCGCAGCTCCTGGATGATTCCGCTAGCGGCGGGGATACGGTTGACAGGATGATGCTTTTTCAGGGCGTCGATCTGGCGGTGCAGAAGACGCGGGGGCTCGCCGAATTCATCGATACGATCACGGCGTCCATTCCGGATGCCTGGCTGGTGGATATCAGCACCGCAGTCAACCTCGTCAAACTCGCAGATATGAAGAGGGCCCTCGGCAGCGGTGTCCTTCGCCACGGGCACTCCCAGCCACTGACCAAGGCCTCCGGCGATTTCGAGGCATTCTGACGCGGACCTGGTAGTCCGCTCGATCCCCCGCTCACGCGTCATTCGCCGGCCGCAAAGATTTTTGCTGGTGCCGTATGCTGACAGCCGTCAAGTTCGCGCAAGTTTCGTTGCCTAGCTTCGCTTCCGGGGCTGGTAGATTCGCGTGTACCGAATGATGGCTGATCGAAGCCGAAAGCCAGCAAACCCGAATGTTGGAACTGCGCAGGGCGCCGTCGATAACCGGCAAGGCTGTCTTGCGATACTGGGTGCGGAAACAGAATGACTCTGTTCGATCAATTTTCGACGTTCACGAAGAATTTGGGCAATCTCGGGCAGAGCAAACTGATTGCCCTTGCTCTAGCGGGCATCGTCGCAATCGGCGTCATTCTCGGTGCTGCGATCTACGTCAACAAGCCGGCCTTCGAAACGCTCTATGTCGGCCTTGAACGCAGCGACGTGACCCAGATCAGCATTGCGCTTGCCGAGGCCAATGTCGACTTCGAAGTGGGTTCGGACGGCGGCAGCATCCAGGTACCCGTGGGCATGACCGGCAAGGCTCGTCTGCTGCTTGCCGAGCGAGGTCTGCCGAGCAGCGCCAATGCCGGATACGAGCTTTTCGACAATGTCGGCTCCATCGGCCTTACCTCTTTCATGCAGGAGGTGACGCGGGTTCGCGCACTTGAAGGCGAGATCGCCCGAACGATCCAGCAGATTTCCGGCATAGCCGCCGCGCGCGTCCACATCGTCATGCCGGAGCGTGGAAGCTTCCGCAAAGCCGAGCAGACGCCGACCGCCTCGGTGATGATTCGCGCCAGCGCGACTGTCGGCCGCAATGCTGCGGCCTCGATCCGCCATCTGGTCGCCTCGTCGGTTCCGGGGCTCGATGTCGACGACGTCACCATTCTCGATTCGACAGGGCAGCTCCTCGCCTCCGGCGACGACCCGGCCAACACCGCTCTCAACCAGTCGCTCGGCGTTATCCAGAACGTCCAGACCGATCTCGAAAAGAAGATCGACAACGCGCTTGCCCCCTTCCTCGGCATGGACAATTTCCGCTCCAGTGTCACTGCCGCGCTAAATACTGACGCCCAGCAGATCCAGGAGACCGTCTTCGATCCGGAATCGCGGGTGGAGCGCTCGACACGCGTCATCAAGGAAGAGCAGAAGTCCAGCCAGCAGCAGCCCGACAACGCCGCAACCGTGCAACAGAACGTGCCCCAGGCTGCACCCAAAGGCGGAGCTGGGCAGCAATCGAGCGACGAGGCGGAGAAAAAGGAAGAGCAGACGAACTACGAAATCAACAGCAAGACGATTGCCACCGTCAAGAACAGCTATTCGATCGAACGCCTGTCGATCGCCGTCGTCGTCAACCGCGGTCGTTTGGCGGCCATGGTCGGCGAGCCGGCTGACCAGGCGAAGGTCGACGCTTATCTCCAGGAAATGCAGAAAATCGTTGCGTCCGCCGCGGGCGTCAATCTCGACCGCGGCGACGTCGTCACGCTGACGGCAATGGACTTCGTCGAAACGCAACTGCTCGACCAGCCGATCTCCGGCCCGGGCGTCATGGAGATGCTGACGAGGAATCTGGGCGGCATCATCAATTCGCTCGCCTTTGTCGCCGTCGCCTTCCTCGTCGTCTGGTTGGGAATGAGGCCGCTCGCTCGCCAGATGGGCTTTGGCGGCCAGGCTGGCCAGCTCGAAGGCGAAGCAGCCGGTCTAGAATTGCCGGATTTCTCGCCGGCTGGCGCCGGCGCCGGAGGCGCCCTCATGGAAGGCTTCGGTTCGGACTTCGGCTTCGACAGCACCGACGACCTGCTCAATCTCGGCGACGAAGGCGGGTTCAACCGCCGCGTCAAGGAGGGGCCGGAGCGCCGGCTCGCCCGCATGGTGGAGATCAGCGAGGAGCGAGCCGCCAAGATCCTGCGCAAATGGGCTCTCGATCACGCAGCCTGACGAAGTCAAGCAGTTCTTCTCATCCCCGCCCGTTGGGCGGGGTTTTGCCATCTTACAGCGGGGCATTGAGTGAGTTGGCTGTGCTGGCCAGATCGATAAAATATTGCTTGAGTCTAATAGGGTGCGGGATTTGTAGGTCCGCAGCTCCGCCGAAGAATCCGTCGCGTTTCACGGAATCTTGGTTGCGCAAGCGGCGGCGATTTTAATGAAAATTTTATCTTTCTAGATTCGCCAACCAGGCGACGTCTCGAAGTCGCCATCTGTCCTCCGCTGGTTGTTTGCCGTTGACTCAGTTTTGTTTAAATATAGAGACAGGTTGTAGAAACATAATTTTCGCCTCTAGCCTGTTTCTTCCTCGCGCATCTGTGCCTATGCCCTCTTTGGACCGATGCATTTTGGCAACATGGATCTAAGTTAAATTGTCTTTCTTGATTTTATTGTGGGTGCTGAGACCTGCATGAGCGTCCATGGTTGTACGCAAGCGGGCGAATTTCCCGCACCGAGGCGCGACCATTTCACCCTGTGATCGCTTCTTTGATCGAGCGAGATCCTTTTTTAAAACAAAAGGGTAACCCGAATTTTAGGTATTCGGACCGCGACTGCAACCTGCCCGCACGCCGGCAGGCAGGCAGCCGATTGCCGCATGAACCAGTTAAGCAAACGGCAGAGCAATGACAGTGCCATTTTAGGGGGAAGCGATGTACAGTTTAGAAATTGATTCGCGTCCTTTAATTGCGCACGGTGGCGAATACCGACCCTTGCCGGGGTGTTGGTGTGGCAGGGCAAGCGTGTTTCCGGATGGCGAACTCGGCGGTGGGGGCTGATTTCATGGAGACTTCGCAGGCGAATGCAGCCTGGTCTTTCGAGGCCGCTGCACCACGCGCATGTGGCTCGGGCGTGTCACGGGAACAATTGACCGCAAGGCTAGGCGAGAGCGCCGCTCGTGCGAGCCTCGGCAGTGGCCTGGCCGCCCTGACGGGATATGTCGGGGCGTCACATTATCTCTTGGCCCGCCATGATCTTTCCCAGGACAGCGGACTCGATTTTGTCATCTGCTCCGACTGGCCTTTTGATGTTGTGCGTCGTCTGTCGGGGATAGTCGCCGATCTCAACACAAAGAGCAGCGAACTGGAAAAATGCCTGGCAACGCTTCAGCCGTGCTTTCTTCCGATGCCGCATGACGTCGATTTGCCGCGCGGTGTCAGCCGCTCCTATTGCGCCGTCACCATCAATGTGGGTCGCCGCCGGTTCCTGCTGATGCTCCTCTTTCCTGAGGACGTCATTCTCTCCCGGGAAGGCTTGCGCGACATCGCCGTGCTCGCAGGCTATCTCGTCAGCTTGAAGGCGGAGATCGCCGGGCGGCAGGAGCGGGAATGCGATCTGACCGAACGCGAGCTCGAGTGTCTGTTGTGGATCGCGGAAGGCAAGACGAGCGAAGAGATCGCCGTTATTCTCGGGATCTCCCGCAATACGATCAACAACTACATCACCAGCGTAATGCGCAAGACCGGGACACGCACCCGCTCGGAAGCGATCGCCCATGCGGTTCGCCACAATCTGGTGTAGGGGGCGAGAATGGTGCGGATCCCGATCGATGGCCGCTTCGACGACAATGGCCGGCCGGTAGGCAATGGAAGGGGGGCACTCGCTGCGACGCTCGTGACGCGGCTGCAGGCCATGCAGCGGCAGATCAATGCAAGAAGCTTCGCGGTTCTGCGCGTCAGTGGCGGCGGAGTGGTCTTGGCGCGCAAGCTGACTTGCGCGCTGAGCAACTGGGGTGCCTCCTCGGAAGTGAATGCACACGAGCTCATCAGCGTCTACGGCGAGGAACTGCTTCAGCACCTGGATCGGGCGCCACTGCCGGTTCTATGGGATGGGCAGGGCGAACACCAGGCTGCGGACGCCTCCGATTTCGCGCCGTTTACGCATCGGCTGAAGGGACGGAAGCTCTCCTATTCGGGGATAGGCTTTCCGATTCGGCTTGGCGCGCGGGGCAATGGCTATGTTATTTTCACTGGCAGCTATATCGATGCTTCCGGGGAGCAGATCGTGGACCTGCACGGACGCTCAGCGCATGTTATGACGGACATGCTCGCAGCTGACGAAAAGCAACCCGTAAAGGCCGAAGCTCTCACTGATCGCGAGATCGCATGCTTGCAGATGGCCGGTGACGGTCATATTAGCGAGGAGATAGCCGAGAAGATGGGCTTGTCCGTCCATACGGTGAACGCCTACCTCGGTGCAGCGACGACGAAACTCGATTCGGTCAATCGCATCCAGGCGATCGCTAAGGCCATAAGGCTGGGGTATATCAGCTAGCCCTCTCTGAGGGCCTTCTTAGGGATCGCGGCGACTTCTCCCCGCAGGCGGGGCGAAGGTGACTTGCGGCAACTCAGTCCTTCCGAAAGATCGAGGAAAGGCAAGCGGCAGCGTAAGTCCCTCGCCCTGCGAGCGCGAAGAAGGTGGCCGGCGGGCCCGATGAGGGCGATGAAGCGTCGCTCAGCTTGCGAGCGGCAGCGGGTAGGATTTGGCGAATTTCGCCTCTTCCAGGCTCTTCGCAAGAAAGGCAGTATTCTCGTCTGGATCTTTCGAAGGCTGCTGGAAATTGATGTGGCTGATCTCCAGCCCGGCCGTCTCCCCGGCAAGCACGAGGCGTGCATAGACGGTTACGCCGCGCGGCTTCAGTTCGAGGTCGAGGACGATCTCGGGCAAACTGTTCCAGTCGAGGCTATAGTTGCCGCCGAGGCCGAAATTCACGGTTCCGGGAAGGAAATAGAGTTCCGCCGCCGATTCCACGAGGTCGGCGAGGCTCGCATAGGATTCAAACCGCAGAAGGGCGATGAAATCCGCAGCGTCGATCAGGCGCAGTTCCGTTGCCACCGGACGGATCGCCTCTGCCACTATCTTTTCGCGTTCTTCGGAGAATTCGTTCTTTTTCAAGATTATGTCACCCGTCTTTGTTGCGGCTGAGCTGCGTAGACCCGGTGAATGAGCTCGGCGACCGCCTTGTAAAACACCGGTGGAATCACAGTATCCACCGAGACTTGTGCAAACATGGAGCGGGCGAGCGGCGGATCCTCGAATACGGGGATGCCGTTCTTCTCGGCAATCTCGCGGATCTTCAGCGCCACGAGGTCCTGCCCCTTGGCGACGACGACTGGGGCGTCGTTCTCCTCGCGCACATAGCGCAGCGCAACCGCATAATGCGTCGGATTGGCGATCACGAGTGTGGCGCGGGGCACGGACCCGATCATGCGCTTGCGGGCGCGGTCGCGCTGAATGGAGCGCAGCCGCGACTTGATGATCGGATCGCCTTGCGACTGCTTCAGTTCCTCCTTCACCTCCTGCTTCGTCATCTTCAATTGCGTGTACCAATGATGTCGGGTCCAGAAGAGATCTACGATCGCCAGAACCGCGGTCGCCAGGAGCACGACGGTCATGATCTGCTTGAGATCGGAGGTCATTGTCGTGAAAATCGTCATCGGATCGGAAAACATGAGATCGAGCGTCGCAAAATAGTCGTTCCACAGAACGAGCACGACGATGAGCGATACGATGATGATCTTGAACAGCGACTTGCCGAATTCCACCAGCCCCGGAAGGCCATAGATGCGCTTGAAACCCGCTACCGGCGATACGCGGTTCATCTTCGGCATGACCCGGTCGAGCACAGGGCGCGGCAGGTTCTGAAAGATCGATGAGCCAACTCCGAAGACGATGAGGAGGACGAATATCGGAACGACCAGCGCCGCCGATTTGAGGACCACGTGGGAAATCAGCCCCACCGCATCGGTTGCCGTTCCGAGACGCCAGGCTTCCGGCTGCTCGAAAATGTCCTTGAGCGCCTCGGCCGTGCTGGCCACGCCGTTCGCCAGGAAGAAGACGATGAAGATGTAGATTGCCAGCGTCGAGGCAAAGCCGGTGACTTCACGGGAAAAGGGCACGTTTCCCTTGTCGGCGGCATCGGATAGCTTCTTTTCCGATGGCGCCTCGGTTTTGCTGTCCTTGTCCTG
Source organism: Sinorhizobium kostiense (assembly GCF_017874595.1). Lineage (GTDB taxonomy): Bacteria > Pseudomonadota > Alphaproteobacteria > Rhizobiales > Rhizobiaceae > Sinorhizobium > Sinorhizobium kostiense. The sequence goes on along the minus strand of NZ_JAGILA010000002.1, from coordinate 858,942 downwards.
ATCGTCCGACATACCGCCGATCGCTCCCCATCGCTCTCGGGCCGTGCGGGATGAAGCAGGTAAGTGGGCATGTCCCCGCTCGTGCCACGCTTCACCGCCCCGTCACTGGATGTCTCCTTGAATCGCCCTCGATTTAAGGACAAAGACATGCAGCAATCCAAAGTGCTACAGCGACCTTTGCGCGGCCGATAAGGCGCGCGGCGCTGCAGGATCGATCAGCCAAGCCGACGCGACCCCAATTCCTTGGTGGACCTTGCGCGCGCTCGACGCAAGAGCCGGCCGCCTGCAAGGCGACCAGCTCAACAGGATTCGTCTGATTTCGATCGATGGGCGGGCGGCGGGCCGCGGAAGGTCAACCTTACGCGGCCTCGGCTTCCTTCTCCTTGAGTTCCAGCTGCCCGCTTGCGGCGAGGCGGATCGCTTCCTGGGCAATCGAACGTCTGGCGATAGCGATGTCGCGGGGATTGATGCCGCCATCGCCGGCAGCAAGGTCCGCTTCGATCATCCGCCGCTGCCGGGCGCCGATCGAGGCGAGAATCGATTCGCGCAGTTCCGGGCCGGAGCCCCTGAGCGCCATCGTGATGACATCGGTCGAGACGTCGTTGAAAAGCTGGACGCGGCTTCTCTGCGGCATGTACAGGATATCGTCGAACAGGAAGATCTTCGGCCGTACCTTCTTGGCGGAATCGGTGCTGAGAGTTTCCAGCGAAGCGAGCAAGGAGTCCACTTGCTTCTTCTCGAGCTCGTTCATCACCTCGGCGATCTTTGCCGGTCCGGGCGCATTGCGTTCCGCCTCCATCTCCTCGATCATCTCGATGACGCGCTCTTCAATGATGCCCGCCGCCTTGGGGCTGACATTCTTGATGTTGACGGCACGTTTGAGGATGTCGGGGCGCTGCCTGTCAGACAGCCTGATCAGGACCTTGGCGCCGAAGTTCGATGGCATCATCGACAGAACATAAGCGATGGTCTGGGGATGCTCTTTGGCAAGCGACTCGGCAACGACGACCGGGTCGCAATCCTGCAGCCGATCCCAAATGCTCGCTTCGTAGGACTGGAAGGTCGCCCGGCGGCCGAGCAGGCCGTCGACCTCGTCCGGTGTCAGCCCTTCTTCCAGGATGCTTTCCATGGCCTTGGCGTTATCCATCAGGCCCGCGCCTTCGGTGAAGAGATCTTCGAATTCGTTGACCAGCGACTCGAGCTCATGGGGCGGGATGGCCCGCAGCGACTGCGCAGCGGCGATGATCGCCTGCAACTCGCTTTGGGTGAAGAATTTCAACAGCTTTCCGGCCACGGACTTGCCCATCGCGAGAAGAACGGCAGCGGCTTTCTCCGTCTGGCTCAGCGGGCTTGCGATTGCCTGTCCATCGAAATTTTCGAAATCCATCATGGATTCATCCTTCGCCCCGACATCGGGCTTTAATTCTTGCTGCTCTTGATCTCGATGAGCTTGACGCCGAAGCGGGTCACATCCCCTTCGAGCATGGTAATTTCACCACGGCCGATGATACGGCCATTGACCATGATTTCGACCGGCTCGCCGATCTTGCGCTCGAGCGCGATTGTCGCTCCCTCGGTCAAGCCCATGAGACTGGAGACCTGCATGCGGCTGGTGCCGAGCACGATCTGGACATCGATCGGTATGTCCATGATCAAATCCATATTGGCGGCCATGCCCGTTCCCGGCGCAGTCTGGGCAGCGTCGAAATCGCTGCCGCCAAACCCGGTGTCGAGTTCGAGGTCTCCAGTCACGCCGGCATGGCCGAAGGCGCCGCCGAAGCCTCCACCGGCGAAATCCCCGCCAAATCCCGCATCATCGCCAGTGCCGAACTCGCTGTCGAAGTCGGAGACCGGTGCGGGAGCGGCGAAGTCCGCGCCGAAATCTGCTGCGTCATTGTCCTTCTTCAGGACACCCCGCAGGTCGTCGATCGCCTGGTCGAGTTCGGCGTCCTCCGTAAAGGCCTGTTCGTCGATGGATGTTGCTTTTTTTCGTGCCATGTTCGGATCATTCCAGTTGAAGCTTGCCTCAGGCATTCTGCGGGGCGAGGCGACGGTTTAACTCATGATATGGCGGAGGATATCTTGTTCGGATCCGTGGGTGTCCTTGACGCGGACCGTGTATCTGGCGCCGGAACGGCCGAACTCGCAGACATAGAGCTCGCGCCCATTGGCGTTCACCTCGACCCGGACGTCGTCGCTGTCGTGGAAGGGGATCACCTCTCCCGGCTGCAGACGGCTGATCGTGTCAAGCGTCAGGCTTTCCAGCCGGATGCGAGCCTCGAGCGTTACTGCTGAACGGCGAACCTGCTCCTCGAGTTGCTCCGTCCATACCGACTTCGCGTTCATGCTCTGCCGGGCACTGCCGGGGAGCATGACCTGGGTCTTGAGCAGGGCGCTTTGCGGAATGATCATGCAGAAGGTGGAAAGTACCGGCCCAAGGCCGATCGTCATCTCGACGCAGGCTGCGTAGACATCGGCGATCTGAGCGTCCGGCCGCGGACGCTCCTCGCTGTTGTGCGGCCTGCCAACGACAGGCTCGTAGTCGCCCGGTGCGTTCACCGCCGCGCGCAGAACCTCGGCGATCTTCTCGAACACCGGCAATGCCACGTCGATTTCGATCTTCGACAGAGCCCTTGGCTCGGGCTCCTCGATGCTCGCCGGTTCGGCGCCGAGCTGGGCCTCGACGAGGGCAACGAGGGCGGGACTGTCGCAGCCGATCTGGAAGTCCGGGCACCAGTTGCGCAGCGAAGCATCGCTGAGCAGGTATCCGCTGCCGAGTTCTTCGATCAGGTCGTTCCGCAGTCCCGTCTTGAAACCCGCATATCCAATCGCGATGTCGTACCCGGTCTCGGCCCTGAGAAGGTCCGGCAGCAGCTCGCCGAACACCTGACCAAGCTCCAGAGCCGTGCGGCCGATGGCCTTGTCGTCGCCGAGCGCACCGATCATGCGCGCAAGCAGCCTCTTGTCGAAGGGATGGATGTTCGATTCAGTGCTCGGATTCATGGTTTAAGCCGCCTTGCTGTCGCCGCCGCCCGGGTTCATCATCTCCTGCTCCACCGCATCGATCGACGGGCGCTCATAGGCGGAGATCGTCTTGCGTCCATATTCGAGCGCGACCTGCGGGACGGACCCATTCATGTAGGCAAGCAATGTCTGCTTCACGATGACGTAGAGCCGGTTCTGTTTTTCGCGAACGGATTTGATGTTCGATACGAGCGGTGCGACGACCGAATAGGAGAGGAACACGCCAAGCAGCGTTCCGACGAGAGCGGCGGCGATCTTCGCACCCAGCACTTCCGGCGCCTCGTTGATCGCGCCCATTGCCTTGATGACGCCGAGCACTGCGGCGACGATCCCGATGGCGGGCAGGGCGTCGCTCATGATCGTCAGCGCGTGATAGCACTTCATCTTGTCGTGGGTGATCGTCTGGATCTCCTCATCCATCAGTGCTTCGATTTCGTGTGCTCGTGCGTTGCCAATGATGATCAACCGCACGTAATCGCAGATGAAAGCAGTCAGCTCCTTGTTTTGCAGAACGGTGGGGGCGGACTGGAAGATCGAGGACTCTTCCGGATTGTCGATGTGACTTTCGATCTCGTTGCGTGACTTGGTCCTGAGATCGCGCATCAGGCTGTAGAGGACGCCCAGCGTGTCGAGGTAGTGACGCTCCTTGGGTACCTTGTGCCTGAAGGCTTCGCCGAGCGCCTTGCCCGTATCTTTGACCACCTTCATCGAGTTGGCCATGATGAAGCCGCCGATACCCGCACCGCCGATGATCATCAGTTCGAACGGCTGATTGAGGACCTCCAGATGGCCGCCCATCGCGACGTATCCGCCGAGAATGCAGCCGAAAGTCACTAGGAGCCCGATTATGATGTTCATTGTCGATACCTGCCGCGATCGTTTCCCCTGATGGAATAGGGCTTCTTCCTTGCGTGAGGCTGGCCGTGAAATCCGGTCGAAACGGCACTCCGGAACAGGTTCGCACAAGCAAGTCAGGTCAGGATCTTCGTCAAGGCCGGGCCGAGTTGTGCCCCGGCTCCACGCATCGGCTTACAGCGTCTCTCGTGCCTCGTTGAGGGCACACGGCGGTGCAGGCAGCGCGGGATGCCACGGGAAAACCGCAGGGATCCCACTGGTTATCGGGCAGGGCGAAAACGTGACCACCACCTATACGAGCTATAAGCTGATCGCTGCCGACCTCACGAAGTCGCTTCAGCGCGTCTCGGAGCAGCCGGACGTTGCGCGTGAGACGGAATACTATCTGTCGAAGATCGGCAGCATCAAAACCATCGACGAGTTTTTCGCCGACACCCGGCTTTATAACTACGCGATGAAGGCACACGGCCTTGAGGACATGGCCTACGCCAAGGCGTTCATGCGCAAGGCTCTGACCGAAGGCATCGACAGTGAAGATGCCTTCGCCAACAAGCTTTCGGACAATCGTTACAAGGCCCTGGTCGAATCGCTGAATTTCGCCCGGCATGGCGAAACGGCCACGGCCTTCGACCGCGCCCAGAGGGGCGTTGCCGACAAATACACGCGCCAGACTCTTGAGGAGAGTGCCGGTGAGGAAAACACCGGGGTAAGACTGGCGCTTTATTTTCAGCGCATGGCGCCGACGATTACAAACGCATACGAGATTCTCGCCGACGAAGCCTTGGCGCAGGTTGTTCGAACCATTTTGCAACTGCCTGATGAATTCGCTGCCGCCGACATAGACCGCCAGGCGAAGACCCTGGAGGACGCGATCGAGCTCGATGACCTCAAGGATCCTGCCAAGCTCTCCGCATTCCTCGATCGTTTCACCGCGCTCTGGGAGATCAAAAACCCCTCCGACGGCTACGATCCGCTGGCGATTTTCGGTTCTTCAAGCGGTTACGGCATCTCCCCCGACCTGCTTCTTTCCATCAACAACCTGAAACTCGGAGGGCGCTGAGGTGCAGACCGGTCTTTATGTGGCGCTTTCTTCACAAATGGCGCTTGAAAAGCGTCTGAACACACTTGCCGACAACATTGCCAATTCCAACACGGTCGGATTTCGCGCCACCGAAGTGAAGTTCAACCAGGTGCTCGGCGATACCAAGCCCACCAAGGTTTCCTACGTGTCTGGTGGCGACGAATATCTCAGCACCGACAACGGTGCGCTGGCGCGGACCGGTTCTGCGCTCGACTTCGCCGTGAGGGGAGATGCCTGGTTTTCTATCGAAACGCCCGGAGGGCCGGCGCTGACCCGGGACGGCCGCTTCACCCTGACGGAGGCGGGCGAACTCGTCACCATCAGGGGGTATCCGGTGCTTGACGCCGGCGGCGCTCCGATCCAGCTGAACGGCAGCGCCGGCGACATCACTGTCGGTGCCGATGGCGTCATTCATCAGAACGGGGTTCAGGTCGCCTCGCTCGGTCTCTACCAAGCCGACTTCAGCAAGGGCTTCATGCGCTATGACAACAGCGCCGTGATGCCCGCCGCCCAGCCTGAGCCCGTCGTCGATCGCTTCGAGACAGGTGTGATGCAGGGCTTCCTCGAGGAGTCGAATGTCAACGCCGTTCAGGAAATGTCGCAGCTGATCATGATCACGCGCGCCTTCGACAACGTGACCGCCCTGATGCGTGACAGTGAAGGATCGCTCGAAGAGGCGATCAAAACGCTAGGCGGCAGCCGCTGATTAATGAACCCATTTGCGGGGGCGTGACCCTGCCGGAAATCTGCATGGAACGACCAGGCTCTACCATCGCAACATCGACTTCGCTGGCGGCACTCGCCGGACTCGTCGCGCGTTATGCCAATCCCGAGTTTGCGATCGCGCCGGGAGGTCACGTCCAGACGATTTCGCCGGGGCATTACACGGTCACCGGCCTTTCGCGCCATGTGCGGCTTGGCGAATTCGTCGCCCATAAAAGCGCGACCGGCATCCATCTCGGCGAGGTGGTCCGCGTCGAGCCTGAGCGGGTCGTCGTCTGCCCGATAGAACCCGGCGATCCGATCGGCATCCACGACACCGTCATCCGCAAGGGCGCCTTTCGCATCGCTCCGACCGATGGTTGGTGCGGCCGCACGATCAATGCTCTAGCCGAGCCGATCGACGGTCTTGGGCCGCTGTTGCAGGGGGATGTGCGCCGTTCGATCTCCAATACCGCGCCGCCGTCGATGACCCGCAGGCGGGTCGAAAAGGGGTTCAGGACCGGCGTCAGGGCAATCGATATCTTCTCGCCGCTATGCCTCGGCCAGCGCTTGGGCATCTTCGCCGGCTCCGGCGTCGGCAAGTCGACGCTGCTATCGATGCTCGCGCGCGCCGACGCCTTCGACAAAGTCGTGATCGCCCTTGTCGGGGAGCGCGGCCGAGAGGTGCGCGAGTTCATCGAGGACACGCTCGGCGACAATCTCGCCAAATCGGTCGCCGTCGTCGCCACGAGCGACGAAAGCCCTATGCTGAGAAAAATGGCGCCGCTCACGGCCGTCACGATCGCTGAGCACTACCGCGACAAGGGCGACAATGTGCTGCTGATCGTCGACAGCGTCACGCGTTTTGCCCATGCGATCCGCGAGGTCGCGACTGCCGCGGGCGAGCCGCCCATTGCGCGCGGCTATCCCGCTTCCGTCTTCACCGAATTGCCGCGGCTGCTCGAGCGGGCCGGGCCCGGCGCCGAAGGAACCGGCACGATCACTGCCATCATCTCGATCCTGGTCGATGGCGACAACCACAACGATCCTGTTGCCGATTCCGCCCGCGGCATTCTCGATGGACACATCGTTCTCGACCGGAGCCTTGCCGAGGAGGGGCGCTATCCGCCGATCAACCCGCTTGCCTCGATCTCGCGCCTGGCACGCAAGGCCTGGACGCCTGATCAGGAAAAGCTCGTGGCGCGGCTGAAGTCGCTGGTCCATCGGTTCGAGGAGACCCGGGATTTGAGACTGATCGGCGGCTATCGGCCGGGCGGCGACGCTGATCTCGACATGGCGATCAAACAGGTCCCCGTCATTTACGATGTCTTGAAACAGACGCCAGGCGAGCGACCCGCAGTCGACGCTTTCACCGACCTTGCCAACGCGCTGAAAGCGGCCGCAATGGCTAACCAGCCGGGCGCCGGCGCGCCGAGAAGGGCCTAGTCAGAGATGACCGATTACGACGCAGACGATATTGTCCGCCAGCGGCGGCGTGGCGCCAAGACGCCAGTGATCGACAAGCTCCTGGGTGCCGTCGGCCTGGCGATGGCCGCATTCGCCACCTTCTTTCCCTGGTACGCGCTTCTCCATCGGGACGAATTTTCGATGCCGTCCCTCTGGCAGGAATCGACCCGGGACCTGCCCGAACGGCCAGGCCGCGACGTCGTGTCGGTTTCGCCGCTCGCGATGACGGACAGGGACGGCGAGGACCTTGCCACTGCCATCGATCGGCTGGCGACGGCTACTGTTCCTGGAATCAGCCGCGAACGACCGGAGAACGCGAGAGAGACGGAAGGCGGCCTGAACCAGCCCTTCCCGGAGTCGCCACACTTCAGGCTGATGCACGTCGCCGGCGGCAGGGCACTTATCGAGGACGCGAGCGGCATCTATGTCGTGCGCATCGGTTCGATCCTGCCGGACAGCAGCCGGCTCGCGACCTTCGAGCAGCGGGACGGCCGCTGGGTGATGATCACTTCCAAGGGAGAGGTCTACGAGGCTAAGTAGGCCAAGACCCCGGACATTCCACACATCGTTAGATCGCGCAACCTTGCGTGTCCGAAGAGGGGCGCGTTGCTCCTCCGCTCGCCTTGACCTGCCCAATCTGCTTCCGCATCGGCCTGCGGGCCTGACTATCCGGATTCTCGACAAGTCCCACGCAAGATTACCCGCCTAGGTTCCGTCTCATGAGCAGGAGCTTTTGATGGAACCGATTCAGCTTTTCGAACTCGCATCGCGCCAGGCGCAATGGTTGACGGTGCGCCAGAACGTGGTGGCCGGCAACATCGCCAATGCCAACACGCCGCACTACAAGGCCAAGGACGTCCAGCCCTTCGAAAGCGTGCTCCAGAACACCGGTTTCCAGCTCGCAGCGACCCATCGCGCGCACTTCACCGAGAGCCCGGAAGCCGCCCAGGTGACCGAAGTCAGTGCCCTCGACGACATCGCGGTGCAGCAGTCCGGCAACACCGTCGCAATCGAGCAGGAAATGATGAAGACCGGTGAGATCAAGCGCGATCACGAGCTCAATGCGGGGCTCGTCAAGGCCTTTCACCGGATGATGCTGATGACGGTACGGAGGTAGCCCCATGGATCCTTTGACCTCGGCACTCAAGGTCTCGGCCTCCGGCCTGCAGGCGGAATCGACCCGTTTGCGCATCGTTTCGGAGAATATCGCCAACGCACGTTCGAGCGGCGATGTTCCGGGCGCCGATCCCTATCGCCGCAAGACCGTTTCCTTCGCGGCGGAAGTGGACCGGGCGAGCGGCGCGTCGCTGGTCGAGATCGATCGCATCGGCACGGACGATTCGAACTTCAACGTCGAATTCGATCCCGGCAATCCGGCCGCTGATGAAAAGGGCATGGTCAAGATGCCGAACGTCAACATCCTGATCGAAATGGCCGACATGCGCGAAGCCAACCGCGCCTATGAGGCCAATCTGCAGACCATCAAGCAGTCTCGCGATCTCATTTCCCAGACAATCGACCTGTTGAGGGCTTCGCAATAATGATCGATGCAATTCAGTCCATCGGCGCATTTTTGGCCACAAGGGAGACCGGGGCGGCAGAGCTCACTGCCTCCACCGCCGTCGCCACGCCGCAGGCCGGTGCGGTCTTGCCGCAATCGCAGAGCTTCGCCGAGGTCTTCGGCAACATGACCACGGACGTGATCCGATCGATGAAATCCGCCGAAGGAGTATCGCTGCAGGCCATCCGCGGCGAAGCCGACACGCGTGAGGTGGTCGATGCGGTGATGACGGCGGAACAGTCGCTGCAGACCGCAATCGCGATACGCGACAAGGTGGTCACCGCCTATCTCGAAATCGCGCGCATGCAGATCTGAAGGAACGAGACATGAAGGCCCTTTCCATCGCTGCCACGGGCATGAACGCCCAGCAATTGAACCTCGAAGTCATCGCCAACAACATCGCGAACATCAACACGACCGGTTACAAGCGGGCGCGCGCCGAGTTTTCGGATCTGCTCTACCAGACGGAACGTGCCCAGGGCGTGCCGAACCGCTCCAACCAGGCGATCGTCCCGGAAGGCGCGATCGTCGGCCTCGGCGTGCAGACCTCGGCGGTCCGCAACCTTCATATCCAGGGCAGCCTCGTCAACACCGGCAACGACTACGACCTGGCGCTGGTCGGGCGCGGCTGGTTCCAGATCGAGACGCCGGACGGCCAGACGGTCTATACCCGCTCCGGTGCCTTCAACACCAATGCCACCGGCCAGCTCGTCACCATTGACGGCTACACGGTCGTCCCCGGCATCACCGTGCCGCAGGATGCGAGCGAAATCATCTTCACCTCCTCCGGTCAGGTGATGGTGCGCATCGGCAACGACACCGAACTCCAGGAAATCGGGCAGTTGACGATCGCGAACTTCGTCAACGAAGCCGGCCTCGAGCCCATGGGCGAGAACCTGTTCCGGCAGACGGCCGCCTCCGGCGAGCCCATTGTCGGCACACCGGCCGACCCCGGTTTCGCGCAGATCAAGCAGGACTATCTCGAATCCTCCAATGTCGACCCGGTCAAGGAGATCACCGATCTGATCTCGGCCCAGCGGGCTTACGAGATGAACTCGAAGGTCATCCAGGCCGCGGACGAGATGGCGGCTACGGTGAGCAAGAATCTCAGATAACCGAAGCAGGGGGCAAACATGACGTTTCGCCAGACCGCCGAAAGGGCAGCAATTGCAGGCCGGGCCGCGTTTCGAGTGCAGGCCGTCGCCATCGCAACGCTCGCCGCTTTCCTGTCGCCGGCGCTCGCTGCCGGGGAGCGGCCGACCGCCGTCATCCCGAAGCAGACGATCTATCCCGGCACAACGCTGGACGCGGGCATGCTGGAAGTGGTCGACGTGACCAATCCCGACATCGCGGAAGGCTACGTGCGCTCCCTCGACGAGGTGGAAGGAAAAGTCACGAAACGGACCCTTCTTCCCGGACGGGTGATCCTCCCTTCGGCGCTGCGCGAACAATATGCAGTCGAGCGCGGCGCGAAGGCCCTGCTGGTCTTCAACAAAGGCGGACTGACGATCACCGCCGCGGGCTCGCCGCTGCAGGATGCGGCGGTCGGCGATCTCATCCGCGCCCGCAACGTCGATACCGGCGTCATCGTTTCCGGCACCGTCATGGCTGACGGCACGATCCATGTGGTGGCCAAATGACGAAGCATGGATGCAAGTGGCTGGTGGCCTTCGTCGTCGTCTTTGCCGCGACGTTGAGCTTTGCGCATGCCGCGTCGCGCATCAAGGACGTGGCTTCGCTCCAGGCCGGGCGTGACAACCAGCTGATCGGCTACGGCCTCGTCGTCGGGCTGCAGGGAACAGGTGACAGCCTGCGTTCCTCGCCTTTCACCGAACAGTCGATCCGCGCCATGCTGCAAAATCTCGGCATTTCGACGCAAGGGGGCGACTCGCGGACGCGCAACGTCGCGGCGGTTCTGGTGACGGCCACGCTCCCGCCCTTCGCAAGCCCCGGCAGCCGCATCGACGTGACGGTCGGCTCGCTTGGTGATGCGGCTTCCCTGCGCGGCGGCACGTTGGTCATGACATCGCTTTCAGGTGCCGACGGCCAGATCTACGCGGTTGCGCAGGGCTCGATCGTCGTGAGCGGCTTCAATGCCGAGGGCGATGCCGCCACGCTGAATCAGGGCGTGACGACGGCGGGGCGCGTACCGAACGGCGCCATTATCGAGCGCGAATTGCCTTCGAAGTTCAAGGATGGCTTCAATCTCGTCCTGCAGCTGCGCAATCCGGATTTTTCGACCGCTGTCGGCATGGCCGCCGCGATCAACAATTATGCCACCGCGCAGTTCGGCGGCCGCATCGCCGAGGCATTGGACTCGCAGTCCGTGTTGATACAGAAGCCGAAGCTGGCCGATCTCGCGCGGCTGATGGCGGACATCGAGAACCTCGTGATCGAGACCGATGTGCCGGCCCGTGTCGTCGTCAACGAGCGCACGGGCACCATCGTCATCGGCCAGGACGTCCGGATTGCCGAGGTCGCAGTGAGCTATGGCACGTTGACGGTGCAGGTGACCGAAACGCCGACCGTCGTGCAACCGGCACCCTTCTCCCGTGGCGAAACCGCCATCGAGCCGAATACGACAATCGAGGCGCAGGCCGACGGCGGCACGGTCGCGATCCTCAACGGCTCGAGCCTGCGTTCGCTGGTGGCCGGCCTCAACAGCATCGGCGTCAAGCCGGACGGGATCATCGCGATTCTGCAGAGCATCAAAACGGCCGGAGCGCTTCAGGCGGAGCTTGTGCTGCAATGACCGAATATCTCGTCCATCTTCTTCGTAAGTCCCGCCGCACGCTTCTCGCCTCGGCCTCCGGGGCGCTGATGTTGGCCATGCCCGGCGCCTTCGCGCAGGACGTGACCGCGCCGCCCGCCGAAAACGCGCCGCCGAGCGAGGTCCAGGAATTCTGCACCAACATCGCCGATGCCGCGCGCGACCAGCGCTACGTGCTGCAGCGCAAGGAACTGGAAACGCTGAAGGCGAGCGTCGACGATCGGATCGCCGAGCTCGAGAAGCGCCGGGCCGAATACGAAGACTGGTTGAAGCGCCGCAACGATTTCCTGAAGCAGGCTGAACTCGGGCTCGTCGACATCTACAAGACGATGAAACCGGACGATGCCGCCGGCAAGCTCGAGATGGTGCACCCCGAAATCGCCGCGGCGATCGTCATGAAGCTGCCGCCGCGCCAATCGTCGCTGATTCTCGGCGAGATGAGCGACGACAAGGCGGCAGTGCTCACGAACATCATTTCAAGCGCCAGCGACCCCAACACCTCGAAGGAGCCATCATGAGAAAGCATCTTACGGCCGTCCTGGCCGCCGGGCTCCTTGCCGGATGCGAGAGCCAGACCTTAAAGGAAATCGGCCAGGCGCCCGCCATGAGCCCGATCGGCAGCGGACTGCAATATACGCAGGCGCCGCAGCTTGCGGCCTATCCGAAGCAGCCGCATCAGGTGACGGCGGGCTACTCGCTTTGGAACGACCAGCAGGCCGCCCTCTTCAAGGATGCGCGCGCGATCAATATCGGCGATATCCTGACCGTCGACATCCGTATCGACGACAAGGCCTCGTTCGATAACAAGACAGACCGCAGCCGCACCAATTCCAGCGGCTTCAACATCGGCGCCGGAGGCGAATCGCAGACCAGCGATTTCGAATGGGCCGGCAACCTGGACTATGGTTCGAACACGAAGACGCAAGGTGACGGCAGCACAGAGCGCTCGGAGAAGCTCCGTTTGCTCGTCGCCGCGGTGGTCACCGGCGTGCTGGAGAACGGCAACCTGCTGATCGCCGGCTCGCAGGAAGTTCGGGTTAACCACGAGCTGCGCATCCTCAATGTTGCCGGTATTGTCCGGCCGCGCGACGTCGATGCCGACAATGTCATTTCCTACGACCGCATTGCCGAAGCGCGCATCTCCTATGGCGGCCGCGGTCGCCTGACGGAAGTGCAGCAGCCGCCCTACGGCCAGCAGGTGATGGATCTCATTTCTCCGATCTGATCAGGGATTGGCCCGGAAAGATCCGCAAGGAGCGGCATGATGGAAGAAACCGACAACAATCAACCCAAGTCTCCATCGCGGATGATCACCATAGCCGCCGTGGCTGCGTTGACGCTGGTCGCCGGCGGCGGCGGCTGGGTCGTCGGCGCGATGTTGGCGCCGCCCCCCGCTGAGAAGACCGAAGCGGCGACGGAGCCGACCGCCGAAGCTCACGGCAAGCAAAAGGAAGACATTCCGAAACTGGCCACCGAAGCCAACGGCATCGTCCAGCTCGAGCCGATCACGACCAATCTTGCCTATCCTTCGGAAAACTGGGTGCGTCTCGAGGTTGCGCTGCAGTTCCAGGGCGAGCCCGACGTGACGCTCGCCGAAGAAATCCATCAGGACATAGTCGCCTATCTGAAGACCGTGTCGCTTCAGCAAATTCAAGGTCCGCGCGGCTTCCAATATCTACGGGATGACATTCAGGAACGGGTTGACCTGCGCTCCGACGGGCGCGTAACGAATGTGATGGTGAGAACTTTCGTCATTCAATGATTCGCTAATGCTCCGGATTGCTGCATTCATAGTCGCCATGACGGCGATGTCGGGAATCGCCGGGGCGCAGAGCTTCCCTGCGGACATCTTGAACACCCCGGTCGACGGATCGGTGGCCTCGTGGATCATCCGCACCTTCGGCCTCCTGACTGTGCTCTCGGTGGCGCCGGGCATCTTGATCATGGTGACGAGCTTCCCCCGCTTTGTGATCGCCTTCGCAATCCTGCGCTCCGGCATGGGGCTGGCGACGACGCCGTCCAACATGATCATGGTGTCGCTGGCGCTGTTCATGACCTTCTATGTGATGGCGCCGACCTTCGACAGCGCCTGGCGCACGGGCATCGATCCGCTGCTCAAGAACGAGATCACCGAAACCGAGGCGATGCCGCGCATCGCAGAACCCTTCCGTCAGTTCATGCTGGCCAACACGCGTGACAAGGACCTGCAGCTTTTCATCGACATCGCCAAGGAAAAGGGCCAGACGGTCGTCGTCGATGATCAGGTTGATCTCCGCGCCGTCGTCCCCGCCTTCATGATCTCTGAAATCCGCCGCGGCTTCGAGATCGGCTTCCTCATCATGCTGCCCTTCCTCGTGATCGACCTGATCGTCTCGACCATCACCATGGCGATGGGCATGATGATGCTGCCGCCGACGGCGATCTCGCTGCCTTTCAAGATCCTCTTCTTCGTCCTGATCGACGGCTGGAATCTGCTCGTCGGCAGCCTCGTGCGTTCCTTCGTCTGAGCTGAACGCCCTCTCTCTCCGAAATGCGTTAACCATCAGATTTTACGTGCGATTAACCACGGTCGCGCATGAGCCTCCCGCCTGTTCTCCGGTTAAGTACTTGGCAATGAATGGCTGCGAATTTCGTCCTCACACGACGGGTTTGGCGTCCTTCACCAGTTGAGCGGAGCCGAGTGGCATGATGCCGGATCGTCGTGACCGGTAAGCGAGTTCTCAGCCCGGTATGTCCCCCCAATCCGTATTTCGTAAGGGACAAACGAATATGACGAGCATTCTCACCAACACCTCGGCAATGGCCGCGCTGCAGACACTGCGTTCGATCTCATCGAGCATGGAAGACACCCAGAGCCGCATTTCCTCCGGCCTGCGCGTTGGCTCGGCCTCGGACAACGCCGCCTACTGGTCGATCGCAACGACCATGCGCTCCGACAACGCCGCTCTTTCCTCCGTTCAAGACGCGCTCGGCCTCGGCGCCGCCAAGGTCGACACAGCCTATTCCGGCATGGAATCGGCCATCGAAGTCGTGAAGGAAATCAAGGCCAAGCTGGTGGCCGCTACTGAAGACGGCGTCGACAAGACCAAGATTCAGGAAGAAATTACCCAGTTGCAGGATCAGCTGTCGAGCATCGCCGATGCTGCTTCCTTCTCCGGCGAAAACTGGCTGCAGGCTGACCTGAGCGGCGGTACTGTTACGAAGAGCGTTGTGGCGTCCTTCGTCCGTGACGCCTCGGGCAACGTCTCTGTCAAGAAGGTCGACTACGATCTTAGCACCACGAGTGTTCTCTTTGATACGGTCGGCAATACCGGTCTCCTCGACAACACAACTTCGATCGAAGACGACAGCATCACGCTCAACATCAACGTCAATGGTGTCACGTCTGCCTATACCGTCACCGCCTACACGACGGAAGATGTTATCGCCGATGCGGGCAGTGTCTTCACCGGTGACTCCGCAACGGGCGGCGCCCTGAGCTATGTCAAGGTAGCCGATGACACCTGGGTAGCCGCAGTCGACCAGAGCACTGTTGCGACGCAGGAAGTTGCGTATGATGACGGTACGACGTCTTGGGCCGTTGACACGACGGCTGCACCGGCCACGGTCACGACCGCATCCGTTGCTACGCTCTCCATCGACGCGAACACGACCAGCGGGCAGCTCGACCAGCTCATCCAGATGGTCGATGACGCCCTGACCTCGATGACCAGTGCTGCCGCGTCGCTTGGCTCGATCTCCTCGCGCATCGAAATGCAGGAAGAGTTCGTCTCCAACCTGACTGACGCGATCGACTCCGGTATTGGTCGTCTCGTCGATGCCGACATGAACGAGGAATCGACCCGCCTCAAGGCACTGCAGACCCAGCAGCAACTCGCGATCCAGGCGCTCTCGATCGCCAACTCCGACTCGCAGAGCGTGCTCTCGTTGTTCCGTTAATGGTCTCCAGTGCGGGCGGCTGACCCGCACAGGCCAACTCCGAAGAACCGCGCCCGCCACGGGCGCGGTTCTTCATTTTTGTGATACTGCTTCAGCATTCGTTAACCATAGTAAGGTTAGATGGCGCTATCGAAACGGCGGGTTGACCTTGTTTATCAACTGGTTAGCAAGCATGACGCTGACTGCCGTTCCCGGTGCGACCCGGAATGTCCCTTTAATAAATCAGCCATCAAGGGGCACCATCCATGACAAGCATTTTGACCAACATCGCGGCCATGGCCGCGCTCCAGACCCTGCGCTCTATCGGTTCCAACATGGAAGAGACGCAGGCCCACGTCTCCTCCGGCCTGCGTGTTGGCGAAGCCGCTGACAACGCCGCCTATTGGTCGATCGCAACGACCATGCGTTCCGACAACATGGCGCTTTCCGCCGTCCAGGACGCGCTCGGCCTCGGCGCCGCCAAGGTCGACACGGCTTACGCCGGTATGGAGTCGGCCATCGAAGTCGTGAAGGAAATCAAGAAGAAGCTTGTTGCCGCCACCGAGGACGGCGTCGACAAAACCAAAATCCAGGAAGAAATCGCCCAGCTTCAGGACCAGCTCACGAGCATCTCCGAAGCGGCTTCCTTCTCCGGTGAAAACTGGCTGCAGGCCGACCTGAGCGGCGGCACTGTCACGAAGAGCGTTGTTGCCTCCTTCGTTCGCGACGCCTCGGGTAACGTTTCCGTCAAAAAGGTCGACTACGATCTCAGCACCACGAGTGTTCTCTTCGACACGGTCGGCAACACTGCCATTCTCGACTCGCTGACCTCGATCGAAGACGACAGCATCACATTGAACATCAATGTCGGCGGCGTAATCTCGGCCTATACCGTCACGACATACACGACTGACGATGTCATCGCCGATGCAGGCAGCGTGTTCACGGGCAATTCCGCAACGGGCGGTGCCCTGAGCTACGTCAAGGTAGCAGACGACACCTGGGTAGCCGCTGTCGACCAGACCACTGTGCCGACGCAGGAAGTGGCGTATGACGATGGTACCACGCTTTGGGCAGTGGACACGACGGCTGCACCGGCCACGGTCACGACCGCATCCGTCTCGACCCTGCAGATCAGCGGGACCACGACCAGCGGCCAGCTCGATCAGCTCATCCAGATGGTTGACGATGCCCTCACCTCGATGACCAGTGCGGCCGCCGACCTTGGTTCGATCGGCATGCGCATCGACCTCCAGAGCGAGTTCGTCTCCAAGCTGACCGACTCGATCGACTCCGGCGTCGGCCGTCTTGTCGATGCCGACATGAACGAAGAATCGACCCGCCTCAAGGCACTGCAGACGCAGCAGCAGCTCGCCATCCAGTCGCTGTCGATCGCCAACACTTCCTCGGAAAACATCCTCACCCTCTTCCGTTAATCGGAACAGGCAAAGGGATAATCTCCTCCTCATCGAAATCGAAACCGCGCTTCGCAAGAGGCGCGGTTTTTTGCGTCACCCCAACGGGAGCGCCACAATCCAGCACTTGGTCGGTCCGTTCCACTTCGCCACTCAACTCTTTCTTCATTATCCTAATCATCCCTTAACCGCGTTAACGCATTGTTAACCATTTCACGTTAACGCTTTGTTAAGGACGACGGTCTGGCCGCCCAGGGCAAAGGAGGCGCCAGCGCGCATGACGCCGCACTGTCGCGCCGGGCTCTCACCCGGATGCTCCTTTCCCAACAGGGCAAACATCAATGACCAGCATTTTGACCAATCCAGCCGCCATGGCTGCATTGCAGACCCTGCGCGCGATCAATCGAAACCTCGAAATCACCCAGAGCCGAATCTCCTCCGGCTATCGCGTTGAGACCGCGGCCGATAACGCCGCCTACTGGTCGATCGCGACCACGATGCGCTCCGACAATTCGGCCCTCGACACCGTTCACGATGCGCTCGGCCTGGGGGCCGCGAAGGTAGACACCTTCTATGCCGGACTGGATACCGTCGTAGAGGTCATGAGCGAGATCAAATCCAAGCTCGTGGCTGCGGCGGAGCCTGGCGTCGACAAGGACAAGATCAACTCGGAAATGGCCCAGCTGAAAAGCCAGCTGGTCTCGGCCGCGCAGTCGGCGTCCTTCTCAGGTGAGAACTGGCTCTATAACGAGGCGGCGGCGGCGATCGGCACGAAGTCCGTCGTCGCCTCCTTCAATCGAAGCGCCGACGGCAGCGTCACGGTCTCGAAGCTCGATTACGATACGTCCACATCCGTGCTGGTGGATGTGCAGGATGCAAGCCGCGGCATGCTTACCAAGGCGGTGGACGCGGACGCCCTTGACCCGAATACGACGGGTACGCCGCGGGAATATTACCTGCTTGCGGTCGGCACCGCTCCCGCGGGCGCGACCGAGATCGAGCTCGACGACGCCACGACGGATGCCGAGCTGACCGACATGATCCGCGTCGTTGATAACCTCATCCAGCAGTTGACCGACTCCGCCTCGACTCTCGGTGCTGTCAGTAGCCGCATCGAAATGCAGGAGAGTTTCGTGGCGAACCTCATGGATGTGATCGACAAGGGAGTCGGCCGCCTGGTCGACGCGGACATGAACGAGGAATCGACGCGGCTCAAGGCGCTGCAGACGCAGCAGCAGCTCGGCATCCAGTCGCTCTCGATCGCGAACACCAACTCCGAGAACATCCTGCGCCTGTTCCAGCAGTAAGGGCAGGTTCCGGCGGGTGAGGAGTGGGAGAGAACAAATCCCTCCCCAACCCCTCCCTACAAGGGGAGGGGCTTAGACTGCCGCTCCCCGCTCCGCTCCTCTCGGCGTGGCTGCTGGGAGAGAGGGTGAATGTACCGGAGGCGGTGCGGCACACTCTTGCCCCTCCCACTTGTGGGGAGGGGTTCATGCATGTGCCCGAGAAGCCGCAACCTGATTTCAACCCCTTCCTTCCGCCGCGCCGCCGGTCATCGGCGTGTCGGAAGCCGGTTGGACCGCGCTATTGCCCTGGCGCGGTCCAACACCTTCATTTTCGCACAAGTTTGACCCGATAGCCTTTCCTCGCAGTCGTATGATTGCCGGCCAAGATGGATTGCGCCGCCGCTGCACCGGTCCTTCGAGTGGGTCGCCTAATGCGAACCGGTGCTATCGAAGATGTGGGGTCCCGTCGCTCTGGTGACTGCCGGGACCGAGGGAGACATTTAAGACGTGTCAGGCTCTTTCGATATCCGGTGCAAGGGGCTGTCTCTGCCGGCAAGGCGGAGCGCGCCGGCATTCGCGGGGCGGAGGCGCCCATGAGTGCGTCGCTCTCCCGCTATCTCAAGGATTTCAGCGCGCCGAAGATCGAGCTCACGCGCATGCCGCCGAAGTATTTTCCGGATATGGACGGAGGCGTTTGCGCCAGCGGATCCGGCGAGAGACCCATGATGCCCGAGATCGACGTCGATGCCGAGCGCCGCGCCGCTTTCGAAGCGGGCCGCGCCGAGGCGACCGGCGAACTCGTGGCCGAGCACCAGCGTGAGATTGCCGAACTGAAGACCCGTCACGCGAGGGAAATCGAGAGCTTGTCGCGGCGCCTCGAGGAGGAGGTGGCGCACAAGCTTGCCGCCCAGTTCGCCGAGATGACGGAGAGGCTGGGGATGGCGCTCGGGGACCAGACGGCGCGCGTGCTGGCGCCGGTCATGGAGGAAGCGCTGCGCGCGCGCGCCATCGAGAACCTCGCGAGCATGGTCCTACAGGGCATGGCAGCGGGCGAAGGCCTTGCAATTACCGTAAGGGGGCCGGCCGCCCTTTTCGAGGCGCTGAAGCGGCATCTCCCCGACGACACGATGGTGTTCCGCCATGTCGAGACCGCCGACGTCGATCTCGCAGTTGAATTCGGTGACGCGATCCTGGTCACAAGGATGGCGGCATGGTCCGACACCGTTCGGAAGGTTTTGGCATGAGTAACGAGAGCCATCACAACGGCAAGAACGAAATCATCGTCGTCAAGCGCAACGGCGGCGGCCATGGCGATCACCACGGCGGAGCGTGGAAGATCGCCTATGCCGACTTCATGACCGCGATGATGGCCTTCTTCCTCGTAATGTGGCTGATCAATGCTGCGAACGAGGAGACCAAGGCGGCAATCGCCGCCTATTTCAATCCCGTGCAGCTCACCCAGGAGAAGCCGTCCGAGAAGGGTTTGAAGGATCCCGCAAAGGATGCGCAAGGCGAGGAGACGCAGCAGCGCTCGAAGGCTGAAGGCGAGCAGGCGAAATCCGGCGGCACCGCCAGGACCGGCGATCAGTTGACCGCGACTTCGGGGGAAGAAACCCAATATTCCGATGCCGATTTCTTTGAAAATCCCTATTCGGTTCTTTCCGAGATCGCCCAGGAGGTCGGCCAGCAAGCCAATATCAGCTCCAAGGGTGACGGCGGGGCAGCACAGTCCGGTCCCGCGAGCGGCGCCGATGGCGGCGAGGCCTTTCGCGATCCTTTCGACCCGGACTTCTGGACGAAGCAGGTCGAGGTCAAGGACGCCGGCAACGCGCAAGATGGCGGCGCGCTGACGGCGGGGCGGAATACCGAACCCGGCAAGCAGGTAGAGCAACGGCCTGCCGATGGCGAGAAGCCCGTCGAACTTGCGGCCGAGGGCGAACACCAGGACCCAAAGGACGGCCACGCGCCCGGCGACGAAGTACAAGCGCAGGACCAGGAGCAGGAAAAACAGAGGCAGGCCGACGCGCTTAAGGCGGAAATCCGCAGGGCGGTGGCCGGCGAGGCCGGACGGCTGCTCGAGGGGCTCGCGGTGACCCCGACGGAGGGCGGGCTGCTGGTCACGATCAGCGAACAGTCGGACGCACCGATGTTCGCCGTTGGCTCCGCCGTGCCGCAAAAGGAGCTCGTGCTCGCCATGGAGAAGATCGGCACGCTGCTCGCCGGGCGTCAGGGTGCCGTCGCCATCAGAGGGCACACGGACGGGCGGCCGTTCAAGGACGGGACCTATGACAACTGGCGCCTGTCGGCGGCGCGTGCCCAGAGCGCTTATTACATGCTGGTTCGCGGCGGCCTCAAGGAAGAGCGCGTCAGCCAGATCAGCGGCTTCGCCGACCGCCGCCTGCAGGTTCCCGACGATCCCTATGCGCCCGCCAACCGGCGGATCGAGATCCTGTTGCAGGCGGGGCAGGGTTGAATTGAAATGTTGAAGCGGTTGCGCAGCATTCTGGTGACATCGGTTCTGACGGTCCCGCTAGCGATCGGGTCCGCACGGGCCAGCGAGATGGAAGAACTCGCGCCCTTCAAGTTGATCCGGTCGCTGCAATACATCCAGGATTCGGTCGTGCTCGGCGATCACTCAGCGATCGAGATGCAGCGTTTCATACTGGGCGAGATCGACAAGCGCCTGCGGACGGCCGATCCATCCCTCTTCCGGGATCCCCGCAATGTCGATGCCGCGCTCGTCTATGTCATGAGCGGCGGCAATCCGGAGACGCTCGACCTTCTGACGGACCGGGATGTCGAGGGCAATTTCGACTCGCGCGTCACCGACTCGCTGCGGCAATATCTGCGCGGCAAGGGACCGCTGATCGTCGAGACACTCTCCAAGGCTGCTCCCGAATATAAAAACTCCTTCATTGCTCCCTACGTCTTCCTGGTTCTCGGCAACGCCACGGCGCAGCAGGATCCGGTCGCCGCGATGAAATATTACGACTGGGCGCGCCTGACGGCACCGGGATCCATCATCGAGGAAGCGGCGCTTCGGCGCTCCGTGGCGCTCGCGGCAGAGGCCGATGAACCCGAGAGAGGCTTCCGTTACGCGCTGAATTACGCGCGGCGCTATATGACGTCGCCCTATGCTAGCCAGTTTGCCGACGTGTTCGTCGAACTCGCGGTCGTCCATCTCGGCGAGACGGCCGAGCAGAGGGTCGCAGAGGTTCTTGGATTTATGGATCCGCCGCGCCAGCGCGAGGTCTATCTGCGCATCGCGCGGCGGGCGGCAATCGCCGGCCATCAGCCGCTGGCGCTGCTCGCGTCCAGACGCGCCGAAGAACTGGCGGGGGCCAGCGGTTCGCAATCGCAGATGCTCGCGAGCTTCTATCAGGGGCTCGCTTCCGTTCCGTCGGACGATGTTTTCGCTGCAGCGCAGACGATCACGGCCATCCCGGAAGAAAAGCTGTCCCAGCGCGACCGTGCCTTACGGCAGGCGGCCAAAGCGATTGCCGATGCGGTCGTTCGACCACCTCAGGATGTAAGTCCCGCGCAAGCGTCCCTGGCTACACTGACGAAAGACCTTGGGACCGAAAGCGAGCCAGGGCCGGAGGAAACGGGAAGCGGCATGAGCCCCTTTGCACCGCCAGCCGAGGCCGCCACGCGCGAGGCGCCAGGCGGCGCCGAGATCGCCGCGTCGACCGACCCGGCTTTTGATGATTTCCTGGCGGGCGGCCTATCCAAGCTCAAGGAGATCGATGCGCTCCTGGAGGAGGAGGTACGATGAACCCTCTTGAACAGACTTTGCGTGCGCCTGCGAGCCCGGGTAAGTCCGACGCCCGGCAAGGCGCAAAGGACCAACCCGCAGGCGAGCCCGGAGCCTTCGAGAGCGCGGTTGCCGATGCCGGCCGCCAGAAGACGCAGGGACAAGGCGCAACGGCAGGCAAAGCCGGCGAGCTGGCCGGAATCGGGCAAGCGGATGTCGGCAGTCGCGGGGCCGGCCTCGTGATCGCGAGCGATGAGCTTGAAGCAAGTTCCCGCTTCTCGGCTGCGTTCCAGCAAGCGCCGTCCGCGCAGGAGCATTCATCGCTGGCGGTCGACGACCGTCAGAATGTAACGCGACTGCCGCAAATGGCTGGAAAGGCGAAGCCATCGGGCAGGGAAGCCGCCGAGCATCGGGCACATGCGCCAGGCGCCAAGGCAAAGGACGATCGAAACGGGCAGATGTTGGAGCATGCCACGGCAGCGGGCGAAGCCGTGGGCGAGGAGACTTGGGGCGCCGGTTCGCGCGGCTCCGCGGAAGCGACCGGAGGAGCGCACGGCAATGATGGAACCTACGCTCCCCCCGACCCCGCCGGGCCCACAAAGGAAGCCGTCAGTGATCTTTTGACCTTGCTCGCCGGTCCGGCGCCGGGGCGCATGCCGGCGGAGGGCAAGGCTGTGCGTGCCTCGAGCGATGGCGTGGCCACTCAACAGTCCGCGACGGTCGCCGGCAGCACATCGGCCGAGCTCGCGACCAGCGATGAGGTGCAGTCCGGGAAGCAGCCAGACGAGGCGGCCTCGGAGCGGCTTTTCCGCTTCGCTCGCGCCGACGGCACGGGACAGGCCGTGTCGATGAGCATCTCCAGGGATGGCGAGCGCGTCGTCGAGAGTGGCGTGTCGTCGGCGGCAGCGCGGGCCGAAACTGTAACGGTTCTGGAAGCGCGCCGCTATCTCGGCGTGGCGATGAACGCGAATTCGGCTTCGGTTGCGGGCGCGATCGCCGGTGATGGCGAATGGGCGCTTGCCCTCCAGTCCAGTTCGCTGACGCAGCCGGAGACGTGGAATCAAGCCGGCAAGGTGCTGAACACGCTCAAGATTCAGATGCACCCGATTGAGCTAGGCACGGTGACGGCAACGCTGCGCCTGAAGGATGAAGAGCTTCACGTCGAGCTGAAGGTGGAAACCGGCGAGGCTTTCCGTCAGCTGCGGGACGACCAGAGCGAAATGGTAAAGGCTCTGCGCGCCCAAGGCTTTGCCGTGGACCAGGTGAACGTCACGTTCAACGGCGGCAGCGATGCGTCGAGCGGCGGCGGTTCCCAGGCGCAGTCACAGCCTGGACAACCGGGCCGGGAGCGTGCCGGCGACGGTGGCAGCCAGGGACATCAGCGGCAGGACGGCGGCCGCGTCGAGATGGCAGAGGGATGGACGGGGAATGACGGAACGGATGAGGCGTCGATTGGTGCTGAGCGCGCTCGCACTGGCGGCGTCTACATGTAGTGCCTTTGCGAGTGCGGGCGTCTGCGAACGCGAGATCGTTTCCGCGGCGGCCAAGTACGGCATACCGACCGGTATCCTCTACTCGGTCGGCTTGACCGAGACGGGTCGCAAGGGTTCCCTTCAGCCCTATGCGATGAACATCGAGGGCAAGGCCTATTTCGGGACCGGCATCGAGGATGTTCTGGCGCGGTTCGACGAGGCGCGTGCGCGGGGCGCCAAGCTCATCGATCTCGGTTGCATGCAGATCAATCATCACTTCCATGGCGAACATTTCGGTTCCCCGGGGGAGATGCTTGATCCGCACCGGAACGTCGAATATGCCGCGCGCTTCCTGTCCGACCTGCGTGCGCGGCACGAGAGCTGGACGATGGCCGTCGCACGTTATCACGCCGGTCCCAATAACGATCCCGCGCAGAAGAAATATGTCTGCCGGGTCATCGCCAATCTCGTCGCGACGGGCTACGGCAAGTGGACGCCGAACGCCACGCAGTTCTGCCGGTAGCTACCAAAAGTTGCATATCTGACGGCCTTGCCTTATTGTGGCGACAATGCGGAGAGATTGTGACTGCAAGGCCTTTCATCGCATGGCGTTAACTTTTCCACACTGTGTTAGTGTCATGATTAACGAGCACCCACTAGATATAGATCAAATCGGCACGCATTCCTTAATCAACTATTAAAATCCCCCATTAATTTTATCTAGTTGTTCGTGAATCCCATGATTCGTACCTCTCAATCAGTAGGACACCCATACTGATTCGGAGGCGGACGAATGATCGTGGTGGTTGACGAAAGAGAGCTTGTGAAGGACGGCTACACGTCCCTGTTCGGACGCGAGGGAATTCCCTCGACCGGATTCGACCCGAAGGAATTCGGGGAATGGGTGCATACGGCGGCCGATTCCGACATCGATGCGGTTGAGGCGTTCCTGATAGGCCAGGGCGAGAGCGCCCTGAGCCTCCCGAGGGCGATCCGCGATCGGTCTGAGGCTCCCGTCATCGCCGTGAGCGATACGCCGTCGCTGGAGACGACGCTGGCGCTGTTCGACTGCGGCGTCGACGACGTCGTGCGCAAGCCGGTTCATCCGCGGGAAATCCTCGCGCGTGTGGCGGCGATCCGCCGGCGCCTGAAGGCGATTGCCAATCATACGGATATTGGGCCGATCCGCGTCTTCGCCGACGGCCGCGATCCGGAGATCAATGGCGAGGTCTTCGCCCTGCCGCGGCGCGAGCGGCGCATCCTCGAATATCTGGTCGCAAACCGCGGTCGCCGCGTTTCCAAGTCGCAGATCTTCAACGCAATCTACGGCATCTTCGACGAGGACGTCGAAGAGAACGTCGTTGAAAGCCACATCAGCAAGCTGCGCAAGAAACTGCGCAAGAAGCTCGGATTCGACCCGATCGATTCCAAGCGCTTCCTCGGCTACTGCATCGACTGGAACTGAGAAGAGATGCCACAAGCCGGACAAAGACAGGTTCACGCAAGGCCGGGCTTCTAGTCTGCGATCAAAGCAGGAAACGAGGATCGACATGAGTCTTTTCGGTAGCATGAGAACGGGCGTTTCAGGCATGAACGCCCAGGCGAACCGCCTCAGCACGGTGGCTGAAAACATCGCAAATTCCAGCACGGTTGGGTACAAGCGTGCGTCGACCGAATTTTCCTCGATGATCCTGCCGTCGAGCAATGGCTCCTATAATTCCGGCGGCGTCCAGACACAGGTCCGCTACAGCATCTCGGATCAGGGGGCGACGACCTTCACGACCTCGGCAAGCGACCTTGCGATCAGCGGCGGCGGTTTTTTCATTGTCGAAGGTGCAAACGGCCAGGAGTATCTGACGCGGGCCGGGGCATTCGTCCAGGACGACCAAGGCAATCTCGTCAACTCCGCCGGCTTCACGCTGATGGGCTATGAATACGAGGCCGGCGTCGATCCGACCGTCGTCGTCAACGGCTTCGACGGCCTCACCAAGGTCAATCTTGCCTCGGAAGGCCTGACGGCGACCGGTTCGACCGCGGGCTCGATGGGCGCGAACCTGCCCTCGGGCGCTGCAAATGGCGATGTATTCACGACCTCGCTCATCGTGTACGACAGCCAAGGCAACACCCGCATCCTCGATTTCAATTACGAGAAGCTTGCCGACAACCAGTGGGAGCTCGAGATCATCGATCGCACATCGAGCACTTCTCTCGGCACCGCGACACTGGACTTCGACGCAAATGGCGTGCTCACCACATCGCCGGCGAGCCTGACCCTGAACGGTGGAGCAATCAGTCCAATTGCCGGCACCGGCGCCGTCCTCAACGATATCGTCGTCGACTTCACGAAAACCACCCAGCTCGGAACCGCTTTCACGCCGGACGGCGGTAAGATCGACGGCAATGCGCCGAGCAAGATTTCCGGCTATCAGATCGACACGGACGGCATCGTCTACATCAAATATGCCAATGGCGAGCTCGAGCCGCGCTACCGCATCGCTCTTGCGGACGTCCAGAGCCCCGACAAGCTCATCCCAGAATCCGGCAACGTCTACTCGCAGGGTGTGGATTCGGGCGTCATCATCACCGGGTTTGCGGGCTCCGGCAGCTTCGGCACCATTCTTTCCGGCGCACTCGAGAGCTCGAACGTCGACATCGCCGACGAGCTGACCTCGATGATCGAGTCGCAGCGCAACTACACGGCCAACTCCAAGGTCTTTCAGACCGGTTCGGAGCTCCTGGACGTCCTCGTTAATCTGAAGCGGTAATTCCAGGAAGACGGTCCCAGCATGTCGTTGTCCTCCGCAATCGCTATTGCGCAATCAGCATTCAGCACCACGGCGCAACAGACGGCCACGGTGTCGAAGAACGTCGCCAATGCGAGCAATGCGGATTACTCGCGCCGTATGGCCATGCTGGGAACTACCCCGAACGGCGCTCAGATCGTCTCGATCTACCGTGCGCAGAACGAGGCTCTCTTCAAGCAGAACCTCGCCAGCATCTCGCAATCCTCCGCACAGAGCAGCCTCCTTTCCGGACTGGAAATCCTGAAATCAGCGCTCGGCGGTAACGATTACGAGGCGGCGCCGTCGACCTACCTTTCGGCTTTCCGCAACAGTCTTCAGACCTTCGCTTCGACGCCGGGAAACTCGACGCTTGCCGCAACCGTGGTGGCAGACGCAACCGATCTTGCCAATTCGATCAGCAATACGGCGGCGGCGGTGCAGGACCTGCGCCTCGATACCGACAAGCAGATCGCCGAGGAGGTCGCCAATCTCAACGCTCTCCTCGCGCAGTTCGAGACGGCGAACAATGCGGTAAAGTCGGCGACGGCAGCCGGCGCGGATACGACGGCCGTGCTCGACGAGCGCGACAAGCTCCTGAAGCAGATATCGGAACTGGTCGGCATCTCGACTGTGACGCGGGCGAACAACGATACCGTGATCTACACGTCGGGCGGCACTGTCCTGTTCGAGACCCTGGCGCGGCAGGTCACCTTCACCCCGACGACAGCATTTGACGCGACGGTCACTGGCAACGCGATCTTCGTCGACGGCGTGCCGCTCGCCGCCGGCTCGGGCGCCGACACAACAGCGCAGGGCAAGCTTGCCAGCCTGGTGCAATTGCGGGACGACATTGCGCCGACCTTCCAGTCGCAGCTCGACGAGATGGCTCGCGGACTCGTGGAGCTGTTCCAGGAAGGCGGTCAGCCCGGCCTGTTCACCTGGACCGGCGGAACGGTTCCCGTGGCCGGCACGATCGAGCCGGGAATCGCGGCATCTCTGACCGTCAATCCGCTTGCGAAAGCAAATCCGTTCCTGCTGCGCGACGGCGGCTTCAACGCCGTCGTCTCCAATACGACCGGTGCCTCAGGCTACACCGATCTGCTCGACGGCTACATCGCAGCCATGGACACGGACATGGCGTTCGATGCTGCAACGGAGCTCGACGGCACGAGCTCGATCATGGAATTCGCCGCCGCATCGATCGGCTGGTTCGAGCAGATCCGCAGCGCCGCCTCCACCGCCGACGAGAACAAGGCGGCGCTGCTGGCTCGTACGGAAGAGGCCTTCGGCAAGGTGACCGGGGTCAGCATCGACGAGGAACTCTCGCTGCTGCTCGATCTTGAACAATCCTACAAGGCATCTGCCAAGTTGATCAGTACCGTGGACGCCATGATGGCGGCCCTTCTGGAAGCCGTGAGGTAATCATGAAGACATCCTTCGTTTCTAACCTGGCAGTGCAGAATGCCATGCGCCTGACCATTCAGCAGGGTCAGGCGGAACTCCTGAAGCTCGAGACGGAAGTTTCTACGGGCCGGCTTGCGGATGTGGGCGTCGCGCTCGGCTCCTCCACCGAACGCTCCGTCAGCCTGCAGCGGGAACTGACTCGGCTGGAGACGCTGAAGGACACGAACGCGATTGTCACCCAGAGACTTGCGGCTTCGCAGGAGTCGCTCTCGTTGATGGCCAAAGCGGCCGAGCAGGTGCGCAATACGCTCGTCACCTTCAAGGGCAACGACTCGGTCGATCAGCTGTCCGTTCAGGAGACTGAGATCAAGAGCGCCATGTCGATGTTCACGGCGGCCGCCAATACGTCCTTCAATGGCGAGTTCCTCTTCGCCGGCATCAATACCGACGTGAAGCCTCTCGAAGACTATTACGCAACCGGTTCGGCCGCAGAGACGACCTTCGACACGGAACTCGCGACCTACATGACGGCGAACGGCATCGCTTCCATGAGCGACTTTACCCGGGCGCAGATGGAAGACTTCATCACCAATACGCTGGCCCCGCTCTATACCGGCGCGCAATGGACGGTCGACTGGTCCCAAGCCTCGAGCCAGAACATGACCAGCCGCATCAGTGCGGGAGAGGTGATCCAAAGCTCGACCAATGCGACGACAGATGGCTTCCGGAGGTTCGCTCTTGCCGCCGTGATCTCCTCGGAGCTCATGGACGCCAACATCAGCTCCGACGTGCGCACCTATATTGGTGAAGCAGCGATCGGCTATGTCGAGCAGGCGATCACCGGCATCACCGCCGAGCGCAGCACGCTCGGTATCTCTGAAGCGCGCGTGGAAAAGGCCAACACCTCGCTCGAGGTTCAGATCAAACTCATCAACACGCACATCACCGATCTCGAGGGCGTCGACACCTACGCGGCCGGAGTCCGGATGAACACTTTGCTAACGCAGATGGAGACATCCTACACGCTGACCTCGCGAATCCAGCAGTTGAATTTGATAAATTTCCTCTGATGACAAGAGGATAAGGGCAATCATGAAGGATGTCTGAATGTATCAGTTTGCATACGCCGAGATCATGGAGGAAGGCGTCGCCGTCTCCAAGGATCGAGAGCGGCAAGTCCTGAACCGCTCGATCGCTCTACTCGAGGCGGCAAAGCAGCAGAAGGGGTATTCGAGGGAGGCAATCGAGGCGATCTATTTCACGCGCCGCCTCTGGATACGCTTCATCGAGGACTTGCGCACACCGGATAACCAGCTGGACGCCGAATTGCGCGCCAATCTGATTTCGATCGGGATCTGGATTCTGAACGAGATAGAGAAGATCCGCAGACGCGAGTCTTCCAACTTCCAAGGCATAATTGACATCACCACCATCATCAGGGATGGACTGAAATGAAAAGCACACTGCGTATTTCGTTGAAATCGGGTGAAAGAATTTTCGTA
The DNA here is from genome assembly GCF_017874595.1 of Sinorhizobium kostiense. Classification (GTDB taxonomy): domain Bacteria; phylum Pseudomonadota; class Alphaproteobacteria; order Rhizobiales; family Rhizobiaceae; genus Sinorhizobium; species Sinorhizobium kostiense. The sequence goes on along the minus strand of NZ_JAGILA010000002.1, from coordinate 829,948 downwards.
AACGGCGCGGTGCTTCGCGTCGACCGCAAGGTGGCCGTCGAATTCCTGAACGATGTAACTTTCCTTTTGGAAAACCACGTCCTGCAGCCCGAAGATGCAACGACGCCGCTTCGCCAGCTCTACTTCATCGCGCAGATGATTCTGATCAATCCGGAAGGTGCCGAGCAATCGACCGCCATGTTCCGCAAGTCGATCGTGATGCTTCTGACCTGCTTCAAGAACGAGGAAGTGCTGGCTGAACTGAAGCGCATCGACGGCTTGGTGACGCAGGGTCGCGCTTTCGAAGCGCTGAAGGCGATCCGCGGCCTCTATCCCGTTGAAGAACGCATCCTTAACAATCAGGAAATTGCGCCGGCAATGATCGACCAGATCCGCAAGGAGATTGCACCATGGCGGTAAGCGGCGTCAATTCCAGCACCTCGCCAACGAGCACCGCGAGCCCGGGCTCGACGAGCGGTACGGATGCTGCCGACGCAACCCTGAACTACCAAAGCTTCCTGAAGCTGCTGATCGCGCAGATGAAGAATCAGGACCCGACCGAACCCATGGATGCGAGCGAGCAGATCGCTCAGCTAGCAACATTTTCGCAGGTCGAGCAGTCGATCAAGATTAACAGCAATCTCGAGACCTTGCTGGTAAGCGAATCCTTGACGCAGGCGTCGACCTATATCGGCAAGACGATCACCAGCAGCGACGGTCAGACGAGCGGCGTCGTCGCCGAAGTCGAAGTCACGTCGGAGGGAGTGACGGCGATCACCACAAGTGGCAAGGAGATCGCGATCGAGCCCGGCATCACGGTTTCGATGACCTCCTCGACCTAGCACGGCACCTGGTTACAAAGATTTGGGGCCTCCGTGATGCGTCCCGAAGGACGCACCACGCGGAAGGCGTGGCTCAGGCGGCGACCGTAGGCCCGCACGGCGCTTGACGGCGGCGGGTGGCAGCGGCGATTCTTAGCGAATCATCGCGAAGATCGAAGCGCCCCGATGTGCCGGGCGACGCACGCGGCAGAAAGGACCCCCGCGGAATGAACGAAGCAGACGCCCTTGACATCGTGCAGGCTGCGATCTGGACCGTGATCGTGGCGGCGGGGCCTGCCGTCCTTGCCGCAATGGTGGTCGGCGTCGTCATTGCCTTCTTCCAGGCATTGACGCAGGTGCAGGAAATGACGTTGACCTTTGTCCCGAAAATCCTGGCGGTGATGGTTACCGCCGCGATTTCAGCGCCTTTCATCGGTGGGCAGATTTCCATTTTCACAGACATCATCTTTTCCCGGATCCAGTCCGGATTCTGAAGTCGCTGCTTCTTCTGCAAGTCTCCTGAAACCAAGCTCTAAAGCGACCTCTGTGTAAGACGTGCGCCGCTGGAAGCCACCTTCGCGCAAGCTTGGCTCTTTAGGTCTATCCGTCAACGTTCGGGCAGCTTGCGTGATCGCTGCCCGCCTCTCATGAAGAGACGGAAAAGACATGGCACAACCGGCGACACTGACCATCCCGAAACTCGCGCCCAAGAGCCGGGACATTGGCTTTGCGCTCGGGATCGTCACGATCCTCTCGATCCTCTTCCTGCCCATACCGGCGTTCCTGATCGATCTGGGGCTCGCCTTTTCGATCGCCTTCTCGGTGCTGATCCTGATGGTGGCGCTCTGGATCCAGCGGCCGCTCGAATTCTCGTCGTTTCCGACCATCCTTCTGATTTCGACGATGACGCGCCTGTCGCTCAATATCGCGACGACGCGGGTCATTCTTTCCCACGGGCACGAGGGTCATGGTGCTGCCGGCGGCGTCATCTCCGGTTTCGCAAGCCTCGTCATGTCCGGCGACTTCGTCATCGGGCTGATCGTCTTCCTGATCCTCATCACCGTTAACTTCATCGTCATCACCAAGGGCGCGACGCGTATCGCGGAAGTGGGCGCGCGCTTCACTCTCGACGCCATTCCCGGCAAGCAGATGTCGATCGATGCGGATCTGTCGGCCGGACTTATCGACGAGAAGGAGGCACAGCGGCGCCGTCGCGAACTGGAAGAGGAAAGTTCCTTCTACGGCGCGATGGACGGTGCCTCGAAATTTGTGCGCGGCGATGCGATCGCCGGCCTGATCATTACGGCGATCAATATCTTTGGCGGCATCATCATCGGCTATCTCCGGCATGACATGCCGATCGGTCAGGCCGCCGACGTTTTCGTCAAGCTTTCCGTCGGCGACGGTCTCGTCTCGCAGATTCCGGCGCTGATCGTGTCGCTGGCTGCCGGCCTGCTCGTTTCCCGCGGCGGCACCGCCGGCTCGACGGACCAGGCCGTCGTCGGCCAGCTCAGTGGCTACCCCCGGGCACTGATGGTAGCATCCGGGCTGATTATTCTGCTATCGGTGATGCCGGGCCTCCCGTTCCTGCCTTTTGCCGCGCTTGGCGGCGGCATGGCATTTTTAAGTTGGTTCATCCCCAGGCAGATCGAGGCTCTCAATGCGGAGAAGCGCGCCCGGGAAGAGGCGACGGCCCAGCAGAACAAGGAGAGCGACAAGGACTCGGTCAAATCGGTCCTGAAGACGGCGGAAATCGAACTCCTGCTCGGCAAGCAGGTCTCGACCAGACTGCTCGGGGCGCACCAGGAACTGGCATTCCGGGTCGGCAAGATGCGCCGCAAGTTCGCCCTTCAGTACGGACTGGTCGTGCCGGAGATCAAGGTCTCGGACGACATCTCGATCCCGGACAAGGCCTACCAGGTTCGCATCCATGGAACGACTGTTGCTTCCAACACGGTGCGGGTCGGCGAAGTCCTGGTCGTCACGGGTGGCGGCCGCCGGCCGAGCATTCCCGGCGACGAACTGCGCGAGCCCGCCTTCGGCATGCCCGCGCTTTCGATTCTCGAGACGTTCACAGAGGACCTCAAGCGCGAAGGCTTCCATCCGATCGACAACGTTTCCGTCGTGCTGACGCATTTGAGCGAAGTGATCCGCAACAATTTGCCGCAGCTCCTGTCCTACAAGGACGTCAAGGTGCTGATCGAGCGGCTCGATCCGGAATATCGCAAGCTCGCCGACGAGATCTGCACGTCGCACATGTCCTATTCCGGCCTGCAGGCGGTGTTGAAGTTGCTTTTGGCCGAGCGCGTATCGATCCGCAACCTGCATCTGATCCTCGAAGCCGTGGCCGAGCTGGCGCCACATGTCCGCAAGACCGAGCAGATCGTTGAGCATGTGCGCGTGCGCATGTCTCAGCAGCTCTGCGGCGATCTTGCCGACAACGGCGTTCTGCGTGTTCTGCGCCTTGGCAACAGATGGGACATGGTCTTCCATCAGGCGTTGAAGCGCGACGCCAAGGGCGAAATCGTCGAGTTCGATATTGATCCGCGTCAGCTCGAGGAATTCAGTGAGCAGGCGACAAAGGTAATCCGTGAACATCTCGATCGCGGCATGCCTTTCGTGCTGGTAAGTTCGCCCGAATCTCGTTCTTATGTCCGCATGATCATCGAACGACTCTTCGCCACGCTGCCGGTCCTCTCCCATGTCGAGCTTGCCAAGGGCCTTGAGATCAAGATCATCGGCTCGATTTCATGATAAGCGACCCGGAAGGCACGGTGCTGGCGCTGTTCGCAGCATTCTGCCGGATCGGCGGCTGCGTCATGGTAATGCCGGGATTTTCGACCGCTCGCGTGCCGCTGCAGGTCAGGCTGTTCATCGCCGTCGCGCTCTCGATGGCCATTCTGCCGCTCATGTGGACGGACATCCATCCGCAGGTCGCGGGTAGGGGGCACACCTATATCTATCTCGTCGCGACCGAAACCGTCGTAGGCGCGGTGATGGGGCTCGTCGCGCGATACTATGTTCTCGGTCTGCAGTTTGCCGGGACGGCCCTGTCCATGCTGATCGGCTTCAACCCGCCGCCGTCCAGCGACGTACTGGAAGACACGGCCGAAAGCCAGTTGACCAGCCTGATCAGCTTCACTGGCGTCATGCTTCTCTTCATGCTGGATTTCCACCACGTCATCTTCGAGGCGATTGCACAGTCGTATCGGGTGATGCCGATCGGAGCCGGTTTTGACCCCCAGGGCATGCTGATCACGCTAGCCAATTCGCTTGAGCAGACCTTCATGATCATGCTGCGCCTTGCGAGCCCTTTCGTGATCTACGGCCTTCTTTTCAACGTCGCCATTGGCATGGTGAACAAGCTGGCGCCGCAGATCCCGATCTATTTCATTTCCCAGCCCTATCTGATCATGGGCGGCCTGTTCCTGCTGTACCTCGGCATCGCCGCAATGCTGCACCTGTTTGCTGGCGGCTTCGTGACCGTGATGCGGGGCGGTTGAGAGAATGAAGACGCGATCGGAGAAACTGAAACGCCTCGTCGCCGTTCAAAGGCATCTCGAACGGATCGCCGAGAGTGAGCTCGCGGAGATCGCCAGCCAGCGCGGCCTACTTTCCGAGACGATCACTTCGGTTGTCGATGCGATGGGTTCGGCTCATCCGCTGCACCGCATGTTCTCGGGTTATTACGGCTCCCAACTCGGGCGGCTCGTACAGAAGGACCAGATGCTGCTCGGCATCCAGGAGGTGCACGAGGCCCGCATCGCGAAGGAGCGCGCCAAGGGCGACCGGCTCGAGGAGAGCATGATGGATGCGCGCCTGATGGAGGAGCGCGAGGCGGCAGACGCCCAAATCCTCGACCTGATCGACCAGTACGTCGCGGGTCACGCACCAGCTTCCGGTAAGGTTGAGCGGCGATAGTGCGTTATCGGACGGCCCTCTGAGGGTGGACCGCCTGTTCGCAACGCGGATCGGCTGCCGATCGGCAGTCGTCTTCGAGAGGATCTGACAATGGCTATTTCCCCGCCCAGCGATCTGGTGATGGACGTCGTGCGCGCGGCCGATCCGGCGGAAGTTCAGGAGGCACAGGCGCGGCTTAAAGCCAATCGCGCCGCGTTCCAGGCGACCAGCCTTGCGGAAAACGGCAATGGCTTTGCTGCCGTCGTTTCGGTCTTGAATTCTTCGGAAGGGTCGAGCGGCCTCGCCGATGTCACGAACCGCGTCGAACAGAAGAAGATTCCTGAAACCTATCGCAAGTTCGAGGCGATGGTGTTGCAGAACTTCGTGAAATCCATGCTGCCGAACGACAGTGAAAATGTCTTCGGAAAGGGCACCTCCGGCGAGATCTGGAAGAGCATGATGGCGGAGCAGATCGGCGACGTTATCGCCAAGGGCGGCGGCATCGGAATTGCTGAAAGTCTGGTCGGCGACGACCCGACCGCCCGCGTCAACGCAAAGCTCGACGGCGACAGCCGGAACCTCGCCTCCGGTATGGTTCAGGAATACGAGCGCAAAGCGCTCTCCGCCTTTCTGACGACTGAAGACCAAGACAAAGACAAAGCTTGAGCGGCGGCCGGCGTTTCCGCCCTCGACCCGCTGATATTCACTTGGAGCTGATTTATGGAAGCTGTGGCAACCAATGACCTGCGCATACAAAATGTCCTCGGCCGCCTGGAAATGATCATCGACAACGAGAACAGCCGCATCGGCGTCGACCCCGATTTCGACATGAAGACGTCAAATGCGCACAAGAGCCGCTGCCTATATGAGTTGACGATGCTGCATCGCGATGCCGCTCCTGGCGAAATCTCGCCGGCCTTCACCTCGCAGGCGCGTCATTTGCGAAAGAAACTTGCGCTCAACGCCCAGAAGGTCGAGGCTCATCTTGAGGCCGTCCGCTCCGTCGTCGAGCTCCTGAAGACAGCCGTGCAGGATGCCGATGCGGACGGCATCTACACCGAAGCGCAATTCCGCTACAGCGACTTCTAATGCTCAAGCTCCTTCTCACCGGGGTCTGGGTCTGCGCCGTCACGCTCGGGTCGGTCTATTTTTCGATGCAATATGCGTCGGCACCCGCCATCTCGGACGCTGAGGCCGAGCGCCGTGCGTCGGAGGAATATGTCCCGGGAGAAATCATCACCATTCCGGTGATCGAGGACGGCGCCGTCCAGGGGTACTTCCTTGCGAAACTCTCCTTCTCGGCAAAGAGGGAAGGGATTGCGAAGCTCCACGCGCCACTTCGCCAACTCGTGACCAGTGAGCTCTATGACATGCTCGTCGGCTCGAAGTTCATCGATGTCGCCGATACCGGATCGTTCGCCCTGGCGGACTTCAAGCTTGCGGTGAAAGACGGGCTCAACGGGAAACTGGGCGGGGAAGTGATCACCGAGGTGCTCGTCGAGCAGCTCGAATATCTGAACAAGGAGGAAGTCGCGCGTGCGGCCAACGGTCAGGCCGCGCGCTATGAGAAACCGGCGCCAATCGTCGACAGGAACGGTGAAGTCGCCTCCGACAAGCTTCCTGAGGGCGCCGTCAGCGCGCACTAGCGCACCGGCCCCGGAAAGCACTATGAAGGTAACGGCAGCATGCTGCCGTTCTCTATTCGGGCTCGTGCTTCCGTTCGCCCGCAAGGCCGAACTCGCCCATGAGGCGGCCGCTCGCCACGTGAAAATGATAGAGTGCCGCAGCGGCAAGGCCGGTCTGCACCCAAAGCTTGATGCCCCATGGCAGCGATGCGGCAAGCATGGCGGTGGACCGGCCGAGTGTCTTCAGCCGACCTGCAGGGGACGCATCACGCTGGTGCTCCAGGAGGGCCGAGATCGCGCCCCGTTCGCGACTGCGCGCCCGTATCCATGACGCAGTCGTGTGATACGGAGGAACTGCTTCCGCGACCCAGGCCTCTGCCGCCCACGCAAATGAGAATCCCTTGGCCTTGCACCGATTGAAGAAATCCGCGTCGCCGACTCCGACGAGGTTGAGAGCGGGGTCCAGATAGGGACGGGCCATGGAATCAAGTACTGGCCGCGTCAGAAGTACGTTGCCGGCGGAGTAGAAGCCGAGGCACCGGCCCGGTTTCGTCGTAACGTGGCGAGAAGATCGGATGATGTTTCCATCTTTGCCCAGCCGAGCCCTCGAAGACAGGCAGTTGCGGACCGCCGACTATGTCCGCTCCGTGGGTTTCCTGGACCGCAATAAGGCAATCGAGCCATTCGGGAGCGGCGACTTCATCATCATAGATGCCGGCCAGGGCGCGCAGGTTAGGAAAGAGGTCGAGGGCCGTCGCCCAGCCGCTGTTGCAGGCATGGCTGTGTCCGGGGCGGTGAGCGATGATAACGGCCGCATTCGACGGGTGCTGGAGAAAGAAGTTCTTTGCGGCCTCCGCACCCGCGAGACCCTCCGCGTCGTTTTCGACGACGAGCGTCGCGTAAGGAAGGTCGGGCCGTTGCGAGACGATGGTCTTCAGCGTCTTGACGAGATGCTCCGCGCGGCGGAACGTCGGAACAACGACAACGAGGTCTATATCCGCTCTATTCTCCAGCTCGGTTTGGAAATGGATGGAAATATCCTGACCGCTCGGCGACATCGACAAATCCGCTCAGATCCACTGCATTTGCCCTTAAATCGACCTCGATTAACGGCGAAAGATATGCAGCGATTCAAGGTGCTACAGCGACCTTTGCGCGTCTGGTAAGACGCGCGGCGCTGTAGGTTCAGGACCTAGGCTGATAATAGGGAAAATGTTCCTGAATGGATGCTGAATCCGAAGGGAAAATTCCATGTCGTTCCCTGAAGTCGTGATCGACGGCTGGGCATTGGGGCCTGGAGACTCTCAAGAATTGCGATGTCATTGCTGCAGTCTCTCATTGATGCAACGAAATGCGGCGATCGCCGGCCGCAGGCCAATTCAGGCCCCCTTTAAGCTCTTGCAATTATGCGTTTGGAACAGCATAGGGCGCATTGAGGCAATCGCTTGAGGGCGCGCCGGCTAGAGTGCGCCCGAATGTGAGGAACAAACCGGGAGATACGCCGTGACGACTGTGATTGATGGTAAGGCCGTCGCCGCTTCGGTCATCGAATCTGTGAAATCCGCCACCAGGAGCTTGGAGTCCGATGCGGGCGTGCGCGCGGGACTCGCGGTTGTGATCGTCGGAGACGATCCGGCAAGCCACGCCTATGTGTCGGCGAAGAGCAAGATGGCCAAGGAATGCGGCTTTCTCTCGGTCCAGCATACGCTGCCGGAGGAGACGACGCAGGAGGAACTCGCGGCTCTGGTCGGTAGGCTCAATGCGGATCCCTCCATCCACGGTATTCTCGTGCAATTGCCGCTGCCGAAGCACCTCATGTCGGAGCCGATCATCCAGTCGATCCTGCCGGAGAAGGACGTCGACGGTTTGCACGTCGTCAATGCCGGCAAGGTCGCGACCGGCGATCTCGAAGGCGGGCTCGTCTCCTGTACGCCGGCCGGCGCGATGGTGTTCGTGCGCCACATTCACGGCGATGATCTCTCCGGCCTGAACGCGGTCGTCATCGGCCGCTCCAACCTCTTCGGCAAGCCGATGTCGGCTCTTCTCCTCGCGGCGAATGCCACTGTCACGACTGCCCACTCGCGTACCAGGGATCTGCCGGCCGTCTGCCGCAATGCCGATATTCTGGTGGCGGCCGTCGGCCGGGCGGAAATGGTCAAGGCGGACTGGGTGAAGCCCGGGGCAACGCTCATCGATGTCGGCATCAACCGCGTGCCGGCGCCAGAACGCGGCGAGGGCAAGACGAAACTCGTCGGCGACGCGGCCTTCAAGGAATGCGCCGAGGTCGCAGGCGTCATCACTCCGGTGCCGGGCGGCGTCGGGCCGATGACGATCGCCATGCTCATGGCCAACACCATCATCGCCGCGCACCGCAAGGCCGGCCGCCAGCCGCCTAAGTTCTGATCGGCGAGGTATCGCCGTCCCGGTTCAGCGAAATCTCGTGATCTAGCGTCCGGGAGTCGCTCCGGTGGACGCGCGCACGATCAGTTCGGCCGGCCAGAGCTCCTGCTCCGGGTAGTCGCCCTGTTCGAGAATGCCACCGATCAGCCGTGCCGCGATGCGGGCCCCGGCGGCTCTGAGAGACGAGCGCGTTGTCGTCAGCGGCACGCTGAAATTCTCGGGTTTAAGCATCGGCAGAACGTCGTCATGGGCGATTAGGGAGATGTCGCGGCCGATGACCAGGCCGGCCTGGTTGATGGCGCGCACCGCGCCGAGCGCCAATACTGTACTGGAGCAGAGGACGGCCGTCGGAGCGTCCGGCTGCTGCAAGAAGCGCTGCATGCTCCTGTAGCCATGTTCGTCCGTCATCTCCGAGTACTGGACGAGCGAGTCGTCCAGGCGAAGGCCCCATTCGTCGAGCGCTCGCATGAGACCCTTTCTGCGACGGATGGAAAAGGCGAGATAGTCCGGCCCGTTGATGAGCGCGATCCGTTGATGGCCGAGCTGCAGCAGGAGCTTCGTCGCGTCGTAGAAGGCACGGGTATTGTCGATGTCGACGAACGGATAGTCGCGCGGTCCTCCGATGGACCGGCCGTGCACGACGAAGGGAATGGAGAGTGATTTCAGAATCGAAATGCGCGGGTCGTTGGCGCGCATATAGGCGAGGAACACCGCATCGACATTGCCACTCGCAGCAAGTCGCCGAAAGGTCGCCTCCTCGTCGTCGGGCGCACTCGGATTGATGACGAAATGGAAGTCGTGCTTTACTGCCTCCTCGGCAAGGCCCGCTAGAAATTCGCCGAAATGGATGTCGGAATCGATGCCGGATGCAATCGGCATGACGAGACCGATCGAGCGAGCCTTCCCAGTCGCAAGCCGCTGGGCGGCACGGTTCGGTCGATAGCCCGTAGCACGCACCGCTTCGAGCACCCGCCGCCGCGTGTGGGCGTTCACTTCCGGATAGCCGTTGAGAGCGCGGCTGACCGTCGTTTGCGACAGGCCGAGAAGCTCCGCCAACTGCTTGAGATTGACCGCCATGGTCAGGAAACCTCCCAAAGCGCTTTGGATATCTGTTTCATTCGTGTCATTTTACGCGGCGCCTCCCTCCGATCTGTACCATTCAGGTGAGGTCCGACAAAGCGGAAATCCTTGTTTTGCGACGCAAAAATCATCACGCATGGCAAAAATTCGCTAGATCTTTGCTCTGTGGCGGAAAGCTCTTGACTCTTCGACGGCGGCAATGGAGTGTTAGCGAACTCAAAGCGCTTTGAATTTGCGCCTTGACGACCCGCCCGGCGCGACGCCCGGGCTTTATTTTGGGGAGGACTCGAACGTGAAGAGATCATTGCTGATGGGCGTTGCGGCGCTCGCTATGCTCGCGGGAGCGGCCAGTGCTCAAGACCTCAAGTTCCAGCCGGGTGAGGATTCAAAATTCAACTGGGCGAGCTTCGAGGAGTTCAAGAAGGGGCATGACCTGAAGGGCCAGACGCTCACGATCTTCGGCCCCTGGCGCGGCGAGGACGAGGTCCTGTTCAAGAGCGTCTATGCCTATTTCAGCGAAGCGACCGGCGTTGAGGTCAAATATTCCTCCTCGGAAAACTACGAACAGCAGATCGTCATCGACACGCAAGCCGGTAGCCCGCCAGACGTGGCGATCCTTCCGCAGCCGGGCCTGATTGCCGACCTCGCCTCCAAGGGCCATCTGACGCCGCTCGGCGACGAAACGAAACAATGGCTGCTCGACAATTATTCGGCCGGCCAGTCCTGGGTCGATCTTGCTACCTATAACGGCAAGGATGGCACGCCGGCGCTTTACGGCTTCCCCTATAAAATCGACGTCAAGTCCCTCGTCTGGTATGTGCCGGAGAACTTCGAGGATGCCGGCTACGAAGTGCCGAAGACCATGGAAGAGCTGAAGGCGCTGACGGAGAAGATCGCGGCCGACGGCGAGAAGCCTTGGTGCATCGGGCTAGGCTCGGGCGGGGCGACCGGCTGGCCGGCAACCGACTGGGTTGAGGACCTGATGCTGCGGACGCAACCGCCGGAGGTCTATGACAAGTGGGTCACCAACGAGATTCCCTTCACGGATCAGGCCGTGGTCGGCGCGCTCGAGGAGTTCGGCTGGTTCGCTCGCAACGATCAGTTTGTCGACGGCGGTGCCGCGGCCGTCGCGTCCACCGATTTCCGCGACAGCCCGAAGGGTCTCTTCGCTTCGCCGCCGAAGTGCTACCTGCATCACCAGGCCTCCTTCATCCCGTCCTTCTTCCCGGAAGGCACGGTCGTTGGCGAGGATGCGGACTTCTTCTACATGCCGCCCTATGAGAGCAAGAAGGAGCTTGGCAATCCCGTTCTCGGTGCCGGCACGCTTGCGATGATCACGCGGGACACGCCGGCGGCGCGCGCCTTTATCGAGTTCCTCAAGACACCGATCGCCCATGAGGTCTGGATGGCGCAGACCAGCTTCCTCACGCCCTACAAGAGCGTCAATGTCGACGTCTATGGCAACCCGCCGCTGAAGAAGCAGGGCGAAATCCTGCTCAGCGCCACGACATTCCGCTTCGACGGTTCCGACCTGATGCCAGGAAAGATCGGCGCCGGCGCCTTCTGGACCGGCATGGTCGACTTCGTCGGGGGCAAGTCCGCGGCCGACGTTGCGGCCGATGTGCAGAAGGCTTGGGACGCAATCAAGTAAGGATCTGGAGGGCGGCCGGCAGGGTCGCCCGCCCGTTCCTGGCGCGGGATGAGGAGAAGTGCGCGCCGCTTTCCCACCGCATCCCGCGCGGGCTTTCATCGATGGCGTTTTATGATTCTGGACCGATTTGGCCTAGAATCGCCGCGATCTGGAAGTGTCCGGTGAATTGCGGGTATCGTCGAAAATAAGGGTCATGCGCCGAGGGTTCTGTGCCGGAGCGTTCGAGGGGAGGGATGTGTCATGCAGCTGATCGCTGCCATTGCCACGATGATCGCGGGTGTCCTTGCCTGCGCAGCCTATTTCTGGGCCACCAATTTCATTCTTGATTTGATCTTCCCCTCCAAGGGGCTGTCGGGCCCCGCGGCGTCGCGAAACCTTCGCATCACCAACACCATACGCCCTTGGCTGTTTCTGGCGCCGGCCCTCTTCGCCCTTACGATCTACCTGATTTATCCGGTCATCCAGTCGGTGTGGTTGAGTTTGCACGACCGGGCAGGGCAGAATTTCGTAGGTCTTCGCAACTACGTCTGGATGGTCAATGACGGCGAGTTTCGCCAGTCGATCTTCAACAATTTCCTCTGGCTGCTCGTCGTTCCAGCTCTCTCGACCTTCTTCGGCCTCATCATCGCAGCGCTGACGGACCGCATCTGGTGGGGCAACATCGCCAAGACGCTGATCTTCATGCCGATGGCGATCTCTTTCGTCGGCGCAGCCGTCATCTGGAAGTTCATCTATGATTATCGGGCTGCGGGTTCCGAGCAGATCGGTCTGCTCAACGCGCTCGTCGTTGCCTTCGGCGGTGAACCGCAGGCCTGGATCACGCTTCCCTTCTGGAACAATTTCTTCCTGATGGTAATCCTTATCTGGATCCAGACCGGTTTTGCCATGGTCATCCTGTCCGCGGCGCTGCGCGGCATTCCCGAGGAGACGCTCGAGGCGGCGGTGATCGACGGCGCCAATGGCTGGCAGATCTTTTTCAAGATCATGGTGCCGCAGATCTGGGGCACCATCGCCGTCGTCTGGACCACCATCACCATCCTCGTCCTCAAGGTTTTCGATATCGTGCTGGCGATGACGAACGGCCAATGGCAGAGCCAGGTGCTCGCCAATTTGATGTTCGACTGGATGTTCCGTGGCGGTGGCGATTTCGGCCGCGGCGCCTCGATCGCCGTCATCATCATGGTTCTCGTCATCCCGATCATGATCTGGAACATCCGCAACGCGGCCAAGGAAACGGGAGGACACTGACATGACCTCGTCGAAGCGTTCTCCGCTCACCTGGGTGGTCCATCTCTCGGTCCTGTTCCTGGTGCTCCTCTGGACCATGCCGACCGCAGGCCTCCTGATCTCGTCGCTGCGCGACAAGGACCAGCTCGCCGTATCCGGCTGGTGGACGGCTCTCGCCACATCGTCGCGCAATGATGTCGCGCGCGCACCGTCGCCTGAGAGCCAGGTCGAACGGGACGGCAAATTCGTCATTGCCGGCAATCTGCTGCAGGGCCAGGGCGGCGAGATCTCCGCCTTCGGCTTTTCCAGCCGCGAACCCGCCAAGTTCCAAGCGGGAGAGACGGCGGAACTCAACGATGGAGAAAGCCTCACGGTCCAGGCCGACGGCAGTTACGAGATCGTCTCCGACACCCGCATGGAGGGTTCGCGAGGCCAGCGGATCTTCTTTACCGCTGCGACGCCGCCACGTTTCACGCTCGAAAACTACGGCGAAGTGCTGAGCGCCGCAGGCATCGGCAGATCCTTCATCAATTCGCTGACCGTTGCCGTTCCCTCCACCGTCATTCCAATCCTGATCGCGGCCTTCGCGGCCTATGCGCTCGCCTGGATGCGTTTTCCGGGGCGCGCGATCCTCATCGCCGTCGTCGTCGGCCTACTGGTCGTGCCGCTGCAGATGTCGCTCATTCCGCTCCTCAGGCTTTATAACGACGTCGGCGCCTTCCTCGGGGTCTCGGCCAAGACCTATATGGGCATCTGGCTCGCCCATACCGGTTTCGGCCTGCCGCTCGCGATTTATCTCCTGCGCAACTATATGGCCGGCCTGCCGCGCGAGATCATGGAATCGGCGCGGGTCGATGGCGCCAGCGATTTCGACATCTTCGTCAAGATCATCCTGCCGCTGTCGTTCCCGGCGCTCGCCTCCTTTGCCATTTTCCAGTTCCTCTGGACCTGGAACGATCTTCTCGTCGCCATCGTCTTCCTAGGCACCGGTAATGACCAGCTCGTCCTGACGGGGCGTCTCGTCAACCTTCTGGGGTCGCGTGGCGGCAATTGGGAAATTCTCACCGCATCCGCCTTCATCACCATCGTCGTGCCGTTGATCGTGTTCTTTGCCCTTCAGCGCTACCTCGTTCGCGGGCTGCTGGCAGGCTCCGTCAAGGGCGGCTGATTCAAACAAGACAAGGACCCAGAGACGCATGCACCTGACCGGAACGACCAATTCCATTCTGCAGCCTGACAAGGACTGGTGGCGTGGCGCGGTGATCTACCAGATCTATCCGCGCTCCTTCCAGGACACGAACGGGGACGGTATCGGCGACCTCAACGGCATCACCGACCGCCTCGCGCATGTGGCGGCACTCGGTGCCGATGCCATCTGGATCTCGCCTTTCTTCACCTCGCCGATGCGGGACTTCGGTTACGACGTCTCAAACTACACGAATGTCGATCCGATCTTCGGCACACTCGAGGACTTCGATGCGTTAATCGCCGAAGCGCACCGCCTCGGCATCCGCGTGATGATCGACCTCGTGCTGTCGCACACTTCCGACGTGCACCCGTGGTTCATGGAGAGCCGCTCGAGCCGCAGCAATGCCAAGGCGGACTGGTATGTCTGGGCAGATTCCAAGCCGGACGGCACGCCGCCAAGCAACTGGCTGTCGATCTTCGGCGGCTCCGCCTGGGCCTGGGATCCGACCCGGCAGCAATATTATCTGCACAACTTCCTGTCCTCGCAGCCGGACCTCAACCTGCACAATCCCGAAGTCCAGGAGGCGCTACTTGCGGTCGAACGCTTCTGGCTGGAGCGCGGCGTCGACGGTTTCCGCCTTGATACCATCAACTTCTATTTCCACGATCTGGAGTTGCGTGACAATCCCGCGTTGGCGCCGGAGCGGCGCAATGCCTCGACCGCACCGGCGGTCAACCCGTACAACTATCAGGAGCATATCTACGACAAGAACCGGCCGGAGAACCTGGAGTTCTTGAAGCGCTTCCGTGCGGTGATGGACGAGTTTCCAGCGATCGCCGCCGTCGGCGAGGTCGGCGACAGCCAGCGCGGGCTCGAGATTGCCGGAGAATACACGTCCGGCGGCGACAAGGTGCACATGTGCTACGCCTTCGAGTTCCTGGCGCCGGATCCCTTGACGCCGGAGCGGATCGCCGAAGTGCTCGGCGAGTTTCAGCGGGTGGCGCCTGAGGGTTGGGCCTGCTGGGCCTTCTCCAACCATGACGTCGTGCGCCATGTCAGCCGTTGGGGCAGCAGCGTCAGCGATCATGTCGCCCATGCCAAGCTGCTTTCGAGCCTGCTCATGTCGCTGCGCGGCACCGTCTGCATCTATCAGGGAGAGGAACTGGCGCTGGCGGAGGCGGAACTCGCCTATGAGGATCTGCAGGACCCCTATGGCATTCAGTTCTGGCCTGACTACAAGGGCCGCGATGGTTGCCGCACGCCGATGGTGTGGGAGAGCCGCATCGACGGCGGCTTCAGCGACGGGAGACCCTGGCTGCCCATTCCGGCAAACCACCTGTCGCATGCGGTTGCCATGCAGGAAGGCGAACCGGCGTCCGTGCTCGAGCATTACCGCCGATTCTTGAATTTCAGGAAGGCCTATCCGGCTTTCGCCAAGGGCGACATAGAATTCATCGAGACGCGAGAGCCGCTGCTCGGCTTCCTCAGGACCCACGGCAATGAGACGCTGTTCTGCCTGTTCAACATGAGCGGGGAGACCGCGACCGGGTCCATGCCGGACGGGACACTGGAGCCGCTCGAAGGCCACGGATTCGTTTCTGATATAAACGACAATGAGATCAATCTACCGGCATGGGGCGCGTTCTTCGCGCGTCTGGCTTAGGAAAACGGGGGGAGGATGCCATGACGGGCCTGCTGCTAAAAGATATCCGCAAGTCCTACGGGGCGGTCGATGTCATTCACGGCATCAATCTCGACATCAAAGAGGGCGAGTTCGTCGTTTTCGTCGGCCCGTCCGGCTGCGGAAAGTCGACGCTGCTCAGAATGATCGCCGGCCTGGAGGAGATTACCGGCGGTGACATGTACATCGACGGCGAGCGGGTCAACGATGTGCCGCCGTCGAAGCGAGGCATCGCCATGGTGTTCCAGTCCTACGCGCTCTACCCGCACATGACGGTCTACGATAATATGGCTTTCGGCATGCGGATCGCGAAGGAATCGAAGGAGGAGATCGACCGTCGCGTCCGCGCAGCCGCGGAAATTCTCCAGCTCACCAAGTATCTCGATCGTCTGCCGAAGGCGCTCTCCGGCGGACAGCGCCAGCGCGTGGCGATCGGCCGGGCGATCTGCCGCAACCCGAAGGTCTTCCTGTTCGACGAGCCGCTGTCCAACCTCGACGCAGCACTGCGTGTCGCCACTCGCATCGAGATCGCCAAGCTCCACGAGCGCATGGCGGACACGACGATGATCTACGTCACCCACGACCAGGTGGAGGCGATGACGCTCGCGGACCGCATCGTCGTCCTGTCTCTCGGCCATATCGAGCAGGTGGGCGCTCCGCTCGAACTATACGAGCGGCCCGCCAACCTTTTCGTCGCCCGGTTCATCGGTTCGCCGGCTATGAACGTCATCCCCGCGACGATCACGGCGACCGGCTCCCGGACGGCGGTGACGCTCACAGGCGGCAAGTCAGTTTCTCTCGATATTGCGACAGGCGCATCCGAAAACGGCAAGACGGCGAGCTTTGGCGTGCGTCCGGAAGATCTCCAAGTGACCGAGGGCGAGGACTTCCTGTTCGAGGGTACGATCGCGATCGTCGAGGCGCTCGGTGAAGTGACGCTGCTCTACATCGAAGGGCTCGTCGAAAACGAACCGATCATCGCCAAGCTGCCGGGCATCCTCAAAGTCGGCCGCGGCGACAAGGTGCGCTTCACCGCCGACAAGGCCAAGCTGCATCTTTTCGACGCCAAGGGACACAGCTATAGGCCTTAGATTGCGCACGGCAGCGCCGCAGGTTCGCTCCCGGACCAGCCAGCTTGGCCCGAGGGACTTGGGAGCGTAGCTTGTTCCGTCTCCCCGCGGGGAGACGGTGTGGGCAGGCATGTGATGGTGATTTTCAGATGGATGTTTGGCCTGCTTTTCCACAGGCCCGCCGCTAAGCCAAACCCTCCGTTAAATTTTCATGGGTTAGCCTGAGCCGAAATGAAACACGAAAGGTAGTTTCGATGAGCGGCAGTGCCCCTATGATGCACCGGCACTTTCTAAATAAGGAAGAATCCTTCATGTATGATCGGGAAACGAATTTCCCGATGGAAGATACGCGCAACGAGGCGCGGATCGAATATACCGAGAAGGGGATGCAGCATCTCTCGTCGAGGCGTTGCGAGATCATTAAGCTGTCGAAGAGCAGCGCGGTCATCGGCATTCTGACGCAATTTCAACTGCCGCAGAACTTCTATCTCGACGTTCCGAGCGCCCGCATCCCGCTGATCGGCTGCTTGTTGAAGCGCGTTCACGCCAACAACCTCATCGAGGCGCGCTTCCTGCGGCTTTTGAGCGACCGCGACCTCAACCGGATCTTCGTCTACAGCACCCATCCGAACCACCGCAATCGCACACTCGACATCTATAGCTAGGGGGCACTCAAATGCGCCGCCCCGTCGGTTGTTGCCGCATTGGTGCGACCTCAAGTGATTCCACCTGACGTCAAAAGGTGTTAGCGGGAGCAGGTTGCGCGGGATCCTCTCTCGACTGAAGCCGGCGCCTTGCTTTCAGATCCGATTGCGCGAGGTGCCCGGCTCAGTGAAAGAGCACACTTGCGCCGTGGTCGGCTGTTCCGGCGATCCGACGGAAGGGTGCGAAGAGTTCACGGCCCATGCCGTACTCATTGTCTGAAAGATCGGCATGCGCCGGTACGCGCGTTTTCAGCGCGATGTCTTCGATCAGCACTTCGATGGTTCCTTTGACCGCGTCGATACGGATGATGTCGCCTTCCTGAATACGGGCGATGGGTCCGCCGTCCTTGGCTTCCGGGGTGACGTGGATCGCCGCCGGAACCTTTCCCGAGGCGCCGGACATGCGGCCATCGGTAACGATCGCCACCTTCTGGCCGCGGTCCTGTAGGATGCCGAGCACGGTGGTGAGCTTGTGCAGTTCCGGCATGCCGTTGGCCTTCGGGCCCTGGAAGCGCACGACGGCCACGAAATCACCCTCAAGCTTGCCCGCCTTGAAGGCGGCGTTGAGCTCCGCCTGGTCGTTGAAGATCTTGGCCGGCGCCTCGATGATGTGGCGCTCCGGCTTGACCGCCGAGGTCTTGATGACCGCCTTGCCAAGATTGCCCGTCAGCATCTTGAGCCCGCCGGTGTGCTGGAACGGCCGGTCGATGGTCGTGAGCACCTTGGGGTCGGCGCTTTCATCAGGCGCCGGCTCGCGCTTGACCGTACCGTTTTCGCCAAGCTTCACGTCGATCGCATAGGCATCGAGTCCATGACCATAGACGGTCTTCACATCGTCGTGCAGCAATCCGTGCTTCAGGAGCTGAGCGATCAGGAAGCCCATTCCGCCGGCGGCATGGAAGTGGTTCACATCCGCCAGTCCGTTCGGATAGACGCGGGCAAGCAGCGGCACGACGTCGGAGAGCTCGGAGATGTCCTGCCAGGTCAGCATGATGCCGGCGGCCCGCGCCATGGCGACGAGATGCAGCGTATGGTTGGTCGAGCCGCCGGTCGCGTGCAGGCCTACGACGCCGTTGACGATCGAGCGCTCGTCGATCATCTCGCCGGCAGGCGTAAATTCATTGCCGAGAGCGGTGATCGCCAGCGCCCGCTTCGCCGCTTCCCTGGTCAGCGCGTCGCGCAGTGGCGTACCGGGATTGATGAAGGAGGCGCCGGGCAGATGGAAGCCCATGATTTCCATCAACATCTGATTGGAATTGGCGGTGCCGTAGAAGGTGCAGGTGCCAGGTCCATGATAGGATTTGGACTCGGCTTCAAGCAATTCGTCGCGGCCGACCTTGCCCTCGGCGAAAAGCTGCCGGATGCGCGCCTTCTCGTCGTTCGGCAGGCCCGTCGTCATCGGCCCGGCCGGGATGAAGACCGCCGGCAGATGGCCAAAGGTAAGCGCCGCAATTGCCAGGCCAGGCACGATCTTATCGCAGACGCCGAGATAGACGGCGGCATCGAACATGTTGTGCGACAGGCCGACGCCCGCCGCCATCGCGATAATGTCACGTGAGAAGAGCGACAGCTCCATGCCAGGCTGGCCCTGAGTCACGCCATCGCACATCGCCGGAACGCCTCCGGCGACCTGTGCCACGCCTCCAGCCTCTCGCGCCGCTTCGCGGATCAGCGCCGGATAGGTCTCGAACGGCTGATGCGCCGAAAGCATGTCGTTATAGGAGGTGATGATCCCGAGATTGGGGACTCGGTCGCCGGCGAGTGCCACCTTCTCGCCGGGGGAACAGGCGGCAAATCCATGTGCCAGGTTGCCGCAGCCGAGCACCGTGCGGTGGGGTCCACTCGTGGCTGCGCTGCGGATGCGCTCGAGATAGGGTTCACGGCAGGGCTTCGAACGCTCGACAATACGGGCGGTAATGGCGGAAATGCGGGAATCGGCGGACATGGCACATCCTGTTCCGGAGTCCTCGGACTCCTCTTCTTCCTCTGGCGTCACAACGGCGACGACCCTACCGGGTAGGTGCCGCTGTACCACTTTGAATTAACACGCAATTTACCTCGATTCGACATCGAATGAATCGCCTATGCCGAACCGAACCGAGCGGAGGCTCGAGGCCGACGCCCGGTATTGTTGCTCACGGCGCCCAGTAGACCTGCAGCGGCGAGGCCGCGCGTCGGAGTATCGCACGGATCGGCATCTCCGCCTCGTCGCCTGGCAATTCCGCCTGCGCAAGCACCTCCTTCTTGCCGTTGCCTTCGATATGCAGGACCAGAAATCCCGCGTCGTGGAGGCTTGAGAAGGTGAAAGTGAGGCGGGTTTCGCCGGCGCCGTCGGCCTCCATGGTGATCACGCCGCGCGGCGTCGCGGGATCGAGTGCTTCCTTGAGCCGCGTGCCGCCTGGGAAGAACGAGGCCGTGTGACCGTCCGTTCCCATGCCGAGCACCACCACATCGAAGGGGGCGAGCCCTGTCGTTGCTGCGCTCGCCAGTGCCGACGCATCGTCTGCCGTTGCCGCCTCATGGTAGAGCGGTACGAAGTTCGCTGCCGTCGCCCTGTTCGTGAGGAGGTTGGCGGCGACGAGGGCGTGATTGGAGCGGTCGCTTTCCGGCGGCACAAAGCGCTCGTCAACGAGCGTGACCGTCACCTTCGCCCAGTCGAGTTCGCGCTGCGAGAGCGCCCGGAAGAAGACCTTGGGTGTCGAGCCGCCCGATACCGCAATGCTCGCGGCGCCGTGTGTTTCGATGGCTGCGGCAAGTCTGCTGCTGACCGCATCCGCGAGCCCTTCTGCAAGGGCGTTACCGTCGTCGAATATGTGCTGAGTTGCGCTCATCGACCGGGCCTTAGATCGTATCGTTCCAGGTGCGGCCATCGCGCTCGATCAGCGCAATTGCCTGGCTTGGTCCCCAGGTGCCGGCGGTGTAGCCCTGTACCTGTTGTCCCGTCGTCTCCCAGGCCTTCAGGATCGGATCGATCCAACGCCAAGCGGCTTCCACTTCGTCACGGCGCACGAACAGCGTCTGATTGTTGCGGATGACGTCGAGCAGCAGCCGCTCATAGGCGTCGGCATTGCGCACGTCGAAAGCCTCGGCGAAGCTCATGTCGAGCGGTACGTTCCTGAGCCGCATGCCGCCGGGGCCGGGATCCTTGATCATTAGCGACTGTTTGACGCCTTCGTTCGGCTGCAGGCGGATCATCAGTTGGTTGGCGGAGATGCGGCCGGCGCTCTGGTCGAAGATCGAGTGCGGGATCTGCTTGAAGGTGATGACGATCTCCGACATGCGGCCCGCCATGCGCTTGCCGGTGCGGATGTAGAAGGGCACGCCGGCCCAGCGCCAGTTACTGATCTCGGCCTTGATCGCTACGAAGGTTTCCGTGTTTGAGGTGCCACCATCGAGCTCCTCGAGATAGCCTTTGACCGGACCGCCGGCCGATGCGCCCGCACGGTACTGGCCGCGGACCGTCACCTGCTCGGCATTGGCGGCAGTAATCGGCTTCAGGGCACGCAGGACTTTGAGTTTTTCGTCGCGCACCGCTTCCGCGTCCATCGAAGTAGGCGCTTCCATGGCGACGAAACAGACGAGCTGGAGAATGTGGTTCTGAACCATGTCGCGCAATGCGCCCGCCTTGTCATAGTATCCTGCGCGGTTCTCGAGGCCGACCGATTCCGAAACGGTGATCTGCACGTGGTCTATGTGGGCCGAGTTCCACAAGGGTTCGTAGAGCGCATTGGCGAAGCGCAGTGCCATCAGGTTCTGCACCGTCTCCTTGCCGAGATAGTGGTCGATGCGGAAGATCTGCTCTTCCCGAAACACCTTGCCGATCGTGTCGTTGAGTTCGTTGGCCGAGGCGAGATCACGGCCGATCGGCTTTTCGACGACGATGCGGGTGTTCTTGGTGATCAACTTGTGATCGCGGATCCTTTCCGAAATGTCGCCGAAGATGGCCGGGCCGACGGCGAGATAAAAGGCGCGGATGCGGTCCTTGCCTTCTTCCAGAATCTTCTTGAGATCGTCCCAGCCCTGCTCCGACTTGGCGTCGATCGAGACGTAGAAGAGCCGGGCGGTGAATTTGGCCACCTCCTCTTCGTTGAACTCGCCGGGCTTCAGATGTTCCTTGAGTGCTTGGGTTGCGAAATTTCGGTAGTCGTCATGGGTCAATGCCGCGCGAGAAGCGCCGATTATGCGGGTCGGCTCCGTGAACTGGCCCTCCATCTGCCGATGGTAGAGCGCCGGCAGCAGCTTGCGCTCGGCAAGATCGCCGGTGCCCCCGAACACGACGTAATCAAACGGTTCGACGGGAATGATCTGGCTGCTCATGGGATGTCTCGATCTCGTTGAGGTCAGGGCAGGTATAATCTAATCGATTTAAAAGCGCTAGGGTGCCCCGCAACAAAATTGCCGCACCGCACTTTCCCGCCGCAAGCAGGATGCACGGTCCGAAGAGTATCACACTTCTTCCATGGCAATTTTAAAGTCGGTCGCGAAGGGCGTACCAGCTCAGCGCAAGGTAGAGGAGGGCTGAGCGGAAGCGTGCTCCTCCCGGAAACGCCGGTATTTTCAGGTCCTTGAGTAGGTCGAGCTCGGTCTGCTTGCCAAGCGCGAGATCGCCATAGAGCTTGCCGCAATAGTTGGAGAGCATGACCCCGTGGCCCGAATAACCCCCGATGGTGATGACGCCCGGCATGACCTCTCGGCAGAAGGGCTGGCGCGGCATGGTGATGCCGACCGCCCCGCCCCAGGCATGGATTATTTCGACATCGGCAAGTGCCGGGTAGATTTCGCGGATCTGGCGGCGAATGTGGCTGGAAATGTCGCGTGGATTGTCGGCCGTATAGGCCTCGCGGCCGCCGAAGAGCAGCCTGCCATCCCTCGACCTGCGGAAATAGCGCACGACAAAGCGCGAATCGTCGACCGATTCGCCACCAGGAAGAACCTCGGGATGTTCGGTCAAAACAGCGGTAGCGCCGATGAAGGAACGGATCGGCATGACGTGGCTGGCCGTTACCGGCTCAAGGTTGCCGATATAGGCATTGCAGGCGATCAGCGCCCGGTCCGCTGCGATTTCCCCGCGATCAGTCTCGACGATGACCGCCCCGTTCCGTTTCTCGATTTTCAGCGCCTTCGTTCGCTCGTGGAGATTGGCGCCGGCCATGGCAGCCGCTTTCGCCAGACCGACCAGCAGTTTCATCGGGTGGATGTGGCCGGTCCCGGTGTCGCGGATGCCAAAGCGATAGTGGCTCGATCCAAGCCGGCTTGCGGTTTCCTCTCGGTTCATGAAGGAAAGATGGGGGTAACCGAAGCGCTCGGCCATCGCCTCGACATGGCGGCGGTAATGCCGTTCGAAGCTGGCCTTGTGGCCGACCGAGAGCTGGCCAGGCATGAACTCGATATCGATCTCGTGCTCATGCGCAAACTCGAGCAAGTAGCGTTTGGCGTTCTCCGCCATGTCGAACATGGCTTGCGCCCGTTCGTGGCCGAGCAGATCTTCGAGATCTTCCGCCCAGGCGCGCTGGCCCGTGCCAAGCTGCCCGCCATTGCGGCCGGACGCGCCGTCGCCGAAGCGGCAGGCGTCGATCAGCGTCACGTCGGCGCCGCTTTTCGAAAGCGTGTATGCAGCTTGCAGCCCCGTATAGCCGCCGCCGATGATGGCGACGTCGGCCTTGCGCGAGCCCGGCATCGCCGGATAGGCCGGCCGCTCGGGCACGGTTGCCTCATACCAGGAGATTCCGGGCGATATCGGGCTTTGCCAGGTCATGAGGAGAACTTCCGGTCAGACGTTCAGCAGTAGGAATTCGCGCTCCCAGGGGCTGATCACCTGCATGAAGGTCTCGAACTCGCCGCGCTTCACGCCGGCGTAGATGTCGATGAATTCGGCAGTGAAGACGTCGGCGAGCGACGTCGCCGATTCGAGGAGCGACACCGCCTCGAGGAGACCGCGCGGCAGATCGATCTCGCCTTCATTCGCCGTGTCTTCGGAAGGGGGCGTCGGCTGCAGGTCCTCGACGATGCCGAGATAGCCGCAGCCGAGAGAGGCGGCGAGCGCCAGATACGGGTTCGCATCGGAACTCGGCAGCCGGTTTTCGATCCGCCGCGCGACCGGGTCCGAGACGGGGATTCGGAAGGCCGTCGTCCGGTTGTCGTAGCCCCAGGCTGTATTGACCGGCGCCGACATATCGGGCGTCAAACGCCGGTAGGAATTCACATAGGGCGCCATCATTGCCAATGTCTTAGGTACGTAATGCTGCATGCCGCCGATGAAGGAGAAGAACTCCTTGGACGGCGAGCCGTCCGGATTGGAAAAGATGTTGCGGCCCGAGGCTATCTCGATGACCGACTGGTGAATATGCATCGCCGAACCCGGTTGGCCCTGCATCGGCTTCGCCATGAAGGTGGCATAGATGCCGTGCTTCAGCGCCGCTTCGCGAATCGTGCGCTTGAACAGGAAGACCTGGTCGGCAAGCTCGATCGGATCGCCATGCCTGAGGTTGATCTCGAGCTGTGCCGGTCCCTCCTCGTGAATAAGCGTGTCGATCTCCAGCCCTTGTTTTTCCGAAAAATGGTAGATGTCGTCGATGAGCTCGTCGAACTCGTTGATACCGGCGATCGAATAGCCCTGGCCTCCGACGATCGAGCGGCCGGAACGCCCCTTCGGCGGGCGCAACGGATAGTCCGGGTCGTCGTTCTGCGCGACGAGGTAGAACTCGATTTCCGGCGCGACGACCGGCTTCCAGCCCTTCTGACGATAGAGGTCGACGACACGCTTCAGAACGTTGCGAGGCGTGTAGCTGATTTGTTCGCCCTGGGAGCCGACGATATCGCAGATCACCTGCGCCGTCGGATCGGTTTCCCACGGAACTATGGAAAGGGTCGAAAGATCCGGCACCAGTTTGATGTCACTGTCGCGCGAGTCATAGCGAAACTGCGCGGTCTCATCGGGGTACTCGCCCGAGATCGTGTGACGGTAGATCGCCGAAGGCAGTGCCAGCGAGGTGTTGGACGTGAACTTCGAGGTCGGCATCATCTTGCCACGAGGCACCCCCGCAAGGTCGGGAGTGATGCATTCGATGTCTTCGATGCCGCGTATCTTGAGCCAGTCGACCGCTTCCTTCCAGGTTTTCACCCCTCGCGGGGAATGCAACGCTAGAGGTATGTTGGAGCTTTTGCTGACCTTTGCTGTCTCTTGGGCAATACTTCTCTTGGAAGTCATAAATCACCGGATTTGGCCTCGGATAGCGCATCATAGCCGCAGTTTGACGATTGGCTAGCGCCGGATGAGAAAATTGCGTTTTGCACCCATGTCACCGTGCAACTTGCCGCAGGAGCGTCCTTCACGATTGACTTTCGCCGCGCATCTCGAAAAGGAAGGGAAATTCCAGGGGGCAATGCGTGGCCGAAAAACAGGATGTGGTGATCATCGGGGCGGGTGCCGCCGGCATGATGTGCGCGATCGAGGCGGCAAAGCGCGGCCGCCGCGTACTCGTGCTCGACCACGCCAAGGCACCCGGTGAAAAGATCCGCATATCCGGTGGCGGCCGATGCAATTTCACCAATATTGACGCGGGCCCGAAGAATTTCCTGTCCGAAAACCCGCACTTCTGCAAGTCGGCGCTCTCTCGCTATGGACCGCAGGATTTCCTGGCTCTGGTCGAGCGGCACGGCATTGCCTGGCATGAGAAGGCGTTGGGGCAGCTCTTCTGCAACCATTCGGCCAAGGACATCGTGCAGATGCTGCTTTCCGAGATGAAGCAGGCGGGCGCGATTTTGAGACTCGAGACGGCAATCTCGGCAGTCGAAAAGTTATCATCGGGCTTTCGCGTGACGACAAGCGGAGGGACGATCGAGACGGCCTCTCTGGTGGTTGCAAGCGGGGGCAAGTCCATCCCGAAGATGGGCGCGACGGGGCTTGCATACCGCCTCGCGGAGCAGTTCGGGCTGCCGGTCGTCGAGACGCGGCCAGCGCTGGTGCCTCTGACGCTCGATCCGGCTCAGCTTGAAAGGCTCGGGGCGCTCGCCGGCGTCGCCGCCGATGCCGAAGTCCGGCTCGGCAAGGCGGCTTTCCGCGAGGCGGTGCTCGTCACCCACCGGGGCTTGAGCGGCCCGGCGATCCTGCAGATATCCTCCTATTGGCGCGAAGGCGCGGAAATCGTCCTTAGGCTCATGCCGGATGTCGACATTGCTGCGGCCCTCAAGGCCATGCGCCGCACGAACGGGCGTCAAGCGCCGCAGACGGTGCTCGCCGATATGCTGCCGCGCAGGCTGGCGCATTTCTTCGCCGAGGAGGCACGGGTTACCGGGCGCATGCTTGCCGATCTTTCGGACAGGGCGATCGATGCGCTGGCCGCGTCCGTCCAGGCCTGGAGGCTGAAGCCCGCGGGCTCGGAGGGCTACCGGACTGCCGAAGTGACTCTCGGCGGCGTCGACACGCGTAAGCTCGACTCCAGAACCATGCAGGCGCGGCAGGTCCCCGGCCTTTATTTCGTCGGCGAATGCGTGGACGTCACCGGTTGGCTTGGCGGCTATAATTTCCAATGGGCCTGGGCGTCAGGTTTCGTCGCCGGTCAAGCGGTGTAACGGGCCGGCAAGATTGGTGATTTGCATCTTCAGCCATTCTTAAGGGAAATGGCTGAACCTCGGATAGCGCGGCACGTCTTCTCAGACGGGTCGCTGGCAGGCTGGGCCTGCCGCCATGCAAGTCAAGGACTGGATGCCATGAACATGCAACGCCGCCGGCCCCGCGCCATTACGATCGCCCGTGTCGAGGAACGCCGCTCGCAGGCGGAACTCATCGCCTTTGCCGCTGTTCTCGCACTTTTCACGATCGCAGCCGTCGCCGTCTTCCGCGCCTTCTGAGTCGGATGGTCGGTCGCATGGGCCAGTCCGACGAGTCGTCGGCGTTCATCCGTCGCCTTCGTGGACTGCTTATAAGAATTTTAATCGTTCCGCCTGAAGATGGCCGGGATGTGAGTCCGCAAGGCCCTCGCTGCGATAGTGGCGCGGGTCCCGCAATGATTGCAGGTGGACTGGCGGCGCGCGCCGCATGACTTTCCGAAAATCAGCCTGTTTACGCGTCGCGTGGCACCTGCGCATCTGTCCCTGATCACGTCTCGGTCGACGGAACGGAGCTTGAGCCACTGGAGGAGGCGAAACGCGCTGAGCCAAAGGGTTTCCCATGCTCATTGACAGGATTCTTGCTCGCTTCAAGATTCAGACGAAGGTTCTGTTGTTCATCCTGCCCTTCGTCGTCAGCATCTCGGCTGTTGGTCTCACCGGCCTCTACGCTTCGGGGCTGCTGCAGGGGCGTATGGAGATTTCCAACAGCGTCCTGCAGACGCTGAGCGGCTTCAAGGACGTCTATGCGGGAATGAACCATTTCCTGCACGAGACCACCGAGGAAAGTCGCAAGGCCGTCGAGGACACGATCGCGGCGCAAAAGGGCGTTCTCGCCGCGACGGCGGCTCAGGTCGCCGGCGCCAGCGGAGAAACGGAACTCGCTGGAGCGATAGCCGCGACAAGTGAGATTGAGAACCGTATCGACGGCCTTTGGACCTTGCACGAGAATGAACAGCGGTTGTACCGGGCAAGCAAGGCAAATCTGGAAAAGCTGGCTGTCGAGCAGGCAAAGATCAGCGGACAGACCAACGATCTGCAATACGCGGTGCGCAAGGACGAGAATGCGGCAAAGACGATGTTGCGTAATGCCGAAAAGCTCTTGCGCGCCAGCCGCTTCTATAACGAGTTCGCGACGAAGGTGAGCAGCGCGGCTACCGCCGAGGAAAAGATAAAGGTCGCTCAGGAACTGTTCCCGATCCTCGGCCGCACGCAGCGCGACATTTTCGCTCTGCTACCGAAAGAGGAGAAGGCGCTTTCGGAGACGGTCAACTCGGCCTCGGGTGCAATCGGCGCCATCATCAGGGCCCCCGCCGGGTCTGAAACGCTTGTAGGGCTCTCGAAATTCGTCGACCGGTTCCGCAACGCCAGCTTCCGCCTCGAAGCCGCTGCCGTGGGAAAGATGCGGGAGGCCACGCAGATCTTCAGCACACTCGACGGCAAGATCGCCAGCACCGAAGCGGTTTTGACGGCAATGCGCCGGCTGTCCGTATCGCTTACCGATGTCCAGATCTCAGCGGCCGCATTCCTCGGCAGCACGACCGAGGAGAACCGTCAGAAGCTCCTGGACAAGTTCCTCGCCGTTCAGTCCAACGTGACAACCTTGCGTGGCATCGTAAAGAACGCGAGTTCGTTCGAAGCTTTGGCCGACGCGATCATACCTGTCATCAACGCCATGAAGAAGGACGGCGTGTCCCTCGTCGAGATCACCGAAAAGCGGAGGTCCGAGTTCAACGCCGCCGGCGCCGCGATCAATGAAATCTGGAACGACCTGACCGGCTTTGCCGAGCAGCAGAAGGTCGCCGCCGGCACGGAACGCGAGGACGCAAACCAGATTTCCGTCGCCGCTACCGTTATTGGCGTAGTGATTGCGCTTCTCGCCGGCATTGCCCTGACGCTGACCCTGAAGCGGCCGATAGGTCAGATCACTGCGGCCATGCGCCGCCTCGCCGACGGCATGCTCGACACCGCCATCGACGGCGACGGCCGGCGCGACGAGATCGGCGACATGGCTCGGGCCCTTGGCGTTTTCAAGGAAAATGCGCTTTCCAAGGTGCGCATCGAGGCTGAGAGCGCCGAAGAGCGCGCTCGCGCCGAGGCGGAGCGCAGCCGCAACGATGCGGAAAAGCGCGAGCTCGATCGGCAGATCGATCTGGCGGTCAACGAGCTTGCCGCCGGACTCGGGCGCCTGGCGCAAGGTGATTTGTCGCGGCAGATCAATGTGCCTTTCCAGGGCCGGCTCGAGCAGCTGCGGCTCGATTTCAACGGATCTCTCATCCGTCTCCAGGACACATTGGCGCAGATCCGCTCGAATGCCCAGGCGATCCAGCAGAACGGAGCCGACATGCATCATTCGGCCGACGCCCTGTCAAAGCGCACCGAGGCACAGGCCGCCTCTCTCGAGCAGACGGCCGCGGCCGTCGATCAGATCACCGCCACGGTACGCTCCTCCGCCGAACGCGCACACGAAGCAAACCAGGCCGTCTCGCAGACCAAGAAGAGCGCCGACAGTTCGGCGACGGTTGTCTCCAACGCCATTGCGGCGATGGGCCGGATCGAGGAAGCCTCGCGCCGGATCGAGCAGATCATCGAGGTGATCGACGACATCGCCTTCCAGACGAACCTCCTGGCACTCAATGCCGGAATCGAGGCGGCGCGTGCCGGTGAGGCCGGCAAGGGCTTTGCCGTCGTCGCGCAGGAGGTCCGCGAATTGGCGCAGCGTTCCGCCGAGGCGGCCCACGAAATCAAGGACCTCATCAACAAATCGACCGAGGAGGTCAATTCCGGGTCGCTGCTCGTCAAGGAGACGGGCGCCGTGCTTGCCTCGATCAGCGCCGATATCGTCGCCGTCAGCAGGCACGTCGAGATGATCGCCACCGCCAGCCGAGATCAGGCAACCGCACTCCACGAGGTCAACGGCTCCGTGAACCAGATGGACCAGATGACCCAGCAGAACGCCTCGATGGTGGAGGAAGCGACGGCGACAAGCCGGGCATTGGCCAACCAGGCGGACACTCTAATGATGCTCGTCGAGCAGTTCCGCCTGGAGCCGGACGCTGCCCTGGGTGACGTTTACCGCGCCGCCTAGACCAGGGGCACCATTGTGCACGATCGGCCGCCGCGCATCCGAGATGCGCGGCGCCAATGGTTTCTACGGCATCTCGCCGCGCGTGCAGTCGCGGTCAATCTCCAGCTGCTTCCGTCCGCGGAGCAGTGCAGGAAACAAGCGTTCCGCGAAGGTCGTTTCGCGAGCAGGCGATCGGACGTTGAACGCGTCGCCTGGGCGTCGATTTCTCGATGCCATGTCGAACAGGAGAGCCATTGCCATCATGTCCATTGGTGATGCTCCTTGTCATGCTTGTTCTTGTCTTGGCATCCCTTTTTTTATGCATCTCAACCTGTTTTACATACACTCGATTTCGTCATATGTTTTTCACTCATGAAAAACATCGATTGGGACATCTACCGCTGTTTCATGACCGTGGCGCGCGGCGGAGGGCTTACGGGCGCCGCACAGGCCACGGGTCTCAGCCCGGCGACCATCGGGCGACGCATGCTGGAGCTCGAAGAGCACACCGGCCGCGCGCTCTTTATTCGCAGCCAGACCGGATATGCCCTGACCGCCGACGGCCGTTTGCTGTTTGAGCAATTGCAGGAGATGGAAGCGGCCGCTCGCAAGGTGGAGAGCTGGCAGCAGGAGAGCGAGGGGAACACGATCGTCCGCATCGCGGCAGGCACATGGGGATCGTGGCTGATTGCCGAAAACTTTCCGGCGATTTGTACCGAGCGCGACTCCTTCGGCATTTCACTTTCGATCGGTGAGGCGCGGGCAAGTCTTGCCTATCGCGAGAGCGACATCGGCATTCGCGCTTTCGAGCCGGAGGAGACCTATCTCGCTTCGCGGCTGATCGGCGAAGTCGCCTATGCCGCCTATCGCCAAAAGAACGCGGCCGGCGGAACGGAGCGATGGGTGGCCGTCAGCGAAGACGAAGCACGCTCGGCCTACTTGCGCTGGCCGCACGATAAGGCGTCCGCAAGGATCGTAGCGACGGTCACGCGCCCACGCTCGCTGCTCGACCTTGCGAGGGCGGGCGCTGGCAAGGCCGTGTTGCCCTGCTTCGTCGGTGATCTCGATCCGCAGCTCGAACGTGCGGGCGAGGAGATCGACGGCCTCAGACACCGTCAATGGATCGTGATGAACAACGAGGACCGCCACAGGCGGGATATTCGCACCGTCGTCGACCGGATGACGCGGCTGTTTCGCAGCCATGTGGACCTCTTCGCCGGAAAGCGGCCGCGGCGGAACGCCATCTAACGCGCAAATCGGCCGGCTGTCGCCGGCCGCTTGCTGCCCTCTCGGAGGGCGTCTCGGCCTTTATCCGTCGCTCCGCCGCGACCGAACCGCAAGGGCCTGCGTCCTCGCGAGCAGGGGTTCTGACCAGCTCGCGGTGCAGAGGATGAGCGCGGTTGCAAGCAAGGCGAGCGCTATCATCATTTCCGCCCCTGGGTGACGATGACGGGGATCAGCAGGTCGCCCCAATTGCCTTCACCGCCATGGTGACGCGCCGAGCGTACGAGTTCGACGGAAACGCCGGCATCGACTGCCTTCATGACTGACTGGTTGAGTCTGTGCAGGTCGTTGGCGACCATGCGGATTGCCGCCTGCTGTTCCGGTGTCATGGCCGACGATTGTTCCTCGGCCCGTTCCTTGACGCGTGTCTGAACTGTCATGGGAGTGCTCCTTTAAGGGTTAGAGCCGGAGCGGGTTGGTATTCTCCCGCTTCCGGGGTTCGAGGTTTGCCGCAGGGTGCGTGACGGGGCAGGGATGCCGCGCACCTCGCGTCTTTCCTATTCTGCCGCAGGGCGGAATTGGTCGTGCTCGGTCGATTCCTTCATGGCGGTCGTCGACGACTGGCCGCCTGTGATCGCGAGCGACACGGCATCGAAATATCCGGTGCCGACTTCGCGCTGGTGCTTGGTTGCGGTGTAGCCGTTGGCCTCTGCCGCAAACTCTGCTTCCTGGAGCTCCGAATAAGCGGCCATCTGCCTTTCCTTGTAGCCGCGCGCCAGCTCGAACATGCCAAAGTTCAGCTGATGGAAGCCGGCGAGGGTGATGAACTGGAACTTGTAGCCCATCGCGCCGAGCTCCCGCTGGAACTTGGCAATCGTCGCGTCGTCGAGGTTCTTCTTCCAGTTGAACGACGGCGAGCAATTATAGGCGAGCAGCTTGCCAGGATGGGCCTTGTGCACGCCTTCGGCGAATTTGCGCGCCTGCTCCAGGTCCGGCTTCGAAGTCTCGCACCAGATGAGATCGCAATGCGGCGCATAGGCGATCGCGCGGGCAATGCAGGGCTCGAGCCCGTTCTTCACCTGATAGAAGCCCTCGACCGTGCGGCCGGCGTCATAATCGACGAAGGGCCGGTCGCGCTCGTCGATGTCCGAGGTGAGCAGCTTCGCCGCTTCCGCATCGGTGCGGGCGATGACCAGTGTCGGCACGCCCATGACATCGGCGGCAAGCCGGGCGGCGTTCAGGTTACGGATATGCGCCGCGGTCGGGATTAATACCTTGCCACCGAGGTGGCCGCACTTCTTTTCCGACGCCAGCTGGTCCTCATAGTGGACGCCCGCAGCGCCCGCTTCGATGAAGGCCTTCATGATCTCGAAGGCGTTGAGCGGCCCGCCGAAGCCGGCCTCCGCATCGGCGACGATCGGCGCGAACCAGGTCTCGACCGTAAGGCCCTTGCCTTCCGCAGTCTCGATCTGATCGGCACGCTGCAGCGTGCGATTGATGCGTTTTGCGAGTTCCGGCGCCGCGTTGGCCGGATAGAGCGACTGGTCCGGATACATCGCGGATGCAGTATTGGCATCAGCTGCGACCTGCCAGCCGGAAAGATAGATCGCCTTCAAACCTGCGCGCACCATCTGCATCGCCTGGTTGCCGGAAAGCGCGCCAAGCGCGTTGACGAAGTCGTCCTCGTGAATGAGTTTCCAAAGGCGGTTCGCGCCCATTTCTGCCAGCGAATAACGGATTTCGACCGAGCCCCGAAGGCGCTTCACGTCCTCGGCGGAATAGGGGCGCTCGACACTGTCGAAACGACCTTGCGGCGCGCTCGGAACCAGTTTGTAAAAATCAGTCATCAACGTCTCCTCGCAAAAATTCGATAGATCTTCGACTTTCGTCTTACGCAGCCAATCCGCGGTAAGGTCATGTGACATTTTTTACATTGCGCTGCGGCATCAGGCTACGAAAATCATCAAATCGAGCCGCTATAAAGGGTTAGCCTGTATTGCGTTTGACAACGCGCTAAAGTAAATTTGTAAATCATGTAAAGCTTCTTATGCAGCCTCGCTTGTAAAGGAGTTACAATTGGCTGAGAACAAGATTTTCGCCGGCCCCCGCGTCAGGCGTATCCGCAACGGCCTGCAATTGACGCAGACTGCCATGGCGGAGGCGCTCGGAATCTCACCGTCCTATCTGAACCTGATCGAGCGCAACCAGCGGCCGCTGACTGTGCAATTGCTGCTGAAGCTGGCTTCGGTCTACAGGGTTGACCTCGACGAGCTGCAGGGCGAGACGGGCGGCAGCTTGCCGCAATTGCGGGAGGTGTTTGCAGATCCGTTGCTTGCCGCCGAGCTCCCCGGGGACCAGGAGCTGATCGAGGTCACCGAAGCGGCACCGAACGTCGCAGGGGGTGTCGTCAAGCTTTATCGCGCCTATCGCGAGCAGGCATTGCGGCTGAAGGACCTCGCGGACCTACTGGCCGGTCAGGGGCACATGGCGGCGCTCTCCGATACGCGCCTGCCGATCGACGAAGTTCGAGAGGCCTTCGAGGGGCGGCCTCATCATTTCGCGCGGATCGAGGAGGCGATGGAAGCCTTTCACACGAGCCTCTCTCCCGGCGACGATCTTGTGAGTGCGCTGAAGACCTGGCTGAAGAAGGAGCACGGCCTTGCCGTCCGCGCATTGCCGGTGCATGTCATGCCGAATCTTCGCCGCCGCTTCGATCGTCACTCTATGCGCCTTTTCGTTTCCGAGCGGCTGTCTCCCTTCGACCAGACGCGGGAGATCGCCATGGAGGTGGCATCGATCGCCGGTCACGAGGCGATCGTGGCAGAGCTCGATCAGTTCCGGTTCTCCACCGCCGAGGCCCGGCGCATCGGCCGCTTTGAGCTTGCGCGCTATGCCGCCCACGCGTTGATGATGCCCTATGCAGCGTTTCACGCCGCGGCCCAGCGCGCGAGATACGATATCGACGTCCTGAAAGCGCGCTTCCAGGTGTCGTTCGAACAAGCCGCAACTCGCTTGACGATGCTGCAGCGGTCCGGCGCTCCAGGCATCCCGTTCTTCCTGATGGAGATCGACAACGCCGGTAACCGCCTGCGTCGCATGGGTGCTCAGGCTTTTCCGCACGCCCGCTTCGGCGGCGCCTGTCCGAAACTGAATATCCATGCGGCCTTTGCAGTGCCGGGCCAGATTCTTGTCGATCGGGTGGAAGTGCCGGATGGCGGTGCTTTCCTGGTGATTGCGCGCACGATCGACGGGCCACAGGCGGGTTTTCAGGAGCGGGTCAGGCGTACGGCGTTGCTGATCGGCTGTGACGCGGCATTTGCCGACGACACGATCTACGGCGCTGCCCGCATTCCGGCAGTTCCTGTAGGCCCGGCTTGCCGTCTGTGCGAGCGGCAGGGCTGCCTTGCCCGAGCCGAACCGCCCGTTACCCGACCGCTTGGCCTCGACGAAATGGCGACGGGATTGAGCGTCTTCGATTTCCAGTAGCTGTCTTGCTCCGCCCAACGATCGGGCGGACCCGGTCATGTAAGTACCCGTGTTCACTGCGCTTGAGAAACTTGAATTTGCACCTGAATTTGCCAAGTTGCGGGGCGCGAAAGCGCTTGAGGTTATCGGAAAACATGCCTAACTTCGCCGTTGCAAGATCAACGGACAGGACACGACCGCGCGGGTTCCACGGCTTGTCTCGATCCGACAATAAGAGGGGAGTTACATGTCCAAACTCATCGTCGCAACCTTGGCGGCCGCGCTGTTTGCCGGCTCGGCGACGCTTGCATCCGCACAGGAGCGGGTCGTCAACGTCTACAACTGGTCGGATTATATCGACGACAGTATTCTCGAGGACTTCACCAAGGAGACTGGCATCAAGGTCGTCTATGACGTCTTCGATTCCAACGAAATCCTGGAGACGAAGCTGCTTGCCGGCGGCTCCGGCTACGACGTGGTGGTGCCGACGGCCAGTTTCCTGCAGCGCCAGATTGCCGCCGGCGTTTTCCAGAAGCTCGACAAGTCGAAACTGCCGAACCTCTCCAATATGTGGGATGTAATCATGGAGCGTACGGCCAAGTACGATCCCGGCAACCAATACGCCGTCGACTACATGTGGGGCACCACCGGCATCGGCTATAATGTCGACAAGATGAAGGAAATCCTCGGCACGGACGAGAAGCCGAACTGGGATGTGATCTTCAATCCCGAGCTTGCGGCGAAGTTTAAGGACTGCGGCATACACCTCCTCGACTCTCCGACCGACGTCATGCCTTCGGCGCTCGCCTATCTGGGGCTCAATCCCGACAGCCATGAACAGGCCGATCTCGACAAGGCAGCCGACTTGCTCATGAAGGTTCGGCCGTATGTCCGCAAGTTTCACTCGTCCGAATACATCAATGCCCTGGCAAACGGCGATATCTGCCTCGCTATCGGCTTCTCCGGCGACGTCTTCCAGGCGCGCGATCGCGCGGCCGAGGCGAATGCCGGGGTGACGGTCGACTATTCTATCCCCGCGCAAGGGGCGCAGATGTGGTTCGACATGCTGGCAATTCCCGCCGATGCGCCCCATGTCGAGGAAGCGCATGCCTTCATCAACTATCTGATGAAGCCCGAGGTCATCGCCAAAGCTTCGAATTACGTGTTCTACGCCAACGGCAACAAGGCCTCGCAGCAGTTCCTTGACAAGGAAGTGCTCGAGGACACCGCCATCTACCCGTCGAACGAGGTCATGCAGAAACTGTTCACGACCACGCCGTTTGATCCAAAGGAGCAGAGGGTCCTGACCCGGCTCTGGACCAAGATCGTTACCGGCCAATAGGCATGGAAGGAAATTGCCCGGATCTCGCTCCGGGCAATTTTTTGCGGGGGCGGGTAAAATCGTGGCAACGGTTTTATCCCGCAAGAAGAATGGGTGTCGGTTGCGGTGCCGCGCCCATCGGCTGTGGCATCGGGGATAGATGATGAAGTCTCTCGGCAGTATCCGTCGGTCTTTTGCCCCCTGGGGGGACCCGGCGTCCAAACCATTCATTTCCGTCAAGAACGTAACCAAGAAATTCGGTGAATTCACCGCCGTCGATGACCTGTCGCTGGACATCTACACAAGGGAATTCTTCGCTTTGCTCGGCGCTTCGGGCTGTGGAAAGTCGACGCTGTTGCGCATGCTTGCCGGCTTTGAACAGCCGACCTCGGGCGAGATCATCCTCGATGGCCAGAATCTCGCGGGCATCCCGCCCTATCGGCGACCGGTCAATATGATGTTCCAGTCCTATGCGTTGTTTCCGCACATGACGGTCGAGAACAATATCGCCTTCGGCCTGAAGCAGGATGGCATGCCGAAGTCGGACATAGCCGAACGCGTTCAGCAGATGCTGAAGCTCGTCAAGCTCGAGAAGTTCGCCAAGCGCAAGCCGCACCAGCTTTCCGGCGGGCAGCGCCAGCGCGTGGCGCTCGCCCGCTCGCTCGCCAAGCGTCCCAAGGTGCTGTTGCTCGACGAGCCGCTCGGTGCCCTCGACAAGAAGCTGCGCGAGGAAACCCAGTTCGAGCTCATGGACCTGCAGCAGGAACTCGGCCTCACCTTCGTCGTCGTCACCCATGACCAGGAGGAGGCCATGACCATGGCAGATCGCATTGCCGTCATGAGCCACGGCAAGGTCATCCAGGTGGCGACGCCGGCGGAAATCTACGAGGCGCCGAATTCGCGCTTCGTCGCCGATTTCATCGGCGACGTGAACCTCTTCGACGGCACCATCACTGCGATGGATGAAGGCTTCGCCCGGCTGGAGTCGGTCGGCGGCATTCCGATTCGGATGGTGTCCACGGAGAAACTTTCGAACGGCACCAGCGCGGCCGTCGCCATCCGTCCTGAAAAGATCCGGGTCAGCCGCCAGCCACCCGCCCACGCACCGACCAATGCCGGCGAGGGCGAAATCTGGGACATCGGCTATCTTGGTGACATGACGATATTCCATGTCCGGCTCAAGAGCGGCCAGGTCGTCAAGGCATCGTCCCTGAACGCGGTTCGCGCGGTTGAGGATCCGCTCGGTTATGATCAGCAGGTCTGGATCTCGTTCGCCGAAGACGCCGGCGTCGTGCTGAAGGATTGAGCCATGGCGAAGCTCGTTCCAGCCCTCGTCAGCCGTTTGGTGATCATCATCCCCTATGCCTGGCTGCTCTTTTTCTTCCTCGTTCCCTTCTTCATCGTCTTCCGCATCTCGCTTTCGCAGACCGCAATCGCAATGCCGCCCTACACGCCGATTTTTGATCTGGCTGAAGGCCTGTCCGGCGTTTTCGAAAGCATGCGTGAGTTGTCGGCGGCTAACTATGTCTGGCTTACCGAGGACGTCCTCTATTTCAATGCCTATGTATCGAGCGTCGTCATCGCGACGGTTTCCACCTTCCTGACGCTGCTGATCGGCTACCCGATCGCCTACGGCATGGCGAAGGCGCCGCGGTCCATGCGGCCGATGCTCTTGATGATGGTGATCTTGCCCTTCTGGACGAGCTTTCTTATCCGCGTCTATGCCTGGATCGCGATCCTGAAGCCCGAGGGGCTGCTCAATCAATTTCTGCTGGCGATCGGCATTATCGATCAGCCGCTGATCATCCTGAACACCAACTCGGCGGTCTATATCGGCATCGTCTATTCCTACCTGCCCTTCATGGTGCTGCCTATCTACTCGGCGCTCGAGAAGATGGACCATTCGCTGATCGAGGCGGCCCAGGACCTTGGCTGCACTCCGATAAAAGCCTTCTGGCGCGTGACGTTCCCGCTTTCGCTTCCCGGCGTCGTGGCAGGTTGCCTGCTCGTTTTCATTCCGGCCGTAGGCGAATTCGTCGTTCCCGACCTGCTCGGCGGATCGGAGACGCTGATGATCGGCAAGACGCTCTGGAACGAGTTCAATTCCAATCGCGATTGGCCGGTCTCGTCCGCGGTGGCGACGATCCTGCTCCTGATCCTCGTCATTCCGATCGTCTATTTCCAGAACGTCCAGTCAAAGTCCGAAAGCGGGGGGAGGTGAGAATGGAGAGATGGTCGCGCTTCAACATCGCCTCCGTGCTTTTGGGCTTCGGTTTTCTTTACCTCCCGATCGTCCTCTTGGTGATCTTCTCGTTCAACGAGTCGAGGCTGGTGACGGTATGGGCCGGGTTTTCGACGAAATGGTACAGCCAGCTCTGGTACAACGAGAGTTTGCTGAATGCCGCCTGGGTAACCGTGCGAGTGGCATTTCTGTCGGCGAGCTTGGCGACGGTTCTCGGCACGATGGCGGCGCTGGCGCTGGTGCGATATTCGCGCTTTCGCGGACGTGTGCTTTTCTCCGGCATGGTCTACGCGCCCCTGGTGATGCCGGAGGTGATCACCGGGCTTTCACTGCTGTTGCTCTTCGTGGCGATCGGTCTCGATCGCGGCTTCTGGACGATCACCCTCGCCCACATCACCTTCACCATGTGCTTCGTTGCCGTCGTCGTGCAATCGCGCCTTTTGAGTTTCGACCAATCGATCGAGGAGGCGGCGCTGGACCTCGGGGCCACTCCGGTCAGGGCTTTCTTCGCGATCACGCTGCCGGTGATCGCGCCGGCGGTGTTTTCGGGCTGGGTCCTCGCTTTCACGCTTTCGCTCGACGACCTCGTCATTGCGAGCTTTACGACCGGCCCGGGCGCGACGACCTTGCCGATGAAGATCTACAGTCAGGTCCGCCTGG
The DNA here is from genome assembly GCF_017874595.1 of Sinorhizobium kostiense. Taxonomy (GTDB): domain Bacteria; phylum Pseudomonadota; class Alphaproteobacteria; order Rhizobiales; family Rhizobiaceae; genus Sinorhizobium; species Sinorhizobium kostiense. The sequence goes on along the minus strand of NZ_JAGILA010000002.1, from coordinate 792,035 downwards.
GGGTCACGCCGGAAATCAATGCAATCTGTACGATCCTGATCGGCATTGTGGCTCTGGGTGCCACTATCGCTTCACTCGTGACCAAGCGGCGGGAGGTACAGCGCGAGAGGGACGAGCGCGCAGCCTTTGCGGCAATCGGCTAACGCATCGGCCAGAGAATCGGAACGATTTGCGTATATTCAATTGCGCCTCTGACAGCGTCTGAAAAGACGCGCGGCTGCACCCGTCGGGTGCCTCACTTCGGACCGACGAGCATCGAAAGCGGCGAGATGACGGCATTCGGCCACGAGCCGCCGACGAAGAAGCGCAGGGGCTTTCCGTCGTCAGCAGCGGCGTCCTTGAGCGTTCCGGCGAGTGCCAGGCTGCCGTTGCGGTATGGAATAATGCCGGCCAGGGAAATATTGCCCGATGGGCTGACGAGATCCGCCCGATCGAGTCGCGCCGTTCCATCGGCAAAGCTCGCCTCAATGTCGGCTGCCTGGAAGTCGAACGTTGCTTCGCTTGCCTCAGACAAAGAAAAGAACTCGCCCTTGTGCAGGAGGTCGTTGAAGGCGTGGACGTCGAATCCCACCAGGCTTCCATTCGTCAGCGAGTAGCGGATGCGCCCGGAAGCGTCGCCCAGGCCGGCATCCCAGAGGGGCCGATCGGTGCCAATATCGAGGTTCAGCAATCCCTTGCCGTCCGGCATCGGGCCTTTGAGGCCGAAACCGCCGAGCACCGTGGCAAAGTCCGCGTTTCTGAGGCTCAACTGCAGCCGCCCGCCATGCTCCAGTCCTTTTTCGGACAGCGCCGCACGGCCGCTCAAGCTGCCGCCGGCATAGGTGCTGTCGCCGATATCGAGCGAGGCACGGTTGCCGTTGATGATCACTCCGGCGGCCAGGTCCGTCACATGCAAGGATCCGACGAGCACCTCCTGTGCAGAAAGCCGGACATCAGTGCGCCATCTGCTGACGAAGTTTTCGAACAGCTGCAACAGGCGACCGCTCCGGTCGATCGGAGGCGGCATCGAAATCGACAGGCCGTTCAGGTCGATACGGTCGAAAGCCAGAGTACCGCCGATCTGCGGCTCCTTCCCTTTTGGTAGGGCGATGTCGAGAACGCCCGTCGCGATGGCACCACCCACCGTCAGCTGCAAATCGTCGAGTTTCAGTATGTCTTCGCCCGTCGCCACCTTGGCATCGATGCTGAGAGCGCCTGGCGGAAGGCCGGTGTCCTTCGCCTCACCCAACCACGTGGCGAGCGCCGCGAGCGAGGGTACCGACAGCTGCAGATGACCGGACGCAAAGGGCGTGAGAAGAAGATTGCCCGTGCCCTCGAATGAGAAGGTAAGCGGAATTGAGGTGATCGAGGTCTTGACGGGCGCGTTGCGCCTGGCGAAAAACGCCAGCGGATCGTCGCAGACGAATGCCCAACCCACCTCTTGTCCAGCAAGAACCGTCGAGAATTGCGCGCTGAGCCGCTCGGCGTAGGAGGGCCATTTGACAGTGCCGGCGATGCCGGCAACATCGGTGCTGTTACCCGACAGTGCATCCCTTAGTTTCAGCCGGCCGTTTTCAATCGCGATACCGCCGACGGCATTGTCCATTCCCGGTGTCGGTCGGGCCAGCCAGTGCGGCAGTTGCCAGTTGGTCGTGCCGTCGGCAAGGCGCTCGATGGTGATGACCGGATCGATGAGAGTGACGTCCTCGAGCGCCGGTTCGCCACGAATTGCCGACAGCAAACTGAAGGAGGCAGTGATGCGGCCGATCTCGGCCAGAGGGCGCGGCTGCGCTCCGGTCGACATGATCGCTGTGGAGGGAAGAATGACCAGAGGCTCCGGCCAGAAGCGGATCTGGGGTTCTCCGCTGATCCTGCTTTTGCCGCCGGACCAGCTGTCGAGCAACCGCTCCATCGTAGCGCGCGCATCCGTTCGCGTGACGATCAGGGGCAGGGCGGCGTTGTAACCGAGTGCAAGCACGACGCCGACCGCCGCCGACCAGGCGAGATGGCGGCGGCTCAGCCGCTGCCTCAAGGCGCTCGATGCCTTCAGCATAGATGTTTTCATTCTGCCCGTTTGCCGTTGCCCCGTTTGCCGTCGCCCTTGCGCAAGATCGTCTGGATAGGCCGATGCTTGGGATAATGCAAATGCAAGCGACGGGGAAATGTCGTGCCGCTCGCTCCGGGGCCGAAGCATGCTGTTTATTTTGCGTTGCAGCATGGTATAGAAGCAAACAACGGGAGTGGAGGAGAAAATGCAGTCAGATCGACCCTTGTGGGTTCCGAACGCCGAAACGCTCGAGAGAAGCCCCATGGCCGAGTTCATCGCCTGGTGTGGGCAGCGTTTCGGCCGTACGTTTGCCGACTATGACGCCTTTCACGGCTGGTCGATTGCCGAGCGCGGGGATTTCTGGACCGCCGTGTGGGAGCATTGCGGCGTGATAGGCGAGCGCGGCGAAAGGGCTTTGGTCAACGGCGAACGCATGCTGGAGGCCCGCTTCTTCCCCGACGCGAAACTCAACTTTGCCGAAAACCTCCTGCGCCAGAGCGGCAATACCGATGCACTGATTTTCCGTGGCGAGGACAGGGTGCGTTATCGGCTCTCCTGGGACGAGCTGCTAAGCCTGGTATCGCGACTGCAGCAGGCGTTGAAGTCGCGAGGAGTGGGCGTCGGCGATCGTGTTGTCGCGATGATGCCGAACCTGCCGGAAACAATCGCGCTGATGCTCGCTACGGCGTCCGTCGGAGCGATTTGGTCGTCCTGTTCCCCCGATTTCGGAGAGCAGGGCGTACTTGACCGCTTCGGCCAGGTCGGCCCCAAACTGTTCATCGCCTGCGACGGCTACTGGTACAACGGCAAGCGCCAGGACGTCGGCTTAAAGGTGCGTGCGGTTTCTGCGAGGCTCGGCGTTCCGACGCTCATCGTTCCCTATGCAGGTGACAGCGCCACCCTTGCGGCATCGATCGAAGGGGGTGTGGCGCTCGCCGATTTTATGGCCGGCTTCGAAGCAAAGCCGCTCACCTTCGAGCGCTTGCCCTTCGCTCATCCGCTCTACATTCTCTTTTCCTCCGGCACGACTGGAGTGCCGAAATGCATCGTGCATTCGGCCGGCGGAACCCTGCTTCAGCACCTGAAGGAGCATCGATTCCATTGCGGGCTCAGGCAAGGCGAACGACTCTTCTACTTCACCACCTGCGGCTGGATGATGTGGAACTGGCTTGCTTCCGGCCCCGCGGTCGGGGCAACACTCTGCCTTTATGACGGATCCCCGTTCTATCCCGATGGCAACGTGCTCTTCGACTACGCGGCCGATGAACGCTTCGCTGTTTTCGGGACATCGGCGAAATACATCGACGCGGTGCGCAAGGGTGGCTTCACGCCGGTGACGACCCATGATCTTTCCGCCCTTCGCCTCGTCACTTCGACCGGCTCGCCGCTGTCGCCGGAGGGCTTCTCTTTCGTCTATGAGGGTATCAAAGCGGACGTCCAGCTTGCCTCTATCTCCGGTGGCACCGACATCGTCTCCTGTTTCGTGCTCGGCAACCCCATGAAGCCGGTTTGGCGCGGTGAGATCCAGGGGCCGGGCCTCGGCCTCGCGGTCGACGTCTGGAACGACGAGGGCAAGCCGGTGCAATGTGAGAAGGGCGAGCTCGTCTGTACCAAGGCGTTTCCGTCGATGCCGATGATGTTCTGGAACGATCCCGACGGTGCGAAATACCGCGCCGCCTATTTCGAGCGCTTTGACAATGTGTGGTGCCACGGCGATTTTGCCGAGTGGACGGCGCATGGCGGCATCATCATCCATGGTCGCTCCGACGCGACGCTCAACCCGGGCGGGGTGCGCATAGGCACAGCGGAAATCTACAATCAGGTAGAGCAGATGCCCGAGGTCGCCGAGGCGCTCTGCATCGGCCAGGATTGGCTGGACGACGTTCGTGTCGTCCTCTTCGTTCGGCTGGCAGCAGGGGTAGAACTGACCGACGAGCTGACGCAGGCGATCAAGAACCGCATCCGCTCCGGTGCATCGCCACGCCACGTGCCCGCAAAAGTCATCGCAGTCGCGGACATTCCGCGGACCAAATCAGGCAAGATCGTCGAGCTTGCGGTTCGCGACGTCGTACACGGCCGCCCCGTCAAGAACAAGGAAGCGCTGGCTAATCCCGAAGCCCTCGATCTCTTCGCGGGACTGGAAGAGCTGAAGAACTGAAGCGTGCTCTTTTGGAACACGCGTCGGCTCGCGGACGAATGAGGCGTCTTCTCGCTCCGGCTGAGAGGATGAGCGGTAGTTGATCAAGATTGTTTCAGTTGAGGACAAACATGATGGATTGCGGTGCGGCAGGCGGTCAGTAGCCCCGTTAACCTGTTTCGGCCTGCGGAATTAACCAACAGCGCCGAGTTGCAGCGGAACCTCTAAAATTGGTGGATTGGCAGGTAAGGACTTGTTTACATTTCCAGGGGCATGGTCGGGCTAACTTGAGCCGACCGATCCACGGCCGGTGCCGCAGCAGAAGCTGAGGACGACGTGAAGTCGCGGGTTCTCGAGCATTTTGTTGGTTAGCATTGACTCAGAGGCAGCCTCGGGCTGCCTCTTTTTTACGACCGATCATCGAGCGAACGTGAGACCAGGATGACCGGGATCATGCCGGCGACGACAATGATGATCGCCGCTACGGACGCGTCCTCCACCCGTGCACGCGAAGCATCCTCGTAAACGAGGGTGGCGAGCGTATTGAAGTTGAAGGGGCGCAACATGATCGTCGCCGAGAGTTCCTTCATCGTCTCGATGAACACGAGCAGCGCGGCGGTCAAAACCGCCGGCCGCATCATCGGTAGCAGCACGCTGCGCAAGGTCTGGGCACTTGTCCGTCCGAGTGCCCGGGCAGCCATGTCGAGATGCGGCGAGAGCTTATGGAAGCCGGCATCGAGGGTACCCTCGGCCATGGTGAGAAAGCGCACGGTGCAGGCGTAGACGATCGCAATGCTGGTCCCGCTCAGGAGAAGGCCGGTGGAAACACCAAAGATGTCGCGCAATCCGGCGTCTATGGCGTTGTCGATCGCAGCAAGCGGGAAAAGCACGCCGATCGCAAGCACCGTACCCGGCACTCCATAGCCGAACGAGGCCAGTCGCCCGGCGACGTCCGTGATCGGGGAGCGACCGGTTCGTGCCGCATAGGCGAGAACGAAGCCCAGAAACACTGCCGTAACTGCAGTCGAGCCGGATACGAGCACGCTGTGCATGAACGCATCGATGAGGCGCGGGGCGAGAAACTGGTCGATGCGCTTCAGGGCGAAATTGCCGAGCACGAGGACGGGAATGGCGAAGCCCGAGAGCACAGGGAGCAGGCACGCCGCAGTTGCCGCGAGCTTCTTCCAGCCGGTGAGCTTAAGCCTCACGACGTCATGGACGGAGGCCGTCGTCTTCTGGCTGGAAAAGCGCTGTCTGCGCCGCGCCACGCGCTCGATCATCATCAGCCCCACGACGATGACGAGCATGATACAGGCGATCTGAGCAGCTCCCGCAAGGCTGCCGCGATTTAGCCAAGTGTCGAATATGGAGAAGGTGAGGGTCTGGACACCGAGAAACTCGACCGCGCCGATGTCGTTCAGCGTCTCCATGGCGACGAGCGTAAGGCCGATCATGATCGCCGGCCGCGCCATCGGAATCTGGATGCGCAGGAATACCCTGACCGGCCCCGCGCCGAGGGTGCGCGCCACATCCGCCGCCGCACGCCCCTGCATCAGGAACATCGAGCGGCAGGCGAGATAGATGTAGGGGTAGAGCACCGAGCTCATCACAAGCACAGCGCCGCCAAGGGAACGCACGTCCGGGAACCAGTAATCCCGGCTCGTTCGGAAACCGAATAGCGCCCGGACCAGCTCCTGCACCGGACCCGTATAGGTCAAGAACTCACCGAAGGCGTAGGCCGCGAGATAGGTGGGGATCGCAAGCGGCAGAACGAGCGCGGCGGACAGGAAGCGGCGCAGCGGAAACTCGCATGTCGCCACCAGCCACGCCGTGACGACACCGATAACAGCCGTTGCGGCGCCGGTCATCGAAACGAGCAGCAGCGTCCGCCCGGTCGCGCGCGGGATGACGTGTTCGATCAGATGCGGCCAATCCGCGTGCCCGCCGGAGACGGCTAGCCACGCAATTGCCAGGATCGGCATCAGCACGATACTGGAGGCAAGACCTGCCACGGTCGCAAGCGTCCGGTGCGACAGGCCCGTACCGGAACTGGCATAGCGCCGTCTGAAGCTTTTGGCGGTGAACTGCAACGATCGATTCCAAGGCAACGCGCCGGCAGCAGCCAACAAACTGGCTCCTGCAGGTCAACATTTCCTTACAGCATCGGGGCTCAGTTCGCCAAGACGCGTTGTGATGGGAAGGCAATCTCAACGAGGGTACCCTCGTTCGGCGCCGAGTTGATCGAGAATTGGGCGCGATTGGCCTCGGCCATGGCCTTCGTAAGCGGCAGTCCAAGTCCGGTGCCGTCGCCGCGCTTGCGCCCGCCGGTCGTCACCTGCCTGAACGGCTTCATCGCCTGGTCCAGCTCGTTGCGGCTCATGCCGATCCCGGTGTCGCGTATCCGCAGGATGACGCTGCCATTGGCCTCGTATGCGGTCGATACGACGATCTGGCCACCCGACGGTGTGAAGCGTATGGCATTGGCGAGAATGTTCAGCGCAATCTGTTTGATCGACCGGCCGTCGGCCACGACCTCGGGCACGGAGGCCGAGAGTGACGTGCGGATGATCACGCGCTGGCTGTTGGCCTGGGGCTGGACCAGGGAAACCGCTTCGGAGATCGCCTCGTTGAGGTCTACGGCGCTGAATTCGAGCTCCATTTCGCCCGCTTCAATCTTCGAAATGTCGAGCAGGTCGTTGACGATGTCGAGCACATGCCGCCCGGAGCGGCCGATGTCGCCGGCATATTCGATGTAGCGCGGATGGCCGACCGGTCCGAAATGCTCGCTCGCCATCATGTCTGAAAAGCCGATGATAGCGTTGAGCGGTGTACGGATCTCATGGCTGACCCTTGCCAGGAACTCAGTCTTGTGTGCGTTCGCGGTTTCGGCCGCCCGCTTGGCATTGCGCAATTCCTCCTCGGTGCGTTTCCATTGGGTGATGTCGCGGATGACCGCGCAATAGCCGTTCGAGGAGGCGAGTCGGCCAATCGTCATGAACAGCGGGATGAAGCCGCCGCCCGCCTCGCGGCCGATCACTTCGCGGCCGTCGTTCAGCACGCTCGCGACGCCATGGCCGGAAAGACCCTGCAGATAGTCGATCACCGCCTTCTGGCTCTCATGGGCGAAGAGGGCGGCAAAGGGTTTGCCGCGCATTTCATCCTCATCATAGTTGAAGAGGGCGCTTGCCGAGCGGTTCATGGTGCGGATATCGCCATCCTGGCCGAGCACGACTACGCCATCGGTGGCGGTTTCGAGAATCGAGCGGAGCTCCTCGATCTCCATCCGCAGGCGCGCTTCCACCGTGACGGCGGCTTCGCCCTCTTTCGCTGCATCGCCCGGCATGGGCGAGGGGCTCAATGCGAGCATGAGTGCGCTTCGGCCCTCCCAGCGGATCGAATGCAAATAGGCGCTCACCTGCACGAGTTCGCCGCTTGCGCGGACGAGAGTCATTGTGCCGTCCGCCTCGGGTGCATGTTCTCCGCTATGTGCGAAGAGTGCCGCAAGGCCGCCCTCGCGCCCGAAGGATTGAAGATCGTGATATCCGGAGAGCCGCAGGAATGCCGGATTGGCGTGCAGCAGTTCGTCACCACAGTGGATGAGCAGCGCGACCGGCAGGCCATCGAGGATTTCGCTGCTCAACACAACGCCGATACGCTCGGCAGGGCCGGCGACGGCGCCGGCCGCGGGAGGCGGGCGGTCCTCTGCAGCCGTCTCGGACCGCGAGCCCGTTCTCTCGGTCGCTGCAGGAACGGACGTCTCCTCTTGGGCGAGACGCCCTTCCGTCGCCGATTGGACCTTGTCCTCGCTTGCAATATCCCCTGGCGCATCGAAACGCGCAGCGAGCTGCCGCGCGATTTCGCGAAAGGCCGCCTGCTCGCCGCGTGTCAGAGCCGCGCCTCCCGCCGGACGGCGCTCGTCAAGGTCGATGATCTTGTCCGATGACGGCCGCTCGGGCGTATCTACGATGTGCAGGGCGGGTCGCTCGCCGCTGAAGGGGTCGTCCGCAGCGGCAACTCTCTCCGCCCTCTTGTCTTCAGGGCCGGAGCCCGGCGCAGGGACGACGCGAGCACCCTCGGCACTCGCAGCATCGGATTGGGGCTCGCCCAACTCCGGCGCGTCCGTGATTTGCTCTGCTGCTTCTCCCCGGCCCTGCGGTTCCGTCCGCTCATCGCTCGTGCGCCCGAGGGATCGGCCGCTCGCTTTCTCGTCCGGTACCGCATCGGCGACACGGACGATACCGAAGCCACGGAAGCCGTCGAATTCCCGCGTCCTGGAATAGGTAGGGAGGGCTGCGAGATCGACCGGAACCTTGAGTGCCGTGCCTTCGACTGGCCAGAGGATCGTCTTGCCGGACCAGGTGTCGCGGCGATGCAGCAGTTCGTTGATCTTGTTGTCCGGATCGAGATCGTAGCGGGCGGCAAGCTCTTCGAAAGTCACACCTATCACGTCGGCCGCATTCGGACCAACAGCGGAGGCAAACTCTTCCGAAATTTCGCTGAATCGCCCCTCCGCATCGATCTTCCACACGAAGCGGACCGCCCTCCCGGCCGGGTTGAAGACGAAATCGGGAGGGAGGGCCTCTCTTTCACGATCACCCCTCGTGGCCTTCAGAGGGTCCAGCGGCAGGACCTGTTCTCCGGTCTTCTCTTGCTCGACACCTCCAGCAGGCTCGAAATCCAGTTCCTCCTGCGTCTTAACTGCTTCGCCTTCGCCGATGGGTTCGCCGGCCTCTTCCGTCGCCTCCCCAGTCGAGGATGTTCCGGAAACGTCCTCTTCCGCTGCTTCCCTGGGCTCTTCCGCCCCGGGCGGCGATGCTTCATCCGACGTTACCGGCGGTAAGATTTCCACTTCGATCGAGTCGTTCTGGCCTTGAGCCTCGTGCTCGACGTCTGTGCCTTCCAGCGCAGCTTCCACGGCGAACAAGAGATGGAGCGCCGGGTAATCCGAAATCCTGCCGATGGCGGCCGGCAATTGCCCCTTTTCTGTCGCTACGGGACGCTTGATCAGACGGTCCTTGTCACGCGCGACCGCCGAGACGAGTGTCCGGCGAACCGGCGCCGATAGCCCCAGACGCTCGAAGCCGATCGATTGCGCAATGACCTCGCCCTCGTCGTCGAGCACGGCCATGTGCGTGTCCGGCCCGTCGAGACCGGCGATCATGGCAGCGGCGCGGTCCTTGGTCGAAAGCGTTTTGCCGTTATGCGGCGCGGTAAAGAGAACGGCGTCCTCGCCTGCCTGGATGCGGATCAGCTCTACTGTTGCGTTGAGCGGCAGTCGGCGGAAGCCTGCCGAGATCCGGATCAGGAGCTGGCGGCGATCGCCGATGGTGGCAAGCTGCGCCGCGGCCGCGCGCAATTGGCGTAGCGAGAGGTCGTTCATATCGAGCGCGGCGTCGATGAAGTCGTAGACCGAGGCCATGTCGAACAGCTTCGCGCCCTGGTCATTGGCCCAGAGCACCCGTGCGAGGTCCTTTGAAAACAGGACGCACGCATCGCCCCGGGCAAAATGCTCCCGCACCCGTTGATGCACGGCAATGTCGATGAAGGGGTAATGTCTCGCGGGCATGGGCAGGCCTATTCACGGGTCGCTTGCGCGTTAACACTCTATTAATACCCGGCCGTTCGGCGGGGGTCCAGCAACGGCGCCCCTCCGGCGATCTCTTTCCCATTAGAGGGTTAACGGCGCCGATTGTGCACTGCACAAAGATGTTGCAATGCACAAAAAAATCGACTATAAGATCGGCACCACTCACCAAGGCGCCTCTCAAGAGGGCCACACCAAGGAGCGCATGCCATGGCTACCAGAAAGACGGAAGACGCCTTTTCCCTTTCCTTTGACCCGTCCAAGTTCGCCGATACCTTCCGCGATTTCGCCGAGAAGGGTGCAGCACAGTCGAAAGAGGCTTATGCCAAGATGAAGGTCGCTGCCGAAGAAGCGACGAAGACCGTCGAGGCGACCTTTGAGAATGCCCAGTCGGGCTCCGTAGAGCTCGGCCTCAAGGCCATCGACGCCCTGCGCACCCATGCCGAAAACTCGCTCTCGCACATGGAGAAGCTGCTCGGCGTGAAGTCGGTTTCCGAGCTCGTTGAGCTGCAGACGTCCTACATCCGCAAGCAGGCCGAACTCACCGTCGAGCAGGCTAAGACGATGCAGGAAGCAACCCGCAAGATCGCCGAAAACGTTGTGAAACCCGGCAAGGACGCAGCCGAAAAGGCGATGTCCAACTTCAAGCGCGCCTGATCGGTCGAGCTTTTCCAGCGACGTCATTTGCGAAGACCGGGTGGCTTGCCATCCGGTCTTTTTGCTGGATAATCTGAACTTAAGGCTTGCAAATCGGTGTGAGTGACCGTATGTGAGCCGCCAAGCGACGACCCAAGCAATTCAGGGTCGCTCCCCGAGTGCGGTTGTAGCTCAGTTGGTTAGAGCGCAGGTTTGTGGCACCTGAGGTCGGTGGTTCGAGACCACCCAACCGTACCATTTCTCCTCAACAGTAAGCATTATTACTGCGCCAACTGACAGCGCGAGAGTCCTCTCTCGTGTTTTGGCGGTTCAGATTATTTTCCAGTTTCCGGAACCGGCTTCAGGCCCGGGCAAGCCAATTCGCGTATAGGCGAATGGCCCGTACCGCGTGGAGATTTCAGTGGTCGCCAGGAAAGAGGCCCGCCATCGGTCGCCGGGCCGGCGGGAACTCGTCAGCGGCCGACCGTGGCTGATCGTGCGATGGCCTGCATAAAACTCGATTAAACCTCAAAGGTTTTCACGCATGACCTCGACCATTTCTTCCCTGAGCACCAGCCAGATCCGAGCGCTCTCGACTGCGGCCGTTGCTGCCTGGACGACGGAAGATGTGGCGTCGCTCACGACGAAGCAGATCAGCGTACTTTCTTCGGCGCAGATCGCGGCGCTTGATACGGAGGATGTCGATACCCTCAGCAGTCAGCAGCTCGGCGCCATCTCACGCAGCGCCATAGTCGGTCTGACGCTCGATCAATTGGCAGTCCTCGACAAATTCGACGTTGAAAGCCTGGGCACGGGTCAGATCGCTGGGCTTACCGCTGTACAGATCAGCAGCTTCACGACTGTCCAGGCGGAGGCCCTGCAGTCGTCCCAGGTAGGCGCCCTCAGCGCATTGCAACTCTCGGCCCTCGGCCCCGAGAACCTGGCAACATTCTCGACTGCCGACATCGCGGCGATCGGCGGGAAGGCTGTATCCGGTCTTGCCACGAGCGTCATCGCAACGCTTGCCACCGAGCAGATCGCCGCCTTGAGCACCAGTGCGGTCGCGGGGCTTACGACCGCACAGATTGCGGTCTTGTCGACCGCCCAGGTCGAGGCACTGTCTTCCTTTCAGATCAGCGCGTTGAGCTCGAGGCAGCTCGCGGTGCTCGGTACGGACGACGTCGCGGCATTCTCCACCGGCGACGTTGCGGCGATCAGCAACAAAGCCATAGGGGGTCTGTCCACGGAAGCCCTCGCATCGTTTTCCACTCTTCAGCTTGCCGCCCTCAGCACCAGTGCGGTCGCGAGCCTGACGGTCAAACAGATCGGCGTTCTCTCCACCGGACAAGCTGCGGCACTGTCGATCGGACAGGTCAGAACGTTGAGTTCGGTGCAGGTCGCCGCCCTGGGCGCGGGCAATATCGCTGTCTTGTCGACTGATCAGATCGCGGCCCTGAGCACGACGAGCGTCACGGGTTTGACGACCGTGCAGATCGATGCGCTTTCGACCGCCCAGGCAGAAGCGCTGACCGCCCTGCAGATAAAGGCGCTGAGCTCACGGCAGCTTGCGGCATTCGGAACGGACGAGATCGCGACGTTTTCGACCCTCGACATAGCGGCGATCACCGACAGAGCCGTAGCTGGCCTCTCCACGGCGGCGATCGCGGCGCTCACCACGGATCAGGTTGCTGCCCTGAACACAATGGCCGTCTCTGGCCTGACGACGGCGCAGATCGCCGCTCTGTCGCCGCTCCAAGCCGAGGCACTCTCTGTTGCACAGGTGAAGGTGCTGAGTTCGAGGCAGCTTGCGGCGCTCGGGACCGACGACATAGCGGTATTCTCCACCGCCGATATCGCAGCGATCACCAGCAAGGCCGTCGCCGGCCTGTCTACTGAGGCTATTGCGGTCCTTTCCACCAATCAGATTGCCGCATTGACCACCAGTGCAATCGCGAGCCTGACTGCCGCACAGATCGGCGCCTTGTCGACCGCCCAGACGGCGGCGTTAGACGTGAGGACCTTGAGTGCGACGCAAGTGGCGGCCTTGAGCACGGGAAATGTCGCGGTCCTGACCACGGACCAGATTGCCGCCCTCTCCACGAAGGGTATTGCGGGCCTGACGACGGCGCAGATTTCCGCCCTGTCTACCAGCCAGACCGAAGCGCTCGCAGCGTCGCAGGTAAGGGCGCTTAGTTCTAAACAGCTTTCCGCGCTTGGGACAGACGATATCGGAACATTCTCGACCGCTGATATCGCGGCAATCAGCGATAAAGCGGTAGCCGGCCTCACCACGGGCACGGTGGCGGCGCTTTCGACCGGTCAGGTCGCCGCCATGAGCACGAGCGCGGTCGCCAGCCTCACGCCAACGCAGATCGGTATCCTCTCCACCCTTCAGTCTGCTGCACTGTCCACGGCGCAAATCAGGACCTTGAGTTCGACTCAGGTCGCCGCCTTGAGCACGGACAATGTCGCCGCTCTATCCACGGACCAGGTTGCCGCCCTGAGTGCCAAGGGTGTCGCCGGCCTGACCACGGATCAAGTCGTGGCCTTGTCCACCCTTCAGGTCGAAGCGCTGTCTTCCACGCAGGTCGGCGCCTTCAGCTCGATACAGCTCGCGGCGTTCGACGCGCAGGACATAGCAACCTTCTCGACCGCGGATATCGCGGCGATCGGTTCCAGTGCCATATCGGGCCTTTCCACCGATACTGTCGCTGCCCTTACCACGGGACAGATTGCCGCCCTCAGCACGAAGGGTATCCCCGGTCTGAGCACGGATCAGATCGAGGCCTTGTCCACCGCCCAGGTTGAGGCCTTTTCCTCTGTGCAGGTCGGTGTTCTGAGCTCCGCACAGCTTGCAGCGCTGGACGCCGACGATGTGACAACTTTCTCGACCGCGGAGATCGCGGCGATCGGTTCCAGTGCCATATCGGGCCTTTCCACCGAAACCATAGCGGCGCTTTCCGCCGAAAAGATCGCGGCTCTGAGCACGGCCGCCATCAGGGGCCTGAGCGCCAATCAGATCGAGGCGATGAGTACCGCTCAGATTGCCGCCTTGGGGACCGACCAGATTTCGGTGCTTAGTCCCACGCAGGTTGCAGCGCTTGGAACGGACAGTATAGCGGTCTTGTCCTCCGAACAGATCGCCGCCCTGAGTGCAGCTGGCATCAGTGGGCTCGGCACCGGTCAGATCGCCGCACTCGCCACCGAACAGCTTGCCGCTCTGAGCACCAGGCAGTTCGCGGTGCTGAGTTCGACACAGGTTGCGGCGCTCGGCACGAGCAACATATCGGTCCTGTCGAACGACCAGATCGCCGCTCTTAAACCGGCTGGCATTGCCGGCCTCTCCACCAAGCAGATCATCGCTCTGAGCACCGTTCAGATCGAGGCCCTCACCCCAACTCAGGTCGCCGCGCTCAGCGCTGCACAGCTCGCGGTGCTGGAAACGGACGACCTGGCAACATTCTCGATCAAGGACATAGGAGCCATCGGCTCAAGCGCCATTTCCGGCCTGACTACGACCGTCCTGGCGTCGCTTTCGACCGGCCAGATCGCTGCATTGAGCACGGCCGGGATAGCCGGACTTTCCACCAGTCAGCTCGTTGCGCTCAGCACCGCGCAGACGGAGGCTTTGACCACGGTCCAGGTCGCTGCGCTCACTTCCACGCAGCTCGGGGTCATCGGTGCGGACGACATAGCAACCTTCTCGACGAAGGACATTGCTGCGATCGGTTCAAGTGCCGTTTCGGGCCTGACGACATCTGCTATAGCGGCGCTCTCGACCGACCAGATCGCTGCCCTGAGCACGGCTGCCATTGCCGGGCTCTCCACCAAGCAGCTCGAGGCGGTGAGCACCGGCCAGATCAAGGCTCTCACGACTGGACAGGTGGCGGCGCTGACTTCGGTGCAGGTCTCGGCGCTTGCCACCGACGATATAGCGTCCCTTACGGCCGGTCAGATTGCCGCCCTGAGTACGTCAGGCATCGCGGGTCTCTCCACCAAACAGATCGCTGCCCTGAGTACGGAGCAGGCCCGGGCCCTCACCACCGTGCAGGTCGGCGGTTTGAGCTCCGCGCAGCTGGCGCTGCTGGGAGCGGACAACATAGCTACTTTTTCCACCAAGGACATTGCGGCAATCGGTTCGAGCGCCATGTCAGGCCTGACGACAGCCGCCTTGGCAGCGCTCTCCACCGACCAGATAGCCGCCCTGAGCACGGCCGGCCTTGCAGGTCTTTCGACCGCCCAGATTGCCGCCTTGACGACCGATCAGATTGCAGTCCTCGGTCTCCTGCAGCTTGCTGCCTTCACTTCGGCGCAAGTGAGTGCGTTGGGCACTGGCGGTCTAGCGGCTCTCTCGGCGGCACAGATTACCGCTCTGAGCACGGCTGGCCTTGCGGGACTCTCCACCGGTCAGATGGTTGCCCTGAGCAGCGATCAGGTGGAGGCCCTGACCCCGACTCAGGTCGCCGCGCTCAGTTCTGCGCAACTCGCGGTCCTTGAGGCGGACGACATCGCGACCTTCTCGCTCAAGGACATTGCGGCCATCGGATCGGGCGCCATAGCGGGTTTGACCACGGCGGTCGTGGCTGCCCTCTCGACGGACCAGATCGACGCGCTGGGCGCGGTCGCCATCGCGGGCCTTTCGACCAGGCAGATCGCTGCCCTGAGCACCCGCCAGGCCGAGGCCTTGACCAGCGCCCAGGTCGGCACGCTCAGTGCCGCGCAGCTCGCGGCCTTCGGTACCGATGACGTAGCCACCTTCTCCACCAACGATATCGCGGCGATCGGCGCGGCTGCGATATCCGGCCTGTCGACCGCCGTGGTCGCGGCGCTTTCGACCGATCAGGTCGTCGCTTTGGGCACCGCGGCCATTGCGGGGCTGACGGCTAAGCAGATCGCTGCCTTGAGCACCGATCAGCTGGCTGCCTTGACCACCACCCAGATCAGCGCTCTCGGTTCCGTCTCGTCCCTTGGCACCGACTATATAGCGGCTCTCACGACCGATCAGATCGCCGCCCTGAGCACGGCGGCCATAGCGGGACTGACGACCACGCATATTGCCGCGATGAGCAATGTCCAGATAGAGGCCCTGACAGCCGCTCAGATCGGTGCCCTCAGTTCCCAGCAAATGGCCGTCTTGAGCACGGACGACTTGGCGACCTTCTCGACCGCCGATATCGCGGCAATCACTTCGAGTGCCGTGGCCGGACTGTCCAGCGATAAGATCGCCGCCCTCTCGACGGATCAGATCGCAGGCCTGAGCACGGCGGCCATTGCCGGCCTCTCCAGCAGCCAGACCGCTGCGCTGACCAGTGCGCAGCTCCAGGCTTTGATGACGAACCAGGTCGCCGCTTTGGGTTCAAAGCAGGTCACGGCACTTGGCACTGATGGCGTGGCGGCTCTCTCGACCGCCCAGATCGCTGCCTTGAGTACAGCGGGCATCGCCGGATTGAGCACGGGACAGATCTTTGCCTTGAGCGGCGACCAGATCGAGGCCTTGAACACGCTTCAAGTGGGTGCTCTGACCTCCACCCAGGTCGCAGCCCTCGGCCCGGACGATCTGGCGGCGTTCTCGGCCGCCGAGATCGGGGCACTCGGTTCGAGTGCGGTTGCGGGCCTGTCCACCGACACGATCGCAGCGCTTTCGACCGAAACGATCGCCGCTCTGAGCACGGCCGGCATTGCGGGCCTATCGGCCGGCCAGCTCGCTGCATTGACCACGAACCAGATCGAGGCGCTCTCGACGAGGCAGGCCAGCGCCCTTGGCTCCAAGCAGGTTGCGGCGCTGGGCACCGGCGGCATAGCAGCCCTTTCTCCGAGCCAGATTGCCGCCCTGGGCGCAACCGGCATCAAGGGTCTTTCCACCGACCAGATCGCTGCCCTGGGCGCCGATCAGATCGAGGCTCTGACCTCCGTGCAGGTGGCAATGTTGAGTTCGGCCCAGATTGCGGCTTTAGGCACGGACGATCTGGAGGCCTTCTCGACCGCCGACATCGCGGCGATCGGTTCCAGCGCCATATCGGGTCTGGCTACGAATACGATGGCCGCGTTATCGACCGAGCAGATCGCCGCCTTGAGCGCGGCCGGAATCGCGGGTCTTTCCACCGGCCAGATCGCCGCCTTGACCACCGGGCAGGTCGAGGCCCTGACCGCGGTCCAGCTCGGCGCACTCGGCTCGAAGCAGATTACGGCCCTCGGCCCGGCCGACCTGGCAGCCCTTTCGACAAGCCAGATCGCGGCCATCGGAACGGCAGCAATTGCCGGGCTTTCCACCGACCAGATCGCTGCCCTCAGCATCGACCAGGTTGAGGCCTTGACCTCTCTCCAGGTGGCGTCGCTTACCGCTATGCAGATTGCCGCACTGGGTCTGGACGACCTGAACGTGTTCTCGACCGCCGAAATCGCGGCCATCAGTTCGAGCGCCATATCGGGCCTGTCGACGAGCACGATTGCCGCCTTGTCGACCGAGCAGATAGCCGCCTTCGGCACGGCCGGCATCGCAGGTCTTTCCACCGGTCAGATCGCGGCGTTGAGCATCGACCAGGTCGAGGCCTTGGCCCCTCGTCAGGTGGCAGCGCTGAGTTCGCAACAGATCGCCGCGCTCGGGACAGACGACCTCGAGACGTTCTCGACGGCTGATATAGCGGCGATCAGCGCAAGCGCCATAACGGGTCTATCGACAAGCACGATCGCGGCCCTCGCGACGAGCCAGATCGCCGCCTTGGGTACGGCCGGCGTTTCTGGCCTTTCCACCGCGCAGATCGCGGCCTTGAGCACCGATCAGGTGGGGGCACTGACCACGACCCAGATCGCCGCTCTCGGCTCCAATCAGGTGGCGGTCCTCGGGACCGATGACATGGCGGCCCTCTCGACGAGCCAGATTGCGGCCTTGAGCACGGCCGGTATTGCGGGTCTGGCCGGCGCTCAGGTGGCAGCGCTCAGCGCCGAGCAGATCGATGCACTTTCCATCAGTCAGATCGGCGCGTTGACCGCGGATGGACTTGCCGGGCTCTCCGCAGACGATCTCGCCACCTTCTCGGCCGAGGAACTGGCGGCGATCAGTTCGAAGGCCATTTCGGGATTGTCTACCGACTTCATCGCCACGCTCTCCACCTCGGAGATTGCGGCTTTGGGCACGGCCGCCATTGCCGGGCTGAGCAGCACCCAGGTCGCGGCGCTGAGCGCTGAGCAGATCGATGCGCTTTCCACCGTCCAGATTGCCGCCTTGAGTACGGCTGGGCTCGCGGGCCTTTCGACGGACGACTTGGCAACGTTCTCGACGGCGGAACTCGCGGCAATCGGCGCGTCGGCGATAAAGGGACTAATCACGAGTTTCGTCGCGGCGCTCGCCACCGACCAGATCGCCGCCTTGACGACGAGTCAGATCGCTTCGCTGAGCTACAACCAGGTTGCGGCGATGAGCACCGGCCAGGTTGCGGCGCTGTCAACATCGCAGATCGCCGCCTTTAATGCCATACAGGCCGCAGCACTTGGTGCGGACGATATCGCCCAGTTTTCCACGGATGATATCGTCGCCTTGAGCACTGGCGCCGTATCCGGATTGAACACCGCAGTCATCGCTGCCCTGACGACGGCGCAGGCCGAGGCCTTGACTTCGGGACAGGTCAGCGCCCTGACGTCGGCACAGGTTGCCGCGTTGACCACGGAGGATCTGGCCACCTTCTCGACGGAAGATGTCGGGTCCTTCAGTTCGACCGGTGTGGCGGGGCTTTCAACGGAAGACATTTCAAACCTGACCAGCGCCCAGCTCAATGCTTTGATGGAGTCGCAGATGGGGTCGCTGAATTCGGATCAGATCGCTGCCGTCATTGAAGCTTATCTGGCCTTTAGCTAAGTCGACTTGAGGAGACATGCACTACAGCGCCGCGCGTCTTATCGGACGCGCAAAGGTCGCTGTAGCACTTTGAATTGCCGCATGCCTTTGTCCTTAGATCGAGGTCGATTTAAGGAGACATGCACTACAGCGCCGCGCGTCTTATCGGACGCGCAAAGGTCGCTGTAGCACTTTGAATTGCCGCATGTCTGTGTCCTTAAATCGAGGTCGATTTAGGGACACATGCTAGGCGAAGCTTGGCGCCCGGCGCTGCAGATCGGCGGACGCGGGAATGGACGCGGTGCCGGCGGTCCCGAAGAGATACAGCCGGGCTGTGTCCAGTGCCTCGCGTATCGTCATGTCCATGTCGAGATAGCGGTATGTTCCGAGCCGCCCGACAAAGGTGACGGACGTCTCCTGTGCGGCTCGGGCGGCGTATTGCGCGAGCTGTGCCTTATCCTCGACCAGGCGGATCGGATAATAGGGAATGTCGTCCGGGCCGCAGGCGCGGGAATACTCGCGATAGCAGACGGACCCGGTATGCTCCTCCCACGGTGAGAAATGCTTGTGCTCGGTCACGCGGGTAAAGGGAACAGAAGCATCCCCGTAGTTCATCACGGCGCAACCCTGATAGTCCCCCTCATAGGTGAAGCGTTCGAAATCCAGCGTACGATATCCCAAACGGCCGTTTTCGAAGTCGAAATAGCCGTCGAGCGGACCGGAGTAGAATGTATGCGTGAAGTCACCGTTCCAGCTGCGGTGGAAGCGCGTTTGGAGATGGACCGTTATGTTCGCGTGGTCGAGAATTCGCCGGACCATCTCGGTATAGCCGTTTTCCGGCATGCCCTGGTATTGGTGAAAGAAGTAGTTGTCGTCGTAGTTGAACCGCACCGGAAGCCGCTTCAGGATGGATGCTGGTAGCTCCGTCGGGTTGCAGCCCCATTGCTTCTGCGTGTATCCTCTGAAGAACGCTTCGTAGAGCTCTCTGCCGATGAAGCGCAGCGCCTGTTCTTCGAAGGTCCTCGGATCTTCGATCGCCTTGTCGGACAGATCTTCGATAAAGGCACGCGCCTCGTCGGGCCGTAACGCCTTGCCGAAAAACTGATTGATCGTGTGCAGGTTGATGGGCAGGGAATAGACTTGCCCATTACTCGTCGTCTTCACGCGGTTCTTGTAGGGCATGAACCGCTCGAAGCGATTCACGTAATCCCAGATTTCCCGGTCATCCGTGTGGAAGATATGCGGCCCGTAGACATGGACCATCACACCGGTTTCCCTGTCGCGCTCGGTGTGGCAGTTCCCTGCAACATGGTTGCGGGTGTCGAAGACTTCGATCTTGTGCCCCGCGTCCGCGAGTTCGCGTCCGATCACCGCACCCGAAAGACCCGCGCCGACCACTGCGATTTTCCCGGTCCTGATCTTGTTCATGTCGCTGAAGCTACTGCTGCAGTCCACAGGCGGTTGTCGAGCGGGATCGGCGCGTAATCGTTCCAGGCCGCCAGCCTTTCCAGATAGCGCTGCCGGTAGGTTCGATCGTCCGAGAACACGATGTTGTTGTCCACGCATTCGGCCCCCACCTCGTAATAGAGGTCGAGATTGCGAAGGTCCGGAACCGGTGTTTCACCGCGCTCGCATTCGGCCTGCATCTGCCAGAACAGCTGCTCGAGCTCACGGGTTAGGGCCGGAACGTCGCGCAAGACGCTCGATTCCCGCTTGGCCTGAAGCGACTCTCGGATCGTCGCGAGCTCCTCGGGCGCGTTGGCAAAGGCGATAGCCTTCTCCATATATTCCCCGGGGCCGCTGCAAATCAGCTCTGGAACGCCAGTGGCGGCAACGATGCTGTGGCAGAATCGTGCCGCGAAACTCTTGCCGGGGAATGTGAGGACGGGCAGTCCCATGGTCAGCGCATCGGCCGCGGTCGAGTGGGCTCCGTAGGGGTAGGTATCCAGGAAAAGATCGGCAAGAGCGATCCGCGCGAGATGTTTGTCGTTCGGTGCCTTGGGCGCGAAAATCAGTCTGTCGGGCGCCACACCGGCCTTTTCGGCAGCCTGGCGCAGGCGGTGGTCGACGGCGTCACCTCCGGTGAGCAGCCAGAGCACGCTGCCGGGCGCGGCGTTCAGGATCGTCATCCAATGCCCGAAACTTGCCTCGGTGATCTTCTGCATGCCGTTGAAGCAGGCAAAGACGAAAACGGCTTCGGGTAGCCCCGCTTCCGTCCTTGAGGGCTTCTCGGCGACCACCCTCTTGCGGTCGATGGGCTGGCTGCACGGGATTCGCAGCACTTTTTCGGAATAATAGATCTCGTTTTCAGGCGGGACGATGCGCTCGTCCGTGATCATGTATTGGTGGAACGGGCTGCCCATGGAGCCCGGGTAGCCACAGAAATTGACGATGACTGGCGCCGGCCGATAGGCGAAGATCTTCGTTCTCGCATGCTTCGTGTAGCCGTTGACATCGATCAGAATGTCGATGCCGTCGCCGGCGATCTGCCTTGCCGCTTCCGCATCGTCGAGTGTCGCGATGTCGCGCCAGCGGTCGACGGCATTCTTGATCCTCGTCTGCGTCGCGTCGTTCGCAACCGGCTCGCCGCAATAATAGGCGTAGATCTCGACGCTCTTCTTGTCGTGCAGTTCCAACACTTCCCGGAGCGCGAAACCGACGGCATGGTCGCGCAGATCCGAGGAAACATAGCCGACGCGGAGGCGCTCGCCGGTTCCCGTCTTCCGTTTCGGTGCCTTGCGCGCAATGCCGCTCGTATCGGGGCGCCCGACAAAGGACTTGTTGTACCGATAGGCCTTGGCGAGCTGGAACAGCGGATCGTCGGAATAGCAGGCAAGCGCCAGCGGCGACATTGCATCGAGGAGTTGCCGCATCGAGACATGCTCCGAAGGGACCAGGAGCGGCCATTTGCACTGGCGTTGCCTGAGCGCGCTCCAATGTTGCCCCGCCTCGGTCTTGTCGGGCCGCAATTCGATTGCCTCCCACAAGGCAGCCTCCGCGTCCTCGAGCAGGCCTGCATTTTCCATGACCCGGCCGATGTGCTGAAGCGCCATCAGGCGATGCGCCATCCGGTCGGCCGTGCTCTCCGCGGTCAACTCGACGAAACTGCGCCATTGCTGAACGGCTTGCGTGGCAAGCCCGCTATCTTCGAAGGCGCGACCAAGGTTGATATGGGCCTGTGCGAAGCGTGGCTCGAGCTTCAGGCAGGCGCGCAGCGCGTGGATCGAATCCGCTATGTCGCCTAGCTGGCGGAGCGTGACCGAGTAGTTGAAATAGACGAGATGCAGGAATGGATGAGCTTCGTTGAAGGCAATCCAGACTTTGTAAATCTCGACCGCTTCGATCCTCTTCCCTGCTGCGCTGCGCGCTTCCGCAAGCTGGAACAACTCGGTTATGGATAGGCGCTGAGCGCGCGCAAGGTCCAGTATCCCGGCGAGGGGCGGAAAGGGACTTGGGCCTGATGCATCGTTGATCGCTGTGAACATGGCGGGAGTTGGCGGCCTGGCAGCCACCGTTTCAACTGTTCGCCATTGATTTCCACCGGATAATTTTGCCCGGTGCGCCCTGACGGGGAATTGGCGGCGTTAAGGATGGCTGGCGCGGGATGCGGAAAAGTGTGCGCGGTTTTCCGCCCGGAGGCGCTCCTAACCTTGCACACGCCTCATGATTTCGGCTGGCCGACCTAAGATCATCGTGATCCCATTTTTTCACACGAAGATCTGATGCTCCGCCGCCACCAGTTCCTGTAGGAACGAGACGACGGTGCGCACGCGCACCAACTCACGCGCGCTCTCGTGATAGGTCGTCCAGTAGGCGCGGTGGATCGCCGTGTCGGGGAGGAGGCGAACGAGTTCCGGATATTGCCGCGCGATGTAGTTGTGCAGGATGCCGATGCCGGCGCTGGAGCGGACCGCCTCGGTCTGGCCGGTGGCGCTCGAGATTTCGAAGGAAGCGTCCCAGCTGCGCATGATCTCGGCGGAGAAATTCAGCGAGGGGGTGAAGATCAGATCCTCGACATAGCCGATCCTGGGATGGTTTTTGAGTTCGTCGACCGTTTTCGGTGCGCCGTGACCGGCAAGATAATCCGCCGATGCATAGAGCCCCAGTGTATAATCGGTAAGCTTGGACGAAACCAGACGCCCCTGTTCCGGACGCTCTATGGTGATCGCGATGTCGGCCTCGCGTTGCGACAGCGAGAAGGAGCGCGGCACCGGCACGAGCTGCAGCTTGAGCTCGGGATAGCGCGCCGTCAGCCGCCCCAGGCGCGGTGCCAGGAAAGAGACGCCGAAGCCGTCCGGCGCGCCGATGCGCACAGTGCCGGCGATCGCCGTATCGATGCGGCCGATCTGCGATTGCGCCGCGAGCATTTCGGTCTCCATGCGCTCGGCCGCCGCCAGGAAGACCTCGCCCTCGGCCGTGAGTTCGCAGCCGTTCGGGCGCCGCACGAGGAGCCGCGTCTTCAGCGTTTCCTCGAGCGCCGTCACGCGCCGGCTGAGCGTCGCGTGGTTGATGCCGAGTCTTTTGGAAGCGGCGAGGATCTGGCCCGTCCGCGCCACGGCGAGAAACACTCTGACGTCGTCCCAGTCCACATGTCGCTCCTAACTGTAAGAGGGGAAGCTTCAATTTTTGCACAACGGTTACTGAAATTCGGAAATTGAATTGTTGAAATCGTAGTGCCATCATGCGCCCGAGATCAAGACCAGGAGGAACACCCATGTATGAAATCGGACATTTCATCGACGGCGAGCGTGTCGCCGGCACCAGCGGCCGCGTCAGCAACATCTTCAACCCGGCAACGGGCGAAGTTCAGGGCACCGTGGCGCTCGCGAGCGCCGCGGAGCTCTCCGCCGCCGTCGAAAGCGCCAAGGTCGCGCAGCCGAAGTGGGCCGCCACCAATCCGCAGCGCCGCGCCCGCGTCTTCATGAAGTTCGTGCAACTCCTGAACGAGAACATGAACGAACTCGCCGAATTGCTCTCCCGCGAGCATGGCAAGACGATCGACGACGCCAAGGGCGATGTCGTTCGCGGCCTCGAAGTCTGCGAATTCGTCATCGGCATTCCGCATCTGCAGAAGAGCGAGTTCACCGAAGGCGCCGGTCCCGGCATCGACATGTATTCGATGCGCCAGCCGGTCGGCATCGGCGCCGGCATCACGCCGTTCAACTTCCCCGCAATGATCCCGATGTGGATGTTCGCCCCGGCGATCGCCTGCGGCAATGCCTTCATCTTGAAGCCGTCCGAACGCGATCCGTCCGTACCGATCCGCCTCGCCGAGCTGATGATCGAGGCTGGCCTGCCGGCGGGCGTCCTCAATGTCGTCAACGGTGACAAGAACGCGGTCGACGCGATCCTGACGCATCCCGATATCGGAGCGGTCTCCTTCGTCGGCTCGACGCCGATCGCCCGCTATGTCTATGGTACGGCGGCGATGAACGGCAAGCGCGCGCAGTGCTTCGGGGGCGCCAAGAACCACATGATCATCATGCCCGATGCCGATCTCGACCAGGCAGCCAACGCGCTGATCGGCGCCGGCTACGGCTCGGCCGGCGAGCGCTGCATGGCGATCTCGGTCGCCGTTCCGGTCGGCGAGGAAACCGCGAACCGCCTGATCGATAAGCTGGTGCCGATGGTCGAGAGTCTCCGGATCGGTCCTTATACGGACGAAAAGGCCGACATGGGCCCGGTCGTGACCAAGGAGGCCGAGCAGCGCATCAGGAGCCTGATCGACAGCGGCATCGAGCAGGGCGCGAAGCTCGTCGTCGACGGGCGCGATTTCAAGCTGCAGGGGTATGAGGACGGCCACTTCATTGGCGGCTGCCTGTTCGACCACGTGACGCCGGACATGGACATCTACAAAACCGAAATTTTCGGACCCGTTCTCTCGGTTGTTCGCGCCAAGAACTACGAGGATGCCCTGTCGCTGCCGATGAAGCACGAATACGGCAATGGTGTCGCCATCTATACCCGCGACGGCGATGCGGCCCGCGACTTCGCCTCCCGCATCAATATCGGCATGGTCGGCGTCAACGTTCCCATCCCGGTGCCGCTCGCCTATCACTCCTTCGGCGGCTGGAAGGCCTCTTCCTTCGGCGATCTCAACCAGCATGGGCCGGACTCGATCAAGTTCTGGACCAGGACCAAGACCATCACCTCGCGCTGGCCGTCGGGCATCAAGGATGGTGCCGAGTTCTCGATCCCGACGATGCGGTAAGGCATCAATCTACTCCTCCATTGGAGCCTCCTTCGGGAGGCTCTTTTTTGTTGCGTCGGCTGTGGCGGTACAACTAACGTCTTGATTGACGGGTGCATTGGCAATGATTCGCGCATACCTTGCATCCGTATGGGCCGACCGCTGACGGGATGATGCGGTCGGCTTTACGGCTTTGCGCTTTTCGTTCGGGGGATGCATCATGGCTTTGGTTGAATCGTTGCCGGCACAGGGGATCGGGCAGGACAGTTTCGGGCGCGCGGCTCAGGGGAACGTTCAACGCCTCTCCTTCACCGGTAGCGGCAGCGAGTACTTCGGGATCTGGATCGTCAATATCCTTCTGACGATCGTCACCCTTGGCATCTATTCGGCCTGGGCCAAGGTTCGCCGCAACCGCTATTTCTACGGCAACACCGTCCTGCTCGGCCGCGGCTTCGAGTATCACGCCACGGGCGGTCAGATCCTGATCGGCCGTCTCATCGTCTTTGCCTATCTGATCCTCTACAACGTTCTCCTCACTTTCGTACCGCTTGCCGGCATGGCGCTGCTCTTGCTGCTCCTCTGCTTCGTTCCGTGGCTCGTCGCCCGCGGCTTGCGCTTCAGCGCGCGGGTGACAAGCTACCGAAATGTCCGCTTCGATTTCGTCGGTCGCGCCGGCGGTGCCTTTCTCGCTTTCATCGTCGGGCCGGTCCTCGCCTCGCTGACACTTGGCATACTGGTGCCGCTCGCCAGCCGCTGGGTCTACCGCTACATCGGTAATAACCTGCGTTACGGGAAGAAGGCCTTTTCGACCGATCCCTCCATCGGCACGATCTACAAATCCTGGGCGATCTCGGCGGCGATCATCATTCTCGGGCTGTTGATCATCGGCTTCGTCGCTTTCCTCAACGTCGCGATTGTGGTGACGGCGATGGAGAGCCCTGATTTGCTTCCTGCCGAGATGCAGGCATCGCTCGTCGTGCTGATGGCGATCGGTTACGTCCTGTTCTTCGCGATTTTTGGCGTTGCGGCGCTCGTTTATCGTGCCGGGGTCCGCAACGTGGCCTGGTCGGCCGCCACCTTTGACGGCAAGCACCGGCTTCTGAGCGACCTTTCACGCCCGCGCTACGCCTGGATCGGCATCTCGAACTTCGTCGTCACGCTTGTTACACTCGGACTGATGCGGCCTTGGGCAGCCGTTCGCATGGCGCGCTACGTCAATGAGCATACGGGCGTTCGCTTCGACGGCGATGTCGGCGAGATCTTCTCGGCCATCGCCCAGGAAGGCTCGGCGGTCAGCGCCGAGTTCATGGATATCGAAGGCTTCGACTTTGGCTTCTGACCATCCAGCCATTGCCGTCGGCAATTGGCACCCTGCAGGATCGAGCCGCTCCGTGCCCTGTCGCCTGGTCGAAGATGGCGGGCGCCTCGTCGTCTGCGACGACGCGCGCGCCGAGCTGGCGGGCGGCAGCCTGTCGTCGGTCGAGATTTCCGCCCGCGTCGGTCGCATTCCGCGGCGGATCACCTTTCCGGACGGGTCCCTCTTCGAGACGGGCGAAAACGATGCGATAGACCGGTTTCTCGCCCATAAGGGCCGGGGCAGGGAGGGAATTGTCCATCGGCTGGAGCGATTCCATCCGCGGTTGATCGCCTTCGTCGCCGCGACCCTCCTGCTCGGTGTGCTGGTTTACCGCGTTGCGCTGCCTGCGCTCGTGGAGGTGGCCGTCGCCGTCACGCCCCCGATCTTGCCGCAGATCATGTCGGCAAGCACGCTTGAGACCATGGACCGGACGGTTCTCGGCCCGTCCAAGCTCGAGGAGGCGCTCCGCGGCCGAATTCTCAACGGCTTCCGTCGCATCGCGGCGCTTTCCGAGGGTGGCGAGGCGGCCTACACGCTCAACTTCCGCGAGGGCGGCCCCGTTGGACCCAATGCCTTTGCGCTGCCCGACGGCACGCTGATCCTCACCGATGAACTGGTTGACCTCGCTGACGGCGACACGGAGATGATCGTCGGCGTGCTGGCGCACGAAATCGGCCATGTCGAGCACAAGCATAGCCTCCGGCAGATCTATCGTGCCGCGGGCGTCGCCGCCCTCATCATGCTGATCGCCGGCGATATCGGTTCAGGCGCCGAGGACGTGCTGGTGCAGGGGGGAGGTCTGCTTGCGCTCTCCCACTCGCGCGCTGCCGAGGCAGAGGCCGATAGGCATTCCGTCGAACTGATGATCAAGGCTGGTCTGGATCCGACCGCAATCGCCCGCTTCTTCGAACTCCTCGAGGCGAAGCTTCACGACCGTTCAAAAACCAGCATCTTCTCCACCCATCCCGGCACGCCGGAGCGGCGCAAGGCGATCATGGACTTGATCGCCGCAACACGGAGAGATTGAAAGGTCCTATCCATCGGAGGCTCCGCCCCCGGAACCCGCCGCTCGGAAGCGCTCCTCGAACTCCCGGCGCAGCTCCCGCCTGACTTCGGCCGCCCGATAGCGGCGCTCTCCGATACCGGGCTTGGGCGTATAGGGCGGCACGCTCGTCGGCCGTCCGTCCGCGTCGACGGCGACCATCGTGAAATAACAGGAATTCGTATGCCGTCGCGTACCGGTGCGGATATTTTCCGCCTCGACGCGAATTCCGACCTCCATCGACGTGCGCCCTGCATAGTTGATCGAGGCGCGGAAGTGCACCAGTTCGCCGACATGGATCGGCTGACGGAAGACGACCTGGTCGACCGAGAGGGTGACGGCATATTGCTGCGAATAGCGCGAGGCGCAGGAAAAGGCGACCCGGTCGAGCAGGTTGAGAAGTGCTCCGCCATGGACCTTGCCGCTGAAGTTCGCCATGTCGGGCGTCATCAGAACGACCATTTCGAGTTGGCTGGTATCGTGCGTCTCGTCCACTTTCGCCTCCGGTCAGAATCGCGTTTCAAACGGGCGGGCCGAAGGCCACCGCTGCCTCTGCAGCAGTCAGAGAATCCTACCCTCCGGGCGTTCGGTCAATCGTGCAACGAAAACAGCGGGCTTTCGCCCGCTGCTGATGTCATGCGACTTGAAGGAGGCGCAGCGCTGTCGCGATCCGTCTCAGTCCTGCGGACCGTTGTTGTAGCCGACCTTGTCGACCAGTTCCGAGGCCTTCTTGCGGTTCGACGCGATCTCGGCAAGCGGCAGCGTATCCGGCTTGATCGACCCGAAGGATTTGACAACGTCAGAGGGATCCACGCCCGGTAGTACCGGATACTCGAAGACCTGCTCGGCATAGATTTTCTGCGCTTCGCCCGAAGAAAGGAATTCCATCAGCTTGATGGCGTTCTCCTTGTTCGGCGCGTTATTTGCGAGCGCCATACCGGAGATGTTCACATGTGTGCCGCGGTCATTCGCGTTCGGGAACAGGACCTTGATGGCGGAGGCCCATTCTTTCTGCTCCGGCTCCTTCTCGTTGGTCAGCATCAGACCGACGTAATAGCTGTTGCCGATCGCGAGATCGCATTCGCCTGCAAAAATGGCTTTCGCCTGGTCGCGGTCGCCGCCATCAGGCTTCTTGCCAAGATTGTCCCTGAGTCCGGTCAGCCACTTTTCCGTCTCCGCTTCGCCGTGATGCGCGATCATGGAGGCGAAGAGGCCGACATTGTAGGAGTGCTGGCCGTCACGCGTGCAGATTTTGCCCTTCCATTTCGGATCGGCAAGTTCCTCGTAGGTGATGTCGTTCTGGGCGACGCGGTCCTTGGACGCATAGACCACACGGCCGCGCGTCGTGAGGCCGAACCAATTGCCATCCGGATCGCGGAAATGCGCCGGAACATCCTTGTTGATCGTCTCGCTGACGACCGGTTGGGTAACGCCCCCTTCCTTCGCCTCGGTCAGGCGGCTGATGTCGACGGTGAGGATGACATCCGCCGGCGAGTTTGCGCCTTCAGCCTGGATGCGCTCGACCAGGCCTTTGTCGAGGAAGAGCACGTTGGTCGCAATACCGGTCTCCTTGGTGAAGGCGTCGAGCAGCGGCTTGATCAGGTCGGGCTGCCGGTAAGAATAGATATTGACCTCACCATCGGCGCGCGCCGGTGCCGAGAAGGCGACGAAGGCGGCCACCGAAAGGGTGCCGATCAGCGCTCTTGAGACGTGCATCGTGTTCTCTCCATTTCTCGCTAATAAACTTAACTAAGCCGGTCATATTTCTTACTGCGCCCGCTCAGGCAGTCAACTGGGAAAGAGTGAAGTTGACTGCGCTCGTATGTTTTTCCGGTTTTTTGGAATTGTTCCAAACTGGAATCCGTCCTATATGAGTGGAGAACGTTTTTTTCGATTCCGGAGTGAACGATGCGTCTGACGAAGCAAACAAACTATGCGGTTCGCATGCTGATGTACTGCGCTGCGAATGGCGAGAAGCTCAGCCGCATTCCCGAGATCGCCAAGGCTTACGGCGTCTCCGAGCTGTTTCTGTTCAAGATCTTGCAGCCGCTGACGAAGGCGGGCCTGGTTGAGACCGTGCGGGGACGTAATGGCGGCGTAAGACTGCCGAAGCCAGCCTCCGAGATCAGCCTCTACGATGTCGTCAAGGTCACGGAGGACAGCTTCGCCATGGCCGAGTGTTTCGAGGCCGGCGAGATCGAATGTCCGCTGGTCGATAGCTGCGGCCTCAATACCGCCTTGCGCAAGGCGCTGAACGCCTTCTTCGAGGTCCTCCAGGGCTATACGATCGACGACCTGGTGAAGGCCCGGCCGCAAATCAATTTCCTCCTCGGCATCGAGGAGTCAGGTCGCCGGCAGATTTCGGCGGCGTAATTTTCCAATGGATGAGTGAGGATGCGGCTTCGGCCGTCTCTTTCAGCCCCACGCCGCCAGGCCCACGCCGCCAAGTTGCGGCGGGCGCACCCTGTATGTGTCCTTAACTCGTAAGCGGCTCAAGGACAGGAACATGCTGCAAGTCGCTGCAGGTCCGTCGTGCGTCTGAAAAGACGCATGGCGAGGTGGTGCGCAACTTATTCCCGCCACTCCACGGCGCTCCCATCCTCGGTCCTGCTTCGGCCTGCGACTCGTCGCATGCAGAAATCGCATGTTGCCCGCTGCCACTATTTGTGGAAGAATTTTTCGCCTAGACAAATTTCTGAAGTGACTTATTGCATTGCGACGCCAAATGTCGTTCCATCCGTTCTTGACCGGATGGAAAATTTCTTGCCGCGTCGAAAATACGAGAACAAAAAAGCAAAACTGGGAAGCAAGCTCATGAAAAAGCTCACGACTCTTTTCGCAGCGACGGCGCTCGCCACGCTGATGGCCGGTTCTGCCTGGTCGAAAACGTTCGTCTACTGCTCGGAAGGTTCGCCGGAGGGTTTTGACCCCGGCCTCTATACGGCCGGTACGACTTTCGATGCTTCGGCGCATACGGTTTACAGCCGCCTGCTGGAATTCAAGAAGGGAACCACGGAGACCGAGCCCGGTCTTGCCGAAAGCTGGACGATCTCCGATGACGGCCTCGAATACACGTTCAAGCTTCGCCCGGGCGTCAAGTTTCAGACGACTGAGTTCTTCACCCCGACCCGGGAACTGAACGCCGACGATGTGATCTTCTCGCTCGAGCGCCAATGGAAATCGGATCACCCGTGGCATGGCTATGTGACCGGTGCTTCGTGGGAATACTTTTCCGGCATGGGCATGCCCGATCTGATCGACTCGCTCGAGAAGGTTGACGACATGACCGTCAAGATCAAGCTGAAACGCAGGGAAGCGCCGTTCCTTGCCAACCTTGCGATGCCCTTCGCTTCGATCATGTCGAAGGAATATGCCGACAAGCTTCAAGCCGATGGCAAGATGAACCAGCTCAACCAGATGCCGTTGGGCACCGGCCCGTTTGCCTTCGTGGGTTACCAGCAGGATGCCGTCATCCGTTACAAGGCCCATCCGGACTACTGGGCCGGCAAGCAGAAGATAGATGACCTGGTTTTCTCGATCACAACCGATGCCGCGGTCCGCTATCAGAAGCTTAAGGCTGGCGAGTGCCACCTGATGCCCTATCCGAACGCGGCGGACGTCGAATCCATGAAGGCTGACCCGAACCTGAAGGTCATGGAGCAGGCCGGTCTTAACGTCGCCTATCTCGCCTACAACACCACCCAGGCGCCCTTTGACAAGGTCGAGGTCCGCAAGGCCTTGAACAAGGCGATCAACAAGCAGGCAATCGTAGACGCGGTTTTCCAGGGACAGGCGACACCGGCCACCAACCCGATCCCGCCGACGATGTGGTCCTATAACGACAATATCGAGGACGACACCTACGAGCCGGAAGTGGCGAAGAAGATGCTCGAGGATGCTGGTGTCACCAACCTTTCGATGAAGGTGTGGGCGATGCCAGTGGCACGGCCGTATATGCTGAACGCACGTCGGGCCGCCGAACTGATCCAGGCCGACTTTGCCAAGATCGGCGTCAATGTCGAGATCGTCACCTATGAATGGGCCGAATATCTCGAAAGATCGAAGGCGAAGGATCGCGATGGTGCGGTGATCCTCGGGTGGACGGGCGATAATGGCGATCCGGACAACTTCCTCGACACGCTGCTTGGCTGCGATGCGGTCGGCGGCAACAACCGCGCACAGTGGTGCAACAAGGAATTCGACGATCTGGTGACGAAGGCGAAGGAAGCCAGCAGCGTCGAAGAGCGCACCAAGCTCTACGAAGAGGCTCAGGTCGTATTCAAGCGCGAAGCGCCCTGGGCGACGCTCGACCATTCGCTGTCGATCGTGCCAATGCGCAAGAACGTCGAAGGCTTCGTGCAGAGCCCGCTCGGCGACTTTGCTTTCGACGGCGTTGATATTGTAGAGTAATCTTGACAACTGACCCGAAGGGGGCGTTTGCCGCTGGGCGAGCGCCCCTCTTCCTTTTTGCCGGTGCCCGCAGGATGCGTGGCCACGTCGGCATGAGGTTTGACTATGTTCCGATTCTTCCTGGGGCGACTGGCGGTGCTGATCCCGACCTTTATCGGGGTGTCCATCATCGCCTTTTCCTTCATCCGGCTGCTTCCGGGCGACCCCGTTGCGCTGCTTTCCGGTGAACGGGTGATGTCACCGGAGCGGCACGCCGAGATATCCCATCAGCTCGGCTTCGATCGCCCGATCGTCGTGCAGTATCTCGATTATCTGTGGGGCGTCCTGCGGGGCGATTTCGGCTTGTCGATCGTCACCAAGAGGCCGGTGATCGACCAGTTTTTCGAGCTCTTCCCGGCGACGCTCGAACTCTCGCTTTGCGCCATCGCCTTCGCCATTGTCCTCGGCATCCCGGCGGGCGTGATTGCGGCGCTCAAGCGAGGCTCCGTCATCGATCAGATCCTCATGGGCACCGCGCTCGTTGGCTTTTCGATGCCGATTTTCTGGTGGGGCCTGCTGCTGATCATCGTGGTTTCCGGAATTTTGCAGTGGACTCCAGTGTCCGGACGTATCTCGCTCATGTTCTTCTTTCCCTCGGTGACCGGTTTCATGCTGGTCGATTCCCTGTTGTCGGGGCAGGAAGGCGCGTTCCGGTCGGCCTTCAATCACCTCATTCTGCCGACGATCGTGCTCGGCACCATCCCGCTTGCCGTCATTGCGCGTCAGACGCGTTCGGCCATGCTGGAGGTGCTCTCCGAGGACTATGTCCGCACCGCCCGCGCCAAGGGCCTTTCCACTTTCCGCGTGGTCGGCATTCACGCGCTTCGCAATGCAATGATCCCGGTCGTCACCACCATCGGCCTTCAGGTTGGCGTGATGCTGGCCGGCGCCATCCTGACGGAAACGATCTTTTCCTGGCCGGGTATTGGCAAATGGCTGGTCGATTCCGTGTTCCGGCGCGACTATGCCGTCATTCAGGGCGGACTCCTGATCATTGCCGGCATCATCATGCTCGTGAACCTCGCCGTGGACCTGCTCTACGGCCTGATCAATCCGCGCATCCGGCATTGAGGAGGGCGATATGACCGAAGTCACTGCTGTGAGCCCCATATCGACCGACCCGTCCCGGCGGGCTCGGCTCGCTGAATTCTGGTACTATTTTTCGGAGAACCGTGGCGCCGTCATCGGGCTCGTCTTCTTCTCGTTCTTGGTGTTGCTTGCGCTGTGCGCACCGCTTGTTGCACCCCACGATCCGGCGATCCAGTTCCGCGAGTCGGTCCTGGTGCCGCCCTTCTGGCAGGAGGGAGGGCAACTCCAGTTCCTTCTCGGGACCGATGCCGTCGGCAGGGACATGCTCTCGCGCCTGATCTACGGCACCCGCTTCTCGCTCTTCGTCGGCGTCATCGTGACGACGCTGGCCCTTGTCGGCGGCATTCTCGTCGGCGTTGTCGCCGGTTATTTCCGCGGCTGGATCGACACCTTCATAATGCGGATCATGGATATCATCCTGGCCTTCCCTTCGCTGCTGCTGGCGCTTGTGCTGGTGGCGGTGCTGGGGCCGGGGCTTACCAATGCGATGATCGCAATCGCCCTCGTCTACCAGCCGCACTTCGTCCGCCTGACCCGCGCGGCCGTGATGGCTGAGAAGACCCGCGATTACGTCGTAGCAGCGAAGGTCGCCGGTGCAGGGAATCTGAGACTGATGTTCAGGACGATCCTGCCAAATTGCATGGCGCCGCTGATCGTCCAGGCGACGCTCTCCTTCTCCAGCGCCATTCTCGATGCCGCGGCGCTCGGCTTCCTCGGCATGGGCGCCCAGCCGCCGACACCCGAATGGGGCACAATGCTGGCGGAAGCGCGAGAGTTCATCCTGCGGGCCTGGTGGGTCGTCACGCTTCCCGGCCTTGCGATTCTGTTGACGGTTCTCGCAATCAATCTCATGGGCGACGGCCTGCGTGATGCTCTCGATCCGAAGCTGAAGAGGTCCTGATATGGCGCTGCTCGAAATCGAAAACCTGGTCGTCGAATTTCAGACGGCCTCGGGCCCCTTCCGGGCGGTCGACGGCGTATCGCTCAACGTGAACAAGGGAGAGGTTCTGGCGATCGTCGGAGAGTCGGGATCAGGCAAGTCCGTCTCGATGCTGGCAGCAATGGGGCTTCTGCCCTGGACCGCAAATGTGACCGCGGACAGGCTCACCTTCGACGGACGCAATCTTCTGACCATGTCGGCCGCCGACCGGCGCAAGATTGTCGGCAAGGAGATCGCGATGATCTTCCAGGAGCCGATTGCGAGCCTAAACCCGTGCTTCACGGTCGGCTTCCAGATCGAGGAGGTGCTGCGCGTCCACTTGCGTCTCGATCGGTCGGCGCGGCGCAAAAGAGCCATCGAGCTCTTCGAGGCCGTTGGCATTCCGGACCCGGCCGAACGCCTCCGCCATTTCCCGCATCAGATGTCGGGCGGGCAGTGCCAGCGCGTGATGATCGCGATCGCCCTTGCCTGCAATCCGAAGCTCCTGATAGCCGACGAGCCGACAACGGCGCTGGACGTGACGATTCAGAAGCAGATCCTCGACCTGTTGATGAAGCTTCAGGCGGAGCACGGCATGGGCCTCATCATGATCACCCACAATATGGGCGTCGTCGCCGAGACGGCGGATCGCGTCGTGGTCCAATATAAGGGGCGTAAGATCGAAGAGGCGGACGTCCTGTCGCTGTTCGAATCGCCGAAGAGCAACTATACGCGTGCGCTGCTTGCGGCCCTTCCGGAGAACGCGACGGGCGACCGGCTCCCGACGATCTCCGAACTGTTCAATGACCAGCAGATCCTCGAGGGAGCCTCTCGATGACCCATGTTCTCGAAGCCCGGAACCTCATGCGCGACTATCATGTGCCGGGAAGTCTCTTCCGAAAAGCGCGCACCGTGCACGCGCTGAAGGGCGTCAGCTTCAAGCTCGACGAGGGCAAGACGCTTGCGATCGTAGGCGAAAGCGGCTGCGGCAAGTCGACGCTTGGGCGCATTCTGACGCTCATCGACCCGGCGACGTCAGGAGAACTCCTGATCGACGGCCGCAAGGTCGACATCGCCACGGAGCGGTTGACGCCGGAGATGCGCCGCAAGGTACAGATCGTCTTCCAGAATCCCTATGGCTCGCTCAATCCGCGCCAGAAGATCGGCGATATCCTGGCCGAACCGCTCGTCATAAACACCGAAGTGCCGGCCGCCGAGCGTCGCGACCGGGCCATGGCCATGCTGAAGAAGGTCGGCCTCGAGGAGAAGCATTATAACCGCTACCCGCATATGTTTTCCGGCGGCCAGCGGCAGCGCATCGCGATTGCCCGCGCGCTGATGCTCAATCCCAAGCTCCTGGTGCTGGACGAACCGGTTTCGGCGCTCGATCTCTCGGTCCAGGCGCAGGTTCTGAACTTGCTCGCGGATCTGCAGGACGAATTCAAGCTTACCTATGTCTTCATCAGCCACGACCTCTCGGTGGTGCGTTACATCGCGAACGACGTCATGGTGATGTATTACGGCGAGGCGGTCGAGTACGGCAGCCGCGACGAGGTGTTTTCAGATCCGCAGCACAGCTATACGAAGACATTGTTTGCGGCGACGCCGCGTGCCGACGTCGCCAGCATCAAGGCGCGGTTGGCGAGCAAGGATGCCGCATGAACTTCTCTTCCCCATGCCGCCGCATCTTTCATCGGCGGCACACAACTCTCATGTGGGCAGGCGTGGGGCGTTCTTGGAGTTGCCATCCCGATCGTGTAGAGCTTCCCGGCCCGCTATCAAGCAGCGGTTGGCAGCCGTTATCGGCCGGCTTGCTCGGCCCAACATCAGGATGACGATTATGGAAATCAAGCGCTTCGAAACCGGTCCGCGGATGAGCCAGGCCGTGGTTTACAACAACACGGTTTATCTGGCCGGCCAGGTCGGCAATGCCGGAGACGACGTCGCCACCCAGACGAAGCAGGCGCTCGCCGAGGTCGACCGTCTGCTTGCGCTGGCTGGTACGGACAAAGCCCGGATTCTCTCGGCAACGATCTGGCTCGCGGACATGGCCGATTTCGCCAAGATGAATTCCGTTTGGGACACCTGGGTACCGCAGGGCCACACGCCGGCCCGTGCCACCGGTGAAGCCAAGCTCGCGGCGCCCGAATATCTCGTCGAAGTGATCGTCACGGCAGCTCTCTGAGCCTGCCGCGCCTTACGCCCAGCAGTATCATGCGCCTGCTGTGGGTCGAATAGATCGACTCAGATCTGGGGACGAAGACATGCGGCGCTGCCGCATAGGACGCCGCCGGTGGCCACCCTCGGCGGCGTTTTGCGGTTGTCTTCCCGTCCAGTTTCGAACAGGAACGATTTTTCCACTAACGCGTTTATGAGCGACTCCGCGAGCAGGAGGGGCGCTGGGCCGATTGACAATTGGGTTAGACCCACAAATTCCCGCCCGGAAAAGAGAGTGTGGCTGGGGTGCACCATGCACGATCGGTGAAGCCCCACCGAGGCGGATCCGTCGCTGGTGCCGATTTGTAGAAGGTAGCGATGGACAAGGCTCGGAACGAGGCAGCGCTGCGTCGACGCAAGCGCGACGCGCAGATGGAAATGGCCTTGGTCGACGCATCGCCGATGGTGGCGCCGGAACGCGGCGGCATTGATCTTCTGGTCGCTTGCAGCATTGTTGGTTTGTTTATCGTCGCCTCGTCGGCCGCCGTTTACGCGTTGGCGGCGGTGCTGACGCCGATCACCTTCGCGATCATCGTTGGTATTGTGCTCGGCAGGGCTGCTGATGAATTGACGCGGTTCGGCTTGCCGCCGCTTGTCGGCGGCCTGCTGCTGGCCCTCTGCTTCATCGTCGGCTTGTTTTTCCTGGTCAACGCGCTACTCGTGGCAGTTACCGAAGTAGCAGGCGAGGCACCGCGGCTGGCGGAGCGGCTCATCGAGCGAATTCTGCCGTTCGTCAATCAGTTCAGCTGGCTTCGGCTGGCACTCGCCCGCAATGCCAGTGAGGAGGCACTTGCCAACGCCATAGTCGAGAATGCTGGACCCTTGCTGGGCACCTTCGCTGCCAGCCTCACGCCGGCCCTCATTCAGACACTGATCTTTTTGGCGGCGCTCCTGCTTTTCCTGCTCAGCCGCGTTCGAGTGCGCAGTACGATCATTCTTGCCTTCCCGAGCCGCGAGGGGCGCCTTCGGGCAATTCGTGTCATGAACGCGATCGAGGATGCTCTAACGCGCTATTTTTCGACGACAAGCCTGACATATATGGCGCTCGGTGCTTTTACCATGGTCATTGCGCTTGTTGGCGGATTGCCGATGCCGCCGCTGTGGGGACTCTTCGCCTTCGTCTCCAGCTATATTCCCTATGTCGGCGTCACCCTCATGACCCTGTCTCTTCTCCTCGGCGGATTGATGACTCATGACGCGCTCCTGGTCGCCCTTGCGCCGGTGATCGTCTTCACGATCGTTCACCTCGTGATGGAAAACCTGCTGGTCCCGGCGATTCTCGGTCAGCGATTCGAGATCAATCCGTTCCTTATCTTCGTCGCAATCATATTCTGGACCTGGATGTGGGGGGCAGTCGGGGCGATCCTGGCAATGCCGCTTGCGCTGATAGCGATGACGATCTTCGAACAGGTGCGCGAATCCTCGCCGGAGCCGCAACTGCCGGGATAGGTCCGGCGCGGGCACGCAGCCCGCACTGCCACAGCGGCGCACCTCTCATCGGACGCGCAAAGTTCGCTCTAACCTTTGGACGCTCTGTCTTTGTCCTTAGATCGAGGTCGATGCAAGGACATGCGGTAGCCGCCGATTTCAGCGGTTGGCGGCGTGCGCCTGTTCGTCGAAGAACAAGGCTTGGCTGATCAGCGCCTTCACCATTTCCGGATTGAAAGGCTTCGTTACCAGAAAGGCCGGTTCCGGCTTATTGCCGGTCAGGAGCCGTTCCGGGAAAGCGGTGATGAAGACGACCGGAACGGCCGCTTCCGTGAGGATCTCGTTGACCGCGTCGATGCCGGAACTGCCATCGGCAAGCTGGATGTCCGCCAGGACCATCTTCGGCGACGTCTTGCGATAGAGGTCGAGTGCCTCTTTGTGCGTGCGGGCGATCCCGGTCACCCGATGGCCAAGGCTTGTCACCATGTCTTCGATGTCCATGGCGATCAGCGGCTCGTCCTCGATGATCATGATGTCGGTCGCCACCTGGCTCGAAATCTCCGCCGATGCCTGTGCGAGCAACCCGGAGAAAGCGCCCGGTTCGAGACCCATGATCTCGGCGGCCTCGCTTATCGAAAAGCCCTCGACGGAGACGAGCAGGAATGCTTGCCGCGGCGCCGGTGCCATCAGCGACAGATTGGCCGCGGCCTTTCGTTCCCAGGCGAAGGGCGAGGTCAGTTGAGTTCGGTCCACCTTCAGTTTGTCGAACAGCGAGCAAAACAGTTTATAGAGGCTGATGCGGTCGTTCGAAGCCGCCGGGAAGAGGTTGATGTCTTCGATTAGTGATTCCAGGACGGCGGCGACATAGGCGTCGCCGGCCGCTTGCGACCCGGTCACAGCGCGGGCGTAGCGTCGCAGGTAGCTGAGATGGGGCGCAATTCTCGTGGAAAGTGACATTTAGACCTTCCTAAACTATTGTTGCGTTACGGTCCCGGTCTTACGGACGGTGACGTGCAGCAGGATACGCGAATGTCTTGGGCACGTCTTTTGAAATTATAGAAAGATTTGAGTTACTGATGATAGCCCATGCCGGGAAAGCGACCGGAAAGCTCGATCATTTGGCGCGCGGAAACTGACGATGAAGGACTCCTCAAAGGGAGGCAGCGTGCGAGACACTGCCCGCCGGCTCGAAAAAGACGTTACCAATAATCAGATTGCCTCGAAGTTGAAAGCGCTTTACCAAGCGGTGGAAAACGAGCCCGTGCCGCGTCATTTCATCGATCTTCTGCGGCGGCTTGACGAGGCCGAGGAAGCGCAATCGCACGACTGTTAGGAAGGGTGAACGGCGGCCAAGGCTCAATCGGACCTCGCGCGGGACAAGGAATAGCACGTGCGGCTTTCGCCCTTTCCCGCGCGTAAGTCGATCCGATCTAGATCGTTGCGAACGATTGCCAATCAGCAACGCGCCGTATAGCGGCGGCCGAACCGGTCGCGATAGATGCAGTACCCAGGTTCGCTGGCGCGACCGATCAAAGCGCCCGCAACTCCGCCAACTGCAGCGCCGACCGCGGCACCTTCGACATCGTTCGTAACTGCTCCGCCAATGATCGCGCCGGAGGTGGCGCCGATCGCTGCACCCCTCTCGGTTTGCGTGCAGGCTGCCAATGGCAGGATCAGGCTTGCGACAATCAGTATCTTCTTCATGGTGCGTTCCTATCCGATCGTGGTTGACTTTCAGGAGATGCTGACTAGCGCGCGCCCTTGTTGACTTGCTGGCGGGCTGGAATGGGACTGGCGAGCAAGGCAACGGGTCGAACCCGGCCGCTCCGGTAACATGACTGCCCGTGTGCGAGTGCCCGGACGACACGAAGGCGCAACGAAGGCTCGCATTCCCATCTCCCATGCGCCGCCACGGCGCGTGTTATCATCGCCCAAACGCCGGTTGGCGTGTTTTGTTCCGCGTGCTCGGCAGAGATGGCGCATAACTGTTGCGAACTGGCCTGGGGCCGAGACTTAAGGTTGGCCTGGCCTAGTTGCGCTTTTTCCGCTCGGCCTGCTCAAGCTTTTGAAGAAGATCCTTGAGGCCTTGGTGGGGCTTTTCTTCGGTATGCATCTCGAGGTCACGAATCGTTCTGCCGATATGCAAATTGTATTTGCGCAATTCTGACCTTTGCCCGGGAATCGAGTTTATCGTCTTCCAGATTTGGCGCGTCAGGATTGCCATTTTATTCCCCAAAGATCCATTCAGACGCAAAACGCCGCGCTTTGTCGAAGGTTCCTGCGGCACGACCGCCCTTTTCGCCGGGGGCGGGAATCCCCTTCCTGTTGTAGTGAGCTAGCCCCGATCCGCAAATTCCAGGCCGTGGAGAATGGGAACAAAGGTGAGAGGCCGGGCGTTTTCGGTCCAGGCAGACGCAGCCAAGGAGATAGAAGATGCTCTATTATGCGCTTATCTTTCTAGTCATCGCCATCATTGCCGGTGTACTCGGCTTTGGCGGGATTGCCGGCGCTTCGGCTGGTATAGCCCAGGTTCTATTCTTTCTGTTTCTCGTGCTTCTGGTTATTTCGCTCGTTGCCGGCTTCATTCGCCGAACCTGAAGGGCGCCCACTCGACGAGATGCGACCGTCCCAGGGTCGATTGGCGCATTCAAAAGATGTGCTTAGTCCAGACATGCTTGCGTTGAAGGGGCGAGTTCGCGGCTTGCCCCTAGTCGCTTGAGGTACTTTGTTCCCTTGCTCTGAATCGTCTTGTGGATTCCACGCTGCTCCCGTGGTCGCCAGGGCAGATTATGGGTAAGTTGAAGAAGTAGGCGTCGAAACGTCAAGTTGGGTGGCAGGGCATTTCGGTGAAGATTGACGCAATGGTTCTCGGCGGCGGCATCGTCGGTATCTCCGCCGCCATTCATCTGGCGCGGCGGGGAAAGGGGGTCGTGCTCGTCGACCGACGAGGCCCCGGCGAGGAGACCTCCTATGGAAACGCCGGCCTCATCCAGCGCGAAGGCGTGTTTCCCTACGGCTTCCCGCATGATTTCGGCGCGCTGTTCCGCTACGCGCTGAACAACACTATCGATGCCAGCTATCACTTCCGCGCACTGCCGAGTCTCGTGCCTTTCCTGGCGCGCTACTGGTGGCATTCCGGCTTCACCCAGCATCAGCGGATAGCTCGTCTTTATGCTCCGCTTATCGAGCATTCGATCGCCGAACATGAGGATCTGATCGCGGCCTCCGGCGCCGGCGATCTCATTTGCAAGAACGGCTGGATGAAGGTGTTCCGCTCGGAGAAGGAGCGCGATGCCGCCTATAAGGATGCCGAACGGCTTTCCGCCGCATTCGGCGTCAACCATCAGAAGCTTTCGAGCAGCGAGATGAAAGCCGTGGAACCATTCATTCAGGTGGATCTCGCCGGCGGCCTGCGCTGGACAGATCCATGGTCGATCCGCGACCCGCACAGCCTGAACAAAGCTTACCTCGCCTATTTTCAGTCGCTCGGCGGCCGCCTGGTTTCGGGCGACGCCGCAACCCTAGAGCACATTCTCGAAGGCGCCGGTTGGCGGATCGCCACGCCGGAGGGCCAGCTGGAGACGCGCGAGGTGGTCGTCGCCCTCGGTCCCTGGGCCGACACCGTTACCCGCAAGCTCGGCTATCATTTCCCGCTTGCGGTCAAGCGCGGTTACCACATGCATTACGCCACCAGGGACGGCGCTGTACTCAACAACTGGGTGCTGGACGAGGAGAAGGGTTATTTCCTGGCGCCGATGCTGCGCGGCATCCGTTTGACGACGGGCGCCGAATTTGCGCTTCGCGACGCCCCGAAGACACCCGTGCAGTTGACCCGGGCCGAACGGGTTGCGCGCCAGTTCTTTCCGCTCGCCGAGCGGCGCGACGAGGAGCCTTGGATGGGTGCCCGCCCCTGCACGCCGGACATGATGCCGATCATCGGCAAGGCGCCGCGCCACGAGGGGCTATGGTTCGCCTTCGGACACGCCCATCACGGCATGACCCTCGGCCCGGTAACTGGCCGCGCTTTGGCAGAGGCCATGACCGGCGAAAAAACCGTCATCGACATCGCACCCTATCGTCCCGAGCGGTTCCTCGCCTGAATCGTCGCGAGTCCGCTACAGACCGTGCATCCTATCAGACGCGCGATGTCTTTCTCCTGAGATCGACGTCGATTTGGGAGACCTGCCGCACCTCGAAGGGGACAGAAATTATTTCGCGGGGGGTGGAACCAAGCACAGAGATGAAGTGTTCTATTGTCGCCGGCGGTAGGGCGCGGGGGCGAACTCTGTCCGGCAGTCAGCCGTACGCGTTCGCGGGCGGTCAGGGAGGAGATTCCACGCATGCGCAAGCAGACGATCGAATACGGCGGCGAGGCCGTCGGCGCGCTCATGCCTGACAATGGACGACTGCGTTTCATTGCGGTCAAATACAGCGTTTGGTCGCTGGACGGCATTACATTCGAGAAGTCGGAGGATGCGGTACGGGCGATCGCTGTACTGCATGGGCTGCGCCACCGACAGCCGGTTATGCGCGCGGGGTCGAGGCCGATCCGGCGCCTCGAGCGGGGCGTGGCTGAGGGGTCGTTCCAGACGCCAGACCTCGGATAAAATAGGTCGGATTCGGATCGAGCAGCGGCTGGACGCTTTGCACTGCGTCCCAGCGCCGTGTGCGCTTCAGGACGCATCAGAACGCTTTTGGACCCATGGACCCATGCGCTAAGTGTCCCGGCGATCGCCGGATGCGGCATTCTTTCGGTCATGCGGCTGCCCCTCCGCCGTTCCAGCCAGTTCTTCCGGCGACTTCCAATTCAGGGCCAGCTCCAGCCGTCCGAGAACGAAGAGAACGACGAGGCTCGCAAGGGCACCGAAGGCCGCAATCCACCAGAAGCCAAAGCCGATGGAAAGCCCGACTGCACCGGCGAGCCACATGCCGGCGCCGGTGGTCAGGCCTTTGACCTCGCCCTTCGAGAACACGATCATGCCCGCGGCGAGGAAAGCCACGCCAGCCGTTACCGCTTCCACGACGCGGATCGGATCGATCCGAACTTCGGGACCAGACAGGCTCGTCATATGCACGCTTTCGACGGCAATGACGGCGAACACCGCAGATGCGAGGCTGACGAGGATATGTGTCCTGAGACCCGCAGGGCGCTGCCGCTTCTCCCTCTCGATGCCGATCAGGGCGCCAAGAAGTATAGCCCCGCTGAGCCGCGCGAGAATCACCTGATAGGGCGTATGCGTCGCAACAAGGATATCGGCAACGATCTCGTTCATGGGAGGCACGATACCTGGCGGTTCCTCGAAGCGTTAGGGCGGGCCGACCCGTTCAGCCGTCCTGGGCCGCCATTTCCGATGGCCTACTGAGCCGGCGGCTGGCTCTGCGGTGCTGCCGGCGCCGGCGCCGGTTCGGCGGCCGGAGGAGCGGCTTGGCCGGGCTCGGCAGGCGCCGTGGTTGTGGACGAGGTGGTCGTCGGTGTGTCTTCGGCGTCTCTGGTCAGCTCCGCAGGCAGCCAGGCGATCAGCGCGATCACGAGGCCGACGAGCAGGATCGAAAGCAGCAGCCATGTGCTGCGCCGGAAACTCGTGTCCCGTTCTTCGGGCAGGGGTGGCGGCGGGTGCTTCGGATCTTCCGGAGGCCTATCCCTGTATTGTTCTTCTTGGACCATGGCGTTACATCCTTTCTGGCGATCGCCGGGTGGCAACGGGTATTCTCGCGCCAAAACCATTTCAGCGATGGCTTACCGAGGTGATCGACCATCGAAACATGCTCGCGGCGCCTGTGGCAGGCGGCCGAACGGTTAACGCCCCAGCTATTGGAGGGTTCCCCGAGGCCCTGCAACATGCGGTTGCTGCGCGAAGGTCTTTACAGACAGGCGGTTCGACTGCGAAAACCTGTGAAGAGGCGGAAACAGTGCGAGTGGAGGAGAACGATGACCATGGCTTATGAAACCGGCACCTTTGTCGGGCGCGCCTGGCGCCCGGATGTGGAGGGGCCGAGCCTTATGGCCATCCGTGACGGTGAGTTGATCGATATCACTTCGAGGGCCGCGCCGACCATGCGCGATCTGCTCAACCTTGACGATCCTGTGGCCCACGTCCGCTCCGCCACCGGTGAAGCGCTGGCTTCCATTGCTGATGTCATGGCCGCCGGGGATCGCGCGAGCCGCAACCTCCATCTCCTCGCCCCGCCGGACCTCCAGGCCATCAAGGCTTGCGGCGTCACCTTCGCGCGCTCGATGATCGAGCGGGTCATCGAGGAGCGCGCCGCCGGCGACGCGGCCCGCGCCGAGGCGATCCGCGCGCGGATGACGGCGATCATCGGCGACAGCCTCAGGGACTTGAAGGCTGGCTCGCCCGAAGCTGCGCGCGTCAAGGCGGCGCTGATCGAGGAGGGCGTCTGGTCGCAATATCTGGAGGTCGGCATCGGCCCGGATGCCGAGGTCTTCACCAAGGGGCAACCCCTCTCGGCAGTCGGCTGGGGTGCGGCCGTCGGGCTGCACCCGATTTCGCGCTGGAACAATCCGGAGCCGGAAATCGTGCTCGCAGTCTCCGCTGACGGCCGCGTGAAGGGCGCCACCCTCGGCAACGACGTGAACCTCCGCGACGTCGAAGGCCGCTCGGCACTGCTTCTCGGCAAGGCCAAGGACAACAATGCCTCCTGCGCCATGGGCCCCTTCATCCGCCTCTTCGACGAAACCTATTCAATCGATGACGTACGCAACGCCGATCTCGATCTCCTGGTCGAGGGGCCGGACGGTTTCCGCCTCCAGGGCTCGAGCACCATGCGCGAGATCAGCCGCGACCCGCTCGACCTCGTCGCCCAGACGATCGGTCCACACCATCAATATCCTGATGGGCTGATGCTCTTCATGGGAACGCTCTTCGCCCCGGTCGAGGACCGCGGCGAGCCGGGCCAGGGTTTCACCCACAGGATCGGCGACGTGGTGACGATCTCGAGCCCGGCGCTCGGCAGCCTCGTCAACACCGTGCGGCTTTCGACCGATTGCCCGCCCTGGACCTTCGGCACGGCTGCGCTGATGCG
This sequence comes from Sinorhizobium kostiense, assembly GCF_017874595.1. Lineage (GTDB taxonomy): Bacteria > Pseudomonadota > Alphaproteobacteria > Rhizobiales > Rhizobiaceae > Sinorhizobium > Sinorhizobium kostiense. The sequence continues at coordinate 748,089 of NZ_JAGILA010000002.1, read as the reverse complement.
CAACCTGGCGAAGCGTGGGCTCCTGTAGCAGCGCTTTGAACGGGCGGTTGCGTCCGCGCGCGATTCGACGCTATCTCGAATGCAGTGGGTGTGATCGGAACCGGGCTGAAAAGATGCAATTCCTCGCCGCGTGCGCCATGGCCGGCGTGCTTTTCCTCTTGCAACCGAGTCGGTTGCTGGCCGAACCCCTGCGGAGCCTCGGCGAGGTCAATGACGCCCTCGGCCGATGCTGGACCCCGCCCGTCGGCATCAAGAACTCCTTCGTAACGCTGAAATTCGCCTTCCGAGCCAACGGCACCTTGATGGGCCCGCCGCAGCCGACGGCAATCCGCGTGACTGGCGACGAGGCACAACGCAAGGCGTTCGTCGCGGCCGCGAGCTCGGCACTCGAGGGCTGCATGCCGCTCGAGTTCTCGGAGGCGGTGGCCGAGGAGATCGCGGGGGTCGTGTTTACGCTGCAGTTTAATTCGGCGGAGTGAGGGGCGATGAAGGTCGAGCGCAGGGCAGGGACGTCCATAACGCCAAACGGCGAACACGTCAGAGAAACCAAAGCAAGATTTGGCGAGAATTGGCTGGGGAACCTGGATTCTCACATAATTTCAAAGGCTTAGCGAAATCGCCTTTGAATTCCCTATATTTTCCCGCCGCGAGCGACCGTAGATGCCACCTTTGTGCCCTGGCTTTGGGCCTCAGTCAACAGGGCGGGCGAGCGGCAATAATTTCCGCTTCTGGGGCCTAAGCGCGCCTTCGCTAGCGGGTCAGCATCAGCAGAGATGGGTGGAGGGCGGAAGTTGGAGAGCCACCCTACCAGTGACAGTAATGCGCGTGAGAAGCCGACATCTCCATAATTCCCGCCCTATAGGAGCTCGAGAGGAACAGCGACTCCGTGCTTTATAGCTTCATCATGGGCTCCTTGGCTGCAGTTATCTACTCACTGCGGATTTTACACGCTGCCCAAGGGATCGCCCTCATCGGAAAGCGGATGTTACAGAGCATTGCCAGTGACGTGCGGACAGTTCACGGAGCGACTATCTATTTGGGACCGAACCGTTCGGGCTCACGCCAGCGCGCGAACGGGGTGAGATTTCCAACTGCGTCATCAGCATCAGAGCTGGCCTTTGGGCGTCAGATTTTGAAGGGGAGGTTCTTCGCGACGACCAATGGGAGCAGATCAAGGCGTTCGTGCCAAATACTGGCAAGCGCGGCCTCGCAGCGACGGCCGGCGCTTCTTTTGGATTGGCGCTTCGGCATCGTGCTTACCGTCCGGTTATCCCTGGAAAAGCTATGAGCACCGCAATCCCAAGCATCTGAAGCATGATGAATGGTATCAACGATTTAAAGATAACGCCGAGGGTGATGCCGGGCGGGGCAACCGACTTGAGGTAAAACGCGGCGGGGCCGAATGGCGGGGAGAGGAAAGATACCTGCATGTTCATGCAGAAGAGTACGCCGAACCAGACCGGGTCCATGCCAAGCGATTTGATGATGGGCACGAAGATCGGCATCGTGAGCAGAGCGATGCCGACCCAGTCAAGGAAGGCGCCCAACACGAAGAGAATGAGCATCATGAAGAGAATGATGACTGTCGGATTGTCGGAAATGCCGGTGATGAGACCGGACACGAAGTTGACGCCACCCATCAGGTTGTAAACGCCGACAATCGCTGTCGCACCGATGCCGATCCAGACGATCATGCCGACCGTTGCCAGTGTCTGCATGGCCGCGTCGCGCAGCAATGCAAAGGAGAACTCGCCGCGCAGGATTGTCGACAGCACCACGCCGCCGACGCCGATAGCGGAAGCCTCGGTCACCGACGCAATGCCGCCATAGATTGAGCCGAGGACGATGAATACCACAAGGATCGGCAGAGCCAATCCCTTGAGGAGGCGGAGTTTCTCGGCGGTGGGGATCGGTGTCGGATCCGCTGGCGGTACCACATGTGGCGTGAAATAGGCCCGCGCCAGGATGTAGACCACGTAGAACATGGCCAGCATGAAGCCGGGTATGAATGCGGCCGTGAACAACTCTCCGATCGAAACGTTGGCAGTCAGGCCGTAGATGATCAGAACGATCGATGGCGGGATCATCGTACCGAGCGAACCACCAGCACAGACGACACCGATGGCCAAGCTCCGGTCATAGCCGAGGCGCAACATCTGGGGCAGGGCGATCAGACCGAGCAAGACGATCTCACCGCCAATGATGCCACTCATCGCCGCCAGAATGACAGACACGAAGACCGTCTGCACGGCGACACCGCCGCGGATGCGGCCGGCGAAGAGCTTCATCGCATCGAACAGGTCGCGCGCGATCCCGGAACGGTCGAGAATTGCCGCCATCAGCACGAACATCGGCACGGAGACGAACACGAAGTTCATGACGAAGGAGTAGACGCGGCTGGTGATCAGCGGGATCGACATCGGGCCGAACCAGCCGAGGGCAAATATCAGCGCCACCAGCAGCGTCACGAAGGCCAGAGGCATGCCGGTCAAAAGCAAGCCGACCATCAGCACGAACATCACTATGGTGCCCCACCCAATCCCAAGCGACTGGAGGTTGAGGCCGACGTCGAGGAAATCTGCCATTGACTAATCTCTCTGCCCGCTGCGTGCGTAGTTGAAAGCCAGGATCAAGAATTGCAGGACCAGCAGGACCATCGTGATGAAGATAAAGATCTTGATCAGAGCCGGGGTTGGTGCGCTCCACGCGCTTCCGGTCGTTTCGAGGCGTATTTCGCCCGATGGGGTGAAGACCGCGCGCGTCACCATGTGGTAGGCGGCATAAGCGAAAAAGCCGCTTGCAAGCGCACAAACCAGCGAGATGACAATATCTGCGATCCGTCTCGCGTGTGGGGACAAGTGATCATATATCAGAACCACCCGAATATGGCTGTCTCGGCAGGTACAATAGAGCCCTCCGAAGACAAAGGCGGATCCGCAAAGGAAGACCGTCGTCTCATGTGCCCAGATGGTGGGGCTGTTGAGGACATAGCGCAGGAAAACCTCTGTCAGGAGGATAAGTGCGGCGACGACGATCCCGGCGGCGAAGATATATCCGGCCTTATCCACGATCCGTCCCATGAGACCGGATTCAGGAACCGGGGCGCCGATGCCTTCGCTTGTCGCCGCCAGGTCTATCTCTTCCCTCGTGCGGGGATGATCGCTCATGGCTTCTCTCCCTAGCCATATCGAAGTGAAGGCGGCCCAGCGGGTGGGCCGCCCATAGCCTGTTACAACAGGCCCTTTTCCTTGAGGTAGGCAGTCAGGGTATCGAAGACCTTCTGCGCCATCGGCGAAGTCTTGGCGACGCGTTCCCATTCCGCAACGGCGATCTTGCGGAACTTGGCGCGCTCTTCCGCTGACCAGTCGTGCACGGTTATGGATCCGTCAGCCTTCGCTTGTTCGAGCGCGGCCCCATCGGCCTTCTTCAGCCCCTCGATCTGGGTCTGCTGGAATTCCTTGACCGTTTCCTCCATCATCTTCTTGATATCGTCGGGCAATTCGTCCCATTTCGCCTTGTTCATCGACACTTCGACGAGCGGTAAGGAGTGAAAGCCTGGATAGACCGGGTGCGGCGCCGCCTTGTTCAAGCCCTGCTGCTGGTTGACCGAAAACACCGAATAATCGGCAGCGTCCACCACGCCTTTGTCGATAGACGTGTAAACCTCGGATGCCGGGAGGTTGACGGGGGCCGCGCCGGCCGCGGCGAAGACGTTTGCAATCGGGCCTTCGGGCGAGCGTACCTTGACCCCCTTAAGGTCGTCGACGCCGTCAAGCGGCACGCGGGATACGAAGGCTTCGAGGCCGGGGGTCGAAACACCGATGAAATGCAGGCCATACGATCCGAGCAACTCTGTCATGATTTCCTTGCCGCCGCCGTTTTCGACGAAATCGATCATTTGGGCGGGGTCGGACCAGGCGCCAACCGGATTTGAGATCAGGCCGAATGCCGGGTCCTTGCCGGCCCAATAGGAAGAATCGCAGATCTGTCCATCCAGAATGCCGCCTGCAACGGCGTCAAGGGTCTCGTTGTACTCGACGACCGAGCCAACCGGCAGAAGCTCGATTTTCACCTTGCCTCCGGATCGCTCGGCAACGAGGTCCGTCCAGCCTTTCTGGTATTCAAAATTGGGATTGCCGGCCGGGTCCGACGATTGGAATCGGAACGAATACTCCTGTGCGCTGGCCGCGCCGGCCAGGCCAAGCACCGCCACGACGGTGGCTGCGGTATTGAACAGAAAGCGTGTCATCATCTCTCCTCCCTTGGATGATCTGCGGTGGGTACGGGTTTATTTATCTTGGGGCGCCGAATTCCCTGTCTTGGCGGGCGCAATCACCCCGGCAAGGCTGCTCGTGGTGGAGAAGCGGATGTCCAGCAGGGCCGGATCTACCTGTTCCTCGAGTTCGACGAGCATGGATATGCTGAACTGGATCAATTCGTCGGATGCCTGGCAGGCTCTCTCCGCATCGCCCGCAAGCACGGCTTTCATGATGGCAATGTGGCGCTCGACGGTACGCGACAGGCCGTCGTGTCCACTTATATGGGTCAGATGCAGGTAGCCGCTACGCCGGCCGATGGCGTGAAGCGGGCTCAGTATCCGTTCAAGAAATCGCTCACCCGACGCTCGGATCAGGAGGTCGTCGAACGATTTATCGATGAAATTGAAACTGTCGACCGTCATCGCCGGCCCCTCGGCTTCGAGCTTCCTCTTCAGGTGATGAAGGGCGGCCCGATCATTGGAGGTCATGTTGCGAATGGCGGCCGCCGTGACGAAGCGGTCGAGATCGCGTCTGAGTTCCGCAAGGCGCTTTTCCCGAGAGAGGTCGATCGGCGCAACACGAAGGCCGTTGCGCGGGCGAATTTCCAGAAGCGTTTCGGCCGCGAGCCTGCGTACGGCCTGATGCACCGGCGTGCGGCCGATGCCAACCATTGCCTGAAGGTCCTGCGTGCGGATTTCCGCGCCCGGCGCGATGCGCATGGAAACGAACAGCGCCTCTATCCGATCGTAGGCGAGCGCGGTCAGATCGCGCCCATGCTCGAGCGGCCAAACGCCTTCAACCTCGGCAGTTGCCGAAGGCTTGGCGACTTTGCTCCTCTCCTTGAGTGGTCTCTCTTGCAAAATTCGCTCCGAACACGTATTGCAATTCGCATGTGATATTTCACAGAATATCATGATATGTCAATTCCCATCCGGCGTTCCTGAGCGGAGGCCAGGCCGGCAGGCCGGAGCGGGGTTCAGACTGCCAAAGGGAGGAGCGCATGAGGATCACCGCACTGGAGACGCTGAGAACGGAAGAGTTTTCGAACGTTCTCTGGGTCCGCGTTCACACCGATGAGGGGACGATTGGCCTCGGAGAGACCTTCTACGGTGCCGGTGCCGTCGAGGCCCATATTCACGACACGCTGGCAAGCCGCTTGCTCGGCCAGAACCCGTTACGCATCGAGGCGCTCAATCGGGTTATGACGGACCTCCCGATGGCGCAGGCTTCGACGGGCGTTGAATATCGGGCCGCTTCTGCGATCGACATCGCGCTCTGGGATCTCTTCGGCAAGGTGTGCGGTCAGCCGGTACACCAGATGCTCGGCGGATTGGCCGCTGACAAGCTGCGCGTTTACAACACCTGTGCCGGTTACGGTTATGTCCGCAGCCACAATATCCGCCCGGTGGACACCTGGAACATCGGCGCCGGCGAGGGACCCTATGAAGATCTGGCCGGCTTCATGGGCGACGCCGGTGCGCTCGCCGAGAATCTGCTTGAAAGCGGCATTTCGGCAATGAAGATCTGGCCGTTCGACCCGCCGGCACAAGAAAACAGGGGCCTCTTCATCACAGCGGAGCAAATGAAGAAGGCGACCGAGCCCTTCGAGAAGATCCGCAAGACCGTCGGTGACAAGATGGAAGTCATGGTGGAGTTCCATTCGCTATGGAATCTTCCCACTGCCAAGAAGATCGCCCGGGCACTGGAGCCCTACGCCCCGACGTGGTACGAGGACCCGATCCGCATGAACTCACCGCAGGCGCTGGCCGAATATGCGGCGGCAACGGATGTCTGGGTCTGTGCGAGCGAGACCCTCGGATCGCGCTTCCCCTATAAGGACATGTTGGACCGGAACGCCACCCACGTGGTGATGGTCGATCTCTGCTGGACGGGCGGCCTGACCGAGGGGCGCAAGATCGCTTCTCTTGCCGACACCTATCATCGCCCCTTCGCGCCGCATGATTGCACCGGCCCCGTCGGTTTTGCAGCGGCAATCCATGCCTCTTTCAGCCAGCCGAACACGCTGATCCAGGAGTCGGTCCGGGCTTTCTATACCGGTTGGTACAAGGAACTCGTGACCGTCGTGCCGACGATCACGGACGGTTACGTCCTGCCGATGGAAGGTCCGGGGCTCGGCACGGATCTGCTGCCCGAGGTCTATCAGCGTCCGGATCTGATCTGCCGCCGCTCGGAGCTTTGAGGGAGATACCCGATGACCAGCAAACTCTTCGACCTTACGGGCCGCACGGCTTTGGTGACCGGATCGTCGCGCGGACTAGGCCGCGCCATCGCGCAGGGCCTCGGCGACGCCGGCGCCAGGCTCGTCCTCAACGGCCGAACCGAAAAGCCCGTGGCGACCGTCGCGGAAGAAATGCGGAAGGCGGGATACCAGGTATCGGAGGCGGCCTTCGACGTGACAAGTGAGGCGGCCGTCAGGAACGCCTTTGAACGGCTCGACGGCGAAGGCCTGGAGGTCGACATCCTCGTCAACAATGCCGGCATTCAGCACCGGCAGCCGATTGTCGAGCTTTCATTTGCCGATTGGCAGCGCGTCATCGACACCAATCTGACCAGCGCTTTCCTCGTCGGCCGGGAGGCGGCGCGTCGGATGATCCCCCGTGGCCACGGCAAGATCATCAATATCGGCTCGCTGACGAGCGAAGTCGCGCGCGCTACGGTCGTTCCCTATACCGCGGCAAAGGGCGGCGTGAAACTGCTGACGAAGGGGATGGCGGCCGAATGGGCCAAGTTCGGCATTCAGGCAAATGCCATCGGGCCCGGCTACATGCTGACCGACATGAACGAGGCGCTTGTCAACAATCCGCAGTTCGATGGCTGGGTGAAGAGCCGCACGCCGGCCGGCCGCTGGGGTGAGCCGCAAGAACTCGTCGGCACGGCGGTTTTCCTTGCTTCCTCGGCATCCGACTATGTCAACGGCCAAATCATCTACGTCGACGGCGGCATGCTGTCCGTGCTTTAAGGAGGTACATTCATGCGCGCTGTCGTCGCTCACGCTCCCCATGACCTCCGTCTGGAACGGCTACCGGAGGTCGCCGATCCTGGCGAAGGAGAGGTACTCGTTCGCGTCGTCGCAGGCGGAATCTGCGGATCGGACCTGCATTACTATCATCACGGCGGCTTTGGCACCGTACGCCTCAGGGAGCCGATGATCCTCGGCCACGAGGTGTCCGCGGTGATCACGGCGGTCGGCAAAGGCGTGACGCGCGTCGGGCCGGGTGATCTCGCCGCGATCAACCCATCCATGCCCTGCGGCAAATGCGAAGAATGCCGCCGAGGTCTCCGCAACGAGTGCCACGACATGGTGTTCAGCGGTAGCGCCATGCGTTTTCCGCATGCACAGGGCATGTTCCGTGACAGCATCATCGTTCCCGAGAAACGGGTGTTTCCTGTTGGTCCCGGCACTGATGCCGGCCCTGCCGCGCTCGCGGAGCCCTTTGCCGTTTGCCTGCACGCGGTCAAGCGCGCGGGCCCGCTGCTCGGGGCAACGGTTCTGGTATCCGGTTGCGGGCCGATCGGTTGTTTGACCGTTGCGGCGGCGCGCCATGCCGGCGCCTCCTACATCATCGCATGCGATGTCGTCCAGGAGCCGCTTGCGGTGGCCGCGAGTCTCGGCGCTGACGAGCTTGTCGTGGTGGCCCCCGATGCGAGCGGTCTCGATCGCTACAAGGCCGGCAAGGGTAAAATCGACGTGGCTTTCGACTGCTCCGGTCATCCATCTGCAATTGCAACGGCTTTGGACTGCTTGCGGCCGCGGGGTCGGCTGGTCGCCGTCGGCCTGGGCGGGCCAATGCAATTTGCGCTACCTTCGGTCGTCACCAAGGAAATCGAAGTAATCGGCAGTTTCCGCTTCGATGAGGAGTTTGGCCAAGCTGTCGATCTCATCTCCCGCGGCAAAGTGGACCTGTCAGAATTGATCAGCCACAGCTTGCCCGTCGATGAGGCGATCGCTGCCTTCGATCTCGCTGGAGATCGCCGGAGCGCTATGAAGGTTCAGTTGAATTTCGCCACGCAGCAGAGATCAGCTCTCCAGCGAGACCGTTCTGGCGACGATCGCATTCGTGTCTCCGCACCAAAACTCATTCCCCGGAAGTTCAGTGGCCCAGCAGGGGCAAACTGAGAGAGCAGATCCAGCGAGCACAACTGGGTGCCCGCTTTTGAAGCTGACACCGGAAACTCCGACCGCTATCCTTGAGTGACAGCATTGGGTCGAAACGTGCCAGCGCCGACGGGGCGGCAGATGACAGCTCCTAGGCGCAAAGCGGAAGAATTTGCCCCTGACAAATTTGGGTCCCCAGCCAGTTTTCGTGCGATCGTAGATTGCGACATCGGCGTAGCGGGAAGCTGCAGCTACCAGCGCGGAAAAGGGAGCATGTAGCTGTAAAACCTGCGGAATTTTTTCGGACGATCGGCAGATGAGAACGAGGTGCTACAGGCGTAAATTTTGCCTGCCTGGGGACCTTGGATTCTCACATGATTTCAAAGGCTTAGCGGAAAAGCCTTGAAATTCCCTACGTTTTCCCATCGCGAGCGACCGTGGATGCCATCTTTGTGCCCTGGCTTTGGGCCTCAGTCAACAGGGCGGGCGAGCGGCAATAATTTCCGCTTCTGGGGCCTAAGCGCGAGCTTGGACAGCCAACTGCTGAGTGACGGCAATGCGCGCGGAAGCCATTGCGGTCGAGCCCGAAACGGGCGCATTTGCGCGCCGCACAGCCCGCGATTTCTGCTCAGTCTCAACACACTGGCTGGCGTTTGAGAACGTCGCAGTCCAGTATCGCCCGGTCGGCAACCAGGGCGCTCCGAAGGGCGTCGCGGTTCGAAGGCGACGCAGCCTCTTGGATCAGGGTGTGCCGGATTGCTACCAGAAATCCAGCAGGTGTTCACCGCCGGCATGGCCTGATTCTTAGCGTATCTTTCGAGTACTGTACTCAGGTCGGTGCAAGGCCTTGCGGGAAAGCCAGTCTTTGATGGTCTCGAAAACTCTTCGTGGCTGTTCGAGGGGAAGCAGATGACCAGCATCTTCTATGATCACGGATTCGGCGTCCTGCAGCATCCCTGCGATGGCATCGTGCGCGACGGCTGTCGACAAACGATCTTCTGAACCGGTAATCAGCAACACCGGAAACTCGAACGTGCCTAAGTATGTAGTAGCATCGGGTCTCACGAGCAGTGCACGGTTCTGCCGCTCGTGCACCTCAGGCGGACAATCTTCGACCACCTCTTGAATACGAGACACCAAGTCCGCGTTCCGCATACTTGCAGCCGAGATCACTTTCGGAATCCAACCACGCGCGTAGGCAATCATGTCGGCATTCGCTTCTGCGATGCGGGCCTCGCGCTGAGGGGCTTCATGTACATCTGGGCCTTCGGCATTCGTACTGGCGAGAACCATGGCCCGGATACGTTTTGGTGCTTGGCGGCCCATTTCCATGGCTACGCGACCACCCATCGAATGTGCCAGGACAATCAACTCGCCGTGTGCTTCAGACAGCGCGCGTGCTGCCACCCCTTCCAACGTCATATCGCTGCTTGTATCGGCCACATGCACGGTTGTTCCCTCGCATTTCAACGCATCCGCGATGGTGCTCCAGGTGCGAGCATCAGACATGATGCCCGGAATGGTTACGATTGTTGTCATGGTTTGATCTCCGCCTTGGGAAGCAATCGTGAGTGAACCTTCGCGCGCGAGGGTGTGCCAAGATCGAAACAACGCTGAAACGGAGTGGCTGGATACTTATGGAGCATCAGCCGCTTGCAGTGCTTTGCTTCCCGACATGTACATGGGCCCGCCGCGATGGCGGGGAAAGCCATAGCCTGAGACCATCACAACATCGATATCGGCAGCGCTTTCGGCAATTCCTTCGGCAAGAAGCGCCTCGCCCTCCTGCTGCATCACTCTGATGATCCGCCGAATGATCTCCCCGTCCGAAAATCCCCGGACGGTCGAAGCTGTCCTTACCCTCTCGTCCTCGATGATGCGCGTGACTGCCGGATCGGTTTGGGGCTCGCCTGTACTGTAATCGTACCAGCCTTTCGTCGCCTTACGTCCCAATCGTCCAAGCTCGCACAGCCTGTCTGATATGTGGCAGTACGGCTGCGACCTGTCTCGCGTCGCGCGAGCGGCCCTGCGCTGCGCCCAGGCAATATCAAGTCCGCTCAGGTCCTGGACCGCGAAGATGCCCATGGGGAAACCGAACGCTTTCATGGCGCTATCGATCTGTGCCGGTAAAGCCCCCTCGAGAAGCATGAACTCGCAGTCCCGCCGATAGGCGGCCAGGATCCGGTTGCCGATGAAGCCATGGCAGACGCCCGACACCACCGCAATTTTTTTCAGCCGCTTGGCAAGAGCCGAGCCGGTCGCCAGAGCGCGATCAATCGTGCGCTTGCCGCGGACGATTTCCAACAGCTTCATGACGTGGGCGGGTGCGAAAAAGTGCAGACCAAGCACCCTGGCTGGGTCGGCCGTCGTTTCTGCCAAGGCGTCGACGTCGAGGTAGGACGTGTTGGTCGCCAGAACTGCCTCGGGCGGCATGACCGCATCAAGTTGAGCGAACACCTGTTTCTTGACGTCGACATCCTCAAACACCGCCTCGATCACGAGGGGGCAGGCGGACAGCGAGACGTAATCGTGTGTCGCCGTCAGCCGTTCGAGAGCGTCGTCTGCCTGCGTCAGCGTGATCGCGCCCCGCGCAGCGCTTGCCTGCAGGGTCTCGAGAACCCGCTGCCGCGCCGCCGCAACTGTAGCCTCGTCCCGCTCGAGCAAGCTTACGGCGGTGCCTGACAAGAGCAGCGCGACCGCGATGCCGGCTCCCATGGTGCCGCCGCCAACGACACCCACGTGAGAAAGATCCGCTGGTTCGGCCTTGATGGCTGCAAGGCTCTTGCCCGCATTCCGTTCCGAGAAGAAGGCGTAGCGAAGAGCCGCGGCCTCCTCGGAAGCAACGAGCCTCAGGAAACGCTCCCTTTCCTTCCTCAAGGCGTCGCGGCCCGAGAGGGAAATACTCTCGCGAACGGCCTCCAAGGCTTCCAGTGGCGCCTGCGCACCTCTCGCCTTTCGGGCGAGCGCCGTCGCGGTCGAATTCCAATCGACCGTCTCCGCATCCGGGCAGGGCCGATCGACCAAGGGTGCAGGCATGGGGTGGGTCAGCAGCTCGCGCGCGAGCGCTTCTGCAGCTTCCAGCAGATCACCTTCGGCGATGCGATCGACGAGCCCGATCTTCAGGGCCCGATCGGCATCAATTGGCTTGCCGCTCGTCACGAGTTCGACGGCATCAGCGATCGGCACCAGTCTCGATAGGCGCACGGTACCGCCAGCGCCGGGGATCGTGCCCAAGCTCACCTCGGGCAAACCGAGCTTCGTTCCTGGGTCGGCGATCCTTACGTGGCAGCCGAGCGCCAACTCCAATCCTCCGCCGAGGGCCGTTCCATGAATTGCTGCAATCCACGGCACGCGCGCGCCTTCGATCGCCTCTATCACTTCCGGCAGGATCGGCGCCTGCGGCGGCTGCCCCAGTTCGCGAATGTCGGCGCCGGCCACGAAGGTTCGACCGGCGCATCGCAGAACCACGGCTCTGACGGCCGCATCCTCTTCCACTGCGTGCACCGCATCGATGAGACCCGCCCTGACGACGTGGCTCAACGCGTTGACCGGCGGATTGTCGATGGTGACGATCGCGAGCCCGTCGCGGCATTCGTAGCTGACAAAGGATGTCATAAGTCCTCCACTTCCAATCAAGGATGGCGCTGCCGCTCTCTAGGGCGGTGTACCGCCACAACCGCGGAGCCGCGGGACCGGCAAATTTCGGGCGCCACTTTTGCGGCCCGACAGCATGCGCCTTGTGAACTGCGTCTATAGCGAGGAATGAATGGGCAGTAACATAACCAATTGTTTGATCTGGACTTGCCAATACGCAGGTGCAACTCCGCCGCTTTAACCGGTAAGTTCTCGGCTGGAGCGGGGAAACATCGGCACTCCATGAAACTCTATTTTGAAGCTGATCCTGACCGCGGGCAACCGCCGCTGCTGCTGGTTCACGGCCTGTTGTCGAGCCGGAACCATTGGATTCCGAATCTGGAACTCGCCAAGCATTTCCGGCGCGTCCGAATTGATTTGCCCGCTCATGGGCTTTCACCCACTCCAGGCGAGCCGAGCGCCGCAACCCCGGAGGCGGTCGTGAAGGCGATCGATGCGGTTCGCGAGCGTCTGCAGATCGACAAGTGGCATATCTGCGGTCAGAGTTTCGGTGCGGCACTGACGTTGCGCTATGCCCTGACGTACCCCAAGCGCGTCCTCGCGCAGATCTTCACGAATGCAAACGGCGCCTTGCGTGCCGACTGGACGCAAACGGACGACCAGCGCAATCGGGCATCTATCGAAGACATCCGCAGGAATGGACATGCCGCCATGCGCCGGATGACCTATCACCCATGCCATGCCAAGCGGTTTCCGCCGGACGTTCGCGACATGCTCAGCAAGGATGCAGACGCGACGGATGCTACAGGAATTGCCCTGCTTCTCGAACAGGCGACACCGGTGCTTTCGGTACGTGGACGACTCGGCGATCTGCGCACCCCGACGCTTCTCATTAACGGCCGCTGGGAAAACCAATTCCAGCCTGCCCGGAATTGGTTATCCGAGGCGCATCCCCACATCGCCATCATCGACATCGAAGGCGGACATTCGATCAATATCGAACGTCCACAAGAGTTCGACGCCGCGGTAGTCGACTTCCTGTCCGCGCGAGAACGAGGCCCCGCGTGGCAATTCGGTACGCAATGGCAGGCGAAATGACGTCATCTCGATGCCTATGCTGCGCGGTGCGGAACAGCGAAGACCTGTCGAGCGGGGGCCACGCGCGTGCCGCCATCGGGTGAAACCGCCGACCGCCAGCTTCTGGCGCGCCTTGTCGCTGTGTACCTGTTCGGTGCTGGCGCTGGGGCGTTTGCGGCATGGATCGGTTCGCCGCTGCCATGGATGATCGGACCGCTGCTTGCCACGGCATCGCTCTACCTGACGGGCGTGGTCGACATCACCATACCCGTCAAGACACGGCCGATCGGCCAGATCGTCATTGCGTCGCAGGTGGGCGTGTATTTCTCACCCGCCGCATTCGCCATGCTCCTGGCTTTCGCACCGCTCCTGATCGGGATGGCACTCGCCACGGCATGCTGCGCGCTCGTGGTCGCTCTCTTGCTCACGCGTGTGGCCAATCTGAATCTGACCGCAGCCTTTCTCTCCTCTTTGCCGACAAGTCCGGTGGAGGCAGCCGTGATGGCCGAACGCTACAAATGCAATCCGGGACCGGTCATACTCTCGCAGACCGTGCGGATCGCGTCCGTTGTGGTCCTGGTTCCCGTCGCCATCTACATAATCGATGGATGGCCAACTCGCGACATGGTGCGGACAACGCCCGAGCTCGAGGCAATTGGTGTTGTCCTTCTCGCCGGTATAGGAATGGCCGGGGCGTTGCTGGCCCGAGCATGTCGTGTGCCCAATCCCTTCTTCCTTGGTCCCTTGGCTGCCTCCTCGGCCATTTCGGCGCTTGGCGTTGCCCCGTCCTTCTATCCGTCAGTCGTTCTTTCCGGCGCGCAGATCATTCTTGGCGTCTGGCTTGGCTCGACCTTCCGCAGATCACTCTTCGCTGCGGCCGGGCGACTCGTCACGGCTTCCATCGGCACGACGCTTCTCATGCTCGCTCTTACGGCGATGATCGCCGTCATCGTCTCCAGGATGGCCGGACTGAGCTGGGAGCTGATGGTGCTGGGCACTGCACCGGGCGGCGTCACCGAGATGGCGCTGACAGCGAAGTTTCTGGGCCAGGATGTCGCGCTGATCACAGCCTTTCATTTGACCCGCATCTTCATCCTGATGCCGAACATTCCCTGGATCATCCGGATGATCCACAGATTTGAGCGTCGCCGAAATTGCCGCGACGGCCGCAACGGTTCGGATCGGCGGCCGTGACGTCCGCCTTCGCGTGCGTGGCCAGCTTGACCAAAGCGAATGAACATTCTGCCCAATATATACTCAGTTCAATTCACTGCTCTCATTGCCCATAACGAAGATCGAGGCCGTGCCGCAGGGCGTGCCTCTTTGCGCCGTCATCTCACAACACATCGAACGGCGCTGGAGGATATGGCTGTCGCGCGGCACTTGCCGAAAGACGGCAGCAAGGAGGAGACCAATGGAGAATGAGGCTCTCAACAAGGGCGAGGAGCCCGTGCAGGGCTATGTCCGCATACCTTTGTCGATACTAGAAATCGCGACTGGCCTGATCGTGCTCGCGATTCTCTCCTGGTACGTCGTCGAGGCGTACCACTTGCCGAAGCCGTTCAATTCAACGGATGTCGGCGCAGGCGGCTTCCCGCTTCTCGTTGCCTTCGGGACTGGTATTGCAACCTTATCGATGATCGGTCTCGCGGTCGCGCGGCATATGGGCAAGATGGGGAAAGCCGACAGCCGTTGGCGGCGACCGCTTTTTGTTCTGACCGTCGCTCTACTCCTTGTCGGTCAGGCCGTGACCTTTGAAACGCTGGGTGTCTATCTCTGCACCGCGCTCTTCTCCGCTGCGATCATGGTGGCGGCTGGCGAGCGCCGCATCCTGCATGTGCTGGGCGTGTCCATCGGCTTGGTCGCATTCATCTATGTTGTGTTCGCGCTTGCGTTGAACGTTGTCTTTCCTTGAGGGGCTGCCATGATTGAAAACCTTCTCTCAGGCTTCTCGGCGTTCGGCGATCCGCTGGTGTGGCTGAGCCTCATCTTCGGCTCGCTCGTCGGTTATCTCATCGGGGCGATTCCTGGTCTCGGCCCCAGTCTCGGCGTCGCATTGCTCATCCCATTCACCTACGGGCTTGACCCCGTCGTCTCGATCGTTGGCCTGGTGGCCTTGTATGCCGCGGCAGAATATGGCGGCGCGATCACCGCCATTCTCATCAACTCGCCCGGCACGTCGGCCGCAGTCGCGACGGCTTGGGACGGCTATCCGCTGAGCCAGCAGGGAAAGGCGGGCGAAGCCCTCCTGGTGTCGATCGTCACATCCGGCATCGGTATCTTCATCAGTGCCCTGTTCCTGCTGTTTACCGCCGTTCCGCTCTCGGAATTCGCATTGCGGTTCGGACCCGGTGAATACTTCGCTCTGGCGCTTGTCGGGCTCAGCCTGGTGGTCGGCCTTGCGGAGGGCTCGGTTGTCAAGGGCGCGGTCGCGATGGGCATCGGTCTCGCGCTCGCGACGGTCGGGCTGGATACGCAGACCGGCACGCCACGTTTTGCCGCGTCGGTAGAGCTCTTCGAGGGACTGCCCCTCGTGCCGGTGCTGCTGGGGCTTTATGCGCTTTCGGAGGTCCTCTTCCTCGTCGAAGAGGGCGTGACAGCCAAGATCAAGAGCGCGCCGCTTGGCGGCTGGCGCACCTGGAACTGGAAGGGCCTATGGTCGCTCAACGGCGTCGTCTTTAGAAGCTCGGTGCTCGGCTACATCATCGGCATCATTCCCGGTGCGGGCGCGTCCATTGCCTCCTTTATTGCCTATGCGGTGGCCAAGAAAACTTCCAAGACTCCGGAGCGATTTGGCAAGGGATCTATCGAGGGTGTCGCGGCCTCGGAAGCGGCGAACAACGCTGCCGTCTCCGGTGCGATGGCACCTTTGCTTGCGCTCGGCATTCCCGGTTCCCCGACGACGGCGGTGATGATCGGCGCCCTGATGATCCAGGGCATTCAGCCGGGGCCTCTGCTGTTCAGCCGCAACCCCGAGATTCCCTACACTATCTTCGCGTCGCTCTGGATCGGCGTGCCGGTCATGGTGTTCATCGGGCTTGCCGGTGCGCGTGCCTGGGCTCATGTGGCAAACATTCCCGGTCCCGCTATCGCGGCGATCGTCGCGGGAATTTGCCTTGTGGGGGCCTACGCCTCCGAGGGCACCATGTTTCCGGTCTACGTGATGACTGCCTTCGGTATCCTCGGTTACCTGCTTAGAAAGCTGCAGGTTCCGCTGGCTCCGATAATTCTTGCTCTGGTGCTTGGCGAGATGATGGAAACCAATTTCCGGCGGGCGCTGATTACGTCCCATGGCTCTCTTGAGATCTTCTACACCTCGCCTCTGACGGTCGCGTTGCTTTTGACAGCCATCCTCGCATTCGCGCTTCCGGCCGTTGGCTTCATTCGGAAGCGCCGGCGTGCCGCCATGGCCGCCGATCCTTCGGTGTAGGGCTGACAATGCTCGGACAGTCGGTTCATCCATTCGCTGTCCGAGCATGATGACCAAGAATTGCGGTCATCTGACCTGACTAAATCTCAGTTCATTCCGCGGGTCCGAGATACCACACTGGTCACATCGTGGAGGACCCTGTCTCTTTCATTCAAACTTGGGAGGAGTTTCATGTCATTCAATCTGTTCAAGGCAGCGCGCGCGTTTACGGCGGTTGCGTCTTTCTCAGTCGTTGCCTCTCTGGGCAGTCCCGTCGTCGCGGAGACGGCTTGGAAGCCATCAGGCCCTGTCAACGTCGTCATGCATACCAAACCGGGCGGAACGGCGGACATCTTCATCCGCACTTTGGCGCAATCCCTGGAGCCTATGATCGGTCAGCCGATTGTCGTGGTGAACGCGCCGGGTGCCGGAGGGGCGACCCAGATGGCTCATGTCAGCCAAGCCAAGCCCGATGGCGTGACGATTGGCATCAACACGATGAGCCATTTCACGAGCATGTTGACCAATCTCAAGGGAACATTCTCGGTCGACGACTTCTCCTGGATAGCCTCCACGCAGGAAGACCCGATCATCTATTTCGTTCGCACGGATTCCGAAATCAAATCACTGTCGGACCTCGTCGCAAAGGCGAAAGCCAGCTCCGGCACAATCAATATCGGCGGGTTCGGGCCCGTGGGCTCAATGCAGCATCTTGGCACGGCCATGCTCGAGAGCGCAGCAGGCGTAAAGTTCAATTGGGTCGGTTTCGACTCGACTCCCGACATCATGACGGCCTTGCTTGGTGGGCACGTGGATGTGGGCGTTTCGAATCTCGGGCCGACCGCACCCTTCTTCGAATCCAAGCGGATCATCGGTCTCGGTGTTCTGGGTGAAAAGCGGCTCAATGGCCTGCCGGACGTTCCGACCTTCGGCGAGCAAGGCTACAAGGTCGATACGAGCTGGGTGCAGGTGCGCGGCGTCTTCGGTCCGAAGGACATGCCGCTTGAACTCCAGCAGCAGATTGCCGACGCCATCCACGAGGCGATGAAGGCGAAGACCTACCAGGACTACGCCCGCAGCACTGGTGTCATCGATTCCTGGATGGGGCCGAAGGAATATGACGCCTTCGTACGCGACGTCAGCAAGATCGCGACCAAACAGCTCGAGGCAGCCGGGCTTCTGCAGTAGTCGGATGCCTCTGCGTGAGATGCTCCGGCGGAACCGCATCCGCCTGAGTAAATGAAGGAAGAATGGATAAGGAAAGACCATGACGAGGGCCCTTGCCGGTTTCCGTGTCATAGACACCACCCACGTGCTGGCGGGACCGTTCGCCAGCTATCAGATGGCCGTGCTCGGCGCCGACGTGATCAAGGTCGAGGATCCGTCCGATCCGGACCAGGCGCGCCTTCAGGGCTCAGATCGCGATCTCAGCAGTGCCGGCATGGGGACTGCCTTCATGGCACAGGCGTCGAACAAGAAGGCGGTTGCACTGAACCTGAAGACCGAATCCGGCCGTGACGCCTTGAAGCGCCTCATCGAAACGGCGGACGTCTTCGTCGAGAACTACCGGCCCGGTGCATTTGAAGCCTTGGGGCTTGGCTACGAAGAACTACGCGAACGTAATCCCAGCCTGATCTACTGCTCGATCTCGGCTTTCGGCTCGACCGGACCGCGCCGGGAGCAGACGGGCTATGATTCCGTTCTGCAGGCGTTCTCGGGCATGATGGCTATGACCGGCAGCGACGATGGCGATCCTCTGAAATGCGGCGCTCCCGTCGTTGACTATGCAACAGGTACAACGGCCGCCTATGCCATCACGGCGGCCCTCCTGCAGCGTGAACGCAACGGCGGCAGCGGGCAGTTCGTCGACGTCTCCATGCTGGACGTGGCGCTCGTCCTGTGTAGCCCCTACGTCACGGGATATCTGTGGAATGGCAGTCATCCGAAGCCGAAGGGCAATCGATTTCCCTTCGCCACGATCGGCCAGTACCGCGCCTCTGACGCGGAACTGATGATAGCGGCGTCGAACCTCGAGCAGCAGCGCCGCCTGTGGATCGCCCTCGGGCGCGAGGATCTTATAAAGCAGAACAACAATCAGCGGCTGGACAGCCATGCCGAGGAGGAGGCTGCGCTCAGCAGCATCATCGTCACCATGCCTGCCGACTACTGGGAGCATTTCTTCCGGGAAAGGCGGATACCAGCGGCGCGAGTGCGCCAGCTCAAAGAGGCGCTTGCGGATCCGCAAATTGCATCGCGGCCGCTTCTGCACAAACACTCGGCGCCCGGTACGTCGACGGATGGCTTGGTGGTTCCCGTCGCGGGCTTCACCATGTCGAAGAGCGCGCCCGGCCTGAGTTTCCCGCCGCAGCCCCTCGGTGCGCAAACTGAGGAGATCCTGCGGGGGATCGGTTTCGGCAGTGCGGACCTCGAGAGGCTTCGTGCTGAAGGCGCGATCAACTGAAAGGCGGAGAACATGAGACGCCGACATGTTTTGATGATGCTTACACCGCAGCGGGTCTCACCCTCTCGGGAGGATAGGCTGGGAGCGACCTTGCGATGAGCAATCCGCTTTCGGCTTTGGCCCAGGCGGCTTGCGATTGGCGCCGAAGGCCGATTGACGGCGCCGTTGAGTGGGCGGTGCGCCGCGCGATTCTGGACTGGTTTGCAACGACGTTGCCCGGCTGCGTGCGCGCGCCGGCGATAATGCTGGCCAAGGCGGTGCCGGAGACGGATGGCAGCGGCGGCGCATGGTCCTACGTCGACGGCCGCGCCTCTACGCCGCGCCGTGCGGCTCTTCTCAACGCCACGGCCAGCCACACCGTCGAATTCGACGACATTTTCAAGGATGGCGGCTATCATCCGGGCAGCCCGACTATTGCGGCCGCTCTCGCTCTCGCGCAGCATCTCGGGTCAAGCCTTGAAGAGTTGCACCGCGCGATAGTCGCCGGCTACGAAGTGGGTTGCCGGATTTCGCTGGCCATTCAGCCCAGCCACTACACCTTCTGGCACACCACATCGACCGTCGGCACCATCGGCGCGGCGGTCGCGGGGGCGATGCTTCTCGGCGCGGATGATAGGAGTCTCGGCAATGCCATCGCGCTGTCGTCAAGTTTCGCGGGCGGGCACCAGCAGAACCTCCAGGGAAAGGGCCTCGCAAAGGCCCTGCATCCGGGGCATGCGGCAGATGCAGGCTTGCTGGCTGCGATGGCAGCCGCGGTGGGAATTGCCGGCTCGTCGGATAGTCTCGACGCAGAGAACGGTTTTGCGGCTGCGACAAGCGATACGACCGGCAATTGGGAAGCGGCGCTTGCGGGCCTTGGAGAGTGGACACCGATCACCCGCATGACAGTCAAGGCGCACGGATGTTGCGGCCATATCTTTCCTGCGCTCGATGCCATTGCAGTTATGAGCGAGCGTCACTCCTTCCGCGAAAAAGACATCGCGCGGATCGAAGTGCACGGTTATCGCGCCACCGAAGCGATGTGCAATCGGCCAGATCCCGCGTCGGCGCAGGATGCGCGTTTCAGCCTGCAATATTGCCTTGCCGCACGACTGATCCTCGGAGCGGTCCGCCTCGCCGCCTTTGAGGAGGAGACCCTGGCGCGCGCGGACATTCGCGAACTGATGACGAGAATTTCCGTGACCGAGGATCCAGACCTTACCGTTGAATATCCACGCCGTCGACAGGCCCGTCTGAGGGTGATCTTGCGCGATGGCCGTGTGCTTGAACATCTTCAACAGACGCGGCGAGGCGATCCCGAGAATCCTCTGAACGACGCGGAGATAGTCGCGAAGTTCCACGAACTGGCGTCCGGAATTCTCTCGGACACCGATGCGGCTTCGCTTCGCGATGCGATCCTGTACGGCGCCGAGCTGCCGCGAAAAATGCTGGTCGCCCCGGCAGGAGGGAGTCTCCCCTAAACCGATGGTTGGGCTAACGAGGCCAGATGATCAGTTGTCCAGACGACAGTCCGAAGACATGGATGCCTTAGCCAAGTGAAAGATCGCGCCAGTGCCACTAGATCGGCGCTCGAAGAGGAAGGAACAAAAGGAATGACCGTTGATGTTCGTGAACATGAGTTCATAGCGGTTTCCCACAAGAACGGCATCGCGACGGTAACATTGAACCGACCTGATGTCCGCAACGCCATCAACGATCAGATGCGGTCTGAACTGATCGAAGCCTTCGAGAAGGTTGGTGCCGACCGATCGGTTCGTGCGGTCGTTCTGACGGGCGCCGGCAAGGGCTTCTGCTCCGGTGGCGATGTATCGGGCATGCGCGCGCGTCTGGAGGTCCCTGCGGGAGAAGTCGCCTTCAACGGCTGGACTCGCCAGCGCAGCACGCACAAGGGAGTGGCCGTCATCCATGGCCTCTCTAAGCCGGTCATTGCCGCGGTCAATGGCGCAGCTTTCGGGCTCGGTCTCGATATGGCACTCGCCTGCGATTTCATTGTCGCAGCAGAGGGCGCGAAAATGTCGATGAGCTTCATCAAGCGTGGCCTCGTATCGGATGGCGGCGGGATGTATTTCCTGCCGCGTCGCGTGGGCCTCGCCCGCGCCAAGGAGCTCATTCTGACGGGGAGGGTGGTCGAGCCTGAGGAGGCGCTGCGGATCGGCATGATCGACAGAATTTCGCCGGTGGATACCCTGATTGATGACGCTCAGCTCTGGGCGGAACAGGTGAGCGCCGGCTCGCCGGCCGCCATTGCCCTGACAAAGGCCATTCTCGACAAGACCTTCGAGAGCAGCGATGAGGCGATTTTCGCTCTCGGCCGCGAGGCGCAGGCAATCTGCTACACCACGGCCGAACATCGTGCGTCCGTCGAAGCATTCCTCAACAAGACCAGCGCGTGAGGCAGGCCAAGATGACTTTCATTGATGCGCTTCTGAACCCCTCCAGCGTAGCCGTCGTTGGCGCCTCTTCTGATGCTGCGAAGCTTACGGGACGGCCGATCGCTTATCTGCAACAGCACGGCTACAAGGGTCGGATCTACCCCATCAACCCGCGCTATGAAACGATCGGCGACCTGACATGCTATGCGGATGCGCAGGCACTGCCCGAGGCGCCGGATCTCGGGCTCGTGCTCGTCGGTGCCAATCGAGTGATCGAATCCGTTCGCCAGCTTGCCGCTGTGGGCACCAAAGCGGCGATCGTTCTCGCAAGCGGCTTCGGCGAGGCCGGCGAGGAGGGGCTTCGTCTCCAGGCCGAGCTGCGCGCGGCCGCGGGTTCGATGCGGATTCTGGGCCCCAATACGATAGGACTGGTCAACCTGACGGACCGGATCATGCTGACGGCAAGCGGCGCCATGGAGATGACGGACTTCCGTGCCGGCGGAATTGCCCTTTTGTCGCAGAGCGGGGGGCTTCTCGGATCTCTGCTCTCGCGCGGGGTCGGACGCGGGGTCGGTTTTTCCAAGCTGATTGCAACGGGAAATGAATCCGACATCGAAGTTGCCGACCTTCTCGATGCCATGGCGGACGATCCGGCAACCAGGATTGTTGCCCTTTATCTCGAAACCGTGCGTAACGTGGAGAAATTCCGCAATGCCGCCGCGCGGGTTATTGCGGCCGGCAAACCCATCGTCGCCTACAAGGTCGGTCGGTCGGAGTCCGGCGCGCAGTCCGCCATCTCCCACACCGGCGCGCTGGCCGGCGCGGACAAGGTGTATGACGCCTTGTTCAAGCAACTCGGTATCATCCGGGCGCAGACGTTCGCAGACCTCCTAGACATCCCTGCCGGCCTGTCCCAGGGGCGTCTTCTTTCAGGCAAGCGCATTGCAATCGTGACGTCGACAGGCGGCGCGGCGACGATCGTCGCCGACAATGTCGGACTTGCCGGCCTCGAAATGCCGAGCCCCGATCCCGACACTGCGGAAAAGCTGCTGGCGCTCGATCTCAAGGAGGCGGTTCTCGACCGCAATCCGATCGACGTCACGTTGGCCGGCCTGCGTCCGGATCTCTTCCGATCCATCCTGAAAATCCTGTCGGAGAGCGCCACCTACGACGCCATCGTCGTTGTCGTGGGGTCGTCCTCGATAGGGCAGCCGAATGTCGTCGCCCGGCCGCTACTCGAGTCGATGGACATCAGTAACAAGCCCATCATCGCTTATGTCAGCCCCGAAGCGCCGGGCATCGTGCAACACTTGAATACCAACGGGATCCCGGCCTATGCGGCTCCCGAAAGCTGCGCAGCGGCGCTATGCGCACTGCGGCCGCGAGGCGAAGCAGACTCGTCCGAGCGGCGGCGGCCCCCTGCTGTGGACGGTGCGGACCTACCGCAAGGCTCGTTGAATGAGGCCGACGCGAAGCGCCTTTACGCCCGCTTCGGATTCCCGGTCACACGCGAAATCGAGGCGGCAACGCCGGCAGACGCAGCGGCCAAGGCGACCGCATTCGAAGGATCCGTAGTGATTAAGATCCTCTCGAAGGAAATCCTGCACAAGTCGGAGGTTGGAGGTGTTGAAGTCGGCGTCGCCACAGCGGACGTCGAAACGGTATGCGAGCAGATGCTGTCGCGCATCCAGGTGGCTGCGCCCGGCGCGAAGGTCGATGGCTTCCTGATCCAGGAGCTGGTCAGGGGCGGCGTTGAGTTCATCCTCGGCTACAACCGCGATCCTCATCTCGGGCCGTGCGTTCTGTTGGGCGCGGGGGGTGTCACCACTGAGTTGTACCAGGACGTCGCAATGCGGCTCTTGCCGGTGACGCGCCAACAGGTTCGCGACATGGTCCGCGAACTGAAGTGTTCGGCCCTTCTGGAGGGCTTCCGCGGTCGGCCGGTCGCCGATACGGAGGCTTTGATCGACGCCGTCCTGGTATTCGCGGACATGGCGGTGGCGCTGGACGATCGGTTGGAAGAGGCGGAGATCAATCCGGTCTTCGTGCTGCCCAAGGGCTCCGGCGTGCGCGCCGGCGACGCGTTGCTTGTGCTTCGCTGATTTCGGCGACCCGGTCACCAGTGGCTCGCCCCGCGTCGGGCCTTGGATGCGTGCGGCCGGCGTGGCCCCATTAGTTACCTATCCTCGGAGCCTGCACCTATGTCTGACGTCTACATTTGCGACTACATCCGCACCCCGATCGGCCGCTTCGGCGGGACGCTTGCGCCGGTGAGGCCGGATGATCTCGGCGCCATCGTGCTGAAAGCATTGATGATCCGTCAGTCGTCCCTGGATTGGGCAGCGGTTGACGAGGTGATCTTTGGCTGCGCAAATCAGGCGGGCGAGGACAACCGCAACGTGGCCCGCATGTCGTCGCTTCTTGCCGGATTGCCGGTGGAGGTTCCCGGAACGACGATCAACAGGCTCTGCGGTTCCGGAATGGATGCGATCATCACTGGGTTTCGTGCCATCCGATCCGGCGAGGCCGAACTGATAGTCGCTGGCGGCGTGGAAAGCATGAGCCGCGCCCCTTTCGTGGTGCCGAAGGCCGAGACGGCCTTCAGCAGGGAGTCGTCGATACAGGACACGACGATCGGGTGGCGTTTCATCAATCCGGTCATGAAGGCTCAATACGGAGTCGATTCGATGCCTGAAACTGCCGAGAATGTCGCGGAGGAGTTCGGGATATCGCGAGCGGACCAGGATGCGTTCGCCTTCCGCTCGCAGCAGAAGGCCGCTGCCGCCCAGGCACGCGGGAGGCTGGCCGAAGAGATCTTCCCGGTGAAAATCCCCCAGCGAAGGGCGACGCGGTTCTGTTCGACCGTGATGAACATCCGCGCGAGACGACGCTGGAAGGACTGGCAGGTCTCAAGGCGCCCTTCCGTCAAGGTGGGTCGGTCACGGCAGGCAACGCGAGCGGTGTGAACGATGGAGCGGCCGCCCTGATCCTTGCCAATGAGACTGCCGCAAAGCGTCACCGCCTGATGCCCATTGCGCGAATCCTTGGCGGGGCAACGGCTGGCGTTCCTCCACGGATCATGGGCTTCGGGCCGGCACCGGCCTGTCGGAAGTTGATGGCGCGGCTAGAATTGGAGCCGGAGGCGTTCGATGTCATCGAGCTGAACGAGGCATTCGCAAGTCAGGGCCTAGCCTGTCTGCGCGACCTCGGCATTGCCGATGACGATCCCCGCGTCAATCCCAACGGTGGTGCGATCGCTCTCGGCCACCCGCTCGGCATGTCCGGCGCGCGTATTACCGGGACAGCGGCACTGGAACTTGCGAGGATCAATGGCCGCTATGGCGTTGCCACCATGTGCATCGGCGTGGGGCAGGGGATTGCCATTGCCCTGGAACGGGTGTGAGCACCGGGCTCGCAAACCCGGTTCAGACGCGCGGACAGACCGGTAAACCAAGGTCTAGCGGGACGCCTCGCCTGAAGCGCCGAAATATGTTTGGGCACGATCGGACATGACGTATGACTAACGAATGAGCAATATGATACCCCCTCTAAACCCGCTAAGGACCTTCGAAGCTGCTGCCCGCCTGTCCAGTCTGACGCAGGCCGCAGAAGAGCTGAACGTGTCTCAGGTGGCGGTCAGTCGCCAGGTGAAAGTGCTGGAGGAATATCTCGGCGTTGTGCTGTTCAAGCGGCTGCATCGCGGCATCGAGCTGACCGACGAGGGACGGCAACTCTATGAAGGCGTCACTCGAGCCTTCGTCGAAATCGGGAATGCGGCAAGGCGTGTGTCCCGGCGAGGTAGGCGGGATATTCTCGCCATCCAGTCTTACACGACCTTTTCCCAGCGCTGGCTTATTCCACGGCTGACGCAGTTTCATGAAGCATTCCCACGAATCGAGGTGCGTCTGAGTTCGTCTACCGCCCCGGTCGATTTCGAGACTCAGAACCTGGATGCTGCCATTCGCGCCGGAAAAGGAAATTGGCCCGATCTCCACAGCGAAAAGCTTGTCGACGTTGAACTGATTCCGATTTGTTCACCAGCCTTCCAGGAGGCCCACAAGCTCAGGTCCCCTGATGACTTGAGCCGTGTGCGGCTGCTGCATTCCATGGCACGTCCCACCGATTGGGCTGCCTGGCTCAAACGCGTCGGATCGACCGTCGACCCCGGCCCTGGCATCCGTTTCGAAAGTTCGGCACTCGCCTATGAGGCCGCTTCTCTGGATATCGGTGTCGCGATCGCAACCAAGGTCTTCGTGAAGAGACACCTTCAGGCCGGTAGCTTCGTCGCTCCGTTTGATATGACGTGTTACAGCGGCGAGGGTTATTATCTCACGTGGCCTAAGAACGTCACTCCGTCATTGCCTCTTCAGAAGTTTCTCTCTTGGATGCGCGAGCAAATCGATAGAGACGAGCTATTGATTTCTGATCCGCGGAGATAAGTGCCAGCAGGCATCTGCTTGGAATGAGTGAAACATGCGATCGCCCGGTTCGGCAAGCAGCAACGCGTCGACGGCCTAGCTCAACTCAGCTTTGGACCGTTGCCCTGCCGAGGCTCCTTGCGCGAATGCCACGTCCTCGACGATGAAGCCATTGTGTCGAGCCAGGCGAAATGCTGCGGTCGTAGATGACGGCTCAGATTCATTCTAATAGCCGAGCCAACGCCCCCTAACTCCGCCCGGAGCGGTCGTCCACCAGAAAATGGCTGGACGACCGCTTAGGGTCGAAACGGGCCTGCGCCGACCGGCCTGCGGATGATAGCTCTTGGCGCGCAAAGCGGAAGGATTTACCTCTGACATATTGGGTCCCCAGCCGATTTTTGTGCGATCGTAGATTGCAAAATCGGAGTGGCGCGAAGCTGCGGCTGCCGGCGCGGAAAAGGTGGCATGTAGCTGTAAAACCTACAGGATTTCTGGAGGCGATCATAGGATCAGAATGAGGCGGTACAGGCGTAAATTGTGCCTGCCTGGGGACCTCGGATTCTCACATGATTTCAGAGGGTTAGCGAAATTGCCTTTGATCTCCCTATATTTTCCCATCGCGAGCGACCGTGGATGCCACCTTTGTGCCCTGGCTATCAGTCAACAGGGCGGGCGAGCGGCAATAATTTCCGCTTTAGGACCTCAAGTTTGCGTTGAGGCGGCCATAAAGCGCTTGGCAGCCTTGCTCCGCTATTTCGGTCGCTCAACCGCGATTGCCTACTTCCTGAAAGTAGCCGTAGCTCGGTGGCGCCCAGCACGATTAGGAATTGCGGAGTGAGATTCGCATGCCCGGTGCCCGACTGCACAATCACCACCTCATAGCGGAACGCCAAGTAGCGTGCGCGGTTAATCAATGCCTTCAGGCCGGCAAGATCGCCCTTTTCGAATCGTGAAGGCTGGCGCGCTTGGTCGCACCGCTGCTGCAGCAGCAGGTGCCTCAGCATGCGCCGCGGATTCTCGCGCCAGTGCACCGGTTTTTGCGCCTCTTAGAGGCGGGACGCGGACCGGATAATGTTGGCGCTCAGCCGACATCCTCAATCTTGGCGCGCAGCAAACCCAGCTCAAGCAGTATTTGTCCAGTCCCGAGCAACTTCGCAGGATTTGGAAAGCACTTCGCGATCGGCGCCTGATCGGCGACGCGGTAGACCCGCCACAGCTCGTAACGATCGCGCTCGCGGAACGCCTTCTCGAATTCCTTACGCGGCCAATCAAATCGGCCATCGGTCCCAGTGGTGGCCTTGACCTCGAGCCATCGCGGACGCCCTTCCGCGTCGATCGAGCGGATATCATGGTCGGCACCGGGTTCGTCGCAAGAGGTCCAGATGACGTAGCGCTCCGGCTCGTCGTAGCCGAACTCGCGGACCTTCTTCAGCTCCATCCTGTAGATCAGTTCCTCGCCGCGCCTGCCGAGCAACCCGGCGCGCTCGACCTCCGCCGGCGTCGGCGGTAGCCACGTGCCGGAGCTGCCGCCGCCGCCCGACGATTGCTGCGGCTCGATCCGACTTCCCTTTGAAGGCGCGACCGTCAGATCGACTTCATTGATGTCGGGAAGCTTGAACGGTGGCGACGCAGGCGGTGGCGTAGGTGGCGGTGGGGGATTAGGGGGAGGAGGCGGTGCGGGCTCGACCGGTGGCGGCTCGGAGGCGCTCTTCTCCCAATCGGTGTCCAGATTGTCGAAGACCTGGCGGAGCGCGATCTCCTCCGCGTCGTCGTCACCATCCTCCTCCTCGAAATCGCCATCACCGTCGTCTTCGAGTTCCCATTCCCGCCCGCGCGGGATCCCCATGCGATCGAGATAGTCGGTAAGCTCTTCGAGCGTCCCTGCGAGGATCAATGGAGGGAAGGCATTGGCAAGACTGCGCATCGTTCCTACGCTGGTCGCGCCGGCGATTTCCGCGAGCGCCTCGGCCAGCAATAGCTGGAAGCCACCCTTGGTTTTTGGCGCCACGAATTCGATACGCTGCTCGCTGACGGCAACTTGCGCCGGTATCAGCACGCTGGCGTCGCCGACCGAGTAGCGACGTCCTATCGACTGAAAGAACCCAATCTCGGTGATCGTCGCCAAGCGCCCGGCGATCTCGCTGTGGCTCGCCGGAACGAACCCCGCATGCCCGTGGCGGTTGCGGAATGCGACCTCATAGAGCGCGCGGGCAAATTGCGGCCGATGCAACATCGCAAGGACGCGCTCGCTATGCTTTGGCTTGTACCAGAGATGCGGTCGTCCGGGTGACCCAAGCTCGGGCTGGCCGGTTCCGGCGATGGCCGATAGCGGTCGAATCCCGAGGGCGGTAAAGAAAACCCGCGAACGCTCTGAGCGCTCGATGATGCCGATGTTGCTATGGGTCGCGCGCAATTCCTGTTCGAGCGCTGCAAAGTCGGGCTCGACTAGCTGCCCCGCCCTGAGCTGGGCAAGCGTGAACAGGCGAGAACGATCGTCGAGCAAGCAGCTAACATTCTCCAAGCCGGCCGGCAATCCCAGTAGACCGCGAAGATTATATGCTTTGAGCAGTACACGACGTCGGCGCTGGTCGACCGGTCCCTCGATGTCCCACTCGCTATCGACGAATTCAAAGAATCGCGTCCAATGCTCGTCCGTTGGCGACGCCGGCGCGCCGAGGGCCTGATAGGCGTGTCCGACATCGTCGGCGTGTCGAAAGACCGGGATTGCTTCGGCCAACAGCGCGGGGATCCGCGGGCCGACCAAGATATCCGACGGGGCGTAATAGTCGTTCTGTACCCAGCAGACGCTTTGGTCCGCGAACTCGGCCTTTGCGCGTCGTTCGCGTCCGATCGCCGCTACAAGGGCAGGATAAACGAGGTCCGGCCGCGGCAGCGGCTCGGTCCGGTCGCGATGCGCCTCGATGATCTCGAGCAGCGTGTCGCTGTCCGGCGCGGTCTTCAGCTTGAGCTTGTGATGAAGAAGCTCATTCGTGCCGGCGACAATCAAGTCATCGTTATCGATGCAGAGCCGGTTGGCCGCAGTATCTAGGTGGAGAGTCTCGGGTGCGGCGCGTCGTCCGGACCTGGTCCTAAGCCAGGCGATCTCGCGCAGTTCTTCGACGATCGCGGTGCTCAGCAGTTTGAGATTCTCGGTGAGCAGCTTCTCGAAGCGCTCGGCAGTCTCCGGCCGATCCTCGACGAGGCCGGCGAAGCGAACGAGATCGGCACCGCTCAGGTTTTCACGAATCCGCAGGCGCGCCATCAGGTTTGGTGCTGCAAGCAATTCCTTGGACGGTCCGTCGATCGCGGGATCAAGGAAACGGGCGAGCGTCTTCTTGAGATTGACCATCTCCACCGGAGCGACCCAGTCGCCACGCTGGTTCTTCACCACGGGATTGCTGCGCAATGCCGACAGAGCAGCTCGGCTGATCGGCGCCTCACGTGCGAGCAGCTTTCGGTAGAGCGTTTCGCGCTCCCGGTCGTCCGGCGCCGCTTCCGCGGCGCGCTTGGAAGCGTCGATCAGCCATTGCTCTTCGTCGAAGACGCGGCAGTGGCCGGAAATCGCCTTGAACGGCACAAGGTCGGGGTGAAGTCGGTTCGCCTCGGGTTCTGGGCAATCAGCCCAGAGGTCCGGGTCGACGATCATCAGCTCAACGGCCGGTCTCAGGTTGCCTGTTGCGCTGAGCGTCGAGGCCGTGTTGCCGAGATCGAACCGCATCTGCTTTGAGAGCCGTCGCGGGAATGCCGAAAGCGCCGATGCTTGGCGCTTTTGCATGTCCAGCTCGCGCGTCGACTCGTCATAGTTGGTGAAATGAGAGTTCGCCGCCCCTTCGATCGTGGTTTTCAGGCTCTTCTCATTTTCACCCGCGCAGCGCAGCCGAACGAGGGATGCGACGGTAAACGGCTTCGCCCCGCATTTTTCCGCAAGCTTGCGCAGATTCTCGTCGGCGCTGAACGCGGGATCGAGATAGCGCGTGTCGCCGAGGAAGCCGGCATATAGGTCGTCGCTTGGCAGCACGATCGCACCCGCTTTGGCAAATCGCTTGTCGCCCCTTGCGCGCGTTGGCCAGCACGCATCCTCTCTGAGCCGTTCCGCCAACGTCGTTGCGAATCGATCGGGCGTGGCGGCGCCGGCACCCGCAAGCATTGTGAAGGCATCGGCGCCATATCGCACGAACCAGTCGGAAACGAGCAGGTCCATCACCAGTTCGACCGCCTGATCGATTAGCCAGTCGTTCCACTGGAGGTCGTTGAGGGCGCTGCGATCTTGGTTGAGGTCGAACGGAGCGCTCACGCTCACCGGGCAACCGGTTCGCGAGGCCGGAGCCTTCAATGGATAGTAGAAGTGGCCGTTATGGCCGATATCGATCTTGCGTCGCGCGATCGGCACCGAGACCGCGATCTTCACCCTGCCGCCGGCGGCCCTGTAGTACGATGGGAACCGCCGAGCCGCATATTCCGCCGGCAATTCGACGGTTCGCGAGAACTCCTCTTCCTGGAAAGAGATGACGCGCGCGTCGCCATCACTCATCCGGCCGCGCCGGGAGATCATCGATATGCCGGACGTACGACAGCGATCTGGTGACGCCTCTTGTCGCCAGCGCAGGACGCGCCCGGTTCGAATCGAACGAACGTTGACCTCGCGAAGGCCTGACTTCTTCCCGCTATGCGCCAGCTTGAGCAGTGTATCGGGCATGCTCGTCGCCATCAGCTCCAGCGCATGCGCCTCTCGCTCAACAGTGAACGCTTCCAGGGTTTCGGTCGATCGCGTCCGATAGGGCACGAACAGGCGGACGCCCTTCACGCCCCGAGATTCCGGATCGGGGGCGCGACCGGTCTCCTGCGTCTGAAGATCGAGGAGGGCTACCTGCCCGGAAGATCGGACGTGGATTTCATCCCCGAAGCGGAAGAGCGACCGCAGCCCGAAATTCTTTGAGCCTATTCCATTCTCCTTCGGCGCGACGACTTCTGCGCCCCGAGTGCCCATGACATTGCCGGTCCCGACGATCACCGAGAGCCGCTCCCAGCCGCTGCGCTCGATATTGCGACCAGAACCGATCACCTCGACCGATTTGCTCCCGAACGTCAGCGTGAGCTTGTCACCACCGCCGTCATACTCGTTTTGAACGAGCTCGCGTAGTACGTCGCCGGCATCGTGGCCGGCCACGAATTGTTCGATGACACTCGAACCAATGCGCGTGCGCCGGCTGGCACCATAATCGGGCGGCACATAGTCGGGTTCGTCAATCACGACATCCGGCGAAGATGTAGCCCTTGCTTTTCTCACCGGCCGAGAAGCCTTGGCACTCGCGATCGCCGACGCCGAACTCGCCGGATCTTCCCTCCTGTCCGCCACGACTTAACCCCGTGCCCACCATTCCCCATGCGTTGATCGAACGTAGTTGGTGACTATGGGCAAAGCAATATTCAATAAAAAACGAAAGCGACGAGGTTCAAACTACGAGAACCTCGGCATACTAACGATCGCCAACACTAGCTCGTCAACATTTCCTGCCGACGTGGATATACGCCCATCGATAAAGTGCGGAATCCGGTTTCGTTCCTCATGATCATAGCTCGCACGGAATTGTTCGATTGATGAGCCGCTCAGTGGAATGCCGGCGTCCATCAAGCGTTCGTAGGCCAAAACGACCAAGTTGAAAATACAAGGATTGATGTCAACCACTGGCCCGTACCAATGGAAAAACTCCTGGCATGTCGCGTCTTTGTGACGAGGCATTGTTTCCTAATCGCCGCCTCCACGGAGGTGCGCGGTACCAGGCACAACCACATTAGGTCCGTTACGAGTGGATAGTCGCCAAGGGGTGCTAAACTTACAAGATGTCTTAGTTCCTGATGGTGATGGAAATAGTTCCTGAGGCATTTCAGCGCTGCGAATTGGCCAACATCAAAAAATCTTGGTTAGCACCAATTTTTAAACGGTCATTCAGGCTGTGACTCGCTTCCAAAAAGGAGAACAACGTGTCTTCGTTCGGTTCAACGCAGTGGCGTTCATACAGTCGGAAGAAACGCTCCGAAGCAGCGGCTGTGTTTGCGATATCAGTGTCTGGCATGTTAGCCTTTTTGTCATCGTGACCATGAGATGGTATGCGCGGCGGCAGGGTCTCATACAGCTGCTGATGCCACCGGAAATTGTTTCCGCTTAGCGGTATCGCGATCTTTTGGCACCATATCCGGGACTAGATGGGAAGGAGAGATTTCTTGAATGAAGTGATGGGAACGACGTTTCTTGAAGACGGTAAGTGGTTTCTCCGGCATGAAGGAGGAGCTGGTAACAAAGTACCTTTACTCGCCCGCAAGGAATTACTGGGTGATTTGCAGGACGGTCAGGCACAAATCTTCGAGGGTTCCTATAGTCGAGATCACCGAGGTGTCGTTGTCGCTGCTCATGTCGTGTCCATAAAGCGCTATTGAGAAAGCAGGCGCCGATCCAACAATCACCGTAGTCGAGCCTCAAGGCGCTCAAGGAAACCTTCGGGATAGCGCAATCGGCTTTCTTGAGCCCTCTTCACAAAGCCTGAGAGGGCGCGATGTGACAGGTCATTCCATGAGTAGTCTCCATGGGATATTTGACCCAAATTAAGCGAGCTTGGCGCTTCCTGAACGGTGACGGCGAGACGTAGGCCTCGTCCATCTCCCCACGCGGCCAATGGCCAAGTGGGGCTGGCGGGCATGGGCGACGAGAGCTTTCGATCCCAAGGCGCTGGTGAAGCCATTTGTTCGCCGATCCATCGAATGACGGGCATGCCCGTCCTTCGAAATAGGCCTTCATGGCCTTCTCGTGATTGAGCGGGTGCTGAGCGATTCCGAACTGATCCATCAGCATCCGGATCCCGTCCTGGAAGGCTCTGCTGTTTGCCTCGTCAAAAAGTTCGATGTAGTTCGACTTGATTGCCGGGATATGCGAGGCGGGGATCCCGTTTGCCACCAGGTACCGATGCCCGCTGCAGCCTTCCTTCAGCCTCAGATGTTGGCGGATGCCGAACGTGGCGAGCAGCTTGTAGGCCCAACCATTCTCCAGGTCGAGTTCCAGCTCCTCGATGGCAGCAGGTCGACCATACCGCCTAGCCGCGAGCGCGACGTCTTCGAGATGCAAGAGCATGACGTCGCGCTCGTGTTCGCAGAGTTTCTGGAGCTGCTGCTTGGACATCGGTTCCTTTGATTTCATCTTCAGCTCGGCCA
Organism: Sinorhizobium kostiense; assembly: GCF_017874595.1. Classification (GTDB taxonomy): domain Bacteria; phylum Pseudomonadota; class Alphaproteobacteria; order Rhizobiales; family Rhizobiaceae; genus Sinorhizobium; species Sinorhizobium kostiense. The sequence continues at coordinate 715,179 of NZ_JAGILA010000002.1, read as the reverse complement.
TCAGCATGTTGAGCTTGCGACCGATCACCTGCGCCTCTTATGGTCGGAACAGTGAAGGCTGAGTGAAAGCCGACTGCACGGTCGGCACCGCGCAAACGAGATGGGGACGCGTGCCCGCCAGTAGAAGATGTTGCCGCGGCGAATGAGATTCTCGACGTCGTGGCGCACTGCCATGGGTATGTTGCCCTTGCCTGCCACCGGCGAGGCCGCCGCGCAAGTTTCGCGTGGGCATCACCTATGGGCTACAGTTCTGGGCATCAGGTCGCCAATGACGCCAAAACGGGATCCGGCACGACTGGAAAATCAAGGAATTGAGGGGATTTAGCGAGAATTGGCTGGGGAACCTGGATTCGAACCAGGACTAACGGAGTCAGAGTCCGCTGGTCTACCGTTAACCTATTCCCCAAGGTTCGCTGGCGAGGCGTGGGCGCCCGCGTCGGTGTGGCGGGCTTATAAACAAAAGCACGGCGGATGCAAATACCTTTTGGCAAAAAAATGCGGCCGGTTCGTGATCGGCTCGTTCTCCGTTGCGGCGGCCCGACCGGCGGAGATTGTTTTTGTGAGGCGGGCGCAGTGACAAGTGCCTACCGTGCGGATCACCTCCGTCGCCTCAAAAACAATTTGGCGAAAGTGGGAGGCGCTGGTACAGTCGCGCCAACGCAAAATCGAGAGAGCGCCTTGAGCGGCCGGAAGGCTTCGCGCGGCGCCATGGTTGAGACAAGTGAAAGACCCCGATCACGGCGAAAAGCCGTCTGAATCCGGGGCGTCGGCAGCAGATCGTGGCGGGGCGCAGAAGCACGCGCCGCGCGGCGGCAAGGGTAAACGGAGGCGGCGCAAGCCATCCGGTTTGCCGTCTGCAATTGCCAGCCGATCCGGGATTTCCGGAGAAGCAGGGCGTCCCGCAGCGCTGGATGAGGCGGAGCCGGCGCGCAAGCGCAAGAGGCGCCGACGTTCCAAGGCGGCAAGGCCGCAGGGCCAGGCTGCGCCCGTCGGTTCCGGCGGAACCGCCACGCATTCCGATCCGGCAATCAGTGACAGGAAGGGCCACAAGCACGGCAAGAAGGCGCGTCGTCAGCGCGGCCTTCAGGGTCGGCCGTTGGCTTCCGGCGGCAAGCCGGCGACCGCCGATCGCTCCAGCGAATCGCCAAGGTCGCGCCCGGCCGAAACTGCCGCATCGCCTCAGCAATCGGCGCGCTCGGAGAGGCTGCGTGCACCCTATGTCGCGCCCAGCGGCCTGCAGGCGCCGCTATATGCCGCGCTCGATCTCGGCACCAACAATTGCCGCCTGCTTGTTGCGCAGCCGACCCGGCCGGGCCAGTTCCGCGTCGTCGACGCCTTCTCCCGAATCGTCCGGCTCGGCGAGGGGCTCGGCGCCAGCGGCCGGCTCTCCGACGACGCGATGGAGCGCTCCGTCGAGGCGCTGAAGATCTGCGCCGCAAAGCTCGATGCCCGCTCGATTCGTAGGCGGCGGCTGATCGCGACCGAGGCGGCGCGCTCGGCGGCCAATGGAGAAAACTTCCTGAAGCGCGTCGCCGAGGAGACCGGACTGGAGCTCGAAATCATCAACCGCGAGACGGAAGCCCGGCTTGCCGTCTCCGGCTGCTCGTCGCTGGTCGATCGGGAGACGAAGTCCGTCGTGCTCTTCGATATCGGCGGCGGCTCGTCCGAAATCGCCGTGATCCGCATCGGTGAGAACCGCTCGAGCCGGCTTGCCAATCATATCACCCATTGGACATCGCTGCCCGTCGGCGTCGTCACCTTGTCTGAGCGCCACGGCGGCGAGCATGTGACGCCGCAAAGTTTCGAGCTGATGGTGCGCGAGGTGGAGACCATGCTCGCGGCCTTCGAAAGCCCGTCGGTCGACATTCTCGCGAGCGGCACCTCCGGCAGCGGCTTCCATCTGATCGGCACGTCCGGAACCGTGACGACGCTCGCCGGCGTCCATCTCGACCTGCCACGCTACGATCGCCGTCGCGTCGATGGGCTGTGGCTCTCGGATGAGGAGGTCTCGGCGATGCAGGCACGGCTCCTCTCCTGGGATTTCGCCGCGCGTGCCGCCAATCCCTGCATCGGGCCGGACCGGGCGGATCTGGTGCTGGCCGGCTGCGCGATCCTGGAGGCGATCCGCCGGCGCTGGCCCTCGACGCGCATGCGGGTTGCAGACCGTGGTCTGCGCGAGGGGCTGCTGACCGACATGATGGCCGATGACGGGGCCTGGCGGCGTCAGCGTCCGCGCCGCTTCCAGCGTCCGTTCACTTCCGGCGAGGAGCGGAGCAGGGAAAGGGTGCACGAGGGAAATCAGGCATGACGAAAGCGCCGATCGGCAGCAACCGCAGCGGCCGCAAGCTGGGCCAGAAGGTGAAGAAGGGTAAGCTCAAGGCTTCCTCGCGCCGCTGGCTGGAGCGCCACATCAACGACCCCTATGTGCAGCGTGCGCAACTCGAGGGCTACCGGGCGCGGGCGGCCTTCAAACTTCTGGAAATCGACGAGAAGCACAAGATTCTCGCCGGCGCCAAACGCATCATCGACCTCGGGGCGGCGCCGGGCAGCTGGTCGCAGATCGCCGCCAAGGTCACGCATTCCACCGATGCTGATCCGCGCGTCGCGGCGATCGATTTTCTCGAGATGGATCCGATCCCCGGCGTCCGATTCCTGCAACTGGACTTTCTCGATCCTGAGGCGCCGGAAAAGCTGAAGGAGGCGATCGGCGGGGCGCCCGATATTGTCATGTCAGACATGGCGGCGCCGACCACCGGCCATCGCCAGACCGACCATCTGCGCACCATGCACCTCTGCGAGGTGGCCGCCCATTTCGCAGTCGACGTGCTCGCCGAGGGCGGGCATTTCCTGGCAAAGACCTTCCAGGGCGGCACCGAGCGCGACCTCCTCGGCATGCTCAAGCAGAATTTCCGTCAGGTCGTGCATGTGAAACCGGCCTCGTCCCGGGCCGAATCGGTCGAGATGTTCCTGCTCGCCAAGGGCTTCAAGGGCCGGCGCGCGGTGGGAGAGTCGACCGAGGAGAATGCGGCGGAGTAGGACATGCTTCTCTACGTGACGATCGGCACCAACGATCTCGATCGGGCGGGTGCCTTCTATGACGCCGTTCTCGCAACCCTGGGCTATCGCCGCCAGCGACAGGACGGTACGGAAATAGGCTACAGCCTCGATGGAGACGTGCGTTGCCGCTTCTGGGTCGTCACCCCCTTCAACGGCGAGCCGGCGACCTTCGGAAACGGCACGACCATTGCGCTCGTGGCGGAGACGCGGGCGGCCGTGGATGCATTCCACGCGGCAGCGCTCGCTAATGGCGGCACGGACGAGGGCGCGCCGGGCCTCCGGCCATTCCACCCGAATTTCTACGCCGCTTTCGTCCGCGATCCCGACGGCAACAAGCTGTCTGCCGTCTGCGAGCGGCCGGAATAGTCGCCACCGGCCTGTTGAAGGTAGGCTCGGGTGTCACTTCACCGCCGTCGTCTCCGCCTCCCGCATAGGCAGGCGGTGGCCGGAAACGGAAGCGCCGGCATTCTTCGCCATGGTGAGGAAGGGGATCGCCGCCAGCAGGTTGGCAACGGCGATGATCATGAAGGCGATGTGGAAGTCTTCGAGACTGAGCGCTTCGCCGCTGATGGTCGTCTCGACCTCGAGGATGGCGCCGGCCGCGGCAACGCCGAGGGCGAGGCTGATCTGCTGCAGCACGGCGCTCATCGATGTCGCCTTGCTTGCGTCCGCATCGTCGATTTCGGCGAAGGAGAGCGCGTTGACGCTGGTGAAGAAGAAGGAGCGGGCGAAGCCGGCGACGAGCAGGATTGAGAGCAGCAACGGGTAGGGTGTCGCCGGCGTGAAGAAGCCGTTGGCGAAGGTGGTCACGGCCGCGATCGCCGCGGCAATGATCAGCGTGGTGCGGAAACCGGCAAGCGCCAGCACCCGGCGGGCCAAGAACTTGGTGGTAATGGCGCCGACGGCGCCGATGAAGGTGATGAGACCCGATTGGAACGGGTTGAGGCCGAAGCCGATCTGCAGCATCAACGGCATCAGGAACGGCACCGCGCCCACGGAAATGCGGAAGATTGTCCCGCCGACCTGGGCCGCGCGAAAGGTGCCGTCGCGAAAGAGGCGGAGATCGAGCACCGGCGCAGGATGCCGCCGCGCGTGCAGGATGTAAAGAAGCGTGGCGGCGATCCCGGCCGAGATCGAAGCGAAGCCGACCGCCGGCGGCAGCGCCGGCAGGCTGATGACGGAGAGGCCGAAGACGACGCCGGCGGCGGCAATGCCGCCAAGCAGGAAGCCGAGAAGGTCGACCGGCGGCGGGTTCCGCCGCTCCATCTCGGGCAGATAGATGCCGGAAAGCAGGTAGCCGGCAATGCCGATCGGCACGTTGATCAGGAAAATCCAGTGCCAGGAGAAATAGGTGGTGATGAAGCCGCCGAGCGGCGGGCCCGTCAGCGGCCCGACCAGCGCGGGAATGGTGAGCAGTGCCATGGCCGAGACGAGCTCGCTGCGCGGGGTGCCGCGGACGAGCACGAGACGGGCGACCGGCGTCATCATCGCGCCACCAATGCCCTGCAGGAAGCGCGAGAGCACGAAAGCAACGAGGCTGTCGGCGACGGCGCAGAACACCGAGCCGACAATGAAGACGATGATCGCCGCGCGAAAGATGCGCTTGGCGCCGAACCGGTCCGCCATCCAGCCGCTCAGGGGAATGAAGATCGCCAGCGCCACCATGTAGGAGGTCAGCGCCAACTTCAGCGTGATCGGCCCAACTCCGATGTCGCGCGCGATCGCCGGCAGCGACGTCGAAATCACGGTGGAATCCATCTGCTCCATGAAGAGCGCTACGGCGAGGATCATCGGGACGATGCGGTTCATCGAGATGCTTTCGGGTTGGTTATGGCGCCGGTAGAGGCTCGCGATGGCTTTGTCGGGGCAAAACCGGGAATTGCAGATCAAAAGCCTGTGATTCCGGTTGCCCTTTGCTGTCAAGGCACCACCTGTCCGTTGCATGCCAGGGGCGCTTCGAAAGCACTCATCGTTTGAGGAGAGAGGATAGATGCCATTTTCACTGAAACGCCGGACGTTGTTTGGAGCAGCCGCAGGGACCTTGGCGGCGCCGGGTCTTTGGGGAGGGCTTGCGATGGCTCAGGAAAGCAGGGAAGAAGGAGTGGCGTCCGGCCGGACGCGGTTCAGGACTCTGAAGCTCGGAAGCTTCAAAGTCACGGTGATCAGCGACGGCACGCGGACTTCGGGCAGTCCGCACGAGACCTATGGCACCGACCAATCGGCCGACGCGGTCTCGGCGCTTCTGACCGAGAACTTCCTGCCGACATCCGCATTCGTCAACGGCTTCTCCCCGGTACTCGTCGATACCGGATCGGATCTCGTGCTGTTCGATACCGGCTTCGGAGAAGGCGGTCGCGAGAATGGCATGGGGAAACTGGCAGAAGGTATTCGCGCCGCCGGCTACGCGCCCGACCAGGTGACGGTCGTCGTCATCACCCACATGCATGGCGATCACATCGGTGGCTTGACGGAGGGCGGCAAGCCGGCCTTCGTTAATGCCCGTTATGTGACCGGTCACGTCGAATATGACTTCTGGAAGGATACGGCGCGTGTCGGAACGCCGGCCGAAAACGGGCACAAGGCCGTGCTGGAAAAGGTCGTGCCGCTCGCCGAGAAGACCACCTTCATCGGCGACGGAGCCGAAGTCGTGCCTGGAATTTCGGCTATAGCCGCGTTCGGCCATTCCCCCGGACACCTGATCTTCAGAGTCGATTCGGACGGGCAGGCCCTGATCCTGACGTCGGACACGGCGAACCACTACGTGCTGTCGCTGCAGCGCCCCGATTGGGAGGTCCGCTTCGACATGGACAAGGCCGCCGCGGCTTCGACGCGCAAGAAGGTTTTCGATTTGATAGCGACGGATCGGCTGCCCTTCATCGGCTACCACATGCCGTTTCCGGCTGTAGGCTTCGTTGAACGCAAGGATCAGGGATACCGTTTCGTCCCAGCCAGCTACCAGTTCGACATCTGACATGCCGGAGCCGTTTATTGCTCTGCAACAAATTTGTGCCGGGCCCGGGCGATTTCCGGGCCTTTACTATTTCCATTCCGACATATCCGTGTTACGAGCCCTCGCCAACTTCCAAGACAAGCTTTGAAGTCACCCGGTGGACAAATCGCTGAGCGTCCCCGGGGATTTTCGTTTATCGAAGAGGAATTGGCCATGGCGCGCATCATCGAAACGGCAACTGGTCTGGAGGCTTTGACCTTCGACGACGTTCTGCTCCAGCCGGGACATTCGGAGGTCATGCCGGGCCAGACGAACATCTCCACCCGCATCGCCAAGGACATCGACCTCAACCTGCCGATCCTTTCCGCAGCGATGGACACGGTGACCGAGGCACGGCTTGCAATCGCCATGGCCCAAGCCGGCGGTATCGGCGTCATTCACCGCAATCTCACGCCGGCCGAGCAGGCGGAAGAGGTCCGCCAGGTCAAGAAGTTCGAAAGCGGCATGGTCGTCAATCCGGTGACGATCGGGCCGGAGGCGACGCTCGCCGACGCGCTGGGCCTGATGAAGGCGCATGGAATTTCCGGCATTCCGGTCGTCGAGAATGGCGGGAGCGGCGGTCAGAAGCAGGGCCGCCTTGTCGGCATCCTCACCAATCGCGACGTTCGCTTCGCCTCCGATCCGTCCCAGAAGATCCATGAACTGATGACCCGGGAGAACCTGGTCACCGTCAAGGAGAACGTCGATCAGCAGGAAGCCAAGCGCCTCCTTCACAAGCACCGTATCGAAAAGCTCCTGGTCGTCGATCCGGAAGGCCGGTGCGTCGGCCTGATCACGGTCAAGGACATCGAGAAGTCGCAGCTAAACCCCAACGCCTCAAAGGATGGTCAGGGGCGCCTGCGCGCGGCCGCCGCCGTCAGCGTCGGCGATGACGGTTTCGAGCGTGCCGAGCGGCTGATCGACGCCGGCGTTGACCTGATTGTCGTCGATACGGCCCATGGTCATTCTCAGCGCGTGCTCGACGCTGTCGCGCGTGTCAAGAAGCTGTCGAACTCGGTTCGCGTCATGGCCGGCAATGTGGCGACGGCTGACGGCACCAGGGCGCTGATCGATGCCGGCGCCGATGCCGTCAAGGTCGGTATCGGCCCCGGCTCGATCTGCACGACCCGCATCGTCGCCGGTGTCGGCGTGCCGCAGCTTGCGGCCATCATGGGAGCGGTCGAAGCGGCTCAGGCCCTTGGCATCCCGGTCATCGCCGACGGCGGCATCAAATTCTCCGGTGACCTCGCCAAGGCGATTGCCGCCGGCGCGTCCGCCGTCATGGTCGGCTCGCTTCTCGCAGGCACCGAGGAAAGCCCGGGCGAGGTCTTCCTCTACCAGGGCCGCTCCTTCAAGGCCTACCGCGGCATGGGCTCCGTCGGCGCAATGGCCCGCGGCTCGGCCGATCGCTATTTCCAGGCGGAAGTTCGTGACACGCTGAAGCTCGTGCCGGAGGGCATCGAAGGCCAGGTCCCCTACAAGGGCCCGGTCGGTGGCGTCCTGCACCAGCTGGCCGGCGGTCTGCGAGCCTCAATGGGTTACGTCGGCGGCGCGACGATCAAGGGCTTCCAAGAGCGGGCTACCTTCGTGCGCATTTCCGGGGCGGGCTTGCGTGAAAGCCACGCCCACGGGGTGACGATCACCCGCGAGAGCCCGAACTATCCGGGCGGCGCCTGAGCATCAACGTCATCTTGCAGTGCAAGGAAGAAGTCAGGGCCGACGGCCACATCGTCTTCCGCCGGTAACGCAGTTTTGACGTCGATTCGCCGCTCGCTGACCTATGTTGTTGGCGGGCGGTTCTCGCTTTGGCGCGCCGCCTGCAGGGATTTGCCGACGGAGGGCGCCATGGACCAGCCTATCATTACCCAGGCGATGATCGATGCCTATGACGAATACACGCATTTGACGCTGGATCGTCGCCGCTTCATGGAGCGATTGACGGCGCTTGCCGGATCGGCTGCGGCCGCAGCCGCGATTGCGCCGATGCTGGCGGCCAACAGCGCCAGGGCAGAGGTGATCGCCGCGAGCGACGAGCGCATCAAGGGAGAGGACATCACCTATCCCGGCGCCGATGGCGAAATGAAAGGCTATCTCGTGCGCCCGGCCAATGCTTCGGGCAAGCTGCCGGCGGTCATCGTCATCCATGAGAACCGCGGCCTCAATCCGCATATCCGGGATGTCGCGCGCCGGGTCGCGATCGAGGGGTTCGTCGCCCTTGCCCCGGATTTTCTCTCACCCGACGGCGGAACGCCGAGCGACGAGGACAAGGCACGGGAGATGATCAGCGCGCTCGATGCGGAAGAGACCAATGCGAACGCGGTCGCGACCGTCGCCTTTCTCAAGGGGCATGAGGAAAGCACAGGCAACATCGGGGCGATCGGTTTTTGCTGGGGCGGCGGTCTCGTCAACCGGCTTGCCGTGAATTCGCCAGACCTCAGGGCGGGGGTCGCATATTACGGCTCGCAGCCGAAGCCGGAAGACGTGCCGAAGATCCAGGCCTCGATGCTGTTGCATTATGCGGGTCTGGACGAGCGCATCAATGCCGGCATCGAGGCGTATAAGCAGGCTCTGGCGAAAGCCGGCAAGGACTTCACGATCCATGTCTATGAGGGCGTCAACCACGCCTTCAACAACGATACGTCTGCCGCCCGTTATGACGAGGCTGCGGCCGATCTCGCCTGGGAGCGCACGGTTGCCTTCCTCAGGGAAAAGCTTGCCTGAAACGCGATGACGGGCAGCCAAAGGGGAGGGGGCTTCGCTCTATCCCACAATGACCGGCGTCGCAGACGCCGTTCGCCCGCAGGCGACGATCGCTTCGGCGAGCGCCTCCAGGTCGCGCCGGCGCGGATTGCTGCGTCGCCAGACGAGACCGATTTCGCGTGATGGTTCGGGAGCGGCGAAGGGCACGATGCGGATCGCGTTGCGCGCCGCCTCGGTCGGGACAGCAATCTCGGGAATGAGCGTCATACCCATGCCGTTGGCGACCATCTGCAGCAGGGTGGCCATTGAGGTGGCGCCGAAACTCGTCAGCTGCCGCTTTCCCGCGGTGTTGCAGACGGCCAGCGCCTGATCTCGCAGGCAATGGCCCTCCTCGAGCAGCAGCAGTCGCGAAATGTCCACGTTGTCTTCCGTCAGCGGCGACATCAGCACGTTTCGGTCGTTGTCGGCGATCGCCATGAAGAAGCGGTCCGAGAAGAGCGGACGGGTGAGGACCGCGTCATTGTCGATCGGCAGCGCGGCGATGACCGCGTCGAGCCGGCCTTCGCCGAGATCGGCAACCAGCCGATCGGTCACGGATTCCTTGAGCTCGATTTCGATCGCCGGATAGTGCTTTCGCAGATGGGGAATGAGCTTCGGCACCAAGTAGGGGGCAAGCGTCGGGATCACGCCAAGTCGAACTCGCCCGTGAAGCGTTCCGGAACGCGCACGCGCGCTCTCCTCCAGCCTGTCGACGTCGGCCAGAATGGCGCGCACTTTCACCAGCACATCCTCGCCTGCGGGCGTGAGGAAGACGCCGGCGCGGCTCCGCTCCACGAGTTTGACGCCCAGATGGTCTTCCATCTCCATGATCTGTGCCGAGAGCGCCGGCTGGCTGACATGGGCGAGTTCGGCCGCCTTGCCGAAATGACGCGCCGTGGCGAGGGCGTCGAAATAGCGCATCTGTCGAAGGGTCAGCATGATCCGAAACAACTATCGAAATCAATCGTGAATACAAGTCGAGATTATCTTGTCCGTGATCATCGGTATGAGCACTGGAAGCGACCTGTACGGGGAGGCCGGTCTCCCAAGTGGCGGAACGTGGATAAGTGCGCGCGGGAAGAAAGGCCATGCTCTAGCGGGCGTGACCTTGTCTTTACGGGTTTGCTTGATGCCTCACCAGCCCGGCAGCATGTGGCTCTGCCGGAGACGCGGGTACCGGGGATAGCCCTTGATTTCGCCGTCGAGGTCGTCGTTGACGGCGATCGGCGTAATGTTGTCGAGGCAGGCGGTGATGTGGTTGGTGATGGCGTTCGAGAGCGAAGGCGACAGGCCCGGCCGCTTCATGATACCGATCTGCACCGGCGCCAGGGCGGGGAAGCCGTCGGCGAGCGTTAGCACCTTCATGCCGGGACGAAGCGCCGATTCCGGCAGCACGGAGACGGCCATGCCGGCAAGCACGGCCGCGGCAACGACCGTCGACGACCAGCTCGTGAACAGGATCTGGTATTCGCGACCGGTCGCATCGAGGGCGGCGCAGGCCGCCTGCCGCCACAGGCAGTCACGGCGTCCGACCGCAAGCGGGATCGGCGCGTTTTCGGGGAGCGGATGGTTGACCGAACTCACCCAGCAGAGCGGCTCGGTCCTGACGACGTCGGAGGCACGAGCGCGGGGATTGTGCGTCACCAAGGCGATATCGAGGTCGCCCTTCGCCATTTTCTCCGCCAGGTCGGCCGATGGCTCGCAGACGATGTAAAGTTCGACGTTCGGGTGCGTCTTGGCAAAGCGAACGATGATCTCCGGCATGTAGCGATCGGCGTAGTCGTCTGGCGTTCCGATGCGCAGTGTGCCTTCGAGCCGGTTGTCATCGAAGGAGGCGATCGCCTCGTTGTTGAGACGGATCATTCGCCGGGCGAAATTCAGCAGACGGTCGCCTTCGACCGTCAGCCGGTTGCCGCGACCGTCCTTCATGAAGAGCGGCTTGCCGATACGCTCCTCGAGCCTGCGCATCTGCATCGAGACGGCGGACTGGGTCTTGAAGACGCGTTCGGCCGCTTTGGTGAAGCTACCCGTATCTGCGATGGCAACGAAAGTTTGCAACTGGTCGATATCGAGCGGTGCGGACATGGCCGTATACCCATAAGAGTGTTTGATGAATATCATTAGAAACATTCGTTGGACTGATCAATAACGATTTGCGATTCATAGGTTGCAAATCACTTCAAAGCACTCGGCGAAGCTCGCCGAGCCGCCCCAAACCATCCCCGCCTGCCCTGCGCATGACCTCCCCGCAGGGATGGGCATCTGCGTGCCTTAGAAAAGGAGCACCGTCATGCGCACGACCGATCACGCCCTCGACCTCGTTGCCGGCAAGCCGTCGCTTGCATCCCGTGCCGCAGCCGTGATGGGTGTGCTGACGTCTGTCTGGCGTCTCTATCGAAATCGATCCCAGATCGCGCGCCTGCACGAGCTCGACGACCGGCAGCTGCTTGACATGGGCCTCAAACGGAAAGACCTGAACGAGGCTCTGACTTCACCCTTCTTCGACAATCCCGCGAGCTATCTGACGCGCGCCTCGCGCAATCGGGCGAGCCTCTTCTACAGAGGAGTCCGGCACGACTGATTTTCCCCTGGCGTATCCCCGCCACCTTGGATGCGCCAATTACGGCATGATCCCGCAATAGTTTGCCGCCATTGCGCGGATCATGCCGAAAGTTCCGAGTTACGGTGACGATGACGCACCGACCCGTTCCCCGCAGGGTATGAGCCAATAGACCCTGCCCCTTGCCCGGTACATGCAAAGACATGTGCCGGGCTTTTTTTCGCCGAAGTGAGGAGCAAATCAGCTTGGCCTAACTCTTGTCGCCCGAGCCGGTCTTGTAGCTCTCGAACAGTGCGTCGATCTTCTTCTGATATTCCTTCTGCATTTCCAGGCCGGTGTCGAACATCTTGTTCATCATCTGCGAGAATTGGGCGAAGGCCTGGTTCCGTTCGGGCTCAGGCGCTTTCTGGCCGATGCCGGCGCTGCTTCGCATCATGTCCTGGAAAGCCTTGACGAAGGGATTATCGGCGAAAAGATCAGGTGCCTTCGGTTCCTCCTTCGCCTTGCCGATGCCGTAGAAATTTTGCATGGCCTGCATGAAGGGATTGTCGAAGGGGTTCGCAGGCGGTACCGGCTTTTGGACAAGGTTGGTCGCCTCCATCCACTGCCGCATCAGCTGCATCATGGGGTTGTTCGCAAGCGCCTCGTTGGCCTGGCTCATCGTTTCCTTGAAAAGGCCGCCCATCAGTGTGCTCGCCATCACCGGCAGCATTTGCTTGTAGATTTCCTGGCCGATCCCGGTCATCTGCGCTGCCTGGGCGGCGATCGCACGCGACATTTCCTTCGAGCCGAAGAGCTGGTCGAGCACGTCGTTGCCGTCGGCGATGCCCATCGGCGTGAAGGCCTGTTTCATATCTTCGAAGTACTTGGCGTAATCGCCCGTCGAGATCGCCGTCATCAGCGATCCGAGGTCGTAGGGATTGGTCGTGTTGCGCTTGAAGGCGGTGGAAAAAGCGGGCATCAGCGCCGCCGATGCCTTTACCATCTGCTCCTGTGCAAGACCGAACTGTTTTGCCATCAATTCAATGGCGCGGCCGTTCTGCGCCTGTGCGAACATGTCAAAAAGCGGTGCCATCCCATTTCTCCCGGCCGAACGACGCATGTCGTTGCACTATAACGGGAATCGATGGTCGAGAAACCGGTTTTTGTAAGGGGAGGTTCCGTCAGTACTGGTATTCCGCGAAGATCGGCTCAACTGATTCACTCCAGCGGCCGTTGTAGAGCGTCAGCAGGTCCTCGGCGAGCGTCGCCTTCTTCGCCAGAACCTCTTCAAGCGGCGCGAGAAATTGGCTCTCATCGATGCCGTCGCCGTTCAGGCGGCTGCGCCGCTTCAGACCGGAGCGCGAAATCGCCAGCACTTCACGGCCGATGTCGAAGAGCGACCTCGTTCCGAGTTGCGCCCTCAGCGCCTGCGCGGGCACCGTATCCCGGAGAAGCTGGACCTCTTCAAGCGTCCAGTCGCGTGTCAGCTGCTCTGCCGCCGTCAAGGCGTCGTCGTCATAGAGCAGCCCGACCCAGAAGGCCGGCAGCGCACAGATCCGTCGCCATGGACCGCCGTCGGCACCGCGCATCTCCAGGAAGCGCTTGAGACGGACGTCGGGGAACAGCGTCGAAAGGTGATTGGTCCAGTCGCCCATGTTTGGCTGCCATTCGGCGATCTCGCCCTTCAGCGCGCCATTCATGAACTGGCGGAAGGTGATGTGGGTACAGTCGTGGTAATGGCCGCCGCGCACGACGAAATACATCGGCACGTCGAGCGCCCATTCGACATAGTCGACAAAGCCAAAGCCGGGCGAGAAGGCGGCCGGCAGGAGCCCGGCGCGCTGGTTATCGGTGTCGCGCCAGATGTCGCCCCGCCAGGAAAGAAGACCGTTCGGCTTCCCTTCGGTGAAGGGGGAACTCGCGAAGAAGGCGGTTGCGAGCGGCTGCAGCTTCATCGATACCTGCATCTTGCGCCGCATGTCCTCTTCCGAGGAGAAGTCGAGATTTACCTGGATGGTGCACGTGCGGTACATCATGTCGAGGCCCTTTGTCCCGACCTTCGGCATGTAACGCGTCATGATCGCGTAACGCGACTTCGGCATGCGCGGCGTCTCGGCAAAGCTCCACTTTGGGCTGCCGCCCACTCCCAGGAAACCGATGCCGAGCGGCTCGGCGATTTCGCGAAGCACAGCCAAGTGCTGGTTCGACTCCTTGCAGGTCTGGTGCAGGTTCTCGAGCGGAGCGCCGGAAAGCTCGAACTGGCCGCCGGGCTCCAGCGAAATCGCGCCGTTGCCGCTCCTGTCGGCGAGGCCGATGATGTTGCCTTCGTCGACGATCGGCTCCCAACCGTTACGCTCGGCCATACCTTTGAGGAGCGCCTGTATGCTGGCCTCGCCGAAATACGGCACGGGGCTGTTGTCTGCCTTGAAGAAGGCGAATTTCTCGTGCTCCGTGCCGATCCGAAACTGCTCCTTCGGCTTCGATCCCGAGGCCAGATAGGCGGTCAGGTCGGCAACGGAGGTAACCGGCGTCTGGTCGGTGGTGTCTCGGGCCATATTCGTCTTCTTCGTTTGAACGGCTCCTGCCGGATAGCAGGAAGGACTGGAGGGCACTTGAACCGTAATCAAGTGCGGTGCAAGTCAATTTCTTTCAAGATGCCCTCAAAAAAACTCCGCAGAAGTTCCGTGCTCTATCGCCAGTCCCCGATCGAGGCTTGAATGACCGCCATCGCCGCAACCGCCGCCGTGTCGGCGCGCAGAATGCGCGGACCAAGCGGTATCGGCGTCACGAAGTCCAGGCCGCGCAAGAGGGTTCGCTCGGCCTCGGAGAAGCCGCCTTCCGGGCCGATCAGCAGCGCAAGCCGGCATTCGGCGAGGCTTTGGAGAATCGGCAGCGGATTTTGGCTTTCGTTGCCTTCGTCGCAGAAGATGATGCGCCGGTCATGGGGCCATTCCGCCAGGAGGTCCTCGAGCTTGCGGGGCGGATTGACCGCCGGAATTGCGAGCACGCCGCACTGCTCGGCCGCCTCTATGACATTGGCGCGCACGCGGTCGAGACTGCCGATCTTGCCCTGGACATGCTGCGTCATTACTGGCTGCAGCACGCCGGCACCCATTTCTACCGCCTTCTGCACGAGATAGTCCAGCCGGCCCACCTTGAGCGGAGCAAACAGATAGACGAGGTCGCAAGGCGCGGGCTGCGGCCGTGTCTGCTCGACCGCGGTCAACCTCGCCTGTTTGCGGGAGGGCAGCGAAAGCTCAGTGCGCCATTCGCCGTCACGACCGTTGAAAAGCAGGATCGACGCGCCCTCGCCAAGGCGCAGCACGTTGACGAGATAGTTGAACTGCTCCTTTGTAGCATTGTGCTCCGCGCCGCCATGAAGCGGACTTTCGACGTACAGGCGCTGCATACGGAAGTTGGCACGCATCAAGATCACCTTCAGAGAAACAGCCGGGCAAGTACCAGATAGACGAGTGCCGAGAGCAGCGCGGATATCGGCAAGGTGATCACCCAGGCAGCAACGATCGTCAGGAAATACGAGCGGCGCACCAGTCTCCGGCGACGCACCTCGGCGAAATTCGTCTCGACCGCTTCCATGAAGTCCGCCTGACCGGTCTTTTGGCGAACATATTCGAGCCGCCGCCTGGAATGCCGGATGTACCATTCGCGGAAGAAGCCAACCCCGAAAACGGCGCCCACCGCCGTATGCGTGGAACTGATCGGCAGGCCAAGCGCCGTGGCGAGGAGGACGGTCACTGCCGTTGCGAGCGCGACACAGAAGGCGCGCATCGGGTTGAGACGGGTAATCTCCTCGCCGACGACGCGGATCAGCCGGGGACCGTAGAGCAGGAGACCGAGCGAAATGCCGAGCGCTCCGATCATGAGTACCCAGAACGGTGCCTCCGACTTCTGGGCCGAGATCGTGCCGCCGACAGCTGCGACGATCGCCGAAAGGGGCCCGATGGCATTCGAGACGTCATTGGCTCCATGGGCGAAGGAAAGCAGTGCCGCGGCGACGATCAGGGGCAGGCGGAACAGCTTGCGAAGGGACTGGTTGCGGTTGTCCAGCCCTTCAGAGTGGCGATGGATCCACGGCTTGCTCAAGACGTAGCAGACGCCGCCCGCAAGGGCACCAGCCAGCAATCCGGTCGGAAGCGAGATGATGGATACGCGCACAAGCGCGAAAGCCAGCACATAGGCGGTGAAAGCTCCAGCCATCACTCCGAGAACGACCGGCATCCAACGCCTCGCAGCGGCGATCTTGTCGCTGCGGTAGATGACGAACTCCTTGAGGAAGGCGAGAAAGAGGGCGGCAATGGCGCCGCCGAGCAGGGGCGAGATCGACCAGCTGGCGGTGATGCCGGCGATGGTCAACCATTTGACGCTGCCAGGTCCCGCGGCCGCGACTCCGGCGCCAATAATCCCGCCGACGACCGAATGTGTGGTTGAAACCGGCGCGCGGGCATAGGTGGCAAAGTTGATCCAGACCGCCGCAGAGATCAGCGCCGCCATCATCACCCAGACCAGCGCTTCGGCGTTGATCAGACGCGCGCCGTCGACGATACCGGCTTCTATGGTCAGCGTGACCTTACGCCCCGCGATCAGTGCCCCGGCGATTTCGAATGTAGCGGCGAGCACCAGCGCCGTCGCCATTGTCATCGCCTTGGCGCCGACGGCAGCGCCGACATTGTTCGTCACGTCATTGGCGCCGATGTTCATCGCCATATACGCGGCGACCACGGCGGCGACCGCGACTATGGCAATGCCAGATGCGCCGGTGAAATAGCTCGCAGCGATTGTCATGCTGAGAATGAGGAACAGCGCGGCCAAGCCTGGAGCCGCCAGCCGGCGCATGACGTAATAGGATGCTTCCTCGGCGAGGCTTACCTTGTCGAGATCCTTGTCCAGTGTCTGCTTTGCCAGGCTCCGGTGCGGCCTCGTCACCAATCTTTTCTCCATTGTCATGCTCGCCAGTAGCGGCAGGAGCCGGCGCATTCAAGCGGAATTGGGGGGATGGCGACGGGGAACGCGCGTGCCGTCAGCCGTTGGCCGCCTTCGAGGCGGGTTTCGGCCGGGTGGCGGTCAGTCGTTTGCCGAAGTCGAGAATAAGTCGCTTCAGCGAGGGTTCGGCAACACGGCTCGAGGCTTCGCGGTAGTCGCACCACTCGAGTTTGCGCTCGCCCTTTTCGGGGAAGTTCTTTTCGAGGTTCTCAACCTCGAGCGCGTGAACCTGAACCTTGCAGGTGATCTGCAGGCCATGGTCCATCCGCTTCTGGTAAACATAGGAGCCGATCGTGGCTTTGTGCACCTTGCCCCTGACGCCGCCCTCTTCGTAAGCTTCGCGCTCGGCCACTTCATGGGCGCGCTTTCCCTGCATCGGCCACCCTTTGGGTATGACCCAGCGACCGGTATCTCGGCTCGTAAGCAGGAGGATTTCGACGGCGTTCGCCTTCTTCTGGACGCGGTAGCACAGCGCGGCATATTGCATGCGCGCTGGGCGACGCAGCATCAGATGCACATCAGAGGCCAGCCGGTGCAATAGACTCAACTGATTACTGCTCCTCTTCGCGAATCAGTAGAATTAGACATCCCAAAAATAGGCCGTTTGCTCTGCCTGTAAATGGCCGCGCGGAGTTAACCGTTGAGAAGCGCTGAGGTTCCACACCCGAAGCGCAACTTTAGATAGATTGAACAATTGCTTGGACTCCGCGGAAGCGACGTCGCCAGTCGCAGATCCGATTTCAAGCATGTGGACACGTCATCTAGAAATCTTTGTGCTCTACGCGCCGCGATCCCGTTGCTGCAGGCGCAGCCGGGCGATGCGCGCCCACTCGCCGCTGCGCTCCGCCTCACGCGCCGCGGCGGCGACGAAATCGATGTGGCTTTGGGCTGCTGCCTTGGCGGCCTCTGCATCGCGCGCCATGATCGCGTCATAGATCGCCTCATGCTGCGCCAGCAGCCGATCGCGTGCGCCCGGTGCGCTGAAGACGGTGCTGCGGTGAAAGAAGATGCCCTGGGTCAAGAGACGATAGCAGGCTCTCAACGTGTGCAGCAGGATGATATTGTGGGCGCTCTCGCCGATCGCGTTATGCAACTCGATGTCCGCCTCGAGCTCTTCGTCGAAATTGCCGATGCGGTGCGCCGCTCGCATGCGTCCGAGGACCCGGGTCAGGATATCGCGGTCAAAGTCCGTGGCGCGTGTGGCGGCGAGCTCCGCGGTCAGGCCCTCGAGTTGGCGCCGGTATTCGAGATAGTCCTGCGTCGCCTTGGGGTGGCGTCCGATAAGTTCGATCAGCGGCTTCGAGAAGATCTGTCCGACCACGTCAGCGATGAAGGTGCCGCCACCGTGTCGGCTCTCGAGGAGGCCGCGCGCCTCCAGTTCCTTGAGCGCTTCGCGCAGGATCGGTCGCGACACGTCGAATCGCTTCGACAACTCCCGCTCGCCCGGCAGTCGGTCGCCGTCGCGCAGCACGCCCTCGAGGATCAGAAGCTCGATCTGCTGCACGACCTCGTCAGCGGTGCGGCTATGGCTGATACGAGCATAGAGGTCGGTCTGGTCTTCAGTCACGGCGTGTTCTCCCCGCGCGAAAAACCGCTTTGTCCTCACGCCTTCCGCTCATCGGAAATCTAGCAGCCCACGGCAAGTGGTCAAATTGATTGTCCACTTTGCGGTTTCACAAAGATCAAACTGCGTCAATGCGCCCATTACTTTTTTCTCGACGGGTTGATAAGAAAATGGTGATGAATGCGTGAGGGGGACGAAGCGCTTCATGCCAAAGGGCAGTTTTGCATTTCCGGTTGCACCCTTGCGCGCCCAGGCGCTGGGCGAAGTTCACGCACGTCCTTACGCGCTGGTGACGACGCCACGCGTGATTTTCCAACTTGCCTTCCTCACCGAAGGCGGATCGATCGTCGATCATGCCGTGCTCTCCGAACTGTCGCGTTCCCGTGGCATCGCGCCGCCTGGCCGTGACGCCAGCCACCATGCGATGCCGTGGGGACAAGGCACTCTGCGCTGGGAAAGGCATACGGAATTTTCCACCTATTTCTGGGATGCACCGGCTCCCGAACGCTTCGGCGACGACGTCGCCATCCACCCTTTCGGTGACGGTTTTTCGCCGCCGGGCCTGCTGATTTCCGGCATTCGCCTCGAGATACGCCCCGACACGCCGCAAACGCGAGAGGCGATCGATCTCTTCGATCCGAAGAGCCTCTGCTACAGCGAGACGAAAAATGGCCAAGCGGTGCTCCTGACGGATTTTCGCCAAAACGGCGACGGTCTCACCCAAATTCTCGTCATTGACAGGGGACTGACTGAAGCGGGTACTGGCGCCTTGGTGCAGCGACTGCTCGACATCGAGACCTATCGAACGCTTGCCATGCTCGGCCTGCCGCTGGCACAGTCACTTTCGCCCGAAATCCGTCGCACCGAGGACGCACTGACAGCGATCACGCAGCGGATGAAGGAGAATGTCCGCGAGGAAGCGGACGAGATGCTTTCCGAAATCACCCGTCTCGCCGCCGATCTCGAAGCCGGCGCAGCCCTCAGTCTCTATCGCTTCGGCGCGAGCCGTGCCTATTACGGTATCGTTCAGGAACGCATCCGCACGCTCTCCGAAACGCCCGTGCCCGGCTATGAGACGATTGGGACCTTCCTCGAACGGAGGCTGGCGCCAGCCCTGCGGACCTGCCAATCGGTTGAAGAACGGCAGGCCAATCTTTCGGCCAAGTTGACGCGCGCCACGTCGCTCTTGAGAAGCTGGATCGACGTCGAACTCGAACGGCAAAACAGCGCGCTGCTCAACTCGATGGACCGCCGTGCGAAGCTGCAATTGCGCTTGCAGCAGACAGTTGAGGGCCTCTCCGTTGCCGCGATCTCCTATTACGTCGTTGGGCTGTTCGGCTACCTCGCCAAGCCTCTCAGTCACGAGATTCCGATCGACCCCGGCGTCCTCACCGGCCTTGCCGTCCCCATCGCGGTGGTGGGTGTCTGGATGGTGGTAAGGCGGATTCGCCGCCATCATGAAGAGGCAGCGCACAAGTAGCATCCGCCCGCTTCCATTGCCAATGCACCAGGGCAGGGGCCTTTGAGAGCGGTCCCTGCATGCGCTGTAGGTGATCGACACGAAGTACCCCATTAGCATTTGCCCCGGCCGGCGCTCCAGTGGTAAACAAAAAATACCAGCCCGCGATGGCCGTCAGTACAGCCGTCATTGGCTGCCGATGTCTGCCCTAGGCGAATCTGCTCGGAGGAGTTCATGCCGGAAACGATCGGCTTTCTGAAACCCAGGCAGGCCGTTCTTGACCGCCGAGGGGAGATCATTGCCGACCTCGCCGATCTGTTGCCGGACGGTTGTCTGATCAGCGACGAGCGCGGCTTGAAACCCTTCGAGACGGACGCCTTTCTCGCCTATCGGCGTATGCCGCTGGCAGTGGTCCTGCCGGAGTCGACCGAACAGGTTGCCGCCGTGCTTAGGTATTGCAGCCGTTATGGTATTCCCGTCGTGCCGCGCGGCGCCGGCACGTCCCTTTCCGGCGGCGCCATTCCCCAGGAGGACGCCATCGTCGTCGGCCTCTCGAAAATGTCGCGCATTCTCGACATTGATCTCTTCAACCGCACGGCCACGGTGCAAGCGGGTGTCACCAATCTCAATATTTCCGAAGCGGTGTCTGCGGATGGCTTTTTCTACGCTCCCGATCCGAGTTCGCAGCTCGCCTGCACCATCGGCGGTAATATTGGCATGAATTCCGGCGGCGCCCATTGCCTGAAATACGGCGTGACGACCAATAACCTTCTGGGCGTCAGGATGGTGCTTTTCGACGGCACGGTGATCGAGCTTGGCGGCAAGGCGATCGATGCGCCGGGCTATGATCTTCTCGGCCTCGTCTGCGGTTCGGAGGGCCAGCTCGGCATCGTCACTGAAGCGATCGTCCGGCTGATCGCCAAGCCGGAAGGCGCGCGCCCGGTGCTCTTCGGCTTCGCTTCGTCGGAGGCGGCCGGTTCCTGCGTCGCCGACATCATCGGGGCAGGCATCATTCCGGTTGCGATCGAATTCATGGACAGGCCGGCGATCGAGATCTGCGAAGCCTTTGCCCATGCCGGCTATCCGCTCGACGTGGAGGCCCTTTTGATCGTCGAGGTCGAGGGCTCGGAAGTCGAGATGGAGGCAATGCTTCGAAGCATCATCGAGATCGCTCGGCGTCACGACGTGATGACGATCCGGGAATCGCAATCCGCAATGGAAGCGGCGCTGATCTGGAAAGGCCGGAAATCCGCCTTCGGCGCCACCGGTCGCATTGCCGACTACATCTGCATGGACGGCACCGTGCCGCTGAGCCAGCTCTCCCATGTCCTAAGCCGGACCGGCGAGATCGTCGCGGGCTACGGCCTTCGCGTTGCCAATGTCTTCCACGCCGGCGACGGCAACATGCATCCGCTGATCCTCTACGATATCAACGATCCGGAGGATGCCGCCCGCGCGGAAGCCGCCGGCAACGATATCCTGAAGCTCTGCGTCGAAGCCGGCGGCTGCCTGACCGGCGAACACGGCGTTGGCATCGAGAAGCGCGAGCTGATGCGGCATCAATACAGCCAGGCCGACCTCGACCAGCAGATGGCCGTACGAGCGGCCTTCGATCCACAATGGCTCCTGAACCCGTCGAAAGTGTTTCCGCTCGAAGGACGGCCCGCCGCATGATCGTCCATTTCGAACCGGCAAGCGAGGAGGGGATCGCTTCAGTCGTCCGCTCGGCCGCCGCAGAGCGCGTTACCCTCTCCATTGTCGGTGGCGGTACGCGTTCGGGCCTGGGCAATCCGGTGCGGGCGGACCGAACCCTCTCGACCCGACGCCTCGCCGGCATCGTCACCTACAATCCGGCAGAAATGACGATGAGCGCGCTCGCGGGAACGCCGTTGGCCGAGGTCGAGGCCGCGCTCGATGCGAAGGGCCAGATGCTCTCCTTCGAACCGATGGATCATCGCCCGGTCTTCGGCACCTCGGGCGAGCCGACGATCGGCGGAGTTTTCGCCGCCAACGTCTCCGGGCCGCGCCGTTACGTCGCCGGAGCCGCGCGCGACAGCCTGCTCGGCGTACGGTTCATCAATGGCCGCGGTGAGGTGATCAAGGCCGGCGGCCGGGTTATGAAGAACGTCACCGGGCTGGATCTGGTGAAGCTCCTGGCCGGATCCTATGGCACGCTCGGCATTCTGACGGAGGTCACCTTCAAGGTGCTGCCGATTCCGCCGGCGGCCGCCACCATTGTTGTTTCCGGTCTCAATGATGCGGAGGCTGCGGCAGTCATGGCCGAGGCGATGGCCCAACCGGTGGAGGTGTCGGGCGCGGCGCATCTGCCGGAGAGCGTGGGAGGACGCTTCATCGGCGGCGCGCTGCCAGAGGGGGCGGCAACCGCGCTGAGATTGGAGGGCCTGGCGGCCTCCGTTTCGCTGCGGGCGCAAAAGCTTGCCTCGGCCCTCGCGCGCTTCGGCCCGGTCGCGACGCTCGATCTCGATCAAACGAAGGCGCTCTGGACCGAGATCCGCGACGCAAAACCCTATGCCGACGGCACCATGCGGCCGCTCTGGCGCGTCTCGGTTGCGCCCTCGGCGGGGCACCAGCTCGTTGCCGCGCTTCGTTTGCAGGCCGGGGTGGACGCCTTCTATGATTGGCAGGGCGGCCTCGTCTGGCTGCGCATGGAGGCGGAATGCGAGGCCGAGCTCCTGCGTCGCTACATCCGGGCAGTTGGGGGCGGGCACGCGACGCTTCTGCGCGCCGGAGAGGGGGAACGCACCCGCATACCGGCCTTCGAACCGCAGGCCCCCGCTGTGGCACAATTGGCGGAGCGCCTGCGTGCGTCGTTCGACCCATCGCGGATTTTTAATCCCGGGCGAATGGCGGTTGCGTGAAGCATCGCCACAAACACGCCCAACGGCGAAGGAGACCTCGATGACCGATCCTGGTTCGCAGATGCCGCATTCCCGAGAGACCGATCGCTGGCTGGAACCCGGCAAGGTCAACATCCAGATCGTCTACGTCTCGTATCTGCTCGGCTTTGCCATCGGGATCACGCCGCTGATCGGGCTTGTGCTCGCCTATCTCAATCGTGGAGCCGCCGACGTCTGGGCGAGAACGCATTATGACTGGGCGATCCGCACCTTCTGGATCGCCTTGCTCTTTGTCGTTGTCTCGGCGCTGCTGTCCGTTGTTTTGATTGGTGTGCTCGGCTTCGTTGCCACGGCGGTGTGGATCGTCGTGCGCTGTGTCGTCGGCCTTCAGAAAGCAGCGCGAGAGGAGCCGATCACCAACCCGGAAAGCTGGTGGCTTTAGGCTCAGCCGAATATGATGCGTGCTGAGCCTGGTATTGGAGTATTCGGTTGCAGACGAACTTTTCCCCTGAACAGCTAGCCGATCCGCATGTCGCCGAATCC
Organism: Sinorhizobium kostiense; assembly: GCF_017874595.1. Taxonomy (GTDB): domain Bacteria; phylum Pseudomonadota; class Alphaproteobacteria; order Rhizobiales; family Rhizobiaceae; genus Sinorhizobium; species Sinorhizobium kostiense. Next base: position 692,427 of record NZ_JAGILA010000002.1, on the reverse strand, counting down.
GAAAAGATCCTGCGCAAGTGCGTCCATTGCGGCTTCTGCACCGCCACCTGTCCCACCTATGTGCTCCTCGGCGACGAGCTCGACAGCCCGCGCGGGCGGATTTATCTCATAAAGGACATGCTGGAAAACGGCCGCTCGGCCGATAAGGAAACCGTCACGCATATCGACCGCTGTCTCTCCTGCCTCTCCTGCGTGTCAACCTGCCCCTCCGGTGTCGACTACATGCATCTCGTCGACCATGCCCGCATCCACATCGAGAAGACCTTTCGGCGGTCGTTCGGCGAACGTCTCGCCCGTTCGGTCATCGCCGCGACATTGCCCTCGCCGAAGCGCTTTCGCCTGGCGCTGAGAGCGGCGGGTCTTGCGCGGCCGCTGTCGGGGCTGCTCAAGCGCGTTCCCTGGCTAAAGACATTCGGCGTCATGCTCGATCTCGCACCGGCCACGCTCCCTTCCGCATCCCACGCTGCAAGGCCCGCGGTGCATGCGGCAAAGGGTATCCGCCGCGGCCGAGTGGCGCTGCTGACGGGTTGCGCCCAGCCGGTGTTGCGCCCGGAGATCAACGAGGCGACGATCCGGCTGCTGACGCGGCACGGAATCGAGGTCGTCGTGGCGGAAGGTGAGGGTTGCTGCGGGGCGCTGGTCCACCATATGGGTCGGGAGGAGCAGGCCCTGGACTCCGCCCGGCGCAATGTCGACGCTTGGCTGAAGACCGCGGAGGAAGACGGTCTTGACGCCATCGTCATCACCGCATCCGGCTGCGGCACGACGATCAAGGACTACGGCCATATGCTGCGGCTCGATCCCGCCTACGCCGAAAAAGCCGCGAAGGTCTCCTCGCTCGCTAAAGACGTGACGGAATATCTTGCGATCTTGGAGTTGCCGGAGCAGGAGGCGCGTGGGCTGACCGTCGCCTATCACTCCGCCTGCTCGATGCAGCACGGCCAGAAGATCGTGAGTGCGCCGAAGCAGCTTCTAAGGCGTGCCGGATTCGCAGTGCGCGAACCGGCGGAAGGCCATCTCTGTTGCGGCTCGGCCGGCACCTATAACATCCTGCAGCCGGAGATTTCGGCAAAACTAAAGGTGCGAAAGGTGAAAAACCTCGAAGCCACCAAGGCGAGCGTGATCGCGACCGGCAATATCGGCTGCATCACGCAGATTGCAACCGGAACCGGCGTCCCGATCGTGCATACCGTCGAGCTGCTGGATTGGGCCTATGGGGGGGAGAAGCCGGCGGAGCTTTGACGGGTGAGAGGTGAGAGACGCGCCCCTCGTTTCGCTGCCGCGTCCTTCTCCCCGTTCTGACGGGGAGAAGCGACGAGGCGCCCGCTCCAGTCCCCGGGAGCGGGGAGAGGGCTAGTCCTCGGGCTAAACCCGAGGAGAGGGGCAATCGCGGTGTCCCTCAGCCGCCGAAGATCGTGCGGAAAATGTCGACGCCGCGGTCGTCGAAGCTGATATCGCCGTGCTTGTTGCCGGGGCCGATTACGATCACCTTGGTTCCGATCGGCGCCCGATCGTAAAGATGCTCGACGTCCTCGTTCATCATTCGGATGCAGCCGGACGACATGTTCTGGCCGATAGTCCAGGGCTGGTTCGTGCCGTGGATGCGGAAAATCGTGTCGCGGCCACCTTTGTAAAGATAAAGCGCCCGGGCGCCGAGCGGGTTGTCGATGCCACCTTCCTGGGTGATCGGCAGGATCCGGCCCTTGGCCGCTTCTCGCGCGCGCATTTCCGCGGGCGGTGTCCAGCTCGGCCACTCGGCCTTCCGGCCCACCTTGACAATGCCGGACCAGCCGAAGCCCTCGCGGCCGACGCCGATGCCGTAGCGCGTCGCGCGGTTCGGGCCGTCGATATAGTAGAGGAACTTGTTGTTGGTATCGACGACGATCGTGCCGGGAGCCTCCTCGGTGCGGAAGCGAACCTTGGTGCGCCAATATTTCTTCGGCGGCTTCTTCTGCTGCGCGACCAGCACGACATCCGAGCGCTTGGCGGCGGGCCTAGCATCTGCGGCGGGCGTGAACGCCGAAGCATTCGCCGCAGCAAGCAGGGCAGCGGCCGCGACGCTGAGCGCAACCAACTTGGCATGAAGTCTCATCTATGATTCCCTCTCAACCCTCGTTCCAGGCAGGCTATGCGTTGTAGTCGCAACTTCAAGCCTGCGATACATGCGATAGACCAGAGGACGCCTCGGCACTTGTATCGCAGGTAACCGCTGTTGCTTTTTGATCACGACCGTAAAGTAAAGACGCATAGTCGCCGGGAGATACTCTACCCGTTGCTATAAAACGACGACCTTGGTGCCGACCTTGACCCTCTCATAGAGATCGACAACGTCCTCGTTGCGCATGCGGATGCAGCCGGAGGAGACGCCGTAGCCGATGGTCCAGGGGGCATTGGTGCCATGGATGCGGTAGAGGGTGGAGCCGAGATACATGGCGCGCGCGCCAAGCGGGTTGTCGGGCCCGCCGTCCATGCGGGCAGGAAGGTAATGGCCCTTGGCCGCCTCACGCGCGATCATCTCCTGCGGCGGCGTCCAACTCGGCCATTCGGCCTTGCGGGTGATTCTGTGTTCGCCGGCCCATTCAAAGCCCGGTTTGCCCACTCCGACGCCGTAGCGTCGGGCTTCGCCGCTTCCTGTAACGAGGTACAGGAAGCGGTTGTTGGTATCGATCACGATCGTGCCGGGCTTTTCCTTGGTCTCATACGCCACCATCTGCGGCAGGAACTGCGGGTCCAGTTTTGTCTTGACCGGCTTTTGCGCGCGCGGGGCGGCAACGGGTTGCACGAGTGCGGGGTTTGGCCGGCGTTTTACCTGACGCCGCTCGAGCGGTTTTCGGGTGGCGGCCGGCGCCTGGGACCGGTAGACGACGGGGCGCACCCTTTCGCCGATCAGTTGCATCACCCAGGGGGCCGTCAGATCCGGGCTGACGATGACCGGCGGACGATTTTGATAGCGGTCCTGCGCGCCGGCGCTGAAGGGGAGCATGCAGAGGAAGGACGTGGCAAGCAAAAGGAATTTCTTCATAATCGGACGGACTCGCTACATAACGCCGTAAATTAAGCCAGGGTTCGGAGCCGGGATGGTCGCATCGGCTCGCCACCGAAAGGTAAACGGCCGCCGTTAAAAGGCCGCTTACGCAAGAAAGCTTTGGGTAGGGTTATTTGCGGCTTTATGAATCTGGTTTGTAAATGGTAAATGGAACAAAAGGGAAACGAGAGCGAGGTCTGGGCTGATGCCGGAAAAAGGTTTGACAGTGGGCGAAGACGGGCTCCTGCGCTGCGCCTGGCACGGCAATCTCGAAGACTATCGCCGCTACCACGACGAGGAGTGGGGCCGGCCCGTGGCGGACGACCGCAGGCTCTTCGAGAAGATCTGCCTCGAAGGCTTCCAATCGGGCCTGTCCTGGTTGACGATCCTGAGGAAGCGCGAAGCGTTCCGCGCCGCCTTTGCCGGTTTCGACTTCGACGCGATTGCCGAATATGGCGGGGCCGAGGTCGAGCGTTGCCTTGCCGATCCCGGCATTGTCCGCCATCGCGGCAAGATCGTATCGACCATCAACAATGCCCGACGGGCGAGGGAGATGCGCGATGAATTCGGATCGCTCGCCGCCTATTTCTGGTCGCAGGAACCTGGCGGAGGAGAGCGTCCAGAGATCGTGGATTACGATGCGCTAAGAGCCAATCCTACGTCGCCGACCTCGGTCAGGATTTCGAAGGATCTGAAAAGACGCGGCTGGACCTTCGTCGGGCCGACGACCGTCTATGCTTTCATGCAGGCAATGGGGCTCGTCAATGACCACCTCGAGGGCTGCTTCTGCCGAGCCGGTATAGAAGAGATGCGGCAGCGATTCGTCCGGCCAACGGCGGGACTAGGCGCAACGTCTTGATCGTGGGGCTTCACGCCCAAAGCGTGGGTATCGCGAAAATGCCCTGCAAGATGCCGTTGCGGCCTCCATCGCTGAGGGTGGATTTGCCGATGCAGAAAACTTGCGCGGAACGCGCCCCTGACTTGGAAACGACCGCTGAAAAGCAAAAGGACGAGGAGGTTGTGGTCGCCTTTTCCAGAATATTCAGGATCGTTGCACGATTGTCTTTGTCATAGGCTCGCACGAGATCCACGATGCCGCAAGGATTGTCCCGCAGGCCGAGGAGAGAGGAGATTTCCGGGCCGAGCACGAAGGTCCCGCTGCCGATGTCGCAGTGCCAGGCTTCGGTCGGGTAACCGGCTCTATTCGCATACCGGGTCCAGGCCTCGTGGGAACCCGGGGTCAATGGCCTTATGGCTCCCGCGCCCGGCGCCATGAGTCTCAGCATATCGCCCCTCCGTCGTTTCCCTGGTATAACCCTCACTGAAATACAACTTGGTTGAAAGATCTTTCTTTCCGTGCATTTTCCTTCGCTTAACTTATAGGCGAGTGGGCAAAGAAATACAATCTCGCTCCCCTGTGCCTGCGAATGAAACAGGGCGACGGCGACCTCCATAAGCATGCCCACGCGATAGCCTTTATCGGCAGCCGCCCTTGCCGCCCTTGACATGATCCTTTAGGGAAGGCACCGACCTAGCTTTGAGTAGCCGGAACACCTTCCATGAACGACAAAACCAAGAAAACGCAGAAGCTCAAGGCGCGGCTGCCGCGCGGCTTCGTCGACCGCTCGGCCGCGGATATCCGCGCCGTCGACGAAATGATCGCGAAGATCCGCGAGGTCTATGAGCGCTACGGCTTCGACCCCGTGGAAACGCCGCTGTTCGAATATACCGAGGCGCTTGGCAAGTTCCTTCCCGACAGCGATCGTCCGAACGAGGGCGTCTTCTCGCTGACAGACGACGACGAGCAATGGATGAGCCTTCGCTACGATCTTACGGCGCCGCTCGCCCGTCACGTGGCGGAGAATTTCAACGAAATCCAGCTTCCCTACCGCACCTATCGCGCCGGCTACGTATTTCGCAACGAGAAGCCGGGACCGGGCCGTTTCCGCCAGTTCATGCAGTTCGATGCCGACACGGTCGGTGCCGCCGGCGTTCAGGCCGATGCCGAGATGTGCATGATGATGGCCGACACGATGGAAGCGCTTGGCATTAAGCGCGGCGGCTACGTGATCCGCGTCAACAACCGAAAGGTGCTCGACGGCGTGCTCGAGGCGATCGGCCTTAACGGCGAGGGACATTCGAACAGGCGGCTGACCGTGCTCCGCGCCATCGACAAGCTCGACAAGTTCGGGCCCGAGGGCGTGCGGCTGCTGCTCGGCGAGGGGCGCAAGGACGAAAGCGGCGACTTCACCACGGGCGCTGGCCTCGATGAACAGCAGATCGGCAAGATCCTGTTCTTCGTCGGCATCACCGATTACGCCAAGAGCGCCGATGAACTGGCCGAGCTGGTTGCCGGCACTGCGAAAGGCAGAGAGGGCGTCGAGGAGCTCAACACCATCCGCAGTCTCGTGCTCAGCGCCGGTTACGAGGCGGATCGCATCAAGATCGACCCGTCGGTGGTGCGCGGCCTTGAATATTACACCGGCCCGGTCTTTGAAGCGGAACTGCAATTTGCCGTCACCAACGAGAAGGGCGAGGAAGTCGTCTTCGGCTCCGTCGGCGGCGGCGGCCGCTACGATGGGCTCGTATCCCGATTCATGGGCCAGCCGGTGCCGGCGACAGGCTTCTCGATCGGCGTGTCGCGCCTGATGACGGCGCTCAAGAATCTCGGCAAGCTCGGGGTCGAGGAGGTGATCGCGCCGGTCGTCGTCTGCGTGATGGATCGCGACCTCGAAAGCATGGGCCGCTACCAACGCTTCGTGCAGGAACTGCGCCATGCCGGCATCCGCGCCGAAATGTACCAGGGAAACAAGAAGCATTTTGGCGACCAGCTCAAATATGCCGACCGTCGCGGCTCGCCGATTGCGATCATCCAGGGCGGCGACGAGCGCGCCTCCGGCACCTTGCAGATAAAGGACCTGATCGAGGGTAAGCGCCTCTCGGGCGAAATCGAAGACAACGTCGCATGGCGCGAGGCGCGCGTCGCCCAGATCTCCGTCCCGGAAAGCGAACTCGTGGCAAAAGTCCGGGAAATCCTCGCGGAACAGGCCGAGGATCGGAAAAGGGCAGGCTGATGCCGCTGATCAATCTCCCCGCCTTTGCCGGTGAGTTGCTTGCCGATTTCGAGCGGTTGAAGACGCTGCGAGTCGACACGCCGGTAATCCAGCCGGCCGAGCCCTTCCTGGATATGGCAGGAGAGGACCTGCGCCGGCGCATTTTCCTGACCGAAAGCGAAACCGGCGAGAGCCTTTGCCTGCGCCCGGAATTCACCATTCCGGTTTGTCTCAGGCATATCGAGACAGCGACCGGCACGCCGCAGCGCTATGCCTATCTCGGCGAAGTCTTCCGTCAGCGTCGCGACGGCTCGAACGAGTTCTATCAGGCGGGCATCGAGGACCTCGGTGATCTCGACACGGCCGGCGCTGACGCGCGGGCGATCGGTGACGCGATGCTGGTTTTGAGCAACCGGTTACCTGGCCGGCGGCTGAGGGTAACGGTCGGCGACCAATCGGTGTTCGAGGCGGTGATTGCCGCCTGCGGCCTGCCAGCCGGCTGGCAGAAGCGGCTTATCCATGCTTTCGGCGACCAGGAGCATTTACAGAGGCTGCTGGCGAAACTCGCCGATCCAAAATCTCCCGGCGTTTTCGGCCCTGAGGTCGAGCGGCTTGCGAGTATGGGCATCCTGGATAACGAGGAGCGGCTCGTCGCCGAGATCGCCGGGACCATGGAAGCGACAGGCTATTCCACCAATGCCAGTCGTTCGCCCGGGGATATTGCCCGCCGGCTCAAGGAGAAGATGGAGCTTGCGACGACACGGCTCGACAAGGCAGCGCTTGCCATCATGCGCGAATTCCTGGCGCTCGACCTGCCGCTCGGTGAATCAGCGGCCGCCCTTCACCAGTTCGCCGATAAATCAGGGCTGAAGATCGACGGCGCGCTTGCGCTTTTCGATGCGCGGGTGGCGGCGCTGGCACGGGTCGGTGCCGATGCCGGCCTCATACGTTATCGTGCGGCCTTCGGCCGACCGCTCGATTATTATACGGGCCTCGTCTTCGAGATCGGGCTTGAGGGAGCACCGGCGGTTCTCGCCGGTGGCGGACGCTTCGACCGTCTGCTGACGCTGCTCGGCGCCCGCGAGCATATTCCGGCGGTTGGTTTCTCTCTTTGGCTCGACCGGATCGAACGGGCCGTGGCTGCCGCAGGGGGCGCGAAATGACCATTACCATTGCGCTGCCCTCCAAGGGGCGGATGAAGGACGATGCCTCGGCCATTTTCGAGCGCGCCGGCATGAAAATCGTCGCGGTCGGCAACGACCGCTCCTATCGCGGCCGGATCGAGGGTTGGGACGACGTCGAGGTCGCCTTCCTTTCGGCATCCGAAATTTCCCGCGAGGTCGGGTGCGGTGCCGTCGATTTCGGCGTGACCGGCGAAGACCTCGTGCGCGAAGGTCTGGCCGACGCCGATGGGCGCGTGGAGTTCGCGGCGCGGCTCGGCTTCGGCCATGCGGAGGTCGTCGTTGCCGTGCCGGAGATCTGGTACGACGTCGATACGATGGCCGATCTCGGAGACGTTGCCGCCGACTTCCGCGCCCGTCATGGCCGTCGCCTGGCGATTGCCACCAAGTACTGGCGGCTGACGCAGCAATTCTTCTCCGGCAGTCACGGTATCCAGCTCTACCGCATCGTCGAAAGTCTGGGCGCGACCGAAGGCGCGCCCGCCTCCGGCTCGGCTGACATCGTCGTCGACATCACCTCGACAGGCTCCACCTTGCGGGCGAACCATCTGAAGATCCTCTCCGATGGGGTGATTCTGCGCTCCGAGGCCTGCCTCGTCAGAGCTCGAAAGACGGCCCACGAAGGCAATCCCACGATCAATCGCATCATCGCTGCCGTGCGTGCGGCCATCTAAGGCGGCGGTTCCACCTCGAATAGTCGCGCCGCCCTGACAAATGCAATCAGCGCTCCTATGTAGGGACGGTAGCATCAACCTCCCAAGATCAACTCGAGGCAACCTTTTATGGCTGATCTTTCCTCTTTCCCGATCACGAGCCGCTGGCCGGCAAAGAACCCCGACATTATCCAACTCTACTCGCTGCCGACCCCCAACGGCGTGAAAATCTCGATCGCGCTCGAAGAGCTTGGACTGCCCTACGAGGCACACCGCATCGCCTTCGACAGCAACGAGCAGAAGTCCCCCGAATTCGTTTCACTCAATCCGAACGGCCGCATCCCGGCGATCATCGATCCGAATGGACCGGACGGCAAGCCGATAGGCCTCTTCGAATCCGGCGCGATCCTCGTCTATCTCGCGGAGAAGACCGGCAAGCTCATTCCCTCGGACGCGTCTGGCCGCTACGAGACGCTGTGCTGGGTAATGTTCCAGATGGGCGGCATCGGGCCGATGTTCGGCCAGTTCGGTCATTTCTTCAAGTGGGCGCCCGAGAAAGTCGCCAACAACCCCTATCCGGTCGAGCGCTACCGCGACGAGTCGAAGCGTCTCCTCGGCGTCCTCGAGGCTCGGCTCGAAGGTCGGCAATGGCTGATGGGCGATGAATACACGATCGCCGACATCGCGACTTTTCCCTGGATCGAGGGCGCGCGCAAATTTTATGGGGGCGCCGAGGTGCTCGACTACAAGAGTTTCCCGAGCGTCATGGCGTGGGTAGAGCGCGGTTTGGCGCGCCCGGCCGCGCAAAGGGGCCTGGAAATTCCGAAAAAGGAGTAGAAGCGCGGCTCCGGCCGGATTGACGATACTCCGGCCGGACGGGTACCGGTTAGCGGAATAGAATCGAAACAGGTGGAGACGGTGTCGGGAAGGCTTGTTGTCATCGGTGGCGGTCAGGCCGCCTTCGCCCTGGTCGCCAAACTGCGGGCTCTCAATGATCAGCGTCCGATCACCGTCATCGCCGCCGAGGCGAGCCTGCCCTATCAGCGCCCGCCGCTCTCCAAGAAGTATCTGTTGGGCGAATTGACCCTGGACCGGCTGCTTTATCGGCCGGAGACCTGGTATGCTGAGCATCAGGTCGACATCCGCCTGTCGACGACCGTGACCCGCGTCGATCGGGTTGCAAGAGAGGTCACGCTCAGCGACGGATCGAAGCTCGGCTACGAGACGCTGGCATTCGCGACGGGGGCGACGCCGCGCCGGCTGCCGGCCTCGATCGGCGGCGATCTCGCAGGTGTCTACGTGGTGCGCGATTACCGGGACGCGGATCAGCTTGCCGAGGAAATGAAACCGGGACGGCGGGTGCTGGTGGTCGGCGGTGGATATATCGGCCTCGAGGCGGCCGCAGTTGCTCGCAGCCTGGGGCTGGAGGTGACGGTCATTGAGATGGCCGACCGCATCCTGCAGCGCGTTGCCTCCGCCGCCACCTCGGCGATCGTGCGTGACATCCACCGCTCGCATGGGGTCGATATTCGCGAGCGCATGGGGCTCCACCGTCTGATTGGTGACAACGGCCGCGTTTCGGCGGCCGAGCTTGCGGATGGTTCGGTTGTTCCGGTGGACGTGGTCATCGTCGGCATCGGCGTGACGGCGAACGACGCACTCGCCCATGGTGCGGGTCTCGAAACCGCGAACGGCATCATCGTCGACCGCTATGGCAGGACCTCCGACCCGGCGACTTTCGCCATGGGCGATTGCGCGGTGCTCCCGTGGCAGGACATGCGCATCCGTCTCGAGTCGGTCCAGAACGCCGTGGATCAGGCGGAGGCGGTCGCCGCCATAATCGCGGGCGGGACCAATCCTTACGATCCGCACCCCTGGTTCTGGTCGGACCAGTACGACGTCAAGCTACAGATCGCCGGTTTCGGCCTCGGCCATGACGAGACACTCGTCCGCCCAGGCCAGCGCGAGGGCAGCGTCTCGGTCTGGTATTTCCGCGAGGGCAAGCTGATCGCCGTCGATGCGATCAACGACGCTAAGGCCTATGTCACGGGAAAGAAGCTGCTGGAAGCGGGGAAGACGCCGGATCGCAAGGTTTTGGCAGACCCGCAGAGCGATCTGAAAGCTTTGCTGGGATAAAGGGTATCACCTGAGCGGGCGCCGCGAGTCTCCTTCGCCCTGCTTGCGGGGAGAAGGTGGCCGGCAGGCCGGATGAGGGGTGCATCGGTTAGCTAGAGCAGTGGCTCACGTTCCATCTTCACAACAAGAAGGGCGGCTCTCGAGCCGCCCTTCTGATCCGGATTGATCGTGCTAAGGCTTTCGCCTTATCACATCATGTCCATGCCGCCCGTTCAGCGCGCCTGACGCGCTGAACTGCTTTTAACTGCATGGGCGAAGCTTTATGGACCCTGCTGTGCTAAGGCTTTCGCCTTATCACATCACGTCCATGCCGCCCGTTCAGCGCGCCTGACGCGCTGAACTGCTTTTAACTGCATGGGCGAAGCTTTATGGACCCTGCTGTGCTAAGGCTTTCGCCTTATCACATCACGTCCATGCCGCCCGTTCAGCGCGCTTGACGCGCTGAACTGCTTTTAACTGCATGGGCGAAGCTTTATGGACCCTGCTGTGCTAAGGCTTTCGCCTTATCACATCATGTCCATGCCGCCCGTTCAGCGCGCTTGACGCGCTGAACTGTTTTTTAATTGCATGGGCGAAGCTTTATGGGCCCTGCTGTGCTAAGGCTTTCGCCTTATCACATCATGTCCATGCCGCCCATGCCGCCCATGCCGCCCGGCATTGCCGGAGCGTCCTTCTTCGGCAGCTCGGCGATCATGGCTTCGGTGGTGATGAGCAGTGAGGCAACCGAGGCTGCGTCCTGCAGGGCGGTGCGAACGACCTTGACCGGGTCGATGATGCCCATGGCGATCATGTCGCCGTATTCACCGGTCTGAGCGTTGTAGCCGAAATCGTCGGTGTTCTTCTCGAGGATCTTGCCGACAACGATCGAGGCTTCATCGCCAGCGTTTTCAACGATCTGGCGGGCCGGAGCCTGGAGAGCGCGGCGAACGATGTTGACGCCGGCTTCCTGGTCGTCGTTTTCACCCTTGACGGTGATCTTCACGGAAGAGCGCAGCAGGGCAACGCCGCCGCCCGGTACGATGCCTTCCTGGACGGCAGCGCGCGTGGCGTTGAGAGCATCGTCGATGCGGTCCTTCTTTTCCTTCACTTCGACTTCCGTCGCACCGCCGACGCGGATGACGGCAACGCCGCCGGCGAGCTTCGCAAGACGCTCCTGCAGCTTTTCACGGTCGTAGTCGGAGGTGGTTTCCTCGATCTGGGCCTTGATCTGGGCGACGCGGCCTTCGATGTCGGCCTTCTGGCCGGCTCCGTCGACGATCGTCGTGTTTTCCTTGGAGATCGAGACCTTCTTGGCGCGGCCGAGCATGTCGAGCGTGACGTTTTCGAGCTTGATGCCGAGGTCTTCGGAGATGACCGTGCCGCCCGTCAGGATGGCGATGTCTTCGAGCATGGCCTTGCGGCGGTCGCCGAAGCCCGGAGCCTTGACGGCAGCAATCTTCAGGCCGCCGCGCAGCTTGTTGACGACGAGCGTTGCGAGGGCTTCGCCTTCGACGTCCTCAGCGATGATGAGAAGCGGCTTGCCGGTCTGGACGACCGCTTCGAGAACCGGGAGCATCGCCTGCAGGTTCGAGAGCTTCTTCTCGTGCAGGAGAACGAAAGCGTCTTCGAGGTCGGCGACCATCTTTTCCGGGTTGGTGACGAAGTACGGCGACAGGTAGCCGCGGTCGAACTGCATGCCTTCGACGACTTCGAGTTCGGTCTCGGCGGTCTTGGCTTCTTCAACCGTGATGACGCCTTCGTTGCCGACCTTCTGCATCGCTTCTGCGATGTCGAGGCCGATCTGCTTTTCACCGTTTGCGGAAATCGTGCCGACCTGGGCGACTTCGTCCGAGGTGTTGATCTTCTTGGCCTTGGCGAGCAGGTCCTTGACGACTTCGGCGACGGCGAGGTCGATGCCGCGCTTCAGGTCCATCGGGTTCATGCCGGCAGCAACGGCCTTTGCGCCTTCGCGAACGATCGCCTGGGCGAGAACGGTTGCGGTCGTCGTGCCATCGCCGGCAATGTCGTTGGTCTTCGAAGCGACTTCGCGGACCATCTGGGCGCCCATATTCTCGAACTTGTCTTCGAGTTCGATTTCCTTGGCGACCGAAACGCCGTCCTTGGTGATGCGCGGGGCGCCGAAGGACTTGTCGATAACGACGTTACGACCCTTCGGGCCGAGCGTTACCTTGACTGCATCGGCGAGGATGTCGACGCCGCGCAGCATCTTTTCGCGCGCAGTACGGCCGAACTTGACTTCTTTAGCTGCCATTTTTCAAAGCTCCTGGTATCGAAATTCCGGACCCAAGTCCGGTTTCAAATTACGGAAGTTTTTGGGGGGTTGCCGGCTGATCAGCCGATGATGCCCATGATGTCGGCTTCCTTCATGATCAGAAGGTCTTCGCCGTTGATCTTGACTTCGGTGCCGGACCACTTGCCGAAGAGGACGCGGTCGCCAGCCTTGACGTCGAGCGGAACAACCTTGCCGCTTTCATCACGAGCGCCCGAACCGACAGCCACGATTTCGCCTTCTTGCGGCTTTTCCTTGGCGGTGTCCGGAATGATGATCCCGCCCTTGGTCTTTTCCTCAGACTCGACGCGGCGGACGACAACGCGGTCGTGCAGCGGACGGAAGTTGGTGCTTGCCATTGTCTAATCCCTCGATCAAATGACATTGCGGATCATTGAGAGATCCGGTGGATGGTATTAGCACTCACATCAAGCGAGTGCTAGCGTCGCCGAGATAAGACCGGCTACCGGGCAAGTCAAGGATTGGCCGCGAGATTTTTTGCCGATCGGTACCAAGTCGGAGAGCGTTGACACGAAGGGCGCCGTTCAATGCCCGACGAGACGCCACGCTGGGATTTCGCGTTCAAAGCAACCAACGGACCTCGTACCATGGGGTGCTTCCTGCGGGCATGGTCCAGACACACGCGATTTCGCCGCTGTTGGCTGGCTGCTCAGTCTCCTTTAGATGTGCCGAGTCCGGCAAATCCGTGGGAAGCGCGGCGATTTTCTGTGCATGAGACTTGTATTCTCGCCCCTTCCTTGCGATGTCAGCCGAAAGCTGAGTTTGCGGGAGGCCAGATGGCCGTCAGGATCAACAGTTTTCGGGAAATCGCCAACCGTTATGACGTGGTGCTCTGCGACGTCTGGGGCGTGCTCCACAATGGCGTCCAGGCCTTCGTGTCCGCAGGCGAGGCGCTTGCGGAGGCGCGTGCGCAAGGGCTGACCGTGGTCCTCATCACCAATGCTCCCCGCCCGCACCCGGGCGTCAAGGTTCAACTCCGCGGCCTTGGTGTTCCCGACGAGGCCTACGACCGTATCGTCACTTCCGGCGACGTGACGCGGGCATTGATCGCCGCGGCCGAGAAGCGGGTTTTCTTCATCGGCGCCGATCGTGACCTGCCGCTGCTCGAAGGGCTTGGCACCGAGATCGTCTCGTCGGAAGATGCCGAAACAATCGTCTGCGCCGGCTTCTATGACGACGAGACCGAAACGCCCGAGCACTATCGGGCAACGCTCACCGCCCTTGCCAAGCGAAACGTACTGTTCATCTGTGCCAATCCCGACCTCGTTGTGGAGCGTGGGCATCGCCTGATCCCCTGTGCCGGTGCCATCGCCAAGTTGTATGAAGAGCTCGGCGGAGAGGCGAGAATTGCCGGCAAGCCCTACAGGGCGATCTATCGGGCCGCCCTTTCGGAGGCGAAGGCGGTCAGGGGGGCGTTCGATCTTGCCCGCGTGATCGCCATCGGCGACGGCATGCCGACCGACGTCAAGGGCGCGCAGGACGCCGGCCTTGATCTGCTCTATATCAGCGCCGGCATCCACGCGCAGGAATACATGCACGAGAGCCGCACCGACGAGGCGAAGCTCGCCGCCTTCCTGAAGAGGGAAGGGGCGGCGCCGAAGTGGTGGATGCCGCGGCTCGGCTGACGGGAAGACGAAATGACGGTCTTTCATCGAAACGAAACCCGTGATCCACTTCCGGAGCATCTCCGTGGCGGCGTGGTGGCCATCGGCAATTTCGACGGCGTCCATCGCGGCCATCGGTCCGTGCTCGATCGCGCCCTCGGCGAGGCGAGAAACCGGGGCGTGCCGGCGCTGGTGTTGACCTTCGAGCCGCATCCGCGCACCGTCTTCCGCCCCGACAAGCCGGTCTTCCGACTGACCCCGGCGCCGCTGAAGGCCCGCATTCTCGAGGGTATGGGCTTCGGCGCCGTCATCGAATATCCCTTCGACCGGACCTTCTCCGAGCTTTCGGCTTCCGATTTCATTCATCGCATCCTGCGCGAATGGCTGCACGCCTCCCATGTCGTCACCGGCTTCGATTTCCATTTCGGCAAGGGCCGCGAAGGCGGTCCGGCCTTCCTGATGGCCGCCGGCGAGCGGGAGGGCTTCGGCGTGACGCTGATGGATGCTTTCCGCGACGAGAACGCCGAGGTCATCTCCTCGAGCGCCATCCGTTCGCTCCTTGCCGAAGGCGACGTCGTGCACGCGGCAGGACTCCTCGGTTACCGCTACACGGTCGAAGCCAAGGTGATCGGCGGCAAGAAACTCGGGCGCGATCTCGGCTATCCGACCGCGAATATGCGCCTGCCGCCGGAAGTCGAGCTCAGGAGCGGCATCTATGCCGTGCGGTTCCGCCGGGCGGACGGAACGCTCCATGACGGTGTCGCAAGCTTCGGCCGCCGGCCGACTGTCGACAGCGACGGCGAGGCCCTGCTCGAGACCTTCGTCTTCGACTTCTCCGACGAGCTCTATGGCGAGGTCTGCGGTGTCTCGTTTTTCGGCCGACTTCGCGACGAGCTCAAATTTGATGGCCTTGATCTGCTGATAGCGCAGATGAGAGTCGACGAGGGCGAAGCCCGCGCGCTGCTTGCCGGTGTCCAGCCGCTGAGCGAGATCGATCGCAAGCTGAATTTTGCTTGATGGCGTGCCAAAGAAATCCGTAGGCTGACTCCGGCGGACCTTTTCAAAAGGCGGAAAACACCTTAAAGAACCGGCCACTATGACCCGGCACCGTCGATTGATCGTTGATCAGCGAATTATTGGCCCGGCTTTCCGCGCGCGCTAGGCCGCGCCGGGAGGTCCGGGTTTTCGGCGTTTCGCGCCCTTAAGCATCCCCAAGAGACCGACATTCTTCCGCATGCGTGACGATCCCCGCGCGGAAAAGGCGAATGCAAAGAAGATGACAGAGACCGCTGAAAAGATCGATTATTCCTCCACGCTCTACCTGCCGCAGACGGAGTTTCCGATGCGCGCCGGCTTGCCGCAGAAAGAGCCGGAAATCGTTGCCCGCTGGCAGAAGATGGAGCTTTACAAGAAGCTCCGCGCCTCCGCCGCCGGCCGCGAGAAGTTCGTGCTGCATGACGGCCCGCCCTATGCCAACGGCAACATCCATATCGGCCATGCGCTGAACAAGATCTTGAAGGACGTCATCAACCGCTCGTTCCAGATGCGCGGCTTCGATGCCAACTACGTGCCCGGCTGGGACTGCCACGGCCTGCCGATCGAATGGAAGATCGAAGAAAAGTACCGCGAGAAGGGTAGGAACAAGGATGAGGTTCCGGTCAACGAGTTCCGTAAGGAATGCCGCGATTTCGCCAGCGGCTGGATCCAGGTTCAGACGGAGGAGTTCAAGCGTCTCGGCATCGAGGGTGATTTCGCGAATCCCTACACGACGATGAACTTCCATGCGGAAGCCCGCATCGCCGGCGAATTGATGAAGATCGCCAAGGCCGGCCAGCTCTATCGCGGCTCGAAGCCGGTCATGTGGTCCGTCGTGGAGCGGACGGCGCTTGCAGAGGCCGAAGTCGAATATGCCGATGTCGAAAGCGACATGATCTGGGTGAAGTTCCCGATCGCCGAGGGCCCGGATGCGCTCGCCGGCGCATTCGTCGTCATTTGGACGACGACGCCCTGGACGATACCCGGCAACCGCGCCATCGCCTACTCATCGCGCTATGCCTACGGTCTCTATGAGGTCGCAACCGCCGAGAACGATTACGGTCCGCAGCCGGGCGAGAAGCTGGTCTTCGCCAAGCGTCTGGCGGAAGAATCGGCTGCCAAGGCGAAGGTCACTTTCAATTTCGTCCGCGACATCGAAGCCGGCGAATTGGCGGCCGTTATCTGCGCCCACCCTTTGCATGGCCTCGGCGGCGGTTATGCCTTCAAGGTGCCGCTCCTCGATGGCGAGCACGTTACCGACGATGCAGGCACCGGTTTCGTGCACACGGCACCGGGCCACGGTCGTGAGGACTTTGAGGCCTGGATGGATAGCGCCCGGGCACTCGAAGCGCGTGGCATCTCCTCGGCGATCCCCTTCACGGTCGACGATGCCGGCTATTTCACAGCCGATGCGCCCGGCTTCGGCCCCGATGCCGAAGGCGGCGCCGGCCGCGTCATCGACGACAAGGGCAAGAAGGGCGATGCCAATGACCGCGTCATCAAGGCGCTGATCGCGCGCCATGCGCTCTTCGCGCGCGGCCGATTGAAGCATTCATATCCGCATTCCTGGCGTTCGAAGAAACCCGTCATCTTCCGCAACACGCCGCAATGGTTTGTCTACATGGACAAGGACTTCGGCGATGGCACGACGCTGCGCTCGCGCGCGCTCTCGGCGATCGACGAAACCCGCTTCGTGCCGGGTGCCGGGCAGAATCGCCTGCGCGCAATGATCGAGCAGCGCCCGGACTGGGTCTTGTCGCGCCAGCGAGCCTGGGGCGTGCCGATCGCGATCTTCGCCGACGATGACGGCAAAATCCTCGTCGACGATGAAGTCAATGCCCGTATTCTCGATGCCTTCGAGAAGGAAGGGGCTGACGCCTGGTTCGCCGAGGGCGCCAAGGAACGATTCCTTGGTGACGCCCACGACCATGGCCGCTGGCACCAGATCATGGACATCCTCGACGTCTGGTTCGATTCCGGTTCGACCCACACCTTCACGCTCGAAGACCGGGCGGACCTGAAATGGCCGGCCGACGTCTATCTCGAGGGCTCCGACCAGCACCGCGGCTGGTTCCATTCCTCGCTGCTCGAGAGCTGCGCGACCCATGGCCGCGCCCCATACAAGGCCGTCATCACCCATGGCTTCACCATGGATGAGAAGGGCGAGAAGATGTCGAAGTCGAAGGGCAACACCGTCACCCCGCAGGAGGTGATGAAGGATGCAGGCGCCGACATCCTCCGCCTCTGGGTCATGACCACGGACTACTGGGAGGACCAGCGCCTCGGCAAGACCATCATCCAGACCAACATCGACGCCTATCGCAAGCTGCGCAACACGATCCGCTGGATGCTCGGCACGCTCGCGCACGACAAGGGCGAGATGGTCGCGCTTGCCGATATGCCGGAACTCGAACAACTGATGCTGCACCGCCTGGCCGAGCTCGATCGTCTCGTGCGCGAGAGCTACGACGCCTTCGATTTCAAACGCATCGCCCGCTCGCTCATCGATTTCTCGAACGTCGAACTTTCTGCGTTCTATTTCGATATCCGCAAGGATGCGCTCTACTGCGATGCACCTTCGTCGCTCCGCAGGCGGGCGGCGCTCCAGGTCATCCGCACTCAGTTCGATTGCCTGGTGACCTGGCTAGCCCCGATGCTGCCCTTCACGATGGAGGAGGCCTGGCTGTCGCGCAACCCGGACGCCGCCTCGGTGCATCTCGAGCAGTTCCCGGCGGTGCCGGCGGAATGGCGCAACGATGCGCTCGCCGAGAAGTGGCGGAAGATCCGCGAGGTGCGCAAGGTCGTCACTGGTGCCTTGGAGATCGAGCGCAAGGACAAGCGCATCGGTTCTTCGCTCGAAGCGGCGCCGGTTGTGCATGTCGCCGACCCCGAGCTTCGCAGGGCTCTCGATGGGCAGGACTTTGCCGAGATTTGCATCACTTCGGCAATCCGCATCGACGGATCCGAAGGGCCGGATGGCGCCTTCACGCTGTCGGAGGTCCCCACGGTCAGCGTCGTGCCACAGCTCGCCGAGGGCCGCAAATGCGCCCGCTCCTGGCGCATCACGTCGGATGTCGGGTCCGACCCGCTCTATCCCGACGTGTCCGCCCGGGACGCTCAGGCACTGAGGGAGCTCGGTTTCAAAGCGTAACCGATGTTTACCGGATGAATTGCGCTTGAGCCGTTCATCCGGTACAACCTGCCCGAAATTTGGCGGATTTTTCCGCCAAGGGGCGCTTGAATGACCGCGAGGGGTGCGGTGGGGCTGGCTGGAAGGAATCTCATGGGAATGACGCGAGAGTTGCGATTGTTTGCCGGCATTGCCGCGGTCGTGGCAGGCAGCCTTGTTGTCTCGGGCTGCGTCGGCGGTCCGACCTACGGCACGGACAAAACGGCAGGCGAACAGCTGCTCGATGATCTCGGCAGCGCCGTTAGCCTGGCTCCGCCGAAACGGGACCCGGTCAAGTATCAGCCGCGTCCGGCGTTGGTGCTGCCGCCGAAGGAGCAGCAGGCTGCATTGATCCAGCCGCAGCAGTCGCTCGCAAGCCGCGAAAACAATCCGGACTGGATCGAGTCTCCCGAGGAAGCGCGCGAACGCTTGCGGGAAGAGGCCGACGCCAACAAGAACAATCCCAACTATGTTTCGCCGCTGGCCAAGGCGAGTGCCAACGGCCGCCGGCTTTCCGCCAAGGAGCAGCAGCAGGCCTATCGCGAGGCCCGCAAGATCGAACAGGGCGCCTATTCCGACAAACGCCGCTACCTGAGCGACCCGCCGCTCGAATACCGCCGCTTGCCGGAAGGTGCCGAGATGGATCTCGGCGAGCCGGAAAAGGACAAGGAGCGCAGGCGCAGGAAGGACGCGCAGATCGCCAACAGCGGCAGCAAATGGTACTGGCCATTCTAAGTCATGATCAGCATTCGCGACGCCGTTCCTGCCGATGCGGCGACGATCCTGCGTTTCATCACGGAACTCGCTATCTATGAAAAGGCGGAGCACGAGGTCGAGGCGACCGTAGAGCTTCTTCAAGAATCGCTTTTCGGTCCCGGGGCGGTCACGAGGGCCGTCATCTGCGAGATCGATGGCGAGCCCGCTGGCTTTGCCATTTGGTTCTACAACTATTCCACCTGGCAGGCACGCAAGGGTCTCTATCTCGAGGACCTCTACGTTTCACCCGAGTTTCGCGGTTCGGGTGCGGGAAAAATGCTCCTGAAGCATTTGGCGCGGATCGCGCTCGCCGAGGGTTGCGGCCGTTTCGAATGGAGCGTTCTCGACTGGAACGAGCCGGCCATCCGGGTCTATGAGGCGGTCGGTGCCGAACCGCTGTCGGAATGGACGCGCTACCGGCTTACGGGGAAAGAACTGGAAGCTCTGGCTGCTGATTGAACGTCAACGCCGGGCAGCGAAGAAGTCCCGCAGAATATCGGCGGCCTCTCGCTCGGCGAGTCCGGAATAGACATCCGGCACATGGTGGCAGGTCGGCGAGGTATAGAACCGGACGCCATTCTCGACCGCACCGCCTTTCGGGTCCTCGGCGCCGTAATAGAGGCGGCGTATGCGGGCGAAGGAGATGGCCGCCGCGCACATGGTGCAGGGTTCCAGCGTCACGTAGAGATCAGCTCCCGAAAGTCGCTCGTCGCCGACAGCGGCGGCCGCCTGGCGAATCGCGATAATCTCCGCATGGGCAGTGACGTCGTGGAGTTCACGGGTGCGGTTCCCCGCAGCGGCAATCATCTCGCCATTGAGCACGACGACGGCGCCGATCGGCACTTCCCCGCGCGCACCCGCTTTGCGTGCCTCCGCGAGTGCCGCATCCATGAAGGCTGCCGTTTCCGCCATCACCTGCCCATAATCTCTCTTAACCCAAATTTCTCTTAACCCTGGGCCTTCGACCTGATAGGACAGCCGCAAAAGGCAGGCAATAGAAATGACATCCAAAGACAAGCCCATAAGGCCGGGCAAGCCAAAAGGCCGCGACGGCAAATCTTCTTCCGGGGGCAAGAAGCCCGGCGCCGCAAAGCACGGCGTCGCAGCGGCAGCCTTCAACGCGGACGAGCCGCAACGCATCTCGAAGCTGCTGGCACGCGCCGGCGTCGCCTCTCGGCGGGATGTCGAGCGGATGATCATGGAAGGGCGCGTGAAGTTGAACGGCGTGGTGCTCGAGACACCCGTCGTCAACGCGACCCTTGCCGACAGGATAGAGGTCGATGGTCGGCCGATCCGCGGCATCGAACGCACCCGTCTTTGGCTCTATCACAAGCCGCCCGGTCTGGTGACGACCAATGCCGATCCCGAAGGTCGGCCGACGGTCTTCGACAACCTGCCGGAGGACTTGCCGCGCGTGCTTTCGGTGGGCCGTCTCGACATAAACACCGAGGGCCTGCTGCTCTTGACGAATGATGGTGGGCTCGCCCGTGTGCTCGAGTTGCCCTCGACCGGCTGGCTTCGCCGCTATCGCGTCCGCGCGCATGGCGAGATCGACCAAGCCGCGCTCGACCGGCTGAGGGAGGGTATTGCCGTGGACGGCGTGCTCTACGGCGCGATCGATGCGACGCTCGACCGGGTCCAGGGGTCGAACGTATGGATCACCATGGGCCTGCGCGAAGGAAAGAACCGCGAAATCAAGAACGTGCTCGGCGCGCTCGGTCTCGACGTGAATCGACTGATCCGCATTTCCTATGGCCCGTTCCAGCTCGGCGATCTGCCGGAGGGAGAGGTGCAGGAAATTCGTGGTCGGACGCTCAGAGAACAGCTTGGGCCGAGGCTGATCGAAGAAGCGAAGGCGAATTTCGAGGCGCCGCTCTATAACGAGCAGCCGGCCGCACGTGAAGCGGAGGATCGCCACGAGGAAACGGCTGACGACCAGCCCGGCCGCGGCAAGGCCCGCAAGGAGGACAAGAGGGAACGCGCGCTGGCGCGCCTCGATACGCGTCGCGCCGAAAGCAGCTCGCGTGAGCGCAGCGAGCGTGGACCCGGCAGGTCCGAGGACCGCCCGGTCCGCCCGACGCTGCGCCGCAGTCGCGCGGCGAATGTGTGGATGGCGCCGGGCGCCCGTCCGGTTGCCGCCAAGAAGCCCAACCCGCAGGAGGACGCGGAATCCAAGCCTGGGAACAAGAATCTGGAGCCGAAGCGCACCGGCCGTGCCAAGACCGGCGCCTCTGCTAAGGCATTGGGCGGTCACGACTCGGCCGCGAAGGGCCGCGCGGACAAGGCCGCGCGCCGAAAGGGCGAGGCAACCGCTGGCGGTTTCGACCGCCGCCGCTCTGCCGAGGGTACGGAGCGGAAATCGCGCGACCACGGCGAACGGCCGCCGCGTCGCGACTTAGGTGAGCAGTCGCGGGGCGGGCGCCCGCAGCGCCGCGCGGACGAGCCTCGCTCCGGTGATCGTCCGCGCGCCAAGCCTGCCGGTAGCAAGCCATCGGCAACGAAGTCCTCAGTGCCGCGCTCTTCGGGCCCTCGCGGCGGCAAAACGGGTGGAGGTAAGCCGAGCGGAGGCAAGCCTGGCGGCAAGCCGGGCGGCCGTCCCGGCGGCGGCAAGCCGCGCGACAAGGGAAAGTAATCGGCCGTGCGCATCGTCGGCGGTGAATTTCGTGGTCGTACCCTCGCCACGCCCAAGTCCAACGATATCCGGCCCACCACCGACCGGACGCGCGAGAGCCTGTTCAATATACTGAGCCACAGCTATCCCGAGGCGCTCGACGGCACGCGGGTCCTTGACCTTTTCGCCGGCACCGGCGCAGTCGGGCTTGAAGCGTTGTCGCGCGGCTGCCGCCAGGCACTCTTCGTCGAGCAGGGGGTCGAGGGTCGCGGGCTGCTTCGCGTCAATATCGAAGCGCTTGGGCTGCAAGGACGCGCCAAGATCTTTCGGCGCGATGCGACAGATCTCGGACCGATCGGGACGATCGAACCTTTCCACCTGGTTTTCGTCGACCCCCCCTATGCCAAGGGCCTCGGAGAACGAGCGCTGAAGGCGGCCGCCGCCGGCGGGTGGCTCGTGCGCGGCGCCTTGGTGGTGTTGGAAGAGCGTGCGGATGTGGAACCGAGCTTATCCGTGGCCTTCGATCCCCTGGATGTCCGCACTTTTGGTGACACGCGGATGCATTTCTACCGATTTCTGACTGACTGATTTACCCTGGAGTGTAATTCGATAGACCTGCGGGAACGGGGATGCCTTATGGAGCAGGACGCATCCACACGATCAAAATCACCGACCAGGAAAGGTGAGCCGACGGTGGCGCTCGCCCTAGGCGGTGGCGGTGCTCGCGGTATCGCTCACATCCATGTCATCGAGGCGCTCAACGAATTGGGCATTCGGCCGGTTGCAATTGCCGGTTCGTCAATCGGCGCGCTGATGGGGGCTGGCATGGCCGCCGGCATGACCGGTCTGGAAATCCGAAATTACGCGCTTTCGACCGTCGGCCATCGCGGCGAAGTGCTGAACCGGCTGTGGCAGTTGAGGCCGAGCAGCCTCGCGGAGGCCATGGCCGGCGGAATACGCTTCGGACAACTCAACATCGAGAAGGTACTGAAGGCATTCTTGCCGGAGGCAATCCCGGCCCGCTTTTCCGATCTTGAGATCCCGCTGAAGGTTATGGTCACGGATTACTACGGGCAGACGGAGCGGGTCTGTGACAGCGGCGACTTGCGAAAGGCGCTGGCTGCGTCCTGCGCCCTGCCGGCGGTGTTCATGCCGGTGAAGATCGACGGCCGGGTGATGATAGACGGCGGCATCTACAATCCCATTCCTTTCGACCAATTGCGGGGAGCAGCCGACATCGTGATTGCCGTCGATGTCGTCGGTGGACCGGACGGCGACGGCAAGACCATCCCGAGCCGCATAGACAGCCTGTTTGGCGCGAGTCAGCTGATGATGCAGTCGATTATCGCCATGAAGATGAAGGCCGGTGCGCCCGACCTTCTCTTGCGCCCCGACGTCGGCCGTTTTCGCGTGCTCGATTTCCTTCGGGCACAGGAACTGTTGGCTGCCACGGCGTCTGCCAAGGAACAGATGAAGCAGGCCCTTTGCGACCGCATCCGTCACTGGCAGGCGGGCAACTGACGCTAAAGAGCTGATGGACCTGGCGGCCGCAGAAGAGGTTCAATCCGCTTTCGCCAGCGCTTCGCCCGGGCGGTCGCCATCGGCTGGAAGCCGGGACAGTATCCGTTCTTCCGTTTCAGCGGTGTGATTCACGTCCCGCTTCGGCTTGACCAGAGGCTCGGGCCGCACCGGTTTCGAATGCAGCATATGGCGGCCGGCGGTGATACCCTCGGCTTCCTGCAGGACCAGCCGCGCCTCGTCGCGGCGGCGGATGTCGTCCATGATGCCGATCGCCTCCTCGCCGCCGACCCCCAGCGCCTCGAGCGTCTTGCGGCCGAAGAGCAGGCCCGATTCGAAGGTCTCGCGCAGCTCGTATTCGACGCCCTTACCGCGCAGTTCCAGCGTATGCAGGCGGTCATAGGAGCGGGCGAAGAGGCGTGCATTTGGATATTCGGCCTGAACGAGGCTTATGATCTGATCCGTGACCTCCTTCTTTTGCGTGCAAACGGCGACGATTTTCGCCTTCTCGATTCCGGCAGCCCTCAGCACGTCTAGCCGCGTGCCGTCGCCGAAATAGATCCGGAAGCCGAAGGTCGCCGCCTGGCGCACACGCGCGGCGGAATGATCGATGATCGTGACGTCGCGTCCGCCTGCGAGCAGTATTTGCGCGGCAATCTGGGCAAAGCGGGAAAAGCCGATCATCAGCACGTCAGCGCCGGCGCCCTCGAAATCCTCTTCCAGCTCGTCTTCGATGTCGTCCTGATCGCGCATGAGACGCTTTGCCATGAGCGCGGCAACGGGCGTCAGCGCCATGGACAACGTGACGATTGCGACGAGCAGGGACGCAACGCCCTGCGAGAATATGCCTGCGGCGGCCGCGGCGGTGAAGAGCACGAAGCCGAATTCACCGCCCTGCGGCAGGAGCAACGCGATCCGTACCGCGTCGTTGTGGGCGGAACCCGTTGCCCGGCAGAGGCCGTAGAGGACAAGGCTTTTTACCGCCATTAGCACCGGGACGGCGATGAGAATCAGAAGATAGTTCGCTGCGACCACCCCCAGCTGCAGCGACAGGCCGACCGCCATGAAGAAAAGCGCCTGCAGGATACCGCGAAACGGCTCGACATCCGCTTCGAGCTCGTGCCGGTAGGAGGATTCCGCCAGCAGCACGCCGGCAAGAAATGCGCCCATTGCCATCGAAAGGCCGGCGAGTTGGATCATCGTCGCGGCCCCCATCACCACGAGCAAGGCGGCGGCGATCATGACCTCGCGGGCCCCCGTGCGGGCGATGATCTGAAAAAGAGGGTTGAGCAAATAGCGGCCCGCGACGAAAAGGGCGGTGATGGCTGCGATCGCGATCGCGAAGTTTTCGAGCGGCGTGGTCGTTGCCTCCGGGGTCTGCGCCGCAAATAGCGGGATCAAGGCGAGCAGCGGAACGATTGCCAGGTCCTGCAGGAGTAGGATCGAGAAGGCGCGCTGACCGTAACGCGTATTCGCGTCGTTGTTCTCGTTGAGAATTTGCATGGCGAAGGCCGTCGAAGATAGCGCCAAGCCGAAGCCTGTAATGATGCTCCCCCTCCAGTCGAGAAGATCGAAGAAGGTAAGAATCAGTGACAGGATGAGGCCGGTGGACACCACCTGCGCGGTGCCGAGCCCAAAGATGTCGCGGCGCATCTTCCACAGCCGCGACGGCTTCAGCTCCAAGCCGATGATGAACAGCAGGAAGACGATCCCCAGCTCGGCCACATGCAGGATTTCTTCGCCCTCGGTGATGCTTTGGGCGATCGGACCGATCACAATGCCGGCGGCGAGGTAGCCGAGGATGGTGCCAAGGCCAAGCCGCTTGAAAAGCGGAGCCGCGAGGACCGCGCCGCCGAGCAGCATCAGCGCCTCGGTGTAAATGATCGGTGTCGTTTCCATGCTCACGCTTTCATGCTGGTGGCCGCCGCCTTCCTGAGGGTGCATCTCGCTGGATATTACTTCCATGCGGAGACGGGAATCATGGCGATGCCCTTGATGGATGCTTCAGTGCACAATAAATGGGACAGGAATGAAAGGTCTAATCATGTCTGAGACGATCGATTCCGCCCTCCTCGAAGATCGCGCCGCCGAGCTTGTCGATCGCGCGCTGAAGGCGGGCGCCGATGCCGCCGACGCCGTGGTCGTTCGGGGGCGTTCCCGCTCGGTTTCCGTGCGGCTCGGCAAGGTGGAGGGGACGGAGTCCTCCGAAAGCGACGAGTTTTCCCTCAGGGTCTTCGTCGGTCGGCGTGTGGCCAGCGTCTCTGCAAATCCGGGCTTCGACCTGCAGCTCCTGGCCGAGCGCGCGGTCGCGATGGCGAAGGCCTCGCCTGAGGATCCTTATGCGTCGCTTGCCGATCCCGATCGACTGGCAAAATCCTATCCCGACCTTGACCTGTTCGACGGCCGTGAGGTTTCGACGGAGGCGCTGACGGAGGCGGCGCTCGCCGCGGAAGCGGCAGCGCTGTCAGTGCCAGGAGTCACGAATTCAAGTGGCGCCGGCGCCAGCGCCGGCATGGGCGGGCTGGTGCTCGCCACCTCTCATGGTTTTTCCGGCTCCTATATGGCGACGCGCTTCGGCCGGTCCGTCAGTGCGATCGCCGGAGAAGGCACAAAGATGGAGCGGGACTATGACTATGACAGCCGGCTCTATTTGGACGAGCTGCGCACGCCCGAGAATATCGGCCAGGTCGCCGGCGAAAGGGCAGTCGCGCGGCTCAACCCGCGTCGGGTCGCGACCCAAAAGAACGTGACCGTCGTCTACGATCCTCGTGTCGCCCGCGGATTCCTCGGGCATCTTGCAGGTGCCATCAACGGGGCTTCGGTCGCACGCAAGACGAGCTTCTTGCGCGACATGATGGGCAAGCAGATCATGAAGTCCGGCATTGCCGTCACCGACGATCCGCTGATCCCGCGCGGCGCCTCCTCGCGCCCCTTCGATGGTGAAGGGGTAACCGGCTCGAAACTGTCCATGGTCGAGGATGGCGTTCTCAAGCACTGGTTCCTCTCGACCTCGGCGGCGAAGGAACTCGGGCTTCGGACGAACGGGCGTGGTGTCCGCGGCGGCCCTACGGTCAACCCGGCCTCCACCAATCTCGCCCTCGAGCCGGGCGACATTTCCCGCGACGACCTGATCCGAAGCGTCGGCACCGGGTTCTACGTCACCGAGTTGATCGGCCAGGGCGTCAACATGGTGACGGGCGAATACAGCCGCGGCGCATCCGGCTTTTGGATCGAGAGCGGCGAGATTACCTTCCCGGTTTCCGAGGTGACGATCGCTTCCAATCTGAAGCAGATGTTCATGGCGCTGACGCCTGCAGACGACATCGACAGGAAGTTCGGCATCGCCGCGCCTACTTTTGCTATCGAAGGCATGACGCTCGCCGGATCTTGAATGCGAGCAGACGCCGCTATGGTGAACGCCGGCCCGTGGCCGCGCGTCAAGGAGTTGAATGTCAGAGAAATCCCTCCCGACCAATCGCTGGGATGAGGATCTGGCGCTGATCCTCGCCGCCGCCGTCGCGGCCGGGGACACGGCGCTCGGATATTTCCGCAGGACGGTCGACGTTCGCTGGAAGAATGAAGGCCGCTCGCCCGTAAGCGAGGCCGATCTTGCCGCAAACGACATCCTCAAGGCCCGGCTACTCGGGGCGCGTCCTGACTACGGCTGGCTTTCTGAGGAAACCGACGACGACGAAACCCGCCTTTCACGCGATACGGTATTTGTCGTCGATCCGATCGACGGGACGCGCGCCTTCATCGCGGGCAAGGAGCTCTGGTGCATCAGCGTCGCCATAGTCCATCGCGGCCTGCCGGCAGCCGGGGTGCTCTATGCACCGGCGCTTGGGGAACTCTTCGAGGCGACGCACGATGGCGAGGCGCGCATGAATGGTGAGCCGATCGCGGTGCGTGAGCCCGCCCCAAACGAGAAGCTGCAGGTAGCGGTGGCCGAGGATCTTAGTCGTAAGCTGATTTCCCCCTATCGCGAAAGCATCGCGCGCGTGCCGCATGTGCCGTCGCTCGCTTATCGGCTGGCGATGATCGCGGATGGCCGCATCGACGGCACGATCATCAAACGGAATTCGCATGATTGGGATTTGGCTGCCGCCGACCTCATCCTCGCGCGGGCGGGCGGAACGCTTTGCGGGCTCGACGGCATGCCCCTGTCCTACAATCGCCCGATTGTCAGCCATGGATTCCTGAGCGCTGCATCCGGAGCGGCCCTGCCCGCGCTGCTCGCCGCTTCCCGGCCGCTCGCCCATTGACCTTTAGGGGCGAATGCCGCAAATCAACGCCGACCGTTCAAGGAAAAATGGGAACAAGATGGCTCACGACACCGAAAAGAAACAGCGTCTGCACCTCGTCTTCGGCGGCGAGTTGACGACACTCAAGGAGGTTCACTTCCGCGATCTCGACAAGCTGGACATCGTCGGTATTTTCCCGGATTACGAGAGCGCCCATGTTGCATGGAAGGCCAAGGCGCAGATGACAGTCGATAACGCTCACATGCGCTATTTCATCGTTCATATGCATCGCCTGCTCGACCCGGAAAACGAGTAATGCCGGAAAGGCGTGAAGCTCACGGAGAGGGCGCGCGTTCATGAGTGGCCTTCGCGCACGGCTTGCGCTTTCCGCCTATCGCTGGGTGGGAACGGCGGTCTACTCCGTGGTCGGACCGTATCTCGCGCTCAGGGCAACCAAGGGCAAGGAGGACCCGGCGCGCCGCCGCGAGCGCTACGGCTATGCGAGCGCGCCGCGCCCCGAAGGACCGCTCGTCTGGTTTCATGCGGCAAGCGTCGGCGAAACCATTGCTGTGACCCCGCTGATCAAGGAAATCCGACGCCGCGGCATCGCCGTGGTTCTGACCACCGGAACGACGACGTCGGCACGGGTGGCGGCCGAGCGGTTGGGCTCGATCGTCCTGCACCAATATGTGCCGCTCGATTTTAAGCCGGCTGTGAGCCGCTTTCTCGAATATTGGCAGCCGGACCTGGCAATCATCGCCGAATCGGAGATCTGGCCGATGACTATCGTCGAATTGGGCCGGCGGCACATTCCTCAGGTCCTCGTCAACGCCCGCCTCTCGGACCGCACTTTCGCCCGCTGGAAGAAGCGGCCGTCGCTCGCCGACGCACTTTTCGAGAATCTCGCCCTTGTGATCGCGCAGTCCGAGGTCGATGCGGAGCGCTTTCGGGTGCTCGGGGCCTTGCCGGTGATGGTTTCCGGGAATCTCAAGGTTGACACCGATCTCCCCCCGCACGATCCGCAGGCATTGGGTGAATATCGCCGGCAGATCGGTAGCCGCAAGACCTGGGCTGCAATCTCCACCTTCGAGGGTGAGGAGAACGCAGCGGGCACCGTCCACGGGGCATTGAAGGAGAGGACCGGTCTTCTGACGATCGTCGTACCGCGCCATCCGGAGCGCTGCGACGCCGTCGAGGCGGCGTTGACCGCAAAGGGCCTCAAGGTCGCG
Source organism: Sinorhizobium kostiense (assembly GCF_017874595.1). GTDB lineage: Bacteria > Pseudomonadota > Alphaproteobacteria > Rhizobiales > Rhizobiaceae > Sinorhizobium > Sinorhizobium kostiense. Next base: position 663,926 of record NZ_JAGILA010000002.1, on the reverse strand, counting down.
CGGCGCACCCGCGGCGATCCGCTAACGCCCGATGTTGACATCTTTCTCGGTGATACGATCGGCGAAATGGGCCTCTATCTCCGCTTGACGGAGGTCGCCTTCGTCGGCCGCTCGCTCTTTGCCGAAGGGGGGCAGAACCCGCTGGAACCGGCGATGCTCGGATGTGCGGTACTCTCCGGCGGCAATGTCCAGAATTTCCGTGACACCTACCAGCTGCTTGCGAAGAACGGCAGCGCCAAGATCGTACGCGACGTCGAAATGCTGGCGAAGGGTGTCAATTACCTGCTGGTCAACGACGATATGCGTCGTTCGATGATCGACGCCGGCCTCGAATCCGTGCAACAGATGCGCGGTGCGTTGACGGCGACGTTGAAAGGCCTGGAGCCCTACGTCAATCCGCTCGTTGTGAAGGCGCGGCTTGCCCCTCGCGCGGAAGCTTAGGACACTCGGATAGGACCATGACAAGGAAGGCCATCGCCGGCATATTGTTCGACAAGGACGGTACGCTCCTTGACTACGCCAAGAGCTGGGTGCCGGTGAACTATGAGCTGGCGCGGATCGCGGCCAGGAGCGACGAGGGCCTTGCGCGCATACTTCTCCAGGCAGGCGGGATGGATCCGGATACCGGCCAGGTCGCGCCCGACAGCCTGCTTGCCGCCGGCAATACTGTGGAGATCGCGACCGGAATGGTGCGTGCCGGTGCGCCGTTTAGCGTCGACGAATTGACGGCGCTGTTCGATGGCCTCTTCGCGCGTTCCGTGGACTATGCCGTGCCGGTCACTGATCTGGCTGCTTTCTTTGCCTCATTGCACGCCAAGGGATATCGTCTTGGAGTCGCCTCGAGCGACAACGAGCGCTCGATCCGGGAAACAGCCAAGCGATTCGGTTTCGAAAGCTACCTGCACTACGTCGCCGGCTACGACAGCGGCTACGGTGTCAAGCCGGAGCCGGGGATGGTACTCGGTTTCTGTGCGGCTACGGGGCTTACGCCCGACCAGGTGGCAGTCGTCGGAGACAATAACCACGACATGCACATGGGGCGCAGCGCCGGCGTTGCTATGACCGTTGCCGTGCTGAGCGGGACGGGCTCTCGCCAGTCCCTCGCTGCAGCATCGGATCATTGCCTGATGAACATCACCGAGCTCGAAGCCGTTCTTTGAAACGTCGGTCCCGCAGATCGACTTGCCTTTTTCGCCATTCTGACGTTTTTTGTGGCAACAACGACCCTTGTTTGCGGTGATGGCGGGTTGATCGGCAATCGTCAGGGGTCGGCAAGCGGCGGAGGCGGCACGTCAGAAATGGTATCGGAAGCGCCCCCCTTCTGGTGGACCAACGCGGACTGGCGCGCCTATACGCTCTGGCCTGTGTCCCGGCTCTATGGCGCGATCGCCGGGCTGCGCATGGACCGTGCACGTCGCGCCATGCCGCCCGTGCCGCTCATCTGCGTCGGCAACTTCACTGTCGGCGGAGCCGGCAAGACACCAACGGCCATCGCCCTTGCTCGGGCAGCCAAGGCGAAGGGACTGACTCCCGGATTCTTGAGTCGAGGCTATGGCGGCTCGCTTGACGTCACGACGGTGGTGAAGCCTGACCACCATCGCGCGCGGGACGTGGGCGACGAGCCGCTGCTGCTGGCGCGCGAGGCGTTGACCGTCATTTGCCGGCGGCGGGTCGACGGTGCCCGCAAGCTTGCCGCCGAGGGCGCCGACATCATCATCATGGATGACGGCTTCCAGAGCGCTCGCCTGGTCTTCGATTTCGCTCTTCTGGTGATCGATTCCTTCCGCGGCGTCGGCAATGGCCATCTCGTACCATCCGGTCCGATTCGCGCGCCAATCGGCCATCAGCTCCGCCACGCCTCGGCCCTTCTGAAGCTCGGCCAGGGGCCAGCTGCCGACCCGCTGATCCGCCGCGCCGCGCGGGCCGGCAAGCCGGTCCATGTTGCGGACACCGTGCGGCTCGACGCTGGCTCGCTTGCCGGTCTCAAGGTGCTTGCCTGGGCGGGGATTGCCGATCCGGAGAAGTTCTACCGCACGGTTCGCGAGGCGGGCGCCATTATAGAGGAGACGCGGAGTTTCCCCGACCATCACCATTTTTCCGAGGACGAGATTGCCGACCTGCTCGATCGAGCCGAAAGCCATGGCTATACGCTCGTGACCACGGCCAAGGACATCGTGCGCCTGGAACCCGGTCACGGACGATCTGCGGAACTGGCTGAAAAGAGCAGGGTGATCGAAATCGAAGTGCGCTTCGACGATCCCTCGGCGCCGGGCAAGATCATCAAGGCGACGCTCGATGCCGCGCGGTCACGCAAACTCCGCCGGGGCAAAACCCCATAGCAGGGGACTGCAAGTTTCCTGCTCTCATTCAGCGTTGCTGCGTCGCCAGCGTCCCGGCGCGCCGTTCGGCTTCGAGCGAAGCTGCCGCGTCAATATAGGCCTCTTGGCGGGCGACGCTCCAATAGCGAAGTTCATCCACCGGTATCGGCTTGCCAGTCACGGCGCAGACCACATAGGAGCCGGCCAGCACGATCTGAAAATCGCCGTCGAGGTAGCGAATCTTGGCCTCGCGAGAGGAATTTCCGTCGAAACGGTTCATCATTGTGCCTGCTTTTTGAGTGCTGTTGCTTTCGATCTATCCCGGCCCACGGGAAATGACCAGGGGAACTGCAAAACCGCCATGTCGATACCCTCGCCATGCCTCACGCGTTCCGTTCAACTCCTGCCGAACAGCCGCTCAATGTCGGCGAGCTTCAGTTCTATATAGGTCGGTCGCCCGTGATTGCACTGCCCCGAGCCGGGGGTCGCCTCCATCCGGCGAAGCAGCGCATTCATCTCCTCCACGCGCAACCTGCGACCAGAGCGGACGGAGCCGTGGCAGGCCATGGTCGCGGCCAGATATTCGAGCCGAGCGGCAAGGCCGTTTGCCGTGTCCCATTCCGCAAGCTCGTCAGCGAGTTGTTTCACCAGGCCGTTTGCGTCCATCTCGCCGAGCATTGCCGGTGTCTCACGCACGGCGATCGCCCCGGGGCCGAAACGCTCGATGGAGAGGCCGAGCCGCGCGAACCCCTGCGCATGTGCCATCAATCGGTCGCAGTCGTCCTCGGCAAGGTCAACGATCTCGGGGATGAGCAGTGCCTGCGCCGGCATCGGGCGTGAATGCAGCGCTTGCCGCATCGTTTCGAAGACGAGACGTTCGTGAGCGGCGTGTTGGTCGACGATGACGAGACCATCTTCGGTCTGGGCGACGATATAGTTCTCGTGAAGCTGTGCGCGGGCGGCCCCGAGCGGGAAAGAGGGTTCGAGGGCACCGTCCGTGGTCGGCGTCTCTGCTGCCGTGGCTGTGGCACGCGCCGATGGCTCTGCGAATGCGGCGAAGGCAGCCTGCGGTGGTTCTGCAAAGCCCGTGGGGCCTTCGTCGAAATGCATCGGGCGATACGGCGAGGCAGCAGCAGTCCAGGGCGTCTGCGGCCTTGGCAAATCCGGCCGATTTGGTTGCGGGCGAAAGGCCTGCATCAGCCCGTGCGCCCCGGTTGTCGCCGCCCGATCGCCGTTACGCGTGAGCGCTTCGCGCACCGCACCAATGATCAGCCCGCGGATCAGCCCAGGGTCGCGGAAGCGCACGTCCGATTTTGCCGGATGGACGTTGACGTCGACGAGGGCGGGATCGATCGTGATCGCCAGCACGGCAACCGGATGGCGCCCCCGTGGTATGGTTTCCGCATAGGCGGCGCGGATAGCCGCGAGAATCAGCTTGTCCTGCACCGGTCTGCCGTTGACGAAAGCATATTGCTGCAGCGAATTGCCGCGATTGAAGGTCGGCACGCCGGCAAATCCCGTAAGCTGCGCCCCCTCGCGTTCCGCATCGATCTCGATTGCATTGTCGCGGAAATCCTTGCCCAGCACCTGAGCCATCCGTGCCAGCCAATCGTCACCCGTCGCCGGAAATTCCAGCGTCGAGCGGTCGGAGCCGGAAAGCACGAATCGCACGTTCGGAAAAGCGATGGCCATTCGCCGCACAACTTCGGAAATCGCTGCCGCTTCGGCCTTTTCCGATTTCATGAATTTGAGCCTTGCGGGCGTGGCGAAAAAGAGGTCGCGCACCTCGACTACGGTGCCGGTATTGCCGGGCGAAGGACGAACCGCCTCAACCCTGCCGCCGGTGACGGCGATCGCAGCGCCTTCCTTTGCGCCGGCCGCCCGCGTGGTGATCAACAGACGCGCGACCGATCCGATCGAAGGCAGCGCTTCGCCGCGGAAACCGAGGGTGCGGATATCGATGAGGCTGTCGCTGATCTTCGACGTGCAATGGCGGCGAACCGAAAGTTCCAGGTCGGCAGGCGGCATGCCGCTGCCATTGTCGGTGACCCTCAGCAAGGTCTTGCCGCCGCCGGCCGTCGCAATCTCGATCCTGGTGGCGCCGGCGTCGAGCGCGTTCTCGATCAGTTCCTTGGCGGCGCTGGCGGGTCGTTCGATGACCTCGCCGGCGGCGATCTGGTTGATGAGCGTTTCGGAAAGTTGCTTGATGGTCATGACTCATTTTCAAGGATTCGGCGACCAAGGGAAAGGGGCTTCTCTTCCCTGCAGCGAGGCAGGTCCTCAAAAACACGGACGTTCCGCCACGAAGCCTGCCGGTTTAATCCCGCCTTAACGTTCTGCTGCGATTTTCCACAACGACCTGAATGATCACGGGTTTTGTTCTTTGGAGTATCGCAGCGGTGCTGGACGCTGCGCGCATGAGCCCGAAGAAATGCCGTCCTCGGTGGCCAGCATGTTCCAAATCAAAACGGCCGCTAGCGCGGGATGAGAAAAAGTGTGCGCGGTTTTCCGCCCGCATCCCGCTCTAACTTCAATCACTTCGATGATTTCAGGTCGCCTAGACTGAAGTCACCGTGATCTAGAGCGCCGCGTATGGTCTGTCGTGGCCATGGCGTGGCCGAGACGAGGGCAGGGCAATGGACGATGGGGCGCCGGGCGGCGCGGACATCATGGGGATCGTTCTGGAGTCGAGCTGCGACGCGCTAGGCCTGGCGCTTCTCGTCTGCGGCCGCGACGACACGATTCTCTTTGCCAGTGCTTCGATCGTGCAGTTCTTCCCCCTTCCCGCCCGGCTGCTCAAGCCTGGCACGCGGCTCCGAGATTTCCTCGGCGCGGTATATGATACCGGCGTGCGCCCCGGTACCCTGCCGGAAAACAGCCGTCGCCGCGCGAACCGCGAGGACTGGATTGCCGAGCACATGGCGCTCCACTGGCGCGAGCGCTACGAGAGTGTCGAGCGGGCGGGCCGCACCCGATGGATTTGCTTGCGCAAGCGCCGCCTGCCGAGCGGCATAGGCATCCTGTCGCTCACCGACGTCACCGAACAGAGAAAGCGCGAAGAACAGATCCAGGGCGATATCGAGCGCGTCGAGCTCACGGAGCAGATTCTCGATGCCCAGCCGAATCCGATTTGCGTCAAGGATCGCAACCTGAACTACATTGCGGTGAACAAGGCCTTCTGCGTCATTCATGATTTGCCGGCGGAGGCGATCCTCGGGCGATCGGCGTGGGACCTGCTGGATGGCGACATAGCAGAGCGCTTCGAGCAGTCGGATCGGCAGGTGCTGGCGACCGGCATGCCCCATGCGGAGGCCGAGCACATCGTGCGGGCAGACGGCAGCGACCTTTGGGTCGTGACCCGCAAGTATCGTGTCGGCATGCCCGGTCGGCATTTTGTCGTCACCTGCATGAACGACGTCACCGACATCGCGGCCTGGTATCACGGCGTCGGCGACGGCGGCAGTTCCGGTCTGCAAATACGCGATTACAGCATCTTCACGCCCGGCCAGAACTTCTACGATCCGTTCCACGCTCTGAATGTCCAGCAACTCGTCGACACGCGATCGATGATCGAGACATTGCCGGCACGGGGACTGCGCGTGCTCCTGATGACGGCCGATTTGGAGATGGAGGGGCGGATCGTGTCCCGCCTGCGCGGCTCGGGCCTGGACGCTTGCGCTGTCCGCAACGTAGAGGAGTTCCAAGCTTTTACGGCCGCCGCCGAGAGCTGCAGCGTGAAGCTCGATGCACTGCTCATCGACGAGGCGCTCGGCGGAAGGGACGTGATTCTTGCCTCGTGGCGGGACGGCGCACTGATCGAGGTCTCGTCGGCGACCGATGCGGGCTGCCTTCTGGCGGAGATCTTCCGCGCCTGCGCCGGGCCGCGGCCGGCGCGATCGCAGTTTCCGCAAGCAGAATTCGAGATATCCTTCGAGGACTGCGGCGCGGGCGCAACGGCCTCGTCCGAAGTGGACGTGCTGGTCGCCGAGGACAACCAGGTCAACCAGTTCGTCTTCACACAGATACTCGAGGGCCTTGGCGTTTCCTACCGCATCGCTGCTACCGGCAAAGAGGCGGTGGAATTGTGGAGGAAATTCCACCCGGCGATCGTGCTGATGGACGTTTCGTTGCCGGTGATGAACGGCTGCGAAGCTGCGATGGCCATTCGCGATGCCGAAAAACGAACCGGAGTCCGTACGCCCATTATCGCCGTTACGGTCCAGGCTCTCGATGTCGATCTCGATCGATGCAGGGCGTCGGGTATGGACGATCACATCGTGAAACCGATCAGCCCGGACATGATCGAGGCCGTACTCAGACAATATCTTCCGACCGGCCGGTTGCGCGCGGCCGGCTGATGATAATTCTGACGGTCGAGCGCTATCGGATTATTAACCCTCGATCGTCATCTTCCTCAGAATGGCGTGGCGAACGGCGCAAGTTGCGGCGATCCGTGCTGCGCCGAGCTGCAGCACCAGTGTGCCTCTCTAAGGGCTATGGCGCCGTAGGTGGAGACTGGCGGAGGGCATTACTGGAATGAACGCGTCAGCCGAGCACCTTTATCGCGGGACGCCCGATATTCGTTGCGGACGGACGGTGGTGCTGCGAGCTTGCGCGCCACGCCGTGCACATCTGTGGGAGCAAGGCGGGGGCGTGCCGCCATGATGCCGGCTGAGCTCGAAAGCCGCAATTTCGATAGAACTGCCTTCGTCGATTCATTGACCGGCCTTGGTAACGCGCAGCAGCTCCGGCGCAGCGTTTGCGAGCTAGCTGCCGAGCGTGCGGCCGACCCGGCTCCGTTCACCATCGCCTTCGTTAATCTCGACGGATTCAAGCCAATCAATGATTTGTTCGGCCCGGCGGCCGGCGATCAGATCCTTTGCCAGGTCGCGCACCGCTTGAGCGCTTGCGTGCCAGAAGGCGCAACGGTGACACGCACTGCTTCGGACGAATTCGGCATTGTCTTGCCGCTGGTCTTCGAGCGCAAGGGTGCGGAGAAGATCGGACAGCTGCTGAGAGAGGCGCTGTCCGCTCCGTTCGACCTTGGAGATCGCAGTGTCAGGCTCTCGGCCTCCTTCGGCTTCGCCGTTTATCCGTTCGCCGGCGACGCCTTCGAAGAGCTGTCGAAGAGCGCAGACACAGCTCTATATCGCTCTAAGAGGCGCGGCCGCGGTCAAATAACCGTCTATTCGCACGAGATCGCCCAAGAGATGAAGCGGGCAACGCAGCTCGAGCAGGCGCTGCGCAATGCGATCATCGCCGATGAGATCGACGTCCATTTTCAGCCGATCGTCAAACTGCGCAACGATGACGTGGTCGGATTTGAAGCGCTCGCCAGATGGTGCGACGCGAACCTCGGCTATGTCTCTCCAGCGATCTTCGTACCGCTGGCGGAAGAGCGGGGTTTCATCGATGCGTTGGCGGAAATGCTTCTCCGCAAGGCCGCCCAGGCGGCCCTGTCCTGGCCCAAGGAGCTGTTCCTCTCGTTCAATCTCTCTTCCGCGCAATTGACGGACATGTCGACGAGCAGCCGTCTCCTGACAATCGTCAATCAGGTCGGGCTCGACCCTCGACGTCTTGAACTCGAGATCACCGAGACCGCGGTGATGGCGGACGCGGACGTGGCTCAGAAGATCGTTGCCGAGTTCAGGTCTGCGGGCGTGCGCGTCTCGCTCGACGATTTCGGCACCGGACAGTCGAGCCTGGGCCGCTTGCGGGATTTTACCTTCGACAAAGTCAAGATTGACCGCGCCTTCGTCTCCGGCATCTCGGCCGATCGTGCTTCCGAGCATATCGTGAAGGCAATCGTATCCATGTGCGAGGGGCTGGAACTGGAAGTCGTCGCCGAAGGCATCGAACACCCTTCCGAGGCATTAAAACTGAAGTCGCTCGGGTGCGGCATGGGCCAGGGCTTCTTCTACGGCAAGCCCGCAGACGCCGTCGCGACGATGCGTTATCTCGCCGACCGCTATAGCGACGTCTCCGAGCTGCGCTGAGGCGAGGTTCTGCTCGTCATTATTAGGATCGACCTTGATCTAAGAGCCAGTCCCGGATGCGCCGCGCCTGACTGTTGAGTTCGCGCGATCGCGGCCAGACGATGTAGAAGGCCTGCCCTGTACGCAGCACGTGCCCGCCGACCGGCACGAGGGCACCGGAACGAACCTGAGGTAAAATCAGGTGCTCCCAGCCGAGCGCGATGCCCTCCCCAGCCAGCACCGCCTGGATCACCAATACATAGTCGTTGATCGCCAGCCTTTTGCCCTGGACGGGATAGGCCAGGCCGGCGCTTGCGAACCACTCGGTCCAGTCACAGGCGCGTCTGACCGGCTCTTCGAGATGGATGAGGTTGTGCCGCAGGAGATCCGTCGGCGTCTTAGGCACGCCGCGCGCCTCGACATAGGCGGGGGTCGCCACGGCGTTCACCACTTCCTCAGCCAACAGTGCTGCGTGATAACGCGGCCAATGGCTGGGATCACCGCCGCGAATTCCCAAGGGGATCGGCTCCTGGTCGAGATCGAGATCGCGTACACTCGTCTGGATGCGAAGGTCGATCTCCGGCAGGTCCTCGCGCAGCCGGTTGAGCCGCGGCAGCATCCACATCGAGGCGAATGCCGTCGAAGCGGCGAGCGTGACGTTTGTTTCGCGCCCCTTGGCGCGTAAGTCCTCCGCCGACTTCCGGACGCGACAGGCCGACGGAGACGTCCGCATGGAATTTCTCGCCGGCCTCCGTCAGCTCGACTGCCCGGTGTACGCGATTGAAGAGCGCGACTCCGAGCTGCTCCTCCAGGCCGCGGACCGCATAGGATACCGCAGCCTGCGTCATGCCGAGCTCGGCGGCGGCGCGGGTGAAGTTCTGGTGGCGGCCGGCCGACTCGAAAACGACGAGGCTTGCGGCAGAGGGGAGAAGGCGGCGCAGATTTTCCATAATCCAGGCTTATCGTATTTCCTGAATTTTTCCAGCGTTACAAGCACCTTCCACGTTAATACGATCATTTCAAATAATGGGAGATCAGTGATGGCAGGGGCGATCGAGGCGACCGGAAGCACCACGAGGCGGCTGCGAAGCGGGCGGCCGCAACGGCGGGATGGCGCCGCAAGGAGCCTTGGTGTCCCCTACATCGTCCGCAACATTCCGGCCTACGACATTCTCGGCGAGGATAGCCTCGTGCGAATCGAGCGGACGGCCGAGCGCATCCTTGCAGAAGTCGGTATCGAATTCCGCGACGATCCGGTGGCGCTCGACCATTGGCGGCGGGCGGGCGCGAAAATCGACGGTGCTCGCGTTACTTTCGAGCCCGGCATGCTGCAAGCGATCGTCCGGTCCGCGCCGGCACAATTCACCCAGCATGCCCGCAATCCCGCCCGAAGCGTCGAGATCGGCGGCCGCAATGTTGTTTTTTCACCCGCTTACGGCTCACCTTTCGTCATGGACCTCGATCAAGGCCGCCGTTACGGCACGATCGAGGACTTTCGAAACCTGATAAAGCTCGCCCAGTCGAGCCCGTGGCTGCATCACTCCGGCGGAACGATCTGCGAGCCGGTCGATCTGCCCGTCAACAAGCGCCACCTCGATATGGTCTACAGCCATATCAAATATTCCGACCGCGCCTTCATGGGGTCGATCACGGCGGAGAAGCGAGCCGAGGACTCGATCGAGATGGCCCGGATTCTCTTTGGCGCCGATTTCGTCGACCGCAACTGCGTCATCCTCGGCAATGTCAACGTCAATTCGCCGCTCGTCTGGGACGGGACGATGACGAAATCGCTGCGGGCCTATGCACGCGCCAACCAAGCCGCGGTTGTCGTGCCCTTTATTCTTGGCGGCGCTATGGGACCGGTCACCAATGCGGGCGCGATCGCCCAATCCTATGCCGAGACACTTGCCGGCTGCGCGCTAACGCAGCTCGAGCGCAAGGGAGCGCCGGTGATCTTCGGAAATTTCCTCTCCTCGATGTCGCTTCGGTCCGGGTCGCCCACCTTCGGGACACCGGAACCGGCGATCGGCAGCATGGTCGTCGGCCAGCTCGCGCGCCGGCTCGGATTACCCCTGCGTTGCGCCGGCAATTTCTCCAATTCGAAACGGCCGGATGCCCAGGCGATGCAGGAGGGCGTCATGTCGATGCTTTCCGCCGTGCATTGCGGCGCCAATTTCATCCTGCACTCGGCCGGCTTCGTCGACGGTCTGCTCGCCATGTCCTACGAGAAATTCGTGATGGATGCGGATTTCTGCGGTGCGCTCCACTCCTATCTCGCCGGCGTCGTCGTCGATGACAACACGCTCGCCATGGACGCCTTCCTCGAAGTCGGGCCGGGCAATCATTTCCTCGGCTGCGACCACACGATGCGCAATTACCAGACTGCGTTCTGGGACAGTGCCGTCTCCGACAACGAACCTTTCGAGAAATGGGCCGAACAGGGTGAAACCGACATGGCGCTGCGCGCCAATCGCCAGTGGAAGAAGACGCTTGCGGAATATGAGCCGCCGCCGCTCGACGTGGCGATCGACGAAGCCCTGACGGATTACGTCAGCCGGCGTAAGAGCGAGATGCCGGATGCCTGGTATTGATCCGCTGCAGGCCCGCGCGAGGTCTACGGAGACACGGGTAGAGCGGGACGCTCTCACAGGCGTTCGCACCGCCGAATCCGCCTGACTGCAAATGGTACAGGGCGAAAAAATTCCCGCACACCCGAGGGGTGCGCGGGAATGGTAACAGGATTAGCCGATCAGCTTACTGCTGAGGCTGCGCGGGCTCCGGCTGTGCCGGTGTTGTCGGCGTTACCCCACCCGTGGTTGCGGGATCGGTCTGCTGTGCATCGCGCTCGGCCATCAGCTGCGACCTGGTCTTGAATTCCGGCGCGGCCTTCAGCGAATCGGCCGTCTCAGTGGTCATCAGCTTGAGCGTCATGCCGTCTTCCTGCTCGCTCACTTCGATCTTCTCGAAGGGAACCGCGACGTTCTTCTCGCCAATACCCAAGAAACCGCCGACGCCGACCACGGCGGCCTCGACGCCACCATCCTTCCTGATGATCAGGTCGTTGATCTCGCCGATATTCTCATCATTGGCGTTGTAGACGGTCTGCCCGATGTAGGTGCTTGCGGAAATCGCATCCTCACCCTGTTCGGTCAGATAACCGGCGTCCGCCTCGGCTGTGGCCGTGGTGTCCGTATCGGCTGGAGCTGGGGTCTGGGCCTGCTCGCCGGTGGCCGGCGGTTGTGCCGGATCAACCGGCGCTGGCGTAGCCGGTTCAATCTGCTGGGTTTCGGGCGCTGGCGGCGTCGTGGTATCCTGTGCGAAGCTTATCGGGGCAATGGCAACGCCCACGAGAAGTGCGCCAGCGGCAACGGAAGATGTAAGAATCTTGGTCATCTCAGACTGCCTTTCGTTGACGTTGTCGAACACGGCGCAGCCCTGGCAATGCTACGCCGATGACACTCACAGCAACGCGCGGCAGCGAAAACGGTTCCGGAGAAAGTCGATTTTATAAGCCGAGAATTGTCTCTCATTCGGGCCGCTTCAACCACAAGGAGAGGGTGGACGGGACGGAAGCAATTGGCGAAGGACACCCGTCTCGAGCCGGCACGAGGCGTTCGAGGCGGCAGCTGCTGCACGCGCAATAAGAGCCCCAAAACACATGCAGAAACGACATGAGAAAAAGCGGGCCCTCCCGCCCGCATGCCCCTACAGCGCCGCGCGTCTTGTCAGACGCGCGAGGTCGCTGTAACCCCTTTGTTTCTGCGCATCGAGCCTTTCGAAAACCGGGTTCCGATTTTCGGGCCGATGCGTTAGCTCTCAGGATCGGTCACATCGGGATTCTCGCTCCCATCCGATGTGATATCTAATGGCTTTCGCGCTGCACCTCGCTGCCGCTCTTGCCGACGAGGAAATCGAGATCGGCGCCCTTATCGGCCTGCAGAACCGTGTCGTAATAGAGCTTGTAGTAGCCGCGCTGCCATTTCTGCTCCGGCGGCTGCCAGGCCGCCATGCGGCTGGCGAATTCCTCTTCGCTGATCAGCAGTTCCAATTCCCCTTTCAGCGCGTCGAGCCGGATGCGGTCGCCGGTTCTGACGATCGCGAGCGGGCCGCCGGCATTGGCTTCCGGGCTGACATGCAGGACCACGGTGCCGAAGGCCGTTCCGGACATGCGCGCGTCGGAGATGCGCACCATGTCGCGAACCCCTTTCTCGACCAGGCGGCGGGGGATCGGCATGTTGCCGACTTCCGCCATGCCTGGATAGCCCTTCGGTCCGCAGCCCTTGAGCACGAGGATCGTATCTTCGCTCACCGGAAGGTCCGGATCGTCGATATTCGCCTTGAGTTCCTCGATAGTCTCGAAGACATAGGCGGGGCCTTCGTGCGAGAGCAGGTGTTCGCTCGCTGCAGAGGGCTTGATCACCGCACCATTCGGCGCGAGATTGCCCTTCAGCACGCGAATGCCGGCAGCGGCGCGGAGCGGATTGTCAAGCGGTCGGATGACGTCGTCGTTATAGACCTCCGCGCCCTCCCAGTATTTGCTGATCGGCACGCCGAACACTGTCGGCGCATCCGCATGCATGAGGTGCCGGATGCGATTCATCACCGCCGGCAGTCCGCCCGCATAGGCGAGATCCTCGATCAGATACTTGCCCGAAGGCATGCAGTTGACGATGCAAGGTACCTGGCCGCCGACGCGGTCGAAATCGTCGAGACAGAGATCGACACCGGCGCGTCCGGCAATCGCCAGCAGATGCACCACGGCATTGGTGGAGCCACCGACCGCGGCATTGGCGACGATGCCGTTCTCGAAGTTCTTCTTCGTCAGGATCTTGGACAATCTCAGATCCTCGTGCACCATCTCGACGATCCGCTTGCCGGTCATATGCGCAAGCGCCATGCGGCGGGCATCGACCGCCGGCAGCGCCGCGTTGGTCGGAAGCGACAGGCCCATGGCCTCGACGATCGAAGCCATGGTCGTCGCCGTGCCCATGGTCATGCAGACGCCGGGCGAGCGCGACATGCCGCTCTCGGCCGCCATGAATTCCTGCATGCTCATTTCACCGGCGCGAACGGCTTCCGAGAATTTCCAGACGTCGGTGCCCGAGCCGATATCCTTGCCCTTCCATTTGCCGTTGAGCATCGGACCGGACGAGACGACGATCGTCGGCAGGTCGACGGAGGCCGCACCCATGAGTTGCCCGGGCGTGGTCTTGTCGCAGCCGCCGAGCAGCACGACGCCATCGATGCCATGGGCGCGGATCGCCTCTTCCACATCCATCGCTAGAAGATTGCGGAAGAGCATGGCGGTCGGGCGCATCTGTGTTTCGCCGAGTGACGAGACCGGGAATTCGACGGGAAAGCCGCCGGCCTCCCAGACACCGCGCTTCACGCCCTCTGCGAGAATGCGCAGATGGCTGTTGCAGGGGGTAAGCTCGGACCAGGTGTTGCAGATGCCGATGATCGGCCGTCCGTCGAACACATGGTCCGGAAAGCCCTGGTTCTTCATCCAGGACCGGTGAATGAAACCATCCTTGTGTGTCCCGCCGTACCAGTGGCGGCTTCTCAATTCTTTCTTCTTCTCGCTCATCCGCGCACTCCCTTTTCCATGAGCGATTCCTCGCCTTACCTAATTGTATGATTTTTTCTCGGCGTCGCGCCAGCATTTGTTGAATGCGGATGGAGGATTGCGAGGATCAACGCCTGGAGCGGGATGAGGAGAAGGCGTTCCGCCCGCATTCCGCCCGCCCCGTATCGTTCTGTGCTAGAGCAGGAACCCCGGCTCGTGGCGGCCCTTGACCTCGATTCCGAGGTCGAAGGTCTTGCCTGCGTTTGGATCGGCCGCTCGCGCGGCGTCATCAAGGTCCTGCCAGGCAGAGGTCACGAGCATTCGACTGGCCTTCGGACCGACGAAAGCGGGGCAACTCGGCTGCGTCGCCGGTACAGCGTACCGAGCGATTTTCTGGCCGTCGGGCTTGTAAACCTCGACCGCGCCGGCGCCCCAGCGGGCGTTCCAGATCAGCCCGTCCGCATCGCACACCGCACCGTCGACACCGCCCGGTGCGGTGCTCTCGTCTGAGAGAATGACGGGCTCGCCCGTCGGGAGCGCGCTCGCTGGATCGATGTCGACGCGCATCAGGTGGTTGACGTCGGTATCTGTGAAATAGGCGGTGGCGCCATCCGGCGAGAAGCAGATCGCATTGGGGATCGTGATGTTGCCGAAGAGTTTCGTGATGCGGTTGCCGGCGACGTGGTAGATCGCGCCGGCATGTTTCTCGGCCTTCCGCCCCATGGTGCCGATCCAGAGCGCGCCGCAAGGGTGGACGCGGCCGTCGTTCGATCGATTGCCCGGTTTGTCCTCGATGGCCGCGAACGGGCTGAGCTGGTAACCCGCAGTGTCGCGGATGAAGAGCCCCTGGTCTGATGCGATCAGCTGCCGGCCCGGATCGATGTTTGCCAGCACGCTTCCGAGGAAGGGCAGGGGATGGATGGTCTTTCGCCCGCTTTCAAGGTGCAGCTCGTGCAGTTCCTGCCCCTTGATGTTGAACCACCAGGCTGTGCCGGTGAGTGGATCGTAAGTCGGGCCCTCACCGAGTTCGGACGCGAAATCGCAGAGTACGCGGCCGGAAAAGGGAATGAGCTCGGACATCAGGCGGCTCCATAGACAGCGTCGTAGGCTGCAAGCGTGGCGATTGCCCGCTGCCTGACCTCAGCAGCGCTCATACCCGGTTTATAGAGGCTTGAGCCGAGGCCGAAGCTGCGGACGCCGATCTGCGCATAGGCGGCGAAATTCGCTTCCGAAACGCCGCCGACGGCGGCGATCTCGATATCCTTCGGAAGCACGGCGCGGATCGCCTGAATCCCAGACGGACCGAGCACGCTGGCCGGGAAAAATTTGAGCCCGCTCGCGCCCGCATCCGCCGCCGCCAGTGCTTCCGTCGGGGTGAAGACACCCGGCATCGTCACCATACCCTTGGCCGTCGCCAGCCGGATGACCGCCGGTTCGACATTGGGACTGACCATCAGCCGTCCGCCGACGTTGGCAAGCTCGTCAACTTGTGCCGTCGTCAAGACAGTGCCCGCGCCGATGAGGCAGCCAGCCGGCGCCATCTTCACTGCGGTTTCGATCGATCGGAACGGATCTGGCGAGTTGAGCGGAATCTCAATTGCCGTGAAACCCGTTTCGATGAGGGCGCCGACCACGCCCTCCGTTTCCTCCGGCTTCAAGCCTCGAAGAATAGCGATCAGCGGATGTTTCATTGGGGGCAAGGGAATGCGGTTCATTCTTGTTCTTTCCATCGAAGCGGCCCGATCATCACACGGGCCAAATTGTCTGGGCCGCGGCCGAGAGTCCGGCTCGAACCGCCTCGTCGGCGTCGACGAGCTGCAGAGCGAAACCCTGGCTTTCCAAGGCTGCGCGATAGAGCGCGCCCAGCCGCCCGGAGCCCACAAGGCAGATGCCGTCGACGGATTCCACCGAGGCGAGCGCTCCCGCGATTTCGAGGCCGATCAGTGTACCTGACAGACGCGCCTTGGCTTCGGCGGCACTCACGCCGTGGAGCAGCTGCCCCGCCCGGACGGCGAAGATCATGTTCGTCGCTAGAGCAGGGGAATCCTTCGCCCGTGCCACGGCATAGAGGAAAGCGGAATCATCGGCTTCGATGGCTTCGGCATCGGCCACCGCATGGCTCAAGATCGTGTGGCGCGAAATGACCTCGAACAATTCGCCGGTCATGAAAGTGGAAAAGCCTTCAACCGTTTCATCGCAAAGCCGGACCCACTTGCTGTGGGTCCCGGGCATGCAGACGAGATAGCGTCCTCGACCGAGCATTCCTGTGGCGCCGAGAAGTTGCGTTTCCTCTCCACGCATGACGTCGGGGCAACGCCCGTCACGCTGGGCCAGGCCTGGGAGAATGCGTATGTCGCGGTCGACGTCCGGGACCGCAATTGCTTTACCGGCGATCGCCGCAAGCGCGGCCGGCGCGTCGACGTAGCCGGCTTCCTTCCAGCCCTGTCGGGCGCCAGCCATGCCGCAGATGACGACCGGCAAGTGAGGGGGGGCGTCAACGGCGCTGAGATGGCTGTCGAGGACTGCGTGGAAGCCGGTTTTCGCGGCTGTGGTCATGCCTTCCCCGCTGCGGCGCTCGGCAAGCACACTTCCGTCCTCGCCGATGATCCATAACCGGAAACTCGAGGTTCCCCAGTCCACCGCGGCGTAATAGCCTCGTCTCGTCAAAATACGCCTCCGTCGATAATCATGGTCTGGGCCGTCATTGCCGCCGAGCTATCAGAGGCCAGAAAGAGGCACGGCCCCACGAGGTCTTCGGCGGTCAACATGCGCTTCAGACACTGCCGCTCCTGCATCTCAGCGATCGCTTCGTCGCTAAGCCATAGCCGCCTCTGCCGCTCAGTCACGATCATGCCCGGCAGAACGGCGTTGACGCGGATATTGTCTGGACCGAGTTTTCCCGCAAGCGATTTCGTAAGGCCGATAATTCCCGCCTTCGCCGTGGCATAGGCCGGTATCTCGGACATGTTCAGCATAAAGGCGATGGATGAGAAGTTGATGATCGATCCGCCGCCCTCCCGGCGCATGTGCGGCGCCACCGTCTGGCTCATGAAAAAGAAATGTCTGAGATTGACGGAAAGGCTTTCGTCCCAGCTTGCCTCGGTCACGTCCTCGAGTTCTTGGCGATCGTCGCGCGCGGCATTGTTGACGAGGACGTGGATTGAACCGAGCGAGGCGATGGCCGCCTCCGCGGCTGCCTTACCGGCTGCGACGTCTCGGAGATCGGCGGCAAAATACTCGGGTTTCCGACCTGTTTCGGAGGCAAGTCTTTCGGAAAGCGAGCGGCTCGCCTCTTCGGCGATATCGATGAAAGCGACACGCGCTCCTTGCCGCAGGAAGCCTTCGACGAGCGCGGCCCCGATGCCGGATGCACCGCCGGTGACCAGCACGCCGCGATTGCCGAGGTCGGGGAACTGGCTAGTAGGTAAGCTCATGAGTGGGCTTCTCCCGAAGGCCGCGGATGCAACCTAGTTCCAGCATGTGGAACAGCTTTTTATTTTCTGGAATTATCGCGTTGGTAGCTTTAATCTGTCAAGGTGGCGCGACGCCGGAGAGCAGGTGGAATGACCCCAATGGAAATGACCCCCGAGGAAAACGGCTATCTCGAGAGGGAAGGGGCGGGGACCGGTACGCTCGGGAAGGCCATGGCCGTGCTGGAGGCCGTGGCGACGGCCGATCGGCCCCAGCGCTTCACCGATATTCTCCGCTCGGTCCGGCAGCCGCGCGGCACGCTGCACCGGCTGCTCGGCCATCTCGTTGAGGAGGGGCTGTTGGTGCAGCGGGGGGATCTTTCCTACGAGCCGGGGCTGCGCCTGCTGAAGCTTGCCTATCGCTCGTGGTCCGGCAACCGGTTCCGCGACATTGCCGCGCCATACCTCCTGCGCCTTCACGAAATGACCGGCGAGACGGTCCATCTCGGGGTCCTGCGAGATACGGAGATCATCTATGTCGATAAAGTCGAAAGTCGGCAGACGGTGCGTATGAGTTCGCAAATCGGCAAGGCATCACCGGCCTATTGCACGGGGATCGGCAAGGCGGCGCTTTCTTCGCTTCCAGAGCCCGAGGTGGAGCGGATCGCCGCCAGAATACAGTTCCACCCGTTTACCGAGCGCACCCACCGATCAGCCGCGGCGTTGCTTGCAGAAATCGAAGAAATTCGGCGTCAAGGCCATGCTTTCGACCGCGAGGAGCATGAAGCCGAGATCTGCTGCGTTGCTGCACCGATCGCCGTTCCCGAACACGAACTTGTCGGGGGCATCTCCGTAACCGGCCCTTCCTATCGCGTCAGCACGACGCAACTGGCGGGCTGGTCGGCAGATGTGCGCAAGGCGGCTAACGACATCGAGGAGGAACTCAGGATCCGGCTCGGGCCCGGACGGGGAGGAGCCTAGCGCTTCGCTGACGCCAGGTCCTTCCTGGACAGCCTACGGTAAATTAGAAGTTCCGACTGGACGAAACGGCTGCAGATCGATAGTTTCCGGTCGACAGACTCGACACCGACTGGTTGCACGATCGAGCGGAATTGGGTCCTGCAGCGGCCTTTGAGCGGATCGCTGCGGCAGGTGAAACGGATGCATGATTTTCTGACGGCGGACCGATTCGGGGCCGGCGGAAGGCGGAAGCAATGACAGCTTCTGACGGCGAAGGCGGTCTGCGCTCCCGCAAAGGAGGCAGGGAGCAGAGGCGGGTGCAAGATGATGGATTTCAACTCGGACATTTCTTCGCTGATCCTCCCCAACGGCCGTTCGGTGCCTGGGACGCTCGACAGCGAGGACCAGGTCAAGCATGTCCTTGAGCAAGTATCGAACGCCTATGGCTTCCGCGGCTTCATGGTGCTGTCCGTGCCGGATTCCGGATGCCGCAACCTTGCCGGGCAGACGCAACTGACGACCTGGCCGGCGGAATTTTACAGTCGTTATGATGGCGCCTCTTTGATACAAGGCAGTCCGGTCATTGAGCGGTTGCGACGCAGCACGATCCCCTTCACCTACGATGCGCACCAACTGGCGCGCCGCCGCCTGGACGGCAAGGGCGATGCCTGCGTCAGCGTCTTCGAGGCGGCAAACATTCCACGTGGCGTCTACCTGCCGGTGCACGATGCCGTGGGGAACCGCGGGGCGATCGCCTTCGGCGGCGACAGGCCCGTCGTTTCGAATGACGAACTGCAGGCCCTCAATCTTTGGGCAGGTCTCCTTTACAGCCGCTGGGCCTTCGCCAAGAGGCGCGATCGGCGAGGGCCGGGCAGCCTCTCTCGGCGCGAGATCGAGTGCCTACGCTGGGCGGCCGCCGGCAAGACGACTGTGGAGATGGCCAGGATCATGGCGCTTTCCGAGTATACGGTGAACCATTATCTGAACCGCGCGACCCGCAAGTTGGATTCCGTCAATCGCGTCCAGACCGTTGCCAAGGCGATTCGTGCCGGGCTGATCAACTAGCGCGGGATGCGGCAAGGCCAATGGATTATTCTTCGACCAAGGTCGGCCGTGTTGGCCTCCCTGCGATTCCATGGGCTGGGCGAAGATGAATCGAGTGGATTGCGACCGCGTTTTTCAACGCGGCCCCCTAGAAAAGGGGGATGTGTTCGGCGCCATGGGGAAATACACAGTCTTTTGCGAATGAAGGGGATGATTGCCGATACCACTGTTGGCATTGGCCGGCGGCTCGGGCTATTTGAGAATTGATAAATGTCATGGAACGGGCGAATGCAAGATACGATGACGGCCGGGATCACTGACGTCGATCTGCCCCGAGGCGGTGATTTCGCGTCCGAAATCGCGGCGCTCGAGACTCAGTTCGATATCATCCGCTACATGCGGCGAATCACGCAGATTTTCAGCTTCAAGACATTTCTCATTTGCTCGATACCGGCCATCGATATGGACCGGCTCTCCGCCGCCACCGTGATCTCGAATATGCCGGCCGAGCTTCTCAATAAGTACGACAGCCTCTCGATGTTGCGCTTCAGCACGGGCGTGCGGCGCTTGCGGGAGACGACGATGCCGTTCCAGGTCACGCTCGACGACTGGGAGCAGGAGAGCGGAAAACCGGCTTCGGCGGCGGAGTACATTGCCATGTTGCGTGAGAACGGCATCTTCCAGGCAAACTATTTTCCCGTTCACGATGCCGAGGGTGGTCGCGGCGCGGTCATTCTCATGGGGCCCGAGGCGGATTTGCCGATGACGGCGGCCATGGAGCTGCAGATGATTGCCATTCACGTCTACAATCGCCTGGCCGAGATCGGCTCGGTCTGGAAGAACTCCGGCACAACGCTCTCGGAACGTGAAATCCAGTGCCTGAGCTGGACTGCGGCTGGCAAGACAAGCGCAGAAATCGCCGGAATCCTGGGTCTCTCGGAGCACACCGTCAATCACTACCTCAACCACGTCACCAAGAAACTCGACGCCGTCAACCGGACGCAGGCGGTCGTGAAGGCGATGAAGAAGGGCTATATCAGCTAGCACTGGGCGACCAAGGGCCTACCGGCCCTTCTGCTCAACAAAGCGACTGCTCAACCGGTGGTCACGCCCTATTTTTGAGCAACACCAATTCCCGTGCAGCTGCGGGTATGAGTCCAAAACCACGAAAGACTGGGTTTTTGTGCCGAGCCGATATTGGCACGCATCCTGCATAATCGCTCTCGTGTCCAGAGGGGACCAAAAAAGACAGCGCCCACGAAGGTTGCGAACAAGCAGGGCCGCCGCCGATTACCTGTGATCCGGGGTGTACGGATCGGGGTAATTGGCTGGCGGCCCTCAATTTCTCGTCTGTTTCTCATCTATCGCATTGGCGAGCCGCTCCGCCTCTATTATCTGTTGCTTGGATCCTTAGATCGCTGTTGGATTTGAGGATGCAGGAGTCACAGTTACAGCTGCCGCGGCGCGCCGAGGGCCAGGCGCTGTTCACAGCAAGCGACGAGAGAGGGCGGCATGCCGGACGTAACCAGGGAAATGGTTCTTGAGAAGCTGCGGAGCGTTCGCGGGCCGGACATGGAAGGCAACATCGTCGACCTGGGTTTGGTCTCGGACGTCTTCATCTCGGATGGCAAGGCGTATTTCTCGATCACGGTGCCGGCCGAGCGGGCGAAGGAATTAGAGCCGATGCGGGCCGCCGCGGAGCGGGTGGTACGCGACATTCCAGGCGTGAAGGCCGCCATGGTCGCGCTGACGGCCGACCGCAAGGCAGCCCCACAGGCAAAGCCCGTCGAGCAGCCGCGCCCCGCGCCCCCCTCCGGGCAGCCGCAAGGCCACCGGCCGGCGGGCGGCGCGCCGGGAAAGGCGGGCATTCCGGGAGTGGACGCGATCATTGCGGTCGCGTCCGGCAAGGGCGGTGTCGGCAAGTCGACGACATCCGTGAACCTCGCGCTGGCGCTTCAGGCAAACGGCCTGAAAGTAGGTTTGCTCGATGCCGACATTTACGGCCCCTCCATGCCGCGGCTGTTGAAGATTTCGGGCAGACCTCAGCAGATCGAAGGGCGGCTCATCCGGCCGATGGAAAATTATGGGTTGAAGGTGATGTCGATGGGCTTCCTCGTCGACGAGGAGGTCGCGATGATCTGGCGCGGCCCGATGATCCAGTCGGCGCTCCTGCAGATGCTTCGTGAAGTCGCCTGGGGCGAACTCGACGTCCTTGTCGTCGACATGCCCCCTGGCACTGGCGACGCGCAACTGACAATGGCCCAACAGGTGCCGCTCGCCGGAGCCGTTATCGTGTCCACTCCTCAGGATCTGGCGCTCGTGGACGCCCGCAAGGGCCTGGCGATGTTCCGCAAAGTCGAGGTTCCTGTGCTCGGCATTGTCGAGAACATGAGCTATTTCATCGCTCCCGACACGGGCAAGCGTTATGACATTTTCGGTCACGGCGGGGCGCGCAAGGAGGCCGAACGCATCGGCGTGCCCTTCCTTGGAGAAGTGCCGCTGACCATCGGCATCCGCGAAACCTCGGACGCCGGAACTCCCCTGGTGGTCTCCGAGCCGCAAGGCGAGGTGGCGCAAATCTACCGCGATGTTGCCGCGCGGGTTTGGGAACAGCTCTCGGCGGCCCATCAGGGCAAGAGCCGAGCCATGCCCAACATAATTTTCGAGTAGACCTTTCGGTCCGCCGTCCCTGGTGTAAGTCCTTGATTTGTGACCAGCTACAAAGGTCCGGCGAGCCGTCTGGCCCGGGCACTCCCGCGCGAGGGAATGCTGCAGCGCAGCGAAAGCGCATTGATTTTCCGCGAAGGCTGCGCCATATGGCTTGCCGCTCGCGCGAGCGCGACCCGAGTGCCTATCTCGTCGGTCGCATGTCAAAGGCGGCTAAATGGTCACAGGATATTGCCCCGACGGCGAGGCTGTCGCTCTCTTAAGGCCACAGCCGCCGGCATTTCCAAACGCCGCCACGGCCGGTAACGTGCCGGAAAGCGCGTGGCACGTCAGCAATCCGCAGGCGCATGCGGCAAATTCTCTCCTCCCTTTTTGTTGGAAAGGCTGGCTTTAAGAGCCTGTTGGACACCCATGTCTGAACTGACCGTCCCTGCGGTAAACCGGCCCGAGAACGCGCGCCGCCTGCTTGCGCTGGCGCTCGGATCCGTCGGCGTTGTCTACGGCGACATCGGCACGAGCCCGCTTTATGCCTTTCGTGAGGCGCTGCGTCCGGTTGCGCATGACGGCGTTACCGACGCGGAGATCATCGGGCTGATCTCGTTGATGATCTGGTCGCTGACGATCATCGTGACGATCAAATACGTGCTCTTCCTGCTCCGGGCGGACAATGAGGGGGAAGGCGGCACTCTCTCGCTGCTGGCACTGCTGATGAAGTCCGCCAGCGGCCACACGGCGCTCTTGTTCTTCATGGGGATAGCGGGCGCCGCACTCTTCATCGGCGACGCGATGATCACGCCGGCGCTTTCGGTTCTCTCTGCCGTCGAGGGCCTGAAGCTCGTGACGCCGGCGCTAACCGATTATGTGGTGCCGATTGCCGTCGTGATCCTGCTGGCGCTCTTTGCGGTACAGTCGATGGGGACCGGAGCTGTCTCGAACTTCTTTGGGCCGGTTACGCTCGTCTGGTTCCTGGTCATGGGCGCGATCGGTCTCGCGCATATTGCCGACGACCTGTCGATTCTCGCTGCCTTCAATCCGCTCCACGCCGCTACCTTCATGATCAATGAAGGGTTTGTCGGCATCGTCGTGCTGGGCGCAGTCTTCCTGACTGTTACCGGCGCAGAGGCGCTTTACGCCGACCTTGGCCATTTCGGCCGCCGCCCGATCCAATGGGCCTGGTTCAGCATCGTCTTTCCGGCACTCACCTTGAACTATCTCGGCCAAGGGGCCTTCATCCTCGACAATCCTGAGGCAATGTCCGACCCGTTCTTCCTGATGTTCCCCAAATGGGCGCTGCTTCCCGTCGTCATTCTCGCGACGGCGGCAACCATCATCGCCAGCCAGGCGGTGATCACCGGCGCCTTTTCATTGACGCGCCAGGCTATCCACCTCGGCTTCCTGCCGCGCATGGCGATCTTCCACACGTCCGAGACGCATACGGGGCAGATCTACCTGCCGAACGTCAACGCGCTTCTGATGTTCGGCGTGATGGCCCTCGTTTTCGTCTTCGGCTCGTCCGAGGCTCTTGCGACCGCCTATGGCATATCCGTGACCGGCGCCATGGTGGTGACGTCGTTCCTGGCCTTCGAGTTCCTGCGTGTCCGTTGGAATTGGTCTGCCTTGGGGGCGGCGGCGGTCCTCTTGCCGCTCTTCGCACTCGAGTTCACCTTTCTCGGCGCCAATCTGCTCAAGATCCACGACGGCGGCTACGTTCCGATCCTGATCGCTGCGGCTTTCATCGTGATCATGTGGACCTGGAAGCGCGGTACGGAAATCCTCCACGCCAAGACGCGCCATATCGACATTCCCTTGGCGAGTTTCATCAAATCGATCGAGCGCGAGAGCGAGCACGCACCGGTCTGCGTGCCTGGCACCGCGATCTTCCTGACGAGTGACCCGGATTCGACGCCCGCCGCGCTTCTGCACAACATCAAACACAATCACGTGCTGCATCAGCAGAACTTCATCCTGACGATCCGCACCGCCAACGCGCCGAAGGTGCCGAAGGAAGAGCGCGTCAGCGTGCGGCAACTGTCCGAGCGTTTTGCCCTGCTCGAAATGAAGTTCGGCTTCATGGAGACTCAGAACGTGTCCCAGGCGCTTGGCTTTTTCCGCAAGTCCGGTCTGAAGTTCGACATCATGTCCACGTCCTTCTATCTCGGGCGCCGCAAGCTCGTGCCCGATGCACAGTCCGGCATGCCGCATTGGCAGGACCGCCTGTTCATCGCCCTTGCCAATGCGGCAATCGATCCCTCGGACTATTTCCGCCTGCCGACGAACCGCGTCGTCGAACTTGGCTCGCATGTGATCATCTGATCGCATGCGCAATACCCGCCGTTCCGCATTAACCAAACATCAAGGTTAATGCTTCATTTTTCAGGCTCGAAGGAAGCGGGCACGGTGAACCGCCTGACCGCTTCGTAACCCTAGCGTCTTGCGTGGAAAACCCGGCGTCGGCCCATTGGGCCGGCTTGCGAGAACGCGTGTGCGATTAAGAGTTGCGTGGAGCCGTGTCGTGCGTGAGAGTAAGAAGCCGCGTCGCAAGTTTCGTATGTCGCTCTTGGCCTGGCGTGCCCCCGCGATCATCGGGCTCGCCATTTTCCTAGCCTTCCCCTCGGCCGCCGCCTATGCCGACATTGCCACCTTTCTGTCCGGCATCAATCGGGGCGGAGAGCGCTGGCGTACTTATTTAACGCCTTCGCCGGCAGGTTCGGTGCATGATATCGAGATGGTTTTCACCGATCCGATCACGACCGGTGCACTTGACGGCGGCGCCGGCATGACCTTGGCCGATGGCAGTCGTGTGGCACTGACGGCCGAAACCAAGCATCAAAACGGAACGCCCGACGAGGATCGCGTCACCCGCAAATTGAAGAAGGGCCGCATCGTCGCTGTCAGTCCGGTGACGCCACCCAAGGATTTCAGCGCCGGCTCTATCCTTCAGCGCACAAGCTCGCTGATGGAGCCTGATGTCGGCGGCGCCGAAAAGATGGTGTTCGCCAAGCCGAAGATCAAAGGCAAGGAAATCGAGATCGCCACGGCGTTCTACCGCACACGGCCGCCAAAGCCGGACCCCGGCGTCTCGCCGATGCTCGCCAAGCTCGTGACCAATGAAAAGCCCGACATTCTCGCGACTGCCTATGTCCGGCCCAAACCGGACTATGCGCGTGAATCGCCTTTCGACTCGATTCTGCGAGAAGACCAGCACGGCGGACGTTTCATTCCCGACATTGCGCCTGACGACCACACCTGGGCGGCGACAGCCTTGCCGCCAACGGTCTTCAGCAAGGAGGAGCAGACCTGCCTTGCGGAGGGCATCTACTTCGAAGCCCGTAGCGAGCCTCTGAAGGGGCAGGCAGCAGTCGCGCAGGTGATTCTCAATCGTGTCCGCAACCCGACCTATCCGAAGACGATTTGCGGCGTCGTCTACCAAAACAAGCAGTGGCGCAATCGCTGCCAGTTCTCCTTCGCCTGCGACATGATCCGCGATCTGATCTATTCGCGTGCGCATTGGAGAACCGCCAAGGAAGTGGCGATGGCAGTGACCGCCGGCAAGATCTGGCTGCCCGAAGTGGGCTCGGCGACGCACTATCACGCGACCTATGTGAATCCGGCCTGGGCAAAGACGATGAAGCGAGTGGGCCGGATCGGGCTGCACATCTTCTACCGGACCTATGGCGGCGGCTGGAGTTGACCTGCGCCATCGATTCCAGCTTGCAGATTGGCACCCGCGGGCGGTGCGAGCCCCCAAGGTCGGGCGATTCCCGTTGCAGCTTTGTCGCAGGTGCCGCAGATTATCGAGTAAACCATTGAAAAAGCTGCTTAATATTGTGCACGCTCAATGCCGCTGCACGCCTTGACTATGCCGATGCCTAAAACTATGTTGCGCGCGACTTCAAAAGGGCCGAACGTGGCTTGAATGCCGCCGTTTGTATGACCGTGATCGCGTTTAAACCGCGTGGGCTGCAAAGGGGAGCCATGTGACGGAGAAGCCGGAAGAGAGTCTGGAGGCGCGGCTGAAGCGCCTTGGCGAAGACATTGCGTCCAAACGGGCGGATGTTTCCGACAAGGAGGAGGTGCGCGGAGCAGGAAGCCGCAAAGGCTACGCCGAGGCGATGAAGCTTTCGAGCGAGTTCATTGCCGGCGTCGTGGTCGGGGCGTTTCTGGGCTATCTTTTGGACCATTTTGCGGGTACAGGGCCGTGGGGCATGATCGTCCTTCTGCTGCTAGGTTTCTGTGCCGGTGTATTGAACGTGCTGCGTTCTGCCGATCTGGTGGCGACACCCGACCAGCGCGGAGGCGGCCCTGGAAATGAAAAGAAGGACGGGGACGAGGCCTGAGGCGTCGTCCGGAACACGGTTTCCGCTTGCGGGCGGGCAGAACGAAAGAGAAGCGCGGTGTCAAACGATCCGACCCATCAGTTCCTGGTCAACAAGATTGTCCCGATCGAAATTGGCGGAATTGACTTTTCCTTCACCAATGCATCGCTGTTCATGGTGGCGACCGTTGGTGCCGCTGCAGGCTTTCTCTATCTGACCACCTCTCAGCGCGGCCTCATCCCGACGCGTGCGCAGTCGGTGTCGGAGATGTCCTACGAGTTCATCGCCTCGATGCTTCGCGAGGGTGCCGGCAGCCAGGGAATGAAATTCTTCCCGATGGTTTTCTCGCTGTTCATGTTCATCCTGACGGCGAACCTGCTCGGCATGTTTCCCTACTTCTTCACGGTCACCAGCCAGATCATCGTGACCTTCGCGCTCGCTGTCTTCGTTGTCGGTACGGTCATCCTTTACGGCTTTTATAAGCACGGCCTGGGCTTCCTTAAGCTTTTCGTGCCGCACGGCGTGCCGGGCGCGCTTCTGCCGCTGGTGGTGGCGATCGAAGTCATTTCGTTCCTTTCTCGCCCCATCAGCCTTTCGGTCCGTCTCTTCGCCAACATGCTGGCCGGCCATATCACGCTGAAGGTTTTCGCAGGCTTCGTCGCCTCGCTCAGCGCTTTTGGCGCGCTCGGCATTGGTGGCGCGATCCTGCCGCTCATCATGACCGTCGCTCTCACCGGTCTTGAATTCCTGGTCGCCTTCCTCCAGGCCTATGTCTTTGCGGTGCTGACATGCATGTACCTCAATGACGCCGTTCACCCTGGAAGCCACTAAGGAATAACAGTCGCTCGCTTTTGGTCGGCTCGAGCCGCCGGAGCGCAAATCCTAAGCCGCAACACCATTCGAAGGAGTCAATCATGGACGCGGAAGCAGCAAAGTTCTTGGGTGCAGGTCTTGCATGCCTTGGTATGGCCGGCACGGCTCTCGGCCTCGGCAACATCTTCGGCAACTATCTGGCTGGCGCTCTGCGCAATCCGTCGGCTGCTGACGGCCAGTTCGGCCGCCTTGTATTCGGCTTCGCCGTTACGGAAGCTCTGGGCATCTTCTCGCTGCTCGTAGCGCTCCTCCTCCTCTTCGCCGTCTAATATTCGGCAGACGTTTGCGGCCGCGGCTCCGAGAGCCGCGGCCGCGCACATTCTTGCACCTGGAGGTGAGCATGTTTGTGACAGCGGCCTATGCCCAGTCAACCACCACCGAAGGCGCCGAAGCGCACGATGCCGCTGCTGCCGGTGAGGTGCACACCGAAACGGGTGTGGCCCACGAAGCCGAGCATGGGTCCGGTGTGTTCCCGCCCTTCGATTCGAGCCATTTCGCATCGCAATTGCTCTGGCTTGCGATCACGTTTGGCCTCTTCTATCTCCTGATGTCGAAAGTCATCATTCCGCGCATTGGCGGAATCCTCGAGACGCGGCATGACCGCATTGCACAGGATCTCGACGAGGCGTCGCGGCTGAAAGGCGAAGCCGATGCTGCCATTTCCGCTTACGAGCAGGAATTGACCGACGCGAAAGCGAAGGGTCACTCGATTGCGGACACCGCCCGCGAGGCCGCCAAGAACAAGGCCAATGCCGACCGTGCCGCCGTCGAAGCGGATCTCGCAACGAAGATAGCCGCGGCAGAGGCGCGCATTGCCGACATCAAGGCGAAGGCGCTTTCCGACGTCGGCGCGATCGCCGAGGAGACGGCGGCCGAAGTCGTAAAGCAACTGATCGGCGGAACCGCCACCAAGGCCGAGATCGCTGCTGCGGTCAAGGCATCGGCAGGCAACTGAGGAGCAGAAAACGATGGCTCTTGATGCGACTTTCTATGCCCTCGTCGGCCTGGTTCTCTTCTTCGCCCTGATCGTCTACCTCAAGGTGCCGGCCATGGTCGGCAGCGCTCTCGACGCTCGCGCCGGCAAGATCAGCAACGAGCTTGCGGAAGCCAAGCGCCTGCGCGAAGAGGCGCAGAGCCTGGTTGCCGAGTATCAGCGCAAGCGCAAGGATGCGGAGGCCGAGGCTGCCGGCATCGTCGCCGCCGCACAGCGCGAAGCGGAAATGCTGACTGCTGAAGCGAAGCAGAAGACCGAGGAATATGTCGCCCGCCGCGCGGCACTTTCCGAGCAGAAGATCAAGCAGGCTGAAAGCGATGCGATCAACGCCGTTCGCGCGGCTGCAGTCGACCTGGCGATCAGTGCGGCCGAAAAGGTGTTGGCGGCCAAGGCCGACGCTACCGCTCAGGAGGCGCTCTTCAGGAAGGCGCTTGGCGAGGTTAAGGGGCGCCTGAACTGAGGTCTGCAATCCCTGCAAACGAGTTCGAGAGCTCCGCTTCGGCGGGGCTTTTTTGTTGGGATGCGAGGCGCGGCGCGTCTTGCCACGACACACGATTGCTCCGGTCAGATCAATTGGAGCTCACGCCGTCCTTGCCAGACCTACCTTGCCGCTGTCAGACGTCCCGAAATGGGCGGAAGCTCATGCGATGCAGCGGGCACGGACCGTGGTTGCCGATCGCGTCGCGATGCTTCGCCGTCGCATAACCAGCATGCATCGCGAAGCCATAGGCGGGGAAACTTGCGTCGGCGCGCGCCATCATGCGGTCGCGTGTGACTTTCGCGACAATGGAGGCGGCAGCAATCGACACCGAGCGGCAATCGCCTTTGACGACCGCTCTTGCGTGGCAGGAAAGGCCTTGAGGTATGTCACGACCGTCGATCAGGACAAAACCAGCTGTCGTTGCCAGCCCATGAATGGCGCGGCGCATGGCATCGAGGCTGGCCTTCAGGATGTCCGTCGTGTCGATGTGCCGCGCTGAGGAGGAGGCGATCGAGACCGTCGCAGTCGCCATGATGGCGCTGAACAGCGCTTCACGTTGTTCGGCGCTTAGCAGCTTGCTGTCGTTGAGACCATCCGGCACCGCGTCGGGGTCGAGGATGACCGCCGCGGCGACGACCGGGCCGGCAAGGGGGCCGCGGCCGGCTTCATCCGCTCCAGCGACCGGCCAGAAGCCATCCCGGCGGGCGGCTATTTCGAGAGCGTAGTCCGGGGCGATCGGATCGAGCGAAAAAAGCGGGGAATCGGGCGGGTTGCGACGTGACATGCGGGGGACCCTCGCATATTCGCCCGATTCCCTTCAAGCCCCCCGGTTCGAGTGCGGCGGTGACCGGGGGAAAACCAGCGCCATCGTTAGGTGGGGAGGGCGCTGGAACCGAGTTCCTGTCGACGAGCTGACAGCTCTAAAGCAACGACAGCTGCACGCCCATGCCGAGCGGAGGAACGAATATGTCGTTGCGCAACTGGCGGCGCGTCAGGTTGAGACCGAGTCGCTTTGCGGCGAGTTCGAAGCGCCGGCCTATCTGCCAGGCGTAAGGGCCGGCACCCTTCATCCGCTTGCCGAACTCGGCGTCGTAGTCCTTGCCGCCACGCATTGAGCGGATGAGCGACATCACATGCCTGTAGCGGTCCGGATAGTTCCTCAAGAGCCAATCCCGAAAGAGCGGGCTGACCTCGAGCGGCAGGCGCAAGAGAACGTAGCTTGCTTCCGAGGCGCCGGCCGTCTTGGCTGCGTCGAGCACGCGTTCGATCTCGTGATCGTTCAAGGCCGGAATGATCGGCGCGACGAGGACGGAGGTCGGGACGCCGGCCTCGGAAACCGCTCGGATCGCCTCCAGTCGTTTCGAGGGTGTGGAGGCCCTCGGCTCCATGGCACGCGCGAGCTTCCGGTCGAGCGTCGTCACCGAAAGTCCAACGCGCGCGAGACCCTTTTCGGCCATTGGCGCCAACAGATCGATGTCGCGCGCCACCATGGCCGACTTGGTCACGATCATCACCGGGTGATTGGCGGCTTTCAGCACTTCGAGTATCTGGCGCATGATGCGCCACTCCTTCTCGATCGGCTGATAGGGATCCGTATTGGTGCCGATCGCGATCGGCCGCACCTTGTAGTCCGGCCGCGCCAGTTCTCGTTCCAGAAGACGGGCAGCATCTGGCTTGGCGAAAAGCTTGGATTCGAAATCGAGCCCTGCCGAAAGCCCCATATAGGAGTGGGTGGGTCTGGCGAAACAATAGATGCAGCCGTGCTCGCAGCCGCGATAAGGATTAATGGAGCGGTCGAAGGGGATGTCCGGCGATTCGTTGCGCGTGATCACCGATCGGGGCTTCTCGAGCTGGACCTCCGTCTTGAACGGCGGCAGCTCCTCCATGGTCTGCCAGCCATCATCGAAGACCTCCCGTGTGAGCGGCTCGAAACGGCCCGCCATATTGAGGCCGGCACCGCGCCCGCGCCGACGATCGGCGTCAATTCTGATGCCCGTTCCGGTGACGATCGCATCGGCGATCTCTGCGCTATTGCCTGGCGCAAAGGCGCCCTGCCTGATTTGAGACAGCTCGTTCATGGAAATCTCCTCGGAACTGATTGGCGACTCTGTTCCGCTTTGATTATTTTCCTAGCTCATGAATGCGAACAAAGCAAGAACAAATCTTCTGACGCTTTGGAATTCGGGCGAGGCGAGGGCTCTTACCCGTGCAATCTTATGGCATTTGCTGTTGCAATGCGGTAGGAACGGCCATGCTGACGGTCATAATGGAGACAAGGGACAACGAGGCGGAACTGGCGCAAACGCTCTCCGCGCTTGTCGCGGGCGCCATAGAGGGGCTCGTCAGCGACGTGATCATCCTCGATCAAGGTTCAAAGGACGGCTCGATGGAGGTGGCCGACGCGGCCGGTTGCCGCTTCTGCGCCAACTGGAACCTCGGCGAGATCCTACGTTCCGCGAGAGGCGAATGGCTGATGCTGCTCGAACCCGGAGCCCGTCCGCTCGGCCGCTGGGTGGACGAACTCCTGGAATATATCGCCCTCAACAAAGGGCCCGCGCGGTTTTCGCCATCGAGAATACATAAGCGGCCACTCCTCAAGCGCCTTTCGCAGAGGGCAGCGCCGCTTGAGACCGGGTTCTTGATGCGCAAGCGCGATGCCATTGCCTTGGCAAGTGCCGACATGCGGTTAAGCGACATTGTCAAGGCTCGAACGGCGCGCAAGCTTGCGACCGAGCTAATTCCGGCTTGGGTGGCGACCAGTCACCGGACGGCAGAGCGCGCCTGAATCGCCGTTTGCGCGTCAAGGACGCGGCGCCGTGTGCGAAAACATGGTTAATAGGGGGTGTGCCTTTCGGCACCCCCCAACAACACTCAAATTTCCTTTTTTGCAAAATCTCCTTCCATGCCGGCCGCCCTTTCCCATGGGCCGCATGTCGTAAATTCCCTCTTCCCCAATATTTCCGGGGAGAGAGGCGTCATGCCTCACCCTCTACAGCGCCGCGCGGATTTTGAGATGCGCAAAGGTCGCTGTAGCGCTGCAATGTTTCTCATCCTGGATCGGCTGCGATCGAAGGAAACATCCAATAAGCGGCCCAAACGCTGCCTGCTGCCGTGACCGCTTCGCGCAAAGCTGACCGATACAGTGTAGCCGCTTTGGCTGTGGCGGACTGTTCCAAAAGGAACAGGGGGTGTTCAGCCGCGCTTCAAGTGCTCATCCAGCCGCGGCATGATCTCGACGAAGTTGCAGGGCATATGCCTGTAGTCGAGCTGTTGTTTCAGGATGCCGTCCCAGGCATCCTTGCAGGCTCCGGGTGAGCCGGGCAGGACGAAGATGAAGGTGGCATTGGCGACGCCGCCAGTTGCCCGCGACTGGATCGTCGACGTACCGATCTTGTCGTAGGAAATGCGGTGGAACACCTCGGAGAAGCCCTCCATGCGCTTTTCGAACAGCGGCTCGAGCGCCTCGGGCGTCACGTCGCGGCCGGTAAAACCCGTGCCACCGGTAGTGATGACGACGTCGATGTCGGGAGCCAGTGTCCAGGCCTTCACTTGCTCGTGGATCTTCTGTTTGTCATCGGGAACGATCGCGCGTGCCTCGAGCCGATGGCCGGCTTCGCGTATCCTTGCCTCGAGCGTATCCCCGGATTTGTCGTCCGCACGCGTGCGCGTGTCGGAGACGGTCAGCACGGCAATGCCGACGGGAATGAACGGACGCGTCTCGTCTATGCCGGGCATGTCGCGTTATCCTCTCTTTCCGGTGGTGCGGGTGGCTAGAACGTACCACCCCGCATGCGTGGCGGAAATGCGCTGTGCGGCCGCAGCTGCGCTTTCGTCGTCGTCGAACAGGCCGAAGCAGGTGGCACCCGAGCCGGACATGCGCACAAGGCCGGCCCCAGCCGCCCTGAGGGCGTCGGATACCTTTTCAATGACAGGTTCGAGCACGCGTGCTGGCGGCTCCAGATCGTTGCGCATGCCGGCCATCGCCGCCAACCACTCCTCTGCGGTTTCGATGCCCGTGGGCAGGGCAAGCGGAGGATTGGTCTTGTTGGTCAGCGCGCGGAAGACCGCCGGCGTCGAGACCGCGATGAGGGGGTTGACAAGGACGATCGAAAAAGACGGCAGCTTGAATATTGGGCTGATCTCTTCACCGACCCCCTTTGCGAGGAGCGGCCTCCGATCGAGGCACATCGGCACGTCGGCGCCGAGTTCAAGTGCGAGCTCTTTCAGTCTTGCGGGCGCTATCCTTGCTTCCCAGAGCGCAAGCAATCCTCGAAGCGTGGCTGCAGCGTCGGCCGAGCCGCCCCCGATGCCGGAGGCAATCGGCAGGTTCTTTTCGAGATGCAGGTGGACCGGCCCTGCCTCATAGCCCCGTGCGGTCGCCTCGCGCCGCAAGAGATCGCGGGCGCGCAGCACCAGATTACCGCTCTTGTCTTTCGCCGAGACCGGCAAATCCTGCGCAAAACGGCCCGTCACAGTGAACCGGTCCACCTCGGCCGGCGCCAGTGCAATCCTGTCGCCGTGATCGGCAAAGGTGACGAGGCTTTCAAGAAGGTGATGGCCATCGGCGCGCAGGCCGACGACATGGAGCGCCAGGTTGATCTTGGCCGGCGCTGGACAGGTTAGCGCGAAGCCGGGGATGTCATCTGCCTGCATGCGGCCATCAGGACTTCTTGCCCGGCGCCGCAGTTTCAGGATTGGCCTTCTTCGGCAGGGTTTCCTTGGCGTCCGCTGCCGCCGGGACCTGTTCCTTGAGCGGCGGCAGGCCGTTTTCGATCTTCGCCTTGATCTTGGGGATTTCCGGCTCTTCGGGCTTAAGTTCCAATGCCTGCGTCCACTGGAACACTGCTTCGAGCTTGCGCCCAACCCGCCAATAGGCGTCGCCAAGATGGTCGTTGATCGTCGGATCGCCGGCCATCAACTCCGCCGCACGTTCGAGCTCAACCACCGCCTCATCGAACCGATTCATGCGGAAATAGGCCCAGCCGAGTGAATCGACGATGTAGCCGTCGTCGGGCTTGAGCTCGACGGCCTTGCGGATCATCTCCAGGCCCTCTTCGAGGTTTATGTTCATGTCGACCCAGGAGTAGCCGAGATAGTTCAACACCTGCGGCTGATCAGGATTGAGCTCCAGTGCTTTGCGGAAACTCGGTTCGGCTTTGTCCCAGAGCTTCTGCCGCTCATAGGCGATCCCGCGCTGGAAGAACACGGTCCAGTCGTTGCGCTTCGGTACCGGACCGATGGCCTCGACGGCCCGGTCGTAGAGCTCCCCCATCTCCTTATAGGCCTTGGCGTCAGAAAGCACGCTGCCGTAGGCGAGATAGTTGCGGATGTTCTTGGGATCGAGGTCGATCAGCGCCCGCAAGTGCTTCTTCGCTTCTTCGACTTTACCGATGCCGGCAAGCGCGAGGCCCAGTTGAAGCTCGGAGATGCGACGCATCGGAGAATTTTCCGGCACGCTTTTATAAAGTGCGATCGCTTCTTCCTGCTTCTTCAGGTTTTCCGCGATGCCGCCCAGCATGACGAGGATGTCGGCACTTTCCGGATCGAGCCGGCGCGCCGTCTGCAGATAGAGCGATACGATGTCTTCCGCGCCCTCGCGGTTGAGCGCACCGCCAATCGAGAAAAGCACGGCCGCTGCTCCCTGTACGGCGGTGCGCACCTGCTGCTCCTGGGGTTTGCCCTCTTCGATGCTCTTCCTGAGCGCTTCGAGCGGGGTATAGTTGTTGACGAGGCTCTCGCCCACGGCGACCGTATCCAGCGCCTTTTGCTTATTGCCCTCGCGAGCTTCGAAGCGCGCCAGCGCCTCGACCGCACGCATGAAGGTGTCAGGCGCGGCACTGCCGCCCTCCCGGTCGAGAATAGCGTCGTTCAGCCGAGAGCGGGCCGTGGCCTTGTCGCCGGCGGCAAGCGCGATGGCGCCGGCATGATAGTTCTTGAACACCCGGAACCATTCCGGCCCTTCGAGCGCCCTGATCTGCGCCAGCGCCTCCTTGGGCCGACCTTGGCCGAATTTCGCCCAGGCCGAGAGCAACGTGCTCATCAGCCGGTCGAGATCGTTCGGCCCTTCGTAGTTCAGGAGCTTCTGGGCGTTGCGGTACTCGCGTTTGCGAATTGCCTCGACGGCGCGGACGATCGTCGTGATCCGTTCGACGGCCCGATCGGATTTCAGTTCCTCCGCAACCTTGGCGCCGCCGTCGAACTTGCCGCTGATCAGCAGCGTAATCATCAGCCGCTGCTTCACCTCTCTGTTCTCCGGTTCGAATTGCAGTGCGATCCGGTAGAGGTCAGCCGCCGTTTCGTAATCCCGGTCGACATCGGCCGTTCGCGCCGCCAGGAAGGCGCCGGCGAAGGTGTTGACGCTGCTGACGTCGAAAGGCTGGGCATCCTCGACAGCCGCAACATCTTCAGCGTAGGCATGGTGGCTGCCGGTCAACGCCAGAAGGGCGAGCATCGCCGCGCCGCTGAGAAGGCGTAAAAGTTCTTTCTGCCGCATATCTAACCTTTCGTTGCCGATTGTCCGGCGCGTCGCGCTACCGCTGTCAGCTTCGCAGTCGATCGGAGGGGGCCCGACGCAAGTATTGATGAATAGAATGGCTTTTTTGGCGCAGCGCGGCAAGAAATTCCCCCCGGAATCTCCCGGCGCAACGATCTCAGCTCACCCGGTCGATGCAGAAATCGATCACCTCGATCAGCGCCGCCTTCCAGGGGGAAGCCGGCAGAGGTGCGAGCGCATCGCGCGCGATCGTGCCGTAGTGCTGCGCCCGCGCGATGGTGTCGGTCAGACCGCCATAGCGGCGGATGAGCCCGAGTGCCTTCTCGAGATTGGCCGCGTCGCTCGCGCCGCCCTCGATCGCTGCGCGCCAGAAGTTCCGGTCCCCCGGCGTGCCGCGTCGATAGGAGAGAATGATCGGCAGCGTGATCTTGCCCTCGCGGAAATCATCTCCAACGTTCTTGCCGAGATCGCTCGACGAGCCGCCATAATCGAGTACGTCGTCGACGAGCTGGAAGGCGAGGCCGAGATTCATGCCGTAGGACTTGAGCGCGTTGCGGTCGGCCCTGCTCGCGCCAGCGACGATCGGGCCAACCTCGGCGGCGGCCGCAAAGAGGGCAGCGGTCTTGGCGCGGATGACCTGCAGATAGTCGTCCTCGGTGGTTTCCATGTTCTTGGCCACCGAAAGCTGCAGGACCTCGCCTTCCGCGATCACCGACGCCGCCGTCGACAGCACGTCGAGCGCATCGAGCGAGCCGACATCGACCATCATGCGAAAAGCCTGGCCAAGCAGGAAATCGCCGACGAGAACGCTTGCTTGATTGCCCCAAATCGTTCGAGCCGTGGATTTGCCGCGTCTGAGATCGCTCTCGTCGACCACGTCGTCATGGAGCAACGTAGCCGTGTGCATGAATTCGACGCTGGTTGCGAGCTTGACATGGGCGTCGCCCTCGTAGCCGAACATCGAGGCGGCGGCGAGCGTCAGCATTGGCCGCAGTCGCTTGCCGCCCGAGGAAATCAGGTGATTGGCAACCTCCGGGATCATCTGGACGTCGGAGCCCGCCTTGGAGAGAATGAGCTGGTTGACTCGCTCCATGTCGGACGAAGTAAGCCCGACAAGCGGCTGCACGGACGCCTGTTTGTTTTTATTGTCTTCCAGCGGTATCACTACGCCCAACGCCCCGGACTCCTGTTTCGTCGTCGATTGGACAATAGAAAGTGGGGCCACGGGCGGCAAGAGGCGAATTGCCTCCCCTTTGTAAATTGAGGCCGTCATGAAGGAACTGATCCGCACCAACGACGCCGTCCTTCTCTCCTTTGCGGAAAGTCTGATGAAGGATGCCGGCATTACCTGCCTTGTAGCCGATCGCGACATGAGCATCCTCGAAGGCTCGCTCGGCCTGCTGCCGCGTCGCTTTCTTGTGGCCGACGAGGATGCCGACAGGGCCCGGCGCATCCTGATCGACGCCGGTCTCGAGAAGGAATTGCGGCAGTGATCGGTTGGCCGACGCAATACGCGCCCGGATCGAGCGCGGGATGGACGGCGTAATGAGAGTGCCATCGGAAACGGTGGACGCGTTCCACCGCGGCAGGTTTCACCTGATCCAGCCGCTCGGTCAGGGCCATCGCTCCGGCATGGATGCGATGCTGCTCGCCTCGCTCGTTTCCTCGGAGCGGCCCTGCCGCGTCGCCGACCTCGGCGCAGGCGCGGGGGCGGCCGGCATTGCCGTCGCCTCACGGATCGACACGGCCGAGGTGCTGCTCGTCGAGCGTTCGCCGGTCATGGCGGATTTCGCCCGCCGTAGCCTGGCCTTACCCGAGAACGCCGGCTTCGCCGCGCGTGTCGCAGTACTCGAGGCGGACGTTGCACTGCACGGAAAGGCGCGCGTCGCGGCGGGCCTTGTTGACGATTGCTTCGATCACGTGATCATGAACCCGCCATTCAACGATGCCGCCGACCGCCGGACGCCGGATGGCCTGAGGGCCGAAGCCCACTCTATGAGCGACGATCTCTTCGAGGCGTGGATCAAGACGGCAGGCGCTATCATGAAGCCCGGAGGCCAGCTTTCGCTGATCGCCAGACCGGAATCGATCGCCGAGATCATCGCTGCCTGCGGCCGCCGTTTCGGCGGTATCGAGATCACGCCGCTTCTGCCCCGTGCGGGGGAAAACGCGGTGCGCATCCTGGTGACCGCGATAAAGCAGAGCCGCAAGCGGCTGGTGCTGCGTGCGCCGCTTGTGATGCACGGCGAGGGATCCCACCGCTTCTCCCCGGAGGTCGACGACCTGAACAACGGTCGCGCGGCGTACGGGCGGCGCTGACAAACGGCAGGAATGGCATTGCGTTTGCAGCGGGAGTGCATACATGCAGGAGCAGTTTCTCACAGGGCAGGAGTTGAAATGGCCGGGTTCTTGAAGAAAATATTGCCGAGACGTTTTCGTAAGGACGGCGTGACCATCCCGGCAATCCGGCTCCACGGTGCTATCATGACCGGCGGCAGCCAGTTCCGTCCCGCTCTCAATCTTGCTACCGTGGCGCCGTTGCTTGAGAAGGCTTTCTCTGCAAAGGAAGCGCCCGCCATTGCCATCTCGGTCAATTCGCCTGGCGGCTCGCCGGTCCAGTCGCGCCTGATCTACCAGCGCATTCGCGACCTGGCCGAGGAGAAGAAGAAGCGCGTGTTGATCTTCATCGAGGATGTGGCCGCTTCGGGTGGCTACATGATCGCGCTTGCGGGAGACGAGATCATTGCCGATCCGAGTTCGATCGTCGGCTCTATCGGCGTCGTTTCCGGCGGCTTCGGCTTCCCGGAACTCTTGAAGAAGATAGGCGTCGAGCGGCGCGTCTATACCGCCGGCGAGAACAAGGTCGTGCTCGATCCGTTCCAGCCGGAAAAGGAGCGCGACGTCGAGTTCTTGAAGAGCCTTCAGCTCGACATCCATGCTACCTTTATCCAGATGGTCAAGGCACGGCGCGGTTCGCTTCTTGCCGATCACCCCGATATTTTTTCCGGCCTCTTCTGGACGGGGCGGCGCGGGCAGGAGCTCGGCCTCGTGGACACGCTCGGCGACATGCGCGGCGAGGTGAAGAAGCGCTACGGCGAAAAGGCCAGCCTCGAGCTCATCCAGCCCAGCCGCAGCCTTTTCGGACGCCGCCAGCCGGGCGCGGCGGTGGCGGGCGCGATCGCCGGCCCATTGGCGGCATCGGCGGCGGAGCTCGTGGAAGCGATGGAGGAGAGGGCGCTCTGGGCACGCTTCGGTCTTTGAGTCGGCGATAATCTGGCCTACCGCGCCGCGCGTCTTGTCAGACGCGCAAAGGTCGCTGTAGCACTATGAATGGCTGCCTGTCTTTGTCGTTGAATCGAGGTCGGTTTAGGGAGACATGCAGTAGAGCGCAAAGCCGCTGTAACACCGAGGTGCTGCACCTCCTTGTCCTTGAACGGGAGGAGCAGAGGAGGAACCATGCCGCAGATCATCCTGCTCTTGATCATCGCCCTCATTGCCTGGATCGGCTACCGCAAGTTCGTCAAAGACGCCGAACGGCTTACGCGTCAGCGTGAGCGCCTGCGCCGGGAGCACGCGACCGGTGCCGACGGAACCCTTGTCAAGGACCCGAAGACCGGTGAATACCGTCTGAAGCGCGATGATGACTGAGGATTGCCACTTCCGCCTGGC
This sequence comes from Sinorhizobium kostiense, assembly GCF_017874595.1. Taxonomy (GTDB): domain Bacteria; phylum Pseudomonadota; class Alphaproteobacteria; order Rhizobiales; family Rhizobiaceae; genus Sinorhizobium; species Sinorhizobium kostiense. The sequence continues at coordinate 625,160 of NZ_JAGILA010000002.1, read as the reverse complement.
CAAGTGGAACCGTCCAAGCCGCTTGACCCCCGTTCTCCGGCATGGCACCTGTCCCCGCAAATTCTCGAGAATTCGGACGATACCATGACCACCGCATCTCTCCCGGACCACATGAACCCGAAGCGCTCGTTCCAGGCCCTGATCCTGACGCTGCACAACTACTGGGCGGCCAAAGGTTGCGCGGTGCTGCAGCCCTACGACATGGAAGTCGGCGCCGGCACCTTCCACCCGGCGACAACGCTAAGGGCGCTCGGGCCGAAGCCATGGCGTGCTGCCTATGTCCAGCCGTCGCGTCGCCCGACCGACGGCCGTTACGGCGAGAACCCGAACCGGCTCCAGCACTATTATCAATACCAGGTGCTGTTGAAGCCGAACCCGTCCAACCTGCAGGAGCTCTATCTGGGATCGCTGGAGGCGATCGGCCTCGACCCGCTGCTGCACGACATCCGTTTCGTCGAGGATGATTGGGAAAGTCCGACTCTCGGCGCGTGGGGGCTCGGCTGGGAGTGCTGGTGCGACGGCATGGAAGTCTCGCAGTTCACTTATTTCCAGCAGGTCTGCGGCCTCGAGTGCTCGCCGGTTTCCGGCGAACTGACCTATGGGCTGGAGCGCCTGGCAATGTATGTTCAGGGCGTCGACAATGTCTACGATCTCAATTTCAACGGCCGTGACGGTGACGACAAGATCACCTATGGCGACGTGTTCCTGCAGGCGGAGCAGGAATATTCAAGGCACAATTTCGAATACGCGAATACCGCCATGCTCCACCAGCATTTCATCGATGCGGAGAAGGAGTGCCTGGCGCTGCTTGCCGCCGGAGCCCCCGGTGACCAAAGTAACGACGGCCTGCACAAATGCGTTTTCCCCGCTTACGATCAATGCATCAAGGCGAGCCACGTCTTCAATCTTCTCGATGCTCGCGGTGTGATTTCCGTGACGGAGCGCCAGAGCTATATCCTGCGCGTGCGCACCCTTGCCAAGGCCTGCGGGGAGGCTTTCCTGCTGACCGATGCGGGCGGCGCGAACTGGAACAAGGAAGCGGCCTGAACCGATCAGACTGTTCGATCTCTCCCGATGTTCGAGGCTGGCTTCAGCAGGGACGATGCGCTGGTCTTTAGCGCCCTATCATAGGTCTCCAGCGCGCGCCGGACACCATCCGGCTTCTCGACCTCTCCGACGCTCGCATAGGCAACGAAGAGCGCCGAAAAGGCGATCACGTTGAGGAAGGATGCGAGCGGTCTCATGGTTTGCCTTGCGTCGTGTGGTTGTCGATGGATCGACTATCTTTCATCGGCGATCTTGGCGCGGTTACCGGGGAAACAGGGAAAGCGACCGGTGATCTCGTGAAGGCCAGCACCGAACGCGTAGGGGCGCCTCCGGTGCCGGTAACGACCGCCTAGTGCATTGAATTGCCGCTTCCTTTTTGCTCAAAACGATTCCGATTTGAGGAATCATGCAGTAAGCTCCGCCAGGTCAAAAAGGAGGGGCATTCATGATAGGGCTGGCAATCGGCGTCGCCGTGGTTCTTTATCTGATCTTCGTTTACAACAGCCTGGTCAGGGCACGGCAGATGACCCAGGAAGCCTGGTCGGGTATCGACGTGCAGTTGAAACGACGCGCCGATCTCATCCCCAACCTCATCGAGACGGTGAAGGGCTATGCGGCGCATGAGAAGTCCACGCTCGAGGAAGTGGTCACGCTTCGCAATCGGGCGCAGGCCGTGCCGGAAGGCGACGTTGCCGGGCGGGCCGCCGTGGAGGGCGCGCTCAGCCAGGCCCTCGGGCGCCTGTTCGCGCTTGCGGAGGCCTATCCGGACTTGAAAGCCAACCAGAATTTCGCGGAACTGCAGCGGTCGCTCGAGACGATCGAGGGAGAGATCCAAATGTCGCGCCGTTATTACAACGGCGCCGCCCGCGATCTCAACGTGAAGGTCGAGAGCTTTCCCTCCAATCTTGTGGCCAGCGTTTTCCGTTTTGCCAGGGCCAGCTATTTCGAAATCACCAACGAAGCGGATCGTGCGGTGCCGTCGGTCAGGTTCTAATGTTTCGATTTCGAAGCCGTTTCGGGGAGGGGGTGCGATGAGTCGGTTTGTCGCGACGTTGGCGATCGCTCTCTTTATCATGGCTTCACCGCTCGTCGCCGCTGCGGCTGAGATCATTGCCGCCTATCATTCCGTGGTCGACCTTGCCAAGGACGGCACGCTATCGGTCACCGAAACGATCACAGCGATGGTCGAAGGCAAGCAAATCCGGCGCGGCATCTATCGCGATTTCCCATTGACCTTCCTTGACGAGAGCGGCCGCAGGGCGAAGGTGGACTTCAACGTTGTTTCCGTCGAGCGCGACGGCGAGCCTGAGGAATACCGCACGGAACCGATCGACGGCGGCGTTCGGATATATACCGGCAAAGCAGACGTCTTCCTACCGCATGGCGAACACACGTTTCAGATCACCTACGAGACCGGGCGGCAGGTCCGCTTTTTCGACGATCATGATGAGCTCTACTGGAACGTGACTGGCACCGAGTGGCCCTTCCCGATCGAGGAGGCGACTGCAACGGTCACACTGCCGGATGGGGTCAGGGCACAGGGCCTTGACGTCTTCACCGGCGGCTACGGGGCTACCGGCAAGGATGCGCGTGCGATCGAGGAAGGAGGCGAGATTTTCTTCGCCACCACGCGCAGGCTTCGTCCGCAGGAGGGTCTAACCGTCGCGATCAAGCTGCCGAAGGGCAGCATCGACCGGCCGACTGCCGCGCAGGAAAACATCTGGTGGCTTCGCGACCACCTCGCATTGGTCATTGCCGGCGTAGGGCTGGTCATCGTGACACTCTATTACGGCCGCGCCTGGGTTGGGGTCGGTCGTGACCCCGCCCGCGGTATTATGGTGCCGCGATGGGACCCTCCGGATGGTATTTCGCCCGCCCTCGTCAACTATATCGACAACAAGGGCTTCGCCGGCGAGGGGTGGACCGCACTCTCTGCGGCCGTGCTCAACCTCGCGGTCAAGGGGCACGTGGTTCTCGCTGATTTGAAGAGCGCCATCGTCGTCTCAGCCACCGGCAAAGATGGAGGAGACAAATTGCCGACGGGTGAGGCGACGCTGATGAAGGCGCTTGAATCTTCCGGCGGCAAGCTCACGATCGATCGGGCGAACGGCAAGACGGTCGAGACGGCAGGCTCCGGCTTCCGTCGGGCGATGGAGCGCGAACATCGCGACAAATACTACCGCGCCAATGCCGGCTACATCATTGGCGGCGTCGTTCTCTCGGTGGCGACACTGGCGGCACTGTTCGTCTTCGGTGATCTTAGCGAAGATATGATCCCGCTTGTCATCGTGCCCGTCATGTTCGCTGTCTTTATCTCGATTTTGGCTGTTTCGTTCGGCAAATCGTTCCGGCCCGGTGCGAGCCTCGCGCGCCGCATCCTGTCGATCGTCGTAATCGCTTTTGTCGGCTTCGTACTTTTCACGGTCTTCTCCAGCATCCTTGCCGTCCTCGTCTTTTCGGCGACAGAGCCGGACCACTTACCGCTGCTCTTTGCTGTTGGCGGGATCGTGCTCGTCAATCTGCTCTTTTTCTTCCTGATGGGTGCGCCGACGCCGCTCGGCAGGCGCATGATGGATGGGATCGAGGGTCTGAGGCAGTATTTGACACTTGCCGAGAAGGATCGAATGAACATGCAGGGTGCGCCGGAAATGTCGCCCCGCCACTTCGAGACGCTGCTGCCCTATGCAGTGGCGCTCGGCGTCGAGAAACCGTGGACCGAGACCTTCGACCGATGGCTGCTGGCGGCGGCAGGCGGTGCCGCTGCGGCTACATACCAGCCAAGCTGGTACCATGGCGATAGTTTTGCTCCCGGCTCCTTCACCGACACGATCGGCGGTTTCGCCGGATCGATGGCTGATACCATCGCCTCCTCATTGCCGCCTCCGCCCAAAAGTTCGTCCTCAGGTTTTTCCTCTGGCGGCGGCTTCTCAGGCGGCGGCGGTGGCGGCGGTGGCGGCGGAGGTTGGTAGGACCGCCAATTTCCTTGACCGGCGTGATGACATTTTCGCCAGAGCTTGCTAAGTCCCGCGCCAGCCCTCCGGAACAGAAACGAAGTCTCGAATTCATGCCCGATCTTCTCATCGAACTGCGCTCCGAAGAAATTCCCGCCCGCATGCAGCGCAAGGCAGCCGGCGACCTGAAGAAGCTCGTGACGGACGCACTTGTCGAGGCCGGTCTCAGCTACGAGGGCGCGCGAGAATATTGGACCCCGCGCCGGATGACGCTCGACATTCGCGGCCTGAATGCCCGCTCCGCCGACATTCGCGAGGAGCGCAAGGGCCCGCGTACAGATGCGAATGAAAAGGCGATAGAGGGCTTCCTGCGGGCTGCCGGCCTTTCGTCGATCAGCGATGCGCATGTCCACAGCGATCCAAAGAAAGGCGAATTCTACGTCGCGCATATCGTCAAGCCCGGTAGAGCGGCCGAAGACATCATCGCGGAGGTGATGCCGGGGATCATTCGCGATTTTCCCTGGCCGAAATCCATGCGCTCTGGTGCCGCGTCCGCAAGACCCGGCAGTCTGCGCTGGGTGCGACCGCTGCAGTCGATCGTCTGCACCTTTGGCGCGGAAACCGAGGAGACGAGGACGATACCGTTTGAGGTCGACGGGGTCGTCGCCGGCAACGTCACCTACGGCCACCGTTTTCATGCGCCGGAGGCAATCACTGTGCGCCGCTTCGCCGACTATGCGGAGAAGCTCGAAAGAGCAATGGTGGTCCTTGACGCAGAGCGCCGCAAGCAGATGATCAATGCCGATGCCCACAACATCGCCTTCGCCAACGGACTCGAGCTCGTCGAAGACGAGGGCTTGCTTGAGGAGGTGGCTGGCCTTGTCGAATGGCCGCGCGTGCTGATGGGGAGTTTCGACGAGGCGTTTCTCGACGTCCCCTCAGAGATCATCCGGCTGACGATCAAGACCAACCAGAAGTGTTTCGTCACGCGTGAACCCGGTGCAAACACGCTTTCGAACAAGTTCATTCTCGTTGCCAACATCGAGGCGAGCGACGGCGGGAAGGAGATCATTCACGGCAACGGCAAAGTTGTGCGGGCCCGGCTGTCGGACGCGGCGCATTTCTGGAGGCGCGACCAGGGCGATCTGCCGGATCTGGAGACGCTGACGGCATCGGCTGAGAAGTTCGGCCTTGATCTTGAGAAACCGCTCGACCAGCGCATGGCGAAGCTCGACGCTTTGAACGTCACCTTTCATGCCAGGCTCGGCACTCAAGGCGAGCGTGTGGCCCGTCTGCGCGCCTTGGCCGCCGCGCTCGCCAAGGTCACCGGCGCCGACCCGGCCCTCGTCGATCGCGCGGCCGTACTCGCCAAGGCGGACCTGCGCACCGAGGCTGTCGGTGAGTTTCCCGAACTGCAAGGCATCATGGGCCACAAATATGCCGCGCTGCAGGGCGAGGACGCCGCCGTCGCCAACGCCATCGAGGATCACTACAAGCCGCAAGGCCCGTCTGACCGGGTGCCGACTGATCCGGTAGCCGTGACGGTTGCGCTCGCCGACAAGCTCGACACTCTTGTCGGCTTCTGGGCGATCGACGAAAAGCCGACCGGTTCGAAGGACCCTTATGCGTTGCGGCGCGCCGCACTTGGCGTGATCCGACTCGTGCTCGAGGGCAAAGCCCGCCTGTCGATGCTGCCATTTTTCAACATCGCACTTGCCGGCCTCAAGGCCCAGCGGCCCGGTCTCGGCGGCGACGTCGCCGATCTCCTTGCCTTCTTCCATGATCGCCTGAAGGTCTATCTCCGCGATCTCGGCGCACGTTACGACCTGATCGATGCGGTGCTGACGCCGGACGCCGACGACCTGCTGATGATCGCCCGCCGCGTCGAGGCGCTGACTGCCTTCATCACGGCGGAAGAGGGCAAGGACCTGCTTGCCGGAACAAAGCGCGCGACGCAGATTCTCGCCGCCGAGGAGAAGAAGGGCACCGAGGTCGCCGCTGCGGTAGACGAGAAGCTCTTCAATCTCGACGCCGAGCGGACGCTGCACGCTTCCATCAAGCTCGCCTCGGACGACGCACGCGAGGCGATCGTCAAGGAAGACTTCCGCTCGGCCATGGAGGCGCTTGCCAGACTGCGCGAGCCGGTCGACGTGTTCTTCAATGACGTGCTGGTCAATGACGAGGATGCAGCAATCCGCGCGAACCGCCTGGCATTGCTCGGCCTGATCCGCACGGCGACGGGCGAAGTTGCCGATTTTTCGAAAATAGCGGGGTAGCCGGCGGACGCACCTACAGCTTTGCGCGTCTTATCAGCCGCGCAAAGCTCGCCGTAACGCCTTCAAGCGCTGCCTGTCTTGTCGTCGAGGTCGATTTACGGAGACACGCAGTAGTGTCACCAATACGGAACGCCGTGCAGTGGCGACGAACTGCCGAGCAGGAGCATGACTGCAAGAATCCTCATCAGTGGCTGCCTCATGGGCCATAGTGTGCGCTATGACGGCGGATCGAAGCCGCTGGTTCATCCGGCGATCGAGCGCTGGCGCCAGGAGGGGCGGCTAGTCGCTATCTGTCCCGAGGTTTCGGCCGGCATGCCGGTTCCGCGTCCACCGGCTGAGATCGAGGAGGCAAGGACTGGTGCCGAAGTCCTCAAGGGGAAAGCCCGTGTCTTGGAAAAGACCGGTGGGGACGTGACGGGGGCGTTCCGCCGCGCGGCCGAAAACGCCCTTGCGCTTGCACTCGAGACGAATTGCAGCTTCGCGTTGCTGATCGATGGCAGCCCGTCCTGCGGTTCCGGCTTTATCTATGATGGAACCTTCAGTGGCGAGCGTGTCCGTGGCGAGGGCGTCACCGCAGCGCTTCTCCGCCGGAACGGCATCGAGATCTATTCCGATGGCGAGATCGACATGCTGGCGAAGAGGCTCGGCGAAGCTTGATACGGCTTTGGCGGAAAGACATGCGCACGGGCCAAAAAGATTACGCCCCTGCTTCTCTCAGGGGCGCAACCTTTCGCCATTGCAGCGAATGCCCGTCGGCCCTTGAACCTGGCCGGTGGGGCAGGGAACCTTGATAATATGGTGTTAATCTAGCCGAAGTGCGAAGCCAGACGGATCAAATTTCCGTGAGGTGGTGCCGGCCATGGATGCGCCGACCGGCTCGACCCCGGAGATGCCGAGAGCGGATGTCTTCGTCTCGTCGACCGCCGGGGAAAGCGGTGCCGCGGGGGCATGTGCCAGTGCAACCGGATCCGATTTCACCGCCGCGGCCTTGATCGCCTCGTCCGATGCTTTGGTGACGAATACGACCGGCGATCCCCCAAGCCACGCCTCCGTTCGGACGGACTTGATCTCCCCATCGATTTCCTTGAGCTCGACCCGATCCGTTCCGAACTCGAGCGCAGGCACCACATAGGAGGAGCTCCTCTTCGGTTGCAATGGCGGACATTGCGTACACGGGATTGTGGCTACACTGGAATTGACGGCCACTCCGGAAGCCACGTTCTCGATGGACGAGGCTGCCGCCGTTCCGGCAGCAAGGAAAAGAGCGGCGATGATCAGCAGGCAGCGCATCCGTATCTCCTCGAACATTCGAGGCGAGAATATGAGCTTTCCCTTACCTTCCGGTCAGGAGAATTGGTAAAAATTGAATGATACGGCAAAATTGCGTGGGTTAAGGGTTCTCGCGCGCGACCGCCCGCCAGCCTATATCGCTTCGATAGAACCCGTTCTCCCACGAAACGGCTTCCACGGCGGCATAGGCAGCGGCTTTCGCTTCGCCGATTGTTTCGCCGATGGCGGTGACGTTCAGCACGCGGCCGCCGGTGGCGACCAGGCGGCCGTCCTTGATTGCCGTACCGGCATGGAACACCTTGGTTGCTGCGGAGGGCTCGGGCAGGGCCGCGACAGGCGTGTTTTTCTCGTAGGCACCGGGATAGCCCCGGGACGCCATCACGACCGTCAGTGCCGACTCATCGCGCCACTCGACCTTCATGCCACCGAGTGTCCCTGTTGCCGACGCGTAGAGGAGCTCCAGGAGGTCGCTCTTCATGCGTATCAACAGCACCTGGCATTCCGGGTCGCCGAAGCGGACATTATATTCGATGAGTTCCGGGCCCTTCTCCGTGATCATCAAGCCAGCAAAGAGAACGCCCGTGAACGGGTGGCCGCTATCGGCCATGCCGCGAACCGTCGGCTCGATGATCTCCCTCATTGTCCGCTCGGTCATTTCCGGGGTCATCACCGGCGCCGGCGAATAGGCGCCCATGCCTCCTGTGTTCGGTCCGGTATCGCCGTCACCGACGCGCTTGTGATCCTGAGCAGAGGCGAGCGGCAGCACGGTCATCCCGTCGCAGAGGCAGAAGAAGCTCGCCTCCTCTCCGTCGAGATAAGCCTCGACGACTACCTCTGCGCCGGCGTCGCCAAACGCGCCTGAGAAACAGTCGTCAATGGCGGCCAGCGCTTCCTTGAGGGTCATGGCGACCGTCACGCCCTTGCCGGCGGCAAGCCCATCCGCCTTGATGACGATCGGAGCGCCCTCTTGGCGGACATAGGCCCTGGCCGGTTCGGCCGCTGTGAATCGTTTGTAGGCGCCGGTCGGGATGCCGTATCTGGCGCAGAGGTCCTTGGTGAAGCCCTTGGAGCCTTCGAGTTGGGCGGCTGCCGCCGAGGGACCGAAGACGGGGATGCCGGCGGCGCGAAGCACGTCCGCGAGGCCCGCGACCAGCGGCGCCTCGGGTCCGACAACGACGAAATCGATCCCTTGCCTGCGGCAGAAATCGGCAATGGCTGCATGATCGTCGGTATCTAGTGCAACAATCTTTGCTTCCTCGGCAATGCCGGGATTGCCGGGCGTGGCGTAGAGCGCGGTGAGCTTCGGCGATTGCGCGATCTTCCACGCAAGCGCGTGTTCGCGTCCGCCCGATCCAATCAGAAGAACTTTCATCACCGGTCCCCGCCAGCTGCTTTTACAGCGCCGTGCGGTCCTTCAGGACGCACAAAGGACGCTGCCAGTTTTTGAATCTAAGCACCGTGCTTTCCGGAAAATCGGTTCCGATTTTCGGGGCCGATGCGCTAGATGCGCTGCGGTTAGGACGTGAGGCGGGGCGAGGTCAAGGAAAAAGCGGTCACGCCCGCAAATTCTCGGCGCTTGCCATGCCCGCGGTCCGGGGTAGAGAGCCTGGACTGCGCCTTTCTTCTTGATGCCGCACCGTTCGGCTCAAAGCCCAGATCGCCAGATCCTCGAGGGCAAGCGGCTTGCTGATGAGGTAGCCCTGGAAACGGTCGCAGCCGGCGGCCGTCAACATCGCAAGCTTCTCCGGCGTGTCGACGCCTTCGCCGACGACGGCCATGTCCTTTGCATGGCAGAGCGCCACGACTGCCTTCAGAACAGGTAGCGCATGCGAGGCCGTCAGGTTCGAAACAAGCACCCTGTCGAGCTTGATGGTGTCAGCGGCATAATCGATGATTTGCTGCACCGAAGTATAGCCGGCACCGAAGTCGTCGATCGAAAGACGGAATCCCTTGCGCCGCAGTTGTTCGATATTTTCCCTGAGATGATCGCTGACCTTGACGGCGAATGTTTCCGTAAGCTCGATGTCGATGGATTGCGGCTCGAGCCCGTGGCGCTCGGCGCATTCGGAAAAATGGTCGTTGATCGCGTGTGAATGCAGCTCGGCGGACGATATGTTGATTGCAAGCACCGTCTCGGGTCCGAAGAGCGCCTTCAACTGGTGGCAATCGGACATTGCCTTGTCGATGACCCACCAATCGATCTTGGCGAAGAGTCCGGATCTTTCGGCAATTGGTACGAATTCGTCCGGCGTCACGTTGCCGAGAACGGGCGACTGCCAGCGCAACAGCGCCTCGCAGCCGACGACCTGTCCATATGCATTTACGATCGGCATGTAGACCAGGTGAAACTGCTCATTCGGATCCAAGGCGCGCAGTTCCTCCTGGATCTGGCTCTGTCTCGTCCGCCTGTCTTTGAGGGCGCGTGAGAATCGGGCGGAGCGGTTTCTGCCGCCGGTCTTGGCCTGATACATGGCGGCGTCGGCGTTGGAGATCAATTCGGCAACCGTCACCGCATCGTCAGGGCAGATGGCCACGCCGATACTGGCCGTAACCGGATAACGCGTGCCCGACACCTCAAAGCCGCCATCGAAGAGAGCGAGGATCGCCGAAGACATCTCGCGTAGGGTCCCGTCCCCGGTTTGCGAGCGCACGAGGACCGCGAATTCGTCGCCTGAGAGGCGGGCGATGAGGGCCGGCTGCTGCCCCCGTCTTTTACTGATCAATTCTACGCATTCGGTGATGCGGGCAGCGAGCCTCTTCAGGAGATCATCGCCGACGTCGTGGCCGTATTTGTCATTGACGAATTTGAAGTTGTCGATGTCGATGAACAGCAGGCTGCATTTGTCGCCGCAAGATAGCACGTTGTCGACGATCCCCGCGGCAGCTGCATTGAAACGGCCGCGATTGGTGATTCCCGTCAATGTGTCGGTCCAGGAGTTCTGCTCGACCAGCCGCAGCGACTCGAGGGATTGGCGGTGAAGCTCGCGGATGTTCTGCGTCAGGCGCCCGATTTCGCCGACGGCACCCGTGCCCGTGATCTCATCATGCTCACGGGTCATGACCGCAGTCACATTCGCGTCCAGCCTTGCGATTGGTCCAGTGATAAAGCGCCTGATCAGGAGCACGATCAGCCAGATCGACAGTAGGCTCATTGCGAGTGCGCCCAGACCGAGCAGGATCTTCTGCTGCAGCATCTGTGCCTCGAAATGCGCTTCCGGCACGACGATCGTCGCGTAAAGCTGCGTACCGAGGGGCACGCTCGCCGACAGCGTGTCGGTGACGGCGAGCGGCCATGGCTGGAGAACAATGTCGGCTCCATACTCCTTCTTCAGCGCCGCCTGCATCGCCAGGAAGCGGTCCGGCAGTACGGCTACCTGCATCAAGAGCGCGCCGGACTTATTGCTCGGCATCGGACGGCCGAAAGTAACCGGATCGACGAACACGGAATAGACGATCCGGGGCCGCTCGCCAGTGGGTTCAAGATAGGTCAAGTCGCTTAGCCGTTTGCCGGCGATCAATCGTCTTGCAAGCTCGCGTTGGGGCCTGTCGATCTCGGCAAACGGATCCCAACTGTTCTCGAAATAGTATTCGACTTCCATTCGCGAGTTGAGAACGCTGAAGGAGATGAACGCTATCGGATCGTCCGACAGCGATTTTATGCTCTCCTGCAGGCGCACGCCGTGTGCGGCGAAGCGATAGCGCTCGTCGGTCTCGGATACGAATTGGCGCAGCACATTGCTGTTCAGCAAGGCAGTGAGAAAACCCTTGCTGCGCTGAATCTCGTTCTGGAAGACGGCGGCGACGTGCTCAAGGCGCTGCGAAAGCTTGGCCTGTTCGAGCGCGCGAATGGATCGTTTCTCGGCGAAGTGCACCGAAAGTGCTGCAAGAAGATAGCCTGCCAGCACCACGGGAAAGATCAGGAGGAGTGCGCGCTTGCCAAGTGTCACTGAAAATTCGCCAATGTGCTGATGATGCGCCTGCGCGCCTGGACCGATTCGATCGACAGCTGCTCCAGGTACTGGCTCCTGGCCAGCACTTCCGCCGGCGGGTAGATCTCAGGGTTGGAGCGTACCTCGTGCGGCAGTAGCTTCAGCGCTTGTGTGCTTGTGGTCGGCATTGTCATGGACAAGGCATTGGCGGCGGCGCCTTCCGGCGAGCCGATGAAACTCAGGAACTCCAGCGCTCGCTTCTTTTGCGGCGAAGCGGCAATGATCGACACGCAGTCGAGCCAGGAGAGCGTGCCCTCCTCCGGAACCGAATAGCGCCACAAGCTCGGCTTGCCGACCTTTTCGTTGAGGACGTGCTGATCGCCACTGTAACCGAGTGCCATGTGGATCTCCTTGCTGATGGCAGAGTCCTGTATGGCGGTAATGACATAGTTGTAAGTCAGCACGAATGGCGCCTGTGCCTTCAAGATCCCGAAGGCGGCCCTCAAAGTCTCGGTATCGTTGACGTTGATGGACGCGCCAAGCAGCATCAATGGCGGAACGAACAGTTCGTCGTGATCGCTGAACATGGAAATGTGCTTTCTGAGGCCCTGCGCCGGGCTCATCAGATCCCGCCAGGATGTCGGCGGCTCTTTCACGACATCGGAGCGATAGAGGATGCCGACAGTACCCGAAAAGTACGGGAGGCCATATCCGGCGCAGCGATCGGCCCACGCCGGCGCGTAGTCGTTTAGCACAGGGAGATTGCCCGGCGAGAGCGGCTCGAGAACGCCCTTATTGCCGAAAAGCTCTGCGCCGTTCTCGTCCACGATCACAACGTCGACATTGCTGCCGCCAGCGGCAAGTATGTCGTCGCGGGCGTCGTCACTGTCAAAATTGATCTGATGGACGGTAACGCCGGTCTTTTCCGTCCAGCGATCGACGAGAGCCTGGTCTATATAGGCTTCCCAGATCAGCAGGTTAAGCGTTTCCGCGTGGCTCGCCGTCGCTCCGATGAGCGTGGCCAGGAAAACGGTAATCGCCGCGCACCCTCTCATGCTCAACCCCTCACTTAGCCCTCATGCTGACGGTAGACGGCAATAATTGAAGAATGCTTACGGGGGCGGCATCTGTCAGTAAGCTTCCACTCCAAATGCCAGCCGATCTACTCCACTTGAACCGAACCCCATGTAAGAGACATGCAGCGAATCAAAGCGGCCACAGCGACCTTTGCACGTCTGAAGGACGCGCAGCTGTAAACGTCACCGGATGTGGTCGGCTGGGCTGGCGTAAGCTTGACCGCTCGACCTTGCGGGGCCAAACAGGGAGTATGAATAGCTCACCCGTCGATTCCGACCGCGTCCATGACGCGCCGTCCAATAACTGGGTTTACAGCGCGGTGCCGCGCGCTCTTTGGCCCTATGCGCAACTCGCCCGCTGGGACAGGCCGGTTGGCTGGCAATTGCTGATGTGGCCCTGTCTCTGGTCCGCCGCGCTGGCCGGGGGGACGGCCGTGAGCCTCGGCAGTTTTTCTCCCGGCCGTTTCCTTTTCCACGTCTTCCTCTTTGCCGCCGGAGCGATCGCCATGCGCGGCGCCGGCTGCACCTACAATGACCTCGTCGACCACGACATCGATATGGAAGTGGCGCGCACGCGCTCGCGGCCACTGCCTTCCGGCCGTGTGACCCGCGCCCAGGCCAAGGCATTCATGATCCTGCAGGCCCTAGCCGGCCTCCTCGTACTGCTGCAGTTCAACGGGTTCACCATTTTTCTCGGTCTCGTCTCCCTGACGCTGGTGGCGATCTATCCCTTTGCCAAGCGGTTCACCGACTGGCCGCAATTCTTTCTCGGTCTCGCCTTTTCCTGGGGGGCGATCATGGGCTGGGCGGCGGAGTTTGCAACCTTGTCGCTCGCCGCGGTCATCCTCTATGCCGCTGCCATCGTCTGGACCATCGGCTACGACACGATCTATGCCTATCAGGACAGGGAGGACGACGCGCTGATCGGCGTCCGTTCCACTGCGCGTCGCTTCGGCGACAGTCCGAGGCCATGGCTGATCGGCCTCTATGCACTGACGGTCGTCTTAATGCTCATTGCGTTTCTCGCCGCCGGCGCCGGCTTCATCGCCTATCTCGGACTGGCAGTTGCGGCAGTGATGCTCGCCTACCAAATTCTGGCGCTCGACATACATGATCCGCTGCAATGTCTCGCGCTCTTCAAATTCAACAGCGTCATCGGCCTGGTCGTGTTTGCCGGTCTCGCGCTGGAGCTTCTCGTGCGCCTGGCCTGAAAGATCCCCAGGTGCGGAGGAGGCCCGCTTAAGGCATTTTGCACCCGGGTGGAATCATTGATGTCGCCAATCGTTGACAACAAAGGGGGCAAGGCGGCGGTGCGAATGCATATGAGCGTATCCGCTCCAACGCATTTCGGGAGATCGCCCGCGACGCCTCTTTCTCCTTCAAGCCCAGCTCAAGTCGGAGTCCGCTCTCAGCAGTCTTGCGGCGAAACGATTGCGAAGAAGCCGGATGGCGGCACGTGGGGCCAGCAACAGTCTGAACATGGTGCCTCCTTCAAGCGATGTCCTTGGCAGTGGATCGCTTTCTGACAGGAAGGAGGGCTTTGGACAGTTCCCGCAGGAACAGTCGCGGCGCGCAAGTAGTCGGCGTTCTGAACGAGAGAGGCCGGCCGCGGAGGGCGGCCGGCCATGTCGAGAGCGACGGAACCTGGAGTCAATGCCGAGCGATGATTTCCCGCCCGTTGATTTTCATGTGCACGCCGAGCTTGCCGGTGGAGCGGCGGACGAGAAAGCGCGGGCGGCGTTCGGCGAAGTAGGAATGGCGGCGGCGCGGCTTTGCCGGCGCGGTGCGGACATCGCCAAGGTGTTCTTCCAGCGGTCGCGCCATTCCGTCCGCCTCGACCATCAGCATCGGGATCCGGTACGCCTCTGCCCAAGCGCGCCAATCGGCCGCGATGTCGGACAGGTCATGTGCGACAAGCAGCGGAATACAAAGATCCGGATCGTCGTGGTGGAGCTCAAGCGTCACTGTAACCTCCCCGTCCCCATGGTCGATGGCCCGCGCCGCCACGCCCCTGAAGGCGCGGGCAGGCAGGGCAATTGAAAGCGGCAGCCCGCTGGATGGTAGCACCTTGCGCAGGACAGCGCCACGCCGGTCGAGGCTGATGCTGACATTGCCAACATCGCCGCGCAAGACATAGCTTGCCTGCTGCGGGAAGCATTTCGGGTCTAGACGCAGCGTGTTGTCGACCCAGGCCGGTTGAGAGAGAGTATTGCCCATTTCCATCGCCCTTGTTTTCCTTGAGAGCCGGGTGCCGGTCTTCTCTTCGGGACTTGTCGTCCTCTATGGGCGGGAGATTAGTCGGCGCCTCTTCCGGGCGGCTTAAGAATCGCGGTTAAAAAAACTTTGCCAAGTCCGATGGTTAGCAAAAACCAAGCCACCAGGGTTTCTCGTTCATGAACGAATTCCGGCTGATTTTGCACATCAAGGAAGCATGCCGTAGGAAAAGCCCCGCACAAGCGTTCTCAGGCATCTTGAGCCCGTTTGAAGAGGGGATGCCGGCGCCCGCCGGCCGTCCCCGATCCTTATTGGCGGGCGCCGCATGGTTTCGACTTATCTCGACTACAATCTCATCGCGCGTGACATGAAGCTCAGTCTCAAGCGCGTATCGGAACAGACGATCGTCGCCCGCGACTCTCAATATTACGAAGAGAACATCGGCAAAGTGGCTTCTGTCGATGAATTCTTGGACGATTTCCGCCTGTACTCTTACGCGATGACGGCCTTTGGGCTGGGCGAGATGATCGATTCGGTCGCCTTCATGCGCAAGGTGCTTGAAAGCGACCTCTCCGACGAGAACAGTTTCGCCAACAAGCTGACTGACGAGCGCTATCGTGAATTTGCGATGGCCTACAGCTTCGGTGGCGGGACCGCCGTTACGCAGACAGAGGCGCAGCTCGACCAACTCATCGGCCTTTACAACACCGGTATTGCCAATCTCGGGGAGACCCAGAAGGAGGAAACCCGCTATTACAACGTCATGATCGACAAGGTTACCAGCGTCGATCAGCTCCTGAACAACGACCGCCTGCGGGCCTACGTCTTCACCGCTTTCGGCATTGACGAAAGCACCTATTCCCGTCAGACGATCCGCAACATTCTCTCCAGCAATTCCGACGATCCGGACAGCTATGAGAAAACCGTGCTTTCCCCCAGGCTCTCGGAGCTTCAGGCAGCCAAGGCTGACGCACAGGCGAGGCTTCAGGAAAGCGACGTGACTGCCTCCGAGAGGCAGGAACTCCAAGCGAAAATAATCACTTACAATAATTCGATCGCGACGGTCAGCAAATATCTGACGATGGCAGCGGCGTTCGATTTCAATGCGGACGGGACAGTTGCGGCAGGGACGGCGCAGACGGCTGAAAACAAGCAAACCACGAACGAGCTCTACATATCCAGCAGTTCCCGCGTCACGCCGCAGGCGGCTCTTCTCAACAAAGCCTATTTCGAAGCGACGATCGCAAACATCACCACCGTCGATGAACTCGTTGCCGATGCGCGCCTCTATGATTACATCAGGACCGCTTTCGATCTTACCGGTGTCACGATCGTTCCCGCGACGATCAAGAACATTCTGACGAGCGACCCGGATGATCCGGGCAGCTACATAAACACGATCGGCGGTGGCGACGAGAACTACATAGCGCTCGCCAATGCTTTCAAGTTCCAGGAGGACGGGACTCTTGCCGTCGGCGACACGGCCCAGACTGTAGCGCAGACGACACTCACCTCCAATCGCTACATGACGCGCTACAACGACAAGGACGATCTAGCGGATGAGAAGGCGATCAGTGCCTACAAGACCGCGGTCGCCGACCTGACCTCCGTAGACGACTTCGTCGACACCGCTTCGATCTACGATCTCGCATTGAAGGCCGTTGGGCTGGATCCCGACAAGGAAAGTGCGCGTACCATCAAGCGGGTGTTGACCAGCAACCTCGCCGATCCGAGAAGCTTCGTCTACTCTCTCAAGGACGAGCGATACTTGACCCTCGCCCAACTGTTCAACTTTACGACACAGGGTGAAATCGGCGTTCCGGCGCTTGCCCAATCCGAGATGCAAATTCAGGAAACGGCAAAGAGCTACATCGTCAACAAGTCTCGTTTTGGGTCAGAGGACGACAAGACCGCGGCCGAGGAGGAAAGCGATTATTACACAGCCGAGGTGGCGAAGCTTTCCTCTCTCGATGATTTCCTGGCGGATACCCGTCTGGTGAGCTTCGCACTGGAGGCGAACGGCATCGATCCGGATAGCGTGACCGTCGACGTTCTTCGCCAGATATTTACCTCCGATCTTGACGATCCGGAAAGCGTCATCAACCAGCAGGCGAATTCCGCTGCTTATGTCTCGCTGGTGACCTCCTTCAATTTCGACATCGACGGAAATCTGCAGCGCCAGGAGAAGGACGCCATTGTCACCCGACAGGGATTCTATGAGACGCTCGACCAATATCTGCATCAGACGCTGGAGGAGCAGTCGGGCGTGGACAATCCGGGTGTTCGGCTGGCGCTTTATTTCGAGCGAAAGGCGGGCTCGCTGGTCGACGCCTACGACCTGCTGGCCGACGATGCGCTCGCCGAGGTGTTCCGAACCGTCTTCGGCCTGCCCGACGAGTTCAGCTCGATGGACATCGACCAGCAGGCGAAGTTCGTCGACAAGAATCTCGACCTCGAGAAGCTGAGCGACCCGGCTGAATTGAAGAAGCTTCTGGCGCGCTTTGCTGTGCTCTACGATCTGGAGAACAACACGGCGGTCGATCCGATCGTCTCGGTGCTCGCGGGCAGCAGCGGCAGCGTCGGCATCAGCGCCGATACGCTCTTTACCCTGTCACAGCTTCGGACTGGCGGATAAGCACGGGTGCTCCGGATTCAGTCCGGCCGCAATAGCTTTTCCGGATTCATGATCCCGGCCGGGTCGAAGGCATGCTTGACCCGCCGCATCAAGTCGATCTCGATCGGAGCGCGGATCGCCGCGAGTTCATCGCGCTTCAACTGGCCGATGCCGTGCTCGGCCGAGATCGAACCCTCGTGCTTCAATACGATAGCGTGAACGATGGCGTTCATCTCGCGCCAGCGATCGAGAAAAGCGCGGGTGTCGGCGCCGGTCGGCTGTGAGATGTTGTAGTGGATATTGCCGTCGCCCATGTGGCCGAAGGCGCAGATCCGTGCGCCGGGCATTGCCTTCAGGACGGCCGCGTCGGCCTCCGCCATGAAGGCGGGGATGCTCGACACTGGCACGGAGACATCGTGCTTGATCGAGCCGCCCTCGGGCTTCTGCGCCGGAGACATGCTTTCGCGCATGTGCCAGAGCGCTTTGCTTTTCGCTTCGCTCTGGGCGAGGACGGCGTTCTCGATGAGCCCGTCAGTGATGCCCGCTTGGAGCAGGCTTTGCACCATCCGCTCCGCGCTTTCCGGCGAATCCGACGTGGAAATGTCGATCAGTGCATACCACTTATGAACCGTGTCCATCGGGTCGCGCACCCCCGGGATATGCCGCGTGGTGAATTCTATGCCGAGTCTCGGCATCAGCTCGAAACCGGTGAGCGCCGGGCCGCAGAGGTCCGATGCCCGATCGAAGAGCGTGAGCGCATCCTCGACGCTCGCGAGCCCCGCAAAGGCCACTTGATGGCCGCGCGGCTTCGGAAAGAGCTTGAGGACGGCACCGGTGATCACGCCGAGCGTCCCTTCCGCGCCGATGAAGAGGTCGCGCAGATCGTAACCTGTATTGTCTTTCTTGAGCCGTCGCAGACCGTTCCAGATCTCGCCGGTCGGAAGCACGACTTCGAGTCCAAGGCAGAGTTGGCGGATATTGCCGTAGGCGAGCACCGCCGTTCCACCGGCATTGGTCGACAGATTGCCGCCGATCTGCGCCGAACCCTCCGATCCGAGCGAAAGCGGAAACAGCCGGTCGATGGCGTCGGCCGCCCTCTGGATATCCGCGAGGATGCAGCCGGCATCGGCGACGACGACATTGCCGACTGGGTCGATGTCGCGGATCCGGTTCAACCTTTCGAGGGAAAGAACGATATCAGCCTTGCCTTCGCGCGGTACCCCGCCCGCCACATGTCCGGTATTGCCGCCCTGCGGCACGATCGCAGTGCGGGTTTCCGTCGCGAGCCGCATGATCCGGGAGACCTCGCCCACGGAGCCGGGCTTGAGCACGAGCGGCGTGGTGCCGCGATAGAGCCCGCGCGATTCGAGGATGTAAGGCGCTGTGTTTTCTGCGCCGGTCAGTGCGTTGCCGGCGCCGACGATGTCGACAAAGGAGGCGATCAGTTCGGGAGAAGGAATTACGCTCACCATGGCCTTGCCTTGCTGGTCATCCCCTTGGCGCGGCCGCCCGCTGCAGGCGGTCGATGATCGCTTCGCCGAGCCCCCCGCTCGGGACCGGCCCGACAGCGATGGTGGCTGCACCGCTCGCGTCCGCCTTCTTCATATAGTCGAAAAGATTGGCCGCCGCCTCGCGGAGATTGCCTTCCGGGCTCAAGTCGAGCACGACCGCCGCATGGCTCTCGCCGGGAAGCGGTATGTTGCCGAAACGGATGAGGGCTTCCCCCTTTTGCACGTCCACGGCGTTGAGCCTGACAGCTGCCCCCGGTGCGTAGTGCGACACGAGCATGCCGGGCGCTTCGATCGTCGCGCCGGCAGCGTCCGGGCGTTCCACCGGGAGCCCTGTCAGCGCCTCGATCTCTGCTGCGTCGAGACCGCCCGGCCTGAGCAGACGCAGCCTGCCGCTCTCGACCTTGAGGATCGTCGATTCAAGGCCGATCTCGGCAGGGCCAGCATCAAGGATGAGTTTCAATTTCGGCCCGAGATCGTCTTGCACGTGAACTGCGCAGGTCGGGCTGATCTTGCCCGAGGTATTGGCGCTCGGGGCCGCGAGAGGCCGCCCGAAGCGAGCAATCACCCGCCGGGAAAAGCCCTCGGGCATGCGGATGCCGAGCGTGTCGAGGCCTGCGGAGGCCAGCGGATGTACGCGGCTTTCCCGGCGTTGCGGCAGGATCAGCGTCAGCGGACCGGGCCAGAAGGCCTCCGCCAATCGCCGAGAGATGGGGTCGAAGATCACATGGGCCTCTGCCATCGCCATGTCGGAGACATGGCAGATCAGCGGATTGAAACGGGGCCGGCCCTTCATCTCGTAAATGCGGGTGATCGCCGCGGCATTCGTCGCATCGGCCGCAAGCCCGTAGACCGTTTCCGTCGGGATCGCGACCGGCTCGCCCGTGGCAAGGACGGCGCAGGCGCTCTCAATCGCCCGGTCCGGTTCGATGCGCGTGTCGATGATTTCGGCCATCCGTCTTCCTTTCCGTCAGTTTCATTAACGGACAGGCGGGGAAAACAGAACGATTTTCTTTGCGGGCCGTCTATGGCCTTCAGAGAGCGCGAATGATCCTGCGCAGCGCTTCGTCGCGCGCGCCAAGCATCAGCACGTTCTTGAGCGCCACTTTCGGGTCCTGTGTGCGGAAGATCAGGCCATTGCCCCTGACGTTGCGATTGATGACCATTCGCCCTTCTCCGGCGTCAGGCTCGATGGCGACGGCGAAATACATACGTGAATAACCGGTCTGGATCCGATCGAAAAAGTGCGTTTCGTCGCCGAATTCGGAAAAGAAGTTGGCGAAGTAGAAGGACCAGGTGACCTCGGACGATCGAGCGAGCCGTGTCGTCGCGGCGGTAACGTGGCAATAGCCGAGATGCGGGCTCGCGGCGAGCGTCCGATGGAAGATCATCTTCGGGAACTTGATCGAAGTATGAAAGCTGTTGATCCGCTTGTGGGTCGCTTCGCCCGCGGCAACGAGCCGGCGGCCGGTTTTCTCCGCCACCTCTTCATAGCTCAGATACCGCCGCTGCTCGGGCGTGTTGCGGCGCCGGTCGATGCGGCCGGTACGAAGAAATTCCGTGTGCGCCACGACCTTCGGCAACGGCTCCGGAGCCTTCTCGGAGGCGTCGTAATATCTGAGCTTTGCCATCGACCCCTGCGCGCCTTCGCAAAGAATGGGTTGAACCTTGGTGGACGCTAAATCATTAGGGTTAACAGAGCGTTCTTCATGCCTCTGGCGATCGACCCGCTTGCCGAATGCGTCGCAATCTGGATGCTCGTTTTCGCAGTGGAGACGGCGCTATGCAGAAAATCATCCAATGGCTGCACAGATCAACTAACGCTTTGTTTATTATGAAAAATAAGACGTAGTCTCCGTACCGGTGCGCGGTGCAATCGCTGTCGTCTTTCCGGAATGGAATGTCGTATATCGGCACTTGCGCGGACCTCCTGACCGATTAGATGGAGACACTCGAGGTGCCGCCTTCGCAACGGCGGAGAATTGGAAAGCCGGTCAGATCCCGGCGCTGCCCCCGCAACGGTGGTGGAGTGAAGCCGCGGCAAAGGCCACTGGACGTGAAATGTCCGGGAAGGCGCCGGGGCGGGCCCTTTACGGGACGGCTCCAGAGCCCGGAAACCAGCCTCGAGCACATCGACCGTAATGGGTTGCGGCGGGCAGCCGGACGGAGCCACAGGCCGTAGGCATATTGCCGCGGGCGGCTTCTGTCCTGCCTATCCGAAGCATGGCGAACGAGGACATGGGCATGGACATTCAGAGTGAAATGCTGCGCAAGCTGGAGACCCGTCGCGAGGGCTACAGCCTCGACCGGGACTTCTATATCGATACCGACTACTATCGCCAGGACCTGGAGCACATCTGGTACAAGGACTGGCTCTTCATCGGCCACGATTGCGAAATCCCGCGGGCCGGCAATTATTTCACGGTCCAGGTCGGTGATTATCCGATCGTCATCGTTCGCGACCGCCAGGGTACGATCCGGGCGCTGCACAATTCTTGCCGCCATCGCGGTTCGCGCGTCTGCACGCAGCACAAGGGGTCGTCGGCCAAGCTCGTCTGTCCCTACCATCAATGGACCTATGAGCTCGATGGCAGTCTGCTTTTCGCGCGGCAGATGCCCGAGGGCTTCGATCGTGCGCAGCACGGCCTGAAGCCGGTGCATTGTGAGACGGTCGGTGGTTACATCTTCATCAGTCTTGCCGACGTACCGGTGGCTTTCCAGCCGTTTCGCGACATGGTTTCCGGTTATCTCGCGCCTCATCGTCTCGGCGAGACCAAGGTCGCCTTCGAGAGCACGATCGTCGAGAAGGGCAACTGGAAGCTCGTATGGGAGAACAACCGCGAGTGCTATCATTGCGCGGCGAACCATCCCGAACTCTGCCGCACCTATCCCGAAGCGCCGACGGTGACCGGGGTTCATGGGGCGATGAACGACCCCGAGATCGGTGCGCATTGGGCAAAATGCGAGGCGGCGGGCCTGCCGAGCGCCTTCAGGATCGGATCCACCGGACAGTTCCGTATGACCCGCATGCCGCTGATCGATGGTGCGGAGAGCTACACCATGTCCGGTCAGAATGCCGTGCGCAAACCGCTTTCGGCCGACGCGGCGACAAGCGGCATCGGCACATTGCTTCTCTTCCACTATCCGACGACGTGGAACCACATTCTCGGCGACCATGCGATCACTTTCCGCGTGCTGCCGCTCGGCCCCGAAACGACGCAGGTTACGACCAAGTGGCTTGTCAACAAGGACGCGGTGGAAGGCGTCGACTACACGCTCGAAGAACTCACCCATGTCTGGACCGAGACCAACGATCAGGACCGGCAGATCGTAGAGGAGAACGCCTTCGGCATTCGCTCGCCGGCTTACCAGCCGGGGCCCTATTCGGTCGAGCACGAGGGCGGCGTAATGCAATTCGTCGACTGGTATTCGCGCTATATGCTGGAGCGCCTGAAGCGCGAGGCAGCGCCTCTTTCGCGGGTGGCATGATCATGGAAATGCCCCGTTCCTTCCATCATTTCGACGAGCTCAATCCCTGGATCGACCGCCAGCACATGCTTGAATGCATATCGGTGGTCGCCGAAACCGCGGATGTGATGACCTTCACCTTCCGCTCCGACAAGCCGGCATGGTTCCGTTACCTACCCGGGCAGTTCGTGACGCTCGAATTGCCAGTCGGGGAGGAGGCGGTGATGCGCACCTATACGCTTTCGTCCTCTCCGTCGCGTCCGCTCTCCGTCTCGATCACTGCCAAGGCGCAACAGGACAGCATCGGCACGCGCTGGATGTTTGCCAATCTGAGGCCCGGCATGGTGCTGAAGGCCCTTGGCCCGCTCGGTGATTTCAGCTTCGTCCGCCATCCCGGTGAGAAATATCTTTTCATTTCCGCCGGGTCGGGCATCACGCCGATGATGTCGATGACGCGCTGGATGGCGGATTGCGCGCCGGACACGGATGTCACCTTCATTTCCTGCGCGCGGCGCCCGGAGGATCTGCTGTTCAAGCCGGAGCTGGAAGCCTTCGCAAGGCAGATGCCGCGTCTCAATCTCGGCTTCCTGGTGGAAGGGCACGATGCGCGCCATGGCTGGCACGGGCTGCGCGGCCGCATCGACGCCACGAAGCTGCCACTGCTGGCACCGGATTTCCTGGAACGAACGGTCTTCTGCTGCGGTCCCGAGCCCTTCATGCGCGGGGTCCGGGAGATGCTCCAGGCTGTCGGATTCGACATGGCCCGTTACCATCAGGAGAGCTTCCAACCGGGCGCAGCCCCCGCTGCCGAAGAGCTTGCCATCCGCGCCGGCGCGACCGGTTCGGAAGCGGGAACGGCGAAGGTGACCTTCACCATGAGCGGCAAGGAGGTGGCAGCGGTGCCGGGCAAGACGATCCTGCAGACGGCGCGCGCCAATGGGGTCAGGATCGGTGCAGCCTGCGAAGGCGGCATCTGCGGCACCTGCCGGGTGTTGAAGATCGCCGGCGATGTGGAGATGATCCACAATGGCGGCATTCTCGACGACGAGATCGACGAGGGTTACATCCTCGCCTGCTGCTCACGGCCGCTCGGCGACGTTCAGATCGAGGCGTAGCCGAGCCAGCCGACCTGTTTGGATTCTACAGCGCCGCGCGGCGCTGTAGGTCTTTGAACCTGCGAGGCGTGCTTACCGAGAATCGGGCCCGATTTCTGGTTGATGCGCTAGCGCCGCTCGGTCCGATAGGGCAGCCGCGCCTCCGCCGCCTTTATGTCAATCGTGCTGGTGACCGTCGTATCCACGGCCCCGTCGACGCCAGTTCCCGAGCCGCTCTCGGCCTCAGCTTCGCTGATCAGCAAAGGTTGCGACAGCGTCGTGGCGGTCTCGGCACTGGCTGCCGGCGCCATGCCCACCCCCGCCGAGGCGATGACGGTCAGGACCGGCGGCTTTTCAGGCAGAAGGGCCCCATGGGGCCAGATCTGCTTCAATGTGGCGGCGCTCATCGCCGCGACATTGACGTCGATGTCTTCGAGCGTGCCGGGTACGCGGTAAGGGCAGCGCTTCTTGCCGCAATTGTGATCCGAGGAGAATTGCCAGAGAGCGTAGCTCTCCCAATTTCCCATCGGAAAGACCTTTCGGATGTCTGGCTTGTATCGCGCATACCAGAGCGGCAGACGGGAAAGCAGCCGATGCTTGAAGCGGTTGTCGGCAATGTGTTTCGCCGTTACGTGATTGGTGTAGAGGATGGGATAGCGCCCTGTGCGGGCCTTGATGTGCCCCGCGAAGATCGCCGCGTCCTCGAGCGACATGTAGTTTTCCGGATCGATTCCCTCAATGTCGAGGACCATCAATTCGTCGTCCCGGGGGCTGGCGTAATCGAGGAAGTGATTGGCCTGATCGACGGGATTGCCGGGCCGCGCCAAGTGATAGGCACCCCAGAGCAGCCCATGGGAGCGGGCGATCATGCGGCGCGTCTGGTAAAGTTCCCGGCTCACCGCATATTTGCGCCACATCGTCTTGCAATGCGCGACCGTGTCGCCGCCGTGATCGCCGGTGCAGGTGAAGCTTTCCGGCAGCCCATCCGAGGCCTTGGCGATGAAACCTGCGATGCGCTTGTCCTTCAGCATCGCTTCCCATTCGATGCTGTTCAATTCGTATGCATCAACGATTATGGCGTTCTGCTGATTTTTCCATGGTTCGAGATCGCCGGCGCGTGCGCTCGCCGCCGCGAAGGTCAGGCCCATCAAGGCCGCCAGGCGCAAGATCATCCCCGAAATCGAGAGTCCCCGCTTTTCCATTTTCTGAGATTGCCGCCTTAGGGTTAAAAGGTCGTAAATCCCAGCCCCGGCGGCATCCTGCGCGAGACTGCCGCGTCTGTACACTGCCCTGTGGAGGTAATCATATGCCCTGCTCGGCTCATGATTGTGTGAAGTGGCTCCGGCCGCGCTTCCAGGTAAAGGGCTACAGGGTCCCATGATAAAGCCAGTCCGATCATGCATGGCCCGCACATGCGAAGTTGACGTTTACGTAAAAATCAATAGTCTCGGTTGAGAAGCGAGCGAGGCAGGCTTGGCCTGCGGCCGCGCGAGGAGGAGCATCATGTACAAGGCACCGGTTGAAGAGATCGCGTTCACACTGAAGCATGTGGCCGGGCTAAACGACGTTCTGAATTTGGGAACGTTCGGCGAACTCGGCGAGGATCTCGTCGACGCGATCCTCTCGGAAGCCGGCCGCTTTGCGACCGAGGAGGTGGCGCCGCTCGGTGAGGTCGGCGACAGGCAGGGATCGCGCCTCGTCAATGGATCGGTCAAGACTCCCGATGGATGGCCCGATCTCTATCGTGGCTGGATCGCCGGCGGTTGGAACGGGCTGACGGCGCCGGAGGCCTTCGGTGGTCAAAACCTGCCACACATGCTGCACGTGGCCGCCATGGAGATGTGGAACAGCGGCTCGATGGCCTTTGCGCTTGGGCCCACGCTGACGATGGGCGCCGTCGAGGCGCTGGAGAAGCACGGCACGGACGAATTGAAGGCGGCCTTCCTGCCGAAGATGGTTTCAGGCGAGTGGATGGGCACGATGAACCTCACCGAGCCGCATGCGGGCTCGGACCTGGGCGCGCTCAAGACCCGCGCTGAGCGCCGCGCGGATGGCACCTACCGCATCTACGGCCAGAAGATTTTCATCACCTGGGGTGAGCACGATTTCACCGACAATATCGTCCATCTCGTGCTGGCGCGCTTGCCGGATGCGCCGCCCGGCACCAAAGGCATTTCGCTCTTCCTCGTGCCGAAATTCCTCGTCAATGAAGATGGCTCGCTCGGCGCCCGCAACGACCTTTTCTGCCATGGACTCGAGCACAAGCTCGGCATTCACGGTTCGCCCACTTGCACGATGATCTATGGCGACGGGAAGTTTGGCGAGGAAAGGGGCGCGATCGGCTACCTCGTCGGCGAGCAAAACCGCGGGCTCGCCTGCATGTTCACGATGATGAACAACGCCCGGCTTGCGGTCGGGATGCAGGGCGTCGCGATCGCCGAGGCCGCGACGCAGAAGGCGATCGCATACGCCAGGGAACGCACCCAGGGGCTGGCGCCGGGCTGGAGCGGCGATGGCATGAGCCCGATCATCGAGCACCCGGATGTCGCCCGTATGCTGCTGACGATGAGGGCATTGACGCAAGGGGCGCGTGCCATCGCCTATGCCTGCGCCCATGCGGTGGACATGACGCATGCCGCGAAGGGGGACGAGGCGCGACACTGGCAAGAGCGATCGAGCTTGTTGACGCCGATCGCCAAGTCCTTTGCGACCGATGTCGGCGTAGACGTCGCCTCTATGGGTATCCAGGTGCATGGTGGCATGGGCTTCATCGAGGAGACCGGAGCCGCCCGTTATCTGCGCGACGCGCGTATCGCGCCCATCTATGAAGGCACCAACGGCATTCAGGCGATCGACCTCGTCACCCGCAAGCTGCCACTTTCCCGCGGTGCCCAGGTCCACGGCTTCATCGACGAGCTCCGGCAGGTCGCGACTGCTGTCCGGGCCTCGAACAATGAAGGGTTTGGCCAGACTGCCGCATGTCTCGACGCGGCCATCGCCGCCCTCGGGGAGGCGACCGACTGGTTGCAGACGGCTCTTGGCGACGGCAGGCAAGTCGATGCGCTCGCCGGCGCCACGGCCTACCAGCGCCTCTTTGGTCTCACGCTGACCGGCGTCTACCTCGCCAAGGGTGCCCTCGCGGATACGGGCGACGGAAAGCAGCTGTCGCGCATTGCACTGTGCCGCTTCGCCGCGGAAAACCTGCTTGCGGAAACGGCGGCGCTCAGGGACAGCGTCGTTAACGGAGCGGCCAGCCTCGCGGCGGCGCGCGCCATTCTCGGCTGAAAGGGCTGCCAATGACCAACCACGTCCTCGTCGAACGCCCGGAAGCCTGTCCTGGCGTCCAGGTCATCCGCTTCAACCGGCCGGAAAAGAAGAACGCCATCACGCGCGATATGTACGCGAAAATGACGACTGCGCTAACCGTCGCGCAAGCGGATCCGGCGATCCGGGTCACGGCGTTCCTGGGAACGGAAGGCTGTTTCTCTGCCGGCAATGACATGTCGGATTTCCTGGCCGTAGCCATGGGCGGGAGCATGGGGCGGGAGGTGCTGGATTTTCTTCGGGCACTTGCAAGTGCGAGTAAGCCGATCGTCTCCGGCGTCGATGGCCTGGCGATTGGGATCGGCACGACAATTCATCTCCACTGCGATCTGACCGTCGCTTCCGCCCGATCAGTCTTCAAAACGCCCTTCGTCGACCTCGCACTTGTTCCGGAAGCGGCCTCGAGCCTGATCGCGCCGCGCCTCATGGGGCACCAGCGTGCCTTTGCTCTCCTTGCCGCAGGCGAGCCGCTGGAAGCGCCGGACGCGCTGTCGGCCGGACTCATCTGGAAGATTGTCGATGAGGGTAAAGTCGAGGAGGAGACGCTGTCGCTCGCAACGCGCCTTGCCGGGAAGCCGCCGGAGGCGTTGCGCATCGCCCGAGACCTCATCCGCGGCGACCACAGGGACATCCTCGCCCGCATCGAGGAGGAAGCTGAGCACTTTGCCGCTCGGCTGAAGAGCGCCGAAGCACGCGCCGCCTTCGAGGCCTTCATGCGTCGCTGATCGTGATGCTTGATTTGGTAGTCGATCAGACCACCGCTGTGCGAACTCAATGGACTAGGTGGAACTGTTCGCCTCTCATCCTTTTTCCAACGTCGCCACCGTCTCGACATGCGCCGACCAGAGGAACTGATCGATCGGTGTCACCGACGTGATGCGGTATCCGGATGCGACGAGAATCGAGAGGTCCCTGGCAAGCGTCGTCGGATTGCAGGAGACCGCCGCTATCTTCTTCACGCCGGAGCGGGCAAGTTCATGGCACTGCGCCTCCGCACCCGCGCGCGGCGGGTCGAAGACGACGGCGTCGAAGACCTTGAGCTCCTGTGCCATCATGGGCCGGCGGAAGAGGTCGCGCTTTTCGACGGTCACCGGCTTCAACCCTTGCGTGTTGCGCGCGGCGAAATCGAGCGCCTTCAATGCCTTGTCCTCGCCTTCGACGGCATGGACCCGTGCGATGCGCGCCACCCGGAGCGCAAAGGTGCCGATACCGGCGAAGAGGTCGGCGACGCGCTTCGCCTTGCCGACATGGTCGATGACGAGCTTGGCCATCGCCTCCTCGGCCGGGCGCGTCGCCTGCATGAAGGCGCCGGGCGGCGGCGAGACGGCGACGCCGCCGAAATCGATGACGGGTTTGACAGGCTCGATGACGATTTCGCTGTTGAGGCTGACGCGGGCGATGCCCCGCTCGCCGAGAACCGCCTCGACGGTCGAGCGACGCTGCCGGTCGCTCAGCTTAAGTCCCTCGAAGGCGAGATCGAGGCCGGTCTCCGTTTCGAGCACGGTGATGCGGAACGGATCGGAAGTCGAAGCCATCGCCGCGGCTATCTTGCGGATAATGGCGAGCCGCGAGACGATGCCGGGGCTGGCGATCGGACACTCCTCGATCGTCACGATATGGTGGCTGGCAGCCTGGTTATAGCCGAGCAGCAGTCCCTTTTCCGTGAGCCGGGCGGTGAACACGACGCGGCGGCGCTCGCCCGGATGGGCGATCACCAACGGTGCGACCTCGGGCGTCAGCCCTTTTGATTTCAAGGCGTCGATGACGAGATTGTGCTTGAAGGCGTGATAGAGCGCGTCGGATGCGTGCTGCAGGCTGCAGCCGCCGCAGGTGCCGTTCAATCCGTCCGGTCCGAAATGACGACACTTCGGCTCGACGCGCTCCAAAGAAGCCTCTCTCAGCGAGATCAGCGTGCCGTGGTTCTTGTTGACGGCAAGCGCCACAGTTTCTCCTGGCAGGGCGAAGGGGGCGTAGAGGGGGCCGGTATCGGTCTGCGCGATACCGTCGCCCTGCGCGCCAAGGCGACTGATCCTCACGATCTCGGTGCTCATGACTTCCGCCCCGCGAGAAGAAACTCCTTGTTGCCGTCGCCACCGGAAATGGGCGAGGGGACGAGGCCAAGGCTCTGCCAGCCCATGTCCTCGACAAGCCAACGCTGCAGGTCGGCCGCGACTGCCGGGGCGCTCTCCGGATCCTTGAGCAACCCCGCCTTGCTGATGGCGTCGCGCCCCGCTTCGAATTGCGGCTTGACGAGCAGGATGCACTGCGCGCCGGGTTCGGCGATCGAGAGCGCCGGCGGCAGCGCCAGCTTCAGGGAAATGAAAGAGACGTCGGAAACGACGAAAGTAACCACGCGGTTGCCAATGTCGTCCGCCGTCATTGCCCGGGCGTTCAAGCCCTCGATATTGGTGACGCGCGGATCGCCGGCGATGCGCGGATGCATCTGTCCATGGCCGACGTCGACGGCAACCACATGGGTGGCCCCGCGCTCGAGCAAGACCTCGGTAAAGCCGCCGGTCGAGGCGCCGATATCGAGGCAGACCTGCCCTGCCGGATCGAAGCCGAAATGGTCGAGTGCGGCGACGAGCTTCAGCGCCGCGCGTGAGACATAGGCTTGCGCCGGATCGTCGATGGTGATCACCACATCTTCGGCAAAGGCGGCGGCGGGCTTGGTCACGGGACGGCCGTCGACTTTCACGGTGCCTCGCTGGATGGCATCGCGGGCGCGGGCGCGGCTCGCCACAAGCCCCTTGCTCAGGAGCAATTGGTCGAGGCGCATCATTTGTGTTTCGTTGGACATGGGTCGTCATCGCGCGTCGGGCGACGCAATGCAAGGGGTGCTGCAAGGTATGAGGGCGGCAGCCGAATACCCCCTCTGGCCTGCCAGCGATCTTTTAGAAGGGCACTTCTCAGCCGGCCGCGCCGAAACCGACCGAGTGCTTCTGGCCGAGCGCCTTGAACACCGTCGAGACGATGCCGGCGCTATCGAGGCCGGCGCGGGCATACATCGCCTCGGGTTTCGCCTGTTCCATCCAGATGTCCGGAATCACCATCGGACGCACCCGAAGACCGCCGTCGAGCAGGCCCTCTTCCGCAAGGAAATGCAAGACATGGCTGGCGAAGCCGCCGATTGCGCCCTCCTCAATGGTGATCAGGACCTCGTGGTGGCGCGCGAGCTGGCGGATCAGGTCCTGATCGAGCGGCTTGGCGAAACGCGCGTCGGCGACCGTTGTCGAGAGACCCGCGGCGTCGAGATCCTCTGCAGCCACCAGACAGTCGGCAAGCCGCGTGCCGAAGGAGAGCAGCGCAACCTTCGTGCCCTCCTTGATGATGCGGCCCTTGCCGATCGGCAAGATCTCGCCCCGTTCAGGCAATTCGACACCGACGCCTTCGCCGCGTGGATAGCGGAAGGAAATCGGGCCTTCATCATAGGCCGCGGCGGTGCGCACCATATGCTTCAACTCCGCCTCGTCGGCCGCCGCCATCACCACGAAGCCCGGCAGAGAGGCGAGATAGGTGGTATCGAAGGAACCGGCATGGGTGGGTCCGTCGGCGCCGACGAAGCCGGCGCGGTCGATCGGGAAACGCACCGGCAGGCCCTGGATTGCCACGTCGTGCACAACCTGGTCGTAGGCGCGCTGCAGGAAGGTGGAATAGAGCGCCGCAAAAGGCTTGTAGCCCTCCGCCGCCAGACCGGCGGCGAAGGTCACCGCGTGCTGCTCGGCGATGCCGACATCGAAGCAGCGCGAGGGGTGCACGGCCGCGAACCGGTCGAGCCCGGTACCGGACGGCATGGCGGCGGTGATCGCCACGATTTTGTCGTCGAGGCTCGCCTCCTGGACGAGCGCCTCTGCGAAGACCGAGGTGTAGGCGGGCGCATTCGGCTTCGCCTTGGCCTGCGCACCGGTAATGACGTCGAACTTGTTGACGCCGTGATACTTGTCGACGGCCGCCTCCGCTGGCGGGTACCCCTTGCCCTTCTGGGTCACGACATGGATCAGCACCGGCCCGCGGCCATTGTCGCGAACGTTGCGAAGCACCGGCAGCAGGTGGTCGAAGGAGTGACCGTCGATCGGTCCGATATGGTAGAAGCCCATCTCCTCGAACAGCGTGCCGCCGGTGACGTAGCCGCGCGCATGCTCCACGGCACGGGTGATCGCCCGGTCGACCGTCTTGCCGAGATAGGCCGTCAGCTTCTTGCCAACCTCGCGGATGCCCATATAGGTGCGCCCCGAGGCAAGTCGCGCGAGATAGGCGCTCATGGCGCCGGTCGGCGGCGCGATCGACATGTCGTTGTCGTTGAGGATGACGATCAGGCGGGCGTCGAGGGCTCCGGCATTGTTGAGCGCCTCATAGGCCATACCGGCCGACATCGCGCCATCGCCAATCACGGCGATGACGTTGCGGCTCTTGCCGTCGAGGTCGGCTGCAACTGCCATGCCGAGCCCGGCTGAAATCGAGGTCGAGGAATGCGCGGCACCGAAGGGATCGTATTCGCTTTCGGCGCGCCGGGTGAAGCCGGAAAGCCCGCCTTCCTGGCGTAGCGTGCGGATCCGATCGCGCCGCCCAGTCAGGATCTTGTGCGGATAGCACTGATGGCCGACGTCGAAGATCAGCCGATCGTTCGGCGTGTCGAAGACCTTGTGGATGGCGATCGTCAGTTCGACGACGCCGAGGCCGGCGCCGAGATGGCCGCCGGTGCGCGACACCGCGTCGATCATTTCCGCGCGCACTTCGCTTGCCAGTTGCGGCAGATCCCGGTCGTCGACCTTTTTTAGATCGTCGGGGACATTGACCTTGTCGAGCAAGGGTGTCGCCGGCATCGGATTGGTTGGCAATTGTGTCACGCTGCGTGCCTCATGCGCGCCGGAAGGTGCGCCAATGTTGATGTTTTCCGTCAGACGGTTCTTAGATGCAATCGCCGTTGAATGCAAAATTAGGCATTCCTGCGGCCTCCATCCAGGGTTTTGGCGCTCGGAGCTTAACGAAAATCAGCTGTCCGGCAAAGGGATGAACTCCTCTTCATCCCCTGGAACGATATCGAATCGGCCGCTGCGCCACTCTTCCTTGGCTTTGTCGATCCGCTCCTTGGACGAGGAAACGAAATTCCACCAGATGTGGCGCGGCGAGCTTAGCGCCGCTCCACCGAAGAGCATGACGTGGCAACCGGAGGGACCGCCCGTGATGGTGATCTCGTCGCCTGGGCGGAAGACGAGAAGCTGGTTGTCGGCAAAACGGTCGCCTGCGATGACCGCCTCGCCCGAGAGGATGTACAATGCACGCTCCTCCCATTGCGCGGCAAATGGCGCGCTCCTGCCGGCATCGATCTTGAGGTCGACATAGATCGTATCGGTGAAGACGGAGACGGGCGAAGCTTCACCCTCGAATTGGCCGATGACGACGCGTGCACGCAGGCCGCCGTCGGCGAGATGCGGCAGCATCCGCTCTTCGGTATGGGTGAAGATCGGATCGATCTCCTCCTTTTCGTCGGGTAGCGCCAGCCAGGTCTGTAATCCGGAGAGCGAGCGCTCGTGTCCGCGCTGGTTTTCCGGGGAACGCTCCGAATGGACGATGCCGCGCCCGGCCGTCATCAGGTTCACATCGCCCGGCCGGATCACCATCTCGGTACCGAGACTGTCGCGATGCTTGATTTCCCCGTCGAAGAGATAGGTGACGGTCGAGAGCCCGATATGCGGATGCGGGCGCACGTCGATCGCTTGGCCCGCACGCAAGAGGGCCGGGCCCATGCGGTCGAAAAAGATGAAGGGTCCGACGAGTCGCCGCCGCGCCGTTGGCAGGGCGCGCCGCACCGCGAGCCCGCCGATATCGCTGGTGCGCGGAATGATCAGATGTTCGATCGCATCACAGGCCGGCTTGTCGCCGGCGAGCGGGTCGGGACCGGGAAAGAAAGACATGGAACGCGCTCCGTTTGGTTGGCATCCGCTTGAGACTATCCCCGATCCCATTGGCCGGGTAGTTGCCACCATGAGACGCAGCGTTTCTCGTCCGGTTCAATGACCGAAGCGCGAATTTGAAGGGAAGGCCACTCTCCTCGGGTCTAACCCGAGGACTAGTCCTCTCCGCGCGAGCGGGCGAGGGGGACATCGGCGGCAGGCGGAAGAGGGGCAGGTTTCGGCAAACCGGCCCGATCGTCGTTCATTGCTCCGCATCCAGCGGCTCGACACCCTGGGGCCTTCCTGCACGGTCGAGGCGGATCTTCTCGATACGGTCTTCGGCGGCCTTCAAGAGCGCCTCGCAGTGCTTCTTCAGGGCCTCGCCGCGTTCGTAGATTTCGATCGACTTGTCGAGCGCCACGTCGCCGCGCTCGAGCGCCGAGACGATGCGCTCCAGTTCCTCGACGGCCTGCTCGAAGGAGAGGGCGGAAACGTCCGGTTGCGTGCTGGTGTTCATCAATTACCCCCTCATCAGTCTCAGGATGTGCATGGCCGCCGATTCGGCAAGGCCCTCAAGATCATAGCCGCCCTCGAGCATGCTGACGACGCGGTTGCCTGAGCTCTTGCCGGCGACTTCCATAAGGCGTCCCGTCGCCCAGTCGAAGTCCTCCGCCATCAGATTGAGCTGGGCCAAAGGATCGCGGTAATGCGCGTCGAAGCCGGCGGAGATCAGCACGAGGTCCGGGCGGAAATTGCCGAGTGCAGCGAGAATGCGCGTGCGGAACGCGTCGCGGAAATGCTCGCTGCCGCTGTTGGGCGATAGCGGCGCGTTGACAATGTTGTTCCTGACGCCCGTCTCTTCCCTGGCGCCAGTACCCGGATAGAGCGGCATCTGGTGCGTGGAGCAGAAAAGTACGGACGGGTCATGCCAGAAAATGTCCTGCGTGCCATTGCCGTG
Organism: Sinorhizobium kostiense; assembly: GCF_017874595.1. Taxonomy (GTDB): domain Bacteria; phylum Pseudomonadota; class Alphaproteobacteria; order Rhizobiales; family Rhizobiaceae; genus Sinorhizobium; species Sinorhizobium kostiense. Next base: position 591,517 of record NZ_JAGILA010000002.1, on the reverse strand, counting down.
GTGCACATCCCAATCGACGATCGCCACCCGCTCGACCCCGTGCGTTCGTTGCGCATGGCGCGCGGCGATCGCGATCGTATTGAAGAAGCAGAAACCCATCGGCCTGTCCTTCTCCGCGTGGTGGCCGGGTGGGCGCGCGGCGACGAAGGCATTGTCCGCCTCGCCGGCGAGGACGGCGTCCACGGCCGCGACAGCGGCGCCGACGGCCGTCAATGCGGCGTCGAAGCTCAAGGGGCTCGCGAAGGTATCTGCTTCGATCTGGTTGATGTCCTCTTCCGGGATCCACTTTTTGATCGAGTGCAGATGATCTTCGGTATGGGCGAGAAGGACCAGATCCTCATCGGCCCTCGATGCCTTGACCCGCGTGAGCTCGGCGAAAGTCGGGTGCTCCAGTGCAAGGTTCAGCGCCTTCAGCCGATCCGGCCTTTCGGGATGTCCCTCCGGAACAATGTGTTCCAGGAAGATCGGGTTTTCATAGAGCTGCGTGGTCATCTGCGCAAAGCTAGTGCGCGAACCTGTCAAAATCCATGGCAGCGGCGGCAATTCTGCCGATTTTCAACAGCGCGGAGAGATGAGGATCTTGCCGTCCCGACGCGGATCGGCCTGATGCGCCAGCGCGTCGGCGAGTCGGCTTATTGGATAGGTCGCCGCGACAGGGCTTGCGAAGAGCCCGTCGCGCAGGCCCGCAAAGCTTCGGGCGAAGGCAGCCTCGATCGCCGCGCGGCCGGCCGAATGTATCCAGGTCCTGAGCCAAAGGAAGGCGAAGCGGACATCGGCGCGGGCGGCGATTGCCTCTTGCGGCACCGGAACGCCACTCAAGGCGCCGTATTGGATCAGAATGCCGCCCGGATGAATGGACTGGCGGATCAGTGCTCCGGCAAGCGTGCCGCCGACGGCATCGAGCACGGCATCGAACGTCGTTGCCGGAGGAAGATCGCTGCCGTCGGTGATGCTGATCCATTGGCGCGCATCGAAGCGGGCAAGACTTTTCTTGCTGCGGAGGATCGCCGTCGGCACCATGCCTTCGCGTTCGATGAGCTTCATCAACATGCCGCCGATTGCCGAGCCCCCCGCGGTGACAGCGACTGCCCGGCCCTCCAGAGAGCCGAAATGCATGCGCAGTTCCTCGACGAGCCGAAGCGCCGTCAGCGGGTTGACGTAGCTCATTGCTGCCTGGCTGTCGCTGATATCGTCCGGGACGCGAAAGCACCAGTTCGCTGGACGCACCAGGAATTGCTGCCACAGGCCGCTCGCGCCGATCGGCATCACGCGATCGCCCGGTTTGAGATCGACGACGTCTTTGCCGACGCGGCTGATCACGCCGACGCCCTCGAAGCCGGGCACGAAGGGCAGTTCGGTGCGGGCCCGATAGGCGCCGGTGACGGGGATGAGGTCCGAGGGATTGATCGCTGCGAGGGAGACTTCAATCTCAACCTCGCCGGCGGCCGGGGCGATGCGTTCGGCATCCAGGAGTTCGATCACTTGTTCGGGGTCGCCAAACTGTCTAACGAGGGTCGAGCGCATGGGAGGATCTCGGCATGGACGGCATCAAGCGGGAGAATGTCACGGAAATCCGCATCCCGTTTCGGGATATAGACATGCATGGCCACATGCACAATGCAGCCTATTACGCGCATGCGGAGGCGGCGCTCGCCAGTCTCTGGCGACACCGACCGGTGGTTGAAAACGAGCCGGCCTATCTGGTGCGCCGCTCGGCCTGCACCTTTCATCGCGGATTGCGCTTCGACGATGCTGCCCGGTTTACCGTCACTGTCGCCAAGCTCGGCGGCAGTTCCGTGACCTTTACCGTTCGTGTCGAGACCGGCGATGCGCTCGCCGCCGAACTCGAGGTCGTCTGGGTCGCCGTCAACCCTGCCGGCAGGCAGCCGGTGCCGCTGCCGGCGCCGACGCGAGACTGGCTTGCCGGCTACGCCAGCTGATCTGCCCCGACACTGCGGAAATGCGCCACCATGCCCATGCCGCCCCCCACTCCCATCAAGGCAAGGCCCTGGCTAGCTGATGCGGCCTCGAGCATCTGCGAGAACAGCCGGACGACGAGGATCGCCCCGGAAGCGCCGTAGGGGTGGCCGAGTGCGATCGCGCCGCCATCGCGATTGACGCGCGAGGGCGCGATTTCGAGCTGGTCCAGACTGCCGAGAACCTGCGAGGCAAAGGCTTCGTTGAATTCGATGAAATCGATGTCGCCGAGGTGGAGCCCCGGATTGCGGCCGCGCAGTCTCGCCATTGCGGGAACGGGCCCGAGGCCGAGCAGGTTGGGATCGACCCCGGCCGTCGCCGCGTCGACGAATTCGAGCGCGAACGAAACTCCGAGCCGGCGCGCCTCGGCGAGGTTCGTCACCAGCACCATGGCAGCGCCATCATTGATGGGACAGGCATTGCCAGCTGTGACTGTACCGCCCTTGACGAAAACCGGCTTCAGCCGGGCGAGCGTCTCGGCTGAGGCATTGGCGCGGGGGCATTCATCCTTGGCGACCGCACCGGACGGCGTCGGCACCGGCGCGATCTCGCGGGCAAACCGGCCCGCAGCCTCCGAGGCGATGGCGCGGCGATGGCTTTCGAGCGCGAACCGATCCTGCCGCTCGCGTGACACTCCACAGGCGGCGGCGACATTTTCGGCCGCGACACCCATATCCGGATCGCCAATGAAATCCGGGGCCATGCGTGCGCGCTTCACTGGCTGCAGTTCGTCGCCGCGCGCAACCGGGGGCCGGAGCCGGATATGGGCGCGGCTCGCGCTTTCGGCGCCGCCTGCGAGATAGAAGCGCCCCGCCCCGGCCTGGATCTGCCGCGCTGCCAGCACTATCGCCTCGAGCCCCGAACCGCATTGGCGATCGACGGTCACGCCGGGAATGGCGACGGGCAGGCGGGCCTCGAGCGCGGCAAGACGGGCGAGGTTGCCGGCGCTGTTGGCGGCATTGCCGAGAAGCACATCGTCGATTTCGGCACGGTCGAGACCGGTATCGTCGATGATCCTTTCTATCAGCAGGGCGGCAAGACTCGCGGGCTCCACCGCCGCAAGGCTGCCATTGACGCGCCCGATCGGCGTGCGAAAGGCGGCAATGACGACAGGTGTGCGGGACGGATCAGACGAGGCGTTCAAGGGCAGGGTCCTCCTTCGCGATCCATTGCCGGAGTTCCCTGGCCGCGATCTTGCCGGAGGCGGTCAGCGGCATACGCCGGCAGAGCCAGATCTTCCGCGGATGCTTGTAGCGGGGCAGCGCGTCAGCAAGATGGCGCGCAAGCGCAGCCTCCTCGAAGGTGCCATTCGGCTGGATGATCGCCGCCAGTTCGCTGCCGAGATCGGGATGATCGAGGCCTAGGACGAGAGCCGCGTCGACGCCGGCTGCGGCCATGATCACCAGTTCCACTTCGGACGGGTAGATATTGTTGCCGCCGGAAACCACCATGCCGCCGGCACGGCCGAGAAGATGCAGAGTGCCATCGCGATCGAGATGACCGAGATCGCCGACGGTCGCGAGCGTGCCTCGCCGACAAAATCCCGTGCCGTCGTCGCCGGAGATGTATCCATCCGCTATCAACTCGCTTTCAACAAAGATCGTCCCGGTTTCTCCGGCCGGCAAGGCATTTCCCTCGTCGTCGAGAACCGACAGCCGAACGCCCGGGAACGCCTTGCCCACCGCGGTCGGGCTTTGCTTGTCGGCAGCCTGGGAGACGGTGATGAAGCCAAGTTCCGATGCGCCGTAATATTCCGTCACTTCGGCGCCAGGGAAAGCGCGGGCTGCCATCTCCCGGTCCGCCGTCGTCAACTTGGCGCCGGCGACTGTGATCTTTTCAACTGCGCTATATGTCGGATCGCCCGCCTGCTCGCACAGTCGCCTGAGCATGGTCGGCACCAGCACGAGACGCCGGGCACCGAACGTTGAGATCTCGTTCAGCGCTTCCGCCGGATCGAAATGCCGGGCGCCGATGAATTCGGCTCCGGCATGAAGGCACTCGGCAAGCGCGTAGAGCGTCAAGCCGTGCGCCAGCGGCCCGGGCGCATAGGTCGTCGTTTCCCGCCCGATGCCGAAAAAGCCCTGGCCGGTGGCGAGGCTCACGCGCCAGGAGCGCCGGTCGCGGATAATCGCCTTCGGCTCACCGGTCGTTCCGGAGGTGAAGACGACGAGGAATGGCTCGTCACCATCCCCGACGCTGATCGGTGAGGAGCCGTCGAAAGCATCCAGTGCGAGGCTTTGCCCAGTCGACGGCACATCCAGGTGCAGCAAATCGCCGTCGGCGCGGACCACGATCTCGGGGCGCAACTGCGCCTTCATACGCTCGCGGCTCGCTTGTGGCAGGTGCGGGTCGATGAGCGCGGCACAATTGCCGCCGGCGGTCGCGGCAATGAAGGCGGCCGCAAACAGCGGATCGTTCCCGGTTTCGAGCGCGATCAGCCGCGTGCGGCCGGAAAGGACGCTCCGCTCGATCGCCCGCGCGGCCGAACTTTCGATTGCATGCAGGACACGGCCGGATCGCGCGGCCAATTCGCCATAGCTGAAAACCCGGCCTTCCATGCGGAAAGCCGGGGCATGCGGGCGCTCACCCGCGTGGAGCGCAATCGCGCTGGCAAGCGGCATCGCCTCAGGCGCGCGCCGGCAACAGCGGATAGCCGGCGTAGACGGCGCGCGCCGCAAGCGTCGCGATTGCCGCCTTCAAAAAGTCGCCGGGGATGAATGCAAGCGAACCGGTTGCCGCGGCGAGGAGCGGTGTTCCGGTGACCGCGGAAAGCCACGGAACGCCGATTGCATAGAGCACGAGGATGCCGCCGATGACCGAAGCGAGAAAGAAGCCGATAAACTGCCGTCCTTCCGAAATCCCGGGACGGATGATGCGCTCGGCGAGCAAGCCGGTGACGTAAGCGGCGACGACCCAGCCGAGGATGAAACCGCCGGACGGGCCGGCGAAGATGGCAAGTCCGCCGCGACCGCCGGACAAGACCGGAAGGCCGATCGCGACCAGCAGTGCGAAAAGCAAGAAGGAGAGCGCGCCGCGCCTTGCACCGATGATGCAGCCGGCGAGCATCACGCCCATCGACTGAGCCGTGATCGGAACGGGGATGAAGCCAAGCGTGATCGGCGGGATAAAGCCGAGCACCACGACGATTGCGGCGAAGAGCGCGATGAGGACGAGGTCTCTGGTGTTCACGGGGTCCTATCCTTTTATTAGGAATCGCGAATTCATTGCCGGCGAAATCCGCGGGCGTCAATGGCTGCCGCGATCGTATCCGCATCTTTCAGCGTTAGGATGATCAACGGTCCAATGATTGTCAGCGGCCGGATCGGCAAGCCGCGGGCGCGGTGGGCCTCGCTGATCGCCTGGTAATGCGCGAAGATATCGGGAACGAAGCGCAGGACAAGGCCGAGTGCGAGGCTGACATCGGCCGCCCTTAGCAATCCGAGGCGCTCGCAAGGGCTCAAAAGAAACGTCACCTCGTCCATGAAGGCGCCGATGGTGGTCGTCGCCGTGACGGCGGCGGCGAAGAAAACGAGCGCCATAAGCCTGAGCACGAGAGCGACGACCTGCGGCAACGGGACGAGGAAGAGGTTGACGGCGGCGAGCACCAGGATGGTGAAGAAGATGAAGCCGATGCGTGCCGAGGCCTGGCGAAGCGTCAGGCCGAGCGAGAAATAGAGCCCGCCGCAGACGAGAAAGGCCGGCAGCAGCAGGAGGACCGAATTGGTCGTAAAGAGCGCAATACTGAGGGCAAGGAGCGCGATGAGCTTCGCCCGCACCGGTACCCGGTGAAACCAACTCCGTCCCTCGACATAGAGGCTCGTCAGCATCCGGCGACCTCATGATAGCGCCGGATAGTCTCGCTCGGAGCGCCGTCGGCGATAAGTTTGCCCTCGTGAAAGAGCAGGAGGCGCTCGACCCCTTCGACCAGTCCTAGATCGTGGGTAATGACGATCGTGTCCTCGTCGAGCGCATCGATCGTTTCCGCGACCATGCGGCGGTTGCGCAGGTCGAGCTGGTTGGTCGGCTCGTCGAGGATCAGGATTTTCGGTCCGGTGACGAGGACGCTCGCCATTGCCACGAGTTGTGTTTCGCCGCCCGAAAGCTCGTGCACCCGCCGCTTGCCGAGATGGCTGATGCCGAAACGGGCCAGCAGCGCCTCCGTTCGGAGCGAAATCTCCTTGGCCGGCAGACCGCGATTTTTGAGGCCGAAGGCGATATCCTCGGAGACGATCGGCATGATCAGTTGGTGCTGCGGATTTTGGAAGATGAAGCCCGCCTCGGCGAGCACGGCACGGTCGTCCTTGACCGTGTCGAGACCGTTGACCTCGACACGTCCCTTGGTGGGCTTCACGAGACCGTTGATCAGCCGCGCGAAGGTCGTCTTACCCGAGCCGTTGAGGCCGATAACGCCGATGCGCCTCTCGCTGAGCACAAGAGTCAGGGGATGAAGCGCGAGCCGTTCGCCGAAGCTGACCGAGCAATCGGTAAAGCGGATATCCAAGCCTTGTGCCCTCGCACGTTTCGTGATCGCTCTATAGGCCATGTCGGTCGACAAGGGCAATGCGGCTTTGCCGGTAGGCTCTGCGCTGGAGCGGCATTGGAAATTTGGGAATAAAAGCCTATCCTTCCCGTCATGACGATTCGCCTCTCCAACCACGACGCCCGCCGCATCTTCATCGCCAAGCAGGGGCTCTCGGCCGCGCCGCATCGCTCGCTCGGCAAGGAGGGCTTGCTCCACCTCATCCACGATCTCGGCTTCGTGCAGGTCGACAGCATCGCCACCGTCGAGCGCGCCCATCACCAGATCCTTTTCTCCCGAAACCAGACCTATCGGCGCGAGCACCTCACCGAACTCCTGGAAGAGGACGGCGAACTCTTCGAACATTGGACTCACGACGCCTCGATCATTCCGAGCCGCTTCTTCATCTATTGGAAACACCGCTTCAAATGGGAAGAGGAAACGATAAGGGAGCGCTGGCGCAAGTGGCGCGGGGACGGCTTCGACTCGGGCTGCGACGAGACCTATCAGCGGATCGCGAGCAACGGCGCGGTGATGGCGCGCGACCTGAAAGAGGAGGATCACGAGTCCGGCGGGTGGTGGAACTGGCATCCGTCGAAGACGGCGCTCGAGGTGTTGTGGCGCCGGGGCCGGCTTGCGATCGCCCGCCGTGTGAACTTCCAGAAGGTCTATGACCTCACTGAGCGGGTCATCCCCGCCCATCATTACGAGGGCGAGGTGACGCATGAGCAGTTCGTCGACTGGGCATGCCGCAGCGCGCTCGAGCGGCTGGGTTTTGCGACCCATGGTGAGGTAGCCGCCTTCTGGGATCTCGTTTCGCCGGACGAGGCCAGGGCCTGGGTGGCGGCCCATCGGGACGAACTCTGCAATGTTTCGATCGAGACAGCCAACGGCGGCAAGCCGCGCCCGTGCTATGCATTTGCGGGCTTTCCGGACGCTCTCGGCGACATTCCCGATGCTCCGGCACGCGTTCGCGTTCTGAGCCCCTTCGATCCCTTGCTGCGCGACCGCAACCGCACGGAACGCCTCTTCGGCTTTTTCTACCGCATCGAGGTCTTCGTTCCCGAGCCGAAGCGCGAATACGGCTATTACGTCTTTCCGCTTCTCGAAGGCGATCGGCTGATCGGCCGCATCGACATGAAGGCCGATCGCAAGCGCGGCAGCCTTGACGTGCGGCGCCTGTGGCTGGAACCCGGTATCAAGGCCTCCTCCGGGCGAATCGAGAAGCTCGAAGCCGAACTCGACCGGATCGCCCGTTTCGCCGGGGTGGAGGGGGTCAAGCTGCTCGATGGCTGGAACAACGTCGGTTCCTGACGGATTTTTTCTTGGCTTGCAGCACCGTGCTCCCTAAATGGAGCAGAAAACCTTCATGACGCGGAGCAGAACCATGGACACCAATCTGGCAAGCCTCTTCGATGCGGACGAGGCCACGGTCCGCAAGGTTCTCTCCAAGACGCTTTCCGGCGCCGACGATGGCGAGCTCTTCCTGGAGCATGCGCAGGCGGAGGTTCTTACCTTCGATAATGGACGATTGAAGGGCGGCAGCTTCAATACCGATCAGGGCTTCGGCCTGCGTGCGGTTGCCGGCGAGGCGGTCGGCTATGCTCATGCCGGAGAACTGTCGCTTGCTGCGCTGCAGAGGGCCGCCGACGCGGTGGGGCAGGTGACCCGTGGCTATTCGGGCTCCTACGCCGCCGCCCCGCAGCGCACCAACAAGAAACTCTATGGCGACGGGAACCCGATCGGCGAACCGAGCTTCGATGCAAAGGTGAAGTTGCTGCAGGAAATCGATGCCTATCTTCGCGCCAAGGAGCCCAAGGTCCGCCAGGTGACGGCGACGATCTCGGCAAGCTGGCAGGTGGTGGATATCCTGAGGGCCGACGGGCACCGCGTTCACGACGTGCGCCCCATGACCCGCATCAACATCTCGGTCGTGGTAGGCGAGGGCGATCGGCAGGAAACGGGAACTTTCGGCACGGGCGGCCGGCGCGGCTTCGGCGATCTCGTCACGGAAGAAAACTGGCAGCGCGGCGCTGACGAGGCATTGCGGCAGGCGCTCGTCAATCTCACCGCGATCGACGCGCCGGCCGGCACCATGGATGTCGTGCTCGCCTCCGGCTGGCCGGGCGTGATGTTGCACGAAGCGGTTGGCCATGGCCTGGAGGGCGACTTCAATCGCAAGAAGACGTCCGCCTTCGCGGGTCTGCTCGGCGAGCAGGTGGCCGCCAAAGGCGTGACCATCGTCGACGACGGCACGATCGAGGCGCGGCGCGGTTCAATCTCGGTCGACGACGAGGGCACGCCCTCGGGCTATAACGTGCTGATCGAAGACGGCAAGCTCGTCGGCTACATGCAGGACCGGCAGAACGCACGCCTCATGGGCATGACACCGACGGGGAACGGGCGCCGTCAGGGTTACGCCTATGTGCCGATGCCGCGCATGACCAACACCTACATGCTTGCCGGCGACCGCACGCCCCAGGAAATCATCGCATCGGTGAAGAAGGGCCTCTATGCCGTTTCCTTTGGTGGCGGTCAGGTCGACATCACCTCCGGCAAGTTCGTGTTCGGCTGCACCGAGGCCTACCTTATCGAGGATGGCAAAATCGGCGCGCCGGTAAAGGGCGCTATGCTGATCGGCAACGGCCCGGAGGCGATGAAACGGGTCACGATGGTCGGCGACGACATGAAGCTCGACACCGGCATCGGCAATTGCGGCAAGGGCGGGCAATGGGTGCCGGTTGGCGTCGGCCAGCCGCATCTCCGGATGGATCAGATCACCGTCGGCGGAACACAGGCGTAGGACGGCGTCAGCAGGTCCGCTGCGCGGAAGAGACGCTCGCGCAAGCTCACATCTAGCTGCGGCCGGGAAGCAGCAGGCAGTCGTAGGAACGCTTCTTCAGGACGTCGCAAGCAGACGCGGCGGCCTCGCGAGTGGGGAAGCCGGCGAATCGCGCCCTGTAACGCGCGGCCGAACCGGTTCCCTTCACGTCCGTGTAGGGTGAAGCACCTAAGAGTGCCGCGCCGCCGGCGGATTGGGCTTCGATGAGAATCCGGCGCGCACCTTCTGCCGATGGCGTCGTCGAAATCTGGATCTGCCACTTGCCGGTTGGCCGATCCGCGCTCGCGACTTCGCTTACAGGGGTCGGCCTTTCCCGCGGGATCGCGGTGGCGGTTGCCGCCATGATCGCCGACTCGGCCCTGTCCACCCGCTTGATTTCACCCGCATAGGATAACGAAACACCGGGCAATGTCGGTACCTCGGACGTATTGTTCGACTTCGCGGCGGCGACCATCGTTGCTACCTTCGGCGACGACGTTCTTCCAAGATGTTGGTCGAGAAGGGCGGCCATCTTGTTGTCTCGGCTTTTTGCCGTACGCCCGCCGAGGACCACACCGATAATGCGGCGATTGCCGTCCCTGACGGCGCTGACGAGATTGAAGCCGGAAGCATTGGTGTAGCCGGTCTTGATGCCGTCCATGCCGTCGTAGCGATACATGAGGTTGTTGTGGCCGCGGATGGTGCGGCCGCGGAAGGCGAAGCTCTGGGTCGAGAAGAGGCGGTATTCTGATGGAAAATCCCTGATCAGCGCGACGGCGAGCCTGGACATGTCGCGCGCAGTCGTCACCTGTGCGCTTGCCGGTAGCCCCGATGCATTGATGAAGACCGTGCGATACATGCCGAGCCTGCGGGCCTTCGCGGTCATCATTCGGGCGAAGTTCGCCTCGGAACCGCCGAGCTTTTCGGCCATGGCCGCGGCGGCGTCATTGGCCGAGGACACGATCATCGCGTTCACCGCCTCCCTCACGGTGATCGCGTCACCCGCCTTGACGCGCAACTTGGTCGGTGGTTTGCGCGCGGCCTCCTTCGACATCGGCACGGGTGTCTCCCAGCCGATCTGCCCGCGTCGTAGGGCTTCGAAGGTGAGATAGACGGTCATCATCTTGGTGAGCGAGGCCGGATGATTGAGATCGTCGGCGTTTTCGGCTGCAAGCACCCGGCCGCTTTGGACGTCGAGAACGAGAGAGGCGCTGCCGGCAAGTGCCGATGCGGTGGCAGCGAGGAATGCCATCGCAGTGGCCAAGGCGAGTCGCAAATTCTTCATCCAGTCCCCCATTTGACCCGCAAACAAGCAACGGCGGCCTGCGGCGCGCATGTTTCATAATGTGACAGTCCGCCCCATTGTAGCAACATTGCGGCCGAAAACCGGTCCAAGCGGTGATTTTTATTCGAGAGGCCCGAGTTTCCTCGCTTCAGTGCCCGTGCAGCTGAGAGGCAGGGGATTCAACAAGGCTTAACCCGCCGCCAATACGCTGTCGCCGGCGGCGCTGGTTTGGACCGCCCGCCCGTGTGCTGCGTCTTTGTCGGGAGCGATCGCGCGCCGGTGCTTCGGAGCAAACGATCGGATCCAGTGGGGGGTTGTTACAAGAGATGAAGCAGGGCTTGGGGCGGCTCGTGCGCAATCACGTCAGGCGGGCCGCCATCGCCGGCGGGCTCGAAGCCGCACACCTTGTCGCGCGTTCAGGATTGCTGCCCTACGCGCGCGGGCGCGGCGCGATCTTCACCCTGCACCATGTCCGCCCCAGGCGCGAACGCGTCTTCGACCCCAACGCGCATCTGCAGATCACACCCGACTTCCTTGAAAGCGCGATCCAGGCCTTGCGGCGCGACGGCCATCGCTTCGTCGCGCTCGAGGATCTGCCTGCGCATCTGAACTCTGCCGATCCCCGTCCGCTCGCCTGTTTCACGCTCGACGACGGCTATCGCAACAATCTCGAATTCGCGCTTCCGATATTCGAACGCCATCGCGTTCCCTTCACCGTCTTCGTCACGGCCGGATACGTCGATCGCACCCACACGCTCTGGTGGGAAACGTTAGCCGATTGGCTTTCCTCAAGCCGGGAAATCCGCTTTGACTTCGGAGCGGGGGAAGAAGCCATCGCGACCGCAGGCCTCGTGCAGAAACAGGCGGCATTCGATCGCATCGCCGCTCATATCCACGGTGGCGACGAGGCACGCGCGGTTGCTGTGCTAAACCATGCCGTAGCCTCGCACGGCATCGATCCGCTCGCCATCACCGACAGACTTACGCTTGACGAGACGGGTCTCCGGGCTTTACTCGAAAGCCCACTTGCAAGCCTCGGCGCCCATACGATCAGCCACCGAGGCCTGGCGCAGCTTAGCGAGGAGGAGGCGCGGCGCGAGATCATGGCGTCGATCGTGCGCGTCGAGCAGATCGCTGGCCGTCGTCCTGCGAGCTTCGCATATCCCTATGGCTTCCGGTCGACCGTTTCGCCGCGGGACCACCGCCTCGCCGCCGAACTCGGTCTCCGGATCGCGGTCACGACGGAGCCGGGCACGCTGTCATCCTCGCCTAACTTGCACGGCTTGCCGCGGATTTCGCTCAATGGGCACTTCCAGAGCCCGCGCTACGTCTCGGCGCTTGCATCCGGAATCCCGTTTCGCATTGCGGCCATATAGGCCGTACGCTTCCCTCAGGGATACATCCGCACCTTCATCCAGCCGCCTTCCGGCGCCGGGCGATGGAACTCGATGCGGTCATGCAGGCGGAAGGGCCGGTCGTGCCAGAATTCGATCGAGGTCGGGACAATGCGGAAGCCGGACCAGTATTCCGGGCGCGGAATCTCGCCGATCGCATAGCGCGTCGTATATTCGGCGACGGCCTTTTCCAAGGCGAAGCGGCTCTCGAGCGGGCGAGATTGCTTGGAAGCCCAGGCGCCGATGCGGCTGCCGCGCGGCCGGCTCCTGAAATACTCGTCTGCCTCTTCCTTCGACACGATTTCGACCGGGCCGCGCAGGCGCACTTGTCGGCGCAGCGACTTCCAGTGGAAACACATTGCGGCCTTGCGGGTCGCCAGTAGCTCGCACCCTTTGCGACTTTCGAAATTCGTGTAAAAGACGAAGCCGCGTTCGTCGAACCCCTTCAGCAGCACCATGCGCACATTGGGCATGCCGTCGGGATCGACGGTCGCGAGAGCGACGGCGTTGGGATCGTTCAACTCGCTCTTCTCAGCGTCTTTCAGCCATGTGCCGAAAAGGGAAAAGGGCTCATTTGTTTCCGTGAAGTCACCGCTTGTTAACTCATTCGCCGTCATTATTATCTTCCAATGCTCGTGTATCTGGCCCGGAAACAGTTCGGAATGAGTCCGATTGGTGTTTCCGTATCGAATGATGTCAGAGCCTGCCTTCGAATTTATCGGGATCGGTTGGGCTCTGGCGACTCTGACAGGATTGCCGTGCAAGACATAGCAAAGTGGATCGATTGCAAGAAGGGTTTTTCCTCCGCATGGCTGCGCCCTGCGGCGGTTTGCCTGACGATGCTCGTGCTCCAGGGGTGCATGGGGGCGGGTCTTGGTGTGTTCGGGACTTCAAGCGTCGACCGCTCGGTGGCGACCGGAACCGTACCGGTCGCCAAGACGTCGGACGGCCTTTCAGATGCCGTCGCGGTGCGCAACGCCGTTTCCACCGCCGACATCAGCCAGGGAGGCACGAGTGCCATTCCGTGGGCGAATACCGCCTCGGGCAGCGCCGGCGTCATCAGCAGCATAGAGGAAGACCATGCATCCGGCGTTCTTTGCCGGCGCTTCACCACGACCCGGCACTCTTTCGAGGGCATTGCAAAGTTCGACGGCCGAACCTGCCGATTGGACAACGGCGAATGGTATCTCACGAGCTTCGGCCCGCGCAGCTGAAATGGCCGGTTAACCACGTTTTCGCAAAACCAAGGGAATGGCGTGGCGAACGGGCCTCGCGACCGGCGACGGCTGCCGCCGGCTAACCGATATTTAGCAACTTCCCCGGAATGATCGCCCTCAAACTCGGGCTCCCTTGCTGGCAATCACGCACCTTGGGAAGGCCGCCGCCGCTCAAAGAAGATGGTGACAAGCCATGCGCGATCCCTATGCAATTCTCGGTGTGAGACGAAATGCCGGGCAGGAGGAAATCAAGGCCGCCTGGCGCTCCGTCGCAAAGGCGATCCACCCCGATCACAATCGGGACGATCCTTTGGCGACCGAACGTTTTGCAGAAGCTGGCAAGGCCTACGAGCTCCTGCGCGATCCCGTCCGCAGGAGCCGCTACGACTGGGCGCGGCGCGAGGCGGAACTGCGCCGCATGGAGGCGATGAAGGAGAAAATGCGCGGACCGGCGCCGAGCGAGGAGCCGGTCGGCTCCGAAACCGCGGAGGAGGCAGTCTCCCGTATTTTCGGAGTTTCCCCACAGCCCGGCGCGGCAGCGTCCAGGGCACGAGCGTCGGCGACACGACAGGCCGACAAAGCTGGTCCGGCGACAGAGCCGCAGCCGGAGCCGGTCACCGAGGCGAAACAGGAGAGCGCGACATCGGAGCCGACGTCGCCTCGGCGTTCCGCAGCACCTGGGGCGGAGTTGGTCGCAGCCCTTGTTCGCCGCATTCGTGATCGCATTACGAAAACGGCGGAGAAAGTTCCGGACCTCGTTGTGGACGTGCCCGTCAGTGTCGCCGAGGTGATGTCGCGCGCGCGGGTTTCGGTCGTGCTTCCCGATGGTGAGACGGTCAAGGTCGCAATTCCGCCAGGCGCGACCGACGGGCACGTGATTCGACTGAAGGAGCAGGGCTATCGAGTGGCCGGCATGACGCGCGGCGATGTGGTCGCGACCTTGCGCATTGCTGAGGACGGGCCATTCAGGACCCAGGGTCTGGACCTTGTGACTACCTTGCCGCTCGAGCTCCAGGATGCCGTCCTCGGTTGCGAGATCGAGATGGAGACGCCGAACGGACCGGTTGCCGTCGCGGTGCCGGCCTGGTCGGGCTCCGACAAGGCGATCCGCGTTCCGGGAAAGGGCATGCGGGGCGCCGACGGGGAACACGGCGACCTCGTCGTGGAATTGCGGCTCGTTCTGCGTGAGAAGCCTGACGACAGGATCACGGATCTCATGCGATCCCGGCGCGACGGGCTCTATTTGTGAAGCTTTTCTGACGAACTGAACCAATATTACGGGGACTAACAGTTCCTGATCCGCGCCGCGCTTGAACGGCTGTGGCTGCTATGCCATAGGCAAAGCTCGACAATTTGCTGCATCTTACACTGCTGGTGCGGTGTCATTGATGTTCGGGAACAAGGCGCCGGCTCGGCCGGTGCCGGCAGACAGTATTGGGGACATTCCATGGCTCAGGCATCGGGTCTGATGAATGGCAAGCGCGGCGTCATCATGGGCGTCGCAAACAATCGCTCGATCGCATGGGGCATTGCCAAGGCTTTGTCGGAGGGCGGCGCTGAGATCGGGCTGACGTGGCAGGGCGATGCCCTGAAGAAGCGAGTCGAGCCCTTGGCCCAGGAGCTCGGCGCCTTCATGGCTGGCCATTGCGACGTAACCGACCTGTCCACCGTCGATGCCGTGTTCTCGGCCCTCGAGGAGAAGTGGGGCAAGATCGATTTCGTCGTGCATGCCATCGCCTTCTCCGACAAGGACGAATTGACCGGCCGTTACCTGGATACGAGCCGTGACAATTTCGCCCGAACGATGGACATTTCCGTCTACTCGTTCACCGCGGTTGCTGCACGCGCGGAGCGTATCATGAATGACGGCGGCTCGATGCTGACGCTCACCTATTACGGTGCAGAGAAGGTAATGCCGCATTATAACGTCATGGGCGTCGCCAAGGCGGCGCTTGAGGCGAGCGTGCGCTATCTTGCGGTCGACCTCGGCAATCGTGGCATTCGGGTCAATGCCATTTCGGCCGGGCCGATCAAGACGCTGGCCGCATCCGGCATCGGCGATTTCCGCTACATCCTGAAGTGGAACGAGTACAACGCACCGCTGAAGCGCACCGTCTCGATCGAGGAGGTCGGCAATTCGGCGCTCTATCTCCTCTCCGACCTTTCGAGCGGCGTCACCGGCGAGGTTCACCACGTCGATTCCGGCTATCATACGATTGGCATGAAGGCCGTCGATGCGCCGGACATCTCCGTTCTGAAGGACTGATCCGTCCCCCGACAGGCGCCCGGCGCCGAGCGACGGCATATCGTGTCCGGAGTGAACGCTGTGCTCATCTACATGGTTCGCCACGGCCAAACCGACTGGAATGCCGAGAGCCGGCTGCAGGGGCAAAAGGACATTCCCCTCAATGAGACCGGTCGCCGACAGGCGACCGAGAACGGCGCCACTTTGGCCAGGATGCTCGGGCGGGATGCCTCCGCCTTCGATTTTGTCAGCAGCCCTCTCGGTCGGACGCGTGAGACGATGGAGCGCCTGCGGCGGGCGATGGACCTTGATCCGCTCGAATATCGCGTCGACGAACGGCTGAAGGAGGTCTCTTTCGGTTCCTGGGAGGGGTTCACGCTGCCGGAACTGAAGCGCCAGGCCCCGGAGCGGATCGCCGCGCGGCGACTGGCCAAATGGGACTTCATCCCGCCCGGTGCGGACGCGGAGAGTTATGAAATCCTTTCCTGGCGCGTCGGGGCCTGGCTGAAGGACGTCAGCAAACCCACCATCTGCGTGAGCCACGGCGGCGTCATCCGGGCCTTGTTCAAGCTTCTCGGAGAGATGGAGCCCGACGAGGCGGCTGCGGCGGCAATCCCACAGGACCGCATTCTAAAGGTCGTCGACGGCTCCATCGGCTGGCTTTGAGCGACGCGCGGCACCGTGCAGGTCCGCTTCACTGGAAGCCTATTGCACGACCTCGAGGTCATTGATGACGCGCTTGCCGTCGACCTCGGTGTAGAAGACGACGACCTTGACCCCGGCTTTCAGGCCCTCGAAATTGAACTCCTCAGGCGCCTGATAGCTCTGGCCGTCGTCGAGCGAAAGACTCAGATGCTCCGTATCGATCTTGGTGATCACGGCCTCGACGTCGCCACTTTCGGCCTCGGCGGAGAGCGGCGAGAGCAAGCCTGCTGCGGCCATGAGCGCGGCGATGACGAAACGCATCCTAGCTACCTTCTTCGATAATTCTGCAATCGTTCCTGTAATCACCTTTGGTCCTCGATTGTGGCAAAAGTTGCCTCTGTCCAGCGCCTTGCACATGGCTGGTGGCGGAGAGTGAATGCGGCTGCGGTGAAATTCAAGCGAACCAAATGGTGAACGCATCTGCCATCAAGCAAACTGCCGGAAATGCGGCTGCCGCTTGAAGCGTGGGTCGATTTCAATCTCAAAATCGGTTCCGATTCTGAAAATCATGCAGTAAGAGAGGGCGCGCGTTTCGCGCGGTCTCCGGCGGGGATGAGAGTGCGAACTCTCCCAGATCCCGCGCCGGCTCAACATCGGTAGCCGTCATGTCGCACAATAGCTTCGGTCATCTCTTCCGAGTCACCACCTGGGGCGAAAGCCATGGTCCGGCGCTTGGCTGCGTCGTGGACGGCTGCCCGCCCGGCCTTCGTTTCACGCTCGCCGAAATTCAGGCCTGGCTCGACAAGCGCAAGCCCGGGCAATCACGCTTCGTGACCCAGCGCCGCGAGGACGATCTCGTCAAGGTGCTGTCCGGTGTCATGCTCGAGGCTGACGGCGAGACAATGGTCTCCACCGGCACCCCTATTTCGATGTTGATCGAGAACACCGACCAGCGCTCCAAGGATTATTCCGAAATCGCCAAACGGTACCGCCCCGGCCATGCCGACTATACCTATGACGTGAAATACGGCATTCGCGACTATCGCGGCGGCGGTCGCTCCTCGGCGCGCGAGACCGCCGCGCGCGTCGCGGCCGGCGCCATTGCCCGCAAGGTCGTGCCGGGCGTTCTCGTGCGCGGCGCGCTCGTCCAGATCGGCAAGCACAAGATCAACCGCGCCAATTGGGATTGGGCGGAAGTGAACAACAACCCATTCTTCTCTCCGGACCCGGCGATCGTTCCGGTCTGGGAGGATTATCTCGATGGCATCCGCAAGGCCGGCTCGTCTATCGGCGCAGTCGTCGAGGTGGTCGCCGAGGGTGTGCCCGCCGGCATCGGTGCGCCGATCTACGGCAAGCTTGACCAGGACATCGCCTCGAACCTGATGTCGATCAATGCGGTCAAGGGCGTGGAGATCGGCAATGGCTTCGCCGCGGCCGAGATCAGCGGCGAGGAGAACGCCGACGAGATGCGCATCGGCCCCGCGGGCGAACCGGTTTTCCTCTCCAACAGTGCCGGCGGCATTCTCGGTGGCATTTCGACCGGTCAGCCGATCGTCGCCCGCTTCGCGATCAAGCCTACCTCTTCCATCCTGACCGAGCGCCGCTCGATCGACAGTGACGGCAACGAGGTCGATGTGCGCACCAAAGGCCGCCACGACCCCTGCGTCGGGATCCGGGCCGTGCCGATCGGCGAGGCCATGCTTGCTTGCACGGTCGCCGATCACTACTTGCGCGACCGGGGCCAGACGGGCCGACTGAAGTAATCTGGGGAGAGAAGAAAAAGATGTCCTATGACCAGAAGCGTGTCGTCGACGCCATCCGCGCCTTCGAGGCCGGCGAGATCGTCGTCGTCACCGACGACGGCGGCCGCGAGAACGAAGGCGATCTGATCGTCGCGGCCGTGCATTGCACGCCGGAAAAGATGGCCTTCATCGTCCGCCATACTTCGGGCATCGTCTGCACCCCCATGCCGCGGGACGAGGCAAAACGCCTCAATCTGAATGCGATGGTGGCGGAGAACGACTCAGCCCATACGACCGCCTTTACGGTTTCCGTCGATTTCAAGCATGGAACCACGACCGGCATTTCCGCCGACGATCGGACGCTCACGGTCAGGAACCTCGCCAATCCGAATGTCGGGCCGAGCGATTTCGTGCGGCCCGGCCACATCTTCCCTTTGGTGGCGCGCGAAGGCGGCGTGCTCATGCGTTCCGGCCATACGGAGGCGGCAGTCGATCTCTGCCGGCTTGCCAGCCTGCCGCCGGTCGGCGTCATCTGCGAACTCGTCAATGACGACGGCACGGTGATGCGTGGTCCGCAGGTGGAGGCGTTTGCCGAGACGCACGGGCTCAAGCAGGTCTCCGTCGCCGATCTCATCGCCTATCGGCAGCGCAAGGAAACGCTGATCGAAAAAGGCAATTGCTTTGACATCGAGACGCCCTATGGCAAGGCGAAGGGCCACGCCTATTCGCTACCCTGGGATCCGATGCAGCATTTGGCCGTCGTCTTCGGCGACATCCGCGATGGCGTCGACATTCCGGTCCGCCTCCATCTGGAAAATGTCGGGTCCGACGTCTTCGGCAGCGACCGCCAGATCGATGAGATCATGAGGCGCATCGCCGCGGAGGGCAGGGGCGTGATCGTCTACTTGCGCGAAGGTTCCGTCGGCGTCGGTGTTTCGCAGACGGCGCGCAAGGGCAAGCACGAGGGCGAAGCCCATCTTGAGGCGCAGGCACGCGAGAGCGAATGGCTGGAAATCGGCCTCGGCGCCCAGATCCTTAAGGATCTCGGCATCACCTCCATCCGGCTCATCTCATCGCGCGAGCGTCACTATGTCGGCCTCGAAGGCTTCGGCATCGACATTGCCGCGACCGAGATCCTCTGAAGAAAAGAGCAACACAGCCCTCTGCTTGAGCCTGGCATGAAAAAAAGCCGCGCATCCGAGACGGAGCGCGGCTTTCTGAAACCGACTGTCATCGATCACGGCAGCGCGTCATAGCCCTCGCCGAAGCCCTTGAGGTCGACCGGAATACCGATGCCTTCCTCCGGTGACTGGAAGACGATGAAGGTTGCCGTCGCGCCGGCACGGAAGGTCTTCAAGAGTTCGTCCTCGAGCACGACTTCGGCATAGCAGCCGTCGGTGAAACAGCGCACGAAATAGGCGCGGCCGATGTCTTTGCCGTCGACATTGAGCCCGAGGCCGTTCGGCAGAAGCACGCCGAGTGGCGCAAGCACCCGCAGGATCTTCGCTTTTCGATCCGCCGTCTTGAGCACGACTACGGAAAGCCCGACCTCAGGGCGATCCTCGGCGATCACGTTCTGCATCAGCGCGCATTGCTCGGTCGATGCGCCGGCCGGTTTGTCGCAGACGATCGACCAGGCGCCGTGGTTCGACTTCACCGTTCCCGGCGCTCCGCCGGACTGCTGGGCCATGCTTGCTGTGGGGAAGGCGAAGGCGCCAATTCCGAGAACGGCCAGGACGGGCAGCCGTGAGAAAAGGGACAGGCCCATGTAAACCTCAAAACGTCGAATCAATCGGGCTATTCTTGAGCGCAGAGGCGCAAATGAAAAGCCCTGGGCACTTACATTCCAGTGCCATATGGCCGAAATTGGGCTCCACCTCCTGCGAAGAGGGAGGTCGGCGCTTAATTTTCAGGCGACTTTCGGCTGCCGTCTCCGGCAAAGCGGGATCGGGCGCACCGGCAGTGAGGGCGCAGGGCTCGAAAGCTTCCGCGTGCAGCATGAGCCCGCCTGTAAGAAAAAACCCCGCTTTGCGCAAAAATGCCGCATGGGGTCTACCGGTCAGATGTTGCGGCGCTCACCAAACTGTGGTTTGAAGCGCTGCAGTATCGCAGGGATTCTGCGTTCCGGGTTTGATCCTGATCAAGCGCATTGGGGAGACGTAATTGTGAAGAACAAGGCCTACGCAGTTCTGGCAGCGCTTGCCTGTCTGCTTTTTGCTTCGAGCGCCTTTGCCGACAAGCCTGTCGACTGGCAGACGAGTCTGCAGCCGGCCGCAACCGGCATCATGGAGAACATTGCGTGGTTTGAGCAATATACCCTTTGGTTCATCGTTCCGATCACGCTCCTGGTCCTCCTGCTCTTGATCGTCGTCGTGGTCAAGTTCCGCGAGGGCGCCAATCCGGTTCCCTCAAGGACAAGCCACAATACCCTCATCGAGGTCATTTGGACCGTCGGCCCGGTAATTATCCTTCTGTTTCTCGCCGTGCCCTCCTTCCAGCTTCTGACGGCACAGCTGACGCCGCCGGAAAATCCGGATCTGACGGTCAAGGCCACGGGCAACCAGTGGTACTGGTCCTACGAATATGAGATCGGCGAAAACCCGCTGTCCTTCGACAGCCTTCTCCTGAAGGAAGAGGATCGTGCGAGCCTCGGCAAGGAAGACAAGGGGGCTTATCCGCGTCTCCTCGCCGTCGACAACGAAGTCGTCGTTCCGGTTGGCAAGACCGTCCGCCTTCTGGTCACGGCTGCAGACGTGATCCACGCCTTTGCCATGCCGGCCTTCGGCGTGAAGATCGACGCCGTTCCTGGCCGTCTTAACGAAACCTGGTTCAAGGCTGATCGCGAAGGCCTCTATTACGGCCAGTGTTCCGAGCTCTGCGGCAAGGATCACGCCTATATGCCGATCGCCGTTCGCGTAGTCTCGCAGGAGAAATACGATGCCTGGCTCGCCGCCGCGGCAACCAATCTCGGCGAAGCGAACAGGGCGCTCATGGCGTCAATCGACGGCGCGGCAAAGACCGTTGACGTCGCCGCAAACGCCGCACAGTAATCGGAAGGGGAGCTTGACCCATGGCTGGAACAGCCGTTCAACACGATCAACGCCATGATCACTCCGATCATGCCCACGCCGACCACGGACACAAGCCGCTGACCTTCTTCCAGCGCTGGTTCCTGTCGACCAACCACAAGGACATCGGCACGCTCTACCTGATCTTCGCGATCGTCGCCGGCATCATCGGCGGTACGCTGTCGGTCTTCATGCGTGCGGAGCTGCAGGAGCCGGGTATCCAGATCTTCCACGGTCTGGCGCAGATGGTCTACGGCTTCGAGGGCGATGCTGCCATCGATGGCGGCAAGCACATGTTCAACGTCTTCACGACCGCGCATGCGCTCATCATGATCTTCTTCATGGTCATGCCGGCGCTGATCGGCGGCTTTGCAAACTGGATGGTGCCGATCATGATCGGCGCTCCGGACATGGCCTTCCCGCGCATGAACAACATCTCGTTCTGGCTGATCGTCCCGGCCTTCCTGCTGGTGCTGCTTTCGATGTTCGTCGAAGGTCCGGCGGGCGCCTATGGTGCCGGCGGCGGCTGGACGATCTATCCGCCATTCTCGACATCCGGCATGCCGGGTCCGGCCATGGACCTCGCGATCCTTGGTCTGCACGTTGCCGGCGCATCGTCGATTCTCGGCGCGATCAACTTCATCACCACGATCCTCAACATGCGCGCGCCTGGCATGACGCTGCACAAGATGCCGCTGTTTGCCTGGTCCGTGCTGATCACCGCCTTCCTGCTCTTGCTCTCGCTGCCGGTTCTGGCAGGCGGCATCACCATGCTGCTGACCGACCGCAACTTCGGCACGACGTTCTTTGCCCCCGAGGGCGGCGGCGACCCGATCCTGTTCCAGCACCTGTTCTGGTTCTTCGGTCACCCCGAAGTGTACATCCTGATCCTGCCGGGCTTCGGCATTGTCAGCCACATCATTTCCACCTTCTCGCGCAAGCCGATCTTCGGCTATCTCGGCATGGCCTATGCCATGGTCGCGATCGGCGCCGTCGGCTTCATCGTGTGGGCGCATCACATGTATACGGTCGGCATGTCGCTCGAAACGCAGCGCTACTTCGTCTTCGCGACGATGGTCATCGCGGTTCCGACTGGTGTGAAGATCTTCTCGTGGATCGCAACGATGTGGGGTGGCTCGATCCGCTTCACCACCCCGATGGTCTGGGCGATCGGCTTCATCTTCCTCTTCACCGTCGGCGGCGTGACGGGCGTCCAGCTCGCCAATGCCGGCCTCGACCGGGCGCTGCATGACACCTACTACGTGGTTGCCCACTTCCACTACGTGCTGTCGCTCGGCGCCGTCTTCGCCATCTTTGCGGCCTGGTACTACTGGTTCCCGAAGATGAGCGGCTATATGTATTCCGAGTTCCTCGGCAAGCTGCACTTCTGGGTGATGTTCGTCGGCGTGAACCTCATCTTTTTCCCGCAGCACTTCCTCGGGCTCGCCGGCATGCCGCGTCGCTACATCGACTATCCGGATGCCTACGCCGGCTGGAACATGGTATCGTCCTACGGCTCCTACGTTGCCGCCGTCGGCGTGCTGATCTTCCTCTTCGGGGTTGCCGAAGCCTTCGCGAGGAAGCGCGTCGCTGGGGACAATCCGTGGGGCGAGGGCGCCAATACGCTCGAATGGCAGCTCTCCTCGCCTCCGCCGTTCCACCAGTGGGAACAGCTCCCGCGGATCAGGTGACGGCCAACGAACAGAAGCCGCCGGTCTTTTCGGCGGCTTCTCACCGCCGGCTAACCGGCAGGATGCGGTCTTTCCGACCGCAACGAAACCAGGAACGAGACATGGCGCTCACAAACAATCGCGAAGCACTCGGCATGGAACGCGCGCCGCGCCTGTCCGAAGCCTATGCGCGCGATTATTTCGAGCTGTTGAAGCCGCGCGTCATGTCGCTGGTTATCTTTACGGCCTTTGTCGGCCTCGTCCTTGCGCCAGGACAAATCAATCCCGTCATCGGCTTCATTGCGATCCTCTGCATCGCTGTCGGCGCCGGTGCCTCCGGCGCGCTGAACATGTGGTATGACGCCGACATCGACGCGGTCATGAGCCGGACTTCCAAGCGGCCTATCCCCGCCGGGAAGATCCTGCCGCAGGAAGCGCTCGCCTTCGGCCTGACGCTCTCGGCATTTTCCGTGACGATCCTCGGTCTCGCCGTGAGCTGGCTCGCAGCCGGATTGCTCGCTTTCACGATCTTCTTCTACGTGGTCATCTATACCATGTGGCTGAAGCGCTCTACGCCCCAGAACATCGTCATCGGCGGCGCTGCCGGCGCCTTTCCCCCGATGATCGGCTGGGCCTGCGTGACCGGTGGTGTCTCGATCGAAAGCATAGTCCTGTTTCTCATCATCTTTCTCTGGACGCCGGCGCATTTCTGGGCCCTGGCGCTCTTCAAGATGCGTGACTACGGCGCTGTCGGCGTGCCGATGATGCCGAACGTCTGCGGCGAGGCGACGACGAAGACACAGATCGTCATCTACGCCTTGCTGACGGCGCTGAGCGGTATCTGTCCCACCTTGCTCGGCTTTGCCAGTCTCGGCTATGGGGCCTTTGCCACGGCGATGGGTCTCGGGTTCCTCTGGTATTCGCTTGGGGTGCTGCGCATGCCGGAGAACGACGAGCGGATGGTCCCGGCCAAGAAGCTCTTCGCCTTCTCGATTGCCTATCTCTTCGCGATTTTCTCGGCCCTGTTGGTCGATCACATGATCGTCCGCATGTGGTTCGGTTCCGGAGGTGTCGTCTGATGGAAACCGTTGAACTCAGTGAAGCCCAGAAGAAGTCCCGCCGTGGGCGCAACATCGCGCTTGGCGTGGTGCTGGCAGGGCTTGTGGCTCTTTTCTACGTCGTCACGCTGATCAAGTTCGGCGGCGGCACGGTGCATTGAAGGGACGATCGATGACTGTGGCCCCGCAAAGCTCCCGAAAGAAGCGCGGCAACGGCGTCGTCGTCGGTGCCTGCCTCGCTTTCGCGGCAGGCATGCTCGGAATGGCCTATGCTGCCGTACCGCTTTACGACATGTTCTGCCGGGTGACGGGCTATAACGGCACGACGCAGCGGGTCGAGCAGGCTTCCGACGTGATCCTCGACCAGAAGATCAGGGTGACCTTCGACGCGAATACCGCAGCCGGGCTGCCATGGGAGTTCAAGCCGGTCCAGCGCGAAGTCGACCTCCGGATCGGCGAGACGGTCCAGGTCATGTACCGGGCGAAGAACATTTCGTCGAAGCCGTCAACCGGACAGGCGACCTTCAATGTGACGCCGATGGAGGCGGGAGCCTACTTCAATAAGCTCGAATGCTTCTGCTTCACCGAGACGACTCTTCAACCGGGCGAGGAAATGGAGATGCCCGTCGTCTTCTTCGTCGATCCGGAGATCGTCAAGCCGGTCGAGACGAGAGATATCAAGACTTTGACACTGTCCTACACCTTCTATCCGCGAGAGCCTTCAAAGCCGGTCGCAGAGGTGAAGGCGAAGGGCGAAGTTGATCAGAATAAACTTTGACAGGAGCGCCGTTTCGGCTATGCCGGACGGCGACAAGAGAGGACTATCGGGGATTACTGACATGGCCGGAGCGCATCAGAAGAATCACGACTACCACATCATCGATCCCAGCCCGTGGCCGCTGCTCGCCTCCATCGGCGCCTTCGTCATGGCTTTCGGCGGTGTCGGCCTCATGCGCTATGTCGCCGGCGGTTCGTTCAAGATGTTCGGCCTGGAACTCGCCAATCCGTGGATCTTCCTGATCGGCCTCGTGATCGTTCTCTACACCATGTTCGGCTGGTGGTCGGACACGATCAAGGAAGGGCGCGAGGGTCATCACACCCCGGTCGTGTCGCTGCATCTGCGCTACGGCATGATCATGTTCATCGCTTCGGAAGTGATGTTCTTTGCCGCCTGGTTCTGGGCCTTTTTCGACGCAAGCCTGTTTCCGGGCGAAGCGATCCAGGCTGCGCGCGCGGAGTATACGGGTGGCGTCTGGCCGCCGAAGGGCATCGAGGTCCTCGATCCCTGGCACCTGCCGCTCTACAACACCGTCATCCTGCTCCTGTCCGGCACCACGGTTACCTGGGCACACCACGCGCTGCTGCATAACGACCGCAAGGGCCTCGTCTACGGTCTGACGCTCACCGTTCTGCTCGGCGTCCTCTTCTCCTTCGTCCAGGGCTACGAATACGCGCACGCACCTTTTGCCTTTAAGGACTCGATCTATGGCGCGACCTTCTTCATGGCGACCGGGTTCCACGGTTTCCACGTTCTGGTCGGTACGATCTTCCTGTTGGTCTGCCTGTTCCGCGCGCTCGCAGGCGGGTTCACTTCGCAGCACCACTTCGGCTTCGAGGCGGCCGCCTGGTACTGGCACTTCGTTGACGTCGTCTGGCTGTTCCTCTTCTTCTCCATCTACATCTGGGGTGGCTGGGGCGCGCCGATCGCCCACTAGGGCGGGTTGCTCGTGAGTTTGGCGGGCGGCTGCGGCAACGCAGCCGCTTTTTTGCTCGACTGCGATATCGGCTACGGCAAAGGGTGTCGATTCGGGCGCAGATCAAGATCCAATTGCCAGCCCGATTACTTCGCCTGGCTGGCGTGATTGACGCAGGTGTTCGATCGGACGCACGGCTGCATAGCCGTTTACCAATGCCGAGATGGACGAAATCTGCGGTATTGCTCCCAACAACACTGTGATTGAGAACACCATGAAAGATTACAAGGCTCTTTACCCGCCGGTCGACCCGATCCTGACAGGCATCAAGGGGCTTTGCCCGCGCTGCGGTCAGGGCCGGCTCTTCGACGGTTTTCTGAAGGTGCGGCCCGCCTGCAGCAATTGCGAGCTCGACTACCGCTTCGCCGATTCCGGCGATGGTCCCGTTGTCTTCGTCATCCTGATCGTCGGCTTCATCGTCCTCGGAGCTGCGCTCTGGATGGAGGTGAACATCAACCCGCCGCTCTGGCTGCACTTTCTCTTGTGGATACCCTTGGCCACGGTTTTCAGCCTTGGATTGACGCGGGTGCTGAAGGGCGTGCTGATCAATCTGCAGTACCGAAACGATGCGCGCTCGGGCGAAGTCGACCGTGGTTGAGAAAAGGAAGCCGGCGCCACGCGGCAGGCTCCGCATGGTGACGGGCATCGCCCTGGTCGTGATCGCCTTCGCGATCCTGGTCTCGCTCGGCACCTGGCAAATGCAGCGGCTGCATTGGAAAGAAGCGTTGATCGCCGCGATCGCTGAAAGGCGGTCGGCCCCGCCGGTCCCGCTCGAAGAGATCGAGGCCATGGCCGCTGGCGGCGACATCGATTATCGTACGGTGCACCTGACCGGTGTCTACGACCATGGCAAGGAGCGCCACTTCTTCGCCACCCATGAGGGCCGCACTGGCTATTTCGTCTACACGCCGCTAATGCTGGTGGACGGCCGCGCCGTCTTCGTCAATCGCGGGTTCGTGCCTTTCGAGAAGAAGGACCCCTCGACGCGGCCAGAGGGTCAGGTTGCCGGAACCGTAACGATCACCGGTCTCGCGCGTCCGCGCCTTGACGGGAAACCGTCGTCGCTCGTGCCCGACAACGATGTCGGAAAGAACATCTTCTACTGGAAGGATCTCGATGTGATGGCACGATCGGCAGACATCGCCGCCGATACGCTCGTTCCTTTCTTCGTCGACGCCGACGCTTCGCAAAACCCGGGTGGACTGCCGATCGGCGGCGTCACGCAATTCGACCTGCCGAACAACCATCTGCAGTATGCACTCACCTGGTACGGGCTCGCCGCCACCCTTGCAGGCGTTACCGGAGCCTTTCTCTACCGTCGTAAACGAACCGACGGGTCAGGTGCCTGAAGGTCTTCTTTCTTGTGTGCCTGGTCGTTGCCGCTATATATGGCGCATGGCCGCTCAAGCCCCGTATCCTCTTCGTGCGGGGAAGCCCGGCGATACTCTCGCTCCTCATCGTTCCACTGGTTTCCTGACCTATGGCCTTATTCACGGCAGCAAAATCCCCCCTCACCATTCGCCTCTGCGGACCGCGCGGTTTCTGTGCCGGCGTTGACCGGGCAATCCAGATCGTCGTGCTGGCGCTCAAGGAGTTCGGCGCTCCGGTCTATGTCCGCCACGAGATCGTGCACAATCGCTATGTCGTGGAGGGACTTGAAGCCAAGGGGGCGATCTTCGTCGAGGAACTGGACGAGATCCCGCCCGAGCACCGCAAGCAGCCCGTCGTCTTTTCCGCCCATGGCGTGCCAAAATCTGTGCCGGCCGACGCGGACGCGCGCAATCTCTTCTATCTCGATGCCACCTGCCCGCTCGTATCCAAAGTCCACAAGCAGGCGATGCGTCACCACCGGCAAGGCCGGCACGTCGTGCTGATCGGCCATGCGGGGCACCCGGAAGTCATCGGCACGATGGGGCAGTTGCCGGACGGCGCCGTCTCGCTCATCGAAACGGTGGAGGATGCCGATGCCTACACGCCGCCGGATCCCGACAATCTCGGCTTCGTCACGCAGACGACGCTTTCGGTCGACGATACCGCCGGCGTGATCAAGCGGCTGCACGAGCGTTTCCCGAACCTGACGGCGCCCGCTGCCGACTCGATCTGCTATGCGACGACGAATCGGCAGGAGGCCGTGAAGCAGGCCGCACCCGGCTGCGACCTGTTCCTGATCGTCGGCGCGCCGAATTCTTCGAACTCCAAGCGGCTCGTCGAGGTGGCGCTGAGAGCCGGCGCCCGCCAGGCCGTCCTCGTCCAGCGTGCTTCGGAGATCGACTGGGGCACGCTTCGAGATATCTCGACGGTCGGACTGTCGGCCGGAGCTTCCGCACCGGAAGTGATCGTCAACGAGATCATCGAGGCATTCCGGGAGCGTTATGCAGCGAAGGTTGAGCTTGCCGACACCGTGGAGGAGCATGAGAACTTCCTCGTTAACCGGGAACTGCGCCATGTCGAACTCACCGACGCCGACATGGCCTTCGTCAACGGTTAGATGACGAACGATCGCCGGTGGCGGGCCAACCTTTGAATGTGCATTTTTCAGGAAAGTAGCGAGCCTTGGCAGTTTACACCGATATCACGGAAGACGAACTGATCCGCTTCCTTGCGGCTTACGACGTGGGCTCGCTGACCTCCTATAAGGGCATTGCGGAAGGGGTCGAGAATTCCAATTTCCTCCTTCACACCACCAAGGGCTCCTACATTCTCACGCTTTATGAAAAGCGGGTGAACGCCGACGACCTGCCGTTCTTTCTAGGGCTCATGCACCATCTTGCCGAGTCGGGGATCTCCTGTCCGCTGCCCTTGCCGCGCGCCGATGGCGACCTGTTGGGCACGCTCTCCGGCCGTCCGGCCGCGGTAATTTCCTTTCTCGAGGGAGTGTGGCTGAGAAGGCCGGAGGCACAGCATTGCCGCGCGGTGGGTCGGGCGCTCGCATCGATGCACGAGGCGGGCAGGGGCTTCCCCTTGACGCGTGCAAACGCCCTTTCCGTCAACGGCTGGCGCCCGCTCTGGCAAAATTCCGAGGCACGCGCCGATGAGGTACAGGCCGGATTGAGGGAAGAGATCGCGACGGAACTGGCCGATCTCGAGGCGCGCTGGCCGACGGACCTGCCTGCAGGGGTGATCCATGCGGACCTCTTCCCGGACAATGTCTTTTTCCTGGGCGATCGCCTTTCGGGTCTCATCGACTTCTACTTCGCCTGCAACGATTTCCTGGCCTACGATATTGCCGTCTGCCTCAACTCTTGGTGCTTCGAGAAAAACGGCGCCTACAACATCACCAAGGGGATGGCGCTGCTTGCCGGCTACGAGAGCGTGCGCAGGCTGACCCCGGAAGAGGTTGAGGCGCTTCCGCTGCTTTCGCGTGGTGCCGCACTCCGATTTTTCCTGACGCGCCTTTACGACTGGCTGACGACGCCCGCCGGCGCGCTGGTCGTCAAGAAGGACCCGCTCGAGTACCTGGCGAAGCTTCGCTTCCATCGCGCCGTCGCCTCGAGCGGCGAATACGGCCTGAGGCGTGAAGAGGCCTCCGCATGAAGCATGTCGAGATCTTCACGGACGGAGCCTGCTCGGGCAATCCCGGGCCGGGGGGCTGGGGCGCGGTTCTGCGCTATGGCGATTTGGAGAAGGAGATGTTCGGGGGCGAGGCCGAGACCACGAACAACCGCATGGAACTGCTCGCCGCCATCTCCGCGCTGAATGCGCTGAAGCAGCCCTGTGAGGTCGACCTCCACACCGACAGCAAATATGTGATGGACGGCATCTCCAAATGGATTCACGGCTGGAAGCGCAACGGCTGGAAAACCGGCGACCGGAAACCGGTGAAAAACGGCGAACTCTGGCAGGCGCTGGACGAGGCAAGGGGCCGGCACCAGGTGACCTGGCACTGGGTGAAGGGACATGCCGGGCATCCGGAAAACGAACGCGCCGACGAGCTCGCGCGCAAGGGCATGGAGCCGTTCAAGAAGGCGCGCCGCTCGGACGCGGTGAAGTAGAGATCCATCTAAGAACACATGCAGTAGGGTGAGGGGCAAATCCCCAGCCACCCGCGTGCTTTTATGCGAGCTTTAGATCAAAGCTGTTCCAGCATGGCGGCCGCGCCGGAAACGGTCGCCTGACTGGGGACGTCTTCTACGTTCAGCATCCGGACTACACCGTCCTCGACCAGCATCGAGTAGCGCTTGGAGCGGACGCCAAGCGTACCGGCTGAGAGATCAATGTCCATGCCGATCGCTTTGGTGAAGGCGGCGTTCCAGTCGGCCAGGAAGTGGATCTTGCCCATGCCGCCGGTCGCGCTCGCCCAGGCACCCATCACGTGCAGGTCGTTGACGGCCACGACGGCGATAGCGTCAACCCCGCGGGCGAGGATCGCATCGCGGTTCTCGAGATAGCCGGGAAGATGGTTGAGCGAGCAGGTGGGCGTGAAGGCGCCCGGAACGGCGAAAAGGACGACCCGCTTGCCTTTGAAGAGATCATCGGTGGTCACCTCGACCGGGCCATCCGCGGTCTTTTCCTTGAAGGTTGCCCTGGGCAGCTTATCTCCGACAGCGATGGTCACGGGTTCTCTCCTGGATCAGATATGGTGGGATCAAATATGGTGGCGGGGACTATAAGAGCGCCTCAGTCGAAGGCAAGCGTGGTTTCCATGGTGCGATCGCCGACGCGCACCGTCAGTGCGATCGGCTCTGCGCCAGTCTGAGGGTCCTTTCCGGCGCGCTTCACCGGAACATCGACCCGTCGGGTCGTGCCGGACGCGCCGCCGACGATCGGTTTGCCGAAAAATACCCCACGGGGACCTGCGAGAAAGACTTCCGGCTCGGCACCAGCCGCCGATACCGGCAGTTGGAGATTGATGCGGATCAGCCCGGCGGCCGCGTCAAACTCCGCCTGTGAGACCCTGAAATCATTTGACGGCGTTTCTGGAAGCGCCTCGATCGCCCGCTCGATGCGCGCCGCATCCAGTGGATTGTCGAATTCGCCACCTTTGAGAGTAAGCTCCAACTCGCCCTGCACCGGAATGCAGATATCCTCACAGACACCGAGGAAAACGGAAGCCCGGATCGTCACGTCGGCTTCGTCGTTCATGCGCTTCAGCAGCAGCGGAAAGGTGACCGGCGCGTCATAGCCGACATAGCCCTCCGGTCCCTCGCCGAAGGACCTCGGCGCGGGAAAGCGGATCGCTTCCAGCTTGACCCCGGCGTCCGGATCGAGGGTGACCTGCGGCGGTATTCCACTTGCGCCCGGATCCCGCCAATAGGTCTTCCAGCCGGGCGCAAGCCGGACTTCGAGAATGGCGGGAATGGAGCCATCCGGCCTGGGCTGCGAGGCAACGAGGCGCACCGCCCCGCCGGGAGTGTCGAGCCATTCGCTCGTGGCAGCTTCGGCCGGGCCGGCGAGGATAAGGGTGACGAGGAGACCTGCCTTTGCGAGGCGCCGGGTCTTAGCTGCCGGTATCGAAACTTCAATCATCGATTATGAGTACCGCGTTTCGCTTTGGCTCTCCAGCCGCCGGGGCTGATTCAAACGATCATAAATTCTTGATCGCGGCCGGCGGGAGCATGGCGGGAACATCTGCCATCTCCCAGCGTTTGTTCACGGGCCGTGCGAAGCGGCCAGGTTCTCTTGCGTCGAAAAAGCCGCTGTAACCGGCGCAAGTAACCGTCGTGCGTGCAAATTTGGGCGGCCGCCACGTAGAGACGCTTTTCATTTCATGGCGAATTGATAGGCTATCCCCACTATGGCAACCAAGGTGCTTCACAGGGCGCGTGAGCGCGGCTTTCTTGACGGTCAGTTTCTGATCGCCATGCCGGGGATGTTCGACGTCAATTTTGCCCGCACCGTTATTTTCGTCTGTGCCCATTCCGAAGACGGAGCGATGGGCTTCATTCTCAACCGGCCGCAGCGGCTCACCTTTCCGGACGTGCTCCTGCATCTTCAGCTGCTCGATCCCGACGATGCAATCCGGCTGCCGGCGGCTGCGCGCGATTTTCAGATCCAGGCCGGAGGCCCCGTCGAGACCGGACGCGGCTTCGTGCTGCACTCCGACGATTACCTGAGCGACTCCAGCATTCCCGTCAGCGACGACATCTGCTTGACTGCGACGCTCGACATCGTCAAAGCCATTTCCCGTGGCGAAGGGCCTCTTAAAGCCACAATGCTGCTCGGCTATGCCGGTTGGGGACCGGGCCAACTGGAAAACGAAATCACCCAGAATGGCTGGCTCACCTGCCCGGCGCGCGAGGAACTGATCTTCAGCCGCGACCTTGACGAGAAATACGACCGGGCACTTGCCCTGATGGGCATCAGCCCAGCCATGCTCTCGCCGGATTCCGGCCACGCCTGAAAATTCTCCTCCTCAGTCCTGTGCTTGTCGCGGGAATTCAGCAGAGAAACTCGGCGGCGCGGAACGGTACTTTAAGGGCGACGCTAAACTAAGCCCGCTTCATCAAGGGAAATCGCTCCTTCAGGAGCCGCAATATCGATTCCGATCCGATCGGCGGACCAAACAGGAAGCTTTGGCCGTAGTCGCAGCCCATTTGGGCGAGTTGAATCGCGTCGTCCTCCGACTCGATGCCCTCTGCGACAACCCTCATGTCCAGTTCTCGCGCCATGGTGATGACCGACCGCAGCACGACGGCACGCTTGTCGCTCGGATCGCGCACCAGCGCCTTGTCGATCTTGATCGTGTCGAAGGGAAAGCGGGTGAGATAGGAGAGGGAGGAATGGCCGGTGCCGAAATCGTCGAGTGCCAGCCTCAAGCCCGCCTCCTTCAGCTTTTCGAGCACCAGCCGCGCCTGTTCCGGATTCTCCATCACCAGCGACTCGGTGAGCTCCATCTTCACTTGCGTCGGGTCGCAGCGGTTCTTGGTGAGGGCGGCGCGCACGTCGTCGTAGAGCTCGTTGTTCAAGAGTTGCGCGCTCGAGAGATTGATCGAGACGAAGATCGGCAGGTCGCCGGTCTGCGACTGCCATTCGGAAAGATCGCTCGTCGCCTTGTCAAACGCGAACATGCCGAGCTGGTTTATGATGTCGGAATTCTCCGCGATTGGAATGAACTCCGTCGGCGAGATGTTGCCGCGCTTGGGGTGGTCCCAGCGCATGAGCGCCTCGAAGCCGACAATCTCGGCGTCGCTCAGGCGCACGATCGGCTGATAAACGAGCGAAAGCTCCTTGCGCTCGATCGCCCGCTTCAAGTCCGCCTCGAGTTGCAAGCGATCGGAGCCGGATGTGCGGAAGGCGGGCCGGAACGGCTCGACTCGGTTGCCGCCCTCCTTCTTGGCGCGGAACATCGCAAGCTCCGCGTCGTCGAGCAGGCCGGCCGCGCTCTGTTCGTGATCGAGCCAGGAAACGAGGCCGATAGAAGCAGTGAGGTTGATTTCGCGATGGCCGTAATTGAGCGGAACCATGATCGCCTTGCTGACCGCATCGGCAAAGTCGGCGATCTTCGCGGGATCACGTTCGGACATCAGGATCAGCCCGAACTGGTCGCCTCCGAGGCGCGCCAGCGTGTCCTGCGGGCGCAACAGTCGGCGAAGCCGGCGCGTCAGTGCAATGAGGACATTGTCGCCGGCTGCAATGCCCAGCAACTCGTTAACCTGCTTGTACCGGTCGATGTCGATCGCAAGCACTGTCGGCCTGATGTTGGTGCCGTCGGACATCAAGAGGATCGCCTGAAGACGATCCAGGAAAACCTGCCGGTTCGGCAGGCCGGTCAGGTTATCGAGAAGCGCATTGTGCAGGAGCCGCTCCACCGAATTGCGCTGTTCGGTGATGTCGACGATTGTGCCCACGCAGCGGATGATTTCTCCATTGGCGCCGAGCACCGGCCGCGCGCGTATCGACAGCCAGTGATAATGGCCGTCTTCGGCACGGACGCGGAACTCGTGGTGCAGCCGGCCGCGCCGATGCTCCAAAAGCACATCGAGCGTCGCGCGGAACCGGTCGCGGTCATCCGGATGCAGCCGCGGCACCCAGTTGCGCACAGGCCCGTTCATTGTGCCGAGGGAGAGCCCGAGCTGGTGCGAAATATCGGGCAGCGTAACGACCCGGTCGCGCGCCACGTCCCAGTCCCAGACCGAGTCTCCTGAACCGGTCAGCGCCAGTGCCTGACGCTCGAGATCGGAGAAGAGGCCTTGCTGGTAGGCGCCGCCGGCAAAGGCGTGCTGCATGACCGTGAAGCCGATCAGCAGCACGATCAGCACGAGCCCGCCCCCAAGCGCGGGCTGGACGATGTCGTTGGCAAGTTGACCGGTAACGGCAAGCCAGGCGCCGAAGAGCCAGACGAGGATCAGAAGCCAGGCTGGGACGAGAAGGATGGCGCGGTCGTAGCGGTTGAAACCGAGATAGGCAATCAGCACGATTCCGACGGTCGCCGTCAAGGCGAAGGAGAGGCGGGCGATGCCGGCCGCGATCGCCGGATCGTAAATGGCGACGCCGAAGAGCAGCGCCAGGCCGAGAATCCAGGCAAGCGTCGCATAACCGAGATGCTGATGCCAGCGATTGAGGTTCAAATAGGTGAAGAGAAAGATTACCAGGCCGGCCGCGAGGAAGACCTCGGTCCCGGCCCGCCAGATGCGCTCGTCGTCCGCCGTCATGCTGATCAGCTTCGACAGGAACCCGAAATCGACGCAGATATAGGCAAGTACGGCCCAGGCAAGCGCTGCCGTCGCCGGCAGCATCGACGTACCCTTGACGACGAAGAGAATGGTCAGGAACACCGCGAGCAGGCCGGCGATACCGAGTACGATGCCGCGATAGAGCGTAAACGCGTTTACGGTGTCCTTGTAGGCCTCGGGCTGCCAGAGGTAGATTTGTGGCAGATCGGGCGTCGCAAGCTCGGCGACGAAGGTGACGACTGCGCCCGGGTTGAGAGTGATACGGAAGACGTCGGCCTCGTCGCTCTGCTGCCGGTCGAGCGAAAAGCCCTCGCTTGGGGTGATCGAGAGAATGCGCCGCGAGCCGAGGTCGGGCCAGAACAGCTTGGAATTCACCAGCCGGAAATGCGGCGCGACGATCACCCGTTCGAGCTGCTCCTCCGAGACGTTGGCAAGTGCGAAGACCGCCCAGTCTCCCTGGTGGTTCTCCGTGCTCGAGCGCACTTCGATGCGGCGCACGATCCCGTCGGTGCCTGGGGCGGTGGAGACCTGGAAGGCCTCGCCGTGCCCGCTATAGATTTCCGTTGTGGCGGTGAGGTCGAGAGCCGTGTCCTCGCGCGAGATCTTCACTGGTTCGAGGGCATGCGCGACGCCGCCGGCAAGGCCGAGAGCGAAAATCGCAAGTGCCACCAGAAACGCCGCCAGGCTTTTGGCTGGCCTTACGAACGGCTTGCGGATCAGAGGCATCAAAGGGGCATATTCCTGTTCGGTACGGCATCGGTGACGAGCAGCGAAAACATCAGGTGGTCCCGCCACTGCCCGTTTATCTTCAAGTACTGTCTCAAGTAGCCTTCACGCTCAAAGCCGGCCTTTTCAAGGAGCCGGATGCTCCGCGCGTTTTCCGGAATACAGGCTGCTTCGATACGGTGCAACTCGAGGGTCGAAAAGATGTAGGGGATGGTCAGCTTCAGCGCCTGGTACATATGGCCCTGGCCCGCATATCGCTGCCCCATCCAATAGCCGATCATGCAGTTCTGCGCGGCGCCCCGACGGATATGGCCGATTGTGAGCCCGCCTAGCAGGATTTCGTCGGGTTTTCGGAACAGGAACAGCGGCACCGCCTGCCCTGATGCATGTTCCTGTTCGTTGCGGATGACGCGGCTTCGGAATGCGCTCTCGGTCATCTCATCGGGACGCCAGGTCGGTTCCCAGGGCTCCAGGAAGGCGCGGCTTTCGCTGCGTAGCCGGTACCACTGGCGATAGTCAGCGTAACGGGGAAGTCTGAGGAGATAATGCTCGTTGGCTATCTCGACCGTCTCGGGCTGCCGCGACAGGAACCGAAAAACCGATCGTGCCATATATGCCTCCGGCCAACTCAGCAGCCGAGCGGATGAGGATGCGCTGCGCGCTGCTCGTTCCGCTCCGACCATCCACGCACAGGAAAGCGAATTCTTCCCTGCGACGCTGCAGCCGTTTCGCGAGCGAACGCGCCGCATTGCGAAACGTCGCACATGTTTACGCCCAAATCGATTCCGATTTTAGGAACTCTGCAAGAAAATCGCGGCCTACGCACTGCGGCTGAATGGCCTCAGCAGGTGAGGATGTCCATCAGCCTGCCATGGCACGTACGGCAGCGGGCTTCGCAGTCAATGCGGAGACAATGTCGTTCATCGGCGCGAGCTTCTCGAGGGGGCCGATCGCCGAAAGTGTGGGAACAGTGTCGAAGAAAAGCCGGCCAGCGAGGTCCGTCAGGCGTTCGATGGTGATGCCGGAAAGGCGTTCCATCAACTCATCGTTGGGAATGGGGCGGCCATAGAGCATCATCTGGCGGGCGATCTGGCCGGCGCGCGCGGCGGGGCTTTCCTGGCCCATCAGCAATTGCGCCCGGATCTGCGCGCGGGCGCGCTCGATCTCCTGCTGTTCCACGTTCGTTGAGGACTTGCGCAACTCCTCGATAATCACCGGCATCAATTCCGGCAGGTTCTCGCCGCCCGTCGCAGCATGGACGCCGAAGATGCCCGTGTCGGAAAAACCCCAGTGGAAGGCATAGACGGAATAACAGAGACCGCGATGTTCGCGCACTTCCTGGAAGAGCCGGGACGACATGCCGCCGCCGAGGATATTGGCAAGGATCTGCGAGCAATAGAAGTCGCGGGCGTGATAGGCCTTGCCTTCGAACCCGAGCAGGATCTGCGCATCCATCAGATCGCGCGTTTCGCGGCTGTCGCCGCCGGTATAGCGCGCCGTCTCTAGGACCGGTAGGGAAAGCGGTGAGGCGGGCAGGGCGGAAAAGCGCTCCTCGACCTGACGCACGATCGTGTCATGGTCGATGGCGCCGACAGCCACGATGAATGTCCGATCTGTCGTATAGTTGCGGCCGAGATAATTGCGGATCTGGTCGGCGGTGAACGACATCACCGTTTCCGGCGTCCCGAGAATAGGCCGACCGACCGTCTGATCCCGGTAGGCCGTTTCGGCAAAATGGTCGAAGACCACGTCGTCTGGCGTGTCGTCGGCGGCGCCGATCTCCTGCAGGATGACGTGTTTCTCCCGGCGGAGCTCGTCCTCTTCGAACGTCGATTCCGTCAGGATATCTGCGAGGATGTCGATCGCCAGCGGCACATGATCCTTGAGCACGCGGGCATAGTAGGAGGTCGTCTCGGTCGAGGTGGCGGCGTTGACCTCGCCGCCGACATTTTCGATCTCCTCGGCGATCTGGCGGGCGGTACGGCGCCTCGTGCCCTTGAAAGCCATGTGCTCCAGCAAGTGCGCAATTCCGTGCTCGTCCACGGTCTCGTTACGCGAACCGGACTTGATCCAGACGCCGAGCGCCACGCTTTCCAGATGCGGCATTTGCTCGGTAACCACCGTCAGCCCGGAAGCGAGCCGCGTGCACTCAACTTTCATCATCCGTTTCTTTCGTCCTAATCCCGAACGCGGGTACGCTCGCCGATGAAGGTTTCGACGATTTTCAACTCCGGATCCAGGATATCGAAACGCTCCGCCCTGGTCATGAGATCAGCAAGCCACGTCGGAAGCGCGGGGTCAATACCACTGGCCGATTTTACTGCCGCGGGGAATTTGGCCGGATGGGCGGTCGCGAGCGTGACCATCGGCGCGGAAGGCTTTTCGTGCTTGGCCGCCACGAAGACGCCTATTGCCGTATGCGGGTCAAGCAGATAGCCGGTTTCCTCGAAGGTCTTCCGGATGGTGTTTGCCACCTGCTTTTCGGAAGCACGACCGGCGCGGAACTCCTTCCGGATTTTTTTCAGTGCGCTCTCGCCGACAGCGAAGGAACCGGATTGATTGAGGCTTGCCATCGCCGCGCGCACCGCCGCCGGATCGCGCTCATTGGCCTCGAAGAGGAGCCGCTCGAAGTTGGAGGAGATCTGGATGTCCATCGATGGGGAGGTGGTCGCCTTCACCTGCCGCATCTCGTACCGGCCGGACTTGAGCGTGCGGGCCAGAATGTCGTTGTCATTGGTCGCGATGATCAGCTTGTCGATTGGCAGGCCCATGCGCTTGGCGACGTAGCCGGCGAAGATATCGCCGAAATTGCCGGTCGGTACGGTAAAGGAGATCTTGCGATCCGGCCCGCCAAGCGCGATCGCCGTCGTGAAATAGTAGACGATCTGGGCCATGATGCGCGCCCAGTTGATCGAGTTGACGCCCGAGAGCTTCACGCGGTCACGGAAGGCCTCGTCGTTGAACATGGCTTTGACGAGGTTTTGGCAATCATCGAAATTGCCGTTGATCGCTATCGCATGCACGTTGGTGGCCGTTGCGGTCGTCATCTGCCTTTGCTGCACCGGCGATACCTTGCCGCGCGGGAAGAGGATGAAGATATCCGTACGCTCGCGACCGGCAAAGGCATCGATTGCGGCCCCGCCCGTGTCGCCCGACGTCGCGCCGACGATGGTCGCCCGTTCGCCGCGCTCGGCAAGCACGTGGTCCATCAACCGTGCGAGCAATTGCATGGCGACGTCCTTGAAGGCGAGCGTCGAACCGTGGAAGAGTTCCAGGACATACGAGTTGGGGCCGGTCTGGACCAGCGGCGCGACGGCCGGGTGGCGGAAGGTGGCATAGGCCTCGTCAATCATTTCGCGAAATTTCGCCGCAGGGATTTCGCCGTTGGTGAAAGGTTCGAGCACGGTGTAGGCGACGTCCTGATAGGACTTGCCGCGCAGCCCTCGGATTTCCTTTTTCGAGAGGTTCGGCCACTCCTTCGGAAGATAGAGGCCGCCGTCACGGGCCAGTCCTGCCAGAAGCGCGTCGCAGAAACCGAGGGGTGCCGCTTCTCCCCGCGTCGAAATATATTTCACCGTCTTCATCCTTCGTCACCCGAGTTCCTGTTTGGAGCAGAATGGTTGGAGTTGCTGCGGTCGGACGCTCTCCGTGCTTCCCCTGGTTCGGCCCCATGACATCACGCGTCCTATGAAACGCGCATATCACGTTGATTGGCTGTGGCAAGCGAGCGTTGCGGTCGTCTTAAAGGCGAGCCGCTGCCCGGCTGCCTTTTTGCCTCAGTCCCCCGAAAATCGCGCGGCCGTTCTTGTCACAGTGGCAATTTCCGGCTCCGCGGAATTTTCCAGCGCAGTCGGTCGCCCCGTCGATTTTTCAGTTTCGCGCTGCTATAGACGATGCCCGAAGGCCAAGGAAGGTCTCCGCCGATCGTATTCGGAGTGGAAGTGGGCGATCCCGCGCCGCTTCCGGTACATCGGAATGAATCGCGACCGCCGCGATTCCTCAAAAGTTTCGACCGTTCAATAGAGGTTGTACAACGTGTCTGGCAATCTATCTCTCCGTCTTCTCGCAATGTCCGCCCTTTTGGCCGTCTCCGGCTGCAACACGCCGCAATCGGGGGGCGCCATCGAAGCCGGAGGGAGTGCGGCCGCACCGACGCCCGCCGTCGTCCAAGGGGCCTGCCCGCCGGTGACGCTCAGAGAAGGAACCGCCTCATACCGCACCTTCGCAAAGGGCGGCAAGGACGATCCGGCCAAGGTCGTATACCAGGCGTCGCTTGCCGACACCACGCGCCAATGCGTGCAGAGCGAAGACAGCCTCAAGGTGACCGTGGTTGCGCAAGGCCGCGTTGTTGCGGGACCCGCCGGGGGGCCTGGCAAGGTGACGATGCCGATCCGTGTCGCCGCGACCGACGGCGAAAAGACGCTCTATTCCGAGCTGACCCAATATCCCGTCGAGGTACCGCCGGGCAGCACCAACACTCAGTTCGTCTTCACCAAGACCGACGTCACCCTGCCGGCGGGTGCCGGGGCGGACGCCAAGATTTACATCGGTTTCGACGAGGGACCGCAAAGCGCGCGTTAAGTGGCGGCTTGACCGCGTACTTGGACGGGTGGGCCGGATGGGGGCGGCGACTTTGCATACCCGATTTCCGGTGACAAGCACAGAAATGGGGTAGCCAAAGGCGATACGCCTCGTCGTCGCCCGTCAGCTCCCGCTTACTCTGCCGCGACGCTCTTGCCGGCTTCCCACTTGTAGAGCGAGAAACTTGGCGAGGTGAGGTCGCCGGTTTCGCCATAGGTGAGCTTGCCGATGACGGTGTCGATCTCCTCGCCTGACTTGATCGCGGTGGCGACG
Source organism: Sinorhizobium kostiense (assembly GCF_017874595.1). Classification (GTDB taxonomy): domain Bacteria; phylum Pseudomonadota; class Alphaproteobacteria; order Rhizobiales; family Rhizobiaceae; genus Sinorhizobium; species Sinorhizobium kostiense. Next base: position 551,930 of record NZ_JAGILA010000002.1, on the reverse strand, counting down.
GCAGTCGGATCCTCGGCGGAACCCGCTTTCTCGATGCCGGCTTTCAGCACCTGGACGGCGGCGTAGGCGTTGAGCGTGAACGCTTCGGCCGGAATGTTCTTGGCCTTGAGAGCCTCGATCACCGGGGCTGCAGCAGGGTTGCGGGTCGCGTCGCTTGCATTGGTGAAGATCGTGCCCTCGGCAGCTTCTCCGGCGATCGCCCAGAACTCGGTATTGGAGAGGCCGTCGCCGCCGATCAGCTGGGCATTGACGCCCTGGTCGCGCATCTGGCGGATCATCAGGCCCGCCTCTGCGTGGTAGCCGCCGAAATAGACGACGTCGACATTCTCGGCCTTGAGCCGCGTGACGATGGCGCTGAAGTCCTTCTCACCGGGGTTCAGTCCTTCGTAGACGACTTCCTGAATGCCGCCCTCGTTGATCTTGGCCTTGAGGCCGTCGGCCAGGCCCTTGCCATAGGCGCCTTTGTCGTGAAGGACGGCGATCCGCTTGTCCTTGAGATTTTTCAGGATGTATTCGGCGGCAACCACTGCCTGCTGATCGTCGCGGCCGCAGGTGCGCAGGACGTTCCAAAGACCGCGGGTGGTCAGATCAGGCGTGGTCGCGGTCGGCGTAACCATCAGGATGCCATTCTCGGCGAGCACGTCCGAGGCAGGCATAGCCGTGCCGGAGAGGACCGGGCCGACCACGAACCGCACGCCTTCGCCAGCGAGCTGGTTTGACACCGATACAGCTTGCTTCGGCTCGCCGGCGGTGTCGACGATCCTGATGACGATCTTCTCGCCTTTGATGCCGCCGGCATCGTTGATGGCTTCGACCGCCGCCTCCGCGCCATTCTTGACCTGCTCGCCGAAGGCCGCGACCGAACCGGTGAGTGGCGTGATCACGCCGAGGGTCAAGTCGGCATGGGCGAGCGGGGCGAATGCGACGCCGGCCGCGAAAGCCAATCCGGAGAGTAACGAAAGACGCATAGCGTTTCCTCCTTGGAAAATGCCCCCTTGGACGTTTGATATAGTCCTCGCGCGCGGTTCGAAAACGGGCGATTTTCACAAGGGGCGGCCGCGCCTCTTCGTGCGGTCAGGCCGGCATCGTCTCGGACCATTCTGCCAGTGCAGCGATTACGCCCGGCAGTGCCGACATGCGTGAGATCACCGTTTCCGCACCGGCATCCGTCAGCTTGTCCGCATGCGACGGATAGCTGTGGCTGCCGCCGGTGAAACCGACGACGCGCATGCCCGCGGCGCGGGCGCCATGAATACCGTGCACTGAATCTTCGATGACGATGACGCGCGCCGGATCAACTTCGAATTGGGCGGCGCCGTGCAGAAAGATGTCCGGCTTTGGCTTCACCCGGTCGGGACCGAGGTCGCGCGCCGAATAGATGTGCTTGCCAAAATGGTCTCGTATGCCGACTTTGCCGAGCATCGTCGCCAGCCGCGCCGAGGTGGAGTTAGAGCAGATGCAATGCGGTTGCGCGAGCTGCATCAGCACCGCCTTGACGCCGTCGATGATCCGGACGTCGCTGGCGAGCTTCTTGTCGAGAATGGCATCGACCCGATCGATCAGCGAAGCGGAGAGCGGAATGCTCGCTTCCTTCTCGATCGTGAGCAAGGTGTCGCGCCAGGTCATGCCAGCAAAGCGTTCATTCATCTCCTCGACGCTGATCGGGTAGCCCGCTTTGCTTACCAGCTCGGCCTGTACCTGCGAGGCGATAATTTCCGAATCGACGAGAACGCCGTCGCAATCGAATATGATGAGATCGAAACCGGTCATTGTGCGTCCTTGGGGGAGGGCGCCGCTGGCAGGAAGGACTCTGAAGTGCGGCGCGGAAAGAGTTCCGCCAGCCTTATACGATGGCGGAGCAAAGCTCAACCTGGAGAGGGACGAGGAAGTGCATCCGCTGTTCCGCCCCCGTCGTTTGCGGGCTGCCTCCGGGGACTGCGAAGGCTCGGCATTCTGTACGGGCGTCGCCCGTGACGGCTTCGGCGGCGCGCTGGTTGAACCCAGCCTTCATCTCTGAAGCGCTATAGCGGGAAGAGGTCGAGAAAGGCCTTGTCGCCCCTGTCGGTAAAGCGAATGGCGCGGCTTTCCTTCTCACGCTTCGCCCAACCCTCGTTGAGAAAAAGCTTGAGCAGCGCCTCGCCGAGGGAGCCTGCGAGATGCGAGCGGCGTTCGCTCCAGTCAAGACAGCTTCGGCAGATCGGTCGCCGCGATTTCTTGAGCGCGGCATAGTCGATCCCAAGCGCCTCTATACGCTCCCGGCCCGCTTCGGTCAGGGTAAGGTCGTCTCCGGCAATTTCGATCTGCCGTGCATTAATGAGGCTGTCGAGCATGCGCACGCCATAGTCGCCGGCGAGGTGATTGTAGCAGACGCGCGCTTTGCGGAGCGCCGGGTCCTTCGGTCCCGGCCGGTGGCGCGTAAGGCCGCGGCTCGCGGCAAAGCCCATTAGACTTTCGAGCATCAGCCCGACCTCGTCCTCGCTCAAGGCGTAGTAGCGGTGGCGGCCCTGCTTGCGCTGCGTCACCAGCCCGCCCGCTTCGAGCTTGGCGAGGTGAGAGCTTGCTGTTTGCAACGTGACGCCGGCATGCGCCGCGAGCTCCGTCGGCGTCAACGCCTGTCCGCCCATGAGCGCACTCAGCATGTTGGCACGGGCCGGGTCGCCGATCAGGGATCCAATGAGCGCAATGTCAGGACCTTCTTTCATACTTCGATCGTAGTCGAAGCATTCCGGCGAAACAAGCGGGCATGATGTCGGCATCAAGAAGGAGACAACCATGATAACCTGCTTCATCCGTTACGAGATCGATCCTTTCCGCAAGGACGATTTCGCCACCTATGCCCGCAACTGGGGCGAGGCGATCCCGCGCTGCGGCGCCGACCTCATCGGCTATTTCGGACCGCATGAAGGCTCGGCGACAACGGCCTATGGAGTCTACAATATCGAGAGTCTCGCCGCCTATGAGGCATACCGTGCCAGGCTCGCCGCCGATCCCCTCGGTCGCGAAAATTACGAGTTTGCCCGTCGCGAGCGCTTCATCCTCAAGGAGGACCGCATGTTCCTGAAGAACGTCTCCCTGCCGCATGGAGTGAGCCGATGATTGCCATCATCTTCGAGGTCGTTCCGGCAGAGGGCAAGCGTGACGCTTATCTCGGCCTTGCCGCCGAGTTGCGTCCGCTGCTCGACAGCATCGACGGTTTCATCTCGATCGAGCGGTTTCAGAGCCTCTCCGATCCCGACAAGCTGCTGTCGCTTTCCTTCTGGCGCGACGAGGCGGCGGTGAAGGAATGGCGCGAAGGCGCCGAGCACCGTTCGGCGCAGGCTGCGGGACGGAGCGGCGTCTTTGCCGACTATCGCTTGAGGGTCGCTGCGGTCATCCGAGACTATGGTCTCAACGACCGCGACGAGGCACCGCCGGACAGCCGACTATGGCACGACCGGACGGAAGGCGGCCGATCCTGAAAAAGCGCGTGCCCAGCCGCACAACCAGCCGCACAAGGAGATCGTGGCAAGGGAAGGGCAACCCGACGCCGCAATTTTGCGGACGGCCTTCAGGCTTTGGTAACCATCTTCGGTAACCATAAGTGCTATAGTCAGTCCCGAGTAAGCGTATTTGCGAGTTGCCCATGTCCTCTGTTGTTTCGCTTGCAGAAATCTCCCGCGCCGCCCGTCCGTTAAGTTGGCTCGACAGCATCATCAAGGGAGATTGCGTGGCCGCGCTGAACGCGCTTCCCGATAATTCGGTCGACGTCGTCTTCGCCGATCCGCCCTACAATCTCCAGCTCGGCGGCATGCTGCACCGCCCCGATCAGTCGCTGGTCGATGCCGTCGACGACGAATGGGATCAGTTCGCTTCGTTCGAGGCCTACGATGCCTTCACCCGCGCCTGGCTGCTCGCCTGCCGCCGCGTTCTCAAGCCGACGGGCACGCTCTGGGTCATCGGTTCCTACCACAACATCTTCCGCGTAGGCGCGATCCTGCAGGACCTGCATTTCTGGATCCTGAACGACATCATTTGGCGCAAGACCAATCCGATGCCGAACTTCAAGGGGCGCCGATTTCAGAATGCCCATGAGACGCTGATTTGGGCTACGCCGAACGCCAAGGCCAAGGGCTACACCTTCAATTACGAGGCCATGAAGGCGGCGAACGACGACGTTCAGATGCGCTCCGACTGGCTGTTCCCGATCTGCTCAGGCTCCGAGCGGCTGAAGGGCGAAGACGGCAAGAAAGTGCACCCGACGCAGAAGCCGGAGGCTTTGCTCGCCCGTATCCTGATGGCCTCGACCAAACCGGGCGACGTCGTGCTCGATCCGTTCTTCGGTTCCGGCACCACCGGCGCCGTCGCCAAGCGCCTTGGTCGTCATTTTGTCGGCATCGAGCGCGAACAACATTACATTGATGCCGCCGCCGAGCGCATCGCCGCCGTCGAGCCGCTGGGCAAGGCAACGCTCTCGGTCATGACCGGCAAGAAGGCGGAGCCGCGGGTTGCCTTCAACACGCTCATCGAAAGCGGGCTGATCAAGCCCGGCACGGTGCTCACCGACGCGAAGCGCCGCTACACCGCGGTCGTGCGCGCCGACGGCACGCTGGCATCCGGCGGAGAGGCCGGCTCGATCCACCGCCTCGGCGCCAAGGTCCAGGGCCTTGACGCCTGCAACGGATGGACGTTCTGGCATTTCGAAGAGGGGAACACTCTGAAGCCCATCGACGAGCTCAGATCCGTCATTCGAAACGACCTGGCAAAACTGAACTGATCAACCGGTTCCGCCCAGGTCTTCGAAAAGCGCTCCGCTCGGTTTTTGTGCCTTCAGTCCCGGAGGGAGTGCTTTAAACGCCCGGAATCCGAAGAGGGTTCCGGGCGTTTGTATTCCGGGACGAGGAACCGATATCGACAGCAAAAGCCCCGCCGCAAAATCGCGGCGGGGCTTGTCGATCGACGGTTGAGCGCCTCAGAGGAAGAAGTCGTCCGACCGGAGGCTCGTGACGCCGTTCACCTTGATCTGGAAGTCGGCATAGCCGTCGCCATTGACGTCGCCGGAGATCACGCCGCCGGCGAAGCGGAGCTCACCCGCCTCTCCGGAGAAGGCGGAGCCGCCGATGTATTGGAAGCTCTGGTTGCCGCTCCAGGTCGTGTCCGCATCGATCGTCGAAAGATCGATGACGTCGAACTCCGAGCGGCGGAAATCTGTGATCACGTCGCGCCTGCTGCCGACTGCGGATTCGGTGATCGAATTGAAGTCGAAACTGTCGGTGCCGGTGCCGCCGACCAGATAGTCGAAGCCGGTGCCGCCGCGCAGGATATCGGCGCCGGAACCGCCGTAGAGATCATCGTCGCCGCTGCCACCGTCGAGAAAATCGTTGCCACCGAGGCCCTCGAGAATGTCGTGACCGCCGAGCCCGCGCAGCGTGTTGGCAACCGAACTGCCGGTGATATCGTCATTGCCGTAATGCGTGCCGGTTGCGTTCTCGATGCTGATCAGGTCCTCGCGCCGGCCGGTCCCGGTGGTCGCATATTTGTAGCCGAGGTCGATCGTCACGCCCTTGCCGCGCTCCGCGCTCCAATCGTCCTGGAACTGATAGCTCACTGTGTCGATGCCGGTGCCACCGTTGAAGTAGTTCTTGAAGCCGACGGAGAAGAACGTGTCGTTGCCGCTCTCGCCATAGTAATCGCTGGCATAGCCTTCGATTTCGAAACGGTCGTTGCCGGTGCCGCCGTAGACGACATCATAGGCGCTTGTATCGCGGGCACGAATGTCGGCCACATAGATGTCGTTGCCGGCGCCGAGATAGATGTCATTGCCGCCCTCGAAGTAGTTGACGACCAGGTCGTGGCCGTAGCCTGCCTCGACATAGTTGTCCCCACCGTAACTGCCGGTTACATTCAGATAAATGTCGTCGTCGCCGTCGTAGGCATAAATCTCGACAGGCATGTAGCTGTAGTCGCTCTGCCTGATGATGTTGGCGTAGTTCGTACCGTAAATGCGCGTGGCCATTGCTCTACCTTTCGGCGAAGGCGTTGAAATCTCACGCGGATCATGGGGCAATAAAGCTGAATGGCCGGTGAACCGATTGCGGCGCTTTCATGAATTCAGTGGGGCGGCTCCATGGCTGGCGACGACAGCTCGGAGGCGGAAGCCATTGCCGGATCGATGTCGCGAACGTCGCCCACAGGTTGCACGCCGTAACTCGCCAGATCGATCCTCAGCTTCTGCGGGTCAGTGAAAAGCACCGCGTGCCAGCCGGCGGCGCGTGCCCCCTCGACATTGGCCGGGCTGTCGTCGATGAAGATCGTTGCCGCCGGCTCGAGCCCGAAGGCGTCGGCGTGAGTCCGGTAGATCGCGATATCCGGCTTGATCAGTCCGACATCGCCGGAAACGGTGACGCCGCGCGGCAGCGTCAGGAACGGAAAGCGCTTCTGGGCCTCGCGGAAAGTATCCGACGCGAAATTGGTGAGCATCGTCACATCGCGCCCTTCGGCAACCAGGCTTTCGAGAAGCGAGACGGATTCGGCATAGGCGTGCGGCACCATTTCGTGCCAGTGCCGACGGAACGCGCGGATCTGTTCCTCCCGCTCGGGATGGTCGCGGATCAATAGCGCTTCGGCCTCATCCCAGGTGCGGCCCCGGTCCTGCTCGATGTTCCAGTCGTGTGTGCAGACATTGGCGAAGAACCAATTGCGCTCGGCCTCGTCCGGGATAAGGCGGCAATAGGGAATCTGCGGATCGTAATGGATCAGAACCTTGCCGATGTCGAAGACGATGTGGCGGATTTCGGCGCTCATGGAGAATTCCCTGTTTAATGACGATTCGAACGGGTGGTTTTTTTTGGCCCGTCCTCAGCCCTGGTTGAACGCATGCGGTATGGCCTGGGCGATTGCTTTTTTCATGACGGTCGGCAGCGCCTGCGTCTTCAGCGAAGCGATCGGCTCCCACCAGCCCTCGACGCCGGGCAGTGCCGCGATGACATTCGCGCGGTAGACGGAAAGACGCAACTCGAAATGGGTGAAGACGTGGCTGACCGCGCCGCAGGGCTGCCAGGCTGCGGCGAAGGGTTGCGCGTCGAGCGTGGTCGCACCATCGCGGCGCGCCGTCCAGTCCGTGCCGGGGACCTCTGTCATGCCGCCGAGCAGGCCCGTCTCGGGACGTTTGCGCAGATAGACGGCCTCGGCTTGGTCGATCGCCACGAATGCGGCGCCGAGGCGCAGCGGCTTTTCCTTCTTCGCGGCCTTCCGCGGAAACGTCTCCGGGTCTGCGTTGTGAAGGGCCAGACATTTCGGACGGAAGGGACAAAGCGAACAGGCCGGTCGCTTCGGCGTGCAGATCGTGGCGCCGAGATCCATCATCGCCTGGGCGAAATCTCCCGGCCGCTCGGCGGGCGTCAGCTCCGCAATCAGCTGGCGCATCCGCGGCTTGGCGGCGGGCAACGGCGCCTCGATCGCGTAAAGACGCGAAATCACGCGTTCGACATTGCCGTCGAGCACGGCGCTTCTGCGGTTGAAGGCGATCGCCGCGACTGCGGCTGCGGTGTAGTCGCCGATGCCGGGAAGCGCCTTCAGCCGTTCCTCCGTGTCCGGAAAACGGCCGCCATGCTCGCGCGACACCGCTTCGGCGCATTTCTTCAGGTTGCGCGCTCTCGCGTAGTAGCCAAGCCCGGCCCAAGCCTTCATGACGTCCTCCGTCTCAGCGGACGCCAAATCCTCGACCGTCGGCCAGAGCCTCAGAAACTTGTCGAAATAGGCCTTGACGGCCTGGACAGTCGTCTGTTGCAGCATGACCTCCGACAGCCAGACGTGATAGGGATCAGCGACGATCCCCTGCCGCGCCATGGGCGGCGAGACCCGCCACGGCAGGTCGCGGTGGTGGCGGTCGTACCAGGGAAGGAGAAGAGCGGCGGCTTCGCTCGCCGCTATAGTGTAACGCGTCATTTGCCGGGGAGTCCTTTTCCGGCCTATAGTTGGCCGAGGCTCGCCCGGGCTTCAAGGCTTGATTGGAATTGCAAACAGAAAGTCGTGTCAGTGCGTGAAGAGAAGCCCCGCCGGGGTGTGGTCCAGATCAGCGAGGTCGCCAATGGCCTGATCGATCCGGTGCTCGCCAAGCGCGCGGGCATCAACACGATGCTGCTTGGCTCGTGGGACGAGATTGCCGGTCCGGACTTTGCCGATTGCACGCGGCCGGAAAGGATCGCCTGGCCGCGCCGCGCCTCCGAAATCGGCGCGGATGGCGGCTACCAGCCGGGCGTGCTCACCATTGCCTGCGAGGGGGCAAGGGCGCTCTTCCTCACCCATGCCCAGGGCGAACTGATCCAGCGCATCAACGGTTTCTTCGGCTTTCACGCAATCGGACAGGTGCGGATCGTGCAGAAGCCGGTTGCCGCTCCTCCGAGAGCAAATCGACCCCCGCGCCCGCTGACCGGCGAAGCCGCCCGCCTGCTCGAGACCATGGTCGAGGGTATCGAAAGCGAGGGGCTGAAGAAGGCTCTGACGCGGCTCGGCACGGCCGTGCTTTCGCCCCAAAAGAAATGACAACCGCAACGACGACATTTGCGCGTCCGCTAATGTCGCAAATGTCACCGTGGGATCTCAAAATTGCTGCATTTTTTGTCCGAGGTCTCACAAGGAGACTTGCGGTAGTCGGTCACAATTCTTTGAAGTCAGTTGTCACGCCACCCCTTGCCGCCTTGCACTGGGGAAGTTATCGAAATCGCACTTCGAATTTCCCTCCAAGATTACGGGGCCTCTCCATGTCCGCTTCCGATATGAGACTTCCAAAACGCCTGCTGAGCGGTGTCGCCGTCGCCGCGATCGCTCTGGTGCTTGCCGCCTGCAGCGACGAACAGAAGGAAACGGCCGCCACCGCACCGACGGAAGCCGCTTCGAGCGCACAGGCGACAACCACGGCCTCGACGGCGGCAACGCCCGATCCTTCGAACACGGCGAAACCCGCCGGCACCGAAGTGGCGCAGGCCTCCGTGCCGGCCGCCAAGGTCGAGCTGCCGAAGTCGGAAGGCAGCGTCGACGTCAAGAAGCTCATGGAACCCGGCCCGCTGCCGGAGATGGCGCTTGGCGAAGCCAACGCGCCGGTGACGATCGTCGAATACATGTCGATGACCTGCCCGCATTGCGCCAACTTCCACAACAAGACTTTCGACGCGATCAAGGAAAAATATGTCGATACCGGCAAGGTGCGCTTCGTCATCCGCGAATTTCCGTTCGACCCCCGCGCAGCGGCTGCCTTCATGCTGGCGCGCTGCGCGCCGGAGGGGCAGTATTTCCCGATGATCTCCATGCTGTTCAAACAGCAGGAACAATGGGCCGCTGCGGAGAACGGTCGCGAAGCGCTTCTGCAGATGTCGAAACTCGCCGGTTTTACACAGGAGAGCTTCGAGGCCTGCTTGACGAACCAGAAACTTCTGGATGATGTGAACGCTGTGATGCAGCGCGGCGCCAAGGAGTTCGGAGTGCAATCGACGCCGACTTTCTTCGTCAATGGCGAGCACTATTCGGGGGACATGTCGGTTGACGTTATGTCGGCCCTCATCGACAGCAAACTCTGATCCTTCGCTTTTCAGGACAGCGGGCGACGGCCGCGGCCGTGCGCCCGTTTTTCGTGTCCCGCTGCCGGTGAGGCTTCGCCATGCCTCACGCTGAAGTCTCGCCGAACGATCGACAATGTCTGCGAGCATATTGTGCGTGTGATCGGGAAGGGGGCATTCGAGTGATGTGCTCGTGGTTCACCCCCCTCTGCCCTGCCGGGCATCTCCCCCACAAGGGGGGAGATCGGCAAGTGGCGACGTCCCGCTCAATTAGCCACGTTGTAGCCAGGCATGTGGCGGCACTTGCCACCTTAATGTTGCGCAGGGCGGTGCCTCCTGCCAATCTCCCCCCCTGTGGGGGAGATGCCCGGCAGGGCAGAGGGGGGTACTCAGCCCTCGCGTCCCTCCCATGAAATTCACCAAGCTCCGCCTGCTCGGCTTCAAATCCTTCGTCGAACCGACCGAATTCGTCATCGAGCGGGGCTTGACCGGCGTGGTCGGCCCGAACGGCTGCGGCAAGTCGAATCTCGTCGAGGCGCTTCGCTGGGTGATGGGCGAGAATTCCTACAAGAACATGCGCGCATCGGGCATGGACGACGTGATCTTCTCCGGGTCGGGCAGCCGGCCGGCGCGCAACACGGCTGAGGTGGGGCTATATCTCGACAACGGCGACCGCACCGCGCCCGCCGCTTTCAACGACAGCGACGAAATCCAGGTGACGCGCCGCATTGAGCGCGAGCAGGGCTCGGTCTACCGCATCAACGGCAAGGAGGCGCGCGCCAAGGACGTGCAATTGCTGTTCGCCGACGCGTCGACCGGCGCGCGGTCCCCGTCGATGGTCGGACAGGGCAGGATCGGCGAGCTGATCGCCGCCAAGCCCCAGGCGCGCCGCCAACTGCTCGAAGAGGCCGCCGGCATCTCCGGCCTGCATTCGCGCCGGCACGAGGCGGAGCTGCGTCTGAGGGCGGCCGAGACCAATCTCGAGCGGCTGGACGACGTCACCTCACAGCTCGAAAGCCAGATCGAAAGCCTGAAGCGCCAGTCGCGCCAGGCCAACCGCTTCAAGATGCTCTCCGCCGAGATCCGCCGGCACGAGGCGATCCTCTTTCACATCCGCTGGGTCCAGGGGAAGGAAGCGGAAGCCGAGGCGACCAGCCAGCTGAACCAGGTCACCGCGCTGGTGGCCGAGAAGGCGCAGGCACAAATGCAGGCGGCAAAGGATCAAGCGATCGCCAGCCTGAGGCTGCCGGAATTGCGCGAGAACGAGGCGAAGGCGGCAGCGGCGCTTCAGCGCCTGCAGATCGCCCGTGCCCAGCTCGAGGAGGATGCAGGCCGTATCTTGCGCCGCCGCGACGAATTGCAGCGGCGGCTGGCGCAGCTTGCCGAGGATATCGCCCGTGAGGAGCGGCTAGTCGTCGACAATGCGGGCATTCTCGCCCGTCTCGATGACGAGGAAGAAGAGCTCAAGGGTGTGCTGGCGGAGGCGGACGACCGCGCTGAGGAGGCCCGAGACAGGCTGGAGGACGCCAACGAGACGCTCGTTGCCAGCGAAGCCGACCTTGCACGCCTGACAGCCGAGCGCGCCGAGGCGCAGGCCGCTCGCAATCAGATCGAACGGACGCTGCGCGACCTTTCCGAGCGGCAGGCGCGACTTGCCCGACAGCTCGCCGACCAGACGCGCGATCTCGACGAGTTCGACCGGCAGATGGCAGCGCTGCCCGACCCGCAGGAAAAGCGCGGCCAGGTCGAGGCGGCGGAAGCGGCAATCGAAGAGGCCGAGGCCAGCCTCATCGCAATCGAGGAAAGCTTGGCCGAGGCTCGTGCGGACGAAGTCGCCGCCCGCCTGCCCGTCGACGAGGCGCGAGCGCGGCTGAACGGGATCGAGACCGAGGCGCGCACCATCCGCCGAATCCTGGAGGCAGCCGGCGCCAGCACCTACCCGGCGGTCGTCGAGGAGATGAAGGTCGACCGCGGCTTCGAGACGGCGCTCGGCGCCGCACTTGGCGACGACCTCGACTCGTCATTGGACCGGGCCGCTCCCTCGCACTGGCGCATGCCGGCCGACGATGACGGGGATCCCGCTCTGCCCGCCGGCGTTCCGGCGCTGACCGACCACGTACGCGCACCGGAGGCGCTCGGCCGGACGCTTCGCCAGATCGGCATCGTCGACAGCGAGGCGCAAGCGGAGCGGCTGCTGCCGCTTCTGAAGACCGGTCAACGGCTGGTGACGAAGGAAGGCGCGGTCTGGCGCTGGGACGGCCATGTGACCGGATCGGAGGCGCCGAGCGCCGCGGCATTGCGGCTTGCGCAGAAGAACCGGCTGGCAGAACTCGAGGGTGAGGCGGCGGCCGCGGCGGAGGAATTGCGGTGCGTCGAGGCGGACCTTGCCGCCGCGGCCCAGCGAATCCGCGCCGAGGACGAGCGGCTGCGGCTTTCGCGCGACGCGCAGCGCATGATAGCCCGGCAATTGGCCGATGCGCGCGATGCATTGGCTGCAGCCGAGCGCGCCTCCGGCGATCTCGCCCGCCGCCACGCCGTACTTGCCGAGACGCGGCTCCAGGTCGAGGGGCAGGTGGAAGAACTGGCCGAGCAGATCGAGGCGGCGACCGACGCACTTGCTGGCGCCCCCGAGCTTTCCGACCTCGATCTCAGGCTTCGCACCCGAACCGCCGAGGTTGCAGCCGATCGCGCCGCGGTTGCCGAGGCGCGCGCCACCCATGACGGCCTCGCGCGCGAAAACGAGGCACGGATGCGCCGGCTTTCCACGATCGCCGCCGAGCGCGAGACCTGGCGGGAGCGGGCAGCGGGCGCCGAAGAGCACGTCGCAACGCTCCGAGAGCGCGAGGCGGAGGCCCGGGAGGAGGTCGAGGAATTGATCGACGCGCCCGACGCCTTCGAGGAAAAGCGCCGCTCCCTGATGCGCGAACTGGAGAAAGCCGAGGCGGCGCGCCGGGAGGCGGCAGACATTCTTGCCGAGGCGGAGAACCGCCAGCGCGAGGCCGATCGCATGGCTGCGACCGCCCTTTCGGAGCTGGCGGAAGCGCGCGAGAAGCGCGGCAGGGCCGAGGAACGGCTCGTTTCGGCACGCGAGCGGCGCGTCGAAATCGAAGCGCGCATATTGGAGGCGCTCTCCTGCGCCCCGCACGAAGTGATGCGCCTGACGGGATTGGCCGTCGACGAGCCGCTGCCGGACATGCGGGCGGTCGAGCGGGAAGTCGAGCGGCTGAAGATCGAGCGGGAGCGGCTCGGTGCCGTCAATCTCAGGGCCGACGAGGAACAGAAGGAGCTTTCGGAGCGCTTGGCGGCGCTGCTCAAGGAGCGCGACGACGTCATCGAGGCGATACGCAAGCTCAGAAGCGCCACCCAGAACCTCAATCGAGAGGGCCGGGAGCGGTTGATCGCCGCTTTCGACGTGGTCAATGCGCAGTTCCAGCGGCTCTTCACCCATCTCTTCGGCGGCGGCACCGCCGAACTGCAGCTGATCGAGAGCGACGATCCGCTTGAAGCCGGACTCGAGATTCTTGCCCGTCCGCCGGGCAAGAAGCCGCAGACCATGACGCTGCTTTCCGGCGGCGAGCAGGCGCTGACGGCGATGGCGCTTATCTTCGCCGTCTTCCTCACCAACCCAGCGCCGATCTGCGTGCTCGATGAGGTCGATGCGCCGCTCGACGACCATAATGTCGAGCGTTATTGCAACCTGATGGACGAGATGGCTGCCTCGACCGAGACGCGCTTCATTATCATTACGCACAACCCGATCACCATGGCACGCATGAACCGGTTGTTCGGCGTGACCATGGCCGAGCAGGGCGTCTCACAGCTCGTCTCGGTCGACCTGCAGACGGCCGAGCGCATGCGCGAAGCGGTCTGAAAATGACGCCCTCCGTGCGGCGCACCCTACTTCTTTCGCAAGATTGATGCACTGCAGCAAAAATCTTCGCCAAGTGCATTTTCCACCCGAAACATATACTGTAGATCGTTACAAGATCAGGATGGTTTAGGTCGGATCGACCTAAAACCACAAACGTGATCGAATAAGCTAGCAGGGGGTGCGGGCGGAAAAACCGCACACACTTTTTCCTCATCCCCGCGCTAGAGCTGTTTGTGTGGTGGAGGACAGGCATGGCGAAGTGGGTTTACACCTTCGGCGGCGGCAAGGCCGAGGGCAGAGCCGGAGACCGCGACCGGCTCGGCGGCAAGGGTGCCAATCTCGCAGAGATGTGCAATCTCGGCCTGCCGGTACCGCCTGGACTCACGATCACCACCGATGCCTGCAATAGCTACTTCGAAAACGGCCGCACGATGCCCGAAGGCCTGCGCGAGCAGGTGCGCGAGGGGATTTCCCGCATGGAGGAGATCACCGCACGCAGCTTCGGCGACACCACCCACCCGCTGCTTCTTTCGGTCCGCTCCGGCGCCCGCGCCTCCATGCCGGGTATGATGGACACGGTGTTGAACCTCGGGCTCAACGACCATTCGGTGCATGCGCTTGGCCACGATGCCGGCGACGCGCGCTTCGCCTGGGACAGCTACCGCCGGTTCATCCAGATGTATGGCGATGTTGTCCTGGGCGTCGATCACGACGTCTTCGAGGAGATACTGGAGGAGGAGAAGGCGCGGCTCGGCCACGAGCAGGACACGGAACTCTCCGCTGTCGAATGGCAGCACGTCATCTCGCGCTACAAGGAAGCGATCGAGGAAGTTCTGGGCGAACCCTTTCCGCAGGATCCGGAGGTCCAGCTCTGGGGCGCAATCGGCGCGGTCTTCTCGAGCTGGATGAACCCGCGCGCGATCACCTATCGCCATCTTCACGCAATACCATCCGGTTGGGGAACGGCGGTGAACGTCCAGGCGATGGTGTTCGGCAATCTCGGTAACTCCTCGGCAACGGGCGTCGCCTTCACGCGAAATCCATCGACCGGCGAGAAGGAGCTCTACGGCGAGTTCCTCGTCAATGCCCAGGGGGAGGACGTGGTCGCGGGAATTCGCACCCCGCAGAACATCACCGAGGCCGCACGCATCGCCTCCGGCTCGGACAAGCCGTCGCTGGAAAAGCTGATGCCGGAGGCCTTTGCGGAGTTCGAGCAGATCTGCAACACGCTCGAGCGGCACTACCGAGACATGCAGGATCTCGAATTCACCATCGAGCGCGGCAAGCTCTGGATGCTGCAGACCCGCTCCGGCAAGCGCACCGCCAAGGCGGCGCTGAAGATCGCCGTCGACATGGCGGAGGAGGAGCTGATTTCGCAGCAAGAGGCGGTGGCGCGCATTGATCCCGCCTCTCTCGACCAGCTCCTGCACCCGACCATCGATCCGCATGCACGCCGCGATATCATCGGCTCCGGCTTGCCTGCCTCGCCGGGTGCGGCGACGGGCGAGATCGTCTTTTCGTCCGAGGAAGCGGTGCAGGCGGTCAAGGAGGGGCGCAAAGTCATCCTCGTGCGTGTCGAAACGAGCCCTGAGGACATCCACGGGATGCACGCCGCCGAAGGCATCCTGACGACGCGCGGCGGCATGACGAGCCACGCGGCCGTCGTTGCGCGCGGCATGGGCACACCTTGCGTCTCCGGCGCCGGCAATATCCGCGTCGATTATCGCAACGAACTTCTGATCGCCACGAGCGTGACGCTGAAGAAGGGCGACATCATCACCATCGACGGCTCGTCCGGCCAGGTCCTGAAGGGCGAGGTTCCGATGCTGCAGCCGGAGCTTTCGGGCGATTTCGGCAAGATCATGCAATGGGCGGACCAGAGCCGGCGGATGACCGTGCGCACCAATGCCGAAACGCCGGCCGACGCCCGCGCCGCCCGCTCCTTCGGCGCTGAAGGCATCGGGCTCTGCCGCACCGAGCACATGTTTTTCGAGGATGACCGCATCAATGTGATGCGGGAGATGATCCTCGCCGAGACCGAAGAGGGTCGGCGCGAAGCGCTCTCGAAGCTGTTGCCGATGCAGCGCTCGGATTTCGTCGAGCTTTTCTCGATCATGCACGGCTTGCCGGTGACAATCCGGCTCCTCGATCCGCCGCTGCACGAATTCCTGCCGAAGAGCGACGAAGAGATCGCCGAGGTCGCCGGCGTGTTGGCCCTCGACCCGGCGCATCTGCGCCAGCGGGTTGAGGCGCTGCATGAATTCAACCCAATGCTCGGCCATCGCGGCTGCCGCCTGGCGATCTCGCATCCGGAGATCGTCGAAATGCAGGCGCGTGCGATCTTCGAGGCTGCGGTCGAGGCTGCGCGCCTGACCGGTGCCCCGGTGGTGCCGGAGATCATGGTACCGCTCGTCGGCCTGCGCGCCGAGCTCGACTATGTCAAGGAGCGGATCGATGCCGTCGCCAAAGAGGTAATCGGCGAGGCGGGGATGGCTATCGACTATCTGGTCGGCACGATGATCGAGTTGCCGCGCGCGGCGCTCAGGGCGGACACGATCGCCCAATCCGCCGATTTCTTCTCCTTCGGCACCAACGACTTGACGCAGACCACCTTCGGGATTTCGCGCGACGACGCGGCCCTGTTCCTCGCCACCTACCAGCAGAAGGGCATCATCGAGCAGGATCCCTTCGTTTCGCTTGATTTCGACGGCGTCGGTGAACTGATACAGATCGCCGCCGAGCGCGGCCGCCGCACCAAGAACGGCCTCAAGCTCGGCATCTGCGGCGAACATGGCGGCGATCCGGCTTCGATCCGCTTCTGCGAGGAGGCAGGCCTGGATTACGTCTCCTGCTCACCCTTTCGCGTGCCGATCGCACGGCTGGCGGCGGCACAGGCGGCGATCAACGGCAACGATGAGGTCGAGGCGATGGCGGCGAGTTGACGGCTGTCCCGAGCGCCAGCTCGCTCGTCCCCTCCGCCTGCATCATCGCCTGACGATGACCCGCCTCTCGATGATGACCGGGCGGTCCCAGCCCCATAGCATTGCGTCGCTTCTGTAGCGGAAGGCCCGCGCTTCGGCGCGGCGGTCGAGATCTATTCGCTGCAGGCAGGCGGCGAATGCATCGGTGCCGCGGCGGAAGCCGTAGGAGGCGCAGGTGCTCTCGTCACGTGCCCGCCGCTCCTCTGGCGTCATCGTCTGGCATGCCGCAACGAGGAGACCGGCGGCCGCGAGCGCCAGCACTCTTGTGACCATCTCGTTACGTCCTCCTGATGGACAAAACACCGCAAGCGCTGGGCGGCACGTGGTGAGGCCGGGGCGCCTGTCGGCACGCGGTATCATGCGCCGGTGACGCGGGAGTGGCACCGCCGCTTCAGATGCGCTCGAGCACGCCGACAAAGGCTTCGGCGAAGCTCTGGAGATCGGCGGTCCGCTCGCTCGGCTGCTCGGCACGCACGGTGCTCCCATCCGCGTCGAGACAGACGAACAGGATGGTCGGGGCCTTGTCTCCGCTGGCGCCGAGGCGCAGGACGGCAATCATCAGGCAATCGTCGATGAGGCCGGAGGCGGGCAGCGCGAAGAGGAATTCGCCGCCGACGTCGTCCGACACGCTGCGCACGAAATCGGCGAAATCGCTATCGCCGCCAGAGAAACGGTCGAGCGAGAGTTCGAGCTCCAGCAAGGCCATCGGAATGGCTGCATCCTCCGCCTGCGGTGGCGGGGCAGGACGGACGATCTCCAGGCTGGTTTCCGATGCGGCCATGATGTCTCTCCGTAACTTGCCGCGCCTTGTGTTCCGATCGCGCGGGTCGTTGCCTCCAGTCGCATTCTACAGCGCCGCGCGTCTTATCAGACGCAGAGGCCGCCACTTCGATTCGTTGCATCTCTTTGGCCTTAATTCGCGGTCGACCAAGGAGACGTGCAGTAGGCGGACAGCCGCCGAATCCGTTAAATTAAATAACTGGTTAACGAGAATGGCGAATTTGCGGCACCTGCTCGACTTGGGTGCGCGCCTCCTCGAAGGCTCAAGCTCACTGTAGCAGGTCGAGGCGCTGAATGTTCTTCCTTAAATCAGTTTCGATCCGAGAATCGGACCGCGACGCGAGCGCCGGCTGCGCAACTGGAGCATAGTGGTTTCCAGCGCGGCCGGCCATCGTCCAGAGCGCAAAGCGCTCACATGCCTTCGCGCTGCCGCTCTATCTGCTTGTTTTTGCCGCATTTGTGCGACTTCAGGTGATTCCACCTGGCTGCAAAATGCTCTAAGAAGTCCGGGTCTGTTCCGTCGCGGGGATTGATTCCGTTTCATGGTTGTTCTCTACGAGCGTCCCTATTCCTATGCTGCCCACTGGGCGCGCCGGCTCGCCCGAATAGGATTTGTGCTTTTCGCACTGGCGCTCGCAGCGCATCGGTTCGGTCCGCTGACGACGCCGCATTTCCTGGCACTGGCTTTCGCTGCCGTCGGCTTTTGCCTCCTCGGCGTCCTGCTTGCGGCTGTCGGGCTCGCGCGTCTGTGGCAGGTGGCTGCTATGGGTGGCAAGGCATCGGTATCGGCGCTGTTTTATGCGGCGCTTCCTGTCGGCGTCTTTGGCTTTGGAGCGGCGCAATACGTGATGCATCCGGCGATCTACGACGTCAGCACGGATACGGTGACGCCGCCGCCCTGGATCGAGGTGCCGCAAGCCGGGGAAAGCTGGATCAGACGCAATGCGTCGGTGGCGCCCGAGGACCGGGAGGCGCAGATCGCCGCCTATCCGGGGCTGACCGGCCGCCGCTACGAGGGGGCGCTCGACCGGGTGTTCCAAGGCGTGCGCAAGGTCGAGGAGAAGGCGCGTATAACCACGGTCGCGGAGCTTGGGGTGGAGAACGCGCGCGCCGACCTCGAAGATCTGGCGGTGCGGCCCGGCACGGGGGTGGAAAGCGGCACCGAGCCTCAGGTCGTTCCGGTTCCGGCCGTGCGGCCGGCCCCGCGAGCGATCGAAGACGGCGTACCGGGACGGCGCTCCGGTGACGTCGTTCTGCAGGGCGAATGGCGCACGCTCGTCATCGGCTTCCGCTTCGACGTGCTCATCCGGCTGCGCGAGGAGGCGGAGACCACCTTTGTCGACCTGCGCGTCGCGTCGCGCTACGGCCAACACGATCTCGGCATGGGTGCCGCCTTCGCCGAGGAATTCCTGCGGGCGCTTGACGCTGAACTCCTGGGGATCGCCGGAGACTGATTGGCAGGCGGCGCCCCTTACCCCCTCCGCCCTGCGGTATCTCGCCTCACGCCAGCCGATATTCGCCGAGAAGCGAGGGCGGGCCGTCGGTCGCCACACGGCCTTGCTCGACCAGATCCTCGATATGGGCGAGCACCGAAAGTGCCGCGGCGCCGTGCAGGCGCGGATCGGTCGAGGCATAGATCACCGTCACTATGTCGGGAATCCTCCGTTCGCCGGCGCGCAGCCGTTCGATGACGGCGCGCTCACGCATCTTGCGGTGCGCTTTCAGTGCCCGGACGAAGGAGCCGGGCTCGGTGACGGGGCCGCCATGGCCGGGCAAATAGAACCGCTCGTCGCGGGCAAGCAGCTTGTCGAGCGAGGCCATGTAATCGGCCATGGCGCCGTCCGGCGGCGCGACAATGCTCGTTGCCCAGGCCATCACATGGTCGGCGGAAAACAGGATACCAGTGCCCTCAAGCGCGAAGGACATGTGGTTGGCCGTGTGTCCCGGTGTTGCGACCGCGATCAGGCTCCAGCCGTCGCCCTCGATCCGCTCGCCATCGGCGAGCGCGATGTCGGGAGCAAAGGTCATGTCCGAGCTTTCGGCGAAGGGATTGGTTTCCCCCTCATGCAGTGGGCGCGCCGCGCGATGCGGACCTTCGCCGACGATGGTGGCGCCGGTCGCCTCCTTCAGCCGGCGGGCGAGGGGCGAATGGTCGCGATGCGTGTGGCTGACGGCAATATGGGTCACCTCGCGCCCCTTGAGCGCCGCCATCAGCGCCCGGAAATGCGCCTCGTCCTCCGGCCCGGGATCTATCACCGCGACCGAGCCGCGGCCGACGATGTAGGTGTTGGTGCCGTGGAAGGTGAAGGGGCCGGGGTTGTTGACGGTGATCCGTTGCACGTTCTCGGCCACCGGCACCGCCTCGCCGTGGGCAGGTCTGAAGTCGAGATCGAAGTCCGGGCCCTCCATGCGTTTCGCCTCCTACTCATTCGCTCTCGTGGAGTGTATTGGCTCGTTGCCCGGCGTTGACGAGATTGTGCGCCACACCCGCGCCAATACCGGCAGCCACCTTCCTGCGCGCGACAATAGGCCAAAGGACGAAAGGAGGAAACGGCACTATTCACACGTTCGTTCTGGTCGTCGACCTTGGACAGTGCGGCTGCATGTGTAAAGGGAATGGTGAACAAAATCTGCGAGCAATGCGAAGTTAAGCATTGTGACGACGCACGAGCTTTGCTAATCAGGCGCTCGATTTGGCGCGGCAAATATCCGGCCAGCTTAAGTTGGGGCGTAGCCAAGCGGTAAGGCAGCGGTTTTTGGTACCGCCATTCCCTGGTTCGAATCCAGGCGCCCCAGCCACACACGCGCTGAAAGCGTTTTGGCCCACGCCATCAACAAAACCCGCCGACTGTCGTCAGCGGGTTCGATCAGAACATTTTGGCCTATTACTCCGCCTTCACGCCTCCCAGAAACTCCTCGCACCAGCTCGGGCCGCTTTCGCGCTTGCGATCGCCCACGATGCGGATCGAGCGGATGACGTAGTCGGAGGAGACGGTGAGCTGGACGGCGCAGCTCAAGTATTCGGTGCGGGCGGCGGAGATGCGCTTGCCGCGTTTGCCGTTGGCGGACATTTCGTACTGGGCCGGAATCTTGCGGCTCTTGTAGCCACCCTTCCAGCTATAGACGGTCTCGCTGCCGGATTCGACGTCGGACAGCGGGGGGCCGAACTGGGCGAAGAAGGGGCCTGCGGACTGGCCGAGCCAGCGTTTCTCGACCGCGTTTCGTGCCACGCCTGTCGTCGTCGTGCAGCCGGCAATGACCAGCGCGAGGCCGGCCGCCGTCATCAAGCGGAAAATCATGTCTCTGTCCCTTTGACCTGTGCTTTGTCTCGCGACGCGGAAGGCCCGAATCCCCCAGCTTTCCTCGCCTTTCGCCGAGGCTCTAGCGCCAAAGCCGGCGAAAGAAAATCGGCCTGCGGTCGCCCGCTCGAGGAAAATCCAAAGCGTTGCAGAAACGCCCTATTTCTGCCGCAAGGGATAGGCGCACAAGCTTTCCACGGGGCCGATTTTGCAGGGCTGTCTTCTTTTTTTGAGATGGCCGCTTGTGAAATCGAAAAGCCTGTTCTATAGAGGCGCCGCTGGTCACGGAGTGTAGCGCAGTCTGGTAGCGCACCACGTTCGGGACGTGGGGGTCGAGTGTTCGAATCACTCCACTCCGACCAGCTGAAAAGCCCGCAATTGCGGGATTTTTTCGTTTCAGCGTAGATTCACACCTAACGAAACACCTAACGATTACGAAGCCTTCTTCAACAGCGACGAGGATGAACAGGCCGAGTTTTTGAAGGCAGTTCCCGTTGAAGAGTTGGCGTTCTGGCGCGGGCTGCAAACCGCGCGGGCAGCGTACCTGGCCGACCATCTGCCGAACCGGGTGATGGCGACAAATAGAAAGCCCCTCCGAAGAGGGGCATCTCGAAGAGGGGCATCTCCATCTTCGATCTCAGTATCTACAGGCGACGTTCAGCAGATCAGCCCGCAGCCGGTCCAGTTCGTATACGGCCTCCATCTTTTGATGAAACTCCACGCCATCGAGGCCCAGTTCCTCGATATCCCGGAGTTCACTGCAGTGTTCAATGGCTTCGTCGATCTCGGTCGAAGTGAAGGTTCTCATACGTCAACGTCCTCCAGGCCCTCCACCTCATCGAGTTCCCGAAGAAATGCATCGAAGGCCTCCTGAAGCTCCTCCCCACGCTCGTCGACGAAGAGGTCCACCTCGTCGACAGAACCCACAGCCAGCTCCACGCGATATAGCCAGTCAGCTTGAGGGTAATGAAAAGGATGGCCAGAAGGCCGGCGAAACCAATTTGCATGCTTGTTCTCCCTATGCGCCTCCCATGGCGCTCAAGGGACAGTTTGACCCGGATATCAGAGGAGCAAATTTCGCCGGCAGAGAATGCAAGGCTGCTCGAGAGGGTCGTCAAACCGCCGCTATACATCAGCGGGTAACCCCGATTCCTGGTAGCGCGTGACTACCGAGCCATCATACACGAGCCGCCTCTGGCCGCGCCCTCGGGCGAATGGCGTTTAGGGCCGTAACTCGCCGCGACCGCAGCCGCGTTGTGATGGCGAGAGGGATTCGAACTGACAACCGGCCGCACATATGACCGTCACCGCCTGCAGGTCATGATTGGGTCGTTTGGCTGCTCTACCTGAGCTACTGCCACCACGCGATTATCGTGCCGGACATCGACGCACGGGAAATAGCCGGCGGAAGGGGGGAGAAGTGATGACCGGAGGAAATCAAACGCCAGGCTGTCAGAGAAGCGATATCCGCTCTCGGTCTCATTGTCCTGCGGCATGGAACGATTAGAATCAGCGCGGGAAGTCAAAAACATGGGTATAGCGGTGGTTGCGGCTCGTGAATAAAAGCGAAACCTGATAAATACAGCCATCGTCAACAACCGAGTGATTCGCCATTGTCGAATAGTTCTGCGAACTTCGTACAGGTTCCTGAAACAGCAAAGATCAACAAACCCATTTTTGATACATGCCCGGGCGATGAGGTTACTGAAGAAGTAAAGGCCGTCATCGACGCGGGATACGACCCTTGGCTTTGGCGTGGTCATAGCCACACGCCGCCGCCGAAGAATGGCACCCCTCCGAGCTATGTCGGTCGATTTTACCTTCAGAAGGCTCAGGTCGAATCCAAGAATTGGGCTCCGTGCCCTTGCTGTTCTCCTGATCACCGCAAGTTCGGGCGCGACGGCGGACTTATCGCCTACTTCCCCGACGAGAAAGTAATCCGGCTCATCGGTCCTGACTGCTTCGGCTCCCTAAACCATGAGGGTCACGAAAGCGCTATCGCAGACCTGAAACGGCGCGAGAGGGAAAAGAGCGAACTCGAATACATCCTGCGGTGCGTAGGCAAGATCGGCCAATGGCGCTCGGCGGTCGATGAAATGCTCAAGATCGCGAAGCAGGCCGACACCTTCTTCCCCGGCATCCAGAACCGTATCGAGGTCTCGTTGCAGGTCAAGCTCTGGCGCAACATCCGAGACGGCATGCTTCGCGTAACCGAGAAGCTCAAGACGGTGAAAGTAGGAGCCGACGGAGAGCCGGAGGAAGTCACTGAACACATCGACACCGTGCTTTTCCAGCTCGACGGCTATAGGGCGCTCAATCCGGAACGAAAAGCGCTAGCCCCGATCCTCGAGAAGCTGGCGGCCGAACTGCGTAAAGTCGGACATGTCACCGAGAGCAGCGTGCAGCTCATGCATCCCTTGGACCGCACGGCGCTCTCGAGGGAGCTCAGGCGCATTCTGACGTCGATGCAGAGTGTTCATGACTCCCTGGCGCACGAACTGAGGTTCCTGAATCAGATCAACGTCAACCGCTTCCGGCAATGGGCGGCCGATGAACGCTCTCCCGTCGACTTCGAGTTCGAGCGCAAGGAAGGGACGATCTCGATCCGCGGCCACAAAGAGTTCAACGGTCTTCCGATCCCGGAGGAACTGCGAACATCGCATTTGCCGTCGATCGACGCGCCTGCGGTCGAGATGCGCCGCCACTAGGTGCGTCTCTTAATCGTCCTTGGAAACGACGTGCGCATGGTAGGCGCACAGGCTGGGATACTCAGGACTGTAGTCCGTGACGTCCAGCTCCTCCCCGCAAATCGCGCACTCGGCCTCGATCTCGAAGTCGCAAAGCACACACTTCGCTATATCAACGATGAACGTCTCTCGTGTGCATTCCGGGCACGTGTCGATCGGGGAGCGGCCGCCGTCCTTGATTGCAAGATATCGGTCAGCTTCTGTGACGTCGATGATACCTGACTCCAGCATGTCCTCGGTCTCTGGTTCGTGACCGCAGTTCCGACAGATGAGGTGCATGTGCTGCGGATTGCGCTCGCCAGCGTCCTGCTGAGCGATGAGGTGCGATCCGCATTCAGGGCAATGCATGTCAGCCTTGGGAAATGGGACCTCGTCCGATTCCCATTCGATATTGTCGAAGGTCGCGAGGCATGCAGCCTGGACTTCGTCGAAGAATTCCTTGGTCTCAAGCAAGGCCTTCCAGCAATCGGGCGAAAATTTCGTTTGCGGATCGATGTCGAGGTAATCGCCCATCAGCGTTCGAATGAGCGGAAGCGTGCGGCCCAGCTGTTCCTTGACGACGTTCGGGTCGGCAGAGGAGTAAAGGTGTTCGATGTCATTGCGGTACGTCTGGATAGCGTTGAGCGGCCCCCAGTCAGGCGCGAGGCCTACGATCGCGAACCCATCCTGGATTCCTCGTACATCAATGGTTTTCCCGGTCTTTACGAGTGACCCGTCCTTCTGCCTTTTCATAACGAAGATCAGAGACCCGTCGCTGTTCGGCGACTCCTGCCAAAGCACTGCCTTCGCCAGCAACAGAAGGCCCGCATAGACGTTGCGGACGGAGGATACGAGGCGGCGATCCGATCCCTCTCGGAAATCTTCGATGCCGACCTCGATCGAAGCGATCGCGTTTGCGAGTATCTGGTCCATGTCACTTCCTTACCGGGAACTGCTGATACATGGGCTCGATAGCTGAGATGACCGGAAGATCGCGGTTGCGGGCGCACGCTGCACGAACCTCTCCGAGGATGACGTCCACCTTCATTGTCGAGAAATCGCGATATCCTTGGCCGTTTGCTTGGTTCGTCATATTTATGCCCGTCATAAAACCTGTAGCCCAGGCAAAGAGCTGGGATTGAAAAGGCTTGCTGTCCATGTGTGGCAGCACCTCCCGGCAGAGCACTGCCCCGAGGCCCGCAACGTTTTGCGCGGCGGCGGGACTGACGATGAACGCAACGATGACGACGGCGGCAAAGGTTCTCATTTGGCTCTCCTGCGCCGCCAATCTACACAATCCTATGTGGAAATCGAGCGCATTGACGCGCGACAAAAATAGGAACTAAACGTGAACATTGAAACACCGACGCGGCATCGATCTCACGAAGGGCGGATGCGGCCAGCCGATCTACGTCGGCGAAGCCACGGCGCGGATGGTACAGTGGGAATGCATTGGTGGCCGCTGCGCCCAGTGCGAGCGTGAAGCCTGGCTTGAACGCTGGGAACTCCAGCGAGGGCGATCCAGTATCATACTCAGTGAGATCGCTAAGCGCCTAAGTCGCCGCGGTTGCGGGAACACGACCGGAAACAAGGTCATTCTCGGCCGACTACCCTTGCCGCAATGCTCGACATTCTCGGTCCAAACGACCCCCAGACCCGCGATGATGGCGTCGAACTGGAATGAAGAAGCCCGCCGAGATGGCGGGCTTCTCGTTATCTCGCGATCCTGAACTCCTGTCCGGATTGCTCCTTCAGGAGCTTGGACCTCACTGTCCAGAGGACCCGCTCTTCCAGCGTCATCTCCCTCGGTGCGGGGACGGCAACCTGTTGGACAGGCTTGACGACGGGAACGCCGTGTACGCCATGGGGTTTTCCTTCGATGAACTTCCGCACAGCTCCGATCCCGGCTTGCGCCAACGCACGCAGCTCATTCTCATCCATGGTCAGCAGCGTCGCCCTGATATCCTTTTTCAGACCACCGAGATCGATCGTTGAGCGTGCCGACGGTAAGGCTCTGGCGTACTGTAGGACGGTACTCACGCCGTCGCGATCCAGGTCGTGCACAGCCGCCTGACGAGCGCGTGCCTCGTCGAACTCATCGAGCAACTGCGTGGCCGATACATCGGGCCTGTATTCTGGTTTGGGCATGCCGCCGCCGCTGGACCCGAAGATTACCGAAAACGGCCACCTAATGAGCTGTTCCGTCCAATTCAGGACTCCAAGCGCTCCACGCCATAGGCTGGCCAACGCATTTGCGATTGCTTTCATCATGTGATGTCTCCCTGTCTGTTGTTGCACGGAGATCGTTGTATCGGCGGCCGCAAGCTACAAACCGGCGGCGAGTTGCACCAGCTCCCGCCGGTCACAACATAGTAGTCAAGCCGACAAAGGAGCTGACTATGACACTGCCATTCGCACGCCGCCGACCGTTCGCCGATCTCGACATCCCTCGTCAGACTGCCGTCCCGCAACCGCGCCCCGAGGCGGGCGTCAAGAGCAGGATCGTGATCTTGAAACGCCGCGAAGACGGCACGGTGATCGAGAAGGCAGCACGCCCATCGTTTCTCTTCCGTGACCCGACGTCGCCGACTGAAAAATACAAGCTGCCGGCGGATTATTTTTGGCGAGGATCGCCCGAGCATCTCGCTCGCCGACAGGAACTGGGTCTCGATTAAAAAGAAAGCCCCGCGGAAAGGAAACCCCGGGGCCCAGCCAACATGTTTCAGCGATCGAGGCATTTGTCGGGAAACATCGATGCGGTGGATCGCTACATCGATAGTGTGATCAGCGGTCGCTCGGCACAAGTCCGCCGGCGGAAAATTACCTGACATCAATGAGGCGCTTAACAGCGGCCAGCTTCAAGCGGCAGTCTTCCCCGGCGTCGGCCAGTTTCACCATATACCGCCCGACGTCCTTCTGCGTGATCCATACGGTTCCAGCAACCGGCTCGTCGGCGCACGTCAGCAGGCTTTTGGGGACTTCAACCCGCCGTTCGACGATTTCCTTGACTGGGATGGCCTTGGTCGTAGCGCAGCCTGCCAAGAGCAGGAGCAGGCTGACGAGGAAGGCGGCGTTCAGCGCCTGGGTGGAAGTCTTGGTTTTCGAGGTCATGACGCCATCCGGAACACGAGTTCGGGACTGAGGCCGAGTGCCTCGGCGGTCTGTGCGAGACGTGTCATGCCGTAGAGGGTGCCGTTGCCATCGCGGAAGTCGCGGAGGACCACGACGTCCTCGGCCGCTGGGTCTTCCTCGAGCCTCGAGGCAATGGCGAGAGCGAGAGCTTCCTTCATCCGGTCGATTGCGGACTGCTGTAAGGCGATGCCCTGAGCGGTCTCCATGCTCCCATATCACGCCCTCCTCAGGAGATCGAGATGTAGTGGTAGCCGAAATCGCTCCAACCGAGGCTTCTGTGCCATCCTCGGATTGTGTCGATGCTGTAGTCCTTGCCTTCGGGGGTGGCGGTGCAGTGTACGGCGATAGTGTCGATGGGCGGCATGCGGCGGGTACTCTGTGAATGCCCGATTATTGTTCGGCCGGCGGACTTAAACCAGTGACCATTGCGCTGCTATTTTTTGGAGAGCGCTCCTGCGTTCTTCCCAAAATTACACTCGTAACACTCGGGCCGGATGTTCGAGATGTCGTTCGTGCCGCCGTGGTAGACTGGTACAATATGGCCCTTCGTCCAAACAGACTTGTACCTCGGATCAGGACGCGGAGGGATATCCGCCCAGGCTCTCCCGCACTCGACGCAGGCTGGCGTTGCTGCAAGCAACGCTAGCCACTCCTTGGATGTATGCGATCCACCGTTAGCCTTGACTCGTGCGCTACGAATCTTTCCCCGAGCATTGCGACAGTCCATGCATCTGTCCCACGCATTGAATCGTGTGCTGCCGCACTTGGTGCAGACTTTTTGCGCTGTGTGTCCTGTCATTTTCCTGATGCCGAGAGGTTGGTGATCGCATAAGTCCGACTTTGTCCCCTGAAGTGGATCAGCCGACTTCGCGGATTTCCGGAACATCTATCGCAGAACCAGGCTCTACGTGCACAAATTGGGCGTCGTTGAATCCTTTGAGCCTCTTGATCGATACCTTGGACACATCAAACTCTCCCTGTGTTCGTGTCTGACATCAATGATGTGTCCGCCGGCCGACCGGCGCAAATCCGCCGACACCATTTCGCCTCGACAATGTTGACAGATACCTAAGTGTTGTGATTACTTGATTTTGCAAATCGTAAACATACGGAGATAACAATGAAGTTCGATACAGTCGCTGACTACCTCGAGGCTTACAGGAGCGACGCATACAATCTCGGCATCTTACCGATCCCGCTAGTCGCCGAATATCTGGACCGGTCTGCACCGGCCGTCACGGCAATGCTCAAGGCTGGCAGTCTTGCCGAAATCACGATCGGCAAAAACCGCTTCGTGCAAACGGCGAGTGTTCTCGAGAAGGATGACGCCGAGGCAAAGGACGTCGCGGAGGTTCGCGAATATCTCATGGATATGATCGCCCGGGGTGAGACGGCGACCTTCTACGAACCGATCATGACGGCCATCGGCCTAACCACTTCGACACCCGCGCACCGCACTCGTATCGGTGCGATCCTCGACAAGATTTCGCGAGATTCGCACGAGGAAAAAGGTGTTGTCTTATCGGTCCTAGTCCATCGCAAATCAGCCGGGACGACACGGCCTGGTCCAGGCTTCTGGGGCATGGTCGAGAGCGAAGGGCTTTTCGATCCCGTGGAGCAGGACAAAGACGACTTCGTCAAGCAGCACACGAAGCTGGTACTAAAAAAGTACGGAAAGAAATGAGGCGCAAATGAAGACCCGCTGTCGTCGCGAGGCAGTGGGTCTTGGTGACTATCGGTGTGCAGGTTGTGATTGTATGCCGAAAAACTGCCCGTTACAAAATGGTCGGCCGATTTATCGCCTGGGGGATGTATTTTGACACTGACTGCAGATGATCTGAAAACCGAATACCTGAAACTGCTCGACGAGGAACACAACGAGCAAGTTTATCAAAAATACCTCGAGCAGCACACGCGCTTGATCCCGAGAGAGTTCGTGCAGAACCATGGCATCGGCTGTGATCTCGTTCTACGAAAACTTTCGTTCGGTAGCGATTACAAATCCGACTTCTTCTATTTCTCGAAAAGCTCGGACGACTGGAACGCCGTACACATCGAGATCGAAAAGCCGTCCTCCAAGTATTTCAAGGGCAGCACGAATGAGTTCGATCCTGGCTTTCTGCATGCGATTCAGCAGATAAACGACTGGAGGGCGTGGTTCGCGCGCGACAACCAGAAAGGGTTCCTGAACTCGTTGGCGGCCATCCAGGTGCCGATGCACATGGCAATCAGGAATCCCACCTTCAACAAGTACGTACTCGTTTATGGACGCCGTGATGAATACAGCGGAAGCGACATTCGGCGCTCAAAAATCCAGTCGTTGGAGACGGATGACTTTAAGATCATCTCATTCGACAGTTTGGCTGAAGGCTTGAAGAGCAAAGACGAACTGAGCATCGCGATCAGGCACAACGAATACATCGATATCGTGACCGACGAAATCACGAACTCAGAAATGTACGGCTGGATCGACCCCACTCAGTTCCGTGTCAGCGCTGCGCTCCACGACAAACTCAAGAATGGTCCACCTTCCAGAACATATCGCGGTTTTAAAAGCGGCGTTCCGATCGAAGCTCATCAGTACGCGGCCGAGAACATAAGAATTCGACGCGACTAAGACGTCGTCGAAGGTGCCGAGGCCTGATCCATGTTCGAGCCGATCCCCGTAACCGACGAATGCAAGCAAACCATTGTGGGCCTTGCCGTCTTCGGCTTCGCGTTCTGGCTGACTCACTCGATGTTCGGCAAGCTCGGTGCCGAGCTCGAGCGTGTCTGCGAGATCATCGAGCGCACCGGCGACCAATGCCGCACCGGGCCCGACCTGACCTTGCTGTTTTGGATCGCGGTGATCGGCTGCGTCTTCCTGGGCTATCTCGGGTATCGGTTTTCGAACTTCATGTTTCGGCCGAAATAAAAGGCCCCGCCGGCTAGTGCGAGTTCTGGATTTTCGGGATCGGGGCAACTCCAGGAGTCTTTGCAGGCTCTCATGGAGGCGGCTCGCCTCATAGTTGCTATCCCGCTTCTGGAGCGATATGGCTGATGATTGGGCAAGTCTAGTGTCCTGGGGGACTGAATGTCGTGGGAGATCACCATTGTAGCCGGCGTCATTGTCGCCATCCTCGTCCTGTTCCTAAAGAGCAAGGGCTCCGCGAAAACTGAGGATACGGCTCCCAATGAAACGAGCCGTCGTCTGCTTGCGAATTTTGTGGATCAGAACAGACGAAGAATCGCGGGGATGTCGGACGACGAGAAGGTCGATATCGAGAGCAAGCTTGCCGCTCGATCCTGACTACCGCAAAAAGGCGGGATCGGTCGCGTAAAGACGTCTTGCGCACTTCGACGCCCAGCAGCGAATTGACGTATGCCTTGTCGAACGAGAAGGAGACCGCGCTCTCGCGGCCGACGCGGAGGCTGAAACTGACGACCGCGTCCTCGAAGACCGTGAACGGCTCGAAATCGAGCCTCATCTCTGATCTGCGGATGCCATACGTTGTACGCGTCTCCCAGACCGCCGCTACCGACAGTGCTCGTGAACCCGCTGATCTCGATCGACGAGCCATCCAGCGACGAGTTGCCAAGGTAGGCAATCCCGATGACGTCAGGAATGTCTACCTTGATCTTTGTCTGGTGGGGCGGATCGTATTTCCAGTAGGTCGTCGCCGTCGCGCCGGAACCCGCGAGTGCATGGCGCAGAACCGCCGAATACTCCTTGTACGTGGATATCACCCCGTTAGCTGATGGAAGGACAGCATCGACAATCGCCCTATCGATCACGACATGCGTGGTTTGCCCAGGGAAATACGGCGGGTCGATGGGGTCTGCTGGATTGTCGGCGTCTACTGTGACGTCGAACGAAATTTCGTCGCCGACGCCGAAAGCGAGCGGGCCGGTGAAGGTGAAATCGATATAGAAGGGGGCCGAGCCCCTTTTGTTGCCGTCGCTATAGGTACTCATCCAGTCGGTAGAAACCGGGGGAAAGCGCAGGCCGCCGAGTGTTCCGAGGTCTCGGGGATCGGCCTGAAGCAGCCCCCCGCCCGTACTGTTGAAGAGCGCCACTCGTGACAGATTGACATCCATCGTCTTGACGGAAACGCCGCCTGCCGTGTCCCGTACGAAGGAGGAGACGGTCGAAGCCCTGTTGAGGGTCTTGTCGTACATGTCGGCGATGTCGGTGCTCAGCCAGTTGACCCCGCTGAAGCTCGCGGATGTCGCTATGCTCTGGACCTGCTGCTTCAATTGATCGAGATCGCCCTGAACCTTGGCTTTGTCGACGCCGTCCTCTTCGGCCGCCACCAGCTTCGCCTTGAACTCCTTCAGAACATCGATGACCGAATTCAGACCGGCGTACGCCACGTCCACCTTCGCAGCACCAAGGCCGAGGGCGTCAGAGACCGCAGAAATCGCCACGTTGTCCGAGCGCATCGTCGTCGAAATGGACCAATAGGCGGCGTTGTCGGCGGCGACAGCTACACGCAGTCCGGAGCTGACCCGGCCTTGGGTGTCGGCCAAGCTGGTGTTGATCGACCGCAATGTCCGTAGGGCGGTCAGCGCGGAGGATCTGTTAACGAAGAAAAACGCAGGCAAATCAACTGAAAGTGGCTGGCAACACAATGGGGACGGATATTCTATTGCTGCGTTAGCCGTTCATTTAACAGGTATTTTCATCACAGCAGGTCTGGGGGGCAGGGGAGCCCAGATGCTCGTTAACACTCCGATCGTCTTATCGCGTAGGTTGACTTGAAAATACAACTATCCCGCGTCATATGTGTGGGTCAGCAACTTTGTTAACGGAGGACGGCTATGTCTCGCTTTGGAAATCCCGCTTACTCGGCGGCAATGGGCAACGCCGCAGGCATGGCAGTTCTGGCCGCCGGCGCGGTAGGGCTGGCAAACGCTATTGGCGATGGCCTCGCCGCTGCTGCAGAAGCCCGCTACAATGTCCGCTACGAGGACGCCCTAAGCCGCGCAGTCGCGCATGCCGACGAGATGGAAGCGATGGCACGCGAGGCAATGCGCCTGCTCGCCAAACTGGAAGCGGAGAATGCCCGCCTGTATGCTGCCTGCAAGCAACGTCAGGAAGTCATTGACCTCCTAAAGAAAGGGCGCGCGTGATGTCAGATATCACAGATGAGCAGTGGCAGCGCATCCGAGAGCACTACGGCGACCTGGCGTATGAGCATCCGGAAATGCATCGGATGATGTTGGAAATCCTCAACATGCGAGCCCCGGATGCCGCCATTGCCGAAAGCGACCCAAAATCTCCGCGCGGATGACCATGGGATGAGCCGAAGATGCCCGACATCGACGAGTTTGAGAAAGCCATCCGCGCGCTGAATGGCTGACCAGCTCGTGGCATTCAGCAAGTCAAGAGCTGAGAAGGGGGCATTGCTCAGCGACCTCAAGGCGCTCCACCTCGAAAACATCGCTGCTGCTGGACGCACGAGAGCGCGGCTCGACAACATTGCCGACTCGATGCGATCCGCAACGCTCTCACATCGACAGCTTGAAATCGCTTGACTGCTGAGATTTCAGCAGCTTCGAGCGGACTTTCCACAGCACCCTTTCGTCCGCGGTCATTTCAGCCGTCAGCGCGGTGTCGGCCGGGATTGGGCGGACAATCGGGACGCCGTGGATTCCGTGCTCACGAACCTCGAGGAATTCCCTGACGGCTCCGATCGACGCATTTGCAAGCGCCTGCAACTCGTTGTCGTCCATCGTCAACAGCGTCGCCCGGACATCCCTCCGTAGTCCACCCAAATCGATTGTCGGACGAGCTGATGGCTTTGCCCTAGCGTACTTGATGACAGTGTCGACGCCATCGCGGTCAAGCTTATGGACGGCAGCCTGGCGAGCGCGGGCGGCCTCGAATTCGTCGAGGAGTTGAACGCCGCTCGTCTGCGGTTCGAAATGTGGATTTGGACGATCGCCGCCACCACTGCCGAAGATCACGCTGAAGGGCCAGCGGATTATCTGTTCCGCGAAATTCAGCGACCAGAGCGCACCCTTCCAGAGTCCCGAAACGGCCGCCGCCAACGCGCGTGCTATTGCTCTCAACATGCAATCTCTCTGTTATGTAGTGAGATCATGTCTCCGGCGGCGGAAAGCGACAAATCAGTCGGCAGGGCTTGCACGAGGTCTCCATAACCAAGGCTGTGGCTACCGCCGATGGCTCGCATTTCGAGCTGACGCCGAGCGTGGTCACTGATTGCCGAGGCAGTGGAGGGACTGCTCGACAGGGCAAGCCACGGGTCGGACGGACGTCTGACTGATCGGCGACCCGCCGTAAGGGGGCAGGACCGTCTGCGGCGGACCGCCCGCAGCTCGGGACTTGTGGACGAATGTTCAAAAGACACGGAGCGTCGGCCCAATGTCATACCGTTACCCTTCGACGACTCACTCCTTTGTCTCCAAAACTTGCCTCTAAACTTCGATTGTCCTTCCGGGATTTCACCAATAAGAGGAAACTCTCAGATGCAAGAGACCTGACACATCTCGCACTCAACTGATGGGAGACCCCGTCCGGCATTTAGAAGGTTAAGTTACAAGTGATCACGAGAGCCAACAAGAAGCTTGAAGTTCTTCGCGATTCTCCCTAAACCGATGATTGCATATCAAATTGCAAATCAACAAATTTGCTGAACGACGAGAAAAATGCCAACTTACAAATACTTCACTTGGGCGTTCGCCTTCACGGCCGTAGGCCTCGCGCTCGGAGCATGGCTCGGTTGGAACACGACGGGAACCCTCGCGGGTGCCGCCCAGGTGTTCTTCATCTGCGCGGTGCTGGGCGTTCTCGAAATCTCGTTGTCGTTCGACAATGCCATCGTCAACGCCAACAAGCTCAAGGACATGACGCCCAAGTGGCAGCATCGCTTCCTAACCTGGGGTATCGTCATCGCCGTCTTCGGCATGCGCATCGTCTTCCCGCTCGCCATCGTCGCCATCGCGGCCAACATAGGTCCTATCGCAGCGCTGACGCTCGCGATCAATGAGCCCGCCGAGTATTCGCGCATCATGAACGAGGCCCATCTCAGCATCGCGGCCTTCGGCGGCACGTTCCTCCTGATGGTCGGACTGTCTTTCTTCTTCGACGAGGAGAAGGAGGTACATTGGGTTCACTGGATCGAAAGCAATCTCGCCCGCGTGGCTGGCATCAAGGGCGTCGAAATCCTGTTCGTGCTGCTGCTGATCGTCGCTTTCTCGCACTTCCTGCCTGCCGCAGATGTCAGCACCTTCGTCTGGTCCGCTATCTACGGCCTGATCACCTTCCTCCTCGTTGAAGTGATCGGAAGCGTACTCGACGCCTCCGAGGAGGCCCTCGAAGGCGCTGCCAAGGGTGGTCTCGGCGCATTCCTCTACCTTGAGGTCCTGGACGCCAGCTTCTCCTTCGATGGCGTGATCGGGGCTTTCGCCCTGTCCCAGAACCTGTTCGTCATCGCTATCGGCCTCGGCATCGGTGCCATGTACGTCCGCTCCATGACCATCATGCTGGTCGAGAAGGGTACGCTCGCAGAGTACCGCTACCTCGAACACGGCGCGTTCTGGGCGATTCTGATCCTCGCGGTCATCATGTACGTCCAGACCATGGTCCACATTCCGGAAGTGGTCACGGGTCTCTTCGGCGCTGGCCTGATTGGCATCTCACTGTGGTCCTCCATCCGCTGGAACAGGGCGAACCCCGAAATCGAAGGGGAACCCGCAGAAGCCGCGGCAGAATAAGTCGCGCCAAATGAAGATAAGGGTCTCCGGCGCAAGCCGAGGGCCCTTTTGTTTGGTGACCCAGCCTTGAATGACGCGGCTGCGGCTTCCCAGTGGACGGAGCATCGGGGAAGGCGAACGGTGGCATTGCGCTCGTCATTGTGCCCGCGACGGCGGCTATGCCGACGCGGTCAGCATGGCAGAGCACACTCCGGTTTACCCCCAGGACCGTTTTGTCCCGCTGTCGCTGCCAATGAAGGGGGCGCTTGACGAAAGGGGGTTCTTTGCCCCTGACCGCGACCAGCTTGCACTGGAGCTCCTGCTGGACAGGGTACGGCTCTCGAGTCCTCGGATGCCAGCTTTCCCGGAAGGACCGAAGGCCGTGTTTCCGGCCCTGAGGATGTTGACGGCCGTGTTGACGTCGGCGTGCCAAGGAGAGGTAGAGGAACTTCGCTTGTTCACTATCGCCGTCAGAAGCGGCCCTTATTTCCGTGGTTCGCGCGATACGCCGAAACTCTCGAAGTTGCTGGCTGCGTTTCCGCTCTTCTTCCGTTCGCTCGCGCTGCAAACTACTTCGTTCACGTCTGTCGCGCGCATGCCGGTGCTCGCGCAGGCCTGGCGCATCGCTCCTGCGGGTCTGCCGATACCCAGACCACCGGACAACAAGTCTCCTTCTTGAGAGTGGTGGTCTCTCGCGCCGCTGCATAGCTCGGTCCGGATGCAAGGATATATACTTGCTGGAATGCATCCAGCAAACGCGACTACGATCCCTCGGACGTGGCCAGCGCCTACCCGCGCACCCCGAACTAAAGGCCTCTCGGCACGGTCGATCTTCGAGTTCATCGACGCCTTCGCGACGGGCATTTCTTCATTGGACTAGGTCAGCGATATCAGGAGCCGGCTAGCAAGTGGTCGCGAAACTCAGGGCCACGCCCGAAGCGGTCAATTGGAGCTATCGGCCAATCCAGAATTACTACAGGTCGCCAATCCTGGATTCCGATCACAGAGCCGAGAATGGCAAAAAGCATCGGCCGTGACGCATGGCCAGCACGGTGCCAGTGAGAGCGACACAAAGCTCCGCCTAGCGCACGGCTCTGTCGCCTTGGTACAGCGAGCCGTGCTTAGGCGCTGGCCGCCGAAACGACGAGTGCGGTCATCTGCGACTTGCCCGGAGCGCCCCACCAGTCGCACAGAGAAAGATAGGAGAAGTCGCTCACGCTGTCGCCATAACCAATAACCGGGCGGTCCGGCTGTTCTTCACGAAGCCTCTTGAGCAGGAACTCCGAGGCGAGTCGTTTGGAGATCACGGGCGGGATCAGAGCGAGGTTGTTGCCGTTGTGGTGGCGGACCCAGCCTTCCGTTTCGACAATGGGGGCGATCTCTTGGAGACGCGAGCCGTCGCCGTCATTCTCCTTGAAAACGACGTAGGTGGCGAGATCGCCCTCCATAACCGACCAGCAGCGGATCGAGACGCCGACTTGATCGGCCTTCGCATTGCCTGCGGCGAGCAACTCGGCAAAGTAGCCCGCCAGCGGACGCAGTTGTCCGGAGACGACTTCGTGCCATTCCTCGTCCGGCTTCCCGGCTTTGTTGAGGATGACCGCGCCATTCGACACGATCGCGTAGCTGGAGAACGGGATCGTAACCCGTGAGAGAGCTTCGGAACCGCGCGCAGTGACAGGGATGGCCTCGGTCGAAGCAAGCAGCCACTCAGCAAAGGCCGCTTGGGTTCTCGTCATGTAGGAGTGGCTGCCATTGTTCGCCCTGGATGCCAGAACGAGATCGGATTCCGCGATGTCGGGGACCTTGCGTTTCGTCTGGAAGAGGGTGTCGTCCAGGTCTACGAGGGCGATGGGCTTCATCTGCATACTCCGCCACTGACTGGGCTGGACAAATATCTGATATCAGTTAATAGTCAATACCCATTTTCAGATATCAGAAAATGAGTACCCAATGACGACGCGCGGACGTCCGAAGATCAATTTCGACAATATCCCAGGTCGCTTCCCCGAAGGCACTATCGAAAGGATAGATGCCGTCAGAAAGGAGCGGGAGACCCGAACAGCATTCCTCCAGAAGGCCGTCGAACGGGAAATCGCGAGGCGGGAGCGGGTTGGCGGGTCAAGCAAAGCATTCGACACGCCAGACGAACCTTGAGTTCGCCTTCACGATGTCAGACATTTGGAGTGAAGTTCCCTTGGTCCTTCGCTCGAAATCGACATTCGCCGCATCGAGGAGCGGAAACACCAGCGCCGATCTGATGGCGAAATTCACGTTCTGTGCGTTGCTGAGGGACGCCGTCACAACGCCGATAAGGAGGCCTGTTTCGTCGAAGACCGGGCCACCGCTCGATCCAGGCTGGATCGGGCATGTCACCTGCATTAGCCTGGCGTCGTCTCCCGGGCCGAGCAGGTTTGACACCGCTCCGCTGGTGAACTGCGGCCCCCGTCCGAGCAAACCCGAAAGGGGGTAACCGAGCGTCACGGCCGTCTCGCCGAGATAGACGCCTGTGTCTCTGAAGGAAATCTCGGATTGGCCGAAGGAATCCCACAGGCGCAGGAGCGCGAGATCGTTGGTTTCGTCAACGATCACGGGTTCGGCGCGGGTTTTCCCGACGAAGCCCGAGACGAAGATTTCGCGTGCATTGTTCACAACGTGGGCATTGGTGATGAGGAACTTGTCGGCGATCATGCTGCCGGACCCGGTCCAGTCGGCCATGGTGCCTCGGGCTCCGCTCCGCGAAGGCCCCGGAGCTTGGTCTCGTCTCGGAGGCGTAGGTGTTTCAGACCGACGGCGATCGGTGACCTGCACGCCGATCCGCCTGCCGAGTTCCTCGATGCCGTCGAAAACGCCGTCCTTTTTCGCTCTGACCTTCCACTGACCGTTGCGCCTGTAGAGTTCAGCAAACAACAGGCTTGGCACCGTGAGGTCGGAGTGATCAAGGCGGATATTGTTGCTTCCGACGTCAATGGAAACGTCTCGCAGTGATATGAGTGTGGAGGAAGCACCACTTGCATACAACACGAGCGCGACCATCTGAACCGTATCTGGAAAAAGTGACAGCTTCAGCCTGAACTCGACGCCGCTGCTTGCGCCATCGGCGTAGGCCGGCGGCGGGTCCTGCAGGGGGAGCCATGGATCGGCTCCCCGTGGGACGGGCAGGACGGCGACGGCGAAATCGACACTTCCGCCGTTGTTGGCGTGAACCCGCAAGGCGACCTCGTCACCGGGGACGACTGCGTTTGCACCTGCGACGAGATCGTATGGCATCAGGCGGCCCACCCACTGAGCGCGGCCGTCGCGCGTGGCAGGACATAAGTCAGGTCTGAGCGCCTAATAACTACAGGCGAGGCGAGCGACGTGTCTCCGACCCGTTCGCCGAGCATCATGCGGGCGCAGGCCAGCGGAAGGTTAACCCCTGCCGCCGCCGAATATCCGACACCACCGCTCGGCCGCGTGTTGACCTCGAGAAGGACCGGATTACCTGAAGCATCGGCCTTGGTCTGCACATTGATGAGACCGTCGAGGTTGAGTTCAGAGATGACTGCGCGGGCAATATCGACTTCGCGCCCTCCGGTGAAGACCACCTGTCGGTCGTTCAACTTTTGGCGGACTGCATGGGCGACGAGGCTGCCGTCGTCGCAGACGCAGTCGATGCTGCTCTCGATGCCGGGGAGATACTGCATCACGATCAGGCGGGCCGTGGTCGCGGCCCTCGCGTAAGCATTGAGGTAAAACTCGGGATCGACCTGGTTTCCGTCGATAGTCGTGAAGAGCGAGAATGGATTCAGGCCGGGGACAAATCGCCAGAAGCCCCTGCCATAAACGCCAACTGCCGGTTTTACGCAGACTTCGGTTCCGGTCGCCGCAATTGTGGTGATGGCGGCGCGGAGTTCTTCGAGGTTATCGGCCGCGATTGTTTCGGCCACCGGAATGCCAGCGGCCTTCATCGCAACGGTAAACTGGTCCTTGTTGTCGCAGAGGTCAATCGTATCTGAATCAACTGCTCCAGCGGCAAGCCTTACGCCCCCGGCGGAAAACTGGTCGCGCGCGGCGATCAGCTTTTTCCGGTGACGCATCGCAACCATTCCGTTGACCCGCTTGGAAGACGCCGTGTTAAGCGCCCATTCAGCATAGCCGAAGGTGGGTTCCACCGCCTCTTGCGGCTCAACCAAATGTTCATCCGCCGTCATGAAGATGTCCTCGCGGTCGGAACCGTGGGAGGAGAGAACCCTGATGCAGCCGTTTGAGCCACGACGGACGAGTTCCGCGACGTCTCTCTGGGAGGCGAGCATTTGATTAAGCCAGATGACACCCTGCATGCTCACTTCCTGATACCCCTGCTTTCGAGATTCTTCGCGGCTTCCTCGGGATTCACTGCCTCCCCTATGCTGACCACCACGTATCCGGGAGCCCAGAATCCGGCGTTACTCCCGCGTCTCGCATTTATCGCACGTGAGGACACGGTCTTGAGAGACGTCATCGCCTTGGGAATGTCGAATGATGGCTCAGCGGCCAGAACGGCCTCGAACCAGCGATCCCCCGAAGAGGTCGAGATGATGTCGCACCTGAATTTTCGCGCCCCGGACCTGAGCGCATCGCCAATCACCTCCACCTCCTCGGGAAGAAGAGAGGCAATGTCATAGGCAATTGCGTAGACGACTTGGAGCTTGATACTGTAAACTTTTCTTTTTACTGACATAATTCGCATTCTGCACACAGATGCCAAGTTGGCAAGCAATTATTTAGTCAAGGACTTGACCGTCCGGTATTGTCAACCTATGTTTGAATAGCAAGGACCCCTTCAACACAATTTTCTCGTGCACGGCACGCCGACCCCAGTAAAGGAAGCACTCCATGAGCGTATCGCTCTCCAAAGGTCAGAAAGTATCCCTCTCGAAAGAGGTCCCCTCGCTGACGCGTCTGCACATTGGTCTCGGATGGGACCCGGTCAAGAAGAAGGGCGGCTTCCTCGGCGGTCTTCTCGGCGGTGGCAGCGACAGCATCGACCTCGATGCGTCAGTCATATTGGTCGATGCTTCCAAGCGGGTCCTCGATAATGTGTGGTTCCAGCAACTGAAATCCCGCGACGGCTCGATCACTCACAGCGGTGACAACCTGACGGGCGACGGCGACGGCGACGATGAAGTCATTCGCGTGGACCTCACCCGCGTCCCGGCGGAAGTCGCCCACCTGATCGTGACCGTCAATTCCTTCCGCGGTCAGACCTTCGACGAAGTCGACAATTCCTTCTGCCGCCTCGTGGACGAGAGCACGAAGAGGGAAATCTGCAAGTACGAACTCCGCGAAAAGGGCCGCAATTCCGGCTTCGTCATGGCCGCAATCAGCCGCGAAGGCAATGGCTGGTCGGTAAAGGCGCTCGGAGCGCCTGCCAATGGCCGCACCGTTCACGACCTCGTCGCTCCCGCGCTCGGCCTCATCTGAGGCCGACAGGGACCTAGCGTTCATAAACACGGGGTAAGGGGAAATGACGGCATTGACCATGGGAGGCAACGCGCCTCTCCCAGGCGATGATTTCGTAGTGTCGGTTCGCTGGAAACTCAAGAGTCCGGCGATCGAGGAGATCGACGTCTCGGCATTCGTACTTACGGCATCCGGCAAGGTCGCCAGTGATGATGACATGATCTTCTATGGCCAGCGCGCGGATAAGACGGGTGCCGTCCGGATGACGGAAACGAACCGTTCCGCCCTTGGAGGCACCAACGAGGCGAGCTTCGAGTTCGACCTACGTCGATTGCCGAGCGCGGCCGAGAAGATAGCCATCACGGGTACTATCAACGATGCCCAGACGAAGCGGGTCTCATTTACCGACGTGGCCTCGCTGGTCGTGTCAGTGATGCGAGCCGGAGGAACGGCCGTGACATTCGACGTTCCGGTCACGGGAATGACAGAAGCCGCGCTAATCCTCGGAGAGCTCTACAAACGCAATGGCCAGTGGAAGTTCCGGGCCGTGGGGCAGGGCTACAACGGTGGTTTGAAACCGCTGGCTGAGGGATTCGGCGTGAAGATCGATGATGCGCCGCCTCCGTCGAATACCTCGACTCCGACACCGCCTCCCGTTCCGCCTGCGCCTCCGCCGCCCTCGGCCGCTCCCGTCAGCCTGTCCAAGGTGACGCTAACCAAGGCGCAGCCCAAAATCAGTCTCGCCAAGAAAGGCACATCGTTCGGGGAGATAAAGATCAACCTGAACTGGAACAAGCGGACGAAGAGTGGCGGCGGCGTGCTGGGAGGATTGTTCGGCGGTGGCTCCAAGGGCGTGGACCTTGATCTTGGCTGTCTCTTCGAACTCAAGGATGGCAGCAAGGGAGTGGTCCAGGCGCTCGGGAACGTCTTCGGGAACTTCGATCACGCGCCCTTCATCCGGCTCCTGTCCGACGACCGAACCGGTGCCAGCACAGACGGCGAGTGGATGAGGATCAACGGTTCGCGGTGGAATGATATCCGTCGCATCATGATCTACACCTTCATTTACGACGGTGTGGCAAACTGGACGGAGACTGACGGTGTCGTCACGGTCTACGTACCCGATAATGCGCCCATCGAGGTCAAGCTCGATGAAGGCGACCCTAGTAGGAGAAACTGCGCGATTGTCCTGCTTGAGAACGTCAGCGGGGAAATCAGCGTGAAGCGCGAGGTCCAGTACTTCACCGACACGCAGAAACTAGACAGGCATTACGACTGGGGCCTCCGATGGGTCTCCGGCACTAAATAAAGGATCAGGAAGACATGGCCCTCGATTGGCTGAAAAGCAACTTTGACGCCGCCAAGAAGCGCGCCCAGGAAGAAATCACCAAATTCAAGAACGCCGACTTCATGAACGCCGTGATCGCGGCATGCGCGAAGATGGCCTATGCCGACGGGATCGTCGATCCCAAGGAAAAGCAGAAGATGATGCAGTTCATCCAGTTCTCGGACGAACTGAAGGTCTTCAAGACGGACGACGTCATCGCCTCTTGGAGCTCCATTTCGGGGAAGTTCGACTTCGACCTCGAAATGGGTGGCATCGATGCGCTCAAGACGATCGGCAAGCTGCGCTCCAAGCCGGACGCCGCGCGCGCCGTTGTCCGTGTTGCCATCATCATCGCCAACTCAGACGGCAACTTCGACGAACACGAGAAGAAGGCAGCCCGTGAAATCTGCGCCGAACTCGGCGTTGATCCTTCCGAATTCGGCCTGTGAACTTCGCCCGCCACGGGCGAACCGGCCGCCTCGTTTCCCGCGGCTTCCGACACAACAAGTCAACCACATCTCGAAAGGCAAGGTAAAGCAATGGTTAGTCTCTCGAAGGGCGGTAACGTTTCCCTCTCCAAACTCGACCCGAACCTCAAAAAGGTCATCGTCGGCCTCGGATGGGACCCTCGCAACACGGACGGCACCGAATTCGACCTCGACGCTTCAGTCTTCCTGCTGACCGCCTCCGGCAAGGTCCGCGGCGACCAGGACTTCATCTTCTACAACAACCTAAAGGCCAGCGACGGCTCGGTCGAACACACCGGCGACAACCGCTCTGGCGTCGGCGACGGCGACGACGAGGCCATCAAGGTCCAACTCCCCGTCGTTGCCAGCGACATCGAAAAGATTGTCTTCGTGGTCACTATCCACGACGCACCGGCCCGCCGCCAGAACTTCGGCCAAGTCGGCGGCGCGTTCATCCGCATTGTGAACGAGGAAACGGGTAAGGAGATCGCGCGCTACGACCTCTCCGAAGACGCCTCAACCGAGACCGCCATGCTGTTCGGCGAACTCTACCGCAACGCCGGCGAATGGAAGTTCCGCGCCGTCGGCCAAGGCTATGCGGGCGGCCTCGCCTCCGTCTGCGCGCAGTACGGCATCAACGCCTCGTAAGGGGCGTTGATCAACTCGATCAAGTTTTGAAGTCCAAAAAACGAAAGGACACACCCATGCCAGTTTCTCTCTCGAAGGGCGGTAACGTCTCCCTCACCAAGGAAGCACCGGGCCTCAAGAACCTTCTCGTCGGCCTCGGCTGGAAGCCGCGCACGACCGATGGCGCTGCCTTCGACCTCGACGTTTCCGTCTTCATCGTCGGCGAAAACAGCAAGGTCCGTAAGGATGAAGACTTCGTCTTCTATAACAACAAGCTTGGCGACAACGGCGCAGTCGAACATAAGGGAGACAACCGCACGGGTGAAGGCGAAGGTGACGACGAAGCGGTCGCCATCGATCTCTCCAGGGTCTCGGCCGACGTCAAGCGTCTGATCTTCGCTGTCACCATCCACGAAGCCGACAGCCGCGGCCAGAACTTCGGTCAGGTCGGCGACGCCTACATCCGTTCGCTCAACAGTGACGGCAACGCCGAGATAGCCCGCTACGACCTGTCGGAAGACTACTCGACCGAAACCGCGCTCGTCTTCGGTGAGGTCTACCGCAACGGCGAAGAGTGGAAAATGAAGGCCGTCGGCCAGGGCTACGCCGGCGGTCTCGCCGCACTGGCGAAGGATTTCGGCGTCAATCTCGCCTGATCCGGGGGACACGGAACGAGGGGGGCTTCACGCCCCCCTTTTGCTGTCGGTGCACGGGGCTGCCGAGGTATGACACGGGGGTTGCATGTCGAGAAACAGTTACGCCAAGGGTTCGCTGATGAACCTGCTTGTCCATTCGGCCGTTGCAGGGGTTGGTCTCAGCATAGGGCGCGATGCCTACCGGAAAACGCGCGACAACATCGTGGTTATCGTACTGGCGGCCGTGGCTCTGGCTGGGACCGCATACGGCTTCTGGAATATGGCACGGGGGCATGCCCGCGGTGTCCTCGGTACGATCTTCCTAACGTTCCTCATGAATGCCGTGATAATTGCCGCGAGCTTCGCCCTCTTCATGTTTGCGTTGTTGGTGGTCGCTGGAAGCGGATCGGACGGCGAGGACAATGCACAGGGAGTCCTT
This sequence comes from Sinorhizobium kostiense, assembly GCF_017874595.1. GTDB lineage: Bacteria > Pseudomonadota > Alphaproteobacteria > Rhizobiales > Rhizobiaceae > Sinorhizobium > Sinorhizobium kostiense. The sequence goes on along the minus strand of NZ_JAGILA010000002.1, from coordinate 508,994 downwards.
TTCGTCGGGATCGGCATTCAGCTCGTTCTCGCTGCAGCAGGCCTCCTATACGGTCTCTTTCAGCGGCCGAAACGGAAGAAGGCTTTTCAGGTCGATGCCCATAACGAGGATTTCCTTGTGCGCAACGGCTTCCGCGACGTGGGCGGCCGCGAGCAGGTCATAGTGGACCCGGATGGCAACGAGCTTGTCCTTGAGGACTTCAGGAACGACGCCGTCGTCTTCAAGGTCAAGGGCAGGCGCAGCGTTCGTGCTAAAATCCTGTTGGACGGCGACGGTCGAATGCTTAACTACGTGCCTGCGTAGCATCCCAGGTTGCCCACGGCTGATAACCAACCGCCCCGTTCATGCGATGGAATACGTCCGCGTTTAGGTTGTATTTGCAACGATTATGAATTAAGGCTTCTTCCCCAAGGTCCGAGACTCCGACCGGAGGGGCGTATGAAGTCGAAATCCATCTTTGCGGCAGCACTTGTGGTAGTATCCTCGGTCTCCACCCCAGTCTTCGCCAGATCGGCCCGTGTCGTTGACGGGGATACGCTCGAAATCAACGGTGTCACCTACCGCCTCCATGGCATCGACGCGCCCGAAGCCGGTCAGAGCTGCGAGAAAGCGGGCGGTGGAAAGTGGGCATGCGGCAAGGCGGCTATTGCGGCAATGGAAGACCTCATCTCAAGCGGCGTCACTTGCGACAACCGTGGTTCTGACGGATATAGCCGCACCATCGGAGTATGCACTGCTGGCGGAATCGACGTCAACGCGCGCATGGTAGAAGCTGGGAATGCCTGGGCATTCGTAAAGTATTCAACCGACTACGTCTCGATCGAGCAGAAGGCACGCGCGGCGGGCGTCGGTGTGTGGCAAGCCGAGACGGAGTCCCCGTGGGACTACCGCGCCCACAAATGGGATGTGGCGAAGCAGGAGTCGCCCGATGGATGTCCGATCAAAGGGAACATCTCGAAGCAGGGGATGATTTATCACGCGCCCTGGTCCCCCTGGTACGGCAAGACCAAGGTTTCACAGGAGGAGGGAGAACGCTGGTTCTGTTCCGAAGGCGAGGCAATCCAGGCGGGATGGCGAGCTCCCATTTGGGGAAACTGAACACCCATCGAGTATTCGACACCGGCGCGGGCGCGCGACATAAACTTCTTATCGAACCTCGTAAGGCCAGCCATCACCGCCATGAGCGTCGCCAGATGCCTTTCCAATGCACTCGACGGCGATGGGCGGGCGAAGCTTCCCAGCTTCCGCAATGATGATCTCCTGGAGCAGCTCCAGACGAAGATCGAGGAATTGAAAAAGGGCCTCCGCTCAGCATCAGGCGGCCGGGGCCCCCCGCTTCATGAGGCGGCTGCCCGCGACGAAAGCGTTTCAAAGAGGCCATCGTCGGACCCAGCGAGGTCGTGAGTGGCTATACTTGACCTCCAACTAACCCGTGCGGTGTATAGACATGCAACCGCGTTTGATTTACCAAATTCTCGTCAACCTGGAGGGGTAGAATGGGGTTCAGTTTTCGAAAGTCGTTCAAGGTCGGGCCGTTTCGCACGACCTTAACTCACAGGGGAATAACCAACAGCATCGGAGCGGGTGGCGTTAGGTATTCGAAGTCGACACGTTACACCGACGTGGGCAGCCGTCGGTCGCGCATCGGGAACTTAGACAACAATGCGGTCACTGAAACCGAAGGTAACGACAACCAGGCGGCAGCGTCGGAGGGAAACCCGGTTGTCGGCTTCATAATTCTGGCCGTCATTGCCTATGTGATCTATCTTTGGGTCTTCTGAGTCCGCCAGCTCAGAGATCGGAAAGGTCGAGCGGCGAGCCGTAGTTGCCGCCAAAGCCGAAGCCATGTTGCACCCTGGCCGACGCCCAGCGTTTCCAATCTCGGTCACGGTGTCTTCGAACGCCGACGGCTCGTTCTTGCCCGTCGCGTTGAATGTGGGGACCGTGATGACAAGGTGACGCCGCGGTCCCGCAACGGCTACGTAAAGGACGCGCTTCTTCTCCTCGAAACTTTCATGGTCCCTCGCGAAGTGCAGACGGAATGTATCCCCCTTTCACGAAGCTCGGAAGTAGACCACGTCACACTTGGCTAGATGGACGGTCGAGATGGTGATGTGTGCCTCGCTTTTGAGGGCGGCATCTGACGAGTTTTTCTAGCTGATCCGGTCGAGGGTCCAGGATGGACAGGTAAGTTGCGGGGTCTTTCATATTGATCCGCGAGGTCGATCACCGTTTCGATGTCCTTGCGCCTGTTGTTCTTCAAATCACGGGTACGCAGCTTTCGTCTCGTCCTCGCCCACTATTCCGTAGACGTTGGCGCGCGACATGATGCGCTGCGCCCATGTCCTGTGGGTGGCGGGCTCGCACATCGAGCCGCCGAACTTGAAGACCGCCGGGGCGTCTACAGCGAGAATCTTCCTGGCCGACTCATAATCTCCACGAGTGACCTTAAAGGCATTTTGCACGACATCGATCTGTGAAGGATGAATGATCGTCTTGCCGACGAAGCCGAAGGCCACATCCTTCGTCACTTCCTCGCGGAGCCAGGTCTGCTCGACCTGTTCGCCAGTCGACCCATCTTCGATGATTTCGTAGACGGGCGAGGTGAGGTCGAAGCCCTTGGATTTCATGATGCCCATCAGCATCGAGATTGTGTAGAAGAGCGGCCCCTCGTACAGGCTGCTTTTTCCGACCCGGCGCAGGCCGAGGCAGGACATCAGGTCATTGCCGCCAACACGCAAGGCAAGGATGCGATCCGGTGCGTTTGCGAGGAATTCGTCGCGCAGGGCCGTCATGGCTCCGACGTCGAAGACTTCGGTCGTCTCCAGCGTGGGCATGATATAGAGGTCGGTGTCGCGCACGGCGCTCACCCATTTCTCGTAGTCGCCTGGGCGCACCTTGGGAGCCACAAAACCGTCGATGTTGTGGATGCCGGCCATCTCGGCGATGCGCTTGGCCATCCCAAGGTTGCGAGGACGGACGAAGACCAGAGGAAACCGCTTGTCCTCAGTCTCTTCCTTTACCTGTCCGATCCGGATCAGGGTCTTCTCTAGTGTGTCCATACCGACGAGGACGTCGGTCTCGAGCAGGGCATCCTCGAGGCAAAGAACCATCGAGCGCAGCTTCGGGAGCTTCCGGCCGGCAATGTATTCCAGCGCGTCCTTCTTGAGAACCGGCATGTAGAGCGTTGCGCCGAGCTCGTAGGGAGAGGTGCTCTTGAGCATCAGGAGAGCTTTTGGATGAGGGTTACGGCGCGGTAGGGGGCGATCTTCTCGGGCGACACGACATACGGAACGCCTCTGTCCTCAATCAGGTGCATGAGGGCCGCGAGCTCTGGATCGGCCGGCGACGAGACGTAGACCAATTCCGGTATGCGGCGCAGGATTGCCCTGGTCGCCTCGGCGATGCCCGGCTTGACCCGGTTGACGTTCGTTACCGCATTCTCGCCCACGACCCAGGCGACGGCTGCGTCGGCGGCTTCGCGGTGCGCGAGGCGGGTTTCGACATGCCACACGCTCGGATTTTCGGTTGCAAGCGCGGGAGCGGCATACTTCCAGACCTCGTCCACGAAAGAACGGGAGATATCGTGCTCGGCGAGATTGTCCCACTGGACGCAGGCGTGGAAGTCACCGGGACCGACAACGTCGGCGTTGAGGATCGAGCGGCTGATAAGCCCCGATACCGTGCATCCGAGGATGCCGGACGGGATCAGCCAGTCTTCGCCCGATGCGGCGAGCCATGCGCGGCCGCAGGGGTCGGCCAGCACGACGAGCCGCGGAGGCAGGTCTGAGTAGGCCTTAAAGCTCTTCTCGAGCTGACCCATAATCGCTCCCTTGCCTGTCCACCCGTCGACGAAGACGATGCCCTCAACAGAACGTCTAGCGAGGATGTGGCGCATGGCCTCGTCGTCGATTCCCTTGTCGCGAATGATCGAAACGCCGTAGTGTTCGACATCCCGGCCGAGCGAGGCGATGGCCCTATTGAGGAGAACACCGAGCGGCACGCCGGCGCGGACCAAGCTGACGAGGGTAATTGGATGCTCGACCGACGCCGCGATAGCGTGGGAGAGACGGGCCGTCTCCACGCCCATGCGCGGGCCACCCGTTTCCATGGCCCTGGCGAACAGGTCCATGTATTCGGCGGTCGGTGCCTTCTCGATGGAAATCATTTCCGAGTAATGTCGACGTCCCGATTGGATGGCCTCTTCCTTCGTGGCCACGTCGGTGGACTCCATTTCCACCCTCTTGAGGAGGAATGTCACGTCATCTCTGGCGTAGGAGCCGAGTGCGGCAGCGGTAATGCTGTGGTTGATACTGTCCATGGGGTGATGTCCTCAGGTTGAGGAGGCGGAACCAGTCTTGTTGCCGCTATAGATTGTCAGTGAAACGCCGACGTGAACCGATTTCCGACAGGTAGCCGGCGCATGGCGATTTCCCGCAAGTGATAGAGTTTTCATTCGCTCTCCTCCCGGTCCACGACGACGGCGGGATTACCGAGTGCGGATATCAGGTCGGCGCAGACGTGTTCTGGACCTGTCTCCGAGCAGAGGATGATCTTCGAATACAGCGCGGGATCGACGTTGTAGAGGTAGTTGGGAACCGTTCCGCCGTAGTTGTCGGAGAACGAGAACTTCGAGCCGATCACGTGTCCTACGGATATGGGGGAGCGCGTCACGGACGAATAAAAAACCTCAGCGCCCTCCTTTTCTAGGCGCTCCGCAAGCAGAAAGGGCTGCCACACGTGTTCGCCTGTCCCGAGTACGAGGGTGACGCCGTTGTCGGCCGCTTTGGCGTTGAGAAGCTGGGAGTGATCGACGACGCCAAGTCGCCCCCAGTCGCGGGCGGCGTCGGGGAAAACTTCGGTCTGCGCAGGACGGTCGAAAGAGGGAACCTGTGGAGCGGCGGCTGATACGTTCTCGTGCGGCGTCCAACTGTAACGGCCGGAAAGTATAGTTGCATCGCTGACCCTTCCCGTCATCTTCGCGCGGGCAGCACCGCCGGACCAGTCGGTGAGCGTGACTAGGACCGTGTGTTCCACCTCCGAACGAATTTTCTCGGGCAGGGCAGCGAAGAGATTTGCGAATGTCTTGCCTGTCGAAGCCTCGTCATCGACCAGAACCAGGCTTTTCGCGCCGTAAGCCATGTTACGGAGCACCGGATCGAATGGTTGGTGCAGGAGGTGCCGCATGGCATGACTATGCTCTTCCTGGAATTCGCAGATCAGCGGCAGATTAAGGTTGTGACGGGTGGTGCAGATATATATCGCATCACTACGACCCGTGAGTTCACGGAACTGCTGATGGACACCCGCGCCGAGGCCAACGGCTGTTTCCGCCATACCGATGAAAAGAATAGGACCGGGGATGTCAGCGGGTATTTGGCGTGCGAGAAGGTCGAATGTATTGCGCATGACCGACGGGCGGACCGGTATGTGCCGGCCAAGTACCTTCGATACGAACAGAAATGAGCGCTTTGGATTGATGCGCTGTCCGAAGCCGAACATCTCAATAGGGGGTATCAGGCTACGATACACCTGCGCCCAGATCGTTCCATCGGCAAGTCGGGCTGAAAATATTGCGGTATTCACAATCAGCTATCCCCCGAGAAGAGCACAGTTTTATTTCCGATACAGTTTCCGGCCTTTGAAAGTGGTAAAAGAGAACGCGGAGACGATGAGGTTTGTAACGCCGCGGATTACAACCCATTTGGATAAACCTAGCCTTAACACGACGCCACATTGCGAAATTGTTGTAGACCGCGACGACGGCCCTTTCTGCTGCCGAACTTCGTTCAGCGGGCAGTACCTTCATCCGTCTGGTTGAAGTCGAAATAAAAAAAGGACAGGCCACATAGCAAGTCGACGGGCAGAGCCGGGGAGGCGCGGCGCTGACTTTTTTTATTTGCACGAGCTTCCTGAAAGTAGTTGACGATCAGGCTGCGGAAGCTTCCCTGCGATCGCAGCATCGCACCGACTTGGGAAATTTGGCGCTCCCGTTGTTGAAGCATTGCCTTGGCTTCCATCACGCCCAAAATCCGCCGCCGCCTCGACGGTTCGTTCCGCCATGAACTTCAGCCGTTTGACGTCAGAGCTCTCGGCGCGGCCTTCATGAAATACGACGGCGACAGACGGTTTTCCGTCCCGCCCAGCTTCCGAATTCTTGCATATAGTCTTCGACAGAAGCAGCTTGCTGCCAGTGAATGGTCAGGTCAGGATTTGGAAGATCGCGAAACCGATGACGGCGAGGACGATGAAGCCTACGACCGGATTGCCTTGGGATGCGGCGGGCTGACCCTCATCGGTCGTGGGGGAGCGCTTTCGAGAACCGGAAAAGCGCGCGGTCTTGGAATAGCTGATGCCACCCGTTCCGATGCCGCTCGTAATGCCACGGTGCGTGAGCGTCGTGCGGAACGGACCGAACTTGACGGTCTTGCGGAATCTGAAGCCCATTTTGCCCCTCCAGGTCGATCGCGCATGACTACACCGATAGAGTTGCGTGTCTATGTCCCGGGACGAAATGCGGATCACGGACTCCGCGCCTTCTCCTTGGCCCGCAGATCGGTGCTCAAGGCCCGGATTTTTTCCGAGAAGTCAGCGGGGAGATCAGCTTTCCTGAACTTGGGCGGCTTCCCTCCGACGGGAACCCGCTCGCGGAAAGCCGCCTCGAAGCGGAGCTTGGTCGGCTTGTCTGACAGGTAGATGCGCCGTCGCCGCAGCCGCCGATAGTGCCAGATGAGGAACAAAGGCGAGAACCCCACGATGGTCGTGGCCAATCCCACCCCGTCATCCTTGGCGAAACCGAGAACTTCGGCGCAGGCAACCACCACGAAGCTCAGGACAAAGACGAGGAACAGGTCCAGGGCCATGAACCCCATGACCCTCAGGAGGCTACGCCTCCGGTAATCGAAAAACAGCGACCGGTTCGCGATGCCGCGGATGCGCGTGATCGACACGGAGGGATTGGCGATCGCCGCCTCGATCTCGGCGAGTTCGGCGCGGGCCTCGCTTATGGTGTCCGAACGGGCGGCAAGGACCGCCTCTCCGGGGTCCTGGGTTTCCGGCAGGAACCCGGACCTAACCGTCTGGCTCCTGAATGACTTTACCGTCGACGCCAGCCGCGACCGCCCTTCGTCGCCCTCCTGCTTGAGACGTCCCGCTTCCGCCAACTCGCTCCTCTGGGTTTCCCGCGCGACACGACGGAGTTCGGCCTCGCGCCTGTCCCGCCCTCTCTTTTCCTCCGCCTCGCGCGCCTTCCGTTCTTCCTCGATTGCCTTTTGACGGATGATCTGTCTCAGTTCGGGAACCACCCGGGTCGCGAACTGATTCAAGCCGTATCCGTAGTTCCAGCATGATATCCTGGGCGGTTTCGGCCCAGGACACGTCGATGTTGGAGGCTCGCAGTCTGGCCCTGATGTCGTCGAGGCGCTTCTTCGTCGCGGCGTCACGCTTTTCCTTGCGTTCGATGTCGACCAGCATGTTGTGGAAAAACACGCCGAGACAACTGTCGCTGTCCCGGCCGTAAGATCGCTTTCGCGGTGCCATTCACGTCCCCTCGAAACACTTCATTCCGACGTTGAAGCACTAGGCAACAATTTTTGCAAGGGCTTGAAATCCAACCGATTTTCACGGTCTGCCGAGCGCCAAAGGCGACGCCGGTCAATCTCCTTGGCCGACCGACTGAAACTTGATGGATAAGTCGCACCCGAAAGCGGCACGCGAGATGACACAACGCTCCCGAAGCAAGCATCGGTCTGAATTCCTGATCGCATGCGAGACAGGATTTTCCGGGTCTATAGCGAGTTCATCTCCCCGATCCTTGTCAAACACGAGGCGGAAAAGCATATCGCTGGCGAACATCCTGTCCCTGATCTGGATAGGCGAACGCGCATGCAAGGTCAGCGACATCGTCCGCAAGGGCCGTTATGTCGGGTCGAACGCACCCTACGCGCCCAAGGCATTGACCGCGCCGGTCGCTCGTTTCATGGACGCCGAAGGACGCTGCCTTGTACAGGACATCAGGAGCAATTCGACCGACTCCAGCGGCTACTGTCGCGACAGCTGGGAAACGCTGAACGCGCTGGAAAACCACTGCGCGAACAATTCCTTGACCGCCGAGGCAGGCCGATCCACCACTTCGCCGCCGCGATCATCGCGGCCATGCGTGGCGGCAGTATCCTGATCGTCATCTTCACACGACCACCCTGCGCGACAATGCCATCGACGCGGGCGCGACCTCGATCGAGGTCGCGCCCGCCGTCAGAGGGCAGAAGCTGCAGGAGATCGTCGTTTCGGACAACGGCGTCGGCATGATCCCCGAAGTCCTCGGCCTTTGCCTCGAGCATCGCGTCCAAACTGCCCGGCAACGTGGTCAGCGCCATTCCGACGCTGGGATTCCGCGGGGAGGCCTTGGCCTCGATCGCAGCCGTTTCGACGGTGACCCTCGTTTCGCGCCCCAAGGGCCAGGACGTGCCGTTCCAAGTGTCGAACCGCGCAGACCATACAGTATGCCTGCGAGAGCCTCGCACGCGATGCGGCAGAGGGAACAATCGTTCGAGACCGCCATACTCGATGTTCGGCACGCGCACACCAACAGTTCCGGCGGACATCTGTGACAGTGCCGCCTGGGCCTTTCCGCGCAGCCTGCGCCTTGCCCAAAAGAACATGAAGCATCGTACCAGCCGCCAGATCGACGCTCGGTCGATGGAGATTGACCTGCTGTATGTGCATCGCGGCCGTCGTCGAAAAGAAGTCTCGGGTCGTTTCACCGGGAAGGGAAGGGGAGCGAAGATTCTCTCGGCGGAAGTAAACTGAATTCGTCTGGTCAGCGGGGGCTGCGTACACGAAAGGTGGCTGACTAGGTCGAAATCACAATTGCTGATTTCACCGTTCAAATCTCGGGTCAGCGTTCCAAAACAACGACAGCCCCGATCCTATTCATGCGGTTTGTCGGCTTTCTTTCCCAATGCATAGATGAGCATTGTTAGGCACGCCATCACAAAGCAGGTGACGAGCACGCCGCCTGATGGCTCCACGCCGACCAAGGTCACAACGAAGAAAAATAGTAAGCCAACGACGGCAGCTATCAGAATGGACGCCATGCCCACTGCGAGAAAGGGGGCAGTGATTAGGAAGCCGATGATAATTACTATCGTATAGATGATCGACATTCGGTTTCCGACGTCCGCTATCCAGCGGCCTTGATGAGTAATGCCCACCTCTCAACGATCGGTTTGTTCGACCAGAACCAATGCTTTAGCTTCGCGGCAGCAAGGGCACCCGCGCGTATAACCTCTTTTTGCGGATCGAAAGCGGCGAGGCTGTCAATTGCTGGTGTCTGAACGACGAGCATTAGTCCAGATCGCCCGCCAATGCGTTTGTTGACGGAAGGAACAGCTCGTATATCGGTACCATTAAGGTCAGAGGCTACTTCTGCCGCGATTCTACTGAAGACGTCGCCCCAGCCGTAGAGATTGATATTCGCATTACCTTCTCTAAGCTGATGCACAAGACGCGTCTGTGGGAGAAAGTCCCATTTCGGCAGCGCATCCGGTGAGAAAATCATTGTGCGACTTTCTCCTGGACGCCCTTGCTTTACCATTGAAGGTCCCGGCTCGAGCGGTATTCCTTCCTCCTTCAACAGCGTTACGTACTGAGAGGCGAATTGATCGATTTCAGGCAGGGCGACTGCTTCATAGCCTCGGCGTGCTTTCGTGATGGCTTGCATCAGCAGTTCGCGGCGATGCCTAAGCCTAGATGCCAACTCACCATCGGTCTGCCCGCTGCGGCTATCAAGAAATTCAACGACATCTTCATACGGTATGACGTGATCGAATTTTCGAGCGAAGGCTGACGCTGTTGCCGCGTATTGGCGAGGACACATCAAGACCGTGGTGGCCGCAATGGCCTCTCCGCGGTCCACCAGGGTACGCGCTTCTTCTGCGTAGGACTCTGCCTGGCGCGGTTGTTCAGCGGTATCCAGCTTGTTTTCGATCAGTATGATCGTCTTGCCGGCTGGGCCTTCAACGGACAACGTTATATCGATTTCTCGTCGATTGAAGGTACGCCGTTTACTGTGAGCGACTGAACTCGAGGTAATGTCTCCGCTGCTCACCCGACGAGAAATCCACGCGACGAATTCCGCAGAACAGGCGAGTTCTTCGACTAGGATGAGATCAACATCACGCTCGGTGGCATGGGTAAGGGTGAGCAGGCTTTCTGAATTCACCATCGTTTCCGTGTCCTGCATCGGAGTTGGATATTACAGCGCTGGAGCTCATCCATCGCCCGCTCTTCTAGGTTGTATGACTTTGAAGAAATTGCATTTCCCCGGCAATTCACCCAATGGGGCTAATAGACACAACCGCTGATATGCGCGACCGTGCCACCCGGGGCGCAATGGAGACTATGAAATTACCAGCAAACACATGCGCCTAATGGCACACAGCTCAGGTCAGCGGTCGATACTGAAACACACCCGAAAACGATCGCGAGCAGGGCCTACTGGATTTCTATCTATTCTATGGTTCCCGCTAACCAACGAGGTGGGCTATGCCAGGTTTTAAGAAGGCGGTTGTCTCCATGCCGGGCGGGGAACGTCTAGCCAAAGCGCCCCATGGTGCGAAGGTAGTGATCCATGCAACTGCCGCCGAGACCGGAGGGGCCTTCGGCATGTGGGAAACGTTCACTCCGCCAGGCCAAGGCCCGGAGCCTCATACTCACACTCGAGAGACGGAGGTCTTTCGAGTGATCCGCGGACTTTATCGTTTCCGATGCGGTGACGAGGAATTCGACGCGCCTCCAGGAACGGTCGTGGTTCTGCCGCCACATGTGCGCCACAGTTGGCGAAATATCGGGGACGAGCCAGGGCAGTTGTTCGCAATGGTCACTCCCGGTGGCTTCGAACAGCTCTTTGTCGACATCGAGACATCCTGCGCCGACACGCGCGAGAAGATTGCGGAGATCGAAGCCCGCATGGGGATCATCAACGACGCTGTACTGGCGCTTCGCCTGTAGTCCCGCGACGGCGACGATCGGCCGTGAAACGCCACGGTGCTTCGCCGTCGGTTCCCCAGTGTCGAGCTATCGGGTATATTTCTCGTCATGGTGGAACCGCTGCATGCCTTCGGTGACTTCGTGCTTGATCCCGACCGCAGCCGGCTGCGACGGAACGGCGAGTCCGTCACTCTTGGTCACCGCAGCCTTGCGCTTCTTCGAGTATTGCTGGAGGCACGGGGCGAAGTCGTCTCCAAGGCATACCTGATGGAACGAGCTTGGCCGGACACGATTGTTGAAGAAAGCAATCTCACCGTCCAGATCGCTTCTTTGCGCAAGGCGCTCGGCCCTGCTCCGGACGGGCGGGAGTGGATCACGACCATACCGCGCATCGGCTATCGCCTCGTCATTGCATCTCCACGGGCGGCTCACGTCGCCGAAGTGATGCCGATCAAACCAGCGCTCGCGGTCCTGCCTTTTGCCAATCTCGACGGCGACCCTGACCAGGACTATTTTGCGAACGGCGTGGTCAACGACATCATCATCGCCCTCAGCCGCTTTAGAAGCTTCGCGGTGGTCGCCCGCCAATCCTCCTTCGCGTACAAGGGAAATTTCCGGGATGTGCGGCTCGTCGCAAAGGAACTCGGCGTCAGCTATCTCCTCCAAGGCAGCGTCAGGCGGTCGGGAAGCCGACTGAGGATCGCGGCACATCTCGTCGACGGCGACAGTGGAATACACCTTTGGGCCAAGAGCTTCGACGGCAAAATCGGCGATCTGCTCGACTTCCAGGACCAGATCACCCAGAGCGTCGCGACGATAGTCGAACCGCATATCCAGGCGGCAGAGATCGAGCGGTCGCGGCGGGAGCGGTCTGGAAGCGTCGCAGCCTACGACATCTATCTGCAGGCCTTGGCAAAAATTTCGACGGAGTCCGAGAAGGAAAACGCGGAGGCTTACGCGCTCCTGATGAAGGGGCTGGAGGCCGAGCCTGACAACGCCCTCCTGCTTTCCCATGCCGCCTGGGCCCTCGAACATCGGCACACGATGGGCTGGCCACCGCTCGGCAAGGACGACGTGCGGCAATGCGCGGCGCTGGCGCGCCGGGGCCTCGAACACGCGGCCGGGGATGGGATGGTGATGGCGCATTGCGGCGTCGCCTTGTTGCAGACAGCAAAGGACTACGACTGGGCGGTGGCGGTCCTGCAATCCGCGGCGGAAGCCAACCCGAACAACCTGATGGTCGTGGTCCGGGCGGGACTTGCGCATCTTCATTGCGGGAGCCTCGAGGAGGCGCTCGCCCTTTTTCAAAGGGCAAACCGACTGAGTCCAGGCGACCGCGGCGCGCATTTTTCGCTCTGCGGGATCGCGGACGTCCATAGGATTCGCGGAGACTACGCCGAGGCGATTGCCTGGGCCGCCCGCGCGCTCGCAAGCAATCCGAACTTCGAACCGACCCTCTGGGTGCTTATCGCGGCGAACGCTCATCTCGGCCGCATGGAAGAGGCGCATCGGTTCCTTCATGACCTCAAGCGGCTCACTCCGGCGGTTACGATCGCCCGCATCAAGTCCGGACAGCCCGCAAAGGACCCGACAAGGACCGACGCCTTGCTCGAAGGGCTGCGAAAGGCGGGACTAGAGGAAGGCTGATGGATTTAGAAGATTTCGGAATTTTTCCAGTAGGCGATTTAGGACCCGAATCGCCATTTTGATCGACCCTGCACCTGACCGCGCGACCAAGCGCGAGAGGGGGCAGACAGATGATTTCGGCGTTAACGATCCTTTCCCGCGACCAGGGCAATATTTATGTGCCGCCTCGCGACTGTCAGCAGGCTGAACCATCGAGCGCAGCCGTGATGCAACCAGGGAGCCGGAGACGGAAGCTCCGGAAAGCTGCCTGGATTTCCTTGGGTCTGCTCACTCGACTACTGAGCCACGGCAAGTCACAGCAGTCACCGGGAGGATCGTTGTGAAGCACGGATTTGCCTTATCGCTCGAACGGGTGAAGGCATGACTAAATCGGGCAAGCTAGACTCAATCGCCAGCACTCGGCATGATTGTAGCGATTGGAGAAAGACTGGCGAGGGCGGCTGACAGTTGCTCGGGAAAGGGTGTTGTGAATATTAATTCCGAGCGCGCACCCTCCGAGCACGATGGCGCAAAGCTGCTCTGTCATGCGAAACCATCACTCCGAAACCTCCTTCTCCGCATCATTAACATCTGCATGGGAGCAGTCTTCATCTGGGCATTCGTCGGCCTCCCGGCTTCCTCAACGGTCAGGGAACACATTTTCAGTTTGCTCGTGCTGGCGCTCGGAGTGCTTCTAGCTTGCGGCGGTGCAGCCCTGCTTCTGGGGCCGATATTCGGATATCCGCGCCTGACATTTGGCAATAACCGCCTTGTTTTCGTGGGCGTTCTGGGCCGATCGGTAGCCTTGAACCTGGGGGAACTGGGCAAGGCCACTGTTTTCCAATCCGCAGGCGGCACGTGGCTCGCCTTTTTCACATTGGACGAAGAACGGGCAATGGCCGCGAATGCCCACCTTGTGAGGCCCAATGGCGTGAATGCAGCTAAGTACGTTCCCGTCTTTCCACTCATCGGAAACAACTCTCAAGCGGCACAAGAACTCGCCGATCAAATCAATGCTATTCGCAACAGCTCCCACAGTGATGACTTTGGTGCAGGGGATGCCCATGCGAATATTCAGAAAATTAAACAACGGGGGAGGCGTCGCACTTTGACGTACTTCCTGGTAGTCGGAGCCGTTTTGATCATGGCGACGTTGCTCTAGCTCCTTATCGACTGTGTTTTGGATTGAAACGACTGGGTCTAAACAATGACTGATGCTAAATCCCACAAAGGACCGGCGAGTTGGCGGATCGTACTTGCCGCGTTGCTTGACTTCTTCTTCGCCTTCTTCGGGATCGGATATATTTTGGCCTTGGTCTTCGGCGGAAGAACGGAAAACGGGTTTCACCTCCAAGGCGGCCCTGCGTTCCTCGCCATCATATTGATCGTTGCGTACTTCCTGGTGTTCAATCGGTATTTCGGCGGCACCATCTGGAAGCGCAATTCTTCGCGCCCAGCGCTGATCACGTCAGCGGAACGCATGAAGTGCCAACATCGGCTGCCTTGACCGTTGAGGGTCCGCTTACCTTACCACTGATCAGGTTTGAATACGCTCCGACACAATTTGCCCTATTGCGGACCTAAGCACGCTCCCCAAAAACGCCGACTATGAGGAGAAGAGTGCCGAAGGAGCCGACACAGCCGAATATCGCAGAGAACATAATGTAGCGCAGGTATTTGAACTCACGTTGGACAAAGATGCTGCTAGCTCGGCTGTTCTTACGCGCAGCCCGCTCCCAATATGGAAGCTCTATTTCATCGGGCGTAGTTGTCAGCGCGGCGGTCCTTGTTAGGACAAGGTAGATACCGCAAAGCACCCCCACTAAGCTGGCGAGAAAGACAGCAACACATATCCACACCCCAAGATGGACGAGTAGTGGTTGTCCTTCCATGACGAGCTTCATACGCTTTCAGTCCTGATTGTATTGCGTTTGCTACCCTAAGCGCCTTAGCGTCTGCTTTCCTGAAGGTTTTTCGCGGCGGGCCGCGGGGTGAGTGCGTTGCGGCCGGCGTAGGAAAACCTTCGAAGGAGGACGCTACCCCTCCAGCGCCTCAATCATCTCCACCCGCGTCGCATGTCGACCGCCCTCGAAACGGGCGTTCAGGAACGCATCCACGATATCGAGCGCAAGCCCTTCGCCCACCACGCGCACGCCAATCGAAAGCATGTTGGCATCGTTGTGCTCGCGGATCATGCGGGCTGAGAATGTGTCGACGCAGACGCCGCAACGGATGCCCCTTACCTTGTTTGCCGCCATCATGATGCCCTGGCCCGTGCCGCATAGGATGATGCCAAACCGGCAATCGCCGGAGGCGACGAGCCGTGCCGCCGCTTCGCCGTGCTTAGGATAGTGTGTGCTCTCCGGCGTCGTCGGTCCGATGTCGACCACCACCCAGCCATGCGCCGCGATATGAGCGGCAATGGCCTGTCGAAGCTGAATGGCGGCGTGGTCGCTTGAGAGGACGATGCGGTTGCTGGCTGTCATAGAGAAGTCGTCCCGGTTCCCAAGGCAATTTGGCGGCTTCGCCGAGTTGGATCAGGTGCTCTTTGTAGCATAGGCATCGCGGACGTCTACGCGTGTGGGAGCAATGGCAGCATTGCCCGCGAAGCAGCCATGAAGCACTTTGACGTTAGACTTCCGCACTTGGCCCGAAGCTGCCCTTTTTTGGAGTCGTCTGGTCCGGTTAGTGCGTGGAAGGCAGACCGCATCTCTTTGGCAGTAGTTCTTTGATCGGCCAAAGCTCTGTCCCCTCTCCACCCGTCATCGCGGTCAGGCGGATGACTTCTCCGCACCCCGTGTCGAACTCGAACTCAATATAGCGAGCCGTCTCGGGGTCGAATGACATACTGGGGCCGTGGACGCGGATGTTGCGGATTTGGCCGTCCAGATCGACGATCCTGTATGCATCAGGGAAGGAGCGTGCCCATCGCTTGAGAAGTCTTTCCAGCCAAGGGCGAGCCTCTGCGGCCGTGTTGATCGGGCGGTATTCGCGGGTTCCTTGAACATAGACGGCAACGCCTGCTCCAAGCACACCGAGGAGCAGGCACGTCGTCGAGGCTGCGAGTGCGCCGCGCCGCCAGGGCCGATCCTTGCTAGCGAAAAGCGTGAAACCACCGACGAGATAAGAAGCCAGAATCAGCCAGATCAACAGGAGAATAACCAGCTCCTCTCTTGCGATCTCGTCGTACCTGACCAAAGAGACAATATGAAACGTCAACAGTGCCAGCGCCGTCATCGCGAGGATGATGACGACAACGTTGGCAAAAATGGCCACGGTCATGGCTACCGATGTCATCCAGTACTTCATCTCTGCTGCCTGCCCCAGTTGTTCAGTGCGTGGCGAATATGAATGCCGATCGCGATTTGGCAAGACGGGTCGTGGCGGAGCGTTGCGCCGATAGACGCGCGGTTCGGGCATTTTCTACCTAATTCCGGATTTTTCTGTCCGTCGGGAGTGGGCGGTAACGAAAGCCCCAGGCGAACGAGCGAATGGACCGCTATGCGGGGACCTTTCGGCCATTCGTGCGGGCGCACGTGCACAGGCGCGCTTCTGGACGCTGGAGTTGCGCGACGGCGGGTGGTTATACCAGATATGCTGCTGCGAATTCGCTACGCCACACAACTCAATCTTGCTGACCGTAAGTTTTTGATGTGCTAATTTAGACGCCATCAAAACACCGGTCCGATTTTGGGGGAGCTATGGATCGTAAGTTTACCACTATTTTCGCCGCCGATGTCGTCGTACCGACGAAGTGGGTAACCCTTTGAAAGACCCGTCGCCGGCCGGAAGAGACAATTCTAGCCGCAAATAGCCCGTCATCGCGGGCGCACTTTCACCCCGGCCTATCGGCGGCGGGCAGGGGGAGCTTCGTCCTGGTGGCCGAGCGATTCAAGTGGTGTCATGCTCTCGTGCCGGTACTCCGATGTAGACCTCTTCCGGCGGCTGCTGTCACAGGCCGCTCCTCACCGCCTGCACCTGCTCGGGATACTCCTGATCGGCCTGCTCTGGTCGCCGATAGCCCTCCTAACGCCCCTGCCGCTCAAGATTGCGGTGGACAGCGCCGTAGGCGCGCAGCCGCTGCCGGGTTCCCTGGGGACGCTGCTGCCCGTCCCCGCTGCGCGTCCGCTCGCCGCACTAGCGGTCGCGGTCGGCCTCGCCGTCGCGCTGGCGATCGTCGGTCAGGTGCGGAACTTCGCCGATTCGCTTCTACGAACCTACACTGGCGAGCAGCTGACGCTCGCGTTCCGCGCCCGCCTCTTCCGCCACGCCCAGCGCCTCCCGCTGGCCTATCACGATCGGAACGGCTCATTCGACGCGACTCACCGGATTTTGAGCGACGCGCCCTGCGTCCAGTGGGTCACCATCTACGGAATCATCCCGGTCCTGACTGCGTCAGTCACGCTCATCGGCATGATCTACGTCACAGCTGTGATCGATTGGCAGCTGGCGGCCGTCGCGCTGGCCGTCTCGCCAATCATCTTCCTGCTCTCGCGGGTTCACTCCCAGTGCGTCCGTCCGTGCTGGGACCAGAGCCGCGAGCTAGAAGGCGGCACCCTGTCCATTGTCCAGGAGGTGCTGTCGGTCTTGCGGGTCGTCAAGGCCTTCGGTCGGGAGGGGCACGAGACGGAGCGGTTCGCGCGGCGCTCTCGCCGGGTGATCGCCACCAATGTGCGGATAGCTGCGATAAACGGCGGATTCGACCTGTTGAAGGGCCTGACCATCGCGCTGGGTGCCGTGACGGTACTGGCGATCGGCGTCCTGCACGTCCGGGCGGGGATTCTGACCTTGGGGGAGCTGTTGCTGGTGATCGGGTACGTCTGGCAGATACTGGGGCCGGTGCACACGATCACCAACAGCCTATCCTCGCTTCAGGTCGCCTTCGCCGCCGGGCGGCGCGCCTTCGGGCTTCTGGACCAACCGGCGGATGCCGACGACCGCCCTGATGCCCGCCCGCTCGGGCGCGCGGGCGGCGCAGTGGAGTTTCGGGATGTCTGCTTCGGTTACGATGAGGGCCGCCCAGCGCTGTATGACGTGTCGTTCCGGGTCGCCCCGGGGACTCGGGTCGGGATCGTGGGGCCGACTGGGTCCGGCAAGACCACCCTGGTTAATCTGCTGATCCGGTTCTACGACCCGAGCCACGGGGCAATCCTGTTGGATGGCGTGGACCTGCGCGACTACCGGCTGGCCGACCTGCGCAACCAGTTCGCGATCGTATTGCAGGAACCGGTGCTGTTTTCGGCCAGCATCGCCGAAAACATCGCCTATGGGCGACCGGACGCCACCCACCGGGAGATCGTCGAGGCCGCTAAATCCGCCCAGGCCCACGACTTCATCGCCGGCCTGCCGGAAGGTTATGACACGCAGGTCGGCGAGCGCGGCATGAGCCTGTCAGGCGGTGAGCGCCAGCGCATCTCGCTCGCCCGCGCCTTCCTCAGAGACGCGCCCATCCTGATTCTGGACGAACCGACCAGTTCGGTGGACGTGCGGACGGAGGGCGCAATCGTCGACGTCCTCGGGCGACTGATGGAGGGCCGTACCACGTTCATCATCGCCCACCGCCTGAGCACACTGATGCACTGCGACGCGCAGATTCGAATCCACCGCGGGCGGCTCGGGACGGCCGAGCGCGAGGGACCGATCGACACCGTGGCTGGCGTGCTGAGCCTTGATGGGGTGCCCAAGGCGCAGCACAGCCTTCTGACGCATGAGCTTTCGAGTTCTTCTAACATTCGTCCCCCTCATCCGAGCACATCGCACACGCGGTCGGATTGAAACTGGCCAGAATGCTCTAACTTCCCGATCATGATCGAATACATCGCGGAAATTCAAACATGCAGGTCATTCTGGCTGTCGAAACCCCGACCGCATATACAAGTATGTCTACGCCGCCATTCTTGACGAGGTTGGACACCTTCGGGCCGCCTACGAACGAGACCCTGATCCCGCCGAAGACGTCGGCGTCATCGAAGAACCGTCCAACAACTGGCCCGCCGCCGACGAAGGCTGAGTGACAATTGGAATGGTGGTCTTGCGGACTTGGTCTGCCGGCCTCTTGGCCTGCTGCCTTCGCCGGCGTACCGTCGCCGCTATCCGGCGACTAGCGTGCGCGCATTACCCACATCCCGGCAGGCATGCGCGAAGTTGCTTGGTATAAGGTGCCGGAGCCCGTGCTGACGGTCCGACTGGATGGGGTCAGGCGGGTAGCTTCGTATTTGTTGCGGACACGCATGGCAAAGGCCATTTCGCGCCACTCCCCAGAGGCACAAACCGTCATCTGGATTTTTCTACCAAACGGTCTTGAAATGCCGCCAGCACAACCGCCCTGGGAGGCCGCCAGCGCTGTGGACAACACGACCGCTAATGGCGCGAGAAGCCGCCGAGGTAGGCGGCCCCAGCCAAAGGTCATCCTCGATGGCAATATCTCCATTGTCGCTGTGCCGTCGGGTTCAACATAATGATCAAGATGTCGAAGCCCCTTGCACTCAATGGCGGCTTCAATGTCGATATCATTTTCGCGCAGATACAGAACGAATTGCCCGAACAAGTCAGCCGTACTTGGTCACCAGCATCGCCGCCAGTTCCGCCCGGCAGTCGACGAGCGGACCGACGTCTTGGCGTGCCTTTGCAATCGCCATGGCACCGGAATAGGCGGCAATAACGAGCGTTGCGAGGCTGCTCGGATTGACGTCGTGTGCGCGTTCATTTGCTACGTCCGCCCGAAACTTTGCAGATAGCGCCTCGTGCCAGGAACTGAAAACCCCGCTGAGAGCGTCGCGCATTTCCGGGTCAAGGTGAGAGACTTCCATTGCCATATTGTTGAGGGGGCAACCGGAGACCGTGCCATTGCGCGTCAGTTCGTTGATGATGCTTCCAAAGATGAGATCAATAGCGGTCGGCGCGTCTGCACAGGCGTGTAGCGGCTCGATCCAGGTTTGCCGGACGGCTTCGGCCACCCGATCGCGGATGACCACTAGACCGAGTTCGCGCTTCGCCGGGAAATGATACGCCATTGCACCGCCGGACACTGAAGCCCTTTCGCGAAGCTCCAGCATTCCAGTCGCGATGTACCCGTGGCTGACGAAGGCGTCGTAGGCCGCGTCGACGATCCGGCGACGCACGCCCTGGGGGTCATTGGTTCTTCTGTTTTCGGTCATGGGAGCCGTCTGCGATCTACATCCACAATAGCATCTTGACAGAACAGGTCAATTGTCCTGTTTTGTCAAACAGGATGATTGACCTGTCAGGAAAAACCATGAACGCCCACACTGTGTTTGAACTCCGCCGCTATAGGCTTCTCCCAAATGGCAGAGAGGCATTGATTAGCCTGTTTGACAGGGAATTCGTTGAACCGCAGGAAGCGACGGGTATGCGCATCGAAGGCGAGTTCCGTCATCTCGACGATCCCGATGCCTTTGTCTGGGTTCGCTCCTTCAGGGATATGGAGGCCCGAACGCAAGCGCTCGCATCCTTTTATTCAAGCCCGGTCTGGAAAGAACATGGACCAGCCGCCAACGAGACGATGCTCAATTCGGACAACGTATTGCTGCTAAGGCCGATAGGCGGCGTGCAACCGTTCGCGCATAATCTGCAAAGGAGTCAGGAGATTGAGCGGCCCGAAGCGAGGGGCCTAGTTGTCGTGAATATCTGCTCGCTGCCACCCAGAACCGAAGAGGATTTTGCGAGATACTTCACCGACAAAGCACTTCCTGTTATGCAAGAAGCTGGAGGACGCATCGATGCGGTGTTTGTCACGGAGCGAAGCGTCAACGGCTTTCCGAGGCTCCCGGTTCGCGAGGGAGAGACGGTGCTTGTTTGGTTCGAGTGCCACAAAGACGAGGAAAGTGCAGCCCGCTATCAAGAACGCTTGCATCAGAACGTCAATTGGGCGGACGAGGTCTACCCGAGAATGGACGGCCAGTGCTGGCGGAGGATTGAGGTGGCACGCCTAACACCGACGTCGCGGTCGCTTTGCAGTTGGTAATCGGCTGGACGAGTCCTGCGTCCTTGCGCTCGCAGCTTGATCGTCAAGGACGCCTTTCGCGCGAAGCTGCCGTCCGGCACCTTCGCGTTGACTTCGGTTCCCCAGCCAGTGCTGCCCTACGCCGATTGCACAGGAAATTCCGGTGCTGGTGCTATCCAGACGAAGTGCAGGACTTTGGACGCCAATGCACACAGGGAGTGACGTGCTATGCCGTCACGAACGCATATCCGCTCCCGCGACGCTCCGCATACCCGATGCCTGGATACGCCCAGTGGTAGCCGAGCATCCGCAACTTCTCGGACGCAGCCCGATCCAAGAGCATTTGCCTGCTTTTGAGCGCGGTCTCTGCATCGGTATCGAAGCCGAAATGCCATGAAGGATGCTCGAAGAAGATGACATCATTGGTGCAGGCGTCCCCCGACATCAGTACTCAGCCTAATCATTCTGGCAGGCCGGCCATGCGATAGCCTTCGATGAAGCGCTGGACCGTCTCCGGATCGCGGGCAGGTTGTGCAGAGGCCCAGTGCGTAATCGTGAATTTCGGGGTCATCGCCATGAAAAGAGCTGCCTCGCGCATCGCCTCGTCTCTGCGTCCGAGTTGGGCAAGGCTGGCCGCCAGTATGCGGCGCGAGGGGCTGCGGTAGATTGCCTCCATCCGCAAAATTCTGACGGCTTCTTCATATTGGCGGGCCGCATAGTGGGCGAATCCAAGCTGCCAATAATACCACCCGGCCGGGTGCGGGTTCAGTCGGAGCGCCCTTTGGATCATTTCGATCGCTTCCGATGCGCGACCGGCCAACGCCGCAATCTCCGACCACACGGCCAGGGCATCGGCGTTGTTTGGTTCCAGCGTGAAGGCGGCTGCGAACTCTTCATCGGACTCGGGCCAGCGTTTCTCATTGGCCCACAAAAATCCCATAAACCAATGATTGGCGGCGTCATTCTCGTCCAATGCTACCGCTTGGCGGGCCAGTTCAAGGGCTCGTGATCGGTTCTCTTCGGTGGGATCGATGCTCTGCGCCCACAGTTGCCAGTAAACAAAAGCCAACCAGCGCAATGCCTCCGCATATTCGGGGTCGATGGAGACTGCCTGGTTCAAGAGTATCTCGGCCTCGCGCAGCGCTTCTGGGGAACTGTTGAACGCTGAGACCAGACTTCGCCCGCGGACACAAAGGTCATAAGCTTCCAGGCTCTTCGGACGGTTGCGTGACGGTGATTCCGCCAAGCGTCCGACTAGAGCCTCGACGATCTTGTCTGTGACTTCGTCCTGTACGCCGAATATGTCTTCGAGATTTCGGTCGAAGCGTTCGGCCCAGAGGTGATCTCCGCCAACGGCGTCGATTAGCTGAACGTTGATGCGGACGCGACCGGCGGCGCGGCGTGCACTGCCCTCCACGATGTAGCGGACGCCCAACTCGCGAGCGATCGATCGAACGTCGACCGATTTCCCTTTATAGGCGAAGGTCGAATGGCGCGCGATGACAAACAGACCGGGATTTCTTGAAAGGTCGGTGATCAGGTCTTCGGTCAATCCGTCCGTGAAAACGTCGTATTCGGCTTCCCCGCTCAGATTGGTGAACGGCAACACGGCGATGGACGGCCTGGCAGGAAGCGGTAGCTCCGGCTTGTCTGCGTGATCCTTCGTGGCTCCGGGCTCGTAGAATACGCGATAGACATGCACCTCTTCTGCGATGTTTTTAAGGGATTTCTGCCCGAGGTCATCGAAACCAAGCGCGAGCTTCCGCTTGACTTGATCGCGGATGGCCGCCGACACGTAGATGGCACCCGGCTCTGCGAGGCTTTGTAGCCGCGCGGCGATGTTGACGCCGTCGCCATAGACGTCACCGCCGTCTATGACGACATCGCCAAGATTGATCCCGATGCGCAAGACGATACGGCGCGCCTCCGGCGTGGCAGCGTTTGCGTCCTGCATCTTCCGCTGCAACTCGATCGCTCCAGACATGGCGTTGACCGCGCTTGGGAACTCCAGGAGAACCCCGTCTCCCATCACTTTGACGATGCGGCCGCCGTGTGCGCGCACGACAGGCTGGAGAATTGTCACCCGGCGCTCCTTCAGCACTGCCAGCGTCGTGATTTCGTCCTCCTCCATCAATCGCGAGTAGCCAACGACGTCCGCGACGACGATTGCTGCAAGACGGCGCTGGATGCGCTCTTCGGCCATTTGAGCGGTAGGCTCCTCGACTGGTTGCAAAGCGCAACTATTCTTGTGGCCTGAGATGTATGTGGCCAATTCGGCCTCATGGAGAAGCATACCCCCGTTGTAATCGGCACGACAAGGCGCGCGTATGCCGACGATCTGGGACTTAGAGGGGCCCGCACCCATCGAGCGCTACGTCAGAGAGGCTTGGTCGCTCCCGCCAGAGTGCTGAAGCTCCAACACGGCGTACCGAAGAGGGATTAGCCCTTCACAATGGTCCTTACCATGCTGGTTCTAACCAATCGATTTAACTGGCCAATCTCTTGGCGAGATGGTTCACCAGACGCGCTGCTTCCTCAGTGATTCCCGCTATGATTCCCGATTTCCGTGTCGAGGCAAAGTCGAGGCCGGAGAAGTACAGTCCGGGAACAGTCCCGATTCCGTCCTCGTGAATAGGCTGGCCATCGCCGTCGATGGTGTCCGGGATTTTGATCCACCCGAAATCGCCTCTAAAGCCTGTGGACTAGATCACCGACCATATGCCGCTCGTCGCCAACTCGATCGAGCGGATCGGTGGACTGGAAAGGCGTGGGGCGATCATCTCGGCCGGGTCATCCTCTGCTGGCGGCGCGTTCAGCCCGGCCCGCCGGATGTAATCGTCAACAAAGCGCTTGACGTCGGCTGAACTCTCGTCGGCAAAGCGCATGTGCTCATCCAAGTTGTCGCCGAACATCAGGTTGCCATTCTCTAGTCCCAAGAAGCGACCGAGCAACACGACGCCCTGGGCGCTCAGTGATTGCAGGCTGATGGTGTGCGTGGCACCCAGCAGGGCTCGCGTCGGCAGCTTCCCGGACGGCATGACGATGTCCCTTCGCGGCACGTCGAGAAAACCGGACAGGATCATCCAGTTGAAGATGTCGCCGCCGCGATAATGGCGGACCAGGCGGCCAACCCGGCTCGTCGCCAAAAAGACCGAGCGTCCCGCGAGAGCCAGGTCCTCGGCGATCTGGCCGCCGATTGCATTGCCGATCACTAGAACCGCGCCTGGCTCCAACTCGGCGGCATTACGATAGGCCGAGGAATCGAGTTGGCGGAGTGTTGTCGGCAGCTCGGCCGAGCCAGGCGGTCGCTTCGGACAGTTCAGGCTGCCACTCGCTATCACTACGTTGCGGGTCCGAATTGCACCGCGTGGCGTCGTCACGAGAAAGAGCCCGTCATCTCTGGAAAGCTTCTCTACGGGAGCCTCGGTTATCACCGGCAAATGATGCCGCTCGACATAGCTCTCGAGATAGGCGGCGAATTGATGCTGTGTGCTTGCACCCCAGGGGTCGGGCACGTCAGGGGGATCACCGGGCAACAAGGAGCGGATGTTCGGCGTGTTCAGGTGGAAGGAATCCCAGCGTTGGGTGCGCCACATTTCTCCGATGCGGCCTCGTTCGAGAACCTGATGATCGCGACCTTGCTGCTTGAGAAAATAACTGATCCCGAGTCCTGCCGAACCCGCTCCTACGACAACCACGTCGAGTATCTCCGCCATAACGCATACTCCAAAAAGACGGCATCGTAGGAACGGCCTTGGATCATCGTTCAGGGGGACCAACTAGCGATGCGTTCCGCCGCCTTCTGTCTTCGCGGATGTGCTTTGATACAACATGGCCAATGGACCACCCCGCGAGGACACCACGGTAACATGGAGGATCATCAACTCTAAGGAGTAAGGCGTTGTTTGTTTCTGTAGCCCAGGTCGGCATCGCCATCTCAACGACCGAAATGCAGAAGAGCGCGCTGCTGTCCCATTACCGCTCTCGGGACCAGAACGCACGCTACGCGTTCAGCAAGAAACCGGCGCGCTATGCTCTTCTTGGTGGTGTCTGCGCCGCGCCATATGGTATTGTGGGTGCGGGCCGGACACCGCCAACCAATTCAAGGCAATTGCAGTTGTCTGGGACATCGATATTCTCCTAGAGCGGGAAGAGTGTTCGGGGGCGAGGCATGCGTATTGGGGTGGGCGTCTGGAGTTTGTTCGCCGGGTTCTTGGCGGTTATTCCACACGCGCATGCGGCTGTCTCAATCGAGAAGCTGCAAATCCAAGGCGGCGAGACCGTACTTGTGGTTCGAGGCGAGTTCGAGTTCGGAGACAGGCCGGAAGCGCTGAGTGCCGCGGTCGCTCAATCCGGCGCGCGCGTCGTGACCTTCAACAGCAATGGCGGAAACGTCCATGCGGCCATGGCCTTCGGGCGGACGATCCGGGCGCTCGGACTTGAAACTGTGCAGTTGCGGGCAGCGGAGTGCGCCTCCGCCTGTGCGCTTGCGTTCGTGGGTGGTGCCAGGCGAACAGCAGAACCGGGTTCAATAGGGGTCCATCAATCCTCGTTCTCGGGCGACGCAGCGCTCGACGGCCACGAGGCGGTCGCGGCTGTTCAGGCCATGACGGCGGAGATCATGACCTATCTCATCGAAATGGGGGTCGATCCTAAGCTCCTGCAGCTGAGCCTTTCGATCCCCAGTTCGGACATCCGATACCTGACTGCCGGCGAGATGACGCAGTTTGGGGTGACGACATCCGTACCGACCACAAATCAGACCGTCACGGCAGCCGCCGGAAACAGCCCGCCGATGAAGCAGGGGTCGACAATCGCTGCGCCCTCCGAGGAAGCCCGCGCACTTCGGTTTATCGCCGACTATCACGATGCGTGGTCGAGGGCTAATCCCGAGGCAATGGGTTTCATGAACACGGCGTACGCGGACAGCGTGAGCTTTTACGGCAAGACGGTCTCACGAGATGACGTCCTGAAGGAAAAGGCCGCATTCGCGGAGCGCTGGCCGCAACGGGCTTACAGTGTGAAGTATCGCTCAGAGCGGGTGGTCTGCGCCGCCACGTGTACCGTCAGCGGTGTTGTCGAATGGTTCGCGCATAGCCTGAGGCGCGCGAAGTCTTCTTCGGGAATAGCCGATTTCTCCCTGATTTGGGACCCATCGACCAGCAGGATCATGTCCGAGACCGGCAAAGTTCTGGCGGTGGACAGGAAGGCGCGCGAACCAGCTAGGATAATTTCTCAATGGCATGACCAGAACGGTGATTGTAGGGGCGGTTCTGGCGACTCCGACGAGACGTGGAAGGCCTGCGATCGTCGAGAGGCCATCGGAGCGAAGCTCCAGGCAGTGGGCTGGTGCTTCGGGCGCGACGGGGAAGCGGGTTATCAAATGGAGTGGCATGCCTGCGGAAGGTAGTCCGAGGGGTTGCGCGCGGCTGCAGGAGTGTTCATCTGCCGACGAAATCCGAACTTCTATACAGTTGCTTGGCCGCTTCTGCGCCCCTTGCGTCGGCGCTGATGCCAATGGCGAAGTCGATGTAGCTTTGGAGTTCCGCCGGAAACGCCAAAAAGCCGGATTTCCTGATTCATGGCCAAACTGAATTTGGTCGGAATGACTTTCCATCCATTGCACGTCTCTCCAGGCAGCTTCTCTTTGCTTGAAGGCAGAACTGGTGCGGCGTACCCTCCTGAAATGCCGGACGACGACGAACCGACCCTGGTTTCTGCCGCACCCCAAAGGAAGCTGGCAGTCATTCTTGCGGCTGATGTCGCAGGCTACAGCCGCTTGATGGAAACCGACGAGGAGGGGACCCACGAGCGGTTGCAGGGGTTACTGCGCAATATTGTGCGGCCAAGCGTGGAAGGACACAAGGGGCGCATCTTCAAGAGCGCCGGGGACGGCTTCCTGGCGGAATTCGCGAGCGCCATCGAGGCCGTACGCTGCGCGGTCGAGGTCCAGCAAGCGGCGGCAGAGCGGAACACGGAAGTTGCCCAAGATCGCCGACTGGTTTTCCGCATGGGCATCAACCTCGGAGACGTGCTGGCTGACCAGGAAGACGTGTTCGGAGACGGGGTCAACGTCGCCGCCCGGCTCGAGGCCATGGCTGAACCAGGTAGCGTGCTTATAACCCACAGCGTACACGAGCATGTCGATCGGAAGCTCCCGGTACAGTTCGTCGATCAGGGCGGGTGTTCGCTGAAGAACATTGCCCGTCCCGTCCGGGTGTTTCGGGTGATCTGGGAAACTACGGTCCCCGCTTCGACTATACGGGGGCATGGCGGCCCTGATTCCGAGCCGTCACTGCCGCAGGTCGCTTCAATCGCGGTGCTCCCGTTCGCCGCCCTGGGCAACGATGCGGAACAGGAGTATTTCGCCGACGGCCTCGCGGAGGACCTGATCACTGATCTATCCAAAGTCGATGGCCTGCTGGTGATCGCCCGTCATTCGAGTTTCGCCTACAGGGATCGCTTTCTGGACTTGCGCACGATTGCCAGGGAACTAGGCGTTCGCTATCTCGTTGAGGGAAGCGTGCGGCGGGCTTCGACGCGGTTGCGGATCAGCGCCCAACTCATCGACGCCTCCAATGTCAGCTGTCTTTGGGCTGAACGCCTCGATCGCGACCTCGCGGATGTCTTCGCCCTGCAGGATGAAGTCGTCGGCAAGGTGATCGGCGCGCTTGCCCACGTGTTGCCGACTGCGAAACCTCTTCCAAAGCGCAGGGTCACCGATCTCGAGGCCTACGACCTTTTCGTTCGGGGGCGCGCACTCGCGACGCAATCGCTACGGGAAACGAGGGCGGCTCGCCCGCTCCTGATCAGGGCCATCGAAATCGATCCGGGCTTTGCGGGGGCGCATGCCTGGCTCGCGATGAGCCACCATTTCGATGCGCTATATTATGGCGAGCCTATTGACGAGCATCGCGCCGCGGCCCGTACCGCGGCCGAGAAAGCCGTCGAGACCGATCCGCAAAACGCCGACGCGCATATCGTGCTGGGCTACTTGCGTGCCTATGAGGGCGAGTTCGAAGCGGGAGTGGCCGAGTTCGAGCAGGGGCTTCGCCTCAATCCCAATCACTCTGCAGGTTGGGCTCACCTTGCCGATCTCCGGGTGTTCGAGGGGCATGCGATTGAGGCCGTCGAGTGCGCCGAGAATAGTTTTCGCCTCAACCCCTATCCTCCAGGCGACCACTACTCGTTCCTCGGCTGGGCCCAATATGCCGCTGGTCGGTATCAGGATGCTGTCGAAACGCTCCGTCATCCACAGGCGGGTGGGCCTGGCTCAAAACGCAATCTCGCCGCCGCGCTCGCGCAACTAGGGCGGACTGAGGAAGCACGCGAGACGGGGAGGGAGTTCCTTTCGGAGTTTCCGAATTTTTCGGCCCGGCAGTGGGGCAAGACGCAGCCGTTCCGCAACGATGCCGACCGTCAGCATTTCATCGACGGCTACGTCAAGGCGGGTCTGCCGGAATGAGCACCTGCTCGGACACTTGCTCGACAAAGCCGAAAATTAACTGGAGAGGGACCGACTATGCGGATCGCAATGATGGGTTCAGGGGGTATAGGCGGTTATGTCGGAGTTCGCCTTGCTGCCTCCGGGGAAGACGTCTCGTTTATTGCCCGTGGAGCGCATTTGCAGGCAATGCGCGAGCGGGGACTTCGGCTTCTCAGTCCGCTCGGGAACGTCGAATTGGCGAGGGTTCATGTGACGTCGGAACCCCGCGAAGTGGGTACGGTCGATCTGGTCGTATTTGCCGTCAAGCTCTACGACAGCGATTCGGCCGCTGCCGCCATCCTCCCGATGGTTGGACCGCAAACGAGAGTGCTTACCCTGCAGAACGGCATCGACGGCATCGATATGTTGTCGCAGGCGGTTCCGCGAGAACAGGTGGTCGGCGGGGCGACCTACCTATCGAGCTTCGTGGAAGAACCCGGTGTGATCCGTCAGGCGAGCCAGATGACACAGGTTCTCACGGGCGGATCAAATGACCCAGTGATTGCCGAGTTCGGCACCGTTTGTTCTCGTGCCGACGGAATTGCTCTCACGGTCGTGGACGACATCGAACCCATTCTTTGGCAGAAGTTCGTCAGGCTTGCCGCCTTTTCCGGCGGCACCAGTCTGATGCGGCTTGGCATCGGCCAGATCATGGCTGACCAGGAATCGCGGATATTCATGGAGCAGCTCTTGGGAGAGGGCATCGCCGTGGCGGCTGCCGAGGGACATTCGATGCCTCACGATTTCAAGGATGAAACCGTAGACCTGTTTCTGAGAATAGCGCCGGAAACTCAAGCCTCGATGGCCCATGATCTGGCGCAGGGGAAGCGCCTAGAGCTAGAGTGGCTATCAGGCCGCCTTCACACGCTTGGAGTGAAATGTGGCATTTCAACACCCGCCCACACGGCTGTTTACAGGGCGCTTCATCCTCACGCATGGGGTCGCAATGATGTCCGTGCTGGTGGATAAATCGGTAGATTGCCTCGTGATCGCTGGATGGATAACTCCCATATAAGTTTCGCTCGCTCTGTGCAGGACAAGCAGGCGGCGACACGGCTCAGGCTCGATCAGGTGGCTTGATCCTCGAGATCAGCGCCCTGCCGAAAGCGTGAGTTCCACAGGCAAGCGCTACTGACATGTCTATGTGGCCCTTTGTTGAGGGCGTGCGGTCAGTTGAACTTGATCAGGTTGAGCGGGGTAGCGGGCCGCAAGCAAGCCCGATCGCTTCGCTAGGGGCACGAGATGGGGAGTCGAAGCTTGCCTTGCCCGGCAATACTAGCAAGGTAATCAATACGATACCGTGACGTCAATCCATCGGCCTACATCACCCCGACCATAAATCTGGATGTCCACCAAACGTCGCCGCGAACAATCATGTTCGCGGCGTCGCTTGTCATCGAACCGTTCGAGAGCATCACCTCTAACGCCTGCCGGTTCACGGCATCTCCAAAGAAGGTATCGCTTTGGTCACCTGAGTCGCGAATGCCGTACATGTGGAAGTTCGCCCGGTCTTGCCTGATTACCTGCCAGGGCTGGGTTAACCGAACTCCGCTTGAACTGAACAGGTCATCTCGGCTGATGTAAGCGCGATACCCATCAATCAAGCCAACTGATCTCGCTCTCGTGATGGTAGCCTGTCCGTATGCAGAGGGGGCGGCAATAACTGCTGCAATTAGCACAATTGCAAGTTTCTTCATTGGAAGACCTCTCACGTAATAGGATACCCGAAGTCGTGGCCGATTCCAATGCTTTGGCAGCAGGAGATATCATCCCGACGGCGGGATTGATCCTCAGATCGCCGCTGCAAGCCAACGCGGCTTCTGGTGATCTCTTAGTGAAGCGACCAGACGCGCCGACTGTTACCGACGCCGCAGCGGACAGCGATCCCACGCGGAGAAGGAAGTTCGTTTGGAGGTCTTAGCTTTTCAGCAGGTCGGCTCACGCCCAGCATGTTCAGCGCGCGCTTCGCAAGGTAACTGAAACGCGCCGCGCCAGAGGCCAATACCTTTCAACCGTGCGGCCGCCTGATCCGCAGCGTAGCGGCCATCGCTGTATTTTGCCCAATCGACAGCATTGCCACTTTCGACGAGCCAGCGATTGACCTCGCGGCCATCGGCGCGGAAGCAGATTCCCACGACGCGGCCATATCGATCTCGCTCGACGAATTCGCAGCGCGCAGGGCGGGATGCCGCGAGGAACTGGTCGAGCGCCATGGCTGCCTCTTTACCACAACGGTAGGTGGCACCGTCGCTATCCTTGCATGATTGCCAGCTTTCCGGCGCATCAACGCCATGCAGACGAATGTGCTCGCCTCTGACTTCGATCGTGTCGCCATCGATGACGGAGGCGCGTCCGACAATCGCCTCGGCGGCGATCGCAGCGTTCCATTGTATGTTGACGACGAGCAGAATCGCGCCGGCACAGAGGACATCTGAATACTTCATTGAGGTTCCTACAGAAGGGCGGCCTGTTCGACGGGCAGCAGTATCATCCGCTCCGCTTGGAATGGCCGCTGGAGAGCTCTCGCATCCTTCCACTCCGCGTTCATCCAGAGCTCGATTTCGGCAGGCTCCGTCAGGATGACAGGCATGGCCTTAGGGTGGATCGGTTTGACGACAGCGTTCGCCTCGCACGTGAGAAACGCAAACAGCTCGTGCTCACCGCGCCGAGGATTTTTCATTGAGCCACGCTCGCCCGTCCACGGGGTCCAGATGCCAGCGAAGAAGGCGAGGGGCTCGCTGCTGTCGAGCGCGAACCACCGCGCTGTTTTCTTCGGTCTCGTATCCTCGTATTCACAGAAAGCGGTCCACGGCACGAGGCAGCGATATTCGACGCCCGTCCATCGACGCCAGTGAGGCGAGTCAAGCTTTCGGACATTGGTAACGCCATAATCCGGCCTGCCGTTGGTCACGGTCGGCGGCGAAGGCATGCCCCAGGTGAGATTGATCAGTTCGCGCTCGCCGTCTCGACTGTTGCGAATGACCGGCCCTGGCTTGTCGGGGAAGACTTCGGTCGTCGGGTTCGCGCGGTTTGTCATGTCGCGGTGCGCCCTGGCCACCCGCCAGAGTTCGTCAAACTGAACTTCGATACGATAGCGATTGCACATTCGTCCACTCCGAGTCGCGGTCGATCCTGCCGAGCCGCCAGCCATTATCACCTTTGTTGTCGCACCGCGTGCAACGGAGCAGCGGTCTCAACTGATCGAGGGTCCTACCACCGCCCCATTTCCTCGCGATCTCCCACCGGTTGACCCAGTTGTCGTGATCGCAGGCGGCGCAACGGGCACCGAGTATCTGATCTTCTCCCAAGTCAGCCAGGCGCAGGTGGCCGATGCCTTTCTCCGGATCAATCGCGGGCCTGCTGGGGTTTAAGTCAATACTGGGGGCGTGCCTCATCGCTCGATCTCCACTCCGGGCGGTGCTCGTAGAAAAACCACTTGGGTTCGCTGCGCCCCACGGCGAAGCCGAAGCTGCCCCACTTCTTGCAGCCCGGTTGCTCGCACCAATGAACGAACAGGACCGTGTCGCTTCGCCTGTTTCCCGATATTCGTTCGTCACTCATCGCACGTTCCTTTCGCCAGCCTCCCAACGGGCGATCTCGCCAGCCAAATCTGTGGAACTCGCACGCGGCTGTCGTTGTTCTCTATTTGTTCTTATACTATTTGGCGGTAATGGTCGAGACAATCGGTGAAGCTTTCAGCTTGGGATGGCAGCTAAAGGCGCGGTGCGCATACGGCAATCGCGAGGGAATGAAGTCCGTTCGCCGATGCACCTGGAGCTACGATCTCGACATGCTGACGCTGGTGGCTTCGTGGCCGCGACTTTCCCCTCTCGATGGTCGCCAGCCGTCTTCGCTGTCCACGATGCGGCTCCAGGGCGGTGACCGTCATGTTCATGCCTCCGACTGAGGGCGACAGGCGGCGAGGGGCGGCGTAGGCCACCGTGACAGGCCGGGAATGCAGTTTCCCGTCAGTTCATTCGATGGGGCTAATGGAATCAACCTCTGATGTAAGGCATCGTGCCGCTTGAGGGGGCGCGACATGGGGAATGTGACTTCGATCCGCGCAAGAAACGAAAGAGGAGGGCCAGAGGTAGTGGGCCATCTCGGCCGCATCCGTGCTGCGATCGCAAACAGCCAACGAAAGGTCGGCTTGTTAATTGGCGAATGGCCAGAGCATCGTCGAAAAAGCCGTCAGACAAGCCTCCGCCCGACCCAATGCCGAGCCGCGTCGATCCGTGCCTTGCGATGCTCGTGGACAGGCCGCCGCAGGGGCCGGACTGGGCATACGAAGTAAAATGGGATGGTTAGTACGACATCTATAAAATCGTATCGACTGAGACACGGAGGATTAGTTCCCTATGAGCATGAAAAGGTAGTGTGGGCATCAGAAAGCGCATCGTGCCTCAGGGCAGTTTAGAATCAGGCTTTCACGAGCAGTATTTGCTCGCCCCCATAGCAGGTCTCAGTTGGCATAGTGAATTACAAACCCAGGATCGCTCGACCCTCATGCGGCCTGATGATGAGCATGAGATCGCGGCTGGCGACAAGGCCGGGCAACTGCACGACCTTCGCCCTTGTCGTAAGCGTCCGGTGATGCAGTCTTGGACTGTCCGATTTACCGGAATCGGTGTCCGTCAATCCGAAATTCGCAACCTGCGACATCAGCCGCAAGAATGACTGCCAGCTTTGAGGACGGGCAGAAATCAAGGTTGGTTCGTCCTCGTCCGGCATTGGAGGAGGCTACGCCGCACCAGTTTCGCCTTTAAGGAAGAAAGACATCTGGAACAGGGACACACGCCTGACGCCGCCACCAAATAGACAGCCCTGCGGCAACTGACGTCGCCAAGATTGATGCTACGGATTCGTTGTGCCGCGGAGCTGCGCCCGTCGCCTCACACCAGTGGACTGTCAAAGCCTCCGAGGCTAGATTCGAGGATCGTGGGAGGTGGGGAAGATGCAACGCCGGCTGTCCGCACTGTTGTTCGCTGACGTGGTCGGCTACAGTCGTCTGATGGAAGAGGATGAGCAGGGCACGCTTGCTGCTTTGAAGGAGCGGCGACGCTCCATTATCGATCCCATAGTTCGGACCCATCACGGGCGGGTTGTGAAGCACATGGGCGACGGCGTTCTGGTCGAATTCCGAAGCGCCGTGAACGCCGTGGCTAGTGCCCTGGAGTTGCAGCGGCGGATGGCGGAAGAGAACGAGCGTTCGTCTGATGCTTGCCATATTGTCCTCCGCATCGGCATCAATCTTGGCGATGTGATCGGCGAGGATGGCGACATTTACGGAGACGGCGTCAACGTCGCATCGCGGCTCGAAGCGCTGGCGGAACCCGGAGGCATCTGTATCTCGGGTAAAGTCCATGAGGAACTCCAGGGCAAGCTCGACTGTGTGTTCGAGGACATGGGCGAGCAGGTGGTCAAGAATATCGCCCGACCTATCCGAGCATATCACCTCCGTGGCGGCGACGCCGAGCCGACTGCCCCGCCGATGCGCTCTCCGCTCTCGCTTCAGGACAAGCCGGCTATCGCCGTGCTGCCGTTCACAAACATGAGCAGCGACCCCGAGCAGGAGTATTTCGGCGAGGGATTGGCAGACGATCTGATCACGGATTTGTCCAGGGTCTCCGGACTCATGGTGATCGCCAGGCACTCTTCTTTTGCGTACGGCGGCAAAGCTACTGACATAAGATCAATGGCCAGGAGTCTTCGCGCGCGGTACATCGTTGAGGGAAGTGTCCGTCGCGCCGCATCGCGTGTTCGGATCAATGCACAGCTTATCGACGCTCAGGATCAGAGCCAACTGTGGGCGGATCGCTTCGACGGCGACTTGGCGGAAATCTTCGACCTACAGGACAAGGTGGTTGCACAAATCGTCGAAGCCCTTTCCAGGATAATCTCGACGAGTGGACCCGCGACCAGACGGCGAACAACCAGCGTTGACGCCTACGATTTATTCGCCCGAGCACGCGCGCTCTTCGCGCAATCACCCAACAATGTTCCGGAGGCGCGCCGGCTTCTTGAACAAGCGCTGGCTCTCGATCCCGAGTTCGCAGAGGCGTATGCAACGCTGGCCTTCTGCCACTGGATGGGCTGGCTACATCTTGGCGAAGCGCGGGAGCCGAATCGGACCTTGGCTCTGTCCGCAGCGCAAAGAGCCGTCGCGCTCGATTCGAGAGATGCTGGCGGCCACATGGTTTTCGCCTTGGTCAAGTTGTATGATTTTGAGCACATCAAGGCAGAAGAGGCTTTCTGGGCTGCCTTGCGCCTCGATCCCAACCACGCGGATAGCTGGGCTCTCATGTCAGACCTTATGGTCATGCAGGGTCGATCGGCGGAAGCGATCACTTGCGTGAAAAACGCCCTGCGCCTCAACCCCCACCCTCCGGGATGGTACTATTGGGCGCTGGGACAGGCGCAATTTGCGGCGGGACTGTACTCCGAAGCGGTTGAAACATTGCGGCGCGAGGAAACGTATCGAACTCCGTCACAGCGAATATTGGCCGCAAGCCTAGCCAGACTAGGGCGTGCAGACGAGGCCCGTCGGGAAGCTGCAATGTTCTTGGCAGCGAGTCCCCATTTTACGGTTCAAGACTGGGCCACCAGCCAGCCTTTCTTGAATGGGGAAATGAAGGAGCATTTCATCGTCGGTTATCTGCAGGCCGGGCTTCCCTAGCGAACGTGAATGTGGGATCGCCGGCCGAATTGGCGTCGATCGGGCTGAGATCAATGTGATCACCCGTCGAGAAGTCACGTATGACATCGGCGGTTGCACTTTCCCGGCGGCCGCAATCGACGCGAAGTCGCTCGCTCGAGGTCGTTGGCCAAGGCAACAATCACCTTATCGGCGACTCCGGTTGGTATGCGATATGCGCCACTACTTTGGTCGCGTCGCCGCGCCCGCTATATCTTCCGATGAACTTCCCTTTTTCCTCCGCTGACAAGCATCAATTCGGTGCATTTCCCATCGTTTGTCGGGCGTTGTCTTCAACCGAAACGTGCGCCCATTTTTGCGACAAAACCAGGTCGGTGCTTTTCCAATTTGCGTTCACCCGCAATCTGCCCCCGATAATAATCGCTGCTCCGCCTCCTGTCGCTCCTGTGCCCGCATACGCTTGTATCGTGCCACACGTTCGAGGCGAATGCGCTGCTGCTCCCCCTCGACGTACTCCGACAGAAGTCCGATTACTGCTGGAAGCTCAGTCCCCTCGGCTTTTTCCCTCGCGAATTTGGCAAGGCAGCCACCTCTCAAATCTTCATCCGGATAGTTGGCGTACGGCTCCTCTTCGAACACTCGCAGCCTTTGGCCAACATCCGTCATCGTCAGAGGCGGGCCAGACAGCCCGTTAAGATACTCTCGCAATGTTGCCACGGGAATCCAGCATCCCACGGCTGATTTTAGAAGCGCCTCCCGCTCACCTGTCCATTTTTGCCATACGCCACACTCGCGGTCTAAGCACTTGACGATATCTTGCGCTACCCGATGCAGAGAGCGAGGGTCGCGGAGGTGTCGAAGAGATGGAATCCGCACATACTCGCTCAGGATGGCCTGCACGGCCGAGACACGATCATCGCTTATCGTGGCGTTTATGCCCGAGTGATTCGTAGGGCTTTTTCGCTACTCCTCGGCGAAAAAGTGCTCATCCAGCAGCTGACGGCGGTAGCTGCGGACGCCCACATTATGCTCGATCAGCACCCCTGCCAATTCGGCCTCGTCGATCAGGACCAAACCTGAACAGAGCTAACTTATAAATGCGGATAAACAGGGGAGCAGGCCCTTGTCCGCAGCTATCGCACCAAAGACTACATTCGGCCCGCATTGGACGTTCGCGGGATTGTGTAGCAACCGACATCAGGAGATTTAGACTCATTCGGGGATGCCGGCCTTGCGGAGCCCTTCGATCCACAGGTCCATCATCCAGGGCAGGCCGAACGGTCGCTTCAGGGTGTAAGAAATTGACATTCCCGGAACCGCAGCCATCAGCCTCTCACCCGCGCGTCGGGCAGCTTCTAATTGGCCGTCATGAGCCAGGGAAATCGTTAAAGATCGCAAAGCGACTGCATAATTCGGCGACAATTCGATCGCCCGCTCCGCCCAATGAACAGCTTCCGAAAAGCGTCGTGCGAAGATGTGGCAGTTCGCGATACCTGCGAAGATTGTGTAAGCCCGCAAGTCGAGCGGGCTGAATCGGCGCGCGATCTCCAGGTTCTGAAGGGCCTTTTCGATCTGCCCGCTAAAGAGGAAGGCGAAGGAGGAGTGCATCCGCACGTAAGCCGAGTTCGGATGGACGCGCAGCGCTTCGTCTCCGAGTTCAGCACCTCGCTCGGCATCGTCTCCAACGACTGCCAGCGCCCATGCGGCCATTGCCAGCGCGGGGCCGTTCTCGGGGTCCAGGTCGACGGCGCGCAAGGCCGTCTCGCATACCCGCGCCTTGCCTTCTTCGACAGGCTCCAGCCAGCCGCTGATCAATAGTCTTCCCAGGCAGTCAGCCAAGGCCGTCCAGGCATCGGCAAAGGACGGGTCGATAGCCAACGCGTCTTCCAATACCCGTTGTCCGCGAAGGAAGCCCTCGCGCGTATAAGTCTGGAATTCCGGCAGGGCTCTCAGGTACAGGTCATAGGCAGTGATGTGTTCGGGGCGTTTCCTCCGAGCCCGTTCGATCTCGACTTTTTGCACCCTTGGCTCGATCGCGCTGACTACGCTTTCCGTGACGCGATCTTGCAGGGCGAACACGTCGACGACGTCGCCGTCGAAGCGATCTGCCCAGACGTGGGTTTCGGTTTCCGCCTCGATTAGCTGGCCCGTGATGCGGACGCGGTTCCCCGCCTTGCGGATTGAGCCTTCGAGGACATAGCGGACGCCGAGTTCGCGTCCGACACGTCGAATGTCAACTGTCTTTCCCTTGTAGGTGAAGCTGGAGTTCCTGGCGATAACGAACAGCCAGCGGATGCGGGAGAGCGCGGTGATGATGTCCTCGACCACGCCGTCCGCAAAATACTCCTGCTCGGGGTCGCCGCTCATGTTCGTGAAGGGCAGGACGGCTATAGAGGGCTTGTCGGGAAGCAGAAGCGATTTGACGTCCCCTGCTGTTCCGCCCTGCGGCCGGCGGGCAAGGCCAAGGGCGACGGCATAGGCTCTCACGGGTTCCTCAACGTTCTTGACGCTTTGCGGTCCGAGGTCTTCGACGCTGGCCTTCACCTTCTTTCGGACGTGGTTGTATGCGTCGCCTGAGAGGCAAATCCCGCCCGGCGCGGCCAACCCCTGGAGCCTGGCTGCGATATTGACGCCGTCGCCGAGGAGATCGCCGCCGCGGACCATCACGTCGCCGACGTGGACACCGATGCGGAACTGGAGACGATCCTCGCCGGATTGCCCCTCGTTTTCCCGCCAAAGTGCCTCCTGGACCGCAATGGCGCACTGGACGGCATCGACGACGCTTGGGAACTCAGCCAGCACGCTGTCGCCGGCCGTGTTGGCGATCCTGCCGCCGTGCTGGACAATAAAGGCGTCCATGATCTCGCGATGGGAGATGAGCGTCCGAAGCGTCTGAACTTCGTTAAGGCCCATCAGGCGGGTGTATCCCGCCACGTCGGCTGCGAAGATCGCCGCCAGTCGCCGTTCGATTCGATCCGCCGCCGACACGAATGCACCACAAGAGTTTGCCTACGCGAGTTTCGCATCTTCCTTTCCGGACGGCAACTCGACTTTGAGGGGAAACTCCCGGAGTCGCGCGCGCGGCGAAGGGGTCGAGGACCTCACCTCTCTGGATTCGTTCCTTGCAAGCCTGAAAAATAGCGTGGGTATCAGAAAGCGCATCGTGTCACAGGAGCTGAATTGGCGGCTCTGACGATGCGGCAATGGTATCGGTAATGGCATTCCTCCACATTCCTTCCCAGTCTGTTATGGCCGCAGCTGGGTTTGCATCAGTACAACACGTACCTGTCCTTTTCGGCCGACAACATCACTACTGTCGAGAGCTAAATCGCTTCCTCCGGGAACGTGCCACCTTGGACTGGCACCCGGAAGGACACACAGCCGATGCTGCTGCGTTACGAGGTAGGCGGATTTCCTTTCCTTCCCGGGCCACGCTTCAAGATTGGGCTGAACGGCTCTCGAACTTCGACGACTGGCTTCACGAGACCGGCCGTGATTGGAAGGCCATCAACTATCTTGCGGACATCGTACAAGGCTACCAAGCCGACATGCTGACCGGCCGCTGGTCCCAAGACGGTCGCCCTCTGAAGACGTCCACCATAAACGTGCGGGTCCAAATCGCCTGCGCCTTCCTGAAATGGGCGGGCGAACGTGGCCTCAGGCCTTCGTTCAACGTGCTGTCCGTTTCCATTTCCACCGAAGCGTCTTCTGGTACCAGCTCCCATGGTCATAACTCTCTAACCGTCACTTCCCGGGCGGGATCGCTCCGGGCCGAGGTAAAGCCGTTCATTACGTTGCCCACGGTTGACGAGGTCCGGCGGTGGCTGTCGAGCGTGCAGGCCCGTCGCGGTTACACGAAGGCGCTAATGTGCAGGACCATTCTGCGAACGGGGATGCGCCGCCGTGAGGTCGTAGAAATGAGGGTTGATGACCTTCCGGAACGCAAGGACTGGGTCGTCATTGGTGGGCAAGTGCAGATGCGGCTGGTCCACGGTACGAAAGGTGCCAAGAGCCACAGCAGCGATGGCGGCGAAATGGGGCCGCCGCGTACCATCGGCGTTCCCATGGACCTTGCTGAGGAGCTCGATCAATACCGGACCTGGAGACGCCTCAAACCAGCCACGATGTGGATGAAACGCAACAAGGGTAGTCCTCCTCCGTCGCGGCTGTTTCTCGGGGAGCATGATGGCACGCCAATTTCGATGGATACACTTTACAGAGCTTGGACGCTAACTCCGGACGTCAAGATCGACGATTGGCATCCCCACACAGGTCGTCACTACTGGGCTTGCCAAACCCTGCTCTCCGCATTGGAGCAGGAGACATCGAGAGCAAAAGCAACCATTTCCGAGATGCCGGAAGCCTGGGTCTATGAAGTTGGCCGGTACATTATTGATACCCGAATCCGTCCACAACTCGGTCACGTCGATGTCGAGACCACGCTGATCTATTTGAGATGGATAACGAGCCTTACAGTCCTGGCCGATCATTATATCGACTGGCACACATTCCTGGAGAAAGCAGATGGCTGATCCAACCAGGAAGAGATTGAAGGATAGAGGCGCGTCGGCAGTCGCCCATAGCAACATTGTACCGTTTAAGGCTCCCTTGGCACTGCGGTTCTGGGTGACGCCGGCCATCTATCGTTCGCATCCGCTACCCGGCGCAGCCGGTAACTTCGCCATCTGGGCTGTCGATATCGAGAATGACCGCCTTGGCCTCGGAATTCGTCTCGGCCGCGTGGATGTCTTTGATCAGAATTTCGTACGCGGAGGACCCCGAGAACTAGCCCCAGAAGGAGAGCTGACGCATCAAGCCGCCGTTAGCCGCCCGATCCGATCATCACGTGTCGGTCGGTGGCATTAGCCCTCTTTTAGCTAGCGCTCGTGCCGAATCTCTCACTGTTTGCTCGGCGCGATCATACATCCCTTGATATGTGTCGCCTTTGAATACTGGGAGTTCGTTGTTCTGAGCCACGAAATCGAAGACCATAGCCAGGCCCTCGTCCGTAAGAAATTGATCCGACAACACCAATGATTGCGCCAGTTCCTGCTCTCCAAAAGGGGAATGGCAACACTTGTGGCACGGGGTCCAGCATCCATGCTTCTCATTCCCGCATTTTATACAAATAGCCCGAGTCACGCTTCGCTCCTCTACTTGAGCCATCGACAAATACCTCGTCCGCGCGCAGGGCTGTACCCTTCACTTTCTAGGAAAGCAGCCACTTCTAGCAGCGCGATAGCGTAGCATTCAAACGCTCACATCTGAAATCATTCAACCTGAACAATTCAACCGTCGTTTTTCCCGCGCGATCTGGGCCTCGGTCAATCTCTGACGTTGCCACCTGAGCTGGTCTTTCAACTTGCACGAAGTCGGCATGGCAGAAAACGCAGGCTTGCAACCAAGCTGCTCAACGCTGTCCCTGGCGAATTTGCTCTGATCGGGGTGCGACTTGATTAGCTGGAGGGCCCAGTCGTTCGCCTTGTTGCATTGGGATGACGTGGGCTTCTTGTTCGATTTCGGGGGCGATGCGGCAACCTTGTTCCGGGACGAAGTGCCTTTCTGCCGTTGGGCACATTGATCTGCAGTACCGCCGTCTTTGGTTATTTTCGTGATCGCGGCGTTCACCTGCGTCAATCTTCTTTGGTCGCCTATGCTCCGGTATGCCGAGGCCGCCCTCTGTAGTTGATCGGCGGCAGCCATTTGGTCAGCGTAAGTACACCTCTTCGCCATCTCCTTCGCGATCTGGATCGCCTCGGCAGCGTCTTTCCGATATTGATTCTCGGAGGTCCTTGGCTCCTGGCGGTAGCCCGCGACCTTTGCAGCGTTCCATGTGCAGGGTTGACTCCACGTGGCCTGGGTATACTGCCCTGTCATGGAATTGCCGTCGGGCGAGATAGACCCCGTGAAGTTGACGGAGTTAAGGAAATTCGAAGTGGTGAACTGGACGCTCACACCAGATATCCTGCCCGAGGTGATCCTGCCGTTTATGCTCCCTTGGAATTGACCGTTCTCGTCGATGTTAAACAGGTAGCTTCCGCTGCCATAGCTGCACTGGACCTTGATCGACCATTGCCCATACGGATCGCCGGCGACTGCAATTGCCGGAATGCTGAACAGTGCCAAAGCCAAAAGAGTCCTTTTCAAAATCCCACTCCCGAACTGATCGAAAAATACTCGCCCGCGAAGCCCTGCAACGCGAGATCGCTTGGAGCGTATGAAAGCGTGCGAGGGGTGACCACTCCCATATGGGGGAGGCAGAGCCTACCGCAATTTCGAAAGAAACAGCATCAGCTGCCCCTGCCTCGAAGTCCCCGTCTTGTGAAAGATGGACTTCAATCTCGTTCTCGCCGTCTCGACCGAAATGCCGAGTAGCTCTGCCGCATCCGAAACCGACTCGCCGAGAAGCAGGCGTTGGCAGAACGAAATCTCCGCAGGTGTCAGTCCGAATGCAGCTCTCAGTGTCGAGAGATCAGGCGTGTCGGCGGCCGACGGGGCGAGATCGGTAACAATTACCAAAACGAGTTGACGAGGCGGAAGCAGTGCAGCCAAGCTACTGGACGACGAGGCGGCGGGAAGAGCAGCCATCGTGACTCGCATTGCCCCCTTCGCAGTGCGGAAGGAAAAGCTTGCCCCGCCTGTTGGAAATCCCTTCGAGAGCCGCTCCAGCACCGAACCGAAGCGAGCATCCGCGTCGCTATCAGCCAGGAAACAGCGGTTGTTGCGAACTATGACCGATCTCCCTGACGAGAACAATTGCACCGCCAGCTGGTTTGCCTCTCGGATTAACCGATTGCCTTCAATCACGAAGGCCGCGCATCGGCCGCGTTCCACTAGCGCCGCGGCAGCCACCGCTCCCTCGGTCCCGGCGCGCATGAGGCGGGATAGACTGATTGATCGACCCAGGCTGCTGCGGATTCGCCTAAGGACTTCGGCCGTGGCCTGCCCATAGGCTTCGGAATTCTGCATTGGAAAATGTATGACGAATTGGATGGTCTCGCCGTCGCCGCCGATAAGTTTTAATCCAGCGGCTGCATCCGCATCCTTCTGCGGACGGAGCCAATCGTTATAGAATTCAGTGTTCGAGAACAGACGCGCGGGACACACCTCTTCGGAAAGAGCGACGAGTCCGCTCTTTGCTGCCGACCAATAAGGTGTCCAAGGATTGATGTAGGCGAAATGGTCGGCGTAAGACGCGATAAATGCTGGATCGGTATTACCCCACGACTGAAAATTGAGCCTGCTCTCGCCGAAATTCATATTCCATAGGCCTGCGAAAGACCCTGGGAACGCCTGACTGAAAGCAACCGGAATCTCGTCCCATGACCCGCTCCCAAACGAAGC
Organism: Sinorhizobium kostiense; assembly: GCF_017874595.1. Lineage (GTDB taxonomy): Bacteria > Pseudomonadota > Alphaproteobacteria > Rhizobiales > Rhizobiaceae > Sinorhizobium > Sinorhizobium kostiense. The sequence goes on along the minus strand of NZ_JAGILA010000002.1, from coordinate 466,931 downwards.
CCTGTCGATCGCCGCACCAACGTGCGCGCTTATAGTAGCTATGCGGTTTTCGTCGTAAATGTAGATAGGCTGCTGCCCCATCCTCGATGCGGCCAAGTGCCGCCCCCAAATATGAGTGGAATGTTCTTCCTCAAATCGTCCCCACAGGAAGACATAGCGTGTACTATTGCGGTTGGGAACAGCCTTGCTGGAGCTCAGCAATCTCGGGAAACTGACGCATACTTACCCATATCCAGGTCGGAATTGACTCGATGTTTGCATAAGGTTTTGCCGTGGCAGCTGATATTGCCGTTGCGCTTGGCCGACCGTGGCGAGCACGGTCGGGCCCTCAAAGCGGCACTCGCCCAGAACGCGGTAGCCGTTCAGTCACTGAACTTTTGACAGGAGCAGCATCAACTGCCCCGGTCTCCTGAAGGATCATCTTCAGTTTTGACCTGGCCGTTTCGATCGTGATTTACCGCGCCCCCGCCAAAAATGCCTTGCCGGCAAGGTTGACTGGGCAGTCGGAGGCAGCAAGCGCCGGCCCGACGAAGAACATGGCAGCACACGGTCAATACAGTCAATACAGTCAATCCAGCCGACAAACAGAGAAACCCGATCCAATTTTCGGTACAATTCCGCCCCCTAAAGAGGCCTATGCATTGCGACGCGGGCTCTTATTTTGTGATTTTGCAGCCAAGCCGGCGCTTCCTTCACATATGAATTTTGCAGTTTGGCTTTGACGATTTGCTGGAAGCCTTGGCGTATCCCTTCAAGCCAAAGTTCTTTCTTTCGCCGGCGTAAAATGCCTTGAGGACTTTGCACCTTCCATTCTCGAACTTCACTTGAATTTCAATCTTGTCCAAAGCATCTTGCCCGAGAACAGTCCCTTCCATCCCCGGGTAGCGGCGGACCTCCGACATTTGGCTACGCAAAGTCAAAACGTTACCGTTGAAACTGCTCGACGACGAATACTTGATCGTTCCTTTTTCTCCCGGCTTCGCTGGGTTCGAACATTTGATTACATCCGAATGTCGGCCTCCCAATCTAAACATTGGAGAGAACATCGAGAAGCGACCATCGACGTCGCAACCAGAAATAAAACCTCCCCCGGACACGACAACCAAAAGCTCCTCGCCCTCCACACTTTGGAGAGAAATAACAAAAGCGTTATTGAACTTATGTCTAAACAATGTGTATTTGTTTTTTAGAGAATCCCAAGAATAATCATCGATCTGAAGGTTATAATCCAGACTCATAGATCGAAAAGGGAGCTGTTCAGCTGCTTCAACGAACGTGTACATGGTGATGGCGAAAGCCAGAATTAGAAAAAACCGCATCCAAATTACCCCGAGAAGCAGCTATATTTTCCATTGATAAGGGAGCAGTTCTCCTTAGTCGACTTGATTAGGCGGTCGCTTCCACTTTTCTTGATCAGGGCATCATTAGCCTTCTTCAGCTGGCTTGCCGTTCTCGTGTCACCTGCCCTCGTAGCGGCATCGATACCCATGCGGTAGGCGATGTTCGCTTTTGTGGTCTTGCCAGCTTTCTCGGCTTGGTAGCCATTGCGGAGCCAGTGTAGGGCGTCGGCAATGTCGGCGTTTTTCTCGTTGATTTTGGCTTCGCGGAGATTGCCTGCCCGAACTGCTTCGTCTGCCGCCCGTTTAAAGGCAATTCGTGCCTCGTTGAATTTGCCTGCTTGTTGGAGGGTGATTGCTTGACGATTGAATCTCCGGCTATTGGTGCCATGCATCCGTTGATCTTGTTCGACCGGACCAAGATTGTCGGTAAATTGCGTTTGGCTGGCCAACGACTGAACAATCGACAAAACCGCTGCACCGACGGCAAGCCCAGCTGCGATCTGATTGCCGCTGTTGCGGGAACCAACGGAGCGGGACACGTTGTCGCCAGGAAGGCACGCAAACGCATTGCTGGCTAGATGTTTTCCCGGGCCGCATATTTGATCAGCACTCGCTTCGGCCACATGAAGAACAGCGACCAAGCCAATGACGATAGGCGATATTCGAATGATTTTTGCCACTTCAATTGTCCATAAGTTGACCAAGCTGAGTTGAGCCTATGAACGCGCCCAACTGGGTACAACTCCCAAATGGGGGTCGTTGAAACGGTCCTTATCGCTCATGGAGGCGACGCCCGCGCTGCGGTCTGCGAGTTGTTGGCCGACGCCGATTTCCTCCGGGACCAGGTCTACACCGCATCGTGTTTGATGAGTAAGGGCATCGGTCGGGGCTGGAGACCGCGCTACGAGAGGGTGCGATGAACCACCGCAGGGGTATCGAGCTGGTCAGGAACGGCAGCTTGGTTTCCGTGGCCACGCACGGCGGTTATGCGTTGAACCTACCGGATCGAAGTCTGGAGCGATGCACCAGAGGCAGGTGAGCGCTACTCGAGACAATCTCGAGGGCCACAGATTTCCAAGTCTCGGTGGCCTGCTTATAGAGCCGCGATGAGACAGCGTCCTGGAAAGGTGCTCGTGCATCTCAACGGGATGCCCGAATGTCATGCGAGGAAGTGCCGGACCCTCAGGTCCCTCTCTTTGTCTGCCGCTCTGGCGGCGGGTGCGGCCGACCGAAGCTCATGCCGGACACCAGAACACCGCCTCAGGCTCTCGGAGCTCGAGAAATGGTATCTGCTCTCGGGAAAGTGTTCGAAGTGCGGTCACCAGGGATGCATAGATCGCCCGGACGCTGGTCGCCGCTTCGGGAAAAACGTCATCCTCATCTCGTTGATGGCGCAGCTCGTCTGTACGTTGTGTGGCAATAAACGAGGTAACGCTCTTGAGATCGGGAAGATCAAGCGTAAACTTTTCTGCCGTCGGCATTCGTTAGTGCTGTCGGCGACCGCCTGCGCGCTGCACGCCAAGCGTGCTATCCAGCCCACTATGAGGACCGTTGACTACGGCAATCAGTCTGCTGCGGAGATGGAATTTAGCCCGCGATCAGTTGGTGGCCCCTTCCAACTTTCGTCTTCGCGGAGGAGCTTGCTGACGGGCATTGGAGGGGAGGCCCTCGAAGTGATCGCGAAATCTTAGAGATCAACTGACTGGTCGAAATGGGCGTCTGCGAATCCATCGAAATCTGCGCAAGGCGTCTCATTTACGCGACCGCCTTCTTGCGGTAGTCAGGATCGAGCGGCACATACGGATAAAGCGGTGTTGTCGTCATCGTCGCCTTCGCCATACGGATATAACCCCCACCCTCTGCCTCTCGGCTCGACGTCATACTCTTCTGCAGCCCCCTAGACCACCAAAAGGCCTTCCACTTATCTCCTGTGCCACCGTGCTCTTCGCGCTCAAAGATGCATACGTGTTTGCGTTCACCAGCCAGAAAAGCTGCGTTGTTCAACGCAGGCTGCAAGTGCCGGAAATACCGTTTGGGTCCACTCTGAACATCTGGTCGATTGGCGAACGTCACCTCGAAATAATGCTTGGTGGCATCGTACGGCTTCATCGCCCGAATACATTCTTGAACTCCAGTGGTGACAGGGGCTCTGTAAGGCGGCAAATGGCTCCAGGGTATTTTCACCCTCCAGCCTTGCCTTCTCCGTTAACGCTTCGTGAACCATAGTCCGCTCGGGGCATGAGACCCGCGCTGGCGTCATGACGACACCGAACTGTTTGAGAATCCTTTCTTCGGCGTTTTTCATGACGAGCATACTCACAAACGTCTCCGCGCTGGCGGCCCTCCAGACGTTGCGCGCGATCAACTCCAATCTCGCGGACACGCAGAGTCGCGTGAGTTCCGGACGCCGCATCGCCGTCGCAGCCGACAACGCGGCCTATTGGTCGATCTCGACAACGATGCGTTCTGACAACTTGGCGATCTCGGCGGTATCAGATGCTCTTGGCCTGGGATCGGCGAAGGTGGAGGTGGCGTATGCCGGACTGAATTCCATCATCGATGTTCTGATGGAGTTCAAAGCGAAGCTGGTCGCCTCCAAGGAGGGCGGCGTCGACAAGGCGAAGATTCAGGTCGAACTTGATCAGTTCAAGGAACAGGTCCAGAGCATAGCGACGTCCGCGAGCTTCAGCGGGGTCAACTGGCTCAACACCGACATCGACGATATATACGACAACGATATCAATAAAGCTTCGGTCGCTTCATCATTCGCAAGGGGCACGGCGGGCGTCGCCGTCAAAACGATGGACATCCATCTCTCGGATGTCGCGCTGTTCAACAGCACTGGGGGAGGGCTGCTGCAGCCGGACGCGCGAGACCTCAAATCGATTGGCGGGATGCGCTACAATGTGCTGGAGTGGGACGGCGAAGAGTGGGTCGAGACGTGGGAACCCCGCTTCGGAACCGGCGTGAGAGCGAGTTCTTCGTTCACCTTTTCAGGACCACTTACGTTCGATGATGCAGGGGATCAGATCGCGTTCGACGTGACGGTGGATGCGGACAATCCAGATGACGGTATCGATCCCCCATACAACCCGGGCCACACGACCTCGATAGTGATCGATCGGACGACGATAGACGCGGTCGATGCCAGCTGGAACGGCGTTATTTCGACCAATACGCAATATGCGGCGGTCCTGAATTATGCATTGAACCAAGCAAACTCAGGGGCGTTCGTATCCGCCAATTACTCGAAGCTGACTGCGTCTGGTACATGGGTTCATGATCCAGAGGCAATGTCTATTTCCACTAGCCAAAATCGCAGTCTTGGTCTGGACGGGTCCTATATAGAAGTCAGTAATTTCAGCAGCACAGTCGGATCGGGCGGGCTCGGAGATGTCTCAAAGTTTGGAAGCCGCGGCTCGAAAATGACCCTCACCTTCGATGAGTTCCAGGTCTATAAAGACGGCGACGATCCAGACGGAGTCGAGGTCAGTTTCGGCTTCTATGTCAACGACAGCTCGACGAAGACCTATTCCTTTGACCGGACGAACGTCAACGAACTGTTGGGCAAGGACACTGGCAAGATTGAGACTGCCGATGAAATGGTCATGGTGCTTCAGTCGCTAATGGGAGCTGACTGGCCGGACGTCATCATCGAGACGACATCTGCCAGTTCCGTCACGCTGAAGTTAGCCGAGACCTCAGATCGGCGGTCGGGGTCGGATACGAGAATCGGGTTCACGGGTATCAACGTTAGCATTGAGCCACTTCCAACAATTGACTTCCTCAATATCGACATTGCGCAAAATCCGCAGAAGGTCGGCTCCTACATCACATACATCGAAGCAGTGACCGGCAGGATCGTTGACGGAGCGGCCACCCTCGGAGCGCTTCAGAAGCGGATTGACATGCAGTCCGACTTCGCCGCCAAGCTCATGGACGCTACCGAAGAGGGCGTCGCTCGGCTCGTCGACGCTGACATGAACGAGGAATCAACCCGATTGAAGGCGCTCCAGACGCAGGAACAGCTGGCGCTCCAGGCACTTCAGATCGCCAATTCCGAGCCTCAGATCGTAATGCAGTTGTTTCGCTAGTCGTCGGTTTTCGCCATAGCGGGGCCGCTATCCGGAGAAGACCGATCTAGGTGCGTGGCAATTAACATGGAAACCAAGTGAACCGCGTTTCGCGCACCGTAACGGTTTTTCATCTTTTCGATACGGTGCTCTACCGTCCGGTGCGAAACGCCGAGTGTAGTAGCGACCTCCTTCGCGGTTGCTCCTTCGATCATGAGCTGGATGATCGCCTCGTCAGCCACATCCATTTTCTCGCGGCGTTCCGGGGGACTTAAAAGGAATTGAGCGTACGACGAGGAGATTACCCACTCGGGCTTTTCCGCGTTTTTCTGAGGCAGGAGAATGCGATCGTATCCCAGGTTGACGCCCATTAGCCTAGTTTTCACTAGCTCGGTCACAGGCTGTTGGCGTTCCAAGACATCTTGCAGCCTGGGAATAACGGCTTCTTGCATGTATTGCCGATCTCTGAACTCGCCGAGCCTGCAGTCGGAAAAAATCTTGTTGATGTTGAGGACCCTGGAAGCAAACCCGGAGTGACGGATCGTCTGCATGCGCCACCGCCACGGATCGTCGCCTTCGATGCTAATGAGCGTCAGCCGCATTTTGATCGACAGGAGGTCAAGCACGTCACGAAAGACGTCTTCAGGGGCGGCTGGATGCTCCGGCGTTGTCTGTATCCAGGCATCGATCATCCGCCTAATGACGACGGTAAAGGGAGTCTCTCGGGCCATTATTTTGTGTTCTGTTGAGAATAGCTAAACGCTGCTAATCAACCGAAAGTGCTGCTCGCCGCAATGGGTAATCGCGGCTTGCGCTCGCATTTCGACCATGGCGTTTATCCAAAAGCTACTGGGCACCAGCCATTGTCACGAACCAAATCTATATTGCAGATATCGGCCACGTTTCGGTAGCCACGATCCACTGGAGGGCAAGGGCCTGTGAGTTTTAGACGCCTGTAGATCACCAGAAGTGGCTCCGATATATGTGTCAGTCGGCGTCTATAATTTTTACCCAAGGAATACGTAACGGGTCCTGACGCTTCAGGAAGCGGTAAGGGGCTTCGTGCCACGGAACGATGTCGTCCGTTTCGTCGTCGAGAATGAAGTCGCCCTCGCTGGTGACGAGGGTCAGAAGCGCGTGACCGTCGCCGTTGGGCTTGAGAGCGACCGTCAGAAGCAGTGAGGCGAGGGGGATGCCGTACTCGCTCAATCGGCGTTGCTTGAGGAGGGCGAAGTCTTCTGTGTCTCCCGCTTTGTCGGGAAAGGCCCAGACTTCCTCGCGCCCGTAGAGTTCCTGGTCGGTGGTGTGCGGTAAGGCTTGATTGATCTCGGCATTGATCAGCCGGACTTCGCTCCACTGCATGTGAGAAAGGCGTATGGGTTTCGCCACCGTTCCCCGCGGCTCGCACTCGGCAGGGTTCTTCTTGCAGAATTCGAAGTAGCCGATGGGCGGATTGGTCGACCCGCCCATCACCATATGCGGATGCCTGCTTTCGGCCGCGATCAGGGCAGACAAGGGCATGGCCAAGAACACCACGGCCATGCGAATTGATTTCAGCTTCATGATGAGAGTGCTCCAGCTTTGAGTGTGGAGCCTGGCAAATGTATTTCCAGCGGTCAATGTGCCCACTTAGGACCCACTTCGCGTGTTTCACTGCTCTGCAATGCGTCGGGGGTCAAAATCGGGGTAGCGCCCAACCATCTCGGTTAAGATACGACGCCGGCAGGTGATGACGCCAAAGGGCACTGAAGCGCGAGCCGCCGCCCGTGTTGAGCTGCCCAGCGGCCATGCCGCAGACGAGGCCAAGCGTCGCCTAATAGCTAATGACCTTGTCGCTTTCGGCAATGAGTTGCACCAACTTGTTGGGCATCCCCGGAGTAGCACTCCGCAAAACGATCTCATCGGGCGCAATGTTGCGGGCCTTCGCAGACATTCCCGAGAAGTAAATCTCGGCTGTCGCCGAGGCATTGATTGCCTCGAAGTGGTCGGAAAGCTTTCCGGTGCCGAGCCCTTCCACGCTTGCTGCACTGGCTGAAGTGAGGAGATGCACGCCATCTCCGGCGACAAACAGCACGAGTTGATGGCCCTCTTCGATGACGGCTCTCGCGACAAAGAATGCAAGAGCAGCCCTATTCGGATCGTTCGGGCCTACGGTCACATGAACGAGTATCTTGGCCATGATCGCCTCCGTGGAGTGACAGATTAGCACCTTAGGCCGCGGCAACACAGTCCGAGCAGCCAGGCAAAAAGGGGATTGTTCGGCGGTGCAATGAGTCCGGCTTAATGCCAATGGGGAATTGTGCGCCATACCGAGGCATGGCTTCATGGCAGCCTTTCGGTACGGAGGGAATGTCAATGCCCAAGCCGCCCAAACCGCCCAAGCCGCCACCCCCGAGCTTTTCAATTAGCGCACTGGATGCTGTGCTGCCTGAGGGCGACACGGGTACGACGATGTATACCTTCACCGTCACTCGAACGTCGGGCAGCGGGGCAGCACGGGTGAACTACGCTGTCACGGGTGCGCAAGCGGATGACTTCATCGGGGGCGCTTTCCCGAGCGGCACCATCTTTTTCCGGAACGGTGAGACTTCGATAACCATCAGCATCCCGGTAGCCGGCGACATGCTGGCAGAGCCGGATGAGACCTTCACAGTCGCCCTCTCGAACCCGGTAGGAGGAACTATCGCCACCGGTACCGCGACAAGCACAATTCATGATTTTGCAATCCAACGTGTCGGCGTCGTCGGCGTCCCCGGTTCGGGGCCGTTGATCGAAGACCGTTCCTTTGCTCCCGCAATTTCGGGCGACGGGCGCTACATCGCGTTCTCTTCCTTTGCTCCCCTGGTTGCGGGCGACACCAATGGATGGCCAGACGTCTTCGTGTTCGATTGCCAGCTCGGCACGACGACGCGCGCCAGTGTGGATTCGGCTGGTGGCCAAGCGAATAACTTTAGCATTATGCCCGCGATCTCCGCCGACGGGCGTTACGTTGCGTTCTCTTCTGCTGGCAACCTCGACCCGAGAGACGGAAATCAGGCCCTGGACATTTACATGCGTGATCTCCAGCTCGGCACGACCACGCTCGTTAGCACCGACTCGTCTGGGAACGTGGGGTTCAACGGCAGCGTTTTTCCCTCGATCTCCGCCAACGGGCGCTACGTCGCGTTCGAGTCTGGCAGCAACCTGGTGGCGGGCGACACGAATGGAGTCTCGGACGTTTTCGTGCGCGATCTCCAGCTCGGCACGACGACGCGGGTCAGCGTCGACTCGGCCGGCAGCGAGGCAAACCACAGAAGCAGTGGCTCCTCGATCTCGGCCGACGGGCGCTACGTCGCGTTCGTCTCATCGGCGGACAACCTTGTCGCAAGCGACACAAATGGACAGGATGACGTTTTCGTGCGCGACCTCCAGCTCGGCACCACCACCCGCATCAGCGTCGACTCGGCCGGGGGCGAAGCGAACGGCGGGAGCGGCTTCTTCGACTTCCCCGAGATTTCGGGTGATGGGCGATGTCGTCTTCTCATCCGATGCCACGAACCTTGTCGCGGGCGACACGAATGGCAGCTCGGATGTTTTCGTGCGCGATCTCGAGCTCGGCACGACGACCCGAGTCAGCATCCACGCGGCCGGCAGCGATTCGAACGGCGGTAGCTTTCAGGCCTCGATCTCCGCCGACGGGCGCTACGTCGCATTCGTCTCGAGCGCTAGCAACCTTGTCGCCGGCGACACAAATGGCTTCGGAGACATTTTCCGTGTACGATCGCCAACTCGCCACGACCACGCGCGTCAACGTCGACTCGGCCGGTGGCCAGGCGAACGACAGAAGCTCTTTTCCCGCGATCTCGGCTGATGGCCGCTACATCGCATTCATCTCCGATGCCAGCAATTTGGTGGCGGGTGACACGAATGGACAGACCGACACTTTCGTTGCGGATGGGCTGACACAGGGATGGTGGGTGGCATAATGCCATGTAAGACGTCCAGCAGTGTATTTGCCGATCAGCAATTCGGCTATCACGTGATTGTTTGAGAGAGCAGCGTTGATGACGAGAGTTGCCTCGTCGCGTGTCCGGCTATTGACATCGGCACCTTTCGGGTTCGAACAATTCCTTGCGCCCGGCTCGCAGGCGCTCGAAAGTGCCCTGTTCGTCCTGCTCCATGAGTGTGGAGTAGCCAACAACATCAGCGGCGAGAATAGCGGCAAGCTTACGATCCATGGCTTCCCCCAATCGGCCCGCTATTTGGCGGGTTGCTAAATTAACACAACCCCCTTCTAGGATCAGCAAAATAGGCGATCCACATCAGTCCACTCAGGGGGGCCGATCTCGACTATCTTGTTTCTGCCGGCGTAGAGCCATCCTTCGGACCAAGCGTGAACAGCCACACCTTGGCCTTCCGTCCCCGCTACGAGCGAGGTCGGGCCTGCAGCGCCTTGGGCCTGCGTGAGTGTCGGGAAATTTCCAGCCGCCAACGTTCCCGGGGGCAGTTTCTTCACCTTTTTCCCAACCACCCGCTCGACGACGAAATTTGCCTTCTGCGGACACCGGCTGCCGTCATCGGCCCGAAAGCGCGCAATGAGTAAAAAAGCACGCCAATACGGCGCGAGCGCAGGGATCGCGACTTTCATAATTGGTCCTCTCGAGGTCTTCCGCGGCGGCAGTTGGGACTCCGACCTGGCACGCGGTCATTCGCCATCGGTTCCGGTGCCTGAGCGGCCCTTGAAGTGCTAGGATAAGGCTCGCCATCGGAAGGGTGGGCAGAGAAATGGAGAGGCGGCTCACCGCAATCCTTTCTGCCGATGTGGTCGGCTATGGCCGCCTCATGGGAGAGGATGAGGTCGGCACCCTGGAGCGGTTGAAGGCCTGCCGCCGGGAATTGGTCGACCCGGCCATCGACAGGTTCCACGGTCGCATCATCAAGCTTATGGGCGATGGCGCGCTGGTCGAGTTCGCGAGCGTTGTGGACGCCGTCCAGTGTGCCGCGGCGATCCAGCGAAAAATGGCCAGCCGCGATGACGGCCTCTCCGACACAAAGCGAATTCAGTTCCGTATCGGCATCAACCTCGGCGACGTCATCGTCGAAGGCGACGACATCTACGGCGACGGTGTCAACATAGCCGCGCGACTGGAGGGAATGGCAGAGCCCGGCGGCATTTGCATATCCGGCACGGCATTCGACCAAGTAGTCCATAAGATCGACGTCGGCTTCTCGGCTCTCGGCGAGCAAAAGCTAAAGAACATCGCCGATCCGGTTCGCGCATATCGCGTTCTGCTCGACCCCTCCCAGGCGGGCAAGGTCGCCGCCGCCCGCCGCAGACCACGCCGGAGAGGCATGATCTTGGCTGCGCTGGCTGTTATGCTGGCCGCGATTACCGCGATCTTCCTCGCGTGGCAACGGCCGCTCGCACCAAACCGTCCATCGATCGCGGTGTTACCGTTCGCTAATCTGAGTGGCGATCCAGCCCAGGACTATTTCACCGACGGCGTTACGGACAACCTTATCAACGATCTCGTCCGGGTCTCCGATCTCCGTGTCATTGCCAAGAGTTCTGTGTTTGCCTACAAGCGCAAGCCCGTCGTCTTGGCCGATGTCGCCCGCGACCTCGGAGCGCGCTATGCCGTGGAGGGCAGCGTCCAACGGACCGGCGATCAAGTCCGCGTCAATGCGCAATTGATCGATGCGGCAAATGGCGACCATCTGTGGGCTAACCGATTTGACCGCCGCGCCGCGGATGTATTTGCCATCCAGGACGAGATGAGCCGGCAGATCGCCGAAGCGCTGGGCGTGGAGCTGACGCAATCCGAGACCGAGCGCCTCTCCCGACCGCCGACAGCGAACCTCGAGGCATACGACTACTATCTAAGGGCCGAACAGGCGGCGCGGACCGGACGCCCCTCGCAGCTGTTGGAGGCCTTGGCGCTCTTCGAAAAGGCGGAGGCACTCGACCCACGGTTCGCAGAGGCGTTCGCGGCCGACGCGCGCGCCACCGCCTACGTCTGGCGAAGCACCTTCGACGACGTTCTTCCGAGCGCGCTGGCGCGCAAAAGAGCCTACGACAAGGCGAGCCGCGCACTGACACTCGATCCCGATCTGTCATCGCCGTACTCGGTGCTGGCCGTCATTCAGGTGGTGGACCGCCGCTACGAGGAGGCGATCGCCTCGGCGCGGCAGGCGGCGTCGCTAGGACCTGCCGACGACGAGGCGCATATGGCTGTCGCATATGTTCAACTGTTTTCCGGGAACCATGCCGAAGCCGCCGCGGCCGTCGAGACGGCGCTTGATTACGAACCGAACCTATCGGCCATCGACCAGTTCACCGCTGGCCTGATCTCCTATCTACAGCGCGACTACGCGAGGGCCACCGAGAGTTTCGAGCGCGCGCGCGATGGTTCGCCGGGAAACGGCCTGTTCGTCACGCCTCTCGCCATGGCCTATGTTCGTGCCGGTCGCATTGACGACGCCCGCGCGGCTGTCGCCGAAGGCGTTCGCCTCCTCGAAGGACGCGAATCCCTGGCGGGCTGGCGTCTCAGCTTTGCTCATTTTCGAAACGAGCAGGACCTGCGTTCCATCCTTGACGCCTTGCGCGACGCCGGCATGCCGGAATGGCCGTTTGGTTTCCGGGGCGACGAGCGCGACCGCCTGGACGGAGACGAGATCGCCAGCGCCGTCATGGGCAAGCTGCTCAAGGGCATGACCGAACCCTCCGGAAGCCCGGCGCTCATGCAGATCGGTCGCGACGGCAAGGCGGTATTCCGGTCTGCCACGCAGATGACGGTCGAAACGGTTGTCGTCAGGGGAGACACGCTCTGCGAGCAGGGTCGCGACATCTTCTTCGGTCGCGCCGATTGCGGACCGGTATACAGACGCGCAGGGTCGGCCGATGAAACCAGCTATGCTTACGTGAACTCGAGCAAGGTCTTCTATTTCTCGCCCGTCAAATAGAATTTAGAGCCGGCCGTTTCAGTGATACCGATCGGATTGGAGGTCGGCCGCGACTTTCGGCCACTTGCCATCGGCTTGGGGGACAGTTTCCGCCGCATTGGCCGCGAACCAGTCGGCCGATCCTTTGTCGTAGATCAGGTAGAGCCTGCCGTCGATGATCTTGAACGCTTCCGGATCGATGTTGACCGTGGCTGACCCGTTCGTCACCTCGCCAGCGCAATAGCCGCCGTACTGAGGCGCATACTTCAGCGGGTCGCCGATGAACATTTCGCGGTGTTTGGCGTTCGCGAAATGCCATGGCGTTCCCAGCCATTCGTAGGAGAATTTCTCCGAGCCTTTCATGGCCTTGCCCTCGGTGAAATAGGCGACGGGATCGTACCCCATGATCGCCACGCCGCCGAAGTAGCCCGTATTCACTTCGTCGGCGGCGACTGTCAAAGGTATGCCGACAGCCGCCGCCACAATGAATATCGCCGCGGAACCACGAATCCGTCGTGTGGAAGCGCTTCTGGTCACTGCACTAGCCTCCCGCTCAATCGTGGATTTTCATGCACTTCGCGTGATCTTTATCGCCCAGGAGACTGGACGGAGGGCAGGTCGCGCCATGCCGTTTGAACAGCCGGACGATCTCCGTGTTGCCTTTCAAGAACGCCCGCGTAATCGGCATATAACCGTGGACCTCGGCGTGCCCGACATCGGCACCCTTGGCGAGCAGGAACTCGGCGAGCGCGAGGTGGTTTTCCTCCCCGGCAACCATCAGCGGCGTCGCGCCTGCCTTGTTGGCCACGTCGTCGAGCGTCGCGCCATGGTCGAGCAGCAATTTGGCGATCGGCAGGCTGCCGGAATAGGCGGCGGCGTGAAGTGGTGTAAAGCCGCCGGAATTTCGTGCCATGACGCCGGCCCCCTTGGCGATCAGCAATTCGGCTATCACAGGCCTGTCTGCGAGAGCGGCGTTGATGAGAGGAGTTGCCCCGTCGCGTGTCCGGGTGTCGACATCGGCACCCGCGGCGAGAGCCCGCTCGACGGCGGCCGTATCTCCAGTCGCCACGGCATCCAACAAGGGATTCCCCGCGGCGGCGATCGTCGCCGTGAAAATCAGCCCGACGGATGCCAGCAACCCACGCATGGCTGTGCCTCGAGGTTGGGAAAAAAATAGCATGGACCCGGTTTGTTGTGTAGACGGCGGCGCATCCCAAGGGCTCATGGCGAGACTACTTCGCTATTCAGACTGCACAGGTGAATTCGCCAGTTCCCGTCAGCTTCCCGTTGCCAGACGCACAGGCTTGTCCCTCGGGTCTTTCCCCCGTCCTCCGAGTAGCTGCTCAGGGTCCAAGCGGTTTGATTTGACCTTCCGGCCTGGAGAACTTTCAGCTCCTTGTCCGGCACACCGTCACGGGTCCATTCCCGGTGAAGTGCCTCGATTGCTTGCCGGCCAAGCGCTGGAGGAGCATATGGCGAGTAAAGCTGAGCATCCGACGTGAACATGGCGGCACACGCAGATGCGTCGCCAGCGCGGTAAGCGGCGGTCATACGGTCCATGAGAGCTTGGAAATCGAACAGTACGGCCACAGGTAACTCCCGAACCAGGAGGGAAAGTGCTGATCCTGAATCTATCAATGTTCCGCCAGGTTGCCGATTCCCATACTGGCGTGGACGGCCCGACGTCATTTCGGGGAGCTTCTTCTTTGCTTGAAGGCAGAACTGGCGGGGCGTACCCTCCCAGAATGCCGGACGACGACGAACCAACCCTGGTTTCTGCCGGACCCCGGGTGTTTCGTGTGATCTGGGAAACTACGGTCCCCGCTTCGAGTGTACGGGCGGCGCATGGCGGCCCAGATGCCGAGCCGTCACTGCCGCAGGTCGCTTCGATCGCGGTGCTCCCTTTCGCCACACCCTGAGCAACGATGCGGAACAGGCGTATTTCGCTGAAGGCCTTGCGGAAGACCTTATCACCGATCTTTCCAAGGTCGATGGCCTGCTGGTGATAGCCCGTCATTCGAGTTTCGCGTACAGGGGTCGGTCGATGGATTTGCGCATGATCGCCAGGGAACTGGGGGTTCGCTATCTCATCGAGGGAAGCGTGCGGCGGGCGGCCACACGGGTGCGGATCAACGCTCAGCTCATCGACGCCTCCAATGCCAGCTGTCTTTGGGCCGAACGCCTTGACCGCGACCTCGCGGATATCTTCGCCCTGCAGGACGCAGTGGTCGGCAAGGTGATCAACGCCCTTGCGCATGCCCTACCGTCGGCAAAGCCCCTTCCGAAGGGTCACCAATCTCGAGGCATTCGACCTTTTTGTTCGGGGGCGAGCGCTCGCAACGCAATCGCTACGGGAAACGAGGGCAGCCCGCCCACTCCTGGCCCGGGCCATCGAAATCGATCCGGGCTTTGCCGGGGCGCACGCCTGGCTTGCGATGAGCCATCACTCTGATTCGCTTTATTACGGGGAGCCCATAGACGAACATCGCGCCGCCGCACGCGCTGCGGCCGCGAAGCGGTCGAGATCGATCCAGAAAACGCCGACGCGCATATCGTGCTAGGCTACCTGCGGGCTTATGAGGGCGAGTTCGAAGCGGGAGTGGCCGAGTTCGAGCAGGGGGTTCGCCTCAACCCCAATCACTCCGCGGGATGGGCCCGCCTTGCCGATCTCCGGGTGTTCGAGGGGCGTGCAACTGAGCCCGTCGAATGCGCCGAGAATAGTTTTCGCCTTAACCCCTATCCCCTGGGGCGACCACTAGTCGTTTCTCGGCTGAGCGCAGTATGCCGCCGGTGGTTAGCAGGATGCTGTCGAAACGCTCCGCCATCCACAGGCGGGTGGACCTGGCTCAAAACGCAATCTCGCGGCCGCGCACGCGCAACTTGGGGAGGACCGGTGAAGCACGCGAAGTCGGGAGGGAGTTCCACTCGCAGTTTCCAAGTTTTTCGGCCCTGCAGTGGCGTAAGACGCAGCCGTTCCGCGACGATGCCGAGCGTCACATTTTATCGGTCTGCCAGAAAGAGCAACCGCGACGATGGCTAAAGCTTGCCGCCGGCCCGCGTTCCAGGCCCCGGGGCGAACTGCTGGCACAGCGTGAGGGCCAGTACTTACCTTGCGGTACCGGCGTCGCCCATTCGGGTGGGTGTGCAACTTTGAATCTTAGGTGTAAACTATACAACCTCGACTAGGGCAGGGTGAAGCGGTCACGTGCTTGGCTGCTGGTTGGAGCGCTGAGCGGAACGGCGCGATCCTGTGAGTCTCACACTTGTTTGTTGATTTCCAGCCTGCCACGGGACGGTCTTGGCAACTTCAACGTTCCCCGAGCCGACCAATAGTTTGCAAAAATTGGGAGAGCAGCAATGCAGGGAAAAGAGTCACGCCCACTTACTACGACTGAACTCATTGCACTTGATGATCGAGAGTTCCTCGAACGCGACACAAGGCCATGGGGGCATGTCAACGGCAGCGCTTTTGCGTTCTTCTCACGTGACCGTATCGCCGTCGAGGAGACGGAAGTCGAAGGCGGTTATGTGCTTCGCTCGTCTTCGCCTATGTTTCCGGGCCTTCCCCTGCTCGATGAGGAGCATGCCACGGGCGTTACGATCGCCCGAACTCTCGAAGAACGGTTGGCAGCGCGTCAGCTTCGGCATCGCGCAACGCACGGCGGTCGTTCGATCGAGGGCTTCCGCCCTGTCGGCGTTCCGCCGGCCTATCTGCCGCGCCTTTTGCCAATCGTCGGACATGAAGCCGACGGAGTGTCGGCGCGCGGCGGCCGTGTCAGGCTCTCAACGACCGTCGTCTTCACCGAGGGAGGTGGGGTTCACTCCACCATTTTCGACGGCGAGTCGCGGGACTTCCTTCGCCCGACCTTTTACCCCTATACAGCAGTCTGCAAGCTGGAGGCTTGGACCCTCGATGCCAGCGGCTCATGGGTCAACGCGGGCCGGTGGGGAAGCGGCTTCCTTGTCGGACGCCGGACCCTCATGACCTCTGGGCACGTGTTTGCTAGCGATGCCCTGGCAAGCGGCACGTTTGCGATCAAGGTGATCCCGGCCTGCTGGGCGAACACTTCGGTCTTCGGCCCGGGAATGACAACGTGGGTGAGACGCCGACGTTGGTGGCACTCGGACTCCGGCAACGATTTGCAGGTATGCCAGTTGGCCGACCCGGTCGGCGATAGCCTCGGCTACTTCGGTGCGCGAGTTTACGATGCCGATTGGGAGGACTCCGCCTACTGGACGATGGCCGGGTTCCCCTACGATCGCAGCAAATTCGCAATGTCGGTGCAACATGGCATTCGCGTCCGAGACGACGACGATGGGGACGATATCGAGCTGAATGGCGAGACCTACGACACCACGCAGATCGAGAACGATGCCGATGAGGCCTCCGGAGCCTCGGGTTCTCCGCTATTTGCGTGGTGGGGCGAGAACAATGCTTGCGCTATCGGCGTACACTCCGGCTACCAGCTGGACGGGACCGCCTCAGGCAGCGAGCGATGGTCGTGCGCAGCCGGAGGCGATGGCTTCGTCGAGATCATCCGTTGGGCCAGGCAGAACTGGGATTAGCCTGTCGCGCTGTCACCTTTGTCTGAGGTCGACCGCATCTGTTAGGTGTGCTATCGGGCTTTTTTGGCTGCTTGCGTTGCTCAAACTCGTCAGTGGTGCTTACTGCCGGAAGATATCGTCGTAGTGGACTACCAAGGTCTTGGCAGCCAATCGATAGACACTGATTTTGAATTAGACCTGTTTCGCTGTTGAGGGGAGTTGCCTCGTCGCGTGTACGGCTATCGACATCGGCAGCCGCGGCGAGAGCCTGCTCGACGGCGGACGTATCTCCAACCGCTACGGCGTCGAACTACGGATTCCCCGCGCCGGCGTTCGTCGCCGTGAAAACCAGCGCGGATGCCAGCAACCCAACCGCCGCGACCAGATGTGACTGCCCCCCATGGCGTCGACCAACCGGGAGGTAATTCGCTATTTTGCTCGCCTGAAGGCTGCCCTGCTGGAGATACTTTGCTCCAAGCTCCCTGCCGACCTTTTGCACATCGAGAGTCGTACCCTTGTAGGCCTCGGTTGAGGTGCGAGCAACGACGAGGAGGTTGTGCGAGTGAGAGAGGTCCGTCAGCCCATCAGCGATGCGGTCGCATTTCGCGTCGCCACCGAGTTAGCGAAAGGGAGTACCGCCAGCGAAGGCCGATCATTGCTGATGAGGTGAAATTGCTGTTGCCACCAGGCTGGGATGTCGAAGGCGGCAACGAGAACCGCAAGCGCTGCAGCCGCTGCGAGGCCGGTCCAGCGATGCCTCGCCAACCAGCGAGCCGGCTTAATGCGAGATTTCGGAAGGCCGTCGACTCTTACCCGATAGAGAGTGACGGGCTCGGTGATATTCTTGACGTGCTGCGAACCGATCCGCTCGATCTCTCGACTTCTCGCGCGACCTTCTCCGATACATAGACGGAGCCCGGTTCGGCGACCTGTTCAAGACGGGTGGCGATATTTACACCTTCTCCGTAGCGGTCGTCCCCTTCGACGATCACCTCGCCGAGATTGACGCCGATGCGGACTTCTATTCGATCCGAAGCGGGGACGGCGGCTTTGCGTTCGGCCAATCTTCGCTTTGGGATTGTGCGGGCCCACGGTCACATGCACGAGTGTCTTGGCCATGATTGCCTCCGTCGAATGACAGAATAGCATCCTTGGACCGCGGCGACAGACATTGCTTAGTCCGGAAAAAGGCGGATTGCTCGGCGGTGCAACGATTCCGGCTTAATGCCAATAGGGGAATTGCTGCGCCGTACCTCGCCATGGCTTCATGACAGCTTCGGTACGGAGGTAGCGTTCAATGCCCAGACCACCATCCCCGACAACTCCCACCTTTTCGATTAGCGCATTAGATGCTGTGGTGCCTGAGGGCGACACCGGGACGACACTGTTTACCTTCACCGTCACCCGAACCTCAGGCAAGGGGGCGGCACGGGTGAACTACGCGGTCACGGGTGCGCAGGCCGAGGACTTCACCGGCGGCCTCCTCCCGAGTGGCACCATCTTTTTCCGGAACGGCGAGACTTCGATAACCCTCACTATTCCAGTAGCCGGCGACACTCTCATCGAGCCGGATGAGACCTTCACCGTCACCCTCTCGAACCCGGCCGGAGGGACCATCGCCACCGGTACCGCGACTGGAACGATCCAGAATGATGATGTCGCAACGATCCAGCGTGTCAGCGTCGGCACGGCCGGAGGCCAGGCGAATGGCCATAGCGAAAACCCTTCGATCTCGGCCAACGGACGCTACGTCGCCTTCGAGTCCAATGCCAGCAACCTGGTCGCGGGGGACACGAATGGGACCAGCGACGTTTTCATATTCGATCTCGAACTCGGCACGACAACCCGCGTCAGCGTCGACTCGGCCGGCGGCCAGGCGAACGGGCAAAGCTTTAAACCCTCGATCTCCGCCGACGGACGCTACGTCGCGTTCGAGTCCGACGCCAGCAACCTTGTCGCGGGCGACACGAATGGAACCGGCGACGTTTTCGTATTCGATCTCCAGCTCGGCACAATCACGCGCGTCAGTATCGACTCCACCGGCGGTCCGGGGGAACCACCTAAGCCGCGACGCCTCTATCTCGGCCGACGGGCGCTACGTGGCGTTCCAGTCCTTAGCCAGCAACCTTGTTGCGGGCGACACGAATGGATTCCAAGACGTTTTTCTGTTCGATCTCCAGCTCTCCACGACAACCCGCGTCAGCGTTGACTCGGCCGGCGGGCAGGCGAACGGCCATAGCGGTATATCTGAGTTCCCCTCGATTTCGGCCGATGGGCGCTATGTCGCGTTCGCGTCCAGTGCCAGCAACCTGGTCGCTGGCGACACGAACGGAGTCCAGGATATCTTCGTGCGCGACCTCCAGCTCGGCACGACGACGCGCGTCAGTGTCGACTCCACCGGCGAGCAGGCGAACAACCTAAGCCGAGATGTGTCGATTTCGGCCGATGGGCGGTACGTGTCGTTCTCCTCATTTGGTGACAACCTGGTTGGGGGGATACGAATGGAGTCTTCGACGTTTTCGTGTTCGATCTCGAGCTCGGCACGACAACGCGCGTCAGTGTCGACTCGGCCGGCGGCCAGGCGAACAGCGGTAGCTTTGAATCCTCGATCTCAGCCGACGGGCGCTACGTCGCGTTCTCGTCCAACGCCAGCAATCTTGTTGCAGGCGACACGAATGAATTGGCGGACGTGTTCGTGCACGACCTTCAGCTCGGCACGACCACCCGGGTCAGCGTCGATTCGGCCGGCGAAGACGCGAACGGGAGTAGCTTTCAGTGCTCGATCTCTGCCGATGGGCGCTACGTCACGTTCATGTCCGAAGCCAGCAACCTGGTCGCGGGCGGCACGAATGGAATCCGTGACATTTTCGTAGCGGACGGTTTGGCGCAGGGGTGGTGGGTGGCATGATTGCCGCTGCAATCGCTCGGTGTGCCTGCAACGGCCGTTCGAAAGTTATGCAGACGGCCGAGCGACGCTCATCCGCTTCAAGCAATAGGTGAGGGGAGACGGAATCACTCCGCCATACCCAATCATGCGCTCATGTCCCTTTCGGTACGGAGGAATTGCCATGCCCAGACCACCAAGCTCGACAACCCCCACTTTTTCGATTAGCGCACTGGATGCCGTGAATCCTGAGGGCGACACAGGCACAACGCTGTTTACCTTCACCGTGACCCGAACCTCAAGCAAGGGGGGTGCCCGGGTCAACTACTCCGTCACGGGTGCGCAAGCGGACGACTTCAGCGGTAGTTTCTTTCCCAGCGGCACCATCTTTTTCCGGAATGGCGAGACTTCGATAAACCTCACCATCCCAGTGTCGGGCGATATGCTGGCCGAGCTGGATGAGTCCTTCGCAGTCACACTTTCCAATCCTGTGGGTGGCACGGCACTGCGACTGGCACGATACAAAACGACGACATCGCCATCCAACGTGTCGGCGTCCTCGCCGTCGGCGCTGCAATAACTCCGGACTACTATGGACTCGCGCCCGCGATCTCGGCCGACGGTCGCTACGTCGCGTTCTGCTCGTTCGCTAGCAACCTGGTCGGAGGTGACACCAACGGGTCGCCCGACATTTTCGTGTTCGACCGCGTACTCGGCACAACGACGCGCGCCAGCGAAACCTCGGCCGAGGGTGAGGCGAACGAATCCAGCCTTCTGCCTTCGATCTCGTCCGACGGGCGCTTCGTTGGGTTCACGTCGGTTGCTGACAACCTGGACCCGAGCGATATAAATCGGGCCGTCGACGTTTTTGTGCGCGATCTTGAGGCTGGTACGACCGGTCTCGTCAGCGCTGACCCTAACGGGTTCGTGGGGAGCGGCGGTAGCGCTTTCACCTCGTTCTCTGCCCACGGTCGCTACGTCGCGTTTTCCTCCGATGCCAATAACCTGGTCGCGGATGACACGAATGGAACCACCGACGTTTTCGTTCGCGACCTGCAGCTCGGCACAACGATCCGCGTCAGCGTCGACTCTGCCGGCAACCAGGCGAACAATTACAGTTATAGCGGCTCGATCTCCGCCGACGGTCGCCACGTTGCGTTCACCTCCAGTGCCAGCAACCTCGTGGCGGGCGACACGAATGGGTTTATCGACGTTTATGTCCGCGATCTTCAGCTCGGCACGACGACGCGTGTCAGCGTCGACTCGTCGGGCGATGAGGCGAACGGCGACAGCAATTTCCTTGAACTCCCCTCTATCTCCGCCGACGGACGCTACGTGGCGTTCTCCTCCGAGGCCAGCAACCTGGTCGCGGGTGACACCAACGGCGTTTCCGACATTTTCGTTCGCGATCTTCACCTCGGCACGACAACGCGCGTCAGCGTTGGCTCGGTTGGAGGACAAGCGAATGGCGGTAGCTTTGAGGCCTCGATCTCGGCCGACGGCCGCTACGTTGCGTTCTCCTCCGACGCGAGCAATCTGGTCGCGGGTGACACGAATAGCGTTGAGGACGTATTCGTATTCGATCTCCAGCGCGGAACAACGACGCGCGTCGGCGTCGCTCCGTCCGGCGGCCAGGCGAACAACGAAAGCTTTTTACCCTCGATATCTGCCGACGGCCGGCACATCGCGTTTAACTCCGTCGCCAGCAATCTAGTGGCGGATGACACAAACGGAGACGTCGATACGTTCGTTGCCGACGGACAGGTCCTGGGGTGGTGGGTAGCCTGATTGCCCCGGAACGTTCCGGCCAAGCGTCCGCAGAGCCAATGGAACCTGCCGTTAGACCCCGCCGCGAGATCGGTTCCGCAGGGATTCTAAAACCTTGGGTTTCCAGTCTTCTTGCTGGGATTGCGCATCGAGCAGAGGCGACCCATGCCGACCTTCATTCCCATCATGTTATTGCGCCGACGAGCCCGATCATGAGCCGCATGATCTACCGTCGTCTGCGTAAAATGCCGGAGGTCATCGAGGCAGTCGCTCGGAGGCTTCCTGACGTGAAGGCGTTTAATCATTGATTGTAAGCAGTTAGTGCGACAACATTTCAATATTTTTTAAGGTAGTGCTCAAATTTCTCCTGATTGTCAGGCCCATTACGCTCGGCACACCGCAACCAAGCAGCGCGATCGGCGCTGGTTTCAATGGATTCTATGTCTATGGATGCACGTCCGACGGAAAGCCCGTCAGGGCTCGAGTTCTCGCACCGCTCAAAGAGAAAGCGGCGATTGACTCAGCTTTCCGCCAAGCCACTCGAGGCAGATCATCCGAGTGGTTCGATGCGCAGAAAAGAGCGCTGACCGGGATAGAGTGGCTGAAGACGGTGGCCGACCTAGAACGACTGAGCGGGGGCAAACTGCCCAAGACAGAACCCGGCTGTGGTGGCGAGAACTATCCGCGTCGGTAAAAGTAACGCGTCCAAGAAGCGATACTGCGGCGGCTGATCTTAGCCTGACCGGCATGGGAACTCCCCTGCCGCCCAGCCGCCCTGTGGCCGACAAGGGCAGCGTTCACTGCCGCGATCTCAGGCGGCGTCGAACCATCTGCCACATCGGCGTTCATGATCAGTTAAGGGACTCGGAAGTCAGGCCCGATGCGATGTCCAGCGTCCTCAGTCGAGTCTGTTGAGCAGCGCAATCAACTGCCCCTGCCTGGAAGTATCAGTCTTCGCAAAGATAGCCCGAAGATGCGTCCTTGCGGTCTCATAGGTAACATTGCAGATGTCTGCGACATGGCTCAGTTCCTTACCTGTAGCAAGGAGGCTTGCAATTTTGGCTTCGGTTCCAGTCAAGCCAAATAGGGTACGCGCAACGCGCAGGTCATCCGGACGTTGGTTTTCATCGGGATCGACCAGAATTCCGAGCGCCCATCCCGTATTGAAGATATCCAGCAGGTTGCCACGTAGCCTGTGTATCTTCAAAACAAGATCACGCTTGCCATCACGCGCCAGCCTGATGAGACCATCACCATTCGCAGTTCCGCTTAGGCTGAGAATGGCGTTACAGGCAGCAGTTTTCACGCGCGCGCCGTCTCCGCTGCGCGGAGTCGAAATCTGCCCTTGCCTGAGGCTGATACCATGTGTGAACATGGTTTCAGCTTTGGCATTGACCCGGATAATGTTGCCCGCCCGGTCGAAAAACAGTCCTGCGACATCCACCAAATCGAACGCGTCGCGCATCGCGTCTATTTTCGCATGCGCAAGTTTCCGGGCCACCGTTCCGGCGACCGACATCTGAGTGCGAAAGCGGCGCAGGACCGCCTGCTCCTCATCGGAGAAGGGGGCATGGTTAAGTCCCCGATTGAGAAGAATGGCGTAAAGATCGTTGTCTATATTGAAGCCGACATAAGCGCCCCAAAAGAAACCATGTGGCCGCAGAAACTCCTGATAGTAAGGATCGGTCCGATATTCCTCTTCCGTTGCACAATCCTTGTCGGTCATGATTCCCTTGCGTTCCAGGGCAGGAATGCCTCTGGAACGAATACAGGTTTTGTAGAGTTCGTTTCGGAGATAGAACTCCGTCATTTCCCTAGCATTGTGGGTGGCTTCGATGGAACCGGGCACCTGAGCACGAATGGGAAGGGCGTTCGCTCCGGCAGCACCTCCCCCTTGTGCAAAAACATCCAATGCATCGTGCCAGGGCGTGATTCCGATAGATGCCTCGAAGAGCAGATCGCTAGCTTTCCCCAATAGTTCTATGTCCACGCCCACCCACCTTCGGTTGGAATTTCCTCAGCACGACTCCACGATACACTCCATTCGTAAACGGTTGTCGACATCTCCTTGAGCCTTCATGTCCGGTCGAGGAAACCGCCCTGCGGCATGCCAATTTATTACGGTGTTTCTCACGAAGTGCTATACCATCGCCACTGGTCATGGGCTTTCCTTCCGTTGTGCCGATAAAGAATAGATAAACGCAGGCAAATCAACCGAAAGTGTCGCTCGCCGCTCGGGTAAAATACCCCATTCCTGTGTTAGCCGCGTGGCCGCGACTTTCCCCTGTCGATGGTCGCCAGCCGTCTTCGCTGCCCACGATGCGGCTCCAGGGCGGTGACCGTCTTGTTCATGCCTCCGCCTCAGGGCGACCGGCGGCGAGGGGCAGCGTAGGCTCGCGCCGCACCGCCGGGGCTCAGCGGTATTCGGGCCAGGTCTGTAAAACACGATGCCACTGAGACCGGCGATGTTCCGGTCCTCAGTCGCCCGCCATTTATTTTAGTGTTCATTGGTCACGCACACACATTTGGGAGAAACTGGGCCAGGCGATCACTTGGGACGTTCGGACAGGGTGAAACAACTTAAATCCCATTGATAACAGTTCCCGTTCGACAGCGGCTGCATCACTGCGGGTGGAAACCGCGCCTGCAGGCGTCTTGTAAGCTCCAGTGAACATGCCTGTTTTTTGCCTTGGGGAAGGGCGCATGAGCCGGGGCTCCATACATCTCCTTCGCTGTCAGCCGTTAAATCGCGCAATAGCAAAGGCAAAGCGGATGGCACTCCCCTGGCCAGCATACGGAAATGACAGAGCATCGACCGACCAGACTGCGGCGTACCTTTTCCAAGGTAGCATCCTTCTCCGGGCCCAAGGCTTCGACGATAACACTCATATGTGCATCGATCCGACCCGAGCGACGATCGCCGCCAAGCGCCTTGGGCCGGGCGTCGCCCTGTTCACGCTCACGACTGCACCAGCGGCTGATACTAGCAGCGCTCACACCAGAACGTTCCGCTGCAGCCCGGTGCGACAGGCCCTGCGCGACCGCCGCCAGAACCCGAACCCGCAAATCCATCGATAAAGCCTTCGGCATGTCCGCCGCCTCCACACGGCGGACGCCTATGAATCAGACCAAAGCTGAATTGCATAGCCAAACCGATTCAATCAGATCGGGTTCCGCTCTAGCGAACAAAGAGAACTCTACCCCAACTGGGGTAGGCGGAGCAGGTCACGGTCATGCTATGCCTAAACAGGATTGTGGCTGTTGGGTCTGGCGACGGGGCTGCTTATGAAAATACTGAACATCGTTTTTATTCTGGCGGCAAGCTTGCTCCCGTGGCCGGTACAAGCCAACACAAGTTGTGACCGGCTGGACCGCTACTTACAGGAACAATATCCGACAAGCTATGCACAGCGCAGACACGGCGTGCTCTGGGAGGGGTGGGATAACTACCGACCTGATTTTCCAGGATGCACCCTGTCATACAAAGAATACTATGGTCTCTTGAACAATGGCGCCTCAAAAAAAGCGAAAACCACGGCCCGCAAGGAGATCGGCTATGGCACCCCCGCAGCGACAGGTCCCGTTGAAAAGGCAAATGTTGATCCTAACCCTGGGTGGGCCGACAAAACCAAGGAGCGGATTCTCACGGGCAAGCATGGCGAGGAAATCTTCGTCAACCAGAACCCAAATCGTTTTGCTCCCTATGGATCGTCGGACTGTGCGGAGATCAAGCCCGCGGCAAACCGCGGCAAGCTCGACTGGGACTGGGTTGTGGTCAGAAACAAGTGCTCATATCCCATCAAGGTGCTGACCTGCTACTACGACACGGGCCACGACGACGATTGCAGTCTAGCTTCTAATCGCTGGGGACTTTCTAGCGTCATTAAACCCGGCGGAACCGAGAATAGCGTCGCCACTTCCCAAAAATGGCCGTGGCACGTGAAAGTGATAGTCTGCGACGTGCGCGAGAAGAAAAATCTCCTATGCGTACGGCCGAAATCCAAATCCTGAAACAGGTATCCGCTTTCAATGGACGTTAAAGATGGGACATACATCTGGAATTCTGACGGCAATCGCAACGCTGGGCCTGATCTCGATCACCGAAGTCGCGTTCGCCGAAAGTGTAGAGCCGCAAGGAGCTATCGGGACGCAGTCGGCGGTTGGGGATGAGGCGACGGTGGATACAGAAACTCCTTCTCGGGAGGGTGCTGGCAATCATGTTGCGGATTGTGACCGTCTTGCTGCCGATCCTGACGACAAGCAAAAGCCTGCCGCGGTGGTGGGCGCGCGGATCGTCGGTTCAGAGGCTGTTGCCGCCTGTGTCGCCGCGGTTGCGACTAACCCGGACAGTGCGCGGCTGCACTATCAGGCCGGAAGGTCATATTTAGCGGAGAATGACTACGCGAATGCGTTCCTGCATACCGAGCGGGCAAGCAATCTCGGAAGCGTCAGGGCGGCCTGGCAGCTCGGGGACTTGTATTATAACGGCCGTGGAGTCACCGAAGACAAGGCAAAAGCGCATGCACTCTACCTGAAGGCCGCCAGCGCCGGTGACGTCACAGCTGTGTGGGCGGTCGGTCTGGATTATCAAGAAGGTTCGGGGGTTGAGAAGGATATCGACGAGGCGATCCGCTGGTTCGCGAGCGTGGAATCAGGCCTGACATACCGAGCACTCGGACAGCTCTATTGGTGGGAACTCGAAAATTTTGCGGTTGCTCTGAAATGGTACCGAAAGGCGAGCGAACTCGGAGACTCGAGGGCGCGTCGGTCAATCGGCCACGCTTATGCACGGGGAGAAGGCGTTCCGCAGGACTATGCAGAGGCACTAAAATGGTATGAGTTCGCGGTTGGGGAACTGCCGGACGTAGCGAACGCCATCGGCGATCTTTATTACACCGGAAAGGGCATGCCTCAGGACTACGAGAAGGCGCGAAGGTGGTATGAACAGGGTGCGGAGCGAGGCGATGGGTTGGCGATGGCGAATCTCGGTACCGTGTATCGTTATGGAAAGGGTGTCCCGCAGGACCAGGCTGCTGCAATCAACTGGTTCAAGAAGGCGGCCCATCTTGGCGAGGTTGATGGCATGATGAGTCTCGGGTCTATCTACTTGGACGGTGAAGGTGTTCCGAAGGATATTCCCGAAGCCATAACATGGTACCGAATGGCCGCCGAGAAGGGGAAGGCGCTCGCATATAATCAGGTCGGATGGGCGTATCAGCAATTGTCCGACTACAAGGCTGCTCTCGAATGGTACAAGAAGGGAGCCGACGCTGGACAGACCCGCGCCATGAGGAACATCGGTTGGATGTACCAGAATGGACAAGGATTAAGGCGGAACGGAAAGGAGGCCCTATCGTGGTACAAAAAGGCTGCCGATAAGGGGGATGCCAGGGCAATGAACGACCTCGGCGTGCTGTATGGAAGCGGAGTGGGTGTCGAGAGAAACTATAGGGAGGCAGGGCTGTGGTACGAAAAGGCTGCAGCAGCCGATTACGGATACGCGAACATGAACCTCGCTGTGCTCTTCTCGCGGGGACTCGGTGTGAATAGGGACTTAAAACTGGCTGTCGATCTTCTCGAGGTGGCGCTTAGAGAAGACGAATATGCGGTCAAAGATTTCAAAAGCGGATGGAAAAACTGGACACCCGAGTTCCTCAAGGCGTTTCAGGGCAGGTTGGCTGAACGGGGTTACTATAACGGAGCGCTGGACGGTGAGTACGGCTCCGGGACCCTTGCCGCGATCGATGCCATGTACTCGAACAGCCACTAGCATTATGGCTGCGGCATGGCGGTGATCATCGGATACACAAGTGATTTTGTCGCAAAGGAACGGTCGGCCCGATAAACCCCGGAAAAAGGGAAATCACGGCGACGCCAACCAAATACGACATTCATATAGGGTCTGTTCCTAAAATGACTGGAAGCGTTGTGCCTGTAGCGTTCGGTGACGCTTGAACAGGATAGGGCCACGCTCATCAAAGCCATCCGTGCGGCCAGCCTCGTGATCTAGCCTCGCGGATGCGGCGGTTCTAACGCGCAATGACGCATAGACATTCATAAAGGACAGCGAATGAACCCCGCGTGGACAGCAGTGGTTGCTATTTCCTCGATAATTCTTTTGCCCTGGTCTTCCCTGGCTGCAGAGTGCGACTTCCAGAAGCCTATAGGCAGTTGCAAGGGCCGCATAACGCTGGATAGGACGGGCGGGTCCAAACCGAGCTATTCCGCGGAGATAACAGTACGCAGCTCGGCCGCATCCTGCTCCAAGGTGGAGTACTACTTGGACAACACGCCGCACTCGACAGTTTTTAAGAACAACAGCTCTGCCCATGAGAGCCTCTTCGGCACGAGGCCGATTACCAAGAAGAACATTCAGATCGAACGATGCACCCGGTATGCCGAGGTATCGGCGGATGCCAAGCGGGATTCTGCATCCGGACCCGAGTTCTTCCGGGGTCATTGGTCTGGGTCGGCAGGTATCCTCGTTTTCCGCGGCCCGGTCGAAGTGACGATCAACAGCATAAGCGGAAACCGCGCTTCCGGTTTCACGTACTTCCCGCGCGACGGCTCTCGGGAGGAGATCGACGGAACGATCAATGGCAATTCGCTCAGTTACAGCTATACCAGCGAACTGGGAACCACGCACGTGACGCTGACAAGGAACGGGCCGAACAGCCTTGCCTATCGAGGCGTAGATAGCGCCGTGATCACAGGAGCCTTGACCCGACGCTAGACGGAGAGGAGTGACGCTAAACGTGGCCTCCCGCCATCTCTGGCTTCACCCAAACCGAGCGCGGAAAATCCCATCCAGGGTGTTGCGTGTCTGAGAGCTCCGGGAGCGGGCAAAGCCCTCGCAATTGGAGTATGCGTCGCGCGTTGCCGCCGTGATATCCCCGTCTTGCGTAGGAGCAAATTCATGCCGCGAAGTACAACCACGACGCTGAAGCTCGGATCGATAAGTCACAATGAAGATGTAATAAAGTCCTTCATCGCAACCTACGGGATTAGTCGCAGCGAAGCCATCATCATGGCAGGTCGGGAAACACCCAAGGAACGTCTCAGGACCTACTTGGAGTGGCTGGCCGGACAAAAGCAGCCTGAGAGACTGCGCCGGTAGCTGTTTTGGACAGCGAGCTTTAGCTATGAACGGGGAGAAGTCCTCGCCGTCGAAGGATGCATTAAGGCACGCATTGTGGAAGATCAACGAGGTTAAGTCGGGTCAGCAGAGCCGCGAGCTCAGCCTGCCGCCTTGTATTCGTCTTGCTGAAGATATTCCGTAGGTGGGTACGTGCGGTCTCGTACGATATCGCTCGGTCCTGCGCTATCCGCTGCAGGGTCACTCCTTGAGAGATCATCGTTGCTATGATCGCTTCAGTGGCTGTTAGGCCGAAGAGTTGACGAAGCTGTTCCTGGTTTTGCCTCTGCTCCCGCCCAATATCCTCTATTAGACAAGCGCCGACCGAATGCGAGAAGAAATCCGGCAGATTGCCTCCAAGACGCTGTATCCGCAGAATCATCGGTCGCAAGCCGTCTCGTGGAATTGAGAGTGAGCCTGGAGGCCCATCGGGCTTCAGCCACTTCTCCGTCGTCACCGAGCGCATTCGTTTTTGGATCGCTGTGCTTATTCCGGGAACACGGGAACAAATGATGCGGTTGCTTACATAAGGGCCGCGAAGCAAAAGAAGACCAAAGACGACGGCCGCGCACCCTATGCCGATGGCAAATGCGCCTTCTTAAAGCAGAGAAGCAGGTCCAAGATCGACTGGGACTACGTCACCATCAAAAACCGCTGCAACTTCCCCATCCAGGTCCTCACCTGTTACTACATGAAAGGCGAGGAAGGGAAATGCGATCCAAGCCGCAAATCATCATGGGGAACGTCAGACATGATAAAAGCCGGAGGGCAGACGGCCGGCGTATCATCGACAAAATCCTGGCCGTTCCTAGTGAAATACTTCGTCTGCGACATGACCGCGGTGAAAAATCATAGCAAGCTCTGTCTTCTCCCGAAGACATGAATCTGCTGAGACGGGCAGGGGCAGTCTTTTAAACCGAAGACACAATGCCGCGCTCCAGCAGCAGCGGATAAGCACCAAACAATTTTCAGCATCAATCACTTTAAGACGGGGCCCGAGACAGAGCGGGCTCTGTTTGTTATTGGCGAGGTACACCCGTACCGCTTTTCAGGAAGCACTTATCATTCCATTCGTCTAAGAGTGGGCAACGCACTCACCGGAATCGCTTCAGGTCCAGCGAAAATACACCGGATGATCCAGGTCCTAGCGCAGTGTCTCGTAATGACAAGCGGCAAATCCGCCTCTTCTGGTTCGCTCACCCAATCGAGTGTGAGACTCCGTGCAAGGCGGCTGCGTCGCAGCGCTTGGGACCTAGCCGCAGGTTCCGTTCATGGTTTCATGCGGCCAGGCTTTGCTGTTCGGCCAGATGCCTCTTCGCCCACTCGACCTGCTCAGTCCGACCTTGAGTAGTCATTGCAGGGCCTCTTTCGCCCGTTGCAATTAATTTGATTTTTTCGGCTTTACTTGTTTTCGTTGGGAATGAACGGTTGAAGTTGATGCTCTCATGGTCACGTGGTCAATGTCGGCGTACGGTGCTCAAAAGCAACGGAGCAGAGGGCCTTCGAAAAAGCGATGTGGCCTCGACTTGCTCCCAAGCTGGTGAAGGCGCGGCGGTGTTAAGTGAGGCTCCCCACGTAAACGCCGGAGCGGGCTGTTGCTGCTTCAAGTGCCGACGTCCTAAAGAACGAAGTCAGAGCTAACCAGTTTGAACGCACCACTCAAATGGATCGATAGGTCAGCAATCTTGTCTCCGTTTACGTCGGCATAAACGTACGTATCGGTCGCCGTTGATGTGTAACGCAGTTCGCCGCTAACGCCAGAGAACCCGGCCGTACCCTTGTACGCAAACGCTTGGTTGCCTGTGAGTTTCGTGTTCGCGTCAATCGTCGACAGGTCAATCCGGTCACCCTCGGCATGGCTGAATCCAAAGATGGAGTCCCGTCCGGTCGAAGCCGGCGTGCTTTCAGCTGTCAGGTTGAAGTCGAAGCGATCGGCACCCGCCTCGCCGTATAGATCGTCCGCGCCGACACCGCCGATCAGAACGTCGTTTTCGGTACCGCCCTTGAGGATATCGTCTCCAGCACCGCCATCGAGCGTATCGCTCCCCCCGTGGCTATAGAGGCGATCATTGCCGGTTTGACCGTAAAGCCGATCGTTACCGAGAAAGCCCTGAAGAAAGTTTGCACTGCCGTCGCCCGTGAGCGTGTCCGAGAAGTCACTGCCCCAGACTCTCTCGAAAAGGATGAACTGGTCTCCTTGGGCGTCTCCTCCCCATGCAAATCCGGTCGTTAGATTGATTTGGACGCCCGCATCCGACGCTCGATAGCTTAGAGTATCGGCACCCATTCCACCGTCCAGATAGTCGCCGCCTTCTCCGCCGGCGACCACGTCGTCCCCGGCATCGCCAAACAACTCGTTAAAATTGCCGTTCCCGGTGAGGTTGTCGTTGTATGCGCTGCCCTGAACGTCCTCGATCGAGCGATATGTGTCACCCTCCGCGGCACCGCCGGACCCAATACCGGTCATTAGGTTAACGGTAACACCGGCAAAGCTGTTGTTGTAATCAACGAGGTCCTGGCCGCGGCCGCCATCCAGAATATCGGAGGCGAAACTAGCGAAAAAAAGGTCATCGCCAGTGCCCCCGAAGGCACGCTTGATCTCGTTTGAGCTGATGGAACTCAGATAGAAGGTGTCGTCACCGCCGTCACCATAGAGCCAATCAAACCCAGAACCGGACGAGAGAACGTCACCTCCTTCGCCCCCCCAAAGCGTATCGTCGCCGCTACCTCCCGACAGGTTGTCCAGTCCGTCGTCTCCGGAAAGAAAATCGTTTCCGTCGTCTCCGAAAATCGTGTCGGCGAGACTTCCCCCGTACAACGAGTCGTTCCCGTCAAAGCCGCGGATGAAGTTGTATTCGTTGTCGACGCCTGAAAGAACGTCGTCCGCATTGGTTCCATTAATGCTTGCCATATCGAGCCCCCTTTAAACGATGCCTACGAAACTCAATCAGTGGAATGCTCCGGCGCGCGTCCCCCAAACGGGGGAGGAACGGCAGAAAAATTCGAATTCATCCCGGGCGCTAAGGTGCAGCGAACGAGTTCTTTAAGTTGGAGTACAACTGCAGATGGGCGTGGAGGACAGAAGCAGCAATCCTAGCGACCCTGGACAAGTATACCGATCGAGTTCGCCAGCTCTGCTCATTTCGAGGGCCGTTGATTGACTGGTCCACAAGACGCCGACTGTTCCGCGACTCGCAGCGAAGAGCGATCCCAAAGCGAAGAAGCAGCTCGGCTTACGCCCCGCATGTTCGTAGCTGCCGTCGTCTCCGCCTTCGCAGGTTCTGCCAGCGGCCATGGAGAGATGGCGGCGCAAGCTGAAGAACGCGCCGGACGGCGATCGACCGGACGCTTACGGATCAGCGGGCTTCATAGGTGGTGCAATCGAAAATCTTGATGCTTTTCTTTGAAATCGGCTTAGTGCCGAAAACGCTTTCTTCGGCTGAATTCACAAGCTTGAGAACTGTCTGATGCGGTGTGTTGTCCAGGTAGAATTCCACCTTTGAACATGTGGGGGCCGAACTGCTGACCAGAAGTTCGGCAGAGTAGCTGCCCTTACCACCGGTGGTGCTCTGTATACGAATTGTCCCTTTGCATGACCCCGTGCGTTTCTGAAAATCACACTCGGTAGCGGACGACTCGGACCCGGGTGACAGGCCCAACTGTCTTTCCTCAGAGCACTTCCATACCTTTTCCATCCAGGTAATGTCTGTGTACGGACCAAACTGTGCCTCGATCTCGCGGTAGCAAGCCTGATAGATGTCTTCCCGGCGATCAGCCGAGGCATTCTCTACTCTAACAACGGTCAAAGACGCCAGAGTGCTGGCTATAGTCAAGGCGCATCTTAATACCATCTTCTTCATCGTCTACTTCTCCACTTTCTGCGGACCATAGGTGAGGGGGTAATAGTTGGGATGTGTGATGGTGAAATCCCCCGTTTGGAGGAGGCCGTGGCTGTCCAAGGATTGTGGAGTCAGCTTCGGACTATCTGCGGTGTTCACCGGATGGATATCCGTTCGTCACTCATCGCACGTTCCCTCGCGAAGCACCGCCGCCGGCGGCCATTAACCGTGCCCAAATCTGTGGAACTTGCACGCGGTTGTCATTGTTCTCTGTTTGTTCTTATACTATTTGGCGGCCATGGTCGAGACAATCGGTGAAGCTTTCAGCCTGGGATGGCAGCTAACGGCGCGGTGCGCGTATGGCAATCGCGACGGAATGAAGTCCGTTCGCAGATGCACCTGGAGCTACGATCTCGAAATGCTGACACTGGTGGCCACGCGTGGAAGAGACTTTCCACTGTCGATGGTCGCCAGTCGCCTTCGCTGTCCACGATGCGGCTCCAGGATGGTGACCGTCATGTTCATGCCTCCGACTGAGGTCGACCGGCGGCGAGGGGCAGCATAGGCTCGTGCTGCATCGCCGGGGCTCAGCGGTGTCAGACCGGCTTTGTTCCCGTCCTCAGTAACCTCCCATGTTGTTCTGGCGTTGATCTTGGAAGCTTGGGTCCGACAACTATCTCGAATGCCGGGAGGCCGTCCCTTCACTCGTCATGGGCACGTGGTGAGAAAAGAATATGCGGTCGCAGCGAATTATCTGCCGAATGATAGGGCTCACGATTACGCCTTTTCATGCCTGGTACGGATTGAGCGCAAAGCTTGAAGGCTGTCGGGCGGCGGAGGGCAGTGCAGCCGGCCCAGAGTCCTAAGCAGGACGCTGGCAGCGCCAGCTGACTGGTTTGACAGGCAACCCGCAATAGTTGCTATGAAGTTAGAATCTCTGAAGCGTCCCCGACAGCGTGATCCCGTCGCCGCTGCCCGCATATGAGATCGAATTCGCCGACTTCTTCGTGATGCGGACGGTCGCGGGAGCGCCGCCAATAGGTTGCGCGTAAGTGT
Source organism: Sinorhizobium kostiense (assembly GCF_017874595.1). GTDB lineage: Bacteria > Pseudomonadota > Alphaproteobacteria > Rhizobiales > Rhizobiaceae > Sinorhizobium > Sinorhizobium kostiense. The sequence goes on along the minus strand of NZ_JAGILA010000002.1, from coordinate 433,371 downwards.
AACTCAACACGCCTCCTGTGACGGTTCCGTCGATAGAGTACGTCTCTCCGTTGTGGGGCGCGGTCGCTGTGCCGGTTACCCGATTTCCGTCGACGCTCAGATCGAGAACGAGCGTTGCCCTGATCAAGAGCATTCCGACTGAACCCTGCCAGCGCCCCTCGAAAAACTTAGGTCCTGCGGCTTGTTTGTCATTGCCGCCGCTTCCTTTCGACTTTGCGTACGATGTGCACTTTTTGACCGCCAAGCTCTTCCTGGTGATCGGCCTCGTACCGAACACGCTCTCGGATTCAGAACCGGCATTGCGAATCACGGTGACCTGAGGAGTGTTGTCCAGGTAGTACTCCACCTTGCTGCACGAACCAGCGGAACTCTTGACTGTGAGCTCGGCCGAATAGCTCCCTTTCGATCCAGAAACGCTATCGATGCTGATCGACCCACGACAGGCACCTGTCGGCTGGTCGAAATCGCAGGCGGTGACTCCCGCCGTCGACATCGCATATCCACAAAGCAGTACCGAGCCGAGCAGTCCCAGTTTCATTCGACGTTCTCCTACACACAACTGAGATCACCGATACCGGAGGCGTTCAGTTGCCGCATCCTCCAATTGGGTGATGGAGTGGACGCCCCAGTTCGGCGGCAGCTTTCCGCTCGGCAGTGCCGGTCGCATGCATCACCATGCCGGTGACCGCCAAGCCGTTGCGGTTCTCCATCAGCGCGTGCCCCAGATAGGCCAGTCGGCTCTCCTGGCCTTTCCCCTTGCGGTACAGCCGCGCGTCCGGGTCGGTCGTCGATGCGTGCGTGTCGTTCGAGCGGTCGAGACAATCGGTGAAGCTTTCAGCTTGGGATGGCAAAGGCGCGGTGCGCGTACGGCAATCGCGAGGGAATGAAGTCCATTCGCCGATGCACCTGGAGTTACGATCTCGACATGCTGACGCTGGTGGCTGGATGGTCGCCAGCCGTTTTCGCTGCCCACGATGCGGCTCCAGGGCGGTGACCGTCTTGTTCATGCGTTCGACTGAGGGCGACAGGCGGCGAGGGGCGGCGTAGGGCACCGTGGCAGGCAGGGAATGCAGTTCCCCGTCAGTTCATTCGATGGGCTAATGGACTCAACAGCTGATGTAATGCATCGTGCCGCTTGAGGGGGCGCACATGGGGAATGTGGTCAACTTCGATCCGCGAAAGCAGCGAAAGCGGAAGGCCAGAGGTAGTGGGTCATCTCGGCCGCATCCGCGCTATAATCGCAACCATCCAACGAACGGTCAGCTTGCCGATTGGATTCCTGGCGTCGCCCTCGCGGCGGGTATTACCATACTCGCCACAGCGATGCTCACGTCGCCGATGGCGTCCGGCATTGGATGCGATATCAAAGGCAATGTCAGCACTACCGGCGAGCGGATATTTCACGTTCCCGGCCAGGAATATTATCGCGAGACAGTCGTCAATCCGTTACGCGGCGAGCGATGGTTCTGCTCTGAGGAGGCGGCGCGCGAAGCTGGATGGAGGAAGGCCTTTCGGTGAGCCTTTTCTCTAATCGGTGCGTTAATAGCCGAAATGGCCAGAGCATCTTCGAAAAAACTATCCGACCCGCCTCCGCCCGACCCAATGCCGAGCCGCGTCGATCCGTGCCTCGCGACGCTCGTGGACAGGCCGCCGCAGGGGCCGGACTGGGCATACGAAGTAAAATGGGACGGTTACCGCATCGCCGTCCACGTCGAGCCTCATCGCGTGCGGCTCATCACGCGTGGCGGCTACGACTGGACCGACCGCTTTCCGGCGATTGCGGCTGAGGCGATGAAACTCGGACTGAAGAGCGGCATTCTCGACGGCGAAGCGGTCGTTCTCGATGAACAGGGGCGATCCGATTTCGGGATGCTTCAGCGCGCGCTCGGGCGTCGCCCGGCTGCGCACGAGCCCGGAGAGATCATTCTGTTTGCCTTCGACCTTCTTTATCTCGACGGCCGCGACCTGCGCCGACTGCCCCTACGCGAGCGCCGACGCCTGCTCGAACCCATTGTGGGAGGTCGTGAAGGTGCCATCCGCCTCTCGGAAGAGGTTCGGGCGGAAGGCGAGGAGTTTCTCCGAGTTGCTTGTGCGCACGGGCTTGAAGGCATTATCGCCAAGCATCGTGACAGACCGTATCGTTGCGGCCGGACTGACTGGTGGCAGAAGATCACGTGCAGCCGCCGCGACAGCTTTGTTATCGTCGGATACGAGCCGTCAACACTGCCCGGTGCAGTCGGACGGCTGCTGTTGGCCGCGCAAAAGGGAGGCCGCCTCGTATACGTTGGCGGTTGTGGCACGGGCTGGAGCCGCACGGAATCGGTCAGGTTGCGAGAGTTACTCGACAAGATCGTGACCAACGAGCCGGCCGTGGCTCTCAAACGCAAGTGCGCGATTTTCAAGAAGCCGCTGCTCGTCGCCGAGGTCGAATATCGTGCATGGACCGAAGACGAAAAGCTCAGGCATTCCTCGTTCAAGGGGATCAGAGAGAGGGCGGATGACGCGTCAGTGTTCAATCTGTAGTCTTGCTGCTCGAGAGTCAGAACTCTCGGCACGAACTCGATTGCGTCACAGCGGCGACGAGCGGGCTTCAGCGGGGTTTCGGTTAACGAGGGGACGCAGCGGCAGGGTGTCAGGCAACGGGCCGAAGCTGGTATCCAGCGGCCGCGACGATGGCCGAGAGGCGTTCGAAGACGTAGCGCTCAATCCGATCGAGGATGGCCTGAGGCACCTGTCTGGTAGACGACGGCTTCCTGTAGCTCCAAATCGTCCTGGGTGCCGCCTGCGCGATGCTGGCGGCTGCCTTGTAGTCAAGGCCGCCGATGTCGAGGAGGAATGCCAATTTCTCCTGCGACGTCATCTCTAAGCCGTCCTGGCGGCGATAGAGTGTGTTGCGGTTCGGGATCATTCGCCCCCTCGTTCGTAGATGAGCAGGGCTTCCTCGACGGTGTCCGCATCGATCCAAACGGCATCGCCGTTATCGCTGAGGCCGACCTGGCCGTTTGCAGGATCGACAACGGCGAACAGGTCGCCGGCGCGGAGTCCTTCCTCGTCGTAGACAGGGACGAGGCGCGGCTGGACGCCGGGGACATCCTCGACGTCGAGAGCTTCAGCGAAAGCCGGGATCATTCCAGAATGAGCCAGATCGTGAAGGAGGGCGTTGCCCACCGCCCAGAGAGGCACGACTTTCGGTGCGCCATACTTCGAGTCGACCAGTGCGGCGATGGCACGGATATCAATATTTTCTGTCTTGATGGTCTGAAGCATTATATTCACTCCTGGTGCGCCGAGTTCCAAAATCGGCGACGGGCGGGAAGGTGTTTTCCGGCCGTAGAGTAATGATTGCTCGTATCCTTGATGGATACAAGTATAAAATCTAAAAAAGCGAAAATCAAACGCAAGTTAACCACGATATACTTAAACTATACTTCAGAATTTACTTAAACGAAAAAGGCGCGCGGTTATTTTGGAACCTCCGCGCGCCTCTCAGGAAAAGAATACAAGCTCGATGAGCTGCACCGTCCGACTTTTATCCGTCGACGGAATGCGGGTGTCAAGAAAAAGCCCCCGGCGTCGGTTGGACGCCGGGGGCTGGTGTTTAGAGGCGCTTTGCGTCGATGTACTCACGGACGGCGGGGCCAAGGCGAACGGCTGCGTAGGCAGCCAAAGTCGCCGGCTTGTCGCGCATACGAGCGACCTCTTCTGCGTCGCGGTTGTTCGTCAGCGAAAGGTAGACCTCGGTCTCGCCATAAGGCAGGACCGCCTCGAGGATGCTCTCGCCGGCGACTACCATGACGTTCAGGCGGAAATCGGGCTTGAAGCCCAATTCGATTGCCTTTGCGTCGAGCTCGCATGCTTTCGCCGAGTACCCCTTTACGGTGTACGATTCCACCACGCCGCGGCGGCCGTCGGCGGCGGCGGAGATGCGGGTGACTTTCTTGCCCATGTGCGGACTCCTGTGTGTTTTTGACCACGGCCTTTCAGCTCCCGTGGTCGATGGTTTTATGCTGAAAGCGGTTGGAGGGAGGGAGCCCCGCCGGGATTGACGGGGCCAGGGAGGTAAGAGGGTTAGGCCGCCTGAGCGAACTCGGCGACGAAGTCTTCGATGAGGCCCTTCGCTTTGGCACGTACCGCCTCGAAGTCCTCCTTCGCCTTGGCCACCAGCATCACGGCCTGTTCGAGACCAGGATGGTTGAACGGGAAGCCGAGAGTGTCGAAGACAGCGCCGATCTCGACGCCGTCCGGGAATTCGACCGATACTGCGAACGGACCGGGTTCACGGACGGGGTTTGGCGTCAGGAGATAGCCGTCGTCATCGAGGGTGAGGGTGCGGCCGTCGAGTACGTCGGCGGTGGCGCGCTGGTGATGCAGCTGAATAGCAAGCTGCAGGAGCGCCGTGGCGGCCTTCAGATCAGTCGCTTGCGGCTGCGGTGCCAGAACGAGCGAACAAGTCATGCGGTAGTCCTTCCGACGGATTTCTCAACCGGCATCCGGAGGCCGAATAGCAAGAGTGCTTGCTACGTATAGGCTCCTGAGTTCGGTGATTGATCGTCGACATGACTAATGCTCCCGCGAATTGAGCTCCGCTTGTAGATACTGAATCGGAATCAAACCTTGAAACGAAAGATAGACTTTTAGCTATCTCACCGAATCTCAAAGAAAACACCCCGCCTGTTGGCGAGGTTCCGATCTAAAAGAGCGGTTTGAGAGGGGAAGGCACTTCGGCGTCCGCGTTATCAAGCTCGCGCTGCTCCAGCGCTTCCGGCCACCATTCCCCCCATCCCGGGCAGTCCTGGCAGTCGTCGTCTTCGTTTTCTGGGCGTTCAATCGTAGCAGTCATAGTCGCAGTCTCCGAACTAGCTCACAGAATGCTGAAGGTAATTCGTGGCATCAGCAAGCGCCGACCGGCGTGTTCGACGAATAGCCTTCCACGCCCGCGGCAAGACGGCATAATCGTCCAGAGATATGATTTCGGCGGACTTCCGGTGCGCCGGCCGTGTCGCTAGGTATGCTTCGCTACCTCGCAGGAACTTGAGCGCCTTCTGCCGACGGTCTTCCTCCAAAATCGAAGGCAGGTACGCGTCGACGGCGTCGTGAAGTATGTCGATGATATCCAGGTCTTTCATGTCCCCTCGCTTCTCTCCGGAACTGCATCCGGTTATCCCGATGTTGTTTTCGCCGGCGGACGACCGCAAGTTCACGGCCGCCGGCGGACGGGTGGCAGGTTCTCGAGGATGACGAGGGCTTCGGGACCATACCCGCTGCCGCCACGCGAAGCCTCTTCGAGACCGAGCCATCCCCAGTCGAAGGCGACTTTGGAGACGAGGTCGATGACAGCAGGCGTCGGGTCGGCGTTCTTCGGTCCGCGGAATTGCCTCACCGCAATGCCGTGGATTTCGAGTGTAGCCAGTGGCGCGCCGTTCGGATCGCGGACGCTGTAGATATGCCGATCCGCTTCGGCGAGCTGCCAGTCATATCCCCCATGGCCGATGCAGTGGCGCATGATGCTGCCCTCTTTTCTGAGCGCCATTGGTGACAAGAGTTCGACGAGGGTGTGACCGGCTCCGAGCTCGGCCACGAAGGCCTCGTCTTCTGGGCCAAGCTCGACGTCGGCGACCTTGCGCGCCCGGAGACCTTTGTCGGCCTCGCGGACAAGGCGCTCGAGAGAGCCGGCTTTCATTAGCTTCTTGGGATACCCTTGGGCGTCGAGATTATCGAGCCAGGCGTGGTTGTCGGAGCGGGCGTTGATCAGCCAGTCGACGACGTGTCGGATATCGGCGCTGTGGCGGCCGACCCAGAGTCGAGCGCGCTGCGCCCACTTCCGTCGGATGAAGTCGCCGCCTTGTTCGGGCCAACCATCAATCCTCCGCCATTCCTCACCGCCATGTTCTTCGACAACCCGGAGCCACTCGGGGTCGATGGCGTCTTGCCGAAGCCATTCGCTGTAGAAGATTCGGACCAGGCTGCAGCCGACGAGATGCCGGACGGGGTAGAATATCCGGTCGGGAACATCGAGTTCGCAGACAAGTTCTCGTCGAGCGACTGCATATTCCGGGTGAGAATACTTGCTCATTCACGCAGCTCCCGCAGGCTTCAGGCGGGGTTCATAGCCGTGGCCTGCCAGAAGGCGATCTAGGTGCATTGGCTCGTAGCCGGCGGAGCGAAAATCTCGGCCGACTTTAGCGCAGAGCTGCGCATGCAGATCGGCCCATCGCGCGTTGATGTCGATGAACACCTGGAACATCGTGCGGCCATATCGACGTGCCTCAGGAAGCTTGTTCCACGACTGCTCGCGCAATCCCAGTGACGGCCAGCGCAGGGCGTCGGGGTTCGACTTGCAGCAAGCGAGCGTCATTCCCCTGTGGCGTGCGACGCGAGTGATCTCCTCGGCGATGCAGGCGAGGTCGAGCTTGGCGACGTCGGCGAGAAGGAAGAGATCGCTCAGGTGTTTGACCCGGTAGTCGGTCGGCGGCTGGGTCAAAACGGCCAGCCACTTCTCGGCCGCCATGGTCACCAGCGGAACCGTTCGGATGCGGAGCGGGTCGACGCCTTCGACGAATGAAGGCAGGTTGGAGTCGACAATGACCGGCGGCAGGGCGTGGGGGCCGCGGGCGAGCGTCATGTCTATCTGGGAGTTCGCCCGGACGCCACCGGCCTTCCCACGGACCTTATAGCGGGTGACGGGGTCTCCATAGCCGACGTCGATTTCCTGCGCCTGTGGAGACAGGAACTCGAGCGTTATGCCTCGTGCCTCAAGGAGGGGAGCGATGACCTTGAACCCGTTCTGAATTTCGAGGTTCGTGTACCGGCGGACCGTCAGGATATCGACGTCGTCGGTCTCGCGCAGCGTCTGGGGAAAGAGGTCGCCACCCTTGAGTATGATCGGAGCCGGCCCCATTCCGTAGTGCCAGACCGAGAGAATGGCGTCGCCGAGAACGCGGGCGGCCGCCTTGTCGATATTCAGGCCGTGTGCCTTCACCGCCCTTTTGAGCCTGGCGTCGAGGCTCTCGTGTATTCCGGATATCTTTGCCATTGTCGTCCCCTCAGACTGTGTTGTGAGGGGATCGTGTGTGCCGGCGATGCAAGCCACTACATCACTACGCGATTTTGCCGTCGGTCGATTCCGAAATAGGAAGTAATGGGGAGAAGACAGCCAAATCCGACAGGCTCAAGACGGCTTGCGTGAGGAGCTGGGGAAGGCCGGTTGAGAAGCGCCGGAGACCATAGTGACGAGGTCTCCGACATCCAGACGTCGCACACGTCGACGGACCTGACGCTCGGCCATCGTCGGTGCGTAGCCACGGGAGACCAGGTAATTGATGGCCATGATCTCCAGACCGTCCGAGCGGCGGACGTCTTTCTCAGAGCCGCGTTGCTCCGCCGTGTGACGGTATACGGCAAGCGCAGCCGCGAGTGCGGTGTCAACGGCATCCGCCTCAGGGCGTTGCTGGCTGCGCAGGCGCTCACGATACCGCTCCTGTGCGGAACGCTGCGCTTCGTTCTCTGGATTTCTCACCCTCGGCATAGCCCGATCCCTCATCACTACGACATCACTACGCGATGAGAATGAGCGCCGACGAAGCAAGAAACAAAAGCCCCGCCGTGATCGACGAGGCTTTTCAATTTACGCATGGGACGCGGATGTCCCATTTCCATTTTATGCCGATTTGAAGAACCTCGGCTCGATCTTCCCGGCCGTGATCTTCTCGATCGCGATGTCGGCTTCGTCTCCGAACACGGACGCGAAGACTTGGCGGATCACCTCGGCTTCGTCGTCTCCGGAACGAAGGATGTGGAGCGCGGCGTCGGTGAGTGCATCGCGGATGTGCTGGCGCGTCGGTAGGACAGTGCCAACTTCGAGCGCGGCTTCCACCTTCGATCGCGTCGAGCGCACGGCGTCGGCCTGGTACTGCTTGCGTTTCTTCGCCGGCAGTTGCCGGATCGGCGTCGGGCGGTACGATTCGTCGATCATTTCGGCGAGGAGTTGGACAGTCAAATTCGTCATCGGCGCTGGCTTCTTGCACGAGGAATGTTACCATCGTGGTTGCGGGCTATTCTTGGCGCAAGTGTTTTTCAGGTAAAACGCTTACTGCGGTGAATTCTACTTCGCTCGATGCTTTGCTCGACCCATCGCCTGGGTGCAGGTCAAAACAGCAAAAAAGAGCGAAGCGACCCGTTCTTCCAAAACATTCCCAGTCCAGCGTATCTTCAGCGCGTCTCACGCGCGTATGTACTTAGAATCGTAGCAAAAATCGAAAAATGCTGACAAGAAAACCCTTGCAGCATGTGCGTTTGTCAACTTCATCAAATCCCATAAATCCCGGTTCTCCCCGGAGACCCCAAAACCGCAAATCCCATAAATCCCGGTTTTAAGGCACATAATCCCACGATTTCAGCTGGATGGGATTTATCGAAAATGTCAGCCCAGGCGGATGAATAAAATATGTAATATAATGAATGATTTAATGAGCAAATCCCATTTAAAGCATGTTTGGAAATCACAAACTAAGTAATAAATGGGATTTACTATTGACGAGAGCAAAGCCGGCGGTAACGATTGAAGTAGAAATACTTCTGAGGGAACCATGACTACACCATCGTTTAAAAGGCGGCTGCCGTTCCAACCCGCACCTAGAGGCAGCACCTCCGACGCCCTTGCCAAGGGGGCGTCTTTGGCCGTGATCGCACCGCAGTCCCCGAGGCCGGCCGAGATGCTTGCGGGCGTCGTGATCGACAACGGTGCAGTCGATCTGACCGGCTTCGATTTGGCGCTGCACGAACTCCTTATCTCCAGAGCGTACGAGAACGACCGTTCGATGACCGCGACCTCGTACGAGATACCACTCGTCGAATGCCTTCGCTTCCTCGGGTCCGACGCCCGCCGCGATGCTGTCGAGCGGTCCTTGGGCAAGATGGAGCAGATCAAGCTCTCGTTCGCCGGAGAAGACGGGCGCAGCTTCCGCGGGGTCAAGATGCTGACTTTCTGGGAGGCGACAAAGGGTACTGAGACGTCACTCGGGTACCAGTTCCCGGACCCCATCCGCTGGCTCATGCGCAGTATGCCAGCCTACGGCTACATCGAACTTAACGCCCTGGGCCGCGGCAGCATGCGGTCAAAGTATAGCCATATGCTCTATAAACGGATCGCGCTCGACGTCGCCAAACATCCGTGGAGGGCCGGCGAAGACAACAGGTTCGAATTGACGTTCACTCCGGAACAGCTGGCCGAAGTCGTCGGCTTCCCTCCAGTCAAGGGCGTCATTCCGTTCGGAAAACTTCAGGAACGGGTGATCTCCAAGGTCATCGACGACTTCGCCGGCGTCCGGAAGTTCGACGTCCGCATTTCCTACGACGGCATGCCCGCCCCGAAGAAAGGCACGTCCGTCGGCAAGATCGAGCTTCATGTCCGGGTAAACCCTGACTCCCATCACACCGTATTCGCCAATACGGCTCCGTTCGAAAAGGCTGGCTACCGTATCGGAGCGCCTGACGAGCCGCGCTACAGGATCAACTCGGTTTTCTGGCTGAGGGTGCCACGGACGTTCAAGACGCTCGGCATCGACCAATCCCTTGCAAAGGACACCTGGCTTGTGGCGCTCAAGGAGGCTCTGGACAACGATCCACTGACGCCTGCCTACGCGACACGCAGGTATCGAGGGGCAAACCTCCTGTCGGCGATCGATGCCGACGGTGTCGAGGCCGCTGCGTGGAACTTCTTCGCCGAAGAGACCGAACTCGGCCGCGACCTTGTTGGGTTTCAACACGTGATCAAGAACCGTGTGCCGGCCGATACGGCCCGAAAGGAGCGGGTGGAGCGCGTGAAAAAGCCGAAGGCCTCAGCGCCGTCGCCGGCTCCTGTCGCTCAGGAAGAGTTATACCCGACCTTCGAAAACTGCACCCACATCGACCTCGAGATCGACACCGCGGCGTCCAAAACCGATCTCGACGACATCATATACGAACATATCAACAGCATCGTCTGGAATGGCACCCGCAGGATTGTCCTTCGAGCCTTCTACGAGGTTCCGGGTCAGCGTGACGTCCGTCAGCACTTCCGCTTCATCATTTCACCGGAGGACGAGAACGAATTGCTCAGCGAGCTACGCAGGATCGGAACATGGATCGACACACCCACATTCCGCATCACGGAAGATAAGGCTGCCTGACATGACAACGAAGCTGACAGATGAACGATACAACGAACTCTATCAGGCTAAGCACGAGGCGATCCTGCTCAACGTCGAGAAGTCCGTCTCGACTACGGAGGGTGCTGCTATCAACCGCAGCATCACGGAGTACCTGTCAACCCTCCAAGACGCCGACGACATGCGCCCGGTTTGGATTCGGTTCGCCGATATCGGCACGGCCAATGTCTACTTTCTCCAGTCGCATCTTGCGTCCGCGGACAAAGCTTCCCTTGCGGCCCTGGTGCTGGCGATTGAAGGCGTCGAGAGATTTTCACTGGTCTCGTCATTCGATTTCAAGACCCGGCAGTATCCCAGGAAGGCAATGAAGAAATCGAAGTTCAAGCTGCCGACTGGGTTGCCCAGCGATCCGAACAACAAACGGATCACGAAGAAGCTTGAGTTCTACCCCTTTCCCGATCCTAATTGCCTCCCGCTCAAGCTTCGCTTCTTCTCGTGCGAAGAGGCCATGCGCGAAGCGTTCAAACTAGGCGACATCTATGAGCGCTGGCCATTCTTCGGTTACGACCGGGATGATCTCCGGGTTACAACCGAGAAGCTGGTCGCCGAGTTCGCCGAGCGATATCCCTATCTCGCCGAGGCCGACAAGGTGATCGGCGGCAAGCTGACGGAGGTCATCACCGAACTCGGAAAACACCCATACCAGAAGCCGTTCGAGCTGCGCCGCTTTTGGTCATCGGTCAAGCGAGGAGGCGTGCGGTCATGGGCGCAACTCGCCAACGAGCTTCTCGCCGAGGTCGCCCAAGGTGCTGGAAATCCGTACAGGCACTACGAGGAAGCCGAAGAGATGACGACGGCGACCGCTCACCTTAATCGGGATGACCGCCCCCGCGGCGATCGCACTTCGGTAACTACGTATGCCGGTTTCGCGAAACCAGGATGGATGCGTCGGAAGACGCGTTGACAACGGCCATCGCACGCGGCAAAGTTGCAAATACGTTGACCACGAGAGACGAGCCGAAAGCCATGTCCAACCTGCGAATAGCTATAGCGAACGCCTGACGCCCTTCAAGGGCAGCGCCGCTATTCTCTATTCGTAGGAGTTCAAAAATGGCTGAGGAAAAGCCGGCTCTCGAGCGTCGTCTCGCCGATCATCACATCAATCGCTATCTCCGTCCGTACCGCCGCGCCGAGGCGTGCTTTCTCGTCGTAGTCCTGCCGACGGGCATTTCTTCGCTCGTGTGGAAAGACGCCGCACTGGCGTGGTCGAGCCAGGGCGATAAAACTCGCTGGCGCTATAAGGACCCGGCAATCGTCGCGTCGGACAAGGCGCTCACTGATCTCAACGTCGCGCGTGACCGTATCGTAGTGCTAATCGAGCGCGAAGACCGCGACGAGTACCTTGAACATACGACAGTAGCTGCCGCAGACGCCGTGGTGGATATCACGGAAATCGATCCTAAGCTCATCCAGCTGGCTTTCCGCGAGGTCACCGGCGGCGACATCTCGCATGCAGACGCCACCGTCCTCGCCGCGCTGCCTGCTTCTCGTCGTCGCCTGATTTCATTCGCCGGCCGACCCGTGTCTGAAGTGATCGGCCGCCTTGCGGTCGCACAGGAAAAGGAAGACCTCGCGAAGGCGACGCAGAAGGTAGCGCTCGAAAAGAAGGCTGCGGCACCCCGCCTGGAAGACCTCCATGGCTACGGCGAGGCAAAGGAGTGGGGTCTCGAGCTGGCCCGCGACATCGCGGACTATCGCAATGGCTTGATCGAGTGGTCGGACGTAGACGGTGGCCTGCTGCTCTCCGGTCCTCCCGGCGTCGGCAAGACGCGCTTCGCGGCCGCGCTGGCCGAGACTTGCGGTATTCCGCTCGTGGTGGCTTCGTTCGCGAAATGGCAGGCCAAGGGGCACCAAGGGGATGCCCTTAAAGCAATGCAACTCACCTTCGACGCCGCTCGCCGGTGCGCTCCGTGCATCGTATTCCTCGACGAGGTCGACAACTTCGCGGACCGCGACAGCGACACTCACACCTCCGACTACATGCGCGGTATCGTCAACGCTCTCCTTGAACATCTGGACGGAGCAGTTGGCCGCGATGGCGTCGTAGTTCTCGGCGCGTGCAATAACGCGCACATCGTCGATCCGGCGCTCCGCCGTTCGGGCCGTCTGGATCGCCATGTAGAGATCGGGCTTCCGGACGCTGGCGCTCGTATGCACATTCTGCGCCGGTATCTCGGCGTCGATCTGGACATGCGCCCCTTCCTCCGTCGCACCGAAGGAATGACCGGCGCTGACCTCGAACGCGTAGCTCGCGACGCTCGTCGCCTGGCTCGCCGCGAAGGCATCGAACTCGAGGACCGCCATGTCATCGCCGCGCTGCCGACGCGTATTCGCCGCACGCCGGACAACCTGCGTCTTCTCGCCCGCCACGAAATCGGACATGCCGTGGTAGGCCACATTCTCGGCGTCGGCAGCCTTCTCGTGGTTCACGTCACGCAGGAGTTTGATCCAAACGCGTCAGCTGCGCCAACAATCGCCGGAGCGGCCGCCTTCCGTTTCCCCGACGGCCAACAACGTAACTCCGTGTCCTTTACGAACAGCATTTGTGCGAAGTTGGCCGGTTTGGCAGCTGAGCAGCTGTACTATGGCACCCATGGTGAGGGGTGCATTTCTGACCTGGAAGACGCGACCGCCTTGGCTACCTATATGCTCGCCAGCGTTGGAATGGGTGACACCCTGTCGTCCGCCGGTCACCGCGACCAGAAGGCGCTGGAACAGGCTCGCCTGGTGGACCAGAAACTCGCCAAGACCGTCGAGGAGATGCTCCAGACGCAAGCCGTTCGCGCCCGCGAAATCCTTGAGCAACACCGCGATGCAGTCGATGAACTCGTCGAATTGCTGATCTTGCGCGGCCGTCTGAAGGGTCCGGAAATCATCGAGACGATCCGTTCGTATGAGATGGGGCCGACCCTGACAAAGGCGGTGTAGCTATGGCTTTCACGAGGAAGTTTTACATCGCTGACACGCACTTTTGTCACGAACGTATCCTCGGCATGCAGCCGCGACCGTTCAGCACGATCTCGGAACATGATGAGGCGATCATCGAACGCTGGAACTCGGTCGTCGGCGACGAGGACATCATCTACCACCTCGGCGATGTTGCCTTCCAGCTCAACAAGCACGCCGACCGCATCCGGGAGATTTTCAGCCGCCTCAAGGGCCGCAAGTACCTGATCATCGGGAACCACGATGTGACAGCGAAAGGCGACCTGCATCCGGTTCTGGCGGAGCTAGATTGGGCGACACGCCCAGAACACGCGATGCGGACCCGTGACGGCGGCCGCGATGTTTACATGTCGCATTACGCCGCTCGGACGTGGCCGTGCCAGCACTACGGTAGCGTTCACTTCTACGGACACTCACACGGCCGGCTGCCTGGAGTCGGACTGTCGCGGGACGTCGGCGTCGATCTCCCGGACGTGGGCTTCACGCCGCGCAGCTTGGACGAACTCACGAAAGGAATTATCTGATGACTGCAGCCGAGCTCAACGAGCTGTTCGGTGCAATCATCGCCCCGACGGCAGAGGTATCTATTCCGGATGCGTGGTTGCCTGCCGTTCACGATGCGCTGCGAGCCATCGAGGAGTTGCCGACAGACATCCGGGCTTTCGCAATCGTGACCGGGGTCATCGAGTCGGATGGACAGCTCCGGATCAAGATCACTGCTGCGCCGGAGTACATGCCCGAAGACGGTATGCAGCGCATCGCGGAAATCGTTGCCAATGCGCAGGCAGCGGTTAAGCGGAGCGTACACTGATGCACCTCGAAATCGACATCGCGATCCGACGACAGCTTGGCGACATCCTCCCCGACGACGTCGCGCTTGGGGTAGGGGATGGCTGGCTCGGGCTTGTCGGCAGGGCTCTCCTCGAAATCCGGATCGCCGCCCACGGACGCCCGATCAAAGTCACTCAGGTCGGGCAAAAACGAGGCAGCCTGCTCATTCATACCGATGCCCTAGCGCAGCGAGTTCCGATGGCTGTCGCCGACGCCATCGATGAAATCCGATTCAATGCATCCGACCGGTCGGCGACCACGTGCGAGCGATGCGGCTCGCTGGGGTTCTTGATCCGGGGCGACGAGCCTCGGGTCCGATGCGGTCGCTGCGAGGCGACCGAGGTGGCGCGGCAGGCGATCCGGCAGGAGTACCGCGAGCACATCGAGGAGTGCTGTCAGTACTACATTGGCGTCTGCATTAAGACGGGAAAGCTGCTTCCCGTCGAGAACGTCATTGTGCGTGTCGCTCCGACGACGGACGAGGAACATCGCATTCTCCTCGACGAAGTCCATGAGCGCCTGGTCTGGTGGCGGGCGGGTTCTTGGATCGAGGGCATCGACGAGGCGCTGCGCGAACCCTTCCGCAAGCTCGAGTTCGTTCGCACCCAGGCGACGGCCGATGAATGGTCCGCCGTACGGAAGCTATATCCCGAAGACTTCGTCCAGGCGGATCGACATCAAGCGCTCGTGGAGAACCAACGCACCCGCCGAGCCACCGAAATCCGCTCGGCCGCACTGGCGTATGTCCGAGAATGTGCCCACAAACATGCCGTTCTCGACATCGAGACGTTCGGTCAGCGCCGGTGGCGTCAGGACGGCGTCGTCAAGCGCAGGATTATGATCGACGCACTCTCCGACGATATCCGCAGCGGCATTCCGGTTGTCGATGTCTGGAGGAGGTTTGAAGTCTCCGGGCGGATCGCTCGGCGGCTCGTCGGAGCGCAAGACTACACGGCGCTCTACGACATCCTTGATCGCAACGGGATGGACCCCAGCTTCATGCCGCGTGACGTCGCGGCATGGGTCAGGGAAGGGAAGATGACTGCGGAAGACGGCATGGACATCCTTGGCATCGAGCACGCTGCGGAATTTGAAGACCTCGTGGCGCGTTGGCTCGCCGGCGAGGACTGATTGCTTCTGGAGCGGGAAAATTCAAGACCTCGATCGATACACGTATAAATTGATGTCTTGAATTATCATCGGATTGATATCGGGGTCATTGAAATTTTGGCTATTTTGTTAAAACCATTATAACGCATTGAGTTGTCGCGAATTTTAGAAATTCAAGAACTCGTTTGCAACACTCCCTCATGTTTGTGGTCGCCCTCGTAAAGGTTGCAAATTAGTTGTTGACAAGCCCCGATATGTTGAGGCTTTTACACCCAACGAAACGACGAGGTGACGATGAAAGAGGACGACCCCAGTCTCCTGGACGACACGAGGAAGCTCCTGGCCGATATCGACGAGGCGTATGTCGAATTCGAAATTGGGTCGAACCAGATTTCCAACTCGCTCAGGGCTGCCGTGGACTGCCTAACCATGGAAACGGCAGGTTCTGCGCCTCGAGATATCCTCCCCAACACGCCGCTCTCGCTAGAGGAGGCGGCATGCCTGCCGATTTTTGGCGGCCGCCTGTGCGTCGATCCGGCGTTCAACCGACAGGGGAATGTCTCCGCGAAGGTGCTGCGGGATGCCATTAACGACGGGCATCTTGGGCACGTGGGCCTAAACAAGAAGAACCGCAAGACAACCTTCGAACTCATCGAACAGTGGATCGCGTCATGCCAAGAGCAGCCCAGCCCCCGCATCTCGTCTGGATCAAGCCGAAATACAACAAAGAGACAGGCAAGCTCAAATCGCGCGGCTACTGGGCCATCAAGCACCTCTCGAAGCTCACTAGCACTGGATGCGGCCTTGAGCAACGTGATGAGGCTGAGAGGAAGCGGTTCGAATACGAAGTAGCCCTGTATGCCGAGCAGCCGCTGGCCGAGGTCGTCGCCGAAAACGGCAAGGGGGTTCGCGACGTCCTCGTGGTGGACCTGATCAATTTTTACGTCCAGCGCCATGAGAAGAAGATCGAAGCGAAGTCCAAGGACAGAAAGCGTGACTATCTCAACACGGTGGAGCGTCTGCTGCGGTTCTGGGCAGGGAAGTCGGTTTACGACATCAACGAACGGACGATCTCTCAGTACCAGCAGACGGCTCGCGTGGGAAAGCCGCTCTCGGACAACCATACCCGTCGCGAGCTTCAGGACCTGAAAGCGATGGTACATTTCGGCATCAGGAAGAACCTGTGCGAACTGAATGGGCACGTCATCGATTGGGAACTGCCGCCACCGCCGATGCCAAGAATCGAATTCTATTCGGTAGCCGAGGTCGCAAAGCTGGTTTGGACGTCCTATCGACAGAAGAATATGGCGATGGGGAAGAGGGGCGTTAAGACGTCGAAGCATCTCGCTAGGTTGACACTAACAGCCGTGTACACTGGATCGCGTGCAGAGGTGATGGAGCGGGCGAGTTTTACAGAGCTGCCCGGTCGGCCTTGGATCGATCTGGAAAATGGCATCTTCTTCCGCGCGTGGAAGGGCCGTCGCGTGCCGAACAACAAGCTCGCCGATCCAGTCCGCATTCCTGAGAAGCTTCTGTCGATGATGCGACGCTGGGCGAAGGAGTCGCCCAACCTGGTGGAGCACAACGGAAAGGTCGTGAAGACGAGGCGCGGCTTCCACAGTCTCAAGAAGAGCGTCTTCTCGGAGGAAAGGGCGAAGGTGGTCAACTTCCACACCTTAAAGCATACCTGTGCAAGCTGGTTGATGATGCGTGGAGTGCCCGTCGAAATTGTCGCCCATTACATTTCGACTACCCCGGAGATCGTCAGGAAACACTACGGTCATTTCGCTCCTGACTTTCACCAGGAGGCGGTCGACGCATGGCAAACCAAACCCAAGAAGCGATCCGATCGGAAGGTCGCTGAGGCGGCTTGACGCCTCAGCGCACCTAACGATATCTAACGGAACAACGGAAAATATCAGGAACGAACGGGCACCAACGCGGCATCGGAAGCGTTGGTTTGCAGGGTTCTTGCCAGAAAACCCCGCCCTTCGGGACGTGGGGGTCGCGTGTTCGAATCACGCCACTCCGACCAGCCTAACTCCATGAATTCCCGAATTTCTCTGGCGCCTACGCGCAAGAATCCGCTCGTACGTCTGACGTGCCGGTAGAGCCATTTTGCAGTCAGGTGGAATTACCTGACGGCGCAAATACTGCGACAAAAGCAAAGGGATGGAAGCGGCGGTGCGAACGCGTGTGAGCGCATCCCGCTCTATCTACGTTCTACTGCCGTGGAACCGGCGCGCAGCGTCCAGCAGCGAGTCCTCGTCGCTGACGCCGCTACGCAGTTCATTTACGAGGAAGCGGGCAAGATGTTCGGTCTGCTCACCCTGAGCTGCGATCTTGTATTCGGTGCACAGCTTACCGAAGACGGACCGAAGCAGATCGATTTCGTTTTCCTGGAGTTCTGCCGCCAGTCGGTCAGGGAAGGCGTCCATGATGGTTCTTTCCGAAGTGCCCCTGGCGCCTCGTGAATGCGCGACGCACGACCGTGTGGGGTGCGGGCGGAATCGATGCAAATCGGGCCGGCGCCCCGCACTCTATTGCCGGCGATCATCAGTGCGGTCCGTATCATGTGAAATAAACGAACGCGAGTAAAGGCGCCCTCTTGGGAAAAACGGGGCGCCGGGCAGGTGCTATCGAGGGCGCGAGGCCTTCTTCGGGGCCGGCAAGAGCCCCTCGCGCTGGAGCCTCTTGCGGGCAAGCTTGCGCTGCCGGCGCACGGCGTCGGCCCTTTCTCGCGCCCGCTTCTCCGAAGGCTTCTCATAGGCGCTGCGGGCCCGCATTTCGCGAAAGAGCCCCTCGCGCTGCATCTTCTTCTTCAGGACCCGAAGGGCCTGCTCGATATTGTTGTCTCGAACCGTGACTTGCAAAAATACCTCCATGGTCTTGCAGCGGGGCGTGCTTGGGTTCAGGTCGCTGGAATCTACCGTTTGATCGTAGTGGTAAGCGGCGTCACCCAGCCGCTCCTGCCGAGCCTATCGCTGTCGCCTTCCGCTGGTGAGGCGCGCGCGGATCTCTCGGAATCGATATCGGACTCGGCAATGCATCGCTCGAAGTTCTCGCTCTCGAACCGAACACGGTACTGCGGCTCTTGGAAGGATGCCGGCAGCGCGGCGACAATGCGGCACGGCCCGTTATTGCTTATAAACCGGATCGGGGCCCCGTTGAGGACGATCCAGTCGCCGACTTTATATCGATGTGTACTCATAAGCCCTCCAACGCGCCCTGACAGCGCCGTGCGTCCTCCGGGACGCACCACGACGCTGCAAGTGTTTGAATCGACGTATCTTGCTTTTCGAAAATCGATTACGATTTTCGGGCCGCCACGTCTAAATAGTCGTCGTGTGTCACGAAATAAAAAAGGCCGGGAGACCCCGACCTTCCTCATCGTCTTACCTTACCGGTGCCAGTACATCCGTGGTCAAAGGCCGGGGGACGAGAAGCGCGTCGCGTTTTAACGCATTCGTGCGACGCGCTTTAGGTTCGTGTTGTGCATGTCGTTGTCCCAAAACCGCTGCGCACTTTGGGCGACATTGCATTACTGCGGCACTCGATCAGAGGGGCCGGAGATTTTCTGCAGACGTCTTGCCTGTACGGCGGTCCTGCGTAATCTCGAAGCTGACCTTTTGGCCCTCCTTGAGAGAAGACATGCCGGAACGCTCGACTGCGGAGATGTGCACGAACACGTCGGCCGCGCCGTCGTCCGGCTGAATGAAGCCAAACCCCTTGGTGGCGTTGAACCACTTTACTGTTCCAGAACTCACGATGATCCCTTTCAAATCGCATGTGGAAAAAAACATCGCTCCATGGCGATGTATCAGACCGATCTTGTGAGGATTTTCGTGACGATGCGCGGAGCGCGGTAACAAATATCGTCGATCGATATCGATGGGACCTATATAGGACGGCCCTCGATTATTTACAAGAATAATTTTCCGACCGCCGAAAACAACTATGTTGCGATAGACAAAGGACGCGTAAGTCTTTTCGATCGAGGCTTCAAATTTCCCGTTCATGCCGGGTTCCTTCCCCCGCACTCAGGCCATCAGGCGGGCTGTCCCACCACGCCCGAAAACTGCGGAACAGCCCTATCGACCATCATGATCGACGCGCCAGCCTACAGAGAGCAACGGTCGAATGAACAGCCTCGGTCGAAGGGCCGGTTGACTTAGACTAAATGCATTCTTGCTGCCTGTCCCGTTTCGAGACCTCGCCAGGCTGTCTGTCGCGCTCCAATTAAAAAGGGGCCCCCGAGGACCCCCTTTTTAGCCGTTGTAATGGTCCGGTCACTCGTCGATGGCGTCGATCACCTCGATCGCCTTTGCTGCGTTGACACGGCGGATGTCGACGTCCTCGCGGCGGCCGGCGAAGATTTCCGTCGCCATCAGCTGATCAGCAAGATCGGCCGGCAGCGACAGGATGACGCGGTGTTCCTCGGCATGGATGCCGCCAATAGTCGCGCGCCTCCCGGTGATCATGCCGCCGGCTACCGTGTTGTTGGTGTCCGGGTCGATCAGGATGAACGCACCGGTCGTGCGGTTCTGCTCGTAGCTGTCGAAGATCGCCTGCTCGTCGAAGGTCAGGTGCACCTTGCCTATCGCGTTCATCGGCAGCTCGTCGGCGTGGTTCCACTTGCCGGACTTGAGGTCAAGCTGGGTCACCGGCTGCACCTGAACGCGCTGACGGCGGCTGCCGGACTTCAGCCAGTAGCGCTTGCCGGGCTGAATACCCTCCGGCTGCAGGGCCACGAGCTGGGCGTCAAACGCAAGCCCGGTCATCGGCTGACTGTCGATCGTCGCAATCATGTCGCCGCGCGAGACATCGACCTGCCGGTCGAGCACGAGCGTGATCGCGTCGCCGGCGACCGCCGCATTGCGGACAAGGTCGAAGGTGACGATCTTGGTGACGTTGGCGACCATGCCGGACGGCAGGATGACGACGGAATCGCCGGGCTTAACGGAGCCGCCGGCGACCGTCCCCTGGTAACCGCGGAAGCTCTCGCCCGGGCGCGAGACGCGCTGGACCGGAAGGCGGAAACCGACGGTCTGGGCCGAGCGGGTCGTTGCGAGCTCCAGCACTTCGATCAGCGTCGGGCCGTCATACCAAGGCATCGAAGCGCGGCCGTCATAGACGACGTTCTCGCCCTTCAGCGCCGAAACCGGGATCGCCGTCACCTGGCGCACGCCGAGCGACAGCGCCAGTTCCTTGAACTCGTGCGAGATCTGCTCAAAGCGGGCGCGGTCGTAATTCGTCAGGTCGATCTTGTTGACCGCGAGCACGAACTGGCGGATGCCCATCAGCGTCGCGATCGTCGCATGGCGGCGGGTCTGTTCGAGCAGGCCGATCCGGGCGTCGACGAGCAGCACTGCGAGATCGGCGGTCGAGGCGCCGGTCGCCATGTTGCGCGTATATTGCTCATGACCGGGCGTATCGGCGACGATGAAGGAGCGCTTGTCTGTTGAGAAATAGCGGTAGGCGACGTCGATGGTGATGCCCTGTTCGCGCTCGGCCTGAAGGCCATCGAGAAGCAGCGCGAAATCCGGCAGGCCGAGATCGTTCTGCTTGCCATTCGAATCGCGCTGGAGGCTTGCCGCCTGGTCTTCCTTGACCGCCTTGGTGTCCCACAGCAGTCGACCGATCAGCGTCGACTTGCCATCATCGACACTGCCGCAGGTGATGAGGCGCAGCGGTCGGGAATCGCGCGCGATCCGCGCCGGCTCCTGTGAGGGGAGGGCAACCGCGTTTTCGTCCAGGGCTGCGTTCGCTAGTGCCGGTGCGGTCATCAGAAATATCCTTCGCGTTTTTTCTTTTCCATCGAGCCGGCCTGGTCGCGGTCGATCGCGCGGCCCTGGCGTTCGGAGACGGTCGCGGTTTCAAGTTCGGAAATGATGTCGTCGAGCGTGGTCGCATTGGAGCGGATCGCACCCGTGAGCGGGAAGCAGCCGAGCGTGCGGAAGCGGATGACTTCCTCGCGCTTGGCCTCGCCCGGCAGCAACTCGAGACGGGGATCCTCGGCGAGGATCATCATGCCGTCGCGCTCGACGATAGGGCGCTTCTCGGCGAAATAGAGCGGCACGATCGGAATTTCTTCCGCCTGGATGTAGCGCCAGATGTCGACCTCGGTCCAATTGGAGAGCGGGAAGGCGCGGACGCTCTCGCCCCGGCGGATCATACCGTTATAGATGTTCCAGAGCTCCGGGCGCTGGTTGCGCGGGTCCCAGCGATGGTCCGGCGTGCGGAAGGAATAGATACGCTCCTTGGCGCGGCTTGCTTCCTCGTCGCGGCGTGCGCCGCCAAATGCGGCGTCATACTGTCCGGCGTCGAGCGCCTGGCGCAGCGCCTCGGTCTTCATGATGTCGGTATAGAGCGCCGAGCCATGCGTGAACGGCGTGATGTTCTCCACCGCTCCGCGCGGGTTGGTGTGGACGACGAGGTCGAGGTCGTACTTCTCCACCGTCTCGTCGCGAAACGCGATCATCTCGCGGAATTTCCACCCGGTATCGACATGCAGAAGCGGGAAGGGCACGCGGCCGGGATAGAAGGCCTTGCGCGCCAGGTGCAGCAGTACGGAGGAATCCTTACCAATCGAATACAGCATCACCGGGCGCTCGAATTCGGCGGCGACCTCACGGAAGATGTGGATCGCCTCGTTCTCGAGCGCCTTCAGATGCGGATCGAGCGGCGGTTTGGTGCTTTGCGGGTTATGCAGTTCCGTTTCCGGATGGATATGGGGCATTTCGAACTCCGGGAGGATTGTCGTGGGCTGCGGCGCCTGCCCTCAGGCGGCACCGCTTGCATTCGGGATGATGGATGAAGTCGCTTCCGCCACATGCAGGCCGCATTCGCGCTTCTCGTCGTTCTCCCACCACCAGCGGCCGGCGCGCTCGGGCTCGCCGGGCTTGATTGCGCGCGTGCAGGGCTCGCAGCCGATCGACGGGTAGCCGCGGCTGTGCAGCGGATTGACGGGAATGGCCTCGGTCGCCACATGGGCGCGGATCGTCTCGATGTCCCAGTCGGCGAGCGGGTTGATCTTGATGAGGCCGCGCTCAAGGTCTGCCTCGGCAAAGGGCGTTGTCGCGCGGTTGCCGGACTGGCCGCGGCGGAGCCCCGTGACCCAGTAGCTTGTCCCTTCGAGCGCGCGCGCAAGCGGCTTCAGCTTGCGCACGCCGCAACAGGCATGCCGGGCGTCGACGCTGTCGTAGAAGCCGTTCATGCCGTACTGTGCGACATAGGCGTCAACATCGGCCTTTGCCGGATGAAGGCGCTTGATGACGATGCCGTAGGTTTCCTCGGTCTCATCGATCAGCGCCACCGTTTCGTTGAAGAGACGGCCGGTCTCGAGAGTGACGACGTCGATATCGAGGCGATTGCTGCCGATGGCGGCGGTGATGACCTGATCCTCGATGCCGAGTGAGGTCGTGAACACGGCGCGGCCGTCGAGGCCGGCAACGCGCGCCAGGCGCCCGGCAAGATCCAGGGCTTCCAGCTCATCGTTCAACGCTTTCGCTTTGGCTTCGAGGGATTGCGTGGTCATGGCTCGATCCTGTTGCAATTGCACGGAATATCGCAGCCGTTCGTGATAAAGGACAGAAATAGCGGTTTCTAATGCCACGCTATCGGAGCAAATATCTCTCTCATCCCCGAGAGCTTTGAAAAAAGGCGCGAGCCCTCGTGTCATTGGCCAATAGCGGTTGCCGCATTGCACGGCGCTCGGCGTTCAACAATCGGTGAACGTGCTGTTCTTCCCCGACCCACGCTCCAAGTTCAAGACATCTATCTGGCAGGAGGAATGGCAATGTTGTCCTCACGCATGTCCATAGCCGGCTTGCTCGGCCTGCTCCTCGTCTCAGGGGCCTACGCGCATCATGGCTGGTCCTGGGCCGAAGCGGATCAGATTGAGCTTTCCGGCACGATCCGCGAGATTTCCATGGCGCCGCCGCATCCGACCCTCCGAGTGGCGACGGAAAATGACGGTGTCTGGCGGGTCGAGCTCGGCAATCCGCGACTGACGGAGCGCTCCGGTTTCGTGGAGGGCGTTGCGAAGGTCGGCGATCCAATCGTGGCGCTCGGCAATCGCTCGCTCGACCGGAACGAAAAGCGGATGAAGGCCGTGCGGATCACGGTCGCCGGGAAGGTTTTTGACATCTATCCGGAACGCATTAAGACGAACTGATGGACGCGGTGGCGGCATTGGAGGGGATCGAGGCATTGCCCTTCGCGGTTGCGATCCGGCGTTCGGCGACGCTCTACATTTTCGTTAATGCTGCCCATATCTTGTCGATCGGCATCATTGTCGGTTCGATCCTGCCGCTCGACCTCAGGCTGATCGGTCTCTTTCGAAGAGTTCCGGTGGAGGTCATCGGCCCGTTTCTCTCGCACGCGGCGGCGATCGGTATTGGCATGGCGATCATCACCGGCTTCTGTCTTTTCAGCGCGCGTCCGGTCGAATATGCCGGCAATCCCGCCTTTCTGACGAAGATGACGTTGCTCGCCCTCGGCGTCGCCAACGCGGCTCTATTGCACCTGACGCCGCAATGGCGCGTCGCCGTCAAAGGCGGACCGCTTTCCTTGCGGGTCCGCCTCTCGGGTTTGCTCTCGCTGGCGATTTGGACCGGAGCGGTTGTTGCCGGCCGCTGGATCGGTTTTCTTTTGGAGTAATCCACCGCCGCCGCGCCTCCGCAACCTCCCCAAACCATCCCACGACGGGGCGGGGGCTCAGCCGTGGCACCGCCTTGCCCCGTCGACGGATCCGCAAGTGATTGGAGCAAAGGCAGGTGCGGAGGGTGCGCCAATGTATCCCCTCCCCATTGGGGGGAGGGCTTGGGGAGGGGTCTCGACCCGGTCAATTACCGGTCGCTGATCGCCCAGCGCGGATTGATCCAGGGCTCCTGGTTGGAGCGGGCGAGCGGCTGCTTGCCGAGGATATGGTCAGCCGCCTTTTCGCCGGTCATGATCGAGGGGCCGTTGAGATTGCCATAGGTGATATGCGGGAAGATCGAGGAATCGGCGACGCGCAAACCATCGACGCCGATCACGCGGGTTTCCGGATCGACCACGGCCAACGGATCGTCCTTCGAACCCATCTTGCAGGTGCCGCAAGGGTGATAGGCGCTTTCCAGGTGCTCGCGCAGGAAGGCGTCGATCTCCTCGTCCGTCTGAACTTTCGCGCCCGGCTGGATCTCCGGCCCGCGGTACTGGTCGAAAGCCTTCTGGCCGAAGATCTCGCGCGTGAGCCGAACGCAATGGCGGAACTTCTCCCAATCCTCCGGGTGGCTCATATAGTTGAAACGGATCACCGGATCCGCCTTCGCCTCGGAGGAGCGCAGTGTCACGCTGCCGCGTGACTTCGAGAGATTATAGCCGACATGCACCTGGAAGCCGTGTGTGTTGGCCGCCGCCTTTCCGTCATAGCTGATCGCCACCGGGAGGAAGTGGTACTGGATGTCGGGTTGCTTCACGCCGGCCGCCGACCGTAGGAAGGCGCAGGCCTCAAACTGGTTGGAAATGCCGAGACCGGACTTGAAGAATAGCCATTGCGCGCCGGCGACCCCCTGCCAGAACCACGGTAGCCAGGAATAGAGCGAGACGGGCTTGGTGCTGACCTGCTGGAAGTAAAACTCCATGTGGTCCTGGAGGTTCTGGCCGACGCCCGGGCGGTCGACCTTCACCTCGATGCCCATCTCTTTCAGATGGGCAGCCGGGCCGATGCCGGAGAGCATCAAGAGTTTTGGCGAATTGAAGGAGGAGGCCGAAACGATCACCTCGCGATTGGCTTTCACCACCTCGATGCGGCCGTCGCAGTCGATCTCGACGCCGGTGGCGCGGCCGTTCTCGATGACGATCCTACGGGCGAGACAGCGGACGAGCTCGACGTTCGGGCGCTTCAGCGCCGGCTTCAGATAGGCCGAAGCCGCGGACCAGCGCCGACCCTTCCAGACCGTCTGCTCCATGAGGCCGAAGCCTTCCTGTTTTGAACCGTTATAGTCTTCGGTGACCTCGAAACCGGCCTGTTTGCCCGCCTCGATGAAGGCGTGGAAAAGCGGGTTCTTTACCGGGCCGCGCTGCACATGCAGCGGCCCGTCGGGCCCGCGCCAACCCTCCTCGCCGCCATGCGAGTTCTCCATCCGCTTGAAGTAAGGCAGCACGTCCGCATAGGCCCAGCCCTTAGCGCCGAGCTCCTCCCAACGGTTGAAGTCCTCGGCATGGCCGCGCACATAGACCATGCCGTTGATCGAGGAGGAGCCGCCGATCACCTTGCCGCGCGGCGCGGTGATGCGCCTGTTGTTGAGATGCGGCTCCGGCTCGGAAAGATAACCCCAATTGTACCGGCTCATGCTCATCGGCCAGGCGAGTGCCGCCGGCATCTGGATGAATGGACCGATATCCGATCCGCCGAATTCCAGCACGATCACGGAATTCTTGCTGTCCTCGGACAGGCGGTAGGCGAGTGCCGAGCCGGCCGAACCGGAACCGATGATGACGAAATCTGCCTGCATAAGCGTGTCTTTCTGTATCCCCGACGTGGTCCCTCATCCGGTTGCCGTCCTCGCAGTAGCTGCGCTACAGCTACGGAGGGTGGACCGTCACCTAGCCGTTCCCAGTCCTCTCTCCCCGCGAGCGGGGAGAGAGGACTGGGTGAGGAGCAAATTGTATCAATACGGCGCCTCGACCCTGCCCATGCCGACATAGACGGTCTTGAGCTCGGTATAATGGTTCAGCGCCGCCACCGAATTCTCCCGCCCGAAACCGGATTGCTTCGACCCGCCGAACGGAATCTCGACCGGGCAGAGATTGTATGTGTTGATCCAGAGCGTGCCGGCTTCGAGCTGGTCGACGACGCGGTGAGCGCGGGTGAGGTCTGCGGTGAAGACGCCGGCCGAGAGGCCGAACTCCGTGGCATTCGCCCGCGCGACGACTTCCGCCTCGTCGTCGAAATCGAGCACGCACATCACCGGCCCGAAGATCTCCTCGCGCGCGATCGTCATTTCGTCTGTGACGTCGGCAAAGACGGTCGGCTGGATATAGGTGCCTTCGCCGCTCACATGGTTCGGAATGCCGCCGCCGGTCAAGAGCCGTGCGCCCTCCGCCTTGCCCTTCTCGATATAGGAAAAGACCTTGGCGCGCTGATCCTTCGAGACCATAGGTCCGAGCTGTGTCGCTTCGTCCATCGGATCGCCGATGACGATTGCCTCTGTCCGCTCCTTCAGCCGTTTGAGGAAGGATTCCTTGATCTTCTTCTGCACGAAGACGCGGGTGCCGTTCGAGCAGACCTGGCCCGTCGAATAGAAGTTGCCGAGCATGGCGCCGCCGATGGCGCTTTCGAGGTCGGCATCGTCGAAGACGATCAGCGGCGACTTGCCGCCAAGCTCCATAGTCACGTGGCGAAGTCCGGCCGCGGCCGCCTCGTAGACCTTGCGGCCGGTCGGCACCGATCCGGTCAGCGACACCTTGGCGACGTCGGGGTGGTTGACGAGCAACGGCCCGGTAGAGCGGTCGCCCTGGATGACGTTGTAGAGGCCCTTGGGGAGGCCCGCTTCGATGAGGATTTCGGCGATCTTCAGCGCACCGAGGGGCGTGTTCTCCGAGGGCTTGAAGACCATCGCATTGCCTGCGACGAGCGCCGGCGCGCCTTTCCAGCAGGCGATCTGCTGCGGGTAGTTCCAGGCGCCGATGCCGACGCAGACGCCGAGCGGTACACGTTTCGTATAGGCGAAGTCCTGCCCGAGCGGGATGTATTCGCCGTTGAGCGCCGCTGCCGCGATGCCGCCGAAGAATTCGAAGCTGTCGGCACCGGAAGTGGGATCGGCGACGATCGTCTCCTGGATCGGCTTGCCGGTGTCGAGCGTTTCGAGTTCGGAAAGCTCGCGATTGCGCTCGCGCATGATTTCGGCGGCCCGCTTCAGGATACGGCCGCGCGCCGTCGGGCTCATCGCCGCCCATTCAGGTTGCGCCCGCTTGGCGGCGGCGATCGCCTTTTCCACGATCGCCGGCGTGGCGGCGTGCAGCCGCGCGATCACCTCCCCGGTCGCCGGATAGATGCTCTCGATCACCCTGCCGGCGGCATCCTCGACAAATTCGCCGTCGATGAAGTGCGAGGCTTTCGGTTGGGCTCTCATATTATTCTCCCCGCGGATAGCGTTTGGATTCTTCGTCTGTTGAGATTCTTGCGATCGCCCGGAGATGCGCGTTCACATAATCCTCTGTCAGTGCGATCGAAGCCTCGATGCTGATCGGCGCCGATTTGAGACTTTGCCGGATATAGAGGCCGTCGATCATGGCAGCCGCCCCCTCGGCAATGCGTTCCGCGTCATGCGGAGCGCAAAGCGCCCTCAGGCTTGCCAGAAGATTGGAGCGCAGCCGCCGCGCATAGATGACGAGCAGCCGGCGAACGTCTTCCGAGCGCTGCGCCTCCGAGTAGAAGGCCAGCCAGGCGGCGACCGTCTCCGTCGCGAACTGATCGGCCCGGAAACTCACGCGGATCAGAGCGCTCACCTTTTCCCGCGGCGTTCGCGCGGCCTTAAGTGCAGTCACGGCGTCCTGGCGCAACTGACGGAGCAGGCTGCGGATTGTCTCGATCAGCAGTTGCTCTTTGCTGCCGAAATAGTGGTGCGCGAGCGCCGGTGAGACACCCGCGTCCCGGGCGATTTCGGACATGGTGACCGAGAGGGTGCCTTGACCGCCGATAACGCGCAACGCCGCGTCGACCAGCGCCTTGCGGCGCACCGGCTCCATTCCGACTTTTGGCATGGCGCAACTCCTTTGACGCTTATCAGCTTATTTTTGATTGACTCATCAATCAATAAAAAACTTTGCGGATATCACTCTTTCTTTTTGCCTGAAAATCCGGCTCAATCGCGGGCAGAGGGCGCGCAACGTAGAGACTGGAGGTTGAAAGATGGCCAACGGGTTCGATCCGGTCGGCAGGAATTCGGTCGCCGCAAAGTGGGCATGGTTCGTTGCCCTCGGCGTTCTCCTCATCATGGCGGGCGGCGTCGCCTTCGGCAATCTGCTGGTGGCAACAGTCGCCTCTGTCTACTTTGTCGGCCTCATCATGCTGATCTGCGGACTGCTGAGCCTTGGCCACGCCTTCCGCGTCCAGGATTGGGGAGGCTTTCTCTTCTGGATGCTGAGCGGCGCCTTCTACGCGGCGGCCGGGCTTTTCGCCTTCTTCAATCCGCTTCTTGCTTCCTCGGTCCTGACCTTGCTGATGGCGATCGCGCTGATCGTCGCCGGCGCTTTCCGCATCTGGGTCGGATTCCGGCTGAGCCCGCTTGGCGGCTGGGGCTGGATTGCCATTGCCGGGCTGATCACGCTCGTCGCAGGCCTCGTCATCGCCGCCGGCTGGCCGACCGACAGCCTCTGGATCGTCGGCCTGCTATTGGCGGTCGACCTCGTCATGCAGGGGCTTGCGCTGATCGCTTTCGGCGTTCTGGTCAGGGGCTAGAGGATCTTGCAGTCAGGTGGGATCACCGGGCGTCGCGCGAATGCGGCAGAAACAAAGGCGTAGACCGGCGGCGCGAACGCACGTGAGCGCATCCGCTCTAGTTTGTTGTATTTTCTGAGAAATGCAACTTTCGACTTGGCGGTGGCGGCGCCCTGCAAAGCTTCACGAAAGGTTCACATTGGCGAGAGACTTCGTTGACGGTCTTTCTCGATGCTGCGGCCGGTCCGCGCCACACCGTTCCGGAGTCCGGCATGTCCGCCGTCCATGCAAAAACACTCATCCATCGCCGCTTCGGCGACGATCAGATCATCACGCTTGCCAAGCTCGTCATCGAGAACGCATTTCAGCCGATCGTCGAAGCGACCACCGGCGTAGTTTTCGGCTATGAATCGCTGATGCGCGGACATGACCGGCTGGGCTTTGCCTCGCCGTTAGAATTTCTCGACAAGGCGGAAGCGGCCGGGCAGCTTCTGGCACTGGAGCATCTGATCAACAGCCGTGCCGTTGCCGCCTTTGCGACTCTTCCGGATTTTTCCGCCCGCACCTTGTTTCTCAATTTCGATTCGCGCCTCGTCGGCGGCGAAGGGGACACGGTCGAGCGGCTCGTCCATCATCTCAAGCGGGCCAATGTTGCGCCTTCGGCGCTATGTTTCGAGCTGTCGGAGCGCTTCGATGGCGGCAAGATGCCGGAGTTCTCGGCGCTTGTCCGGCAGCTGCGGCTTGCCGGTTTCAAGTTGGCGATCGACGACTTCGGCGCCGGCTTCAACGGGCTGAAGATGCTCTGCGATCAGCCTGTCGATTATGTGAAGGTCGACCGGGCGCCACGCCGTCAACATGGCGCATGTGCTCGGGACGCGTGTCATTGCCGAAGGCGTGGAGACGGAGGCGGAGTTTCTGGTTTGCCGCGATCTCGGCTGCGATCTGATGCAGGGCTATTTCATTGCCCGTCCGACGACGCACATGGCCGAGTTGCAGCCCGCCTACCCGCATGTCGATGGCGGTGGCGTGAGGCGGCATTCGTCGACACTGGACAGCATCCTGATCCGCAAGGAGATCGAGCAGCTCCCGGCAGTCAGGGAAAGCGACGATCTTGACGCTGTCTTCGACCATTTCCGCTTGAACCCGCGACAGCCCTTCTTTCCGGTTTTGAATGCCAATGGCGAGCCGCGCGGGATCCTGCCCGAATATCACGTCAAGGAGATGATCTATCATCCGTTCGGCCGCGATCTCCTGAAGAACCGCATCTATCAGCGCCGCATATCGCATTTCGTCACGCCTGCGCCGATCGCCGATCTTGATACGCCTGCCGACGAAATGCTGAAGATATTTGCCGGAATGGACGGCAGCGATTGCGTCATCCTGACCGAGAACATGCGCTATGCCGGCATTCTTTCGGCCGCATCGCTCCTGAAGATCATCAACGAGAAACAGTTGAAGACGGCGCAGGAGCAGAACCCCTTGACCGGACTTCCGGGCAACCGCGCCATTCGCGACTATGTGCAGCACGCGATCCTCGACGGCGATGAGACGCGCTACTTCTGCTATTGCGATTTCGACGATTTCAAGCCCTTCAACGATACCTACGGTTTTCAGAAGGGCGACCTTGCGATCACGCTGTTCGCCGCGCTCTTGCGGCGCCACTTCATCGGCGAAGAGAAGTTCCTTGGCCACGTCGGCGGCGACGATTTCTTCGTCGGTGCCAGCGGACTTGACGAGGAAGAGATTCGCGCGGTGCTCCTGCGTCTCATCAATGAGTTCCGCCCGGACGTTCGCCAGCTTTATTCGCCGGAGCATCAGTCGGCGGGCTGCATCAGCGGATATGGCCGCGACGGCAGCGCAAGGGACTTTCCGCTTATGCGTTGCTCGATCGCGGTTCTGACATTGCCGGAAGGCTTCATTCTCTCCGACAGCCAGACGGTGAGCAAGCGGATCGCCGAGATCAAGGCGCGTGCAAAGGCAAGCAAAGACGGATTGGTCGTGGAATTGCTCGACGGTCGATGATCGACGGATGAATCACGCCCTTCCCGAAGCGTCGAGCCGACGATAGGTATAGGCGGACTGTCTTTGCGAGGAAGCCGCCATGAGCCTGCCGAACGGAACGCTCCCGACTGAAATGTCCTATGTGGACCTCCAGAGCCCGGGTGGTGCGGAGAACATGATGCTGGCGCGCGGTCGACTGCCTGAGATCGCCCCCGGCGACATCCTGATCCGCGTCGAGGCTTTCGGCGTCAACCGGCCGGACATTCTGCAGCGCAAGGGCGACTATCCGCCGCCGCCCGGCGCAAGCCCGATCCTCGGTCTCGAAGTGGCGGGCGAAGTGGTTGCTCTTGGAGAAAGCGCCGCAGGTTTCTCGATTGCCGACAAGGTCTGCGCCCTTGCCAATGGCGGTGGCTATGCCGAATATTGCGCCGTGCCGGCGACCCAGGCGCTCCCCTGGCCGAAGGGCTATGACGCGGTTAAGGCGACGGCCCTGCCGGAAACCTTCTTCACCGTCTGGGCAAATGTCTTCGACATGGCCGGCCTTAAGCGGGGCGAGACGATCCTCGTTCACGGCGGCGCGAGCGGCATCGGCACGACGGCCATCCAGCTTGCCAAGGCTTTCGGCGCCGAGGTGCTGGCGACAGCCGGCAGTGCGGCGAAGTGCGCGGCGTGCGAAACGCTCGGCGCGAAGCGGGCGATCAATTATCGCGAGGAGGATTTCAAGGACGTCGTGCTCGAGGCGACCGAGGGCCGAGGGGTCGACGTCATCCTCGATATGGTCGGGGGTCGCTATTTCGGCCGCAATCTCGCTTCGCTCGCCAAGGACGGGCGCCTGTCGATCATCGGTTTTCTTGGCGGCGCGCGCGTGGAGGATGCCAACATCGCGCCGATCCTGACGAAGCGGCTGAAGGTGATGGGATCGGCGCTGAGACCCCGTACCGCGGCGGAGAAACGGGCGATCCGTGACGAGCTTGCCGCCAACGTCTGGCCGCTCCTCGATGCGGGGGAGGTGGCGCCGGTCATCGATGCGGTCGTGCCCTTCAAAGAGATCGTCGACGCACATCGCCTGATGGAGGGGGGCGACCATATCGGCAAGATTGTGATCCGGCTTGCCTGAAAGCGAGATGCGGAAGCGTTCTCCCCCGGTGTCGAGGTCTACAGCGCCGCGCGTCTTATCAGACGCGCAAAGGTCGCTGTAGCACTTTGTATTGCTGCATGCCGTTGTCCCTAACTCGAGGTCGATTCAAGGAGACATGCAGTGGCTATTATACGATAGTATCCCTTGTATCGCGGCAGAAACCGCTTACCTTTAAGTCCATCGGCAACAAACAGAAAGGAAGGTGATCCAATGTCTAGTGAGATTTCGGTCTTCTTGACGGACATGGGAGAGGTAAAGGGATCGAGGCAGCCCTCGGCCTGACCGCCGCCTTCCTTGGGCCTTTCGGCCCGGCCATCATGAGGCCAAAACTCATGGAAGGGTCGCCAAGCGCGGCCCTTTTCCTTTTCGGCCCTTCGTTCGTCTCAAATCCCGAGGCGGCCGATCGCCGGTATCTTGATGCCGGGTCTTATAATGTCGATACCGGCCACCAATCCCATGAAATGCAGTTCCAGGCCGCTGCGCCAGCCGGCGGAAATTCCGGCGAGACCGTAGAGCGTGGCATGCAGGTCGCGGCCGTCGGCATCGATATGGAAGAGTTTGCCCTCCGGCAGGTAGTCGCGCCCGACGGCATCGGGCGGAAGCACGGCATTCAGTTCGGGTACCGAGCGCAGGACATGGGCGACGAAGGTATTGGAGTTCGGTCCCGGCCAGAGGCGATAGGCGCCTGGAGTGGCATAGGGGTAAGCGGCAATTGCCTCCTCGACTTTGGGGATCAGCCGCCTGGCCTCGTCGCCGGTGACGGCGACGACGATGCGCGGCTCGTTCGAGTACCAGCGGCCATCGGCCTCGTAGGCGTTCTTGCGGATCGGCTTGCCCCAGCCGACCTTTTCGTAGCGATCATAGGCGGACCCACCCTCGCTCTTGGTGACGATCCAGGCGTGGCTCGCCACTGCACCCTTCATCCCCCCGGTCGTCGCCGAAAGGACGTATATCGCCGCATCCGGACTCGCGGTCGCTTGAGGCAAAATGCCGGCGGAAGACCAGTCCGCATCCCGCCAGCTCTGCGGCCGCTCTTTGAGGTACCAGAAACCCGCCGATGAAAGGGCCGGTACAAGATAGATAAGGGCGAAAGCGAGTGCCAGCCGGCGGAGTATTTTCATGGGCAACGTTTCTTCTGCTGCTGCAATGTTGCTAAAAGCAGAACCAAACTTGGAAAATTTGAGGGCAATATATGTCGAATCCCGTCCTGGTTGAAGTGAGGCGAGGAAATCTGGTCGAAAGCCGACATCGCGGGATGGTCATCGCCGTCGATGCCGGCGGCAGACAGGTCTTTGCGCTCGGCGATGTGGGCTCGGCCGTTTTCCCGCGTTCTGCCTGTAAGGCGATGCAGGCGCTTCCGCTGGTGGAGAGCGGCGCTGCCGACGCCTACGGTTTCGGTGCGAAGGCCCTGGCGCTCGCCTGCTCATCGCATTCCGGCGAGCCGGAGCACGTCGCGCTGGCGGCGGAAATGCTCGCGGCAGCGAGCCGCGACGTCCGCGCCCTCGAATGCGGCGCCCACTGGTCGAGCGACCAGGCGACGCTGATTCAGCAGGTGCGCGCGCTCGAAAAGCCGAACGCGCTCTACAACAATTGCTCGGGAAAGCATGCGGGCTTCATCTGCGCCTGCTGCCACTCCGGTACGGAGCCCGCCGGTTATGTCGGTTACGATCATCCGATCCAGCGGGAGATCCGCGGCGTCATGGCTGATCTGACCGGCGCCGTTCTCGGCCGCGACAATTGCGGCATCGACGGCTGCTCGATCCCGACCTATGCGGTTCCGATCAAGGGGCTGGCCCATGGTTTCGCCCGGATGGCGACGGGCGTCGGACTAGGTGCCACGCGGGCGCGGGCGTCGAAGCGCCTGATCGACGCCTGCATGGTGGAGCCTTTCTATGTCGCCGGTACAAGGCGGGCCTGCACGCGGCTGATGAAGACGGCACCCGGCCGGATCTTCGCCAAGACCGGTGCCGAAGGCGTCTTCTGTGCCGCGATTCCGGAAAAGGGCATCGGGATTGCGCTGAAATGCGAGGACGGCTCCACCCGCGCCGCGGAAGCGATGGTGGCCGCGACGCTCGCGCGCTTCTTCGCCGACGAACCGGAAGTCCACGCGGCGCTAATGGCTCAGGCTAACCGCCCGCTTCGCAACTGGAACGGCATGCATGTCGGCGAGGTGCGATTGTCGGCGGCCTTCGCCGCGTGAGGCCAGGCAAGCCGCGCCGCTACGCAAGGATGAGCGCCGTCGCGTCGCGACAGGGCGACAAGAGTTCCGTTTCCATGTCCGCGGGCACGATGAGTCCGGCTAGATCATGCACCCTCATGATTCGGTGAGGTGAGGCTGCGCCGAATTTCTCTGGTGTGGCGAGCACGTAGGTTTCTGCCGACTGCCGGGCGATCGCCCGCTTGATCGTCGCTTCCTCATAGTCTCCGGTCGAAAGCCCGTGCGCCGGATGCACGGCGGTGACCCCCAGAAAGAACAGATCCACTCGGATCTGCTCGATTGCTGCAACCGCCGCTGCGCCGACTGCCACCATCGAATGCTTGTAGAGCCTGCCGCCGATCAGGATCACCTCGGCTTCATGGAGCTCGAATTCGGCGGCGATCGTGGGACTGTGCGTGACGACGGTCGCACGCAGGTCGCGCGGTAGGGCGCGAGCGATTTCCGCATTGGTCGTGCCGCCATCGAGAAAGATGGTTTGACCGGATTGGACGAGGCCTGCGGCCCGGCGGCCGAGCATGCGCTTGACGTCGCTTGCGATCGCCTGGCGAGCGGCGAAATCGGGGAGCGGGGGCGTGAGCGGCAGGGCGCCTCCGTGAACCCGTCTCAACAGGCCTTCGGCCGCCATTTCCCTGAGATCGCGGCGGATCGTGTCTTCCGAAAGCCCGAGCTCGTCGGCGAGCGCCTTGGCGACGATCTGCCCGTGGCGCGCAAGCCTTGCCGAAATCATCGCCCGTCTCTGCGCCGTCAGCATGGAATCCTCCTTGACTCTTCACGAGATTGCATGGATTTTCATAATAATCCAGAAATATCCGGATTTTTCGTGAATGCAGGAGATGCGCATGCTTATTCTCATTGCTGGTCCTTACCGGTCGGGTACCGGGGACAACCCTTCGAAAATGGCTGCAAACCTCAAGCGCCTAGAGGAGCCGTCCTATACGCTTTTCAAGGCTGGTCACGTGCCAATGATCGGCGAATGGGTGGCCCTGCCCGTGTGGCATGCGGCGGGCGGCAGCCACATCGGCGACGATCTCTACGAGGAGATTTTTCATCCCGTCGCCGGCAGGCTGCTTGGTCTTTGCGACGCGGTGCTGAGGTTGCCGGGCGAATCCAAGGGGGCGGACAATGATGTGCGGATTGCGCGCGAGCGCGGCATTCCGGTCTATTACCGTCTCGAGGATGTGCCCGGCTGCGAGCAATTCCTGCCTGCATGATCGCAAGGCCGGCCGGCGGGTTGCCGCCGGACCTCTTTTCCGCTTGTCAGTCGCTGCGATTTCTTCTCTTCTGCCGACAATGCAGCGGGAGGCACTGTGATGCTGAAACTCTACTACGCGCCCGGCACTTGTTCACTCGGCTCGCATATTGCGCTCGAGGAAGCGGGTGCTGCCTATGAAGCCCAGCGGATCGACTTTTCCAAGGCCGAGCAGACGAGGCCCGATTACCTCGCCGTCAATCCCAAGGGCCGCGTTCCCGCGCTGGTGACTGAGCGCGGCACTCTGACGGAAACGCCGGCGATCTTGACCTATGTCGCACAGAGCTTTCCCGAGGCCCGGCTGGCGCCGCTCGCCGATCCTTTCGAATTCGCGCGGCTGCAATCCTTCCTGAGTTATCTCTGCTCGACGGTGCATGTGGCGCACGCCCATTCCCGCCGGGGCGCGCGCTGGGCCGATGATCCGGCCGCGCATGTTTCGATGAAGGCGAAGGTGCCTCAGAACATGGCGGATTGCCTCTCCTTGATCGAGAGCCTGATGTTCACCGGTCCCTTCGTCATGGGCGAAACCTACACGATCGCCGACCCCTATCTCTTCACCATAGCCGGATGGCTGGATGGGGATGGTGTCGATCCGACGCGATTTCCAAAGGTACTCGACCACCGTATGCGAATGGCCGAGCGCCCGGCCGTTGCCCGGGTGCTGGCGGTTGTGCAGGCGTGAGAGCATCAGGCCCGCTTGTCTAGCACCAAAAGGGCGGCAAGGCGCTTCGGGGCCTTTTGGCGCCAGGCAGCAATCAGTCTTTGTGTCAGCGCCTCGTCGTCAATGGCGGCGAGCCGCACCAGCATGGCCGGCCAGCCCCTGTAATGGTCGGTCTCGAAGAAACGTGATGGGTCGAGTGCCATCAGCATCTCCTTTTCCTCGAGTTCGCACATCACCACCAGGGTTGCGGCATCCTTCATTCGCACGAAGGTCTTGCCTTTGACGAGCAGCGCCGGCGTTCCATAGCAGGTGCCGACGGTCGTCTCCGGCAGCCCAATGGCCTCGGCCAACCGCCGCACGCGCTCGAAGGCTTTCTCTACGTCTTGCTCCACTTTTCGCCGCCGCTTGCTAGCGCGATACGGAAAAGTATTCGTTTTCCGGTCGCCTCCGCGCCAATTTCATATGCCGAACCAGACTTACTGTGGCGGCGATCAGCGGCAGTCGCAAGTTTCGTCTGCTGTCGTGCGCGGCCATGGCCATCCCGGAAAGGGCAGGTCCGCGAGTTCACGTAGCTCCATCCGCTCGAGGTCAGGGTGCTGCAATGGATCGCGCAACCAGGCCGCCGGCAAGGGTGAATGGTCATCAGACGCACTGCTTTTGGTCTTCCGTCCGGAGAAAAACTTAAGCATGACGAACCATCCTCTCGATGCAGCAGTGGAATGGCGAATTTGCACGGTGCGCCGTCGATCCCTTCCACTATGGACTTGAAGGGCTCCCCTGCGAAGACTAGCATTCCATCGAGCCGCATAAATTTGCAATTGAGATTGCTTGGCTTTCGCTTTAGAAAATCTATATGAAGGAGCTCAATACGATCCACTTGAACGGGTTGCGCGCCATCGAGGCGGCCGGCCGCCTTGGCTCGCTCGCGGCGGCCGCGGAAGAACTCGGGGTCACCCCGGGTGCCGTCAGCCAGCAGATCGCAAAGACCGAGGCACTGCTTGGACGCACGCTCTTCGAACGCTCGCCGCGCGGGCTCGTCGCCACCGAAGCGGGCGGGCCGCTTCTGGCGCGGCTCTCGCGGGCCTTTGCGGAGCTTGCGCAGGCGGTTGCCGAAGCACGCCGCCGCGACGAATTGGTGTTGACGGTATCAGTGGCGCCGATCTTCGCCGCTCGCTGGCTTGTCTACCGATTGAACGGCTTTGCCGAACGCCATCCGGAAGTCCGACTGAGGATCGATGCGACCACGAAACTCGCCGACCTTGATGCCTCCGACGTCGATCTGGCGATTCGGGTGGGCGCCGGCCGTTGGCCGGGAGTGCGCTCCGAATTGCTCCTTGAGCAGGAGGTCTTCCCGGTTTGTTCGCCAGCGCTTGCAGCGGGACTGCGAGAGCCGGCGGATATCCTGAAGCTGCCTGCGGTCATCGACGAAAATGCGATGTTTTCCTGGGACGTGTGGCTGAAGGCGGCCGGGCTCGGTGGCGCCAAATTGAGCGTGCGCCACACCTTCAACGACGCCTCGCTCGCACTCGATGCCGCCATTGCCGGGCAGGGGGTCATGATCGCCTGGCAGACGCTTGCCGGTTACGCGGTGATGAAGGGCAGCTTGGTAGCACCCTTCGGCATCCGCGCCAGGACCGGCTTCGGCCATTATTTCGTGACCTCCGCTTCCCGGCGCGAAAGCAAGGCCGCGCTCGCCTTCAAGCAGTGGGTGCGCGAGGAAGTGGAAGACGGAATGCGGCAGTTCTCAGCTATTCCGGCTCCCTCAGCCGTTCTTCCATCATCGCCTTGAAGGCAGGGCGCGACTGGCAGCGCGCGAGCCACGCCCTGACGCGCGGATGCGCATCGAAGAGCGCGGTCTGGCTCATCGTATAACGGAACACCTCCGCAAGGTTGAGATCGGCCACGGTGAAACGGCCGCCGACCACGTATTCACGGGTCTCGAGATGTGCTTCGAGGACGGCGAAGGCCTTCTTAAGCGGCTGAACGCTACCGGCGATCCGCTCGCGGCCTTCGGGCGTGTTCTCGATGCCGTCATCATAGGCAAGCACGATATTGACCGCATGGGGCTCGACCTGGGTCGCCGCCCACATCGTCCAATTGCCGATCAGGCCATCCTCGGTCAGATCGGCCGGCGCAAACGGACCGCCATGTTTGCGGGCGAGGTAGAGGTTGTTCGCCAGCGACTCGGTCAGAATCAGCCCGTCATCGTCGACCGCCGGAATAAGTCCCATCGGGTTGACGGCGAGAAAACTCGGCGATCGCGTGTTGAGAGGCGCATCCTCAGCCAAAGGATCCGCGAGACGGCGCGCCTGGATCACCGGCACGGATCTGAAGGGAATACCGAGTTCATTGGCCATCCAGTAATTGCGCGATGCGCGCGAGCGATAAACTCCATAGATCGTCAGCATCTCCGCCCCTCCAGGTCTCTATGCCACCGACGTCTTAAGCCAAACGTCCCCTGAGGGAAAAGCGGTCGCAACTGATGATGACATGAAATCTTTTGATGCCGGAACTAAGAGTTGCGAACACGCTGCGTCGCCCCACAAACTTAGGACGACTTGCTTTGCCGCCGCCAGCCCAAAGCCTAAAGGACCTGGTTGGAAGGCGTGGAGGAATGCCACGATCGTGATCTGATGTTTACTGACAGAAGCGCTGCTCCAGCCCTAAATGCAAGTCTGGGGCGAGTTCGCAACCGCCGTCCGCCTGCTCTCCGGTCCACCCGATCACATCGATCGCGAGATTGGAATTGCTTCGAAGCATGGCCGTCTGTGATCTGATAGCAAAAGACGGGATGACGCGAATCACCCTTTTGCCGCCCGCTTCCTCGTTGCACCCAAACCGGTAGAGCCCAAATGCCTTCGCTGCCCATGTTTTCCCGCCGACATTTCCTCCGCGCCTCCGGGCTCGCAATCGCCTCCGCAGGCCTTGCGGGCTGCACCTCTTCGATGAACACCGACCGTTTTCGTCAGGAAACGATGCCAGTTTTCCGCAATCCGGCGCTTGAGGGTCGCTGGGTCGAACCGGCCGGCGATCTGCTTGAGGGCCCGATGCCCACCGGACTGCCGCCGCAGGATGCTTATTACGGCGAGATTTATGCGGCGAAGGAGGATGGCGGCATTCTCATTCCTGCCGTGCCCTATCGGCAGATCGATCCTCGTCTCTATCGCCAGGAGGTCAGCGACCCCTTCGGCGAGGCCCCGGGCACCATCGTCGTCGACACCGCCGACCGCTACCTCTACCACATCCAGCAAGGCGGCCGCGCGACTCGCTATGGCGTGGGCCTCGGGCGCGAGGGCTTCGCCTGGTCGGGACGTGGCGTCATCCAATGGAAGCAGATGTGGCCGAAATGGACGCCGCCGGAATCGATGATCGCCCGCCAGCCGATACTCGCGAAATACTCGGCCGATAATGGCGGAATGCCTGGAGGGCTCGATAATCCGCTCGGTGCGCGTGCGCTTTACATTTTCCAGAACGGCCAAGACACGCTCTACCGCGTGCACGGCACGCCGGAATGGCAGTCGATCGGCAAGGCCGTTTCCTCCGGTTGCGTGCGCATGCTCAATCAGGACGTCATCGACCTCTACGGCCGCGTGCGCGGCAAGGCGCCGATCCTCGTCGTTTGACGATCGGGCCGGAGCGTCCGCAGAGCTTAAACCTTCGGCAGGAGATTCTGACCGATCTGATGGTAGGGCGCATGGTCTAGGCGCCCTGTAGCACCCGCAGGGCCGAAGCACTTGCGCGCTGCGGCTCCGTTGCACCTCGCTTATGATTTTACGGCAACACGGCGAACGGCGCGCCTCGCCACGCACATAATGGCTCCGGTCAGATCGCTGAGCATCTACTGCCGTTGATATTAGTCTTCCTGCAGGCTGTCGCCGAGCCGGTGCGCCAATCGGTGCAGCGCGTCGCGCAACTCGCCGATCTCCTCCAGGCTGCAGCCGCTCGCCTTGCCTATCTCCGCCAGGATCTTGAAGGCCTCCGCCTTCAAATTCCGTCCGCTTGCCGTCAGGCTCACGATGACCTGCCGCTCGTCGGCCGGGTCGCGCAGGCGACGGACATAGCCTGCCGCTTCCAGCCGCTTGAGGAGCGGCGAAAGCGTACCTGAATCCAGGCCCAATTCCTCGCCGATCCGCTTCACGGTCATCGCGTCCTGTTGCCACAGCGCCAGCAACACGAGATATTGCGGGTAGGTGAGTCCAAATCGGTCGAGCAGCGGCTTATAGGCGCGATTGAAAGCGTGCGCAGCCGAGTAAACGGCAAAGCAGAGCTGCTGGCCAAGGCCGAGCGCCTCGTCGGGCAAAGCTTCAGACTTCACGGCTTCCTTATTCATCGTTACATTGTCGCAAACTCAGCCCAAAAACGCAATTTGCAAAATTAATTTGCGCGCAATTAGATAATGCGATATATAACTTCTCATCGAAAAACGCCCGGAAGGAGACTGCCATGCCCATTCTTTATCGCACCACCGCATCCGCCGCCGGCGGCCGTGCCGGCCAAGCCAAGAGTGCCGACGGCATCCTCGATGTCACTCTCACCGTACCGAAGGAACTCGGCGGTGATGGCGCGCGCGGCACCAATCCCGAGCAGCTTTTTGCCGCAGGCTATTCTGCCTGCTTCCTCGGTGCGCTGAAATTCGTTGCCGGCAAGGAGAAGGTAAAGCTTTCCGAAGACACGAAGGTGACGGGGACGGTCGGCATCGGCCCGCGCGACGACGGCACGGGCTTCTTCATCGATGTGGCGCTTGAAGTCTCTTCGCCCGATGTCGAAAAGGCCGTGCTGGAAGATCTGGTCCAGAAGGCGCATATCGTTTGCCCCTACAGCCACGCGACGCGGGGCAACATCGACGTCAAGCTGTCGGTAGCCTAAGGCGGGATGAGGAAAAGTGCGGGCGGTTTTCCGCCCGCATCCGGCGCTACCTTTTGGAATCGCCGGTCGGATGCGCCTGAGCCCGCGGCTGGCCGCCGGCTTGAGATTTCTACTTCAGGACCGGCCGCATCACGCTTTTTTGAGAAACTCGGTGCGCAAGACCAGCCCTTTGATCTTCTCCACGCGGCATTCGACCTCGTCTGGATCGTCCGTCAGCCGGATGCCCTTCACCAGCGTGCCGCGCTTCAGCGTCGTGGAGGTCCCCTTGACCTTCAGGTCCTTGATCAGAGTGACATTGTCGCCATCCTTCAGGATGGCGCCGTTTGAATCCTTGACGTCCATCGTCGGCCCTTTCCGAGCTGCGAAGCTCCGTTGGCGACAGGCCAACGTTTTGCTCGCTGCTCCTTAGAGCCTTTTCGGGTTAAATGGAAACATTCTGCCGGAGCAGGTTTTGATGAGGCCGAGGCGATCGCCTCGGCCCTTGCTGATGGTTAGCGCTTGAGACTTCCGAGGATGCCACGCACGATCGCGCGCCCGACCTGGGTCGCGACCGTGCGGGCGACCGATTTCAACGCGGCTTCCATGATCGTTTCGCGCTGATAGCCGGAGGAGCGCGGACGGGGTTGACGACCCGAAGGCGTGTCGTCCGTATCGTCGCCGAACCCCGGAAGCGTCCAGCGGCTGCGGCCGGACTGTTCCTCGGCCGTTTCCGCCTCCTCTTGCCTTGCCGCTTCGACCGCCTTGGCCGCCCTTTTGGCGAGGATTTCGTAGGCCGACTCCCGGTCGAAGTCCTCATCGTAGAGGCCGCGCACGGGGCTGACATCGATCGTGTTCTGCCGCTCGGCTTCGGTGACCGGCCCTAGGCGCGACGCCGGCGGGCGGATCAAGGTGCGCTGGACGATGGACGGGGAGCCCTTGCCTTCGAGCGTGGAGACCAGTGCCTCGCCCGTGCCGAGAGCGGTGATCACCTCGGCGCAATTGAAATCCGGGTTCGGGCGGAATGTATCGGCGGCCGCCTTGACCGCCTTCTGCTCGCGCGGCGTATAGGCGCGCAATGCGTGCTGCACGCGGTTGCCGAGCTGAGCGAGCACGGTTTCCGGCACATCGAGCGGGTTCTGCGTGACGAAATAGACGCCGACACCCTTGGAGCGGATCAGGCGCACCACTTGCTCGACCCGTTCGACGAGCACCTTCGGCGCATCGTTGAAGAGCAGATGCGCTTCGTCAAAGAAGAAAACCAGCCGCGGCTTCTCCGGATCGCCGACCTCGGCCAGTTCTTCGAAGAGCTCGGACAGGAGCCAGAGCAGGAAGGTCGCGTAGAGCCTCGGATTCATCATCAGCTTGTCGGCCGCGAGCACCGAAATCGCGCCGCGGCCGTCATTGGTCGTGCGCATGATGTCCGAGATCTTCAAGGCCGGTTCGCCGAAGAAGTGATCGGCACCCTGTTGTTCGAGAATCAGCAGTTCTCGCTGGATCGAGCCGACCGAAGACTTGGAGATGAAACCGAACTGATTGGAAAGCTCACTCGAGTGCTCGCCCATATAGTTGAGCAGCGCCTGCAGGTCCTTGAGGTCGAGGAGAGGCAGTCCGCCCTCATCTGAGATCTTGAAGGCGATGTTCAACACGCCCTCCTGAGCATCGGTGGCGTTCATCAGGCGCGAGAGGAGAAGTGGCCCCATCTCCGATACGGTCGTGCGGACGCGATGGCCCTTCTCGCCATAGAGGTCCCAGAAGATCACCGGGAATTCCTGGAAATCGTAAGGCGCGAGACCGATCTGCTCGGCCCGCTTGAGGAGGAAATCCTTCGGTTCGCCGATCGCGCTTATTCCGGAAAGATCGCCCTTCACATCGGCGCAGAAGACCGGAACACCGGCATTCGAGTAGCCTTCGGCAAGGATCTGCAGCGTCACTGTCTTGCCGGTGCCGGTCGCCCCGGTGATCAGGCCATGGCGATTGCCGAACTTGAGTTCGAGATATTCGGCCTTGTTGGTCGAATCATCCGGCTTGCGGCTCGTGCCGACATAGAGCTTGCCTTCCTGCAGCATGGAGTTCGGTCTCCGTTTTTCGCTCTCGTCTGAGAAAGCGGGTTCTTGCCAATGTCGTGGCGCTAATCGGTCGTCGAAACGTCGCTGATTTCTGTTATAGGCGGTGCACTCCAACGCAGCAACAAGCCTCAGCGGTGCGGCGGCGACCTATCCCCTTTCCGGCGACGGGTCGGTCGTTAGGTGCTATTGTCATTTCGAAGGCGGTAATTTACCTTAACGTTCACGTAAAAAGATAGAGTGAGGAGACTTCCATGAGTGAACTGGTCACGCGCGTGGTGGAGAATGTCGGCATCGAACCCGCGACGGCCGAGAAGGCGGTGGGGATGATCCTCGGCTTCTTGCAGCGTGAGGCGGCGGACGGACCGGTCGCCAGGATGATCGAGTCAATCCCCGGCGCGCCGGAATTGGTTGCTCAATATAGCGGCGAAGGCGGTAATGGCGGCGGTCTCATGGGCGGGTTGATGTCGGCAATCGGCGGCGGCGGCGTGATGGCGCTCGGCCAGCAACTGATGAGCGAGGGCCTCGGCATGGGCGAGATCACCGCGCTCGCCAAGGAAACCATCGCCTATGCAAAGGAGCAGGCGGGCGAGGAAGTTGTCGACGAGGTCGTCGCTTCGGTGCCGGGCCTCAGCCAGTTCGTTTGAGCGTTCGCAGCAGACCCCCCACAAGAGGGGGAAGAGACGTGGCACGTCTGCGCCGCCTGCGGGGTCTTTCGTTTGCAGAAGCGCTTCGGTCGGAGCGAGCTGCAATCCGATGGTGTTTTCGCCCCTTGTGGGGGAGATGGCCGGTCCACCCTCCGCAGCTGTAGCGCAGCTGCTGCGGAGGACGGGCAGGCCAGATGGGTGGCAATCGCCGCTCACACTTCAATCATCCCACTTCGGAGCCAGGCCCGCCGGGTTGACGATGCGGCCGTCCGGACGCGCGAGGTCCCGGATCGCCGCCATTTCCTCCCGCGTCAGCGCGAAGTCGAAGATGGCGAAATTCTCCTTGAGCCTGGCCTCCCGCGCCGTTTTCGAAAGCGCGACTACATCCGGTTGTTGCACCAGCCAGCGCAGTGCCACCTGTGCAGCCGTCTTGCCATGGCGCGCAGCGATATCGTTCAGGAGCGGGTCTGACGGCACGCGGCCATTGGCCATCGCATAATAGGCGGTGACCGACATGCCATGGCGGCGAGCGGCTTGCAGGATCTTCGTCTGGTCGAGATAGGGATGGTATTCGACCTGGTTGGTCGCAATCGGCGCATCGCTCAAACGTACCGCCTCCTCCATCTGTGC
The DNA here is from genome assembly GCF_017874595.1 of Sinorhizobium kostiense. Taxonomy (GTDB): domain Bacteria; phylum Pseudomonadota; class Alphaproteobacteria; order Rhizobiales; family Rhizobiaceae; genus Sinorhizobium; species Sinorhizobium kostiense. The sequence goes on along the minus strand of NZ_JAGILA010000002.1, from coordinate 389,401 downwards.
CGCGTTGAAATTGCTGATGCCGATATGGCGGACCTTGCCGGCCGCGCGCACCTCGTTGAGTGCACCGAGGCGCTCGGCCATGGGCACGTCGCTGCCGCCAGGCCAGTGCAGGAGCAGGAGATCGACGTGGTCCGTCTTCAGCTTCCTCAGGCTTTCATCGACCGAGGCTATGAGAGCGTCGTGGCGGTACCTGTCGACCCAGACCTTCGTCGTCAGGAAGATGTCCGCACGCGGAATGCCGGACTGGCGGATGGACTCGCCGACTTCCGCCTCGTTTCCATAGGCCTGTGCGGTGTCGATATGGCGAAAGCCAATTCTCAACGCTTGCGGGAGGATACGAAGCACCTCGTCTTTGGACATGCGGAAGGTGCCGAAACCGAGGGCGGGAATATGGGCGCCATTGGACGTGACTGCATGCATGGAGGCCTCCTCGAAATGGCGGCGGGGAAATGGCTGTTTCCTATACTTGCCGCCCCTCGGCGAAGGTTCAAGCGTCAGCCACCCTTGCTCGCGACGATGAAGAGGCGGGGGAAGCGCAGCAGCACGTTGCCATTGGCCATTGCCGGGTAGGCCTTGCGGATCTTTTCCGCATAGGCTGCAAGATATTCCGTTCGTCGTTCAGCGGGCAGAACGTCGAGATAGGGGCGCAGCCCCGTCCCCTTCATCCACTCGACGATGGCGTTCGCATTGACGAGCTGATGATAATAGACGGTGTGCCAGACCTCGATCTGTGCCGCCTTGTCGGAGAGCCTCTCGAGGTAGGTCTTCGGTGCGGGCAGCGGCAGTCGCGGTATCGTCCGGCCGCTAAAGGCTTGCATGAAAGCGGGCTCCTCGGCCGTCTCATGCATCAGAACATGGGAAGGCTCATCGAGATTGTCGGGCATCTGCACGGCAAGCGTTCCGCCGGGCGCGAGCGCGGCGATGAGCCGTTCGAGAATGTCGATATGCTTCGGCACCCATTGGAAGACCGCATTGGCGAAGAACAGCGACGTGAGATCCGGCGGCACCCAGGAGGCGAGATCGGCCTTCTCGAAGGCGACGTCCGGAAGCCGTTTGTGCGCGGCCGCCAGCATGTTGTCGTCGTTGTCGACCCCGGTGAGACGATTGCCGGGAAAACGGGCGCGGATCAGCTCCGTCGAATTTCCCGGTCCGCAGCCGAGATCGAAGGCATTGCCCGGCGGAAGCACCTGCACCTGCGCCAGGAGGTCGCGTGCTGGCCGCGTTCTTTCCTCCTCGAACTTCACATACTGCGCTGCCGACCACGTCATCGGATCATTCCTTATACGCCGAATTGCAGGCTTTCGAGCGAGGGGAGAATGAGCGATGGCCCGTAGTCCCTGTATTCGTCGGGCATATCGTAACGGTTGATCCAGACGGTGCGGAAGCCAAATTTGGTCGCGCCGGCGACGTCCCAGCGATTTGACGACTGGAAAGATACCGACCGCGGGTAGAGCCGGTAGTGCGTCGTCACCAGATCGTAGACGGCGGGTGCCGTCTTGAAGGCCTTGACCGCGTCGACCGAGAACACGTCGTCGATGACAATGTCGAGCGCGGCGTTCTTCACCGCGGAGGCGAGCATTGCCGGCGAGCCGTTCGAGAGGATTGCGATGCTGGCGCCACGCTCCTTCAATCCGCGAAGCACGGCCGGCACCTCGGGATAGCAGTCGAGCTCCCAATAGGCGTCGAGCAATTGCCTCTTGAGCTTGGGATCGGCGGAGGGAAAGCGCTCAAAGGCGTAGTCCAGAGACTGCTCGGTCAGTTGCCAAAAATCGACATAGGCGCCCATCAGAGAGCGCACCCAGGAATATTCGAGCTGCTTGGCACGCCAGAGCTCCGAAAAGGCCTGGCCGTCCGGCCCCATAGCCTCGGCATGGCGGCGCACGGCGGCATGCACGTCAAAAAGTGTGCCGTAAGCGTCAAAGACATAGGCCGCATAGGACATCGATTTCTCCCGTCTCAACCCGCATCCAGCCAGCCCGGAGGCACATCCTGGACGAGGGGTCCGCGACTACAACGCGTCGCTTCTCCATTTTGTTTTTGGGAGATCATGTCAAATTTTTGTGCGCTGCACAATGGCAACGCACTTGCCAGCGATCGTCAGCCCTTCCAGACCTTTGCCGGGAAACGCAACGCCTGCTTGGCCAGCTTGCCCTTGAGCCCGAGTTCCGCATCGCAGAGGCCGACCACATGGCGGTTAGGCTTGGCCTCGGGGCGAAGCGCGTGAAGGGCCGCGGCCGCCGCCTCCGGCGCCATGTAGCGTGCGAGAATGCCAAGCGCCAGTGCCGTCGAGCGGCCGATGCCCCTCAAGCAATGGATCAGAAGATGCGCGTCCTCGGGCAGCCCGTCGACGAAGGCGAAGGTCGCGCTGATTGCCTCGGCGCGTGCGGCGTCCGGTGCATCCGGATCGGTGGCATCGCCGAAAAAGAGTTCCAGATGCCGCTCCGGCGGCAGTTCGATCATCGACAAGAGCCGGGTTGCGGGCGCCCGGATCGATATCAGATGCGTCGGCGTCCAGAACGCTCGATTATGCCTGGCCTCGGTCTGCGAACCGACGATCACGCGCACCGGCCAGCCGCTCGGATGCGCCGGATTGCCGGCGAGAACGGGCCGGTATAGTTCTCCTTCCGTGGCCTGAGCCGCAAGCGCCATGACGGGCCTCACTGATTCGTCTTGCCTGTCGCGAGGATAGCAGCGCAACGATGCGATCGGAATCCCTCGGCTTTGCCAAGGGATTGCCCCTCTCCTCGGGTTTAACCCGAGGACCAGCTCTCTCCGCACACGGGGAGGGGACTGGAGCGCGCCGCTTGCCCTTCGCCCCGCTCGCGGGGAGAAGGTGCCGGCAGGTGGATGAGGGGTCATTTTCCAGCTCAAAACCGCGTGATCACGCTGATGCCGAGGTCCGTCGCGCGGTCCATCGTCACCAGCGCCGGTACAGCCTCTTCCAGCGAAATCTCGCGGCCGATCAGTTGCCTTGGGTCGAGCTTGCCGGCCACGATCATCGCGAGCATCGCGTCGTAGCGCCAGGCCTGCATGCCGTGGCTGCCGTAGATTTCGAGCTCGTGGCCGATCACCTGCGCCATCGGGATCTGCGGCGTGGCGTGCTCCGCGAGCATCAAGCCGACCTGCACGTGACGGCCGCGCCGGCGGAGATTTTTGATCGAGTTGAAGCAGGTGACGGGCGAGCCGAGCGCATCGATCGAGACATGCGCGCCGCCTGCCGTGATCTCCCTGACGGCGCCGGCAACATCATCCGTCTCGCGCGCATCGATGGCGGCGACGGCGCCGAGTTTCTGGGCGAAGGCGAGCTTTTCGGGGGAAATGTCGACGGCGATCGGGTTGGCGCCGAGCGCGGCGGCGATCATGATTGCAGAGAGACCGACGCCGCCGCAGCCGTGCACCGCCACCCATTCGCCCCCCTGAACGCGGGCCTGGTCTGCGACGGCCCGAAAGGAGGTGGCGAAGCGGCAGCCGAGGCTGGCGGCGGTCGCAAAATCCATGCTCTCCGGCAGGTGCACGAGGTTCTGGTCGGCAAAGTCGATTGCCACATATTCGGCGAACGAGCCCCAATGCGTGAAGCCCGGCTGGAACTGCGCTTCGCAGACCTGTTGGTTGCCGGAGCGGCATTCGCCGCAACGGCCGCAGCCGGAAACGAAGGGCACGGTCACCCGGTCGCCGACCTTGTAGCGCATCACCCCGCGGCCGGTGGAGGCGATCGTTCCAGCCAGTTCGTGGCCCGGGACATGCGGCAGGCGGATGTCGGGGTCATGCCCCATCCAGCCGTGCCAGTCGCTGCGGCAGAGTCCGGTTGCTTCCACCTTGATGACGACGCCGTTCTCCGTCGGCGTCGGGTCGGGCAGCGTCCTCACCTCCGGCGTCTTTTCGAAGGCGTCGTAATACATCGCTCTCATCGGTCATCTCCCATGGAAGTCCGGCCAGATTGGCGTGGCTTATCACAGGGCTCCTAAAGGAAGCCCATGACTATTTTTGATATACCCATTCACCCCTATGCTGCTTTTTCCGGATAAAGCGGAACGAACGAAAGAGATGAGAGGAGAAGCCGATGGCCGTCGATACATCCCCGCGATCCACCACCTGGACCTATGTTGATGGCGAATGGCTTTCCGGCAATCCGCCGCTGATCGGCCCGACCTCCCATGCGATGTGGCTCGGCTCGACTGTGTTCGACGGCGCGCGTTGGTTCGACGGAATCGCGCCGGACCTCGACCTGCATTGCCAGCGCGTCAACCGTTCCGCCGAAGCGCTCGGGCTGATGCCGACCATGGCGGCCGAAGAAATCGAGGCGCTGACCTGGGAGGGCGTGAAAAAATTCGACGGCAAGACGGCGATCTATGTGAAACCTATGTATTGGGGCGAGCACGGCTCCTGGAGCGTGGTGGCAGTCGATCCGGAGTCGACCCGTTTCGCCCTCTGCCTTTTCGAAGCACCAATGGGCAATGCGCATGCGGGCTCGGCGGTGACCTTGTCGCCCTTCCGCCGCCCGACGCTCGAGTGCATGCCGACCGACGCCAAGGCCGGCTGTCTCTATCCCAACAATGCCCGTATCCTCCAGGAGGCGCGCTCACGCGGCTTCGACAATGCGCTGGTGCGCGATATGCTCGGCAATATCGCCGAGACCGGCTCGTCCAACGTCTTCATGGTCAGGGACGGCGTCGTCTTCACGCCGGCCGCGAACCGGACCTTCCTTGCCGGAATCACCCGCTCTCGCGTCATGGGTCTTCTGCGCGAAGCCGGCTTCGAGGTGGTCGAAACGACGCTGACGATGGCCGATTTCGCGGGGGCCGACGAGATCTTCACAACCGGCAACTATTCGAAGGTCGTGCCGGTGACCCGGCTCGAAGACCGCGATCTGCAGGCAGGGCCGATCACGGCCAAGTCGCGCGACCTCTACATGGACTGGGCGCATTCGAGCGGGGACGTGTAACGTTTAAAATCGGCCGGAATGGCGCGGCCCTTCATTCGGCCTGCCCGCTCTCCGCAGCAGCCGCGCTGCCGCTGCGGGGAGAGGGCTAGTCCCTCGGGTTAAACCCGAGAGAGGGGCAAGCATAACTTTTGCTCATTCCTCGATCGGCTTGACGAGCACGTCGGCGGAGGAGCGCGTCGTAGGCCCGTGATGGACCGCTTCGATATTGTTGCCGTCCGGGTCGAGCACAAAGGCGGCGTAGTAGCCCGGGTGGTAGGAACGCTCGCCGGGGCCGCCATTATCCGTCCCGCCGTTCGCGAGGCCGGCATGGTGGAATCGTCGCACGGCATCGCGGTCGACCGCCTGGAAAGCGAGATGGACGCGGCTCTGATAGTCGTCCGCCTTGTCGACGAATAATTCGTCGAAGGCGAAAAATGCATCGGTCTCATAGGTCGGCTGGTGGCCGAGCGCGCCGAGGACTGCGAGGTAGAAGCGCTTGCTGACGGCGAGATCCTGCACGCGTAGGTGCACATGGTCGATGAGACGTCCCTGGTGAAACTCCATGCTAGTCTCCTGCAGCTCCTGTGCGGCGGAGGCGACGCGGTTATGTAAACGATGCTGCAGCGTGAAAGTTGCGCATCGAGTTCTCCAATGACCGATTGTCTGCGTCCGCAAAGGAAGTATTTTTCGTGGCTTAGGGAAAATTTGGCACCGCCTCGGTTGCCTCCTGCCGAGCCGGTGCCTATGTTCCGCTCACAGATTTCCGTGACGAAATCCCATGCCAAGAGGAGATGCCACAATGGCTTTCGAATTGCCGAACCTTCCCTATGACTATGATGCGCTCGCGCCTTTCATGTCGCGCGAAACGCTCGAATATCATCACGACAAGCATCACCTCGCCTATGTGACGAACGGCAACAAGCTTGCCGAGGAGGCCGGTCTTTCCGACCTTTCCGTGGAAGAAATCGTCAAGAAGTCCTATGGCACCAACCAGCCGCTCTTCAACAATGCCGGCCAGCACTACAACCATATCCACTTCTGGAAGTGGATGAAGAAGGGCGGCGGCGGCACCAGCCTGCCGGGCAAGCTCGACGCGGCAATCAAGTCCGATCTCGGCGGCTACGACAAGTTCCGCGCCGATTTCATTGCAGCCGGCACCGCCCAGTTCGGCTCCGGCTGGGCCTGGCTCTCGGTCAAGAACGGCAAGCTCGAGATTTCGAAGACTCCGAACGGCGAAAACCCGCTGGTCCATGGCGCCTCGCCGATCCTCGGCGTCGATGTCTGGGAGCACTCCTACTACATCGACTACCGCAACGCCCGCCCGAAATACCTCGAGGCCTTCGTCGACAACCTGATCAACTGGGATTACGTCCTCGAAATGTATGAGGCGGCGACGAAGTAAGCGGCTTCAATGGTCGCAATGGAAATTCGGCCCGGCGCTTGCGCCGGGCCTTTCCAGACCATCGTCTCCGATAAACCCCGCACTCAAACGCCCGCCCTCACCGGCGCTTTCCACCCATCCATCCACAATTGCCGCAGCCTTTCGCCTTCGCCGAGAAAATACGCGCTGACCGATTCGCAATGCTCCACCCGATCGGCGCGGAAATTGCGGATGGCCTGGCGCAGTTCGCACCAGGCCACCATGACCGCATGTTCCGAGTAATAGATCAGTGCCAGCGGCCGCACTGTGCGCTCCGTTGCCCGGCCGAGTTCATCGCGATAGTCGAGTGCGAGCTTCTGTTCGTCTCGGATCGCGCGGCGAACCAGGGAGAGATCAATTCCCTCCGGCGCTGGAAAGCTGCTGCCCCAGGCATGCAGCGCTTGTGACTGGAAAGCCTGTCGCAGAGGCGCCGGCACCGCCCCGGTGATCTTCTCGTTCACCCGCTGCGCCGCCGCCCTCAGCTCGTGGTCGCCAGTGCGCGCGATGAGCGCGAGTGCGAGCACGATTGCCTCCGTCTCCTCGATGGAAAACATCAGCGGCGGCAGGTCGAAGCCCGGTCTCAGAATATAGCCGATGCCGCGCCCGCCCTCGATCGGCACCCGCATCGCCTGCAACGCCGCGACGTCGCGATAGATCGATCGCGGCGTGACCTCCAGCCGCTCGGCCATCTCTGCCGCCGTCGTCGGCTTCCGGGCAAGCCGAAGGATCTGGATGATCTCGAACAGCCGCGAGGCCTTACGCATCGGATTCCCCATCGTCGCGAATGCTCCTGACAGGACCCTGTCAGTTGGAGAGCGTTATAGCACGGGCCAACGGATTGAAAGAACTGCAATCCGCTCCATCGCCCATTGCAACCTTTAGCGAGATACTGACATGACTTACACGGAAAATCTTTGGCTGTTCTTCACCCTTCTCTTCGGCATCATTATCGTTCCGGGCATGGATATGGTCTTCGTTCTGGCCAATGCGATTACCGGCGGACGCGCCTCCGGACTGGCAGCGACCGCAGGCATCATGGCGGGAGGCGTGCTGCATACGGTCTATGCCGCGCTCGGTGTCAGCGCCGTCCTGCATCTGATCCCGGAACTCTTCAATGTCCTGCTCGCTGCCGGAGCCGCCTATATCGCCTGGATCGGCTTCTCGCTGATACGCAGCTCCATCACCATCGGCCGCGTCGAAGGTGGAATAGAGCGGTCGCGCTGGGCGAGTTTCAGGCAGGGGGCACTGACCAGCCTGATGAACCCCAAGGCCTACCTCTTTATGCTGGCGGTCTATCCGCAATTTCTGAAACCGCAATTCGGCCCCGTCTGGTCCCAGGCAGCCGTGATGATGGTGCTGATCGCGGCGACGCAGCTGGCCGTCTATGGCGGACTGGCGCTTGCCGCGGGGCGCGGGCGCGATCTGCTTGTCGGCAGCCCCAGCGTCACGGTCGCGATCGGCAAGGCCGCGGGGTTTGTCCTTGTGCTGATCGCCGCCCTGACTGTCTGGCAGGGTTGGAGCGGCGCCATGTGAGTCGCAGCGAGGAATAACATGACACTATTGTTCATGTTATTTCTTCTGTACGCGGCATGGGAGGTATTGCCGCTGAATTGTGCTGAAATGACAAGCACTTCAAGAAAATGTTACTTCCGTCAAAAGGCTAAAATGCCATCATGCCGGCGCCTTTAACACGGAAGCCGCACAAGCGGATTCATGACCGGAGATAATGATGAAGATAAGAGCTTTTGCGCTCGCGGCCGTCCTCGCGGGTTTGGGTGTGACCGCCGTCACCGCTGCGAACGAGCCTCAGGCGGTTCGCCAGCAGCTGATGAAGAAGGTTGGGCAGGCCGCCGGCGCACTCAGCGGGATAGCCAAGGGCGAAAAGCCGTATGATGCGGAAATCGTAAAGGCATCTCTGACCACGATCAGTGAAACAGTCAAAACCTTCCCGGATCATTTCCCCGCAGGTTCAGAAACCGGCATGGAGACCGAAGCCAGCCCGAAGATCTGGGAAAACATGGAGGACTTCAAGGCAAAGGCCGCCAAGCTCGGCAGCGATGCCGACAAGTTCCTCGCCGAACTGCCGGCAGACCAGGCCGGCGTCCGCGCAGCGCTTGGCGTTCTCGGCAAGGACTGTGGCAGCTGTCATGAGAGCTATCGCCTGGAGAACGATTGAAGACCGGTGCCTTCTACTTGAATGCGTCTGTTCGGCCGGCGCATTCCATTCTGCATTCTAGCACGCATGGAATGCGCGGGCGGATTTCCGCCCGCATCCGGCGCCAACTTCCGATTGCCCCGAGGAGATCATGAGGCGGCGCGCAAGTAGGTTTCTGACCGGTCTGCTCCTGCTGGTTCTCGTCGGCGCTGGCGCCCTATGGTGGCTGACGAAGCCGCGGCCCTGGGATGAGACGCATTGGCAGGGACTGGGTCAACCGGATATCGTCAATGGCAAGGTGCTCTTCTGGGCCGGTGGCTGCACCAGTTGCCATGCCGCTCCTGGGGCCGAGGACGATCGGAGGCTGGTGCTGTCTGGCGGGCGCATGCTGAAAAGCCCCTTCGGCACCTTCTATCCTCCGAACATCTCACCGGACGAAACGGCGGGCATTGGCGGGTGGACGCTGGCGGAGTTCGGCAACGCAATGACGCGCGGCGTCGGCAGAAACGGTGAGCACCTCTATCCATCCTTTCCCTACGGCTCCTATGGACGCATGACCGCCCGGGACATCAACGATCTCTGGGGCTTCCTGCAAACCTTGCCGAAGAGCGACAATGTCGCCCAGCCGCACGATCTGGCCTTCCCCTACGACAGCCGCACCTTACTCGGCGGCTGGAAGCTCCTGTACCTAAGAGATGAGCCCTGGGTTAAGCTCGATGGAGCTGATCCCAAACTAGCCCGCGGGCAATATCTCGTGGAAGGTCCCGGCCATTGCGGCGAGTGCCACACGCCGCGCAACGCACTTGGCGGCTTCGAGCCGGGCGCGTGGCTCGCCGGCGCACCGAACCCGGAAGGCGAGGGCCGCATTCCCAACATCACGCCCGCCTCGAAGAGCATAGGCAGTTGGAGCGAGTCCGACATCGCCTCCTACCTGGAAACCGGATTCACGCCCGATTTCGACACGGTCGGCGGCTCGATGGTCGAAGTGCAGAAGAACATGGCGAAGCTTCCCGCCTCCGATCGCGAGGCGATCGCCGCCTATCTCAAGGCCCTCCCGCCGCAATAGCGCGGCATGCGCTCGCATGCGTTCGCACTGCCGCTCTAACACTGTTGCGACGACAAAAAATTCTCTGATGGAGGCAGCACTCAGCGGAGTCGATGCTCCTCGGCATACATCTCGAGATAGGCATCGAGCGCCTCGGATCCGAGGCCGAGGGCGCGAAAGATTTCGGCCGCAAAGCTGACCGGCGCAGTGCCGCCGGCGGTCACCAACCGACCGCTGCGAACCGCTTGTGGCTGGTTACGGTAATGGCTCTGGCCATGATAGCCGGGCACCGCCGCAAGGCTTTCGGCCGAATTTCCGGTATGATCGGTCCGATCCAGGATCCCGCTAGCCGCAAGCGCCCGAGTGGCGCCGCAGATCGCCGCGACGACACGGTTCTGCATGTGGAACGCACGGATGGTATGCGACAGATCGGGTGCTGCGTCTGTTTCCCAGATCGTGCCGCCGCAAAGCACGAGGCCGTCGAACTCCGCCGGCGCGAGCGTCTTTGCCGGCAGATGCGGCGTAATGTGCAGACCGCCCATGGAGGTGACCACCGTGCCTCCGGGTGAGGCGACCAGGAGTTCGACGCCGAGTTCGGCGCGCGCCGTCGCCATCAACAGCGCGCATTCCCAATCGGCAAAGCCTTCCGTCAGCACGATCGCAAGCCGCATACCGTCCTCCATGTCAGCCGAGTTTTTGCATATAGCGCATTCCGGTCACCGGGCGAGGCACGAAGCGCTCCGATTCATAGAAACGATGGGCCTTAAGATTGCCAGTGGCGGCGCTGACCGTGAGGTAGTCACATCCGGCCATCTTCGCCTGCTCCCGCGCCCTGGCGACAAGGTGCCGGCCGATGCCGGTGCCGCGGTGGCCGGCGCGCACGAAAAGGTGATGCAGTTCCATGCCGCGCGCGCCCTCGGCCGCCCGGTATTGCGGAACCAGGATGGCGTAGCCGATCAACTGACCGCCGGCTTCGGCGACGAGGGCTGTGATCCAGGGCGTGCGGCCGAAGAGGTCGCGCTCGAGCTGTTCGTTTGTAATCGGGGCGGCGTCGCCGTGGTGGGTGGAAAGCTCGACGATCATCTCGCGCAGTTCGGCAAGATCTCGCGGCTTCGCGCAACGGATCGTCACCATGGGCGCCCTGGGCGAGGGCACGGGGCGAAGGTTGGGGATGGCGGTCTGCAGCATTCTCGGCTCCTTGTGGCTCTGCCGCCATCAGGTGCCGTGAAAAACAAAAGCCGCCTGATGGCGGCCTTGTTGAACATGATCAGCAGGCCGCTCCTATCGGAACAGCCAAAAATACGCGCGGCAAATGGGTGCGTTCTTGATCATGCCGGTAGATTCTCCATTTCCCGGTTTTTGTCAAACAGATTCGTTCCGGCGCTCAATGTTCGCCCTCGCACAAGGAGTGGTCGGCGAGCGCACGGAAGACGTAACAATCGCCGATCATATGATTGCCATGGCAGGCGACGATCCGCTCCAATTCGTGCTCCAACTTCCTCAGACGAGCGATCTTCTCCCGAACGCCGGCGAGATGCTCGCTCGCGATGCGGTCCGCTTCGCCGCATGGGCGCTCCGGCTGTTCGCTCAACTCCAGAAGATCGCGGATCGCGTCGATCGACAGGCCGAGGTCGCGCGCATGGCGAATGAAGGCGAGCCGCTTGAGTTCGCGCCTTTCGTAGCGCCTCTGGTTGCCTTCCGACCGCTCCGGCGCGGCAAGCAGCCCCATCTGCTCGTAGTACCGGATCGTCGGGATTTTGACGCCCGTCCGCCGGGAGAGTTCGCCGATCGAATACATATGCAATCCATGTCTACAGCTGTGGAGCACTATATGGGTGCCACTCGTACCCATCAAGGCTGGGCCATTTCTCCCCGTGCAATCTCTCGTAGCACACCGGTCGCCGCACTGATTGGGCACAAGACCGCCATATTCGGCTCGTAGCGAGACGTAGTCAATTCGGATTAATATTCGATATCAATAATTTAGTAGTCGGAAGCGGATGCACCGCCCGAACGGAGGAAAGAGACAATGCCTTTGCCTATCAGTCGTCGCAGCGTGTTGTTTGCAACCGCCACACTCTATCCGGCGTTCATTTTGCCGGCTCCTGCGCTGGCTTTCTCCCAAGCGGAGGATGACGTTACGAAGCAGCTCGAAGAGCTCGAAAAGCTCACCGGGGGACGCCTTGGCGTTTCCGTGCTCGACACCGAGACCAATATTTCCTTCGGTCATAGGCAGACCGAACGCTTCGCCATGTGCTCGACCTTCAAGGCGCTTGCGGCGGCCTATGCGCTGGCGCGCGTCGATCGGGGCGAGGAGGCGCTCGACCGGCGTCTTACTTTCGGCAGGGATATGTTGCTGCCCCATTCGCCGGTCACCGAGAAGCGTGTCGGCGGCAATGGCATGACCGTTGCCGAGCTCTGCGAGGCGGCGATCACCATCAGCGACAACGCCGCCGCCAACCTGCTGCTGGAAAGCTACGGCGGTCCGGCCGGGCTGACATCGTGGCTGCGGTCGATCGGAGACGAGACGACGCGTCTCGACCGCATGGAACCCGAGCTTAACGAAGCCGAGTTCGGCGACCCGCGCGATACGACGACGCCTGCAGCGATGCTGGAAACGCTCGGTAAGCTGGCCTTCGGTTCGGTGCTGTCGGGAACTTCGCGCCAGCAGCTTGTCGGCTGGATGATCGCGAACAAGACCGGCGATGCGCGGCTGCGGGCGGGTGTACCGAAGGACTGGCGGATCGGCGACAAGACCGGGACAAGCATGACCGGCGCCGTCTCGGATATCGGCTTCGCTTTGCCGGAAGTGCGTGGACCCATCCTCATTGCCGCTTATACCGGTGAAGCGAAAGCGCCGCTCGAGGTGTTGAACCCGATCTTTTCCGAGATCGGCAGGATCGTCGCCGATATGGTCTGAATGCAGGGTGTAAAGGCGCGCCGAGGCTATGACGCCGCGACCCAGTCAGGTGCCGCAGAAGGTCTGCAGCACTTCTTCTCCCGGCTTCGGCGGTTCCGCAAAGAAGGCATGTTGCGGCTGGTCCTCGTAAGGCTTCGCCGTGACGGCGAGGAGAGCCTCGAAGAGCGAGAAGTCGGCACCCTGGATCGCCGCCTCGATCGCCTGTTCCACCCGGTGATTACGCGGAATGAAGGCCGGATTGACGGCCCGCATGGCGGCGGCACGCTCGCCTGGCGATTGCGTTTCGCGTTCGAGCCGGCGGCGCCAGTCCTTAAGCCAGGGCGAAAGCTCGCCCGATCCTTCGAAGAGAGTGGCAAGGCGCGCGTCCGCCCGCTCGTCCTCTGCCGAATCCGCGAGGCGCCGGAAAGTGAGGGTGAAATCCGCATTGCCCTTGTGCATCAGCGTCAACAGGGACTGGACAAGGTCGAGGTCCCCGTCTTCCGCCGTCGCAAGCCCGATCTTGCGGCGCATGCCTTCGAGCCAGTGGCTCTGGAAGATCGGTCCGTAATCTGTCAGCACCTCGTTTGCGAGATTGACCGCCGTATCCGCGGCCGCGTCAAAGAGCGTCACGAGCGTTTCGGCGAGCCGGGCAAGATTCCATTGCCCGATGGCGGGCTGGTTGGCATAGGCGTAGCGGCCGAACTGGTCGATCGAGCTGAACACCTTCTTGGGATCATAGGCATCCATGAAGGCGCAGGGGCCGAAGTCGATCGTCTCGCCGGAGATCGTCATATTGTCCGTGTTCATCACGCCATGGATGAAGCCGACATGCAGCCAGCGCGCGATCAGTTCCGCCTGGCGCGCCGCTACCGCCTTGAAGAGGGCGAAATAGGGCCGCTCGTCATCCTTGAGCTCGGGGTAGTGGCGGTCGATCACATAATCCGCAAGCGTCCGGACCGACTCGATGTCGCCGCGGGCCGCGAAGAACTGGAAGGTGCCGACGCGGATGTGGCTCGCAGCGACGCGGGTGAACACGGCCCCGGGCAAGATCTCCTCGCGATAGACCGGCTGGCCGGTAACCGACGCGGCGAGTGCCCGCGTGGTCGGAATGCCGAGCGCATGCATTGCCTCGCTGACAATGTATTCGCGCAGGACGGGCCCGAGCGCTGCACGCCCGTCGCCACGGCGGGAGTAGGGCGTCTGACCGGATCCCTTGAGCTGGATATCGCGGCGCTTCCCGTTGCAATCGGTCACCTCGCCGAGGAGGATCGCGCGGCCGTCGCCGAGCTGGGGGACGAATGTACCGAACTGGTGGCCGGCATAGGCCATCGCGATGGGCTCCGCGCCCGCGGGCACCTTGTTGCCGGAGAAGATCGCCGCGCCCTCGCGTTCGAGCGCTTCGACATCGAGTCCGAGTTCCTCGGCAAGCGACCGATTGAGCTTGATGAGCCATGGCTCCGCCACCGGCGTCGGCTCGACACGCGCATAGAAGTTGGCGGGCAGCCGCGCATAGCTGTTGTCGAAGGGGAAGGGGCCGGTCTCAGAGGCTTTGCTCGGCGGAACTCTATCCATCATTCTCCAGCGGCTGTGATGAGGATGCTCCGGCCGCCCTTTCCCGGCGAGTCTACACGAGCCGTCCGCTTTTCGCGAGGGGCGAGGCCTCATGGGCTCCCTCCCGCCGGTTTCGCGGGAGGGACTGAAAACTGCATGAATCAGGCGCTGAGGGCAGCCGGCGGCAGACATGCCTCGCAGATGGCCGCGATATGGCGGTGATCCGTACCGCAGCAGCCGCCGAGGATGCGCAGATGCGGCATACGCGCTGTCAAGCCGCGATAGCGTTCGGCGAGATCATGCGTATCGCCCATGTCCAACGTCTCGCTCTCATCGAGCTCGGCATGGCTCTTGGTAGAGGCATTGGCGCGGATGCCGCCGATGCGTTGCACCCAGGGCTGACGCTGGTCGAGGCTTCTTTCGAAATGACTCGGATGCGCGCAATTGACCATGTAGTAATGCGGGTAGCCGCCGGTTGCCGCGTCCACGGTCTCGATCGCTTCCTCGATCGAGCGGCCGGTCACGAGCCTGCCGTCTGTCTCGACCGTAAAGGAGATGGCGCAAGGCATTCCATTGTTCTTCGCCGCGCGGGCAACGCCGATCGCCTCATCGATATTGGTCAGCGTATAAGCGGCCACCATGTCTGCTTCGCTCGCGGCAAAGGCTGAAACTTGCGCCGCGTGATAGTCTTCCGCTTCGTCGACCGTCATCCGGCCGGCCTTGTAGCCGTCTCCGCGCGGCCCGATCGCCCCACTGATGACGATCGGCGCCTGCGGCCGTTCGTATTCGCCACGTAGATCCGTCAGCAGGTAGACTGCGTCCTTGTTGATCTGAGCCAAGGCTTCTGTGTCATAGCCTAGCTTTTCGCCCCAATCGGCATTGGCCCGCCATGTCGCCGTGTCGAGCACGAAACCGGTGGAGTGGCGCCGGGCGATGTCCAGGTAGCGCGTGTAGTAGCCGAGCAACCGCCGCCGACCCTCCGACGAGGACAAAAGGACGAAGGATGCGAAATGCGGGAGTTCCAATCCCTCATGGAAGATCAGCGTCGTTTCCATTCCCCCGTCGCTGAGGAACATTCCTCCCCGCAGGAGCGGCAGATCATGTCTATATTTGGCAACTTCATGTTCCATCTGTTTCCCTCCTCATGCAGCACTCATGCTCTGGTGCCGGGGCCGGAAGGCATTTCTGCCTTTTTGCCATCTGCTAAACTAGCCGGCTTGCGGTATACTATTGCCCGAAAACCCGCATACCGCTGTAACATCAGGAACTTGCCGTAAGAGACGGGCGACGGGGGATCCGCTCGCCTCTGATTTCTCAAATGAAAACTGTACTGGCGGTACAGGAGCGCACCATGCGAAAGGGCGAGGAAACGCGGACAAGGATCCTCGACGCGGCCGAGGTCGCGGTGCTCGCCAAGGGCTTCGGGGCCACCTCCATCGATGAGCTGATCGTCGAAATCGGCATCACGAAGAGTGGATTCTTCTATCATTTTCGCGACAAGAACGAGCTCGCGAAGGCGCTGCTCGAGCGCTACATCGAGAATGACGAAAAGATCTACGACGAGATCTTTGGGCGAGGACGCGAGCTCGCGGACGACCCTCTACAGGCTTTCCTTTTAGGCCTCAAGTTGCTTTCGGAGTTGCTGGCCGATCTGCCGAACGGCCATCCCGGTTGCCTTGTCGCTACAATGTGCACCCAGGAGCGCGCCTTCGATCGGGAGATCCGGGAATTGAACCGCCAGGCGGCGCTGATGTGGCGCCGCCGTTTCGGAGCCATGTTCAGGGACATCATGCAGGCCTATCGGCCCCGCGAGCCTCTGGATGCCGACCAGCTCGCCGATATGGTGTCAACCGTCCTCGAAGGCGGGATCGTTCTCTCGAAAGCGCTCAAGGAGCCGAAGAGCCTTCCCGATCAGCTGCTCGTCTTTCGCAGCTTCGTGAGGCTGCTGTTCCAACCGGCAGCGCCGGCGTGATGCTGTTCAGGAGTCGCCGTCCTCCAAAGCCGCAGCCATGTCTGCGAGCTTTCGAACAGTGTTGAGGTTACGCGCCGTGCCTGGCTTCAGCGCCGGCAGCTTGAGCTTCGAACGGCCGGACCCGTTCGGGTAGTGGATATAGATTTCTCGGCCGTGGATATGCACCTCTTCTCCGTCCGGCGCGACCAGCTTGTCGAGCGCGCCCGCGGCAGGCGGCTCCGGCAAGAAGGTGACGAGCAGGAAGTTGGGCTTGGCGTCTGCAAATGGTGCCTCCGCCAAAACCGTCTCGAGCTCGCGCCGGCTGCGCATGATGACGCCCGGCGCCTTGCCCATCCTTGCTGCGAGCGCCTCCTCAAGAGGCCGCCGCACCTCGTCTTCCGCGAGATTGGAGCGGAAGAGGACGTTGCCGCTCTGGATGTAGGTCTGCACGTCGGCAAAGCCGAGGCCTTCGCAGATCGTCTTCAACTCTGCCATGGGCAGAGTACCGGTGCCGCCAACATTGACCGCCCTTAACAGTGCGACATAGACCGGCACGGCGCTTCCTCCTACACCCTGCCGGCGACCTTGATGGCGAAAGCATATTCAAAGGCGATCTCCTCCAGCCGCTGGAAGCGCCCCGAAGCGCCGCCATGGCCTGCCTCCATGTTGGTCTTCAACAGGATCGGTTCGCTGCCCGTGGTCTTCTCGCGAAGTTTCGCCACCCATTTGGCCGGCTCCCAATAGGTGACGCGCGGATCGGTGAGGCCGCCGATTGCCAGAATGGCCGGATAGGACTTGGCGGCTACGTTGTCATATGGCGAGTAGCTGGCGATGATGTTGTAGAATTCCGCGCTTTCGATCGGATTGCCCCATTCGGGCCATTCCGGCGGAGTGAGCGGCAGGGTGTCGTCGAGCATGGTGCTCAGCACATCGACGAAGGGCACGGCGGCAATGATGCCGCCGAACTTCTCCGGCGCCATGTTGGCTACCGCGCCCATGAGCATGCCGCCGGCCGAGCCGCCTTCGGCCACGATCTTCGCGTAAGAGGTGAACCTCTCCTGATTCAAATAGTCAGCAGCGGCGATGAAGTCCCTGAAGGTATTGGGCTTCCTCGCCATTTTCCCATCTTCGTACCACTGGAAGCCCTTGTCCTTGCCGCCGCGGATATGGGCGATGGCATAGACGAAGCCGCGGTCGACGAGCGACAGGCAATTGGTGTTGAAGCTCGCCGGAATGGTAATGCCATAGGCGCCGTAGCCGTAGAGCAGACAGGGCGCAGAGCCGTCGAGCTGGGTGTCCTTGCGATAAAGAAGAGTGACCGGAACCGCTGCGCCATCTGGAGCCGGCGCGAAGACGCGACGGGTCACGTAGTCCTCCGGCTTGTGGCCTGATGGCACCTCCTGGGTCTTCAGCAGCTTCCGCTCCCGTGTCGCCATGTTGTAGTCGAAGAGTTGCGACGGCGTCGTCATCGAGGAATAGGAGAAGCGAATGACGTCGGTATGGTATTCGGCAGCCCCCGAAAGCCCGAGCGAATAGGCTTCCTCGGCAAAGGCGATCGCGTGTTCCTCGCCGGTCTTGCGGTCGCGGACGACGATTTCCGGCAGGCCATCGCGCCGCTGCAGCCATACGAGATGCCGGGCATAGGCCATGTGGCTGAGGATCAGGATGCCCGGCCGGTGGGGCACCACCTCGCGCCAGTGTTCCTTCTGCGGCGCTTCCACCGGCGCCTCCACGATCTTGAAATCCTTGGCGCCATCGGCGTTGGTCAGGATGTAGAAGACGTCGCCGCCCTCGGTCATCGAATATTCGAGGCCGGTGACGCGCTCGGCGACGAGACTGGGCTCGGCGGTCAGATCCTCGGTCGAGAGGATCCGGTATTCGCTGGTTTGGTGATCGTGAATATCGATATAGATAAAGTCATCGATGAGCGACCCTCCGACCGACATGAAGAAGCCGGGATCCTTTTCCTCGTAGGCGAGACGATCTTTCGACTGCGGCGTGCCGATGACGTGATGATAAATCTTCGACGGTCGATGGTTTTCATCGAGAACGGTATAGAAGAAGCTCCTGCCGTCCGGCGCCCAGGCGCCGCCGCCCCCGGTGTTCTCGACGACGTCAACAAGATCCTCGCCGGTTTCGAGATCGCGGACCCTCAGTGTGAAATACTCGGACCCCTTGTCGTCGTAACCCCAGATAGCCCGGGCATGATCCCTCGAATGGTTGAGGCCGGCGATCCGGAAATAGGCTTTTCCCTCGGCCTCCTTGTCCCCGTCGAGCAGCACCTGGCGGATTGTTTCGTCATTGACCCCACCCTCGCGCGGTATCCGGAAGTAACGCGGATGCTCGCCGCCCTTCACGTAGAATGTGCCATAAGCGAAGGCGCCGTCCTTCATCGGAACGGAGGAATCGTCCTCCTTGATGCGGCCGCGCATTTCGGCGAACAGCGTTTTCTGCAAATCCTTCGTGTCCGCCATCGCAGCATTCATGTAGGCGTTTTCCGCTTCGAGATGCTTGCGGATCTCCGCGTCGAGGATCGACGGTTCCTTGAACATCGCTTGCCAATTGTCGGCTCTGAGCCACGCATACTCGTCGGTCCGGCTGATGCCGTGACGCGTATCCGTGACCGGATTTTTCGGAGCGACGGGCGCAGCGGGCAGATTCTTGAAAGCGGACAAAGGATTCTCCGGGGTCTGTAAGGCGGGAGATCATGAGATAGAGAGCGCTTGCACCGCGATCAAGCTGAAAGGGTGAACTCTGAGCCGGTCCGCCCTCCGCCAACGAAAGTGTGTGCGGTTTTCCGCCTGCATCCCGCGCGGACCTTGCCTGCCATCACCCTGCCACCCGATTGCTAGCGACGGAAATGGATAAAATTGGCGGTCGCAACAGGCTAAAAAGCAAGCGTAAGGCCGATACCCCACGGGTCGGAAAGCCTATGAAACGCGCCGTCGCGGCGTATCGGCATCTCGAGCTCCTCGAGCCTGGCGATGGCCGCCGCCAACCTCTCCGCCTCCCTGAAACGGAGCGTGTAGTCGACCAGGCCGGTCATGCCGTCCCGGCGCTTGTCGGCACCGCGTGAGTTCCAGATATTGGCTGCGACATGATGGTGGTATTTGCCCGTGGCGAAGAAGCTCGCCCCTGGATAGCGTGCCATCAGATCGAGCCCGAGCGCGTCGCGAAAGAAACCGTCGGCCTGGGGGATGTCGGAGACCTGGAGATGGATGTGGCCGATCGTGCTGCCGTCGGCGAGGCCGCTCCAGCCAGTTTGCGGGGCTTCGGCATAAAGCGCCTGGAGGTCGAGTGGCAGCGTGTTCATCTGCACCGTGCCATCCGCGTGGTAGTTCCATTCCGAGCGAGGTCGGTCGCGATAGATCTCGATACCGTTTCCCTCCGGGTCGGCGAGATAGATCGCTTCGCTGACGAGATGGTCGGATGCGCCCTGCAGGCGGACGCTGTTGTTTGCGGCGTGCGCCAGCCAGCGGCCGAGTTCTTGGCGATCGGGAACCAGATAGGCGACATGGAAGAGGCCGGGCGCGTTAGCTGGTGCCCGTGCCGCGTTCCGATTCGTTGTCAGGGTCAGCAGCGGTGTTCCATTGACGCCGAGCGTTTCCCCGCTTGCGCTCGTTTCGATCGGAGCAAGTCCGACGATGCGCTGATACCAGGCCGAAACCATCGGCAGGTCGTTAACCAACAGATGCGCTTTTTCGACAAAGGCCGGCATCGATGTGGTGTGATCGGCTGCAAGATCTGTCGTCGAATGCGAGGCTATCGGTTCTTTCATCTTCTTACCTTTCTCGCCCGCACGGGCATCAGGACCCGCTCGCGTGTCACTTGAACTCTAACCCAATATGAGCACGTGATCACGTTGGAGAAAGCCGTTATATTACTTGATGTTGTGTTCGACCAACGTTGACAGTCGCGACCGTTGCCCTACCTCCTAAGACGGGCGATGCAACGGCGAGGGTGGTGGCTGATTGATTTCGATCAATGCCGGAATTGCTGCCGCCGCTGAAGTTTCGACTCATGCGGGATGAGGGCAGCAGATCGGGACGCCCTGCCCACGTGAGGAATTCGCCTGTGTTTCCCAGCCGGCGACCGGGAGTGTAACGAAGGAGCGTATCTGGCATGTACAAGAAGATTCTCGTCCCGATCGCCATGGATCAGCTCGAGCACGGCGAATCCGTGCTCAACATTGCCGAGAAACTCATCGACGAGGGAGGCGAAATCGTCCTTCTCAACGTGATCGAGGACCTCAACGCCTATGCCCAGGGTTACATGATCGTCGATTTTCCGCTGGAGATGATCGAGGAATCGCGCAGGCATGCGACCAAGACGCTGGAGGCGCTCAAGACCAAGCATGGCATCAACGGGCGCGTCGAAATCCGCACCGGGGGCGCGGCCGGCACGATCAACGCCCTCGCCAACGAAGAGAACGCGGACCTTGTGATCATAGCGTCGCATCGTCCGGGGTTGATCGATTATTTCATTGGTTCGACCGCCAGTCGCGTGGTCAGCCATTGCCCCTGCGCAGTTCTCGTCGACCGATAGCATGACAACAACAAGAAATGTGGTGCGGTTCTGACACCGCCGCGCCTAGGGAGCCTCTAATGGACAAGTACGCGCTTGAAGATTTTCGCGAACAGCTTCTACGCCGCAAACGCGAACTTTATGGTCGGCTGATGAAGATCGAGGAAGATCTCGAGCAGCCGATGAATGCCGACGTGCCGGACCGCGTCACCGAGCGGGAAAGCGACGAAGTGCTTGAGGGGCTCGGTCTTGCCGGGCAGAGCGAGATACGCGCGATCGATGCTGCGCTCGACCGTATCGCAGCAGGGACGTTCGGCATCTGCGTTCGCTGCGGCGATCCGATTTCCCAGGAAAGATTGCAAGCGGTTCCCCATGCGCCCCTCTGTCAGGTTTGTGCAGCGGAGGTGGCCTCGCGCACCCGCTAAAAATACCGTTCATCAGTCCGATCGCCTCGTGGCCTCCCATCAAGCCGGAGCCAGGTGAGGGCTGCGGACGAGAGCTGTGCGATCGCCCGCATTGAGCGAATATTGTAATTCGTCGCGAAAATTGATTCGCTTCACCCCAGCGGAAGCTTTGCCGGGTAAAGGCTTTGTGGCAGGATAACCTGGAGGATGGGCGCCGTCTTTTCTGGTGAGCGGTCGCCCGAGACAGGTGCGCAGCGGCGTAGGTGCCGATAGCGGCTGCGATGCGGGATGTGGAGGAGCCCCGTGGATATCAGCGGCGTCAAATGGGACTATGACCGGTCTGAACTCATTGCGGATGGCATTGTCCACGGTATCGGCCTTTCCGCCGCACTCATCGGCGTCACCGCATTGATCTTCTATGCAACGGTGTGGAGCACGTCGGGCCAACTCGCCGCTGCTTGCGTCTATGGCATCGGACTGGTTCTCGCCCTCTCCATCTCCTTCCTCTACAATCTCTATCCGATCTGCCGCACGAAGCTATACCTCCGCCGCATAGACCATTCTGCGATATTCATGCTGATCGCCGCGACTTATACCCCTTTTCTGCAGCGCGGGTGGGACGATCCTTTCCTCTTTACGATGCTGATCGGTATCTGGGCGGTTGCTCTTGCCGGCATCGCCGTGAAGTGTCTGCTCCCAGGGCGCTTCGACCGGCTGACGATCCTGCTCTATCTGGCCATGGGCTGGGGCGGAATTCTTGCCGCCCGCTCGCTGTTCACCGCCTTGAACACGACGACGCTGGTCCTCATCGTCATCGGCGGCGTCATCTATTCGGTCGGCATCATTTTCCATGTTTGGGAGCGGCTGCGCTACCAGAATGCCATCTGGCACGGCTTTGTCGTTGCGGGCTCAGCCGTGCACTATTCGGCCGTCATCACCTGCATCAGCGGTGCGGCGTCGTCCTGATCCGCAGCGCCGAACCCACCTCTGCGCACCCCGAACGCCTCAGTCCGGCGGCTGGCAACCTTCTGCCGGACTGAGCGCTGCTGCCATGCGCGAGATCACGCCATCGAAACTCGTCAGCTTCGACGTGCGATATTGCAGTCGGAAATAGGCGACACTGCCGTCGCAGAGCGCGATTGCCCGCGCATAGAAGACCTCTCGGTCGCGCGCCCCCGAGAAGCTCGCCCAATCGGGCGAGACGCGTGAGAAGATTATTCTCCAGCCGTCCGCTTTCTCGTAAGCGATCCGCTCGGTAACGTCGGTTTCAAAATCACCGCCCTCAGGATGGGTGCCGAATACGATCAGGGTTGCGCCATTGTCGTTGGAATGAAAGCGCGCGCCCTCGCCGTTCTCGGCTTGCGCGCGCATCTCGAAACCCGGAGGAATGTCGACCGTATAGCCAAAACGGGAATCGGCATAGGGATGCCAGTCGTCTTCGGCGGCAGCGGGGAGGGCAAGCGCCGATAGAAGGGCAAGGCCAAGGAGTGGGCGGCGCATGGAAATCGTCCTTTCGGCTCCGATCTGCCGATTTTTCTATAGTCTCGCGCCTTTCGCCGGGCGCGCAACATGGATCATCTCGCCACCTATCCATTAGCCCGACATGAAATCTCCCCCCGTTCCCGTCGGAACACGGCGGAGGCTCTTCCTCAATCCTCTTCGAACGTCATGGCAGTGCCGTTCAGGCAATAGCGCAGGCCGGTCGGCGGCGGTCCATCGGGAAAGACATGACCGAGATGGGCATCGCAATCGGCGCAGCGGATTTCCGTTCTTACCATGAAATGCGAACGGTCGACATATTCGGCGATCGCGTGCTCGTCGATCGGAGCAAAATAACTCGGCCAGCCGCAGCCGGAATCGAACTTCGTATCCGACCGGAAGAGCGGCCGGCCGCAACAGACACATTTGTAGGTCCCGATTTTCTTGTTATCCAGGAATGGACCGGTGAAGGGACGCTCCGTGCCGTGCTCGCGCGTGACGCGGTATTGCTCGGGCGTCAGGAGCGCCCGCCATTCCTCGTCGGTTTTCTTGACGTTCCCCGGGCCGGGCTGGACCATCGTCAAACTCCTTGTCGATTGCGGCGTTAATATAGGATGAGGTTCGCGCGTCGACAAACGGGAGCAATTCGAAGGATGCGGCACCTGCCGAGTTGCGGCCCGAACGGGAAGCTCGTGCACATTGCCTGCTGCATGGAGGGTCCAATGTGCGTCGGAGGTCGCACATTGCGATGATGTAATCCTGACATAACTCCGATCTTGGCCGATTTGCTCTTGAGGCGAACCGGGGCTTCTTCTATGTCCGGAATTCGACTTGTCTGGTCGATCAGTCAGCGGAGGAGCGTCGCAAGCGATGGACATCGCGGTCCTGACATTTCTGGCCCTTGGTCTCCCCTTCGTCGTGGCGCTCGTCGCACCGGCCTTGACGCGGTTGCTCGGCCACAACGCCGCTTGGATCCTTGCGCTTGTTCCGGCGGCGGTCTTCGCCCATTTCCTCCGCTTCGTCCCGGAGGTGTCAAACGGCGAGATCGTGACCGGCGGCTATGTTTGGATACCCTCCTTCAATGTCAGCTTCTCCTGGCTTATCGACGGTCTGTCGCTGACTTTCGTGTTGCTGATTTCCGGCATCGGCGCGCTGATCGTGCTCTATTCCGGCGGCTATCTAAAGGGACACCCGCATCAGGGGCGCTTTTTCTCTTTCATTTTGATGTTCATGGGGTCGATGCAGGGCCTCGTCGCTTCCGACAGTTTCCTGATGCTTTTCGTGTTCTGGGAATTGACGTCGATCACCTCTTTCCTGCTGATAGGCTTCGATCACGGCCGCGAGGCGGCGCGACGCGCCGCGCTGCAGGCGCTGGTCGTTACGGGAGGCGGCGGCCTGCTGCTGCTCGCGGGGCTGCTCATCCTCTGGAATGTCAGCGGCATCACCCAGTTCTCGCTCCTCCTCTCCTTCGGTTCGGAGCTCAAGCAAAGCCCCTTCTACCTTGCGGTGCTTCTCCTAGTGCTCGGCGGTGCGTTTACCAAGTCGGCGCAGTTTCCGTTTCACTTCTGGCTGCCGAATGCGATGGAGGCACCAACGCCGGTGTCCGCCTATCTGCATTCGGCAACGATGGTGAAGGCCGGTGTCTATCTGTTGATGCGCCTAAATCCGGTTCTAGGCGGAACGCCGGAATGGCAGATCCTTCTGCCGCTCTTCGGTGTTACAACGCTTGTCGCCGGCGCTGCTCTTGCCGTGCGCCAGACGGACTTGAAGTTGATGCTGGCCTACACGACCATGTCGTCGCTCGGCCTCCTGGTCATGCTGACGGGTCTCGGGGAACCCTATGCAATCGAAGCCGCGGCGCTCTACCTCGTGGCACATGCGCTGTTCAAGGGCGCATTGTTCATGGTGGCTGGCATCATCGACCACGAGACCGGATCGCGCAATCTGACCGAGCTCGGTGGTTTACGCTCCGCCATGCCGCTTACCTTCGCGATTGCGCTTGGCGCGGCACTATCCATGGGCGGTCTGCCGCCCTTCTTCGGCTTTCTTGCGAAGGAGGAGATTTACGCGGCGCTGTCCGCTGCTGACCTTCGCTCGATTGTCTTTGCGGCACTTGCCATTCTCGGCAATGCGCTGATGTTCGCCGTCGCCTTCGCGATCGCGCTGAACCCGTTCCTGGGGCCGAAGGCGAGCACGCCGCTGCATCCGCATGAGGCGCCGGTGCAGCTTTGGCTCGGGCCCGCGGTCCTGGCCTTGAAGGGGCTTTCGCTCGCGCTGATGTCTGGTCTCGCGCATCGGCTGATCTCTTCGCCCATGGCGTCGGCGATAGCTGGCGAGCCGCGGTCGGTGGAGATTTCGCTCGTCCCGCATATCGGCGCGCCGCTCCTGCTTTCAGTCGTTACCGTTGCCGCCGGGGTCGGCTTTTACCTTTCCCTCGCACGACTGCGCGGGGCGATGGCGACAATCCTGGCCGATTTCGGCTGGGGGCCGGACCGGGGCTTCGATCAATTCATGCGTGCCCTGGTGCGTTCCGCCGTCGCTGTCACCCGGCGGTTTCAAAGCGGCCGACTCGACGTCTACATGACCGTGACCTTCATACTGGTCGCAGTCGTTCTTCTGGCCATTCCGTTTCGCTATGGCGAATTCCCGCGCGCGCCTTTCTTTGCGGCGGACGTTCCCCTGCATGAACTTGCGATCATGATCATTGCCGTCGCCGGGCTCGCCGCTATCATGGTCGCACCGGATCGGCTGACCGCGATCGTTTCGCTCGGCGTCCAGGGCTTCGCCGTCGCGATGATATTCCTGCTCTACGGCGCGCCGGATCTCTCCTTCACCCAATTCATGATCGAGACCCTCTCGGTCGTCGTGCTCGCCTTGGTCATGACCCGGCTCCGGTTGTCGCCATCCGACCACCGACCGCTGCGCCAGAAGTTGCCGGACCTGGCAATCGCGCTCGCCTGTGGTCTCGGCTTCTGCCTGCTTTTGCTGCGCGCTACGGGCGTACCCTTCAACGCGAGCCTGACCGAATTCTTCAATCAGTATTCGAAGTCGATCGCGCATGGGGCGAACGTCGTCAATGTCATCATCGTCGATTTCCGCGGTACCGATACGCTCGGCGAAATCACCGTCGTGATGATTGCCGGGCTTGCGATTCTCGCGCTCGTGCGATTGAGAGCGGGGGCGCTCAAGCGCGCGGCGGCCGGCGCCGAGAAGGTGGTCGATGAACAGGATGTGGAGGAGCGGGTATGAAGTCAGTAATCTTCCGCACGGTCGCTCCGTTCCTTTCCAGCCTGATGATGCTCTTTTCCATCTTCGTGCTGCTGCGCGGCCATAACGAGCCGGGCGGCGGATTCATCGGAGGGCTGATCGCCGTCTCCGCGCTCGCGATCTACGGCATCGCCAATGGTGTCGAGACGGTCCGGCGAGCCATCCTCTTTCATCCGATGGCAATCGCCGGTGCAGGCCTTCTTGCGGCCACGGTCGCTGGCCTGATCTCGCTTGCCGCCGGTGTGCCGTTCATGACCGGGCTTTGGATTTATCCGTCCGCTCTCGGCGTTGAGATCCCGCTTTCGACGGTGATGCTCTTCGACACGGGCGTTTATCTGGTCGTCGTCGGCGCCATCAGCTCGGTGGCGCTGTCGCTCGAAGAACGTGGAGGGGAGTGATGGAGGCCTGGTTCGCCTTGCTCGTCGGCATCTTCTTCACCGTTGCCGTGTATCTCATGCTTTCGAAGTTCATCATCCGGATGCTGCTGGGCGTTGCGGTCCTCGGAAACGCTGTCAATCTGCTGATATTCACCGGTGGCCGTTTGATGCGTGAGGTGCCGCCCGTAATCGTCGGCGACACCGAAGCCCTCGTCGGACCTGCCGCCAATCCTCTGCCGCAGGCGCTGATCCTGACGGCGATCGTCATTTCCTTTTCCTTCTTCGCCTTTCTTCTCGTTCTTTCTTGGCGTGCCTACGAAGATCTCGAGACCGACAATACCGATGAGATGCGCGTAGCGGAGCCGAAGGATGAGCCGGCACCGCCGCTAGGATATTGACCGCGACATGGCTGCTTCGACCTCTCCCCCCGTTGATTTTTCCGCCGCGCTGGTAATGGCCCCAACGGCGCCGGCCGAGTGGCTGGTGATCCTGCCAGTAGCCTGGTGCCTGGCGATTGGAGCGCTTCTCGTGATGTTGCGCCGCCCGATCGGCCTCCATCCGACGATCGCGGTCGCCGGTCTTGTGGGACTTGTGGTAATTGACGGGCTGCTGCTCCACCAGATCGTCAGGCACGGGCCGATGACCATGATGATGGGGCGTTGGCTGCCTCCCTTCGGCATCGCTTTCACGGCCGACTTGATGGGCGCCCTGTTTGCCCTGGTTGCCGCCATTGTCGCGCTTGCCGCCGGCATTTTTTCGATCGCCGATATTAACGACAGCGGCCGGCGATACGGGTTCTACCCCTTGCTGATGGTGCTGATGGCCGGCGTATCCGGGGCGTTCCTGACCGGCGACATCTTCAATCTCTATGTCTGGTTCGAGGTGTTGCTGATCTCGTCTTTTGGCCTTCTGGTCCTCGGCTCTGAACGCGAGCAGATCGACGCATCTGTGAAATACGGTTTCCTCAATCTCGTCGCCACTACGTTGTTCCTGATCGCAACCGGCTATCTCTACGCCGTCTTCGGCACGCTCAACATGGCTGACATCGCGCGCAAGGCGGAGGAGCTGCGCAGCATTGCTCCGCTGATGACGCTGGCGGGACTGTATATGCTGGCCTTCGCCATGAAGGCAGCGGCCTTCCCGGTGAATTTTTGGCTGCCCGCTTCCTACCACACGCCGCGCGTCGTCGTGTCGGCGCTCTTTGCCGGGCTGCTTACCAAGGTCGGCATCTACGCGCTGATCCGCGTCATGGTGATGCTCTTCCCCGTCGAGCGGGAGGAACTGAGCTTCGTTCTGGCGATTGCAGGGGCCTTGACGATGTTTGTCGGTGTCTTCGGCGCGCTGGCGCAGACGGACTTCCGTCGCCTGCTCGGCTTCCTCATCATCTCGGGTATCGGCTCGGTTTTCGCTGGCGTTGCGGTTGGCGGACCAGGCGGCATCGGCGGCGCCATCTTCTATTCGCTGCATTCGATGCTGGTCATGACCGGGCTTTATTTTGCTTCGGGGATCGCTATGCGTCTCGGCGGAAGCGCCTCGATCGTCACGCTCTCCGGCCTCTACCGCCGGAACGTCGGATTTGCTGCATTGACCTTGATGCTCTGCTTTGCTGTCTCGGGACTACCGCCGTTCTCGGGATTCTGGCCCAAGGTCATGCTCGTGAAGGCGGCGCTCGATATCGGCGCGTGGTGGCTCGCTGCAGCCCTGCTCATTGCCGGCTTTCTCACCACGATCGCCACGGGTCGTCTCTTCCTGCTCGCCTATTGGCGTGACGGAACCACGCCAGCCGTAAACGTGGCGGCGCTGCCCGCAACCACGATGGCTCCGCTTGCCGCGCTCACTCTGGTGGCATTGCTGATCGGCCTTTATCCCGAGCCGCTTCTCTCGGCGGTGCAAAGTGCGGCGGCCGGCCTTGCCGACCCTTCCGCTTACGAGAAGTCGGTCTTTCCCGGAGGAAGGCCGTGATGAAGTTCCTGGCAATCAATATCATCCTGACCGTAATCTGGGGCGCCATCAGCGCCAGTTTCACGCCGGCCAACCTCATGCTCGGATTCGCTGTCGGGGCACTGTCGCTATGGCTGATCAGGCGCGAGCTGCAGCCCGTGACCTATCCGCTACGACCGTTGCGGCTGGCGCTCCTCATCGCTCTTTTCTTCAAGGAGCTCGCCGTTTCCGCCACCAAGGTCGCTATCCTCGTGATGCGCGAGAGGATGGCGCTCAAGCCGGGCATCTTCGCCTATCCGCTGACGGTGAGAAGCGATTTCGAGATCACGCTGCTAGCCAATCTCATCACGCTGACGCCCGGCACGCTTTCGGTCGATGTTTCCCCGGATCGCAAGACGCTCTACGTCCACGCGCTCGACTGCGCTGATCCGGGCGCGTTGCGGCAAGACATAGCGCGCGGCTTCGAGCGGCGCATCCGGGAGGCTTTCGAACGATGATCTCCGATACGGTTCTGACGGCTGCGATCAGCCTCTCCCTGGCCCTGCTTTCCTTTGCCCTGCTGGCGACGGTCATACGCATTGTGCGAGGCCCGACGCTGCCGGATCGCGTGCTCGGGCTCGACATGCTGGTGGCGATCGCAATCGGCTTCATCGCGGTAATCGCCATCAAGACCGGGTTCGGCCTCTATATCGATATCGCGATCGCTCTGGGACTTGTCGGCTTCCTGGCAACCATTGCCTTTGCCCGCTTCGTTCTGATGCGCGGCCTTGCCCCCGAGCGCGCAGCCAAGGCAGTGGCGGATACAAGCAACTTAGCCAAACGGAGCAAGACTGGGCGCCCGAGCCACCGCAAACGCAAGGGAGTGCGCTGATGGCCGCACAGATCGAAACCGTGGTCACGCTTGTCGTCGCGCTCGTAATGGTGGTGGGGGCATCCTTCTCCCTGCTGGCGGCGATTGGCCTCGTTCGCTTTCCCGACCTCTATACGCGCATGCATGCGGCCTCGAAGGCCGGAACCATCGGATCCGGACTGCTGCTCTTCGCTGCCGGCTTGCACTCGCTCGATCCGGCGATCTTCGTTCGCGCGCTCGCAGCCTTCGTCTTCTTCGTACTCACGGCGCCGATTTCGGCCCATCTTCTGGCGAAAGCTGCGCATCAGGCAGGTTACAGGATGTCGAAGCTGTCGGTGATAGATCAGCTGCCACAAAAGGAAGAGGCTGGGCGACGTTGAGAGGCGCCTTTTCTGTTTCTTTATTTCCGAACAATTCGCGGCGTGCAGACAGTTTTAGTGGTTTGGAATAGAATTGCTGCTGTCTGCTCCAAATTATGTTTTGACATTTTTTAGAACAGTGTTAATCCACTAAATGAAAAGTGTCGTCGTGATAATACTTTGAACTGAAAATTCCAGCTTGGGTTGTGATTCTTCTCTGTTGCTTTGAGGCGGCGGTCGGCTCCGTGCCTTGGTGCCAGATTTCCCATCGCGACCCGGGCCGTGATGTTGCGGCGGAGCTTGGCTACCCTCGCTACGCGACAACCGGACGGTTCGAAGGGGTACACGGTTTACGGCATTTTCGCGCATCCTCGCTCCTGAAGCGCTGTTTCAGGACATGTTGCTGAATTCCGATAGGAGAAGAAAATGGCAGAAAACACGCTCGGTGCGAGCAACGAACTCCTGGTTGAACTGACGGCGGAAATCGTTGCCGCCTATGTGAGCAACCATGTGGTTCCGGTTGCGGAGCTTCCGACGCTCATCGCCGATGTTCATTCGGCGCTCAACAACACGACGGCGCCGGCGCCGGTGGTCGTCCCGGCCGAAAAGCCGAAGCCCGCGGTCTCGGTCCGGAAGTCGGTACAGGATGACCAGATCACCTGCCTCGAATGCGGCGGCACCTTCAAGTCGCTGAAGCGGCACCTGATGACGCACCACAATCTTTCGCCGGAAGAATACCGCGAAAAGTGGGATCTGCCCGCCGATTACCCAATGGTCGCACCTGCCTACGCCGAAGCCCGCTCGCGTCTTGCCAAGGAGATGGGCCTTGGCCAGCGTCGGAAGCGTCGCGGCAAGTAAAGCACCGCCGCCGCGGATTCGCGCCGGCAAAGGGCAGATGGAGGGGGAGATCGCCCTTGCAATTCAGGGCCGGACTGCGTCAGTCCGGCTTTTTCTTGTTTGCTGGGACCATTTTGCAGTCAGGTGGGATCACCGGACGCCGCACAGAGGCGGCAAGGACCGATCGGGCGGCAGCGCCACCGCCAGTCGGCGAAGAGGCGCTGGGATCATGCCGGCAGGCGAGTCTCCGCCTCGCTCTTGATACGTCGGATCATCGAGCGCAGACCGTTGGCGCGCTGGGATGACAGATGTTCGATGAGGCCAATCCTGCCGAAGATGTCGAGAGCGTCGGTGCTGGCGATTTCGGACGCAGGCTTGCCGGAGAAAATGGCGAGCGCAATTGCCACGAGGCCGCGGACGATATGGGCATCCGACTCGCCATCGAAGGTGAGGACCGGGTCTTCTGGGTCGCCGGCCGTATGGGTGACCAGCCAGACCTGGCTTGCGCAGCCCTGAACCTTGTTCTCGGCCGTTCGCCACGCCTCGGGCATGTCCGGCAGGCTTTTGCCGAGCTCGATCACATAGCGGTACCGGTCCTCCCACTCGTCAAGGAAGGCAAAGTCATCAATGATCTGTTCAATCGAAGTCATGACCCGTCCGAATTCTGCGCTACCGCGGTTGTCGCGCAGTCTTGATCCTCGCCCGAATTGCCGGGCTTAAAGAGCATTCCATTGATATTCATATAGGGGATGCCGGCTGCAAAGAGAACAGGCCATGGCGTTGGCGTTCATTAGCGGCGCGGCCGCGAAGGGAAGCAACAAGGCCGGCCGCGGATCGGGGTTGGCGTAGCCGCACTACTTGGCATTCGCGGCCTTCGCGTCGAGGCGTTTTTCCGGGACCGGCAGACGGTTGAAAACGGGCATGCTCCGATCCTTGGCCTCGGCGGCGGCACCGTCCTCGACGGGGCTCACCGTGCCGGTCATGACCTTTGCATCCGGCAGTGCGGCGTCGGTTTCGGCGAATTGCGTATTCAGGAATTCGTAGGCGATTCGCGCGCCTTCACGAGCGCGATGTCCGAGGGCGACGAAGGTCTCGGCGCCCCTTTCGCAGACATCCGGCTTCTGCACACAGATCGCGCTTATGTAGTGGATCGCTTCATTGGCGGCAGAGAAGGTATTGCCGATCTCGACCCTTGGGCCATGGTCGAGTTTGGTGCTGGTCGACGGATCGAGAAACGGCAGCAGGACAAGCACCAGCGAAAACCAGAATGTCGCCTTCAGGAGAAACCACATGTTCTGCTCATCCTCACTTCGCTTGATGGACTGGCCGTTCGCGGTTTCCGCTCAAGCCCTTCATGACGCGCCACGGCTCATGTCACGAGCAAACCTAGAGCGGGAATCGCAAGGGCGCTTTTCACAAACTGCTCGGATTTGTTTCGAATTTTAATGAACTGTGCAAATTCGGCCTCCTCCCCAGAGCATTTTCGCGCATTTTAACGATTGCCGTTAAGGTTCAAGGCAGCGCACGAAGCGAGAGCGGGCGTCTTGTCCGAGGCTTGCGCCCTCGTTGCCTGCCCAAGGTGTTAACGGAAAACAAAAAATGCACCAAAATCTGCCGCTTACGCGCCATTAACCACAACCGACAATGCTCATCCAAATTGCCTTAAAACGGGAATTTTCGGGTGTTTTCGAAGCCCCCTCCGGGTTTCTGCTTATTCTTTCATTAAGCCGGGAATGCGAGATTCGAAGCATAACGAGGCGGCTTGGGCAAATACCCGCGAGAAGCGGCGGGGCTCTCGCGAATAGCCTTACAAAAACAACAATGACGGCAGGGTATTGCGTGAACGTCTTGCGTGACATGGCTGGCAAATGGGCATCCCGTGTGGACGAGGCAGCCGCGCCATGGCTGCCGCGCCGGTCGGAGGTTTCTGCCGTTGCCCGCCATGATTTCAGGCGTCTGCGTGCCGTCGCCGCCGTCTCCCTGACGGCGCTTCCGATCATACCGCTTGCACTCACGGCAGCTTTGCCGGTTTCCGTGGCATTGCCTGCGGGAACCGCACTCTGGGCGTCGGCTTCGCTGCTGGCTGCCGCCGCAGCGATTGTCGGCGGCCGCAGAGGTCCGGCAGCCCGCCGCGACGAAGCAGCGCTCGCAGGTCGACTGCCTGACCTTTCTACTGCCTTCGATCTCTTTGCCGGGCTCGTCACCATCCATGATCCGCGCGGGAATGTGCTCTCTGTCCATGGGCGCGACGCGGCCGAACACCTGAAGTTGATGCGCGACCCACGCGGCCGCGGTTTCCTCGAACAGATTCACGTCTCGGACCGCATCACCTTCCTCAGCGCGATTGATGCGTTGCGGCTGGATGGCGAACGTTCCGCAGTCGATATCCGTCTCGAACGACCCTCTATTGCGGCGCCAGGCGCTCAATTCGTGCACATGCGGTGCGAAATGGCGCCTCTACGCGATATCGAAGGACGACTGGTGGCGATCGTCGCGCAATCCCGAGACATCTCCGATGAAGCGCGCCTCAGGGAAGAGGCGGTGGAAAAGGCTGCGCATGCGGAGTCCGCAAACGACGCGAAGACGCGCTTCCTTGCGGCGGTGAGCCACGAGTTGCGCACGCCGCTCAACGCCATTCTTGGGTTCTCCGACGTCCTTGCCGGAGAATATTTCGGCAGGCTCGAAAACGACCGCCAGCGAGAATACGTGGCGCTGATCCACCGCTCCGGTACGCATCTGCTCTCCGTCGTCAACACGATGCTCGATGTGAGCAAGATCGAGGCCGGGCGTTATGAACTGGTGCCGGAGCCTTTCCAGGTGGCGGACGCGATCGCTGCCTGCGAGGCCATGCTGTCGCACCAGGCGCAGGAGAAGGGCGTGAAACTGACAAGCCGCCTGACACGGGTGCTGGGCGAGATCAATGCCGACCAGCGCGCCTTCCAGCAGATTTTGATAAACCTTATCGGCAACGCGATCAAATTCACCGATCAGGGCGGACTCGTCACGGTCGATGCGGAATGCGACAACGCGGTGCTGAAGGTAACGGTGAGCGACACGGGCATCGGCATTGCCGAGGACAAGCTGCAGATGCTCGGCCAACCTTTCGTCCAGATTCAGAACGACTATACGCGTCGTTATGAAGGCACCGGATTGGGCCTGTCCCTCGTCAAAGGGCTCGTCGAATTGCACGGCGGCAGCATGACGATCCGCAGCTCCGAGGGCAAGGGAACGGTCGTTGTCGCGTCGATTCCGCGCGACGGATCCGGCATTCAGCAGCGGCAGCAGGTGAGTTCGCCTGTCACGGTGGAGTTCCCGCCACGACTGAGGGAGCGCGGCGAAACAAGCGGTGACTGGGGACGGCACACACCCGCCGCGGTTTCTCAGAGCGGGCAAACGAGCAAGGAAAGGGGACATGGCTCCGCGCAAGCGAAAACAGCCTGAGCGGAAGAGGGCGTCGCGATCGCAGCAAGCCTTGGCGCTGGCAGGCCTGGCATTGGTCGCCCGGGGCGCCGGCCGCTGCTTTGCGCTTGGCGGCCGATTGATTGCGCGCCATCCCCTTGGCGCCGGCGGCTCGGCGGCCTTCATCGTAGCTTTCAGCTTCGTGGCTGCGAACGCGATGTGGTACCAGCACGGGTCTCATCCATCGCCGCTCTTGCGCACTCGCGTTCCGCTCGTCAGTGCGGAGGTTGCCGAACGCTTGGCCGCGGCGAACGGCGAGACTGTCGAACCGCGCCGGGTAACGACATTCTTGATCGAGCGGGAAGGCGAGCAGGAGCCATCACGCGAGCAGCCGAATGCAGCAGGTCCGGGTGAGGCCACCGTCAGCGCGGACGAGCGAGCGGCCTTAACTTCGGAGCTCGTTGCAGACATTCAGACGGAATTGGTGCGGCTCGGGCTTTACGACGGCGTGCCGGATGGTCGCAGCGGTCCGAAGACCGTGGCCGCGATCCTTCGCTTCGAGAAACAGGCCGGCGGTCTGCAGACCGGCTTGGCGAGCGCGGACCTGCTGAAGAGCCTGCTAGCGGCGGGCAGTTCCGGCTCGCTCGCCACAATCCCCGATGCTCGCCCCTATGCGGATCCGACGAGCATTCCGGCCGAGGCCGATCCGATCGCCGCCGCGATCCGCAGTGCGGAGAAAAGCGAGATTCTGGTTCAGAACGCCGATGTTCCCGTATCCAGCGAAATGGTGATGAACATCCAGAAAGGGCTGAGCAACCTCGCCTATGCGGAGATTGTGGTCGATGGCGTCGCCGGCGACCAGACACGCGCTGCGATCCGGCATTTCGAAAAACATTACCGCCTGCCGCAAACCGGCGAGCCCAATACCAAGGTTCTCCAAAAACTGAAGGAAATCGGCGCGCTGTAGCCCGATATCCGGTCGATTCTACGAGGCATGTGCGTTCTGGCGGCATTACCGTCTTGAGGAGGCATGCAGCGGGTCAGCCACTTTTGCGCGCCCGACACGACGCGGTGCGCCGCGCAGCCATTTGCCTGTCGACTTCGCGGCGTGTATCAGCCTTCATATGCGCCTCAAGTCCCACATATTCGTTGCTTCTCTATTGCGCCGCGTCTTTGCCAGCGGCGGCTATGCGGCGGTGCTGCGAAAAGGGGCCGATGAGGCCGGGGCAATTTTCGTCCGCCAACGCGCACGCCTTGGGACAGAAACGCTCTACGCACCGGCGCCGCAAAGTTTCTTCGAGGACGAGGGCGATACGGCACGCAAGTTCGAAATAAGGCTGCAGGACGCCGAGGCGGAGAAGATCGACAGTGCCCTGCTGTCCGAGGTCCGCTTCGACCCGGATTGCTGGATCGTCGAGATCGAAATCGACGATTGCGGCGATCTGCTCGATATCGCGACCGAATCCGACCGCTGAAATCAGGGAGACACGGCAGTCGAGACGGCCTCAACGCTTGCCGCTTTGCCGCCGCGATTGCACGGCCCTATCGGGAATTTTTGGTGAGGAGCGCGCTTCCTGCCGACGCGGGTCCGTACTGCGATTTTCGGCGAGATGACTTTCGTACCGCACCGGCCGAGCGGCGCAATCGGCACGAAGCCAGGCTTCCACCCGCTCCAGGCCTTCTTTGCGGTCGACATTTCCGATCAGGGCATCTGCGCGCGTGCTGCCGCCGAGCCTCTCGCCGAGATGAGGGTAGAGGAACGAGAGCAGGGGAGCCATGTCCGCGGCCGGGAAGTCGAGTGCCGTAAGTGTGGTGGCGAGCTGTTGGCCGGAAACATCGAGCAGGATCCGCTCGGCTAACTCCTTGCTTGCCTCCATGGCGTCGGCCAGAGCATTGGCGAAGAGAACCGCTTCGCCGCTGCGCGCAAAACGCATGAGCAGCGCCTGATGGAGTGCGCCGATCGGTCGGACGCCGGAAGCGGAATCCGGGACTCGC
Source organism: Sinorhizobium kostiense (assembly GCF_017874595.1). Classification (GTDB taxonomy): domain Bacteria; phylum Pseudomonadota; class Alphaproteobacteria; order Rhizobiales; family Rhizobiaceae; genus Sinorhizobium; species Sinorhizobium kostiense. The sequence goes on along the minus strand of NZ_JAGILA010000002.1, from coordinate 354,027 downwards.
GATCCGACACGCGCCAGAACCTTGATCTCGTCGCGCAGTTCGTTCTCTCGGGCGATGCGGTCCGCGGAAGGATCGTCGACCGGCTGCGAAGCGGCGGCATCCACTTGATACACCGCGGTGCGGAACTGCCCCGCAGCGTGGTGATGCTCGACCAAGGCATCGATCACCGAAGGAGAAAGCTCATCCCTGCGCGCAATCGCGTTCGCGTGGGCGGGACCTTGCGTGCGGATGATCGAGATGAGCGTCTGATCGGAAATCGCTTTCGATCGCGTCAGGAAGATTGCAGCAATGGAGATAGGCATGCTGCCGATGAGATGGGTAACGGCGTCCGGAACATGCGCGCATTGCGAAAGAGCGGCCGCCGCCTGCCGGCGCGCCTCGTCGCTGGAGGCGAGGAAGAGCGGCTCGAACAGCTCGGCGAATTGTCTCATCTCGGATTTGCGTGGGATGCGAAGGCTTTCGAAGCTGGTGACGGTCGCCATCAGCACGACGTCCTTCAGCCGGCCCGTCTGCGGCCGTTCCAACTCACGAAACCGGTTCGTCACGACAAATCCTTGCACGCAAAGCATGACGCCATTGCCGATGGCTCGGAACGGCACACGTCTCAAAAAATAAACTGAAAACGTTAGCGCAGAATTAACTATGGCCGTTGGAGCTTTATTCAGGCTTGCGGCATCTCCGTGGCGCGGCCGGTCCGGCGCAACCAGCCGCAGCCTTAAAAACTCCACACGCGCTTTTATTTCATTCTCTGCTGCGTGATTCCTGAAAACGGAGCCGATCTCATCGGCAAGCATGCAGCACCTCGGAGCCCCGCTGCGGCCTTCGTGCGATCGAAAGCGCGACGGGCGTTCTGAATGGTGATGGGTCCGAAGGCCCGACGAACGAGAAGGCCCACGGCCTTCCAAATGGGAGAAATGTCAGTGAAACATGCGTTTTTGCGAACGGCGGCTCTATTTTCGCTCCTGTTTGCACCGGCGATCGCCGAAGCCGCGGAGGGTTTTGCCACCGCCAATGTCAATATGCGCTCCGGACCGAGTACCCGTTATCCTGCCGTTACGGTCATTCCGGTGGGAACGTCGGTGGAAATTCATGGCTGCCTCGCGGATCGTCCCTGGTGCGATGTGTCCTTCTATCAAGGCCGGGGTTGGGTCGCGGGTCGATACGTGCAGGCAATGTACCGCCGCAACCGCGTCTATCTGGAACCGGAATACTACCGCCCGCTCGGAATTCCGACGGTTGTTTTCGAATTCGACCGGTATTGGGACCGCAACTACCGTGGACGTGACTTCTATCGCGACCGCGATCGCTGGCGCCGCGACTGGGCCGAAGGCGACGACCGCGGCGAATGGGAGCGTAGGCGGGAGCGCCGTGAGCGGGAGTGGGAACGCAGCGACCGGGACCGGGGACGCCGGCAGCAGGAGTGGGAACGCCGCGCCGATGAGGAATGGCAGGACGAAGAGAATTATCGGGAATCCCGCAGGCGCGACCGGGAGCGTCAGTTTCTCGAAATTCGCCGCGAACGCGAGATGAGAGAGATTCCGGAGTGCGAGTTCGGCGACTTTCGGTGTGAAAACGAATAGTTGTGAAGGGCTCCCAATACGGGCGGCGCTGGCCGCCCGTATTTCGCTTGGGGCCGCGGGACAGTGCTTCTTCTCGGGGAACCAATCTTGCTTCGAGGCGTTGACATCGCGCGAAAGGCAAGGAGCGGAGACGATGGCTGACAAGACGTTAGCGGCGGTTGATGCCGGAATGGACACGGAAGGGCGGACGGCCGATGCCCAGGTGGAACTGCAAGCCCAGCTCGCGGATCTAAGAGCCGAGATTACCCGATTGACGGAAACCGTATCGGCCATCGGCAGCGGGGCGAAGGCGGTCGTCCAGGGTGAAGCTGAGCTGATGACGGAACGGTTGCGTGAACGGGTGCGCGAGGAGCCGGTGACGACGCTTGCGACCGTTGCCGGGGTTGCCTTCATATTCGGCCTGCTTGCAAGACGCTGAAGAACGCTGCGGCTCGGCGCTAGCAGCTCCCCGGACTGAGAATGGTTAAGAGACCGTGCCTCGCTTTAAGGGATACTTAAAAGAGGTTATGGCCCAATCGGCGCTGGCCGGCTATGATCGGCCCGCATTGGGTGCAATGAAATCCGGAGAGCCGGAAGAAGGAGATAATGAGAAAGGCGCGTCTGTCCGGGGCGAGACCCGGAATGCGTCAGCCCGCGAATGGGCAGGGTGAAATCTGTACAGTGGTTCATCCGTCTCGTGAGCGTATGGAGACGAGCATGGCAGACGTAATCAGAATGCAGGACCGCAAACGAAATAGGCCACAACGGCGACCCGTCACCTCGGGCACCGCGAAAGTGTTGTTCTTCACCGGTATCCGCTACGAGCGCCTTGACGGTCGTGGACCCCAGCCCAGCGCTCCGACGGGCCGGACGGCGAAGAAACAGTAGGAAAAACCAGTTGACTGCTCCCGGCGGGCGATCAGCACCGCCTGGCAACTTGACGACGTCGAAACTCCGAATGGAGCTTCCCGGATTTCCTGCGTTACGACCGCCGAAAGAGTCCGCAGCTCGACTCCGTGAGAAAATCGCGGACCTCTTCATCGAAGCTGCCGAGCGGCGCGAGCGCCCTTAGAACGGCATAGCCATCCTCGTCCCCCATCTCGATCATGATCGATTGCGCCAGTGCTTCGGGTGGCGACTTGCGTAGTTCCACCAATTGGATCGGCGTGGCCACGACCAGGTCGAGATTGCCATTGACGGCCGTCTGGTCGTTCATGCTGAAGACTTCGTTCGAACCGCTGTCGAAGATCGATAGCGACCAGAACGGCACCGATCCGCGGGCAATGAACCGCGTTGGCGCATCCGCTACCGAGAAACTGCAGACGGCGGTGCGCAGAAAGGGATCGCTGTTGCGCAAGCCTGTCGGGCCAGGTTCGGCGGACAATGCGAAGAAGCTGTCCATCTCGAGAAGGTCGAGCACGCGCGTATAGGCGTCTCGACCGGTAAATTGCGGCAGTGCAAGCACGATCACGATGTGCAGGAGTGTGGCGCCGACCAACCCGACGACTATGGCAAACAGCAGGCTACGCATTGCCGCACCCGGTCTTGATGATCTTCGGCATTGCAAGGTCGATCAGGCCGGAGGAGCCGGCCGTCGGCGTATCGAGCAGGGTCAATACGAGCTTGAAGCTGCCCGAATGCCGAATCGCGAGCCAGTTGTTCGGCTTGGCAGCCGCCGAGGCATGAATGACGAAGCTGCTGTCTTGGGCGCGCAGCACCGTCCACGAATTAATTGCAGCGGGCAGGTCCGGCCCCGGCCGCAGGGTAACCCCGTCTGCCGTGGTCGCATAGAACGTCCAGAACCGGGCAGGCGGCGTGATGCCGGAGATATCATAAGAACAGTCAGACGACAGCCGGGCACCGCTGTCGTCTGTCGCTGCGGAGAACACCAACCCTTCCGCACCGCCGAAGAGTAGATCGCCGGCGCGAGCGCGATGCGCCTTGGCGTAGGGGTCGGCAGTGGCGGTCTGCGCCTGCGGAAATGCCACCCAGGGGCCGATCGCGATGGAGCCGAAGCCGGCCGTAGCCTTGAGCGCCCATACGGATGAGGCGATTCCACCTCCGAAGGCAAATGCGAGTGTAATGGCGACGAGAAAGGGAATACGCAACAAGGGGGCGGCTCTATCGATTGGTGTCTCGTCTGTCCCGGCGTTAGGCGGTCTACAGCGCCGCGCATCCGCACGAAGGCTGTAGCGCTTTGACTTACTGCATGTTTTTGTCCTTGAAACGAGTACGATTGAAGGAAACATGCAGGAGGGCAAGTGTCGGTTCGCTCGCCCCGTGAAGCTTAGAATCGATTACCCTTAAGATCCACATGGGCCTTAGAGAACGGATTTGTTGTCGCCAAGTCAATTCTCCGTTGCACTCGATGACGGTTGCGTTGTTGGGACATCGGCCGGCGGCGACTCGAGCGCTGCGACCTTGCCGCCGTTCTTCTCCCGCGCCTTGAGGGCAGGCGCGTTTTCGAATGCCTCGCCGATCGTCTTCAGCATTTTGGTAACGTCGGCAGAAAGCGATCTCGGCCGCACAAGCGGGGGCAGTGCGTTTTCGTCCGGTTTGGCGTTTTCATTCGGGACCGGCTTCTCCGCCGCCTGCGCGACCGGCACTTCGATACCCGGGATTGCGCGGTGCTCGATGCCTTGCTCGGCATAGTCCATCAACCGCTTGAAGGTCATTGCCGGAAGCGAGCCTCCGGTCATGTTGTCGGTGGACGTATAATCGTCATTGCCGAACCAGACAGCGGTCGTGTAATCGCCCGTGAAGCCGACGAACCAGGCGTCGCGATAGGCCTGTGTCGTGCCGGTCTTGCCGCCCGTTACGATGCCGTTGTCGAGAGCGGCCCTACGCCCCGTGCCGATGACGGGGATTTGCGTCAGAATTCGGTTCATCGACGAGACGGCTTGCGCGCTCAGAACGCGTTTCGCCGGCGTCGCGTCGCGGGCGAAATCGTAAAGAATGTCGCCGTCATAATTCAGGATCTGACTGATGCCGTGGCGCCGGGACTCGAAGCCTCCGGCGGGAAAGACGGCATAGGCCGTCGCCTGGTCGAGCACGGTCACTTCCGACGTGCCGAGCGGCATGGTCTTATCGGTGCGCAACGGCGTTTCGACGCCCATATTCTTTGCCGTCGAGGCAATGATCTCTGTGCCGAGCTTGTCTTTGGCGAGGCGCACCGGAACGGTATTGATCGATTTCGCCAGTGCGGTCAGCAGAGTCACGCGCCCGGCATAGCTTCGGCCGTAATTCTGCGGAGACCAGCCGCGCCAAGTGATCGGCGCGTCGACGACGACCGTTTCCGGCGTCATGCCTTTTTCCATTGCCGCCGCGTAGGTATAGACCTTGAACGACGAGCCCGGCTGGCGAAGGGCACGGGTTGCGCGATTGAACTGGCTTTCGCCATAGTCGCGGCCACCGACCATGGCACGCACGGCGCCGCCGTTCTCGATCATCACGAGGGCGCCCTGTTTCACTTTGTAGGTCTCACCATATTGCCTGAGGCCGGATTCCACGGCTTCTTCTGCGGCCGCCTGCAGTCCCATGTCGATCGTCGTCCTGACGATGAGGGAATGCTGTGCGAAGGGGGCGGCGATGCGCTGGACCTCGTCGAAGGCCCAATCTAGGAAGAAGTCCGGAGCCTTAACGTCGGCGCGGTCGATGACGGTTGCCGGTGTGAGGCGGGCGGCGAGCACCTGTCCTTCGGTCATCAGTCCGCCCTGCACCATGTTGGTCAGCACCTCGTTGGCGCGGGCGCGGGCTGCCGGAAGATTGACGTGCGGCGCATAACGGGCAGGCGCCTTGAAAAGCCCGGCAAGCATGGCGGACTCGGCGAGATTGACGTCGGTGATCGCCTTGCCGAAATAAAACTGCGCCGCCGCCGCTGCCCCGAAGGTGCCGCCGCCCATATAGGCGCGGTCCAGATAGAGGCGCAGGATTTCCTTCTTCGACAGATTGGACTCGAGCCAGACGGCAAGGAAGGCTTCCTTGATCTTGCGTTCAATCGTCCGCTCGTTCGAAAGGAACAGGTTCTTGGCAAGCTGCTGAGTCAGGGTGGAACCGCCCTGGACCACGCCGCCGGCGCGGGCATTTTCTGTCATGGCGCGTGTCAGGCCGAGAAAGTCGATTCCCCAATGCTCGAAGAATCGGCGGTCTTCCGTCGCGAGAACGGCCTTGATGAGATGGTCCGGCAACTCGTCGATTGGCACGGCATCCTCATGGATGATGCCGCGATGGCCGATCTCATTGCCGTAGCGGTCCAGGAAGGTGACGGCGAAATCGCTCTGGGCACGCCAGTTTCCCTCGGTTTCCTCGAAAGCCGGAAGCGCAAGCGCCAGCATCAGGACCGAGCCGGCCGTACCCAACGTCATACCCTCGCCAAGCACCTCGAAGACCGCTCTTTTCCAGCCGCGAACACGGAAGCGACGGAAGAAGATGGTGGTGTCTTCCCAAAATTCCGCAAGGCGGAATCCCACATTCCATACCGTCGAGTCGATCCAGGAATCGATCCGGAGCAAGATGTGTCGCTTCTTGGGCCGGTTGTCCTCTTTCCTCGGTTCCTGCACGGTTTTCATGTCCCGAAGCTCTGTTTGCCCCTTTATGATGATTGCATGGGGCGAAGTTCCAATCTACTTGCATATCGAGCGCCGGCCTTAAATAATCGGCAATTTTATGTAAATTTTCCTTACTGGCGTGGAAATGACGAAAGTGTGACTCCTATGGGCGAAATGCCTTTCTGGAAAACCAAGAGCCTGGATGAGCTGACGCTGGCGGAATGGGAAAGCCTTTGTGACGGCTGTGGACTCTGTTGTCTCAACAAGCTGGAGGACTGGGACACGGGCGAGATCGCCTGGACCTCTATTCGCTGCACCTTGCTCGATGGGGAAACCTGTCGGTGCAAGGACTACGACAATCGACAGGCGACGGTGCCCGATTGCATTCAGCTGACACCCGAACGCGTGCGCGAGATCAGTTGGCTTCCGCCGACCTGCGGCTACCGCCTGGTCGCCGAAGGGCGCGACCTCTATTGGTGGCATCCGCTCGTTTCGGGCGATTCGGAAACCGTGCATGCGGCGGGGATTTCGGTGCGCGGGCGCACCGTTGCGGAGGACGGGATCGACCTCGAGGACTATGAGGATTATCTGGTGACCTGGCCCTTGCAAGTGGCGCTGGAGCCGGCCGACTAGCCGCGCGGCCACTCCGCATCAATGACGGCCGTTCTTCCGTGCGAGACTTCTCGGAGCGACATTGCGCCAAGCGGTTTCCATCGATTGCCGGAGGAGTTCCTCGTCGGCGCCGACGAAATAGATAGACGTCCAACCGCGCGCACCCCAACCCCCGGGAACGGCGGCGCAAACCCCAGGTTCGGATTCAAGCAGCATCCGCTGCTGGTCGGGTGTGAACTTGAAGACCACACGCCCCGCCTCGGGCAGGGTCATGAAGATCCGTTTGCCCACGCGGAAATCCCGCGTCCCGAAATGGGCGTTTTCCTCTGTTCCAGGCAGGCTTAGCGCCAGCTTTTCCAGTTCTTCGGTTAGCATCCGAAGAGACTAGCACGATTTCATCAATTGACAAAAAAGCATCCGTCCGTGAAGGCCACGGGCGGATGCATGATAGCTTTGTTTGGGTGTGGGGCGCTTGCGAACTGCCCCAATGGGTTAAGCCTTATTCCGCAGGCGTGACCGGTTTTTCAGCAGCTTCGCCTGCGGTTCGCATCGCACGCCATTCACTCTCGAAACGGTCGAGCAGCGATTGCGGAATCCTCGACGGGGATACGGGCGATTTGTTTGCGGCTGACTGCATCCGGTCCTCCTCTTGGGCGAGTTGCTTGGAGGGCGGACCATTCCACATCGTAAACGCTTTGTAAATCAGTGTATTAAATAATTTAAACGATTGAAAAATCTTTAAATCGATTAACCTGCGAAAATCCACAGGAGCAGGGGAGCGAAGGTGGCGCGCGCAGGCGGCCGACTCTGAAGAGCTGTATCGGGTGTTGAAGATCTGCGCCAAGCGGTCTGACAAGAATCGCAGTTTTCGGGTGTTTGCATGCTTGCTCAATCATGCTGGCCTGAGACCGGTGGGTCAAGGAAGAACCTGTCCTGGCACAACAAAATGCTAGCGGTCGGGCAGCCGTCACCGCCTTTCACCTTGCAACCGCTGATGGCGCTCCGAAGACCGCGGAAAGCTCCGCGTAGCGTTACCGGGAGGCCGCGGAGGCGGACATTCATTTGCCATTCAGCCTGCATCGGTTAAAGATTTTTCCATGTTACTTCCCAATTCGAAAGTACATTGATGGCTTCAAGAGTAACCATAGCCGTGCTTGCTGCAGGCGTCGCAGGCTTTTCTCCGCCTGCCGTGTCCGCGTCTGGCGATTGCAGTGCTGCGGCCGCGCATGTAGTGGCTGAGACGGGCGGAGAATTGCTCTCGGTCAGGCCGACTTCCGATGGCAACTGCGTCGTGACCGTGCTAATCCCTGGTAATGGCGGGCGGCCGAAGAAGTTGACCGTAAAGGTTCCGATGTAGGCTTAGCTCCCCATCGTAAGCAGGGGAAGAAGACCAGCAATGCGCATTCTGATAGTCGAGGACGACGCCAACCTAAACAGGCAATTGGCCGAGGCGTTGCAGGAAGCCGGCTATGTCGTCGACCAGGCCTTCGATGGTGAGGAGGGGCATTATCTCGGCGACACGGAACCCTACGACGCGGTAATTCTCGATATCGGCCTGCCGGAAATGGACGGGATCACCGTTCTCGAAAAGTGGCGCGGTGACGGCAAGATCATGCCGGTCCTGATATTGACGGCACGCGACCGCTGGAGCGACAAGGTGGCCGGGATCGATGCAGGCGCCGACGATTACGTCGCCAAGCCCTTCCATGTCGAGGAAGTGATGGCCCGCATTCGTGCGCTGATCCGCCGGGCGGCGGGCCATGCAAGCTCCGAGATCGTTTGCGGCCCGGTGCGTCTCGACACGAAGGGCTCGAAGGCGACCGTCAACGGCGTGGCGCTCAAGCTGACGTCGCACGAGTTCCGCCTCCTGTCCTATCTCATGCATCATATGGGGCAGGTGGTCTCCCGCACGGAACTGGTCGAGCACATGTACGACCAGGATTTTGATCGCGACTCCAACACGATCGAGGTTTTCGTCGGCCGTCTTCGCAAGAAGATCGGCAACGATCTGATCGAAACCGTGCGCGGCCTCGGTTATCGGATGCAAGCACCCGGCAATGGTCATTAGATCCCTCACGGCACGCGTCCTGGCGGTTTCGACCGTTTGGGCGGTGATGGCCCTTGTCGTGATCGGCGTGGTGATCTCCGAGCTTTACCGGCAGGGATCGGAGCGCGGTTTCCAGGATCTGCTTCGCGCCCAACTCTACAACGTCATAAACTCGATCTCGGTCGATGAAAACGCTGCCCTGTCCGGCAGCCCACAGCTTGGCGACCTTCGCTTCTCGCAGCCGCAAACCGGTTGGTACTGGATCGTCGAGCCTATCGGTGAATTCGAAACGCAGCCTCTGATTTCGACTTCGCTCGGAACCGCGAAGTTGCCGATCGTCAGTGTCGAGGAGGTGCCGTTCGACATCCGTTACGAGCGCTTCTACACGACGACGGACCCATTCGGAAACCAGGTCGAGGTGGCCGAAACCGAGGTCGTTCTCGACATCGACGGCCATGCGGCACGCTTCCGCGTCGCCGGCAACCGGAACGTGCTTGAGGCGGACATCGACCGCTTCACCCGCAACCTGACGATCGCGCTCTCGATCTTCGGATTCGGGGGGCTCGGCGTGAACGCGCTGACGATCCTTTTTGGCCTGCGCCCGCTCGACCAGGTGCGCCGGTCGCTCGAGAAGATCCGCACCGGCGAAAGCGAACGGCTCGACGGAGCCTTCCCGCGCGAGATCCAGCCGCTCGCCAACGAGGTAAACGCGCTGATCGACAGCAACCGCCGCATCGTCGAGCGTGCGCGCATGCAGGTCGGCAACCTAGCCCATTCGCTGAAGACACCCATCGCCGTGCTGCTCAACGAGGCGCGCGTACTGGACGTCTCGCATGGCGAACTGATCAGGCTGCAGGCCGACGCGATGCAGACGCAGGTCCAGTCTTACCTGAGCCGCGCGCGCATCGCGGCGCAACGCGGCTCGGTGCTGGCGCGGACCGAGGCACAGCCGGCCCTTGAAAGAATCGTCCGTGTGATGCGGCGGCTCAATCCGGAAAAGCAATTCAGCCTCTCCGTCAATCCGCCGGGGCTGGTGCTCGCGATGGAACTGCAGGACGTCGAGGAGACGGTCGGCAATCTTCTCGAAAACGCCGCGCGCTACGCGCGCGACCACGTCTGGCTGAGCGTGGGGCCGGCGCCCGAGGAAGCGCGTGCCAAGGCGGCGGGACGCGAATGGACACTGCTTCTGATCGATGACGACGGCCCTGGGCTCGATCCGCATCAGATTGCTCTTGCCATGAAGCGCGGCAAAAGGCTTGACGAAAGCAAGCCCGGCACGGGGCTCGGCCTCTCGATCGTGAGTGAGATCGTGGGTGAATACCAGGGCAGCGTGGAACTGTGCCGCCGCGAAGAGGGTGGGCTGCGGGCCAAACTCGTCTTGCCCGTTGCCGTCTGAGCGGGTCCGCAAAGTGTTCCACGGTACGTGCGACGAACAACCGGTCTAAAGCTGGCATTCGTGTGATACTCACGAATACCAACGCTATGCCAAATTTCTTGATTGGGCATCGTGATCCGGCGGTCACACCGGCAGTCGAAAATGGCAGAGCCTGCCCGCGGCGTGGTTGCCTCGGAAGGCGGAGGGTGCAAAAAGAAAATCGGAAGTGCCGTCTGACCATGTTTGCCGGGGTGCAGGCGGCCGCGGATGAACGAGAGTGAGTTGTCGCGTATCATGATGATTAGCGCAGAAGTCAGGCGGGCTCTCGCCTCGGGTGGCAGAATCGCGATCGTCGCATCGACCGTGGCGCTTGCCGGCTGCAGCACCTCGAGCGCCCAGCGGGGATCCGCCGCAGCCGCGTTCGGTGCTGTCTCCACCCGGAGCCCGTCGTCTGCAGCCTATATTGATGCCCTGCGGGGCGGCGTGATTGCGCGTCTTGGCGGCATAAAACTGGGCGAGTCGGATCGCCAGAGGGCACTCGAGGCGGAATACCGCGCTCTCGAGGCTGCGCCCGGCGGCCAGCCGGTCCTGTGGGAAGGGCGGGGCGTCAGCGGTTCGGTGGTCGCAGCCGCGCCTTATCAGGTCGGATCGCAGAACTGCCGCCAATATAGCCACACGGTGATCGTAGAAGGACAATCGACGAGCGGGCGGGGGGCGGCCTGCCGCAACAGTGATGGAAGCTGGACGCCGCTGACCTGAGCGCCGCTTTCGAGTGTCCGATGCGTTCCCTTCAGCGCTTCTATTGCATGTCTCCTGAAATCGACCTTCTTTATAGCGCATCTGATTAAGTCGCCGGGGCTGTGCGGCGCTGAGATTGCGGCGAAACGCCTCAAATCTCCGTCATTTCCGGTTTTCGAGTTGGAATGGACAGGCCCTCATAGTATTCCCCATTCATGTTGTTCTGGATTCTCGTCGCCGTCCTCACGGCGGCTGTCGCTATCGCGCTTCTCCTGCCGCTGATGCGGGCGGCCGCGCCGCTTCCGTCTGCCCATAGCCATGACGTCGAGGTCTATCGCGACCAGCTCGAGGAACTGGCACGCGATCGCGAGGCCGGGCTGATCAGCCAGGAGGACGCCGAACTCGCCAGAGCGGAAATCGGGCGCCGGCTCATTGCCGCGAACGCCGCCGACGAGCCCGTCCGGGAGGGCCTTCCGAAGCGGGTTGCTTCGAACCGGCTGGCACAGCTCGTCATTCTCCTCTGTCTGCCGGCAATTGGGCTCGGTCTTTATCTCACGACCGGCAGCCCGGGCGTGCCGGCACAGCCGCTCGCCGCTCGACTTGCCAATCCTGGCGACGACGTCAATATCCTGATCGCCAAGGCCGAAAATCATCTCGCGGTCAATCCGGAGGACGGCGCGGGGTGGGACCTGCTGGCGCCAATCTACATGCGCAATGGCAGGGTAGACGATGCGGTTGCCGCCTATGACCGGGCGATCCGCCTGCTCGGCGGGTCCGCGGCGCGGCTCGGCGGCTATGCCGAGGCTCTCATCGTTCAGTCCGGCGGGGTGGTCACCGCGGATGCTCAAAATGCGCTGAGGAAGGCGCTGGCGCTCGACCCTGACGATCCGCGCTCGGAGTTCTATCTGGCGCTCGGCCTGAAACAGGAGGGCAAGCATGCTGATGCGCTTGCCGCGTTCCGCAAGCTCGCGGGCACCTCGCCGGCGGATGCGCCCTGGCTGCCGGTGGTCAACCAGCATATCGCCGAGCTTTCCAGGTCCGCGTCGGGTGAAGGCGATGCTCTGCCGCCCGGCGATCCGACGTCTGGGGACGTCGCAGCCGCGCAGGAGATGAGCCCAGGCGATCGCCAGGCAATGATCCGCGGCATGGTCGACAGTCTCGCGGCTCGGCTGAAGGAAGACCCCGCAAACTTCGAAGGTTGGGTGCGCCTCATTCGGTCCTATCTTGTTCTCGATCAAAGAGAAAAGGCCGCGAATGCATTACGCGACGGGCTGAAGGCCTTTCCGGCCGCTGGCGAAGAGGGCAGGCAATTGCTGGCACTGGGCCGCGAACTCGGAATCGAAGCCAGCGGAGAGGAACAATGACGCGTAAGCAGAAACGGTTGGCAATCATTGGCGCCGGTGTCGGTTTCCTGACTGCCGCGGTTCTGCTCGTCATGTTTGCCTTCAGCCAGGCAGTCGCCTATTTCTACGTACCGGGCGATCTGGCGAAAGCCGATCTCGCGCCCGGCACGCGCATACGTCTCGGCGGCCTGGTGGAGATGGGCTCGGTGAAGCGGGGCGAGGGCAAGACCGTCACCTTCAGCGTGACCGACACGCTCGCATCGGTGCCGGTGACCTATGTGGGCATCCTGCCCGATCTCTTCCGCGAGGGGCAAGGCGTCGTGGCGGAAGGTGCATTCGTTTCGGGCAGCCCGGTCTTCGTCGCAGACACGGTGCTCGCCAAACATGATGAGACCTACATGCCGAAGGACGTGGCCGACCGCTTGCAAGCGCAGGGCGTGACGCTCGGTGGGAAGGAAAACATCAAATGATCATCGAGCTCGGGCACTACGCGCTAGTCCTGGCGCTCGCGACCGCGATCATTCAGGCCGCGCTGCCGGTCCTCGGTGTCAGACGTGGCGACCGGTCCTTGATGGATCTGGCGTCGAGCGCAGCGATCGTCTCCTTCCTGCTCGTTTTCTTCTCCTTTGCGGTGCTCACCTTCGCCTATGTGACCTCCGACTTTTCCGTCAGGAACGTCTGGGAGAATTCGCATTCGCTCAAGCCTTTGATCTACAAGGTTTCCGGCGTCTGGGGGAACCACGAGGGCTCGATGCTCCTGTGGCTGTTGATCCTCGTTTTCTTCTCCATGTTGGTTGCGAGCTTCGGGCGTAACCTGCCGGACACGCTCAAAGCCAATGTGCTTGCCGTACAGGCCTGGATATCGACCGCATTCACGCTTTTTATCCTGCTGACATCCAACCCTTTCGCCCGGCTCGTTCCCGCCCCGGGCGAGGGCAGGGACTTGAACCCCGTCCTTCAGGACATTGGTCTCGCGATCCATCCGCCGCTACTCTATCTCGGCTATGTCGGCTTCTCCGTCTGCTTCTCCTTTGCAATCGCCGCCCTTATCGAGGGGCGGATCGATGCGGCCTGGGCGCGCTGGGTCCGGCCCTGGACCCTGGCCGCCTGGACGGCCCTGACGGCAGGCATCGCCATGGGCTCCTATTGGGCCTATTACGAACTCGGCTGGGGCGGCTGGTGGTTCTGGGATCCCGTAGAAAATGCCTCTTTCATGCCCTGGCTCGCCGGAACGGCGCTGCTTCATTCGGCGCTGGTGATGGAAAAGCGCGAGGCACTGAAGATCTGGACTGTACTGCTGGCAATCCTGACTTTCTCGCTTTCGCTGCTCGGCACTTTTCTTGTGCGCTCGGGTGTACTAACATCGGTTCATGCCTTTGCGACCGATCCGACGCGCGGTGTCTTTATCCTGGCAATTCTCGTTCTCTTCATCGGCGGCGCCTTTGCGCTCTTTGCGTTGCGCGCCTCGCACCTCAAGGCGGGCGGGTTGTTCGCACCGATCTCGCGTGAAGGAGCGCTCGTCCTCAACAACCTGATCCTGACCACGGCGACGGCGACGGTGCTGACCGGAACGCTCTATCCCCTCGTCCTCGAGGCCTTGACGGGTGACAAGATCTCCGTAGGGGCGCCCTTCTTCAATATCACCTTCGGGCTCTTGATGCTGCCGCTTCTCTTTGCAGTGCCCTTCGGTCCGCTGCTTGCCTGGAAGCGCGGCGATCTCGCCGGTGCGGGCCAGCGCCTGTTCGCCGCTACGGCTGCCGGCCTGCTCGTCGCCGCGGTCCTCTATCATGCGAAGAACGGCGGCCCGATTCTCGCGCCCCTCGGCATCGGACTCGGCGCTTATCTGATTCTCGGCGCAGTTACGGATCTCATGCTTCGCTCCGGTATCGGCAAGGTCGCCGGCCGAGTTGCCGCGAGGAGGCTCGCCGGTCTGCCGCGATCGGCTTTCGGCACAGCGCTCGCACATATCGGCCTCGGTGTCACACTGATCGGCATCGTCGCGGTCACGGCCTACGAGACGGAAACCGTCGTCGAGATGAAGCCTGGCATGCTCGCTGAAGCCGGCGGTGGCTACACCCTGCGCTTCGATGGCATGCGTGAGGGGCGCGGGCCAAACTATACCGAGGACTCAGGACATTTCACCGTCAGTCAGGGTGGCGTCAAGGTGACCGAGATCTGGTCCTCCAAGCGTCTGTATTCGGCCCGCCGGATGCCCACGACGGAAGCAGGCATCAGGACCTTCGGCTTGAGCCAGCTCTATGTTTCGCTTGGCGACGAAATGGCCGGCGGCGGTATCGTCGTGCGCATCTGGTGGAAGCCGCTCATCCTCTGCATCTGGGGCGGCGCGCTTTTCATGATGACGGGCGGCATCGTTTCCTTGAGCGACCGACGCTTGCGGGTGGGGACGCCGTCACGCGCCAGGAAAGCGCCGCCGCTTGCCGTGGGAGCAGCCGAATGATCCGCCTGCTCGTCGTCCTCTTCCTCTGCATCTCCGTTTCGCCCGCACTTGCGGTCAATCCGGATGAGGTATTGGCGGACCGGGGACTTGAGGCGCGGGCACGGGCGATCTCGGCTGAACTGCGCTGCATGGTCTGTCAAAACCAGTCGATCGACGATTCCAACGCCGAGCTCGCCAAGGATCTCAGGCTGCTCGTGCGCGAGCGCCTGAAGAACGGCGACAGCGACGAAGCCGTGATCGCCTATGTCGTCTCGCGTTATGGCGATTTCGTGCTCCTGAAGCCGCGATTCGAGGTGAAGACCCTGCTTCTTTGGGGGATGCCTCTCGTCCTTCTCGCGGTCGGCGGTATGACGCTCTTCGTCGCCGCGCGCCGACGTGGCGCACGGCCCGTCGGAACGCCGCTTTCCGATGAGGAACGGGCCGAACTGGACAAGCTGCTCCGCTCTTGACATTGCGCCGGCCTTAGAACGCGCACTTCAGAGAACACAAATTCTTTCATGGCTTTGACGCATGGAGAGCGGCGGCAGGGACGGAGGAGAGCAATGCTTTTGCAGGGTCCATAGAAAACATTACGAAAAGTTCATCTGCCGGACAGAAAGCAGTAAGGTCCCCTCCATTACACCTTGCCTTATCGGCTGTTCCTCCAGTCACAGCCAGTGGGACGAGCAGGTCTCGGGCGCCCTCGTCCCGTATTCTTGCTCGCAACCACGGTTTCCGAGCCGCCGCCCTGCGGGCGAACGCTCACGAAAAGAGAAAAGGCAACGAAATGACTACGAAGAAACCTCTGCGTCCCTCTCTCAAGACAGTCCTGAAGACCTCGACGGTTGCGGGACTTACAGCCGTCATGCTGACCAGCGGCCTTCCGGCCCAGATCTCGCAGTCGTTTGCGGAGGCGGTCAAGGTCGAGGCTCCCTCGGTTCCGAGCTTTGCGAATGTCGTCGACGCCGTGTCCCCCGCCGTCGTTTCCGTACGTGTTCAGTCGCGCGTCGCCTCGGATGAGCAGGCGGGCAATTTCACCTTCGATTTCGGCCGCGGCTTCGAGGATCTGCCTAACGACCATCCGCTCAAGCGCTTCTTCCGAGAATTCGGCGGACCGGACCCGCGCGACGGTGACCGGGCCGAGCGCTGGCGCGACCGCCGTGGCCCCCGTGGCGAAGGCCGCCTGCGCCCGCGGGCCCAGGGCTCGGGCTTCTTCATCTCGGAAGACGGCTACATCGTCACCAACAATCACGTCGTATCGGACGGCTCGACCTTCAACGTCATCCTGAATGACGGAACGGAACTCGACGCGAAGCTCGTCGGCAAGGACAGCCGGACCGATCTGGCCGTACTGAAAGCCGACGCCAACCGCAAGTTCGCCTATGTCACCTTTGCGGACGATAACATGGTCCGCGTCGGCGACTGGGTGGTCGCGGTCGGCAATCCGTTCGGTTTGGGCGGCACAGTGACGGCGGGTATCGTTTCCGCTCGCGGCCGGGATATCGGCTCGGGGCCCTATGACGACTACATCCAGGTCGATGCGGCGGTGAATCGCGGCAGCTCCGGCGGACCGACCTTCAACCTCGCGGGCGAGGTCGTCGGCATCAACACGGCGATCTTCTCGCCGTCCGGCGGCAATGTTGGCATTGCCTTCGCCATTCCCGCCACGGTCGCCAAGGATGTCGTCGACGACCTCATCAAGGACGGCAAGGTCTCTCGTGGCTGGCTTGGCGTCCAGATCCAGCCGGTAACCAAGGACATCGCCGAGTCGCTCGGCCTGTCCGAGGCGAATGGTGCGTTGGTTGTCGAGCCTCAGGCGGGTTCGCCGGGTGAAAAGGCCGGTATCAAGAAGGGCGACGTGGTCACCGCGTTGAACGGCGAGCCGATCAAGGACCCGCGTGACCTCGCGCGCCGTGTCGCGGCGCTCCAGCCGGGCACATCCGCCGATGTCACCCTGTGGCGCGACGGCAAGTCCGAGAGCGTCAAGCTCGAGATCGGAGCATTGCCGGAAGAAACGGCAGCTACCGCGCCTGAAACTGGCGACGAACAGAGCCAGCAAGGCGAGGTAGGCGAGGAGGCTCTTGCCGATCTCGGCCTCGCGGTCCTTCCGTCGGATGACGGAAAGGGCGTAACGATCGCGTCCGTCGATCCGGACTCCGATGCCGCCGACCGCGGCCTGAAGGAGGGGGAGAAGATCGTTTCGGTGAACAACCAGGATGTGAAGTCGGCAGACGACATCCTTAAAGTGATCAACAACGCCCGGAAGGATGGCCGCAGCAAGGCACTCTTCCAGATCGAAGCCTCTGAAGGCAGCCGCTTCGTCGCTCTCCCGATCGCTCAGAGCTGACGCCGCGGCGAGATCGGGAGCGGACGGGATCGCTCTAGCAATCCCGCCCGCTCCAGTCCGAGCTCAAGACGCCGCGACTTCGTTGCGATTTCGCGGCGTTTTTCATTTCTGCCGAACCCTGCGTTCGGGCCACTTTATGGATCGATTCCGGTTGAGACGAACAGAGGTCCGGGACTATGGTCACGCGCATGAAGATTCTGATTGTCGAAGATGACCTTGAGGCGGCCGCTTATCTTGCGAAGGCGTTCCGCGAGGCGGGCATCGTGTCCGACCATGCGAGTGACGGCGAGAGCGGCCTGTTCATGGCGAGCGAGAACGCCTATGACGTGCTCGTCGTGGACCGGATGCTGCCGCGCCGCGACGGGTTGTCGCTGATCAGCGAACTGAGGCGCAGGGGCGTTCACACGCCCGCGCTCATTCTCTCCGCTCTCGGCCAGGTGGACGACCGCGTCACCGGCCTTCGCGCCGGCGGCGACGACTATCTGCCAAAACCCTATGCTTTCAGCGAACTCCTGGCGCGCGTGGAGGTCCTCGGTCGACGGAAGGGCGCGCCGGAGCAGGACATGGTCTATCGTGTCGGCGATCTCGAACTCGACCGGCTCTCCCATTCCGTACGGCGGCAAGGCAAGGAGATCCCGCTGCAGCCGCGAGAGTTCCGTCTGCTCGAATACCTCATGAAGAACGCGGGGCAGGTCGTCACGAGGACGATGCTGCTTGAGAACGTGTGGGACTATCACTTCGACCCGCAGACGAACGTAATCGATGTCCACGTCTCGCGCCTGCGCTCCAAGATCGAAAAGGACTTCGATCCGCCCTTGCTCAGAACCGTTCGGGGTGCCGGCTATATGATCAAGGACGACCGGACGCCTGATACATGAGCAAGGTCAGCGTTCTGTTCAGGACGACCGCGGTTCGGCTTTCCGCGCTTTATCTCATACTCTTCTCGCTTTGCGCAGCCATTCTCGTTTTCTATGTTACCGGCATGTCGGAGCGCCTTCTGCAACAGCAGACGCGTGAGGCGATCGCAACCGAGGCGCTGCAGATCGAGGGTGTCTATGACCGAGCCGGCATCAGCGGGCTGCTTAGATCGCTGGAGCGACGCGCCCGTCAGCCGGGCGCCAGCCTGTACGTCATCGCCGGACCGAGCGGAGAAATCCTGGCGGGCAATGTGGCGAGCCTCGAGCCCGGACTTCTGGACTCCGGAGGCTGGACGACCGAACCGTTCCATTACCGCCGCTTCACCGACGAGAGCCGCACCGACAGCCACGTCGCCCTCGCTCAGATTCTCGTACTCGACAACGGCTTGCGGGTGCTTGTCGGCCGCGACCTTCAGGAGCCTGAGAAGCTTCGCGGGCTCGTCCGCCAAGCGCTGGTCGTCGCGCTCGGGACAATGGTGCTCGGCGCGCTTGTGATCTGGTTCGGGATCGGCCGCAATGCTCTGAAGCGTATTGACCGTATGTCCGAGGCGAGCACCAAGATCATGGCGGGCGACCTGTCGCAACGCTTACCGATGAGTGGATCCGGCGACGAGTTCGACCGGCTTTCCGAATCGTTGAATGCAATGCTCGGGCGGATCGAGAAGCTGAATGAGGGCTTGAAACAGGTCTCGGACAATATCGCCCATGATCTCAAGACTCCGCTGACGCGCCTGCGCAACAAGGCGGAAGCGGCGCTTGCCGGCAGCGGAAAACAAAACGCCGCGCTCGAGGAGATCATTGCCGAGTCCGACCAGCTGATCCGCACCTTCAATGCGCTGTTGATGATCTCGCGCGTGGAGGCGGGCTCCGCAGTCGCGGAGATGAGCGATGTTGATCTCAGCGGCATTGTCGCCGATTGCGTCGAACTCTACGAGCCGGTCGCGGAGGAAAACGCCCTCCGGCTGAAAGCCGATATAGAGCCTGGTGTCCTGATTTCCGGCAATCGCGAGCTGATCGGACAGGCACTCGGGAATCTGATCGACAACGCGGTAAAATACGCCGAGAAGGCCGATAACCCCCTGATCCAAGTCGAGATGAAGAAGGGAGATCGCAACGTCGTCCTCACGGTCGCCGATCATGGTCCGGGCGTGCCGGAAGGCATGCGCAGCGAAGTGGTCAAGCGCTTCGTTCGGCTCGACGAAAGCCGGTCGAAGCCCGGCACCGGTCTCGGCCTGTCCCTTGTCGAAGCGGTGATGGAGATGCACCATGGCACCCTCGAGCTTGCGGCGACGGAGCCGGATGGCCAGGGATTGACCGTGCGGATGGTTTTTCCGACCGCTGCGACCTGGAGAACGGAATGATCGCCACCTGCACCTACGGCGCCGCGCCGTCTTGTCAGACGCGCAAAAAGTCGCCGTAGCATTTCGAGACACTGCATGCGGTAGACTTTAGGAGGCATGCAGAAGGGGAAAACCGATGGAAGAACCGACCGAGCGGCGGCTGTCCGATATCGAAGCCGTGGAGATCCGACCGGCAAGTCAGGGGGAGGCGAAGGCCGCCCTTTCGGTCCTGAAGGATGCGGCTAAAGGGCGGGATGCAATTGCTCGGCTACTGGCGTCCAATGCGCCGTTCAAGGATTTTCTCGTCGCCGCGCTGGCGCTCTCGCCCTTCCTGCGCGACACCCTCGGCAGTCATCCTGCCATCCTCGAGGCGCTGCTTACAGAAGACTTGCCGTCATTTCTGCGCCGCCGGGTCGACGCTGCCCGGGCGGCGTGGCAAGGGGAGAGGGTGGGCGCCGCAGTCACCGACGCGGAGATCATGTCGCGGCTGCGGCGGGCGAGACGCGAGATCGCCCTAGCCATCGCGCTCGCCGATCTTTCCGGATTGTTCGACGGACGGGAGGCGACCCGGTGGTTGAGCGATTTCGCCGATGCGGCCGTCTCGGCGGTGATCGATCACCTGCTCTTGAGTGCGCAGGAGAGTGGCAAATTTTTGCTGAAGGACCCAGCCGCACCGAGCGCCGGCTCCGGGGTGGTCGTGCTCGGAATGGGCAAACTTGGGGCCTCGGAGCTCAACTATTCCTCCGATATCGACCTTGTCATCTTCTATGAGCCGCAATCCGCAATCATCGTTCAACCCGACGAGGCATCGGAGACCTTCGCGCGGCTCCTGCGTCGTCTGGTCCGCGTGCTCCAGGAGAGAACCGGCGACGGTTACGTCTTCCGCACTGACCTCAGACTGCGCCCGGATCCCGGTTCAACGCCTCTTGCGATTTCCGTCGAGGCCGCGATGCTCTACTATGAGGGCAGGGGCCAGAACTGGGAGCGCGCCGCCTTTATCAAGGCGCGGCCGGTTGCCGGCGACCTGGAGGCCGGCGAGCGGTTCCTCAAAGAGCTGACCCCCTTCGTCTTCCGCAAATATCTCGACTATGCGGCCATCGCCGACATCCACTCGATCAAGCGGCAAATTCACGCCCATAAGGGGCATGGCGAAATCGCGGTCAAGGGACACAATGTCAAGCTCGGTCGCGGCGGCATTCGTGAAATCGAGTTCTTCGTCCAGACGCAGCAACTGATCGCAGGTGGACGCATGGCTGCGCTGAGGCTGCGGGGGACGGAAGCGATGCTGCGCGCGCTCGCCGAAGCCGGCTGGATCGATCGGACGGCAGCGGACGAGCTGATCGAGGCCTATTGGTTCCTGCGCCGGGTCGAACACCGCATCCAGATGGTCCACGACGAGCAGACGCACCTGCTGCCCGAAACCGAAGCGGAGTTGAAGCGGATCGCCTGCATGCTCGGCTTCGCCGATACGGCGGCCTTTGCCACGCGGTTTTCGAACGTCCTTCGAACGGTCGAACGACGATACGCCCAGCTTTTCGAGCAGGAGGCGAAGCTCTCGAGCGATACCGGCAATCTCGTCTTCACCGGCCAGCAGGACGATCCGGATACACTGAAGACACTGAAGACGCTGGGCTTTGAGCGGCCCTCGGACATCGCACGAATCATTCGCACCTGGCACTACGGCCGCTACCGGGCGACGCAGTCCGTGGAGGCGCGCGAAAGGCTGACCGAGCTGACGCCGGAGCTGCTGCGGGTTTTCGGTGAAAGCCGGCGCGCCGACGAGGCGCTCCTGCGGTTCGACAAGTTTATCTCAGGGTTGCCTGCGGGCATCCAGCTCTTTTCGCTGCTTGGAAACAATCCGGGGCTGCTGTCGCTGATCGTCAATATCATGTCCTCGTCGCCGCGCCTGGCTGACATCATCGCTGCCAAGCCACATGTCTTCGATGGCATGTTGGATCCGGGCCTTCTCGCGGAACTGCCGACGCGCGATTATCTTGCGCCGCGCATCGCCAGTTTCGTCGCTGGCGCCCGCGATTACGAGGAGGTGCTCGATCGCCTGCGCATCATTGCCGCCGAGCAGCGCTTCCTGATCGGCATAAGGCTGCTGACCGGTTCGATTTCCGGCCTGCAGGCAGGTAGGGCGTTCACCGACCTTGCCGATCTGATCATCGCCGCCGCGCTCGACGCGGTCCTGGAGGAAATCCGCGCGGTCCATGGCCACTTGCCCGGCGGTCGCGTGGCGATCGTCGGCATGGGCAAGCTCGGTAGCCACGAGCTGACGGCCGGTTCCGATGTCGACCTCATTCTCCTTTACGACTATGACGACGAAATGCCAGAGTCCGACGGCGGAAAGCCGCTCGATCCGACTCGCTATTACACCCGCATTACCCAGCGATTGATCGCCGCTCTCTCCGCGCCCACTGCCGAAGGCATCCTTTACGACGTCGACATGCGGCTGCGGCCCTCCGGTAACAAGGGGCCGGTCGCAACCCGCATTTCCGCCTTTGCCAAATATCAGCGCCAGGAAGCCTGGACGTGGGAGCATCTGGCACTGACGCGCGCCCGCTGCATCTGCGGCGATGCAAACCTGATCGACGAAGCGGAGGCGATCTTTGCCGAGGTTCTCTCGCAGAAACGAGATGTCGGAAAAATCCGCAAAGACGTCGAGGAGATGCGGGAGCTCATCGACAGGGAGAAACCGCCGAACAGCATCTGGGATTTGAAGCTTATCCCAGGCGGTCTCGTCGACATCGAGTTCATCACCCAGTATCTGGCACTGATCGCGCCGAAAAGGGGCATGGCGCCATCGCCCGCCGGGAGCCATACCATGGAGGCGCTGAAGACGCTCGGCGCCGCCTTGATGGATGCAAACGACCTCGACGCTGCGGTCGAGGCGCTTACCCTTTTTACCGAAATATCGCAGATCGTCCGTCTCTGCATCGACGGCGAGTTCGACCCAGAGGAGGCGCCGGCCGGCCTCATCGATCTCGTTTGCCAGGCCGGGGACTATCCGGACCTGAAGCACCTCGAGGCGGATATTCGCCGCCTTTCAAAGGGGGTGCGCGGCATCTTCCACTCGGTCATTGCAGGTTCCTGACCTCTCTGCATGGCTCGTTAAATCGATGTCGATGCTACAGAGAGCTTTGCGGGTCCGAAGCGCGGCGCTGTAGATCAGGCGCAATCGGGTATCCTGACGGAGATGATCGTGCCGACGTTCTCGGCGGAGTGGATCTTGATCGTTCCGCCGTGCAGCCGCGTCAGCGAGCGGGAGATCGCAAGCCCGAGACCCGAGCCGCCCTTGCTCTTGGCGTATTGGCTCTGCACCTGCTCGAAGGGGTAGCCGATCTTTTGCAGCGCATCCTTCGGGATGCCGATGCCGGAATCGGCGATCGTCAATGTCACTGCGCCCCGAACCTTGCGGGCTCTAAGCGATATGCGCCCGCCCTCATTGGTGAATTTGACCGCGTTCGAGAGAAGGTTCAGCAGCACCTGCTTCATCGCCCGCCGGTCGGCGAACATCGTTAGCCCTGAAGATACCTGCTGGACGACGCGGATATTCTTCTGCTGCGCCGGAATCGTGGTGAAGCGCAGCGTCTCCTCGATGAGCGGCGCGAGATCGATCCTCTCGCGCGAGATGCGCATATGCCCCGCCTCGATCTTCGACATGTCGAGTATATCGTTGATGACGTTCAGCAGATGCTTGCCGCTTTCGTGGATGTCGCGGGAATATTCGTGATACTTCTCCGAGCCGAGAGGGCCGAACATCTGGTTCTGCAAGATTTCCGAGAAGCCGAGAATGGCATTGAGCGGCGTGCGCAGCTCGTGCGACATGTTGGCGAGGAATTCGGACTTGGCGCGGTTTGCAGCCTCCGCCCGTTCTTTTTCAGCCTGGTAGTTTGAATTGGCGACGGAGAGTTCGGCCTTCTGCCGTTCGAGCGTGATGCGCGATGCCGAGAGATCGCCGATCGTCGCCATCAGCCGCCGTTCCGACTCGCGCAGGCGCACCTGGTGGCGCTTCAAGAGCGTGATGTCGGTGCCGACGGAAACGAGGCCGCCGTCGCGCGTCCGGCGCTCATTGATCTGCAGCCAGCGCTCGTCGGCGAGTTGTACCTCGGTCGTCTGCGATTGGCTGCCGCGGTCCGGGTCTGCCACGCGCCGCTCGATAACGGGCTTTGCCGCGGCGGCGTGGACCACCGCCCGCTCGGTGCCAGGCACCAGAACGTGGTCCGGCAGTTGATAAGCCTGCTGGAAATGGGTGTTGCACATGACCAGGCGGTCGTGCTTGTCCCAGAGCACGAAGGCCTCGGACGTGCACTCTATCGCATCGGCGAGGCGCTGGTCCGCTTCGGCATAGCGTTGCGCAAGCCGATGCTGCTCGGTGACATCCATGGCGATGCCAATGAGGTGGGCCCGACCCGCAACCGTGCGGATCACCTGCGCGCGGGCGCGAAGCCACACGTAATGCCCGTCCGCGTGGCGCATGCGGAAGACCTGGTCGATCTGGCGCTCGTTGCCCCTGGCGATGGCCCGCGCGACCCGGTAAATACCGCGATCTTCCGGGTGCATGAGCCGCGCGGCGTCGCCGAAGGACAGCACGCTGCTGTTGCCGGGCATACCGAGCATCTCGTACATCGAGCGGGACCAGAACAGGCGTCGATTGGCAAGGTCGAAATCCCACAGGCCACACCGACCGCGCGAAAGCGCGGTTTCGACGCGGAGATTCGATTCTGCGAACTCGGCATCGGCGTCGCGGGCGCGCTTTGCCTGGATATAATAGGCGTAGAGCACGACGAGCAGGATTGCCGAAATGCCGGCAAACAGGGTGACATTGAGCGAGACGTCGTCGCGCCAGGCGGCCTCGAATTGGGCGACAGGCATCACTGACAAAACGACGCCTGCGGAAGTCGGCACCTGCACCAGCGCCACGAAGTGTTCGGAGCCGTCGATGAGCGCCTTGATCGGTCCGGAACCCACGCCATAGTATTGCAGCGGCGCCACATCCGGGGCGATCGCTGCGAGCGCATGGCCGATGAAGGAGGCGCCGCCCGGCGTGCCGGCGAAGACGCGTCCGTCCCGGCGGACCAAGAGAAGGAACATGCCGGCGTCGAGAGCCTCGGCCGGCAGATATTCGGCCAACCGCCGCTCGGCTTCCGACCGCCGCCCCTCTGCGAAGAGCTCCGCCCCGTCGCCCTGGAAAGCCGCGGCTGCCGCCGCGGCTGCGAGGCTGACAGCATGGCGCGAACTCGTCTCCATGCGGGCATGCTCGTTCATGATGCCTGACACGCGCGAGATCGCGACGATCAAAAGGAATGCGATAATGAGGACCGGAATGGAGCGCTTGAGAACAGGCTCGATGTCAACGAGCTTCCGCGCGGCCGGTTCGGCAAGGAGCTTCGCCTGCTCTATGAACTCTCCTTCCAGGCCCGCGAGGCCTGGAAACTTGAGTCGCAACCGCCCGTCGGCTGCGCTTCCCCGTCGCGCGTCCGCCATCTTTCCCAATCTGTCGTCCTCGATAGCGTCCTCGCATGCTGATGCCGAAGGGACGCGCTGATCCGCTTACTCGGATATCTCGGCCTCCTTCCAGAATTCTGGCTGGTACAGGCTTGTATCCGTGATTCGGCGCACCGCCTGCGCGAATCTGACTCAATGAATCACAGGGCGATTCACCTTGTCTAGAGGCGGCGGTAAAGATTTATTAACCAAATTTCATCGTTTGAAAATTGTAGGGGAGGCAGCCGGAGGTCAGGCGGCTCCTTCGTCCTGGAGCATGCGCTCGACAATGTCGCTAACATCGGCGGAAAGGTTTGGTGCCGCCGCGATTTCCTCGAGCGCGTAGCGCGCCTGATCGGCCCGCATCCGCTCGAGCGATCGCCACGAGCGCATCGACGTCAGGATTCGGGCCGCAAGCTGTGGGTTTCGCGGGTCGATATCGAGGATCTGCTTTGCGAGGAAGCGATAGCCTTCACCGTCTGCGCGGTTGAAACCAGTGGGGTTGGAGAATGCGAAAGTCCCAACGAGCGACCGCACGCGATTTGGATTGCCAGCGTTGAAGTGCGGATCCGACATCAGTGCCTTCACCCGATCGAGGGTCGAGGCGCCGGGGATCGTCGCCTGGATGGCGAACCACTTGTCGATGACGAGCGCGTTGTCCGCAAAGCGCCTCTTGAATTCGGCAAGCGCCTCCACCGTCCCCTCAGCGAAAGGAAACCGATGCGCCAGCAGTGTCAGCGCAAAGCTGAGGTCGGTCATGTTATTGGCGGCACGAAACGCGTTCACCGCCTTCTCCGGCCGTTCATCGCCATAGACGAGATAGGAGAGCGCCGAATTGCGCAGCGCCCTTCGGCCGGCGCTTGTCGCATCGGGACGAAACGGCCCGGAAAGTGTCATTTCCCCGACCAGCCGCGTGAAGGTGTCCCGGCCGGACGTGGCAAGGGCGGAAAGGACGGCTTGGCGGGCAGCCTGAATGGCGTCCGGATCATTGTCGCGACCGATCTCCCGGGCGATATCGGATTCACTCGGCAGCGACAGGACCTGCGAG
This sequence comes from Sinorhizobium kostiense, assembly GCF_017874595.1. Lineage (GTDB taxonomy): Bacteria > Pseudomonadota > Alphaproteobacteria > Rhizobiales > Rhizobiaceae > Sinorhizobium > Sinorhizobium kostiense. Next base: position 328,227 of record NZ_JAGILA010000002.1, on the reverse strand, counting down.
CGGAAGGCCGGCTCGAGCCGGTCGTCCTCGGCAGCTGTCAGGAGGCCCTCGACGAGCGCTTCGTCGCAGGTGACCGGCTCGGCGCGCCGCACTTGCCCCGTTGCCTTGACCAAATTGTCGAGCGCCATCGTATTCAGCGCTTGCCAGCGCGCAAAGAGATCGGCTTCGTGGCGCGCGATGAGGGCGCGATCGTCGGCGCTCTGTTCGACTTGCAGATTGATCGGCGCGGCGAAGCCGCGGTTGAAAGAGGGAACCGGCCGTGACGGAATGCCGGAAAATACGACGGTTTGCCTGCGTTCGGTAAGATGGACCACGTCGTTGGTCACTTCGGCTCCGGAGACGGACGTGGCGACCGCCTCGCTGCCGTCCCCAAGCAGCAATCCCATGCGCAGCGGAATATGCATCGGCCGCTTCGCAGATTGGCCCGGCGTCGGCGGTACCGACTGTTCGAGCGAGAGCGTGAAGGTCTGCTTGGCTGCATCGTATGAGCCGGACGCCGTGACCAGGGGCGTTCCCGCCTGATGGTACCAGAGCGAGAATTGCTTGAGGTCGCGCCCGCTCGCCGCCTCGAAGCAGGCGATGAAATCCTCGATCGTTACCGCCTGGCCGTCATGGCGCTCGAAATAGAGGTCCATGCCTTTCTTGAAGAGATCTCGCTCGAGAATGGTCGCTACCATCCGGGTCAGCTCGGAGCCCTTTTCGTAAACTGTCGTCGTGTAGAAGTTGTTTATTTCACGGTATTGTGTCGGGCGCACCGGATGGGCGAGCGGGCCGGCATCCTCTGGGAACTGCTCGGACTTCAAGTGCCGGACCTCGGCGATGCGCTTGACGGTGCGAGAGCGCATGTCCGCGGAAAATTCGTGATCGCGGTAGACGGTCAGGCCTTCCTTCAGGCACAGCTGAAACCAGTCCCGGCAGGTGATGCGGTTACCGGTCCAATTATGAAAATATTCATGCGCGATGATCGCCTCGATATTGGCGTAATCCGCATCGGTCGCCGTTTCGGGGTCGGCGAGCACGTATTTGTCGTTGAAGATGTTGAGCCCCTTGTTCTCCATGGCGCCCATGTTGAAATCGGATACGGCGACGATCATGAAAATGTCGAGATCGTATTCGCGGCCGAAGACCTCCTCATCCCATTTCATCGCCCGCTTAAGCGCGTCCATGGCATAGGTCGCGCGCGGTTCCTTGCCGTGCTCGACATAGATCCTCAGCGCCACTTCGCGGCCGGAGGCGGTGATGAATTTGTCCTCGGCGACGCCAAGGTCACCGGCAACGAGCGCGAAAAGATAGCTCGGTTTCGGATGCGGATCGAACCACGAGGCAAAATGGCGGCCATCGCTCATGTCGGCGCCGCCGAGATAGTTGCCGTTGGAAAGCAGCAAGGGCGCCGTCGCCTTGTCGGCGATGATGTTGACCGTATAGACGGCGAGCACGTCTGGGCGGTCAGGAAAATAGGTGATGCGACGGAAGCCTTCGGCTTCGCACTGCGTACAATAGACATTGCTGGTGCGGTAGAGGCCCATCAACTGGGTATTGGTTTCCGGCGACAGAAGCGTCGTGACGGTGATCTCGAAAGGGGCGCTCTCCGGCAGGCCGCGGATCGTCAGCGCGTCGGCGGAAACATCGTAAAGCGTTGCCGGCATTTCCTCCTGATCGAAAAGCAGGCCGGTCAGGGTCAACTCATCGCCGTCAAGGACCAGCGGTGCTGAGGGGCTGACGCCTTCGCGCCGGTGGAAGATCAGACGCGCCTCGACCTTGGTCTCCCTCGGGTCGAGTTCGAAAGTCAGATCCACCCTCTCCAGAACGAAGTCGGTCGGCCGATAATCTTCCAGATGTACGATCTGGCCAGTATTTGTCCGCATGGTCAGTCCCGCTCGCGCCTTCTGTTCCATGTTGTAGAGGGCGCCTGTGATGGTGAAAAGGCCAAGGGGCGAGATTTTGCGGCTGAGGCCGGCGACCGCACTCCCGGCAGCAGACACGGCGTCTATGTCCCTCCCGCTCCCTATCCACTGCAGGTTTTATCGGAGCGCCACTAACAAGACCTAAATCCCGCAGAATAATTTCGTTCCCGCTATTTGAACCTTTATCTCACTGCCAGTCATCACGAAAAAATCGGTTTCATCAACAAATTTGATCCCACATCCTGGCTGGCGCAGCTAAGGTCCAAGTGAAAGCGCACCATGCTTCCCGCGGCCCCGCCGTCCTCTCTGGTTCCCCCGGACGATCGCTGTCTAATAATGAACGCCGATATACACAGCCCGATGCGGGGGATTCTGCTCAAGATTCTGTCGGTCGTCGTTTTCGTCTGCATGTCGACCTGCATCAAGGCGGCCGGCAACGATATCGCCACGGGCCAGATTACCTTCTACCGTTCGGCCTTTGCCATGGTTCCGATAATCGGCTTTCTCGCAGCCCGCGGGCAACTGCGCGACGCCTTCCGGACGACGAATATCAGTGGTCATCTCGCGCGCGGCTTCGTCGGTATTCTGTCAATGAGTTTCGGCTTCTATGGGCTCGTGCATCTGCCGCTGCCGGAGGCCATAGCGATCGGTTATGCCATGCCGCTCCTGGCGGTGGTCTTCGCGGCGTTCTTTCTTGGCGAGGTTGTGCGGCTTTACCGCTGGTCCGCCGTGGTCATCGGTCTAATCGGCGTGATGATCATCATCTGGCCGCGATTGACATTGCTCGACCAAGGCGGCTTCGGTTCGTCCGAGGCGCTCGGCGCGATAGCGGTCCTCCTGTCGGCAACACTCGGTGCGACCGCAATGGTGCTCGTGCGCAAGCTCGTGCAGACGGAGCGCACGCACACGATCGTCCTCTACTTCTCGCTATCGGCCTCGCTATTCTCGCTGGCAACGCTCCCCTTCGGCTGGAGCGCGATGTCGTGGACGTCCTTCCTGCTCCTGGTGATCGCAGGCTTCTGCGGCGGCATCGCCCAGATCCTGTTGACGGAGAGCTACCGTCACGCCGACATGTCGACGATCGCCCCCTTTGAATACACTTCGATCGTGCTCGGCATCGTCATCGGTTATTTCCTGTTCGGCGATGTGCCGACGGGAACTATGCTCCTCGGCACCGCCGTCGTGGTGGGTGCCGGCATTTTCATCATTTTCCGGGAGCACCGGCTAGGCCTGGAGCGCAAGGGGGCGCGCAAGCATGTGACACCGCAGGGGTGAAGGCTGCCAGCGCGAGTGCTGAGCGGGTGGGCGACGGGCAGGGGCGAGAAGGCTTACTGCATGTCTCCTCAAATCGACCTCGATTTAAGGACAAAGACATGCAGCATTTCAAAGTGCGACTTTTGCGCGTCGGAAGACGCGCGGCGCTGTAGTCGGTCAGGCGCGCTCGAATCGATCAGCGTTGAATGAAGTCGGCGTAGATCTGGCCGGGTCGTGTGGTCCGGGCAAGACCAATAGCCGTCATCTGCTCGTTGGCTGCCGTGCCGAAGCTGTTGAGCGGCGTCCGCCGCGCCACGCTCGCATGGCGGAGCGTTTCGAAGCTGCTGTGGATCGGACGAAAGCGGGCAGTCATGGTTCAATTCCTTAATCCATTCCTCCCATTGCCTTATATTGCGCTGCAGCATCGGTTCTGCAATGCACTAAAACGCCGCGCTGGCATGCGCAAATCGCATGGCTTCCTTCATTCTATGTTCATTGATCGGATGCGGCTTCAGTTGCCGATTCTGGCCTTCAGGGCGAGAAGATCCTGCCATGCGAAGCGCTTGTTGACCGGCGCCGTCATGAGATCCTGCGGGTGTAATGTGGCAAGCGCTGGCACGACATGGCCGCCGGCGGAGACCTCGCGCCACTCACCCCGCATCTGGTGGATTGTCTCGCTGCTGGCATAGAAGAACCGCGCGGTGAAATTGCCGAGGAGTAGCAAATACCGGGGCTCGGCCAAGGCGATCTGCCGTTCGATGAAGGGACGGCAGATGTCCGCCTCTCGCCCGCTCGGCACCCGGTTGCCCGGCGGGCGCCAGGGCACGACATTGCTGAGCAGCACGCCCTCCCGTGAAAGGCCGATGCCGGCAAGCATGCGCTCCAGCATGTCGCCGTGCCTGCCGCTGAAAGGCCGGCCCTCGCGGTCGTCATCGGCATAGGGCATCGGGCCGATGATCATGATGCCGGAATCGGCATTGCCTTCGGCGAAAACCAGATTGCGGGCGCTGTTTTTCAGATTGCAGTGGGTAAAGGCTTCCGCCGCCGTTCGCAGTTCGGCCAGCGAGCGGGCGCTCTCGGCGGCGAATCGCGCTTCGCTGATCGCCTGCTCGTCGGGGATCGCGACGCTCGGCGGCGTCGGCAGGGTCGCTGGACGCTGCACGGTTCTGGCACTCGGGACAGCCCCGTGTGCCTGCCGGTGCGGTGCGCCGGTGACAGCTGTCGGCCCGGTCTGAGGCGCGGCACGCCCTTCGGCGCGTTTCGCCTTCATCGCTTCGAATTCGGCAACCCGATCGACAGGCCTGTCCTCCAGAAGCCATTCGATCCCCGCATCCGCATGGAAGGCGAGTAGGGCGGCGAGTTCGGAAGGGGAGAGGTCGTTGGCCGAGATCATGGGGCGACCTTAGCAGATCGGCGAATGTGGTCCAACCGCCGAGGGGCCGTCAATGAACCGCCGTCCAGGTCGCGATATCGTCCCGTTCGCCGATAAGCGCCAAGCCGTGGGCGATGGACATGAGTTCGCCGGCATATTCCCGCAGGCGGACAAGGAAGCGGTGCATCAGATCTTCGAAATCATACCGCTTTGCAAAGACGAGCGTACCCTGAAACAGCGCGCTTGCGGCAAAGGTCTTGATCGATTGCAGGAAACGGCACCCGCCCGGATTGTCGATGAACTCGCGTATCGCTGCCTGCCCGGCTTCTATCTCAAGGGGAGAGGGCCAGAACCCTTCAGGAAGGAAAGCGCCGTCCGGGTCGAGTAGGCTTTGCCGGCGGGGCTCTCCATCACGACGGTACGGGTGGAGGCGCCTTCCGCCACGGCAAGCACGGAGTTGGTGGTCCCGAAATCGATCCCGAGGGCGGATGCCATGAGCTTCTCCGTGCTTGGATGCGGCGGGCCTCCTCGCATGTGCCTCGGCCGAAAGCAAGTGGCAAATGTGTTTACGCTTACGTTCAAGTAAGATACGGCTGTGCTAAACTCATCAAGTCATGCGCAAATGCAGAGAAACTCTGTCGCATCCCGGCTCGACAAGGCCTAACACATTTGCAATGACGAATGGGTGTAGCTGGGACAGAGCCGGCGGAAGACCGGGAGACTGGAGAGCATGGAAATGACCGAGCAACAAGAAATCCCCGAGCGCGAGAGCATGGAATTCGACGTGGTGATCGTCGGGGCGGGGCCGGCCGGGCTTGCGGCGGCGATCCGGCTGAAGCAGGTCGATCCGGAGCTCTCGGTGGTGGTGCTCGAGAAGGGCGCCGAAGTCGGCGCGCATATCCTCTCCGGTGCCGTCGTCGACCCGATCGGCATCGACCGGCTCTTGCCCGGCTGGCGTGATGAGCCGGATCATCCCTTCAAGACGGAAGTCACCGACGACCATTTCCTCTTCTTAGGTCCGGCCGGCTCGATCCGCTTGCCCAACTTCCTGATGCCGCCCTTGATGAACAATCACGGCAACTATGTCGTCTCGCTCGGCAATGTCTGTCGCTGGCTCGCCACCCATGCCGAGGCACTGGGCGTCGAGATCTATCCGGGCTTTGCCGCCACCGAAGTGCTCTATAATGACGAGGGCGCGGTGATCGGTGTCGCCACCGGCGACATGGGCATTGAGAGATCCGGCGAGCCGGGACCGAACTATGCCCGTGGCATGGCGCTTCTCGGCAAATACACGCTGATCGGCGAGGGCGTACGCGGCTCGCTCGCCAAGCAGCTGATCGCCAAATTCAAGCTCGGTGAAGGCCGCGACGTGCCGAAATTCGGCATCGGCCTGAAGGAGCTCTGGGAGGTGAAGCCGGAGAACCATAAACCCGGCCTGGTTCAGCATTCCTTCGGTTGGCCGCTCGACATGAAGACCGGCGGCGGCTCCTTCCTCTATCATCTCGAAGACAATCTCGTTGCGGTCGGCTTCGTCGTCCACCTGAACTACAAGAACCCCTATCTCCATCCCTTCGAGGAGTTCCAGCGCTTCAAGACCCATCCGGCGATCCGCGGCACCTTCGAGGGGGCCAAGCGCCTCTCCTATGGCGCCCGCGCGATTACCGAGGGTGGCTATCAGTCGGTGCCGAAGCTCTCATTCCCCGGTGGCGCGCTGATCGGCTGCTCGGCCGGCTTCGTCAACGTGCCGCGCATCAAAGGCAGCCACAATGCGGTGCTCTCCGGCATGCTCGCGGCGGAGAAACTGGCGGAGGCGATCGCTGCCGGTCGCGCCAATGACGAGCCGATCGAGATCGAGCGTGGCTGGCGCGACAGCGCCATCGGCCAGGATCTGAAGAAGGTCAGGAACGTCAAGCCGCTGTGGTCGCGCTTCGGCACGGCGGTGGGTGTCGCGCTCGGTGGGCTCGACATGTGGACGAACCAGCTCTTCGGCTTCTCCTTCTTCGGCACGCTGAAGCATGGCAGGACCGATGCGGCCTCCCTGGAGCCGGCGGCGAAACACCAGAAGATCGACTACCCGAAGCCGGACGGCGTGCTTACCTTCGACCGGCTCTCCTCGGTGTTCCTGTCGAACACTAATCACGAGGAGGATCAGCCGGTGCACCTGCAGGTCAAGGACTGGGATCTGCAGAAACGTTCGGAATATGACGTCTACGCCGGCCCGTCGACGCGCTACTGTCCGGCCGGCGTCTACGAATGGGTGGAGAAGGACGGCCAGTCGACCTTCGTCATCAACGCCCAGAACTGCGTCCACTGCAAGACCTGCGACATCAAGGACCCGAACCAGAACATCAACTGGGTGCCGCCACAAGGGGGCGAGGGCCCGGTCTATCCGAACATGTAGTGTTCGGAAGGCGGGCCGCCCGGACTCCCGCCAGGAAAGAAGCGGGCGAAGGCCCGGTCTATCCGAACATGTAGTGTTCGGAAGGCGGGCCGCCCGGACTCCCGCCGGGAAGAAGGGGGCGCGGGCCCGGTCTATCCGAACATGCAGTGTTCGGAAGGCGGGCCGCTGGTACCAGCATGGCCGTTGCTGCCAACCCATGTCGTGTCCGCACTGGCGACTTTAAAGCAGTCAAACGGCCCTATGGTCAGCTTCCATGTGAAGATTAGGCCTTTAATTATCTGTGTTTGGCGCCAAAATGGCCGTCAGGGCAATTGCTGACGCAAATGGGCAAGTGTGCGCCGGAAAGAACCGATAGCAATGTTAGGAACCATGAATCGGGAGTATGGATTCATGGCTGCGCAAGTGGTTGTTTTCAGAGCCTTGGGCTGGAGCAATCCTTGTTCCATTCGCTGCCGGCCGATGCGGTGGAGGTTTGGCAGTTTGCTTGAATACACCGTCGGAACAGAGGGAACTGTAAAATGAGAAAATTTCTAGCAACGACATGCCTGGCCGCTGGTCTGTTCGGACTGGGGACTGCGGCGTCGGCGCAGGAATGTGGCGATGTGACCATTGCCAACATGAACTGGCAGAGCGCGGAGGTGCTGGCGAGCGTCGATAAATTCATCCTGACGGAAGGCTATGGCTGCAATGCCGAGCTGGTAGTCGGCGATACGGTGCCGACCATCACCTCGATGATCGAAAAGGGCGAGCCCGACATCGCACCGGAAGGCTGGGTCGATCTTCTGCCGGACGTCGTCAAGCGCGGTCTCGAAGAAGGTAAGATCGTCGCCGCAGCAACCGCACTTTCCGACGGCGGCGTCCAGGGCTGGTGGATGCCTAAATACATCGCCGACGAACACCCGGACATCAAGACGATCGATGACGTGCTGAAGCATAAGGAGCTCTTCCCCGATCCGGAAGATCCGAGCAAGGGTGCCGTCTTCAACGGCCCGCAGGGCTGGGGCGGCACGGTCGTGACGACGCAGCTCTACAAGGCTTACGGCGCTGAAGAAGCAGGCTTCACCCTGGTCGACACCGGTTCTGCGGCCGGCCTCGACGGCTCGGTCGCCAAGGCGTACGAGCGCAAGCAGGGCTGGGTCGGCTACTATTGGGCTCCGACGGCTCTGCTCGGCAAATACGAGATGGTGAAGCTCGACCATGGCGTCCCGCATGACGCCGCAGAGTGGAAGCGTTGCAATACGGTCGCCGATTGCCCGGATCCGAAGAAGAACGATTGGCCGAAGGACACGGTCCAGACGCTGGTAACGAAAGCCTTCGCCGACCGCGCCGGCCCGGCCATGGAATACCTAAACACCCGCGCATGGACGAATGACGTGGTCAACAAGCTGATGGCCTGGATGACCGACAACCAGGCAAGCGGCGAGGAGGGCGCCAAGCACTTCCTCGAGGAAAACCCGGACATCTGGACCAAGTGGGTGTCGCCGGAAGTCGCAGAGAAGGTCAAGGCGGCCCTCTGATCGAAATCCCTGCTGTGGAGCGGCGCGCCGGTTGCGCGCCGCTCCCGTTTCATGGGTTGTCGTTCTCTCGAACGACAACCTTCTGTGGCTCCCTTGTGAAGGGTGCTTCGGCGGCAAAGAACAATAAAGGCGGGCCGCCTTGACGATTGCGAAGGGGAATAGAGATGGAATGGTTGACCAGATTTCCGCACATGGATGACGGCCGGCTTCGGGATCTGAAGAAGGTAATCGACGAAGGTTTCCGGGCATTTACTCGCGCCTATGGCGACAGCATCGAAGCGTTTTTCGATCCGCTGCAGTTTTTCCTGATCGAGTCCGAGCGCTTCATGACGCGCACGCCTTGGCCGATCATTCTCCTGCTTGTTGCGCTCATCGCCTGGTTCGCCAGCCGCAACTGGAAAATCGTCGCGGGCTGTATCGGGACGCTTCTCGTCATCGGCTATTTCGACATGTGGGACGACACGATGAAGACGATTTCGATGATCTTCGTCTGTACGGTGCTGTCGATCGCGATCGGTATCCCGATCGGCATCACCATGTCGCGCTCCGATCGGTTCCAGAATGTCGTCAACCCGGTGCTCGACGTGATGCAGACGATGCCGAGCTTCGTCTACCTCATCCCCGTCGTGATGCTGCTCGGCATCGGCAAGGTGCCGGGACTGATCGCCGTTGTGATCTACGCCATTCCGCCGATGATCCGCTTGACCAATCTCGGCATCCGGCTGGTGGACAAGGACGTGCTCGAGGCGGCGGACGCCTTCGGTTCGTCGAATTGGCAGAAGCTGAAGAACGTGCAGATGCCGTTGGCGCTGCCGACGATCATGGCCGGCATCAACCAGACGATCATGATGGCGCTTGCCATGGTGGTCATCGCTTCGATGATCGGCGTTCAGGGCCTGGGCCAACCGGTCTTGAAGGCGATCGCCAACCAGTACTTCACGCTCGGCATTTTCAATGGCATGGCCATCGTCGGCATCGCGATCATCTTCGACCGCGTCAGCCAAGCCTATGGCCGCCGCCTGCAGCGGCACCTGGAAATCGTCCACGGCTGAATGATTGGCCGCCGAGCTGGTCGGCGATATCCCGCAAAGGCAAGCGGCTCGGGACTCCGTCTCGAGCCGCTTTCGTTTTCAAGGTGCATGCTTCCAGCGCCGCGCATCTTGTCAGGCGCGGGCCCCTGAAGCCTCACTCATTCGGACGGTGACCTGCAATCGCGCTCGAGGTTTGTGAGCCCTGAAAACGCGCCGATTTGGGAGGAGACTTGCAGTTGTTCCTCTGGAAACGACTGCGGAAGCGCTTATCTGAGATGCCGACGCCTGGGCCAACGGAGTATTCATGAAGCTTAGAGCCATCTTCAATCGGGATGGTGGAACATTTCGCACGACGGACATGGCGGCCTATGGCAGGGCGGTGGAGGCGGCCTTTTATGCGGCCGGACACGAACTAGAGATCGCGGTCGTCGGAGCGGGTGAAATGCGCCAGGCGCTGGAGACGGCTGGCCGGCGCGCCGATCTCGACGCGATGATCGCCGGCGGCGGCGATGGGACAATTTCCGCCGCCGCGGGTGTCGCCTGGAAGTGCGGCATGCCGCTCGGCATCATCCCGGCGGGCACAATGAACCTTTTCGCCCGGTCGCTGAAACTGCCTATCGATATTTGGAAAGTGCCGGAGGTTCTCGCAAATGGAAGAATCATCGACGGCGACATCGGCAGCGCAGATGGCCGCGCCTTCGTACATCAGTTCTCCATGGGGCTCCATGCTCGCCTGGTGCGCTACCGCAATGCCTATCGATTTGCGTCACGCATTGGAAAGATCGGCGCGAGCACGCGTGCGGCCATCGGCGTGATCTTTAATCCGCCGGATTTCGAAATCGAATTCGATGCCGACGGCCATCGTGAGCGCCGACATGTCTCGCAGATATCGGTTTCGAACAACCATTTCGGTCACGCGACGCTGATGTATGCGGAGGACGTGACCGCTGGTCACCTCGGCTTCTACACGGCGCCGCCGCTCAGTCCCGCGGGCGTGGCGAAACTCGCCTTCGATATTTTGCGCGGCCGTTTTCGGGCAAGCCCTCTCATCACGGAAATGAGCGCGATCGCCGTCGATCTGCATTTCCCGAAGGTGGATCGCAAGATCAACTGTGTTATCGACGGCGAGCTTCTGCCGATTGCGCGGCGCGATATTGCCCTGCGCGTCCACCCGGGCGAATTGAAGCTGCTCGTCGGCACAGGCGACCAGTAAATTTCGCCTGCATCATCCAAGCACTAATCGTTGAGCCAGACATAACTGAACCCGTACCGATCCGCATCGGAGCCATAGATATAGGGCAATGCGAGGTCCCGTCGCTGCTTATTCCCGTCCATCCCGAGGGCGTTGAGTGCCCCGTTGAGAGCGTCGGGAATTTGCGTCGCTGAATCCGCCTCGCTGCGCCAGACCACCAGCAGCGGCCTTCTCCTCTTGTCGACCGGGACTGTCTCCAGCATCGAGGGGATGGCGACCGTCGCCCTGGCGAATTGCGTGCGAATATTGCCGGCGATCTGCTTGTCGTTGGCAATGACGAGGGCGGGTTCGCGCCCTTCCATCTTTGCAACCTTCTCAGCAAAGGCTGCATAGGGGATGTTCAAGCGGGAATAATCGCCGAACCAGGGGCGCACCGCGGCCCGAGAGGAAACGATGACAAGCGCCCCGATAACAATGGTCGCGATCAGTGGAACGAAAAGCCGGAGGCCCGGCGCGGCATTGATCCGCGCGGCCTCGATCTTAAGACAAAGGTAGAGCGGCAGCAGGACCAGGTAGAGGACCAGCCACTTCTCGCGAACATGCGTCGCAGCCACCCCGAGCACTATCAGCAGCACCCCCAGGAGACAAAACGCAATCATCCGCCCGACAATGCGAGTCCACTGGCTTTCCGCTTGCCAGATCTGCCGGATCTTGCCGTGGGCGAAAAGGCCGAAGAGCAGCACGGTGACGAAGCTGCCACCGATCGTTGCCGAAGCAAGTGCGGCGATGCCGTGGAACGCCTCAAAGAGGCGCCCTTCCGCCTCACGCTCCTTCATCTCGTCCAGGGTTCCGGAGGAGGCGGCGTCGAGATTTTGCAACACCCAAATCCCGTGCGGCGTGGCGATGATGGCGGCGGCGGCGATCGCTGCGAGAATTCGCCAGTCGAAGATGCGCGTGCGCAGGTCGCGCTCCGGCAGAATGGCAATGATGGCGGCGATGGGAACCAGCACGAAGTTGTACTTCGAGATGGCGCCGATTCCGACCGCGATGCCGGTCAGCAGATAGGAGAAAAGGCTTGGGCGCGTGAGCGTTCTAAGAAACCCGTACAGAAAAAGCGAGACGGCAAAAAGTGCGGCAACCGTGTGCGAGAGGTCCCGTTGCGCCAGCAGGAAAACCGGAGGCAGGCTGAGTACGCCGAACGTTGCGATCGCCGACAAGTGCCGGTCTCCAAGGACGAGCCGGGCGGCGAGACCGTAGAAGAGACAGCAGAGGAACAGAAGCCCGTTTTTCAGAAGCGTCATCGTCGCAAGCGAGGTGCCGATCGCTTGCGAAAGCCCATATTGCAGCCAGTTATAGAAGGGCGGCTGAGGGCCATATCCGAGCCGCAGGAACTGCGACAGGAACGCCTGCTCGGCCTCGTCGATCTCGAGCGAATTGGATGCCGCCAGCCGCAGGGCGATACACAGAAGGAAATAGCCGGCGAGAAGCAGGAAAACCGCGTTCGGTCGCCGTTCGACCATTTCAAGCATGCGGCGGTTCCTGGTCGAAGACCTGCCGCACGATGTAGCTCGCCGTCTCGTCGTCGCGGAAGTAGGCGCGCGCCATCATTTCCGAGAGGATGCCGGTGGTGATGAGCTGGATCGAGGAGAGGAAGAGCATGATGCCGACCAGCAGCATCGGCCGGGTGCCAATGTCATTACCCAGGATGAACTTGTCGATGCCAAGATAGATGAGGATGAGCGCGCTGATGCCACCGGCGGCCAGCCCGATCGAACCGAAGAAATGGCCGGGCCGCGCTTTGTAGCGCATGAAGAACAGCACCGCCAAGAGGTCGAGAATCACGCGGAAAGTCCGCGAGAGACCATATTTCGACGTGCCGAAATGGCGGGCGTGATGCGTCACTGCCATTTCGCCAATGCGGCTGCTGGGCACGACGCCGGCTACCCATGCGGGGATGAAGCGATGCATTTCACCCATGAGCTTCACCTGCTTGATGATGGCGCCGCGGTAGATTTTGAGGCTGCAGCCATAGTCATGCAGCTTCACGCCGGTGATTTTGCCGATCAGGTAATTGGCGCACCATGAGGGTATCTTGCGGAGCAGCAGGCCGTCCCGGCGGTTCTTTCGCCAGCCGACGAGCAGGTCGAGCTCGCGCGCCTCGATCGCGGCCACCATCAGCGGGATGTCTCTAGGATCGTTTTGCAGGTCTCCATCGAGCGTGGCGATCAATCGGCCGCTGGCGGCGTCAATCCCCGCCTGCATGGCCGCGGTCTGGCCAAAATTCTTCTGCAACTCGATGACCTTCAACCGCAATCCGGGGCGTGCAAGCTCGCTCCGGGCGTTCGGCAAGGTTCGGTCGGTACTGCCGTCGTCCACCAGGATCAACTCCCATGAGCTGCCGAAATCGACCATCGCCTCGCTAATGCGGTTGATCAAAGGCTGGACGCTTTCCTCCTCGTTGAACACCGGGACGACGATGGACAATTCGACGCGCCGCACAACGCTGGTCATTGCTTGAGCGGGTTCTTCTCTCTGATTCAAAGGGTGATCTCCGCGATCTGCTGTCTCTGGCTTTCTTGCACAGTTGACAGTAGTAACCAACAAGGAAATCGCGTTGCCCGGTAGAGGAAATCGGCATCTCATGAATTCGGACAGGCAGCTCGGTCGGCCATCATGGCTTGCGCGCAACCGCATGGCACTGATTTCCCTGACGGCCGTCGCGGCTTACGCCGTCTTCGTAGAGTGGATCTGGGGATGGCTCGCCTTGATGCGGCAATGGGCAGAAGTCGGTCTCGCACCGGTGCTTTCGGCGCTTGCACTCCTGGTCGCCACCTATTTCGTGCGCTGCTACAGAATCTACGACTACTTTCCCAATGAGACCGCCGGTCGGTTCCTGACGCTTCTGCGCCTTACCCAGATCCACAATCTGCTCAACATCATGCTGCCCTTCAGGGCGGGCGAGACAAGCTTTCCATTGCTGATGCGCTCCGAATTCGGCGTTCCGCTGTTACGCGGCACCTCGGCGCTGTTCGTCATGCGGCTCCTCGACCTGCACGCGCTCCTCTTTGTTGCGGCGATTGGCGTCGTGATCGGAACGAGTGGGCAGGCGGCCTGGTGGGTCCTTTGGCTTCTGGGTTTCGTCTCGCCGCTCGTCTTCTTTCTGCTCAAGGCGAGGGTCCTTGCGGTGGCGCGGCGCATGGCGCCCGGCAGGCTCAAGCCCTACTTAGAGGAAGTCGAGGCCGGTCTGCCGGATCACGTTTCGACGTTCCTGCGGGCCTGGGCAATGACGCTGCTGAACTGGGCGGTCAAGGTGGTGATTCTCGCCTGGGTGCTCGCCTTAATGGGGGTGGCGCCGTTTGCCGCCTCATTCGGCGGGGCGCTCGGTGGAGAACTGTCATCGGTCCTCCCGGTGCATGCGCCGGCCGGCGTCGGCACCTATGCCGCAGCTATCGTCGCCGGCGCAATTTCGTTCGGCGCGGCGGGCGATGCAGCGACGCTTGGGGTGCTCGGCCGGGCGAGCGTCAATGCGCATCTGCTCGTGATTGTCTCGGCCGCCGCAGGCACGCTGCTGTCGCTCGGTCTGAAACCGAAGAATTGAAGAAGCGCGCTACTGGAACGACGTCTCGTAAAAGCTCCTGAGCTTGCGCGAATGCAATTTCTCCGGCGGCATGGCCGCGAGCTTCTGCAGCGCCAGGATACCGATCTTTAGATGTTGACTCACCTGCGTGCGGTAGAAGGCCGTCGCCATGCCCGGCAGCTTCAACTCTCCGTGCAGCGGCTTGTCCGACACGCAGAGCAGGGTTCCGTAGGGCACCCGGAAGCGGAAGCCATTGGCGGCAATGGTTGCCGCCTCCATGTCCAGCGCAATGGCCCGCGCCTGCGAGAGGCGCTTGACCGGACCGCGCTGGTCACGCAGTTCCCAGTTGCGGTTGTCGATCGTTGCGACAGTGCCGGTGCGCATGATCTGCTTGAGATCGTAGTCCTTGTAGCCCGTCACTTCCGCGACCGCATCCTGCAGGGCGACCTGAACCTCCGCAAGGGCGGGCAGCGGAATCCAGACCGGAAGATCGTCGTCGAGCACGTGGTCTTCGCGCATATAGGCATGCGCCAGCACGTAATCGCCGAGGCGTTGGCTATTACGAAGACCGGCGCAATGGCCGAGCATCAGCCAGACATGCGGCCTTAAGACGGCGATGTGGTCGGTGATCGTCTTGGCATTGGACGGACCGACGCCGATATTGACCATCGTGATGCCGCCGTGGCCCTTTTTCTTCAGGTGGTATGCCGGCATCTGCGGCAGGCGAGCGAGAGAATAATCGTTCTCCGGCTTGTCGGCGCCTGCCAATGTGGTGATGTTGCCGGGCTCGACGAAGGCCGTGTAACCGTTGCCGCCTTCGGCCATCTGCTGGCGCGCCCATGCGCAGAATTCGTCGATATAGAACTGGTAGTTCGTGAAGAGCACGAAATTCTGGAAATGCGAGGCGCTGGTTGCGGTGTAGTGGCTGAGGCGGGCCAGCGAATAGTCGATGCGCTGTGCGGTGAAGGGGGCGAGCGGAGAGGGCTCGCCAGGACCGGGTTCATATGAACCGTTGGCAATCTCGTCGTCGGTGGTCGTGATATCCGGGGCATCGAACAGATCGCGCAACGGAATGTCGATGCTTTCGGCCGCCGACGCCTCGACATGCGCGTTCTCGCCGAAAGCAAAATGCAGCGGGATCGGAGTCGCCGACTCCGAAACGACGACGCTGACGCCATGGTTGCGGATAAGGTGCCCGAGCTGCTCCTTCAGGTAATGGCGAAAGAGCTTTGGGCGGGTGATCGTCGTCGTGTAGACGCCGGGTGCGCTGACATAGCCGAAGGACAGCCTCGAATCGACATGGCCGAAGCTGCTCGTCTCGATGCTAACCTGCGGATAGCAGGCGCGGAAACGGGTAAGGGGTCTGCCGCTCTTTCCCAAACCCTCGAATGCCTCGCGCAGGAAGCGCGTATTGCGCTCGTAAAGCGCCTCCAGGCAATCGACGGCTTCGGCCGGATTATCGAAGGATTGCGGCTCGAAGGCTTCAGGTGTGGTGGTGGAGAGGGCGGAATTTGAAGAAATTTGTTTGTCCATGTCGCATTATAGGCCGCGACTTCTGACAAGCAAACGACAGATGAGTAGTTTTCACATCTCGTTTAACGGGGTCCCGCCAGGATGATCGTGCTGCCGACCAGTGCCACAGCCATGCCGGTAATGTCCCACCGATCCGGTCTGACACCTTCGGCAATCCACAGCCAGAAGAGCGAAGCAGCGATGTACACGCCGCCGTAAGCCGCATAGGCTCGGCCCGCGGCGGCCGTATCGATCATCGTCAGAAGCCAGGCAAAAAGCGCCAGCGATCCCATGCCGGGCACCAGCCACAAGACCGACCTGCCGAGCTTGAGCCATGCCCAGAAGGCAAAGCATCCGGCGATTTCGGCCAGCGCGGCAAGAAAATAGATGGCGAATGCGGACATGGTTGCGCTCCTTCCAACGCGGGAATGGAGCGAAGCGCGGAGCCTTGTGCAAGGAGAAAATTCGCTCCGGGGCGAGGTCGAAGGAAAGTGCTACGCAACCGTCGCTCGTCCTAAAGTCGCGCGACATCGGAAGATCAGCTCATCGCCTGGCGCTGGAGCGTTATGAAGAGCACCAAGCCGGCGCCGTTCTTGCCGATGCCGGAAGCGCTGGCCTTGTTGTAGGCGACCGCCCCGAACGGCGCGATCAGCAGACCAGTGAAGAACAGGAGCCGGAGTGCCAGCATGGCGGAGGAGACGAACACGGCCATTTCCATAACGATCCTGGGTTAGTCGCGGACGCGGGCGGCAAGCCGCAAGCCGCCGCTTGGCCTCACCCTGCTTAGAGCTTGGCCTGGCAATATTGCGCTGTGTGCACGGTGCAGTCCGTCAGCGAGCCGATATAGGTGTTCTGGCGGCGACGCTCCGTATCGGCGCCGACCGCTGCCGCGAGCGTCATGGCGAAGGCAACCATCAACAGGCTGATGATTGTGAGGCGGCGGGCGAGCATATCCATGATCTTGTCCGTGGGCTGGAGGCACTCTTAAATCGATTGAGCGCTTTTTCGCATAACCAAACTGAATTCTTGCTGAGGCGCCCATTCATCTGCCGTTCATCTTGGTTGAAGGCGCGGGCCTTGCCACGCGCGAAGCGCGTTCCTAAGTGTGGACTCCCAAGAACCTGAGGAGAGACTGCCTATGACTGCTCCGATCGAGCTCTATTACTGGCCGACCCCTAACGGCTGGAAGATCACCATCATGCTTGAGGAGCTCGGCGTTCGCTATGCGGTCAAATACGTCAATATCGGTCGGGGCGACCAGTTCGCACCGGATTTCCTGAAGATTTCGCCGAATAACCGCATGCCGGCGATCATTGACCCCGACGGTCCTGGCGGCGAGCCGATCTCAGTCTTCGAATCGGGTGCGATCCTGCAATATCTCGGCCGCAAACACGGAAAATTCTATCCGGGCGACGAACGCGCCCGCGTCGAGGTGGAGCAATGGCTCTTCTGGCAGGTGGGCGGCCTTGGTCCGATGGCGGGGCAGGCACACCACTTCCGCCAATATGCGCCGGAACGGATCGCCTATGGCATCGAGCGATACACGAACGAGGTGAACCGCCTCTACGGCGTGATGAACAAGCGCCTTGCCGACCGGCCGTTCCTGGCCGGCGACTATTCCATTGCGGACATGGCTGCGACCGGCTGGGTGATCCCGCACGAGAACCAGGGACAGGACCTAAATGATTTCCCGAACTTGAAGCGCTGGTTCGAGACGATGCTGGCGCGGCCCGCGGTGAAGAAGGCGATCGAAGTCGGCAAGGAGGAACGAGCCCGCCAGAAGGCGCTTGCAGAGGACAAGGAAGCTCAGAAGATCCTGTTCGGTCAGCGCGCACGCTAGCTCTCGGTCAGCGTGCGGATAGGAGAGACCCCTCCCCACAAGGGAGAGGGGCTAGGTGTCCGTCGCGCTCGTCTGCTAGTCCGTGACCTTTGCGTCTGGCGCGGGGGTCAAGATCGAAGTGCGGCGGCGCAGCGCAGAAAGCCCCTTCGCCTTGTGGGGAGGGGTTGGGGATGGGTCTCTGGGGGTTGAGGGGTCTTCACCCCAACCCCCAACCAAAATTTCAAAGACGGGTCCACGTCTGCGACTTGCAGAGAACCTTTAGTATGCAGCCCTTCATCTTGAGCGAATTGCCTTGGACGGAGCCCGAGCCGCTATAGGTCTTGTCGCTCTCCGGATCGGTGATTTCGCCGCTATAGCTGCCGCCGGCGCCGGCAAGATTGCCGATACGCTTGCCCGCATGCTTGCCCGTCATCAGCGTGACGCAGAAAGATCCGCCGCAGGGAGCGATTTCCGCTGTGGCGCCGCTCGCGGTCCTCCAGTCTCCGACGATCGGCTCGGCGGCAAGGGCCGGGCCTGTCGCCATGAAAGCGAGCGCCGTGGTGACAAGCAAAGTACGTATCATTGAATCTCCTCCGCAAAGCAGTGCGGCCTCCTAGCCGCTAGAACGCCGGAGACTAACTTACGCGCACGTAAAGATAAATACGTCCCACCCTCGGCATCAGGTGCTTCAGGCGACAGGCGAGCCGCTCAGGAACCGCGGCCGGCGCAGGCAAGCGACCACGCGCCTTCGGCTCTGTTTTCGAGGCTGCGCCGGCGCGTCGCGTGGGGGCAGGCCAACTTCTTCGCAAAACTCGTTTCGCTTTTGTGGTTAGCAATTGGTTGAAACCCGTCACTTAAGTTTTCGTAAATTTTTAAGCGGAGTGCCGCCACTCCGGGCATTCTGATGCTTAACGAAAACCCAAATTTACCAAGCGTTTGAACTTTGTTTGCGGCAAGTTAAGCATGCATTTTAAACGGCTGTTGAAAGGCGCCCGCCATACTCGAAGCCATAAGACGAGCAGGGAAAACAACCCGCCGAAGAACCGCAAGCGACGCTGCCGAAGACGGTGCGCTTTCGGGACGCCCGATAAGAGGCAGGCCAAAACAGGGACCAACGAACTGAAGCCGGGCGCGCCTGCCGTATTCCCCAGGCAAAGGCGCGCCGCTTCGCTAAACAGAAGACAGGGACGACGAGAATGGCACTCTTTGATATGCAGATCGGTTCGGAGGCCGCGATGGGCGGCGACAACCGGGCCGATGCCCTTTGCGCAATGGGCCTCGCCTATGCAACCGGCCGCGGCAGACCCGTCGATCTGGTCGCCGCGCACAAGTGGCTGAATATCGCCGCCATCAAGGGCTGCGACCGTGCCGCCAGCCTCCGCGTAGACCTTGCGGCAACAATGAGCAAGACCGACCTTGCGGCCGCCCTTCGCGCGGCGCGCGAATGGATGACGATGCACTGACCGTGTGCAAGCCACGCGCCTGCCGAGCGCAGCCGGCGGGCCGGAGGGGAAGGGGCACTGACTAGCCCAGGCTCTTCAGCACAGCCGGCAAGGCAGCCTCCAGCAACTTCATCTCGGCTTCGGGCGCGGCGCTGATGCGGATGCAGCGATTGAGAGGTGCCACACCCGGCATGCGGATGAAGATGCCGTGGTCGCCCATCAGCCGCTCGACGATCGCCTTGGCATAGGTCGCGTCCCGCCCACAATCGACGGCGACGAAATTCGTGGCGGAGGCAAGCGGCAACAACTCGTTTCCGCGAGCGATTGCGGAGAGCCGGTCGCGGGAACTTGTTATTTTGGCGACGACCTCCTCCAGGTACGCCTGGTCGGCGAGCGCGGCGATCGCCGCCGCGACGCCGACGCGGTTCATGCCGAAATGATTGCGGATCTTGTCGAAGGCCTGGGCAGTGCCGGGTGTGGTGAGCACGTAACCGACACGCGCGCCCGCGAGACCATAGGCCTTTGAGAAGGTCCTAGTGCGAATGACGTTCGGCCGGTCGATCAGGCTTTCGATCGAAGGCACCGAGTCGGGCGGCGCGGTTTCGCTATAGGCCTCATCGAGGATGAGCAGCGTCGTTTCCGGTAAGGCGACGGCGAATTCGATGATGCGATCGGCGGGCCACCAACTGCCCATGGGATTGTCCGGATTGGCGAAATAGACGAGCGGCGCGTTCTCCCGCTTGACAGTGGCAAGGAGCCCCTCGAGGTCTTCTCGATCATCGGCATAGGGCACGGTTGCCAGCCGGCCGCCGTGGCCTGCGACGTGGTAGTTGAATGTCGGATAGCCTCCGAGCGAAGTCACGACCGGCATGCCCGGCTCGACGACGAGGCGGACGATCTGACCCAGCAGGCCGTCAATGCCTTCTCCGACGGCGATATTGCCAGGAGACGTGCCGAGACGGCCGGCCAGCGCCTGTTTGAGATCGTGGTTTTCCGGGTCCGCGTATTTCCATGTCTCGGCTGCTGCCTCCCGGATCGCAAGTAGCACCGAAGGGGCCGGACCGAAGCCGCTCTCGTTCGCACCGATGCGGGCGGCGATGCTGCGGCCGCGCTGCCGTTCGATGGCTTCGGGTCCGACGAATGGAACGGTGGCCGGCAAGGATTGGATGAGCGGCGTGAAGCGCGAGAAGGTGGACATGTGGACAACCCCGAACGAAATGCGCCGCGGAACTTATCGTATATGTGCGGGAATCGGAATCGGCTTGCGCAAAGAAAGATCCGCTGCGAGGAATCTCGGCTGGACCACGATGATTTCAGCTCGGATCGACCTAGACTCTGACGCGTGATCGATCAGTACTCATCCCGCGCTATTCCTGGTGTTCATCAGCAGAGCAGGATGCTCGTCCGAGGGCGCGTGGCGGTAGCTGCTGCTCCCTGACCTCAAATCACTGGTCCGGCCGGTGAAATAGTCGTGGCGGACGATTTGGTGGAGAAACGATTCGTCGATCGACTTGATGAAGTGTACGGCGATGTTGTCTCCCGCCCGGTGGATCTCGGCGCAGCCGATACGGCGGTTCGTTCCTACGATGTGAAGATAGTAATGATGCGGCAGGCCGATGGTCGTGCCGACGGAGAGCCGTGCTCCGCCTCGCGAAATTTCGATCATCCTGCAGGCGCGGATGGATACGCCGCCAAGGCCTGGCTGTACCGACATCAGCGTTCCCGCATGGGCGATGGCAAAACGCTCGTAGCGTCGCTCGTAGAGCGGAGAAGGCACAAGCGAATACATCGTCGACTGCAGCATGCGTCGTCTCCGGTATAATTGCCACGCCAGAGCAAGGCGCCAGCGGCTTCTGCCCGTCCCGGTGAGCCCGTGAGCGGCGAAGGCCGAGGATCAGTTTCCCTCGACAGTCTTGCAATCTCTTGAAGTCATTCATTAAAAATCTAGCAAGGCGTCGAGCTGGGCGGGGTGCGATCGGCCGCTCAGAGCCCGCTCGCAAACTGCAGGCGGATGAGCCGGCTTAGAAATTCCTGCGCGAGCAGCATATTGAAGCGCACGCCGAGCTCTGACCCGTTGCGATGCACCTCGGCGCAGCCGATCTCCTCGTCCAATCCGTCGATTTCAAGGAAGAAATGCTTCGGCAGCATAATCCCGGCGTTGAAGTCGAGCATTGCGCCGCCGATCGAGATGTGGCGCAAGAGCGCCTGATACTTGGTCTTCGCCTTGAGCTGGCTGGCGATGACGAGAATGCGGCAGGGGCGCTCTATCACATAATGCGGATAGGAAACGGCCGCGCGGCCGGATCTTCCTTGCGCGAGATGCATGATCATCGACATCGCCAGACCTCGGGAATATCGCTCCTTCATCTCGCCGTGGATCGCGCTTGCATGCCAGGCGAACGGCGAAAATTGGGGGGACTTTCCCCAACCGGGCTTGCTCCAGCCTTGTCGCCTCGTATCTGGGCGGCAGATGCTCGCGCCCAAAAAGCCAGGATTTCCTGAAAACCGACAAAAAAATCTTGCATTGAAGGCGCGGTGACACTAGTCAGGCCCTGACGGAGAGGTGGCCGAGTGGTCGAAGGCGCTCCCCTGCTAAGGGAGTATACCGGAAACGGTATCGAGGGTTCGAATCCCTTCTTCTCCGCCATCCTGCTTCGCTCTTCGAGCTTCGCAGGATTGCTAGAACATCTCTGGCGAAGCAGGGCTTTATTGTTTTACGTCTATCTAATCGAAAGCCTGTCAAACTGCGGCCAGCGCTATGTAGGAGTGACTGCTGATCTCAAGCAGCGTCTACAAGAGCACAATGCCGGCAAATCAGCCCACACCTCCAAATTCAAGCCATGGCGGCTGACGACTTACGTCGCATTTTCTGAGCGGGCGAAAGCGGACTCGTTCGAGCGCTATCTCAAATCCGGGTCGGGCCACGCCTTCGCCAACAAACGGCTATGGTAGCCACCTACCTCCTGACAGTTACGGGCTGGGCCGGACGGCGCCGCTAAGCCTTCTCCCCACGGAGTCCGTGTGAGTTCCGCATGGCAAGAGAGTGGCGCCGATAGCTGCCGCCGCCAATCCCCACCCCAAGAGCGCCGAGCCCGACTCGATCGCTCTCCCCGAGCGCCGTCCTCGATTCGCGAATCCTTGCCTGTTGATTCTGTTGGGAATCGCTGAAATCGACCCAATTCCAGCTGGCCGAACGCCTCTGTCGGAGCCCCGAACCCTGCTGATGGCGGCCGGGGGAATCATCCCAGCGCCCGATTCTGCCCCCCTTTTCGGCCGATTTTTGCCTCTTTATGGTACAGGAGGTGCCCGCGAGGCTTGCGCTAACCTCCCGTCACCAAAGGATTTTCTTAAGGCTTTTTTAACGCACTCGGGCCGTCTGGGGCGATTTTGTGTCGTTTGAGCAACAGGGATCGGGGAAGGGCGGCGCAAAGGAGTCGATCAGGCAAGTTGGTCGTTGCGCGCCCCATCCGGTTTTGTATTTTCAACTCCGGAAGCAAGGGCGGTTGATCGTCCGACTTCTTGAACGATTGGGGATGGGGCAGGGAACGCTGTCCTTCAGCAAAGATACCCAGACCCGTGTGAAACTTTTGACTGGAGGTCAGAAATGAACATCAAGAGCCTTCTTCTCGGCTCCGCTGCTGCGCTCGCAGCAGTATCCGGCGCACAGGCTGCCGACGCCATCGTCGCCGCCGAGCCGGAGCCCCTGGAATACGTTCGCGTTTGCGACGCTTTCGGCACGGGCTACTTCTACATTCCGGGCACGGAAACCTGCCTGAAGATCGGCGGCTTCATCCGCGTTCAGGGCGACTTCGGCCGTGACGCAAGTGATTGGGGCGAGGGCGCCGACGCGGTCGAAGGCTTTTCCGACTGGGATGTCTTCTCGCGCGCTTACATCTCGTTCGACGCCAAGAGCGACACCGAATTCGGCACGCTCACCGGCTTCGCCGCGATCGAATTCAACGCCGACAACGACACCGGCCCTGGCGACAGCCGCATCGACGTCGACGAAGCCTACATCGAACTCGGCGGCCTCCGCGCTGGCTTCTTCTACAGCTGGTGGGATAAGGGCCTGAACGGTGAAACCGACTCGATCGGCGAAAACACCGAATTCAACTCGATCCGCTATGTCTATGATGCCGGTACGTTCCAGGCTGGTATCGCTGTTGACGAACTCCAGGGCATCACCACGCGTGACAACGGCGTCGGCATCGAAGGCATCGTTTCCGCTTCGCTCGGCGGCGTAAGCTTCGACCTCCTCGGCGGCTTCGACACCGAACTCGAAGAAGGCGCGATCCGCGCTCTGCTTTCTGCAGACGTTGGTCCCGGCACCTTCCAGGCCGCTGCGATCTGGGCATCCGACCCGAACGCTTACTGGTCTGACTCCGAGTGGAGCGTTGCTGCTTCGTACCGCTTCAACGCAACCGAAAAGTTCGCAATCACCCCCGGCGCTCAGTACTGGGGTGACCTGAACGACGGCGCTGGCGGCTTCGACTCCGGTGACGATCAGTGGCGCGTTGGTATCACGGCTGATTACCAGATCACCGAAGGCCTCGCTTCGCGCTTCACGATCAACTACACGGATCCGGATGACGCTGATGAGCAGGTCAGCGGCTTCCTCCGCCTGCAGCGTGACTTCTAATCTGACCTGACCTCGGTCAGTGAAGGAAAGCCCGGCTCATCGAGCCGGGCTTTTTCAATTCCGAGACAGCGAGCGGAGAACCAGGGTTTCTTAGCCCAAGGACTTCGCACGATGGGTGCCTATCCACAGGCATGGGCAAGTCGCTGGACGGCAACGGGCCTAGCTGGCGAGATGCCGTTCGAGAACGGGAACACACATGTCCAAATCATGCGTTGCCAGGTGGGCATAACGCATCGTCATCGTCAGCGTCTGATGGCCCAGCCACATCTGGACCCGCCGGAGATCGATTCCGCCCCGTACTAGGCGGGACGCGCAGGTATGTCTCAGGACATGGGGGACGACATCCGCTTCGTCGCCCAGTTTCGCGTCGATTTTAGCCGCGTTCCAAGCTGCCCTGTATTTCTGCGGATCCACATCGGCAAAGGGCCCCGGAGCCCTGTCCTTAAGCTCACGTAGGACCTGCTTTGCCCTGGACGTCAGCGGGACCGTGCGGCTTCGACCGGATTTGGTAATCCAGAACGTTACCCGGCCCTCATGAATGTCGTTCCATTTGAGGCCGATGCCCTCGCCGAGGCGAGCGCCTGTATCCACAAGGAAGATGGAGAATTTCAGAAAGAGTTCCGAGCGGGTTCCGATCTCTCGGAACAACGCTTCCTCTTCTTCGGCTTCCAGGAATCGCAGGCGTCCGGCTCTCTCCTTCTGACGCCTGAACTCCGGCAGACTATGGATATCGCCCATCTTGTACGCTTTCCGCAGCAACTTGCTCAATGCGGCCATCTTTCGATTAATGGTCGCGTTGCTGTTGCCCCGCTTGCGTAATGCGCCAATCAAATTGTCGAGCAAGTCCTGCGAGAAGGTGGAAAACCGCGCACCGAGTAGAATCTCGTCGAGTTCACCGATGAAGGCCTTCACATTGTATTTGTGGTGCCCTTCGTCCCACAGGATATCGGCATAGCGATGGAACAACTCGGCAAGCGAGGTCTCCTTTACCAAACCGATCGGACCTTGTCGGCCAAAACAATAATTGACCTCGTATTCCGGACGATCGCCCGAAATCCCGAAGCCGCTCGCCAATTTTTCGGCGCCTGACGTCACGTTTGCCGTTTCCTTCCCACCCCACCACGAATGGACCAAGAAACCGCTGGCACTCAAGCCAACGCTTATATTTCAGCAATCTCAATGACCTAGACGGCACGCGTATGTTGCAGAACAGCAACAGCCCGCAACTCTTAGAGTTGCGGGCCTGAGACTAGATCAGATTAGAAGTCGCGCTGCAGGCGAACAAAGCCGGTGACGAAATCATCATCAGCGAAGGTGTTGTCGTAGTCGACGTCGGTGTAGTTAACCGTCGCACGAGCTGCGAGACCTTCGGTGATCTGGTAGTCAGCCGTGATACCGACCTTCCAGGCATCGCCGTTACCGAAGGAGCCGCCACCACCGGCGTAGCCTTCGTTGAATTCAACGCCGTTACGGAGGTCACCCCAGTACTGAGCGCCGGGCGTGATCTTGAACTTCTCGGTTGCCTGGAAGGCATAGGACACAGCAACAGCCCACTCGGAGTCAGACCAGTAAGCGTTCGGGTCGGAGGCCCAGATGGCAGCAGCCTGGAGAGTACCCGGGCCAAGGTCAGCAGAGATCAAGCCGCGGATCGCACCATCTTCAACTTCGGTGTCGAACCCGCCAAGCAGGTCGAACGACACGCCGCCGAGCGAAGCAGAAACGATACCCTCGACGCCGACACCATTGTTTCGAGTAGTCAGGCCTTCAAGCTCGTCGATGGCAACGCCAGCCTGGAAGGCACCGCCGTCATAAAGGTAAGCAATAGAATTGAACTTGGTGTTCTCACCGACCGAATCGGTTTCACCATTCAGACCCTTGTCCCACCAGCTGTAGAAGTGACCGACCTTTAGGCCGCCGAGCTGGATGTAGGCCTCGTCAAGCTTGAAGTCGGCGCCGTCTTGAGCATCAGCATCAGCTTCGATTGCAATGAGGCTGGTGAGCGTACCGAATTCCGTGTCGCTCTTGGCGTCAAACGCCAGGAAGCCACGCGAGAAAGCATCCCAATCGGAGAACCCGCCTGCGTCTTCACCGAAGTTGACCTGGAAGCGGACGAAGCCGTTGATCTTGAGGCAGGTTTCCGTGCCGGGAATGTAGAAGTAGCCCGTGCCGAAAGCGTCGCAGACGCGAACGTATTCCATGGGTTCCGGCTCGGCGGCGACGATGGCGTCGGCAGCCTGCGCGCCGGATACTGCTGCGAGCGCAGCAGCGGAGCCGAGAAGAAGGCTCTTGATGTTCATTTCTGACCTCCAGTCAGAATTGAACGTTGGACGACCGATTGCGATCGCCTCTACTCCTCCCAGGGTCTTCCAGAAGGGTCAGAAGTTGCGGCCTTTTACGCCTTAACGAACTCGCCGACAGCCTCTTTCAGCCCATCGAGATGCAGAAGCGGCGCATGGCCTTGACCGGGTGCGGTAACGGTGACCAGGCCGGCATGCCGGCGGGTCATCTCCGCAACGGTCGCCTCGCTCAGCAATCTGGAATTGTCGCCTCGCACGACCATGGTGGGGATGCGCGCAAGGGCTTCGAATTGCGGCCAGAGAGGGGTAAGCACGGTTTCGCTGGTGAGACCTTGCAATTGAGCGGCAATCGCCGGATCGCAATCGGGGACCGGGACCCCGTTTTCGTCGCGGAAGATCGCCTCGGCCATCTCGCGCCAGTCCTCTTCACCGAGGATCGGAAACTCGGCGCCGTGCACGGCTCGCAGATGGGCCGGCGCCGCTGGCCAGCTTTGCGGCCGTGTCGCCGCGTTGAGATAGTCCCTTATCTTCAGCAAGCCCTCAAGCTCGATGGCCGGGCCTATGTCGTTGAGAACGGCGCGGGCGATAAGGGCAGGGGCCGCGCCGGCGAGGTGGTGAAGGATGAGCCCGCCACGCGAGGTGCCAATGAAGGTCGCCCTTTCGATGTTGAAATGCATACAGGCAGTGACCACGTCTTCGGCTTCGACGGCGATCGTGTAGCGGCCCTTGTCCGCGTCGCGATCAGACTGCCCACGGCCGCGATAGTCGAGCGCGATAATTTTATGCGCGCCGCCTTCGGGCGAGGCGAGGAAAGTCGCCAGAGAGTGAAAATCGCGGCTGTTGCGGGTCAGCCCCGGCAGGCAGACGATGGGGAGACGCCTGCGTTTTTCACCAATCTCGAAGCCATAGGTTCTGGCGTAGAGCTTCAGCCCGTCGCTGGCGCGGAAATAATGCTCTTGAAACATCGGCTTCCCTTCGGGGTTGACGTCCACTCTGACCCGGCCCCCGAACTCAAGACCCGCGCCCCATTCTCAGGTCCGAGACGATGTCTGCCTTCTGCCCGAGCCGCGACTTGTAGACCTGGTAATTCTCCATCACCCGCTGAACGTAATTGCGCGTCTCCTCGAACGGAATGCGCTCGATCCAGTCGACGACCTCGTCGATGGGCTTGCCGCGGGGATCGCCGTAGCGCGCAATCCACTGCGGAACCCGGCGCGGCCCGGCATTATAGGCGATGAAGGTCAGGATGTAGGAACCGCCGAAACTGTCGATCTGCTCCCCGAGATAATGGGACCCTAGCGTCGCATTATAGCCTGCGTCGTTCGTCAGCCGGCCTTCGGAATAAGCAAGGCCATAGCGGCTGGCCACTCCTTTCGCGGTGGTCGGCAAGAGCTGCAGGAGGCCGCGGGCGTCAGCCGGCGAGACAGCCGCGGGATTGAAGGCGCTCTCCTGGCGGGCGATTGCATAGGCGAGCGCCTTGCCGGCGCCATCGATATTGGCACTGGATGGGATGACGCCGAGCGGGAATGCGAGCGCCGCGACGTCGATGCCGCGGCCGAATGCAACCTTGCCGATCTGCAGCGAGAGCTGGTGGTTGCGTGTCTTTTCCGCGCGCGCCGCAAGGATCGCGAGTTCCCCGGGGCTGGTTAGTTCCTCGGCGAGCGCCCGATAAATGTTGTCCGCCCGCCAGCCATGGCCGGCCGCCTCCAGCCGATCGATGGCGCGGACGGCCTCGCGGCTCTCGAAGCGAGCGCGGTCGTCAGACGTCGGTGCGGGATAATTGACGTTCAGGGTGGACCGGCCAAGTCTTGCGGCGGCGAGTTGGCCGTAGAAGGTTCCCGGATAGAGCGCCGCACTGGCGAAAAAGTCGCTCGCATTGCCGGGGCCACCGGCCTCTGCGGCCCGCCCGAGCCAATACCAGGCGCGCGAGGCCGAAATCGGCCGGCTCGATGCATCGAGAATCCTGCGGAAATGACGCGCGGCCGCCGCTGCATCCTCAAGCCCGCGAAGGGCGTACCAGCCGGCATGAAATTCGGCATCAACGACATCCGTCGCTGCGGTTGCCGTGTGATTTGCGGCGATGCGGTAGGCACCGCGGAAATCTCCTCTGTCGAGCAGTCCGCGGCTGACAATGCGCTGTTCCGTCCACCATTCGCCCGGGTCGACCAAGGCTTCGCTCTCCCGCGGCATCTGCGCGAGGAGCTTCGCGGCCTCCTCGTATTTCTCCTGCCTGCGCAGATATTCGATGCGCAGGAAAAGATGGGCCGGATCGTCGCGCCAGGAAGGATCGACCGCGGCGATCAGATCGGCCGCTTTTGCGCGGCCGCGGATCACGGCCGCCCAGGCCCGGTACAGCGACTGCGCCTTGCCGAGGGCTGCAAAACGCTCCGCCTGATCGACCCGGCTGCGATAGAGAAGCATCTCCATGCGGCGCTTGTGGTCAGCAGTCGTCAACAGGCCGGAAAACTCGGCGAGGATCTTGTTCTCGACGTCCTCGTCGAGCGTCTCCTTGGACCAGGCGGTCCTGAGATGCTCTGCCGCGGCCCCGCTCTTGCCTTCCGCGACGAGTGCGCGCGCAAGGATGATCGCACCTTCAGCGGTTTCCGGGCGGGTCGAGCCGAAGGCGGCGATCACGTCGGCCGCCGGCGGATTTTCGCGGTAAAGCGCGCGTTCCGAATGGGAGCGCAGCGATTTGAGTCCAGGCCAGCCGCGAAGTTCATGCTGCGCTTTGGAGATCTCGAGCGACGGTATTCCCTTCTGACCGGACACGGCGATCGCCCAGGTGAGGATGTGCCGGTCAAGCGTATCCGTTCGCATTCCTTCGCGAATGGCGAGCGCCTTGTCCGCTTGCCGATTTGAGAGTGCATCGAGTCCGGACTTAAGGGCGCCGGCTAAGGGAGCCATTGCGGCCAGGATGGCGCCGGTGGTTTCCCCCGCAACACGTCCGGCTTTGGCCGGAGCGCCCGCCGCTGCAGCGGCCTCGGGCCGGCTCGCCGGGACGGGTATCCGGCCCTCGCTCGCGATCGCGAAGGAGCCCATCATTGCGGCACCCATTACGGTGGCGGCAGACAGAAAAAGTGGTCTGCGCATCAAGAGCCCCCGAGCTTCCCCTTGTCTCACCTTCATTTGGCGCCGGCTTGGCTTAATGAAGGTTTAACGCCCCAACTGCACGTCTCCTCAATGCGCCTTGATTCAAACGACAAGGATATGCAGCAATTAAATGTCTATAGCCGCCCATGCGCGTCCAATAAGACGCGCGGCGCTGACCAGTGTAGATCCGGGCAAACGTCTGATCCCGGCGTTCCACATGCCTCGTCACCGCTCGACATCGCCCCAGGCCAAAAGTAGCGATCGAATTGCGCCGCAACAGACGGGAAATGCACCTTCACGCCGCTTGCCGCAACCATGCCACATGATTATGGTGCGGCAGTTTTTAACCGTCGAATGCGGCCAAAGCGTGGGCGTGTCTTGCCCTTCAAGCCGTCAGGAGTTGTGCATGTTCAAGGGTTCCATTCCTGCACTCGTAACCCCGTTCACGTCCACCGGGGCGCTGGACGCGGATAGTTTCGTCGCGCACGTGGAATGGCAGATAAAAGAGGGCAGCCACGGCCTGGTGCCGGTGGGCACCACCGGCGAATCCCCGACGCTCTCGCACGACGAGCACAAGAAGGTCGTGGAACTTTGCGTCGCGGTTGCCGCGCGGCGGGTGCCGGTCATTGCCGGCGCGGGCTCCAACAATACGATCGAGGCGATCGAACTGGCGCAGCACGCCGAGAAGGCGGGCGCCGACGCAATTCTGGTCGTCACACCCTATTATAACAAGCCGACGCAGAAGGGGCTCTTTGCCCATTTTGCAGCGATCGCGGAGGCCGTGAAGCTGCCGATCGTGATTTACAACATACCCGGCCGCTCCGTCGTCGACATGAGCGTCGAGACGATGGCGGCGCTCGCGAAGGCCTATCCGACGATCATCGGCGTCAAGGATGCGACCGGCAAGATCGAGCGCGTATCCGAGCAACGCATGGCCTGCGGCAAGTCCTTCGTCCAGCTTTCCGGCGAGGATGCGACCGCGCTCGGCTTCAATGCGCATGGCGGTGTCGGCTGCATCTCCGTCACGGCGAATGTCGCGCCGCGCCTCTGCGCCGAGTTCCAGGAGGCGACACTTGCCGGCAACTTCGCCAAGGCACTGGAGTATCAGGATAAGTTGATGCCGCTTCACAAGGCGATCTTCATGGAGCCAGGCCTCTGCGGTGCAAAATACGCGCTCCATCGCCTCGGCCGGATGAGCCGGGTCGTGCGTTCGCCGCTGCTCTCGGCACTGGAGCCGTCGACCGAGGCGGCGATCGACGCGGCTCTCAGGCATGCGGGATTGATGAACTGATGGCACCAAAGGGCAGCGAGCGCACGGTCAGACGAGTTGTGGCGGAAAACCGGAAGGCCCGCTTCAACTACGAGATCGTCGACACTTACGAGGCCGGTCTCGTCCTGACCGGCACGGAGGTCAAGTCGTTGCGCGATGGCAAGGCGAATATATCGGAGTCCTACGCAACCGACGAGGGCGGCGAGATCTGGCTTATCAATTCCTACCTGCCGGAATATCTGCAGGCCAACCGCTTCAACCACGAGACCCGCCGTCGCCGGAAATTGCTGCTGTCGAAGCGCGAGGTCAATCGCCTGCAGGGTGCCGTCAACCGGGAAGGCATGTCGCTCGTGCCGCTCAAGATCTATTTCAACGAGCGAGGTCGGGCAAAACTCGAACTGGCGCTCGCCAAGGGCAAGAAGCTGCACGACAAGCGCGAGACGGCCAAGGAGCGCGACTGGAACCGCCAGAAAAACCGGCTGCTCAAAGAGCGTGGGTGAATTCTGCGGTTGTTTGGAGCGGGTGTCTTTCTCATATCGTGAGCTGACCCATTCCCTCGTGGATCAAGACCCTCCCGTAAGGGGGACGGGTTAGGCGCCTGCGGCTCTCGCCTGCCCACTATCTTGTACCGTTGCGTCTGGTCGAGCCGGTCGCGGCAGAGATGTAGGCGATGTAGCCCAGCCCGTGAGCCCCTGCCCGTTACGGGGAGGGGGTGGGTCGTTCATGGATTGGGAGCGTGATCGTTCGGAGCTTTAAAGCTCCACATCATCGGCGATCGGCTCGGCCGGGCGCGGGGCGCGTTCGGACGGCTCGCGCCCGATCTCGCCTCTGAGCGTTGCCAGGTCGATGAAGTGGTCGGCCTGCCGGCGCAGGTCGTCGGCAATCATCGGCGGCTGGGTTGACATGGTCGAGACGACGGAGACCTTGCGGCCCTTGCGCTGCAGCGCCTCGACGAGCGTCGTGAAATCACCGTCGCCGGAGAAGATCACCAGATGGTCGACCGTCTCGGATTGCTCCATGGCGTCGATCGCAAGCTCTATGTCCATATTGCCCTTGATCTTGCGCCGGCCGAGCGAGTCGGTGAATTCCTTGGCTGGCTTGGTGACGACCTTGTAGCCGTTATAATCGAGCCAGTCGATCAGCGGGCGGATCGACGAATATTCCTGGTCCTCGATGAGGGCCGTGTAATAATAGGCTCTCAATAGATAGCCGCGCTTCTGGAATGCTTTGAGCAGTTTGCGGTAATCGATGTCGAAACCTAGGCTCTTCGAGGCGGCATAGAGATTGGCGCCGTCGATGAACAGAGCGATTTTCTCCCGGGGATCGAACATCACAATTTCCTTTTCATGCCCTGCGCATTGTACCGAGCCGCCCCTGCGGCAGGCCGCGCAGAAAATAGGTGCACTACATTAATAATTGCTGATATTGCAAATAATGTAAGTTAGGCCATTGCATTAATCCAAGCGGCGTATGCTGCCTATTGCAAATTTTAGCAGTTGCTGCAGATCATCCACATTTCAATTTGCGATTGCTGGTGGAGTTCTTGCCTCGCTTCCGCTGAATACAATCAGTATTTGTGGACCTCCGCCCTATGCCTCAAATACCCTATTCTATCATGTGGCGGGCAATGATGTGAGCGCCGGATGCAGGAAAAACTTGAACTTATGCGGTTTTGATTGTATCCGGGCGCTAATTCCAGAAATCGGAGCCGATGGAACCGTCATGCTGCGGCCAATCCGGTTTCGCGTCGTCAATCGCGCAGCGGCGACACCGCCGCGCTTCCAGTCGCAAAGGACAAGGCCATGGCCCGCGTCACCGTTGAAGATTGCATCGACAAGGTCGAAAACCGTTTCGAACTCGTCCTGCTCGCCAGTCACCGTGCACGTTTGATCTCGCAGGGTGCTCCGATCACCGTCGATCGGGACAATGACAAGAACCCGGTCGTCGCATTGCGCGAGATTGCTGATGAGACGCTTTCTCCCGGCGACCTGAAGGAAGATCTGATCCACTCTCTGCAGAAGCATGTGGAAGTGGACGAGCCCGAGCCCGATGCGGCTGCGCTCTCGCAGACGGAGGCCGCTGCTTTCACAGAGGCTGCGGAGGAGGAAGACCAGCCGGAGGCTTTGACCTTCGACCGCATGTCCGAAGAGGAGCTGCTGGCCGGTATCGAGGGCCTGGTGCCTCCCGAAAAGAGCGACGACTACTGAGATCCGTTCGGACACAGCCGTTCCAACGTGTTTTCGAAGCAGTGCGCCACTCCATGATTGGCGCACTTTTTTGTTCGTATGATTGCCATGGAGCCGCCAGCGGATGATGCGCCAATACGAGCTCGTTGAGCACGTGCAGAAGTACAAGCCCGACGTCAATGAGGCCCTGCTCAACAAGGCCTATGTCTATGCGATGCAAAAGCATGGCCAGCAGAAGCGGGCGAGCGGCGACCCTTACATCTCCCATCCCCTGGAAGTAGCGGCGATCCTCACGGAAATGCACTTGGACGAGTCCACGATCGCCGTGGCGCTGTTGCATGACACGATCGAGGATACGACGGCCACGCGGCAGGAAATCGACGAGCTCTTCGGCGAAGACATCGGTGCACTGGTCGAGGGGCTGACCAAGATCAAGAAGCTCGATCTCGTTACCAAGAAAGCGAAGCAGGCGGAAAATCTTCGCAAGCTCCTGCTGGCGATCTCCGACGATGTCCGTGTTCTCCTGGTCAAGCTCGCCGATCGCTTGCACAATATGCGCACGCTCGATCACATGTCCGCGGAAAAGCGCGCCCGCATCTCCGAGGAGACGATGGACATTTATGCGCCGCTCGCCGGGCGCATGGGCATGCAGGACATGCGCGAGGAACTCGAGAACCTCGCCTTCCGACACATCAACCCGGAGGCCTATGAGACGGTCACCAGGCGACTGCAGGAGCTCTCGCTACGCAACGAGGGGCTGATCAAGAAGATCGAAGAGGAATTGAGCGAACTGCTCGAGGCCGAAGGCCTGAAGAATGCGCACGTCAAGGGGCGCCAGAAGAAGCCCTATTCGGTCTTCCGCAAGATGCAGTCGAAATCTCTCTCCTTCGAGCAATTGTCGGACGTCTGGGGCTTCCGCATCATCGTCGACGATATCCCCTCCTGTTATCGGGCGCTCGGCATCGTGCATACCCGCTGGCGCGTGGTGCCCGGTCGCTTCAAGGATTATATCTCGACGCCAAAGCAGAACGACTATCAGTCGCTTCACACCACGATCATTGGCCCGTCTCGCCAGCGCATCGAACTGCAGATCCGTACCAAGCGCATGCACGAGATCGCGGAATACGGTATCGCGGCACACGCGATCTACAAAGATCGCGACAGCGTTTCGGGGGATGCGACGCGCTCGCCCACGTCGAACGCCTATGCATGGCTGCGCCGGACGATCGAGTCGCTTGCCGAGGGCGACAACCCGGAAGAATTCCTCGAACACACCAAGCTCGAGCTCTTCCAGGACCAAGTGTTCTGCTTCACGCCCAAGGGGCAGTTGATCGCGCTGCCACGTGGCGCGACGCCGATCGATTTTGCCTATGCGGTCCATACCAATATCGGCGACACCTGTGTCGGTGCCAAGATCAACGGCCGCATCATGCCGCTGGTGACGCGGCTCAACAACGGCGACGAGGTGGAGATCATCCGCTCCGGCATCCAGGTGCCTCCGCCCGCCTGGGAGGAAATCGTCGTCACCGGCAAGGCGCGCGCGGCGATCCGCCGCGCGACGCGCGCCGCGGTACGCAAACAATATGCCGGTCTCGGCTACCGCATCCTCGAGCGCACTTTCGAGCGGGCCGGCAAGACCTTTTCGCGCGAGGCGCTGAAGCCGGTCCTTCACCGGCTCGGTCAGAAGGAGATCGAAGATGCCATCGCGGCCGTCGGCCGCGGCGAGCTCTCCTCGCTCGACGTCCTGCGTGCGGTCTTCCCCGATCACCAGGACGAGCGAGTCACCGTCAAGCCCAGCGCCGACGACGGCTGGTTCAACATGCGCAGTGCCGCGGGCATGGTCTTCAAGCTGCCCGGCCACTCGAAGGAGGCGGTCGCCGGGCAAAAAGGCGAGGGGCCGGAGGCATTGCCGATCCGCGGCCTCTCCGGCAACGCCGAGGTGCATTTCAGTCCCGCAGGGGCGGTTCCCGGCGACCGGATCGTCGGCATCATGGACAAGGAGAAGGGCATCACCATCTACCCGATTCAGTCGCCGATCCTGCAGAAGTTCGACGAGGAGCCGGAGCGTTGGATCGATGTGCGTTGGGATCTCGACGAGGCGAACAACAGCCGCTTCATGGCGAGGATTGCGGTCAGTGCGCTGAACGAGCCCGGTACGCTTGCGGAAATCGCCCAGGCGATCGCAACGACCGATGTGAACATCCGCTCCCTCTCCATGGGGCGCGTGGCGGCCGACTTCAGCGAAATGCAATTCGATCTTGAAGTCTGGGATTTGCGCCAGCTCAACCACTTGATGACTCAGCTCAAGGAACTGCCAAGCATTTCCCTGGTGAAGCGTCTGTTCGAGTGATAATCGACCCAGGATGAACGGGAAGTCGGATTGCCATGCGCTGGATGCATGGCTGACGATTGATCGCCGCGCTGGTGAAGCAGCGACAGCTAAACTATCTTCGGCTTGGGAGGTAAACGAAGAGGTTTGCCATGTTCAAGCAGTTGAAGAAGATCACCCGTGCCCTGCACATTCCCTCCGTCGAGGAACGCGAGATCGCGTATCTGAACGGTTCCGTCGATCGCATCGACCTCGAATACCGTCAGCATCAGATCGATCGCGGCCTTTTCCGGAAATATTACTGATCCCGCCAACGGAAAGTGCCGCGTTGCAGCCGGGCGTCCAATCAGAGGATGACCTCGTGAGATATGCGCTCGCTGCATGCTTCTCATGCGGATGACTTGCGGCAGGCCCCTCACTTGCGCGCCGCGGGTCTCCCGCCTATCTTGCGCCCATCAAAAGGCGGCCGCCAAAGTGCAAAGGGCCGTCTTGCGCCGATGAGCGGCGCTTTCGGGATGCGATGACGGCATAGATGTTATTCAGGCGGAGAAAACCGGTCACGCTGAGCGAACGACTTCGCGCGATGCTTTGGCCGCGCAAGGGGCGCGGGCGTGGCCTTCGCTACGTTGGCTTGCGCGTCCTGCGGCTGAAATCGTCTCCGCACTCGATTGCCGTCGGGGTCGCGGCCGGGGCCGCATCCTCCTTGACGCCGTTCTTCGGCTTCCACATCGTCCTTGCGGTCGTGCTCGCATGGGTTCTTTCGGGCAACGTACTTGCAGCCGCCATCACCACGGCACTTGCCAATCCCGTCACCATTCCGCTGATCCTGACGGCTTCCTACGAGATCGGCACCGTGATCGTCGGGCCAAAAGACGGGGCGGGCATAGGATCGGCGGAGATCGGTCGGATGGTCGAGCAGATGAACCTCGCCGAACTCTGGGGTCCCGTTTTGAAGCCGATGCTCGTCGGTTCGCTGCCGCTCGCCGTCGGCGGCGCCCTCATCTTCTATCCTCTAGCCTTCCGGGCGGCCTGGCTGTTCCAGAAGCGGCGCCGGTTGGAGCGCAGGCAAAGGTTCGGACAGCCATCATGATCATTGGCATCGGCAGCGATCTCATCGATATTCGCCGGATCGAGAATTCGCTCGAGCGGTTCGGGGAGCGGTTTGTGAACCGCTGTTTCACGGACATCGAAATTGCCAAGTCGGAAGGGCGCAAAAATCGCGCTGCGTCCTATGCCAAGCGCTTCGCGGCCAAGGAGGCCTGCTCCAAGGCGCTGGGTACGGGCCTGGCGCAGGGCGTGTTCTGGAAGGACATGGGCGTCGTCAACATGCCGGGCGGCAAGCCAACGATGCAATTGACAGGGGGCGCAGCAGAGCGCCTGCAGGAGATCCTGCCGGTCGGCCACCGTGCGGCCATCCATTTGACGATCACCGACGATTTTCCGCTGGCGCAAGCCTTCGTGATTATCGAGGCGCTTCCGGTTGCCCCGGTGGAGGGAACGGTTTAGAGCCTTTCATTTAGACGGGAAAGGCTCTAGAGCACTGCTGGGATGCTAGGTACCACGCAGGAGTGCGCGCTCTACTGCATGGCTTTCAAGACATGCAGCAATTCAATGCGCTACAGCGACTGTTGCTCGTCTGAATGGAGGCGCGGGCGCTTGCCGCGCCTCTGAAAAGTCGCACGGCGCTGCAAAGGTCGCTTGAAGCGCGGCATTCCGGCAACGTATAGCATCGCCATGCGCGGTGGCGCGCAGCAGGAGAATTCGGAGGCGGTTGAATGTTGAGGCGCAATACGCCCTCCGGGCAGGACGACAAGGAAGAACGCAGAGTGGCAGAGAAGACAGAAGCGAAGCAGAGTGGCGTTTGGGAAAACGTGAAAGTCATCGTCCAGGCGCTACTTCTGGCCTTGGTCATCCGGACGGTTTTCTTCCAGCCCTTTACGATTCCGTCGGGTTCGATGATGCCGACGTTGCTCGTCGGCGACTACATCTTCGTCAACAAGTTCGCCTACGGCTATTCGAAATATTCGCTGCCGTTTTCGCCGAATCTTTTCAGCGGGCGGATCTTTGCCAGCGAGCCGCAGCGCGGGGACATCGTCGTTTTCCGTTTCCCGCCGAACCCGGACATTGACTACATCAAGCGCCTCGTCGGCCTTCCAGGCGATCGTATCCAGGTCAGGAACAGCATCCTCTATGTGAACGACAGGCCCGTCGATCGTGTGCCGGACGGATTCTTCCGGGCGGACGACCAGTACGACACGGGTGGTGATATCCCCGTCTACCGCGAAACCATGGAAACCGGCGTTTCCTATGACACGCTTGACCAATTCCCGGATGCGCGCGGCGACAATACCCGCGAATTCATCGTGCCGGCAGACCACTACTTCATGATGGGCGACAACCGCGACAATTCTGCCGACAGCCGCTTCGACGTCGGCTTCGTTCCCTCGGAGAACCTGGTGGGCCGCGCGAGCCTTATCTTCTTCTCGCTAGGCAACGGCACTTCCTTCCGCGAAATCTGGAAATGGCCGGCGAACCTCCGCTACGATCGTCTGTTCAAGGTTGTCGAATGATGAAGGGTCGCTCACTGAGCGCGGAGGATCGGACAAGGCTCGAGGCTGCGATCGAGTATCAGTTCCATGAGAAGGAGCGGCTTGATCGCGCCCTGACGCATTCGAGTGCCCGCAATGCTCGAGGGAGCAACTATCAGCGCTTGGAATTCCTGGGGGATCGGGTACTCGGGCTCTGCGTCGCCGAACTCCTGTTCCAGACCTTTGTCGACGCCAATGAAGGCGAGCTTTCAGTGCGCTTGAACCAGCTTGTGAGCGCCGAGAGCTGCGCGAAGGTGGCGGATGAACTGTCGCTGCACGAGTTCATTCGCACCGGCTCGGACGTGAAAAGGATCACCGGCAAGCACATGATGAATGTCAGGGCCGATGTGGTAGAGTCGCTGATCGCCGCAATCTATCTCGATGGCGGTCTGGAGGCGGCGCGGGAATTCGTCCTCAAGCATTGGACGCACCGCGCCGAAAGCGCCGATGCCGCCCGCCGGGACGCGAAGACAGAATTGCAGGAATGGGCGCACGCCAAGTTCGGCGTGGCGCCGAACTACAGAACGGACAACCGTTCCGGTCCCGACCATGATCCCCGCTTCACGGTGACCGTCGAGATAGCTGGCATCCAGCCCGAGACGGGGGTAGATCGTTCCAAGCGCGGCGCCGAGCAGATCGCCGCGACGCGGTTGCTGGAACGCGAAGGTGTTTGGCAGAAACGGTCTGCCGGAAGTTGACGGAAGCCATGACGGACAAAGAACAGGACACGGGCGCTGAGCATCAGGGCGCTGGCGCCAAGCCGACCCGCTCGGGCTTCGTGGCGCTGATCGGCGCGACGAATGCCGGCAAATCAACATTGGTCAATCGCCTCGTAGGCGCGAAGGTGACGATCGTCAGCCACAAGGTTCAGACGACACGCGCCATCATCCGGGGGATCGCCATCCACGACAACACCCAAATCGTCTTCCTGGACACGCCCGGCATCTTCAAGCCGCGCCGCCGGCTCGACCGCGCCATGGTGACTTCCGCCTGGGGCGGAGCCAAGGATGCCGACGCGATCGTGCTGCTGATCGACAGCGAGCGTGGGCTCAAGGGAGATGCGGAAGCGATCCTCGAGGGCCTGAAAGAGGTACCGCAGCCGAAGGTCCTGGTGTTGAACAAGATCGATCGGGTTCGCCCGGAGGAACTCCTGAAGCTGGCGGCTGCAGCCAACGAGGCCATCAAGTTCGACCGCACCTTCATGGTCTCGGCGCTCAACGGTTCCGGCTGCAATGATCTCATGGATTATCTCGCCTCAACACTGCCGGAGGGACCCTGGTACTATCCGGAGGACCAGATCTCCGATTTGCCGATGCGCCAGCTCGCAGCCGAGATCACTCGTGAGAAGCTGTTCCTGCGCCTGCATCAGGAGCTTCCGTACGCATCGCATGTGGAGACTGAAAAATGGGAAGAGCGCAAGGATGGATCTGTCCGCATCGAGCAGGTGATCTATGTCGAGCGCGAGAGCCAGAAAAAGATCGCCCTCGGCAAGGGCGGTGAGGCGGTCAAGGCCATCTCGACGGCGGCCCGCAAGGAAATTTCCGAAATCCTCGAACAGCCGGTCCACCTCTTCCTGTTCGTGAAGGTGCGCGAGAACTGGGGCGACGACCCTGAGCGCTTCCGCGAAATGGGCCTCGACTTTCCGCGATAGCAGCCAGGTGGATCCGTGTCCGTTCGCATGAACGATGCTATTCGCTGTCGTTGGACGCTGCCAGATTCTTGCTCAGCAGAGGACCGATCGCTTCCGCCCGGTTCGTCCAGATATAGCCCGAAAAATTTTCCGGAACGAGAGCCAGGTCGTCGGCGCTGTCGATCCCCGTCGTAAAATCTCCGCCGCCATTGGCGCCGGCCAGGATGATATCGCTTCCCGCCGCCTGCATGCGCGCCGCAAAGCGGTGCGGCCAGCCCCAGAGGAACGGAGCGAAGTTGCCAGGTACGACGATCAGCGTGTCGTGACAGGCCTCCGGCACGAGCCCTGTCCAGCCATAAGCGACGTAGCGGCCGAGGCACGACAGGGTGGACTGCCTGTCATAGCCCCTGAGCCCATCCACCAGGCGCAGCGCCTCCTGTGTCGGGGTCCTGCCGCCGTACACTCCGAAGACCTGTTTGCGCCACTTGGGCTGGATGCGCAACAGCACCGCAAGCGTCGCGCCTTCCTCCCGCCGTTCGCTCTTGAAGTTGATCAGAAAACGGCCATGCGGCAGGGCGTCGAAGACTTCCGTCAGTGTCGGCATCTGCCCTTCGCCATGCCCGCGGAACGGAAAAGTCTTGCCGCCATCGGCCGTATAGCCGTAGCCGACGTCGAGTCGCTTCAGTTCGGACATCGGAGTTTCCTCAGTGACGCCGGAGCCGTCGGTTCGGCAATCGAGCGTCCAGTCGTGGAAGACTGCGAATTTCCGGTCCGGAGTGAGATGGACGTCGATTTCGACGACCTCGGCACCGTTGTCGAACGCCGCGCGCATGGAAGCGATCGTGTTCTCGATATAGGAGTGACGCGGCGGTTCGATGCGGCTTGCCGTGCAGGTCTTCTCGTCGACGCCATCGGGCTTGTGCACCTGATGGATACCGCGATGGGCGAGGACCTTCGTCTCGCCGGCTGGCGGCGTGGCAAGGATGGAAGAGTTGAGAAGCCAGACGATGGCGGCGATGACGAACGCGACCATGGCGAATTTCTTCATCGTGTTTCCTCCTTCGCAACGGCATCGACTGACATGGCAGCGCGACGAAGTTGGTGCACAATGGCGGAAAAACCGCGTACACCTTTTCTCATCCCGCGGTGCAATTTTGCGAACACATGCGGTCGACCCGTAAAGGCCCTACAGGAGGGAGGTAGGTGACGGTCCCGGCCAATGCAACGCCTTGGGGAGAGTTCAAGTGCCGCTGCTCATCGATCGGAATCGATGAAACCTTGCGCGGAGGCCAGAGTTACGCCGGTGTGCGCGAGCCTGATAGCCAACCGCACGGGAGAGGGTCGGCACCGACTGCTCACCCCGGCTCGTTCGAGTTTGCAAAGCAACAAGTACTTGAAGGGCCATAAAAAAGCCCCATTGATAAACCGCCGAACGCCGCTAAGTTAGTGGAAGTTCCGATGGATAGGAGCCCAAGGGGCTGGCCTGACGACATCCCGTGCGCTGCTCCTGCACATCGTGCCGCGCCAGCTTGCCGGTCGCCGTGAGGCTTTCCCGAGTCGGTTTCTCGCCGCTTCTGGACGCGTCCGGCGACGTGTCGCGCGAAACATTCATCTCCTGAAGCCGGCCGAACCGCTGCCCGCTCCATACGGAAGAACCGAGAGGTCCCTTGTGTGTCTGGCGTTGAGGTAGGATATGAATGCAGCATTGTTGAAGTTGCTCCGCCGTCTTGTCCAGCGGGGCAATCTGACGGTTATTTTTTCATCCGGTGAGAAGGTTGTGCTCGGCGACGGCACCGGAAAACACGCTACCGTCCGCCTGACCGACGCCGGAGCGGAAAAAGCGATCCTGTATGATCCCGGGCTGAAGTTCGGCGAAATGTACATGGACGGCCGAGCGGTCGTCGAGGAAGGCGATATTTTCGATGTTCTTGCGATCGCCAAGAGCAATGGGCTGGAAAAGGCGGCGACTTTCGCCAACACGATTGTCGCGCTTGGGCACGTGCTGCGCCAGCAGGTAAAGAGCCGTCTGCCGGTCAACCGCAACCGTTACAATGTCGCCCATCACTATGATCTCGATGGCAAGCTCTTCAATCTCTTCCTCGACGAGGATTGGCAATATTCCTGCGCCTATTTCCATCCGCCGGGCATATCGCTCGACGAGGCGCAGCGTGCAAAGAAGCGGCACATTGCCGCCAAGCTGTTGCTCCAGCCAGGCCAGAGGGTGCTGGAAGTCGGATCGGGCTGGGGCGGCATGGCCATGTATCTGGCCGAATCGTCGGGAGTCGAGGTTATGGGCATCACGCTCAGCGAGGAGCAGCTCAAGGTCTCGCGCGAACGCGCGGCCAGGCGCGGGCTTTCCGATCGCGTCCGTTTCGAATTGCAGGACTATCGCACCTTGCAGGGGCAGCAATTCGATCGCATCGTCTCTGTAGGCATGTTCGAGCATGTCGGCATCGGCAATTACCGCAATTTCTTCCGGAAGATGAAGGAACTCCTGAAGCCCGACGGGGTGATGCTGCTGCACTCGATCGGCCAGGTGTACAAGCCGTGGGCCACGAATCCATGGATCGAAAAATATATCTTCCCCGGCGGCTACATCCCCGCGCTTTCGGAGGTACTCCCTCCTGTCGAGAGCACCCGACTGCTCGTAAAGGATATCGAAATCCTGCCGATGCACTATGCCTGGACGCTGAGGGCCTGGCGCGAGCGCTTCGTGGCGCGGCGCGAGGAGGCGATAAAGCTCTATGACGAGCGCTTTTTCCGGATGTGGGAGTTCTATCTCGCCTCATCGGAGACCGCCTTCCTCTACGACAAGCACTTCATCTTCCAACTCCAGCTCTCGCCGTCGCTTGAGACGGTGCCGGTCTCACGCGATTACATCGAAGCCAAGGAGCGTGAGCTTCTCGAATTCGAGAAGAACCGCCGACGGCTGGAACTCGTCGCCGTTTGAAGTAGTTGCCGCCCCTCGTGCCGCTGCCGCGGTAGCGGCACGAGGGGCGGCAACCCATCTCCTGTGGAGTTCCAATCGGCAATTCTTGCTCTTCCCTTGGCCTACTCCGTCTGCGCCGGTATGGTCCCGCCGGAAACATCAGACGGATTGCAGAATGGCCACGACCGCAAAACCCATCGCCACCATCATTGCAAGCGAGATCAAGGCGACCGCCGCACAAGTCGCAGCCGCCGTCGAATTGATCGATGGGGGGGCCACGGTGCCGTTCATCGCCCGCTATCGAAAGGAGGCTACAGGCGGCCTCGACGATACGCAGCTGCGCGTCCTGTCCGAGCGGCTCACCTACCTGCGAGAACTCGAGGCGCGCCGCGTGTCGATCCTCGATTCCGTCCGCGGGCAGGGCAAGCTCACCGATGAGCTTGAGGGCAAGATTGCCGCCGCTGCGACCAAAGCGGAGCTCGAGGATATCTATCTGCCTTATAAGCCGAAACGGCGCACGAAGGCGGAAATCGCGCGCGAGCGCGGTCTCGGTCCGCTTGCGGAGGCGATCCTCGCCGATCGGTCGATTGCGCCCGCCGACCGCGCGGCAGACTTTCTTGACGCGGAAGTGCCGGATGTGAAGGCTGCACTCGAAGGCGCTCGCGACATCATCGCCGAGAGCATGACCGAGAATGCCGACCTTCTCGGACGCCTGCGCAACTACATGCGCGAAACGGCGTTCCTGCGCGCCAAAGTCGTCGATGGCAAGCACGAGGCGGGAGCGAAATTTTCCGATTATTTCGATCACTCGGAGCGCTGGGCGACGGCACCGGGTCACCGAGCGCTCGCCATGCTGCGCGGCTGGAACGAAGAGATCCTTTCCGTCGATATCGTCGTCGACCAGGTGGAACTGTCTCCGCACAAACCGGTGGAGCGCATGATTGCTGCCGCCTATGATGTCGGCGGGCAGATGCCCGGGGACAAATGGTTACTGGACGTCATCGGCTGGACCTGGCGCGTCAAGCTTTCGCTGTCGCTCTCGCTCGACCTGATGCGAGAGCTGCGTGAGAGGGCGGAGGAGGAGGCGATCCGCGTCTTCGCGCGCAATCTCAAGGACCTGTTGCTTGCCGCACCCGCCGGATCGCGTCCGACGATGGGCCTTGATCCCGGCATCCGCACCGGTGTCAAA
Organism: Sinorhizobium kostiense; assembly: GCF_017874595.1. Lineage (GTDB taxonomy): Bacteria > Pseudomonadota > Alphaproteobacteria > Rhizobiales > Rhizobiaceae > Sinorhizobium > Sinorhizobium kostiense. Next base: position 285,059 of record NZ_JAGILA010000002.1, on the reverse strand, counting down.
GTCGCCGTCGTCGACGGCACGGGCAAGCTCCTGGACACGAGCACGGTCTATCCTTTCCCGCCAAAGAACGACCTTCGCGGCACCCAGGCCGAGCTCGCCACTCTGGTGCGCAAGCACAAGGTCGAGTTGATCGCCATCGGCAATGGCACCGGCAGCCGCGAAACGGAGAAGCTCGTTGCCGACATGCTCGCGCAGATGCCGGCGCCGAAGCCGACAAAGGTAATCGTCTCGGAAGCTGGCGCCTCGGTCTATTCAGCCTCGGAGACCGCGGCAGCGGAGTTCCCAAACCTCGATGTCTCCCTGCGAGGCGCCGTATCGATCGCCCGGCGCCTCCAGGATCCACTCGCCGAACTCGTGAAGATCGAGCCGAGGTCAATCGGCGTTGGACAATACCAGCACGACGTCGACCAGTCGAAACTCAGCCGTTCGTTGGACGCTGTGGTCGAAGATGCCGTGAATGCCGTCGGCGTTGATCTCAATACCGCTTCGGCTTCGCTGCTGGCGCGCGTCTCCGGCCTCGGCAGGTCGTCCGCGGAAGCGGTCGTCGCCCATCGCAACGCGATGGGCCCCTTCTCCAGCCGGCAGGAACTCTTGAAGGTGCCGCGTCTCGGCGCACGCACCTTCGAGCAGTGCGCCGGGTTCTTACGAATCCCGAACGGATCAGAGCCGCTCGATGCCTCTGCCGTGCATCCGGAAGCCTACGGCGTCGCCAAGAAGATCGTCGCCGCCTGCGGCCGCGACGCGCGGTCGCTGATGGGGGACAGTGCTGCGCTGAGGAAGCTCGATCCGCGGGTCTTCGTCGACGAGCGCTTCGGCCTGCCGACGGTCAAGGATATTCTCGCGGAACTCGAGAAACCCGGCCGCGATCCGCGTCCAAGCTTCAAGACCGCGAACTTTGCCGAGGGCATCGACGACATCAAGGACTTGACGGTCGGCATGCAGCTCGAGGGCACTGTGACGAACGTTGCGGCCTTTGGCGCCTTCGTCGATATCGGCGTGCACCAGGATGGGCTCGTACATGTCTCGCAACTCGCGGATCGTTTCGTCAAGGACCCGCACGAGGTCGTCAAGGCCGGTGACGTCGTCCGGGTTCGGGTCACCGAAGTGGATGTGGCGCGAAAGCGTATCGGGCTCACCATGCGCAAGGACGGCGGCGCCGATTCCGGACGTGAGGCGAGAGGAGGTGCGCCAAACGGCGGCAAGCGCAGCCAGCCCGCCCACTCGCAAAAGCCGAAAGCATCCGACCAGGGCGCCTTCGGCGCAGCGCTCATGGAAGCAATGAAGAAAAAGTAAACCCTTTCATGGAACGGCTCGCGCCAGGCAAACGTTACGGCTTCAGGCTCGGGCGTGACGGCCGCAGAGATATTCGTGATTGTTGAAGCCCGTCATGCTCTATGCGTCGACACCGGTCCTCTCGGGTAGGTGTCAGGCGCGATATGCCGGTCTTCGGCGGAACAGGTCAGCGGAATCCTCTTCCGCCGGGGCTCCCGGCGAAGGAGGTGCGTTATGCTATCAAACATGATGCGCAGGCTTCCCCTGGCAATCCTTGCCCTGGCGTCCGTCAGCATCAATTCGCAACCGGCAGCTGCGCAGAGCGTCGTCAACTGCGCCGATCGCACAAAGGTGGTGGAGTTTCTCGCCCGACAATACGACGAAAAACAAACTGCCGTCGGTTTCGTCAATCCCAAGGCGGTGATGGAGCTTTATGCCGCAGACAACGGCACATGGACGCTGATCATCACCGACGTCTCCGGCAGGAGCTGTGTGATCCTCGCGGGAAAGAGCTGGGAGAGCATTATTCCCGTCGGCCCGAAAGCGTGACGGACCCGCATGGCGCTCAATGCATGACAGCGCCCGGAAGTCCGAAATCCCGAGCCTATCGGACCCCCGGTGCCGCGGAAAGCGACTTTATTTCCAAATCGCCGTGGGAACCCTCTGAAGTGAGAGAGGGGTGTGGTGGTCCCACATCCCTCTCTCTCCCAACGGTCAGTCCGGTCGACCGACGCTCGCATAGCTGAAGCCGTGCCTGGTGACCTCGTCCTTGCGGTAGATATTGCGCAGGTCGACGAGCAGCGGCGTCTTCATGGTGGCCTTCAGCCGCGCGAAGTCCAGCGCCCGGAATTCGTTCCATTCCGTGACGATCACCAGCGCCTCGGCGCGTGCTGCCGCCTCATAAGGATCCTTCGCATACTCGATGCCGTCGATGAGCTTGCGGGCATTATCCATGCCTTCCGGGTCATAGCCCGTGACCTCGGCACCCGCGTCCTTCAGGGTCTGGACGATCGCGATCGCCGGGCTGTCGCGCATGTCGTCGGTGTTCGGTTTGAAGGTGAGGCCGAGCACGGCGACTTTGCGACCGCGCACGTCGCCGCCGGTGGCTGCAATCACCTTGCGACCCATCGCCCGCTTGCGGTTGTCGTTGACGGCGACCGTGGTCTCGACCAGCCGCACCGGGCTGTCGTGGTCCTGCGCCGTCTTTACCAGCGCCAGCGTGTCCTTCGGGAAACACGAGCCGCCGTAGCCGGGACCCGCGTGCAGGAATTTGGAGCCGATACGTCCGTCGAGGCCGATGCCGCGAGCGACGTCCTGGACATTGGCGCCGACCTTCTCGCAGAGGTCGGCCATCTCGTTGATGAAGGTGATCTTCATTGCGAGGAACGCGTTGCCGGCATATTTGATCAATTCGGACGTGCGGCGCGAGGTAAAGAGCAGCGGCGACTGGTTGAGGTAGAGGGGACGATACACCTCGGTCATCACCGCGCGTGCGCGATCGCCATTCCCGTCCACGCCGATAACGATTCGGTCGGGCCGCTTGAAATCCTCGATCGCCGCGCCTTCGCGCAGGAACTCCGGATTGGAGACGACCGCGAAGTCGGCCTCCGGATTGGTCTCGCGGATGATGCGCTCGACCTCGTCGCCGGTGCCGACCGGCACTGTCGATTTGGTTACGACCACCGTGAAGCCGGAGAGGTTGGCGGCGATCTCGCGTGCAGCCGCATAGACGTAGGAGAGGTCGGCATGGCCGTCGCCACGGCGCGACGGCGTGCCGACGGCGATGAAGACGACGTCGCTGCCGGCGACGGCGGCCGTAAGCTCGGTCGTGAAATTCAGGCGTCCCGCGGCGACGTTGTGGGCAACGAGCTGGGCGAGACCCGGTTCGAAGATTGGAATCTCTCCCTTCTTCAGTGCCGCGATCTTGCTCTCGTCCTTGTCGAGGCAGACGACGTCGTGGCCGAAATCCGCAAAGCACACGCCGGAAACCAGCCCGACGTAGCCGGCGCCAATCATCGTTATCTTCATCCGCTCTTCCTTTGTCGTTGGATATTCAAGGCTCTTGGGAGGTAAGCCTCATTCCATTGATAGGCAATTAGGACCGATTTTCGACCCACAAATGACAGGGGCCAGCTCTCTTTCTCCGGAAGCCATTTTTTTTCCGAGTCAACTGGCTGTGCCGCCACGGTAATATTGCTCATACCATTGCACGAAGCGCTGAACGCCTTCCTCGACCGAAATGGAGGGCCTGAAACCCGTCAACGCCTCGAGCAGCTCTGGCGAAGCATAGGTGCGCGGAACGTCGCCTTGCTGCATCGGCAGCATGTTGCGAATCGCCTGCCGGCCGACCGCCTTTTCCACCGTTCCGACGAAGGTCATGAGGTCAACCGGTTGACCGCCGCCGATATTGACGATCCGAAACGGCGCATGGCGCGAGAGCGTGTCCTCGGTCCTGTCCGCTGCGATCCGATTGTCTTCGCGGGGGGCGATATGCGAAAGCCGAAGTATGCCCTCGACGAGGTCGTCGATGTAGGTGAAGTCGCGGCTCATCCTGCCTTCGCCGTAAATGTCGATAGGGCGATCGTTGTGGATGGCGTCGACGAATCTGAAGAGCGCCATGTCCGGTCGTCCCCAAGGTCCATAGACCGTGAAGAAGCGGAAGGCAGTCGTCGGCACCTGATAGAGATGGGCGTAGCTGTGGGCCATCAGCTCCATCGATTTCTTCGTAGCCGCATAGAGCGTCATCGGCTCGTCGGCTCGATCCGTCTCGGCAAACGGGATCTTCTCATTGGCGCCGTAGATGGAGGATGTCGAGGCCAGCATTAGGTGCTTCGGGCCGATTTCCCTTGCGAGTTCGAGGATGTTCCACGAACCAACGAGGTTGGAGTCCACGTAAGCCTTCGGATTCTCGAGGCTGTAGCGAACGCCAGCCTGTGCGGCGAGATGGATGATGATCTCCGGCTCGGCAAGCTCCGCTGCACGATCGAGGGCTGCCCGATCCTCGAGCATGGCAGTGACAGCCTTGAAGCCGTTCGACCGCTCGAGGATGGCATGGCGACGGGTTTTCAGCGTCACGTCGTAATAGGGTGTCATACCGTCGAAACCCACCACGAAATGCCCATCGTCGAGAAGTCGCTTGGCGACATGAAAGCCGATGAAACCTGCGGTGCCGGTGATGAGGTAACGCACGACGATATCCCAGATTGCAAGAACCGATCCCGTTCATACGCACAAAGGCGATTGATGGAAAGACCGTTACTCCGACTGCTTGTCGAGGTTGTGCTTGAGGGCAGTCAGCACGGACATCGCCTGGCCGGCATACTGGCTGATCCAGCGGTCGTGAATGGCCTGGATCGGCAACGCATTCAGGTGGTTCCAGCGCTCCCGTCCCTCGCGCCGAACGAGAACGAGGTTGGCGTCTTCCAACACCTTCAGATGCTGCATGACGGTGCAGCGGTCGAGATTTGCGAATTGCTCGCAAATCATGCCCGTCGTTTGAGGAGCCTCCTTCAGTGCGTCGAGGATTTGCCGGCGCAGGCCATTTGCCAGAGCCTTGAAAACAGCATCATCTTTCGAATCGATTGACATGTTATATTTTTATAACATATCATCGAGCGGCACAATGAGAGGAGGACGCCATGCCTTTCGAATTTCGTGTGAATGGACGCATTGCCCGTCCGGTCGGGGAGGTGTTCGACGCAGTCGTCAATCCGGATAAGCTCAGCCGCTATTTCGTCACGCTTGGCGGCATAAGCGGTCCCCTGGTCGCCGGCGCCACGGTCAGCTGGTGGGGCGAAGTCCCTGTGGAGGTGGAGGTCGTCGACCCGAATGAACGGATCGTCTTCCGCTGGGACGCCATGGTCGCCAAAGGGGAAACACCCTATCGGACACGCGTCGAAATGCGTTTCCAGCCGCTGGAAGACGGCTCGACCATGGTCACCATTGCCGAAAGCGGCTGGCGGGAGAACGAGCAGGGGCAGAAGAACTCTTATCTAAATTGCGAGGGCTGGTCGCAGATGCTCGCCTGCATGAAGGCCTGGATCGAACACGGCATCAACCTGCGCGAGGGCTACTATGTCGGCGAGCTTTCCGGCAAGCCGGCACTCGAGCCGCAAGTCTAAGGAGATCTTCAAAATGGCAACCGAGATAAAGGGCGGCTTCAACATTGCAATGAAGGTGCCAAGCCACGAATACGAGGCCGTGGTCGCCTTCTATCGCGACGTCGTCGGCCTGCCGCCATTCGACGAGAAAGAGCCGGCCAAGGGCTTCATTCTCGGCCCGAACCGCCTGTGGATCGATGAAGTGCCGCATTTGAGCCAGGCGGAAGTCTGGCTGGAGCTCTTCGCTGACGACCATGAGCGGGCGCTTGCTCACCTCGCCGCCAAGGGAGCAGTGCGCTGCGATGCCGTGGAAGAATTGGGTGAAGGGTTCCGTGGCGGCTGGATCATGAATCCCGCTAACATCGTTCACTTGGTCCGTGCCCCTGATGCGTGGTAACGCGCTCAGAAGGATAGGAGGGGGTTCTCGGCGGCCGTGCTTGTTGGGGCCTCGTCCGGCAGAACCGCGGCACTCATCGGCGGTTCTGCCTGGATCACGACGACCCGTGTTCCCTCCGGTACCCGGTTGAAGAGATCGATGACGTCCTGATTGAGCATGCGAATGCAGCCGCTCGAAACGGCCGTGCCGATCGACCAGGCTTCCGGGGTGCCGTGAATGCGGAACAAGGTGTCCTTGCCGTCCTGATAAAGGTACAGGGCGCGTGCACCAAGCGGATTGGTCAGGCCCGGTTCCATGCCGCCGGCGAGCGGCCCATAACGTTCCGGCTCGCGCGCAATCATGTCCGAGGTCGGGATCCAGCGCGGCCATTCTGCCTTCCGCCCGATGCGGGCCTCGCCGGCAAACTCCAGTCCTTCCTTGCCCACGCCGATTCCGTAACGCAGAGCCGTACCGCCTCCCTGGACCAGATAGAGATGTCGGTTCGGCGTATCGATGACGATCGTACCCGGTGGTTCGTAGGTGGAGTAGGGCACCTCTTGGCGCAGAAAGCGTGGGTCCACCTTGCTGATGTCCGTCGCCGGCAGCGGAAATCTCTCATTCGGCATCGGCCCGTACATTGCCGTGTAAAAGGGGTCCGGGCCCCGTGGTCGCGCGGCTTGCTGTTTGCTGCTCACGCAGCTGGAAAGGCCGATCGATGCAACGAGGAGGATAATGATTTGCGCGGGGCGGAACACACACATACTCGAAATAATCCCGATGTTGCCAACTGGATCGGAAGGTTCTGCCGACACAGCCTGTGCCTCAATGCAATGGCTTTTTGAATTTGGGCCATCCAGAATGTAGTGCGTGGGACGTTTAGCAGAAAGGGGCTTTCGACTCTGTGCCGGGTTTAAGCTCTCCGCTTGATCGCCTTTGCGACGCGGGTGTATGCCATTTCCATGCAATGGAGCGACGAAGCCATCATTCTCGGGGTCCGCAGGCATGGCGAAAGCTCTGTCATCGCGGAGCTCATGACGGCCGGGCACGGCCGGCATTTGGGCCTCGTCCGCTCCGGCCGCTCGCGCGCGATGCAGCCGGTGCTTCAGCCGGGCAATTCGGTGGAGGTGACCTGGCGCGCGCGGCTCGACGAGCATCTCGGCGAATTCCGGGTCGAGCCGCAGCAACTGCGTGCCGGAAGGCTGATGGAGGCGGCGACCTCCGTCTATGGCATCCAGGCGCTCGGCGCCCTGTTACGGCTTCTGCCCGAACGCGATCCACATCCGCATCTCTACGAGGCGCTCGCCGTCATTGTCGATCACCTGCATGATCCCGCCGATGCCGGCGAACTCTTCGTGCGCTTCGAACTGGCGGTCCTCAACGATCTCGGTTTCGGCCTCGACCTTTCCGAATGCGCGGCGACGGGCAGCCGTGACGAGCTTGTCTATGTCTCGCCAAAATCCGGCCGTGCGGTCAGTCGCGACGCCGGCGCACCCTATGCCGATCGCATGCTTGCCATGCCGGAATTTCTATCCGGCGGACAGAAAGCGGCCGATCATGATAGCCTTGCGGCGGCATTCCGTCTTACCGCCCATTTCCTGAACCGCCATGTCTATGAACCGCGCGGCATCGATGCTTCTTCCGCACGCGACGGGTTCGTCCAGGCGACGCTGAAGGCATTAAGGCCGGTCCCGCCGTCAGCGGCTTGAACATGGAACGGGCGCCGCACGTGTCATGCGGCGCCCACCATTCTAGAAAGACTCGCCATAGCCGATCTTGCCGCCGCCCTGCTTGGTGACGGCGACCACGGCCGGGCGAACCGGCATGTCGTCGCGGAAGTCCGGCCAGCGCGTCGCGGGCTGTTCGTAGGTCGCAAGGCCTGCATCACCCGGATGCTGCACGGCGAGGAAGAACGTGTCGCTCGTCGGGTTGAAGGTCGGGCCGCACATTTCCGCGCCAACCGGGACCCGGAAGAACAGCTTCGACGTGCCGCGGGCTTCGCCCTCCGTGTCGACGGCCCACACGCCGTCCGTGCGGCCGGTCTGCTCCTCGCTGTTGCCGTCGGTGGACACCCACAGCCGGCCGTCTGCGTCGATCGCGCAGTTGTCCGGCATGCCGAACCAGCCGTTTTTGGTCGTTGCCGTCGAGAAGGAGGCGCCGACCTCGGCAATGCTCGGGTCGCCGCACTTGAGCAGAATGTCCCAGCGGGAAGTCGTGGAAGCGAAATCGCCGTCCGTTTCCGTGATCTCGATGATGTGGCCGAAGGCGTTGTTAGGGCGCGGGTTTGCGGCGTCCGCCTCCTCCTCCTTCCGCTTGGTGTTGTTGGTCAGCATCACGTAGACCTTGCCCGTCTTCGGATTGGGCTGAACGTCTTCCGGGCGGTCCATCTTGGTTGCGCCCAGCGCGTCGGCGGCAAGCCGGGTATTGATCAGAACGTCAGCCTGCGAGGCGAAGCCGTTTTCGGACGTCAGCGGCCCTTGGCCGTGGATGAGCGGCATCCAGGTGACCGTGCCGTCCTCGTCGAATTTCGCCACGTAGAGCGTGCCCTCGTCGAGGAGGTCCATGTTCACCGCGCGGTCGTTCGGATTGTAGGTGCCCTTGGTCACGAACTTGTAGACATAGTCGTAGCGCTCATCGTCGCCGCTGTAGAGCACCACACGGCCGTCCTTGTTGACGATCGATTCGCAGCCTTCGTGCTTGAACCGGCCCACCGCGGTGCGCTTCTTCGGCACGGAGGTGGGGTCGAACGGGTCGACCTCGACGATCCAGCCGAAGCGGTTGGCCTCGTTCGGCTCCTTGGAGACGTCGAAACGGTCGTAGAATTTCGACCACGCATATTGTCCGCCCGGCGCCCCGAGACGCTTCAGTTGCTGGTATTCGGCATGATTCTCTGCAAGCTCGCCTCCGAAATAGCCGTTGAAGTTTTCCTCGGCCATCAAATAGGTGCCCCAGGCGGTGACGCCGCCGGCACAGTTGTTGATGGTACCGAAGACCTTCATGCCTGTCGGATCGGAGGGCGTCTTCATACGTTCATGGCCGGCCGCCGGTCCGGAAATCTGCATTTCGGTATTGGCGGTGATGCGGCGATTGTACTTGCCATCGAGAACCGGCTGCCATTTGCCATCGACCTTGCGAATCTCGATGACCGTGCCGCCATGTGCCGCCATCTCGATGTCGACGAGGTCCTTGGTGTAGTCGCCGAGGACGACCTTCTCTTCCTCCTTCCCGTCCTCCATCACCTTTTCGACACGGGCGAAATTCGGGAACATGATTTCCGCATTGGTGTACTCATGGTTGACGACCAGGAGGCCATGATCCGCATTGTCGTCGAGCGGGATGAAGCCGACATAGTCGTTGTTGTAGCCGAACTGCCGGCTCTGGGCCTCGGCGGTCTGCTTGAGCGGATCGAATTCCGGACTGTCGAGAAAGATCTTGTCGCCCCAGCGTAACAGAATGTCGGCATCGTAGCCCTCGGCCACGTGGTGCGTCTCGTCGACGCCCGCTTCAATCTCCTTGAAGTCGAATTGCGACGCGCCGTTCGCTCTTGCCTCTTCTGCCGTCAACAACGCAAGCGGGCTCACGGTCGTCGAGATGGCGGCAACCGCCAGAGACCCGCCAAGGAAGGAGCGGCGCGAGAAGCGGCGGTTGATGATGTCGCCCATCGTCGGGTTGATGGAACAATTCTGGCCGATATCCTCCAGTTCCTCCCTGCGTTCAGTGAGGGTCTTGATTTCGGTTTCATCCGTCGATCCGAGATATTTGTCCATCATGTCATTCTCCGGTTGAACGATAGAAGCGGCCGCCTGTCCGCGGCGTTCCGCAGTCGCTCTAGCAGCCAGCTGGTGACAGTTGTGCGACAGTTCGGTGAAGAGATTGCTGCGCCTCCGGGCAAAGGGATCTCACTTTATGGGAAAACCGATGGTTGCGAAAAGATTGCTGTTCAAGCGGGATGACCTGCTCTGGCATTACGGCCAAACCTATGCGAATCGTTGAAGTGTAACCGTGGTGTGGGGGACCATGTTCGAACTCATTGCCCTTGTTGCTTTTATCCTGGCGCTTGCCGCCTATCTCGGCGGCCGCAGGGCGGCACAGCGCTTGAACGCCGAGATAGAGAGCCTGAAAGCGCAGATCGCCGAGCTGGCCAATGAAGGGGCCCGGACCGCGGCTGCTGATACTCTCGCCGAAAGGCGGGAGACCCCGGAAGCGGCGGCGCTCGAGGAACCATCCGCTGGCGGCCCCTGGTCGCGGGCGCGCGAAGGCGAAGGCTTCTTCGGCACGGTGGAAGGGGAAAGCGTTGAGGCGACCGCTCGCAGCGAAGCAGCCGAAACCGGACCTCGCGAGGCCGTCGGCGCGGCTCCCGTAGAAAGTCTCGAAAGCCGGATTGGCGGGCGCTGGCCGGTCTGGGTAGGCGGCCTGGCGCTAGCTCTTGGCGGCTTTTTCCTCGTGCAGTATTCGATCGAAGCGGGCCTCCTGAGCCCGGCCGTCCGCTTGGCGCTCGCCACGGTGTTCGGTCTCGCGCTCGGTGTCGCGGGCGAGGTAGTTCGACGCCGAGCGGTGCCGGGTATCGCCGATCGTTTCCGAAATGCCATGATCCCGGGCGTGCTGACCGCTGCCGGTGCCGTGACGCTGTTCGGCGTTGTCTATGCGGCGCACGGGATCTACGGCTTCATCGGCACGGCCGCAGCCTTCGTCCTTCTGGCGGTGGTCTCGCTCATGATCGTTTCCCTGTCGCTGCTACACGGACAGGCACTCGCCGGACTTGGGCTTCTGGCTTCGCTTTTGACGCCACTGTTCGTCTCGAGCGGCGAGCCAAGGCCCTGGGTCCTGTTCGGTTTTCTATCGGTCGCTTGGCTCGCCACGCTCGCCGCGTCCCGCCTCCGGCGTTGGTCGCTCGTGCCGACCCTCGCCAATGTCGGCCTTGGTCTCTGGGGACTCGCCTATGTCGCATTGTCGGCGCCCTTCGAGGCTCCGCCGGTCACCATCGCACTGCTCGTGATGATCTGCGGCATCGGCCTGGTCTGGCCTGCCGGCCTCCAGGCCAGGCTCAGCCAATCGGCGGGAGCGCTACCCGCCACCCATGGGGCGGGCGCATGGGAAGGGCTGTTCGCGCCGCCCAAGGTGGCAATCACGCTCTCGGCAGCGATCGTCGCGGCCATGTTGGCGCTTCTCTTCATCAGTCCAGCGGTGGAGGCGGCACGTTTCCCCGTTGCCGAATTCGTGATCGTGACGGCCGTCCTTGCCGCGGTCGGTGCCCTGCGGACGACGGCAGTTTACTTGGCGCTCCTTGCGGCGCTTGCCGCCATTGCCGGTACTTGGACGCTGACTGCGTTGAGCGACGTTCTCGCCTATCTCGACACGGCACTTGTATCCCCGGGGATCGTCATCCCGAGCCGCATGGCGATGTCGACCGCGATGCTCCTGGCGGCGCTCTTTCCGCTGCTCGCCTCCGCTGTCCTTGCAGGACGGCGAGCCTCGGAGCAGCAATTCGCGATCCTATGGGCCGGCCTTGCCGCGATCGTGCCGAATGCCCTCATCGGCATGTCCTTCCTGATGACCGGCAATTTCAGCTTCGACCTGCCGCACGGGCTTGCCGCCTTTGTGGGCGGCCTGTTTCTTCTTGCCCTCGCCGAGTGGCTCTATCGCGGCAGCGCCGAGGCGAGTGAGCCGGATGCGGCCGCCGGCATCCTGGTCCTCGGTTCCTTCGGCCTTTTCATCATCGGTCTCCATGCCTGGACGGACGGCCTTGTCACGACGCTTGCGATCGCACTTCTCGGCGCGTCCTACACTTTTGCAACGCAGCTTCGCGCTTGGCCTATCCTGCCTTGGGTGACCGCAGCCGCCGCCATCGTCGTGCTTGGGCGTATCGCCTGGGAGCCGTCGATTGTCGGCTCAGGCCGACTCGGCACGACGCCCGTGTTCAACGCGCTTCTGCCGGGCTACGGCATTCCGGCCGTGCTGCTGGTCGCCTGCGCCTATTTGCTGCGGGACGCGCGGGACAGGCGCGTAGTGAATCTTCTGCAGGCGCTCGCAAGCCTTTTCGTGCTCCTGACGCTTGCGATCCTCGTGCGCCACGCCATGAACGGCGGCGTGCTCGACAGCTCCGTCCCGACGCTCGGAGAACAGGCGATCTACACGCTCCTTGCAATCGGGGCATCCGGCATCTTCATGACTCTCGACGGCAGATCGCCGAGCCCGGTCTTTCGCTATGGCGGCATGGCGTTGGGCCTGCTCTCGATGCTGTCGGTTCTCGCCGCCCATCTCGTCGGGCTGAATCCCTATTTCAGCGGCGAACTGCTCGGGCGAATCCCCGTCTTCGACCTGTTGTTCATCGGCTACCTCTTGCCGGCGATCGGATATGCCGGCCTTGCCTGGTACGCGCGTGGCAGGCGGCCCGTGCCCTATGTGACGGCACTTGCGGTCAGCGGCGCCGTTCTTGCTTTCGCCTGGGCGAGCTTGAGCGTGCGGCGCTTCTGGCAGGGCGAAGGCATTGCCGACTGGAAGGGCTTTCTTCAGGGCGAAACCTACACCTATTCGGTCGTCTGGCTGGTGCTCGGGGTCCTGCTGCTCGTCGCCGGCTCGCGTTTCGACGCCAAGAGCATTCGCATCGCCTCGGCGGTGCTCGTCTTCATCGCGGTGCTGAAGGTCTTCCTCGTTGACATGTCGAATCTCGAGGGCTTCCTGAGGGCGCTCTCCTTCATCGGCCTCGGCGGGGTGCTGATCGGGATCGGCCTTTTCTACCAGCGGATATTGTCGGCCCGCGGTCCGGCGGATGCACCTGAAACATTGGCAGGCGCGCCCGGCGAGGGTAGGGGCCGCGCATGACTTGCACTTCCGCTCTAGCCGCCGCATTTGCGCCCCATCAGGAGCTTGCATCCGCGCTTCTGCCCCACGCCTTTTCCGGAGACGACGGCTCACACGATGCCGCACATCTCATCCGCGTGTGGAAGAATGCCGCGCGCATCCAGGCGGAGGAAGGCGGTGATGCGCGCCAGCTCGCGGCCGCCGTACTGTTGCACGATTGCGTCGCCGTCGAGAAGAACTCGCCGCTGCGGGCCGAAGCTTCGCGGCTTGCCGCCGAAAAGTCGTGGCAGATCCTCGACGGACTCGGCTGGCGAACGGCGGAAATCTCAGCCGTCGCCCATGCTGTCCTGACGCACAGCTTCTCCGCCAACATCCCGCCCGAGACACTCGAGGCGAAGATCCTGCAGGATGCCGACCGGCTCGACGCCATTGGCATGGTCGGTGCCGCCCGCTGCTTTTACATTGCCGGGCGGATGGGAAGCGGCCTTTACGACCCGCTCGATCCGCTGGCCGAAGACCGGCCGCTCGACGACAAGGCCTTCGCGATCGACCATTTCGAAACGAAGCTGTTCCGGCTCGCCGACGGCTTTCAGACCGCGACAGGGCGCCGGCTGGCACGGGAGCGTGAGGAGCGGCTGCGCTGCGTGCTTGCCATGCTGCTCGATGAAATCTAAACCTTTCAGCATCTTGCCGCCGTCCGACGAATCGAACTGCGAACGACGTGAATCAGTTTCTCAAATCCGAAAATCCCATGAAAGTAGCCGGCCTGAACATCCATCCCTTGAAAAGCGGGCGGGCTATTGCGCAAACGTCCGTGACCGTCACTCTCGACGGGCTCGCCGGTGACCGGCGCTTCATGGTGGTCGCGCCGGATGGCCGCTTCATCACACAGCGCGAACTGCAGGCGCTCGCCCAGGTGGAGGCGGAGCCTGTCGATGGCGGCGTGCTACTGAAGATGAACGGCAGCGAATTGTCAGCCCGATTCGATCCGGACCGCCGGCTCGATGTCCGCGTGTGGTCGAGCGAGGTGAGTGCTGCAGTTGCCAGCGAGAACGCCAATCGAATACTCTCCGGCTGGTTCGAGCGGCCTGTCAAACTCGTCCACATGGACGATGCGGCCGAACGTTTCGTCGGCGCCGAATGGGCGGGAACGGCAGCGCCTGTCGGCTTTGCCGACGGCTTTCCGGTTCTGATCACCACGACAGGTTCGCTTGACGACCTCAATCGCACTCTCGTTGAAAAGGGACAGGAGCCGGTCGGCATGGATCGGTTCCGCACCAACATCCTGATCGATTGCGACGAGCCCTGGGCGGAGGATCTCTGGGAAAGCCTGGAGATCGCCGGCATCGTTTTCGATCTCGTGAAACCCTGTGCCCGCTGCATCATGACGACGCAGGACCAGATGAGCGGCGAGCGCATCGGCGGCAATCCGATCCAGGGGCTCGCGGAAAAGCGCATGTCCGCCGACCGCCGCGTACCGGGTGTTCTCTTCGGTTGGAATGCCGTGCCGCGCGGCGAGGGGACGGTGAAACTCGGCGACGCGGCCGATGTCGTTCGCCGCCGGGAGGAGCGCTGGCCGATGAAGGGACGTGGCAGAGGTTAAAGCTCCCGGTAGAGGACCTGCCGCAGCGCGCCATCAATTCTTGTGATCCCAACGTCAAATAAATTGGCTTTGCGCAATTCGCGTGCCGCCATAGGCTGGCCCCTCAACAAATCGGAGCCGTTCCATGTCCGCAGTCACTCCAGCCGTCAGCCGCTCGGCCGAACATGGCAGCCTGCCCTGGCTGATCATTGCCGCCGGCTCCCTGATCGCGATGCTGACCTTCGGTCCGCGGTCGGCGATGGGTTTCTTCCAGCTGCCGATGCTGGCCGACACCGGTTGGGACAGGACGACCTTCGGTCTTGCCATGGCCATACAGAATCTCTGTTGGGGTCTCGGTCAGCCCTTTTTCGGTGCGATCGCCGACAGATTCGGCACCTGGCGAACATTGGCGCTGTCGGGTGTTCTTTATGCCGGTGGGCTCACCATCATGGCTTTTGCGAATGCGCCGATCTGGTTGCACATCGGCGGCGGCGTTCTCGTCGGCCTCGGGGTCGCTTCCGGCTCCTTCGGCATCGTATTGTCGGCCTTCGCCCGCAATGTCGCGCCCGGGCAGCGATCGTTTGTCTTCGGCATCGGCACGGCCGCCGGTTCGGCGGGCATGTTCCTGTTCGCGCCGTTGAGCCAGGGGCTAATTTCCGCCTATGGCTGGTCCGACAGTCTCGTTTATCTCGGCGTGCTGATGCTGCTCGTGCCGCTCGTCGCCGTCCCGCTCAGAGGCAATGCCAGTTCAGGTCGCCAGGCGGAAGCGCAGTTCAAGCAGACGATCGGTGAAGCCCTGAAGGAAGCGTTCGGCCATAGGAGCTATCTGCTGCTCGTCTCCGGTTTCTTCGTCTGCGGCTACCAGGTGGCCTTCATCACAGCGCATTTCCCTGCTTATCTGGGTGATATCGGCATAGATGCCCGCTACGCGGTCATCGCTCTCGCCCTGATCGGCTTCTTCAACATCATTGGTTCGCTGTCGGCCGGCGTCATCAGCCAGCGCTATTCGAAGCCCTACTTCCTGGCGTGGATTTATGTTGGCCGCTCGATCGCTGTGACGGCCTTTCTGCTGCTGCCGCAAACGCCGACCTCCGTCATTGTCTTTGCGATTGCTATGGGGCTTCTCTGGCTGTCGACGGTGCCGCCGACGAATGCACTGGTGGCAATCATGTTCGGAACGCGCCATCTCGGTCTGCTCGGGGGCATCGTCTTCTTCTCGCACCAGATCGGTTCCTTTCTCGGAGTATGGATGGGCGGCTACCTCTACGACCGCTTCGGATCCTACGATCCGGTCTGGTGGCTGGGTGTCGCGCTCGGCATCTTCGCGGCGGTCGTCCACTGGCCGATCGAAGAGAGGGGCATCGCGCGTCCGGCCATGACCTAACTCGGGAGACGATGCGCCCGGCAACACGGGCGCATTGACTATTTGCGACGCTTGAAATCTGTCACAAAACTTTCTAAATCACTGGCGGCGGCCTAGCCGCTTTTGTTTTGCCCCAATTATGCTCATTGTGAGTATAATAGGAAGTCGCCCCCGCGGCTGAGAGGAGTGCCGATGACCATGCTTGACCTTCGCACGGATGCAGCGCCTGCTTCCGCCTTCGAGAGCGCTGCGGCACGTTTCGGCATCCTCGAAAAGCCGGATCTCGCCTTCACGCCGGCCATCGCCCGCGAGACCGAGCACCTTTACGAAAAGGTCAAGGACTTCATTCCAGCGTTCGAATGGGCAGCCTACGCGCCCTATGTCCACGCCATCAATCGGCTGAAGAAAGAGCGCAACGCCGTGATACTGGCGCATAACTATCAGACGCCGGACATCTTCCACTGTGTCGCGGACATCGTCGGCGACTCGCTTCAGCTTGCGCGTGACGCCACCCAGGTGAATGCCGAAGTCATCATCCAGTGCGGTGTGCACTTTATGGCCGAGACCTCGAAGCTGCTCAATCCGGACAAGACGGTGCTGATCCCCGATGCCAGGGCCGGTTGCTCGCTTTCGGAGTCGATCACGGGTGCCGATGTGCGGCTCTTGAAGCAGCGCTACCCCGGTGTGCCGGTTGTCACCTATGTAAACACTTCTGCGGAGGTGAAAGCGGAGACCGATATCTGCTGCACGTCCTCGAACGTGCTCTCGGTCGTCGAGAGCCTCGACTCCGACACGGTGCTCTGCATTCCAGACGAGTATCTGGCGATGAATGTCGCCCGTCAGACCAACAAGAAGATCCTCACCTGGAAGGGCCATTGCGAGGTGCATGAGCGCTTCACCGCGGACGAGCTCCTCGCCTACAAGGAGGCGAATCCGGGAATCGAGATCATCGGCCATCCGGAGTGTCACCCGGACGTGATCGCCGTCTGCGATTTCTCCGGGTCGACCTCGGGCATGATCAACTATGTCAAGGACAAGCGGCCCGGTCGCGTGCTGCTCGTCACCGAATGCTCGATGGCGTCGAACATCCAGGCGGAAGTGCAAGGGGTCGACTTCGTCAAGCCCTGCAATCTCTGTCCGCACATGAAGCGCATCACGCTGCCGAAGATCCTCGACAGTCTGCTGAATATGACGGATGAGGTTCTCGTTGATCCCGCGATTGCCGACCGTGCCCGGCTCGCAGTCGAGCGCATGGTGAACCTGAAGCAGTAGTCTCGCAGGGATGAGCGTGGGTTCCGCCCGCGCCCCGGCGCTCATGAGAGCCCGTTTGAGGAGAATCGCGCCATGCTGACCGACCATTTTCGTCCGCAGTCCTTCAATGGGATCGATGACATCGTCATCGTCGGCGGCGGCCTTGCCGGACTGTTTTGTGCGCTGAAGCTCGCGCCCCGTCCTGTTACCATCCTCGCCGCTGCGCCGATCGGCCATGGCGCCTCCTCTGCCTGGGCCCAAGGTGGGATCGCGGCGGCGATGAGCACGGGAGACACATTCGAGAAACACGTCGCCGATACGGTTGCCGCCGGCGCCGGCATAGTCGACGAGAAGATGACGCGGATGATGGTCGCCGAAGGGCCGGCGCGCATCCACGACCTTCTCGAGTACGGCGTGCCCTTTGACCGCGATCTCGAGGGCAAGCTGGTGCTTTCACGCGAGGCCGCCCATTCCGAGCGGCGTATCGTCCGCGTCAAAGGCGACATGGCCGGGCAGGCGATCATGGAGGCGCTTATCGCCTCCGTGCGCAGGACATCGTCGATCCGCGTGCTCGAAGGCTATGTGGTGGAAGAGCTGGTGCGCGAGGGGCGCTTCATCTCCGGCGTGGTGGCGCGGCCGGATGCCGGCCAAGCCAAGACCCGCGTGGCCTTCCCGGCGCGCGCCGTTGTCCTTTGCTCGGGCGGCGTCGGCCACCTCTACGCCGTCACCACCAATCCCTGGGAGGCCTGCGGCCAGGGCGTCGGCATGGCGGCGCGGGCCGGCGCCATCATCGCCGATCCGGAATTCGTGCAGTTCCATCCAACCGCCATCAATATCGGCAGGGACCCGGCGCCGCTCGCGACCGAGGCGTTGCGTGGTGACGGCGCCGTCCTGGTCAATTCCAAGGGTCATCGCTTCATGCTCGATATCCACGCGGATGGCGAGCTGGCCCCGCGCGACGTCGTCTCGCGCGGCGTCTTTGCCGAGGTGCAGGCCGGACGCGGCGCATTCCTCGATTGCACTAAGGCCATCGGCAAGCACTTCCCCGAACTGTTTCCGACCGTTTACGCTTCGTGCATCTCCGCCGGAATCGACCCCGTGAAGCAGCCGATCCCGGTGGCGCCGGCGGTTCATTACCATATGGGCGGCGTGCTCACGGATGGCGAAGGCCGGACGTCCATCGACGGTCTTTGGGCTGCCGGCGAGGTGACCTCCACCGGCGTCCACGGCGCCAACCGGCTGGCCTCCAACTCCCTGCTCGAGGCGGTCGTCTTTGCCGCGCGCATTGCCGAAAACATCAAGGGCACCCTGCCGGCTCCGAAGCTCACCCCCTGGGGTGACGACGCCGGCGAGAGCGATGATCCGGTAACGGTCGAGGACAGCCCGCCTTTCAAGCGTCTGCGCGGACTGATGAGCGAATGCGTTGGCGTCGTGCGCACGCGCGAGAGCCTGACGCGCGCGATCAGAGAGATCGCCGAGCTGGAGCGCGCCAATACACGGCTGCGCTTCGCCAATATCATCACCACGGCCAAGCTCATCGCCATCGCCGCTCTGCGCCGCATGGAAAGCCGAGGCGGCCATTTCCGCGCCGATTGCCCCGAAGCGCGGCGCGAATGGCAGAGGCGCACCTATCTCACGCTGGCTGAGGCCGAGCGGCTGGCTGCCGAGGTTGCCGAAACAGAGCCGGCGTGACGAGATCACATGATTCCGGTCGGATCCACCAAAAT
The DNA here is from genome assembly GCF_017874595.1 of Sinorhizobium kostiense. Lineage (GTDB taxonomy): Bacteria > Pseudomonadota > Alphaproteobacteria > Rhizobiales > Rhizobiaceae > Sinorhizobium > Sinorhizobium kostiense. The sequence continues at coordinate 266,590 of NZ_JAGILA010000002.1, read as the reverse complement.
CATTTAGCTCTCGCGTTCCACGAAGATTCAGACCAATCTGGGGAAACCTCACCATGACCGCCGCCCTTCGCCCTGAACTGTCCGCTCTCATGGTCGAGGAGCAGGTGCGAAACGCCCTGCATGAAGATCTCGGCCGAGCCGGCGACATTACCACGCTTGCCACCGTCGGACCGGAGATGGCGGCCACGGCCGAGATGCGCCTACGCGAGGAGGGCATCATTGCCGGACTGGAGCTCGCGCGCACGGCCTTTCGCCTCATCGATCCGTCGATCCGCTTCGAAGCATTGGTCGCTGATGGTGACCGCGTGGCATCCGGCACGGTGATCGCCCGCATCTCCGGCCGCGCGCGCGGCCTGCTGTCGGCGGAGCGCGTGGCGCTCAATTTCCTCATGCACCTCTCCGGGATCGCCACCTACACGGCAAAATTCGCCGACGAGATCTCTCACACGGCGGCAAAAGTCTGCTGCACCCGCAAAACGATTCCCGGGCTGCGTGCGCTCGAGAAATATGCGGTGCGCCTTGGCGGCGGCTCCAATCATCGCTACGGGCTCGACGATGCGGTGCTGATCAAGGACAACCACATCGCCGTCTCCGGCGGCGTCGCCGACGCCATTGGCGCTGCGCGGGCCTATTGCGGCCATCTCGTCAAGGTCGAGATCGAGGTGGACGGCCTTGCGCAGATGCGTGCGGCACTGACCGCAGCGCCTGACGTGATCCTGCTCGACAATATGGGACCGGACCTTCTCCGCGAAGCCGTGGCGGTCAATGCCGCCCATTGGGGACTGAAGGCCTCCGACTATGCCGGCGACCCGCGCCGCACCCGTCTCGAGGCCTCCGGCAACGTGAAGATCGAGACGATCCGCGCGATCGCCGAAACGGGCGTCGATTATATCTCGACCTCGAAGATCACCATGGCCGCGCCGACGCTCGATATCGGGCTCGATATTTCGGTTTAGAGCCGAGCCCAGCGTCTCCGGCGGGGTGCTCCAGTTAGTTGGTGCGGGCGAATCCTCCCGTGCACTGGGAACGAGGTCGGCAGCCATGCGTTGCCGTCTTGAACCTGAGAGCAAGGAAGGATTGACGATGATCAGGACGATAGCTGTGTTCGCCTTCGGCGCGGGACTGGCGACTGCTGCGGCCGCGCAACAATCATCGCAGACGGCAATCGCCGATTTCATCGGCAAGGATGGCAAGGAGACAGGGCGGGCGGCACTGACGGCCGGGGGCAAGGGCGTGTTGTTCGAAGTTGAGGTGAGCGGCCTGCCGAAGGACACCTGGGTCGGCTTCCATGTGCACGAAGCGGGGAATTGCGAGCCTGGAGAGGGCTTCGAGTCGGCCGGCGACCACTTTTCCGGCGAGGATGAGAACGCGGAACATGGTTTCCTTGCCGCGGGCGGCCCCCATGCCGGTGACATGCCGAATCAATATGTCGGCGCCGATGGCGTCCTGCGCGCGCAGGTGTTCAACGGCCTCGTGACGCTCGATGAAAAGGGAACCGCGATCCGCGGCCGCGCCTTGGTCATCCATCAGCGCTCCGACGACAATCGCAGCCAGCCGGCCGGCGATTCCGGCGATCGACTGGCCTGCGCCGTTATCAGGTGATCATCGCCCTCCGACCTTGAGGCCCGGGGCAGGGCGCTCGTCGAGTATCTGTCGACGGAAACGGAAGAGCGCGGCCGGCCGCCCGCCGGTGGAGGCAAGGGTGCCCCCGGTCGGCTCGACAAGTTCCGCGCCTTCCACCAGCCGGCGGAAATTCTGCTTGTGCAGATGGCGACCGGAGATCGCCTCAACTGTCGCCTGCAAGTCGGTCAGGGTGAATTCCGGCGGCATCAGCTCGAAGACGACGGGCCTGTATTTGATTTTGCCGCGCAACCTGGCGACGGCGGTCGCCACGATGCGGCGATGATCGTGGCGCATGGCCATCCCCACCCCCGGGCCGATGGCTGCGTTGGCGGGTTTTGCGCCGCGGTCGATCGCGGCCTCGCGCACAAGCCCGGCTTCGTAAAGCAACTCGTAGCGCTCCAGCACGCGCTCCTCGTCCCAGGGAAAATCGTCGAGACCGAAGGCGAGCCGCATGCGTGATCGGCGCTGGGCAGTCGATGGGGATTTCTCGTCGGGGCTGGTTTCCCACCGGGTGAGCGCCGGCAGAATCGCCTGGTCGAGGATCACGGGGCGCCCCTGGCGCCAATCCTCCCATGGCAGGAAGGCGTACCAGTCTCGCCAATGTGCACCGGCTTCCGCCAGCCTCGCGTTGTTTTCGGCATCAGTGCGCGTGAGGGCCAGATAGCCGACGGACACCATGTGTTTACCTTCTTCGCCGGGTAGGCGCTGACGCCCGCGGTCTCCGAAGGTGTAAAGCTGCTCGATATAGCCTAGCTTGAGAGCGGTACGCTTTTCGACGCGGGCGCGCAGGCTCTCCTCGAAGGTGCGGTGGCGTGCCGGGTCGAAAGGCCCAAAGGGCAAGCTCTCGCGCGCATCGCCATCCAATTCGCCGACGGCAAGAAGACGCGGGCTGCGGTTGACGACGGCGACGATCACTGCATTCAGCCCGATCTCGACCGTGACCGGCTCTCCGTCAATCGGCATCAGGCGCCCTTTCCGGGCGGAGCGGGAGGAGGAACGGCGCATTGCCGTCGGCATCGGCGCCGCGCCCGATAGCGCTTACCGCGGCAATGAGTCTTCCGCTTCGCGATAGGGCCGTGTCACCGATCTCGACGAGCCTGGCATTCGGCGTTGCGTAGGGCGATACGCGCCGCAACCGCTCAACCAATTCGCGGTCGTCCTGATCGGGTTCGACGGCAAGCGCTGCGATCAGCGCTGCGGCAGGTGAGCGGGATATCCCCATCCAGCAATGGACGAGCAACGGCTGCGTGCGCTCCCAAGCGCGGGCGAAACCGATAATCTGCTCTACGTGCACCTCCTGCGGCGCGACTAGGTCGCCCGTTCCGGCGAAGATGATATCGTTGATGCCGATCGTGAGGTGCCTCGCGCCGTTGATGACGGCAGGGCGGTGAAATTCCTGTCCCCTGGCAATGAGGCTCAACATCTCCCGGCAGCCGTGACGCACGGCCATCTCGGCGATACGCGCGAGCGGTGAAACGACAATACCCGCCACTTCAGGCCTCCAGCCTCGTCTTTGCGCGTTCGGTTTCGAGCGCATTGAAGCGCGCGGCGAACAGGCGCTGCGCCTCGACCGCCGGTAGCGGCTCGATCGGCAGGGTTTCGCGGGTGACGCCGCGGGGCTGGCCGAAGAACTTCCGGGCTTCCGACGCAGAAAAACCAGCAAGTTCCGTCGCTTCGAAATAGGCGGCGACGCGGTCGGCTTTCTTGATCCGCTCCTTGAGGTCCTTTGGCGTGTGCGACGGCAGCCCGAAGCGCAGGTGCACGGCGCTTTCCAAGCGCTTCTCCACCGACTTGTAGCCACCTCCAACCACGGCCTTGAACGGCGATATCATGTCGCCGATGACATATTCGGGCGCGTCATGGAGCAGCGCCATCAGGCAGTCGTCGGCATTGCAGCGGTTGGTGCGCCGGAAGATGTCCTCCACGAGCAGGCTGTGCTGGGCGACGGAAAAAGCGTAATCGCCGGTCGTCTGACCGTTCCAGCGCGCCACACGGGCAAGTCCGTGGGCAATATCTGCGAGTTCCACGTCGAGCGGCGAGGGGTCGAGCAGATCGAGCCGCCGACCCGAAAGCATCCGCTGCCACGCGCGCGCGCCAATCATGCGCTCGCCTCGCCGGTTTCTGTCGGGAAGGCGAGGCCTGTCCAACCGGGTAGGGTCAATGTCACCCGCACGTCGCCCGCGCGGATCTCGTCCCCCTTGGCCAGCGCTTCGCCCACCTTGTCGATGCGCACGATCGCCAGTCCTGCCTCGTCCCGGACGGTGCCGAGCGAGCCGATCGAACGGCCGTCGACCGAAAGGCTGGTGCCGGTTGGTGGCAGAGGGGCTTCGCCTCTGACGATCACTACGCGCCGCCGCGCAGTGCCGCGGTGCTGCATCCGGGAGATGACTTCCTGGCCGACATAGCAGCCCTTTCGAAAGGATAGTCCGCTGTTGAGATCCATCAACACGTCGTGGGGAAAGGCGTCCTGCAGAGCATAGTCCCGCCCGGCAACGGCGACCCCGGCTGCGATTCTCAAGCTATCGAGATCGGCGGCCACCGCTTCGCCCCCGGCCGTCCGGCGGTAGAGGCGGAAAACAGAAAGGCCCGCTTTTTCAAAGCGATGGTCGCGGTAGCTCTCGGCTGGCCGCTCCTCGTCGAAGACGATCGTAACCGGCGCCGGATCAAGGAGGGAGAACTCCACCGCCGACCGCAACTTGTACATCGTCAGCCGCTTCAAGAGCGGCTCGGCCTGGTCGCGAGACGTCTCCAGCCGCAATGCCTCGCCGTCAAGGGAAATGAGAAAATCGAAGAGTATCTTGCCTTGCGGGGTCAAGAGCGCTCCGGGACGGACTTCGCCCGCGGGCAGCGCGCCGAGATCGGTGGTGATCAGGCTCTGAAGAAGAGCATTTGCGTCCTGTCCGGAAACGCTGATGGTCGCGCGATCGTCGAGGCAAACCTTTGACATGATTCAGAACTCCGTTCTTACAGCGACCTCTGTGCGCCTGAAAAGTCGCCGGACCCCATAGGAGACGGCCAGCAATAGCCGAACAGGTAGGATTTCGTACAAGGAAGGGCAAGCGTACGATCAGTCGCCGGCGACGAAGAATTTCCAGCGGCCGTCAGGCGTGATGCCGACGCGGTAGAAATTGTAGCTGCCGAACTCCTCCATGCCGGCGAAGTCGCCGGCGGTGACGAGCCGGAACAGATCGACCTTTTCCTGGGGCGTGAGCGAAGACAACGGCTTGGCGGCGAAATAAGGCCAGACATAGACCTCCTCCGGCGTGCCCTTGTCCGTAAGAACGAACCCGGTTGAAAGCACGTCGAGAAGGATGGCGAGGATTTCGACTCCGTCCTGGTCGCCCGACAAGCTCTTGAGGACCGCGATCGGGTCTTCCTCGCCGGCTGCGACCGGTATTTGCGTCTGGGTAGGCCCCTTGCCGAGCAGGGGGCGCAGCCTTTCGATTTCCCCGGATGCGGCAGCCTCGACGATCAGTTCGCGCATGCGTGCAACCGGTGCCGGGACTTTGGAGATCTCCGTCATTACCTCGAACGGTTCTACGACCTCCGCTTGGGCGTCGTCCGTCTCGCTTGCCTTGTTCACCAGCGGGTCCGGCTCCGGAATTTCGAGCGGGCGGCTTTCGACCGGCTTCGCGTCGGGCGTTTCCGCCGGCGACGGATTCTCGTTATCGGCAACAGGAGCAGGAGCGGGCTGCAATTCGCTGAGGGCCAGGGCCGGGCGGCTTGCCATCGAGCTCGACATCATCACGCCCGCTGCCAGCAACGTGACGAGGCGCACCGAGCTTGCCCGGTTTGCAAGGATACGGCTCATGGGACAGCCTTGGTTCTACTGAATGGTCCGCTGGGGCGAGAACTCTCCGGCGAGCATGCGCTCTCGAAGCGAGTTCAGCATAGCCTCAGCACCCTCTTCGCCATGGAGGCGGATGGTCTCGCGCATGGCAAGCGCAATCGCCGCGTCGGCAATAATCTCCGGCTCGATTCCGTCTGCCATGCCGTCAGCCCAGGCTTCATTCTGGTGTTCCAGGGCCGCCTGCATTTTCTCGTGGACGATCATGTCGTCGATGTCGGTCAGGCTTGGTTCCATCATTCGTTCCATGCGGCTTTCATCGCGTGCATTCAGCCAACCTAGCGAAACTCTGCTGAACCGCAACTGAACAGGCAGACAGGCCGGCTACTCCTTACCACTGTCTTAACAACTTAGCAGCCTTTTCCCGAAACGACACGGGCTGCCGGAAAAAGGGGTTAATATCCTGTTAATTTCCAAAGCGCGCGATGATTTCCGAAGCGAGTGTTGCTCCCTCGGCACGGTATCGCTCTTCCGCAAGCGTCGCCGACGCCGTGCAACTCGTGTAGACCGAGGCAAAAGTCCTGTAACCACGGTTGAAGGCTGCGGTCATGCGCTCGCGCCGCTCAGGCTCGCCAGCTGTCTCCTTGCCGATCAGCTCCTCCATCGAACGGCGCCAGCCATTCTCGGGTTGGCTCAGGCAGAGATTGCGCAGGTAGTGGATCGATCCGAGTACCTCGGCGAGGCGAATCAGGCGCTGCTCGTAGGGCGGCGGCTTCGCTTCGACCGGAGGAGGGGGCGCGGGAGGCGAGGACGACGCCTCTTGCGCGGCAGCGGCCGCCGCCATCACAAGCGCGCTGCCGGTCAGGAGAATCCGCAGGAGAGGAGGGGCAATGGTCATTGGGCCATCAAAGCCGAATCGGCTGCGGATTCAAGTCACTTGGGCTTGAACGGGGGCGAGGCCGCTCCCGGGCCAACTTTTCCACACAATGGCGAACGCTCTTGGGAATGGGAAGTGCGAAGATTTCCTCCGGCGTAAACCAGCCGACGCCTGCGGCATCGTCGCTTGCGACGGCCACGGTATCCGCATCCGCCTCGACGATGAAGACCGAGAGCAGGAAGTGCCGCGTCTCGGCTTTCTTCGGCGGAAGGTCATAGACCTCGAAAAGCACCGGTTCGCGCCCGGAAATTCCTGTTTCCTCCAGAAGCTCTCGCAGCGCCGTTTCCGCCGGCGTTTCCCCCGGCTCCGCCCGGCCGCCCGGAAAGGCATACATGTCGGCAGCCGGCGGGTTCGCTCGCCGGACGAGGAGAAAGCGTCCTGCCCGCTCGACTATGGCAGACGAGGCGAGTTCCGGCTGGCGTGGCATGATCGTATCGGCGTCTTCCAGGGTCATTGACCCACCTTAAACGAAATGCCACATCCCTGTCATGTGCGGACGTTTTGCGCTGACGGCGACGCCAAACGAATTGCTGGAGCTTTTCGGCCTTCTGAAGGTGGAAGACTTTCCGGCGAGATTCAACGTCGCTCCCACCCAGCCGATCCTCGTCATCATCGCTTCGGAGCGGCGCGAACCCGGCAGCAACCTGCCGGAGCGGAACGCGCTGCTCGTGCGCTGGGGCTTCATGCCGGGATGGGTCAAGGACCCGCGTAGTTTTCCGCTGCTCATCAATGCGCGCGCTGAAACGGCCGTCGACAAGGCCGCCTTTCGCGCCGCCATGCGTCACCGGCGCATTCTGGTCCCGGCATCAGGGTTCTACGAATGGCGTCGCCCGCCAAAAGGAACCCGCGGTTCCTCGCAGGCCTACTGGGTCCGCCCTAGGAGGGGCCGCCTCATCGCCTTCGCCGGACTGATGGAGACCTGGTCACCCGCCGACGGTTCGGAGATCGATACCGCAACGATCCTGACCACCGGCGCCAACGAGGCGCTAAGTCACATCCACAACCGCATGCCGGTCGTCATTCAGCCGGAAGATTTTTCGCGCTGGCTGGACTGCAGAACACAGGAGCCACGCGACGTTGCCGACCTCCTGTCGCCGGCCCCGGCCGATTATTTCGAGGCGATCCCGGTGTCAGACAAGGTCAACTCGGTCGCCAACACCGGGCCGGAAATCCAGGAGGAAGTGGCGGCCGAACCGGCGCCGACGGAGAAAGGCTCCGGCGCCGATATTAATGCACAGATGTCGCTCTTTTAGGTGATATCCGGATCAGACGGTCCTTTTGACCTTTTTCGGACTGGCCGGCTTGCGCTTGACCTGCAGGGCGGCGGCAAGCACAGCCCTGAGACCGAGCGGCCGGTATTTCGCCACGAGGTCCGCGGCCGGTTGCTTCGAGCCGGTGGTCTTGGCGGGCTTCATTCCATGTTCTCCTTGATGCTTCCCTAGATATGCGAAACGTATCGCTTACGTTTTTGTGCCCGAAACACGCGTTTCTTTTTGTTCCGCGGGAAACAGAATGCACGCGCTGATAGCCAGCGAATCTCCTCTCCCGTGTAAAAATCCCGGTTAAGCCAAATCATGACAAATCCGTGGCCGCATCTTCGGCGAGGGCGACTTTTGCTTGCATGCAACCCCCTCTTGACCGAGACCGGGTGACGGGCGATAAGGGGCGCCATGAAGACGGTTATCTGCATTATCTGCCGGAAGATTATTCGCTAGCGTTCCGCTGGCCTGGCCGTTTTCGTCTCCAGAAATCCAAGATGACAAAACGTTCGGGTCGCCCTGGGCGTTATAGTGCGACGGTTGCATGCAGGCTTGGAGATTGGAATGAGCGGAATGCCGACTTTGAAGCTCTATAACACGTTGACGCGGGAAAAGGCCGATTTCCGGCCGATCGATCCTCAGGATGTCCGCATGTATGTCTGCGGGCCGACGGTCTACGACTATGCCCATATTGGCAATGCCCGCCCAATCATCGTCTTCGACGTTCTTTTCCGGCTGCTGCGCCATGTCTATGGCGACACCCATGTCACCTATGCGCGAAACATCACCGACGTCGATGACAAGATCAACGCTCGGGCGCTGCGCGACTATCCCGGCCTGCCGCTGAACGAGGCGATCCGCCGCGTGACGGAGAAGACTGAGAAGCAGTTTCTCGAAGATGCCGCAGTGCTCGGCTGCCTCGACCCTACCGTGCAGCCGCGCGCCACCGAAAATATCGCCGAGATGATCGAGATCATCGAGAAGCTCATCACCAAGGGTCATGCCTACCAGGCGGAAGGCGAGGTGCTATTCGATACCACCTCGATGGCGGATTACGGACAGCTTTCCAGGCGCAACCTCGACGAACAACAGGCGGGTGCGCGCGTCGCGGTCGACGCCCACAAGCGAAATCCTGGAGACTTCGTGCTTTGGAAGCTCTCAGAGGAGCATGAGCCGGGCTGGGAAAGCCCTTGGGGGCGCGGCCGTCCCGGGTGGCACATCGAATGCTCGGCGATGAGCGGACGCTATCTCGGCGACGTGTTCGATATTCATGGTGGCGGCATCGATCTGATCTTCCCGCACCATGAGAACGAGATTGCCCAGTCGCGTTGCGCTCACGGCACCGAGGTGATGGCGAATGTCTGGATGCACAACGGCTTCCTGCAGGTCGAAGGCCGCAAGATGTCGAAGTCGGAAGGCAATTTCATCACCATCTACGAGCTCCTTCACACCGACAAATTCGGCGGCCGCCAATGGCCGGGCGATGTCTTGAGGCTGGCGATGCTGATGACGCACTATCGCGAGCCGATCGACTTCTCGCTCAAGCGACTGGAGGAGGCCGAGCACCTGCTCTCGAAATGGCCGGTGCCGGGGGATGCGGGCGGCGACCCGGACCCACAGGTCGTGGCGGCGCTTGCGGACGACCTCAACACGGTCGCAGCGATCCAGCAACTGCACGCCCTTGGTCAGAAGGCATCGGTGGATTCGCAATATCTCGGCGCCTTTGCTGCTAGCGCGGCGCTGATCGGCGTAGTGCCGAAGGAGATCGAGCTCGACGAGGCGATCGTCCACGAGATCGACAGCCGGGTGCGTGCTCGTCTCGAACTTCTGAAGGCGAAGAATTACGCCGAGGCCGATGCGATCCGTTCCGATCTCCAGGCGCGCGGCATCCAACTCAAGGACGGCAAGGATCCGGAAACGGGCGAACGGGTGACGACCTGGGAAGTGAAGCGTTCGCAAACCTGAGGTGTAAGGCAGGACGGAAGAGGAGGACGACATGGCTGACGATATCCTTACCGGCGGATGCCAGTGCGGTGCGGTCCGCTTTCGCGTCGAGGGCGAGCTCGGCGACGCCTCGGTCTGCCATTGCCGCATGTGTCAGAAGGCGAGCGGTAACTTCTATCTGCCGCTTGTCTCGGCGCGCGGCGCCAAGGTCATCTGGACGCGGGGCGAACGCAAGCGGTTCCAATCGTCGAACCACGTCCGGCGCGGCTTCTGCGGCGAATGCGGCACGCCTCTCACCTACGAGGCGCCGGACGGGATGGCGCTGGCAATAGCGGCCTTCGACAAGCCCGGAGGCATCGCACCGACGATCCAATGGGGTGTCGAGGCGAAACTGCCCTATGTCGACAATGTGCCTGAACTCCCCGGCGAGGAGACCATGGCCGATACGGACGCGACGTCGTTTCTCGCCGATCTCGTTTCCTATCAACATCCCGACCACGACACCGCGACCTGGCCACCGGAGGAGAGACAATGAGCGAGACCGTCAGAACAGGAGGGTGCCAATGCGGCGCCGTTCGCTTCCGCATCCGCGGCGCGCTCGGGCGCCCTTCGATCTGCCATTGCCGCATGTGCCAGAAGCAATTCGGCTCCTTCTTTTCCGCCTTGGTGACGGCGCCGAAGGATGGGGTCGAATGGACTCGCGAGGAACCGAGCTACTTCCAGTCTTCGGTCAATATCGATCGCGGCTTCTGCAGAAAATGCGGCACGCCACTCACCTACCGGCATCCTGGCGGCCTTGAAATCGCGATCGGCGCCTTCGACGACCGCTCCGACCTCGCGCCGCGCATCCAGGTCAACTATCAGGCGCGGCTGCCCTGGGTCGAGACCATCTTCGACCAACCGGTTCACGAGGATCCGGATTACTACGCGCGCCAGGAGCAGATCATCTCGTTCCAGCATCCGGATCATGAGACGGAGCAATGGCCGTCGGCGGGAGCCTGGGCATGATGATCCGGCGCATCTTTACCGGCGGCTGCCAATGCGGCGCGGTACGCTACCGCGCCGAGGGCGCGCTCGAGGATGCGCATATCTGCCATTGCCGCATGTGCCAGAAGGCGGCTGGCAACTATTTCCTGCCGCTTGCCAATATCGCGCGTGAGGATTTCGAGATCACGCGCGGCGAACCTTCCTGGTTCCGCTCGTCGGATCTCGTGCGCCGCGGCTTCTGTCGCAATTGCGGTACGCCGCTCTTCTACGACATGCCGAACGAAAGCTTCCTGAACATCGCGCTCGGTTCGCTCGACGATCCGGAAGACGTTCAGCCGGTTTATCAATCCGGCATCGAGTCGCGTATGCTGTGGTTCTCGCACCTGCCGAGCTTGCGGCAAACGGAGACGGATGACGGCAGCGAAGCCGCCGCCGCCCGCCGTCTCGCCGTTCTCGAATCGAACCGCCAGCATCCCGATTTCGACACGATCCACTGGCCTCCCGAGGAAGACCTGCCGTGAGTGCTGATCTGCGTACGCTCTACCCCGAAATCGAGCCGTTTGCCTCAGGTCACCTCGACGTCGGCGACGGCCACGTCGTCTACTGGGAGCGTGCAGGCACGCCCGGCGCCAAGCCGGCCGTTTTTCTTCATGGCGGCCCCGGCGGCACGATCTCGCCGAACCATCGCCGTCTCTTCGATCCCGAGCTCTACGACGTTACGCTATTCGATCAGCGCGGCTGCGGGAAATCGACCCCACATGCGGAGCTCGAGGCGAACACGACGTGGCACCTCGTTGCCGATATCGAGCGTCTGCGCGAACTCGCCGGCGCCGAGAAATGGCTGGTGTTCGGCGGCTCCTGGGGCTCGACGCTGGCGCTTGCCTATGCGCAAACGCACCCGGAGCGCGTCTCCGAACTCGTCGTCCGGGGCGTCTATACGCTGACCAAGGCCGAGCTCGACTGGTACTATCAGTTCGGCGTCTCGGAAATGTTTCCGGACAAGTGGGAGCGCTTCATCGCTCCGATCCCGCCGGACGAGCGCCATGAGATGATGCGCGCTTATCACCGGCGCCTCACGAGCGAGGACCGTGCGACGCGGATCGCGGCAGCGAAGGTCTGGAGCATCTGGGAGGGCGAGACGATCACGCTCCTGCCGGAACCCGCGACCAGCAAGCCATTCGAGGACGACGAGTATGCCGATGCCTTTGCCCGCATCGAAAACCACTTCTTCGTCAATGCCGGCTGGCTGGAGCAGGGGCAATTGCTGCGCGACGCGCACAAGTTGCATGGCATACCCGGGGTGATCGTGCACGGCCGCTACGACATGCCGTGTCCGGGCAAGTACGCCTGGCAATTGCACAAGGCCTGGCCGGAAGCGGAATTTCATCTGGTCGAAGGGGCGGGGCATGCTTATTCCGAGCCCGGCATCCTCGATCGCCTCATCCGTGCCACCGACAAGTTCGCCGGCAAGACCGAATAGTGCGGAAAGAAGATACACCTCGCGACGCATACACTTGCATTTTGGAACGAGCCATGACCAGGGAACGCATCTATCTCTTCGACACGACGCTTCGCGACGGGCAGCAGACGCCCGGGATCGATTTTTCCGTCGAGGACAAGATTGCGATCGCGGCCATGCTCGACGAATTCGGCGTCGATTATGTCGAAGGCGGCTATCCGGGCGCCAATCCGACCGACACGGAGTTCTTCAAACACAAGCGGACGCAGCAGGCATCCTTCGTCGCCTTCGGCATGACCAAGCGCGCCGGCGTCTCCGCCTCCAACGATCCCGGTCTGAATGCGCTGCTTGCCGCCAGCAGCGATGCGGTCTGTCTGGTCGCCAAGAGCTGGGACTATCATGTCGAAGTGGCGCTTGGCTGTTCGAACGAGGAGAATCTCGACAGCATCCGCGCGTCGGTAGAGACGGTCGTCGCCTCCGGCCGTGAGGCGATGGTCGATTGCGAGCATTTTTTCGACGGCTACAAGGCGAATCCGGCTTATGCAATTGCCTGCGCGAAGGCGGCTCTCGAGGCGGGCGCGCGCTGGGTCGTGCTTTGTGACACCAATGGCGGCACACAACCCTCCGAAATCCGTGAGACCGTCGTCGCCGCGATTGCCGCCGGCGTGCCTGGAGCCAAGCTCGGCATCCATGCCCACAACGATACCGGTCAGGCCGTTGCCAATTCGCTCGCCGCGGTCGAAGCCGGCGTGCGCCAGATTCAGGGAACGCTGAATGGCATCGGCGAGCGCTGCGGCAATGCCAATCTCGTCACGCTGATCGCGACGCTCGGACTGAAGGACACCTATTGCGAGCGTTTCGAGACTGGCATCACTGCTGACAAGCTGCAGGAACTGACGACGCTCGCACATGCCTTCGACGAACTCCTCAACCGTTCGCCGGATCCGCAGGCGCCCTATGTCGGCGCTTCCGCCTTCGCCACCAAGGCCGGCATTCATGCCTCGGCGCTGTTGAAGGATCCGCGCACCTACGAGCATGTGGCGCCCGAAAGCGTCGGCAACCTGCGCCGGGTGATGGTCTCCGACCAGGGCGGCAAGGCCAATTTCATCAATGCGCTGAAGCGGCGCGGCATCGCCGTTCCCAAGGACGATCCGCGCCTCGACAAACTGATTTCGATCGTCAAGGAGCGCGAGGCGACGGGCTATGCCTATGAGGGGGCGGACGCGAGCTTCACGCTGCTTGCCAACCGCATCCTGGGTACTGTTCCGGATTTCTTCCATGTGGAGAGCTTCCGGGTCATGGTCGAGCGGCGCTTCGATGCGAACGGCAAGCTGAAGACCGTCTCGGAAGCCGTGGTCAAAGTCATCGTCGACGGCGAGTCGATGATGTCGGTCGCCGAGGGCCATGGACCGGTCAACGCACTCGATCTTGCGCTGCGCAAGGACCTCGGCAAGTACCAGTCGGAAATCGCCGACCTGGAACTCGCCGATTACAAGGTGCGCATCCTCAATGGCGGCACCGAGGCGGTAACCCGCGTATTGATCGAATCGGCTGACCGCACAGGGGCACGCTGGTGGACGGTCGGCGTTTCCGACAACATCATCGACGCCTCCTTCCAGGCGCTGATGGACAGCATCGTCTACAAGCTGATGAAGAACCGGGACCAGGTCGGACTGGTGGCGGCGGAGTAGGGGCAGTTCGAACTTCGGGCAAAATTGCCTGTATATGCTGGTGTCTCGACCACCGCCTCCCCAGGCTTAAGCGCTCCTCACTCTTCGCTTCACGGAAATGAATTGGTGCATCACCATTCGTTGGAGTAGGACGCTTCGAGCAACGACGGTCTTCGTACCGTCGATCGATGCCGGGGTGATCACGTCCACTCGCATGAGCCCCGGCGGAGTCTCTCAGGATCAAGACCATGGCCGAGCCGAACGCCAAACCGCCCGCCGACAATACCGACTCCGCGAGAGGATTTGCCTTCGCGTTGACGGCCTATCTGCTCTGGGGCTTCCTGCCCTTCTTCATGAAGGCGGTGGCACACATCCCGGCACCCGAAGTCGTCGCGCACCGTATCGTCTGGTCCGTGCCGCTGGCCGGTCTCGTGCTTGTCTGGCTCGGCCGCACGCAGGAGGTGAAGGCGGCGCTTCAGTCTCCGCGCATGCTGAAGATGGCGACGTTGACGGCCGCGCTCATCACCGTCAACTGGGGCATCTATGTCTGGGCGATCGGTGCCGGCCGCGCGATCGAGACGGCGCTCGGCTATTACATCAACCCGCTCTTCTCGATTTTTCTCGGAGCGTTGCTGCTCAAGGAAAGGCCGAACCCGGCGCAGATGGTGGCGATCGCCCTTGCGGCGCTCGCGGTTGCCGTGCTCGCCTTCGACGCGGGCGGCCTCCCCTGGGTATCGATCGGGCTCTGTATCTCCTGGGGTTTTTATGCTTTTTTCCGGAAGACGCTGCCGATCGGGCCGAACCAGGGCTTCTTTCTGGAGGTACTGCTCCTGAGCATCCCGGCGATCGGCTACATCATCTGGCTCGAGACGACGGGCGAGGGCCACTTCGGCGATACAGGCATGAGCGACGTCTTTTTGCTCCTTGCCTGCGGGCTCGTCACCGCCGTGCCCCTGATGATTTACGCCAATGGCGCAAAACTCCTGAGGCTCTCGACCATCGGCATCATGCAATACATCGCCCCGACGATGATCTTCCTGATCGCGGTATTTGTCTTTCACGAGCCCTTCGGCATCGCGAAGCTCGTCGCCTTCATCCTGATCTGGGCGGCGCTGATTATCTATTCGGGCGCGATGCTTGCACAGAGCCGGGCACGCCGCGCGGCACAGCCGACGCCGGCAGAATAGTCGAAAGACGTGGAGAGGGTGTAAGCGACTTCCCATCCACTCCGAATCGAGAACTCAAAGCCTGGAGATAATCTCGGCTTCGCCCTCACGGCCTTTCTCCGCCGCTGCGGCGAGAATGGCGGGGACAATATCTTCCGCCCGATCTATCACAAGTGGCTGGACGAGATGGGCCGTGTGGACGAAGCCCTGGTCTCGCATGTGCTGCAACAGCTCCAGCATCGGCGTCCAGAATCCGTTGATATTGCCGAAGATCATCGGCTTGCGGTGGCGGCCGAGCTGTGCCCACGTCATGATCTCGACGATCTCCTCGAGCGTGCCGATGCCGCCGGGAAGGGCCACGAAGGCGTCCGCCCGGTCGAACATCTTGTGCTTGCGCTCATGCATGTCGGCCGTGACGATCAGTTCATCGAGTTGCCCCAGTGAGTGGCGTGTCGCTTCCTTGTCCATCAAGAATTCGGGAATGATGCCGGTGACGTGGCCGCCGCCGGAGAGCACGCCGCTTGCGACCGCGCCCATGATTCCGCGCGTGCCGCCGCCATAGACGAGCTGCAGGCCATGATCCGCGATCGAATTGCCGAGAATTCGGGCGGCCTGAATATGGGTCGGGTCGCGACCGGGCTGCGAACCGCAATAGACGCAGACGGAGAGAATCGGCTTCGGATCCTTGTTCATGTGACCAAAGAGACATTGCGTTGCAGCATGGGTCAAGGAAAATGACGGAAAAGCCGTGCGATCGTTGCCCGCGTGCGCACTCCGAGCTTGTGCGGGACTGCAGGAATCGTTAGCAATTTCAGCATTGGATTGAAGAATTCGGCGACAGGCCCACGTTGCGCTATAATGCACCGAGGGCTCGGCACCGTAGGCCGGCAAAAGGGGATGCGCGGGGCAAAGGCTTCGCTCCTGTGGAGAGTGGCATGATAAAGAACAAGGCCAGTTGGGTGGCCCTCGGCGTGCTGGCGATTGCGACCGCGCTGATGGTCTTCGTGGTCCAGCCGAACCTGCGCGACGACGCCAAGGAAGAGACTGCACAATCCGCCGCAGGCGGCGGCCAGACAGCAGAGCCGGGACCGGAAGCCAATGCCGGGAAGGCGCCCGCCGCAGCGCAAGGCCCGGCCACCGAGCAGACGGCAGCGCCCGCCACGCCCGGTCCGGCCACCGGTTGGAGCGTCCCCGGATTTGACCTCCTTCGCGTCGAGCCCGATGGGTCGACCGTAATCGCCGGTCGCGCCGAGCCGGGTACCAAGCTGGAGATCCTGAGCGGCAATACGGTGGTCGGGACTGCCGAGGTTAATGCGGCCGGCGATTTCGCTGCCGTCTTCGACAAGCCGCTTGCCGCAGGCGACCACCAGCTGACGCTTAGGAGCGTCGGTGCTGGTGGCACCAGCAAGATGTCGGACGAGGTTGCGACCATTTCCGTACCGAAGGAACCGGGTGGGCAATTGCTGGCGATGGTCTCGAAACCGGGCGAGGCGAGCCGGTTGATCACGACGCCGAAAGCCGAACAGATGCCCGTCCAGACAGCGGCCAGATCCACGGATGCGTCCGCCGCCGTTTCGGCGCCGCCGGCCAATCCCAACGGCTTGCCCGGGCTGCAGGTGACCGCCGTTGAGATCGAAGGCTCGACGATGTTCGTCGCCGGCAATGCCAAACCGGGGGCATTGGTCCGTATCTACGCCGACGATAAGCTGCTCGGGGAAGTGAAGGCCGACGACAGCGGCCATTTTGTTATCGATGGCGTGATCGAACTGTCGGTAGGAAGCCATATCATACGTGCCGACATGATGAACGACGACGCCAGCAAGGTGGCCATGCGCGCTGCTGTCCCCTTCGATCGGCCGGCGGGTGCGCAAGTCGCCGCGATTGCCAGTGCGCCGACGGACACGGCAGCAACTGGGCTCGATGGCCTGAGGGCCGAGGCGGCCAAGGCGCTTGCCTTGTTGAAGGGACTCTATGCCGACGGCAAGCAACCGACGGCCGAGCAGCTTGCTGCAGCGCGATCGGCAACAGAATTCGCTCTCCAGTCGCTTGCCGAGTTCAAGCCGGCGGACGGTTCCGAGCCGGGTTTGGTCGCCGCGGCAAACGGGGCTTCGAAGGCCGCGCGCGAGGCCTTGGCGATTCTTAAGTCGTCGCCGCAGGATTCTGCGGGTGTGGTCGCGGCCTTGGGCAAGGTCGATCCGGTCATTGCGCCGGCACTGCCGCAGCAGGCCGACGGAACCGCCGCGACAGCTTCTGCCAGACCGAAGCCTTCGGCCGAGGCTGGCCAGACAAGTGCCGTCGTTTCGGCGGCGGCCGATGCGACACAGGCCGCTCCGTCGCAGTCAGCGACGAAGGAGATTGCCGCAGCCGCCCCGGTTAACGCGGAACAGCAGCCGACGACGATTCAGCAGGCGCCGCTCAAGGAGAGCAAGAACACGGTGATCATTCGCCGAGGTGATACACTCTGGCAGATTTCGCGGCGCGTCTACGGTGCGGGCGTTCGCTACACGACAATCTATCTCGCCAATCGTGAGCAGATCGGAAATCCGGACCTGATCCAGCCGGGCCAGGTTTTCGGGGTTCCCGACGAGGCGCTTTCCGACGAAGAATCGCGAGAAGTCCACCGCAAGCACATGACGCACGAATAATAATCGGCCATCTGTCCGCAATTGCATTGCGGTCGCACGAGGGCGGACCTATCTGTCAGGAAATGGCGGCGTCTCAAAGGCGCCGCTTTTCATTGAGCCAGGACGGAGGCGGTCGAGTGGCGAATGCTGGCAAGGCAAATTCCTGCCGGAGTTCCCCGTGACTCGCTCAGAATGGAAGCAAGACCATGCGGAGCATTGCTGCAGGTGCCCTCGAATTGGAGGTTCGAGGGAGCAGGAAATGAGTTAGATCCTTCAGCGCTCTGTTCACCTCGAAGCGATCATGCGGGCATGCAACGGTCGCGATGGCAAGCATTGAAAGCGGACTGAGACGTGGCATCCTCTACCCAGAATAAGACGGTTTCGGCGAATACCAGCAATCCCCTGAAGACGATCGCCAATCTTTGGCCCTTTATGTGGCCGGCGGAGCGCATGGACCTGAAGCTGCGGGTGGTCTGGGCGACGGTGATCCTCGTGGTCGCCAAGATCGTTCTGATATTGGTGCCCTATTTCTTCAAATGGGCGACCGATGCCCTCAACAACAAGCCGGACGCGCTCGACTTTCTGCCGCAATTCCTGACCGGCGCGGTCATGCTTGTGCTCGCCTACAACCTCGCGCGGCTGCTGCAATCGGGACTCAATCAATTGCGCGACGCGCTGTTTGCAAGCGTCGGCCAGCACGCCGTCCGGCAGCTCGCCTATAGGACCTTCGTCCATATGCACCAGCTCTCATTGCGCTTTCACCTGGAGCGGCGCACGGGCGGGCTATCGCGCATTATCGAACGCGGCACCAAGGGCATCGAGACGATCGTCCGCTTCACCATCCTGAACAGCGTGCCGACGCTCATCGAGTTTCTGCTGACTGCGGTGATTTTCTGGTGGGGATACGGCTTCAGCTACCTGCTGATCACGGCTGTGACCGTCTGGCTTTATATCTGGTTCACGGTGCGTGCCAGTGATTGGCGGATTACCATACGCCGGTCGATGAACGACAGCGATACTGACGCCAATACCAAGGCGATCGACTCCCTCTTGAACTTCGAGACGGTCAAATACTTCGGCAACGAAGAGATGGAAGCCCAGCGCTTCGACAAGTCGATGGAGCGCTACGAACGTGCTGCGACCCAGGTCTGGACCTCGCTGGGCTGGCTGAACTTCGGCCAGGCGTTGATCTTCGGTGCCGGCACGGCCGTCATGATGACGATCTCGGCGCTTGCGGTTCAGCGTGGCGAGCAGACGATCGGCGACTTCGTCTTCATCAATGCGATGCTGATCCAGCTCGCTATCCCGTTGAACTTCATTGGGTTCGTCTATCGCGAGATCCGGCAGGGGCTGACCGACATCGAACATATGTTCGATCTCCTGGATGTTCGCCCGGAAGTCGTTGACCGCGCGGGTGCAAAGGAGCTCAGGATCGAGCGCGGCGCGATCGCCTTCCGCGACGTGCATTTCGCCTACGATTCGGCCCGGCCAATCCTGAAGGGGATTTCGTTCGAAGTGCCCGCTGGCAAGACGGTTGCCGTCGTCGGCCCTTCCGGAGCCGGCAAGTCGACGCTTTCGCGGCTCCTCTACCGCTTCTATGACGTGCAAGGGGGCTCCATCTTGATAGATGGGCAAGACGTTCGCGACGTGACCCAGAAGAGCCTGCGCGCGGTGATCGGCATGGTGCCGCAGGATACGGTGCTCTTCAATGACACGATAGCCTACAATATCCGTTACGGCCGGGTGGGGGCTTCCGACGCCGAGGTCGAGGCAGCCGCCGAGGCGGCGCAGATCGCCGGATTCGTCCGCGGCCTGCCGGATGGTTATCGGGCAATGGTCGGCGAGCGTGGGTTGAAGCTTTCGGGCGGCGAGAAACAGCGTGTCGCCATCGCGCGGACGATCCTCAAGGCGCCGCCGATCTTAATTCTCGACGAGGCGACATCCGCGCTCGATACGAAGACCGAGCAGGAGATCCAGGCGGCACTCGATGTCGTCTCGCGCAATCGCACCACGCTGGTGATCGCCCACCGCCTATCGACCGTCATCAATGCCGACGAGATCATCGTGCTGAAGGATGGTGTCATAGCCGAACGCGGCACGCATGGCGAACTCATCGCGCGCAACGGCCTCTATGCCTCCATGTGGAGCCGCCAGCGCGAAGCGACGCAGGCGGAGGAGCAATTGAAGCGGGTGCGCGAGAGCGATGATCTCGGCATTGTCGACCGTGGCGTCCCGGCCGTCTGACGACGGCTGAGCGTCGGCGCACCGCAGTCAAACTGGCTTCGGCGTTGCCGGATTCCCGAATTCGCGCTAGTTCACGTTTCAATTCAGATTTGGAGTAGATTTCATGAGCTTGGTCGACACGGTGCGCAACACGCTCGTTCCGGTGAACAAGGAAGGTTACCGCTTCATCGCGATCTTCTTCGTCGTTTCTCTGGTGCTTGGCTTCCTATGGGAACCATTGATGTGGATCGGCTTTCTGCTGACAGCCTGGTGCGCCTATTTCTTCCGCGATCCCGATCGCATGACCCCAATCGACGAGGACCTTGTCATCAGTCCGGCCGACGGGCGCGTGTCGGCCATTGCAAACGTGACGCCGCCGGAGGAACTGGGGCTCGGTTCGGAGCCTATGCTGCGCGTTTCCGTGTTCATGAACGTCTTCGACTGCCATGTGAACCGCGCTCCGATGAGCGGCACGATCAGGCGCATCGCCTATCGGGCCGGCAAGTTCGTGAATGCCGAACTCGATAAGGCGAGCCACGATAACGAACGCAACGGGCTAGTTATCGAAACGCGCCATGGCGCAATCGGCGTCGTCCAGATCGCCGGTCTGGTTGCGCGGCGCATCCTCTGCTGGACGAGCGAAAATGCACCCCTGGAGGCGGGGGAGCGGTTTGGCCTCATCCGATTCGGCTCCCGCCTCGATGTCTTTCTGCCGGAGGGTGCGACGCCGCGTGTCAGTGTCGGCCAGACCGCCGTTGCCGGCGAAACGGTGCTCGCCGAATTCGGTTCTGCAAAAGGGCCGGTCGTCAGTCGCCGTGGGTAAGGAGTCGTAATGGAGGAGTCCCGAATGGAAGAGCTCCGGCAGGAACAATCAGCAGGCGCTTCGGCGCCGACAGCAGATGCGAGCGGCTCCAACGACAAGGCCCGCGGGCCGCGGCTGAGGGAAATTCCGCTGCGCCTCATGATCCCCAACCTGATCACCGTGCTGGCGATCTGCGCCGGGCTTTCCGGAATTCGCCTGGCCTTTGAGAACCGTTTCGAGCTCGCAGTGGCAATGGTTTTGCTGGCCGCGTTTCTCGATGGCATCGATGGCCGCGTGGCGCGCCTGCTCAAGGCGACGTCGAGCTTCGGCGGGCAGATGGACTCGCTTGCCGACATCATCAATTTCGGTGTCGCACCGGCGCTTGTCCTTTATGTGTTCCTGCTCGATCAGGCGCGCTCGATCGGTTGGATCGCGGCGCTGATCTATGCGATCGCTGCCGGGCTGCGCCTGGCGCGCTTCAACGTCATGGCGGAGCGCCCGGTGAAAGCCTCCTGGCAGTCGGAATATTTCGTCGGCGTTCCCGCGCCGGCCGGCGCCATGCTCGTGCTGCTGCCTGTCTATATCGGCCTGCTCGGCCTGGCTCCGGACCGTATATTCGCGCTGATCGCTGCCGCCTATACGGTGCTGATCGCCTTCCTGCTGGTCAGCCGGCTGCCGGTCTGGTCAGGCAAATCCGAAAACAGTCGCGTGCGCCGGGACCTCGTGCTTCCGGCCATCCTGCTCGTCGTCCTCTACGTCGCGACGCTGATGACCTATACCTGGGAAACCATGGTGGTAACGGCGCTCGCCTATCTGATCAGCCTGCCGTTCGGTGCGCGCGCCTGGCAGAGAAAATATGGCGACTGGCAGGTGCCTCAGGAGGGCGATGGGCTTCCGGGGGACAGCGAGTAGGTGGAGAGGACAATTCGCCTCGTTCCTGTGCTTGCCACAGGAATCCAGCGCGCCCAAGTCCTTGGGCGCGGGTGACTATCTTCCAATCCCAGGGCTTGCCGCGGGCGTCGAATCTTCGAGTTATTCACAGCCGACGCGCTGTGGCCGGGTTCCTGTGACAGGCACAGAATGAGAAATTATGTCGGCCTCGCGCCTACTCCGGCAACCGATAATCGACGATCTTATTTTCCCGAACGATGAAAAGCTTGCCCGTCTCGGTCTGCTCTGCGCCGAAGAGGGGCATCAGCGCCGCGGCGACATCGGAGGGGTGAGGTACGGTCGCCGGGTCCTCGCCGGGCATCGCCTGCGCCCGCATGGCGGTGCGTGTCGGGCCCGGATCGACGCTGAGAATGCGCAGCGGCAGACGTTGCGTTTCGTAAGCCCAGGTGCGCGCCAGCGCCTCGACGGCCGCTTTCGAAGCAGAGTAGGGGCCCCAGAAGGGCTTGCACTTGTGCGCGGCGCCCGACGAGAGGATGATAGCCCGGCCGGCATCGGAGCGCACCAGCAGCGGCTCGAGCGAGCGGATCAGCCGCCAGGTGGCGGTGACGTTGATCGTCATTACCTTTTCGAAGACCTTGGCCTCCACATGGCCGATCGGCGAAATCGTCCCGAGCACGCCGGCATTGGCGACCAGGATGTCGAGCTTGCCCCAGCGCTCGTTTATGGCGCCGCCGAGCTTGTCGATCGCGGCCATGTCGGCAAGATCGAAGGGAACGAGAGTGGCAGAGCCGCCGACCGCTTTTATCGCGTCGTCGAGTTCTTCGAGCCCCCCGACCGTCCGGGCGCAGGCGATGACATGCGCTCCGGCCTTGGCAAGTTCGAGAGCTGTGAAATAGCCGATACCGCGCGATGCGCCGGTGACGACGGCGATCCGGTCTTTCAGATTGGGCGTCATTGATGTCTTGTTATCCGTTGCTGGCGAGGACCGAGAGCTTGCGCACGTTGCTTGCGCCTTCCTGGTCGAGGAGGCGGGTCGGATATTCACCGGTAAAGTAGTGGTCGGTGAACTGCGGCGCCTTCGGATCGCGCGGCTGACCGCCGACGGCCCGGTAGAGACCCTCGATCGAGAGGAACTCTAGCGAATCGGCGCCGATGAAGCGGCACATCGAGGCGAGATCGATATGCTGGTTGGCGAGCAGCTTGTCTCGGTCCGGCGTGTCGATACCGTAGAAATCGGGATGGAAGATCATGGGACTGGCGACGCGCACATGCACTTCGCGCGCACCGGCGTCGCGGATCATCTGTACGATCTTGACCGAGGTGGTGCCGCGCACGATCGAGTCATCCACGAGCACGACGCGCTTGCCGGCAATCATTGCTTTATTGGCCGAATGTTTCAGCTTCACACCGAAAGCGCGGATCTGTTGCGTCGGCTCGATGAAGGTCCGTCCGACATAATGGTTGCGGATGATGCCGTATTCGAAGGGAATGCCGCTCTGCTGTGCGTAACCGAGCGCAGCCGGTGTGCCGCCGTCGGGGACAGGAACGACGACATCCGCCTCGACAGGCGATTCCTTGGCGAGATTGCTGCCCATGTTCTTGCGCGCCACATAGACGCTGCGACCGCCGACGACCGAATCGGGACGGGCGAAATAGACATATTCGAACAGGCAGAGCCGCTCGGGCTGCGGCGATTCCGGCTTGCGTGCGTCGATTGAAATCGAGCCGTCCGGCTGGATCTCGCAAATGACGACTTCGCCGTTTTCGATGTCACGGATGTACTTGGCCCCGATGATGTCGAGCGCACAGGTTTCCGAACAGAAGATCGGCTTGCCATCGAGTTCGCCCATGACGAGGGGCCGGATGCCGATCGGGTCGCGCGCGGCGATCAGCTTCGTTCGCGTCATCGCCAGCATCGAATAACCGCCTTCCATCTGGCGGATGGCGTCAATGAATCGATCGGAGGAGGAAGTCTGCTTGGAGCGGGCGATGAGGTGAAGGACGACTTCGGTGTCAGAGGTCGACTGACAGATCGCGCCGTCGGCAATCAGCTGGCGGCGGAGCGTCAGGCCGTTGGTGAAGTTGCCGTTATGGGCGATGGCGATGCCGCCGACTTCGAGCTCCGCAAAGAGCGGCTGAACGTTGCGCAGCGCCACTTCGCCGGTCGTCGAGTAGCGTGTATGCCCGATGGAAATATAGCCGGGCAGCTTCGCCAGCGTTGCGGGATCGGTATAATGGTCTCCGACGAGGCCCATACGCTTTTCGGTGTAGAACTGCTTTCCGTCGAAGGTGACGATTCCGGCCGCTTCCTGTCCGCGATGCTGGAGCGCGTGCAGGCCGAGCGCAGTCAGCGCGGCGGCGTCCGGATGCCCGAGAATACCGAAAACGCCGCACTCCTCGTGCAGCGTATCGCCGTCGAGTTCGTCATGGACTTCACTGGATCTGAGATCGGTCATCGCAGTCTGCCTTTGCTCCGTGCCGTGCGCATATCGTGATCGGTCCGCCAGTCGTCAAGCGATCTTAGCCGAAAAGCCTGGCGAGGGTTATTCGAAATAGACAAAGCCCGCACAGCGGGCTTTGTTGCAAATGTCCTCATATATCAGCCGTTCGTCGCAGGCGCGTCCTCGGCAGGCGATTGTCCCGTGGCCGCGGGCGGATTGTCGCTCTCGCCTTCACCCGTCGTATCCCTGCCGCGCAGGCGGTCGAGAATGGTGGCGTCCGCCTCTTCAGGCAGCAGCGCCACCAGCCTGTTGCCGAGATTGTCGAGCAGCGGCTTCGATTTTGCCTCGGTGACCCAGATCGGCTGCTGCTGCGGCGCAACCAACCAGTTGAAGAACAGCATGGCGACGACGACCAGAAGAATGCCGCGCGCGGCCCCGAAAAGGAAGCCGAGCGTGCGGTCGAGCGCACCGATGCGGCTGTCGATGATGAAATCGGCAACCCGCATCGTGATGAATGAGATGATGATGAGTGCCACCAGGAAGATCACGGCGGCCGAGCCGATCAGAGCGACCGTGTCGCTGCTGGTGTATTGTTTGGCATAGGGCAAAACATGCGGATACAGAAAATAGGCGGCGGCGGCCGCGCCTACCCAGCTCGCGACCGAAAGGACCTCGCGCGAGAAACCGCGGACCATGGCGAGAATCGCGGAAAACAGTGCGACGCCGAGAACGATACCGTCGAGGATTGTGATGGGCATGTTGTCCTTACTCCGACCCCGTCTGCAATCGGGTCATACCAACTTATCCGCCATTGGCCGCGGGTGCACGCGCTCGAAAGGCCTATCCACTGCCGATCACACGGTCAATGCGTCAGTCCGCCTCGTCGACTTGCTGCAAGGCCCGCCGCGATCCGGCGATGCGAGCCACCAGGTCCGGCAGGCTTTCCATCTCGCTCAACCGGCCACTGCCGCTTCTGGGCAGGTCGGTCGATGCGGATGGCAGCACGGCCTGCGAGAAACCGAGCTTTTCGGCTTCTTTCAGACGTTGAGCGGTATGCGCAACCGGCCGGACGGCACCCGACAAGCTGACCTCGCCGAAATAGACGCAATCTGCCGGAAGGGCAAGCCCGGCGAGTGACGAAACCAGTGCGGAAGCGACAGCGAGATCGGCAGCCGGCTCGGAGATACGATAGCCGCCGGCGACGTTCAGGTAGACGTCGTGCTGGCCGAGCCGAACGCCGCAATGGGCCTCGAGCACGGCGAGGATCATCGAGAGCCGCGCCGAATCCCAGCCGACGACCGCCCGGCGGGGCGTTCCGAGCGACGTCGGCGCGACCAGCGCCTGCACCTCGACGAGCAGCGGCCGGGTCCCTTCCATTCCGGCGAAGACCGCCGCGCCCGGTGACTTTTCGTTGCGTTCGCCGAGAAAGAGCTCCGACGGATTGGCGACCTCGCGCAAGCCTTTGTCGGACATCTCGAAAACGCCGATCTCGTCGGTCGCCCCGAAGCGGTTCTTGACCGTTCGCAAGATGCGGTAGTGGTGGCCGCGATCGCCCTCGAAATAGAGCACTGCGTCGACCATGTGCTCGACGACGCGCGGGCCGGCGATCTGCCCCTCCTTGGTGACATGGCCGACCAGCACGACCGCCGTTCCGGTCTGCTTGGCGAAACGGATCATCGCCTGCACGCCAGTGCGCACCTGCGTCACCGTGCCCGGTGCGGAATCGACCGTATCGCTCCAGAGCGTCTGGATCGAATCGATGATGACGAGGTCCGGCCGCTTGCCTTCGGAAAGGGTTGCGAGGATGTCCTCGACATTGGTTTCGGCGGCAAGCAGCACGTCGCTGTCGGCGGCGCCGAGCCGTTGGGCGCGCAGCCGTACCTGGGCAACGGCTTCTTCGCCGGAGACATAGATCACGCGGTGCTTACGGCGGGCAAGGGCGGCTGCGGCTTGCATCAGTACGGTCGACTTGCCGATCCCGGGATCGCCGCCGACAAGCAGCGCCGAGCCGCGCACGAAGCCGCCGCCGGTCACGCGGTCGAGCTCGGATATGCCGGTCTCGATGCGCGGCGCATCCTCGATCTCGCCGGAAAGCGTCGTCAAAGCTACGGGGCGACCCTTCTTCGGCGCCCGCGTTGGGCCGCCACCGATGCCGCCCATCGGATCTTCCTCGATAATCGTGTTCCACTCGCCGCAGCCGTCGCACTTTCCCGCCCAGCGGGAGTGGACTGTGCCGCAATTCTGGCAGACGAACTGGGTGCGGGCCTTCGCCATTCGGAATTCACTTTCGGGATGTTGGGAGGGCTAAATCTGGACCTGGGCCAGAATCACTCCTCGACAGTCACATAATGACGCGGATCGCCGCTTTGAAGCATCGATTTCGGTCAGCGATCAGACGCCCCCGACATAATTTCGGCAATAACGGCGTCCGAGGCTCGTCAACAGCTCGTAGCCGATGGTGCCACCGGCGCGCGCAACGTCGTCGATCGCGACGTTCCGGCCAAAGAGCTCGATATAGTCACCGGCGCGAACGGCCTGTTCCGGCAGGTCGGTGACATCGAAAAGGCTCAAGTCCATGGTCACCCGGCCGACATGTGGCACCAATCTCCCATGCAGGAAGCCTTGAGCGCCCGATGGCCTTGCCTGCCGGAGCATAACGCCGCCGCCCGAAAGCGAACGGTGATAGCCGTCGGCATAGCCGATGGCGACTGTGGCGATGCGGCTGTCGCGGGTGAACTGCACTGAGGCGCCATAGCTCGCCGTTCCGCCGGCGGGAACCGTGCGCACCTGCAGTACGCGCGCTTCCGCGGTCACGACGGGCTTCATGGGGTTGGCGGCGCCGATCACCGCCTCGCCGCCATAAACCGCGATGCCGGGTCGCGTCAGGTCGAAGTGATAGTCATTACCGAGAAGGACGCCGCCGGAGTTCGCCAAGCTGGCGGGGATGTCCTCGAAGGCGGCGGTCACTGCCCGGAAGCGTTCAAGCTGATAGACGTTCATCGGATGCATGGGATCATCGCCACAGGCAAGATGGCTCATCACCAGCACGGGCGAGAAACTTGCCGGCCGCGCCGGATCCGAGGCAAGCGCGAGCGCCTCTTCAAAGGAGAGGCCGAGGCGGTTCATGCCGGTATCGACATGCAGCACGCAAGGATATTCACCCCGCTCGGAAAGCGCAGCCATGAAAACCGCAAGCTGTTCCTCGGAGTTGACGATCGGTACCAGGTCGTAGGCGAAGAACAACTCCTCATTGCCGGGCCACATGCCGGCCAGGATGTAGATGCGTGCGTCCGGAATGAAGGGGCGAAGCTCGGCGCCTTCCTCGACGCTGGCAACGAAGAAATCGCGCGCGCCGGCGGCGTAAAGCGTGTGCGCGGCCTCGGTCACGCCGACCCCGTACGCGTTGGCCTTCAGTACCGCGGCGGCACGCGCCTTGCCCGAGAGCTCGTTCATGGTCCGCCAATTGTCGGCAAGGGCGGAAAGGTCGATGGTGAGCCTGTTGGACGCGGCGAGAAATTCGGGGCTGGTCATCGGGCAAGGCTCTCCTTCGGCGATATCGAAGCAATACATGCAAGCGCCGAAGGCCGCAAACGGCGCAGCCAAATGGGGCGAGCACTTTTGTACAAGACGGGCGATAGCCGCGACGCTAGGATCGGTCGATGCATACGATTTCCCAGGAAGAAGCGACCGAGGCCATGCCGCTCGAGGGCGCCGAGCGGGCCCGTTTCTGGCGGGATCATCGGTTCGGGGGCATGGAATGCCTCAGCGCCACCTTCTTCACCCACGAATTCGCGCCGCACGCACACGACACGTTCAGCATCGGCGCAATCGAGGCAGGCTGCCAGATCAGCACCATCAAAGGCGAGCGCTCGCAAACGGGTCCGGGCGACTTCTATCTCATCAATCCCGATGAAGTGCATGACGGCCATCCCGGAAGTGACGGCTATCGATATCGGATGATCTACCCCTCGGTGGAGCTCTTCATCGAGGTCTTGGAAGATGTCACCGGCCGATCATTCCACGGGACGCCCTGTTTCTCCCGACAATGGCTGACGGACCCGGATCTCGCGGTCGCCTTTCGCCGGGCGCACCAGACGCTCGAAGGCAACACGGGAACGCTGGAGGCGGATGAAGCGATGTTCAGCTTCCTGGCGACGCTGTTCCAGCGGCATGGCAGCGCCATCATAGCTCCCCTCGGAACCCGCGAGAGTTCCGCCGTGCATCGCGCCCGGGACTACCTCATTGAAAACTATTCGCGCGACATCAGCCTCGACGAACTTGCCAAGGTGGCAGGCATCAGCCGGGCGCACCTGATCCGCGCGTTTCGCAAGGAATTCCACATAACCCCGCATGCTTTCCTCACGGACAAGCGCGTGCGCGAGGCGCGAACCCTGCTGCGCCGCGGCTGGTCGGCGGCCGATACCGCCTATCATTGCGGTTTCGCCGATCAGGCGCATTTCACCCGTCACTTCAAGGCGCGCACGGGCGTCACGCCCGGGGCGTTTCGCGCCGGCTGATCACTTTCGTTCAAGACCCTGCATAAAGATCCTTCTATGAGCTCTGCGTAAAATAACGACGGAGATCGTGGACGTGAAAAGGGCGGAAAAACTCGAGGAATTTGCCGGTGGTATGAAAGCAATGGCGCCTCTCACCGTCGCCGTGATGCCGATCGGCCTCGTCTTCGGTGCCGTCGCCGCTTCCAAGGGACTGAGCAGCCTGGAAGTGCTCTTGATGAGCGCACTCGTCTTTGCCGGCGGGTCGCAATTCGTTGCCATGGACATCTGGAAGCATCCGGCCTCCTGGGGCGCACTTGCCTTTTCGGCCCTGCTCGTCAACATTCGCCACGTGCTGATGAGTGCCTCGATCGGTACGAAGATGCCGGCATTCTCGGGTCCTGCCAAATACGCCGCGATGCTGCTGCTCGCCGACGAAATCTGGGCAATGGCGGAGCTTCGTGCCGAACGGACGCGGTTGACACCCGCTTGGTATGCGGGGCTTGCTATACCCTTCTATTGCGTCTGGGTTCTGGCGAGCCTCGCCGGCTCGATCGTCGGCGCTCTCCTCGGCGACCCGAACGTGGTGGGACTCGATTTCGCCTTTCCGGCGGTTTTCACCGTGCTGGTGATGGGCTTCTGGAAGGGCCGGGAGACCGGCGCGGTTTTGGCCGCCAGCGCCTTGGCGGCAGTGCTAGCACATCAGCTATTGCCCGGAGCCTGGTACATCGCCGCCGGTGCTGCCGCGGGTGTCGTCGCAACCCTCTTGACGGGCCGTCGCCGGGAGGTTTGTGCATGACGCTCGATCAGAACACATTTCTTGCTATCGTCGCCATGGCCGCTGCCACGGTTCTGACCCGGGTTGCCGGCCTCGTTCTCATCCGCTTCGTCGCCATCGGTCCGCAGCAGAAGCGTGCCCTCGAGGCTATTCCGCCCGCCGTGCTGATGGCCGTCATCGCTCCGACGGCGCTCGTCACCGGTCCGGCCGAAACGCTCGCCACCGTCGCAACCGCGATCGCGGCAACGCGGCTGCCGCTGCTTGCTGCCGTTTCAATCGGTGTTTTTGTGGTGGCCGTCGGCAGGGCGGCGGTCGGCGCGTAGCCTGCTTCCGCCGGGTTTGAGGCATTTGCGCTGCCCCTCATCCCGCTGCCGCGACCCTCTCCCCGCAGGCGGGGAGAAGGGACCTGCGGCGCGCGCTTCCGTTCCCCAGTACCCACTGAAGTGAAATGGGGGCGGAGAGTTTGCCGCTTTCCCCCTTCGCCCCGCTTGCGGGGAGAAGGTCCCGGCAGGGGGATGAGGGGCAGACACGATCTGCTCCCCGGCGTCGTCTCAATGCTCGTACTGCGTGAACGAAGGGTCGGCCAGATCCGAGAAGCGGGTGAATTCGGACTGGAAGGCGAGCTTCACCGTTCCGGTGGGGCCGTGACGCTGCTTGGCAATGATCACGTCGGCCGTGCCCTTCACCTTGTCCATCTGCATCTTCCACTCTTCGTATTTCGGGTCGAACTCGTCGCGCGGTTCCATGTTCTTCACGTAATACTCCTCGCGGAACACGAAGAGAACCACGTCGGCGTCCTGTTCGATCGAGCCCGATTCGCGCAGGTCCGAGAGCTGCGGGCGCTTGTCTTCGCGGCTTTCGACGGCACGCGAGAGCTGCGACAGCGCAATGATCGGCACGTTGAGTTCCTTGCCGAGCGCCTTGAGGCCCGTGGTGATTTCGGTAATTTCTTGTACGCGGTTTTCGCCCGATTTCTTCGAGCCGGTCATGAGCTGCACGTAGTCGACGACGAGCACATCGAGGCCTCGCTGCCGCTTCAACCGGCGGGCGCGCGCCGCCAACTGCGCAATGGAGATGCCGCCGGTCTGGTCGATATAGAGCGGTACCTTCTGCATCATCTGCGAGCAGGCGACGAGCTTCTCGAAATCCGCCTCCGAGATGTCGCCGCGGCGGATCTTCGACGAGGAGACTTCCGTCTGTTCGGAGATGATACGGGTGGCAAGCTGTTCCGACGACATTTCAAGCGAGTAGAAGCCGACGACGCCGCCATTCTTCGCCTTGAAGGAGCCGTCCGGCTGCACCTCAGGCTCGTAGGCCGCGGCGATGTTGAAGGCGATATTGGTCGCCAGCGAGGTCTTGCCCATGCCCGGACGGCCGGCGAGGATGATCAGGTCCGAGCGCTGCAGGCCGCCCATCTTGGAATCGAGCGAATGGATGCCGGTGGAGATGCCGGAAAGGTGTCCGTCGCGCTCAAAAGCCTGTCCCGCCATGTCGATCGCGAGCGCCACGGCATCATTGAAAGATTGGAAACCGCCGTCGTAACGCCCGGTCTCGGCGAGTTCGAAGAGCCGCCGTTCCGCATCCTCGATCTGGCTCTGCGGGGG
This sequence comes from Sinorhizobium kostiense, assembly GCF_017874595.1. Classification (GTDB taxonomy): domain Bacteria; phylum Pseudomonadota; class Alphaproteobacteria; order Rhizobiales; family Rhizobiaceae; genus Sinorhizobium; species Sinorhizobium kostiense. The sequence continues at coordinate 235,902 of NZ_JAGILA010000002.1, read as the reverse complement.
CATGTCGAGCGGCGCGTCGTAGGCGATGTTGACCATGTCCTCGCCAATGGTGATCAGCGAACGCCGGAGCGCGAGGTCATAGATCGCTCGGCCGTAGTCCTCGGCATTGATGATCGAGACGGCTTCGGCCGCAAGACGCGCGAGATATTGTGCGACCGTCAGGTCGCCGACCCGCTCGTCTGCCTTGAGAAAGGTCTTTACCGTCACCGGGTTGGCGGTCTTGCCCATGCGGATGATTTCACCGGCAACCTCGAAGATCTTGCGGTGCAGCGGCTCGTGGAGATGCACGGGTTTGAGGAAGTCCGACACCCGGTAGAATGCGTCATTATTGACCAGGATTGCCCCGAGCAGCGCCTGTTCGGCTTCCAGGTTGTTCGGCGCTTCGCGATAGTGCTGGTCCACCTGTTCCTTGGTCAGGGAGGCAAGCTTTCGCGCTGCGTCGTTCATGGTCTTTCCGTTCCGCTTGAGGTCCTTCGAGTATCCGGTTTGCTGTTTGCCGCCGTTGGCGTCTAGTGTAGCCGTGCAACAGTGTCCCGGCTTGCAACCGCGGCCGTGGCCTTTTCCCGTTGTCCACATCCATCCACAGGGGCGGCCTGAAGGCGCGAAACGGGCCTGTCGCAAGGCAAGGGCATTGACGCGAAGAAGCCCGGAGAAACTACCTGATTCGCGCTTCGGCGTCGCTCGCAAAGCGTGCGCTTCGAGCCGATATGCCGCAAAGAAAAACCCGGATCGCGAGCGATCCGGGTCTCACCTTTAATCAGCTCTCTCGCTGACGCTTATTCTTCTTCGCCTTCGAACTCCGCTTCCGGATTAAAGAAGTCCTCCGGCTTCAGCGCGTCTTCGTCGACGCCATAGATCGCCTCGGCGGAGGTCAGGCTTTCGCCCTTGGCCTGACGCTCGGCTTCTTCGGCCGAACGGGCGACATTGACTTGGACGACAACGTCGACTTCCGCGTGCAGGTGCAGGGTAACCTTATGGACGCCGATGGACTTGATCGGCTGGTTGAGGTTCACCTGGTTGCGGTTGATGTTGAAGCCTTCGGCAGTCAGCGCCTCGACGATGTCGCGAGCGGCAACCGAGCCGTAGAGCTGGCCGGTTTCGCCGGCGGACCGGACGATGATGAAGGACTTGCCGTCGAGCTTCTCGGCGATCTTCTGGGCTTCCGACTTGCGCTCGAGGTTGCGGGCTTCGAGCGTTGCGCGCTCGGTTTCGAAACGGGCCTTGTTTGCGGCGTTGGCGCGCAGCGCTTTTCCGAGCGGCAGGAGGTAGTTGCGTGCAAAGCCGTCGCGAACCTTCACGGTTTCACCCATCTGGCCGAGCTTGGCGATGCGTTCGAGGAGAATGACTTCCATTTTTTCGATCCTTTCAGTTTGGCGATTTTACGTTGTTTAGCTTTTCCCCGCCGGCGTGACCGCAATCGTGCGTCGCGTATCGGTCAGTCCGAAGAGGAGGAAGAAGACGGCGGGTATCGTGAAGACGAATACCGACAGATAGGCCATCCACAGGACCGGCAGCCGCCAGGCCCTGCCGCGCGTGCGATAGTGGAAGGAGGCAAAGCCCGCAAGCAGGAAGCCGGCGCCGAATGTGCCGCAAACGAGGGAGCCGATCGCGGCCGGAGCGCCGCCGATAAAGGCGAGGAGGAGGCCGGCGAGAAAGATGAAGATGGCGTTGCGGTGCATCCTGAGCGACGCGGGGATATCCTCGCGAGGCCGCACGGACCGCCCGGACATCTGCACGATGCGGGTGGCGAGGTAATAGGCCGAAAACAGCATCATCACCCAGATCGCCCCCTGCACGAGCGGCAGGGCAAGGGTGAACATTGCTTTCAATTGGGCGATGGCGGCCGCATCCGGGTTGTAGAGCGGTTCCTGCGCCTTCACAGCCTCGATCACCATGTCGACCATGAGATCGGAGACGCTCGAATCATATCCGACGATATAGCCGACGAGGATCATGCCGATGGTCACGAGTCCGGCGAGGTGGCTGAGGATGTCGGACAGCGGATACCAGGCGAGCGCGTCCTCCGGGCCGCCGATCTCGGAGGCGGGACGCGCAAGATTGGCAAGATGGCTGAGCCAGCCGGCCGGAATGAGAGTGACCACCAGGATCAACAGCGCGAAATAGGGCGACGCCAGGACTGCCGCCGTTGCGCCGGCAGTGACGATGCCGGCAATCGCGGCGGCGTTGCCCCAGCCGAGCCCGGCAATCACGATCGGCAGTGCGGAAGCGGCGTAAAGAATGATGGCAAGTGACGACTGCGTATTCGCGCCCATCGAGAGAAGGGCGGCGGTTATGCCGGCAAGTATGCCGACGAGCAGCGATGTCCTGTTCAAATTCTGCACGTTCGCTGTCCTGCTTCAACGCAGTTAGGGGCCGCCGTTCGGTTCTGCCCCAGCATGGGATTTTGGCGTTACCGCCGGTTCCGATCCGCGCCCACCGCGGAAGGGAGTGTTCGAGGCGCTCGCTTGGAAAGCGCCTCGACGTTTAATGGATCTCCGTTGAGTCAGGTGATCAACGGAGAGTCATGCCCTTACGATACGACGTAGGGCAGGAGGCCAAGGAAGCGGGCGCGCTTGATCGCCTGGGCGAGTTCGCGCTGCTTCTTCTGGGAAACGGCCGTGATGCGGGACGGAACGATCTTGCCGCGCTCGGAAATGTAGCGCTGCAGGAGGCGAACGTCCTTGTAGTCGATCCGCGGAGCGTTTGCGCCCGAGAAGGGGCAGGTCTTGCGGCGACGGTGGAACGGACGGCGGACCGGAGCGGAAGAAACTTCAGCCATTGTATTAATCTCCTAAAGCTTCTGAATTACGCGCGGTCTTCACGCGGGCGACGCGGGCGGTCTTCGCGGTCGCCACGGTCCGGACGCGGACCACGGTCGAAACCGCCTTCACGCGGGCCACGGCCTTCGCCGCGCGGACGATCGTCGCGGTCGCGCTTCTGCATCATCGCGGACGGGCCTTCCTCGTGCTTTTCGACGGCAATCGTCATATAGCGCAGGATGTCTTCGTTGATGCGCATCTGCCGCTCGACCTCGTGGACGGCCGGTGCCGGAGCATCGATGTCCATGAGCACGTAATGAGCCTTGCGGTTCTTCTTGATGCGGTAGGTGAGGGACTTCAGGCCCCAGTTCTCGACCCGGCCGACCTTGCCGCCGTTCGCTTCGATGACGCCCTTGTACTGCTCGACCAGGGCATCGACCTGCTGCGGCGTGATGTCCTGGCGAGCCAGGAATACGTGTTCATAAAGAGCCATTCTGGCTTGCCTTTCTTGCGTTAATCAGCCCGGGCCTCGGCGGCTAAGCCTCAACGACTGTTCTTATTGGCTCGGATGAGCCGGCAAGAAAGTGTTGTATCGAGACGGTCGAGAGCGGAGACACGGGAGGCCGGAACATCTTGTCGTTCCTGGCGGCCTCCGAGGCGGAAGCCGGCCCTCCGTTCAGCCACCAGCCAGAAGACCGGGCGTTTCGAACAGCGCGCTTATACGGAATTTCCGCGGAAATGCAAGGCGCGATCGGAAGATCTTTGCAGGCGGCCTTTGCGGCGGCCGCTGCGGTCTCGGAACAAACGCGCAATTTCCTTGTTCAGGCCCAGCCCCCAACAAAAAGCAGCAGGAGATGAAGATGCCCCACATCGATCCCAAGATGCAGGAGTGCATAGATGATTGCCTCGACTGCTACGAAGCCTGCCTTTCGATGGCGATGGGCCATTGCCTGGAGGCGGGCGGCCAGCACACCGAGCCGCCGCATTTCCGCCTGATGATGGCCTGCGCCGAAATCTGCCGGACCGCCGCGCACTTTATGTTGATCGGAACTCCGCATCACAGGCACATTTGCGGCGAATGTGCCGAGATCTGCGCAGAATGCGCGGCCGACTGCGAACGCATCGGCGATATGGCCGATTGCGTCGAAGCCTGCCGGCGCTGCGCCGAAAGCTGCCGGCAGATGGCGGCGTGACGGCTGTCTTCCGACAGCTTAGATCGGTGCCGGATAGAGCCGGTGCAGCCGGCGGATGCCGTTCATTACGTCCTGCGGAAGCGTGACGGCGGCGGCGCCGATATCGATCTTCAACTGGGGGATCGAAGTCGCGCCGATGATGACCGAGGTCATGAAGGGCCGCGTCAGGCAAAAGGCGAGCGCCATCTGTGACGGGTCGACGCCGTGCTCGCGCGCGAGCGCCACATAGGCCGAGACGGCCTGCTCCTGATGCGGCGTGAAGCGGCCGCCAAGATCGCCATTGATCGACAGACGCGATCCAGCCGGCTTCGCCCCGTCCAGATATTTGCCGGTAAGAAGGCCGGCGGCCAAGGCTGAATAGGCAAGCAGCCCGACGTCCTCGTGGTGGGACAGTTCGGCAAGGTCGAGATCGAAGGTTCGATAAAGCAAGTTATATTCGTTCTGGATGGTGGCGACTCGCGGCAGGCCGTGCTTTTCCGCGAGATCGAGCATCTTCATCGTGCCCCATGCCGTGTCGTTGGAAAGCCCAACGGCGCGCACTTTGCCCGCTTTCACGAGGTCGCCGAGCTTGTCGAGAATGGCTTTCAGATCGGCCCTGACATGCGCCTTGTCCTGCTTCGAAGGGTCATAGGACCAGGCATTGCGAAAGTGATAGTGTCCACGGTTCGGCCAATGAACCTGGTAGAGATCGACATAATCCGTTCTCAGCCGCTTGAGGCTGGCATCGATGGCTTCGTCGATTCCTTCCGGCGTGATCGGTCCGCCGTTGCGGATATAAGGACGGCCGGAGCCGGCGACCTTGGTCGCGAGCACCACATCGTCACGCCGGCGGCGCTTCGCGAGCCACTCGCCAATGATGCGCTCGGTATTACCGTAGGTCTCGGCCGAAAGCGGCGTGGTGGGATAAAGCTCGGCGGTATCGATGAAATTAACGCCGAGCTCGAAGGCGTAGTCGAGCTGGCCGTGGGCCTCGGCCTCGGTGTTCTGGGAGCCCCAGGTCATTGTGCCGAGGCAGATTTCGGAAACCTTGATGCCGGTGCGGCCGAGCGTGTTGTAGCGCATGTTGACTTCCTCGTGGTGGCGGATTCGCGCCGCTGGGGAGGGGAGAGGCGCGCCGCCCTTGAAATGGGTGATGGCCGCAGCCCCGAAGGAAAGTGCTGGGCGCGGCTGTAATGACGGGCAGAACTTAAGCGCTGGTTGATGAAGATCAAGGGCAAAAGCCCCGGCGCGACCGGCGAACTGGGCCTCTGCGCTTGACTCGCCGTTCAGGAATGTGAATGGAGAGGAAAAACAGCGACGGGACATGTAGGCGAGGTATCGTACTGCCGGTGTCCTGCTCGAACACGGGAAACGATCGCGTCGGGTCGGATCGCGCCGAGCTGTTGCGATCAAGGGAAGAGGCACTCCTGATGAGCATTGCATTCACGTTCCCCGGTCAGGGCAGCCAGGCTGTCGGCATGGGCAAGGATCTGGCGGAAGCTTTTCCGGAGGCGGCAGCTGTTTTTGCCGAGGTGGACGAGGCGCTTGGCGAAAAGCTTTCCGACATCATCTGGAACGGCCCGGAAGAGACGCTGACGCTGACGGCGAATGCGCAGCCCGCGCTGATGGCGGTCTCGATCGCGGTGATCCGGGTTCTCGAAGCCAAAGGCGTCGATCTGAAAAGCAAGGTTTCGTTCGTTGCCGGCCATTCGCTCGGCGAATACTCTGCCCTTTGCGCCGCAGGAACCTTTTCGCTCGCCGACACCGCGCGGCTCCTGCGCACTCGAGGCAATGCGATGCAGGCGGCCGTCCCGGTCGGAAAGGGCGCGATGGCCGCTATCATCGGCCTGGAGCACGGCGATGTCGAAGCGGTCTGTCGCGAAGCATCGGCGCTCGGCGCTTGCCAGATCGCCAACGACAATGGCGGCGGCCAATTGGTGATCTCCGGCGAAAAGCCTGCGGTCGAGAAGGCGGCTGGGCTTGCTTCTGAGAAGGGAGCCAAGCGCGCATTGATGCTGCCGGTGTCGGCGCCCTTCCATTCCGCGCTGATGGCGCCGGCCGCCGAAGCGATGCGCGAGGCGCTCTCCACGGTTGAGAAGCATGATCCGGTGGTCCCGGTCGTTGCTAACGTGCTGGCCGCCCCGGTCAGCGATGCCGGCGAGATCGCACGCCTCCTCGTGGAGCAGGTGACAGGCCAAGTGCGCTGGCGGGAAACGGTCCAATGGTTCACCGCCAACGATATCGCCACTCTGTACGAGATTGGCTCGGGCAAGGTGTTGACAGGGCTTGCGCGTCGCATCGACAAGAGTGTCAACGGCATTGCGGTCAATACGCCCGCCGACATAGACGCGGCGGTTGCCGCCCTTCTGGCCTGAGCGCCGCAATCACAAGGGAGAAACCCATGTTCGATCTTTCCGGCCGCAAGGCCCTCGTAACCGGCGCATCGGGCGGCATCGGCGAGGAAATCGCCCGCCTCCTGCATGCGCAGGGCGCCACCGTCGGCCTTCACGGCACGCGCGTCGAAAAACTGGAAGCGCTTGCCAATACGCTCGGCGAGCGGGTGCAGATCTTCCCGGCGAACCTTTCCGACCGCGCAGAAGTAAAGGCGCTCGGCGAGAAGGCGGAGGCCGAACTCGGCGGTGTCGACATCCTCGTCAACAATGCCGGCATCACCAAGGACGGCCTGTTCGTCCGCATGAGCGACGAGGACTGGGACGGTGTGCTGGAGGTCAACCTGACGGCCGTGTTCCGCCTGACTCGTGAACTCACCCACCCGATGATGCGTCGCCGCTTCGGCCGGATCGTCAACATCACCTCTGTCGTCGGCGTTACCGGCAATCCGGGGCAGGCCAATTACTGTGCCTCGAAGGCGGGCATGATCGGCTTTTCCAAGTCGCTCGCGCAGGAAATCGCCACTCGCAACGTCACCGTCAACTGCGTTGCCCCGGGTTTCATCGAGAGCGCCATGACCGGCAAGCTGAACGAAAAGCAGAAGGAAGGCATCATGGCCGCAATCCCGATGCGGCGGATGGGAAGCGGCGCGGAAGTGGCCTCCGCCGTCGTCTATCTCGCCTCCAACGAAGCGGCATACGTCACCGGCCAGACGATCCATGTCAATGGCGGCATGGCGATGATCTGAACCGATGCTCGGCGGTCGCTTTTCGCGACGTGCGACCGGCCGGGAAGACGCGGTCCAAACGCCTGAAATTCAATGTTGAGCATGCGAATGTCAGGCATTTTCCGGCTTTGCGGCAGACTTAAACCGTGTTAATCGGGCCATGACTGTACGCAGTCGACCGGTCCGCTCAGGTTCTCCGAGAGCCCTGCTGCCACGGGTTTCCGCGGTGTCGGTTGAATGGATTGCCCGGTGGGCCAACTTGGTCTATCAGGCGTGATTGAGTACCGGCGCCCGCTGGCGCCGCAGAGAAAACGAAGGTCGAGGAACTCCGACATGAGCGATATCGCAGAACGCGTGAAGAAAATTGTTATTGATCATCTTGGCGTCGACGCCGAAAAAGTCAGCGAAGGCGCAAGCTTTATCGATGACCTTGGCGCGGACTCGCTCGACACCGTCGAACTGGTCATGGCATTCGAGGAGGAATTCGGCGTCGAGATCCCGGACGACGCGGCGGATTCGATCCTGACTGTCGGCGACGCCGTCAAGTTCATCGAGAAGGCTCAGGCCTGATACGGTTCAAGGCCTCCGACGGGCCGCGATCCGCGGCCCGTTTAGCCCTGGGGAAGTGGGGCTGGCCCGCGTCTGATGCGGGTTGCGATCAGCAAAGCGTTCCCGCCTTTTCCCCTGATCGTCGTCAAGTGTTTTGCAGTGGATGCGCGGATCGGGGTCGTGGCACGCGGTCCGGTCCGGCTCTGGAATGAAGTCAGGGTGGATCACGGGAATGAGACGCGTCGTTATCACCGGTACCGGCATGGTATCGCCTTTGGGTTGCGGAACCGAGGTTAGCTGGTCGCGTCTTCTCGCCGGCGGCAATGCGGCGCGCAAAGTTACCGAATTCGAGGTCGAGGACCTACCGGCCAAGATCGCTTGCCGCATTCCATTCGGCGACGGCTCCGACGGCACCTTCAACGCGGATGACTGGATGGAGCCGAAGGAGCAGCGCAAGGTCGATCCCTTTATCGTCTATGCGATGGCCGCCGCCGATATGGCGCTGGCGGATTCCGGCTGGAAGCCGGAAACCGACGAGGATCAGATCGCGACCGGCGTGCTGATCGGCTCGGGCATCGGCGGCCTCGAAGGCATCGTCGACGGTGGATACACCCTCCGCGACAAGGGGCCGCGCCGGCTGTCACCTTTCTTCATTCCCGGCCGCCTGATCAATCTCGCTTCGGGCCAGGTGTCCATCCGTCACAAGCTGCGCGGGCCCAACCATTCGGTGGTTACCGCCTGCTCCACCGGTGCGCATGCGATCGGGGACGCAAGCCGGCTGATCGCGCTGGGCGATGCCGATGTGATGGTGGCAGGCGGCACCGAATCGCCCATCTGCCGCATTTCGCTCGCGGGCTTTGCCGCCTGCAAGGCGCTTTCGACGCAGCACAACGACAATCCGCAAAAGGCATCGCGACCCTATGATGCCGATCGCGACGGATTCGTCATGGGAGAAGGTGCGGGCATCGTCATTCTGGAAGAGCTGGAGCATGCCAAGGCGCGCGGTGCCAAGATCTATGCCGAGGTGGTCGGATACGGCCTCTCCGGCGACGCCTTCCACATCACCGCCCCTTCGGAGGATGGCGATGGCGCCTATCGTTGCATGCAGATGGCGCTGAAGCGTGCGGGTCTGACTGCCGCCGACGTCGACTACATCAATGCCCACGGAACATCCACCATGGCCGACACGATCGAGCTCGGAGCCGTGGAGCGGCTGGTCGGCGACAGCGCTTCGAGGATCTCCATGTCTTCGACAAAGTCGGCGATCGGGCACCTGCTCGGGGCCGCAGGCGCGGTCGAGGCGATCTTCTCGACTCTGGCGATTCGCGACAATATCGCTCCACCGACACTCAATCTCGACAACCCGTCGGTAGAAACGAGAATCGACTTGGTGCCGCACGTCGCCCGTGAGCGCGAGATCGATGTGGCCCTATCGAATTCCTTCGGCTTCGGCGGCACCAATGCATCGCTGGTCCTGCGCCGATACAGGGGCGATTGAGCTCTGTGTCCAACGTCGCAACCCTCAGCTGGCGGGCTTCAGCGTGAGGCACCCTGCCTTTGCTGATCTTGTCGTGTTGTGATCCCGCTTTTTGCCGCAATGCTCGCTAAAAGCTGTCGCAAAACGGTTTTCTGGCCCGGTGCCGGACAAGGAGGAGTGCGGACGGCGTGCCGCGTCCCACAGTTGAGGACCGGCCATGTTGATGACTTCGGTTCGGAGCGGATCGGATCATCGCGAGCTGGTCGCTATGTTCGCGCAAGGCACAGCTGGCAATTGTAGCGTATCCATCGCCCTGGCATATACATGCTAGCCGCCGGCCTAAAGCCGAAATTCGCGCCGGCGGCGGCTCGATCGAAGTAGCGAATTTCGGATTCGGGATCATCGTGAGCGACTCAAGCGAAAACAGCGCGGTACAATTCGGCCGCAATGAGACCGGGAGCAACGGGCCGATCATTCCGAAATCGGCAAACGAGGCGTTGCGTCCTGAAAAGGTCCCCCAGCCGCCTAAGCGTTCTCGCAAGGCACGCAGCCAGGTCGTCATCTTCCTGAACTTCATGATGTCGATCGTCGTCTTCGTAGCGCTCGCGGCTGCCGGCGCCGTCTATTACGCGATGAGCGAATATGAAAAACCCGGACCGCTCGAGGCGAACAAGAATTTCATCGTTAGAAGCGGTGCCGGCATTACGGAGATCGCCAATGGTCTGGAGCGCAACGACATTATCACCGACGCACGCGTCTTCCGCTTCGTCTCCGAGGCCTATCTCGACAATGAGACGCTGAAGGCCGGCGAGTACGAGATCAAGGCTCATGCTTCGATGCAGGAGATTATGCAGCTCCTGAAATCCGGCAAGTCGATCCTTTATGCCGTGTCGCTGCCGGAAGGACTGACCGTGAAGCAGATGTTCCGCAAGCTTGCCGACGACCCGGTCCTTGTCGGCGATCTGCCGCCGGAGCTGCCGTCGGAGGGGTCGCTCAAGCCTGACACCTACAAATTCACCCGCGGAACCCAGCGCTCCGAGATCGTCCAGCAGATGATCGCGGCGCAGAAGGCGCTCGTCGAGCAGATCTGGGATAAACGCGATCCCGACCTGCCGATCTCGACGATCGAGGAATTCGTGACGCTCGCTTCGATCGTCGAGAAGGAGACGGGACGTGCGGACGAGCGGCCGCGAGTCGCTTCGGTCTTCATCAACCGGCTGGAGAAGGGCATGCGGCTGCAGTCGGATCCGACGATCATCTACGGCATCTTCGGCGGCGAGGGGAAACCCGCCGATCGGGCGATCCTGAAAGCGGACCTCGACAAGGACACGCCCTACAACACCTACATCATCAAGGGCTTGCCGCCGACGCCGATCGCCAACCCCGGCAGGGCGGCGCTAGAGGCGGTCGCCAATCCCTCGCGCACCCCGGAGCTTTATTTTGTCGCCGACGGTAGCGGCGGGCATGTCTTCGCGGAAACGCTCGACGAACACAATGCCAATGTTCGGCGGTGGCGGAAATTGGAAGCCGAGAAGGCGGCCGAGGCAGCAAAAGCGGCTGCGGAAGCCACGCCGACGGTCGAGGCGCAGTAAGGACAGGCTCTGTTGTGGACGAACGCCGGTTGGCGCGGATATTCCTTGCGGGAAATCGCGCCGCCGACCTATTTCTGTTGCAGCGACGCGCGTCTTGCGCGCAAGGTTCACCGATGAATCCTTGCATGTCTGCTTTCCAAAATCGCATTCGGCTTCAGGAACAATGCAGTAGCGGATGGAGGAAATAATGCCGCTCCAATCGATGACCGGCTTTGCCAGGAGAGAGGGGAGCATCGGGCGTTATCGCTGGGCCTGGGAGCTTCGCTCGGTTAATGGCAAGGGCCTAGACCTGCGGCTCCGTCTACCCCAGGGCCTGGAGCGTTTCGAGCCGGACTGCCGGCGCCTGGCCGCGCAATATTTCGCGCGCGGAAACCTGCAGGTCTCCCTTTCACTGGCAAGCGGCGAGACCGCAGTCGAGGCCGTTATCAATCACGAGGCGCTGGCAGCAGTCATGAAGCTTCGTGAGAAAATCGTCGATATCGTCGATCCAGCGCCGCTTCGGTTCGACACGCTTCTTTCGATCCGAGGCATCGTCGATTTTCGCGAATCGGAGGAAAGTGAAACCGAACGCGAGGCCCGCGACGCCGATATCCTTGCCGGCCTGGAACAGGCGCTTTTCGAACTCAAGGCGATGCGGGAGGAGGAGGGGAGCGCGCTGGGGCGGATCCTGTTTGCGCATGTGGACCAGATTGAACGGCTGAAGGCGTCTATCGACAAGGATCCGTCGCGCAGCCATCAGGCGATTGCCGAAAGGCTGGCGCAACAGATTGCGCTGGTGATGGAGAATGCCTCTTCCATCGACCGCGAGAGATTGCATTCAGAGGTCGCCCTGCTTGCCACGAAGGCCGACCTCAAGGAGGAAATCGATCGCCTCGGCGCGCATATCGCCGCCGCGCGTGACCTTCTGACGAAGGGCGGACCGATCGGACGCAAGCTCGATTTCCTTGCACAGGAATTTAACCGGGAATCGAATACGATCTGCTCGAAGGCGAATGCCGCCACCGTTTCGGCCGCGGGCATCGAGTTGAAGGTCGTGATCGACCAGTTCCGCGAACAGGTTCAGAACTTGGAGTAAGACATGAAACCGGCGGCCTCGCCCATCAACATTGCCCGTCGCGGGTTGATGCTCGTGATTTCATCGCCATCGGGCGCCGGAAAATCGACGATCGCACGCAACCTCCTCGAGGCTGATCCGGAACTGAGCATCTCCGTCAGCGTCACCACACGGGCGCGGCGGCCGAGCGAGATCGAAGGCCGGCACTACTTCTTCAAGACGGTCCGGGAGTTCGAGGCCCTGAAGGCAACGGACTCGCTGCTCGAATGGGCCGAGGTGCATGGCAACTTCTACGGCACCCCGCGTGATGCCGTGGAGACGGCAATGGCCGAGGGCCGCGACATGCTCTTCGACATCGATTGGCAGGGCGCCCAGCAATTGCAGGAGAAGATGGCGGGAGACGTTGTCTCGATCTTCATCCTGCCGCCGACCATGGCAGAACTTCAGTCGCGGCTGCACCGCCGCGCCGAAGACACCGAGGAAGTCATCGCAACCCGCCTCGCCAACTCCCGCGCCGAGATCGAGCACTGGCGCGAATATGACTATATCGTCGTCAATGACGATCTCGACCGCGCCTTCTCCGCCGTCCGCTCCATCATCGAAGCAGAGCGGCTTCGCCGTGACCGGCGCCCCGGCCTGTTCGAGTTCGTCAATGGGCTGTTGACGGAAAATCCGCTCTGACGCCTCTGGCCTGCCGACCATTCGAGATGTCTGGTAGGGCGGTTCTGCTATAGGCAATTCGCCAGCCGGCAGAACTCCTCGACCGTCAGCGTCTCCGCACGGCGTTGCGGGTCGATATTCGCTTTGGCGAGAAGCGCTTCGCCGCCGAGCGGCTTCAGGCTCTGCCGCAGCATCTTGCGACGCTGGCCGAAAGCCGCCTGTGTCACTTTTTCGAGCGCCGACACCGGGCAAGGTATCGGGTTTTCAATCGGCTCCATATGGACGACGGTAGACGTTACCTTCGGCGGTGGCGTGAAGGCCTGCGGCGGAACGTCGAAGGCGAGCCGCGCCTTCGTCCGCCAGCCGCAGAGTACGCCGAGCCTACCGTAATGGTCGTCATCGGCGCCGGCGACGATGCGCAAACCCACTTCCCGCTGGAACATCAGCGTCATCGACTGCCAGAAAGGCGGCCAGTGCTTGGGCAGGAGCCAATTGACGAGAAGCTGGGTGCCGACGTTGTAAGGCAGGTTGGCGATGATGCGCACGGGGCCTCCCGCAAGCTGCTCGAAATCAACCTTGAGCGCGTCGGCCTCAATGACCTCGAGCCGGTCCGGATAATGGGCGCCGATCTCGGCAAGTGCCGGCAAACAGCGAGCGTCCCGCTCAACGGCGACTACCTTCTTCGCACCGAGCGCAAGGATTGCGCGCGTCAGTCCGCCAGGACCAGGCCCTACCTCGATCACCGTCACACCCTCAAGCGGCCCGGCAGTGCGGGCGATCTTCTGGGTCAAATTTAGGTCTAGCAGGAAGTTTTGCCCGAGCGCCTTCTTCGCGTCGAGTGCGTGGCGTTGAATGACATCGCGAAGCGGCGGCAGACCGTCGAGCGCCGCCATCAGCGATCCGCTCCTGCCGTGTTGGCGGCGAGTTCGCAAGCCAGGCGCAAAGCGGCAAGCAGGCTGTCCTCTCGTGCAATCCCTTTTCCGGCTATGCCGAAAGCGGTGCCGTGATCTGGTGATGTGCGGATGAAGGGAAGGCCCAGGGTGACGTTGACGCTATCGTCGAATCCGAGCGCCTTTGCCGGGATCAGCGCCTGATCGTGGTACATGCAGATCGCGACGTCGTAGGTCTCCCTGGCACGGTCGTGAAACATGGTGTCGGCCGGAAGCGGGCCGGAGACATTCAATCCCTCGCTGCGCAGGCGGTCGATGACCGGGCGGATGACTGCATCGTCCTCCACGCCGAGCGCCCCGCCTTCCCCGGCATGCGGATTGAGCCCGGCAATCGCGAGCCGCGGCGCGGCCAAGCCGAAGCGACTTTTCAGATCCGCAGCCGTGACGACGCAGGTCCGGTAGATCAGATCCGGCGTCAGCAACGCGGGAACATCCTTGAGCGGAATGTGGATGGTCACCGGAACGGCCCGCAGCTTCGGCCCTGCGAGCATCATCACCGGCAGGGCGGGGGACCCGGTCGCCTTCTGAGCCAGGTCGGCGAGGTACTCCGTATGACCGGGAAATCGGAAGCCGGCTTCATAGAGCACGGCCTTTGCAATCGGACTGGTGGTGACTGCCGAGGCCTCACCGTTCATGGCGAGCCGGACGGCGATGTCGATCGCATCGGTGACGGCCGCTGCATTTGCAGCATCCGGCTCTCCAGCGACGACGGGTGCGGGGCAACGGACCGGCAATACCGGCAGGTTTTCGGTGAAAGCGGCTGCCGCGCCCCCGCAGTCGGTTTCACTAATTCGTAAGGGAAGCCCCAGCGCCTTGGCGCGTGCGGAAAGCACGGCCGGGTCTCCGATGAACAGGAAGAGCGGCACGTCTTGCGTCAGCCGTTTCGCCCAGACCGCAAGCGTCGTGTCGGGGCCAATGCCGGCCGGATCGCCCATTGTGAGGGCAATCGGCCTGCCGCGCGTCTCGTTCATGGTGGCCCGCTACTTGTTGACGATCTGCGCCTTCGAGCGCAGTTCCTCGAGATATTGCTCGCTGTTCGGATCTTCGCCGCCCTTCTTCTGTTTGCCGATGTCCTCGGCGCGGAAGACGATTTCAGCGGCGGTATCGTCATTGACCTGGCGTTTCTTGCAGATTGCCAGATATTCGACACCCCTTTCGGTGACGCGCGTGCCGGTCGTCATGCCGTCTCCCGCCTTTTGTATGAGCGGTTTCCACTCTTCTGGCAATTGCTGCGCAAGCACGCGGCCGAGACTGCGAATCGAGACGTCGCGGTAGTTCGCGGCAAAGACCTTGGAGGTTTCGCAGCCCGGGAATTTCGAGCGGGAAGCATCAGCCTCGGCCTGGCGCTTACCGGTTATCGCGCCGCGTTTCGATGCCGGGATGACGAAGATTACCTGCTGGAGGAAGTACTCCGTCGTGACCGGCTTATCGCCGCCGCCTTCCATCATGCGCTTGACCAGGTCGCCGCCTGCAAGGCGGTTGGCGCCACCATAGCGGAAATTGACCAAGCGCGGCCAGCTCATCTGAACCGCAATATACTGCTTGAAGTGCTCGACCCCGACACCGGCCTGATCGAGAATCTTTCCGAGCTGCTCCGGCGAGAGCTTATTGCCGGCGGCAAAACGTGCAAAGGCCGCGTCGACCTCCTGGGTACTGACCGATTGCTGCACGCGGGCGATCTCGGCACGCTTCAGCACTTCGTCGACCAATTGTTTTTTTGCTTCGGCGGCTCCGCCGCCCTGCCGCTGGAGGCGGAGGAAGGCGACACGCTTGGCAATATCGCCGGAGGTGATCACCGTGTTGTTGACGATCACTTTGACCTCGCTTGCAGCCTTGGCGGCCACGGCTCCCCCAAAGCTCAATACCCCAGCGAGCGCTAGCGTAGCGATCGCCCTCACGATCGAGAATTTCCCACCCATCATCATTCCCTGCTCGTTGCGCGCTCAAGGGTGAGCAACCTTCGGCGGTCGCGCTCTCCCGGATAATTTTGTGGGAAATGCATAATACATGCGGCCAAACGATGACAAGACCGCTTGATCATCGTAGAGCGCCGCGCGTCTTATCAGACGCTGAATTGCTGTCTTGTCCTTAATTGAGAAATCGATTCAGGAAGACATGCACTACAGCGCCGCGCGTCTTATCAGACGCGCAAAAGTCGCTGCAGCACTTTGAAATGCTGCATGTCTTTGTCTTTAAATGTCGATTTAAGGAGACATGCAGTAGCGAGGGAGAGGAGGGCGCGATCGCCGCCATCGCGCCGTTCCTGGCTTAGGTTAGAAATAGTCGAGCTCTTCGAATTCGGTGCTACCCACATTGACGTCGCCGAGGGTGCGGAAGCTGATGCGGGCGCCGATCGACCAGTCGTTGGCGAGCGAGCTGTCGGTATCGCGTTCCTGCCGGTAGACGATCGAGAACAGCGTGTCCTGGTCGTCATAGGTGATCCCCACGCCGTTGCGGGTCACGACGCCGGCATTGATATCGTAGGTCACTGCGCCGAAGACGGACCAGTAATCGTGGAACCGATACGCGGCTGCCGTCTGCACTTCGTCCTGATCGGACGTCGAGCCATAGAGTGGCTGTGCCTCTATCCGCGTATAGGTCAAGGCCGCCTGCCAGGTCAGACCGAGATAGCCGACCGTCGCATCGGCGCGGCGCAGCCTGAAGCTCTCCTCGTCAAGCCGCCCGGATAGGCTCGCCATGAGCCCGGACGGTGCATCGATGCCGAACATCGCCACGTAGTCTGACCGGTCGGTTTCCAGGCCCGAATCCGCACCGACTTTTACGAGATCGTCCGTCGCGAAGGAGTTGACACCGCCAAGGTGGAAGGACTGGCCGGCAATGGCGCGCAGGCCATAGCCGCTGTCGAAGGATCCGGTATAGCGCAAGCCGATATTGGCCCGCGTTCCGCCTTCGATGCGGTCGAAGCCGGAAAACTTGTCGCGCTCGAAGAGATTTGTGGCATCGAAGACGAAACTTTGTGCGTCCTCGTTCGGAAGCGCGCCGGCGAACTGTTCGTTTGGACGCACATAGATCTGACCAATCGGCTCCAGTACGTGGCTGCTCCCCTCGCCGGCGAAGAGCACCGGGTAGCGAGCCTCGAGGCCGGCGGTGAGCATGCGCCGAGTCACCGCATCGCTGTTGGTGAAGCTACCCGTATAGCCAGCGCCCGGGTCGTCCATGTTGATGCCGATGGCATCACCGCGCGCCGCCAGCAGCGGCGTCAATACGAGCCCCCCGGGCGCTATGAACGTCCGCTTCCATTCAAGGTCCGCGGTCAGCCGGTGCGACGTCCCCTCCAGGCCGGGGAAGCGTTCGACGCCCAGTGCGGTGATATCCCTGTCGAGGCGGCTACGCTTGATGTTGGTAAAATTGACATCGGCATTGAGTTCTCCGCCGAAGACCGGCTCCGGCGCGGTGTAGGAATAGTCGAGGACCTGCGCAATCGGCTGCTGGTTTTCGGCCAGACTATCCGGATCCGCGTCCTGGATGTCGAAATAGAAGGCGCGCAGGTCGAAATAGTTACGCTCGCCGAGTCCGGTCAGATAAGCCTGGTTGGTATAGGTCGTACCGTCGAAGGTCGAAAGATCGTAAGTCTTGGCAAAGTTGTTGTCGGTCTGGACGAGAACATCCCAGCCGAAGGTCCAGCGCGGGTTGATTTCGAACCGGCCCCTGGAGGCGACCATGGCGCGATTGGTTTCCAGCGCGTCGACCGTTTCGGGCGTGAACTGGTCCCTGTCCAACTGGCTGATGCCGGCGACGTTCAGCGTATGCAGGCCATTGTGGAAACGCTGGCGGAATTCGCCCTCGAGCAGGAAGCCCTGGCGTGTGAGGCCGGTCGCGGTGATCGTCGCATCCATGTAGGGCGAAATTGCCCAGTAGTAGGGCACGCTGACGCCTGCGCCGAGCTTCTGCCTGTAGCTGAAGTGTGGAAACAGGAACCCGCTCTTGCGCTTGACCGTATGGTCCGGGATCTCCATCACCGGAATATAGGCGATGGGTTGGCCGAACAGCTCGAAATAGGCATTTTCGAGCCGAACCGTGTGGGTACGGCCGTTCTGAATGACGCGCTCGGCCTTGATGTGCCACAGCGATCGATGCTCCGGCTTCGTGGCGCATGGCGTACAGGCGGTGTAGACGGCCTTGTTGAGGATGAACAAGTCGCCGCTGCGGCGTTCGCCGGTCTCGGCGGCAAGCCTTGTGAGGTCGGTCGTTTCGATCCTGAGCGCCTCGACGAAACCGTCGGCGAAATCGTCGGTGACGTCCATCTTCTCGGCATAGACGATGTTGCCGTCCGGCTCGATCAGCTGGATATCGCCGGTTGCCAGGATGCGGCCGGACCTCTGGTCGTATTCGACCTGCCGGGCCACCATCTTATAGCCGCCATACTCGATCTGGACATTGCCGCGCACGGTCACCTTTTCCGCGTCGCGATTGTAGACGAGCTCGTTGGCGGTGAGCAGCAGCTTGGCGTCGGCCGGGACGTTCGGCTGCAGCGAATCGATTCGCGTTCCCGCGTCCTGCGCCAGAGCTGGCGCATTCATTCCGATGGCAAGGGCATGCAAGGCTACGCCTGCAAGCAGGGCAGCATTGATCAGTTTCATACGTTCGCGGTTGCCTGCCGCCACTAGCCATCCTCCTGATGCAGTAGAATCGTCGAGCCCAGCGCCATCGCTACAACAACTGGCAACCAGGCTGCAACGAATGGAGGCACGATACCGCTGCTTCCGAATGCTTTTACAAGCACGGTGACGACATAAAGCACGAAGCCTGAGAGGATTCCACCGAGAATTACGGAGCGTGATTGGTTGAACCGGCTAAACTTCAGAGACACGCATGCGGCGATCAGGGTCATTGCAACGAGAAGCAGCGGTAGCGACAGGAGAGAGTGCAACTGCGTCTCCATGCCGTTCGTCGAGAAGCCGAAGGAGCGGGCAATCTCGATCTTCTCCGGAAGGTCGAAAAACTGAATGGAATCAGCCTTTGCGAGGCGTTCTTGAACGAATTCAGGTTTCAGATTGGTGCGAACCTGTGCCGATTGCATACGCTGGGGCAGACGGCCGCTCCCCGTTTCGGTGACGTCGTTAAGGAGCCAGTAACCATCTTCGAGCTTCGCCGATTTCGCGTCCTGCCTCTGAATGATCGTTCCCTGTGGATCGAAGTGGATAACGGTGACGTTGATCAACTCGGTGCCGCCGTTCTGGACCGACCGGGCTCCGATGATCGTGTCGGTGCCGTCATAGATCTGGCGAAGCCACGGAATCGAGTTGGTTTGCGCCGCCCGCGACGAGCCCCACTCGGCTTCGAGAGCCTCGGCTCTCTTGGTGCCCCAGGCGGCAAGCGGATTGAGTGCAATCACGGCAAGCACGCCAAGCAGGAACGCGCCGAACACGAACGGCCTTAGAAATTGCCAAACCGAGATGCCGGCCGCGCGAGTGACGACCAATTCGTAGCGCCGGTTGAGTGAGATCAGCGCTGCCATTGCCGCAAACAGTGCCACGAATGGAACAGTCTGCTGCAGGATCATCGGAATGCGAAACGATGTCATCAACAGTGCGCCGGTGATCGTATAGTGCGGCAAAGCCGACATCCGCGTGGCCAGTTCACTGAAGTCGATGATGAAGATCAGCGAAAAAATGCCGACGAGAAACCAGAACGTGGTGACGATGTATCGCTTGAAGAAATAGAGGCCGAGCGTGTTGAAAATCATGATGCCTGCTCCCCATCGGCCCCCACCGGTCGCAGCAGCCGAAACCGGACCATCAGGTCCGAAATCTTTTCCTGCCAGGTCGTGGGAATATCGAGGCGCCGATTGCTTGCAAGCTGTCGGATCGCCAAAGCGCCGGTCAGTAGCGGGATGATGTACATCAACGGCACGAACCAGATGGAATCCTCCGCACTGTTGGCGGCATAGAAGGTCATCCAACGTATGACCAGAGCGACCGCGACACCACTGATCATCGGATGCACGCGAGCTTCGCGATGGGAGCGTGCATCGCTGCTGACGACGAGAGCGATGAGAGCGAACAGCAATGGATAGCTCCATTCAGTGAAGCGTCGATGGAGCTCCGCGGTGAAGTTCAGCGGCGACTTCTTGTACGCGGGATCTTCCGGGTCCGGGTTCAACAGGTAGAAAAGGTCGCGATCCTTTGCGCGGATGTTGGCCCCGCCCGTTGCCTTGGTCAGTTCCGCCAGGTCGAAGGCGTAGGAATCGAATTTGATGACGGAAACGCCGCCGTCGGGCAGTTTGCGGTGAACCTCGCCGTCCTTCATCACGAGGGCGGAACTTTCCTCATCGATTGCGCCCTCGCGGGCATAGTAGACGAGCTCGAAATTCGGATTGCGCGAGTCCGCCACGAAGATGCCGTGCAGAACGCCGCCGCCGCGCCTTGCGCCGACTTGCACGTAAAGCCCGTCGGTGATCTTGCGGAATGAATTCTCCTGAACCACGGACGACAACAGATTGGCATGGGCCGTCGCGATCATCTTGCGCACGGCAACGCGGGAGTAGGGCTCGACGAAATTGTCGATCGCGAAGGAAAGGACGCTGAGCCCGAGAGCGAGATAGATCACCGGCCGGATGACCGACATGCGCGAGCTGCCGGCGGCGTTGAGTACCGTCAGCTCCGAATCGGTGTTCATCGCGCTCAGCGTCTGCGCCACGCCGATCACCAGTGCAAAGGGCAGAATGATCGGAATGACCGAGGGCAGGATCAGTGTCGCGAGCTTCAGGAAGGCGGAGATCGACTGACCGCTGTCGGTGACGAGATTGACGTTGGTCAGCGCTTGCGTGGTCCAGACGATCCCGAGCAGAGGCAGAAGTGTTGCGAGGAACATCGTCGCAGCGCGCCGGAAAATATATCGTTCGATCAGCTTCATAGCCGTTTCCGGTCCAAGGTCCTGTTCCGGATCACGATTGCCGATCGATAGGCACCCGTGATCGATTCCGACAGCGCGCACGGAGTACGCGCTTTATGTCATCCCAGCCGCTTCCGCGCCGCCGTCGACCCATTGGTCGCCTTTCCGGCCGGCAGTTCTCCATTGCTTCGTTGCAAATCAGAGTCTCTAACAACAGGGATAATATAAGGCGAAGAACTGCGGTTAAGCGCATGTAAACATGTATGGGCATCTTGCCAAGCGCCTGAAAACCGAGAAGGGTGCGCGCCGTGGTTTTGATCTCTGGCCGACACGCGAATGTCGGCCACTGTAGCCGTCCGGTAACAGGCCTGGCGGAGCTCAATCAGATTATCTCCGGAGTCCTGCATGCCGATGAAGTTCGAGGTCACATTCAGCAAGTCCTACCGGCCCTCGGGAGGCGTCGCGGTTCTCCTCCAGGCTGCCAATGCCAAGGAGCCGGCCGGTGCCGCTGTCGCCGACCCCGAGGGCGTTCTGGCGAAGGCGGTGAAGGTCGGCAAATTCACCGGCAAGTCGCTCTCGAGCCTCGACATCGTCGCTCCCCACGGCTCACCCGCCGATCGCATCGTGCTTCTCGGCCTTGGCGGCGCGGCGGAACTTAACGATCACGACTGGCTGAAGGCCGGCGGCGCCGTGGCTGCAAAGCTGCGCTCTGCCGAGAAGGCGACCGTATTTCTCGATGCTCCCGGTATCGAGGTCAGCGGCAAGGCGGCGGCGGATTTCGCCCTCGGAATGGAAATGAATGCCTATGCCTTCGACAGCTACAAGACGCGGAAGCCCGATGACGAGGCGAAGTCCGCGCAGAGACCGGTTAAGGTCACCATCGTCACCGGCAGCGTCATTGCTGCCAAGAAGGCGTTCGCGACGGCTCAGGCGATTGGTGAGGGTGTCTTTCTCGCTCGCGACCTCGTCAATGAACCTGCCAACGTGCTTGGCCCGGTCGAATTCGCCGCGAGGGCGAAGGAACTGGAGAAACTCGGGGTAGAGGTCGAGATCCTCACCGAGCGGGAGATGAAGAAGCTTGGCATGGGCGCGCTGCTTGGCGTCGCCCAAGGATCCTCACGGCCGCCGCGGCTCGTCGTCATGCAATGGAAGGGCGGCAAGGCGAAGGACAAGCCGCTCGCCTTTGTCGGGAAGGGAGTCGTGTTCGACACCGGCGGCATCTCGATCAAGCCTGCCTCCGGGATGGAGGAGATGAAAGGCGACATGGGCGGCGCCGCCGCGGTCACCGGCCTCATGCATGCGCTGTCGGCGCGCAAGGCCAGTGTAAACGCGGTCGGTATCATAGGGCTGGTGGAGAACATGCCGGACGGCAGCGCGCAGAGGCCGGGCGACATCGTGACGTCCATGTCCGGCCAGACGATCGAGGTGATCAACACCGATGCCGAAGGCCGGCTCGTGCTCTGCGATGCGCTCTGGTATTGCAACGATCGTTTCAAGCCGAAGGCTATGATCGATCTGGCGACGCTGACCGGCGCGATCATGGTCGCCCTCAGCAACCATTACGCCGGGCTGTTCTCCAACGACGATCGACTGGCCGAGGAGTTGCTCGCTGCCGGCAGGACGACGCAGGAGCGCCTGTGGCGAATGCCGCTCGGCAAGGAATACGACAAGATGATCGACAGCAAGTTCGCCGATATGAAGAACACCGGCGGCCGTCACGGCGGCTCGGTGACTGCGGCGCAGTTCCTGAAGCGCTTCGTCAAGGATACGCCCTGGGCGCATCTCGATATCGCCGGCACAGCCATGGGATCTCCCACCGACGAGATCAACCAGTCCTGGGGCTCCGGCTTCGGCGTGCGCCTTCTCGACGAACTGGTTCGTGCGAACTACGAGTCCTAGCTCCGCGGCGGTGAGGCGGGTGTTCCGCAGATATGACCGAGATCCTTTTCTACCATTTGACCGAATCGAAGCTTGACGATGCCCTGCCGCCGCTCCTCGACAAGAGCATCGAACGCGGCTGGCGCGTGGTGGTGCAGACGGTCGACGCCGAGAGGCGCGACGCGCTGGACACGCATCTCTGGGTTTATCGCGACGACAGTTTCCTGCCGCACGGTACGGATGCGGGCGAGTTCGCAGCCGAACAGCCGATCCTGATCGTCGCCAATCAGGGCAACCCCAATGCGGCAACCGTTCGCTTCCTCGTCGACGGCGCCGAGCCGCCGCCAGTCACTGACTATGAGCGGGTCGTCTTCATGTTCGACGGCTACGACCAGCCCCAGCTGGAGGCGGCGCGCGCCGAATGGAAGCGGCTCAAAGGCGAGGGGCACAATCTCACCTACTGGCAGCAGAACCGCGATGGAAGGTGGGAGAAGAAGGCGTGAGGCATCTCGCTTCAGCGTGTGGTATCGGTGAATGCTGGATTGCCCCTCATCCGGCCTGCCGACCCCTTCTCCCCGCCAGCGGAGCGAAGGGGACTCGCGGCGTTCTCCCAGTCCGGGCTAGGGTGAGGGCAATCGGGCAACCGTAACTTGAGGCGCAGCTGCAGCATGCCGGCCTGCGCCCACGTTGAATCAATCGTAGAACGCCTCGACGAACTTGCGGCGACCGAGCATGAAAGCATCTGCGACGTGGCGGAGCGGCGCGAGGTCGACGTCCGATTTGCCTGCCTTGATGATCTCGGCAAAGCGCCGGTAGAGCATCGGATATTCCTGTTCCGGCTCCTCATGGACGATCTTGCCGCCAATGGCGAGCTTGGCGCCGCCCCCGGAGAGAACCATCTCGCCGGCCTCGGTTTCCGCGATGATGTCCCAGCTCTGCTTGCCTGTCTGGCGCCAATCGAACTCGGCGGAGACGTCGAGCTTCTGGGCGTCGCTGAAGGCGATCGTGGCAGCGATCGGCGCGTCGCGGTTCTCCGGGAATTCGAGCGTTGCCGAGGTGATGAAGATCGGCCGGGGCAGGACATGGGTGATGATCGAAAGGGCGTTGATGCCCGGGTCGAAGACGCCGAGGCCACCGGCAGCCCAGATCCATTCCTGGTTCGGATGCCAATGGCGGACATCTTCTTTCCAGATGACCCTGACGCTCTGGATCGTGGTCGAGGCGAGAAAGGCCTTGGCGGCTGCTACCGCCGGTGCGTAGCGCGAATGCCAGCTTGCAAACAGCGAGACGCCGCTTGCTGCGGCGAGCGCCTCCAGATCGGCGACTTCGCTCAAGGTTGCGCCCGGTGGCTTCTCGAGAAAGACGTGCTTGCCGGCCTCAAGTGCGGTGCGGGCCGCCTCGTAGCGATATTGCGGCGGCATGCACAGCGAAACCGCCTCGATCGCGGGGACGGCTTCGAGCATCGCCTCGATCGATTTGAAGTTGTCGATGCCGTCGACGATTCCGTGGCGGCTCGCAGCCGCAATCAGTTGGTAGTCGGCATTCTTTGCAAGCGCAGGCAGGTGCTGATCGCGCACGATCTTGCCCACGCCGACAATGGCAATCTTGATGGAAGACATGGTGTTGTTTCGCTCTAATTAGTATGACTTATTGCTGCTCTTGTAGCAGATTGGAGAGAGCGGGCAAGCCGACTTAGCTGAGCATAAAGCTGCTAGCTTGGTGCACAAGATGCAAACAAACCTGCTAGGCTGCCGTTGCGTTCGAGAATGAACTGTTGGGGAGCTCCATGCCGACTATCCGCCAGGCGACGCGGGCCGAGCTTGATACGATGATCGACTGGGCGGCCAGAGAGGGCTGGAACCCTGGGCTTGAGGATGGCAATGCCTTCTGGGCCGCCGACCCGAATGGCTATTGGGTAGCGCTCGAGGACGACGCACTGGCAGCGGCCATTTCTCTCGTCCGATTTGGCGGCCAGTATGC
Source organism: Sinorhizobium kostiense (assembly GCF_017874595.1). Lineage (GTDB taxonomy): Bacteria > Pseudomonadota > Alphaproteobacteria > Rhizobiales > Rhizobiaceae > Sinorhizobium > Sinorhizobium kostiense. The sequence continues at coordinate 211,858 of NZ_JAGILA010000002.1, read as the reverse complement.
ATTTCTCGGGCTCTACATCGCCGAGCCGGGCTACCGGGGCAGGGGCATCGGCGCCGCCCTGTGGCAACATGCGATCGCCCGCGGCGAGGGCCGGACCATCGGGCTCGACGGGGTCGTGGCTCAGCAGGGAAACTATCGGAAATCAGGTTTCGTCTGGTCGCATGCGAATATCCGCTATGGCGGAGCTGTGAGCGTCACCGAACCGCCGGGCACCGATCTCGTCGATGTGGCGCCGGTCCATACGGCCGCGCTCATCGATTATGACCGCCGTTTCAACCCGGCACGCCGCGATGCATTCCTTCACCAATGGACCAAACAGTTGCAAACGCGACGCAGCGTCGTGCTCCTGCGCGACGGCACGATCGTCGGCTATGGCACGATCCGCGCATGCCGCGACGGCTTCAAGATCGGCCCGCTCTTTGCCGACAACGAGACGGGCGCCGACCTGATCTTCCGAAAGCTCGCCGCCGGTGTCAGAGGCGCGCGCATCTATCTCGATGTTCCCGAGCCGAACACCTCGGCGCGGGCGCTCTGCGCACGCTACAACATGAAACCGGTTTTCGAGACCGCGCGCATGTATCGCGGTCCCGTGCCGGACCTGCCGCTGGCGCGGATCTATGGGATAACGACCTTCGAGCTTGGGTGAGCGGCTGGTTGTTGCGTTGCTACCCCGCCATCGCCTCTTCGTACTCGGCCGACAGCACAAGCCATTGTTCTTCGGCTTCTGCGAGCTTTGCCGCGGCTTCGGCGCGTTCCTTCGCCCTCTGGGCGGCCTTGGCCGGCGCCCTCTCGTAGAGCACAGGATCGGCAAGCTCCGCATCAAGTGCCTGAATCAGTTTCTCCAGTTTCCCGGTCAAGGACTCGATCTCGTTGATCTTTTTCTTCAGCGGAGCAAGTGAGGCACGCTTGCCGGCATTGGCCTTGCGCTGGTCGGCCTTGGAGAGGGCTTCATCCGAGCCGTTCAGCCTTGGCTTCTCGTCCCGCGGCTTGGAGCCGCCGACGACGAGGCTGCGATAGTCTTCGAGATCGCCGTCGTAATTCGCAACTGTCCCGTTATTTACCAGCCACAGCCGGTCGGCGGTCGCCTCGATCAAATGTCGATCGTGCGAGATCAGCATGACGGCGCCGGAATAGTCGTTGAGTGCGGCGATCAGCGCATTGCGGCTGTCGATGTCCAGGTGGTTGGTCGGCTCGTCGAGGATGAGCAGGTGCGGCGCCTCGAAGGCGGCAAGCCCCATCAGCAGCCGCGCCTTTTCGCCGCCGGAGAGGTCCCGGGCGGCCGTATCCATCTTTTCCGTCGCGAGCCCCATCTGCGCGACGCGCGAGCGCACCTTCGCCTCCGGCGCATCCGGCATCAGCCGGCGCACGTGCTCCACCGCGCTTTGCGTCGGGACGAGGTCGTCCAGCTGATGCTGGGCGAAAAAGCCGATTTTCAACCCAGGCGCGACGCGCACTTCGCCGCTTTCGGCCTCGAGGCGGCCGGAGATGAATTTTGCGAAGGTCGACTTGCCGTTGCCGTTTGACCCGAGCAGCGCAATCCGATCGTCCGCGTCGATACGAAGGTTGAGCCGCTTAAGGATCGGCTTGCCGGGCTCGTAGCCCACCGCGCCGCCCTGGACGGCGACGATCGGGGAGGCCACCTGTTTTTCCGGGTCTGGGAAGGTGAAGCCCTGGACATGCTCCTCGATGACCGCTGCGACGGTGCCCATCCGCTCCAGCGCCTTGATGCGACTCTGGGCCTGGCGCGCCTTGGTCGCTTTCGCCCTGAAACGGTCGATGAAGCTCTGGAGGTGTTTGCGCGCCGCTTCGTTCTTGGCGCGTGCCTTCATCTGCAATTCTTCGGTTTCCGCCTTCTGCCGCTCGAACTGGTCGTAGGAGCCGCGGTAGAAGGTGAGCTTCCTTTTGTCCAGGTGGACGATGGCGTTGACGGCCGTGTTCAGGAGGTCTCGATCGTGGCTGATGATGATGACCGTATGCGGATAGCGACGGATATAGTCCTCGAGCCAGAGCGTGCCTTCGAGGTCGAGATAGTTGGTCGGCTCGTCGAGGAGAAGCAAGTCCGGCTCGGAAAAGAGCACGGCCGCGAGCGCCACGCGCATGCGCCAGCCGCCGGAGAAGGAGGAGGCGGGGCGTTGCTGCGCGTCGTGATCGAAGCCAAGACCGGCGAGAATGCTCGCCGCCCGCGCTTCCGCCGAATGGGCGCCGATATCGGCAAGCCGCGTCTGGATCTCGGCGATGCGATGCGGGTCGCTCGCGATTTCCGCTTCGGCGAGTAGAGCCGCCCGTTCCTTGTCCGCCTTGAGCACGATCTCGATCAGCGGTTCGTTGGTGCCGGGCGCCTCCTGCGCCACTTGGCCGATCCGCGCGTGCTTCGGCAGGGCGACGTCGCCGGCCTCGGCAGGAAGCTCGCCGGTGATTATGCGGAAGAGTGTCGACTTGCCTGCGCCATTGCGGCCCACGAGCCCGGCCTTCGTGCCGGCTGGAAGCGTCACGGAAGCGTTTTCGATGAGAAGACGGCCCGCGACGCGGGCGGAAAGGCCGGTGATCTGGATCATGGCGGCCTTTTGCCCGGACTTTTCCGGGAAGGCAAGGGCCGCAGCTGCCCCGTCACGGACGTCCCATATATCCGCGATCGGCGCTTTCAAGAGGTGATTGTTATCGAATCATGGACAACGTATTTCAATAATCAATACTTCCGCGCCTCATGATGAGGACCCACATTGATTGGCGAAGAGCGCTGAGACTGCTCTTCCGATCACTTGGGATCGGATCGAACGCCACCGGCGCGGCCGCCGCGTTCAACAGATGATCCGAACGAGGTGGTCGTGATGAAAACCTTCGTTCAAGTGAACGACCGATCTGGAGTGATGATCATGAGAACTGCCATCCACACCGCTCTTGCCGCCGCCCTTGTCGCCACTGCCGTTCTTGGTGGCGCATCCGCCGCTTTTGCCGGTGGCAGCTACTATCAAGGGATAAGCGACAAGCCGTTGTTCACCGAGCGTGCTCCGAAGGCCCGCGCTGGTGTTCGCCATGACGCCGGCGGCTCGGTCGATCGCACCGCTACCGGCTCGGTTTCGGGCTATACCGCGCAGCCGAAGGTGATCCGCGGCGGCGAAGGCGAATACTATCCGGGCATCAGCCGCTAATTCAACCGCATAGCCTCCCAAGCAGCCCGGCTTCGCTCACCGAAGCCGGGCTTTTGATGCGCGAAGACCTCACTGTCGCAGCAGTCGAGCACTGAGTTCGATTTATACTTGACGATTATGGTCAGCAATAATATGCCGCCTCGCTGAAATGGAGGCGATCTTGGGGGCTGGCAATTCTTCGAACTTGCCGTTTGGCGTTGCGAATCTGGCAGCCCATGGCGAGAGGCCGGCGCTCGTGCTGGCCGACGGCCGAACCGTCCGCTATCGGGAGCTGGCAGAGCGGGTTGCCCGTCAGGCCTCGCTGTGGCGCGGCAGGCGTGGACTTGTGATGCTCGAAGCCGATCTCTCCGAACATGCGGTGATCGGTTATCTGGCGGCACTCGAGGCCGGTCACGCGGTCGCTCTGCACGGGAGATGCGGCGCCGAAGCGGCTTGCGGCATTTTCAAGCCGGAATATCGCTACCGCCTTTTCGACGGACGTTGGCGCGCCGAAAGGCTCGAGGGCAGCGACATTGCGCCCCATCCTGACCTCGCCGTGCTGCTTTCGACCTCCGGAAGTACCGGCCACGGCAAGAGCGTGCGCCTGTCCGCGGCAAATATTCAGTCCAATGCGCGGGCGATCGCCGAATATCTCGGCCTTACCGCCGAGGATCGGGCCTGCCTTATCCTGCCGCTTCATTATTCCTATGGCCTTTCAGTGCTGAACGCTCACCTCGCGGTCGGTGCGAGCGTCTTTCTCCCGGGCCGTTCCATTCTCGACGAGGGTTTCCTCGAACTCCTTGCCGAAAGCGGCAGCACCAATCTTTCGGGGGTTCCCTATTCCTACGAACTGCTGGAGAAGGTGGGCTTTCGCAAGCGCAGCTTTCCGTGCCTGCGCTTCATGACCGTCGCCGGCGGGCGCTTGGCGCCGGAAACTGTTCGCCTCTACCACCAACATCTCAGCGCGCACGGTGCCAGCCTTTTCGTGATGTATGGTCAGACGGAGGCCACCGCCCGCATCGCCTTTATGCCGCCTGATCGCCTCGAGGGCAGGGAGGACGGGATCGGAGTCGCGATCCCGGGCGGCAGGCTGACCATCGAGGATGAAGACGGTCGGCTCATCTCCGGTGTGGATCAGCCGGGAGAGCTCGTCTATCGCGGTCCAAACGTAATGATGGGCTATGCCCAATCGCGGGACGACCTGGCGCGTGGCGCCGAACTTGACGAGCTGCGGACCGGCGATCTGGCCGTAAGGGACGTGAACGGGTTTTTCCGCATCGTCGGGCGGACCAAGCGAATATCCAAGATCGCCGGGCTTCGCATCGGGCACGACAGCCTCGAAGCCGCTCTCGAGCGTCTCGGCATTGTCGCAGCCGTTGTCGGCAACGATGCCGAAATTCATGCCTATTACATGGGCAAACGTGATGCGGGGGAGGTCCGCCGGCTTCTCGTTGCCGCCAGCGGCCTGACCTTGCTGCAAATCAGGGCCAGCCGCATCGACGCGCTGCCCCGGCTGGCATCGGGCAAGATCGACTACCAGGCGCTGCGCGAGAGGATGGGCCGAAAGGATACCGGCCCCCCCGGGCAGGAGGGCGTTCAAACGCTCTTCGAGCAGATCTTCTATCCGGCCAGAGTGCGGCCGGACGACAGCTTCCTGTCACTTGGCGGCGACTCGCTCCGCTTCGTGCAGCTTTCTCTTGGTCTCGAAAAGATTCTCGGGATAGTACCGGAGACATGGGAAAGGATGCCGGTCAGTGTCTTGGCGGCCATGGATCACCGTGAGAGCAAACGCCCGCAGGTCGGCATCGATCTCGTAATCCGCGCGCTGGCGATCTCGCTGGTCGTGCTCCATCACGAAACGCTGTGGCCGATCCCCGGCGGCGCGGCGGCCATGGTCATTCTTGCCGGGTTCGGTCTTGCACGCTTCCAGAGCGGTGCGCTGCTCTCGGGGTCGCTCGGGCGCCTATTGCGACCGCTGGCCCAGATTCTCGTTCCCTATTACCTGATCGTCGCCGCTTACGCCGTCGCCTGGGGACAAGTGCCCTGGGCCTCAGTCTTTCTCGTCGGCAATTTCGGCTTTGCCGATCCGGGGCGCCACAGCATGGTGCCCTATCTCTACTGGTTCGTTGAAGCCTATTGCCAGATGCTGCTGGTTTTCGCAGCTCTATTCGCCGTGCCCGCCGTCAGGCGTTCCGCCGCCAGCCGACCGTTCGCGACCGGCATGACCTTGCTTGCGGCGGCGCTTGCCGCCCGGTTTGCGCTGCCCCTGCTCTGGGATATCGGCAATCGCCAGATCTTCACCCTGCCGTGGAACCTCTATCTCGCGGTCATCGGCTGGTGCGCTGCGCTTGCAGAGACATGGCGGCAACGCTCCGCCTTGATGCTCGCGGGGGCGGCGATCTTCCTCTACTTCGGATTTTACGAGGCGGTGTGGATCGGCACGACGATCAAATTCGTGATGCAGATTTTCGTCCTTGCGGCGCTGTTGTTCATGCCGCGAATCCGCCTGCCGCGATGGGCTGTGCAGCTGACGCTGCCGCTCTCTGCGGCAGGCTTCCATATCTACATCCTGCATCGTTTCGTGCCGGAACTCCTGCTGACGCCTGCACAGCCGATCCTTTCTCCCACCGCCTTTTCCCTTTGCTCGATCGTCGGGGGCGTGCTGCTCGGCCTTGCGGTGTGGTCGGGCCAGAGGCATCTCTTCAGGTGGCTTGTGGGCGTCCGGCGCGGCATGTATCCGCTGGTCTCCGCGGGCGGGCCCACAGCGCCGCGCGTCCTCTCAGACGCGTAAAGGTCGCTGAGGACGTCGCCCTGCTGCATATTTCTGTCCGTAAACCTCGGTCGATCAATGCGGCTCGTCTCAAGCGGCCCACTTCTCGCCCTCGGTCCGCAGAAAGAAGACCAGGTCCAGCGTCAGTGACGGTCGCCCGAGCGCGGTCAGGACGGCGTGCGCCTGCCCGCGATGGTGCGTCTGGTGGTTGAAGAAATGCGAAAGCGTCGGCCCCAGTCTCTGTTCGATCTTCTCTGGCCTGGTGAGCGGCGTGTAGGTGAAATGAGCGGCGAGGCGCGCTTCGTCTAGGCCGTCGATCCAGGCGATGATGCGCTCGTCCTCAGCCGCACGTGCCGCTGCCAGGCCGGCGAGTTCATCGTGGAGGACCGCATCGAGCCGCGTCGGGGCCTCGCCTTCCTGAGTGAACCGCTTCATCCATATTCGATCCGCGGTAAGGATGTGGTTGAGCGTCCTGTGCAAAGAACCGAAGAAGGCACCCTTGTCTTGCCGGTATTCCGCATCGGAAAGCTCCGCGGCGGCGGCATAGACCAGGCGATTCGCCCAGCGATTATAGTCGGCGAACATCCGGTAATGGTCCAGCATCGGCTTCGTCCTTCTGTTTGGAACCAGGTTGTGGAATTGGTATTACAGCGGTTCCGCATTCCCGTGTGGAATGGCATTCATGAAATTAACTGATTTGATCCTTCGGCCGGGCTGCCGTCTTATGCCCCCCGCACTCACTCATCTGGAGGTGGTATGACCCGCAAACTCTATGCGCTCTCTGGCGCCGATCGCACGCGTCCCTTTTCGCCGCACGTGTGGAAGACCAAGCTTGCGCTCGCCCACAAGGGCCTCGAATTCGAAGTGGCGCCCGTCGGCTTCACCGAGATCCCCTCACTGGAGCAGGGGACAACGAAGATCGTGCCGCTGCTGCGTGACGGCGAGACGCTCGTCAGCGACAGCTTCAACATCGCCCTTTATCTCGAAGAGGCCTACCCCGAGCGGCCGACGTTGTTCGGCGGCGAAGGCGGCACGGCGGCCGCGCGTTTCGTCGAGGGTTGGTCGCAGATGACGCTGCACCCGGCGATCGGGCGCATTGCAATCATGGACATTCATGACCGGCTCGAGCCGGCCGACCAGGCCTATTTCCGGCAAAGCCGCGAAGAGCGCTTCGGGAAGACCCTCGAGGCGGTCGCAGAGGCGGGGCAGGCGGATCTCGAGAGCTTCTCGGCGAAGCTTGAGCCGCTGCGTCATATGCTGAAGTTTCAGCCTTTTCTCGGCGGCGTTGGTCCACTCTTCGCCGATTACATCGTCTTCGGCGCGCTTCAATGGGCGAGGATCGTCTCGCGCCATCGCCTGCTTGCCGCCGGAGACGTGGTTTCAGATTGGTTCGAGCGCTGCCTCGACCTTCACGAAGGGCTTGGCCGCTCCGTGAGAGCGGCGTGAAACCTTCCTGCTGCATGTTTCCTCAAATCGCCCCGGCTTCAAGGACCAGGACGTGCGGCAATTCAAAGTGCTACAGCTAGCTTTGCGCGTCTCGTGAGGCGCACGGCCCGGCAGGCAGCGGCGAATCATCGCCGCGCCCCCTTGTTTTGCGCGGCATTGGCGGCTAAGGGAACCGCCACTTTCTCAAGAAACGAGGGATTTGAACCAATGGCGATTGAACGTACCTTTTCGATGATCAAGCCGGATGCGACGAAGCGCAATCTGACTGGCGCCATCACCAAAATGCTTGAGGACGCTGGCCTGCGCGTCGTTGCTTCGAAGCGCGTCTGGATGAGCCGCCGCGAGGCTGAGGGCTTCTACGCCGTTCACAAGGAACGTCCGTTCTTCGGCGAACTGGTCGAGTTCATGTCCTCCGGCCCGACGGTTGTCCAGGTTCTCGAAGGCGAGAACGCGATTGCCAAAAACCGCGAAATCATGGGCGCAACCAACCCGGCAAATGCCGAGGAAGGCACGATCCGCAAGGTCTTCGCTCTTTCGATTGGTGAAAACTCGGTTCACGGTTCCGACGGCCCTGAAACCGCTGCCGAAGAAATCGCCTACTGGTTCGCCGGCACCGAGGTCGTCGGCTAAGCCGGTAGACTCATACTCGTCGCTTCAGGCCGCAAGGGGTTGAAGCGACTCTTTGGAAACCGGGGCGGAGACGCCCCGTTCTTATGTCGGACAGGCGGCCGCATCGAAATTCGTCGGCGCCAGACCGTTTCTGAAGACTTCCGGGTTCTTGTCATAGGCCGGGCCCACGACCAACGGCCTTGCCGGCATGACGCTCTGATCGACGTTCGAGGTCACCGTCGTCTCCAGTCTCTGCAACGTTTCACCGTCCGGTCCCTTCACTTCGATCGTCACGGCATAGGGCCTTCCCTTCTTGACGCAGGTGATGTCGGGGCTCTCCAGCACCACTTTGTCGAGTTTCGGGAAGAGCTTGCGCGTGAGTGTCAGCGGTTCTCCGCCCGCCGGGTTTTCGAATGTCGTCACGACGACGCTGCCGTCCGGCACCGGTTCCGACTTGTTGAGCGTGATCGTGTAGGTGGCATAGGCCAGCCGGTAGTTGAACACGAACATCTTGCCGGTGAGCTTTAAAGGATCCGGCCCGGTCTCGCGCTGGCAACCGGTCAGTGCCGCCGCAAGTGCTGCGCATAACATGATCCTCTTCACGGCTGGACTCCCTCCTTGTTGCGGCGGTAGTGACGTTTGGCCTTCGTGCGGTTGCCGCAGACCGCCATATCGCACCAGGTTCGGCTCCTGTTGCGACTGCGGTCGAAAAACAGCCATTCGCAATTCGGGCAAATCTTCAGGCGATCAGGCTCCGGATTGGTGACGAGGCTGAGCGCCGAATGCGCCGTAGCGACGTCCAAGGCAACATGGTCGTGATCATTTTTCGTCCGGCGCAGAACTGCGGCGATCGTCTCCAAGAGATCGGCGAGCAGGTCCGGTCGGGCATCATCCTGCACTTGCTTGCGAAAATGCCGGTCGATGGCCTCCCGTAGCGCCAGCAAAGACTTGTGGTTCTCGGGCGGTGCCGGAAGGAGCGGACCGAAGCGCTCCCTTTCGGCGCCGTAAAGGTTTGCGGCAGCCGCAAAGGTATCCATCGCCGCGGCATCGGCGAAGCGATCGATCCGCCGCCCCGGGTCAAAACGCAGGACGACCGAATTGGCGACATCCAGCGCCAGAGCGCCGCCGGCGAATCTATGTGCGGTCCAGAGAAAGCTCATATCCACAACCTAACTAGTAAAATGCAGTTTACCAGTTATATTTGTTCTGTCACGAGTGAGGGGAAGATTGCGGCCGCGGGGACGCGATCGCGGCGCTTTCTGCGCTTCGGCGCTGCGTCTCCCGATAGATTTGGATGTGCCATGGCCTATTTTCTTCAGCAGATCGCCAGTGCCGTACCCGTGGCTGCACTTTATGCGGCGCTCGCCTTTGGCTATGCCATCGCATTCGCCGTGACGCGGAGGGCCGATCTGACCTACGGCGCGCTCTTTGCCTTTGCGGGGCAGATCTTCGTGCTCTTCGTGGATTTCGGCTGGAACAGTCTGTGGCTCGTGCTCCCGGCCGCTCTTGCGATCGGAGCACTCGCGGCGCTGACATTCGGGCTTGGCGCGGGTCTTGTCGCGGGCCGCTATGTCATGCGGCCGCTTGCATTTTCATCCGCCAATGCCGTTGTCGTTGCTTCGCTGGGCAGTCTCATCGTGCTCATGGAGGCGGCGCGCCTCGCCTCCGAGACGAGGAGCCTTTGGCTGCCGCCCTTCCTGAATGATGTTATCGTGTTCTGGCCGAACCCAGGCTTTCCGGTCACCCTGACCGTCATTCAGCTCATAAACACGGGGCTGTTCGCCGGTCTTGTTGCCGGTGGTCATTGGCTGCTCACCCAAACCTATGTCGGACGTTATTGGCGTGCCGTTGCGGAGGACCGCGAGGCCGCGTCGCTTTGCGGCGTCGATCCGACGACCGTCTATATCGCCGCCTATGGTGTGGCATCGCTGGTTGCGGCTGTCTGCGGAATCCTTGCCGCTTCCTATTACGGCAACATGGATTTCGGCATGGGTCTGAGCTTCGGCGTCAAGGTCCTGTTCATCGCGGCAATTGGCGGCCAAGCGTCGCCGCTGCTCGCCGCCCTCGGTGCGGCGGGCATCGGATTCCTGGAAACCCTTTGGAGCGCCTACGGCCCGATCCTCTGGCGCGATTTAGCGATCTTCGGTTTTCTCGTCATCGTTTTGGTCGTGACGCGCCGGGAGAAGGTCATCCCGTAGCGAGCTTCTGCAGCTGTGTGGATGCCCCTCTGTCCCGCTGGGCATCTCCGTCACAAAGGGGACATCGAGGAATACTGCATCTCCAGCGCTACCACTGCTGGCGCGCCGCATCGTCGGCATCCTTGGCGCTCACCCATTCGCCGGCGCTGCCGTCGGCGCGATGCTCCTTCTTCCAGAAGGGAGCCGAGGTCTTCAGGAAATCCATGATGAAGTTCGCGCCGTCGAAGGCCGCCTGCCGATGCGGGGCGGCGGCAATCACCAGGACGATGTTCTCGCCGGGTGCGATGCGGCCGAAGCGGTGGATCGCGGTCGCCGCCTGCAGGCCGAAGCGGGCCACCGCCTCGCGGCAGATGCGGCTGATCTCGGTCTCCGCCATGCCAGGGTAGTGTTCCAGTTCGAGAGCGGCGAGCGCGCCCGCTTCATCGCGGCAAAGCCCGGAAAATGTGACCACCGCGCCGATATCCGTTCGGCCGCGGCAGAGTGCGGCTACCTCGGCCGCAAGATCGAAATCCTCGCGCTGGACGCGCACCGTGGCGGTCATCGTTTCAGCCGCCCGTCATAGGCGGGAAAAAGGCGATCTCGCGGGCGCCGGCGATCGGCTCGCCGTGCTCGACATGTTCCTGGTTGATCGCCGCGCGGATGACGCGCTCGTGTTCGAACGCCGCCTCGTATTCTTCCCCCAGCGACTTCAGATGCGCCAGTAGATCGGCAATCGTGACGACGTCTGCCGGTAGCTCCAGCGTCTCCTCACCCTTGCCGATGCGTTCGCGCACCCAGGAAAAATAGACGAGGTTGACCGTGCTCATTCGTCGACCACATGTTTCAGCCCGGCGCGGAAATAATCATAGCCGGTATAGAGCGTGATTGCCGCCGCGACCCAAAGCAGCAGGATACCCGCTTCCGTCGTGTAGGGCACGATCTTGTCGCCGGCGGGGCCGGCAAGCAGGAAGGCGATCGCCACCATCTGGATTGTCGTCTTCCATTTGGCGATCCGCGTTACCGGGACGCTGACCTTGAGCGCAGCGAGATATTCACGCAGGCCCGAGACGAGGATCTCGCGGCAGAGAATGACGATCGCGGCCCAGATAGACCAGCCGGCAATCGTCTGGTCCGCGGCGACGAGCAGGAGGATCGAGGCGACCAGCAGCTTGTCGGCGATCGGATCGAGCATGCGGCCGATATTCGACGTCTGATTCCAGATACGAGCGAGATAGCCGTCGAAGAAATCGGTGATCGAAGCGGTGATGAAGAGCACCAGCGCCGTCCAACGCGCGAAATCGGAGCTATGCAGCCGCCCCTCGACGAAGAAGCAAAGCACGATCAGCGGCACGACCAGGATGCGGAAATAGGTCAGCAGATTAGGGATGCTATAGGCAATGGGCGTTCGCATGGACTCGGTTTCTCTGGACATCCCCATTTTCCCGCGAGCTAGGGTTGTCGGCGCTGGCTGTTCTGGTTTCGGGCGGCGGGAGAGGCTTGACTGGTTTTCCCGTTCCCTGGTTTTCAGGTGTACAGAATGACTTTGCGACCACAAGGTCAACAGGTCATTCGATGACCTCTGTCATATTTCCCGGATTTCGGCTGAATGCAGGCTGAATTGCGCCACCGGGCCACTCATTTGGTGGCATCTTCGTGAAAGTGCTCGTAAACAAGCCGGGCCACGGATGCGGAAATGCCGTTCACCGCCATCAGATCGTTGATGCCGGCCCGGGACACCGCCTTGGCGGTGCCGAAATGAGTAAGAAGCGCCCGCTTGCGCGTCGGGCCGATGCCGGCGATCTCGTCGAGGGGATTCTTGACCATTTCCTTCTTGCGCCGCGCCCGGTGCGAGCCGATGGCAAAGCGATGTGCCTCGTCGCGAAGCCTCTGGACGAAATAAAGCACCGGGTCGCGGGGCGGGAGCGTGAAGCTTTCCCGGCCTCGCGCAAAGAATCGCTCGCGGCCGGCGTCCCGATCCACGCCCTTGGCGACACCGATCGCCACAACGCAGTCTTCGATCTCGAGATCTTTCAAAATCGCACGAACCGCCGTCATCTGCCCCTGGCCGCCATCGATCAGTATGACGTCCGGCCAGGCCGGAAAGCCTGCCTCCTCATGCGCTTCCTTCGTTCGGTCCGGCTTACCTTCCTCTTTGAGAAGGCGCGAGAAGCGCCGCGTCATGACCTCGCGCATCATGCCGAAATCGTCGCCGGGGTTGATATCCACGGACCTTATGTTGAACTTGCGGTATTGGCCTTTGACGAATCCGTCGGGACCGGCGACTATCATGCCGCCAACGGCGTTTGTGCCCATAATGTGCGAGTTGTCGTACACCTCGATGCGGCGGGGCACGTAGGGCAGCTTGAAGGTTTCGGCGAAGCCCTCGAGCAGCCGGGCCTGTGACGCGGTCTCGGCGAGCTTCCGGCCATGCGCTTCGCGGGCATTGGCGAGCGCGTGGTCGACGAGGTCCTTCTTCTCTCCGCGCTGTGGCACGAGGATCGATACCTTGTAGCCGGATTTTTCGGTGAGCGCCTGGGCGAGCAGCTCCTGTTCCGAGACCGGCTCGCAGAGCAGAATTTGCCGCGGACAGGGCTTATCGTCGTAGAATTGCGCGAGAAAAGCGCTGAGCACCTCATTCGCCGGCAAAGCCGGATCCGCCTTGGGGAAATAGGCGCGGTTGCCCCAGTTCTGCCCGGTGCGAAAAAAGAAAACCTGGATGCAGGAAATCCCGCCCTCGTGGTGTATGGCGAACACGTCCGCCTCCTCCACCCCGGCCGGGTTGATTCCCTGGTGACTCTGGACATGGCTGAGCGCCGCCAGTCGGTCGCGGTAGAGCGCCGCACGCTCGAAGTCGAGATTGTCCGCCGCGTCGGCCATGGCGGCGGCGATCGTCTGCTTCACCGCATGGCTCTTGCCCGAGAGGAAATCCTTCGCCTCGCGAACGAGCTCCGTGTAGTCCTCATCGCTGATCTCGCCCGTGCAGGGCGCCGAACACCGCTTGATCTGATAAAGCAGGCAGGGCCGCGTGCGCGTTTCGAAGACGCTGTCGGTACAGGTCCTGAGCAGGAAGGCGCGCTGAAGCGAATTGATCGTGCGCCCGACAGCGCCGGCGGAGGCGAAGGGGCCGAAATAATCGCCCTTGCGACTGCGAGCACCGCGATGCTTGTAGAGCGCAGGCGCGCGGGTGTCGCCGGTGACGACGATGTAGGGAAAGGACTTGTCGTCGCGCAAGAGCACGTTGAAGCGGGGACGCAGGCGCTTGATGAGGTTCGCTTCGAGCAGCAACGCCTCGATCTCCGTCCGCGTCGTGACGAATTCCATGTTTGCGGTCTCACGGACCATCCGTGCGATGCGGTTCGAGTGCCCACGCCCCTGAGCGTAGTTGCTTACCCGCTTTTTCAGGCTGCGGGCCTTGCCGACATAGAGCACGTCGCCGGTCTCGTTGAGCATGCGATAGACGCCGGGTCCGTTCGGCAGGAGCTTGACGAAGGCCTGGATCAGCTCGGCCCCTTTGAGGCCTTCCGTTTCCGATTGGCCTTCCGCCCACTCGATCGCCGGCGCCGGCCGTTCGCTTTCGCTCACTTCGACGAGCTCGTCCTCGTCGTCGCTCTCGCTGCCGTCGTAAAGGATGCCGCCATCCGTCGGCCGCCCGTTCATTCCACTATCTCCCGAATATCCGGCGTTTCCCAGGCGAGGTGCTGCCCGCCATCGAGCGCGATCATCTGTCCGGTAACCGAAGGCGTCTCGAAAAGGAAGCGGATCGCGCGTCCGAATTCGTCGAGCGCCGGGCCGCGCTTGAGGATCAGCGCATTGACCTGAGCGTCGAAATCCTCCCGGTTCTGCCGATCGTTCGGCAGTGTCGGGCCGGGACCGATGCCATTGACGCGAATTCCCGGGGCAAGCGCCTGCGCCATCGTCCGTGTTGCCGTCCAGAGCGCCGACTTGGACAGCATATAGGAATAAAAGCGCGGATTTGGAGACCAGACCCGCTGGTCGATTACGTTGACGACGAGCCCGGACACATCGGCCGGACGCTGGCGGGCGAAATCGCGGGCGAGCAGCGAAGGGGCCTTCACGTGCAATGCGAAGTGCCGCTCCCAGATCTCATCGTCGAACTGATCGAGCCCGTCCTTGTTGAACACGGAAGCATTGTTGACGAGAAGATCGAGGGGGCCGATCCGGGCCGCGGCCGCGGCGACTAGACTGGTCGCTGCGTCGACTTCCGTCAGGTCCGCCTGCAGCGCAACTGCCTTGACCCCGTCCGCCTGGAGGCTTGTTGCCAGCGCTTCTGCCTCGGCGATGGATACGTTCGCGTGGATGGCAACGGCAAAGCCGTTCGCGGCCAGATCCTCAACGATCGCCCTGCCTATTCGTCGGGCGCCGCCTGTGATCAGCGCCGCCTTCAATACCCTTTTCAATGTGCCGTCCCGTCTCACGAATCCTGTTCCAACAGAGCCAAGATATAGGCCAGAAACCCTGGGCTGAAAAACGCCCCGAACCATTCATTGCGGAAAAATTAACATGACCAGGCTAAATTGATTTATTTTTCTCCATTAGAGTATAGTTTTCGTTAAACATGAATCATGGTTAACAAATACCGTGTTGTCTGAAAACAACACCAAATTTCCGCCGCGCTGGCGCCACGGAAATTTCATATTTTGGCTCTTGAGAATCCGTATTTGCTGTCCAATTTTCGGCCAACCGGGCGGGTTAAACAACAGATGTCCGGTGTTCCGGTACGGTGCAACATCCAGCTTGCTTCGGGGCACCGGTTCGAAAAGGAGAATAGTATGCGTACGCTCACCACCCTCATGGCTTCGGCCGTTGCTCTCGTTGCCTTCCAGGCTGCCCATGCCGCTGACGCGATCGAAGAGGTTCCGGCTGCTCCGGCTGCCGAATACACCGAGCCGGCCGTGAAGAACTGGTCGGGTGCCTATGTCGGCGGCACGGCAAACTGGCATCACGGCGAAGCCGATGCGACCGGCGGCAATACCTCGGCCGGCTTCGGCGGCGGTCTTTACGGTGGTTACAACGTCCAGGACGGTCAGATGGTTTACGGCGGTGAAGCCGACATCAACTACGCCGGCAATGATTCGCACCGCGGCGATCGCCGCGTCGAGCAGGGCGTCAACGGCTCCCTCCGCGGTCGCGTCGGCGTCGATGTGAACCCGGTCCTCGTCTACGGTACGGCCGGCGTGGCCGTCGGTCGGTCCAAGCTTTCCACCCCGGCCGGTTCCGATAAGGACACGATGGTCGGCTGGACCGCCGGCGCCGGTGCGGAAACCTTCGTCACCGACAACATCACCGCCCGCGCCGAATACCGTTACACGGACTACGGCTCCGGCGACTTCAACGTCGGTGGCAGCAACATCTCCTCTGGCTATGACGAGCACAGCGTTCGTGTCGGTATGGGCGTGAAATTCTGAACCCGACGAACGGGGTTTAAAGAAGGCCGGGGCGACCCGGCCTTTTTCTATGCCTTGAACTTCGAGTAGTCGGGGAAGTGCTTCTCGAACTTGGCGGGCCATTTCTCGAGCTTGGGCCTGCCTTTTTGCCATTCGCCGCTGAAGCGCAATTCGATGTAGCGCAGCATTGCAGCCAGCGCGAAGTGGCCGGCATTCAGCTTGCCGCCCGACTTCGGCGGGTTGGCCTCAAGATAATCGAGGCCGCGCTCCACCTTTTCCCATTGCCGCTCGATCCACGGCTGGTGCACCTTTTCCGGCGGATGGGAACGCTTCTCGTAAACGATGGCGAGCAGGCTGTCGCAAATGCCGTCGCAAAGCGCTTCCAGCACTTCGACGTCGGTGCGCTTCGCGGGCTTCTTTGGGTAGAGCTTGCCCTTGGTTTCGCGGTCGATGAAGTGCATGATCGCGCGGCTGTCGTAGATCGCCTTACTATCTGCGGTGATCAAGGTTGGAATCTTGCCGAGCGGATTGTTCGAGATGAGTTCCGGCGGATTGGCGTTGGTGTCCGTCAAAACGCTTTCCGCGGCGAGGCCCAGGTGATGGGCCGCCATGCGGACCTTGTTCGAATAGGGTGAGGCGGGGGAATATAGGATTTTCATATGGCGACTTCCTGTTTCACGGGGCAGCAGGCAGAACGACCGCGCTTCTTCTGCAGGCGCGGCCATCCACCTCCGGACAGGCCCTGAATTTCAGTTCCTTGTCAAAGCAGATCCTGATTTCTTCGAGAAGCCGCCCATCGCAGGTAACGGCGATCATCTTTGGCGTCATCCCCGGATTTTTCGCCGCCACGGCCGCCTCGAGCGCCGCGACAGAGATGTCGCGCGATCCGACGGTGGATGCGAGTTCCGGCGGGATCGTAAGCCTTTCGCGTGCTGCTCGCGTGACGGTGAAGTACTCGGCCTGGTCGAGCCCGGAGCAGGTGCCATGCTTGCGCCATTGATGGCCGATCAGGCCCATGGATGGAATGAGATCGAGATATTGACGCCCGAGCGTCTCGGGGACGCGCCTCGGCGACCGGCTTGGGCAATTCTCCGGATAGCCGCTTTCGAATTGCGGCCACAGGCCGTGAACGACAAGGCCATGCCCGGGTCCGCATTGATCCGTCTTTCCCTTCGGGTCGTTGGCCTTGCACCAAGTCGGAGACCAGGAGAGGGACAACACGTAGAAGTCAAAGCCCTCGCCGACAGGAATTGCTGGCAAAACCCCCGCGGACGACCCTGCCTTGCCGCTGTCTTCGCCGCCGCAACCGGCAATCGCCAGCAGGCAGACGATCGCCGGAAACAGCCTGCTCGCCTTGATCAACGCAGAGATGCGCAATGGGCGCCGTAGACATACCAGGGATCGAGCCCGCCAATGCAGAATTCGACGCTGGCGCCGACGCCGGCAAAGCCCCAGGGCCGCTCGATCAGATACCAGAGCGGACGCCGTACGCCGTCTGTGGTGACGGCGCTCCCGTAACAATATTCGCGCTCCACCAGATGGGTGTAGTCGCGCGGTTCATAGCGGGAGAGGCCTATGTCGCGGATCTCGGCGATAGCGATATTCGCGTGCAGATAGTTCGCTGCCTTATAATCGAAGCGCCGGGTAATGAAGCCGAGCACTGATGGATTGCCGCAAGCGCCGATATCGTAGGTCGGCTTGACGACTGCTGCTTCGGCAAAGTCAGCAGCCGCGGCATCGCTGACCGCACCGGCGGCGAGGGAAAGCGAGGTGAGAAGCATTGCGGCAAGCTTGCAAGTCATGGCTACCTCCCTGGATCACATACAGCGCCGCGTGTATCAGACGCGCAAAGGTCGCTGTAACCCTTTGAATCGCTGCATGTCTTTTTCCTTGAATCAGTCGATTAGGGAGACATGCAGTAGGGAGATTGAAGCCAGCAGCTTGGCTCCGTCAAGTCCCTCGGTTGAGAGGCGCTTCCCCGCGCAGCCAGAAGCAGCGTGCCGACGCGAACCGATCCTGCCGCAATTTCTCCTTCAGGAAAGGCAGCAGGATGTCGAGTTCGCCCTTGAGCGTGTAGGGCGGGTTGACGATGACGAGACCCGATCCGGCGAGCCCCGTGATGTCGCGGTCGCTGCGGACGGAAAGCTCGGCTGCGAGCATTTTCGGGATATCCAGTGCTCGCAAGGCTTCGTGAAACGCCTTGATCGGCGCCCCCTTCTTGAGTGGGTACCATAGGCAGTAGATGCCGCCGGCAAAGCGGCGATGGGCTTTTGCGAGCCCATCGACCAGCCGCTCGTATTCGCCTTCGACCTCGAAGGGCGGGTCGACGAGGACGAGGCCACGCTTTTCCTTCGGCGGCAGGTGGGCGCCAAGCGCCAGCCAGCCGTCGAGCCGCGTGATCCGGCTCTGGAAATCGCCTTCGAACAGCCGGTGCAGCGTTTCGAAGTCTTCCGGATGCAACTCCATGGCCGAAAGCCTGTCCTGCGGACGAAAGAGCAGGCGCACGAGCTTCGGCGAACCGGGGTAATGGGTGAGGCCGCCGTCCGGATTAAGCTCGCGCACCACGGAGCGATAGGGCTCCAGAACAGCTGCGACGGGGGCGGGGAGTTCGACATCGATCAGTCGCCCGATGCCGTCGCGCCACTCGCCTGTCTTTTGCGCCTCTTCGCTCGAAAGATCGTAGAGCCCGATGCCGGCGTGAGTGTCGAGCACGCGGAAGGCCTTGTCCTTCTGCTTGAGATGAGTGACAAGCCGCGCGAGCACCGCGTGCTTCAGGACATCGGCGAAATTGCCCGCATGATAGATGTGCCGATAGTTCATAAGAGCCGCCGATGGCTGTGATCAAATGTTTCGATGGATGGCGAATGGGGCTTTGAGTGCCCGATCGCATGCCATATAGAAAAGCCATGAACGTTGCGACCCCCATAAAGCCAGAAAAATCCGTTGGCCATTCGGTGTGTCCGCATGACTGTCCCTCGGCTTGCGCGCTGGACGTCGATCTGACCGCGGAGGGGCTGATCGGGCGACTGCGCGGCGCGGCCGACAATAGCTATACGGCCGGCGTCATCTGCGCCAAGGTCGCTCGCTACACTGAGCGCGTTTATCATCCCTCCCGGCTCATGGTGCCGCAGCGCCGCGTCGGCGCCAAGGGCGAAGGCAAGTGGCAGGAAATCTCCTGGGAGGCAGCGCTCGACGAGATCGCCGATCAATTCGTCAAGGCCGAGCAGAGGCACGGCGCGGAAGCAATTTGGCCCTATTTCTATGCCGGCACGATGGGACAGGTTCAGCGCGATTCCATCGAGCGGCTGCGCCACGCCAAGCGCTATTCCGGCTTCTTTGGCTCGATCTGCACGAACATGGCCTGGACCGGCTTCACCATGGCGACCGGCGCCTTGCGCGGTCCCGACCCGCGCGAGATGGCCAAATCCGATTGCGTGGTGATCTGGGGCACCAATGCCGTGGCGACGCAGGTCAATGTGATGACCCACGCCGTCAGGGCGCGCAAGGAGCGCGGCGCCAAGATCGTCGTCATCGACATCTACGACAATCCGACGATGAAACAGGCCGACATGGGCCTGGTGCTGAAACCCGGAACCGACGCCGCGCTCGCCTGCGCCGTCATGCACATCGCCTTCCGCGACGGCCGTGCCGACCGCGACTACATGGCGAAATTCGCCGACGATCCCGCCGGCCTCGAAGAGCACCTCAGGACGCGCGGCCCCGACTGGGCGTCGGCGATCACCGGCCTGTCGGTCACCGAGATCGAAGCCTTCGCCAAGCTCGTCGGAACGACGCCGAAGACCTATTTCCGTCTCGGCTACGGCTTCACCCGTCAGCGCAACGGCTCGGTCGCCATCCATGCGGCGGCGTCGGTCGCGACCGTGCTGGGCTCGTGGAAATACGAGGGCGGCGGCGCCTTCCATTCGAACAACGACATCTTCAAGTTGGACAAGCGCGAACTCGTCGGCACGGCGCTGCACGACCCGGAGGTTCGTATGCTCGATCAGTCGCAGATCGGCCGTGTCTTGACGGGCGACGCCGTTGCGTTGCGCCATCGTGGTCCGGTGACGGCGCTTCTGATCCAGAACACCAATCCAGTGAACGTCGCCCCCGAGCAGCGGCTGGTGAAACGTGGTTTCCTGCGCGACGACCTGTTTGTCGCGGTGCACGAACAGTTCATGACCGACACGGCGCAAATGGCGGATATCGTCCTGCCGGCGACGATGTTTCTGGAACATGACGATCTCTATCGCGGCGGCGGACACCAGCACATCCTGATCGGCCCGAAGATCGTCGCGCCGCCGCCAACCGTACGCACCAATCTCTTTGTGATAGAGGAACTGGCAAAGCGGCTCGGCGTTGCCGACCGGCCCGGCTTCGGCCTGACCGAGCGTGAGCACATCGACCGCCTGCTGGCCAATTACGGCGTCGGCTATGAAGAGATGAAAGCGAGGAAATGGCTCGATTGCCAGCCGGGCTTCGAGGAGGCGCATTTTCTGAATGGTTTCGGGCATCCGGACGGCAAGTTCCGCTTCAAGGCGGACTGGACCGGCACGCCCGCGCCGAACCGGCCGCCGAAATCGATGGGCCCACAGGGACCGCATGCCGAGCTGCCGCAATTCCCTGACCACGTCGAACTGATCGAAGTCGCCGACGAGCGACACCCCTTTCGGCTCGCGACCTCGCCGGCACGCTCCTTCCTCAACTCGACATTCTCGGAAACGCCGTCATCAGTCGCCAAGGAGGGACGGCCGGAGGTCATGATCCATGCGGAGGATGCGGCCGAACTCGGCATCGCCGATGGCGATGTCGTCTGTCTCGGCAACGACCGCGGGGAGATCCGCCTGCACGCCAGGATCGGCGGTGGCGCCCGCCGCGGCGTCGCCATCGCCGAGGGCCTGTGGCCGAACGGAGCCCATCTCGACGGAGAGGGGATCAATGTGCTGACAGGCGCGGATCCGGTCGCACCTTATGGCGGCGCGGCCTTTCACGACAATCGGATCTGGATACGCCGCGCCTGACTGAGGCGCATCGCGGCCATTCCTCCAGTATCTGGAAAATTTTTGCATAGGACTGCTTATGAAGGAACATTCCGATTCCCGCGTTCGCATCATCGAACGCCAAACCCTCTGGAACGGCTTCATCAATCTCGAGCAGATCACGCTCGAACAGCAGATGTCCGATGGGAGCACGGCGCGGCTCGTCCGCGAGGTGCACGACCATGGCCGCGCCGCTACCATCCTGCTCTTCGATCCCGAGCGGCAGCTCGTCGTGCTCGTGCGGCAACTGCGCATTCCCGTCTTCATGCAGGGCGAGCCCGCCTTTCTCATCGAGACGCCGGCGGGCCTTCTCGACGGCGAGGCGCCGGAAGTGGCGATCTGCCGCGAGGCCATGGAGGAAACCGGCTACCACATCGAAAGCGCCATGCATCTCTTCGACGCCTATATGAGCCCCGGCTCCATAACGGAGCGAACGAGCTTCTTCCTTGGTCGCATCGATACTTCCAAGAAGGTCGCGGCCGGCGGCGGACTTTCGCATGAAGGCGAAGACATCGAGGTGTTGGAAATACCCTTCGACGAGGCGGTCGCGATGATCGGCAGCGGCGAGATCTGCGATGCCAAGACCATCATGCTGCTGCAATGGGCGATGCTGAACCGCGCTACCCTGTCGGAATGAACGCCGTGTTCAACACTCCGCCGGGCAGAGGGGGTATGACGCCCCACCACTTACATTAAACGGCGGGAGATATCAGCGCGCCCGTTGCTTCGCTGACGGCATGGCTAACGGCGCAGCCGCTCTTCATCTCCACCTTGCCCTCGGCAACCAGCCTGAGGGCGAGCCGATAGATCCTGTGCTCGACGGTCAGAACGCGCGAGGCAAGGGTTTCCGGGGTGTCCCCGGCGAGGATCGGAACGGCGGCCTGGGCGATGATCGGACCATCGTCCATGCCCTCGGTCACGAAATGAACCGTGCAGCCGGCAATCTTCATGCCGGCGTCAATCGCACGCTGGTGCGTGTGTAGTCCGGGGAAGAGCGGCAGGAGCGAGGGATGGATGTTCAGGATCCTGCCCTCGTGGCGCTGGATGAAGGCCGCGGAGAGAAGCCGCATGTAACCGGCAAGGCAAATGACATCCGGCTGGAGACGGTCGAGTTCGGCAAGGATCGCCGCCTCGTGTGCCTCCTTGCTGGCGAAATCCTTTCGGACGAAGGCAAAGGTCGGAATGCCGATTGCGGCCGCCCGGGCAAGGCCGCCCGCCTCCGCCTTGTCTGATATGACGGCGACGATTTCCGCCGGGAATTCGGGTTCGGCCGCGGCCTTCGCCAGCGACAGCATGTTCGAGCCGCTCCCGGAGATGAAGACGGCGACCTTCTTCTTTTCGCCACCGGTCAAGCTCATAGAGCGAGACTGCCCTTGTAGATCGCGCCGGTTGCACCTTCGACACGCGCGACCATGCGGCCGAGCGTGAAGACGGTTTCGCCTTCACCGGAAAGCACCTCTGCTACTCTCAGGGCCTCCGCTGCCGGAACGACGGCGATCATGCCGACGCCGCAATTGAAGGTGCGCAACATCTCGTTTGCCGCGACGCCGCCGGTCTTGGCGAGCCAGGAGAAGACCGGGGGCGGCTTGATGGCGTTAAGATCGATCTCGGCGGCAAGATGGTTCGGCAGCACGCGCGGGATGTTTTCCGGAAAACCGCCGCCGGTGATGTGGGCGAGCGCCTTGATAGCGCCGGTGTCGCGGATCGCCTTCAGGAGCGGCTTCACATAGATGCGCGTGGGCGTCATCAAGAGATCGGCAAGTGTGCCATCGCCGAAGGGAGCGGGCGCATCCCAGGCGAGGCCGGAGAGCGAGACGATCTTGCGCACCAGCGAATAGCCGTTCGAATGCACGCCGGAAGAGGCAAGCCCGAGGATTACGTCGCCCTCGGCGATGTCGCCGGCCGGCAGGAGTTGGCCCCGCTCGGCGGCACCGACGGCGAAGCCGGCAAGATCGTAATCGCCGCCGGAATACATGCCCGGCATCTCTGCCGTCTCTCCGCCGATCAGCGCGCAGCCCGCCTCGCGGCAGCCTGCGGCGATGCCGGCGACGATCGCCGTGCCCTGGTCCGGATCGAGCTTGCCCGTGGCGAAATAGTCGAGGAAGAACAAGGGTTCCGCGCCCTGTACGACAAGATCGTTGACGCACATGGCGACGAGGTCGATGCCGACGGTGTCGTGCTTGTCGGCATCAATGGCGATCTTGAGCTTGGTGCCGACCCCGTCATTGGCCGCGACCAGGACCGGGTCGCTGAAGCCTGCGGCCTTGAGATCGAAGAGCCCGCCGAAGCCGCCGATCTCGCCGTCCGCGCCAGGCCGCCGGGTCGAGCGCACATGCGGCTTGATCTTTTCGACCATCAGGTTGCCGGCATCGATATCCACACCCGCATCGCTATAGGTGAGGCCGTTCTTTCCCGACTGGCTCATGCTCGTTCTCCAAGGGTCGTCGCATTTGCGGATGCGATTGGCACGCTCAGCCGAGGAGTGCAAGCGCGCATGCTTGGGAGCGGCCTGTTTTTTCATCTTTTTGCCGCTGCCTGGAACGGATTGAAAGCCAAGCACGCGAATTGACGAGTTCGGAAAGGCGCCGGGCTTGACCTTGTGGCGCGCAGACCCCTATCTCGTCCTCAACGCCGGGGCACGAACGTGTCCGCCCGATGGGGAAGATCATGAGCAATCGACTGAGCGGTTTGGGACTTTGGCGACAGCTTTTCTTTTGGCTGCTCGTGCTTGCCGCCTTCATCGTCTTTCTCATGCTCTTCAGCTCGATCCTCCTGCCGTTCCTTGCGGGCATGGCGCTCGCCTATTTTCTAGACCCCGTCGCCGATCGCCTCGAGCGCCTGGGCCTCAGCCGCCTGATGGCGACAATCGTCATTCTGGTCACCTTTCTCGTGATCTTCGCGCTTTCGCTGATGATCATCATCCCGCTGATCTTCACGCAAGCCGCCGATTTCATCCAGAAGATGCCCGGCTACGTGACCCGGCTGCAGGAGTTCCTCACCGATTCGCAGTCGGAGCTGCTGCCAGACTGGCTCGGCGACGAGATGGCGGCGATCAAGCAGAATTCGGCCAAGCTCCTCGAGCAGGGGGCAAGCTTCCTCGGCACGCTCTTCCAGCAGATCTGGAACTCGGGCATGGCGCTCCTGGACATTCTGTCGCTGCTCATCATCACCCCGGTGGTCGCTTTCTATCTGCTGCTCGACTGGGACCGGATGATCGAGACAGTGGATAGCTGGATCCCGCGCGATCATGTCGAGGTTGTCCGCCAGATTGCCCGCGAGATGAACGCGACGATCAGCGGGTTTCTTCGCGGGCAGGGATCGCTCTGCGTCATTCTCGGCCTCTATTATGCGGTCGGCCTGTCGCTGGTCGGGCTCAATTTCGGCATGTTGATCGGCCTCTTTGCCGGCATGATCAGCTTCATCCCCTATGTCGGCTCGCTTGTCGGGCTGGTGCTCGCGGTCGGCGTGGCGATCGTTCAGTTCTGGCCTGAATATTTCTGGATCGTGCTGGTCCTCGTCGTCTTCTTCAGCGGGCAGTTTCTCGAAGGCAACATTCTTCAGCCGAAGTTGGTGGGAAAGAGCGTCGGGCTTCATCCCGTCTGGCTGATGTTTGCCCTTCTTGCCTTCGGCGCGCTTTTCGGTTTCGTCGGCCTTCTCGTGGCGGTGCCGGCCGCGGCCGCGATTGGCGTTCTTGTTCGCTTCGGAATCCAGCGATACCTTGAAAGCGACCTCTATCACGGGCATAGAACGGCCGCGAACCAGCCGTCGGAGGGCGAGGAACCCCGCTGATCGAATTTTGTCCAGAAGAAATCCATGCCAAGAAGTCCGTACGAACAACTGCCGCTCGTCTTCGGCCATGATCCGGCAAGGGGTCGCGAGGACCTCCTCGTATCCGACCGGTTGAGCGCGGCCATTGCCATCGTCGACAATTGGCCCGACTGGCCGTCTCCCGTCGCGATCATCGCCGGGCCGGTCGGATCGGGGAAATCGCACCTCGCGAATATCTGGCGGGACAGAGCGGGTGCCGAGGCGATCCACCCGATCGCGGGCTCGAATGCCGCCGAGATCGCCGCCTTAAAGCCGGTTCTCTTCGAGGATGCTGACCGGCAGGGTTTCGACGACGCGGCGCTTTTCCATGTGATCAACAGTGTACGCGAGAATGGCACGGCCTTGCTGATGACCTCGCGGCTGTGGCCGATGTCGTGGCCGACAACGCTTCCCGATTTGCGGTCGCGCCTGAAGGCGGCGACGGTCATCGAGATCGGCGAGCCGGATGACGAATTGCTGACGCAGGTGCTCTTCAAGCTCTTCGCCGATCGCCAGCTCCTCGTCGACGAGCGTCTCGTCGCCTATATAGTCAATCGGATGGAACGATCTCTGGAAGCCGCCCAGGCCATAGTCGAGCGGCTGGACCACCTGGCGCTCGCGCGTGGCACGCGGCTCACGCGTGCGCTCGCGGCGGAAGTCCTGGATGGACTGGCGAATACCGGCCCCGCCGATTGACTGTCACAGTTCCGTCGTCAAACTGGGATAGCTCGTTCATCCGGAGTAGTGGGGTCTGGTGGCATGGATAGTGCGATGTCTGCAACAACCGAACAGAGGGCGGCGGTGGAGCAAAGGGCGCCGGCGCCGGCGGAGCAAATCGATCTCCTCACAAGCCCCGAACGCTTCGTCAACCGTGAGTTCTCCTGGCTGCAGTTCAACCGCCGCGTTCTCGAGGAAACCCTGAATACGGCACATCCGCTCCTGGAGCGCGTGCGCTTTCTTTCCATCTCGGCTGCCAACCTCGACGAATTCTTCATGGTGCGAGTCGCCGGCCTCGAGGGTCAGGTGCGCTCGGGCGTTTCGCTGCGCAGCCCGGACGGCAAGACGCCGGCCGAGCAACTCGAGGACATCTTGAAGGAGATCGACAATCTGCAGATGGAGCAGCAGGCCTCGCTCGCGGTCTTGCAGCAATATCTCGCCAAGGAAGATATCCTCATCGTCCGCCCGGCTTCTCTCTCGGCGCAGGACAGGAGCTGGCTTGCCAACGAATTCGACCAATCGATCTTCCCGGTCTTGACGCCGCTCTCCATCGATCCGGCGCATCCGTTCCCGTTCATACCGAATCTCGGCTTCTCGATCGGTCTCCAGCTCGTCAGCAAAACCGGCCGCGAGCCGATGACGGCGCTTCTGCGCCTGCCAGTGGCGCTCGACCGCTTCATCCGCCTGCCAGACGTCAAGAACGTCATCCGCTACATCACGCTCGAGGACGTCGTCAGCCAATTCATCGATCGCCTGTTCCCGGGCTATGAAGTGCAGGGCTCGGGCACGTTCCGAATCATCCGCGACAGCGATATCGAAGTCGAGGAAGAGGCCGAGGATCTGGTGCGTCTGTTCGAGACGGCGCTGAAACGCCGCCGCCGCGGATCGGTGATCCGCATCGAAACCGATTCCGAAATGCCGGCTTCGCTGCGCCAGTTCGTTGTGCATGAGCTCGGGGTGCCAGACAATCGCGTCGCGGTTCTGCCAGGCCTTCTGGCACTCAATACGGTCTCCGAAATCACCAAGGCGCCGCGTGAGGATCTGCGTTTCGAACCCTATAACCCGCGCTTCCCCGAGCGCGTGCGCGAACATGGCGGCGACTGCTTTGCCGCGATCCGCGAAAAAGATATGGTCGTGCACCATCCTTACGAGTCCTTCGACGTGGTCGTGCAGTTCCTGCTGCAGGCGGCACGAGATCCGGACGTGCTTGCAATCAAGCAGACCCTCTACCGCACCTCGAACGACAGCCCGATCGTGCGCGCGCTGATCGACGCGGCGGATGCCGGCAAGTCCGTGACCGCTCTGGTCGAGCTCAAGGCTCGCTTCGACGAGGAGGCGAATATCCGTTGGGCGCGCGACCTCGAGCGTGCCGGCGTCCAGGTCGTCTTCGGTTTCATCGAGCTCAAGACGCATGCGAAAATGTCGATGGTCGTGCGCCGGGAGGAGGGAAAGCTCCGCACCTATTGCCACCTCGGCACCGGCAACTACCATCCGGTGACGGCGAAGATATACACTGACCTCTCGTTCTTCACCTGCAACGCTGTCATCGCCCACGATATGGCGAACATCTTCAACTTCATCACCGGCTATGGCGAACCTGAGGCCGGCATGAAACTCGCCGTCTCTCCGCACACGCTGCGACCGCGCATTCTCAAGCACATCGACGAAGAGATCGCGCATGCGGAAGCGGGACGTCCGGCGGCGATCTGGATGAAGATGAACTCGCTCGTCGATCCGGAAATCATCGACGCGCTCTACAAGGCAAGCCGCGCTGGCGTCGAAATCGACCTCGTCGTGCGCGGCATTTGCTGCCTGCGGCCGCAGGTGCCGGGCCTTTCCGACAATATCCGCGTCAAGTCCATTGTCGGTCGTTTCCTCGAGCATTCCCGCATATTCTGCTTCGGAAACGGTCATGGTCTGCCTTCGGAAAATGCGCTTGTCTATATCGGCTCGGCGGATATGATGCCGCGCAATCTGGACCGGCGGGTCGAGACGCTCGTGCCTCTCATCAACCGGACTGTGCACGAACAGGTTCTGTCGCAGATCATGCTGGGCAATCTCATCGATAACCAGCAGAGCTACGAGATTCTTGCCGACGGCACGTCGCGCCGCATGCAAGTCGGCAAGGATGCCGAGCCGTTCAACGCGCAGCACTATTTCATGACCAATCCCAGCCTCTCAGGCAGGGGTGAGGCTCTGAAGTCCAGTGCACCGAAGCTGATTGCCGGCTGGAAAAGCGGTTGGCGCAAGTAAACTGGAATTGCATGGTCGAATCTGAAGCGCAGGGGCGTTTGCCCGGCATACGCCCGGTTTCCGTTGTGGACATCGGTTCAAACTCCATTCGCCTTGTCGTCTATGAGGGGCTGAGCCGCGCGCCGGCGATGCTGTTCAATGAAAAGGTGATGTGCGGTCTGGGCAAGGGCATCGATGCGACCGGCCGCATGGAGGAGGAGAGTGTTCAGCGTGCGCTGAAGGCTCTCAAGCGCTTTCGTGCGCTCTCGGACCAGGCGCGCGCTACCCAGATGTTCGTGCTGGCCACCGCCGCGGCGCGCGAAGCGTCGAACGGCCCGTCCTTCATCGAGAAGGCCGAAGCCATTCTCGGGCGCAAGGTGCAGATGCTGTCCGGGGAGGAGGAAGCCTATTTCTCCGCCATGGGGGTCGTCAGCAGCTATTATGATGCCGACGGCGTCGTTGGCGACCTCGGCGGCGGCTCGCTTGAACTCGTCGACGTGAATGGGAAGGAGATCGGTCAGGGGATAACGCTGCCCCTCGGCGGTATCCGCCTCTTTGAACATAGCAACGGCTCGCTGACGAAGGCCAGGGCATGGGTTCGCAGGTTCATGAAGGAAGTCGACGTCCTGAAAAAAGGGGCAGGGCGGACGTTCTACGCTGTCGGCGGTACCTGGCGAGCGATCGCCAAGCTGCACATGGAGATGCGCAACTATCCGCTGCACATGATGCAGGGCTACGAGATTTCCTATGATGAGGCGATGGCCATTCTGGCGGAGGTAATCGAGCCTAAGACCATCAAACCGTCCGCCTACGCGACGATCTCCAAGAGCCGCCGCAGCCTCTTGCCCTTCGGGGCGGTGACGATGCAGGAGGCAATCTCGATCATGAAGCCGGCGCGCATCTCGTTTTCCGCGCTGGGGGTGC
Organism: Sinorhizobium kostiense; assembly: GCF_017874595.1. GTDB lineage: Bacteria > Pseudomonadota > Alphaproteobacteria > Rhizobiales > Rhizobiaceae > Sinorhizobium > Sinorhizobium kostiense. Next base: position 183,604 of record NZ_JAGILA010000002.1, on the reverse strand, counting down.
GCGAGGGCTATCTCTTCTCGCTGCTTTCCGAAGCGGAACGTTCGCAGGATCCTCTGCTAACGGCCGCCGACGAGATCGCGATATTGCGCGCCCGGTCTCCGGAACATGCGCGCGAGCTGGCCGACTGGACGGGACGGATGGTGCCGTTCTTCGGCGTCGAGGAAACGGAGGAGGAGAGCCGCTATCGCCAAGCGGCCTGCCTGCTTGCTGACATCAGCTGGCGCGCGCATCCGGACTATCGCGGTCTGCAGGCGCTCAATGTCATCGCCCATTCGGCCTTTTCCGGCATTACCCATCCGGGCCGCGCCTATATTGCGCTCGCGAACTATTATCGCCTTGAAGGGCTGAGCGATGACGGCGCGACTGAGCCGCTCGCCGGGATTACGACGCCGCGCCTTCTTGAACTGGCAAAGCTGCTCGGCGGCTTGCTGCGGGTCGCCTATCTCTTTTCCGCATCCATGCCGGGGGTCGCGCGCCACCTGACATTGCACCAGTCGTCCGAGCCCGAGATCGATCTGGAATTCGTGGTGCCCGCCGCCTATGAAGATTTCGGGGGTGAGCGGCTGGACGGTCGCCTCCAGCAACTGGCCAAGCTGACGGGTAAGAAACTCGCCTTCCGTTTCGAGAGCTGATGCAATCGCCGTGATCGCCTGAAACGGGAAAGCGGCCGCGCCATGTCCGCGCGGCCGCCCGCGGTCATTCCGCCTTCAGGAATTCGCCGACCTCAAGCAGCACGAACTCGCTGTCGTCCGCCTTGTCGAGGGCCCGTCCGGCCGAGAAGGGCAGATTGTTGTCGTTGCCGACGATGATGTGCGTGTCGTCGACGCGATCGACGTTTTCGATGGTGACGAAAGGCATGTCGTAATAGCCCTTGCCGCCGCCCTGGCGCTTGCGGTTGTCTGGGTCGGAGATCTGCAGAAGGTCGATATAGCCGATCTTGCGTACCGCCTTGCCGGCGTTTTCCTCGCTCATCTCGATCTTGTAGATTCGCTTCAGTTTCGATCCGACCGCAAAGCAATCCGGCTTCGGATCCTTTGGATCGGCGCAGGCCTTGTCGAGCGTGCCGGCACCGTTGTCGCGTTCGATCACCAGCGCCGTCGTCTCGTCAAGCATGTTGAAGTCGCCGATCGCCTCGCCGCCCTCGGCTAACGGATAGAGCCAGCTGCGTCCGGTCCAGCTTTTGCTCGCAACGTCGAGTTCAATGATCCTCAGCGCCGGTCGGCCGTCCGCCTGCTCGACCGTTTTACTGTCCGTCCAGAGCGGACCTTCGAGCAGACCGTAAAGCTTGGTGCCGTCCTTCGACAGTGCCAGCCCCTCGTAACCGCCCGACCGTTTCAGGTTGAATGTGGGAGATTCCTTCGACGGGTCGGCCTGCAGGGTCAGAGTCGGATTATCCGGCGAAAGGACCGGCTTGCCGTCAACCGCGGTCGGGACGACATCGGTCAGTTTGCCGGCGGTGTCGAACTTCAGGAGATAGGGGCCGAATTCCTCGCCCACCCAGAAGCCATCAGCGACGGGCTGGATCGACTCGATGTCGAAGTCGCCGCCGGTGAGATAACGCCTGTCGGAGCCTTCCATCACGATCGGGAACGGAGCCTTGCGGTCCGGGTCGGACAGGAAGACGGTCTTGAGTGCCTCGACCTTGCCGGCGTCCCAGTCGATCGCGAGATGGTGGAGCATCAGCATGGCGTCGGTCGAGTTGAGCTTGTTGCCGAAGCCATTGTCAGAGAGGCTCCAGAAGGTGCCGTCCTTTTTCGCCCTGATGCCGGAAAAGCCCTGCATAGGCTGGCCGTTGAAGGGAAGCGCGAGGCCCGTTGGGCGAACGCCGTCCTTGCTCGGCACACTGCCCAGCTCCTCAGCGCGCTTGCGGTCCGAGGTCGTGAATTTGCCGGAGGTCTTGAGATACACGGCCGCATCAGCGGGCGCGGCGATGATCGTATTGGCAGGAAGGATCGCGTGCGCCTTCAGCGTCGCCTGAAAGGCCTTCTCTTCGGCGAGCGCCGGAGTTGACATAAGGAGGGTCATGGCGACGGTGGTGAAAAGGAATTTCGTCATCAGGTTCACCTGGGTTGGAGGTCGAAACCGATCCCCGATAGGAGGCTTTGATGACGGTTGCTTGATAGTTGCTTTACAGCCCGGTGAAGCTTTGATGACGCCGACCTCAGGGACCGGCAAGTTTAGCCGAGTTTGGCTCTCACATAGGACAGCATCCGCCGCTGCCGCCTTTCACGCTGCAGCGGAAGCCCGGTGACATGAAGCGCGAGCACGCCGAGCTTTTGGCCGCGGCCCTTGACCTCGTGCTCGCCGAGATCCTCCTGACGGATGAAGTCCGGCAGTGGAATCTGCCGCAGCAGGTCTGCAGAAATCAGCACCTGCTGGTCGAGCGTCCGGCAGAGGCCCTCGAGGCGCGCGGTCGTATTCACCGTGTCGCCGAAATAGGTGATCTTGTGCTTGTCGAGGCCGATCTCGGCGGCGACGATCGTTCCGCCGTGCAGCGCCGCCCGCAGGCGCGGCACCTCTCCATAGTCTTTTTTCCAAAGATGGGCTTCCGCTTCGATCTGTTCGAGAATGTCGAAAACGCAACGGATGCAGGCGGCGTCGGCGGTGGCGCTGTCAAGGGGCCAACTGATGATCGCGGAGTCGCCGACATAATCGTCGATTGAGCCTCGGTAGCGCAGCACCGGATCCGCCATGGTTGCAAACAGTCTCCCCAGGAATTCCTGCGCCTTCAGATCGCCGAAGCGTTCGGCAAAAGAGGTCGAGCCGACGAGATCGACGAACAGGAAGACGCGCTCTTCCTGGATTGGCCTGCGGTAGCGGCCGGTCAGCAGGCTCAGGAAAACGTCGCGGCCGAGCAGCTCGCGCACCCGCAGGACGAAGATGATCAAGCCCGACACCATCAGCGCATAGATGAGCGTGTGGAATGACGGAGCCATGGCCTCGCTCCAGGCCTGCTTGATGACTCCGAGTAGCTTCAGCACGACGCCCGCAGCAATGAAACCTAAGGTTTCCACGGTGAGGTATACGGCGGCGGATGACACTAGGAATCCCGGTGTCGGCAGTCTGTGTATCTTTTTATAGAGACGCCGCAGGATGACGCCGCGTTCGAAGGCAAGGACCGGCATGCAGATGAAAACTGCATAGGTCGCGCCGATCAGCGCGCCATCGCCGTAGACGACCCACGCATAAGCCACGCCGCTGCCAACGACTGCCAGCAGCGAGAGCATGAATTCGAGCCGGGAGAAGCGCCAGCGCATGGGTAAGGAACACCGGAATCGGAGAAGACGGGAAAACCGCGGCTCGCCCGAACCAAGCTGCGACGTAGAAGGGATGCCAACGAGTACGTGCTAAAGCCGGATTCGGGCGGAAAGTTGTTGGCCGCGTGCGATCGTCAACCGGTGATTTGCATCGCCTCGATCTTCTTGTCGACGAAACGCAAGGCGACCTCGCCATTGATGAGCTTGAGCGCCATGTCGCCGAAAAGCTCGCGCCGCCAGCCCTTGAGCGCGGCGACGTCGGCCTTGTCCCCTTCCGCCGCGATCCGGTCGAGGTCTTCGCTGTTGGCGATGATCTTGGCCGCAACCCCTTCCTTTTCGGAGATGAGCTTCAGAAGCACCTTGAGCATCTCGCCCGCCGCACCCGCGCCCTCGGGAGCATGATTCTGCCGCGGCAGGCGCGGCAGTTCGGCCCTCGGGATGGCGAGCGCCTCCGCAACCGCCTCGATGATCGCCGCACCGGCGCTGGAGCGCTCCCAGCCCTTCGGAATGGTCCTGAGCCGGCCCAGCGCTTCCGCGTCTTTCGGCTGCTGCTGGGCGATCTCGTAAATCGCGTCATCCTTCAAGATGCGGCCGCGTGGCACGTTGCGCGTGCGTGCCTCGCGCTCGCGCCACGCCGCAATCCTCTGCAGCACCGCGAGCTCGATCGGCTTTCTGACGCGCATCTTCAGGCGCTGCCAGGCATTGTCCGGATGGAGGTCGTAGGTCTCGCGGCTTTCGAGGATGGCCATTTCCTCGGCGAGCCAGGAGGAGCGCCCTTCGCGTTCGAGCTCCTTCCGGAGATACTGGTAGATATCTCTGAGATGCGTGACGTCCGCCAGCGCATATTCGAGCTGCTTGTCCGTCAGCGGCCGCCTGCTCCAGTCGGTAAAGCGCGAGGACTTGTCGATCTGCTCGTTCTTGATGCGGTTGACGAGCTGGTCATAGGAGACGCTGTCGCCGAAACCGCAGACCATGGCGGCCACCTGCGTATCGAACAGGGGATGCGGGATGAGGTCGCCGAGATGATGGATGATCTCGATGTCCTGGCGCGCGGCGTGAAAGACCTTGACGACTTCCGGATTGGCCATAAGCGCGAAGAAGGGGGCGAGGTCGATCCCGGGCGCCATCGGATCCACGATGACCGCCATGTCGTCGTTCGCCATCTGGACCAGACAGAGTTCCGGCCAGAACGTCGTCTCGCGCAGGAATTCGGTATCGATGGTAATATAGCTTGAACGGGCCAGCTGTTGGCAGGCGGCCTCCAAATCTGCTGTTGTTTGTATCATGCGATTTTTAGTCACTGTGGCGAAAATGAGGCTTGTGCCTCCCCCTGTACCGCTTCGTATCACCCGTCACAATCGAAAATGTCATACGATCTTGAAATAACCCGTCATGCCAGTCTTTTGATGTTCGATGATGTGGCAATGGATGACCCAGTCGCCCAGGTTGTCGGCAATCAGCGCCAATTCCGCCCGTTCGTCCGGCAGGAGGAGGATGGTGTCGGTCGGTGGCGGCAGGAAACTGCGCTTGTTCGAGCTCTGAATCCGGAAGCTCAGACCGTGCAGGTGGATCGGATGTGCGTGCGGCGTACGATTGGCGATCTCGAGCACATAGCTCCGGCCGAATTTCAGTTCCTCGATCGGCCCGACCGGATCGGGCGTATCCCCTGACCATGCTACCTTGTTGAGCGCCCAGAAGGTATAACCGAGCGAACCGCAGATCGAAGATGTTGCCTTGTGCTCGGCCGTTGCCGTGAGCTCGATCGGGATCCGCTTTGCCGTCGAGAGGTCCGCTTCGGCGACCGGATTGGCGGGGAGGGCCACGACGTCGCCTAGATTTCGTTTCAGTGAGGCGCCGATCGAGCGGAAACCTGCGATCGTCCACGGGTGCGACCCGCGGAAATTGCCGAGCGCGACCCGTGCGCCTTCGTTTTCGGGCATGCGCAGGACGAGATCGACACGTTGCCCGGGTCCGAGATCGATGCGATCGAGCAGAAATGGGTGCTCGACGGGATTGCCGTCGAGCGCGATGACCTTCGCGTCGGCTCCAACGAGGCCGATCGTATAGATGCGTGTGACGTCGGTTGCGATGATCCGCACGCGCACGAGCCCGCCCGCAGGCGCATCATAGATGGGCTCCCGTTGCCAATTGGCCGTTCGAAGCGTTCCGTAGGTGCCGCCGCGCGCCGCGTCGCGCGGCTTGAAGGGACTGATGAATTTACCGCCGGCCCCAAACCGCCAATCGCGGAGATTGAGGACGATCTCGGCATCGAAGACGGGGTCTTCCGGATTCTCGACGACGAGCACGCCGGTCAGACCCCGGCCCATTTGCGTCAGCGTATTGCAATGGGGATGATACCAGAACGTGCCCGCGTCCGGCGGCGTGAAGACATAGTCGAACTGGTCGCCCGGATAGACATAGGGCTGCGTCATCTCCGGCACGCCGTCCATCGCATTGGCGATCCTCAGGCCATGCCAGTGGACCGTCGTCGGTTCGTCAAGCCTGTTGACGAGCCTCGCCGCAAAGGTCTCGCCTTTGCGCATTCTCAAGGTCGGCGGCATGCCCGCCGGACCATCTCCAAGCCCATAGGTCATGACGGGGCTTGCGCCGTCGGCCGCAATCCGCGCCTCTGTCGTTTGCGCGGTCAGGATCTGCGGTTCGGGCGTCGCTCGCCCACGTGTCGAGAGGACCGCGCCAAGCGCAAAGGCGCCGCCGAGCGCGGCCGAACCCTTAAGGAAATTGCGACGGTTGAGCGTCACGGAAATGGCTCCTGGGAAGCGTGCGGGCTGGCCTTAGGGCGGGATGAGGAAAGTAGGTGCGGGTTCCCACCCGCAGTTCTCGCTTATGAGCTTGGGCAATGGGCTTCTTCTAAACCTGAATGAAAGGTTCAGCAATTCCTGCAAGCGGCGCATCTTGCCGCAGGCAATCAGTCCCGTCTTTCGGCGTGATTGCCGCCGACGAGCTTGTTGAAGAAGGCGGAGGTGCGCAGCAGGTTCCTGAAGCGCATCGACCGTTCCCCTGCCGGAACGGGACTGCGCGTCGCCATGCGCCGGATCGTATAGAGCATGAAGAGCGCAAGGATGACGGCCGTGTAGATGAAGAGCGCGCGGGGTCCGATGAGCTCGAGCAGGAACGAAGCGAAGAGCGGACCGATGATGGCGCCGAGCGACCAGAAAAACAGCATGCCGGCTGAAACGAGCGCGTGCTGGCCCTCCGCCGCATGATCGTTCGCATGGGCTGAACAGAGGGAATAGAGCGGCATCGCGAAGGCTCCGAAGGCGAAAATGCCGGCGAAGTTCAGCCACTCGTCGCCGCCGGCGCCGAAGGCGAGGAAGAGTCCTGCAAGAAGCGCTCCGAAGGTGGCGACAAGGATGATCAACCTTCGATCCAGCTGGTCCGAGTAATGGCCGAGCGGATATTGCAGCACGACTCCGCCGACGATGCCGGCGCTCATGAAGGTTGCGATGGCCGTGACGGAAAGCCCGATCTCCTGCGCATAGATGGGGCCGAGCGAGCGGAAGGCGGCATTGGTGAGGCCGACGACGATGCAGCCGATCGTAGCGAGCGGCGAAATGCTCCAGAGCGCTTTGACATCGAAGCGGATCGCCTCGGGCGCGACGGGGCTGGAGCGGTCGGCAAAGGAGATCGGCACCAGCGAAAGGGTGAGAGCCATCGAGATGATGGCGAAAAGCTCGAAGCCGCCGATTCCTATGCCCGGGATCAAATATTGAGCGGCGGTGACGGAGCCGAGGTCGACCACGCGATAGATCGACAGCGTGCGCGCCCGGTTGGCATTGGTGACGCTCGCATTGAGCCAGCTTTCGACCGTTGCGAAGAGGCCCGCAAAGCAGATGCCGGCGACGAGCCGCATCATGAACCAGAACCACGGTTCGATGACGAGCACCATGGCGATCGCCGCGGCCGAGGCGATGGCCGCCATCGCCGAAAAGGTGCGGATATGGCCGATTGCGCGCAGGATTCGGGTGACGTAGACGCAGCCGATGGCGAAACCGACATTGTAGCCGGCGCCGATCACGCCGATCAGCGAGGTCGAAAAGCCTTCCTCCAGTGCTCTCAGCGATATGAACGTGCCCTGCAGGCCGTTGCCGCCGATGAGAATGCCGGCGGTCATAAGAAGAGGAATGAGCGGGCGGATCTCGGACATGGCGTGTACGGACTTTCGGCCGCGAGTCGGGCGGGGCTCGCATTATCTAACGGTGTCCGGTGAGCCGGGACAGTAGCGATTTGTGGCCCTTTCCCTTCGTTCGGCCCGCGGCGCCCTGAATGGCCGGAAGACTGGCGCTCCGTCGGCCGATGTCGCGGGGCAAGACGCCCCGGCCTTGACAAAAGCGGCGCATCATGCGCTTTTCCGCCCGACTTTGACCGTGCCGCCGCCCGCCGCCTGGCGGGCCTCGCGCGGCCTTCTGCAATTCCAGGACTAGACGATGCACCGTTACCGCAGCCACACCTGTGCCGCCCTCCGCAAGTCGGATGTCGGCTCCACCGTTCGCCTCTCCGGCTGGGTTCACCGCGTTCGCGACCATGGCGGCGTGCTCTTCATCGACTTGCGCGACCATTACGGCGTGACCCAAGTCGTCGCCGATCCGGATTCGCCGGCCTTCAAGATGGCCGAAACGGTGCGCGGCGAATGGGTGATCCGCGTCGACGGCACGGTCAAGGCCCGCACCGAGGAGACGATCAACAGGAACATGCCGACGGGCGAGATCGAGCTCTATGCCCGCGAGATCGAAGTGCTCTCGGCCGCCAAGGAATTGCCGCTGCCGGTCTTCGGCGAGCCGGAATATCCGGAAGACGTGCGCCTCAAGTACCGCTTCCTCGATCTGCGCCGCGAAACGCTGCACAAGAACATCGTCAAGCGCACCGAGATCATCGCCGCCATGCGCCGGCGAATGAATGAGATCGGCTTCACCGAATATACGACTCCGATCCTGACGGCATCCTCGCCGGAAGGCGCGCGTGACTTCCTGGTGCCGAGCCGCCTTCATCCCGGCAGCTTCTATGCGCTGCCGCAGGCGCCGCAGCAGTATAAACAGCTCCTGATGGTTGCTGGCTTCGATCGCTATTTCCAGATCGCCCCCTGCTTCCGCGATGAGGACCCGCGCGCCGACCGGCTGCCGGGCGAGTTCTACCAGCTCGACCTCGAAATGAGCTTCGTCGAGCAGGAGGACGTCTGGGACGCGATGGAGCCGATGATCCGCTCGATCTTTGCGGATTTTGCCGGCGGCAAGCCGGTTACCGGAAAGTTCCCGCGCATCCCCTACGACACGGCGATCCGCAAATATGGTTCCGACAAGCCGGACCTCAGGAATCCGATCGAGATGCAGGAGGTCACGACGCATTTCGCCGGCTCCGGCTTCAAGGTGTTCGCCAACATGATCGCCTCCAATCCGAAGGTGGAGATATGGGCGATTCCGGCGAAGACCGGCGGCAGCCGCGCCTTCTGCGACCGCATGAACGCCTGGGCCCAGGGCCAGGGCCAGCCCGGCCTCGGATACATCTTCTGGCGCAAGGAAGGCGACAAGCTGGAAGGCGCCGGCCCGCTCGCCAAGAATATCGGTGAGGAGCGCACGGATGCGATCCGCACGCAGCTCGGTCTCGAGGACGGCGACGCCTGCTTCTTCGTCGCCGGCGAGCCGGCCAAGTTTTACAAGTTCGCAGGCGAAGCCCGCACCAAGGCCGGCGAGGAACTGAACCTCGTCGATCGCGACCGCTTCGAGCTGTGCTGGATCGTCGACTTCCCGTTTTACGAATGGAACGAGGACGAGAAGCGCGTCGACTTCGCCCACAATCCGTTCTCGATGCCGCAGGGCGGTCTCGAGGCGCTATCCGGCGACGACCTGCTCTCGATCAAGGCGTTCCAGTACGACATGGTCTGCAACGGCTTCGAGATCGCCTCGGGCTCGATTCGTAACCAGTCACCGGAGCTGATGGTCAAGGCCTTCGAGAATGTCGGACTGAGCCAGGCGGATGTCGAGGGACAGTTCGGCGGACTCCATCGCGCCTTCCAGTACGGCGCCCCGCCGCATGGCGGCATGGCTTTCGGCATCGACCGTATCGTCATGCTGCTGGTCGGCGCCAAGAACCTGCGCGAAATCTCGCTCTTCCCGATGAACCAGCAGGCGGTCGACCTCTTGATGGGTGCGCCGTCGCCGGCGACGCAAGCGCAGCTGCGCGAGCTGGCGATCCGGCCGATCCCGCAGAAGAAGGACTGACTTTCCTCGAGGAACTGAAAAACCCGGCGGTTGCGATCGCCGGGTTTTCTCTGGTCCGGGCATTGGCAACGCACGCCGGGCGAGAGGCAGCCATCGCGACTCGCCTTGACGGACGTTCCTTAAAGGCGTTTCCTTTCTCCGCTGCTGCGTGGCAGCGTGTTGGAGGAGGGAATGATGGCGAAGAACGTCAAGGACCTGCTGGCTGAAGCTAACGGTGCCGTCCCGAAATTGTCTCCCGCCGAAGCCGTTGAGAAGATCCGGTCCGGCGACGTGCTCGTCGTGGATGTACGCGACCCGACAGAGGTTCAGCAAACCGGCAGGATCAAGGGCGCGGTGAACGTCTCGCGCGGGATGCTGGAGTTTCGAGCGGATCCGGAGAGCCAGTACCACAATCCAGTCTTCCAGAAGGACAAGACCATCCTTCTGCACTGTGCCTCTGGCGGCCGTTCCGCTCTTGCGGGCAAGACCCTCCAGGAGATGGGCTATACCACGGTCTTCAACATCGGCGGCTTCAAGGATCTGGCCGAGGCGGGTATCGATACGGAACCCGTGTGAAGCAGGCCGTGCCTCGCGGCATATCAGAGTATCAAATTCCAATGAATTAGAGCGGGATGAGGCGGAAGAGCTCCTCATCCCGCTCCTGCTGCACGCGTCCACGCGCGCGTAAGAGAGGACGCGGAATGTGAGGGATAGAGCGGAATGCGCTCACCGCGCCGCGCTCTATCCCTTCGACGGCAGAATGTCCTAGATATTCGCAAGCAACTCGTTGATGCGCGCCTCCATGTCGGTGAGCGCCGCGTCGATCTCCTTTTGACCGGTGATCGCCGCATTCATTTCCTGACCGATGATGTCCTGAATGGCGAACTGGCGCTGGACGGCCGAGGGCAGGGGCGTGCCGAGTGTGGCGACCGCTGCGATCGTGTCGCGATGCGGCAGCGCTTTGAATTTCTCCGAGTCCAGAACTGCCTTCACCGCCGGAAGATGTCCGGTGCGTGACCATTCGAAATCATTGTCGTTGAAGAATTTCAGGAACTTGCCGATCGCCGCCTGCTCTTCCGGCGTCCGGTCCTTCTGCGAGACCGCCCAGCTGTGGCCGTCGGCATATTGCGCCTTTTTGCCGGGGAAGAGCTGCGGATAGGGATAGACGGCGTAGCCGCCGGCATTGAGCGCAGTTCCGGCCGTTTCCGAGGAAGCGTTATAATCGCCGATCACCCAGGTCCCGTTGAGGTGCACGCCGCCTTCGCCCGCGAGAAAGGCATTGATGCCGGCGGCATAGTCCATGTCCTTGGTCGTGTAGTCGTTGTCGTAGATGGCCTTGTACATTTCGAGGACCTTTTTGGCCTCGGGCGTATTGAGCTTCACCTGTTTCGGATCGGCGAAGAAATCGGAATCCTGCTGGAAGAGATAGGTGTAGAGGTTGCGCGTATAGAGCGCGACTTCGTTCGCGAGGTTCTGCACGAAATAGGGCTTGCCGGTCTTTTCCTTGAACTCTTTCGCCTGCGCCATCAGTTCATCGACGCTGGTCGGCAGCTTCGGGGTGCCATCGGCGTTGACGAGCCCGGCCTTCTTGAACAGGTCCATGTTGATGTGAAACAGCATGGTCCAGTTGTCGATCGGCAAACCATAGATCTGGCCGTCCTTGGTGACGCCGCTGAGGCTCGCATCGGTGAAGTCGGAAGGTGATATGCCGACCGATTTCAGGAGATCGTCGAGCGGCATCAACAGACCCCTCGACTGGTAGTCGCCGAGCACGGAGTGGTGAATGGTGACGATGTCCGGCGGGTCGCCGGCCGCAAATTGCGCCGTCAACTGATCGTAGCCCGGCCACTCGACCGTGGTGACGCTCACTTGCACATCCGGGTTGTCGGCATTGAACTTGTTGATCAGAGAGGTGATGATGCCGCATTCCCCGACGGCCTTGCTGGCATCGGTATTGGTTCCGAACTCCGCATCGCAGGCGCCGAAGAAACGCTGCACCGTCAGCTCGGTTGCCGCCATGGCGGGCGTGCTTGCGGCAAGCGCGAGCACCGAAGCTGCTGCCAGCATGTATTTGCGCAGGGTAAGGGTCATTTCCATTTCCTCCTCGTCGGGTCGTCGACCCTTGATGGCTCTCCTCCCGAGAGCCGGTTGCCGATGTTCATCGCTGGGCTGCTTCAGCGCACGGCGGCGCCGGAGACGGCCGTCACGATGTATTTCTGGAAGAACAGGTAGAGAATGAGGATCGGCGCGCCTGCGAAGACGGCTTGCGACATCAGGAAACCAAGCCCCTCCGATTGCGCGAAGTTTGTCTGAGTCGAGGCGATGCCGATGGTCAGTGTGTACATTTCCTTCTTGGTGCCGGAGATCAGCGGCCAGAAGTAATCGTTCCAGGAAGACAGGAAGGTGAAGATGCCGAGCGTCGCCTGGGCGGGCAGCGTCAGAGGCAGGAGCACCTTCCAGAAGATCTTGAAGCGGCTGGCATTGTCGAGCAGTGCCGCCTCGTCGAGCTCCCTGGGAATGGCGCGGAAATATTGCGTCATAAGGAACACCCCGAAGGGTGCTGCGAGACCAGGCAGGATCAGCCCATGATAGGTGTTGTGGAACTTCAACCAGCTGAAAAGCTGGTGGCGGGCGATCAGCACGGCCTGTTCCGGGACCGCAAGGCCGAGCAGCACGAGCACGAACAGCGCATTGCGGAAGGGGAAGTTCAGCCGCGCAAAGCCATAGCCTGCGAGCGATGACAGAACCAGCGTCAGGATGGTCAGGACGCCGGAAACGATCACGCTGTTCAGGATCCATCGGAAGACCGAGGACGTTGCCAGGATGTTGATATAGTTCTGGATCGTGTAGGGCGCGTGGAAGACGGAATTCATATCCGTCATCAGTTCCTTGTTGTCCTTGAGCGACAGCGCGACGACCCAGGCAATCGGCGCCATCATCACGATCGCCATTCCGATCGTGAGCGCCAGGACGATGCGATCGCCGGTCGAACGTCCGATCATACCGGAAGAAACGGAGCTCATCCTTCCTCTCCCTTTCGACGCGAGATGAAGTACTGCGCCAGCGCTGCGATCATGATCAGAATGAAGAGGATTTCGGATGCCGCGGCGCCGAGGCCGAGATCCCATTTGATGAAGGTGGCTTCGTAGATGTAGAGCACGATCGGCTTTGAGGCGTTGTTCGGACCGCCTTTCGTCATCAGCCACGCCTGCCCGAAAAGCTGAAACTGCAGCACGATTTCGATGATGATCACCAGAACGAAGGTGCGCCGGATGGACGGCAGGGTGATGTGCCAGAGGGTGCCCCAGCGGCTCGCATTGTCGAGCGAGGCGGCTTCGTAGATCTCCCGAGGCACCTGCTGCAGTGCCGAGAGGAACAGCATCATCGGCAGGCCGATGCACCACCACACGGTCGCGATCGCAATCCCGATCATCGCCAGTTTCGGATCCGAAAGGAAGGCTGGCGCGGTCGCGCCGAACCAGCCATAGACCGTTGCGAGCAGGCCGAAATTGCCGATGAACACGGTGCGCCAAATCAGCGTCACGATCGTGACGGAAAGGACCGATGAAGCGAAATACACCGCGCGAAGCGCCGCCGCCGTTCTGGCGTTGCGGTTGAGCGCCAGCGCCAGCAAGAGGCCGATGACGGCGAGCGCCGGAACGGTCAGCAAGACGAAATAAAAGGTATTGCCAATGACCTGCAGGAAGATCTTGTCCCGGAAGAGCCGGAAGTAATTGTCGAGGCCGACGAACCGCCCGATGCCGAAGGCATCGGCCTTGTGGAGGCTGAGCCACACGCCCCAGAAGAGTGGCACGACGAGCAAGGTCAAGAAGAAGAACAAGTACGGCGCGACGAAAAGCGCATTGCGCCAGATCGGTGCATTGACGTCCGGTACCGCCTGCCGGACGCTCGCCGAGGCGGCCGAGCCGCTTCCGGGGATCGCCGCCTCAGCCATGGCTGGCCTCCTGATTATGCCACGCGCGACCGGAGGAGTCGAAAAGGTGGGCACGCATGCCATCGAGCGAAAGCGCAATCTCGTCGCCGATCGCCACGCGGCTGTTGCCGATGTCCTCGGCGACGATGATGCTTCCCTCCCTGAGGCGGGTATAGAGCAACGTCCGGTCGCCAAGCCGCTCGACCACGTCGACCTTGCCCGTGGTCGTTGCCGCCGCGCCGTTCGCGCGTTTGATCGCTTCGGCGCGGATGCCGATCGAATGCTCGCTGCCGTCGATGCTTTCGAGTGGAATCGAGGTCTGAAGCTCGGTTCCGTCCGGCAGCGTTGCCCTTGCAAAGCCGTTTTGGTTCGACAGGCTGACGCGCAGGAAGTTCATCGTTGGCGAGCCGACGAAGGTTGCGACGAACCGGCTTGCCGGCTGCGAATAGATCTCCATGGGCGTGCCGATCTGCTCGATCTTGCGATTGTTCATGACGACGATGCGGTCGGCGAGCGTCATCGCCTCGATCTGATCGTGGGTGACGAAAACCATCGTCGATCTGACGCGGTTGCGGAGCTGCGCGAGCTCGACGCGGGTGCGCACCCGCAGCGCCGCGTCGAGATTGGAGAGCGGCTCGTCGAAGAGGAACGCCTTCGGCTCCTTGACAATGGCGCGGCCGATCGCCACGCGCTGGCGCTGACCGCCGGACAGCTGGCCGGGCTTGCGTTCAAGCAGATGGGTAATTTCCAGCATGCGCGCGGCTTCCGCGACACGAGCGGAAATGACATCGGCCGGCATGTTGATGTTACGCAATCCGAAGGCCATGTTGTCGGCGACCGTCATGTGCGGATAGAGCGCGTAGCTTTGAAACACCATGGCGATGTCGCGCTTGCCTGGGGGCAGGGTGTCAATGCGCTGGCCATTGATCGAGATCGTACCCTCGTCGACGCTTTCGAGGCCGGCGATCATGCGCAGCAATGTTGACTTGCCGCAGCCCGAAGGTCCCAGGAAGACCATGAACTCATTGGCCTTGATCGACAGCGACAGGCCGTCGAGCACGGTCAGTGCACCGTAACGCTTGCTGACATTCAGGATCTCGATGTGAGCGGTCATCCGGCTGCTCCTCCCAGCGGCACGTCGAACCTGCGCTACGACGTTAAATCATACTTTTTGAATGTCAAGATAATCCGATATATATCTGGTTCGCTGATCCAAAGGCGCTACCCCTGCAGTCGGATCATCCGGTAGGAGAGGGGCTGCATCCCCGCGGCGAGCGTTCCGTCGGAAAGCTCAACGCCTTCTCCCTTTCCGGGAACCACGTTGTTGGGGCTTTCGGCAGTATTCGTGACGTTGATGTCGGAATGGGCGAGTACTTGGTCCTCGGCGAGCGTCAATGCGCCGAACCCCTCAAGGCGGATGTTGAGGTCGAGCGTTTCGGTGCCGTGCCGATTGACGATGAAGAAGGTGACGGTTCTCTTGCCCGCATCGTGGACGGCCGAGATGTCGAGGTAAGAGACCTCGCCGATACCGTCGACCGGGTAGCTCGGGCTTTCGACGTGAAGCTTGAGCGCCGTCCCGCGGCCGTAGACCGAGGCGAAAAAATAGGGGTAGAAGATTGTCTGTCGCCAGGCCTGGCCGCCGGGCACCGTCATGATGGGGGCGATGACGTTCACGAGCTGAGCCAGGCAGGCGATCTTCACCACATCGGCACGGTTGATGAAGGTGTTCAGGATGCAGCCGACCTGAAGCACATCCTCGAAGTTGTAGTCGTCCTCGAGCAGGGCAGGGGCATGAGGCCAGCCATGGGCGCCGGCAAGGGTCGCCTTGTCGCGCTCCTTGGAATGGTACCAGACGTTCCACTCGTCGAAAGAGATAAAGACATCCTTGCTGGAGCGCTTTTTCGCCTTGATATAGGCGATGACGCCGGCGACCGTGCGGATATAGTTATCGAGCTCGATGCTGCGCGCGAGATAATTCGCCGTGTTCTTGGCGCGGTTCTCGAAATACATGTGCAGCGAGATGTAGTCGACCTCATTATAGGTGTGCTCGAGAACGGTCGCCTCCCATTCCGGATAGGTCGGCATATGGGAGTTGGAGGAGCCGCAGACAACGAGCTCGAGCGAATTGTCGAAGGCACGCATGGCTTTGGCGGTCTCATGCGCGAGCCGTCCATACTCGTCGGCGGTCTTGTGGCCGATCTGCCAGGGTCCGTCCATTTCGTTGCCGAGACACCAGACCTTCACGTTCCAGGGTTCGGCACGGCCGTTGGCGCGGCGCTTGTCGCTCCATTCGCTGCCGCCCGGATGGTTGACGTATTCGAGGAAGTTGCGGGCCTCATCGAGTCCGCGCGAGCCGAGATTGACGGCGAGCATCATCTCCGCGTCGACGGCGGCGCACCATTCCGCGAACTCATGAATGCCGACCTGGTTGCTTTCCGAGGTGTGCCAGGCAAGATCGAGGCGCGTCGGCCGGCTCTCCTTCGGGCCGATGCCGTCTTCCCAATTGTAGGCTGACACGAAGTTGCCGCCCGGATAGCGCACGATCGGCACGTTCAGCTCCCTGACGAGTTCGATCACGTCCCGCCGCATGCCATTCTCATCGGCGGTCGCATGCTGCGGCTCGTAAATACCGGTATAGACGGCGCGGCCCAGATGTTCGACGAAGGAGCCGTAGAGGCGGGGATCGATCTCCGAGATCGTGTATTTGCTGTGCGCCGTTACCGTCGCCTTCATCGCTGCCTCCGACTATCCATTTTCATGATTAATATCACGAATTGGGATAAATAAAGCGGAAGCCGGATCGCCGGTCAAGTGGCCAGATTTTGCAAGGGCGGCAACTCAGCGCCTTTTCAGTCGTAGCAGAATGTCCTGGTCGTAGTTGCCGAACCCGCGTCCGAAGATGTTGATCCCTCCCGGATGGCGGGCGTCGTTGCGCACGCTGACGCGAAGTCGGATCGAGTGATGGTCCTCGATCTTCAGGTCTGCGAGTCTCACATTCGAGATGCGCAGGCCGTCGACGAAAGCGCCATCGTCATTGACCCGGAAGCTCTTGAGCTTGCCATATTGCGAGCCCTTGAGTTTCCACCAGTCCGGCGTGTAAACACCGCGTTTGTCACCGAAATCGCCCGGTGAGGTCCAGGTCGCGATATCGACGCCATTCACCGTGACGGTGATGTCGGAGGGCCAGTCAGCACTGGTTCCGGGCACCTCCGAACTCAGTTCCATGACGAATTCGACTTCGCGAACGCTGGTATTCGTCAGCCGGGCATTGTTCGGAAACTGGTATTCGACGTAGCCGCGCGTGAACCAGATAAGCGCCGCCTTCATCCGGTCAGGGTCGAGGAACGTGTCGGGCACGTCGAGCAGGCCGATGATGCCGTCGACCGAGCAAAGTCCGCAAGGGGCGGTTACCTCGAAGCTCGTATAGAGCCCGAGTGGCATCGAGACCTCGATTGCATCCGGTTCGGTTTCCTTGATTTCGTTTTTGAAGACGACGAGAACCTCGTCATAAATGCTGTGGCAAAGCTTCTGGTTTCCCTTGCGCGCCCTCTGCGTCTCCGTACGGATCAGCCCCGCTTCCTCCAGCATCTGGACGTTCGTCGAGACGCTCGACTGCGGCAAATCGAGAATATCGGCGATCTCGTTGACGTTCAGCGGCCCTTTCTCATGCAGGAGCTTCAAAACGGAGACCCTCGCCGGAGAGGCAAGCCCTTTTAGAACGGGCATGCCTGCCTCCGGGTCGACGACAAGAAAATTGCGGCTCATGGGACTCCGGTCGGGTAGATGCGATCGCCCTCTCTATATCAAAGAAGCTGATTTATTCAATTGGGTGCATGGGGGCTCGGGCAGCAAAGGCTTCTGGCGAAGCCCGGCGCCGGATATCGCGGAGGTGCCGACGGGCGGAAACCGCCCGCCCTTAGCTCGAGATGATCTCCGGCCGGATCGATCACCAAATCAAAGCGTCGGCGCTTCTAAGAAGTTTACGCGGAAGTTGGCTTGAAAATCGTGCACCTCTTAGAAGTCCATGCCCGGAGCGGCCGGCATCGGCGGCTGGCTCTCCTTCTTCGGCTTCTCGGCGATCATCGCTTCCGTCGTCACCAGCAGGCCGGCGACGGAGGCGGCGTCCTGCAGGGCGGCGCGCACGACCTTCGCCGGGTCGATCACGCCCATTTGGAAGAGATCGCCGAACTCTCCAGTCTGGGCGTTCCAGCCATAGGCGAAATCCGACTTCTCCCGCAACCGACCGACGATGATCGAGCCCTCGGCGCCTGCATTCTCGGCGATCTGGCGGGCCGGAGCTTCGATGGCGCGGCGAACGATTTCAACACCGACGCGCTGGTCGTCATTGGCCGTGGGCGCGTCGTCCAGCACCTTGACGACACGCAGCAACGCGACTCCGCCGCCCGGCAGAATGCCTTCCTCGACCGCTGCGCGGGTCGCGTGCAAGGCATCGTCGACGCGGTCCTTCTTCTCTTTGACCTCGACCTCGGTCGAGCCGCCGACCCGGATCACCGCCACACCGCCGGCGAGCTTTGCGAGCCGCTCCTGCAGCTTCTCACGGTCGTAGTCGGAGGAGGTGTCTTCGATCTGGGCCTTGATCTGCGCGACGCGCCCCTCGATGTCCTCCTTGGCGCCTGCGCCGCCGACGATGGTGGTTGCGTCCTTTTCGACCATGACCCGCTTGGCGCGTCCGAGCATGTCCGCCGAGACGTTCTCGAGCTTAATGCCGAGATCCTCGGAAACGACGGTGCCGCCGGTCAGGATGGCGATGTCTTCCAGCATCGCCTTGCGGCGGTCGCCGAAGCCGGGCGCCTTGACGGCGGCGATCTTCAGCCCGCCGCGGAGCTTGTTGACGACGAGGGTGGCGAGCGCCTCGCCCTCGACGTCCTCGGCGATGATCAAGAGCGGTTTGCTTGCCTGGATGACCGTTTCCAGCATGGGGATCATCGCCTGCAGGTTGGAGAGCTTCTTCTCATGGATGAGGATATAGCAGTCCTCGAGTTCCGCCCGCATCTTGTCCTGGTTGGTGATGAAATAGGGGGAGAGATAACCGCGGTCGAATTGCATGCCCTCGACCACTTCGAGCTCGATCTCGGCGGTCTTCGCTTCCTCGACAGTGATCACCCCTTCATTGCCGACCTTCTCCATGGCCTCGGCGAGATAGCGGCCGATCTCCGCGTCGCCATTGGCCGAGATGGTGCCGACCTGGGCGATCTCCTCGTTCTTCGAGACCTTGCGGGCATTGGCCTTCAGCTCCTTGACAATCGCGTCGACGGCGAGATCTATGCCGCGCTTGAGGTCCATCGGGTTCATGCCGGCGGCGACGGCCTTAGCGCCCTCGCGGACGATTGCCTGCGCCAGCACCGTTGCGGTCGTCGTTCCGTCACCGGCAACGTCGCTGGTGCGGGAGGCGACCTCGCGCAACATCTGCGCGCCCATGTTCTCGAACTTGTCCTCGAGCTCGATTTCCTTTGCGACGGAAACGCCATCCTTGGTGATACGCGGCGCACCGAAGGACTTTTCGATCACCACGTTGCGTCCCTTGGGCCCGAGCGTCACCCGAACGGCATTGGCCATTATATCCACCCCACGCAGCATACGATCGCGGGCATCGGTATTGAACTTGACGTCCTTGGCAGCCATCTGCGCCTCCTCAACACGGAAACCTTGCCACTCCTCCAAATCCGGCGTCGTTCAGCCGGATATTCCTTGACCTGCGGGCTATCTGCCGCCACCCCGAAAGTGACCATGGCTTGCCGCGGATTGCGCTACCCCAGCTCCTCGTCGTCGTCCGGCGTCAGAATGTCGATCAGGGCCGCGACGCGGCCGGCTGGAAGATGTCGGCCCTCGCCGATCAAAGCCTCGTCATTGTTGACCCAGGCGATTGCTTCGGCAAGCTCGCTTGCGGTCGCGCCGGTTGCAAGAAGTTCGGCCATCAGAGTCTCGTCGACCGGGCCGAGGATCGCGGTGATATCCGACTGCTTCAGTCCCATGGCGTACTCCTTCCGTTTCATCGGTCGGCAATTACGACTGTCGGCAACCCCAGACATACATAGGCGGTCGCCTCCACCGATCAAGCGCAGCATGATAGCATCGAACCACGTGGCCGAAAAAAGCCCGGCGCGGGGGCCGGGCTTCGAAAGTGTCTGTGGCGCCGACGGTAGCGCCTTGTGCAGCCTTAGCGCGTGCGTCAGTCGTTCGCCGTCACCTTGACGCCGAGAACCGAGGGGATTGTGTTCGGCGCGCCCATGGCGGCACCCATGATCATCGGGAAGGGCACTGGGTTTGCCGGCTCGGCGCGGATTGTCAGGCTCTTCGGGCTGTCCAGATAGGCGTTGACCGCTTCGGTCACCTGCTTCTGCAGTTCCGGGACATTGAGCTGGGCCATCATGATCGGCACCATCGCCTTCAGCGACTGCGCCAGCTGCTCGCCGCTAACGCCCTGCTGGCTGCCGGCATAGTCGAGCGCCTTCCTGGTTATCGAGGCGTCGTCGAAGCGGATCGAGGCGCTGTTGAAGGTCAATTGCTGCATCAGGCCGAGCATGGCCAGCCCCATCGCCTGGTCCGCCTCTTCCTTGTTCGGGTTGGCTTCCGCGGCCTTTGCCGCTTCCTGCAGTGACTTCAGGAACTGAAGCGTGTAGCCGGAAAAGTCCAAGGCGATGTTCAGCCGGCCGATATCCTTGAAATCGATGGCATATTCCTCGAGCGCCAGCTTGCCGCTCTCGAGTTCCCAACTGCCCTTCATCGTCGCCTGACCGTCGAGTTGCGTCAGTCCAAGCTTGTCGATCGCTTCCTTGGTCTTGGCATCCTCGATATTGGAGAGGTCGGCCTTCATGCCGGCCACGGTTGCGTCGAAGTCGAATCCGGCGTCGTTCTCCTGCCGGGTGAGGCTGCTCTCAACACTCGCGATGCTGAAGACTTCCTCGCCTTTCACCTTGAGTTCCATCGGGCCGGAGCCGAAGGATTCATAGAGCAGTATGCTGTCGATCGTGTCGCCGGAGGGATTGCCGGGTATCGAGAGGCCGCCGATGGCGATGTCCTTGATCGAGACGCTGTCCTCTCCTTGGCTCACGTCGACATTGGGGAAGGAAACCGTTTCGGCGTAATAGCCGCCATCATCCTTTTCCTCGACGCCTTCGAACGTCACTTCGCCGATTGCGAGTGATTCTCCGGGTTGCGTCGCCACCTGCAGCTTTACGCCGGTTGCCGTCACCGTGTCGCCGTCGACATCCACCTTGTCGAAAGTCAGCGAAGAGCCATTGAGTTCGAGAGCGGCGCTGAGCTTCTTCATCATGTCCGCGCCGTCCACGGCGAAAGCCGGGCCAGCAAGCGTGAGGAAGGCGGCGCTGGCCATCATCATCACGCGGATCTTGCGCGCATGCATCATGTGAATTCCCTTTGAAAAATCAGGATTGGTTTTGAAGTCGTTTCCGGAGTCGTCCGTTGCTATCTGAGCGATCTTCGCGGGAGCCGTCAATTGCTGCAGCCAAGCGCAGCCATGCGGCGGCATCCACTGCCTGCATTGAGCGCGGTTTCCTGCACGTAATACCCTCAGTCCCCAATCGGCCAAATCAACGCCTTCGACCCTAATACGAAACGGTGCAAATTAATATCGCCATCGAAGAACGCTCCTGTTCCCACGGGATCATGCTTTCCGGATGGTTATCTGCGACGATCCGGTGTTGGCCGGACGCCGGTTCTCCACAGCACGACGCCCTTGAATTCTTGCCGTTGCAGGCCGGTTGCGCTAGCAAGGGGCATGGGACAAAGCCTTTTGCCGCCTGGGGGCGGGGACGACAACATTCAGCCGGTTGACCTCAAGGCGGCGCTGGAAGAGCGTTATCTCGCCTACGCGCTGTCAACCATCATGCATCGTGCGCTGCCGGATGTGCGCGACGGCCTGAAGCCCGTGCATCGGCGCATCATCCACGCCATGAGCGAGATGGGATTGCGGCCGAATACCTCGTTCAAGAAATGCGCGCGCATCGTCGGCGACGTCATCGGCAAGTTCCATCCGCATGGCGATCAGTCCGTCTATGATGCGCTGGTGCGCCTCGCGCAGGACTTCTCCCAGCGCTACCCGGTTGTCGACGGGCAGGGAAACTTCGGCAACATCGACGGCGACAACGCCGCCGCCTACCGTTACACCGAAGCGAAGATGACCGAGGTCGCAGCCCTCCTCCTGGAGGGTATCGACCAGGATGCCGTCGATTTCCGTCCCACCTACAACGAGGAGGACCAGGAGCCGACGGTCCTTCCAGGCGCCTTTCCGAACCTGCTCGCCAACGGCGCTTCCGGCATCGCCGTCGGCATGGCGACGTCGATTCCGCCGCACAACGCGCACGAGCTTTGCGATGCGGCGCTCCATCTCATCCGCCACCCGGGTGCGACGGTGGAGGATCTGCTGTTCGATCCGGCCAATCCCGAGCGCGGCGGCATCGAGGGACCCGACTTCCCGACGGGCGGCATTATCGTCGAAAGCCGCGCCAGCATGATCGAGTCCTACCGCACGGGCCGCGGCGGCTTTCGTGTCCGCGCCCGTTGGGGTGTGGAGGATCTGGGACGCGGCGGCTACCAGATCGTCGTGACGGAAATTCCCTACCAGGTGCAAAAGGCGCGGCTGATCGAGAAGATCGCGGAACTGCTCGTTGCGCGCAAACTGCCGCTGCTCGAGGACATCCGCGACGAGTCCGCCGAGGACGTGCGGATTGTGCTCGTGCCGAAGAGCCGTTCAGTCGACGCCAATATCCTGATGGAATCGCTCTTCAAGCTGACGGAGCTCGAAAGCCGCATTTCGCTCAACATGAACGTGCTGTCCATGGGCCGGGTGCCGCGCGTCATGGCGCTCAACGAGATATTGAGCGAATGGCTGGCGCACCGCCGCGAGGTGCTGCAGCGCCGCTCGCGTCACCGGCTTGCCGCCATCGACCGGCGCCTGGAGATCCTTGGCGGTTATCTCATAGCCTATCTCAACATCGACGAGGTCATCCGCATTATCCGCGAGGAGGATGAGCCGAAGGCGGTGATGATCGAGCGGTTCGGACTGACGGACGTCCAGGCGGAAGCGATCCTCAATATGCGGCTCCGCTCCCTGCGCAAGCTCGAGGAATTCGAAATCCGCACGGAATTCGACGCCCTTTCCAAGGAAAAGGCCGAGATCGAGGCGCTGCTCGCCTCGGATGAAAAGCAATGGCAGGCCGTCGCCTGGGAAATCGGCGAGGTCAAGAAGAAGTTCGCGAAAGCGACCGAGCTTGGCAGGCGCCGCAGCACCTTCGCCGATGCGCCGGAGGCCGATGTCGAGGCCATCCAGCAGGCGATGATCGAGAAGGAACCCATCACCGTCGTCATTTCGGAAAAGGGGTGGATTCGCGCCCTCAAGGGACACATCTCCGACACGTCCTCGCTGCAATTCAAGGAGGGAGATGCCCTGAAGGTCGCCTTTCCGGCCCAGACGACGGACAAGATCCTTGTTTTCACCACCGGCGGCAAGGTCTACACGCTCGGCGGTGACAAGCTGCCGGGCGGGCGCGGCCATGGCGAACCGCTGCGCATCATGGTCGACATGGAAACCGACCAGGATGTGCTGACCGCGCTCGTGCACGACCCGGCGCGCAAGCTCATCATGTCGTCGGCTGCCGGCAACGGCTTCATCGTCACCGAAAGCGAGATCGTCGCCAACACCCGCAAGGGCAAGCAGGTGATGAACGTCGCCATGCCCGACGAGGCGAAGCTCGTCGTGGCGGTCAAAGGTGACCACGTCGCGGTCGTTGGCGAAAATCGGAAGATGCTCGTCTTCCCGCTGGTGCAGATTCCAGAAATGTCCCGCGGCAAGGGCGTGCGGCTGCAGCGCTACAAGGATGGCGGCATCTCCGACATCCGCTGCTTCGCCATGGCCGACGGCCTTACCTGGGAAGACAGTGCAGGCCGCGTCTTCACCAAGACCAGGGAAGAACTGGTCGAATGGCTCGCCGACCGCGCCGGCGCCGGTCGTCTCGTGCCGAAGGGCTTCCCGCGCAGCGGCCGGTTCAACGGCTGACTGCAAGATTTGGCACCTTGAAATCAGTGCATGTTTCCTTAAATCGACCTCGACTTGTGGGACAAGACATGCAGCAATTGAAAGTGCTACAGCGACCTTTGCGCGTTTGATGAGACGCGCGGCGCTGTAGTCGTCGCATCATCTTGAACAGCGGCGCCCTCTTCTTTGCGAGGCAGATCTCGTGGTGAGGGCGCTCTCTTTGACCCACCGGTTCCTGGAAATCTGCTGTGATTTCAGGGATCCAGTGCCCGAGAGAGGAAAGCGATGATTTCGGATCTCGACGACACCTTGCTGGCGCTCGCCGATTCCACGCGCCGTCGCATATTCGAAGTGTTGCTTGCCGGTGAAACTGCCGCCGCGGACATTGCCATGGCAGTTGGCGTTCGGCGCGACGAGCTATCAAGGCATATTGTGATCCTCGAGGAGGCGGGACTGGTCTCCCGACGCCGACAAGGGGAAAGGGAACTGGTCGCGGCCAACCCCGCGCCGCTGGAAATCGCAGCCGATTGGATCAACACCAACCGCGAACTCTGGGCGATGCGCTCGCAGATGCAGGAGGAACCGTCGGCCGGCGCCCCCAATGGCGCGCAGTAATGATCATCCCGCAAACGGCATTTGATGCGCAGGGAAGTCCTGACTTCGCCCTCCCTACAGCGCGTCTTGTCAGACGCTCCGGCAGAATTCCATTTAACCCGGAAAGGCTCTTAGCCAGGAAGGGCTCTAAGGAGACGTGCAGTAGCGCGCATCTGCCACAAGGAATGGCCGACGAGGGCGAGGATCAGGATTGCGCCGCCGAGGAGCGTCCGGGTCGTTGGCGCCTCGGAAAAGACGATCCAGACCCAGATCGGCGCGAGAATGGTCTCGAGGAGATAGAACATGCCCACTTCCGGCGCCGAGAGGAAGCGCGGGCCTGTCGCCAGGCAGAAGAAGGCGAGGGGGATCACCACCAGTCCATTGAAGAGAATATAGCCGGCCTCGGCTACGGCGATGCCGCCAGGGGGCAGCAGCATCAGCGCCGCCATGGCCGGAAAGATTGCGGTCGTCAACGGTACCAGCGCCATGTCCCGGCCGCTCGCACGGCTGACGGTAATCGCACTCGCCAGTAGGAAGGCTGAGCAAGCGGCCATCGCGTCGCCGAAGAGATGGCCGCTTTCCAGGCTGTCGCTGACGATCACTCCGACACCGAAGATCATCGCCGTCATCGTGAGCAGCGTGGCACGGGAAGGGCGCTCCTTCAGGAACACCCAGGCCAGGACTGCTGCGAACATCGACGTGAAGGCGAGAATGAAGACGACGTTCGCGGTCGACGTGTTGAAGACTGCGAGCAGGAAGGTGAAGGAATTGATGCCGTAGAAAAGGCCGGCGACGAGACCGGCCCAGCCTGGGATCAGCGCGATTGGTCGGCGGAGCAGTCTATTGATGATGAACCAGGCGAGAATCGCAACGGCGAAGGTCGACAGGCTGCGCAAGGCGAGCAGCGACCACACCTCCCCATTCGCCGAACGGATCAGCGGAATATCGAAGGAAAGCGCAAGGCCGCCGAGGCCGGTGATGGCAAGGCCGCGCCGATGCCGCGCTGCGTCAGACGATGGGAGCAAGGGTCAGTCCGTGGGGGCTTCTTTGGAATCGGGATCGCCAGCATAACGCTCCCAGCCGCGAGCCATAAGGTGCTCCTGCGGCAAAAACTTTGTTTTGTACCCCATCTTGCGCGAGCCCTTGACCCAGTAGCCGAGATAGACGTGGGGCAGGCCGCGCTCCTTAACCCTTCGGATATGGTCAAGGATCATGAAAGTGCCGAGCGATCGGTTCGAGAGCGCCGGATCGAAGAACGAATAGACCATCGACAGGCCGTCGCACATCCGGTCGGTCAACGCGGTGGCGACAAGGGGGCCTTTGGCCTTGCCGCTGATTCCGTCGCCCTCGACTCTCAGTCGGTATTCGATGATCCGTGTATGGACGTGCGTATCCTCCACCATCATCGCGTAATCGAGCACGGACATGTCGGACATGCCGCCCTTCTGGTGGCGGCGGTCAAGATAACGGCGGAAAAGATTGTATTGCTCGCTCGACGGTTCGGCCGGATATTCGGCGGAAACCACGTCACGATTGGTCAACAGCACACGCCGCATCGAACGCGTCGGCGCGAACTCGTCCGCGAGGATGCGCACCGAGACGCAGGCGCGACAGGTCTCGCAAGCCGGGCGGTAGGCGATGTTCTGCGAGCGGCGGAAGCCCCCTTGTGTCAGCAGGTCATTGAGCTCGGGAGCTCGCTCCCCCACCATGTGGGTGAAGACCTTCCGCTCCATTTCGTTCGGCAGATATGGGCAGGCTGCCGGCGCAGTCAGGTAGAATTGAGGAGACGGTGCGGTCTGCGTGTTCATCGAGCGTGGGGATCACTCTTGGTGCGGCTGCTCATTTCCATAGCATGGCCGAAGAATGGAAAACGTCAACACACTCGTTCGAGGGGGCTGTTGCCAACGCGATCAGAACATGTTCCGCCGGACGGCGACCGTGCCGATCAGCAGGTCATGCAGCAGCCTGCCGCGATCGGTGAAAAGCCCGATCAACAGGATCAGCGGCGTCAGCAGGGCATTGGCGATCCAGAAAATCGCCAGGTGAACGATGGCGGTCAGGAAATCCATGGGCCGCCCGTCCGTGCGAGCGATTGCCAGGCCCATGAGCTTCATCCCCGGCGAGGCCTGGTCCCGGCCGCCGACCGTCAGTCCGAAATAAAGCATCGCGATTAGCGCGAAGAGGATCGGATACAGGAAGAAACCGAGGCCCAGCGTTAGAATGCCGAGAAAAAAGACGACCACTGCTGCCGGAATCCAGAGAAGCGCAACGATCGCGTAATCGAGAATGAAGGCAAACACCCGTCGCGACAGCACACCCTGGTAGGCGCGCCAGTCCTGGCTCGGAAGTCGGAATTCTTGGTCGTGCATGCTCATCGGCGTCCTCGCATTCATTTCGATCACATATGGGGAACGAAACCGCCAATGCAATGCTGCCCTGATAGTCACCTCTTTGCCAGAATCTTCGCCGCCTCGACGGCGAAATAGCTGAGAATGCCGTCACAGCCCGCGCGTTTGAATGCGAGAAGGGTCTCGAGCATCACCCGCTCTCCGTCGATCCATCCATTGGCGGCTGCCGCCTTTATTTGCGTATACTCCCCAGACACCTGGTAGGCGAAGACCGGCAGGCCGAAGGCCTCTTTCATGCGCCAGCAAATGTCGAGATAGGCAAGACCCGGCTTCACCATCAGCATGTCGGCACCTTCCTCGACGTCGAGCGCGGCGTCGCGAATCGCCTCGGTGCCGTTGGCAGGGTCGATGTAATAGGTCTTCTTGTCGCCCTTGAGCAGCCCGCCGGTGCCGATCGCCTCGCGATAGGGGCCGTAGAAGGCCGAAGCGAACTTCGTCGCGTAGGACATGATGCCGACATTTTGGTGACCGCTCGCATCGAGCGCCTCGCGGATCGCGCCGATTCGCCCGTCCATCATCTCGGACGGCGCGATGATGTCGGACCCGGCATTCGCCTGGATCACCGCGGCCCTGGCGATCGCCTCGACCGTCTCGTCATTGACGATCTCGCCGTCGCGCAAGATTCCGTCATGGCCGTGGCTGGTAAAGGGGTCGAGCGCCACATCGGTGATGACGCCGATATTCGGCACGGCTTTCTTGATTGCCCGGGTTGCCTGGTTGATGAGATTGTCGGGCGCAAGGCTGTTCGATCCCGCCTCGTCGCGCAGCGCCATGTCGATGTTGGGAAAGGTGGCGACGGCCGGAATGCCGAGATCGGCCGCCTGCTTCACCGCTTCGACCGCCTTGTCGACGCTCATGCGGTTGACGCCGGGCATCGCGTCGATCGGCTGGACGATGCCGCTGCCGGGGACGATGAAAATCGGCCAGATGAGATCGTCGACGGTGAGGCGGTTTTCCTGCACCAGCCGTCGGGTCCACTCCGCCTTGCGGTTGCGGCGCATGCGGCGGTGCCCGGTGATCCTGTCCACAAGGTTTGTCCTGTCGTTCATCGCGCCTGCATCCTTCTTCATCCGCGTAGTGAACGCGGTTTATCACGCACTCCACCGCCTTGAAAACCGCATTGCCGAGGTCCCGGCTACGTCATTTTCAGTCCGCAGACGTGTGACCGGGACCGCCTTCCCGTCCTTCGCGCTGGTGCTTCGCCGGCGCTCGGCCTATTTTGCCGCGCATGCTTCATGATTCTCAGCATGTGCCGAAGCCGTCGCTTGCCGAAATTCTCTTCGGCTGGTTCCTGCGGCTGGTCTCCGTCTCCTGCTTCTGGTTCGCGCTCGAATACTGGGCGATGCTGATCGGCTTTTCCCATGGCGGCGCCGGCCGCTTTGACCTTTTGCCGCCGCAGTGGCGTGCGGCCGCGACCGCCCTTGCCGTCGTCTATCCGGTTGCAGCGATCGGTCTCTGGCTGCTCGTCTCCTGGGGACCAGTGGTCTGGGTCGTTGCGGCGGGGATCGAGATCGCCATGTACGAATTCTATCCGGGCATTTTCGGCACCCGCCCGCTCTTGTTCGTGCTGCACGGGGCTGTCGCCGTCACCTTTGTTCTCTTCCGGGCCGTACTCTTTTTCCAGCGGCTGCGCCGGGCTCGCAAGGTAAGGGTTGATTCACCCTGAGACAGGCTCCGCCGATGGTAAGTACATGTTAAGGCTGCGGTTTAAGTAGAATTTTATACGTATTCGATAGGGTCTCACTCAAGGCGGGAAGACAAACAGACACCGCCAAACGAAACAGTGAGGCACGAAAATGAACACGAAAATGAAGCCGCAGGCCGCTGCGCCCATCGCTCAAAGAAACCCCCAGGAAGAAGCGATCCGTGGTCTCTACCTCGAATCCCTGCACCTGGTCGAGCGCCTGCATCGCCGCTTGCTCGACGTCATCAAGGACGAGTTCGACCGCCAGGGGCGCAGCGACGTGAATGCGGTCCAGGCGCTCCTGCTCTTCAACATCGGCAACTCCGAACTGACCGCCGGCGAGCTTCGCTCCCGTGGCTATTATCTTGGATCGAACGTTTCCTACAACGTCAAGAAACTCGTCGATCTCGGGCTGATCAACCACCAGCGCTCCCGTGTCGACCGGCGCTCGGTGCGCATTAGCCTGACCGAAGAAGGCCAGGAGATCGCCGAGACCGTCGCCAAGCTCTATGAGCGCCACATCGGCTCGATCGACAAGGTTGGCGGCATCGGCTCGGAGGAGTTCACGCAGATGAACAAGCTCTTGCAGCGCCTCGACCGTTTCTGGAACGACAGCATCATGTATCGGCTCTGATCGGGATGGATTTTCCTCCAGAATCAAGGGCCGGGCGCAATCCCTGCGTGTCCGGCCTTTGAGCATTTTGCGCGGTGCAGTTGTTGTCCGACATTCCCCGTCGCCGATACGAGCCCGAGCTGAGACACGAATTGGCCATATTGCTATGACAGCGACGCGAGCGCGCGGCAGGTGCCCGTTTGCGACTGCGATTCTCGCTGTTGCGGCTCTCGCGCGTATGATCGTGAGGGAAATTCGGCGGCTGGGGTTAACGTTTGTTAACCATGTTCGTGCTACTGCATGTGTCCTTAAATCGGTCTCGATTTAAGGACAAAGACCATGCACAAGGGTTGCAGCGATCTTTGCGGGTCTGAAGGACGCGCGTCGCTGCAGCGTTCGGGGCAGCGCGTTTCGGCGCTTTCAAATGGTAGGGACTATGGCAAAGAAAAACGGTATTGATGCTTACTCGCGTCGCGCATTTATGCGCTCGGCCGCAACCTTCGGTGCCGCGGCATGGGCCGGGTCTGCCTATGCGCAGACGGCGCTGGACGAGCTCATCAATTCGCCGCGCCGCGGTTCCTGGGACGACCAGTTCGACGCCAAGGCCTCGCGCACCGCAACGGCCGTCCTCTCCAACACGCCGGTCTTCGGTCCCGAAACGATCGCGCATGTTCAGCAGGCGATCTTCGATTATCAGCAGATCGTCGCCGCCGGCGGCTGGCCGATGGTATCGCCACCGTCGACGGTGAAGTTGGAACTTGGCGTCAACGACCCATCCGTCCAGCAATTGCGTCAGCGCCTGATGGTGTCTGGCGACCTTCCGCGGGCGGCGGGCATTTCCTCCTCCTTCGACTCCTATGTCGACGGTGCGGTCAAGCGGTTCCAGGCGCGCCACGGATTGCCAGCGGACGGCGTCATCGGCGAGTTCACGCTGAAGGCGCTAAACGTCGACGCCAACACCCGGCTGGCGCAGCTCGAAACCAATCTCGTGCGGCTGCAGTCGATGTCGGGCGATCTCGGCCGGCGCTACGTCATGGTCAATATTCCCGCTGCCTATATCGAGGCAGTCGAGAATGGCCGCGTCGTGCTGCGCCACACTGCCGTCGTCGGCAAGATCGATCGCCAATCGCCGATCCTCAACTCGAAGATCTACGAGGTCATCCTCAACCCCTACTGGACCGCGCCGCGCTCGATCGTCCAGAAGGACATCATGCCGCTGATGCGCAAGGATCCGACCTATCTCGAGCGCAATGCCATCCGCCTCTTCGACGCCAGCGGTAACGAAGTGTCGCCGGAGACGGTGGACTGGAACGCCGAAAAGGCGCCGAACCTGATGTTCCGGCAGGACCCCGGCAAGATCAATGCCATGTCCTCGACGAAGATCAACTTTCACAACGAGCACGCGGTCTATATGCACGACACGCCGCAGCAGGGTCTGTTCAACAAGCTGATGCGCTTCGAATCCTCGGGCTGCGTGCGCGTGCAGAACGTCCGCGACCTCTCGACCTGGCTGCTCAAGGAAACCCCGGGGTGGTCGCGCCAGCAGATCGAGGCGACGATCAGGTCTGGCGTAAATACGCCGATCAAGCTTGCCGAAGAGGTCCCGGTCTATTTCACCTATATCACGGCCTGGTCGGCAAAGGACCGCGTCGTCCAGTTCCGCGACGACATCTACCAGCGCGACGGCGCGGCGGAGCTCGCGCTGCAAACGACGACCGGGATCGAGCAATCGGCCGGCCCCATCGACGCGGATGCTCTGCCGCAATAAGCAAAGAACCGGATCGCTTGATCCAAGGCCGCGCATTCCCCGGAATGCGCGGCTTTTTGCTGAATCCGACGGACGCGGTATTTGGGCGCGGCGGATGGTGGAAATGGCGCAATCCGCATAGCGGATATTGCTCTTGGCGTGCGAGGAAGTTAAAGAACAGCCACCTTTGAGAGGAGCCTCGAGCCGATGCTTGCACAGACCAATGACGCCTTCTTCACCCGCTCTCTCGCCGACAGCGACCCGGAAATCTTCGGTGCGATAGAGAAGGAGCTGGGTCGCCAGCGCCATGAGATCGAGCTGATCGCCTCCGAGAACATCGTCTCGCGCGCCGTTCTGGAAGCCCAGGGCTCCATCATGACGAACAAATATGCCGAGGGTTATCCGGGCAAGCGTTACTACGGCGGCTGCCAGTATGTCGATATCGCCGAAGAACTTGCGATCGATCGCGCCAAGAAGCTCTTCGGCGTCGGTTTCGCCAACGTCCAGCCGAACTCGGGCTCGCAGATGAACCAGGCAGTGTTCCTGGCGCTCCTTCAGCCGGGCGACACCTTCATGGGTCTCGACCTCAATTCCGGCGGCCACCTGACCCATGGTTCGCCGGTCAACATGTCGGGCAAGTGGTTCAACGTCGTTTCTTACGGTGTGCGCGAGGGCGACCATCTGCTCGACATGGACGACGTTGCCGAGAAGGCGCGCAAGCACAAGCCGAAGCTCATCATCGCCGGCGGCACCGCCTATTCGCGCATCTGGGACTGGAAGCGTTTCCGTGAGATCGCCGACGAGATCGGCGCGTGGCTGATGGTCGACATGGCCCACATTGCCGGCCTGGTCGCCGGGGGCCAGCATCCTTCCCCGTTCCCGCATTGCCATGTCGCGACGACGACGACGCACAAGTCGCTGCGCGGCCCGCGCGGCGGGATGATCCTCACCAATGACGAGGAGATCGCAAAGAAGATCAACTCGGCCGTCTTCCCGGGCCTGCAGGGCGGTCCGCTGATGCATGTGATCGCTGCCAAGGCCGTCGCCTTCGGCGAGGCGCTCCAGCCCTCCTTCAAGGATTATGCGGCCCAGATCGTCAAGAATGCCCGCACCCTTGCCGAGACGCTGAAGGCCAACGGCCTCGACATCGTTTCAGGCGGTACCGACAACCACCTGATGCTGGTCGACCTGCGCAAGAAGAATGCAACCGGCAAGCGTGCCGAGGCCGCGCTCGGGCGCGCCTTTATCACCTGCAACAAGAACGGCATCCCCTTCGACCCGGAGAAGCCCTTCGTCACCTCGGGCGTGCGCCTCGGCGCGCCGGCCGGCACGACGCGCGGTTTCAAGGAAGCGGAATTCAAGGAAATCGGCGAGCTTATCGTCGAAGTGCTCGATGGCCTCAAGGTCGCCAATTCGGACGAGGGTAATGCCGGCGTTGAGGCGGCGGTCCGCGAAAAGGTGGTCAAGCTCACCGATCGCTTCCCGATGTACAGCTACATGTAATAGGACGGCTGCATGCGCTGCCCCTATTGTGGTTCTGAAGACAGCCAGGTGAAGGATTCCCGTCCGGCAGAGGACGGGAATGCCATTCGCCGCCGCCGCATCTGCCCGGATTGCGGGGGCCGCTTCACGACCTTCGAGCGGGTGCAACTGCGTGAGCTGATGATTATCAAGAAGACCGGTCGGAAGGTGCCTTTCGACCGGGACAAGCTGTTGCGATCCTTCGAAATCGCCCTCAGGAAGCGCCCGGTCGACCGTGACCGGATCGAGCGGGCAGTGTCCGGTATCGTCCGCCGACTGGAAAGCTCCGGAGAGACGGAAATCCCCTCGGAGGAAATCGGCATTCAAGTGCTCGAGGCGCTTAAAAGCCTGGATGATGTCGCCTTCGTCCGCTACGCCTCCGTTTATCGTGATTTCTCCCATGCCGAGGACTTCGAGAAGGTCATCGCCGAGATCAGCGCCAAGATCGCGCGCGACCCCGTTGAATAGTTTAAGGCGGTGGGGCGATGAGCGGGCCGACGCGTGAGGACGAAAGGTTCATGGCGGCGGCGCTGCGGCTTGCAAGGCGCAATCTTGGCCTCACCTCCACCAATCCCTCCGTCGGCTGCCTGATCGTCAAGGGCGGCACGATCCTGGGCGGCGCGGTGACGGCGCCCGGTGGCCGTCCGCATGCGGAAACACAGGCTCTGGCCGAGGCCGGCGACCAGGCGAGGGGGGCGACCGCCTATGTCACGCTCGAGCCCTGTTCACACCATGGCAGGACGCCGCCTTGCGCCGATGCGCTCATTGCCGCGGGCATCGCGCGCGTCGTCATTTCGATTCTTGACCCGGACGAGCGGGTCGCCGGCCGCGGCGTCGTCATGCTCCGCGAAGGCGGCATCGATGTCGATGTCGGCGTTTTGCGCGCCGAAGGAGAACGGGTGCTCGAGGCCTACCTCATGCGGCAGCGCAACAGGCGCCCGCACGTGACACTGAAACTTGCGGTCTCCTCCGACGGGATGATCGGCCGCGAAGGAGAGGGGCAGGTTCGCATCACCGGTGCAATCTCGCGCGCCCAGGTGCAGGTGCTGCGCGCCGAAACCGACGCGATCCTGGTCGGGGTCGGCACGGCTAGCGCCGACGATCCGGAACTCACCGTGCGTCTCGAGGGGCTCGAAAACCGCTCTCCCATCCGCATCGTCCTCGACCGCCGCCTCGAATTGCCCGTCGGATCGAAATTAGTGCGCTCGGCGCGCGAATTTCCTTTGATCCTGGTTGCGGGCGCCGCGGACGTCCCTTCTCCCCGCGCGCGGGGAGAAGGGACCCGAAGGGCGGATGAGGGGCGGGATCGAGGTGCATCGCTCGCGAGGAGAGGCGCCGAATACGCGGGGCGCCGAGCAGCTCTCGAGGCCGCAGGCGTCGAGGTCCTGTCTACGGACACCATAGCCGATCTGGTGACGGCCCTGGCCTCTCGTGGCATCTCCTCGCTGCTGGTCGAGGGCGGCGCCCGTGCTGCGCGCGATTTTCTCGACGCCGGCCTGGTCGATCGGATCATGCTGTTTACCGGTCCGGCAGCTATTGGCGAATATGGGATAGAGGCCCCATTTGAGCGGAAGTCCGTCCCGGCCGGTTTCGCGCTTCGGCGCACCGCGCGCTACGGTGACGATATTTTTGAGGATTACGAGAGAGATACCGGATGTTCACAGGCATAATCACCGATATCGGTACCGTAGAGGAGGTCACGCCGCTCAGGGAGGGGCTCAAGCTTCGCATTGCCACCAATTACGATCCGAAAACGATCGACATGGGGGCCTCGATCGCCCATGCCGGCATATGCCTGACGGTGACGGCGCTCCCGGAAGGGGGTAGCAACGATCGCTGGTTCGAGGTCGAGGCGTGGGAGGAGACGCTACGGCTGACGACTCTCGGCGCGTGGCAGGAGGGAACCCGCGTCAACCTCGAACGCTCGCTGAAGATCGGCGACGAACTCGGCGGCCATATCGTTTCGGGCCATGTCGACGGAACTGCGGAAATCCTTGCAGTGGAACCGGAAGGCGATGCGGTGCGCTTCCGCCTGCGGGTGCCGGAGCATCTCGCCCGCTTTGTTGCGCCGAAGGGCTCGGTGGCGCTCGACGGCACGTCGCTGACCGTCAACAGGGTTGACGGCTCGGAGTTCGACGTGCTGCTGATCCGCCATTCGCTCGAAGTCACGACATGGGGCGAGCGGCAGGCTGGCGATCTTGTCAATTTCGAAGTCGATACAATGGCCCGCTACGCCGCCAGACTGGCGGAGTTTCCGACGCCGAAGGCCGAGTGATCTACAACTGTGAGTCAAAGACAGTCCGCCCCTAGCGCGGGATGAGGAAAAGTGTTCGCGGTTTTCCGCCCGCATCCCGCGCTACCTTCTTACGTTGAGCGCTCCAACTGTGCTTCAGGGGTGTCGCGCCGTGCCAACGGTTCAGGGACTGGGAGCGAATCTGGCCGAAGGTCAGCTGAGGCCAGGCGTGGTTCAACTGGCGCCAGCCAAGCGCCGTTCGAACATGATCATCGGGCGGCCGTGATAGCTTGTGCGCCAGAACTCTGTGAAGCCATGCTTTAGCGCAACGCGGATCGAAGCCTGGTTGCCGGGTTCGATGATGCAGGTCTTCTTCAGTGAAGGAAAGGCGTGATCGGCCCAGGCAAGGGCAGCGGTGACCGCTTCCGTTGCAAGGCCAAAGCCATGGCTCTTGGGAGAAATGGCCCAGCCCATTTCCATCGTTCCGTCGAGCGAGGGAGTGATCTGGCGGTGGGCATCGTGGAAACCCGCCTCGCCGATGAACGCGCCGGTCTCCTTCTCCTGGATCGCGAAGAAGCCGAAGCCGAAATAATGCCACATGCCGACCTGCCGCAGGAACCGCGTCCAGGACTGTTCGCGCGTGTATGGCACGCCCCCCACATAGCGCGTCACCTCTTCATCGGCGAAGAGCGCGGCATAGGGCGGGAAATCGTCACGCCGGTAAGGACGCAGGACGAGGCGCTCGGTTTCGATGACGGGAACGCGGTTCATGTTCGCGACATGTCTCCTGATGAAGTGGGTGATGCCCAGCTGCTCGGTTCGCCGGCAACCGGCCGGTGTGGCAACGTTGAAGAACAGCTTCGGCTGGAAAATGTGGTGGAATTATACCTGAGGTTTAGCATTTTTATGCACGGCTGCACTGGGGTGCTTTGGGACCACGGCATTGTTGCAAGTTTGTGGCGACGCGACAACAGCATGAATCTCCCGCTCCGACATGCGAGCCTCTGCGGCGGTCGGCGCCCGTGCGGCAGTTGGCTTTTTTCGACGAATTTGCTTGCCATTCCGTGCGGGGCATGGTTTGACCGCGGCCTGCACCGGCCAGATCCGGTCCTCTTGTTTTCAACACAGGTGATTTATGGCGAAGACCGAGCCACTCCGCATCCTGATTGTGGAAGCGCGCTTCTATGACGATATGGCCGACGCGATGCTCGATGGGGCGAAGCACGCCCTCGGCGCGGCCGGGGCCATCTACGATATTGTCACGGTGCCGGGAGCTCTGGAAATTCCTGCGGCTATTGCGATGGCGCTGGACGCCGCGGACGAAGGCGGTACCGTGTATGACGGCTTTGTCGCGCTCGGCATGGTGATCCGCGGCGAAACCTACCATTTCGACATCGTCGCCAATGAGTCCGCGCGCGCTCTCATGGATCTCTCCGTCAGCGAGAGCCTTGCGCTCGGCAACGGAATCCTGACGGTCGAGAACGAGGAACAGGCATGGGCGCGTGCCCGGCGGTCGGAGGGCGACAAGGGCGGCTTTGCCGCGCGCGCGGCCCTGACCATGATCGAACTGAAGAAAAAACTGGACGCAGTAAAGTGACGAATACCCCCTCGGAACAGCCGCGGAAGCAGGTTAACCAGCGAGGCGCAGCACGCCTTGCGGCGGTTCAGGCGCTTTATCAGATGGAAGTCGGCGGCACCGGTGTGTTGGAGATCGTTGCCGAGTTCGAGGCCCACCGCCTCGGCAAGGAACTGGACGGCGAGACCTATTTGAAGGCGGACCCTTCCTGGTTCCGGTCGATCGTATCAGGTGTCGTGCGCGATCAGCGCAAGCTCGACCCCTTGATCGGCTCGGCCCTGCAGGACGATTGGGCGCTGTCGCGGCTCGATTCAACGGTCCGCGCCATCCTGCGCGCCGGCACCTTCGAGCTCCTGGAGCGCAAGGACGTTCCGGTTCCGGTGATCGTCACCGAATATGTGGAGATCGCCAAGGCCTTCTTCGAGGACGAGGAGCCGAAGCTCGTCAATGCCGTCCTCGACCGGATTGCCAAGCAGATCCGCGGCGAGCAGCGGAAGTAGCCAGATGGTTACTGCGGCGATGGACGATATCGGGGCGGTTCTACGCGAGGCGCGTCGCAATGTCCTGCTGCTCGCCATCGCTCAGGCACTTCTCGGCGTCGTGGGGCCGATTAGCTTCGCGGTCGGCGGTGTGGCCGGCCACCAGCTGCTCGGAGACGACAAATCGCTCGCGACCGCACCATTGACCGCCTTCAACGTCGGCATGGCGCTCGGCGTCATCCTGGTGGCGACGTTGTCGCGCCTCATCGGCAGGCGCTCCGCCTTCTTGATCGGGGCCTTGATCGCTGCGGTCGGCGGTGGGGTCGCCGCCGCTGCGCTGTTCCAGGAGAGTTTCTGGCTTTTTGCTGGTGGTCTCGCCGTCCTCGGCGCCTCCAACGGCTTCACGCAAAAGCTGCGCTTCGCCGCGGCCGATGCCTCGCCGTCATTCTTCAAGGCGAAGGCGATTTCCTGGATCCTCGGCGGCGGCATCGTCTCTGCAATCCTCGGTCCGCAGATCGTCATTTTCGCCGGCGACTATTTCGCGCCCGTCTGGTTTGCGGGTGCCTTTGTCGCCCTCATCCCGGTCTGCCTTGTAGCGCTTTGCTTCTTCGCTCCCCTTCGGCTGCCGGACGGCGGAAAGGCACCGGCGGTACAGGCGGCGCCTCCGGCGCGGCCGCTTAAGGAGATTGCCGGTAATCAGCGGTTCCTGACGGGAATGATCTGCGGCATCTCCGCCTATGCGCTGATGACCTTCATGATGACGGGGGCGCCGGTGGCCATGGTCGTCGGCTGCGGCTTCTCGACCGATCTCGCGACGCTCGGAATTCAATGGCACGTGCTCGCCATGTTCGGTCCGAGCTTCGCCACCGGGTGGCTGATCAGCCGGTTCGGCGCGGAGCGCATCGTCGCCTCGGGTTTTCTTCTGCTCTTGGCGTGCGCGGCCATCGCCCATCTTGGCGTTGAACTCTGGAATTTCTGGGCCGCGCTGGTTCTCCTCGGCCTCGGATGGAATTTCGCCTTCATCGGCGCGACCGCCATCGTTGCCCAGAGTTACCGTCCGCATGAGGCGGACAAGGTCCAGGGCTTCCACGACATCGTGCTCTTTTCCGCGGTGGCCGGCTCGTCCTTTGCTTCCGGCAAGGTGCTGGCGGCCTATGGCTGGGACATGCTCAACTCCGTCGTCTGGCCGGTTGCAGGCCTTTGCCTTTTCCTCCTCTTCCTCCTGATGCGCGCGAATAAGAGAGCCGCAGTCTGAGGTCCAAGGGCTCGTCTCGCCGGAATCCCGGTCACTGAGATGCGGGTATTTTCAGGGGCTTGACGTTCCTTCTTCGCACCCGCACTCTGGCCGCGCCATGAGGACGCTCCGCTTGAGGAAGCGGCGCGATTCGGGCTTGAGGGGCCCGCCGCAGGGAGTGAGCCGGCGGGTTGTAACGGAGGATAGTGCGAAATGACCATATTGTTGGGCGTTATCGCATGCGGGTTGCTTTCGGTGGCCTACGCCATCTGGGCAGCGCAGTCTGTGATGGCTGCCGACCAGGGGAATGCCCGCATGCAGGAGATCGCAGGCTTCATCAGAGAGGGGGCGCAGGCCTACCTCACGCGTCAATACAAAACCATTGCCGTTGTCGGCGTCGTCGTTTTCATCGCAGCATGGGTTCTTCTATCGAGCGCAGCCGCCGTTGGTTTTCTGATCGGTGCGGTGCTCTCGGGCGCAGCCGGTTTCATCGGCATGCATGTTTCGGTCCGGGCCAACGTCCGTACGGCCCAGGCCGCTTCGGTCAGCCTTGCCTCCGGGCTCGACATCGCCTTCAAATCCGGTGCCATCACCGGCCTCCTGGTCGCGGGCCTCGCTCTCCTGGGCGTGTCGGTCTACTATTTCGTGCTCACCGCCGGATTGGGGCACGATCCCGCCTCGCGTGAGGTGATCGATGCGCTCGTGTCCCTCGGCTTCGGCGGATCGCTCATTTCGATCTTCGCCCGTCTCGGCGGCGGCATCTTCACCAAGGGCGCGGATGTCGGCGGCGATCTCGTCGGCAAGGTGGAAGCGGGAATTCCCGAGGACGATCCGCGCAATCCCGCGACGATCGCGGACAATGTCGGCGACAATGTCGGCGACTGCGCCGGCATGGCGGCGGACCTCTTCGAGACCTACGCCGTCTCCGTCGTCGCGACCATGGTGCTCGCCGCGATCTTCTTCGCAGGCACGCCGCTGTTTTCGAGCATCATGGTCTATCCGCTGGCGATCTGCGCGGCCTGCATCATTACCTCGATCATCGGCACCTTCTTCGTCAAGCTCGGCACCAACGGCTCTATCATGGGCGCGCTCTATCGCGGGCTGATCATAACCGGCGTGCTGTCGATCCTCGGCCTCGGCGCCGCGACCTCGCTGACGATCGGATGGGGTTCGATCGGTGCGGTCGCCGGTAAAGACATTACCGGCTGGGGGCTGTTCTTCTGCGGCATCATCGGCCTCATCGTCACCGCATTGATCGTCGTCGTTACCGAGTACTACACCGGCACCAACAAACGGCCGGTGAACTCGATCGCGCAGGCCTCCGTCACCGGTCATGGCACGAACGTGATCCAGGGGCTGGCCGTGTCGCTCGAATCGACCGCTCTGCCGGCGATCGTCATCGTCGGCGGTATCATCGCCACCTATCAGCTCGCGGGCCTCTTCGGTACTGGCATCGCCGTCACCGCCATGCTCGGCCTCGCCGGCATGATCGTGGCGCTCGACGCCTTTGGTCCGGTGACCGACAATGCCGGCGGCATTGCCGAGATGTCGCATCTGCCTCCGGATGTGCGAAAGTCCACCGATGCTCTCGATGCGGTCGGCAACACCACCAAGGCCGTTACCAAGGGCTATGCGATCGGCTCGGCCGGCCTCGGGGCGCTCGTGCTCTTCGCGGCCTATTCCAACGACCTCGCCTATTTCGCCGCCAATGGCGAAAAGTATCCCTATTTCGCGGACGTCGGCACCATCTCCTTCGACCTGTCGAACCCTTACGTCGTCGCTGGTCTCATCTTCGGCGGCCTCATTCCCTATCTCTTCGGCGGCATCGCCATGACCGCGGTCGGCCGGGCAGGGGGGGCCGTCGTCGAGGAGGTCCGCCGGCAGTTCAAGGAGAAGCCTGGCATCATGGAGGGCAAGGACCGTCCGGATTACGGCCGCGCCGTCGACATGCTGACCAAAGCGGCTATCCGCGAAATGATCGTTCCCTCGCTGCTGCCGGTCTTGGCGCCGATCGTCGTCTATTTCGGCGTGCTGCTCCTCTCCGGTTCGAAGGCGTCCGCCTTCGCGGCACTCGGCGCCTCGCTCTTGGGCGTCATCGTCAACGGCCTGTTCGTGGCGGTCTCGATGACGTCGGGGGGTGGTGCCTGGGACAATGCGAAGAAGAGCTTCGAAGACGGTTTCGTCGACAAGGATGGCACCCGCCACATGAAGGGCTCGGAGGCGCATAAGGCTTCCGTGACCGGCGATACGGTCGGAGATCCCTACAAGGATACGGCCGGGCCGGCAGTCAATCCAGCGATCAAGATTACCAACATCGTCGCGTTGCTGCTGCTCGCCGTGCTTGCCTGACGATCGATCAGAAGCAAAAAACCCGCGAAACTTTGGTTTCGCGGGTTTTTGTTGCAGTTTTGTCGGTTACTGCCCGAAGTTCTTGAACAGGTTCTGTGCTGCTCCCCTGCCGACGCCTGGGCCGGTCAGGAGCTGGCCGAGGAAGCTCGTTTCCTTGCCGCCGGTCGGTGTCGTGCTTGACAGCATGTCGAAGACCTTGCCGTCCTTCAGCGTGTAGTGGGCGAGCTGGCTGACGACGCCCTCCTTATCGAAATAAACTGCGAGGATCGACTGGTCGATGAGCTTCGGCTTCATGAAGGCGACGGGCCGCTTGCGCGTCTGCGAGATGTAGTAGAACACCTCGTTGTCGAATGTCGCGGTCGTCGAGGGCGTGCCCAGCGAGAGCAGTACCTGCTCGCGGCTCGATCCGACCGGCACGAGGTTCAATGTTTCCTGGTCGACGATGTAGCCCTGATGCAGGACTTCGCCGACATTGGCGGCCTGGCAGCCCGCAAGCGCCGTTGTGCAGAGGGAAGCCACGACCACGGCGCGGCGCAGCACTTTCAGGTTTGATGTCAAATACCGCTTCGTCAACGACTGCTCCCCTTGGAGAAACGATGGCAGATCCGCCATTGCAATTCGTGCCTGCTTCGGTAAACCAGCTTCGGCTATCATGCAACAACGTCATGGGCGCTAGCCCATCGATTTCGAGAAGCCACGGCTGGGCCCTGTGATGATTTTCGGACTGTTCAAGAGAAAAAGCGGCAACATTGCGATAGTGGAGCGCCAATATGCTCTCCTCACCGCGGCGGCGCGCCAGCCGTTTCTCTACACGGACCTCGATGTTCCCGATACGGTGATGGGCCGCTTCGAGATGCTCTCGGCGATTCTCATCCTATATTTCCGACGCACGCGCGGCTCGGCGCGCACCGGCCAGGAGATCGCTCAGGAGATCGTCGATGCTTTCTTCGAGGACGTCGATCATTCGATCCGCGAGCTCGGCATTGGCGATGCGGGTGTGCCGAAGAAGATGAAGAAGCTCGCGGGCATGTTTTACGGGCGGCTCGAATCCTATGCGGCGGCGCTCGACAGGAACGACGGCGAGGCGCTTGCCGCGGCGCTCAAGCGCAATTTCCACCCGGAAGTGGCGGACGGACCGACTATGGAGGCTCTTGCCGCCTATCTCTTCGCCGCCGAGGCGGCGCTCACGGGCGTCACGGAGGACGTGGTCGAAGCCGGCCAGTTGCGCGTTCCGCCGGCAGGAGCGTAATAGGCGCTCGGCAAGCCCGTTCGCACGGGGTGGCAGGAAGGAAGCAATCATGAAGCACGAAAGCAACCCGGCATTTTCCTATCCGGTGAAGGTGGGACATATTTCCGCAAATCCGGTCAGCGTGCATTTGTCGGCAAACGACGCGGAACGCCGGGCGCTGGCCGCGCTCTGGAACATCAAAGAAGTGCAGGCGCTTGAGGCCGATCTCGAAATCGGCCGGTGGAAGAAGGATGGCGTGAAGATCAAGGGCGAGGTGCGTGCCAAGATCGTCCAGGCCTGCGTCGTCACGCTCGAGCCCGTCGAAGCGGATATCCGCGAGCCGGTCGAGGCAATTTTCGTGCCCGAGGGTTCGCGCCTGGCCCGCCAGCCGGACAATGATGGCGGCGAGATGATTCTCGACCCGAGTGGGCCGGACATTCCCGATGTCTTTGCGGGCGACACGATCGATGCCGGCGCGGTGGTCAGCGAGCATGTGGCGCTGGCGATCGACCCCTATCCACGCAAGGAGGGGGCTGTATTCGGCGAGCGCATCGAAAGCTCCGCGGCGGACGACAAGCGGCCGAGTCCATTTGCGGTGCTCAAGAACTGGAAAAAGAATTGATACGGTGCCTGACCGGCCTACAATTCGGTTGTCAGGCAGGCGAAAAGAAGTATTTTGGCCCGGCTCCAGCCGAGAGCAGCGCCGAGACGTTGTCGCAGTGAGACGCGTCGTCTGGCGGAAACAAGGATAAGACACGCGTGGTCAGAATTTCACTTGACGTGATGGGTGGCGACTATGGTCCTGAAGTCGTCATCCCAGGCGCAGCGAGGGCGCTCGAACGTCATCCGGACATAAGGTTCGTTCTGTTCGGCCAGGAAGCACGATGTGCCGAATTGCTGGCGAAAAATCCGAAGCTTCAGGCGGCAAGCACCTTCCATGATTGCGAGATTGCCGTTGGCATGGACGAGAAGCCCAGCCAGGCGCTTCGGCGCGGTCGCGGCAAGTCGAGCATGTGGAAGGCGATCGACGCGATCAATGCCGGCGAAGCGGATGTCGTGGTCTCGGCCGGCAACACCGGCGCGCTCATGGCGATGTCGGTCTTTTGCCTCAGGACAATGCAGCGCATTCAGCGTCCGGCGATCGCCGCCATCTGGCCGACCCTCAAGGGCGAGAGCATCGTCCTCGATGTCGGCGCGACCATCGGCGCGGACGCACAGCAGCTCATGGATTTCGCGCTGATGGGCGGCGCAATGGCGCGCGCCCTCTTCGAGGTGGAGCGCCCTTCGGTCGGTCTGTTGAACGTCGGGGTCGAGGAGATCAAGGGTCAGGAAGAGGTCAAGGAGGCCGGCCGCCTCATCCGCGAGGCCAATATCGAGGGTATCGATTATTATGGCTTCGTCGAGGGTGACGATATCGGCCGCGGTACGGTCGATGTGGTCGTAACGGAAGGATTTTCCGGCAATATCGCGCTCAAGGCGGCGGAAGGCACCGCCCGCCAGATCGCCGAATACCTGCGTGCCGCCATGTCGCGCACGCTTCTTGCCAAGATCGGCTATGTCTTCGCCAAGGGCGCCTTCGACCGGCTGCGCGAGAAGATGGACCCCCGCAAGGTCAATGGCGGCGTGTTCCTGGGCCTGAACGGTGTCGTCATCAAGAGCCACGGCGGTACCGATCCCGAGGGTTTCGCCGCGGCGATCGACGTCGGTTACGACATGGTCAAGAACGGCCTTAAGTCCAAGATAGAGGCCGATCTGGCGCGTTACCACGGCACTCAGCCGTCGGAAGCCCTACCGCGCGGCGTGAATGATGAGGTTTGAATAGATGATCCGTTCTGTCGTTCGCGGTTTCGGCGCAGCGCTGCCGAAGCGGGTGATGACCAACAAGGAGATGGAATCCAAGGTCGACACGTCCGACGAATGGATCGTGCAGCGCACCGGGATTCGCCAGCGCTATATCGCCGGGGAGGGTGAGACGACCGCGACCCTCGGCGAGGGGGCGGCCCGGGCCGCGCTCGAAAGGGCGGGGCTGACGGCCGACGATCTCGATCTGATCATCGTGGCAACGTCGACGCCGGACAACACTTTTCCCGCAACCGCGGTGAATATCCAGAACCGACTCGGCATGCGCCATGGGGCGGCGTTCGATCTGCAGGCGGTCTGTTCGGGCTTCGTCTATGCGGTTGCGACGGCGGATGCCTATATTCGCGGCGGGCTTGCGAAGCGTGCCCTGGTGATCGGTTCCGAGACCTTTTCGCGGATTCTCGACTGGTCGGACCGCACCACCTGCGTACTCTTCGGCGATGGCGCCGGCGCCCTCATCCTCGAGGCTCGGGAAGGCGAGGGCACCAATTCCGATCGCGGCGTGCTGACCGCTCAACTTCGTTCCGACGGCATTCACGGCGACAAGCTCTATGTCGACGGCGGGCCCTCGACGACCGGCACGGTCGGTCACCTCCGCATGGAGGGACGCGAGGTCTTCAAACATGCCGTCGGCATGATCACCGACGTGATCGAGGCGGCTTTCGACGCGACGGGAACCCGCGCCGACGACGTCGACTGGCTGGTCCCGCACCAGGCCAACCGACGCATCATCGACGGCTCGGCAAAGAAGCTCGGCATTCCTCTTGAGAAGGTTGTGGTGACGGTGGACATCCACGGCAACACGTCAGCAGCCTCCATTCCGCTCGCGCTGAACACCGCAGCCGGCGACGGTCGGATCAAGAAAGGCGACCTGGTCATGCTCGAGGCCATGGGCGGCGGCTTCACCTGGGGTTCGGTTCTCATCCGCTGGTAAAGAAAATAATTGAACTAAGGCAGGAGCTTGACCGCATAAGGCAAGGGCAATAGTCTTCCTTGGCTGATCGGCGTGCCAGACATCGGTGGGGGAAGATGAGCGGAAAAACAGTAACGCGGGCGGACTTGGCTGAGTCGGTTTTTCGAAAGGTCGGGTTATCGCGGACGGAATCCGCCGAACTCGTGGAGACCGTCATCGACGAGATTTGCAACGCTATAGTGCGTGGCGAGAGCGTCAAGCTGTCTTCTTTTGCAACCTTCCAGGTGCGCGACAAGAACGAGCGTATCGGCCGAAATCCCAAGACGGGCGAGGAGGTGCCGATCTCGCCGCGTCGCGTCATGACCTTCAAGGCGTCGAACGTGCTGAAGCAAAGGGTGCTGAAAGCGCACCTCGGCCGCAAGGCCAGGCAGAAGCAATCCGACGTGGCATCGTGACCAAAGATCACGTCATGATTTCAGGTCTGATTTCGCGAGAGTGATGGATTTTACTCCATATTCCCTCGAGTCGAACCCGGCGACTCCAGCCACGTCCTGAAGCGTCTGAAACCACGCGCCGCGCTGCGTGAGGGGGCGCGGGATGCGGGGACGAAGACCACGCGCATTTTCCTCATCCCGCTGGCGGACAGCCGCAATTGTAGTTG
This sequence comes from Sinorhizobium kostiense, assembly GCF_017874595.1. Lineage (GTDB taxonomy): Bacteria > Pseudomonadota > Alphaproteobacteria > Rhizobiales > Rhizobiaceae > Sinorhizobium > Sinorhizobium kostiense. The sequence continues at coordinate 139,086 of NZ_JAGILA010000002.1, read as the reverse complement.
AAAACTCACCCATAAGCCATTGAAGTAGGCATGATTCGTGCGATCATCGCGCAATGGCCCGACGCCGCGCCGTCGTCGCGCACAGTGGAATGGGGACGAGATGGAAAAAAGCCCGGACGCCTTTCGCACCATCAGCGAGGTCGCAGATGAACTCGATCTGCCCCAGCATGTGCTCAGATTCTGGGAGACGCGGTTCCAGCAGATCAAGCCGATGAAGCGCGGCGGCGGCCGGCGCTATTATCGACCCGAGGATGTCGACCTGCTCAAGGGCATCCGCCATCTGCTCTATGACCATGGCTATACGATCAAGGGCGTGCAGAAGCTTCTGAAGGCGAACGGCAACAAATTCGTGGCGGCGATCGCGAGTGGCGACCTGGCGACGGTCGAAGCGCTTGCCGCGTCTACCCATGAGGAACCGACGCCGCCGAAGATCGGCACTGAGGAAGACCAGATCGTCGGCCGCGCCAAGGCGCCGCCGAGCCGCCGCTTCTTTTCCTTCGGCTCGAGCAGCGACGACGCGGAAATCACCGTCGGCAAGGCCTCTGTCAGCAAGGAGGACAGGGCGCTTCTCCAGGAGGCGCTCTACGACCTTCTCGAATGCAAGCGGTTGCTCGATCAGGTGCGGTGAGAACAAGGTCCGCCCGTACGGCGTCTTACCGGATTCGTTTGATCAGGAAGGATTGTCCTCGTCGCCCGTTGCGCTCGGCGGATTTTCATCGATCGTGTTCACACCGTCGGCACCGACCCGCGTATCCTCGATCCTCGTCGAACTGGTGGAGGGGAGCCTGTCGACATAGGCATAGAAAAGCGCGCTGACGACGATGATGACGGCTGCGCCGATCAACGCGATTAGGTTCCAGCGTCTGCTCATTTTCTCATCTCCGATCGGTCGACCTCAGAACCGCCGCCGAGTCGAAATGTTCCCGGTAAGGCTTAGCGCGGGGCAGAGCGCGGCTCCCCCAGGCTCATGCTGGCAAACGACGGTCGCAGGGTCATCACGGCGCAGGTCGCCTTCATTGGATCGGGGCGCCGTCCGAAAGGAGTAGGAGATGGACACAAAAAAGCCCCGCGCGATGGCGGGGCCAATCCCGCATCCAGTTGCCTTCGTTGGAAGCGGGGACGTGGCCTATGGATTCGGCCACGCAGAGACGCTATCTGCGGTTTGACCAGAGAGGAAGATCTGATTCCGCAATTCCGCTGCGCCTCTTCAAAAAACATCGGCAAGGGTAAACGCTTTTCACTTCTAACAAGCACGATCTCACGCGTCGACGAGGGCTCCCTGATTCCTCTTTCGAAAAATCGCGAGCGCGTGCAGAGGCTATGCGGAGATCGATCGGCATGTACCTCGCGGCGTGTGGCCATCGACTGAATGTCGCCAAAATCGACCTCGGTTTAAAGACCAAGACATGCAATGGGCCATAGGCTACAGCGACCTTTGCGCGTCTGACAAGACAGGCGGCGCTGTAGTCCAGCGCTCGCCGGTTGCCCACGCGACTGTCTCAACTCTGAGACAACGTCCTCATCGAAACAGCCTCCCTTGATGCCCGTCAAGGAACGGCGGCTCGCTTCTCCGCTAATCTCCAGTTCGTCAGCGCTCGCTCGGAGGAGGTGCGCGATGCCGGCCACGCCGGCGCCAACATCGAGATTGGAGGAGATCGATATGACCATGACAGCCGCTGTGGTGCGTGAGTTCGGCAAGCCACTCGTGATCGAGGAGCTGCCGATACCGCGGCCGGGGCCTGGCCAGGTTCTGATCAAATACCAGGCCACGGGCGTGTGCCACACAGACCTGCATGCCGCCAAGGGCGACTGGCCGGTGAGGCCGAATCCACCATTCATTCCCGGCCACGAGGGCGTCGGCTACGTCGCCAAGCTCGGCGCTGGCGTCACGCGGCTGAAGGAAGGGGATCGGGTCGGCGTGCCGTGGCTGCACACGGCCTGCGGCTGCTGCACGCCATGCCGCACCGGCTGGGAGACGCTTTGCGGCAGCCAGCAGAATACCGGCTATTCTGTCGACGGCACCTTTGCCCAGTATGGCCTCGCGGATCCGGATTTCGTCGGCAGGTTGCCGGCCAAGCTGGAGTTCGGTCCGGCCGCGCCGGTGCTCTGCGCCGGCGTCACCGTCTACAAGGGTTTGAAGGAGACGGAGGTGAGGCCCGGCGAATGGGTCCTCGTCTCCGGCATTGGCGGTCTGGGGCACATGGCCGTGCAGTATGCCAGGGCGATGGGCATGCATGTGGCCGCAGCCGACATCTTCCCGGACAAGATTGCCCTTGCCGAAAAGCTCGGCGCCGACCTCGTCATCGATGCGAGGGCGCCTGACGCCGTCGAGGAGGTGCAGAAGCGGACGGGCGGCGTCCACGGAGCGCTGGTTACGGCCGTTTCACCAAAAGCGATGGAGCAGGCTTACAGGATGCTGCGTTCGAAGGGTACCATGGCGCTTGTCGGTCTGCCGCCGAGCCAGATCTGCCTGCCGGTTTTCGACACGGTGTTGAAGCGCATCACGGTACGCGGCTCTATCGTCGGCACCCGTCAGGATCTGGAGGAGGCGCTGGAATTTGCTGGCGAGGGCAAGGTCGCGGCCCATTTCTCCTGGGACAAGATCGAGAATATCAACGCCATCTTCGAGCGTATGGAGGAAGGCAAGATTGACGGCCGCATCGTTCTCGATCTGAACGGTTGAGCTTCGATCAGCTGCGGTCTTGACGAGTATGCCGCCCGCGGACCTATCCGGTCGGCGGGCGACTAGCCGTCGCCGTCGCCTCGTATGGGTGCGGTGAAGGGGGACCAAGCCTCAGCGGCAGCTTGACACGATGATTCATGCGTTCGCCTGCGCTCCCCGGCAACTGAGCCGCCTCGGCCGAACCAAGGTCTAATTCCAAGCGCGTCAGGGTCGCATGCGGAGGGGGCGACTTGTGTCACGAAATATCCGGCGATCCGGCACGCCGGCGTGCCTTCGATCCCCGTGCAGCGCCTCGAGAACAGAACTCATTTCCCCGAGAGCGATGGATTGAGACATGATGATGTCCAGCGCCGCATCTCGCCACGAGCTTCGCTTCAAGGCGTCCATAAGTGCATCCCCTTCAATCTTGCCGCTTCGGCCTACCCAGCGGTATCGAGCGCGGCACCGGTAGCGGGTTCGGCCACTTGCCGCGCGACCGCAAACCGAGACTGACGCGATTGCCTCAACAGACTTGAACCCAGCTCTGCCGCCGCAGCGATATCGCCGAAGAGCAGGCCGGCTTCCGCGATCATGCCGTCGTCCATTGCCCCCGTCTCGTTCGGGTCGAAATCACCGAGCAGCACGAGCAGGGCTGAGATCTTTCGCCGCTGTTCACTGGCAGCGGCCAGCAGGCGCCGCTCGATGCGGACCCATTCAAGCCTCTCCAGATCTCGCAGCGCCCCTTCGACGCGGTCCCGGCATTCGCAATCTATCGCGGTGCTCAGCACTGCGCCACGCATGCGACCGACTACGCGACTGATTTCTTCGTTTGCCTGTGCGGCGGTCATTGCGATTTCGGGTCCGGATTCGTTCGCGCTCATGCGTTTGCTCCATGTGCAATGTTGCGTGCGCGGGCGACCCAGGCGGCGCCTTCCTGCCCATGGTGAAACCCGTTTGAGAGCGGGGTGGCCGGATAGATCCGCTTGAGCCGGGCCAGAGCGTCTTCGGCTTCCATTCGGCCGTGCAGGACGTCCTCGTAGAGGCGCGCGACCGCTACCATGTCGCAATCTTGCGGTGACAGTCGAAAGCGGGCCACTCCGGAGGCGACGATGTCCTGCAGTTCGGCAAGGAGGGACTGGCAGGTGAAGGATACCGTTTGCACGCCGTTGAGAGCTAGGAAGGACTGCTTGTCGAGCGTCTTCACCGGCAGGCCGTCCGGATCGTCCTTGCAGACAAACTGGCAGTTGTCCTTGATGTGCCCCTTGGCGCGGGCGTGGGCGCAGCGAGCCGAGATCGCGAGCGGCATGCGCCCGAAGGCCAGCACTTCGAAGTCGATACCGGGCGTTTGCGAAACGATCTCTTCGATAGAACTCGCCGGAAGTTCGGCCGGCAAGCATATGTTCCTTGCCCCCCGCCTGGCAAGCACTCGAGCGGTCGCCGCGTTGTAGACGTTGACGAAAGGCCCGATCCAGTGCGGCTCGCCTTCAAGCAGCGCCAGAGCCGAAAGGTCGTTCGCCTCGACGGGGTAGGGGCTGTCGGCGACCAGGGCCCGTACATAGTGGCTCTCGCGCTCGAGCGTCACGAGTGCGAGGGTGGAAAAGACGATCCGCTTTCCCGCCGCCACCAGCCGCTCGATGACCGGCTGGTAATAGGGGTCGGTGAAATGCAGCCTTTTCGAACAGACGGTTTCGCCAAGGACGACGTCGCTCACCGGCGCTTCGTCGGCAATGCGAAAGTAGAAGTCCCGCCATCTCTCCCCCTCCCAGAGATAGAGGACGGGGCCGAGCGTGAGTGTGGGTTTGCTGGCGTTCATGGCTAATCTACCTCCAACGCTTCTCATAGGCACCGGACGTCGTCCGCTGCCCCTCGCTCAACAGCTTGAGGCGGGCCAGGAGCGCCTGACGCTCTTCCGGTCTGGCGTCGAGCGCCTTTCGAAGCGTCGAGACGACCTCGGCTACATAGGCCTTACCCCGCTGGCGCCCTTCGATCTTGAGGGCGCTGACGCCCGCCTCCCGGAGAGCGTCGATCTGGTCCATCACGTCGAGCGAGACCGGATCCTCGAAGGCGTAGCCGCTGGCATCCGCGATGTCGAACCGTCCTTTGCAGAGCGTTGGATAACCGGCGGCCTCCTCGCGAGGGAATCGGTTGATCGTATAGGCGCCGAGTTCCGAAACCAGGTCGCCACCGTCATGGCGGTAGCGCACGTGGCTCGCTGGCGAGCAGACGCCGTTCATGTTGGGCGACTTGCCAGTAGCATATGAAGAGAGCGCGCAACGGCCCTCCGCCATGACGCAGAGCCCGCCGAAGACGAAGACCTCGATCTCGCAGCGGATCTGCCCGGCAAGGCGGGCGATGTCGGAGATCGTCAACGTACGCGGCAGCACGACGCGCTTGGCGCCGAAGGCCTCGACCAGAAAATTCACCGCGTCCGGATTGGACGCCGATGCCTGCACCGAGACGTGGAGCCGTTGCTCGGGATAGGTTTCGGCGACATGCGCCATAAGGCCGAAGTCGGCAAGGATGAGTGCGTCCGCTCCCAGACGGACGGCGTCCGCGGCCGCCTGGTACCACAGCCTCTCATGTCCGGCGCGCATGAAAGTGTTGAGCGCGACGAAGGTCTGTGCACCTTTCCGCCGGGCATAGCCGATGGCTTCGCCGAGCTCCTCGCGCGAGAAGTTGAGACCGGGAAAATTGCGTGCGTTCGTCTCATCCCGGAAGCCGCAATAAACGGCGTCGGCGCCGGAATCGACGGCTTCACGGAAGGCGGCGGGCGTCCCAGCCGGGCAGATCAGTTCCATGCTGCGTTCTCCCCGGCAAGGGCGCGACGGCGGATCGCTTCTGCGGTGCGGCTGACGAGCGGCGCGAGCGGCCCGGCGGAAGCGCCCAGATCGCGCGGCAGGTCGATCTCGCAGCCGTCAAGCGCATTGCGGAGCGCCAGCATTGCCTCCATGTCGCCCGTCACCGATAACGAGCGCGAGAAGAAGAGGGCGTCCGCGTCGCAGCGGCCCTCGAGAAGTGCCAAGAGCTGGAACAGCGGGCCCTCCACGACAGCATCCGCGGCAGGATCGGCCGGCTTGCGCATTACCGACAGCGCCGCGCCTGACGGTTGCACCACGAAGACGACCGGCAGGTCGGCTGGACTGAAGGCATAGCGCTTCACCTTGTGCTCCGCGAGACGCTCGAAGAGTGCTGGATGCCGCTTGAGCAGGCTCGAAAACACGTGCTTCACGGCCATCTCAATCAGGGGGATCGGCACGACGGCAAGCGGTGCGACCAGTGGACGCGGCAGTTCCATCTCTCTCGCCTTTGCAGATGACGACTCGGCTGCTCTCGGCGGAGAACCTATCGGCAAGCTCCGAGAAGCAATTTGCGCTGGAGCAAAGACAGGAGGTTTTTGGCGGGCGAGACACCTCGCATGTATCGCAGGGATCAGGTCACCCGCCGCTTTTCAGGCCTCCAGGACTTCGCCGCCATGCTCGAGCGGCGAGGCCGCTTGCACCGCATCGCGCGGCCTGTTTCGCTCGTGCATGAGGTCACCGAGATCCACCGGCGCGTTCTCCATGCGGGCGGGCCTGCCCTGCTGTTCGAGAGGCCGGTCGACGCTTCCGGTCGCATTTGCGACATACCGCTACTCGCCAATTTGTTCGGCACGCGCGAGCGGATAGAGTGGGGATTCGGAGTTCCCTCAGGCGGTCTGCCGGGCCTTGCGGAACTGTTGGCGGAGCTGCGCGAGCCGAGATCGCCGCAATCTTTGTCGGATGCTTGGGGCAAGCTCCCGCTACTGAAAGCAGCTCTCGCGATGCGGCAGCGAAGCGTCTCGCGGCCTCCGGTGCAAGAGGCGGTCTGGCTCGGCTCGGAGGCCAACCTGTCGCGGCTGCCGATCCAATGGTGCTGGCCGGGAGAGCCGGCTCCTCTCGTCACTTGGCCGCTGGTGATCACCCGTGCGCCGGACGATCCGGACGATATCAATGTTGGCGTCTACCGCATGCAGGTGCTCGGGCCAGACCGGCTCATTCTGCGGTGGCTGGCGCATCGCGGCGGCGCTCGGCATATTCGGATGTGGCAGCAGCGCGGCGAAGACATGCCGGTGGCGGTCGCCATCGGCGCCGACCCTGCGACAATCCTCGCCGCGGTGATGCCGCTGCCTGAAGGCATAAGCGAGCTTGCCTTTGCCGGACTGCTGAAGGCGGAGCGGCCAGAGGTTGCGCCGGCACTGACGGTTCCGCTGCCCGTTCCGGCGAATGCCGAGATAGTCCTCGAAGGCAACGTCTCGGCGGATGAGACCGCCGATGAGGGGCCCTATGGCGATCACACAGGTTACTACAACTCCGTCGAACGTTTTCCCGTGATGACGCTCTCGGCGATTACCATGCGCCGCAAGCCATTTTATCTCTCGACCTATACCGGCCGCCCACCCGACGAGCCTTCGAAGCTCGGCGAGGCGATGACTGAACTCTTCTTGCCACTGGTGAAGCGGCAATTCCATGAGATCGCCGATCTCTACCTGCCGCCGGAAGCCTGTTCCTATCGAGCCATGGTCGTCTCCATCGACAAGCGTTACCCCGGCCAGGCTAAACGGATGATGATGGGGCTTTGGTCGATGCTGCCGCAGTTCAACTACACGAAGCTTATCGTCGCGGTCGACCCGGACATCGATGTCAGGAATTGGAGCGACGTCATCTGGGCGCTCTCAACCCGATTCGACGCCAGCCGGGACGTCACCATCCTCAACGACACGCCAATCGACTACCTCGATTTCGCGTCTCCGAAGCCGGGGCTTGGCGGCAAGCTCGGGCTCGACGCGACGCGCAAGCTCGGGCCGGAGACGGAGCGCGAATGGGGACGGGTGCTCGAGATGCCGGCGGCGGTCGTCGACAGGGTGGATCGGCTCTGGGCAGAGCTCGGTTTGGGAGAAGCGTCATGAGCAAGGAACGGGTCGTGGTCGGCGTCTCGGGGGCATCGGGAGCAGCGCTGGCGCTCCGGGTCGTCGAGCGGCTTGCGGAAATCCCCTCAGTGGAGACCCATCTCATCGTTTCGAATGCCGGAAGGCGCACGCTCCTCCACGAGATCGGCCCGCATGCGCTGCATCGATTGCTGACGATCGCCGATCGCAGCTACCAGGTTGGTGACATCGGCGCGGCAACAGCGAGCGGCTCCTTCAGGACTGCCGGCATGATTGTCGTTCCCTGTTCGATGCGAACCCTGGCGGCGATCGCTACCGGTCTTGCTGACAATCTCCTCGTGCGGGCGGCGGATGTACACCTCAAGGAGCGGCGAAGGCTCGTATTGATGACGCGCGAGACGCCGCTGCATCTCGGTCACCTGCGCAACATGACGGCGGTCACGGAAATGGGAGCGATCGTTATGCCGCCGGTGCCGGCGTTTTATCATCGGCCGCAAAGCATCGAAGAGGTCATCGACCATCTTGCGGCACGCGCCATCGACCTCCTCGGTCTGCCGGTTGCGTCGCTGGCGACCGAATGGGACCCGCAGGCACTCGCTCAGAACGCCGTCGCCAGGACAAGAGGGTCGGCGTAGAAGAGGGCAGCGTGCCCCCCGGCGAGGAGCCAAAAGGTCAGCGCCGCGGTCACCCCGGCGGCAACCGCGAGCGGCGCGTCGCCGGTAAGAGCCGTGCGTCCGGTAAAGAGCGCCGCGAATGGTATGATGGAGGTCTTCTCCGACTGGCGCTGCCATTGCTCTCCAAGCCGGCGACGGGCGCGCTTCTCCATCATAGGTATGGAGCCGAGCGCAAAAAGCGCAAAGCCACCGAAAAGGATCAGCGAGCGCAGGTCGCCGTTGGCGACGACGTGGCCAAACGCCCAGATGGCGAAGCCCCAGAGAACGGGATGGCGGGTGGCGGAGACGACCGCGCCCGGTCTCTGCCCCTGACGGATTGAAACCGACAGCGGATTCGCGCTGAAAAGTCCTGCGAGCACCATAAACACGCCGACGGGGGCGGTAAGCAGCGTCACCCAGGCCTGCCAGGCCGAGGGTTCCCAGAGCGGAATGTAGTCGACGTTCAATGCCGCGTAGAACACCCATCCGAGCACGAGGACGGAGACGAGCGAATACAGCGAGAAATAGGCCGCCCTGCCGAGGACGAGAATCAGGCGCTCGCGAATTGCGGGGATAGCCGGAATGGAGTGCAGTATAAGAAAGGCGAACAGCGCCAGCAGAAATTCAGCCATCGGGACTTGTCTCAGTTCGGCCGCTTGGATCGTTTCATTGCTTCAATCATTGGCTGCTCCTTCGCAACGTGGAGGCGCAGACCTTCGAGCAAGGTCCGCAGCATGGATTCGATTGTCTGCCAGGAGAGCGCAGTCCGGCCCATCGCCGCCGACCGCAACGCCTCGGCGATGCCTGGCGAGGACTTCCAAGGGCTGGCTTCATCCCAATGCGGCAGTTCGCTCGTTTGCGCGGGTCTCAGCGAGGAAATTCTTTCCGCCACCGACAGGAAGTTGTCGCGGTCCACGCGTCCGGCGATCGAATCGGCAATCGACTCGATGGCATCGCATAGAGCAAGCAGCTCGCCATATTGGTCCTGAAGACGATCGAGCGTATGGGGCACCGTCATAGGACTTCGCTCTCATCCCTCGATGAACAGGACCGCAGCGCAGGCGACCGACGCCAGCACGGCGGCGACCGTGCCGGTCCGCTGCAGGACGCCCATACGGTAGAGCACGAGCGCGAAGATGATGATGATCGGTGTGGCGACCGAGAGGCCGATCTGTGCGTCGTTCATGGTGAACTCCATTTCCCGGAGGACCATAACGCCGTGGGTGCCGCCGTCTTTGATCGCGCGCAAAGAAGCGATGGCCCCTTTCTCCTATCCGCTTTCACCAACCTGTGCGGAGATGCGGCATGCAAGATGCGGTGGCCGGAGCGGCCGGCGAAGAGGAAGCGGACACCTTCATTCTCTGGGTTCTGATCTGGAGCGAGCTTGCCGCCTTCGGCGTGCTCATCGGCGCTTTCCTTGTCGCATCGATCGTCTCCATCGAGGAATTCGCGGTGGCGAGGCTGCACCTCACGCCGGGAATCGCCGCGCTGAACACGCTCGTGCTTTTGACCAGCGGATGGCAGGCCGCGATTGCAGCAGGGAAGGGCGCCTCCACCGCCACGAGGCGCCGGGCATTGGTGATTGCCGCGCTTCTCGGCTTCGTCTTCGTCGTCATCAAGCTCTACGAGTACAGCAAGGAGCTCCGCTTTGCCGGGGAGGAGGCCTTTCAGTCCTTCTTCGAACTCTACTTCCTCTTGACAGGCTTCCACCTCGTCCATGTCGCCTTCGTCGGAATCGTCCTGCTTCTCCTCGCCTGGAGGCCGAGGCCGGCGAATGTCGAACTCGCCACGACCCTGTGGCACGTGATCGATCTCGTCTGGATCGTCATGTTCCCCATCCTCTATCTGGCGTGATTCCCATGAGTGAGTTCAGCCCGAATTCCTTGATGAGGACCTGGATCTGCTTGCTCGTAATGGTGTTCTTCGGCATGCTGCTCGCCCGCGAGTTCCAGGATCCGACCGCGCCACTAGGTATTGCACTCGCCCTGCTTTTACTCGCCCTGGCGAAGGCGCGGCTCGTAATTCTCGATTTTCTGGGTCTTCGCTCGGGACCGCGGCCGCTGCGCCTGGGTCTGCTCGCCTGGCCGGCATTCTTCACGCTTGCCGCTGCGGCGAAAGCGCTCATCACCGCCGTTCTCCTCGCCGCCTGAGGCGCCGTTCCGACTTGTTTGCCGAAACGCAAAGAAGGCGCCTCTCGAATCCCTACAAAGGGTCGCGTTTGTCGGCGGGCGGGGGAAGTGGTTCGCAGCCAGCCGGCGGGATGTGTTGGGGCCGGCCCGCACTTTGCGGCCTCCCGGAATCGAAAGGACCATGGGATGGCAGAACGCCTTACCAAGACAGGGGCACGCAACGTCTTCTATGGCGGCTCCATCTTCTTCTTCGCGATCTTTGTCGGCCTGACGGCCCACAGCCACTACTACATGAAGACCGAATCCACGGACGAGACGACGCTGACGGACTCGGTCGCGCGCGGCAAGCACGTCTGGGAAAAGAACTCCTGCATCAACTGCCACACTCTGCTCGGCGAGGGCGCCTATTTCGCGCCGGAGCTTGGCAACGTGTGGAAGCGGTGGGGCGGCGAGTCCGATCCGGAAGGTGCGCGCGAGACGCTCAAGTCCTGGATGGCGGCGCAGCCCTCCGGCGCCGAAGGCAGGCGGCAGATGCCGCAATTCAATCTGACCGAGCAGGAACTGAACGATCTTGCCGACTTCCTCGAATGGACGAGCCGCATCAAGACCCAGAGCTGGCCACCGAACGAGGCGGGCTGAGCAGCGGGACAAGGAGAAAACACATGAAATATCAAACACAAAAGGTCGCGATGCTGTATTTCTACGGCGCGCTTGGCCTGTTCCTCGCCCAAGTCCTGTTCGGTGTGCTTGCCGGCACTATCTACGTCCTGCCCAACACGCTCTCCGAATTGCTGCCGTTCAACATCGTGCGCATGGTGCACACCAACGCCCTGATCGTCTGGCTGCTGATGGGGTTCATGGGCGCCACCTACTACCTGCTCCCGGAAGAGGCGGAGACGGAGCTCTATAGCCCGAAGATCGCCATCGCCCAGTTCTGGATCTTCCTGGTCGCTGCGGCGATTGCCGTCGTCGGTTACCTCCTCCACATCCACGAGGGCCGCGAATTTCTCGAACAGCCCTTCGCGATCAAGGTCGGCATCGTCGTCGTCGCCCTGATGTTCCTCTTCAACATCACGCTGACCGTCTTGAAGGGTCGCAAGACCACCGTGACCAACATTCTGATATTCGGGCTCTGGGGCGTCGCGATTTTCTTCCTCTTCGCCTTCTACAACCCGGTCAATCTCGCGCTCGACAAGATGTACTGGTGGTACGTCGTCCACCTGTGGGTCGAAGGCGTCTGGGAGCTGATCATGGCTTCCGTCCTGGCCTTCCTCATGATCAAGCTCAACGGCATCGACCGAGAGGTGGTGGAGAAGTGGCTCTACGTCATTGTCGGCCTGGCGCTCTTCTCCGGCATCCTCGGGACCGGCCACCACTATTACTGGATCGGTGCGCCCGGCTACTGGCAGTGGATCGGTTCGCTGTTCTCGACGCTCGAGGTCGCACCCTTCTTCACCATGGTGGTCTTCACCTTCGTGATGACCTGGAAGGCCGGCCGCAAGCATCCGAACAAGGCGGCGCTCCTCTGGTCGATCGGCTGCTCGGTGATGGCCTTCTTCGGCGCCGGCGTCTGGGGCTTCCTGCACACGCTGTCGTCTGTCAACTACTACACCCACGGCACGCAGGTCACAGCCGCCCACGGACACCTCGCCTTCTTCGGCGCCTACGTCATGCTCAATCTCGCGGTCATGGCCTATGCGATCCCAGAGATACGTGGCCGGGCACCCTATAACCAGTGGCTCTCGATCGCCAGCTTCTGGGCGATGTGCAGCGCCATGTCCGTCATGACCTTCGCGCTCACCTTCGCCGGCGTCGTTCAGGTCCACCTGCAGCGCGTCCTCGGCGAGAGCTTCATGGCCGTGCAGGAGCAACTTGCTCTCTTCTATTGGATCCGGCTCGGATCGGGTGTCGTCGTACTCATCTCGGCGCTGATGTTCTTCTGGGCCGTCCTGGTCACCGGCAAGAGCCGTAGCCCAGCCCTCAACCAGGCCGTCCAACCGGCCGAATGATGCGGGGCGGCCGGTCCCTTGCGGCCGGCCGCTTCGACTGACATTCGAACTCGGAGATATCTGATGAACATCGCCCTCAAGGCTCCGCCAATTCCGGATTGCAATGTTCCCGCCTATTCCCCTTCGGGCCAGGAATGCGCGCTTTTCGAAAGCGCCTGGACCCGTCAGCTCCCGCTTCTGCTGAAGGGCCCGACCGGCTGCGGCAAGACGCGCTTCGTAGCCCATATGGCGGCAAAGCTCGGTCTGCCGCTTTCGACCGTGTCCTGCCACGACGATCTCGCCGCCGCCGACCTGACCGGCCGCTACCTCCTCAAGGGAGGCGATACCGTCTGGGTCGACGGTCCCCTGACCAGGGCCGTGCGCGAGGGCGGCATCTGCTATCTCGACGAGATCGTCGAGGCTCGCAAGGATGTTGCCGTCGTGCTTCACCCGCTCACCGACGATCGGCGTGTCCTGCCGCTCGAGCGCACCGGCGAGCTCCTTGAGGCGCCGCCCGGCTTCATGCTGGTGGTCTCCTACAACCCCGGCTACCAGAACCTGCTCAAGACCCTCAAGCCAAGCACGCGCCAGCGCTTCGTCGCCATCGAGTTTGACTTCCTGCCGCGGGACCGCGAGATTGCCGTCGTTTCCGAGGAGAGCGGTCTCGCCGAGAGCAGGGTCGCTCCGCTTGTGGACCTTGCGCATCGCCTGCGAAGCCTCAAAGGGCATGATCTCGAGGAGGGCGTCTCGACGCGCCTCATCGTCTATTGTGCGAGCCTGGTCGACAGCGGTGTTACGCTCCGCGACGCCGTTCTGGCGACGATGATTGAACCGCTCACCGACGAGCCGGACGTCAAGGCCGCGCTGATCGAGATTGCAGACGCGGTCATCCGCCAAGGATAAGACGATGCTGGACTTCCTCGAACTCGAAGAAACGGTCGGCCGCGCCTGGCATCGCTTCGTCGGCAACACGCGCACCTGGCCGCGTTTTCCGGACGAGGCTGTTCGGCTCGATGACGTCCAGGCCGTGCTCGCCGTCTACTTCCGCGGTCTTGGCGGCGAGCGGGCGGTGCAGATCGCGCCCGCCCGCGGCCGCACCTCCGCACACCGGCTGCGCTTGCGCCAGCGCATGGGCCTTGGGGAGGAGAAGCTCGTACAGCCGGCGCGCGACCATGCGACGCTGATGTTGCCGGCAGAGGTCGATCTCTTTCCCTTGCGGCGTCTCAACCGCGACCTCTATTTCTGGCTGGCGGCGGTCATGGCGGTCATGCCGCTCTCGCCCGTCAGCGCTACCGACCCGCTATCTCGCGATCTGGCAGTCCTTGCACGCGCCGATGAGACCGTAAAGGCCGTGCTGGCCACCTATCCCGCAATGCGGGAACGCTATCGTCGCCTCTGCAGGGCGGTGATCAAGGTGCGGCAGCGGCGCTCGCTGCCTTCGGTCGAGCAGCACGTCGAGAACCGCATCCTCTACATGCTGAGAAACGGCGCCGGCCTGTGCGATGACGACCCGCCAATCATCTTTCCGCAGAAGGCGCCGCCCGGCTATCTCCCCATGCTTCCGGTGCCGCTCTGGCCGGATGTGCTGCTGCGCCAGCAGACGGAAGGACGCCGTGAGGACGAACCGGCCCAAGGCGGCGGCAGAATGGAAGGAGCCGAGACGACGCGCCACGTCGCTGCGCGGGAAGCGCAGCGGCAGTCGGAGCGCAGTCCGTTCATCCTCAACCGTTTCGAGAAGATCCTCGCAATGGCCGAGATGGTCAATGTCGACCGTCCGGCAGACGACAGCAACGATCATGACGCTCAGGCCGCCGAGGAACTCGACGAGATGACGCTCGGCGAGCGCCAGGGGCGGCCGGCAGCGCGTTTCCGGTTCGACCTCGATTTGCCCCCCGAAGCGCTCGATCGGACGCCGCTGACGGCCGAGCTGACCTATCCCGAATGGGACTATCGCAGCGGCAGCTACCTCAAGGACCACTGCCGCGTGCTCGCCTCGCCCGCTTCCGCTGAAGGGGCCGCCGGCGAGCCGGATCCCGCGGCGAAGAGCCTGATCCGCCGTGTCCGCCGCCAGTTCGAGGTGCTGCGGCCGCGGCACGAGGTGCTGCGGGCGCAGATCGACGGCGCCGATCTCGACCTCGATGCGGTGGTGCGGGCCCGCAGCGACCTCAAGGCCGGCGGGCAGGGCAGCGACCGAATCCACATGATGGGCCGTCCGCAGGCGCACGACCTTGCGGTGAGCATCCTTGTCGACGTGTCCCTTTCGACCGATGCCTGGTTCGACGATCTCAGGGTTCTCGACGTCGAAAAGCAGGCGCTCATTGTTCTGGCGCACGGACTCTCCGCCTGCGGTGACAGCCATGAGATCCTCACCTTCACCTCCCGGCGGCGCGACTGGGTGCGGATCGAGACGGTGAAAGCCTTCGACGAGGCGATGAGTTCGACGGTGGAGGCGCGGGTCGCCGCGCTGAAACCCGGCTACTACACCCGGATCGGCACGGCGGTGCGTCACGCAACGGCCGGCATCGTCAAGCGGCCCAACCGCCGCAAGCTGCTCATCGTGCTGACGGACGGCAAGCCGAACGATGTCGATCATTACGAAGGGCGGTTTGCCCTCGAGGACAGCCGCCGCGCCGTCTGCGAAGCTCGCCGCTTGGGCGTCAGCGTCTTTGGGGTGACGGTCGATCGCGAGGCGAAATCCTATGTGCCGGTCATCTTCGGCCAGAACGGCTATGCCGTCGTCAGCAACATCGGCAGGCTGCCTGCAGCCCTGCCGGCGATCTATCGCGGCCTGATAAGGTAGACGGGGGCAGGTCGCGAGACGGAAGGCCCGGCATGCGCCTGCATGCCGGGCCTCTCTGTTCTCGGATTTTCGAACTGGCCTTCACGCCGCCTTGCTGTGTGTCCGCCCTGACTGATCGATATAGGCGTCGAAGGCGGCAGCGGCGGCTCGGATGAGGAAGCGTCCTCCCTCACGAAGCGTTATGATGCCGTCGGCATTTTCAAGGATGCCGTCGTTCTCGAGCATGGCGAGCTTCGCATTGCCGCGGAGAAGCATCTGCGGATCGAAGCCGTGTGCACTGGCAAGGGCAGGAACATCGACGGCGAAGTCGCACATCAGCCGCTCGATGATGCTCGCCCGCAGCCGATCTTCGGCCGTCAGCCGATAGCCTTTCACCGTTGCAAGCCGACCCGAGGCTATGCGCTGGGCGTATAGCCCCGGCGGCACCTCGTTCTGCACATAGCCATCCCTCATCCGCCCGATCGCCGAGGCTCCGAGGCCGATCAGGGTTTCGCAAGCATCAGTCGTGTAGCCCTGGAAATTGCGGTGCAGTCGCCCGCTCGCCTGCGCGGTCGCCAGGCTGTCATTCGGCAGCGCGAAGTGATCGAGGCCGATCCGGCGGTATCCCGCGGCGACGAGTGTCGCGGCGATGGCTTCGGCCTGGGCGACGCGGCCCTCCGCATCGGCGAGCGCCTTCTCGTCGATCAGCTTCTGATGCTTCTTGAATGACGGAATATGGGCATAGCCGAAGACGGCGAAGCGCTCGGGCGCCATTTTGATGGCCGCCTCGGTCGTGGCGATGCAGGAATCGACCGTCTGGTGGGGCAGGCCGTAGATGAGATCGAAATTGATGCTGTCGACACCGGCCTTTCGGAGCCGGGTGACTGCCTCCATCGTCTGCCCCTCGCTCTGGATCCGGTTGATCGCCTTTTGTACGACTGGATCGAAGCTCTGCACGCCGAGGCTCGCCCTGCGCACACCGGCTTCGCCAAGAGCCGTTGCCATTTCCGGCTCGAGGGTTCGTGGATCGATTTCCACCGCGATTTCAGCGGCGCTCGCGAAATCGAAATGCTCGCGCAGGAGCTCCGTCAGGGCCAGGAACTCCTCGGGTCGCATGATCGTCGGGGTTCCCCCGCCGAAATGCACGTGGTCGATGCTGAGGCGTGCTTTGGCCTTCGCCGAGACGAGGTGAACCTCCTCGCGGAGCATGTGGAGATAATCGAGGATCGGCTGGTCGCGCTGGGTGATCGTCGTGTGGCAGCCGCAGTACCAGCACATCGATCGACAGAAGGGGATGTGCAGGTACAACGACGCCGGTCTTTCCGGCGCGCTGGCTGACAACCAGTCGCCATAGGTTCTGTCGTCGATGGCGGGTGAAAAGCGAGGTGCCGTCGGATAGCTCGTGTAGCGGGGCAGGCGTGCCTCGCCATATTTTGCAACAAGAGCCGATTGCATGGCAGCGTCCTTCTGATGCGGGAAACAAGATCGAGCGCCATCCTAGGGAAGCACCGGGCCTTTCTCTTTGAGCAATGTCAAGGAATGGAAAGCGATTTCGTCCGATTGTTTGCTCACCGTCAAAGTGTGATCGCTCGCGCGACACTAGGGTCTGCCAGGTTCCGGTCCGGCTATTGCCGCCGCCGTATCGGAACACGCGAGGGGCGGCTGAGAGAGACATTCATGACCATGACGGAAACACAGGCGAAGCCATCCATCGACGTCCGCACCGTTCCGCCGCGCGAGCGTCATCCGCGCATCTTCGGAATACTCGGAGCGCTACTGCCCGGGGGCTCGATGCTGATCACGAGCGATCATGATCCACGCCCCCTCCATTTCCAGCTGGAGACGAATTTCCCCGGCCAGTTTGGCTGGGACTATCTGGAAGAAGGGCCGGAGGTCTGGCGCGTCGAGATCGCCCGCTTGGAGGACGCGTCGGGCTGTGAATGCTGCTGCGGCTCCGATCATTGATCCACCGCCGCTGACCACCGATGCGAGCAGGGTGAGACGAGATGCCGGGCGCTACGCTTTCCAGATGGACGATGTCCTATTTTGCAGCCGCCTGTGTCTTCCTGGTAATCGGCCAGGGCATGATGGTGTCGGGTTACGGTTATCCCTTTGCGGATATCGGAGCCCCGGCCACTCTGGCACTCGTGCACGTTCTCGCCATCGGATGGTTGGGCCTGCTGATGGTGGGGGCGCTACTGCAGTTCGTGCCCGTGCTCGTGGCCGCTCCACTTCGCGCCGGGCGGCTTGCACTGCCGGCATTGCTTCTCCTCATCGCGGGGCTTCTTCTGCTCGTCGGCGGCTTCGCTTCCCTCGGCGGGACGCCGGGAATGGCGCCGGGCATGTTGCCGTTCGGCGCGTTCTCGCTGGTGACCGGCTTCGGTTTCGTCACCATCATGCTCGCATCGACGATCGCTGCGGCGCGTCCGCTGCCGCTTCCCGCTCGTTTTGTCGCGGTGGGTCTTACCGCACTCATCGCCACGGTTCTTGTCGGCGGCATCTTCACCCTCGTGCTATCCGGCGCGCTCGCGAATGATACGGCGATCGCGCTTCTCCTCGAGGGGGCGCCGTTGCACGCGGCGCTTGGTCTTGGGGGCTGGCTGACCTTCACCGCGATCGGCGTCAGTTATCGCTTGCTGCCGATGTTCATGCTTGCGCCCGATTCCGCGCGCGCGACCAGCAAGGCCGTTTGGTGGTCAGGGGTCGTAGCGCTGGCGCTCGTCGCGGCCTGCGTCGTCTCGATTGCAGCGGGTAGTGCGGCGGTGAAGTGGCCGCTGGGCCTTGCGGCACTTTTTTCCGTGTCCGCCACTCTTCTTTATTCCACTGATCTCTCGCGCCTGTTTCGCGAGCGCCGCCGCAAGATCGTGGAACTCAATATCCTGGCAAGCTATGCGGCCTTCGCGGCACTTCTCGTTTCTGTCGTGATGTTTGCGCTGCCAGTCACGAGGTCGGCTGCCGGCGAAGGCGCCGCGGCTGTCGTCTATCTCTTCGTCTTTGGCTGGCTCACCGGGCTCGGTCTCGCGCAGCTTTACAAGATCGTTCCGTTCTTGACCTGGCTCGAATGCTACGGCCCTGTGCTCGGCCGGGCCGCGGTCCCACGCGTGCAGGACCTCGTTAGGGAAAGGCGAGCGCGCCTCTGGTTTTGCCTCTACTATGGCGCCGTGGTGGCGGCGACGATTTCGCTCTTTGCCGACAACCCGATGGCGTTTCGCATTGCCGTGCTGGCGCAACTCGGCGCGACGTCCGGCCTGCTGGTGGAATTCGCCCGCGCCCGTGAACTTTCCGCCGTCGCTGCGCCGCTGCGCTTTCCTGCGGGCGCGCCGAGGCCGCATCTGTTTCTTCCGATCTCTCGCCCACAGGAGTAATCGATGACAACCGCACCCCAGACCCCTGCACCAAGAGAACTCGACGTTCGGCCCATATTGAGGGGCGGCGGCGAGCCATTCCAGGCGATCATGGAGGCGGTGAACGGGCTGAAACCCGGGCAAGCCTTGCGGCTGTTCGCTCCCTTTCGTCCGCAGCCGCTGTTCAAGGTGATGGAGGGCCGAGGCTTCGGCCATGAGGCACAGGAGCTAGATGGCGGCGACTGGGAAGTCCTGTTCACGCCGAAACCGAGTGGCGCCCCCGTCGCGGTCTCCGCCGCCGCCGACAATCCCGACACCTGGCCCGAACCGGTCGAGCACCTCGACCTCACCGATCTCGATCCGCCGGAACCGATGGTCCGCATCCTGGCGGCTGCCGAGCGGATGGAGCCGGGCGAGGTGCTGTTCGCCCTGCTGTCGCGCGAACCGATCTTCCTCTTCCCGGAGCTGGCCAAGCGCGGGCACCAGTGGGCCGGCAACTTCGACGAGACCCGCACCACCTTCCGGATATTCGTGCGCGTCGGAAAACCCAGGAACTGAGACAATGAGCGAAGCGACGAACGAAACGATGTGCGACGCCATCAGGGATGCCCTCCGGATGATCATCGATCCGGAGCTCGGCCGCAATATCGTCGAACTCGGCCTGATCTATGACGTCTCAGTCGAGGATGGCGGCATCGCCCATGTGACGATGACCACGACCACCCGAGGCTGTCCCGCCAGCGAGTACCTGAAGGAGGCAGTGCGCAACTGCGTCTGGTATGTGCCGGGTGTCGAATATGCCGAGGTCCGGCTCACCTATGAGCCAGCTTGGACACCGGCGATGATGAGCGCCTGAGGGGGTGCCGCGCTACGGATAGAACGGCCCGGGAGAAACCTCGGGCCGTTCTGGCTTGTGGATTTGCCGGCCTTCAGCGCAGCGCGCGGCGCTTGCGCAGCAGGATCGGCCCGTATTCGAGGCAGAAGAGCGCGAAGGCGGAGATCCAGAGGCTCCCCGAGGCCGCATAGAGCGAAGTCGCGGCTTCGGGCAGCATTTCCGCGAGAGGACGCAACAGCGCCGAGAGCACGATCGCCCCGTAGGAGGCGGTGGTCAGGCGCGAAGCCGTGAGCGCATGACCCGTATGGCCGCGGCTCGCACGGGTCATCACCGCGAGCATCATCGAAGCGATGGCGCCCACCGTCATCACATGCATGACCGAATGTTCTTCGATGAGCCCAGTCGCGCTGAGGGCGATTGCGGCAAAGCCCAGCGGAACGAAGCCATATGCCACGTGCAGGATGACGAGCAACATCTCCGGCCAGGTGGCGAACCCGCGCCATCGCAGGAGCCGGATCGCATGCATGACGGCGGCCTGCATGCCGGCGACCGCCGTGGCCGGATGGTGGGGAACGAGCGTCCACAATCCAAGGGCGATAACGCCCGCGAGGATGGCGGCGGTATCGAAGCGGTTGTAGGGAACGGGGAAATCGGTGCGGCCGACGCGGTTCAGCCAGCTGCGGGTAAAGCTCGGCAAGATCCGGCCGCCGACGATTGTGACCAGCGCTACATAGGCGGAAATCCCGAGTCGCATCGCCACATGGGCGTGATCGCCCCCGATCACGGCGACATGGAAGCAGGCATTTGCGACGGACAGAGCCAGGAGGCCGCCAAGGACCTTCAGATCCTTCCATTTGCGGCCGGCGATCACCTCGCGCGCGCAAATGATGAGGAGCACCGGAAGGAAGAGACCGTCGATCGCCGCGGCCGCCGGGAGGCCGATCCTATCGGGCCAAAGGAGTGCAATTCGGCCCAGAAGCCAGAGCCCGAGGAGACCGGCAAGCGGCCAGCCGGAAACCGGTAGCCGCCCCGTCCAGTTCGGCACTGCCGTCAACAGGAATCCGGCCAGCACGGCAGAGGCGAAGCCGAACAGCATCTCGTGCGCATGCCACGCATGCGCACCGTAGCTGCCACCCATTTCGATATGACCGGCGAGCGCCGCGATCCATAAGGTCATGGCGACGATCGCCCAAATGGAAGCGCTGAGGAAGAATGGCCTGAAGCCATAGGAAAACAGCACGGGGCCCGTGCGGGCGAGGCCCCGCGGCACGGGGCCGGGACGCTCGGCCACCTTTGATGCATTCATGATTCAGCTCCTGATGTTTGGCTCGCATCTGACTACAGGCGTTCCGCAAAGCGTTCTTTGACAATTGGCAAAGACACGTCAGTTGCGATCCTGCACGCGGCGATGACCCACCGGAGTTGTCGCCTCTGCTACAGCGACGCGCGTCCTTTCAGACGCGCAAAGGTCGCTGCAACTCTTTAAATCTGCGCATCGAGCTTTCCGACAAGCGGTTCCGATTGTCGGGCCGATGAGCTGTCAAAATGTCGCATCAGGGCAATTTGCGTATTTGTTCCACCTCAAAGAGGCTGGCGGGAGTGCTCCTAGGATGAAAGGCGACCGGGCGATGTTCGCTCCGTCTTTCAAGGAGAGGTTCCATGTCTGAGCAATTCCAGGTAACACGCCGCAGCATGCTGGCTGGCGCCGCGATCGCGGGCGCCCTGACGCCACTCGTCGGTGCAGTTGCTGCCCATGCGGAAGAGGCGGTCGCCAAGGCCGCCCCTGTCGATATCGCCTCGCTGCCGCGCGTCAAGGTCGACCTGGTGAAGCCGCCCTTCGTTCACGCCCATACACAGAAGGCCGAAGGCGGTCCCAAGGTCATCGAGTTCACCCTGACGATCGAGGAGAAGAAGATCGTCATCGACGAGCAGGGTACGGAGCTCAACGCGATGACTTTCAACGGTTCGGTTCCGGGCCCTCTGATGGTCGTCCACCAGGATGACTATGTCGAGGTGACACTGAATAACCCTGAGACCAACCAGCTGCAGCACAATATCGACTTCCATTCGGCAACTGGCGCGCTTGGGGGCGGCGCACTGACGGTCGTCAACCCCGGCGAGAGCGCGGTGCTGCGCTTCAAGGCTACCAAGGCCGGCGTCTTCGTCTACCATTGCGCACCTCCCGGGATGGTGCCGTGGCACGTCACTTCTGGCATGAACGGCGCCATCATGGTGCTGCCGCGCGAAGGACTGACCGACGGCAAGGGCAAATCGATCGCCTACGACAAGGTCTACTATGTCGGCGAGCAGGACTTCTATGTGCCGCGCGACGAGAATGGCAATTTCAAGAAATATGAGAGCGTCGGCGATGCCTATGCGGACACCCTTGAAGTGATGCGCACGCTGACTCCGACCCATATCGTCTTCAATGGCGCAGTTGGCGCACTCACCGGCGACAATGCGCTGAAGGCGGCAGTCGGCGAGAAGGTCCTCATCGTCCATTCGCAGGCCAACCGCGACACCCGTCCGCATCTGATCGGCGGCCATGGCGATTATGTCTGGGCGACAGGCAAGTTCCGCAATCCTCCGGACGTCGACCAGGAGACCTGGTTCATCCCCGGCGGCACGGCCGGTGCTGCCTTCTACACCTTCGAGCAGCCCGGTATCTATGCCTATGTCAACCACAACCTGATCGAGGCATTCGAGCTCGGCGCCGCCGCCCATTTCACCGTCACCGGCGATTGGAACGACGATCTCATGACGGCAGTTCGTGCTCCTTCGGGCACCTGATGCCGGTCACCGCGACACGCGCCCCGGCTGGGAGCGCGTGTCGCCGGCGGGCGCGATGCTGCCGCCATAGGCCTTGGAAGTGGTCGCAGGGGAGGCCGTGATGGCCGCGTTTTCAGAGAAAAGAGAAATCAGTGCCGCTTCGCTTGCGATACCCTCCGCACTCTTCCTGGTTTTCGCCGGACTGCTCGCAAGCAAAACAGGGCTTCTGGGTAACGCTCCCGTCGGCGCTTCACTCGACGCACCGGCGTTCGTGACCGTGGCCCCACGGGAGTTCCGATATCGCGTCGCCGGGGAATTCTTCAAGAACGGCTATGCCGTCGACGGACCGGTCGAGACGGTGCGCATGAGCGCGCCGCTCACGATCATGAAATATCAGGTGACAGCCGCGGATTATGCGCGCTGCGTTGAGGAGGAGGCCTGCCCGCCAGCCGAACCCGAGCATGTGCCGGCGGATCCCGAACGCATGCCGGCAACCGGCGTCAGCTACGATGACGCGCAGACCTATGCCGCCTGGCTCAGCCGTCGCACGGGGGAGGTCTGGGTGTTGCCTACCGACAAGCAACTCGCCTTTGCCGCAGGCTCGCGCTTTCCCGACGATGCGCTCGATGTCGATGAAGACAGCTCCAATCCGGCGTTGCGTTGGCTTGCCGACTACTACCGCGAGACTGAGCGCAAGGCATCCCGCGAGCCGGAGCCGCAGCGGCTCGGACATTTCGGCGAGAGCGAAACAGGCCTCGCTGACTTTGCAGGCAATGTCTGGGAATGGACGACGACCTGCATGCGACGCGTCACGCTCGATCGCGCAGGGAATACTATCAGCGATGCCTCATCCTGCGGCATTTACATCGCCTCCGGCAAGCATCGGGCCGCGCTCAGCTCCTTCGTCCGCAACCCGAAGGGTGGCGGCTGCGCCGTCGGCGCGCCGCCCGACAATGTGGGCTTCCGTCTGGTGAAGGACACGCGGTGGTATGCACCCTTGATGCAGACGCTGCGTGCGAAGGGCCTCGACGTCTGATGTGCGATGTGGCGGCTCTCTGTCGCCGCGGATCCTCTGCTTTTTTCCCCCTTTCTTCCGTGATAGTACGATGGCTGCATTGTTGAGGGATCCGGGCAGTAGGAAAGTGGAATGAAGATCGACCGCAGCGTCGTAAGGTCGCTTTCGCTGTTCGACAGGATGAGCGACGCCGATCTGGACAGGCTGCTCACCCATGCAACGCCAAGGCGTGTGCCGCAGGGTGACGCCGTCTTCGAGCAGGGCCAGACCGCAACCAACTTTTTCCTTCTCCTGCATGGGCGCCTGAAGGTCACCCAGGTCACCGAGGACGGGCAGCAGATCATTGTGCGTGTCGTCCATCCGGGCGACCTTTTCGGTTTTGCCAAGGCGCTGCAGCGTTCGGATTATCCGGGTACCGCGACGGCGGCCACGGAGAGTCTCGCCCTGTCCTGGCCGACGGATCTTTGGCCGCAATTCGTCGAGCAGAATCCGCTGCTCGCGGTCAGTACGATGCAGACGATCGGTCAGCGGCTCGAAGAAGCGCACACCCGGATCCGCGAGATGTCGACGCAGGAGGTGGAGCGGCGCGTCGCCCACGCGGTGCTGCGTCTTTCGCACCAGGCGGGCAGGAAGGAGAAAGGCGGCATACGCATCGACTTCCCGATTTCCCGGCAGGACATTGCCGAAATGACCGGTACCACGCTTCATACGGTTTCGCGCATCCTGAGCGCTTGGGAGCAGAAGGGGCTGGTCGAGGGAGGCCGCCAGAAACTGATCATCTGCGACCTGCCGGGTTTGGCGGCGCTCGCCGACGGCGGGCGGGACTAAAACATCCAGACTATACCCCTGAGTGTTTGACAAGCATCAAAGAGCGGCGGCTGCTTCTGTCCTATCTCCTTGCTGCAAGGACCGAACAGGGTCCCGAAACCAAGGAGAAATTCAAGTGCGCACAATCGCAAAGGGTATAGTAGTCGCCGCAGTTCTTAGCGCTCTCACCGGTACGGCATCCGCCGCCGATTTCGAAGTCCGCATGCTGAACAAGGGCGCCGATGGCGCAATGGTCTTCGAGCCGGCCTTGGTCAAGATCAATCCGGGCGACAGCGTTACCTTTGTCCCGACCGACAAGGGGCATAACGTCGAGACGATCAAGGACATGATCCCCGACGGTGCCACCGCCTTCAAGAGCAAGATGAACGAGACCTATAAGGTGACGTTCGACGTGCCAGGAGTCTACGGCGTCAAGTGCGCCCCCCATGTTGGCATGGGAATGGTCGCGGCGGTTGTCGTCGGTGACGCGCCCGCGAACATCGAGAAGGTGAAGGCAGTGAAGCTGCCAAAGAAGGCGAGGGAGCGCCTCGACGCCGCTCTCGCGGGAGCCCTCCAGTAGATACAGAGGAGCGCCAGACTAAATTGAAGGGCTCGGCGCAACGCATCTCTGTCTGCGCCGGGCCCACTTAGTTTAGATCCTATAGATATTTGGCTGTTTCGAATATTATGTGGCCTGGCGCGCGCACATTCCAATTACTTGACAATAATCAATTTCTTCAGAGTTCAACCAGGAATCGTCTGAAGTCGCCCTTTATTTTTTTGTTCGAGGTACTAGACTTCGTTTTCGGCGTACGCGTTTGGAGAGGAGACGCTTGAATGCCCGAGGCCGACCAGCCAGGGGCGAGCCTGCCACGCAGGCGGCGCCTAAACGAACTGATCACCTTCCTCGTGTTGGCATTCGGCATCTGGCCGATCGCCGCCGTGGGCGTAGTCGGCGCCTACGGGTTTCTCGTTTGGATGTTTCAGATCGTCTTCGGCCCCCCCGGTCCACCAGGGCATTGAGGGCGACATGGGTGAATCTGTCGACACATCGAGGCGGAATTTTCTGCGTGGTCGCTACGAAGGGCGAAGACAACGTGTCCTTCCTCCCGGCATCACCGCCGCAAGTCTCAACGCCTGCACGGGGTGCGGGAAGTGCGTCGAGGCCTGTCCGACGCATATCGTCCGGCTGATCTCAGACCGTCCCGCGCTCGATTTCTCTATCGCGGAGTGCACCTTCTGCGGCCGATGTGCAGAGCTCTGTTCCGAGCCGGTGTTTACCGGCCAGCCGCAGTTCTTTCCGCATGTTGCGATGATCGGCGACAATTGCCTCGCCAAGAACCGTACCGATTGCCAAGCCTGTCGCGATGCCTGTCCGACTGAGGCGATCCGCTTCCATCCACGCGCCGGTGGTCCTTTCCTGCCCGAGGTCATGGAAGAGGCTTGTACCGGCTGCGGGGCCTGCCTTGCCGTCTGTCCTGTGGCGGCGATAGGCATTCGCGAGGCCGCGAGGGAGGACGCGCATGTCTGATCCAGACGCAACCTATCATATCTCCAGCGCGGTCGTCGTCACGATCCCGCGTATGGAGGAGCGCGTCGTCGCTCGGCTAGCCGAGATGCCGAATGTCGAGGTTTACGCGCACGAAGCGGGAAAAATCGTCGTCGTGATCGAGGGAGCGAGCACGGGAACGCTCGGCGAAATCCTGTCGCGCATTTCTCTGCTCGAGGGCGTGGTGGCGGCAAACATGGTGTTTGAGCATGTCGAAACTCAAGGAGACGATCGCCATGACCGGCGGACTGACGCGGCGTGATATCTTGAAGGCGCATGCGGCCGGCATCGCCGCCGCCACTGCGGGCATTGCGCTTCCTGCCGCGGCACAGCCCGTGCCGGGCGGTGTGGAGGCGCTGCAGATCAAATGGGCCAAGGCGCCTTGCCGCTTCTGCGGCACCGGCTGCGGCGTCATGGTGGGGGTGAAGGAGGGGCAGGTCGTCGCCACCCACGGCGACACGCAGGCGGAGGTCAACCGTGGCCTCAACTGCATCAAGGGCTACTTCCTGTCAAAGATCATGTACGGCGCCGATCGACTGAAGACGCCGCTTCTACGCAAGCGGAACGGCGCCTTCGACAAGGACGGCGAGTTCGAGCCCATTGGCTGGGACGAGGCCTTCGACGTCATGGCCGAGCAGGCTAAGCGCGTGCTGAAGGAGAAGGGGCCGACCGCCGTCGGCATGTTCGGCTCAGGGCAATGGACGATCTTCGAGGGCTACGCGGCCACCAAGCTGATGCGTGCCGGTTTCCGCTCCAACAATCTCGACCCAAATGCCCGCCACTGCATGGCCTCGGCGGCTTACGCCTTCATGCGCACATTCGGCATGGACGAGCCGATGGGGTGCTACGACGATATCGAGCACGCAGATGCCTTCGTGCTCTGGGGCTCGAATATGGCGGAGATGCACCCGATCCTGTGGACGCGTCTGGCCGATCGAAGGCTTGGACATGAGCATGTCAAGGTGGCGGTGCTCTCGACCTTCACTCATCGCAGCATGGATCTCGCCGATATCCCGATCGTTTTCAAACCGGGCACGGATCTTGCGATCCTCAACTACATCGCCAATCACATCATCCAGACGGGCCGGGTGAACGAGGATTTCGTCAGGAAACATACGACCTTCATGGTCGGCGCGACCGACATCGGCTACGGCCTGAGGCCCGACAATCCGCTCGAGACCAAGGCGACAAACGCCAAGGATGCGGCGAAGATGACGCCGAGCGACTTCGAGAGCTTCAAGACTTTCGTGTCGGAATATACTCTCGACAAGACCGTGGAACTGACCGGCGCCGAGGCCGGGTTTCTCGAGCAATTGGCTGACCTCTATGCCGATCCCAACCGCAAGGTGATGTCGCTTTGGACCATGGGCTTCAATCAGCACGTGCGCGGCGTCTGGGTCAACCACATGGTCTATAATCTTCACCTGCTGACAGGGAAGATATCCGAGCCCGGCAACAGCCCGTTCTCGCTGACGGGCCAGCCCTCCGCCTGCGGTACGGCGCGTGAAGTAGGCACCTTCGCCCACCGGCTGCCGGCCGACATGTCCGTCACCAATCCGGAGCACCGCAAGCACGCCGAGGAAATCTGGCGCGTTCCCCACGGACTCATTCCGGAGAAGCCCGGCTATCACGCGGTCGAGCAGGACCGCATGTTGAAGGACGGGAAGCTCAGCTTCTATTGGGTCCAGGTCAACAACAACGTCCAGGCGGCTCCCAATACTGGAAACGAAACCTATCAAGGCTACAGAAATCCGGACAATTTCGTGGTTGTCTCGGACGTCTATCCGACGATCACGGCAATGAGCGCCGACCTGATCCTTCCGGCCGCCATGTGGGTGGAGAAGGAGGGCGCCTATGGCAATGCAGAGCGCCGTACTCATGTGTGGCACCAGCTCGTGAATGCGCCCGGAGAGGCGCGGTCCGATCTCTGGCAGATTGTGGAATTCTCCAAGCGCTTCACCACCGACGAGGTCTGGCCCGCCGAGATCCTCGACGCCAATCCGGGCTATCGGGGCAAGACCCTCTACGACGTGCTCTTCAAGAACGGAAATGTCGACCGTTTCCCGGCAAGCGAGATCAACAAGGAATACGCCAACCGGGAGGCCGAGGCTTTCGGCTTTTACATCCAGAAGGGGCTCTTCGAGGAATACGCCTCCTTCGGCCGCGGACACGGGCACGATCTTGCCCCCTATGACCGCTATCACCAGGAGAGGGGGCTGCGCTGGCCCGTCGTCGACGGCAAGGAGACGCTGTGGCGATATCGGGAGGGTTATGATCCGTATGTGAAGCCGGGCGAGGGCGTGAAGTTCTATGGCCGCCCCGACGGCAGGGCCGTGATCCTTGCCGTTCCCTACGAGCCGCCGGCGGAATCCCCGGACGACGAATACGACATCTGGCTGGTCACGGGCCGTGTGCTCGAGCATTGGCATTCGGGCTCGATGACAATGCGCGTGCCGGAACTCTACAAGGCGTTCCCCGGTGCGGTCTGCTTCATGAACGCCGGAGACGCCCGCGACCGCGGAATCAATCAGGGCGCGGAAGTGCGGATCGTTTCCCGTCGCGGCGAAATTCGCGCCCGCGTCGAGACGCGCGGCCGCAACCGCATGCCGCCGGGTGTTATTTTCGTGCCCTGGTTCGACGCCAGCAGGCTGATCAACAAGGTGACCCTCGACGCAACAGATCCCATTTCCAAACAGACGGATTTCAAAAAATGCGCGGTCAAAATCGTCTCTGTCGCATGATGAGAAGCCCCGGTTCGATGCTGGGGGCGCTGTTGACGGTCCTGTTCGTCGCCACCGGGGCGATCGCCCAGATGGTGGGCGAGAGGGTGCCGGAGCTCTCCGGACCGCCGCAGGAAATGGGTGAGGTGGCGGCGGAGCCGATCCCGAGATGGGTCGTTGACGATATCCGCAAGGAGCGCGCCTATCCTGACCAGCCGCCGATCATTCCGCACTCGATCGAAGGCTACCAGCTTTCGGTCAACACCAACCGGTGCCTTTCCTGCCACAAGCGCGAACTGACGCAAGAGTCCGGCGCGCCGATGATCAGTGTAACCCACTACATGACGCGGGAGGGCCAGATGCTCGCGGACGTTTCACCGCGGCGCTATTTCTGCACGGCGTGCCATGTCCCCCAGGCCGACGTGCGTCCGCTTGTGGAAAACACCTTCAAAGACATGAGCGAGATGGGCGTCAAGCAGGCGGGGAGCGAGTAGGTCATGGCCAGAGTCAAGCGGGTCCTGCTCTGGGTGTGGAAGATTCTGACCACGCCTGCCGCAACGCTCAGCCTCGCCTTCCTGACGCTCGGCGGCTTCATCGGCGGCGTGATCTTCTGGGGCGCCTTCAACACCGCATTGGAGCTCACCAATACGGAGGAGTTTTGCGTCTCCTGTCATGAGATGCGGACGAACGTCTATGAGGAGCTGACGCGCACTGTCCATTTCTCCAACCGTTCGGGGGTCCGGGCGTCCTGTCCAGACTGTCATGTGCCGCATGAATGGACGGACAAGATCGCTCGCAAGATGCAGGCCTCGAAGGAAGTCTGGGGCAAGATCTTCGGTACCATCAACACGCGCGAGAAATTCCTCGACCATCGTCTGGAACTCGCCAAACATGAATGGGCGAGGCTGAAGGCCAATGACAGCCTCGAATGCCGCAACTGTCACTCGTCGGCGGCAATGGACCTTTCGAAGCAGACGCAACGTGCCGCCGAGATCCATACGCGCTATCTGCTGCCGGGAAAGGCAACCTGCATCGATTGCCACAAGGGGATTGCCCATGAACTACCGAACATGCAGGGCATCGAGCCTGGGTGGAAGCTGCCGCCGGAACTGGAGGGAGAGACGCTGCCTTCTGCTTCCGTGGTGGATGAGCTGAGGAAGGCTATGAACGATTCCCACAGGATGCTAGCCTCTGAGAACTGACTTCAAGCCCTGCATTCATGGGACGATTTGTTCCATACTGGCCCGATGGCCATCTTGCACAAAGATGGACTATAGAGGCACGAGAGTGCGGGGCCCGGCCGCGACCCGAGTCGCGACGATACCGCACAATTTAATTCCTGCAGTGGAAAAAGGAATGCAATCAAAGAGCATCGTCGAGGGGACGCGGCTGGGGCGGTCGCTCATAAGATGGCAACTCGATCGCACCTCGGCCTACATACTCGCGGCGGCGGCGGTGTCGTGCGTTGTTGCGCTGCGCATCGGGTTATGGCAGCTCTTGGGCGGTAACGCAGTTCTCTTTTCCTTCATCCCGGCGATCCTTCTCGTCGCAATGGCCGGCAGACCGGGCCTGGTCGCCTTTGCCGCCGGGCTGTCGTTTGCCGCAGCGGCCACTCTTCAGCAATTCGATAGCGGCTCTGATCCGAGCGCCATCGAGTTGATTTCCTTCGCGATGGCAATGCTCCTGACCATGGCTCTCGCGGAAGTGCTCCAGGCGGCGAGACGTGCCATCGCCACGACGGAGGACGTCGTGAAGGCTCGGGATGCGCATCTGAGATCGATATTGGATACGGTTCCCGACGCCACGGTGGTCAGCGCCACCGATGGCACGATCGTCTCCTTCAATGCCGCGGCCGTCCGGCAGTTCGGATATGCGGAGGAGGAAGTCATCGGCGAGAACCTGCGCATCTTGATGCCGCAACCCTATCGCCGCGAACACGACGGATACATGCAGCGCTACTTAAGTACTGGAGAAAGGCGGATCATCGGCATCGATCGCGTCGTCACTGGGCAACGGAAGGACGGATCGACGTTTCCGATGAAGCTCGCCGTGGGAGAGATGCAGTCAGGCGGCGAGAGGTTTTTCACCGGCTTCATCAGGGACCTCACGGAGCGGGAGGAGTCCGCCGAGAGGCTCGAGCAGATTCAGGCTGAACTGGCACGCCTCGCCCGGCTCAACGAGATGGGTGAAATGGCATCGACGCTGGCGCACGAGCTGAACCAGCCGTTGTCGGCGATCGCCAACTATGCCCATGGATGTGTGAGGCTGTTGCGAGACATGGACGCCGCCGTCGCAACACGAATGCGCGAAGCGCTCGAGGAGGTCGCGAGCCAATCTCTGCGGGCTGGCCAGATCATCAAACATCTCAGGGAATTCGTCACCAAGGGCGAGACCGAAAAGGCGCCGGAAGATATTCGCAAACTGGTGGAAGAGGCCGCCGCCTTGGCGTTGGTCGGTTCTCGCGAGCAAGGGGTGCGGACGGTATTCGAGTATTTGCCCGGTGCCGAAATGGTGATGGTCGACCGGATCCAGGTCCAGCAGGTCCTCATCAATCTGATGCGTAATGCGATCGAGGCAATGCGTCAGGTGGAACGCCGAGAGCTGACGATTTTAACGATGCCTGCCGATCCGGGCGAGGTTGCAGTCGTCGTAGAAGATACCGGCGGAGGTATTCCAGAGGAGATCACCGGTCAGTTATTCAAGCCATTCGTCACCACGAAGGCCAGCGGAATGGGTATCGGACTTTCCATTTCGAAGCGCATCGTCGAGGCGCATGGCGGCGAGATGACCGTCTCGAAAAATGCGGCCGGCGGGGCTACTTTCCGGTTCACGCTTCCCGCCTATGGAGATGAACGGATCGATCAATGACTGATTACACGGTTCACATTGTCGACGACGAGGAGGCGGTCAGGAAGTCGCTAGCCTTCATGCTGACTATGAGTGGCTTCGCGGTCAAGATTCATCAATCGGCCGACGCCTTCCTCGCCTTCGCACCGGACGTCAGAAACGGCATTCTCGTGACGGATCTGAGGATGCCGGGTATGTCCGGCGTCGAGCTCCTGCGCAATCTCAGCGACAGGAAAATCAAGATACCGTCGATCGTGATAACCGGACACGGCGACGTGCCAATGGCGGTAGAGGCCATGAAGGCGGGGGCGGTGGATTTCATCGAGAAGCCGTTCGAGGACTCCGTGATCATCGAGGCGATTGAAAGGGCATCCGAACATCTGATTGTTCCGGAGGGCGATTCGGACGAGATCGGTAACATCCAGGCGAGGCTCGACGCGCTGAGCGAGAGAGAACGCCAGGTGCTCTCTGCGGTCGTGGCGGGTCTTCCCAACAAAACAATCGCCTACGACCTGGACATCAGCCCGCGCACCGTTGAGGTGCACCGCGCCAATGTGATGACCAAGATGAAGGCGAAGAGCCTTGCGCACCTCGTTCGAATGGCTCTCGCCGCAGGTTTCGGTCCTTCCTAGCTTTTCCGAGTTGATCTCGCGCAATGCGTCGGATCGCCGCAAGCACTCTAATGCCTGCTCATGGCTGCCGACGCACGCCGGATGAGCGGGATTTGAAGTTGTTAAGTGGAAGAAGCATTGTCGTCGTTGCAGCGGATCAGGGGCTCCGAAGGTCCGTGGCGTTCGCGCTTGAGGTCGAAGGATATACGACCGAGTCCTACGACACCGTTCAGAAGGCCGAACACTCTTCCCGCGGCGCGCTGTGCACGATTGTCGATGATGAGATACTGAGATCGGAGCCGCAGGCCGCCACGCAATTCCTCAAGAATCTCGGAGCGAGAGCCGTTCTGTTGGTCGACGGCTTGTCGGCGCACAAAGCGCATGTCGACAATGCTGTATTGACGAAGCCGTTCACCGGCCCCGACCTGCTCGGCGTAATCAAATGCCTGATCGAAGCGGCTAAGTAATTTCCCTTAGTGACCTAACCGAATTTCTCCAATTCACGCGAATTGGCAATCTGTCCCCACAGCGAACAGGGGATAACACATGTACGCCGCCGCACAAGCCAGACAACAGTCCGTCGAGCAGGCCGAACAGCTCGCAAAGGCCCAGGTTTCCGGACCCCATCTTGTCGCCACCTACAAGGCAGGTCGCGAGATCTATGCAGAAGGCGATTTGAACGATAAGTGCTACCAGGTTTCGACTGGAGCCGTGCGCGTCTACCGCCTGCTTTCGGACGGGCGCCGGCAGGTCGTATCCTTTCATCTCCCAGGCGAAATGTTCGGTTTCGAAGCGGGAACCGACCATTCTTTCTTTGCCGAAGCCATAACGGACACAACACTGGCGGTCTTCGGGCGCCGGCATATGCAGGAACGTTCGCGCGACCTTCTCGCGCTCGCCTTGGCCGGGATGGCGCGGGCCCAGCAGCATCTCCTGGTGATCGGCAGGCAATGTGCCGTGGAGCGGATCGCCGCATTCCTCGTCGATCTTTGCGAACGTCAGGGAGGAGGCAGGCTGTTGCGACTGCCGATGTCGCGACAGGACATTGCCGACTATCTCGGTCTCACGATCGAGACGGTATCGCGTGTCATGACCAAGCTGAAGGCGCGTAGTGTCATCGCTCTCAGAGACGCAAGGACGGTGGACATCATGAGGCTCGACGCTCTTCGTTCGCTTTGCTGCTGAGGCTGAGTGCGAAGCCCAGGCGCGTTTCGAACCCGATTGGCGCGCTCGGTTCTGCCGCCTTCTCGAGGTCGGCCGCCAAACGGTGAGGTCGCTTCGCGCCGTGGAGGGAGAGGCCATGTTCGTCAGGGAAATGTCTCGGCGGGAATGCCACGAGATCGTCGCTTCCGGCGATCTGGCTCGACTGGCGTGCTGCAAGGGCGGCCAGCCTTACATCGTGCCCATCACCTATGCACTTTCGGGCACTCACCTTTATTGCTTTTCGATGCCGGGACAAAAAATCGATTGGATGCGCGCCAATCCCAACGTTTGTCTCCAGGTTGACCAGTTCTCTGGCAAGCTCAATTGGAAGAGTGTAGTCATTACCGGGCTTTACCGGGAGCTGCGTCCCTCAGGCGAACGCTACTGCGAATGCCTTGATGCATGGTCCCTTCTTCAAAGGAAGCCTAACTGGTGGGAGCCCGGCGGCCTGAAGCCTGTACCGCAACAGATTTCGGGCGGGTATGCGCACATCTTCTTCAGTATCGACATCGACGAGATGACTGGCCGCGAGACCTGCGAGGTTCAGCCGTAGCGCATCGGTCGCCAAACCGATTTTCGGGAAGCTCGATGTGCAGCCTCGAGGCGCTACAGAACCTTTGCGCGTCTGAAAAGAACCGCGGCTCTATCAAAGCTCTTCCGCCTGTCCCATGCGTCCGCATCGCTCACCCGCGGTAGATGCGGGGGAGGTGGGTCATCCCTCAACTTTCAGCATTTTCCATCAACTCGGCGAGGCGAGCCGCACGCCACCTTGATCTGAATCAAGGTGCTGCGGGAGCGCTTCTGACAATCCTCAGCAGACTTGGTGACGCGTGCGCCGGGGAGGCGCGCCGGTCAGCATTCGGAGAGACGTTGGGGACCCAACCATGAAACACACAGTCGAGATGATCGTGCTTGCGGTCGGCGCCTTCCTGGCGCTGGTCGGAGCAGGCTTCGCCCAGGATCGCCTTTTCGGCGCCCATATGTGGATTTTGTTCTTTGTGCTGCTCGGCGGCACGCTGGTGCTCATGCGCCGCACGGACTTTCGCCCCATACCCGCTGGCGGCGCGCCTCGGCAATCGGAGTATTTCGACGAGGTCGTAAAATATGGCGTTATCGCCACCATGTTCTGGGGCGTGGTGGGGTTCCTCGTTGGCGTGGTCGTGGCGTTGCAGCTTGCCTTTCCGGACCTCAACATCGAGCCCTGGTTCAATTTCGGCCGGGTCCGTCCACTGCACACCTCCGCCGTCATCTTTGCCTTCGGCGGCAACGCGCTGATCGCGACCTCCTTCTATGTCGTCCAGCGAACCAGCCGCGCGCGGCTGTTCGGCGGCGATCTCGGCTGGTTCGTGTTCTGGGGCTACCAGCTCTTCATTGTACTTGCAGCCACGGGTTACCTGCTCGGAATTACCCAGAGCCGCGAATACGCGGAGCCGGAATGGTATGTCGACCTCTGGCTCACCGTCGTCTGGGTTGCCTATCTTGTCGTCTTTCTGGGGACGATCCTGAAACGCAAGGAACCGCACATTTATGTGGCGAACTGGTTCTATCTCAGCTTCATCGTCACCATTGCGATGCTGCACGTGGTCAACAATCTGGCGGTGCCGGTCTCTTTCCTCGGATCCAAGAGCTACTCGGCTTTCTCAGGCGTGCAGGACGCGTTGACGCAATGGTGGTACGGCCACAACGCCGTCGGCTTCTTCCTGACGGCCGGCTTCCTGGCGATGATGTACTACTTCATCCCCAAGCAGGTTAACCGCCCCGTCTATTCCTACCGGCTGTCAATCATCCACTTCTGGGCGCTGATCTTCATGTACATCTGGGCGGGTCCCCACCACCTGCATTACACGGCACTGCCGGATTGGGCGCAGACGCTCGGCATGGTCTTCTCGGTCATGCTCTGGATGCCCTCCTGGGGCGGCATGATCAATGGTCTGATGACCCTCTCCGGCGCCTGGGACAAGGTCCGTACCGATCCCGTGGTCCGAATGATGGTCATGGCGGTCGCCTTCTACGGCATGGCGACCTTCGAGGGGCCGATGATGTCGATCAAGGCCGTGAACTCGCTCAGCCACTATACGGATTGGACCATCGGTCACGTGCATTCCGGCGCGCTCGGCTGGAACGGCCTCATCACTTTCGGCGCCATCTACTATCTCGTGCCGAAGCTCTGGAACCGCGAACGGCTCTATAGCGTGCGCATGGTCAATTGGCACTTCTGGCTCGCGACCCTCGGCATCGTCATCTACGCCGCCGTCATGTGGGTCGCCGGTATCCAGCAGGGGCTGATGTGGCGCGAGTACGACGACCAGGGCTTCCTCGTCTATTCCTTTGCGGAAACAGTCGCAGCCATGTTCCCCTACTACGTCATGCGCGCTGTCGGCGGCGCTCTGTTCCTGGCCGGCGCCGTGCTCATGGCCTTCAACATAACAATGACAATCCTCGGGCGGCTTCGCGACGAGGCTCCGATCGTCGGCGCTGTACCGCTGCCGGCGCCTGCAGAATAGGAGGGCTAGTCGATGTCCATTCTAGACAAACACGCGTTGCTCGAGCGAAATGCCACGCTTCTGCTGGTCGGTTCGCTTGTGGCCGTTTCCATCGGCGGAATCGTGGAAATAGCGCCGCTCTTCTACCTCGAGAATACCATCGAGAAGGTCGAAGGCATGCGGCCCTATTCGCCGCTCGAGCTCGCGGGCCGCGACATCTATATCCGTGAAGGCTGTTATGTCTGCCACAGCCAGATGGTCCGCCCGTTCCGAGACGAGGTCGAACGGTATGGACACTACTCGCTCGCCGCAGAATCCATGTACGACCATCCCTTCCAATGGGGATCGAAGCGAACTGGTCCGGATCTCGCCCGCGTAGGCGACCGCTATTCGAACGAATGGCATGTGCAGCACATGATCGAGCCGCGTTCGGTCGTTCCGGAATCGGTGATGCCGAGCTACGCCTTCCTCAAGGAGACACCGCTCGAGGTCCGGAACGTCGCGACGAGCCTCAAGGCCAACCGAGCGGTCGGCGTCCCTTACACCAACGAGATGATCGAAAATGCGGCCGCCGACCTGAGGGCTCAGGCCGATCCGAACGTGGACACGTCAGGCGTCGAGGCCCGCTATCCCAAGGCCAAGGTCGGCGACTTTGACGGTGACCCGCAGAAGCTGACCGAGATGGATGCGCTTGTCGCCTATCTCCAGATGCTCGGCACTCTCGTCGACTTTTCAACCTATGACGACGCAACCGGATACCGCTGAGGGGGCAGAGATGGAAACCTACACGGCAATGCGCCATTTCGCCGATAGCTGGGGCCTGCTTGCGATGGTGCTCTTCTTCCTCGGCGTTATCACCTTCACTTTCCGGCCAGGCGGCAAGAAGGCCGCTCAAAGGGCCGCCTCTATCCCGCTGCAGGAGGACTGATCCATGGCGGACAAGCAAAAACATGTTGACGAGGTCAGCGGCGTCGAAACGACCGGGCACGAGTGGGACGGAATCCGCGAGCTTAACAATCCCATGCCGCGCTGGTGGGTCTACACTTTCTACGCGACCATGCTCTGGGGAATCGGCTACACGATCGCCTATCCCGCCTGGCCGTTGTTGACCGAGGCCACCACCGGCGTGCTCGGTTACTCCAGCCGCGCGCAAGTCAGCACCGATCTCGCTGATGCGAAGGCGGGCCAGGCCAGCTACGTGAAACGCATCGCTTCAAGCACGGTCGATGAGATCATCGCCGATCCGCAGCTGCAGCAATTCGCGATCGCGGCCGGCGCTTCGGCCTTCAAAGTGAACTGCGCGCAATGCCATGGGTCGGGCGCGGCGGGTGCCGAGGGCTTCCCTAACCTGAACGACAACGATTGGCTCTGGGGCGGCAGCCCTGAGGAGCTTTACCACACGATCGCCCACGGCGTTCGCCATACCGGTGACGACGGGACGCGCGTTTCCGAGATGCCCTCCTTCGCCGACATGTTGACGCAGGATGAGCTGCGCCAGACCGCCGCCTATGTCGTAAGCCTCACCGGCACGCCGTCGGATGCAGCCTTGGCGGAGCCCGGAAAGCAGCTCTTTGCGGACAACTGCGCCTCCTGCCACGGAGAGGACGCCACCGGCAGCCGTGACTTCGGGGCGCCGAACCTCGCCGACGCGATCTGGCTGAAGGGCAGCGGCGAGCAGGCGGTGATCGAACAGATGAAGACGCCAAGACACGGCGTCATGCCGGCCTGGCTGCCGCGTCTCGGCGACAACACGGTCAAGCAACTCGCGATCTTCGTTCACTCGCTTGGCGGCGGCGAGTAGCCACCGGGATTTCGGGGACAACCAAGAGAGGCAGGGGCGAGCAGGGTGCCGCCTCTCGGGCAACCGCCCGGGAGTGGGGCGCCCTGCCTTTTCAATCAATCGCTGCTTCGGCTGAAGTCCGGCCGGTCCCTCAGGCCGGCCCCAGGTGCGCCGCAAACGCTGGAGAGACGCCTGGCGGCGACTTGCCGCACCCTCGGCAAGCGCATACTTGACGCAGATCAAGGTCTCCTGGCCCCGCATCGGGCAAAACTCTTTGACAAACGAATGATTGTCGAGACACCTGCCCATGCTTCACCAGCCCGTGAACAAGGCCGCCACCGTCGAACGGCTCGAAGCCGAACCGGTCAATGCCGCGCATGTCCGCAAGCCGCTCTATGAAAAGCGCCGGAAGATCTTCCCGAAACGGGCAGAGGGCCGCTTCCGGCAGTTCAAGTGGCTGGTGATGCTGGTGACGCTCGGCATTTACTATCTGACGCCGTGGATCCGCTGGGACCGCGGGGAGCATGCGCCAGATCAGGCAGTTCTCATCGACCTCGCTTCCCGACGCTTTTATTTCTTCTTCATCGAGATATGGCCGCAGGAATTCTTTTTCGTCGCGGGTCTTCTGGTGATGGCAGGCTTCGGCCTGTTCCTTGTGACCTCGGCGGTCGGGCGCGCCTGGTGCGGCTATACCTGCCCGCAGACGGTCTGGGTCGATCTCTTCCTGGTCGTCGAGCGCTTCATCGAAGGGGACCGCAATGCCCGAATGCGCCTCGACGCCGCGCCCTGGAGCCTCGACAAGATCCGCAAGCGCGTAGCCAAGCATGCGATCTGGATGGCAATCGGGGTTGCGACCGGAGGCGCCTGGATATTCTATTTTGCCGATGCGCCATCGCTCCTGGCGAGCCTGCTCACGCTGGATGCGCCATCCGTCGCCTATACCACCATCGCGATCCTGACGGCCACGACCTACGTTTTCGGCGGGCTGATGCGCGAGCAGGTTTGCACCTATATGTGCCCTTGGCCGCGCATCCAGGCGGCCATGCTGGACGAGAACTCGCTCGTCGTCACCTACAACGACTGGCGTGGCGAGCCGCGCTCACGCCACGCGAAGAAGGCCGCCGCGGCAGGAGAGGTCGTCGGCGATTGCGTCGATTGCAACGCCTGCGTCGCTGTTTGCCCCATGGGCATCGACATCCGCGACGGACAGCAGCTCGAATGCATCACCTGCGCCCTCTGTATCGATGCCTGTGACGGCGTAATGGACAAACTCGGTCGCGAGCGCGGCCTGATCTCCTATGCGACACTCAGCGACTATGCCGCCAATATGAGCCTCGCAACCAGCGGCGGGACAGCGCCCATTGATCCGACACGCGTGCGCGATACCAACGGTGCCTTCACCGACGACGTGCGGGATCTCAACTGGCGCATCATCTTGCGCCCTCGCGTTCTCCTCTATTTCGGCGTCTGGACGCTCGTCGGAATCGGTCTTCTGATCGGCCTGCTGGCGCGCGATCGCCTGGAGCTGAATGTCCTTCACGACCGCAACCCCCAATTCGTCGTCGAATCCGACGGTTCCGTGCGCAACGGCTACGTGGTCAAGCTGCTCAATATGATCCCCGAACAGCGCACCATCAGCCTGCGGATCGAGGGTATGCCGGGCGCGACCATGCGCGTGGCAGGACAGGCGACCGGGCGGAGCTTCACGCTCGGCGTCGAGCCGGACAAGGTCACGTCGCTCAAGATATTCGTCACCCTGCCCAAGGCTTCTTTTGCCGAGGCGGAAGAAGGTTTTGCCCTCGTTGCAGAGGATCCGTCCAGCCACGAACGCGACGTGTATCAGGCCAATTTCAACCTGCCCGGAGCAGAAAGATGATGAGCATGGCAGCGAAACGGCGCAGCCCGACGCGCGGATTTACCGGTTGGCATATGGTGGCCGTGATGGGCCTCTTCTTCGGCACCATCATCTCCGTCAATCTCATCATGGCTTGGAATGCCAGCCGCAGCTGGAGCGGCCTT
The DNA here is from genome assembly GCF_017874595.1 of Sinorhizobium kostiense. Lineage (GTDB taxonomy): Bacteria > Pseudomonadota > Alphaproteobacteria > Rhizobiales > Rhizobiaceae > Sinorhizobium > Sinorhizobium kostiense. Next base: position 99,990 of record NZ_JAGILA010000002.1, on the reverse strand, counting down.
GTCGTCGAGAACACCTATATCGCCAGCCAGCAATTCAACGGCAAGGTCGCCGAGAGCCGCGCATTTGAGGCAAGCGGCATCAAGGGCCGGCTGACAGCTGCGTCCGAAGAGATCCGCTACGTGCTCACGCGCAACGGCGAGCCGGAGCGACAGATCGACAGGGTCGTCGCAGTTCTCAAACGGCCGGTCGAGGAGCGTGAGGACCTTTTCGTCGAGTTCGATCGTCGGGGCGAGGGCTCTTTCGTCTTGGCTGAAAAGTTGAAACCCGGCCAATGGATTGCCGCCATTACCGCGATGGCGGGGGATGCTGTGGTCTACCGCCAGTCCATCCGCTTCATTGCGGGGGGAGAAGAACAATGAGCTGCTGCGCCGTTGGTGCCGCATCTATGACAGTTGCCGAGGGGGGGCAGGCGCTGCCAGCCTCCGAAGAGCTTTGGCTTGCGAGCCGGGAGCTCGGAGGTGGACTGCGCCAGACGGAACTAAGCGTCCCAGGCGTCCATTGCGGCGCCTGCATCGCCACGATCGAAGGAGCTCTGCGCGACCGACCCGAGATCGAACGCGCCCGTGTCAATCTCTCCTCCCGCCGCGTTTCGATCGTCTGGAGGGAGGAGGTTGCCGGGAGCCGCAGCGATCCCTCCGAATTCATGCGTGCCATCGCTGAGCGTGGCTATCAGGCGCACCTCTTCTCGCCCGGCGTGGATGCAGGCGATGACCTGCTGAAGCAGCTGATCCTTGCGGTTGCCGTTTCGGGCTTTGCCGCGACGAACATCATGCTGCTCTCGGTCTCCGTGTGGTCAGGTGCGGATGCGGCCACTCGCGATCTCTTCCACTGGATCTCGGCACTGATCGCCGGACCAGCACTGATCTATGCGGGTCGTTTCTTCTACCAATCGGCATGGAACGCGCTCCGTAACGGGCGGACGAACATGGATGTGCCGATCGCGCTCGCCGTCACTCTTTCCTACGGCATGTCGCTATATGAGACGATCGGCCACGGCGACCATGCCTGGTTCGATGCATCTGTGACCTTGCTGTTTTTCCTGCTAATCGGTCGCACGCTCGACCACATGATGCGGGACCGGGCTCGGTCGGCAGTCAGCGGTCTGGCGCGCCTGTCACCCCGCGGGGCCACGATCCTTCATCCGGACGGCTCGCGCGAGTACCGCTCTATTGAAGAGATTAAGGCAGGCGAATGCCTGATGATCGCTGCCGGCGAGCGGATCCCGGTGGATGGACGCGTGCTGTCCGGGACGAGCGACCTCGATCGCTCCGTTGTCAGTGGTGAGAGTGCGCCGGTGACGGTCGCCGCAGGCGATGCGGTCCAGGCCGGCACGCTCAATCTTACCGGACCGCTCACGCTAAAGGCGACCGCCGCGGCGCGCGACTCCTTTCTTGCCGAGATCATGGGGCTGATGGAGGCTGCCGAAGGGGGCAGGGCGCGCTACCGGCGCATTGCCGACCGCGCCGCTCGCTATTACTCGCCGGCCGTCCATCTGTTGGCGCTTCTGACCTTCGTCGGCTGGATCCTGGTCGAGGGCGACATCCGCCATGCCATGCTGGTCGCGGTGGCGGTACTCATCATCACCTGCCCCTGCGCGCTCGGCCTTGCAGTACCGGTGGTCCAAGTCGTTGCAGCCGGACGACTTTTCCAAGGCGGCGTCATGGTCAAGGATGGCTCGGCGATGGAGCGGCTTGCCGAAATCGACACGGTGCTCCTCGATAAGACCGGCACTCTGACTGTTGGCAGACCACGGCTCGTGAACGCGCACGAAATCACACCGGGCGCGCTCGCGACGGCGGCGGCGCTCGCGGTGCATTCGCGCCATCCGCTCGCATCGGCGATCCAGGATGCGGCAGGGGCAGTTTCACCGCTTGCATGCGACATCCGGGAGATCCCCGGGGCTGGCATCGAGGCGAAAACGGTAAATGGCGTCTATCGGCTCGGGAGTCGCGATTTTGCGGTGGCGGAGCCGGGCCCTGAAAGCGGGCAATCGGAGGCGATCCTGTCGCTTGATCATCGCGAGCTTGCCTGCTTCCGTTTCGAAGACCGGCTGCGGCCGGCAGCTTACGAATCGATCAAGGCCCTCGGCCGCCTGGGTCTTTCGACCGTAATTCTCTCCGGCGACCGGGAGCCGGTGGTGGCGGCACTTGCCCGGAAACTGAAGATTGCGAATTGGCATGCCGAACTCTCGCCCCGCGGGAAGGTGGAAGCCTGCGCCGCTGTCGCGGAGGAAGGCCGCAGGGCTCTGATGGTGGGCGACGGCATCAACGACGCGCCGGCTCTGCGCGCGGCTCATGTTTCAATGGCACCGGCCACCGCTGCCGATGTCGGTCGCCAAGCGGCAGACTTCGTCTTCATGCATTCGCCACTGTCGGCCGTTCCCTTCGCCATCGAAACGGCGCGGCGTGCTGGTCGCCTGATCCGGCAGAATTTCGTGCTGGCAATCGGTTACAACATCGTCGCCGTGCCGATCGCCATCCTCGGCTACGCGACCCCCCTCGTCGCCGCGGTCGCGATGTCGACCTCGTCGCTCGTGGTGGTGGTCAACGCCCTGAGGCTGAAGGCTACTGTTCCCACCGCGACCGGTGGGGCCGAGATTCTCCCTCTCTCGCTGACGGCGAGCAGGACCACCGCATGAACACGCTCATCTATCTCATTCCAATAGCTCTCATTCTCGGAGGGCTCGGGCTGGCTGCTTTTCTCTGGGCGCTCAAGAGCGGGCAATACGAGGATCTCGATGGTGCGTCCTGGCGGGTTCTCGATGATGAAGATTGCCGGCCGTGAAAGGCGCGCTCATCCATAGTTGTTTGACCGAGGTCAAGTAGTCGCACCCGTTAGACTGCTAGATTTGCCATGATCTTTATTGGGGCAGGTGCAATGAAGACTTTGCAATTGACTTCGAGCGACAGGGCCATCCTCGCGTGTTCCCGCTTCTTCGGGCGGCTGCCGCACGCCACCGTCGAGGCTATTCTCGAGGGTGCAACGCTTTCCAGCCACGAAGAGCATGATGTTCTGTTCCGCCAAGGCGACAGCATTGATGATGTTTTCTTCGTGATTTCCGGGCTTGTCCGTCTCTACCGGCTGGGAAAGGAAGGGCGCGAAGCTGATGTCGCCGTATTTCCGAAGGGGGAAATGTTCGCCGAGAACGCAATGTTTCTCGGTCGCGCCACCGCCAGCGCAGAAGCGGCCGAGGCATCGATCATCCTGCGGCTGGACGGCCGCAAGCTTCGGCAGTTCGCTGCGGTAGATCCCGAGGTGGCGCAAGCTTTGATCGAACATCTCTGCCATCGCGGCAAGATGACCGAGGATCTCCTCGCCGAGGATCGCCTGCTCACCGCTCCTCAGCGCGTTGCGAGTTATATCCTCAGCCATTGCCCCAACGGCTCGACAAGCTTCTCGTTTCGACTTCCATTTCAGAAGAACGTTCTCGCCGGCAAGCTTGGGCTGGCGCCAGAGGCGCTTTCACGCGCCTTCTCGACGCTACGCCTGTCCGGCGTCTCCGTAAAAGGCCGCCTTATCGAGATTCGCGACCGGCAGGCGCTCGAACGGTTCTGACGTAGCGGTACCGCGGTGCCGGATGTGAAGCGGCGCAGTGAACTGTTGCTGGCATCGACCATTGTTGCGACCGCGTATCTCCAGCAGTGGAAGCCGTCGGAGCGTTTCGGCTGAAGACAGGAACGTCCCCGGGCACGCGGTTCGGAATATTTCGATGCGCGAAGGCACTCGGTGCGCATTGGCCCCGATTCGGGGGCGCGAAATAGCGTTGATTTTCTTGGAGAAAATGGTCGGAGCGACTGGACTCGAACCAGCGACCCCTTGACCCCCAGTCAAGTGCGCTACCGGGCTGCGCTACGCTCCGACCCGCTTCGTTACAAGCCCGCTTTCATTAGTCGGATCGCTCGACCGGCGCAAGGGAAAAATGGATACTGTCCCGTCCGTCGCTCGTGATGCGTGCTTCCGTTTACGAGCGGATACCCGGGAACCGCTTTGTGATTTGGCTCCCGTCGCGATGGAGGATAGACTGCGCCGGCAACAAAAGGAGCAGCCCCTATGAAGAGCATCCTCGTACTTGCAGCCGCTTTCGCGTTATCGACGACGGCGGCGTCCGCTGCATGCCTGGGGCATGACAAGACGGCATCGACCGATGCGGTCGATAAGGAGATCACGACGGCGAGCGTCGCCAAGGCGGAACAGTCGACGCCGAGCGAGGACCTCCTTCTCCAGCAGAAACTGCAGCAAGAAAAATCCGAGACCGAAGAATAGGGTCGGACCGCCGGGCCTCGTGGGACCTATCCTCCCGAGGCCCGACTCTACAGCGACGCGCCTTATCAGACGCGCAAAGATCGCCGTCGCGCTTTGGATTGCCGACATTTCTCCCAGCATCTTCCTCCAGCGTGAACCAGTCTGCGGAGCTCTGCGGCCGCGGTGAGCTTTGCGTACCAGTTCTGGTCGCGAACCTGCCGAGCGCAGGCGGTCTCGTGCTCATTGTCGTTCGGTGGCCGCCTTACGGCGGCGGCGATACTCGAGTGCAGCACAGCCCCAGAGGATCCCGAGCAGCAGGTAGAAATGCCGCCAGTGATCGGTGTCGATGACGTTGCCGATGCCGACATGGCCGATCAACGTCACCCAGGCGATCATCAGGTAAGGCTGCCAGGGCCTATCGAGCAGAAGGAAACGGAAGCCGAGCGAGAGCGTCCAAACAATGAGCGTGACATAGGCCACGAGGCCCAGCCAGCCGTAGGAGGTCAGGCACTTCAGCCAGATGTTGTGCTCGTCTTCCAGGAAAATGGAGCCGAAGACCAGCGGCCCAATGCCGAGCGGCTTTTCCATGGACATCAGGAACCCGATCCGGTGCCGATCGAAGCGGCCAAGATGGCCGCCGTCGTATTCCTGAACCAGCTGCGTGCGGCTCGAAAAGAGGGTCGCGACCTGTTCTGACTGCAACGCCACGGCAAGTGCCGCCACGACGAAGATCGCACCGCAGAGGGCGAGCGTGAGGGTCCTCAGACGGAACATCCCGCGTCGCTCCTTCAAGAGCATGATGAAGACCAGCGAGACGACGCAAAAGAGATAGAGCGCCCAGGCCGCCCGCGAGAAGGAGAGGAAGACGCCGAGCGTCAGGATCGATAGGCCGGCGATCTTCAGAGGGGCACGGTGGATCGGCTGCGTGAGCAGCCCGTGGATGAGATAGAGCGCCGGCGCGGCGAGATAGGGACCGAAGACGTTTGGATCCTGGAATGCGCCCTTTGCGCGGTCATAGAGCGTGAAACTTGCCGCCCCCGGTATGGCGCCGAAGTAACCGAGAATGCCTAGCAGGGCAGTGATGAGCGCCGCGGCGGTCCAGGCGTTGAAGATGAGCGGCAGCCGGCTCTGGCGGCCTTCGATGATGGCTGCGAAGAAGGCAGCCGAGAGCGCGAGAAAGCCGGAGACGGCCATGTATATCGCCCCGGCCGAAAGATCGGCCATGACGGTGAGCGACAGGATGCCCCCGACCAGGAAGAGGACGAGCAGGGCAAGCAGCGGAGCAATGTGGCGGGAGATCCTGAGGCCGAAGAGAGCCCATATGCCGATGAGGCCAACGAGGAACACTTCGTATGGAGCGGGCTCCACGATGACGAAGCCCGAAAGGAACACGGCGATCGCCACCAGGCTCGAACCGAGAATGGTGATCGCGGTCAGTTGCGGGCGGAGCACGGGAGGATGGGTGACGCCCGCGGTGGTCAATAGGCGTTTTCCGTGTTGAACAGCCGGATCGGCGTCAGAAACAGGATCTTCAGGTCGAAGAGCAGGGACCAGTTCTCGATGTAATAAAGGTCGAATGCCGTTCGTAAACGAATCTTCTCGTCACTGTCGATTTCACCGCGCCAGCCGTTGACCTGTGCCCAGCCGGTCACGCCAGGCTTGACGCGGTGGCGGGCGAAATAGCCGTCGACGACATCCGCAAAGGCGCGATCCTGGGTCTGCGCGAGGACCGCATGCGGCCGCGGCCCGACCAACGAGAGTTCACCTTTCAGGACGTTGAAGATCTGCGGCAGTTCGTCAATCGAGGACTTGCGCAGGAAACGGCCGACGGGCGTGACACGCGGATCGCCCTTCGTCACCGCATTGCGTGCGGTCGGATCGGTCAGGTGCGTGTACATGGAACGGAACTTGTAGACGTCGATCACCTCATTGTTGAAACCGTGCCGCTTCTGCTTGAAGATGATCGGACCGGGTGAGGTGAGCTTGACGGCCACTGCGGCAGCGAGCATCACCGGCCAGAGCAGCGCGAGCGCGACAATGCTGAAGAAGATGTCAAAGCATCGCTTGGCGACGGAATCCCAATCGGCGATCGGCTTGTCGAAAATGTCGAGCATCGGCACCTGGCCGACATGGGAATAGCTGCGCGGGCGGAAACGCAAATTGTTGGCGTGGGCCGCAAGGCGGATGTCGGCGGGAAGGACCCAGAGCTTCTTCAGGAGCGCGAGGATGCGATCTTCGGCGGTGAGCGGCAGAGAGAAGATCAGCATGTCGATCCGCGCCATCCGCGCGAACTCGACCAGTTCATCGACCGTGCCGAGCTTCGGATAGCCGGCGATGACATTCGGCGATCGGCGTTCGTCGCGGTCATCGAAGATGCCGCAGATGCGGATGTCGTTGTCGGGCTGGTGCTCGATGGCGCGAATAAGGTCCCTTGCCGGAGCGCCGCCGCCGATGATCACGGCGCGGCGTTCCATCGTGCCGTTGCGTGACCAATGCCGGATGGAATAGGCAATGAATGCACGCTCGGCGACGAGGAAGATCGCCCCGGCGAGGAACCATCCACCGACCCAGACACGGGAGTAGAGATGGCCGGATTTCAGGAAGAAGAGGATCAGGGCGATCGCGCCGAAGGTCGCCGCCCAGGCGCCGAGTATGCGTGGGGTCATGCGAAGCCATGCCCTGAGCGTCGGAATCTGATAGCCGTCCGCAATCTGCATGCCGATCACGGCGAGCGCAGAACCGCCGGCGAGGATGGCGAGATAGACCGGCAGATCTTCGAGCGAAGGGCCGACATACTGCGTGTTTATCGCGTAGCCGATGGCAAAGAGGGCGCAGAAATCGAGGAGGCGGATAAGGCCGATCATCATTGCAGGCGAATAGGTGTCGGCTTGAAATTGTGCCGCAATCTGCCGAGCCAGCGGGTTGAGGGCAGCGGGAGCTTTCTGGGCTCGCTTCTCCTCCCGGTTGGCCGTTGCGATCTTCGACACCTTCTCGCGAAGCGCTTCGGTATCGAAGGTTTCGGGCCTGTCTATCTGGTTCATAGTGTCTTTCCGGCGCAATGGTCCTTTGCCCGGATAGCAGAAAGCCGCTAAGAAACGCTTACGTCACGCTAGCGCGCGATGAGGAAAGTTCGCGCGGTTTTCAGCCCGCATCCGCGCTAACCTTTTAGAATTCGTCACGTTTATGACTTTAGGTCGATCCTACCTGAGATCCATCGTAATCTGAGGCGCGCTTCGCCTGCTCGCGGCTCGTGCGTAAGCTCGCGATAGAGCTCCATGACTCGGTTGGCCATGACCGAGGCAGAAAAGCTGGCCCTGACCCGCTCGCGATCCGGCATCGTCCGGACGGCCCAGCCCGTGTCCTCGATGGTGGCAGCCATCGTGGCGGCGAGTGCCTGAGCGTTGTCCGGTTCGACAAGCGCCCGGCTATCGGCGCCCAGAACCTCGGGAATTCCTCCAACGCGTGTCGCTATCACCGGCTTTTCGGCGGCGAGCGCCTCAAGAAAAAGGTAGGGCATCGATTCCGCGCGCGAAGGTATCACCACTGTTCGGGCGAGCGCGAAGGCCTCACGGGTCCGCATCGCGGGAAGCAGGCTGATCCGATCGCTCAGTCCCATCCGAGCTGCCATTGCCTCGTATTGCCGCCGTTGCGGACCATCACCGATCATCACGGCCGAGAGGGGGCGCCCGACGGCGCGCTCCGTCTCGGCAAATGCGTCGATAAACAAATCGGGTCCCTTGAGGTCCCGCATCATGCCGATGTAGGCGAAATCGACGGCGTCCGGGTTTGTTTCCACTGGCGCGAAGTCGGCATCCCCGACGCCGTTATAGATCAGTTCGCTGCGCCCCGCCGGTTGGCCGATCTTCGCGAAATAAGTCTGGCGCTCGTAGTCGCAGACGAAGACCAGTGCCTCGGTAAGACCCTCCTGCAAACGCTCCAGCCGGAAGACGATGCCGCCCGCCAACGACTTCCGGTCGTAGTGCAGGCTGCCGCCATGCGGCGAATAAAGGCGGGCTACGCGATACTTTTCGACCCGCAGGGCTGAACCGACGATGCGTGCGAGCGCGCCGCCCTTGGCGCCGTGCCCGTGCAGCACATCGGGTTGCAAACCTCTGATTTCCTTATAACAGCGCCACAGCACGCCGAGGTCCGAAGGACCCACGGTGCGGTGAATGGGCACGCGAATGATTCCAAGTTCGAGGAAAGGCCGCACTGCGTCGAAAAGTGCGTCCTCGTGGGCCCCGCCGGTCGTGCTGTCGCAGAGAATACCGACCTTGTGGCCGGCCCGCGCATGTGCTTCAGCCAGATCGCGCACATGGCGGAAAATTCCGCCGACGGGCGATCTGAAGCAGTGCAGGATACGCAGAGGACGTTCGTTCCTCATGGTTCTCAGAACAGCCGTTCGCGAACATAGATCGTGTCGCCGGCCAGCACTGGATCGGTGATCGGCACCCGGCCGGTAATGATCCGGCCGTTGACCTTGCGGGTGATGTCGGCATTGAGCTGGTTGGCGCGTGGCGTGAAGCCGCCGGCGACCGCAATCGCGTTCTGCACCGTCATGCCGGGAACATAAGCGTATTGCCCGGCCTGTCCGACCTCGCCCATGATGAAGACCGAGCGATAGCGGTCGACCTCGATCGTCACATCCGGATCCTTGAGGTAACCCTCCCGCAACTTCGCAGCGATCATGCCCTCGAGTTCCGGCAGCGTATGGCCGCGCGACGGCACCGCCCCGATCAGCGGAAATGCGACATAGCCGGCCTGGTCAACTGTATAGGTGCCGCTGAGGGAAGGCTGCTCGAAGACGTTGATGCGCAACCTGTCGCCGCTGTCCAGGCGGTAGGGCTGGATCGTCGCCTCGCTGAATGATTTGGGCGCCGGCTGATAGCTGGTGCAGGCGCCGGCGAGCGCCGCCATGAGCGCAATGCCGAAAGCGCGCGCTATCTTTGTGCCTGCGGTCGACATGCGGGTCAGGGCTCCGGGAAAATCACCTCATTGGGGACGTTATCGATCCGTTAGGGTTAATAGCCGGTAAACTCCTGATCGAAATTGGGCGGCCGAGGTCAGCCGCAGCAGGGATTCAGCCGAAGGTTGCAAGTCGAGTTAACCGTTGGGTTACCATGTTCTTTTACCCTTCGCTTGAAGGGCGAATTCTTTGGGGTGGGGCATGTCGGGTATTGGCGGCGCAGACGAGGACGTGGATATCGATCTCGGCGGACTCTTTCGAGCAGTCTGGCAGCGCCGCGGCCGGCTGTTGCTTCAAACCGCAGGCGTTGCCGCAATCGCCTTCGCCGTCGCCAAGATGATCGCCCCCAGTTACGAGGCCGAGACGCGCGTGCTGATCGAATCGCGCGAGCCGGAGTTCAGCGGTGAGGCCCAGGCTTCCAAGGGCGGATCGGACAGAATTTTTGACGAATCGGGCATCGCCAGCCAGGTTCAGGTGCTGCGTTCCTCCGACCTGATCAAGCAGGTCGCGCGCAACATGAACCTGCACGAGCTCGAAGAGTTCGACCCTTCCGCCCATCCCTCGATGATTTCCGACCTGTTGGTCATGCTGGGGCTGAAGAAGAATCCGCTCGAGCTTCCGCCGGAGGAGAGGACCCTCAAGGAGTTCAACTCGAAGGTCCAAGTCTATCAGATCGAAAAGTCGCGGGTGATCGGGATTGCGTTTACGTCGAAGGATCCGGAGCTTGCTGCGGCCATCCCGAACGAAATGGCCAAGGTCTATCTCTTGATGCAGAGCGGTGCGAAGCTCGACTCCAATTCGGAAGCGAGCCGCTGGCTTGAACCGGAAATAGCCAATCTGCGCGAGAAGGTCCGCGACGCCGAGGCGAAGGTCGCAGCCTACCGCGCCGAATCCGGCCTGTTGCCGACGGGCGGGACGGAGAACTTCGCCACACGGCAATTGAGCGACATTTCGGCGGAGCTCGCTCGGATACGCGCGGAGAGGGCCAACGCCGCCGCGCGGGCCGAGAGCGTGCGCTCGGCGCTCGCAGATGGGCGCTCGGTCGATACGCTTGCCGACATCGTCGGATCGCCGATGATCCAGCGGCTCAAGGAAAGCCAGGCGGCGCTCAAAGGGCAGATCGCCGACCTGTCGACGACGCTGCTCGACGGACATCCGCGCCTGAGAGGCCTGAAATCGCAACTCGATGGTATCGAGGGGCAGATTCGCAGCGAAACGCGGAAGATCCTCGCAAGTCTCGAAAATGAGGCAAAGGTTGGGCAATTGCGGGAACAGCAACTGGTGCAGCAGCTGAACTCCATTAAGGCCCAGTCGGCGCAGGCGGGGGAGGAGGAGGTCGGGCTTCGTGCGCTGGAGCGCGAAGCGGCAGCCCAGCGGCAGCTCCTCGAGACCTATCTCGCCCGATATCGCGAGGCGACATCGCGAAGCGTCGCGAACGCAACTCCGGCCGATGCGCGGGTGATTTCGAGTGCGGTCGTTCCTGTCACCGCAAGCTTCCCGAAAGTCGTGCCGATCACCATCGTTGCGGCGCTCGCGAGCTTCCTGCTGAGTTCAGTCGCCATCATGCTCGGCGAGCTCTTCAGCGGCAGGGCTTTACGACCGGTCAACCGGCCGCGCGCAATGGTTGCCGAACCGGCGACAGCGTTGCCGAGCGCGACGGATTTTGCCTCGGCGTCCATTCTTGCTGACGTGCTGCCTTCCGAAGAACATGAGGAGGAGAGTGCATCAAGCGGCGCAGAGGAGCAGGACTTTTCGATCGAGGCCGTCGCCGCCCACCTTCTCGACAGCGGCACCCGGATTGCCGTATCGGTTTCGCCCGGCGGCGACGAGGGGTCGACGGCCACGGTGATGCTGGCGCGCCTTCTCGCGGAAGAGGAGCAGAAGATCGTCCTTATCGATCTTTCCGGCTCCGCCTGTCCGACCAGGCTCATGGTCCAGGAGCCGCATCTGCCTGGGATCACCAACCTGCTGGCGGGCGAGGTTGCCTTCACCGAGTCGATTCACGCGGACAGGCTTTCCGAAGTCCATATCATTCCGCACGGCGACGCCGACCCTCAAAAGGCTATGCGCGGGATCGACCGTCTGCAGATGATAGTCGACGCGCTCGCGAACGTTTACGACCTGGTCCTCATCGAGTGCGGGTCGGCCGACGCGGCCGCCGTCGCCAAGGTGGCCCGCCGCGAAGGCATCGAGATCATCCTGTCGGCGCCTGCGGTCAGCGAAGAACGGATCATTGAGGAACTCACCTGTTTCGGTGAGGCCGGGTACCGCGACATCGTGCTCATGACCGGCCGCGGCGAGTACGGCCCTGGATTTCCCGACCGGTGGGCGGCCTAACACATCGAGCTTTCCGAAAAGCGGAACCGATTCCGGAAAGCACGATGCGCAGGTTCAAAAATTTACGGCTTACTCTGTCCGTCCTGACGGCCCTCTGTAGCCAATGTCGCCGTTCCCGTGGGAAACTGCGGTTATTGCCATCGTCGGCGCTGACGCTGAAGAAAAGTGTAGACAGGTTCGTTGGCCTTCGCGGCCCGTTTGGCGCGAGCTATCATGCGATGGATTCCGGCGGCCAGTTGGCCGCGAGGGGTCAGCGGCAAGACGATATCGCGAAGCGGTGTCTCGATCGTGCACCATGACCGCTTGTAGCTCTGGTCGCCTATCCCGAAATCGAAGACCTTCACGCCTTCACCGCAAAGACGTTCGATTATCCGGTAGAACAGCAATTCCCCGGGGCTGCTGTCGGCCGCGACTGTTTCGTCGATGGAACCAAACTGACAGATGACGTGATCGCCCTTTCGCAGGAGCCCGGCGACGGCGAGTATCTTGCCGTGATGCTCTCCTCTCATCCGTATCGCATTGAGTTCGAAGAGGCCGCCCCTGTCTATCAGAGTATGGAAGAAGGCGCGGGTGGCTCCATCTGCGAACACATCGGGCAGGCCCAGTTTGGCAAAACGCGCTGCTTTCTGCCGGAAGAAGATCTCCAATAATGAATGAGCCTCCGACGGCTGCCGGGCAATCACATACTCATAGCCTCCGAATTCGGCGAGACGCTTCTCGGAAATGCGCATCCTCTTGCGCCGGCGCTTCGCATTGAGCTGCGCCAAGGTTTGCTCGATGTCGTCACGGAGGGGCAGTTGGAAGGATGCATTGGGGCTTGCGGCACCGGGCAGAAAGTGGAGAGGATGCGGTGCGCCGCGCCACGTGGCCGGTATTCTGTCGAGGCTCACGACGTCCGCAAAGCCACGGATCTGGCGCAGTCCGTCGGTAAGCGCGCGGGTGAGGTCCGCGCCCGCAAACATCTCGATGCCTTCGGCAAACAGCCCGGTGTTCAAGTTGCTGTGATCGGAGCCGATCAGGCGGGCCGTTCGGAAAAAGCAGCCGCGGACGATTTCAAACGGCAGAACGAAGAGCGCCTGCCCGCCGATCGCGCCGCGAACCACCAGCACTTGCCGATCGTGGGTCTCTTCCCAGGTCCTGCACCAGTCGAGGCTCTGGTGCGGGGAATTCAGATTGTTTGCCTCGAGCGTCCGCCATTCTGCCTCGTTTTCGCTGAGGCCGGAATGGATGGAGACGGTAATCCGGTTTGCTTTATCGCGTCCGACACTTTGGTGCGGATTGAGCGACGCGTCGTTCGGCGGGGCGAGGATGAAATCGGAATGGGCCATGTCTCAGCGTCATCGCGGGCGGGGAGTGGCGCCATTGAAACCGCAAATCCGCTACATCCGATTAATTTGCTATCGCTACGCTGAATGCGGTTAGCAAAGAATGAAAACGCCGCCGCTGGTAATCCGCCTCGCAGACCTCGAGGCGCTGGAAGGCGCGCGATAGACTCAATCGAGGAGGCCGGTGGCGAGTGCGCATGCCCAATCGGGGCGGTCGCGATTGGCCGCAACTCGCGACATCGCCATGTGGTCGTAGGGTACGCAGCGGAAGGTTACACTCCATCCGTTCGCCGTTCGATCAACGATGGCGTAGCGCGCATCTGGCGAGCCGGTCTCGACCTTATGGCCGACCGGGTGATCGTCGGTGTAGCCAGGACAGCCGACGCTGCCGGGATTGACGAGAAGGCGCCCGTCCGCAAGCCGCACGGCGCGGGGAATATGTGTGTGGCCGCAGAGGATCACCGGATAGGCGATTCCTTCCGCGAAACACTCGATCACCTCGCGTTTCCCCATATGGACAATGCCGTTGGCGGTCAGAGCCTCCATCCAGTAGGTTTCGTCGTCAGCCGGCGTGCCATGGCAGAGAAAGAGCGTGTCGCGATAAACTAGAGTCTCCGGCAGGGTGGCCAGCCACTCCAGGTGATGCTGCTCGAGCTGATCATAGGCCGCCCGGTCAGAAGGCCCCATGGCGGCCGGATCGATCGTGAGAAGATATCGATCGTGATTGCCACGGATCGCGGGCATGTCGCGTTCCATCAGGATATCGGCAGTCCGTACCGCGTTCAGCGGACCGCTGAGGTGATCGCCGAGATTGACTACCTCCTTGATCCCCAAAGCGGCAATATCCGCGAGAACCGCCTCTAGCGCCAGATCGTTGCCGTGGATGTCGGAGATGACGGCGATCTTCATTGCTCTATCCAGTTGGTCAGCGCTTGGCAGGTTTCTCCATCCACTTGATAATCAGCATGGCAGGAAGGATCCACAGAAGGCCGGTGAAGAAGAAATAAAGGAGATGCACCCACCAGGGGGAAGCGCCGAGCAGCAGCGAGGCAAAGGTGACCGCCGCCAGCGCGTAGGTGATGACGAGGATGATGATGAGGATGGTGCCGATCAGTTTTCTCAGGCGTACGGGCATTTGACTTCTTTCGGACGGCGGCAGCCGCATGGATCGTTAAAACTGCACGCGGTTAGCTCCAGTTTCTGGAGTGGACCGCGACGGGATGCCGCAAAGGCTTTGGCCTTGTCTTGCACGGCGCTCTGGTGCAAATCAACGGCTTTCACGCCGGCGCGCAGGCGAACTGCGTGGAGGTGGTCCGTAGACGGATGAGGAAGTGCTCATGGCCCATGCCGCGGCAACAGAACGGACGCTGCTCACGAAGATCGATCGAGCGGAGCGAAACCGCCGGCAAATCCGCGGCTGGCTCGCCGTCGTTTTGTTTGTCCTGTTCGCACTGGTGCTCGTCGGCGGCGCCACTCGGTTGACCGAGTCCGGTCTCTCGATCACCGAATGGAAGCCGATCCACGGCGTCATTCCACCCCTGTCGGCTGAAGAGTGGGAGGAGGAATTCCGTCTCTACCAGCGCATTCCTCAATATGAGCAGCTCAACAAGGGCATGACGGTAGAGGAGTTCAAGACGATCTTCTGGTGGGAATGGGGGCACCGGCTGCTCGCCCGCTCCATTGGCGTGATCTTCGCTTTGCCGCTCCTCTTCTTCTGGGTGACCGGGCGGGTCGAACGGCGGCTCCGCCTGCCGCTCCTCGGCATTCTGGCGCTTGGCGGCTTCCAGGGCTTCATCGGCTGGTGGATGGTCTCCTCCGGTCTCGTCGAGCGGACCGAGGTAAGCCAGTACCGGCTCGCTGCGCATCTGGTCATCGCCTGCCTGATCTTTGCCGCCTGTATGTGGATCTTTCGCGGGCTTTCTGCGCACTCGGGCGATGCGGCGCCGACCAAGAGATCACAGAAGATGGCCGGCGTGATCGCCGCCATGAGCCTCTTTCAGATCTATCTCGGCGCGCTGGTGGCGGGCCTCGACGCCGGTTTTACCTACAACACCTGGCCGCTGATGGATGGCGCCATCGTGCCCGGAGGCCTGTTCGTACAACAGCCGGCATGGATCAACCTCTTCGAGAATCCGAAGGCGGTGCAGTTCGTCCATCGGCTCGGCGCCTATCTGCTCATCGCCTTGGCGCTCATGCATATGATCGCCTCGCTGCGCGCCGCACCGGAAACGACCCATGCCCGCCGATCGGTGCTTCTGTTCGCGCTCGTGGCAATTCAGGCGGCGATCGGCATTATGACGCTTGTCTTGCAGGTGCCGATTGGCTGGGGGGTGTTGCACCAGGCGGGCGCGCTCGTGGTGCTCGGTTTCGCGATCGCCCACTGGCGCGGCTTCATCGGCGAATATCCGAGAGAGACGGCGATCGAACTTCGCGACTGATCTCGTCCCGGCGGCGAGTCACGAGGCGTCCAGTTCCGCCAGCAGTACGACGAGTTCGGTCGTGTTGCGGACTCCCATTTTCTCGAGCACCCGGCTGCGATGCACCTCGACCGTGCGCATGGCTATTCCGAGCGCATGCGCGATCTGCTTGTTGAGGTTTCCCTGCAGCATCAAGCGCATGACTTCCGCCTCGCGGTTGGAGAGCGTTTGGATCCGACGCTGCAGGTCCTGTCTGTGTCCGATGAGTACCCGTTGGTTCTCATGCATCGCGATCGCTTTGACGACGAGGTCGACCAGTTGATTGTCGTTGAAGGGCTTCTCGACGAAGTCGAACGCGCCCGCCTTCAACGTTTGCACCGCGACCGGCACGTCTGCGTGCCCCGTCAGGAAGATGACCGGCGCCTTCCAGCCCATGGCGCGCAGGCGATCGAATACCTCCGGTCCGGACAATCCTTCCATGCGGACATCGAGGACGACGCAGCCGCAGTCTTGGCCGGGCAGTGCTTCCAGAAAGGCCTCGCCGGAAGGCCAGCCTTGGGCGGGAAGCCCTCGCGAGGCGAAAAGAAAGGCAAGAGCATCGCGGATGCTTTCTTCGTCGTCGATGATATGGATCGTGCTCGTCATCGGTAGCCCACTGCCTCTTGCATGTCATCGGCCAGGGGAAGAGTGACCGTGAATACGGTGCCGCCGGTCGCGCCCGCCCGATGTGCCAAATGGCCGCGGTGCAACTCCACGATCGATCGGCAGATATTCAGCCCCATTCCCATCCCCTGCTCCTTGGTAGAGGTGAAGGCGTCGAAAAGCCGCCCCGCCACCTCGGGCGCAATACCCGCGCCCTGGTCCTCGATTTCGATGAATGCGTTGCCGTCGCTGCTTTTCAGCAGGCGTACGGTCAGCCGGTCGCCGGTGCGGCGGCCGTCGGCCATCGCCTCCATGCCGTTGCGGATCAGGTTGACCAAAACCTGCTCCAGCAGAATGCGGTCGGCCATCACGTCCCCGACATCCGTGAGTTCGGGTACGATCCTGACACGGTTTTCACGGGCATCCGCCAGCAGGAATCCGATCGTGCCCGTCACAACGTCGCGCAGGCTCAGTCGGCCGAAACGCGGTTCGCGCTTCTTTACGAAGTCCTGGATGCGTCGGATGATCTGCCCGGCGCGGTTGGCCTGGACCGAGAGCTTTTCCACGGCGGGTCCAAGCACGGACGGGTCGGCCTTGCCCCGCTGCAGCAGATTGGCCAGTCCCGCGGCATAGCTTGCAATGGCCGAAAGCGGCTGGTTCAGTTCGTGCGCCAGCGTCGAGGCCATCTCGCCCAGCGTGACGAGGCGGCCAGTGCGTGCCATACTCTCGTCCTGGGCCCGGGCCAGTCGCGCCGCGCGCTTGGTGTCTGTAATGTCGATGATGGACCCCATCCAGCCACGATGCCGCCCATTCGCATCGATGAGCGGAGCCTCGTAGACCTGGACGTCTATCTGGCTCCCGTCGGCGCGGCGGAAGCGGGTCTCGAAGGATTGGGAAACGGAGCCGCCCTCGGTGAGCGCCCGCTGTCGGGCGAGGGTCTCCTCCAGTCGCTCCGGCGACCAATATGGCATAGGCGGGGTACGCCCGACGAGTTCGGCGGCCGGCCAGCCGACGAGGTTGCAGAAGGCCGAATTCACGTAGAGTACGCGCCCGGCGTGGTCCTTGGCCCTCAGTCCGACCGTGAGGCTCTCCTCCATCGAACGTCGAAACGCCATCTCGCCTTCGAGCCGCTCTTCGGCGCGCCGCCGTCGTTGGGCGCTTCGATAGAGGGTGAGCAATGCGAGGATGGCGAAGATCGCCAGTCCGGCGATCACGGCGACGAGAAGCGTATTCACGAAGGCAGCCGGTGGTTCATAGGACGCGATCCGCAGAACCGTGCCAGGCAGCGGCGGGTCGAAACTGATCGTATGAGTCGGGTTTTGCGGGTCGGGCGTGCGTTTGGCACGCCTGGCGATAACGCTGCCGCCGGCGTCGGCGAGTTCAACACTGTATTGCTCGGCGATCCACCAGGGGATATGTCGCTCGAGCATCAGCGGAACCGAAATAGTCGCTGTAACGATACCCGCGCCGCCTTGCAGCAACACGCCCATGGTGAAGCGCTGCGCTCCAACCGCGCTGAATACGGGCCGTGCGGAGACCGCGCGCGAGTGCACCATACGGTCGACAAGCCGCTGGTCAGGCGGACTGTCGAGCCCCGGTACCGCCCTGAGCACGTCACCCGTCGCGTCATGCCATACGATCGACAGCACTTCCGGGTTGTTGGCGATGTGGATGCGCGCTCGCGCGTCGAGCACATCAGCCGGAGTTCCTCCGGAGGCATCGAGCGCCAGTCGCACCAGCATGTCCTCGTCCACCGAAAGCTGAAAGCGCAGCGTCTGCTCCACCCACAGCGCATCGGTGGCGAGCTTGGTGCGCGCCTGCTCGGCTTCGCTGCGGCTGACAATCCAGACGAGAGCCGCCACAAGCGCGACCAACGCTACGATGGCCGCAAGCGGCACCAGCGACAGAAGATCGGTCCGCCTGCCTTGCTCCTTGATGTCCGTCGACCAGGGATCCTCCCCGGATGCCGTTCCTTCACGCTCTTTCAGTGTGCCCCCCCTTGATCGCCGGACCGCTTCTTCGAATTCTGCTGGTCGGACCTCGCGATTGTGGAAACCCACAATAGCGGGTAGGCGCAAAGGCTGGCAAGGAGAGGCATCGCGCTAGGAGGCGTGGATAAAGGAGGAGAACATATGCTGACTCGTCGTTCTTTCGCTCGACTGGCCGGGGCTGCCGCCCTTGCGCTCACCGTTGCAATGCCTGCCTGGGCGGAGCCGGTCGTCATTAAATTCAGCCACGTCGTCGCGCCGGATACGCCGAAGGGCAAGGGTGCCGAGAAGTTCAAGGAACTTGCCGAGAAATACACCGAAGGCGCCGTGAAGGTGGAGGTCTATCCGAACAGCCAGCTCTACAAGGACAAGGAAGAGCTCGAGGCGTTGCAGCTCGGCGCGGTGCAGATGCTCGCCCCTTCGCTTGCCAAGTTCGGGCCGCTCGGCGTCCAGCAGTTCGAGGTCTTCGACCTGCCGTTCCTGATGAATGGCTATGAGGATCTGCGCAAGATTACCGACGGAGAAATTGGTAAGTCGCTGCTGGCGAAGCTGGAGGATAAGGGCATCACCGGGCTTGCCTATTGGGACAACGGTTTCAAGGTCATGTCGGCCAACTCGCCGCTACAGACGCCCGACGATTTTCTAGGCCTCAAGATGCGCATCCAGTCCTCGAAGATCCTTGAGGCGCAGATGCAGGCGCTCGGCGCCGTCCCGCAGGTGATGGCCTTCTCCGAGGTCTACCAGGCGCTCCAGACCGGCGTCGTCGACGGCACGGAAAATCCGCCGTCGAACATGTATACCCAGAAGATGCACGAAGTGCAGAAGCACGCCACAATCTCCAATCACGGCTATCTCGGTTACGCGGTCATCGTGAACAAGGCCTTCTGGGACGGACTCGATCCGGCAGTCCGCGAGAAGCTTTCGCAGGCGATGTCCGAGTCGACGGTCTATGCCAATTCCATCGCCAAGCAGGAAAACGAGGCGGCGCTTGCCGCCATGAAAGCGAGCGGCAAGACCGAGTTCCGCGAACTGACGGAGGAGGAGCGTGCCGACTGGGTCGAAGCCCTGAAGCCGGTCTATGACGAGATGTCCGGGCGCGTCGGGGCCGACCTGATCGAACAGGTCCGCACCGCTCTCGGCACCACCAACTGATCGCCACCCGGGGACGCTTCGTGCGTCCCCCCTTTCTTGTCGAGGTTCGCCATGACCCTGCGCTTCCTCGACCGCTTCGAAGAAATTCTGATCTCCTTGCTCATGGCTCTCGCCGTGGCGCTGATCTTCGTCGCGGTCCTGCACCGTTTCTCGATCGGTTTTGCAGCCGACTTAGTCGGCTTCGCCCGCACCAACGACATGCCCGCCCTGATGGATTTCGCGCGCTCGTTCTTCAAGACCGTGAACGCGATCAAGCTCACCTGGGCGCAGGAGGCCTGCATCTACCTTTTCGTCTGGATGGCCAAGTTCGGCGCTGCCTATGGCGTGCGCGTTGGTATCCACGTCGGCGTCGATATCCTCGTCGAGCGTCTCACGGGGGCGACGCGCCGGCTCGTTACCATAGTCGCCATGTCCGGCGGTGTTCTTTTCACCGCGATCATCACCTGGATCGGCAGCGACTTCGTCTATCACGTCGCAAGGGGCGGGCAGACCTCCCCGGATCTCGAAATCCAGATGTGGCTCGTCTACCTCGCCGTTCCGCTCGGCTCGGCGCTGATGTGCTTCCGTTTCATCCAGGCGCTCTGGCTTTACGCCACCACCGGTTTCGTCGCGCATCATGACCATGGCGCCGTGGAGGGGCTGGAAGAAGAGGCCGAGGATCTTTCCAAGGGAGCACACGCATGACCGCGCTTCTGATCTTTGCGATCCTTGCGATCCTGCTCGTGACCGGCATGCCGGTCTCCATCGCGCTGGGCTTGACGGTCTTCGCCTTTCTTTTTGGCTTCACCAGTATCCCGATGGATTCGATCGCCCTGAAGCTGTTCACGGGCATCGAGAAGTTCGAGATCATGGCAATCCCGTTCTTCATCCTGGCGGGCAATTTCCTCACCCATGGCGGGGTCGCCAAGCGGATGATCCGGTTCGCGACCTCCATGGTGGGGCACTGGTATGGCGGTATGGGGCTCGCTTCGGTACTGGCCTGCGCCCTTTTTGCCGCGATCTCGGGCTCGTCGCCTGCGACCGTCATGGCTGTCGGCTCGATCCTGATACCGGCCATGGTCCGGCAGGGCTATCCGCCACAGTTCGGCGTCGGCGCGGTCGCGACGGCCGGCGGCCTGGGCATCCTGATTCCACCATCCATCGTGATGGTCATGTATGCCGTTGCGACGTCCGGCATGGTGGTCACGGGACCGAATGGCGAACCCGTAATGTCCGCCTCGATCGGCACCTTGTTCATGGCCGGCGTCATTCCGGGACTGATGCTCGCGGCGATGCTCGGCGCGACCACCACCTACCGCGCCTGGAAGAACGACTACCCGCGCATGCCGCGGGCGCCGTGGAGCGTGCGCATCAAGGCCTTCCGCGAAAGCGTCTGGGGCTTGATGCTGATCGTGATCATCATGGGCGGGATCTATGGGGGCATCTTCACGCCGACGGAGGCCGCGGCAGTCTCGGCAGTCTACGCCTTCATCATCGCGGTCTGGGTCTACAAGGACATTTCGCTTCGCGAAGTGCCGAAGGTGCTGCTCGCCTCCGCCGGCATGTCGGCGATGCTGCTCTACATCATCACCAATGCCGTCATGTTTGCCTTCATCCTGACCTCGGAGCAGATCCCGCAGATGCTGTCGGCCTGGATCGTTGATTTCGGCTTCGGCAAGATCGGCTTCCTGCTGATGGTAAACGCGATCCTGCTCCTGATCGGCATGGTGATGGAGCCCTCGGCGATCGTGTTGATCATGGCGCCGATCCTCTATCCCGTCGCCGTCAAGCTCGGTGTCGATCCGGTTCATTTCGGCATCATGCTGGTGGTCAACATGGAGATCGGCCTCTGCACGCCGCCGGTCGGCCTCAATCTCTATGTCGCCTCTGCGCTGTCGAAGCTCGGGTTGACGGAGGTGACGCGGGCAAGCTGGCCTTGGCTGCTGACGGCGCTGATCTTCCTGGTGGCGGTCACCTATATACCGGCGATCTCGCTCGTCTTGCCGCAGTTCCTGGGTTTGAACTGAACGGAAGACCGGCACACCGAAATGAACAAGGCCGCGACCCCGAAGGGTCGCGGCCTTGTTGCGTTCGAAGCGGCGTGGCGGCTCTAATAGCCTCAGGCCGAGAGCATCAGATCCATGTTCTGGACGGCCGCACCCGAGGCGCCCTTGCCAAGGTTGTCGAGCAGGGCGACGAGGTTCACATGCGCGCCGCCGCTGGTCCCGAAGACGAAGAGCTTCATCGTGTCCTTGCCGGCGAGCTCCGTGGCGTCGATGCGAGCGAGCTTTGCGCTCTCGTCCAGCGGCACGACTTCGACGATCGATTGACCGGCATAGTGCTCGACGAGCGCGGCATGGATGCTTTCGAGCGTCGCGCCGGCCGCAAGCTCCTCAAGATAGAGTGGCACCTGCACGATCATCCCTTGCGGGAACTTGCCGACCGATGGCGCGAAGGCAGGCGCGCGCTCGAGCAAGCCGTGCATCTTCATCTCGGGCACGTGCTTGTGCTTCAAGGTGAGGCCGTAGAGGAAGTGCGGCGCGCTGATGTGGTCCGGATTCTTTTCGTCTTCGATCTGCGCAATCATCTGCTTGCCGCCGCCGGTATATCCGGAGACCGCATTGACCGTCACCGGGTAGCCGTCGGGAAGAATGCCCGCTTGGCGCAGCGGACGGATGAGTGCGATCGCACCCGTCGGGTAGCAGCCGGGATTGGCGACATGACGCGCGCCGCGGATCTTTTCGGGTTGCGTCTTGTCCATCTCGGCAAAGCCATAGGCCCAGTCGGGCGAGACGCGGTGCGCGGTCGATGTATCGATGATGCGCACGCGATTGTTGCCGGCGACCATGGCGACTGCCTCGCGGGAGGCGTCGTCGGGCAGGCAGAGAATGGCGACATCGGCGCTGTTCAAGAGGTCCTCGCGCATCGCCGCGTTGCGTCGTTCTGCCTCCGGAATTGACAGGAGCTCGACATCGGAGCGGCCGACCATGCGCGCGCGGATCTGCAGCCCCGTCGTGCCGTGTTCGCCATCGATGAAGATCTTCGGTTTCATGATTATCCTGCTCCTGCAGACCTTTACGGAAGCTTCCGGAATCAGCCTGGCATTGACCTGATTCTGTTTCTCAACGCGCGGTTCAGCCGCGTCGTTCCGCGAGCCATTCGGCGCGCAGGCCCAGCATATACATGGCGATGGTCGCGCCAGCAATGGCGGTCATGTCGGCGTGATCATAGGCGGGCGCCACCTCGACGACGTCGCTGCCGGCCACATGAAGCGCGCCGAGCTTGCGCAGGACAGACAGGATCTTCGCGCTCGAAGGTCCGCCCGCGACTGGCGTGCCGGTCCCGGGTGCAAAGGCCGGATCGAGGCAATCGATGTCGACGGTGAGATAGGTCGGGTGGCTGCCGACGTGCCGGATGATCGTGTCGGCGATCTCCTCGGCACGCATCTCCTCCACCTCGTAGCCATAGATCATCCGGATGCCGCAATCCTCCGGCGCGTGCGTGCGAATGCCGATCTGGATCGAGCGCTCGATGTCGATCAGACCTTCACGTGCAGCGCGGCCGACGAAGGAGCCGTGATCGATGCGGCCTTCCTCGTCCGGCCAGGTATCCTGGTGGGCGTCGAACTGCACGAGGGCGAGGGGGCCGTGGAGTGCGGCATGCGCCTTGAGGATCGGATAGGTGACGAAATGGTCGCCGCCTAGCGTCAGCATATAGGCGCCGGATCTCAGTATATTTGCCGCCTCGCGCTCGATCGTCGCTGGCGTCTTGGCGTGATTGCCATAGTCGAGCAGGCAGTCGCCATAATCGATCGTCGCCATGTCAGCGAACAGATCGCGCTGGAAGGGATATTGCGGATCGTTGTCGAAGATGGCCGAAGCGCGGCGGATCGCTTGCGGGCCGAAGCGGGCCCCTGGGCGGTTCGACGTTGCGGCATCGAAGGGAATGCCCCAGACGACCGCGTCCACGCTATCGAGTTCCTTCGTGTATTTCCGCCGCATGAAGGAAAGGACGCCTGCGTGCGTCGGGTCGGATGCGGCCGATCTCAGCGACCTTGCGGTAATCGCGTGGTCGATTGTGTTGTTTGCCATGCACATTCTCCGTCAGCTCGACGCGACGTTGGACAATCGCCGCCGGCAAGGCAAGACTGTTCGGACAATTTCATGTGCATGGGCAGACAATAAGAAAAGGCCGGGACGGGCCCGGCCTTTGACAGGTGCAGTTTCCGCAGCGATTAACGCTTGGAGAACTGGAACGAACGGCGTGCCTTTGCACGGCCGTACTTCTTGCGCTCGACCACGCGGCTGTCGCGGGTGAGGAAGCCGCCGCGCTTCAGAACGGAGCGCAGGCCCGGCTCGAAATAGGTCAACGCCTTGGCGATGCCGTGACGAACTGCACCGGCCTGGCCGGAAAGGCCGCCGCCGGCAACGGTTGCATCGATGTCGAACTGGCCGTCACGGGCAGCCGCGACGATCGGCTGCTGCAGGATCATCTGCAGAACCGGACGGGCGAAGTAAGCCGAGAAGGGCTTGCCGTTGATGGTGATCTTGCCGGAGCCGGCCTTGACCCAAACGCGGGCGACGGCGTCCTTGCGCTTGCCGGTCGCGTAGGAACGGCCCTGCGCGTCGACCTTCTTGACGTGAACCGGAGCAGCCGGTTCCGCCGTCGTGGCGATTTCCTTAAGAGCGGAAAGGTCAGCCATTATCAGGCGCTCCTTGTGTTCTTGCTGTTCAGCTTGGCGACCTCGAGGACGGTCGGCTGCTGTGCTTCATGCGGGTGGTTCGCGCCTGCATAGACGCGCAGGTTCTTCATCTGGCGGCGGCCCAGCGGGCCGCGCGGAACCATGCGCTCAACAGCCTTCTCGATAACGCGCTCCGGAAAGCGCCCCTCGATGATCTGGCGAGCGGTGCGCTCCTTGATGCCACCCGGATAGCCGGTGTGCCAGTAGTACTTCTTGTCGGAGTACTTCTTGCCGGTCAGGACGACCTTTTCGGCATTGATGACGATGACGTTGTCGCCGTCGTCGACATGGGGGGTGAAGGTGGCCTTATGCTTGCCGCGAAGGCGGTTTGCGATGATGGTAGCGAGGCGACCGACAACGAGCCCTTCGGCGTCGATGAGGATCCACTTCTTCTCCACCTCTGCAGGCTTCTGAACGAAGGTTGCCATATCTAAAAACTCTTTCGTTGGACCCGGAAACGAGCCGGGCGTTTCTTGTTGCTTGCTTTGGCCGAGCCAAAAAAGAAGGCGGCCTTAAGGGACCGCGATCTGCGGCAGCTTATACGGATGCAGGAGAGCGCGGTCAAGAGCGGTTTCCCGCATTTCAAAAAAAGAGAAACTTGTAGAATCAAGCGTTTAAAGATGTGGTTTCATGGTACCACAAAAATGGCGAGGCAAAATCGACCATTGCCCGCTACAGGCCGCCACTTGCTCACCGCGCATTGCGAGTTTGGCTTTCCGAAAATCGGTTCCGATTTTAGGGCCGATGCGTTAGCTAAGCTCGCACGGGGCAGCTCAAGACTGGGGCAGCTCGAGACTATGGAGAAGATCATGGCGGACGTCGTCGCATTCAGGAAAGATGGGCAGAATGGTCTGCTCCTGCGCGAGGTGAACGGCCCGGTCCTGCGGCTGACGCTGAACAATCCCCCTGCGAATGCCCTCTCCTTCGCTCTCCTGGAGGCGCTCGCGGCGGAGCTTTCAGCGGTTGCCGCGTCGAAGGAGATCAAAGTCGTCGTGATTGCCGCGATCGGCTCTGTTTTCTCCGCCGGGCACGACCTCAAGGAGTTCACGCTGCATCGCGCAGATGAGGATGGCGGCAGAGGATTCTTCGGACGCGCCGTCCGGCTCGCGGCCGATCTTATGCTGAAAATCACGCGGCTCCCGCAGCCAGTCATCGCCGAGATCGACGGGCTTGCGACCGCCGCCGGCTGCCAGCTTGTCGCCAGCTGCGATCTGGCGGTCTGCACCGATAGTTCCACCTTCTGCACGCCAGGCGTCAATATCGGGCTGTTCTGCTCGACGCCCATGGTCGCGCTGTCGCGCGCAGCGCATCGTAAGCAGGCATTGGAGATGCTTCTGACGGGGGAGACGATCGACGCGTCCACAGCAAAGGATTTCGGAATCGTGAATCGCATCGTGCCGCAGCAATACCTGCGCCAGGTGGTGGACAAATATGCTTCCGTCATCGCCTCCAAATCGCCGCAGGCGCTGAAGATTGGCAAAGAAGCTTTCTACCGGCAGGCTGAATTGTCGCTCGACGCGGCCTACGACTACACCGTCGGCGTCATGGTCGAGAACATGCTCGCTCGCGATGCGGCGGAGGGAATCGGCGCCTTTCTGGGCAAGCGCATGCCGGAGTGGGATGAGGATTAGAGCATTGTGGCAGACAGGTGGCATCACCCGATTGCAAACGCCGCAAAGGCAAAAAGTCGGAGCCGTGCCGCGAACGGACGTGATCGCATCCCGCTCTAGGCGAGCCTGAGCAGCAGCGCGCCGAGCGCGATCACCAAGGCCGCGGCGATGCGCCAGATGCTGACGCGCTCCTTCAGGAACACGACCGAGATCACCACGGCAAAGAGGATCGAGGTTTCGCGCAGTGCGGCGACGGTCGCCACGGGGGCCTTGGTCATGGCCCAGAGCGCCAGCCCATAGGCGACGAGCGACCCCCCACCGCCGATCAGGCCGCGCCACCAGTGGTGACGGATGTGTCTGAATACGGGTCTGACTCCGCGCGTCGTGAAGGCCCAGGCGAAGAGAAGAACCGGCGGCAGCGGCGCCATCCACAGCGTGTAGGAGATCGCATTGCCGGAAACGCGCGCGCCGATTCCGTCGACAAAGGTGTAACTCGCGATCACGCAGGAATTGAGGAGTGCGAGCGCAATGGCCTGCTTGCCGCCCTTGCCTGATTCCAGCGCGAGCGTCAGCACTCCAGCCGAGATCGTCAGGATGCCGGCGAGCGCGCCGCCGGTCAGATCTTCGCCGACGACGATGCTGCTGGTGGCAGCGACGATGAGCGGCGCCGTTCCGCGCATCAGCGGGTAGACGAGGCCGATATCGCCGGCACGATAGGAGGCGGCGACCAGTTGGAAATAGGCGAACTGCAAGACCGCCGAGATCAGGATGAAAGGCCATGCTTCCGAGCGAGGAAGCGGCAAAAAGGGGAGGAAAGGCAGTGCCACGACCGCGGCGCCGAGCGCCACCATGGCGGCATCCAGCGACTTTTCAGAGCCGGCTTTGACGAGGGCATTCCAGGTCGCGTGCAGTAGCGCCCCGAAGAGTACGAGCGCGATGACATCGAGCGGCAAGATGAACCTCGGTAGGCGCTTGGAGGGAAGGCTCGCAAGTTGTCGCCTTGCCGGCGGGGAAATGCAACCGGGTTCCAGCGAAGTCGAATTCCCCTCGGCGGAAGGAAACGGTGCACAGGCTGGCAGATCGGCCCCGGCTCGGTTGACTTGCACGAGCGTGGCACCAACTATCCCGGCAACGAAATCTACTCCCGGACGTGCAAGCATGAATCACGATGCCTACCCGGACCACTACCTTGCTGAAATCCTGCGCGAGACGAAAACCATTGCGCTCGTCGGCGCCTCACCGAAGCCGGAAAGGCCGAGCCATCGCGTCATGGCTTTCCTTCTGCGCAAGGGATACCGCGTCATTCCGGTCAATCCCGGCCAGGTTGGCCGGACGATCCACGATCAGCCCGTCGTGGCACGTCTTGCGGACATAGCCGAGCCAATCGACATGGTCGACGTCTTTCGGTCTCCCGCAGCTTTGCCGGCGCTCGTCGACGAGATCCTGGCGCTGCCACGCTTGCCGAAGGTGATCTGGGGGCAATTGTCGGTGCGTGACGACAAGGCGGCCGCCAAGGCGGAGGCCGCCGGTATCAAGGTCGTCATGGATCGGTGCCCGGCGATCGAATATCCGCGCCTGATCGGCTGACCGGCGAAAAAGGGAAGGGGACCATGATGAAGGCCGGACCAGGTTTCAGCACGCTCGCTGTCCATGCGGGAGCCCAGCCAGACCCGACGACGGGCGCACGGGCAACGCCGATCTATCAAACGACGAGTTTTGTCTTCAACGACGTGGATCACGCAGCGGCGCTCTTCGGGCTGCAGCAATTCGGCAATATCTATACCCGCATCATGAACCCGACGCAGGCGGTGCTGGAGGAGCGGATTGCGGCTCTTGAAGGCGGTACCGCGGCGGTCGCGGTGGCTTCGGGGCACGCGGCCCAGCTTCTTGTCTTCCACACGATCATGAGCCCGGGCGACAATTTCGTCGCGGCAAGGCAGCTTTACGGCGGCTCCATCAATCAGTTCGGCCAAGCCTTCAAGTCCTTCGACTGGCAGGTTCGCTGGACGGATTGCGCCGATCCGGACAGTTTCGAGCGGCAGATCGATGAAAGGACAAAGGCGATCTTCATCGAAAGCCTCGCCAATCCGGGCGGCATCTTCGTCGACATCGCGACGCTCGCCGAGGTCGCGCGCCGGCACGGACTGCCGCTCATCGTCGACAACACGATGGCGACACCTTACCTCGTGCGGCCGCTGGAGCATGGTGCTGATCTCGTCGTCCATTCGCTGACCAAGTTCATCGGCGGCCACGGTAATTCGATGGGCGGCATCATCGTTGACGGCGGCACTTTCGATTGGTCGAGGTCCGGCAACTATCCGCTCCTATCCGAGCCGCGTCCGGAATATGGCAACATCGTCCTGCACCAGGCCTTCGGCAACTTTGCCTTCGCGGTTGCGGCACGGGTCCTGGGCCTGCGCGATTTCGGGCCGGCCATTTCTCCCTTCAACGCCTTCATGATCCAGACCGGGGCGGAGACGCTGCCGCTTCGCATGCAGCGCCACTGCGACAATGCGCTTGCGGTTGCGAAA
The DNA here is from genome assembly GCF_017874595.1 of Sinorhizobium kostiense. Taxonomy (GTDB): domain Bacteria; phylum Pseudomonadota; class Alphaproteobacteria; order Rhizobiales; family Rhizobiaceae; genus Sinorhizobium; species Sinorhizobium kostiense. Next base: position 72,059 of record NZ_JAGILA010000002.1, on the reverse strand, counting down.
TGGCTCACGGCACAGGAGAAGGTCTCCTGGGTCCGCTATGCCGGGCTGGAGGAAGATCCGAACCATGCGCTGCAAACGCGCTATTCGCCCAAGGGGGCGGGCGCCGTGTTCACCTTCGGGCTCAAGGACGGGTTCGAGGCGGGCAAGCGCTTCGTCGAGGCGCTCGAGATGTTCTCCCATCTCGCCAATATCGGCGACACGCGCTCGCTGGTTATCCACCCCGCCTCGACCACTCATCGGCAACTTGCGCCGGAGCAGCAGGCAGCTGCCGGTGCTGGGCCGGATGTGGTCCGTCTGTCGATCGGCATCGAAGACGTCGAGGACATCATTGCGGACCTGGAACAGGCGCTCGAGAAGATCTGATACGGTTCGGCCATTTCTCGCTGCGCCGAGCGCGGGGCGGGGAGGTGGGCGGCCGACCTGCAATCACAGGATTTCGATTTTACGCCAATCGGTTCCCACACTACGCTTTTCCTGCGCAATGCGGGAGAAAAAGCTATGAAACCTACGCTTGCATTCCTCGTGGCCGCTCTGGTCTCTTCGCCGTTGCCGGTACTGGCCCAGGACACTTCCATGAGCTTCTTCGTCACCAGCTCGAATCCGGGCAAGGGCGGCGATCTCGGAGGGCTCGCCGGGGCCGACGCTCACTGCAATTCTTTGGCGACGGCGAGTGGTTCGACGGGCAAGACCTGGAGAGCCTATCTTTCCACCGATGAGGAGAACGCCAGGGATCGCATCGGTACCGGTCCCTGGTTCAACGCCAAAGGCGAGAAGATTGCCGACGATGTCGCCTCGCTGCATAGCGATGGCAACAATCTCACCAAAGAGACGGCTCTCAACGAGAAAGGTGAAGTCATTCCCGGTCGCGGGGATACTCCGAACCGCCACGACATCCTGACCGGTTCCAAGGCAGATGGAACCGCTGCACCGGAAACCTGCGGCAATTGGTCAATGGGCGGTGCGGAGGGCGCTGCTATCGTCGGCCACAGCGACCGCACGGGCCTGGACGATTCCGCCGCGGCGAAATCCTGGAATTCGTCGCATACAACCCGCGGCGGCTGCTCGAACGAGGCATTCAGGAGCACTGGCGGGGACGGCCTGTTCTACTGCTTCGCAATTAATTGACAACGACCTGATTGGCGCCAATTAGACCATCGCGTCTGGAGCGGCTTGGAGGCGGTGGCTGCGCCACTGGTCCACCTGATTAGGACGAAGACACGCAGCATTGCAAAGTGATACAGCGATCTCTTGCGCGTCTGCTTAGACACGCGGCCCTGCAGTGAAATAGGTGTCTCATGAGCCACATGCTGAAATTCGATCTTGGCTCGGAGGAGGCCGAAATCGGCGCCCCTGCGCCGGATCGGCTGATTTCCGGAAGCCCCGAGTTCCGCACTTGGAATTTCGAAGAGGCCCCGGGCAGTCTCTATGCCGGCATTTGGGAGGCGACGCCCGGGAAGTGGCGGATCGCCTATGAAGAGTGGGAATATTTCCACATTCTGTCTGGCCACTCGATCGTGACCGAAGACGGAGGCGAACCAGTCGAGCTCAAGGCCGGCAACAGCATGATAATTCGGCCTGGCTTCAAGGGCACCTGGGAGGTCGTCGAAACGACCAGAAAAGACTATGTAATCCGGCTATAGGCGGTCACGGTCGCTGCCGGTCGTCATCCGCCGACATCGTGTTTCCGCCGACAGCCCGCGAGGACTTCGAACGAGTTAGGGCGTCAAGTGTAACCGGATGCAAAGGCTGCCGGGGCGCCGCATCACCAGACGAGGTCCAGCCGGTCCAGGCCATGGAAGTGGAAGCTGTCCTTGACTGGCGGATCGTGTTTCAGCCGCATGCCGGGCAAGCGCTGGAAGAGGATCGGCAGGGACACCTTGAGCTCCAGCCGCGCAAGCGGCGCACCGATGCAGAAGTGCAGGCCCGCCCCGAAGGAGACATTGGCGCCTTCGTCGCGGTCGGGCTTGAACGTGCCGGGTGCCGAGAATTTGCGCGGATCGACATTTGCCGCTCCGAGCATCAGCCCGATCTTGTCGCCTTTCTCGAGCGTGACGCCGTCCTCGAGCTCAATGTCCGTGAGCGCGTAGCGCTGGAATATGTGGAGAGGCGCGGCAAACCGCAGGCATTCTTCGACGGTGCGTTCGGTCGTCTCCGCATTGGCGAAGAGTTCGGGGGGCGAGAACCCGGACTTGAGGATCGTGCGAACCGCATTGCCGATCTGATGGACCGTCGCCTCGTGCCCGGCGTTGAGGAGCAGCACGATGGTCGAGATCAATTCCGCCTCCGACAGCCGTTCGCCGTCCTTTTCCGAGGTGATCATGTGGGTGAGCAGGTCATCCGCGGGGTTTGCGCGCCTGTCATCGATGATACCCTTCAGGTATTCGCCGAACTCGGCGGAGGCCATGTTGGCATCGATTTCGACTTCGAGGCTCGGATTGAAGACGTACATCTTCACCATTCGGTGCGACCAATCGAGAAGGCGAGGGGCCGCTTCGACCGGGATGCCGAGCATCCGCGCGATGATGGTGACGGGGATCGTTTCCGCGTAGGTCTTCAGGAGTTCGACCTCTCCATCCTTTTCGAAAGTGTCGATCACCGCATGCGAAAGCGCTTCGATCTCCGGCCGGAGCTGCTCGATCTGTCGGGACACGAAGGCACGGTTGACGAGCGTCCGCAGCCGCGTATGCGCCGGCGGCTCCAATTCCAGCAGCGAATGCGCCTCAAGCGCGTCGAAGTCCTTGAGATGCGGCTTCGGTTCGGGCAGGCCGAGTTCTTGTCGCGTCGCAACGTGAAGAATCTGCCGTCCGAAACGACGATCGCGCAGAAGCGCGTTCACCCGATCATAGCCCGCAAAATACCATTGCTGCTGCTCTTCCCAGAAAAACGCCGGACATTGCGCATGGAGCGCCGCATAGGCCGGAAGCGGATTGCGGAAGAAGTCGGGATTGCGAACGTCGAGGCAAACGCGCCGGGCGGGGCCGTCAATGCTAATGCCGGGTGCTGAGATCATAATTTCGACTCTTCTGGTCCTTCCTGTGCATCTGTATTGCGCCGGACGCCTTCACAGCAAGAACTTTGACGACCGCGATCCAAGACGAACAGGTGCATAAAGTCGACTTTTTTGGGTGGCACAGACCGGCTTATTTGAGCATGATGCGGCAGCAGGCAGGGAACGCATGGCAAAATCGCAAGGCATATTGTCCGCGGGCATCGTGGCGGCGATCCGCAAGCGGCGGCCGACTATCGTCAATCGCGACGCGGCGGTGAGCCGCGGCGATATCGTTATCGCATCCTACAACATCCACAAATGCGTCGGCACCGACGGCCGCTTCGATCCTGCGCGCACGGCCCAGGTGATAACCGAGCTTGGAGCAGACATCGTCGCTTTGCAGGAGGCCGACCAGAGGTTCGGAGAACGTGCCGGGCTTCTCGATCTCGAGCATATCCGGCGGGAAGCGCATCTCGTCTCGATACCAATCTCTCCGTTCTCAGAGAAAGGGCACGGCTGGCACGGTAACGTCCTCCTGCTAAGGGAAGGGGCCGTCTCCGATGTGCGGCAGCTCAATCTGCCGGGTGTCGAGCCGCGGGGCGCGCTGGTCGTCGATCTCGACCTCAAGGTCGGATCTCTCAGGGTGATCGCCGCCCATCTCGGACTGCTGCGCCATTCCCGCGCGCGCCAGGCCGAGACGATCATGCAAGTGGCGGCCGACGGCGGCGATCGGCCGACGCTCCTGATCGGCGACCTCAACGAGTGGCGCATGGGCAAGCGCTCCTCGCTCAAGTTCTTGAGCCCGCTCTTCGACGCATCCCATGCGACGGTCGCGAGCTTCCCGTCACGCTTTCCCCTGTTCCCGCTCGACCGGGTGCTCGGGAACCCGCATCATCTCGTGACCTCCGTGGCCGTGCATGATTCGCCGCTCGCGCGCTTGGCTTCGGACCACCTGCCCGTCAAGGCATCGATCGACCTGAAGGCCGCCCTCAAGGGCGGAGACGAGGACGGTAACGCTGGGTTGATGGGAATGGAACCGGCATGAGACGCCGTGCTTCATTGGGAACGATTTGGAGCCCGAATTAATTTCTCGGATTCAAGACACTTCGGCTCCGTGCGCCTGAGGGGCGCAGCGCCGTGGACGGCGATGTATGTTATCCTGGCTTGCGCTTTTTCTTGTCGTCCTCTTTGCGCTGTTGGCGGCGGCGACGGTCTATGTTTACGGCTGGTTCGGCCGACGCCCGCAGGCGCCGCCTTCCTTCGCCCTGCCCTTGGCAGACGATGAGACGCTGATCGACAAAGGCGTCGCGTCACTACCCGCTGCCGCCTCCGATCAGAGCACGATCGCCCTGATCTCGGACAATATAGAGGCGTTCGTCGCGCGGGCCCATTCGGCCCGCCGGGCAGGGCGCAGCCTCGACCTTCAATACTATTACTGGAAAGACGATCTGACCGGTTTTCTGCTGACGCGCGAGGTTATAGCGGCGGCCGATCGCGGCGTCCGCGTTCGACTGCTGCTCGACGACATCAACGCCGGAATCCATGACCGGCTCTGCATCTCGCTTGATGCCCATCCAAACATCGACGTACGGCTTTTCAATCCGAGCCGAGCGCGCACCGATCGGTTCCGCCGTGGTTTCGAGATGGCCGTCCGCGCCCTGAGCGTCACGCGCCGGATGCACAACAAGCTGTGGATAGCGGACGGGCGGGTGGCGATCGCCGGAGGCCGCAACATTGGCGATGCCTATTTCGATGCAGCCGAACTCTCGAACTTTCGCGACCTGGATGTCTGGATGACGGGGCCGGTGGTCGATGAGGCGACGGCCATGTTCGACCGCTTCTGGAACAGCGCGTCCGTATTGCCGATCGCGGCGCTGAGAACGCCCCGCAAGCATTATCTGCCGGCCCTGCGCCAGTCGCTCGGCGCCCTGGCGCGCAAGGCCGCCGCTCGCTTCTACCTGGAAAAGGTCAGCGACACTGAAGCCGGCGAGAGCCTCTATTGGGGTGGCCGCGCACTCCACTTGTGCGCAGGCGTGCGGGTGGCCTTCGATCCGCCGGAGAAGGCGCTGATGCAGAAGAGGCAGAACTGGCTGCTGCGCGAACTTTTTCCATTGATCGATGCCGCCGCACGCGACCTGCGCATCATGTCTCCCTATTACATTCCGGGACCCGAAGGTACGCGGCACTTGGCGGCTCTCGTAAAAAAGGGCGTGAGGGTGGCGGTGCTGACGAACTCGCTTGCGGCGACCGACGTAGCGGCAGTGCACGGCTGCTACTCGAAATACCGCCAGGCGCTGCTGCGTGCCGGCATTGAACTCTACGAACTGAAGAAGGGCGGCGATTTCCTGGACCGGCATCGCATCTCGCTGTTCGGCGCGCGCAATGCCAGCTTGCACACCAAGGCTTTCGTCGTCGATGGGACGACGGGTTATGTCGGCTCGATGAACTTCGACCCCCGCTCCGCCTCGCTCAACACCGAGATGGGAATCGTCTTTTCCGACGAGACGCTCGCGGCCGAATTGCAATCGATTTTCGATGAGGAAACCTCGCCGGAGAGAAGCTATAGGTTGTTGCTCGAGGGCGAGAGCCTTGTCTGGCGCCACCGCTCCAACGGTGCGGCCCGGCTTAACAGGGGCGAACCCGACGCAGGCATCGGCCGCCGGCTCGCTGCCGCCGTCATCCGCTTTCTGCCGCTGGAGTCACAGCTTTGACGAACTCACCACGCCAGCCCAAAATTTACCGATCATTTACTGCAGACTTGGGAATGCCTGTGAGCAAGCGGGGTAAGACATGCGCGCGAGCGGAGCAACCTTGGAAAAATGTTCTATCGGCATCAGGAGCCGACCAACGAAAAGCTTTGGGTCGAAGAGCCGCGACCTTTAAGCTCATCGAGCGTTCGCGACTTGAAGTGAAGGGCATTGACACTCTATGTAAGGATCGAGGCTAATCCGATGATTCCTGGTCCGCGAAGGGATTGCGGGCCCGACTGATGAAGGTTCGATATGAGAAATCCAGTTGATACGGCCATGGCGCTGGTGCCGATGGTTGTCGAGCAGACCAATCGCGGCGAACGGTCGTACGACATTTATTCGCGGCTGCTCAAGGAGCGCATCATCTTCCTGACGGGCCCGGTCGAAGATCACATGGCGACACTTGTCTGCGCGCAATTGCTCTTTCTCGAGGCGGAGAACCCGAAAAAGGAGATCGCGCTCTATATCAACTCGCCTGGCGGCGTTGTGACGGCCGGCATGGCGATCTACGACACGATGCAGTTCATCAAGCCGGCGGTCTCGACGCTCTGCATCGGCCAGGCGGCCTCGATGGGTTCGCTGCTGCTTGCCGCGGGCCACAAGGACATGCGCTTTGCGACGCCGAATTCGCGTATCATGGTGCATCAGCCCTCGGGTGGCTTCCAGGGCCAGGCTTCGGATATCGAGCGGCACGCGAGAGATATCCTCAAGATGAAGCGCCGGCTGAACGAAGTTTATGTCAGGCATTGCGGTCGCACCTACGAAGAGGTGGAACAGACTCTTGACCGCGATCATTTCATGAGTGCCGACGAGGCTTTGGACTGGGGCTTGATCGACAAGGTGATCACCTCACGCGAAGCCGCCGAAGGCGGTGAGACGGCTTGAAGTCGAGGTTTTGTGTCTGCACAGATGCGATTGTGACACATTTGTAATGGCCAAGGGCTTTATCGGTAGGGTAAAGCCGTTAATATGAGCCGAAATGCTATGCTAGGCGTTCTGAGCGTAGCGTCTGAGTTCGACGGGAGAGTCGTTGCGGCCGAGAGTCAGGCGATCTGCCTGACCCGGTGGGTACTCCCAGGGACCTCGTGCGGGCGGTGAGGGCCCGCATAAGGCGAATTGAGTGGTCCGTGATATCTTTCCGAAGGTGTCCGGCGTGCTGGAAGGAAGTGAAAATGAGCAAAGTCAGCGGTAGCAACGGCGGTGACTCGAAAAATACCCTCTATTGTTCGTTTTGCGGCAAGAGCCAGCATGAAGTTCGCAAGCTGATTGCCGGGCCCACCGTATTCATCTGCGATGAATGCGTTGAACTCTGCATGGACATCATTCGCGAAGAGAACAAGACCTCGATGGTCAAGTCTCGCGATGGCGTTCCGACCCCTCAGGAAATCATCAAGGTTCTCGACGAGTACGTCATTGGCCAGCAGCAGGCCAAGCGCATCCTGTCGGTCGCCGTGCACAACCACTACAAGCGCCTCGCCCATGCGGCGAAGAGCAGCGATGTCGAACTGGCGAAATCCAACATCATGCTCGTCGGGCCGACCGGCTGCGGCAAGACCTATTTGGCGCAGACGCTTGCGCGCATCATCGACGTTCCCTTCACCATGGCCGACGCGACGACGCTGACCGAAGCGGGTTATGTCGGCGAGGACGTCGAGAACATCATCCTCAAGCTGCTTCAGGCCGCCGACTACAATGTTGAGCGTGCCCAGCGCGGCATCGTCTATATCGACGAGGTCGACAAGATCTCGCGCAAGTCTGACAATCCTTCGATCACCCGCGACGTGTCGGGCGAGGGCGTGCAGCAGGCGCTGCTGAAGATCATGGAGGGTACGGTTGCCTCGGTGCCACCGCAAGGCGGCCGCAAGCATCCGCAACAGGAATTCCTGCAGGTCGACACGACGAACATCCTCTTCATCTGCGGCGGCGCTTTTGCCGGTCTCGACAAGATCATCTCCGCCCGCGGCGAGAAGACCTCGATCGGCTTCGGCGCGACCGTCCGTGCACCGGAGGATCGTCGGGTGGGCGAAGTGCTGCGCGACCTCGAGCCGGAAGATCTGGTCAAGTTCGGGCTCATTCCGGAGTTCATCGGCCGCCTGCCCGTATTGGCGACGCTTGAAGACTTGGACGAGGATGCGCTGATCCAGATCCTGTCGGAGCCGAAGAACGCGCTCGTCAAGCAGTACCAGCGCCTGTTCGAGATGGAAGATGTCGAGCTGACCTTTCACGAGGATGCTCTCAGGGAAATCGCCCGGCGTGCCATCGTCCGCAAGACCGGCGCACGCGGCCTCCGGTCGATCATGGAAAAGATCCTGCTCGACACGATGTTCGAGTTGCCGACGCTCGAAGGTGTCCGCGAGGTCGTCATTTCGGACGAGGTGGTCAAGGGGACCGCACGGCCGCTCTACATCTACTCGGATCGCTCCGAGGAAAAGACCAACGTTTCGGCCTGATCGGCCGCTCTCGGCTAACGGAAAAAGCCCGCCATGTGCGGGCTTTTTCCAGCGGGGATTCAGCCTGGCGCCTGGGAAGGCCAAGCTCCGCGGAGCTCTTCTGAGGCAAAGCGATTTTCCCGATTTTCGGCCCGTTTTCTCCCCATTTTTGAACAATTTTGGGCGCAAAATCATTGTGACCAAGCAAATCGATTATTGCTAAACCTCCGCAACAACGCGATGATGTGACGATTCAATGAAGCCGGTTGCTGTGCACTGGTCCCGCTGTCGTAAGGCCCGCAACAGCATCTCAGCATATGGCCGGAAGTGTTCATGAATGCGGAGGTTGCGCCAGCCTTGAAAAGGCATCTTCCGCACTCCACTTTCAGGTGGAAAATGTGACAACCGGGAGTGCTGCTGAGGCTCCCGGGAACGGGCCCGAAATCGGGACGGAAAGGAATTGAATATGACGAATAAAACGTCTCCGGCGACCGAAAGCGCGACCTATCCGGTTCTGCCGCTGCGCGACATTGTGGTCTTCCCCCACATGATCGTGCCGCTCTTCGTCGGCCGCGAAAAGTCGATCCGCGCGCTCGAAGAAGTGATGGGCACCGACAAGCAGATCATGCTGGCGACCCAGATCAATGCAACGGACGACGACCCGGAGCCCTCTGCGATCTACCAGGTCGGAACGATCGCCAACGTGCTGCAATTGCTGAAGCTCCCCGACGGCACCGTTAAGGTTCTCGTCGAAGGGCGCGCTCGCGCGCAGATCGATCGGTATACCCAGCGCGACGATTTCTACGAGGCAGTGGCGCATGCGCTGAGTGAACCGGAGGAGGACCCGGTCGAGATCGAGGCGCTGAGCCGCTCGGTGGTGTCCGAATTCGAAAGCTACGTAAAGCTCAACAAAAAGATCTCCCCTGAGGTCGTAGGCGTCGCGAGCCAGATCGAGGATTACTCCAAGCTCGCCGATACGGTCGCCTCGCACTTGTCGATCAAGATCGTCGAGAAGCAGGAGATGCTGGAAACGACCAGCGTCAAGATGCGGCTCGAAAAGGCTCTCGGCTTCATGGAGGGCGAGATCTCGGTCCTGCAGGTCGAGAAGCGCATCCGCTCGCGCGTCAAGCGCCAGATGGAGAAGACACAGCGCGAATACTATCTGAACGAGCAGATGAAGGCGATCCAGAAGGAGCTCGGCGACAGCGAGGACGGCCGCGACGAGATGGCTGAACTCGAGGAGCGCATCTCCAAGACGAAGCTTTCGAAGGAGGCTCGGGAAAAGGCTGACGCGGAGCTGAAGAAGCTGCGCCAGATGAGCCCGATGTCGGCGGAAGCCACGGTGGTACGCAACTATCTGGACTGGCTGCTGGGCTTGCCCTGGGGCAAGAAATCGAAGATCAAGACCGACCTCAATCATGCCGAGAAGGTACTCGACGCCGATCACTTCGGCTTGGACAAGGTCAAGGAACGCATCGTCGAGTATCTGGCCGTGCAGGCCCGTTCCGCGAAGATCAAAGGTCCGATCCTGTGCCTCGTCGGTCCCCCGGGCGTCGGTAAGACGTCGCTTGCCAAGTCGATCGCCAAGGCTACCGGCCGCGAATACATCCGCATGGCGCTTGGCGGCGTGCGCGACGAGGCCGAGATCCGCGGTCACCGCCGTACCTATATCGGCTCCATGCCGGGCAAGATCGTACAGTCGATGAAGAAGGCGAAGCGGTCCAATCCGCTCTTCCTGCTGGACGAGGTGGACAAGATGGGTCAGGACTTCCGTGGCGACCCGTCTTCGGCGCTTCTGGAGGTGCTCGATCCGGAACAGAACTCGACCTTCATGGATCACTATCTCGAGGTCGAATACGACCTGTCGAACGTGATGTTCATCACCACGGCGAACACGCTGAACATTCCGGCGCCGCTAATGGACCGCATGGAAGTCATCCGGATTGCCGGCTACACCGAAGAGGAAAAGCTTGAGATTGCCAAGCGGCACCTGCTGCCCAAGGCGATCCGCGACCACGCGCTGCAGCCGAATGAGTTCTCCGTGACCGATAGCGCGCTGATGGCCGTGATCCAGACATACACGCGTGAGGCAGGCGTTCGCAACTTCGAACGTGAGCTGATGAAGCTCGCGCGAAAGGCGGTTACCGAGATCCTCAAGGGCAATGCCAAGAAGGTCGAAGTGACGGCGGAGAACGTCCACGACTACCTGGGCGTGCCGCGCTTCCGCCACGGCGAAGCGGAGCGCGATGACCAGATCGGCGTCGTGACCGGCCTCGCCTGGACCGAGGTCGGCGGCGAACTGCTGACGATCGAAGGCGTGATGATGCCCGGCAAGGGGCGCATGACCGTGACCGGCAACCTGCGCGATGTGATGAAGGAATCGATTTCGGCGGCGGCATCCTATGTCCGCTCGCGGGCGATCGATTTCGGCATTGAGCCGCCGCAGTTCGACAAGCGCGACATCCACGTGCACGTGCCCGAAGGCGCGACGCCGAAGGATGGTCCGTCGGCTGGCGTTGCCATGGCAACCGCGATCGTGTCGGTGATGACCGGCATCCCGATCTCCAAGGATGTGGCGATGACCGGTGAGATCACGCTGCGTGGCCGCGTTCTGCCGATCGGCGGTTTGAAGGAGAAGCTCTTGGCGGCTCTGCGCGGCGGCATCAAGAAGGTGCTCATCCCCGAGGAGAACGCCAAGGATCTCGCTGAGATCCCGGACAACGTCAAGAACAGCCTCGAAATCATTCCGGTCTCGCGGATGGGCGAGGTGCTCGAACACGCTCTGACGCGCCGTCCCGAGCCGATCGAGTGGGATGCCGCAAGCGAGGCAGCTGCCATCGCGTCTGTCGATTCGCAGGACGAGGCGGGTGCATCGATCGCCCACTGACGGTGCCAATATGGGCATGGGACTGTGTCCCGCTTGCGCAGTCTGACCAAAAAATCAAAAAAGACCGGCATTTCGCCGGTCTTTTTTGTTGTAAAGCAGCTTGCGAGCCTTGCAATCAAAGGGATTAGGCGCAATTGGGAATGGCAAGACGCGGGTGATGCTCATGCCGCCCCGGCTTAAGAAGACAGTCGTTTCGAACCAGTATGAAAGGGGTGGAAACATGAACAAAAATGAGCTCGTGGCTGCCGTTGCCGAAAAGGCCGGACTTTCCAAGTCTGATGCGTCCTCTGCAGTAGATGCAGTTTTTGAGACCATCCAGGGCGAACTGAAGAACGGTGGTGATATTCGCCTCGTCGGCTTCGGCAACTTCTCCGTGACCCGCCGCGAAGCCAGCAAGGGCCGCAACCCGTCGACGGGCGCGGAAGTTGACATCCCGGCCCGCAACGTGCCGAAGTTCACGGCCGGCAAGGGCCTCAAGGACGCCGTCAACTAATCGGGCGTTCCGGCCGACGGGAACCTGCGATCGCCGGTCGGCACTCCGCGCGGTGGCCGCGGTTTGCAGGCCCTGAAACAGGTTCATGTTTCATCCGCCGCTTGCGCCTATCTCTGGGAGCGCTGCAGCAGCTTGTTTGAGGCCCGGCCCCGCCGGGCCTCTTTTCATTTCTCCGCCGCTGTCATCGGACTGTTACAGGGCGGTTGCAAATACCTCCCATCCGGGGCTTCAGGCAACCGGCTGATTCCGGGTGCCAGAGCGGCGCGAACGCCGCGACAAGGAGGGAGAAATGAAGGCATTTTCGATCACCGCAGCATTGGCCGCAGCACTTGCGGCATCGACGGCGTCCAGCGTTCGGGCCGAACAGGTTTTCAACCGCATCGCATCCTTCGCCGTCGCCGACAATCTGCCCGAGGGCGCAGACCGCAAAGCGGCAACTTCTGCCGAAATCATCGCGGCGAGCGAGGACGGCAGGACGCTCGTCTATACCGATAGCCCTGGCAAGCGCATCGGCTTTATCGACATCACCGATGCGAGGGCGCCTGCGGCCGGCGGCACCGTGTCCTTCGAAGGCGAGCCCACGTCGGTCGCGATCGCGGGCGCCAAGGCGCTGGTGGCAATCAACACGCGCGAAAGCTTCACCAAGCCCTCCGGTCAGCTTGCCATGGTTGATATCGCCACCAGGAATGTAGACGCCACCTGCGATCTTGGCGGGCAGCCAGACTCGGTGGCGATCAACAAAGAGAGGACTCTCGCCGCGATCGCCATCGAGAACGAGCGCGACGAAGACGTCAATGACGGCAAGATCCCGCAGCTGCCGGCGGGCGATCTCGTCATCCTCTCGCTGAAGGACGGCATCGCCGATTGCGCGTCGATCAAGCGTGTGGCGCTGACGGGCCTGCCCGAAGTTGCGGGTGACGATCCCGAGCCCGAATTCGTTGCCTTCAACGGCAAGGACGAAATCGCACTGACACTCCAGGAGAACAACCACATCGTTGTCATCGACGGAAAGTCCGCCGCGGTGAAGACGCATTTCTCCGCCGGAACGGTCGATCTCAAGGGCATCGACACCAAGCGTGACGGCGCGATTTCCTTCGCCGGCGAGCAGGCTGGCCGCAAGCGTGAGCCGGACGCGGTGAAGTGGCTCGATGACGAACGGCTCGTGGTCGCCAACGAGGGTGATTATGAGGGCGGCGCCCGCGGCTTCACGATCTTCGACAAGACCGGCCGGATTCTCTTCGAATCGGGGCCGAGCTTCGAACATGCGGTCGCAGCGATCGGCCACTATACGGAGAAGAGATCGTCGGCCAAGGGCGTCGAGCCGGAAGGACTCGAGGCGGCGCGTTTCGGCGACGACAATCTCTTCTTCGTTCTTTCGGAGCGCGCTTCGGTTGTCGGTGTCTACAGGGATACCGGCGCCGACCCGAAACTGCTTCAGCTGCTGCCCTCCGGCATCTCGCCCGAGGGTGCCGTCGCCATTGCCGACCGCAATCTGCTGGCGACCGCGAACGAGGTCGATCTCATCGAGGACGGTGGTGCGCGCTCGCACGTCATGATCTACGAGCGCGGGGAAGGGGAGGCAGCCTATCCGCAGATCCGCTCGGCTGAAAAGGATGGCCTGCCGATCGGTTTTGGCGCACTATCTGGCCTTGCCGCGATCGCGGAAAAGCCGGGCTTCCTGCGCGCGGTCAACGATTCCTTCTTCTCGTCGCAGCCGGTGATTTTCACGATCGACGCGACGCAGAAGCCGGCGTTGATCACGGAAGCGCTGCCGATCACCCGCGACGGCGCGCCTGCCCAGAAGCTCGACATCGAAGGCATCGCCAATGATGGCGAGGGTGGCTTCTGGCTCGCCTCCGAAGGCAATTCGGACAAGCTCTACAGCCATGCGCTTCTCCACGTGAACGAGAAGGGCGAGATCAAGCAGGAGATCGCACTTCCGGCGGAACTCAGCGCCAACGAAATCCGCTTCGGTTTCGAAGGCGTCACGACCGTCGGCGAGGGTGAAGACCTCACGCTCTGGATGGCTGTACAGCGCGAATGGAAGGACGACGAGAAGGGTTTCGTCAAGCTCGTCTCCTACAAGCCGGCAACCGAGGAATGGGGTGCTGTCCGCTACCGGCTCGACAAATCCGAGGAAGGCTGGGTCGGTCTCTCGGAGATCTCCGTCCACGGCGACTATGCCTATGTCGTCGAACGCGACAACCTGATCGGCGCGGCGGCAAAGATCAAGAAGCTCTATCGCGTCGCCCTTGCCGACCTGAAGCCCGCCGCGCTCGGCGGCGAACTGCCGGTCGTGAAGAAGGAAGAGGTTCGCGATCTCATTCCGGAGCTGAAGGCACTGAACGGCTATGTGGTCGACAAGGTGGAGGGCTTCACGGTCGATGCGGCCGGTAGCGGCTACATCGTCACCGACAATGACGGCGTCGACGACTCCTCCGGCGAAACCCTGTTCTTCTCCATCGGTGCCATCGACGCGATGTAAGCGTACGGATACTGCATGTCCCCTTAAATCGACCTCGATTTAAGGGGACAAAGGCATGCAGCGATTTCAAGTGCTACGGCGATCTTTGCGCGTCGGATAAGACGCGCGGCGCTGTAGGCGAAGCGAAGAGGCCGGGGCATGACGTCCTGGCCTCTTTCCTATTGCGAGACAGCCAGCCTTCACACAGCCTTCACTTGGCGGCGGCGATCTCCTCTTCCGCCGCCTGCTTGCGTTTGCGGATTTCGTCTGTCTTCTCCACGAGCTTGCCGACGATGTCGTAGAGCTGGTCGAGTTGGTTGTCGTCCAGCGCCGAGAAGATTTCCTCCAGAAGCTGCTTGCGCGGATGCTCTGCCGCCTCGAGCACGGCGCGGCCGGTGTCGGTAATCGACACGATCTTAGCGCGGCGGTCTTCCGGGTCGGGCTTACGCATGACGAGCCGATCGCGCTCCAGGCCGTCGATCGCCTCGGTGACCGTTCGCGGCGCGAAATTCAGGGCGCAGGCGATATCAGTGGATCGACAGGGGCCGAGCTTGCTCAGGAAGAACAGGAACTTGCTTCGGGCAAGCGAGACGCCTTCCTCGGTCATGGACTCATTAACCAGACGATGAACGCGATGGTAGAGCTCGAACAGTTTTTCGGAAACTTCCAGTGTCTTCTTCATGACCATGGTGGCGGTATGTTGAGGGCGCATGTCAAATGGCAGTAACCCTATTGATAGTTACAATCGCCATGTTTGTCGACCAAAACCACCTAATTCTTAAGGAGCGCGCTCGCGGGACGAAAAAGAAACGGCCCCGAACGGGGGCCGTTGATCTTCCGACACTGGTGAATTGCCGCTTCATGCGGCGTAACGCGACCCCGTCGTGGTGCCATGGCCATGGTCGCCATAGGTCCGATCCGACGTTTCGGTGAGGCTGAAGCCGCAGATCAGCTCTCGCAGGCGGGTGGCTTCCTGCGCGAGCGTCGCGCTTGCTGCATTGGCCTCCTCCACCATGGCGGCGTTCTGCTGCGTGACCTGATCCATCTGGTTGACCGCCATGTTCACTTCGGAAAGTCCGGCGGACTGCTCCTGTGCCGAGACGGCGATTGCGTCCATATGCCCGTTGATTTCGACGATGAGGCCTTCGATGGTGCGAAGGGCTTCGCCGGTTTCGCGCACGAGCTTGACGCCGCTTTCGACTTCGCTTGCCGAGTTGCGGATCAACTCCTTGATTTCCTTGGCCGCCTTTGCAGAGCGTTGGGCGAGTTCGCGTACTTCCTGTGCAACGACCGCAAAGCCCTTGCCGGCCTCGCCCGCGCGCGCCGCCTCGACGCCTGCATTGAGCGCGAGAAGGTTCGTCTGGAAAGCGATCTCGTCGATGACGCCGATGATGTTCGAGATCTGATTGGAGGAACGCTCGATACGACCCATGGCGTCGATTGCGCCGGAGACGATCGCGCCGGACTTGCGCGCGCTGTCGTTTGCTTGGCTGGCGATGCCGCGTGCCTCGTTCGTACGTTTGGACGAGTTGGCGACGTTGACGGTGATCTGGTCGAGTGCGGCCGCCGTTTCCTCGAGTGAGGCCGCCTGCTGTTCCGTGCGGCGCGACAGATCGTCGGCACTCTGGCTGACTTCCCGCGCGCCGCCATCGATGCTTGTCGAGCTCGCGGATACGGCTGCCAGCGTCGCGGCAAGTTGTGCAACGGCCTGGTTCAGGTCGTGCCTGAGTTGCTCGAAATCCGGCGCGAAGGGCTCATCAAGCTGAAATGCCAGATCGCCGGCCGCGAGCCGCCGCAAACCGGCTGCAAGGCCGGCTGTCGCCTCCTGGAGGCGCAGCTGCGCCGCTGCCTCGGCGTCGCGCGTCACTCTTTGGCGTTCGGCTTCAGCCTCGGCGCGCTGGAGGCCCGCTTCTTCCTCGAGCTGGTGATTGGCGATCGCCGCCTGGCGGAAGACCTCGACGGCTCGTGCCATTTCGCCGATTTCGTCCTTGCGGTTGCCGTAGGGGATATTGCTTGCCGTGTCGCCTTCCGCGAGCTTCGCCATGGAACGGGTAATGACCTGGATCGGACGGGCGATGCCGCGAACGGCATAGGCGATCGCCCCGAGAACGATCAGCGCCGCAAACCCGATGACGATGGAGTCGATCGTCACGATTTGCTTGTGAGTCGCGTCGCTCTCGGCAACGGCAGTGTCGGCACCGGCGAGATTGAGGTTGAGCAATTCATCAATGGCCGCGTCGACCTTTTCGCCTTCGGCCCGCATATCGACCTTGTAGATGTGCTGGGCCTTCATGTTCTGGAGGTCGTTCGAGTATTTCAGCATCCCGTCGGCGACCGCAAGATAGGACTTGTAGGCAGCCTGCATCTTATCGAGCGCGGCCTTGTCCGCATCGGAGGTCGCGAGAGCGGCGTATTCACCGACGAGCTTGTCGAAACTGCGGACGGTCTCTCCGATCGCTTTTTCCGCTCCTTTCTTTTCAAAGGGCGTGAGCGAGATCAGGTGCCGCGCAAAGGCAGTCCGCGTGTTCGAGAGTTCCGTGTCGAGCGCGCGCACCAGCGAGACGCGCGGCAGCCAGCTCTTGGCAATTTCGCTGTTTCGCTCATTCATCATTCGCACGCCGTTGACGGAGGCGGCGGCAAGTGCGGCGACGATCAGTGTCACCAGGACAAAAAGCGCGATCAGCGTGTGCGATATTTTCAGGCGGGACATGTCTCACTCCGGAATGGTCCGCGAAAGATGGGTGGTCCGGCTCTTGATCATCATGACCGAGCGGCGGCCGGGCAGGAATCATTCCCGTAGGGACGCGTCGAGGCGTTGAGGCGAAAGCTAGTGCGCGAGGCGTTACAAAAACGCTAATCAAGCGCGCCGGCGGAGCCCAGCGGCGCCCGCGCTCCGGGGCGGCCATGGTCATACTGCGGCTAACAGGGGGTAACCTTGCCGGCGCCATTGACGAGGGCGGCGGCTGCGGGCCATGGTCCGGCCATGCCCTTCCGATTTGTTCATACCGCCGACCTCCATCTCGATTCGCCCCTGCGCAGCCTGGCCCTCCGAAATGCAGAGCTTGCCGAGCTCGTGCGCAACGCGACCCGCAACGCCCTTGTGCGGATCATCGATCTCTGCCTCACCGAAGGTGTGGATGCGCTGTTGATCGCCGGCGATCTCTATGACGGCAGTCAAACTTCGATGAACACGGCGCTCTTCCTCGCGGGGGAGCTTCGCCGTCTCGACGAAGCGGGCATCCGCACCTTCATCATCCGCGGAAATCACGATGCCCAGTCGCAGGTGACGCGGGAGCTTACGTTGCCGCAGTCGGTGCATGTGTTTTCCGGGCGCGGCAAGCCGGTGCTCGCCAAGACGCTCGAGAACGGCAGGGCTGTCCACATCCATGGCATCAGCTTTGCCGAACCACATGCGCCGGAAAGCCTGCTGCCGCATTTCCATCCGCCGGTGTCAGACGCCATCAATGTCGGCATGCTGCATACGAGCCTTTCCGGCTCTTCCATCCATGATCCTTATGCGCCTTGCTCCGTGGCCGACCTGGAGCGGCACGGATTCGATTACTGGGCGCTTGGCCATATCCACCAGCGGCGGGTGCACAGCCAGACGCCTTGCATCGTCATGCCGGGAATGCCGCAGGGCCGCGACATCAACGAGGCGGGGGTGAAAGGCGTGACCCTCGTCACGATCGACCATGACGGCCACCTGACGCTGGCGGAGCGTGCTATCGGCGCCGCCGTGTTCGAGCGGCTGGAGGTCGACATGACCGGCATCGTCGACTGGCGCGGCTTGCTGGAGGCGGTAGGCAACCGCTTAGCGCGTCTTCGCCAAGGATTGTCGGCGGACAATCTGATAGTGCGGGTGAGCCTGACGGGAGCGACGCCGCTCGCATGGCGTCTCAGGCGGGATGCCGATCTCCTCGTGGCCGAGATTGCGAATGTCGCCGCAGCACTCGGTGACTGCTGGGTGGAGAAGGTCGAGAATCATTGCCGCGAGGGCAAGCACGAGAAAATCGGCAGCACGGCCGATCCGATGGGCGAGCTTTCAGTGCTCGTCGAAAAGGACGTGTTGTCGGCCTTCGGTTTTTGCGCAGAAATGAAATCCGTTGCCGAGGAGCTTCTGCAGCAATTGCCGGCTGAACTGCGTCCGTACTTCGCCACGGATGAGGGGGCGCTCGAGAGGCTGGTGCGCGATGCGGCCCTTGCGGGAAGCGTCGATGTGCTCTCGCATCTTCATTGGCGCGGTGCGGGAGAGGGCAGCGACTGATGCGCCTCAGTCGGCTCGACCTCGTCCGTTACGGTAAGTTCACCGAGCGGAGGCTCGATTTCGGTGGAGCACAGCCGGGGACGCGGGATTTTCACCTGGTCTACGGGCCGAACGAGGCGGGCAAGTCCACCCTGTTCTCCGGCTTTCTTGATCTTCTCTTCGGAATCGACCGCAAGAGCCCCTACGGTTTCCTGCATCCCTATCAGGCGATGCGGGTCGGCGGCATCATCGAAGCTGGCGGCCGCACCCATCATGCCTATCGCGTCAAGCGCAATGCCAACAGCCTGGTCGGCCCCGACGAACAGCCGCTGCCGGACAATCTCTTTTCGGCAGCGCTCGGCGCCGTCGATCGCGATACCTACCGGATGATGTTCTCGCTCGATGACGAGAGCATTGAGGAGGGCGGCGAGGCGATCCTCAACAGCGAGGGCGAGTTGGGCGCTCTCCTCTTTTCCGCAAGTTCCGGCCTGCCGGACAGCGCTGCGGTGCTCTCGAATCTCAGAGCGGAGGCGGATGCCTTCTTCCGGCCGCAGGCGCGGAAGCATCGGCTAGCGGAGCTGAAGACCGAGCTCGAGGCGTTGAAGGCCGAGCGAAAGGCGATAGACGTGAACGCGCGCGACTATGCCGTGCTGCGCAAGGCGCTCGTAAAGGCGCGTGAGCGCCACGACGCGGCGGCGAACGCCCGGGTGGAACTGCGCGCCGAACGTGACCGCCTGCGCGCCAAGCGCGACGCCCTGCCGCTGCTCGCGCGGCTTTGCGAGGCCCGTGCCGAGCTCGCAGGCCAGATGCCGCTGCCGGTACCGCCGGCAGACTGGTGGAGCGAGGTGCCGAGGCTGCGAAAACGCGACGCCGAGATCGCCGCCAGGCTCCTGCAGTTGAATGAGGAACTGGAACTCTGCCGCCGTGAGCTTGAGGCAGTGCCTCGCGACGGCGCGGCGCTTGCACTTGCGGAGCGCTTCGAGACGATCCGCCAGACGGCGCTCGATGCGCGGTACCAGACGGCCGCGCGCGACATGCCGTCTCGTCTCGACGAGCGGGCGAGGATCGTTGCCGAAATCGAAATCTGCCTCGCGCGCCTCGGTGAGGCGGGCAATCCTGATCCCGCCTCACTCCTGTTGCCGACGGCCCGCACCGCCCGGCTCCAGGAATTGGTCCGCCGTCATGCAAGCCTTGCCGAAAGGGTGACATCTGCGCGCGATGAGGTGGAGAGCGCAAGGGGCGAGCGGTTCCGGGCGGAACGTGAACTGGCCGGGCTGAACGACGGCGAGGCGGATCCAGGCCCGCTCATCGAGCGCTTGCATCTCTTGCGTCAGAACGACTGTCACCTGCGCCGCCAGACGGCCGCAAGAGAGAGCGAACGGTTCGAGGCGGGCCTCGCCGAAGCACTTGATGGCTTGCGGCCCTTTGCCGGCGATGTGGACGAGCTGTCGGCATTGCCCATTCCCGCCCCAGGCGTGGTCGAGGGGTGGCGGGCACAGGATGCCGCTCTCATGGAGCGGCGCTTGAGGCTTGATGATCGCATCAACGACGAAGGCGAGCGGCAGGCCGGAGACGAGGCGCGCTTGGCGCTGCTCGCGGCCGACGGCACCGTGATCGACGATGCCGCGGCACACGAACTGCGGCGGCAGCGCGATCTCGCCTGGCAAAGGCATCGCGCCAGCCTCGATGTGGCAACGGCATTGGCGTTCGAGGCGGCGTTGAAGGATGACGATACGGCCGCAGCGCTCCGCCTGGCGCGGGCGGAGCGGGTGGCCGAAATGCGCGGGCTGAGGCTTGCGATCGCCGAGCGGCATGCACGTCTAAAGGTCCTCCAAGCGCAGAGAGCGGCGCTCGCCGCGGAGCGGGAACAGTTGAGTGCGGCCGTGGCCGCTGCCGCAGGCGCATGCGGTTTACCTAGCGTCACGCTGTTATCGCAACTGGAAGCATGGCTTGCGGCACGGGCGATGGCGCTTCAACTGCGCTCCGATTTGCGCGCGGCCAGGCAGGCGCTGGAGAGTGCCGCCGCGGAAGAGATGGTCGCCGTGGGTGGCCTGCGCGACGCGTTGGAGTGCTTCGGCGTAGCCGACACGGTCCCCGATCGGCTCGACGAGATGCTGGTTGTTGCAGAACAGGTCGCCACGCGGGCACAAGCGGCTTCGGCTGCCCGTGGCGCCGCCATCGCCCAGCTTCGCCGCGCGTCGGAAGCCCTGGAGAGCCGCGAGGTCATGCTCGAGGCTGCCGAGGCGGCGGTCGCAGCCTGGCAGCAGGAGTGGGACGATGCGTTTGCCGGGACGTGGCTTGCGCTTCGGGGAGATCGCCCGCTGCCGCATGAGATCGGTCCGGTTCTCGCTGTCCTTCATGATTTCGACAAGCTGATGCAAAAGAAGGGCGAGCTCGATCATCGCATTGCCGGCATGCGCAAGGATCAGGCCGCTTTTGAAGAGGCGGTCGCGGACCTCGCCGCCGCCTTCGGCCAAGAGGTGGAGAGGGATCCACACGCACAGTTTGCTTTGTTGCGCGACCGCATCGCCGCTGCGGAGCGCGAGGAGCAGCGGCGCCTGGCCGCTCGCGGCAACATCCAGCGCCTCGAGGAAGGCCTGCGCTCGCTCCGCCATGAGGAGCGGATCGACGTCGCCCACCGGCAGACGATCTTTGATTTCTTCGGCTGCGAGACGCTCGAAGAAGCCGCTTCCTGCCTGGAGAGCGTTCGCGATCAGCAGCGGTTGCGGCTAAGATGCGCCGAACTCGAAGACGATCTGGTGACGCGCCTCGCCGTGGCAAAGGCCGCAGAGGCGGAAGCAATGCTTGCGGCACTGGATCCGACTGAACTCGACCTCGAGCTTGCGCGGCTGGAAGAGGAGATCGATGCAGCCGATCGCGACGTCAGCGAGTTGCATGCGGAGGTGCGGAATAAGGAGCGGAAGCTTGCCGAAGTCGAGGGAGGGGATAGGGCCGCCGAGCTCGAGCAACGGCAGCGAACACTTCTTCTGGAAATAGAGAGCAGGGCCGTCGACTATCTCCGGCTTCGCGCAGGCGTGGCTGCGGCGGAGCACGCGCTTCGGCTGTTTCGCGAGCGCCATCGCAGCGCCATGATGCAGCGCGCTTCGCTGACTTTCGCGCATATCAGCGGCGGGGAATATTCCGGTCTTTCGACGCAGGCCGACAAGGGACAGGAATTCCTTATCGCCAATACGGTCACCGGCGGTTCGAAGCTTGCCGCCGACCTCTCAAAAGGGACGCGCTTCCAACTCTATCTGGCGCTCAGGATCGCCGGCTATCACGAAGTGGCGGTGGCGCGTGAGACCTTGCCGTTCGTCGCCGATGACATCATGGAGACGTTCGACGACAACCGCGCCGGACGCGCCTTCGAACTGATGGCAGAGATGGCGCGTGTCGGACAGGTGATCTACCTGACGCACCACGAGCATCTTTGCGAAATCGCGCTCGACGCCTGCCCGGAGGTCAAGATTCACAGGCTGTGAGGAGGAGGACGGCATCCCCCGACCTGACGCCATACTGCTCCAGTTCGGCTCACTCAATGATTGGCGCGACGCCGAACAGCCACTCATGCAGCTTCCACACGAAGAGGCCATAAATGACCAGTCCGACGATTACCGCGATCACGTCGGACCGGCCGGACACGAGCACCGGGTTCTTCGCGAGCCCGGCCTCAAGCCGGCGACTTTCCGAAATGCGGTCCGCGACCGCCCAGAGGAGGAAACCACCGAAGAGGACGATCGAAGCCAGATCGCCATTGACGAGCAGGTGCGCGACAGCCCAGGTCTTCACTGCCGTCAGCGTCGGGTGCTTGACGGCGACCTTGATGCGCCCGGCCGGCAGCAGCGCCGCGACCAGAAGAATGCTGGCGGGGATCATCAGAAGCATCGCGACGCCGGCGAGTGCCGGCGTACCGGTGTAAACAACAGGGGCGGTCTGGCGAGCCTGGCCATAGCCCCAGATGACAAGTACGAAGCCCGCAATTGAGGCGAGCGAATAGATAGCCTTCCACGCCCGTTCGCCGCGTGCGGCGATTGTCCGGTCGCGGAAGCCAGGCGCTACGATGCGGATCGAATGCACCCCGAGAAAAACTATCACACCAATCACGAGCCAAGGCACCGTTTTCCCCTCCGCCAACAACCAGCCGAAGCATTGCAGACAGGCCGGCACCGCAATGGGTGGTCCACGGCCTCAGGACAAGACTATAACAGCTGAATTCAGCATAACGTGCACGCGAGCGTTTCAGATCGCGCCGTCGATTTGGTCGGCACACTCGATCGTCTTCCCGTTCACGGTGATCGTCAGGCTAGCATCGAGGCGCGCGCCTCGGGTGTCCAGCGTGACCGAGCCGAGCCTCGCGGGGTTTCCGGGGCCTGCGGTGAAGTCGCCGCCCTGGTCTATGTTGGAACGCCCGGATGCGCCGGAGCTGTTGACGCGCAATCGATAGGAGCCACTGACCGCCTTGTCGGCATGAACCACGCCTTCCAGGCTTGTCGTGCCGTTGGTCAAGTCGGCGCGGATTTCGCAGCGGACCGGCCCGGCCGCCGTACCGGCCTGGCCTGCGCCGATCGCGATGCCGGCCGCGCCGAGGCCGAAAAGCAGCAGCACCGTTCCTGCGGGGAAACGCGTACCCTTTCTGAACATCTCTCTTCTCCGTGATTGCCGGTGAGGGCCGCTGGATCAGTCTCCCTCGGCCCCCTGGATTCACCCTTTGCGCGTCCGCGGTGCTAGGCGCTGTGGGAGTGCTCGTGCTAGCGGCAGGCCTGGACAAACGCGGCGACATTGCCGCCGCCCTCCTGCTTCACATCGGCGCTGCAGCCTTTGCCGACCTGGACGCCGGCGGCGATGTTGCCGTGGCCGTCCTGGGTCACGATCGAGGTGTGGTTCGACCCGAACTGGCCGACGCCGGCATTATTCCGCCTGCCGCGCTGGTAGACATCGGCGGCGTTGTTGTAGCCATCCTGGCCTATTGCCACGAGATTGCGCCAGCCCTTCTGGTTGGCAATGGCATTGTTGGATCGGCCCCTCTGGTGGATGCCGATCCGGTTCTTGTAGCCGGTCTGGGCGCCGCCCGCAGAGTGCGCGAACCCGTACTGCTCGATGAAGACATCATTGGCCTTGGCCGGGACCGTCATAAAGCCAATGAGCGTAGCAATGGCACTGGTGATGAGGAACTTTTTCGTCATTTTCCGTCTCCTGGATTTGGCGAGTGGCACTGACGGTCTCTCTTTTAAGGAACCATCCTCGAACCCAGGCTGAACCGGACATTCAGCCGCAGTTCAGCGTTCCTTGCAGCGCGAATAGCGCCCGGCGTGGCGCTGCCCGCCTGTGCGGGGAGACGCGATGGCCGATCCTTGGAAAGACGAAAGAGGTCACCGTTTGGGGCGGTGGCACGGTGCCAAAGCTGACCGCACGGCGGCCGTGATCCGATCCTGCACCTCCTCGCTCAGATAGGCATGCATTGGCAGGCTTACCACCGCGGCGGCGAGCCGGTTGGATGCGGGCAGCCCATTCGGGGCAGTGGGAAAGTGCCTGTAAGCAGCTTGTTGATGCATCGGTGTTCGGTAGTAGACGGCCGTCGGAACGTCTGCCGCCGCGAGCGAGGCCTGGAACGCCCCTCGGTCGCATCGTGGCAGGCGCAGCGTATATTGTGCCCAGACCGAGGTCGCCCCCTCTCCGATGCTCGGCACGACGGCGCTGTCGCCCAGCTGTTCATTGTAACGCTTGGCGATCCGGTTGCGAGCCACGAGTTCATCCGGAAATATCTTTAGCTTCTCGATCAGAACTGCCGCCTGTATCGTGTCGAGGCGGCTGTTCATGCCGATCCGGACGTGGTCACCGTTATCAGTCCCGCGGCCATGCATGCGGAGCGAAAGGATGGTGTCCGCCAACTCCTCGTCATTTGTGAACACCGCACCGCCGTCGCCGTAGCAGCCCAGCGGTTTCGCCGGGAAGAAGCTGGTCGTGGTGGCAAGCCCGATCGAACCAATCGGGCGTCCCTTGTAACTTGCACCGAAAGCTTGAGCCGCATCACAGACCAGCCACAGGCCCTCCCGGGACGCGATTTCCTCAATATGGTTGTAATCGGCCGGCTGGCCGAAGAGATCGACCGCGATAATGCCGACCGGCTTGGTACCGCTGCGCTTGAGCATGGAGATCGACGACACAAGACTGGTCGCATCGAGATTGAAACTATCCTCGGCGACATCGACGAAGACCGGCGTCGCGCCAAGCCCGGCTATTGCTTCTGCCGTGGCCGCGAACGTGAAGGACGGACAGAGCACCGCGTCGCCAGCCTTCACATTCTGGGCTAACAGCACAAGAGACAAGGCATCGGTTCCGTTGCCGCAGGAAATCGCGTGCTTGACACCGCAGAATTCGGAGAGGTCCCGCTCGAGTTCCGCAACCTCCGGACCCATGACATACATGCCGTGATCGAGAACGCCGCGGATCGCCTCGTCGACTGCCCGCCCGAGGCGGCGGCGCTGCGCGCCGAGATCGTTGAAGGCTAGCTGCTCCGGCATTTTCGCTTCAGACATCCAAATGGTGGTGGCGAGCATTCACGCGTCCAGGAGTCGTCCGGAGGCCATGGCCCCGTTTCATCATGGCACTGGCTTCGGCCAGGACCTGCGTCACGCGCAATCCTTCCTCGCCATTCGTGATTGGCTCAGATCCCTGGACGATGCAGTTGATAAAATGCTGGCATTCGAGTTTGAGCGGCTCGTGTTGTTCTATCGTGAGAGGAACAGGTTCGGCCCGGATCGTCGCCGTTGCATTCTCTGCCACCTTCACAATGTGCGGGTATAGGAGCAGTTTGCGATCCCATTGCGCTCCATCGTCGAACACGACCATGGCTTCTGACCCGATTACCGTGAGGCGGTGTTCCTTGACTGGGTGCAGCCAGGACAGGTTGACTTGAGCCCGCTCCCCCGCCGGAAAGGCTAGATGTAGAGTGACGGTATCGGCTCTCCCCTGCCGCAGATGATACCCGCCGACGACGTGAAGCTCGGTCGGTTGCGAACCGACGAGAGCCAGAATGATGGAGACGTCATGCGGGCCGAGACACCAAAGCACGTCCTCCTCGGAACGGATTGCACCAAGGTTCTTGCGGTTGGCCTCTAGCCGCAGGAGACGGCCGATGCCACCGCTCGCGATTAAGGTCTGGAGCCGGGCGAAGGCGGGATGAAAGCGAAGTATATGTCCGATCATTAGCCGCAGGCCCGAACGCCGCGCCAGCGCCGCCAGCTCCTTGGCTTGCCTGAACTCAAGCGCGAGCGGCTTTTCGACAAAGACATGCTTTCCCGAAAGCAAGGCGCGTTTGGCAAGGTCGAAGTGCCGTGACGGTTGCGTCGCGATCGCCACCGCCTGAATCGAGGGCTCGACCAATATCTGTTCAAAGGTAAGGGCTTGGCCGCCATGCAGGGCAAGAATCTCGGCGACTGTTGCAGAGTGGTGATCGGCTACAGCGCCAAGGCAGTTCAATTCTGCAAAGCAGCGGACCAGGTTCTTGCCCCATGCTCCGCAGCCGATCACTGCAACCTGAAGACCGTCCGAGTTGCCCAGTCGGTCAAATAGGCTCGGATGTTCTTTCGAGTTTTCCAAATACCGGCCCTATCGCGTCTTCGAATGAACTTTCCCGATCGTGATGTCCGGCAGATACTGTCATTGCCAAGTGGCAGTTGAGCATCTCAACATTACAGCTCGTGACTGCAGCTATCCGTCGATCGATCAACGTCAGGCGTCTCAAACTGGTGCAAAGTCTCATTCTGAGAAACGAAGTTCTTGTTTACCATGCCAGTATCGCCGCATTCAACTGCCGCGCACGCCTTCGCGCCGGCATTAGCCCAGTCGGGCAGCGTTACGGCCGAAGTTCTCGAACACTGTTTGTTTGGCGACACGAATTGCGGGACCAGCGTCAGCTACACGATGATCGTTGGAGGGGGACCAGGCGGCACGCAGCCTCCACGGTGCCCAGAGGTGCAGCCGTCCGCTGCAATAGCCGAGTCACGGGAGCAAGCGAACTGACCGATATCACACACGGTCCCGTGCCTTCTGCGACAGGATGAGAAACGCAATCACAATTTTCACGGAATAACCGTCGGCCTCGCCCGTTCTACTTTCGATTTCAACGGACGGGAAGGCTGCAATGCTCAACATTGTCAATCCGGAGGTGCTGGCGGGGAGAGAGGAGCCCGCCCCGACACGTCTGTGGGTCCGATTGCCAGAGGGACGCCTGCGCGCAGACGTTTTTGTGCCGGCTAACCCGCAGGCTTCGGTGCCTCCGCTTTTAGCCTTGCACGGGATTTCGCGCGCCGCGAACGCACTCTCCACAGCGTTTGCGGCGCCGGCCGCCGCCGCGGGTCGAGTGCTTATCGTTCCGCGATTTCCGCCGGGCGACTGGCCAGTGTTTCAGCGGATCGGCGGCGCGCGGCCAGACAAGCCTTTGCTGGCCCTTCTCTCCCGATTGCAAGCGGTGGGGCTCGCGCATACCCGGAAAGTCGACCTGTTCGGCTTTTCAGGTGGCGCGCAACTCGCGCACCGATTTGCGATGCTCTATCCGCAGCATGTGGCGGCGCTCCACGTGGCTGCCGCCGGCTGGTATTGCTTGCCGGACGATAGCGTGCCCTTCCCGATGGGACTGCGGACCGAAGCCGACAGGGTTACCCCGGGCGAACCGGATATCGCGGGTTTGATGCGGGCGCAGCTTTCAGCCTTCCTGAAAATCCCGCTTCGAATCTACGTAGGCGAAGATGACCGCCTGCGAGACCCCGCCCTACGGCGGGACCGACGCATAGATAAAACGCAAGGCCGGGATCGCGTGGCCCGTGCCCATGCATTTGCCGCTGCCTTCAAGAGCGCTGCGCACGCGCGCGGCATCGTTCCGACCCTGAGCCTCACGATCCTACCCGGCTGCGGTCACGATTTCCCGCAATGCGCCCACGTCGCTGGCCTTGCTGCTCAGGTCTGCGGTTTTTCAGTAACCAAAGGAGACGACAATGAACCAGCATCTCTTCGCCCGTGCTAAATGGGCTTTCTCCACCCGGCGTGCTACCCGTGCCCTTGCGTCCGATCTTGACCAGCGGTGGGACGAGGTGGCACCCGGTCAGTTCATCCTTGGGCAGGTGATTTCCATCGGACAGCACGGGCGGATGCAGCTCGCATCAGGGCGGCCGTCGACCCTCTACCCCGGCGATCTAATCGTCATGCCCTGCGGTGCGCGCTATGCGCCGGATCAGTTCGAGGGGATTGCCGAGATCGATCCCAAGGGCTGTGACATGCTGGCGGGCGGTGGATGCTTGGGGCGAATGATGCACCGCAATGATCGGATCAAGCCACCGACGCGGGTGCAGCCCCTCGGACGCATTACTGCTCCCGATGGGCAGGTGCTGGATACGTTGAATTTTGCCCTGCCTCGCGCGACGGCCACGCCCTCGCTGCCGGTGATCGTCGTCTTGGGGACCGCAATGAATTCCGGCAAGACGACGGCGACGGTCGCTCTTTCGCACGGTCTGACGCTGGCGGGATGGCGCGTGGCGACTTTAAAAGGCACGGGAACGGGATCATTTGGCGACTTTAACCACTATCTGGATGCCGGCTCAGCCTTCGTGGCCGATTTCACCGATGCAGGAATGGTCACGACCTATCGCGAGCCGTTGGCGCGCGTAGCGCTAGGTATCAGGGACGTATTGGCCGCCGCCGAAGATGCGGGATGCGATTTGGCAGTAATGGAGATTGCCGATGGCATTTTCCAGCGGGAGACGGCGGCTTTGATCGCTGATCCGGGGTTCCGGACATGGGCCTCGGGTGTCATCTTTGCCTGTGGGGATGCCGTGGCGGCGGCCGGCGGTGTGGCGGAGTTGGCCCGTCAGGGGGTTCACCCATTGGCATTGACGGGCCTTCTGTCTTGCTCACCGATGGCTTCTGCCGAGGCGCTTGCCGCCACGGGCGTTCCTGTCATCAATCGGTCACAGCTTCTGGATCCGGCGGAAGCGAACCGTTTTGCGGTGCAGGTCGGCGCGCAACGGGTTGCGAGTGCGGCATGAACGCGCCGCTACTCTTCTCGGGGCGACGGCGGATATTGTTCGCAGGTCTGATCGGAGCGGCGCTCGCTCAGGCTGTGTCATTGGCCGCCACCGCCTTCGCGACAAGGGCGGCCTTCTCCTGGCTCGACGAGACGGGGAAGATTCCACCCTTCGTGCTCTGTGCGCTAGCGGGCGCAGGGTTGGCGATGGCCGTAATACGCCCCTTGTTCAGAACGCTCGCTGAAGATTTCGGTCAGGACTATGCCCGTGACGTGCGGCTGGCTCTGTTCGACCATACCAGTCGAACCGCCGCTTCGGAACTGAAGAAGCGACGGGCTGGCCACATGGCGATGCGGTTTATCGGCGACCTGGCTGCGTTGAAGAATTGGCCGGGTCTTGGTTTGCCACGGCTTGTGCAAGCGGCCGCACTATTGCCTGCCGCCATCGGCGTGTTGTTCTGCTTGGCAGCCCCTTTCGGGTGGACCGGCTTGGTAATGACCGCCGCGGCACTTGTGGCACTTTTGGCTGGAGCCAAAAGTCTAACGGCATCGCACAGGCTGTTGCGGGCGCGCAGAGCGCAGTTGGCGGCCGACATGGCGGAAAGGCTGCCGCTCGCCCCGCAACTGGCTGCGCTGGGGCGCCGCGCACGCGAGTTGCGCCTCATCAGGAAGCGTAGTGCCGCCTTGCGCCGCGTGGCCCTCGAACGAGTCGCTTTGGCCGAATTGCTGCACGGCCTGCCGGAGGCGCTAGTCGGAATCGCCGCTGCCGTGATCCTCATCTATGGATCGCGCGCCGGGTTGGCCTCGGGAACAATTGCAGCAGCGTTGGCAGCTCTTGGTCTCTCGCTGTATCCCTTGCGCCAGGCAATGGGAGTCGTGAACCACTTTGCCGCCTTCCGCGCCGCACATGCCAAGCTGGCAGCGGCATTCGCTCGTCCTCTGCGTGCCGATTCCTTCCGGGACCTTCGACTAGGGAGGGGCCCTCTGTCGCTTTCTCTCTCGCTTCCTGACATAACCCCATTGACATTGAAGCCGGGCGAAGACGGGCATCTCCCCGAAACAGCATCTTCAATCGTGCCCATCTTGTCCGGCCACGACGCTGCGCCTGTGGATGGAGTTGCGCTTGGAGGACAGCCGATCGGCCGGCTGACTTTGGGAAGTCTGCGTCGCAACGTCGCCGTCATTGGTCCAAGGCCAGCGGTTTTGCGTGGAAGCATACGGCGTGCATTGACGCTCGGCGTGTTGGACCGTCCCTCCGATGAGACCATTCGCAAGAGGCTGGTCGTACAGAACCTTGGACCTGTCCTTGAAGGTCTCGGCGGTTTGGACCGCCGAATTGCCGAAGGGGCCGCGGATCTATCGGATGCCGACCGTGTCCGCCTTGCCGCGCTCCGCGCAGCGCTGGGGCGTCCGGGCTTGCTGGTAATTGTCGCGAACCTGCCTGACCTATCAATAGACGTTTGGGCACGAACCCACCCTGCGACGCGGCTCTGGATAGTGCCTTGCCGGCATCCCGATGCGGCGTTCGGTCCGACGATACGCTCGTTGCACTGACCCGGGTCCGTTTCGACCGGATGTCGGAAGGGGCGCCTCGGCGGCGCCGGTGAGCCGGACGGAGGCGACAGTGCAGTGGCCGTTTCGGCCGATTTCAAACTACCGTGCCGTCCCGCAGATTGCTCGTGCATTCAACAAGCCCCAGCCGAAGACGGGATCCTTGCCCGGATCACCCAGATCTTCGACGTTCCCGGTCAATCGGTCACGGATCAGCTCGGGCGGGATTTCAGGGTTTGACGCCTTCAACAATGCCACCGCGGCGGTAACGAACGGCGCTGCGAACGAAGTTCCCGTTTTTGGGCGTGCTCCGCTTATCGATGCTGCGGTCCAGACCGCGACGCCTGGAGCGGCGAAGTCGATGTGCTCGCCGCGACCGGCGCGCCGGTAGGGGCGCTTGTCCCTGTCCGTGGCGGTTACGGCGATCACTTCCTCATAGGCCGCAGGATAGACCGGTTCGGCTTTCGGACCTTCGTTCCCAGCGGCTGCAACCATGATGATGCCTTGTTCATCGACCTTCTTTACGGTCTGCTCCAGCAGCGGATTGGGTGGGCCGGCAAGGCTCAGATTGATCACCTGCACCTTGCGTGCGGCAAGGAGATCGAGGGCGCGTACGAGATCGAAAACCCCGGAGCGGTCGTCCTGCCGTCCGGCTCGGTGAAAAGCGTCCACGGCAATCAGCTTGCCGCCCGGTATGAGCCCCGGCGTGCGGCTCGCGGCGGAGCCGACTAGCAGGGCAGCGACGGCAGTGCCGTGCTGCCTGCCCGACCCGGGCAGTTCTTCATCGGTGAGACGGATGATCTCGATCGCGCTACCTGCGAAGGCATCGTGCTGAGGGTTGATAGCGGTGTCGATCAGGCCGATCGTCGAGGTGGGTATGCAGGCGCCGGGCCACTCGTGGGCCGTTGGCCAGCCGATCATCGTGCGCGCGAGGCAGTCTCCCTGAGCGCATGGGCCCCCGGGCCGCTGTTCCGGCCTGAAATAGTGGTTGTATTCGATGACCGCCTCGGGCGCGAGAACTTGCGCCCGTTTTCTGGCAGCATTCAGGGTTGACCCCGAGGGGATGCGAAGCTTGACTATCTCCGTGTCGAACGTCGCCATTCTGCCGCGATCGAGGATGCGGAAGCCCGCCCCCGTCAGTTCATGGAGCTGCGCCGGGGCAAAGCCCAGCCCGACGATCTCATCAGGCGCCTGGGTCGGTTCAGGCGCAGGTGCTCTTATACGCCGTGAAGTGCTCCGGCGCGGGAAGAGCCCGCGTAACGGGAGCAGGGTCCTGCCGCCGCTCCATCCCACGCCGGGGCGATAGGCGCCGGAGCGCTCGGAACCGCCGGATCCACCCCGATCGTTATCGTCGTCGTCATCGTCGGCGAAGGCTTCGCTTACCGCCAAAAGTCCGAGCGCTCCGCTTCCCGGCGGAACCAGGATATCTCCCGCGACGAGCGCGACTGCAGCGAGCGGAGCGATGAGGGAAAGTTTCAGCGTGGTCGGCATCTGAAAACCTCCGTCTTTATGGCCGAGCTCCATCAGGGAAGCGCTATTCCTTGGACGACTGGAGCGGCGCCTGTACATTGCACGGTAACGGTTGAGTCGCCGGTCTATTCCCCAATTTTGCGGAGTTTCGGGAAGATGAGCAATACGGTGAAAGACGTCGGTGAGCGCCTCATAGCGTTCCTGCCTAATCTTCGCCGCTTCGCCATCTCGATTTCAGGCTCCCGCGATCTCGCCGATGACCTTGTCCAGGCGGCCTGCGAGCGGGCGCTCGCCAATGCCGAGCGCTTCGAGCCCGGCTCGCGCTTCGACGCCTGGATGTTCCGCATTCTCCGCAACCTTTGGATCGACCATCTGCGCAGGCAGAAAACTGCAGGCGTTCAGGACGACATTTCCGAACGCCAGGACATTGCCGGCCCATCCGGCGAGCGCGAAGCCGAAGCGCGGCTGACGCTCAAGACGGTGACTGAAGCGATCGCCGATTTGCCGGACGAGCAGCGGGAGGTGTTGCTGCTCGTTTGTGTCGAGGAGTTTTCCTATCGCGAGGCGGCGGACGTTCTCGACATTCCGATCGGCACCGTCATGAGCCGACTGGCACGAGCCCGCAAGAATCTGGCCGAAGCTGCGGGAATAACAGAGACGTCGGCACGTTCTCAGACGATGAAGGGCGTAAACTGATGACCAGAACGGATTTCTCCGACGAACTGCTGATGCGCTTCGCCGACGGCGAGCTTGATGCCGCCACGTCCGCTGAGATCGAGCGGGCCATGGAGGCGGATGACGAGCTTGTCGCGCGGGTGGCGCTTTTCATCGAGACACGCCACGCGGCGAAGACCGCCATGAAGCCGCTTCTCGAGGAGCCGCTGCCGGCCGATCTCGAGGCCGCCGTCGAAAGGATGGTCGCGGAAAAGCTCGCCGCGCGGAACGCGCCCGGCGCCGCTGTTCTTCCCTTCCAGCGAGGCGGTGCGAACGATCGGAGGGCGAGCCGCTGGCTGGCGCCGATGGCTGCTTCTCTTGCAGCCGTCGTCGCCGGGTTCGGCGGATATTGGCTTGGCCTCGGCACAGACCCGGTGCCATCGGGCCTCCTGCCTCTGGCCGTCAGCAGCCCCGCGCTTGACGCGGCGCTCGTCAGCGTGCCCTCTGGGGAGGAGAGGCAATTGCCGAATTCAAACCAGCGCTTCCGGGCGATCGCCACATTCCGTGATAGTGCACGGGCGCTCTGTAGAGAATTCGAGCTGGATTCGGCCGACCGCTCAACCGTGGTTTCCGTTGCCTGCCGTACCGGAGCCGAATGGCGCGTGGCTTTCGCCGTCGTCGCCCCCGGCGACAGCGGCGGCTATGCGCCGGCATCATCCACCGAAACACTGGACGCCTATCTGTCGGCGATCGATGCCGGGCCGCCGCTCGAAACGGCCGAAGAGGCTAAAGCCCTGCGCGACCTTCGCGGCGGGACGTAAAGGTGGCGACGAAGAGTTCCGTCGTGGAATAGAAGCGCACGTCGCCCGTTACTCCACCGGACCTAAGGACAGGTCCGGTTCAAATGAGGAGTGATTGGCATGACCAAAATCTGGATAAACACGGCACTCGCCGCGGGTTTGGCGGCAATTGTTGGTTCTGCTGCGGCGGCAAAGGAACAGCCGCGGCTGCTTGATGACAGTGGCGGCTCGTCCACCAGCCAAGCCCATGCCCACACCAACGGCACGATCATCGTAGCCGGCAACAGTTCGTCCAACTCGAGTTCGAATTCGTCGAGCAATTCCAGTTCAAACTCGTCCTCCAACAGTTCGTCGAATTCAAGCTCGAACTCATCCTCAAACTCATCCTCGAACAGCTCTTCGAACTCCAGTTCGAACTCGTCCTCGAACAGTTCTTCCAACTCAAGCTCGAACGGCTCGGGTCGGGACTATCGTCCTGGCAAGCTGTGGCACGTGCGCTGACCTTGCAAGAGAGCGAGCCAGAGAGGGGCCGGATGTCGATCCGGCCCCCGCTCGTTTATCGACCAGGTTATGATCTTAGGTCGATCGACCTCAAATCATCGTCATCTGGGGTCAGCGAGAAGCGCGCGCCAGCGTTCGGTACCAGCCTTCCCCGGCAAGCGTGTTCCTGTAAATGGTTTCGCGTTCGGCGGCCTCCTTGCGATTCTCTGCACGGATCTCCGCTGTCACGGCCGCGTCCATGCGGCGAAACGGAATGACCTGTACGAGCGGCGTTCCCTTCTCAACGACATAGAGCCCGTCCGGAGCCGTTGCAAAAAATGGAAAATGGATGTGCGCGGCGTAAGTATCCGTATCGACAATGCCGGCGACGCACTCGAATGGCTGTCCCGGGCGGTTGAGGGGCGGCAGAAATAGGCAGCTCCAGCCCGGCGGAGTGCGGATCGACCAGTAGTTGTGAAACTTGCAGGGAGGCGAGGGTTCCCTTGGATTCCCCGCCACCTGGTGGGCCCCGTGATTGCTGACCATCACCCGATCGAACTCCCAGCCGGCCTCGACCGAACTGCCTCCATCCCTGATCTCGAGCCTGACGGTCGCGGCAAGCGGCAAGATCCAGCCGGTGGTCATGGCATCGAGAAAAGGCATGCAGCGTTTGACGGTCAAGCCGTTATTGGTGGTCGACACGTGTTTTTTGTCGACCGCGGGAAGCTTGCGGAACCAGTCCGGCAAGACAGCCTTGGCGGGAACCGGCGGCGCAATGACGCCGCTGTCCTCCGGCCGGCATAAAAAGCGGATCACCCGCGGCTCTCTTCGTAGAGTCTGAAACATCCCGATTCTCCTGATGAATGGCTCTGGAGAAACGGCTCAAAGCGACTTCTATTCCGCTCACAGCGCTTGAAGGCTTGGTCCCAATTGGCTGACGCTCTCGCATGGCACCGTGTTACGCGTCTGAAGCGATGGGAATGGCTGTCTCGGGCAGCAAGGATCCTCAAGGCAGGCGGTCAAAAAAATCGAGGATCTCCTGACGTCATTCGAAATACCTTCTATAAAAGTTCTCCGTTCTTGGACGTCCGGAGGATGCAAATGATCCGGCTTGAACCACCCCTACGAGTCGCAACCGAAGCAGATGCAAGGGAGCTGGCTGATCTCGTCAACTTCGCTGGCGAGGGTTTGCCCCTCTACATTTGGGAGGGACTTGCAATGGACGGCCAGGATCCTTGGGAGGTTGGTCGCGCTCGGCAAATGGAAAAGGTGCGCGAAGGCCAGATCGTGGTTGTGGACTTTGGAGACGGTGCCGTAGCAAGTCTGACTGGCTATCCGATCGGCTCGGAGCCCAGGCCGACTGGCGAGGACTTCCCCGCCCTGTTTCGGCCGCTTCAAGAACTGGAGAACAAGGCGCTCGAAAGCTGGTATGTCAATGTACTGGCCTGCTATCCGGAACACAGGGGGCAAGGGCTTGGTTCACGGCTTCTCGATCTTGCAGAACAAATAGCACGGGAAGGGGCGCTTTGTCGGATGAGTGTCATCGTCGCCAGCAACAATGTAGGTGCAAGACGACTGTATGAACGGCATGGCTACGAGGAAGCTGCAACACTCCCCTGTGTGAAGGAAGGCTGGGACACCGACACAGAGCACTGGGTGCTTCTGATTAAATCGCTTCGTTGAGTGGAAGACTGCTGAGTCCGCAGGGCGTCCGATTCGTCTGGAGAGGACTTCCATCTTTCACCAGCGGGAACCCCGTGTCGGCGCCAGCGTCGGCCACATTGCATCAAGGAGGCATTTCAGATGGAAATCTTTGAATGCGGGTCAAGGCCGTCGGCGCGTGGGCCGGCTGAATATTTTCAAGGTGCCGTGCGGCAGGACCCGGCCTTCGAAGCGCCGGCACCGGCTCGGGCTCGCGTAGTCACGGTCACCTTCGAGCCCGGAGCGCGAACCGCCTGGCACACGCACCCGCTCGGCCAGACCCTGATCGTCACCGCCGGTTGCGGCCTCGCCCAGAGCTGGGGCGGCCCGATCCGCGAGATCCGCGCCGGCGACGTCGTCTGGTTTCCGCCCGGCGAGAAGCATTGGCACGGCGCCGCCGCGGAGACGGCGATGACCCACATCGCCATCCAGGAAGCGCTCGACGGCAAGGCGGTCGATTGGCTGGAGCATGTGACGGACGAGCAGTATCGCGGAGGGTGAACCGAGACGGTTGTAGTTAGTATGCCAGGGAAAATGGTGGGCGATGAGAGACTCGAACTCCCGACATCCTCGGTGTAAACGAGGCGCTCTACCAACTGAGCTAATCGCCCTTCGCGTCGCGAAGCAATGTCCGCCGCGTCGGTGGGCGTCATCTATGCGCAACCGGCGAAAACCGCAAGGGGATTTCAGCGAATTTATCGATTTTTTTGTGAGCGCCGGTGAGGGCCCTGGATCGGTATGAGGAAGCCTGTGGACTGACCGCCGGGTGCGGCGGCTCGTTTGTTTCGGGCATCTGGCGCTCCGTGATGCGCAATGAGGCGGCGAGGGGAGGGGCGCTCGGACGCTCCGCATGCGCCTTTTTTCACCGCCTCAATGCCCCTGTGGATCAAAATCCGGTCCGTCACGGATTTGTCTTCAAACACGCTTGACACCCAAATGCGAACCGCTTAGTTAGCCGCACATCAAGACGGCCCGGCCGCCTTGAGCGGGGCGCGCGAGCGCTCCGGCCAGTCAAAGAGGATGCGGGTGTAGCTCAGTCGGTTAGAGTGCCGGCCTGTCACGCCGGAGGTCGCGGGTTCGAGCCCCGTCACTCGCGCCACTCTCAAGTCTGGTGGCATCGGCATTCTCAAAACGTGCCGATGGTGAGATAATGGCCCCTGGCCATATGCGCGGGTGTAGCTCAGTCGGTTAGAGTGCCGGCCTGTCACGCCGGAGGTCGCGGGTTCGAGCCCCGTCACTCGCGCCACTTCCTTTCATTCCATAAGCGATCGGCACGTTCGACACGATGTCTTTTGCGTTGCGGCAAACTGTCTCGAAGTCATTTCCTCTGGAAACTGGCCGATGCCGGTCAATGGCGCGTCAAGTTGCCTCATTGGCGAGACAAGGGCGCTCGAACCCTGTGTCTCGAAGCGGTTTAAATGCCTGTTCGAGGCTTGCGCATGGGCTCGGCCTGCGCTAACCACTCTGGCGTTGCAACATGATTTTCGGCCTGCGGCTTTACGTGTTCTAAGCGCGTCTCCCGGTGCGCTTCGCAGGCAGGGACGGATAACAATGACTGAACTTCTCGGTTCCTATGTACCGATCGCGATTTTCATTGGAATCGCACTTGTGATCGGCCTCGCGCTTCTGGTCGCTCCCTTCGCCGTCGCCTTCAAGGCGCCTGATTCGGAAAAGCTGTCGGCCTATGAGTGCGGCTTCAACGCGTTTGACGACGCCCGCATGAAGTTCGACATCCGCTTCTATCTCGTGTCGATCCTCTTCATCATCTTCGACCTCGAGGTCGCGTTCCTTTTCCCCTGGGCGGTCTCGTTCAAGGATCTGGGCTGGTTCGGCTTCTGGTCGATGATGGTCTTCCTCCTGGTGCTGACGGTCGGCTTTATCTATGAATGGAAGAAGGGAGCGCTGGAATGGAACTAGCATCCGGCACCACGCTCGTTGCGCCGCAGCCGAAGGGTCTCCTCGATCCCGCGACCGGCAAGCCGATCGGCAGCAATGACGCTTTCTTTGGCGAGATCAACAATGAGTTGGCCGACAAGGGCTTTCTCGTTACCTCGACGGACGAGCTGATCAACTGGGCGCGCACCGGTTCGCTGATGTGGATGACCTTCGGCCTTGCCTGTTGCGCCGTCGAGATGATGCAGATGTCGATGCCGCGCTATGACGCCGAGCGCTTCGGTTTCGCGCCGCGCGCCTCTCCGCGTC
This sequence comes from Sinorhizobium kostiense, assembly GCF_017874595.1. Classification (GTDB taxonomy): domain Bacteria; phylum Pseudomonadota; class Alphaproteobacteria; order Rhizobiales; family Rhizobiaceae; genus Sinorhizobium; species Sinorhizobium kostiense. Next base: position 34,928 of record NZ_JAGILA010000002.1, on the reverse strand, counting down.
AGTCCGATGTCATGATCGTCGCCGGCACGCTCACCAACAAGATGGCGCCGGCGCTGCGCAAGGTCTACGACCAGATGCCCGAGCCGCGCTACGTCATCTCGATGGGTTCCTGCGCCAACGGTGGCGGTTACTATCACTATTCCTATTCGGTCGTGCGTGGCTGTGACCGTATCGTTCCCGTCGACATCTACGTGCCAGGCTGTCCTCCCACGGCAGAAGCGCTGCTCTACGGCGTGCTTCTGCTGCAGAAGAAGATCCGCCGCACCGGCACGATCGAGCGCTAAGGGCAGGGGGTCCTAAGATGAGTGAAGCCCTGAACGAGCTTGCGTCCTATCTCCGCGAGGCGCGCGGCGCGCTGATTGCCGACTCTGTCATCAAGTATGGTGAGCTGACGCTCACGGCGAAGGCAGAGAACCTGATCGCGCTCCTGACCTTCCTGCGCGACGACGTGCAGTGCGGTTTCGTCAACCTGATCGACGTCTGCGGCGTCGACTATCCGCAGCGGCCGGATCGTTTCGACGTCGTCTATCATCTCCTGTCGCCGCGGCAGAACATCCGCGTCCGGGTGAAGGTCTTGACGGCCGAGGATGAGCCGGTTCCCTCCGCCACCGCGGTCTTCCCCGGTGCCGACTGGTTCGAACGGGAAGCCTACGACATGTACGGCATTCTCTTCACCGGCCATCCGGATCTCAGGCGCATCCTGACCGATTACGGTTTCGAGGGCTATCCGCTGCGCAAGGACTTCCCGCTGACCGGCTTCGTCCAGGTGCGCTATGACGACGAGGTCAAGCGGGTGGTCTATGAGCCCGTCGAACTGAGGCAGGAGTTCCGCAACTTCGATTTTCTCTCGCCCTGGGAAGGCACGGAATATGTGCTGCCCGGCGACGAGAAGGCGAAGGCACGGTGACATAAGTCGGCCCGGGCGACCCAGATGGGGCGCCTTCCGGCCTGGAGCAATCGGTATGACCGAACATAACGTCCGCAACTTCAACATCAATTTCGGTCCGCAGCATCCGGCCGCCCACGGCGTTCTCCGCCTGGTGCTCGAGCTCGACGGCGAAATCGTCGAGCGTGTCGATCCGCATATCGGCCTGCTCCATCGCGGCACCGAGAAGCTGATCGAGGCCAAGACCTATCTGCAGGCCGTGCCCTATTTCGATCGGCTCGACTACGTTGCGCCGATGAACCAGGAGCACGCCTTCGCGCTCGCCATCGAACGGCTGACGGGCACGGAGGTGCCGATCCGCGGTCAGCTCATCCGTGTGCTCTATTCGGAAATCGGCCGCATCCTGTCGCATCTGCTCAATGTCACGACGCAGGCGATGGACGTCGGTGCGCTGACGCCGCCGCTCTGGGGCTTCGAAGAGCGCGAGAAGCTGATGGTCTTTTACGAGCGGGCGAGCGGGGCGCGCATGCACTCGGCCTATTTCCGTCCCGGCGGCGTACACCAGGACCTGCCGCATCAGCTCGTCGAGGATATCGGCAACTGGATCGAGCCGTTCCTGAAGACGGTCGACGATATCGATGAGCTCCTGACCGGCAACCGCATCTTCAAGCAACGCAATGTCGATATCGGCGTTGTCAAGCTGGAGGATGCCTGGGCGTGGGGCTTCTCGGGCGTGATGGTTCGCGGCTCGGGCGCCGCCTGGGACCTGCGCCGGGCGCAGCCCTATGAATGCTATTCGGATCTCGAGTTCGACATCCCGATCGGCAAGAACGGCGACTGCTACGACCGGTATCTCATCCGTATGATCGAGATGCGTCAATCCGCGCGCATCATGCGCCAGTGCGTGGATCGCCTGCTTGGCGATGCGAAGGTCGGGCCGATTTCCTCGCTCGACGGCAAGATCGTGCCGCCGAAGCGCGGCGAGATGAAGCGCTCGATGGAAGCACTGATCCATCATTTCAAGCTCTACACCGAGGGCTACCACGTGCCGGCCGGCGAGGTCTATGCCGCCGTCGAGGCGCCCAAGGGCGAGTTCGGCGTTTATCTTGTCTCGGATGGCACCAACAAGCCATACCGTTGCAAGATCCGTGCACCGGGCTATGCGCATCTTCAGGCCATGGATTTCCTCTGTCGCGGACACCAGCTTGCCGACGTTTCGGCTGTGCTGGGCTCGCTCGACATCGTATTCGGCGAGGTGGATCGCTGATGCGTCTGGCGCTGCTTGCCGCTCTTGGATCGTTTGCGCTTGTTGGCCCGGCCTTCGCTCAGGAGCAGGTGGCGAGCGAGACTTCCTCCGGTGGGTCCATGGCCGCGCTGCTCGCAAAGGGTTACGAGATCAAGGCAGCCGTCGCCAACGGCACGCGCTACATCGTGTTTTTGCAGAAAGACCAGTCGGCCTATGCCTGCGAATTCGTCACGCTGACGAGGTCGCGGTGCGGTTCGATCAATTGATAAGGTGTCCACTAGAATGTCCGTTCGTCGACTAGCCGAAGACACTGTCCAGCCAGCGAGCTTTGCCTTCAGCAAGGAGAACGCCGCCTGGGCCAAGGCAACGATCAAGAAATATCCGCAGGGTCGCGAGCAGTCGGCGGTGATCCCATTGCTGATGCGCGCCCAGGAGCAGGACGGCTGGGTGACGCGGGCGGCCATCGAAGCGATCGCCGATATGCTCGGCATGGCCTATATCCGCGTTCTCGAAGTGGCGACATTTTATACGCAGTTTCAGCTGAAGCCCGTCGGAACGCGCGCGCATGTGCAGGTCTGCGGCACGACGCCCTGCATGTTGCGCGGCGCGGAGGACCTGATCAAGCTCTGCAAGAAGAAGATCGCTCCTGAGCCCTTCGAGCTGAACCAGAGCGGCACGCTCTCCTGGGAAGAGGTCGAGTGTCAGGGCGCCTGCGTGAACGCGCCGATGGTCATGATCTTCAAGGATAGTTACGAGGACCTGACGCCAGAGCGGCTTGAGGAAATCATCGATGCGTTCGAGGCGGGCAGGGGCGCTGAAATCGAGCCAGGTCCGCAGGTCGAGCGCATCTATTCGGCGCCGATCGGTGGTCTGACGAGCCTGAACGCGCCGGAGCCGGCCGAGAAGAAGGCAGGCCGCGCGCGCAAGGCGCCGGACGAAAAGGCGATCAGCGTGCCGCCTGCGAACGCCGCCAAGCCGAAAACCGCAGCCGATGTCACCAATCCGGCGCTCAAGACCCCGGCAACTGCCAAGAAGGAAGCGGCGAAGATCGCCAAGGTCGAGGGCGAGACCACCGTCGACAAATCCAAGCCTCAGAAGAAGCGGTAAAGAGGTGACACAATGCTGAGAGATGAAGATCGCATCTTTACCAATATCTACGGCCTCAAGGACAGGTCGCTGAAGGGAGCCATGGCACGCGGCCATTGGGACGGCACCAAGGAGCTCCTCGAGAAAGGCCGTGACTGGATCATCAATGAGGTGAAGGCATCCGGCCTTCGCGGCCGCGGCGGCGCCGGCTTCCCGACCGGCCTCAAATGGTCCTTCATGCCGAAGGAAAGCGACGGCCGGCCGCATTACCTCGTCGTCAATGCCGACGAGTCCGAGCCCGGCACCTGCAAGGACCGCGACATCATGCGCCACGATCCGCACACGCTGATCGAGGGCTGCGTCATTGCGAGCTTCGCCATGGGCGCTCATTCGGCTTACATCTATGTGCGCGGTGAGTTCATCCGCGAGCGCGAAGCGCTGCAGGCGGCGATCGACGAGTGCTACGAATACGGCCTCCTCGGCAAGAACAACAAGCTTGGCTACGACATCGACATCTTCGTCCATCACGGCGCCGGCGCCTACATTTGCGGCGAGGAAACGGCATTGCTCGAGAGCCTCGAGGGCAAGAAGGGCCAGCCGCGCCTGAAGCCGCCATTCCCGGCGAATATGGGTCTTTATGGCTGCCCGACGACAGTCAACAATGTCGAGTCCATCGCAGTGACGCCGACCATCCTGCGCCGCGGCGCCGGCTGGTACACGAGCTTCGGCCGCCCGAACAACCACGGCACCAAGCTCTACTCGATTTCGGGCCATGTAAATCGCCCGTGCACAGTCGAGGATGCGATGTCGATTCCGTTCCACGAGCTGATCGAGAAGCACTGTGGCGGCATCCGCGGCGGCTGGGACAACCTGCTCGCGGTCATTCCCGGCGGTTCGTCCGTCCCCTGCGTGCCCGGCGCGCAGATGAAGGACGCGATCATGGACTATGACGGCCTGCGCGAGCTTGGCTCCGGCCTCGGAACCGCCGCCGTCATCGTCATGGACAAGTCGACCGACATCATCAAGGCCATCTGGCGCCTCTCCGCCTTCTACAAGCATGAGAGCTGCGGCCAGTGTACGCCCTGCCGCGAAGGCACGGGCTGGATGATGCGCGTGATGGAACGGATGGTGCAGGGCCGCGCCCAAAAGCGCGAAATCGACATGCTCTTCGACGTGACCAAACAGGTCGAGGGCCACACGATCTGCGCGCTCGGCGACGCCGCCGCCTGGCCCATTCAGGGTCTGATCAAGCATTTCCGTCCGGAAATGGAAAAGCGAATCGACGAATATACGCGCAATGCGACGTCGCACGGCGCGGTGTTGGAAGCAGCGGAGTAACGAAACATGGCCGGTGAACGCAAGGAAGGGCAGGGCAGGGAAGTGGTAACCGTTATTCCGTTTGCGCGTGTCGCCGACGCGAATCCGGCCGATCCGTTCGCCGTGGCCGAATGGGTGAAGAAGATCCCGAATGCGTCGCTGCATCCGATGATGGCGCACCCCGCCGCGGCTGTGGCCACCGCGACGGCTCTTGGCTTCGGCCTGACGAGCCACATTGCCGGAATCATGTTCGGCGTGATGCAGGGCGCGGCAAGCGTTCTGCAAAAGACCGTCGTGGAGCGTGTGCCGCCGCGCCCCGCGGAGCCGAGCGCTGCGTCGCCGGCAAAGCCGGCCGAAGCGAAGGCGTCGCCAGCGCCGGTTTCCCCCGTTACCACGCCGAAGCCGAAGGCCGCCACAAAGCCAGCCGCGCCGGCGCCGGCAAAGCCCGCCGAAGCGAAGGCGTCGCCAGCTCCGGCGGCTCCCGTTAGTGCGCCCAAGCCGAAGGCCGCCACAAAGCCGGCCGCGTCGGCGCCGGCAAAGCCGGCCGAAGCGAAGGCGTCGCCAGCTCCGGTGGCTCCCGTTACCGCACGGAAGCCGAAGGCCGCCAGAAAGCCGGCCGCGTCGGCGCCGAGGAGCAATCCCAGCGACGATCTCAAGCGCATCTCCGGGGTCGGCCCGAAGCTGGAGCAGGTGTTGAACGGCAGGGGCATTCGCCGGCTCGCCGACGTCGCGGCTTTGAGCGCGGCGGATGTGGCGCGGCTCGATGCGGAGTTAGGTCTGGAAGGCCGCATCGCGCGCGACGATTGGGTCGGCCAAGCGAAGGCGCTGATCGGAAAGAAATAAGGTGATGGCCGCCGGGATATCACCGCAAGCGGCAAGGTCGTGACGAACAAGGCCGTAAAGGAATTGTCTGCCGGCAAGCAAGAGCAGGCGGACGGAAGACAGGATTGAGTACGAAGATGGCTAAGCTGAGAGTCGACGGAAAAGAGATCGAGGTCCCGGATCATTTCACGCTGCTGCAGGCGTGCGAAGAGGCCGGCGCCGAGGTCCCGCGCTTCTGTTTCCATGAGCGGCTTTCGGTTGCCGGCAACTGCCGCATGTGTCTGATCGAGGTGAAGGGCGGTCCGCCGAAGCCGGCGGCGTCCTGCGCCATGGGTGTCCGCGACCTGCGCCCAGGGCCGAATGGCGAGGCGCCGGAAATCTTCACGACCACGCCGATGGTCAAGAAGGCGCGCGAAGGCGTCATGGAGTTCCTGCTGATCAACCATCCGCTCGATTGTCCGATCTGCGACCAGGGCGGCGAGTGCGACCTGCAGGACCAGGCGATGGCCTTCGGCATCGACAACTCGCGCTATCAGGAAAACAAGCGCGCGGTCGAGGACAAGTATATCGGCCCGCTCGTCAAGACGGTGATGAACCGCTGCATCCATTGCACTCGCTGCGTCCGCTTTACGACCGAGGTTGCCGGCATTGCCGAGCTCGGCCTGATCGGCCGCGGCGAGGATGCGGAAATCACCACCTATCTCGAGCAGGCGATGACGTCGGAACTGCAGGGCAACGTCGTCGACCTCTGCCCGGTCGGCGCGCTGACCTCGAGGCCGTTCGCCTTCACCGCCCGTCCATGGGAGCTCAACAAGACCGAATCGATCGACGTGATGGATGCGCTCGGCTCTGCGATCCGCGTCGACACGCGCGGCCGCGAGGTGATGCGGATCATGCCGCGCGTCAACGAGGACATCAACGAGGAGTGGATCTCCGACAAGACCCGCTTCATCTGGGATGGGTTGAAGACGCAGCGCCTCGACCGCCCCTATGTGAAGAAGGACGGCCGTCTGCAGCCGGCGAGCTGGGGCGAGGCGTTCCAGGCCATCAAGGCCGCCGTCGACAGTACCTCGGGCGACCGGATCGGCGCGATCGCCGGCGATCTTGCCGCCGTCGAGGAAATGTATGCGCTGAAGGAGCTCGTCTCCTCGCTCGGCTCCGAGAACCTCGATTGCCGTCAGGACGGCGCAGCTCTCGACCCGTCGCTCGGGCGCGCAAGCTATCTCTTCAACCCGACGATCCAGGGCATCGAAAGCGCCGACGCGCTCCTCATCATCGGTTCCAATCCGCGTTTCGAAGCCTCGGTTCTCAACGCCCGCATCCGCAAGCGCTACCGCATGGGCAACTTCCCGATCGCCGTGATCGGCGAGCGGAGCGAATTGCGATACGAGCATGAATATCTCGGTGCCGGCACCGATACTTTGGCCGAGCTCGTTTCGGGCAAGGCGAAGTTCTTCGCGACGCTCAAGAAGGCCGAACGGCCGCTGATCATCGTCGGCCAGGGTGCCCTCACAGGGGAGGGCGGCGCCGCCGTTCTCGCCAATGCCGCAAAGCTGGCGGTCGCGGTCGGCGCCGTCGGCGCGGCATGGAACGGTTTCGCCATCCTGCATACCGCTGCCGCGCGCGTCGGCGGTCTCGATCTCGGCTTCGTGCCCGGCAAAGGCGGCAAGGCCGCGGCCGAGATGGTGGCGGGAACGGACGTGTTGTTCCTGCTCGGCGCGGACGAACTCGATCTTTCGGCGCGCAAATCGGGCTTCACCGTTTACATCGGCTCACATGGCGACAATGGCGCGCACGCTGCCGACGTCATTCTGCCGGGTGCCGCCTACACCGAAAAATCCGGTATCTGGGTCAACACCGAAGGCCGGGTGCAGATGGGCAACCGCGCCGGCTTTGCGCCCGGCGACGCCCGCGAGGATTGGGCAATCATCCGCGCGCTTTCGGATGTGCTTGGCAGGAAGCTGCCGTTCGATTCGCTCGGCGAATTGCGCACCAGGCTCTTCGCCGCTTATCCGCATTTCGCGGAGGTCGACGGCATCGCCGTGGGCGCCAACGACGAAATTGCCGCACTCGCGCAAAAAGCCGGTGAGATGGCGAAATCCGTGTTTGCGTCTCCGGTCAAAGACTTCTATTTGACGAACCCGATAGCGCGCGCATCCGCCGTCATGGCCGAATGCTCGGCCTTGGCGCGCAATAATTTCAAAGCTGCGGCGGAATGAGCGCGAGGGAATAGAGCATCATGGACGCTTTCATTTCGACCTATGTCTGGCCCGGGGCCATCATCATCGGCCAGTCGCTCCTGCTTCTGGTCGCGCTGCTTCTCTTCATCGCCTATATCCTGCTCGCGGACCGCAAAATCTGGGCGGCCGTTCAGATGCGCCGTGGCCCGAACGTCGTCGGTCCCTGGGGGTTGTTCCAGTCTTTCGCCGATCTTTTGAAGTTCGTCTTCAAGGAGCCGATCATTCCCGCCGGTGCCAACAAGACGATCTTCCTGCTCGCCCCATTGGTCTCCGTGACGCTGGCTCTTGCCGCCTGGGCCGTCATTCCGCTCAATGCGGGTTGGGTGATCGCGGACATCAATGTCGGCATCCTCTTCGTCTTCGCCATATCTTCTCTCGAGGTTTATGGCATCATCATGGGCGGTTGGGCCTCGAACTCGAAATATCCGTTCCTTGGAGCCTTGCGCTCTGCCGCGCAGATGGTGTCATACGAAGTCTCGATCGGCTTCGTCATCATCACCGTGCTGCTCACCGTCGGCTCGCTGAACCTGACGGACATCGTCACCGCCCAGACCGACGGCCTCGGAACCAGGATCGGCCTGCCGGCTTCCTTCCTCGACTGGCACTGGCTGTCGCTTTTCCCGATGTTCATCGTGTTCTTCATCTCGGCGCTTGCCGAGACGAACCGCCCGCCCTTCGACCTGCCGGAAGCCGAATCGGAACTCGTCGCCGGCTTCATGGTCGAATACGGCTCGACCCCGTACATGATGTTCATGCTTGGCGAATACGCGGCCATCTGCCTGATGTGCGCCCTGACGACGATCCTTTTCCTCGGCGGCTGGCTGCCTCCGGTAGACATCTGGCTCCTGAACTGGGTGCCGGGCATCGTCTGGTTCGTGCTGAAGGCTTCGCTCGTGTTCTTCATGTTCGCGATGGTGAAGGCTTTCGTGCCGCGCTACCGCTACGACCAGCTGATGCGTCTCGGTTGGAAGGTCTTCCTGCCGCTGTCGCTCGGCATGGTGGTCATCGTCGCATTCGTTCTGAAGCTGATGGGGTGGGCGTAATGGCCACTCGAGCTTCGCTGCATACCGCCGGCGCCTCCCAGGCCGGCAAGTTTGGAGGTTAAGATGGCCGGCCTCACCCAAGCCGTCAACTCGCTGTTCCTCAAGGAATTCGTCGCGGCATTCATGCTGTCGATGCGCTATTTCTTCCGGCCGAAGGCAACGGTGAACTATCCCTTCGAGAAGGGGCATGTCAGCCCGCGCTTCCGCGGTGAGCACGCCCTGCGCCGCTATCCGAACGGCGAAGAGCGTTGCATTGCCTGCAAGCTCTGCGAGGCGATCTGTCCTGCCCAGGCCATCACCATCGAAGCCGGTCCGCGTCGCAACGACGGGACGCGCCGCACTGTGCGCTACGACATCGACATGGTGAAGTGCATCTATTGCGGTTTCTGCCAGGAAGCCTGTCCGGTCGACGCAATCGTCGAAGGGCCGAACTTCGAATTCGCCACCGAGACGCGCGAAGAGCTCTACTACGACAAGGAAAAGCTCCTCGCCAATGGCGACCGGTGGGAACGGGAAATCGCGCGCAACATCGCAATGGACTCGCCCTATCGCTGAGGCCGTCCGCGTCACGGAGTATCGCGTCGCTCCTTGAAGCGGTGCGTAGAAAACGGGTTTGGGGCACCGGCCGGACTGAGGTCCGGCCTTGCCTCATGGAGTGGGGGCGGGGCCTTCACGCCGAGCAAAGACAAAAAGGCACCGATCATGGGTCTGCAGGCTCTTTTTTTCTATCTCTTCGCCTTCATCGCCGTGGCGTCGGCTTTCATGGTCATCGCGGCGAAGAATCCGGTCTATTCGGTTCTGTTCCTGATCCTGACCTTCTTCAACGCGGCAGGCCTCTTCCTGCTGACGGGTGCCGAGTTCCTGGCGATGATCCTGCTCGTGGTCTATGTCGGCGCCGTGGCCGTTCTCTTCCTCTTCGTCGTGATGATGCTCGACATCGACTTTGCCGAGCTGCGCGCCGGCGTGCTTGAATATGCGCCGATCGGCGCGCTGATCGGTCTGATCCTCGCGGCCGAACTGATCATCGTCGTTGGCGGCACGACCTTCTCGCCGGAGATCGCCAAAGGGATCGCGATGCCGATGCCTGCCGTGAGCGAACGCAGCAACACCGCGGCGCTCGGCGATGTCCTCTATACCCATTACGTTTACTTCTTCCAGATCGCGGGGCTCGTGCTGCTCGTCGCCATGATCGGCGCCATCGTGCTGACCCTGCGTCACCGTCAGAACATCAAGCGCCAAAGCATTCCGCGCCAGGTTGCCCGCACGCCCGAAACCGCCGTCGAGGTGGTCACGGTCAAGCCGGGGCAGGGCATTTAATCCGGACGCGAGGTCGAGGACTACAAAAATGGAAATCGGAATTTCCCACTATCTGACCGTCAGCGCCATTCTGTTCACGCTCGGCGTCTTCGGCATCTTCCTCAACCGGAAGAACGTCATCGTCATTCTGATGTCGATCGAGCTCATCCTGCTCGCGGTCAACATCAACATGGTGGCTTTCTCGTCATTCCTGAACGACATCACCGGGCAGGTCTTCGCGCTGTTCATTCTGACCGTCGCGGCCGCCGAAGCGGCCATCGGACTTGCAATTCTCGTCGTCTTCTACCGCAACCGCGGCTCAATCGCGGTCGAAGACGTCAATATGATGAAGGGCTGACAGGGCCATGGACACCATTATCAAGGCTATCGTCTTCCTGCCTCTGATCGGCTTTCTGATCGCCGGCCTCCTCGGCACGCAGATCGGCGCAAAGGCATCCGAATACGTGACCAGCGGGCTGATGCTCATCGCGCTGGCGCTCTCCTGGCTCGTCTTCTTCGACGTCGCGCTCGGCGAGGAGGAGATGATCAGGGTTTCGGTGCTGCGCTGGATCCAGTCCGGCAGCTTCGACGTCGAATGGGCCTTCCGCGTCGACACGCTGACAGCGGTCATGTTCGTGGTCGTCAATACGGTCTCGACGCTGGTGCATATCTATTCGATCGGCTACATGCACCACGATCCCCATCGTCCGCGCTTTTTCGGCTATCTGTCGCTCTTCACCTTCGCGATGCTGATGCTGGTGACGGCGGACAACCTGCTGCAGATGTTCTTCGGCTGGGAAGGCGTGGGTCTTGCGTCCTACCTGCTGATCGGTTTCTGGTACAAGAAGCCCTCGGCCAATGCCGCGGCAATGAAGGCGTTCATCGTCAACCGTGTCGGCGACTTCGGCTTCGCTCTCGGCATCTTCGCCGTCTTCGTTCTCTTCGGATCGGTCAACTTAGAAACAATCTTTGCTGCCGCTCAGAGCTACCTGCCTGCTGAGGGCGCCGCGGCAGGCGAGGCCGTCATCAATCTCTTCGGCATGCAGCTCGACAAGGCGGATGCCCTGACCGCCGCCTGCGTCCTGCTTTTCATGGGCGCCATGGGCAAGTCGGCGCAGTTCCTGCTGCACACCTGGTTGCCGGACGCCATGGAAGGCCCGACACCGGTTTCGGCCCTCATCCATGCCGCAACCATGGTGACCGCCGGCGTCTTCCTCGTCGCCCGCATGTCGCCCTTGTTCGAACTGTCGCCGGACGCGCTGACCGTCGTCACCGTGATCGGCGCCATCACCGCCTTCTTCGCGGCGACGGTCGGCCTCGTCCAGAACGACATCAAGCGCGTCATCGCCTATTCGACCTGCTCCCAGCTCGGCTACATGTTCGTCGCGCTCGGCGTCGGGGCCTATGGCGCTGCGATTTTCCATCTCTTTACACACGCCTTCTTCAAAGCGCTGTTGTTCCTCGGCGCCGGCTCCGTCATCCACGCCGTGGATGGTGAGCAGGACATGCGCCACATGGGCGGCCTGCGCACGCACATTCCGGTTACCTATTGGATGATGTTCATCGGAACGATCGCGCTCACCGGCGTCGGCATCCCCGGCACGCTGTTCGGTACGGCTGGATTCTTCTCGAAGGATGCGATCATCGAATCGACGTTTGCCTCGCACAGCGTCGTTTCAGGCTTAGCCTTCATCCTCCTGGTGGTCGCCGCGCTCTTCACCAGCTTCTATTCCTGGCGCCTGACCTTCATGACGTTCCACGGCAGGCCACGCGCGTCGGCCGACGTCATGCATCACGTGCATGAATCGCCGCAGGTCATGCTGGTGCCGCTCTATGTCCTGGCGCTTGGTGCGCTTGTCGCGGGCTTCCTCTTCCACGATCACTTCTTCGGCCACCACTATGCGGAGTTCTGGCAGGGCGCGCTCTTCACGCTGCCGGAAAACGAGATTCTCGAGGAATTCCACCATGTTCCGCTGTGGGTGAAGTGGAGCCCGTTCGTCGCCATGGCAATTGGTCTCCTGACCGCCTGGTACATGTATATCCGTTCGCCCGAGACGCCGAAGTACCTGGCCGAACAGCACCGTGGCCTATACCTGTTCCTCCTGAACAAGTGGTACTTCGACGAGCTCTACGATTTCCTCTTCGTGCGCACTGCCAAGCGCCTCGGCACCTTCCTCTGGAAGCAGGGTGACGGCCGGGTGATCGACGGATTCGGACCGAACGGGGTGGCGGCGCGCGTTCTCGACGTGACCGACCGTGTCGTACGGCTGCAGACCGGTTACCTCTATCACTACGCGTTCGCGATGCTGATCGGCATTGCAGCGCTCGTTACATGGATGATGCTCGGGAGTTCCCTCTGATGACCGATTGGCCCGTACTTTCCGCGGTCACCTTCCTGCCGCTCGTCGGCGTGCTGCTTCTTCTCCTGATGCGGGAAGACGGTGCCTACGGCCGCCGCAACATCCTGAATGTCTCGCTGCTGACGACGATCTTCACCTTTGTCCTTTCGCTCTACATCTGGCACCAGTTCGACAGCTCGAACCCCGGCTTCCAAATGGTCGAGAAGCACGAGTGGCTCGGCACCGGCATTTCCTATCACCTCGGCATCGACGGCATCTCTGTCCTGTTCCTGCCGCTGACGGCGCTGCTAATGCCGTTCTGCGTACTCGCGAGCTGGGTGACAATCGAGAAGCGCCTCAAGGAATACATGATCGCGTTCCTGATGCTGGAGACGCTGATGATCGGCGTCTTCGTGTCGCTCGACATCGTGCTCTTCTACGTCTTCTTCGAGGCGGGGCTCATTCCGATGTTCATCATCATCGGGGTCTGGGGCGGCAAGGACCGGGTTTACGCGAGCTACAAGTTCTTCCTCTACACGCTGCTCGGTTCGGTGCTGATGCTGCTTGCCATCATGGCGATGTACTGGCAGGCCGGCACGACCGACATCACCGAATTGCTGAAGTATGACTTCCCGCGCCAGATGCAGACCTGGCTGTGGCTGGCCTTCTTCGCGTCCTTCGCCGTGAAGATGCCGATGTGGCCGGTTCACACCTGGCTCCCGGACGCGCACGTCCAGGCGCCGACGGCCGGTTCGGTGATCCTGGCGGGCATCCTCCTGAAGCTCGGCGGCTATGGCTTCCTGCGCTTCTCGCTGCCGATGTTTCCTCTCGCGTCCGATTTCTTCGCGCCGCTCGTCTACACGCTCTCGATCATAGCGATCATCTACACCTCGCTGGTGGCGATGATGCAGACAGACATCAAGAAGCTGATCGCCTATTCGTCGGTCGCCCATATGGGCTACGTCACGATGGGCACCTTCGCGGCCAACGCCCAAGGGGTCCAGGGCGCCATCTTCCAGATGCTGTCGCACGGGATCGTCTCGGGCGCGCTCTTCCTTTGCGTCGGCGTCGTTTACGATCGGCTCCACACGCGCGAAATCGCCGCCTATGGCGGCCTCGTCAACAACATGCCGAAATATGCCGTCGCCTTCATGGTCTTCACCATGGCCAATGTGGGCCTCCCGGGCACGTCCGGCTTCATCGGCGAGGTGCTGACGCTGGTCGGCGTGTTCCGCGTCAATACATGGGTAGCGCTCTTCGCGACCAGCGGCGTCATCCTGTCGGCGGCTTACGCGCTCTGGCTCTATCGCCGGGTGATCTTCGGCGCGCTGGAAAAGGAGAGCCTCAAGTCGCTGCTCGACCTGTCCGGGCGCGAGAAGCTGATTCTCTACCCGCTGGTAATCCTGACGATCTTCTTCGGGATCTATCCCGCGCCGGTTTTCGACGCGACGGCGGCTTCCGTGGATATGCTCGTCAACAACTACGCCGCGGCGCTGCAGGCAGCGCAAGACGTCGCGCTTTCGGCGCAATGACCACAGGACGTGATTGGACATGACTGCTGAAACCCTTATTGCAAGCCTGCAACTCTCGATGCCCGAGCTGATCCTCGCGATCGGCGCGATGGTGCTGTTGATGGTTGGCGTTTTCTCAAGCGAGAGGTCGACGCAAACTGTGACCGGCCTCGCGGTTGCGGTGCTGATCTTCGCCGGCTTGTGGCTGGTTTTGAGGACAGGCGAAGGCGCGGCCTATGGCGGCGCCTTCCTTTCCGATCCGTTCTCGAAATTCATGAAGGTCCTGGCGCTGATCGGGTCGATCACCGTCATGGTGATGACCGTCGGCCATGCCCGGTCGGCCCAGATCGACCGGTTCGAGTTTCCGGTGCTTCTGCTGCTCGCCACGCTCGGCATGCTGCTGATGATTTCGGCGAACGACTTGATCTCGCTCTACCTGTCGTTGGAACTGCAGTCGCTGGCGCTCTATGTCGTCGCAGCGATCAATCGTGACAGCATCCGCTCGACGGAAGCGGGCCTCAAATATTTCGTTCTCGGTGCCCTCTCGTCCGGCATGCTGCTCTATGGCATGTCGCTCGTCTATGGCTTCACCGGCCATACCGGCTTTGACCAGATCGCCAATGCGCTGACCTCCGAGGGCCGTTCGCTCGGCCTGGTCTTCGGGCTGGTCTTCATCCTCGCCGGCATCGCCTTCAAGATCTCCGCCGTGCCGTTCCATATGTGGACGCCGGACGTTTACGAGGGCGCGCCGACGCCGGTCACAGCCTTCTTCGCGGCAGCGCCGAAGGTCGCGGCCATGGCCATGCTCATCCGCGTCGTCATCCACGCCTTCGAACCGGTCGTCGCCGACTGGCAGCAGATCGTCGTTTTCATCTCGATCGCTTCGATGCTGCTCGGATCTTTCGCTGCGATCGGCCAGCGCAACATCAAGCGGCTGATGGCCTATTCGTCGATCGGCCACATGGGTTACGCCCTGGTCGGCCTTGCCGCCGGCTCGATGACCGGCGTGCGCGGCGTCATCCTCTACATGCTGATTTACATGGTGATGACGCTCGGCACCTTCGCCTGCATTCTCGCAATGCGCCGCAGGGAAGGCGACAATGTCGAAGGCATCGATGATCTCGCAGGCCTGTCGCAGACCAACCCCTTCATGGCGACCGTACTGACGATCCTGATGTTCTCGCTTGCCGGCATTCCGCCTCTCGCCGGCTTCTTCGCGAAGTATTTCGTGTTCGTCGCGGCGATCGAAGCGCAGCTCTACGGGCTCGCGATCATCGGCGTGCTCGCTTCCGTCGTCGGCGCCTATTATTACCTGCGCGTGGTCAAGGTCATGTGGTTTGACGCGCCCAAGGGCGAGTTTGCCCGCACGGCCGGCGAATTGCGGCTGGTGTTCGGGCTTTCCGGGCTCTTCGTGCTCGGATATGTGCTGATCGGCGGACCGCTCGGCAACGCCGCGGAAGTCGCGGCGCGGACCTTCTTTTGACACGCGGTGAGGGCAGCGGCCGGATTTCAGCCAGTGACTTCCGGCATGTCGCGCTCGAGGACACCGTTTCGACGAACAGCGAGTGCCTGAAAAGGGCGCGCGAGGGCGATCCGGGCAATCTCTGGATCACGGCAACGCGCCAGACCGGCGGGCGCGGCCGCCGGGGCCGCGCCTGGTTCTCCGAACCGGGAAACCTCTACGCGTCGCTGCTGCTCGTCGATCCTGCTCCTGTCGAGCGCCTGCATTCGCTGCCGCTTGCCGCGGCCGTGGCAGCGCATCGCGCCATTCGCCGGGTGATGCCTCCTGGCGCGCCGGAAGTGGCGATCAAGTGGCCGAACGACATTCTGATCGATGGTCGGAAAGCCTGCGGCATTCTCCTCGAAGGCGAGGCGTTGCCGGATGGCCGCCACGCCTTGGTAGTCGGCTGCGGAGTGAATGTTGCGGCAGTGCCTGAGGAGGCGCTTTATCCGGTCACGTCGCTTCGACGCCAGGGGTCGACGGTTTCGCCGGTGGAACTCTTTGCACATCTCTTCGCAGAGATGGCCGAAACCCTGTCTGTCTGGGATCAGGGGGCGGGCATCGCTTCCATTATCGACCAATGGCGGGCGGCAGCAAAAGGCATCGGCGAGCCCATCACCGTCAATCTGCCGGACCGGTCGCTTTCCGGGCGTTTCGCCGGGATCGACAAGGAGGGCCGGTTGCTGCTCGACACGGGCACCGGCGCGTCGCAGGCGATCGCGGCCGGCGACGTATTTTTCGGATGAACGAGGAACAGAGGCGCATCGATAAAATGGCGCAGGAAGAAGAACTGGTTTTCTTGCCGCTCGGCGGCGTCGGCGAGATCGGCATGAATCTCGCCCTTTATGGTTACGGCAGGCCGGGCAACCGCCAATGGATCATGGTCGATTGCGGCGTTACCTTCGCCGGTCCGGACCTGCCAGGCGTCGAACTGGTTCTGCCGGACATCTCCTTTCTCGCAGAGGAGCGCCGCAATCTCAAGGCGATCATCATCACGCATGCGCATGAGGACCATTACGGAGCCCTCAACGATCTATGGCCGGGGCTGAACGTACCGGTCTATGCCTCACCCTTCACGGCCGGAATGCTCGAGGCGAAGCGCGATTACGAAAAGGCGCGCGGCGAAATTCCGGTGACGATCTTCAAGGCAGGCGATCAAATCAATGTCGGTCCCTTCAGCATCGAGGCCGTCGGCGTCAACCATTCGATTCCCGAGCCGATGTCGCTTATCATCCGCTCGCCGCTCGGCACTGTCGTCCACACGGGCGACTGGAAGATCGATCTCGAACCTTCGCTCGGGCCGCTGACCGACGAGGCGCGCTTTCTCCAACTGGGGGAGGAGGGCGTGCTGGCGCTCATCTGCGATTCGACGAATGCCTTGCGCGACGGCGTTTCGCCGTCGGAGCGGCAGGTCTCCGAAAGCCTGGCGAAGATCATCGCCAATGCCGAGGGGCGCGTCGGCATCACCACCTTCTCGTCCAATGTCGGCCGCATTCGGTCGGTCGCGGAAGCGGCTGAAGCCGCAGGCCGGGAAGTGCTGCTGCTGGGCAGTTCGATGAAGCGTGTCGTCGATGTTGCCAGGGATATCGGCCTCATGGACGGGCTGAAGCCTTTCCTCGCCGAGGATGAGTTTGGCTATATCCCGCGCGACAAGGTGGTCGTCGTCCTGACGGGCAGCCAGGGAGAGCCACGCGCTGCACTTGCCAAGATCGCACGCGACGAGATGCGCAACGTAGCGTTCTCGGCGGGCGACACGATCGTCTTCTCGTCGCGGACGATTCCGGGGAACGAAAAGGCGATCAACGACATCAAGAACGGCCTGATCGAGCAAGGCATCCATATCATCACCGACAGCGAGGCGTTGGTGCATGTCTCCGGTCATCCGCGGCGCAATGAATTGCAACAGATGTACCAGTGGCTGAAGCCGCAGATCGTCGTTCCGGTGCACGGGGAGGCGGCGCACCTGACGGCGCATGCCGAGCTTGCGCTGCATTCGGGCATTCCGAATGTTCCGCGTCTGCGCAATGGCGAAATGCTGCGCCTGGCGCCCGGGCCCGCGGAAGTCATCGACGAGGCGCCGCACGGCCGGATCTTCAAGGACGGAATGCTGATCGGCGATTTCGATGAGATGGGGATCGGCGAGCGGCGCAAGCTTTCCTTTGCGGGCCACGTGTCGGTCAACGTCGTGCTCGACAATCGCTACGATTTCCTGAGTGATCCGATCGTCGTGCCGATCGGACTGCCCGAGTTCGACGATGAGGGCGAGGAGATGAACGATACGCTCTATGATGCGGTGCTCGGTGCGGTGGAAAGCATCCCGCGGGCCAAGCGCAAGGATCTGGCGATGCTGCAAGAGGCGGTCCGGCGCGCGGTGCGCAGCACGGCCAACCAGGTCTGGGGCAAGAAACCGATCGTGACGGTCTTCGTCACCAAGATCTGATTGGCAGGGCCGCTCTGTTGGAGGAGGGCGTTCGATGTTGGGAAGATTAAACCACGTGGCGATCGCCGTGCCGGATCTGGCGGCCGCGGCGGCAAGCTATCGCTCGACGCTGGGCGCTTCGGTTACGGAGCCGCAGGCACTGCCGGAGCACGGCGTAACCGTCGTCTTCGTAACGCTGCCCAACACCAAGGTGGAACTTCTCGAGCCGCTCGGCGACGCATCGCCGATCGCCGCGTTCCTGGAGAAGAACCCGGCTGGCGCCATGCATCACATCTGCTACGAGGTGGAGGATATCATCGCGGCGCGCGATCGATTGCGGCAGGCCGGCGCTCGCGTGCTCGGCGACGGCAATCCGAAGATCGGCGCCCATGGCAAGCCGGTGCTCTTCCTGCATCCCAAGGATTTCCAAGGCACACTGATCGAACTGGAAGAGGTGTGATCCGAAGGCCGTCGATTGCTCACGAGCTTTACCGCCGTCGGTATCACTCGGGCAGCCCGGCCAGGCGCAGCCCATCTGCGAACCGCGCGAGATCTTCGGGGCGATGGATCGGCAGCCAATCCTTGAGATTGGAGGCGCGCAGGGATGGATCGAGCGTGCGCAGGCGCTCCATCGCCTGCCGCGCTTCATCGATGCGACCGGCAAGCGCATGGCTCGCCGCGACCAGGGCGACCGCGACCAGCAGGCTAGGCAGGTTTCCCAGCGCCCTTTCCGCCCAGGCGGAGGCGGAATCGAAGCGCCCGGCGAAGAAATGTGCCAGCGCCATCCCGACCTGCATCCGGAACATTTCCGGATCCAGCGGGCTCAGGCGAACGGCGTGCGCCAGGTGCTCGATTGCTGCGTCCGTCTCGCCACGGAGCGCGCGCAGGGCGCCGCCAAGGAACCAGGCAATGGCGAGGTTCGGATTGAGGAGCACGGCCCTGTCGAGCAAGGCGATGCCGCCGTCGAGGTCGCCGGCCAGATGGGCGAACGCATGCCCACCCCTCGTCAGGGCGACCGCATCGTCCCGGCCGAGTTCCACTGCCAGCCGCGCCAGCCGTACGCCCTCGTCGATCTCGTTCGGCCGATCGGTCATCCAGCCGTTTAGCTTGCGCCAGAAATGACACCAGGCCGCCGCGGCATAGGCTGACGCAAATTCGGGGTCGAGTTCGATCGCCCTGTAGAACAGGGACAGAGCCGCCTCGATTGATTCGCGGGTTCCGTTGTGCAGCTTGGCCACGCCGCGGAGATAGTAGTCGTAGGCGTCCAGGCTTCCCGTCGGCTTGCGCTTGGCGCGCTCGATCTCGGCGCGCTCGAGCTGCGGCGAGATCGCGCCGACGACGCTTTCGGCCATCTGGTCCTGCAGTTCGAAGATATCGTCGAGCGTGCCTTCGAAGCGCTCCGCCCAGAGATGCGCCCCGGTGATGGCGTCGATCAACTGTCCGGTGAGGCGCACCTTGTTCCCCGACTTGCGCAGGCTGCCTTCGAGCACGTAGCGCACGCCAAGCTCGCGGCCCACGTCCTTCATATCCACCGACCGGCCCTTGTAGGTAAAGCTCGAATTGCGCGCGATGACGAACAGCCAGCGAATGCGCGACAGGGCAGCGATGATATCCTCCACCACGCCATCGGCGAAATAATCCTGATCCGGATCGCCGCTGAGATTCTGGAAGGGCAAGACGGTGATGGACGGTTTTTCCGGGAGGACGAGCGCGGACGGCGGCTCCCTCGATTCGCTGACGGTGTATTCGA
The DNA here is from genome assembly GCF_017874595.1 of Sinorhizobium kostiense. Classification (GTDB taxonomy): domain Bacteria; phylum Pseudomonadota; class Alphaproteobacteria; order Rhizobiales; family Rhizobiaceae; genus Sinorhizobium; species Sinorhizobium kostiense. The sequence continues at coordinate 15,472 of NZ_JAGILA010000002.1, read as the reverse complement.
TGTCGCTCGACCCGCCGGGCTGTCGCGCGCCCTCGCTCCCAGGGGGCCTGATCTCACCAACGAAGCGGAAACCCTTGCGCGCCACCGTCCGGACGAGGCGCTGCTCCTCGCCGCTGTCGCCGATCGCCTTGCGAACCGCGTTGATGTGGCTGGTGATGGTCGACTCGGAGACGATGCGGCCGCTCCACACCGCCTCCAGGAGGTCGTCCTTGCTGACGACGCGATCGCGGTTCCTGACGAGATGCAGCAACAGGTCGAAGACCTGCGGCCCAACGGCGACGACCTGCCCGCTAAGGGTCAGTTCCCGGCGCTCCTGGTCGAGCACGTAGTCTCCAAACATGAATTGCAAGGTCGGCATCCCCCCGGCCGAGCGCCCGCAGCAGAGCTGGGCGCGTCTGGTCTGAAATTGATAGCACGATATCGCGTAGCTCGCTCGTCCGTCCGCCGCAAGGGCAGCGGTCGGCAACTGTCTTTTGGACAGATATCCAAGCATTCCTAAAGGACCATTGAAGCCTCCCACAAGGACTTGCAGCAAGCGAGCAGGCACTCTCCATCCACATCGACGGCAATGGTTGCGGTCGACAAAAGAGGAGAGAGCAATGAAGATCGTCGTCATCGGAGGCACCGGCCTCATCGGATCGAAGCTTGTGAGAAGCCTCCGCGAGCGCGGCCACGACGTGCTCGCAGCCGCCCCCAATACGGGCGTGAATACCATTACCCGCGAGGGGTTGGCCCATGCGTTGGACGGGGCTCAGATCGTAGTCGACGTGGCGAACGCGCCGGTTTGGGAAGACAAGGCCGTTCTCGAGTTCTTCGAAACGTCCGGCCGAAACCTGCTGGCTGCCGAAACTGCCGCCGGCGTCCGCCATCACGTTGCCTTGTCCATCGTCGGTAGCGAACGGCTTCCCGACAACGGCTATTTCCGGGCGAAGGTCGCCCAGGAAGAGCTGATCAAGGCATCCGGCATTCCCTACACCATCCTGCGCGCCACGCAGTTCTTCGAGTTCGTCGGCGGCATTGCGCAGGCGGGGGCGGTCGGCGACGAGATTCGCGTATCGCCGGCGCTGTTCCAGCCGATCGCCTCTGACGACGTGGCGGCTGCGCTCGCAAACGTCGCGGTCGCGCCTCCGGTCAACGGCACCGTCGAAGTCGCCGGCCCTGAGGCGATCCCGCTCGATGAAGTGGTCAGGCGCTACCTGCGCGCAATGCAGGACACGCGCAAGGTCGTGCCGGATGTCCACGCACGCTACTTTGGCTCCTCTCTCGACGATCAATCGCTGACCCCCAGCGGCAACGCACGCATCGGCGCGATCCGCTTCGAGGACTGGCTCGGACAGCAAGCGCGCTAAGCCTGAGGGCAAGATCAGAAAGCATCGGCCCGGCACCGGGCCTCGCCTTCACGACAAATACTCTCGAAGGAGACTTACGATGTTTACACGATTTCTCACGGCCGCTGCCTTCGCAGCGCTCTCGATCACCACAGCTTCGGCCGGCGACCGGCCCGCGGGTAAGGTGACGGTCGTCTTCGACCATGCGCTTCCCAACGTCCCCGGCAAGAGCATGAAGGGCGTTCTCGTCGAATACGGGCCGGGCGGCGGCTCGCCCGCCCACACGCACCCGAAGTCCGCCTTCATCTATGCGACGGTACTCGAGGGCGCGATCCGAAGCAGCGTCAACGGCTCGCCGGAAAAGGTCTACAAGGCCGGCGAAAACTTCTACGAAGAGCCAGGTTCCCATCACGAAGTAAGCGCGAATGCCAGCGACACGGAGCCTGCCCGGTTGCTGGCGGTGTTCGTCGTCGACACCGACGAAAAGGAACTTGTCACGCCCGTCGGGCAATGAACGAACGCGCTTCGGCCCGCAGCCCTGGGAGGCCACCGCCTCCAGGGCTGCTTCCCAACCATCGGCATTCAAGAGGAATTGAGAAAATGGATTCGCTCGCGGACAAGGTCGCCATCGTCACTCGCGGAGATTCCGTGGCCGACGTCGTCGTGGCGCAACCGAGAAAGAGAAAGATGGTCGGCTTGGCTCTGTGCCTCGGCGCGGTGGTCGTCGTGGCCGGTGGATGGGCCTGGGCTAGGTCGGGCGGCGAAGCGTCGACCGACAACGCCTATGTCCGCGGGGACGTGACCTCGCTCGCTCCGAAAGTTGCGGGCTACGTCACGGCCGTGGCGGTTCGGGACAACCAAGCCGTCCGAGCGGGTGACGTCCTGTTCCGGATCGACGACCGGGACTACCGGGCACGGCTTGCGCACTCGGTGGCCAATGTCGAAGCAGCCCAGGCTCGCCTCACCAATGTCGACGCGGAGACAGACCTTCAGCATGCCCTCATCCGGCAGGCCGAGGCGCAGAGACGTTCGGCGGTGGCCGAGCTCAATCTGGCGACCAAGGCCTACGACCGCAGGCGCGAACTTATCCGCAGCAACACTATCAGCCAGGCCATTGTCGACGAAAGCGATGCGGCACGGTCGAGAGCCGAGGCGAGCCTATCGGCAGCTTCTGCAACGCTGGAGGGGCAGCAGCAACGTATTGCCGTTCTTGCTGCAGAGCGCCAAGCGGCCGTGGCCGCCTTGGCGCAGGCAGAGGCCGCGCGCGCTCTCGCTGAGATCGATCTCGACAGTACCGTGGTACGCGCGCCCGTCGATGGGGTTATCGGCAACCGCCAGGTCCGCATCGGCCGGTTGGTTGTACCTGGCGCCTCCCTGCTCGATATCGTTCCCGTCAATAATGTCTGGATCGTCGCGAATTTCAAGGAAACCCAGCTCGAACACATCCGGCCGGGTCAGCGCGTTCAAATCACCGTCGACGGCTACCCGAACGAGGCGCTTGCAGGCGTGGTTGACAGTATTGCGCCCGGCAGCGGATCTGCTTTCAGCTTGCTGCCGACCGACAATGCGACGGGAAATTTCGTTCGCGTCGTCCAGCGCGTTCCGGTCAAGATCCGCTTTGCCAGCAATCCTTTGCCCGGACGCCTCGTGCCCGGCCTCTCCGCGCGCGTCAGGGTCGATCTGGGGAGTGGCTCATGATGACCGTCCGCACCGCCACGCCGAGCCTCGCGACATCGACGACCGGAGCCCTACTTGTCGCGGGCATCGTGCTTGCCACGCTGACCGAGGCGATCGCCAGCACCGTCCTGTCGCTCGGACGCGGCGACATCACCGGCGACACATACGCAACGCCGGACGAGTTCGCCGGGCTGGATATAGGATACACCGCGCTCAAGCTCATCGGCTTCATGACCGCATCTTCGCTGATGAATCGTATCCATCCGCTGAGCCTGATCATCGGCTCTACGCTTGCCATGGGGCTGGCGTGCGGCATTGCCGCGATAACGACTCAGTTGGACCTGCTGGTCGCGCTTCGAACGATTCAGGGCTTCTCCGGGGGCATTATGCTTGTGGGCGGCCAGGCGATCATTTTTCTCGCCTATCCTCGATCCCGCCAACCGATCCTGCAAGCCCTGTTCGCGATGGGGTCCGTGGTCGCCCCGGCAACGATTGCGCCGGCCCTTCAGGGGTGGTTGCTCGATAGCCAGTCCTGGACGTGGATCTTCTTCAGCGTTGTTCCGGTGGCCTTGACGGCTGCCGGACTCCTGCTCTTCGCGGACGTAGCGGTGCCCGCCAAGACCGCACACGGTGCCTTTGATTGGCTCGGCTTCTGCCTGATCTCCGTCGCATTGTTCTGCCTCACCTATGTCTTCAGCCAGGGGAGCCGATGGGACTGGTTCGAGGAAGCGCGCATCCTGTGGCTGACCGTGATCGGTGCCGCCACTCTGCTGGTATTTCTCGGCCAGCAAGTGCTGGCCAAGGGAAGGGGTCTGCTCGACTTCAGCCTGTTCAAGTCGGAGGATTTTTCCTTCGCCTTCATCGTCAGTTTTGTCGCCGGCGCCGCATTGTTCGGGAGCGCTTTCCTCATTCCTGCGTTTGCCGTGTCCGTCCTAGCCTTCACGCCTCTCGATGCCGGCCTGCTCCTGCTGCCGAGCGGCGCGCTGTTCATCGGCGCGCTCCTCATCGCGGCCTTTCTCATTCAGGTCCGCCACGTTCCTCCGTTCGCCACGGTACCCTTTGGCATCCTGATGATCATGCTTGCGATGTGGATGCTGTCCGGCTCGACCAGCGAGAGCGGCGCGGACGACATGATGGCAGCAATCCTGTTGCGCGGCTTCGGCCTCGGCTTCCTGTTCCTGTCGATTACCCTGATCGCTTTCGGCAAGCTCGACAGCCGAAATCTTGCCTCTGGAATCGGCCTCTTCAATACCGGTCGCCAGCTCGGCGGTCTCTTGGGAGTAGCAGCGCTGCAGACGCTGATCGACCACAACGTCGCCGCCAATGTCGCGGTCCTCGGCGCTAACCTCACCGCAGGGCGGGCCGCGGTGATCGAGCGGCTGACGACCATGGCTGCAATGCTGACGGCGAAGGGAATGGATGCAGCGGCCGCTGGCCGGGCCGCGGCGAGCCTTCTCGGCCGGGCCGTGGCAAGTCAGTCCACGGTGATCGCCTTCGACACGGCGTTCAATGCGGTCGCATTGCTCTTTGTAATCGCCGCCCCCGTGCTGGTCGCGATCAAAGTCGGACTTTCCCGCCACGCGAAAAGGCGCGCTGCACGAACGCTGCAGCCAAGACCTGCGACCGTTGGTATCAAGCAAGCGCAGCTCTAACATTTGCGTCCTTCACCACAACGGGGCTATAAGGCGGCGAGCCTTTGCAGCGTTTCCTTTCAGGACTGATGGATGTCCGCTTTCTCGACCTTTGCCGTCTATTTCATTATCTGGTGGCTTACGCTCTTTGCGGTACTGCCCTTCGGCGTGAGGACGCAGGCTGAAGAAAACGATGTCGTACTCGGTACTGTCGAGAGTGCACCGGCGCGATTCCGTGGCCTGCGAACCGTGTTGCTGACGACGGTCATCGCCGCTCTCATTCACCTCGGCTGGTATGTTCTGTCGGTCAAGCTCGGCTATGACCTGGACACGCTGTTCGGCTTCATCGGTCCGGACGCCTGAGGCGGTTGGCGGCCTATTTTGGCGGACTTGGCAAAACGCAACAAGCGGACCAGGGATTACGGCCCACCGGCTTCACGCGCCCGTGGCGTACGGGAAAGTCGTGAGGCTGCGACCTGATGCAACTTTAAGAAGTATTGGGCCCCTTGACAGCCGACGAATTGCCATCTTCTCGCAGGTGCTTCGTGGTCTGCGCCGGAACAAGAGCAAAAAAAAACAAGGCCAAAGCCTTGTTTTTAAAGTTTCGCGTGATCTTTCATCCGTTTCCGGCGGCAGCGAGCGAGCGCGCCTAAGATCTTATCCTCCCAAGACTTGACCGCGAAATTTGGCAGGAATTTAGCCTTCCTGCCTCTTTTGTGGGGCGAAATTAGCCCAAACATTAGGCTCTGTCACCCGATTTTTTTGCATTTTTGCTACAGTCAGGCAAAATTTTCCGGTTGACAGCAACCATGCAGGTCCTGTTACTACCGTGCTCTTCTGACGCAGGGTAAAGCCGGTTCCGCTCGGTAATAGGTCCGGCATGGCTTACCTCGAAGCTTGTTCCTGTGCCCGGCGCAGGAACGGAGAACGGCGGCTGACTGCAATCTCTCTCGATTTGGTAGGCGACAGACCCGTCGCGGTGCCTGTTTATACGGTTGCGGCAGGGTTTTCTTCCGCGCGCGAAGCGGCTATGAACGGCGATCTTGAAGGCCTTCCGTCGGCCCGGCGGAAAATCAAGAGCCCGAAACAAAGGCAAATGCCCGCCTAGGCCCCTTTTCCGGGGCATTGGAGGGGCTGAAGCACAACGTCATTTCGCCCGAATCCACCGATAGTGCGAGATTCAGCAGTTCTGGAACCCGTCATGCGCCTCTCCCGCTTTTTCATGCCCATTTTGAAGGAAAATCCGAAGGAAGCGGAAATCGTTTCCCATCGCCTGATGCTGAGGACGGGCATGATCCGCCAGCAGTCGGCCGGCATCTATACGTGGCTGCCGCTCGGCAAGCGGGTGCTGGACAAGGTCAATGCGATCATCCGCGAGGAGCAGAACCGGTCAGGCGCAATCGAACTGTTGATGCCGACGCTGCAATCCGCGGACCTCTGGCAGGAAAGTGGCCGTTACGATGCCTATGGCAAGGAAATGCTGCGCATCAAGGACCGGCAGGACCGACCGATGCTCTATGGCCCGACGAACGAGGAGATGATCACGGACATCTTCCGCTCCTACGTTAAATCGTACCGCAATCTGCCGCTCAATCTCTATCACATTCAGCTGAAGTTCCGCGACGAGATCCGCCCGCGTTTCGGCACCATGCGCTCGCGCGAATTCCTGATGAAGGATGCCTACTCTTTCGACCTCGACCGTGCGGGGGCGGAGCACGCCTATAACAGGATGTTCGCAGCCTACCTGCGCACCTTCGATCGCATGGGCCTGCGCGCCATCCCGATGCGCGCCGACACCGGACCGATCGGCGGCAACCTGAGCCACGAATTCATCATCCTCGCGGATACAGGCGAGTCGGAAGTCTTCTGCCACAAGGATTTCCTGGGCTTTGATATTCCCGGCGAGGAAACCGATTTCGAGGATGTCGCCGGGCTGCAGGCGATCTTCGAGAAATGGACTTCACGCTATGCCGCGACGTCCGAAATGCATGACGAGGCGGCGTTCGATGCTATTGCGGAGGGCGAGCGTCTGTCGGCGCGCGGCATCGAAGTCGGCCACATCTTCTATTTCGGCACGAAGTACTCGGAAGCCATGGGCGCCAAGGTGCTCGGCCCCGACGGAAAGGAGCACACGGTGCATATGGGCTCCTACGGCATCGGCCCGACTCGTCTGGTGCCGGCGATCATCGAAGCCTCCCATGACGAGAACGGCATCATTTGGCCGAAGTCGATCGCACCGTTCGACGTCGTCGTCATCAACATGAAAACGGGCGATGATGCTTGTGACGCTGCCTGCGGGACGCTCTACTCCGACCTTGGCAAGGCCGGGTTCGACGTGCTTCTGGACGACACCGATGACCGTGCCGGGGCGAAATTCGCGACCGCCGATCTCATCGGCGTTCCGGTTCAGATCATCGTCGGGCCGCGTTCGATCGCCAATGGTGAGGTCGAGGTCAAGGACCGCAAAACCGGGGCGCGCGAGACGATGACTGTCGAAGCCGCGATCAACAAGCTGGTTGCGACAAAATAAGAGGCGAAGGGACCAACCATGACCGCGGCGACGGAAGAACAACTGAAGACAGCCGCTCCATCGGCCATGGCTTCCAGCCGTCCCTTCTCCGCCTTTGAGCGCATGGTGGCTTGGCGCTACCTCCGCTCGCGGCGGAAGGAGGCATTCATCTCCGTCATCGCCGGTTTTTCCTTCATCGGCATCATGCTTGGCGTTGCGACGCTGATCATCGTCATGGCGGTGATGAACGGCTTCCGCACCGAGCTCATCTCCCGCATCCTCGGGATAAATGGTCACGTCATCGTCCAGCCCCTCGATGGTCCGCTCACCGATTATGCGGATCTCGCCGCCAAGTTCTCGACGGTCCCGGGCGTGAGATTGGCGATCCCGACTGTCGAAGGGCAGGTGCTTGCCCAGGGCGTCGGCGACGCTTCCACGGGCGCGCTGGTTCGCGGTGTGCGGCCTGACGATCTCATGAAGATGAAGTCGATCTCGGACCACATCGAATCCGGCGACCTCGTGGGCTTTGCATCCGGGACCGGAGTCGCGATCGGATCGCGAATGGCCGAACAGCTGGGCATCCGTGTCGGTGGCACAATCACGCTGACCTCACCGAACGGCGATGTGACGCCGCTTGGCATGAATCCGCGCGTCAAGGCCTACACGGTTTCGGCGATCTTCGAGATCGGCATGTCGGAATACGATGCGACGATCATCTTCATGCCGCTTGAGGAGGCGCAGCTTTATTTCAATGCGGAAGGGCTGGTCCAGTCGATCGAGCTTTTCGTCGACGATCCGGACTCGGTCGACTCCTTGCGCCAGCCGCTCGAGGAGGCCGCCGGCCGGCAAATTTTCATCACCGACTGGCGGGATCGCAACAAGACCTTCTTCTCCGCGCTCGCGGTCGAGCGCAATGTGATGTTCATGATCCTGACGCTGATCGTGCTGGTCGCAGCGCTCAACATCGTTTCGGGCCTGATCATGCTGGTCAAGGACAAGGGCAGCGACATCGCCATCCTGCGCACGATGGGCGCGACCTCCGGTGCGGTGATGCGGATTTTCTTCATGACGGGTGCCGCAATCGGCGTGGCCGGGACGATCGCCGGGGTTGTCCTTGGCGTGCTCGTCTGCCTCAACGTCGAATCGATCCGTCAGTTCTTCTCCTGGCTTTCCGGCGCGACGCTGTTCGATCCGGAGCTTTATTTCCTGAGCCAGCTTCCGGCCGACATGAACGCCGATGAAACCATCGCCGTCATTGTCATGGCGCTGGCGCTATCCTTCCTGGCGACGATCTTTCCGGCCTGGCGCGCCTCTCGCCTCGATCCGGTGCAGGCCCTGCGGTACGAATAACAAGGACAAGAATAGATGAATGCGCGCGTGGCACTGCAGCTCTCCGCCGTCGAACGACACTATGGCGAAGGCGACACGTTCCTGCCGATTCTCAAGGGCGCTGACCTGACCTTGCGCAGCGGCGAGACGGTTGCGCTGGTGGCGCCGTCCGGGACCGGAAAGTCGACGCTCCTCCACATTGCGGGGCTCCTCGAACATCCGGACGGGGGCGACGTGTCCGTGAACGGCGTTGCCTGCAACGGCCTCAGCGACGACCGCCGCACGGCGATCCGGCGCAATGAGATCGGGTTTGTCTACCAGTTCCACCATCTCCTGCCGGAATTCTCCGCACTCGAGAACATCATGATGCCGCAACTGATCGCCGGTCTGCCAAAGGCGGAGGCGGCGGAGCGCGCGACAGCCCTTCTCGACTATATGCGCATCGGCCACCGAGCCTCGCATCGCCCTGCCGAACTATCCGGCGGCGAGCAGCAGCGAGTCGCGATTGCGCGAGCGGTCGCCAATGCGCCGCTCATCCTGCTCGCCGACGAGCCGACCGGCAACCTCGATCCGGAAACCGCCGGCTACGTTTTCGAGGCGCTGGAAGCACTTGCCCGCCAATCCGGGCTTGCGGCGCTGATCGCCACACATAATCACGAACTCGCCGCGCTCATGGATCGCCGCGTCTCCATTGAGGACGGTAAAATCGTCGAATTGCGATAGCCGCCTCGAGCCCTGCTCTGAGTGACGGTGCCCCTCTCGCGCATCGATGCGGACGGGCAATTCGGCCGAATAGTTGATGGACCAGCGCGGCTCGCCATTGGCCAGACGTTCTCCTGTGCGGTGAAGTCGAACCCGCCGAAATGCGTATCAATTTTTCCGCCATTGCGGGTCGCGCCGGCTGGCCCCGACCAAGGATCCTTCACGCCGTCTGGTTGCGTTAACCATGCGCGATGAATAGCGGGCGTTTCATTCGCTCGTGCTTGACTATCGAACATAAACAGAACAAACTGGGAACATAGCGGAAAGGAGCCATGTTATGACTGATTTCGTTCGTGATCTTGCTGCCTTCACATCGATGACGCTCTTCCTCGCGGGTATCTCGGTGATCGCGCTCGGCATGTGACCCAACGGCTTGCCTGTGACCGATGCTGATTGCCCGAAATTCATCCGGTCCCGGCTGCAACACTGGACAGTCGGGACGGGAAACGGGATATGCTCGCACCGTCTTTAGAATCGGAGTGCGGCGATGGCAGTTGAAGAAGGCGTTGGGCAGGGGGTGGCGGGTGCCGAGGATCCGCAATTCGTGCATCTGCGCGTGCACTCGGCCTACTCGCTGCTCGAGGGTGCCCTCCCGCTGAAGAAGATCATCGGCAAGGCGGTTGCCGACGACCAGCCGGCGATCGGTATTGCCGACAGCAACAATCTGTTCGCAGCGCTCGAATTCTCGCAAAAGGCCGCGGACGAAGGGTTGCAGCCGATCATTGGCTGTCAGCTCTCGATCGACATGGAGGACGAGCATGGCGATCGGCGCGGGCACGCCCAGCAATTCGCCAAGCTGCCCTCGATCGTGCTCATTGCGGCCACGGACGAAGGGTACACCCGACTGGTCGATCTTGTCAGCCGCGCGTACCTGGAAGGCGAGGGGCCTCAGGCGGCCCGGATAACGCGCTCCTGGCTTGCCGAACGCGGAACCGATGGTTTGATCGCCCTGACCGGTGCCGGCGGTGGGCCGGTCGATGCAGCGCTCAAGGCCGGCTCCGCGGCTCTCGCCGAGGCGCGCTTGAAAACCCTGATCGAGCTGTTCGGGCACCGGCTCTATGTCGAGCTGCAGCGGCATGGCGGCTACGACAAGCGTCACGAAAACCGGTTGATCGAACTCGCCTATCGTTATGATGCGCCGCTCGTCGCCACTAACGAAGCCTTCTTTCCGTCGCCGGCCGACTATGATGCCCATGATGCGCTGATGGCGGTCGCGCACAACGCGGTGGTCTCCGATGACAGCCGTTTCCGGCTGACGCCCGACCACTACCTGAAGAGCCGCAAGGAAATGGCGGCACTTTTTGCCGATCTGCCGGAGGCGCTGGAAAATACGGTGGAGATAGCGCGGCGCTGCTCCTTCATGCTGAAGACCCGCTCGCCGATCCTGCCGCGCTTCACCGGCGCCTCGGACGATCCCAACGAGGCGGAACGGGCGGAAGCGGCAGAACTTCGCCGCCAGGCCGAGGAGGGACTCGAGGCGCGTCTCGCCAGGCTCGGGATGGCGCCCGGCTTCAAGGAAGAGGACTACCGCGAGCGGCTCGCCTTCGAACTGGGCGTGATCGAACGGATGAAGTTCCCGGGCTACTTCCTGATCGTGTCCGACTTCATCAAATGGGCCAAGCAGAATGACATTCCGGTCGGCCCCGGCCGCGGCTCGGGCGCCGGATCGCTCGTCGCCTACGCGCTGACGATCACCGACGTCGATCCGATGCGATTCTCGCTGCTGTTCGAGCGCTTCCTCAATCCCGAGCGCGTGTCGATGCCCGACTTCGACATCGACTTCTGCCAGGACCGGCGCGAAGAGGTCATCCGCTACGTGCAGCAGAAATACGGGCGCGAGCAGGTGGCGCAGATCATCACCTTCGGTTCGCTGCAGGCGCGCGCGGCGCTTCGCGACGTCGGCCGTGTGCTGGAAATGCCCTACGGGCAGGTCGACAAGATCTGCAAGCTGGTGCCGAACAATCCGGCCAATCCGACGCCGCTTTCGAAGGCGATCGAGGAGGAGCCGCGCCTGCAGGAGGAGGCGGAAAAGGAGCCCGTCGTCGCGCGCCTGCTCGACATCGCACAGAAGATCGAGGGGCTTTATCGCCATGCCTCGACTCACGCGGCCGGGATCGTCATCGGCGACCGGCCGCTGTCGCAGCTTGTGCCCATGTACCGCGATCCGCGCTCCGACATGCCGGTCACCCAGTTCAACATGAAATGGGTGGAGCAGGCCGGTCTGGTCAAATTCGACTTCCTTGGCCTGAAGACGCTGACGGTGCTCAAGACTGCGGTGGACTTCGTCGCCAAGCGCGGCATCGAGATCGACCTCGCAAGCATCCCGCTTGATGATCAGAAAACCTATGAGATGCTCTCCCGCGGTGAGACGGTTGGCGTCTTCCAGGTGGAAAGTGCCGGCATGCGCAAGGCGCTGATCGGCATGCGTCCGGACTGTATCGAGGATATCATTGCGCTGGTGGCGCTCTACCGTCCGGGCCCGATGGAAAATATCCCGGTCTACAACGCCCGGAAGCATGGCGAGGAGGAGATCGAGTCGATCCACCCGAAGATCGACTACCTGCTGAAGGAAACGCAGGGCGTGATCGTCTACCAGGAGCAGGTGATGCAGATCGCCCAGGTGCTCTCCGGCTATTCGCTCGGCGAAGCCGATCTCCTGCGCCGTGCAATGGGCAAGAAGATCAAGGAGGAGATGGACAAGCAGCGCGCCCGCTTCGTCGACGGCGCCATCCAGAACGGCGTCTCGAAACCGCAGGCCGACCTGATCTTCGATCTTCTCGCGAAATTCGCCAATTACGGCTTCAACAAATCGCACGCGGCAGCCTACGCGATCGTCTCCTACCAGACCGCCTATATGAAGGCGCATTATCCGGTCGAGTTCCTGGCGGCGTCGATGACGCTCGACATGTCGAACACGGATAAGGTCAACGACTTTCGCCAGGACGCCAAGCGTCTCGGTATCGAGGTGATCGCGCCCTCCGTGCAGACGTCGTTCCGACATTTCGAGACCGGTGACAACCGCATTTATTACTCGCTCGCGGCGATCAAGGGCGTGGGTGAAGCGGCCGTCGATCACATCGTCGAGGTTCGCGGCGATCGGCCCTTTGCAAGCCTCGAAGACTTCTGCCTCAGGATCGACCCGAAGCTTTTGAACCGGCGCGTTTTCGAAAGCCTGATCGCCGCCGGGGCATTCGAATGTTTCGGATATGACCGCGCGGAGCTCGTCGGAGGCCTCGATCGTGTTCTCGGCTTCGCGCAGCGTGCCCAGGAGAATAAGGTCAGCGGCCAGAGCGACATGTTCGGCGCCGGCGCAGCCACGGGTCCCGAGAAGATCGTGCTCCCGTCCTATACACCCTGGCTCGCCTCGGAAAAATTGCATCGCGAGTTCCAGGTGCTGGGCTTCTATCTCTCCGCCCATCCGCTCGATACCTACAGCAATCTGCTACAGAAAATGCGGGTGCAGACTTTCGCCGACTTTTCAGCGGCGGTGAAGCAGGGAGCAACGGCGGGCCGGCTTGCGGGCACGGTCACATCGAAGCAGGAGCGCAAGACTCGTACCGGCAACAAGATGGGTATCGTCGCGTTCTCCGATGCGACCGGCCAGTTCGAGGCGGTTCTTTTCTCCGAGATGCTGCACCAGTACCGCGATCTCCTCGAGCCGGGCAAATCGCTGGTGATGACCGTCGATGCCGAGGAACGGCCGGAGGGCATCGGCCTTCGCATCCGGACGCTGCGTTCGCTGGAAGAGGAATCGCTGCAGATGCAGAAGGCGCTGCGCGTCTATGTCCGCGATTCCGGTCCCCTCCGCTCCATCGCCTCTCATCTCAATGCAAGGGGGGACGGCGTCGTCTCCTTTATCGTCATCAAGGACAATGGCCAGCGGGAAATAGAAGTCGAGCTCAGCGACAAATACCGCATCTCGCCGGAGATCGCCGCTGCCCTTCGCTCCGCTCCGGGCGTTGTCGACGTGGAATTGGTGTAGCTGGCGGTCAGCCGGAAAAGGTTTCGACAGGGCAGGGCGACTGCCTGAGGTCGTACCCGGAGGTGCGGCCGAGGCGCTCGCCTCTGATCCTGGCGGAAAGGTGCCCGCCCATTTGGGTTGGCTGAAGCGGCGTGAGCGTGTCGCGTCGCCGCTCTCCGGCGGGAATATCCTCTCGTTCTTGCCTTACCGTTGCGCCACCGGGCGCACCAGCGGTGTCACGCGGCGGATGGTGACGCGGCGATTCTCCTGCTCCGCCTCCGGCGTGCGGATCTTGAGGAAGCGCTCGCCATAACCCTGGGTCACCAGGTTTTCCGGCGGGATGCCGTAGACCTCGGACAGCAACGAAGCGACGGATTCAGCGCGCTCGTCGGAAAGCACGAGGTTTGACCGGTCGGAGCCGACCGCATCCGTATGACCCTCGATGAAGAAGGTCTCGCCCGGGTCCTTGTCCAGGATCTTCGCCATCGCGTCCGCCACCTTGCGCAGGGTCTTGGCCTGCGACATCGACACTTCGGCACTGCCCGTCGCGAAGGTGATGGTGTCGAGGTCGATGCGGCGGACCTTGTCGCGCAGGCGAGCCGAATGGCGGACCTCGTCGATCGTGTAGACCCGCTCGACCGGCTCGACCGGCGGCTCGGCCAGGAATTCGTAGTAGTCCCGATCCGGCTCGTCGGCATAATCGACGATGTACTCGTCGACCGGGATCGTCAGCCGCATCGGCGGCAGCTCGTAACCGACGTCGACGATCGCCGGGCGCTGACGCTCTTCATATTCCGGTGCATAGATCAGCACATATTCATTGTCGTCGCTGTCGATCCGCGTCCGCTGCAGGATGTCGCCATAGCGGCTGTAGACCGTGACGATCCGGTAGCCGTCCGGACGCACGATGGTCTCACGGTAGCGACCGCGCGGCAGTTCCTCATAAAAGGTTTCCTGCGCATCGCGCCGCAGCCGCGGCCGGTCGTCGCCGCGGACGAAGATGCGATCGCCGGCCTCGAGGATGACGCGGTTTTCCGTCTCTTCGACGACCGTCACTTCCGTGACGTTGTTCTCTGTGGTGTTGTTGATGACCGTGTTGTTGATGATCGTATTGTTTACGATATTGGTCGTGTCAGGCACGGCGAAGGCCGGCACTTCTTCGACGCGCTCGCCTTCTTCGCTCAGCAACGCCTCGATTCGCTGCGGCAGTGCCTCTCTAACCACGGCCGGGATCGCCATCTGCGCCGCAGCATCGTCCGTCGGAAGCGTCACCTGCTCAGCCCGGGCTCGCAGCTCTTCGCGCTGCTTGCGGCGGGCCTCGCGTGCACGATTGCCGCTGATATTGTCTGCATCCTTGTCGCTGTCGAGCACAGCCGCGCCTCTCTCTACAGGAAGCACAATGGTCTCATCGGTGGAGGCAGGGTCCTCGGCGATCTTCAGCTTCTCTTCTTGCGTGCGCTCATCTATCAGCTCTACAGCGCGTTGCTGCTCGGCTCTCCGCTGCTTCTCAGCCTGACGTTCCTTGCGCTCTGCCCTTTCCTGGTCTTCGGCCTCTTCAGCGGCGCGCTGTTGCTCCTCGACCCGGCGCTGCTGCTTTTCCTCGGCAGCCCGCTGCTCCTCAGCCTTACGCTTCTTGCGGAGTGCATTTTCCTGCTCTTCGGCCTGTTGTGCTTCCTGCTCGGCGGCCCGCTGCTGCTCCCGTTCCGCGCGGCGACGAGCCTTCTCCTCGGCGCGTTGTTGCTCCTCGGCCTGCTGCTTTTCCTCGGCCGCCCGCTGCTTCTCGGCCTGACGCTTCTTGCGGGTTGCGTTTTGCTGCTCTTCGGCCTGTTGAGCTTCCTGCTCGGCGCGCTGCTGCTCCCGCTCGGCGCGTCGACGAGCCTTCTCCTCGGTGCGCTGTTGCTCCTCGGCCTGCCGTTGCTGCTTTTCCTCGGCCGCCCGCTGCTTCTCGGCCTGACGCTTCTTGCGGGTTGCCCTTTGCTGCTCTTCGGCCTGTTGAGCTTCCTGCTCGGCTTCCCGCTGCTGCTCCCGCTCGGCGCGTCGGCGAGCCTTCTCCTCGGCGCGCTGTTGCTCTTCCGCCTGGCTTTGCTGCTTTTCCTCGGCCGCC
This sequence comes from Sinorhizobium kostiense, assembly GCF_017874595.1. GTDB lineage: Bacteria > Pseudomonadota > Alphaproteobacteria > Rhizobiales > Rhizobiaceae > Sinorhizobium > Sinorhizobium kostiense. The sequence continues at coordinate 171 of NZ_JAGILA010000002.1, read as the reverse complement.
CGCTGCTTCTCGGCCTGACGCTTCTTGCGGGTTGCCCTCTGCTGCTCTTCGGCCTGTTGAGCTTCCTGCTCGGCTGCCCGCTGCTGCTCCCGCTCGGCGCGTCGGCGAGCCTTCTCCTCGGCGCGCTGTTGCTCTTCCGCCTGGCTTTGCTGCTTTTCCTCGGCCGCCCGC
>NZ_JAGILA010000001.1 GCF_017874595.1 Sinorhizobium kostiense | reverse complement strand
CGCACGCCGGCCGAGGTCTTCATGGCACATTTGCGCGAAAGTAGCTGATGCCCTACCCTTCACACGGCATTGTTGCACTTGGATTAGATTCTCCAAAACTTGAACATCCTCGCAACTCTAGCCGGAGCGCCCAGCGGGCTCGGCGAATGATTTAGCCCGCGACCGCAGCCGACCGCTTGAAGATGATAGTCACCTTAGTTCCCTCACCGACGCTTGAGGTGACATGGAACTGCGCCTTGGCATTTTCCGTCAGCGACCGCGCGATGAGCGCTCCGAGTTTACCGGGTGCGGGCCATGTCACACCTTCAGGCAGGCCAATACCGTTTTCTTGGCTTAAAACTTGAACATCCTCGCAACTCTAGCCGGAGCGCCGAGCGGGCTCGGCGAATGATTTAGCCCGCGACCGCAGCCGACCGCTTGAAGATGATAGTCACCTTAGTTCCCTCACCGACGCTTGAGGTGACATGGAACTGCGCCTTGGCATTTTCCGTCAGCGACCGCGCGATGAGCGCTCCGAGTTTACCGGGTGCGGGCCATGTCACACCTTCAGGCAGGCCAATACCGTCATCAGCGACCACGACCCGGCAACCATTGCCGTCAACCATGCTCTGCAGCGTGATTGTCCCTCCCTCCAGACCTCTAAAGGCATGCTTCAGCGCGTTTGTGAGAAGCTCGTTCACAACCAGTCCTGTCGGCATGGCGACATTTATCGAAACCGGATAGGTGTCGACCTTCATGTCGAGGCGGATGCCCTCCACCGCGTGAGAGGTCATGACGGCGGAGGCTATCTGACTCAGATAGACGCCCAAATCGATCTCGTCCTTGTGATCCTCACCAGATAGCGCTCGATAGAGGATCGCCAGTGCATCAACGCGCCCCACCAGCCGTTCGAAACGCTCCTTGTCTGGCTCGACCGCATTCCGAGTCTCCATTCGGATGAGCGCCGTAATCATCTGCAGGTTGTTCTTGACCCTGTGCTGAAGCTCGCGCAGGAGCGTATCCTTCTCCCGAATTCGCTCCTCCATCGACGGTTTGTCGGCATCGCTATGGGCAGACACATCAACCAGGGCAACAAGTCGGAAGCAGAGCTTGTCGTCGTCGTCCTCAATGACATTTGAATAGACATCTACGATCGCTGAACCTGATGTCTCGCGCTCGAGGCGGAAGGTTCCTACGAAATCGGTTTGCGTGACGATCGCTTCATCTATCCGCCGATCGGAGGGCGCTTTCACCGCACTCCCTGAGAGCCCCTCCCAATTCTCCTGCTCAATGCGAGCGGCGGTGAGCCCGGAAAGCTTCTCGAACTCTGGATTGGCATAGACCACCGTCTCGCCATCCCTCAGATCGGACACCGCAATTGCGATAGGAACTTGGTCGAGGAACTTCTTGAACTGTTCGCTTTCGAGCGCAGTCGCAAGTTCTGGAGTGTCGAGCAATTGTTCGACAGGCTCGTGCCCAACTTCGTCGGATGTCATCCGTTTACCCCGGTCCTTTCGCCGTGTAACGACAGGAGTGTCAGTGAATTTATACGCCCGCCATCTGATCAAGGCTACAACGCCCTGGCTGTGGATTTCAGGAGCAGGAGGATATGATGCTCGAGGGTTGCGCCGCCATTTACGCCGGAACACATTCGCTGTTCCTGTATCGGGGAACTGATTGCATCCGTGAAACACCGTCCAATTCCTATTGCGGTTCCCGGCCATCTGGCCCACCAGACAGACGGGGTAACGCAAGGCAGACTGTGCGGGTCCAGAAATCCCTGAGGCTTCGGCACGAAGGTCTCTTTCGACCTCCTGAGACCTGCGGCGTATTTTACGATCGGTAGACCGGCCGATAACAGCCGCGTTTCGGGAAATCGACTGCCTATCCCTCGCCTTGATGGGCAGACCATGGAATCTACAATCGCAGCGACGCCATTCATACAAGGAGAAGACGGGCCGAAAACCCGCCAACGAGCTTATCCGCTATTTGACGGCGGCGTCGGTGAAGCCTTCGAGTTCCGCTCCGATTGATGACAGAGCGTCTCCAAGACTTAGCTCGGCCGCTGCCCTTCTTTTTTCCGGAAGCAGGCTAAGGCCCTTCTGGATCGCGGCCCGCCAGCTCTGACCTCTGCCCCAAGCTTCGGCAAAGACCTCCGCGAGTTCCTCTTGTCGGCGGGTGGCTTCCAGTGCCTCGATCAGAAGGCTGGCCTGATACAGGTCCTTCTCCCGTTTCGCGGTGCCGTTTACATCCGACTGCCTGCGGGAGGCGACGATCAGTTTGTGCACTGCATAGCGCTCCGGCGATGGCACGATCACCGGAACACCCGAGCGATGCAGCATGACAGTTCGGACGGGCTCATGGATCAGAAAATTGAGAAAACGCAATGGCTGTGCCGACGCCCCGCCAAAAGCGGGCATCGGGCTGGCATGATCGGCATACTCATCGGGACCCCGATTGGGTGTGAGGAATTCGACCCGGTATCGGGCGGCATTCTCAAACTGTGTGATCCTGTGCGGGTCTGATCGATGTGGAACCGCCCTGAAAGTCGCGTCAACGCTCTTCAGAATGTCGATGACAGGCGGCAGGCTGTCCTCGACGGTCGAGGACACCGAATAATGCTGAGCGAAATCGGCGTCTCCGGTCTGCAACGAGGCTCCGGGCAGCCGGACACCGAGGTATCCGGCATAGGTCTGGAATGCGACTGTGCCGACGAGAACACCGCGGAGGCGGAAGATGCCGGCTGCGCCCATGGCTCGTCTCCCGTAAACAGGCGGCACCGCCCAAAATCATCCAAGTCGTGGATGCCGTGCTTATGATCGATCAGGCCGGACCGAGTATTTCGGGGACTCAAGGTTTAGAGAGCGGGCGGACAGGTTAAGCCCCGCAGAAGTGCACGCGCAGCTATCGGATTTGCGGGTTTGGCGAAAGACATCTGAAGATAGACCCGAGCGCCCTTCCCGCGCACATCAACCAGGAAGCGTCTGCCGCCGTCGCGTGGCCGCAAACGTGCCCCGTCCAGGAACCGCAAAAGGCCCCATGGACCGGGTGCGCTCTTTTTCTCGACCACAGTGCCGTTGTCGAAGGAAATCTCGAAGCCCCGTGTGGGTGAGGGTCCCGGCCAGTTCAACCTGACCGCGTCCCCGGAGGTGACGACCGGAGCATGAGCACCGCCGATCGAAATGGTTGCTGCTCCTCTTTGAGCGAGGGCCTCCAGCGTTACAGGTACGTCGGGCGTCGTTCCCTGCTCAAAAAGAGCGTCACCAACGGCAAGCGCCCTTTGGAAAAAGGCAGCGCTTTCGGGTGTGTAGCCAGAAAGACGCGCTTCCGGCTTCCAGCGCCACGGGGTCGTCGACGTGTCCATCAATTGCGCCAATTGCGCACGATAATGGCGCCCGACAGAGCCGTCCGGCGCGAAGATTCGTGCCACTGCGGCAAGATCCGCATCGGGGCCATCTGAGAAGGGGTAACGGCCACTTACAGCCGCCTGACAGGAGGTCGTGATCTCGGAACCCCATGGTGTCTGTGGTCTCACTTGTGGGACAGGATCCGCGGGAGCCTCGGGCTCTTGTGGAGCAGCCGTCTGGGCAATCACATCCTCGACTATCTGCACCACAAGAAGGGGGGCTTGCTGCAATGCGACAATCGAGTTGGCGCGCTCCTGAGCGTCCATGAGGGATTTCTTTCCAAGCTCAGCATCTGCATCGAGAACGGAGAGAGCCACGTTCAATGACACAAACAGATGGGAGATTTCCGACATCCGCCCCTGTTCGACAAACTGTATGGCCGGTCCCAATGCGGCTGCGACGCGAAGCTGGTTGGCGTGGCTTCGGTTGCGGTCAGTGCCCCCGGACTGGCGCCAGGCCTCTCGGATCAGCGCCGAAAGCGGCGAACTGCTGGCGCTTAGCGCACCGCTGATTACTACGGCGGTGGGTTGATCGGAGAACGGCCGCACGCGAAGATCACCGAGGTAATGCGACCATTCCTCCAATGTGCGTTTTTGAAGGAGATCCATTACGGCCTCGGTTGTCGTCGTGCCCTCAGCCGCTAGAAGCGTTGAAGCCTCCGAGCTCGCGCGCTGGATCGCCTGCTTTGCGCCGCCTGAACGAGTATAATTCCATCCAGCCTCCGTATATATGCCCGGGATCTCACGTTCGAGCGCCAGACCTGAACTGTGGATCAAAAGCGCGTCAAGACCAGGGATAACTTCGTCAAGGGACCATGATGGGAGTGCTGCCGTTTCCTCGGCTCGGGTCAATTCCAGCAAAGCGCGCTCGCTCGCCAAGCCTTCAGAAGCGAACTGCCGGGCCTGGGCAATCGTCTCGGGATCCGGAGACGGAATGGCGGGCGGAGCCTTGGACATAGCGGCAACATGCTGGGCGAGATTAGCGAGTTCTGGGAAGGTCCGAACCCGGTCGGCGACCCAGCCGGCCAGAAAACGCGGCTGCCAGTCCGATGTACCCCTCAGTATCGACCAGGCCCGCAGGGAATCGTAGAGCGCATTAGCCTCGCCTTCTGTGGCAAGCGCAACTGCAAGTGCCTCGGCGAGAGGCCCTGCAACAAGTGCATCCGCCGCTTCGCTGTAGCGGCGACGTGCAGTTCGACCGGGATCGACACTCTCTACATAACGAATAAGGCCGATCGGTGAGCTCGACGCATCCTGCTCAACAAGGCGGACCGCCGCGGCGAAGGCATCGAGCTGAGCCGCGCGCGCGGCCGGGGTCGCAGTGATGCCTGCTTCGACCACGCGTTCCACGTCGGGCAATTGCGCCAACAGCTGCTCGCGAAATCGCCATTCGGCCCATGCTGCCCAAGCCGCCATTATTGCGAAGAAGCACGCGAGCCCAAAAAAAACCAGGCCGCGATCTGCTCGCGTTCTATGCCGCTCACCCGCCAAATGGGCGGCTTGAACAGCTTCGTTGCAGTGACCGAGGAAACGGGCGAGATCGCGCCTTGCTGGACCGCCTCTCGCCGCCTCCGCCGCCCGTTCTGCGAGACGCTTTGACCCAGCGCTCCGGCTGATTGGAAGCGCGGCCGCCAGCGCCCGCTCCCATCGTCGTATTGGCAGCGCCGGATTGTTGCGGGCACGGGCATCGAGCAAAGTAACGAGCGCGTCGCGTGCGTCCAGAAGCCAGTCCAACGGAACGTTCTTGCGGCGCGCTTCGACCTCGAACGCAGCCACAAGTGTGCGTGCGGTTGCGGCCAACTCATTTGGGTCCGGCCGCTTCTCGCTTTCGGCCCGCTGTGCCAGGGCAAGCAGTGGATGCGCCAGTGCAGGAAGAACGTCCGCTTCCATTCCATCCTGACCGGGCGATCGGGCATGGTCTTTCACAGCTTGCCCTCTGCGGCCCATTTGCGAAGCAGCGCTTCGCCTACCTCGAAATGCATGGAATCTTCGCGACTATAACCTGCACCCCAGTACCAGCCGGCGTCGTTGAAAAACTCTGCAAGCACGACGAGGCCGAACTGCGTGCTGCCATCTCCCATCCTGTCGAGGTCCCTCTTGAGCGTCAGGTCGACGGCTGCCCCCCAGGCGTGTGAGGATACGGACTTGGCAGAACCGCGCACATAACGCGCGCAAAGCGCACCAGCCGTCCCGATCGCAGCATAGATGTCCGGCTCCTCCTTTTTCAGGCGCTCTAATACCTGGCCCAAAGAGTCGAGTGCAGGCCTGATCATCGTTAGTCGGAAGTTTCCAAAATTGCGCGTCGCCAAAGTTCTGACCAATTTCGGATTGGTGACCGGCTGGCAGGCTGTGGAATAACTGCTTCGCGGCTCGCCCAGGATTTCGCGGAGCACCCCCGGCTTCGGACGGACGATGCCGTCATTGAAGCGTTTCTTTGCCAACTGCATGGGTTCTGTCAGGTCTTCAGTTTCCTGTGGCGGCGCCATACCGCCGAATTGGTCCACCGAGAATGACTGCTCGGTCGGAAGTTGGTCGGGGGGCGGCGCTGGCTGCGTGGGCGGAACGGGTTCAGGGCGGGGGGCGGCCGCCAGTTGTGAAAGCTCTCTTTTGAGTGCGCTCAGTTCGGCGCGCAGCGCCTGAATTTCTCCGTCCTGCTGGGCAAGCTGTTGAGTCAGTCGGTCGATCTTTGCTGCATTCGGATCCGGCTCTGCGTTGCGAAGAAGATCGGCGACGAAAGCAAAAGTCGCCGCCGCAAGGATGATGCTCATGCCGATGACGACGGCTGCAATCGGATTCAATGGCCTCAAGGCGCTGCAGCTCCGTCAATGCGAACCACAACAACCGAGACGTTGTCCGGAGCACCGCGATCGAGAGCGGCGGCGATCAGCCGCCGACAGGCGGCCTCAGGCGTTGACACCGATTCCACGCATGAGGTGATCTCCGCCTCCGTAACGCAGTCGGTCAAACCGTCGGAACAAAGAATCAAAAAGTCCCCGGGCTCCAGCGCGACATCGGTCGTTTCCACATCCAGGCGATCGCCAGCTCCGATTGCCCGAGTTACAACGTGAGCTTGCGGGTGCTGCCACACTGCGGCGGGCGTGAGGTGTCCGCCATCGATAAGTTCCTGCACAACCGAATGATCGCGTGTAAGCTGCGACAGGTCCCCTCCCCGCAAGCGATAGGCCCGGCTGTCTCCCACCCACGCGATTGTCGCTGCCTGGCCGTCGACGAGCGCGGCCACTGCTGTTGCGCCCATCTGCTCTACCTTTGCCGAGGCCGCCCATCGCCGTATCGCGGAATTGGCTGCCTGGAGTGCTCCAACGAGATGAGCACACGAAATCGGGGTGTGCGGTAGCAGTGCGAGCTGTTCGATGACCATGTCAGCAGCAACATCGCCGTGGCCGTATCCGCCCATTCCGTCGGCAACCGCCCAAAGTGTGCCCGAGGGATCAGTGAGAATTGCGTCCTCGTTGCTGTTTCGCACTTGACCAGTGTGACTCAGCCCTGCCCCTTCCGGCCTGCCCAGCCGGTTAGGTACACGCGTCGATGAACCGTCCCGCGAATCCTGGGTCATGAGCAGATGAACCCTTTCATTCGCTCCATCGCGAAGCCGCTACCTGAACAGTTGCCCCCCAAGTTATCCTATAGTAATTTTGTAGAAGGTGAAACCTCCTCGCCAAAGGGAGCCTTAAGATGATGCGCCTGCCGGCAGCGAATCTAACGGTGTTTCTTGCTCTATTCTTCGCCCAACAAAGTGACTTGGCGGCACAGGAACTCACCGATTCTACGTTGAAAGAGCGCTTTCAGCGACAAATCGACTTGTTCAAGGCTGCAGGGGCTTCAAAGCTCGGTGCCACGCGCGGGCTGGTTCTTACCAATCCCGGGCCAAATGCAGCGGCTACGCCGGTGGCAATCGAGGCTCCCGGTGAAGCAATAGCCGCTCCGGCATCCCCTCCTGCCCCTCAGACCCCACGCATCCAGTCCGCTTCCGATAGCAACGAAGTAGCTCAGCCTCCGGCAACCGCAGCAAAGGAGCCGTCATCGGCAGCTTCGGATGAGACGACCACCGATCCGCAGACCTATTGGAAGCTGCCGCCTTCTGACCAGATAAATGTGCGCGTGAACTTTGCCTTCGATTCCGCCGCCATTGCCATGGATCAGAAGCCGGCGCTGCGCCAGCTTTGCAGGATCATGAAGGAGATGGACATCAAGCTCGTTCGCGTCATAGGGCACACCGATGCAGTCGGAGGCGCGGCCTACAATCAGCAGCTGTCAATGCTGCGCGCCAAGGAAGTTACGCGGTTCTTCGCGGATGAATGCCACATCGCTCTCGAACGCCTGGAGGCAGTCGGGGTAGGGGAGCAGTTTCTTCTCAATTCGGAAAACCCGAAGGCTGACGAGAACAGGCGCGTGGAGTTCCAGGCAGTCAGTTAAGGATGCGGGCGTAACAAAAGATCGTCAGCAGGGCTGCCGCTATTCGAACGCGTAGGTGAAGCCATCCGCAGACGCGCCAACCGTGACCTTGGTTAGGCGTTTACCTTCGAGCGCCCAATTCAGAACGCCTTTGCTCAAAGCCGGCAGAAGCGTGTTGGTCAGGATCGCGTCGATCATGCGACCACCCGATTCGACCTCAATGCAACGCGCCTTGACCAATTCCAGAACTCCGTCCTCGATGACCAACTCAGCGTCATGGCTGCCGCGCAATCGGCGTGCGATCTTGCCGAAGTGATGCCGTGTAATTGCTTCAATCATTGCGTCTGAGAGCGGATAATAGGGCACGACGATAACCCGGCCGAGGAATGCCGGCGGGAACACCTCCAGCAATTGCGGCCTCAGTACAGCTTCAAGCTCTTCGGGCGACGGCCGCATCCGTCCCCCGTCGGTAAGCTTCATGATGGCCTCCGAGCCGACATTCGACGTCAGAAGGATGAGCGTGTTGCGGAAGTCGATCCGTCGACCCTCGCTGTCGTCCATCATGCCTTTGTCGAAAACCTGGAAAAAGATCTCGTGCACATCCGGATGCGCCTTCTCAACCTCATCGAGCAAAATGACGGAATAGGGTCGCCGCCTGACGGCTTCGGTCAGAACGCCCCCCTTACCGTAGCCGACATAGCCGGGAGGCGCGCCTTTTAGCGTCGAGACCGTATGCGCTTCCTGAAACTCCGACATGTTGATGGTGATTAGATTCTGTTCGCCGCCGTAGAGCGCCTCGGCGAGAGCCAGTGCAGTTTCGGTCTTTCCGACCCCGGAAGGGCCGCAGAGCAGAAAGACGCCGACGGGCTTTTCGGGAGAGCCTAATCCGGCCCGGCTGGTCTGCACGCGACGAGCGATCGCTTCCATTGCGAGATCCTGCCCGACGACACGCCCTGCCAGAACGTTCGCTAGCTGCAGCGCCTTTTCGGTCTGGCTGGTCAGCATTCGGCCGACCGGTATGCCTGTCCAGTCCTGCACCACCGAGGCTACGGCATTCCTGTCGACGGAAAGCAGGATCAGCGGCGTTTCACCCTGCAACTCCGCAAGTTCCGCCATCAGGGTCTTCAGCCGCACAAGATCCGAGTCCCGGCTCGCAAGCTCTTCCTCGCTGCTTGCCTGCGCCGGCTGAACCACGGCGACAGTTTCCCCAATCTCGTCGCCTGCCGCGCCGTCGGCCAATGCATGATCGAGTTCGACTCCCTTCCCGCGCAGCCGCCCCCTGAGGTCGAGAATTTCCGAGACGATCGACTGTTCTTTTTCCCAGCGAGCCTTTGCGGCGAGCAGAGCGGTCTCGGTACCGGCGAGAGCGGCTGCAACCTTGCCCTGACGCTCCTGAGTTTCGATGCCGATTGCGCTCTCGCGCGCGATGATACCCTCCTCAATCTCAAGAGACTGCTTGCGTCGCAAAAGGTCTTCGACCTCCGCCGGTGTGGCGTGCTGCGATACAGCCACGCGAGCGCAGGCGGTATCGAGGAGACTGACCCCCTTGTCCGGCAGCTGGCGAGCGGGGATATAACGATGCGAAAGGCTGACGGCTGTCTCGATCGCCTCGTCGAGAATCTGCACCTGATGGTGCTTCTCCAGCACGCCGGCGACACCGCGCAGCATCAAGACGGCGCCGCTTTCATCGGGCTCCTCGACCTTGACCACCTGGAAACGTCGCGTCAGCGCGGGGTCTTTTTCAATATACTGCTTGTACTCGGCCCAGGTTGTCGCGGCGACCGTGCGAAGCTCGCCGCGCGCCAATGCTGGCTTGAGAAGGTTGGCGGCGTCTCCCGTTCCCGCCGCACCGCCAGCCCCGATCAGCGTGTGGGCTTCGTCGATAAAGAGGATAATGGGCGTTTCCGATGCCTGGACTTCATCGATGATCGTCTTTAGCCGCCGTTCGAACTCGCCCTTGACGCTCGCCCCCGCCTGCATCAAGCCAATGTCGAGCATGTGGAGGGACACCCCTTTGAGCGGCGGCGGCACATCGTCTGCAGCGAGGCGCAGGGCAAAGCCTTCGACCACCGCGGTCTTTCCCACGCCGGCTTCGCCCGTCAGGATCGGATTGTTCTGTCGCCGGCGCATGAGGATGTCGACGATCTGGCGAATCTCCGGATCGCGGCCGAGAACCGGGTCAATTTTTCCGTCGCGTGCACGTCGAGTGAGATCCACGGCATATTTCGCCAAGGCAGACTCACCGCCTGGCTGGCGTTTTTTCCGGGATGGTTCTGACGTCTCTTCCTTGCGGGCGCTTTCAAGTGATCCAGCGAGAACGTCGTCAAGCCGCGCGATGATCGAATCTGCATCGATCCGATCGAATTCAACGCCAATTTTTGAGAGGAGCCCCTCAAGCACCGGCACCTTCCTGCAGGCGAGCAGGACATAGGCTCCACGTACCTCCTCAGATCCGAATTGCAGGCTGGCCAGGCTCCAAGCCTCCTGGATCGCGTGAAAGATGTGATCGGAAAATTCCTCAATGGAGGTTGCGCCATAGGGCAGCTTGTCTATCGCTCTCGCCATTTCGGCGGCGAGACGGCCGAGGTCGACGCCGGAGTCCCTGAGGATCAACTGAAAGTCGGCGCGGTCGACTAGCGTCAGTTGTTCAATCCAGTGAACGAGTTCAACATAAGGGTTGCCGCGAAGCTTGGCCGCGTCCGCCGCTGCCTTGAATGCGCGCAGGCATATCGGGTTGAGCTTGCCGACCAGTTCCTTGCGCTTGAAGCTTGGAGAAGACATGTTCTGCTGCATGTCGGTCGGGCTCCTGCCGGCGTTTTTGAATAGGCGCCTCTAGTCTTGGATCACTAGTCACAGCGTGCCACATTATAGTATTCTTGACAAATAATCAGGCAGCGCGTTCTTAGGGAATATTGTGGTAGCTGGCTTCCGTTGGGTGCGTTTGGAGACACCATATGCTCGATCCACTGCCCGGGGACATCTTTCGCAAAGGCCAGGTGCTCAACAACACCTACGAGATTGAGGGTGTCCTGGGCCGCGGCGGGACGGGCGAGGTCTATCGGGCGAGCAACCGCATCACCGGCCGTGTGGTGGCGATCAAGGCATTGAAGCGCGAGCTGTCGGCCAATGCCAGTTATCTCGAGCTCATGAAGCGAGAGGAAGAGGTGCGCAGCATCTCGCACGACGCGGTCGTTCGCTACACCGACTGCAGTCAGACGGGCGACGGCCACGTATACCTGGTGATGGACTACGTAGCAGGCATCCCTCTCAGCGAGTGGCTCGAGCGCGGCGGGGCTTCTCCCCGAGATCTACTGGTAGTGGCACACAGGGTGGCCGAAGGCCTTGTCGCGACGCATGAACGCAAGATCGTCCATCGCGATCTTTCCCCGGACAACATCATTCTGCGTGACGGCAGACCGGAGGAAGCCGTCATTATCGACTTTGGCATCGCCAAAGACAGCACCGCAGGTGCCCGCACGATCGTCGGCAACGACTTTGCCGGCAAGTACGAGTATGCCGCGCCGGAGCAGATGCACGGACAGGCGGAGCCGCGCTCCGACCTTTATGCGCTCGGAGCATCGCTGCTCGCAACGTTCCGCGGAAAGATACCGGATGTCGGAAGGAGCCCGGGCGAGGTCATCCGCCATAAGGAGCGCCGGCTTGATACTTCCGGCGTTCCAGAACCGCTCAAGACCTTGATTGACGATCTGACCCAGCCCGAGCCTGCCCAGCGGCCGCCAGGCGCCGCCGCCGTCGTCAAGGAAATCGCGCGGTTGCTGCAGCCCGGTTCCGGTGCTGCGTCGCATCGGGGGCGCTCCGAAAAGGCCGGCTGGAAACCATGGCTTGTCCTCCTGCCTCTCGGGGCGCTGGCAGCAATCGCCGGGCTTTGGTTTTTTGGGGCATTTGGGGACTGGTCGAGGACGGCGCTCCCGATCGCTTCCCCTTACAAGCTGGTTGCCGGTGTGGACGGACAGGGACGCGCCACGCTCATCGGCTTTGCTCCTGATGCCGACCAGCAAGAGGCAATCCTCTCGAAATTCACCCAAGAGGTCGGGCATGCACCACCCGACGGCACCCTTACTCTTGCCGACGGCGCTCCGTCTGTACGATGGGCTGAGGACATGGCCGCCTTTTTCGCGCTCGCCGCGCCGCTCGAGGAGTGGAAGCTGGAAGTTGCCGATCGAACGGTTCGCCTTACCGGACTTGCGGGCGATATCAAAGGGCGCGAAGCCGCGGTAACCCGATTTGCTGCGGCGGCCAAAGAGGCCGGCTATCAGCCCGTCCTACGTATCGCCGCCGGTCCGCGCGATCTGGCGCCGGATCAACTGAAATCGCTCCTGGTACCATTGGAGACCTGCGGCCCACTCACGATTCAACCTCCGCAGACGGGTACCTACCCTCTTGGAGCAATGGTGTCGATCCGGGGAAACGTCGCCTCCAGCAAGGACATCCATGCCGTTCAACAGGCGCTTGCCCCGCATCTTGGGGATCGCGAGCTGCGCTTCGACGCCACCGTGCTCAACAGCCAGCTATGCGTCGTTCAGGAGCTGCTGCCGGATGCGAAACAGGGTCCGATGACAATCGTCCTCGGATACGGCGACAAATCCGAACCGAACATGTCCGGCATCTATTCGGTTGGCGATAACCCGGTTATCGACGTGCTGGCGCCGGCCACGCTTGACGAGGGTTACTTGTGGGTTGCAATCGCCGACGTCACCGGCAATCTCTTTAACGTTCTTCCGAATATTAAGAGACCCAATCATGCGCTTGCCGACCTCGGAACCCTGTCTGAGGGGATGCGAAGCATCCGGGTTGCCTATCCGACGGCCGAAGGTGCAGTCGATCCAGCCAAGCTCTCCTTCGCCGTCGACAGCACGTTCGGCAGAAGCCTGATCATCGTCCTGCAGACGAACGAACCGCTTTTCCCGGAGCTTCGGCCTACAACCGAGTCCACCAAGTCTTTTGCCGAAGACTTGCGCGCGGTGATAGCCATGAGGCGTGTTTCGGTCCTCTCAATCGCCACCCGGCTGATCGATACCAGGAACTAAAAATTCAATTGCTATCGAGAGACGGGGAAATAGAACAGCTTGAAAAACTATGGTAAAAGTACACTGTGAGGAGAACATTAGTTGGTAACGGGGGGATCTGTTGTTCGACTCCGCTCTCTGGCTAAGTCCACTGAATGGCAGCAATCCGTCTGGCGAAAGCTTGCGGAATGATGGGCGATTCCACGAACTGGAACGCCTCATGCAACCTCAAATCGAAATTAGCCGAGACGAACGGAATAACCCAGTAGCAAGGGCCGAAGTTCCTGTCGATTGGACAAACGTCCTTCGGAAATCGGAGGAGCTGCGTCAGCACGGGCGGGATCTGCGGCTCCTGGTGATCGTCACGCGAGCTCTTGCGAATGAACAGGGTTTTGCCGGCCTGGCCTCGGGGCTTCGCCTGATCGCCCGGACCTTCGACCTGCATTGGGAGACGATGCATCCAGAACTTCGGCCGGACTCCACTCCTCGGGATGCGGCGCTGCGCCGGACCAACGCGCTTCTCCAGCTTCAAAACGACAAGGACGGGTTGTTGGGGGACTTTCGGAGGATGACCTTATTTGCCCCCCACGGTGTTGGCCCATTCACCGGCCGGGATCTGGAGCGCGGATCGATTGACACCCGTACGGCTCTTGCCGAGGCTGCACCGGGACTGAGCGAGGCTGAGAAATCATCACTCGTAAGCGAGCACGACCGCCTTTTGAACCGCATGAGAATAGGCTGCGCGGCATTTGCGGAGCAATCCTCGGCTGAAGCGGCCGAGCTTATCGCCAACGCACGTGCTGCGGCGGCTGCGTTGGGAGAACTCGAAGAATCGCTTAACCGGCAGATGGGCGGTGATGTGCGCTTCACATTGTCGGATTTGGACCGGTTCCTTCAACGAGTGATTTCGACGCTCGAGCGGGCGCAACCCGGCTCGCGCCAGGAGGTCGCAAGCGAGGAAATCGCCGCTGGTGACAAGGCACCTGCGCAAACGAGCTCCGGCGCAGATTCGATCTACACCGGACCGGCTGCAGCCTTTCCGGCGCGCCTTGCCTCGCGCGAGGAGGTCACGAGGTGCATCGACCTCGTCATCGACTTCTACGACCGCACCGAGCCGTCGAGCCCTATTCCTCATCTGGCGCGCAGAATCAAACGTATGGTGCCGATGAATTTTCTGGAACTGATGGAGGACTTGGCGCCCTCCGGTCTGAAGGAGTTCCGGCTTCTGGCCGGCGTGCCAGAAAACAAGAAATCTCGGGACGAAAGGTGACCTATGAGCGAAACTAAGGCGAAGGTAATTGAACGAAACCGGGCGCCTCGCGTCCAGATCGCCTATGAGGTGGAAACATACGGCAGCCCGACAACGATCGAATTGCCGTTTGTGATGGGCGTGATGGCCGACCTTGCCGGCGCCTCCGAAACGCCTGAGGCGCGCAAATCCATACGGGACCGCGCTTTTGTCGAGACCGACGCAAACCGGTTTGGCCGTTTCATGGAAGCCCTTAGCCCGCGCGTCAAGGCGCGCGTGAAGAACACTCTTCCCCAGCCTGCCGGCGAAGAACGCGATGAAGAGCTTGCGGTAGACCTGACCTTTACGAGCATGGCCGATTTCGCGCCGGATCGTGTTGCAGAACAAGTCCCTCAGCTCGCCGAGCTCCTGAGGATGCGCCGCCAGCTTGAGGAATTGCTCGGCTTCATGGACGGTCGCATCGACGCGGAAAAACGCATCGCCCAGCTTTTGAACAATGAGCCCCTCCTGGGAAAGATCGCTGACCAGGCGATCGAAGACAGCAGCAAGTCGGAGGTCTGAGCCATGGCCGAACAGGAAAAAGCCGCCATTGCCGGTGTCGCAGAAGCGGAGGGAGTGGATCTCGGCGAATTCAGCGAGCTTCTAGAGAAGGACTTCAAGGTCAAGAAGGATGACAGCGAAAAGCTTCAGGCCCTCGTCCGAAATCTCGCCCTTGCCGCGCGGTCGCGCTCGGAATCGGCTGTCATCTCGTCGAACGCGATCAAGTCGATCAAGTCCTTGATCTCCGGCATCGACAAGCTTCTGACCGAGCAGGTCAACGAGATCCTCCATGCGCCCGAAGTGCTCCAGATGGAAGGGACGTGGCGCGGATTGTGGTATCTCGTCAACAACACCGAGACGGATCAGAAGCTGAAGATCCGCGTCATGAACATTTCGAAGGAGGAACTGGCCGATACGCTTGAGGATTACGAAGGCCAGATGTGGGATCAAAGTCCCATCTTCAAGAAAGTCTACACCGACGAATACTCGATGCTTGGTGGCAGCCCGTATGGATGCCTGATCGGCGCCTACGAGTTCTCAAATCACCCGAAGGACGTCGCTCTCCTTCGCAATATGTCCGGGATCTGCGCGTCGGCTCACACGCCCTTCATAGCAGCCGCCTCCCCGCGCCTGTTTCGCATGGAGAGCTGGCAGGAACTGCCGAACCCGCAGGATCTGCAACAGATCGTATCGTCTCCAGCCTATGCCTCATGGCAGTCGCTGCGCGAGAGCGAGGACGCGCGCTATATCGGGCTGACCATGCCCCGGGTGCTGGCAAGACTGCCTTATGGAGCTGAAACGGTCCCCGTGAAGGGGTTTGCCTTCGAAGAAGAGGTCCAGGGCGACCATCATCGCTATGTCTGGATGAACGCGGCCTTCCCGATGGGAGTGAACATAAACCGCAGCCATAAGCTCTTCGGCTGGGGCACCCAGATTCGTGGTGTCGAAAACGGCGGCGCCGTCATCAATCTCCCGGTCCACACCTTTCCGACCGACGACGGCACGGTAGCGATGAAGTGCCCGACCGAGGTCGCGATCGACGATCGGCGCGAGGCCGAGCTCGCCAAGCTCGGGCTGATGCCGATCCTGCATCGCAAGAACACCGATATTGCCGCCTTCATCGGTGCCCATTCGCTGCAGGACGATGAGACACGAGCCGGCCGGCTGGTCGATCCGGACGCCCAGGCCAATGAAAGGTTGAGCGCCAACCTGCCCTATCTGTTCCCGGTTTCCCGTTTCGCTCATTACCTGAAGGCGATCGCCAGGGACAAGATCGGCTCATTCAAGGAACGCGCCGACATGCAGATCTGGCTGACGGAGTGGATCAACCGCTACGTTCTCGCCAATCCTGCCTTTGCCGATGAAAAGGCCCGCGCAAAGCGGCCGCTCGCGGCAGCCGAAGTCCAGGTTGACAGCGTCGAGGGCCGGCCGGGCTGGTACAACGCCCGCTTCTATCTCAGGCCACATTACCAGTTGGAGGGCATCAATGCTTCGCTCCGGCTCGTTTCGGAGCTGCCGTCTATGAAGTCGTGAATACACCAGAGAGCCGATGGAGGTTGTTCATGAAAATTGATGGATTTCTCAAGGTCCCCGACATTACCGGGCCGAGCATCCGCGATGGCCACGAAGAAGAGATTGAAGTGCATGGCGTAGAGTTTGAAATGCAGGCACCCTTCGATCCCAATTCGTTGTCCAGGAGGGGCCGTGTCAGCCTGGGCATGGTGAATTTTATCAAACACTACGACAAGTCTTCGCCCTATCTGAAGAAGGCTCTCTTCGACAACACGCTCCTCGACGAAGTCAAGTTTTCGGCGAGAAGAACAATCGAAGGCGAGACAAGCGACTACCTGGTCATCACCTTAAAAGACGCATCGGTAACCAGCTATATCATGAAGCCGAGTGAGGACGAGCCAGACCTCATCGAAGAGCGCGTCGGCTTCGCTTACAAGAACATCACTTTCAACTACGACGATAAGGACGAGGTCGAGATGGATGTCTATGTCGGCAAGTGAAAGCTGGCAAAAGAAAGGATTTGGAAGGGAAGCGAGACCGCCCGGGGGGAACCTGCGGGCGACGCGCGAGGCGATCCAGCCATCCTTGTGGGATCGGCTGGTCAATGACCTGCCGGGGCTAAGCTCGGAAATCAAGCAGCTTCGGCAGGCCTTGCAGAACGAAATAGAGGCTGAACGGCTCGATGCGCTGATTGCCGGCGGCATTCGCCAGATCGACGCAGCGACGGATATAGGCGTCGACCAAAAGAAGAGCCTGCACCGGCTGGTCTCGCTCGACCGACGCCGGGCGGAACTGGAAAGCCGCGGCGTCGTCGTCTCGGCCGACGTGCTGCGTGAAGCCGTTCGACGGGACATCGAGGCGCTCTTCAATGCACAGCGCTTCGAGTCCTCGCCGCTCCTGACGGACTTCGAGGTCGACCAGGCCGGTGACAACCCGCCCTCGCTCGAGGATTTCCCGGAGGTTCGCCGCAGCGTGGTCAATTATGGCGTACCGCCCTTCTCCGGCCGCTCGTCCCGCGATTTCGACCGTGACGAATTGGCCAAGGAAATCAGGAACGTGCTTGCGGCATTTGAACCTCGACTGAAGGAAAGCGCGACAAAGGTGACCGTCAGTCTCGGCGACAGGTCGATCGGTCTGAGGATAGACATCGACGCGCTGCTGCTCACCGCTCCAGCGCCTGAACGGTTACGGCTTCGAACCGTGCTCGATCTCGAGAACGGTTCGGCACGCACCGAGCTCAAGGACACCTGACATGGACCGAGTCTTCCTGGAATATTATGAGGAAGAACTCACACACATCCGCGCTCTCGCCGCAGAGTTTGCGGCCATGCATCCTTCGATCGCTCGTAATCTTTCCCTGGACACTGTCCCCTGCCCGGATCCTTATGTCGAACGCCTGCTCGACGGTGTGGCCTATCTCGCCGCTCGCACCCGCCAGAAAGTGGATGCGGAGAGCGCACGTTTCTCGAGAAGCGTGCTCGAGAACTTCTATCCCGATCTCGTCTGCCCGGCGCCGGCAATCGGCATGGCTTTGCTGAAGCCCGGCCAGCAGGTTCAAACAATGGCCGCGGGGCACCTGGTGAAGCGTGGGACACGGCTGGTTTCGAGCGCCCGGCCCGGGATTTCGACCCGGTGCATCTATACCACCGCACAGGACGTGGTGCTGTGGCCGCTCACGATCAGCTCGGCCACCTACATCCAGGATCGAAGCGCACTCGCGGCGGCGGGAATAGGCCCGATCGGCGGACAACCCGGCGTGGCCGCGTTGAGCATCGTCGTCAGTCGGACCGGTAAAGGCCGGCTCGGCGATTTGGCGCTCGATCGCCTCGATTTCTATTTCGCCGAGAAGAGCAAGGCAGCCTCGCTCTTCGATACGCTCTTCGGGGCCTGTTGTGCCACGGGCGCTCGCCCGGAAGGCCGCGATCATCCGCTGAGCCGGCTCGCCGAGCCGGAGATGGTCGGGATCTCGGACGAGGAGGCGCTGCTGCCGCGCACGCGCGAGACTTTCGAGGGCTACAGGCTCTTGCGCGAATACTTTGTCGCGCCAGAGCGATTCCACTACGTGCGGGTGAGAGGGCTGCAGCCGATCGTTCATCGCTGTGAGACTGGGCTCGAACTGGTGTTTCTCCTGCGGCGTCCCGCCCCCGAGCTCGCCAATATGGCAGCAACCGATCTCGCGCTTTTCACGACGCCGATCATCAATTTGTTCGAGCGAAGCTGCAACGTCATCGAACTCGATCCGAGGCGCACACGGCAGGTGCTCCATGCCGATCGGACCCGCCCGAGCGATTTCGAAATCTATCGCCCGATCCGTGTCGAAGATGCCGACATTGGGGGACCGGACGCCGAGATACCGGCGCTCTTCAGCCTGGGCCAGGATCGTGGCAACGGCTTTGTCTATTTCACCGAACGTCGCCCGCGGCGACCGAACGAGGACGAGCTGCGCCTGGGACAAACCCGCACTTCCTATAGTGGTGACGATGTCTTCGTGTCGCTTTCGCGTCCCGCCCACTCGAAAGCTGCACGGGCACCGAAACGAATTGAGGTGGCGGCGCTCTGCACAAATCGCGACCTGCCTATATTGGACGACACACCGTCGCTCTCCCTCGAAAGCGGCGATCCGGTCGAGACAATCCGGCTTCTCGGAGCCGTTCGGTCCCCGGTGCCTTCGATTCCGGCAACACTTCCGTCTGGAGCCGTGGATGCCACGCGGGCCGATGAACTGGCGTGGAGGTTTGTGGCGCAGCTCTCGCTGAATTTTCTCAGCCTGGCAGAAGAAGGCCGCGGAGTGGACCCGCTTCACGCCATTCTTGAGCTCTACGCGCAGCGCGGGGATCCGGGCCTCAGCCGGCATGTACGCGCGATTCAAAGGGTCGAGTCGCGGTCGGTGATCGAACGCCTGCCCATACCGGGACCGATGTGCTTCGGGCGGGGCACCGAGATTACCCTTCATATCGACCAGTCTGTGCTAGCCGGGCACAGCGCGCTATTACTCTCAGGCCTGCTCTCGAAGCTTTTTTCCCGCTATGCGTCGATCAATGCGTTCGTGCGAACCCGCGCGCGCGTGATCCAGAAGCAGGAGGATGTGCCATGGCCAATGACGCCGGGCAATCGCAACCTGATCTGACCAAGGACGCCAATCCGCTCCCGACGGAGTTCGACTTTTTCGAGCTCCTCAGGTGCCTGGAAGAAGGCGGAAGGTTCTTCGGCCAGGCCGGCCGACCGGATCGTGAGCCGGCGCGGCTCGGACAGCATGTGCGGCTCGGCTTCGCGGTGCAGGACGTCACGAGCGTCGAGATGGCGACCGACAAGGCGCCGGCTCGGGTTACGGTGACGACTATCGGGCTCCTCGGGCCAGAAGGTCCGATGCCCCTTTACCTGACCCGCTGGGTACTGGATCGCCTTTCGCAACGCTGGTTCGCAACGACCGACATGCGTGAGATCAGCGATACGACCTTCATCGACTTCGTGAACATTCTTCAGCATCGAATGATCGCGCTCTTTTACCGCGCCTGGGCGGATGCTCATCCGGCGGTGCAGGTCGCGCGCCCGGGCGGCGGTCGCATTCGTGCGTTCCGGGCGGCCTTGGCCGGACTTGGACTTAGTGGTCAAGGACAGACGGCGCCCACCTTGATCGATGAAACGAAGCTCCGCCATGCGCCTGCGCTCGCCAATCAGATAGAAGGGCCTGAGAGACTCACGCGGTTTCTTGCCGACCTCCTGAAGGTCCCGGTTCGCCTTCGGGAATTTGTCGGCAGCTGGAACCCGATACCGGCAAGACTTCAGTCCCGGCTTGCCGTCGCCCATGTTCGACTTGGCCGAAGTGCCACGATCGGCCCGCGCATATTCCAGCGCCAGCAGAGAATGGAGCTCGCCCTGGGGCCGCTGACGCTTCCCGACTACATGGCTTTTCTCCCCGGCAGCGAACGGCGCGAGACCTTGAAAACGGCGATCGGCGACCTGGTGGGACATGGGCTCGACGTCGACGTCAGGCTCGTGCTCAAGCGAGACGCGGTTCCTTCGGCACGCCTGGGAGAAGCGCGGATTGGGCACACGGCGTGGGTCGCTCCACGGAAAGATCGCAGTGACGCAGAAGACCTTTGCATGCGCACGGTCAATGGCTGGCGGCCCGAAATGCTGGAGGCTGCCGAATGCTGATCCTCACTCTCGAGCAATCGCCGCAAATGCAAGCTGTTCGCCAGATGAGCCTCGTCGAGGGCGAGCTTGTCATCGGCCGCAGCGCCGAGGCCGATTGGCGGCTTGACGATCCCGACATGTATGTCTCGCGGGCTCATTGCACGATCACATGCGTTCGCGGTCAGTATCTCGTGACCGACACGTCAAGCGGCGGGCTGTTCATCGACGGCTCGCGAACACCGCTCGGGGCCGGGAATTCCGCCACGCTGCATAATGGCGCACGGCTGCAACTCGGCAATTACATCATCCGCGTCGACTTCCAGGCAGCCCCCGCCGAGCGGGTTCCTGAACAGAGGGCGTCGCCGCCCATCGGCTTCGAGAGGGACACGTTCTTCTCGGAGCGCAGCGAGCCGCCGCCGCCTCCCCCACGACCGGCCGGGCTGCCGGATCCATTTGAACAACCGGCCGATACACCAGACGAAGGCGATGCGGTCAAACGCCCACCGATGTTTGACGATCCATTCAGTCTCGACCCGGTGCCGACATCGGGCCAACAGGAGCAGTCCTGGGATTTTCCCTGGCCGAGCCCGGCACCACAGCCGCTCGTCTCGGAAACCAAGGCCGCCGCGAAACCGGTCCCGGAAGAGCCGGCGAAGCCCGGCCCGACGGTGGCGGCTTCCCCCGAGACCGACCTGCGCGAGGCTTTCCTGCGCGGCCTGGGCTTGAGCGCCGACGAGTTTCCGGCCGCCGACCCGGCGGCGCAGATGGAGAATTTCGGCCGGGAATATCGGATGATGCTTGAGGGGCTGATGCATCTCCTGCGCAAGCGTGCCGAGGAAAAAAACGAGGCGCGGGTCGTTCAGACGGTGGTCGGAGCATCCGATGTCAACCCTCTCAAATTCCTGCCCAACGTGGACGATGTTATCGCGACGTTTCTGGCCCAGCGCAGTGTTGGCTTTCTTCCTCCGCAGGCCGCGATCAGCGGCTCCATCCGCGACCTTGCCCACCACCATGTGAGAACGTGGCGCGGCGTCCAGGCGGCGCTTGCGAGAATGATCGAGCGCTTCGATCCGGCGGCGCTCGAAAACGAATTGAAGTCGCGCTCGGCGTTGGAAGCGCTGCTCGCCGGCGGACGGCGGGCGAAACTCTGGGAGCTTTATGAGAACCGCTATCAAGAAATCGCCAAGAGCGCGACGACGCGTTTCCTCGGCGAGATCGGCGGCGACTTTCGGGACGGTTATGAAGAGAGGGAGAACGACTGATGCTGCATCGACGCGACTTTCTCATGGTGATCGGCGCGACAGGCCTGATATCGGGCTGCATGGGCGGTCCGCCGAAATCCTCGAACGTGACCGTCGCGGCGGTGGGACAGGCGGGCATGAACCTTGCCGCCGACGGCGGGGAGCGTCCGGTCACCCTCTTAATCCTCAGGCTCAAGGATGTCGGGAAATTCAATGCTGCGGATAGCTTCGCTCTTCAAGACCCGGCTACCGCACTCGGCGCAGACCTCGTGGGGTCCGATCAACTGACGATCGCCCCCGGCAAGACCGCCTCGAAGACGGTCACCTTTCCGCCCGAGGCCACCTATCTCGGTGTCGTGGCTCTGTTCCGGGAACCTGGTGGTCGCACCTGGCGAAGGACCGCCCCGATCAAACCCGAATCGACTGTGACGGCGAAAGTGATCCTCAACCGCGGCGGTATGACGCTCGCGCTCGCCTGAATGGAGGCGTGCAGCATGACGGACGCGAACAAGGTGGTATGGCTGGAGGGACTTTTCCTCCGCACCCAGCATTTCCAGCAGCAGGATCGTTATACCGAAGCCTTGATGCGAGGCGCGCTGCAGGCCGGTCGGCTGCAGACCTTCGGTTTCAGGTCTCTGACACTCGATGCCACACAACTCGAGGCCGGACGGGTCGCAGTGTCATCCGCGCGGGGCATTTTCCCGGATGGCACCCCCTTCGCGATTCCTGAAACGATGGATGCCCCCACACCGCTGGCAATAACGCGCGACATGGGCGCCGGTGCGGTGCAGCTCGCTTTGCCGGTGGAGCCTCCTGGCGAAGCCAGCTTCGATCCTGCTCATCGGGAACCCACCGGCGCGCGATATCGCGGGCGGATCGAGTGGGTCCGCGACGCCGTCCATGGCGGCGCCGATCCTGAAGAGATCGAGATCGCCCGGCCGCAAGCGCTGCTTCTGTCGCCGGCTCAGACGACGGGCGGCTACACCGCAATGCCTGTCACGAGCGTCAACGGACTGCTCGCCGATGGAAGCGTTGCGGTCGCCGAGAATTTCCTGCCGCCGGCGCTGACGACCGGTGCTGTGCCCTTCTACGGCAAGCTCCTGCAGGAGGTGATTACCGGACTGGACCGCATTGCGGAAGCGCATGGAAAGATGGTGCTTGGCGGCGCCGGCCGCAGCGTGGAAAATCTGCTGGTGCTCGATCTCGCCAATACGGCTCGACCCCGATTGGCCCACATGCTTCCACAGGAGGTCTTCCATCCGGCCGAGCTCTTTCTCGAGCTCAGCGGTCTGGCTGGCCGAATGGCCACATACGGATCAGGCTCAAGGCGACTGACTGAGCTTCCCACTTACGAGCATATTGCGCCCGGGCAGGCGTTTGCCGCGCTGGCGGACACCTTGCGGTCCCTTATACTGAGCTTGCGTTATGTCGAGCCGAAGTCGCGGGCGCTGCCCGTCGTTAAGCACGCGACCAATGTATGGAAGGTGCGCATCGACAACCCCGAACTGCTGACGACGAGCCGCATCGTTATACGCGTCGGATGCGATGCCTCAGAGGAAACGCTGCGCAAGATCTTTGTCGACCAGGTGACCGTCGGTGCTGCGGACGAATTCGAGGCGCTGTGGAAGTCCCGGCTCCCTGGCATTCGCCTCAAGCCCCTCCACTCGCAGCCGCGCGAAATTCCCTATGACGGGGACCGGCTCTGCCTGGAGCTGGATCAGCGCAGCGAGCATTGGGAATCACTTCTGCGCTCGCCGGGATTTGTGATTGGCGTCTCGGGTATTTTGCCCAGCGAGCCGCAAGTAGACTGCTATTCGGTAAGCAGGTAGCGCCATGGCAAGCGAGGACCCATTCGGCCTTTCGGAAGATCAGGGCCGCACGCGCATCCGCCCGCCGCCGGCGGCAATGCGGACCCTTCCGACCGGCCCCTTGACGAGACGCGTGCGCTATCATCCCAACGCGTTGATCAATGCCTTCGCCATGCTGCTGGAATTTGCGCCAGAACTTGAGAATGCCTTGCCGCCGGGCAATCCCGAGGCGCTCAGAACAAGGCTGATGGAGGAGCTGGTCACCGCGCGCGATGCTGCCGTTGCCTCCGGGGCGAACCTCGCACGGGCAGACGCGGCCGCCTGGGCCGTCGCCTCGCTCCTCGATGATCTGGCGCTCAACACGCCGTGGGGCGGCTCCAGCGCGTGGCCGCGCCAGCCTCTCGTCGTCATGCTCCGCGGCGACGTGGATGCGGGCGCACAGTTCTTCGCCCGTTTGGAGGAACTGGAACGCCATCCCGGCCGAGACCGTGAACTGCTCGAGCTGCACTACTTCTGCCTGGCGCTCGGCTTCCGGGGCAAATATCGAGTGCCGGGGCGCGCCGGTGATCGTTCTCTCAACGCCGTGCGCGCCGCAGCCGCCCGCTTCCTGCGGGACGCCGATGGCGAGAGTTCGAAGCTGTCGCCGAGGTGGGAGGGCGTCATAGCAGCCGACGAACCTTCCCGTTTTGCCATCCCGATCTGGGTGCTCGCAGTCGTGGCGGTGATGCTTGCGACCGCAATTTACGTGCCACTATCGATGCGGCTGGGTGCCAAGGCTGAGGAACTGGCAACCCTAGTTCGGGCACTGCCCCCGCCCGAACGGGCCGAAATCTATCGGCCGAACAAGCGCACGCCGGCGCCGGATGCGCCACCGGTGCAACCGGTCATCTTCGAGCTCTTGCCGGAATTTCGCGCCGCCGCGCCTCCTACTCTTCTCCCAGCGTTGAAGGGCAAAGAAAACGCCTCTTCGGTGACACTCCTGCTTCAATCGAGCAATCCGGAGCTTTTTCAGTCTGCACGAGCCGAACTGACGAAAAGCTTCGAACCGCTCGTCGCCTCG
Source organism: Sinorhizobium kostiense (assembly GCF_017874595.1). Classification (GTDB taxonomy): domain Bacteria; phylum Pseudomonadota; class Alphaproteobacteria; order Rhizobiales; family Rhizobiaceae; genus Sinorhizobium; species Sinorhizobium kostiense. The sequence goes on along the minus strand of NZ_JAGILA010000001.1, from coordinate 1,400,924 downwards.
ATCGCTGCTGTCCTCAAGGATAATGCTGAATTGATCGGAAGCGTTACGATCGTCGGTCACACCGATAATGTTCCATTGCAGGCTACCAATCCGCTTGCAAACAACCAGCGCCTGTCCGAGGCCCGCGCCGCAACGATTGCTGCTTTGCTGGCTGCCAGCGGCGTGCCGCCTGAGCGCGTGCGGTCGGAAGGACGTGCGGCAACGCAGCCGCTGGCGAAGAATGATACGCGCGAAGGCCGAGCCGCCAACCGCAGGATCGAGCTCCTGATAGCAAAGAGGCTCTGAGATGAAGTTCTTCCGGTCCCTCTGGGCTGTCTTTACCTCGCGCTGGCTTTGGACTTTCATCGGCCTGATCCTGCTATCCCTGATCATCTGGATATTCGGCCCCATCGTCAGTGTCGGAGAGAGCGCGCCGTTAGCATCGGAGACGGTGCGGCTGATCGTGATCGGCGTTCTGCTCCTTCTGTTTCTCATCTGGTGGATCGCTGCGCAGCGCCGGGCAATCCGCGCCAATCGTATCTTCGTATCGGAAATCGCGCCCCAGGCGGAAGCGCCACCCACCCCGGCAGAAGAGGGCGTCGCCTCGGTGGGCGCAAAATTTCGGGAGGTGATGAGCGAACTGAAGCGTCGCAAAGTGGGGGGCCGGAAGTTCCTCCGGGAAATGCCCTGGTACGTGATCATAGGCCCGCCGGCGACCGGCAAGACCACGGCGCTGCGGCAGTCGGGACTGAGTTTTCCAATCGACCTCACCGACGATCTGCACGGGGTCGGCGGGACCCGCAACTGCGACTGGTTCTTCACGGAAGAGGCCGTACTGATCGATACCGCCGGGCGCTACGTTCTACAGGAGAGCCAGCCGGAGGTCGACGCAGCCGAATGGCTGGGCTTCCTCGATCTTCTGAAGAAGCATCGGGGCCGCCGCGCTCTGAACGGCGTCATCGTGGCGCTCTCCGTCGAGACGCTTTCGGAAGGCGATGCCGCCATCCGTGCACATGGTCGCCAGGTGCGCAAACGGCTGACCGAGCTTCAGGAGCACCTGAAGATCCGCCTGCCAGTCTACCTGATGCTGACCAAGGCGGATCTGATCAAGGGCTTCGAGACCTTCTTCGGGGGGCTCTCGACCTCCGATCGCGAGCAGGTGTGGGGCGCGACCTTCCCGCCTGGGGCTCGCATCGACGGCAGTGACGTCTCACGGGAACTCGCGGCGCTGACCGGTGTCCTGGAACGGCGCCTCGTTCCCCGCCTCGAAGACCAAGAGAACCTTGCCGCCCGGGCGGAGATCTTCCGCTTCCCTGCACAGGTCGAGACCCTTACCGAGCCTATTCGCGTTCTGGTCGAAACCGTTTTCGGTGAAAGCCGCTATGCGGAAAGCGCCTGGTTGCGCGGTATCTATCTTACCTCCGCAACGCAGGAAGGGACGGCAATCGATCGACTGACGGCCGCGCTCGCTTCGTCCTTCGGCCTGCCGGCGCAGCCGGTCACCCCCATTCCGCGGGCGGAGAAGCGCAGCTTTTTCCTGAAGGACTTGCTTTCGAAAGTAATCTTCAAGGAAGCCGGTCTCGGCACTTTCGATCCCGCCGCAGAAGAACGGCGCATCTGGATATGGCGCGGCGCCGTTGTGGCCGCAGCCGGACTGGTGCTTGTCGCCGGTCTGATCTTCACGATTTCCTATCGCAAGAATTACGCGGTGCTGGCTGCCCAAGCAGAACAGCTTGAGGCCTTGCAACTGCCGCTCACCCCGGTTGCCGCACGTCAGGCGCCCCTCGAGCCTCTCGATCTCGACATAGCGCTCGAGGCCGTCACCGAGGTCTCGAACGCCCGTAGCGAGCCGCCGGCCGGAATTGCAGCCCTGATCGGCCCTTCCGCCGCGACCGAGATCCGCCAGGCTCAGGCCGATGCCTATGACCGCGCATTGCGGAACATACTGGAACCCCGCATGATAGCGCTGCTCGAGGCAACGATGTGGCGCCAGATCCGCGACCCGGAGTTCCAGCTCGGCGCGCTCAAGACCTATCGCATGATGACCGGGCTGTCGCCGATGGACCCGGACTTCGCCGAGCAATGGTGGACGGAGCAGCTGCCTGAATTCGCCCCCGTGCCGCCATTCCGAACCGACATGGCTGCCGATCATCAACTGGCCGCGATCGCCAACATGGCTTCGAATCAAAGTCAAATCGCTCCCGACGAGGCGTTGGTTGGCGAAGCCTTGCGCAGCATCTGCTCGATTCCGCTGCCGGTCCGCGCCTATAACGCACTGCTCTCCGATCCGGAGGTCAGGGCGTTGAAGGAATGGATCCCCGCGGATCATGTCGGCCCGAACGGTCCGAAGGTTCTTGCCCGTCGCTCGGAAAAGACCTTCAGGGTGGGGATCAGCGGGGCCTTCACCTATGAGGGCTTCCATAACGTGATCCTTGCCCGGCTAGAGGAGGTGGCCGCGCAGGCCGCACTCGATCGTTCCGTCTTTGCGGGCGGCTGCTCGGAAAGCGCCAGCCCATCGGTCGCTTCCCTCGCCCAGGACATTCTCAAGCTCTATTACGACGACTACGTTTCGCAGTGGGACAGCTTCCTACGTGATGTCCGGCTCGCGCCACTCAAGGATCTGCAGACGGCCAGCGAGAACCTCAAGGATCTCTCCAGCGCGGATTCTTCAATGAAGCGGCTGCTGGACGCCATCGTGCATGAGACGGAACTGACCCGTTCCGAGTCCGACGGCGGCGGCAAGCCTCCGGCCGGCGCATCCAAGCTCTTGTCGAAGCTCGGCAAGATCGGCAAGCTCGCAAAAAAAGGCGTGAAGCTGATGCCCGCCGGCTCGAAGTCGGAAGTGGATCTCTCGGGCGCATTGGTTGCCGAGCATTTCAAGCCCATCAAGGGCGCAATCGCCGAGGTCGACGGCCAACCTCCAGTCCTCAATGACGCAGTCGCAGCGCTTACTGCGCTTTCGAACATGCTGCAGACCGTATCGGCAAGCCCCGATGCCCAGGATGCAATCAAGCGACAAGGCGGCTTGGCCGAATTGACGGGGGCTGTCGCAAGACAGGCCTCGACCCTGCCCGACCCGCTCGACGATTGGCTGGCGGGCATCGCCGGGGACACGAGCGGTCTTACAACGGAAGCGGTGACCTCAGAACTCAACGCCATCTGGCGCGCCGACGTCCTGCCCTTCTGCCAGGCTGCGCTCACCAACCGCTATCCGTTCGTTCCCGAGAGCGCAATCGATGTCAACGTCGTCGACTTTTCCCGTATCTTCGGTCCGGGCGGGCTGATCGACAGCTTCATCAACAATCACCTGATCGGCTACATCGACGTGACCCGACACCCCTGGAAGTGGCGCGCGGACATCCAGCTTGATTCGTCGGCTCTGGCGGCGCTGGAGCAGAGTCGACTGATCCGCGACAGCCTGTTCCCGGGAGGCGCCGGACCAATCCTGACATTTACGCTCGAGGCCAAAGACCTTTCGCCGACCGTCGGCCGCGTGACGTTGAACGTCGACGGCCAAAGTCTCTCCTACTACAACAACCCAACTCGACCCCAGCCGATGACCTGGCCGGGCAAGGACGGCACGGGCGTGATCACCCTTGCCTTCCAGCCGATCGACGGGTCGCCCGAGGTTATGGTCAGCGAGACGGGAAGCTGGGCATTGCTGCGAATGCTGCGTGCGGGGCGCTTGACCAAAACCGAACTTCCGGAACTCTACCGGCTGCGGCTTGCCGCTCAAGGTCATTACGCGGACTTCGAGCTTCGGGCCGCGAGCGTTGCCAATCCCTATGACCTGAAGATGTTCGCGAGGTTCACGTGTCCGCCGCGACTTTGATCCTGCCGGGCTTCTTCGGAAAACTGCCGGCGACGGGGGATTTCGTCAGGCGCGGCCTGCCCACCTCGTTCGTTGGCGCGTGGGATCGCTGGATCAGCCGACATCTGGTTCACCGATTTTCGTCCAATTCACCGCAGGAGCACCCCGTTCTGCGATTTCTCATCGGGCGCGAGGTCTTCGGACCCATGACCGGCATTGTGATGGCCAGCGCCGACCGTGCCGGCCGGCCGTTTCCGCTGACGATTGCCGCTGCGCCTTCGGTTGCAGCGATCGATATTGCGACTGCGGCCGGGGAGTGGTTCGAGGCGTTGGAGGCAACTGGGACATCGGCGTGCACGGGTCAACTCGACGGCGACGGGCTCGCCGCCCGCCTGCGTTCGCTTCCCTTTCCCGCAGTCGCAGCGAAGGGCAGCCCCGTCCGACGCATGGTGCTCTGGCTTGGACGGTCCGAACCGATCGAGGTCAATCCGGACGAACCCGAACCGATGCTCCGCGAGCTCCTTTGCGAAGATCTGAGGTCCGGCTGATGCAGATCTGGAACCAGACCGGCTTCCCGACCGAATTCACCATGGCCATGGACAAGGCCGGGCACGAGTACATCGTCGTTGTCGTCAAGGGCACATTCGACTTTCCCCAGACGCCGGGCGGTCCTATACGCAAATCATCCCAGCAGGTGCCGCTGGTGATGGCCGACACTCATACCGGAAAACCCGGTTTTTCGGCCACTCTCTGGGAGACGGATTTCGCCTTCCGCAAGCCACGCTGCGACGTGATCGCCAATGGGTGCGCCTATGCACCGGGAGGACGTCCCGCCGAGCGTGTCCGGGTCGGCATCAAGCTTGGTCACTGGTCAAAGGCCTTCGACGTGGTGGGGGATCGCGAATGGCGCGCGCGCGGGCCGCTATTTGCCGCAACGGCACCGCTGCCCTTCCTTCGCCAGCCGTTCTCCTATGATACGGCCTGGGGCGGCACCGACCGCCTCGATCCCCATGACAATCTCCCCGCGAGCTACCACCTCAACCCCGTCGGCACGGGATGGGCGCGGCCGAAGAACCAGCATCTTGTTCCCGGATTGAAATTGCCCAACACGCAAGCCATCGGCGAGGAGATCCGCTCGCCTTTCGGCGACTACCGGCCAATGAGCTTCGGGCCGTATGGGCGCGGCTGGCCGGGCCGCATCGAGCATGGCGGGACCTATGACGACAACTGGATTGAAAATATCTTTCCCTTCCTGCCGCCCGATTTCGACGAGCGCTATTTCCAGATGGCGCCGGCGGATCAGCAGACAGACTCACCGAAGGGTGGCGAAGAAGTGGTGCTGGTGAACCTCACCCGCGTGGGCCGCGAAAGCTTTCGTCTCCCCGGCACCAGCTTGCCGATGACGCTGTTCAGGGGAACTGAGACGGCCTTCGAGGGCTCGATACTGCCCGACACCGTCTTGTTCGATCCGGAGTACAGGCGCCTTTCGCTGGTGTGGCGGGTCTCGCAGCGGATCCACCGGACAATCCTGGACTTCAGCGAATGCTGGGTTGGGCCGCCGACACCATCCATGCTACGGGCGCGTGCGACCGGTCGACGCTACATCCGCGCCAATGGGGTAGAAGAATTAGAGGACGAAGCGGTTTGAGCATCCCGATCGACATCGTCTCCATCGGCATGGTGACAGCCGTCGGCCTCGACGCCCCCTCCGCTTGCGCGGCGATGCGGGCGCATCTGGACGGCTTTCAAGAGACGCGCTTTCTTGGATCCGGCGGCAATTGGCTGATCGGCGCTCCGGTGCCGCTGCCGCGCAACTGGATCGGCGAAAAGCGTATGACCCATCTGGCGGCAGGGGCCATCTGCGAAGCCTTCGAGGCAGCGCCAGAAGCCCGCGGCAAGACCGCGCTCATTCTCTGCCTTGCCGAGGAAGGTCGGCCCGACCGCCCTGCCCCCGACGGGGCGCGCCTCCTCAACTCGATTGCGGAGATCGCGGAATGTCCACCGCACGGACGCTCGAGGATCGTTGCCCACGGTCGTCCCTCGGGACATGTTGCCCTTGAGCAAGCGCGGCGGATACTCGCGACCGGCGAGGCACCTTATGTGATGATCGCCGGCGTGGACAGTTATCTGACGGCAGGGGCCGTTACGCACTATCTCGCGGACAACCGCCTGCTGACTCCGGACAATCCGAATGGCTTTATTCCCGGCGAGGCCGCCGCCGCCGTTCTGTGCACTTGCTCGCGAAACCGTGGACTTCGCCTTTTCGGCCTAGGTCTCGCGCGCGAGAAGGCATCTATCTACAACCCGGCCGACATTCCTTTGCGCGGCGACGGCATGACGTCTGCCTATCTTGCCGCACTCAACGAAGCCAGCATCGAAATGAATCGGCTGGGTTACCGCATCGCCGACCTGATCGGTGAACAATATTGGTTCAAGCAATCCGCATTGGCGAGCCTGCGCCTACTGCGGGGAAGGCATGAATTTCAGGACATCTGGTCGCCGGCGGAAAGCTTGGGCAATGTCGGTGCGGCAGCCGTACCCATGATGATTGGCATGGCTTTCATGGCCGCAAAGAAAGGCTACGCCGCGGGAAATCCGGTTCTGATCGAAGCCTCTAACGACGCTGGCGCCTGTGGCGCCGCCGTGCTCGCTGCAAGGGTCGCCTGATGTCCAACGTTTTCGCCAACGGCCTGGAAATATCCGGCAAGGCCGTGAACGCCAGGACCATCGCAGCTTTTCCGGATGTCTGTTTCACGCCACCAGAAAATCCCGCGACCCCGCCTGGAGTTCCGATCCCTTACCCCAGTTTCGGTTTTGCGTCAGATACTGAGAACGGGACCGGTACGGTCAAGATCGGCGGCCAGACCGTCAACATAAAAAACAAATCCGATCTGTCCAGGACATCCGGTACCGAGGCCGGCTGTGCCGCCAAGAAAGGCGTCATCACCTCGAAGAACACTGGCAAGGAATACTTCAACTCCTGGTCAATGAACGTAAAATTTGATGGTGAATCGGTTATACGAATGACCGACCTCGCCACGAACAATCATGCCTCGCCCGTGGGAAACGCTCCGCCCTGGCCGCATATCGCGGGCCTGAACGTGGGCGGCGTGCCTTGCGCCGAGATTCTCGCAAAACTCGGGATGAAGGTGCATGCCTACAAGCACGCCGAGAAGGAGTGCCAAGGCGGCGGCAAGCAGCAGTCGGACCACATCCTGCAGAACGCCTGCTTCCAAAACTCTCGTGGAGGCGAGGCTATCAGCACCGTCTCCGACTACACCATGAACGATGCGCCATGTGTTTGCCTCGAGGACGCGACAGATCCAAACACCGAGCATGGACGGAAGACAAAATCCCAGGGCGAATGGGCCAAGAAGCAACGGGCCAAGGGCACAAATCCGACTTACAAGGAGGTCGTCGATGCCAACATGGCGGCCATGAAGGAAGCCAAGAAGCCGCATATGAACGATGCACCGGACGGCACCGAGCACCCCGCCGTCGAGTGCTTGCGACTGATCTGCGACTACCATTTCAAGCCGATGATGACGGGGGAGGAGGACAAGAAGAACGACACGCAAGTCCGGACTCCCGCCTCAGGCAAGTTCAAGCCGCCGCTCTCGGGCACTAATGGCGCAATTTAAAAGGAGACAGCAATGGCCGACTACACCGTTACTTGCAACGGCGCCGAGCCAGACGCCGGCGGCGTGCTCTATACAGTCGTCGTCTATTACGACGGCGAGAGCTTTTATTCATATGTCTCTTCCGAATCGGACGTGGCCAGCGCGCAGAATGTTCGCACGGCACTCTACGAACAGCCGGTCTGGTTCACCGACATCTGGCGCGCACCCTCGTCTCCACTCTTCGTCTGTGACGCCGACGGCCAGGTGCACCTGTTCCGCGCTGAAGCCTGGACTGCGATCCGGGTCTCGGAACGAGCACTCAACACCGTCTGGGGCTTTACCGAGGCGCTCGCCTATACTGGCGGAGATGACGGCATCGTATACCGGTGGGATGGCAGCGGCTGGACGGCGATCAGCCCGCCACTTGGCGGTACGATCCTGTGCATCCGCGGCAGCACGCCCACCGACCTCTATGTCTGCGGTGAAGACTCGCTGTTCTGGCATTACGACGGAAGTGCCTGGACCCAGATCGCGCTTCCCACCAACGTTGTGTTGGTCGGCCTGCTGCCGCTCTCGACCGCTGACGTACTCGTCAGCGGTCAGGGTGGGGCGCTGTTCCGTGGAGCGGGTGCCGTGTGGACCGACGTTTCCCAGCCAGGGCGCGACTTCTACAAGATGGCATTGTTCCGCGGTGAAATACATATTGCCGGCGGTGGGGACGGCGTGCTGGTCTTCGACGGGGTAAGTGTCAGGTCAATCAAGGACAACATCGTCGTCTACCGGCTAGGCGCGAACGAAACTTATCTCGCCGCTGCCGGTGGGAACCTCGCGGCCCGCTTCGACGGAGCCGGATGGTTCGGTGCCCGGTATACCTGAGATGCCATCGATGTGACGAGAATTCGGTGCCCGTTATTCGGACGAGAGCAGCGTCAGCGGAGTCTTGCGGTCAGATAGGCGCGGACCTTGGGCAAATCGAGGTTGGCGACGCGCAGACCCTCCGCGCCTTCGCAAATCATGCGCAGGACAAAAAGCTCACCCGGCTCTGGGTACTCGTTGTAGAGTGCTTGGGCGATCTCGCGGCCCGCCTCTCCCGCCACGCGGAGGCCGTCAAGGTGTGCCTCAAGTCGCTCGACCAGACGCGCCAGCCGAACCTCATCCATGTCGGGATTCTCTTCCGGATGAAGCAGGTGGTAGTCGTAGACCGTCCACAAGAATGCGGCCATCTCGGCATGTTGGCGGACAATCTCGCGAAGAACAGGTGCGGGCGGCATCAGTTAAGGTTCACCGATCCGCCGCGGATGCGGTTTGCAGCACTGGCGTGGCTGGTCACATAGGTGCCGCGGATGGTGATGTGACCGTCCTTTTCCATGATGATCGTCGCCTTGCCGCAACGAAGTTCGATGCGCTCTTCGCCAATAATCCGCACGTGCTCCCCATCCCGAACGACATTGATTGTCGAAGTTTTGCGCGCCGGGTCCACGATCCGGCCAACGATCAGTGGCCTTGTCGCTTTTCCATCTTCGAAGAGCAGCGCGACCTCGGCACCGACCGTCGCTGATGAAAGGTCGGCCAGGGTGCGCGCAGGCAGTGCGGTTTCGCAAGGATTGCCGGGAAAGACCACGAGCGGCACGCCTGCCTCAAAGCCCAAGAAGATGCCGATCACTACTCCTTCAATGCGTTCCCGTGTATCCGACATGGGATGCCCTCAGTTATGGTTGATCTTGCTACCCTTCCAAACGACCTCGCCCGAAGCCTTGCCGTTGAACTTGCCCTTGGCGTTCACAGTAATATCCTTACCTTCGATCGAAATGGTGCCGTCTTTCTTCATTGCAATGGCCGCCGAGCCGCACTTGATGACAACGGAATCGCCGGCATCGATAAGTAGGTCCTTTCCTATCTTTATCAGCCCATCCTCCCCCACCTCGACGGCGCTGCCCTTGGCGATCTTCAGCGCTCGGGCACCTCCGATCTCCGTCGAATCGTCATTGCCAACTTTAGCGCTGCGGCCCTTGCCGATCTCGCTCGTCTGTCCGCCGCCGATCTGCACGCTCTGGTCGCTGCCGATGTCCCAGCTGTCGGAGGTACCGATGTCATGGCTTTGGCTGCTGCCCACGCTCACCGACCGCGTCGCGCCGATGGTGTTCATCTGTGCCGCCCCGACCGATCTGGTTTCCGTCGCCCCGACCGAGTCGACGCGGGACGCGCCCACGGTTACCGTCTGGACGACGCCAACTGTCTGGGTGTGGTTGGAGCCGATCGTCTCGGTGGAATTCGAGCCGATGCTGATCGTTTCATCAACTCCGACGCTGAGCGAGCGGTTGAGCCCGACCGTCTCGGTATCGTTGGAGCCGATATTGACTGTTCGGTCGACGCCGACCTTCGTCGTCTTGTTGTTGCCGACATCCTCGTCGAGGTTCACGCCAACAGAATGCTTGGCATTGTTGTCGATGCGGTCCGACTGGTCGTGCTGGACAAGCTTGCTGCGGTCGTTCTTGATCAAGAGGTTGTGGTCCTTCTGGGCCTGGAAGTAGACCTCCTCCGATCCGGCCTTGTCTTCAAAGCGCAGCTCGTTCCAGCCTCCGCCGCCGGGCGAGGAATTCGTTTTCAGCCCCGATTGCGTTGCATTGCCCGGCAGCTCATAAGGAGGCATTTCCTTGCCGTTATAGACCCTGCCGGTGATGATCGGCCGGTCGGGGTCCCCCTCGAGGAAGTCGATGATAACCTCCTGGCCAATGCGTGGGATCTGGATGAACCCCCAGCCCGCACCTGCCCAGGTCTGGGAGACCCGCACGAAACAGGAGCTATTCTGGTCTTTCTTGCCGAGACGGTCCCAGTGGAACTGCACCTTTACCCGCGCGTATTTGTCCGTGAAGATCTCCTCACCCTTCGGGCCGACGACGGTCGCTGTCTGCGGGCCACGCATGATTGGCCGAGGCGTGATGCGCGGCGGCCGGTAAGCCAGCGATGTGGGCGCAACCTTCAGGCTCGCGCGGAAGGTCTCCTCTTCCGCATAGGCGGCGGGCCGGTAGCCGGGATCAAAAAGGCGGTAGTCGGCGCGAAGCACGAGATATTCGGCGTTTTGATCCTTGCGCGGGAAGTCTTCCAATTTGAACGTGCAACCCGAAGCGAGCCCGCGCACGGTGCCGGCGGCTGCGATCCGCTTGTGCGCGGCCTGGATTTCCTCGCGCCTCACGACGGCAACGGAATCGCCGCGACCGACGGTGAGGTGTGCGCCGGGATGACGGTAGTACTCTCCCCGGGATTCCGAATGACTGAAGGGCTGCGCCGATTGCGCCATCAGATCGGCGGCGGGCTTGGTGAAATCGTAGTCCGTGTGAGCATAGCTACCCGGGTGGACGGAGGCTGTCGCCACCCATTCGGTGATATATTCCTGGTCCCGTCGCGTCGGTTCGCCTTCCGCGCGGAACTTGACCGTCGCATAACCGGGCGCAGGCTTCAGCTTGTTCATGGCGTCGGCAAGAATAAGGGTGTGTTCGCCTTCGCCATACTCGAAGAAATACATGATGCCTTCATGCTCGAGCAGGCGTTGCACGAAGTCCAGGTCGGTTTCGTCATACTGAACGCAGTATTCCCGCGCCTCGTAGGAACCCTGCAACCGCTTTTCGAATTTCGCCGGCTTGTACTTCGAGAATATCTCCTCGGCGATTTCCGGAACACTCATGTTCTGGAAAATGCGACAATCGGTTGTATTTCCCAGCAGCCAAAGCCACGGCCGCACCTCCGCTTCGTAATAAGCGAAGCCTTCCTGTATGCGGATCAGGCGAAAATCCGTCACCAGCCCACTGAACCAGCGTTTGGGATCCCCGGACTCCCCCTCGACCGAAACCGGTTTTCCAAGGAGTTTCAGCGCGTCGACGTTCTCGTCGGGGCTGATAAATCCGACGGTGAAGGCGAAACAGCGGCTGATTTCGTCATGGCCGATAAGATGAGTGAAGGTCAGCGTCGCGGGGTCAAGCGGCGTCCGGACGATTGTCTTGCGATCTTCGGCCATGCGGAGAGTGCCCCCTGTCTCGTGACGCCGGCAGTCCTCGATGATCAACCTACCATAAAGACCAGCCGCCTCGAAAGACGCATGTCTTGCACCGTTCTATACTCCCCCGGTTGAGTATCGAACTCGAAATTTTCCCGCCAACTGACGGCGAGTTATGAATTTTTTCTTTTGGCTTGGACCTGCTTGGCGCAGATCCAGAGCGTGAAACCTCGCTATCTCACGTTGTCGCGAGCTGAGATCCGGCCAGAAATGCACCCGAACAACCTGGAACATTGGAAAGCACCCTGTTTTTCCCGGCTGCGAAACTGCAACAATTGCACTACTATGGCCATGCATATTCGCGACAATCAATTGAACGAAGCAGCAACTGGGCTTACCGGGCCAATGGTACAGAAAATTTCTTCCTTTCGGCTGAAATGGACTTTCCTGATCCCGCTGGTGGCGCTGTTTTTGGCAGCGTTCTCGTCGATGGCCTACGCGGAACGGCGAGCGGCTATCGTGGTCGGGAACGGCGAGTACAAATTTGCGCCTCTGGCAAATCCAAAAAACGACTCCAAGCTGATTGCAGCGACGCTGACGGAGCTTGGGTTCGATGTCCTGCTTTTCTACGACGTCAAGAAGGCAGCTGTTGACGATCTCGAGAATGCGATCCGCACGCATCTTCTCGGCGCCGAGATGTCTATTCTCTACTATGCGGGGCACGCGCTACAGCATGACGGGCGAAACCTGCTGCTACCCGTCGATGTACGAACGGGATCGGCGAAGGAGGTCATTGATGATGCCATCGCCCTCAATTCTCTCATTGACATCGTCAAGGACGATCCGGTTGGCGTCAAATTGGTTATCCTCGACGCCTGCCGCAATAATCCCCTCACGGCCAAAAAGGGACTGGAGGAGGGCTTGGCGAATATCGAGGCCGGCGCAGGTCAGGTTCTCATAGCCTTTGCCACTGGCGCCGGCGAGGTAGCTTACGACGGCACAGGCGTGAACAGCCCTTATTCGTCGGCGCTGGCCAATGCGCTTCAGCAGCCGGGACTCGACATCTATGACACGTTCAGAACCGTCCGTGGAGACGTGCGCCTCGCCACCAACGGATCCCAGATACCTTGGATCACTGGCTCGATCGAAACCAAATTCGTATTCCGGGCGAATGATCTCAGTAAAGCGCCATCGGAGGTCACGGCTGCCAATGAGGCGCTAACGATCGATCAGGTGCTCTGGTACTTCATTCAGGACAGCCCGGACCCGACGGACTTCGAACGCTTCGTCAAGGCGTTTCCAAAAAGCCAGCTTGCGGAGGAAGCACTCAAGCGCAGCAAGCTCCAGATTGCCGCGCTGAACCAGCGTGGGCTCTTTGTCACCGGCGCACTTGCCGCCACATCTATTTCCACTGAACCACCCGCCGGCGCCGATACTGCAGCCGCCGGGGCGGAGTTTGTCTTTCAGCAGGCCGGCGAGCGCGCCGTAAGCGAAACTTTTCGTATTTGGCCGCGCGAAATGCCAGCTACAGGAAGCGGAATGAAAACTCTGGTAACGGACTGCGACCTCTACGCAGCCGACCCAAACGACCCACAACGTGTTGTACCTGGTGTTACGAACGGGCTCGTGAATGTTCGCGATGGGCTGCGAGCCTGTGGCTTCGCGCTTGCTGGAGATCCCACAAATCCGCGGCTGCAATACCAATTTGGCCGAGTGCTGGAAATAGCCCGGCGCTATGACTGGGCAGAACACTTCTATGAGCTCGCCGGCGAGCAGCAATACAGCGCCGCACTCGTTAATCTCGGATATATGGCGCGTGTCGGGATGGGGCGCGAGGTCGATTACAAGCGTGCCTTTGATTTATACATGAAGGCGGCGTCGCTGGGAAATCTTAGAGCTAGGACGAATGTCGGATCGGCTTACATACGCGGCCAAGGCGTACCGAAAATCCCCGAGGAAGGGATTCTCTGGTACAAACTCGCGGCATCAAGCGGCTGGTCGAATGCAATTAATGCGTTGGGCGACAGCTTCCGCCGCGGCACAGGTGTGAAGAAGGATGATGTCGAGGCGGCAAAGCTTTATGCCGCCGCGGCCGATGCTGGGCAGATCGATGCGATCAACAATCTCGGCCGTGCCTATGTCAGCGGCTTGGGTGTCCAAAAAGACGTCAAACGAGGACTGGATCTGATGCTCCGAGCGACGGAGATGGGCAACCAGTATGCACCGTTTTACGCCGCTCGCCTGCTCCTGAAGGGCGATGGCGAGGTGTCGCGCGACACGAGTCGCGCGCTTGCTCTGTTCGAATTGTCAGCGCGCCGCGGGTTTGAAGACGCCTATCTTGAACTTTCGAAAGGTTACGCCCAAGGTTCCTTTGCCCGTGGAAAGCCGGACTTGCGGCGGGCCTATTTCAATGCATTGCTGGCGGCCCGTTTCAAGGTCGATAAGGCGGAACAGACACTGACCTCGGTTGGCGAGAAACTTGATGCCACCGCACGAAAAGCGGTCGAAGGCGAGGTCGAGCTGTTTGTTCAGCAAAACGGGCTCTGAGATTGTGACTTAGGTTTGCAAAAACACCGAGGGGGTGGCAGTGCGCGGGATTGTCGACGGAGCGCCATGGCACCTTTCGCTTGTCACGCCCAAGGGAGACATGGGCGCCATCGATTTGGCCGCGGAAGAGACGAGCCTGAATTACGTCTTAAACGACGCCACCCTCCAGGCAAAACCCAGAACCCTGATCTCGGTGCTGGGCACAATGCCCGCCAATCTTGCCGAGATTCTTGATACTGCTGTGCAGGCTTGCCGGACCGATGGCGAACTTCCAGTTGTTGTCCTGTCCGAACTGCGCCTGGACCTGATGGCCGCACGTTCGGCTCCTTTGGAATTCCTTCCAACGCGCCGGCACCTGCCGTCGGTCCCTAAGGTAAGCTACGGCAGATATGTTCGCCGGCGCTGGTCGCTGATCATGGCAAAATGGGACGTCTCCCAGGAAATTGCGCTGTCGCTGAGCATCGATGAATTTCTTGCCGCACAGATCGGCGCCGACATCGCACAGCAGCTCACGTGCGAGCAATCGCGGCATGCAAATGTCGGTCGGCCCGAATACTGAAGACGAGCTGCTCGATCGCCTTTGCGGCATCGACTGCGCCATTGACGAAGCCCAACCGCCCTGATCGCCGGCGAACCTCGGCCTGGAAGGATTCAGACAGCGCCAGGTCGAGGGTTGCCTCCACTCTATTCAATTCGGAGTGCCGCAAGCACAGGCCCAAACCCGCCGACTGGGCATAGACGGCGCGAAGATGCTGGTCGTCCATTTCCGGCGCTTCATTGGGCACAAAGATCGAGGGGATTCCCCCAAAGACGCTTTCATGGAAGCTGTTATAGCCGGCGTTGGTCACCAGGAGATCGATCGCCGAGAAACACTCAGCGAGAGGATAAAGGCTCCTGCTTGGAACCCTCCACCTATCCTCTTTGGAGGGCTTGGCAAGCGGATTGAGGATCTGGACCGTTTGCACCCCCCGCCTTCCCAGCCCGGCGAAAATGAGTTCGGGCAGCGTCGCAAAGTCGAAATTGCGCTGCGAGCCCAATTGTATTGCAACAGTGAAGCGGTTTGGATCGACGCCCAGCTTGGCGGCGGCCTCGCTCCGGGGGAAGCCCGAGCCCGGGTCCAGGAGGAGCAAGGGCGAGACGGCAACCGCGCCGGGCAAATCGCGTGTCGGCCCATGGTCCTCGTCATGAGCGAATTCGCCCGGCTCTATCACCATGTCGAATGCGTCCTGGGCATCCGGATTGAACGCATGATCGACACGCCACAGGGCACGGCGTATCCAGATCCAGGCCAGATCACGCCGACTTTGAGCAACTGCAATCAGTCCCGGAAAGGGCTTGTTCCCATCAAACACCACGGCCGAAACATCAAAGGCTTCCACCGCGCTCAGCAGCTCTTGCGCATACGCCCTGTTCCAGCTCTGGTCCGTGACGCCCATGGCCAGACCGCAAGGAATATAGTCCACGGCGTGGCCTCGCGCAAAAACCAGGGCGGCTCCCGCTGATCTCGTAAGGAAAATGGGATCGACGTCATCGGACATGCGCTCGGCGATGGCCATCAGGCGAGTGATGTGTCCCAGTCCTATACCGTTCGTGGCGACGAAAAGTATCCGGCGCCTTTCGCCCATACGTCTCGGCGGGAATCGCACCAAGCTGTCTTCAGCATCGCTTCCATTCGAAAAACCACTGACCGTCGTTCGGCTGTTTTTCAGGGCCGAGGCCGCAGGCAGTTCCAGATCATCGTAGAGGCGAGCCATGCGTCCCGGGTATTGGTCGATCGCAAACTTTCTCCGGACAAGTTCTCGCGCCGCGTTTGATTGCTGGACATAAGCGTGAGGCGAAGCAATGAAACGTTCGATGACGTCCGCCGTTTCGGCAATATCGCAGTAGGCGGCGCCATCTTCGAAGAGATCTTTGAATGAGGGATCGAGCACCGTTACCAGACCGCTGGCCATTGCTTCCGCCGCGCACAGTCCGAACGCCTCCACCCAATGCTTGCTGTGGAAATAGACGTAAAAGTCCAGGCGACTGAGAAAGTCGGGTACGCTTCTTTCCGCAAAGGCACGGATTTCCCAGTTCGAGCCGATCCACTGCTGGACCGTATCGGGAACACCGCCCAGGATTTTGATATTGAAACCAGCCCTCTCCGGATAGGCTGCGCGGAGGTCGTCCGCGCAATCGGGCCATTTCATCGGGTCCGCTCTCGTGTGTCGCCCCAGATTAACGGCGTTGGTTGGAGCGTTTCTCTGGTTTTGCGTCCATTCTGCGGGGTCGACCATGTTCCACAGATCGTGCCGAAGAAGCGTGGGCCCGCTAGGACCAAGACCTCCGAACTGAGACCTGACCTTCGGACCGACAGGAGCAAACACAACAGGAACACCGAAAAGGCGATCCAGAACACGCTCGACCACTGCGGGATCGTATTGCTGAACGTGTTGACCGTTGAACAGGGGATGATGAACAACACATACGACGCGACGAGGCTTTAAGCGCACCGGCGAAAGCGGCATCCGCTCGAACACGGCAGGATGGTGCGCCAGAAGAATGTCGCAGGTCGCCTGTTCCGATCCAGTCAGCCAAGCGGTGTTTGATTGCTCGATTGCCGCTGCCGTACGGCTGTCGAAGACGCCTCCTGGAGATTCCTGGTGCCCAAGGAAAGGCAGCAGTCCGCAGTTCAGGTCCCAACGCCTCGCCGCCTTCAGCTCGGCTCTCAGTGCGCTCGATGTGCCGCCGTGAAATCGTGGATCGGCCGCATGGACAACGTCAAAGTGCATCAGCCGATCCGGAGAACGATTTGAATTCCTGAGACAATCATACGCTCCCCATTGCCGCTCAGCATTGCTGTCATTGAAGCAATACGGTGAAGGGCACCGATCGCTGAAATGCTAGTACGCCGTTTGTCCGGACAGGGTCCGCCGATATCGAACTGGCAACTTGCGTACGACGACAGGTTTTTTTTGGACCGTCGTCTTCAATCGGCTTACGGCAGAAGCTCCGTAGCAACTGCGAGGATACCTGTTGAGGAAAGCCCTGTAGGATTCGCGTGTATTCAACCTTTGGGCGCGACGCCACGCCGCAGATTCGGCGGCAGTGGGAGGCGTGTTTTGACAGCTATTGGATTGGGGGAGCGGAGGTGTCGAAGACCGCCAGGACGGCACGCACGCCGTCAGAAACACCGAAAGGAGTACGGAAACACGGTTCAACAACACGAGAACGTCTCCTTCCGATAATAGTAAAGTTTACAGGTGATAAAACTTGAAGATTGATAGTATAGAATCTTCTTCCGGATAACAAGCGCCAACTCATAAGTAACGCGGCCGTAGACGTCTTTGCGTTGGCTGAGCTTAGCGCAGATCAACCCCGGTCTCGCCAGTCCCGCTTGGCTTCGCCAAGGTTATCCCGCTCCGGGCATTCAAAGCAAAGGGAGTATCGCACCCAATCAAGCCTCATCGGTCACCCGCCACGGCCGGGCGGCCGCCTGACGCTCGCGAAAGTGCGCATCGGCGTCAGCATCATCGAGGTCCGGTCGGGTGTCCTCGAGCGCCTGCAGCACCTTGGCGCGGAACCAGGCATCGTAAGCCTCGCTATGACTGACAAGTTCCAGCGGAAGTGCGCCTTCGTTCGCTGTCTGGGTTAATAAGATCCGACCGGCATCTGAGATCATCATGTCCATGTCTTCTAGAACCGCCGTGGCGCGCTCTTTGACGTCGGCCTCAATCCGGGTCTGGACCAGTACATTTGAAACCATATCCGTGTCTTCTTATTGCAATGCACCTGAATGACAAATTCCAAGGCCACTCCGAAGTTTCGTCCGAAATAAGCCTCGCTGCGATTATGCAGGTATTTGCCTGCACATGTTGACATGCAGGCAAATGCCTGCATGTATGACTCTTGTCCCGCACGGAGGCATCGATGGACGACGACAAGGTGTTCAAGGCCCTGGCCGATGCCAGCCGCAGGATGCTGCTCGACCGTCTTTGCGAGAGGAACGGTCAGACGCTCGGACAGCTCTGCGAGACGATGGACATGAAACGCCAGTCCGTGACCCAGCATCTTGGCCTCCTGGAACAGGCCAATCTCATCAGCACGGTGCGCCGCGGGCGCGAGAAGCTGCACTTCATCAACCCGGTTCCACTCTACGAAGTCTACGCGCGGTGGATCCGGAAGTTCGAGGAAGAACGCCTGAACCTACTCCACGACCTCAAGCAGGAACTTGAAAGGAAACAGACATGACCGAAAAATCAGCCAGCTTCGTCTACGTCACCTATATCCGCACGACGCCCGAAAAGGTGTTCGAAGCGATTACGCGGCCGGAAATGGCCCGCCGCTACTGGGGCCACGAGAACGTCTCGAAGGACTGGCGGCCCGGCTCCAAATGGCAGCATATCCGCACCGATGAGGCACGCACGGTCGATCTGGTGGGCGAAGTCATCGAAAGCGACCCGCCGAAGCGGCTCGTCATCAGTTGGGCGAACGAGAGCCAAAAGGACGACCCTGACCAATACAGCCGTGTCACCTTCGACATCGAACCGCAGGGGGAGATGGTCAAGCTGACCGTCGCGCATGACGAACTGCAGCCCGGCAGCGGCATGCTGAACGGGATCAGCAAGGGCTGGCCGCACGTGCTGTCCAGTATGAAGTCCTTCCTCGAAACCGGTCAGGGACTGGGCCTCTAAGTCGCGCACCGACACATCAGGAAAACAGGAGTGCCCCAATGAGCGGGAAGACCTACAAAGGCGGCTGCGCCTGCGGCGCGATCCGTTATGATACGAGCAGTGAACCCATCTTCGAGAACCACTGCCAATGCAGAGATTGCCAGAAACGAAGTGGAACCGGGCATGGGTCTTATCTGACATTCCCGCAGCGAGCCGACGTGAGAATTACCGGCAAAGCGTCGCTATGGAGCGTGGCCGCGGATAGCGGGAATGACAAGATTCATGCCTTCTGCCCTACATGCGGAACACCGGTCTACCTGACATTCGCGGCAATGCCGGATTTGATACCGGTCCACGCGACCAGCCTCGACGACCCAAGCCAATTCAACCCGCAAGCGCTCACATACAGCATCCGCGGCCATGTATGGGACCCGATTGATCCCTCGTTGCAGAAATTCGAACGGATGGTGCCCGGCTGAATTCCGCCAGGCGTATGCGAATAAACCTCGGTCACGGCGGTCCACGCCGACACCCTGGGCGGGTGTGTAGCTCAACGGCGAGAGAGCACCTCGCCCGAGTTTTTCGCGAACTTTTGTCGGCTCGGTGTTTCGTCCGACGTCCTTAGTCTAGAAAGCGATGATGGAAGTCGAGGCAGGAGGTAACTAAGATGATGACACTGTACGGATTGGGGCCGACGCGCTCGCTTCGCGCACTTTGGGCCCTTCAGGAGCTTGATGCGGAATTCGAGTTTGTGGCCGTCAACATTCTGGCCGGCGAAACCCGTCACCCCGACTTCCTTCGCCTCAATCCTGCCGGCAAACTTCCGGTGCTGGTTGACGGTGACTTTGTGCTCACGGAATCTGCCGCGATCGTCATGTACTTGGCGGAGAAGTACGGCGCCAAAGGACTGATGCCCGCCGACCTAAAGGAGCGGGCCCAGACATATCGATGGTCTCTGTTTGCGGTTACCGAACTCGAACAGCCCCTTTGGCGGATAGCCAAGCACACATTTTTGTATCCCGAAGACAAGCGTCTGCCGGAAGACATTGCCCTCGCCAGGGAAGAATTCGTGGCGATGGCAGCGGTGCTTGAACAGCGCATGGACGGGCGTGCGTTCATCGTCGGCGACAACATAACCATCGCCGATTGCGTCACCGCCTATGTCCTGGACTGGGGCAATGAAAACGGGCTGATTGACGACTTTCCGAATCTCAAAGCATACTTTGAGCGGATGTATGCTCGTCCCAAGGCACCCCAGCGAATTGCCGAAGCCATTGCAAGCCTCCAGAATTAGAAATCTGCGCTGATGGCATCAGAGCGGGCTCTGGCCAGGAGCGAGCCCACCGCCATCGTCAGTGCGTTTCTCGCCGGCTCCTGGTTTGTCCACATAGCGGCTGTCCGGCGTCTGCGCATAGCACGGCCGCTCAATCACCCCTTCACGAAGGATGCGACCCGGAAAGATCGACCCATAGCCGCCGCTCGACGCCTGCGACGCCCAGCTTCTTTATTTCGGCATGCGGGGTTACCGGGTCATCGCCCCTGATCGACGCGGCAACGGCCGATCCGATCAGCCATGGCACGGCAAGAACATGGATCAGTACGCCGACGACCTCGCCGAGCTGAACGAGGCGCATCTTGAAAATTGAATTTTGTGGCCGGTAGGCTGTTCGGCCCCGTGCTCTGACTTTGGGCATGACGGAGACGCCGCTTATTCCAAAGAACAGCGGCGCTCCCCTTGCGGCTGATACTTGAGGAAGTCTTATTGCGGCGTCAGATCGAAGCCGAACCACTTTTCCGAAAGGCGCTTGATGGTGCCATCCGCCTTTGCGGCGGCGATCGCATCGTCGAACATCGCCTTGAGCTCGGTGTCGCTCTTGCGCAGGCCCACGGAGCTGCCGGCGCCGAGGAAGCCGCCCTGGAAGCGCGGACCGGTAATCACCATGCTGCTGTTCGCGGGCTTTTCGACGGCCGTCTTCAGATAGCCCATCGAGGCCATGACAAAATCGACGCGACCGGCGATAAGGTCGAGGTCATGCTGCTCGGTCGTCTTGTACTCGCGCACCTCAACCGCATCCTTCAGATATTCATCGATGAACCGCGCCGCGATCGAAGCGCTCTGGACCCCAACCGTTTTGCCTTCGATGAGGGGCTTTAATTCCTCGGCGGCCTTGCGTGCACCCGCCTCGTTGGAGGCGAGTGAGAAGAGCTCGCCCTTCATCGGCAGCGTTTCGAGATCGCTGCCCTCCAGCGTCGCGAAAGCTTGACCCGTGCTGCCGTAGGACATCGAGAAGTCGATGACTTCCTTGCGCTTCTCCGTCGCCGACATGCCGGCCATGATGGCGTCGAACTTGCCGGCGTTCAGCGCCGGGATCATGCCGTCGAAGGCCTGCGGGACGATGGTGCATTCGACCTTCATGTGCGCGCAGAGGTATTTGCTGAGCTCGATCTCGTAGCCGTCCAGCGTTCCGTCCGGCTTTGTCAGGTTATAGGGCGGAAAAGCGCCTTCCGTGGCGATCGTGATCTTCGACCACTTCTTCCCTTCCGCTTGCGCGCTCGCGGCCAGGAGGCCGACGGCGACGGCAACTGCCGCCGCTATGGTCGCGGTTGATTTCTTCATTCTGCTATTCCCCTTGCTGTGGTGGTTGAGTGGGCCTTTTGCGGCGCGTGCCCGTTGACGAGGACGCCTCACTTGCTGATGAACTGCCGAAAACGCTCGGATTTGGAGTTGGTGAAGACCTCGTGCGGAGCGCCTTCCTCCTCGATCGCGCCCTTGTGCAGGAAGATGACGCGGCTCGAGACGTCGCGGGCAAATCCCATCTCGTGGGTGACGACCAGCATCGTCCTGCCCTCCTCAGCAAGCCCGCGCATGACGCGCAGGACCTCGCCGACGAGTTCCGGGTCGAGCGCCGAGGTCGGCTCGTCGAAAAGCATCGCCTTTGGCCGCATCGCGAGCGCACGGGCGATCGCAGCGCGCTGCTGCTGGCCGCCGGAAAGATGGGCAGGATAATGATTGCGCTTGTCGGCGATGCCGACCTTGCCTAGCAGCGCCTCCGCCTCCTCGATCGCCTCGCTCCGCGGCCGCTTCAGGACGTGGATGGGCGCCTCGATGACGTTTTCCAGCACAGTCTTGTGAGACCACAGATTGAAGCTCTGGAACACCATGCCGAGTTCGGAGCGGATGCGGTCGACCTGCCTCTGATCGGCCGGTCGGCTCTTGCCGCTGCTCGCGGTCCTGAGGCGGATCGTCTCGCCGGCGACTGCAATCGTGCCAGAATCCGGGACTTCGAGCATGTTGATGCAGCGCAGCAGCGTCGATTTTCCGGAGCCCGACGAACCCAGGATGGAGATAACCTCGCCCTCACTGGCGTCGAGCGATATGCCTTTCAGCACCTCGAGCGGCCCGAACCTCTTGTGGAGATCCCGGAGGCCGATGGCGACGGGTGACGTGGATTTGGCGGGAATGTTCAATGTGCTTCTCCCTTCAGTTCGCCGTGGATCGCCAGCGGCTGGCGCTGATGCGGAGTCAGCCGGTACTCGATGAAGGCGATGAGCCTGGTCAAAAGGAAATTGATGGCGAGATAGATCGCCCCGGCAACGACGAAGACCTCGATCACCCGGTAGCTCTCCGAAATGATCCGCGCGGCGACGCCGGTGATCTCCATCAGAGTGATGATCGACGCAAGCGACGTCGCCTTGACCATCGAGATCATCTCATTGCCGTAGCCGGGCAGTGCCTGGCGGATTGCGAGCGGCATGACGATGCGGCGGAAGATCATGAAGCGCG
This sequence comes from Sinorhizobium kostiense, assembly GCF_017874595.1. GTDB lineage: Bacteria > Pseudomonadota > Alphaproteobacteria > Rhizobiales > Rhizobiaceae > Sinorhizobium > Sinorhizobium kostiense. Next base: position 1,378,540 of record NZ_JAGILA010000001.1, on the reverse strand, counting down.
GCATGCCGCAGGCGCGCGCCGCTTCGACCTGGCCGTGCGGCACCGACAGCAGGCCGCCACGGATGATCTCGCTGGCATAGGCCGCCGTATTCAGCATCAGCGCCAGCACTGCGCACCAATAGGGCTCGCGCAATATCGGCCAGAAGATGCTGTGCCTGACGGCTGCGAATTGGCTGAGCCCGTAATAGATCAGGAATATCTGGACGAGCAGCGGCGTTCCGCGAAAGACGAATACATAAGCGCGTGCAAACCAGTCCAATACGAGGATGCCCGAGAGGCGGGCAAGCGCAAGAGCAAGAGCTACCACCGAACCGAGCGCGATTGCCGTCACCGCCAGCTCGAGCGTCAGCGGCAGTGCCGAAAGAAGGCTCATCAGGGTTTCGGAGGCAAAGGCGATATCCATCAGCCCCTCCTGACGCCGCGTGAGAACCAGTGCTCCGAGGCATTCAGGAACGCGCCCGAAACGGTCGAGATCGCGAGATAGATCATCGCGGCAACGAAATAGAAATCGAAGGGCAGGCTGGTCGACCCGGCGCCAATCTGCGCCTGCCGCAACAGTTCGACCACGCCGGTAACCGAAACGAGCGCGGATTCCTTCAGCACCACCTGCCAGACATTGCCCAGCCCCGGCAGCGCGTGGCGCAGCGTCAGCGGCGCGGTGATGCGGCGGAATCGGAGCACCCGCCCCATACCACAGGCAGTCGCCGCCTCGAGCTCGCCGGGATGAACCGCGCGAAACGCGCCGCGGAAGACTTCGGTCTGCTGCGCGCCCGACGTCACGCCGACGGCGAGCGCGCCGGCGACGAAGCCCGGGAAACTGACGAAGCCTTCGGCTCCGAAGAACTGCCCGACAGCCGTCACAACGGCGCTGCCGCCGAAATAGAAAAGATAGATGACGAGCAGGTCGGGTATCCCGCGCAGGATGGTCGTATAGGCTTCGGCAATCGCGCGGGGAACCGGACCGCCGGAAATCTTTGCCCAGGCGCCGAAGGTGCCGATGACGCTGCCGATCGCAATACCTGCGAGCGCAATGAGGATCGTCATCCACGCGCCTGCGGCGAGCACATGGCCCCAGCCGTCAGGCCCAAAGCTGACGATGTCGAGGAAACCGGGGCTGTTCATGGGGAGGTTGTTCCTCTGCCGGAGCGCCCGCTGATTACGTGGCTGTTCATGACTGGCAATCCGCTTTGCGGGGCCGGCGGGCTCTTAAGGTGCGCCCGCCCGCCTCTTCTCTGTTAGAAAGACGGGGTCAGGTTGAGCTTGCTCCATTTCTCGGAAAGCGATCGAATGACCCCATCATTCGCAGCCGATTTGATGGCGGCATCGAACTTCTCCTTCAGCTCCGTCTCGCCCTTGCGCATGCCCATGGCGACCTCAGTCGCCAGCATCGCTCCCTTGACTAGCGGCCCGGTCATGGCGAGATCTTCGTTGCCGGGCTTGGCGAGAATCGACGTTCCGTAGACGCCGCTGTCGAAGCCAGCGTCAATCCGGCCGGCCTTCAGATCGAGATCGCGTTCGCCGGAGGTCTTGTAGGTGCGCACCGTGACGGTGTCTCCGAAGTAAGCCTTGATGAGCTGCTCCTGGCTCGTGGCCTGCACCACACCGACCGACTTGCCAGAGAGGGTTTCGCCGATCGTCTTCATGACGGGATCGGCCTTTTCGTTGTCGTTGAGATTGAGTCTTTCACCGGTCATCGGCAGCTCCGGCACCGGGCCGTCCTTGGCGACCAGGAAGGTCGCGACGCCGCTCGCATAGGGGACGGTGAAATCGACGACCTGCTTGCGCTTCTCGTTGATCCCGAGCGTCATGATCAGGTCGAATTTGCCGGCATTGAGGCTGGGGATGAGACTCGTCCACTCGCCGGTCATGAGCTCGCATTCCACCTTCGCGCGCGTGCAGAGATCCTTGATGAGATCGACATCGAAACCCGCAAGCTCACCTTTGGAATCAAGCGCGTTCCACGGCGGGAAGGCGCCCTCGATGCCAACCCGCACCTTGGTCCAGTCCTTTGCGACAACGGCCGACGCGCTGAGCGAAAGACCGGCCATAAGCACGGCTGCAACAAATCTGCTTCGTTTCATCTTCTGTTCCCTTCGTTGTTGCCGGCCTTCATTCTTCTGGCCGGTTTGCTGATAGTCGGGTGCGCCCTCACCGCGCCGCCGCGATGGCAGCCAGGACCTCGTGCGCTTCGCGCAATGCATGGGCGACAAGGTTCCGGCACTGTCTGGCGTGCACCGCATAGAACGGCAGATCGGGTGAGCCTTGCGGAAGCCTCGCAAGCTCGCGCAGGCCCTCGAGCGCCGGCCAGGCCGGATGCGGCAGGGCGCTGTCGTGTCTGAATCGATTTCCGCTCGTATAGTTAAGCGGCACGAGCAGACGCGAGGCGCGCATCAGAGCGCGATTGATCGCGCGCGCCACATCACCCTCGGCTCGGCTTGCACTCCTGTTCACCACCTGCGCTGCCCGTTCGAGTGCATCGAGACGCGCAATGAGGCCGGATATGTCCATCCGGTCGCCGAGCCGGTCCTGAATGCCAAGGAGTTCTTCCCTCATCGAGGTCGCGAAGGCGGCGTAGTCGAGCGGCAGCACGGGAGCCGTCAGCAGGCGCCACAGCACGCGAAGCACAATCGATGTGTCGCGCCGCAGATTGTCGAGGTCGATGCGTTCAGCCGTGTCGTGCCGCGTGTGCCACCACCAGCCGAGCGCGGTCGGCATTTTGACCGGACCGGGCGGCTGATGGCTGAGGCTGCCGAACATCGACGGTATGCCGATACCCCAGAACGACTGGTCTGCGGCCCGGCCGTGACGGCGGCCGGCATGCGGTTGGCGGCTTACGGCTTCGACCGCCTCAGCGGCGACGGACTTCAGTTCGTCGGTGACGGCCGAATTCGTAAGCACGCTCGCCCCAGCGCCGCCCGTCGAGTCGACGTTCACATGGGCGACGCAGCGCCGCTCGAGCTCGTCCCAATATTCGTCCGCATACCAGGTCGAGCCGGAATAGCGGCCATGGGAGTGGCCTGACCAGAAGCAGACCCGTAGACCCTGTTTCCAAAGGCTGCGCCGCTCGGCCAGCAGCCGTGCCGCCTCAAGCATGGTGGCGTTGGCGCCGCCATTGTCCATCACGCCGTAGTGCCAGGTATCGTGATGACCCGAAAGCAGCACGAAGGGCGCCTCGTCACCCGTTTCCTCTTCCGCCGGCAGTTCGGCAACAAGGATCGGCGTCTTCCGCCAGCCGGTGTCAACCTGAGCCCACAGCGAGACCCGCACATCCGCCCCCGCCATGCATTGGGCCCTCAGCCTTGCGCCGTCTCCACGCGTGATCGAACAGACGACGGTGGTCGGAAGCAATGATCGCGTGTATTGCGAGGGACTGCCCCAGACAGGCGAAACACACATCTCGTAGAGATGTTCGTTCGGGCTGACATGAAGCTGGCCAGCCGCGCCGTATGCGCTGGCAAGCGCGGCAATTTCTTCCGTGGCGATCCCGTCGACAAGCACGATCCTGCCCTTGACGTCGGCTCTTGCGAACGACGCCTCGTCGCCCTCGCCGACATCGACAAGGGACGCGGTGATGCCGTCGCCGGATGTCGAGGCCGACATCGAATGCGTGATGCAGCGCAGGCTTTCGCCGTTAGCATCGACGCGCGCACGCTCCGGAAGGCTGATATAGGCGTCGTGGACGAGAAGCTCCGTGCGGTATCCGTAGGACGCCATCTCGCGCTCGAGATAACGGAAGCTCTCCAGTTCTTCCGGCGTTCCCGAAAGCTTGATGCGCCGACTGAACTCCTTGATATGGGAGGCCAGGCGATGGCGATGCGGTTGAAGCGTGAAGCTAGCCATCGCGCCTCTCCGGTAGCGGCGGTTCGACATCGTCGGGGATCGGATTGACAAACGGCGTGCCCTTGAGCCGCGCCGCATGGTCGGCCTTGGCGGCGGCGATGAGCTCAGGCTTGAGGAACAGCTCGAGCGCCGTGCTCGCCATGACCTTTGCCGCGTGTTCCATGCCCTTGTGTGCGGCGGCCAGCTTGCCTTGAGCCACAAGCTGCCAGGAGTGCCCGGGCGTGCCGATCGCGTAGGTGGCGCCGCGCATCTGGACGGTCGGCACGACCCAGCTCACCGTGCCGACATCCGTGGAGCCGACAAGCGTGCCGTTGCCGCTCGCCGGCGGGAAGATCGTGTCGCAGAGCGCAACACCTTTGCGCAGCTTGAGACCGAACCGTTCGAAGGAGGCGGCGATGTCGTCGGCGCTGAACGTCTCCTGGAATTTTGCGGCGGTGTCCCGGTCGGCGTCGTTGAACACGGGTGGCCCCAGGCGCTCGAGATGCGAATGCATCAGCGCTTCCAGGGGCGTGTTGCCGATAAGATTGGCGTCGCCGCTGACGATTTCGCTGCGCACGGCCGTTCCCGTCATCAGCGCCGCCCCTTCGGCCACATTCTTGACGCGCCCGAGAAGATCGATGAGTTCCGGCAGGCTGCGCGCCCGGATCAGATAGCGCACCGTCGCGCGCGCCTGCACCACATTCGGCGCATGGCCGCCCGTGTCGGTAACGGCGTAATGGATGCGGGCGGTCGACGGCATGTGCTCCCGCAAATAGTTCGCCCCGACATTCATCAGTTCCACCGCATCGAGCGCACTGCGGCCGAGATGCGGCGAGGCGGAAGCGTGCGAAGCGCGGCCGCTGAAATGGAAATTGATCTCGTTGCAGGCAAGCGAGATCGGGTTGTTGACGCCGGCAAAGGGCGCCGGATGCCAGGAAATTGCGATGTCGACATCGTCGAAGACGCCGGCGCGCACCATGAAGCCCTTGGAGGAACCGCCCTCCTCGGCCGGGCAGCCGTAATAGCGGATCCGCCCTCTGATGCCGTTGGTTTCGAGATAATCCTTGACCGCGGTCGCGGCCATCATCGAGCCCGCACCGAGCAGATTATGCCCGCAACCGTGGCCGTTGCCGCCCGGGATGAGCGGCCGTTCTTCCGCTATGCCTGCCTCCTGGCTGAGGCCGGGGAGCGCATCGAACTCGCCGAGAATAGCGATGACCGGGCCGCCCTCACCCGCTTCCCCCATCAGGGCCGTCGGCATGCCGGCAAGTCCCTTTGAGACACGGAAGCCTTCCGCCTCCAGCGTGGCCGCATGCTCGGCCGACGAGCGGTATTCCTCATAATTGGTCTCGGGCGTATCCCACACGCGGTCGCTCAACGAAAAGAAAGCCTCACGCTTGCGCTCGACGAGATCCCACAGGGCGTCCGAATTTTTCATCGTTTACTGGCTTTCCCGTTAATGGTACTAAAATTGGCGCCAATTTATGATAACATTTTGAATTGCGCAAGTGACATCAATGGCGTTTTGGGTCGGGTACGTGGACGAGAGCAAGAGTGGTTTATCCACACGCCTCGCGCCCCATTTTCCACGGCTTCACGAGGTCCCACCTTGTGTGGCCGCGGGCAATGGCAGAATGATCGAAGATCCAAAGGAGGGTACATGAACAAGCTGAAACCGCGGGGAGAGAACGCTGCCACGGCGGTCGACGTCACCGACCTTATTCTGAACGACATCCAGACCGGCGTGCTCGCACCCGGATCATGGCTGAAGCAGATCGATCTCGAACGGCGCTATCAGTGCACGCGACCGGAAGTGCGCCGCGCGCTCGATCGGCTTGCCCAGCGGCGCCTTGTCGAGCACGTGCCAAATCGCGGTTACCACGTCTTCGAACCGGACGGCCGCCAGGCTGCAGAGATCAGCGAGATTCGCGTCCTGCTGGAGACCGGCGTGGCGGACAAGGTCGTAGCGAACGCGTCCTCTTTGGACATTCAGGCGTTGCGCAGTCTCGCCTCCCGCTTCGACCGCATGATCCTCGAGGGAACGCCGATCCAACTCTATGAGGCCAACCTCACCTTTCACCACCGGCTGCTTTCGCTCTGCGGAAACGAGGAACTCGTCAATCTCGTTACCGAGATCCGCCAGCGCACCTCCTCCGCCCCGGTGGCGCAATGGAAGACGCGAGCACGCATCGAACAATCCTCGCGCGAGCACCACGAGATGATCGACGCCATCGCCGCCGGCGACGCGGCAGCCCTAAGAGACGCGATCACGCGCCACATTCGCCAGAATTGATGGACCCGCAAGTCGATCCGAATCGGCGCCTCGGGGATAGGTGCATCGTCGAATCTCTAGGTCGCGGACCCGTAAAAGCTCATGCGCTGGGTACAAATATGTATGCCAGAGCCGATGCGAAGGAGGTTCCCAGGCCAAGTCCTTACGATGAACTCATCTACACCCGTGTCGCCAGCACGGCACAGCAATCGCCCGCCTTGATCAACCCGGGGTGATGGCGCGCGATCAGGATCCCATTCATTCTGGCGTGTACTTCGAACGGCTCTGCGCCGGTACGCCCGGTCGGATAAATTCGCGCGATCGCAGAGCCGCGTTGGACCGCTTCACCGAGGTCGACTAGAAACTCCACGAGCCCGGGCTCCTCGGCGAAGGCGAAACAGTCAGCGTCCTGCATTTCAAGCCAATTTGTTGGCCGTGGCTCGATCTCACCGTTGATGATCCCGGCGTGCCGTAGAACGTTCGAAACCCCGCGCTTGGCGATGGCAACGCTTTTTGCCGTTGCTGACCCGCCACCTCCGAGTTCGGTGGTGATAAAGATCTTACCCATCTCCTCTGCCGCCGTGTCGTACATTCCGACGGCGTCGATTTCGAGCATCTTGATCGAATAAGGTGAGCCAAAGGCCTTCACCAGCTCAAAGGCCCTGGCCTCCTGGCGCTTGTCGGGAAGGAGATGGGCGGCGCAGAAGGGTAGAAAATCGAGCGTCTTTCCGCCGGAATGGAAGTCGAGCACGATGTCGGCCAGCGGCAGAAGAACGCGTTGGAAATAGTCCGCGATTTTTTCCGTTACCGTGCCGTCAGGCCTGCCCGGAAAGCTGCGGTTCAGATTGCCCTTGTCGATCGGCGAGGTCCGCGTCCCGGCCTGGAACGCCGGATAGTTCATCGCCGGCACGATAATCACCCTCCCGCGGACCTCGGCAGGGGCGAGCGTACGCGCCAGGTCGAAGAGCGCGATCGGCCCCTCATATTCGTCGCCGTGGTTGCCGCCCGTAAGGAGGGCTGTCGGGCCCTCCCCGCTCTTGACCACAGTGATTGGGATCATCACGGAGCCCCAGGCGGAATCGTCCCGGCTATAAGGCAGGCGCAGGAAACCGTGCTGGACGCCGTCGGCGGTGAAGTCTACCGTGGCGCTGATCGGCGACGGCCGCAAATGCTGCTCGCTCATGACTCAGTCCTTGACCATCAGTTTGGGCGGGACAGAGGCGAGGCATTCGACCCCGGTCTCGGTAATCAGGATGCTCTCTGTTGTCTCGAAGCCCATGTCCTCGAGCCAGAGCCCGGTCATGAAGTGGAAGGTCATGCCCGGCTTCAGTTCCGTTCTGTCGCCGGGGCGCAGGCTCATGGTGCGCTCGCCCCAATCCGGTGGATAGGAAAGACCGATCGGGTAACCCGTGCGGTTGTCCTTGACGATCCCGTATTTCTTCAGAACGGAGAAGAAGGCGTTTGCAATGTCCTCGCAGGCCTTGCCTGGCTTGGCGACCTCGAGCCCGGCTGCCATGCCCTCGAGCGTCGCATTCTCGGCGTCGAGAAAAGCCTGGGTCGGCTTGCCTAGGAAAACGGTCCGCGAAAGCGGCACGTGGTAGCGATTGTAGCAGCCAGCGATCTCGAAGAAGGTGCCCTCGCCCCGCTTCATCGGCCGGTCGTCCCAGGTGAGATGCGGCGCGGAGGCTTCGACGCCCGAGGGCAGCAAGGGCACGATCGCCGGATAGTCGCCGCCGATTCCGTCTACGCCGCGCGTGCCTGCATCATATATTTCGGCGACCAGATCGCATTTGCGCATGCCCACTTCGATCTTGTCGAAGATGCGCTGATGCATGGCTTCCACGATTCGCGCCGCGTTGCGCATGTACTTGACTTCCGTCTCGCTCTTGACAGCGCGCTGCCAGTTAACGAGCGCGGTCGCGTCGATGAAGCGGGCATTCGGCAGGTGCTTCTGCAGCGAGGCGAAAGCGGCTGCCGAGAACCAGTAATTGTCCATCTCGACGCCGACCCGGAGCGAAGCCCAGCCGCGATCGGCAAGGATACCCGAGAGATAGTCCATCGGGTGACGCTCGGTCGACTGCACATAGTGATCGGGATAGCCGATGATGTTCTCATGGCCGAGATAGGCGGTGAGCTTGGCGCCGTTGGCGTCCTGGCCGCGGCCAAACCAGATCGGCTCACCCGAAGGCGGCACGATCACCGCCTGGTGCACATAGAAGGACCAGCCGTCATAGCCGGTGAGCCAGGCCATGTTGGAGGGATCGCTGACGATCAGGAGTTCGACACCCTTGTCCTCCATCGCCTGACGCGTTTTCCTGAGCCGCGCTTCATATTCCCCCAGGGAGAATTTGAGGTTTGGTTGGGTCATGTTTGTTCCCTCGCTTTACCGGCTGTGCCGGCTTCAACTCTCGAAAGTGGTTCCGGCGTTTGCGGCGCCCGCCCGTGCAAAGGCGAGCGTGGCGATGGCGGTGTCCTGAATGCCGGTGCCCGTCAGGTCGGCGATGGTGATCTCATCGGCGTGCGTTCGCCCGATTCTCTGCCCCGCAATCACCTGACCGAGTTCCGCGAACTCGGCATCCGGCGCTGTGAGCCCGGCGGCAATCGCGTGGTGCAATTCGCCCAGCCTGCGCGTCTGCCTGAGGCTGTCGGCGACATAAGTGGCGCGGGCAATCGCCTGCGGGTCGATCTCGTTCTTGTGCTCCGCGTCTGAGCCCATGGCAGTGACATGCTGCCCCGGCCGTAGCCATTCGGCCATGAGGATCGGCTTCTCGGACGGCGTCGTGGTGACGATGATGTCGGCGGCGTCGACAGCCACTCTCGGGTCGGTTGCGGCCTTCACCGGAAAACCTAGCTCTTCGGCAAGCGCGTTCGCCGCCGCTTCGGCCTTGGCCGCATCGCGCGCCCAGAGCCGTGCCTCGCGGATCGGGCGGACGAGCGCGAGCGCTTTGAGCTGGAGTTTCGCCTGCATGCCGGCGCCGAAAATGACGGCGACAGAAGCGTCCTTCCGCGACAGATGCTTCGCCGCGACCGCACCGGCCGCGGCCGTGCGAATATCGGTGAGATAGCCATTGTCGAGCAGCAGCGCCTGCACCAGCCCCGTCTTGGTCGATAACAGCACCATCATGCCGTTGGTGCTCGGCAGGCCGATCTTGGGATTGTCGAAGAACCCCGGGCTGATCTTGATCGCGAAGCCGTCGAGGCCCGGCACATAGGCGGTCTTCACGTCCACCTCGCCGCGATGCTCCGGAATATCGAGCCTCAGGATCGGCGGCATCGCCACCGATTTGGTGGCGAGCGCATGAAAGGCATCCTCGATGCAGGCGACCGCCTCGCGATTGAGCAGTACGATCCGGCGCAGCTCCGCCTCGGTGAGAATCGTCATCCGTGTCATGCCACCCCCTCGCGAAACGGATCGGTTTCGCCATTCATCACGCTGAGATGCAGGTCCATGTCGACATTGCGGCCGGAGAGGATGACCGCGATCGGGCCGCCGATGTCCTTGATCTTGCCGGCGAGAAGCGCCGCAATGCCGACGGCTGCGGCGCCTTCCACAATTTCACGCTCTTGCCTGTAGCTGTGGCGCATGCCGGCGGCGATTTCCGCCTCCGTCAGAAGGATGATGTCATCGAGGAGTTCTCGGCACATCTGGAATGTTACGCGATTGTCGAGCCCGATGCCGCCGCCGAGCGAATCCGCAAGGCTCGGCTGTTCCTCGATGAGCACGGGCTTGCCGGCGGCGAGGCTCGCCTTCATCGCCGCGCCCCGCTCCATCGTCAGTCCGACAACCCGCACCGCCGGTCTTCGCGCCTTGATCGCTGCCGCTACCCCGGCCGCGAGCCCGCCGCCCGAAATCGGCACAAGCACCATGGCGACGTCCGGCATCTGCGTAGCGATCTCAAGTCCGAGCGTCCCCTGCCCTGCGACGATTGCCGGATGGTCGAAGGGTGGCACCATCACGAGACCCCTTTCCGCAACGAGCCGTTCGACCTCTTCCTGCGCCTCGTCCTGCGAATTGCCGAAGATCCGCACATCGGCGCCAAGGCGTCTGATTTCGGTGACCTTGTTCGTCGGTACCAGCTGCGACATGCAGATCGTTGCGACCGCGCCTTCTGCCTTTGCCGCATGGGCAAGCGCCCGGCCGTGATTGCCGGTTGAAGCCGCGATGACGCCGCGTGCCCGCTCCTCGGTGGTGAGCGAGAGAACGGCATTGGTCGCGCCGCGCAGCTTGAAGCTGCCGGTCGACTGATGGTGCTCGAGCTTCAGGCTGACGGGCACGCCGCAAAGTTTGCTGAGCGATGCCGACGCAACGAGCGGCGTCGCGATCACGTGACCAGAAATCCGGCGCCCCGCCGCTTCGATATCCTCGATCGTCACAGGGAGAGAGGCGCTCACAGCCATGCACCCCCGAGCGGTAATGCCATCAATCGACCGAGCTGCGGCCGCGCCACCTGATCACCGCAGAGACGAAGGCAGATCCAGGCAGTGGCGTAATTGCTGCTGACGACGGGCTTGCCGATCGCCGCCTCGATCCTCGAAATCACGCCGGCCGCCCGCACGGCCGTGCAGGAGATGAAGAGCGCGTCCGAATCCGGCGCCGCCGCTTCCTTTGCGAAAGCCACGATCTCCTCAGGCGCGATCCGCGCCATCTCCCGATCATCGGTGAGCCCGAGACAGGTAAATCTGTCCATCGTGAAGCCGAGCTTGGCGAAATAATCCGCCATTGGTCGGCTGGTCTCGATTGTATACGGGGTGAGCACCGATATGCGCCGGGCGCCAAGCGTCCTCAAGCCCTCGACCGCGGCCGCCGTCGGGGTCACCACGGCGGCCCTTGGCTTCGAGGCTCTGATCGCTGCGGCTATCTCCTTGTCACCGATGACGACGGAGGCCGAGGTGCAGGAATACATCACGACGTCGAGCATTTCGTCTGGCAGGATCAGGCCTGCCGCCGCCGTCAGCGAGGGCTGCATCGCCCGGAGGTTTTCCGGCGTCACTGGATTGGCATAGGGAATGCGCGCGACATAGACGCCGATCCGGTCCGATGCGACCAGACGCTGGAAATCCACCTCGGTAGTATGGTCCGTGGCCAGGATGATGAGACCGATGCGCTTTTCCATCGGCCGGTCGTCGAGGCGCGGTGCACGTCCCGCGAGCGCAAGTGCGACAGGTTGTTCCATCAGCGTTCGTCCACCCTTGCGTAGCGCTCTTCCAGCCAGCGCAGGAAGAAGACGGAGATCAGGCTCATGATCAGGAAGAACACCCCGACCAGCGTCATCGGCTCGATATAGCGGTAATTACTGTTGGCGATGCTTTTCGCCTGGTTCATAAGTTCGAGCACCGTGATCGCTGAAAGCAGCGGCGTCTCCTTGAACATGGCGATCAGATAATTGGCGAGCGCGGGGATCATCGGCGGGATCGCCTGCGGCAGGATCACATGGATCCAGGTCTGGCGCGCCGTGAGGTTCGTCGCCCTGGCGGCTTCCCACTGGCCGCGCGGGACGTTCTCGATTCCGGCGCGGTAGACCTCGGCGGCATAGGTGCCGTAGTGGATGCCGAGGCCGATGACACCGGCAAGCAGCGCCGGCAGGCGGATGCCGATATCCGGCAGCACGTAAAAGATGAAATAGAGCTGCACGAGCAGAGGCGTGCCGCGGATGAACTCCACCGCGAAGCTCGTGGCGCGTGCGATCGGCGCCGGCGCCACCATGCGCAGGATGGCAAAAAGGAGGCCGATCACCGCGGCGACCGCCGCGCCGAGAATGGTCGCGAGAATGGTGATCTGCAAACCCTCTATGAGAGTCGGCATGATCTGACGAACGAATTCCCAATCCCATTCCATGGTCAAGCCCTCACCCCATCGAGACCACGGCTGACGCGCCGCTCCAGCCAGCGCATGCCGAGCGAGATAAGCCAAGCCATGACGAAATAGAGTACCAGGATCGTTGCGAAGGGGATCAGCGTGTTGCCGGTCTGCGCCCTGACCACCTGCGCCTGGAACGTCATGTCGGTGAGCGAGATCAGCGAGACGACGGCGGTTCCTTTGAGGAGTTCGATGGCATTGTTGCCGAAGGTCGGCAGCATCAGCGGCAGTGCCTGCGGCAGGATGATATGGCGCATAGCTTGGTAGCGCGTGAGGTTGAGGGCGATACAAGCTTCGCGCTGCTCGCGGCCGATCGCCTTGACGGCGCCTCGCACCACTTCAGCGCCATAGGCACCGACATTGAGCCCCAGCGCGAGCACGCCGGCCTGAAGCGGCGTCAGGGTGATCCCGGCAAAAGGCAGCACGAAATAGGCCCAGAACAGCTGGACGAAGATCGAGGTGCCACGGAAGAACTCGATGTAGGTCGTCGCAAGCGCTCGCACCCCCGTGAAGCGGCTGAGGCGTCCAAGCCCCGCCGCAAAAGCGACGACGATGGCGAGCGCCGAGCCCATCAGGGTGAGCTGGATCGTTACCAGCGCGCCCTCGAGGATCAATCCGATATAGCCGGACCAGTCGATCATCGTTTCGTGTTCCAGTCAGAAATTTCGGCTGTAGTTTGCCGCCCGCCCGAACCCCGCCTTCCGCCCGCATTGATCGCGAATGGAAGGCGGCGGGAGCCCCGGCCCGGGCTTATTTCGCGGCGCAGAGCTTCTCACGGCTGGTGGACATGGCGGCCTTGGCCGAGAAGCCATAAGGTTCGATGATCTTGGCGAACTCGCCGGATTCCTTCATCTTCGCGAGCTCGACGTCGAAGGCATCGCGCAAGGCCTCGTCCCCTTTCCGGAAAGCAGCGCCGTCGCAATAGACCGGCGCCCCTTCGACGGGAGCCACCACTTCGATATTCGGATCATTTGCCTTCGAAACGAGATCGTTGATCGAGAGAACCGGCAGCGAGTAGACGTCGATGCGCCCGTCCTGCAGCATCTTCATGCCGCTCTGGCCATCCGGCACGACGATGACGCGGTCGCGCGGTACGCCGGCTTCGAGCGCCAGCTTCTCTTCGGTACCGCCGCCAGGCGCGCCGATCTTCGCATCCGGATTGTCGGCAATGTCCTTGTAGCTCCTCAACTTGAGCGGATTGCCCTTCTTCAGCGCAAAAGCCTCGGCATCGCAGAGGATCGGCTCGGAATAGGCAACCGCCGCGCAACGCTCCGGCTTCATGAACAGCCCGGCGGTGATCGCGTCGTGGCGCCCGGCCTGCAGGCCCGGGATCATTGCGCCGTATTCGGAGATAGAGGCGACGATTTCCGGCACGCCGAGCCGCTTGAAGATTTCACGGGCGACATCCGGAGCGGCGCCGGAAACCTTGCCGTCGGCCCCGACCGCGGTAAAGGGCGGTTCGTTGGCGATCGCGACGCGCGCAAAACCCTGTTCCTTCAGTTCCTCGAGCTTGCTCTCATCGGCTGCCACGGAAGTAGCCACAACAGCTGCCATCAACGCCGTTGCGCCTGCCGCCGTTGCTATCAAAGCTTTCAGTTTCATCGGTCCCAACTCCTCTGTCGTTCTCGTGCTGTTGTTGGTTGAGGCAATGTCGGCCGCAAGGCTTAGACGCGGTGCCCGGCCGCTAAGATTTTGCGCAGGAAGGTCTGCGTACGTTCCTGTTTCGGATGCCGGAAGATGTCTTCGGGCCTGCCCTCCTCCACGATCTTGCCGCGGTCGAAGAAGAGCACCCGATCGGCGAAGTCATGGGCAAAGCCCATCTCGTGGGTGACGAGAAGCATCGTCATGTCGGTCTCCGCGGCAAGCTTGCGCATGACGTTCAGAACCTCCTCGACGAGTTCCGGGTCGAGTGCGGAGGTCACCTCGTCGAAGAGCATGATCTTGGGCGAGAGTGCCAATGCGCGGGCGATCGCGACGCGCTGCTTCTGGCCGCCGGAAAGCTGCGCCGGCATGCTTTTCGCCTTGTCGGCCATGCCCACCATGTCGAGAAGCTCCATCGCCCGCTCCTCGGCCTGAGCCCGCGCGATGCCCTTCGTCAACATCGGCGCAAGCGTCACATTGTCGAGCACGCACTTGTGAGGAAACAGGTTGAAGTGCTGGAAGACCATGCCGATCTTTTCGCGCATCTTATGGAGGTGGCGCTCGTCGGCCGGCACGAGGCGACCGTCCTTCTTCATGTGGTAGAGCTGCTCGCCGTCGACCTGAATGAAGCCGTCACTGATCGTCTCCAGGGTCATCAGGATGCGGAGGATCGTCGTCTTCCCGGAACCGGAGGGCCCGATGAGAGCAAGCTTCTCGCCAGGCATCACCTCCATCGACAGGCCATCGAGCACGGTGAGCGCGCCGTATCTCTTGACGATGCTGTCGATGCGGATGATCGGCTCGGGCATTCGCGTCTCTCCGTTTGAGACCGGTAATGTCCCAACGATGATCTGGTTGCGAAATCATGTCAATCTGTATAATAATATCATGACATTTATTCCGGAGGTGCCAAAACATTGGGCATCTGCATCAGATGGCGAGCAGTAAGGCCTCAGGGTCGCCGAGCGCCAGCGAGGTGACGGTGCCGAGCCCCGTCTTGAGCTCCTGCTCGGTGGTCGAGCCGAGCGAAATCCGCACGGAAGGCCGCCAGCCGAAATCGGCGGTCCGAAACGAAGCGCCCGGCGCGATCGCAACTCCGCGCAGACGCGCCTGGGAGACGAACGCGTCCTCCGAATGCCCTTCCGGCAGCGGCAACCAGACGTGCAGGCTCTGCGGATGTGTGCGGTGGCTGAGGTTGCCCAGGCTCTCTGTGGCGATCGCGTGGCGAACAGCGAGGGCCCGTCGCTGCCAATTGACGAGTTCCATCGCCGTGCCGTCACTTACCCAGTAGCTTGCGATTTCAGCCATCGACGGAGTCGCCATCCAGTTCGAAACGAGGTGCCGGTTTGCAACCGCCGCAACATAGCGGTCCGGCGCCGCGAGATAGCCGATCCTCAGTCCCGGCACGGTGATCTTGGTGAAGCTCGTGACATACAGCGTGCGCTCAGGTGCCAGGGCCGCAATGGGCGGCAGGCGCTCCTCCACCAAAGGTCCAAGTATATCGTTCTCGATGATCGCCATGTCATGCCGGCGCGCCACCTCCGCAAGTGCGGCTCGCCGATCGGCACTCATCAAGGTGGCCGTGGGATTGATGACCGAGGGTTGCAGGAATATCGCTCGGATGACCCCCGTGCGGCAGGCCTCGTCCAACGCTTCCGGCATCATGCCGTCGTCATCAATAGCTATGCCCTGGAGACGGATGCCGAGATAGGTGGAAAGCGGCACCAGCGTATGATGGCTGATCGCCTCCGTCGCAATCGTGGAACCGGGCGGGGCAACGCTCATCAACGCAACCGTCATGGCCGAGGTCGCGCCGTTGGTCAGGCTGATATTCAGCGGAGAGATGTCAAGGCCGCAGCGCGACAGCCATTCCGCCGCGACATTGCGATGTCGCGGAAACACCATGTTCGGTCGGAAGGAAAGTGCGGAACTCGCCGGTAGGTTCTCGGCAAGCCAGGCGAAGGCCTCGCGCATCTTTTCGAGATGGATCTGCTCGCAGACCGGCTTCAGGATCGAAAGGTCGATCAGTTCACCAAGCCGTTCCGGCAGATAAGGCGGAGCGGGTTCACGCGGACGCGTCTGCACGAAGCTGCCGCGGCCGACTTCCCCCGAGATCAGGCCGCGCCGGATCAGCTCGTCATAGGCACGGCTCACCGTCTGTACCGAGAGCTTCAAATCATCGGCAAGCTTGCGGTGCGTGGGCAGGCGAGTGCCGTTTTGAAGCCTGCCCTCCTGTATAGCACGGGCAAACTGCTCGGCCAGTGACAGGTAGGCCGGGCGGCGCAATTGAGCAGTGTCGGGCATCCAAGTTGTCATGATTTGAACAGTGATAAAAATCAGCTCAATTGACAATGCCAAAACGTACACCCAATGTCTTTTCCCGAGCTTTGCACCGGTCGGGAGACGGAAGGGCGCCCGTATGAAACTCGACGCGATCGATCTGCGCATCCTGGAGGCGATCCAGGCCGACGGGCGCATCACCAAGCTGGCGCTCGCCGAGAAAGCTGGCCTGTCGCCGACGCCCTGCTGGATGCGGCTTAGAAAGCTGGAAAAGGCCGGCATCGTCACGGGATACCACGCACGGCTCGCGCTGCGGCGCGTGGTGCCGGTCGCGAGCGTGATGATGGAAGTGACACTCGGCAATCACCGCCAGGTGGATTTCGACCGATTCGAGCGCGCCATTGCGGCCATCCCCGAGATCGTCGCCTGCTGGTCGGTCGGCGGCGGCGTCGACTATATACTCAAGGTGGTGGCCGCCGATATCGACGCTTACCAGCGCCTCGTCGACGAACTGCTCGGTCGCGAACTCGGCATCGACCGCTACTTCACCTACATCGTGACGAAGACGGTCAAGGAAGAAACAATATTGCCGTTGGGTTCGCTCTTGCCGCAGACGAATTAAAACCGAGTGCGGCGATGAACGGGGGAGTCAGCTTTCCTGATCTTCTATCGACAGAACGTCGTGTCGCTTCAGTTCGTCGATGGCCTCGAGCGCTTCGTCGGCAGACCAGCCGGCGGATACCGCTGCCTCCAGCAGCCGCGTTTCCACCTCCTGCTCAAGTTCCATATACAGCGGCTCCAACGCCTCCTGCACAGTGAGGATGTGTTCAACAGCTGTAGCGGCAGAGCGATATGGCGATGACGCGGTCATGGCGCAATTCTCCCTCTTTCACGCGGGGGGTGGTTGTCGACAAACGTACCAGGCGCAGCTTCTGTTCCACGCGTAACGGTCGAAATTCACGAACTGAGATGAAGCCGGCGCGTGCAGCGAAGACAGGTATGCACCCTTGCTCACTCGTTCGAGGGTCGGGAAGAGACAATCTCTCTCTTAGCAGGGGGCGTCTTTGGTCAAAGTCTCTCCCGTCAAGCGGCTGATTGGACAATCTCTCGCGGCAACAGTGCGTAATCTCTTCGCAACTTGCGAGGAGACGAGGAGACATGGACATGACCGCCGCCTTTGCCCGCACTGACTTTCACGAAGCGTTGAAGCAGCTGAAAGACCGGCAATTGCTGCGGGAACTCGCCTATGTCGGCGGCCGCTGGATTGCTGGGCGCGAGGGCAAGTGTCTGGGGGTGCGGGACCCGGCGAGCGGCTCCGCCCTCGCCTTCGTCGCTTCGCTCGACGCGGGCCAGGCCTCCGAAGCGATTGAGGCAGCGGAAAAGGCATTCAGGACGTGGCGCGATATGCCGCCCCAGGCGCGTGCTGCCATCCTGCGCAGATGGTATGAACTGATGCTTGCCGCTCGCGAAGACCTTGCCCTTTTGATGACGCTCGAACAGGGCAAGCCGTTGGCGGAGTCGCGCGGCGAGATCGACTATGCGGCTTCTTTCATCGAGTGGTACGCCGAAGAGGGAAAGCGGCTCAACGCCGAGAGCGTGACAAGCCATCTTGCGGGCGCCGAGATGATCGTGCGCCGAGAGGCGCTCGGGGTCGTTGGCGTCGTTACGCCATGGAACTTTCCCTCCGCGATGATTACCCGCAAGGCTTCTGCGGCGCTGGCGGCCGGCTGCACCGTGGTCGCACACCCCTCCTCCGAGACGCCGCTTTCCGCCTTGGCGCTTGCCGAACTCGGCGAGCGCGCCGGCCTGCCTGCTGGCGTCTTTAATGTCGTCACCGGCAAGGCCGCAATGATCGTCGGTCGCATGTGCGAGGATGCGCGGGTGCGCGCCATGAGCTTCACGGGCTCCACGGAGATCGGCAGGCTGATCGCGGCGCAGTGCGCCCCGACGATGAAAAGGCTGACCATGGAGCTCGGCGGTCACGCTCCGCTGATCGTCTTTGCGGATGCCGATGTGGAGAAGGCGGCCGATATCGCGACCGCGGCGAAATTCGCGACCTCCGGGCAGGATTGCCTTGCGGCCAACCGTATCTATGTCGAGCGGCCGATCCTCGCAGCTTTTGAGGAGGCTTTCACCGCCCGGATCGCCCGCCTGAAGGTCGGACCAGGGATCGATGCGGGCACGCAAATCGGTCCGCTGATGCATGAGCGCGCCGTCGCCAAGGTCGAGGAGCAGGTCGAGGACGCCCTGAAGCGGGGCGCCAGGCTTGCGCTGGGCGGCAGGCGCCATCCGGCTGGGCCGCTGTTCTTTGAGCCCACCCTGCTGACCGATGTGCCGGACGAGGCGCGCATTATGCGTGAGGAAACATTCGGCCCCATTGCCGCCGTCACCGCCTTCGACCGCGAAGACGAGGTGGTCGCGCGGGCGAACGACACCGAATACGGGCTCGTCGCCTATGTCGTCACCGAAAACGGCGCCCGGCAGCTACGGCTTGCCCGCGCGCTCGAATATGGAATGGTGGCGATCAACCGGGTGAGGATCACCGGAGGACCGATCCCCTTTGGCGGATGGAAGCAGTCCGGCCTCGGCCGCGAGGGTTCCCGCCACGGCATGGAGGCATTCACCGAGCTCAAATATCTCTGCATCGACACCGCCGCCTGACCGACTTGACGAAAGGAATGACCATGCTCGAAAGAAGCAACGAACTCACCGCCTGGGACCGAGACCACTTCTTCCACCCCTCGACGCACATGGGGATGCATGCGCGCGGCGAGAGCCCGACGAGGGTCGTCGGGGGCGGCGATGGCGTCTACATCACCGACATTGCGGGCAAGCGCAGCCTCGACGCCTTTGCCGGGCTCTACTGCGTCAATGTCGGCTACGGCCGCAGGAAGATCGCCGAGGCGATCGCCGAGCAGGCAAGGAACCTCGCCTATTATCACGCCTATGTCGGCCACGGCACGGAAGCCTCGATCCGGCTTGCGAAGATGATCATCGACCGTGCGCCGGAGGGCATGAGCCGCGTCTATTTCGGGCTTTCCGGGTCGGACGCCAACGAAACAAACATCAAGCTGATCTGGTACTACAACAACATTCTCGGCCGTCCGGAGAAGAAGAAGATCATCTCGCGCTGGCGCGGCTATCACGGCTCGGGCGTGATGACCGGTTCACTGACGGGCCTTCATCTCTTTCACAACGCCTTCGACCTGCCGCGTGCCCCGATCCTGCACACGGAGGCGCCCTATTTCTTCCGCCGTGCTGATCGCTCCACCAGCGAGGAGCAGTTCTCGCACTATTGCGCGGACAAGCTGGAGGAGATGGTCCTCGCCGAAGGGCCTGACACCGTCGCTGCCTTCGTCGGCGAACCGATCCTCGGCACCGGTGGCATCGTGCCGCCGCCGAAGGGCTACTGGCAGAAGATTCAGGCGGTGCTTCAGAAATACGACATCCTGCTGGTCGCCGACGAGGTCGTGACCGGCTTCGGCCGTCTCGGCACCATGTTCGGCTCGGATCACTATGGCATCAAGCCGGATCTCATCACCATCGCCAAGGGGCTGACTTCGGCCTATGCGCCGCTCTCCGGCACAATCGTCTCCGAGAAGGTCTGGCAGGTGCTGGTGAAGGGCTCGGACGAGCTTGGCGCCATCGGCCATGGCTGGACCTATGCGGCGCACCCGATCTGCGCCGCGGCCGGTATCGCCAATCTCGAGCTGATCGACGAACTCGGCATCGTCGAGAATGCCGGTTCAACGGGCGCCTATTTCCGGGCAGAACTGCAAAGGGCCATTGGCGACCATCGCCATGTCGGCGAAGTCCGCGGCGACGGGCTTATGGCAGCGGTCGAATTCGTCGAAGACCGCGATGATCGCAAGTTCTTCGATCCCGGCCGCAAGATCGGGCCGCAGATAGCGGCGGCGCTCCTCGAGCGCGGCGTCATCGGTCGTGCCATGCCGCAGGGTGACATCCTCGGCTTCGCTCCGCCGCTCTGCCTGACGCGGGAGGAGGCCGACATCATCGTCGAGGCGACAGCCGATGCGATCCAATCCGTCCTCGGCCGCTGAGGGGGCAAAACCATGGTCCCTTCCGTTCCGAAAACCATGGCGGCCGTGCTTCTGACCGGGCACGGCGGGTTGGACAAGCTCGTCTACAGTCGCGAGGTCGCCGTACCGGCTCCCGCTGCCGGCGAAGTCCTGATCAAAGTCTCTGCATGCGGCATGAACAACACCGACGTCTGGGTACGCGAAGGCGCCTACGGCACCGAGGACGACCCGTCCGCCGTCTCGACCTGGCGGCGCCACGGCAACACGCTTAGTTTTCCACGCATCCAGGGCGCAGACACGGTGGGTCACATCGTTGCCGTCGGCGAAGGCGTCGACAAGACTCGCATCGGTGATCGCGTAATGGTCGATTTCTCGATCTACAATCGCGAGGACGATAGCCTCGCCGACATCGACTACATGGGCCACGGACGCGACGGCGGCTATGCCGAATACATGGCGCTGCCGTCGGAAAACGCCCATGTGGTGGCGACCGAGCTGACCGACATCGAGCTTGCAACGTTCTGCTGCGCCTATCTCACCGGCGAACGCATGCTTGAACGGGCGCGGCTTGCGGCTGGCGAGCGCATCCTGGTGACCGGCGCCTCCGGCGGCGTCGGCTCGGCGATCATCCAGCTCGCTCGCGCCCGCGGCGCCGTTCCGATCGCCGTCGCCGGCCCCGGCAAGGAAGCCGCCACGCTTGCGATCGGCGCCGAAGCCGTCGTGACCCGTGGCGACGGAGATCTCGCTGGGGCCGTGCAAGCGGCGAGCGGAGGCCGGCCGATCGACGTCGTCGCCGACCTTGTCGGCGGGCCCCTTTTCAACGATCTTTTGAAGGTCCTGCGTCCGGAAGGGCGCTACACCACCGCCGGTGCCATAGCGGGGCCCATCGTGCAGCTCGATCTCAGGACGATGTATCTGAAGCAATTGGAACTACACGGATCGAGCCAGGGCAGTCGTGCCGATTTCCGCCGGCTGGTGCGTTACATCGAGGACAAGAAGATTCGCCCACTCGTCGGCGGCGTTTACACCTTGTCGGAATTTCAGCGCGCGCAATGTGATTTCATGGCGAAAAAATTCGTTGGCAAGCTCGTCGTGGTTCCCGACTGAATCACAGCTCGCCCGGGTATCGTCGGGAGACTCATGCCACCCGGGTGAATATCAACCCCTCGCTTGAAGAGAATCGAACCGTCAGTCCTTCGTCCGCGCCTCGCGAGCTTCCATACAAGTTGTCTGTGTATGCCGAGCGCATCCAAGCCGCGGCCGTCCGCACAACGCTCAGGACGGAAGGTTTGGGCTAACAGCTGGCCGCGGAGCTCCCAATGACAGCGCCAAGCGCAAACGGCAAGGACGCCGCGGCAGCTTATGGCCCGAAGCAGACCCGCAGAGCTGAAACCGTTGGGATGCTGCGAGCGTGCAAACCTAACGGAGTCTTCGAGGCTGATCGCAATTATCTCGCCAGCAAACAATAAGGCTCTTGCAACGGACCAACGCACCATCCATATACCATCCAGGTGGATGGTGTGAAGGTGGATACTACATGAAAGACTTACGCGAAAAGGGCGGTGAATCGGAGAAGATCACCATCAATCTCGGTTATGTCGATCTTGGGCGCATAGACCTTCTCGTGCAGGAAGGATTCTATTCCAATCGCACCGACTTCATCCGCACAGCGATCCGCAACCAGCTCGCAGCCGAGGCCGAGGCCGTCAGGCAGTCGGTCGTTCGGCACACGCTTGAGTTGGGATTGCGTGACTATAGCAGAGCCGATCTGGAATTGCTGAAGGCGGCCGGCGAGAGACTTCACATCAAAGTGGTCGGACTTGCCCGCATCGCGCCCGACGTCACACCGGAACTTGCTCTGGCAACAATTGAATCCATCACCGTGCTCGGCGCCCTCCAAGCCAGCACCGAGCTGAAAGCAGCGCTGGCCGAACGCATCCGATAGAACTGCGGCCCGACCAACAAGGACAACTCCATGAACAACGATTTTGCGACGGCCATGCGGCATGCGCTACGGTCCACGCGCGCCTTGAACATCGCCGAGGCGACGCGCGTGATCCAAGATGCGCTGGCCGGTCGATCGGGCTCCGCTATTCGCACCCCGACACCGGACATCACACCACCGCCGCCAAATCAGCGCTCCACCCCCTTTCCGGTCGTCCCGGACGCGGAGGTCATCGAGCCACTGGCAAAGCCTGAGGCGGAAGAGCCCGCCGAAAAGGTAGGCGATTTCGCCGCGCAGCGAAGATTGCGGAAACCCTTGGGAGAAGCGGTACGGATCTTGCGCGAGAGTCGATTGCCATCCGGCGTGTTCGGATCGCTACAGGGCGTCGGCCTGCCGGGATTGGCAAAAGAGGCCCCCCCGGCAGTCGTGCCGGACGGGGCACAGTTTCAGGCCCGCTTCTTCACCTGCCCCGCGGGCTCGCGAAGCTACAGGCTCTACATTCCAGCGTCCGCACCCGATCGGCCGCGCGGCCTTGTCATCATGCTTCATGGCTGCAAGCAGGATCCCGAAGACTTTGCTGCAGGAACCGGCATGAACGTGGTCGCCGAGACGCATGGCCTGGTGGTTGCCTATCCCGGTCAAAGCGCGGCTAACAATGCGTCGTCCTGCTGGAACTGGTTCAATCCGGCCGACCAGATGCGCGAAGTGGGGGAACCCTCGATCATTGCGGGAATCACGATGGAGGTCATGTCGGAATTCGGCCTCGATCGCGACCGAGTCTTCGTGGCAGGCCTGTCAGCAGGGGGCGCAATGGCGGCGGTCATGGGCGAGACCTATCCCGATCTCTATTCAGCCGCGGGGATCCATTCCGGCCTGGCCTACGGGTCGGCCAACGACGTCCTGTCAGCTTTCTCCGCGATGCGCGGCGAAGGCGGTGTTGCATCCCGTCCGAAGCGGCACGCCGATGGGCACCGACTCCGGACGATCGTCTTCCAAGGAAATGCGGATCGGACGGTACATCCCTCCAACGCCGATCGGATCGTCGCGGCGGCTATGCCAACTGGCGCGGGTTGGACCGTCCGGAAGGAATCCGGCCGATCCGGCAGCGGGCGGACCTATGCAAGAACCATTGTCGCGGACTCTGCGGGAAGGCCGGCTGTCGAATATTGGCTGGTGGACGGGGTCGGCCATGCCTGGTCCGGCGGCCATTCCGCTGGAACGTATACAGATCCGCATGGTCCGGATGCCTCGTCCCAGATGGTGCGGTTCTTCCTCGATGGGAGGGAATGATGGCAACTGCGGCGTGTTGATGAAGATCCGATTGATGGTCGCAGCCGCCGCTTCGACTCGATCGATGTTCAAGGGCATCTAGGCCCCCTTGCGGTTCGGTTTTCTCGGCGTGGCCCGGGCGGGTCGGGTTGCATGGCTGCGCTCCCCGATGGTTCTCCATCACGCTCGCGCCGCTGCGGAGCGGGATCGGTAGTGTCTCGACAAGGCGGCCAGGGAGGTCATCAAAAATCGGCCGGAACCGCATGAGGGACGCGCGATGAATGGCCCCTTACTGACGCCTCCAGGAACCACCAAGAAGCGCTCCACACACTGCTAAACAGGGCTTGAAATCTGTGAGAGGGCGGTCTCCAGTTCAGCACCCACAAACGGTTTCGTCAGCACAGGCGTGTCGGAGTATTTTGGATCGAGACCTTTGCTACCGTAGCCAGTGGCGAAGATGTAGGGCACACCTCGCTCCGACAGAACGTCGGCCACGGAATAGCTTGACTGACCATCCAAGTTGACGTCGATGATGGCGACGTCGAACTGCCCGCTCCGTGCAATCTCAAGTGCCTCCGTTATCCGAGAGGCTATGGCCCCGACCTCATGCCCGAGGTCATTGAGCATATCTTCGACCAACATAGCGATCAGTGACTCGTCCTCCACGACGAGAACGCGAAGTTTTCTCATTCTTTCAGCTCACCGGCCTGGACAAAACAAGAGAAGGGATCATTCAGCGCAACATCTCATATGAGTGGCGCTTCGATTGTGAAGATCACGCCCCCCGGCGCAAACGAAAGATTGACCTCTCCACCGAGTTCCAGCGCCAAGGCCCTCTCAAGCAGACGGGTGCCAAACCCTTTCCGGCTCGGGGGCTCGACGGCCGGACCGGCAATCTCCTGCCATCGCATATACAGGTAATGTTCACCGTCCCCTCCGCCGACAAGCCACTCGATCTTGATTCGACCCTCGTCCGTCGTGAGTGCGCCGTATTTTGCGGCGTTGGTGCAAAGCTCATGAAAGGCCATGGAAAGCGCAAGCGCCAATTTTGGCCTTAGCAGGAGCGGCGGCCCGGACGCGTGGACGCGCTGCGGTTCGACGCAGAGAGGGTTGATCACCTCCTGGAGGAGTTCCTGAATGTCCACCCCTTCCCAGCTTTCGCGTGTGAGCAGGTCATGTGCCCTGGCCAAAGCTACGAGCCGACTTTCGAATCGTCTGCGAGCCGGGTTCCCGTTTTCGCCGCGGAAGGTTTGCGCAGCCAGAGACTGAACCGTGGCGAGCGTGTTCTTCACCCGATGGTTCAGTTCATTGACCATCAGCTTGCGGCGCTCTTCATTGCGACGCCTCTCAGTAACATCGCGAGCGATCTTCGACGCTCCGACGACGCAGCCCCGGCGGTCTCTCAAGGGGGAAACCGTCAGGGAAATGTCGATCAGGCTTCCGTCCTTTCGCAGCCGCATCGTCTCGTAGCTTTCGATGTGTTCACCACTCTTGATTCGATCGAGAATGACAAGCTCCTCTTCCCGGCGGTCAGGCGGGTAGAGTGCGCTCACAGGTTGGCCGATGATCTCTTCTGCCTCATAGCCGAACAGGCGTTGTGCGCCCTTATTCCATGTCTGTATGACACCCTGCGCGTCCATGCTGATGATGGCGTCGTCCGAGGATTTGACGATTGACGCGAGCCGTTCCTCATACGCCTCGGCTTTCTTGCGATCCGAGATGTCCATCAGCATGTTCACAGCGCCGACGAGCTTGCCGCTGTCGTCATGCAGCGGAGTGGGATAAGGAACGAACGGCACCCGCGTACCGTCAGGCCGTTCGGCAACAGCTTCTTCACCGCGGACCGGCCGATCTTCCCTCAACGCTACCGCCATCGGGCATTGGTCGTGCGGCAGATAACTCCCGTCGGGTCTATAAAGACGCCAACTGACACACCACTTGTCTCCGACCTGTGGGGTGCGGCCAGCCATATCCACGGCCGCTTTGTTAAAGAAGGTGATGTGGCCCTCGGCGTCCGTGGTGTAGATGGCGGCGGGAAGCGCTTCGAGCAAATCGCGCATGCGCTGTTCACGTTCGCGAAGCCGGTCATCCATGTGCTTGGCTTCGGTTACGTCCAGGAGAACGCGCACACCATAGCGGAAGCGTCCGGTGCAGTCGCGCACAGACGAACTGTAAACATCAAGATAGACCGTGGTACCGTCACCCTTTACGGCGCGCTTGCGAACCGCATAGTTGTCGATTTCCCCCCTGACCTGCTGCCCATACAAACGGGCATCCTGCTCGCGGTCATCTTCGTGCGCATAGTCGAGAAAGGTCATGGTCAGGAGCTGTTCGCGCGAGTGGCCGAGCATGGCGCAGAATGCATCGTTTACACGAAGCAGGCGCCCGTCCGCATCAGCCTCCGCTATCCCGATCGTGGCCGCCTGATATGTCGCCGCCAGACGCTCCTCACTCTCCCGCCGGGCGGACTCGGACTCGTAGAGGCCCGTGACGTCGGTGGTAAAGCACCGCGTATTGACGAACTTTCCGTCCTCCAAGCGACTGTTGGAGGTGATCAGGACGTGCTTGATCGAGCCATCCTTTGCGCGCAGGCGCGCGGGATAGCGATCGAGTTTTTCGCCACAGGACAGCCGCTGAAGGATCTCGCCGATGATGGGCGCATCTGCGTGAAACTCGGCTATGTGGCGGCCGACATACTCCTCCGGCTCGTATCCCAAGAGCTCCAGTTCTGCTTTGTTGGCTCTCAGGATAATCCCCGCGCCGCTCACAATGTGCAAACCGATGGCGCTGTTTTCAAAGAAATCCTCAAGGTCCTTGCTCTTGCGACGGACTTCCTCTTCGATCTTCTTCTGCTCTGAGATATCTTGGAAGCAATTGATCGCCCCCTGGATTTCACCCCGGCGGCCGATAAGCGGGCGAATGTTGACGAGTGCCACGATGCGGGAGCCGTCAGGCCGCTCGATCATCACTTCGGCATTTCGCGTAGCGACGCCGCTCCTCATGGCCTGGGCCATGGGGCACTCCGCGTGCGGCAGGGGAGAACCGTCCGGGAGGAAAAGACGGTGGGAACCACAAAACCGCTCCCTTGGCTCATCGAGCGATGGCCGTCTTCCCCAAAGCTCGGCGGCTTCAGAGTTATAGCGAACGAGCCATCCCTCGTGGTCACAGACGTAGACGGCTCCCGGTATCGCGTCGAGCACGCCGGGGGCTGCGGTGACAAGCGCCTCATATTCGCTCAACAGGCGGCCGGTCAGCGGAAATTCTTCGATATTCGACATAGAAAAAAGGGCCCCTTTTGGGCATTCAAGGGTCATCGACCTTGCCGGAGTATTGGGCTATCCCAAAGGTGCCGCCTCGTACCTAGGCCGCATTCAACGTATCGGACGCGCCCTTTGTTCCCAGCAAGAAGACCTGTTCTTCCCTCCCACGCGGTCTTCGCCAAGGCTTACCTGAAGGCAATAGCTATTTGTATCCCACCGGCAGCGGCAAGACGAACGAGTGGCCGGATCATCTCTGACGTTCCGGCACTCCTACGGGAAGGGTCGTGCCTAGTCATGAGGAATTCTCACACTGTTGGCCGCCCGTTTCCGAGACCGCCGGTCCGCTATCTGCCTGCTCGACGCTGCCTTCATGAGCTTGCGGAAACTCGGGCATTCGAGGTGCGTCGGAGCGGAGCAATCGGCTACATGTCGAAGTGCATCCCGCAATACGCGCAGATTCGCGATTTGCCGCTCTAGTTCGTCTGCCTTGGCGTGCAGATCAGCGCGGGGAAGATGGAGTTGACCATCCTGCCCGAACATCTGAGCGATCTCTGCCAGGGAAAAGCCGGCCAATCTCCCGAGATCGATGAGTGAGAGTTTCAGGAGGACGTCCGCATCGAACTGGCGACGCAGGCCATGCCGGCCAACGGAGCGGATCAATTTGATTTCCTCATAGTAGCGCAGTGCCGATGGCGAGATGCCAGTGCGTTCCGCGACTTCGCCGATGTCGAGAAATTTCATGCTTGACCTCAAGTTGACTTGAAGTGGCAGTGTGCTCCGAGTTGACTGCTTTCAGCAAGAGGAAAGGCTATGGAAGGCTTGGAAATTGGAAAGAAGAAAGCGATCTGGCGGGACGAACGGGCGATCGCGCTTTTGATGGCGGCAATGTTGACCACGATGGCGAACGCGACCATCAGTCCGGCCCTGCCGGGACTTCAGCGCCTGTTCGCGGAGGATCCGAACGCGGCGATCCTGACGCGCCTGCTTGTGCCTGCGCCTTCGCTGTGCGTCGCTTTCTGCGCCCCTTTTGCGGGACTCGCGGCCGACCGGTTCGGGCGGCGTCGGCTGTTGCTGGGCGGCGTCATGCTGTTTGTGGTCGCCGGAAGCTGCGGGCTTTTCCTGCCGGATCTCCGGACGATCTTCGTCAGCCGGCTTGTTCTCGGGGTCGCCGTCGCCCTCATCATGACGGCACAGACTGCGCTGATCGGAGATTATTTCTCCGGCACCGCCCGAAGCGCGCTGACCGGCTTGCAGATATCG
This sequence comes from Sinorhizobium kostiense, assembly GCF_017874595.1. Classification (GTDB taxonomy): domain Bacteria; phylum Pseudomonadota; class Alphaproteobacteria; order Rhizobiales; family Rhizobiaceae; genus Sinorhizobium; species Sinorhizobium kostiense. The sequence goes on along the minus strand of NZ_JAGILA010000001.1, from coordinate 1,350,897 downwards.
GCGCGAAACTTCGGTGGACTTCTCTTCATCTCGTTGGCCGGATGGGCTGCGCTCGTGTCACCGCGTCTGCCTTTCGCGATCTATTGCCTGCCCATCGTGGTCCTGCCCTTGATGTGGAAGGTGATCGTCGACACCGCCCGGCCCTCGCCCAAACAGGCAGCCGATATGATCAACGGGGCCGATGGATCTCCCACCTGGCGCTTGCTCTTTATGGCACTGGTGTTCCTTCAGGCCCTGACGAACATGCTCTTCTTCATCGTGCCGACGCAGTTGCCGTTCTTCCTCGATGCGTACGGCGAGAACAGTGCCGTCATGACCGGATCGTCCCTGGCCCTGCTGATGCTGACCGGCGGCTGCTTCGCGCTCCTCTATCCACGAGTTCGACGGGGTGTCGGCTATGTCGGTGTCTTCGCTTTCGGCTATGCAGCCATGGCTTCTGGCTTTTTCCTCCTGACCGTTTCGGAGGCCGCCGCAAAGGTTTTCGCCGGAGCTGCGTTGATCGGTGCGGGCTATGCGCTCGTTTCGCCGACCTTTGTAGCCCTCGTGCTTAATCTCGTACCTGCCGAGCGGCGAGGGCTTGCCGGCGGCATTCTGACCGCTTCGGTGTTCATCGGACAGTTCTGTTCTCCCCTCCTCAGCACGCCAGCGATTTCGGGTGCAGGCTACCAGGGGTTGTTTCGGGGCACCGCGGTGCTTCTGGCGACAATGGCTCTGACCGCATTGGCTGTCGGGGGTGTCGGCCATCTAGCGCATCGGCTGCACGGCCGCCGTGGCAGCCGGACGCATGCCGCGCTTGTGAGCGCTAGCGACCAATTTGGAGGAACCGCATCGGCAGCTGATTAACGATCAGCCTCCCCAGCGCAGCACCGCGGTGTCGACCGGCGCATCCCACAGCGAAAGCTCTCGTTCCTCGAGACGCGCAACGGTGATTGAGAGGCCTGCCATGTCCAGAGAGGTGACATAGGTTCCGACCAGCGAACGGGCAACCGTGATGCCCAAGCTGTGGAGCCGCGCTCGGGCGGAATGGTAAGCGAGATACAGTTCCGATACCGGCGTGCCACCGAAGCCGTTGATGAAGAGGAGCAGCCCCTCGCCCCGGGGCGGTGCTAAATCGCTCAGGATTGACTCGAGCATCGTTTCCACGATTTCGTCGGCGGCCGCGAATTTTACCCGTGCGCGGCCCGGCTCCCCGTGAATTCCGACGCCCACTTCCATTTCGTTTTCGCTGAGCACGAAGGTCTCCCGCTCCGTGTCGGGTACGGTCACACCGCGCAGCGACACCCCCATGGTGCGGATGCGGCCGTTCAGGTCGTCGGCAAGCGTGCACAGTGCGTCGAGCCCCCAGCCGGCCTCCGCCGCCGCCCCGAGCAGCTTCTCCACCACGATCGTTCCCGCAACGCCTCTCCTGTCCTGGCTGCGCGTCGACCCGCCGGGATCGACGTCGTCGCGCACCACGACGGTGGCGATCCGGTGCTCAGTCGCGGCGAGTTCGGCGGCCATCTCGAAATTCATGACGTCGCCGTCATAGTTCTTGACGATGAGCAGACATCCCTCGCCGCCGTCCGTTTCCCGTATCGCGGCAATAATCTGATCCGGCGTTGGAGAGGTGAAGACATGTCCGGTGCACGCGGCGTCCAGCATGCCTCTCCCGACAAAGCCGACATGCATCGGCTCGTGCCCGGCGCCGCCGCCCGAAATGAGCGCGACTTTGCCCGGTCGCAAACTGCGCCGGCGAACGAACTTCCCGTCGGCCCCGAATGTCACTAGCCGTTCGTGGGCCGCAACCAGACCCGCAAGGCTTTCAGCGACGAGCGTCTCGGATCGGTTCATGAATTTCTTCATCGTGCCCCTCCCACGACGCCGTGCTCTCCTGCCCCGCGGAAATCGACGCTCAATCGGACTCGAATTTAGATAATCCCGCCAGCGGGCATCGATGTACTGAAACACATCGCGACCCTCTAATCCATCGTTCCGACCAGTTTCGCCATGTTCCGTACGAGTTCTTCGATCGCTTCGTCGAACAGGCGGTTCTTCTTTTCATCGCCGAGATCGGGAACGATCAGGGAGAGCTGGCGCAGCTTCTCGGTGCTTCCGAAATCCGGCAGCTTGCCAGGGTGTGCGGATTGATAGGCCTGAAGAAAACGATCTTGCTCGCCCGGGCTGAAGTGGCAGACGCGGAAGATCGTTGCGAGATGGCGCGCCGGCAGCGGGGTTGAATAGGTCGGACTCGTCACCTGGGTCACGAAGCTGCGATGCTTGCCGAGCGCCGCGGCGAGCCGCTGACGGGTTCCCGACGGCCGATTGTCGATGATTTGCGCCAGAATCGTCTTGTAGGCGATGATGGCGTCTTCAACCGTCCCGCGCGACATTCATTTCCTCTCCGCCACAGTCCGACCATCCGAACACAAGGCGCCGATTGTAGATCGTATATCCGCCGCGCGATTGGGCGTCACCGAGAAGTGGCGAAGGCCCGCGGCCATGAGCGCCGGTATATGCCGGGGGTCGGAAGCCATCTCGCCGCAGACGCCGATCGGCTTATTCATCGTCTCGGCAAGCGCCATTCCCTGCGCGATCACCCTTAAGACCGCCGACGTGGCGGCGTTGTAAAGCGGGGCCACGCTATGGTCGTCTCTTGCGGCAGCCATCAGATATTGCGCCAGATCATTCGTTCCGAAGGAGAAGAAGGCGGAGCGCGAAAAGCGCTCGAGCATCAGCGCCGCCGCGGGAACTTCCACCATCATGCCGATCTCCGGCATGCGCGCCTCCACTCCGCTCCCTGAGAGATCAGCGCGCTCCTCTTCGAAGAACGTCCGCATCGCATCGAGCTCGTCCGGAACCGTCACCATCGGCAAGAGGACGCCGAGATCGCCGTGCACAGCGGCGCGCAGCAGTGCGCGCGCCTGGGCGCGGGCAAGCTCCGGCCGCGCCAGGAGCAACCGGATGCCCCTGAGGCCCATGAAGGATTCGCTTCTCCTGGCCCCGAGGCCCGGCAATGTCTTGTCGCCGCCGAGATCGAGCATGCGCACGATCACCGGCGCGTCGCCGGCCCATTCCAGCGCGTGCCGATAGATAAAGTAATGTCGTTCCTCATCGACGACGTCCGCAGGCGAAGTCACCAGAAATTCGGTCCGCATCAGACCGATGCCAGCGAAGGACGCGGGATCAACGGCCTTAAGCTCTAGCGGATCGTTGATGATGGCGGACAGTCGGATCGCAACGCCGTCGGCGGTTTCGATCACTCCGCCCTCGCGACGCGCGGCGCTCGGCTTTGTTGCAGGCGTCTTCGATTTCGCCTCGCGAACATCCGCATCCTCGGGCGCGATTACGGCTCGGCCGCCATTCGCATCGACAAGCAAGCGCACACCGGCGGGGACTGCGAAGCGCCCCGTCGCCACCAGCATTGGTACCGAACGGCTGCGGGCGAGCATTGCCACGTGGCTGGAGACGCTGCCTTCGAAGAGGACGATGCCGCCGCCGGAGGTCCAGTCATGCGCAAGGAAGATGCTAGGCTCGAGATCCTTTCCGACGAAAACCGAACCCGGCGCGAAGTCCTCCAGCGGGCGGCCCGTCAGCGCGCTGAGGACGCGATTGCGGATGTCGACAATATCGATCGCGCGTGCGCGGAGCTGCTCATCGGGCGCCTCCTCGATACCGGCGATATAGTCGTCCAGCGCCCCGAACCAGGCGAGAGCGGCGCTGTCGCCGGCGACGATCCGGTCCTCGGCCATTTCGACGAGAGCCGGATCGAGCAGCATCTCGATCTGGAAATCGAGGATGCCGGTGCTCTCCTCGTCCGACCGATCCGCGAGAGTTTCGAGCTCCGCGATGGCCGTGGCGACGGCGCGCCGCAGCTTGTCGCTTTCCGCGGCCAGGGTTTCGCCAAGCGCAAGCGCGTCCGCCGTAATATCGGCGGCGAGATGGACACGCCCGACCCCCACGCCGGGGGAGGCTGAGATCCCAGTGATTTCAAGAGTTTCAGCCATGCTTTTTATCTTCATCGAAATCGCGCTCGACGAGCGCCTTGAGAGCATGGATCGCTTCGGCGGCGCGTAAGCCCCTGGCTCGGATTTTCAGGATCGAACCCCTTCGGATTCTCGCCCCCATGATCTTGACGATGCTCTTGCCGTTCAGCCAAACGTGGCTGTCGTTGACCTCGATCTCGATGGTGCAGGGAAACGACTTGGCGAGTCTCGTGAAAGTGACCGACGGGCGGGCATGCAGTCCGAAGCCGTGCGTCACCTCAATCTCCGCCTGGCAATAACCGTGCGTATCGACTGCCTCCGGCGCTGCCCGTCGCGGCCTGTTGTCCATCACGGCGACAGCTCCTCCGCAGTCGCCACGACGCGGGCGAGAGCCGCGCCACCAGACGCTTCAGCCGCAGCCATAACCGCCCCTTCGACCAGTGGCGCGTTGCAAATGATCACTTTTCCGGAGCGCGGTTCTCCAAGCATTTCGATCGCCATTTCGCTGTTGGTCTCCGCCCCGCCGAGATCCACGAAAACGGCGACCCCGGCATCCGACCATGCCCGCTCGATCGCCGCCATTATATCGACCGCATGCGTACCAAGCCCACCTTCGGCGTTGCCGCCCGACCAAGCGAGCGGCACGCAATCGCCAACCATCTGGCGCACCATGTCGGCGGTACCCTCCGCCACGAGCTGAGAATGCGAGACGATGACGATGCCGACATTTGCGGAATTCGGGTTCATGCCGGCCATTGCTCCTCCAAGAAACGACAGATCGCCGCCGTCAGCAGCGCACAGCTCTTCGCGCCGGGATCGACATGTCCGATCGAGCGATCTCCGAGAAACGCGGCGCGCCCTCGCATTGCCCTCATGCCGGTAGTGAGGCTTGCCGCACGTTGCGCCACTTCGCAGATGCCTGCCAATCCCGCGCGCCTTACCACTTCGCCATGCACCGGGTAAAGCACGTCGAGCAGCGTTTTGTCGCCGGGGCTTGCCCGCCCACGACGGGCGACGGCATCGACGGCACGCTCGAGTGCGCGTGCAAAGTCGATTTGTCCGCTAGCACCGGACAACTGACGGCCGATCTCGATCAGCAGCGTTCCATAGAGCGGACCGGCCGCGCCGCCGACGCTCATCACGAGCGTGAGACCGATCTCCTCCAGTGCTCGCGGCAGGGCAAGCTGCACGAGGCGGCTGCGCTCGACATGGACCGCTTCCAGCCCACGACGCATGTTGGTGCCATGATCTCCGTCGCCGATCGCGCGGTCGAGTTCTGAAAGATGATCGGCATTGGCGGCGATCACCTCGCGACAGGCGTCGATCAACCCGCCGATGAGCGCTGCGTTTGCCGACACCTCGAACACCTTCTTCCAACCCTCCCCGATCATACTCGCGATCGGCCGTCATCGTTAGTGCATGTGTCTAGCGCCGGTGAGGCAAAGTGCGCGCGGCTTTCCGCCAGCATCCGGCGCTACCTAGCGTTTACGATTTTTAGTCGATCCGAAGGAAATTATCGTGATCTAACGAAGCCCCGCTGCGACTTCGAAGACCGCGGCCACCGCCATGGCTCCCGGATCCGGTACGCCGTCGAGGTCCCGTTCGCCGACATAGGAGGCGCGGCCGGCCTTCGCCTTCTTCATCGCCCGCGTCGCGTCGGCGCCGGCCCGCGCTGCGGAAGCCGCCGCGGCAAGACCACGGGCCTTGAGGGCGCGCAGCGCCGGATCCAGGGCATCCACCATCGTGCGATCGCCGACGGCCGCCCCGCCGTAGAAGATCATCCGTTCGAGCCCCGCCAAGAGCGCGCCCGCGATGTCTTTGGTGTCCGAGTAGGCCTTGGCGGCGGCGGTGAAGAAGATCGACAGCAGCACGCCGCTTGAACCACCCATGCTGGTGCTGAGAATGCTGCCGATCGACGAGAGCGTCGCCGCGATGTCCTTCAGCGGCAGCTTTTCGATATGCGCCAGAACGCTGCGCGAACCGGTCGCCACAGTCGAGCCGGTATCGCCATCACCTGCCCGGGCGTCGAGGTGGTTGAGCTCCGCTTCGAGCGAGAGGAGATGATCGCAGATCGCCGCGATCAGCCTATCGGCGGCCGGATCATGACTTGCCGCCGCGAGCTCAGTGGCGGGCACGGCAGTTGCCGGCAGAACGGAGACATCATGCCGCTCCACGGCGGGGATCCAGGCATGCGGGCCCACCGGCGATTTCAATGCTGCCTCACGCTCGCCATCGAGCCGCATCAGGGAGAGCGAAAAGCCGTTCATGTTGAGCGCCGTCATCAGCGGGGCCGGGCCTATTGTCAACTGCACGCGCTCGGCGAGTGACGAGGAAAGAACCGTGTGGGCGATCAATCCCATCTCGATGGGTGGCACGGCACCGAGATTATTGATGAGAAGCACATAGCCGCCATCCTCCGGCAAAGCTCTGGAAAGCCGCTCGGACATGGTGGCAACAATGCTGCGCGCCTCCTGCAGAGCAATCCGTTCGGCACCGGGCTCGCCGTGGATTCCGAGTCCCAGTTCCCCCTCCTCCGCCTCGAGCCGCTCCACATGGGCCTGGCCGGGAATCGAACAGGAGGAAAGCGACACGCCTAGCGAAACGATATCATGCGCGGCCAATCGTGCAGCGCTCGCAACGGTCTCGAGATCGGCATCCTGCTCGGCCAGGTGCCCGGCAATCTTGTGGACGAAGAGCGTTCCGGCGACGCCCCGCGGCTGCGGTATCTCCGGCAATGCGATGTCATCTGCGACGATCACCATTTCGACGCGAAAGCCTTCGACGCGCGCCTTCTCCGCCGCGAGTCCGAAATTGAGCCGATCGCCGGTGTAGTTCTTGACGATCAAAAGGCAACCCTTCGACCCGGTCACGGCGCGAATCGCAGTCAGTACCGCATCGACGCTCGGCGAGGCGAAGATCTCGCCGGAAACCGCCGCGGTCAACATGCCTTTGCCGACAAAGCCCGCGTGCGACGGCTCATGGCCGGCGCCCCCACCTGAGATGATTGCGACCTTCGCCTTGTCCCAGTCGCCGCGCAGGACGACCTTGATGTCGGGATAGGTGTCGAGGCGCGCGAGGCTTCCCGCCGGCGCTGTCTGCAGCAGGCCGTCGAGCGCTTCGGTGACGATGTTTTCCCTGCGGTTGAAAAAGTGCTTCATCGTGTTCATCCAATTGTCTTGTCGATTGGTCCCGCGTCGCATTCAACGGGTACACGCGGTCTCGTTCTTATGCATGTCGTTGCCCCGGACCGCTGCACACTTCTGGGCGACATGCATCAGCATCAGCGCAGCCGCTCGCCGTCCGATCCGAAATAAAGGGGCTGTCTCAGCGTGAGATTGATCCGGTCGCCCGGTTTGATGGAGAGATAGGGATCGGCAAGCGTCACGAGCTTGTGCCCCTGAACCCGGATGTGCAGGTGGTTCTGGTCGCCGAGGTGCTCGATCCAGTCCACCTCGGCATTGCCCTGAGCGTGTGTGGCGATCTCGAGATGTTCGGTCCGTGCGCCGATCGTCTGCGCGCCGGCAGGCGCCGCGGCGCCGGGCAGGAGGTCTATGGGAAGCAGATTAATGTGCGGCTGGCCGAGGCGCGCGGCGACGTGCAGATTGGCCGGGTCCCCGTAGATCTCCCGCGGCGTGCCGATCTGCACGAGCCGCCCTTCGGAAAGAATGCCGATGCGATCGGCCATAGTCATTGCCTCGACCTGGTCATGGGTGACGTAGAGAAGCGTTGAGCTCAGCTCTTTCTGGATACGTTTCAGTTCCAGGCGAAGTTCTGCCCTGAGCTTCGCATCGAGCGAAGACAGCGGTTCATCCATGAGATAGATCGCCGGACGGCGCACCAGCGCGCGGCCGATCGCGACGCGCTGCATCTCACCGCCCGAAAGCCGCGTCGAGCGGTTTTGGAGCTTGTGCTCGATCCGAACCATACGTGCCACCTCGCGCACGCGGCGGTCGATTTCCTCGGCGCCGAGCCGCCGTGCCGGCGAGCGCAGCGGAAAGGCGAGATTGTCGTAGACGCTTAAGTGCGGATAGAGCGAATATTGCTGAAAGACGAAGGCCACGTCCCGCTCGGCCGGCGACTGCCGGCCCACGTCGCGCCCGGAGATCGTCAGCCGCCCGCAATCCGGTCTTTCGAGACCGGCGATCAGACGCAGGGTCGTCGTTTTTCCCGCACCCGTCGGCCCGAGAAGGACCACGAATTCCCCATCCCTGATGGTCAGCGACAGATTGTCGATGGCAACCGTGTCGCCGAAAGTCTTGCCGATACCGTGAATGACGACCTCAGCCATGGTGCACCTCCGTATAGAGAGATGAGGCGATCGCCCTGCCGGAGGCGCAGTCGAAGACTGCGAGCTTTGCCGGATTGAATTCCAGCCCGACGGTCTCGCCGAGCCTGAAGCTGTGGTCGGCAGAAACGCGCGCCTTGACGATGCCGGAGGCGGTCTCCACGGCGACGATCTGGTTGGTGCCGAGATATTCGCTGCCGTAGACGGCACCGCGGATGGGGGATCGATCGCTGAAGCGGATATGTTCCGGACGGACGCCGAGCGCCATTTCGCCCGGCGCCACGTCCTCCCCCACCTCCGGCACGGCGATCTCGAAGCCGTCGAGGAAGATCGACCGCGTGCCCCTCTCGAGCCCCGAATGGAAGCGCATGAAATTCATCGGCGGCGAGCCGATGAAGTCGGCGACATACATCGAAGCAGGGCGATTGTAGATTTCCTGTGGCGTGCCGTACTGCTCGATGACGCCATGGTTCATCACCGCGATCTTATCGGCCATTGCCATGGCTTCGTGCTGGTCATGGGTCACGTAAACTGTCGTCGCATGGATGCGATTGTGGAGCTCGCGCAACTCATGGACCATCACCTCGCGGAACTCCGCATCGAGCGTGCCGAGCGGCTCGTCCATCAGGAAGCATTTGGGGCGCCGGATGATCGCGCGACCGAGCGCAACACGCTGGCGGTCGCCGCCGGCGAGGCCCGAAACCGACCGGTCGAGGATGTGAGCGATCCTCAGGAGCTTTGCAGTCTCCTCGACGCGGGCGCGGATTTCCGCCTTCGGCACGCCCTGCGACAGGAGCGGGAAACCGATGTTCCGGCGCACATTCATGTGCGGATAAAGCGCGAAGAGCTGGAAGACGAAGGCGATGTCGCGGGCGCTCGCGCGGTTGTAGGTGACGTCCTCGCCGTCGAGATAGATCTTGCCGTCGGTCGGCAGCTCGAGCCCGGCGATCATTCTGAGCGTCGTCGTCTTGCCGCATCCGGAGGGGCCGAGCAGCGCCAGGAACTCGCCATCCTCGACGGTGAAGCTTGAATCCTCGACCGCGACGAAATCGCCGAATTGCTTGCGGAGGTTTACGATCTTGATCTCGGACATCGTTCACTCCGGGAATTTCGAGACGATGATGAACAGGACTGTTCCGGTGAGCAGCATGGCGAGCGAATAGGTGTAGAGCGCCAGCAGGAACGGCTGGAACAGCATCAGGAAACCCGCTGCGATGAGCACCGTTGCGATGTTTTCCATCGGTCCACGCCGGAGGAAGAACGGCCGCTTCTTCCGGGCTGCACGAGCCATGTCTTGCGGATTTGTCATTTGCGGACCGCTCCGAAGGTGATGCCACGCAGCAACTGCTTGCGCAGGATGATGGTGAAGACGAGGATCGGCACGAGGAAGATCGTCGTGCCGGCGGCGACCGCCGGCCAATCCTGCCCGCCTTCGCCAATGATCGTGGGTATGAAGGGCGGCGCCGTCTGCGCCGAACCCGAGGTCAATAGCACCGCGAAGGCATATTCGTTCCAGGCGAAGATCAGGCAGAAGATCGCGGTCGCTGCAATCCCGGTCGTCGCCTGCGGCAGCACAACCTTCCAAAAGGCCTGCAGGCGGGTATAGCCGTCAATCATCGCCGCCTCCTCGTATTCGCGCGGGATTTCGTCGATGAAGCCTTTGAGAAGCCAGACGGCGAGCGAGACGTTGACGGCCGTATAGAGCAGGATCATGCCGAGCGCCGTATCGGAGAGGCCGAACTGGCGGTACATGAGATAGATCGGGATCGCGACCGCGATCGGCGGCATCATCCGGGTCGACAGGATGAAGAACAGGAGATCGTCGGCGAGCGGCACGCGGAAGCGCGAGAAGCCATAGGCCGTAAGCGTTCCGAGCGACACCGCAAGGAAGGTTGAGCCAAAGGCTATGACGAGCGAATTGCCGAAGCGGGGCCAGTAGTTCGACGGCCCTGCGATGACCATGTTGCGGTTGCGGGTGATCTCGTCGCAGGCCCCCGTCGGGGCGGGGAGCGACTGAATGTAGTCCGGCGTTTGCCGCGTTCGCGTGGTGAAGAGGTTGCAGAAGCCCTCGAGCGTCGGCGTGAACACGATCTTGGGTGGATAGCTAATCGAGTCCGGCGGCGACTTGACGCTCGTCAGGAAGATCCAGGCGAGCGGCACCATAGTCACCAGTGCATAGATGATGACGATCGCGCCGGCGATACGCTTCACGGTCGGCGTCGGCTCGACCACGGAATGGGCTGTAACGTTGAGCGAGCTCATCTCTGTTTCACCCTGTTGAGCGCTTTGACATAGATGTTTGCGAGGCCGAACACCGCGACGAAAAGGATGATCGCGAAAGCCGAGGAGCGCCCTGTGAGCCAGCTTTCAAAGGCTTCTCGCTTCAGCGTGATCGAAGCGACCTCGGTGGTCGAGCCAGGCCCGCCGCCGGTTAGAAGCATCACCATGTCGAACATCTTGAAGTTCTCGATGCCGCGGAAGAGCACCGCGAGCATGATGAAGGGCAGAGCCATCGGCACGGTGATCGACCAGAACTGCCGCCAGGCGGAAGCGCGATCGACCTCCGCCGCCTCATAGATGTAGTCCGGGATGGATCTGAGGCCGGCGAGGCAGATCAGCATGACGTAGGGCGTCCACATCCAGGTATCGACGATGATGATTGCCCACGGTGCCAGGTCCACTGAACCGAGCATCTCGAAGGATGACGGCGGGATCCCCGTGAAGAACGAGACGATATAATTGAAGAGGCCGATCTGCGGCTGGTAGAGGAACCGCCAGAAATTGCCAACGACTGCCGGCGACAGCATCATCGGAATGAGGATGACCGTCGTCCAGAAGCCATGCCCGCGGAATTTGCGGTCGATCAGATAGGCGAGCGCGAATCCGATGACGGTCTGCAACAGAATCGTCCAGAAGACGAAATGCGCCGTCGTCTGCATGGCGATCCAGATGTCCGGATCGTTCAGCACTCGCTGGTAGTTTCGCAGGCCGACGCCTTCGACCGCGGCGTTGGGGCGGTTCGCGCGGAAGTTCGTGAAGGACAGATAGACCGCCCAGATCAGGGGGAAGATATTGATCGCAAGCAGCAAGGCGATCGTCGGCGTTACGAAGAGCCAGGCGATGGCGCGGTCCGAAAGGCCGCGCACACGAGCGGCGATCGTCGTCGGCGTAGCGTGTGCAAGCATGTCGGAGGATCGCTCCGCGATGGTTGAAGGGGCATCGGTCACGGATGTCACCTGAATTCAAGAAAGGAGGAAATCGAGGTCGACGGCCCGGGCTTTGGCAGCCGGGCCGTTCGTGAGGAAGCCTAGAGCTTGCCTTCGTCCTCGAAGATTTCCTTCCAGTCGTTGACGAGTGCGTCGAGCGCTTCCTGGGCGGTGCCCTGATCAGCCACGACATAGTCGTGCAGCCGCTTCTGCATCGCCTGCAGCAGGATTGCGTAGGACGGCTCCTGCCAGAAGTCCTGCACCTGGTTCATCGCCACGAGGAAGTCAGCCGCGAAGGGTTGGCTGTCCTTGAAGGATGGCTCGTTGAGGACCGCATTATGTACGGCATAGCCGCCGAGCGCCCACCATTTCTTCTGCACTTCCGGCTGGGCGAACCATTTGATGTAGGCGAGCGCGCCGTCCATGTTGTCGGTATTGGCGACGACGGAGATTCCCTGTCCGCCGAGCGTCGAGGCGGCCACCTTCTGCTTGGGGTTGACGAAGAAGCCGATTTTGTCGCCGCCGACCTTCTCGTCTTTGTGAAGGCCCGGGAAAAAGGCGAACCAGTTCATCGCCATGGCCACCTGGCCGGATTTGAAGGCATCGAGCCCCTCGCCCATGTAGCTGTCGGTATAGCCGGGCGGCTGGCAGCATTTGTAGAGCGCCTTGTAAGCTTCGAGCCCAGCTACGGCATCCGCAGAGTTGACGGCACCCTCCATGTCGTATTTGCCGGGTGTCTGCTCATATTTGAAGCCGAAGGGATAAAGGGCCGAGGTCGCGCCCATGGTGACGCCCTCGGAGGCGCGCTCGGTGAAGATCGCCGCCCCATAGACTTTTTGACCGTCGATCTCACGCCCAGTGAAAAATTCGGCCACTTGCTTTAACTCGTCCCAGGTCTGCGGCGGGCCGAGATCGCGACCGTATTTCTGCTTGAATTCGGCCTGCAATTCCGGCTTGGCGAACCAGTCCTTGCGATAGAACCAGCCGTTGGCGTCGCCCATGGCTGGCAATGCCCAATAGTTCGGCGTGCCTTTCGGCCAAGTGGAATAGGCATTGACCGCGGCTTCCGCGAAATCGCTCATCTTGATTCCTTCTTTATCGAAGAAATCGTTGAGCTTGACGTAGTAGCCGTTTTCGGCGGACCCGCCGATCCACTGGCTGTCGCCAATGAGGAGATCGCAGAGCTTGCCGCCAGAGTTGAGCTCGTTGAGGATACGGTCGGCAAAATTCGGCCAGGGCACGAATTCGAATTTCATCGTGGTGCCGGTCGCTGCGGTGAAATCCTTCGAGAGCTCGACCAGCGCATTTGCCGGGTCCCAGGCCGCCCAGCAGAGCGTCAATTCGTCGGCCTTCGCCATTCCCGGTATCACCGTCGACAGCACGAGTGCCGACGACATGCCCATCAGGATCTTCGTCATCTTCCGCATGTATTCCTCCCAGATACAGTACCGACCAACGCCGGCCTCGGAATAATTTCCCCTTGCTCACACGCCCAAGACAAACTCCCTCATGTTGAGCAATGTGTTTAGTGATATACGTTTTACTAAACACATCAAGTGCAATTCGTCGCTGCACTGCAGCACGCGCGCCGATGGGCCAGGCGGTGCATTGCAGATGACGCCAACTCCCCTGTCAGGAGATCACCGACATTGCGCTCCTAGGCGTGCCTGGATCAGCAGCTTTGGAACAATCTTTCCGCGTGGGGCGACGATAATCGCGAGTTGACGGCCCTCAAAAGCGCTCGCCACGCGGCAAACGTTGCTCGCTTACCACCCGGGGATCGGCTCGCAGCATTTGCGAGTACCCGCTGGAACAGAACGCGATCCTGCCGCCGGGAGGCGAGTTCATGCTGATCGTCCAACGCCAAAACTCGAATGATCGCACCAAACGCTCCCGGGTGACCCGGTCGATAGACAGTTCACTCATCGCCGTTCGCCCCCCGCTGTCGCCGTGATCTATGGAAATCTGCAGATCAGAGACGTCGTGGAACGTCAGCGTGGCCGGGGCTACGCGGAAGTGAGCCTTTCCAGAACTCTCACAGAGCCACTCGGCGATGAAGTCGATGTCGAGTACCAGGTCGCTGCGCCAATCTTGCTTTTCGGGTTCGCCGATATCAAACCTGATCCCGTAGATGAGGTTGTCATGCCATTGCCAGACGAGATCGTCGTCGCGTGGATCATCATAGTTGGCGTCAGTTTCCATCGGAGTCGTCCCTAAACTTGAATGCGGCGGCTCGCTTTCTCGTGATCAAGCTCGACGAGCCACATCGGGGCGCCAAGCACACGCGCAGAGTATGACCATCGCTTAGACAGCAATGTAAGGCGTGCGCGGTTTGACAAGCTCGCGAGTCCAGCAATCCTGCCAGGCCGATCGTTTTGGGGAAAGCCACGATCTGCTCGCCGACGCGAACCGCCGCCGTCGGGTTCCGTCTCTCGATGTAACCGAGTTGGTGTCGCAGTCGCCCATGGGCACATACAAGGCTTATCGGTCACCCGTTGGGTGCCACCCTCTGGATGCGAGGTCGGAATGCCTTGAACACCACGCCGCCCGAGGTCGGGGCGTGGTTGTTTCGACGAATCTCGTTGTGCCTGTGTAATTGGGAGGGTTAAACCCGCTTGCGCCAGGGATGTTCGCCCCGGGGCAGGTTGATGTGCCCGCATGCGACTGATGAAGGGGTGCCTGGACCTGGCTGAATGTCAAGCCCAGGCAAACTCTTGTCAATCACAGCAGATCAAAGCGATCTGCGTTCATGACCTTTGTCCAAGCCGCGACGAAGTCCTTGACAAACTTCTCCTTGGCGTCGGACTGGGCATACACTTCTGCCAGGGCGCGAAGCTGCGAGTGGGAACCGAAGATCAGATCGACCCGCGTGCCGGTCCACTTGACTTCGTTCGTCTTGCGGTCGCGTCCTTCGTAAGCGCCTTCTTTGCCGGCGATCGGGGACCACTTCGTGCCCATGTCGAGCAGGTTGATGAAGAAATCGTTGGTCAATGCCTCCGGGCGCGACGTGAAGACGCCATGCTCAGGCTCGCCCGCTTTCAGTACACGCAGGCCGCCGACGAGAACGGTCATTTCCGGTGCGGTCAGCGTCAGCAGCTGAGCGCGATCCACCAGAGCCTCTTCCGGCTTCATGAACTGCCGGCGGCGGCCTACATAGTTGCGGAAGCCGTCGGCACGGGGTTCCAGCGGCGCAAAGGACGCAGCGTCGGTCTGTGCTTCGGAGGCATCCATGCGACCGGGCGTGAACGGCACGGTGATGTCTTGACCGCCAGCCTTTGCCGCCTTCTCGACACCGGCTGCACCCGCAAGCACGATCAGGTCGGCAAGCGAGATCTTCTTGCCGCTGCTCTGGCCGGCGTTGAACTCCTTCTGGATGCCTTCGAGAACCGCGAGGACCTTTTCGAGCTGCGACGGCTGGTTGACCTCCCAGTCTTTCTGCGGCGCCAGGCGAAGGCGCGCGCCATTGGCACCGCCGCGCTTGTCGGAGCCGCGGAAGGTCGAGGCCGACGCCCAGGCGGTCGACACCAGCTCCTGCACCGTGAGCCCGGAGGCAAGGACCTTCGCCTTGAGGTCTGCGACGTCCTTGTCATCGACCAATGGGTGGTCCACGGCGGGGATGACGTCCTGCCAGATCAGGTCTTCGGCCGGCACTTCGGGGCCGAGGTAGCGAACCTTCGGGCCCATATCGCGGTGCGTCAGTTTGAACCAGGCGCGGGCGAAGGCGTCAGCGAAATGATCCGGGTTTTCTAGGAAGCGGCGGGAGATCTTCTCGTAAACCGGGTCGAAGCGGAGCGACAGGTCGGTCGTCAGCATCGTTGGAAGACGCTTCTTGGAGGTGTCGAAGGCGTCCGGAATGGAAGCCTCGGCATTCTTCGCCTTCCACTGATACGCACCGGCCGGGCTCTTGGTGAGCTCCCACTCGTAGTTGAACAGGTTCTCGAAAAAGTAGTTGCTCCACCGGGTCGGCGTCTGCGACCAGGTCACTTCCGGTCCGCCGGTTATGGCGTCTGCGCCAATGCCGGTGCGGAATGAGCTCTTCCAGCCAAGTCCCTGATCCTCGAGCGCACCACCTTCCGGGTCGGGACCGATGAAGGACGGATCGCCGGCGCCATGGGTCTTGCCGAAGGTGTGGCCGCCGGCAATCAGCGCCACGGTCTCTTCATCGTTCATTGCCATGCGGGCGAAGGTCTCGCGAATGTCGCGCGCGGCAGCGACCGGGTCGGGATTGCCGTTCGGGCCCTCGGGGTTGACATAGATGAGTCCCATTTGCACGGCGGCAAGAGGTTCGTCCAATTGCCGTTCGCCGCTATAGCGCTCGTCGCCCAGCCAGGTGCCTTCCGGACCCCAGAACAGTTCCTCGGGTTCCCACACATCGGCACGGCCGCCGGCGAAGCCGAAGGTCTTGAAGCCCATTGATTCGAGCGCGACATTGCCGGTGAGGATCATCAGATCCGCCCAGGAAATCCTGTTGCCGTATTTCTGCTTGATCGGCCACAGCAGACGTCGGGCCTTGTCGAGGTTGGCGTTGTCCGGCCAGCTGTTGAGCGGCGCGAAACGCTGCTGGCCCTGGCCGGCGCCGCCGCGGCCGTCAGTGATACGATAGGTGCCGGCGCTGTGCCAAGCCATTCGAATGAACAGACCGCCGTAGTGACCGAAGTCCGCCGGCCACCAATCCTGCGAGTCCGTCATCAGCGCATGAAGATCTTTCTTCAGCGCGTCGAGATCGAGTTTCTTAAACTCCTCGGCGTAGTCGAATGCCTTGCCCAATGGGTCGGCAAGGCCAGACCGATGATGAAGAACCTGGACGTCGAGTTGGTTCGGCCACCAGTCACGATTCGATCTGCCGCTCCGGCTCGCATGCGCGACCGGACATTTGCTCGCGCTCTCAGTTTCCCTGTCCATGACTTTCTCCTCACTGCTTCATGTGTCTGCCATTCACAAGAGAGCATCGTCGGTCGTATCGCCCGGCTCACCTGCGTCTTGAGACCGTGGCCTGCGGCCGGACGATCCGGGGACACGGGCGTCAACACGCGTCCTCCCCTGCCGCCTTCATATCGGAAGCATGCGATAAATTTAAGTTGGATTTACCGATCGCTGCGATAGGCGGAAATTATGAAACGATCTCCCGCAATAGCTCGTGTTTCCGGGGCTTGGCGCGGCGTAATCGCCTCAGGCTCGGGGCGGGCGCTCGTTGGTTCTCCAATCTGCGGTTGGCGCGCTACGATATGGCGATGATTTCGAGCTCTTGATCGCCCATGGCGACGATGTCCCCGACGGCTTTGCCCATCAGCCTTCTTGCGACGGGAGAAATGTAGGAAATGGACCCGGCCTTGGGATCAGCTTCGTCCTCTCCAACAATACGATACGTGTGCACCCCCCCATCGTCACGGCTGAAGGTGACCGTGCTTCCGAAGGCAACGGTTTCACTTGAAGTCGGATCAGGGACAAGCTGAGCCGTGCGCACTCTTTCCGAAAAGTAGCGCAGATCGCGCAACGGGCCAGCTGCTTGGCGCCGTCGTTCATTCACATCTTCGATCGTGCGGGTTACATCGTAGGCTTCGCGGGCTTGGCGGAGTTGCAGTTCCAGAGCCTTCAACCCCGCCTCCGTCACCAGGTTCGGATGGGGCGAGATCTGACGGTCAGGCAACAGTGTTTCCGCAGCGGTCTCGGCACTTTCTTCCTTGATGAAGGCAACGCTCAATCTGAAACTCCGTTTCCACCACGATGCGCTGTAGCACGCTGACTGCATATCTCTGTCCTTAAATCGAGGTCGATTTAAGGAGACACGCGGTGGGGCGCATAGGCCTATAAACAATCATTTTCGTCGGAACCTCGAAGAACTGGTGTTTTTGCGCTGGTACGCAAGCAGCGCCGCTGCTACCGGCCGCTCCCATAGCCCCGTCTGCAGGTGAGGTTATACCCCGAATGGAGGTATATGAATCCGCAGTTCAGCCGGCATTATGGAGGGCGCGCAAATCCCCGAAACATTCAGTTTAATGAGGAAATCCAGGTGGGCAGAGGGGAAGTCGCCAGCCGATCCGAATTGGTCGCCCAAGCTGGCATGTGGGTGATAGCAGGCAAGCTCGTTGCCCGCGGCATCGACCTTTGCTCGCTGCTGATCTTGACGCATCTGCTTTCACCCGCTGATTTCGGACTGATCGCCTTGGCAATGACGACAATTCTCATCGCTGAAGTGGTCGTCGAATTGCCCCTCGCCCAGGCGATGGTTCGCGTTTCCACGCTCACCGAACCGGTGTTTGCAACGGCCTTCACACTCGGGATGCTGCGCGGGGTGTTTCTGGCGAGCCTGATGGGCGTCCTTGCCTGGCCATTGTCGCTTCTTTACCAGGAACCGCGTCTGATCTCGTTGATATGCGCCCTCGCGCTTGCACCGATCTTGCGAGGCCTCGTCAGTCCCCGTATGGTCATCTTCATGCAAAAATACGACTTTCGTCGAGATTTTTTGCTGGACGTCATCGGAAAGATATCGGCGCTTGTTGTTGCCACGAGCATTGCTCTCGGGACGGGCAGCTATTGGGCCATTGCTTGGGGCACCATTACTACGCCGCTTGTCGCATTTATATTGTCCTATATCTTTGCACCGCTTCGGCCCAGACTGACGCTTTCGCAATGGTCGATCTTTTCCGACATGGTCAGCTGGAACACCGCGTCGCAGCTGATTTCCGCGCTGAATTGGCAGATGGACAAGTTGCTGGTGGGACGGCTTGCCGACTGGAGCTCGTTCGGTCGCTATACAGTTGCTGACAATCTCTCAGGGTTACCCCAGCAGGCTCTCGTTCAACCGCTCACGCGACCGTTGATTGCTGCGTTCGCGAATATCACCTCACCCGCGGCATATCCGGCTGCCTATTGCAAAGCAACGAACGCAGTATTTTCGGCGACGGCTCCCATTCTGGTCTGCCTTGCCATGCTTTCGGAGCCATTCGTACGAATTGTCCTGGGGGAGAAGTGGCTCGAGGCCGCTCCGATGCTGCACTGGTTTGCTCTATCTTATCTGTTGTCGGTGCCGGCTGAAGTCTTGCATCCTCTGGCGATCGCGATGAACAAGACCCGATTTGTTGCTCTTCGGATGATTTCGGAGTTTGTCGTCAAGCTGCCCGCCTTGGTTATCGGCCTCGCCTTATTCGGGCTAAATGGCGCTCTCGCAGCTCGCTGTGTCGCAACAGCCGCTGTTTTCATCGCCGTTGCGTGGATCGTGAGGCACCTGATAGGCGTCACAATCAAACAACAATGCAAAGCATTGTGGCGGCCTGTTTCGGCTTGTTCAGTCATGGCTATATTTCTGTTCTTGATCACGCCATTCGTGGCGGCTCAGCAGACGCTCTTGCTCATGATCCTGGCTACCGGCGCCTCAGGGCTAACAGCCGTCGCTGCATACGGCGCGACACTCCTTCTGCTATGGGCGGCGGCTGGCCGCCCGGACGGTGTCGAGAGCATGGTCGTCAAGAAGGTACAGCGGATGCTTACATCGATGCGCCCGAGAACAGCATAGGGATCATCTGGCCGCCCGTTGCACTCGGGCATCTCGTATCGGCTTTTACAAGTGCGTGAGCGCGTCGATGCGGCTCTTTCGGCGAAATAGATTAGATCAGTTCCTCGGAACCGGCGATCTGCACGAAAGGTGAGCGCCTACGGAGGATCGAGATTGGCGAATGGATTGGTGCAGGCCGTGCCGGACGGTCTGCTCACATATACGATCGTCTTGGCGCGCGGGTCCGCGACTTCGAAAAAGTTCGAATTCGTTAGATACATCGTGAGAGCCCTGCGCGCAGCGAGCTCGAATTTGTCGCTCATGGTACCCATGGTCTCGACACCGAATGTCTGCCACGCAACCGTGGCCGCACGCCTTTGCTTCCAGGACCACCGCCCCAGAAATTCATGGATGCACTCGGCCGCCGATGCTTCGTCGATCCTTACGCCGGGTAGCGACCTTTTGAAATAGTCGAGCAACGCCTGGTGCTCGTCGGCTAGTAAGACCCAGCTTGCTCCGGATGCCGCTGCTATGGCAGCCGTTCCACCGCCGATCAGGATATTGCGTCGCGACGGGTTGAATTTCATATCAGCCTCCGATGAGCGCTGCGGCTCGCAGCGACAGTGCGGCTGCTGTCAGGCTCGGATTGGCCGTCCCACAGCTGGGCCAAACACTTGTTCCAAGAACGAGCAGGTTGCGCACATCGTGGTGCACGAGCCCGCCATCCACAATCGACTGGGCTCGATCCTTCCCCATGCGACAGGTTCCCTGGATGTGGAAGCCGGTGGGAAGATCTT
Organism: Sinorhizobium kostiense; assembly: GCF_017874595.1. GTDB lineage: Bacteria > Pseudomonadota > Alphaproteobacteria > Rhizobiales > Rhizobiaceae > Sinorhizobium > Sinorhizobium kostiense. Next base: position 1,331,155 of record NZ_JAGILA010000001.1, on the reverse strand, counting down.
GCCGACGGATAATGCGTTCGACGGGTAATGGCGCCAAAAGCTGCGGCAGCTTGGCGATCACATGCTCGACACCCTTGTCGCAATACGAGGAACGGCGGGGATGGCTTACGGCAGGCATCTCGCCACCTTCGTCGAACACTTTGTTCGCTTCAAGCGGCAAGTCCTCGACGAATACTTCCATTGGGAGGGTCTGCCGCCACCGGCCCCATTCGGCTCGCAAGCCATCGCGGAAATAATGATTAATGAAATAAACGAGTGCCGCGCCACCCTCCCGTCGATGCTCGCCGTCAACCATGAGCGTATTGAGGCCAGCGGTTGGAATGCCCCCGTCGAAATGATCGACGCCGTCAAGCAGGACCTCGAACTGCAGGACGTGCTTCTCATGCAGGTATTTCCCAAGCGCGGGATGAAAAAGCCCGGATCGCATCAAAATGAACGGCGAGTGGATTGCATTACATCCAATGGCCACAAGATCGCCCGTCACTACCTGTTCGCGCCCACCTGTCGAGTAGCGCAGGCCCTTGGCGACACCGCCTTCCAACTCAACGGAAAGGACCCTGGCATTTGGCAAAACGTGAACGGTCGGTGCGTCCATGTGCTCACCGAATGTATTGAGCGCCGTGAACTTCGCATCGAGAGGGCAAAGATTGCACTGCACGCTGTCGCAGCAGGGGCCGCGATCTCCGACCGGTGTCCTCAGGCGAGCTGTCGGCACGGCGAAGTGATGATCCGGCATCGCCGACTTCATGATCCTGTCGACGCTAGATAGGTTGTGGGCCGGTTGAGGATACGGGGCTGATCGAGGATAGCGACACCCCAGGTCATTGGGGCCGGCCACTAGCATTATCTGCTCCGCCGCGACGTAGTAGGGCTCGAGATCTTCATAGCTGATGGGCCAGTCCTCGCCGACGCCGTACATGGTCCTGAGCCGAAAATCGTTTGGCGACAGGCGCGGCGTGTTCGCCCACCAACAGTTCGTTCCCCCACCGAAGCCCAATGTGAAGAACCAGGGCTTTTCATCCGGATCCTGCACGAAGGTCTGCGCTGCATCGGTGTCGCTGTTGCGCTGGTTCTCAATCTGCCAGCTGCGATCATGAAAGCCGCCCCACTCGACCAGGAGCACACGTGCCCGTGGAAATCGCCGCCGATAGCCATGCAGGAAGAACATCGAGCCGAAGCCGGTCCCGCCGATCACGAGATCGTAATGGTCTTCTATCATCTCGGGGGCAATGACCGGCATCGGCGCACCTCATGAGGTCCTGTTGCCGGCCCGCTGCCATTGAGCACCGAACCGGCGTTTCTTCGCTTCCAGAACGACCTGGCCGATACGCCGAACGCCATCTTGTCGACGCAGGATGTAACCGACCGGGGGCATGAGAATCATCCTTGCACGACGTCTCAGGGCCAGGCGCGCCAATTCCCAGCCCCCGGTGAAACTGCCGCGAACGAGGTGGGCCAGCGCAGCCCAGTAAGCGCGCTCGGCGATCGATCGCTGCACCTGTGTGCGCAGATGCGAGACGTCCCTGCCTTTGGCATTCTCCTTGCCGAAAAACGTTTCGAAGGATAATTCCACGGCTTCGAGCTCGGGCGCGAGGCGTTCGCGCGTGTAGGCCGAAGCGTTATCGGCATGTACACGCACGAAGCCTTGAGTCGCGCTCGTGCGGGCAACATCGCCGAGACGGGCCAGGCGCAGCCACATCTCCAGGTCGGGAGCGAATGACAGGCGCTCGTCGTAGTGGCCGGCGATTTTTTGAGCACTGGTTCGAACGACCACGCCGCAACATGCCACCGTATTGTGTGCGGTCCTGCATCTTTGCGAAATGAAGCTTTCCCCCGTTTCGATCCGCCAGTCTGACCCCAAGCGGGCATCCCGGATCTCTTCGCCGTGTCTCACCGTCCTGCCGCATGTCATCGCAACGCCTGGATAGCGACCGAGGCAATCCATTGTCCGCTTCAGTGCGCCGGCCGCGAGTAGGTCGTCGGCGTGCAGGATGGTCAGGTACTCGGCCGAGGCCCAGTCGATGCCTTCATTGAAAGATGCGTGGAGCCCCTTGTTCACCTTGCGTGCGATGATTTCGATACGAGGGTCCTCTGCAGCAAGCGACCGGGCGATTTCCACACTGTCGTCGCTCGACGCATTGTCGATAATCAGGATGCGCAGGTTCTCAACTGCCTGCGCTTGGACGCTCCTGACGCAGTCCCGCAAAAATCGCCCGTAGTTGTAATTAGGTATTACGACGTCAATCGAACTCACGGCATACCGTCCTTTGCGCAAGCAAGTCGATGAGCGCAATCCGCGGACCCCAGGGTTAGCGGATCGTGATGTTTGCATTGGTGTGCCCGCCGCTTCTATGCCACCACTCTCTGTGGATGCGCCGCTTCGGCCACCGACGACCCGAAGAAATGGATGTCCTGCTCGGCACGCAGCTGATCGCAAAGGCGACCGTGCGGCAGTTCGACATCGTCATAGGTGAGCACGGCATCTTTGGCCACATCGCGTTTCAGCCGACAGCCCTCGGCCAGACCCAACGGCAGGAGGCGCTCGCCTCGGGTCGAATCCGTATTCTCGGCGAGCCCGTAAGTCATGTAATGGCCGATTCCATCGATCACGGCGCCCGATTTGAGCTCGGTCTTCGCGGTCGCCACGACATCGACGGTAGGCGCGCCCAGCGGAGCAATCGCTGCATCCTTGAACAGCACGGCGCGGGCGACTGTGTTGGGCACCTCGAAATGGCAAAGATGATAGGGCCAGTAGAAGCAATAGAGCGGGCCCTTTCCCAATTTATACAGTTCCAGATAGTGCCTCTCAGTTGCATCTTCGGTCGTGCCGAGCACGAAAATTCCCGGATTGGGCATCGCTCCGACCACGTAGTCGACGATACCGGGCCCATTCATCACGTCTTCGAGAGGAAACCAGTCGACTGCCTGCTGGATTGGTGTGCCGGCCTCGACCGTGGGGCCATGCATCCCCCGTTTGGCAACGCGCATACCGGTGGCATTGGCCACGATCGCATTCTCGAACGAGATCTTCGAGCCATCCGCGAATGAGGTCACCATCGGTGGCTTCATGCCCCATCGCCTGGCAAACGCCTCCTGAGTGGTCGGGTTGCGATAGGGATCGTGCAGGCCCTTGATGTTCCCGCAAAGAACCGGTCGGATGCCCAGGCCTTTGACCCAACGGTAGAGGTTCATGATCACGCCCGGTTGATCCCCTTCCACGTTGGTGATCACCACCCCGGCGCGGTCGGCATATACCTTCAGGATGGATCCAATCGTGCCGTCGAGTTCGGCGTTCATCAGCACGACATGCTTGCCGTGCCGAATGGCTCTCATTGCGACATGGGCAGAAAATTCGATTGCGCCCGTTGCCTCGACCACGACGTCGATGCCTCCGGCCTCGCAAATGTGCATCGGGTCCGCCGTGACCGCGCGGCGACCGCGGGACACAAGTTCCTCGAGCGCTGTGGTGCTGGTCGCCTCCGTCACATCGTCCGCGCCAGCAGCCGCATAGGCTTCTCGCGCCTTTTCCACGTGTCGGTTGGATATGGCCACGAGTTCCATGCCCGGAACATAGCGAAGCATCTGCAGGGCGATGCCTCGTGCCATGAAGCCGGCACCGACCATACCCACGCGAATTGGACGCCCCTCGGCCTGGAGCTTTTCCAACTCCCTGTCGACAATGAACATTTGCCTCTCCTCTGTCTTGCTCCGGCAGTTTCGCGGCGGAAAAAAGTTATCCGGCGTAGTCCGGCCAGCTTCGGTCCTTTTCCGAAATCACCGCCGGCTCATCCACCGGCCATCTCACGGCGAAGGTGGAATCGTTCCAGCGAACGCCCCGTTCGGCGGCTGGCGCGTAGAATTCGGAAACGAGGTATGTAGCCTCGGAGTCGTCCTCCATTGTGAGAAAGGCATTCGCGCAGCCCTTCGGTATCACCAGCATCCGCCGGTTCGCCGCTGAGAGCTCCACAGCAAGGTGCTGCTTGTAGGTTGGCGATTCGGGGCGAAGATCGATCAGCACGTCGTAGAGGCTGCCGCGGGCGCAGCGAAGCATCTTGTCCTCCCCATGGGGAGCGAGCTGATAGTGGAAGCCGCGCAGCGTGTGCTTGCTTCTATTATATGAGAGGTTCATCTGTGCGACGTAATCCGGAAGCCCGTGCTCGGCAAACTCCCGCGCACACCAGCCACGTGCGAAGAAGCCCCGCTCGTCCTCGAATTTCTCCAAGTCCACCAGGGTCGCGCCGGGAATATCGGTCTTCGTGAAAAGCATCGTAGATCCATTAGCTAGTGAACGTCATGCCGGGTTTCTCCGACGATCTCTCCCGCCGTTTGCTCGCGCCAACGATCGCCGTGCGATAGCGAACGGCATCAGACCTACGCTGGATGCAGAAGGCGTGAGCCGTGTACCTCATAGCCGATAGGCACATAGGCCAGGTGTGAGAGGGCGAGCCTTACGCTTTCCCGACGCTCCGGCTTGACCGCGAACATAAGAAAGCCGCCGCCGCCGGCGCCGCACAACTTGCCACCTTCCGCCCCTGCCTGCCTGGCGAGGTCGTAATTGTTGTTGATTTCCTCGTTGCTCACGCGGGACGCCAAGCTCCGCTTCATTTCCCAGCCTGCGTGAAGAACGGCGCCGAAGCGCTCTATGTCGATGAGGGGCTCAGAGAAAATCTCCTGAAGCATGAAGGCATCGTCCCGCATCCGCCTGAGCGTATCGAGATTGCTCGATGTTTTTGCCTTTTGCTCGACCAGCACGGAACTGGCCGGTCGTTGATGAGAAGTCCAGAACATCATCAGATTGCTGAAGAGATGTTCGACGGCGCCATTGCGCGCCCGCTGCGGCTCGACCGTCACCGCACCGCCCGGCTGAAAGCGGAACAGGTTCATGCCCCCGAACGCGGCGGCATATTGATCCTGTTTGCCGATCGGCTCCTTGAGGATGTCTATCTCGATGTGACATGCCTCTTCGGCCAACTGGCCCGCGGTGACGCGTTCTCCCCGGAAGGCGTGTAGCGCGTTGAGGAGTCCCACCGTGAACGAGCTCGAGCCGCCCATGCCCGTCGAGGCCGGCATGTCGCCGACCGTCGAGATGTAGATCGGCGGTTCGATCTCCAGGAAACGCAGACATTCCCGAGCGATATTGTTCTTGATCTCCCCTACGGTGTTAACCTGCTCCGTCTGTGAATAGTTGACGCGGATTGGCTCATTGAAGATTTCGCTGTGGCGCTTGACGGTGACATAGACGTACTTGTCCACCGCTGCGCTGAAGACTGCGCCGTAATCGAGGTTGTAGAAATCCGGCAGGTCGGTTCCGCCGCCCGCAAAACTGACGCGCAACGGTGTGCGCGTCATGACGAGAGACGGCAGCCGCTGTGCAGCGCGATCGATGATCGCCGGATGGGCCAGTCCTGAGGGGCGACCCGTCATCACTGTGGTATCGACTAGCTGTTCCATATTCGCCACCTCGAAAATTGACGGGAACGATGGTCAGGCGACGCACGGTTCCGCGGTCCGCCAGCGCAGCTCGTCATCGAGCATCCCCGCTTGAAGCAGGTGATCGAGCCAGCGCAACCGCGTGAAGCGTTTGTCGGTGAAGTCTTCATGTCTGAGTGCGATCGCGCGGAACGCCTCGTAGAGCTCCTGCGCTCCTTTTCGTGCCGTCCACTGAAACTCGAAGTCCGGGAAAGTTCGCGAGAACTTGCTGAAGTCGGCCTTGTACGTCCTTTGGTCCGCGCCGGGTTTCGGTGTCATTGTCAGCTGCGCGCCGGGGACGGCCTCAACGGCGATCTCCGCGATCTCGCGCACTTGAAGATTGAGGCTTTCGACGCCCATGTTGAGCGCCTCGTTGTGGACGTCCTGGAGCGGCGCCTCCAGCATCAGTTTGAAGTAGCGCGCAACATCCTGGACATGGACAACGGGCCGCCAAGGCGTGCCGTCGCTATGGACTTCGACACGTCCCGTTGTGAAGGCGCTGCCCATGAAATTGTTCAGCACGGTGTCGAAGCGCATTCGCGGCGACAGACCGTAGACAGTGCCGTTGCGGCAATAGACGGGCGAGAACCCGTCATCGGCCAGCGCGCACAGCGCTTCTTCCGCGATGACCTTCGATCTCGCATACTCCGTTTGCGGCGCCAGCGGGGATGTTTCATCGACTACGGCGGCTTCCGACATGCCGTACATGATGCAGGATGAGGAGAACAGGAACCGCCGGATCCCTGCCGCCTTGGCCATCTCGGCGAGGCGAACCGTGCCTTCCGCGTTGATCTGCCTCGTCCAGTCCGCGTTGAGATTTCCGATCGGGTCGTTCGAAAGTGCCGCGAGATGGATCACCGCGTCAAAGCCCCGAACATCCGAAGGTTCGATGGCGCGCAGATCCTTTGTGATCTCGGGCACCTTGGTATTGTCCGCGCCCAGGGTGCACGCACGAAAATATCCCATGTCCAGCCCGGTCACCTCATAGCCCGCCGCTTGCAACACGGGAACCATGACAGAACCGAGATATCCATTGTGTCCGGTGACGAGAACGCGTGATGGTTCATTCATGTCTGCCCTGCTCCGCTTTCGAAAGGAGTTGACGGGTGATATCCAGGAGCGAGCGATGCTCGCTTACTTGCGCATACAGGCAATCCGCGGCTTCGGCCGCTTGACAGTCACGATCATCATCACCGACGAACAGGGTGCGTGTGAGATCGAGGTCAAAGTCGCGCTGTGCCTCGAACAGCATGCCCGGCTTTGGCTTCCGACACTCGCAGCCTTCGTCCCAGCCGTGGGGGCAGTGATAGATCGCCGTGATCTTGCCGCCGGCGGCTTCGGCCTCGGCACACATGCGCCGGTGAATTTCCTCGAGATCCGCGGCGCTCATCGCTCCGCGCGCTATCCCTGCCTGGTTCGAGATGACGATGATGCGGTAGCCGGCCTCATTCAGAACGGCCAACGCCTGCTTTGAACCCGGTACCCACTCCCACTGGTCCCATGAACAGACATATTCGGCCCGCGGCGGCTTGCGGTTGAGGACGCCGTCCCTGTCCACGAGAATGGTTTTCTCGCGCCTCATGAAGCGCTCCGTCACGGGTAGGCGCTCAATCGAGCCCACGCCGTAATAGCGGTGCTCACTCAGGAAGCCGGCGAGGCGATGCTGCGCGGCGAGCGGCGTATAGATGGCCTCCTCGAAAAGGGTGTCCTCGTGGGGCAGGAGTTCGAGGGCAAGGTCGGTCAGTATGGCATAGCTGATCTCGACCCCCTGCAGCCCGGGCGTGGTGCGGAGCCGGTCGAAAACCGTCACATTATCGTCCGCATCAAGGATCACGCTGCCGCGTGAATAGCCGTCCTTGTTGCTATAGACCGTGATCATTCCAGGCTTGCCGGCCGCGCAGAAGCGTTGCCACAGCCGCTCCATCCGCATCGGCCAATAATTGTCGCAATAAAGCAGCAGAAAGCATGGATCGATGAGATCTCGCGCATTGAAGACCCGGCTGCTTGTAAGATCGTCGGGTCCGGTGACGGCATACTCGATCTTGATCCCGAACCGGCTCCCGTCACCGAAGTGGTCCATTACCACGTGCGGCAGATATCCAAGCAGTAGAAGAACTTTTTCGAACCCCGCCTGCCGCAATTGTTCGATCTGGTACTCCAAAAAGGGCCGGCCGAGCACCGGCACCATTGGCTTCGGGCGGTCGAGGGTGATCGGGTGCATGCGCGTGCCACGCCCGCCAGCCAGAATGACAGCCTGGCGTGGCCGGCTGTACGTGCGGCCTTCGACACACGCAAGCGGCTGCTCCTCCTCTGGGTATGAGGATCTTGCCAGGCTGAGGTTCATCGAGCCAGCTCCGGGCAATCGGCAACGAGGTATCGCGTGATCGCATGGCAGATCGTCGAGTGGATATCCTCGACGAGCTCGTACGCCCCCTTTTCGGATCGCACCCATACCGGCTGATCCACGAGCGCCTTCAGCGCGCCGCCGTCGAAACCGACGAGCGCGATGCTAGCGACGTCTTTCGTGCGGGCGAGCTCAACTGCGCGCACGAGATTTGGTGAATTCCCACTTGCGGAGATCACAATGAGAACGTCACCGGGGGTGGCGAAATTCTCCAGCTGCCCGGCAAAGATGCGGTCGTAGCCTTCGTCATTGCCCAGCGCCGTCATCCAGGAAATATTGTCAGTCAGGCCCATCACACGGATTGGCCGCTGCCCGGACCGTTTGGTCGCCTTGCCAAGATCATTGACCCAGTGCGAAGCTGTTGCGGCGCTGCCGCCGTTGCCCGCGATGAAGATTGTAGCGCCCGCGTCGCGCGCCCTGCGCAACATCTCTATCGCTGCCTGGACGGCTTCGGTATCGACCTCAGCCAATGCGCCCCGCACCGAGGCGAAATATTCATAAGTGAAGTCCTTGGCAGGCAAGTAGACCACATCACCGGCAGACATTGCGACACCTCATCCGGTTTCCACTCCCTCATTGGTCAAAGTCCTGACTTTCGCGGTCAGATCGACATCGATGCGCTGTCAAAACCAGATTCGACAAAGCGAGCAGATTTGCTTGATCGCCACAGTTTCATCTGAGGCCAAGCGAAAATAGAAGATGAACATCTGGATAGGGTCGCCGACGCGGACAGGGAGCTATTCCACCGAAATTAGCCGCCGTTGTCTTTTGGGCTTACCTTCAAAAGCGGTATGCCCACCGGAAGCCCAGCCGAGTTGCGGCGCCGGCTACACTAAGGGCACAGTTGCTGCCGCGCCGCCCGAACGTGCACCACAAAAGAAAAGGGTCACGTGTGCGGCAAAAATTTGCCGCTGGCGCTCAAATGCGGGTAACGATTTTTGCGGAAAATGTAGTTTCTGAGATCCTAAAACAGAGGTTTCTGTTTTTCGAATTTTAACCTTGTCGATCGATATTTGGGAGTGATTGCACCCCCCGTGGGTGTGCCAGCATTCGTGCTGGAGTCTCACACTCAATTCACAGGACAACATGGCAGATGGCGAAGGTTAAACTACTTGGAGTGGTCGGGCGTCTCATTGCAGGATTTGGATTTCTGCTCATTCTGATGATCGGTCTGACGCTCTACTCCACAAACCAGGTTTCAAAGATTAACGACAAACTCGGCGTGATCAATGACATCAACAGCGTAAAGCAACGCTATGCCATCAACTATCGTGGGAGCGTCCATGATCGAGCAATCGCCATCCGCGATGTGACCATCGTCGCATCTCCAGCCGAGCGAAAGGCCGCTGTCGATCTTATTGCAAAGCTCGCCTCGGCCTATGCGGAGAACGAACAGAAGATGGCGGCCATGGTCTCATCGCCAGTCGGCGCGACGACCCAGGAGCGGGCGATCCTGGACGAAATCGCAGCGATTCAGGCCAGGACAAACCCCCTCGTCGCGGAGATCATCTCGCTCCAAGAGCGCGGCGCCTCAGAGGAAGCCAGCAATCTTCTTCTTGAGCAAGCGCGGCCGGCATTCGTATCCTGGCTGGGGGCGATCAACAAATTCATCGACTATCAGGAGGCCCTCAACAAAAAGATTGGCGCGGAGGTGCGCGGAACTGCCAGCGGGTTCAATTCTCTGGCATTGACGGCTTTGGGCATCGCAGTCCTGCTTGCCCTTGTTGCAGCGTCACTGACCGCTCGCTCTATCGTTGCCCCGATGGGCAAACTCCAGGACTCGCTAGCGTCCATGGCTGAAGGGAATATGGAAGGCGATCGAGATCTAGAAAAGCGGCGAGACGAAATCGGTATGCTGGCACGCGCGGTTTCTACTTTGCGCGATGTAATCTCCGCCAAAACGCAGGCGGATGCTGACAGGGAAGCGACGCGATCCGCGGAAGAGCGCAAGCGGCTGGAATCGGAAGCCTCAGAACGAAGCGCCCTAGCCGAGCAGACCGATACAGCAGTCAAGCAACTTGCGGAAGCTCTTCAGGGGCTGGCGAACGGTGATCTTACCCGACACATCGCTACACCTTTCATACCCTCTCTCGACCGGTTGCGGACAGACTTTAACCAAGCCGTGGAAAAACTGCGCGGCGCCATGCAAAAAGTCGCTGAAAACGCGAGTGCTATCGCATCTGGAGCACAGGAAATTCGCTCCGCTTCGGATGACTTGGCCAAGCGAACAGAGAACCAGGCGGCATCCGTCGAAGAAACAGCAGCGGCATTGGAGGAGATTACCACGACTGTCTCCGATTCCAGCAGCAGGGCGCAGGAAGCTGGAAAACTTGTCCGCCAGACGAAAGAAAACGCCGAACATTCCGGCCGCGTAGTGCGGAACGCCGTTGACGCCATGGGTAAGATCGAGGCCTCGGCAACCGAGATCGGTAACATCATCGGCGTCATTGATGAGATCGCTTTCCAGACAAACCTGCTCGCGCTTAATGCCGGAGTTGAAGCCGCACGAGCTGGTGATGCTGGGAAGGGCTTCGCAGTGGTGGCTCAAGAAGTTCGTGAGCTGGCACAGCGCTCCGCCAAGGCAGCGAAAGAGATCAAGGAATTGATCAACACGTCAAACGATCATGTAAAAAATGGCGTATCTCTCGTCGGTGAGACGGGGACTGCCTTGCAGGAGATCGTTGTCCAAGTCCAGCAGGTCGATGGAAATGTCATTGCAATTGTGGAAGCATCCAAGGAGCAGGCTACCGGTCTCAAGGAGATCAATGCGTCTGTCAACGCCATGGACCAGGGTACACAACAGAACGCCGCCATGGTTGAGCAATCCACAGCAGCGGCCCATAGCCTTGCTTGCGAGGCAGAGGCACTGTTCCAACTACTCGCCCAGTTCAACATCGGAACGCAACCGGCAACACGCAGCAACAGACGGCCGCAGGTAGCGGCCGCCGCGGCTACATCACGCCCCGCCCCGTCGCCGGCGCGTCAGCTATCGGCCAAGTTGTCCGCCTCATTCCAAGGGAACGCCGCTCTTTCAACCGATAACTGGAAGGAGTATTGACAGCTGCGAGCAAAGCCTCCTCATGCGGTGAAGGGCCGGAGAACGGGCGGAGTGACCGCTGAGGAGGCCGGCCAATTAGGCTCGGGCTTCGGACCGGAGCGAGGCGGCCATGCGGAGGTCCGCGATGAAACGCTGGCGTTCCTGCGAGGCATCCCCCCTTTCTCGAATCCGCAGCAGATAGGATGGGTGGATTGTCACGAGGATGTCAAAATCGCGCCCGGTGTGGATCGCTCGGCCGCGGTCTCGCGTGACCTTGGCCGAGCTTCCGAGCAGTGTTCTTGTCGCCGTAGCCCCGAGCGCGACGACGACGTCGGGCCGAACCTTTTCGAGTTCGGCTCCGAGCCACCAGGCGCAGCTCTGGATCTCGCCCGCATTGGGCTTCGAATGGATTCGCCGCTTTCCCCGCTGCTCATATTTGAAGTGTTTGACGGCGTTGGTGACATAGCATTCGCTCCTATCTATCCCCGCCTCTTCCAGGCACTGGGCGAAGAGAATGCCCGCGGGTCCGACAAACGGGTGTCCCTCGATGTCCTCGCGATCGCCGGGTTGCTCGCCTATGAAGAAGAGCCTGGCATCCCGGGGCCCCTCGCCAAAGACGAGCTGTGTGGCATTTTTATAAAGCTCGCAGCGCTGGCATCCCTCCGCCTGCTGGCTGATTGCGAGCAGCGAAGGCCCACCTGCATGTTCGCCGGCGAGAGCTGGGCCGAGTTTCATTGTCTTCGCCCGGTCCCTGTGTCGCCGCGTCTGCTTACGGCTGAGACCTCATGCGTGGCCACCAAAATGCCGGGCGCCCTTAGCGTCGTCTCATCGGGAACCCACCCGGCGGACCAGATCACGTGGCCCTCGGTTCCGGGGACCCTCTGTTCCGCATCGGAGAGATTCAGCCTCAACTGAAGCTTCGCGCCCGGAAAACGCCAATCTATTGCGACAACGCCATCAGGCGTCGGATGGACGAGGACCGCTTCCGGGGGCGCCACGAATGGAACTACGTGGCGCATCCGCAGCTCTATCAAGGTGCGGAGCCTTTCGCGCTCTCGGCGACCGCCCTCGCCCTCGGCTCGTTTCCAATCCAGTTTGGATGACGCGAAGGTTTGCACGTCGATCGGGTCGGGCATGTGATCGACGTCCTCTGCCCGGCCACCGAAATTCGCCGCTTCCTCTGGGCGGCTTTTGCGAATCGCGTCCGCGATCTCACCTTGATAGTCTGCGAAAAAATGAAACGGCCGGGTTTCGCCGTAGTCGTCCCCCATGAACAAGAGCGGGATCTGCGGCGAGAGCAGGAGGAGCGCGGTCATTACCTCCGTCAAATCGGCGCCGACGAGCGTTCGCAGCCGCTCCCCGAGCGCGCGATTGCCGACCTGGTCATGGTTCTGCAGGAAGGCGACACGGGCCGGCGGCATCACTGGACGTTTGCCCTTTTCGGCGGCGGAGCACGGATGGAAGCCGCATGCCAGAACGTCTTTCAGGATCGTCCAGGGATCTTCCGCATAAGCTGTGTAATGGCCGTTCGCCTCGCCCGTCGCAATCACGTGGAGCGCATGATGCAAGTCGTCGTTCCAGTTGGCCGAGAAGTGCAGCGGGATCGCATCGGGCGAATAGGCGACGAGGTCCCGACGCCTTTCCTCGTCCTCCACGACCAGATGAACGTGCCTGTCAGGGAAAGCCGCGCCCACGGTCGCAGCAAGCTCGTGAAGGAACGTCGGATCCTGCCTGTCCTTGATGTGCCCGATGGCGTCCAGGCGCAGGCCGTCGAAACGAAAGTCCCGCAGCCAGTAGAGGGCGTTTTCGATGAAATATTGGCGAACGGCCGGCTCGTTGAATTCGACCGCCGGGCCCCATGGGGTCGATCGCCTGCGGTTGAAGAAACGCGATGCATAACGGGGGAGTGCGTTTCCCAGCGGACCGAAATGATTGTAGACGACGTCGAGCAGGATCATCATTCCGTGGCCGTGCGCGGCATCGACGAGCGCCTTGAGGTCTTCAGGCGTGCCATAGGCGATATGGGGCGCGAAATGCAGCACGCCGTCGTAACCCCAACCGCGGTTGCCGGGAAACTGGGCCACCGGCATGATCTCCAACGCCGTTATGCCGGCCCGCGCAAGTTCGCCGAGGCGCGGGATGGCCGCCTTGAACGTGCCTTCATCGGTGAAGGTCCCGACGTGAAGCTCGTAGATGACTGCTTCGCTCCAGGGGCGGCCGCGCCACTCGCCCTGCTGCCATGGAAAGCGGTTCTGGTCTGTCAGGATGGAGGGTCCCTCGAGATCGTGCGCCTGGGCGCGGGATGCCGGATCGGCGAGCCTCGTTCCGTCGTCGAGAGCGAACTGGTAGAGGCAACCGGCATCCGCCGGCACGACCGCCGAAAACCAGCCATCCCCTTGACGCTCCATTTGGACTTGGCGATCGGCAACCACGACATTCATCCGCTGCCGGTCCGGAGCCCAGATGCGGAACTCCGCTTGCCCAGATGGAAGAAGCCTCGGACCCCATGCTGTTATGGCAGTGTCGCGTGTAAGCATTGGCAGTTACCCTATGGCCCCGAGGGATGTCCGCGCTGTGCAGCGGTCTGGACGACATGCACACGAAAAGGAGCCAAAGCGCGTCCCAAGCGCGAACGTGCTCTAACAACCCGGACCCTGTTGCAAAGTTCCGACCCTCGGGCGGCGCTAACCTTACAAGGCCGGAACAATCGCGGTCGCAGTGCGTTCGCACCTCACGCTGTATTCTCTCTATTGTTGGTCTTGCTTTAATTCGAAGGTCGAACTTCCCCATGGATCTCTCCTTCTCGAAGTTGGACTTCCTCAAGCCTGAGCTTGGAGCCGAGTACATAGGCGATGGCACGCACTTCGCGCTTTTTTCAGCCCATGCGGAAAGGGTCGACCTTTGCCTGTTCTCTGACGACGGACGCGAGGAGATTGTCCGACTTCCCCTGCCGACACGCGAAGGCGACGTATGGTCCGGCTTCCTCCCCGGGGCCGGCCCTGGCACTATCTACGGATATCGCGTGCACGGCCCCTACGATCCGAAGAACGGGCACCGCTTCAATCCAAATAAGCTGCTTCTCGATCCCTATGCCAAACAGATCTTCGGGCAGCTGACGTGGCATGATGCCCTGTTCGGCTATTGTGTCGGGCACGAGGAAGCCGACCTGAGCTTCGATGAACGCGACAGCGCTCCATATACAGTCAGGGCCGTCGTGCAGGATCCCGAGTTCGACTGGGAGGGCGAGCAGGCGATCCGGCGCCCTTGGACGGACACGGTAATCTATGAGGCGCATATTCGCGGCTTGACATTGATGCATCCGGCCATACCGGAGCACGAACGCGGTACCTTCCGGGCGATGGCGCACCCCGCGATTATCGAGCACCTGTCGAAGCTCGGCGTAACGGCGGTGGAGCTCCTGCCGGTCCAATACTTCCTCGATGATCGCTACCTGGTCGAAAGGGGCTTGCGCAACTATTGGGGCTATCAGCCGCTCGGCTATTTCGCTCCGGCCCGTCGCTATCTCTCCAACGGAAACATCCAGGAGTTCAAATCGATGGTGAAGGCCTTCCACGCCGCGGGCATCGAAGTGATCATGGATGTGGTCTACAACCACACGGGCGAAGGTTCCGAGCTCGGCCCGACCTTGGCTTTTCGCGGCATCGACAACCTGAGCTATTATCGGCAGTCGCCCGATGGCAGGCACACATTCGATACGACAGGCACCGGCAATACGCTCAACGTCGCTCATCCCATGGTGCTTCGGATGGTCCTCGACAGTTTGCGTTACTGGGTTACCGCGATGCATGTGGATGGCTTTCGGTTCGATTTGGCGAGCGCGCTCGGCCGGGAACAGATTGAATTCGACCGGGAGGGCGGTTTCTTCGACGCCATTCGCCAGGACCCGGTTCTCGCCGGTGTGAAATTGATTGCCGAGCCGTGGGACATAGGAGACGGCGGCTATCAGCTCGGCGGGTTTCCGCCGCCCTTTCGGGAATGGAACGACCGGTTTCGCGACGATGTGCGTCGCTACTGGAGGCGCGATGCCGACCAACTGCCTGCCCTCGCGCAGCGGCTCGTGGGCTCCCCGACCGAATTCAACCACTCCGGACGCGTGGCGACCTCATCCGTCAATCTGGTCAGCGCTCATGACGGGTTCACGCTCACCGACACGGTGTCCTTCAACGAACGGCACAACGAGGCGAACGGCGAGGACAACCGGGACGGACATGCGGACAATTGTTCGGACAATCTCGGCGTCGAGGGCGCCACCGACAACGAGGCTATCCTCGCGGCCCGCTCGCGCCGGCGCCGAGCGATGATGGCGACCCTGATGCTCTGCCAGGGCGTGCCGATGGTGCTTGGCGGAGACGAGATCGGCAACAGCCAGCGCGGCAACAACAACTGCTATTGCCAGGACAATGAAATCGGCTGGGTCGATTGGCCTGGCAGCGATCAAGATTTCCTTGCTTATTGCCGAGCGCTGATCGCCTTGCGGCTTGCGAACCCGCTTCTTCGCCAGGACAGCTTCCTGACTGGGGAACTGGTCACGTGGCTGCGTCCCGACGGGCAAGCCATGACGGAGGAAGACTGGCATCAGGCGGAACAGCAGACAATCGGGGTCCATCTGCACGATGCAGGCGATCAGGCCGATCTGCTTCTCATCTTCAATGCTGGGGTCGATTGTCGCTTTTCGATGCCTGGACCCGGAGAGGGCCGGCGATGGCACCGGGTGTTTGACAGCGCGACTGCAAGCTTTCGAGCCCGGGATGCCTCCGACGTCGAGGATATAATCGAGCAAAGCGCAGTCGTATTCGCAGCTAAAAGCGCCCATTCGCTGGCCAGTGACGCGTAGCCGCAGTCCCCGCCATTCGTCACGGAACAAATGACGGACTCGGTCGTTGGCATTCGGGCAGCTAACCCACTCGGAGATCGGAAATGGATGACAGAGAGGAACTCATCCGCCGTCGGGCCTATGCCATTTGGGAGCAGGAAGGTCGGCCGGAGGGGCAGGACAAGCGGCATTGGGAGCAAGCCAGTCGCGAGATGACGCGCGGCGATGCACCCAGCCCGATGGAAGAGACGGAAGGTGCCACCGGCGCACTGAATCCGCCTGCGAGCCCTCCGCCCCGTCGAGAGGCGGATAATTCCGATGCCGGTCAGGTATAATGAGGAGTATCGAAAATGCGTGTAGCAGACGTGATGACGAAGAATGTTCATGTTGTGAGCCCGCAGGACACGGTGGCGGCGGTTGCTCAGCACATGGCCGAGAACGATATCGGCTTCCTGCCGGTTGGCGACAATGACCGGCTGGTCGGGATGATCACCGACCGCGACATTGTGGTCCGGTGCGTCGCCCACGGCCGCGACGCCAGTACGCGCGTCGCGGACGTGATGACATCCGACGTCAAATACTGTTTCGACGATGAGGAACTCTCAGACGTCGCACATAACATGGGCGATGAACAGGTCCGCCGCATGCCGGTGGTCAATCGCGCCAAGCGCCTCGTCGGCGTGATATCGCTTGCGGACGCCGCTCATGCCGACCCGTCGCTGGCGGGCGTAGGCCTGCAAGGCGTGACTGAGCCGGGCGGGACTCACAATCAATAGTCCAAAACCGCTCGCTCACAGCATTTGATGCAGAGGCGCCCCGGTCAAAGGGGCGCCGCGGCCGATCTCGCGCTAAATTCAGTTTTTGCGGCGAAATGCGGCAACCGAGGGAACTAACGCCTCGTCGGCACGTTGGCTGAGCGTTCATCCCAACCGCAAAGGAGACCGCGATGCGACAGAAGTTGAAGCGCGCCGCACCAAGACAGACTAACCCCGGCACGCTGGAAGCTCGCCGCCGCAGGAACTCGGCCGAAGCTCAGGTTATCGTGCCTCAGCAGGTGGACTTACCCCTGCCGACGCCTCCTTCCGAAGAGATCAAGGTTCCGGCATCGGTCGACGGCAGGAGTCTAAGCAATGGACGGCCGTGACGCGTTCACCACCGTGGCATCACTGATGACGCCAACTGTGTACACGATATCGATGGACGACTCCGCGCAGTCCGCAGCGCGGCTCATGGCCGAGACGGGGGTGGGGTTTCTCCCCGTGGAGTTTCCGCCCGTCGGCGCAATCCTTGGCGTCATCTCCGACAGAGACATCGTCGTATCCGTCCTGGCAAAGGGGCTGTCAACGACGGTGGCCGTTCGCGAATTCATGGTCGTTTCGCCGGAAACCTGCTCGCCAAGCGACAGCGTTCTGACTGCTGCGCAAAAGATGGCGAACTGCGGAATCCGGCGCCTGGTGGTCGTTGACGAAAACCGCCACGCCGCCGGCGTTCTGGCATTGGCGGATATTGCCAGAGTTTATCCGGAGGTCAGCGCTGTAGTAATGGCGGCAGCGGCGGAGGAGAGGCGCAATGCAGCGGCGAAACAGCAATATGGTTGAGTTGAATGTCGATCGTCTGTGGGACGAGCCGGTGATCCTTGAAGAGGATGACCGCGTACTCCGGGTACAAAGCACAAGGGATGCGCTGCTGTGTCTCAAGAACCACTGGCCTCAGACCACAGGCTCCGGCCGTGAAACGGCCCTTTCCGAGTGCATCGCGGCATTGAACGGGGACGCTTCTCCAGCCGTCGCTCAATCGGCATTCCTCGATGCCGCGATGGAAGCGGGATTTCGCGTGAACCGCTGGCCCCGCGAAGACTCTTGAACGGCAAGCGCTGCCCCTCATTTTTTTGCGAACGCGCGAGCTGGACGCGTTGACCCGGCTCGCGTGAGCCTGAGCGAGGAATCTCAGCGGTGAAAGCGCCAATATCGAAACGTGTAGCACTGGTAACCGGCGCCGGCTCCGGCATAGGCAGGGCGGTCGCATTGAAGCTCGCCGAAGATGGCATCGCCGTGGCGGCGCTCGCACGGTCTCCGGAGGAGACTGCGGCTACCGTCGAAGCGATACGCTCACGCGGCGGCGAGGCTCTTGCGCTTATCGCAGACGTGGCGGATGAGCGCCGAATGCGGGTGGCGATCGAACAGCTGATCACAGATATGGGGCGGCTCGATGTCGTCGTCGCGAATGCCGGGATCAACGGGGTCTGGGCGCCGATCGACGATCTCAAGCCGCATGAGTGGGACGAGACGATCGCAACCAATCTGCGCGGCACATATCTCACCTTTCACCTCTGTGTGCCGCATCTGAAGGCGGCCGGCGGCGGCACGATCGTCGTCGTATCCTCGATCAATGGCACCCGCACGTTCACGACGCCGGGCGCCACAGCCTACGCAGCAACAAAGGCGGCTCAGGTCGCCATGGTGCAGCAATTGGCGCTAGAGCTCGGCAAGCACCGTATCCGCGTCAACGCCGTTTGCCCCGGCGCGATCAAGACCAATATCCTCGACAGTACCGACCTGCGCGCTCCTGACGAAACTTCCGTCCCGGTAGAATGGCCGGAAGGCGACGTGCCGCTTACGGGCGGTGAGCCCGGGGAAGCGGAAGACGTGGCCGACGTCATCTGCTTCCTCGTTTCGGACGCGGCTCGCCACGTGACCGGGAGCCCAGTTTGGGTAGACGGCGGTCAAGGGCTGTTGCGCTGATCGTACTCCCTGAAATTCCTCCTAACCGAAACGTGCACTCTCTATCCGGAGTACATGCGGCGGTCACCCAAAATCCGACCGAATGCCCTGGTTCGTTTGACCAACTCGAGCGAATACAACTTCTCTTCCCCACGGACGAATTCAGGGGAACATAATCAACGCTCGCCGGTTCCAGTGCCGCTCCAGCGTCATGCTGAAGGAGGAATTGAAATGCCTGCAAAATCGAAGGCGCAGCAAATGGCTGCCGGCGCTGCCCTTGCTGCCAAGCGTGGCGAGAAGAAGAAAAGCGAACTCAAAGGCGCTTCGAAGGGAATGGTTCAATCCATGAGCGAAAAGGAACTGAAGGAGATGGCTTCGACCAAGCGCAAGGGCAAGCCGCAGCATGCCTCGAAATCCTAAGTAAGCTGGTCGTCTGCCGGCCATGGACGCGCGTGACCCGATGCCCACTCATTTCGAATTTACACCAGGAGCCTGGAAGAATATTTGTCTTCCAGTTCTGCATGAATGAGGAAGCGCGAATGAGTGACAACAAGGCGCCAGGGGAGCCGGCCAGTAGCAAGACGATCGACGAGCAAGTCGCCCTGCTCATGGACGAGATCCAGAAGGAGGCGGTTCCCGAGCGCCTTCTCGAATTGGCGCGGCAGTTGCAAAAGGCCCTTAACGCTCGGGCAAGATAACCCGTGCGCGCACCGTTTTCGGGCGGAACACGTCTTCACCTCCTGAGCAGAACTTGGAATGCGATGGCTTTGGGGTCACTTGGGGAGTCGCCCGGCACTGTTCGGCAGAGACAGCGGCTCAACGTCAATTCAAGGGATTTCCGTGCATTTGGACCGTCAGCTCTTCGCGGGCCCGGCTCAGCCGGCTCTTGATCGTGCCAATTGCGCAGTCGCAGATGTCGGCGGCTTCCTTGTAACTCATTCCGAAACCGGCAACGAGAACAAGAACCTCGCGATGCTCGGGAGTGAGTGATCCCAACGCTTGGCGAAGCTCGCCATTCAGGACCGACCATTCCTGCGAGGGCGCCGCTGGAATGGACAATTCCGCGTAATCGGTGTTCCCGGGGCTCTCGCGTTTGCGGAGTTTATATTGCGTGCGGAAAGCGTTGCGCATGATTGTGAAAAGCCAGGACTTGAGACTCGTACCGGGCTCGAACTGGTTGATGCTGCGCAGTGCGCGCAGCAAAGTCTCCTGCACGAGGTCATCCGCCTCAAATGACGCCGACGTGAAGGTGCGCGCGAAAGCTCGCAAGGCCGGGATCAGGTCAACGACCTGCTCTTCTACTTGCGGTGACGGCTGGCGCGCTTCGCTGATTGTGGCAGGCATATCGACTATCGTCCTTCTGCCCGAGGTAAATTTTCGGTAACGCGGAGGAAAATGCCTGTGTTGCATTTTGGTTCCTGTCGGAAGCCCGATATCCCCCGGCACCATGAAAAAACCTCGAATTGCTTCCGCCGGTCCGCAGCAAGCCTGGGCAGGAGCGGTTCCACCGCGAAATACGATGGTGATGACACGACGGCAATCACTTCCGGCGCCGCACACGGTCCGTGGGTACCGTCGAAACGGTGATGGATACGGGATCACTTGCCGGGAAACTATCCTCAAGTCCTTCGTCGAGCTGACTTTCCATTTCGTCGGCATCTTTCGTAGTGCGCGCGCTGTGCCGCATTTTCGGCTCGCCCACTGTGGTGCCCCCGTTTTCGATCGTTTCGATGTCCGTGTTTGCGAGTTCGCTGAAGATTGCCTTGGCCTGTTCGATCGCATTCAGCCGATTGAGACTGCGGGCGGCATCATTGCGCATCGAGACGGAAACTATCTCGCCCCGCTCACCGACGAATTCGACGGTAAATCCTGCCTTCCCGCCCTGCTCCGGGATGACTTGCACGCCAATAAGATGCATCCAATCGTCCTCCTTGGTTGGCTACTCCGGTTAACTGCCGGGAACGCTCATAGTTCCAGTCGCCTGCTTTCGTTCAGAACATCTGTCCGATGAGACCACCCACTTCGCCTAGCCGCGGGCGCGCCAAATCCCCGCTCCCCTCCAGCGGCCGCGGCTCGAAGAAGGACCATATTCCAGTCTCCTGCCCTGGTGAGCGGAAATTTCCAGCACCTCGGCCGAAACCAAAAGTCCGGCCACGCATTAGGGTTGATGAAGTGCGGTTTGAGAACAGGAGGGTCCAATGGATTGGAATCGCATCGAAGGCAATTGGAAGCAGCTCAGAGGTAAGGTGAAGGAACAGTGGGGCAAGCTAACCGACGATGACCTTGATGAGATCGACGGTAACCGTGACCAGCTCGAAGGCAAGATCCAAGAACGTTACGGAATAGCCAGAGACCGCATCAGGCAAGACATTGACGACTGGTACAACCGCCAGACCTGGTGAGCCAACAAAACAGTTGACCCGCGTCATTGGTGATGCGGGTCAATTCGCGAATTTCTTCCGGCACAACGGCCTCCCGCCGCGGGTGTCTTTGCGTTGCGGCAGCCGCTGCAACTGCTTCTGCATCAAAGTATAGTCACCGCGTTATTGGCGACGTTTCGCCGGAACCTTAGCGCGTTTAAGGAGTTGCTTTCTCAACGGAGGCAACATGACCAAGCTTGTTCTGACAGCTATTTGTGAACACAGTGGCGACCGGCAGCGCGAGTGCGAACGCGCGCTGAATGACGAGTTCGACGCCTTGACGCGAGCGGCCGAAGGCGCCGGGTGGTCTTGGGAAGAAATCGCGTTGGCGCTGATGGAATTGGTCGAACAATATGTCGTGGCAACCGGCACTCACAACGTCGCGCCCGCTCCAATCACTCCCTCGAAGTCGAAGACGCTGCATTGATCGCGGCGGCAGCCCACTCAAGTTACTGACTGACCTGCGGGCTAAGCCGTTAGCGCCGGCGCATTCTGGTGGTGATCACCAAGGCAAGCGCCAGCCCGGCGACGGCAGCTGTTGCCAGGGCGGCAGTGGGTATCCGTCTCCGTGAACGCCAGCCACCCTCTACGCCGCCAGCGATGGCAGGCGGCCGGAACAGGTTGCCGTGGCTCTTTTCTACGCGCGGCGCTTGCTTGAGATAGCGTGTGGTGAGGCGGGCGAGGAGACGTGCTGTGGTATTCGGCGCCAGAAGATGCGCAACGCGAGCCAGATCGGCCATCACGCCGAGGGTCATCGAAGGACGTGGATTCTGCGCCAGGCGAACGACGGCGCGAGCGACGCGGCGTGCATCATAGACGAGAGGAGGCACGCTGAGCCTGCGGCCCGTATAGTTCGCGCCGTGGGCCACGCCCGGCGTGTCGAGGAAGGTCGGATAGACATCGCAGACATGGATATCGGGTTCGTCGGCAAGCTCCGCGCGCAGCGCTTCGGAAAAGCCCCGTAACCCGAACTTGCTTGCGCTGTAGGCGGCCGCGAAAGGTGTGGAGGCGAATCCGCCGAGGGAGATCATGTTGATGAAGGTGCCGTGGCGCTGCTTGAGGAAAATCGGAATAGCAGCGTGCGCATCATGGAAATGGCCGATCAGGTTCGTGCTGAGGACACGGTCATGCGCTTCGATCGGGGTCTCCTCGAAGCGCCCGACGGCCCCGACGCCAACGTTGCTGAACCAGACGTCTATCTTGCCGAAGCTCATTGCCTTCTTTGCCAGGTTCTTCACGGCATCCGCATTCGTCACGTCGGTCGGAGCGACCAGAACCTCTGCTCCGAGCTCGCGACAGGTCTTCGCAACACTCTGCAACGCCGCCGCATCGCGCGCAGCCAGCACCAGCCGTGAGCCCTGCTTGGCAAATTCCTCCGCGGTCGCCTGCCCGACGCCGGACGAGGCGCCGGTGATCACCACCACAGCGTCTTTCAGAGCTTTGCGCATGGTTGTCTCCCGTCTGCCGATGAGTGCGGTTGGAACCTCCCGCGGTGGAATATGTTCCCGGCACGGTCGGTTGCGTTGCAGGTCGGTATTCGAATTCAAACCCGTCGAGGGACCTTACCAAGGCAGCATTGCGTTACCTCCCATTCGGCAGCTCCAGCAAGAAGAGACAGAGCCAAATGCAGTTGCACCTCAGTGAAAAGCGCGAGATCAGCGCAAGAGGCCGAGCCGGACCGCTAGGTGAAAGCAGCCGGCAGTCGCTCGCCGTCAAGCAGGAGATTTCGGCGGAAGATCTCGTTTATGTCAGCGACTGCGAACCGGGAATCACGCGGCGACGCTGCGGCAAAGGTTTCGTTTATAAAATGCCGGACGGGTCGACGATTATCGATCCGGCGGTGAAAGCCCGTATCGCTTCCCTGGGCATCCCTCCCGCCTATAAGAAGGTCTGGATCTGCATGGATGAGAGGGGCTACCTGCAAGCGACGGGATACGACGCGCGCGGGCGGAAGCAATATCGCTACCATCAAGCATGGCAAGCGCTCAGGAGTGCTGATAAATTCGCTCAATTGGTGCCGTTCGGCAAGGCGCTGCCCAGGATCAGGCGCACGATCCGGCGCCACATGGACGGCAAGCGGGAAAGCGTCCAGACAGTGCTTGCCGCGATGGTGGCGCTCCTCGACGAGGCGCATCTTCGCCCGGGGAACCGCGAATACGTCCAGGAAAACAGCACCTACGGTGCGACGACCCTGTTGAAGCGGCACGTCAGGCTGGCGGATGATGGCATTGAACTGCGCTTCACGGCAAAAGGCGGCAAGCGAGTCCGGCGGCAGCTGCGCCGCCCGAAGCTTCAGCGGCTGCTCGAGGAAATCGCCGACTTGCCGGGGCGCCAGCTGTTCGTGTGGAAGGACGAGACCGGCGCGCTGCGGTCGGTCGATTCGGGCCGCCTCAACCGCTACCTCTCGCAAATCGCGGGCCTCCCTGTCTCCGCAAAAACATTCCGCACCTGGGCGGGAAGCGTTGCTGCCTTTGTGGCAGCGCGGGCGGCACTGGAAGCGGAGCAATGCCCAACAGTGAAGGCGATGGCCGAGGCGTCGGCCACGGCGCTCTGCAATACGCCGGCGATTTGCCGCAAGAGCTATATCCACCCGCAGATCATTGCGCTCGCCGATAAGGGATCCACGGTCGCGGCCAAGCAATTGCGGAGGCCCGGCCGGGCAAAGCCGGAATTGCGTGCGGATGAGGCGCGGATGCTTGATTTTCTGTCGCGTGCCGAGCCCAAGTCTAAGGCCAAGGCGGGCCCCGGCTTTGAGGGCCCGCTTGCTGGGGCAGTAAGCACTCTACGCGCAACGTCCTAGGTGTTGCGGCCGCTTTCGCCGCTTGTCCACGCCGCCGAGGTCTCAGCACCGCGGACGCGGATGTTATTCTGCACGTTGGTGACGCCGGACACGTCCTCGGCGCAATCCTCGGCCCGACGTTTCGCCCATTTCGAGTCGACGAAGCCGCTAAGCGTCACCTCGCCTCCCCGCACCGAAACTTCGATGTCGGACGCGTCAAGTGCTCCGTCGTCGCTCAGGCGGTCGCTCACGTCTTCCTGAATTCGGCTATCGGAACGGGTGTATCCCTTCGGTCCGCGGCCGCGGTATTCATCCATCCTGCGCCTGCGCTCGGCGTCCTCGTCTCCGAACCAGGACGCGATCTCGTCACCGGCGCGCTCGAAGAAACCACGCTCCTCGTAATCCCGGTCGTAATCTCGGTCGTCATCCCGATCGTAGTCGCGATAGGAGCGCGACACATAGCCATACCCCGGATAGGCTCGCGGATAGGTTCCGCTACGGTATCCGTAGCCCGGCCCATGATAGTCGCGGAACGCGCGCTCCCGGTCCGACCAATCATACTCTTCTCCCATCCGACGATAGGCACCGGCGCGTCCAGTTTCCGCATCCGGGAAATATTCCGAATTTTCGTCGTCGGCCCCCCACGGATCGCTGTATCCACCGAAACGGCGGCTTCTGCGCCTCCGCTCATCGGCGCCATACCAGTCCCTGCCGGATGTGCCGTAGCGTCGAGCGGGATCGCTGCTCCACCATTCTTTTCTGCTGGCCATTTTTCTACTCCCTTTCGTTGTTGATCGAATCCATCGCCAAACCCCGGATCCGGCGCTCGGTTCCAGTTTGCAGGCGATTTCGCCCACCACGATTGCGATTTGTTGGAGTGAGTCCCCGACCGGCGCGATCCGCCGCTTGCGCCGGTCGGGCGTGGCGCCCCCCTTGCTATTCGCCTTTCTGTTTCAAGGCATCGGATAGCTTGCCGCGATGGGGATCTTTCAGGTTTTCCCCGACCGCGTCCCTGTCACGCTTGGGGTCGTCTTTCGCGGGCAGGTATCCTCTTGGCCGCGTCTCCTCCGGACCCTCCCACCTCGGCGACTGTTCCGTGGTGCCAGGCGGTCCCGGCTTTGGCGTCTTCATGATTCATCTCCCGGATTCGATTGTTAATCTTTCATGTTCGCTAAGGGGAAACGCTCGTCGGCGTCTTCCAGGTCCGTTTCGACCAGATACTCGTCCCTCTTCAGGCGGGTCGCTTCACGGGCGGCCCGTCGCCTCATGATTTCGTCGGGCTCGAGTGGGGGCTCGCCGGACCCGGGGTGCAGGTCACTATCCTTCTCGACACGATCGCCCATCGGGATGGCTTTCGTCGCGCCCTTCGATTTCTCTTCGCGCTTGGTCATGTCGCTCTCCATTGGCGGGGTCTCTTGCGGTCAACGCCAGCACACAGGCGAAGTTCCATTCCGGAACAAAGGAGGAGGGCCTGAGTTAGGCCCCGCGACCGTCGTTGATGCAAGCACGCGCTAACAGTTTGCCTTAATCCACGAAGGAGCCTCGAGATGGAGAAATTTCCCAGCCCTCCCTTTGAACGCCAGAGCCAACCGATGCCGGGCGCCACGGACCGGATGAAACCGCTTCCGGACCACGGGGAAAACACATACAAGGGATCAGGCCGGCTCGCGGGCAAGAAGGCCATCATCACCGGCGGCGACAGCGGCATAGGGCGTGCTGTCGCAATAGCCTATGCGCGCGAGGGGGCCGACGTTCTCATCGCTTATCTCGACGAGCACGAGGATGCCAAGGCGACACAGGCGCTCGTGGAAGAGGCAGGCCGCAAGGCGGTGCTCGTCGCGGGCGACATCCAGACCGCCGCACATTGCCGACACATCGTCGAAACCGCGATCCGCGAGCTCGGCGGCATCGACATCCTCGTCAACAATGCGGCCCATCAGGCCTCGTTCAAGAGCATCGAAGGGATAACGGAAGAGGAATGGGAACTGACCTTCCGCGTCAACATCCATGCGATGTTCTACCTCACGAAGGCAGCCGTGCCTCATATGCAGCCGGGCAGTTCGATCATCAACACCACCTCGATCAACGCCGACAGCCCGAACCCGACGCTGCTTGCCTATGCAACCACGAAAGGCGCCATCCAGAATTTCACCGCCGGGCTGTCGCAGTTGCTGGCGGAGAAGGGCATACGGGCGAATGCCGTGGCTCCGGGGCCGATCTGGACACCGCTGATCCCCTCGACTCTTCCGGAGGAGTCGGTGACGAATTTCGGCAAGCAGGTCCCGATGAAAAGGCCAGGCCAGCCGGTGGAACTCGCGTCCACCTACGTCATGCTGGCCGATCCGATGTCGAGTTACGTCTCCGGTGCAACGATTGCCGTTACGGGCGGCAAGCCGATCCTTTAGTGGCGTCACGCCTGCCACAACTCCCCGCGTCTAGAGCGGGGAACAATGCATTCCGATCGTGGTTCCACACGGTGCCGGGCGTTGCAGCATAGCCACGCGGGTCCGGCACGGCGGTGGGGTACTCCTCATGATCGACTATTCCCGTGCCCGAGAGCGAATGATCGCGGCCCATCTCTCCCGTCGTGGGATCACGAATCCGGACGTTCTCGAGGCGATGCGTAGCGTCAGGCGCGAGACCTTCGTCGAGCCCGGATACGAGGAATTCGCCTACGAGGACACGGCACTCTCGATTGGCCATGGCCAGACCATCTCCCAACCCTACATCGTCGCGCTGATGATCGAGCGCGCCGAGGTCCGACCGGGAGACATCGTTCTCGAAATCGGCACCGGCTCCGGCTATGCCGCGGCCGTTCTCAGTCGGATCGCCGGTCACGTCTATACGATCGAGCGCCACGCCGGGTTGGCGGGAGCGGCTCAAAGGCGTTTCGCCGAAGGCGGTTACGACAATATCGACGTGCGCATCGGCGACGGCAGCACCGGCTGGCCGAAGGCAGGGCCGTTCGACGCGATCCTGGTAGCGGCCGGCGGACCGGAGGTGCCGCACGCGCTGAAGGAGCAACTGGATATCGGCGGCCATCTGGTGGTGCCCGTGGGCCCGCGCGACGAGCAACGTCTCATGAAGATCACGCGCGTCAATGCCACCGATTTCGAGGAGCAGGACCTCGGCGGCGTCAGGTTCGTTCCGCTTGTCGGGGAGCAGGGTTGGAGCGATGATCTGGCGGGATCGCGCGTCGGGCCGAGGCCGGCAAACTCGCTCTCCGAGAGGATCGCCGATGCTGCCGAGGCCCTGCCCGATTTCGACGATCCCGCCTTTGGACGCCTGTTCGATCGATTTGCCGAACGGCGGATTGTCCTGCTAGGCGAGGCCAGTCACGGCACGTCCGAATTCTATCGTGCCCGCGCGGCGATTACCCGCCGGCTGATCGAGGCGCACGGATTCACGATTGTTGCCATCGAGGCCGACTGGCCGGATGCGGCCGTAATCGACCGATATGTTCGCCACCGGCCGGCCAGCGCTCCTAGGCACACGGCCTTCGAACGATTTCCTGTGTGGATGTGGCGAAATCTGGAGGTGAAGGATTTTGTCGAGTGGCTGCGCCGCCACAATGGTGAAAAAACGGAAGAGCCCGGGCGCGCCGGGTTCTATGGCCTCGATATCTACAACATGCGGGCGGCGATGGCCGCTGTCCTGGAATATCTGGAGGAGACGGATCCGCGAGCGGCGGCGATAGCGCGCGAGCGCTACGGGTGCCTCACACCTTGGCAGAACGAGCCCTCGACCTACGGCCGTGCGGCACTGACGGAAGGTTTCCGCAAATGCGAGGGGGCGGTCGTGAAACAGTGCCGCGAATTGCTGGAGAAGCAATTGCACGCGGGGCTCGAAGCAGGGGACGAGCTTATCGATGCGGCGCAGAATGCCCGCCTGATCGCCTCGGCGGAGCGGTATTATCGGATCATGTATTATGGCGGGGCCGAATCCTGGAACTTGCGGGACACGCATATGTTCGAGACGCTGCGGCATTTGCTCGATGCACGAGGTCCTAGGGCGAAAGCGGTCGTCTGGGCGCACAATTCACATATCGGCGATGCGCGCCAGACGGACATGGGAACAACACGCGACGAGTTGAACCTTGGTCAACTCTGCCGGGAGAACTACCCCGGCGAGACGGCTCTGATTGGCTTCGGCACGCATGGCGGGAGGGTTGCAGCGGCAAGCGACTGGGGCGGCAAAATGGAGGTGAAGACGATCCGTTCTTCCCTCGAAGACAGCTACGAGCGCCTTCTCCATGATACCCGGATCGAGCGCTTCCTGCTCGACTTCTCTCGCGATGCCGTCCTCGCGGAGCGGCTTCAGGAGCCGAGGCTCGAACGGTTCATCGGCGTGATCTACAGGCCGGAGACGGAACGGCTCAGCCATTACGCCTATGCTTCGCTCCCCAACCAGTTCGACGCCTTCGTCTGGTTCGACGAGACTACGCCGATAATCCCGCTTGGCCCGGAACATGCCGCAGAGGGCGTGCCGGACACATTCCCGTTCGGTCTCTAAGCAGCAGGATGAAGGGTTATAGGGGATTGCGCTCACACTCTTTCGCGACCGCTCTACCCATTGTTCGTGCCGTCTCATGCGACGCCAGATGACTGCGAGGTACTACAGCTCAAACCTGCGTTGAAATGATGTTGTCGACGCTTACCGAGCCGCCAATCACGCCTCGCTCAGCGCCCGTGGGCGCGGGGCCCTCCTCGATCACGCTGTAGAGCTTGTCGCTCCGGAAGGCGCTTGCCATTTCAGTCGTGACGCCTTCCGCCGGTTTTGCGTCGATTTCCATGAAATCGAGCTCGGCCTCGGACGCGACCACACGCGCATCGCCGCTTGATCTGGCAATCACCATGACCTCACCCTGATAACTGGCGTTTTGCCAATTCGGGTCGTCGGGTTCGGCCAAGGGAGTAAGCCGGTATACCTTCAGGACTTCTTGCATTTGACTTTTCGACCTCCGCCGCTGCCATGGCCGGGCGTCTCGCATCATCCTGCCTTCAATCTCCAGGAACTGGAATTGTTCCGAAACCGACGACGCGGCGGGGCTCCGCTGGAACAATCTTCCGAGGCGACGGTTGGAGGGCCACAAATCGCAAAGGAGTGAACGATGGGTACCGCGACCGAACATTTGCAGGCCTGGCTTCGAGACGCCCATGCAATGGAGGAACAGGCGATCACCATGCTGACCAGCCAATCCAGTCGCCTTGAAAATTACCCGGAACTGAAGGCCCAGATCGACAAGCACCTGCAGGAAACCCGCGACCAAGCTGACATGCTCGAGCGGTGCCTTGAGCGTTTGCACGGCGGGACTTCCTCCATCAAGGACATAACCGGCAAGATAGTGGCCATTGGACAGGGGCTGAGCGGCCTTTTCGTCGGAGACGAGGTCGTGAAGGGAACGCTTGCGAGCTACACGTTCGAGCAGATGGAGATAGCCAGCTACAAGATCTTGATTGCTGCTGCCGATCACGTCGGCGACCAGGAAACGAAGCGGGTCTGCGAGACCATCCTGCAGCAGGAGATCGCGATGGCTGAATGGCTCGACCGGCACGCAGACGAGATCACGCACAAGTTTCTCGAACGTGAAGAACGCAACGTGACCGCCAAGCACTGATCCCTGCCGGAAGGCTCGACGGGCGATCGGCTGGGCCTGCTGTTTCTCCGGCGTAGCAGTCCCTTAAAAAATGCGTGTGGGGCTGACGGTGATTGGGGTCGGAACAATTTCGCCAGCATGGTGCTTTCCCTGACGGAAGGGAGACAACAATGGTACCGAACACCCCTAAAGACACGGACCTCACGAGGCCGAGCCCTGCCGTAGAGGAAGAGCTGCCCGAGAGCGCGCGGAACACCGAAGAGGCGCATCCCGTGGATCAGGGCCGGGTTCCGCCCGTCCCCAGCCGTGATGAGGCGAATATCGACACGGACGAAGCTCTTCCCGATGACGAAGAGGAGCAGGCGATCGCCGAGAACCCCGAACGCGAGGAGGTGCGCTTTGGCGAGGCGAAACCGCCGCGGCGTGACTGACTGGCCAAGACGAGGCGTGTGCGCCCGCGGCGCGACATCTAGGAGGCCGAGGCAATGATGATGGATTATCTATGGCTGATTGCGACTGCAGGCGGTGCTTTCGCGCTCGGAGCGGCGATCGTCTATGCGATCATGAGGCAGCGGCCGATCCCGCCTGCCACCAAGGAAGCGCAGAAACGGGAGATTGACAGGCTTTACGAGCGGCCGCCGGAGAGTAGACCCCGCTGAGCGCCAAATTTCCCGCCAGCCGGTTTGCGTTTCTAGATGATGAGGAGAGAGCATGGCTCGTCGCCCTGATCCCAACCCTGCACAGATACGCGGCGATGTCCAGCACGGGCGGACAGGTGACAAGACGCGCGGTTTCGATCCCGCAGCGGCGCCGCTCGAGACGGACGCCGAGGCAGCGGGTACGCCCTTGACTGGCGAAGTGACCAGAAACGCGCGAGCCGGCCAGCTCCGGAAAAAGCCGGCGGATATCTCGACCGAATATGCCGATGCGTTGCGGCCGCTTTCCGATACGGAAAGAATTAGCCCGATCCGGCAATGGCTTTGGCTGGCGCTCCCCATCGCAGCCCTCGCGATCATGCTGGGCATTCTCGTCTATGTGGCGATCGGCGGCTCCCCCTAAAGTATCCAGCTCAGCCGAGCAACCCGGCCGCCCTCTTCAGCCAACCCGAAGGGCCGGCATCTTTGCGCCCAAGCCTCCGGCAGGATGGTTCCATTCTCATAACTCAGAAAGCTCTAAGGCCGAGTGTGCTGCCACGCGCCTTGAGCAGTTTCACGAAGCTCGGCGAGGCTAGTGCATCCGGCGGACGCAATCGTCAGGGTTTCGTCCGGCTTCCGGCGACGCGCAGGGTCGGCTCATCCAGGTAGGGCCGCACGCCTCGCTGCAACAGGTAGACCTCCCGCTCCGGATGAGCCTTGATCGCGAAGCCGGCGCTGCGCAGCAGGGCCTCGACGCCGGCGCGGTTCGGAATGAACCAGTTGGTCGGATCGTCCGCGAAGCGATGCTCAACGAAGAAGAGTTTGGGATAATCCGGGCGATCGAAAATTTCCCACTCGCTGAAATCGTAGTCGGCCTCCAATGATCCCACTGTGTCCGCCCCGCGCTGCATGCACTGAAAGAGCATTTCGTCACCCACCACATGTTCGTATAGCAGGTCCAGCGCGAGCAGCGGGTGGCGGAGATGGTAGAGAACGCCCATGAATAGGACGAGGTCGAATTTTTCGCGCAACTCGGCAACGTCGTAGACGGACATGAGCTTGAATTCGATCTCGACTCCCGCCTGTTCAGCAGCGAACTTCGCTTGCCGCAGATAATGTGGATCTGAGTCGATTCCGAGCACGCGCCCGGCATTGCGGCGCTTCATTTCCTGCGCGTAGAAGCCGGCGTTGCAGCCGATATCGAGCACGCTCCTGCCACCAAGGTCTTCCGGAACGATATGCTTGAAGGCCCGCCACTTCACCATCGGATAATCGCCCAGGAAGTGATCCGGTGCGGTCTCGATGCCTCGGATCCGCATGTTGTGAAACCACGGTCCGAGCGCCGCAATCTCGTCCTGAAGCAACAAACGGTTTTTTGTCTCCTCAGCCATGCTCAACCAATCTGTGAAAGAACCGTTGCCGGTTGCTGGTGCCCCGAACGATTCCGGCGTTCAGTCGCTCGATTCTTCGCGAGAGCCGTCCTGAACCAGCTGATGGTTTGGGGCAATCCCTCCGTCAGCGGCACCTTCGGCTCCCAGTCAAGGAGCGCCTTGGCTCGGGTGATATCAGGCCTGCGCCGCAGCGGATCGTCCTCGGGCAAGGGCGCATGGACGATGCTCGAGGTGGTCTTGATCTTCGATAGGACCAGTTCGGCAAGCTCCATCACGGTGAATTCGCCAGGATTGCCGAGATTGACCGCCCCCTCAGGATTAAGCGTGCAGTTCATGAGTCTGATCAGGCCTTCGACGAGATCTGAAACGTAGCAGAAGGAACGCGTTTGCTCGCCGCTGCCATAGATGGTGAGCGGTTCGTTGTTGAGTGCCTGGACGATAAAATTGGAGACGATGCGGCCATCGTTCGGGCGCATATGCGGGCCGTATGTGTTGAATATCCGCGCGACCCGCGCGTCCACGCTTCCTGCCCGTAGACTGTCGAAGCAGAGGGTTTCGGCCGCACGTTTGCCCTCGTCGTAGCAGGCCCTTGGGCCTGTGCAGTTGACGTGTCCCCAATAGTCTTCCTGCTGCGGATGTTTTTCCGGATCGCCGTAGATCTCGCTCGTCGATGCCTGAAGAAACACCGCCTCGTGCCGTTCGGCCAGGCGCAGTAGATTCCCGGTTCCCGCCACGCTGGTCATCATGGTGTGGATGGGGTCGGCCTGATAATGTGGCGGCGAGGCCGGGCATGCGAGGTTGTAGATCTGATCGAGCGGTACCTCGATGTCGATTTCATCGCAAATGTCCTGCTCGACCATCGAGAATTTCGGGTGGCGCTGCAGAGCGTCGACGTTGGCGGGAGAGCCCGTGAGATAGCTGTCGAGGCAGATCACCCGGTTGCCACGGTCAAGAAGGGCTGCACAAAGGTGCGACCCCACGAAGCCGGCGCCGCCGGCAACCAGGATGACCTTTTCGTGCTTGGCTCTGTTTCGTTTTGCCATAGGCCGTTCTCCTTTCAGTGCTAGGCAGGAAGCCGCCGCTCGCAATGTCTCGGGGCGAGATCGGTCTTCGGCGCAACGCTCTCAATTGTTTCGATGAAACTGCGGGCGCGCGCCTCGGCGCTGTGGGCGCTTGCGACGCGATCATAGGCAGTGCCGGCAATCGCGCGACGCCGGCGCTCGCTCACGCCCGTCAGTGCTCTGACGACATCAACGCTGCTATGCGCGATGATGGCCGCCTCGCCGGGCGGGAAAAAGTGACCAATACCCTCCCACCAGTCACTGATCAGCGGAGTACGGCAAGCGGCCGCCTCAAAGAGACGGACGCTCGGCGACCATCCCGCTGCAATCATATCCGCCCGCGTCACGTTCAGCGTGAAGCGCTGACGGCTGTAGAAGTCCGCATGTTCGGACGGCGACAGATGCTCGATGCGCTCGACGTTCTCCGGCCAAGCGGTATCTGCGGGATAGCTGGGCCCGGCAACGACGAACCGCATCTCAGGCAATTGCCGCGCAGGCTCGAGCAGAAGCCTCTCGAGCGTCGGCTGCCGATCGGGGCTATAGGTTCCGAGATAACCGAGATCCCACGTCCGCTTGGCGCCGGTATTGCGATACCTTTCGAGATCGACGGCACAATAAAGCGGACAAGCTCGTCGCGCGCCGAATTCATCGCGAAGCCGGTCGAGGATTTTGCCGCCTGAGAAGGAAAAATAGACGTCGAAACAGGGGACCTGCCGGCGTGCCAGATATTCCTCGTCGCCGCGCCGCAGCTTTGAAAGCGTCACCGGGGTGTCGATATCGTAGAAGCAAAGCCGCTTGGGGGCGAGATCGGCGACGGCATCGATCACTTCCACGCCATCCGGCACATAGGAGCCAATCACGATTGCATCAGCACCCGCGAGCTTCTGCCCATGCAAACTCATGAGCTCATCGACGCTACCGTAGAGAAAAAGCTTGCAGAAGCCGGGTTTGGCCAGGTCGCGGCGGGATGCATACCATGGCATATCGCGTTCCAGAAAGGTCACCTTATGCCCGGCTGCATCAACACCCCGAAGAAGCGCCCGGAAGGTTGTGGCATGGCCGTTGCCCCAGGAGGAGGAAAGCGACAGCCCGATAACAACGATGTCGAGCGGGCGGGTCATTCGGCAGCCTCCTGGGCGCGCAATCTGCGCCTGAAAATTCGGTCCACAGCCGCTGCGCGATGGGCATAGGTATGTTCACCCAGCACGCGCTTGAGGGCGCGTTCACCGATTTCCAGGGCGCGAACCGGAGTTAACTCGCACATCAGGTCGGCGACGTCCCGCCCGTCTCTCGCGACCAGCACTTCCTCTCCGGGTTTCAGGAACTGCTCTATGCCTTCCCAGGCGTCGGTGATCAGGCATGCGCCCGCACCGGCCGCCTCGAAGACGCGGGTCGCGGGTGAAAAACCATTTGCCGCCATGCTCGCGCGCGAGATGTTGAGGACGGTCGTTGGGGTTGTGTTGAAGGCATTGTGATCGGCCGTCGGAACGTGGCCGATATAATTGACGTTCTCGGGCAAGGGTTTGTCCTGCCATCCGGCGCCACCAAGCAAGAAGCGCCGGCTCGCCAGCCGCGACGCCGGCTCCAGGAAAAACGCTTCGACGCGCTCTTCGCGGTCCGGCAGGCGGTTGCCCAGGAACGCGAGATCGGCGGCAAAGCGAGGCTCTGCCGGCACTGGATGGTGCGTTTCGGGATCGAGTGCGTTGTAGATCGGGATGCAAGCATTGGCGCCGAGCGCCCGATAGGCCTCGACGACGGGGCCGCCTCCGCCATAGGTCAGCACGAGGTCCAGCGAGGCGAGCGCACGCCGGAGCGGATGGTTGGGGGCCTCCTTGAGCGCAGCGAGTGTCGCCGGCGCGTCGACATCCCAGAAGATTTTCAGTGCGCCCGGACGGGACGCGGCGATGACTTCGGCGAGCAGCAGGTCGTCCTCGAAGCCGACGCCGCTCGCCTTGACGACGATATCGGCATTTGCTGCTTCTGCCGCTGCGTCCTTCAATGCCGCGACGTTGCCCGCATAGACGACGACCTTGCACCACGTCGGCGGGTCGATGTCGCGATGCTTTTGCCGGTCATAGACGTCCGGTTCGTAGAAAGTGATGTCGTAGCCGTGCAAAGCCAATGCGCGAAGCAGGCCTCGGTAGTAGGTCGCAGCGCCATTCCAATAGGCGGAGACGAGACTCGAGCCGTAAAACGCGATCCTCATGACGCCGCCTCCTCGAGCGCGACCTGTTCGGTCACCCCTCTCGACCTGTAGCGCCCAACGATCTCCAGCAGTTCGTCCACGCGGTGTGCGCACGTATGGCGCGCACGGATGGCCTCCAGGCCCGAGGCCGCCAGTTCCCCGGCGAAATCCTGGTCGCAGAGCAATTGGCGCAACAGCCTCGCCATCTCGTCGCCGTTCCGGGCAAGGAGAAAGTCCCGACCGGGGCGGAAGAGACCTTCCGCGTCGTTCCACGGTGCCGAAATCAGCGGAATGCCGCAGGCGAGCGCCTCGAAGACACGGATCGTAGGGATGCCCGGCAGGGCCTTCACATAGGGCCGACGCGGAATATGCACCGTCACCCGATGCGCCGCGAAAGCGCGTGGCACCGCCGCATTGGCAAGCCAGCCGCCATAGAAGATCTCGGCCTCGCGCAGTTTCTTGAGTGCGGCGGCGGGGTAGCGCACACCACGGACGGTTGCTTTCAACCCCAGCCGTCGTACGGGCTCGACGAGGAAGGACACGATCTCCGCGCTGCGCTCGTCATCGCCCCAGTTACCGACCCAGATGAGATCGCCTTGCTTCTCGACGTCAGGCAGCGGGCGGAACAGGGAAGTGTCGGCGGCTTCGTGCCAGGTGAACACATGCTTGCCCCAGCCAGCGCGCCGGTATCGCTCGCGCAGCGCCTCGCCGAATGCAAGCACGAGGTCGTAGTTCGAAAGGTCGAGCCTGGCTATGTCGGACTTGGCCGTGACAGCGCGATGGTGGGTATCGTGAAAGACAAGCACGAAGCGGCCGCCATTGCGCCGGATCCGACCGAGACGGGCGACGACTTTCGGATCTGTCCATTCGTGCACCACCACCACGTCCGCGGCGCCTACCGCTGCTTCGTGTTCAAAACCAGCGCCGTAGATTTCGGTACGCAGGGCTGGGAAGTGCTTAAGGAAGGCCATGACGGGTCCGACGCCTTGATCCTCGATGAGGCTCACACGGCTCCAGGAGTCGCTCGGCTCCAGTGCCATAGCCTCGTGTCCGCGCAGAAGAAGTTCCCGCATGACGCCGCGAAGGAAATGGGCATTGCCATGGTTCCAGTCGGAAATCAGCGAATGGGTGTAAAAGAGAAACCGCATCATTCACTCCGCCGCAGTCAATCGAGAGGGCCGCTGCATCGCTCGCCGATAGACGTCGAGCATCGCATCACGTTGCGCTTCGAGGGTGAAATCGCCGGAACGCAGCTGCGCGCGCCGCCCCAATTCGGCCCTGAGCCCGGCATCCATCGCCAACCGGTTGACCGCTTTTGCAAAGGCCGCCGGATCTCGCGGATCCGCGAATAGCGCGGCGCCGTCCCAGAGTTCGTGATAGGTGTCGATGTCGGATAGGACGAGGGCAGCACCGGTGCGTGCCGCCTCGAGCGGGGCCAAGCCGAAGGGCTCGTAAATCGATGGAGAGATGACGATGGCAGCCTTGGACATCTCCGCCATCGTCCCGTCATGGCTGAGTTCGCCACGGTGTTCGGCATGGTCGAAGGCCAGTTGCTCGCCATTCGGGCCGATGCAGGACCCAGCCACAACGAGGGGCCAGCGCATCCGGGCAGCTGCCAGGTCGAGCACATCACCGTTCTTGCCCTCGTCCCACCACCGGCCCGCAGCAAAGACGAAAGACTCCTTGGCACCGGTCCGGCAAGGCGCACGACTCGAATTTCGCACCACCATGAGATTGTGGATCGGGCCGTAACAGCGGTTGAGAGCCGCCGCATGGCTCCGGGTTGGCGCAAGCGCAACGTCGGCACGGTCGAAACCATCGCGGTTCAGCCGTTTCTGCCAGAGCCAATGCGCCGGCAATCCGGAGCCGCGCACTGCCTCAAACCATGTCGTGACGCAGGAATGCGATACCGCGACAACCGGTATTTGCAGCGGGAGCCCCGCCGCATGTGACGGAAGATTGAGATGCAGGAGATCGGCGGAATGCTTGAGCGACAGTTCCGCCAGGCTTCCGGCAACCGCATCGAGCGCAGCTTCGTCTTCAACCATCCAATCCGGCTGCACGGCCAGCCATTCAAGCACGCCGATGCGGTTCGCCTCGCGCCGCTGCCCTTCCGAGGGGGCGGGGCCGAAGCCGACGAAGACCGTTTCGATGTTCAACGGGCGCATGGCTTCTGCGAGGTCCATCGCGTATCGCCAGACGCCGCCAACGGCATCGACACTCATCAGAACCCGCCGCGGCAGCCGAAGGTCGCTGTGCTCATGCGCTCTCTGTTCGATGGGCTGGGCACGATCCCTCATGCGGTAACCCTCCTCGGCTGTCGCTGGACGGCATCGACCGCGATCCAGTCCCTGAGGAGCCAGGCATGGAGATCACGCAGGCCTTGGCGCCAACTCGTATGCGCTTTCCAGCCGACCGCCTGCTCAAGCGCGCGCGTGTCGGCAACAAAGTACAGTTGATCGCCGGCGCGCCAGTCGCTCGTAACCGTGACGAGGCGGCGGCCGCTCAAAAGCTCGATCTCCCAGAGTACTTCGGCAAGGCTGACAGCATTGTCGGGGCCCCCGCCGAGATTGAAGGCCCGTCCTTCGAGATTGTCGATGGACTTCAGGACCGCCCGGTACGCGGCAACGGCATCGCTGACATGGAGGATGTCTCGAACCTGCTTACCATCGCCATAAATGGAGATCGGCTGACCGGCGAGCGCTCGGATGAGGAAATGCGCGACCCATCCCTGATCCTCGGTGCCGAATTGCCTTGGACCATAGACACAGCTCATGCGAAGCACGGCCGTGGGAACTCCGAAGGACTTGGCGTAGTCAAGGACGTATTGGTCCGCGACGCCCTTCGAACATCCATAGGGCGTGCAGAAATCGAGCGGATGGGCCTCACTCACGCCATACCGGCGCGTCGTTGCGTCCGTCGGCAGGTGGCGCGACCCGATCTCCTTCATCTGCATGCCGGCCAGCGCGCCATATACCTTATTCGTGCTGGCGAAGATGACGGGCATGCGCCGTCCGGTCCGCCGCACGGCTTCGAGGACGTTGAGTGTGCCTCTTGCATTTGTCTCGAAATCGTCGATCGGTTGCTTGAGACTGGTCGTCACCGCCGTCTGTGCCGCTAGATGGAAGACCGCCTTCGCATCCTTGATGACCGGCTCGATTGCAGGAAGCTCGCGGATATCGGCAATGACTGGCTGGACTGCGCTGCCGTGATTGTCGGCGAGCCATTCGAGATTCCGGTCGACGCCGGGCCGGCTGAGGTTGTCGAGGACGATGACGTCCTCCCCTTCCTTCAAATAGCTGTTGGCCAGATTACAGCCGACAAAGCCGCTGCCGCCGACGACGACGATTGCTCTCTTCTTCCGAGCCAAAGCGGGCGCGGACAAGCCCGGCACTCTTTTGTGCGGAGGTCTGCCGCTCATATCACCAGCCCTCGCGTCTCGAGATGGCGCTTCATTTCGGCGCCCCTGTCTATCGCGCCGACGCTTCGAACCCATTCGGCGAATTCCGCGAGCGAATGCTCGAGCATATGGACGGGCTCGAATCCGAGCAGTTCGCGCGCCTTGGCGATGTCGGCGAAGCAATTGCGGATGTCGCCTGCACGCGCCTTGTTCATGATCTCCGGCTTAAGCTCGGGCACCCCCATGGCCTCGGCGAGCAGCGAAGCGACATCGGCAATCGCATAGGCATGACCGCTGCCCACGTTCATGAGATGGCCCGCGGCCCGCGGCTGCTCCAGCGCCAGCCGGAAGGCACGCGCGACGTCCCGAACGTGAACGAAGTCGCGGCGCTGCCGGCCGTCTTCGAACACCATGGGCGGCTGACCGTTGGCGAGCCGCGAAGCGAAATTGGCAAGCACGCCGGTATAGGGATTGGAAAGTGCCTGACCGGCACCGAACACGTTGAAGAGCCGAAGCGCCACGGCTTCGACGCCATAGGCTTCGCCGAAGATGAGAACCTGGCGTTCCTGGGCGTATTTCGTCAGCGCGTAGATTGAGGCGAGGTCGACAGGCTTGTGTTCATCGGTGGGGATCGGGAGCAGCCGTTCCCCCTCGGGGCCGACCGGATCCCATGCGCCCGCCTTGAGCTCAGCCGCGGAGCGGCGGGCATGTGGCAAGCGCTCGCCCGTCACCGTCTGGTAAAGTCCTTCGCCATAGACGCTCATCGAAGAGGCTACGACGATGCGCCGGATCGGCGTCTTGATCATCGTCTCGAGCAGGACGGCCGTGCCTAGGTCGTTGACGCCAACATATCGGGCAATCTCGTACATCGACTGGCCGACCCCGACTTCGGCGGCAAGATGGACGACTTGGTCGACACCTGCGAGGGCGCTCCTGACCGCATCCGCGTCACGGATATCGGCCTGCCGCATGTCAACATGAGCGGGGATGGTCGTCCGCGCATCGCCATGGACCTGCTCGTTGAGCACGTCCAATACCCGCACGTCGTAATTCTTTGAAAGAAGTTCCTCGACCACATGGCGGCCGATGAAACCGCAGCCGCCGGTCACAAGTACCTTTGTCATAACGCACCTGATTAGGACTCACCAGAAATAGAGACAAAGCTCCAACAAACGTGCGCCGCAAAAGTTCCTTCTTCTATGACTTCTTCTTACATGTTTGTAGCTTGGCTTCCGCTCCACCCCTGGCGCACGAGGTACAAACCTCAGACGTGCGCAACGGTTCCGAGAAAATGCGCCAGGAACAAAAGGCGCCACTTGAAGTTAACGGCGCGAGGCGGCCGAAGCGACCCGACCGGGTTCGCTGCTGAACGCACGCGGAGGGGGAATTTCTTCCATCGGCACCTTGCCGCGACGTTGGCCCCATTGGCCACGAGGAAGGGGAGTGAGCAATCATGGGTATAACGCCGGATGCGGCGACCGGGACTATGTCGGCGGCAATCATCACCGGTCCCGGCAAGGTGCGGATAGAGCGGCTGGCGCTCCCGCAACCCGGCCCTGGTCAGGTGCGCGTCAGGCTCGAGGGTTGCGGCGTCTGCGCCTCTAACCTGGTGCCCTGGGCGGGACCGGATTGGATGCATTTCCCGACCGATCCCGGCGCGCTTGGCCACGAGGGCTGGGGTGTCATCGACGAAGTCGGGGAGGACGTGCATGGGTATAGCGTTGGCGATCGCGTCGCCGCCCTCTCCTATCATGCCTATGCAACCCACGATATCGCAGACCAGGCCGCCATCGCTCCCCTGCCCGCGGCACTCAACGGCCACGCCTTTCCCGGGGAGCCGCTCGGCTGCGCGTTCAACATCTTCCGGCGGAGCGGGATCAAGCCGGGCGAGACGGTGGCGATCGTCGGAATCGGTTTTCTCGGCATTCTGTTGACGGAGCTTGCGGGCGCTGCGGGCGCACGTGTCATTGCCATATCACGCAGGCCTTCTTCGCTCCTCTCGGCTGAGGCTGCCGGCGCGAGCGCTGTGATCCCGATGGACGATCATTGGCAAATCATCGAAAAGGTGAAGCAACTGACCTCGGGCAGCTTCTGCGATTGCGTCATCGAGGCAGTCGGAAAACAGTGGCCGCTCGATCTTGCGGGCGAGTTGACGAAGGAGCGCGGCCGCCTGGTCATCGCCGGCTACCATCAAGACGGCCCGCGCCAGGTCAACATGCAGCTTTGGAACTGGCGCGGCCTTGACGTGATCAATGCGCATGAGCGCGATCCCGCCGTCTACATGCGCGGCATCCACGAGGCCATCGAGGCGACGGCCGCAGGCCGCCTATCCCCCACGCGGCTCTACACCCACCGCTTTCCCCTGGAACGGCTCGGCGACGCACTTGATATGACCCGCGATCGACCCGAAGGATTCATCAAGGCTCTGGTGATTTGCAATGAATGACGCAAGATCGTTTTCCGCAACTGACGCCTCATCAGTCCGGCCCCGTATTGGCTTTCTCGGAGTCGGCAGGATCGGGCTCCTTCGAATGAAGGCAATCGTCGAATCCGGCGCGGCCGAAACGGTCGCAATCGCGGACCCGCTGCCGGAGATGGCGGCCGCCGCCCGCGAGCTGGCGCCTCAGGCCTCGATCGTCGGCTCGCTTGAGGCGCTGCTTGATCAAGGTCTGGATGCTGTCGTGGTCGCCACCCCGAGCGCGCTTCACGCCGCCCAGTCGATTGTGGCGCTGGAGCGAGGGCTAGCGGTCTTCTGTCAGAAGCCGCTCGGCAGAACGAGGGACGAAACCGCGGCAGTTGTCGATGCCGCTCGGCATGCCGACAGGCTTCTCGGCGTGGACTTCTCGTATCGCTATACGGAAGGCATGCGAAAGATTCGCGACCTGATCGTCTCGGGCGAACTCGGTACCATTTTCGCGGTGGACCTCACATTTCATAATGCCTATGGTCCCAGCAAGCCGTGGTTCTATGACAGGGCTCTGTCCGGTGGCGGTTGCGTCATCGATCTCGGCGTGCACCTCGTCGACCTCGTGCTTTGGACCCTGGGCTTCCCGGAGGTCGTCAGCATCGAGAGCAGCTTGTTTGCCAAGGGCGCCCGCATCCGCCGCAATGGCGAGGAGGTGGAGGACTATGCGGTTGCGACGCTGGGACTGGCCAACGGCGTCGTCGCGCGGATTACATGCTCATGGCATCTGCATGCTGGCTGTGATGCGGTGATCGGAGCGGATTTCCACGGCACCGAAGGCGGTGCGAGTTTTCGAAATGTAAAGGGGTCATTCCTCGATTTCGCGGCCGAGCTCCACCGGGGGACGCAACGGCAGGTGCTTGCGACGCCGCCGGACGATTGGGGCGGGCGCGCAGCCGCGATCTGGGCTGAACGTCTCGCCGCAGGAGAAGGCTTTGATCCGGAAAACGGGTGCTTCGTGGTGGTCGCCGATATCCTCGACAGGATTTACGGGCGATAAGCAGTTCGCGCGCTCGGATGCCGCTAACCTCCGCTTCCCGTGATGCGTTGCCGCAGGAGCATTGCATAACGTGAGGCGGCCGCTTCCAACCGAGGGATCTCCACGGCCGGAGCGAGCTGCCTGGCAGACGTCCATAGCCCGAGCTGAAAGGCCAGATAGAAGATTTCGAAGATTGCCTGCAATTCCGTGCTCACGGCCCTGTTGCACCCGTCCGCAATGGCCGCGCGGAGGGTGGCCGCCTCCCGCGGCGACAGACCGAACTCGATGACCGCACCCGCAATATCCCACGCCATATCTTGTGCGCCGACGAGGTCATGACCGGCGCTATGATCGACCGCGTCCGTTTTCAGGAAACGGTGCTCTCCTGCGGCGAGCCATTCCCAAGCGTGGAGCCTGTTGTCCGTATCGACCGGTACAATGAGGCTTTCGTAGCGCCACGCGTCGGCGATGCACCGTTTCAGCCCGCGAACTGCCGCGGCGCCCAATCCTTCCTCTGTGTTGGCCAGGGCCATCCCGGAGAGTTTGGAAAGCGATGCTCCAGCCGCTGCCGGCGGCGGCAGGCAGCGCGCGCGGAAGGCCAGATAACGGCCGAGATGGGATATGAACTCAGCGCGTTCAAAGCCTTCTGCTACGATGGGTGCGGGCACCCACTTCTGGACCAGGAATCCGTAACGGAGTCCTGCGACGGGCGGCGTGAACCCGGCTTCGGCGAGAATGCGCGCCCTTACGAGCTTCCCCTCGCCGATGTCGCCGAGGCCGGCGAATTTGACCAGCCACGCGCCGTCTCCAGTATGTGCAAGAAATTTCCGACGCTCGAACCTGTGGTCGGCGGGTGGCCAGCCGTTGCACCCTCCGGGAAAAGCCCGCCGCCATGCGCCGCCGGAAAAGTCCTCGATCGGCCGCACCAGGGGGCCCACGAGATCGGAGACCCAGGAGGCGAGCTGGTGCCGCGGGTTGGCTGTTTCGAGGAGCAGCTCATCCATTCCGACGACGTGGCGTGGACTTGTCGCCCATCGGTCACGATGGCGGCCGCAGGCCTCCGGCCCCAAGTCTCCTTTATGTCCCGGAAAGAAATGAATGTGCCTTTCGCCGGTTGCGTGTTCCTCCAGCCAGTCCGCCATGCTGCCGAAGGAACTGCCGGAGAGACCAGGGCCCTCGTCGACGATCGCGAAATCTGTGATCGTATCGCGGAGGAACTGCTGTCTCAGCTGCGCGCCGATTGCAATTTGCCTCCGGAAAGGGTGACCGGTTGGTCGGACCGTGGCCGGCGTTGCGGCTCCGATCGCGGCGGAAACGGC
Organism: Sinorhizobium kostiense; assembly: GCF_017874595.1. GTDB lineage: Bacteria > Pseudomonadota > Alphaproteobacteria > Rhizobiales > Rhizobiaceae > Sinorhizobium > Sinorhizobium kostiense. The sequence continues at coordinate 1,288,462 of NZ_JAGILA010000001.1, read as the reverse complement.
CGCCGAAAGGCTGGTCCCGATCGATCGGATCCCGATCACGCTCGTGCTTTTGCCGAGCCCGGAACGCCTTGCAGCTTCGATGTAGCTCTCCGGGTACACCGCATAGAAGGCATAGCCCTCCGGCTCCCTTATCGAGAGTGTCAGTGGATGCTCCATTTGCCGAAGCCGGGCGAAGGCGCGCTTGGGTATCCTCATGTCGCCGGCAAAGCCGCGTTTCCAGGATTGGGAAACCAGCCTAGCGGCGTCCAGCAGAATGCCGGCGGCCGCCCTGTGCATGGGCGACAAATCATCCGCGCCCCGTCCTTCGAACTCGAAATCCGCCAACCCTTGGGCCAACTCGCCGAGCGCAATCAGTATGCCGACGAGTGCTGCGTGCCGTTCGAGTCCCGCGGGCCGGCACTCGATCGCGTGAAGCCGGGCGGCGATCGCCTGGCAGAGATCATCAGCGCGCTCGCGACGTTTAAGGTCGCCGTATATCAGCATCCTTCCGCTCATCTCCCCACGCCTTGAACGCGCAGCCGGGGAATTCGATCCACGTAATACGTGCCGTTGAAGGAACCATTCCGCCGCGCGGGGGTTTTGGAAGCATTGTAGATGCTGTGTGGGAGTGGCGGAGATGGGATCGAATTCCGTTCGAATCGCGCTCGTGGGCGTCGGAAACTGCGCATCCTCGCTCGTCCAGGGGATCACCTATTATCGCAACGCCAAGCAAGAGGAAACGGTTCCCGGGCTGATGCACGTCGAGCTCGGCGGCTATCGCGTCCGTGATATCGAGGTCTGCGCCGCTTTCGACGTTACCGCCTCCAAGGTCGGCCGGGACGTCGCAGAAGCGATCTATGCCAAGCCCAACAACACGTTCCGTTTTGCCGACGTCGGCCCGACCGGAGTGATGGTTCAGCGGGGCCGGACGCTCGACGGGATCGGGCGATACCTGCGCGAGGAGATCGAGGAGTCCGAGGAGCCGGCAGTCGACGTCGCAAAGGTCCTGCGCCAGTCCGGGGCGGATGTCCTGGTCTCCTATCTGCCCGTCGGCTCGGAAGTCGCGACGCGCTGGTATGCGGAGCAGGCACTTGCCGCGGGCTGCGGCTTCGTCAACTGCATTCCGGTCTTCATCGCCTCCGACAGGAGCTGGCAGAAGAGGTTCGCCGAACACGGCTTGCCGCTGATCGGCGACGACATCAAGAGCCAGGTCGGGGCGACGATCGTGCATCGGCTACTTGCTAATCTCTGTCGCGAACGGGGCGTGAGGATCGACCGCACCTATCAACTCAATTTTGGCGGCAATACCGATTTCCTCAACATGCTGGAACGCGAGCGGCTCGAATCGAAGAAGATCTCGAAGACCCAATCCGTCGTCAGCCAACTGGACGTTCCGCTGTCGCCGGGGGACATCCATGTCGGACCGAGCGACCACGTGCCGTGGCTTGCCGACCGCAAGTTCGCCTATATCCGCGTGGAAGGCACCACGTTCGGCAACGTGCCCCTCAATATCGAGCTCAAACTCGAAGTCTGGGACTCGCCCAATTCTGCCGGTGTCGTCATCGATGCGGTTCGCTGCGCGAAGCTCGCCATGGACCGCAAGATGGGCGGTCCGCTGATCGCGCCTTCCAGCTATTTCATGAAGTCTCCGCCGCGGCAATTCACCGACGCGGAAGCGCGCCGGCGGCTGGAGGAATTCATTTCTGGAGAGACGGATAGTGTACTGCTGGGAGCGGCCGAGTGACGACGACTTTTCTTCTGGTCAGGCACGCCGCCCATGACAGGATCGGAAACTTCCTCGCCGGCCGGACCCAGGACGTGTCGCTGGGGATCGAAGGTCGCAAGCAGGCTCAGCGCCTGGCTGCTCGCCTCGAGCGCGAGCGAATTGACTTGATCTACGCCAGCCCGCGCAAGCGGACACAGGAGACGGCGGCCGCGATTGCCGCCGTCTCGAAGATTGCAGAGGTGAAAACCGCAGATGCCCTCGACGAGGTCAATTTCGGCGATTGGTCCGGAAAGCCGTTCGAGGTTCTCAATACGGACCCACAATGGCGTCGGTGGAATTGCATACGAAGCATGGTGCGCGCTCCGGGCGGCGAAACGATGCTCGACGTTGAACGGCGAATGATGGAATTCGTCGAACAGGTGCTGGAGCAAAACGTCGGCGGCTGCGTCGTCCTTGTCAGTCACGCCGATGTGCTCAAGGCCTTTGTCTGTCACGTTCTCGGCCTTTCGGCGGACGCCTGGCCTCGGTTCGAAATCGCGCCCGCCTCGATTTCTGCCGTGGCGGCAGGCGATTGGGGAGCGAAGATCCTGAGCTTGAATGAGAACGTGCCGTGATTGCGGCCGCACGGTTAGACCGATTTCCGGACCAAACCGGCCGACCTTTTCGCCAGCTCGGAGGTACTGATGATCGAAGCTGCAATGATCTGGAACGAGCCCAACAACAAGTCGCATTGGGATCCGGAGATCGATCCGGACTGGAGCCGTTTTGCGCATATGGCGAAACTGGCTGCGGTGGCAATCGGCGAGGTCAATCCGGGCATCACCCGCGTGCTGGGAGGCATTTCGCCTATCGATCCAGACTTCATGGCCTTGATGAAGTCCTACGATGTTCTCGATCATGTCGACGCTGTGGCCGCACACGGCTTTCCGCTCGACTGGAACCTTTGGCAGATGCAGGAATGGCCACAGAAGCTCGATGAGCTGCGGACCGTGACCGACCTGCCAATATGGGTCAGCGAGGTCGGCGTCTCGAGCTTCGGTGCCGAGGAGGTGCAGCTTTGGGGATTGAAGAGGACCGCCGAACTCCTCAAGGGCAGAGTCGAGCGGATCCAATGGTACAGCCTCTATGACCTGCCGCGTGCCTGGCCGGCGACCACACGGCACAAGGAAGCGGAGGGGTCCTCCTACTATCGACATTTCTACATGGGGCTCCTTCGCGAGGACGGCACGCCGAAACCGGCACTCGACGAGTTTGCCCGGCACACGCCGGAAATGGGGCTCATGCAGTGGTTCCATTTCGAGGACCCGCGGCTTGACGACGCCGTCATGTGGATGAAGCGTCTCGGAGTCCGTTATTTGCGAACCGGCCTGTCGTGGGCGGATCGTTTCCGGCCTAACGCGCTGGACTGGTTCGACCGCCAGATGGAAGCGCTCGACGACTTCGATGTAGCCGTTACCTTCTGCTTCACGCCGGAGCACAGGGGCCTCGCCCCGCATCACACCAGCGCGCCTGTCGTGCCGGAGGAATTCGCCGAATTCTGTGCGGAGATGATCGACCGTTACGCGCCGTCGGCGCAGGATACTCTCGCCCAGTCGCCTCCGCCGCACCGGGCGATGGAGCTGGCGCGGGACGAGGAAAAGCGTGTGCAATCGCCCGCCAGCATCTCCCGCTAACCTCAGCGCCGCGCGTCCTTATTGAATTCATCGTGGTCCAAAGAGCCTGCCGATCCAGCCCCGCGAATAAGTGATGCCCTGGTAAAGGGCGAGCATCGTTGAGGCCCATCGAATATAAAGCTGCGGCATGCGCAATGTCCTGGCGCACCAGAATACGCGGTGGCTCTGCGCGCTGATCGCGCTGCGCAGCCAGTAAATCAACATGCGGCGGGCCGGCAGGCCGGTAAAACTCGGCGGTACGCGCTTTGCTGGCCTGACACCGAGACGCGGCCAACTCAGGCGGAAGGCGAGCCCCTCTCTGCGTTGCCTGAAGCCCGCGGCCTGCGTTCGCACCACGAAGGCGCTGTCGACCTCTTCGAGATTGAGCCGCCCCTTCTCGACCGCCCGATCGATGAGCCGATGAAGCTCAGGCGAGCGCACCACAACGACATTCGTGCCGTGGCCGTCCGACGAATAGGGCTCCACCCAGGCGTCTCCGAACGAGATGTCGGCTGTCTCTCCGGTGAGGTCGTCGCAGAAATTGCAAGCCGAGTTCTGGAAGAACCCCGCACCCCAATCGCCATCGGCCAGGTGCCACCAGTCCCTGCTCCGGGTACTTCCGTCCTTCAGGCGCAGATGGGCGGTGTACCAGTTGGCAGGTCTTCGAGGATCCTTGAGGCGGTAGTCCACGGCAGCGATGCTCTCAATGCTTTCCCCCATCTGCCAGGCAAAACTCTCGACGAACCGCGCGCTTTTCATGTGTCCACAGAAGAGACCCAGCGTGAAGGGGATGCGATCCCGAAGGACCGGATCTTCAAGACGGAGAAGCTGCACGGCCTTGACGAAACAGGGGATGCCGACGACCGCGTAGCGCCCTGGGCGGCGGCGCATTTCATCAAGGGCCCCGGACATCTCCACCGGATAGTAGCGCGACTTGGCGCCGTAGCAGACGTCTTCCACGCTTCGCGAAATTCGGTATCCGAAGAGAGGCTTGCCTTCTCCACCTGCGGTTTGCGGAACCACATGGGCGATGCCATCGACCAGGCGTTCTTTCAAGAGCTCGACGGCCGTCCAGCTCGCCATGCCGCCGGAGCTGCCATCTGCTCGAAAGCTGCCCTCCGCCACATGCCCGACATAGGCAGCGTGAAAGCGGCCAATCAACGGATCCACGTAGCGCGCAGAGGAAAAGCGCGCGGCCGCGATTTCATCCTCGTTTCTCGAATGGGGCGAGAACGGGCAAACGTGCGCGATTCCAGGGCCGTTCGGCAAATGGGGCAAAGTAGCGTCCGGCTTGAACTGGCCATAGCGGTCGAGCCGCATTCTGGGGCGGTCCGCGTCAACCCCCGCCATGCAGGCTCCGCAGCCGATACACAATCCCGATCTGCAAATCTGTCTCGGCGTGATCGCGGCACCAACCGGCCCACGTTCGGATGGCTCAGCCGAGGACATTGTCCAAGTAACCCTTGGATTGCAGCCTGAGCTTCACGAGCCGGTCTGCGATCGCCGGCTCCACCGCCTCTTCGAGAATGGTGGCATAGGTCGCTTGCGGCGTTTCCTCCGTGACCAGGTGGCGCTCGGCGCCGGTTGTTTGCGCGAGGTCGCAAACCTTGTTGGAGCGGTAGTCGGAGAGCACGCAAGCGAAGGGCTTCTCATTCAAGAGCGAGAAGACACATCCATGAAAGAAGTTCGTGACAACCGCCTGGGCATCGGCAATGAACCCCGCAAATTCGTAAGGTCCCGCATCGATCCACTGGGCGTCCGCCCAGTCGTTGCGGTAGCCGATGCTGACGAGTGGCAGCGAACGCGACCTTGCCCAGAAGCGGACCGCCACCTGAAACCATCGGGGAAAGGAATGTCCGTATACCGCCACATAGGGGGCGGCGGCCGCATCATGCCTGGTAGCCGCGATTGCCTCCGGAAACAGGAGGCAAGGGTCGAGGACGAGCGCCGCCTCCCGCCCCAATGTGCTCTCTACGATCCCTTTCGAATTCTCGTCCCGTACCGAGATCGCGTCGAACCTCTGAAGCTTGTCGGCCCAATAGCGGTCGAGCCCTCGGCTAGCCGTGAGGCTCCCGAAGGTCGCCGCATAAGAGACGATCCGCTGCGCACGCAGACCTTCTCCATAGAAGAGTTGGCACCCGCCGTACCACGGGTGTCGCAGGTTCCAGACCTCGTCGCTTCCAACGACGATGCTTTCATAGGTTTCGAGGTCCACCGGGTCATCCAGTTCGAATGCGCGGCTCAGCGGAAACGACCGACACGCGTCGGCGAACCGCCGAATCTTTGCCGAATAGAGCGGAAGGTCGGATGCCATTGTGCGGGCTGGCAGAAGCGGCTGGAACGCACAACGCCACTCGGCGCGACGGACGCGGCTGGAATGGTGGTCAAGTATCACAGGGTCTGCCCCGAGCGAACGAAGACCATCGATCAGACATCGTGCCTGCCAGAATGACCCGTAATTGATGCATCGATGAAAGGTCAGGACGCCCAGTTTCGGCAAGGGCCACCACCATATCGCAGCTATGCTGTCTTAATTGTCCGGGCCGAGTTTGTCGGCACTCAGTCAAAAATAGTGCCTTTGGCACCCTCGTATTCGCGCGCCAGCTTCTCGATCGCATCGGAAGCCTCCTCGAAGCGCCAGCCCGCCTTTTCAGCTTTGCGGGCGAGCGCCAGCAAGTCGTCGGTCATCTCTCCACCCATGGCTGCGACGATGCTGTCCTGTGAGGTTTCAGCCAATTCTGCGACGGCTGGCCTCAGGGCGGCGACGCAATCCGCCTCCCGTCCAGGATAATCGGAAAGGGCTCGAGGCCGCGAAATAGCATGTGTCTCCGCCATGTCTTCCTCCACCCGCGTCGATCGCAGCAACGAAGGGAGAAATGGCGCGCTCTGGAGATTGTTCCGCTGGCTCTCCCGATTTTCGCTCAGCCGGGAAACGCTTGTCCTTCCGGCTCTCTACAGAAGGTGATGAGACGAACGCACAGTTCCGGCAAGGGAACCATAGGCCGAAAGGCCGGTTAGGCGAGAACGCGGCTGGGGAGTTCCAGGGTTCGTTTGCTTGAGCGGAGCGCATCCGCGCCCGGCCCGGGACGAATTTTGAACGTTGCGCCCGTTTTTGCCGGAGGTTGGAGCTGATGGGACCGTTGGCAAGCCATATGGTCATGCACATCCTGCTGATGAATCTCCTCGCGCCGGCGGCGGCGCTCTTTCTATGCGCCCTCCATGAGCGTAGGCGCGAGCCCTCAGCGATCGCACTGGCGCTCGCTACAGTGGCGCAGCTTGCCGGCCTTTGGATTTGGCACGCGCCACCGATTCTCGGTCGCGCTTTCGCCTCGGATTTACTGCTCCTGCTGATGCATGGAACGCTGTTGCTGAGTGCCCTCCTGTTCTGGTGGCTGCTCCTTCGGTTCCAGGGAAACCACTTCTGGAAACCTGTCCTCGCGCTCCTCGTCACCAGCAAGTTTTACTGCCTACTGGCGGTGCTTTTCGTGTTCGCCCCGCGAGCGCTCTACGGCCAGTTTGCCGGCCACCACACGGCCCTCGAGGCGCCTGCACTCACGGCGAGCCTCGCTGACCAGCAACTAGCCGGCTTGATCATGCTTGCCGCCTGTCCGGCCACTTATGTTCTCGCCGGCATTGCCATGGCGGCGCGATGGCTGTTCGCCATGGAATCAATCCCGGTAGACAAATCGAATACGGATGCGGAAGCGTGGAGCTGAAGGACCTGCCCTGGACCACCGTTGCGAAGATGGCCGGTGCGGCCGCCGGCGGCCTCGTGCTCGCGGGCGCCGTCTTTATCCTGTCAGGGGTCTACAATATCGCCGCCTCGACAGGTCATTTGCAGATTACAACCTGGTTGATCGAAATTCTCCGCGAACGTTCGATCGACGTCCGCAGTTTCGGGATCAAAGTTCCGCCGCTCGATGAGGAAGGCCTGATCCGCCTCGGCGCCGCGCATTACGAAGGCGGTTGCGTGCCCTGTCACGGCCGGCCCGGTGAAGGGATAAACCCGATCGTCGGCGGCATGCTGCCCCCACCGCCGGATCTGCTGGACGTGGGCGAGCGGCGCCCGTCGGAGGAAATCTTCTGGATCGTCAAGAACGGCCTGAAATACACCGGAATGCCGGCATGGCCTGATCCGAGACGCGAGGACGAGGTCTGGGCGGTGACGGCGTTTCTTGCCCGCCTCCCCTCCGCAAGCCAAATCTATGAGGACCTCGCTGGTGTCACTCGCGGCGGTCGCAGTGGTGACGAGGGGCTGGCGAATGCCGGGGTCCTCACCCGCTGCGGACGCTGCCATGAAAGCGAAGGCACTGGCACCAATGGCGACCGCATCCCCCGGCTTGCGGGGCTGCCCGAGGCCTACCTCCTGCGCAGCCTCAGGGAATATGCTGGACGGACCCGCGCGAGCGGCGCGATGGAGCCAGTCGCAGACCTGCTGAGCGAACGTGAGAGGCGAGAACTGGCGGCCCACTATGCCCGACTGCGGCCTCCTGCAGTCGAGACTTCCATCTCCCGCGATCCGGAACAGCTGGGCCGTGGGCAAGCCATCGCCACCCGCGGCATACCGCGAGAGCAGGTGCCCGCTTGCATGAACTGTCACTCCGGGCGGCAGTCGCCGGATTTCCCGGTACTCGCCGGTCAGAACGCCGCCTACATCGTAGGCCAATTGCAACTCTGGCATCGCGGAGGACGGCGAGGGACTGGCTATGGAAGGATCATGGCGGTCGTTGCCACTGCGCTCGACCAGCAGCAGATTGAAGACGTCGCCGCCTACTTCGCCTCACTGCCAGCTGGCGACGTGCCTCAGGCCCCGGTCGCGGAGTCGAGCCGATGAGCTTAGCGAGGTCGGTCGCAGCATTCCTCCTCCTCCTCGCGCTGCAGGGCTGCAGCGGCGTCCAGTCAGCACTCGATCCTTCTGGCACCGAAGCCGAACGCATCGATACCCTCACCTGGCTGCTGATCGTGTTCTCCACCACCGTTTTCTTGGCGGTCGGCCTGATCACGGCCGCCGCGCTGCGCGGCGGCGGGCGCTGGCGCGCACGCCTTGCCAACGAGCGGTTGGTGATCGGAGGCGGTGTTGTTTTCCCGATCGTTGCCCTCACCCTCCTGCTTGGCTACGGATTTTACCTGATGGGCCCAGGGTCTCCGGCCGCCGCCCGAGCAGACGGGCAATTGCGCATCGAGGTGGTCGGCGAACGCTGGTGGTGGCGGGTGACCTATGTCGACGAAACCGGCCGACGCGTCGAGAGCGCCAACGAGATCCGTTTGCCTGTCGGGCGGCCAGTACAGGTCGAACTGACATCCGCCGACGTGATCCATAGCTTCTGGATCCCGCGCCTTGCCGGCAAGCTCGACATGATCCCCGGCCGCACCAACCGTCTTACCCTTCAGGTAGCCGAGGCGGGGATCAGCCGGGGCCAATGTGCAGAGTATTGCGGCGGGCCGCATGCCTTCATGTCCTTTTTCGCGATCGCGATGCCGGAGGATCAGTTTACAGCCTGGCTCGATCGGGAGGCCGGCGACGCCCGAAACCCGTCTGGCGAGGACCAGGTGGCGGGCCAGGCGCTCTTCCTCTCATCCGGCTGCGTTGCATGCCACAGGGTGCGCGGAACGGAGGCCCAAGGCACCATCGGACCTGACCTGACGCATGTCGGCAGCCGGCATTCGCTTGCCGCCGCCACGCTCGAGAACGATCCGGACGCCTTCGTCCGCTGGATCCGCGACGGGCAGCACGTGAAGCCGGAAAATCTCATGCCGCCTTATGAAATCTTCACGGATGGCGAATTGCGGCAGCTTGCCGCTTATCTCGACCAGTTGAGGTGACTACCGATGCTCGATTTCGCCGGTCTCGGACTGTGGCTGAACATTCCCATATTCGCCGGAGCAGCGATGGCGGTCTGGATGGCCGGTGTCAGAATCGCGCGTTATGCCAATGTCATCAGCGAGAAGACAGGGCTCGGGCAGGCCTTCATCGGCGTCGTGCTTCTTGGCGGCGTGACTTCCCTGCCGGAGCTGGCGGTAGCGGTGAGCTCGTCGCTGAGTGGTGACGCCAGCCTCGCAGTCAACAGCATGCTCGGCGGCATCGCCATGCAGGTGGCGATCCTTGCGCTGGCAGACATGGTGATCGGTCGCCAGGCGCTAACCTCCGTCATCCCGGACCCGATCGTCATGCTTCAGGGCGGGTTCAAGATCCTTCTCCTGTCGATCGTCGCCGCTTCCATCGTCGTGGGCGACACACCGGTTCTGTTCGCCGGGCTGTGGATGTGGCTTCTCGCAGCCGTGACCGGATTTGGCCTCTGGGTGCTGTCGCGCGCGCAACGCGACAGGCCCTGGATCGCCAACGACGAGGATGTGACACGCGAGAACGAAGAAAGGCGGGCGCGGCAGCAAGCAAAGGTGAGCGGCGGGCAATCCCTCAAGGCGGCGGGCTGGGGCGCTGCAAGCACCGGTGCCATCATCCTCTTTGCAGGCTACATGCTTTCGCGCAGCGGAGAAGCGATTGCCGAAGCCACCGGACTCGGCCAGAGCTTCGTCGGCGCGGTGCTGGTGGCGATCGCAACCTCGCTCCCGGAGGTGAGCACGGTTTTCAGCGCCACCCGGGCCGGCCTCTACACCATGGCAATGTCGGACATTTTCGGTACGAACCTCATCGACACATCGTTTCTCTTCCTCATCGATCTAACGGGAGGCGCCGATGCCGTGATGAACAGTGCCGGGCGCTTCGAGACCTTTGCCGCGCTGATCGCGATCACCGTCACGGCAATATTCTTCATTGGCCTGGTGGAGAGGCGGGATCGCACAATATTCAAGATGGGGTACGACTCCTTTGCGGTCCTGAGCGTTTATCTCTCCGGCCTGATCGTGCTCTATTTCCTGCGCGACGTTTCCGGTGGAGGTGGATAATGGAACTGCCCAACCCGGCCCCCCGTCCCGAAGGAGAAGTCCGTGAACTCGAGCGCATCTGGGCGACGCCGCGCGGCTGGCGGCTGTTGACCGCTGTCAACAATACCGTGATCGGCCTGCTCTATATCGGCGTCGCATTTCTCTTCTTCCTGATGGCCGGCGTTCTGGCGATGCTGATGCGCACGCAGCTGGCCGTGGGCGACAACCGCCTCATCGGCCAAGACCTCTACAATCAGATGTTCACCGTCCACGGCACCACCATGATGTTCCTGTTCGCCGTGCCGGCGGTGGAGGCGCTCGGCGTCATGCTGCTGCCGCAGATGCTTGCCGCCCGTGACCTGCCCTTCCCTCGCCTTAGCGCATTCGCGATCTGGGCCTATGTCGTCGGCGGCCTGGTGTTCTTTTCGACGATCTTTTACGACCTCGCCCCGAAAGGCGGCTGGTTCATGTACCCGCCGCTGACGCTCACGGAATATTCACCCGGCGACAACGCCGATTTCTGGCTGCTCGGGATCGGCTTCATCGAGATCTCGGCCATTGCCGGTGCGATCGAGATCGTCGTCGGCACGCTGAGAACCCGACCTCCGGGCATGTCGCTCGCAAAGATGCCGATCTTCGCCTGGACCATGCTGATCTTCGCCAGCATGATCATGTTCGCCTTTCCCGCGGTGATCCTGGCAACGATGATGCTCGAGATCGAGCGGGCGTTCGGCTGGCCATTCTTCAGCGCCGCGCGCGGCGGCGATCCTCTGCTGTGGCAGCACCTCTTCTGGTTTTTCGGACACCCGGAGGTCTACATCATCTTCCTTCCGGCGGCAGGCCTCGTCTCGATGATCGTGCCGACCATGGCCCGCACGCCCCTCGTCGGCTACCACCTGATCGTCGTGGCGCTGATCGGCACCGGCTTCTTCAGCTTCGGCCTGTGGGTGCACCATATGTTCACTACCGGCATACCGGCAATGAGTCTTGCCTTCTTCTCCGCAGCCAGCATGGCGGTAGCCGTCCCGTCAGGCATCCAGGTCTTCGCCTGGATAGCCACCATCGCCGCCGGGCGGCAGCGGTTTCGCATGACGACCGCGTCGCTGTTTGTCCTGGGTTTCCTGTTCATCTTCACTGTCGGGGGGCTTACCGGTGTGATGGTGGCGATGGTCCCGTTCGACTATCAGGTACACGACACCTACTTCGTCGTCGCCCATTTTCACTATGTGCTGATCGGTGGCTTCGTCTTCCCGCTTTTTGCGGCGTACTACTACTGGATACCGCTGTTCAGCCGCCGGCCGCTTTCGGAGCGGCTGGGTCGCTGGGTGTTCTGGCTGATGTTCATTGGCTTCAACATCACCTTCCTGCCGATGCACCTAACGGGGCTCAAGGGCATGCCCCGACGCGTGTGGACCTATCCGGAAGACATCGGCTGGAATATGCTGAACGCCATCTCCACCGTTGGCACCTACGTCCTGGCCGCCGGGATTCTCATTTTCCTGATCGACCTCATCGCGAAGTTTCGTTTCGGAAACGCGGAAATCGAGAACCCATGGGGTGCCGGGACGTTGGAATGGCTGCCGAACGACGTCTATTCTACACGCAGCATACCGCACATCACGGGGCGAGAGCCTCTCTGGGACAGACCGAGTCTGCCGCAGGAGGTGCGCGACGGGCACCATTACCTGCCCAATGCCCCGACCGGCGGGCGGGAGACCATCGTCACATCGCCGATCCATGCCCAACCGCAATACGTCATTCAGATGCCGGGCCCTGGCTGGCCGCCCTTCCTCGCGGCTGTTTTCACCGCCGCATGTTTCCTGCTGCTGACTGTCAAGATGGTGACAATCGCCATCATCTGCGGCGCCCTTGCGATCGCCTTCGTTCTCGTGTGGGCATGGGGGCTCGATCCCGGCCCCTCGAAAGGCACGATCGATATCGCCAGAGGAATTCGCCTGCCGACCTACATGACCGGTCCTACGTCGCATTCGTGGTGGGCGATGGTGGTGCTGATGATCGTGGCAGCTTCCCTCTATTTCGCCTACGTCTTCTCCTATCTGTTTCTCTGGCTCGTCTCGCCCGAGGTCTGGGCTCCGACCGGATCTCCGGCTCCACCGCCCGGGCTCTGGCCGGTTTCTGCCGCAGCATTGATGCTCGCCGGTTCGTCCACTATCTGGCTCATCAGCCGCAGACTTGAAAAGCTCGCTGCATCACCAGTTGCAATGGCGGCGGCTCTCCTGCTGTCGCTTGCGTTGCTGATCGGCGCGCTTGCACTCGAACTCTCAGGTCATCTGATGACAGGCTTGCGTCCCGGGGACAACGCCTATGGCGCCATGGTCTATCTCGGCGCGGTGCTCTTCGCTCAGCTTGCCTTCGCGCTCACGATCCTTGGGCTCTTCACTCTGGCGCGCTATCTCACCGGCAAGCTTGACGGCGCGCGGCGCGTGACCTTCGACAACTACATGCTGCTATATCACTACGCCGTCGCCCAGTCGCTGCTCGGGCTCGCGCTCGTGCACGGCTTTCCGCGGCTGATTGGGTAGGTACGCGATGAAAGAGCCTGCGAAGGAAGCACCAACCGTCAGCGCAATTCTATTCCTGTTGGCGGGGCCGATCCTGTGGGCGGGCCATCTCCTCCTCGTCTACGGCGTCCAGTCGGTGACCTGCGTCGTCGGAAGCGGCTCCGTCGCGCCCTCGGCTCTCATCCGGACCTTGGTGGTTCTGGTAACGCTTGGGGCCATATTGTTGTTATGTCTGGCGCTCTTCTTTCCTGGCCGGCTCGCGCATATGCTACGTTACCAAACGCCGGACCGGGACAATCACGTCTTTTCAGTCCGCGTTGAACGGTTGTTGATCCTGCTGTCGCTGCCGGCCGTCATCTGGAGCGGCGCAGCGGCTTTCCTGCTCGATGCGTGCGGGCTGTCGAGGTGATCCGCCCGGTCGCAGCGCGTCGCATCAGGCGCGAGAAGGCGGCTGTCGGCTGAAAGCGCTGCAATCTTTTAAGATCGAAGTCGGTTAATGGTCGCTTCGATCGGCCTCCCGCTCTTCCAACCGATCGAGAACCTGTTCAGGCGTGATTTCCGTCGCGAGTTCGTGAATAGCGTCATTGACATCCGTCCTCACGTCCAGGCGCTCCGCAATCGCTAAAGTGAGCGTCAGCAATTGTGTCGCCTCCTGCTCCGCGAGCAGCGATACCTGGAGGTTCAGATCCGCACGCTTGGCGTCGTTCGCGGCCATCCGGTTCTGGGTGATCAGGATGAACGTGGTGATGAAGATCGCCTCCACCGAGGCGACCATGGCGAGCGTCGCGAAGGTCGGATCGAAAACGGGCACTATCGGGAGCAGCCCGAGATTCACCCCGATCCAGATTCCGTACAGAAAGACGTGCAGCAAGATGAATTTCCACGAACCCGCGAAGTTCGTGATACGCTCCGAAACTCGATCCTGGAGGTTCCTGTTCCGCTCCTCGTCCTCCCGTTGTTGCAGGATTGCGCGGATGTTGCGGTCAAGTCTCCGCGCCCCGGGCGGTTCGGTGGCCTCGGCATTGGTTTGGGGGTCAGGCATGCCCATCTTCTGCGAGTATTCGTGATCGGGAGAGGAGAGCCTTCAACCGCACGGCGGGCGGAGCACCGCGGCCCATGGATGGTTCCTCGCTATTGGCGATCGATAAATTTGTTGAAACGGCTGAGACTACCGTCGGCCGTCCTGTCCTGGTGGAGGAACAGCAACTTGTTCTCGTCGAAAATGCGGAAGAACTCTTCCCAGGAGATCTGTTCCAGCCGCTCGTCCTCCTCGCCGAAATCGATGCGAAGGAGGCCGCCGTCAGATGATGCCTGCTTGACTCGGGACGGCCGGCCCTTGCGTGCCTCCACCCAACGCCTGATTTCTTCATGATCGTCTGTTGCCGTCGCTTCGCTCATCGAAAACTCTCCTGTTCACGCCATCCGTGGCGGATGTGCTGCACCGCCGTAGAACCACGCAAAAGGAAACCTGTTCCACGGGAGGAAGATGCGGCTTGCCGGTGACCACCAAAAAGGCCGGTTTGGCCACCGGCAACGATATGGCGCGGTCAGGCTGCCTTTGCCTTCTGGTTCGCGGCCGCGACGGCAAGCTTGGTGAGCGCCTTGTCGGTCTCTCCCTCTTCCTGCAAGGTCGCGTCGAGCAGAGATTCAGCTTCCTTCATCCCCAGCTGTGATGCCCAGGTTTTAAGGGTGCCATAACGCGAGATCTCGTAATGCTCGACCGATTGCGCCGCCGAAATCAGGCCGGCATCGATAGCGGGGGAGCCCTTGAATTCCTCGGCGATCTCGTCGGCTTCGGCGATGAGCCCATTAATGGCCTCGCATGTCTTGCCTTGGGCCCGTTTGCCGATCATGTCGAAGACCTGCTGCAGCCGCTCGACATGAGTCTCGGTTTGTTCCTTGTGCTTTTCAAACGCCGCCTTGCAATCGGGAGACTGAGCGGCCCGGGCCATCTTCGGTAGCGCCTTCAAAATCTGCCGCTCGGCGTAATAGATGTCCCTGAGCGTTTCATAGAAAAGCGTCTCGAGCGTCTTTTTCTCTGGCATTGATTTCCCTCCTGCTTGTGAAGAGCCCGTGTAACGCTGTCCCAGCCGATTGGTTCCCCTCGAACGGATTCCGAGCCAATCTTTCGAATTGCTGCGCACCAGAGTACCGGCCGGCTCAAATTTTCCGCGTCGTTTGGCCCGAAAACCGTCCGCGAGGGAAAGTTCTGTCCGCACGCGACCCGCCGCTCACACCGAAATTGGGTGCTCGTGCCGTCTCCGCGGCCCCGGGGTGCTGGCCACCTCGCGCGACAACCCTATGTTCCTTCAAATCCCTCCCGATCACAGGTGTCACAATGTTGAAGTGGGCTCTGATATTCTTTGTGATTTCGCTAGTCGCCGGTCTCCTCGGCTTCTCCGGAATTTCGGCGGCGACCGCCGGGATCGCCAAAATCCTGTTCTACATAGCCTTGGCGATATTCCTCGTATTTCTCGTGCTCGCGATCATGGCCGGCGGCATTGTGCTCTGACGCACCCGCTCCCGGAGATCGCGGCGAGATCGGCGGTGCGCGGCGGCTGCGTTGCAAGCGGAAATTGCCTGCAAGGCGACAGGGGAACAAACCTCGCTGCTATAGGGTTAGAGATGCAATTCGTGTCAACGTTTGAGAGTAATGATTGCTCAAAGGAGAGCGCAACATGGGTACCATACTACTCATCATTCTGATCATACTTCTGGTGGCGGCGGTCCCGACTTGGCCGTACTCGACAAACTGGGGCTATGGTCCCTCGGGTCTCTTGGGAGTTCTGGTCGTGGTACTCCTCATTCTTGTGCTGATGGGGCGGATATAGGCACATTGTGTCCGAGCAGATTTCGGTTCTCCGGTTGCCCGCGGTCTCGGGGGTACCGGACACGAAAGCCGCCTCGAATATTCCCGCCCGATCGGGGCAAGCCACGGAACAAACCAGCCACCCGCCGAATTAAATAGTTGTCGCTCCTGCACAGACTGGAGCGACAAACAAGTCCCCCTTTTATCATCGAAGGTGCCCGCCATCTGGCGGGCACTGTGCCGTTTGGGCGGGTTATTCGTTCAATGCGTTTCCCGTGGTGCCGAGAACGGTGGACGTCCATATCGACCGCCCGGCAGAGTCTTTCCTCGGCACCGGCGAAGCTTCCCTTGCGCGTCTCGCAGAAATGCGCCGGGTGAAGGGGGCGTTATGACCAGTAATGAGAATAGCCGTAGTAGTCGTGATACTGCGTTTCCCAGATCCGGTCGATCGATTTGCCGGGAAGATATTCCGGGGCACCGCGGATTCGCTCTCGCGTCAGATCGACGTTAACGGTCCGCGTCGACGAACTCACGGCCGTCAGCGCGGTCGGCGAAATCAACACCGTCTTGCCCGGCCACCAATTCACAGTGTCGACGGCGATGTAGCGGATCGCCCATGCATCGGTGTCGACGACCAGGTCTTCCAGATGACCGATGTCGCCATTCGTGGCGTGCACGTAATAGCCGGTCACTTCCTTAGCGGAACGGAGATGGGGATCGCCTTCATCTCGTGCTTCGGAGGCGACCCGTTCGGGCCCCGCCTCAGATTCGGGGGGCGGTGTGGGCACGACGGGAGCTCTGCCCAGCGCGAAATAGGTATGCGGTCCCCAATACGGGTCCCAACCATAATGGTCGTAGATGCTGCTTTCATGCTGACGGGAGACGGGTGCATCGAAGTCGATCTCCGGGCTGTCCCTGACCTGCTGCTTCGTCACGTTGACCGAGATCAGACGCCCGATGGAATCTGCTGATAGAATAGCCGCCGGCGGCAACAGCACCTCACGTCCAGTGAACACCACACCCGTCTTCACCGCCAACCATCGAACGGTCCAGCTCTGATCATCGAAAAGCAGATCACCCACATTGCCGATCGAGCCGTCGGTCGCGTCGATGCCACAGCCCATGATGTCGGATGCGCTCCAAAGCATTTTCATCGCTCCTCGCTGTTGTACGTGGCGCTTCTATCGCGGTGACTGGTCGGGCCCTCGGCGACATCTTAAGCGGGCGCTTCCAACCAGTCAGAAACGGGATGCGGACGACGGCGCACCACTACCCCCTAGCGCTTCCGCTTGGTCGTGGGGCGATCACGCTTCGTCTGCTCGGCGACGCGATCCGCTTGCACCTCGATATCGTAGGGCGAAGGCTCGCCGGCTTTCAGGTCTCCCGCGTCTGCAACGCGTTTTCCGGCTATGTCCGACCTGCGTTGCGGCTTTGGCTGCGGGGTCGTCTCGGAATCCTTCCATACCTCTTTCGGGTCGGTCAGATCCCCCGTTTCCGGACGTGCCTTCCGGCGCTCATGGCTCGTCTCGCTGCCGGTCGTCCGGGTGAGGTTTGGCTCGTGCGTTTTTCCTTGGCGCGGCATTGTCCACTCCCATTCTCAAGCGCTAACGAGCTTAATGGCAATAGGTTCCGATCGTCGACCGAGGGCCTTGGAGGGAAGGAACAGAACGGTTCCGTGTTGGTTACCTTAACACGAAGACACTCAGGCGACCTTGAGGCCACCTGGAGCCAAGGAGCGTGAGATGAGAGTAGGAATTTTTGCCGCGACCTCGCTGCTGGCAATCTCCGTACTAGTTCCAGCGGCAGCACTCTCCCAAGGCGCCGATACTGCCACCCCGGCAGAACGCTGCCGGGCAGAGCCGGGTATCGACCCTCAGGCGCTTGCGCAAAAGCTCGAGGAATGCAACGGCGTCCTGAAGCCGCCTAGAGCCGGTGACCCCGACCTGGTGGAACCGGCCCCTGATGTCGGCAAGACACCAGTGATCAGGCCGGACGAGCTGCCTCCGCAGCAGCACGGCCCGAATGCCGGTTGAGAACGGCGCGCGCGGCGGCACGGGCTTTGCCTTGGTCGCCCAAGAAGTGCGCCAGCTGGCGCAGCGACATGAGCTGCGCATCGCGGCGGGTGCACCACAGCACCATCTCGCGTACATTGGCCTGCCACTTCATGCGGTTGCCTTGAAATCTGAAGACTTGACGGCAGAAGCGCGGTCGGGGGCCGCCGGTAACTGGTAGACGACTGCCGCCCCTTCTGTCTTGTCGAGATACTGCATGAGCGCGGTAACAAGATGGTAGAAGATGGAAGCCGGCACTTCGCTGGCGACGACGCGGCCTTTTTCGTCGATGCGGTCGATCCACATGCCGAGCGGAGCCGGGTCCACATGCCAACGGAACAGGTGTCCCACTCGCGCCTCGATCTCCGGTTTGAGATCCGGCCCGCCCGTGCCTTCAAGCGCGATCGCGGCCTTGACCGCCTCGGCCTGCGGCCAACTGCGCGAGATGAGATCGAGCGGGAGGGCGGAGCGCGACACGGCACCATAGGCCAGTCCGGTCGAGCGGTTTAGCCCGTTGGCGATCGCAGAGGCATAGAGCTTGCGGGCAAAGGCAATCAGATCCGTCTGCCTGCTCTTTGCGGCGAACTCGACCAGCAGCGAGGCCCATTCGAAGTGATGACCGGGTTCCGTCCACTCGCCCTTTTCTCCGGAAGCCGGTTTCCAGGCATTGTCGAAATACTCGCCGAGCGTCCAGCTTTCCGCGTCGAAGAAATGACTGCGGAACAACTCGATGATGCTGGCGGCGCGGCGCAAATACGCGCGTTCGCCAGTGGCCGCATGCCAAGCCAGGAAAGCCTCTAGCAGGTGCATGTGCGGGTTGGTGCGGCGTAGTTCGGTGCCCTCGGAGGTCTCCAGGAATCCGGTCAGACGCTCGTCCTCGAGGTGCGCGTCGAGGAAGGCGAAGGTCTCCTCGCCGAGCCGCAAAGCGTCCGGGTTGCCGGCCTGGTGTGCTTGGGCGAGCGCCAGCAGCACGCAGGCATGATCGTAGGCATCCTCGCAGCCGTCCGCGATCGTGCCGTCGACGTGCTGCACCCGCGCCCAGCCGCCCCGTTTCGTGCGGCCTTTTTGCATGAATTCGATACCATGCGCGATGAGCCGGTCTGCATCGCCGTTCCAGCCGCGCAGCTTGGCCACGGAAAAGGCGTAGACCTGCCGCGCCATGGTGCGCATGCGTTTCGGCTTCATGATTGGCACGGCCTCGAAGCTCAGAGCCTCGTGGAAACCGCCGTGCCGCTCGTCGACGCCGGCAGTCGACCATAACGGGAGCGTCTCCTCAAAGAGCCAATGAGCGACGCGTTGCCGCCAGGCACCGGGCAGCAGCACCCGGTCGTAGGCCGGCGTGAACTTGGTCTCAAGCCTCCCACTCTTTTCCAATTGTTCGACGATGCGCTTGACCTCCTGGCTTTTCGCCACGGGCGCCACGAACGTCGCGTCGGCCGTCGCGACGATCGCGACGTCCTTGAGCCCGATCACGGAGAGCAGTCTGCCCTGGCTGCGGAGGTAGGAATGCTCGCAGTCAATGGCCACGACGTCGCCGACCGCTACATTGCCGTTGACGTCGGTCGAACTGATGTCGAGCAAAGACTGCCAGGAGCCCAGATCGCTCCAACGGAAGCTCGCAGGCACCATGGCAATGCCGCTGGCATGCTCCATGATGGCATAATCGATCGAAACAGAAGGGATAGCCGAATAGAGGCCGTGCGGCAGATAAGTGCCCGAAACATTGCTCACCGCCGCCACGAAGGCCCTCTCTGCCCTTTCCCATATGGTGGGCTGATATCTGCGGAACGCCTCGCGCATGACGCCGGCGCGGAACAGGAATATGCCCGCGTTCCAAAAGAAGGTCCCGGCCGCGAGATAGGTCCTTGCCGTCTCCAGGTCGGGCTTTTCGACAAAGCGCGCGACGTCGCGGACGTCGCCCTCCCCTGTCGCCTCAATATAACCATAGCCGGTCTCCGGATGGGCCGGAGGTATGCCGAAGACGACTAGCTTGCCGGCCCGGGCGGCCGGGATGCCTTTTTCCACTGTTTCCCAGAACTGCTTGTCGGTGGAAATCTCGTGATCCGAAGGAACGACTAGCACGAGCCCGTCGCCGTAGGTCGCAATCGTCTCGAGGGCTGCCACTGCCACCGCGGCGGCGGTATTGCGAGCCGCGGGCTCGAAGATGGCGCGACCGCCCGCCAGGTCGATGCCGGTCATATCGGCCCGCACGCGCTCGGCATGGCGTTCGGATGCAATGAGATGGATCGGCGCTTCCCCGGCCGGCCTGGCTTTCAGTCGCCGCACAGTGCCGGCCAGCATCGAGCCGTGGCCGGCAAGGTCATGGAATTGTTTGGGATTATCCTCGCGCGACAGCGGCCAAAGCCGCGATCCCACGCCACCGCTCATCACGAAGCAGGAGATCCGTTCCGCCATTCTTTCGTTCTCCGCTCTTGCCCTTGTGCATACCGCTTTGCGGATGGAGATCTCGGTCTCACGCACCTGTCTCCGCCGCTCCACCTTTTTTTTCTTGGGTCGCATTTCGCGACGTCAGGTGGATTCCATTTGACTGCAATGCCCTCTAGAACGTCTGGTTATAGGGGCCGACCTCTGCATTCTCCCGGAGGACATGATCGACCGCCTCGAACATGGCACGCTGCCGCTCTTCCGAAACCGGGCTCTCCACCACCACCACCAGTTCAGGCTTGTTCGAGGAGGCCCGCACGAGTCCCCAGGTGCCATCCTCGGTCACCACACGCACGCCGTTGACGGTGACGAGGTCGGTGATTTTCTGGCCCGCGACCGGCAACCCGTCCCGCTGCATCGTTCGGAACCGCTCCACGACGCGCTCGACCACCGCATACTTCACCTCATCGCCGCAATGCGGCGACATGGTCGGCGAGCCCCAGGTCATAGGCAGCGCCCTGTACAGCTCCGCCATGCTTCTGTCGGGATTGCGGTCGAGCATTTCGCAGATGGCGATCGCAGTGATCAGCCCATCGTCATACCCGCGCCCGAGCGGCGGATTGAAGAAGAAGTGCCCCGATTTCTCAAAACCGGCAATGGCACCGAGCTCAGCAACCCTTCGCTTGATGTAGGAATGGCCGGTCTTCCAATAGTCCGTGCGGGCGCCATTGGCCTGCAGCACCGGATCGGTCGCAAACAGTCCGGTTGACTTGACATCGACCACGAACTCGGAACCCGGATGCAAGGCGGAGAAATCCCGCGCCAGCATCACGCCGACCTTGTCGGCGAAAATCTCCCTGCCCTCGTTGTCGACCACACCACAACGGTCGCCGTCGCCGTCGAAACCCAGTCCGACATCGGCGCCGCTTTCCAGCACTTTGTCGCGGATGGCATGGAGCATCTCCAAATCCTCGGGATTCGGATTGTAGCGAGGGAAGGAATAGTCGAGCTCGCAGTCGAGCGGAACAACCTCGCAGCCTATCCGCTCAAGGACTTCGGGCGCGAATGCGCCTGCCGTGCCGTTACCGCAGGCCGCCACCACCTTGAGCTTACGGCCGATACGTCGGCCGAGGGTGAGATCGTCGATGTAGCGTTCGCGGAAATCGGGGACGAAGTCATAGGCCCCGCCACCGGTCAGGTCGAAATCGCCTTCGAGCACAATCCTTCGCAGTTCAGCCATTTCGGCCGGACCGAAGGTCACCGGCCGAGCCATGCCCATCTTCACGCCGGTCCAGCCGTTCTCATTGTGCGAGGCCGTCACCATGGCAACCGAGGGCACGTCAAGAGCGAATTGCGCAAAGTATGCCATCGGCGAAAGCGCCAGGCCGATGTCCTTGACCCGTGCGCCTGCGGCCATCAGTCCGCAGATCAATGCCAGCTTGATGCCAAGCGAATAGGCGCGGAAGTCATGGCCGGTGACGATCTCCGGCCCAATGCCGGACCGGCGGATGAAAGTGCCCAGGCCCATTCCCAAGGCTTGCACGCCCATCAGGTTCAATTCCGGCGCCTTACCGCCATCCGGCCGGCCGAACCACCACCGCGCGTCATACTCCCGAAACCCAGTCACGCTGATCAGCGCGCTGGTCTCGATCGCAAACCTGTCGGACTTCGTCTCTTTGACCGGCGCAAAAGCCAATCCTGGTTCGATACGAGCAAAATTCACCTGCATTACCTCGCGCACTGCTGGTTGCTGGAACGATCGACAAGCCGCGATTGCGGCAGTTCTGGCTAATCCAGTGCTCCGATCTCGACAGGAAACATCTCGCTGAGCTTGTAGGCCACCTCGGTCCTGTTGGTGGCTTTCAACTTTTTCATGATATTCCGGATATGGACCTTTACGGTGCTCTCGCGAAGATTGAGCTCATAGGCGATAATCTTGTTTGCCTTGCCGCGCCTGAGCGCTTGAATGACCTGTTCCTGGCGCTCCGTGAACATGCCTGCCATGGGACGGGCAGCCTCTCTGCCGGGCTCGGTGACCCGACGTGTTGCGAGAACACTGCTCGCAGGAACGAATATGCCCCCGGCACGCGCCAGGTTGATAGCCTCCACGCACACGTCGAAGCCGGTGGAAGAGGGGATATATCCCCTCGCCCCACACTCCAAAGCCTTGAAGATTTGCGCCAGCTCATCATTGTCGGACAGAACCACGACAGGGGTCGGCCGAAACTCCGTCACCAGCGTCGTTATTTCGGCGGCGATGCATTGCTCGGTGGCTTTCCGGCCACCAATGTTTACGAGGACTGCGGCCATGCGTGGGTGGAAATCCTCGTCCCGCCGCCATTCTTCGATCGAACCGAATGCCAAAACCTCCATGCCTATCCCGTGCGAGACGAGGCATTGGGCCAAACATTCCCTGTCGAGCGTTCGATTGTCCAAAAGGAGCAGAGCCGAGTCTGCTCCCGGACGTATGTCGCTGATGGCCTTCTCGGAAAGGCTGTTCAGAGGATCATATGTAAGTGCGGTATCATTGTGAGATCGGGCCACTGAATGCATGATACACACTCCCCGCCACAGCAATATTCGGGCGCAAAATCAAAACAGGGGTACGCGACTGAACTCCGTGCTCACGTCACACACCATGAGAACACAACTTTTGCGATCAACGCCCGCAAAGACGCCGGTCGCGACTATAGGTCCAAGAGTATAGCCTGCCGGACCGGCCGCCATTAATCTAAGTTAAGAACCGATGAATTTTTGGTGCTCTATCAACGATTATAAATTTGAATAATGCTATTTATTAGCTCGGGCGACAAAAGGTGCTATTTTTTATCCCGAGTACGGGAGGCATTAATGCTTTGGGCTTAGCCCAAATATACTCTTATACGCCTTGGATCATGTCTCGCCAGGCAAACGGAGATATCCCGCATCGAACTCTGCGAAATGCTCGAGACCCTCCCTGTTCAGGAAATGCACGGAGCCATGCCGAAACTCCAGGTATCCCCGCTCCCGCAGCTCGCGCAGCATTCGATTGACGTGGATAGCAGTCAAGCCCAGGGCGTCTGCCAGATCATATTGAGTCAGGGGACATTCGAACCCATATTTTTTCGCTGCATTGGCCTTTTCGAGGCGTACTCCCAGTTCAAGGAGCAAATGTGCGGTGCGGATCAATGCGCTTCTCCGGCCAAGATTCGTCAGATGCTGAACCAGTATGGCCCTTTGCCGCGCGACGGCGCCAAGCAGCACCCCGGCAAGGCTCGGAGAATGGGCGAGACCTGCGACAAACGCCTTGGCCGGCGCCTCGAAGACCATGAGTTCGGTCTGAGCAGTAAATGATTCCGGAGCTTCGCCCTCAAACGCTCGCGAGGCGACAAACTCGCCTTTTTGCGGAAAATCCAGGATCTGCCGCTCTCCGTCGGCCAAATCGGTGGAGATGCAGCTCCAACCGGAATGAATGACGAAGATGCGATCCTCCCCGTCTCCCTGCCGGCTGATCACGGCATGCGGGGGGTAACGCCTCAGGATGAAGCCAAGAGAACCGAGATGGGCCTTGTCACTGTCGTCGAGCCCGATCCGGAATATTGACGTTTCCAACACCCGGGGAAATGCGTGAGACGCAAACGTCATTTGCGAGGCACCCCCTTTCTCTACGTTTGCATAATACATCGCGTAGGACACCACGGAAGATTGCCAATCAGAGCTAATGCGAATTCAGTATCCCGCCCCCCTTGGGAGTCTCGACCGAAATGGGCTAATGTTGTTGGCGAGGGGCTGTTGCAGTGACGGAAACGACGCAGCGTTCCGCAGGTTCCAACTCAATTTCGTATTCAAACTCCCGTGGTTCTGAGGCGAGCTGAACAAGGCTTAGGCCTAGTGTGACGTCGACCCCGGACCGCGACTGCAGCGCAGCCGACGCCACTGCGACCTCATGCGCCCCGCGACGGGCTGCATGACGTCACAGGGGCAATGGCCGCGACTGTGGCTCAGCGATGCTTGGCGATGGCGAGGAAAAAATCCACCAACGGACAAACGGCGCAACGGCGTCCCAAAGTCCTGAAGGCCAAGCCGAAGGCGATCGCGCTTGCTGCTTTGCACATCACGGAATCTCTGTTGCTCGAGCTGGAAGCAGCCGAACTCCTGTCTGCAAAGGAAATCAGGGGCCTGCTGAAGGATGCGGTGACCACGCTACAGAAGGCGGGCAGGCAGCAGGGGCTGCGTAGTTGCACCAGCGCTGCCGAGATAGTCAATGCCATTCGCGAGCATTACGCCCGTTCCCGCAGTTGAGCCAACCCCATTGGCCAAGTTGCGGCCGCCGACGGTGGCTGCGCCAGCCGCGGAAATCTCGACCGTCAAGGCGCTCGGTTTCCTCGAGAAGGGTCTCCACAAAAAAGGCCGGCCTGAGGATCGACGAGCGGCCGCGAACTTACTGCATAACTCCTTGAATAGACCTGGGTTCAAGGACAAAGACATGCAGCAATTCAAAGTGAACAGCGGACATTGGCGCGTTTGATAAGGCGGGCGGCGCCGGGGGCGCCGACTAATGATATTTTCTACGCCCGTGATAGCCTCAAGGGGCCTGGATGTGGGGAGCGCACGGGCGCTTCCGAAGGCCTCAGCAGCAAATCCTTCCACTGGCTCAGAAACCGCTGCTTCGTTGCGCGCGACGCCAGCTCGCGCAGCAGACTGCCGGTATTCTCTTTCTCTTGCGAACTCCGGAACAGGGCGGAGCGCAGTGCGCGGCTGATCGCCTGCGGATCTTCTGGCGGCACTTCCACGCAGACGCCGCTCACTGCTTCGACCAACGCGCTTTGCTCGGATATGATCGGCAACAGCCCCATATACGCAGCCTCCAGGGCGGGCATCCCGAATCCCTCAAGGAGGCTAGGCAGGAGGAAAGCTTCGGCATGCGCGTAGAGCCAGCGCAGCCGACTGTCCGGCACATATCCGAGCACCACAACGCCAGGTATTGTTCTCGCGAACTCGATAATCTGCTTGTGGCCGTCGCCTCGCGGTCCACACAGGACATACTTTACTCCCAGCGCATGGAATCCGCCGTCTCGATAAGCCTTGAGTGCGGCCATCTGGTTCTTGCGGGTTTCGAACGCCCCAACCGTGAGGAAGAACGGGCCGTCGACACCGGAAATAGCCTCCATTGGCCCGTCGAACAGTTCGGTACGGACATAGAGGGGTATCGTTTTCAAAAAGCGGAAATCCGATCCGTAAAGCGAGGTAAAGTTGCGCTTCGACCATTCGCTGACAAACACGACGCCCGGCCGCTGCCGGCGAATTTTCTCGTAAGCGATGCGATAATTCTCGGCGGTACTGGAGTCATAGAGCTTGCTATGTGTCAACGGGCCGACATCGTGGCAGAGGACGATGTCACTTTCTGTCAAAACCGATCTCATGACGTAGAGCGGATCAAAGAAGACTCTGATGCTGCGATCGCCATCTCGGTTGTCGATGAGACAAAACTCGCTGTCCTTCAGCCAGTTGATTTCGAGCATCATCATCCGGGCGACGATCTTCCGGATCAGTCCCTCGGGAGGTCTTGAGCGCAGCCGCCAATATCGGACCCGCGCGTATTCCGGAACAAACTCTTGGCAAAGATCCTTGGCGATGTAGTAAGCCCCGGTCCTGTTCAATATCGATAGCGAATTGTCGATCAACAAAGGTGCGACCGACCCGGTTCGCAGAGTCTCCATGCGCTCATTGCCTATCGAGTTGTCCATGGTCTTGACCAGAGATGCGACGTTCCAAGACTAGCAACGACGATAGCAGGCGGGAACTTCGCACTTCGGAGTATGGCTGCATCACCGTCTACCCGGATAACGCGTCGTTTCCCAACGCAGCGAATTGGCACTGACGTCCAAATCAGCTGGCCGCGGCCGCCCGTGCAAGCCGCGGCTTAAGTACGCCTTTCATCGCTGGCTCGACCGTCACTGATCCGAAGCAGACCGGAACCTTCCGCTTGTTCGCCGGGACGTAACCGCCGCCAAACGGGGTATGTCATACATCTCCGGCCGCATGCGGGACCGACAGTTGCACTTGATGATTCTTATGGCTGAGCAGGCTGCCTAAAAAGGCAACTGGTGAGTGCAGCGTAATCTCGTCAGCATGCCATTGAGCGCCGGCCGCACGTTAGTGAGGGGACCTCTGATGAAGCCATCTGAGCATCCAACGACGCCGCTCGCGGCCTCGGTTCCGCTGAGATCGCCGAAGCGAGGCCGAGATGCCACTGATTGAACCCGATGCCATCAATGATGGCTATGATCTGGTTATAGGGGGGACCGGCTTCGGCTCGATGTTTTTCCTGCACGGCTACCTGAAGCGTTTTCCAGGCCATCGCGTGCTGTGCTGGAATGGACTCCTACCATGACCACGGCTGGCAGCTCGAGAACCGCCGGAACAGCGACTTCGATTGCGAGCATTCGTACGTTCGCAACAAGGATGAGAAGCCGTGGTTCTTCAACATCGGCTTCGGCGGCGGCACCATGGCGGCGGTCCATGACCGGTTCCAGCCCCCGGCACGTTACATGCTGACGCATTTCCTCATCAACTCGAACTTCTTTCTGGTCAAGGACCCCAAAGCCCAGCCGATCGTCTACGCGAGCCCGCAGCCGGGCTCGGCCTGTGCCAGTCCCTTCACCAACCTCGACCCGCCGGCATGAGCTAGGGTGTTGATCTCGGAGTAGCGAAAGTATGTGGATAAGAGCAAACGTCGCAGTGTTCTGTTCTGCCTTGCTGCTGACGATGAGCGCGGCTGCACAACAGGCAGCTCATGAGGGTCCGTCGTGGGATTTCTCCCATGGCGACCTCAGGGTCTCCGACAACAAGCGGTTTCTCGTCCATGCGGACGGCAAGCCGTTCTTTTATCTGAGCGACACAAACTGGAATTTCTTCCACCGAGCCAGGCGCGAGGACGCTGAGCGGCTGCTTGAGAAGCGTCGTCAGCAGGGTTTCACTGTCATCTCCGGCCCTGTCACCGGTATTTTGGATTCCATCTACTATAAGAACCCCTTCGGCGTTCCCAATCCCTATGGTGATCTCCCCTTCACAGACAAGGACGTCACCCGCCCCGCCGTAACACCGGGCTCCGATCCGAGTGATCCGGAACAATACGATTACTGGGACCACGTGGACCATCTTGTGGGCCTGGCCGAATCGAAAGGGATCTACGTCGGTCTGATCCCCGCCTGGTGGGATCATTACCGGGCCGGGCTCGTGAATAAGTCGAACGCCCGCGCCTATGGGCGCTTTCTCGGAGAGCGTTATGGCGGGCGGCGAAACATCATTTGGGTGCTCGGCGGCGACACCAGCATCGATCGGCAGGAGATGTCTGTCCGCGAGGTGGCGGCCAGCATCAAGAGGCAAGTCCGGGCAGCCCTGGGAGGCGAGCCCCATCACCACATCGAAGCAGACACGTTCCGTGAGATGGCCGCGGGCATAAAGGAGGCGGAAGCCCGTACCCATCTCATGACGTTTCACGCCCGCGGCAGCACCAGCTCTTCGAACTGGTTCCATGACGACCCGTGGCTCGACTTCAACATGCTCCAGTCCGGCCACGGGTTCCGCGATATCGCCAACTACCAGCAGATCACGGCGGACTATCACCGGCTACCGCCGAAGCCGACCATGGATGCAGAAAACCGCTACGAGGATCACTCGGTCGGCTATGATCCGAAGAACGGCTGGTTCAACGACTACGATAACCGGCAGGCTGCCTATTGGGGTCTGTTTGCCGGTGGCCATGGTCATACCTACGGCAACCGTGGCGTGTGGCAGATGTATGAGCCCGGCCGCAATCCCTCAGGTCCTCTTCGCTACTACTGGTACGATGCCATGGACTTACCGGGGGCCTGGGACATGAAGCATGTGCGCAGCCTCATGCTCTCCCGTCCTATGCTCAGTCGGATCCCCGACCAGTCCCTCGTGCAGGACGCCCTCTCGGGCGCGGATCACATCCGCGCAACCCGGGGGGACGACTTCGCCTTCATCTATGCGGCGACGGGCAGGACCTTCAGCGTCAATCTGGGAAAGATCAGCGGAAGCACTGTAGTGGCGTGGTGGTTCGATCCGAGGAAGGGGACGGCTACGCTCATTGGCGAATTCCCGAACGCCGGCACCCGGACATTCGATCCGCCCGGCGAGCCGCAGCGGGAGAATGACTGGGTTCTGGTCATCGATGACAAGGAGAAAGGCTACTCAGCTCCTGGCATGGCGCCGGTGAAACTTTCATCTGGTGGCTAGCGACGCTTCGCCCGAAAAATCGGAACCGATTTTCGCAAAGCTCAAGGCGCAGGTTCAAAGAGTTACGGCAACCTTTACGCGACTGAAAAGACGCGCGGCGCTGTAACGGCGGGACGAGAAACCCGAAAGGCGCGAGCCTTCTGGCCGAGCACCGACCAGGAGACTGTCTTTGTCCTTAGCTCCCGATTGAGTCACTTGCAGTGGGAAGCCCCTGGCGGGCGTCGATATCCGCCATCAGGCGCAGATATAGCTCGGCAATTCTGCGCCAGGAGAAGGTTTTCGCCCGCGCGACGCCCTTCTCCACCAGGTGCTGTCGCAGCGAGTCGTCTCTGTAGATGCGGCGAATAGCAGAGATCCAAGACTCGCGATCATTGGGATCGGCGTAAAGGGCGGCATCCCCACAAACCTCCGGAAGAGAGGGGGAAGTCGAAGCAATGAGGGGACAGCCGAGCGTCATGGCCTCGACGGCCGGAATTCCGAAACCCTCGATACGGGAGGGGAAGAGGAAGCAAAGTGCATGCGACAGCGCCTTGGCCAAATCGTCGTCACTGATGCGGCCCAACAGTCGCAGGTTCGCGTGCTTTTCTGGAAGAAATCGTTCCAATAAAGCAGCGTCCAGATCTCCGGCGATGTAGAGATCAAGCCCCATTCGGTCCAAGGCCGGAGCAAGCTGCACGAGAAGTTCCGCGTTCTTGTATTTCTGGGTCTGGCCGAGGCAGAAAACGAAAGGTCGCTCTCCGAACTCGATCGTGGATAGCTCTGGATTCCAGCGCTTGACATGCTCGCTTCCGTTGTAGGTGACGGCAATCTTTTCGAAGGGCGCCACGCGAAACGCCGTAATGTGATCCCGCGAAAAGTTCGATACGGTGGTGACCGCTGCCGCTCTTCGGCCCAGCGCCGGAAGCATCAGCCTGTGTACCCAACGAAATCCTCGGCCGTAACTCTGCGGCATCAGTCTCGTGTGAAGATCGTGAATGCAGACGATTTGTCTTCGGACGAAAACCGGCGCGAGATTGCAGAAGCTCAATAATCCGCCGTTCACATGAAACGGCAATTGCGCCTGCACCCAGAACTGCGGCAGACGGGGTCGGTTGTATTCCTGCACGATGCGCATTGGAATTGATCGCAAACGGAAGTCGCCGGGCGATTGAAGGGGCGACACGATGGAAAGGCGAAGCCCATGTGTCAGCGGATGGCGCTCCGTCATCAGTTGATCGAGCGCCAGGGTCACTTCCCGAGCATAGCGAGCAACGCCAGTCGGCCGCAAAGCAAGGAAATCCCCGTTGATGGTCCAATCTCGACGGCTGATGGGCACGGCAGCCGCGGAAGCAGGCTCCTTCTCGTGGCCTGTCTGCCGTGGCTGATACGAAGACGGAAATCGCGCGGGGTGGGGGTGCTGCACAGGACCAATGCCATCAACTTCGGTCATGCTGTCTACTCCACCGTCGATGCAGCAATCTGAGGGGCGCGAGGCAGAGCCTGCCGTAGTCCCATTCGATGCTGCCGGCTTCCGTTCTCAGTCTTACGCCTCAAAAACTATCTCGACAGCATCGTTTTCGAAACAAAGCCCTTTGAAGTAACCTGGGCGGCCGCATAACGGGATGATCGCCTGGCCTTCGGCCGGACTTATCCGAAGGCGGGGAGTCTTACACTAAGGATGATGAAGTGCTCAGCCATTCGACCGAATGTTCGCTTTCTTCTGCGCCGGCACGGCCAAGCGGATGTTTGGCCCTTCCCCCAAGGGCTGAGCATGATCAGGAGGCGAACGCCGTTCGTTTGCGCTACGCTTTGATCACCTGAGATGCGTGCGATGGCGGACTATGGAACGCTCCTGGACGATTAACGGACGCTTTTTGGCGCAGCCGCTTACGGGCGTTCAGCGATACGCTCTCGAGATCACGCGCGCTCTCGACGAACTGCTCGTTGCAGTGCCAGCCTCGGGTGACCGGCCGAGGGTTGAGTTGCTTGTGCCGCCGGATACGGAAATTCCGCCGTTGAAAGCGATTTCCAGTCGCGTCGTTGCTCCGATGCGGGGCCATCTTTGGGAGCAGACAGCTCTTGCAGCACGCGTTCGAGGTGGCCTCCTCAGCTTCTGTAATACCGGCCCATTGAGCATTCGCAAACAGATCCTGTGCATCCACGACGTAAACACGCGAACCTATCCGCAGAGCTATTCGCTGCCGTTCCGGCTGCTCTACGGCACCTTACTTCCCGTACTTGGACGGACTGTCGCAACCGTCGCGACCGTCTCCCACTATTCAGCTGGGGAACTTATCCGGTATCGTATCTGCAGACCCGAGAAGATCGTAGTTATCCCAAATGGTCACGAGCATACGGCTTCGTGGACCCCGGCGCATTCTCAGAGGACTCGGGAGGTTGCAGGGCCGGACACAATCGTTGTCATCGGAAGCGCGATCCCTCACAAGAACACCAGGCTGATCATCGGCATGGCCGAAAGGCTTGCCGCTGTCGGGTTACGGATTGCGGTCGTCGGCATGTCCGACGCCCGCGTTTTCAAGGCGACTCGCCGGCAGGTGCCGGCCGGCAACGTGGTGTGGCTGGGCCGGTTGTCGGATCAGGAGCTGGCGGCGTTGCTGCAGGACTGTCTGTGCCTTGCGTTTCCCTCTTTCACCGAGGGCTTCGGCCTGCCTCCGCTCGAAGCCATGGCCGCCGGTTGTCCCGTGGTCGTGTCGAACCGGGCGAGCTTGCCGGAAATCTGTGCCGGAGCGGCTCTCTACGCTTCGCCCGACGACGCCGAAGCCTGGTTCGACCGCTTCATGCGTGTGCGCAACATGCCGGCACTGCGGGAGACGATGATCCGTCGCGGCCGGGTGAGAGCGTCAAACTACCAGTGGAAGGTTTCGGCTGGCCGATATCTCGAAGCGATGGCCGTCCTCGACGGATTGTCCACAGCCTCACGTGAACCGGTCAGAAGCGCTATCGGCTGACATGCATGGCGAGAGTCGCCGCAAGTGCCTTCAGAATCGCAAGATCGAAGCGCTCTTCCGAAAACCTCGCCGCATTGGCCCGGCATGCCTGCGGTGTGATGGCCGGTTGGTTCTCCTCGAACAGCTCAACGGCTGCCTTCAGCGAGGCCATCGACTGGCGCTCGAAGAGGATACCAGTCGGATCCTCGGTTTCGCCAAACGGCTGCACGATGTCGCAGGCGCCGCCGCGGCCGAAGGCGATTAGCGGCGTGCCACAGGCTTGGGCCTCCGCCAGAGCTATGCCGAAATCCTCGCATCCCCCAAAAACCATCGCCTTGGCCTTGGCAACGGTCCTCACGTAATCGCGCCGCGGCAGATATCCGGTGAAGACTATATTGGAGCGGGCCATGGCCCGGAGACTCTGCGACTGTTGCCCTTCGCCGACGATGACCAATCGCCGATCAGGCATCTCGTTGAACGCCTGGATGACGAGGTCCGTCCGTTTGTAGGGAGCGAGGAAGGAGGCCGTGACGTAATAGTCGTCCTTGCCGGCAACGAATTCGAGCTCGTCCAGGGCGACCGGCGGATAGACGACTTCCGCCTGCCGACCGTAGATGCGCCCGATCCGGGAACGGACATAGCTCGAGTTGGCCAGCATGAGGTCGGGCCCGTGAGCGGTTCGGGTGTCCCAGGTCCTGAGTTTATGCAACATATAGCGGAAGAGCAGGCCCTTTGGACCGAAACCGAGGTGACCCTGTTCCAGATAGGAGAACTGCTCGTCCCAGGCGTATCGAATGGGACTATGCACGTAGCACAAATGCGGCTGGTCTGGCCGTGTCAGCACCCCCCGCGCAAAGGCAGCGGACGACGAGATGACCGCATCATAACCGGTGACATCGAACTGCTCGATCAGGAAGGGGCAAAGGAAAAAGAGGGAGCGATAGTATCGCTGCACTAACGGCAGCCGGTTCGCGGCCGAGGCGTGAAATGCGACGTCCTCAAAATACTGCTGCTTGACGTCCTTCGGCAGGAAATCGAAGAGGGTGAACACCTCGGCATTCGGGAACAGTTTGCATATGCGTGCAAGCACGCGCTCGCCGCCACGAAAATTAGGGCACCAATCATGTACGACGGCGATCTTCGCATTGCGAGCCGTCAGGGCGAGCGGCAACTCGCTCGAAGCGCGTCTCCGTGGGCCCCTCAAGCGAGTTATCGTTGCCAGTTCGGCCCGGCGCAAATGGTGCATATGGGAACTCCGCTTCCTGCCTCTTCACGCACGCACAGGCTCTTAGCTCTTTGAATTTGTTGCATGCTTTCCTGAGACGATTTCGGGAACATGCAGTCGCCTTCAGTCTCCATGCAACTGCGGCTCTGCAGTGAGGCCCAGTCTGAGTTCGGAGGCGAAAGCGCACAAGCTGGCAATCGGGCGTACCCGATTTTGTGCCCTGCAGCAGACATAGTCCAAAGGCATAGGCTGCTACTTCTCATGGATCACTTAACGGCGCCTCGATAGCCTTATTCACAGGCTGTGTGAGTGCCACCGCCAGCCTAGGATGGCAGCGAGCCGGGGCTGCAAGAGGACCCCTTTGCGCTGGATTTTGGAGAGCGAGTGATCGATGAGATTGGTCGTGGTCATAGCGACCTTCGGTCGGAAAGAGCAACTTGCCCGTCTCTTGGACCACCTGGAACGGCAGGAACGGCTGCCCGATGAGGTAATCGTCTCGGTTCCCGACGAGACGCATGTCCAGCTCCATGAGACGGATCGTTTCCCAGTCTCCCTGGTCTTGGGAAGGAGCGGATTGTGCGCACAGCGCAATCAAGCGCTCGAGCAGGCCAGCGGGCGCTTCGATGTGGTGACTTTCTTTGACGACGATTTCATCCCGCAGGATGATTACCTGCGACTTCTCGAGCAGGCTTTTCAGGAACACCAGGATTGGGCTGTGGTCATGGGGCACGTCGTCAAGGACGGCGCTCGAACAGCCGGGCTCCGCTTCGAGGAGGGACTGCAAATTCTAGCCGCCGAGCGGGCACAGCCTCCCGTCGAGCTGAAAATCACGGATCATATCGGCGCCTATGGTTGCAACATGTCGATACGAGCGAAGCTCATCGGCGAGCTGCGCTTTGATGAGCGACTGGTCCTCTACGGTTGGCAGGAAGACATCGATTTTACCAGTCAGTTGAGACGGTTTGGTCGAGTGGTCGGACTGAGCACGCTCCGTGGCGTTCATCTTGGGCTCAAGGCCGGCCGCGTCAGCGGTGAGCGCTTCGGCTACTCCCAGATCGTCAACCCGATCTATCTGATCCGAAAGGGGACGGTGCCGGCAAGCTTTGCGCTGCGGCTAGTCATTCGCAACATAGGCGCCAACATCCTGCGCAGCATATGGCCGGAGCCATATGTCGACCGGCGGGGACGCCTGCGCGGCAATCTCACAGCGCTCGCGCATGTGATGATGGGCCGCATCGAACCCGAATACATCCAGAGTATCGCCCCTTCGGAGGCCAAATGATGCCTTGCTCTAAACGCTTGATCGCAAGAGTCCGCCAGTTTTCGAAACCCACGGGGCGCGTCCTCGGTCAGCTGATCCTGGCGTTTGCCGTAGCTGTCCTGAGCGGACCGGCCGTCGCCCTTGACAAGGATGAATACATTCTCGGACCGCAGGACAAGGTGCGCATCAAGGTCTACGAATGGCGCGCCTCGCTCGACGTCATTTTCGAATGGATCGCCTTGAACGATGAATTCACAGTAAGCGCGGGCGGGTCGCTGTCGCTGCCCTTTGCCGGCGAAGTCCGTGCGGCGGGGCTTTCGCCAAACGCGCTTGCCGCTGCGATCGGCGATCAGTTGATGCGCAATATGGGTCTCGGGAGACGCCCTGACGCTGCCGTCGAAGTCGTTCAGTACCGTCCCTTTTATATCGTCGGTCATGTGATGCAGCCGGGGGAGTTCCCTTACAGACCGAAACTTACGGTTCTCCAGGCGCTGAGCATCGCCGGAGGGTTGCGGACCAGGGAAGAGAATATTGCGAGGTTCGAGCGCGAGGTGATTCAGGGCCGTGGAGATGTCGGCCTTTTCGGGTTGGAGAAAATCAATCTGCTTGCGCGTAAGGCACGACTGGAAGCCGAACTCAAGGAAGCTGAGGATATCCGGTTTCCAAACAGCCTGGTTTCACGCAAGGAAGATCGCGCAGTCGCGCTCCTCATGGAACAGGAGCGCTCGATATTGAAGGCGCGACGCGAAGGGCAGCGCACCCAGATTCGCGCTCTGGAAACTCTTCGCGAGTTCCTGCAGAAGGAGCTCGGATCACTGGACGACCAGCTCGTCTTCCACGATCGACAGATCGCGTCCATCCAGAAAGAACTGGCAGACGTGTCAAAGCTGGTCTCAAAAGGACTCGCCGCCGCTCCCAGAGAACTGAACCTGGACCGCGCGCTCACACAGTATCAAAGCGAACGGCTGACGGCTGAGACGGGCCTGCTTCGCGCACGCCAAGAGGTCAGCAGGACGGAGATCGCCATTCTGGAGCTTCGCAACCGCTACAAGAATGAAGTCACGGTGGAACTGCGCCAGACACAAGCGGAGCTTGACACGTTGGCTCGCAGGGCAGAGACCGCTGTCGAACTGCTCCATGAGTCAGAAGTTTCCGCGCCCCGCCTTCTGGCGCGCGCAAGGGAGGCCGCGAGGGCCAAGCCTGTCTATACGATCGTCCGAAGCACGGGCGGACGCAGCGAAACATTGCCGGCCACCGAGACGAGCGCGCTCATGCCAGGAGACACCCTCAGGGTGGAGATTCCCATGCCCGACCTGGAGGACTTTGGGGACACAGGTCTCGATCCGGCAGTTTCCAACAGCCCTGATGTATCGTTCGGGCAAACGACGTCGGCCCAACCGAATATCCAGTGAACTAGAGCGGCGATCCAGATTACTGTGCGGATCGCCATTGCAGCGCCGTTCGTTCAGGACACACCGGACACACTAACGACGCTGCAAGTCTTTGGGTCGACGCAGCTTGCTTTCCGTATATCGGTTCCGATTTCGTGCCGATAGGCAAGCTGGCGAACTATGGCATTACCCTAAGGCGCTAAAGCTTTTCCTGTTAAAGCGGAGCGGAGTGTTTGCTCGGCCGGCGCGCGGCGACCGCCCTCGGAGAGTGAGCCTATGCCGTCGCCTATCCAAATCCGGACCGGCGCGCCGCCGAGTTGCCACGCTGGCTCCATCACTAAAAATTGGCACCGGCCGCGGCGGTTCAAATGCAAAGACACCCATCAGCAAACTCGGTCTCACCGAGAACAACCTGTTGAGGCTCCACATCCAGGGGCCCCGGCGCCATGGCGATCCGTAGGGGCAGTCCAGTCGACATTGCAGTCCCGACAATCCCCTCTTTTCCCCTCGATCCCGGACATATCGAGACGCCTCGTGGGGCCAGCGGTCAAATTCCAGCACACCACCGGATCGCCGTCTTTGGGGGGTATGCCGGTCCATAGCGTCCTCGCGGTGACAGCTAAAAGCACACAAGCGCGCTGCCCAGAGCCGCGCCGCCCAGAACGGCGAGCCGGCAAAAATCATGCGTAACCTGGCGCGGTGCGTTCACAAGTCTGAGCGACTCTGCTTTTCTGGCGTAACGTATCCTTCCTCGGCAATATCCAAGGAGATTGCTTGTGACCTGGATCTTCCTCGTAGTCGGAGCGGCCGGCGCGCTTATCGGCATTCTCTTCAGGGGATCCACGCTGCTTGCCGCTTCCTGTGTGATCGCGATAGCGAGCATAGCCACCGCGCAGCTTTTGGGGTTTTCGGGCCAGCGCACGTTCCTGACAACGTTGTACCTGGTTCTCACGTTGCAGGGCACTTATCTGGTTGGACTTTTTCTTGCTGCTCTATTGCACCGGTCGGCCGCCAGTCGCCATCTGCGATAAGGCCGCCGACTACGATGCTTGATCGAAGCGCATTACCGCCACTGCGGTCCAGGCCAGAATGATGAAGTCGCTCCAGATGGACCAGTTCCGCACATACTCTGCGTCCAGTGCAACCCGACGAGCGTAGTCCACGCCGCTTCTACCGCTTATCTGCCAAAGGCCAGTGATGCCAGGGCGGGTCTGCAGATACTCGTCCGCGGCGGAACCATACCGGACGAGCTCGTTTGCTACGATGGGGCGAGGACCGACGCAGCTCATCTCACCGCGAAGCACGTTGACCAGTTGTGGGAGCTCATCAAGACTCGACTTTCTGAGCATTTGGCCGAGAAAGGTAATGCGCGGATCGAATTTGAGCTTCTGCGTCTCGCGCCACTCATCTGCGGCCTGAGGATTGCACGCTAGATAGTCCTCCAGGACCTGCTCC
Source organism: Sinorhizobium kostiense (assembly GCF_017874595.1). Taxonomy (GTDB): domain Bacteria; phylum Pseudomonadota; class Alphaproteobacteria; order Rhizobiales; family Rhizobiaceae; genus Sinorhizobium; species Sinorhizobium kostiense. Next base: position 1,251,953 of record NZ_JAGILA010000001.1, on the reverse strand, counting down.
GCATTTTCGACCATCGTTCGAAACTTGTAGCAACGGAACGGCCGGCCATTGAAACCGATGCGGCGGTGGGCGAAGAGGACCGGTCCACCAGTGACCAGCTTGATGAGCAATGCCACCGCCGCCATCAACGGCAGCGCCAAAATTATGGCCGTCGATGCGACTGCGAGGTCCAGCGCTCTCTTGCGCCAGCCGCCCACCGGCTGGAGGTTTGGCCAATCGGCCTTCTCACTTGGCGTGGCCCGCGCAGCGGCAACGGCATCGTTCGACCTGCCGAAATCGGCGTCGATCCGATGGGGACGCCATTTGGTGCTCGGCCAGCCGGCCCGAGAGGCAGCGCCCGAACAGGTCGTATTGCGGGTGGCGATCGTTGGGGAGTCGCCACCCAGGAGCCTGGCGACGATTCCGCGACGGACGGGGTGAATATCCGGAGTTTCGGCTGTCATCATCTCAGCATTCTGCGAATATCTTATTAACCATTGTTCAGCCGCAACTGCCGCGCGGCAAGAAAGGCAATGGGTGTAGTGCTCATGCAATCGCGCGCTGATGCCTACCACTAACTTGCTATCCGGATACCCGCTTCGAATGGGTCGCTGTTCGCTCGCCGCCGGTCCTGCCCACCCGTGGCGACGAATGCAGCGGGTCTAGCCATCCACGGAACAATGCCTCGTCAATGCGCCGCCCGGGCGGCGCGCCGACGATATTGTCGTGTCGACAACCTACGGACCTTTGTCACGACCACGCCGAGCACAGCGCTCTTCGTGGCCTGTAGAATGCGTGAAAGCTCAGCCACGAGATCGGAGGGCGTTTTTCCCCATTCCGCAACGACAAGCACCCCGTCCATCACCGAGGCGGCAGCCAATCCGTGCATGCCTGATGTGAGCGGCGGAAGGTCGACTATGATGATCTCGTAGGCCTCGAGCTCACTAATCAAGTCTTTCATCTTCTTGGGTGTGGTGAGGCGGTGAGCGTCGGATACTGGACTCGGCAACAGGTCGAACTGAAACCCTGGAACGGATGTGATCTGCGGCTTTATTTGCTCAACGCCGTCTTGGTTCTTTTCGTCCGGCGAATGCAAAAGGTGCTTCGTGAGAATGGAATGGAAGCCATCGGCATCGATGACGAGCGTGCGCATACCTGAGACGGCGCATAGTGCGGCGAGATTGCTCGCAACCGTGCTCTTGCCGTCGCACGGCGTCGCAGACGTGATCGCGATGCTTCGCAGCGGTCCATCGGCCAGGCTAATGGCGGCCCTTATACTTCGGAGACTGGTGCTGAACGGGGATTCGGGTTGTCTGAGCACTTCATCCAACTGTGCATATCCCCCCAACCATCCCACCCGGGGCAGTTCTCCGACGCAGTCGAGGCCCAGCTCACTCCTGATCTGCCGCGGCGTTCGTATCGTCCGATCCAGAGTGTGCCGCGCGAATGCGAGGCCAAGACCGGCCATCAGCCCCGCCAAGCCGCCCAAAGCAAGCACCAGCGTCCGCCGCGGGTGGCTGGCGCCGAGCGGCGGGGTGGCCGGAGTGATCACCCGTGCATCAGCAATGAGGTAAGGTTGCTGGTTCACGGAATTCGTGTAGGCAGTCAGGAGGCTTTGATACATCTCGCGGTATGTTTCCGCGGTAACTTCAAGCTCTTCGAGAGTGGGACCTTCGCGCGTTGTGCCCTCCCCTTCCCCAGGCTCCTTCCCTTCTCCGTCGGCGGCAGTCGCCCCGAGCTGCCCGCCGACGCGATAGTCGTGCCTCGCGCGAAACTGCTGGGTCATCTGCATCGCAAGGTTCATTTGCTTGCGAACTTGCTCGATGCGTCTTTCGAGCCACGCCACGCCGTCCCTTGCAGCAGCGGCTCTTGTCTCGAGCTGTTCACGAACGAAGGCAGCCGCGGTTGCGTTAGCGACGCTCGCCGAGAGTTCGGGGTCGAGCGACCGGAAGGTTATGTCGATCGCATAAGAGACACCCTGGCGATGAACGCCCAAGCCGTCCTCGAATGTTTCGACCACTCGTCGGCTTCGTTCAAACTCCGATAATTCCAGCTCCGATTCCACTGCTTCCGTGGCGTCCGTGTCAGTCGAGGCGGGCTCCACCTCCGGATCCTGCGAGTCTTCGTTTGTGCCGAGCGCGTCGGCGATCACCCCCCGCAGCCGTTCGAAGCGCTCCTCGATCTCAGGACTTTTCAGCGGCTTGAAATCCGGATTGTCGATAAGACCGAGCTCATCGATTACCATCGACGCGATCTTCTCCGACCTGATGACCGCGAGTTGGGTTTCGACTTGCGATGTGTCCAGGGATAGGTTGATGTCGCCCGATTGCCGCTGCAGCAATTCAGGGATTTTCGGCTCGATGAGAATCTGCGTTCGAGCCGTGAATATCGCATCCGTCGTCGCAACATGGAATGCCGCGATCAGCAGCCCGAGAAACGGAAACGTCATGATCAGAACGATGCGCTGGCGGATGAAGGTGAGGATATCGGCAATGCCGATGAAGTCGGAATTGTCCTCCGATCCATAGTCACTGCGTTGGTTTGCCGCTACCGACCACTGACGTTCTAGCATGGCGCCCGCCCGCACTGTTCGTGGACCAAAGAATACGCCGTGTCACCGAAGACCATGGGTCAATCGGCGAGCAATACCGCCGGTCCGATACGCATTATCCATAGTGACAGATTAGCTTTAGGCGCTGGGTACGGAAACGTCACCATACGGCGTAGGCTGCCGCGTTGCGCCATACAACCAATGGCTTGATGTCGTTTGCGGATGTCACACTTTGAAAGCGTGAAGCACCGCCGGAAAAAGCCCACTTGACTGGTATGTTATCGATAACATAAAGTTCCCTCGAGCCGCCAAGCGTGGGAGGAGCGTCATGGTTGGTGAGAAGCTGCTGGAATTTTCGTCCATCACCAAAACCTTCGGCGGCACCAGCGCGCTGTCGGAGGTCTCGCTCGCCCTGGAAGCCGGCGAAATCCTTGCCCTTCTCGGCGAGAACGGCGCCGGCAAGTCGACCCTGATCAAGACGCTCGCGGGCATCTACCGGCCTGACGGCGGCGAGATCCGCTTTCGCGGCGAGCCCTTTGTCAATCAGCCGCCGAAACCGAACAGGCGTCAACCGATCGCTTTCATCCATCAGGATCTCGGCCTGATCGAATGGATGACCGTCGCCGAGAACGTCGGTCTGGCTCAAGGCTTCTCGATGAGGAGCCGCCTGATCGACTGGCGCAGAACAGAAGATCGCGCCCGAGAGGCGCTGCGCCTCGTCGGCTGTGAATTCGACCCGTCGATACGGGTCCACGATTTGACGCGAACGGAAAAATCGCTTGTCGCGATCGCGCGAGCGCTGGCTGTCGAGGCGGACGTCCTCGTCCTGGATGAGCCGACCGCGAGCCTTCCCGCCGACGAGGTCGAGCGGCTCTTCAATGCGATCCGTCCCCTCAGGGAGCGAGGGGTCGCCATGATCTATGTGTCGCATCGGCTGGATGAGATCTTCAGGATAGCCGATCGCGTCGCAGTTCTTCGCGACGGCCGCCTTGTCGGCCAGAAGCCGGTCCGCGACACGACTCCGAACGAGCTCATCGAAATGATCGTCGGGCGCAAGGCGGACCAGCTCTTCGTCAAGGCCGAAAGCACGCCGGGCGAGGCCATTGTCAGGGTCCGCGATCTCGCCTGCCGGCAAGCGGGGCCTGTGTCGTTCGACGTACTCAAAGGCGAACTGCTAGGTCTCGTCGGGCTTCGTGGTGCCGGCCAGGAGTTGGTCGGCCGCGCCCTCTTCGGCTGCGAAGCCTTTGCCGGCGAGATCACGATCGGCGCGAAGGCGCCCGATCTATCGAGCCCTGTCGCGGCGATGCGGTCGGGCGTTGGGCTGATCGCCAAGGATCGCACCGAGGAATCCGTGGCCATGTCGCTCTCACTCCGGGAAAATACGTTCCTGAACCCGAAGGCTTCCGGTCGCAGGCTCTTCTCGTTCCTGCCGCCGTCGAGCGAAGCTGCCATGGCGCGGGCGATCGGCGAGCGGGTCGGCCTTCGGCCGAACGATCAAAGCCTGCCGATCGAAGCGCTCTCCGGCGGCAATCAGCAGAAGGTCGTGGTCGGGCGATGGCTCGCGACCGATCGTCAGCTGCTTATCGCGGAGGATCCGACCGCCGGCGTCGATGTCGGCGCCAAGGCCGAGATCTACCGCCTCATCGCCCGGGCGCTGGAAGCGGGCCTCGCCGTCATCGTCGTCTCGACGGATTTCGAGGAAATCGCCCATATCTGCCATCGCGCTCTCGTCTTTTCACGCGGGCGTATCGTCCGTGAATTGCGGGGTGCCGAACTGACCACTCCGGCGGTGATCGCCGCCGCTTCGGCCTCCGAAGCCGCCTGAAGTCTGGGAGCGAACAATGCAGTCGATCGAATCCACCGCGCTTGAACCTACCCGTGGTGAGCTTGCGGACCTGAGCCTGCTGCAGAAGCTCATCCGCTATTTGCCGGCCTACGGACTCGTGGTCCTGACGCTCCTGTTGATCATCCTCTTTTCGGTGCTGCTGCCGCAGACCTTCCCGACGGTTCTCAATCTCCGCTCGATCATCTCCGACAAGGCGATCATTGCGATGCTGTCGCTGGCGGCGATGATCCCGATGGCATCCGGTCGCATCGATCTCACTGTCGGCTACGGCATCGTGCTCTGGCACATCCTGGCGATCAGCCTGCAGACGATGCTCGGCCTGCCCTGGCCGATAGCCGTCGCCATCGTGCTGGCGCTCGGAGCCGGCAGCGGCTTCTTGAACGGGCTGCTCGTAGAGGTGGCGCGGATCGATTCCTTCATTGCCACGCTCGGCACAGGAACAATCCTTTACGCATTGGCGCTCTGGCACACTGGCGGACGACAGGTGGTCGGTGTCTTGCCGGATGGCTTCTACGCATTGAACGGCACGATGCTCTTCGGGTTGCCGATCACCGGCTTTTACGTCCTCGTTTTCGCGCTCGGCCTGTGGCTGGTGCTCGAGTATCTGCCGATCGGGCGGTACATCTATGCGATCGGCGCCAATCCGAAGGCCGCCGCGCTCAACGGCATTCCGGTTCGCCGCTTCGTCATCGGCGCCTTCGTCTCCTCGGGCACGCTCACCGCACTTGCTGGCATCCTGCTCGCCTCGAAGCTCAGGATCGGTCAGGCAAGCGTCGGGCTTGAATATCTGCTGCCGGCCCTCGTCGGCGCCTTTCTCGGCTCGACGACGATCAAGCCGGGACGCGTCAATGTGTGGGGCACGATGATCGGCGTGATCATACTGGCGGTCGGCATTTCCGGCATCCAGCAGTTCGGCGGCTCATTCTTCGTCGAACCGCTCTTCAACGGTGTAACGCTGCTCGTCGCGATCGGCATTGCCGGTTATGCGCAGCGTAGGCGCGGGATCGTGACCCGCAAGCCATCGGCGGCACCTGCCGCCAAGGAATGAAGATTTTCGAGAATCCGCATCAGAACTTACCGAAGGGAGGAAGGGGAAATGAAGCGCAGGACTTTCATGATGGGGACGGTCGCGGCGATGACCGTGCTTGGGGCGAATGTTGCCCTGGCCGATCCAATGACCGACGCCAAGGCACTGGTCGACAAATATGCAAGCAAGGTCAGCGCCTGGGACGGGCCAACATCCGGGCCGAAGGCGCAGGAGGGCAAGACGATCGTGGTGCTTGCCGGCGACCTGAAGAACGGCGGCATTCTCGGCGTTACCACCGGCGTCGAGGAGGCGGCCGCGGCTGTCGGCTGGCAGGTCAAGGTGCTCGATGGCGCCGGGTCGATCGGCGGCCGCACCGCAGCTTTCGGCCAAGCCATGGCACTCAGACCGGATGGCATCATCATCAACGGTTTCGACGCGGTCGAGCAGGCGCCGGCCCTCGAACAGGCGAAAGCCGCCGGCATCCCGCTCGTCGCCTGGCACGCCGGCCCGGTGATCGGACCCGACGAGAAGACGGGCCTCTTTGCCAATATCAGCACCGACGCGATGGAGGTATCGAAGGCGGCCGCCAATTGGGCCTATGCCGATGCCCAGGGCAAGCCGGGCGTCGTGATTTTCACGGACTCGACCTATGCGATCGCTATCGCCAAGGCCGACAAGATGAAGGCGGAGATCGAAGCGCTCGGCGGCACGGTGCTTGAATATGTCGACACACCGATCGCGGAAACCTCGCAGCGCATGCCACAGCTGACCACTTCGCTTCTGCAGAAATACGGCGACCAGTGGACGCATTCGCTGGCGATCAACGACCTTTATTTCGATTTCATGGGACCGTCCTTGGCTGCGGCCGGCAAGGGAGGCACGGATGCGCCGATCAATGTCGCCGCCGGCGACGGCTCGGAATCCGCCTACCAGCGGATCCGCGCCGGCCAGTTCCAAAAGGTGACGGTTGCCGAACCGCTGAACCTGCAAGGCTGGCAGCTCGTCGACGAGTTGAACCGCGCCTTTGCCGGTGAGAAATGGTCCGGCTACCTCTCACCGCTGCACGTAGTGACCGCCGATAATGTCGAATTCGACGGCGGACCTAAGAACGCCTTCGACCCGGACAACGGCTACCGCGACGAATACAGGAAGATCTGGGGCAAGCCGTGATCTCCCGAGCTGGGGCGCCGCGAATGGCGCCCCATTTTTGCGTCAGATCATCACGGTCGTATTGCCCTGAACTACCCGCAACGGCGCCTGCCACCGCCCTTCCACACGCTCGCCCGAGAGCATCTGCAAAAGCGCCCGAGCCGCCACCGATCCGATTTCCATGCGCGGCACATCGACAGTCGTCAGCCGGGTTCGCACCGCATTTGCCAGCGACGTCCCATTGAATCCGACTACGGACACTCTGTCCGGCACTCGAATGCCTATCTCGTGCAGATAGGACAAGCCGCCGAGTGCCATTGCATCGTTCAGGAAATGGATCGCCTCTATCTGCGGATGCGTTTCCATCAGATTGCCGGTCAGGACGCGCCCCGTCTCGGCCTGCCGCGGCATGGATTCGGAGGTCATGCTGATGAGATCGATTCCCTTGGCGCGGAGGGCTGACTGAAGCGCCAGGTGCCGACGGCGAGCGCATAGATCTCGGTTAAGCTCCGCGCCAACATAGGCGATGCGCCGCATGTTCCGTTCAAGAAGATGCTCTGCAACCAGCCTCCCCGCCTCCTCGTGGGAAAGCCCGGCGCTGAAATCGTGCTCTGCATGGTCGCCGTCCCACAGGCGAATTACGGGGCAGTTCCGCCGTTCAAGCAGGCTTTGCGCATCCAGACTGCGCATCATGCCGCCATTGAGGAGAAGACCAGCCGGGCGGAAGGACAGCATCTCCCGCAGAAGATCCGTCTCGATCCCCGGATCAAAAAGCGACTCCCCGATAAAGGTTTGAAAGCCGCAAGGTCGCAACACGGAATTCACGCCGCTCAGCACCTCGGAAAAGACAACGTCAGCGATCGAGGGAATGATGACCGCGACCATGCGGCTCTTGCGTGAGCTGAGCGAGCCGGCGAGGCTGTTGGGCAAATACCCAAGATCGTGCGCGGCCTGCCGGACATTGTGTTGAGTCTTTTCCGAAATGCTCCCGGCGCCACGCATCACCTTGGATGCGGTCATGGTGCTGACGCCCGCTCTCTGAGCCACGTCGCGTAGGGTCACGACCCTTTTACCTTTCCCCTCCACCCCTCCGGTCCTCACTTCCAGATCGTCGCTTGACGACAATCGTTGTTATCGATAACATCGTCCTAGGTTAGCGATAACCCTCGCGCAATGCAACCGCGGCGATGGTTTCCGCAGGGGGAATGTTCATACGGGAGGAATGTCGATGGGACGACTCGTGTCGATCCTATGGGCGTGGATCGATGCGATCATCGCGGCGCTGCTTGCCGCCATGATCGCGCTGGTCTTTGCCAATGTCGTGCTACGATATGGGTTTTCTTCAGGAATTCGCAGTTCTGTCGAATTGTCGCGGCTCGGTTTCGTCTGGGTGGTGATGTTCGGTGCAGCTGTGGCTCTGCGGCGTGGGGAACACCTGGCTGTGACTGAGTTTTCGGCGGCTTTCTTTCCGCGTGCCGTCCCGACGTTGCAAAGGCTTTGCTGGCTCGTCGTCCTCGTGGCGGCTCTGATGCTTGTCTGGGGCGCGGCGCGCCAGACGCTTGCCAACTGGCATAACATCTCCCCGCTGACGGGATTGCCGACGGGGTTGCTGTATTTGCCCGGCGCAATCGCCGGCGTGCTGATGACCGCCACCGCGATCGCTCGCCTGATCCATCCGGTTGAAGCAAATACCGGAGCTATCGGAGAGGGACGATGACGCTGGCGCTATTCCTCTCCGTCCTCATCGTCAGCATTCTTGTCGGCCTGCCGGTCGCCTTCGCACTGCTGTTGGCGGCGATGGCACTGATGCTGCATCTCGACCTCTTCAGCGCCGATGTCCTGGCGCAGGCGCTGATCAACGGCGTCGATAGTTTTCCGCTGCTCGCGGTGCCCTTCTTCCTCGTTGCCGGTGAGGTCATGTCGCAAGGCGGCCTGTCGACGCGGATCGTGAAACTGGCGATGACACTTGTCGGGCATCGCCAGGGCGGCCTTGGCTATGTCGCCATCATCACCTCGGTCCTGCTCGCTGGCCTCTCCGGCTCCGCGGTCGCGGATGCAGCGGCGCTCGTTTCGATCCTCTACCCCATGATGCAGAAGTCCGGCTATCCTGGCGCGCGCTCGCTGGGACTTCTCGCCGCCGGCGGGATCATCGCGCCGGTCATCCCGCCCTCCTTGCCGCTGATCATCATCGGCGTCGCGGGCAATATCTCCATCGCAAAGCTCTTTCTCGGCGGCATCGCGCCTGGGCTGATGATGGGCGCGGCCCTGATGGTTGTCTGGACCATCATGATGCGAAACGAGACGGTGGAAACGACCCCGCGCGCAAGCGCAGGCGAGCGGTTTCAGGCATTGCGCGAAGGCATCTGGGCGCTCCTGCTTCCGATCATCATCATCGGCGGCATCCGTTTCGGCATCTTCACCCCGACCGAGGCCGCCGTGGTCGCGGCCGTCTATGCGATCGTCGTATCCGCCCTCATCTATCGCGAGCTCAGCCTGCACAGCTTCTTCGAAATTCTCGTCAGCAGCGCGCGCTCAACAGCGATGGTGATGTTTCTCGTCGGCGCGGCGATGGTCGCCGCCTGGCTGATCACCGTGGCGCAGTTGCCGCAGCAATTGGCCGAACTGCTCGGACCGCTCGTCGATTATCCGCGCCTGCTAATGGCCGTGATCATGATCATCGTGCTCTTGGTCGGCATGGTCATGGATCTAAGCCCAACGATCCTGATCCTGGTGCCTCTCTTCATGCCGATCGTCAAGCTCGCCGGCATCGACCCGGTCTATTTCGGGCTGATGTTCGTCATCAACACTTCGATCGGCCTGATCACGCCGCCGGTCGGTACCGTGCTGAACGTCGTCTGCGGCGTGGGGAAAAAGCCGATGAGCGCCGTCGTGAGCGGAACCGTCCCTTTCATTATCGCCTACCTCGTGCTTCTCGCACTGTTCGTCGCCTTCCCGGCCTTGATTACAGTGCCCATGCGTTTCTTTGCAGGCTAACCAGGGAGGAATAGCCATGAACACCGTGATGAAAACAATCGGGCTTGCCGCGGCTCTGACGCTTTCGGCCATCCCCGCCTTCGCGGAAAGCGTGCTGAAGCTCGCCCATGCGGCGCCGGAGACAGACCTCCAGCAGACCATGTCGACCTATTTCAAGGAGCAGATCGAGGCCCGCTCGGGCGGCTCGATAAAAGTCAACATCTTCCCGCATGGCCAGCTCGGCAATGACGCGCAAATGATCGACGGCGCCCGCTCAGGCATCATCGACATCGCGATCTCGGGGCTCAACAATTTCACCGGCCTCATCCCCGAAGCAGGCGCCTTCGAACTGCCCTTCATGTTCCCCTCCCGTGACCTTGCCTACAAGATCCTCGATGGCGAGATCGGCCAGGGCGTCGCCGCCAAATTCGAACCGGTTGGCCTCAAGCTGCTCGGCTTTCCCGAAAACGGCTATCGCAACATCACGAACAATCGCGGCCCTGTTCATACACCGGAAGATCTCAGCGGCCTTCAGATGCGCGTGAATAATTCAAAGGCGCTCAATGATATGTTCGCCCTTGTCGGAGCCAATCCGCAGCAGCTTCCCGTAGCGGAACTCTATACCGCACTCGAGACCGGCGTCGTGGATGCCCAAGACCATCCGATCGGCATCGTCGTCTCGTTCAAGTTCAATGAGGTGCAGAAGTATCTGTCGCTCACCCAGCACGCCTATTCCGCGCTTGCCATGGTGATGAATATCGACAAGCTCAAAGGCCTGAGCGATGCAGAGCAGAAGATCATCACGGACGTCGCGGCCGAGGCCGTCGCCAAGCAGCGCGAACTGAGCCTTGCCAAGGAGGAGGAGATGATTACCGAGTTGGAATCCCAAGGCATGACCGTTAACCGTGATGTCGACGCCGCAGCCTTCCAGACTGCCGTCAAGCCGGTCTGGGAAGGCTTCATCGACGAAAACGGCGACAGCCTCGTCAACGCGATCGTTGCCGCCTCGAAGTGACGCAGGAATGGGGCGGACGGTCCAGCGTCCGCCCCGCTTTCATTCGTCAAACAGCCGCGCAAAGCGTTAGAGTAAACAACCGCTTGTAGCGGATTCTTCAGATGGGGGCGGGACGAGCTGGTCACCGCTCTGGCGCGGTATCAGAGGCTGCTTTGCCTGAGGATCAAATCAGGACGGATCGTTACCCGCCCGGGCTCGCCCAGCTTGCCGTCGAGCACGTCGAGGATCAGTTTTGCGGTCTTCCCGCCGATCTCACTGGCGAAGGCGTTGATCGTCGTCAGGCTTGGCACGCAGATGGCGCCGATCTCATAGTCGCCGAAGCCGCCGATGGCGATCTTTTCCGGCACGGCAATTCCGCGCCGTTGGCACTCGGTGATCGCTCCGTAGGCGGAAAGATCGGAAACGCAGATCACCGCATCCGTATCGGGAAAGCGCTCGAGGAGTTGGCCCATCGCATTGGCGCCCTCGCGCATCGAGATCGGCGGCGGCCCCGCCGCGATCAGGCGCGGCGCATCCAGGCCGTGATCCTTCATCGCCGCGATGAAGCCGGCCCTGCGATCGGCGCCGCGTGTATCGCGGGAGGCATCGCCGCCAATGAAGGCGATGTTGCGGTAGCCGACGGCAACGAAATGGTCGACCATCTCGCGCACGGCTTGAGCATTGGAAAAGCCGACAACATGGCCGATCGGCTCTTCTGGCAGATCCCAGGTCTCGATCACCGGAATGCCGGCATTCGTGAGGAGCTTGCGCGTGCGCGGCGTATGTTTTCCACCCGTAACGACGATCGCTTCGGGTTTGCGCCGCAAGAGCTGCTCGACAAGCCGCTCCTCCTCCTGGACATCGTAATTGGTGTAGCCGAGCAGGATCTGCAGGCCACGCTCGGATACGCCATCGGAGAGCGCCCGGACGGTGTCGGCGAAGTTGGCATTGTTGATCGACGGGATCGTGACTGCGATGAAGTCGGTCCGTTGTGAGCGCAGGTTGGAAGCGGTGCTGTCGAAAACATAGCCGAGTTCGTCGGCGGCGCGCAGGACCGCCTCGCGCGTTTCCCGGCTGACCGAGGCCTCACGTTTGAATGCGCGGGAAACCGTCATCGGCGAAACACCAGCGCGGTGCGCGACGTCCGCCATCGTCGGAGGCTTGCGGATGTTGTGCATATTCGTCCATGTTATCGTTACCAGCCAAGTACACCCACATCGAGGGCGGAATGCAAGCCCCTTCTGCGCCGCCGCCGCAAGGAAGAACGCGGCGACAGATACGTCGCCGCAACTCGCCTAGAGCCGGAACTCGTTTGCCTGCGTGATGTGGTGATGAATGCGACCTTCGAAGAAGCGCGCCAGCACTTCCTCGGTGGCAGCCTTCGCCGCGGCCCGGGCCGGGCTCGCCAGGGCCTTTTCGACCGTATCAAGGTCCGGATAATTGATCGCAAGAATCATCGGAATTTCCGGGGCACCCTCGTCGCGGGCGTCGGCAAAGGTGACGCGCACGTCGAGAGCGCCGGGAAAGGCCTTCCATTTGGGCAGGATATTTTCCAGGACGGCAGCCCGGAAGGCGTCGGTCTCGCCTTCCTTCACCTTTCCCTCGAACAGCGCATAACGTGTAATCATCCGAACGTCTCCTTGCTGGGTCCCTTGAAATATTCCATGAGCGCAGCCTGGTCCTCGCCACCGAGGCCGGCGGCGGTCAGCATCCTGTGCACTTCGGCGCAAACGGCGGTCAGCGGCATTGCCGTGTTGGTCCGTCGCGCGAGGTCCTGTGCGCCGTTCAGATCCTTGACCATGTTGTCGATTCGGCCGGTGCGCCGGTAATCCCTGGCGACGAAGCGGGGCATATATTCCTGCAGGATGGCGCTGTCGGCGCGCCCGCCCTTCAGCGCCTGCGGGACCTTGATTGCATCGATGCCGGCGTCGAGCGCGAGCTGGGTGGCCTCGGCCACCGCAAGAAAATTGAGCCCGCAGAGCACCTGATTGATCAGCTTTGTCGTCTGGCCCGCGCCGGACGGACCCATATGGGTGTAGTTGGAGGCGACATGCCTGAGCACCTGATGGGCATCCGCCACATCCTGGTCCTTGCCGCCCGCCATCAGCGTCAACTCTCCGATCAATGCCTTGGGGGCGCCTCCGGAAAGAGGGCTGTCGACCCAGCGCAGGCGCGTTTCCGCGGCTTGCGACGCCATCGCTTTCGTCGATTCCGGGTCGATCGAGGACATGTCGATGATGAGCGTTCCGGGTCTGGCGCCTTCCGCAACTCCGCCCGGGCCGAACACTGCCGCTTGGACGATCTTCGCCGAATTGAGGCTGAGAATCACATAGTCGGAGCGGGAAGCAGCCTCTGCGGCGCTCGCCGCCGCGACGGCGCCCTTGTCCACCAAATGCTGGACTTTGTCGCGATGGAGGTCGAAAACCATGAGCTCGTTGCCGGTTTCGACGAGGCGAGTGCCGATGGCGCCGCCCATGGCACCGGCGCCGATCAAGGCGACTTTATTGCTCATTTTCCCATTCCTCTGAGTTGGCTGGCGATGCTCTCGACGACTGCATCGAGCGGCTGGTCGATATCCACGCTGATGGCATTCTCGTCCGATCCAGGGGGCTCGAGCGCCGCGAACTGGCTTGCAAGCAGCGCAGACGGCATGAAGTGACCTTTGCGGGCGCTCATCCGCTCCTCGATGACCTCAGGCGAGCCGGCGAGGTGGACGAAGGCGACCGGACCTCCGACGATCTGTCGGATATGATCGCGATAGGCGCGCTTCAGCGCCGAACAGCCGATGATCGTTCTTCCCGCGCCGGAGGCAAGCGCCTCGCCGACCCGCGTCAGCCAGGGCCAGCGGTCGTCGTCGCTCAAGGGAATGCCCTTGCTCATCTTGTCTATATTTGCAGGCGGATGCAGATCGTCGCCGTCGAGATAGTCGGCAGCGATGCGTTTGGCGAGCGCGGCGCCGACCGTGGACTTGCCGCAACCGGCAACGCCCATCAGCACCATACGTTGGGGAAGATCAGAGAGAGGCTGTGATACCGCCGTCGACATAGAGCACGTGTCCGTTCACGAAAGAGGATGCATCCGAGGCAAGGAAGATACAGGCGCCGACCAGTTCGTCCACCTTGCCCCAGCGTCCGGCCGGCGTCCGCTTTTCCAGCCAGGCGGAAAAGGCGGGATCGGCTACGAGGGCGGCATTGAGCGGCGTGTCGAAATAGCCGGGGGCGATCGCATTGCATTGGAGCCCGTATTTCGCCCAGTCGGTCGCCATCCCCTTCGTCAGATTGCCGACGGCGCCCTTGGTCGCCGTATAGGGTGCGATGCCTGGTCGGGCGAGCGCCGTCTGCACGCTGGCGATGTTGATGATCTTGCCGGCACCGCGCTTGATCATGTGCCGCGCGACAGCCTGGCCGACATTGAAGACGGTCGAAACATTGGTCCGCAGCAGCTTCTCGAAGGCATCGGCGGGGAACTCCTCAAGCGGGGTGCGGTGCTGCATGCCGGCATTGTTGACGAGAATGTCGATGGCGCCGACCTCCGTCTCGAAGCGGTCAACAGCAGCTCGCACCGCCTGATGGTCGGTGGCGTCGAACGGAAGCTGGCGCGCGCCGGCGATCCGCCCCGCCGCGTCGGCAAGCTTTTCCTCGTCGCGCCCATTGAGGATCACCTCGGCTCCGGCATCGGCAAGCCCGTGGGCCAGAGCGAAGCCTATCCCCTGTGACGAGCCGGTAACGAGCGCCCGCCGCCCTCTGAGATCAAACAGTTCAAGGCTCATTTTTCCTCCCGCATTCATCTCGACAAGCTTGTTTGATCTGTTTATGTTATCGATAACATTGAATGTCAAGGGACGGAGAAACGAATTGAGAAAACCACATATTCTCCAAGTCGGCCCCTATCCGGAGTGGGACGAGGTGCCGCTGAACGAGGCTTTCGCGGTTCATCGCTATTTCGACGCTTCGGACAAGGCGCGCTTCCTCGCTGAGGTCGGCCCACAGGTTCGCGCCATTGCCACACGCGGCGAACTCGGCGCCAGCCGAGCAATGATCGAGGCCTGCCCTGCCCTCGAGGTGGTGTCGGTCTATGGCGTCGGTTTCGACGCGGTCGATCTCGTTGCCTGCCGCGAACGCGGCATCCGCGTGACGAATACGCCGGACGTGCTGACCAATGACGTGGCTGATCTCGGCGTCGCGATGATGCTCTGCCTCTCGCGCGGCATGATCGGGGCGGAAAGTTGGGTCAAGGACGGAAGCTGGGCGAAGAAGGGGCTTTATCCGCTGAGACGCCGCGTCTGGGGCCGCCGCGCCGGCGTGCTCGGCCTGGGGCGGATCGGCTATGAGGTGGCCAAGCGCCTGAAAGGCTTCGACATGGACATCGCCTATTCCGACATTGCGCCAAAGCCCTATGCCGCCGAATGGCAGTTCGTGGCCGACCCCGTGGCCCTCGCGGAGCGGTCAGACTTCCTTTTCGTAACGCTCGCCGCCTCGGCCGCAACCCGCCATATCGTCGGGCGCGAGGTCATCACCGCCCTCGGCGGCGAAGGCATGTTGATCAATATCTCCCGCGCCTCGAATATCGACGAAGAGGCGCTGCTCGAGGCGTTGGAGAACGGCACCCTCGGATGCGCGGCGCTCGACGTTTTCGAAGGCGAGCCGGCTCTGAACCCCCGATTTCTTTCGCTCGACAATGTGCTCCTTCAGCCGCACCATGCGTCCGGCACAGTGGAGACGCGCAAGGCCATGGGGCAATTGGTGCGGGATAATCTGGCCGCGCATTTTGCCGGCGAACCGCTGCTGACGCCGGTTCTTTGAGGAGGCCGAGATGAAAGCAATCGTCGTTCATGGGCCGAAGGACCTGCGCATCGAAGACCGGGCCGAAGACGTGCCCGGCGCAGGCGAAGTGCGGCTTCGCCTCGCCGTTGGCGGGGTCTGCGGAAGCGACCTCCATTATTACAATCACGGCGGCTTCGGCGCCGTCCGACTGCGTGAGCCGATGATCCTAGGCCATGAGGTTTCGGCTCATGTGGAAGTGCTTGGGCCGGGCGTCGAAGGGCTTGCCATCGGAGACCTCGTCGCCGTTTCGCCGTCGCGGCCCTGCCGGTCCTGCCGTTACTGCCAGCAAGGGCTCCACAACCAATGCCTGAACATGCGCTTTTACGGCAGCGCAATGCCCTTCCCCCATATCCAGGGCGCTTTCCGTGAGGTGCTGGTCGCCGATGCCCAGCAATGCGTGCCTGCCGCAGGACTGACGCCAGGCGAAGCGGCCCTGGCCGAGCCGCTCGCCGTGGCGCTCCATGCCACGCGCCGCGCCGGCGAAATGCTGGGGAAGCGGGTGCTGGTGACCGGCTGCGGCCCGATCGGCGTGCTGGCCATCCTTGCAGCGCGCCGCGCCGGCGCAGCTGAGATCATCGCGACCGATCTTTCCGACTTCATGCTCTCATTAGCACGGACCGCCGGGGCCGACCGCGTCATCAACACGAAGGACCAGCCGGACGCTCTCGCTCCCTATTCGGCGGACAAGGGCAGCTTCGACGTGCTTTACGAGTGCTCCGGTGCGGCGCCAGCGCTGGCGGCAGGAATAGCGGCGCTGCGCCCGCGCGGCGTGATCGTGCAACTGGGTCTCGGCGGCGACATGAGCCTGCCGATGATGGCGATCACTGCCAAGGAACTCGAACTGCGGGGATCCTTCCGCTTTCACGAGGAATTCGCAACCGGCGTCGGGCTCATGCAGAGAGGGCTGATCGACGTCAAACCGCTGATTACCCACACCTTGCCGCTTTCGGAAGCCGTTACCGCTTTCGAACTGGCGAACGACCGCGGCCTGGCGATGAAGACGCAGATCGCCTTCTCCTGAACGACAGGCAAAAGATCGGGCGCCGCGGCAAAAGCCACGCCGCTCGTGCAAAGGTGATCGGGGTTGCATTTGCGCTCCCTGCCCTGCAGTGATGCTCTCCGCAAGCAATCGAGATACGATCGGGAACAGGAGGAAGTCCGGATGTCGTTCTTCGAGGTGGTCGACGACCGTTTCCGGTCCTTCGTCATGGGCAATTCGCCCGTCAAGCAGATCGCGACCGGCTTCGATTGGGTCGAGGGACCGGTGTGGTTCGGCGATGCCGGCTGCCTCCTCTTCTCCGACATACCCAATAACCGAATCCTGCGCTGGATTCCGGAAGCCGGCATTTCGACCTACAGGAGCCCCTCGAACTACGCCAATGGCAACACGCGCGACAGGGAGGGCAGGCTCGTCACCTGCGAGCACGGCACGCGGCGAGTGACGCGCACCGAGCATGATGGCTCGATCACCGTTATCGCCGACAGCTATGAGGGGAAGCGGTTGAATTCGCCCAATGACGTGGTGGTGACATCCGATGGCTCCATCTGGTTCACCGATCCGCATTACGGCATCATGACCGATTACGAGGGCTATCGGGCCGAGCAGGAACTCCCCTGCCAGGTCTATCGCGTTCGGCCTTCCGGCGCGATCGAAGCGGTTCTTACCGATTTTGCCTGCCCCAACGGCCTCGCCTTCAGCCCCGACGAGAGCCGGCTTTATGTCGCCGACACCGGACGGATGTTCTCATCCGATCCGCAGCATATCCGCGTCTTTGACGTCCGTGCCGATGGCAGCCTTTCGGGCGGTAAGGTATTCCACATGATCGAACCCGGTTGCGCGGACGGTTTCCGCGTCGACAGCGAGGGCAATCTCTGGTCTTCCGCCGCGGATGGCGTGCATTGCATCGCGCCCGACGGTCACCTGATGGGCAGGATTCGGGTACCGGAGCTCGTTTCCAATCTTTGCTTCGGCGGCCGGGCAAAGCACCAGCTCTTGATCACGGCCTCGACGAGCGTCTACAGGGTCGCGCTCAATCGCAACGGCGTGCAGCGCCCTTAGCCTTGTAGTCAGCCGAGTGCCTGGCTCACCAAACCGTAGGTGACCGTCCCTTCGGTCGCGGCGGCTTTCGCCTCGCCGCCCTCTCGCGCCAGAGACATGGTGAGCACGGTATCGAACACCGCCATTCCCGCGTCGGAGAGAAAGTTGGCAAAGGCGCCACCGACCTGATGCGTATCGATGCGCAGGAAAGTACCCGCGTGATCGAGGACGTGCGGATGGACGACCGCGATCGCGTCGGCGTCGTCTTTTGCGACGACCGGGCCAACCACATGTCCACGGCCAAAGGGGCGGCAGAGTGCAAATGCCGCAAGCGCTCCGTCGCGAAATAGCCCGTAACCAACGGACTGTGGGAAGAGTTTGCCAATCAAGATGTCGCGTGCAACGCCAAAGGCACGTGCATCCATTTCGACCACGGCTGAGAGGTCTTCAGCGTTCAGCCGTCTTACGGTCGGCCTCTCAGGGGCATTGTGGGTTTCCACCGGATGCACGACACCCTGGCACTGATAAACGGTCTTGACCGGATGGAAGCCGAGCGAATCATAGAGACGACGCGCCGCCCGCGTAGAGTTGAGCCGAAGGTCGCGGCCGTGGCAATCGGCAAGAACACGCTGCATCAGCCAATGACCCGTGCCGTTCGTCTGCAACCGGGGCGAAGTGATCACCATGCCGATTGTCGCGAACTCTTCGCCATGCGGGAACCACATGGCCGAGCCGGTCACCCTGCCGATTTCATCGAGCGCGACATAGCCCCGACCGAACTGGCGCAGGAACTGCAGATCTTCCGCGCGCAACGGCCAGCCGACGGAAATCGACAGCGCGTGCAATTGCTCGAGGTCTACGCTGTCGACATCCGCGATATGCAGTTCAAAGCTATCGATGAGTTTGATTTCGGGTGCCTGCCCGCCCACTCTCTGATCTCCCACATATGGCACTAAAAACGAAGGCGCGCCGGAAACGCTTCTTCCGAGATTAACGCGTCGCACCCGACAGATTTCGCTTGAGACGCCGCCGGATACACAACATTCCATCAAATTTATCACGCTTTCGGCACGCAAACCCTGCGGCGGCCCCTAGACTGATTAGGGAAGGTATAGGTCGGGCCGCCATCGCCGGTGATTCTAGAGAGCACGGACGGGTCGCTTCCCGCAAGCCCCGTCGCGAGCGCCCCAAAACTCGCGCTCGCGACGATGCGGACCTGAGCACATTGTGAGGAAATCGATGCAGGCAGCTGAAATCCTTGAGGCATTGGTTGCCTTTCCTTCCGTGGTTGGCACGCCCAATGATAGCATCGTCGCCTGGGTTCGCGACTATCTCCGGCGCCAAGGTATAACCGCCGCCATGCTTCCCGGCCCGGAAGGAGACCGCGCGAACCTGTTCGCCACCGTCGGCCCGAAGGAACTGCCTGGCTATGTTCTCTCGGGTCATATGGATGTCGTTCCGGCAAACGAGGACGGCTGGACGAGCGATCCCTTCCGCCTCCGCGCCGATGCGGGTCGGCTCTATGGCCGAGGAGCGACCGACATGAAGGGCTTTCTTGCCGTCGTCCTCGCCGTCATTCCAAAACTTGCGGCGCTGCCGCTCCGCCGTCCGATCCACATCGCCTTCTCCTATGACGAGGAGGCCGGTTGCCGCGGCGTGCCGCACATGATCGCGCGCTTGCCGGAGCTTTGCGAAAGGCCGCTGGGGGCGATCATCGGCGAGCCTAGCGGAATGCGGGCGATCCGCGCGCACAAAGGAAAGGCGGCCGCGCGGCTGACGGTCAGGGGCCGCTCCGGCCATTCGTCGCGGCCGGACCAGGGCCTGAATGCCGTGCATGCGATGAGCGACGTGCTCGGCCAGGCCGTGGCTGAGGCTGCACGGCTGAGCCGCGGCCCCTTCGAAGCGACGTTCGAGCCGCCCTATTCCTCGCTCCAGATCGGGACGCTGAGGGGTGGTCAAGCGGTCAACATCATTCCTGAGAGCTGCGAGGCGGAATTCGAGGCGCGGGCCATTTCCGGCATCGATCCGGCCGGACTGCTTGAGCCCGTACGGCAAGCGGCCGAAAGGCTGACCGGGCGCGGTTTTGGGGTGGAGTGGCAGGAGCTCAGCGCCTACCCCGCATTGTCGCTGGCCGAAGGCGCGCCGCTCGCGGCTCTCCTCGAGGAGCTAACAGGTGTCGAACCACTTGCCGCTGTCAGCTACGGCACCGAGGCCGGCCTCTTCCAGCAGGCGGGTATCGACGCGATCATATGCGGCCCGGGTGAAATCGGCCGCGCGCACAAGGCGAACGAATACATCCTGGTGGAGGAACTCGAGGCCTGTCGGGCGGTGATCGAGGCACTTGGTGCACATTGTGCGTCCTGAGATGGAGCAACTCCGACTATGACCTTCCTCTTCAACTCCGATGCGAAGCGCGGCGCGATTTTCGCCGAGGCCTTCGCGCGCGAACTGCCTGACATCGCCTTTTCGATGGATCCGGCGAAGGTCGATCCCGATGACGTGCGTTACCTAATCACTTGGACCGTACCAGCGGATCTCGCGCGCTATCGCAACCTTGAAATTCTGTTCTCGATAGGCGCCGGTGTCGACCAGTTCCGCATCGATGCGGTACCGGCGCGCGTAAAGGTCGTGCGTATGGTCGAGGACGGTATCGTGCGGATGATGCAGGAATATGCGACCCTTGCGGTTCTTGCGCTCCACCGTAACCTACCCGCCTATATCGACCAGCAGCGTCGCGGGCTTTGGCAGCCGATCGCCCAGCGGCAGGCGGCGGAGCGCCGCATCGGCGTTCTCGGTCTCGGCATGCTTGGCAGAGCCGTGCTCGAGCGGTTGAAACCGATGGGCTTCCAGCTTTCCGGCTGGAGCCGAAACCCGCGCGAAATCGAAGGCGTAACCTGCCTGAACGGCGAGCATGGCCTCGACACGCTGCTACGATCGACGGACATTCTCATCTGCCTGCTGCCGCTGACGGACGAGACGCGCGGCTTCCTTGGCGCCGATCTTTTTGCCAAGCTGCCGGCCGGAGCGGCACTCGTCCATGTCGGTCGCGGACCGCAGCTCGATCATCACGCGCTTCTTCGGGCCCTGGACAGCGATCATCTCTCGGGCGCCGTAATCGACGTCACCGACCCGGAGCCACTGCCGGATACCCATCCCTTCTGGAGCCATCCGAAGATCCTGCTGACGCCGCACGTGGCGAGCGTCACGCAACCCGAAACGGCCGCGCGCGCTGTGATCGACAACATCAAACGTCACCAAGCGGGACTCGATCCGATCGGGCTCATCGATCGCGACCGCGGCTATTAATTCCATGCTCAGGAAAGGTAAAACATGACCCTATTGAAGACGATCGATACGAACCCCGCCTTCGCCCCGCGCGAATCAACGCCGCTTCCCGAACGCCTCATCACCGGGAACCCGTCGTTCAAGACCTGGGCGCAGGACGTCGCCCGCGGCGAGATGATCCATACCGGCATCTGGGAAGCGACCCCAGGCGAGACGCGCTCGATCAAGGGCGAAACCTTCGAATTCTGCCATATCCTTGCCGGCGTCGTTGAGATCACGCCTGAAGATGGCGACCCGGTCGTCTACAAGGCCGGGGACAGTTTTATCATGAAGCCCGGCTTCGTCGGCGTGTGGAAGACCATCGAGACGGTCCGCAAGATCTACGTTACGGTGATGTGACCGGCGTCGCGCGCGAGACACGCCGTCTTCGCAGCAACGCTCGACGGCTGGCTGCGAGTCCTTTGCCCTGGAGACCGACACTGATGTTCGGAAACGATCTTTGCGCGTCTGAGGAGCCGCACGCGCCTTAGAGCCTTTCCGAGATCCGATTCAGCCTTCCTGTGTACACGTTAGAATCGTTCTAAAAAGCACTCGACAAACGCATTGGTCGAAGCTATTTGCTAGGTGCTCAACCTCGCTAGAAGGACCTATATCATGAAGGGTGATCCCCAAGTCATCGAGCGGCTCAACGAAGCACTATTCCTGGAACTCGGAGCGGTAAACCAATATTGGCTGCATTACCGCCTGCTCGAAGACTGGGGCTATACAAAGCTTGCCAAGAAAGAGCGCGCCGAATCGATCGAAGAAATGCAGCACGCCGACAAGCTGGTCGCGCGCATCATCTTCCTCGAGGGGCATCCGAACCTTCAGACGGTGGCCCCATTGCGTATTGGGCAGAACATCAAGGAAGTCTTGGAGGCCGATCTTGCCGGTG
The DNA here is from genome assembly GCF_017874595.1 of Sinorhizobium kostiense. GTDB lineage: Bacteria > Pseudomonadota > Alphaproteobacteria > Rhizobiales > Rhizobiaceae > Sinorhizobium > Sinorhizobium kostiense. Next base: position 1,230,354 of record NZ_JAGILA010000001.1, on the reverse strand, counting down.
AGTACGACGCACGAACCTCCTACAAAGCTTCGCGTGACATCTGTAATCAGGCCGGTGACTACGTATCGATGAAGCTTTTTGAGGAGTTGCTCGCAGACGAGGAGGGCCACATCGACTTCCTGGAAACGCAGCTAGAGCTCCTTGACAAGCTCGGCGTCGAAAAATACGGCCTGCTCAACGCGGACTCCGCTGAAAGCGCCGAATGATCGAGCCCACTGCATGTCTCTCCGAATCGACCCGATTCAAGGACAAGAGACATGCAGCAAGTCAAAGCGCTCCAGCTATTCTTGCGGGTCTGATCAGACGCGCGACGCTGTAATGGTGCGGCCAACCTGACGACAGGTGGCCGCGCATTTCTCCTGCCTCCGCCACTCGCCGTTCTGACAAGCGCTCCCAAGTCGAACCTCGCATACTGTTCCGCGAGGACCAGCAGGTCTTACCCATTTTGTCGATCAATGCCGGTGGCCTTCCAAACGCTCGCCTCCGTCGCAACAATCCATGGGGCGCTCTTTACCGTCCGCGCCGCCAGGGGCGATATCCGGGCATCACTCCCTCTTCTGATCATGCTTGCCTGGCCGATCCTGCCGAAGATTTGACTGTCGCGTTGCCGAAAACGTAATTTTCCGCCGTCCCGGCATTGCCAGTCGATGCTTGCTGCTCTCAATGCCCGGCTAATATTGCCTCGAGCCCATGCCGAGGACGTACCGATGACACTCAGCTTCGACCCAGACAGAATTCCCCTTCCCATCGGACACTTCATCGGTGACCGGTTGGTGGCCGCCGAAGGCGTCATCGACATGCATCGGCCGTCCGATGGCAAGGCCTATGGGGGCTGTCCGCTTGCAGACGAGGCCCTCGTCGACCGCGCCGTGGAGACCGCCAAGAAGGCGTTGAAGGCGAGCAACTGGGGCGGCGTACGACCGCGCGAACGCACGGTCGCGCTGCAGCGCTGGGCCGACCTCATCGAAAAGGAAGCGGAAACCCTCGCCAAGCTGGAAGCGCTTTCGTCGACCCGCCCCGTTGGTCATCTCGTCGCCGGCGACATCGCCGTCAGCGCCGAGCAGATCCGCTTCTTCGCCGAATTTGCAGACAAGGAAGGCAGCGACCTCGTGCCGACCGACGAGAGCAACCTCGGCATGATCATGACCGAACCCTATGGCGTCGTGGGCGCCATAACGCCCTGGAACTTTCCTGTTTCAATGGCCGCTTGGAAGCTCGGACCGGCGCTTGCCGCGGGCAACGCGGTGGTGCTGAAACCATCGGAAATGACGCCGTTTTCTACCGTTTACCTTGCCGAACTCGCAATCCGCGCCGGCATCCCGGCCGGCCTTATCAATATCGTGCTCGGCGATGGACCGGTGACCGGCAACGCGATCACCGGTCACCCGGACATAGCAAAAGTAAGCTTCACCGGCTCGACCGGCGCCGGCGCCGCGATCATGGCCAATATCGCCCGCACCGGCGTCAAGCCCATGACACTTGAACTCGGCGGAAAGAGCCCGCAACTGGTCTTCGCCGATGCCGACATCGACAAAGCTGCTGCGGCAATCGCCCAGAGCATGCTTTCGAATGCCGGCCAGGCCTGCGTCGCGGGATCGCGGCTGATCGTCGAGGAGAGCGTCGCCGCGCCACTCGCCGAGGCGATCGTTGCGCGCATGAAGACTGCGAAGGCAGGCCCGACCTGGGACGAGACGAGTGAATACTCGCCCATCATCTCGAAGCGGCAGTTGAGCCGGATCCACGGCATCGTCGAGGCGGCCGTGTCGGCAGGCGGCGAATGCCTGCTCGGCGGCCGTCAAATGGATGCGCCGGGCTATTTCTATCAGCCGACGCTGATGGCCGTCCGCGATGCGCGCTCGCCAGCGATCATCGAAGAGATCTTCGGACCGGTGCTCACCATGCAGACCTTCGCCGACGAGGAAGAGGCTTTGGCGCTCGCCGATCATCCGACCTACGGCCTTGCCGCAGGCCTTTTCACCCGAGACCTCTCGCGAGCGGTGCGTCTTACGCGCAAACTCCAGGCCGGCACCGTCTGGGTCAATCGCTACAGCCGCTCGCGCGACCACATCCTGCCGACCGGCGGCTACAAGCGCTCCGGCATCGGAAAGGACCTCGGCCGCGAGGCCTATCATGCCAACCGCAAAAGCAAGAGCGTGCTCATCAGCCTCTAGGGACTTGCGTGGCCTCGTCCACGCTCCGTCCGCTTATGTTTAGTTTTGTCGCAGGTTCTTTCGGTGAGGCGCTGCCCGCCTTCCGAAACCTGCTCGGGGAGATTCAATGACATCCTATTCCATAGCTCTCATCCCTGGCGACGGCGTTGGCCGCGACGTAACCGACGCGGCGTGGCAGGTCCTGTCGACCGTTGCCAGGCATTCCGGATTTACACTCAACGGTACCCCCTTTCCCTGGTCCTGTGCCTTCTACAAGGAGACCGGCGCGATGATGCCGCCGGACGGCATCGAGACACTGCGCCGGTTCGACGCGATCCTGCTCGGGGCTGTCGGCTGGCCCGCCGAGGTACCGGATTCCGTTTCGCTGCACGGGCTGCTGCTGCCAATCCGCAAGGCCTTCGTGCAATATGCGAATATTCGGCCGCACCGGCTGCTGCCGGGCGTGCGCGGACCGCTCAGGGCCGAGAACTTCGACATCCTCTGCATTCGCGAAAACACCGAGGGCGAGTATTCCGGTGCCGGCGGCCGCGTCCATCAGGGAACGACGGACGAGGTGGCGGTCGAGACCTCCATCTTCACCCGCACTGGCGTCGAAAGGATCCTTCGCTTCGGCTTCGAACAGGCGCGGGCGCGCCGGGGCAAGCTCGCTTCGGTGACCAAGTCGAATGCGCAGAAATACTCCATGGTGTTCTGGGACGAGATCACACACAAGCTCGCCGCCGAATACCCTGATGTCGATGTTGCTAGCTACCACATCGATGCCATGGCCGCGCGCATGGTGATGGCGCCGGAAAGCCTCGACGTCGTCGTCGCCTCGAATCTCTTCGGTGACATCTTGACCGATCTCGGCGCAGCCATCCAAGGTGGTCTCGGTTTTGCAGCCTCGGCCAACATCAATCCGGACCGAAGCGCTCCATCGATGTTCGAGCCGGTGCACGGCTCCGCCCCCGACATCGCCCATCTCGGCATTGCCAACCCCATCGCCGCCATCTGGTCTGGCGCGATGATGCTCGAGCATCTCGGAGAAAAGAACGCAGCGCAGACTATCATCGGCGCGCTCGAGAAGACCACCGCCCGTGGCATCGGCACTGTACCCGGCAAGGACAGGACGGAAACCATAGCAGCAGCGGTGCTCGCTGCGCTCGACTGATCATGAGGGAAAATATCATGCAGAGCTTGAAAGATCGCGATCTTTTCCGCCAGTCCGCGCTGATCGACGGCAAATGGATCGACGCAGTGTCGGGCGTGGTCGTTGAAGTCAACGACCCGGCAAGCCAAACGACTCTCGGCACGGTTCCGGACATGGGAACCGCCGAAACGCGCGCCGCGATCGAGGCGGCCAACGCCGCCTTCGGTCCCTGGAAGAAAAGAACGCACGCCGAGCGAGCCGCCCTGCTCGAACGATGGTACGCGCTGATGATCGAGAACCTCGAAGATCTGGCGCTACTCCTCACCCTCGAGCAAGGAAAGCCGCTCGACGAATCGCGCGGCGAGATCCGCTATGGCGCATCCTTCGTCAAATGGTTCGCCGAGGAAGCGCGCCGCATCGGCGGCCACACGATCCCCTCGCCCACACCGGATCGGCGCATCATCGTGCTCAAGGAAGCGGTCGGCGTCTGCGCCATCGTCACACCATGGAATTTCCCGAACGCGATGATCACCCGCAAGGTGGCGCCGGCGCTCGCTGCCGGTTGCACGGTTGTCATTAAGCCCTCGGAGTTCACGCCCTTTTCGGCGCTCGCCCTCGGCGTGCTGGCAGAGCGCGCCGGCATTCCGGCCGGCGTCATCAACATCGTTACCGGCATGCCGACGGCGATCGGTAACGAATTCATGGCGAACGAGACGGTACGCAAGATCTCCTTCACCGGCTCGACGCGCGTCGGGTCGCTGTTGATGCGCGGCGCCGCCGACAGCGTCAAGCGGCTCTCCCTCGAACTCGGCGGCAACGCACCGTTCATCGTCTTCGACGATGCCGATCTCGATCTCGCCGTTGAGGGCGCGATCGCCTCAAAGTTCCGCAATGGCGGCCAGACCTGCGTCTGCGCCAACCGCATCCTGGTGCAGGCCGGCGTTTACGACGCCTTCGCCGAGAAGCTCGGCGCCCGCGTCAACGCCATGAAGGTCGGGCCGGGCACCGAGCCCGGAATTGCGATCGGCCCGATGATCAACGCGGCGGCGATCGAGAAGATCGACCGACATGTCGAGGACGCTCTCGCCAAGGGCGCGAAGGTTGCGGCGCGCGGCAACGCTGTGCCGGACGGCCAGCAGTATACGGCCCCGATCGTCTTGACCGGCGCGACGACGGACATGCTGCTCGCGAGCGAAGAGACCTTCGGCCCCGTCGCCCCCCTCTTCCGCTTCGAAACGGAAGAAGAGGCAATCGCCATTGCCAACGGCACACCGTACGGTCTCGCCGCCTATTTCTTCACGGAGAGCCTGAAGCGTTCCTGGCGCGTTGGGGAAGCGCTCGAGTTCGGCATGATCGGCCTCAACACCGGCGCGATCTCGACCGAAGTCGCGCCCTTCGGCGGCGTCAAGCAGTCGGGGCTCGGGCGCGAGGGCGCACAGGCCGGCATCGAGGAATATCTGGAGATGAAGAGCTTCCACATCGGTGGGCTGGAGTAGGATTTTTCAAATCTGAAAAACACCTTGCGAATTCGAGGGTTCTGATCGCCAAGCGTCCGGTGGCATGTTGGTGAGCATCGCTTCACAACAGAAGAGGATGCCATGCTTGCCACCGACATTTCTGCGACCATCCGCAGGCCGTTGGGTCGTTCGGGGCTTTCGGCCGGGTCAATCGGCTTGGGCTGCTGGGCGATTGGAGGCCATTTCACCCTGCGTGGAAAGCCGGACGGCTGGGGCGACGTCGACGATGCACAGTCGATCCGCGCCATTCACCTGGGCCTCGAAATGGGCGCGTCGCTGATCGACACAGCCGATGCGTACGGAACCGGGCACAGCGAGGATGTTATCGGCCGCGCGCTCAGCGATCGACGAGGCGACGCGATCATCGCAACCAAGTTTGGTTACACCTACGACCGCGCCGCCCGCGCCCTTGTCGGTACCGATGTCAGCCCCGCTTACATCCGAAAGGCCTGCGCCGCGTCGCTCCAGCGTCTGGGCACCGATTACATCGACCTCTACCAGATCCATGTCGGAGAGCTTTCGGATGACGAAGCGGACGCGGCTGGCGAGACGCTCGAAAAATTGGTGGAGAAAGGTGCCATCCGTTTCTGGGGCTGGAGCACGGACAACGCCGTTGCGGCCAGGCGAATGGTGAAATTCCCGCACTTCGTCGCGGTCCAGCAGGAACTGAACGTCTTCATAGACGCCCCGGACATGTTGGTAATGTGCGAGGACAACAATCTCGCCAGCATCATTCGATCGCCGTTGGCGATGGGCTTTCTTACGGGCAAATTCAGTTCTGAAATGCGTTTGCCGGGACATGACGTTCGCGCCGCAGGTCATAGCTGGGTGCGGTTCTTTCAGGACGGGCGCCCGCGAGCCGATTACCTTGAACGCCTATCGCAGATCCGAGAGCTCCTCCGGACCGGCGGCAGGACTTTGGCGCAAGGCGCGCTCGGATGGATTCTTGCCCGTTCGCCCAACACCTTTCCAATACCCGGCTTCAAGACGGAGGCGCAGGTGCGGGAGAATCTAGCCGCTCTGGAAAAGGGAGCCCTGCCATCGGCGACAATGGCGGAAATCGATGCGCTCCTCGCCTAGACCGGAAAGCAGGCAGGGAGCCCCTTACTGGATCCTGTCCAGCATTTTGTAATACATGCCGACCATCGGCAGGAACCACGGTTTACCGAAATGTCCCGGTACGGCCGGCCATTCGAGGCCCTTTAGCGGGTTGCGGTCCGGCCTGCCGAGGATCGCGTCCGCCATCATGATGCCGAGATGGGTCGAAAGCTGCGCACCGTGGCCGGAGTAGCCCATCGCGTACCACACGCCATCGTGATAGCCGGCACGCGGGAAGCGGTCTCTGGTCATGTCGACAAGGCCGCCCCAACAATAATCGATCTCGACATGAGCGAGTTGCGGAAAGATCTCGGCCAGGCTCGCCTTGAGAATCGCCCCGCTTTTCGCATCCGATCGTTGGTCCGAGCTCGCCGAAAAGCGGGCACGGCCGCCGAAGATCAGCCGGTTGTCCGGAGCCAACCGGAAATAGTTGCCGATGTTCATCGAAGTGACGCAGGTGCGGTTGCCCGGCATGGTGGCCGCGACTTCCGCATCCGTCAGCGGCCGGGTGGCAATGAGGAAGCTTCCGACCGCTATGATGCGGCGGCGGAAGTAGCCGAAGTTGGCAGACGTATAGGCACCGGTGGCTACAAGGACTGCATCCGCGCTGGCGCTGCCGCGCGCGGTCTTCAACAGATGGCGACCGCCGCTCTCACGGTGCTCCGTCACTGCCGCGCCCTCGAAGATCGTGGCGCCGTGGCGTTTGGCCGCCTCGCCAAGGCCGACGACATAGCGCCCCATATGCATCATCGCACTCTTTTTCGACAGCATCGCGCCGAAGAAGCGGGAGCCAACCTCTCCTTTAAGGTCATCCGCACGCAAGAGTGCGGTGTCCGGATCAACCTCCGCGTTGACCGCCTCGAAATTGCGGGCAATCGCGGCCAAATGCTGGGGTTTGGAAGCGAGTTTCAACTTCCCGGCGCGGCGGAAGTTGCAGTCGATCCCCTCCTCGGCGATCAGCGCCTCGATTGTGTCGATCGACTCGTCGAGCGCCCGATAGAGAGCGACCGCCCGCTCCTTGCCGAGCTCCGCCTTTGCGGCGAGGTAGCTGTGCGCCAGCCCATTGTTCAAGTGTCCGCCATTGCGGCCGGAGGCACCCCAGCCGACCCGTTCTGCCTCCAGCACGACAACTTTGGCGCCGGCCTTGGCGAGTTGCCGGGCTGCAGCGAGACCGGTGAAGCCGCCGCCGATAACGGCGACATCATAGTGCCCGTCAACCGGGCCCTGCGTTGCCCCGGCGAAGGCCGGGGCGCTGTCGTGCCAATAGGAAACATATTTCATGGCGGACCGCCCCTTTTCCTCATCCGCTCTACAAAGCCGTGCGTTTTTCAGACGCGTATAGGGCACTGCAAGCGTTTAAACCTATCCATCGCGCCGCCCGAAAATCGGACCCGATTTTCGGGCGAATGCGCTAGAGACCGACGACGCCCGGCAGGCCGGAAATATTGGCGATCTCGACATAGCCATAGTAGGGGTTCGCCGGCTCGTGACCGCGGTTCACCCACACCTTGTTCTTGATGCCGAGGTCATGGGCCGACATCAGATCGTAGCGGAAGGAGGAAGAGCAGTGCAGAATGTCTTCCGGGCCGCAACCCAGCATGTCCAGCAAGTATTCGAAGGCCTTGAAGCGCGGCTTGTAGGCCTGAGCCTGTTCGGCGGTATAGACTGCATGGAATGGCGCGCCGAGCTTTTCGACATTGGACATGATCTGTGAATTCATGGCATTCGACAGAATGACCAGCGGAATTTCCTTGGCGACCTTGGCGAGCCCCGCCGGCACGTCCGGATGCGGACCCCAGGTCGGCACGCGCTCATAGACCATCCGAGCTGCCTCCTCGCGGAATTTTATGCCGTTACGCTTACACGTGCGCTCGAGCGAATTGTGCACCACCTCGGCATAGGGCTTCCAGTCGCCCAAAATCTCATCGAGGCGATAGGCGGCGAAATTCTTGATGAACTCCGCCATTCGCGGTTCGTCCAGCTGCTCGCTGTACAGGTCGCGCGCCGCTTCCGCCATCTGGAAGTTGGTCAGCGTGCCGTAGCAGTCGAAGGTGATGTATTTCGGGCGGAAGGTGGTCATGTGCATATCCTTCATGGTCGGGAGCGGATACTAAGATCATAGGCGTCGACCCGCGCCTCGGCTCACCTGATTTCGCGAGTATCGAAGCAGAATCTGCCGTATCGAAAGTCGCGTTTGGCAGAAGGTTGCGAGCTTCGTCCCCCCGCTCGATCCGTCGCAGACTCCGTTCCCCGCGGCCCTCGCGCGTGCCGGCATAAGATGCGGTCGCCTGCGTGCGCAAAGCCATAAGATACCGCGCCGAACCTGACCTTCAGACGATCTGCCGGACCCAGATCCTCCAGACTTCAAGGGCAGAAGCAAGGAAGATTCGCGATGCAGACACGTCAGATCGATCTCATACCCTTCAGCCCCGAACACCTCGACGCAGCAGTCGGCCTATCACGGCAGGCGGGTTGGCCACACCGGCCCGAGGATTGGCAGATGGCGCTCGCCCTCAGCAAAGGCGTCGTGGCAGTCGAGGGCGATCGGACCGTCGGCACTGTGCTCGTCACCTCTTACAAAGAGGACTGTGCGACGATCAATATGGTGATTGTCGACGAGACCATGCGCGGCCGTGGACTCGGGCGCCGGCTGATGGACGCCGCCGTGCACATTGCCGGTAATCGCCCGCTTCGGTTGGTGGCGACGGAGGAGGGCCTGCCGCTTTACGAGAAGTTCGGCTTCCGGGAGACGGGGCGCGTGCTGCAGCATCAGTGCGTCGTTGGAAGAATAGCCGCTCCTGCGGGAGTGGAGCCCGCGAACCCAGCCGATGTTTCAGCCATCGCCGAACTCGACCGTAGCGCCTTCGGCGGAAACCGCGCCAACCTTATCGCCAATATCGCAACGATCGGCGAATTCGCGGTGATCCGCCGCGATGGACGCGTTTGCGGTTACGCGGCCGCCAGACCGTTTGGCCGCGGCGAGGTCATCGGACCGGTCGTTGCCGCTGATCTCGAAGACGCCAAGGCATTGATCACATATCTCATCGCTCGGCGGCCCGGGCAGTTCCTGCGGGTCGATGCGATCGCCGAAACCGGCCTCGGGCCGTGGCTCGCCGAACGCGGCCTTGCCCATGTCGGCGGCGGCATCGTCATGATGACGTCGGTCAACGAACGCGCCGCCGACGTCACCGCCACAACCTTTGCCCTCGCCGCCCAGGCGTTTGGCTGACCCGGAGAGTCCCATGTACAGCAATTCCCTCATCGAACTTGACCGCGCTCATCTCATTCATCCGGTCGCATCCTATCGCAGTCATGAAAAACTCGGTGTGCGCGTGCTCGCCTCGGCGTCAGGCGCAACTGTCACCGATGCTTCGGGCAAGCAACTGATCGACGGCTTTGCCGGCCTCTGGTGCGTCAATGCCGGCTATGGCCATGAGAGCATCGTCGAGGCGGCAACCCGGCAGATGCGCGAACTGCCCTATGCGACCGCCTATTTCGGCCTCGGATCGGAACCTGCAATCCGGCTCGCTTCGGAGCTCGCCGAACGTGCGCCGGGCAATCTGGATCACGTTTATTTCACCCTCGGCGGCTCGGATGCAGTCGACAGCACGATCCGCTTCATCCGCTATTACTGGATCGCGCGCGGCGAGCCGCAGCGCGACCAATTCATCTCCGTCGAGCAGGGCTATCACGGTTCCTCGACGGTCGGTGCGGGACTGACGGCGCTGCCATTGTTCCATGCCGGCTTCGGCATACCGTTCGACTGGCAGCATAAGATTCCGTCCCACTATGCCTATCGCAACCCGGTCGGCGACGATCCGCAGGCAATCATCGACGCCTCGCTTGCCGCTCTGAGGCGGAAGGTCGAAGAGATCGGCCCGGAGCGGGTCGCCGCCTTCTATGCCGAGCCGATCCAGGGTTCTGGCGGAGTGCTGGTGCCGCCCAAAGGTTGGATGAAGGCAATGCGCAAGCTCTGCCACGAACTCGGCATCCTCTTCGTGGCGGACGAGGTGATCACCGGATTCGGCCGCACTGGGCCACTCTTTGCATGCGAGGAGGATGAGATCGTGCCGGACTTCATGACCGTGGCGAAGGGCCTGACCTCCGGCTATGTGCCGATGGGCGCGGTTTTCATGGGCGACCATATCTACCAGACGATCGCAGACAGCGCCGGTGCCGCAGCAATCGGCCACGGCTACACCTACTCGGCCCATCCGGTCAGCGCGGCGGTCGGGCTCGAGGTGCTAAGGCTTTATGAGGGCGGTTTGCTGGACAATGGCCGGAAGGCAGGCGCACGCCTGATGGCCGGCTTGGAAAGCCTCAAGGCTCATCCGCTGGTTGGCGACGTGCGCGGGCGCGGCATGCTCGCCGCCGTGGAGCTTGTCGTCGACAAGGAGAAGAAGACCCCCTTGCCCGCAGCGGCCGAGCCGGCGCGCCGCATCTTCGACCGCGCCTGGGCAAACGGGCTGGTCATCCGCGCCTTTGCCAATGGCGTGCTCGGCTATGCACCGCCGCTTTGCTGCAGTGAAACGGAGATCGATGCCATTGTGGATCGCACCCGCATGACGTTGGACGAGACCTTGGAAGATCCGGATGTCCGCCAGGCTTTGAAGGCCTGACGGACTGCGGGCCGCATATATCGCCGAATGGTCATATTCGGAATCTTGTGCCGCTCCATCCTGTCTTTTCGGACACTTCGGTGCGGCACAAATGCCAAACTTGAAGGAAAGAAGGGGGCGCTCCAGATGCGGACCCTCTTCACCAAGAGCGGAAAGAACCATCCGCTGACGGGAACAGAATAATCTTCTTCACGAAGCGAGGCGCTCGCGAGTGCGCCAGGAAACTGGGAAATGGAGTTGAAGAGCTTACCAAATTGCAGCGGCGACATCCTGCATCTCGCTCGGAGCCACCATCGCGACTTCGGCATCTCGCGGGAGCCTGGGCTTGCCACTTGCTGGATCGAGCGCCGCAATGCGCAGAAAAGTTACGGCGGCATCATCCAGCCGCCCGAGTTTTAATCACTTCGCCTCGATGGCCGCTTCTGCCGATGCCCTGGCAGCGCTGCGCAGGTGAATCATTTCAACGATCGGGGGTCCAAGCTCGCAGGAGAAGGACAACCCGGCAACTGAGAAGGGGAATGACATGACTGACAAGATCACAAATTGGACCAGGTCGGACGACGCCATGGTCGAAGCCGCCATCCGTCGTGGCGCCACGCGCCGCGAACTGTTGCAGATGCTGCTCGCTGGCGGCGTCGCTATGTCGGCCGGCGGCGTCCTGCTCGGTCGGGCCTCTGAAGCGGTCGCCGCAACTCCGGTCACTGGCGGCCACCTCAAGGTGGCGGGCTTCACGTCTTCGACCGCAGACACGCTTGATCCGGCCAAGGCTTCGAATTCCACGGACTATTCGCGGTGCGCGGCGGTCTACAACCGGCTCTCCAATCTCGACAAATCCGGCGCCACGCAGATGGAACTGGCGGAAAGCATCGAGAGTGCCGATGCCAAGGTGTGGACCGTGAAATTGCGCAAGGGCGTCACCTTTCACGACGGGAAGCCGCTGACCTCCGCAGACGTGATCTTCTCGCTCAAGCGCCATCTGAATCCCGATGTCGGTTCCAAGGTCAATGCCATCGCGAAACAGATGACCGATTTCAAGGCGGTCGACGATCTCACCGTCGAAATCACGCTGGCCGATGCCAACGCCGATCTGCCGACAATCCTGGCCCTGCATCACTTCATGATCGTCGCCGACGGCACCGCCGATTTCTCCAAGGGGAACGGCACCGGACCATTCGTTCTCGAAAGCTTCGAGCCGGGTGTGCGCTCGCTCATGCGGAGGAACGATAACTACTGGAGGTCCAAAGGACCATATGTTGACGCCTTTGAATTCTTCGCGATCAGCGACGATAGCTCGCGCGTCAATGCATTGTTGTCCGGAGACGCCCATGTCGCCGCCGCCATCAATCCCCGTTCGGAGCGCCTTGTCGAAAGCCAGCCGGGCTTCGTCCTCTCGAAATCGGCCGCAAACAGCTACACCAACCTCAACATGCGCCTTGACATGGCCCCGGGCCAGAACAAGGACTTCGTGGCCGGCATGAAGCACCTCGTCAATCGCGAGCAGATCCTGAGGGCGGCTCTGCGCGGGCGTGGCGAAATCGGCAACGATCAGCCGGTCTTTCCGGGCAACGTCTACCGCAATGACGATCTGAAGCCGAAGCCTTACGATCCTGAAAAGGCGAAGTTCCATTTCGAGAAGGCCGGCGTTTTCGGCCAGACGATTCCGATGGTCGCTTCCGACGCGGCTACCGGCTCGGTCGACATGGCGATGGTCATCCAGGCCGCCGCTGCCGAGATCGGCCTGAAGCTCGACGTCCAACGCGTGCCTTCGGACGGCTACTGGGACAATTATTGGCTCAAGGCGCCGATGCATTTCGGCAACATCAATTACAGGCCGACGCCAGACATCCTGTTCTCGTTGCTATACGCTTCCGAGGCTCCCTGGAACGAGAGCCAGTACAAATCGGAAAAATTCGACAAGATGCTGATCGAGGCGCGCGGCTCGCTGGACCAGGAGAAGCGCAGGGCGATTTACAACGAGATGCAGGTGATGGTCGCCGAGGAGGCCGGCACGATCATTCCGGCCTACCTGACGGGTATCGACGCCATCACCGACAAGCTCAAAGGCATGGAAACCAACCCGCTCGGAGGCATGATGGGTTATCGCCTGGCCGAGCATGTGTGGTTCGAAGCCTGATTGAGCAACTGGGCTTCTGGGGCTGCAGCTGCAACACTGCGGCCCCTGGCATTATGGTTTGTAACCTATCTTGAAAGCCGAAAGGGGAGCGCGACGTGAAGAACCGGGTCCTATCCCTTGCGCTGAGCCGATTGCTCATCGCCCTGATCACCTTGCTGATCGTCTCATTCGCCGTCTTTTTCGCGACGACGCTCCTACCGGGCGATACCGCGTCGATCTTGCTCGGCCAGGCCGCCACGCCCGAGGCCGTCGAGGGCCTGCGCAAGGCCATGCATCTCGACGAACCGGCAATCTTCCGTTTCCTGCGCTGGATTGTCGGCCTCCTGCAGGGCGACCTCGGTACCTCCTATGCGAACAATATGCTGGTTGCGGATCTGATCGGCGGGCGCTTTATCAACACGTTGAAGCTCGCGGGCGTCACCGCGCTCTTCTCCGTACCGATCGCGCTCACCCTTGGGATTACCGCGGCCATGCTGCGCGGCTCTCTCTATGACCGCGCAGTTACTGTGCTGACGATCGGCGTGATCTCGGTGCCGGAATTCATGATAGCGACCTCCGCCGTGCTGGTCTTCGCGGTATATATGAAATGGCTGCCGGCGCTCTCTTTTGCCAATGAAGTCACGTCGTTCGCCGATCTCCTGCGCATCTATGCCATGCCGGTGATCACGCTGACCTTCGGCGTCTCGGCGCAGATGATCCGGATGACCAGGGCCGCAGTGATCGAGACGCTGAGCACACCCTATGTGGAGATGGCCTTGCTCAAGGGCGCCTCGCGGCCGCGCATGGTGTTCCGGCACGCGCTGCCGAACGCTCTGGGCCCGATTGTGAATGCCGTTGCGCTTTCGCTTTCCTACCTGCTCGGCGGCGTCATCATTGTCGAAACGATCTTCAACTATCCAGGTGTTGCCAAGCTGATGGTCGACGCCGTCGCCACGCGCGACCTGCCGCTCATCCAGAGCTGCGCCATGATCTTCTGTCTCGGCTACCTGCTCCTGACCACGACGGCCGACATCATCGCCATTGTTTCCAACCCGAGGCTTCGATGACAATGACCAGTTCCGAGACCACTTCCGTGCGGATAACCGGATCCCGGTTTGGCTACCGCTTCAACATCGTGGGCATGATCGGTTTTTCGGTCATCCTCTTCTGGGCGATGGTCGCGATCTTCGCACCGCTGATCATACCCTATCCGGTCGGCGAGATTGTCGACTTCGACTACTTCGGCCCGGTAAGCGCCGACTTCTGGTTAGGCTCAGACTATCTCGGGCGTGACATGTTTTCGCGCATTCTGATGGGCGCCCGATATACGGTCGGAATCTCGCTCGCGGCGGTGACGATCGCCTGTTTCAGCGGTGTCGTGCTCGGCATGACCGCGGCGGTCGCAGGTGGCTGGCTGGACACGGTGCTGAGCCGTTTCCTCGACGCGCTCAACTCGATACCGAGCAAGCTCTTCGGTCTCGTGGTGGTCGCCGCCGTCGGCTCTTCCATTCCCGTGCTCATCCTGACCCTTTCGGTGATCTATATTCCTGGCTCCTATCGTTTCGCCCGGGCACTTGCGGTGAACATCAATGCCATGGATTTCGTGACGGTCGCCCGCATCCGCGGCGAGAGCACCTGGTATCTCATTCGCTCGGAGATCCTGCCCAACATCGTCGGGCCGGTCCTGGCGGATCTCGGTATACGCTTCGTGTTCATCGTGCTCCTGCTTTCCGGCCTGTCCTTCCTTGGCCTCGGCGTTCAGCCGCCCTATGCCGACTGGGGAGCCCTCGTGCGGGAAAACATCGGCGGCCTGCCCTTCGGCGCACCGGCGGTGATGGCACCGTCCTTTGCAATCGCCAGCCTCACGATCAGCGTCAATCTGCTGATCGACAACCTGCCCAAGAAGATCCGCGATCGGAGCGAATGATGGCCAAGCTCGTAGAAATTCGTGACCTGAAAGTTGAAGCCACCACCGATTCCGGCCGCCGCGTCGAGATCATCAAGGGCGTCAGCATCGATATTGCCGAGGGTGAGATCGTTGCACTGATCGGCGAAAGCGGCTCGGGCAAGACGACGATCGCGCTGACGCTGATGGGCTATGCCCGCCCGGGCTGCCGCATCGCCGGGGGCAGTGTGTCGCTCGCCGGCAAGGACATGGTGACCCTTTCCGAAAAACAGCGTGCAAAGATCCGCGGCACGGAGGTCGCCTATGTACCGCAATCCGCGGCCGCGGCCTTCAACCCGGCAGCCACGATCATGGACCAGGTGATCGAAGTCACCCGTATCCATGGGCTCATGTCGCCCGACGAGGCACGCGCCCGCGCCGTCGATCTTTTCCGGGCGCTGTCCTTGCCCGAGCCGGAGACGATCGGCAGCCGTTATCCGCACCAGGTCTCCGGCGGGCAATTGCAGCGGCTTTCGGCCGCGATGGCTCTCATCGGCAATCCCAAACTCGTCATCTTCGACGAGCCGACGACCGCGCTTGACGTGACGACCCAGATCGAGGTGTTGCGAGCCTTCAAATCCGTCATGAAGCAGGGCGGCATCGGCGGCGTCTATGTCTCACACGACCTTGCAGTCGTTGCCCAGATCGCCGACCGCATCGTCGTTCTGAAGGGCGGAGAAGTGCAGGAGGTCGGGACCACCGATGATATCCTCACAAACGCCAAACATCCGTACACGCGCGAACTGCTCGCTGCCTTCGAGCCGAAACGACGCCAGGCTGCTCAGGTGGCTGCCGCCCCGGCACCACTTCTTCAGATCGAGGGCCTCATTGCCGGCTATGGACAGATCCAAGCTGACGGTCTCCCGGCCATCCGTGCCGTCGAAAATGTCAGCATCAAGGTTGAGAAGGGCCGCAACCTGGGCATTATCGGCGAGTCCGGCTGTGGCAAGTCGACGCTTGCCCGCGCCATCGCCGGCATTCTGCCCGCCGCCGGAGGCAGCATCATCTTCGACGGGGTGAAGCTCGAACAAAACGCACGCCGACGCAGCCGGGAACAGTTGCGCGAGATGCAGATCGTCTTCCAATACGCCGACACTGCGCTCAACCCCGCAAAGTCCGTCGAGGAGATTCTGGCCCGGCCGCTTGCCTTCTATCATGGCATGGGCGGCAAGGCACGAAGCGGCCGCATCGACCAGTTGCTCGACATGGTGCGCCTGCCGCGCAACCTGCGCCACCGGCGACCAGGCGAACTGTCCGGTGGCCAGAAGCAACGCGTGAACTTCGCCAGAGCGCTCGCCGCCGATCCAAAGCTGATCCTCTGCGACGAGATCACCTCCGCGCTCGACACCGTGGTGGCCGCCGCGGTCATCGAATTGCTGAAGGAGTTGCAGCGCGAACTCGGCCTCTCCTACATCTTCATCAGCCACGATCTTTCCGTGGTGGAGGCGATCTGCGACGAGATCGTCGTGATGTATGGTGGGAAGAAGGTCGAGGAAATCACCCCCGACAAGGTCAAGGCGCCACAGCACCCCTATTCGCAACTGCTTTTCTCGTCCGTACCGAAACTCGACCCCACCTGGCTCGACGGGGTCGAGCAGGACCCGGAGCTCGTGCGGGCCTATTGCCGGCGCTGAAGCCCCGCGGGCGCCTGCCGGCACCCGCTGCGGTCATTCGCCGATGGCGGTGGAACTTCCGGTGTGACCAGTTGCCGACATCAACACGAATACGAGAAAGCTATCTGCCATCCGAACCAGGAAAGGGTCCAGAGCGGCGAGATCATGGTTCTGTCACCGCAAGCAGACCTGAGGCCATTGCCCGGAAAGCATCGATCGCCTTCGGCAGGACTTCCTCCGGATCATCGCTGGCAGCGACCCAAAGGGCCGCGTTCAGCGCTGCACCACTGAGAAGCCTGGCCGCCGCCTCCGGGTCGACCGGCTTGAGGACTTCGCTTTCCAGCAACCGCTCGACTGTCAGCCTAGTCGCATGCAGGCAACTGTTCTGACTGGGCCATGTCGACGGGTCGCCGAGCACGGCAGGTCCATCGAGCAGTACGACCCGCTGCACTTCAGGATCGAGAGCCATCTCGATATAGGCGGTGCCCTCGGCGAGCAGCCCCTGCCAATCGTCTTCGGCTCGCGCGCCGAACTCCTTGGCTCGTGAAGCCATTTCACCGTCAATCTGGTTTACGACCGCTGCCAAAAGTCCGCGCTTGTCTCCGAAGTTGTGGTAGAGCGCGCCTCGCGTCAGGCCGGCATCGGCTGTCAGCTCGTCCATAGATGCCCCGGCAAAACCTTTGTCGGCAAAGGCCTTTCGCGCCGCGGCAATCAGCTTGGCGCGATTCTCTTCCATCATCTCCTGGCGACGTTTTGCCATTCTGGCTCCTGAAGAAATCTCACATACGCTACGTATGTGGCTTGACATACGCAATGTATCCGAGTCAATTAGATACGCGACGTATATCAAATGTGGCGACGCTTGTGAAGTTCTCGTGCAGTCGCGCGATGCTCAAAAGCTTCGACCCACCAGCAATTCAAAGAGGCCAGACAAATGACCAAACGTGATGCAATTTTTCCTCCGAACAAACATGCCCTTTACGAGGCACACGGCTATTCCGCCGCGATCCGGTCTGGCGACCTGTTGTTCGTCTCCGGTCAGGTTGGCAGCCGCGAAGATGGAACGCCCGAACCGGACTTTGGACGTCAGGTCCAACTCGCCTTTGATAATCTTGAAATGACACTGAAAGCGGCAGGTTGCACCTTCGACGATATCGTTGATATCACGACATTCCACACCGATCCCGAAAGCCAGTTCGAGACCGTCATGGGCGTAAAGAACCATATATTCAGCGAGGCTCCCTATCCAAACTGGACGGCGGTCGGTGTAAATTGGCTGGCTGGCTTTGATTTCGAAATCAAGGTTATCGCGCGCGTCCCCGACGCCGTACGATCATTCAGCTAGGGAGTACCTGACCGTTTCATGCCGGTCCTGCGAATTAACTCTGCTGTAAAAGCGCTGGCAAAAAAGTCATTTTGCGAGCGCCTTTAGCAACATGTTTGTGGAAGAAGCCCTCAATGCGCTGCCGCTAGGCGATCCGATCGTAGGCGTTCCCAATTCTTAAATCATCACCGCGGCCTAAACCCGAAACAAACTCGTAAGCGGCATGTGCGCCTTGACGATCGGCGACTTCAAGACGACGAAACTGAAGTATTTGTCAATACCGACGTCCATGTCGGTCAGACGCTCCATGATCGTCTGGTACTCACCGATGCCGGCGGTGACGAATTTCAATAGATAATCGTAGCCGCCCGAGACCAGATGGCACTCTATCACCTGGTCGACCTTGTCGATTGCCGCGAGGAAGCGGGCGAAGTCGATCTGGCGGTGGTTCTTGAGCGTGATTTCTGTAAAGACCGTCAGCGTCTGGCCGAGCTTGCCGACATTGATCTGTGCGGAATAACCCTCGATGTAACCCTCGGACTGCAGCTTTTTCACCCGCATCAGGCACGGGCTCGGCGAGAGGTTGACCAGTTCGGCAAGCTCCACATTGGTGATGCGGCCATTCTTCTGCAATTCGTACAGAATTTTTATGTCGATCCGGTCCAGTTTCATCGCGTGCCTCCGCTTGCCGAGAGGGTAACGGTGCAGCACGTTATGCCAGACTGTTCCCGACAGCGACCTTAACATGTTGGATGCGCCTGTCGATTTCATTTCACGCAATCCACCGAAGCAGAAACCGCCACGCCTTTCTGACAAGCAGAATTTTCTGCCGTCAAGCTCCAGATCTCCGGCAACGCCTTGGATGTGAAAGCGCTAGACTGGTCGCAGAATGGAGACAATGCCATGTCCGCACCGCTGAAACTCTTCGACACCACCCCATCCCTGCCCGCGATCGCCGACGCGGTGGTGATCGGCGGCGGCATCATCGGCGTTTTCACGGCCTATTATCTTGCCCGCCGCGGATTGAAGGTGGCGCTCGTCGAAAAGGGTCGCATTGGCGCGGAGCAGTCCAGCCGCAATTGGGGCTGGTGCAGACAGCAAAACCGCGATGCCCGCGAACTGCCGATGGCGACGAAGAGTCTCGACCTGTGGGAACGCTTCGCGGAAGAGAGCGGCGAAGATACCGGCTTCCGGCGCTGCGGTCTCTTCTATCTGAGCAACAGCGAGGAGGAGCTGTCAGGCTGGGCGCGGTGGCGCGATTTTGCCCGCACGGTCGGCGTCACTACGCACATGCTGGATAGCGCCGAGGCGACCGAGCGCGGCCGTGCGACGGGAAAGCCATGGAAGGGCGGCGTCTTTTCACCGAGCGATGGCACCGCCGATCCGGCAATTGCCGCACCCGCGGTGGCGCGTGCGATCCTGAAGCTCGGCGGCACGGTGCACCAATCCTGCGCCGCCCGCGGCATCGAACTGGAAGGCGGGTGCCTGTCCGCCGTCGTTACCGAACATGGCACCATCCGCACGAAAACCGCCGTGCTCGCCGGCGGCGCCTGGGCCTCCTCCTTCTGCCGCCAGCTCGGTGTCCGCTTCCCGCAGGCGTCGGTCCGCTCGTCGATCCTTTCTGTTTCACCGGGCGCTGCCGGCTTGCCGGACGCGCTTCATACGGCAGGCGTTTCGGTGACGCGTCGCAGCGATGGCGGTTACACGCTGGCAATCAGCGGCCGCGGCCGCGTCGACCCCACGCCGCAGCAGTTGCGCTTCGCACCGCAATTTCTGCCGATGTTCCTCCGTCGCTGGCGCAGCATAGCACCTGGCGGCATCGAAGGCGTTTGCTCCGGACACGAGACCTTGGCTCGCTGGCGACTCGACCAGCCGACGCCGATGGAGCGCATGCGGATTCTCGATCCGGCGGTGGACAAACACACTATACGGCTTACCCACTCGCGTGCACTCGAACTCCTTCCCGCCTTGAAGAACACGCACATCACAGCGGCCTGGGCAGGCTACATCGACAGCACTCCCGACGGTGTCCCCGGCATCGGGGAGATTGCGAGCATACCCGGCTTCATCCTTGCCGCCGGCTTCAGCGGCCATGGCTTCGGCATCGGGCCGGGCGCCGGCCATCTGATCGCCGACATCATCACCGGCGACGAGCCGATCGTCGATCCCCGTCCCTACCATCCGGATCGCTTCGGCAAATCCGCCTGGGGCAAGGTCGCCGACTTCTGACGACCCGTTTAAAAACTCAGTTGCACCTTGCAGGCCGACGACCGATCGCCTGCCTGCTCGAAGGCCGCGATCGCCTGCTCAATTGAAAATTCATGAGAAATTATCGGCCGGACGTCGATTCGGCGCGTGGCGATGAGCTCAACGGCGCGGGCGAATTCGGTGTCGAAGCGCTGCGATCCGACGAGTCGCAATTCCTTGCCGACCAGAGCATTGAGTGGGAGCGTGATATCCCCCGTCACCCCGACCTGCACGATCTGGCCACGCGGCCTAACCGCAGCGATCGCACTCCTGAGCGCCGGTCCCGCCGCGGAGCACTCGAAGGCCAGATCGAACTGGCCTTTCTCAGCTTCGAAGGGAGCGAGCGCCATCGGATCACGCCGAACATTGAGCGCTTTCGTCGCGCCCATTGCGATTGCGCGCTCGAGCGCCGCATCGGCGAGATCGGAGACGACGATCGTCCCGGCGCCCGCATGGCGGGCGGCGGAAACCACCAGCGCGCCGATCGGTCCTGCGCCGGTGACGAGGACATGCTTGCCGTTGAGATCGCTGGCTTGCGCAACGGCGTGGAGGCAGACTGCCAGGGGTTCGGCGCAGGCAGCTTCTCCGGCACTGACCAGGGTACCCGCTGGAAAGCATTGGCTGGCCGGGACGACCAGCCAATCGCGAAACATCCCCTGCGTATGAGGCAGGCGCATGGCACTGCCCATGAAGCGCATATTGAGGCAGTGGATGGCCGCGCCCTCGCGGCAGAACCGGCATTCCCCGCAAGGCTGGCTCGGATTGACCGACACCAATGCGCCGACCGCAATCCCCGATACGTTGGCGCCGAGCGCTGCGACATATCCGGATCCCTCATGGCCGGGAATGATCGGCTCGCGCACCCGTACAGGCCCGAAGCCGCCGTCCAGATAATAATGTAGATCGGAACCGCAGATGCCAGCCGCTGCCATCTTGAGCAGCACCTCGCCCTCCCCTGGCTCGCCAATGTCGGCGACCTCCAGCCGGAGGTCGCCAGGGCCATGGAGCCGCGCCAGACGCGTGCGCATGATCGCTCTCCCCGTCAGCGGATGAGCCCGACGACACCCGGCAGCCAAAGCGTCACCGCCGGAACGAACGTGATCAGCAGCAGGGCGATGAAGAGGGGCAGCAGCCAGGGCAGGATCGCCATCGTCGTCCGTTCGACCGAGAGCTTCGCGACGCGCGAGAGTACGAAGAGGACCATGCCGAGCGGCGGGTGCAGCAGGCCGATCATCAGGTTCAAGGTCATGATCAGGCCGAAATGCACCGGATCGATGCCGAACTGCGTGACCAGCGGCAACAGGATCGGCACGAGTATAGTGATGGCGGCGATCGTATCCAGGAAGCAGCCCACGAAGAGCATCAGCAGGTTCACCAGGATCAGAAAGACCCACTTATTGTCGGTGATCGTCAGGATCGCGCCTGAGAGCATCTGCGCGGCCTGGCTCACCGTCAGCAACCAGGCGAAAATAGAAGCGGCAGTGACGATAAACAGCACCGAAGCGGTCGTCTCGATCGTATCGAAGGTCGCCCGAGCGAGCGTCGACATAGTCATGCTCCGGTAGCGCACGAGCCCGAGAAACAGCGACCAGAGAACCGCGGCGACCGCGGCTTCTGTCGGCGTGAACCAGCCCATCGTCATGCCGCCAATCAGGATGACCGGGGTCATCAGCGCCATGACCGCGGAAAAGTCGAAATACCAGTCGAGCGCGAGAAGCGCGACGAGAGCAAGGCCGACCGCGACGTTCATCGAGAGGCCGGCGGACATCAACAGGTAGATGACGAGTGGCACGGACAGAACGACGACCACCTCGAGAGAAGCCGATAACAGGCGCCTGATCTCGAACGGCGTGTCGGAGCCCCAGCCGCGCCGATAGGCAAAGATGGCGACCGTCAGCATCATCAGCAGGGTCATCACCACGCCCGGCACGATCCCCGCCATGAACAGCGCGCCGATCGAAACATTCGCCATCATGCCGTAGATGACGAACGGTAGCGACGGCGGGAAGATGGGTCCTAGCGTTGCCGAGGCGGCAGTGACGCCGACCGCGGCGTCCACGGGATAGCCGTGATCCTTCATCGCCTTGATCTCGATCGTGCCGATGCCGGCGGCATCCGCCAGTGCCGTGCCCGACATTCCGGAAAAGATCACCGAACCGATGATGTTCACCTGCGCGAGCCCTCCCTTCATCCAGCCGACCAGCGCGACGGCGAAGGAATAGATGCGGCCGGTAACGCCGGCGGAGTTCATCAGGTTGCCGGCGAGAATGAAGAAGGGCACCGCAAGCAGTGGAAAGCTCTCGACGCCTGCAATCATCCGCTGCGCCGCGATGATATCGGGCGCGACATTGTAGAAGAGGAGATAGAGCACCGACGCCACGGCCATGGAGATGGCGACGGGCACGCCGATCAGCATCAGAAGCAGAAAGGAACCGACAAGCAGAAGCATGGATCAGCCCTCGACCTTATGGAATTCCTCGGGCCTTTCGAGAACCGAGTAGCCGCGGCGTTGATTGCCGATAAAGACCTGTATGGAGCGAATCAGCATCAGCACGAAGCCGGCCATGACGCTGTAGAAGACGATGTTGCGCGGCAGGTCGACGGTGACCATGCGCTCGTGGGCAACGATCTCGACGTAACGCCACATCAGCCAGCAGGCATAGGCGAAGAAGCCGATGCGCACGAGATCTACGAAAGTCGCCATGCCGCGAGCGACGGGACGAGGCAGGTAATGATAGAGCACATCGACCTGGATGTGCCGCGAGACGCGCACGCACATGACGGAGCCAAGGAACACCACGCCGATCAGGCAATTCGTGGCGATCTCCTCCGTCCAGGCGTAGGAATCATTGAGGACATAACGGGTGAAGAATTGCAGAAACACACAGCCCGTCATCACCCAGAAAACAGCGAGCGTGACCCAATCCTCGACGGCATAGCTTGAAACATCCGCGGCGGGCGGGGCCTCGTCGAAGGACTGGGCGATTTCCTCCGGCGTCACTTGCAAATGGACTTCCTGTGACATCAGCGATCATCCGGCAAAGAGTGGCGGAATGCCGGCCGCCTCAGCTTGCGGCCGGCAATCTATGGTTCACTTGACGGCGCGGATGGCCTCCCAGTCCTCCTTCCGGTAGCCAAAATCCTCGAGCGCCACCTTTTCCATCACGTTCGACTCGAAGTCAGCCTTGTCGACTTCGGTCACCTCAAGGCCGCGCTCCTTGAAGGTCGCAACGAGGGCCTTTTCACGCTCTTCGATGGTCTTGGTGGCGCGCTCGGCGGCCTGCTGCATCACCTCGGTGAAGATCTGCTTATCCGCATCGGAGAGCTGCGACCAAAGCGATTTCGACACGACCGTGTTCAGGTGGTCGACGATATGCCCCGTCAACACGATGTGCTTCTGGACTTCGAAGAACTTCTTCGCCTCGATCGTTGTCAGCGGGTTTTCCTGCGCCTCGACCGTGCCGTTCTGCAGGGCAAGATAGACCTCCGCGAAGGCGATTGGCGTCGTGTTCGCACCGCAGGCCCGTGGCATCGCCAGATAGGCCGGAACGTCCGGGACCCGCATCTTCAGGCCCTGCATGTCGGCGCATTTGGAAATGGGTCTGTTCGACGTGGTGTGGCGGGTGCCGTAATAGGTGACGGCGGTGATGTGATTGCCGGACGCCTCCTCGTAGCCCTTGGCGAGATTCTTGAAGACGTCGCTTTTGGTATAGGCGATCAGATGGGCGGGGTCGCGAAAGGTGTAGGGAAAATAGGTGACGCCAATCGGCGCATATTCGCGCGCGGCAAAGCTCGAGCCGGAGATGATGATGTCGACCGTGCCGAGCTTCAAGCCCTGGTTGATATCGGCCTCCTTGCCGAGCTGCGACGCAGGAAAGACGTCGATCTTGTAGCGTCCCTCGGTGCGCTTGCCGATCTCTTCGGCGGCCCAGACGGATTCTGTGTGGAACGGCTCGGAAGTCTCATAGACATGAGCCCACTTGAGCGCCGTCTGGGCTTCAGCGGTGATGGCCGAAGCGAGGATGGTGGCAGTCGCACCCAGTAGAGTAAGCAGTCTGAACCTCATCTTCATTCTCCTCCCAAAGTGAGATCTTGCGGCGATGCTATTTTCCCCCGGCACGCCTCCAGGCGGCGTGCATCGTGCTGTCGGTCGTTTCCTCCCCGAAACTTGCCGACAGGCGAAGTTGCGACTGGTCGAGATGCGCCCGCATCGCGGCACGTGCAGCCGCCGGATCGCCGGCGGCGATCGCGTCACGGATCACACGATGCTCTTCCATTGCCGCGCGCCATGTCTCCGTGTTCTCGAAATAGCTGGCGAGTTTCTCGAAATAGGGCGTCATGCGCATATCGTGGATACTGCCGACAAAGCGGTTCAGCGTCTGATTGGCGATGATGCTCGCAACGAGGACATGAAATTCGCGGTCGATCGACAGCGCCATACGGCGATCCTCGATCGACGCCGCCATTCGCGCCAGATTGTCGTCGAGAATGGCGATATGCTCGGGACGCGCCAGCCGGGCGGCCTCCTCGGCAATCGCGCACTCTACGACCGCCCTTGCCCTCAGCAATTCGAACGGACCTTCGAAATCCTCTGGCGGCTCGTCGGACGCGGGCACCTTGCGCGCCGTGATGTAGATGCCGGATCCCATGCGGATGTCGATGAAGCCTTCGACCTCCAGCACGATCAATGCCTCGCGGATCGTCGGCCGGGAAACACCAAACTTCTGTGCCAGATCGCGCTCGGCGGGAAGTCGGGAGCCGGGAGCCAGTTCGCCCCGCACGATCAGGTCCCGCATCTGGTCCGCGACCTGACGATAGAGGCGGCGCGATTCCACGGCAGAGAACATCATCTTCTCCAAAGCGACCTGTGGTTTAGGCCGCCCAGGTGGCCAGGTGGTCATACCAATTTGGTTAGAATACGTGCATTCGCTCCTGAGTCAATCTCTACAATTGTTCAAGCGGCGGTTCACTACCGGAAGTGGCTCCGTCGCACCTTGAATGAGGCGACACCCGGCGTCAAATGTCCGCATTTGCTGCGGCATCAGCCGGGGAGCGGCATGATCGCATCGTGATTGTGTTGCCAGTCCTGGAATGTGAGATGTGTTGACGGCCTAAGGAGGTGTCGAGCCGTCATCAGAAACGGCTCGGTGAATTGCGGCTATCCACCCTTGAGGCGACGGCTGCCCGTCACTTCTGTCCGGCCGGGGAAAACCGCGCGTCGAGTTTCATTCCGTCTGGACAGGGGCGGCGCGCCACCCTCAGTGGTCGGGCGCCGCCCCAGGCGCTGGCTTGCCGCCCCTATGCCAGCGCGATCACGGCTTCGATTTCCACTTGCGCCCCCTTCGGCAGCGCACTCACCTCGTAACAGGCACGTGCCGGATAGGGCTTCTGGAAGAATGTCGCATACTCATTGTTGATGTCAGCGAACTTGGAAAGATCAGTCAGCAGCACCGTCGTCTTGACGGCCCTCTCAATACCGGAACCTGCTGCTTGGGCGATCGCGGCGATGTTCTTCAGGCATTGCCTCGCCTGCTCCACCGGATCGTTGGAAACGAGCTCCCCGGTCGCCGGGTCGATAGGAAGCTGACCCGAGACGAAGAGCAGATCACCTGCCTTTATTGCCTGCGAAAACGGGCCAATGGCGCCCGGTGCTTCAGCGGTTGCAATCGCGTCGATCATAGATTCCTCCGAACTTGGTTTTTGGATCAGCTGTAGCGGACGATCGCCAGATCGGCCGCATCGATTTCCGGCTTCCGGCCGCTCACCAGATCGCTGATGAGCCGCGCCGAACCGCAGCTCATGGTCCAGCCAAGCGTGCCGTGGCCAGTATTCAGGAAAAGGCCTGCAACGTTGGTCGGTCCGATCACCGGCGTTCCATCCGGCGTCATCGGCCTCAGGCCGGACCAGAATGACGCCTCGCGCAAGTCGCCGCCCGGGAACAGGTCGGTGACAGAATGCTCGAGCGTGTGGCGACGCGCACTGCAGAGGTCATTGGTGTAGCCGGAAATCTCCGCCATGCCGCCGACCCGAATCCGGTCACCGAGCCTGGTGATCGCAATCTTGTAGGTTTCATCCATCACGGTCGATTCCGGTGCGCGGGATGCGTCGGTGATGGGGATCGTCAACGAATAGCCTTTGACGGGATAGACCGGCAGCTTGATACCGAGCGGCTTCAGGAGGAGCGGTGAATAGCTGCCGAGCGCCACGACGACAGCATCCGCGCTCAGCCACCCACGATCGGTGGCGACCCCGACAATCCGCCCGCCCTCCTTGCCCAGGCTCTTGATGTTGGTACCGTGGGCGAAGCGGACGCCAAGCTCTGCCGCCTTCGCGGCGAGGGCGTTGGTGAACTTGAAGCAGTCACCGGTCTCGTCGTTCGGCGTCAGCAGCCCGCCGACGATTTTTTCGCGGACATGCTGTAGCGCGGGCTCGGCCCGGATGCAGCCGTCACGGTCAAGCACCTCGTACGGCACCCCATCGGCTGCCAGCGCCTTGACGTCCTTGGCAGAGGCGTCGAGTTGCTGCTGCGTCCGGAAGAGCTGGAGCGTGCCCTGCATTCGCTCGTCGTAGCCGATGCCGGTTTCAGCCCGCACTTCGGCGAGAGATGTCCGGCTGTAATCGGCCAGTCGCAGCATCCGGCTCTTGTTGATCGCGTAGCGCTCGGCCGTGCAGTTTCTCAGCATCTGGAGCATCCAGGTGAGCATCGCGCGGTCGAGCTTGGGGCGCAGGATCAACGGCGCGTGCTGCATCAAAAGCCATTTCAGCGCCTTCACCGGGATGCCCGGGGCCGCCCAGGGCGAGCAATAACCGAATGAGACTTCGCCTGCATTGGCGAAGCTCGTTTCCAGGGCCGCGCCTTCCTGGCGGTCGACGACTGTGACCTCGTGTCCGGCTTTGGCAAGCTGGTAGGCGCTGGTCACGCCGATCACGCCGGCGCCGAGAACGATGACTTTCATGGTTTCCTCAAAAATGTTTGCTCAGCGATACTGACGTTCGTAGCGGTGACCGAGGCCGGTCAGGATTTCGTAGGAGATCGTGCCGGCGGCTTCGGCGACATCCTCAAGCGTCTGGTTCGGCCCGAGGACCTCGACAAGGCTGCCAAGCGAAAGCGTGCCTTCGGGCAGCCCGGTGACATCCACCGTGATGCTATCCATCGAGACACGTCCGACGATCGGCAGGCGAACGCCGCCATAAAAAACCGCGCCTCGATCACTGAGACTGCGAGGAAGGCCATCGGCGTAACCGGCTGCGATGGTAGCGAGCCTCATTTCGGCGGATGTCATGTATGCGCCGCCATATCCGACCCGTGTCCCAGCGGGAACCGTCCTTGTCTGGATGACGGCGACATCGAGCCGGACGATCGGCTCCATGGGATTGGCTCTGCCTGCCGTGGGCGCGCCACCGTAGAGGGCTATTCCCGGGCGAGCCAGAACGCCATGATAGTCGTCGCCGAGAAACACGCCGCCCGAATTGGCAAAAGAGATTTTCACGCCGGGAAACTCGGCGGCGACTTTGCGCATCTCGAGGAGTTGGCCTGCATTCTGCCTGTTGTCCACCTCGTCGGCGGAGGCGAGATGGCTCATAATGAAGAGAACTTCGACCGACGCGCAGCCCTTGAGATCGGCCGCGAGCGCGCTTCTTTCCTCTGGTGGGACGCCCAAGCGCGACATGCCCGTGTCGAACTGCAAGACGGCCGGAAGAACGCGTCCGAGCTTCTGCCCTGCCGACGACCACCGCCTGAATTGCTCGAGTGAGTTCAGCACCGGAATGATGCCAGCGTCGGCGCAGGTGACCTCCGCTCCGGGCTGTAGTCCGTTGAGCACGAATATCTGCGTGTCGTTCGGCAGAAGCGGCCTGAGCTTGATTGCCTCCGCCAGGTGCGCAACGAAGAAATCCCTGCAGCCTTGCGCATGGAGGGCTTTGCAGACCTGCTCCCCACCCAGACCGTAGGCGTTCGCCTTGACCACGGCTCCGGCCGTTGCCGGTGCGACAGCTGCCGAAAGCTTCCGGTAGTTTCGGCGCAGGGCGGCAAGGTCAATGGTCAGGTAGCCGGAAGCCCCCGCACGAGCTTCGGTCTGTCGATCCTGAACCTGTAATGCGTGATGAACCATGTGCAGCCTCCCGTCTGCACCGGAAGATATTGAAATTATCGTTGAATTTCCTGGCTGTTGTCGATCGTTTGTTTCAATGTATGATAACTATTCGAACGATGTTCAAGAAATTGGAACATTCTGCATGACCGCAATTGACGCGATCGACCGTAATATCCTGCGCCTGCTGCGGCTCAACGCGCGCATGAGCAATGCCCGCCTTGCCGCGGAAATCGGCCTGTCACCTTCTGCTTGTTTGCGCCGGATAAAACTGCTCGAGGACGCCGGAGTCATCCGCGGCTACACGGCATTGGTGGAGAGCGGGAGTTCCGAGGACACGATCGCGGTTATCATCAACATCACGCTCGAACGGCAAACCGAGGAGCATCTCGACCGGTTCGAAGCGGCCGTTCGCAAGCATCCGGAAATCCGCGAGTGCTTTCTGATGACCGGCGGATCAGACTATCTGCTGAGGGTGGAAGTGGCAGGCGCGGGCGAGTTCGAGAGAATTCACAAGGAAATCCTCTCGACACTACCGGGGGTGCTGAGAATTCATTCAAGCTTCTCGATTCGAAATGTTCTGGCCACTCGCACCAGGAGGCGACGCTGAATCGAGGTCGCTTCAAAGTGACATGCGGTCATGCTGCGCGCTTTGCGCATCTTCACCAGGTCGCTTCAATCCCAACACGTGTGTAGGCTTCGGGCGGAGCATCGCTGGCGCGCATGAGCTCCTGCATCAGACGTGTCATTGCCTCCTCGATTTCCGGCGCAGCAAGGGGCCTCTCCTGACCTGGATCATCGGCGAGATCGTAGAGCCGGGTGTCGCTCTCGAGGAGCGCGCCAGGACCGTAATTGTCGAACATGGGCGAACGCTCGATCACCGGTATCTTGAGGACCGGCGCTCCGTTTGTGAACGGCATGGGCGGCGCAAGCGTAGCGCCGGCGAGTTCCTCGGGCTTAAACGGCTCCCAGATGTGCGTCGGCATCAGCGTATATTGATAAAGCTCCTGGGAGCGAGGGTCGGGCGGGAAGCGATGATAGGTATAACGTCCGTCCGTGACGTTGATCGCGCCGCCGAAATAGCCGAATAATGCGCCGCTGCGCAGCGAACCATCAGCGTCGAGCAGCGGCAGCAGCGAGCGCCCCTGCATGTCGGCAAGGGTCGGCACGTCGAACAGATCGAGAAAGGTCGGCGCGAGATCGATGGTCTGGGTCAGAGCCGATCGCCGGACGCCGGCGTTGCCCGGCCGCCGATGGTCGTACACGAACAACGGGATGTGCACGATCTCCTCATACATGTTCATCCGGTTCTTCGCCCAGAAATCGTGCTCGCCGAGCAGAAAACCGTGGTCGGTAGTGACGACGAGCGACGTATCGCGCCAGAGGTCGTGCGCATCGAAACAGTCGAGAATCTGGCCGACAAGGAAGTCGCAAAGCGCAATGACGGCGTAGTAGTTGGCGCGAAGTTCCTCGCACTCCTCCGGCAGCTCGTCGACGCGGCCGTATCGCGGCCAGTCGCGAACCGGACCGTTCCAGCCCGTCGTGAATGCCTCGCGAAACCGGTCGGGCGCGGTGAAAGGTTCATGCGGGTCGAACGTTTCGATCTGCAGGAGCCAGTCGTCCGCGGTCCGGTTCCGCTCGATGAACTCCAGTCCGGCGGCGAAACAGCGTACCGAGGGGTACTCGCTCTCGTCCTTGATGAATTCGCGGTTGACGATGTTGCGGCGGAACTTGTCGCGTGCCGATTGGCTGAATTGCCGCTCATGATACATCTGCCGCAAGCGCTCCCATGGTGGCTGGACCATGGCCTTCCAGGGATCACCCTCCTGCCCACGGATGAAGTCGTAGCTGTCATAACGGGTGTGATAGGTGGCGCCGCCATCCTCGAAATAGTGAAAGTGATCGGTGACGAGATGGCTGTAGGAGCCGGCCCGGCAAAGCATTTCGAGAAAGGAATCGTCAAAAGGTTCAAGGGGGCCCCAGCTGCGGTGGAGAAAGCTGAGCCGGCCGGACTGCAGGTCGCGGCGTGCCGGCATGCACGGCAGGCTGCCCACATAGTGGCGCTCGAATGTTGCGGTGCGTTCGGCCAGACGGGCAAAATTTGGCGTCGGCACTCGCCTTCCTCCATAGGGCGAGAGCACGTGTCGGTTGAGCGAATCAAACAGGACGAAGACGACCTTCATCGATCCTTGTCCCTCGTTCAAAGCTGCCAATGCAGTTATCCGGTTCGCCGCTCACTCCGGTCTCTCGTCCGGAAATGCGCGACCGCTCATTTTTCGCCGAAAAGATCGCGGCTGCAAGTGGGCCGGAGCCGAGGCGTTCCCAGCGGTAAGCAGTCACGGCCTGCGGACGATCGGGAGCTATCGGCTGGCGCGGCCGGCGCGCCTGGCGAGCATGGCGATGAACGGCACGTCATCGCCCGAGATCGTGTCGACGAGACCGTCGGCGATCCATTGCACGAGTCGCGGCAAGGGATCGCGTCCGCCGCGCCAATAGCGGGTGAGCACGTCTGGGCGCGGCACGTGTATGCGGTTGCTGAAGCCCGCTTCATGCAAAGCCTTCGCGTCATCGGGGTGGAACATGTCGAGCTCTATCGAGACCGAGTTCGCGCTGCACGCCGTCAGCACGCCGACGAGGTCGGCATGGCGCGCGTGCGTGATGGCTTCGGTCCTGATGTCCGGGTGGCGCTCCACCGCGCGCTTGAGCAGCACATGGTCGAAGCCGATGACCATGACCCGTTCGACGGTACCCGTCGCTCGCAGCAAGGCTGCCACGCGATCGACGGCAATGTCCGGTCGCTCCATCTCCTTGATCTCGAGCAAAACGCCCACGTCATCCGCCTTCGCCCAATCGAGCACCTCCGCCACAGTCGGTACCTTCGTGCCGGCAAAGGCGGGATGGAACCGAGCCCCCGCATCCAGTCTACGGATCTGGTCGAGGCTGAGATCGGCTGCAAAGCCGTGCCCGTCCGTCGTCCTGTCAACGGTCAGATCATGCATTACGACCGGCTCACCATCCGCGGTCAGCACAACGTCGATCTCGACCGTGGTGGCCCCGGCGGCCTTTGCCGCTTCGAATGCCGGCCACGTGTTCTCGGGATAGTGGAGGCTGTAGCCGCGATGCCCGCAGACATGGGCATGGCCCGCTTCGCTGGCAAAGAAACTGAAGGCCATTCGATCTGATCCTCTATCGCGCAGCGCGACTTCTCAGTCGACATTCCTATGACTGTTCGCGAACAATAGCCCGATCCCGCTGGACGGCTAATGCGTATTGATAGTTGGACATTCCCCGAAGCGCATTCATAATGGTGTTGCATCATTGCAATAGTCAATGAAGAACATGGTGACAACCTACCATGGCTGGGAGGAAACAGGATGATTCAGTGGAAAATTGCACCTGCCGCGCTTCTGAGCGCGACATTGGCGGCCGGCACCGCGGTTTTCCTTGCGGCGACGCCTCTGTTGGCACAGGAAACCGTCAAGCTCGAGCTCTGGTCGCGTCAGGATCCCTCGGGACCGCTGCGCGCAGGCAATGTGGTCAAGGCTGCCGAGCGGCTGAACAAGGAGCTTGAGGCCGAAGGCTCGCCGAAGCGAGTTGAGGTTGTCGTGCGCGAAAGCCCCGCCAAGGGCTTCGACGACGATGCCCTGCAACTTCTCAAGGTATTCGGCATCGGCGAAGGCCCCGACATGTTCATCGCCGCGCACGAATGGATCTGCGCCTTCCAGGAGGATGGCTTCGTTCTCAAGCTGGACGACTACATCGCAAAGTATCCTCAGCACTTCGGAACGATCTTCCCCTCGCTCTGGTCATCGGCCAAATGTCCCGACGGCACCTACGCAATTCCGCAGGACGCCGAGGCGAGGATGTTCTTCTACAACAAGCAGCTGCTGCGTGAGGCGGGTTACGACGATGCCTTCATCGACTCCATGCCGGAGCGTACCTTGTCCGGCGATCTGACCATGGACGAGGTGTTGGATATTGCCAAGCAGGTCGTCGAGAAGACAAAAGCCCAATACGGCGTTCTTCACCGGCCGAACAAGGGGCCGGACTACATCATGGCCTTCAACGCCTACGGCAACGACTTCGTCGATCCGAAAACCGGCAATTTGCTCCTCGAGCGCGACAAGCTCGCTGCCGCCTTCGGGTGGTTCGAGCGTGGGGTGAAGGAAGGAGTCATCCCGGCCAACAACACGGCGATGGAATTCGATGCACTGCGCAAGGAATTCTACACCGGCAACGCCGCGTTCTGGATGTACGGCATCTGGGACCTCGGCAGCGTCGCGTTCCCGACCTACGGCTTGCCGCAGGACGAGGAGGCCTTCTTCAAGGATTGGGGGTGGATCCCCGGGCCGGCAGCAGAGAAGGGCGGCTCGCCGGTGAGCCTGACTCACCCGATCGTCTACGTGATCGCCGCCGACACGAAGGAACCGGAACTCGCCGTCCGCCTGCTTGGGCACGCTTCGGCGGCCGACCTCAACACCGATCACGCGGTGACAACGACGCATCTCGGCATCAAGCCCGAACAACTCGAAGACCCACGCTATGCCGAGGCCTGGCCGCTCGCCAGGGCAACCGAACTGCTCAAGATCACCAAGTTCCTGCCCAACAACGCCCAGTTCGGCGAGCTCAACGGCATCATCTATGCCGGCATCCAGGGTGTGGAATCGGGTCGGTTGTCGGCGCAGGAAGCCGCCGATTTCGTCATAGAGGAGGCGTCGTCCGCCCTCGAGGACGTGATCGTCAAATAGGTTCCGATCGGCCTCGCGACCATCGACCCGGCGGCGCTGGGTCGATGGTTGCAAGTCTCCGCGGTGTTAGTCAGACAATGGCGACGATAGCAGACGAACTCATCGAGCGGCGCGGCCATGCGGCGTCGGCGACACGCCGGCGCACCAACTTCGTGATCTTTCTCGGCCCGGCGATCGTGTTGACGGTCCTATTCTTCATCGTGCCCGTGATCATCGATATCGCAGTGTCGTTCACCGATCTCGGCCGGTCGCTCCGCATTACCGCGTTCACCACCGAACAGTACGAAAAGGTCTTTCGAACCGATCGCCGGCTGACACAGGTGATTGGGCTGACCTTCGTCTACGTCTTCGGCACGCTGGCGATCTTCAACGTTACCTTTGGCCTGATCCTCGCAATCACCACCACGGCGATCAGGAACGTGTCCGGCAGCTTCTTTCGAGGTGTTTGGCTGTTGCCGCGGATGAGCCCGTCGGTCCTTTACATCCTGCTCTGGCTATGGGCGGTGAGCCCAACCGAAGCCGGCCTCGTGAACCAGGTGCTCATGCAGGCGTTCGGACTCGATGCGCCGCTCGACCTGCTGACCTCGGCGCCGATCGCGCTTATTATCATCTCCAACGGCTTCATCGGCGCTTCGATGGGCATGATCATCTTCACCGCCGCGATCCGCGGAATCCCGGAGCACCTGTTCCATGCCGCGGCGGTGGACGGCGCCGGAACGTTCGCAACGATCCGTTTCATCACCCTGCCGGCGCTGCGCTGGCCGATCAGCTTTGTGACGATATACCAGACACTTTCGTTGCTGGTCAGCTTCGAATATATCCTGCTCCTCACCAAGGGCGGCCCGTTCTACGATACGACCGTCTATGCGCTTTATGTCTACCGTCGCGCCTTCGAAAGCGGCCAGTACGCCTACGGAGCGGCGCTGGCGCTTTTTCTGATCGTGATCGGCATGGTCGTCGCGCTCATCGGCTGGCGCTTCTTCGACATGGAGCGCCTGCTGCAGCGCCCACGTATCGAGGTGCATTGAGATGGTGACGCAAGCAGCCCCTGC
This sequence comes from Sinorhizobium kostiense, assembly GCF_017874595.1. Classification (GTDB taxonomy): domain Bacteria; phylum Pseudomonadota; class Alphaproteobacteria; order Rhizobiales; family Rhizobiaceae; genus Sinorhizobium; species Sinorhizobium kostiense. The sequence continues at coordinate 1,196,688 of NZ_JAGILA010000001.1, read as the reverse complement.
CATGACGATGGCGCCGTCGGAACCGGAGATCGATTGGGACAGTTTGGCATCGCGGGCGCGTCTCGCCCGGCGCACCAGGGCAGTGGTTCTCTATGCCTTCCTGATCGCCGTGTCGCTTCCGATCATCCTCCCCTATTTCTGGCTCGTCACCATCGCCTTCTCGGCCAGGACCGGCGTGGCCGAGACGGCGGTTCTGTGGCGCTCGATGGCTGTGGTCGTGCCGGTCATCGTCGGCTTTTGGCTTGCAGCCGCGCTGGCACGAAACCGGCGGCAGTTGTGGTTCGGTTTTGCCGCAGTCGCAGCGGTCGCCGTGGTCGCATTTGCCCTCTTGGTCGGACCCGACCTGCATCTCGGCAATTTCATCTTTCTGTGGGAACCGGACTTCGCCTCCGTGGTGCGGTCGCGCGTGGGAGAGGTCAAAGGCGCGGTCCAGTTCCCCAATGTCTGGCACGCCTTCGGCAACTCGATCCTGATCGCCGGAGCGCAGACCGCCATCGTCGTCACCGTCGCCTCACTCGCGGCCTACTACCTGTCGCGCTTCCAGTTCCCCGGCCGCTCCTCGATGCTGCGCTCGCTCCTGGTGCTGCACGCGTTCCCCGTGCTGACTCTGATCGTGCCGATGTTCCTGATGCTCTACTGGATCGGTCTGCTCGATACGCTTTTCGGCGTCATACTCGTGCTCGTCGCCTTCGAGCTGCCGTTTGCGATCTTCATCATGAAGGGCTTCTTCGACGCGGTGCCGTGGGACATCGAGATGAGCGCGCTCACCGACGGCGCCTCACGGCGGCAGGCATTCGTGAGCGTGGTGCTGCCGCAGGTGAGGAACGGAATTCTCGCCGTCGCAGTTTTTACGTTCATACGGGGGTGGGAAGAGTACATATTTGTCTTCACGTTTTTGATCAGAAACAGCAATTGGACGATGAGCCTCTACATGTACTGGGTGCGCGATGACGTCATGGGCGTAGACTACGGCGTCGTTTCCGCGGTCGGCGTCTTCTACCTTGTCCCGAGCCTCATTCTCTACATGGCCGCGCAACGCTATCTCATGCAGATGTCGGTCGGTGGCGTGAAGGGCTGACGACGATGGCCAAGATCGAGTTCCGTCACGTGTCGAAACGCTTCGGGGCCGTCGAGGTGATCCCCGACATGGACCTCGTCATCGAGGACGGCGAGTTCGCCGCCCTTCTCGGCCCCTCCGGCTGCGGCAAGTCGACGAGCCTGTTCATGCTCGCCGGCATCTATCTTCCGAGCGGCGGCGAGCTCCTCTTCGACGGCCATCTCGTCAATGAGGTGGAGGCACGCGATCGCAATGTCGGCATCGTCTTTCAATCCTACGCGCTCTATCCGCACATGAGCGTGCGCGACAACATCCTGTTTCCGCTACGCTTCAAGAAAACGCCGCGCGACGAAGCTCTCGCCCGGGTAAAAGCGGCAGCAGACCTCGTCCGGGTCACGGAACTCCTGGACCGCCGCCCGAGTGAGCTTTCCGGCGGACAGCAGCAGCGCGTCGCCCTCGCACGCGCCCTGGTCAAGAAACCGCAATTGCTGCTTCTCGATGAACCGCTCTCCAACCTTGACGCCTCGCTTCGCCTTTCGATGCGGACCGAGATCAAGTCGCTGCACGAACAACTCGGCGTCACGACCGTCCTCGTCACGCACGACCAGATCGAGGCGACGACGATGGCCGACCGCATCATCTGCATGCGTGCCGGTCGGATCGAACAGGTCGGAACACCGGACGACCTCTATCTCAGGCCGTCGAGCCTGTTCGTCGCCGGGTTCATCGGCTCGCCGCCCATCAACCTCGTCGCCGGCAAGGCCGAGGGCGGCACCTTCACCGCGGATGGTACCAGATTTCCGGTGGTGGGCGCGTCGGGCGAGATTACCGTCGGGCTGAGGCCGGAGCACCTCAGGTTCGGTGAGGCCGGCTTTGCCGGCCGCATCACGCAGATCGAGCCGATGGGCCGCGAAATCCTCTACGTCGTCGAAACCGGCATGGGCGCCGTCCGTGTACTCGAACAGGGTTCTTTCGTCGGACACACCATAGGCGAGCAGGTAAAGGTGGCGTTCCGACCCGAGAACTCGCTTGTGTTCGAAACGAAGCGACAGAAGCTCATTGTGGGAGCGCATGTCCGTACACCGGCTTGACCCGATCGGGCGGCAACCGCCCGACTTCATACTGCGGAAAGGAGCGCGTGCCGTTGGCAGCATCTGAGGCGAGCAAGCAAACATCAACGCCGGTGGCGATCGAGGGACCATTTGGCCCGGTCCGGCTGAAATGGCACAAGCTGCGCACCCACCTCTCCGAAGCTCCGTTCAAGCTTTCGAACCTCGCGCTCGGCTGGCAACTCGGCGCGAGCCTCGAGGTCGACATTCTCGCCACCGCCGATAACCGCTTCGCCGTTCTCCACGATCCGACGCTCGGACCCTCTACTACCGGTCGCGGCCGCGTTCCTCTCATGCCGCTGGCATCGATGAGAGGTCATTTCCACCGCGGCGCGGACGGCGCCCCCGACCTCGATGCACCGGTCCTGTCGCTCGCCGAGCTGATGGCCCCGCTTCGCACGCTGCCGAGAGCGCCGTCAGCCAACCTTCAACTCGACCTCAAGCTGCTCGAGGGGCACACGCTTCCGGATTCGGCAATCGCCGACGCGGCAGCGGCCGTTGCCGGGCTGGAGGACGCCATTGTCGTCGGATCGCATTATCTGGATGACGCGCGCCGTCTCGTCGCCGCCATCCCCCAAGCCCGGCTCGGCTACGATCCGATGCTGGCGGTATCCCGCCAGCCGGCTCTGCGGGAGCCGGAGCGGCTCCTGCGCCACATCGAGCGGCGCAAGACCGGAGTGAGCCTCGCCTATCTCAGATTCGATGCCATTGTCGCGGCGGAAAACCAGGGCTTTCCCCTCGTTGCGCGTTTGCTGGACCTCGGCATCGAGACCGATGCCTGGACGGTCAATCCCGGCGCGGACATCGACGACGCCATTCTGCGGACACTCTTGAAGGCGAAAGTGCGCCAGATCACGACCGATGCTCCGAGCGAGATCGCCCGACGGATGCGTTTGTGTTGACGGCCCGCGAAGTTGACTTCGTCATCGCCGTATGCTGCGAAACCTACGGCTCATCCGAATGCCGTGGACCGGAGGAACGCATTTGCATCTTCGTCATCAGATCGTCGCGCTCGCGATCGTGCCGCTGATCGTCGCGATACTCACCATCACCGCCTTCATCACCTGGCAGTCGACAACGCTCGTCCAAAGCAGCATCGACACGTTCGAAAAGAACATGCTTGAGGCGAAGGAAAACGAGCTTCTCAACCTTACCAATCTTGCCCTCTCGGCGATCCACGACGTCTACATGAAAGCCGGGCCCGAGGACGATGCGGCGAAGGAGCGGGTCAAGGCGATCCTGAAGAGCCTCGACTATGGCGAGGACGGCTATTTCTTCGTCTATGACTATGACGGCAACAACCTCGTACATCCCCGGCAGGACTTTCGACCGGGACGCAATTGGCTGGATCTCGTGGATCCCAATGGTGACCGGGTGATCGCCAATCTGATCGCCAAGGCCAAAGAGGGCGGCGGCCTTCACCAGTACAAGTGGGAAAAGCCATCCTCTGGAAAGCTCGCCGACAAGCTCTCGTTCGCCGCCGGGCTCGACAAATGGGGATGGATGATCGGGACCGGCGTCTATCTCGACGACGTCTTCGCACAGACCGACGCAGCCAAGGCGGATCTCCGCGAGAACATCCGCATGACGTTTCTGGTCGTAATCCTTATCGCGGTGCCGGCCGTGCTCCTCGTGTTCGCGACCTGCATGATGATCACGCTGCGCGAGCGCCGCCTGGCAGACAACAGGTTGAAAGAACTTACCCAGCGCGTCATCGACACACAAGAGGAAGAGCGAGCGCGGCTCGCGCGTGAACTGCATGACGGCATCTCGCAAAACCTGGTCGGCGTGCGCTACGCGATCGATCTTGCCAGCCGCCAGGTGAAGAACCGCAGCGAGAACGCCTCAAAGGCTATCGACGTCGGCGTCGAAGCCCTGAACGGCGCTATAAAGGAAGTCCGGCGGCTCTCCCATGAGTTGCGGCCTCGGGTGCTGGACGATCTTGGCCTCACCCCGGCATTGAAGGCACTGAGCGAGAATTTCACCGAACGCACCGGTATAGATGTCGAGCTGGAGGCCGCGTGGCAGGACATGCTAAGACCGGAGGCGAGCACCGCCCTTTATCGCATCGCGCAGGAGGCTCTCAACAATGTGGAGCGCCATTCCGGCGCGACCCGCGTCGAAATCAGACTTTGGAGCGAACGGGGGCGTGTGCGGATGACGATTGCCGACAATGGCAACGGCTTCGAAGAGGACAGGGTGAAGGAGGGCCGAGGCGGGCTTGGCCTGCGCAACATGCAGGAGCGCATGGCGCATTTCGCAGGATTGCTGCTCGTCAAGTCCGGACCGGAAGGCACGCGTCTGACGGCGATGCTGCCTAAATCGGCAAATCGAGCAGCAGAGAGGCGCCCGGAGGCAGCATGACCGAGAAGACCCCCATCAAGGTCCTCCTGATCGACAACCATCCGCTGGTGCTCGACGGCCTCAGGGCGCTCCTCGAGACCTACGGCCATATCGACGTCGTCGGCACGGCGGGGCTTGCGCGTGCTGGACTGGAACTCGCGCTTCGCACGCGACCGGACGTCATCCTGATGGACATCAACATGCCGCAGGTCAATGGTATCGATGCGATCGAGCTCTTCAAGGAGCAACTGCCCGGGACACGCATCCTGATGCTCTCCATGCACGACAGCCGGGAATATATCTCGACCTCCGTCCTGAGGGGTGCCTGGGGCTATATTCTCAAGGATGTCTCGACCGAGGAGATCGTTGCGGCGATCGAGGCGGTTGCCCGTGGCGAGACCTATTTCTCCTCCGGCGTCTCGGATGTTCTCATGCAGCGCCAGCCCGACGAGAACGCAATGCCACTCACCATCCGCGAACAGGAAGTGCTGCGTCTGCTTGCCGCCGGTCAGAGCAATCGAGACATCGCCCAGGCCCTCGGCATTTCCTCCGCAACGGTGGAAACGCACCGCAAGAACCTCAAGAAGAAGCTCGGCATTGCGACAACTGCCGGCCTGACGCGATACGTCATCGAGCACGGGCTCGCCTGAATGGCATACCCACTTCTGGGTATGCCATTGAATTTCTTTAACTTTCCTCCTTGCAGCAGCGAAAGGTCGGGCATACCAATTGCCGACGACCGGTGGCCTCGAGCCGCCCGTCATCGGGAGGATGTTTCATGCCTGTTTTACTGTCGCTGTCGCGCGTCATCGACGCGATGAATACCCATGTGGGCAAGGCGGTGTCGTGGCTGCTCTTGGCCGACGTTCTCATCAGCGCCCTCAATGCGATCTCACGCAAGCTGTTCGACCTGAGCTCCAACGCCTGGCTCGAGGCGCAATGGTACCTCTTCTCGGCCGTCTTCCTGGTTGCGGCCGGTTTCACCCTTCTCAACAACGAACATGTGAAGGTCGACCTCGTTTACGGGCACCTGCCGCGTCGCGCGCAGCTCTGGATCGAAGCGCTGGGGACGGTCTTTTTCCTGTTTCCGTTCTGTCTGATCACGATCTATCTGGCGACCCCGATCTTCTTCGCGAAATTCACGAGCGGCGAGATCTCCAACAACACCGGCGGCTTGGTCCTGTGGCCCGTCTGGATGCTGATCCCGATCGGTTTCGGCCTGCTGGCGCTGCAGGGACTCTCGGAACTGATCAAGCGCATCGCCATCCTTCGCGGCGACCTGCCCGATGCCATCGCGCTCGCCGACGCCGAAGCCAACGCTCTCTAAATCAGGATTCCTCACATGTTCGCTTTCTTCGCGGAAAATCTCGCGCCGATCATGTTCCTGTCGCTGATCGTCGTGCTCTTGATCGGCTATCCGGTCGCCTTCGCCCTCGCCTTCGTCGGTTTCATCTTCGGCTTCGTCGGCATCGAAATGGGCCTTCTGCCGGCCAGCCTCTTCGGGGCAATTCCCGACCGCATCTTCGGCCAGATGTCGAACGAGACCCTGCTTGCCATTCCCTTCTTCACTTTCATGGGCCTCATCCTGGAGCGAAGCGGAATGGCGGAGGATCTTCTCGATACGATCGGGCAGCTCTTCGGGCCGGTTCGGGGCGGCCTCGCCTTCGCCGTGATCTTCGTCGGGGCAATCCTGGCGGCGACCACGGGCGTCGTTGCGGCCTCGGTCATTTCCATGGGGCTGATCTCGCTGCCGATCATGCTGCGCTATGGCTACGACCGCCGCATCGCCGCCGGCACGATCGCCGCCTCGGGGACGCTGGCACAGATCATTCCGCCGAGCCTCGTGCTCATCATCCTCGCCGACCAGCTCGGGCGATCCGTGGGCGACATGTACAAGGGTGCGCTGGTGCCGGGGCTGCTGCTCGTGGCGCTCTATGCGGGCTTCATCATCGCCATGTCGCTGCTGCAGCCGAAGAGCGTGCCGGCACTGCCGCCCGAAGCCCGGTCGCTCCGCGGTTTCAAACTAGCGCGGAAGGTGATGGTCTCGCTCATCCCGCCGCTCGCCCTCATTTTCCTGGTGCTCGGCACCATCTTCATCGGCCTTGCCACGCCGACCGAAGGCGGCGCCATGGGTGCGGTCGGGGCGCTGATCCTCGCCGTATTCAACCGCCGCCTCGACCTGACGATACTCCGTTCGGCACTCTATTCGACGGCCAAGCTCTCGTCCTTCGTGATCTTCATCCTGCTCGGCGCCCGTGTCTTCTCGCTCACCTTCTATGGCGTCAACGGCCATATCTGGGTCGAGCACCTGATGACGGCGATCCCCGGTGGCGAGATCGGCTTCCTGATCGCCGCCAACCTGCTCGTCTTCTTCCTCGCCTTCTTCCTCGACTATTTCGAGCTGGCCTTCATCATCATCCCGCTGCTCGCACCGGTCGCGGAAAGCCTTGGCATCGATCTCATCTGGTTCGGCGTGATGTTGGCGATCAATATGCAGACAAGCTTCATGCACCCGCCCTTCGGCTTCTCGCTCTTCTACCTCCGCTCGGTGGCACCGGCTCGCGCCTATCGCGACAAGGTGACCGGCGAGACCATCCAGCCGGTCACCTCGGGCCAGATCTACAAGGGCGCGCTCCCGTTCCTCGCAATCCAGCTGGCAATGGTCGCGCTCGTCATCTCCTTCCCCGGACTCGTGACCCACTACAAGGCCGGCCAAGTGGAGGTGGACCCGTCCGAGATCCAGCTCGACGTGCCGATGCCGGGGGACGCGGAAAGCAATCCCTTCGGCACCCCGGCCGCGCCCTTCGGCACGGAAGACGGTGGGACGAGCCCCGACCTCTCATCCGTGGACTTCGGCTCGCCCACGCCGGATTTCAGCGCCCCGCAACAGTAAGCACCCCGTTACCACGTCCCACTGCCGCTTCGGCGCGGCAGCCGGCCGGAATCACCATCCAAAACCTGAGGAGGACCACGCATGCCCCATACTCTCAACAGACGGAACTTCCTGTCGAAAGGCGTGCTCGCCGGCGTCGCCACCGCCGCCGGCTCGACGCTCGCGGCCCCAGCAATCGCCGAGGAACTGCCAACGCTTCGCTGGCGGCTAACCTCTGGCTTCCCGAACAACCTCGACACGATTTACGGCGGAGCCGTCGTTATGGCCGAGACGCTGTCGAAGATCACCCAGGGCAAGTTCCAGATCCAGGTGTTCCAGGCCGGCGAGATCGTGCCCGGGCCGCAAGCTCTCGACGCAGTGAACGCCAACACGGTCGAGATCGCTCATACATGCGGCTATTATTTCACCGGCAAGGATCCGACATTTGCGATCGGCTCGACCATTCCCTTCGGTATGAACGCACGCCAGCAGAACGCGTGGCTTTATCATGGCGGGGGAAATGAGCTCTATAACGAGTTCCTCGCCGACTACGGCGTCGTTGGCATTCCGGGCGGCGCGACCGGCGCCCAGATGGGCGGCTGGTTCCGCAGCGAGATCAAGAGCCTCGCCGATCTCCAGGGCGTCAAGATGCGGATCGCCGGCATTGCCGGCCAGGTGATGGCGAAACTCGGTGTCGTGCCGCAGCAATTGCCGGGCGGCGACATCTATCCGGCGCTCGAACGCGGCACGATCGACGCCGCCGAATGGATCGGTCCCTATGACGACGAACGCCTCGGCTTCTACCAGATCGCGCCGAACTACTACTATCCCGCCTATTGGGAAGGCGGACTGACCGTGCACTTCTTCGTCAACAAGGCGCAATACGAGGCGCTGCCCGAAGCCTACAAGGTCGCGCTCGATACCGCCTGCAAGGCGGCCAACGTCAATATGCAAGCCATGTACGACGTCAAGAACACGACGGCGATCCGCACTCTGGTCGGCAAGGGCGTGAAGCTCAGGCCGATGCCACGGGATGTCCTTGATGCGGCCTACAAGGCCACTTTCGAGCTCTACAGCGAATTCGAGGACAAGCACCCCGCCTGGGCGAAAATCTATCCGCAGTGGAAGAAGTTCCGCGACGAGTCCTTCCAATGGTTCCGCGTCGCCGAATACAGCTATGACAGCTACAACTACGCGGCACAGGCAGCGGGGAAGTAAGAGCCCTCACCGGCTCCAGGCTCTTACAGTGCCGCGCGTTATCAGAGGCGCAAAGGTCGCTGTAACACTTTGAACTGCTGCATGTCTCTTTGCTTAAGTCGAGGTCGATCTAAGGAGACATGCAGCAGCGCCCGGAGCCAGGCTCGACGTGCAGGAGCTAGCGTGACATCCGCGCATCAGCGGCGGGCCTTGACCCACGCGATTATCTTCGGCCAAATCGTCCTAAAAGCCTCGCGCCCGACCAGGATTCCCAGGTGCTGCAGGCAAACGCCCGTCTCGCCTGGATATTCGATAATCTGCGCTTGCCCGCGCGGCATGGCCGCAACAAAGGGCCTGATCGACATCGGCGACGCCACGTCGTCATCGCTGTTGACGACGACAAGCGTGGGAAGAGACAGGTTTCCGGGACCAATCGCCTTGCCGCCGATCTTCAGGGTGCCGCGATAGAGACGATCCTCCCTGTAGAGCCAGTCGAGGATCTGATGGACCAGCCTCCCGGGGAGCGGCACCTCGTCGAGTGACCAGCGCTCGACGCGGCCATGGATTTCCATTGCGCGATGGTCGGACATGCTGAGACCTGCATCCATCAAGCGCGACCAAACGAACGTGTCGGGAGACGCCATCGCGCTCACATACGACAGCAGCGAACCTGGAAAAGACCCCGCCCCGGAAAGGCCTGGCGGAACCAGCGAAACCAGACCGTCGCGAAACCGGCTGGTTCCTGGCTGGAAGCAGAGCGGTGCGTCAAGGAGAATGAGACCCTTGGCGCTCTTCGGTGCGGAGGCACCGTAGATCGCGGCAAGCGTGCCGCCGAGTGAATGACCCGCCAGAACGGGTTTCGAATTCGAAGCATCTTTCGATACTTTCGCAATGCTGTCGGCAATGGCCTGCATATATTCATCCAGGCCGGGGTTGCCCGTCAGACGCGATGCCGGTTTCCACTCAAGCAGGTTGACGCGCAGGCCTTGCCGCAGGCAGTAGCGAACTGCACTCGCTGCGGGAGCGAGATCCCAAATATAGGGACGCTTGATCGGGGCCGCGATCAAAAGCAGGGGGGTGGCCGATGAGCCGCGGCCGCCGTAATCACGCAGCCGCCAATACGGTCCTGACGCCAGCACACGATAGGAGCGCTCCCTTGGATCAAGGCCAAACGCGCCGACGACATTGCCCTGCGCTCGACGCAGGATGTCGCTCCAGGCAAACTGCGCGCGTTGGACAATGTCCAAAGGCGTGTGCTTGAAGGTGGCCCGATCCGGCACAATCCCCTCCCGGTCGCGAACTTCGGGGGGTTCATTCTCGGCGCAAACCCCGTCGGGATCAACCGGATCGCGCGCTAATCAGGACGCTGCCTGAGCCTTGAGGTTGAGAAGCAGCCGTTCCTGTCCGACGCGGATCACGTGCTCCATCGCATGGCGCGCGCCCTCCTCGTTTCGGCGCCCGATTTCCTCGACGATGCGGATGTGGGCCATGGCGACGCGGTCGATCTCACTCCCGTCATCCGAGGGGCTGGTCCGCCTGAAGACGCCCACCAATGCGGCCTCTATGAGGCTCCCCACCGTATGCATGAAGGGGTTGAGCGAAGCCTCGAGCAGGCTCAGGTGAAATTCGAGGTCGGCCTGGGCGAGCGTCTGAGCGCTGTGTTCCGCATCGCCCATGGCAACGGCAAGCCGCATCATTCGCGCGATGTCCGCATCCGTGGCGCGCCGCGCCGCAAGACCGGCTGCATAGGGTTCGAGCGCCAGGCGCACTTCGCAGACATGACGCAGGAAACCCTCGTCTACCCCCGCATTGAAGTGCCAGGTCAAGACGTCGCTATCGAACAAGTTCCATTTTGGCCGCGGAAGGACGCGCGTGCCGATGCGAGCTCGGGCGAGAACAAGGCCCTTGGCAGCAAGCGTCTTCATTGCTTCGCGCAGCACGGTGCGGGAGACACTGAAACGGGCCGCAAGCTCCAGGTCGCCTGGCAATATGTCGCCGACGGCGAATTCGCCGCTGACGACCGCCTGCCCCAGCTCGTCAACAACGAGCCGGTGGCTTGTTCTCTTACCCGTCTGCCTGCCAAAACGTGACGCCGGCATTCACGCGGTCCTCCGCCTGGTCATACGTGTTGCCTGTCGCCGCGCGATATCCTGATGATGCCCTTCTGAAGGAGGATGAAGGCGAAGAGCAGCAGACCGATCAGGATCTTCGTCCACCAGCTCGATAGGGTTCCGTCAAAAGTGATGTAAGTCTGGATCAGCCCTTGGATGAGGATGCCGACCAGCGTTCCCGCAACAAATCCGGATCCGCCAGTCAGCAGCGTCCCGCCGATCACGACGGCGGTGATCGCATCGAGTTCGACGCCGACGGCGGCAAGCGAATAGCCGGCCGAGGTATAGAGCGAGAACACGATGCCGGCGAGGCCCGCGAGCAGTCCCGAAAGCGCGTAGATCCCGACGGTCGTGCTCGCGACCGGCACCCCCATGAGTTTCGCCGTCGCGGTACCCCCGCCGAGCGCGTAGACATTCGTGCCGAAACGGGTGCGATGCGCAACCAGGATGCCGAAGGCGAAAACAAGCAGCATCACGCCGCCGATCAGGGTGATGCGCCCGCCGCCGGGCAGCTTGTAGTAGAGCCCCTTCAGTGTCGCATAGAAAGGATGCTTGATCGGGATGGAATCGATCGAAAGCACGAAGGCCATGCCGCGGGCGAGGAACATGCCGGCCAGCGTGACGATGAAGGCCGGCATTTCCAGATAATGGATGATCGCCCCCATCAACGCCCCGAACGCCGTGGTGATGGCGAGGACCATTGCGAAGGCGACGAGCGGGTGCACGCCGCCCTGCTCGAGCACCACTGCCAGGAAAACACCGGCGAAGGCGATCACCGCGCCGACCGACAGGTCGATGCCGCCGGAAAGGATGACGAAGGTCATCCCGACTGCGGCGATGCCGAGGAAAGCGTTGTCGGTCAGCAGGTTGCCGATCACCCGCGTCGACAGCATGTTCGGGTATTGCCCGACGCAGAGCGCGTAGCTCAGAACGAAAATCAGGATGGTGGCCGTAAGCGGAAGATATTTTTGCTTCATTTCGCTTCTCGCTCGGTCGGTTTTCCGGCTGCGCGCGGGATTTGAAGGAATGTGAAGGCGCTGCGGAAGCGCGGCGACTGCAGCACCAGGATGAACACGATGATGGCCGCCTTGATGATCAGGTTGAATTCCGGGGGGAAGCCGGACAAGAGGATGCCCGTATTGATCGCCTGAATAATGATCGCCCCGAGCACCGACGCGGCAATGCTGAAGCGTCCGCCGAGAAGCGAGGTGCCGCCGACGACGACTGCCAGGATGGCGTCGAGCTCGAGCCAGAGCCCGGCATTATTGGCATCCGCTCCCTTGATGTCGGCAGCGGCGATGATGCCGGCAATCGCCGCGCAGAGCCCGGAAAGCACATAGGCAGCGACAAGGAGCACTGGAGTCAACACGCCGGAAAGCGTGCTCGCCTGGCGGTTGACGCCGATCGCCTCGATCAGCATTCCAAGCGCCGTCTGACGAACGAGCAGCGCGACAAGCACCCCGAAGACGAGCCAGATGACCACCGGCATCGGCAGCCAGCCAAAGGAGCCGCTGCCGACAAAGATCAGGCCGGCATCATTGAAGGTGAGGATTGCGCCTTCCGTGATGAGCTGCGCAATGCCGCGGCCCGCGACCATCAGCACGAGCGTTGCGATGATCGGCTGGATGTCGAGAACCGCAACAAGGAAGCCGTTCCAGATGCCGCAAAGAATGCCGACGGCAAGTGTGGCAAACAGCGTCTCGAGCAGCGAATGCCCCGAGGTGATCAGCGATGCGGCAACGGCGCCGCATATTGCCATGACGGCGCCGACGGAGAGATCGATGCCCTTGGTGGCGATGACGACGGTCATTCCGATCGCCAGCAGCACGACGGGGGCACCGCGGTTCAAGATGTCGATCAGGCTGCCATAGAGGCGACCGTTCTGGATCTGCAGGTTGAGGAACCCGGGGAACACCATTGAAATCGCGAAGACAATTGCCGCAAGTACGATCAACTGCGGCAGCAGCCGGCCGAGATAGGTTTTCACGGTCGCGGTCACGATGCCCTCCCCTGAGTGGCTGCAGCGATCGCTTCAACGATCTCATGTGCTGTAATCCGGTCGCCGCTAAGTTCCGCGACATGGGCGCGATCGCGCAGCACGACCACGCGCGTGCTGTAGGCGACCAATTCCTCGATTTCGGACGAGATGACGATCAGCGACATGCCCTTCTCGCGTAAGCTCTCGATAAGCCTGACGATCTCGGCATGGGCGCCGACATCGATGCCGCGCGTCGGTTCGTCCAAGATCAGGAATTCGGGTTCCGTCGCAAGCCAGCGGGCGAGAATCGCCTTCTGCTGGTTGCCGCCCGAAAGCAGCTTGATGGGCTTTTCCCGGTCGGCGGTGCGGATGTCGAGCGCCCGGATATAGTGGTCGGCCAGCCGGTTCTGCTCCGCCCGCGAGATCGGCCGCGTCCAGCCACGCCGCGCCTGCAAAGCCAGGACAATGTTTTCCCGTACCGAGAGGTCACCGACGATCCCGGCCGTCTTGCGGTCCTCGGGACAGAAGCCGAATTTCTGGCGTATGGCGGCGCGCGGCGACGACAGTTCCACGGCGCGGCCGTCGATTTCCGCCGTGCCGCTGTCAGCGCGATAGGCGCCGAAGAGCACCTCGGCCGTTTCCGTTCGTCCGGAGCCGAGCAGGCCAGCAATCCCGACCACCTCACCAGCCCTGACATCCAGATCGAAAGGGTCGATCCGGCCGCGACGGCCGTAGTTGCGGAAGCGGTAACGAAGCCTGCCCTCGTCCGCGGGGGTATGACGCGACTGGATTTCAGCCGCTAGTTCGCGACCGATCATCATCGCGATCAGTTCGCGCCGGTCGAGCTCCGCGGTCTCGCGCGTGCCGACGAGTTGGCCGTTGCGCAGCACGGTTATGCGGTCGGAGATCTCGTAGACCTGTTCGAGGAAATGGGTGATGAAGATGATGCCGAGCCCGCGAGCCTTCAGCCGCCGGACGATGCGGAAGAGCATCGCCACCTCGTGGGCGTCGAGACTCGCCGTCGGCTCGTCGAGGATCAGGACCTTGCCGGAAAGGTCGACGGCTCGAGCGATCGCCACGACCTGCTGGATCGCCACCGAGTAGCTGGCAAGGTCGCGAGTGACGTCGAGATCGAGCTCGTATTCCGCAAGCAGCTCGCGCGCCTTGCGATTCATCGTGCGTGTATCAGTCATGCCGAAGCGGCATGGTTGCCGGCCGAGAAAGAGGTTTTCGGCGACCGTCAGGTTCGGCAGCAGGTTCACCTCCTGGTATACGGTCCCGATGCCGAGCCTCTGGGCATCGAAAGTGTCGCGCGGATCGACCTCGGCGCCATCGAGCAGGATGCTGCCGCCGTCGCGCCGATAGGCCCCGGTCAGGCACTTGATCAGCGTCGACTTGCCTGCGCCATTTTCGCCGAGCAGCGCGTGAACCTCGCCGCGACGCAAGTGAAAATCTACCTTGTCCAAGGCCTTCGTGCCGGGAAAGCCCTTCTCGACGCGGATCGCCGAGAGAATATTGTCGCTATTGCCGTGCATGGATACCGTCTCTTCGCACCGACCGCCTGGCGACGGACGGAATAAGGAAGGCCCGCGCCGAAACGAGCGCGGGCCGTTTGTCGAGATCAGTAGCCGAGGCCTTTCTTTTCCTCATAGACCTTCATCGGGTCGTCGGCCTGGGTGTACAGCTTCGATTCCGTCTGGATCCACTTCGGCGGCTCCTTGCCGTCCTTGAGGTAGGCGTCGAGAGCATCGAAGGCGGGACCTGCCATGTTCGGCGTCAGCTCCACCGTCGCATTGGCCTCACCCGCAGCCATAGCCTGGAAGATGTCCGGAACGGCGTCGATCGAGACGACGAGGATATCTTTGCCTGGCTTCAGGCCGGCCTCCTTGATCGCCTGGATCGCACCGACGGCCATGTCGTCGTTATGGGCATAAAGTGCGCAGATGTTCTTGCCGCCGTCTTCCGCCTTCAGGAAGCTTTCCATGACTTCCTTGCCCTTGGTGCGGGTGAAGTCGCCAGTCTGGCTGCGAACGATCTTCAGGTTGTCATTACCGGCGAGAGCCTGTTCGAAACCTTTCTTGCGGTCGATCGCGGGGGAAGAGCCGGTCGTACCCTGTAGCTCGACAACGTTGCAGGGCTTGCCCGCCACCGTATCCACGAGCCACTTGCCGGCGACGCTGCCTTCATGCACGAGGTCGGACGTGACGGCGGTCAGGTAGAGATCTTTGGACGCATCGACGGTGCGGTCGAGCAGGATGACCGGGATTTCCGCGTCCTTTGCCTCCTGCAGCACTTCGTCCCAGCCGGTGGCGACGACCGGCGCGAGAAGAATGGCGTTGACGCCCTGCGCGATGAAGGAGCGGATCGCCTTGATCTGGTTTTCCTGCTTCTGCTGTGCGTCGGCGAACTTGAGATCGATGCCGCGCTGCTCCGCCTGCTGCTTCGTCAGCGTCGTCTCGGCGGCACGCCAGCCGGATTCCGAACCGATCTGGGAAAAGCCGACGACGAGATCGGCGGCCGAGGCGCTTCCGAACATGCAGGCAGCAAGGATCGTGGCACTCGCGAGTGCTTTGCGAAATTTCATGATTTCCTCCCAAAGAAAGCTGCTCTCCAGCAGCCCGTTAGGAAAAAATCATATAATATTACTTTTGTAAACTCAGATTCGTATTCGCACCCTTGCTTCTGCCAAGATAATTGGGGGAACACCCGCCGCCGGCCCTTCCGCCGCGGGAAGGCGAAAGCGGTACGGGCAGATGCGCCACCACCCGCCCGGCCGCGCCGTTCGCACGGAAGTGACGCAAACCACATGCGATCCGCGCCTACGCGCGATTGATCGTGGGCAGGTAGAGCTGCACTTCCCTCTGCATCTCGGGGCTCAGCGTCTCGACATAGCGCCTCCAGAACGCTTCGGCCTCGACCGGCTCCGGCTCCCAGTTGCGAATCGATGTCTGGTTATCGTCGATCACCACTCGGCGGTGCCCGCCGAGACGCAGATATTCATCCGCCAGCCTACGCGCGTGTGTCGGTTCCATGGCCGTCCTCCAGGTCTTAATCCCGGATTGCCCAGCTCGGCGCCTCCGTGTGCAGGGCCTTTCGGGGACATGTAACTCCAAACGTTATACCCGTACCGAGGTTCCGGTGCTTGGACTTGGCTCCGATAGCGCCGCGCGAGTCAGACGCACAAGGATTGCTGTGGCAGCTCGAAATGCTGAAATCGAGGTGAGGAAGCCATGCAGTAGCGGTCAGCGGCCCCGACGACGCAGAGTCACCCATCCGTCCTCGCCGAGCCGGGCCTCCACCTCGGTGTAATGCGGAAGCGTGACGTGCGTCGTATCGCCCGCCGCTCTATGCGCTCCGGTGATGACGACCACCTCCGCGCCAGCGGACCTGCCGGCGAGGATGCCCGCCGGAGCGTCTTCGAAAACGAGGCAATCCTCAGCCCGGACGCCGAGCCTCTCCGCAGCCAGGCGATAGCCCTCGGGATCTGGCTTGCCGATCGACACGTCCTCTCCGGTCACCATGTGGCGCGGAACCGGGATGCCGGCCGCCGCAAGGCGGCGCACCGCCAGCTCGAGCGGCGCCGAGGTGACTATCGTCCAGCGCTCCGGCGGCAGTGAACTCAGGAATACGCTGGCACCCGGAATTTCAACGATTCCTTCCACGTCCGCGACCTCCGCGGCCGCGAGTGCGCGCGCTTCATGCTCGGCGTCGACGGGCAAACCGAGCTTGCGAATCGTATCGACCGCACGAACGCCGTGCACCGACTGCAGCAGCCACACCGGATCGATCCCGTTGCGGACGGCCCAGGCACCCCAGACCCGCTCGACGACTGCCATGGAGTTCAGCAGGGTGCCATCCATATCGAACAGGAGCGCGGCGAAATCATTCGGGAAAATCGCTGAGGACGACAAAGTAGGCCCGGGCTCCTTTCGGTCGGAATGCCGGCAAAATTGACGGTCTAAGGCCAATAGGCATCTTGCTCGCCGGCGACAAGAAACTCGATCGGGCCGCCCGGCACATTGTCGTCGAAGACGGCGCAGGAGAGAACACCGCCGAAGACAGCGCCCGAGTCGACATTGGTCCTGTTGCCGACGGTCCTTGGGTTGGAGCGGCTCGGCGTGTGCCCGTGGCACAGATGCTTGCCCCAGTAATAGCCGGAATAGTTGGGCTCGGTGCGCATCCAAAGCAGGATCTCGTCCCCCTGTTCCTCCAAAGGGAGCGTCTCGTCGACACCCGCATGGGCGAAAATGCGATAGCTCTCCGTGATGATCGATGGCCGCTCAGCCATCCACACCAGGTGACTCAAGGGTATGGCTCCCCCATAGGATTCCAGGGTCTCGTAACCGCCGTTCGTCAGCCACAAACTCATTTCAGCGATGCCTTTGCGCGCGGCGACGAGCATTGCCTCGTGATTTCCCTTGAGCGTGATCCATTCCCATCCCGGCTTGGTCGGACCAGCCATGATCCTTTCGACGACGCCCCGGCTGTCGGGGCCGCGATCGACGAGGTCGCCGAGAAAGACTACCCTTCCTCCACCGGGCGCTGCGGACTCTATCGCCGCCAAGAGAGCCTCAAGCTGCTCCAGGCAGCCGTGAATGTCGCCGACTGCGAAAGTGAAATGCCGGCCATTCATTACTTTACTCCTATGGCCGCTCAATACGGTATTCTCCACCTGCAATTGACGAGGCGCCGCCCGACATCACTCGAATATCGCGCGTCAATACTTCAAAGGGAATTCCGCCGCATCGTTGCCGCGCGGAAATCGATGTCAGAACAAAATACAGAAACTCAAAGGGTTACGGCAATCCCAACATTTTGCCAGGTAACTGGCCGACACGGCACCCGGCACACCTCGGCAGGGGCCGGCCCCGCGAAACTCCGACCCGCTGAAATTGTAACGGCTCAACGCCGCGGCGTTCGCCTGGGGATCGTCGAACTGGTGATGGAGACGGGATCGCTCGCTGGAAACGTGTCCTCGAGCCCCTCCTCCAATTGTTCTTCCATCGCGTCCTGGTCATGGGCCTGGCGGGCGCTTGCGAGCGCCCCATCCGGCACCGAGGAAGATCGCCTCGTGCCGGTGATGCCGAGCGGAGCCTCATCCGCTTGAGCTGCGGCAGCAAGGATTTCCTTCGCCCGTGAAACGGCGTTCATCCTGTTGAGTGAACCCTCCGCGTCTTGCGGGCAGAGGATCGTCACGATCTCGCCGTTCTCGCCCACGAATTCGACGGTATATCCCGCTTTGCCGCCGCGCTCTGGATGGACCTGTATCTCAACGATCCGCATCGGTTCGCTCCCTTGAAGGGCAATGCCGCGCTTACGGAAAATGAACCGGAAAGGCCGCGGCTCCTGCGCTCAAGTCTAGCAGATTTGGCCGATTCCCGACAGCTTGCGCTCCAGCGCTCGACGGGATCGCGGCGGGTCCTTGGATTATCGTTCGGTTAGAGGGAACCCGCCGATGCCCCCGCGGCACCGTGTGACGCGTGATATCCCGATATGCCGTTCTTCCTCTCATTGGCCACGGGCCGCGTACAGGCGGCGAAGGCATCGAGGGAGCGGTCATAGACGCTCGTTCGCACGTCCATCATGCCGAGCACGGTGTGAAAGAGATTGTCGTGCGACTTCGGCTTATCGGCATCCCTGGCGAGACAAGCGGTATCGACCCCCATCGTCTCCTGGTAGGACTTGGAGAACCAGGCGACGAAGGGGACCTGCGTCTGCTCCTTGGGGGCGATCCCATAGGGCGCGCCGTGCAGATAGATGCCGTTCTCGCCCAGAGATTCTCCGTGGTCCGACATATAGATCATCGCCCCGGCAACATGGTCCTGATGCTTCTCGACGAGCCGTGCGACGCTCGCCAGGATATGGTCGGTGTAAAGGATGGTGTTGTCATAGGCGTTGACGATTTCATCCGTCGTGCAGCGCATCAGTTCCGGCGAGCGGCAGTCAGGCGTGAAGCGGCGGAAGGCCTCCGGATAGCGCAGATAGTAGGAGGGCCCGTGGCTGCCGAGTTGGTGCAGCACGATGACGCTGTTCGTCGTCACAGCGCCAAGTTTTCGATCCAGTTCGCCGAGCAGGATTTCGTCGAGGCATTCGCCGTTGTTGCAGAGCGGACTCCCCTTCTGGCGCGACATGCTGGCGTAGCTGATGAGGTTGGCGATGCCCTTGCTACCGGTGTTGTTGTCCCACCAGGTGACGGAAACGCCTGCATGTGTCAGGACGTTGACCAGATTCTCGGTGGAGCGCGCCTTCCAATCGCTGTACTGCTTGCGCCGATAAACGGAGAACATGCAGGGCAGCGAGACGGCGGTCGCGGTACCGCAGCTCGTCGTGTCACGATAATTGACCACGCCGAGCGCTTCCAGTTCCGGATTCGTCTCGCGCTTATAGCCGTTGAGCGAGAAATTCATCGCCCGAGCCGTCTCGCCCGCAACCACCACGACGACGACCGCCTTCCCGGCATCGGCAATGCGTGGCCCTTCCGTTGCGTCGGTCCCAAGCGGCTGTACCACCAGATTGCGCTCGCGGTAGGCGGAAAGGCCATAGCGCACCGCCGCCGAGATCGGTCCCGCCGGATTGAAGCGGGGCATCAAGTCCCTGTGCTCCCGCAGCGCATAGGCGATGGTGGCGAAATTGCCGTAGATGAGCAGCCCGCTCAGCACGAGTGATGGAGCGATGAAGAGGAAATTGACGCCGGCCTTGGCGAAGAATCTCCTATGAGTGATTTTGATCCAGCCGATCAGAAGCGTGGGAATGAGGGCATATAGCGCGAGATGAAGCGCAAGACTGCCGGTCAGCAGATGGCTCGCCTCCGCCCCGGTCGTCGCCGCAACATTGCCGATCATGTCCTTGTCGATTATGACGCCGAACCGATCGACGAAATACGAGCTGGAAGCCGAGACGAGAATAGAGAATATCAGGACCGGCTTCGTCACGTACTTCATCGAAAGTGCCGTGAGGGCTGAAAAGGTCGTGAGCCAGAGTGCCGCACCGAGCGCCAGTAACCCCGTCCACGCGCGATCGAAATAGATCACCGCATGGCTCCAGAAAGCCTTGTTTGTTGCTACCAGCAGATAAAGCGTCACAAGGGCGCTCAGCGCCACGCTTCCGATTTCGGGTGGGCGAATTCTGAAGGCAGCCAAAGCATCTTCTCCAATGGGAGCTCGTCGCTCATTAAGTCGCGGCGTCTCGGGGCGGCATCGACAGTGCGCGGATTGCAGCCGATCGCCGGCCGGTCTCGACACATCCGCCAGTAACGCGGGCTAACTGTCGAACTTCTGTCAGGGGTCGCCGCGGACGCGCGGGCGCCTCTGCTGGTGAAAGCCGCGGACGGTGTTTCGACAGCTTCGCGGCGGCACGGTCCTCTAGCCGTCGCGAAGGCGGCCTTTTCGTCAAAGGAACCGTTCATGAAATCGCTGTTGATCTATGCGCTGGCGGCGGCTGCTCTCCCTGGTTTTGCCAGGGCCGACAACGATGCATCCTGCACCAATGAGCCTAGATCAGCCTGGATGACACCGGAGCAAGCCGCCCTGAAGCTTCAGCAGGACGGCTATTTTGACAGGGCATCAAAACGGCAGGGAGCTGTTATGAGATCTACGCCTTCACGGCAAAGCACGAGCGCGCCGATGTCTACATGAATCCCGTCAACGCCGAAATCGTCAGGGCGAAGATAGAAGACTGATGCTCCTTGTTCCCTGAATGTTGCACTTCCGGAAAAACCTCATATGGTCCCGACCGTAAGAAGGTTTGCACTCAAGGAAGCGCATGCGCCTGCTGCTCGTTGAAGACAGTCGACGCCTCATCGAACTCGTGGGCGAGACCATACATGAGGCGGGCTGGCGACTCGATGCGGTTTCCAGCGTCCGCTCGGCAGAGGCCGCTATTGCCGAACGCGAGCACGATCTTGTGCTTCTCGACCTCGGATTGCCGGATGGTGACGGGCTCGATCTGTTGAGATGGATAAGGCAGGAGCATGCTGGCCTGCCTGTATTGATCATCACCGCCCGCGGATCGGTCGACGAGCGCGTTCAGGGATTGGACGCCGGCGCCGATGATTATCTGGTGAAGCCGTTCCATCATCGGGAACTGCTATCGCGATGCAGGGCCATGCTCAGACGCAACCCGCACGCAATCCAGCCTGTTCTCGAGGCCGGCGCCTTGCGCTTCGACCCGGCCACGGCGGAACTCCGTTGCGATGGCGTCGTCTTGCCGCTGCCACCGCGAGAACGGTCCTTGATCGAGATACTGATGCGTGAGGTCGGCCGCGTCGTTCCGAAGCGCCGACTTGAAATCGCGCTATCCGAATACGGGCAGGAACTCAGCGCCAATGCGCTGGAGCTCGCCGTTTCCCGCGTCCGCAAGCGGCTGCAGCCGCTCGACACGGGCGTGTCGATCGAAACCGTGCGCGGCATCGGCTATCTCCTGCGGACAGCCGCATGAAAAAGCGGAATCCCTCGCTGCTTGGCATCGTCGCGCTACGAATTTTCGCGTTTTCGCTGCTTGCGATGGTTCTGCAGATCGGCGTCGTCTTCGCCGATTATTGGTTCGACGATTACAAGCTCAGCATTCTGATGCTGCAGCAGGAGACGGAGACCCTTTCGCGGGCGATCACCAGGCACGAGGGACGCCTGACCTACACGCCGGACGAGGAGTTGCGGCAACGCTATCTCGACCATGACGGCAATGGAGCCGCGATTTATGTCCGGGTGCGCACCGCCTCGGGCTCGGTGCTCTTCTCCAACTGCACGACTGAGTGCGCCGAGCACTTCCTGCCCTTGAGCGTCGACGTACCGAGCTTCTGGAAACGCGTGATCGAGCCGGGAAAGCCCTTCAGCGTTGCCGGCGGCCAATCATTCGATCATGGCGGCGTCCCGGTTCTCGTCGAACTGGCGATCATCAATGATCCGAACGGTTTCATGTACAGTGCCCTGCTGCACGAGATGATCGATTCGATGATAGTGCCGATGACGCTCATGTTCTGTCTTGTCATCGGCGCAACCATCTGGTCGATCCGCAGCGCGTTGAAGCCGGTCGCCGCGACAGTCAGGGCCGCGGACGCCATCGACCCGCGCGACAGCGGCGCGCGCCTGCCTGTGACCCGCATGCCACAGGAAATCGAGCGGCTCGTGAGTGCCGTCAACCGGCTGCTCGCACGCCTTGGCGACCTCATCCAATCGCAAAAGGTCTTCTCCGCCTCGATAGCCCACGAAATTCGCACTCCGGTCGCGATCGCCAAGATGGAATTGAGCCGCATCGCAGATCCCCGTGCACGCAATGCCGAACGCGATCTCGATGCGCTCACCCATATCCTGGAGCAGTTGACCTCGCTCGCCCGCGCCGATGCGATCGACCCTTCCGCGTTTCAGCAGGCCAGTCTTTCCGGTCTCGGGGCCGAGATTGCGGAAGCAACGGCGCCTTTCGTCTTCGATCAGGGCAAGTCAATTGAGTTTATCGACCATGGCACCGCGCCGGTGACCATTATCCCCGGTCTGGTCGAAAACATGCTGAGGAACCTGATCGAGAACGCAGTGAAACATAATCCGCCGGGCACCGCAATCGTCGTCGCCTGCGGGCCTGGCCCGCAGGTCACCATCGAGGACAATGGCGGGGGCATCGTCGACCTGCCGGAGCACAGCGAGGAACTAGGCTACGTCAAGCGTTCCGGCCAGGTTGGGCTTGGCCTCAAGATCGTTCGCCGCATTGCCGAACTCCACGAGGCGAAAATCGCGATCGACACGGCGCGTCACCGCGGGACGAAAGTCACCATCAGTTTCGCGGCTCAGTAGTTCCGACCCCTATCACGGTGTGACATTTAATAGGCACGATGCATATTTTTTAACCTGCCGCGCTTTCTTGGACGCAGATTTCGTGCCCAATCTGCAATCGGATGCTATCAGCCTGTGCAGTTTCCGCCTCGCCCACCCAAAGCCCCGAGCATCCATGTCCAAGGCCACTCTCCTGTTTCGCCGCCTGGTTCCGTCTCTCGTGCCGGTCACTCACGTCGAGCGGCTTCGTTCGTCATGCGGCGCTCTGCTCGGGATCTTGTTGACGGGCTTCATCAGCACGATGGCAGTTGGCGACGATGCCAGTCTGCCGCTTCTGATCGCGCCGATGGGTGCCTCCGCCGTGTTGCTCTTCGCCGCGCCGTCGAGCCCGCTGGCGCAACCCTGGTCGATCCTCGGCGGCAACATCGTGTCTTCGGCAGTCGGGGTGACCTCTGCGCTTCTCATCCCCGATCCGGTCGTTGCCGCCGCCGTCGCCGTCGCGGTCGCGATCGGCGTGATGCTTCTTCTCGGCTGCCTGCACCCGCCAAGCGGCGCCGTCGCACTCACGGCCGTGCTGGGTGGTCCGGCCATTCGCGAAGCGGGCTACGCCTTCGTGCTCTCCCCCGTCGCCGTCAATTCGCTGCTCATTCTTACGGTCGCGCTTGTCTTCAACAACCTGACCGGCCGCCGCTATCCTCACCTGGCGCCCACCGCCAATCCGCACAAAACGCAGGATCCGCTTCCAAGCAGGCGCCTCGGCGTCGTGCCGGAGGATCTGCAGGCGGTGTTGGCGCAATATGGCGAGGTCGTCGACGTCAGCCCCGAAGATCTCGACAACTTCATCCATCAGGCACAGGTTCGCGCCTTTACGCGCCGGTCCGGCGAGATCACCTGCGGCGAGATCATGTCCCGCGACGTGGCTACCGTTGCGCCGGAAGCGCCGCTGCGCAAAGCGTGGCGCATGCTTGTCGATCACCGGATCAAGGCGCTTCCGGTCGTCACCGAAAAGGACGGCCTCGTCGGCATCATCACCCAGACCGACTTCATGAGGCACGCGACACTTACGCCGGACGGCAGGCTCCAGGTCGGTCTGCGCGAGCGGATCGGCAACATCATTGGCCTGCCGGTGAAGTCGCCTCGCCTCGTTTCCGAAATCATGACGCGGCGCGTCCAATCCGCCTTGCCGGAGACAATGATCGCCAAACTCGTTCCGCCGATGGCCGACATGGGGCTGCATCACATGCCCGTGGTGGACGCGGACAATCGCGTCGTCGGGATCGTCACCCAGTCCGATCTGATCGCCGCGCTCTTCCAGCGGCGGCTCGATACCGGTGAGAACTCCCGCGACGTCGCCTGAACAGCATCGACCTATTCGCCCGTAAGCAGCCTCTCACGAGGGCTCCGGATCGGCGCAATTGCGCTCTCAATCAAAATTCATTCGATTGACTTAGTCATGTGAGTGATGCATGATGAACGCCATGACAAAAACTGATCCCATTGCACAGCCCCGCGGTGACGCCACGCGCGACAAGCTTCTGAACGCCGCTATCGATGTCTTCGGGCGCTACGGCTTCGACGGGGCAACAACCCGAAAGCTCGCCGATGCGGCGGGCGTCAATCTGCAGGCGATCCCCTATTATTTCGGCGGCAAGGAAGGCCTCTTCATCGCCGCGGCCGAGCATCTCGCCTTGCTGATCGGCGGCCACGTCGCCGACCTTCGCACCACCCTTGCGCGCCGCTTTGACGAACTTGACCGGAAGGGCGAACAGATGGCCTCCGCAGAGGCGCGCGGCTTCCTCACGCAGATGGCCCAGCGGATGATCGTTCTCTTCGTCAGCGACCGATCCGAAAGCTGGGCGCGGTTCATCATTCGCGAGCAGATGGAGCCGACGGAAGCTTTTCGGCGGATCTACGGCCAGGTCATGCGGCCGATGATCGAGATGGCGCGTCGATTGATCGGCGCCATCCTGAACGATGATCCGGGGTCACAGCACATCAAGCTGAGGACGCTGTCCTTCGTCGGCAGCATCCTGGTATTCCGTACCGCGCATGCCGCCGTCTTTGCCCAGCTCGAATGGGAAAGCTCCGGACCGCGGGAACTCGAGATCCTGCAATCCCATGCGGCCGAGCTCGTCCACGTGCTCGGCGCGGAGAAGGATCGGCAGTCATGAGGAAAGCCGCCATCATAGTACTGCTCCTCCTCGCGGCAGTGCTCGCCGGAGGCTGGTGGTTCGACCTTCCGAGCCGCCTCGGCTGGGAGGAGACAAGCCGGAATACCGTGCTTTATGGCAATGTCGACATAAGGCAGGTGTCGCTCGGATTTCGGGTTAGCGGGCGCATCGCCGAACTCAGCGTCGACGAAGGCGATGCCGTAAAGGCCGGCGACCTGATGGCCCGGCTTGACCCGGACCCGTTCCAGCAGGCGCTGGACGCTGCGGAAGCGGAAGCGGATGCGCTGCGCGCGACGCTTGCCAAGCTGAAGGCGGGCGCCCGGAAGAGCGAAATCGCCCAAGCGCGGGCCACCCATGAGGAGCGGCTCGCCGAGCTTAGAAATGCCGAGCTAGCCTATGAGCGCGCCGAGCGGCTGCGCCCGGCCGGCACGATCTCGCAGGCAGAGCTGGACCAGGCCAGCGCAGCACGGGCGACGGCCACCGCCCGCGCCGCATCGGCGCGCGAGGCCGTCTCACTTTTGGAGGAGGGCAGTCGTGCCGAGGACATAGCTGCAGCGGAGGCGCAGGTCGATGCCGCGGCCGCCAGGGTGGCGAGCGCCCGTACTGCACTCGCGGACACGGAGCTTCGTTCCCCAAATGACGGCATCGTGTTGTCCCGTGTGCGCGAAGTGGGCGCAATCGTTTCCCCGTCGGACAGCATCTATGTTCTTTCACTGACGAAGCCAGTATGGGTCCGCGCCTATGTCGGCGAACCCGATCTCGGCCGCGTCCGTCCGGGAATGAAGGTCAAGGTAACGTCCGACACCAACCCGGCCCGCGGTTACGAGGCGACCGTCGGATTCATTTCGCCTGTCGCGGAGTTCACGCCAAAATCGGTGGAAACGCCGGAGCTCAGAACCGATCTCGTCTATCGGCTGCGGATCATCGTGGCCGATCCGGGCCTGGATCTGCGCCAGGGCATGCCGGTGACGGTGCACCTGCCGCCCGGGGAGGTATCGTGATGTCAGCCGCGGGCGTCGATAGTGCCCCCTTTGTCCGGTTGACAGCTGTCACCAAGCGGTTCGGTCGCGCACCGCCTGCACTTGACGGGATCGAAGGCATTGTGCGAGGCGGACGGATCACCGGGCTCGTCGGACCGGACGGCGCCGGGAAGACGACACTGATCCGGCTGATGACCGGGCTCATGCTTCCAGACGAGGGCACGGTCGAGGTGCTCGGCTACGACACCCGCCGGCAACCGGCCGCGATACAGGCCGCAGTCGGCTACATGCCGCAGCGCTTTGGCCTTTACGAAGATCTGTCGGTACAGGAAAACCTCGAACTCTATGCCGACCTGCGCGGATTGGCGAAAGGAGAGCGCGACCGAACCTTCGCTGAACTGCTCCAGTTTACCGATCTTGCCCGCTTCACGACGCGCCTCGCCGGCAAACTTTCCGGAGGCATGAAGCAGAAGCTCGGGCTCGCCTGCGCGCTCCTGCGCAAACCGCAATTGCTGCTCCTCGACGAGCCGGGCGTCGGCGTCGATCCGATTTCCAGGCGCGACCTTTGGCGGATGGTCGAGAATTTGACCGAGGAAGGCATCGGCGTCATCTGGTCGACTGCGTATCTCGAGGAAGCGGAGGCTTGCGATCACGTATTCCTGCTCAACCAGGGCAGGCTTCTGTTTTCCGGCCCGCCCCGAGAAATGACCGCCAGAGTGGAGGATCGTGTCTTTCGCCTCTCCGGCACCGACGGCCGCCGACGGCACCGGCTGGCACGCCTGCTCGAGCGCGAAGGCGTCGTCGATGGGGTGATCCAGGGCGAGGCCATCCGCCTCGTCATGAAGCCGGGCGTCACCCCTCCCCTCGGTGAGGACGAGAGTGTTGCCTCCAGCCGCACCGCCGCCACGCCGCCGCGCTTCGAGGACGCCTTCATCGACATGCTCGGCGGTGGCCCGGGCGGCCGTTCGAAACTGGCGGAGACACAGCGCTCCTTCGCCGTCGGGGATGGCAAGCCGGTCATTGAGGCGCGCGGGCTGACGAAGCGCTTCGGCGATTTCACCGCCGCCGCCGACATCACCTTCGATATCCCCCGCGGCGAGATTTTCGGCCTGCTTGGGCCCAACGGCGCCGGCAAGTCGACCACCTTCAAGATGCTGTGCGGCCTTCTGAAGCCGAGCGCCGGCGAGGGGCGCGTCGCCGGCTTCGATTTGCGCCGCGACGCGCCCGAGGCGCGCAACCGGCTCGGCTACATGGCCCAGAAATTCTCCCTCTATGGCGATTTGAGCGTCATCCAGAACCTGAATTTCTTTGCCGGGGTCTACGGGCTTTCTGGCATAACGAAACGCGAACGCATCGAGCTTATGAAGGAAATCTTCGATTTTCGACCAATCCTCGACTTGTCGGCAAAGGACCTGCCGCTCGGCCTCAAACAGCGGCTGGCACTTGCCTGTGCCGTGCTGCACGAGCCGGAGGTGCTCTTTCTCGACGAGCCGACCTCCGGCGTCGATCCGATTACCCGGCGGGAATTTTGGACCCATATCAACGGCCTCGTTGAAAAGGGCGTGACCGTGCTCGTCACCACCCATTTCATGGACGAGGCGGAATATTGCGACCGCATTTCGCTGATTTATCGCGGCCGGTCGATCGCTCTCGGCTCGCCCGACGAGATGAAGTCGCGCATTGTCCGCGAGGACCTTCCCGATCCGACGATGGAGGACGCCTTCATCGCCCTCATCGGGGCCTCTGAGGCGGAGGAGGCGGCATGAGAGCGAAGGCGTGGAGCGATCGGGGGCGCGTCGGCGGCAGGCGGCGCTTCGTCGCGCTCATGCGCAAGGAAAGCTATCAGATCCTGCGCGATCCGAGCAGCATCCTGATCGCCTTCGTCCTGCCCATGATCCTGCTGTTCCTCTTCGGTTACGGCGTTTCGCTCGATACCACCCGGACGCGGATCAGCCTCGTGGTCGAGGAGGAAACGCCGCTTACGCGCGACCTCGCGGCGAGTTTTACGGCGTCGCGCTATTTCGCCGTCACCCAGGGCCGCGATCGCCGCGAATTCGACGATGACCTCGCGCTTGGCCGAGTGCGCGGGATCGTGGTCGTTCCGGCAACCTTTGCCGCCGATCATGCGGCCGCACGCCACCCGGCGGTCCAGGTGATCGTCGACGGTTCCGAGCCGAATACGGCGAGTTTCGTCCAGAACTATGCGCAAGCCGCGGCTGCCAATTGGGAACGCCAGCGGTCGAGCGAGGGCAAGGCCAGGCCCCCGGCAATCGCCGTCGAGCAGCGCTTCTGGTTCAATCCGCAGCTGACGAGTCGCAATTTCCTTGTCCCGGGCTCGATCGCGATCGTCATGACGCTTGTCGGGACGCTGCTCACCTCCCTCGTCGTTGCCCGAGAATGGGAGCGCGGCACGATGGAGGCGATGATGGCGACCCCCGTGACGGCCGCGGAACTGCTCACCGGCAAACTTTTGCCCTATTTCATTCTCGGGCTGGCCTCGATGACGCTTTGCGTGCTGCTCGCGGTGTTCCTCTTCGGCGTCCCTTTCCGCGGATCGGTCACCGCTCTTTACGTGCTGTCAGCAAGCTTCCTGATGCCGGCGCTCGGACAAGGATTGCTGATTTCGGCTGCCACCAAGAACCAGTTCCTTGCCTCGCAGCTCGCTCTGATCTCCGGCTTCCTGCCTTCATTCCTGCTCTCCGGATTTCTCTTCGAGATCAATTCGATGCCCACCGTCATCCAATGGATCACCTACGTCGTGCCGGCGCGCTACCTCATTCCCAGCTTGCAGACGGTCTTCCTGGCCGGCGACATCTGGCCGATGTTCGGCCGCGCGATCGCGGTCATGCTTGCGATCGGCAGCATCTTCTTCCTGCTTGCGGCCCGCAGCACCCGAAAAAGGATCGGCTGAAATGTGGTGGGCGCGGCTGAAAGCGTTGATTGTGAAGGAGCTGCTGGCAGTGCTGCGCGATCCAAGGGCTCGGCTCATCCTCGTCGGCCCGCCGATAGTCCAGCTGCTTGTCTTCGCCTATGCCGCGACGCTCGAGGTGAAGAACGTCGATCTCATGGTGCTGAACCGCGACAGCGGTCACTGGGGTCGGGAGCTGGTGCAGCAGATCGGCGGCTCCCCCACGTTTCGCTCGATCAGCCTTGCGAACAGCCCCAACGACGTCCGCCTGGCGATCGACAGCCAGCGGGTACTGGCGGCGCTGGAGATCGGCCCCAGCTTCTCGCGCGACATCGAAGCTGGACGGCCGGCGGAAGTGCAGGTGATCCTCGATGGGCGGCGGTCCAATGCCTCGCAGATCGTCTCCGGCTATCTCAGCCGCATTATCGGCGCGCTTGCCGCCGAAACGCCGGCCGGAGAGCACGCGGCCCCCATGGCGGTCACCGTCGAGGCGCGCAACTGGTTCAATCCCAACCTCATCTACCAGTGGTTCATGGTGCCGAACCTCGTCGCCAGCATCGCACTGCTGATTGGACTGATTGTCACCGCCTTGTCCGTCGCCCGCGAACGGGAGCTCGGCACCTTCGATCAGCTGATCGTCTCGCCGCTGCGCACGCACGAGATTCTCCTCGGCAAGCTCATCCCGCCGATGATGATCGGGCTTTTCCACATCACGATCTATATTCTCGCCGCGGTCTTCGTCTTCGTCGTGCCGCTGCGTGGGTCCCTTTTCCTGCTCTACGGCAGCGCCATCTTCTACCTCGCCGCGGTCGTCGGCGTCGGCCTCTTCATCTCGGCGCTCTCTATGACCCAGCAGCAGGCTATCCTCGGGGCCTTCCTGTTCATGGTGCCGGCGATGCTGCTTTCCGGCTTCGCCACCCCGATCGAGAACATGCCGGCCTGGCTGCAGCCGGTAACGCTGGTCAACCCGCTGCGCTATTTCCTGGTGATCGTCAAAGGCGTGTTCCTCAAGGATCTGCCGGTTGCCGAGGTCGCGCGTCAGACCGTGCCGCTCTGTCTCATCGCCGTCGTCACGCTCTCGTCGGCCGCCTGGCTCTTCCGGCGACGGTTGGAGTGAGGATCAGACAACACGGATCGGGCCGGGGTAACGCCCTACGACCTCGTCCGAAGTGAGCAAACTCAACCCTTCGACAATCATCTGGGCTACAAGTATGCGATCGAAAGGATCCTTGTGGATCTGCGGCAGTTGGTCGATTGCGATCGCATGAGCGCCGGTTACTGCCAGTTCCTCATAGCCGTTATCGAGCAGGCCACGCCGCAGAATTCGCGGATCCACTTCAAAATCCGCCCGCCCGAGCCCCCGTTTAATGGCGACCTCCCACAGACTCGCCGCGCTGAAATAGAGTGCGTTCTCAGGGTCGTTGATCATCGCTCGCGCCTCGTCCGGCAAGCGGTTGGGATCACCGGCCGCCCAAAGAAGAATATGCGTGTCGAGAAGAATATTCATTCGCCGAACAGCTTCTCGATCTCATCGCTGCCCATCCGATCGAAATCCTCCGGAACCCTGATCTGGCCCGCGAGAAAGCCAAGGCGGCGCTTTTCGCCCTCTGGCGGTTGGTCGATCGGCACAACCTTCACCATGGGCTTTCCCGCCTTTGCAATGATGAAAGCCTCGCCGCGCGCAGCCTTCTCAACCAACCGCGACAAATGAGTCTTCGCCTCATGAATATTGATCGTTTCCACCGATGATCCTGACACAGGATAGACTAAGTTCAGTAAACTTAGTCTATCGTGCTCTCAAGTTCAAGCGGTGGTCAAGTGCCCGATCACTTCTCTACGAAGCGCCCGATCGCCGCGATTTCGTTCTGGCGGATGTCGTGACCGCCCGAATGCCACTCGAGCGCAACTACCGCCTTCTGTGATGTGAAATAGTCAGCGAGCGCTTGCGTCAGCGGCGCTGGGCAGATCGGGTCGCGCCCGCCGGCGGTGATCAATATCCTCCGGTCTGCAAGCTCCGGATTGGCTCTCGGCTTGAACGGGATCAGCGGATGCATCAGCACTGCCCTGCCGAACACACCCTCTTCGACCAGCACATTGGCGAGAATATTGGCTCCGTTCGAATAGCCGAGGCCGATGATCTCAGAGGCTCCATGCTCGGCCGCGAGCGCCTTGACAAAGCTCGCCATCTTCCGCGTGGCGCGGGCGAGGTCCGCCATGTCATAGACGCCCTCACCGGTACGCTTGAAGAACCTGGCGGCGCCATGTTCCGACACGTCGCCGCGCGGCGCGACGATGGTTGCATCAGGCAGCAACTCGGCCCCAAAGCCGAAGAACTGGTTCTCGTCGCCACCGGTGCCGTGCAGCACGACGAGAATCGGACTGCCGGGCTTGCCGGCCTTCAACTTGTGTACATAGCCGTGGTTGGCCATTGTCATCTCCTTACCGCTGCTCTTGCGACTGCCTCCCCGCGCGCGGACGATAGGAAGGGCTAGTTTCCGCCTAATCCTCGAGCTTTTGCAGATGGCTTTCGAGAATCGGCCGCAGGTGCTTGTGCTGTTGCGGCAGTTTCAACGCCTCGCCTAGATGGGCGACATCCTCGTCCCGGTCGAAGCCCGGCTCGTTGGTGGCGACCTCGAACAGCACGCCGCCGGGTGTGCGGAAATAGATCGCCCAGAAATAGTCGCGGTCGATGACCGGCGTGACGTGATAGCCGGTATCGACCAGTGCCTTGCGCACTTCGAGCTGCTTTTCACGGTTCTCGACAGCGAAGGCGACGTGGTGGACCGATCCAGCACCCTGCTGAGCGCGGTTGACGTTCGGCATCGTCTCGAGGTCGATGAGACCCGCGCCGTTGCTGCCCGGGACGATCAGCCGTGTGACCCCGTCCTTGCGATCGAGCTCTTCGTACCCCATGAACTTGAGCAATTCGGCCGTCGCACCATTATCGCGCAACCGCATGGCGACCGAATGGAAGCCGCGGATCGCATGATCCTCGGATATCCCGCCCCCGGTCCAGGATGCCCGCGGATCATCGCGGACCTCGACGAGCGCGAAACCATCGCCATCCGGACCGGCGAAGTTCAGGCGCTTCTCACCGAAGGCCTCCTCTTGCTTCAGCCCGTCGACCCCTAGCGCCGCCAGTCTATCCGACCAGAAGCCGAGTGATCCTTGCGGCACAGAGAAGACGGTGGTGCCCACTTCGCCGGTGCCGGCGCGGCCGCGCGGCATTTGCGGAAACGGGAAATAGGTCATCACCGTGCCTGGCGTGCCGATCTCGTCGCCGTAATAGAGATGGTAGACGTCGGGCGCGTCGAAATTCACCGTCTTCTTGACGCGGCGAAGACCGAGGGTGTTCGTGAAGAAACTGTTGTTGGTGCGGGCGTCTTCCGCCATCGAGGTGACGTGATGCAGGCCTTTGATCTGGTCGAGCATTTCTCGCTGCCTTTCTGCCCGCTTGATCCGGGCTCGTTGCTGGCGAATAAATGCGCCCTGCGGAGCCGAGAGAAAAGGTCACGGGGCACAAACGCATTGTCAACACTTCGTTGACGGAAATGCCCGGTCGTTCGCCGCGAGTCCCCTTCTCCCCGCATGCGGGGAGAAGGTGGCCGGCAGGCCGGATGAGGGGCAAATCGCAGTCGATAACCGCATGCGCCGTCCACCGGCTCACACGTTGAACGCGGCACCGATCAGCGTTCTCGTATAGGCCTCCTTTGGCGCCTCGAAGATCGCATCTGTGTCTCCCTCTTCGACGATGCGGCCGTTCTTCATCACGATGACATAGTCGGACATCGCCCTCACCACGGAAAGATCATGGCTGATGAAGATGTAGGAAAGCCCGTGCTTGGCCTGTAGATCGCGCAACAGTTCGATCACCTGCTGCTGGACGGAGCGGTCGAGGGCCGAGGTCGGTTCGTCGAGGATCACCACCTTCGGTTTCAGGATCATCGCCCGAGCGATTGCGATGCGCTGGCGCTGGCCGCCCGAGAACTCGTGCGGATAGCGATTGCGCGAAGCGGGATCAAGCCCCACCTCCTTCAGCGCCGCCACCGCGCGGCGGTCCCGGTCCGCGCGGCTGAGCTCGGGCTCATGCACGTAAAGGCCCTCGGTGATGATTTCGCCCACGGTGCGGCGCGGCGACAGCGAACCGTACGGGTCCTGGAAGACGAGCTGCAACTCGCGGCGCAGGGGCCGCATCGCACTTCGGTCGAAGTTGGAGATGTCAGTCGCTCCAAAGCGGTAATGGCCGCTGGCCGGCAGCAGTCTCAGCAACGCGCGGCCAAGCGTCGACTTGCCCGACCCGGACTCGCCGACGATGCCGATCGTCTGCCCGTGGCGCAGGCGCAGATTGACGCCTTCGACGGCCCGGAAGACGGAGGAGCCGCCGCGAAGAAATCCGGGGGACAGGGTGTAGTCGACCGCGACGTCGCGGCCTTCCAGGATGATGGGGGCATCGTCGGCCGGCGGCGACTTGCGGCCGCTCGGTTCGGCAGCGAGCAACATCTTCGTGTAGTCGGTCTTCGGCCGCGCGAAGATTTCCGCCGCCGTCCCGTGCTCCACCACCTCGCCTCGCCGCATCACCGCGACCAGGTCGGCGAAATGCTTGACGATGCCGAGATCATGGGTGATCAGCACGATCGACATGCCGAAGCGCTTCTGCAGCGTTTTCAGGAGGTCGAGAATCTGTGCCTGGATGGTCACGTCGAGAGCCGTTGTCGGCTCGTCTGCGATCAGAATGTCCGGATCGTTGGCGAGCGCCATGGCGATCATGACGCGCTGGCGCTGTCCGCCCGAAAGCTCGTGCGGATAGCTGTCGATGCGGCGCGCCGGCTCGGGAATGCCGACGAGCTCCAGGAGTTCGAACGCGCGCTTCTTCGCCTCCTTCAAGGTGACGCCGCGGTGATGGACGATCGGCTCGGAGATCTGCCTGCCGATCGTGTAGAGCGGATCAAGCGAGGTCATCGGCTCCTGGAAAATCATTGTGATCTTCGAGCCGCGCACGCGGTTAAGCGCCTTCGCAGGCAGGCCGACAAGCTCCTCGCCGCGATAGCGCGCCGAACCGGTCACCCTGCCGTTCTTTGCGAGCAGCCCCATGATGCCCATCATGGTCTGGCTCTTGCCCGAGCCGGATTCGCCGACCACCGCCAGCGTCTCGCCGGCATGGACGTCGAGATCGATGCCTTTCACCGCCTCGACGGTACCGTCTGGCGTCGTAAAGTCCACCTTGAGACCGCGGACGGTAAGAATAGTTTCCTTCCTATCTGCCATGTCAGCGGTCCTTCGGATCGAGCGCATCACGCAGGCCGTCGCCGACGAAGTTCAGAGAGAACAGCGTGACAACGAAGAAAATGGCTGGAAAGATGAGCAGCCATGGCGCCGATTGGATGTTGTTTGCGCCTTCGGAGATCAGTGCGCCCCAACTCGTCAACGGCGCCTGCACCCCGAGGCCGAGGAAGGACAGGAAGCTCTCGAGCAGGATCACCTTCGGCACCACGACCGTGACGAAGACGATGACCGGCCCGATCGTGTTCGGAATGATGTGGCGACGGATGATCTGCCAGTCCGTGAGACCGAGCGCTTGGGCGGCGCCCACGAACTCCCGCCGCTTCAAGGCCAGCGTCTGGCCGCGCACGATGCGCGCCATGTCCAGCCACTCGACCGCGCCGATCACGAGGAAGATCAGGATGAAGCTGCGGCCGAAGAAGACGACAAGCACGACGACAAGGAAGACAAAGGGCAGCGAGTAGAGGATTTCGACGAGACGCATCATGACGTTGTCGACGCGCCCGCCGATATAGCCGGAGGTCGCACCATAGACGACGCCGATCCCCAGTGAGACGAGGCTTGCGAGCAGGCCGACGGCAAGCGAGATCTGCCCGCCGAGCATGACGCGGACCAAGAGGTCGCGGCCGTTTGAATCGGTCCCGAAGGGGAAGTATTCGCGATCCACCAGTCCCTGAACCTTCATCGTCCGGCCGTCGTCTTCCGTAACGACGACCGAAGTGTTTTCGAACTCGTTGGCCCGATCGAAGTAACGCGTCGAGCGAGGGTCGATCGGCTGCTCCGATGTGACGGTGGCGGTGAAGGTTTCGCCCTCGACGGCGAATTCCGTCAGCGTGACGCGGGCGCGCGTTGCAACACCCTCCATCGCCTCCTGCAGCGTCGAGGCATCCGGCCGTGGCTCCAGGCTCGGCCCGATCGTCACATAGGACGGGAAAACCTGGTCGTAGCTGTGCGGTGAGAAGAAGGGACCGACGAAGGAGAAGATTGCAATCAGCAACAGCATGATGCATCCGGCCATCGCCGCGCGGTTGCGGCGGAAGCGGATCAGTGCCAGCTGGAAAAGACTGCGGCCTTTCGTCTCCGGCGATGCCGCCGGCACCTGCAGGATATCAGTCATGGCGAACCCTCGGATCGAGCAGACCGTAGAGGATGTCGACCACAAGATTGAAGACGATAACGAAGATGGCGACGAGGATCACGGTGCCCATCACCAGCGTATAGTCGCGGTTGATCGCCCCAAGAACGAAGTATCGCCCCACGCCGGGAATGGTGAAGATCGTTTCCACCACCGCGGAGCCGGTGAGAAGGGCCGCGGCGCAGGGCGCGAGATAGGAAACGACCGGCAACAGGGCGCCGCGCATCGCGTGGGTGATAACGACGCTGCGCACGGGCAGGCCATAGGCCTTGGCCGTTCGAATATGGTCCGTGTTGAGCGCCTCGATCATCGAGCCACGGGTGAGCCTCGCGAACACCGCAAGCTGCGGCAGGGCGAGCGCGATGATCGGCAGGATCAGGAAGCGGAAGGAACCGTCGCCCCAGCCGCCGGCCGGCAGCCATGACAGCATGATGGCGAAGATGAGCGTCAGCACCGGGCCGACGACGAAGTTCGGGACCGTCACGCCGATCGTCGATACCGACATGACCGCGAAATCGATAAGACTGTTCTGCTTGAGCGCGGCGACGGTACCGGCGATGACGCCGCCGATCACGGCGAGCAGCAGAGCGTAGAAACCGAGCTCCATCGAATAGGGCAGGCCCTTTCCGATCAACTGCGCGACATTGTTGTCGTGATAGATGTAGCTCGGACCGAAGTCTCCGGTCACGGCATTGCCGAGATAGGTCATGTATTGACGCCACAGCGGCTGATCGAGGTGATAGGTCCTCATCAGGTTCTCCATCGTGGCGGGAGGAAGAGGACGCTCGAGATTGAAGGGGCCGCCGGGCGCAAACCGCATTAGAAAGAAGGATATGGTGACGACGATGAACAGTGTCGGCACCGCACTCGCCAGCCGGCGAAGGATGAAGGCAATCATGGACGTGCTCCGGAAGCGACGCGCGGGCCGCCCGCGCGTCGCTTCAGCTCTTTACTCGGCGACGCTCAGGAACCGGCTCAGATGCTGGTTCGGCGAATTGTCCTGCCAGCCCTTTACGCGTTCCGAGACGAGCCAGAGATCGGCCTGGGTCAGAAGCGGCGCGATCGGCTGCTCCTTCATCAGGAGTGCTTCGGCTTCGTGCAGGACCTTCGAGCGTGCCGCCGGATCCTGCTCCTCATAGGACTTCTTCATCAAGGCGTCGTATTCGGCGTTTTCGAAGTGTCCATAATTGAACGTCTTGTTCGTGCTGACGCTCAGCGCCAGGAAGTTCTCGGCGTCCGCATAGTCGGCGACCCAGCCGGCGCGGGCGACGTTGAACTTGCCACCTTCCTGCAGATAGGCGTAGTGCGACGAAACATCGAGATTGACCAGCGAAACCTTGGCGCCGAAGGTGTTCTTCCACATGTCGGCGACGGCCGTTGCAACCCGTTCGTGGTTCGGGTTGGTATTGTAGCGAATTTCGATGTTCAGCGGCTTGCCGCCCTCGCCGTAGCCGGCTTCCTTCATCAGCTCGATTGCCTTGTCCTCACGGTCGAGCTGGGACGTATCTGCGAAATCCGCCTTGGACGGTTCGCCATAGCTCTCGATGCCTGGCGGCACCATGGAGTAAGCCGGAACCTGCGAACCGCTATAGATCTCATTCGCGAGAAAATCGCGGTCGACCGCCATCGAGAGCGCCCGGCGAACGCGCACGTCGCTATAAGGCTCCTGCCGGGTGTCGAAGGCGTAGTAGTAGGTCGCAAGCGTCGGCGAGACATGGACCTGATCGCCATAGGACTTGCGCAGCCGGTCGATCTGGTCGGCGGAGAAATTGTAGACAAGGTCCATCTCCTTCGCCTCGAAGCGGCGGACAGAGGCCGCCTGGTCGTCGATGGGATAGAAGATCACCTTGTCGAGCTTGACGTTGGCGGCGTCCCAATAATGCGTGTTCTTCTCGACCGTCAGACTGTCGTTCGGAACATGCGCGGTCAGGCGGAAGGCACCGTTCGAGACCATGACGCCGGGCTTGACGAAATCAGCGCTATTCTTCTCGACGCTCGCCTTGCTGACGGGAAGCGCGGTCTGGTGTGCAAGCAGTTCGAGGAAGAACGGGGTCGGGCGTTCGAGGGTGATTTCAAGCGTTTTCTCGTCCA
Source organism: Sinorhizobium kostiense (assembly GCF_017874595.1). GTDB lineage: Bacteria > Pseudomonadota > Alphaproteobacteria > Rhizobiales > Rhizobiaceae > Sinorhizobium > Sinorhizobium kostiense. The sequence goes on along the minus strand of NZ_JAGILA010000001.1, from coordinate 1,159,695 downwards.
CCGCCTTCACGCCGAGCTGGTCGACCGGCAGCTCGCCCTTGTTGACCTTTTCCGCGTTCTTGATCGGGAAAAGGATGTTGGCATATTCCGCCGCGGTCTTCGGATCCTCGACACGACGGAACGAGAAGGCGAAATCCTCGGCCGTCACCGGCGAGCCGTCGGACCACTTGGCATCGGCGCGCAGCTTGAAGGTGTAGACGATACCGTCATCCGACAGATCCCAGGTCTCGGCGGCACCGGGGACGATCTTGCCGGCGGCGTCGTAAATGGTCAGGCCCTCATAAAGATCCTTGAGGATGAATTCTTCGATATTGATCGAGGTGTGCGCTTGGTCGAGGGTCTGCGGCTCGCCGGCATTGCCGCGATGCAGGACGGCCTCGGCGAGCGCCGGGCTTACGCCGATAAGTAGCGAGCCGATGAGCGCAGCGGCGCTGAGCTTGAGTTTCAGTGAAGCCATTTTTCTTCTCCTTCCCCTCGTTTTGAATGTGGTTGATCGCAGGAGAGAAGTGCAATTTCGCGCAAAAGGCAAGGCGATTCCTGCATCCTGTCTTACATGATGAGGTCCTGATTATCGCATAGGTTGCGCCTTTCCACGGCGAAATTCTGCCCGCCTTTCGACCAGGTGCCGGTAAGGAATTATGCGCCGAGCACCGCCAACTGCAACGTTTTAGATGCGCGGGAGGTCGAAACGATTGCCGCTGTCGCAGGGCTGCACGAAGGTCACGCAAATTCCATGTCCCGGTGGAGCACTTTACGTAATATGCGGGAAGTTTTGGCTGCTCATTCGCAATCTTGTTGCGGATGGATCTTTCAAGGCCGCCCATCGGGTCTTGGTCGCGAGAAGGCAGCGCCGCGCCCTGCGGGCTAAATGAGCCTCTCACCTGCGCCCGCTTCGCCGGTCCGCCAACACCAACCAGAAAGCGAACATCGCGCATTCGGGCGGAGGCGTTCCCAATCCACAGCAAATTCCGCTGACGCACGTCCATCAATTGAGCTGTCGCCTCCCCGCCCCGGTTGCCAAACGATCGGCATCAATTATTGTGCCCCTTGACTTTGGACGGAACGTCGGTTGGGAACCGAAGTGGGGCTGAAGCCCTCCCTCGAATGGACCGGCGAGCCAGGCCATACACGCTTCTGCGGTCTCGCCCGCACATTTCGTGGCGCCTGGAGTGGGCGCATCAGCACCAGGGAGATTTCGAATGGCATTGATCACGTTGCGGCAACTGCTCGACCATGCAGCGGAAAACAATTACGCGCTGCCTGCCTTCAATGTGAACAATCTCGAATACATACAGGCAGTCATGCGCGCCGCCGACGCGACCGACTCTCCGGTGATCCTCCAGGCAAGCCGCGGGGCGCGCGCCTATGCGGGCGACGCCTTCCTGCGCCACCTGATTTTGGGCGCAGCCGAAGAATACCCCCACATCCCGATCTGTCTTCATCTCGACCATGGCGACCAGCCGTCGACCTGCATTTCGGCGATCACCAATGGCTTCACCTCGGTGATGATGGATGGCTCGCTCGAAAAGGACGGCAAGACGGTGGCGAGCTATGAATACAATGTGGCGGTCACCGCCGAGGTGGTGAAGATCGCCCATGCGGCGGGAGTTTCCGTCGAAGGTGAGCTCGGCTGCCTCGGCAATCTCGAAACGGGTGCCGGCGACAAGGAGGACGGTCACGGCTTCGAAGGCAAGTTGTCCCGCGAGGAATTGCTGACGGATCCCGATCAGGCGCTCGATTTCGTCTCCAAGACCGGCGTCGATGCGCTGGCGGTGGCGATCGGCACGAGCCATGGCGCTTATAAATTCACGCGCGAGCCGGACGGCGACATCCTGTCGATCGAGACGATCGCCAAGATCAACAGGAGGCTGCCGAACACGCACCTCGTCATGCACGGTTCGTCCTCCGTGCCGGCCGATCTCCAGGAACTGTTCAATGCCTATGGCGGCAAGATGAAGAAGACCTGGGGCGTTCCGGTGGCGGAAATCCAGAAGGCCATCCCGCTCGGCGTTCGCAAGGTCAATATCGACACCGACCTTCGCCTCGCCTTCACCGGCGAGATCCGCAAGCATCACCTGGAACACCCGGACAATTTCGATCCGCGCAACTACCTGAAGCCGGCGATCGCGCATATGACGGAGGTCTGCAAGGAGCGGTTCGAAGCATTCCGCACGGCCGGTCAGGCCTCGAAGATCCGCGTGCTGCGGTTGCCCGAAATGGCCAAGCGCTATGCGTTGGCCTAGCGCATCGGCCCGAAAATCGAACCCGATTTTCGAAAGCGTGATGCGTAGAAGAAAAACTTGTAGCTTCTTTGTGCGTCCTAACCGGCGCACGGCGCTATAAGCCGCAATTTCAAGATAGGTGATGCCGCTCCAAAGAGAGCGTGCGCCGGCAGCTATTGCTGACGCTCCTTCGGCGTTTCGTGTTCGTAGAGCTGGTCCATGCTGAGTGAGGACACCGTCGCAAGCGGCGCCTGGCTTTTCACGCGCCCGCTGCCGAGGACGACAATGTCGTCGCAGAAGGAAATCGTGCTGCGATGATGGCTGATGACAATCGTCGTGCGCCGTCCGGCGCGCAGTTTCAAGGTCTCCACGATGGCTGCCTCGGACAAGCCATCGACAGCGTTCGTGGCCTCGTCGAGGATCAGCACGGCGGGGTCGCGCACCAGCGCCCTCGCAAGGGCGATGCGTTGACGCTGCCCGGCCGAGAGGCTTGCCCCCCTGTAACCGACTATCGTGTTATAGCCGTCAGGCATCTGCTCTACGAAGCTGTGCGCCTCCGCAAGCTTCGCTGCCCGCTCGACCTCCGCAAAGCTCGCATGTTGGCCATAGGTGATGTTTTCAAGAATGCTGCCATCGACCAGTTCCAGGTCCTGGCTGGCAAGGGCGATCTGGCGCCGCCATCCCACGGGGTCGATATCGCATAGCGGCACCCCGTCGATCAGAATCCGTCCGCCGTCGGGTTCGACGAACCGGCACAGGAGATTGACCACCGTGGTCTTGCCGGCGCCCGATCGGCCAATGATTGCCGTCGAGCAACCGCTGCGGATCTCGAAGCTCGCCGAACGCAGTACGATCGAGCGTCCGCCGGACGCGGGGTACTGAAAGCTCACCCGGTCAAATTCGATGCGCTGATGGAGCCCCTTGGCCGGCAGGCTGCCGGATGGCGGCTTCGCCTTGTCAGACGAATCCAGCAGCCACCGCACCTCTTCGAGCGCTCCGCTCCATCCCTGAATCTGGCTCCACGACATTTGCAGCGCCCGTACATGCGGCTGCAGCCGGTAGAGGAGGACGACGAAAGCGACGATGACTGGAAAACTCACGCCAAGGGACCAGGCGCTCACGACCGCGGCCAGGAACAGCGCCGCATGGAGCACTTCGGTCAATGGAGGCAGGGCGCCCTGACGGGTCTGCAGGACGAAACCGGCCCGACGCACGGCATCGGACGCACGGTCGAAAGCGGCCTTTTCGCGGTTTTCCTGGCCGAAGACCCGGATCAGCCGTCCGGCATGCACGAGATGCAGCATCCGGGCGGCAAGTTCGCTGTTGTAGGAGGTCACATTGCGACTCGGTTCCTTGAGCGTGGCCGAGATGGCGGCGTGCGCTACCTGGACCAGAATTAGGCCGAGCGTCACGAAAAGCGTCATCTCCCAGGACAAGAGCAACAGGAAGGCGAGCAGGATCACCGCTGCCGACGCGTGCACGATCGCCGCAACCGTGGTCTGAATTGCGTCGGAGGCGCGCCAGGATTCATTGGAAATGATGTTGAGTAGACGGCCGGGATTCTCCTGAAGGAAAAAAGGATAGCCGATCCGGAGTAACTGATCCGAGAGTGCACTGCGAATGGAGTGGCTGGCCTTTCCGTATATAAATGTCGTCAGCACCGCGTTCGCAAAGACGAGCACGTTCTTCAGCATGATCAGGGCCAGTACAGCCGCTGCGATGGCGAGCAGCCTTTCACCGTCCTCAAGTCCTGCGCCGACCTGCTGAAAATAGCCCGAAATCCCGCTCAACCCGGCAGGGTCGCCTCCCCCAGCTATAATTCCCAGCATAGGGATGATGAGACCGATACCGGCGCCTTCAAGCGCCGCACTGGCAAGACCCAGGAGCACGACCAGCGGCAGCAGACGCAACTGTCCGCCCAGCGCATCGCGCAGAACCTGCAAGCCGGGTACCAGCAGTCGCAACATCACGGACCTCGCTCCTGCTTCGGCGCCACCTCACTCATCGGCTGCAGCGCGGTCGGCGCAGCGCGGCCGACGATAAAAAGGCACAAGAACCTTGCAGCGCCGAGGAGGTTCATTGCCACGACAGGCCAATGCGAAAGCTGCAAGGCCGGGTCGAACCTTGCGCCGCCAAAGCTCTCGAGGCAAGCCGATCGCACCGTCCAGAGGAAATGTTTGACGAGCCACGGGGCCTTGACGAGGTGCTTCAGGCAAAGCGCGCCGTTGCCCAAGCTGTAGCTGCGGTGAAGTTTCTCGATGGCAGCACGCGCCCTTCGGCCGTGATGATGGAAGACCGTCATGTCGGGAACGTATTCGACCGGGATCCCGAGCGCGTAGGCCCTCACCAGATACTCGGTGTCCTCTGCGGAGCACAGCGGCGCGCCGACGCCGAAACGCTCGTCGAAACAGCCTACGCGCAGCGCCACCTCCCGGTCCATCGTCATGTTGCAACCGAGTACGAAACCGCCCGGATGGACATCCGGGGTCAGCCGGGCAGCGGCCTTCGACCGTTTGATCGTAAATGGCAGATCGTTGGGATTGCCGAGTTCGACGCGACCGCCGCGGATGACGCCATCGCCGCTCTGATAGTGCCGTTTGAGATCGCCGAGATAGGCGCGGTCGACTACGCAGTCGTCATCAATGAAAACGAAGATCCGTCCCCTCGCCCGCTCCATTCCGGTGTTGCGCGCGACGGCCAGCCCCTGGCGCGGCTCAGGAACCAGCGTCATCGGCACCTTCGAGGCGGCAGCGATACGTCGGAGTTCCGCATGTGTGCCGTCGGTCGAACCGTTGTCGACCACGATGAGTTCGCTTGCGATGGCAGGGTGGGCGAGGCACGTTGTCTCGATCGATCGGATGCAGGCGACAAGCAACTTCACCCGGTCGCGCGTGCAAACAATGAAGCTGGCGAACGGTCGCGCGCCACCTGAGGCCGCGGAAGCGGGGCCTGCTGCTTCGGACTCCTGTTTTTCGGTCACGGGAGTTACGAGCGCCATCTCAAGCTGAGCCAAATCGTGAAAAAACGGTAGTTGCCGGCACCGACTGCAGGTATCGCGCCACCCCATCAAGCTTACGTGTGGCGGCCAGCGAAATGCGGCTGCACCAGGGTGCGCGGGCGCCGGCCAGCAGGCCGTAGCGCTCGCGGCGGCGGATTAGACCCCACTTTCCCGTCCGGACGAGGAATTCGTGCGTCAGATCCGGACGATCTTCATCGGCAATCAGCTGGTAGAGGAAATAGAAGAAGCAGAGCAGCCCGTCCTCATATGCGCGGCCGTCCATAGCAGGGCGATCCGCGATCTCCTTCTCGAGACTGAGAAAGAATTCGGCCAAGCGCCCTATCGTATCCTTGGAGACAGACCGGCCGATCTCGCCCAAGGCGCTCGTGTCAACCACCAGGCCCTTTCGCTCGAGGTTTTCGGCGACGATCTTCAGATGCGTTTGGCGCATCTGATGCAAGTGCTTGCTCGTGACGCTGCCCTCATGGAGCCGATAGGCAATCAGGGCGTCGTCGACCATCATCACTGGGAGGCAGTCAGCGATACGCCGGAACAGGTCGAAATCCTCGGCATGGGGATAGGCCGGATCATAGCGAAGCACTTCATCGGGGATTGCTTTGCGGTTGTAGACCACGGTCGAGTGAATGAAGATCGTGAAGAACATCGACAAGATGGGCAGACTTGCCGTCTTGTAGATCGGATTTGGCTTGCCCCGAAGAATCCGGTTTCCGATCAGGGTGTCCACGCCGGTACCGCACATTGCAAGCTGAGGTTCCTGCTTGAACAGTGCCAATTGGCGTGAGAACCGCGTCGGGTAAGAAATGTCGTCTGCATCCATGCGCGCGACAAGGTCGCCGCTGGCAAGCGCCAGCCCTTGGTTCAGCGTGGCGATAAGGCCGCGGTTTTCCCGCGAGACAACGGAAATTCTGCGATCGGATCGAGCATATCGATCGAGGATCTCGAGCGAACGGTCGGTCGATCCATCATCGATAGCGATGATCTCCAGGTGCTTGTAGTCCTGGCGCAGAATGCTCACGAGTGCCAGGTCGAGGTAGGCCTCCGCGTTATAGACGGGCAGCAGTACGGAGACCAAAGGCGTATACATGGCTTGGTTCATATCGATCAATTATCCGAATACTGCAAGGCTCTTCCGCACTCGACCGGCGCTGTCAGATGGACCGGACGCACGCCTTCCGCCGCTGCTGGTTCCCTGGCGCTGTTGGCTTGCGGCGGTGCATAGGGGAAATGGCGTTTCAGCCTGTTCAGCGGTTTTTCAAATGTGGTCCAGGAGATCGCGGCGAGGATCAAAGTAGCGGTGCCGACCACCATGAGCCGCCCGGCGCCCTGATCCGAGACGTTGACCGGAATGACAGCTTGTGCCTCGACGAAAAGTGCGAGGACGATGGGGTGATAGAGATAGACGCCATAGCTAATGCGCCCGAGCGCCGTCAAAGGCGGGGATTTGGCCAGGCGACCGAAATGACCGCCAACTCCTCGCGAGCACGTTGCGACGAGCAGCGTCAGCGGCACGAGCGGGAACACCTCGACGCCGATCCAGGCGAGCCACTCGAGCACCGGAGTCGTCGGCACGGCTTTTACCCAGACCAGAAGGAGCGAGATGCCCAGCAGCGGCTTCCAACAGCGCTCCATCCAACGCGGCAGCGTGCCGCCGCTTGACCGATGCACCGCCAACAACGCGCCCGCTGCCAAGGCATCCATCGAAGCGAGCGGCAACAGGTCGCGGGCAAGCGTGGGCTTTCCAGTGAGGGGCCAGTAAAAGCGATAGGCGAGCGAGCAGACGATGATGCCGATGCAGATGCTCGCGATCGATCGCCGCGGAGCGAACAGCACGATCAGTGGCCAGACGACGTAGAACTGCTCCTCGATGCTCAGGCTCCAGCTGTGGCCGAGGACCCAAGGTGTCCATGCGTCCTGAAGCGCGTACCAGAAGTTCGACAGGTATAGTGCGTGCCAGGCAAGCACTTTCTCGGAGCTTTCCAACCCGACCAACCAGACGACCGAGAGAACGGCGAAATAGGGCGGAAAGAGACGCAGCGCCCGACGGGAATAGAAGGCTTTCAGCGCCATCGCCCGCTCGAACTGTGGATCGTCGCGGGCCTCCAGCAGCAATCGCGTGATCAGAAATCCGCTCAGCACGAAAAACAGCCTGACGCCCACATGGGCTCCCCAATGGGACCCGTCGGCCGCATACAAATGCGCGTAAAGCACCGCGGAGACAGCAATGGCTCGCAATCCATCCAGCTGCTGGTCGCGCGCAATCCGCATGAACATCCCCTTCGAGTGAGCGTTTGGGGGTCCCCCGTGGCATCGCTCCGTGAACACGCATCACCCTTGCCGCCGGTTCAGTTTTGCCTCTCTGCCGGCGCGGTGGGTTCAAAAGGTGAAAGAATGGCTAAAAAGCAGTGGGGCCAAATGTATGGTCAAATCAGGCTAAACTTTGGCACACCTGACGCAAGGAAATGCCTCGGTGGAAGAGGACGTCGATGTGCTGTTCGCGCAACGAGTACGAACATCGGAGTTGTTCTTGATGGCTCCCCGCCAACGCGCCTTGCTAGTTACGAAATCTTGGCAATCTGCGAGTGGGCTGCACCCGTGTCGAGCACGCTGCATAAATTCGGCGCCTGGAAGCTTGGAGACTAAATCTAAAATGTCGGCGGCGTATTGATCCAGAGCAGCACGGTTTCGCCATCGTGGCGGTTCGACCATGCGTGGCGGCGGCGGCTCGCGAAATAAAGCGAATCGCCAGGACTGAGATCGTAGAACTGAGCGCCGTCCAAAACGAACTCTACGCGCCCTGAGAGCACGTAGACGAACTCCTCTCCCTCGTGCCCATAGGCTCCTTCGCTCGACGCGCCGGGCGCCAACACGAAACGATGGCAATCCATCTGATTATTGCCCTCAGCGAGAAGCTGGACCGTTACCCCCGGCGTCGTGCGCGGCCAGGTGCGCCACTCGCCGGCCCGGATCAGCGCCCGCTCCTTAAGCTCACTCTCGCCGGAGAGGCTCGACACCGTCGCACCAAAATATTCTGCAAGATTGTGCAAAACGGCGATGGAAACGCCTTGCGAGGTCCGCTCCAGCGTCGACAGCACGGAAGCGGCGATGCCGATATCGCCCGCCACCTGTTCCAGCGTCTTGCCCGCGGCATGACGAAGACTGCGCAACTTGCGGCCAACCTGGAGATCGGCACTGCTATCCGGCGCTGCCGCAGGCGCCATATCCTCGCTCGCGTTCGTTTCCGCTTCCAGCGCTTCACGAATTGCGGCCGGGTTCAGGCCGCGTTCGGAGCGGAACCACGAAATGCGCTTCAAGCGGGCAAGATCGGCCTCGGTATATTGCCGGTGGCCGGTCGGGGAGCGCTCCGGCACGACGAGGCCTTGCGTTTCCCAGAGCCTGAGCGTGGAGGCCGAGACACCGGCAAGCCTTGCCGCCTCCGCGACCTTGTAGCGTATCTCTCCAGCCCCGTTCATTCTTTCCGCCCTCGCTTGGCATGGCGGCGATTGGGTTGCGCGCCCTTCCCTGCCCTCGGCAATCTAGCCGCGAGGCACCTCGTATTACAAGCAGCGCCCATCATTCGCGGTGTTGTCTCGATCAGCAAATTTGATTTGCATTCCACCTCGAAAAGTGTACCACTTCCCGATAAAAGTTGCAGAAAAAATGCAATATATCTCCACAGAACAGGATGACGACTATGACCAGCCTGACCGACCGCAAGAACGCAGCGATCTCACGCGGCGTGGGAATGGCCACGCAGATCTATGCCGACCGTACGGAAAATGCCGAAATCTGGGACAAGCACGGCAGGCGCTATATCGACTTCGCGGCCGGCATAGCCGTTGTCAACACGGGTCACCGGCACCCGAAAGTCATAGCTGCCGTCAAGGAACAGCTCGACCGCTTCACTCACACCTGCCATCAGGTGGTGCCTTATGAGAATTACGTTCATCTGGCCGAACGGCTGAACGCACTCGCACCCGGCAAATTCGCGAAGAAGACGATCTTCGTTACCACCGGTGCGGAAGCAGTCGAAAACGCCGTCAAGATCGCCCGTGCCGCGACCGGCCGCCAGGCGATCATCGCCTTCGGCGGCGGCTTTCACGGCCGCACCTTCATGGGCATGGCACTCACCGGCAAGGTCGTGCCTTACAAGGTCGGCTTCGGCTCGATGCCGGCCGACGTCTTCCATGCGCCCTTCCCGATCGAGCTCCACGGCGTCAGCGTCGAGCAGTCGCTCGCCGCCTTGAGAAAACTCTTCGCAGCCGATGTCGATCCGGGCCGTGTCGCCGCCATCATCATCGAGCCGGTCCAGGGCGAAGGCGGCTTCTATCCGGCTCCGACAGCCTTCATGAAGGCACTTCGCGAAATCTGCGACCAGTATGGCATCCTGTTGATTGCCGATGAGGTCCAGACCGGCTTTGCCCGCACCGGCAAGCTCTTCGCGATGGAGCATCACGCCATCGCGCCGGACCTTACGACCATGGCGAAGAGCCTCGCCGGCGGCTTCCCGCTCGCCGCCGTCACCGGCCGCGCCGAGATCATGGATGCGCCGGGGCCTGGCGGCCTCGGCGGAACCTATGGCGGCAGCCCCATCGGCATTGCAGCAGCCCATGCCGTGCTCGACGTGATCGAGGAGGAGCAGCTTTGCGAGCGGGCGAACCAGCTCGGGAGCCGGCTGAAACAGCGGCTCGCCTCGATCCGCGAGAAGGTGCCGGAGATCGTCGACATCCGCGGGCCCGGCTTCATGAATGCGGTCGAGTTCAACGATGTGACGACGAACCAGCCGAGCGCCGATTTCGCCAACAAGGTACGGCTCAACGCTCTCGAAAGGGGGTTGATCCTGCTCACCTGCGGCACGCATGGCAACGTCATCCGCTTCCTGGCGCCGATCACGATTCAGGATGAGGTCTTCGCGGAGGCGCTGGACATTCTCGAGGCTTCGATCGTCGAAGCCCGCAGTTGACCTGACGCCGGGCCGCCGCTATCGCGGTCGTCCGGCAGGCGAAAGCGCCGGCCCACTGCATGTCTCCTTAAATCGAAGCCGACCTAAGGACAAAGACATGCAGCGTTTCAAAGTTCTACAGCGAACTTCCCGCGTCTTATAAGACGCGCGGCGCTGTAGGGCGTGGGCCGGCAGCCCGCCCGCAAGAAGAACAAGAGCGAGCTTGTAGCTGCGGCAAGCATCGCGGGAGGATACGCCATGGCCCTGACACATGCACTCACCAGACACCTCCGCGCAGCAGACCTGTTCGCGGAGCTCGACCACGTGACCTCGCCCTCCGGCGGGCGGACAGGTTCGGCCTTCGACGTTCTAAACCCCTCGACCGGCGAGTTGCTCGCCACTCTGCCCGACATGGGCATCGAGGAGACGCGCGTTGCGATCGCCGCAGCCCACGCGGCGCAAGCGCTCTGGGCGGCAAAGCCCGCCAAGGACCGCAGTGCAATCCTGCGCCGCTGGCACGACCTGATCGTCGAGCACGTGGACGACCTTGCCGCGATCCTGACGGCCGAGATGGGAAAGCCGCTCGGCGAGGCGAAGGGTGAGGTGCTCCATGCCGCCTCCTATGTCGAGTGGTATGCGGAGGAAGCCAAGCGCGTCTATGGAGAAACCTTCCCGGCACCGGCCAATGATCGCCGCATGCTCGTCATCAAACAACCGGTCGGCGTCGTCGGCACCATCACCCCTTGGAATTTCCCGGCATCCATGGTGGCACGCAAGATCTCGCCGGCGCTCGCCGCCGGCTGCACCGTAGTGCTCAAGCCTGCAGAACAGACGCCGCTCGTCGCGGGCGCAATGGTCGCGCTTGCCGCAAGGGCGGGCTTTCCCGCGGGCGTCGTCAATCTCATCTATGCTGCCGAAGGCGCGCCGATCGGCCGCGAGCTCTGCAGCAATCCAATGGTCCGCAAGATCAGTTTCACCGGTTCGACCGAAGTCGGACGGCTCTTGATGCGCCAATGTTCCGACCAGATCAAGAAAGTGAGCCTCGAGCTCGGGGGCAATGCGCCCTTCATCGTTTTCGACGACGCCGATATCGACGAAGCCGTCGACGGCGCAATCCAAGCGAAATTTCGCAATGCCGGCCAGACCTGCGTATCGGCAAATCGCATCTATGTGCAATCGGCGGTGCATGACGCCTTTGCCGAGAAATTCGTGGCCCGGGTGCGTCAGCTGACCGTCGGCGACGGCTTTTCCGCCGGCGTCGCCATCGGACCGATGATCGACGCCCATGCGATCGAAAAGATCGAAGCGCATATCGCCGACGCGCTCGCGAAGGGCGCCGAGCTTCGCTGCGGCGGCAAGCGGATCGGAACGGTCGGCACCTTCTTCGAACCGACCGTTCTTTCCGGCATCTCGCATCATATGCGCGTTGCACAGGAGGAGACCTTCGGGCCGATCGCCCCGATCATCCGCTTCCATGATGCCGACCAGGTCGTGGCGGAGGCGAACGACACCATCTATGGCCTCGCCGCCTATTTCTATGCGGAGAACCTCAAGCGCGTCTGGCATGTGGCCGAGGCGCTCGAATATGGCATGGTCGGTATCAACACCGGGCGCATGTCTTCCGAAGCGGCGCCCTTCGGCGGCATCAAGCAATCCGGAATTGGCCGCGAGGGATCGCGCCACGGCCTCGAAGACTATCTGGAGATGAAGTATCTCTGCATGGGCAACATCTGACAGACGATTACGCGCCCCTTGAAATTCCCGCTGCGGCTTGCCAATTGGGGCCGAAATGACCGGTTGGGGCCAGATCCCCGCCCGCCTCGCCCGTCAAGTTCGAACGCGATTTCAGGAGGTCCGCAGCGCGATGAGTGATGTCGAAATGTCCGTCGAGAAACATGTCTTCGAAGCCGATGTTGCCAAGCTGCTGCACTTGATGGTGCATTCCGTCTACTCCGATAAGAATGTCTTTCTCCGGGAGCTCATTTCGAACGCCGCGGACGCCTGTGAGAAGCTACGCTACGAAGCGATCGTCGCGCCTGAACTCCTCGGTAGCAATCCGGCACCACGCATCACCCTGACGCTCGACGAAGAAAAAACCCGACTGATCGTCGAGGACAATGGCATCGGCATGAGCCGCGACGAGTTGGTTGAGTCCCTCGGCACCATCGCGCGATCCGGAACGCGGGCCTTCATGGAACGCATCGAGGCGGCGCAGGGCAAGGAAGGTGCGCAGCTCATCGGCCAATTCGGCGTCGGCTTTTATTCCGCCTTCATGGTCGCCGACAATGTCGACGTCGTTTCCCGCCGCGCCGGCTCGGACAAGGCATGGCACTGGACCTCGGACGGCAAGGGCAGTTACACGGTTTCCAGCATCGAGCCCGCGGAGGCGCCTGCCCGCGGCACGCGTATCACGCTGCATCTGAAGGACGATGCCAAGACTTATACCTCTCGCTGGACGGTAGAACGGATCGTCAAGGACCAGTCCGGTCACGTCCCCGTCCCCATATCGATCGTCGAAAAGCCGGGCGCAGAGCCGGCCCAGGTGGCCGACGGTACGGCGCTGTGGACGAAACAGAAGAGCGAGATTTCCAAGGACGACTACACCGATTTCTATCGCGGCGTCTCCGGCCACTACGACGAACCGGCGCTGACAGTGCATTTCCGTGCCGAGGGGCGCCACGAATATACGGCGCTCGCTTTCGTGCCGGGCTCCAAGCCCTTCGACCTGTTCGACCCGGACCGCAAGGGCAGGATGAAGCTCTACGTAAAGCGGGTCTTCATCACCGATGAAGCAGAACTGCTGCCGCGCTATTTGCGCTTCGCGCGCGGCCTCGTCGACACGGCCGATCTGCCGCTCAACGTTTCGCGCGAGATGATTCAGGAAAGCCCCTTGCTCGCAAATATTCGCAAGGGACTGACCAATCGGCTGCTGACGGGCATCGAGAAGCTGGCGGAGAGCGATGCGGATGCCTTCACCAAGCTGTGGGAGAACTTCGGCAGCGTCATCAAGGAAGGCATCTACGAGGACTTCGAGCGGCGGAGCCAGCTCCTGGCCCTTTCCCGTTTCCGCACGACAGCAGAGGACAAGCCGCGCGCCTTGAGCGACTATCTCAAGGACATGAAGGAAGGCCAGACGGCGATCTACTATCTCACCGGCGACAGCCTCGCGCAACTTCAGGCTTCGCCGCAACTGGAGGGCTTCCGTGCCCGCGGCATCGAAGTGCTTCTGTTGACGGACCCGGTCGACAGCTTCTGGGTGACCACGGCGCCCGATTTCGAAGGCAAGCCGTTCAAGTCCATCACGCAAGGGGCGGCCGATCTAGCGGGTATCGCCAAGGATGAGAGCGCCGCCGCGGCGGCAAACCCGTCAATGACCGAATTCGTTGCTTTCGCCAAGACGACGCTCGGCGACGTTGTCTCGGATGTCAGAACCTCCGACCGTCTGACGGAAAGCGCCGTCTGCCTCGTGGCACCCGAGCACGGCCCCGACCTCCAGCTGCAGAAGATGCTGCAGGGCGCCGGTCGGGTCGAAGGCAGGGCGAAACCCATTCTTGAGATCAATCCCGCTCACGCGCTGATCGCGGCCCTCGCCGCGGCCCCGGCGGAGGACGAGGGCTTTCTCCACGACGCCGTCAAGCTGCTCTTCGATGAGGCACGCGTACTCGATGGCGACAAGCCCGAAGATCCGCGCGCCTTTGCCGAACGGCTCTCGCGCCTGTTCGCGCGAGCTTTGAAGCGCTAGCGCATCGGCCCCGCAAAACGGAACCGGAAAGTTCGATGCCAAAAGCGACCCCCGCGCGTCCACGCGGCGCTGTAGTCAGGTCTACCGGCCTCAAGCGCCCGGGGGTCGGAATGGTGCAGTTTGGATCGCACTTGCCGGATGTCCAGGAGAGGCCTTAACCCGGCGCGGCCGATGACGTTGCCGGTTTCGTGCCGAGTTGGGCTGCGAATTTCTTCTGAAATTCGCTTGACTGAATGAGGCCCAGGGCCACGTGCTCCCGGGTCACCGAGCCGCCTTGCAGGTTCGTGGCATAGGTGTGGAGCCCGTACGCATCCGCGGGCCGGCCAAGCAGCAGGAGATAAAGAAAATCGACATAGGCACGGTCGGTCAGGCCAAAGGGTGCATATCGCGCCCTGAACTCATCCGAGTGCAACAGATCGAGCATCATTGCCGTGACATTCACCTTGCCGTTTTCCAACGCCTCTACCCACCGCTCCACCGTTTCTGCGTCACCCTTGCGCCCCAACACGAGACAGACGGCAAAATGCGCCTGACGGGTCGGCAGGGGATCGGAGGCACTACTTTCAGCGGGATCGCAACTCCTTCTGGGTTTTGGCAACCGACGTTCGCCACGAATGAGGCGCCTGACGGCCGCATAAGCCGGCTTGGGCTCCCCGACCGTCCAGCCGCCGTCGCTCCTGGCGATCAATCTCACGAGACCCATGTAGGCCTCGAAGTCGGGGGCCCAATAGGTTTCGTCCAGCAGTTCGTAGATGTGAGCAGCCTTCACATTGTATTTGGCCTGCAACTTGTGCAGGCGCTTCATCGTCTGCCTCAATCCATCCGCCTGCTGCTCTTCGCCGCGCTGACTGCCGAAAGGGTGGTTGAACTCGGTGACCCATATAGGACGGCCGTAGCGAGCGAGTTTCCTGAATGCCGGTTCGGGATCGCCGCCATACATATGCCAAACGGAAATATCCCACTTGATCCCGTCCCGCTTCATCCTTTCGAAGGCACCCGTATGCCCCCAGCCGGCGGTGCCCATTGCCTTGCGGATTTTGGGATCTACCTCGATCATCCCATCGGAAAGGCCCTTCAAAACAGCGCTCACCTTGGCCCAGCGCGGGCCGTAGTAATGCAGGGGGCCGTCTCCACCGGCAGGTCCCCACTCGCAGGGATACTGGCTGCCGTCGTCCCGCATTTCGCATGGTTGGATAATGGCGTAGTTTTCCATCTCGTTCCCCAGTTCCCAGACACGGATGTCGTCCTTGAACTGCGAGCCGAGCGCGACGGCGAGCGCATGAGCTTTGTCGTAAAGTTCATCGACGCTCTCGTTGTCGAGGTCCATACCGCCAGGGGTGATCACCGGAAGGATTTCTATCCCGCGTACCTTGGCAGCCCGTACAATAGGCGCCAGTTGGGACGCCTGTTCCGCCCTGGAAATGTTTACGCGATAGGATTTCATCCCGAGGTCCACCAGAAAATCGAGTTGCCTCTCCATACTGACCCCGGGATAGGCAGAGATTGGATGGCCATTGACGCCCCAGAGTAGTTCCGCGGAAACCAGTATCGTCGTGGCCAACAGACACAAAGTTCCGATTGCCAGCCGAGTGAACATACTCGTCTCCTTCCTCGCTGCGCTGGCTGGAGCATGCCAGCCTCTCACCTGGCGCGGCAATTTACCGAAATTGAGCATCCGGGCCGCCCGCGCTACCACTTTCGACACATTCGATTAGCTCGTGTGGAGAGTGACTCCAGATGATTGCCACGGCCTTTGTCGGCATCGCTCCGGCGTTCCGCAGCACAGCACTGCCACCAGGGTCGGAAGGGTCAGATGATGACGCAATGTTCACCTGACGTTCGTTCGGGATAATTCTACTTTTTCGCTCAAGACCGCTTCTCGATCGCTTCTGTTGAAGCGCAACGACGCTGCCACTTTTTCCCTTATTTCTTCCGCCGATTCTTCGGTTCGCACCGAAGGAATGGAAAAATCGGCGCATACATTCTTTAGCTTTTCGCTCCTGTCCATCCAGACAAGCAGCGGTCGACCGGACAGGAGGGAGAAAATTGCCGAATGGAGCCTGTTCGTCACTACAAAGCGAGCTTGTTCATAGTAGGAAAAAACCGTGTCAAGATCATGAGGTGCGACTACTTGCGCGTCACCCAGACCACACTGGTCCATGATCACGTTTGCCGCGCGTTTATCCATTTCCTCCCGTATATCGTGACATAAGACGACCATCTCGGAACGAGGGAAGACCCGCCTCAGTGCCTCGATCAATTCACGAAGCGCGGGTCCAGCCATCACCCGTTCCCCGTCAATACATGGCGCGATAATAACGCACGCCGATTCAGATGGGCTTACATCGGCTGCGTTGCGCAGCCTTTCAATTTGCTTGCTTGGATAAAATCCCATGTCGGCAGCGAGTTCTATTTTTGATCGCGCAACCAACTGCGAGGCATTTGCAACGGATGTAGCGTCACGGACGACGACCCTGTCGCAAAACCGCAAAACTCTCCTCCACAGAGCCTTGACCTGGATCTTCCGGATCGGACTCACACCTATTCCACGGGCTGTCACCCCGCCGCCGGAAAGACGAGCCAGAGCCAATCCGAAAACCAGGATGACCAGTCCTCTCAAGGACACATTGTCACGGACCAACTGGCCGCCGCCGATTACGACGTTGGATCGCCAGCAGGCGGCCAAAAAACTCGGAAAACTCCTGCTGTTGATGAGATGAACTCCAAGTTCCTCCAACCGCTTTCGAATTTGTGGCGCAATAGCTCCGTGTTGCCTGACAAGCACAAGCGAATCTTCCTTAGAGACCAATTCCAGGTTCTGAAACAGAAGAAACAGGTCACCCAGATTATTTAGGTCATCACTAAAGAATAGTATTTTTTGCCGCTTCATTTACGTAATTTTCCAGTAGATTATCCATTCGTACGCTCAACTGGATCCCATAACCTCTCAAAACACCTATACCACCAAATACAATCACCGGGCAGCTACATAATAGTACTAGATAGCATTACAGCTCAGAAACAGAGCTCTGCGCGACCTGAGCTTTTAGCCAATGCGCTGGTAGCAGCAATGTTGCGGGCTGAACATTGGTCCGCACCGCGGCGCGTCATGCCGAGGGAATCGAGTTGCTGTGCAATCCCAGTGCCGGGGCAGGCGGGATGGACGGTGACGCTCCGGAGAAGATCTGCAGATGCAGAGGCGGCGGTGATCGCGAGACATGCCGCTCCGATTGCCAGCCGAGTAAACATAGTAAGAGACCTTACTAGCCACGGGGCATCGACCATGCCGTCCCTTGGCAGCTTCGGCAATTCGCCGAAATGGAGGAACGAGCCGCCCCCGCTACCTCTTTCGTTGGCGATTCGTATCCTATTTTCCGTCAAGGCGCGGCAACGGCTTCCGCAGATGGGTATAAAGTTGCCGCCCGTACTCCGTTTGCAGTGCTTGTCGGCGGCAGTTCGTTTAACGAGGATTCTGGCTGGCAAGCTCGCACGGAATGTTCGATGCCCCTGAACAGGGTCAGCCGCCCAAGAGCTCGGGCTCCGCACATCGCCCACGGCAACCCGGCATCGCCGGGGTAGATGTGTGCATTTTGAGTGGCTGCGCCGCAACATTGGAACCATGGCCCCATGCAGATCTCGTTCATCGGTCTTTTAGTCTGCGCGGGAATTTTGCTGGTCGGAGCTTTTTGCCGGTCCCCCTTCATCATCGGGCTCATCGTTTCGTTGGCTTTCGGCGCGACAGCGTTCGTGACACTCACCGCAGTTGGCGGATCGTCGCCGCTGATCTACACCTTCTTCGCCGCCCTTCTGATATCGGCTGTCGCTGCAAGGCGCCCGTTTCCGCGGGAGCTCGGCAACGTGTTCGGACAGATCCGCGTGCTCTGGGTCCTTTGCAGTCTCATGGCCTACGCCGTGGTCGGCTCGTGGTTGTTTCCGCGCCTTTTCGCGGGACAGACGAGCGTTTTCGTCCAGTCTGCGATGCGCCGTGGGGTCGTGGAGGCTTCGCTTGCGCCCGTATCCGGCAATATCACACAGACTGGCTATTTCGTCCTGGGTGGACTCACGGCAATTGCGTTGTCCATTCTGCTTCTGCATGAAGACAGGATGGACGGAGTTCGCCGAGGCTTTCTCGTCTGGTGCGGTGTCCACGCCGGGTTGGGGCTGATTGATCTTTTGGGCAAGATCGCTGGAGCCGGTGACGTCCTGGGGCCCATTCGGACAGCCAGCTACGCTATGCTTACAGAGGTCCAGGAAGGTGGTTTTTGGCGCATCACCGGCGTCAATTCGGAGGCATCGACCTTTGGTGGTCTGTCACTCGTCTGCCTGTCGTTCTGTTATGTTTACTGGCGCCGGACCAAGTCACGCCTGGCGCAAGGGCTCGCCGCGTTGCTGCTGGTCCTGCTTGTGCTTTCCACATCCTCGACCGCGTATGTCGGTCTGGCATTATTAGGGATTCCCGTCGTGTTTTCGATCATGCGCTCTTTTCTGTCTGGCCGCGTCGACAGGGACGAGATTTTAATTGTGGCACTCCTCGGAGTCGCTGCAGTCACAGTCCTCACCATAATTTTTTTCGATCAGGGATTTTTCTCTCCGTTTGTCCATCTGATGGATTCCACGATTGTCAACAAGGCCGCCTCAGCCTCCGGCCAAGAGCGCGCCTATTGGAACATCAAAAGCCTCCAGGCATTCGTCGACACAAGCGGACTCGGCGTTGGTCTGGGCAGTTCACGTGCATCGAGCTGGGTAATCGCGGTGGTTTCACAACTTGGCCTCGTAGGCGGGGTCATGATGGCGACACTGTTGCTGGTGGTGGCGAGGGGTATGGGAAATCTCAAGCGCTACGCAGATCCAGAGACAAACGTGCTGGTCTCGAGCATTCAGGCAGCCGCTCTGGCTTCAATAATCGCCCAATCGTTGGGCGGCGGGAGCGCCGACCCAGGAATGTTTTTCTTTATTGCCTTTGCCGTCATTGCTGCGAGCAGGGCCCGTGCCCGCAGCCAGAAACGCGCCGCAACGCACGCCTCGACGCCCCTGAGGCCTGCCTTCCAGACCGGGCGGCGGAATGACTATGCCGGTGCCGGCGGCTGGCGATAGCAAGGGATCGAGCTACTTCGTGTGAGCTCCGGAATGAGCTTGATGTGAATTGCTAGGTCTAAGGGTCTTGTCCCGCCGTGTGGTGTAGCTCGGCAGCACACGACCCGAACCAGGTCGAGAACAGCTGGAACGCGCTGCAAGCTCCTGTGCCACTTTCCCCAGCAGTCCCCGGCAGGATCAGGGAGCGCTCTTTCAGTGGAGGATGGCCGCCTCACAGGAAGCGCTGTCGTCGCAGATAGCTGGCGAAGTATCCGCGAGCTCACTTAGGAGATCGTCCAGCGAGTCATATTGCGCTTGTAGCGACGAGTCAGCCTCGTGCCAAGCCGGCCGCGTTGAGAACAAGCCGAAAATATCGTCGGATACGAATTGCGGCTTCCAGGCCAGGGATCCCAGCAGCGAACCTTCGTAACGCGTCGCGATCTCGGATGGCTTGTACCCCATTAGCTCGAGCAAGGTCGGCGCAATCGCGAAATGGCTTGCGTGGCCCCGGTATCGGTCGGCAACGTCCCGGAAACGGTCTTGGAGTTTGGCATTCCCGGAGACGACCATCAGCGGCACGATTGCCTCCTGCGGATCGACATTTCCGGAAGTGGTGCAATGCGTCAGGCGACCAGGGCTGAAGTTCTGCCCGTGATCGGACGTATAGATAATCGTCGCGTCGCTCCCATCCGTATCGCGGATCAATCGGGAGATTGGCCGATCGGTCGACCAGCGGACAGCCTTCGCATAACTCTGGAGTTCCGCCGTGAAGCCGCGTGTATCCGCCCCGGCTGCGTGGTCGGAGGGAAGGCCCTCAGGCGATCCGTCGCTGTATGGGAAATGCGCGCCATTCTTGTTTGCATAGATGAAAACAGGGTCGCCGCCGCTCATTTCCTCCAGGGCGATGCGGACGAGTTCGTCATCGACGGCATGCAGCGGCAATGTGCCGTCGAACTTGTAGAACCGATCGATCAACATCGCCTCGGCGGGAGTCATGTAGTTTTGGAGTTTGCCATTGACGGCGTCGAAGTGGCTTCTCGGCTGTGCATCGATAAAAACCGTGCGGAAACCCGCCTTCTTGGCGTATTGCCAAACCGTCGGGCTCGTGTGGACAGAGCGGACAAGATTACGGCGATCAACCATGAACCGAAGCAGAGCGTTCGACAGGTGCGAGCAATTGCCGCTCGATACCGCTGGACTGAAGTCGATCAAACGGTCGCGAAGGGTGGCCAACTCCGGAGTAATCGTATTTCCAGGTTTTAGGCTCACGAAATCGGAGCGGATGCTCTCATCGACGACTAACACCACGGCACGCGCCAATGGCGGGCCCGCTGTCATCGAAACGGCGTGTCGCTCCTCGTATACGCCCGTGTTGATCTTGTAGGCCGCGACAGCAACCAACGAAAGCGGAGCGAACTGCATCGGCATCCCTTGGGAGCCTTTGCCGTCCCGGGCAATGACGACGCCTGCTATGAGGAGAACCGGCAGCATGGGCAGCCAGGGCGACCAGTAGCGGGTCATGCGCATGCGCCACGGGCCGATGGCGGGAGGCATCGCAATTGCCACTATGCCTAATACGAAAACGGAGAGGGCGGACCAGACCGCATCCGAATAGAACTCTGACGCCCTTTGCATTTCATGGCGAGCCGCCCAAAAATTCAGCATGTCGAATATGTAGAACTCGGATCCTTGTACCAGATAGTAGCCGTAGGCAGCAGCACTCGAGCTGGCCAGAGGGATGGCCCAGAGAAGCCGAACGAAGAGACGGGGCTGAAAGGCGGCAGCCAGCGCGGCGGCCAGCGAAACAAGCCAGACCAGACTGAAGATTACGAGGCTCAACAGCCGCTGGTCGGAAAGCATCACTCGCAGGCGTTCCGCCACGCCCTGGTTGGTGAGAACGATCAATGTGAGCAACAGCCCACATTTCAGAGCAAGACTGATGTTATGCCTCGTCATCAGCGCCCCCGTTATTGCGAAGACTTGCCGCTCATGGTCCCTTGGACCGGCGCCGATTCTATTGCCGGTTAGGCATTCATAAAGTTGTCACAATGGAGGATGGCTCCCCCGAAGGAGTGGAGATCGGGCGTCGATTAGACGTAGGAGAACGAGGGAACGGAACACCTTCAGCGCGACTGTTTCGGATTGACAAGCGCGCGCAGTTTTCCTGATCCCGCGCTAGAGCGGGATCAGCTCCGTACCTGTGCGATGTCGGGTGATTCCAGTTACCGCAAGAATGCTCTAAAGTCCGGCGCTTTCGCTGACTGGAACGTCCTCGTGAACCCTCTGGTCGTGCCGAAAACTGAGGCAACTGATCGGAATCGAGGAGAGATATAGGACCGTAAAGGTCACCAGGAATTCGCGCGGATACAGGACCAAGGCTACCGCCAGCACGGCAATGGCTGCGAGAACGCCAGCGCGCGATGATCTGAATGGAAGAACCCAGTTCTTCCCTGAGAAGGTCGGGACTCTCGACACCATCAGAAGGGCGATAAGCAGCGCATGCAAACCCATCCACTGCAGGGCGCCTGGCGTCGGCATCGTCAACGAGACCGGCAACAGGACGGCCAGCGCGGCTGCGGGTGTCGGCATGCCGGTAAAGTAAGCCTTCCTCCAAGCCGCTATTTCCACGTCGGATTGCGCGGTGAAGCGAGCCAGGCGTATGGCCGAGGCAAGGGCGAACACCATCAGGCACAGGCTTATCGGACCGGTTATCGCATCGCCGGCCCAGAAGAACAGAAGCACGATGGGCGCGACGCCAAAACTGAGGAAGTCGGCGAGGCTGTCGAATTCGGCTCCAAAGCGCGACGACGCATGAAGGCGTCGGGCGAGCCGGCCATCGAGGCCGTCGAGGATTGCCGAGGTGACGATCGCGACCAGCGCATAATCGTATGCACCGTCAACCGAAAACCGGACCGAGATCAGCCCCGAGCAAAGCGCCAGCGCCGTGACTGCATTCGGCAACAGCCGGGCTATTCGGGGAGAATTCTCCTGTCCATGCAACGAGCGCCAAGCAACCATGGAATGCCTCCTCCGCCCTGACAATGATCGGCGACCATCCAGCCCGGATGTGCCGACTACCCTCTGCGCGAACTCCTATGAGACGGTGTCAAGCTTCCGCGGTCAATTAACGAAATGGACTTAGCTTCGGCGAAGATGAGGTATCCCTCGCCCATCTGGCGATGAATTCGCGTTATCATGCGACCGAGAACAAGACGGAGAGTGGATCGACCTTACCCCTGTTCCGCCGGAACAGCCATCCCGATTTCCGCCAGCACCTCGGCCGTGTGTTCGCCGAGCCGCGGGACTCCGCGATCAAGCGCCAGCGAGGCGCCGGAGAAGCGGATGGGCGTGCGAACCCCGGGTGAGGTGCCGGATGCCGCGCCGGTGTGCGGCGTCTCGATACGCATCTGTCGGTGAAGAATCTGCGGATCGGCGAAGACGTCTGAGACGGTGTTGATCGGGCCACCCGGCACGCCGGCTGCCTCGAGCTCCGCCAGCAGCGCATCCCGCTCGAACTTTGCCGTTTCGAAGGCGAGCTCCGGGGCAAGATTGTCGCGGTGCTGCACGCGGCCGGCATTGGTCCGGTAACGCTCGTCGGCTGCGAGATCGGGCCGCCCGAGCAGTTCGCAAAACTTGACGAACTGCCGGTCGTTGCCGACGGCGACGATCAGGTGGCCGTCGGCGGTCGGGAACACCTGATAGGGGGCGATATTCGGATGGGCGTTGCCGAGCCTGCGCGGTGCCCTACCCGAGACGAGGAAATTCAGCGCCTGGTTGGCAAGCACCCCGGTCATGCAGTCGAGTAGCGCCATGTCGATGTGCTGACCCTCGCCCGTGCGCTCGCGTTCAGCGAGCGCCGCCTGCACCGCGATGACGCCATAGAGCCCGGTGAAGATATCGGCAAAGGCGACGCCGATCTTCTGCGGCTCGCGGTCCGGCTCGCCCGTGAGGTCCATGATGCCGCTCATGCCCTGGATGATGTAGTCGTAGCCGGCGCGGCTCGCATAGGGGCCATCCTGCCCGAACCCTGTGACGGAACAGTAGACCAGCCGCGGATTGAGCTTCTTCAGGCTCTGATAATCGAGGCCGTATTTGGCGAGCCCCCCGACCTTGAAATTTTCGAGTAGAACATCGGACTGTGCCGCAAGCCGGCGCACGGCCTCCCGCCCCTCCTCCTTCGTGAAATCGAGGACGACCGAACGCTTGCCGCGATTGCAGGCATGGAAATAGGCCGCGTCGAGCTTCTCGCCGCCTTTTCCTTCAACGAAGGGCGGCCCCCAACTGCGGGTGTCATCGCCAGCTGGGCTTTCGACCTTGATGACATCGGCGCCGAGATCGGCGAGCGTCTGGCCGATCCAGGGGCCGGCGAGAATGCGTGCGAGTTCGAGGACCCTTATCCCTTTCAGAGGCGCTTCCATCGTCGCCTCGCTCAGAAGAAGGCCTGCAGCCCGGTCTGGGCGCGGCCAAGAATCAGCGCATGAACGTCGTGGGTGCCCTCATAGGTATTGACGGTCTCCAGGTTCAGCATATGGCGCATGACCTGGTACTCTTCGGAAATACCGTTGCCGCCGTGCATGTCACGAGCCATTCTGGCGATATCGAGCGCCTTGCCGCAATTGTTGCGCTTGACGATCGAGATCATCTCCGGGGCCATTCGGCCCTCGTCCATCAGCCGGCCGACACGCAGCGAACCCTGCAGCCCGAGGGCGATCTCGGTCTGCATGTCCGCAAGTTTCTTCTGGAAAAGCTGCGTCTGGGCGAGCGGGCGGTCGAACTGCTTGCGGTCGAGGCCATATTGCCGCGCCGCGTGCCAGCAGAATTCCGCCGCACCGAGTGCGCCCCAGGAAATACCGTAGCGGGCGCGGTTGAGGCAGCCGAAGGGTCCCTTCAGCCCCTCGACATTCGGCAGCAGCGCCTCGTCGCCGACCTCCACGTTGTCGAGAACGATCTCGCCGGTGATCGAGGCGCGCAACGAAAGCTTGCCGGCGATCTTCGGCGCAGAAAGACCCTTGAGCCCCTTCTCGATGACGAAGCCGCGAATGGCGTTGCCATCCGCCTCCGACTTCGCCCAAACGACGAAGACGTCGGCGATCGGCGCATTGGAAATCCACATCTTGGAGCCGATCAGGCGGTAACCGCCGTCGGTTTTCACCGCCCTCGTCTTCATGCCCGCCGGATCGGAGCCGGCATCGGGCTCCGTCAAGCCGAAGCAGCCGATCCACTCGCCGCTGATCAGCTTCGGCAGATATTTCTGCTTCTGCGCCTCCGAACCGTAAGCGAAGATGGGATAGATCACGAGCGAGGACTGCACGCTCATCATCGACCGATAGCCGGAATCGACACGCTCGACCTCGCGAGCAACAAGGCCGTAGGCGACATAGGAAGCGCCGACCCCACCATAAGTATCGGGGACGGTAACGCCGAGCAGTCCGAGATCGCCCATCTCGCGGAAGATCGCCGGATCGGTCTTTTCCTCCCGGTAGGCTTCGATCACACGCGGCTGCAAGTTTTCCTGGGCATAGGCACGCGCCGTATCGCGGATCATCCGCTCGTCTTCGGTCAGTTGATCCTCGATGAGGAAGGGATCGTCCCATTGGAATTGGCTTTTGCCGGCCATGTCTATCTCCCGTCGTATTCCCATGCTTGCGCGTTATCGCAAGCGGGCGGCAGCGTTTCAAACGAAATTGAGGCACTGGCTGATGCGCCTGATGCATGAGTCGACCAATCAGCACGGTCTTCGAGTTGGAACCGGGAACTTGCTACCCTCGCCGCTTGCGAAAGTAGCAACGCATGAACGTGATTCCCGCTGTGATAGCGGCCGTGCCCGTCTGACTGTGAGGTGTAACAGAACCTACAACAAACTGACATTTGACCTTCACGAAGGGCGGATATGGCAGCTGTCATATTTATCGGTCTCGCAGAGAGGACCCTGCCCCATGTTTCACCTGAGGGATGTGACCCGTCAGTTCGGCAAGAAGACCGCGGTCAGTTCGGTGACGTTCGACATCCCTCCGGGACAAATGGTCGGCATCATCGGCCGCTCCGGCGCCGGCAAATCGACGCTTCTGCGCATGATCAACCGCCTTGTCGATCCCTCTTCGGGCGAGATCGAATTTTCCGGCGTGAAGGTCTCGTCGCTGAAGGGCGCGGCATTGCGCAACTGGCAACGCGATTGCGCCATGATCTTCCAGCAGTTCAACCTCGTGCCGCGGCTCGACGTGCTCACCAACGTGCTGCTCGGCCGGCTCAATCACCGCTCTACGATTTCGAGCGTCCTCAACATGTTCAGCCGCGAGGAGCGGATCATGGCGGTCGGTGCGCTCGAGCGGCTCGGTATCGAACAGACGGCGCTGCAGCTTGCCGGCACGCTTTCCGGCGGTCAGCAGCAGCGCGTCGCGATCGCCCGCGCCCTGATGCAGCAGCCGAAGGTGCTGCTCGCGGATGAGCCGATCGCGTCGCTCGATCCGCTCAACGCCAAGATCGTCATGGACGCGCTGCGCGACATCAACGAACGCGACGGCATAACGGTCATCACCAATCTGCATACGCTCGATACGGCACGCAACTATTGCGAGCGCATCATCGGCATGGCCCATGGCCGCGTCGTCTTCGACGGCCAACCGAAGAACCTGACGGCCGCCGCCGTTGCCGAGATCTACGGCGCCGACACCGCCATCGAGGAATCGATGACCTCGACAACCATCAACATTCCCGCGGCCGTTCCGCAGGAACAAACGGCATCGGCCAGCTTGAAGCCGCTGGCACTGGCCGGCCTCTGAGGCCCGCCGCGATCGAATGCCCGCGTCAAGGGCGCCCAAATCTCTGCACATTCGCAAAAACGGGAGACGAACCTCATGTTGAAGAAATCCCTTCTCGGCGCCGTTGCGCTTCTTGCCCTTATCGGCCATGCCCAGGCCGAAGATCTCAAGGAATTCCGTATCGGCATCCTCGGCGGCGAAAACGAAGCCGACCGCCTGCGCAACTTTCAATGCCTCGTCGACAAGCTTCCCGCGGCCATTGGCGTCGAAAAGGTCTCGCTTTTTCCGGCGGCCGACTATGACGGCGTCATCCAGGGCCTGCTCGGCGGCACGCTCGACTATGCTGAGCTCGGAGCTTCCGGCTACGCCAAGATCTATCTCGCCAATGCCAACGCGGTCGAGCCGATCCTGACAACCGTCCAGACCGACGGTTCGACCGGCTACCATTCGATCATGGTCGCCCGCAAGGACTCCGGCATCACCAAGCTCGAGGACCTCAAGGGCAAGAAGCTCGGCTTCGCCGACCCGGACTCGACCTCTGGCTACCTCGTTCCGCTCGTCACCCTGCCGGAAGCCATCGGCGCACCGGTCAAGGAATTCTTTGGAGAATCCGGCTTCGGCGGCGGCCACGAGAACCTCGTGCTAGAAGTCCTGAAGGGCAACTTCGACGCCGGCACGACCTTCGGCTCCGGCGTTGGCGAATTCAAGGACGGCTACACCTCGGGCAATCTGCACAAGATGGTCGAGAAGGGCATTCTCGACATGAACGAGTTGGTCGAACTCTGGCGTTCGCCGCTGATCCCGAACGGCCCGGTCGTCGTCCGCTCCTCGATGAACGACGACATGAAGGCGAAGTTCAAGCAGTTCATGATGGACCTGCCGAAGACCGACGCCGCCTGCTTCTCCGCCATCCAGGGCGGTGACTTCACAGGCTACGTCGAAGTCAACAGCGACTTCTATAAGCCGATCATCGACGCCCGCAAGGCCACGATCGGCGGCTGATCGTCATTTGAACGTCCTGACGCCGGCTGCTGCCGCAGCCGGCGTTCGCTCGCATGGCGGCGCTGCCATTTGCGTCACCGCCACATCTATTGATTTGCCGCATTCGCGCGAGTCCGGGCTGTCTCGCCTGATTGCCGATGCTCAGAGAGGCCGGTCCCGCCGGAATTCCGATGGCCACTTCCATGCTGTCCAAGCCGTTGAGCGAGAGCGGCGCACTCGTCGAGCGTCACTGGCAAGAGCTCAGTGCCCGGCGGCGCATGTACACCGCGCTCGGTGTCGCGCTGCTTGCATTCACGCTCTTTGCATCACTCTGGTTTGCCAACGCGTCGAATGCCGGGAAGTTCTTCGATCGCCTGCCGCATCTCTTCGACTTCTTCGGCGACCTGATGCCACGCGAACTGATGGAGATCCCGCGCGCCCTCTTCGATCTGCCCTCACCCTATAATGACGGCAGCTTCAAATACAATTACCCGGATGGGCGGCTGTATCTGACCGATGGCATTTATGTGCCGGAATATTTCCACAAGATGCTGGAGACGGTGAATATCGCCATCTTTTCGACCGCGATCGGCGCCTTCTTCGGCTTCATTCTGTGCTTTGTCGCCGCGCGCAATCTCATGCCCAATCCGTGGATCCGCGGAGCCGCGCGGCGGATGATGGAAGTGCTGCGCGCCTTTCCTGAGGTGGTGATCGCCGGCTTTTTCCTGGCGATCCTGTCGCTCGGCCCGATCCCCGCGATCGCTGCCGTTTCGATCCATACGATCGGAGCGCTGGGCAAGATGTTCTTCGAGGTGGTCGAGAATGCCGACATGAAGCCCGAGGAGGGCCTGCGTGCCGTCGGTGGCAACTGGCTCGAGCGCGTCTGGTTCGGCATCGTTCCGCAGGTCCTGCCGAATTTCACCAGCTATTTCCTGCTGCGCCTCGAGATCAACGTGCGTGCCTCGACGATTATCGGGGCAGTCGGCGGTGGCGGCATCGGCGAACTTTTGCGCCTGTCGATCGGCCAGAACCATCCAGCGAAAACGCTGGCGATCGTCATGCTGCTCTTAACGACGATCATCGCCGTCGACCAGTTTTCCGCCTGGCTGCGTCGCCGCCTCGCCGGCGATCAGGCCTTTGCGTTTGACCGGTAAGAGGAGCGGATCATGATCGCCTCGACAAAGCCCAGCGTCCTCGAAATGGAAGCGATCGCGGCCCGCCACCCGCATCTTCTGAGGTCCTCCTCCGAGAAGCGGTTGAAGCCACTTCTGATCGGCATCGGTGTGGTGGCCTATCTCGTGTTCAGTTGGTGGTTTTTCTCGATCGGCCACGTGCTTGCCACCGCCAATTGGGGCATCGCCGGCACTTATCTTGCCGACTGGGTCTCCTACGAAATCCGGCCCGATATCGAAATTGCCCCCGATGGCGCGATGAGCGTTTCGTATCAGCGCAATTCGCCGCTGGGCAAGAATCCGGCTCCGAAATGGGTCTCGCTCGAAAGGCATACCGTCACCCGGACAATCGAGCTGCCGGCGGCGGACAAGGTCGAGAAGCCGAAGGCGAATTCCTCCTTCAGCTTCATGGCGCCGCGAGCAGCGCTCGGCAAAACGGCAGAACCGGCGCCGCGGCCGACCCTGAACCAAAGCCGCACGGAAGAGATCGTGACGCGCGCCGTTGTCATCTATGACCGATTGACGCGGATCGAAGTCGCCGACAAGCTGGTAACGGCAAGCCACGCCGGCGAGACTTTCAGGATGACGGTCGACGGCGGCGCCGCCGTCACGCCGCTAGGCCCCCTACCCCAATGGGCGACGCAGAAACGACCGGGCGAAAAGATCATCTTGTCCTTTGGCCTCACCGGCTGGGCGGAGGTGGAGGGTGACGAGGTCTCGATCCGCAATCGCTTCTTCGGCTGGGCGAATTTCCTCTTCGACGCCAACTCGCCGTTTTTCGGCAAGTCCTACGGCGAGGTCGCGTCGCTGATGCTCTTTGGTGAAAGAATCGACCCGCACCGCTCAAATCTTGCACTTGCGTGGAACAACATCCTCTACAATGCGGAGTGGCAGCATCTCGACGTCTGGACCAAGCTCCTGCAGACGATTGTCATGGCCTTCGTCGGGACGTTATTCGCATCTCTGGCGGCCTTCCCACTCTGCTTTCTTGCCGCCCGCAACATCACGCCGAGCGGCATCGCCAACCAGGCCATCAAGCGCTTCTTCGACTTCCTGCGCTCGGTGGACATGTTCATCTGGGCGCTCTTTTTCACCCGCGCCTTCGGGCCGGGTCCGCTTGCGGGCATCTCGGCGATCTTCTTCACGGACACGGGCACGCTCGGCAAACTCTATTCCGAGGCGCTCGAAAACATCGACGACAAGCAGCGCGAAGGCGTGAAGTCCGTCGGTGCGGCGCCGATCGCGGTGCAGCGCTTCGGCGTATTGCCGCAGGTCTTGCCTGTCTTTGCCAGCCAGGCGCTCTATTTCTGGGAATCCAATACGCGTTCGGCCACGATCATCGGCGCCGTCGGGGCCGGCGGCATCGGCTTGAAGCTGTGGGAGGCGATGCGCACCAATTCCGATTGGGAAAATGTCGCCTATATGGTGCTTTTGATCTTGATGGTTGTCTTCATTTTCGACAGCATCTCCAACGCGTGCCGGTCACGGCTTATGGGACGCAAGGTACAGTGATATCCCGTTCGCATTTTTGCGGGATGCCATCACGATGTTGTCACGCAAATCGGCTAGCTGCGCATATCACCCCAAACAATCGACCCACCGGGGCGGCGGGTCGCTGACGAAGAAAGCAGGACCCGTGCGCTACGCAATCTTTTTCGCACCGCCGGCCGATGACCGGCTGTCGGTGACAGCCTCCCATTGGCTCGGGCGGGATGCCTTCACTGGCGGCGCCCTCGCATGGCCGGAGACCTCCCAGCTGCCACCGGAACAACAGCTGGCGTTGACGGCCGAACCGCGCCGATACGGATTCCACGGCACGTTGAAGGCACCCTTCGCGCTGGCGCCCGGCCGCAGCGAAGCCGAGTTGATCGCG
Organism: Sinorhizobium kostiense; assembly: GCF_017874595.1. Classification (GTDB taxonomy): domain Bacteria; phylum Pseudomonadota; class Alphaproteobacteria; order Rhizobiales; family Rhizobiaceae; genus Sinorhizobium; species Sinorhizobium kostiense. The sequence goes on along the minus strand of NZ_JAGILA010000001.1, from coordinate 1,129,916 downwards.
GCACTCGACGAATTCGCTGCCGAGATCGAACCCTTCACGGTCCCAGAAATCACACTTCAGCAACTCGGTCCGTTCTTCGCACTCGTCCCCTCCTGGGACTGTCCTGACCTCGACGGCTTGGCAGCGCAGGCGGTCCGCCGCTTCGAACCGTTGCGGGCGCCGCTTTCGGAAACGGACATTGCCCGCCGCAATCCCGAGAGACTGACGGAGCGCCAGAGGGACTATCTCACCAGCTGGGGCTATCCCTATGTCTTCGAGGAGTTCCAGTTCCACCTGACGCTGACCGGTCCGGTCCCTGAGGAAATGCAGGGCCTTGTCCGTGAGACGCTTGAACACGCCTTTGCCGATTTCATCGGCAAGCCGCTTGTCGTCGAAACGGTCGCGCTCTTCCATGAGCCCGGCCGCGGCGCGCCCTTCACCGTTCATTCCCTGCTGCCGCTTGGCGGCACATCCACACGAAAGATCGCATGACATGAGCAATGAACAGGTTCTGACCAATGCCCGGATCGTTCTTGAAGACCGCATCGTCGACGGTTCGGTGCTGATCCGCGACGGCAGGATTGCCGATGTTTCGGAAGGGGTGAGCCGCACCGGCGAGGACTTCGAAGGCGATTATCTCCTGCCGGGGCTGATCGAGCTCCACACCGACCATCTGGAATCCCACTATTCGCCGCGCCCGGGCGTTCGCTGGCTGAAGATCGCCGCCATCCAGGCGCACGACGCGCAGGTCGTCACCTCCGGTATCACCACCGTGTTCGATTGCCTGCGCCTGGGCACCGACGAGGACAACGGCTTTCCGAAGGGCGAGATGCGCAGCATGGCCGATGCCTTGATGCAGGCCAAGGAGGAGGGCCGACTGCGCGCCGACCACCTGATCCACCTGCGTTGCGAGGTCTCGACCGCCGACGTGCTCGATCAATACGAGGATTTCCACAATGATGCGCAGGTTCGGCTTGTCTCGCTGATGGATCACGCGCCCGGGCAGCGCCAGTTCCAGACGATGGAGCAATACACCCTCTACTACAAGACCAAGCGCGGCCTGTCGGACGAAGCCTTCGCCGCCTTCGTCGAGCGCCAGCAGGCGCTCTCCGCCCGTTATGCGGCGCCGCATCGCACGGCACTCGCCAAGGCCTGCGCCGAGCGTGGCATCACCGTTGCAAGCCACGACGACGCGACGATCGACCATGTGGAGGAATCGATCGGCTACGGCGTCCGCCTGGCGGAGTTCCCGACGAGCTTCGAGGCGGCGGAAGCGTCCCACCGCGCCGGCTTAAGCGTCCTGATGGGCGCTCCGAACATCGTGCGTGGCAAGTCGCATTCCGGCAACATCGCCGCTCGCGACCTCGCCGAGCGCGGCGTGCTCGACGTCCTGTCATCGGATTACGTTCCGTTCAGCCTGATCCATGCGCCGTTCGTGCTCGCCGACGAAGTCGAGCCGATCGACCTGCCGATGGCAATCGCAATGGTGACGGCAACGCCGGCGCGCACCGTCGGCCTTGATGACCGCGGCCGGATCGCCGTTGGACTGCGCGCCGACATCGCGCGGGTGCATCGACGGGAAGGCATACCGGTCGTACGCTCGGTCTGGCGCGAAGGGAGACGTGTCGCATGATGGCAGCGAAAGGATCAGGCGGAGCTCTTATCGTCGTCGTCGGCCCGAGCGGGGCCGGCAAGGATAGCGTCATGGGCTTTGCCGCCCGGCATTTCGCGCATCGGCCCGACATCCTCTTCGTCCGCCGGGTGATCACGCGTCCGTCGGATGCCGGCGGCGAGGTGCACGAAAGCGTGTCGGCAGCAGAATTCGAAGCCATGCGCCAAGAAGGGGCGTTTGCCGTTTCATGGCAAGCGCATGGGCTGAGCTATGGCGTTCCTCGTGAAATCGCCGCCAAGGTCGAAAGCGGCATGACGGCAATCGTCAACGGCAGCCGCACGGCCCTGCCGGCTTTTCGCGCCGCATTCGGCGCAATTACCGTGGCGCTCATCACTGCCGAGCCCGCCGTTCTCGCCAGGCGTCTGGCCGAGCGCGGGCGTGAAAGCGAGGAGGATGTGCTGCGCCGCCTGACGCGCCAAACGCCGGAGATCATCACCGAGGCGGATGTAACGGCGATCGACAATAGCGGTCGGCTCGATATTGCCGGGAACCGGTTCATCGCGCTTGTGGAGCGCTGCTGCGAGAAGTCCCACCACGCCGCGTGATCCTTTCGCCCGGGACCGTCGCGTCCGGCCAGCGGCGGGCACTCGAATCGGCGCCCCGTCAGACTTTGCTTCGTGGCCCTGGCCCATTGGCCGGGGCTTTTTTCATTCCTGTCTTTCTGGCTCGGAGCCCGCGCCGCGTTACCTCTCTGGTAAAGTCCTGCCATTTTCCCTTGCCATTGGCTCTATTATGTATATACATATGTTAGCAGGGAGCGCAACGGATGAGCAAAACCGAAATCGCCAGCGCGAAAGGAACCAGCCTCTGGCGCAATGTGCGGATTGCCTCGCTTCGCGAGGAGCTGGGTCCGCTCGGCATCATCGAAAACGGGGCCGTCGCGGTACGCGAAGGCCGGATCGTTTATGCCGGCGTTGAGAACGAATTGCCGTCGGAAATTTCCAAGGCTGATGAAGTGATCGACTGCGAGGGCCGCTGGATGACGCCCGCGCTGATCGACTGCCACACGCATATCGTCCACGGTGGCAACCGCGCGCGGGAGTTCCAACTGCGCCTCGAAGGGGCGTCCTACGAGGAGATCGCCCGCGCAGGCGGCGGTATCGCCTCGACCGTCAAGGTCACCAACGCCCTCTCCGTCGATGAGCTGGTCGATTCGGCACTCCCGAGGCTCGACGCGCTCCTATACGAAGGCGCCTCCACCATCGAGGTGAAATCTGGCTACGGCCTCAATATCGATGCGGAGCTGAAAATGCTGCGGGCGGCGCGGCAGTTGGAGCAACGCCGCCCGGTACGTATCATCACCAGTTACCTCGCGGCCCATGCCACGCCACCGGCTTATAAGGGGCGGAATGTCGATTACATCGAGGAGGTCGTCCTGCCCGGTCTCGCGGAGGCGCATTCCGAAGGCTTGATCGATGCGGTTGACGGCTTTTGCGAGGGCATCGCCTTCTCGCCGGCCGAAATTGCGCGTGTTTTCGATGAGGCGAAGGCGCTCGGGCTGCCGGTCAAGCTCCATGCCGAACAGCTTTCCGATCTCGGCGGCGCCAGACTCGCGGCGTCCTATAATGCGCTCTCGGCGGATCATCTCGAATATCTCGATGCCGAAGGCGCTGACGCCATGGCAAAGGCCGGTACGGTCGCCGTCCTCCTTCCCGGAGCCTTTTACACCCTGCGCGAGACGCAATTGCCGCCCGTCGAAGCGCTGCGGGCCGCCGGCACACGCATCGCCATCGCCACGGACTGCAATCCGGGTACGTCACCGCTGACCTCGCTGCTCTTGACGATGAACATGGCGGCGACCCTCTTCCGGCTGACGGTGGAGGAATGCCTCGCAGGCGTCACGCGGGAGGCGGCGCGCGCGCTCGGCATCCTTGGCGAGACTGGCACGATCGAAGCGGGCAAATCGGCGGACCTCGCGATCTGGAACATCGATGAACCGGCGGAATTGATCTACCGCATCGGCTTCAACCCCCTCCATGAGCGGATTTTCAAGGGCGAAAGGATTTCGCGATGACCATTGTTCTGACACCCGGTTCGGTACCGCTCAAGGACCTGGAGACGATCTATTGGACCGGCGAGCCAGCCCGCCTCGACCCCGCCTTCGATGCCGGCATCAGCAAGGCGGCGGAGCGGATCGCCGAGATCGTTGCGGGCGATGCGCCCGTCTACGGCATCAATACCGGCTTCGGCAAACTCGCCTCGATCAAGATCGACAGCGCCGATGTCTCGACCTTGCAACGCAACCTGATCCTTTCGCATTGCTGCGGCGTCGGCCAGCCGCTCTCGGAAGACATCGTGCGGCTGATCATGGCTTTAAAGCTGATCTCGCTCGGCCGCGGCGCCTCCGGCGTACGTCTCGAGGTCATCCGGCTGATCGAGGCGATGCTGGAAAAAGGTGTCATTCCGTTGATCCCCGAAAAGGGCTCGGTCGGCGCCTCGGGAGATCTCGCGCCGCTCGCCCACATGGCAGCCGTGATGATGGGGCATGGCGAAGCCTTCTTCGGCGGCGAGCGCATGACGGCGACGGCAGCGCTGAGCGCAGCCGGGCTCTCGCCGGTGATTTTCGCCGCCAAGGAAGGCCTGGCGTTGATCAACGGCACCCAGGTTTCGACCGCTCTGGCGCTCGCCGGTCTCTTCCGCGCCCATCGCGCGGCGCAAGCCACCCTGATCACCGGCGCGCTTTCGACCGATGCGGCCATGGGGTCGTCGGCTCCCTTCCATCCCGATATCCACACGCTGCGGGGGCATCGCGGCCAGATCGACACGGCCGCTGCCCTTCGCCGGCTGCTCGAAGGATCCGCGATCCGACAGAGTCACATCGAAGGCGACGAGCGGGTGCAGGACCCCTATTGCATTCGCTGCCAGCCGCAGGTCGACGGCGCCTGCCTCGATCTCCTGCGCTCGGTCGCCGCCACGCTGACTGTCGAGGCCAATGCGGTCACCGACAATCCGCTTGTGCTTTCCGACAATTCCGTCGTCTCCGGCGGCAATTTCCACGCCGAACCGGTCGCTTTCGCCGCCGACCAGATCGCGCTTGCGGTCTGCGAGATCGGCGCGATCTCACAGCGCCGCATCGCCCTTCTCGTCGACCCGGCGCTGAGCTACGGCTTGCCGGCTTTCCTGGCGAAAAAACCCGGGCTCAATTCAGGGCTGATGATCGCCGAAGTCACCTCCGCCGCGCTGATGTCGGAGAACAAGCAGCTCTCGCATCCGGCCTCGGTCGATTCGACGCCGACCTCCGCCAACCAGGAAGACCACGTATCGATGGCCTGCCATGGCGCCCGCCGTCTCCTGCAGATGACCGACAATCTCTTCTCGATCATCGGCATCGAGGCACTGGCCGCGGTCCAGGGCATCGAGTTCCGCGCACCGCTGACAACCAGCCCGGAACTGCAGAAGGCCGCAGCAATAGTGCGCGCCGTGGCACCGACGATCGAGGAGGATCGCTACATGGCCGACGACCTCAAGGCCGCAGGCGTACTCATCGCCTCCGGGCGGCTTGCTGCCGCCGTCTCCGACGGCATCCTGCCGAAGCTGGAGAACTGACATGGCCGTTTTCGAAGTCCGGCGAGGCACCTCGCCGGTCATCCTCGCCTTTCCGCACACGGGGACGGACGTGCCGCCCCCGATCTGGCTGCGGCTGAACGGCAACGGCCGGCTGCTTGCCGACACCGATTGGCACATCCACGAACTCTATGAAGGCCTGCTGCCGCATGCGACGACCGTCCGCGCGACCTTCCATCGCTATGTGATCGACGCCAACCGCGATCCGGAAGGCGTCAGCCTGTATCCTGGTCAGAACACGACCGGCCTCATACCGCAGACCGATTTCGACGGCGCGCCGATCTGGAACGAGGACGAAGGGCCGACCGAAGCCGATATCGCCGCCAGGCTTCGCGACTTCCACGCGCCTTATCATGCGGCGCTTTCCGCCGAGATCGTGCGCGTCAAGGCGATCCATGGCGTCGCCGTCCTCTATGACTGCCATTCGATCCGCTCGCATATTCCTTTCCTCTTCGACGGCAAACTGCCGGACTTCAACATCGGCACGGATATGGGCAGGACCTGCTCCCAGTCCATTGAGCAGTCGACCTTGGAAATTGCGGCAAAAGCAGAAGGTTACAGCCATGTCCTGAATGGGCGCTTCAAAGGGGGCTGGACCACCCGCCACTATGGCCGACCGGAAAGCGGCGTGCACGCGATCCAGATGGAGCTTGCGCAGTCCACCTATCTCGCGTCGGAAGCGCCGCCCTTCGCCTTGGACGCCGCAAAGGCCGAAAGGCTTCGCAGCCATCTGAGCAACATCCTGCAAGCCATTGAAACAAAAGCATTCGACCTCAAACTGACAGGGAGTGAGGCATGAACATGAACAATCCGCGCCACAATATCCGCGAAGTGCGCAGCCCGCGCGGAACCGAGCTCAACGCAAAGAGCTGGCTGACGGAGGCGCCGCTGCGCATGCTGATGAACAATCTCGACCCGGAGGTCGCCGAGAATCCGCACGAACTCGTCGTTTACGGCGGCATCGGCCGTGCCGCCCGCACCTGGGCGGATTTCGACCGGATCGTCGCCACGCTCACGGACTTGAACGACGACGAGACCCTGCTCGTCCAGTCCGGCAAGCCGGTCGGCGTCTTCCGCACCCACAAGGACGCTCCGCGCGTCTTGATCGCCAATTCCAACCTCGTGCCGCATTGGGCAAACTGGGATCATTTCAACGAACTGGACAAGCGGGGCCTCGCCATGTACGGCCAGATGACGGCCGGCTCCTGGATCTATATCGGCACGCAGGGCATCGTGCAGGGCACCTACGAGACCTTCGCCGAGGCCGGTCGCCAGCACTATGGCGGCAATCTCAAAGGCAAGTGGATTCTGACCGGCGGTCTCGGCGGCATGGGCGGCGCCCAGCCGCTCGCGGCCGTGATGGCGGGCGCCTGCTGCCTTGCAGTCGAATGCAATCCGGACTCGATCGATTTCCGCCTGCGTACCCGCTATCTCGACGAGAAGGCGGAGACGCTCGAAGAGGCGATGGCGATGATCGAGCGCTGGACCGAGACCGGCGAAGCCAAGTCGGTTGGACTGCTCGGCAACGCCTCGGAAGTCCTGCCCGAGATGGTCCGGCGCGGCATCCGCCCCGATATCGTCACCGATCAGACCTCGGCGCACGATCCGATCAACGGTTATCTGCCGAAAGGCTGGACGATCGCCGAATGGAAGGCCAGGCGCGAGAGCGACCCGAAGGCAGTCGAAAAGGCTGCGCGCGCCTCGATGCGCGATCATGTCGAAGCCATGCTCGCCTTCTGGGATGCAGGCATTCCGACGCTCGACTATGGCAACAACATCCGCCAGGTGGCAAAGGACGAAGGGCTCGAACGCGCCTTCGACTTTCCCGGCTTCGTGCCCGCCTATATTCGCCCGCTCTTCTGCAAGGGCATCGGCCCCTTCCGCTGGGCAGCCCTTTCCGGCGACCCGGAGGATATCTTCAAGACGGACCAGAAGGTCAAGGAGCTCTTGCCGGACAACGAGCACCTGCACAACTGGCTGGACATGGCGCGGGAGCGCATCGCCTTCCAGGGACTGCCGGCACGCATCTGCTGGGTCGGGCTCGGCGACCGCCATCGCCTCGGCCTCGCCTTCAACGAGATGGTCAGGAGCGGCGAACTGAAGGCGCCTGTCGTCATCGGCCGCGACCATCTCGATTCGGGCTCCGTCGCCTCGCCGAACCGCGAGACGGAAGCGATGAAGGACGGCTCGGATGCGGTCTCCGATTGGCCGCTCCTGAACGCGCTGCTCAACACCGCCTCGGGCGCCACCTGGGTCTCGCTGCACCATGGCGGCGGCGTCGGCATGGGCTTTTCCCAGCACTCCGGCATGGTGATCTGCTGCGACGGCACCGATGACGCCGCCCGGCGCATCGAGCGGGTACTATGGAACGATCCCGCCACCGGCGTCATGCGCCACGCCGATGCGGGCTATGACATCGCTCTCGATTGCGCCAGGGAACAGCGTCTGCGCCTGCCGGGCATCCTCGGGAATTGATCGGCCGGAAGTTGGGATCGGAAGTGGCCGCATCACCCCTTCTGGCCTGCCCGTCCTCCGCAGCAGCTGCTGAGGGTGGACCGGCCAGAGGGGGAGCGTCGGTCACCGGGCGCCGTATTTACCACTGCCTCTGGTTTCTGATTCCACTAGTTCCACCGCGCCGAGACCCGAGCCTCCGGCACGAAGTCGAACTCGCGGTCGAAGGGGAAGATCGGGCGTCGCCGACGCTCGCTCGAAAGGTTCTCGATGTCCTGGTTGACGGCGCCGTCGGTCAGCGCCATCAGGTTCGGATTGGCGATCGGGGCCAGTTCCGGAGAAAGATAGCCGGACTTGACGACGAGTAGCCGTACCGCCGTCGGATCGAGTCCGAGACGACTGAAATCCTTCAGACAGTGATAGGGGCGGCGCCGCGCCGAAAGCACGATCAACATGTGGTCGACGCGAATGACGGCCTGCCGTTCCAAGGCCGGCCCCGGATCGTCAAGGCGCACGACTTCAGCCGTGACCTCCACCACTTCGCCCGAGGGATCGAGGCTACCGCCGATCCGCAGAGGGAGCCTCGCGCCCTCACCGGCCGCGAAACAGGCTTCGGTGGCTGGGCGATCGGCAATGCCTGCGACGAGCGCATCACGCCAGCCGCGGGCAAGAAGCGCCTTCAAGACGTCGGCCCTGTCGCCGACACCGCCGCCGGTCGGGTTGTCTCCGGAATCGGCGAGGATGACGGGCCGGCTCGCTGCCCGTTCGGCGATGTCGAGCATCGCGTCCAGCGCGCCGGTCACCGGTCCAAAGCGAAAGTTTTCCCGCGCATCCCAATAGCTTGAGGCGATTTCTTCGGCCGCTTTCGAGGCTGCGGCCTTGTCCGAGCCGGTCACCACGGCGCAGGCGGTCACCCGCGGTTCGTCCGCCCAGACATAGCCGACCATCAGGTTGGCATCGAGAATTCCGGGGCGCCGATCGACTTCCGGCAGTGAGCGATAAAGTCCTGCCGCCGGCTCATCCTCCGTCGAAGTGCGCTCGCCGGGCAGGAGCACCGGCACGGGCGCCCAGGCGACGCCGAGACGCCTTCCGGTTTGTAACGCCTCGACGAGCATGGACCAGGCACGCACCATTGTCTCGCGGGTGTCGATATGCGGCGCCGTGCGATAGGCGGCGAAGATATCGATGTTATCGATGACCCGCTGGCTCACATTTCCGTGCAGGTCGTAGCTGATGGCAATCGGGCAATCCGGCCCGATGATGGCGCGAGCGGCGGAAATCCAGTCCCCTTCCGTATCGTCCATGCCATCCACCTTGATGGCACCGTGCATGGCCAGATAAAGGCCGTCGATGGGCAGGGCGGCCTCAAGTCTTTCCAGAAACTCCGCCTTGAAGACGTCATAGGTCGGCCGCGATACCGGCCCGCCCGGGACCGCCCGAGCGTGGAGCAGCGGTAGATGCACGACGCCATCGGCAGAGAGAAAGCTGAAATAGTCAGACCGTAGCAGTTCATCTCCCCTCAGCACGCGAAAATCCTCGGCCGTCATGAGGACCCGCGAATAGGTACTGCATTCGGTATGGATTCCACCGACGGCGATCCGCATGGGGTCACCTCAGAGCATCGGGCTCAAGGGCGCGATTGCCGCGAAACGCAACCAGTCCTTCTTCTCCGCGGGTGTCCAGGCCGCCTCGGCGATGGCGGGCAGACGCGGGAAGACGAGGTGGTTGAAGTAGTCACGCGACAGGAAATGCTCGGACCAGATACAGGCCTGAACGCCCTTCAGGCGGCTCTTCAGCTCTTCCGGAAACTCGCCCTCCGCCTCATAGGCATAGGTGTGGGCCGGGGTCGCCGTTCCGGCCCAGCTCGCGCCTGGCTCCTGCCAGGCGTCCGCCTGCGCCATGTCGAGATAATAGGCCTGGCCCGGCGTCATCACGACGTCGTAGCCCTCGCGCGCCAGTTCGATCCCGACCTTAGGATTTTCCCAAGCCATCAGGAGCGTGCCCTCCGCACCGACGCCGCCGCCATGGGCGACCTCGTTCCAGCCGACGAGCATGCGGCCGCGCGCCGTCAGCATCTGCTTCACCTTATTCAGCAGATAGGATTGCAGCGCGAAGGTGCCGGAAAGGCCCTCCTCTTCCATCAGTCTGCGTGCCAATGGGGAGGCGAGCCACGATCCGTCGGCCACTTCGTCGCCGCCGATATGAACATATCGGCTCGGAAACAGCTCGACCAGCTCGTCGAAGACCTTTTCCAGGAACTCATAGGTCAGCGGGACCGCGGGGTTGAGCGCATTGTTGGGGTAACCCTGCACCGAATGATAGCTTTCCGGCGCTTCCTGCCCGTCCGCAAGTTGCGGGAGGGCGACGAGTGCCGCAGTGCTGTGACCCGGGATATCGATCTCGGGAACCACCTCGACATGGAGCCCCGCCGCATGGGCGACGATCGCCTTGACCTCATCCTGGCTGTAGAAGCCACCGACCGGTTCGGCGCCATTGCCGAGCTGCGGTAAAAGCGGCTCGTCTGGACCGCGCAACACGCCAAGCGTCGTCAGCGTCGGATAGGCCTTGATTTCCAGCCGCCAGGCTTCGTCGTCCGTCAGGTGCCAATGGAAAATGTTGAGCTTGAACCAGGCAAGTACGTCGATCAGACGCATGACGTCGGCAGTCGGATAGAACTGCCGCGACACGTCGAGATGGCAGCCGCGCCAGCCATAGCGGGGCCGATCGGAAATGCTCCCTGAGGCGAGAAAGCGGAATTTCGAGGAATCGGTTCGGGCGCCGTGGAGAAGCTGCGCCAGCGTTGTAAGCCCATATTGCCGGCCGGCCGAGGACGCGTAATCGAGCCGGATCTCCCCGCTGGAGAAATGAAGCTCGTAACCCTCCGGCTCGAGGTCGCCGTTTTTGGCGAAGACGATCGGCCGTCCCTGCCCTGACGGCATGAGACTGAAAGGTGCATGCGACCCGGGAAAAAGCCGATGAAACAGCGCAAGCACTTCGGAAGCCGCCCGCACATCCTCCGGGCGACTACGTTCCGCCGGATAGAGCACGACCGGCAGGCCCTCGCCCGGCAGGGCGTCGATCATTGCCGGCCAGGGCTGCAGGGCGAAGGGAAGATTGAGCCTGCCCGCCAGCAAGCGCACGGCTGGCGGTTCACTGGTCTCTCCTTCGAGGAGAAGATCGGATATCGCCACCGGTAGGTGGCGGCCGTCCGAGAGCGTGATGTAGGCCGATTTTGCGCCGTCGGTGCAATGTCTCGCCTGGCGATGCAGTCCGCCGACTGTGAAACTCCATCCTTCGCCGGGCTGAAGCGTCAGGCCCTCGGGCGGAGCGAATTCATGGAAATTGGCGTTGCGGCGCAGGAACGTCGCGTTCTTGCAGGCATCCGCATCGATGACGCGGGTGAGCGAGGTGTAGACGAGGCGAAACTCTCTGAGCGGTGCCTCAGACAGATTGAAAAGCGTGAAGGTGAAGCATCCGTTCGGGCCGCCATCCGGCTGCCAGGCAGATTCCAGGCGATAGGCAACAGGCTGCATCGGCATTCTCCAAAAGGATCGGTCAATAATGGCCGGATTGCGAAAAGGTGCGGGCGAGTTCGGACTGGCCTGCGGTTAGCCCGCAGTCGACCGGCAGGCAAACGCCGGTAATGGCGCTCGCTTTGGGACTTGCCAGGAAATGAACGGCATTGGCGACGTCTTCCGCGTCGACGATGCGCTTGAGCGGATACCAGCGCTTTGCTTCCTCGAAGACCTGCGGGTTGGCTGCAGCGCGCGCTTCCCAGGCCTGCGTGCGGACGGTGCCGGGCGCCACCGCATTGGCGCGGATGCCGAACTTGCCGTATTCGACGGCAATGAGGCGTGTGAGGTGCAGGAGCCCGGCCTTGGCGGCGCTATAGGCCGGATGGCCGAAGACACCGATGCCGTTGACCGAGGCGATGTTGATAACAGCCCCACGGCTTTCCTTCAGCGCCGCCTCGACCGCCCGGAAGCAGAGGAAAGCGGCTTCGAGGTTGAGGGCGCTATCGAGGCGCCAGGTCTCCGGCGTCGCCTCGTGAAGGCTGGCGGCACACGCACCGCCCGCATTGTTGACGAGCGTGCGCACCACGCCAAGCTGGGCAGCCGTCGCCGCCATCGCCTCCACGCTCGCGGCATCGGTCACGTCGCAGGCAACCCCGGTGAAACGATCCTCTCCGCCGAGATCCTGCGCGACCCTGGCGGCGGCGTCGCCGTCGATGTCGACGAGCAGGACCACCTCGTGGTCCTCGCCCAACCGCCTCGCTATGGCGCCGCCGATATCGCCGGCGGCTCCGGTGATGATTGCGACAGAGTTTCGTGACGAGATTTCCTGTGCCACGTCAGTCCCCAAGTAGCTGGCGATCGTCGCCGTCCCTGTGCACCACCAGCTGCTGCTTTATGCGCCGAAGCGTCGCGGTCGCCTGCGGCTGAACCCGGTAAGCGACGAGACTGGCGAGGATGTCGACCAGCGCCAGATAGGCGATGCGCGTGGATGTCGGACGATAGATGTTGTTGCCCTCCGGCAGATCGACGGGAACGGCGATATCGGCTGCCTCAGCCACCGGACTGCCGCTCTGGGTCAGCGCGATCGTCGGCACCTTTGCCTCGCGGGCAAGCGTGAGGGCACGCACGAGCTCCGCATTGCGCCCCGAAAAGGAAGAGCCGATGATGACGTCGTCTTGTTTCGCCGCTGCCGCCAGCATGAGCTGCATGCCGTGGTCTGAACTGGACGTGATACGCAGTCCCAGCCGGAAGAGCCGGTTCTGCAACTCGCCGGCGATCATCGAGGAATTGCCGCCGGAGCCGAAGGCATAAACCATTCCCGCCGCAGCAAGCCTGTCTGCCGCTTGCTCGATCGCGGCGAGGTCGAGCGACCGGTGGAGCAGAAATAGAGCATTCTGCGCCTTGTCGATGATGTCCCGTGCAACGTCGACCGGCTCCTGGCTCTTCGGTTCGGGCTTCAGGTAACGCATGCCGACATAGGCGGTGCGGGCAAGCTGCACCTTGAAATCGGAAAAGCTCTCGCAGCCGAGCCGCCGGCAGAAGCGCGTCACCGTCGGCGGCGAGACATCCGCCTTGCCGGCGAGTTCGATGATCGATGCGTTGACCGCGAATTCAAAATCGTTGAGCAGGATATCGGCGATACGGCTCTCCGACTGGGACAGCCGCTCCTTTTCCTGCAGCAAGGTTGCGAATATGTCCATTTGAACGGCCACTCTCCTCAGAGCATCACGCAACGACGTGCTATCATCCGCAGGCAGGCGCATGGGGCGGATGCGCCTTGCATCAATGCCCCCCCTCCTTCCCCGCGAAGACATTGCGATGCAAATTATTTTCACTTTTCGTTGACAAATCACCACATAAAGCGGAATTTGGCCAGAGAAAAGCGCGTTCCATGAAAAGAATTTCAGAACGGGGGCAAACACGTGCGCGATCCGCTGCAGAATCCATTTCCACCGGGCGACGGCGACCGGCATTCGATCTGGGAGATGTTGGTCAGGCGTGACATCGACGCTTTCCTGGCCGCCGACTGGGCAACCGTTGCAGGGGATTTCATCGAGGAGGGCTTCATCGGCATAGATGGCAGACGTGAGGCAAATCCCGATCAGTGGCGGCTCAGCTTTCCATCGCTTGCCGCCTACCGCGACGAGTGGCTGCGCCAGGCGCGCGACTTCGCGGGCCAATCCTTTGCCGAGGATGCGCGCGCGGCGATCTTTGCCACCACGACGCTGGAGGACGTCGAGATCAACGGTGACCTCGCGCTCGCCCGCAAGAAGTTCGATGGCAGCCTCAGGAAGGCGGACGGCCAGATCGATGTCATGAAGTGGCAGACGGTCTATTATTGCCGGAAGCATGAGGGTCGGTGGAAAATCTGCGGTTTCACCGGCTATCTGCCGAACCCCATGGGAAATTGAGCGCGGGGAAGGCGACGGCATTGCGGATCTTCACGGCAGCCCTGGCGACTGAAACGAATACCTTTTCTCCTATCTGCATCGACAGGCGCGCCTTTGAAGCTTCGCTCTATGCGCCGCCCGGCAAACATCCGAAGACGCCCACGCTCTGTACCGCGCCGATCACCGTGGGGCGGCGCGTCGCGACGGAAAAGGGTTGGCGGTTGATCGAGGGCACGGCCGCCTGGGCGGACCCGGCCGGACTCGTCAACCGCCGGACCTACGAGACACTGCGCGATGAGATCCTCGGGCAATTGCGCGAGGCGATGCCTGTCGATGCCGTCGTCCTCGGACTCCACGGCGCGATGGTGGCGGAGGGCTACGAGGACACCGAAGGCGACCTTCTCGCCCACGTGCGCGATATCGTCGGCCCCGACGTGCTTGTCTGCGCCGAACTCGATCCGCACAGCCACTTGACGGAAAAGCGCGTCGCGGCGGCCGATTTCTTCGTCTTCTTCAAGGAGTTTCCCCATACCGACTTCGTCGACCGGGCCGAGGACCTTTGGCGGATCGCGGTCGACACGCTTGAAGGCCGCGTCCGGCCGGTGATGTCGGTGTTTGACTGCCGTATGATCGATGTCTTCCCGACATCGCGCGAACCGATGCGCAGCTTCGTCGACAAAATCATGCAGATCGAGAGGGACGATCCCGACGTGCTGTCGCTTTCGGTGGTGCACGGCTTCATGGCCGGCGACGTCCCGGAGATGGGTACGAAAATGGTTGCGGTCACCAACGGCCGTCCGGAAAAGGGTGAGGAGCTTGCCAGGGAACTCGGCCTGGAGCTCTTCGCCCGACGCGGCACGTTTCGGATGCCGGAAATCGACGAGCGGCAGGCCGTCGCGGAGGCAATTGCCGCGCCCGCCGGCCCGGTGGTGATCGCGGACATGTGGGACAATCCGGGGGGTGGCACTGCGGGCGATGCTACCGTGGTGCTGCAGCAACTCATCGCCAACAAAGTCACCAATGCCGCAATCGGGACTATCTGGGATCCGATGGCCGTGCAGATCTGCATTGCGGCCGGCGAAGGGGCGGAGATCCCGCTGCGCTTCGGCGCGAAGTCCGCTCCGGGCACAGGCAATCCGATTGACGGGATTATCAAAATCGTGCGGCTCGTTCGCGATGCGCAAATGCGCTTCGGCGAGAGCTTCGCTCCTTTTGGCGACGCAGCTCACATCCGCCATTGCGGCATCGACATCATTCTCAATTCAACGCGCGCCCAGAGCTTTGACCCAAGCCTTTTCACGATCATGGGCATCGACCCGCTGTCGAAGAAGATCCTCGTCATCAAGTCGACGAATCATTTCTACGCCTCATTCTCGAAGATCGCGTCGAAGATCATCTACTGCTCGGCAGGAACCCCTTATCCCAAAGATCCGAAGAAGACACCCTACCGGCGTGCACCCCACAACATCTGGCCGATCGTGAACGATCCGCATGCGCCGGAGCGAGGCGCGGCTTGATTGGCCGCTACTGCATGTCGTCTTGAATCAGGCCGATTGAAGCGACGTGCAGTGGTCGGCGCTTGCAGTCGCCGCCTCCCCCTTCAGCCACGTCGCGAAGGTTTCGGCGGCAGTGCTATGCCGGCCATTTTCCGGCATGACCAGCCAGTAGGCTGTGTTCTCGGGGCGGACGATCTGTGGAAACGGCCGCAGCAGGCGTCCGGCAGCGAGGTGATCGCGAACGAGAAGCATCCGGCCGATCGCCACACCCTGGCCGTTGAGAGCCGCCTGCAGCGCGATGTTGTAATCCGTCAGCTGCAAGAGGCGAGCTTGGCGAAAATCGACTCCGACTTCGCCGAACCAGAGCTCCCAACCCAAGGGGTTCATGGAATCGAACAATGTCTGGGAAAGCAGGTCGGCCGGATCGGCGAAGCGAGCGCCGTCGCCGAAAAGAACCGGGCTGAGCACCGGGCTCAGTTCTTCATCCATCAACCGCTCTGCCCTGACGCCCTCCCAGCGACCGGCGCCGAAGCGGATGGCGAGGTCGACCTCGTCGGCAGCAAAATCGGTGAGGCGCAATGTCGGCTCGAAATCGATCTCGATATCCGGATGCTCCTGCATGAAGCGCGGCAGCCGTGAGACGAGCCAGTTGGCGGCGAATGAGGGCAGGACGCTCACACGCACTTTAACTACCCCCGCCTGCCGACGCATCTCGGTGGTCGCCCTCGCGATGATGCCGAAGGCCTCCTGCGCGCGGGCGAGATAGGCGGTGCCCTCGGGCGTCAGCTCTATGCTCTTGGCGTTGCGGATAAACAGCCGCACGCCGAGCGTTCCCTCGAGCTGCTTGATGTGGTGGCTCACGGCGCTTTGCGTGATGAGCAACTCCTCGCCAGCGCGCCGGAAACTCAACAGTCGGCCCACCGCCTCGAATGCCCGCAGCGCCTGCAGCGGCGGCATGGTCGTCGATGCGCGCATGCGTTCCCTTGAGACATTAGCCAGATCGATCGCACCATAGCGAAGTTTGAATTGGAAGCAATCCGGGCTCCCTTGCATTCTCGCTCCAGTTCCAAGGGAGATCGCCATGTCCGAAACCTTCGCATCCAGACTTGCCATGCTGGGCCATTCTCTACCGGCGCCTTCGGCCCCTGCGGCCAACTACGTCTCCACGATCAGGGCGGGCAACCTGCTGATCGTCTCCGGCCAGATCAGCACCACGAATGGTGACGTGCTGACGGGAACGGTCGGCGCCGGCGTTTCGGCGGAGGAAGGTCGCCTCGCCGCCGAATACGCGGCCGTCGGCGTCCTCGCGCAGATCGCTGCCGCAACCGACGGGTCGCTCGCCAGCATCCGGCGGGTCGCTCGCCTCGGTGTCTTCATTGCGTCGGCACCGGACTTCACGGATCATTCGCAAGTCGCCAACGGCGCCTCGGACCTTTTCGTCCATGTCCTCGGAGAAGCGGGGCGACACGCGCGCGCCTCAGTCGGCGTTGCCTCATTGCCGGGCGGCGCCACAGTGGAGGTGGAAGCGCTTGTGGAACTGGAGCCCGCGGCATGAATACGTTCGACGTGGAAGAGTTCCGCTCCGAAACGCCTGGCTGCGAATCCGGCGTGCATTTCAATCACTCCGGCGCCTCGCTGCCTTCCCGATCGACCCTCGAGACGATCTGGGATTACCTGCGCAGGGAGGCCGCAGACGGCCCGATGGAAGCTGCGAATGGGGCGAGCATGCTATTGGAGGATGTCCGAGCGGGTGCAGCTTCGCTGATCGGCGCCGCGCCCGACGAGATAGCTTTCATGGGCAGTGGCAGTGCCGCCTGGGGCGCTGCATTCGCGGCGCTGCCGCCGCTCGCCGCCGGCGACCGGATCCTGGTCGGTCGCCAGGAATGGGGTGACAATCTTGCAACGATGCAGGCAGCCGCCGCACGCGCCGGGGCGCGCATAGAGACCATTCCGGTTAGCGAGGACGGCAGCGTCGACACCTCGGCGCTCGCAAGCATGATCGACGATCGCGTGCGTCTCGTCTCGCTGACATGGCTCCCGGCGAATGGCGGATTAATCAATGACGCGGCGGCGGTCGGACGCGTCACCAAGGCGGCCGGTATTCCCTACTTCATCGACGCGGCGCAGGCTCTCGGCCACATCCCGATCGATGTCGCCGCGCTCGGCTGCGACGTCTTGAAGGCGGCCGGGCGGAAATTCCTGCGCGGTCCCCGCGGCACGGCGATCCTCTATGTCAGGCGGGAATTCCAGCAGCAATTGGTGCCGCCCTATATGGACGTCGTCTCCGGACCGATCGTCGACGGGGTCGTGACCATTCGCAATGATGCGCGCCGCTTCGAAGCCAGCGAGAATTCGCCAGCCCTGCTTCTCGGTCTCGGCACTGCGATCCGCCAGGCAAGGGTGCTCGGGATCGACGTCGTCCACGAGAGGATCACGGCGCTCTCACGCACGCTGCGGGACAACTTGCGCGGCATTGCGAAAGTGACGGTCCGCGATCTCGGCACCGATCTTTCCGGCATCGTCTCCTTTACTATCGACGGCATGCCGTCGAGCGAAGTCCGTGCAGCGCTTGCTGAGAGGCAGATTGCGATCGGCGCAAATGGCGTCCCCTATACCCCGCTCGACATGACGGCGCGCAGGCTGGACCAGATTGCGCGCGCATCGGTCAGCTACCTCAACACGTCGTCGGAAGTGGCCCTCCTTTCCGAAGCAGTGGCAGAGATTGCTGCAAGAGCATGAGGCCGCCATCTTGATCGGACGGGCTGGCATGGCCAGTCGGCTTGTCCGGACTTAAAGACCGCTGCATGCCTCCTTAAATCGACCTCGATTTATGGAAAAAGACATGCAGAAATTCAAAGTGCTACAGCGACCTTTGCGCCTCTGAGAAGACGCGCGGCGCTGTAGAAGAACCTTAGTGGAGCACGCAATGGATTTGGGTATCAAAGCAAAACGAGCGCTCGTTTGCGCCGGCTCAAAGGGACTGGGCCGGGGTGTGGCGGAAAAGCTCGCCGAGGCGGGCGTGAACTTGACGCTCAATGCCCGCGAGCCGAAGCAGCTTGGTGAAACGGCCCGGGCCATCAGCGAAACCTACGGCGTGCACGTCGGGATCGTCGCCGCCGACGTAACGACAGAGGAAGGCCGGAATGCGCTCCTCAGGGCAGAGCCACAACCGGACATCCTGATCACCAATGCCGGAGGACCGCCGCCCGGCGATTGGTCGACCGTAACCGAGGCCAACTGGCAAGAAGCGATCAGAGCCAACATGCTTGCACCAATCCTGCTCATGAAAGCCGTGCTTCCGGGCATGATCGAGCGGAAATGGGGACGGATCGTCAACATCACGTCGGCCTCCGTCAAGTCCCCGATCCAGGAGCTCTGTCTCTCGAATGGC
This sequence comes from Sinorhizobium kostiense, assembly GCF_017874595.1. Lineage (GTDB taxonomy): Bacteria > Pseudomonadota > Alphaproteobacteria > Rhizobiales > Rhizobiaceae > Sinorhizobium > Sinorhizobium kostiense. The sequence goes on along the minus strand of NZ_JAGILA010000001.1, from coordinate 1,111,458 downwards.
GCCCGCAGCGGTCTCACGGGTTTCGTCGCCGGGACGGCCCGCCAGGTGGCTCGCCACGGTGTGATCATCAACAACCTGCTGCCGGGCTCTCACGAGACGGAGCGGCTGGAAAAGCTTTTCGAGAAGACAGCCAAGACAAGGGGCATCTCGCTTGAGGAGCTGCGCGCCGAGGAATATGCCCAAAACCCGACGGGCCGGATCGGCACGCCGGAAGAGTTCGGCGCCGCGGCGGCTTTCCTCTGCAGCCAATACGCCGGCTACATCGTCGGCCAGAACCTGCTGATCGACGGGGGCGCTTTCAACTCGACGTTCTGAGATGCGTGCTGCCGCGGGCGTTTAGTCGACGATGCGCCGAACCATGATGAGGTCGTCGACTTCCCGGCCATTGCGAATGCAGCCGCCGGGAATACGGCCGACCTCAACAAAGCCCTCCCGAGTGTAAAAGCTGATTGCTTTCGGGTTTTCAGCGCTCACGGAAAGTTCCAATTGCCGGATGCCTTGGCTCCGCGCATGGTCGACCAGTGTTTGCAGCAGCATCCTTGCAAGACCGCTTCCACGCAGGCTTTCCCGCACGTATACCATGACGACCGTGGCGCGATGTGCCATCTTGCTGGCACGCTCGCGCGACAAGCCCATTATGCCCACGGGGTCGCGGTCGCGAAAAGCGACAAATACGGCGGCGGCGGTGATCCGCTGCCGCCACTCGTCGTCCGACAGCTTCTCCCAATCTTCGGCGCTGCTCGCAAAGGCGTCGGGCTCCGCGCGCAGCGCTTCGAACCGAATGCGCCGAAAAGTCTCGACATCCTCGGGGCCAAGCAGGCGGATCATTGCAGCCATGTTCATGCCGCCGGATCGAAGAGCGCCATGTCAATATCCGTCATATCGACCCGACGTTCGAAGGCCATGCCATTCTGATCGAAGAGGTGGCAGTCCGCCGCGCGGATGCCGGTCTTCACCGGCTCGTCGGTGCGTAGCGCCACTGTGCCCGGGAGCATGGCGCAATAGTTCTCGCTATCTTCCCCAAGCGAAGCGTAGGCGACAGTATTCGCCCCCAGGCGCTCGACGACGGAAGGCGTGATCGTCAGGCTCAGGTCTCCGGAACCGATCGCTATGTGCTCCGGCCGGATGCCCAGTGTCAGTGTCGCGCCGACCATGCCGGCGCGCGGATGAACCGGGATCAGGGCGGTCTGGCCCAGGAAGTCGATCTCGATCCCGGCATCGCTCGCGCCTTTGCAGGTGACCGGCAGGAAATTCATCCTCGGGTGGCCGATGAAGCCGGCAACGAAGACATTGGCCGGTTTGTGATAAAGTTCGAGCGGCGCGCCGGTCTGGGCGATCTCCCCCGCATTCAGCACGACGATCCGGTCCGCCATCGTCATCGCTTCGACCTGGTCGTGCGTGACGTAGATCATCGTCGCCTTCAGCTGCCGGTGAAGTTTTGCCAGCTCGATCCGCATGTCCGCCCGCAATGCGGCGTCGAGATTCGAGAGCGGCTCGTCGAAGAGGAATATCTTCGGCTCGCGCACGATCGCCCGGCCGATCGCGACGCGCTGGCGCTGGCCGCCCGAAAGCATGCCCGGCTTCTGCTGCAGCCGCTCACCAAGATGGAGGATGCGGGCGGCATGCTCCACTTTTGCCTTCAATCTCTCCTCGGGCATCTTCTCGACGCGGAGCGGAAAAGCGATATTCTCGAAGACCGTCATGTGCGGATAGAGCGCGTAGGATTGAAACACCATGGCGATGCCGCGCTTGACCGGCGGCAGATCGTTGACCCGCTTGCCGTCGATGAGGATGTCGCCAGCCGAGGTCTCGTCGAGACCCGCGATCATCCTGAGAAGCGTGGACTTGCCGCAGCCGGACGGGCCGACAAAGACCACGAACTCTCCGTTCTTCACCTCGAGCTCGATCCGTTTCAGCACCTCGTACGTGCCGTAGAATTTCTGAACCTTCTTGAGAGTGAGCTGTCCCAATAATCCCGTCTCCAGCTGCCTTACACCACTGCGCCACCTTGAGGAGGTACAAAGGGCGCTTAAGTCTACTTTCCGAAAGTCGCTTTTTCCGGCGATGCGCTAGCGTGAGGCGGGACCGCGGAAGCCGAAGCCGCCGCGGTCCCAATGAGCCTACTTGTACTGCTCGAGTTCGCCAGCCGCCTTCTTGAGAGCGTCCGTCGGCTCGGCCTTGCCGGTGACGACCGACTGCACCATCTCGATCATCGCGTTTTGGAAGCCTCTGTAGTCCCTGAAGAGCGGCTCCGGGCCACCATAGGCGATCCCGTCGATCAGAGGCTTCCAGGACGGGTCGGCCTTGACGAATTCGTCGACCTTCGGCGAAGGGCGTAGCGGCGTCAGACCCGCGCCGCCTTGCAACTCGTATTCGCCCTGCGGACCGGGAGATGTAATGAACTTGGCGAATTCGATCGCTTTCTCCTCGACGCCGCTATCCTTGAAGATCGCAAGGCTGTCGGTGATCAGCAGCGTGCCTTCACCTTTGGCCGAGGGGCCGAGCGGCAGCGGTGCGATACCCCAGTCGATCTTCGTATCCTTGAGGAGCGCTGCGGCGCCGGAGCCCGACTGGATCATCCCAGCCTTGCCGTCAAGGAAGATGGCACGAATTTCATTCTGCTCGTAGGCCGTCGCCCCTTCGACGGAATATGGCATGATGTCCTTGTACGCCTGTAGGGCGGCCAAGACCTCAGGGCTGTCCATGACGATCTCGTCGCCATCGATCACCTTGCCGTTATTGGTGTAAACCCAATGCATGAACTGGTGCATCGTGTTGTCGAAGGTCTTGGCCGGAAGGCCGTAGCCGGCGATACCGGTCTTTTCCTTGATCTGCTTGGCAAAAGCGATTTCCTCGGCCCAGGTTTTCGGCGGGGTTTCCGGGTCGAGGCCGGCCTGTTTGAAGAGATCCTTGTTCCAATAAAGGGCCTTGGTCGAAAAGGCGATCGGAACACCCCATTGGGTGCCCTCGAATGTCACTGTATCGACGATATTCGGGTAATAGCTCTTCTTCTCTTCCTCGGTCATTGGAACCGGAACGATCAATTCGTTCTCGGCGAATTCCTTGAGCGTTCGCGATCCGACATAGGCCATGGCGACCGGTGTACCGGCGACGGCGAGCGTCGTCGCCTTGTCCTGGCATTGGGCCCAGCCGACGACTTCCGGTAGCACCTTCCAGCCCGGATTCTGGCCTTCCCACTCCTTGATGTATTTCTCATGGATCGGATCGATCTTGTCGCCGCAATAGATCCAGCTGATCTCCTGGTCGGCGGCCTGTGCAGCGACGCTGCCAAGCGCGGTCGATCCGAGCAGGGCAAGCGTAAGAAAAGCGGCCTTGTAAGCGATTGTCACTGTTATGACTCCCCTGTTCTGGTGGTTGCTTATTGCTTCACCGCGCCGGCGGTCAGTCCGCTGACGAGATATCGTTGAAGGTAGAAGATCACGATCACGGCGGGCGCGATGCCGACGAAGCTCGCCGCCATGAGCTCGTTCCAGACGACCTCCTGCCGGCCGAAATAGGCGTAGAGCCCGATCGGCAGCGGCATGTATTCGGTCTTCGAGTTGAAGGTCAGCGCGAAGATGAACTGCTGGGCATAGGAACCGATGAAGGTGGTGATCGCGACGACCGCGATGCCGGGCATCGCTATCGGCAGGATGACGCGGCACAGTGTGTAAATGTGGCTCGCACCATCGACGAGGGCGGCCTCGTCGAGTTCGCGCGGGATGCGCATCATATAGGTGCGCAAGAGCCAGATGGCCGAGGGAATGAGGAAGGCGACGCCCGGCACGATCATGGCGAAATAGGTGTTCAGCACGCCGAGGCTGCGCATCAGCCGGAAGAGCGGAATGAGCAGCACTGCGCCGGAAAACATGTTCACGGCAAGGAAGGCGGCAAGCAGTGCGGCGCTGCCGCGGAACTTGAACCGGGCAAAGGCATAGGCGGACGGCACGACGAGGAGGAGCACGACCACCGTGACGACCGTGGAGATCAAGAAGGAATTGAAGATGTAGCGGGCAAAGCCCGGCACGCTCACCCACATGGTGCGATAGGCCTCGAAGGAGCCGTTTTCCGGCCAAAACCGATAGGGCGAGGAAAACAGGAGGCTGAGCGGTTTCAACGAAACGAGGAAACCTTCGACGAACGGGGCGAGAATGAAGCTGAGGAAAAGGAAAATCCCCGCATAGATGCCGATGAGTTCGTACCAGCGATAGCGATTGATCATAGCCGGCTGGCTCATCGGTGCTCTCCCGAGGCAAGGCGATGGGTCACGCGGAAATAGGCGACGCAGAAGATCGACAGGAAGATGCAGATGAGCACGGCGCGGGCCGCCCCTTCCCCATATTTCTTCGAGCCGATTGCGGTGCGGTAGGTATCGATGATCATCGTCGTCGTATCGCCGTTGGGACCGCCTTGGGTCAGAATCCAGATGATGTCGAAGGAGTTGAAGGTGGCGATCAGCGACAGCATCGACATGGTGATCATCGCCGGTACGAGCAGCGGCAGGGTGATACGGCGGAAGCGGTAGAAACGTCCGGCGCCATCTGTCCAGGCGGCCTCATAGAGGTCCTGCGGGATAGCCTGCATCGAGGCGAGCATGTAAAGCGTCACCATCGGCACGCCGATCCAGACGTCGGTGATGATCGTTGCCCAGAAGGCGGTGGAGCCATGGGCAAGGAAGGCGACCGGCCCGTCGACCAGTCCCCAATTCTGCAGCATGCCGGAGATCATCCCGAACTGGCCGTTATACATCCAGCCCCACATGAAGATGCCGATTGCCATCGGCACGATCCAGGGCGGCATGGTGAGCACGCGGAAGAGCGCCCTGCCCGGCACCGCCGCGTTCAGCATCAGGGCGCCGAAGGTCCCGATGATCATCTTGATCGCCACGGAAAAGGTGGTCCAGACGAAGGTGCGGACAATCACCTCGGCGAAGGTGCCGTTGAAGATCTTTTCGTAGTTGGCGGTGCCGACCCAATTGGTCGTCTTCTTGAGCGAAGCGTTCGTGAAGGAGAGGACGAACGTGTCTACCAGCGGATAGGCAACTATCACGGTCACGTAAAGAACCGCCGGCAGCAGCAGGATCCAGGCGAAGATGACGGTGCTGCGCCGCACGCCCATGGCTACCCTCCCTCAGGCCGCTCGGGCATGCAATGCTTCGTCGAAGCGATCCCAGAGGGGTCTCAGGTCAACCACCGCCCGCTTCAGTCGCGCCTCATCCATCGACAGCGCCAATATGCCGGCCTCGAGCGCGTCGAGCGGCGAGACCGGAAGCGGGCCGCCATCCCTGACATGGGCGATGATCTCGGCTGCCATCTGCTCGTCCGCGCCGTAGTGCTGCGACAGCGCCGTCTCCTGGGCGTAGCGCTTACCGACGACCTTCTTGCCTGAAAGCGCCTCGTGCACGTCGAGATAACCGCGGATGAAATCGCCCTCCGCCATGCCGCGAGAGCCGATCACGCAGAAGCGGCGGAACTGGTCCGGCACATTGAGGTTCGTGTGGAAGTTCATCGCGACGCCGTTGGCATATTCGACGATCGCGACCTGATAGTCGATGATGTCGCCGTCGCTGTCGAACACCTTGTCGGCACCGAGCCAGCCACTCGGCTTGCGATGGAAGAGCTGCAGGTCGTTTACGCCTTCGCGGGTGGGGTCATTGGCGGGGACAAAGCTCTTGCGGCCGCCGAAGCTCGCCACGCGTTCGGGCCGGGCGCCGACGACGCCATTGTAGAGATCGAGATCGTGGCAGCATTTCTCGAGCATGAAGCTGCCGGCATAGCGCCCGTAGCGCCGCCAGTCGCGCATGAAGAATGCGCCATGATAGGGCTCGATATGCTCGGACGCCTCGATCGAGACGATCTCGCCGAGCGTTCCTGCCGTTTGAGCCGCGCGAAGATCCCGGTACATGGGAGCATAGCGGAGAACGAGGCCGACCATCAGCCGTTCGTGGCCGTGTTTCGCCAGCAGAGCCGCCAGTTCCAGGCTCTGCTCGACGGTGCTGACGATCGGTTTTTCGCAAAAAACCCTGAGGCCCGCCTCGACGCCGACGCGGATATGGTCGAGATGCATGTGGTTCGGCGACCCGATCATCAGAAGGTCGAGCTTTTCGTTGGCGATCAATTCCTCCGTGGTCGAGTAGCGCGTGCCGGCGGAGATTCCCTTTTCAGTCAGACTCGCAAGACCTGCGGGCGCCGGGTCGACATAGCCGGCGATCTCGAAGCCAGAGTCGATCGCCTTGAAGACATGACCCAGATATCCGAGACGGAATCCGAGTCCGATTATCCCGACCTTCATGCCGATGCCGTCCCCTGCTTCGTAATTTATTTTCGTAGACTGTGGCAGAAATTCTCATGCGTCAACCGAAATCCCAGCATTCTGGCAAAGTGTGAAATTCATTTTCACAATTGGACGTGCGGCGTTCGACGGCAATTATCGGTCGACCCTGCTGCGCATGAAGGATCCGCGCGCGAACTGGCTATTGGCGCAGGTCTCCTGTGGCCGCTTGCGCGTTATCAGACATGCGCGCGGCCTGCGAGCGACCGCTCCAACGCTTGAAGCGCGTCATGGATGAGCACGGCAAGGACGGCGACGATGAACCCGCCCTGAAGCACGAAGGCGAGGTTGTTCGACTGCAGGCCTGCAATGATCACCTCACCAAGCGTCTTTGCCGCGACGGTCGAGCCGATCGTCGCGGTCGAGAGGCTGATCACGACGGAGAGCCTAATTCCGGTGAGGATCACCGGCAGCGCCAGCGGAAGCTCGATCCTGAGTAGCCGCTGGCGCTCCGTCATGCCTGTGCCGCGTGCCGCCTCCATGACCGCAGGCGGCAAGCTCGTGAGGCCCGTCAGCGCATTCTCGAAGATCGGCAGCAGTCCGTAGAGAAAAAGTGCGATCAGCGTCGGATTCTCGCCGAAACCGTAGATCGGCACGGCCAGGGCCAGAACGGCCACCGGCGGGAAGGTCTGGCCGATATTGACGAGACTGCGCGATAGCGGCAGGAATTCCGCCCCCGCCTCGCGCGTGACGAGAATCGCCAGTGACACGGCCACGAAAGTGGCGGCGAGCGTCGCAACAAACACGGTTCTGAGATGCAGGACAGTCAGCCAGAAGAGGCTGCCGCGATTGTAGATCGCCGGCGCGTTTTCCTGAACCAGCGGCTTCAGCAATGGCTCGAACCAACCGGGCAGCAGCAGGAACACGAGCAGCAGCATCAGCGCTGTCAATCGGAGAATGGTTGCCAGTCGGAGGAAGCGAAAGGGGCTCGGCATCAGCGCGGTCTCGCGGCGCGCCTGATCAGGCTGTCGAGACTTAACCGGCCGACGATAGACCCGTCTGACGCGGCAACCGGCAGCGCCTCCCGCCCGGACCAGAGCAGTTCGGAGAGTGCCTCTCGTTGGCTGAGGTCCTCAGCTATTGGCGGGCCCTCCGCCGCGCCCGGCTCGACAGCGGCGCCAGCCCGCTCGATCGCCAGCAGACGGAACGGCCGTTCGCTAGCGCCGATCAGTTCCTCGACGAAAGGGGTGGCCGGACGCACCAGCATCTCCTCCGGGGTCGCATACTGCACGACCTCGCCCTTGTCCATGACGGCGATCTTGTTGGCGAGGCGAAACGCCTCTTCCATGTCGTGCGTCACGAGGATGATCGTCGTGCCGAAATGTTTCTGGATGGCGATCAGGTCCTCCTGTGCCTTGGCGCGGATGATCGGGTCGAGGGCGCCGAAGGGTTCGTCCATCAAGAGCAGGTTCGGTTCCGCCGCGAGCGCCCGTGCAACGCCGACCCGCTGCTGCTGGCCGCCGGAAAGCTCGTGCGGGTAACGCGCACCGAAGAAGTCCGGATCGAGTTGGAACAGCGTCAGCAATTCCTCGACTTTCGCCCTTATGCGCGAGCGGTCCCAGCCGAGCAGCGTCGGCACCGTGGCGATGTTCTCGGCGACGGTACGGTGCGGGAAAAGGCCGTGACCCTGGATCGCGTAGCCGATGCGGCGGCGCAATTCGAACTCCGGCACAGACCGATTGTCCTCGCCGTCGATCCGGATGATGCCGGAGGTCGGCTCGACCAGGCGGTTGACCATTCTGATGAGCGTCGTCTTGCCGGAACCCGACGTGCCGACGACAACGGTAACCGTATGCGGGGCGACCGCCATCGACACGTCGCGGACGACCGCGGTATCGCCGTAGCGCTTGGTGATGTGCTCGAACTCGATCATGGGGACCCGCCCGGGCTGCGTCCTGTTGCGGTGATCTCGATCACGGCATTGAGCGTGATGGCCACGACGAAAGCGAGGATGACGGTCGGCGCGGCCCCAAGCAATACGAGATCCATCGCGGTCTGGCCGATGCCCTGGAAGACGAAGACGCCGAAGCCGCCGCCGCCTATGAGGGCGGCAATCGTCGCCAAGCCGATATTCTGCACGAGCACGATGCGGATTCCGGCAAGAATGACCGGAAAAGCCAACGGGAACTCGACGGCAAACAGCCGTTGCCGGTCGGTCATGCCGATGCCGCGGGCAGCGTCATTGGCAGCCTGCGGTACGCCGGCAAGCCCGACGACGGTATTGGCGACCATGGGCAGCAGAGAATAGAGAAAGAGCGCAACGAAGGCCGGCGCAACGCCGATGCCACGCACGCCGATCGCCATCGCTCCGGGCACGTTGGCCGCGATCCAGCCGAGTGGGCCGATCAGGATACCGAAGAGGGCGATGGAAGGAATCGTCTGGATGGCGTTGAGCACGTTCAGAACAGCGTCGCGCAGACCATCGACGCGATGGCAGAGGATGCCGAGCGGCAGACCGACGAGCGCCGCCGCGGCAAGCGAGCCGAGCGCCAGTGTCAGATGGCGGCCCGCCTCCGCCCAGAACGTATCGGCGCGGCTTGCATATTCCTTCAGGATCGAGAGCCCGTCCCAGCGGCCGGTCGCCAGCAGCCCGCTCATGACCGCCAGCACGCCGGCAAGGAACAGGAGCCGAATGCCTGGTCCAGGGCTCATCCGCGTCAGCGCATCGGCGGCCAGCAGAGCAAATGCAAAGAAAAGGATCCAGAACCCTGAAGCGGGTGAAATTCGCGCGTAGGCATTATCGGCCGGCATCAGATGATCGGCGGCGATGCCGATGAGAAGAGAAAGCGCGACGAGCACCGCGGATGCCGCAAGCATGCGGAAAGCCGCCGATGTCTTGAAAAGCGCAATGGCGGCGCCCGCGCTCACCAGGGCAACGAGGCCATAGCCGAGCGACGGCGGCAGGGACTCGAGGATCGTCCTTGCTTCGCCCTGAACGATGCGGTTGGCTCGATAGGTCACAAAGGTAGCGAGAAAGGCGCCGTAGACCGCGAGAGCCGCCACGATCACGCCAAGCTTGTCGACAGGCAGCGACCCGCCTTCTTTTTCCCGGATGCTACCTACCGTCATGAAATGATCCGCGCGACGCCTGTTCAGCGGGCGTTATCCCATCCCGTTCTCGCCAACTTACTTCAAGAAGCCGTTTTTTTTCAAAAAGTCCTCGGCGACGGCCTTGGCCGGTTCTCCGCCCACCTGCACGCGGCCATTGAGTTCCTGGAGCGTCATCAGGTCGAGCTTTTCGAAGACCGGCTTCAGAAGCGTCTCGATTTCCGGATTCTCCTTGAGTGCCGCTTCGCGGATGATCGGTGTCGGCTGATAGACCGGCTGCACATTCTTGTCGTCTTCGAGAACGACGAGACCGGAAGGCGCGATGCCGCCGTCGGTGCCGTAGACCATTGCCGCATTGGCTCCGTTCGTCTGGTTGGCGGCAGCCGCAATGGTCGCAGCCGTATCGCCGCCCGAAAGCGTGATCAGTTGCTCCGGCTTCAGCGCGAAATCATAGGCCTTTTGGAATGCCGGCAGGGCGGCGGCCGAGTTCACGAATTCGGCGGAGGCCGCAAGCACGACCTTGCCGCCCCCCGTCACATATTTACCGAAATCGGACAGCGACTTGAGCTTGTTCTCGTCGGCAACCTCCTTGCGCAAGGCGATTGCCCAGGTGTTGTTGGCGGGCGACGGCGTCAGCCACACGATCTTGTTGGCGTCGTAATCGAGCTTCTTGGCAAGTTCATATCCTTTGGCCGCGTCCTTCCAGACGGGATCGTCGGCCTTTTCGAAGAAGAATGCGGCGTTGCCCGTATATTCCGGATAGATGTCGATCTCGCCGGCGGTGATCGCCTTGCGCACGACGGGCGTCGCGCCGAGTTGGACGCGATCCGTGGTTGCTATGTTGTTGGCATTGAGGACGGCGAGGATAATATTGCCAAGCACACCGCCCTCGGTGTCGATCTTCGAGGAAACCACGACGTCCGCCTCGGCGGCTGCAGCGGTAATCGCAAAGGCCAAGGCGGTACCGATTAGTGTCTTAACCACGGTCAGGCGCATGATTTTCTCCCTCGATTGACAGACCGCATTGTCGAAACCCGAATGCCCCGTTCGCGGCCGGACCATCCCATATATGGCACGGTTCGGCAAAACACAGATCGCCCCTCTCATCGATCCTGCGATTTAAAGGCGAAGGCCCGTAAATTTGCTTTCGAATTCGAAGTCGGTCACTCTTGCTCGGGGTCCACGTTAGCGCCGATCTTGGCCGCCCCGCAAGAAGCCGATTTTCTACAACACGCAGCCTGATCCGAGACGGCTGAAAGCCACATGCTTCCCTAGCAGCCGTCCACGGGTCCCTTGAGCTGCCAATGGAACGGTATCGTCATGAGCACGCATTTCGACGCAATCATCATCGGCGCCGGCCAGGCCGGACCATCTCTTGCCGGTCGACTGACGGAGGCGGGCAAATCCGTGGCGCTCGTCGAGCGCAAGCTTTTCGGCGGGACGTGCGTCAACACCGGCTGCACGCCGACCAAGGCGATGGTCGCAAGCGCCTATGCCATCCATACGGCCCGCCGCGGCGCGGAGTACGGTATGACGACCGGGCCCATTTCCGTGGATTTCGCCCGCGTCATGGCGCGCAAGGAGAAGATCCGGCTCGATTCCCGCACCGGCGTCGAGAATTGGCTCAAGGGCATGAACAACTGCACCGTCTTCGAAGGCCATGCACAATTCGAGAGCCCAAGGGAGATGCGCATCGGTGGCGAACGGATTTCCGGCGAGCAGATCTTTCTGAATGTCGGCGGCCGCGCGGCCGTCCCCGACCTGCCAGGCATCAATGATGTCCCTTATCTCACCAACAGCTCGATCATGGACATCGATCATCTGCCGCAACACCTCGTTATCGTCGGCGGCAGCTATATCGGGCTGGAATTCGCGCAGATGTTCCGCCGCTTCGGCTCCGAAGTCACCGTCATCGAGAAGAGCCCGCGCCTGATCGCCAGGGAAGATCCGGAGGTCTCCGACGCGATCCGCGAAATTCTCGAAAAGGAAGGCATCCATATCCGACTCGCCGCGGAATGCATTCACTTTGCGAAGCACGCGGACGGCATCGCTGCCGGCGTCGACTGTACTTCGGGCGAGCCGGAGATCGTCGGTTCCGACGCGCTGCTCGCAACGGGCCGAAAGCCCAATACCGACGACCTCGGCCTCGACAAGGCAGGCGTCAAGATCGATGAGCGCGGCTATATCGAGGTCGATGAGTGCCTGCGCACCAACGTGCCGCATATCTTCGCGATGGGCGACTGCAACGGCCGCGGCGTGTTCACCCACACCTCCTACAACGACTTCGAGATCGTCGCCGCCAACCTCCTCGACAATGATCCGCGCCGGGTCAGCGACCGGATCCAGACCTATGCGCTCTACATCGATCCGCCGCTCGGCCGCGCCGGCATGACGGAAACGGAGGCGCGCAAGAGCGGTCGCAAGCTGCTGATCGGCACGCGGCCGATGACACGGGTGGCGCGCGCGGTCGAGAAGGGCGAAACCGAAGGGTTCATGAAGGTGATCGTCGACGCCGACACGGAGGAAATCCTCGGCGCCGCCATCCTCGGGACGGGCGGCGACGAGGCGATCCAGAGCATCCTCGATATCATGTATGCGAAGAAGCCATATACGACGATCAGTCGGGCGATGCATATCCATCCGACGGTCACGGAGCTGATCCCGACCATGCTGGGGGCGATGTCGCCGGCGTAAGGCGGAACCTCCTGCATGTCTCCTCAAATCGACCTCGATTTAAGGACAAAGACATGCAGCGATCCAAAGTGCTACAGCGACTTTGCGCATCTGATGGACGCGCGCCGCTGGAGGTGCGACGGGTCGGAATCGATCACTCTCAGCCCGTGCGCCCGTGCCAGGGGTCAGGCCCCGGATCGCCTCCGGCGGCAGCCACGCCCAGCCGGTCGAGATAATGCGCCCAACCCTCCGCATGGCCGGCGCATTGGTCTTCATTGGGCAGGCCGGAGTGGGTCAGCCGTAACAAAGTTCCGTCCGGCTTTTCGATCAGGTCGATCTCGACCAGGCTCGACGCCGGCGGCACGATGTCGCTGTCGTCCCAGCCGAAGCTATATACCAGGCGATGCACGGGAACTACTTCGCGGAAAGACCCGCGGGCGCAACGGGCGCCGGTGACATTGACAAGATACAGGCCGCCGGGATGCGGCTCGACCTCAGCCTCCGTTCCCATCCAGCGCAGGATCTTGTCGGGATCGGTCAACAGGGCGAACACCGCGGCGGGCGGCGCCGCGATGTGCGTCTCACGGCGTACGACAAGGGTCTCTTGCATCGGCCTCCCCATGGTTTGCACGGCTTGCCCGGAGATAGAAAGAATTTGGACAGGCGCCGGATCGATCCGCTGCACGTCTCCCAGATCGCCTCGATTGGAGGAGAGATGCCGCGTCTCAAAGTAGTGCAGCGACTTTTGCGCATGTGCGGGACGCGCGGCGCTGTAGCGCGATAATAACCCACCAGAGCCGGTCGTGCCACCGCCGATGACAGGCGCGTGCCCATGGCGGTATGATCCGCCGCATGGACCTGCCCGCACCCCTCGCCTGGCTGTTGGACGAAGCCGTCGCCTCGCCGGATCCTGATCGTTTCCTCGCCGAGCTCGGTGGCCGGCTGTTGGCCGATGGACTTCCATTGGCCGGCGGCGCCCTCACACTTGCGGTGCCGCATCCGGTCATTGCTCGTCGGACCTGGCTTTGGCGAGCGGAGACCGCGGTGGTGATCGAGGCTCTGGGCTTTGCCGGCAGCCCGCCCGATCAGGCAGGACGCGACTGGCTGGCCGGGCTTGGGCCGGTGGAGGAGGATACCATCGGGAGAGTGCCGGACAGGCTGGTGCTCGGTTGGGCCGGGACCAGAACATTCAGTCCTATGGAGGTCGATCGGCTGCGCCAGGCGGCGCGCTTTGCGGCGGCCCCCTTGGCCGCCTTGGCCGAACGGGTGGCACTGGCAGCGCTGCTGGAGGCATATCTCGGCCGGCGCAGTGCAGCCCGGGTGCTGGGCGGCTCGCTCAGCCGGGGCGATGGAGAGGTTATCCGCGCCGCCCTGCTCTATGCCGATCTGCGCAACTTCACCGCCCTATCCGAGACCACGGATCCGGCTGCGATGATCGAGTTCCTCGACGCCTGGTTCGACCGCGTCGCGGGTGCGATCCACGCCTTCGGCGGCGAGGTGCTGAAGCTTATTGGCGACGGCGTGCTGGCAATCTTTCCGGTTACGAACACGCCGGCCGAAGCCTGCGAGGCGGCGCTGCGCGCAGTCGTCGCCGCACGCGCCGGGATGGCCCATCTTGATGCCCTGCGGCAGGAGCAGAACCTTCCGCCGCTCAATTTCGGCACGGCACTGCATCTCGGCGAAATATTGTGGGGCAATGTTGGCGCGGCCGATCGGCTGGACTTCACCGCGATCGGCCCCGCCGTCAACCTGGTCAGCCGGCTGGAGGGGCTGTGTCGGCCGCTCGGCAGGCCGGTGCTGATCTCCGGTGCGGTCGCCGCCGAAATCTCCACAACGCTGGTATCCCTTGGCGACCACGCGCTGCGCGGTATCTCGGCGCCTTGCGCCGTCTTCACTTTGCCGGATGCTTGAACGGCTCGCGCCGGCATGGTTTTCGCGCCGACGCGCTAAACAGTCTTGCGCCGCCTCAGATGGTCTTGCTGAACCACCGTAGCGACATGCAGGACAGTCCAGCATCGATCTTGCCGATCTCCGTCGTCTTCAGCGGCACGACGGCGTAGCCGGCCCTGTCGAGCATCTCGATCGTGCGGGGAAAATCGGAGCCGACCATGACGACGTCGTTGATGCGAAGTGCGTTGGCCGCGGGCTCCTCGCCTTCCGGGATGATCACCTGCCGGAACCTCTCAAACACGCCCGAACGCGCGAGACGATTTGTGCAAAGGATCGTCTCGTCATCAAGGAGCGAGCAATCGGTCTTGAAATGAAGCACGCCTTCCGGCGTCGCGACGATCTCGCTCCGGCGACCGAGCTTTTCCAGGCACAGTTGCAGTGCCTCGGCGCCCGCCCTGTCGGTGCGGGCCGAGAGGCCGATCATCACGGTTTCACCGGTCGTCAGCACGTCGCCGCCGTCCGCATATCCCACAGGCAGCTCCAACACCGTGTCGAACATCTCCCGCAGCGCCGGGGCGATTTCCTCCACCTCCCGCACGCGTGAGGCCGCACCGGGACGCAGCAGAATCGCGCCCTCCGTGAAGACAAGCGCCGGATCTTCGACGAAGATCGAGTCCGGAAAGGTCTCGAGCGGCGGCAGATTTCTTACCCTGACGCCGGCAGAGCGCATCGCCTCGACATAGGCATCATGTTCGCCCCTGACGCCCTCATAGGTCGGGCTGCCCCGGTCCTCCGCGCGCAAGCCGTTGACGACCGAGCGCGAAGGCGCGCGGACAATGACGTCGGTGAAATGATGGACGGAGCGTGGCTTCGACATTCCTTCGGCACCTGCGGTTCGGGTGGATTGGTTGGAGCGGTTCGCTCGAATCGAATAGGTGGAGCGTAGCCCAGGCGCAAAAAATGTGCAGCAGCCAAGCGGGCGCTGAAGCTCGGAGCTAGCCGTGGACCGTGCTTGCGAATTCCGGGCTGCCGCGCAGCGTGTTGCTGATGGTGCAGAGTTCGTTTTCCGCGGCATTCGCAATCGCGTGTCGAACGGTGTCGTCGATATCGCCTTTGATGACGAACTCGACGTCGAAACGCGCCACACGGCTCGGCTCGTCATGCGCCTTTTCGCCGGTGATCCTGGCGGATATCTCGACAACCCTGTCGAGCACACCGAAGCGGCTCGCGGCGAGCCTGGCGCTCAACACCAGACAGCCGGCAAGCGAGGCGTAAAGAAGGTCGAGCGGACCGAAGCCCGGCTGCGACGGGCTGGTGACGATGTCGAGCACGCCGCCCGACAGCGACGTCACATTGGGAAAGCCCGTCCGGCCGACAACGGCGATTGCACCCGTCGGACGCGTCTTCACTTTCAACTCGGCCATGCTCGGTTCCTCCGCTCGCATCCCGCGCTGATTTCCAGAATCGTGATCCCGGGCTTCGCCCCCTCGTTTCAATCCGGCTCCGGGGGGATGACGCCCTTGGTAAGAAGGAAACAGCCGTAAAATCGTGTCTCGCCGGTGGTGATGACGCAATAGGCTTTCTTCGCCTCTTCATAGAAGGCGAAACGCTCGATGCCGTACATCGGCGCCGGCTTGCCCTCGGCCCGGTCGACTTCAGCCTGCACCTCCCGTTGTACCGCCGGAATTTCGTCCGGTGCACCCATCACCTCCATGCGACCGACGGAAGGCTGCAGCGGCGTGTCGAGCGGCAGAACCGAGAGAACGGCCCTCATTGCCCTCGCGGCCGAGACGTTGTCGATGCGCAGCAATTTGCCGCGGGTCGTCCGGCGCGCGATGGCATCCGACGGAAAATTGGTGTCGGATATCACCAGCGTGTCGGCATGCCCCATCGAGCGGAGCGCATGCAGCACATCCGCGTTAAGGGCCGGGTCGATATTCTTGAGCATTCCTGTCCTCCTCCAGGGACCTTGGCGGCGTCAGGCCGCTTCCACAACGCCGCGCGTCTCATCGGACGCGCAAAGTCGCTGTAGCACTTTGAATCGATGCATGTCTCCCTAATCGAGATCGATCAAGGAGACATGCAGTAGCGCCCGCCGTCAACAGGCGTCTCCATCTCTCCACGCCTGCAGGTGATTACTATTCGCCATAGGGGATCCAGATATTCTTCACATCCACCGCCCGGCGCAGAAAGGCTTGCCCCTCGGCGGCGGACCGATCCATCCAGTCGATCGCCTTGCCATAATCGACGAAGGTGCGCTTCAGATTGCCGACTGACAGCTTCTCCACCAGCATGGATAGCTCCGGCGACCCGAAGGCCCAGAGGGCGTCGACATCGTTGTGGGCGGCGAGCGTCGTCGCAAGATCGATGGCCGAGCCGGTGACGATGTTGACGACCCCGGCCGGGACATCGGAGGTTTCGAGGACGGAGTAAAAATCGGTCGCGGCAAGTGGATGTGCTTCGCTCGGAACGGCGACGACGCGGTTGCCCACGGCGATCAGCGGCGCAACCAGGCTGACCAGTGCAAGCAGCGGCGCCTCGGGCGGGCAGATGACGCCGACGACGCCCTGCGGCTCCGGCATCGCGAGCGCCACGCCGCGCAAGGGCGGCTGGTGCACGCTACCCTCATATTTGTCCGCCCAGGCGCCATAGCTGAAAAGACGTGCGATCGAGGCTTCGACCTCCGCCTTGCCACTGGCGGCGGAAGCGCCCGTCATCGCGGCGATGCGGTCGGCGAATTCCGTCGCGCGAGCGCTCAGGTTCTCGGCAAGATAATAGAGGATCTGCGCGCGGTTGTGTGCCGTTGCCGAGGACCAGGCGGAGGCGGATCGCGCCGCCACGACGGCGTTGCGGATGTCCTTGCGATTGCCCTCGCCGACCTCGCCGATCACCTTGCCCTTCGGCGATAGCACGGGTCGCGAATAGTTTCCGTCCGGCCGTGCCTGTTTGCCGCCGATGAAGAGCTTGGCGGTGCGGTCGAGCGCCGGCATGGCGAAATCGCCCGCGGCCGGTTTCGCCGCCGGCCGGGGAGGCTCGGGGCGCAGCTTGCGGCCGAGCCAGGCCTTGGGCTTCAGATATTCATAGCAGCCTTCCCTGCCGCCTTCACGGCCGAAGCCGGACTCGCGTTTTCCGCCGAAGCCGCTCGATGCGTCGAAAAGATTGGTCGCATTGACCCAGACGACGCCGGCGGCAAGCTTCGCCGCGACATGCAGAGCCAGCCCGATTGTCTCGCTCCAGACGCTTGCGGCAAGCCCATAGCGGGAATGATTGGCGAGTTGGATCGCCTCTTCCGGAGTGCGGAAAGTCATGGAAACAGCGACTGGCCCGAAAATCTCCTCCGTCGCGACGATCGAGGTCGGCTGGACGTTTGTGAGGAGGCTCGGGGGATAGAAGCTGCCGCCCTTCGGAAGCTCGATCTTCGGCTGGTGCAACGCCGCACCTTCGGCGACGCCCTGTGCGATCAGGCCCTCGATGCGCTGCAACTGCACAGGAGCGACGATAGCGGCCATGTCGATGGCCTTGTCGAGCGGTTGCCCGACGCGCAGCGTCGCCATCCGCCGCTTCAACCGTTCATGGAAGAGCGGCGCAACGCCTTCGTGGACCAGAAGCCGCGAGCCCGCGCAACAGACCTGGCCCTGATTGAACCAGATCGCATCCACAACGCCCTCAACCGCGCCGTCGATGTCAGCGTCGTCGAAGACGATGAAGGGCGACTTGCCGCCGAGCTCCAAAGTCAGCGACTTGCCGCTGCCGGCGGTCTTCTCCCGGATCAGGCGCCCGACTTCCGTGGAGCCGGTGAAGGCGATCTTGTCGATATCCTCGTGCTCGACGATCAGCGCGCCCGTCTCGCCCTCGCCGGTAACGACGTTCAGCACACCCGGCGGAAGCCCGGCCGCACTCGCCAATTCAGCAAAGAGCAGCGCCGTCAGCGGCGTGAACTCCGCCGGCTTCAGAATGACCGCATTGCCGAGTGCCAGCGCCGGCGCCACCTTCCAGGCGAGCATCAGGAACGGAAAATTCCACGGGATCACCTGGCCGACGACGCCGACCGGCACTTGGTCGGCGAATTCCGTTTCCTGCAACTGCGCCCAGCCTGCATGGTGATAGAAATGGCGCGCAGCCAGCGGGATGTCGATGTCACGGGTTTCACGGATCGGCTTACCATTGTCGAGCGCTTCGACCACGGCTATCAGACGCGCATGGCGCTGGATCATCCGGGCAAGCGCGTAAAGGTGACGGGCACGGGCATGGCCGGGCAACTTGGCCCAGGGACCTTGCGCCTTGCGCGCGGCGGCCACGGCGGCGTTCACGTCCTCAGCTCCTCCGAGCGCCACCTTTGCGAGAAGTGTGCCGGTCGCCGGCTCGAAGCTGTCGAATGTCTTTCCCGACGCTGAAGCGACAAAGGTACCATTGATGAAGTGGCCGAATTTGCCGCTGTGGCGCGCAAGCCATTGGCGCGCCTCGGTGTCGGCTTCGGGTGCGGGACCATAGGACATTTCGTCGAAAAACCTGGCGACGCTCATCGCTTCATCCAATCGGGTGTCTGTGGAGGGCCGAATAGGCGCCGCTGGCGTGATGCTCGAGCTGGCGCTCGATGTCGGCGAGCAGGCTCGATGCGCCGATCCGGAAAAGGTCCTGCTCGAGCCACTCCCGCCCAAGCTCTTCCTTCATCAGGAACTGATAGTTCAGCACGTCCTTCGCCGCGGAAATGCCGCCGGCCGGCTTGTAGCCAACCTTGATACCCGTCCGCTCCTGATAGGCGCGGATCATCCTGAGCATGACGAGGGTCACGAGCAGCGTCGCATTGACACCCTCCTTGCCCGTCGAAGTCTTGATGAAGTCGGCGCCGGCCATCATTGAGACGAGCGAGGCACGGGCGACATTTCGGAGCGTCTTGAGATCACCGGTCGCCAGGATCGCCTTCACATGCGCATCGCCGCAGGCCTCGCGGAAATCGCGCATCTCGTCATAAAGCGCCTGCCAATTGCCGCTCAGCACATGCTCGCGGGTAATGACGATGTCGATTTCACGCGCGCCATCCGCAACCGACGCCTCGATTTCCCTGAGCTTGACGTCGTGCGGCACGAGCCCGGCCGGAAAACCGGTCGAAACCGCGGCAACGGGAATGCCGGAGCCCGCAAGCGCTTCGACGGCAGTCGAAACGAAGCGATGGTAGACGCAGACAGCACCGGTCGTGATGCCGCGATCGCCCATGCCGAGGGCATCAAGAATATCCTGGCGCACCGGCTGGCGCGCCTTGGCGCAGAGGCGCTTGACACGCTCGGTCGTGTCGTCGCCATTAAGGGTGGTCAGATCGATGCAAGTCACCGCCTTCAGGAGCCAGGCGGCCTGCGCATCCTTCTTGACCGTTCGCCGGCCCGGCAGCGTCGCCACGCGCCGCTCCGCAGCCGAAAGATTGATTCGCTGGTCCAGCACCCAGGCAAGGTCAAGGTCGATCCCGTGATTGCGCGGCCAATTGTGCCCCGCACCGGCGGGAGCGGGAACCGCAGTTCTCTGAGCAAGCTCCTCCAAGCGACTACTCCTCGGGCTTTGTTCCATCGCCGGCACCCACTCGCCGTGGTCGGCTGTTTGTGATATTTCTATCTTTTGTTATAATTCCATCACCATTCGACCGAGTCAAGCGACGGCTAGACCAACCTGGCGGCCAGCATACCTCAGATCCCCCGGATCGTAGATTCCCCTTCTTCCGTGATCATGGACCGGAAGGCGCTCATCCGCGCGAAGAAGGCAGGCTTCAGCTTGCCGATCTTGCTCCTGTCCACCACCAGGTAGTTTTCGCGAGCCATCGATATGACCTTCTGCTTGATTGGCACCTCATGAAAATGCTCGCAGCTCGCGCCGCGCGCGAGGTCGACGCCTGCCGCGGAGAGGAAAGCGACGTTGATGCCGAGCTGATCCAGCGTCTCCAGCCCGGCATCGCCGGAAAAGGAAGCCGAGGACGGATGGTAGACACCGCCCAGGAGTATCAGCCGCACGTTTCGCCTGCGCGCCAGCTGCTGGGCTGTGTTCAGCGCGTAACATACTGCTGTGACCGGATAATTTTCCGGAACGAGGTCGACGAGATATTCGAGCGTCGTGCCGCAATCGATGAAGATCGTCTCGTCCGGGCGGATGTAGTTCGCCGCGTGCGCGGAAGCTTCCCGCTTTGCTGCGGCATGGCTGTCGGCGGCGCGCGCAAGCTCGTAGGGCGCGTCGCCGTCAATGTCGGCGGCCGGGACGATGTGACCTCCGAGATAGCCGAACAGAGCGGGATTGTCAGCAATGTCGCGGCGGACGGTCATCTCCGACACACCGAGAAGCGCGGCCGCATCCTTCAAATGCAACACCCGCCGCGCCGAAAGCGCGTCCGCCAAAGTTGTGATCCGAGTTGCCTTGCGGTTGGCCATGGTCCTTCCGGAGCAGCGACTTGCCGGGTTTGTTAACTTTTGTGAGAAATATCACAAAGCAGGTCCCGCAAGCAAGGCACGTCGACCTCCGTAGCGCCTGAACCTCACAGACCAAAGGCGTCCTTGAGATTGCTGCTCTTGGTCGCCGGACGAAGATCGAGGTCCGCTTCGATATGATCGATATGTTCGAGCATCAACTCACAAGCCGTGTCGACGTCGTTTCTCTCCAGCGCGTCGACGATCCGCTGGTGCTCGCTATGGCCGCAACTCGAAACCACCGACTGGCCGTAAAGCGCTATGACGAGAGAGGAGCGGGCGACGAGTTCGTCCATGAAGCGTTTGAGGATGGCATTTCCGGTCATTTCTGCTATCGCCAGATGCACGTCGCCGGAGGCCTTGATCTCGGCACGCCGGGCGGAGGCGCCGCGCTCGCGGGTCAGCCGCTCCTCGTCCGCGAGCAACAGCCGCAACCGTTTGATCTCGGGCTTGCCGATGTGTCGCGCCGCCTCGCGCAGGACGACCGGTTCGAGCAGCCGCCGGGTCGCAAAGATCTGCCGCGCCTCGGCTATCGAGGGATGGGCGACGAAGGCGCCGCGGTTCTTTTCGACGTTGACGAGCCCCTCGTAGGAAAGCGCCTGCAGTGCGGCTCGCACCAGAGTGCGGCTGACGTTGAACAGGCCACCGACGTCGTTCTCGGAGAGCTTGGTGCCCGGGGCCAGCCGGCGCTCGACGATCGCATCGCGGATCGCGTCCCGGATATGCTGGGCGTCGATGTCGTTGGCGGGGTCCGCCGAAACTGGATTGGTGGAAGTCATAAGCCTTGCGAATCCAAAGGGAGCGAACATTCGAGCGCTCGACCGTAGCGCGTGCCGCAGCAGAAGTTAACTGCCACTTGCAACCAATTCAATCACTAGATTGTATACGATAATAGGCATGTTCCTGAGACAAACGCCTATATTTTGTGCAAACAATCCCACCTGCCCCATCGACCGGCCGAGCATACGGTTCAGATCTCTGGAAAAACAGCCCTTTAGCAAACTGGCACGCTTGATGCTTCTTCTCCGTTGCAAGGAGAACACCAAACCATGCCCAAGGCAGCAGAGATCGACATCGCTTCCGTTTCCAAGGTGTACGGCACGTCGACGGCGGTCGACACCATCAGCCTGAAAATTCCCGCGGGAAGCTACTGCTGCTTTCTCGGACCTTCCGGCTGCGGCAAGACCTCGACGCTGCGCATGATCGCCGGCCATGAAGGCATCACCGCCGGCGATATCCGCCTCGGCGGCACCATCGTTACCGACTTCCCGCCCGCCAGGCGCGGCACAGCGATGATGTTCCAGTCCTATGCGCTGTTTCCGCATCTCGACCTCGTCGACAATGTCGCCTTCAGCCTGAAGATGAAGGGCGTCGCAAGAGACGAGCGCCGCGCCAAGGCGCTCGAGATGCTGACGCTGATGCAAATGGAGGCCTATGCGGCGCGACGCCCCTCGCAACTTTCCGGCGGTCAGCAGCAGCGCGTGGCACTCGCCCGTGCGCTCATCACCAACCCGGAAGCGCTGCTCCTCGACGAGCCGCTCTCCGCCCTCGATCCCTTCCTGAAGATCCGCATGCGAGCGGAGCTCAAAAAGCTGCAGAAGTCTCTCGGCATCACCTTCGTGCATGTGACGCATAGCCAGGAAGAGGCGATGGCGCTCGCCGACCTGATCGTCGTCATGAACAACGGCCGCATCGAGCAGGCGGCCGCCCCGCGCACCGTCTTCGAAAAGCCCGCCACCGCCTTTGTCGCCCGCTTCATGGGCGACCACAATGTGATCTCTGGGCGCGTGACATCGATCGAGGACGGCATCGTCTCGGTGACGGTGCCGCAAGGCCACACGTTCAAGGTTCGCGACATCGCGGAGATCGGAAAACCGATCGACATTGGCATCCGCACCGATCGCGTGCGCCTCGAGCGGACTTCGGACAAGTCGCTCGGCTTTGAAGGCATCGTCTCGAATATCGAGTACCGCGGCGCTTCGGTGAAGATCGCCGTCATCGGCGCCGGCAGCGAGGACTTCACCGTCGTCATTTCCGATGGCGATTATTTCAGGAAACCGGTGGCGACCGGCGACGCGGTGTCTTTGAGTTGGGCCTTGGAGGACGTGATCCCCCTCGGCCTCGTATCAGCCTGATGCGGGGACAAGAAAGCGGCGAATTAACGCCCGATCCCGCCCTATCCAAACCATGCACCAGCAAAAAGGGGAACGAAAGCATGACGACTGAAACCAAGACTTCGACGCCCGCCAAGGGCATTTCACGCCGCTCGCTGTTGAAAACCGGCGCCGCCGCGGTCGGCGCAATCGCCGGCTCGGGCGCCATTACCGGCTTCCCGACGATCTGGGCGCACAACCCGATCACGCTGCGCCAGTTCGGCACCGGCGTCTCGAACATCAATGCGATCGCCGAGAAGTGCAAGGAAGACCTCGGCATCACGCTGGAGATGACTGCAACAGACTCCGACGCCGCTGCACAGCGCGCCGTCACCCAGCCGGACTCCTACGACATCGCCGATATCGAATACTGGATCGCCAAGAAGGTCTTTCCGAGCGGCGTCATGCAGCCGATGGATGTCTCGAAGATCAAGTATTACGACAAGATCGTGCCGCTCTTCATCGACGGCAAGCTGAAGCCGGAGAGCGTCATCGCGCAAGGCACCGCGCCGCACACGGTCGGCTTCGTCGAGGCGCAGGATTCGAAAACCTTCGCCAAGGCGCCGACGCAGTGGATGACGCTGATCCCGACCATCTACAACGCCGACACCCTCGGCATCCGTCCGGACCTCGTCGGACGCGAGATCACCAGCTGGGCCGACATCATGGACCCGGCCTTCAAGGGCAAGACGGCGATCCTCAACATCCCATCGATCGGCATCATGGATGCCGCGATGATCATGGAAGCCATGGGCAACCTCAAATATGCCGACAAGGGCAACATGACGAAGGAAGAGATCGACCAGACCATCGACTTCCTGATCAAGGCCAAGCAGGACGGCCAGTTCCGCGCCTTCTGGAAGTCCTTCGACGAAAGCGTCAACCTGATGGCATCCGGCGAGGTGGTCATCCAGTCGATGTGGTCGCCGGCCGTCGCCGCCGTTCGTTCGAAGGGCATCGCCTGCAAATACCAGCCTCTCAAAGAGGGCTACCGTGCCTGGGGCGGCGGTCTCGGCCTGGCAGCCCACCTCCAGGGCGCACAGCTCGATGCCGCTTATGAATATATCAACTGGTATCTCTCGGGCTGGGTCGGCGCCTACCTCAACCGCCAGGGCTACTATTCGGCCGCCATGGAAACAGCCAAGGCCCACATGTCCGAGGACGAATGGGGCTTCTGGGTCGAAGGCAAGCCCGCCAAGGGCGACATCCTCTCGCCGGAAGGCAAGGTCATGGAAAAGGCCGGCGCCGTCCGCGATGGCGGCTCCTTCGAGGAACGCATGGGCAAGGTCGCCTGCTGGAACTCGGTGATGGACGAGGACCGCTACATGGTCCGCCGCTGGAACGAGTTCATCGCGGCGTAAGGCTGCTCCACCGCATTCCCCTCCCCAAGCCTCCCACAAAAGGGGAGAAGTTCGGTGAGGGTGCGGCACGAAAGCTCCCTCCCCTTGCGGGAGGGTTGGGGAGGGGTCTTTCGGCTCCTCCTCCACCACAGAGGTTTCCGCAATCTCCCGGAAGGACGGCAGATGGCAATGATCGCTTCCACAGAACCGAATGAGAGGATCGGGCGAGGGCGAAGCCGCGGTCTTCGGCTGCCGTTTGCCGCCATATGCTATCTCCAGGCCACGCCTCTCCTGCTGATCCTTGGTTTCTTCTTCATCCTGCCGATCCTGATGATCATCGTCGTCAGCTTCTGGGATTACGACTTCGCCGGCCTCTATCCCGATTTCTTGACGATGAACTACACCGACACGCTCGGCTCCTGGGTCACCTGGAAGACCTATCTCAATACGCTTAAGTTTACCGTGCTCACCTGGGCGCTGACGCTCGTGATCGGCTTCGGGGTCGCCTATTTCCTTGCTTTCCACATCCGCACGACGACGATGCAGATGGTGCTCTTCCTCGTCTGCACCGTCCCCTTCCTCACCTCGAATATCGTCCGGATGATCTCCTGGATTCCGGTTCTCGGCCGCAACGGCCTCGTCAATTCGGCGCTGATCAAGCTTGGCATCGTCCCCGAGCCGATCGAGTGGCTGCTCTATTCCGATTTCGCGGTCGTGCTCGCCCTGGTGCACCTCAACACGCTGTTCATGGTAACGCCGATATTCAATACGTTGATGCGCATCGACCGCTCGCTGATCGAGGCGGCGCGCGACTGCGGCGCGTCCGACTGGCAGGTGCTCTGGAACGTGATCCTGCCGCTCGCAAAACCCGGCATGGCCATCGGTTCGATCTTTGTGGTGACTTTGGTGATGGCGGATTTCTCGACCGTGCAGGTCATGTCCGGCGGCCAGAGCGCATCGGTCGCGCTGATGATGAAGAACCAGATGTCGCTGCTGCAATATCCCGCCGCCGCCGCCAACGCCGTCGTGCTGCTGTTCGTGGTCCTGTTGATGGTGGCCGCCATCCTCCGGGTCGTCGATATCCGGAAGGAACTCTGACATGACCCGCGAGACACGATCCAAGGAATTCCACATTCTCGCAGCTTTTTTCGCGCTGTTCGTCCTCTTTCTGTACGGCCCGCTCTCAGCCATCCTCATCCTGTCTTTCCAGGGGCCGGATGGAGGCCTCACCTTCCCGCTGAACGGCGTATCGCTGCATTGGTTCTACAATCTCTTCGAGAAGCAGGCGGTCGGAGATTTCGGTGCCTCGTTCCGACGTTCCTTCGCGCTCGGGCTGATGGTGATGGTGGCGAATGTCGTCGTGGCGCTGCTCGCGGGGCTCGCCTTCCGAAATCGCTTCCGCGGTTCCACCGCGCTGTTCTACCTGACCGTCGCGAGCCTCGTCGTGCCTTCGATCATCATCTCGCTCGGTATCGGCGTCGTCTTCCAGCAGTTGGGGCTGAAGCCCGCCTGGCATTCCTCGGGCTTCGGCGCGCATCTGACCTGGACGCTGCCCTTCGGCGTGCTGATCATGTTCGCCGTCTTCAACCGCTTCTCGCCTGCCTATGAGGAGGCGGCGCGCGATCTCGGTGCCACGCCCTGGCAAACCTTCCGCCATGTGGTGCTGCCAATGATCGCCCCCAGCCTCATCGGCGTCGGCCTCTTCGGCTTCACCCTCTCCTATGACGAGTTCGCCCGCACGCTGATGACCTCCGGCACCTACAACACGCTGCCGCTCGAAATCTACGCCATGACCACCAATGTGACGACGCCGGTGCTATACGCGCTCGGCACGGTCACGACGCTCTTCTCCTTCACAATCATCCTCGTCGCGCTCGCGATCATCCTCGTGCTCCGGCGCCGGCAAGCAAAGACAAGCTGACAATCGATGCGCATTCTAATCGTCAACCCCAATACCACCGTCTCGATGACCGAAAAGGCAGCAGAGGCTGCGCGAGCAGTGGCCGGGCACGGCACCGAAATCATCGCCGCCACCTCGAAGAGCGGGCCGGCATCGATCGAGGGACACTATGACGGGGCGGTCGCGGTACCCGGCCTGCTCATGGAAATCCGCGACGGCGAGGCCGCGGGTGCGGATGCCGCCGTCATCGCCTGCTTCGACGATACGGGGCTGGAGGCCGCCCGGGCGCTGGCTGATATTCCGGTCGTCGGGCTTTGCGAAACCGCGGTGATGACCGCGGCCCTTGTCGCCCAGCGCTTCACCGTCGTCACGACGCTCGAACGCTCCCGTATTCTCATCGAGAACCTGGTCCGGCATTACGGCATGGGCGCGCGGGCGAAAGTCCGCGCCGCCGATATTCCGGTCCTGGAACTGGAGGACGAAGGCTCCGGCGCGCTCCACAAGCTCATGCGCGAGATAGAGCGCGCACTCCAGGACGACGGCGCTGAGGCGATCGTGCTCGGCTGCGCCGGCATGGCCGATCTCGCCCGGTCGCTTCAACGGGAATACGGCGTGCCGGTGATCGACGGCGTGGCGGCGGCGGTCAAACAAGCCGAGGCGCTGGTCGCGCAGGGACTTCGGACCAGCAAGCGCAGCTCCTATGCCGCACCGCTTCCGAAAATCTATACCGGGGCAATGAGCGCCTTCGCGCCGAGACCCTCATGACCTTCCGCCGACCAGTGCCTATGGTTGCAACAGTGGCATTGTTTAATGCTCGGTTGACAATGCTTGGGGAAGGTTGGAAGAGTGATGCTCACTCGAAGCGGGCAGCCTTGGGAGGACATCATGTCGGTGCGCGCGTTTCTCGGCCTTTCCACTTTTCTTCTCACGCTCATTCCCCTCGGGACGCCCGCAGCAGCCGCCGAATCTCAGCGACAAATCGAGATCACCAGCGATGCCGATTATTTCGGCTTCGACCTGCGCACCGAGCAGAACGTCTCGCTGGATCAGTGCCAGGCCAGCTGCATCGCCGATCGCTCCTGCAGGGCCTTCACCTACAATCCCAAGGTGAAATGGTGCTTCCTCAAGTCCGACTTCAACCAGCTGAATACATTCAACGGCGCGATCGCCGGTAAGATCGTCGAAACCGCGACCGGCGAAATCGATATCGGCGCCCCGCCCCGCCTGTCGTTCATTTCGGATGACCTCCTGCAGCAGGCGCGCGACGTAAAGGCAAATCTCGCCTTGGCCGACGATCAGCTCGGTTTCGGCATCAATGGGCTGATCGAAACGGCGCGCGTCGCGTTGACAGCCGGCAACTTCGTTAGCGCACTCAAGGCCTTTCGCGGCGCCCTGGCGATCGCCCCGGACGATGCTCAACTGTGGCTGGAAACGGCCCGCGCCGCGAACCGCTTCACCAGCGGCACGGACATGGCGAGCGAGGCGGCGCTCACCGCGCTCAACGCCTACCAGTTGACGCGCACGACCGAAAGCCGCGCCGACGCACTTGCCGTCCTCGCCCGGGCCCTCGAAAACTCGGAGAACTTTCGCGCCGCGCTCGGCGCCTACAAGGCAAGCCTAGAACTCGTGCAGGCGAAGACCGTAGAGACCGCCTATCTCGACCTCAAGGCGCGGCAGGGGTTCCGGGTCACCGGTCACACCATCGATGCCGACGGCGCCAGCCCGCGCGCCTGCGTTCAGTTCTCCGAGCCGCTCCTGAAAAACGGTCCCGATTACGCGTCCTTCGTGACGCTCGACGGCACGGCGCCAAAGGCGGTCGAAGCCAAGGGCGCCGAGATCTGCGTCGAGGGATTGATACACGGCAAACGCTACAAGCTGGCGCTGCGCCCGGGGCTGCCCTCCTCCGTCGACGAGATCATCGAAACGCCGGTCAGCCTCGACCTCTATGTCAAGGACCGGGCGCCGATGGTGCGCTTCACCGGCGACAGCTTCGTGCTGCCGTCGACCGCACGGCGCGGCATTCCGATCGTTTCGGTGAATAGCGAGAGCGCCGACCTCAAGCTCTACCGCATCGGTGACCGCAACATTGCGTCGTTGCTCACCAGTTCGCAATTCCTGACCCAGATCGACGGTTATAACGCCCAGCGTATCGAGGACGAGAGCGGCGAGCTCGTCTGGCAGGGCAGCATCGACATCGAAACCGAGCTCAACAAGGAAGTGGTAACGAGCTTCCCCCTGGATGAGGCGCTGCCCGAGCGCAAGCCCGGCGTCTACGTGCTGACAGCCGCCGCGACCAACGGCCTCAACCAGGAATGGGATGCGCGCGCGACGCAATGGTTCGTCGTCTCCGACGTCGGAATTTCGACCTATGCCGGCACGGATGGGCTCTCGGTCTTTATCCGGTCGCTTGCCAGCGCCAAGCCGCTCGGCGACGTCCGACTGCAACTCGTCGCCAAGAACAACGAGCTGCTCGGCACCGCGACAACGGACGCAGAAGGACGTGCGACGTTCGATGCCGGGCTGATCCGGGGCACGGCGAGCATGACGCCGGCGGTGATCACCGCGCAAAAGGGCGACGACGACTTTGTCTTCCTCGATATGACCCGCGCTGGCTTCGATCTTTCCGACCGCGGCGTCACCGGACGCGCCGCACCTGGCGCGATCGACATTTTCTCCTGGACCGAGCGCGGCATCTATCGCGCCGGCGAGACGGTGCATGCGGCCGCGCTTGCCCGCGACGTGAATGGCGAGGCGATCGAGAACCTGCCGCTCACCTTCGTCTTCCTGCGGCCCGACGGGGTCGAGGACAGGCGCCTCGTCAGCAATGGCGGCAAGCTCGGCGGTCATGCGCTCGATCTGCCGATCCCGGAAAACGCCATGCGCGGCACCTGGACGATGCAGATCTTCGCTGACCCGAAAGGCTCGGCCATCGGCGAGAAGCAGTTCCTCGTCGACGACTTCGTTCCGGACCGCACCGAGTTCGACCTGACGAGCGAAGCCAAGGAGATCGCGGTCGGCACACCCATAGAGGTCGCCGTCGATGGCCGGTTCCTCTATGGCGCGCCGGCCGCGGGGCTCATGCTCGAGGGCGAGGTCTCGGTCAAACCGACGCGTGAGCGCGAAGCTTTCAAGGGTTACCTGTTCGGACTCGCCGACGAAGAGGCAAGCGAGGAGATCCGCGTGCCGCTCGACGGACTTGAGCCACTCGACCAGGACGGCAAGGCCGTCTTCGCCGTGGACCTCGGCGAGGTGCCCTCGACCACCCAATTGCTGAACGCCAAAGTGACCGTCCGCATGCGCGAAGGCGGCGGACGCGCGGTCGAGCGCTCTCTGACGTTGCCTGTGAGAGCGGAAACCCCGATGATCGGCATCAAGCCGGAATTTTCCGGCGATCTCGCCGAGAATTCGGTCGGCAAGTTCCGCGTCATCGCCATAGCCCCGGGCGGGGCGAAAGTATCGATGCCAGGCGCGCTCTGGAAGCTGATCAGCGTCGAGCGCAATTACCAATGGTACCGGGAAGGAACCGCTTGGAAATACGAACCGGTCATCTCCACTAAACAGGTGGCGAACGGAACGATAGACTTGGGCGAAGATGGCGCCGAGATCGCCGTGCCGGTCGGCTGGGGCCGTTATCGACTGGAGGTCGAAACGGCAGCAGCGGATGGCCCGGCCTCCAGCGTCGAATTCGACGCCGGCTGGTACGTCGAGGCGACGTCGACAGAGACGCCGGACGGGCTCGAGATCGCGCTCGACAAGGAGAACTATGCCATCGGCGACACCGCCAAGCTCAAGGTCTCGCCGCGCTTTGCCGGCGAACTGCTGGTGACCGTCGGCACGGAAAAGCTGATCGCGACGGAGAGCGCGACCATTACCGAGGCAGGCGGCGAGGTGGAACTGCCGGTGACGGCCGACTGGGGCGCCGGCGCCTACGTCACCGCGACGCTCTACCGTCCTGGCGATGCAAGAGAAAGCCGCATGCCGATGCGCGCCATCGGCATCAAGTGGCTCGCCGTCGACCCGGCGGAGCGCAAACTCGCCGTCGCTATCGAACCTCCCGACAAGGCGGCGCCGCGTCAACCGCTCGACATCAGCGTGAAGGTCGAGGGCGACGGCGTTGCGGAAGAGGCCTATATCACGATCGCGGCTGTCGATGTCGGCATCCTCAATCTCACCCGCTACGAGGCGCCGGATCCAGACGGCTGGTATTTCGGCCAGAGGCAGCTCGGCCTCGAGATCCGCGACCTCTACGGCCGCCTGATCGACGGCTCGCTCGGCGTCGCGGGACGGCTGCGCACCGGCGGCGACGGCGGCCAGATGCCGCTGCAGGGGAGCCCGCCCACCGAAAAGCTCGTCGCCTTCTTCTCCGGCCCGGTAAAGCTCGACGCGGATGGCCGCGCGAATGTCAGCTTCGGCATCCCGCAATTCAACGGCACGGCGCGCGTGATGGCGGTCGCCTGGACGAAATCCGGTGTCGGCCACGCGGCCAAGGACGTGGTGATCCGCGATCCGGTCGTCGTCACCGCGAGCATGCCGAAATTCCTGGCGCCCGGAGACCGGGCGGAGTTCAGGCTCGACATCGCCAACACGGACGCCCCGGCCGGCGACTACCAGCTGCAGGTGACGACCAATGGTGCCGTGACCGTCGAACAGAACGGGCCATCCGAGACCATTCAACTCGATGCCGGCGGCAAATCCACGATAACGTTTCCGCTCGCGGGTCAACACCCGGGCAACGGTATCGTCACGGTCAATCTCTCGAATGCCGGAGGACTATCGCTCGAACAGGCGCTGGCCGTTGCGGTCCGCCCTGCCGCGCTGCCCGTCACCCAGCGTCAGGTGGTGTCGGTGGCCGCCGGCAGCAGCCTCACCATAGACGAGCAGCTGCTGGCGGACAGCGTGCTCGAGGGTGCCTCGGTCAGCCTCAATGTCGCGCGCTCGGCTGCCTTCGACATCCCTGCACTTCTGATGACGCTTGACCGCTATCCCTATGGCTGCGCCGAGCAGACCACGAGCCGCGCCCTGCCGCTCCTCTATTTGAGCGAGCTCTCGAAGCAGTCAGGGCTTGCAGAGGACGACGCCGTTGGCAAGCGCGTGCAGGAAGCGATCTACCGCGTGCTGTCCTATCAATCTTCATCCGGAAGTTTTGGCCTCTGGAGTCCGGGATACGGCGATCTCTGGCTCGACGCCTATGTCACCGATTTCCTGACCCGCGCACGCGAACAGAAATATGAGGTGCCCGAGCAGTCGATGGTTCAGGCGCTCGAAAACCTGCAGAATGCGTTGAGCTACGAGACCAATGTCAAGGACCGCGGCAACGAGATCGCCTATGCGCTCTATGTGCTTGCGCGCAACCGCAAGGCGGCGATCAGTGATCTGCGCTACTACGCCGACACGATGCTCGGCGACTTCCCTACCCCGCTTGCGAAGGCGCATATCGCCGCCGCACTAGCGCTCTACGGCGATGGCCAGCGCTCGCAGGACATTTTCGCAGCCGCGGCGAACATGTCGACGGGCCTCGTCAATGTCAGCCTCGCCCGCTCGGACTACGGTTCTTCACTTCGCGACGATGCCGCGGTGCTGGCGCTTGCTGCCGAAACCCGGCCAGTGCCGCCGATCATTCCCGAGCTTTCCAAGATCGTCGCGAAAGAATGGCAGGAGGCGAAATATACGAGCACCCAGGAGCAGACATGGATGCTGCTTGCCGCGCGGGCGATCCAGGGTGGCGATCAGGACATGCGGCTGGAGGTGAACGGCGCACAGCGCACGGGCAGCTATGCCGCGCACATTTCCGGCGAGGCGCTGATCGAGCATCCGGTTGTCATTCGCAACAACGGATCGGACGCGGTATCCGCTGTTGTGACGACCGTTGCGGCTCCGGCTCAACCGCTATCGGCCAGTGGCGACGGGTTCTCGATCGAGCGGACCTATTACACGCTGGACGGCGTGGAGGCCAATGTCAGCCAGGCGCGGCAGAACGAGCGCTACGTCGTCGTGCTCAAGGTCACAGAGAGCAATGCCTGGCCCTCGCGCGTGCTGATCACCGACCTTCTCCCGGCAGGCTTCGAGATCGACAATCCGAGCCTCGTCGACAGCGCCCAGCTCTCGAATTTCGAGTGGGTCGGCCAGGTTCAAGCGGCCCATACCGAGTTCCGCAGCGATCGCTTCGTCGCGGCTTTCGATCGATCGGCGGGCGACAATCGCGAGATCACGCTTGCCTATGTCGTGCGCGCCGTGACGCCGGGCACCTACGATCATCCGGCCGCAAACGTCGAGGATATGTATCGGCCGCAATTCTCGGCCCGCAGCGCCACCGGCCGCATGGAGGTGCTGGCAGCCCAGTAGGAAGCGTGATGTCCATTCTCTGGAAGCGCTTTGTCGGCTCGATAAGGCAGGTGCGCGGGCGATGGCGCGCGGCCATACCCCCCTCTGGCCTGCCGGGCATCTCCCCCACAAGGGGGGAGATTGGCAAGAAGCGCGCTCCAAAGTCCCCCGCTTCAGAAATTTTTGCCTCGTCACGTGACGAGGGATTAGGGCAGGACAGTGCCTCCGTGATCTCCCCCCCTGTGGGGGAGATGGCCGGCAGGCCAAAGGGGGGTAAAGCCGGTGCCGCTGGTTCCGCTCATCCGAGACGTTTTCGAACGGGCGCCCTGATCGCCTTGCCGATCGGCCTTGTCATCACCGCGCTTGCAGCCGTCGCCCTCGATTGGGCGGACCGGACGTTCCCGCCGCCCATCGAGGAAGCCCGGATATTTTCGCGCGAGGTCCTCGACCGGGACGGTCACCTCCTGCGCGCTTTCGCCGCGAAGGACGGCCGCTGGCGCCTGAAGACCACGGTCAAGGATGTCGACCCGCGTTTTATCGAGATGCTGATCGCCTATGAGGACCAGCGTTTTCGCGAGCATCGCGGCGTCGATCCCCTGGCATTGGGGCGGGCGGCGCTGCAGTTCATCACCAATGGCCGGGTCGTTTCCGGCGGCTCCACGCTTTCCATGCAGGTGGCACGGTTGATCGAGCCGCGCGAGCGCCGAACACTGACGGCGAAGTTCAAGCAGATGGCCCGTGCCATCCAGATCGAGCGGCGGCTCAGCAAGGATGAGATCCTCGAGCTCTACCTTACCCGCGCTCCCTTTGGAGGCAATCTCGAAGGCGTCCGCGCCGCGAGCTTCGCCTGGTTCGGCAAGGAGCCGCGCCGGCTTTCAATTGCCGAGGCCGCGCTCCTCGTGGCGCTTCCGCAATTGCCGGAAAAGCGCCGGCCGGACCGCAGCCTTGCCGCGGCCGAGGCCGCCCGCCAGCGGGTGCTGACCCGCATGGCGGTTGCGAAGGTTCTCGGCGAAGGCGAGGCCGAGCGCGCCGCAGTGACGGCAATTCCCAGCCGCCGCCTTCAGCTTCCATCTCATGCGGCACATCTCTCCGAAGCGGCGATCCGCAACGAGCCGCAGGCGCTGCGGCACCAGACGACGCTCCGGCGCGATATCCAGCGCGCACTCGAGGCCGTCGCCCGCCAAGCTGCTGCCGGGCTCGGGCCGAGGGTTTCGGTCGCCATGGTGATGGCCGATATCCGAACCGGCGAAATCGTCGGCGAAGTGGGGTCTGCCGATTATTTCGACGCCAGCCGCTCCGGCTGGATCGACATGACCCGGATCACGCGCTCCCCCGGATCGACGTTGAAGCCGTTCATCTATGGGCTCGCCTTCGAGGAGGGGCTCGTCGCACAGGAGACGATCATCGAAGACCGGCCAGCGGACTTCTTCGGCTACCGGCCAAGAAACTTCGACATGAGCTACCAGGGCGACGTCAGCATTCGCCAGGCGCTGCAACTCTCGCTCAACGTGCCGGCGATCAGGCTGCTCGACGCCGTCGGGACTGCGCGGCTGATGGTGCGGTTCCGGCGTGCGGATGTGCGCCTCGCCTTGCCGGCACACGAAGCGCCGGGGCTGGCTATCGGCCTTGGCGGCGCCGGCATCACGCTGCGCGACCTCGTCCAGCTCTATGCGGGGCTTGCCAATCGCGGCTGGCCGGTGCGCCTCGGCAACGGCATCGAAGGAGAGGCCGGTCTGATCGACGGCGAACCCCTGCTCTCGAACATCGCGGCGTGGCAGGTCGCCGATATTCTATCCGGTGTGCTGCCGCCCGCCGGAAGCCGCCAGCGCGGCATCGCTTACAAGACGGGCACCAGCTATGGCTATCGCGATGCCTGGTCCATCGGCTTCGACGGCCGATACGTGCTTGGCGTCTGGGTCGGCCGACCCGACAATGGCGCTCTCCCCGGTCTGACCGGCTACGGCGCGGCCGCGCCCATCCTGTTCGAGGCTTTCGCCAAATCCGGGATTCCCATTACCCCGCTGCCGGATGCACCCCCAGGCGCGATCCGCATCGCCCAAGCCGAGTTGCCGATGGGACAGCGGCGCTTCACCAGGACGGCAAGCGGCCTGCCACAGACATGGATCCGGGAGGCAGCGCCGCAGATCGTCTTTCCGCCGGAAGGTGCGCGGGTCGAACTCGGCGCCAAATCCGGCGAGGGGATGATGCCTCTCACACTGAAGCTGCAGGGCGGGCGCGCGCCCTTCCGCTGGCTTGCCAACGGTCGAGCTTTGCCGGAGATGACCCGGCGGAGGGTGAGCCAGTGGATGCCGGATGGCGGGGGTTATTCGACACTGACGGTCATCGACGCACTCGGGCGCGCCGCCACCGTTCGCGTGTTCGTGGAATAAGGGAAACATCCAATCGGCCGGAGGGCAGCGCCGCGTCCGGCCGATGAGTCTTCAGTTCAGGCTGACAAGGCAGTCCTCGCTTGGGCGTTCTGCGGCCGCGGCACCGGGGTGGGCATCACCAGCGGCATCCCGGCCTCCAGGCATGCGGCAATGAACGCCTCCCGCGCCACCGCTGCCGGCGTCATACGGTTGAGCGCCCGCCTGCAGGTGCGCAGCGCACGCTCGTAGCGTTCTCCCTTGCGCAACGGCCACTCGTTCTCCAGGAAATCGACCGCCTCGTAAACGGAAGTGAAGGTCCGCGTGAGGCCGTTCGAAAGGCGCACCGTGAGGGGGATTGTCCATGGAATCTCATTGAGAAGCATTTTTCCTCCTTTCTCATGCCGTCAATGGATGTGCACACGGGAAGAGATATTGGCGCTCGAAAGCTAAATTCAAGAAGCTTGGTTAGGCCGCCACAGAGCCGCGCCCCAGCCCGCGGTGCCGTTGCGATTTCCGCCATTTGCCGCATTGACCGAAGTTCGTACAACACCCCTTGAAACCTCGGCCGGAGAACCTAAATCGGGGGTACGAGCCGCCTATCGAGGGGCTCGCAGTCGAGGGGCGTCGGTCTCTTCGGCGCCCCTCATCGTCCATGTTGCTCAAGGAGGATATGGCTATGAGAACAAGCTTCGACTTCTCACCCCTTTCGCGGTCCAGTGTGGGCTTCGACCACCTGTTCGACCTGCTCGACTCGGCAAGCCGGATGGCGCAGACCGACAACTGGCCGCCCTACGACATCATGCGCGTCGGCGATAACGAGTATCGCATAGCGATGTCGGTTGCCGGCTTCGCGCCGGAAGAAATCACCATCACGCACGAGCAGCAGTTGCTGACCATCACCGGCGAAAAAGCCGGCGACGAGGAGGCGGAATACCTCTATCGCGGCATTGCCGCGCGCAACTTCGAGCGCCGCTTCCAGCTTGCTGCCTATGTGACGGTCACCGGCGCGAAGCTCGTCAATGGCTTGCTGACGATCGATCTCGTCCGTGAGCTTCCCGAGCAGATGAAGCCTCGCCGCATTGAGATCAAGCAGGATGCTTTCTCCGCAGAAGGCGGGAAGAAGCGGATCGAGGGCGAAAAGCACGCCGCTTAAACATACGGGCGACGCTATCCTCGGAGCCGCAGGGCGGGCGACAGCCGGCACTCCGGCGCGTTTCGAGGCCGGTGTTCGATGCAGAGGCTTGGAGAGCGGGATGAAAGTCGCTCATGCCCTTTCGTCCCGCTCGAGCGAATGAAAGGAGCCGACTATGAATGTACGTGATCTCATTCCATGGGCCCGCGGACAGGGACAGGTCCCCGCATCCTATCGCGAAGAACGCAACCCCTTTCTCGCACTTCATCGGGAAATGAACCGGCTCTTCGACGATGTCTTCCGAGGCTTCGAAACGCGGCTGCCGTCAGCTTATGGCGGTTTTCCGGGTTTCGGCGCCGCCTGGCCGAATATCGAGGTTTCCGATGGGGAGAAGGAGATCAAGGTGACCGCCGAGTTGCCCGGGCTTGAGGAAAAGGACGTCGAACTTTCACTCACTGATGATGTGCTCTCCCTGAGAGGCGAGAAGAAAGCCGAGACCGAAGACAAGGAGAACCAGTTCTCCGAACGTTTCTACGGCCGCTTCGAACGCCGTATTCCGCTGGGATACAATATCGATGAAGGCAAGGTAAGCGCGACCTTCCGCAACGGCGTTCTGACGGTGACGCTTCCCAAGACCGAACAGGGCCAGACGAAGGCCAAGCGCATCACCATCAGCAGCCAGTAAGATCATTCCCCTCCCCAGATCCAATGGGGAGGGGTTTTCGCTCCGCGGGAACAATTCCATTCCGAAGGCGCAATCCTTCGCACAAGGGCATTAGCACTCTCGGCAGAAGAGTGCTAAAATCGCGCCGCATCCCTCTTGAATCCATTTTTTGGCAGGGCCAGATCAATCATGCGTTGCCTAAAGGAGTTAAGTCACCCGCTTGCCTGAACGGCGGCAGCGCTTTTCCGGGGGCATGCACGAAGCAAGAATCGAGGAGGAAGACATGAAGTTCCAACCGCTCCATGATCGCATTCTCGTCCGCCGCCTCTCGTCCGAGGAGAAAACCAAGGGCGGCATCATCATTCCCGACACAGCGAAGGAGAAACCGCAGGAAGGCGAGGTCATCGCCGCCGGCCCGGGCGCGCGCAACGAGCAGGGTCAGCTTGTTGCGCTCGACGTGAAGGTCGGAGACCGCGTGCTCTTCGGCAAGTGGTCCGGAACGGAGATCAAAATGGAGGGCGAGGACCTGCTCATCCTGAAGGAGGCCGACGTGCTCGGCGTCCTCGAGAATTCAAGCGCCGAAAGGCAGGTCGCCTGAGCCGCCTCGATCCCGCACCAATCATAAGCTGCTGACGAGAAAGGAGTGAACCATGGCTGTCAAAGACGTCAAATTCCATTCCGATGCCCGAGAGCGCCTGTTGCGCGGCGTCGACACTCTGGCGAACGCCGTCCGGGTGACGCTTGGGCCCAAGGGCCGCAACGTCGTGATCGACAAGTCCTTTGGCGCACCGCGGATCACCAAGGACGGCGTGACCGTGGCCAAGGAGATCGAGCTCGAGGACAAGTTCGAAAACATGGGCGCGCAGATGCTGCGCGAGGTCGCATCAAGGACGAGCGAGATCGCCGGCGACGGCACGACGACCGCGACCGTTCTTGCCCAGGCGATCGTCCGCGAAGGCGCCAAGGCGGTTGCCTCCGGCATGAACCCGATGGACCTCAAGCGCGGCATCGATCTGGCGGTGGATGCGCTCGTCGCCGAATTGAAGACCAAGGCACGCCAGGTCTCGAAGAACGAGGAGATCGCCCAAGTCGGCACGATCTCGGCCAATGGCGACGTCGAGATCGGACGCTACCTCGCCGACGCTATGGAGAAGGTCGGTAATGAAGGCGTGATCACCGTCGAGGAGGCGAAAACCGCGGAGACCGAGCTCGAAGTGGTCGAGGGCATGCAGTTCGACCGTGGCTATATCTCGCCTTATTTCATTACCAACCAGGACAAGATGCGGGCGGAGTTCGAGGACCCCTACATCCTGATCCACGAGAAGAAGCTCTCCAACCTGCAGGCGATGCTGCCCATTCTCGAAGCCGTCGTCCAGTCCGGCAAGCCGCTCTTGATCATCGCCGAAGATGTCGAGGGCGAAGCGCTCGCCACCCTCGTCGTCAACAAGCTGCGCGGCGGGCTCAAGGTGGCGGCGGTCAAGGCTCCCGGCTTCGGCGACCGCCGCAAGGCGATGCTCGAGGACATCGCCATTCTGACCAGCGGCACCGTCATCTCGGAGGATCTCGGCATCAAGCTCGAGAATGTGACGCTCGATATGCTGGGCCGGGCGAAGAAGGTCTCGATCGAGAAAGAGAATACGACGATCATCAGCGGCGCGGGCACGAAGGCCGACATTGACGGCCGCGTCGCCCAGATCAAGGCGCAGATCGAGGAAACGACCTCGGACTACGACCGCGAGAAATTGCAGGAGCGGCTCGCAAAGCTCGCCGGCGGCGTTGCGGTCATTCGCGTCGGCGGCTCGACGGAGGTCGAGGTCAAGGAGCGCAAGGATCGGGTCGACGACGCGCTGCATGCAACGCGTGCGGCCGTCGAGGAAGGCATCCTCCCTGGAGGCGGCGTGGCGCTTCTACGCTCGATCAAGGTCCTCGACAATGTCCAGACGGCCAATGACGACCAGCGTGTCGGCGTCGAGATCGTCCGCCGCGCGATCGAGGCTCCCGTCCGCCAGATCGCGGAAAACGCCGGAGCGGAGGGCTCGATCATCGTCGGCAAGCTGCGTGAGAAGACGGATTTTGCCTGGGGCTGGAATGCCCAGACCGGCGAATATGGCGACCTCTTCTCCATGGGCGTCATCGACCCCGCCAAGGTGGTGCGCACGGCCCTCCAGGATGCCGCGTCCATCGCCGGCCTTCTGGTGACCACCGAAGCGATGATTGCCGAGAAGCCCAAGAAGGAAACGCCGCCCGCAATGCCGCCCGGCGGCGGAATGGACTTCTGAAACGAGGGCGCGAAGCCCCTTATCCCGCTACCGCGACCTTCTCCCCGCTTGCGGGGAGAAGGGATATGCCGCACCGCGCTGCCTATGACATCTCCAGCTCATTCGCCTGGTGCGCTCCAACCGTCTCTCTCCTCCGCTTCATCGCACAGCCCGCGACATAGACTTCCGCAACACAACGGTCGTCGCCCATCGTCTGCAGGATGAAAAGCTCCTCGGCAAGCGAGGAAGCCACCTGCATTCTGAGCTCCATCGCCGATTTGGCACGACTGTCGAGAACGACGATGTCCGCGTCCGCTCCGATGTGCAGCGAACCGATCCGATGTTCCAATTCGAGCGCTCGCGCATTGCCGAGCGTCATCATGTAAAATGAATTGAGCGGCGAGAGCCGCTGGCCCTGGAGGTGCAGCACCTTATAGGCCTCGCCCATGGTTTCCAGCATCGAAAAGCTCGTTCCGGCGCCGACATCGGTCGCGACGGAGTGGCGCGCACCGAGCTTGTCGAAGCGGTCGCGGTCGAAGAGGCCGCTGCCGAGAAAGAGATTCGATGTCGGGCAGAAGACGCCGACGGCACCCGTGTCGGCGAGCACTGAAAGCTCGCCGTCGCTCAGATGGATGCAATGGCCGAGCAGCGTCTTGCGGCCGAGAAGGCTATAGCGCGCGTAAATGTCGGTATAGTCCCGCGCCTGCGGATAGAGCGAGGTGGCGAAGGCGATCTCGTCCCTGTTCTCGGACAGATGCGTCTGAACGTAGCAGTCCGGGTGCTCCGCAACGAGCGCGCGGCTCATCTCCATCTGTTCCGGGGTCGAGGTGATCGCAAAGCGCGGGCTGATCGCGTAATGCGCCCTGCCCCGGCCATGCCAACTGGCGATCAGCCGTTTGGTCTCGTCATAGCCCCTTTGCGGCGTGTCGCGAAGCGCCTCCGGGGCATTGCGGTCCATCAGCACCTTGCCGCCGATCATAAGCATGTTGCGCTCTTCGGCCGCGGTGAAGAACGCATCGACGCTTTCCGGATGCACCGAGCAGTAGGCGACGGCGGACGTCGTGCCGTTGGAGATGAGTTCGTCCATGAACCGGCCGGCGATGAAGGCGGCATGCTCCGACAATTCGAACTTCTGCTCCTCGACGAAGATATAGGTGTTCAACCATTCCAGAAGCTGCGCCCCGTAGGAGGCGATCGCCTGCGTCTGGGGAAAATGCAGGTGCGTATCGATGAGCCCCGGCATAACGAGATGCGGACGGTGATCGGCTATCCTTACTCCTTGGCCGGCCTGGCGGGCGACGTCCCCGTAGGAGCCGACACCGGCGATCTTTCCGTTCCGGACGAGGACGGCGCCGTCTTCATAGAATCGGTAGGAGTCGCCATCGTCGATGCCTTGCGGCTCGCTAACGAAAGTCAGCACCCGCCCGCGGATCAGCAAATCGCTCATTGAATCCTTCCTTCCTTCACGATCGACTCGTACCAGGAGGCGAGCAATTGCCGCTCCCCTTCCGTGATGCCGGTGACGTTTGCTGGCGGCATCGCCTGCGACCGTCCAGCCTGCAGATAGATCTCGCGCGCATGCGCAACGATGTCGGCGTCGGTCTCGAGAGCCACGCCTTTCGGCGGCACGATAATGCCCTCCCAGCCGGGTTCCCGCGCATGGCACATCGAACAGCGGCCGAGCACGGTGTCGCGCACCTTGGTGAAGTCGGGAGAATCCGCAATCGCCTGCTCGGTTGTCGAGGCCCGTGCCTCTCCGCCTTCGGAAAGAGCCTTGGGGACGGTCGAGAGCCACATGATGGCGATGAACAGGAGCGCGGTGACGAGCCAAGTCCAGGTAGGACTGCCCTTGCGGGCATGGCGCGTGTTGAACCAGTGGCGGATGGTGACGCCCATCAGGAAGACGAGCGAGGCGATAACCCAATTGTACTCGGTGCCGAAGGCGAGCGGATAGTGGTTCGACAGCATCAGGAACAGGACGGGAAGCGTCAGGTAATTGTTGTGGGTCGAGCGCTGCTTCGCCTGCCGCCCGAGCGCAGGGTCCGGCGTGCGGCCGGCAATCAGGTCGGCCACCACCTTCTTTTGGTTCGGGATGATGATGAAGAACACGTTGGCCGACATGATCGTCGCCGTAAAAGCGCCGAGATGCAGGTAGGCGGCGCGGCCGGTGAAGAGCTGCGTATAGCCCCAGGCAACCGCGACGAGGACGAAATAGAGCAGCACCATCAGCCGCGTGTTGTCCTTGCCGAGTGGCGAACGACAGATCGCGTCATAGGCAAGCCAGCCGAAGGCAAGTGAAGCGAGAGAGATCGCGATCGCCGCCGGCTTCGAGACGTCGAGCACGCTCGGATCGATCAGGTAGAGGTCCGCGCCGGCATAATAGACGAGCGCCAGCATGCCGAAGCCTGAAAGCCAGGTGACGTAGGATTCCCATTTGAACCAGGTCAGGTGCTCCGGCATGTTTTCCGGCGCCACCAGGTATTTCTGGATGTGATAGAAACCGCCGCCATGAACCTGCCACTCCTCGCCGTACGCACCGGCCGGCAGGCCCGGGCGCTGCCTCAAACCGAGGTCGAGCGCCACGAAATAGAAGGATGAGCCGATCCAGGCGATGCCGGTGATGACGTGCAGCCATCTCACGGCGAAGGTCAGCCAGTCCCAGGCGATGGCATATTCGTACATGCGGGTCTCCCGTTTCTCCAAAGCGCGTCGCGTTCAAACGAATTCATGTGACGCGCTTTGGATCATTGTTTTTATGCATGTCGTTGTCCCAAAACCGCTGCCCACTTTCGGGCGACATGCATTTGGGCGCATTATGTGTCACTGCTGGGGGCGGCGAGAACGGCGCGAGATCATCAACTCTTTCAAAAAAAACTATAAAATCGGAGAGCGGCGGGCGCGTTAGGTTCCGCCCGGGAGAACAGAGGCGGGAGCATGTCCTATCTCGATAATGTGCGCGTGTTCGTGCGCGTGGTGGAACTTGGAACGTTGTCGGCCGCAGGCCGCGACCAGCGCGTGACCCCAGCGGTAGCGAGCAACAGAATCAAGGAATTGGAGCGGCAGTTGGGCGTGCGGCTCTTCAACCGCACAACCCGCAAATTGACGCCGACGGAGCATGGGCGCGTCTTCTATGACGGCGCCGTCAAGATCCTCGAGGCGGTCAACGAGGCCGAAAGCGCCGTCGCCGATCTTTCCCGCAATCCCAAGGGAGCGCTCCGGATTACCGCGCCGCTCGGCATGGGCCGACGCCTGATTGCCTCCGGCATCCCGGAGTTCCATGACAGGTATCCGGATATCGAGGTGAGGCTGCGCCTCTCCGACCGCAATGTCGACATCCTGGCGGAGGGGGTCGATGTCGCCTTCCGGCTCGGCATACTCGAGGATTCGAACCTGCGCATGCGCGGCATCATGGATTGCGAGCGGGTGCTCTGCGCATCGCCACGCTACCTCGAAAGACGCGGCGTGCCCGCGACGCCGGACGAGCTGATCACGGATCGCCACGATTGCCTGCTGCTACGCTATCCGGGTTCCAAGGAATATTACTGGACGCTGCAGACCCCCATAGGCGTGCGCAAGTTCGAGGTCGCCGGCCCCTACGATTCCGACGATGGCGACGTGCTTACCGAATGGGCGCTCGATGGCCGTGGCATCATCAACAAGCCGCTCTTCGAGGTGAAAAACCATATCAGCGAAGGGTCGCTCGTGCCGATCCTCAACGAAACGCCGCCGCTCGGCGCCCAACTCGCGGCGGTCTATCCTCACAAGCGCTTCCAGGATCCGAAGGTGCGGCTGATCATCGACTTCATGGCCGAACGCTGCCAACGGCTGATCGCCAAGATTCTCGCCGAGCCAGCGCGTGGGCGGGTGGAGGCCGCGATTGAGGAAGGGCTCTTGAGGAGCTAGAACGCCTCTCTGCCCGGACCGCGGGCTCAGCGGCGAGCGGTCA
Source organism: Sinorhizobium kostiense (assembly GCF_017874595.1). Classification (GTDB taxonomy): domain Bacteria; phylum Pseudomonadota; class Alphaproteobacteria; order Rhizobiales; family Rhizobiaceae; genus Sinorhizobium; species Sinorhizobium kostiense. The sequence goes on along the minus strand of NZ_JAGILA010000001.1, from coordinate 1,068,991 downwards.
TCCGCTGATTGCGATGGCGCCTAAATTAACCTTAGTGGCTTTCCGCCCGCGGAGCGCGGATGGCATGCCGGTCCCGGCCGGATCCATCCGTGGGCTGCAGCATCTTGCGAAATTCGTCCCTCTTCTCGTGGATCGATGCAATCACCCGGCCCATCGGTATGCCGATATCGATGAGCACGGCTTGCGAGAGCTGGAGGCTGGCTTCAATGGTCTCCGGCACTGCATCCGTGACCTTCAGTTCGTACAGCTGAGTCGCGTGCACCGCATCTCGTGCACGGACAACGAGAGTAAGATTCGGCCGCTCCGATCGCGCAGCGCGGACGATGGATTCGACCGCGTCGGCATCATCCAGGGTCACGACGAGCGCACGGGCGCTCTGGATTCCGCAACGCCGAAGCAATTCGATCTGGGTGGCGTCACCATAGAAGATCGTATGACCGCAGGCGCGCTCTTTGGCGACCAGCGACGGATCGGCATCGATCGCCAGGAACTGCAGTCCATGCCGCGTGAGCATCTCGGCGACCAACTGGCCGACGCGCCCATATCCGACCACGATCACACGCTCCAGACCGTCGTCGTGCTGGGGCGTCAATGCGGCAAAAGCAGCTTCATCGTGACGGGAGGTGCCGCCGCGGCCCAACAGGCGAATCAGCAGCGGAATTCCAACCATCGTCAAAGTGGCTGCAACCATTGCAGTTGCACCGGCTTCGCCCGGGACGACATTGCCCGCCACGGCGGCGCCGATGAGGATCAATGCGAACTCCCCGCCGGGGCCTAGCACGACAGCCAATTCGCCGGCACTGCGGCCGGGCAGGCCCATCAGCCGCGTGATGAGGAAAAGCACAACAGCCTTGATGGCAAAGAAGCCGATCGCGATCCCCGCTGTAAGGACCGGGTTGGCAATGATCTCCGACAGGTCCAGCCGGGCCCCCACCGAGACGAAGAAGAGGCCAAGCAGAAGACCCTGAAAGGGCTGGATGGTCACCTCGATCTGCCGTCGATACTCGGTTTCGGCCAGCAGCAGGCCCGCGATGAACGCGCCGAGAGCCATGGACTGGCCGCTGACCGCTGTAACGAGGCCGGAGCCGATCACCACCAAAAGGCATGTAGCGACGAACAGCTCATTGCTTTTCGTTGCGGCAACCAGCTTGAACAGGGGACGAAGAATGAGGCGCCCCAGCCCGGCCAGTGCGAGCAAGGCGATCGCGGCGGGAGCCAGAGCGTACAGCAAACCGGCGCCGAGCCCTGTTCCTCCGCGCGCAGCCAACATCGTCACCATGAACAGCAAGGGCGCGACGGCCAGGTCCTGGAAGAGCAGCACGGCGAAGCTCGCGCGGCCAACCGTGGTATTCAGCAGCTTGCGCTCCACAAGCGACGGCAGAATGATCGCCGTCGAAGACATCGCCAGCGCACTGCCGAGGACCACCGCTGAGGCCGGAGTTTGACCCATCAAGATCGCGATCGACGCAAGCACCGCTGTCGAGGCGAGAAGCTGCAATCCCCCTAAGCCAAAGACGAGTCTGCGCATGAGCCTCAGGCGGTTCCATGACAGTTCCAGCGCGATCATGAAGAGCAGGAATGCCACGCCGAACTCAGCCAGATGGGTGATCTGCTCGACATCCGTTATGGATATGGGCGAGAGCCATGGCAGGTCCCGCGCGACTGCTCCGAGGCCAAACGGGCCAAGCATCATGCCGGCGGCCAGGAACCCGAAGACGGGGCTCAATTTCAGTCGCCCGAACAAAGGAACAATCACGCCGGCCGTCGCCAGAAACAGCAGAAGCTCCTTGTAGTTTTCCGGTCCTGACGTCATTGACAGCTCTCAAACTCATTCGAGGCGCAAAGGCCCGAATCCATCTCCAGAGAGCCGATGCGCGCCACTCGGCAGGCGCACTTCGCCCTCTGACCGATCCTACTCCCAATTTCAGATGATAGTGCCTTGGATGCGATGATACGCAACAGGCAAGCGTCGATTCCAATCGAGACGTACACCCCTCGTCATCTTCGTGCTTGCCCGCACCCGGACCTGGGAAGCGTCCTGCCCTAAGGACCAGCTTTGAAAATATCGGCGAGTGGCAGGGTGATCCGGACAGCCTTTCCAAACGCTGCACCGTCGTCTCTCATCAATCCACCGGCACGAGATCCCAACTGCTCATCGGTGGAGGACGGCCGCCACACCGGCTGCATCGAGGTGTGCTACGAGGTTACTGCTGGAACAGACTTGCCAGCGGCAAATGCGCTTTGACCAGGGGAGATTTCAGCACGACGAAGCTGAAGTACTTGTCAATGCCGATCTCCGACTCGAGGAGCCGCTCCATCAGCGTCTGATACTCTTCGATTCCGGCGGTGACGAATTTTACGAGATAATCGTAGCCTCCCGAGACCAGATGGCACTCGATGACCTGATCGACCTTCTCGATCGCAGCAAGAAATCTGGCGAAGTCGAATTGACGGTGGTTCTTCAGCGTGATTTCGGTGAACACGGTCAACGTCTGGCCGAGTTTTCCGGTATTGATCCGCGCAGAATAGCCCTCGATATAGCCCTCCGCCTGCAGCTTTCTCACTCGCATCAAACAGGGGCTTGGCGAGAGATTGACCATTTCCGAAAGCTCGACGTTCGTCATTCGGCAATTCTTCTGCAATGCGTTGAGTATCTTGACGTCGATCCGATCAAGTTTCATTGGCTAGCTCCCGCTGATGAGGTGGCGCGGATGTCGAGTTGGGCCGGTGCCGCGGACGACCAACGCGGGGTCGGCACGGTCGAAAGCAGCGTCAAAGATCCGGCGCAAAGGCTTCCTTGCTTTCTGGTCGTCCGAGATCATAGTCGTCCACGTGTCCCTAGACGTTAGAGGAGTGGATCGCGTCGCAGACTGCCTCGGTAACCTCCCGGGTAGTGGCGGAACCGCCCACGTCAGGGGTAAGGATCCCCGCGCCGGTCACCCGCGCGACAGCGCGCATGAGGCGGGCCGAAGCCTCCCGCTCGCCGAGATGGTCGAGCATCTGGGCAGCCGTCCAGAAGGCGGCAACCGGGTTAGCGATTCCTTTGCCCGTAATGTCGAAGGCGGAGCCATGGATCGGCTCGAACATCGAGGGAAAGCGGCGCTCCGGATCGATGTTCGCCGTCGGTGCAACCCCCAGGCTACCGGCAAGCGCGCCAGCAAGATCGGAGAGGATGTCGGCGTGCAGGTTGGTTGCCACGATGGTATCGAGGCTCTGCGGTTTGAGCGTCATCCGGACCGTCATGGCATCGACCAGCATCTTGTCCCATGTCACGTCCGGGAATTCCTCCGCTACCTCGGCGGCGATCTCGTCCCACATGACCATGCCATGGCGCTGGGCATTCGATTTCGTGACGACCGTGAGCAACTTGCGCGGTCTGGATTGGGCCAACCTGAAGGCGTATCGCATGATGCGGGAGACGCCGACGCGGGTGAAGATGGCGACCTCGGTGCCGACCTCTTCGGGCAGGCCGCGGTGGGCGCGGCCGCCATGGCCAGAATATTCGCCTTCGGAATTTTCACGCACAATCACCCAGTCGAGGTCGCCGGGGCCGCAATTGCGCAGCGGGGGAGTTATGCCGGGCAGGATCCTGGTTGGCCGGACATTGGCATACTGGTCGAAACCCTGGCAGATCGGCAATCTGAGCCCCCACAGGGTGATATGGTCCGGAACATCCGGTGCTCCGACCGCGCCGAAATAGATAGCGTCGAATTTCTTGAGCTGCTCCAGCCCATCCGAGGGCATCATCACACCATGCTTCTTGTAGTAGTCAGATCCCCAGTCGAAATTTTCGACGGTGAACTTTACGTCGCCGAGTCGCTTCTCCAGGTTCGCAAGAACCGTTCGGCCGGCGGCAATCACCTCAGGTCCGATGCCGTCGGCGGCTATGGTTGCGATGGAGTATTCACGCATCAAACTTCTCCGTAGCGTTATTCGCTTAAGCTGGCTGGCAGCGGCCGGCGCCTTCGGCACCATGCGATTGGCGTCGACCCCGCGACCCCGGCGAAAAGCAGGCTTTGGCGGAGCCGGGGAGGAAGCCCCCGAGATGGTGCTTGCTCCACGTCGAACCCGGGGCACCGGATCCACGGCGCCGCCTGGCAGATTCTGGGAGCGCTGGTCAGCGTTGATCGAGCAATTTGATCTGGAGATCTTCCCAGTGCTCCTGGAACGCCTCTCGCGCCGTATCGTAGTGGCGGCTTCTCAAGCTGTTGATGAGCCGCTCGTGTTCTTCCGCCATTTCTTCCGCAGTGGCGTAGAAATCCTGCCGCTGTGCGAGGAGAAGCTCGATCTCGCCCTCGAGGTCTGAATAGGTTCGCTTCAGCCGAGCGCTGCCGCTAGCGGCAATGATAGCGCGGTGGAAGTCACGGTCCGCAGCAACCAGCAGGGATCTGTCGGAGGATAGAGTCGACCTGTGCATCACCTCGACCGCCTCCAGCGCCAAAGGTGGGATGACCCCGGTCAGCACGATCAGACGAATGGCCTCGCCTTCGATGGCGCCGCGCACGCGTGTGATGTCGACGATATCGTCGGGCCCGAATTCGGGCACCACAAAGCCTCTGTTCGGTATCTGACGCAGCAGGCCCTGCGTGACGAGCACCTGGGCTGCTGTACGGAATGTGTGCCGCGAGGTCGAATGCTCCTCGCACATCTTCACGTCGCGGAGGAACTCGCCCGGTTGGAAATCTCCCGACAAGATGCGCCGTCGCAAGGCGTGTGTCAGGGTTTCCACTGCGCTAGCGGGCAAGGGCTCGACATTCATCTCAAGATCTTCGGCTTGATTCCTGGCGTGCAGCGTCGGCATGGCTTTGGCTTCGCTCGTTGATATTTGCATACCTACGCCATATGCGGCGGCGTAGGGCAAGGGAGATGATATTGTGCCGCCCATGGTGGCGGTCCTAGATCTGCACGGACCGAAGCGCCTCGTCGACGCCCTCGAGCAGACGTGCCGCATTGGCCGATGTGAAGATGAGCGGGGGTCTGATCTTCAAAATATGCGCGTCCGCTCCCGTCGCGGAAATGAGGATGCGCCGGTCGCGCAAGGCATTGACGGCTGCAAGCGCACGGTCCATGTCCGGTGTTTTCCGGTCTCGATCCTTGACGAGTTCGACGCCGAAATAGAGGCCGGCCCCGCGAACATCGCCGACGAATTCATATTTCTTCTGTAGGTCCCGGAGGCCGTCGAGGAATTCGCCGCCGACCTTGGCGGCGTTGTCCATCAGGCGCTCTTCGAGGATCGTGTCGAGCACGGCCCTTGCAGCGGCGATAGCAACGGAGTTGCCGCCAAACGTGTTGAAGTAGCGCATGCTGGATCCGAACTCGGCGACGAGTTCGGGCCGCAGGACCACGCCGGCAACGGGATAGCCGTTGCCCATGGGCTTGCCCATGGTCACGATATCCGGATCGACCTTGTGACGGGAGTGACCCCAAAACTGGCTGCCGGTCCGTCCGAATCCGGACTGCACCTCGTCGGCGATGAACAGGCCGCCTGCCTTGCGCACCACTTCCGCCACCGGAGCCAATACGTCCGTCGGATCGACGTAGAGACCATCGGACGAGAAGACGGAGTCGGCGATGAAGGCCGCCAGGCCGCCGCCATGCCGCTCCATGTCGGCGATCTGCCGCGTGACATCCTCCGCCATCCGCCGGCCGATTTCCTCTACTGGCAGGCGGTAGGAATCCGGCGCGGCGACGGTGCGAAGATAGGGATCCAGGGCCGACTTCTTGCCGAGCGACGGCGAGATTGCCGCCACCGCGCCGCTGTTGCCGTGATAGGCTTCGGCCGTGACGATGACGCCGGTCTTGCGTGTGTGGTAACGCGCGATACGCAAGGCGAGATCGTTGGCTTCCGAGCCGGTGCATGTGAACATCGCGCATCCGGTCCGGCCGAGTTCGCCACCAAACGTATTGATCAGCGCTTCGGCATAGTCCAGCAGGGGCTCCTGCATGTAACGCGTGTGGGTACAGAGCAACTCGAGCTGCTTCTGGATCGCCTCGACGACACGCGGATGAGAGTGACCCAGCGATACAACGTTGTTGTAGGCGTCGAGATATTCGTTGCCGTGCCTGTCATAGAGGAAGACGCCCTTGGCGCGGGAGATCTCAACCGGCGACTTGTAGAAGAGCCGATAAGCGGGCCCGAGCAGCCTTTGCCGCCTGGCGATATGCGCCAGATCTTCACTTGTGAGATGAGACGTGTCCTGAGGGTTGAAGCCATTTGGCATGTCGCCACGGAAGCCCTTGGGCAGGGTAGTCGCTTGCTTGGACATTACGGTTCCTATCGTGTCAGAAGATCGGAAATCTGTGCGGTCGAAATCGAGTGGAACCACTCGAGGTGGGCCCAGCCGGCTTCAGTGTTGCGCAGGATATAGCGGCTATTCTCCGGGAAGATTTCGGCGCGCCAGCACGTCAACAGCGCACGGACCGCAAGACGGCCCATCGACAGGAAGGGGATGAGCCGGAGTTCCTCGTCCGTCAGTTCGGCGTGGCGGAGATAGCCGCGCAGAACGTCGCGCGGTTCGTCGAACAGGTCACGCCGGCTCCCATGGTCGAACGTTTTTGGCATCTGATTCATCAACGCCGTGGAGACATCGACGGCGATGGCGGTACGGACCGCATCGCCGAAGTCTATGACGCCGGTCAGGAACTGCGGGCTGGCGTGATCGACGACCAGGTTCGACGTATTGAAGTCGTTGTGGAGCACCTGCCGCCGGCACCGGTCGAGGCTCGGCTTGACTTCGGCAAACCGCTCGAGCGCGCGGATGGTCCAGGCCCGCTTGCCGCCCGCGGGGATAAAGCTCAAAAGATCGGTGAGATCGAGCAGATGGGTGACGTCCCATGCAACCGCCCGGCCGTCAGCGGGATGCGAGAAATCGGCCATAGAATGACGCAGCTTTGCCAGGATTTCGCCGATCCGTTCGCGCCGTGGGGCTGTGGAAGTTGTCCGGTCGAGCGGAGTGCCGGGGAGGAAGGTAATGAGCCGCACCACTCGCCGCTCGCCGGCACTGGTAGTGACGATGGGCAGATCCGCGCCATCGAGGTCGCGAAGTGCACGGGGGATGGGCAGATCAGGGGCCCGCTGCTCGAGATGACGCATCAGCGCGACCTGGAAATCGAGCTCCTCCATCCGCTCGGAAGGATGAGCGATCTTCAGCACGAACTTCCCGCTGGCCGCACAGTCGAGGAGGAACGTGTCGTCTTTCTCGGTTTCAAAGCGCGTGGCCGAGCCACGCGCGCCATATAGTCGTTCGGCGACTTCTTCGGCTTCCGCAGCGCCCACGGGATGGCACGGCTCGGAAAGCTCAGGGACGCGGGCTGGCCCATACTGATGCCTGTGATCCATCTTCAAACTCACCCAGATCCTGCCATCGGGAGTGGCAGCTCGATGGTCTCAGTATTTCATATTCCAATTTTTGTACAACAATTTATTTTTCCGAATTGAGATTTATTGCGGCGGGGTCGATGTCTTTCTGCCAATGGCGATTGACGGCAGCGCAGGGATACGTCGAGGAAAACCCCGCGGAAATTGGAAAAATGCTGGGCATCTTCAGCTATGTATTCGCGCAATTTGTTGGTGCTTGGATGCAGCGCACGCAAGCTGCCGGCAAGTGCCAGAACGACCGACATCGAAAAATTGTTGGACAATCTGTTGCCATCGTCGAAAAGTTATGCCAGTGTGCTCGCACTGGCCGGAATGCAGTTACGATGACCTTGGATAGGCACACTGTGCCGAGAAAACTGGATAGGATATACGCCATGACTCAATTTCGACCGAAGTACGTCACCTTCGACTGCTACGGCACGCTCACCAATTTCGATATGTCCGGCGCTGCGCGACGCGTCTACGCCGAGCGTCTCTCCCCAGAAGCGATGGCCAGCTTCGTCGAGGCTTTTAGAGGCTATCGCCTTGACGAGGTGCTAGGGCCATGGAAACCTTTCCTCGAAGTGGTGCACAATTCCATCGAACGCAGCTGCAAACGCATCGGCGTCCCTTTCAAACCCGAAGACGCGCAACGCATCTATGACGAAGTGCCAACCTGGGGTCCGCACCCGGACGTCCCGGCTGGCCTGTCCAGGGTGGCCAAGGAAATTCCGCTGGTCATCCTGTCGAACTCCATGAACAGCCTGATCATGTCGAACGTGGAAAAGCTGGGCGCGCCCATCCATATGGTGATCACGGCAGAAGAAGTCGGGGCATACAAACCTCTGATGAAGGGTTTCGAATACATGCTCGACAAGCTCGGCTGCGGGCCCGAAGACATTACTCATGTGTCCTCATCCTTCCGCTACGACCTGATGACTGCCTATGACCTGGGCATCAAGAGCAAGGTCTGGGTCAACCGCGGCCATGAGCCGGCCAATCCCTATTACGAATACACCGAGATCAAGGATATCGGCGGGTTAGCCGCCGCCGTTGGGCTGGAGCCCGCCCTCAAGCGCGCCTGAATTCGCACTCGGGCGCTGTTGCTACGATGAGACCGGGGCGGTTCATTCGCCCCGTCTCCTTATCGTAAGGGGAGCAAGCATGGCACGTCGGGCACGGGGCGCGTTTGCTACGCGGCCGCTATAGATCTCCGCTTTCGAGCGTGCGGGAATGATTGGCGCGGGCTCTTCGCGCTGCCCTGCAGCCATTCCGCGAACCTGCAATCCCCCTAAGCCAAAGACGAGTCTGCGCATGAGCCTCAGGCGGCCATGACAGTTCCAGCGCGATCATGAAGAGCAGGAATGCCACGCCGAACTCAGCCAGATGGGTGATCTGCTCGAAATCCGTTATGGATATGGGCGAGATCCATGGCAGGTCCCGCGCGACTGCTCCGAGGCCAAGCGGGCCAAGCATCATGCCGGCGGCCAAAAATCCGAAGACCGGGCTGAATTGCCCGAACCGCCGTATGTGATCTATGTTGAGTGGTTGCTTTTGACGAGTTGATTCACTAAACGGGCCGCCTCTTCGGCAATTCCCGGAATGGTGCCTGACTTGCGTGTCGATGCGAAATCGAGGCCGGCAAAGTAGAGTCCTGGAACCGCCCCAAGCCCATCCGTGTGAACGGGCTGTCCATCCGCATCGAGGGTCCCGGAGATTTTGATCCAACGGAAGGCGCCTTTAAAGCCGGTACACCAAATCACAGACCGGATGCCACCCGTCGCGGCGTCGATTGAGCGGAGTTGTGGATGACATAGTTTTGCCGCAGCCGTCTCAGCAGGATCAGTGTCGGCTGCCGGCGCTTCGAGACCTGCACGTGCGATATACCGATCAAGATAGTGCTTGGCGTCCGCGGAGCTCTCGTCGGCAAATCGAATGTGCTCGTCAACTTCATCGCCGAACAACAGAGCGCCGTTGTCGATGCCGACGAAGCGACCGAGTAACACGACGCCCTGAGCGCTAAGCGATTGCAAGCTGATGGTATGAGTAGCACCAAGCAGGGTCCGCGGCGGCAGCTTTCCCGAAGGCAGGACGAGTTCTTCGCGCGGCACGTCCAGAAAGCCCGACAGAGTCAGCCAATGGAAGATATCGCCGCCGCGGTATCGGCGGACCAAGCGGCCGGCGCGGCTGGTCGCCAAGAAGACCGAGCGCCCGGCGAGCACCAGATCCTCGGCGATCTGTCCGCCCGATTGGCCGCTGCCGACCACCAGCACCGCACCGTCGTCGAGTTCGGCCGCATTGCGGTATGTAGAGGAATCCAGTTGGCGAACCGATGGTGGCAAGTCAGCCGACCAGGACGGCCGTGCCGGACAATTGAGATTGCCAGTCGCGATCACAACATTGCGCGCCCTGAGTGTACCGTGGAGCGTCGCCACGAGATAGAGCCCGTTGTCTCTCGTCAACTCCTGGACTGGCGTCTCGGTTCTCACCGGCACGCCGTGCCGCTGGGCGTAGCTCTCGAGATAGGCAACGAACTCATGTTGCGTACTCGCACCCCAAGGATCCGGCCCATCAAAGGAATCGCCGGGAAGTAAGGAGCGTATTCTTGGCGAATTCAGCCGAAACGAGTCCCACCGCTGCGTGCGCCATGTCTCGCCGATGCGATCCCGTTCAAGTACCAGATGATCGCGGACTTGCTTTGTTAGGAAGTAGCTCACGCCGAGGCCCGCTGAGCCGGCGCCTACTACAATGGCATCAAGGATCCCGCTCATGCTCCCCCCGATCGTGAATGACTATCGGTCGCTGGCCCTCGGAATATCACAGCGTGATCACTGTGCTCGCGTCTCCGTTTAGCAGTCGCTTCAGGTGAAAGCTGGCAAGCCGGTCCTCCGGGTCACGGCCAACCAAGGCGGCGAACGAAGCAACTGCATGGCAATCGCCGGCCTGCAGCTCTTCGAAAGCCCTCAAGTACGCCTGTGTTTCTCCGCTTGCACATTTTTCGGGATTAAGCGGCTCGAAAGCGCGGATCGGCTCACTCCGGCCCCTAAGCAGGAGATCACCCACTGGGCGGCCGCAGAAGTCCTGCGCCATGGCGGCGATCGCGCCGCTCACGCAAACTCGAGAGCCCAACGTCTTGTTGGCCGCTTGCAAGCGAGCGGCAATATTGATGGTATCCCCGTAAGCGCTGTAGTCAAAAAATCTTCCTCCGCCGAAATTGCCGACGACGGCGCTTCCGACATGCGCGCCAATCCGGGTGTGGCCGACCTCTATTCCTGTTTCTCTCCAGTGTTCGCGGAAGGAGCACGCGAAGGCGTCGAGTTCGAGCGAACAAGCGATGGCGCGCCTGGCATGGTCCGGTTGATCGGTCGGAGCTCCGAAAAGAACATGGAGTGCGTCGCCGATTATCTTTGCCACAGTTCCCTCATGGGCAAACACGATGTCGGTCATGCCCACAATGTAGTCATTGAGAAGCGGTCCAAGCACGTTTGGTTCAATCGCCTCCGCTAGCGTGGTGAAGCCGGTCAAGTCGGTAAAGAGTGAAGCCACCTGTCTTCGCGCGCCACCGAGCTCGAGGGCGCCGGCACTGCTTGCCAGACGATCGGCGAGGTTGGGGGAGAAGTAACGCGAAAGAGACGCACGGGCCTGCTCGGCCGCCGCTTGCCGGCGCTGCACCTCGCGCATAGCTTCCACGTGGTGGATCGTCTTTGCAATTGTCGCTTCCAAATCGGAAAAATCAATCGGCTTGGTGACGAAGTCGTAGGCGCCGCGGTTCATCGCCGTCCGGATGTTTGCCATGTCACTGTAGGCGGACACGATGATCGTGGAGAGGCTCTCGCCCCTTTCCCGAAGCTTCGACAATAGCGACAGGCCGTCCATTCGTGGCATGTTGATGTCGCTCAGCACCACATCAACGTCTTCGTGATCAGCCAATATCGTCAACGCCTCAACGCCGTCGCGGGCAAAAAGAAAACGCAAAGCGCCGTCGCGGATCTGTCGCCGGAACTTCTGGATGAGCAGGATCTCCAAATCCGGTTCATCGTCCACAACGAGTATGCTGATGCTCATGTGAAGCGCCCAATGCGCGTGTCGATTTCTTCTTTAAGAGCCGTGAAGTCGATCGGCTTTGTCAACAGTGCTTCGGCGCCGCCGTCCAGGGCTTCTTGTCTCGTCTGCGGATCGCCATAGGCAGTGATCATGATCACCGGAACGTCTGGCCGAATCCTGCGTGCCTTCGGCAACAGCTCGAGTCCGCTCATGCCCGGCATATTAATATCCGACAGGATGAGAATGAGTGTGACGTCCCTCGCATCGGCGATCCGCTCGAGGGCAGTTGGAGCTGAGTGCGCAAACTCCATCTGAAAGCGACCGCTGCGCAAATCACGACGGAACTGCTGGCGAAACAGTTGCTCAATGTCTGGTTCGTCGTCGACTACCAAGATGAGAAGGCTCATGAACCGCCCTCCGAAGTTGGGGTGGCGGCGGCAATCCGGGGCAATTGGATGCGAAACTCTGTGTATCGACCACTTTCTGTTTCCACTTCGATCGAACCGCCGTGCTGTTTGACAATAATATCGTGGCTGAGGGACAGTCCGAGTCCTGTCCCCTCGCCAGCAGGCTTGGTCGTGAAAAACGGATTGAACATCCTCTCCCTCACATCGGCCGGAATGCCGGGGCCATTGTCGCGGATAATGATCTCCACACTGTCGCCGAGGTTGCGGGTGATCGCCGCCAGCGTCGGCTCGTAACCGCCACCGGTCTCGCAAGCCGCGCGGCGGCTCGTTGCGTAAAATCCGTTCGAGATGAGATTGAGAAGGACGCGTGTGATTTCTTGGGGGTAAAGGTCAACTTCGCCAGCGGCCGGATCGAAGGATTTGCGCAGCGTTATATTGAAGCCCTGCTTTTCGGCGCGGGCGCCATGATAGGCGAGGTTGAGGCTCTCTTCCACGAGAGCGTTGATATCGGCCAGGCGATGCTCACCCGTTCCCTGCCGCGAATGCAGGAGCATGTTCTTGACGATCGAATCAGCACGCATGCCATGCTGAATAATCTTTTCGAGATTGCTCCTGAGCATCGCGGCGAGCTCGTCAATCTCCTTACGCACCGGGCCCTCGGTCACTGCGCCGTTGAGCGCATGCTGCAGGTCCGCGAGCAGTTCAACTGAGATCGCCGAAAAATTGTTGACGAAGTTCAGCGGATTTTTGATTTCGTGGGCGATCCCGGCGGTAAGCTGTCCGAGCGAGGCGAGTTTCTCCGTCTGGATCAATCTGGCCTGCGCAGTCCTCAGATCCTTGAGCGAGCGCGACAGCTCCTCGGTTCTCTCTTGCACCTCCTGAAAGAGCCGAACATTTTCGATTGCGATCACCGCCTGGTCGGCGAAGGTCGATGCTAACTCGATCTGCTTCTCGGTGAATGGCCGCATGGTCGAGCGGGTCAACGCGAGGACGCCGATCGGGCTTCCTTCACGCAAGAGCGGCACCCCGAGCACCGTGCGAAAACCGCCAAGTCTTTGCCCCTCGAGCATCTCGTATTCCGGGTCATCGAGAACATCGGCGACCTGAACCGGCCGGACTTCAAGCAGCGTCCGCCCAACTATGCTGCCTCGCCCAGGCTCCAGCGGAAGTGCGCGAAGATATTGACCGAATTCCTGCGACCAACCATAGCTGGCGACCGGAAAGTGCGCGTCACCCATCGGCCGGGTCATCGTCGCCATGTCCGCGTCGCAAAGACGGGCAGCAGAGGACACCAGAGCATCCAGAACCCCCTGCAGATCGAATGCGGAACGGCTGATGACCTTCAGTACCTCGGCCGTAGCAGTCTGCTGCTCCAGCGCCTCGGCTAGATCAGCGGTCCGTGCCTTCACCTCGTCGAACAACCGGACGTTTTCAATCGCTATGACCGCTTGGTCAGCAAAGGTCTGGAGAAGATCGATCTGTTTTTCGGTGAATGGCTTGACTTCAGTCCGGCGGATGACAAGGCCACCAATTGCTTCCTGTTGCCGCAGCAGCGGGGCTGCCAGAATGGTGCGATGCCCCATCCTTACCGCCATATTGTGGCCGTCCGGATATTCGTCGGGCTCAGTCGTCAGGTCGGGCACATGAAGCGGCTTGCAGTCCAGCACCGCCCGCCCGGTCACCCAGTGTCGTGATACCGGCCAAGCAGCGAAATCGATCGGTATCGGCCCATGATGCGCCCTCAGATAGAGTGTCTCTCCATCCTTCAGGAAAATAGCCGCATCGTAAGCCTCGCAAAGCCGCACGGCCGATTCGACAAGCGTGTCGAGAACGGCCTGGAGATCGAAGGCTGACCGGCTGATGACCTTGAGGACATCCGCTGTTGCAGTCTGCTGCTGTAGCGATTCCTTGAGCTCGAGATTCCGTTTCTCCAAATCGGTGAACAGCCGAACATTCTCGATCGCTATGGCGGCCTGTTCCGCGAAGGTCTTGAGGAGCTCGACTTGGCGATCTGGGAATACTCCCGGTAGCGTCCGCGCCACCACAATACTTCCAATCGGATTTCCTTCGCGCGAGATTGGCACCGCCACCAAGCTGCGGTAGCTCGCCCCTTGGGCACTCAGCGTCCGGTGAGCTCGATACTCGGAATCGACGACGCGATCGGGTATCTGCTCTACAGATCGGCTAAGGATTGAACGTCCGGCGGCACTGCCTCGATCGGGTGGGGCCGGAAACATTGCGCGCACGGCTTCGACGCCTTCCGCCTCCAGCCTATGATACGCCACAAAGTGCAGCAGTTCGCCATCATAGCGGAATACGTGACAGAACTGTGCGCCGCAAAGTCGGGCGGCGCTGAGCGCGATCGCGTCGAACACCGGCTGCACGTCCGTGGGCGAAGTCGAGATGACGCGCAGGATTTCGCTCGTTGAAGTCTGCTGCTCGAGCGCCTCGGTGAGCTCTCGGTTACGCGCCTTCGCCTCGTCGAACAGCCGGACGTTCTCGATGGCGATCACCGCCTGATCGGCGAATGTTCGCAGGAGCTCGACCTGCCGCTCGGGAAAGGATCCGGCTACGCTTCGAGTGACGGCGATCGATCCGATCGGGCGTCCGTTGCGCAAGAGCGGCACGCCAATGGCACTGCGGTAAGCCACGATCTTGGCGAGAGGGAGCATCTTATAATCAGGGTCGGCAAAAACGTCGGAGATCTGCTCGACGACGCCGCTGATAAAGGCTCGGCCCGTGACATTGCCTCTATTTGGTTGCTGCGGAAACTTGGCACGAACCGCTTCGATTCCTTCACGCGAAATGCCGTGATAAGCAACCGGGTGCAAAAGCTCTCCGTCAAACTGAAATACGAAGCAGAATTCTGCCGCGCATAGCCTTGCTGCGCTCTCCGCTATCGCGTCGAACACCGGCTGCACGTCCTCGGGCGAAGTTGAGATCACACGCAGAATCTCGCCCGTCGCGGCCTGCCTTTCGTTGGCCTCGGCGAGCTCGCGCTTCAGCAGATTTACTTGACGTCTCAAGCTGAGGCCCGAGACCGCCATGTCCGCCCCCCAAGCTTTCCAGCGACGAGTTTTAGCGAGGAACTCCCAACGTTCCTCGATCGGCATGCTAGCAATCAGGCAATCAACTTTCGCAGAACGAAGAGCATACCCTATCTGACCAGCGGTGACGAGCATTAGGTCGTGCTTATGGTTAGGCCTAGGTGTCTGGTCGCGGCATTTGATGGCTCGTTTGTTTTCCCAGGAATGGAAGGATGCACCATGGGGGCAGCTTCCTCACGTTCTCGCAGTTCAGTTCAGCCCCGTATTTGTGCTCTCGAGCTCCGACTTCTCTTGCGCGCAAGACTTTTTTGGACAGGTGCCGGTAAAACTCGTTTCGCAGACCGCAGTGGCGGATTTGCAAAACTCCGTTGCTACGTCGCCCAGCACGGCTTCACGCCGGTAATCCCGCCTTCAGCAGGCCTTGCCGGAACAGTTCCAATTGCTCCGGCCGCTCCAGCAGCAAGCCTCGCCTGATGAAATCCTCTGTCGAAAAATCGGGGCATATTTGGAGTAGTTGCGCCTTCGCGGTCTCGGTCGCATTCGTGTTGCCGGCCTGCGCGTAGCAGGCGACCAGGCGAGCGCAGGTAAACGGGCCGGGATTGGGGAGTTCCTTGAGCGCCGCCGCAGCGTCCTCGTAGCGGCCAAGGATATATAGCGCATTGCCAAGCGCCGCGCTGTACCATGGCGGAAACGGGTTCAAGCGGTAACCCTCGTCGATCCATTCCATGGCCTCTTGCAGCTTGCCGCGACGAGCAAGCAGGCCGCCCATCTGAACCAACGTGTTTGTATCATTCGGATTGAGCTGATGAGCACGGCGATAATGTCTTTCCGCCAGTTCGAACTCCCTGCGGTTGACATGAATGAGCGCGAGCAAGCGCTGGCAGCCGCTTTCCCCTTCATCGAGCGCGACCGCCTGCCGCGCAAGGGCGAGCGCCTCGTCGAGGATAGGTGAGGGCGCGTTGGCGTAGCCATTGAGCGCAATCGTGGCGAGGGCCAAGTGGGCGCGTGCCAGCGCGAACTGCGGATCGCGCTCGACTGCGGCCAAGAACATCTCCCGGGCCTGCCGATTGTCGTCGGCGCCGTAGCCGCGCATATGCACAAGCCCGCGCAGGTAGAATTCGTAAGCTGCAAGGCTGGTGGTCGGCTTGCGCATGACCTGGCGAAGATCGGCGCTCTCGATATGGCCGATGAGGGTCGAGACGATCATCCGCACATCGTCCTGAACCGCGAAGATGTCGGTCACATCGCGGTCGTAATGCTCCGACCACAGGTGCGTTCCGCTGGCCCCCTCGATCAATTGCGCAGTAATGCGTATCCGTTCACCCGAACGGCGAATGCTGCCCTCGACGAGATACGTGACGCCCAGCTTTCTGCCGATCTCCCTCAGCGGCGTATTCTTGCCACGAAAACGGAAGGACGAGTTGGCGGCGATGACGGAAAGCGAGCGAAATCGTGCGAGGCCGCCGATGATGTCTTCGGTGATGCCATCGCTGAAAAAGCTCTGGTCCGGCGAGCTGCAGAGATTTTCGAACGGCAACACGGCGATCGAGGTTCGCGCAGGTACAAAGGATGCCGACGGGGCGGCCACTGGCGCTTTCTTCCAACGCCAGACGTGAGCGGGTTTGGCGATGTTCTTGAGCAAAATCTCGCCGCCGTCGAAAAAAGCCGTCCGGCACTTTCCGCCAAGCTGGCGATGTACGACATCGGCGATGCATATTCCTCCCGGCTCGGCCGATGCCTCAAGCCGGGCAGCGACGTTGACACCGTCCCCCAGCAGGTCGTCTCCTTCGATCACGACATCGGCGAGATTGATGCCGATACGAAGGACAATGCGCTCGTCAGACGGGAGCTCCTTCTGATCGTGCGCCAGTTCTTTTTGCAGCGATATCGCGCATTCCACAGCGTCGATTGCCGAGTTGAACGCGACCAGCGCTCCATCCTCCATGAGCTTCGCGATACGGCCGCCGTGTGCGTCGATAATTGGACAGAATATGCAAGCGTGCAGTCGCTTTATTGCTTCAAGGGTACGGCCCTCGTCGGCTTCCATCAGGCGCGACGAGCCGACGATATCCGTAGCCATAATGACTGCAAGTCGCCGTTCGATACGCCCCTTCGTCATCGGTCTCTCCGCGCCTCGAGCATTTTAGCTTTTAATCATGGACCGAGGAAGGCGCTTGCTGGAGGCCCGCGCCAGGTCCTGACAAAGTTAGACCTGATGGAACGAGCCTTTCCGGATACGATTGTCGAATTTCCCTGGCATGCCTGCCGAGGTGATGCTCATGGAGAACGGCGGTGGACGGCAGCGCTCAATTTGCACGACAAGTATTCCGACGTATTACGAACACACACTGAACGCAGGTAACCCATACTTACAATGGGCGAAGAACAGTGGGTGAACCGGTATGGCTACTTTCTTCCAATCGACATCAAGTGCAGTTCCACGGCACGCTGCCCGCGTCTGCCATGGGTAGGCGCATCAGCCAACAAAGACATCCCGAACATGTCGAAAGCGCGATCCACGGCGTTGCGCGGCAGTCCGCAGAATCGGTCTGCTTGAGACGGATTCGGAGTGAGCAGGGTGTGCCAAAAGGGACGTTGCCGCCGTCGCAAGACTTCTGAAGGTTCGCACCCAAAGCTGATTTGCACCGTGACCATAGCGAGTGGTGCCGTGGCGTGATAGGTGTTGGACTTGGATCAAGCCCAGCATTCACCTGAACGCCTATCAAAGGACAGATGCCATGGGAGACCAGATTCGCCCGCTGCAACCAGGGGAATACGCGCCCGCCTTCACGCTTCCGTCGGCAAATCAAGAAGGAACGGTTTCTCTCGCCAGCCTCCACGGTCACCCGTTTCTGATCGCCTTCGTCCGCGGGTTACACTGCCCGTTCTGCCGACGCCAGGTGGGACAGCTCGGTGGCTTGCAGCCTGCCCTGCGCGCCGCGGGGGTGGAAACTGTTGTCGTGATCAACACGCCGGTGGAGCGCGCCCGCATATATTTCCGGCACCGGCCGACGCCGGCCGTGCTCCTATGTGACCAGGATTGCTCCACACACCGGGCCTTTGGCGTGCCGCGCGCCGAGTTCCAACCCGAGGGCAGTCGCGAGCAGCCTGTATGGCCCTATCGGGTAAGCATGGAGCAATTCGAGGCCGCTCGCATTAACCCCACGGGCGAATTGCCGGAAGCGCTACATCCAATGGCCGCCAATACCGTACTCAACGCCCAGGACGGCTTCGAGCTTAATGAAGTTGATCATGCCATCGTGGTAAGCCACGCCACACAGCTTGTCGGGCACTTCCTCATCGACGCCGACGGCATCGTTCGCTGGGTGCATATTGAAGCGCGCGACGGGCCGAACAGCCTCTCCATTTTTCCAAACGCGGCGGAGATGCTCGCCGCTGCCGGCAGCCTCCGACGCTGAAGGCCGCACTGACATTCGTCAGGCAAACGACCAAAAGCCGCTGTCAGTTAGAGTACAATCGGATCAAATGCACTTCCGCTGGGCCGAAAGTGAGAGTTTCGGCAGTTATCAGACGAACTTCCGCACCGGGTCGATCTTACACGTCCCCATCCAGGTGTCGCGGCCCTATTTGGCTTCGTCGGCGGTCGCTGAAATGTTCTCCGCCACTTGCGGCTTGAAGTTTCGAACGGCTGGTCAACCTGGATGCCCGCTATCGTTAGCAAATGGGCTCGGCTAACTCCGCGAAGGCCATACTCCGGCCGTACACATTGCGCTCTCGATCGTCTTGGACGATCGTTCGCTGCCCCCGAACCTTCATTCCGCCTTCTCGTGCAGGCTTAGCGGTCGGTGACTGATCCTAGTCCGGTGGCGGCGGGCAGCCGATGAGAGAGATAGTCGGCGTGAGCACTGGAGTCCTGCTCAGGGCGTCTGAAGGCAATCACGAAAGTCAGTGCCGTCGCGCCGAGCGAAAAAAGGGCGGCAAGGCCGAACATATGTAGCCACGAGAAAGCAGCCGCTATGCCGGCGAGCACGGAGCCGAGCGCGCCGATGCCGTCCATAAGCACGAAGGCTAGACCGACTGTCGTGCCTTCGCGGCGGCCCGTGACGTCGATCGCCGCCGCGAGGACGGCCGCTCGGATCGAATCCAGCGCGGCGACGGCGACTGCCATTGCTGCCAGCATGATCCAGAGTGACGGCTGAAAGACAAGCGCAGCGCTGGCGAGCCCTGCCGTTAGGTTGCCAACGATCAGGACCGGCCTGCGCCCCACGGTGTCGGAGACCTTACCCGCCCATGGCTGCGCTAGTGCGCCTACAACCAGCAATGCGGAGAAAGTGAAGCCCGCGGCCGCCGCTGTAAAGCTGTGTGCCGCCACGAGGTAGAATGGAATCATGCCGAGCAGCGCCATCGACGCCATGTTGTACAGGCATATCATCAGTACGACACGCAGGCCGTTGCCCTGACGCCATGTATTCAGGAAGTCCAGGATATCCTGCTGGCGTATGCCCTTCCGCTCGACGCGCGGGATTGCGCGAGCGACGGGCAAGAAGCAGACTCCCAAGACCAGCGTCGGCAGCGCCGAAATCGCAAGCGCAGCCCGCCAGTCGAAATACAGAAACAGGATACCGGCAGAGAGAGGTGCCAGCACTTCGGCCACCGAACCGCCAATCGCATGAACTCCGAGAGCCTGCGCACGCCCATCTTTGCTCTCGTGAGCCAACACGCCGGCAGCAATCGGATGCCACGCTGCATTGCCCATTCCGGCCACGGCAAGCAGAATTGCCAGATCCCAATAACCCCGAGCCATGGCGGCCAACGCATACCCGACGGCGACCCACCAAAAGGTGACGAGGAGCAAGCGCCCCCGGTTTGAGGCGTAGTCAGTAAGGATCCCTGCCGGCAGATAGCCAAGCGCGCCGCCGATGTTGACGATCGTGAATAGCAGGCCAACCTCGGTCGGAGAGAGACCCATGGCCAGACCGACAGTCGGAACAACCAGCCACAGCGAGGCAATGGGCCAATCGTTAGCGAGATGGCCGACGGTGAACCAGGTCAGAAAGGCGGTCCGTTTCATGGCGACAAGCTCTCCTGCAGATGCACCGGGCTGGTGACGGCGTATCTGGAAATTATTAGCGGATTTCGCTATGTCTGCCTGTCGACGGAAAGCTAACATGCATCGAGAAAGCGTCAAAACCGATGACCGATTCGGAACGCGTTTCACCGCAACTATCCGCAGTGGCACGACCTCGATACCTGGGTGAAATAAACAGCCAGGAGCCCGGTGAAAACCATGGTTGGCACAACCATGACTTCGGGCAACTTATCTCGGCGTCATACGGATCGATGTATGTCGGCACTCCGAACCGCGTGCTTTTGCTTAGCCCCGCGATGGCGATCTGGATTCCACCGGACGCCGAGCATTGGATACGGTACGTTTCGGCCAACGAGATGCTCTATGTCGATGTGAATCGACAAGAGGCGAGCAAGCTCGGCGCGCAAAGCCGGATCGTGAAAATGACGCCACTTCTGAACGCCTTGATGCTCGCCACAATGCCGGAGCTTGTACCCAGCCGGACGGAATGCCACACCGAGGCGCTTCACGATCTGCTTCGTCATGAGATTCTCGCTGCCAGCGACTTACCGCTCTCGATCATTATGCCGCTGGACAAGCGAATTCGTGGCATTGCCCAGGAGGCCTTGAACAATCCCGGCCTGGCCAGTTCGGTCGAAACGTGGCTTGCCAATGCTGCTGCCAGCCGCAAGACCGCCGAACGATTGTTCATCGCCGAAACCGGCATGCCGCCCGCGCGGTGGTTGAGGCATGCGCGCCTCCTTCACGCCATATCGCAGATTGCTGCCGGCGCGAAGATCAGTTCAGTGGCCCTAGACCTGGGTTACGAGTCATCAAGCGCCTTCACCTACATGTTCCGCAGGACGCTTGGCATGAGCCCGAGCAGCTTGTTAGGGAACACTAGAAAGCACCGTGCGCTGACCAGTTAGCAACGAGCGGGCAATGAGACGTGTCAGACCCGATGGCTGCTTTGCGTCGATTCTTCGCACTGCCTCATACTGCCTTCTCGTGCAGGCTTAGGGGTTGCCGACTGATCCCTGTATGCCGGCGGGCAGCCGATGAGAGAGATAGTCGCGCATCTGGCGAAGTGCATCTTCGCGCGTCAGGCCCGCCGACTGCAGGCCCAGTCGCAGCCAAAGCCCGTCGATTAGCGCTGTGACGCCAAGAGCGACGGCCTCGCATTGGTCCTCCGGCAGGAGGTGTATCAGCGCCGACATGAGATTCGATCGCATCCGCGCATGAATGACTTTTTGGATTCGCGCCAGCTGCGGGTCGCGCGGCACCTCGGCGCAGAGCGATAGCCAGGCATGGCAGATGGACGGCTGAAAGAAGCGTTCCTCGAAGTTACCTTCGATGATTGCTTCCAATCGTTCAAGGGGGGTGGCGGCCCGGTTCAAGCGCGCCACCACGGCATCCTTCAGGGCGGCGTTCGCCTCGCGCATCGCATGCTCGAACAGTTCCTGCTTGTTCGCGAAGTAGTGAAGCACGATGCCCTTCGATGCGCCTGCTTGGGCGGCAACCTTCTCCAGTGTTGCCCCCGCCATGCCTTCGCGCTGCAGAACCTCGAACGCCGCCCGTCTGAGTTCACGTTTTCGGATCTCGCTGATCCTGGTCAGTCTCATTTCTTGCCCTCACTTTCGTCCACATTTGACAAACTTTCCGGAAAGATCAATAATTGACCGATGGGACAATAACCTGACCGCTGGGATAAAAGGGGAATACGATGAATCGATCTTTGAAAGCCGGGGCTGCGGCGCTTATCCTCCTTGCCATGGCCGCCCCTGTGTCTGCGGCGGAGCAGGAAAGCTGCAAAGCCGTGCGCATGGCTGAGCCGGGGTGGAATGATCTCGCCTTTACGACCGGGGTCGCGGTGACCTTGCTGAAGGCGCTGGGTTACGAGGCCAAAAGCCAGCTTCTCGGCATCGACGTCATCTACACGAGCCTCAAGAGCAAGGACCTCGATGTCTTTCTCGGCTACTGGGACCCCGCGATGGTCGCCTACTACAAGCCGTACAAGGAGGATGGCTCGGTCGAGACGGTTCGCACAAATCTCGAGGGTGCCAAATACACCTTCGCCGTTCCCACTTACGTCTGGGACGCCGGCGTCAGGGATTTTTCCGACCTGCAGAAGTTCGCCGATAAGTTCGAACGGAAGCTCTACGGCATCGAGCCGGGTTCCAACCAGTTGATGCTCGACGCAATCAATGATCCAGCCCTCGGCCTCGAAGAATGGGAAGTGGTGGAGTCGAGCGAGCAGGGCATGCTCTCGGAAGTGGTCCGCCGGACACGCGACAAATCGTTCATCGTTTTCCAGGGTTGGGCACCGCACCCGATGAACACCGTCTTCGACATGAAGTATCTGACGGGCGGCGACAAGTTCTATGGCCCGAACTTCGGCGCGGCAACGGTCTCCACCCAGGTGCGCAAGGGCTACGGGCAGGAGTGCCCCAACGTCGCGAAGCTATTGAACAACCTCGTCTTCGATGTCGGCTACGAGAACCGCGGCATGGCCTACATCATGAACGATGGAATGGAGGCGGAAGAGGCCGCTCTGAAGTCGATAAAGGACGAGCCACAGCGGCTGGAAACCTGGCTGGTCGGAGTGTCGACTTTCGACGGCCAAGCGGGCCTTGCCGCGGTAAAGGCGGCGCTCGGCCTGTGATTTGCAGCGCCGAGGACGATTGGCATCGCCGCAAGCAGCGCGTCGAATTGCCAGGGGGGAGGCCGATCGCTTTCGTCGACAGCGGTGGAAGCGGCCCGGCGCTTCTGCTGCTGCACGGCTTTTCTGACACCAGTCGCAGCTATTGCGCGCTTGAGCCCATTCTTTCCGGCTATCGCCTGATCATTCCCGATCTTCCCGGACACGGTCACTCCGCTATGGGCGACGGGGTGCGGGTCAGCGATTTTGCCGCAAGCGTTGAGCAGTTTCTGGCGTTTCTCGGTATTTCGCAGATTGCTGTCATCGGACATTCCATGGGCGCAATGACGGCGATCGAGATTGCCGCTCGTCGACGCGATGACGTGAGCGCGCTGGTGCTCCTGTCTGCAAGCCTGACGCCCAATTTTGGCAGCAGCAGCCCACTCACGCGCGAAATCCGCGCACTCCGCGATCCGATAGACCCTGACGGGCAATTTCTCCGTGAGTGGTATTCCTGCAGTCGGCCGGTCGAGCCCGGTTTTCTTTCGAAGATGAAAAGGGACGCAGCCGCCATGCCGGCGGCCGTTTGGCACGGCATCCTGGAGGGCTTCGCCGAGACCGATCTCCGGCAGACCGCGATGCGGGTGACCGCGCCGGTGCTCTGTATCGGTGGATCGGCTGATCCGCTCTTTGGCGGCTCGCATCGCGAAGCTCTTGCACAGGCATTCCCCTCAGTGCAATCCATCACGCTCGAGGGATATGGACATAATCCGCATTGGGAAGATCCACAGAGAGTTTCAGCGCTTATCGTCTCGTTCTTGCGGAGGCAAGAATAGCCTTCCCGCGGACCATCAGTGCTCCGGCACAAAGCGCAACGGTCGACGCGTAGGTTTCGTCTGACGGCTGCAGAGCGAATTCTTTGCCCTTCGGCATGTGAAGCCCCATGTCTGCACCGGGTCGGACCGCGCCATTTCGGCTCCGCCAACATGCAGCAGAATTTCACCACTAGAGGGGTGAAGAACTCTAGGCCTTCAGCGGCTTCTCGTGCTTGCCGGGCGTGGCGACCTTTGCGCCTTCGTGCCTCAGTATCGCCGCCAGGATCTCGGCAGCTGTGAGCGCCGCGATCACCGCCGGGCGCTTGTCTTTCACGGTAGCGCCGCCGATGGGGCAGACGAGCCGGTCGAATAACTCCGGATGCTCCGCCTCGCGAGAAAGCCAGTGCTTGAAGGTGGCCCGTTTCGTCTTCGAGCCGATCATGCCGACGTAAGAGGCGTCGACGCGGGCGAGCGCCTCCGCAGCGATCAGGAAATCGAGCGCGTGATCATGGGTGAGAACGACGAAGCCGCTGCCCGCCGGCGCGTCGCGGACGACGGCCTCGGGCATCGCGGTGAGGCAGGTTTCGATTCCCGGCACGTCGACTGCCGCAAGCTCGGGTTCGCGCGTATCGACCAGCACCGTCCGGACTGGCGTAAGCGACAGAGCCATGGCCAGCGCATCGCCGACATGGCCGGCGCCGAAGATGTAGACATGCGGCCGGCCGGCTATTTCGCCGTCATAGCGCGCGATCAGTGCCGTGCGCCTGTCGTCGTCCACCGGCCTGAAGGAGAGTGCCACGCGCCCGCCGCAGCATTGGCCGATCTCAGGCCCCAGCGGGATTTCCAGTCGAGTTTCCGCAGTCGCTTCCTGAATGAGCTGCCGCGCATGATCGATCGCCAGATATTCCAGCTGCCCCCCGCCGATCGTGGCGAAGATGCGATCCCTTGAGACGAGCATCCAGGCATCCGTGTCGCGCGGCGTCGAGCCGGCCGCTCCCGCCACTTCGACGAGGATGCAGGCAGCCTCTCGGGCCAGGAAATCCCGGATGTCCTCTCTGGGCGCCATGTCCCTTACTTATCTCCGTCGGCGCGCGATGCAGCAGCGCGCATGCGCTCGATCGCCATCAGCACCCGTTCCGGCGTCGCCGGCGCGTCGATGCGCGGCGGAATACGATAACCCGCGACGCTCGCCGCTGCCATGGAAATAGCTTCGAGCACTGAAATGCCCAGCATGAAGGGCGGTTCGCCGACCGCCTTCGATCGGCGGATCGTCTCCTCGCGGTTGACCGACCAATCCGCCAGACGCACGTTGAAAACACGCGGCCGGTCGGAGGCGAGCGGAATCTTGTAGGTGGAGGGCGCATGGGTGCGCAGCCGCCCCTTGGCATCCCACCAGAGTTCTTCGGTCGTGAGCCAGCCCATGCCCTGGATGAAGGCGCCCTCCACCTGACCGAGATCGAGAGCCGGATTGAGAGACCGGCCGACGTCATGGATGATATCGGTGCGTTCGACCCGGTATTCGCCGGTCAGCGTATCGACGCTGACCTCGGAGCACGAGGCGCCATAGGCGTAGTAGTAGAACGGTCTCCCCCGCCCCTCAGCGCGATCCCAATGGATTTTCGGCGTCTTGTAGAAGCCCGCCGCCGAGAGCTGGATCCGCACCGCGTAGGCGGATTTGATAAGCTCGGCGAAGGGGAGACGCTCGGCACCGATCCGCACCGTGTTCGGCTCGAAGGCGACGTCCGCTTCGCTGACGCCGTAGCGTTCGGCCGCGAACTGTATGAGGCGCCCCTTGATCTGCTGGGCCGCGTTCGCCGCAGCCATGCCGTTGAGGTCAGAACCGGAGGAAGCGGCTGTTGCCGAGGTGTTCGGCACCTTGCCGGTCGAGGTCGCCGTTACCTTGATCCGATCAATATCGACCTGGAACTCGTCGGCGACGACCTGCGCGACCTTGGTGTAAAGCCCCTGCCCCATCTCCGTGCCGCCATGGTTCAACTGAATCGAGCCATCGGTATAGACATGGACGAGCGCGCCGGCCTGGTTGTATTCCGTCTTGGTGAATGAAATGCCGAACTTCACCGGAGTCAAAGCAATGCCGCGCTTGATTACTTGGCTCCCACGGTTGAAAGCGAGCACCGCCTGCCGCCGCGCCGCATAGTCCGACGAGGCTTCGAGCTCCTCGATGATCCGGCCGATGATGTTGTCTTCCACCGTCTGGTGGTAGGGCGTCAGGTTGCGCCCTTCGCCGCCGTAGAAATTGAGCTTGCGGATGTCGAGCGGATCCTTGCCGAGCGCATAGGCGATGTCCTCGATCATCCGCTCGCCGCCGACCATGCCTTGGGGTCCGCCAAAACCGCGAAACGCGGTGTTCGAGACCGTATTGGTCTTCAGCGGACGCGAGCGCAGCCGCGCGTTCGGATAGAAATAGCAATTATCGGCATGGAAGAGCGCACGATCGGTCACTGGTCCGGAGAGATCGGCCGAGAAGCCGCAGCGCGCGGCGAAAACGGCGTCCACCGCTTCGATCCGGCCGTCGTCGTCGAAGCCGATCTTATAGCCCACGTGGAAATCATGGCGCTTGCCGGTCGCGATCATGTCGTCGTCGCGGTCGGGGCGCAGCTTGACCGCACGGCGGTATTTCCTTGCGGCGAGCGCTGCCACGGCGGCGAAGAGGTTCGCCTGCGTCTCCTTGCCGCCGAAGGCACCGCCCATGCGGCGGACGTTCACCGTCACGGCGTTCGACGCCACGCCGAGCACCTGGGCTACCATGTGCTGCGTCTCGCTCGGATGCTGGGTCGAGGCAAAGACAGTCACCTCATCGTCCTCGCCGGGCAAGGCGAAGGAGATATGGCCCTCGAGATAGAAATGATCCTGCCCGCCGATCCGCATCTCGCCCTCGACGACATGCTTTGCCTTCGTAAAGCCAGCCTCGATGTCGCCGCGCTCCAGCTTCAAAGGATCGACCACCAGCGGATAGTTCGCGGCCTCAGCTTCAAGGACATCGGTGACATGCGGCAGGTCGCGATATTCGACCTTCGCCTTTGCCGCGGCGCGGCGGGCGGCGTCGCGCGTGGTCGCGATCACGGCAAAGATCGGCTGGCCGTGGAATTCCACCTTGCCGGTCGCAAAGACCGGGTCGTCATGCTTGTGCGCCGGGCTGACATCGTTCTCGCCGGGAATGTCATCGGCGGTCAAAATGCCGACGACGCCGGGGCTGGCGCTTACCGCGCCGAAATCGATCGACAGGATTTCCGCATGCGCGCGCTCCGAAAGTCCGAGGTAGCCGTGCAACGTACCGGCGGGCTCGGGAATATCGTCGATATATTCGGCCGTCCCTGTGACGTGCTTGTGGCCGGATTCGTGCCGCTCCCTCTCATGAACGCCGCCGCGGATATGATCGATGGGCTGCATCACATTCATGTGCCTCAAGCCTCCTGAACGGCTACCGCGACGCCGCGGTCGATGCGGACATTGCTCGCCCCCTGGGTTTCCAGATAGAAGCGCCGCAACAGGTTCTTGGCGACGAGCATCCGGTAGTCGGCCGAAGCGCGCCAATCGGTGAGCGGCCTGAAATCCCGCTCGAAGGCCGAAATGGCTGTCTCGATTGCGGTGTCGCTCCAGGCGGCACCCTTGAGCGCCGCCTCCACAGTCGCAGCGCGCTTCGGCGTACCGGCCATGCCACCGAAGGCGATCACCGAATCGGCGACCCGGCCGTCGCCGCCGATGGTCACACGAAAAGCGCCGCAGACGGAGGAGATATCCTCGTCGAAACGCTTGGAGATCTTGTAGACGGCGAAGCGGTCTTGCTTGCCGGGGAACGGAACCCGGATGCTCTCGACGAATTCACCGGGCTGCCGGTCCTGTTTGCCGTAGTCGATGAAGAAAGCCTCGAGCGGCAGCGTCCGCCGGCTTCGGCCCTTGCGCAAAGTCACGGTTGCGCCGAGTGCGATCAGTGCCGGCGGCGTATCGCCGATCGGGGAGCCGTTGGCGATATTGCCGCCGACGGTGCCCATATTGCGCACCTGCGCGCCGCCGATCCTGTCCCAGAGTTCGCTGAGTTGCGGGAAGTGGCGGACGGTCTCCGTATAGGCCTCCGTATAGCTGACACCCGCTCCAAGCGTGATGCCGCCCGGGTCGAGGAAAATCCGGCGCAATTCGTCCAGATGGGAGAGATGAACGACCGGCGCGATGTCGCGCATGAACTTCGTTACCCAGAGGCCCACATCCGTGGAGCCGGCAACGATCGTCGCCTTCGGATTGGCCTCGAGCACCTCGGCAAAGTCATCGAGCGAAGCCGGCAGCACGACGCGCTCGCCCTCGTCGCCGATCTCGACGCGCCGGCCATCCCGGAGAGCCGCAAGCTCACGCGCGATCTTCCCGCGCTCCGAAACCAGCGGGTCGTTGCCGACCTCGCCAATCGACGAAATAGCCTCGGCGGCGCGAATGATCGCCGCATAGCCGGTGCAGCGACAGAGATTGCCCTGCAGCGCCTTCTCGATCTCGTGCACGCTCGGCTTCGGGTTTTCCATCCAGAGGCCGTAGAGCGACATCACGAAGCCGGGCGTACAAAAGCCGCATTGGGAAGCGTGCGTATCGACCATCGCCTGCTGCACCGGATGCAGCGGGCCGTTCGGCTGAGCGAGCGCCTCGACGGTGACTACATGACAGCCGTCGAGCGAGGCGACGAAGCGGATGCAGGCATTGACGGACTCGTATTTCAGCCTGCCATCGAGCAGCCGGCCGACGAGCACCGTGCAGGCGCCGCAATCGCCCTCGGCACAACCCTCCTTGGCGCCGCGCAGGTTGCGGTCGATGCGCAGGAAATCAAGCAGGGTCTGGACCGACGAGACGTCAGCAAGCTCGACCAGCCGGTCGTTCAGAAGGAAACGGATCGTGTCGCGGATGTCGGTCATGGGCTTTCAGCTCCCGCGGTAAGTGGAATAGCCGAAAGGCGAAAGCAGGAGCGGCACGTGATAGTGCGCGGTTCGATCGGCGATCCCGAAGCGGATCGGGATAAGGTCAAGGAAGGGACCGGTATCGCGGTCGAGGCCCATATATTCGCCCGCGTGAAAGCGCAGCTCGTAGATCCCGCCTTCCATCGCATCGCCGCTGAGCAGCGGCTGATCGCAGCGGCCGTCGTCATTCGTGCGGATCGAGGCGACATGTTCCCGCCACTCCCCGTCGAGGCGATAGAGGTCGATGCGCATGTTCGCGGCCGGCTTGCCGCTTGCCGTATCCAGCACATGGGTCGTCAGGCGCCCGGCATCTCCGCACTGAGTCTGCATGCGTCTCGCTCCTCCAATTCGATCCCGATACCGAAGTATCCGGAGAAGAGGCAGCTTGTGTAGCGCGCTCGAGCTTCGAGACTTTCAAATTTTTCGAGGGGAATTGGCGCCGATGTTTATCGCTACGAATCTTCCGGAAAAAAACAGGAGGATTTGCTTTTGATGAGATATCCCCGCGATCTCCACGGCGACGGACCCAATCGGAAGATTGTCTGGCCGGGCGAGGCACGCATCGCCCTGCAATTCGTCGTCAACTACGAGGAAGGTGGCGAAAACTCAGTACTGCACGGCGACGCCGCATCCGAAGCCTTTCTGTCGGAAATTGTCGGCGCGGAGCCCTGGCCCGGCAAGCGCCACTGGAACATGGAATCGATCTACGAATACGGCGCGCGCGCCGGCTTCTGGCGTCTGCATCGGCTCCTTACCGGGGCCCGCGTGCCGGTGACCGTCTACGGCGTCGCGACGGCCTTGAAACGCTCGCCCGCGCAGGTCGCGGCCATGCAGGACGCCGGCTGGGAGATCGCCTCACATGGACTGAAATGGATCGAGCACAGGGATTTCACTGTTGAAGAGGAGCGCGCTGAAATCTCCGAGGCAATCCGGATGCACACGCTTGTCACCGGCGAGCGGCCGCGCGGCTGGTATACGGGCCGCTGCTCGGAAAACACGCTCGACCTGATCAAGGAAATCGGCGGCTTCGACTATGTCTCCGACAGCTACGCCGACGACCTGCCCTACTGGCACGAGCATGCCGGCCGGCACCAGCTCGTCGTTCCTTATACGCTCGATGCCAACGACATGCGCTTTGCGACAGCCCAGGGTTTCAACTGCGGCGACCAGTTCTTCAGTTACCTGAAGGACAGTTTCGACATGCTCTATGCCGAAGGTACGGCCGGTTCCCCGAAGATGATGAGCATCGGCCTTCATTGCCGCCTCGCCGGGCGGCCGGGGCGTGCGGCTGCACTTGCGCGCTTCATCGACTACGTCAAGACCCATGAAAAGGTCTG
This sequence comes from Sinorhizobium kostiense, assembly GCF_017874595.1. Lineage (GTDB taxonomy): Bacteria > Pseudomonadota > Alphaproteobacteria > Rhizobiales > Rhizobiaceae > Sinorhizobium > Sinorhizobium kostiense. Next base: position 1,039,362 of record NZ_JAGILA010000001.1, on the reverse strand, counting down.
GCTCGCGCGCCGCATCGACATCGCCCGCTACTGGGCCGAGGCCTATCCATTCCGCCCGCGCGAGGACCGCCCCTCGCGGCTCTCCGAAAAAGACTTCGTCGCCCGGTTCGGCGGTGTGTTCGAACATTCGGACTGGATCGCGAGGCGCGCTTTCGCCGGCGAATTGTCGCCCGCCCATGACACGCCGACCGGCCTGCATGCGGCGCTGACGGTGGTCTTCCGCGCGGCGAGCGAGCCGGAACGTCTGGCGGTTCTCACCGCCCATCCCGATCTCGCCGGCAAGCTAGCCGAAGCGAAGCGTCTGACCGAGAGTTCGACCGAAGAACAGGCCTCAGCCGGGCTTACCGCGCTGACGGATGGCGAGCGCGAGCGCTTCAACACTCTTAACTGCGCCTATGTCGAGAAATTCGGCTTTCCCTTCATCATGGCGGTTAAGGGCCGCAGCAAGGACGAAATCCTCGCCGCCTTCGAAAGCCGGATCGAAAATGATCGCCACGCGGAGTTCGAAACCGCCTGCCGGCAGGTGGAGCGGATCGCGTTGCTGCGGCTCAGGGATATGCTGCCGGGCTGAGGCTAAGGCGAGCAGTCACTCGGGTTTTTGAAGCTGATGACAAGACCGGACCCGCCACGCGGGTCCGGTCTTTTCGCTCATGAGAGCGTTGGAGCTCCTCGTGATTTCACTCGCCGAAGAAGGCGAAGCGGACGATGAAGAGCGCTGCAACGATCTGTGTCGCCGGGTGAATGACGGTCCAGCGGCCGGTGCAGAGCTTCAGGATCACATAGCTCACGAAGCCGAAGGCGAGGCCGTTGGCGATCGAGTAGGTGAAGGGCATTGCGAGCGCCGTCAGCGCCGCCGGCGCTGCCTCGGTCAGGTCGTCCCACTCGATTTCGGTGAGTTCACGCATCATCAGCCCGGCAACGTAAAGCAGCGCCGGCGCGGTCGCGTAGGACGGGACGGCGGCGGCGAGCGGCGAGACGAAGAGGGCTGCGAGGAAGAGTACCGAAATGGTGAGCGCCGTCAGCCCTGTGCGGCCGCCCGCCTGCACGCCGGAAGCGCTTTCGACATAGGCGGTGGTGCTGCTCGTGCCGATCATCGAACCCGCGATGATCGCCGTGCTATCGGCAAGCAATGCGCGCCCCAGCCGGTTCGGCTTGCCCTCCTCCACAAGCTTCGCCCGCTTGGCGACGCCGATCAGTGTGCCGGTCGCGTCGAAAACTTCGACGAGCACGAAGACGAGGATGACGTGGACGAGACCGCCATGCAGCGCGCCCATGAGGTCGAGCTGGAAGAAGGTCGGCGCGATGCTCGGCGGTGCGGAAACGACGCCCTTGAATTCGGAAACCCCGAGGACCATCGACAGGACCGTTACCACCAGAATACCAATCAGGATGGAGCCTCGGACCTTGAGCGCATCGAGCACGGCGATGACGAAGAAGCCGAGGATCGCGAGCAGCGGCCCGGTCTGGCTGAGATCCCCGAGGCCGACCAGCGTCGCCGGATTGTCGACGACGATGCCGGCATTCTTAAGCGCGATGATGCCGAGGAAGAGACCGATGCCGGCCGCAATGGCGCTGCGCAGCGAATGCGGAATGCCGGCGATCAGCCAGCTCCGGATGCCCGTCACGGTCAAGAGCAGGAAGATGATGCCAGAGATGAACACCGCGCCGAGCGCCTGCTGCCAGGTGAAGCCGAGCGCCGCCACCACGGTGAAGGCAAAAAAGGCGTTGAGCCCCATGCCGGGAGCCATGCCGATCGGCCAGTTGGCGACGAGTGCCATTACCGCGGAACCGAGTGCGGCGGCAAGACAGGTTGCGACGAAGACCGCATCGCGGTCCATGCCGGTGGTCGACAGGATATCCGGGTTGACGAAGATGATGTACGACATCGTCAGAAATGTCGTGAGACCCGCCACCACCTCCGTGCGGATCGTCGTGCCATGCTCTTTCAGTTTGAAAAGTCGCTCGAACATTGTTCCTCCCTTGGATCACGACGATGATGGACGTGATCGATCCTCACGAGCCGGACGCGGAATACTTAAGTCCGGTCACCTCGCCTCGACCCGCTTTGGCAGGCGCACCGCCGCGAGACGCGGGCCGGCAGCCGCTCCTCCGGCTCCGACCATTGCTGTTTCTGACCGGTAATCATCGCTAGCGGTCACGGCGGCGCTCTGGCCGCGGCGCGTGAGCACTCTCGCCTCTCATGCGCAGCCCGATGATTGTGCTTCGTCGCGCGGGCGACCGCTAGCCGCCTATTTCCCAGCGGGGAACGAAACACTTTCAAATTTTCCGACCCATTTCGAAAACGTGAACCGCGATCCGCAGTGCCGAATGGGCGGGGTGTTGAATGAAATTTCGCGAGAACTATCTGGGGCTTACGCCATGCTTTCCGCTCTTTGCGGAAAGCGACTGCGTCAATTTTTGGCGAACGTCGTCGGGTTGATCGAGCAGCGCCGTCACGACCGCTCTGAGGTCGCGCCTCAATCCATAGAGCTGATCCAGCAGTTCCAGGATGATCGGCACGGCGTCGTCGTTGACGTTCATGTCGCGCCTGAGTTCACAAACCAGGCGAATGCGAGCGAGGTCGACTTCATCGAAGAGGGGACCGGTTTCGCTCTGCGAAGGCACGATCCAGCCGCGCTGCACCCATTGGCGCAACTGCCTGAGCGTGAGCACTCGGAAGACTTCGACGACTTCCCTTTCGCGCAGCTTCATGAGGCCCTCCGTAGCGTTTCGCGCGGATCATAAGCATGCGCCCGTCGCCAGCCTTCCATGAAGCGTTCGAGGTCAGGATCGATCTTCTCCGGCAGAACGACATTCAGCACGATCCGCTGATCGCCGGCCGGGCCGTGTTGAGGCTTGACGCCCTTGCCCCTGAGGCGAAGCACCTTGCCGGTGTTCGAACCTTTCGGCACGCTCATCGCTACCCGCCCTGAAATCGTCGGCACTTCGATCTTGGCGCCGAGCACCGCTTCGTAGAGCGTGATCGGCAGGTCGATTTCGATGTCATTGCCTTCGCGACGGAAGACCGGATGAGACCGCACGCTGACCTGGATCAAGGCGTCACCGCGCGCTCCGCCGCCAGACCCGGGCGCACCCTTCCCTTTGAGCCGCAGCGTACTGCCGTCGCGCGTACCGGCAGGGATCGTCAGGTCGAGCGTATTTCCGTCGGGAAAGGTAATGCGGCGCCGAGCACCATTGACGGCGTCGAGGAACTCGACCTCCAACTGATAGTGAAGGTCCTGGCCACGCGCCTGAAAACCTCCCCCGCCTCTTCCCCGGCCGAAGAGATCGGAGAAGATGTCCGACAGGTCCTCGAATTCGCCAGCTCCGGCCGAGGACGTATAGCGGCGTGCCTCGTCCGCATCGGCATAGTGCCGGTAGAAGTGCTGCTGCGGTCGTTCCGCCCCGGAGGCATCGATCTCGCCGCGATCGAAGCGGGCCCGCTGTTCCGGGTTATTCAGCAGCTGATAGGCTGCCGAAAGTGCCTTGAACTGCGTTTCAACCTCCTTGTCGCCCGGATGCAAATCGGGATGCAATTGCTTCGCGCGCTTGCGGTAGGCCTTGCGGATCTCATCCTGTGTGGCCGTGCGTGAAACGCCGAGAACCTGATATGGGTCGTCACTCACCGATGCCCTCCATCGATTTCGTCCGTGGGTCACGTCTGCGGTTCCGCCAGCTTCCCCCCTGCCAGGTCAGAGCAGCAAGCTGCCGCGCGTAAAGCGGGACGATGACCAAGTGTCAGAAGCGGACCTCACTCTATGGACATGGTGTCACGCTGTGGCGATTTCAAAAAGCGCTGATCAGTGCCGGCACAGTCGCAGCATTCGCTTGCAGATAAATTCGCCAAATCCTATTTACTTAATCAGAAAATATCGGATTCGATCTTCCCCCCGCGGCGTTTCGCGCGCGCAGATAGAAACCACTCGAGCTCCAGAATGCTGACGAAAAAGGGTAAGTACGGGTTGAAGGCGCTGGTTGATCTGGCACGCCTTAATCCCGGCGAAACCGCTTTCGTGACGGAAATCGCAGCCCGCAACAATATTCCGAAGAAGTTTCTCGACGCGATCCTTCTCGAGCTCCGCAATGTCGGCATCCTGCGCTCGAAGAAGGGGCCGAACGGCGGCTATTCGCTGTCGAAGCCGGCCTCCGAGATCATGATCGGCCAGGCGATCCGTACGCTCGACGGACCACTTGCGCCCATCCGTTGCGCGAGCCGAACCGCCTTTGAGGCATGCGACGACTGCAGCGATCCGGCCGGCTGCCAGGTTCGACTGTCGATGACCGAGGTCCGCGACGCAATCGCAACGATCCTCGACAATATGACGCTGGCGCAGTTCGTCGCCATGCAGGGTGCGCGTGCCGAGAACGACGCCGAAGCCTCGATCGCTGGCGAGTAAGCCGGCTGCGCTTGCGCTCCCGACATCCGCCGGCCAAGAGCGGCATTGATCCGCTGGCCGCCGCTGATCGCGCGGAATTAACTTTTCGTCTCGGCGGTTGCGGCCGGCTCGGTCGTCAGCTTGAAGTCAGCCATCTCCTTCGCGGTGAGGTAATAGAGCCGGTCCGGCGGCGTCTCGAGAGCATTGATCCAGAGCCCGGCCCCAATCCCCATCGCATCGAGGTGGCGGGCGACCCGGGCGGTGATCGATTGCGCGGCCGACATGGCCTGTTCTGCCGTCGGCCGGTTTCCGCTGCCGGCGAAAACCTGATGCACGCCGACGATGGCATCCTCTTCCGCGATGCGCCCCACGCCGCCGGCGAGGACGATCGGGCATGAGGAGGCGCAGAGCGCTCTCGACGCCACTTTCGTATCGAGCTTTCTTTCGCGGATCAGTTTCGACATGGCGAGCGCGTCCTCCACCGATCCGCCGGGGGAATTGAGCGCCACCGTCTTCACATATTCGCCGCGCGCTTCGATCTCCTCGGAAAAACGCACCCCCGTCCCCTGGTCTATGGTTCCTTCGGCGAGCAACATGCCGCCCGATCTGAGCTCGAATCGCATCGGCTGCCGCAGCACTTCATCGGAACTCGCGGGTTCTACCGGCGGAGCCTTGGGCACACCCTCGGTCAGTGCCGGAGGCAGCACGGGCTGATCCTGATGTATCGGGCCGAGGCCCGGCAGCGCGGCGTTCAGCGCCACGATATCGCGCATATCGATCCACAGGAAAACCGCCGTCGCCGAAAGCAGCGAGAAGAACGCGCCGCGCATCAGCACACCGTCATCGAGCCGCGCCAGCGCCTTGACTGCCTCATCGATCCTCATGCGACCGATCCTTTGTACGTGCCCTCGGGTCCAGACTGGTGATGTTGTTCGGCTCTTCGGTTTTACCCTCCGCGTAGGTGGCAATCTCGCCCGGGTTCATTCCATTCGCCGTTACCGCCCGCTGCACTTCCAGCGCTTTCAGCAGTTCGGACGCCGTGATGCGTTCGGCAAAGGGCATCTTCTCCTCTTGTTTGCGGATTGCGCTATGTACAGCTGCGAGGATGAAGACCAATACTCCCGGCAGCAGATCGATCGAAATGGCGCCGGCCCAAGCAGGTATGAAATCGGTCGCGTAGCGCAACACGGCTTCGGCAGAGGACAGCGGGACGAAACGTCGCTCCGAGACAGGAGGACGGGAAAGGATTTCGTCGGCCGCTTCCGAAAGGACCTTAGACTGCGCGGCCACGGAGGACCGAACGGTCTCCATCACCTTGTCCTGACGGTTGACGAGATCGGCATCGCCACCATCTGCGACCGGCGCGATGAAGCCGAGGGACAGGTCGTCCGCGGCACGGCGGATCGAGGGGGCGATCGAGGTTTGCCCCAAGGAAGTGATCACGCCCGTGAGCGCCACCACCTCCGAGGAGAACTGGTCGGCGCGCGGTGCGACCGCACCCGGCGCCGACACCAGGGTTCGCATGGCCTCAAGCCGCGTCTGTCCTTCGTTGAACAGCTTCGTGACCTGTTCGCGGGAGGCGCTGATGCCGTTCTCGAGCTCTTTCATCTGCGCCGACATCTGGGACAGGAGCTGGACCACGCTTCCAGAGCCTTGCGTGCCTGTCAGCGCTCCCGACTGCCGCTCCGAAGCGGCAAGCTGGGCGAAGCGCTCGGATGCGCGCTGGATGTCCGGCAGCAGGCTTTGCGCCGCAAGCGCGTTCTGGTGCGCCTGGTCCAGGTCGGCGGTGTAATCCTCTACCGTTTCCGCAAGGTGCTGTTCGAGCGCGGCCGAACCTGCCAGCGCCGCCGCATTGAGCCAGCTCGACATGGCGATGATCATGGCCGCGCCCAAAGCCATCACGCCTAGCATGGCGGCCCGGCCCGTATGGGTGGTCACGTGCGGATAGAAGCGGGCCATATAGGACCAGAACGCGTAGATGGCGACGGAAACCGAGGCCGAATAGATGATCGCCGCGAAAAAGACCGCGGTCGGCGAGCCGTCGAGGAGGCTGCGTACGCCGAGATAGGTGTAAACGCCTGAGGCGAGCGCCAGCACTGCAAGCGCAAAACGCGTCATGGTCTCGACGGCCGCGACGCCCTCGTGCAAACGTTGGGATGCTCCGAGCGTCATGAGCAAGATCTCCGCAAAGGAATGTATTCCTTAACAAAGAATGAAGAAGCGGGCGGAATAAAGGCCGCCCGCGACGCCAAAAGGACGTAGGACGTAGGAGGGTGGTGTGCACATCAAGCGGTGAGGCCGGGAACATCGGGTGCCCCTCGCAGAAAACCGCAAGTCACGACCTGCCGCACCGCTGGCTCTCGCCGCCGCTAGTCTCGCCGTCGCTCGGAATCTCCGCCATGCGCTTGCGGATAAACGCCCTCTCCGGCTCCTGGCGACACAGATCGAGGGCCGCCTGATAGGCGAGTCGCGCTTCGGCGAAACGCCTCAACCGGCGCAAGAAATCGGCCCGAGCCGCGTGGGCAAGATGATAATTCCTGAGTTCGCCCCTCGACAGAAGCGCTTCAACGATCTCGAGGCCCGCCGCCGGTCCCTTGGACATGGCAACGGCAACGGAGCGGTTGAGTTCGACGATCGGAGAAGGCCAGGCACGCAGAACCAGATCATAACATTCGACGATGCGACGCCAGTTGGTTTCTTCCGCGGTTCGCGCCCGCGCATGTTCCGCGGCGATTGCCGCCTGCAAGGTGTAGTAGCCGACCGTTTTGCTGCGGAATGCCGTCTCGATGAGGGTGAAGCCCTCCTTTATCATCGATTGGTTCCAGAGAGAGCGGTCCTGATCGGCAAGCAGAACGATCTCGCCGGACAGCCCCCGTCTGGCTGTCCGACGCGACTCCTGCAACAGCATGAGTGCAAGCAATCCTGAAATCTCGGCATCGGGAAGAAGCGCCAGGAGCGTTCGGCAGAGGCGAATGGCCTCAGCGGTCAAATCAGCTCTGATGAATTCTACACCGGAGGAGGCCGAGTAGCCCTCGTTGAACACCAGGTAGATGACGTGCAGGACGCGCTGAAGCCGGTCAGGCAGTTCGGACTCGTCCGGCACTTCGTAGGGGATTGCGGCCGAACGGATGCGGCTCTTCGCGCGAACGATCCGTTGCGCGACCGTGGGTGCGGGGACCAAGAAAGCATGCGCAATTTCCTCCGTAGTCAGGCCGCACACTTCCCTCAGCGCCAGGGCGATCTGTGCGTCCGCCGGAATCAGCGGATGACAGCAGGTGAAGATCAGGCGGAGCATATCGTCTTCGATAACATCCACGGTGCTCGCCTCCGCTTCGGCAGCCGGATAGAGACTGTCCTCAACATCCTTCGCCCGCACGTCGAAGCGCGAGCGTCTCCTCATATGATCGATGGCCCGGAACCGCCCCGTCGAGACCAGCCAGGCAGACGGGTTCGACGGGGCTCCGTCCCTTGGCCAGGTCCGCGCCGCCTCCACGAAGGCATCATGCAGCGCCTCCTCCGCCCGATCGAAATCGCCAAGCAGGCGGATTAGCGTTGCAAGCACTTTTCGCGATTGCGAACGGTAGATCTCGTCGATCAGCTTTTGCAAGCTGTCACCTCGTCTGCAAAAAGTTCAGTCTTCCTCGCTGATCGAGTAAGCCGGCCGCACTTCGAGTGCGGCAAACCTTGCGAGCGGCGAACGGCTGGCGATGCGGAGGGCTTCGTCCATATTCTCCGCCTTGAAGAGTATGATGCCGCCAAGGACTTCCTTGATCTCGGCGAAAGGCCCGTCGGTGATCGAGAATTTACCGTCGCTCACGCGCACCGTCCTTGCGGTCGCCGGCGCACGCAGCGCTTGCGCGAGGATCAGTTGGCCGCTCGCAGCGAGGCCATCGTCGTAGACCCTGCAGTCCTCTGTAAGCTTTTGCTGCTCTTCTGCGGAAAGATCGTCAATCGCCGAATTCTCGAACCAGATCTGGCAAAGGTAATTCATCGCTCCCTCCTCACGACCCGTTGCCGAAATCATAGATCGGCCGCACCTCTATGCTGCCGAGCCTGGCGAGCGGGATGCCCGCGGCGATGCGGATCGCCTCGTTCAGATCCTTCGCCTCGACGAGGATGAAGCCGGCGATCTGCTCCTTGCTCTCGGCGAACGGGCCATCGGTCACCGAGACCTCGGCCTGGCGCACACGAACGACGACCGAATTTGCCGGTGGCTGCAGCGCTTCGGCCGCGATCATATGACCGCGCCTTTCGAGGTCCTGATCATATTCCAAGGAATTCCTGTCGAGTTGTTCCTGCTCGTCCTTGGACAAGGATTCGAAAGTCCCCTCTTTGCACCAAACCAGACATAGATATTTCATGACGTCTCCTCCTGTGGTCGACAGCCCTTGACGAGCAGACTAGGCAGGTTTCGACAGAGCCCGAAGATTTTTTTCCAAGCCGCATGTCGAAATTCGGTGGCCGCAATCGTCCAACCGTCAATCCATCGGGAGGACGGCCATGACTATCCTTGACGTCGCAATTGCAATTCAGCTCCACATGGGGGCCAAGCGGGCGAGTGAGATCGGAGCCAAGGAGAGTTGGCGGCTCATTCTGCGGCTATGCGCATTCGCGCCGGCCCTGGCTGCAATCGTCGGCCTGCTTGAATTCGCCGGAATGGAAGGCCGTACCATCGTCGCGACGCTCCGAGCGCCGTGACTGCAGTTGCGGAAAGCCGCGATCGTTCGGGCGACAATGTTTTTTCCGGCGCATGTCGATTTTCGGTCCGCTCCTCCGTCTTACAGAAGTATCGCCTGCGCTGGCACGGCGGCAGATCGGCCAAGAGGTATTTCCATGTCGCACGCTCAAACCGAGGTTCAAAATCCGTATAGATGGGTAATCGTCGCCGCCGGCGGCCTATTGGGCTGCGTCGCGATCGGCGCCATGTTTTCGCTACCCGTATTCCTGTTGCCCATATCGCGAGACACCGGATGGTCCGTGACGGGAGTGTCGAGCGCGATGACCATCGGGTTCGTCGCACTGGCGTTGGCCAGCATGGTCTGGGGGACTTTGTCGGACCGGATCGGCCCCCGCCGTGTCGTCCTTGGTGGGTCCGTGCTGTTAGCTGTCGCGCTTGCCCTCGCAAGCCGGGCGACCACGGTCATCGAATTTCAGCTCGTCTTCGGCCTCGCGGTCGGCGCCGCGACCGCTGCGATTTTCGCACCGATGATGGCCTGCGTGACTGGCTGGTTCGAGACGCATCGCAGCCTTGCCGTATCCCTCGTTTCCGCCGGCATGGGCATGGCGCCGATGACCATGTCCCCTTTCGCCGCGTGGCTCGTCACCATTTACGACTGGAGAACCTCCCTGCTCCTGATCGCCGCCGTCGCCGCGGTATTGATGATCCCGGTTTCCTTGTTGGTCCGACGCCCGCCTGCGCTTGAGGGCAACGGTGGAGGTCCATTGTCCGGAGAGCCACAGGATGCCATGTCGATGGGACAGGCGCTCAGATCACCCCAGTTCGTAATCCTGCTTCTGACTAACTTTTTCTGCTGCGCCACCCATTCCGGTCCGATCTTCCACACGGTGAGTTACGCGATCACCTGCGGCATACCGATGATCGCCGCGGTTTCGATCTACAGTGTGGAAGGCTTGGCCGGCATGGGTGGGCGCGTCGCCTTCGGTCTCCTCGGTGATCGTCTTGGCGCCAAACGTACGCTGGTCGGCGGCTTGCTCCTGCAGGCTTTCGCCGTGCTCGCCTATGTCTTTGTGAGCCAGCTTGGCGGGTTCTATGCCGTCGCTGCACTGACCGGCTTCGTCTATGCCGGCGTCATGCCGCTCTACGCCGTTCTCGCGCGGGAGAATTTTCCGTTGCGGATGATGGGCACAGTCATTGGCGGAACCGCGATGGCCGGCAGCCTGGGAATGGCCATAGGTCCTTTGGTCGGAGGACTGATCTACGATACGCTCGACAGCTACCGCTGGCTCTACATCGGCGCCTGGGGCATCGGCATCGGGGCGTTCCTGATCGCTACCACATTCAGGCCCTTCCCCACGCAGGAAGCAGTGCCGGTCGCGGCACCGCCTCTCAGACCGGTGTAGGACGAAGACACTCGACAATTAAAAGTGCTGCAGCGCGCGAATGAAATTGCCCGGGCCTCACTCTCAAAGCTAAGCTTTGCGGCCCGGCTTCTTGCCTTCGAGGCTCTGCTTCAGAGCCGCCATAAGGTCGATGACGTTTCCAGTGTTGGCCGGCTCGCCCTCTTTCGGCCTGGCGGCCTTCACGGGTTTCGTCGCCTTTCGCTTCTTCTCGATAAGCTCGAGCAGCTTCTCCTGCACCGGGTCGCGCACCATGTCGGGTTTCCACGGTTTTCGCTGTCGCTCTATGAGCTTCGCGATGAGCGGCAACAGTTCGGAGTCCGTCTTTTCCTCGATGTCTTCGAAGTAGTCCTCTTCCTTGCGAACCTCGTCGCCGTACCGAAGCGTCCACAGGACGATGCCCTTGCGGCACGGCTCGAGCATCACGGCCCGCTCTCTGCGTCCGATCACCAGCCGCGATATACCGACGACTTTTTCCGCCGCCATGGCGTCCCGGATGACGCTGAACGCCTCATATCCGACCTCGTCCGACGGCGTGAGATAATGGGGCTTCTCGAGCCAGACCCATTCTATGCTGTCGCGCGGGACAAATCTTTCGATGTCGATCGTCCTGGCGCTCTCGAGCGCGACGTTCTGCAACTCCTCGTCCTCGATCACGAGGAAGTCGTTTTCGCCGCGCTCGTAGCCCTTCGCCTCGGCTTCTTCTTCCACGTCCTCACCGGTGACGGCATCGACATATTTGGCGACCAACCGGTGATTGGTTTTTCGGTTCAATGTATGGAAGCGGACTTTCTCTGACTCGCTGGTCGCCGGCATCATCGAAACCGGGCAGGTCACGAGCGAAAGCTTCAGGTAGCCTTTCCAATATCGACGTGGGGGTGCCACAGTTCACCTCGTTTTAGCTTGCCCGGCGTTGTGGCGAGGACGCTCGCTTCGCCCCCGCCTTGGTCTTTGCCTTTCCCGCGGTCGAGCGCGCCGTCTTCGTCCTGCTTGCGCCGGTCTTGCCAGCGCGCCGCTTCGGCTCGGGCGCTGCCGGCACGCCGGCGCTCTGGCGCAGTGCCTCGAGCAGCTCGTTCGGTGTGGAGACCTTGGGCGGTGCGCGTTTTGGCAGGGTCTTGCCTTCGAGCTTGGCCTTGATCAACTCGGCCAGCGCAGCCTCGTAACGGTCGTCGAACTCGTCGGCCGAGAACGTGCCCCTCTTCATGCCGATGATATGCTTGGCAAGGTCGAGCATTTCGCCTTCGATCTTGATTTCGGGAATATCCTTGAAGGCCTCCTCCGCGCTTCGGACCTCGTAATCGAAGTTCAGCGTCGTGGCGATCAGGCCATTGCCATGCGGGCGCAACAGGACGGTACGCATCCGCCGGAAAAGCACCGTTTGCGCAATCCCCGCGACGTTTGCCTTGCGCATGCCGTCCCTCAACAAGGTATAAGCATCCATACCGAGCCGGTCCGGCGTCAGATAATAGGGCCTGTCGAAATAGACCTTGTCGATGTCGTCACAGGTGATGAAGGCCTGGACACGCAACGTCTTATCGCTCTCCGGCACCGCCGACGCCACCTCTTCCGGCGCCAGAACCACGTACCGGTCCTTGTCGATCTCGAAGCCCTTGACCTGATCCTCCTTCTCCACCGTCTTGCCGGTCACGCTGTCGACGAACTGGCGCCGCACCCGGTTTCCCGTCTCCCGATTGACGGTGTGGAAGGAAATGCGTTCCGACGTGGAAGTGGCCGTATAGAGCGCTACCGGCACGGTGACTTCCCCGAGCCGGACATAGCCTTTCCACTGGGCTCGCGCCGCCACTGCCATGGATCGCTCCTGACGCATCTCAAGACTGCGTGAGTCAACCTAATCACCTCCTCTTTGTTCCGCGCCAAAAGCAACTCTTTTCAAGGCTCTTGCCAGCTGCGTTTATCCATAACGTGCAGTTGCGATCAGCAAGAGAGACTGACGCCGGTTGGTTGTTAGGCTGCGCGAGAGCGGAAAAAGCGGCGGAGGTTCAGAAGAAATGACAGGACGGTCCATAGGGCACCGAAGCACCAGGCGATGGCCATCAAGATTGCAGCGACAATCTGGGACAAGAGGTCACCAATCCAGATCGCTCCCTTTCCAAACAGGCGTATGACGCCGGCTGTCCGGTTTCCCATCCCTTTCGCAAGAGACTCGTAACGGCGGAGTTCGGCGGGACTGTCAGCCCGTTCGATCGTCTTGAACACCGACCGTAGACCGGCACTGTTGTGGATATTGCTTATGCTAGAGGATGCGGCACGAAGTTCGTTGATTGCCTCGAGCCTCAGCACACCGTGGAACTGCCTGCGGATCGCGGAGGCGTCTATCGGCCAGGCTTCCTTCAATGCACCGTCGAGCTTCGAGAAATCAAGTCTCCTGGCGTCGTCGATCGTCAGCTGCGAGAGCGTTTTTGTCAGACGCGGCAGGCCTGAGAAGGAAATCTCTGGTGGCGGTGTCGACGCCAGGCCCCGCTTCAGTGCACCGACGTCAATGGCTTCTCCCGCCGTGCGAACGAGGCGGGTTGCCAGCTTGCTGCTCAGCTTGCGCGCCTTGTTCGCGTTCTTCAGGACAGATGCCCCGGCATCGAACGCGCCAGTGCCGGGGGCGAGCATCGCAATTCCGAACAACGACGCTCCGAGGGTGAAACGGTCGTACTCGTTACCCGCGAGAAGCTTGCTGCCCTCCCTATACGTGTCGCGGACGTCACCGAATACAAGATAATCGGCGGCGACAGCGCCGAGGATGCTCGGTATCGAGTTGACTTCGCCGTAGATGAAACCTTGTGCGAACCCAGTCGAATTCCGCCATACCGCATCAGCCATGGGTTCAACTGTCGAGGCAATGACGTCGGGCGGGATTTGATGGCCGAGCTCGCGTCCCAGCCTTACCAAGTCCTCGGCGTCAGAAAACTCGTCCGCGGCAACGGCTTCCCGGATTTCGTTGACAAGTGCTTCCGTTGAGAGGCGCTGCAGCCGGTATCGTGTGATCGCTTCGGGCTTCTGGTCGAATACCAAGAGGAGCACGCCAGCAAATGGTGATGCGCAGAACCCGATCAGCGCTCCAGCAAGCGCCGCGGTCGAAACTGCCAGACGGACAGCAGAAGAAAAGCGGCCAAGCCACCGCACCCTCAGCACCATTCCAGTGAGATAGCTGAACTCCGATTGCTTGTCATGACGTTTTTGCTCTCGTCCGCGTGTCCATGCTACTGCTGCCGTTGCGACAGGCGACGAAGCTCGCGTGTTTGCTTCCGGCGCTCCAGGGAACGGGCATTCCGACGGGAAACTCTCAGTTCGGCAAGCGTCGGCTGCCACCATCCTCTCCGACGGTCGGCCATCGCCGGCTCATGCCGGGCAGGCCAAGTCTCAACGAGCTCAGCCAGCGTCGGCGCGCGCCAAATTCCCCACACAAAGTCCATTCTGGCGTCGCGCATCTGAGGATAGAAATCCGTTATGGGATGCGGCTCGACTACTTCCCCCGGTATATCGGTGAAGACGACGATTCCGTACTGATTTGTAGCCACGGCCAGTCCGAGCGGCGGCAGATCATCGGCGGGCAAGGGATAACGGCGGCGCCGCCGCTCGGCCGCGCGCCGGTGCAACGTCTTCTGCTCCGGCGAGTTCTTCTTTTGCTCGCGATGGCGTCTCCTTTCTTCCGGCTCGCTTCGCCGTGCCGCCGCTTCGATCGTCGGCCAACGCCGCCGCAATTCCTCATAGGACCGGAACGGCACGCGCCAAACCCGTGCCTCCTCGTCCCAGTGCGCCCAGGGAATTGCATGCAGCTGCTCGAGCACGGTTTTCGAATAGGGCGTTCGGACACGCAGGTCGTCAGCGACCTCGAGGTATGGGCTCGCGATCGGGTCGAACGCGTAGGCATCGCGGCCTTTGAGGTCACCATGCACGTCCTGACGCTCGGCTTCGCGCGCCAACCATCTGTCTACCCGTCGTGCAGCCGTCTTCCCCGGAACGAACCAGCTGCGCCTCTCATCATTCCACCTGGCGCGCGGGAAGGCATTCATGAACCGCTCGACCGTCATGCGATCATAGGGAAATGCCACGAACGAACCGGGCCGCTCCTCCTCTCCGCGTGCTCCGCGCTTCAATTCCTCCATGAGGCGGCCCATCAACAAAATAGCTTTGCTGACAAACGCTCATGCAACACACATGGTTCGTTCCGGCAGATTCAGCCGTGGCGTTCAGCCGGCGCTCACCCAGCCCAGGAAGAGGCTCGGCGAAAGCAAACTCCAAATGATTACGAACGGTTCAGAATGGCTTCCGATGCCTTTTCCGCGATCATGATCACCGGTGAGTTCGTGTTGCCGGAGACAATCGTCGGCATGATCGAGGCGTCGACGATGCGCAATCTGTCGATCCCGTGCACGCGCAACTTCGGGTCGACGACGGCCCTAGGGTCATTGCCCATCTTGCAGGTTCCGACCGGGTGAAAAATGGTCGTAGCGATGTCGCCGGCGCGGCGGATCAGATCCTCGTCGCTCTCGTACTGCGGACCGGGAAGCACTTCCTGTGGCAGGAAGCGCGAAATCGCCTTGGTCCGCATCAGGCTGCGGGCGTGGCGAATGGATTTCGCAGCAAGCAACCGGTCGCCGTGCGTCGAAAGGTAGTTTGGGCGGATTTCCGGCGGCAGCGCGGCAGCGCCTGTCGTCACATGCACGGTGCCGCGGCTTTCGGGCCGGAGATTGCAGACGGAGACGGTGACGGCGGGATAGCGGTGCAACGGCTCCCCCAGCCGGTCGGTGCTCAGCGGCTGGACATGGTATTCGAGGTCGGCGGTCGCGACCGCCGGATCGCTCTTGGCGAATATCCCGAGTTGGCTCGGCGCCATGGAGAGCGGACCGGATCGGCTGATGGCATATTGCAGACCCATGCCGGTGCGGCTGAAGAGATTGTGATAGAGCTGGTTCAGTGTTCGCGCACCTTCGATCTTGAAGACGGTGCGGATCTGCAGGTGGTCCTGAAGGTTCTCGCCAACGCCTTGAAGGTCGTGATGGACGGCTATGCCGAGCGCGGATAGCAGATCCGGTCGGCCGATGCCCGACAGCTCCAGGATTTTTGGCGAATTGATAGCCCCAGCCGACAACACCACCTCACGTGATGCCCGAGCCACGCAGAGGCGGCCACCAAGGCGGAACCGCACCCCGGTGACCACCTTGCCGTCAAATTCCAGCCGTTCGGTCTCGGCCCCGGTCAGGACGCGCAAGTTCTTGCGCTTCATTGCCGGCCGCAGGAAGGCTTTTGTCGTGTTCCAGCGCACGCCGCCGCGCTGGTTGACTTCGAAGTAACCCGAACCCTCGTTGTCGCCATCGTTGAAGTCGTCGGTCTTCGGTATCCCGAGCTCTTCCGCCGCATCGCGGAATGCGTCGAGAATCGGCCAGGAGAGTCGCTGGCGCTCGACCCGCCACTCGCCGCCTGCCCCGTGCACGGCGGACTTGCCGCGGTAATTGTCCTCCGACTTCAGGAAATAGGGCAGCACGTCGTCCCAGCCCCAGCCGGTATTGCCCGCCTGGCGCCAGCCATCGTAGTCGGCCGCCTGGCCGCGCATATAGATCATGCCGTTGATCGACGAGCAGCCGCCGAGCACCTTTCCGCGCGGGTAGTTCAACGCGCGGCCGTTGAGACCGGCCTCCGCAGCTGTCTTCATCATCCAGTCGGTGCGCGGATTGCCCATGCAGTAGAGATAGCCGATCGGCACATGGATCCAGTGATAGCGGTCGCTGCCGCCTGCTTCGAGCAGCAACACTCGGTTTCCGGGATTGGTCGAGAGCCTGTTTGCGAGGACACAGCCGGCCGAGCCGGCGCCGACGATGATGAAATCATAGATGCCTTCATCCACCGGTACTTCGGTGTCATGCATGGTCACGCTGCAACTCCCGTCTCCCGGTCTTTGGGTGCCGAAAGCCGCCGCCAAAGCGGCGTCATGGCCTCTGCCAGGTCCTTGTAGAGTGCATAACGCCGATCATAGTGAGCGGCGAGTCCCCCGTTCGGCCTGTATTCGCGGTCGACACGCACCATGGCCGCCGCACCCTCGGTGAAGTCGGCGAAGAGACCGACGCCCGTCCCTGCCGCGATCGCAGCACCCAGCGCGCCCGTTTCCCGCGAGAGGGCGACGGAAACAGGAACGCCGAGCACATCGGCAAAGATCTGAGGCCAGAGCTGGCTGCGTGATCCGCCACCTGAAAGCACCGCTTCCGCAAACGCGGCACCCGCCTCCCGCAGCGCCTCGATATGCTGGCGGTGGCCGAATGCGACGCCCTCCAGAAGGGCGCGGATCAGATGCCCCTTGCGATGCCAGCCGGCGATTCCGTAAAAGCCGGCCCGGGCATGGCCATCCTGCTGGGCGCCGTAGAGATAGGGATGGTACAGCGGATCGTCCGCCGCGGGCTCGAGCGCCGCAGCGAGCGCGCAGCAGGCATCGAACGGCGATACACCCGGCGCATGCTCTCCCTCGAAGAACTCCCGCACAAGCCATTCAAGATTTGCCGCCGAGGTGGCGCTGTTTTCCATTGCCATGTAGCGGGTGCGGTCGAAGGTCGAAGACATGAAGACGGGGCCGTGGAGATCGGGACCGTCGATGATGACCTGGTTGATGCTCCAGGTGCCGGCGATGATCGAAGCGCTGCCGGTGCGCGAAACGCCGGAACCAAGGGCGGAAGCGACGACGTCGAAGAGCCCCCCGACCACCGGCGTGCCCGCGGCAAGCCCCGTTTCCTTCGCCACCGCCTCCGTCACTGTGCCGGCAATGTCGTCGCTTTCGACAAGCGGCGGCAACAGGTCCATGCAATCGGCGAGCCCGTAGGCCTCCATCAGGGCCTTGTCGTAGCGGCGCGCCGCGACATCGAGCAGGCCGGCGCCCGACATGTCCGAGACCTCGCTGACGCGGTTTCCCGTCAGGCGGTTGACGACGAAATCCTTGGAGAAGAACAGGGTGCCGATGCGGTTGAAGACGTCCGGGCGATTGCGTTTGAGCCAGGCGAGCAATGTCGGAGTTTGCGAAGGCCATGGGCGTTGGCGGGCGATCGGATAGGTCCTGTCGCCCACGCCTTCCGTCGCCCATTGCTCGACGAGGCTCGTCGCACGTGTGTCGAGCGACTGGATGCCGAGGAGCGGGTCACTGTCGCGATCGAGCGCATAAAGCCCGTTACCATGGCCGGCACAGCCGATCGCGGCGATTTGGGTCCCCGCGATGCCCGCTCTGTCCAGGCAGGTGCGGATGACGCGCTTGGCATTGGCCCAGAGTTCGCCGAGGTCGCGCTCGACATGGCCGGGGCATGGCATGCGGCTGTGGCCCTCCTCCCCCGCATGCGCGAGCTCCCGCCCCGTCCGGTCGAAGATCACCGCCTTGACGACCGTGTTGCCGGTGTCGATCCCCAAAAGATAGTCTGCCATTCGGAACCCCTCCCAAGGTTCGTTTGCGCCATCATCCCTGCCGATAGAGCGCGAACGCGTCCTCGCCGCTCGCATCCCCGTGCACGATCGCCATCAACCCGCGTACCACGGCGCTCGGGTTGGCATGCTGGTAGATGTTGCGCCCATAGACCATGCCCATTGCGCCCTGCCGCATCAAGGCGGCTGACTTGTCGAAGACGGCCCGAAGATCCTCCTTGCCGCCGCCGCGAACCAGGACCGGGCAGCGCGCTGCCTCGACGACACGGTGGAAATCCTCCGCATTGGTCGTCGGGTCCGCCTTGACGATATCGGCACCCATCTCGCGGGCAAGCCGCGTCAGCGTGACGATTTTTTCCGCATCGCCGTCGACCATGTAGCCGCCGCGTTCCGTCACCGGCTGCATGACGAGCGGTTCGATCATCAGCGGCATGCCGTATTTTTCGCAGTCTGCCCGCACGCGCGAAATGTTCTGCACGCATTGGCGGAAGAGATCGGGTTCGTCCGGCAGCATGAAGAGGTTGACCACCACGCAGGCAGCATCCATCTGCAATGCGCCGATCAGCGGCTCGGCCTCGTTCTGCAATACCGCCCACATGTCGCGATGGCGAATGCGGTTATAGGGATTGCCCATGTCGATGCGCATGACGAGCGCCGGCTTGTCCTTGCCGGGGATGTCCTGCAACAGCTCAGCCTGACCGTAGTTCATCTGGATCGCGTCAGGTCCGGCATCGACCAGCGCCTCCACGACGGCTGGCATGTTCTCCAGCCCCTCGAGGAAGGAAGGCTCGTTGCACACCCCATGATCGATCGCCACGTCCAGGCAACGGCCGTTACCGAACAGCCGGTTCATTCGAACCTTGCGGTTGTTTCGCATAATTCACTCCTTCGTTCGTTCCTTGCGGAAAGGGTTGCCTCCGCGACGCCGTGGCGCTCGCGCATGAGGGTGAGAAATCGGCTTCGCTCTTCGGCCTTGCGCGGCGCCGCCCAGCCCTTCTCGGCGGCAAGCAGGTCGAGCGCTGCCTCGGCCATATCGAGAGAAAGCTCACCGGTGATGGCAAGCGTCGTGCGCCGGAGGAGCAGGTCGTCCAGGTGCTCGACCGCCTCCGTGCGGATGAGATGCAGAAGTTCACGGGCGCTATAGCCGTCATGCGGCAAGAGGTGGTCCGGCCCTGCTGCGGTGAAGCGAACGACGTGCTCCGCATCCGTGCCGTAGCGCTCGAAAAGCGTTGTGGCGCGATCGAGAGAAAGGCCGATCGGTACCGCCAGCTCCCGGATCCAGCCGCTACGGTCGCTCGGAAAAGCCCGTCCACCGCCCAAAGCGCGATCTGCCGTCCCGACGCGGCGGCTGCGGCCAAGCCGTTCCAACGCCATGTCGGCGGCGAGTTCGCCGAATGAGCGGAAGGTCGTCCATTTGCCGCCGATCATGCAGAGCACCGGCGGTCCGCCGTCGCGGCCTTCGAGCACTGTGCAGAAGTGGTCGCGCGGGATACGGCCTGTGAAGCTGTCATTGCTCGCCGGCAAGGGGCGCACGCCGGCGAACTGGAAGACGACCTCCTCCGGCCGGATGCGCACGCTCGGCAGCACGAACGCAAGCGATTGCAGGATATAGTCCCGCTCATCGGCCTCGCACCGCACTGCGTCGGGATCGTCGACGCGGATGTCCGTCGAGCCGACCAGCACCTTTCCGAGATAGGGAAAGAGGATACAGATGCGGCCATCCGCGTTCTCGTAATATATCATGTGCCCGTCGAGCATGTCGCGGAGCGCTGGATTGTCGATGATCAGATGCGAGCCCTTAGTGCCACCCATCAGCGGTGCGGGCCGGGCGTCTGCGGGAAACAGCGCGCCGTTTGCGATATCGATCCAGCCGCCGGTGGCGTTGATGACCAGCCGCGGTTGCATCGGGAAGCTTTCCCCAGAGAGGCGGTCGCGCAACAGGAACTCCGCGGCGCCTGCCTGCTCGATCATTGCGTAGTTCAGCGCCGCGGCATTCGGCCCGGCGGACAAACCGTCGCGCAACAGCTCGATGCCGATACGTTCGGGATGGCTGACCCAGGCATCGTGATAGGTGGCGGAGCTCCGGATCGCTTGGTTGAGCGCCGGCCATTTCGCCAGCGTCGCCCTGCGGCCACGGAACTGGTGACGCGGCATCAGTGCGCGCTTTCCTGCCAGAAAATCGTAGATGCCAAGACCGGCCTTGATGGCGACGGCACCGCGACGGCTCGGGCGGCGGGTAAGGCCGAGAAAGCGCACGATGCCGTTTGCGAGACCGGAGAAGATTTCGAAGATCGGCACCATGGTCGGCAGCGGGGCGACATAGTGGGGCGCGTTGCGCAGCAGCCGGTCGCGCTCGACGAGCGACTCTCTGACCAGGCTGAACTCGCCGTTCTCCAGATAGCGCAGACCACCATGAACCATTCGCGAAAGAGCAGCGCTCGCGCCGGAGCAAAAGTCATCCTTCTCGACAAGAAGCACGTTCACGCCCTGCAGCGCCAGCTCGCGGAAGACGCTGAGCCCGTTGATGCCGCCGCCGAGGACGCACACGTCCACTTTCGGGCTAAGGCGCAGCCCGTTCAATGTCTCGTTCCGGTTCATGATGACAGTCCGTTATCCGTCCATGTTGGCCAACTCCACCGAAACGGCCGTTTCGATGGCTGCCAGGTCTTCATCGGATAGCCGCAGCGTACCGGCCCGCGCATTGTCGAGCGCCTGCGATGGATTTCGCGCGCCGCATAGGGCAAAGGTTACGCCCGGCTGCCTCAGAGTCCAGGCGATTACCGTCTGCGCCACGCTGGCGCCGTGCCGCTCCGCGACCGGCCGGATCGCTTCGGCGAAGTTCCGGGCCTTTTGCCGATTGGCCACGGAAAAGCGTGGATTATCCTTGCGCTGATCGTCGCCTGAAAAGACCCGATCCGGTCCGATCGTTCCAGAGAGCAGACCGAGCGCCAGCGAGGAATAACTGAGCGTCGACACGCCATTGGCAACAGTGAGCGGCAGCAGGTCCGCCTCGATCTCGCGATCGATCATGCTGTACCGCTCCTGAATCGCGTCGAGCGATCCGGTTTTGATGTATTTTTCCAGCTCCGAGCGGTTGACGTTGCTGGCGCCGATCGCACGGATCTTGCCTGCCCGCTTCAGGTCCTCCAGCGCCGCGACCGTCTCCTCGATGGGCGTCGTCGCATCCTGCCAGTGGGTGATGTAGAGATCGATATGGTCCGTGCCGAGCCGGCGCAGGCTTTGCTCGACTTCATGGATGATCGACGCCCGGCCGAGATAGCGATGGACCGGCTTGCCGTCCTGATCGAAGAAGTGGTTGCCTTCCTGCGTGTGCCAGACGAGGCCGCATTTCGTGGCGATCACCGCCTTGTCGCGGCGGCCGGCGATCGCCTTGCCGACTATCTCTTCCGACCGGCCGAGGCCATAGGCCGGCGCCGTGTCGATAAGGCTGACGCCGGCGTCGAGCGACGCCTGAATGGCGGCAACTGATTCCGCCTCATCCGTTCCACCCCACATCCAGCCGCCGATCGCCCAGGTGCCGAGGCCGACGGCCGATGCCGTGACGTCGGAGCGCCCGATCTCGCGGGTTAACTGTTCGCCGCTCATGCAGAAAATCCCTCCTCGGACGCAATTTCAAGAATGCGCGCGCCGGTCGCCTCGTCGGTGACGAGCGTGTCGAGATGCTTGCCGCGCATGACGCTGAGGATCGGACCCGCCTTGTTCGGTCCGCTTGCGACGCCGATCTTCGTCGGGATCGAGGCGAACTCCTCGAGCGTCAGCGACACCAGCGAACGGTTGAGGCTGTAGTCGCAAACCCGGCCACCGTGGTCGAGCAGGTGGGCGAGCAGTTCACAGGTCGCGCCGGAGCGTTCGATAGCGGCCCGGTCGGTGCTGGAAGACGGGTGCAGATCGTAGTAGCTCGAGTCGTCCGTGAGGATCGAGCCGATGCCGACCACCGCCACCTTCGCCTCCCGTGCCCGTTTGAAGACGTCAGCCACTGCGCGCATGTTGATCAACATTTCCCGCTGCTCGGCATCGTCTGCGAAGAGGGGCGCATGGATCTGGTAGGAACGCCCGCCCAGCCGATCGGCCATCAGGGTCGAGACGTGATTGACGTCGGTATAGTGCTTGCCCTGGACGCAGCCCGTCGCCGGAATGACTTCGACGTCAAAACGGCGCGGCGGCTGCAGGCCGGCGACGACGGCG
The DNA here is from genome assembly GCF_017874595.1 of Sinorhizobium kostiense. Taxonomy (GTDB): domain Bacteria; phylum Pseudomonadota; class Alphaproteobacteria; order Rhizobiales; family Rhizobiaceae; genus Sinorhizobium; species Sinorhizobium kostiense. Next base: position 1,017,295 of record NZ_JAGILA010000001.1, on the reverse strand, counting down.
CTCACGCCCTTGCCGCCAGTGATGCAGATCGTGTCGCCGTCGCCGATCTCGTCGATCAGCAGGCGGGCTGCCGCCTCTCCGACCGCCTGGAGCGCGGTCTGCGGATTGTCGGAAACGGTCGGCACCACGACCGCGCGGCTGATCCCGCCGAGCGCCAGAAGCCGTTCCTCGAGATCGACCAGCGACTCGACCGGGGACTTGATCTTGATCTCGACGAGGCCGAGCTGACGGCCGCGCTTGATAAGGCGATTGACGGTTGCTTGCGAGATCCCGAGTTGCTCGGCGATCTGCGCCTGCGTCAGGCCCTCCATGAAGTGCAAGACCAGTGCCTGATGCATCTGGCGTGCGATCACGATGGCCTCGCGCGGCGTACTGGTCGTCTTGGCTTTCGTTTTGGCAATCGGCATGTCAGGCGGCCTTCCGCTTGTGCAGGAAATGGTCGATGGAAACGGCGGCGAGAAGAATGCACCCCTTGATCATATCCTGCCAATATACCGAGACGTCGAGCAGGATCAGCGAGCTCGTGACGACGGAGAGGAGCGCGATGCCGAGGATGGCGCCGAGGATCGTGCCCGAGCCGCCGCTGAGCGAGGCGCCGCCGATCACCGCCGCAGCGATGATGTTGAGCTCCATGCCGACGCCGAAGGTCGGAGTCGCGGCACCGAAGCGGGACATGTAGATGACGCCTGCGACACCGGCGAGCGTGGAGCAGAGCACCGTCACCCAGAATTTCACCTGGTTGGTCTTGATACCGGAATAGAGCGCCGCCTTCTCATTGCTGCCGGTGTAGAACACCTTGCGGAAGGCCGTCGCCCGGCGCAGCAGGAAATCGAACAGGACGACGACGGCGACGAAGATCAGGATGACGTAGGGAACGCCGTAGAACGTGCCCTGCCCCACCGCCTTGAAGCCCGCCGGCAGCGTGAAGAGCGAAAGGGGCGTGCCTTTCGTGACGATGAGGCAGAGCCCGCGGACGATCACCATGGCGGCGAGCGACGTGATGAAGTGGTTGAGACCGACGACGGTCACGAAGAAGCCCATGATGCCGCCGATCGCGCTGCTCACGGCAATGCCTGCGAGCGAGGCGATCCAGGGGTCGACCCCGGCGAGGAAGAGCGAGCCCGAGAGCACCATCGCAAAGCAAACGACGGAGCCCACCGCGAGATCAATGCCGCCGACGATGAGCAGGATGGTCATGCCCACGACCACGATGCCTTCGACGGAAAAACTCATCAGCATGGCGCGGAAATTGCCCAATGTCAGGAAGTGCGGCGATGCAATGCTCATGATCGCGCATAGTGCGAGAATGATCGCGATCAGCCCCGCCTCACGCATCGTGCCGATGCGTTTCCAGGACGATGTCTTGGGCGCGCCCGCTACCATCGTGTCGATTGCCATTCCCGTCTCTCCCAGTCTCTCGTCACGCGGCATGGTTCGCCGCCTTTGCCGTTCCCACCCCCGAGGCGAGGCGGATCACAGCCTCCTCCGTCATCTCTTCGGAGCCGAGCTCACCGGCGATGCGTCCCTCGCGGACGACGAGCACGCGGTCCGAAAGCCCGAGCAGTTCCGGCATTTCCGAAGAAATGACGATGATGCCGATGCCTGAGCGTGCAAGCTCGCGCAGCAGCCGGTGAATCTCCGTCTTCGCGCCGACGTCGATGCCGCGTGTCGGCTCGTCCATCAGGATGACCTTCGGCTTCACCGCGAGCTGCTTGGCGATCGCCACCTTCTGCTGGTTGCCGCCCGAGAGGGATTTCACGGGTGCCTCGATGCCGCCCATTCTGATCGCAAGCCGTCGGGCGAAATCCTCGGCAAGCGCGGCCTCTGCGCGGCCGTCCATGAGCCCGGCGGAATTGGTCAACGACTTCAGATCCAGCACGGAAATGTTTTGCGCGATCGACATTTCCAGAAAGACGCCGGAGCCCTTGCGGTCTTCCGACAGATAGACAATGCCGCGCTTGACCGCGTCGGAGTACGAGCTGATCTTCTCCGCCTTGCCATGCAGACGGACCCTGCCCGCCGTGCACGACCGCAGCCCGCAGATACCCTCGGCGAGTTCCGTGCGGCCGGATCCGATCAGACCGCCGATGCCGAGGATCTCGCCCTTTTTCAGCGTGAAGCTGACCCCATGGAAACGCTCGCCGTCAGCGATGTCGTCCACCTCGAGGATCGGCTCGCCGGACGCCTCATCGGGCCCGAGCTTTTCCGGGTAGAGCTGCGTGATCTCGCGCCCGACCATGCGGCGTACCACATCGTCCGGCGTGAGGTCGGCGATGTGGTCGGTGCAGACATATCGGCCGTCGCGGAACACGGTCACCCGGTCACAGAGACTGAATATCTCCGCCATGCGGTGGCTGATATAGATGATCGACATGCCGTTCGCCCTGAGGTCGCGGATGATCGAAAAAAGCTGCTGCGCCTCGGTTTCGGTCAGTGCCGCGGTCGGCTCATCGAGGATCAGCACGCGACAGTCGAGCGTCAGAGCCTTGGCGATCTCGACAAGCTGCTGGCTGGAGATCGGCAGGTCCGCGACCTTGCGGCGGACATCGATCGCCGCAAGCCGGCTCATGACCGCCTGCGCCCTCCGTTCGAGCGCGCGATAGTTCATGAGGGGGGCGCGGCGGCGGTTGGTCGCCGCCATGAACATGTTTTCGGCCACCGTCACGTCCGGGCAGAGCGCGACTTCCTGATGCACGAGGCCGATGCCGAGCGATTGGGCGACGGCAGGCGAAGAGATTTGCACGACCTTGCCGTCCACCCGGATTTCGCCCTCGTTCGGCTGCAACACGCCGGCGATGATGTTCATCAGCGTCGATTTTCCGGCGCCGTTCTCGCCGCAGAGCGCATGGACCTCGCCGCGTTCAAGCGTGAAGTCGACGTCCGTCAGCGCCTTCACCGCTCCGAAATGCTTCGTCACGCCAGTAATGGTGAGCGCCGGCTCTGCCATCGTCTCCTCCCTCTCCCTACTGCATGTCTCCTTAAATCGACCTCGATTTAAGGACAAAGACATGCAGCAATTCAAAGTGCTACAGCGACCTTTGCGCGTCTGATAAGACGCGCGGCGCTGTAAGACCATCCGCGCCGGAAAGCGCGGATGGCGCGATCGCGAGCCTACTCCTCGATGCCTTTTGTGCCGCGGCGCTTCAGGTACTTGTCCCAATAGAAGTCGTCGGCATTCTCGGCCGTCACAATGGAGAGGCCGTTGTCGACCACGGGAATGCTCATCGGATTGAAGCCGGAGCGCTTGGCGTCGTTCATCGGGTCAATCAGTTCCGGGTGCTTGGCGAGCCACAAGAGCATGAAGCCCATATAGCCCTGCATGCCCTGGTTCGGATTGATCGAGCCGAAGACCTCGCCGGCCTTGATCATGTCGAGGATGTTGGCGTTGACGTCCGCGCACATGACGAGGACCTTGCCGCCGCTTTCCTTGTTGGCCTGGGCGGCGCCAATCGCGGAGTTGGCTTCCGGCATGAAGACGGCGCCAAGGTTCGGATGAGCCTGGATGATGCTGTTGAGGCCCTGATAGGCCTTGGTCGGATCCTGGTTGGATGCAGCACGGCCGACGAGCTTCATGTCCGGCCACTTCTCTTCCATACGACCGATGAAGGCGGCGATGCGCTTGTCGTGATTGTCCTGACCCGGGTTTTCCAGAACCGCATACTCGCCCTTGCCGCCCATCTTCTCGGCGATCGCGTCGGCCGCGTAGATGCCCTCGCGGGTATTGTCCGAGGTGATGAAGGACACGCGTTTGGAAAGGGGCGAGTCCGCGGCGAACGTCACGACCGCGGTGCCCTGATCGATAGCGCGATTGATCGGCTCGATGAACGGGTCGGAGTTCATCGGATGGACCAGAATGCCGGCCGGGTTCTGCGCCAGTGCCTGGTCGAAGGTGGCGATCTGCTTGTTCACGTCATATTCCGGCGTGCCGGTGTATTCCGTCTCACAGCCGAACTGCTGGCCGGCCTGCTTGAACATTTCATAGACCGGAAACCAGTATTCCACGCCCGAGACCATGACGTTCATGACGTATTTTTCGCCCGGCTTGCAGCGGAACGGGTTCTCCGTCTCGGCGGCCGCGGAACCGGCAAAAAGCGTTGCTGCAAGGACCGCCATCGCGGTCGTGCTGAAAAATGTGCGCAAGTGTCCTCCTCGAGGCCGAAGCCCCTCCAAAAAGCCCGAGGGCGTCGAACCGACGCCGATGGTCGCAGTGAAGACCGGATTTCCTCCTCGAAGTCCGGTAAGGGCAACTAAACGCAAAAGTGCGGCGCCTGTCAATAAAATTCATGCCGTGAATTATAATTCACTTCCGCAGGCTTCGAACGGCTAAACCGACGGTGCCGAAGGCGACATCTGAAGTGATCAGGCGGTGTACTCGTAATCGATAGTCAGCCCGGTGACGGCTATTCGGCATAACCGCCGATTTTGACCAATCCTCCGCGTATGTCGGCAGCGCGGACGTTCAAGACGTTCAGATTGGCGGCTGGTAGGGCCAAACTCGACCCGTTGCGGACATCCGGCTCCAAGCACCGAATGACACAAAGTCCAGGCGGACGGCGATTTCTGCCTTAAATCGGCTTCAAGCAGTCACCCGGGAATTCGATGAAGCGTGCGTCGTTGCCGAAGCAGACGCGTTTCGGTGGCGGCGAAGACAGAGCGGCGGCGACGGTTTCCTCCGCCAGAAGCGCGCCCAACGTCGGTGTTGAGCCGGCATTTTCATCGCATCGATGCAGGGAGACGCGAAGGGCGAGCAGGCGGTCACATTAGTCAGGCGTCGTTCAACTCGATACGTTCTCCCGTTGCCGCCGCGCGTTTTACCGCATCGACTACCCTCAAGGCTTCGAGCCCCTCACGCCCGCTGACAAGCGGCGGTTCGTCTCCGCGGATCACCTTGCAGAATTGCCTGATCTGCAGGGCGAGCGGGTCCTCGTCTTCGACCTCGATGCGCGTTTGGTCAAATGGTTCCCACCAACTCCGTTTACCAGGATTGCGCCAGACCTCGAGCGAGGGAACAGCCAGCGACCCGTGCGTTCCTCCGATCATGTAACAGGATTGCTCGGTTTTGGGGTAAGCCGGATTCTCTCCGGTTGTCATCTCCCAACTCCATGGTGCGACCACCGCGTCGGAGACTGTCGCAGTTCCCAAAACTCCATTCTTGAACTCGATGAGGATTACAGCCGTTTCCTCAACTGCGTTGCCGCGCACCGCGTTGGACTCGCGTGCCTGAACCGCAGCCACATCGCCGAAAAGGTAGCGCAGATTATCGACATCGTGGATGAGATTGAGGAAAACCGGCCCTGCGCCGCGCTCACGACGCCACGAGATGTCGAAGTAGTCGTCGGGCTTGAACAGCCAGAACATCGCATTGACAACAAGAACGCGGCCGAGCTTCCCGCTTTCGATGATTTCCTTTGCCTTCTGCATCATCGGATTGTGTCGGCGGTGATGGCCGGTCAAAAGAGGAACACCTTTTGCCTCAGCCGCTGCGATCAGCTTTTCCCCGGACATAATATCGTCGGCGATAGGCTTTTCGATGAGTGCGGGAATGCCGGCTTCAACGGCCTCCAACCCGTTCTGGACGTGAGCCTGGTTGGGCGTAGCCACGATGATCCCGTCAGGCCGGTCTGCGGCGATCATGTCCGCGAAGCTTGTAAACCACTTCACGCTGGCTTCCTTGGCAATGGTCTCACCAACCGGCGTGGGATCGACCACGGCACTGAGTTGCGCCGAGGGCTCGGCCAGGACGTGCTGGATATGGCGCTTACCGATGAGGCCTGCCCCAAGTACGGCCAGCTTAACCCGCATTTCTCACACTCCTTGCGCCCTGCGTTGGATTGTGGCGAGGTGGATACGGGCGAAAGCTGCGAAAAGCGTAGCTTGCCCTACGGTTGAGCGGCTTTCGCCCGGAGGCAGCCGGCACAATCCAACCCTGCGGGCCGGTTGAAAATGGCGGCAGTATGCGTCGAATGACTTGCCCGATAAACCACATCGGGCCGCGCCATTCTCCTACCCTGTCGCCATTTTGAACCGGCGCAGGGCACAAGGAGTGTGAGAAATGTGGGTTAACCCGTTCGGTCATGGTCACCTCAGCCCTTGCTCGCCGCCTTGATCATTGTCGCCACGCGCCGGATGCCAAGCTGGTATCCTTCTGTTCCAAGACCGCAAATCACGCCGTCCGCGCGGTGCGAAACGAACGAATGGTGTCGGAAGCTTTCGCGCTTGTGCACATTGGAGATGTGGATCTCGATCACAGGCCCTTCAAATGTGTTCAGAGCGTCGAGGATGGCGAGTGAGGTATGGGTGAAGGCTGCCGGATTGATGACGATGCCCGCACCGTCCTCGCGCGCCTCATGAATCCAATCAATGATCTCGTATTCCCGATTGCTCTGATGAAAGCGGATTTCATGGCCGAGTTCGGCAGCCAGTTTGCGGCAGTCCGCCTCTACGTCTGCAAGGGTTTCATGCCCGTAGATATGCGGCTGGCGTTTGCCAAGCAGATTGAGGTTTGGTCCATTGAGAACGTAGATCAGGCTCATAGTATAATTTCCTTCTTGAGCAAACTGTTCTGGTCAGACGATTGCTTGAACAGCAAAATCGGGGTCCGACTCGTAGAGATCTGCGCGCAAGCCGAGCCTTCCCGCTTCGAGAGCAGGCGCGGCGATCGCCCGCGCGGCGTCGAGAACGGCAGTGAGAAGCTGCTGCTTGGTCTCTGCGGTACGACCCGGTGCCATCCGCACGATGATTTGGATGAAATGATTATCGGCATGCTCATCGCCCACGCAGGAGTATGTCGCCTCTCGCGCAAGCGTGCGCACGGCGGAAGGTTTCACAAGGCCGCCATCGCGAACGCAGCGATGCACGGTCAGCGTCAGCCGGTCCATTGCTACATGCTCGCCGGCGCCCCGGCTATAATCGATGATGATATGCGGCATTGGGATCTCCCCATCAAGCCGACAGGCTGCACAGGTCCATAAAGTGACGGGACATGCGCTCTGCGTCGGGTGCTATCCCGGTGAACAATTCGAAAGCCGCTGCTGCCTGGTAGACGGTCATGCCGCCGCCACGAAGGGTTCGGCAGCCTTTTCTTTCGGCGAGAGCAAGGAGCTCTGTGACGAGCGGCATATAGACAATGTCGGCGACCCAATGCCGTGGCAGAAGCCATTCCGGGTCGATCGGCAAACCAGGATGGCTCTTCATACCCGTCGGCGTCGCGTGGATAAGGCCGTCCGCGGAGCGCAGCACGCTGCCGACATCCGTCGTGGCACGCGCACAACCCCTTGAGAACCGATCGTTCAACTGCCCAGCCAAGGTGTCTGCCCGTTTCGAATCCTGGTCAAAGATCGATAATCTATCAATACCGAGCTTGATTGCGGCATGCGCCACGGCGACACCGGCGCCGCCGGCGCCAAGCAGGACGGCATGCGACTTCGCGACGTCCGGAAGACCGCGCTGGAAATTCTCGTAGAAGCCGTACCAATCAGTGTTATGGCCGATCCTCTCGCCGTTGCGAAAGACCACGGTGTTGACCGCACCGAGCATCTCTGCATCCTCGGAAAGGCGATCGAGGTGGGCGATCACCGTCTGCTTGCACGGATGGGTAATGTTGCTCCCGGCAAAGCCGCGCCGCTCTTCCTCGTCCAGGAGGTCCGGCAGCGCGGAGGCGGGAAGGCCTAGCTCGGCGAAGTCGAGAAGCTCGTAACGGTAATCAAGGCCCTGGTGTCGAGCCTCCGTTTCGTGGAGAGCCGGGGACTTTGACATTTGAATGTCGGCCCCGATCAGTCCCACGAGGAATTTCTTGTCCTGCATTGGCATCGCCTTCGAACGTCAGTGGTGGGCAAGGATTTCGCCGAGGAAGGTTTTCGTGCGTTCGTGCCTGGGAGCTTTGAAGAAGACCTCCGGTTCGGCCTCTTCGACGATTTCTCCGGACGCCATGAAGATGACGCGATCAGCGACCTGACGGGCAAAGCCCATTTCGTGCGTGACACAGATCATCGTCATGCCGTCACGGGCGAGCCCGATCATGGTGTCGAGCACTTCCTTCACCATTTCAGGATCGAGAGCAGAGGTCGGTTCGTCGAAGAGCATGACCTTCGGCTCCATGCAGAGCGCGCGAGCGATGGCAACGCGTTGTTGTTGCCCGCCGGATAGCTGCGCAGGATACTTTTCGGCCTGGTCAAGGATTCGAACGCGCTCGAGATATTTTCGAGCCAGTCGCTCTGCGTCAGTGTGGCTTGTGCCTCGAACACGCATCGGGGCGAGCGTACAGTTCTGAAGTACGGTCATGTGCGGGAAGAGATTGAAGCTCTGGAAGACCATTCCCACTTCGCGACGTATCGCATCGATGGATCTGGTGCTTCCGTCCAGCACCTGACCCTCGACGACGATCTTGCCTTCCTCGATCGTTTCGAGGGCATTGATGCAGCGGATTAATGTTGATTTTCCAGAGCCCGACGGTCCGCAGAGGACGATCTTTTCGCCTTTGCGGACCGAAAGACTGATGGACTTCAAGGCATGGAAAGCGCCGTACCACTTCTGCACGTCCTCAAGGGAAATCAGCGTCGATCGATCGTTTGCGGAATTGAGCACGGAACTCTCCATTTGGGCTTTAGAGCATGATCCGACCGGAGTGAAACGAGGATCGATAAGATCATGCGTCAGAAAGAAAGCGTTAGAGCGCCGATCTGAACCAGTCAGATCGACACGCGCGCTAATTGACGGTGAACGGGATGTTCGGAATGGATTCCGGGAACTGCGGCAGATCGATCGCCATCCACTTCTTCGTGATGGCGGCAAGCTCACCATTGGCCTTGATCTTGTCGATGAAGGCGTTGACGGCTTCGTTCCAGTCCTTCTCGCCGAGACGGGTCCCGACGCCGTTATAGGTCGTCAGAAAGTCAATCTTGCGCTCGTAGGTGCCGGCACTCGCCGCATCCAGACGCTGACCATAGAACTGGTTGCCGCCAATCGCCTTTACCTGTCCGGAGATCAGAGCCTGGATGGTTGCAGCGTCGTCATCAAAGCGGCGAACCGTTGCGGTGGATCCGACGGTATCGGTTACTGCCTTATCCTGCGAACTGGACTTTGGAACGCCGATCTCCCATCCCGCAACGTCTTCAGGCTTCGTAACCGTGTCGGCCTTCGCGGCATAAAGCGAAATCGTGTTGGCGGCGTAGGGCTTGCTGTATTGAATTGATTTTGCGCGTTCTTCCGTCATCGCCATCGTTGCGAACAGGATGTCGACTTTGCCGGTCGTAAGCGCCGGAATTCGGTTGGCAACGGCGAGCGGCTGGAATTCAACCTTCACGCCCAATTCCTTGGCGAAAAGGTTAGCGACGTCAGCGTCGAAGCCGTCCTGCACGCCGCTTGTGTTGACGAACCCCCATGGCGCATTGTCGCCCTGGATGCCGACCACAAGCGTGCCTTTTGCCTTGATTTCCTCCACACTTGCCGCTGTGGCGGTGGCAGCGCCAACGGTTGCGAAGGCAACGGTTGCGAGTGCAAGTCCGAGAAAATTCCTACGATTGTTACGCATGCTTGTTCTCCTCCTCAAGAGTTTTGCTTCGAGCGAAGCGGTTAGCGGGCAGCTTTCGCCATCCGTTTTTCGAGGCCACTTCCGGCATGGGAGAGCGGCCAGCAAATGATGAAGTAGATTGCGCCGACGATCCCGAAGACGAGCAGCGGACGATAGGTCTGGTTTGAAATGATCTGGCCGGCGCGAGTGAGTTCAATGAAGCCGACGATTGCTGCCAGCGACGTGCCCTTGATGAGCTGGACAAGGAAGCCGATCGTGGCCGGCATCGAGATTTTCAGGGCCTGCGGCAGGATGACGTCTTTCATCCGCGAGACATAATGCAGACCGAGGGCGTTGGCGGCCTCCGTCTGGCCCTTCGGCACAGCCTCGATGGAACCGCGCCAGATTTCGCCTAGGAAAGCACTGGCATGGAGCGTGAAGGCGATTGCGACCGCGATCCACGCGTTAACCTCGATGCCCAACAGCGCAACGCCGTAATAGACAACGAAGAGCTGCATCAGAAGGGGCGTGCCCTGGAAGACGCCGATATAGCCTGCGGTGATCCTCCGGGCGACTTTCATCTTCGAGGTGCGCAGCAGCGCGATCAGGATGCCGAATATCCCCCCACCGATGAAGCCCACGACCGCGAGCAGCACGGTCCACTTCAAGCCCTGCATTAAAAAGAAGAATTCATTTTCGCCGATGGGACCCATGGCTGCCTCCTAACGCGTCGGGTAGTTGAAGTAGTGGCGAGAAACGAGGGCAAAGAGGCCCATCATCAGCGTCGAGATAACCAGGTAGATGGCAGTCACCGTGAAATAGACCTCGAAGCTGCGGAATGTGTCAGACTCGATGCGCTGAGCGGCCGAGGTCAGTTCGTAGGCGGCGATTGACGTGCAGACAGACGTTGTCAGTGTCAGCAGGATGAACTGGCTTGTGAGCGAGGGATAAATGGCCCGCAGCGCCGGCTTGAGCACGATGAGCCGGAAGACGTCCGCCTTGTGCAGACCAAGTGCGAAACCTGCCTCGATCTGGCCGCGCGACACGCTTTCGACCCCGCCTCGGATGATCTCGATTGCGTACGCCCCACCATTGATGCCGAGGGCAATGATCGCCGTGACGGTCGGATTGAGGCGGATGCCCATGAGAGGAAGGGCAAAATATATGAAGAAGATCTGCACCAGGAATGGCGTATTACGCACGACCTCAACGAAGACGATAACAAGAGTGCGCGTGATCTCGCTCTTGGAAGTCCTTGCAACAACGCCCAGGATTCCGATGACGAGTGCGAGGAGCATCCCAGCCAACGCAAGGCCAAGCGTTCCAAGCGAACCCCATAGCAATTCCGGGGCGCGGTCGAGGACCGCACCGAAATCAAACGTATAAGTCATGTAAGACTTCCTCCCTCCGACGGGCCCACGCCGCGTCGGCGCCGGATCACTGATCCGGTTTCAAAATTCCCAGTGCGCTGTCATGCAGATGCTTTAGATGTGCCTCCGGGTCCACCGACCCGACGAGTGGCACTTCAACGGAGATAGCAGTACCGTAATCGGTTGCCGCCCGGAGATCCTTCAGTGGCAATTCGCCTTCCCCGGGAGCGAGCCTGCCGCTTCTCGCCTCGGCGATCATTTCGTCCGATGTTTTGGGAGCAGGCCCGCGGACGTCGCAAAGCTGGACGTGTTTTACCTTCCCTGCACTTGCGCGAAGCTCGTCGAGAGAGGCTCCGTTTCGGAAGAAGTGAATCCCGTCAACGAGGACACCGGCATTCTCTGCTCCGCAGGAATTCACGACCGCTACGCTGTCGCGAAAAGTCCTTACCGTCCGCCAGCCCATGTTTTCGACGTCGATTGACATGCCATATCGCGCCGCGAGGGCGCAAAACTCGGAAAGGTTTGTGGCAAGACGGCCGCCGTCCCGATCATCGCCGCAAACACTCAGCCGGCGCGCCCCTATGTTCGCAGCGGCTGCCACGGTCGCCTCATGGGAGGCCGCAACGAAGCTCTCGTCGATCACGAAGAACTCGATATCGAACACCCTGATGCCTTCGCCATCGGCAACTGTCTGGAACTCCTGGGCACTGTGGCTGCCCACCGGCAACTCGTAGAAAGGGGCCCCGGGAAAGGCGGGGTGCAGACGCAGACCTATCGACGCAAAACCCGCCCGAGCAGCCATCACGGCGAATTCCTTGGGCGGCAGCGCGATGGATGAAAAATGCGCCACGCCCAGCTCAAGCCCCGGTCTCGGCGGTGTCGCGACGGTCATCACAAGATCCCCTTTGTCGCGAGGTGTTTGCGCAGATTGGTTCCTGTGCGGTGAATATGCTGACGCAACATGTCGCACGCATAGTCCAGATCCCGCGCGACGGCTCCCTGAGCAATCTCACTGTGCTCCTGGCTGACGTTGCGGTCACCCGATGTGCGGGTCAGAAACGCCCGGCGATAACGGTCGTTGAGATTAAGAAGCAATCTGCAGAAATGGAGCAGGATCGGCTTCCCGCAGCCAGATATGAGTGTCAGATGAAATTCGCGGTGGAGCTCTTCCCAGCGCTCCAGTGTCTCCGGCCGAGCCGCGTCGCGCTCGGTGCGGTTAAGGCGATGCAGCGCGCGCATCACGTTACCCTCCCACTCCACATCGCCGAGCCGCATGGACTCGCGAAGCGCAAAGACTTCAAACTCTTCGCGGAGCGTGGTGATCTCTTCCAGATTGGCCAAGGAAATTGATGAAACGCGGTAGCCGCGATTGTCCTCGAACTCCACTAGACCGTCCGATATCAGCCGCGCCAACCCTTCCCGCAGCGGGCTGAGGCTTACGTTGAACGTCTTGCGCGCCTTGTCGAGATTGATCTTGCTGCCGGCCTGAAGCTCGCCGGAGATGATCGCCTCACGAAGGCGGGATGCGAGCTGGCTCCCAATTGTGTTCTTGCCGTCGTCAAGAAAGCCAGAAGACGATGGTGCATCTTCTGTCGTCGGAGCAAATGCGCCGTCGTGATCCGGTACCATTGTTCCTCCCAAGGCTCCCCAACTGATTGTCGATGATCGATACAATAAACGATTATTCGTGTCAACTTGAGCACACGTGAAATCTGCAGAATGTCAAGCCTCAGCTTCCTCTTCGGAACGTAAACGCGAATTAAATCAACTATTTACATGCAAAGACGCTGTTTCTTTTGGCTTAGCGGCGCCGCGATAATGCACGGCGGCCTTGACAAATAATCGATTATTTGGATAGTCGGGAAATTGGGAGGTAGCCCACATGGTGATCAAAACTGAAAGCGATCTGACGCCAGCCGTCCTCGCGGTCATGAATCGTACTGAAGACCCCCGCCTGCGAGAAATCCTCGTCGCGATGGTCAAGCATCTTCATGCCTTCGTGCGCGAGGTTCGACTGACGGAGGTCGAGTTTCGGGAGACGACAGCCGTGCTGAACGAGATCGGGAAGCTGCATACTGATCACCACAACGAGTTTGTGCTGATGGCCGGTTCCCTTGGCGTGTCCTCACTTGTCTGCCTGCTGAACAATGGCGACAGAGGACAGACCGAGACCTCCCAGTCGCTGTTGGGCCCATTCTGGCGCCTCAACTCTCCACGAGTCGAAAATGGCGGGTCGATCATCCGATCCGAGACGCCGGGCACTCCCTTGTTCGTGCATGCCAAGGTCGTAGACCGCGACGGTAAGCCAATTGCCGACGCCGAAGTGGATGTGTGGCATGCATCTCCCGTCGGTCTTTATGAAAACCAGGACCCGGACCAGGCCGAGATGAACTTGCGCGGCAAATTCATGACCGACGAGCAAGGTCGGTTCTGGTTCAGGACCGTCAAGATGGTCGGTTATCCGATACCGGTCGATGGCGTGGTCGGACGCCTGCTCAAAGCTCAGGGACGCCATCCCTACCGACCCGCGCACTTGCACGCACTGATCTTCAAGCACGGATACAAGACGCTGATTTCCCAGGTCTTCGACCCCAGCGACCCGAACATCGACTCCGATGTTCAGTTCGGTGTCACGGCAGCGCTGACCGGCGACTTCATTCGCCATGAGGAGCCCCATCCGACCGAAACGGATATCCCTGGTCCGTGGTTCTCGCTTGACTACACCTATGTCATGGAACCCGGAGAAGCCGTTTTGCCGCGTCCCCCGATCAAATAAAACACCATCAGCAGAGCAAACGAAATGATCACCGAAGAAGAACGCCGCGCCGCGGCAGACGCGCTGCTCAAAGCTGAGATCGAGCGCAAGCCGATCATACAGCCCAGCAAGACCTACCCGAACCTCGAACTCGAGGACGCCTACCGAATTCAGGCTTTGTGGGCGGAGTCGAGAGTGGCCAAGGGCGCACGGATCGTCGGGCACAAAATCGGCCTGACGTCGCGCGCAATGCAGATGGCTTCGAAGATGACGGAGCCGGACTACGGCTGCATTCTCGACGATGCGCTTTACAACGACGGAGCGCAGATCAGGGCTGAGTTGTTTATCAAGCCGCGCCTCGAGGTCGAACTGGCCTTTGTAATGGGTGAGGATCTCGTCGGGCCTGGCACCAGGATCTATGACGTCATGCGCGCGACCGAGTTCGTTGTCCCGGCGCTCGAGATTATCGACTACCGGACCGAGGTCCCCCGAGCGATCACCGATACCATTGCGGACAACGCGGCTTTCGGCGCCCTCGTCGTTGGCGGCCGTATAATTCGTCCGATGGACATTGATATCCGTTGGGTCGGAGCGACTCTTTCCAAGAACGGCATTATCGAGGAGTCGGGCGTGTCGGCGGCGATCATGGGACATCCGGCAGCCGGCATCGCCTGGCTGGTCAACAAACTTCATGCTGTGGGCGGTGGCCTGAAGAAGGGACAAATAGTCCTGGCTGGCTCCTTCACGCGTCCTGTCGATATCGCGCAGGGTGACGTCATTCAGGCCGACTACGGCCCTGTTGGCTCCATCGGCGTGTCGTTCGTGTGAGGTGCTAGATGGAACATCCCGTCAATCGTTTCAAGCAGAAGCTTCTTGCTGGTCAAAGTCAGATCGGCCTGTGGTGTGGCTTGCCGGGAAGCTACGCTGCGGAAATCGTCGCGCCTTCAGGTTTCGATTGGCTCCTGTTCGATACGGAACATTCCCCGGGCGACGTTCTGACCGTCCTGCCGCAATTGCAAGCGGTCGCACCATACGACGTTTCCCCAGTCGTCCGCCCGGCGATCAACGACCCCGTTCTCATCAAACGTTTTCTGGATATTGGCGTTCAGACACTGCTCATTCCCTACGTGCAGAACGCTGAAGAGGCGAAAGCCGCAGTCGCGGCGGTGCGATATCCTCCGGATGGAATTCGTGGTGTTTCTGCCTTGACGCGCGCCACTCGTTTCGGCCGGGTTGCGAACTATGCGCAAAATGCGGAACGGGAAATTTGCCTGTTGCTGCAAGTTGAGACTCGCGAAGCGCTTGGCAACCTCGAGTCGATTGCCTCGGTAGAAGGAGTGGATGGCGTATTCATAGGACCGGCAGACCTGGCAGCGAGTTTCGGACACAGGGGCCAACCGAGCCACCCGGAGGTGGTCGATGCCATTGTCGACGCGATTGAACGGCTGAAAGCGTTGGGCAAGCCTGCGGGCATCCTTACACCGGATGAGAAGTTCGCGGCACGGTGCATTTCTCTGGGAACACTATTTACTGCCGTTGGTGTCGATGTCGCTGTTCTGGCAAGGGGATCGGAAGCACTCGCGGCACGATTTGCATCATAAGGAGCGTACCGCGATGCCGGAACGTAATGAACTCCTCATCGAAATCGCACCGACGGGAGTCATCAGAGCGGCGGTCAACATGTCGAATGCCGCACTTGTCCAACTCGATCCAGTGACAGGCGTTCTAACAGGACCGAGCGCGCAGATTGCGATCGCACTTGCGGCAGAACTGGGCTGCGATTTGTCGATAATTCGATACGGATCGGCCGCTGACATTCTTGCGGCTGCCAACGGCAACGAGTGGGATGTAGCGTTCATTGCTTCCGATCCGTCGCGTGCTGACAGCTTCTCCTTCTCGCCTCCCTATACCACGGTGACCGCCAGCTTTCTGGTGTCGGACAGTAGCCCGCTTTGCAGCGTGGGGCATGTCGACGTCGAAGGGGTGCGCATTGCTGCCGCCAGAACCGCTGCGTATACAAAGCAGCTTGAGCGACAGGTTAGAAATGCAGTTGTCCTCCATACAGAAAATCCCGCCTCCGCCCTGGACATGCTTGCATCCTCCCAGTGCGATGCGGCTGCGGGCTTAACCGAGTCCCTGTCACGTTTCTGCGAAGAGAATCCAGGTTTCCGCGTTGTTGACGGGTCATTCTCGCAAGTACCTCAGGCGATCGCCGTGCATCGAAGGTGCGTTCACGCTTCAACTTTCCTGTCGGACTTCATCAAACAGCATTGCAGTGCGGGCAAGCCGAGCAATTGAAGCAGTTGGCGGGACACGCGAGGGAGCGGGGTCGGGGACGCGATGCGATAACTCCCGAATAGTCAATTGGAATTCTCTTCCCTCTCAAGCGTTCCGACTCGGAAGTTCATGTTTCGTTGAGCCTCAGCTTGTCCAGCCAGAAAGAGCTTCGACGCGAGCAACAAGGCGGCAGTTAGGATTCGTTCTAATATGCCGCACCGAATGGCTCGACTGGGTGCGATTGGCAGACAGATACGGTGCAATGCCTCGACCGGTATTCCTGTTGATACGCCTGTGCCCACCGCGTCTGGGTATCCGGCGGTTCGGCTTACTAAGAGTTGCCAGCCGCTGACGACTGTGAGGGCGCCCCTCGAGGGGGCGGAAGCTCCCTTGCATCTGGGCCAATTTGCTGCGTCGGCAACTCGCCTGGGCGAATCATCCGCGTCTTGCCGATGTTTGGCGCAGGCATGACCAGCTCGGTATCGCCGACCTTGGGCGGCTCCAATACACCGTCACATTCATGGAGCTCCTCGGCAAATGACCTCTCACGGTCGCCGCGACCCGGTGCCACGCCGCAATCGGCCGTGCTCCCACGGATGTCGTGGGGGAACCCCGGCGTTGCATTCACCACCGCGAATCCAATCAGGGCCATCAATAGAGGTTTTGTTGATTTTCGGTGCCTCATCGACTGGCACCTTCGTTTTAGGCTCCAACCAACACGCCGCTTTTTCCATCGAGGCGGAGGCTACCGTTTAAAAATTGAACCCAGATTGAGGGGTAAGGTTCCGACGATGGATGAGGTGGATCATCGATTTAATGAACTTCCCGGCATGGTCGTGATTTCGGCAGCTCTTGCCGCCCATCACACGACGGTCCCGCTTCATAAAAGAAAACGCCCGCGGCCCAGGAGGACCGCAGGCAGTTCATGTGAGCCCAAACTGATCAAGACTCGGAGATCTCGACCCGCATGTTGGCGCGAAGCTCGGTGCCTGTTTCCGAACTGATATTCGGCATAGCCTCGATGTCTTCCTCGCTCATCCCTCGCATGAGAAGCTGATCGTCGCCCTGAACGGAGGAGATGCGATCCAGCGGCACCGCGACCTCGTCCTCACCGAGGCCGAGGAAGCCGCCATGTTCGAGAACCACATAGAGGCGATCATTCGAGCGGATCACCCGGTCCACCGTGCCGAGCTCTTCACCGCGGCGGTTCACGACGTCGCGGCCGACTATTTCCGAGACGAGAATGCGCCAGGTTCGACCCTCAGCTTCCTCTCGGCCATCGCCCTGGAGCATACGGCGTGCCTCTTCGGGCACAGATCGCCGGTCTATACTGGCGGTTTGTTCTCGTCCGACATCCTGTTCAGCCCGCGCCTGTTGTTCTGCGCGCCGCTGCTGATCGGCCCCGGCTTGCCTTTGCTGCGTCTCCTCGAAACGCACCTGCGGCTCGCCGGTCCGCTCGAAGCGCACTTGCGGTTCGCCGGTCATTTCGAACTCCACGTTCGGTTCAGCCGGTTCGAAGCGCACCTGCGGCTGCTGCCTCTGGACATTCACCCGTGCCTGCTGCTGCGGAGTTGCGCGCCGTCGGATAACCGGCTCTTCATCCGGTTGCTGAATCTGCACCTCAGGCTCGCTGCGAGAGACTTCGACATCCGGCTCGGGCATCGATACCGATACATTTGGCTCCGGCATCCGAACGACGATTTCCGGCTCGGGCTGCTGGATGGTGATCCGCGGCTGCGGCATCTCCACGCGAATGGTCGGCTCGGCCTGCCTGACGAGGATCTCCGGCCTGCCCTGCTGCACGTTCACCTGCGGCTGCGGCTGCGCGTAGGTTATCTCGGGCGCGCCTTGTTGGATCGTGATCCGTGGTTCGGCCTGCTCGATCATGATGCCCTGTTGATCCGCCTGATCTTGCTGCTGACGCGCTGTGCCGGCTCGCTGTTCTCGGGCCTCCTCCTGGTCGAGTTCGCGCAAGGCAGCCTCGGCCTGAGTGAAATATTGCGCGCACCGCTGTAGCTGGTTCTGCCGCACTGCGATGTTCGCCTGATTGATCCACTCGTCGCGAAGCTGATCCTGGTTCTCCTGAATCAACCGGGTCAGCCTCTGACAGTTTTGCCGATCGCCTGCAGCCTGATTGGCTTGCTGGGCAGAGGCCGTAGCCAGGCCCGTCCCGCAAAGAAGACCCGCAGCAAGTATTATTCTACCACTCTTTAGCATGGTTTCCTCCTCACTGACGCGCAGCCGCCTTGCTCGCGCGGTGCGCTCGTTGAACACGCCCTGCAATACTCGATCTGCAACGGCGGCCGGAAAAGGCCGCTATCAGCGCGGGGCGCACTACTGTACGTTGAACACGGCGGCACCGCCGCCGGTCCATGGTTCTGGGGGCACCGGCTTACTGCTGTGTATCGGTGGTGCCCTGGGTGGTGCTGCCAGTCGTCTCCGGCGGATCGATCAGCATCAGCACCTTATTGCCTTCCTTGGTCTGTGCCTCGACCAGATAGGTCGCATCCAGCACCTGGACCTGTTAAAAGCCGGCGTCAGTCAGCTGTTTTTTCAGGTTTTCAGCCGTTACCGGACTCGCTTGAACGGTTCCGCTCTGCGCCTGCGCATCGCTCGACTGAGCGAAAGCGGGTAGCGCGAAGGCGGCCATGGCGAGGGAGAGGATAATTGCTTTCATGCGTGTCCTCCTTCGGTCTTGTTGCTTCACCCACTGGTTGGCGGGCGACGCCTGGCCAGGACAGTCCCAGGCGCCGTAGTGCAGGCATGGCCAGGCCCGCATTGCTCGCGAGGCAGTCTGGTCGCGAGCTCCGCTTCGCCGATTTTTGCCGACGAAGCGTTTTTGGAACGGTTACGTACTCTTGGAATCCGGGCGTCGATCAGTGAGCTCGTGCTCAGACAAATGGCCCGTCCGGCTCCCGTTGGCCTGTCGTTTGGAAGAGCGCTCCTTCTCTCTGGTCGTTTCGGTTGGGAGCTGTCAGCCGCGCTCGCGCGACGTACCGTGGCGTCGGCCGCGGCTCCCTCATCATCATCAAGAAGTGGACCGCCCACGGTACCTACCTAAGGCCGTCGCGCGTGCGGCAGAGCTCGTGTCATCGGGCCTCCACAAAACGCCGATCACCGCTTCAGGGACCGGTCTGGCAAATAGGTGCTGTGAGCCACCCAACCCGGATATTCGGTTCCTGTTCCGCATGAGGGAAACAATTTAAATAAAAAATGAGGATCAACTCTGCTCAACAAGGCCCACTGGCAAGTAAATCAAAGAAAAGAACTAGATAGGCGCAACTGTGTACTTAAAGGTGCAGGGTTCGGCTAGTGTCACTCCGTTAGATTGCGGTGGTCACCGTGGTGGGAGCGAGAAATGAAGATGAGATGGTCGCCACACGTGAAGGGTGAAAAATGGACCGAATTGGCCGCGGCCGTCGCCATCCCAGTACTATCGAAGAGCTAAGCGCGTGGCATGCTGAACGAGTCCTGCCCCAACAAGTTCTGAAGCGGTAGAGCGAGGGTTCGCCATGCGTCGTTATCGGTTCCGTATCATATCGGCAAACGGAGCAACTCCATGGCGGATGGCGCTCGCATCCGCGACGGCATTGGCGATTGCGCCGCCAACATATGTGCAGGAATGGCCCGACCAGTCGACAAACGTACGTCCACCATTTCTTGCCACGCTGAAGCTTATGGGTGCACTGCGAGCCCATCCGGCTGTCAATGCCGACACGTGGTCGCACTGGAGAGGAACTATCGTCCTTTCCCCTTAGGAAGCCAATTGCGTTGCAATCCATCCGGCGAGCACCGGACATTCGGAACCGGCAACTCAGTCCGGTGTTTGGGTATGATCCGAGTTGAGGAGGCGCCCTTGAGAATGAGGCTGAACAGATGGCTCGGTCGCAAGGAATGGCCGGTCGTGTTGGCCCTGCTGCTGATCGCGGGTGCTTTGTGGGCCTTTTTAGAGATCGCCGATGAAGTCATCGAGGGGGAGACCGGCGCGATCGACCGGCTGCTGCTGCGCGCCATGCGCAGTCAGGCGGATCCGACGGATCCTCTCGGACCCCGATGGTTCGAGGAGATGATGCGCGACTTCACCGCGCTCGGCGGCATTGGGGTATTGACCCTCATCGTCATCACGGCAGTGGGTTATCTGCTGATAATGGACAAGCCAAGGGCCGCGCTCGCCGTGATGTTCGCCGTCGGCGGAGGCGCTCTGCTGAGCACGCTGGTGAAGATGGGGATCGACAGACCGCGGCCGGACATTGTGCCGCACGATTCTTACGTCTCCTCAGCGAGTTTCCCGAGCGGGCACTCGATGATGGCTGCCGTGGTTTACCTTACGCTGGCGGTGATGATCGCACGAGTACGGCCACACTGGAGATTGAAGGCCTATATCCTGTTCTGCGCGGTGGCGATCTCAATGCTGGTTGGGGTCAGTCGAGTCTATCTCGGCGTCCATTGGCCGACGGATGTCCTGGCGGGCTGGTTCATTGGCGCCGGCTGGGCTCTTCTATGCTGGGCTCTAACTCTTTGGTTGCAGCGAAAAGGTGAAGTGGAAGACGAGGCCGGCTAGGCCGAGCTAAGGAATATGGGCCCGTTGCGGAAGCGGTTCCATGCGTCGCCTGCGAAGGCGGGATGAGGCTTCATTCCGAACGATTTCCCGCAGCCGCGATCATAATCTTGCGTCCCTCGCCGGTAGAGAGCATCGAAAATCCAATATGGGTTACGCCAGAGCCGAGGAGTGTTCCCCGGTTCCGCCGACTTTTCAGCCATTGGTCGATAAAGTAGCGGATATCGGCCCTCGTCGGCTGCACGCCGCAGCCGCCGCATGCGCCTGCCATAACCTCGATTGTGCTCCAATCGGCCGCCGAACCGGCTGGCAAGAGGTCGAACAGGTCGTCCGGTCGCCTCATGACCATCTCCCCGGACCCGTCTTCCGGCAGGAGGAGCTGCGCGACCGTATTGAGTGGCTCGCTTGTATCCAGGGGCGCGAGACCTTCGCGTTTACGTTCTGCATTTATAATGTGTGCGGCAGCGCTTACTTGCTCTGAAGGCGAAAGTTCAACGGGCTTCTCATTGGGCCGTAATGCCAGCGGTACACCCGGGCCGGCAAACGTCTGCACTGCAAACTGCCTGCCGTTCTCGCCGATGATGCCGAATCCGAAGCTTTCCAGCCCCGCAGCCAGGATGTTCTGGCGATGTCCGGGGCTATTCATCCATCCCTCCTGAAACTCGGAAACTCGCTCGGCTGTAGGCACCGTCGGGCAGCCGGCGCAACGAGCGATGTTCTCTGCGACCTTTTTCCAGCGGCTGCCACCGCGGTCACGGTAGCGATCGCTGACAGTCTCGCCTTCCGGAGAGGTGTGGGAATAATAGTTGCGCTTGAGCATGTCCTCCGCATGGGCCTGCGCAGCGGAATTAAGCGTTTCGGTCGCCTGCAGGGAATTCAGCCCATGCCGCTTGCGAGCGTCGTTGACCAGGGAGAGCGCCTGAGCCCGCAGGTCCGTCAGTTCCCCCGTGTCGGCGGCCAATGCCGGGCCGAAGGACAACAAGAAGAGAATTCCGGCGACGGCCAAGCCTAATCCCGAATTCGGGGCCGACGCATGGGAGAGCCAGAGTTTCACGGATTCGCCTCCTGTCTGCTGTTCTGAGAGCACCTCTTGCAGCTACGGTCAGCTACGGGGGACATCGTATGAGGACCTCCTGTCGTGGCGAGCCCTTGAGCCGAATGCGCATCCGCTCTGGGCTTTCTCGGCGCAAAAGGAACTCACGCTCGGACCGGTCATCTTCCGAAACACACATCGCCGTCAGCTCCCCACCGGCTTCAGTTTTCTTGACGTCGCGTACACTGCAGGTCTGGCCCTCCCACCGCAGCAGAGTATCGGTAAGGAGCAATGGACTCGGTGGCGACGTCGGCTCCGCCACTGGACATTGGGCAGCATTCTCGACCCACCGGCCATGGATCTGCACGAAGCTTTCCTCACGCGGCTGGATTTCGGAGGGCAAGGGCGCAGGTTTCGGGGGTCTGTCGGTGATCCGCCATGAGGGTCTCTCTTGTATTTTCCTGGGCTGCGCTGAGGCATTATCCACGAGGAGTTGACATGCGGCTAGTGCCGCTGTCGTTGCCACGCAGTGGCACCAGTTGGGGGTCCAAGCCCGCGCGCCACGCCGCCCTTTGAATAAGACCATAGGCATGATGAGCCTCCGATTGCCGTGCAATTAACCTTCGAGCGGTCGATCGCTTTTTGAAAGCCCTGGTCGCCCCGCTGGCGCTTCGACCGCCTGTGAATCGTCGTCTTCTTGTAGCCACAGCGTTCTCACCAACACGACCGAGAGAACGGTGAGCGGTGCTGCAAGGACAACGCCCATCGGCCCAAGCAGGACGCCGAAGGCGATGATTGCGAAAATGGCCAGAGCGGGCGCGAGATCGACCGCCTTCCGCTGGATGGCAGGGGCAATCAGAAGCCCCTCTGCCTGCTGGATGGCGAAGTAAAGCGCCAGGACCAGACCGGCTTTTGCCGGCCCCTCGGCCAGACCGACTGCCACGGCCGGCGCGAAGCTGATAACCGGTCCCACGTAAGGGACAAATTCAAGCAGCCCCGCCAGGAACCCGAGCGCAACGGCAGACGGAATGCCCAACGCCATGAGGCCAAGGGTTGTCAGAGCACCAACCGCTATCATCGCTACGAACTGGCCCAGCAGCCAGATCCGTAACGCTTCCGCGGCCTCCGAAATGGATATCGCAGCCCGCGGGCGCCACGCCTTTGGCAGCAGCCCGAGAAAACCGTCGTGATAGGTCCTGGGTCTGACGGCCAGATATATTCCTCCAGCCACCACGATCAGCGTCTCGATCAACACCGAGTAAACGACGGTTGAAACACCGGAGATGCCTCTCAGCAGAGACAGGTCACGGAAAATCCTCCGACCCTGTTGTTCGAGCCACTCCCAAGGGTCTTCCAGACCCAGCCAGTTTCCCACGGATACGGCGAGCTCGGGAGCGCGCTCCGCCAATTGCTTGATTTCACCCGCGATCTGGGATCCAAGCAGAAGCGTAAAGCCGGTGATGCATGCAAGAATTGCCACGACCGCAATAGCCAGCGAGAGTGGACCGTTGATCCCGATCGAGCCGCTGATCATCCGTGACAGCGAGTTGAGTACGATCGCGAGCAGGATCGCAGCGAAAATGAGCAGCAGAAGATGTCGCAATTGCCAGAGCGCAAGTCCGGCGACGACTAGTGCGGCTGCCAGCAAAAGGAGTCGGGCGGAAGGGTCCGTAGGTTTCGGGAACGCTGGCATCTGGGTAATCTTCTCGCTTCAACCTCGGCATCCCTCAGCTGGAACCAGCGTGCGATCGCCGCGACAACCGGATCACAGCCCGCTCGGACTTCAGTCCATTCTTGCCATTGCCGCGGCGCATGACAGGCCAAGGAGTGCCCCTCGGGGGACACTCCGGTAGAGACCGCCCGACCGCTCACTGGGCGGTATTCGGAGCCGGCTGGGTGCTTGATGTTGTGCCCTGGTCTGTGCCGGCTTTGCGCTGCATCTTGTTGTAATCAAAGACCTGCATTACGGTGATCTCGTCCGCCCTGTACGGCAGATTGTACCGCCCGGGATGCGTCATCCAAGCCGTCGGTCCTGTATACGGATAGGCATAATACCCGCGGCCACCTCCCGTCCTGGTGTCAGAAACCACGGCTGCGAGCTTGCCATCGTTGACAATGATGTCGTTCACATAGCCGTAGCGGTCGGTTTCGCCGAGATAGACGGTGTCTCCCATTATGTCCGTGGCCTTGAACAGGTTCGGCCCTGTCGCGAGATCTTCCTCGACTGTGGCGACCTGTCCCGCCTCGCCTTGCCTGATGACCCCAGGATCAGCGACGGCAAGGGCGTAGTTGTCGGCGGTTTCTTCCGTGACCGGCACGGTGATCCGTGACGCGTCTTCCGAGAGTTCCACCTCGTTCCACGGGACGCTGACATGCGTATCACCGATGTCCCATAAACCGCCCACCTCAGCTATCAGCGCAACGACTTCGCCTTGTTTGTTGAAGACGATGTTCTCGACGTCGCCGATCTCTTCGCCGTTACGGCCGACGACGGTGGCCTCGTCGAAGACATGATCGACGCTCCAGCCGGTCGCGTAAAGCGGGTCATACCGCCACTCAGACAAGACGACGACCTTGCTCGGCTCGGTTTGGGCCTGTGGCTCAGTTGGTTGCGTTTGCTCCTGCGCAAACGCGGGCGCGATAAGCACAGCCATAAGGCTGGCGCTATAGACTAGCGCTTTCATGTGACTCTCCCTTCTGATTGCTTAGTTGCAGGGGGCGCCCGGGCCACCCATGCCGGCCGAACCGCAGTGGGAAGGGGATGTTCCGAGTATGAGTAAGATTTAATGTTTCTGTTGAGCTGCGGGTTTCACAGTGCCAAAACACTGCCTCTTTTCGATGGAGAGGCGAGGCGAGCCGACTCGGCTGCGCCCTTGAGGCGGTCGGCACACGCTACTCTTCCCTCCGCAGTTTCTGGCCAGAACGCGCTCGCGAACCTTCTCACACGGGCCAGTTGATAATATATATCATGGCGTGACCTAAATAAGGAATGGGTTGAATGCCGTCAGGGGGACGATCGAAATCTCGCACCAAAAGCCGAGCCACGACCAAGGGAGAGGTGCTTGATCAGGGGATATTTGAAGGCCTTGCTGGGGTTAGAATGGCTATGCGCCGCTTCCTGTCGTTCAGCGAGGCTGCACTCTCCGAGGCAGGAGTAACTTCGCAGCAGTACCAGGCAATGCTGGTCATCAAAGTGGCCCCGCAAAGCCGTGTCATGGTCCGAGAACTCTCCGAAGAGATGCTGATGCAGCGTAACGGCGCCGTTCAACTCGTTGACCGGCTGGAAGCGGCGGGACTCGCATTGCGCACCCCCTCTGTTTCCGACAAACGCACGGTCTTCGTCGGTCTGACTGATCACGGGGAAAGGGTCTTGGACGCGCTTGCCAGGAGACACTTGGGCGCAATGCTTGAGAATGAGCCATTGCTGGTTGAATCCCTCGCACGCCTCCGAACGTTGGCTAAGATGGGCTAAGCCAGGACGGCCTATGCACGTGTCTGCCATCCGCCACCGCCGGCGTAATTCCAAAATTGGCAGGCAGTCTTTTCCGTCACCCACGCATGGCGGTGCGTACTCGCTCCGGCAGGAGCGGCAGGTCTCGAATACGCGCGCCAATGGCATCCGCCACAGCATTGGCGATTGCCGCCGCGGCCGGCCCTTGCGAGGCCTCGCCGGTGCCGAGGAAAGGCTCTCCTGGACGATCGACGACATGAACCTCCACCGCCGCCGGCACTGACGGAAAGCGCATGATTGGATAGCCAGCCCAATCCACCGATTGCACACCATCGGCGTTGAAGTGGACCTGCTCGAAGAGAGTCCAACTGGCCGATTGCACCAGGCCGCCCTCGATCTGGTTGCGGATGCCGTCAGGATTGACCGCCTGACCACTGTCGCAGGCCGCCACAGCACTGCCGAGCTTGATGCGCCCAGTTGCCCGATCCACGTCCAGATCGATGGCGACGGCGCAGTAGGCGGCGAGGTTCTTGTAACGGGCATAGGCAAAGCCGCGTCCGCGTCCCGGCTCTCGCTTCCAGCCGGTCCAGTCAAATGCGTCGGCAACCGTCGTCACGACGTGCCTCGCGCGTGGGTCTTCGAGACGGGCAAGCCGGAACTCCACCGGATCCACGCCGGCGGCGAGCGCCAGTTCGTCCACGAAGCTTTCCAACGCAAAGACGTTCATATAGGCGCCGAGAGAGCGCAGGGCCGATGTACGCAACGGCATTTCGGCGATGAAGTGTTCGACAACGCGAGCATTCGGGATTCGGTATTCCGGAACGGCGTTTCGGTCCGCGCCGCCGGCTGGTTGCGGGATATTGGTGGGCGCTTCCGGTTTAAAGGCGCCGGAAATCAGTTGCGCTGGCAGAAGGTTTCCCGCAGGGCCGGGTCTTGTGGTGTGGGGATTGCTCCAGACTTCGTAATTCCAGCTCGAAATGTCGCCAGTGCCGGACACCGAGCCCTTTGCTCTCACGATCATGGCCGAGCCATAGGGTTCCCATTGATGCTCGTGGTCGCGCATCCACTGAATGCGAACGGGGCGGTCGGGCAGCGCGCGCGCCAGCAGGGCGGCATCGGCCGCCGCGTCGTCGGCGCCGTTGTGGCCATAACAGCCAGCGCCCTCCATGTGGATGAGGTGAACCGATTGCTCGTCCATGCCAGTCATCTCGGCAATCGCAGCACGGTCCGGGTAAACACCCTGGGTGTGGCTCCAGATGGTGAGCTGATCATTCTGGAAGAGACCGACTGCGCAGGACGGCCCGATGGAACCGTGCATCTGGTACGGTCGCGTGTAGGTGGCTTCGACGATCTTCGCCCCCTCCGGGGGTGATTGGGGAGTTTGTGGCCCATTAATCACACTGATGTCGGCCGGCAGTTGCATCAGATGGCCGTAGATGTCGGTATCGGACGGCAACGAGGTGCCTCCCTCCCACTGCGCGGCCGCCTGAAGCGCCTGCATCGCTTTGATCGCTTGGAACTCGCCCTCTGCGATCACGCCAAGATAGTTGCTGTCACGCACAACCCTGAGGACGCCGGGCATCCGGTCGACCTCCGACGTATCGAGCTTGGCAAGGCGCGCGCCACGTCTCGGCGGACGCACGATGCGCGCGTGGACCATGCCGCCCAATCGCAGGTCGTGGACGTAGGACGGCTTCCCGGTGAGCTTGCCCGGAATGTCGACCCGTGGCACCGATTGTCCCATGACGGTATAGCTATCGGGCGCGAAGAATTCGCTTTGGTCGTTTACCGTCACATGAAGCGACCGTCCGCTTACGAGTTGTCCGTAACTTCGTCTTTCGCCGGCGCTGCTGACGACAATGCCGTCCTCGACCTTGAGATTGTCCGCTGCGACACCAAGTTCCTCTGCAGCAAGTCCGATTATCGTGCGGCGGAGATAGGCTGCCGCGTGCAGAATAGCAGTGCCGCTCTTTTCCATGGAATGGCTGGCGGCCGTGTAGCCCTCGTTCGGCGTCTGCGCCGTGTCGGCGGTGAGAAGCTTGATGCGGGGGAAGTCCACCTTGAGCTGTTCGGCTGCGACCTGGGTGAGAGCTGTCCGGATGCCCTGTCCGAGCTCGGCCTTACCGGTGAAAACGGTAATAGTGTCGTCGCTGTCGATGCGAATCCACGCATCGAGGAACGGATATTCGGACAGGCTTCCTGGAAGCTCGGCGGAAGGGGCTGCGGTCGGGGCGCCTTCCTGGGCTAGAAGCACCCGCGCAGGCGATATAGCGAAATACAGTACCAGTGCGCCACCCCCCTTGAGAAGCGAGCGGCGCGGGAATTTCAATTGGCCAAGGGCGTTCATTGAGTGCTCTCCCCAGCAGCAGATGTTTGTTCCTGAAAGCCATCGCTCGCCCGGTGCACGGCGCGCAGGATGCGCAAATGCGTTCCGCAGCGACAGAGCGAAGGCTCAAGGGCCTCGCGGATGGCGGCTTCGTCGGGAGCGGAATTCTGCAGCAGAAGGGCATGCGCGCGCATGATCATGCCGGGAATGCAATAGCCGCATTGTGCGGCCTGCTCCTCAATGAAGGCGCGCTGTACCGGCCCGGGATCATCGATCGAGCCGAGACCTTCGAGCGTCGTGATCTCGCGTTCCGATAGCATGGCGATCGGGGTGAGGCAGGAAAAGATGGGCCTGTTGTCGGCGAGCACCGTGCAAGAGCCGCACTGACCCAAGCCGCAGCCGAACTTCGCACCATTGAGCTCCATCTCATTACGCAAAACGTAGAGGAGCGGCGTCTCAGGATCGCTGTCGGTATCGAATGTACTGCCGTTCACTCTCAGGGTGATCATTTGTCTCACTCCGCATTGGATATCTCGGCCCCGGCACTTCCTTCAGTGGCGGTTGCCTTGACGACGCTATCGATATCCGCCCAGGGATCGCGCCCGGTGAACCGCCCGCGCAGATAAGAGGCAAGCGCCACGAGCTGCTCGTCCGTCAGAGCGCCGGCAAAACCTGGCATATAGCGGCCTGGCTGGCCTTCGGGCGGCTTCACGCCGTTCTCTATGATTTGGATCAGGTTCAGCGGCGTCGGGATGCGCAGCGACGTGCTGAAGGCAAGGGGCAAACCGGCCGCGAAAGGTGAGGGGCTCGCGTCGTGGCAAACCGCGCAAGCGCCGGCATAGATGACTGCTCCGACGTCGCCGCTATCCGGCCGCTCGCCCACCGCGCCGGTGATCTCGGCATCGGTCTCGGCGGTATCGTCTTCCATGAGCGAGGCGATATAGGCGGAGATCGCTACGACGTCTTCGTCGGTGACGCGCGAGAGATTATGGGCGACCGGCGCCATGGCGCCGAGGGCGACACCGTGCTGCTCGACCCATCGGCCAGTCAGATAATCGGCGAGTTGATTTTCGCTCCATTTCACCGCCGCCGGGACATCGCCAGAAATCGCGGGAGCGTACCAGTTTTCGGTGACCTCGCCCTGAAGGAACTCGTCCTTTTTTTCGGCCTGGAGAGCATTGCGAGGTGTGTGGCAGCCGCCGCAATGTGCCAGCCCCTGGACAAGATAAGCGCCGCGATTCACCTTCTCGTCCGCATCGGCGAGACCGGCGAAGCGCCCGTTGTCGAGATAGAGCAGTTTCCACCCGGCCAACAATGGCCTGAGGTTGAATGGGAATCTGAGCTCGTTTGCCGGCGCCTCGTTCCGCACGGGCTCGCGCGTCATGAGATAGGCGTAGAGGGCGTCGATGTCCTCCGGCAGCACCTTTGTGAAATGATGATAGGGAAAGGCCGGATAGAGGTGTTCTCCCTCTCTGTCGAGCCCTTCGTACATCGACCGGCGAAAGGCTTCTCGTGACCATGTGCCGATGCCTGTCTCCGGGTCCGGCGTGATATTTGTCGCGTAGATGGTGCCGAAGGGAGTGGGAATCGCCCGGCCGCCTGCATAGGCTTCACCCTGCTCGGCTGTGTGACACTCGGCGCAATTTCCGATGAGTGCCAATCGTTCGCCATGGGCAACGGTGGCCCCGTCGAAGCTCTGCGGATCGGGGCGCTTGACGGCCTCGATCGCACGCGGACTGACCGCGTAGGCGACGGCTGCCGCGGCAAGCACGAGAAGTGCGACGGCAATTCCGTAGAGAACCTTCATCGAAGGCCTCCTATCGAGAGGATTCCGTAGTGGCTTCCAACTCGCGGCCCTCTCAGAAGGTTCCAGGCGTCGAAGGCCTCCGGCAGCCACAATTCTCGCCGGACCGAGATGACTATGTACAGCTGTTGACCACGCTACCGTGGCCTTTGCTCGCCAGCGTCAGCCTTTGCTCGCCAGCGTCTTCATATTATATCATGGCATGACATGTCATGCCATGATATAATATGTGCTCTCAAAATCGAGAGAAGCAATGCGTATAGATGAGTTCCACTGGGAACGGGAAGTAATCATCAAGGCACAATGCCAGGACAAGCGATCCGCATTTCAGCTAATCGCATGCGAAACATCGGAGCGGACTGGTATCGCGGCAAACGTCATTCTTGAGCATCTTCTGACCCGTGAGGCTCTCGGAGCAACCGACTTTGGTGGAGGATTCGCTCTGCCTCATGCACTCGTGCCTAAGCTCCGCTCACCCTCAAAACTGCTCACCACACTTCGCCAGGGGATTGAATTTGGAGCACCGGATGATGAGCCGGTCGACATTATTCTAGCGATGCTTTGGCCGCAGGACCACCAGGACGGCTTCTTACCGTCACTTGCCAGATACAGCCGCCTGTTCAGGACGGACCGAATTCTACAGGGGCTCCGGAACGCCGTTTCTAAAACTGAGGCAATGATGGTGCTTCACTCTTTCTCAAACCCCGAAGGCATGTTTTCCTCCAATCCTGCGCCCCTGCTAGATCGCCACTGATCAGTGAAATCGCAATCGCCCTCTCCTATCCGAACGAATTTCACGGGGTAGCCCATTGCTGATGCTGACGCTGTAGGCGTTTGTGAGACCGCTACTTCGAAACGAAGAGTAGGTCGAAGCCTCTGAATTCGCCTCTCGCGAGTGACTTGCGCAGCGCCGTCCAGATCACCGACGAATTCTCCAACCTGAAACCCTCGAAGCTTCGGATAAGACGGATCGTCGCCGCCAATGTGCGGACCGCGCGCAGGATCGCTGGACCGGAGAGCGAGGCGGAAAAGATTTGCGGGTGCACGGCAAGCAGCACCCCTGCGGTCCTCTCCCGGTCGATTGCCCGAAACTGCTCGACCGCCTTGTATTCATAGCCTTCTATGTCGATCTTGAAGCAGATGCGCTTGGTCTTCGCTTTTGCCTGAAGCTCGAGAATCGTCACCGTCCTTGCGGTAATCGCCATCCCCGTGTCGTCGGCGATCAGCGCCGAGGTCTCCGAGCTGCCGAAGCTGCCGCCGACGGAGTGAAGCACCAGGGATTCGTCTTCGGATAGCGCGGAGTTGACGAGTTCCACCTCGCCGGCATTCTCAGGCTGCATCCGCGTCAGGATATCGAAACATACCGGGTCAGGTTCAACGACGATGACATTGTTCGCAAGCTGCGCGGCCCAGTAGGGAGTAACGCCAATCCACCCGCCTATATCGATGAAGGTCGTGTTGTCGTCGACCAGGCGTTCAATGTTGCGAAACGTACCCGGCTCCCACTCTCCAGCCTGCAGTCGAGAGAAGAAGCGCTTCTTTTCCGGCTGTTCGGGAAAATAGACGGTCTTCTGAAAATAGGTGATCGCGCGCATCGCGCTTCTCTACCGCATCATCCGCGGATTCGGAACCGGTTCCAGCGAAAATCACCCGAGACGGAAGGGCTCACGCCTCCACACGCTGAGCGCGGCTTCGGGCTTCGGTCAGCTCGGACGTCGTTTGGCTGAGGCGATCGGCAAGCACGCGCATGATCTCCACGGCCATCTCCGGAAAATCTGCCAAAAGCTTCAGGAAATCGTCCTTGCGGATGCGAAGCGCCTCGAGGGGCGCGGTCGTCGTGAGCGTGGCGGTGCGCGGTGTATTGCAGAGAATGGCGATTTCGCCCACGATCGAATTCTCTTCCACCTCCGCCACTTTCAACTGTCCGCCGGGCGTCGAGACCAGAACGTCCGCCTTGCCGGAAAGGATGACGTACGCGGCATCGCCGATGTCACCCTGATGAAACAGGTTCTCTCCGGCACTAAACATCACCCGGTCGGAGGTGAAGGCGAGAAGCTTCAGCTTCGCAGGCGGCAGTCCGGAAAACAACGGGATCCGGCGCAGCATTTCCACTTCGTCTTTCAGGAGCATATCAGTCCGCTTCTCCGAGTTTTATCGCGGGCGCAAACAGCGTCCCTCCCGACCGGCCGGGAAATATGCCTGCCTCGCAACAAGAATATTACATCAAGATGCCAGTTCCTTATAGTCGCTGTCATCTCGAGAGGTTTCAACAGACTTGTCTTCCACCAGGCGTCCGTTCTCGAAATGCGCCACGCGGTCGAAAAGGTCAGAAAGCGCCGGGTTGGAAAGAACCCATAGGATGGCCGGATTCCGCTCTTCCGCCCGCAGGAAGGAAAAGACGTTGCGCGTGATCTGGTCCTGCGTGCGCTGGTCGAGGGCGAGCAGCGGCTGATTGAAGATGTAGAAGTCCGAAAGGCGGATGAGGGTCCTCGCCAGGTTGAGCTTTTGCCGCTGACTTGCCGTCAAGCGCTTGCCGCCGGCCCCGACGTCGAAATCGAGGCCGAAGGCAAGCACCTTGTCATAGAGGCCAAGCGACTCGAAAAGATCACGCACGATCGCCCGAATCCTGTCCGAGCCGTCGGTATGCTTATGGCCGATGCGGCCGAACAGCACGTTGTCGATGATGCTGGCAGAGGCCATGTAGCGGTTCGGCTGATAATGCTCGATGATGCCGGCGAGATCGTCGGGAAGCCCGTCGCTGAATTCGCGCCGCGCCTCGACGATCTTTTCCATCATCTCGTCGGTCAAGAGACCGAAGCGATGCCGGGGCTCGATATAGCCGAAGCAAAGCCGGATGATCCGGATCGCGTCCTCTTCGGAGACCTGATCGATGGGGCGACCCCGGAGCTTCTGCAGAAGCGTCTCATAAACCGGGATCTCCTCGCTGCTCATGAAAGTGAGTTGCTGGAAGAACGGGTGATCCGGAGGCAGGTCGCGGAAGAGCTCGACGACGTTCTCGGCAATCTCCAGTCCCATTTCGTAGAAGGTCTCGTGCAGCCCTGCCCTCTTCAGCACCGTTTTGAAGAAAGGATGGGTCTCCAGCACCTTCTCCCACCTTGCCCGATCCGTGATCGTGCCGAACAGCAGGTTTTCGCCGATGGTGGCTTCTATATTGTAGGATCCGGGCTCGAAGAACACGACGAGGTCGCTGAGCTTTTCGGCCTCGAGGCGCCGGCGCAGCGCCCCACGCATGTCGACGATCTCGCTGGCGAAGGCGGCGTGTACGGCCGGATCGATAGTGGAGCGGACCGCAAGCGCCAATATGTCGTTGGTCAGCAGAACGACGTCGAGAACCGCCCTGATCTTGGCGAAGAGATCATCGGGCCCGCTCGCGCCCGCGGCGGCATAGTCGATCCAGTCGCTGTTGAGATCGAGCGACGGATTGCCGGCGAGTTTGGCTTCGAGCAATTCCCACCGGCGATGCGCGGCCTTGTCGCCGTCATAGGCGACATCCGTCAATGGCGCGTGCTTGAGACCATAGAGAAGGTTGTCTCCGAGACTGCCCTGGAAGGTATAGACCTCCGACGAGGCGTAGGAGATCCGTCGGCCGACGATCGCCTCCGGCAGTTCGTGGATATCGGTATCGCCGACGACGATCCGCCCGCTTTCCGGCCAGGTCAGCCGGCCGAAGGCCTCCGCAAGGGCCTCCCCGCCGCCACCGGTCCCGCCGGTAATCGCCACCGTCTCGTTCGGGCGAACCTGCAAGGATACATGCTCGATGATCCTCGCCCCGCCCTCGTCGGCGACGGATAGGTTGACCGCTGCTAGCGCGCCGGAGAGCGGCGCCGCCGCACCGACCGAAAGCTCCTGCACCTTGGGGTGGATCAACGGTTCGACGCTGAACTGCTCAACCACTTGCGCGTATTTCACCTGCACGTCCTGGCGTGCCTGGTCCCAGTCGATCAGCTCCTTGAGCGGGCCGGGCAGGTCCTTGTAGGCGCCAATCACCGCGACGAGTTGGCCGATATCGAGCCGCCCCTGCAGCGCGAAGTAGCCGCCGATCGAATAGAACAGGAACGGCGTGACCTGCGCCAGGAAATTGTTGAGGAACTTTACCAGGAACTTCCACTGGTAAATGTCATAGCGGATCTTGAAGATCCGGCCGAGGCGCGCGGCGATGTCGGCCCGCTCGTAATTGGAGGTGTCATGCCCGCGGATCGTGCCGATTCCGTCGACGATCTCGCTGACGCGGCCGGAGAGCTCACGCGCCGTCAATTGGCGTTCGCGGCCAAGCACGAGCAACCGCCTGCGCATGCGCGGGATGATGAGCGCCTGTACGGCGACGATCACCGCCGCGATGACGCCAAGCCAGAAGCTCTGGATAAGGATGAAGACCAGCGCCGTCAGTGCCTGCCCGCCAAGTAGCGCCGGCTGGACGAAGGCGTCGCCGGTGAAGCCGCCCATGGGCTCGACCTCGTCCTTGATCATGGTCGCGATTTCGGCGGGCTTCACACGTTTCAGGTGTTTGGGCGGAAAGCGCAGCACCCGGTCGACGAGTTCGAAACGGATGCGCCGCAGCAGGCGCTCTCCCAGCCGGCCCTTATAGGTGTTGATGTAGAACTTGAAGAGCCCGTTGATGATCACGAGCAGGAGGAAGACGAGGCTCAACGCAAGAAGCGTCTCTTGCCGACCGAGTTCGATACCCGAAAACAGAGTGACCTCCCCGAAAAAAGGCAGCTCGAACGAAATCGGCATGAAACGCTGAGTCGATCCGGGTTCTTCGAACCCCTGGCCCTGGATGGGACCGTTGACGATCCGCTTCGGCAAATCGAAGGACAGGAAATACGGCACCATCGAAAGCGCCACGACCAGCAGGATCCACAGCTGCTGCTTGCGGGTATGAGTCCATATGTAACGGGAAAGACGTGTTTCCATGGGCCGGCAATGAAACCTACTCAAAAATTTGCGATCGTATGGACGCCCCGACGGCGGACGCATGCCGCAAAATGGTCCCTTTCCCTCTGATCTTCAATGACCCGCTCCGCCAAAATCGTGAGCGCGCTCGGCATCAGACCCGTAAGGCATTCGGCAAGCAAACTTCCGCCCGCGACTCTCCCGCCAGCAACCGGGTTCCGGTGGTAGTCTGCGCCGCTTGCGCTCGTCTATCCGCGAGCTTACAACAGCCGCATGACGCATGCCAGCCACTCCCCCGCCCCGTCCGCAGATTGGCACGAGAATGCCTACGACCTCGTCCGGGGGCTCGCCTTTTACTCGGGCAGCTTGCTGGTGGATGGCATCGCGAAGGTAATCGCCAGGCATCCTGAAGCCAATATCGCCAATGCGTTCAACCATAAGCAGGTCGGCTGCAAGCTATGGGCGCGCGACAAACTGCTGGAAAGCGTCGGTCCGGCCTACCGGAAGATCGCGGTGCTTGGCGGTTGGTACGGCATCCTGCCGGCGATGCTGCTCGATGATCGTCGCTTCGAAATCGGCGCGGCCATCAGCTACGACATAGACCCGGCAGTGGAGAAGGTCGCGCACACCCTCAACTCCGGATTCGGCGAGAGATTCCGCGCGTTGACGGCGGACATGTATGCTCTCGATTATTCGAGCCTTCAGGCCGACCTGATCGTCAATACGAGCTGCGAACACATCGCCGACCTTAGGGGTTGGCTCGGCCTCCTGCCACCCGGCACGCGCATCCTCTTGCAGTCGAACGATTATTTCAGCGAGCCGACCCACATAAACTGCGTTTCCTCGCTCGACGAGTTTCGCACCCAGGCCGGCCTCACCCATATCGACTTCGCCGGTGCCCTGCCGATGAGGAAATACACGCGCTTCATGCTGATCGGGACGGTCTGACGGACCCTCCCCGCTGCAGCCGATCGCCGAGGATCACGGCCGTCTTCATCGCCCCGTCGAGGTCGAGCGGAGGGATGTCCGGCCGCGGCAGGGCGAGCATCGTTTCGATCCGGCGCGCGAGTTCAGGCGGCGTGATGCCCTCTTCCGGCAGAACGGACGCAAGGCCGAGCCTTTCGAGCCGTTCCGCACGCGTGCTCTGCTCCGTTTCGCCGCCGGCGGTGAACGGGATCAGCAGCGAGCCGCATCCGGCGCGAAGGATGTCGCAGACGGTGTTGTAGCCGGCCTGAGAGACGGAAAGGCGCGCGCCCGCAAGCAGGCTGGCAAAATCCTGCCGAAAACGGAAGAGGTTGACGCTCGCCGGCGCCGACGCGGCAAGCGCATCGAAATCCGCTTCCGGCAGGTTGGGTCCGGTCACCAGGCACCAGCGCAATGCCTCAGGCAGGAGCCGCGCGGCCTCGAGGGCCGAGCCGATCAGCTCCTTGCCGACCGCACCGCCGCCCGCCGAAACCACTATGTCAAATGTTTCCAACGGCGCGGCCGGCGGCGGAGGCGCGACGAGGCCCGTATAGACGACCTTGTCCTCGATCTCGCGCGCGAGCGGAAAGGTCTCCTCGATTCGTGCAAAAGCCGGGTCGCCGTGCACGAGCACCAGGTCAAAATGGGCTTTCACGAGCTCGACCGTCTCCTCGGCTCGCCCGGGTTTCGTCCGCTCCTGCAGGATGTCGCGCAGCGAGGTCGCGACCAGCGGCCGCTTTTCCATGGCGGCAATCGCTTCGAGCAATGGCAGGAGTTCGAAACGCATCTGCCGGCGGCCGAAAGGAAACGCCTCGATGATGACGATGTCCGGCTCTGCACGCCGAAAGGCGTCGATCAGCAGGTCCTTGCGGTGCTCCCGGAAAGCGGACGTCAGTGGATTGCCGGCGGCGTCGCTGAGACCAGAGAAGCCCTTGTCGCCGGCCGCGACTGCCGGCAGGGCGATCGTCTTCACCCCTTCGCCCGGGAAGCCGGGCAGAGGCAGACCGCCGGTCACCATTGTCACGTCGAAATCCCGCTCGACAAGCGCCTTGGCAATGCGGCTTGCCCGCGCCAGGTGCCCGATCCCGAGCAGGTGCTGCACGTAAAAGAAAACGCGACGTTCCCTCAAGATGCCTTGCTCCATTCGTCCCGGAAAAGTTCGCTCAATTGCCGAACGCTCGAATGATGATCGAAATCGGAGCGCACGCGCTCTTCCGCGGCACTGCCAAGCCGTTGCCTGAGGTCAGGATCGCGGATCAATTGCTCCAGTGCCTTGGCGAGCGCACTTGGGTCTTCCGGCGGCACTACCACGCCATTCCTGCCGTGTTCGATGAGTTCCGGAACCCCGGATACGGCCGTCGACACGCAGGCGAGGCGCTGGCTCGATGCCTCGACCAGAACGTTAGGCAGGCCGTCGCGATCGCCATCGGAGGCGATCCGGCAGGCAAGCGCGAAGACGTCGCTCTCGCGGTAGCGGGCAAGAACGTCCTTTTGGTCGAGAGCCCCGTCCCAGCGAACCCGATCCGCAATTCCCAGATTGCCGGCCATGGCGCGAAGCTCCTTCGTCAGGTCGCCCGCTCCGATGTGATCAAAGCGCCAATGGAGTTGCGCGGGCAGCAGCGATAGCGCCTTCAGAAGAACGTCGTACCCCTTCTTGGCGACCGCCCGCCCGACGCTGACGATGCGAACCGGATCGGCGGGATCGGAGCCGTCGCGCTTCGAATGGTTGCCCTCGAACACCGGGAACCGGTCGAGATCGAGGCCGTGATAGCTCAGATGCACCCGGGACTTTTCTTCCGCGAGGCTGCTCAGGTGC
This sequence comes from Sinorhizobium kostiense, assembly GCF_017874595.1. Classification (GTDB taxonomy): domain Bacteria; phylum Pseudomonadota; class Alphaproteobacteria; order Rhizobiales; family Rhizobiaceae; genus Sinorhizobium; species Sinorhizobium kostiense. Next base: position 980,520 of record NZ_JAGILA010000001.1, on the reverse strand, counting down.
TCAAAGCCGGTCCTGGTGCAGGTAACCGTCCAGCGGGCACCGCCGAGTTTTTCCGAAAGCTCCCAGTCGGACGAGGTCCAGATGTCCTTCGCGTGCGCCGAGCAAGTCCAAGGGACGCCCGCCATGAGACTTGCATAGGCCGTCACCGATGCGGGCGTGTGGATGAAATGCGCATGCAGCCAGCGCGCATCGCCCGGCCACTCGGCAACGAGCACCAACGCCTGGCCGAAGCGGCGGACACGGTTTCGCGTCCTGTCGCGACGGAGGTCGCGGAGAAACGGACCGAGTGCGCGCCAGAAGCCGGCCCTCGGCGCCGTCCGAAGGAGGGCGCGAAAGACGCGCCAGGGCTCGTCGTGCAGATACTCCGGCAGATAGTGAACCTCAGCCCGTATCTCGTCATGGACCGGATGGCGCTTGCGGTCGGTCGGGCGGCGGAGGGCGACGAGCACGAGCTCGTGCCCCGCCCTCTCGAGGCCGAGCAGTTCCTGTGCGATGAATGTCTCCGAAAGGCGCGGATAGCCTTTCAGGACAACGGCAATCTTTCTATGTGGCGACACGGGATTTCAGATTGTCTGCTTTACGATGCTCAAGTGCTGTTTCGATCTGTGATCGAGCCAATCTCCGACGATCTCGGATATGTGCACGAGGCCTTCAAGTCTGAGGCCGTTGGCGCGGTGCGACGGCGGCGCCCGGTCAGGCAAAGCCTTGATCGCCGCGGCGAACCGCAGCGGATCTTCCGCCTCGTGCGGCAACAACATGTCGACGAGGCCAAGTGCGGACGCGCGTTGGGCGCGGATCAACTGCTCCTCGCGCGGCTGCAGCCGCGGCACGATCAGCGCCGGCTTGTCGAAAGACAGGATCTCGCAATAGGTGTTGTAGCCGCCCATCGAGACGACGCCCTTGGCGCCGGCGACCAGTTCCTCCATGCGGTTGTCGAATTCGATCATCCTGATGAAGGGGATGCTGCTCCCCTTTCGGATCAGCTTGTTGCGCTTCTTGGCCGGCATGTAGGGGCCAAGCACGACGAGGGCATTGAAGGTGAGTTCCGGGTCCTGCTGATAGGCATGAATGACGTCGTGGATGAGGTCGGCGCCGTCACCGCCGCCGCCGGTCGTGACCAGAATGTAATCGCCCTCGGGCCTGTGGCTCGGCGCATCGTCTTTCGGAACGCCTCTTTGCAGAAATCCGACGAAATTCATGCGGTCGCGAACGGTCGCCGGAACCTCCAGACCGACAAGCGGATCGTAGAAATCCGGAGGGCCATAGACCCAGATCGAATCGTAGAACTGCTCGATCTTGCGCATCGTGTCGCGGCGTTTCCATTCGGCTTCGAGCAGATGCGGCGCATCCATGATATCGCGGAGGCCGAGCACCAACCTGGTGCCGTGTGTCTTCAAATAGGTCAGGGTCTCCTCGACTTCACCGCGCAGTCCCATCGGCTCCTTGTCGACGATGAAGATGTCCGGCTTGAAGGTTTCCGCAGTCGAACGGATGATCGACTGGCGCATCTTCAGCGTCTCGTGCAGTTCGATGTGCCGGTCGAGCGAGGTATACTCGCCGTTGCGAAGCTTGATGACGCTCGGGATCTTCACGAAATCAACACGGGCGCGGTAGTCGAAGGCGCCGGCAATCGTCGCGCCGGAAATGATAAGAATCTGCAAGCCCCTATAGTCCTCGACCAGCGCATGCGCGATCGCGCGGCAGCGCCTCAGATGACCAAGTCCGAAGGTGTCATGACTGTACATGAGGATCCGGGCATCTTCGAAACGCCGTGTCATGCCTAGAACCCTTTCTCTAGTTGAAGCGTTGCCGCTGCAGCGCCCTTAGGCCCGGGAGGAGTGATAGGGGCTATTTGTAGGGATCGGCGGCGTCGCGCAACCCGTCTCCCAGGAAGTTGAACGCCAATATCACAAGAATGACAGGTATAGTCGGCAACAGCAGCCATGGGTAGAAGGCAATGACGCTGACGCTTCTCGCCTCCGTCAGGAGAATGCCCCAACTGGTGATCGGCGGGCGCAGACCCAGGCCGAGAAAGCTCAGCGCGGTTTCGCCAAGGATCATGCCGGGGATGGAGATGGTCGCGGTCGCGATCAAGTGGGACATGAAGCCCGGCACGAGGTGCCGCCCGATGATGCGGCCGCTCCTGGCCCCCATCAATTGCGCCGCAAGAACGTAATCCTCTTCCCTGAGCGCGAGCAGCTTCGATCGGACCGCACGAGCCAAACCGGTCCAGTCGAGAAGCCCAAGAATGACGGTGATGCCGAGATAGATCAGGAGCGGGCTCCAGGTCGCCGGCATGATCGCCGCAAGCGACAGCCAGAGGGGGATGCTGGGGATCGACTGCAGCACCTCGATCAGCCGCTGGACAACGAGGTCGAAAATCCCGCCGTGGTATCCGGCAAGCCCCCCGATGGCAATGCCGAGGACGAAGCTGACGGTAATGCCGAGGAGGCCGATCGTCAGCGAGATCCGCGCACCGTAGATGATGCGCGACAGCACGTCGCGGCCGAGCCTGTCCGTGCCGAGGAGGAAGAGCTGGCCGTCTTCCGCCGGACAGACAAGATGCCAGTCGCTCTCGAAAAGCCCCCAGAAACGATAGCTGTCGCCGCGACAGAAGAAGCGAATCGGCTCTAGGTCCGACGGATCGTCCGCATAGTTCCGTTTCAACGTGTCCATGTCGAGCGTCATCGTCCGGCCATAGACGAAAGGCCCGATGAAGTTGCCTTCATGAAAGAAGTGGACCCGCTGCGGCGGCGCGTAGATGAAGTCGACATTGCGGGTGTGCAGGTTGTAGGGCGCGAGGAACTCGCAGATGAGGATCATGCCGTAGAGCACGGCGAGGAAAATGCCCGACGCCAGCGCCAGCCTGTGGCGTTTGAACTTCCACCACATCAGCCGCAATTGCGACGCCTGGTTGACGCGCTCCTGCTCCTCGGTCATCGCCTCGACCGAATAGGGATCGAAGGGAGCGGTCGAAACGTAATGCGGCAGGGGTTCGCCAGGCGCGGGAATCGGTGACGTCACTTGGTGCTCCTGCCTTGCAAGCGGATTCGCGGGTCCAGGATGGCGAGTGCCAGGTCCGAAATCAGGACGCCGATGACGGTGAGGAATGCCAGGAACATCAGAAACGATCCGGCGAGGTACATGTCCTGGCTTTGCAAGGCCTTTATCAGCATCGGCCCGGTGGTTTCGAGCGAGAGCACGATCGCCGTGATCTCGGCGCCGGAGATGATCGCCGGCAGGATCGAGCCGATATCGGAGATGAAGAAGTTGAGCGCCATGCGCAGCGGATATTTAAGCAGCGTCTTTGTCGGCGGGAGGCCCTTGGCCCTCGCGGTCACGACATATTGCTTCTGAAGCTCGTCGAGCAGGTTGGCGCGCAAGCGCCGGATCATGCCGGCGGTCCCTGCCGCACCGATGATGACGACCGGTATCCAGATGTGTTCGAGAATCGACTTCGCCTTCTCCCAGCTCATCGGCTCGGAGAGATACTTCTGATCCATCAGGTGGCCGATCGAGGTGCCGAACCAGATATTGGCGAAATACATAAGGATCAGCGCCAGCATGAAGTTCGGAACCGCGATGCCGATGAGGCCGACCAGCGAAAGGCCGTAATCGCCCCAGCTATATTGATGCGTGGCAGCATAGATGCCGATCGGGAAGGCGATGATCCAGGTGAAGGCGATCGTGAAGAAGGAGACGAGAATTGTCAGCCACAGCCGGTCGCCAACGACCTCGCTCACCGGCAGCTGGTATTCGAAGGAATAGCCGAAGTCGCCCTGCAGCATGCCGCCGACCCAGTAGACGTAGCGCAGCACCGCCGGCTGGTCGAAGCCGTACTCCTTGCGCAGCGCCTCGATCTGCTCCATGTCGACGCCCTCCCCCTGGGCGCGGAGCTCGGCAATGTAGCTTTCGAAATAGTCGCCCGGCGGCAGCTCAATGATGGTAAAAACGAGCGCGGAAATGATGATGAGGGTTGGCACCATGACAGCGATACGCCAGAGGATGTAGCGAAGCATGTCAGTTGCCCTCGTCCAGCCAGAACGTATCGGTCTTGTAGACGCCGAAGTAGCTCGTCGGATCGAAGCCGTACAGCCCCTCCTCCGGGAAGTTGCGCAGCTTCTTGGTGACGAGAATCGGCTGTAGCGAGCCGTTGACGAGGCCTATCGAGAAAACCTGGTCCGTGTAGATGGACAACATCTCCTTCCAGACTTCCTCCCGCTCGGCTGCGTCCGAGGAAAGCCTCCAGCGCTTGAGCCGCTTAAGCAGCTCGACCACCGGCGGCAATTCGGGCGCCACACCCATTTCGCCATGGGAAATATAGTTCAGGCCCCAGACCGGCCATTGCAACTGGTCATCCGCGGTCGGGGCGAGCTGACCCGGATTCATGTCCGCGGTCGGCACGCCGTTGTCGATCCCGAACCACATCGACATGATGATCTCGCCACCGACGGCGCGGCTGCGGAAGGTATCGCGCTGGGAGGTGCGGATGAAGAGCGATATGCCGATCTTCTGCCAGTAATCGGCGATGAGTTGCAGCACATCCGTATCGAGCGTGCCTTCGCCGGGCGTTTCCACCACGATCTGCGCCCTGCGGCCATCGGGCAGTATGCGGATGCCGTCGCTGTCCCGCACAAGGAGACCTACTTCGTCGAGCAGCGCATTGGCCCGATCCGGGTCGTGGGCGATCCAGGCATTGGCAAACCTGGGCTCGTAGAGTGGGCTCTCCGGCAGGACCGTATCGGCACTCTCGTTCGCCAGGCCGTAGAACATAGCCATGTTGATTTCGTGCCTGTCGATCGCCAGCGACAGGGCTCTGCGGACGCGCACGTCCCTGAGCAGCGGCCGCCAAACCGGATCGGCGCAGTTGAGGTTCGGAAGCAGCGCAAGGCGCGAGCCTTGGATCTTCTTCCAAAGCTTGACCTCGACCGGATAGCGTTTCTCCGCGTCCTTGAGATAGGTGTAGTCGACGAAGTCGATGCCGGCCGCCTGCAGGTCGCTCTCGCCCGTGCCGGCCTTGGCCGGAATGAGGGCGGACGAGCTGACGCTCAGCACGAAGCGGTCGATATAGGGCAGTTGCAGGCCGTTTTCGTCCACCCGGTGGAAATAGGGATTGCGCTCGAAGACGAATTGTTCGGCCGGGAGCGGTGTGGTATTGCGCCAGGGATCGAGCGTCGGCAAATCCGGATTTTCCGGCCGGTAGGAGCGCGCCATACGCATGTGGACCTTGCTCCACTTGTTCAGCCGCTCCGCCTCGAGGATTTCCTTCAGCTTTTCCTCGTCCTGGTACTTCTCGTGAAACTGCTTGAGGTAAGCAGCCGGCATGGCAATGACCAATGGCTGCGGCGCCGCGAGTTTCTGCAGGAAGTCCGGATTGGGCACCGACCATGAGTAGCGCACGGTACGCTCGTCGAGGACCTCGAACTTCGCCGCCTCGCCGTCGATGACCATCGCCGTCGGTAGGCCCGCCGGCGACAGGTCCTCGTTGAGGAGGACATCCTCCCAGCAGTAGCGAAAGTCCTCCGCCGTCAGCGGCGTGCCATCCGACCACTTGTGGCCTTCGCGCAGGCGGAAGGTGAAGATGCGATCCTCCACCACCTCATAGCTTTCAAGAACATCGGGATGAAGCTTGAGATGCTCGTCATAACCGACCAAACGGGCATAGCCATAAATGGTCATCAGGCGAATATCCTTCGCGCTGCCGATCAGCATGCGGATCCTGCCGCCATGCCGGCCAGGTTCCCGTCCCATCGCCGCGACGTTGATTACCCGCGGCGTTTTCGGCAGCCGCTCGGCGAGCGGCGGCAGCTTGCCTTCGGCAACGGCAGGCGCGAGGGCATCATTTTCGCGCGCGGCGCCGAGCAGCGTCCTCGGCAGCGCGGTCGAGGCGAGCATCGCAAGCGCGGTTCTTCGGGTGATCACGACCGTAGCTCCCTGGCATCCACCGATTTGCGGGCGAGCACATAGTGGCCGCCACCGAGATGGGCGGGAGACAGCGCATCCTTCTCGCCGCCATCGGAGAACTGTGCTCCCCATTGCCGCTGATCCGACCCCCCGCTCCTCTGGAGCGAATCGAAATCCAGCTTGCGATCGAGATCGGGATAGGGCACGGCGGCAAGCAGCGATTTCGTATAGGGATGGACCGGATCCCGCATCAGCACTTCGCGCGGCGCCAGCTCCACGATCCTGCCCGCGCACATGACGGCGATCCGGTCCGCCATGTAGTCGACCACGGCGAGATTGTGTGAGATGAAGAGCATCGTCAGACCGAGCTCCTTCTGCAGATCCTTGAGGAGATTGAGGATCTGCGCCTGCACCGAAACGTCAAGGGCCGAAACGGGTTCGTCGCAGATCAGCAGCTGCGGCAACAGCGCGAGCGCGCGAGCAATGCCGATACGCTGCCTCTGCCCGCCGGAGAAGCTGTGGGGATAACGGTTGATGAACCGCTGATCGAGGCCGACCGCCTGCAACAGGGAACGGACGGTTTCAACCCGCGACAGCGGCGTTCCCCGCCCATGGATCTCGAGCGGTTCGCTCAGGATGTTCTTGACCGTCATCCGCGGAGACAGCGAAGATACCGGGTCCTGGAAGACCATCTGGATCTTCGAGCGCAACGCTTTCAATTCCGCGCCGTCGAGCTTCAGCACGTCGACGGGCCCTTCGCCCTCGTCGAAGGTTATCGATCCGCTGTCGGGCGTCACCGCCCGCATCAGGATCTTGCTTACCGTCGTCTTGCCGCAGCCGCTTTCGCCGACGAGCCCCAGGCACTCGCCGCGGCGGATGTCGAAACTGACATGGTCGATGGCGCGATGGCGGGACTCCTCATCGCCGCCGAACCAGCCGGAACTGCGCGTGGTGAAGGTCTTCGACAGGTTACGGACGGACACCAGGATATCCGGCCCCGACGCCCGCTTCGCCTCCCCTCCGATCAGCGTTCCGGCCTTGACCGGCACCTCTCGAAGCGCCTTCAGGCGTTCGCCGGGCTTCATGTCGAAATGCGGCACCGCGGCCATCAGTCCCTTGAGGTAAGGATGTTGCGGGTTGCGGAAGATCGCATCCACCGGCCCGGCCTCGACGACTTCGCCGTGATAGATGACCACGACCTCATCGGCCATGTTGGCCACGACCCCGAGATCATGCGTGATCAGCAGCATCGCCATGTTCATCTTTGCCTGGAGCTCACGCAGGAGTTGCAGGATCTGCGCCTGGACCGTGACGTCGAGCGCCGTCGTCGGCTCGTCGGCAATCAACAGCGCCGGACGACAGATCAGCGCCATTGCGATCATCGCCCGCTGCCGCATGCCGCCGGAGAGCTCGAACGGGTACATGTCATAGGCCCGCTTCGGGTCGCCAAAGCCGACATAGCCGAGGAGCTGCTCGGTCCTTTGTCGCCGCTCGGCTCCATCCGCCTCGGTATGAATTTGCAACACCTCGGAAATTTGGTTCCCGATCGTGTGGAGCGGTGACAGCGAGGTCATGGGTTCCTGGAAAATCTTGCTGATCCGGGCTCCGCGAATCTCGTGGATCTCGCGCCCGTCAGGCTCCAGCGCCAATAGCTCGACCGGTCCAGCCGCCTTCGGGTCGTTGAACAGGACCCGCCCGCTGACCTTCGCCACGGTCGGCAGGATGCCCATGATTGCCTGGCTTATCGCCGACTTTCCCGAGCCGGACTCACCGACGAGGGCGGTCACCTTTCCCGGCAAAATCCTGAAGCTTGCTCCCCGGACGGCATTTACGTCGCCGCCAAGCACGGAGAATGTGATCCGCAGACCCTCAACCCGCAGCAGGTCCGCTCCCGAAGTCATTGCAACATGCTTTCCTCATGCCCCTGCTTGCATAATTTTCTTAGTTGAAAATTATGCAAGCAACGCCAAGTGTTACAGCGACTTCACGCGTCCGACAGAAGCATTGCCCGCTGCAGCAAAAACAGTAGCCTAGCTTCAACTGGCTGTCCAGCAGACCCGGCAAATGTGTCAACGGAGAGGAGAAGTCTTGCCGCTGATTTAGAACGGGCAAACGCCGCCGGTCAGGACGTCGGCACAATGTGGCGAACGGCGGAAGTCGTCGTAATAAAGCGTCCACTGCGTGGTATCCGCGGCGCGATACGGACCGAACTTGAAATACTGGTTCTTACCGAGACCCTCGTCGGCGTGGCCGATATGGCCCTTCACGGTCACGATCGGCTTACCGTTGGCATAGAGTTCGATGTGTCCCGTGCCGTCAGGGCCGGGCTTGGTGTAAACGACAAAGTCGATCCAGCCGGATTTCGGATCGGGCAGCGGATTGCCATGGTCGGTGATTGTTACCGCGTTCGTACAGGAATTGAATAGGCTGCCGTCCTCCGCTTTCCAGTTGCCGTCGGTTGCGGCCAGAATGCGCATCTGATTGACGTCCGGCCGCAGCCAGACGGGAACCTCGCCTGGCCCGCAGCGCGCCGCGACATTCTCGCGGCCTGTCGACACCGGCGGCAGATAATTGGTCTCGACGGTTGCAAAGAGCTTGCCGAGTTCCATGCGCAGCGCGAGGAACGGGCTGAAATCGCCTTCGGCGCCGGGGATGATCTCACGCTTCCATTGAGCGATGAGGTAGCGGTGATCGCCGTTCGGCACGGGGTCGTCGAAATTGACCGCAAAGCCGTACCACACGCCCTGATCATAGGGGACGCGCAGTTCCGTCTTCTCCCAGATTTCCGCCCGTTCGCTGCAACCGTCGTTCAGGTTCGGACAATGAGGGACGACACTGAGCTTCAGTCCCCCAGTGCCGGTCCTCTTCACCAGGCTCTGGAACTCGTAGGTGCCGGCGCTCTGCTCGAAATTCTCGCGGTAGTAGAGCCCGCCTTCGGGGGCGAAGTCCCGGCCTTCGAAGCCGTCGACGAGCTTGCGCTGCGGCGACGCCTGCGGCTCCGACGATTGGGCGCCCGCAACGCCTGACAGAACGACAATGGCAGCGACCAAAGCTATGCGAAACATCGAACCTCTCATTGAAGCATCTTATCGATCAGGCCGCGCGGGCCGGGCAGTTGTTTCTTGTTGCGATAAAGCAGCATGACATGCTCCGCTTCGGAAAGTCCATCCTCCATCGCATCCTCAGCGCGCTCCTCCGCGATCGCAGCAAGGGTGGCATCGCGTGGGTGAAGCACGGTGAATTTCTGCCGCACGCCGCGCAACGTCTCCTCGCCGAGAGCAAGCCAATCGCCACCGCAATAGTTCACGAAAGCTTCGCTCGCGACGACGCTGTGACCGTATTTCCTCGTAAGGCTCTGAAGCCGCTGCACCTCGTTCACCGCCGAGCCGAAGACTGAGAAGGTCAGGCGGTCGCGAAGGCCGACATTGCCGAACATGACGTTGCCCACATGCAGGCCGATGCCGTAGCCGATCGGTTCGCGGCCCTGTTTCCCGCGCTCGGCATTGAGAGCGGCCATGCGGGCGCTCGCCGTCCCGACCGCGGCAAAAGCCTCGCGGCTCGCCAGCTCCGAAGGCTCCTTGTGCCGTCCGCAAGGATAGACGGCAATGAAGCCGTCGCCGATGAAGCTCAGGATCTGCCCGCCATTTCGGTTGAACGGCGTGGCAATCGCATCGAAAAATCCGTTGAGTGTCTCGATGTAGGCCTGACGCCCTTCCTTCTCCGCCAGCATGGTAGAGTCGCGCATGTCCGCCATCACCAGGGCCGCGCGAACCGTTTCGCCGTCGCCGCGCCGGACTTGGCCGCTCATGACGCGCCGTCCGGCATTGGCGCCGAGATAGGTCGTCAGCATGTTGTCGGCGAGCTTGCCGAGCACCGCGACCTTTGCCGCGACCGCCAAGTGGTTCTGCAGCCTGAGCAGTGCGGCGATCACATCGTCCGTGAAGCCTCCGTGGCGATCGGTCGTCCAGGAACCAACCATGCCATGTTCGGATTCGGCCCCGAGCGGCTGCATGAAGGCGATATAGTCGGTCGCCCCCTGATCCTTCAGTTCGTCGAAAATCGGAAATTCCGACGGTTGAGCCGGATCGATGCGACGGCGCACGTGGTCGAGATTGTTGCTCAGCAGATAATAGTAGGGGCTGCGCAGGAAGCGGTCCGGATTGCGCGCCAAATCCTCATGGCGCAAGCCGCTCACTTCCATACCCCGGCCCCGCCACCACGTGAACCCGAGGGCGTCGTAGAGCGGGTGCAGCATAGAGAAGGACAAGTGGACTCGCATGAGCGGCAGCCCCGCCGCCGCCAGACGCTCACAGAAACCGCGTACGATCGTCTCCAGCGACTCGTCGCTGAGCGAGGTGCGCATGAGCCAGTCCGCGACCTTGTCCAGGAGGATCTCGGAAACAGTGCCATTGGTCGGGCTCATTGCGTATCCTCATCATCGCTGCTGCATGTCTCCTAAAGTCGACCTCGATCCAAGGACAGGACATGCAGCAATTCAAAGTGCTAGAGCGGCGCGTCTGATAAGAGCCGCCGCGCCGTATATCGGCTATGCCCGCTGTTCCCGCAGACGAGTGACGAGCACTCGCCCCGCCCGGAGCAGCATGGAGGTTGCGCCGTCGAAATGAAAAGCTTCTGCCGGCTGTGTCGGTCCGTGCTCGGTCGCCAGAAGCTGCGGTGCAGATATTCACCGCCGAACTGAATTTCCAGAGACGCCCGCAAATTTTGTCGCCGTCAAAATGTTACACGGAACGATGGCTCGTTTAACACCCTGTAATTGCTAGGGTTGTCCGCAGTTTCAGGCCGATGCTTGACTTGCGGCGGCGTTACCGCCAACAAATCGGAACCGAAACGGCGGCTCACAAAAGGCCGCCTCAATATCTGGAAGCGAATCTTGACCTCCCCACATCACGACCGGCTCCTCCAATCGATCTCAGCGCGCACGGCCCAGGTCGGCGTCATCGGGCTCGGCTATGTCGGCCTGCCGCTCGCGATTGCGATCGCGCGTGCCGGCTTTCCAGTGACCGGCTTTGACATCGACCCCGCAAAGATCGTCGCTCTCGACAGCGGCCGTTCCTATATCGAAGCGGTGTCGCATGAGGCTCTTGGCCGGGAGGCGTCCGCCGGACGGTTCCGCTCGACCACCGATTTCGCGAAGCTCGCCTCCTGCGACGTGATCGTCATCTGCGTTCCGACGCCGCTCAACAAACACCGCGACCCGGACCTTTCGTTCGTGGAAAAGACGTCGCGCTCGATCGCCGAGGGCTTGCGGCCTGGACAGCTCGTCGTGCTTGAATCGACCACCTATCCTGGAACGACCGACGGCATCGTGCGCTCGATCCTGGAGGATACGGGTCTTAAATCCGGCACGGATTTCTTCCTCGGCTTCTCGCCGGAACGCGAGGATCCGGGCAACCGGACCTTTCAGACCGACAACATCCCCAAGGTGGTAGCCGGCGACGGCCCCCTCGCCGCAACGCTGATGGAACGCTTCTACGGCGCGGTGGTCTCGACCGTCGTTCCGGTCTCTTCCAATGCGACGGCCGAGGCGGTGAAACTCACCGAAAATATCTTCCGGGCCGTCAACATCGCGCTCGTCAACGAACTCAAGGTCGTCTACGAAGCGATGGGCATCGACATCTGGGAAGTGATCGAAGCCGCCAAGACGAAGCCGTTCGGTTACATGCCCTTCTATCCGGGTCCCGGACTCGGCGGGCACTGCATCCCGATCGATCCGTTCTACCTCACCTGGAAATCACGAGAATATGAACTGCCGACCCGTTTCATCGAGCTCGCCGGCGAGATCAACTCGGCGATGCCCCGTCACGTCGTCGGTCGCCTCGCAGAAACGCTCGACAGCCGGCAGGGAAAGGCGCTCAGCCGCTCGAAGGTGCTGATCATCGGCCTCGCCTACAAGAAGAACGTCCCGGACATTCGCGAGAGCCCGTCGCTCAGGCTGATCGAGCTCATCGAGGAGCGCGGGGGCAAGGCCGGTTTCTACGATCCGCATGTCGAGGAGATTCCCTCGACCCGCGAGCATCAGAACCTCAAAGGTCGTCGGTCGATTGCCTTCGACGAGGAGAGCGTGCGGGATTTTGACGCCGTCTTGATCGCGACGGACCATGATGCCGTCGACTATGCGGCGCTCGCGCGCTGGGCACCCCTGATCGTTGACACCCGTAACGTATTTGCCCGCCTTGGCCTTGCGGCAGGCCACATCGTCAAGGCATGAGCGAAGCGTCGGCCGCGCCTACTGTCGTTGCGCGTCCGGTAAGACGCGCGGCTCCATCGGCATTCGCCCGGGAAAGTTCGCCTTGAGGCTCCGTGCGGCCATCGCGTAACCGCCGGCCGCGCCGTCGATGAAGTGCATGTGGTCGCGGCTCATCGGCGAGGGGACGATACAGGTCATGAGGGCCGAATCCTGCTGATGCAACCCGTAACGGCAGATGCCCACCTCCACGCCCTGCCGCAGGCGCTCCTCGATCCGGCGCAGGCGCTCGGCGCTGACGTCGAGTGTCATCTTAAGCCCGTCGTCGAATTTGCGGAAATCGGAATTGCTCGCGAGATCGCGCTTATATTGCGCGACGTCGAATCTGCCGAGATTGAAGCCAAGCCGGAAGCACAGGAACAAAACGAAGCTCTGCAGCGCTATCCAAGACCAGGCAAGCAGCCGCCAAGCCGGCGCAAATGCGCGCGATTCCATTGTTACGCCCTTGATCGAAAGCCGCGGCTGCGGACCTTCATCCGGAACCGGGTGCCCGCCCCGCTCCTCGCCTTCGGCGAGCGCCACGATGTCACCGATCAAGCGCTGGAATTCAGGACCGCTGCCACGCTCGCCGGGCAGCGCAATGATCGAGACGATCGTGCCATGCCGGGAGCCGATCGGATTCCAGCGGCACGAAAGCCCTGTCAGGTCGGGCCGCGTACCGGCCGGCGCCGCTTCGACATGGTAGCGCCCCGCCTTCATTTCCGCCTCGGCCCAACTGCCACCACCGCCGGAAAACATGGCGTAGGACACCTCCTCGCTCGCCTTGAAGCGCGCAACGCGGATATCGAGTCCCTGCGCGCGAACATCGGCGACCGGCACGAGCGCGGCGCGCAGTTCGAGGCCCAACTCCTCCGCCACCCAGGTCTTGGCGGCGGCCAGTGCCGCACGCGCCCTGACCGCCAACGCCGCCGGTAACGCCGCAAGCGCCCCGTCGCCGCCGAAGACGAAAGGCAGGTTTGGCTCGTCGAGCGCATTCATCAGGGCGGAGATCACGCTCGCACCGGCCATGTTGACGCTCTTGTATCGGCCTCCCGCGATCGCCCCCGTCGAATCGACGATGTCGGCCACAGCCAATAGCCACCCTCCCGGCAGCGGCCGGTAATTGGCCTCGTCTGCGACCCGCTCGAACGCGTCGAAGAGCGGGAGATTGGTGTAGAATTGAATGTCGGCCGGCTCAGCCATGAGCGCCGTTCCTTTCATTGGCGGGCGGTCGGCCGCCTCGGATGCCTCTAGATCGCCATGATTATAGGCGGATCGACCCAAAATCATAAACGTGATCGCTTGTAAGACGTTAGCGCGGGATGCGGCGGATGCGTGCACACCTTTTTCGCGTCGGCATCGTTGATGTTGGGGCGCGGCGACGGAGCTTCAAGAGGGCGGTCCGGGTGAGGAAGCCGTGCCTGCTGAAAAAACCAACCAAAAGCGCGGTGCCGTCAGCTTATGTGAGCGCGTCCTACTCTAATGCCATTGCAGGACCGTGATAATCTGTGCTTGTCTAGATCGCGCACGGGGCAAGGTGCCGAGCGGAAAGGGCGGAACTGAATCTGGAATGCAGGAAAACACATTTCGCGTGAAGTTTTGGGGCGTAAGAGGCAGCTTGCCGGTTTCCGGCGAGCAATTCCTGCTCTATGGCGGTAACACATCTTGCATCGAAGTCCGATGCGGCGGCGAGGCTTTGATCTTCGACGCCGGGTCGGGCGTGCGCGAGGCCGGGCTCTCGCTGATGGCGGAAGGCGTTGCGAAATTCGACGTCTTTTTCACCCACACCCACTACGACCACATCATCGGTCTTCCCTATTTCAAACCGATCTACCGATGCAGCACGGCGGTGCGCTTCTGGTCCGGCCACCTGCATGGCCATATGTCGACCAAGGAAATGCTCGACCAATTCATGCGGCCGCCGTGGTTTCCGGTCGGCCCGGCGATCTGCGAGGCAAGCCTGGACTGCGTTGATTTTCGGCCCGGCGATACGCTTTCCCCCCGAAAGGATGTTTCCATTCGAACGATGAGCCTCGTCCACCCAGGTGGCTGCGTCGGCTACAGGGTCGAATGGGGCGGGCGGGCGGTGGCGCTCATCTATGATACCGAACACGAGCCGGGCGTCCTCGACCCGGCGCTGCTCGACTTCATCGCTGGGGTGGACCTGATGGTCTACGATTGCACTTATCTGGAGTCGGAAATGGCAGGCTTTCGGGGCTATGGCCATTCGACCGGAATGCACGGTTCACGGCTGGCAAAAGCGGCCGGTATTCCACGGCTGGCGATGTTCCACCACGACCCGTCGCGCACGGACGCGGCGCTTGCGGCCATGGAACAGGAGGTGCAGGCCTTCTTTCCCGGCGCCTTCGCCGCGCGCGACGGCCAATCCATCGACTTGTAATCCCAAGACGTCATGGCATAGACCAGCGCGGGGTGCGGGCGGGAAAACCGCGCACACTTTTCCTCATCCCGCGCCAAGGACGGCCACGCTGCGCCAGCGGCTTGCTGGGTGCGACGCGGTGATCTCGAAGAGTTTCGACAAGAAGACCCAGACGCTCTCGTCGTGGACGAGGTGATGAGTGAGAATGCCGACGGCCCCCTCGCGGTCATTCACCTCATCGAGTCGCCGCAGGGTGTCCCGGATCAGTTCGCCATGGTTGCGGCCGCCACGCGTGCCGCGCCAGTCCATAACGTCCACATGCGTGTTGATGATCTTCAGCCCCGGTTGGCGGAGGGGCGCAGCTTTGTCACCAGTCTCCGGCCCGAAGACCGACAGCGCCCTGAAGCCGACCTCGACGAGCTCTGCGATCACGCCTGGGTCGATGCGGTTCCATGGCGGAACGAGAAGCGGCACGAAGGCGGGGCCGTGAAGTGTACGCAGGCGCCCAAATCCGGCGCGCAACTCCGCGGCGACGGCCCCGGGCGGACGTTGGGCTCCGAGCTCCTGCCGCTTTTCGCCCTGAGCGGCATGGTTTTCATGCGACCAGCCGTGGACTGCGACACTGATGTGGCGACGACCGGCAATGCAGCGCGCCAAGCGCTCGTCGGTATACGCCGGTATGACCGCCAGTGTCGCCGGCACGGAGAAGCGCTCCGTCAGATCGAGCAAACGGTGGAGCGCCGCCGTCGGTTCGACCGCATCGTCGTCGCGCAGCCAGAAATTGACGCCTTGGCCGGCGTCCTGCAACTGGTCGAGCCTGTCGATCAGCGGCTGCCAGAGGGAGTCCCCGCTCATGCCATCTTCCTTACATAAACGTCGAAAATTTCGCTCAACCGCCGCGAGGCAGCTGAAAGCGAGCGTTCTTCGAAGACGAAACGGCGTGCCCGCTCGCCGAACTGCGCCGTGAGTGTCTCGTCGGCGAGAAAGCGCCTGACCGCTGCGGCGAACGCGACGAGATCGCCCTCCGCCGGCAGCAGCCCCGTTTCGCCGTCCCGGACCACTTCAGGCACGCCACCCGTACGCTGAGCAACGACGGGCAGGCCCGCCGCCTGTGCCTCGAGATAGGAAAGGCCATAGGCCTCGCCACAACCGGGCCAGACATAGAGATCGGCGCCGGCAAGCATGCCGGCGATCGCCTGCGGGGGTTTCTCTCCGGCCCAGTCGAGCCGCTCCGCCGGGAGGGGGGAGAAGACGTTCTGCACCTCCGAACGGGCAGGACCGTCGCCGACCAACGTCAGGCTCCAGGGCATGTCGACGACGAGTTCAAGGGCGCGCGCGAGCATGCGGTAACTGTCCATCTTGTCGCCTGGACGCATCATCGCGACCGCGATCAGCCGGAAGCCATCCCTCGCGGCTCTTCCCAAACTCTGAAACGGCATGACGTCGATAAAGGGCGCGAGCATCGCGTAACGGCCGTCCGGTATCGTCGCCTCGAGCCCCTGCCGGTCCCGCTGCGTCAAGCAGACATTCACCGCGGCCTGCCGCGCACCCGCGGCAACCGCATCCTGCGCGAGCTTCCATGCTCCCTGATTGCGGCGGGAGGAATAGGAGCTTTCGACAGTCAGGTAGGGGATGGAGAACTCTGCCGAGAGGCGGGGACCAATGAGGTCCGGGGATTTGTAGTATGGATGGTAGCAGAACCACGCATCGGGCGGGCCGTCCCGGCGCCAGAGGGCGCGAAGTCGCTCGATTTCGCGCTCTGCTTCATGATGCAGGGCTGAAAAGGCGGCCTGTGAACTATCGCGCAAAAATATGCGCAGATGCGAGGCGATATCAACCTTGTGCCCGGCCAGGCGGAGCGCTTCGATGAGCATGCGGGCCATCTGCCTGTCGCCGGACGGGACAGGGTGATCCGGAGATTTCAGCGGCGCATGAAAGGCGATCTTCATCGCGGCGAGCTATCCCGCTATCGCTCGGCGGTGTCAATATCGGCATGACGGGTTGAAAGGTCCTCAACCGCCCGCCGCAGTCCGCGTGGAAGTCACGCGATCCTGCCTGTAGCCGAGCTTCTCGGAGAGTTCCGCCGCCGCATCGATCAGCACGCGCAGATAGGCGCTGCGATTGCGCAAACCGTCTTCCTTCGGTGCAACAAGGCAAAGGGTGGCAATACAGATGCCGTCCGCGTCGCAAACCGGCACGGCAAAACAATGGGTGAAGCTGTCGACGATGCTGTTGAAGGTGAAGTAGCCGTCCTTTTTCGCCTGACGAACCTGAGCAATGAACTCGGACGGATCAAGCCGCTTGCCGCTCGGCAGCACGAAATCCTCTTCCGGAATGAAGCTCAGTATCTCCTCGTCGCTCATATGGTCGACGAGCAGGCGACCGGAAGCGGTCCACGGAATGGCAACGGGCTCGCCTATATTGGTCGAGATGCGGAAAGGCCGGCTGCCCTCGTTCATCAGCACAACGGCGTATTTGTTGCCTTCGAGCTGGCACATCTGCGCGGTTTCGCGCGTCTCTTCCGCGACCCGCGCCAGCAAATGCTCGCATTCGCGGATGAGGTCGAAATTCTCGGCATAGGCCGAGCCGAGGAAATAGAGCTTACGCCCCAGGAAGACGCGCCCGTCATCGCCCCGATATTCGATTACGCCCTGGCGGAGGAGCAGATTGACCAGCTCATAGACCGACGAGCGCGGCGCCCCGATCCCCTGGGCGATCTCGTTCGGCCGGAGCGGCTGGCGCTTGAGGCGCAGATAGTCCAGGATTTCAAAGGCGCGATCGAGCCCCCTTGCCCTTCGATTGATCGTGTCTGCCTCATCCGCCATCGTGCATGCTCCGGTGAGGGCCTGCCCAGAAGCGGGCCCGGTCCACCTCATTTAGCCTTGTAGGCGACGCAGTCAACTTCGACCTTGCAGTCGACCATCATGCGCGACTGCACGCAGGCTCGGGCCGGCGGGTTCTTGCCGAAATATTCCGCATAGATGCCGTTGAAGGTCCAGAAGTCGCGCGGATCGTCGAGCCAGACGCCCACCCGCACGACATCCTCGATACCATAACCCGCCTCATCGAGAATGGCGATCATGTTCTCGATCGCCTTGCGGCTTTCCGAAATGATGCCGCCGCCGATGATCTCGCCTCCCTCCATGGCGACCTGGCCGGAAACATAGAGCCAGCCATTCGCTTCGACTGCGCGCGCAAATGGCAAGGCCTGTTTGCCGGCACCGGTTTCGCCCGTTCCATAACGCTTGATCGTCACACGTCACTCCATTTCTTCATGTCAGTTGGTTGGTCAGTTGAAAGTCGAATTTTTCAGGAATTCCGCCAGACGCTCGGTCTTGGGTTTCAGGAACATCTCGCGCGGGTCCCCCTCCTCGCCGATCCGGCCCTGGTTCATGAAGATCACCCGCGACGACACCTCATAGGCAAATCGCATCTCGTGCGTGACGATCAGCATGCTCATGCCGTCGTCGGCGAGGCCCTTGATCACCTGCAGCACCTCGTTGACGAGTTCCGGGTCGAGCGCGGAGGTCACCTCGTCGAAGAGCATAAGCTTCGGGTTCATGGCGATGGCGCGGGCAATCGCAACGCGCTGCTGCTGGCCGCCGGAAAGCTGGCCGGGATAATGATCCTTGCGGGAAAGGAGACCGACCCGGTTCAGCCATTTCTCCGCGAGCGCGCTTGCCTCGTCGCGGCTCATCTTCTTCACCTTGACGAGACCGAGCATGACATTGCCGGCGGCCGTCATGTGCGGGAACAGGTTGAACTGCTGAAAGGCCATGCCGGTCAGCGCTCGCTGGCGGGCGATTTCCCGCTCCGGCTTGCGGCGGCGCACGCCCCCCACCGCCTCATAGCCGATTTCCTGTCCGTCGATCGAGATCGTGCCGCCCTGGAATTCCTCGAGCATATTGATGCAGCGAAGCATGGTCGTCTTGCCGGAGCCGCTGGAACCGATGATGCTGATCACCTCGCCCTGCCGCATGGAGCAATCGACACCCTTCAGGACTTCGACCGTGCCGTAGCGTTTGTGAAGGTCGCGGATTTCAAGAAGATTGGTCATCGGGGCCTCACGATGGAACGGCGGTTTTGCGCTCGACGTAACGGCCGAAGCGCTCGATGCCGTAATTGATGACGAAATAGAGGAAGCCTGCGAAGAAATAGAATTCGAGGCTCATGAAGGTGCGGGAAATCACTTCCTGCGTGCTCAGGAGCAGCTCTCCCACACCGATGATCGAAAGCAAGGTCGATGCCTTGACCATCTCGGCCGCTGTGTTCACCCAGGCGGGCAAGGCTTGGCGGAGCGCCTGCGGCCCCAGCACATAGGCGAAGGTTTGCGGGAAGGTCAGCCCGATCGCCTTGGCGGCCTCAGTCTGGCCCTTGGGGATCGACTGCAGCGCCCCGCGCACCAGTTCGCCGACATGCGAGCTGCAGAAGACCGCCAGCGCGAGAACGCCCGCCTGGAACGGCCCGAGGTCGACGCCGACAGTGCTCAAGACGTAATAGCTCGCAAGAACCAGCACGAGCACCGGCGTGCCGCGGATGAAATCCGTATAGCCGCGCACCAGCCATTTTAGCGGCCGCACGCCATAGGTGAGCGCCAGGCCGACCAGAACACCGAGCACCGTCCCAGCGGCAATCGAGAGCATCGAGATGGAGATCGAAATGCCAAGCCCCCTGACAAGCGGAATACGCGCCGCCCAGAGCTGGTCGAGAAAGGCAAAATCCATGGAGTTCACCTCGGCACGGCAAGGCGCCGCTCGACGGCGCGCATCAGCGCGGCGAGCAGCGAGCAGGTTGCGACATAGAGGCAGCTCGCGACAATCCAGGTCTCGATCACACGGAAGGTCTCGACATTGATCTTGCGCGCCTCGAAGGTGAGTTCCGGCACGGCAATCGCGGCGGCAAGCGAAGTATCCTTGAAAAGCGAGATCATGGTGCTGCCGAGCGATGGCAGGACATTGCGCAGCATCAGCGGAATGATGATCGAGGTGCGGATCTGCATCTCGGTCAAACCGATCGCCAGCCCCGCTTCGCGCTGCCCCGGGGGTACGGCGATCAGGCCGCCCCTGAAGACTTCGGCGAGATAGGCGCCGGAATAGACGGCGAGCGTCAGGACGAAGCTCTCGATCTTCCCGAGACGGACGCCGAGTTGCGGAAGCGCAAAGTAGCTGAAGAGCACGAGAACCAGGATCGGCGTGTTGCGGATGATCGTGACGTAGAGGCCGGCCGGTCTGCGCAGAACTTCACTCTTCGAAACGAGTCCGAAGGCGGTGACCAAACCGAGCACGCTTCCGGCGAGAATGGCGATCACCGCGAGGCCGAGGCTGAGCGCCAGTCCCTGGAGCAGAAGGTCGAACGAGCGCCAGACCGCCGCAAAATTCAATGTATAGCTCATGGTCGAAGCCAATCCGATGATGCAGCTGGCAGCCCCGCCCAACAGGCGGGGCTGCCAGACGACAGGGCTTACTTGTACTCGACCGGGAAGCCGATCTGCGGCGGGGTCAGGTCCTTGCCGAACCAGGTTTTGAATGATTTGGCATAGAAGTCGAACTCGACCCCCGTCATTGCTTCGTGCAGCGCCGTGTTGACGAAGTTCAGCCAATCCTGGTCGCCCCGCTTGACGCCGCAAGCGTAGGTCTGCGGGTTCCAGCCATAGCCCGCGTCCTTGTAGCGGTCCGGATTCTGCGTCATGTACCAGGCAAGCGACGACTGGTCGGTCGCTGCCGCATCGGCGCGGCCGGATTCGAGCGCCTGATAGATCAGATCTTGGGACTCGTACTGGTCGACGGTTGCTTCCGGCAGTGCGGCATGGACCATGTCCTCCGCATAAACGTTCTGCAGGACCGAAATGGTAACCGACGAGCCGCCGGCCTTGAGGGCCTCGTAGTCGGCATATTTGCCATCGGCCTTCAGCATCAGGCCGACGCCCTCGCGATAATATGGGATGGTGAAGGCGATCTGCTGAGCACGCTCGCCGGTCACTGTCATGAATTGGCAGGTGATATCCACCTTGCCCGTGGTGATGTTCGGGATGCGGGCGTCCGACGACTGGTTGACGAACTCGATCTTTTCCGGATCGCCGAACAGCGCCTTGGCGATGATCCGGCCCATGTCGACGTCGAAGCCCTGCAGCTTGTCTTCGGCGCTTTTGAAGTGCCACGGCGCGTTGGTGCTGCCGGTGCCGAGTATCAGGTGGCCGCGTGCCAGCACTTCGTCGAGTTTGCTCGCAGGCTGCTGCGCTTGCGCGGGCATGGCCAGCGCGGCAACCGCGAGGCTCGCGGCGATAGCGAATGTCTTCATCATCGGAGATCTCCCCATTCTGGTTCCCTGTGGTTATTGGTCCAATATAGTGGACATTCGTCCTGAATATCGGATTGACCTATCAAAGGCCTCGGTCCATAACTTGTCAAGCGGGATCGGCAAGATTCGCGTTCTTCGCTGGCTCAGGAAGGAGTGGAGGCCATGACTCTGCAGATCGAAACCCCCGCCGTACTCGTCGATCTCGACATAGCCCGGCGGAATGTCCGCGCCTTTCAGGCCTATGCCGACAAGCACGGGATCCGGGTGCGGCCGCATATCAAGACGCACAAGCTGCCGCAGATGGCCGAACTGCAACTCGAGGCGGGAGCAATCGGCATCACCTGCCAGAAGGTCTCTGAGGCGGAGGCCATGATCGACGGCAGCAATCGCATCAAGGACGTGCTCATCACCTACAATATCCTCGGAGCGGAAAAACTCGCGCGGCTCGAAAAGCTGAACGAGCGGGTGGTGCTCAGCGTCGTGGCCGACAACACGATCGTGATCGACGGCCTGTCCGCCCGCTTCGCCCATACGGAAAGACCGCTCACCGTACTCGTCGAATGCAACACCGGTGCGGATCGCTGTGGTGTCGCGACACCAGCCGAGGCAGCCGATCTAGCCCGCCGCGTCGTCGATGCTCCCGGATTGCGGTTTGGGGGCTTGATGACCTATCCGCCGGTCGGCGCCGCTGCGCGGGTGCAATCCTTCATGAGCGAGGCGAAGCGGCTGATCGAGGCGGACGGCCTTGAGGTGCCCTCGATTACGTCGGGCGGAACACCCAGCATGATGGAGGCGGCGGACGCACCCATCGCGACTGAGTACCGGCCGGGTACCTACATCTACAACGACCGCTCGCTTGTCGCCCGCGGCGTCGCCAGGTGGGATGACTGCGCGCTGACCGTCCTTGCCACCGTCGTTTCCGTCTCGGCGAAGAACAGGGCGATCATCGACGCCGGCAGCAAGGTGCTGACATCCGACCTTCTCGGCCTCGCCGGCTACGGACATGTGCTCGGGCGCGACGATATCCGCATCGACCAGCTTTCCGAGGAGCACGGCCGCCTCGTCTCGGATGAGGCGATCGACCTCGTCGTCGGCCAGCAGGTCCGCATCGTACCGAACCATGCTTGTGTGGTCACCAACATGGTTGATGCCGTGCATATACTGGAGGGTGGCACCCCGAGGGAGAAATGGGCCGTAGCGGCACGTGGCCGGGTTCTGTAGAGTTCTCACGTGCCCGCCGCCTGTTCAAGGCACAGTGCCCCGCCAACTGGAATATGTTAGCGCTGTTTCGAGGATCGTCGCCCTATCTGCCGGGTGACGCTCGCGAGGAGCGGAAACGAATTTCCAAAAATCCTGATAGGAGGACAGAGATTTTCGCAAACCGGCGCCGAGGCGTCACGGCTTTGCGTTGTATTAGTCTACTAAATTGATAGTTTATCCGGCAAACAACGGAGGTCGAGATGAGCTCGAACGGATTTGCCGGAATACTGAAATTGGCGCTTGTAATCGGAAGCATGCAGCTTGGCTCCATCGGCCTCGCGCAAGCGGATACGACGATACTCAACGTGTCCTATGATCCGACGCGGGAGCTCTACAAGGACTTCAACGCAGCCTTTGCCGAGAAATGGAAGACCGACACAGGGGAGACTGTGACGATCCAAACCTCCCATGGCGGATCGGGCAAGCAGGCCCGTTCCGTCATCGACGGGCTTGCGGCGGACGTCGTGACGCTCGCGCTCGAAGCCGATATCGACGCAATCGCCGCAGCGACCGGCAAGATCCCGGCCGGCTGGAAAACCCGCCTGGATAACAACAGCGCGCCCTATACCTCGACGATCGTCTTTCTGGTTCGCAAGGGCAACCCGAAGGGTATCAAGGACTGGGGCGATCTCATCCGCGACGACATCCAGGTTATCACGCCGAACCCTAAGACCTCCGGCGGCGCCCGCTGGAACTTCCTCGCAGCCTGGGCCTGGGCCCGCGACGCCAACAATGGCAATGAGGCCAAGGCGCAGGAATATGTGGGCGAGCTCTTCAAGCACGTTCCGGTGCTCGACACCGGCGCAAGAGGAGCGACGACCACCTTCGTTCAGCGCGGCCTTGGCGACGTGCTGCTCGCCTGGGAGAACGAGGCTTTTCTTTCTCTCGAGGAACTCGGCCCGGACAATTTCGACATCGTCACCCCCTCGATTTCGATCAAGGCCGAGCCGTCGGTCGCGCTGGTCGACGGCAATGTCGACGCCAAGGGTACGCGCAAGGTGGCGGATGCCTATCTCAACTATCTCTACAGCGATGCCGGGCAGAAGATCGTGGCCAAGCACTACTATCGCCCGTTCAAGCCGGACGCCGCCGATCCTGAGGACATCGCCCGCTTCGCCGATGTGAAGCTCGTCACGATCGACGACTTCGGTGGCTGGAAGGAAGCCCAGTCGAAATTCTTCGCCGACGGCGGGATCTTCGACCAGATCTACAAGCCGGGTCGATAACAAGCCATGGCACCTCGCGCACGCATACGCTGGCAGTCGCGGCAACCAAGCGTCATTCCGGGCTTCGGACTGGCGCTCGGCGTCACGCTGACCTGGCTCACACTCATCGTTCTTATTCCGATTTCCGGCCTGCTCTGGCGCTCCAGCGGTCTTGGATGGGCGAATTTCTTCGCGCTGGCTTTCGACGAACGCACCGTGAATGCGTTGGCCATCAGCTTCGGCACGGCTTTCGTCGCCGCGATCGTCAACCTTGTCTTCGGCGTCATTCTCGCCTGGGTGCTCGTGCGCTACCGGTTCCCGGGGAAGCGGGTGATCGATGCCATGGTGGACCTGCCCTTTGCGCTGCCGACCGCGGTCGCGGGCATCGCGCTCACGACGCTTTACGCGCCGAACGGCTGGATCGGCTCGCTGCTCGAGCCGCTCGGCATCAAGATCGCCTTCACGCCGGCCGGCATTGTCGTAGCCCTCGTCTTCGTCGGCCTCCCCTTTGTGGTCCGGACTGTGCAGCCGGTGATGGAGGAGATCGACAAGGAGGTCGAGGAAGCGGCCGCAACCCTCGGCGCCAATCGCCTCCAGACGATCACGCGGGTGCTGCTGCCGGGCCTGCTGCCCGCGGGGCTGACCGGCTTTGCGCTCGCCTTTGCCCGCGGCGTCGGCGAATACGGATCCGTCATCTTCATCGCCGGCAACCTCCCCTATGTGTCCGAGATCGCACCCTTGCTGATCGTCATCCGGCTGGAGGAGTTCAATTACGCCGCGGCAACCGCTATCGCCACGGTCATGTTGTTTCTCTCCTTCCTGATGCTTCTGGTCATCAACACCATCCAATCCTGGAGCAGACGGAGATACAGCAATGGCGCTTGACATCGGTCCGACGCCGACCTCGGCGCCTTCCACTCCCGTCGGGGCGGCAACCTCCGAGACGCGCCTCGCCCGGGCGACTCTCATTGCTCTCGCCCTCGGCTTCGTCGGTCTTTTCCTGCTCCTGCCTCTCGGCACCGTCTTCATCGAGGCGTTCCGAAAAGGCGCGGGCGAGTTCCTTGCCGCGCTCGGCGACCCCGAGACCTTTTCGGCCATCCTGCTGACGCTGACGGTCGCGGGGATCGCCGTTCCGCTCAACCTTGTCTTCGGCGTGGCCGCCGCCTGGGCGATCGCCAAATTCGAGTTCAAGGGCAAGGCCTTCCTGACGACGCTGATCGACCTGCCATTTTCGGTCTCACCCGTCATTTCGGGTCTCGTCTTCGTGCTGCTCTTCGGTGCCAACAGCGCTCTTGGCCCCATCCTCCAGAGCTACGGGGTCCAGATCCTCTTTGCGGTGCCCGGCCTTGTCCTCGCGACCGTCTTCGTGACCTTCCCCTTTGTCGCGCGCGAGTTGATCCCGCTGATGCAGGAACAGGGCACGAGCGATGAAGAAGCCGCACGGTCGCTCGGGGCCACCGGCTGGCAGACCTTCTGGCACGTGACGCTGCCGAACATCAAATGGGGCCTGCTCTACGGCGTGCTACTCTGCAATGCCCGCGCGATGGGCGAGTTCGGCGCCGTCTCCGTCGTCTCCGGCCATATCCGCGGTGAGACCAACACGATGCCGCTGCAGGTCGAGATCCTCTACAATGAGTACAACTTCGTTGCCGCCTTCGCGGTGGCGGCGCTCCTTGCGCTGCTGGCGCTGGCGACGCTCGTCCTGAAGACGGCTCTTGAACTTCGCTATAGCGACGAGATCGCTGCCAGCCGCAGGCATTGAAAGGATCCATGATCATGGAAGTCCGCGTCCAGAACATACGCAAGGAATTCGGCCGCTACCCGGCGCTCGAAGACGTCTCGCTCGACATTCGTTCCGGTGAGCTGGTCGCCCTGCTCGGCCCCTCCGGCTCGGGCAAGACGACGCTATTGAGGCTCATCGCCGGTCTCGAGAGCCCGACCGAAGGCACGATCTTCTTCGGCGACGAAGATGCCTCGAAAAAGAGCGTGCAGCAGCGCAATATCGGCTTCGTCTTCCAGCACTACGCGCTGTTCCGCCACATGACGGTGCTCGACAACGTCTCCTTCGGGCTCAACGTCAGGCCCGCCAACAGGAGGCCGCAGGCCGCCGAGATCCGGCGCCGGGCACTCGACCTCTTGGAACTGGTGCAGCTCTCAGGGCTGGAAAAGCGTTATCCCGCCCAGCTTTCCGGCGGGCAACGGCAGCGTGTGGCGCTCGCCCGCGCGATGGCGGTCGAGCCCAACGTGCTGCTGCTCGACGAGCCTTTCGGCGCGCTCGACGCGCAGGTGCGCAAAGAGCTTCGCAAATGGCTGCGCGAAATCCACGATCGCACTGGCCACACGACCGTCTTCGTCACCCACGACCAGGAGGAAGCGCTGGAACTCGCCGACCGCGTCGTGGTGATGAGCAAGGGGGCGATCGAACAGGTGGGCACGCCCGACGACATCTACGACCACCCGGTCTCTCCCTTCGTCTACGGCTTCATCGGCCAGTCGAACTGTCTCGACGTGACGCTCTCGAGGGGCGAGATCTGGTTCGAGGACCGCCCGATCGGCCTGCGCGCCGCGAGCGAGCCGGACGGGCCGGCGACCCTTTATTTCCGCCCGCATGATATCGAACTCGTCGATGGCTGCGGCTGCCTGGCCGGCCTCGTCACGGCGGGCCGACGCGTGGCAGGCACACGGCACCTGGAAGTCAGCCTTGGCAGGACGCAACCTCCGGTCGAGATAGAACTGCCTCCAGAGCGCGCCTCATCGACCGACCACAGCCGCGTTGCGTTCCGGCCGACCAGATGGAAACTCTACCGTGGGGCGGGCGACGTGGCTCGAGGATCGGTGCAGGCGCAATCGTCGGGGATCGAACTAGCGCCGACGGGTACCTGAAGGGCTGCGCCTGCAGACGAGCATCTTGCTCTCCCCCGTCATTCGTCACCCTCAAACGACAGCCGGTGCTACAGCCACGACGCGGGCGATTTCGGCAGCCGGCCCTCGGGGTCGATGACATCCAGCCTCGGTCCATTCTTGCCGTTCCAGCGCCAGAGTGCGACGCAGGTGCCACCCGGCGACATGAAGGAGGGGTAGATCACGCCGTGGAACTTGCGAGCGATGAGGTCGGCGTGCACCTTGTGCGTCGTTGGCACCTCGCCCCGATCGAGCTCATGACGCCATTCGCAGCGGTGAATGCACTCCTCAAGCCCCAGTTCGGCGAGCACGCCGGCGTCGGTCAGGTCCGCAAGCTTCGCGTCCCGCAGTTCGAGCCTCACGATGAGCGCCGGGTGCTGGACGAAGCCCTGGTTGTATTCCGCCCAGGCGGTCGAAAGCTCACGCGCGGCATAGATCGTCGGCGTACCGGCGGGATTCCATCGGCCGCCGAAGCGCGCGGCACCGTCGCCGGAGAGCGGCATATGCGCCCATCGTGGCACGAAGGCCCGCCAGAGCTCCATCGGCTCGCCCGGCGTTGGCTCTGAATTGGAGCGGGATGCGTGCGGAATACCGCTTACCCTTGCCATCCCGCTCTAGGCGTAGACGCCGGCGCGAACGGACTCGAGATAGGCAAGCACCTTGTCGGCCTTGCCCTCGCCGACCAGATCATAGGCGGTTTTACCGGCCCAGCCGGGAATCGGCTGGTGCTTGAACCAGATGACGGCGCGGGCTTCGTCGCCGGCCATCTCGGAAGCCATCGCAAGAATGCGGACGACGCTGCTTAGCGCATTGTCGACCTTGCGCGCGCCGGACTTGGCCGTCAGCGTATTACGCGCGACGCCGATCAGCTTGGCGAGTTCCGCAAGCGTCACACCCAGCCGGTCGGCGACGAGGCGCGCCGAGAGGTACGGGGAATGGCCTTCGCCGAACCGCGCTGCGGGAATCTCGAAATCGACAGCCATCATGAGCACAACTCGGACATGGTTTGATCGGATGGCTATTAAAATAAGATCAAACCCTGCCCATTTCAAGCAGCAATCAGGCGCGCCAGGACGGTTCGCGGCGTTCGAAGAAGGCGGAGACGCCTTCGCGGGCTTCCTCCGTCTCCCAGGTGTCGGCAAGCTGCTCGATGGTTGCGGCAATGACGGCATCGGTGATGGGGGCACCGAGCGAGCGGGCCAGCCGCTTGGCCCGACCGGCGGCGCCAGGGGCGGCGGCGAAATAGGTGGCCACCTCCGCATCGATGGCAGCGTCCACCTTATCGGCGGCGACGACTGCCGTCACCAACCCCAGGGCCTTCGCCTCACACACGTCGAAAAGCCGCGCCGACATGAAGAGTGGCCGCGCCCTGCCCTCGCCGATGCGGGCAACGACGTAAGGACTGATGGTGGCCGGGATCAGCCCCAGCCGTGTTTCCGTCAAGCCGAACTTCACTCCCTCCGATGCGATCACAGCGTCGCAGACGCTGATCAGCCCGACGCCGCCGCCGAAGACATTGCCATGGACACGCGCGACCAGCGGTTTCGGCATTTCATTCAGCGCCTTGAACATCAGGGCCAGCCGCGTTGCCTCGGCGATCCGTGCTTGCCTGTCGCCGCTGAACTGCTCGCGCATCCACGCGAGATCACCGCCGGCGCAGAAGCTCTTCCCTTCGGCATCGAGAACGACCGCCCGCACCCTCTGATCGGAGCCCAGCCGAGCCGCGGCATCGGTGAGT
Source organism: Sinorhizobium kostiense (assembly GCF_017874595.1). Classification (GTDB taxonomy): domain Bacteria; phylum Pseudomonadota; class Alphaproteobacteria; order Rhizobiales; family Rhizobiaceae; genus Sinorhizobium; species Sinorhizobium kostiense. Next base: position 952,591 of record NZ_JAGILA010000001.1, on the reverse strand, counting down.
TCGTGGATCATCGTGGCGGAAAGAGCGTTGTGCCTTTCCGGACGGGTAAGCGTCAGCCGGGCGACACCGCGTGCGTCGACGGCATGGCGAATCGTGTCGTATGTCATCCCGCCCTCCTCAAGGACCGGGCGAAGGCTGCAGCACGCTCGAGTTTATCCTCGTCGAGCCCGGTTACAAATCCGCTTTCCCGCAGAAAGGCGTTTACCGCGACCGTATCGACATTGCCGGCCGCTCCCGGCGCATAGGGGCAGCCGCCGAGGCCGCCCACGGATGAATCGAATGCGCGCAGCCCGCGTTCGAGCGCGACAGCGATATTGTCGAGTGCCCGGCCCGACGTATCATGGAAGTGTCCGGCAAGCTTCGTTGCGGCGATATCGCCGAGCACTGCCGCGAGCATCGCGTCCACGGCCTCCGGCGTGCCGCGTCCGATCGTGTCGCCAAGGCTGATCTCGTAGCAGCCGAGATCGGCGAGAAGCCGCGCGACGCGTGCGGTGGCCTGCGGCGCAATAACTCCGTCATAGGGGCATTCGACGACGCAGCTCACATAGCCGCGCAGCGGTACGCGGCGGTTGTGGGCCGCCTCGGCGACGGGTCGAAACCGCTCGATACTCTCGGCGATCGAACAATTGATGTTCTTTTGGGAGAAGCTTTCGGAAGCGGAGGCGAAAATCGCTACCTCGTCGGCCCCAGCAGCAATCGCCGCTTCAAAGCCACGCATATTGGGGGTCAACGCAGCGTAGCGCGTGCCGAAATGCCGTGCGATGCCCGCCATCACTGCCGGTGCATCGGCCATTTGCGGCACCCAGCGGGGGCTGACGAAGCTCGTTACCTCGATCCGCTCGTAACCGCAATCGGAAAGCAGATCAACGAGCCTGATCTTGTCGGCCGTATCCACTAATCGAGCCTCATTCTGAAGTCCGTCCCGCGGCGCTACTTCGACGATCGTGACCCTGTCGAACTCCTCCGAAGTCATTGTGCGGCCTCCTCGTGCAGCGTGACCAGCACCGTGCCTTCACTGACTTGCGCGCCCTCGGTCACATGCACGTTCGCAATCCTGCCTTCGCGCATGGCGGAGAGGGTCAGTTCCATTTTCATCGCTTCCATGACGACGAGCGGTTGGCCTTTGGCGACGGCTTCGCCAGCGCCGACGCGCACGAGCTTGATGAGCCCCGGCATCGGCGCGATAATCTCGTCATCCGCCGCCTCTCCGCTGTGCTCGCCGGCAAACGGGTCGGGGAGATGGAACAAAAGAGTCCGGCCGTCCAGGAACAAGGTCAAAGCCTCGCCCTGCCGAACGTAGCGAAGGGCCCGCCGCCGCCCGGCGACCTCGAGCCTTGCCCCATCTTCGAAGCGCTCCAATACCAGAACGGGAAGTGTGCTTGCGCCCGCATGAACGGCGAACTGGTCGCGCCCTCGCGCTTTCAGCGTCACCACGGAGCGTCCGCCTGCATGATCGACCGTGACCGTCCGGTCGGGGTCGCCCCAGATTTGCCAATGGCCGAGCGAGGCCCATGGATCCTTCGATGCCACCGGCTGAAGGAGCCCTGTCGATACGATCGCCGCCAGCGCCAGCGCATCGTCGCCGGGAATGGCCGGCGCCGCCAACTGTTCGATCTGGCGGTCGATGAGTCCGGTATCCGGCCTGCCGGAGCGGAAATCATGCTCCCCCGTCAATCGGACGAGGAAATCGAGATTGGTCGCTATGCCCCCGATACGGCACGCCATAAGCGATTGCTGCAGACGGGCGAGCGCCGCCGACCGACTGGCTGCACGGACGATCAGTTTGGCAATCAGCGGGTCGTAGTAGGGCGTTATCATATCGCCCTGTCGCACCCCGGAATCGATCCGCACATCTTCGTCCGGAAAGCTCAGGTGGTTGAGTTGTCCGGTCGCGGGCAGAAATCCCTTGGCGGGATCTTCCGCGTAGATCCGCGCCTCGAACGACCAGCCGTTTATGCCGATTTCGCTTTGTCTTTTCGGCAAAGGCTCGCCGGCGGCGACGCGCAACTGCCATTCAACGAGATCAAGGCCGGTCACCGCCTCCGTCACGGGATGCTCAACCTGCAGCCGCGTATTCATCTCCATGAAATAGAACCGGTTCGGCCAGAGCCCATCCGTCACGTCTGCAATGAATTCGACCGTGCCGGCGCCGACATAGCCGATCGCCTGCGCCGCCCTCACCGCCGCCTCACCCATGGCGCGGCGCACCTCGGCGGTCATGCCCGGCGCCGGGGCCTCCTCGATGACCTTCTGGTGGCGGCGCTGCAGCGAGCAATCGCGTTCGAAGAGATGCACGACATTGCCGTGACGATCGCCGAAGACCTGGACCTCGATATGGCGCGGCCGCGTGAGATACCTCTCGATCAGCACCGCCCCGTCGCCGAAAGCTGCCTGCGCTTCACGCCGCGCCGCCTCGAGCGCCTGGGCGAAATCCTCCTGCCTATCGACGCGACGCATGCCCTTGCCGCCCCCGCCGGCGCGCGCCTTGATCAGAACCGGATAACCGACGTCGGCGGCCCGTGCCGCGAGGAAGTCCGCCTCCTGCACCTCGCCATGATAGCCGGGCACGACCGGAACGCCAGCCCGCTCCATCAGTGCCTTGGCGGCGTCCTTCAAACCCATGGCTCGGATCGCGTCCGCCGACGGTCCGACGAAGACCATACCGCCGGCCCTCACGGCCTCGGCAAAGTCGGCGTTCTCCGAGAGGAAACCGTAGCCGGGATGGATGGCGTCCGCACCGACACTCTTCGCCGCCGCGATGATCCGCTCGATCGAGAGGTAGCTCTCCGCCGCCGGCGCCGGTCCGATTCGGATTGCCTCGTCGGCGAGCGCCACGTGCAGCGCCTCGTCATCCGCATCGGAATAGACCGCGACCGTGCCGATGCCGAACCGGTGGGCGGCGCGGATTACGCGGCAGGCGATTTCGCCGCGATTGGCAATCAGGAGCTTCGAAAACATGCGCCTCTCTTCCGCTTCACTCGGCAGCCAACCCTTCTCCTTCGGATGAGCTTCATCCAAAGCCCTCATTCTTGCCGGTTCACATCCTGAACAAACCGAACCGCGTCTCCTCGGTCGGCGCATTGAGTGTGGCCGAGAGCGATAGTGCCAGCACCTCGCGGCTTTTGCGCGGGTCGATGACGCCGTCGTCCCAAAGGCGTGCCGAAGCGTAGAGCGGGTGGCTCTGCCGCTCGAAAAGGTCGAGCACGGGCTTGCGAAATCGTGCCTCCTCCTCTTCGCTCCAGGGCGTGCCAGCCCGCCTCAATGCCTCGCCGCGCACGGTAGAGAGGACGCCGGCCGCCTGCTCGCCGCCCATGACCGAGATGCGGCTGTTCGGCCATGTCCAGAGAAAACGCGGCGAGAAAGCCCGCCCGCACATGCCGTAATTGCCGGCGCCGAAGGAGCCGCCGACAAGGAGAGTGATCTTCGGCACCTTTACCGTCGCGACTGCCGTCACCAGCTTGGCGCCGTGCTTGGCGATGCCCTCGGTCTCGTATTTGCGCCCAACCATGAACCCGGTGATGTTTTGCAGGAATACGAGCGGAATCCCGCGTTGGGCGCAGAGTTCGATGAAATGCGCGCCTTTAAGCGCCGACTCGGAGAACAGAACGCCATTGTTGGCGACGAGGCCTACGGGCATGCCGTGGACATGAGCGAAGCCGCAGACGAGCGTGGTGCCGAAGCGCGCCTTGAACTCGTCGAAGCGCGAGCCGTCGACGATACGGGCGATGACCTCGCGGATTTCATAGGGCGTCCTGAGATCGGCCGGAACGATACCGGAGATTTCATCCGGATCGTAGAGAGGCGGCTCCGGCTCCCGCAGGTCCACCGAGGACGGCTTCTCGCGGTTCAGGGTCGAGACCACCCGGCGGGCGAGCGCCAGCGCATGCGCGTCGTCCCGCGCGAGATGGTCGGCGACGCCCGAGAGGCGCGTATGCACGTCGGCGCCGCCGAGATCCTCGGCCGAAACGACCTCGCCCGTCGCCGCGCGCACGAGCGGCGGGCCGCCGAGAAAAATGGTGCCTTGGCCTTCGACAATGATCGTCTCGTCGGACATGGCGGGCACATAGGCACCGCCTGCCGTGCAGGACCCCATGACCACCGCGATCTGGGGAATGCCCGCCGCCGACATGTTCGCCTGGTTGTAGAAGATGCGGCCGAAGTGATCGCGGTCCGGAAAGACCTCGTCCTGGTTCGGCAGGTTCGCACCGCCGGAATCGACAAGATAGACACATGGCAGCCGGTTCTCGGCGGCAATCTCCTGTGCCCTCAAATGCTTCTTGACCGTCATGGGATAGTAGGTGCCGCCCTTGACGGTCGGATCGTTGCAAACGACCATGCATTCGCGGCCGGAAATGCGGCCGATGCCGGCGATCAGGCCCGCTGCCGGCGCATCGTCATTATAGAGGCCGTGCCCGGCCGTGGCGCCGATTTCGAGGAAGGGCGTGCCCGGATCGATGAGGTTCGCAACCCGATCCCGCGGCAGGAGCTTGCCTCGACTGACGTGACGATCGCGCGCCTGTTCCCCGCCTCCGGCGGCGGCCACCCTCACCGCCTCCTCGATCGTCGAGATCGCCTGCGCCATCGCGGCACGGTTCGCCTTGAACTCCTCCGAGGACGGCGAAATGTGCGATCGCAAAACCGTCATGGTCCCCCCAGCCCTTTATCCACCCGCTACGCACTCCTCTACTTCGTCTCGGAAAAGAGCTCCCGGCCGATCAGCATCCGCCGGATCTCGCTCGTGCCGGCGCCGATCTCGTAGAGCTTGGCGTCACGGAGCAGCCGGCCGGCCGGATAATCGTTGGTATAGCCGTTGCCGCCGAGCGCCTGGATCGCCTCCAGCGCCATCGCGGTCGCCCCCTCGGCAGCGTAGAGGATGCAGCCGGCGGCGTCTTTGCGCGCCGTCTCGCCGCGGTCGCACGCAGCCGCCACGGCATAGACATAGGCGCGAGCGGCATTCATCGTCACATACATGTCGGCGAGCTTGCCCTGCATCAATTGGAATTCGCCGATCGGCTGGCCGAACTGCTTGCGCTCATGGAGATAGGGGACGACCACATCGAGGCAAGCCGCCATGATGCCAAGCGGGCCGGCCGAAAGCACAACCCGCTCGTAATCAAGACCGGACATCAGCACATTGACGCCCTCTCCAACCTTGCCGAGCACGTTCTCTTCGGGAACCTCGCAGTCCTTGAAGATCAGTTCCGAGGTGTTGGACCCGCGCATGCCAAGCTTGTCGAGTTTCCGGCCGGGCGAGAAGCCGGGGAAGCTCCTCTCGACGAGGAAGGCAGTGATGCCGCGCGGACCGGCGGCCGGGTCGGTCTTCGCATAGACGACCAGAACATCGGCGTCTGGTCCGTTGGTGATCCACATCTTGTTGCCGTTCAGCAGATAGCGCTCGCCGCGTTTCTCGGCCCGCAGCGTCATCGAGACGACGTCCGAGCCGGCACCGGGCTCCGACATCGCGAGCGCCCCAACATGCTCGCCGGAAATCAGCCTCGGCAGATATTTCGACTTCTGCGCCGCATTGCCGTTGCGGTTGATCTGGTTGACGCAGAGATTGGAATGAGCACCATAGCTGAGCCCCACCGAAGCGGAGGCGCGGCTGATCTCCTCCATCGCTACGCAATGCGCGAGGTAGCCGAGCCCGGCGCCGCCATAGTCCTCGCCGGCCGTGATCCCGAGCAGCCCAAGCTCACCCATTTCCCGCCAGAGCGGGGCCGGAAAGGCGTTGTTGCGGTCCGCCTCGTCGGCGAGCGGCGCAATGCGATCGACCGCGAAGCGGCGCACGCTCCCGCGCAACGCCTCGACGTCCTCGCCGAGCGCGAAGTTCATTCCACCTTGAAACATCCCGTCCTCCTCCATTGGCCGGCCGACGATCTCGTCATCGTCGGTCAGCCGAACCGTGCGGCAATCCAGAGTGCTCCACCGCATGATACCGCCGCACGGCTTTATCGCGAACGATAACATTGCCGCCGGCTAATTTCCTTCCAAAGAGCCGGCCGCCCAAGCACGATCTCCAAAGTTGAAACGGATGCGAGTGACAGAACGATGCGCGAAAACCGCACCCGACGCGAATCACAAGCGGACAACCATCCCTTGCGCGGGCAGCGACCCAAAGGGCAGAGCCCTTCGGCGAGGGCAGCTGTGGACGCTTGGTGCAAAACACTGGCCAATAGGGAGGAAAAAGCACATTCCACCGCCGAAATGGCTCGCAAAGATTGCATCGCTTCCGATGTTCAAGCACACTTCGAACGCGCGTCGCATCCAACGTATTCGTGCAGCGCGCTTTCGGTTCTTGTTTTCGTGCATGTCGCTGTCCCAAAACCGCTTCGCATTTTGGCGACTTGCATTGGGCAAGCAACCGAGTGTGGAACCCGAGTTCGCAAGGAGAATAGCAGATGAAGAAGGATCCCAATCCGATCGACGTCTTCGTCGGTTCGCGTGTGCGAATGCGCAGGCTGATGATCGGACTGAGCCAGGAGAAGCTTGCCGATGGCCTGGGTATAACCTTCCAGCAGGTGCAGAAATACGAGAAGGGCACGAATCGAATTGGCGCAAGCCGGCTGCAGGCGATCGCCGACATTCTTGGCGTTCACCCGAGCTTCTTCTTCCAGGAGGAAGACAAGGCCGAGCTGCGCGAGGCCGCAGCAGATATCCACGAGTCGCAGGAGATTTCATCTTTCGTCGCCTCGAAGGAAGGCATTGCCCTCAATAGGGCTTTCCTGAAGATCGCCGATCCGCTCTTGCGCAAGAGGATCATATCGCTCGTCGCCGCCATGGCGCGCACGCCGGAATCGGAACAGGCGATACCATCCGAAACCCATCATGCCGAGTCACTGAATGGCTGACGTGGCCGATCGTGCCGCTGCAGGCGGTTGATGCCGCGTGAAGCCGCAGCCCGCATGAGGATCGCCTTCGTCGGCCCGACGGTGCCTGACGCGTCCGAAATCGCCGGCGGAGCGATCGTCATCCGCCCGCCCGCGACCCAAGGGGACATACTTCGCGCCGTACAGGAAGGCGCCGAGGCGATCGGACTGATCGACGGCAATTTCGAGAATGTCGCGCCGGTCTGGCACAAGGAGATCCTGTTCGCTCTTTCCAGGGGCTTGACGGTTCTTGGCGCGGCAAGCATGGGAGCGCTCCGTGCCGCCGAGTGCGATGTGTTCGGAATGGTCGGGATCGGCGCGATCTATCGGCAATATGCCACGGGAGAGACCGAGGACGATTCCGACGTGGCGCTGCTGCACGCACCGGAGGAACTCGGGTATGCGGCCCTAACCCTTCCCCTTGTCAATGTCCGGGCGACGCTGCGGCGCCTCGCTGATCAGCGGATGATTGCGGCTGAGATCGCCGCAGCTGTCGAGCGCGCCGCGGCAGAGCTTTTCTACAAAGAACGCAGTTGGTCCTCGATCATCGCTGGCGCGAGGCTCCCGCCGGATGCGGACCGCGACGCGCTGGCAACAAGACTGCGCGCGGGATACGTCGACCAGAAACGCGCGGACGCGCTCGAACTCCTGGAAGAGCTGGGTCGCATTTGCGGACCGCGCCAGTCGCGGCAGGATTGGACATTTAATGAGACGAGTCTCTGGACGCGATTAAAGGACGACCCACCGGCGAAAGTCTGACGCTTGGAACCGTAGCCAAATACCGGGTTCGGCCCACAGTATTCCGAATATTCCGGTTTGGGTTTGAATAGCTGATGCCAGTTCCTGGCCACCACGACCATAAACGATGTAATACCTGTGAGCCGAACCTCGACGCATCAGCTGGCAGTCGCCGTGAGGGTGTCCCTGCCCACAGAAGCAGTGAGCTGCTCCAGTCGTCGCGCATTTGGAACGGCAAACCGTTGCTCGCTTCTCCGGCACCAAGGGCCCCTACTGCGATTGCCGCAGGCGCGGGGAAAGGACGCCACTGGTCGCGTCCGGAGCTCTCGCCGCCGTTAGCTGCGAGAGGAACTCGACCATCAGAGGCGAATTGCCAAAGCGACGATTGGCGCGCTCTTCGGCAAGTGAAAATTCAGGATCCGCGTCCACCAGCAGTGCCATCGTGCGCTGGGCTCCTTGTACGTCTCCGCGCGCAGCCAGGACGGCGGTGCGTATCAACAGGCAATCGACCTCACGGGGCGCACGGAGGAGGCATTCCCGCAGGACCTGATCGGCTTCATCGATCCTGCCGGCGGCATAGAGTGCCTGACCGTAGACATAGGTGTAGTACTCCGGAGCCATTGGATGCAGTCGACGCGCCCGCTCGGCATTGCGCACCGCCTCGTCATAGCTCCCGAACCGGACCTGCGCCTTTGCCAGCGCCATCAAGCTATCCGGATCGTTCGGATTGAGCTCGACCGCCCGATGCGCGGCCTGCATGGCGCCGGCATAGTCGCCGGTGAGCGAAAGACCGAAGCTCAAGACCTGATAGCCGACAGCGAGATTAGGCTCGAGGCGAACGGCCTGCCGAGCTTCGCTCAGACCCGTTTCGGCATCGGTCCGGGTCGCCCTGCCGCTAACATTCTGGGCGAAGTCGACAATATAGGTCATTCCGAGATTGGCGCGCGCCGCGGCGTAGCCGGGATCAAGCTCCAGGGCCCGGTGAAGCAGCGCACGCGCAGCCAGCAGCGCCTCCGCATCCTTCGAGCCATGCTTGTAGCGATTGCGCGCCTGGAGGACGAGATCGTAGGCCTGCAGGTTTTCGGTCGGGCGTTCGGCCGCGTTCGCTACCTCCGTCTGGCGCACATAGGACACAAGGTGTGAGACGATCTCCGCCGTCAGCTCGGTCTGGAGGGCAAAGACGTCCTCGACGCGCCGGTCGTAAGTGCGAGACCAGAGATGAGCGCCACTGCGCGCATCGATCAACTGCGCCACGATCCGTAGCTGGTCGCCGGCGCGTCTGGCACTGCCTTCCACCACATAGCCCGCCCCTAATTTTGCGCCAATCGTCCGGATGTCCTCCGCCTGACCGCGTAGCGCGAAAGTCGAGTTGCGTGCGATCACCTGAAGCTCGGGATTTTGTGCAAGGTTGGCGATGACGTCCTCGGTCAGCCCGTCGGCGAAATAGCCCTGGTCGGGGTCGTCACTCATATTGTCGAAGGGCAGCACCGCGACTGTCGGCCGGGCATCTGCAGGATCGCTCACCGCCAGACGCACGAGACTGTCCGCCAGGCCTGTACCAACCGCTCCCAATTGGGTCATCTGAGTGAAGGCGGCGGCAAGGACAAGTGCTGCAACCCCTACCGCGTAAGGGAAAACGGTAGTTCGGCGGAGGCCAAGCCGCCGAATCCAGCTCCTGCCGCTCACCTGGCCAGCCGCGAGCCGCACGGCGTAGACGGCAAGCGGCTCACTTATGTTCTTCGCCTGCCTTCGGCCGATGCTGTAGAAAAGCTCACTGCGGCTCCGGTCAGCGCTGCGGACCACCGCCTCGCTGACAAAAATGCTGGCGGGCTCCGCCATTGCTTCCAGCCTGGAAGCGACGTTGACGCCATCACCGAACATGTCGCCATTGTCCTCGATGACATCGCCGAGATTGATGCCGAGCCTCATCTTGAACGGTCGTTCGACAAATCCGTTCTGGATTTCGATCGCCGCATCGAGCGCTTCGTTGACACTCGGAAAGGTCGCCAGGAAGCCGTCGCCGGTGGTCTTGAAGGTACGACCGCCGTGCTTCGCGACGGTCGGTGTGATCAGCTCGCTGAAGGTCGCGCGAAGGGCGGCGTAGGTCGAGGATTCGTCCTCCGACATCAGCCGGGTGTAGCCGACGATATCGCCTGCCACGATCGCTGCAAGTTTGCGTTCCATGATGGGCCCTCGGCAGGTTTCGGCAACATCTTCCTGGCACCGCCCCCACCCGTCCACTCACAACTCCGTGTCCCGCCGCGCCGCTTTTGCAGGCTTGACCATGGTCCTGAGACCCAACCCACGCCGTGGAGAATGGGGCGAGAGAAGACGACGGCCCGTAATCACATTGTGAGTGGGGCCGAGCAGTGTGGGGTGGCCTTTGAGGGGAAGGCGATGCGAACTGGAACCCGGGCCGCATCATCGGTCGAAGCGATCGATATCTCGTTTGGAGTGGAAGCGGAAATGCCAGATGGGTCTGTGATCCGCCATGGCCTCCCTCCAGCGCAGCTGATTACAAGCCCGGAGGGCGCCGCTCCATGGGGACGCCTTGAACGGCCACCTCCTCTTTGCGACAGCTGAGGAAGGAGCAATGCTTCCGTACGGAATGACAAAAAGTCCGCTCTGCAGACGTCCTGGGCGTCTTGCTGAAGATGATGCCCTGGCCAGAACAGCTCAGGCAGCGTGGCGGTAACCCTCGCTCTGCGTCACGATATGCGAGCTCGTCAGCCTGTGAGGTCAAATCTGATACTACCAAGCTTCGCCGTGCGTCGTTGGATCAATCACCGACTGCGGCCTGGACGGCGATCTCGACCAGAATGTTTTCGGCCGCGAGGTTCGCCTCCACGGTCGCGCGGGTCGGCAAGGCGTCCTCAGGTATCCAATTTTCCCAAACCGCGTTCATCGGGGCAAAGTCGGCGACGACGTGCTTTAGCCAGACCTGCGCGAACAGGATCTTCGACTTGTCGGTGCCGGCCTTGGCGAGCAGCTCGTCCATACGGGCGAGCACCTGCGCCGTTTGTCCCGCAACGTCCTGCGTGCGGTCGGCAGCGACCTGCCCGGTGACATAGGCGATGCCCTTGTGGACGAGCACGTGGCTCAAACGCTTGCCGTTGGGCTCAAATCTTTGAATGGACATGGGGGATACTCCGTCGTTAGTTCGTGAAAGAAAAGTCCCGCAGCGTTGCCGAGGCGGCCCCGTTCCGGCCCGCCGGTGCGGCATGTACGGGTCGTGGCGCCGCCGCGCTCAGCCGGTGGCGGGGCTCACCAATGGTTTCAAGCCGCGTGCGGCGTTCGATATCGAGCGTGCGGTGTTGACGAGCTGCGGCGCAAGGTCGGCAAGCGCATCCTTCAGCGTCCAGCGGCTGAAGGGCACGGCAATGTTGACAGCACCGAGCGGGCGCCCCTCCGCATTGACGATTGCCGCCCCGACGGCGATGTCTCCGACGTAGTACTCCTCATTAGAGCACGCAAAACCGTCGCCGTGCGCCTTGCGAACGATCTTCGCCAGCCGGCTGGGGTCGGTCTCGGTGTTCTGCGTATAGGCAACAAGGCGCGACCGGGCGATGATCGCGGCTGCCTCCTCGGGCGAGAGCGCCGAGAGATAGGCTCGGCCAGCGGAGGTACAATACATGGGCAAGCGCTGACCGAGCGGCACATGGATCGAGATCTGCTTGTGACTTGCAAAGCGCGAGACATAGGTCATGTCCGTGCCTGAGGGTTCGAGCAGATTGCAACTTTCCCGCGTGCTTCGGTTCAGTTCGTGTAAGTACGGATTCGCCCGCTCGATCAACTCGCTGGTTTGCAGATAGCCGGAGCCGATCTCGAGCGATTTTGGTGTCAGGCGGTAGCGTTTCGACTGCGGCTCCTTGGCGATGTAGCCAAGCGCCTCGAGCGTGTAGGCGGAACGTTGGACGGTGCTCTTGTTTAGCCCGGTGACCTCGGCCATCTCGACGAGGTTCATGCTCGGCCGACCCGCTCCGAATGCCGCGAGCAGTGCCAACCCTTTTGCTAGGGAGGTTATGAAGAGCGGTGAGTCTTCTGCTTCGCTCAATGGATTCGACATCTGCTCAAACTCCCGCGGAACGACCGCTACGATAGCGGCTTCTCGAAACCACTCGCCACCGCCAGCGCCGGCCGTTCACAGCTTTTCCTGCCGCCGCCATTGCCGTTAGATCGGATGCGTCACGCGGCGCAGGAAGTCGCGCGTGCGCTCGTGCCGTGGCTGGTGCAATAGGTCGCGCGCCGGCCCCTGCTCGACGATCCTGCCTCCGTCGAGGAAGAGCACGCTGTCGGCCACTTCGCGAGCAAACTGGATCTCGTGGGTCACTACCAGCATGGTCATGTGCTCTTCTGCAAGGCCCCGCATGACGTGCAGCACTTCTCCCACCATTTCCGGATCAAGCGCCGATGTCGGCTCGTCGAAGAGGATCGCCGTGGGCTGCATGGCAAGCGCGCGGGCAATCGCGACGCGCTGTTGCTGACCGCCGGAGAGCGAGCCTGGATAGGCGTTGAGCTTGTCGCCGAGCCCAACGCGGTTCAGGAGGTCGCTTGCCCGGTCGCGGACGTCGCTTCGGTCCTGTCGCAGGACGTAGAGGGGGCCTTCCATAACGTTTTCGAGAGCCGTGCGGTGCGGGAAGAGATTGAAGCGCTGGAACACCATGGCGACGCGCGTGCGGATATCATGGATGCTCGCATCATCCGTATCCACCAGGGTCGCGTCTATCGTGATACGGCCGGACTGGTAGGTCTCAAGTCCGTTCACACAGCGCAGCATCGTCGATTTGCCCGAACCGGACGGGCCGATCAGGCAAACAACCTTGCCCCTGTCGATCGAAGCGTCGATGCCCTTCAGCACTTCATGATGGCCATAGGCCTTATGAACATTTTCGAAATTGATCATTTCGCCCCCCCGAGCGCGACTTCAACACGACGCATCACCATGTTGAGCGGGATGGTCAGGCAGAGATAGAGGAGCGCCACGAGCGTGAAGACGGTCATGTTGTCGAAGGTGGAGGAAGCAAGCGCCTTGCCCTGCATAGTGAGTTCCGCGACCGTGATCACGGAAACCTGGGAGGAGTCCTTCAGCAGCATGATGACATTGTTCGCATAGGGTGGCATGACGATGCGCACCGCCTGTGGCAGGATAACCCGCCGCATCATCAAGGGATGCTTCATGCCGATCGACTTGGCGGCCTCGATTTGGCCGCGGTCGATCGCCTCGATGCCCGCACGGAAGGTCTCGCCGATATAGCAGGAATAGGTGAGCGCCAGTCCCGCTACGCCCGCCTGGAAGGCCGTCAGGTCAATGCCAATGTCGGGCATGACGAAATAGATGTAGAAGAGCACCACCAGGATCGGAATGCCGCGCACGCCTTCGACGAAAATGCGGGTCGGCAGTGCCAGCGCCTTGATGCCGGATGTCCTGAGCAGCGCCCACGTCATACCGAGGACGGTCGCGAGCGCAAGCGAGGCGAGCGTGATTGCGATCGTCATCCATAACCCGTTAATGAGAAGTGGCAGATACTCTGCCGCGCGGGTGGTGAAGGTGTTCATTTACAGGCTCCATCCATTGAAGCGAGGCCGGGACCGCCGGTTTCGGACATTGATCGGCAGCTCGGCACGCTGAGCAGGGCTGCGACAGCCCCACCCAAGCCAGCCAACGGCATCAAATGCCGTACTTGGCGAAGATCTTCTCCAACTCGCCGCTTTCCTTCAGCTTGGCGATTGAGGCGTTGATCTTCTGGAGCAGCTCAGCCTTGTCCTTCGGCACCGCAAGCGCCACGTCGCCGGACTTCAGCGGCTTGTAGCCGTCAACCAGACGGACGCCGAGTGCCGGGTTCTTGGCAATCTGATAGGCGACGATCGGTTGGTCGCCGAAACCTGCCTTGATGCGACCGAGCTTCACGTCGCGCATGATGTCGGCGATGCTGTCATAGAGCTTGACCTCGCCGAAGATGCCGAGCGCCTTGAGAGAGTCGGCGAAGGTTGTGCCGATCTGTGCTCCGACCGTCTCGCCCTTCAGCGCCTCGATCGTGTAGTTCTCAGGATTATCCGCTGCTACGAACATGGCATCGCCGTATGAATAGACGGTGTCGCTGAAGTTCACGATTTTCCGGCGTTCATCGGTCGCGAGCATCCCCGCCGAGATAATGTCGATCTTGCCGGCATTGAGGCTCGGGATGAGAGCCGAGAAGGCCGTGAGCTCGAACTGTGCCTCGATACCGTTGTCGGCGGCGATGGCATTGACAATGTCGACCATTGCCCCGGTGACCTGCTGACTCGTGGTGTCGACGAAGGTGAAAGGCACGCCGGTGGTGGTTACGCCCACCTTCACCGAGTCGGCAGCAAAAGCCGGTCCAGAAAATGCGAGAGCGAGGCCAAAAACGCCGATCGCCAGTTTCGTGATAAACATGGGAATTCCCCTTTCTTGGTTTTGCTTGAGTTTGTTAGGTTTAGGAGTGCGATGGCCTCACTTTGCGGAGGCTTGCCGCTGGTCCTTGGCGTGAAGCCAACGGTAGGCAATCCGCTGACCGAGCCTCAGGAAAGGCGGGAGCGGATAACGTTTGGGCTCGCGAGTCAAAAACGAGGCTTGCGTGTCGAACGGCTTTCCAGCCGCCATTAGCGCCAGCTTGGTGCCGACATGGAGCGAGAAGGAAACGCCGCTGCCGGCGTAGCCGCCGCCCCAGAAGACCTCCGGCAGTCCGGGAACCCGATAGACGAAGGGGAGCGAATTGCGGCTCACCGCCACCCAGCCGCCCCACCAGTAATCGATGGCGATGCCCTCGAGTGCCGGAAACTTCCGGATCATCGCATTCGTGAGATATCGGCGGTGTTTCGGGTTTTCGGCATCGCTGCCGGCGATCGCGCTGCGGCCGCCGAAGAGCATGCGGCCGTCCGGCAGGCGGCGATAATAGAAAAGCAGGCTGCGCGTATCGAACATGCAATTGCCCGACGGCAGACTCGCCCCGATCTGTTCGGATGTCATCGGCTCCGTGACGATGATCTGCGAGTACACCGGCAGGACTCGCGCCGAAAGGCGAGGATGGAGTTTAGAGGAGGTATAGCCGTTGGTGGCGACGACCACCTTACGGGTCCGAACGCTTCCGCTCGGGGTCAGCAGCCGGTGAACGCCGTTTTCCGTGTGCCAGGCTGTCACCGGCGAATGCGTATGTATGAGCGCGCCATGCGATCGTGCCATCATATGGACGCCGCGGGCGAGCTTCAGCGGGTTCATCGAAAAGCCGTCGGGAAAATGAAGCGCGCCGAACGCTTCGGCGCCTCGATGGGCACCTTTGAGTTCGCCGGCGGGGACAAGACGCGCGGGGTAGTTGAAGATCTCGTTGTAGAGGGCGGCCTCACGCTCGAGCCCGGATGCATGCGCCGCGAAAGCGGCGACTTTGTACACGCCATCGGGCTGGACGTCGCAATCGATATTGCCGTCGGCTATCAATTGTCTGACGGTTCCGAGTGCTTGCCGCATCTCGCCGAAATAGGCGCGCGCCACGTCCTTTCCGTAGGTGTTGACCATCGTAGCGGCGGCAACGCGGCCGCCGGAGATGCGCGCGAAGCTGCCATTGCGACCGCTGCATCCCCAGGCCGAGGAGCGCGCTTCCAGAACAACCGGCTTCAGGCCGTGGTCGCGGGCAAGCGAAAGGGCGGCGGAGAGCCCAGTGTAGCCTCCGCCGATAACGACGACATCCGCGTCGACGTCTCCTTCGACACGTCCGTCGTCCTCCGGGCCCGGACCGCTGATCGCCATCCAGTAGGAAGCGGGATCGGGCTGTTTCTCGTTCGGATAGACATGAACCAGAGGATCGTACACCAAGGTCTCACCACTTATGTATCGCTATGCGATTTCTTATTATCGATTTAGAGTCAAAAATAACGCGTTTCCGATTTATGTCAATCGGAGATCGGCGCCGGCCGCATCGTCGCAAATTGAGGCAGGGGTTTCCGGTCCAGAATCCGGGGCGCAGCGCAGGGGCAGCTGACGCGACGCCAGACCGGTTCAGCCCTACTGTCGTCACATAGCAGACAGGCTGTGCGAGCTTGGATGTTAGGGACATACGCGGCGTGCGAAAGCGACCGGTTGCTATCTTGGTTGCGGTGTCGGCTTCTCGCGCGCATGACTGTCACTCAGCGGTGGCTCTCTAAGCTCCGCTTTCCACCCATTGCTGCCTTTCGTCGATATCGCTCGGGATTTCCGGTGCTGGCCCTTGCGGACATTCAACACGAATACAGGAAAGCGATCTCAGGTCTCTTCCGCAGTCATTTCTCTTGCCAGTTCGCCGATCATCGAACGCAACCACCGGTGGGCCGGGTCGTGGCGATAGCGAACGTGCCAAGCCATCTGCACTGGAAAAGTGCCGAGGTCGACGGGCGTCGGCAGCACCCTCAGGCGCGGATCCCGCTCCAGGCTCCGGCAGATAAGTTTCGGCAGTGTCGCGCAGTAGTCGGTGACGGCAAGCATCTCAGGCACGGCAAGGAAATGGGTGACGGAAACGGCAACCTCTCGCTTGAGGTTTTGTTGCCCCAATGCCTGGAAGAGGCCGGCGCGCAGCCGACCCGGCGGGAGCACGTTCACGTGCTTGAGCCGCTCGTGCTGTTCTCGGGAAATACGATCTCGAACGTCGGGATGGTCTCTGCGCAGCACGCAGGCGAGGCCATCATCCATAAGATGCTGGACGACGAGGTTGTCCGGCGGATCGACGATCCGGCCAAGCACCATGGCCGTGGTACCGGAAATGACGCCGGTCTCGGCGAGATCGCTGCCGAATGCAGTCATGCGGAGCTTGATACCCGGCGCCAGCTCGCGCGTCCTCGCGACGAGGGCAGGCATCAACACAAGCTCGACGTAGCTGTTCGGTGCAAGCGTGAACAGTCGTTCGGCCTTTGCCGGCTGGAACTCTTGCTGGTTCAAGATGAGATCGTCCAGTTGCGACAGCGCTGCCTCGATCGTCGGAGCGATCTCCTCGGCCAGTTGCGTCGGCTTTATGCCGTATCTTTCGCGGATGAACAGCGGATCCCGCAGGGTATCGCGCAGGCGGTTCAACGAATTGGAGAGCGCCGGCTGGGTGATGCCCAGTCGGGCTGCCGCCCGCGTCACGCTCCGCTCCTCCATCAGGGCCAGGAAAACAGGGAGCAGGTTCAAATCGTATCTCATCGAGATGTAATGTCATATGAATATCTAAAATCAAAGAAGTAAATTTCTGAAATATGTTGCCCGATGTCATTATCAGCTTATGGAAAAGCCGATGCGGCTGATCGAGCTCCAAATCAACCGGCTACGACGCCTCACGGCGCGGGATTACCTGACGAAGGGATCCGACCATGAAAGTCCTGATGGTACTCACCTCCCACGACACTCTCGGTAACACTGGCAAGAAGACCGGCTTCTGGCTCGAGGAGCTGGCAGCGCCTTATTACGTCTTCAAGGACGCCGGCGCCGAGATCACCCTCGCCTCGCCCAATGGCGGCCAGCCGCCTCTCGATCCGAAGAGCGACGAGCCGATGTTCCAGACCGAGTTTACGCGGCGCTTCAATGCTGACGAGTCAGCCAAGGCGCAGCTCGCAGAAACTGTGCGCCTCGAAAGCGTCGACCAGAATGACTTCGATACGGTCTTTTACCCCGGCGGCCACGGTCCGCTGTGGGATCTCGCTGAAGATCCGAATTCGATCAAGCTGATCGAATCCTTCATCGCGGCCGGCAAGCCGATCGCCCTCGTCTGCCATGCACCGGGCGTCCTGCGTCACGTGACCAATGCCGACGGCACCGCGTTCGTTCAGGGGCGCTACGTCACCGGCTTTACCAACAGCGAGGAAGAGGCCGTGGATCTGACGAGGGTCGTGCCGTTCCTGGTCGAGGACGAGCTCATCGGCCTCGGTGCGGTCTTCTCGAAGGTCAAGGACTGGGGCGTGCACACGGTCGTCGATGGCCAACTCATCACTGGTCAGAACCCGGCGTCATCGAGTGAGGCAGCGGAGGCGCTTGTGGCCGCTCTGAGCCAGATGAAGGCCAAGACTGCCTGAGCGGACTGGAACATCGTGATCTGCCGGCGGCTCGCGTCGGCGGATCCCTTCAGAAGCTGGAGTTTGTCATGTCCTCCCTTATTGCAACGATATTGCCGTCGGACGCCCAACAGATGATCGAGAGGTCCATCGCCGCCGCCCGCGCGCTGCATGTTGCCTGCTCAATCGCTCGTCGTCGACGCGTCTGGGCATCTGCTGTCCTTTGTTCGCCAAGACGGGGCCATGGCAGGCTCGGCCGAGCTTGCCATCGACAAGGCCTTTACCGCTCAGATCTTCAACAACCGGACGGACGTGCTCGGTGCACTGGCACAGCCAGGCGCCGAGCTCTACGGCATCCAGCATTCTCATGGTGGAAGGATCGTGGTTTTTGGAGGCGGCATTCCCGTCCGGGCTGAAGGGCGGACGACCGGCGCCATTGGCGTATGCGGTGGGACTGTCGCCGAAGACATCGCCATCTCCGAGGCCGGCTCCGCAGCCTCCTTGGTAATTTTCTGGCGAGCGCGCCGTCGCCGAAATCGTGTCGGTCGATCATTCCCGACACCATGGCTTGCCCCGCCGCTTTGGGCGCGACAAGGTGATTCTGAACGCGCTCGCCCCGGTGCTGATCTTTATTCTTCGCGATGAGTCTTTTGTAATTCGGCTCTCCCTTGCAGCCACTGGATCGTTGCGAGGAACAACGTCGAAAACACAATCAGGAGAGCCGCAACCGCGGCGATCGTCGGGCTGAGCGTCTCGCGCACGCCGCTCCACATTTGCCGCGGAAGCGTTCGCTCCTCGGAGCCGGCGATGAACAGTGCGACCACCACCTCGTCGAACGAAGTCACGAACGCAAACAGCGCACCCGAGGCGACGCCGGGGGCGATCAGTGGGAGCATCACGCGAAGGACGGCCTCGACCGGGCCTGCTCCAAGGCTTGCCGCGGCGCGCATGAGGTTTTGATCGAACCCGCTGAGGGCGGCCGTGACGGTGACGACGACGAAGGGGGCACCCAGGACGGTATGGGCAAGAACCAACCCAGTCAGCGAGTTCAGCAGGCCGACCGCGGCGAAAGCGTAATAGATGCCGACGGCAGCGACGACGACCGGCACGATCATCGGCGAAATCAGAATGGCGGTGAGCGTCGCACGGGCCGGGCAATCGCTTTGGCTGAGGCCGATCGCCGCTAATGTCCCGAGGACCGTCGACAATAGCGTGGCGAAGACCGCCACGATGATGCTGTTCCTGAGCGCCAGTTTCCAGACCTCGGACGAGAAGAACTCATTGTACCAGCGCAGCGACAGGCCGGGCATAGGGTAGGTGAAGAACGGCTCGGCATTGAAGGAAAGCGGAATGATGGCGAGAATCGGTGCAATCAGGAACAGCGCTGTTCCTCCGCCGACGACCCAAAGACCGATGGCCACGATACGATTGAAAGAGAATGCCGCGCTCATTAGCCAATCCTCAGCCGGTCGATGCCGATCAGGCGATTGTAGAGCGCATAAAGTACCAGCACTGCGACCAGCAGAATGGCGCTCAGCGCCGCCGCCATGCCCCAGTTGGTCACTTGGTTGGCGTAGTAGGCGATGAAGTAGCTGACCATCTGGTCCCGCGGCCCGCCGACGAGTGCCGGGGTGATGTAGTAGCCGAGTGCGAGAATGAAGACCAAAAGCCCGCCTGCGCTGACGCCGGGCATGCTCATCGGCAGGTAGACGCGCCAGAATACGGAGGACGGAGGAGCCCCCAGGGACGAGGCGGCGCGCATGTAGACGGGCGGAATGGTCTTCATCACGCTGTAGATCGGCAGGACCATGAACGGCAGCAGGATGTGCGTCATCGCAATGAGCACGCCCGCACGGTTATAGATGAGCTCGAGCGGTTGGGTCGGGTCGAGGAGACCGAGCCAGATTAGGGCGGAATTGACAATGCCTCGGCTCTGCAGGAGCACGACCCAGGCGCTGGTGCGCACGAGCAGCGACGTCCAGAACGGCAAGAGCACCAGGATGAGCAGGGTATTCGCAACCCATCCGGTTGACCGCGCCATCAGCGCCGCAAGCGGGTAGCCGAGGAGCACGCACGAAAGGGTGACGGATATGCTCACCACGAATGTGCGGATCAGCACGTCGAGGTGAACCGCATTCTCCGGCGCGACGCCGGTGATTCGTCCCATCTCGTCGCGCTGGAGATCGAGGGCGGCAAGCAGGTAAAAATCCGTCAGCCTCGGCATGGCCTGCTTGAGAGCGGCCCAGCGTTCTGGGGTGGCCCAGCGCGGGTCCGCTTCGACGAATGCCGGCTGGTATGGAGCTTCCGCCTTGCGAATGGTGCGGGCGGTCTTCAACAGAGACGAACGAATGCCGCTTTCATAGTTGTTCAGCCGCTTTGCGGCCTCGGCGACCCGCTCCCGCGATGATGCCTTCAAGTCTGCAGCGAGTGCGGCAAACAGCGGTTCGTCCGGGGCATGCTCGCTGCTCCAGCTCGAGAGAGCGGTTGCCGTGTTGGGGAGCGCCAGCGAGACGTCGCTGTTGTCGACGCTTCGCGTCAGCAGCAATCCGATCGGCAGGACGAAGACCGACAGCAGAAAGAGCATGAGCGGGGCAACAAGAAGCAGGGCCTTGATCCGGCTTCGGCGGCGAAGGCCGCGCAATCGTCGCGTCAAGGCCGCTGTGTCGATTGCATTCCTGACGACTTCATCACTCAGCGTGATCGCCATGTGCTGGCACTCTTATAGCAGAATTCAAAGGTGCGGGCAGGCCGGGAGGATGCGCCTGCCCGCAAGCGACGATTACTGCGCAAGCCACTTATTGAAGCGCTCGGTCAGTTCCTCGTCATGGTCCGCCCAGAACTCTGCCGACACCACGAATGCGTTCTTGGCGTTTTCCGGCGCCGTCGGAAGATCAGGAAGGACCTCGGCCGGCACCTTCTCGATCGCGGCCTTGAGCGTCGGGCCGTAGGAGATGTACTGCGACTGCCGCGCCATGACGTCGGGGTTGAGCGTGTATGCAATGAATTTGTCAGCGGCCTCCTTGTGAGCCGCGCCCTTTGGCTGGGCCCAGAGGTTGAAATCCATCCCCTGCCCGTCCCAGACGATCTTGAAGTTCTTGCCGCTGTTCTTCACGGCGTCATAGATGCGGCCGTTCCAGGCGGTCGTCATCACGACTTCACCGTCGGCGAGCAGTTGCGGGGGCTGGGCACCGGCCGTCCACCAGACCTTGACGTCTTTCTTGATCGTGTCGAGCTTCTTGAAGGCGCGGTCGACGCCTTCCGGCGTACCGAGCACATCGTAAACCTCGGACGGCTTCACCCCATCGGCGATGAGCGCGAACTCCAGCGTTGTCTTGGGTGCCTTGCGGAGTGCCCTCGGGCCCGGAAACTTCTCGGTGTCGAAGAGGTCTGCCATCGTGGTCGGACCTCCATTTGCGAACTTGTCCGCGTCATAGGCGTAGATCGTTCCGAAGACGATTGTAGCAGCAGCGCAATCCATTGCAGCGCCATCGATGAAGGCTTCCTTGCCGCCGACCTCCGAATAGTCGATCTCATCGAGCCATCCTTCGTCGCAACCCTGCAGCGCATGCCCCGGCTCCACGTCGACGACATCCCAGGTCACCTGGCCCGTTTCGACCATGCCTTTCAACTTGGCGGTCGAGCCGTCCCACTCGTCCTGTAGAATCTTGACGCCCGTTTCTTTGGAATACGGTTCGAAAAATGCCTTCTCCTGGCTTTTGGTGTAGGCGCCGCCCCAGGAGGTCACTGTTATCGTGTCCTGCGCAAAAGCCGGCATGGTCAAAACGAGTCCGACAGCGGATGATTGCAACACTTTCAGTATGGTTCTCATGCTTGTTCCCCTTTGTTTTCGTTTGCAAGGTCTCGGATCATCGTCAGGATTGAGCGAGCGCCCGGCAGTCTTCGCGGGCCCAACCGATGTCGATGTGTGCGCCAGGTTGCGGCGTACGCCCGGCGCCTGCAGGAATCTTGATGCGGACATCGTCACAACCGCAGACCGTGACGCGCAGCCGCATGTGATCGCCGTGATAGATGAGCTCGTTGACGTGGGCCGTGAAGCGATTTGCGCCGGCCAGATCCTCGGCCAGCGAAATGCGTTCCGGTCGAAGCACGAGCGTGGTCCTGGCTCCAATCTTCAGCCCGCCTCCAGGAATCGCTGAAATGAGGGACCCGTCGCTCGCCTTGATCCGGCAAGTGCCGTTCGACAGCTCGACGACCTCGCCGGCAATCGCGTTGTTTTCGCCGATGAAGGTCGCCACGAACGGATTGGCTGGAGCCTCATAGAGGTCGTGCGGCGAAGCGATCTGCTGGAGAGTGCCGTCGTTGAAGACGCCCACACGGTCGGACATCGTGAGGGCTTCGCTCTGGTCGTGGGTGACGTACACGACGTTGATGCCGAGTCTATTGTGCAGATGCTTGATCTCGAGCTGCATATGCTCGCGAAGTTGTTTGTCGAGGGCCCCGAGCGGCTCGTCCATCAGCACCAATTGCGGCTCAAACACCAGTGCACGGGCGAGCGCGATACGCTGCTGCTGGCCGCCGGATAGCTGGTTCGGGCGGCGACCCTCGAAGCTTGACATACGCACCATGTCGAGCGCGTGGCGAACGCATTGCGTCACGTCCGCCTTGCTCATCCGTCGCATTTTCAGAGGGAACGCCAAATTCTCGCCGACAGTCATATGGGGGAATAGTGCATAGTTCTGGAAGACGACGCCGATGTTTCGCCGATGCGGCGGCACGCGCTCAATTCGTCCGCCCCCGAGGGTGATCGAGCCGTGGGTGGGAGTTTCGAAGCCCGCGAGCATCATCAGCGTCGTCGTCTTGCCGGAACCCGAGGGGCCGAGGAGCGTCAGGAACTCTCCCCTGGCGACGTCGAGATCGAGGCCACGGACGACATAGCTCTTGCCGTCATAGGACTTGCGCACACCTTCGAAGGCGATGAACCGCTCTGTCATGGAACTTCCTTCTGCATCGGCGGGCCCTCTTCCCTTGTCTCGATGCTTGTCGATATTGTCTCGCTATGATCATAATTGTCAAGCATACAAATGTTTTTGTCTGACTCTGCAACCGGCTATCGCATTTGCGCGCAAAAGCTGATATCAGCGGCAAAAGATGGGGCGAATTGTTGATTCCACTGGAAGTGGCGATCCACAATTTTGGCTGATCGGAATTTTTGTATGAATTCGAAGAAATCGATGACCAGGACAAATGCGCGGCAGAAGTCGTCGGGACGACTGCCCGCCTACTTGCAGCTCGCGGCAGAGATCGAGGCCAAGATCAGGGCGGGCGAGCTGGCCCCTGGCAGCCAGTTGCCGCCACAGCGGGATCTGGCAAAGGAGCGGTTGCTCAACGTTTCGACCGTAACCCGCGCATATCGCGAGCTGCAGAACCTCAATCTCGTGGTCGGCAGCACCCGTCGCGGAACGATCGTGCGTGCCGAAGCGGCGATGCCGAGGGTCGACCGGGCAACGAAGACAGCGGGCGTCATCGACCTCACTGTCAACCGCCCCGCCGTCGAGGATTTCCAGCAGCGATTGGCAGATGTCCTGCCGAAACTGGCGGAAGATCCCCGTTTTGCGCAAATGCAGGAGTATCAGCCGCCCGAGGGCCCGGCCTGGGCCCGGGAGGCTGCCAGCCATTGGATATCGCTGAACGGCTTCAATCCTGCGGTTGAAGACATTGTCGTGACAAGCGGTGCGCAGCATGCGTTGCTCGCCGTTATCAGCAGCGTCGTCGAGCCCGGCGATGTCGTCGTTTCCGACCGGCTGACCTACTACGGGCTGAAGGCGCTCGCCGCAATGTTCAGGTTCCGGATCGTCGGTGTCGGCACCGACGAGGAGGGACTGAACGTCAGCGAACTCGAGGCCGTCTGCGATCGAGAGCAGGTGCGGGCCGTTTTCACGACCCCGTCACTGCATAATCCAACCGTCACGACAATGAGCGAGAGGCGGCGACGAGATCTCGTCGACGTCTGCGAACGCCGCGACCTCGTGATCATCGAAGATGACGTATACGGACCCATGCTCGGTGAGCGCGCGCCCGCGCTGCTAACGCTGGCACCGCACCGCACCTATCACATTTCGGCACTTTCAAAGGCTTTGGCGCCGGGCCTGCGCATCGGCTATCTCACATGCCCGCCTGGATTGGCGCTCGTCACGGCGGAAGCGATCCGGACGACATCGTGGATGCCGGCGCCGATACCGCTGTTGATTGCAACGCGATGGCTGGAGGACGGTACCGCCAAGGCAATCCTCAAGGCTCAGCTCACTGAATTGCGCGCCCGCAACGCGTTGGCGGCCGCTTTGCTCAGTGGCCACAGCTTCAGTGCCGATCCGCGCTGCATGTTCATTTGGTTGAGATTGCCAGCCCCTTGGCGATCGGAGGATTTCACGGCGACGCTGAGGGCTCATGGCGTTGCGGTTATGCCCGCCAGCGCATTTGCCTGCGACCGTCAGCCTGTCGAACATGCAGTCCGCATCAACATTGGCTGTGCTTCGTCGCGCGACGAGCTGGCGACGGCGCTGCGGATTATTGTCTCGACCCTCGCGGATCGCCCTCGTGCTTTGATTGGGCACGCATGAGGCCGGACAGCGGCACTTGACGAGAGCGGGATCGAGCATGGATACGCCAAGCCAGACAGTGATCGTGGTGGGGGCTGGCCTTGTGGGGCTAAGCAGTGCCCTCCAGTTGCTGCGCAGTGGCCATCGCGTAACGATCCTCGACCGTGAGCCACCTCTCGACGGATCGTATTACCGACACGCGTGCTCGTTCGGCAACGCCTGCACGGTTGCCCCGCATGGGGTCGTTCCCGTCGCAACTCCTGGTATTGCGTGGCGCGTGCCGGGGATGCTTGCGAGTCCCCTCGGTCCGCTTTCGATAAGGTGGAGCTATCTCTGGTCGCTGTTTCCCTGGTTGCGGGCATTTCTCGCGTCGAGCAGGAACGCGGAGGTCGAGCGGATCGCGATGGTGCTTTCGACGCTATTGGCTCGCGCGGATGCGGCCTGGCGGCCGTTGATAGCGGAAGCGGGAGCGGGTGATCTTATCGAAGAGCACGGCTGTATTTACCTGTACAAATCCGAGCGCGGAGGCGAGGCTGCCGCCCGCGACGCTGCGTTTCGCGAGAAGCACGGCGTAAAGCTCGAGCGGCTTTCCGCTCAGGAGGTCCGCGACCTCGAGCCGCATCTTGCTCCCCTTTATCGAGGTGGCATCTGGTTCAAGGATGCGTACGTCATTGCAAGTCCTGAACGACTTGCGCGATTGCTCGCCAGGGCTATCGTCAGTCGCGGCGGCCAGTTCATCGCAGGCGTTGCTTGTGACCTGCGCGTCGAGGGAATGAGCGCTGTGATCCGCGCGAATGACAAAGTCCTGAGTGCTGATCGGGTCGTGATCGCCGCTGGTGCCTGGTCGCGCGAATTGGCGGCTAAAGTTGGCGACCATGTTCTCCTGGATACCGAACGCGGCTACCACGTGCTGTTCCCGCAGGCGCGAGAGCTTCTCACCCGGCCGGCCTGCTATCCCGAGCATGGCTTCTACATGACGCCCATGGCGGATGGTTTGCGTGCCGCGGGAACGGTCGAACTTGGCGGGCTTGAAGCTCCGGCCAATTGGAAGCGGACCATGATGATCCGCAAGGCGGTCAAAACGTTGGTTCCCTCCGCTGGCGAGGGAACATCGGAATGGATGGGCTTCAGGCCGTCTATGCCGGATTCGCTTCCTGTGATCGGCTCATCACCGAGGACTGACCGCGTCATCTACGCATTTGGGCATGGCCATCTCGGTGTAACCATGGCCGGGATCACAGGCCAGTTGGTGAGCGAGCTGGTGACTTGCGCCAGAACTTCTCTCGATATCGACCCTCTACGTTCCGACAGAACGTTGTGACATCGGGATTTCCCATGGACCATCTCAACATGGGCAGCACCGGCGGATCCTCTGGCGCAGTCAAAGGGACTGCGCGCCGGAAACCGACATACTCATGAAGTTCATTTGGCTTGGCGCCTACGCCGCCGGCGGACGATACCGAATCGACTTTGCCTTTCCCAAAGCTTCGATCGTATCCTCGACGCTGAGGAGGACAGTGGTCTCGATGGAACTGAGCGCGCCTCCTGCGCCGATCGCGAGCGTAACCGCCGCCATCGAAACGTTATCCGGCGCCTCCCACAGATTCCAACCATCATGCTCGCCAAAGGCGTACCAGAACCCATGGAGCTTTCCACCTACGGACTCGATATACGTACGCGCCGCCTCGCGGCGATCCTCTGGGTTTTCGATCATGCGCGCCCATGTCTCGGGCGTGTAGCTGAAGCGCGTGAGATACATGGCCATGGTTTTGCCTCCTCTGTCAGAACAATGCAGTCAATGCCCAAGCCGGGAAGAACGCGAGACCGGATTCATCCTGCGCATGGTTTCAACCTTGCCGCTTCTCTGCCGCGGCGGCAATCCCTGAATGGACCCGAGCCAGAAGGCGGCAGAAATCACCCCGTCCGCGATGGATCGGAACCGGAAAGATCGACCCAAAGGCGTCCTTCGCCGCTTGCGGCGGGTGCCGGACATGTCGGGCGCAAGCGCCTGCTGGGTGTCGCTACGACAGGAGCTACGCCTTGTCTGCCTGTGGGCGCACGACACTGCGTTGTGAAATCACGGCCAGCACTGACAACTGGATCAGGTGAAACAACATCAGCGGCAGCACGACGAGCGCGACTTGCGCTGCGTCGAACAAGATGCCGGCCATCGGCAGCCCAGTTGCGAGGCTCTTGGTTGACCCGCAAAATAGAAGCGCCAATCGATCACCTCTCGGCATACTCGCCAACTTGCCGGCGGTGAGGACGATTGCCATAACGACACCGAGCAGGAGGACGCAAAGAATGACCAAGAGGGTAATGTCGGACCAGGAAAGACGAAACCAGATCCCGGCGACAACACCCGCTGAGAAGGCGGAATAGACGATCAGCAGGATTGAGCCGCGATCGACGATCATGGTGGCCTGTTTGTAGCGGTCCAGGAAGTCCGCCAATAGCGGCCGCAACAATTGCCCCAACAGGAACGGCAGGAGGATCTGCTGCGCGATTTTCCATATGGCGCCGAGCGGGTCGCCCTCGTTCGTGCTGGTATGAAGCACCATCGCGAGCAGGAGCGGGCAAAGCACTACGCCTATTAAATTCGACAACGAAGCCGCACACAGTGCGCCGGCAACATTGCCGCCGGCAACGGAGGTGAATGCAATGGAACTCTGCACGGTGGATGGCAGACATCCGAGATAGAGGAAGCCGAGGCCGACTGCAGCCGGAAACCAGGCTTGCGAGACGCCGTAGAGGCCCGTCGCAAGCACTGGAAAGAGGATGTAGGTACAGGCCAGGCAGCCGGCCTGAAGCTTCCAGTTCGTCAAACCCGCCAGGGCAGCGGACAGTGAAAGCTTGGCGCCGTAAAGGAAGAACAGCAGGGCGACCGCCCAGAACGTCACGTTTGAAAGCACCGCCGCGAATCCACCCTTTGCAGGGACAAGGGCTGCAAGGGCCACCGTCAGGATCAGGATGATCAGGTAGCGGTCCAGACCGACGCGCTTCAGCCCGGCTTCAATAGTCCTCAGCAGCATTGTGGCCAAACCTCTGATGTCTTGATTGAATGATCGTCGCCGGGCGAGCCCTGCGTCGGGTGGCGCGTTGTGCTAAGTCCCCGGCGGTCAGTTGCGGCCCGGGCGAGACGTGGCTGACTGGCCAGGTTCCGACCTATCGGTTAGATGCCTGATCCGGCCAACCATTCGGCTGTGCTCATGACCCTTGCAAAGCCGGCAGCCAATGTCGCGGTAGTCCCCGCCTTGATCGTTTCCTGCGTTGCCGTTTCCGACAGGTCGGGGCATCCGGTGGCGTCGAGGGGAAAATCGACGAAGAAGTCGAGATCGTGGCCATGCCTCGCGGTGGCCTCGCAGCAGAAATTGGTCATGAACCCGGTCACGACGATCCGGTCTATCGACCGTTCCCGCAGCATCTGCTCAAGGCCAGTGCCCACGAAGCTGGAATAGCGTTGCTTGGTGATTGTCAGGGCGCCGGCAGGGATCTCAAATCTTGGGTCGTCCTCGACTTCCTCGGTGCCAGCCACGAAGCCGAGTTCGCCCGCTTCGCCGCTGAAATCGAACATGCGGCCGGCATCCGAGCCATCGCGGCGATGGACATGGCGGACGTGAACCACGAGATCACCCGCGGCCTCCGCCGCGGCTACGATCCTATTGATGTTCGCGATCGCGTCGGCATTGCCGACACAATGCAAGGGCGAAGCCGGGTCGGTATAGACTTTCTGGACATCGATCACGAGGATTGCGCGCGCCATGCCATTTCTCTCCTATTAGCCCGAGACAATTCCCCTTTGCGGGCGATGCCCCTAGGCTCCAAGTGCAATTCCGTCTTTTCTCGGTTCTGATGCACCGGTCAGGGTGCCGTTCTCCCAATCGATGCGGATCGCCTGGGCGCCGCCGATCGGGTCTTCCGCGGGAGAGAAGCTGAAGCCCCGCCGTTCGAGCTCAGCTTTGGTCGCGCCGTCGATCGTGCGCTCGGCCTCAACTCTCGTTCCGTCTGATGTCGGCATCACGCGCGGCAGATCGATCGCCTCCTGCAAGTCCATACCGTAATCGAGGACCTTGGAGAGCAGATGGGCATGGCCAAGCGCCTGATAATAGCCGCCCATCACGCCGAACGGCATCTCGACCCGGCCGTTGCGGGTCACCATGCCGGGGATGATGGTGTGGAGCGGCCGCTTCGAGGGTTCTATCCGGTTCGGGTGGCCGGGTCTGAGTGAGAAGCTCTGGCCGCGATTGTGCAATATGACGCCGGAGCGTGGCGCCACGAGGCCCGAGCCGAAGCTGTCGAAGATCGAATTGATGAAGCTCACGGCATTGCGGTCGCGGTCGACAACGGAGATATAGACGGTGTCGCGATGAAGCGGCATTTCGAACGACGGCAGGTTCGTCAGCGCCTTTCGCAGGTCAATCATTGCCGCGAGCCTGTCGGCCAGGCCATCCGAGAGCAGCTCATCCACCGGGACATCCGCCTTGTCCGGATCGGCGATCCAGGCGTCGCGGGCGGCATAGGCAAGGCGCGTCGCCTCGATCTCGATATGCAGCCGGTCCGGCGATTGTGGGTCGTCCTTGGCGTCGAAGCGGCTGAGGATGTTGAGGATCAGGAGCGCGATGATGCCCTGGCCGTTCGGCGGGCATTCGTGAATGGTATAGCCGCGAAAGCCGGTGGTGACCGGGGCGACATATTCCCCGCGCGCGCTCGCAAAGTCTTCCATCGTGTGGAGCCCGCCGAGAGAGCGTAAATAGGTTACGATGTCCTCGGCGACTGGACCGCCGTAGAAGCCGTCGCGGCCTTCGGCGGCAATGCGTCTCAGTGTTTCCGCCAGTTCCGGCTGCCGATGAACCTCCCCGATCTTCGGCGCTCGTCCACCAGGAAGAAAGATCCGCGCGGCGGTTGCGTCCGCGGAAAGCAGTTCTTCCTCCAAGAACCAATCGCGATGGACGCGCGGCGTGATCGCGTAGCCCTCCTCGGCAAAGCGGATTGCCGGCGCAAGCACGTCGGCGAAGGGAAGCTGGCCGTGATCCGCATGCAGGCGCGTCCAGGCATCGATCGCCCCCGGGACCGTTACCGCAGCAGGCGACTGGCGTGGCACCTCCACCAATCCTCGCTCTTCGAACCAGTTGGCCGTCAGGGCAGCCGGCGTGCGGCCCGAGCCGTTATAGGCGATGACCTTATCCGATCCATTGGGCGCGTAGAGCGCAAAACAATCTCCTCCGATACCCGTCGAGCCCGGCTCGACGACACATTGCACCGCACAGGCGGCGATGGCGGCGTCCATGGCGTTGCCGCCGGCCTCCATGACCTGGAGCGCGACCAACGTGGCGGAAGGGTGCGATGTGGCCGCCATCGTGTTCCGCGACACGGCAACGGACCGCGTCGGCTTCTCGAAATTGCGCATTTTGTTCATTCTCCTCGTCATTGGCGGCAAGGATGCCTCAGGCTCGCGCCCGGTAGGGTGTGAGCCAGGTTTCAAGCGCATTCAGCGCCGAGATGATCGTGAAATTGATGGTGAGATAGATGGCGCCGGCGGCGACGAAGACCTCGACGGCGCGATACGTTTGCGAAATGAGCCCCTGGGCGATGCCGGTGACCTCCATTAGCGTGATGATCGATGCAAGCGACGTTCCCTTGATCATGAGGATGATCTCGTTGCTGTAGCTCGGGATCGCCTGGCGCAGGGCCAAGGGCAGGATGATGAGGCGTAGCGTGAGCAACCGTGACATGCCGAAGGCAGAGGCTGCCTCGACCAGGCCGCGCGGGACACCCTGTATCGCGCCGCGCAGGATCTCGCTCCCATAAGCCGCAGTGTTGAGACCGAGGGCGATGATGGCGCACCAATAGGGTTCGCGGAACAGCCACCACAGTCCGGCTGCCTGGAGCGACGGGCGGAACTGGCCCAGGCCATAATAGATAAGAAAGATCTGCACGAGCAGCGGCGTGCCACGAAAGACCGCAACGAAGGCCCGGATCGGCCAAACCACGATGCGGTGATTTCCCTGTTGGAGGAGCGCGAGAACCAACGCCATGACGAAGCCGATGCTGATTGACGACGCTGCGAGTTGCATGGTCATCGGCAAGCCGGACAGGAGGGTGGGGAAAATATCCAGGAAGAAGGCAAGGTCGATCATGCGTGGACCATGCCTCGCCAGGCCCGAGCCTCACCATAGCGAAAGACCGAAGCGGTGACGGCGGCGATGACAAAGTAGAGCATGGCGGCCGCGATATAGAAGATGAAGGGCTCCCGCGTCGAACCGGCGCCGATCTGCGCCTGACGCATCAATTCGACAAGGCCGATCACGGAGATTAATGCCGAGTCCTTCAGCACCAGTTGCCAGACATTGCCGAGCCCCGGCAGGGCATGGCGCATCAGTTGGGGCACGATGACGAGGCGTAGGGATTGAAAGCGGGACAGGCCAAGCGCCTTGCAGGCGTCGAACTGGCCGCTATCCACGGCCTGGTAGGCTCCGCGATAGACCTCTCCCTGATAGGCGCCCGATATGATGCCGATCGCCAGGACGCCCGTCGCAAATGCAGGCAGCCCGATGAAGCCGGCGCTGCCGAAGAATTTGCCAATCTGTGTCAGGGCAATGCTGCCACCATAATAGAGCAGGTAGATCGTCAGCAGATCGGGAACCCCCCGAAACACTGTGCCATACGCCTTGGCAAGTCCTGCCGGAACAAGACGCCGCGATAGCCTGCCGCCCGCGGAAAGCGCGCCGAAGGCTGCGCCAAGGAGAAAGCCGAGAACGGATAGAGCAAGCGTGACACCGGATGCGAGAAGCAGGGAGGCGCCCCAGCCGCCCTGTCCGAAGCCCAGGA
This sequence comes from Sinorhizobium kostiense, assembly GCF_017874595.1. Classification (GTDB taxonomy): domain Bacteria; phylum Pseudomonadota; class Alphaproteobacteria; order Rhizobiales; family Rhizobiaceae; genus Sinorhizobium; species Sinorhizobium kostiense. The sequence continues at coordinate 921,591 of NZ_JAGILA010000001.1, read as the reverse complement.
AATGCAAAATATCTGCCATATGATCAAAGCCTTTCGGCGCGCTGCCCGACGGAACGTCCGAAGCCAGTCCATCGGGCAGGTCCGCCCGCGCCTACTTGACTGGCGTGACGTCCGTCTTCACCCACTTCTCCGAGATGCGCTTGATGGTGCCATCGGCTATCGCCTCGTCGATTGCCTTGTTCAACATCTCCTTGAGCTTGGTGTCTTCCTTGCGCAGGCCTGCGCCGGTTCCGAGGCCGAACAGGCCACCCACGAAACCCGGCCCGGCGATCGTGTAATCGGCAAATTCAGGTTTCGCGAGCGTTGTCGCCAGTGCCGTCTGCTGCGCGAACAGCGCATCGATGCGGCCGGCCGCCAGATCGAGGTCATGCTGCTCGGTGGTCTTGTACTCACGGATCTCCACGGTGTCTCCGAAGTACTTTTTTACGAACTCAAGCATCGTCGTTGCCGCCTGAACGCCGACTATCTTCCCCTTCAGCAGCGGCTTCAGCTTTTCGATCGCGGCCATGGACGCGGCTTCGTCGTCCAGATTGAACTTTTCGCCGGAGAGACCCAGCTTTCCAAGTTCGCTATCCTTCGCGACCGCGAAACTGCCCGGGTCGACGGCATAAGGCTGCGTAAAGTCGATGGTTTCCAGCCGCTTCGGTGTGATGAACATGCCCGCCATGATGACGTCGAACTTACCGACCTTCAGCGACGGGATCAGGCCTTCCCAATCCTGCGCGATGATCGTGCACTCGACCTTCATCCGCGCGCAGAGATCATTGGCGAGGTCGATCTCCAGACCGTCGAGCTTGCCGTCGGCATTGGTGAAGTTCCAGGGCGCGTAGGCACCCTCGGTCGCGATGGTTATGGCCTTTGAAGCGTCCTGAGCGAATGTGGTCTGGCCAAAGCCGAGCATGCCGAATATGGCCGCGACAGCGGCCAAGCGATGAATTTTCATGTGCGTTCCCCTTTCATAGGCTGACATATCTGTTCCCGTGGCCGTTCCGGTCTGCGCCGGTTTGGGGCCATTCCTCTCCGCCCGGCGTTGATCACCGGCTCGGAGTCACGAACTCGGCCAGCATCGGTGCCGTGCCGAGAATATGATTCTGCATCACCTGTTCCGCATGACGAGGCTCGCCCGATCGCAACGCGGCGATCACCTGTGCATGCTCCTCGCGTGCGGAAAGCGGCTTGTCGACGTAATCGAACCAGATACGCATATAGGGCTCGATCACCGCGTGCAGTGCCGAGATTTGGTGGATGAGCCTGGGCCTTTGGCTGAGCGCACAGATGCGGCCATGGAACTCCTGATGGCGGACCACCCAGTCGCTGCTGCCACTCTGGCCGGCGCGCTCCATGCGCACGAGCAGGCGTTCGAGCTCATCGAGTTCATCCTCGTCCATCCGTGGCATCGCCAGGCGGACGGCGAGGCCTTCCAGGACGGAACGTATCTCGAAGATCTCGTAAAGCTCGTCAACGGTAAGGCCGGCGACAATGCAGCCGCGATTGGGGCGCAGAACCACGAGCCCGTCGGAAGCAAGGCGCCGGAACGCCTCTCGAACCGGCATGCGGCTCATGCCGATCTCAGCTGCTATGTCCTCGGGAATGAGGCGTTCGCCTGGCTTGTAGCGGCCAAGCCGAAGAGCCCGCTGGATATGCCGATACGCCTCCTCCTCTGCGGTAGCGGAAGCGCGTAGCTCTGCGGAGAAGGAAGAGGGCATATGGCACCGAAAATATTTTTGTATCCACTTATCCAATCACCCAATTGGACAGAGTGTCAAGATGATGTCCAGCCCGCGGTTGGCAAATTTCAGCAGCGACTGACCGGCGAGTGTGGGATCGAGCTAGCGGAGAAGCGGCTCGAAGAACGCGTCCCGCTTGCCTCTGGCACTGTGGGTCGGTTCGTGAATGAAGCTATAAAGCGCGACATCGCCGTTTCTATCGAGCTCCCGTGAGGCGGGAAATTGCGGAGATGCCGGCTTCTCGCGCGCATTGCTGTCACTGGTACGGTGGCTCCAGCTTCCGCTTCCCATCACGAATTTCGACGGACCGGCCGGTCGGAACATCCTTCGGGAATTTGTTCAATCTCGCCAGGGCGCCGGCATGGATCAGACCCGATCCAGGAACTCAAGGACTCGCGTGGTAAGTAAGGCGGTCGCATCCGCGTCGTACGATGGGAGCGAACTGTCGGCGAAGTAATGCTGATCGCCGGGGTATAGGAAAAACTCCGCATCCTCGACCCGTTCCACGATTTCGCGGGCGGCGTCGATGTCACCCTCGCCGACGAAGATCCGGTCGTTGTCCATACCGTGGATCTGGACCGCGACACCGTCCGGCCAGGGTCCGAAGGCCCACTCGCCGCTGATCGGCAGGCACGAGTGGAAAAGCAGGGCTCCGCGGGCACCGGGCCGCGTTTGTGCAAGCTTCTGTGCCGGCAGCACACCGAACGAGAATCCAGCGTAGACGAGCTCGGGAGGCAGGTCGTGAGCGACGCGGACGCCGCGCTCCCGCATTTCATCGAATCCGATCTCACCAATATAGGCGAGACCCTCGTCGATACTCTGAAACGTTCGTCCGTCGAACAGGTCCGGCGTGTGCACGATGTGGCCGCTGGCCCGCAAGTCGTCGGCGAACGCGCACACGCCCGGGGTCAGCCCCTGTGCGTGGTGGTACAGCAAAACCTCAGTCATAAAGGGTCCCCGGGTGAGATGATCAGACGCACGTTTGGTCACTGTACAGTATGACCCGCCTCGCTCGGACTGAAATCTAAGGGGCCGGCCTGAGGCGCCTCCGCCGTCGGCAATAGCCATGACCCAAACAGCAGTTTTCGAGCCGTCCATGCTGGCGAAGGCAAATTCTCGACCAAATCGCGCAACCTTGAACACTTTGATCATTATCCGGGTGGCCACTGGCGCACATCCAGTAGGTCAGCGAGCAACTATCAAAACCGGCAGCCTATTTGTTGACATAAAAAGTCAAGTTATCTAACACCCCTTTCTGCCAACGCACTCAGCTCCTAGCGAGCCGGTGTTTTGGTCATTGGTTCTTGAAGGGGGCTGTGTGATGGAGCTACGTGTTGGATTGCTGGCTGTTCTGCTGGCGACCGTGAGCCGCGCCGCATTGGCGCAAGATGCAACAGTGCTGGAGCGTCTCGAAGTCAAGGGTGGCACCTCGACTGCGACTATCGGCACCGAGCCGGAAGACTATCCGGGGGGGCAGGTGGCGCGCGGCGGTCGCGTCGGCCTGCTCGGCAATCGCGACTTCACGGATACGCCGTTCAGCGCCACAAGCTACACGGCAGAGACGATCGAAAATCAGAACGCGACGACCGTGGCCGACGTCCTGGGCAACGACCCCTCGGTGAGAAGCACGCACGCATCCGGCGGCATGCTGGACTCCTTCTACATCCGGGGCTTTCCCCTGAATGAGGGGAACTTCGGCGAAGTCGCCTTTGATGGCGTATTCGGTGTCGCTCCGACCTGGCGCCTGTTTACGGACTATATCGAACGCGTCGAGGTCCTCAAAGGACCGACGGCACTCCTCTACGGCATCTCACCGAACAGCAGCGTGGGCGGCACCATCAACATCGTGCCGAAGCGCGCGTCCGACGTCGACCTGACCCGAGTTACGACTGAATATGCTTCGGATCTTTACGGCGGCGGCCACGTCGACGTCAGCCGCCGGTTCGGCGACGAGCGGCAGTTCGGCGTCCGCTTCAACGGCAGTTATCACGGCGGCGACACGGCGATCGATGACCAGTCACTCGACGTGGCGGTCGGCTCACTCGCGCTCGACTACGAGGGCGAAGACTTCAGGGCGACATTGGACGTCATCGGGCAGCGGCAGGATTTCGACGCTCCGCTGCGACCATTCTTCCCCTTTGGCAGCTTTGACATTCCCGACGCGCCGGACGGCCGCTCCAACGTCCAGGAACCTTGGGAATGGGCAAGGACGGACGACCTCTCCTGGCTCGGGCGGGTCGAATATGACGTGAGCGACGCCGTCACCGTGTTCGCAGCCGTCGGCGGTGGGAATTCGCGTGTCGAGCGGCTCTTCGGCACGCCACTCCTTCTTAACTCCGCAGGCGACGTCAGCGTCACGCCGCAAAATTTCGTATTCGATGTCGACCGGCTGACCGCCGAGACGGGCGTGCGCGCCGAGTTCGAGACGGCCGCTATCGATCACTCGGTCACCGTCCAGGTCAGTGGACTGCAGCAGCGTCTCGCTCGCGGCTCGAATTCAGGGACCGCGCAGCTGACCAATATCTTCGACCCCCTTCCGCGCCCTGAGCAGGACGTGCCGCAGCCGACGCATGTGCCTAGGCTCTCGGAAAACGTCTTCTACGGTTTCGCGCTTTCCGACACGATGTCGATGCTCGACGAGCGCGTGCAACTGACTTTGGGTGGGCGCTGGCAGCACATCGACACCGAAAACTACAGCCCAGTCACGGGTGACGTCAGCGGCTCTTCTGATGAGAGTGCATTGACGCCGCTCGCCGGCATCGTCGTCAAGCCGTGGGAGAATGTCGCGTTTTACGCCAACTACGTCGAGGGCCTGAGCGTCGGCGACACCGCTCCGACGACGGCGGTTAATTCGGGCGAAACGCTCGCGCCCTACCGATCCAGGCAGTATGAAATCGGCACCAAGGTCGACCTGGGCCGGGTCGCGGTGACCTTCAGCGCGTTCCAGATCGAAAAGCCTTTCGGCGTGCTCGAGACCCGCGGCAGCGATCTGGTCTTCGTCGAAGGCGGCGAGCAGCGCAACCGCGGAGTGGAGTTGAACATCTTCGGCGAGGTGAGCCCTGAGATCCGAGTTCTCGGCGGCGTCACCTTCATTCATGGTGAAATTACGAAAACGCCCGATGACACGACACGCGGCAATACGCCGATCGGCGTTCCCTCGCTGCAGGTCAATTTGGGAGCGGAGTGGGATACGCCCTTCTTGCCCGGCCTGACGCTCGCAGGCAATGTCATCCACACGGACGAGCAATTTGTGAACACCGCAAATACCCAGGAACTCCCCTCATGGACGCGGCTTGACCTCGGCGCCCGCTACCTGACCGAGATCAGTGAGAGGCCGGTCACCTTCCGTGCCGACGTCGAGAACGTCTTCGACCTCGATTACTGGTCCGGCGTCGCGAGCTTCGGCACGATTTCGCAAGGTGCGCCGCTGACTGTGAAAGTCTCTATGGCCACCGATTTCTGATCGTGGGGTCGTCTTCGACGCGACCAGCCACCTCTATCGCAAGGAAGCGCCGGCCAGAAGCCGGCGCTTCCTGCTGTTTGAACAATGGTGCCTAGCCCACCAAGATCAGCCGACCGACAACTTTGGCCGGCCGCCTTACGCTGCAGCTGCCTCGCTCCCCGATGGGAGGAGTTGACCATCGCCGGTTCGTTCCTTCGGGATACCAGTCAATCCGCACTGGCGGAAAGGCTGACGGCATAGCCGGGCCGGTAGGGTATGGGCAGGAAACGGCGGTGATACTCCGCGAACGTCTCGTCCGGTTCAAGATCGGCAAAGAGTTCCGGATGGAACCATTTCGCCAGTTGCTGGACGGCAAAGAACTCGTAGGGGCTGTTATAGAACTGGTGCCAGATGCCGTGGAAGTTATCCGTCCTCTGGGCTGCGATATCGGTGTAGGCGCTACGGCTGGTGAACCACTCAAGCTTTTGCCGGATCACCTTCGGATCAGCGCCGGGGCCAAGCGGGATCCACTGTCCGCCGGGCACATAGGCCTCCCAATCGGCGCTGGTGACGACGACATGCGCGGGATTGGCGGCGATCACCTGCTCGGGATTGAGCTGTCCGAAGGTCGAGGGAAGAATGTCGCTGCCGATATTGTGGCCCCCGGCAAGCTCGACATATTTGCCGAAGTTTTCCGCGCCGAACGAGAGGCAGCAATCATCGGTATAGCCACCGATCCGTTCGATGAAGACACTGGGCCGATCCGGTTTCGCCCGGGCGATAACGTCGGTCACTCGGGCCATGGCCTGGTGGCGGAATTCGATGATCTCTTCCGCGCGTGCCTCGTGCCCCATGATCTTGCCGAGAAGACGAATGGTCGGCTCGGTGTTCTTCAGCGGATAATGGCGGAAGTCGATGTAGAGGACGGGAATGTTCAGTTCCGCCAGCTTCTCGATATATTTCGCATCCTCGTTCGCGCGCATTGCCTCAAGATTGAGCAGGACGACGTCTGGCTTCTGGACAATGGTCGATTCGATGTCGATCAGGCCGTTCTCCTTACCCGCGAAGGCCGGCAGCTCAGCCAGTTCCGGATAGGCTTCGAGATATTGCTGATAGGTGGCGGGGTCGGCCTCGATCAGATCATTACGCCAGGCGACGATGCGAGCCAATGGATTCTTCGGCTCGAGCGAAGCAATGAGGTAAAGCTGCCGCCCCTCCCCGAGAAGAATGCGCTCGACGGGCGCGTTTACGGTAACTTGCCGGCCGGCAACGTCGGTGACTGTGATCGGTGCTTGCGTCGCTGCTGGCTGTTCGCCGGCGACGGCCGTTGCCAAACCCAGGATGAGAGAGACAAGAGCTGTCAACATGGCGCGCGCGAAGAGACAATGTTTCGACACGATATTTCTCCTTTACCGAAAGGATTGGCGCGCCCACACCGGCGCTGCGACCACAAAGCCGAGCGCAAGAAGGCCGTAGTTCAAACCAGTGATCCAATGCTGCTGTCAGGCCTCGCGCTCGCTCTTAGCATCGCATAACTTGAGTATGTAACTCAGATTATGCCGCTTTAGGCAACTGCGATTGCATCGTCAATAGCGTCTTCAATGAACGATTGCGGTTAGTGCTCGGGGAATGAGCGACAGCGTTGCCGATTTTCCTTGATGGCAGCGAATGGCAGCGAACCTCCGCGCCGGATATGTCGCCTAAAAGTCGCGCGGTTGCGCTCGAAACTGATGGAAGAATGGGTCATGTCACCCGGCAATTTCCGGCCACCAGGTCGCTCACGATTGGTCTCTTCTTTGGCCAGCCGGGTCACTAATCACGGTTGCGCTGCGGACTCGTGCCGTCAGCGCCGAGCCTTCGATCCGGGTCCTTCGGATGTCAGCGGACCGAGAAAGACGACTTCCACCAACGTCGCCGCCGCATGCAGCCCGTTCAGCTGCCGCACGATGTTCAGCGGCGCGCGACACCGATCAGTGCAGTAGATGGTATCGGCAGAACCGCTCGATCGGCAGCAATTCTGCGGACCTCGGCGACGACTGCCGCTTTCTCCTGATCGGAAAGGCTAGTCCAATCCGGAGACATGCCAAACAATGTGTCGGGCTCATTGAGTGTCGCGACCTCAAGTTCATATTCGTATACGACTTGATCGATCTGCGGATCCCGATAGCCTGCATCGATCAGTTCCTGCGCGAAGTCCTTCGGATCGTTTAGCGCCTGGACGGCTTCAGGCATCGCCATGCTCTGAAGGTCAGGAAACAGCGTCTGGCGGATCTGGCCCAGCAGCAGAAACGTCGCCGCGCCACGACACTGCCAGGTTGCGACCACACCATATCCACCCGGACGAGTCACTCGCGCCATCTCGGAGAGGCCCTTGCGCCAGTCGGGGAACATGATCACGCCGAATATCGAGAAGACTGCGTCGAAACCGGCGTCAGGAAGGTCGAGATTCTGCCCATCCATGACGCGCGCCTCCACATTGGGCAGTCGGGCAGCCGCGATGCGGGTGACCATGCCGGGCGAGAAGTCGGTCGCGAGCACCTGAGCGCCCGTGCGCGCCGCAGCCAGTGCCAATGCGCCAGTGCCGGCCGCGACATCCAGGACTCGAGCCTCCGAGGTCAGCGGCACGCGCGCCAACGCCGCTTCGGCATAGCGCGCAGTGAAGGGGTGCGCGGTCTTCTCGTAGTGCCGAGCGGCAGTATCCCAATGATCAGGGTTCTCGAATTCACGCATGTCACGCCTCTACGAATCATGTAACATTAAATGTAACGTGAATTGCCGAGGCTGCCAATCCACTCCACCTGCAAAGGATGAAACCGTGCGCAACGACAGCCGTCTTTCCCGCATGCTCCACGTGTTGCTCCACATGGCACGCCACGATGGACCTATGACGTCCGAGGTGGTCGCGCGCATGCTTGGGACCAACCCGGTGGTTGTACGCCGGACGATGGCAGGCCTGCGTAAAGCGGGTTATGTGCGGTCGGAGAAAGGGCACGGCGGCGGTTGGACGATCGCCATGGACCTGGCGAAAGTGTCGCTGCTCGATGTTCATCGCGCAGTGGGAGGTCCGCGCATCTTCGCCATCGGTAGCGAGCATCCCAACCCCGACTGCGCCGTCGAGAAGGTCGTCAACGAGGCGGTCGAAGGCGCCATGCGTGAGGCTGAGGCATTGTTGATCGGCCGTCTCGGGGAGGTCAGCCTGGCGGAACTCGCCAAACGCTTCGACATGCGTTGTACCGGGGCGATTGAGGCGCGGGCGCCGGAGCAAACCTAAGCATGCTGGCAGGCGGGATACATTTTAGGCGGTCCGCAATGCGCCCCCTTATCGGTCATAGAGGCAGTTATCGCCGCTGCCCGAAGAAGCCGTTTGAATCGCTCGATGCATGGACATTTGTGCGGCCACATGGTCTTACTTGCATGCCGGACGCCTGGCATATAAATTGGCCCAATGCTTGATCATTCATCCCAATCTCCGACACATATTCCTACGGACGCACTAAGCGAAGTTCTACAGGACTTTCGCCTGAGTGGGGTCAACTATGGCCGTTGTGAGCTACGCCACCCATGGAGCATCGCCTTTCCGCAGCAACAGCTGCTTCGCTTTCATTTCGTCAGTGAGGGGCCATGCTGGGTCCATACCGAAGCCCAGGGGTGGCAGGAGTTACAAGGCGGCGATCTGGTGTTGTTGCCACAAGGTGTCGAACACCGACTGGCCAGCAAGCCTGATGTTGTCGGGGACTCGCTCAAGAGCTGTCACGTCACCAAATTGGGGGGCAATGTCTCCAAAGTGGTGCATGAAGGAACAGGAGCGACGAGCACCCTGTTCTGCGGTTCCATGGCTTTGGGTGCGAATGCCCTCAACCCCTTGATCGCCCTGATGCCACCGATCATCAAGGGCTGTGATGTTGCCGGCAATGACCCGATCGTCGGCCCCCTCCTCGCCGCCATGACGGCAGAGGCGTCGCAGCCCCAGATCGGCAGCGCCACGGTCTTGTCACGCATGGCGGACGTACTCGTCGCGCGGCTTATTCGCTGCTGGGTCAATTGCAGCGGAGCCTCGACCAGCGGCTGGCTGGCCGCGATCCGTGATCCTCATATCGGTCGTGCGCTGGCAGCCATGCACCGAGATCCCGGCCATGACTGGACGCTTGAGACCCTTGCCGGCGTGGCAGGTCAATCTCGCTCGATCTTCGCGGAACGCTTCAGCGCCATTTTGGGGGAAGGCGCGGCACGCTATCTCGCCCGTCTGCGCATGCAGCTTGCACGAGAGTTGCTCGGTCAAAACATGTCGGTTGCCGAGGTCGCTTCCCAACTGGGCTATGAATCTGAAGCTTCTTTCGCTCGCGCCTTCAAGCGCATCACCAGCGTCTCACCTGGCGTTGTGCGCCGCACCATTTCCGGACGAACGGACATAGAATTCGGACTTTAGGATACATATCATCCTGAAAGACTCCGCTATGAAGACCTCCAAACCTTGGAGGTACTTCAATGACCGACACAACATCACAGCTTGACGGCCCAGCGATTGGCCTCTCTTCTGCCGTTCCGAGTGCATGGAGCCCCACAACCTGGCTTGCCGTCATTTCAATGGCAGCCACAAGCTTTGCGCTGGTGTCAGCTGAATTCCTACCGGCAGGCCTGCTGACGCCAATGGCGCGTGACCTTGGCATCAGCGAGGGAACCGCCGGTCAGGTTGTCACCGCCACCGCGTCTGTCGGCGCGGTGACCGCCTTGTTGAGCAATGTTCTGATCGGCAAACTGAACCGGAAGACTATCCTGGTTGGCCTAAGTGCCTTGGCTATCGGCTCCAATCTTCTGGCCGCGCTCGCGACCGATTTCTGGCTATTGCTGTTGGGCCGAGCCGGGCTGGGCGTGGCGCTAAGTGGTTTCTGGGCGCTTTCAGTTGCCGTCGTGGCGAGATTGGTTGGCACCAATGCGACAGGCCGGGGCATGGCTATAGTCACCCTCGGCGTCTCTCTTGCCACCATCGCTGCACCATCGATGGGTGCTTTGATCAGCGACTGGCTCGGCTGGCGTGCCGCCACGGGCCTGACGGCAGGGCTCGCAGCGATTGCGATGCTGCTGCAGATAGTCAGCTTGCCGACACTACCGGCAAGCACAAGCAACAGTCTTTCCGACGTCTTCCGGCTGACGAAACGGCGCACTGTTCAACTCGGAATGCTTGCCATCGTCTTGCTGATGACCGGACATTTTGCCGGCTCGGTCTACGTGCGACCCTTCCTAGAACAAGTGACGCTCCTTGGCACCGGGCCGATTGCCTTGGCGCTCCTCGGGTTCGGCATCGCCGCTGTGATCGGCAACGTCGCCGGCGGCCGACTGGCAGACGCCAATATCCGCATGGCACTCGCTGTCACCGGCGTATTGATGGCCTTTGCGGCGCTTGCCCTCGTACTGTGGGGTGCACATAGCGGCATCGCGTTTGCCCTGGTTACACTTTGGGGTTTGGCTTTTGGGATGGCTCCGGTGGTACTGCCTACTAACTTGTCCCGGGGCGCAGGGGATGCCTTGGAGGCTGCCGGCAGCTTGATGGTCGTTTCGTTCCAGGTCGCCATCAGCATGGGTGCGGTGTTCGGGGGCTATATCGTCGATCACCATGGCGCTTCCGGGCCGTTGATCATTACCGCCGTCTTGGCGGCATTGACCATCGTCCTGGCGCTGCTGCAGCCCCGCAGCTGACTCTTAGGTGCCCCAGCCAAGGTGAGCAGAAGAGGCGAGATCTCAGGTGGCCAGAAGGCCGGGTGAGGCTAAATCCGGGACGTGGCGATGCTTTCTCGTTGCGGCGAGGAGCATCGACCGATCGCCCATGATCGCAATCACAACAGTCTGGATTGAGCGGCGCTGCAGATCGGCGCTCACGAATGCCGCGGCAAGTTTGCGCCCCTCGTTCCGGTCATTCAGACTATCAGATCGAGCTCCAGGAAGCGGACGGCGGGCTTGGGAGTGATTGCGTCCGCAACGCGCCCCATATCGGTCATAGAGGCAAATCTTCGGCCTGCCTGCAAGCAGGCATCGGCCTTGCCGCGGCGTTTCGTCGCCTGTGCGCCAAAGCGGAAATCAACTCGCCGGTGGCGGATGTCCGTTCCGGTCCGCAAGGGCAAGCGGTCGTCAATGCAGGACGATCGACTACCAGTGAGCCTGACCGCCATTAACGGAGGCGCGTCTGATAGGCGGAACGCTAGGTTGCCATTCGCGCGCGCAGGCGGGGGCCGATCCAGTCAAGGAAGCACCGGACCTTCAGCGGCAGCGGATCGGCTGGTCCGTGAATAACATTTACTGGCAGCGGTTCCGGTGCGAACTCCGCCAACAATTCCTGCAGAGCGCCAGAGCGCAAATGTTCGTTGATCTGGTATGAAAGCACGCGAATAATGCCGATACCAGCTAGTGCAGCCTGAATGGCAGCCTCTGTCGTGTTGACCGCGAGTTTGAGGCGCGGCTCGACAGCGAAGGCCGCGCCGTCTCGGCGGTATCGCCATTCCGGGGCGGTCGCGAAGCCCTGGAAGCTTATGCCATCATGCGGGGCGAGGTCTTCCGGCTGACGCGGCACTCCTCGGCGGGCGAGATAGTCGGGGCTCGCGCAGATCACCCGGCGGACGGCACCAACCCGTGTTGCGATAATCGCGCTGTCCGGCAGGTGCCCGATCCGTAGGGCTACATCGACGCGCTCATCCGCCAGACTTAGCTGCCGATCAGTCAGGGTCAGCCTCAGGTTGATCTCGGGTTGCTCCTTGAGGAATTCGAGCGCAATTGGCAGCAGATGGCGCTCGCCGAAGGCAATCGGCGCGGTTACGTGAAGCTCGCCACGCAGCGCTCCATAATCGCCGCTGGCCTGCCGCTCCGCTACGTCCAGCTCCTCAAGAATTCGACGTGACGCGGCGGCGAAGGCGCGCCCCTCCTCCGTCAAGGCGAGGCCGCGACGGGTGCGCACGACCAAGCGAACGCCAACATGCTTTTCAAGATCGGCCACTTTGCGGCTGACCGTGGCGAGCGGCGCATTCAACCGCCGTGCCCCGGCAGATAGACTGCCGGCGTCGACCACCGCCAATAGCACCGCCATCGCGTCAAAACGATCCATCCAAGCCTTCCATAAAATGAGAGGAATGTTTCCACAATACCAAGATACCCCGTTGTTTGTGGATGTCATAGCCTTCGCGTCGTCAAGGGGCTTGCCATAAGCCCCATCGTGATACTGATCCAGAGGAAGATGTCATGCCTCAACTTTCACGTCGCGCCTTTGCCGGCGCCCTGCCTCTCGGCCTCATCGGGGGAAGCCTCCTCGGTGGAGGCCTGCTCGGCGACTCCCTCGCGCGTGCGGCTACGCAGGATGCTGCCAAGCCGCCTGTTGTGGTGAACCCGTTCGCACAGATCCGCATCGGCCGGTTCACGGTGACGGCCTTGACCGATGGCTATGCCGATATGCCCTACGATTATTTTCCGGGGCGCACGGGGGCCGAAGTCGAGCAGGCGGCAATTTCGCAGTTTACCGCCCGGCAGACTGGGGTGAGATTCCTCTTCAACCAGTATCTCGTCGAGGATGGCGAACGCCGGATCCTGATTGACGCAGGTGCAGCGGGCTCTATCGGCCAGACCGGACAATTGCCGGACGCGCTCAATGCGCTCGGTCTGCAGCCCGACAAGATCGACGCGGTCATCGTAACGCATATGCACCAAGACCACATGGGCGGACTTGTTCTGGGAGGCAAGAACAACTACCCCGAGGCCGATCTCTATATCGATCGTCGCGACGTCACCCACTGGACCGATCCAGCCAAGCGCAACGGCGCCCCTGATTATCTGCAGACCAGCTTCAGGATGGCGGAGGAAGTCGTGCGGTTATACCCGAGGCTCCAAGCGATCGATGGAGAGCGCGAGATCATGCGGGGCGTTTCAATCGTCGACCTGACCGGCCATACGCCCGGCCATATCGGCGTGCGGATCGAAGATGGCGGGAAGAGCATGATCATGGTTTCGGATATGATTTTTCCGGTCGTGCATCCGGCCGCGACCGATGTGTTCTTCTTGTTTGAGCAAGACCGTGCCGCTGCGAAAGCCATGCGTGATCGCTTCTTTCCGCGTGCCGCGTCGGAAGGCGCACTCATCGCTGCCACGCACATGCCGTTCCCTGGGCTCGGTCGTGTCGTTGCTGATCATGGGGAGATGCGTTGGCAGGTCGCAGACTGGGCCTTGCAGGACTGATGTCTGCTCTGGTGATCTTAAGGGTATAAATGCCAAGCACTGATTTCGGCTACCCAAAGGTGGATCCGGGCTCGCACCGTGAGACAACGATGCGAGCCTGCCTGGGCAAGGAGAATAGGCATGCCATATCATTTCCTTGAGGTTGCTGTAACGCCAAGCGTCAGAGCAGCTCAGGAGAACATGGGGGTGGACCAGATATGGCTGGGCGCTGACAACCGCCCTTCAGACACCCTCACCGAAGACGAGATCGCCTTCATCGCCTCACGTGACAGCTTCTATATGGCATCGGTCTCCGAAACGGGGTGGCCATACGTTCAACACCGTGGAGGAAGAGCCGGCTTCCTTAAGGTCGTCGATCAGCGAACATTGGCCTTTGCCGACTACCGGGGTAATCGCCAGTACATCAGCGCCGGCAATTTTGCCGCTAACGATCGGGCGTGCCTGTTCTTGATGGATTATGTGCGACGGGCACGGCTCAAAATTTACGCGTATGTGGAGCGACTGGCGCTTGATGCTGACCAGGAACTCACGGAACTGGTGTCCGACCCGACCTACAAAGGAAGGGCGGAACGGATCTTCAGGCTTCGGCTTGAGGCGTTCGATTGGAATTGCCCACAGCACATCATCCCGCGCTACACCGAACAGCAGGTTGAACAAGCTGTCGCTCCTCTTCGTGAACAACTGCAGCGATTGGAAACCGAGAATGCGACTTTGCGCGCACGGTTGGAGAACCCTGAACGATGACGAAGCTCAACGACCACCCCTTCCACCTTTTACGTTTGAAAGCGCAGTCGAGAAAGTTCGTCTTGCTGAAGACGGCTGGAACAGCCGCAACCCGGCGAGAGTCGCTCTGTCATATACGATAGACAGCCAGTGGCGGGATCGTGCCGAGTTTGTCTCCGGGAGGGAAGCGATCGTCACGTTCCTTTCGGCAAAATGGCGGCGGGAGCTCGACTACCGTTTGATCAAGGAGCTCTGGGCGCTTAGCGACAATCGTATCGCCGTTAGGTTTGCCTATGAGTGGCACGACGACAGTGGGAACTGGTTCAGATCGTTCGGGAACGAGAATTGGGAGTTTGACGATAGCGGCCTGATGCGGAAGCGCTATGCCTGCATCAACGACCTGGCTATCCGCGCCGACGACCGCTGTTTTCAGTGGCCGCTCGGCCGCTGGTCAAATGATCATCCTGGACTCAGCGAACTCGGTTTTTAGTCGAGACTAGCCTGTCTCTTTTCATCTGGCACTCAAAGGTGGCGGCTCAGGAGCCAATCTTGTATTCGAACTTTTCAGAACGCTCATTCCCAGAAAAGGAAGACGCCATCGAGGCCAAGGCCTTCGTGGATCTGCACAGGCTCTCACCCGAATATTTCCGGGATGAGGAGCAATTCGAATGCCTTCCCATCAACGAGGATGCGCGATCTCGCTGCCGAACGCACCTGCGATCGGCCTAAACCGCGTTCTGGGGTTAGGCTCTGTCGAGGATCTGGACAAAGCATGTAACTGGATGCGATGAAAGACGGGGAATCGGTTCCTGCAACTAAATGTAGACGCTGCCTCGGACGAGGTGAGAAACTGGACCCAAAGTAAGGATCTGAACACGGTCCTGGGTGGGCAAAGCTTACGCGCAGCGCGCTCTTGAGCAGTCTCGAGTCGCCTGGCCGTGTGTCCGCACCCGAAGGGTAAAAGTTGACGAAGCCACGCTCTTCGGATCCATGATGTGCAAGGGTTTCAATTTCCCGCTAACCTTTGTTTCCCTCTGGTCGGCCATTGTGGGCAAAGAGGGCTGGTCAATTTTTTTGCTTTGGACGGTGAAACGCCTATCGGAACTGGCGCCATCTACGTGTCCGGGACATATGCGCGGTTGGGTGGTGGTACAACATTTCCCGAATTCCGAAATCGCGGCGTTCAAAAGGCGCTCATCCAGATCCGAACCGATCACGGGATCACACAAGGCGTCTCGACGTTCGTCGTCGAAACAGAAGTACCTTCACTTGATAAACCCAGTATTTCCTATGAGAACCTCAGAAAAATGGGTTTCCAGCACGCATATAACCGCAAGAACTTCAAGCTGTAATACATCAATGGCTGATTTCCTTATCGCACCGCGAGAGGCGTCTCGAGCCTAGAACTTGGCCGCATGATTGGGCCTTCTGTGCGCAACTGCACGCCAGAGCGCTTCCCGTGGACGGGCAGCTTGGGCCGATCCCAGACCTCTGCACCGACGTTTCGGATGTTTGCTTCTGGCATTCACCGTTTTAGCAACCGACGGTCCGCTTCCGGCCCCAAGTCAGAATAATTTCCGCATTGCGCCCATTTCGGACGTTTGCACAATTGACCGCGCGTCGCAAAAGCGGACTCACGCCGTTTCGACCAACTTGATGCGACGACGAGAATTCCTAGTCGACAAAATGCAATCCGGTGCGATCGTTTGTTTGTTATCGCAAACCTATGACGTGAAGCCCGGAATTGAGCTTCCGCAGCGACTTGGTGTTCCTTACCTACACGTCGAAATTTGTCGGCAAGACAATCATGTCCCGGATCGTGACGTTTCGCGGGCGGGTCAGCATGAAGATGATGGCATCGGAGACCTCTGAGGGCTCGATCAGACTCCCATTGGCTTTTGCCTTCTCAAGGTTTTCCGCGGGCCAATCGGCAAGCAGAGCGGAAACGACCGGGCCAGGTGAGACCTGGCTGACCCTGATGCCGTAGGTTTTCAACTGCCGGCGCATGATCTGGACGAAACTGGTAATCGCCCATTTGGAGCTGGAATAGACCGGCTCCCACTGGATCGGCGCATGCCCGGCCACGGAGCAAGTGACCAAAATGTCCCCGGTCCCGCGCTCGATCATATGCGGAGCGATGTCGCGGACGTTCTTCATGACGGCGTTCACGTTGAGATTCAGCATCCGATCCATTGTCGCGGTATCGGTATCAATAAGATCCCCGCCAATGTAGGAGCCTGCATTGCAGTGCAGGATGTCGAGGTGATCGACCTTTGCCAGGATTTCCGGCACCATAGCCGCACAACTTGCGGCGTCCAGAAGATCGGTGACCTGCGTGACTACGGCGTCGCCGAACTCGGCAGCGTACGTTTCCAGCGCCTGTCTGTTGTAGTCCACCATCACGACCTTGGCGCCGGCATCGACCAGGGCACGGGTCGTCGCGAGCCCGATACCGGAAGCTGCGCCGGTTACCGCAGCGATCTTTCCTTGGAGTGGTTTAGTCATCGTCTTGTCTCGCCTCTTGATTTTCAGACAGCAAGGAAGCCGCCGTCGACTGGCAGGACTGCGCCACTGATCATGGGTGCGTCCTCTGAAATAAGCAGTGCGATCGACCGTGCGACATCGTCGACCTCCGCAAAGCGCGCCATCGGGTGGCGAACAATCATCGGGTTACGTTTGGAAGGCTCGGACCACGCCTTGGCGGCAAGCTCCGTCATGGTAACCGTAGGCGCCACTGCATTAACCCGGATTCCATAGGCGCCGAGTTCCTTGGCCATGACACGTGTCGCGCCTTCCAGTCCCGCCTTCGAAGCGGCGTAAGCCACGTGATCCACGAAACCACGATGTCCGGCGATCGAGGTCACATTCACGATCGTACCGCCGCCGCCGTTTGAAATGCGAGCCCGCGCGAATTCCTGCGCACAAATCAGCGCGGCCCGCAGGTTGATGCCGAGCACCTGCTCATAGCCCTCCTCCGTCATATCGATGACGCTTTCAAGCACGTTGGTTCCCGCGCAATTGATCAGCGCGTCTGCCAATCCCGCCTTCTTCATGGCGGCGCGTGCTGCTGCATTGTCGGCGAGATTGACTGATAATACGGTCGCGCCGAACTTTGCTGCCAGATCATCCAGATCGGCCTGCGAACGCGACAAGGCTACGATCCGTGCGCCACGGTGGGTGAGCAGTTCAACGCAGGCGCGACCGATACCCTTGCCAGCACCCGTGATGATTACCGTTTTCCCTGTAAAGTCTGACACAGTTGATCCTTCCGATGCCTGTTGCTCAGAACGCGAGTCTTTGGTCGGTTTGCTTGTCGAACACATGAGCCGCGGCAGGATCGACGTCGAGCCGTATCCTGTCGCCCGGCTTCAGCGCGTGGCGCTCGCGAAAGGCGCACAAGACCCGCTTGCCCGCCAATTGGGCTGCCAGGAGAATTTCGGCTCCCGTCGGCTCGATCAACTCGACAGTCGCCGGTACGCCCGTATCGCCATTCGACAATATCCACTGGTCAGGACGGACCCCGTATATCACCTCTTGGCCGTTACTTGCCCGTGTGCCTTGTGGAAGGGCAAGGGCCGACCCATCAGCGAGCCGCGCTGAGTTCACAGAGAGATCGATTGTGGCCGGTAGCATGTTCATCGCCGGCGATCCGATGAAGCCGGCGACGAAGGTATTTGCCGGCCTGTCGTAAAGCTCCAGTGGCGCGCCGATCTGCTCCACCTTGCCGTCGCGAAGCACTACAATGCGGTCCGCCATTGTCATGGCTTCAATCTGGTCATGCGTGACATACACGGAAGTAGCGCCGAGGCGCTGGTGAAGAGCTTTGATCTCCGAACGCATATCTACGCGCAACGCGGCGTCCAGGTTTGACAGCGGCTCGTCGAAAAAGAACGCCTTTGGGCTGCGAACCATCGCGCGCCCCATGGCAACACGCTGCCGCTGGCCTCCGGAGAGCGCCTTCGGATATCGGTCGAGATAGGGCGTAAGCCGTAACATCTCGGCAGCCTTGTCAACCTTGGCGTTGCGATCCGTAAGATTTTCGCCGCGCAGCTTCAGTGCGAAGGCCATGTTCTCCCGAACGGTCATGTGCGGATAGAGCGCGTAGTTCTGGAACACCATCGCCACGTCACGGTCCTTGGCAGCGATGTTGTCGACGCGATGTCCTCCAAGCTTGATCGCGCCGCCGGTGATCTCCTCAAGGCCGGCAAGCGATCGCAGCAGCGTGGACTTGCCGCAACCGGAGGGACCGACCAGTACGACGAACTCGCCGTCGGCTATATCGAACGAGATCTTGCGCAGTGCGTGATAGGAGCCGTAATGCTTGTCGACCTGGTCGAGCTCGATCGTCGCCATGTGTCAATCCTCAGTCAGTTGTGGCGGCATGGCCACCGATCATTCGGGATGTGTGCTCGGGCAGCTTCACCATGAGGTGTATCCTGCATCCGCAACGACGATGCTGCCGGTCAGCCAGTCCGCATCGGATCTCCTCCGCCGGGCTGTGCGAAGCGATGCCGGCATTGGCGACCAGAATGTCCACGCGGCCAAGCTTGGTCGCGATCGCTGCCGCGACACGGTCGGTTTCGCCGGAATCGGTCACGTCGAGACGAACGAATTCGGCCTTTCGCCCCATCGCGGCGAGCTTCGAGACGGCCGACTGACCGAGCTCTTCATCAAGATCAGTCAGCACGAGATGCGCGCCGGCTTCTGATAGGGCATCAGCGCAGGCATAGCCGATGTTGCGCCCCGCGCCGGTAACGGCCGCGACCCTTCCACTGAGATCTAACTTCCGCAGATACATGCTACCTCCCAAGCTCGATCTGGATCTTCACGGAGGAGGGCTTTGGTCGCACGGCGTAATCGAACGCTTCGACAGAATTCTCGAAGGGGTAGGTATCGGTGATCAGCGCATCGACATTGATCTGGTTCGATCCCAATAGCGCGACGATGCGCGGGTAGACATGCGCGTAGCGGAACACGTGTTCGATGCGCAGTTCTTTGGTCTGGGCGATGACGACATCGAGCGGGGCCGGCTTCAGGGGCATGCCGACAAAGACGATGGCGCCGCCGGGGCAACCATGGTGCACCGTGTCTGCGATCACTTCAGCCGCGCCGGAACATTCGAAGACGACATCGACGCCCCAGCCGTCGGTTTCGCGGGCTATGACACTCTTCAGGTCCTGCGAGCGGACGTTGACGGTCATGATGGCAGGGCCGAGCTTGTGCACCACGGCAAGCTTTTCGTCGACAACGTCGGTAACGATAACTCTGGCGCAGCCAGCCGACAGCGCCGCGATCGCTGTCACCATGCCGATCGGCCCGGCACCCGTGACCAGCGCGATCGCACCGGGCGTCAGCCTCGCCTTGGAAACTGCTTGAAAGCCTACAGCCAGCGGCTCGACCATGGCGCCAGCGGCGTAGGAAACATTGTCCGGAAGCTTAAAGGTGAAGGCCGCCGGGTGGACCACGCTCGGTCTCAGTACGCCATGCACCGGCGGCGTCGCCCAGAAGCGCACCGCGGGATCGAGATTGTAGAGACCCAGCCGCGCCGCGCGACTTTGAGGGTCGGGAATGCCGGGCTCCATGCAAACGCGGTCGCCCACTTTCAGGTTCCGGACTGCGCTGCCGACCTCTTCGATGATGCCGGCGGCTTCGTGGCCGAGGATCATCGGCTCGCGCACGACAAAAGGGCCGATCGCGCCGTGGGTGTAATAGTGAACGTCCGATCCACAGACGCCAACGGTCTTGATGGCAATGCGCACGTCGGTGGGACCGAGCACCTCCTTCGGGTCCAGGTCGCGAATGCGCAGTTCGTCTTTGCGTTCGAGGACGAGCGATCTCATGTTTTCAGCCCTTTCGGATAGTGAACACGGCCAGCGCCAGGCAGAGCACCGTCGCCACCCATAGGGGCAACACGCCCTCCAGGAAGCGCATCCATAGAAGATGCACCAGGATCAGGATCACGACCGAGATGAAGCCCCTGTCGAAGCCGTTGGTTCGGATCGGCAGGAATCCGTCGCGTTCGGTTTTCTGGGGTTGAATGCCAGCCATCATCTTACCCTTTCAATGCGCCGAACGTCAGGCCAGTCACGATGTGCTTCTGGACGAAGCCGAGCACGATTAAGGCCGGGAGCGTGGTCAGGAACGCCATCGCCGCCATCTCGCCCCAGTTCGTTCCGGTGACCGAGACATATTCAGCAAGCGCTGTCGTCACGGTCCTTGCGTCAGCCGACGACGTTAGGGTCGCTGCGAATAGGTACTCGTTCCAGGCGAAAATCCAGGTCAGGATGAAGGTGACGGCCAACCCCGGCCGCGCCAGCGGCAGGATGACGTTGGACAGCACCTGGCCGGTTGTCGCACCATCGACCCGCGCCGCTTCGTCAAGCTCCAGCGGAATCCCGTCGAGCATGCCCTTCAAGAGCCAGATGGCGAAGGGCAGGTTGAAGACGCAATAGAGCAGGATCAGGCCAATCTTCGTGTCGAACAGCATGAAATCGCCGAACACGAACCACTTGGTGAACAGCAGGAAGAGCGGCAGCAGAAACACGGCTGGCGGCGCCATGCGGTTGGTGATCAGCCAGAAAAACACGTTGTCACCGCCGCTGATTTTGTAACGCGACAGCCCGAACGCCGCGAGCAGGCCGAGCGCGCACACCAGCGCTGCGTTCGATGTCGCCACGATCAGCGAATTCCAGAGATACTGCAGGAAGCTCGAGCTGTTCAGAACCGCCAGGAAATTGTCCCAGTAAAGATCGTCGATGAGGAACGACTTCGAATAAAGCTTCACGCGGGGGCGCATCGAAACTATCAGCATCCACCAGACCGGAAGCAGTGTCAGAATGGTCAGACATATCCAAAGGACGAAGGAGGCTATACCGGAGCGTCTCATTGTGCGCCTCCCTTGCGGCCGGTCATGGCGACGAACAGCAGCCAGCTCAGAACGATCGTGACGTAAAGCGTCAGCAGCGACATGGCCGCGCCGTAGCCGTAATCGGTCTTCGGAAAGACGTTGATCCAGATATGAAGGCCGATGAACCGGGTCGCCTCAGCCGGACCACCCTTGGTCAGCATCCAGATTTCGTCGACCGAGCGCAACGCGTCCATCAGCCGGATGAAGACGGTTGTCAGCAGCACCGGCTTCAACATCGGAACGATCACGTACCAGAAAATCTGCAGCTTGTTGCCGCCGTCGATCTGCGCCTGTTCGAGCGGTTCTTTCGGCAAGGCGGTCAGTCCCGCCATGAGCGACAGCGTGACGAACGGCGTCCAGTGCCACAGGTCCATGATGATCGCCGTGGCGAAGGCGTGATAGGCATTGGTCGAGATGTTGTAGTCGATGCCGAACCACAGTTTCACGTAATAGGGCACGATGCCGAAGCCCGGAACGCAAAGCAGCCGCCAGGTAGCGCCGACTGCAATGGGCGCGACAACGATCGGCAGTGTGTGGATCGTGCGAAAGAACTGCCGGCCCCACAGGCGGTCTGCCATCAGCGCGCGGGCCAGGACATAGCCTGACAACAGTTCGCTCACAACGACGAAGAATGCGAAGCCCAGCGTGCGCGCAAGCGAGTTCAGGAATGTCGTGTCAAAAACGAGGCTGCGATAATTCTGGAGGCCGGCCCAGCGCAGGGTGGGATCGATTGCGTTGGTGTTCCAGTCGAAGAAGCCGACATAGAGAATGTAGATGAAGGGAACGAACCCGACAACGAACAGGATTAGCGTGGCTGGTGCTAGAAACAGCCATCCGATGTTGGATTGTCTCATCCTGCGCTCCGTCAGATCGTGCTTGAGTCTTATTCGCCCGACTACCAGCGTCGCGGGCAGGCCCGCAAACCGCAGTCAGGAAAGGGGCGGCCACCTTGCTGAAGGCGACCGCCAACCGCCGGGAGGTGCGGTCTTTTACTTGCGGTAGCCGAGCTTCACGAGTTCAGCTTCGGCTGCGGTGGCGGCCTGGTCCAGCGCATCGTCCGGCTTGATCTCACCGACGATCGCTTTGTAGATGAACGGCGCGACTACCTGCAGAACTTGCGAATGGAACGGGAACGGCGGAGCTCCGGCGAACAGCTTTCCATCCTCACGCATCAGCGTGTAGTAGCCGTTCATCTTCTTATCCTGATCAACGATCTTGGGATCATCGTAGGTCGAGTTCATGACGATGCGGGAGCCGGCCAGCACCCAGTCGGTCTGCACTGAAGCCTGCCCGATATACTGCAGGAATAGCAGCGACGCGTCCTTGTTCTTGGACGAATGCGGGATGCCGAACGCGCCACCATCGTAGTAGCCGATATATCCTTTGCCGGATTCGGCTGCTTCCATGACACCCGCCTCGACCGGAGGCAATGACACTCCCACCTTGCCGACGACGGTCGATTTGCTTTCGTCTGTAGCGATCCAGGCAGCGTTTTCACCGTAGACGAGGCCTTGGGCTGCGCGGCCGGCGGCAAATGTCCCAGCAACCTCGTCCCAAGTGGACGACGTCGATTCCGGCGGCGCGTATTTCAACAGGCCGACCCAGTAGTTGAGCGCCTTCTTCGCGGCGGCGGAGTTCATCTGGCCGCCGTTAGCTTCGGTGGCCGCGAAGGTCGTGCCATTGATGCCCCAGTTGTACACGCCGAAGGTCGGCGCGATCGACTCGAAGAATTCATAGAAGGCGGCGGGGTGGCTCGACGAGGCCTGTACAGTGGTTCCCCAAAGCTCCTTGTCTGCGCCGTATTCGGTGAAGAACTTGGCGATCTGGGTATACTCGTCATGCGTCGTCGCGGGCTTCAAATCCGCACCGGTGGAATCCTTGTAGGCTTTCTGGATCGCCGGATCATCGAAAAGATCCTTGCGGTAGAGGTAAGGCTTGATGAATGCTTCCATGGGGACGCCCATGACATTGCCTGACTTCGGATCCTTGAAATAATTCAGGAAAGTGGTGAAATTCTCCGGCTTGAAGTCCGGCGAAGCGATCTTTGCATTATCGGCGAGCGTCTTGGTGATATCGACCAGGAAGTTGCGGGCGAGATACGTATATACGATGTCCTGCTCGATGTAGACGAAGTCATAGATGCCGGTATTGGCCTCCATGTCCTTGATCGCCTTGTCGTACATCTGGTCCCAAGATGTGGCCTCGAATTCGACCTTGATGCCGGTCTCTTCGGTGAATTTCGGACCGAGTACCTGCTCGACATATTTCGACGCTGGGGTCGATTCCGAGATGCCCCGGATGGTCGCGCCCTGATAGGGCTGGGCGGCAGTCTTCCACCAGGAATCCTGAGCGAGAGCGGTCGAACTCCAAACGCCAAGTGAAATGAAGCCGACGCACGCGGCTTTGACAAAACTATTCATTGTTCTCCTCCATTTGGATCGCAAAATCGGCCCGGTTGTGCGTTCTAAACTCTCCTCCGACACGCTCAACGGACCTCAATAGTTGTAGAAAGAAGGGGTGGACACAAGCGCGGCCGTTGCGCGATACTGATACTCTCATGCGCGAAATTCCGAATTTATTCACGAGTTCTTGTGTGCGTTGCACAATGTAATATTGATTGTCAGCGCAACGAGCATGGCGGAGGCACTGGAGGATGTCCGCAATGTCAGTTATTTCGCCGACGGTCGCGAGATTTGAATATGTTTTGACCGGCGCGGACGAGTCGTTCCTCTGGCGCCGCGACGACTATCCGTGGGAACGCAACGTCTGGAATTTCCACCCGGAGGTGGAGATCCACTACATTCCCAACGCCAGCGGCGTCCTACTTGCAGGCGATCATGTCGGCGCGTTCACGCCGGGCCATATCTCCGTCATCGGCAGCAACTTGCCGCACGACTGGGTGACGCCGCTCGGACCGGATGAGCGCATTCCAGGACGCGACATCGTCATCCAGTTTCTGCCGGCCAAGCTGGAGCAGGCTTCGGCCTTCCTGCCGGAACTGACGGGGCTGCGTGACTTTCTCGCCCGCGCGCAGCGGGGGCTCTCCTTCAAGGGACGGGCGCGGGAACAGGCGGAGGCGCTGATACTCGACATGGAGTTCCAGACCGGCTCGGTGCGGCTTTCAACCTTCCTGTCATTGCTCTCGCTGCTGCGGGACACTGACGAGTTCGATACCCTGTCTTCAGAGGCCTATGTGCCGGACCTGAGCTATGGTTCGCTCGAAGCCCTGCAACAGGTCTTCGCGTATCTCTTTGCCAATCTGTCGGAGGACATCCGGTTGCCGGACATGGCTCGCATGGTCGGCATGAGCGACAGCGCTTTCTCGCGATTCTTCAAGAAAAACAGCGGCCACAGCTTCACCGACCACGTCAACAAGCTTCGTATCTGGAAGGCGGGTCAGCTATTGACCGATACCTCTCTGCCGATAACGGACATCTGCTTCGAGGTGGGCTATCGCAATCTGTCATATTTCAACCGGGTGTTTCTCCGCCACCACAACTTAACACCGAGAAGATACCGGAAACTGTCCACCAACCGCAGAACCGTTCCGTTACCTCAGACGGCGACAGACCATATGCCTGTGCAGTGAGTCTAGCGATTAGGTCGTCGGGCGTTGGCGCTCTCCGCAGCGAACGACCGCCTACCACCCTTCTCCGACCTCTAACAAACTGGAGGATCGAACCCCTTGAGGACAAATATTCGTGCTGCATCGCTTACAGAATCGTCGCGCAACGCCGCCGGCGCTTGACTCCATACTCAGCTGAACACGCGAGTGTGGATATTTCTTCGTCAGAGAGCTCACCCCCGCGCACCTCAAGCGTGTCGACGTACATGGGTTTCGCCTTAAATTGATGCAATTGCCAAAACCGCAAATTTTTTAGGCAGCTATATTGCGAATTTTGCTGCACCGCATCATGATGCGGCATGACTCATCGCGACCTGACCATTCTGGTGATTGACGAGAATGCCATCCGTGCCTCGATCATCGAGGCCGGACTGCATGATGCCGGCCATAGCCGTGTCAGCGTCGTTCACGATGTCCATGGCGTCGGTCGCGTCATCGAGCGGCTGCAACCGGACGTGATCGTCATCGATCTCGAAAACCCCAATCGCGATCTCCTGGAAAGCATGTTCCAGCTCTCCCGGTCAGTCAAACGTCCGATCGCCATGTTCGTCGATCGCTCCGACAGCAGCATGATCGAGGCGGCAATCGACGCCGGTGTTTCTGCCTATGTGGTCGACGGACTGCGGCAGGAGCGGGTGAAGCCGATCCTCGACATGGCAATCAGCCGCTTCAACGCCTTCTCGCGCATGGAACGGGAACTCGCGGATGCCCGCAGCGAGCTTGCGGACCGCAAGGTCATCGACCGCGCCAAAGGAATCCTGATGAAATCGCGCGGCATCAGCGAAGAGGAGGCCTACAAGCTGCTGCGCACGACCGCGATGAACCAGAACCGCAAGATAGCCGAGATCGCACAGAGCCTGGTGCTCGCGGCGGGACTGCTGGAGGATTTTTGAATGGCTGCGACCGCCGACATCACCCTTGGCTACATGCCGCTCTTCGACAGCGCGGTTCTGATCGCGGCCGTCGAGAAGGGCTTCGCCGGCGATGAAGGCCTATCGGTGCAGCTCGTCCGGGAAACCTCCTGGGCAAACATCCGCGACCGTATCGCGGTCGGGCACTTCCAGGCGGCGCATATGCTGGCGCCGATGCCGATCGCATCCAATCTGGGTCTGACGCCGCTGTCATTGGAACTCGTGGCACCCTTCGCCCTCGGCCTCGGCGGCAATGCAGTCACGGTCTCGCGAGACCTTTGGGCTCGTATGGCTGCCGACGGCGCTGGACCCGGCGCCGACCCCAGCTCAAATGGCGCCTCGCTGAAACGCGTCGTCGAAAGCCGCCATAGATCGGGCGAGCCGTTGCTGCGATTTGCCGTCGTCCATCCTTTTTCCGGCCACAATTACGAGCTGCGCTACTGGCTTGCCGCCTGCGGCATCGACCCGGAAAAGAGCGTCGAAATCGTCGTGGTTCCGCCACCCTTGATGGCGGATGCGCTGTCGACCGGGGCGATTGACGGCTTCTGCGCCGGCGAGCCTTGGAACAGCGTTGCCGTTGCCGCCGGCGCCGGCCGCATTGCCACCACCAAAGCGTCGATCTGGCGCCTGAGCCCGGAAAAGGTGTTGGGCGTTTCGGCCCGCTTCGCCTCGGAAAACCGCCCGACGCTGGACGCGCTTCTGCGCGCGCTCTATCGCAGCTCCATCTGGTGCGGCGACCGCGCAAACCATGGGGAACTCGCGGCGCTGATGAGCGCCCCCAGCCATCTGGGCCTGCCACGCGAGGCGCTGATGCCGATCCTCACCGGACAGCTGACACTCGGCGACGGCGCGGCCGACGAGATCCCGGAGTTCTTCGTGCCGCACGCAAAGGCAGCAAGCTTCCCCTGGCAGAGCCATGCTCTCTGGTTCTACAGCCAGATGGTCCGCTGGGGCCATGTGCAACATTCGCCAGCGCAGGCCGAGCGCGCCCGCAATACTTATCGGCCGGATATCTACCGCCAGGCCCTGAAGCCGCTCGCGGCGCCGATGCCCGGAGCGAACATGAAGGTCGAAGGCGCGCTGACCGTGGCCGCCCCGGTAGGCGCCTCGGAAAAGGGCCTGGTTCTAGGACCCGACGGCTTCTTCGACGGGCGGATCTTCGATCCGGACCGGCTCGACGACTACCTCGCCAGCCAGAATTGAGGCGCCTTGCACAAGCTGCTCTATTTTTGTGCACTGCGCAAAATTTATTCAAGCAACGACTCATAGAACACCCGCCCAGCATTGGGGTGCTTCTCCTAACCTACTGAGACTCTGCGGAAATCCGCGCATCCGCAAAACTGGCACGGTTCCTGCAACGTGCTCCACGACCGCGCCCAATGGGGGGCGCTGAAGGCAAGGCTGCCAAACTGGGATCCCGTTCTCATTCGAGGGAGAGCGTGGAAGTCGGTTTGGCAGCCTTTTCTTTTGTGCCCTGAAAAGTCGCAACCGCAGGCGAACTCCCATCGCCGGCAGACAGGAGAAAAGCATGAGCAGGACTTCCACCGGTAAGATCGCGAAGTGTTCTATCGCCGCCCTGGCGGCGGCGTTCTACGCTGGTACCGCCTCATTCGCGTCGGCCGAGATGCTGGAGCTTGAAAAGGACGAGCTCAAGCTCGGCTTCATCAAGCTCACCGACATGGCGCCGTTGGCGATCGCCTATGAAAAAGGTTTCTTCGAAGATGAGGGCCTGTTCGTCACGCTCGAGCCCCAGGCCAACTGGAAAGTGCTGCTCGATCGCGTGATCACCGGCGAACTGGACGGCGCGCACATGCTCGCGGGGCAGCCGCTTGCCGCCACTATCGGCTTCGGCACCAAGGCGCATATCGTTACCCCCTTCTCCATGGACCTGAACGGCAACGGCATCACCGTCTCCAATGAGGTCTGGGCGATGATGAAGGAAAACGTTCCGGTCGGCGATGATGGCAAGCCGGTCCACCCGATCAAGGCCGACGCGCTGAAACCGGTGGTGGATCAGTTCAAGGCCCAGGGCAAGCCGTTCAATCTCGGCATGGTCTTTCCGGTTTCCACCCACAATTACGAGCTTCGCTATTGGCTGGCCGCGGGCGGCATCCACCCGGGCTTCTATTCGCCGGAAGACGTTTCGGGCCAGATCAAGGCCGATGCGCTCCTCTCGGTGACGCCGCCGCCGCAGATGCCGGCAACGCTGGAGGCGGGCACCATCCTCGGCTACAGCGTCGGCGAACCGTGGAATCAGGCCGCCGTGTTCAAGGGCATCGGCGTTCCGGTCGTTACCGATTACGAGATCTGGAAGAACAACCCGGAAAAGGTTTTCGGCCTCACCAAGGAGTTCACCGAGAAATATCCGAACACGACGCTGGCGCTCACGAAGGCGCTCATTCGGGCGGCCGAATGGCTTGACGAGAACGACAACGCCAACCGGGGCGAAGCCGTCGAAATCCTCTCACGCAGCGAGTACGTCGGCGCCGACGCAGCCGTCATCGCAAACTCGATGACCGGCACCTTCGAATACGAGAAGGGCGACAAGCGCGAGGTTCCGGACTTCAACGTCTTCTTCCGCCACTACGCCACCTACCCCTACTACTCCGATGCCGTCTGGTACCTGACGCAGATGCGCCGCTGGGGCCAGATCGCCGAGCACAAGGATGATGCCTGGTACGCGGAAACCGCAAAATCCGTCTATCTGCCCGACATCTACATGAAAGCCGCGGAGATGCTGATCGAAGAGGGCAAGGCCAGCAAGGAAGAGTTCCCCTTCGGTACCGACGGCTACAAGGCACCGACCTCCGACTTCATCGACGGAGTCTCCTACGACGGCAAAGCGCCGAACGCCTACATCGATTCGCTCAAGGTCGGGCTGAAGGGAGAGCAGACGATTTCCGGCTCCGAGGTCGTCGGCGGCTGAGCATGCGGCCGGCGGTGAAATTCGATGGCGCCGCCGGTCCCTGGACCCACATCCAACAGATGAGACGAATTCATGACTGAAGCGATCACCGTGGCCGATGCGAGACTTGCGCGACGCGAGCGCCTGTTCCAGCGGATCAACAAGGCCGGCAGCTGGCTCAACGTGCTCGGCCTTGGCTGGGTGACCCCGATCCTGCGCATCGCGGCCGGCGACAATATCGCCGAGCAGATGTCGGAGATCCGCAAGGTGCTTCTCGTGCCTCTCGCCGGCATCCTCTTCTTTCTCGCGCTCTGGGGCTTGCTGGCGCCCAAGGTCCAGACGTCGCTCGGTGCCATTCCAGGCCCGGTGGCGGTGTTCGAACAGGCGAGTGTGCTGCTGAAGGACCACTTCGCGGAACGGCAGAAAGCCGATGCCTTCTATGCCCGGCAGGACGAGCGCAACGCCAAGCTCGTCGCCGAGGGAAAGGCGCACCAGGTCAAGCATCGCGTCTTCACCGGCAAGCCCACCTATCTCGATCAGATCGCCACGTCGCTGATCACCGTCGGCCTCGGCTTCATCATCGCGACGATCGTCGCCGTGCCGGTCGGCATCGCCTCCGGCCTGTCGAAGACGATCAACGGCGCCATCAATCCGCTGATTCAGATCTTCAAGCCGGTCTCGCCGCTCGCGTGGCTGCCGATCGTCACCATGGTGGTGTCGGCTCTTTACGTCGATCCTTCGAGCCTCTTGCCGAAGTCGCTGGTGATCTCGGCCATCACAGTGACCCTCTGTTCGCTGTGGCCGACGCTGATCAACACGGCGCTCGGCGTCGCATCCATCGACAAGGACCTGGTGAATGTCGGCAAGGTGCTGCAGCTCTCCACCGCGACGACGATCCGCAAGCTGGTGCTTCCTTCCGCCCTGCCCCTGATCTTCACCGGCCTCCGCCTGTCGCTGGGCGTCGGCTGGATGGTGCTGATCGCCGCGGAGATGCTCGCGCAGAACCCCGGTCTCGGGAAGTTCGTCTGGGACGAATTCCAGAACGGTTCCTCCGAGTCGCTCGCCCGCATCATGGTCGCGGTGCTCACGATCGGCATCATCGGCTTCATGCTGGACCGCATCATGTATGCGCTGCAGTCCGCCTTTACCTTCTCGACGAACCGGTAGGAGGCGCCCCATGACTCTTGACGGGACTATTCTTGAACTGAGCGACGTCTCGAAATCCTTCGGCGAGGGCAAGTCGCTGAACGAAGTGCTTTCGGGCGCAAACCTCAAGGTGCAGGAAGGCGAATTCATCGCAATCGTCGGTTTTTCAGGCTCGGGAAAGTCCACCCTGATCTCCCTGCTCGCCGGCCTGACGGCGCCCGATAGCGGCGCCGTGCTCTTCCGCAACAAGGAAGTGTCCGGGCCGGGCCCCGAGCGCGGCGTCGTCTTCCAGTCCTATTCGCTGATGCCGTGGCTTTCGGTCCGGGCGAATGTCGCCCTCGCCGTCGATGCCGTGCATACCGGCAAGAGCAAGGCGGAACGGGCGGAGATCGTCCGGAACTACGTCGAGATGGTGGGCCTGTCGCATGCGACCGAACGGAGGCCGGCAGAGCTTTCCGGCGGCATGCGCCAGCGCGTGGCGGTCGCGAGAGCCTTGGCAATGCAGCCGGAGGTGCTGCTGCTCGACGAACCGCTGTCGGCGCTCGATGCACTGACGCGCTCGAAGCTGCAGGATGAATTCGCCGTAATCTCGTCCAAGGAGAAGAAGACCATCATCCTCATCACCAATGATGTCGATGAGGCGATCCTTCTCGCCGACCGGATCATCCCCCTGACGCCCGGACCGAAGGCGACGCTGGGCTCGAGCTTCGAGGTGAAGCTGCCGCGGCCGCGCGACCGCGCGGAAATGAACTCCAATGCCGAATTCATCCGCCTGCGCGGCGCCGTCACCGAGTATCTGATGGATCTCGGCGCCGGTCGGAGTGCCGAAGGCGCGGCCGCTGTCACCCTGCCGAACGTGGTTCCGATAACGCAGAAGCCGGCGAAGCTCCCCGACGCCTACGCGCGTAAAGCGCATTCGGCGATCGAGAAGAGCTATGTCGAGTTCTTCGAGGTCCGCAAGGTCTATCCAACGCCGAAGGGGCCGCTGACGGTCGTCGATGGTTTCAACCTCAAAATGAACAAGGGCGAATTCATCTCGATCATCGGCCATTCTGGGTGCGGCAAGTCTACCGTGCTGTCGATGATGGCCGGTCTCAATCCGATCTCGTCCGGTGGCATCATCCTCGACGGGCGCGAGATCTCGGGCGCCGGTCCGGACCGTGCGGTGGTCTTCCAGGCACCGTCGCTGCTTCCCTGGCTGACCGCGAGGGAAAACGTCGCGCTCGGTGTCGACCGCGTCTATCCCGACGCCACGGCTGCCGAGCGCCGCGACGTCGTCGAATATTATCTCCAGCGCGTCGGATTGGGCGATGCCATGCACCGTCTTGCGGCCGATCTCTCGAACGGCATGAAGCAGCGCGTCGGGATTGCCCGCGCATTCGCGCTTTCGCCGAAGCTGCTTCTCCTCGACGAGCCTTTCGGCATGCTCGACAGCCTCACCCGTTGGGAACTGCAGGAGGTGCTGATGGATGTCTGGAAGCGGACGCAGGTGACGGCGATCTGCGTCACCCACGACGTCGACGAGGCGATACTGCTCGCAGACCGGGTGGTGATGATGTCGAACGGCCCGAATGCCCGGATTGGCAACATCATGGAGGTGAACCTGCCGCGACCGCGCTCGCGCAAGGAGCTCCTGTCCCACCCCGATTACTACGCCTATCGCGAGGAACTCTTGGACTTCCTCGAGGCCTACGAAGGCGGCGCCAATCCCTCTCCCGAACATCTGGAAGCGATCCGGGCAAAGCGCGCCGCCCGAACGACGTTGTCCGCCCAGCCCCTCAAGAAACAAGCCGCGGAGTAATGGAATGACCGAGAAACTGGTGATTGTTGGCAACGGCATGGCGCCGGGGCGCATGCTGGAAGAGCTCTTCGAGAAGGCGCCCGGGCGCTACGAGGTGACGATCTTCAACGCCGAGCCACGCGTCAATTACGACCGCATCATGCTCTCGCCGGTACTGTCCGGCGAGAAGGATTACGAAGAGATCATCATCCACGGCGACGGATGGTACATCAAGCACGGCATCACCCTCTACAAGGGCCACAAGATCATCGCGATCGACCGCAAGACGAAGACGGTCACCTCCGATCACGGGGTCACGGAAAGCTACGACAAGCTGGTGATCGCCACCGGTTCGGTGCCCTTCATCATTCCGGTGCCCGGCAAGGACCTGCAGGGTGTCATCACCTATCGCGATCTCGACGACGTGCAGGCGATGCTGCTGGCTGCGCAATCCCGCGAGAAAGCGGTGGTGATCGGCGGCGGCCTGCTGGGGCTTGAGGCGGCAGCCGGCCTGAAAGCGCGTGGCATGGACGTGACCGTGTTGCACGTGATGCCGACGCTGATGGAGCGCCAGCTCGACCCCGCCGCCGGCTACCTTCTGCAAAAGGCGGTCGAGGAGCGCGGCATCAGGGTTCTGACCAAGGCGAACACCAAGCGAATCCTCGGCGAGACCAAGGTCGAGGGGATCGAGCTTGACGACGGCCGGGTCATCCCGGCGACGCTCGTGGTAATGGCGGTCGGGATTCGGCCGAATGCCGGCCTTGCCAAGGAGGCGGGCCTTGCCATCAACCGCGGCATCGTCGTCGACGCCGGCATGCAGACCTCCGACGGAGACATCATGGCGCTTGGCGAATGCGCCGAAGTTGGCGGCATGGTCTACGGACTTGTGGCGCCGCTCTATGAAATGGCACGCGTCGCAGCGTCGCATCTCGCCGGTGACCGCAGCGCCGCCTTCGTGCATTCCGATACACCGACGAAGCTCAAGGTGACCGGCATCAACCTATACTCGGTCGGCGACTTCGCCGATGGCGACGGCCGCGAGGAGATCGTGCTGCGCGACGCCACCGCCGGCATCTACAAGCGCCTGGTACTGAAAGACAATCGCATCATCGGCACGGTGCTCTACGGCGATACCGCCGACGGCGCCTGGTTCAATGACCTGTTGAAGCGCGCAACCGACATTTCCGAAATGCGCGATACCCTGATCTTCGGCCAGGCCTACCAGGGGGGTGCTCCCCTGGACCCTACGGCGGCCGTTGCAGCCTTGCCGGATGATGCGGAAATCTGCGGCTGCAACGGCGTCTGCAAGGGCAAGATCGTCTCGACGATCAAGGGCAAGGGCCTGACCTCGCTCGACGAGGTACGCGCTCACACCAAGGCATCGGCCTCCTGCGGCTCCTGCACCGGCCTTGTCGAGCAGCTGATGTCGCTCACCCTCGGCGATAGCTACAACCCGGCCGCCGTCCAGCCGATGTGCAACTGCACCGACCTCGGCCACGACGATGTCCGCCGACTGATCAAGGCGAAGAGACTGAAGACCATTCCCGCCGTCATGCAGGAGCTCGAGTGGAAGACCTCCTGCGGCTGCGCCAAATGTCGCCCGGCGCTCAACTATTATCTCGTCTGCGATTGGCCGGATGAATATGCCGACGACTACCAGTCGCGTTTCATCAACGAACGCGTCCACGCCAATATCCAGAAGGACGGGACCTATTCGGTCGTGCCGCGCATGTGGGGCGGGGTCACCAGTTCGAAGGAACTGCGCGCGATCGCCGACGTCGTCGACAAGTTCAACGTACCGCTGGTCAAGGTGACCGGCGGACAACGCATCGACCTGCTCGGCATCGAAAAAGAGGACTTGCCGGCCGTCTGGGCCGACCTCGGCAAGGCCGGCTTCGTCTCCGGCCAGGCATACGCCAAGGGCCTGCGGACGGTGAAGACCTGTGTCGGCTCCGACTGGTGCCGCTTCGGCACCCAGGACTCGACGGGGCTCGGCATCCGCATCGAGAAGTTCATGTGGGGCTCATGGACGCCGGCCAAGGTCAAGATGGCCGTCTCCGGCTGCCCGCGCAACTGTGCCGAAGCGACCTGCAAGGACGTCGGCGTCATCTGCGTCGATTCCGGATACGAGATCCACTTCGCCGGCGCCGCCGGCCTCGACATCAAGGGCACGGAGGTGCTGGGGCTCGTCAAGACCGAGGACGAGGCGCTCGAGCACATCGTCGCGCTGACCCAGATGTATCGCGAGCAGGCGCGCTATCTCGAACGTATCTACAAATGGGCGAAGCGCGTCGGCCTCGACGAGATCCGTCGGCAGATCATGGACGATGCGGAAAAGCGGAAAGCCTATTTCGAGCGCTTCGTTTTCAGCCAGAAATTCGCCCAGGTCGACCCCTGGTCGGAGCGCGTCTCCGGCAAGGACAAGCACGAGTTCCGGCCGATGGCCGTCATTCAGAAGGAAGCAGCGGAATGAACGCTCACAATCTTGCAACTGAAGCCGCGTGGATTCTGGTCGGCACAGTCGACGATATTCCACGGCAGGGTTCGCGCCGCGTCCGCAATGGCGAAACGAAAATAGCGGTCTTCAGGACAATCGATGATCGGATTTTCGCATTGGAAGACAAATGCCCGCACAAGAACGGGCCGCTCAGCGAGGGGATCGTACATGACGGTTGCGTCACCTGTCCGCTCCACAACTGGGTGATTTCGCTTGAAACCGGAGTGGCCCAAGGCGCGGACGAAGGAAGGACATCAACCTTCCCGGTCCGCATAGAGGGCCGAGAAATCTATCTCGACCTGAAAACCAACTTTGCGGCTCGCTAGTCGTTGCCGAACGCGAAAAAGGAAACGCGATGTCCTATGTAGCACCCCAGGAATTCGCCACGAAAATGATAGATGCGGGCGAGTCCAAAGTCTTCATGTCCACGAAGGACACTCTGATCCGCGCCTATATGGCCGGTGCCATCCTGGCGCTCGCAGCGGCGTTCGCGGTCACGATCACCGTCAATACCGGAGAGCCGCTGATCGGCGCGTTGCTCTTTCCGGTCGGCTTCTGCATGCTCTATCTGATGGGCTTCGATCTGCTGACCGGCGTGTTCACGCTGGCGCCGCTGGCGCTGATCGCCAAGCGGCCAGGCGTGACGATCGGCGGGGTGCTGCGCAACTGGGGCCTCGTCTTTGTCGGCAACTTTGCCGGCGCGCTGACGACCGCAGTCTTCATGGCAATCATCTTCACCATGGGCTTTTCGCAGGAGCCGAACGCGATTGGTCAAAAGATAGGAACGATCGGTGAGTCGCGGACGCTCGGCTATGCGGCGGCTGGAGCCGCTGGCATGTTGACGCTCTTTGTGCGGGCTGTCATGTGCAACTGGATGGTCTCGACCGGCGTCGTCGCGGCAATGATGTCGAACTCGGTTTCCGGCAAGGTCATTGCCATGTGGATGCCGATCCTGATCTTCTTTTATCTTGGCTTCGAGCACTCGATCGTCAACATGTATCTCTTCCCTTCAGGCATCATGCTCGGCGGTCAGTTCACCTGGATGGACTATTTCCTCTGGAATGAGATCCCGACTGTGGTCGGAAACCTCGTCGGCGGCCTTACCTTCGTCGGTGGCATGATCTACGCTACCCACTACAAGACCTCGCCGAACCGCAACGCGGCCGAAAACTCCGCCGCACGCTTTGTCGCAGCCGAGTGAACTGAACCCGTTGCCAGCCGGTCCCGCCAGAAGACAGCGGGACCGCTTCTCGTTGGGAAGAATGGATGCTTAAGTCTCTCGACCGGGGCAGGCTCACGGCCACCATCGGCCAACACTCGGCAGCGGGTCGCAAGACGATCAACCAGGATTTCTACGGCGCCATCGTTCCGAACGACGCCGCCCTTATGATGAAGGGCATCGCTCTTGCCATCGCCGATGGCATCTCCTCGAGCCCTGTCAGCCATATTGCCGCGGAGACTGCGGTCAAGAGCTTCCTGACCGACTATTACTGCACCTCCGACGCCTGGACCGTGAAGACAGCTGCGAGCCGCGTCATCGAGGCGACCAATTCCTGGCTCAACGCCCAGAACCGAGGCATCGAGGATCGCGACCACGCTCATGTGACGACGTTTTCGGCGCTCGTGCTGAAGGGACGGAGGGCTCATCTTTTTCATGTGGGCGACAGCCGCATCTGGCGTCTATCCGGCCGCAGTCTTGAACCGCTGACGACCGATCATCGCCTGGCGCCGTCGCAAAGCGAGAGCTATCTGGGCCGAGCGCTGGGGTTGCTCCCGTCCATCGAGATTGATTACCGCCGGCTGGATGTTCAGCCAGGGGACCTCTTCGTACTGACGACCGACGGCATCCACAACAGCATATCGCCCCGCAAGATCGCGGCATCCATAGCCTCCGGTACCGATCTTTCTGCGATAGCGGCCGATATCGCCACGTCGGCCTACGAAGCGGGAAGCAGTGATAATCTGACGATCCAGATCGTCCGGATCGAGAGCCTGCCTGAAGACGACCTGGAGCCGGTTTTCGATAAAGCGGATTCGCTGCCGCCGGCGCCGTTGCCCCGAGTTTCCTGTGAATTCGAGGGCTACCAGATTCACCGGCAGATCCACGCAAGCCACCGCAGCCATATCTTTCTGGCCACCGGACTGGAAACCGGCGAAACCGTGGCCCTGAAGTTTACATCGGCAGACATGCGCGAAGACGAGAACTACCTTCGCCGCTTCGCGATGGAGGAATGGATCGCGCGCCGCATCTCGAGCGCGCATGTGTTGAAGAGCCGACAGCCACTGAAGCCGCGCCGATCCCTTTACCTCGTTACCGAGTTCGTCGACGGCGAGACGCTTGCGCAATGGATGGCCGACCGGCCGCAAGCCGATTTGCGTGCCGTGCGCGATATCATCGGCCAGATCGCTGACGGCCTTCGCGCGCTCCACCGAAAGGAGATCATCCACCAGGACCTGCGCCCCGAGAACCTTATGATCGATCGAAGCGGGACAGTAAAAATCATCGATTTCGGTTCGGCCTTGGTGGCGGGCCTCAACGAGGCGGCACCAGGTGTCGACCGCGGCGACATACTCGGCACCGTACAATATGCGGCCCCGGAATATTTTGTCGGAGCCACGGGAAACGAGCAGTCGGACCTCTTCTCGGTGGGCGTGATCGCCTACCAGATGCTGACCGGCCGACTGCCTTACGGGGCGGCCGTGGCGCGAACGAGGAACCGCAAGCAGCAGCAGAAGCTGCGTTTCGGTACCTTGCGAGAGATTCGGCCGGATGTGCCGGACTGGGTGGAAGGGGCGATCCGCAAGGCAGTCCATCCCGATCCCGCCAAGCGATATCAGGCATTGTCTGAGTTCGTGTACGACCTTTCACATCCAAACCCGAAACTGGTCGGGACTCATCCGCAGTCCCTAATGGATCGCGACCCTCTGCTGTTCTGGAAATGCCTGACCATCCTCTTGAGCCTGGCGATCCTGGGATTGCTCCTGAAAGACTTCGGTTAAGGCAAAATGCCTATGTTTTAGGCACAAGATGCAAACTATTAAATCTTGTGCAATCGCGGTTTTTTTGCGAATATGGAGGAATAGTCGGGCGGCTGCAGTCGCTTTGGCACTTCTTATAATCGGTGCATCCGCAATGGAGCGGACCCACCGCCAGCCTTAAATCCAGGCGCCAGCATCGACGCTGTGTAACTCATCCATCTCCCGTAGGGTGCTTGGTTGATTGCATGGCGTTTTTTCGTTTTGGGCAGGCTCGCGACAGGGAGCGTTCTCAGACGGCGCACTCCACCTGACCCGGTGGGCAAACGAGGAATTGGTACGATCGAATGCCAGAACTGGTCCATGAGAAGAGCACAAAGACCACCTGTCCCTATTGCGGCGTCGGCTGCGGCGTCATCGCTCGCGTCGGCGATGACGGCGCGGTCGGCGTCAAGGGCGATCCCGAGCATCCGGCCAATTTCGGCCGGCTCTGCTCCAAGGGCTCGGCGCTTGCCGAAACCCTCGATCTCGATGGCCGCCTCCTCTATCCGGAGATCGGCGGCCGTCGGGCAGGCTGGGACGAAGCACTCGATCTCGTTGCCACGCGCTTCTCGCGAAGCATCGCCGAACATGGACCGGATTCCGTCGCCTTCTACGTGTCGGGGCAATTGCTGACGGAGGACTATTACATCGCCAACAAGCTGATGAAGGGCTTCATCGGCTCGGCCAATATCGACACGAACTCGCGCCTCTGCATGTCCTCGTCGGTCGCCGGCCATCGTCGCGCCTTCGGGGCGGATACGGTGCCCGGGACGTACGAGGATCTGGAACTGGCGGACCTCGTCATCCTGACCGGCTCCAACCTCGCCTGGTGCCACCCCGTCCTACATCAGCGGCTCGCCGTAGCGAAGGCGAGCCGGCCGGAGATGAAGGTCGTCGTCATCGACCCGCGCCGAACGATGACGGCTGACATCGCCGATATGCATCTGGCGATCGCGCCTGATGGCGACACGGCGCTTTTCAACGGTCTGCTCGCTCATCTCGTCAGGAGCGGCGCCGTCGATCAGAACTATATCTCGGCACACACGAAAAACTTCGTGGAAGCTTTCGCCGCGGCTTCCGCACTCGATCTGCCGGAGCTTGCAACGGCCACCGGGCTGACGCAAGCCGAATTGCGCGACTTCTACCGCCTATTCGAGACGATTGAGAAGGTCGTCACCTGCTACAGCCAAGGCGTCAATCAGTCGGTCGGCGGCACCGACAAGGTCAACGCCATCCTCAACTGTCATCTAGCGACGGGGCGCATCGGCCGGCCGGGCATGGGACCGTTCTCGCTCACCGGCCAGCCCAACGCCATGGGCGGGCGCGAAGTCGGCGGGCTGGCAAACATGCTTGCCGCCCACATGGACATCGACCAGCCGCTCCACCGCGATCTGGTACAGCGCTTCTGGGGCGCGCCGGCCCTTCCCGCCAAGCCGGGCCTAAAGGCCGTCGACATGTTCCGCGCCGTCGCCGACGGCCGGATCAAGGCGCTTTGGATCATGGCGACGAATCCGGTCGTCTCGCTGCCGGACGCCGATGCCGTCGAAGCGGCAATCAAGAACTGTCCCTTCGTCGTGGTCTCCGACATTTTGCGTGAAACCGACACGGCCCGTCACGCCCATGTGCTGCTGCCTTCGCTCGGTTGGGGAGAGAAGGACGGCACCGTGACGAATTCCGAGCGGCGCATCTCGCGCCAGCGCGCCTTTCTCGCCGCACCGGGCGAGGCCCGCGCCGACTGGTGGCAGCTCGCCGAGGTCGGCCGCCGCATGGGTTTTGGCCAAGCCTTCGCCCATACCTCTCCAGCCGAGGTCTTCGCCGAACACGCCGCGCTTTCCGGATTCGAGAACGATGGTGGCCGCGACTTCGACATCAGCGCCCATGCGGCGATCGACCGGGAGAGCTATGACGATCTCCTGCCGTTCCAGTGGCCGCAGCCGAACGGCGCCGCGCGTCAGGAGAAGCGCTTCTTCGCAGATGGCGGATTTTACCATCCGGATGGCCGCGCCCGTTTCGTCGCTGTCGAAGCTCGAATGGCGAAAGCCGCTAGCGATGCTCTTCCGTTCACGCTGAATACCGGCCGGGTGCGCGACCACTGGCACACCATGACCCGTACCGGCAAGAGCGCCCGGCTCTCCGGCCATCTCGCCGAGCCCTTCGTGGAGATTCATCCGCGCGATGCCCAGGAGATCGGGGTGGCCGATGCCGATCTCGTGATGATCGAAAGCCCTTACGGGCGGGTGATCGTGCGCGCACTCGTCACCGAACGCCAGGCCGAACGCAATCTTTTCGTGCCGATGCATTGGAACGATCAATTTGCCGCGAAGGCGCGCATCGACGCGCTCGTTGCTCCGGTCACCGACCCTTATTCCGGCCAGCCTGCTTCGAAGAACGTGGCGGTCCGCGCCGCGCCCTTTGCCGCCAGCGCATACGGCTTCGCGGTCTCGGCTGAGAAGCCGGTGGCGCTCGATGCATCCTACTGGGCGATCGCCAAAGCCGATGGCGGCTGGCGGATGGAACTCGCCTTTGCCGATGATGAGAGCGATTGGATCGGCTGGTGCCGTCAGGCCTTTTCCATCCCGGCGGAGATCGAGCCGATTGGTTACACCGACCGGACCTCGGGCGAGTTGCGCCTCGCATTCTTCGACGAGGACAGGCTTTTGGCTGCGCTCTTCCTTTCGCCGCGCCCCGTCGCCGTCGCACGCAACTGGGCGGTGTCGCAGCTGAGCGTTTCGCATGCCAACCTCGGCAAGCGCTTCGCCGTGGCGGCCGGGCGTCCCGGTGCCGATAAACCGGATCCAGGCGCGACCGTCTGTTCCTGCTTCAGCATCGGCGTGAACCAGATCACCGCTGCCATCCGCGACGGCTGCCACAGCGTCGAGGCGGTCGGCGAGAAGCTTAGCGCCGGTACAAACTGCGGCTCCTGCCGCGCAGAAATCAGGGGAATCATCCATGCGTGTCTTGCCGCCGCCGCCGAATGACAGCCCGCAGCGCGTCGCCGCGCTCGCAACGCTACCGCTCTTCTTCTCCCTGGCGCACAAGCGGGTCGTCGTCGCCGGCGGCAGCGACGCGGCCGCCTGGAAGGCGGAACTCATCGCCGCCTCCGGCGCGGAGGTCCATCTCTACGCGCCGCGCGGGGAATCAAGCGAAGGTCTTGTCGACCTCGTCGCGCGCGGCGCGGCGCATGTCAGCGGCCGTATCATCCATCACGACGAGCATTGGCACGACGGCATTTTCGAAGGCGCCGCCCTGGCGATCGCTGATTGTGAGGACGAGGGCGAGGCGGAAGCCTTCTTCGACGCGGCACGGGCGGCTGGCGTCCCGGTGAACGTAATCGACAAGCCCGCCTTCTGCCAATTCCAATTCGGATCGATCGTCAACCGCTCCCCCGTCGTCGTGGCGATTTCGACCGACGGTGCCGCACCGATCCTCGCCCAGGCGATCCGCAGGCGGATCGAGACGCTGCTGCCGCCGGCAATCAAGCGCTGGGCGACGATTGCGCAGGCGGTCCGCGGCCGGGTGAACGCACGCCTCGATCCCGGTGCGGCACGCCGCAGCTTCTGGGAGCATTTCGTGGACCGGGCCTTTCTGGACACACCGGAGGAGGGTGTGGAGACGCGGCTGATGGCGGAGATGGATCGTCTGGCGAAGTCCGTTCCCGCCATCGGCCGCGTCACCATTGTCGGCGCCGGCCCGGGCGAGGCGGAACTGCTGACGCTCAAGGCCGTGCGCGCCCTGCAGGCCGCCGACGTCATTCTTTACGATGAGCGAATCTCGACCGACGTGCTCGAACTCGCCCGCCGTGAAGCCAAGCGCATTCTTGTCCGGGACCCGGACCGAGGCGACCGTTTGGCAGCCCTGGCCAGGGCGGGCAAACGCGTCGTGCGACTTCAGGCGGGAAATCCGTTGGCCGATACCGCAACCCTGGAGGAGAGTGCAAGGCTCGAAGGTCTCGGCATTGGCGCCGAAATCATTGCGGGTGTCGATGCCGACCGGTACCCGACAAGCACCGGACTCGGCGAGGCCATTCGGCCGCAGTGGCAGCGGCGCCCGACGCGGGCCGGGGGAACATGGCCAGTCACTGAGTAGGCTTCGAACTAGTGCATGCGGCCTCAAGACGGTCGAGGAAAGGCCGCTGCGCGGGGTTGATCTTCTCGCGCGCCTCCGACAACGTAAACCAGCCAGCGCGATCGACCTCGGGAAAGGGCTGCTTTCGGCCGCTACGCGGAGGCCACTCGATCTCGAACATATTGCTTCTGAGGCGCTCTATATCGAGATCGCTCTCGGCCGCATAGGCAACGATAAGCTTGCCGCTTTTCAGCCGCGCCCCGCCTAGAGGCGTCAGGGCCCCCATGACTGCAACTCCCGTCTCTTCCAAAAATTCTCGCCGGGCCGCCGCCTCAGGCTCCTCGTCCGGGTCGTATTCGCCCTTCGGGATCGACCATGCGCCGAGATCGCGATTACTCCAGAAGGGACCGCCGGGATGGACGAGCAGGACAAGAAGCCGCTCGGCGTCGAATTTGTAGAGCAGAATGCCAGCGCTCGTCTTCGGCATATGCGATCCTCAGTTGCCGCAGTCCATGCTGTTTGAGCAGGCCGCATTTGTTAAGGTTTCACGGCATGGACCGGAAATGCGCGCTATCATCAAAGCCGTGCACTATAGTGGCGAGATCGCATCCTGGGAAAGGGCGAGATGATGCGAGCCATGGTCCTTGAGAAAATCGGCAAGCCGCTGGTGCCGGTCGAGCGGCCACTTCCCGAACCGCTTGCCGGACAGATACGGCTGAGCGTCGAAGCATGCGCCGTCTGTCGCACGGACCTCCACATTATCGATGGCGAATTGCCGCAACCGAAGCTGCCGCTCGTTCCCGGTCACGAGATCGTCGGGCTGATCGAGGCGGTCGGCGACGGCGTCGACCCGGCAAGGATCGGCCGCCGTGCCGGCGTGCCGTGGCTCGGCCATAGCTGCGGCACATGCTCTTATTGCCGCTCCGGCGCGGAAAACCTGTGCGACGCCCCTTTGTTTACCGGCTATACGCAAGACGGCGGTTTCGCGACGGCTGTCGTTGCCGATGCCGACTATGCCTTCGATCTCGATTCGGCGGCCGATCCAGTGGCGCTCGCGCCGCTGCTTTGCGCGGGGCTGATCGGCTGGCGATCGCTGAAGCGGGCGGGTGACGTCCGGAGGATCGGCATCTACGGCTTTGGCGCCGCCGCCCACATCGTTGCTCAGGTCTGCGTTTGGCAGGGGAGGAAGGTTTACGCCTTCACCCGCCCGGGCGACATCGCCGCACAAGACTTCGCGCTCGAGCTTGGTGCCGCCTGGGCCGGCGCATCGGACCAGGCGCCACCGGAGCCTTTGGACGCAGCGATCATCTTCGCGCCGGTCGGGCGCCTCGTGCCGGCAGCACTGAAGGCGGTGCGAAAGGGCGGCCGCGTCGTCTGCGGCGGCATCCATATGAGTGACATTCCGGCGATGCCCTATGCGCTGCTCTGGGGCGAGCGCGAGCTCGTTTCGGTCGCCAACCTCACACGCGAAGACGCCCGCGAGTTCCTCGACATCGCCGCGAAGGCCGGGGTGCATACCCGCACGACGGTCTATCCTCTCGAGCAGGCAAATTCTGCGCTCGACGACCTGCGCAGCGGCAGCCTGAATGGCGCCGCGGTGCTCGTGCCCTGACGGAGCAGGCTGGGGCCCTTGATTCCTTGACGGGGATCAATGACCGGAAATGCCGGCGACCTACCATGATGTGAATGCTGTCACTGCTTCAATCTTCGAAAGGACGCTCGAAATGACGTACAAGACCATTCTCAGCGTGATCGGTACGGACAATTACCAGAGTGATCTGCGCGCCGCGGCCGATATGTGCATGATGAAAGGTGCGCATCTGACGGTGCTGGTGGTCAAACTGGCCGCGCCGCCGCCGCTCGGCGATTATGCTGCCACCATGTCGGAAGCGTGGTTCGATGAGCGCGAAAGGGACCTCACCGAGCTCCGCAAGGGAGTCGAAGGCGCAAAGGCCGTCCTGGCGGGAACGGGGGTCTCGTTCCAGGTCGACAGCGTCTACTCGGAATTCGCGTGGGCTGACAACGAGATCGGCGAGCGCGCCCGCTACGCCGATCTGACATTGATCGGGACTGGCCTCGCGTTCAATCCGGAACTGCGCTCCCGCACCGTCAACGGCGCCCTCTTCAACTCGGGTCGCCCTGTGCTCCTGGTGCCGAAGGGTCGCAGTGCGAGCCTCAATCCGAAGAAAGTCCTCGTCGCCTGGAATTCCCATATCGAAGCTGCGCGCGCGGTGCGCGAAGCGCTGGAGCCCATGAGCGGCGCCGAGATCGTCCATGTCACCATGGTCGATCCCGAGGGATCCCCAGCAAGGAACGGCG
This sequence comes from Sinorhizobium kostiense, assembly GCF_017874595.1. Classification (GTDB taxonomy): domain Bacteria; phylum Pseudomonadota; class Alphaproteobacteria; order Rhizobiales; family Rhizobiaceae; genus Sinorhizobium; species Sinorhizobium kostiense. The sequence continues at coordinate 878,315 of NZ_JAGILA010000001.1, read as the reverse complement.
AGGAACCGGGCGCCGACGTCGCAGCCTATCTTGCCCGCCACGGCATAAACGTCACCGTGGACCGCTTGCCGGGGTCGGGCCGCCGGGTGGAGGAAGTGATCAATCAGCACGCGCTCTCCATTGGAGCCGATCTCATCGTCATGGGCGCCTACGGCCACTCGCGCATGCGCGAGCGGATTTTCGGCGGCGTCACGAAGTCGATGATCGACACGGCGGCGGCACCGGTGCTGATGATGCATTGACACTTGGTTCGATGCGGGCATCCGGCCCGACCGCCAGCTGGAACGAGGGCGATTCACTCCAACGGTCATTTCTCCGACAAACATCATTCTGTCCCTTCATTGTGGGCGCCTGATGCTTTATTTTGTGAACGCCTAGCGCATCGACCCTTGAGGTGGCTCAAGGGGCGCGAACTTCGCGAGGTTCTCGGGACCATCGGCTCGAGATTGATGCGGATCAAAGAGAGAGAACCCCGGCCAAGCTACGGTGCTGCGAGGATGGGAGGTACATGGCACCAAGGGTCATTTGGCCGATGTCCTTGAAGATTTTGCAGCCGGGTGGAGATCGCCTGACGTCAATGCGCCAACGCATGCGAGCGCATCCCGCAGCGCCGCGCGTCTTATCAGGCCCGCAAAGGTCGCTGTAGCACTTTGAATTGCTGCATGTCTTTGTCCTCAAATCAATTTGAGGAGAGATGCAGTCTCATGAGATGAACAGTCGTCATTCGTCGTTCCGGTTGCCGTAAAGGGCGACAGAAGCTGCGGAAAGAGGAGTTGCCTTCATGCCCAAGAAAACTACGGAGAATCTCACCTCGCCGTTTTGGCCGCAATTACCGGCGCCCGTCGACGGACGGATGTTCCTGCTGCCGATGGCCCATTTCCAGTCAGCAGCATTGCAGGCTTCCCTGCGTTTCCAAACGGAAATGCTGAACTTCATGAAAAGCCGCACCGAGCACCACATGCGGTTCTGGGAGGACATGCTCAGCTCCGATTATGCACGCGACGGCTTCGATCTGTACTGCGCGTTTTGGCGGGACGCGTTCCAGGACTACTCCGACGAGGCTGAGCGCCTGACGCGGATAGGTACGGACGTGGCGGCCGAAACGGCAAAGCAGGTCCGCGAAGATCAAGAAGAACTGACCGAGGATGTCGCGAGGAAAATGGTGATGTGATATCAAAGGCGGCCGCCACTCGTCATCCGACGGCATAGTGGACGGCCGTTCCTGCGGATACAGCCAGGACCGACGCCACGCCCAGAGGAACCCAATAAGCGGCAACTCCGGACGACAGGACAGCAACGAAGAGCCGGCCCGCGGCATTGGCAGCGGCCGCAGCGAGTACTGCGCGGCTGATGATCTCCGCAGGTAGCCCGTGGCTGGTCGCGCGTAACGCGCTCAGGACAGCGACATCGACGTCGAATGTCCCAGACAGGGCGGAGACGACGATGAGGCTGTCATTGCCGACGTGCGCCACCAGCGCTGCGCCACCGGTGGCCGTTAGCGCGAATAGCATGGCGAAGACGAGAAGCGGCACCAGTTCGAAGGGATTGCGCGCGCTTACCGCCTGGGCGCTCGGAGCGAGCCCGCGCACCATCAAGAGATTACCCACAAGCGCAAAGACTACGACGGCCGCCAGGAGGACAGGCGCAATTTGGGGAAGAACCGACGGGGCGAGCACCATGGCTAGTCCCATCACCCGCAGAAGCGACACCACGGCGGCGAGGCTTGCCACGCCCGCCAGCGGCAGCGCGCTTTCGCCGCTCCTGGCCTTGTGACCGAAGCTCGCAGTGACGGCCGTCGAAGAGACGAGAGCGCCGGAGAGGCCGCTGATCAGCAGCCCCCGTGCCGAACCGAACAGGCGCACGGCGATATATCCCATGAAGGATATCGCTGCGCTCAAGACGGTGAAGAACCAGATGTCCCAGGGATTGAAGCCACCCCATGGGTCGATTGCTCGATCCGGTATCAGCGGGAGGCCGATCGCCGTCATGACGGAGAGCACGAGCGCTGAGCGAAGCTCGATCCACGTCAGGCGCTTCAATAGCTTGTGGAGAACCTCGCGGCTCGCCAACATTGCCGCGAGACCGGCACCGCCGGCCGCCGCCGCGCGATAGTCGCCAGCAACCGCCAGCCCGCCGAGTGCGAAAACCGCGAGGGCAGAAACGACGCCGGTGACGCTGAAGTCTTCGTCGTGACGTGCCTCGCGCATCTTGAACCATGCAAATGCAACCGCAAAACCGAGGAATCCCGCGGCAAAGATGAAGTGTCCACCCTGCTCTGTCGCAAGCGCTCCGAATATACCGCCGAGCAGGCCGGAGATCCCAAACGTCCTGATGCCTGCCGTGCGGCTCCCCTCCGGAGCATCGCGCTCGCGCCATCCCCGTTCGAGACCAACCAGAAGGCCGATCGCGAGAGCTAGACCGATTCTTGGAATAAGCCCTTCAACCACAGCTTCAGTCCTCTGTTCGGTGATCGATCGCAATGCAGAACATCTTGCATCGCGAGAACTGATATCCTCCCTTTTTCTAAGCTGGCCGCAGTGATCAAAGTCAAAACAAAGATCTGAAGCGCATCGCACGCATAGGTTCCCACAGGACGCCCCTTCGGACATCCCTCATACAATCGGCGCTATTCGGAAGAGTGCGCCTTGGGTGGGAGCATGTTGGCAAGCTCCATCGGGAAGGGAAAAATGACCGTCGAATTCTTCTCGCCGGCAATGACATTCAGGGTGCTCAGGTAGCGCAATTGCATCGCCTGGGGCTGGCGGGCAAGGATTTCCGCCGCCTCGAGCAGCTTTGCCGCCGCCTGCTGCTCGCCCTCGGCATTGATGACCTTGGCTCGCCGCTCCCGCTCGGCCTCCGCCTGGCGGGCGATCGCCCGGATCATCGACTCGTTGATGTCGACATGCTTGATCTCGACGGTCGCAACCTTGATACCCCAAGCGTCGGTCTGGACGTCGAGTATCTTCTGAATGTCGTCGTTGAGACGATCGCGTTCGGCCAGCATCTCGTCGAGATCGTGTTTGCCGAGCACGGAGCGGAGCGTGGTCTGGGCGAGTTGGCTCGTCGCCATCATGAAATCCTCGACCTGGATCGTCGACTTCTCCGCGTCGATGACCCGGAAATAGATGACCGCGCTAACGCGCACGGAGACGTTATCATGAGAAATCACATCCTGGCTCGGCACGTCTAACACGCGGGTTCTCAAATCTACGCGCACCATCTGTTGCACATAGGGAAGAAGGAGGATGAGCCCCGGACCCTTGACGCCAGTGAAGCGGCCGAGCGTGAAAATGACGCCGCGCTCATATTCCCTGAGGATCCGGATCGCATAGGCGATGATAACCAGCAGAATGAACAGCGCCGCCAGCAGCGGGACAAGACTTCCAAACAAGGGCATCGGCGTCCTCCTAGATCCTGCGCGCCACCTTGAGCGTCAGGCCGTCCCTGCCGACGACCTTCACGTCCTCTCCGGGATCGAGCGGCTCGCTGCTGACCGCCTTCCAGCGCTCCCCATGGGCGATGACGTAACCGGCCGCACCCGCCCAACTGTCGACCTTGCCGGGTATCCCGATCATCTCTTCCGCACCGGTGACGACTCTGTGCCGTCGCGAGATGAAGGCAAGACGAGCAACGACCAGACTGAAAACGAGGCTTGCGAGCGCAAGACCGCCAAGGACAGGCCAGGACACCTGCAGACCCGGCACATCCGTATCGAAGAGGATGGCAGCACCGAGGACGATCGCGAGCCCGCCGCCGATTCCGAGCACGCCGAAGGAGGGCGAATGCGCCTCGGCCACAAGGAGGCCGGTCCCGAGCACGATAAGGCCGATGCCGGCATAGCTCACCGGCAGCACTGCCAGCGCATAGAGACCGAGGAGAAGGCTGATGCCGCCGATCGTGCCTGGCACCATCGTCCCGGGCGAGAGAAACTCGAAAATCAGGCCGTAGATGCCGACGATCATCAGGAGGAGTGCGACGTTTGGATTAGTGATCACCGACAGCAGCCTGGTCCGCCAATCCGGCGTCAAATCTTCGATCGCGAGCCCCGCCGTGTCGAGCCGGACGTCCGCCTGGCCGACGCGGACCGTGCGGCCGTGTGCCTGCTTCAAAAGATCTTCGACGCTGACGGCCGTGAAATCGATGATCCCTTCGCGTGCGGCCGCGGCGGACGGAAGGCTCGCCGCCTCCCGCACGGCCCGCTCCGCCCAGTCGGCGTTGCGGCCGCGCAGCTCGGCGAGCCCGCGAATATAAGCGACCGCATCGTTGATCAGCTTCGCCTCGCCCGCATTGGAGGGACGTTTGGGCGCCTCCCCTTGATCTTGCTTGCCGGACTTCTCCCGGTCCTCCTCGTCGCCGCCAAAGAGACCGCCCCCGATGGCGATCGGCGTCGCCGCGCCGAGATTCGTGCCGGGCGCCATCGCGGCAACGTGGCTGGCATAGAGAATGTAGGTGCCAGCGCTCGCTGCCCTCGCGCCGCTCGGTGCGACGAAGCTCGCGACCGGCACGGTGGAATCGAGGATGTCGCGAATGATCTCTCGCATGGAGGTATCGAGGCCGCCGGGCGTGTCCATCCTCAGAACAACGAGCGCGGCGCCGCGCTCTTTGGCGCGCTGAAGCCCCCTCGTCACATATTCCGCCGTTGCCGGGCTGATTGCACCGTCGACGTGCAGGACGAGCGCGACACGTTCCGCCTCTGGCGCAGATTGAGCATGCCAGGCGAAAGTCGCCAGAACGAAGAATAGAAGAGCGAAGACACGGAACATGCGCCAAGCCTCAGGGTCTCGTCGCGCGGAACGAATGCCAATGGAGGCCGCCCTGCTCCATGTCCCCTTGAATCAACCTCGATTTCAAGGACGCGCGGGCGATGGGCGCAGGCCCTGCCCGCTACCATTCGTCGAAATTCAGTTTTCTAATATATTCCAGAAAGACGAAAAGCGTAAGGGACGCCCTCTGCGTGCCTTACGCAGAAGTTGCATTCTCTTCCCGAGAAGGGCGGCCAGCGCGCCGCCTTGATGCGCAACCCGCGGCGGCGCCTGCGGGATTGACTCTTTGAACCGGCCAATGGTAGTTTAGCTGAGTAATCGTTAACCCAAGGCATATTCGTGACAATCTCGTTGAGCGACATAGCCGAGCGTGCGGGCGTCTCCGTCAAGACCGTGTCCGGCGCATTGCATGGCGGATCGGCGCGCATGTCCAACCAAACGCGGCAGCGCATCAAGGAAATAGCGGAGGAACTCGGTTACGTCACCAATCTCGCCGCCCGGGGCATGCGGCAGGGCTGGATGCCGCTGATCGGGGTCGTCGCGGATGAATTGATCACCTCCCCCTTCGCCACCGAGATCATCCGCGGCCTCGACGGCGCGGCGCGGGCCTCGGACATGGCCGTCTTCGCTATGACGCTCAGCGGCCGTCGGGATCTGGCCTCCGTGCTAGAGGAAGTCCGCCGCTTTCGCCCTCGCGCGATCGCCTATGCCGCCATGTACCATAAGACCGTAGCGCTGCCGGAGGAGTTTGCCGGCGCCGTTGGCGTGATGATCAATTGCCGTGAGGCGAATGATCGTGTGATGTCGCTCGTTCCGGACGAGTTTGGCGCCGCGCATGAGATCACCAGCTATCTGATCGATTCCGGGCGCCGAAACATCGTCTTCATCAACCTTCCGGGCCTGCTCGCCGGCGAATTGCGTGAGGCGGGTTTCCGGCAAGCCTTGACGGAAGGCGGGATTGACGGCGCCAGCGCCGGCGTATTACCCGCCGTCCGCAGAGCGGTCTATAGTGACAGGGCACCCAGTCTCGTTCTTTCCCACGTTGCCGAGCTCATGAGCGGCCCCAACCGGCCGGATGCGATCCTTTGTGGCAACGACCGTGTTGCCATGGAAGTTTACGCGGCGCTTCGTCGCGTGGGCGCCGAGATCCCCGACGATGTCGCTGTGGCGAGTTTCGATAACCAGGTGGATATCGCCTCGCGGCTCGATCCACCCTTGACGACCATGGCCCTGCCGCACCGCGCCATGGGCCGCTTGGCGGCAGATATTCTGCTTGCGGCCGACGCCATGCCCAAAGAGGTGCGCAAGTTGCCGTTCCAACTGGTGGAGCGGTCATCCGTTTGATTTGAATTGCAGCATCAGGCCCATGAGGAGGAGCGAACGATGGGTAAACGTTTACTTGCACTACTGGCGGTATCTACTGCCTTGATTGCCGTTCAGGCCGAAGCGAAGACGGTGATCCGCATGATGCACCAAGGCGATCCCGGCTGGGTCTCGACCTTCGGGGAAGTCGCGAAGCGCTTTGAGGAGGCCAATCCCGACGTCGACATCGAACTCATCTATGCGCCGCACGACGCCTATAACGAGAAGTTCAGCGCAGCCGTCATGGCCAAGCAGATGCCGGACATCATGGAGCTCGATGCACCCTTCCTCGCGAACTACGTCTGGTCGGGCTACCTGCAGCCGATCAAGCCGCTGATCGACAAGGACATTCTTGAGGACATGACCGGGTCAAACATCGCTCAGGGCACCTATCCGATCGACAAGGAACTCTATGCGGTCGGCCTCACCGACTCTTCTGTCGTGCTCTACGGCAACAGGAAATATCTCGAAGCGATCGGCGCCCGCATCCCCAAGGGCGTGGATGACGCCTGGACGCGCGAGGAATTCGAAGGTTACCTCGAGAAGCTCTCGAAGCTCGGGGGCGTCAAATGGCCGATCGACACTTTCCGCGGCTATGGCATCAAGACCGAATGGATCACCTATGCCTACGGCCCGATCCTGCAATCGGCCGGCTGCGACCTGATCGACCGCAACACATGGAAATCTGTCGGCACACTCGACAGCGATCCCTGCGTCGATGCGCTAACGATGATGCAGAAATGGGTGAAGAACGGCTGGGTCGTGCCGCAATCTTCCGGCACCAACCAGTTCTTTGCCGAGGGGCATCCGGCGGCGCTCGCGTTCGGTGGCCACTGGTTCTATGCCGAAGCCGCAGCCTCGATGAAGGACGATGTCGTCGTGATGCCGCTGCCAAAGTTCGGCCCGAAGGGCGCCAGTCCGAACGGTACGTGGATCTGGGGCATCACCACGGCTTCCGAACACCCTGAGATTGCCGGCAAGTTCGTGAGCTTCATGCTGAAGGACAAGGAGCTTCGGGAACATGCAAAAGAGACATCTGGCTATCCGGGCTTGAAAAGCTTCGCTGCGGATTCACCGCTGTATGCCCCCGGTGGACCGATGGCCGTCGCTTTCGAGCAGGCATCGAAGACCGCGATTGCTCGGCCCCCGCATCCGGCCTATCCGGCGATCACCTCGGCCTTCATGGGAGCCGTCGATGAGATCTTCAACGGCGGCGACGTCAAGGCGGCGCTGACCGCCGCAGCCGAGAAGATCGACGAGGACATCGAAGAGAATGACGGCTATCCGCCCTTCGACGAACAGCAATAATTTCGAGGAGAGTGCGGCGCGCAGCGCCAATGCCGCGCAGCCGCACGCCCGAAGGATGTGATGGCCCTATAGCCGCTGGTCGCGCGGCTCCCGATAGCGCGAACTCTATGAGGAGGAGAAAATGACCTTGCAGCAACCGGCGCTGACAGCGACGGCAGCCCTTGTGCGCCCCGCCCGGCGCAGGGACAGGGCCCGCCTGTTCCAGGAGATCGGCATGCTCGCGCCGGCGGTGATGCTGCTGACGATCTTCCTGGTCGTGCCCTTTCTCCTGTCGTTCTGGACGGCGATGACCAACCAGCCGCTAGTGCCACGCCCGACGCCAGTCCGCTTTATCGGCCTCACCAATTTCCTGCGCATCTTCAAGGACGATCTCTTCTGGACATCGCTGTGGAACGTCTCGCGGTTCACCTTCTGGGTCATTCCGGTTCAATGCGGCCTAGCCTTTGCGACCGCGCTGCTGCTGAACCAGAAGCTCCCATTGCGCAATGTCTTCCGGGGCATGTTCTTTCTGCCCGCCATCACTTCAATAGTGGTCGTCTGCGTGATCTGGGGGACGCTCTTTCAGTACCCTACGGGACCGATCAACCAGGTGATCGGCTTCCTCTCCGGCGGGCGCATCCAGCCGATCGATTGGCTCGGCGACCCGAACTGGGCGATGTTCTCGATCGTGCTGCTTTCAGCCTGGCAGGCCTACGGTTTCCAGATGATCGTCTATCTCGCCGGATTGCAGGGCATCCCCGACGAGCTCTACGACGCCGCGAGGATCGACGGCGCAAATGCCTTCCAGCGCTTCTGGCACGTGACCATGCCGGGCCTGAGACCGACTCACGTGTTCGTGCTGGTGATCACCACGATCCAGGCCTTCAAGCTGTACACCCAGGTGGCGATCCTGACCCAGGGCGGCCCGAAGAGCAGCACCGAAACCGTGGTGCACTACATGGTTCGCACCGGCTTCGAGGAACAGAAGCTCGGGCTCGCCTCGGCAGTCTCGGTCATTCTCTTCCTGATCGTTCTCGTCATCGCGCTGCTGCAGCGCCAGCTTCTGAGGCGTTTCGATGTCTGATCTCGCCATTACCGCCATGCAGACCGAATTGACGCGCGAGCGCTCCGCCATCCGTTCCTTGCGCCTTGTGCAGACCGCCTGCATCCTCGTCATCGCTCTCGTCATCGTCTCTCCGCTGCTCATGCTGGTTGTGGCGAGCCTCAAGGACGACCGCTTCCAGATCCTTGCCGACATGGGCAGCTTCCGCGCCTTCTGGGTGTCGAACCCGACGCTCTCAAACTTCTGGGAGGTCGGCAATTTCTCAGGTGAGCTCGCCTTTGGCCGTTATCTGCTGAACTCGCTGTTCATTCTGGCGTGCACCGTCGGCGCTGGATTGGTCGTCAATTCCATGGCTGGCTTCGTGTTGGCCTGGGGGTCGCTGCGCGGCCGCGCGCTCGTCCTGTCGCTGGTGATCGCCCTCTACGTCATCCCGCAGGAGAGCATCATCATGCCCCTCGTGATCATGGTGTCGCGCGCGGGCATGACTGATAGCTTTGCAGTGCAAATCGTCCCTTGGGTGGCGAGCCCGCTTTACATTTTTCTGTTCTACCAGTTCTTCGCCCAGCTTCCAAAGGAGCTTTTCGAAGCGGCTGAGATCGACGGTGCATCCGTGTTCCGCATCTATCGCTCGATCTTCCTGCCGCTGAGCCTTCCGGCACTCGCCACCGTCTCTATCCTGATGGGGATCGAGTCCTGGAACCAGTACCTCTGGCCGACCCTGGTGACACAGACCGATTATGCCCGGCCAATCGCCGTCGCCATCGCCACTTTCTTCGGTCAGGACAGCATCTACTGGGATCGTGCCATGGCGGCGTCCGTCCTGATGATGCTCCCGATCCTCGCTCTCTATCTCGCGTTCCAGCGCTGGTTCGTCAGTTCCTTCGTTGGGTCGGCGGTGAAAGGTTGATTAATGACAAGCCACACCACCCCCTCGTCCCTCCTCGGCGGCAGCCTGAAGACGTTCAGCGCCGCCGTCCCCGCTGGGACCACGCTCCATGCGTGGCTGAAGCCGGTCGATGCAGATACGCCGGCCGAACTTAAGGCGAGCCAGGACGGACAGGAAATCGGCCGCCTCACGGCGCGAAACACCGAGGAGTTCGAGTTCCGTGCGCTGCTGATCGAAGCGGCCGGCGAAACCTCTTTCAATTATGACGCCGCGAACACGAGGCTCTCCGTCGTCTATGCCTTTTCGGAAGCGAACGTTTTGGATAAGGGCATCGTTGTTCTCTACAGCGGTGAAGCCAATTCCACACCCATCGTCCCTGACAGCTATCATTTCCGCCCACCTTTCGGATGGATGAACGACCCGAACGGTTTCGGCCGCTTCTGCGACAAGCTTCATCTCTTCTATCAGCACTATCCCCACAGCCTGCGCTGGAACACGATGCATTGGGGCCATGCCGTTTCCGACGACTATCTCCGCTGGAAGCACCTGCCCATGTTCCTGTTTCCCTCGGCGGAACTCTCGGCTCGCGCGGACGGCCGGGGCGGCGCGTTTTCCGGTTCAGCGATTGCGGTTTCCGGAGAGGAACCAGGCATCCGCATCTTCTTCACCGAACAGGTCAAGGATCGAGAACCGGAGGAGCAGATCCAGCTGACGGCGGTCAGCCGTGACGGGATTACCGCCGGCCCGGGCGAGATCATCCTTCCCGAGCGCCCGGCCGATCTCGGCCTGACGCTGGATTTCCGCGATCCCTACGTGATCAAGGGCCCGGACGGTCGTTGGAAGATGCTGCTCGGCAGCCGCGATCATGCGGGTGGCGTCATCCTGCTCTACGAAACCTTGGATCCGGACGCCGCCATCGGCTGGAACTTCATCGGCATACTGCACCGCGAGAACCGCTTTGGCATGACCGCCGCCGAATGCCCCTGCATCGTGCCGCTCGATGGATCGGCGGATGATCCGCAGACACGCTGGGCATTGATCTTCGGCCTGCTCACCAGCCGCGATCCAGCGACCGGCCGCCGCAACATCACGATCGCGACCGTCGGCCATTTTGACGGCCGAAGCTTCGTCAAGGAGTTCGAGCAGGAACTCGACTTCGCGACAGACGCCTATGCCTTCCAGGCCTTCGTCGACCGGAGCGGGCCTGTCGGAATTGCCTGGCTGGCAAACTGGACAGACATTTCGAAGAAGATCGACTTTCCGACGGCCATGACGCTTCCCCGCCGCGTCCTGCTCAAGGATGGTGTGCTGCTCACGCCGCCGGTCGAGGCCGTCGACAGCCTGCGCCAGCAGCTTCTCGACCAGGACCGGTTGGTTTCCGGCGAAACGGTTGAGCTCGGCAACGGTGCCATTGAGATCGTCATTGATCTTGCCGCCGCTGGCGCGCCCTTCGATCTCGAATTCGATCACTCGGAAGCCGAAATCGGTGTGCGTGTCGATCAGGAGGGCCTCAGCATCCTTTACGACCTTCCGGACGGAAAATGGTTGCCTCGCTACATCGCTGCGGGCGCGCGCCCCTCGATGCTTCGCATCTTTCTCGACAAGGGATCGATCGAGGTCTTTGCCGACGATGGCCGCTGGACGGGGACGAAGCGGCTGCCCGGCTTCGAGCCCGCTCGCTCAGCCCGTCTCAACGCGCCAGCAGGTTCTGTCGCGGCCGCCAGAGTCTGGCAGCTCGCGCTCTGAAGACAGCAAGGGAGGAATTCATGTCATCTGTCACGATCGAACAGGTTCGCAAGCAATATGGTGCGGTGCCGGTGATCTACGGCGTGTCCATGGACATCGAGGATGGCGAGTTCGTCACCCTCGTCGGGCCCTCCGGCTGCGGCAAGTCAACCCTGTTGCGCATGCTCGCCGGCCTTGAGGATATCAGCGGCGGTGAAATTCGCATTGGCGGCCGCGTCGTCAACGATGTAGCGCCGAAGGAGCGCGACATCGCCATGGTGTTCCAGAGCTATGCGCTTTACCCGCACATGACGGTCGCGCAGAACATGGGTTTTGCCCTCAAGCTGAAGGGGCAGGACAAGGCAACGATCGACAGGCGCGTGCGGGAGGCCGCCGACATCCTGGCGCTCGAGCCGCTGCTCGACCGCCTGCCGAAACAGCTCTCCGGCGGGCAGCGCCAGCGGGTCGCGATGGGGCGCGCGATCGTGCGCCACCCGCGGGTCTTCCTGTTCGACGAACCGCTGTCGAACCTCGACGCCAAGCTGCGCGTCACCATGCGCGCCGAGATCAAGGAACTCCATCAGCGCCTGAAGACGACGACCGTCTACGTCACCCACGACCAGATCGAGGCGATGACAATGGCGGACCGGATCGTCGTTATGCGCGGCGGCAAGGTCGAGCAGATCGGCGCGCCGCTGGAGCTCTACGATCGGCCGGCAAACACATTTGTCGCGACCTTCATCGGCTCGCCAGCGATGAATCTCTTCGAGGGTAGGATCGCCGATGGATCATTCGTCACCAATGGCGGCGTCGCCTTGCCACTGCCGAGCGACGGCAAGGGCGATGCAGCCAGCATCTACGGCGTCCGACCGGAACATCTGACGATTGCCGAAACCGGTGTTCCCGCCAACGTTGTGGTGGTGGAGCCGACTGGATCCGAAACACATGTGCTCGTGCAAATCGGATCAGCCGAGACAACGCTGGTCCTGCGCGAGCGGCTCCACCTGGACCCGGGCCAGCCGATCACGATCGCCCCGGATCCCGCGAAGATCCATCTATTCTCGTCAGAAGGAGTGCGCCTCAACTGAGGCGCCGCACCGCCGGCCAACTGGCGCGACCTCAGAACGACGCTTGCTCGACAAAACGGCCGGATACACGCACGATTCCTGGCAGGTGCGTGTCCGGTTCGATCGCGCCGAACATCGCTCCGGCCCCAGGGCGCACGGCGCTTTGACTGCCGAAGCGCGGTCGAATCCGCTCGGCCGCGCAGCACGGGACCGATCTCCGTCGGCTACAGCCCCACACAATTCGACTGATTGCTTGTTCGCCGCACCAACCGCAGGCTCAGGCAGCCGAAAGGGAGCCGTCGACGATTACCATCGGCCGCCCGAGGGAACAGGTCTCGACGCGCGCGTCGACGCGGTAGACGGATTTCAGCATATCGGCCGTAATCACCTCCTGCGTCGGCCCGCTCGCCGCCACCGAGCCGCCGTTGATGACGATAGTGTCGTCGCAATAACGCAGCGCATGGTTGAGATCGTGCAGCGCGATCAGTACCGCCATGCCCGATGTCGCCGAGAGGTGCTTCATGAAGCCGAGCACCTCGATCTGGCGAAAAAGGTCGAGTGCGGATGTCGGCTCGTCCATCAAGAGAACTTCCGGCTTGCGCACCAGCGCCTGGGCGATCGACACCAGCTGGCGCTGACCGCCCGATAGTTCGCCCAGGCCGCGAAACGCCAGATCATCGATCTTCAGCGCCGCCAGCACCCGGTCGATCTCCGCCAGTTCTTCCTCTTTGACTTTCCAGCCGGAACCCTGCTTGGCGGAAAGCAGTACGGATTCATAGACCGTCAGCACCGCATTGGCGCCGGTATCCTGGGGCATATAGCAGATCGTCTGCGGCCCCTCGGCCGTGTCGGAGAGGTGCACCAGCCCGGCGCCCTTGGCGAGGCCGGCAATGCGCTTGAAGAGCGTCGATTTGCCCGCCGCGTTCGGGCCGATGACAGCCGTCAGCCGCCCGCCACGCAGCAGCCCGGTCGATATGCCGGACAATATGGTACGCCGGCCATAGGTGGCGCTGACGTCTTCCAGCCTCAAGGCTACCATGCGCGCCTCCTGTTGGTGAAGATCAGCACGAAGAAGAAGGGAACGCCGACGAGTGCCGTTATGATGCCGATCGGCAGGACCGCACCCGGAATGATCATCTTGCTGACGACGGAAGTCACCGAAAGCAGGAGCGCGCCGCAGAGGATGGAAGCCGGCAGAAAGAAGCGTTGGTCCTCGCCGACGAGCATCCGCGCAATGTGCGGACCGACGAGGCCGACGAAACCTATCGTTCCGACAAAGGACACCGGAATCGCCGCCAGCAGGCTGACCGTCAGCATGGTTTCGAGCCGCAGTCGGCGGACATTGATGCCGAAGCTCGCCGCCTTGTCGTCGCCGAGCCGGAGCGCCGTCAAGGCCCAGGCACGCCGCGCGAAGAGCGGCACGGCGATCAGGAGCACCGCACCGGTGATCCAGACTTTTGGCCAGGTCGCCTTGGTGAGGCTGCCCATCGTCCAGAACACCACGGCTGCAAGCGCCTGCTCGGACGCCAGATATTCGAGCAGCGACAATGCCGCATTGAAGGTGAAGACGAGCGCAATACCGAGGAGCACGATGGTCTCGACGGTGACCCCGCGCATTGTCGAGGCGAAGTGAATGAAAAGCGCTGCAATCATCGCCATCAGGAAGGCGTTGAGCGGTACCATGTACTGAACCGCAACCGGAAAGACCGCAACACCCGCAACGAGGCCGAGTGCCGCGCCGAAGCTGGCAGCGGCCGAAATGCCGAGCGTGAAGGGGCTGGCCAGCGGGTTTGCAAGAATCGTCTGCATCTGCGCGCCCGCGACCGAGAGCGAGGCGCCCACCGTGACCGCCATCAGCGCGATCGGCATCCGGATGTCCCAGATCACGACGCGAAGCTGGTCACCGACGCTTTCGGCATCGAACAGGGCCGTCAGCACATCAGCGATCGGATAATTGGCTGGTCCGAGTGCCATGTCGATTGCGACCGAGAGGAACAGTGCTGCCAGAAGAATGGAGAGCAGGACGACGCGACGCCCGACGAGAGCGCGGTAGCGGCCGCGACCTTCGAGGCCGGTGATTTCATCGGTGATAGCCACCATCATTCACCCCCATCCGAAAGCGAGACGAAATAGCCCGGGCGATAGGTAACCGGCAGGAATTTCTCGTGGAATTCCCGAAACGTGCGTTCCGGATCGAGATCAGCGAAAAGCGCCGGATGGAACCATTTTGCGAATTGTTGGATCGGGACGAATTCGTAGGGCGCACCGTAGAACTGATGCCACACTGCGTGCACCGCACCCGACTTCACCGCGTCGAGGCTGGAAAAGGCCGGGCGCTGCATCAATCCCTTCAGCCTCTCGCGGGCCGCCGCAGGATCGGCGCCTCGCCCGACCGCCACGAACTGGTTGAGGTCGGATTCGGCCGACCAATTGCTGCCGGTCACGATCACATGATCCGGATTGGCGACGACGAGCTGCTCGGGATTGAGATCGCCGAAGGTCGCAGTGATCACGTCGGAACCGATGTTATGGCCGCCCGCCATTTCGACCATCTCGCCGAAGTTCGCCGGCCCGAAGGTCCTGCAGCATGCGACCTCGCCGGTGATGCCGGGCGAGCGTTCGATGAATACTTTCGGTCGCGTGATGTCGCCAGCCTTTGCCAGGCGTTCGGTCACGATCGCGATCTGTGCCCGACGCCAGCCGATGAATTCCTTCGCCGTTGCCTCCGCGCCGAAGAGCCGGCCGAGGATCGCGACGGATTTCTCGCTATTTGCCGCCGGGTCGACACGAAAATCGAGGAAGATGACGGCTATGCCGGCCGCAGCCGCCTTGTCGATGAAACCGGATTCCTCTGCCGCTTCCGCCGCCTCGAGGTTCAGCGTAATGATGTCCGGCTTCAGGGCAATCGCTGCTTCGAGGCTGAAATCGCCGCTCGGGACATAGCCGAAGCGCGGCAACTTTTCGATTGCCGGAAAGCGTTCGAGGTAGCCGGCATAGGAATCGGGGTCCTTCTTGACCAGATCGTCGCGCCAGCCGACGATCGTGTCGAAGACCCGCTCGCCCTTGAGCGCCGCAGCGATATGGATCTGCCGTGCCTCGCCGAGCAATATCCGCTTCGCCGGAAGCTCGATTTCCACCTTGCGGCCGGTTACATCCGTGATTTCCGCAGCGATGGCCGGCGCTGCAGAGAGCAGCGCCGCGAAAATGGCAAGCAGAACCTTCTTCAGGACCGGCATTGGCAGACCTCGAGGACAGAGGATCGGAGGGCGCTCCCCTCCGGTCCGATTGCTTACTGGCTCACATTCAGAGAGACGAAGTACCCGCTCCTGTAAGGCAGCGGCAGGAAGCGCTCGTGCAGTTCCTTGAACGTCGCTTCCGGGTCGAGATCCTTGAACAGATCCGGGTGCAGCCATTTGGCGATCTGCTGGATGGCCACGAACTGATACGGGTTGTTGTAGAACTGGTGCCAGATGGCGTGGACATTGCCGTCCTTGACCGCCTTCACACCGGTGAAGGCCGGGCGCTTGGTCAGGTTCTCGAGCTTGCGCAGCGCTTCCTTCTCATCCGCGCCATAACCGACGCCGACCCAGTTGCCGCCGGGAACATAGCCTTCCCAGTTGCCGCCGGTGATGATGATCTGGTCCGGGTTGGAAGCGATGATCTGCTCCGGATTGACCGTGCCGAAGGTGCCAGGAATGATCTCCTTGGCCATGTTCACGCCGCCGGCGAACTCAACCATTTTGCCGAAATTCTCGTCGCCAAAGGACATGCAGCAATCGTCGGAATAGCCGCCGGCGCGCTCCATGAAGACGAGCGGCTTCTTCGGATTGGCCTTCGCCAGGACATCCGTTACCTTGGCGATCTGCTCGGCACGGAACTTGATGAATTCCTCGGCCTTTTCCTCCTTACCGAATAGCTTGCCGATCAGGCGCATGCTCGGCTCGGTGTTTTCCATCGGCTTTTCGCGGAAATCCACGTAGACGAGCGGAATGCCGACCTTCTCGAGTTTTTCGATATAGCCGGCCTCTTCCGTCGCTGTCTTGGCATCGATATTCATCAGCATGACGTCCGGCTTCAGCGCGACTGCCTGCTCGATGTCGAAGGTGCCATCCTTCATGCCGCCGAAGGCCGGCAGTTTGGCAATGTCGGGATACTCGGCGAGGTAGGCGGCGTAGCTTTCGGGATCGGCCTTGGCCAAATCGTCACGCCAGCCGACGACGCGCTTGAAAGGGTCGTCCTTGTCGAGAGCGCCAACGAAATAGATCTGGCGGCCTTCGCCCAGGATCACGTGCTCCACCGGCACGTTGACCTCGACTTCACGACCGGTGACGTCGGTCACCTTGACGGTATCGGCGAGTGCTGCGCTCGTAAGGAGCACGCAAAGGCTCGCGGCGACCGCGGCCGCCCTGTTGAAAACTCTCATTGTTGTCGCTCCGGTGGAAAATCGATGCGATCTATAGTTTCATGACTTTATCAGTCAACAATTATCTTTTAGAACGCTTCCAAACACAGGGATCCATTGCACCGATGAGCGACGTGGCAGAGCGGCGAAACTATGATCTTCGCGACGAGATCAAGGCCTATTGGTCGGAACGGGCCGCCACCTTCGACCTGTCTCCGGGGCATGAAATCTTCTCCGAGGAGGAACGCACCGCCTGGCATCGGCTATTCCTGCGCCATCTCGGGAGTGGCGACGGTCGCATGGCACTCGATCTTGCGAGCGGGACCGGCGTGATCTCCCACCTTCTCGACGATCTCGGCTTCAAGGTCACAGGGCTCGACTGGGCCGAGCCCATGCTGAACCTCGCCCGCCGGAAGGCGGCCGGCCGCAAGCGCAAGATTTCCTTCCGGATCGGCGACGCGGAAAACACGATGGAGCCGGATGAGTGCTACGACGTCGTCGTCAATCGGCATCTGGTCTGGACGCTGGTCGATCCGGCCGCGGCCTTCGCGGAATGGCTGCGCGTGCTGAAACCCGGAGGGACGGTGCTGATCGTCGACGGCGATTTCGTCAGCACCAGTGTGCTGGAACGGCTCTGCGGCAAGCTCAGCGCCTGGGGCCAGCGCGCGGGAATTTTCAAACCGGAGGCGCCGATTCACTCGCGGGACATGATGGAAACCCACCGTAGCATTCTTTCCCGAGTCTATTTTGCCAGGGGAGCGCGCGCCGAAGCGGTGGTCGACCTCCTCCACGAGGCCGGCTTCATCGATATCGAGGTTGATGCGGATCTTGGCGAAATCCACCGCACGCAGGCAAAGAACTGGAACCTGTTCAAGGGACTCGCGCGCAGAAGCCAGCACCGCTACGCGATCCGGGCGAAAAGGCCCGACCTAGCGTAAATTCCCGCACGGTCGGCCGGTTTGCGGCTCGCAGAAGCCACCCGACCCGCTGAATTCAAAGACCTACAGCGTCCTTTGTGCGTCCTAAGAACGCACGGCAGAACGCACGGCCCTGTAGTGTCGGGGCCACAAAGCTGCCGCGCAATGGTCAGCAAAAAACCCCGCTGCCGCCCCATCGAGCCCTTTTGGGGCCCCCATGGTCGGGCTTCGCTCCGTCTCGGCTCGAGTCGGAACGATTGAGCAGGCGGTTTTGCTGCCGATCACGTCATGCACGTCAGAGAGGAATGAAAATGATCGCTCGTTACACATCCGTTGCATCGTTGACCGCTGCAGTCTTCAGCTTGATGATCGTCAGCCCGGCGTCCGCCCTGGAAGTAGCCCAGGCACAGGAAGCACAGCCGGCGCAAGGGCAGACGGGGACACAGACAGCTCCCATCAGCGACGAGAAACTCGAGGCCTTCGCGGTAGCCTATCTTGAGGTCGACAAGGTCAGGCAGGAGTATTCCACAAAGATCGGGGCCACCTCGGACGCGGCTGCAAAGGAGAAGCTGCAGACCGAAGCCAGCCAGCAAATGGTCAAGGCGGTGGAAGCCTCCCCCATCTCGGTGCAGGAGTACACGACCATTCTGACTGCCGCCCAGAACGATCCGGCGCTTGCCAAGAAGGTCCAGGAGAAGCTTCAGAACCCCGCGCCGGCGCAGCAGTAAGACTGCGCCGCGACGCCCGCGTCAGTCGGCAAGCCAGAACAATGATGCGCCGACCAGGATGAAGAGCGCGACTGCCCCAAGTAGCCGCACCATTCCGGCGCTGGTGTTGTCACCAAGCACCCTGTTCCAGGTCTCGCCGCCAGCGGCGTCGTGACCTGGGACGTCAGCAGGCCCCGCCGCTGTTTGTCGATGAGGACCGGTCTCCTGATCCATGGCGCCATAGTCCCCTGTGGGCTGGCCCGGCGCGGGATTGGTGGAACTTCCGCCACTGTCTTCCATCTGATGCATTGTCGCTCTCCCGATGCGCCTGAGCAAGGCAGGAGCGAGAGCCCAGCTCACCTCCGCGCTCTTTCAGCAGAATGCCGGCTGTCCTCGAGAGCGTGACGGCCGGCATCCCTCGGGTGCCTCGCAGACGCTATTGCCCGCGCGCTCCGTTCCTCGTCGACTTGCGCCGAGGCTGCGGCGGGGTTTGGCGCGCGCCTGCGCGACCGAGATTATCACCATTCGGCGCCGAGCTCCGGCTTTCTTGAGATGCCTGTTCCCAATGCCTGAGATCCTGGCCGTCCGGACGGCCTTCCAGCTCCCAGATCGCGTAGGCCCGACGCCTGATCAGTTCTTCCTCGTCATTTTCCATGTGTTTACCTCACCGTTGAAGCCCTACATTGCGAAGCAGTAACGGCATGCAGGCAGGTTTGTTCCTTCGCTTGCCGGCTTGCCAAGTCTCAACGAGCGGCGCGGCCCGGACGTGGGTGGAAGTGCGCTTCAATCCTGTCGGTCAAGTTCCGGATAGTGGCGGAAGATGTCGGAGGCATTGAAGGCGAGCCGACGCTCGGAGAGGAGATAGTTGCGGATGCGCGGGCGAGCCGCAACCAGATCGTGGAGTGCGAGCAAGTTCGGGACGCTTCCCTCAATGGCACGCATGGCATTCGGGAAAGCATAGCGAAGACCCTCGACAATATGAAAGAGCGACAGGTCTACGTAGCTCAGCGCCTTGCCGACGACATGTCCCCGCCCCGTCGGGTTCTGGTTGAGGACGCGTTCGAAATAGCCAAGGAATTTCGGCAGTCGCTCCGCGAGAAAATCGGCCGACCGCTTCAGCGCTTCCTGTTTCTGCTCTTCATAGTAGAGCGACACGCCGACGGGATGGTGCGTATCGTGGATTTCGGTGACGAAATCGGTGATCGTCAGTTGCAAGCCGTTTGCGACATGGCGCGTGCCTTCGTCTTCCGGGACAAGTCCGAGTTTCGGGCCGAGATAGAACAGGATGTTCGCGACGTGCGGAATGGTGAGATCACCATCGATCAGGAACGGCGGCGCGAAAGGGATGGTACCGGCTCCGGTGTCGCTCATCAGCTTCAGCATTTCCGCGGTGCCTCCGGGCCGCCGGGCAACCTCGACATAGGGGGCGCCTGCCTCCTCGAGCGCAAGGCGTACGAACTCTCCCCTCCCCGGTATCCCGTCCCAGTAGTAGAGCTTGTAAGTCATGGAATGCTCCGTTAAAGCACCGCTCACCTTGGTTTTCGACAGGAATCCTTTCGCGGCGTCAACCTGGACAGTGCCGAACGAAAAACGCTCGATGTGCAGCGGTCGACGCTTCCGCCGACCGCTTCTGCGAATGCGCGATTTACGGTACAGCGCCGCGCGTCTTATCAGACGCGCAAAGTCGGCTGTAGCACTTTGGATTGCTGCATGTCCTTGCTCGAACCGGGCTCGGTCTAAAGAGACAGGCAGTAGTCAGCGTAGCCAAACAGGAACTTCGGAGGCTCCCCGGATTTCCGGCGCTCGACGTTTCCAGCCAAGCTCTTCCCAGGCGAACTTCTGAGCTGCGCTCTGTGCCGTCTCCTTCGTGCGATAGATACCCGGCAACACGTATTCCTTGTCGCCGTAGGCAAGCAGTGCCCTGCCACTCAACAGATCGAAATGGAGCTGCAGGCATTCCTCCGTATGCATCAGATCCTCCATGCTTTCACCGCAAAACGGGCAGTCCAAAAGGAAGTTCCGCGGTGGGAACAAGTGTCGCCAACCGAAGTTACAGCCTCCTTGGGAGTCCCGTCATGAACAGGTATGCAAAAGCGCCATCATCGGTCACGGCGCGCACCTTCGATCCAAACGAAGGCGCCAGCGCGGTCGATGCCCAGCTCGAAGATTTGCGCCGGAGCGTCGCCGCCCTCGAGGTCGAAATCGATGCGATCGCGGCCGAGCCGAACGCCCACAGCGGAACAGTACCAGGCGCCCGGCTCGCTTCGGATTTCGTCACTGCGAAGAGAGGCGAGATCCAGCGTCTGAACGCCCGCCTCGCGGAGATCGAGCGCCTGCTGTCCGCGGGATAGCCGTTTGCCTCGTCAGTCTGTCCCATTGCGGCGATTACTCCTGCTGTCGCCACTGCCGGGATCGGCGATGGTGCGGTGCCCTTCTTCCGCTCCGAGGCTCACTTCCCAGCCGAACACGCTGCGCCCGCCGAAGCGTGCTGAATCCCTGAATTCTCCGGCGACGATTTCCTTGAGGTCCGGCCCGGTGGCATAGCGTTCAAGCCGCCGTGACTGGTCATCGAGCCGCTTCAGGGCGGCGAGCTCTTCATCCCGTCCGAGCCTGCCCTTCCGCACTGCTGATTTCATCACATTGATGGTTTCGTCATAGACCTTGAGCGGCACCGGAAAGGGATGTCGGTCCTTGCCGCCGTGGGCGAGCGAAAACCGGGCAGGGTCGGAGAAGCGACACGGTGCGCCATGGACGACCTCGGCAACCATGGCCAGCGCCTTGATCGTGCGCGCGCCAACGCCGGGAACCAAAAGCAAATCCTCGAAATCCTGCGGGCCGCGCTCGGCTGCAGCGGCGAGGTTGCCATGAAGGCGCCTGAGATTGACGTCGCTTTCGCGCACATCGTGATGTGATGGCATGACGAGATGCGGCAACATCGGCTGTGCTTCGGCCGTTCGGGCGGCCCCCATCGATTCGATCGTTGCCACCTCGCGAATGAGCCGGTCGGGCCCCAGCGAAGTCAATAGATCGAGCTGGCCAGCCCGGGAGGCGGCGGCGCGTCGGTCCGCCAGGTTGATGATTGCGCCCTGCTCTCGGCCCTCGATCGCCGCATGCGGCGAATCGACGAAGCTCTCCAGCCCTTCCGACAGCCAGTGATAGCGGCGCGCTTGCCGCCGGTCACCGTTCATGCCCTGCTGGACGACGACCCATTTGGCGTCGTCGGTGACGATGAAGCCATGGAGATAGAGGTCGAAGCCGTCCTGCACGGCGGCGCTGTCGACCTTGGCGACGAGGCGGCTCGCCTCCGCGAGCGTGCCGCCGTCGAAACCGATGCGATCGCCAATCGCGAGGAGTTCGCCTGGCGTTTTGCGGGAATGCTGACCGCGGCCACCGCAAACGTGAATGCCGAGTTCGCCCGCGCGCGGCGTCAGGCCGCGCTTCAACGCACCGATCACACTGGTGGTGATGCCTGAGGAATGCCAGTCCATCCCCATCACCGCACCGAAGGATTGAAACCAGAACGGGTGAGCAAGCCGTCGCAGGAACTCGTCGCGCCCGTAGTGATGAACGATCGCCTCGCCAATAAGAGCGCCGAGCCTCGTCATGCGGTCGCCAAGCCATCTCGGCACCCGCCCGCCATGCAGCGGCAGATCCGCATTGCCCGATCTCTGCGCCATCAAATTAGGCCCTTTCTCCCCGCATGCCACACACTACATCTTTCGGATATTGGCCGAAAGTTCTCCATGGCTGCGGTGTGAAATATCGCCGCAACGTTGGCGGGAACCGCGGATGCGGCTATTACAGCGCCGCGCGTCTTATCAGACACGCAAAGGTCGCTGTAGCACGTTGAATTGTCTTAAACCGAGATCGATCTAAGGAGACATGCAGGGAGCCGATTTAGGCAGAAGGATCTGGTCGTTTGGATTGGGACGAAAGCTTCTTCTCACGCGATGCCGTCGCTGTCGCCGCCGATCTTATCGGTGCCGAGTTCACGGTCGCTGGCGTCGGCGGCTCGATCGTCGAAACGGAAGCCTATCTGCCGGACGACGCGGCGTCGCACAGTTTTGCCGGCGCCACAAATCGCAACCGCGCCATGTTCGGTCCGCCGGCGCATGTCTACGTGTACCTATCCTATGGCCTACACTGGTGTCTGAACTTCGTCTGCCTGCCCGGGAGTGCGGTCCTCATCCGTGCGATCGAGCCGCGATGGGGCATCGGGACGATGCGCGAAAGACGGGGCGTCTCCCGCGAACGGCTGTTGTGCTCCGGCCCGGGGCGGGTCGGCCAGGCGCTGGCGATCCACAAAGAGCATGATGGTCTGCCGCTCGGGAAGGAGCCGTTTCAATTGCGATTGCCGATGGAGCGACCATCGCTCGCTGCCGGGACTCGCATCGGCATCTCCAAGGCAGTGGAGCACCCATGGCGCTTCGGCCTCATGAATTCGCCCCATCTCAGCCGGAAGTTTCCGACCCATGCAGCGGACGAGCCTCAATGAGGCTCTATCTGAGCGTAGGTGCATTGGCGCGGATCCTTGTCCGGTCGCCAGCGCATCAGCTTGGTACCGTGACGAAAGCGTCGGCTGCTGACGTGATCGAATCTGACCTCGACGACGAGTTCCGGGCGGACCGGCTCCCACTCGCCGCTCCGTTCGCTGCTCCAGCGGCTGGGCCCGCCGGGCGCTTTGCCCGTGAAGCCTGGCGGCTCCCGCATCGCCTCGAGCCGGCGCGTCAATGCCGGCCGCTCCTTGTCCGAAATGGTCGCCGTGAAGCCCACATGGTTCAGCATGCCGTCCTCGTCGTAGAGGCCGAGCAAGAGCGAGCCGACTTCGCTGCTGTTGCTTTCGTAACGGAAGCCACCGACGACGCAATCGGCCGTCTTCAGCCGCTTGACCTTTATCATCGCCCGTTCGCCGCATTCATAGGGGCCCGCTCGGCGCTTGGCGACGACACCGTCGGTGGCGCCCGCAGAGGAGGCAAGCCAGCGCTCGGCCTCATGCCGGTCGAGCGTGTAGGGTGAGAGCTCGAGCCGCGCGACCGCGTTTGCAGCGACGAAGGCCTCGAGGGCGCCTCTCCGTTCGAGGAGAGACTTCTCAGTCAGGTTCGTGCCATCCACCCCAACAAGCATGTCGAAGAGTATGAAATGGGCGGGCGTCTCTCGTGACAATTTCTCGACGCGGCTCGCCGCCGGATGCAGCCGCATCTGCAGCGCGTCGAAGGAAAGACGCCCATCGACCTCGATGACCAGTTCACCGTCGACGACGAATTGTGGGGCCGGCAATTGTCGCAGCAAGGCGACGATCTCCGGAAAGAAGCGGCTAAGCGGCTTGCCGGATTTCGCACGGAGATCGACTTCCTCCCCGGATTTGAAGGCCAGGCAGCGGAAGCCGTCCCACTTGGGCTCGTACTGCCAACCGCCGTCGGTTGGAAGCTCCGCAGCGCTGCGCGCCTCCATCGGCGCCGTGCTGACCGGCAGTTCAAATCCATTGCCGGCCCGCGTCCCTCCTTCGCTCGGGCGTCGTGGACCGCCTCGTTTTCCCTGGACAAGCGGCGCCATCGTCCACTCCTGGGTCGTACCATTCACCTTGACCTCACACGCGGGAGCATGCCTTGTTCAAGTGAAATGGCCAAGGAAACCGCAGCCTGGTTGTGTTGGTTCCATGCAGTCTTGAAAATCGGCTTCTGCAGGCGCGTCAGCGCTCATAGGTGCCGACGAGCACGGCTTCCTCGACCAGATGCTTGCTCGCCCGCTTCCAGGCTTCCGCAGCCCCGACCTCCTCCGGGATGGAGAGATTGCCGACATCGAGCGCCGCCAACCTGAACCTGTAGTGGTGAACGCCGGTTCCCGGCGGAGGCTGCGGGCCGTCATAGCGCGCGTTGCCGAAATCGTTCTTGATGAACTTGATGGCGTGCTCGGGCCCGGTGTCGACCGATTGCGGAAGTTCGGTCCGGTCGCCGGGAATGTTGATAATGGCGCAATGGCGAAAAAGCCCGCTTACCGCGTCCGGGTCCTCGACGAGCAGGGCGAAGCTCTGGGTACCCGTCGGCGTCCCCGTCCATTTCAGGGGCGGGAAAAGGTTTTCGTCGAAGCGCGTGTGCTTTTTGGGAATGGGCTGGCCATCTGCGAATGCAGGGCTGATCAAACTAAAGGTCATCGCCGGTCTCCTTTCATGTGGACCAAGTGAAACGAGCGGACGGGTCGATTGCCATTGAGTATTGCCCCAATGGCCGGCACGGCTCCCGAGAGGGTGATCCACGGCGCCCCAGCTTGGATCTCCCTCAAGGAATGCCAGCAACGCATCACATAGGCTTGATGAACAGATGCTCAAGACCGATCACGCGCCCGGCCGCATTCTTCTGAAGGCCTGCGGCAGCGACATGGCCGCAAAACCACCAAGCCAAGGCGGTGAGCGCGTATGAGCCCGTCCACAGGGCTTTCATTTGCGACGCTGATGAATTGATCAAAAACGATGCATGGATCACAGCGCCGGAATGTGCCAATGGCAGGAGCTCACGAGGACCCAGCCATGGCCGTCGGCACCGCACCCGTTTCCGCTTCGCACGCATCTGCTGCCGCACGCTCCGGCGTTCTCATCATGCTGATCGGCATGCTGATGTTCTCGCTGAACGACGTGATGGGCAAATGGCTGGTGGCCACCTATTCGGTGGGCCAGGTGGTCTTGATCCGCAGCATTGCCGCGGGCCTGATACTCGCCCCTTTCCTGTGGCTGAGCGGCCTGAAGGGGCTCGTCGCCGTCGAGCGGCCAGGGCTCCAGATTGCCCGGGTCACCGCCTCGACGGCGGAGGTCTTCGCCTTCTATTTTGCCGTCGTCACCCTGCCGCTGGCCGACGTCATGACCTATTGGCTGGCCGCGCCGATCTATGTCGCGGCAGTCTCACCGCTGGTGCTCAAGGAGCATGTCGGCTGGCGGCGGTGGACGGCAATCGCCATCGGCTTCGTCGGAGTCGTCATCGCGCTCGAGCCCTCGTCGCAGGCGTTCACGCTGCCTGCGCTGATCTCCATTCTCGGCAGCATGTTTTTCGCCTTCATGATGGTTTCCGGACGCTCCTTGCGCGGCACGCCCGATACGACGCTCGCTTTCTGGCAGATCGTCGGCGCCGCGCTTGCGGGCCTCTTTTGGGCGCCTTTCGACTGGACGCCGCTCAAGCCGCTCGACACGGCGCTGCTCGCGCTTCTCGGCGTCGTTGCGATGATCGCCCACGTGCTCGTCAATCGCGCCCTGAAATACGCCGACGCGGCGACGGTCGCGCCTCTCCAATATACGCTGCTGTTTTGGGCAATTATCTTCGGCTGGCTGATCTTCGGCGATGTGCCTCGCCTGTCGATGGTACTGGGCGCCGGCCTCATCGTCGCCTCCGGGCTGTTCATCTTCTTCCGGGAACAGCAGCTAAAACGACAGGGGCGGCTTAAAGGTTAGGCGAAAAAAGGGCAACGCCCGGGAAGCCACTCGCCCTTGTGAGGAGGGGGTGGGGTGCGGCAATCCCCACCCGCGACGATCAGTCCGCGACCACTACCTGCTTCTGCGTTCCGAGCCCTTCGATGCCGAGTTCGATCACGTCGCCGGCCTTGAGATATTGCGGCGGCTTGAAACCAAGACCGACGCCGGGCGGCGTGCCGGTTGAGATGACGTCGCCGGGGTGCAACGTCATGAACTGCGAAAGATAGCTGACGAGATAGGAGACGCCATAGACCATGGTCTCGGTTGTGCCGTTCTGCTTGGTCGCGCCATTGACCGCCAGCCACATCCTCAGGCTCTGCGGATTGCCGATTTCGTCGCGCGTAACGAGCCACGGCCCGATCGGTCCGAAGGAATCGCAGGACTTCCCCTTGGTCCACTGGCCGGAGCGCTTCGTCTGGAAGTCGCGCTCGGAGACATCGTTGATGACGCAGTAGCCGGCGACATGATCCATCGCTTCCGCCTGCGTCACGTATTTCGCCTTCTTTCCGATTACCACGCCAAGTTCGACCTCCCAGTCGGTGGCGACCGAGCCGCGTGGAATGATGACATCGTCGTTCGGGCCGGTGATGGCCGAGGTTGCCTTCATGAATATTACCGGTTCCGGAGGAACCTCGAGACCGGATTCGGCGGCGTGATCCGCATAGTTGAGGCCGATGCAGATGAACTTGCCGGTGCCGGCGACGCAGGCGCCGAGCCGCGGCGAACCATCGACCACCGGCAGGCTATCGATGTCGAGACCGCGCGCCCAGGCGAAGTCGGCGATTGCAGGGCCCGCAATATCGGCGATCACGCCGGAGAGATCGCGAATCCGGCCGTCAGCGTCCAGGACGCCCGGCTTCTCCAGCCCCTCGGGCCCATAACGCAACAATTTCATTCTGCTCCTCCGGCAATCGTGACGAATGACTGCAGCTGACAAATCAAACGGCGCCGAGGATGTAAAGCGGTTTTGAAAAACGAAAGGGAAAGATGCGCAATCCGAACTGCGGAATCGGCCCGAAGACCGGAACCGGGATTCGGACAATTCGCACCTTTGCGCATCCTAACTGGCGGGCGCGCGCTATAATGCCACCGCTCCTCGCAAGTGTTCACCGAAGCGGCGACGCTGCTACTTTCTGCCGGAGAAAGAAAATATCTCGATCGGCTCCTCAAGCCCTCTCAAGGGATAGAAGCCAAGCCTTTCCAGTTGTGCGGCGCATCCCGCCTTTTCCACGAAGGCTCGCGAAAGCAGCACGGGACGCTTGAGTTCCTTGGTAAGGCTTTCAAGCCGTGAGGCGATATTGACGGCCGGCCCTATGACGGTGAAATCGAGTCGTTTGCGCGAACCGATGTTGCCGTACATCACGTCACCGACATGAACGCCGATTCCGTAGCCGAGCGGACCGTGGCCCCTGCGGAGGTTCTCCTCATTGAGCTTGGCGAGCGCGGTCTGCGCTTCTGCGATGGCACCGAGCAGATTGTTGCAGGCACACGGATCGCTGAGGGGGAAGATCGCCAGAAGCCCGTCGCCCATGAACTTCAGTATTTCCCCACCATGCCGCTCGATCGGCTCCGACATCGCATCGAAATAGCCGTTCAACAGTTCGATCACGTCATCGCGGGGCCATAGGTCCGATAGCCGCGTGAAGTCGCGAAGGTCGCAGATCAGGATGGCGGCGCCCACCGTCACCCCGGTACCGCGCTTCGTCGCGCCTGCCAGGATCTGTTCGCTTGCATGCGGCCCGACATAGGTTTCGAGAAGCGTTCGGGCGAGTCGGTTCTTCAGCCTTATCTCGCTCACAAGTGCAAGCGTGGGCAGCAGATCCGCAAGAAGCTCGACATCGTCATCGCCGAAACCGCCAGGCCTGTCACTGGAGAATGTAACGACGTGCCTTTTGCCGAGCGTGTGTTCGAGCGGCCAGGCGATGTAATCGGTGAGCCCCTCAGCCCTGAGATCGTCGTAGAGCGGATAGTCGGGGCCGTCGGCGGAGGCATTGTCGAGATGGCACCGCACCTCGGGTGCTCCATTATAGATCTCGTAGAGGGGGCTGTTCAAATATTGCGACGATTCTTCGGTGCCGTGTTCGTAGGTATCGATCTCAGCTTCCGACAGGCCCTTTCGCCAAAGGATACGCGCGCCGATCCATTGCGGATGGTGAATCCGGAAATGGAGCGTGGCGCGAGCAACCGGTACACCCTCCCGCGACAGCTTCTCGCACATCTCGACGAGGATATTGTCGATGAAGCGTTCGCCGCGTGTTTCGTTCACCAGCCAGCCGAGCAGTTTCCGCTGACGGGCCGGCCATGCCCGCTCGCCGTCGCTGGTCGAAATCAACAGTCCTTCAGATTGCATTGCGCCCTCCGGCTACTGCACCTTTTGCGTAGCTTCAAAAAGCCAAGGATTGCTGGGCAGGCTCCGGCGGTCCGATGCAAACGCCTTCCATTTCGAGCATGCGCAGCTTGGTAGACGAGCCGCCCGGGGCTGAGAAGCCGCCGATCTTGCCTCCGGCGGCAAGCACGCGGTGGCAGGGGATGATCAGTGCGACCGGATTCCTGGCCATCGCCTGGCCGACGTCGCGTGCGGCTTCCGGGCCGGCGCCGAGGCTCTTTGCGAGCGCGCCGTAGGTGGTCGTGTGCCCCCAAGGGACTTTTCGAGCAGCGGCATAGACCTGCCTGAAGAAGGTGTCCTGCCCGGCGAGGTCGAGCTCAAATGCGGAGAAATCCGTTTCATTGCCCTCGAAATAGCGGCGCACGGCTGCGATTACCTCCTCCACTCGAGGCGGGGGGATCTCCGGTTCAGCGTATGTAAGGCGCCGCCGCAACAGCCGTTCCGTCGCATCCGCGCTCTTTGTCGGCAGTTGGAAACGCGTGATCCCGGAGTTGCTCCAGGCGATGCCGCAGAAACCGGCTGCGGTTCCGAAGATATGGTAAGGGTGCACTGCCTGCCGCATCACACTAGCCTCCGCAGTTCCACATGACATGAAAATCGTGCGGCCGGCTATCGAAATCAACCCGATTTCGATGTCAGGCTATGCACCAAGGCGCCGCCCGCTGGCGAGCAGTAACGTGCCAGGGGGCAGACGAGCCGCCGCGCGCCAGATCGGGCGCGCGGCTACCTGAACGGATGACCCCTCTGCGCCTACGAAGTTTGTCGGTCGCAAAGGTCGACGCAATAGTTGAAATCGGCATGCACCGACATGCAACGATATCAGAGCTCGCCGAATCGGCGAAGTTGGCCCGCCCCTCAGCGCGCCGCACTTCGCCGCCACCGCAACCACCTGCGTCGAAGGACACAGGGCGCTGTAGCGACGAAGTGCCTCCCCCGCTAACGCACCGGCAGAGTATCAAAGCTCCGCTGCGAGGTCAGAGCCGATCCCACGACCCTACCGGGCGCAACGCCCTGGCGGTTCTCGCGCGAACCGCCACGCAGCGGGAGGGTAGCTCGGAGGAATCGCTTGCGACGATCCCTCGCGGGCTGCCTCACCGCTTCGAGCACTCTCCTATATGTCCGCCTGCCTTTAGCCGAGGAAAATCTGGCGCAGGCGAGCAAACAAGCCCGGCTGCTTCTCGACAAGCATCGCACGGATGTGACGCGCTGCCGTCGATGCGCTGACTGTCGCACCGAAATGGCAGTAGCAGATGACCTTGTGCAATTGCTCGTCGCTCAGCTCGAAGAACCGCTTCGCCTCACCGTAGCTGTCATTCTCCAGCCCGGCCGTCCGAAGGACCGGATCCTCGAATGCGACGGAGATCGGCGTGCCGTCACCGCGCATGGTCGCGCGTACGCGCGCCGGCTGATACTCGGTTTCGTGCAACGTCGAAAGCCGCCTCTGAGGATTCCGTTCCAGGAGCTCCGCCCACCGTTCCAGGCGCTCGCTGCGCGTCAAAGCGCGGCGCGGAAAGTCCTGTTTTACCTCAGCGACGATCTGCAGTTCGTCGATTGCATGGTGCTTCATTGTGACCTCCTACACTGACGATAGTTGGTCCCCCTTCTGCCTCATAGGCCTACCAAGCGTGACTCCAACTGGCCTCGAAGTCCAATCACGAAAGTGGCTCGGCACCCCAAATCTGGCAGGATTCTGCGCGTAACGGCATCAAGACGCCTCCGAACAGGAGCTTCCGGCAGCGGCGATCGCGGCCCGGAGTGCCAGAGTGGCGGCGAACCAGGGTCTCAGTCTTCCCGAAACGCGTGGCGCATCTGATCGGTCAGCGGCTTCGCCAGATAGGAAATGACCGTACGGTCAGCGATCTTGATGAAAACCTCCGCGGGCATCCCTGGATAGAGCGAGAGGCCGGTAAGCTTGGCAAGGCTTTCCGGCTTCGGTCGGATGCGCAACGGATAATAGCTGGTGCCGCTGCGTTCATCGGTGACGAGGTCGGGCGCAACGGTCACCACCTCCGCCTCGACTTCGGGCGTGGTGCGCTGGTTGAAAGCGCTAAAACGGATCTCGACGGGCTGGCCGACATGGATCTGGTCGATGTCGTGTGGGGCAACCCTCGCTTCCACGGTCAGGTCATCCGCCTCAGGAACGACCAGCATCAAGGTCTCGCCGGGATTGATGACGCCGTTCACCGTATGGATAGCGAGCTGGTAGACGCGGCCGGACAATGGCGCGGTGATGTCGAGCCGGCGCAATTGGTCGGTCGTGGCGGTGCGACGCTCCTCATATTCGGCGATCTTCGCCTCGACATCGGTGAGCTCCTTGGAGACCTCGGAGCGCCGGTCTTCGTCGAGCTGCAGGATTTGCAGATCGATTTCGCTGGATTTGCCGCGCGCCTGTGCACGGGCGGCAATATGCCTTCCGCGATCGCCCTCGAGTTCCGCCCGCTGCCGTTTCAAGGTCGTTAGGCGCTGCATCGGAACCAGGCCCCGCCCATAGAGGGAATTGACGCCCGCCAGTTCCTGATCGATCAGCGTCAGCGCATCCTTGATCGCCTTCAACTGCACCGTAAGACCTTCGATCTCGTCGGCAAGCTGGGCCTTTCTCGATGCGAGCTGGCTCTTCATCCCGGTGAGCGCGGAGCGGCGGTTCGCAAAAAGCTTCTTTTCACCGTCAATGAGTTTCGCCGCGGCGGTGCCGGAAACAAAACTCGCGAGATTTTCATCGATCTCCAAGGCGGGCGCGCCGATCCGCTCTGCTTGAAGCCGCGCCCTTCGGGCATAAAGCTGGGCCAGCGTGCTTTCGACGATCGCGAGGTTGGCACGGACGGTGGTGCCGTCGAGCCGGATCAGAACCTGGCCTGCTTCGACCCGGTCACCCTCCTTGACCTTGAGTTCGCCGACGATGCCGCCGGTCAGGTGCTGGACCTTCTTGACGTTGTCATCCACCACGACGACTCCGCCGGCGACGATCGCGCTCGACAGCTCCGTCGTCGCGGCCCAACCGCCGACTCCGGCCACGAGGGCCAAGGCGAGCACTGAGACGCCCATCATGTGGCGGCCGAGCGAACGCCGAGCGCTTGGCTCTTGTTTGCTGCTCTCGGTCATTGTGCCGCCTCCTGCCCCTCCGCTCCGATCGTCAGAGCCGGCGCTCTCACGGGCTGCGGCCGAAGCACTTTGTTCAACACCTCTTCCTTCGGGCCGAAAGCCTGCATGCGTCCCTCATTCATCATCAAGACGAGGTCGGCACTGGCGAGCGCACTCGGCCTATGGGCAATAACGACGACGATGCCGCCGCGAGCGCGCACATTCATGATCGCTTCGCTCAAGGCCTGCTCGCCTTCGGCGTCGAGGTTCGAGTTCGGCTCGTCCAGGACAACGAGGAATGGATCGCCGTAAAGGGCTCGCGCAAGTGCGACACGCTGGCGCTGGCCAGCCGAGAGGGCAGCACCACCCTCTCCGATCTCTGTGTCGTAGCCGCTCGGGAGGCGGAGGATCAGATCGTTGACTTGAGCCGCCTTGGCGGCAGCGACGACCGCTTCCGGCGTCGCGTCCCCGGCAAAGCGGGAGATATTCTGCGCCACCGTTCCGGCGAAAAGCTCGACATCCTGCGGCAGGTAGCCGATATGACTGCCGAGCGCGTCGCTGTCCCATTGGTCGAGCGCCGCGCCATCAAGGCGCACCGAACCGCGATAGGCAGGCCAGACACCGATGAGCGCGCGCGCCAGCGACGACTTGCCGGAACCGCTTGGGCCAATGACGCCGAGCGCGCTCCCGGCTCTCACGGTGAAACTGATGTCCGCGAAGATCAGCCGCTGCGCTGCCGGCGGCCCGCTCGCCAGTCCTTCGACGCTTAAACTTTCGCGGGGACTCGGCAGCGCCAGAGGCGACTCGGCTTCCGGGAGAACCTTGAGCAGCTCCTTGAGGCGCTGCCAGCTCTGACGCGCCGAAACGAAGCCGCGCCAATTGCCGATCGCGAGTTCGACCGGGGCAAGCGCCCGCGCCGTCAGGATTGAACCGGCGATGATGATCCCCGGCGAAGCCTCGCCTTCGATGACGAGGACTGCGCCTGCCGCAAGCACGCCGGATTGCAAAGCCATGCGAAAGACCTTCGATAGGGCACCGTAGCCATTGCCGATGTCTGACGTGCGCCTGTTCTGATCACGAAACTCCGCATTGCGGCTTTCCCAAAGGCGCGTCAGGCGTCCGGTCATGCCCATTGCCTGGACCACCTCCGCATTGCGCTGTGAGGCCTGGGCGAAGGCATTGCGCTGGCCTCCCGCTTCCGATGCCTTCCTGGCAGGCGCCTGGGTGTTGCGATTGGTGAGATAGGTCAGGAGCGACAGCACCAGTCCGCCGCCGATCGCGACGAAGCCGATGACCGGGTGGAACAGAAAGCAGATGGCCACGTAGAATGGCAGCCAGGGCAGATCGAACAGCGCCGTCGGCCCGGCACCCGACAGGAATGACCGAACCTGATCGAAATCGCGGAGCGCCTGAAGGCCGTCGCCCTGCATCCGCAGCTTCAGCGGTGCCTTCACGAGCGCCCGGTAGATGCGTCCGCTGAGGCTCTCGTCGAGCGCGCCGGCAATGCGCACCAGCATGCGGCCGCGGATCAGTTCGAAAGCCCCCTGGAAGGCATAGAGCAGCAAGGCAAGCAGGCTCAGCGCAACCAGCGACGGAATGCTGCGGCTCGGCAGGACCCGGTCGTAAACCTCCAGCATGAAGAACGAGCCGGTGAGATAGAGAATATTGACGAGCGCGCTGGCGATCCCCACGCCGATGAAGGCGGTCCGGCAATCGCGCAGCGCGGAAGCGGGGTCGATGTTCCGCCCGTTCGATGTTCTCGAAAGTTCAGGCACAGGTTGACGTCTCCCCGTCGACATGCATGGCGCTTGCGGGAGGGCTTCGGTACCGGGGCGACTGAGAGTAGGAGTGTTCTTCCATGTTTTCGTGTCTCACTGCTCGAATCTTCACCGCTTATCCTTTTCAAGCGCCGCAAGGAAGAGTTGTTCCCCGGGAAACATTGGTCAATTTGAAATTTCAGCCGTTACCTACCGGAAGCCGCTTCAACTCCCACCTTGACTGTCCCCTCCGTCAGGCCCGCAGTTTTTTCGCAGAGCTTTGCCGTCGGCGGTTGCGAAATTATTACAATCATGCCGAATACACGGTGAACAGCGGGGCGCCCTTTGACCCGTACAATATTTTCCCTTGCCACTCTGTTACTTCCGGACGTCACCGATCGCCCCATGAAACAATATCTGACGAATCTCACATCGAAGGAGCGCAGCGAAGCGACCGACCGGCACCTTGCCTTTTATCTCACATTTGTCGCGGGTGCTGCGAATGCTGGGGGGTTCATGGCCGTCCATCAGTATACGTCGCACATGTCGGGCATCGTCTCAGCGATCGCCGACAACATCGCGCTCGGCAATGTCGCGCTGGTTGCCGCCTGCCTTGGCGCACTTTTCTCTTTTGTTGCCGGCGCGGCCACGTCGGCTATCCTCATCAATTGGGGGCGGCGCCTTGAATTGCTGGCGGAATACGCGCTCCCCCTGCTGGTCGAAGCGCTACTGCTCGCTGGCTTCGCGGCAATCGGCGCCCTCATCGAATTGCGCGAAGAGGTCGCGGTGCCGGCGACCGTGATGCTGCTCTGCTTCATCATGGGTCTCCAGAACGCCATCATCACGAAACTCTCCGGAGCCCGGATCCGAACGACACACGTAACCGGCCTCGTCACCGATGCCGGCATCGAAATCGGCAAACTTCTCTACTGGAACCGCAGCCAAACGGGTAACGACAGGGTGCCCGTGCGCGCCGATCGCAACAAGCTGCGGCTTTTGGCGTCGCTGATTGCGCTCTTTCTCGTGGGTGGGGTTTGTGGCGCGATCGTCTTCGACGCATGTGGCGTCGCCGCGGCACTCTTCCTCGCGGTTCCACTGGTGGCCATCGCCAGCTTGCCGGTGGTCGAGGACGTTCGGGCAGCCTTGCGCCGGTGACTCTTTCGGGAACTACAGCGCCGTGTGTCCGTCAGGACGCATGGCGGAGGCGTGAGCCGTCGATTCTGCGCGGGCTCTCCGAAATCGGTGCGATGCGCTAGTCAGCCGCGGCGTGGGTCCCAAGGAAACCAACCGCGTCGACCGCGGCGACATCCGCGACGTCCGCGACGTCCTCAATATTGCCGCCCCTGCCCCAGCGTGTGGCGAGGCTCATCAACTCATCCATCTCCTTGCGGAGCCGGTGCCACTCGAGGATATCTTCGGCGTGAAGGGCATTCCTTCGTGGGTCGTAGAAGCGGCCGATCTCGTCACCGGCCTCCTTTCGGGCGGCTTCCAGGCGCTCCTTCAGAGCGTTCGCCACGTCCTTCGCCTCGAAATAGCGACGCATGACTGTAATCAACGCAAAGTCGTTTCGGCTGGCGTCCAAAGGCCTTCCTCCGCTTTTTTCCGGTCGGTAAGCATCGATGCTTCCTTCAAGTCGATCTCGGAATCGCGCGAAACTTTGGCCCTTTTCCGGCGGCGGCATGACAATCCTCCCCGGCAGCAGCACCGGTCGCCCGAGGCTCTTTCAGGAAAGGACGAAGCGGTATCCCCATTAGACATGCCGATACCGCAAACCGCTCTTCTGCCCGGCGTCTATTATTTCTTGCGGTAGATGAGCACGGGGATCGTCGAATGCGTCAGAACCTTTGCGGCAACACTGCCGACGACCAGCGCGCCGACGCCGCCGCGCCCGTGCGAAGCCATGACGATGAGATCGGCGTCGATATCGTCTGCCTTCCTGATGATGGCGCGATAGACGTCATGGGTGCGGGCCTGGTCGGTGTCACAGGAAACGCCGGCCGCTTGGGCCTTGCCGTGCGCAGCTGCCAGAACCTCGGAGGCATGTACCTCCGAAAGCGCCTCGTATTGTTCGCGCGTGCTTGCCAGTTGCTCGGCGTCGATCGACAGGAGATGGAATGGCTCCATGACGGTAAACACGGTGATCTTCGCACCGGTTTCCTTGGCGAACGTAATACCGGCGTCCACGGCAAGCGTGGCAAGCGGCGAGCCGTCGGTGGGGATGAGAATGTTGCGGAACATGAAAGCCTCCCGGTTGAACCGTATTCGAGGCTAGCCGCACCGCGCCGACCAGCATTGACGCAGATCAAATAAGATTTAGGAAGTCCAAACAGAGACAAAGAGCCCGGCGGAGTTCGCCGGGCTCATTTGCTGGGGTAGGGTTGGCATCATGCCTTGGCATGCAGATGCTCGTGGGCACCTCGGCTACTATTCTCCTGTTGCGCATGCCGCCTGTTGTAGCGGATCGAGGACCAGAGTGAGAGCCCGATGAGGCCGGCGCCGCCGAGGCCTGTGAAGACTTCCGGAATGTGCACCAGGGTTTGGAAGTACATCACCACAGACAGGACCAGGATCGCATAGAATGCGCCGTGCTCGAGGTAGCGATACGCACTGAGCGTGCCCTTTTCGACCAGCATGATCGTCATGGAGCGGACATACATCGCCCCGATACCGAGACCGATGGCGATGATGAACAGGTTCTGCGTCAACGCAAACGCGCCGATGACGCCGTCGAAGGAGAAGCTGGCATCCAGCACTTCCAGATAAAGGAATGCACCGAAGCCGCCCTTGGCCGCAGCACTCATGGTCTGCTGCGACGCGTCGAGCAGACCGCCGACGATCTCTACCAGCAGGAATGTCAGCAGACCGTAAATCGCCGCATGGACGAAGACGGTCGCCTGCTCGCCTTCGAGCAGAGACGAAAATCCGAGGATAAGGCTCAGCGCGAAGGCAATTTCTATTCCCTTGACCGTCGCAAACCGCGCCATCTTCCGCTCGAGCCAGACGATCCAGTGAACATCCTTTTCGTGGTTGAAGAAGTAGCCGAGCCCGACCATCATCAGGAACGTCCCGCCAAAGGCCGCGATCGGCAGATGCGCCTCGTGCATGATCCGGGCGTATTCCTCGGGCCGCACTGCCGCCAGGACGATCGCCTCGATCGGCCCGATATTTGCCGCGATGACGACGATGAGCAGCGGGAAGATGATACGCATGCCAAAAACGGCAATGATGATGCCCCAGGTCAGGAACCGGTGCTGCCACTCCGGCCTCATGTCCTTGAGCTTGTTGGCGTTGACTATCGCGTTGTCGAAAGAGAGTGAAATTTCGAGAACCGCAAGCACGGCACAGATGAAGAAAACTGTTGCCATGCCGCTGAGAGTACCGGTCGATTGCCAACCGAGCCAGGCGCCCAGGAGAAGGCCGATGGCCGTAACGATGAAGGCCCACTTGAAATAATAAAGCGTACCCTTTTTCGCGTGAGTCTCAAACATGGCGAACCTCCCCTGCGCGCGCGGTTGCTGCAGCGGACGAGAGATTCGTTGCACAGAAAAAACGCACAGCCGAAAGGGCACATGCGTCGAGCATGAGGTTGATTTTCATGGTAGCTATTCCGCCGGCTTGATTGCTGGCGGTACCGACATCACGAGAGCGCCGTAAAACTCTCGCCAGAGGGGCCCGGCACCAAAGTTCCTCCCGCGGTCTGATGTCTGGAGGGCGGGAGCGCCCCCTTTAATTAGCGAAGTCTCGCTCCGCGTCAAGAGGCGGCAGCCCTGCCGCCTAACCGAAGGCCTCCACCGGGGGCGCTCGCACTGGAACCAAAGTAGTTATCGGCGGGTTTTGCCAGCAATTACACAGGGTATGAGGCTAAAACCATGCATTGTTTCTGGTGGGATAAAACGGTCGAGTTGGAACTCGGAGAAGCAGGCGGATACCGCGCCGTGAAGAGCACACGTGAGGCCGTCGAATTTCTGATGCTACGCTGGCCGCAAAAGGACGGGCGTGCTTTTGCCGCCGCCAAGCGGACATGCATCCAGGCCCTGGACGGCAAGGTCAAGACCGAGAAGGCGCGGCGCGCTTTTATCAAGGCGGCCGAAGAGGCGCACATCTCGATCCGCAGCCAGTGAAAGCTTGCTTGACAGCCAACTGGGGAATCATGCGGACCGAATGCGATGGACGAGCTTCCGTGGAGCGAGCCGGTGATCGTCACCCTGCTGAACGGCAGGCGCAGGTGTGTTGTCGGTCCGCTTGACGCCAGAACGTGCTTGCAACGCGAATGGCCTCTACGGCAGGGTGAGTATTACAGCTCCGCATTACGAGCCTGCAATGCCGCACTGAAACACCAGAAGAAGCCTGAGGAGGCACGCGCCGCCTTCCTCGCAGCGGCTCGAGAGGCCTTCCTGGCGATTGCGAGCGAAACGAAGAATCCACAGGGACACATTCTACGCACACCCCGCTGAGGGCCAGAAGCCAAATTCTACCGGTATGGGGTGAGACATGCAGCGACTGAAGGGCGCTGGCGAGGGCCTCGCGCGTTTGCTTGCCCGAGGCGTGGCGCTACCCACAAATGACGATGGGCCCCGCCAGGCTGGCGGAGCCCATCATGTGCACCAGGAGCCGCACGGATCCGTAGGGCTTGCGGAGAGGGAACTGTTCCCGCGCGGGTCCGCTTCTTAAACTTTTATGCTGACCATTTGTTCCCGGTCGGATGAGCCTGAACCGTCACGCCTCGCCACAGGAGGATGCGTCCCGTCAGCCGACGAAGGAATCGTTAACCATCTTGCCCATAGACCTGACTCCAGGCGAATGAGGAGTGATTCGATGGCGATCGACTTGGACGAACGAACGACTGGGCGCGAGGTCGGCGAGATTTTCGCGTTTCCCCTCGCCGCGCGACTCGGCGACGTCGTTCGCTGCGCGCGCGAACTCGACCGTGTCCATGGAAGTGCCGCCGTCCAGTACTGGAAAAGCGAATGCCGCAAGCTTGCCCAGCAACTTTCGACCCTCGGACTCTCGGACGACGAAATCCGTCAGCAGATCCTCGGGTTCCAGTCCGAGGTACAAGCGGCAATCGCACGCCGCTACGAGGTACCCGCCGTCTGCCGCAATCGCTCCGACGGCGGAGCATAACCACTCGGCGCTGAGCGAGCCTCAGCGAGCCTGCATCCCTTCCGGGTCAAGTGCCGCCCGCAAGGCCGCATCCTGTAATATCGACGTTATCTCTGAGGTCATGGCGTTCTGTCTGGAAAAAGCCTCGGATGGGACGATTCCCGGATCTTCTTCATGGTCCTGGACGATTCTCGCCTCATCGAGTGTGCGCTTGATTTCCTCCCAGACGTCCGGGCGGCGGGATAGGGCCGAGAGGATGCCGACGAGGATTTCCCGGTGGGCGGCCAGTCGAAATTCCAGATCTTCCATCTTCGCCTCCAGTTCTCCACGGGGTAGGCGGTAGAGGTCGGCGACGCCCCCTCAGCATGCGAATGGAGGGGGCGAGGCCACCGGGCAAGCTTGGAGCGGTCGCGTTCACACGAGTTCACGCAACCGTCTTCTGCCCTTCTCGTTGACTTTGCGTCATTCCAGCACTTCTACGACCACCCGGGTGGAGGGATTCACGACGACCCGCCGCTCGTTCACGACCGCATATGCAAAGTCAGGCTGATCCGGGATCGTGTGGATCTCTACGGTTTCGGGCAAAGGTTGTCCGACGACGATCTCGCCTTCTACGGCGACGGACGGGGACTTCTGCTCAAGGACATAAGTCCTCACTTCGCCTGGCAGCACGACCGTCGCTTGCGCCATTACCGATGCCGGGAAAAGCAGGGTGGCACAGATCAAAGCTAATCTCTTCATGTGTTTCTCCTTTCCAACGCCCTCCAAACCGAGGTCGGGCGATTTTGGTTCCCGCGCAAGGGTGGCAGAGCAACCGAAACGAGTGAGGAGTTGCGCGGGCGCAATAGGTGGCTTTGCCCGGAACGATGGTGCTGAAGAGCAGTCTCAATTGACGGAATTGAGCGTCATCGACGTGCCGGTGGCGGCGACATTGAGACCAAGCTGGCCGGTCACGCTGACCGTCTGGAGATGGATCGATCCGGACGTGCCGCCGACGAGCACATTGGCGCCGACGCCCGCGCCGACCGTGGCTTCAGCGGTCGCGCCCTTGTAGATGCCGCTCAACGAGCCGTGGTGATAGCCGGCAGTCGGAGCGAACACTGCCCAGAGGAGACGGCTGCGCATGGTGAAACCCACATCGATGCCCAGCTTGCGGATCTCGCCGGTGTAGCGGTCCTCGATCTCATCGCCGCCGAGCGAGCGGAAAACGCAGTCGATTTCCTTGGAAGAGCCAAGCACATAACCGGCACCGCCACCGATGTCGCATTCGAGGTAGCCGATCTTCACGCCATTTTGCTCATCCTGGATCGCCGGCGGAGCGGGCTCCCGATAGACCGTGACATCCGCCGCGTGAGCGGCGGCGGCCGCGAAAATGCTCAAGGCGATGGAAAGCGCGATGGCAGGATTGGTCGTCATTGAGTTTCTCCTTCTCGCATCGTGCCGGCAAAAAAGGAACGCAGCCAAGCGGAAACCGGACACAGCCGAGAGGCGCGCAACAGATTTCCGGCGGTTGTGCCGGCCAAGCGCGCGCACAATTCGAGCGTATTGAGACATTTCGGAGGCGTGGCCTGTGACACGATCTTTTTTTGCGACCGCGTGTTGCTGATCCGTCAAATGCGAGCGGAGCGCGTGTCAGCCGCCATTCACCAGCTGCAGTATGAGCTGATGGACATTCCCGCCATCGCTGAGCTCGGCCCGGTCGAAGGCACGGCTTTGCTGGCGATGAGCATCCGAAATCGCGCCCAGACGCTTGGTCATCTCGCGCTTGATCTTCCGGCATTG
Organism: Sinorhizobium kostiense; assembly: GCF_017874595.1. Classification (GTDB taxonomy): domain Bacteria; phylum Pseudomonadota; class Alphaproteobacteria; order Rhizobiales; family Rhizobiaceae; genus Sinorhizobium; species Sinorhizobium kostiense. The sequence goes on along the minus strand of NZ_JAGILA010000001.1, from coordinate 838,574 downwards.
AGGGTCCGCCGGGACGGTGAGACCCACGGTGGCCGCCTCGATGTTCTTCACCAGCTCCTTGATGAATTCGCCATGCACCAGTTCGTGCTTGCGTACGCCTTCGATGAAGGTTTCCCAGTGCTCGCTTGTGGTGGCAGGCAGCGGCCCCGCGGGTTTCGGCAGCGTGTAAGTGATTGCAAGCTTCGGCACCGCCGATACCAGCACGCAGGCGTCACCCTGCGTCTCGTATTCTCGCGTCCAGGTGAGCTTGAAGCTCGTATGGGCGATGACGCGCGCAAGGCCGCCGACCTTTGGTCCCCGCTCGCCGATGGAGGCATAGAGTTCGGGCCCCGACTGACCGGTGATGGAGTAGGTTTGGACCGTCTCCCGGGCCTGCCATTCGGCCAGCGCGGCGGCCGGTGCCACAAAGAAACAGACAAGTAGCAGGCGTTGTGCCTTCAAGTTTTGGACCTTCGGTTGGATCGGAGCGGAAAACTAGCGGTGGGTCGCCGCGCATTCAATGCCCCGGCTCATCACACGCTGCTCAGCAACAGGCTGGTCTCGCTATTGGCGACGCCGTCGACCATACGGACTTCCCGCAGTACGCGATCAAACTCCGAGAGATTGGCGGCGCGAATATTGGCGACGAGGTCCCAATTCCCGTTGGTCGTATGCAGCGAATGGATTTCAGGAATGCTCCGCAGCTTGCGGATGACCTGCGTCGTCGATTTCCCGATCACCTCGATCATCATCACCGCATTGACGGTGTTGAGGTCGTAGTCTTCCCTCAGTCGCACGGTGAAGCCGAGAAGCGTGCCGCTCTCAATCAGGCGGTCGAGCCGGTTCTGCACGGTGCCGCGCGCGACACCGAGCGCGTCCGAGAGCTTGGACAGGGAGGCACGCCCATCTGCGCGCAGATGGGCGATGATCCGGCGGTCCAGGTCGTCCGGCGTATATTTGGCGATCATCTGGCTTCTCGAAGCCTTTCTGACAAAAATGTACAATATTCATGAGCAAACTGCCAAATTCGGTGTCGAAAGTAGCACAGCTTTGCACTTTCGACCAGCGGCGCCGACCGCTAGTCTATTCGGTGTCGATCACATGGAGAAAGCCCGATGCTCTCACCGCTTCCGTCCGCAAAGGCCATGGTGCCGTTCGTCAGTGTCGAGAACATGATGCGTCTCGTTCATCACCTTGGCGTGGAGACGGTACTGGCGGAACTTGCGGATGCCGTCGAGGCGGACTTCCGCCGCTGGGAGAGCTTCGACAAGACCCCCCGCGTCGCCAGCCACTCGCGCGACGGCGTCATCGAGCTGATGCCGACCTCCGACGGCAACGTCTACAGCTTCAAATATGTGAACGGCCACCCGAAGAATATCGTTGACGGGCTGCAGACCGTGACCGCCTTCGGCCTACTCGCCGAGGTTTCGACCGGCTACCCGGTACTGCTCACGGAAATGACGCTGTTGACGGCGCTCCGGACGGCTGCCACCTCCGCGATGGCCGCACGCCACCTCGCCCCCAGGGGCGCGCGCACCATGGCCATGATCGGCAACGGTGCCCAGGCCGAATTCCAGGCGCTGGCGATGAAGGCCGTCTGCGGCATCGACACGGTTCGCCTCTACGACATCGATCCGCGCGCGACCGAAAAAACCGTGTTCAACCTCGCCGGTTCCGGCCTCAGGACCGTCGCCTGCACAACCGCGCAGCAGGCGATCGAGAGCGCCGAGATCATCACCACCTGTACGGCCGACAAGCAGTTCGCGACGATCCTCACCGACAACATGGTTGGAGCGGGCGTGCATATCAACGCGATCGGCGGCGACTGTCCCGGCAAGACGGAACTCCACCGCGACATCCTCAAGCGTTCGGAGGTGTTCGTCGAATATCCACCGCAGACCCGTATCGAGGGCGAGATCCAGCAGATGGGGCCGGATTTTCCGGTGACCGAACTCTGGAAAGTGGTAACCGGGGTGGCTCCGGGGCGGCGCGACGCACGCCAGATCACGCTGTTCGACAGCGTCGGCTTCGCGATCGAGGACTTTTCGGCGCTGCGCTACGTACGAGACCGGCTTTCCGGTACGGATTTCTACCACAATCTCGACATGATCGCCGATCCGGACGATCCACGCGATCTCTACGGCATGCTGCAGCGCGCGAAATGACGCGCGCCGGCTAAGCCTTGAGGACGCTCTTCTAGACGAGATCAACGCCGCATTTGGAAGTGCTGCAGCGACAGCTGCGCGTCAAATGATCCGCGCGGGCATCGAGGCTTCATCCACGCCGATCTTGCTGCCGGCGGTGCCGCGGCCTTTGCTACGGCAGTGTGGCGCCCGCCGCATCGTGATGGCCGATGTCGCCGTTCTTCAGGAAAATTCAATCCCAAAGTTGCAATCCGCTTCACATCCATGTTGACACCACCTCGGCTAAACGTTTATGACTGACAAAATTCGCAAAACGTCATTCATCACTTGACAAGGTCAGAGACGAACATGGACGCATCGAGGCAGGAGAACATCACGCGGATTCTCGATGCCGCGGAGCGGCTTTTCCGGCACTACGGCTACACCAAGACGAATGTCGCTGATATCGCGCGCGACCTCGGCATGTCGCCGGCCAACATTTATCGCTTCTTCAGCTCCAAGACGGAAATCCATCAGGCGCTTTGCGCGCGCATGCTGGAGGCGAGCTATCAGCAGGTCTACGAGATTTCCCGCCTCCCCTTGAGCGCTACCGAGCGCTTGCGCCGCTATGTGCTTGCCCAGCACAAGATGACGGTGGAAACCATGCTCGACGAGCAGAAGGTGCACGAGATGGTCATCGTGGCGATCGAGCGGGAATGGCACGTCATCGAAAAACATATCGACCGCATCGACCAGCTTCTTGCCGAGATCATCCGCGACGGCATCGAGGCGGGCGAATTCGCCGACCAAGATCCGGAGATCGCCGCCCGGTGCTTCGACTCGAGTGTCGTGACCCTCTGTCACCCGCAGATGGCCGCCCAGTGTCTCGCGAAAGAAAATCGCCCGACGCCTGGCGAACTGATCGATTTCGCCCTCAGGGCGCTGAAGAAATAGCGACGGCGTTGCCGCGATAGCGAGACGAGGAGTGCCAAATGTCTTCAACTGGAGCTTTCAACCGGCCGTTCATTGCCCGTTTCGTGGGCCTAATCGCCTTGGGCGCGGTGCTGTCCGGCTGCTCGGAGGAGAAAGTAGAAACGAAGGAGATCGTGCGGCCGGTCAAGGTGGTCGAGATCACTGGGAGGGGTGAGGCGCGCCGGCTCGATTATGCCGGCGCCGTCAGGGCTCGCATCGAAATGAATCTTGGTTTCCGCGTCACGGGCAAGATCACCGAGCGTCCCGTCAATATCGGGGACCGCGTTAAGCCCGGCGATCTCCTCGCCCGCATCGATCCGACCGACTACCAACTTGCGGTGAAGAGCGCCGAGGCGAACCTCTTTGCCGCCGAAAAGCAGGTGCAGACGACATCGCTGACGAAGGAGCGGGCTGAACAGCTGTTCAACAGATCGTTCTCCTCGAAGGCCGAGCTCGATCAGGCCAATCTCCTCTACGATCAGGCGGTTTCCTCGCGCGATGCCGCTGCCTCTGCACTGAGCCAGGCGAAGAATCAGGTCGCCTACACGGATTTGAAGTCCGACCAGAGCGGAATCGTGACCGCTATCAATGCCGATATCGGCCAGGTCGTCGGCACCGGCACGCCGGTCGTGACGGTCGCGGTCGACGGCGAGAAGGAGATCGAAGTCGCCGTTCCGGAGCTGGACATTGCCGAATTCAAGCCAGGTAACCCCGTGAAGGCGCACTTCTGGTCCAAGGACATGCTCATCCTCGACGGCCATGTTCGGGAAGTTTCCGGCAGCGCTGACCGGCAATCCCGGACCTTCTCCGTGCGCATCAGCCTCCCAAACGACCCGCGCGTCCTGCTCGGCATGACCGCGTCGGTCGAGACTGTTGCCGCCAGCTCCGAGCCCCTCACCTCCATTCCCCTCAGCGCGCTTGCGCAGGTGGACGGAAAGGACATCGTCTGGGTGGTTGATCGAGGAACCTCGACCGTTCACGCCCGCCCGGTCAGGCTCGCCGACTTCGCCGGCGATAAGGTGCGGGTTGTCGAGGGCCTGCAACCGGGCGACCTCGTCGTTGCTGCCGGCACCCAGTTCATGGCCGAAGCCCTGAAGGTGAAGCTGCTGGCTGCCGAGCAGCAGTCCGCTACAGCGCCGCGCGTCTTATCAGACGCGCAAAGGTCGCTGTAGCACTTTAATTTGCTGCATGTCTTTGTCCTTACATCGAGGTCGATTTAACGAGACATGCAGTAGCGCCGAACCGCGCGAAATCGTCCGCTGATCTCCATCCCAACCACGGAACGAAGCCCATGCACGCCTCCAACGAGGAGAAGAAGTCGTTCAACCTTTCGCGTTGGGCGATCGGTCACCCGAGCATCGCGCGCTTCCTGTTCGCGCTGATCATCATCACCGGCGCGCTCGGGCTCGTGCGTATGGGGCAGCGCGAAGATCCGGAATTCACCTTCCGAACGATGGTCGTCCAGGCAGTTTGGCCCGGCGCATCGATTAAGGAAATGCAGGATCAGGTCGTCAACAAGATCGAGCGCAAGCTGCAGGAAACGCCGCATCTCGACTTCGTCCGCTCCTATACCCGCGCCGGCAGCACCATCATCACCGTGCAGATCGAGGGCGATACCGACGCGGACGACGTCGCCGACGCCTTCTACCAGGTGCGCAAGAAGGTCGGCGACATTGCCAGTGAACTGCCCGAGGGCGTGCTTGGCCCCTACTTCAACGACGAGTTCGGCGACACTTTCATCACCCTTCATGCGATCAGCGGCAAGGGTTACAGCTATCCTGAACTGAAGCGCTTCGCGATCGAAGGTCGCGACATGCTCCTGACGACACCCGGCGTCGATAAGGTCGTCGTCCTCGGGGACCAGCCGCAGAAGATCTATATTGACGTCTCGTCGAAGCTGCTCGCCGCCCGCGGACTGACCTTGAATGATCTTCGCAACGCCATTGCCGGGCAGAATAATGTCGATCCCGCAGGTACTGTCGAGACCGGCACGCGATCAGTGCGCATCTCCGTCGACGGCGACCTTACGCGTGTCGAGGACATCCGGAACCTGAGAGTGCGCGGAGGCAGCGAGACGATCAGGCTCGGCGACATCGCCACCGTAAGCGCGGGGCTTGAGGATCCCTACTCGCGCAAGTTCCGCTTCAATGGGTATGACAGCGTCCAGATCGGCGTGGTGATGGCGAGCGGCCACAAGGTCACCGATGTCGGCAAGGCGGTGGAAGCAACCTATGAGCGCTTCGAATCCTCCCTGCCCTATGGCGTGTCGGTCGAACAGATCTCCAATCAGCCGGAGGTCGTGACCGAGGCGATCAGCGAATTCAGCCACGCGCTCATCGAGGCGTTGGTCATCGTGCTGATCGTCTCGCTACTTTCGATCGGCTGGCGTTCCGGTCTGGTGATTGCAATCGCGATTCCGCTGGTACTCGCCGCCACCTTCGCCATCATGTACGAGCTCGGCATCGACCTGCAGCGCATTTCGCTCGGCGCGCTGATTATCGCGCTCGGTCTGCTCGTCGACGACGCGATGATCGTCGTGGAACTGATGGAGCGGAAGCTCGAGGAGGGGCTGGCGAAGATCGATGCGGCGAGCTTCGCCTACTCCTCGACCGCCTTCCCGATGCTGACCGGTACGCTGATCACCACCGCCGGCTTCATCCCCGTAGGCTTCGCGGACTCGACGGCGGGCGAATATGTCCGCTCCCTCTTTTATGTCGTCGGCATCGCGCTCGTCGTTTCGTGGTTCGTGGCGGTCTATTTCACGCCCTGGCTCGGCTACATGATCCTGAAGCAACGCCACCATGCCGGTACGCATCATGATGCCTTCGACACGCGCTTCTACCGGCGCCTGAGGACAACCGTCGGCTGGGCAGTGCGTCACCGGATCATCGTGCTCGTAATGACGCTCGTCGCCTTCATGACCAGCCTCTGGGCCTTTCAGTTCATTCCGAAGAACTTCTTCCCGCAGTCCTCGCGACCTGAGATTCTCGTTGATCTCTGGCTGCCCGAGGGAACCAGCATCACGGAAGTCGAGAAGCAGGCCAAGGCACTCGAAGCCCGCATGATGGATGACGAGGACAAGCGCTTCATCGCCACCTATATCGGCGAGGGCATACCGCGCTTCTTCCTGCCGCTCGACCAGCAGCTTCGCAATCCGAACTTCGCGCAGCTCCTCGTCATGGCGAAGGACGAACCGGCCCGCGAGCGTCTGATCGTCAAAATGCGCACGATCCTGGCTGAAGACTTCCCATCGGTCCGCGCCAAAGTTGATCGCCTCTTCCTCGGACCGCCGACCGGCTGGCCGGTCCAGATCCGGGTGATGGGGCCGGACCGGGAGGAAGTCCGCCGCATCGCCGATCAAGTGAAGAAGAAGTTCCAGGAAAACCCGTTGCTCGGCGCGATTCATGACGATTGGCTCGAACCAGTGCCGGCGATGAAGCTGGTGATCGATCAGGATCGCGCCCGTGCGCTGGGCGTGACCTCGCAACGCGTCCGCCAGATGCTGCAAGCGGCGATGGCTGGCGTGCCGCTCAATGATTTCCGCGACGGTGAGGAGACGATCTCGATCGTCGCGCGCGAACCGGACGGCAACCGCCAGCTGCTCTCGGCCGTCAACTCGGTCTATGTGCCAACAGATTTCGGCGGTTTCGTTCCGGTCTCCCAGGTTGCCAAGGTCGTGCCGACCATGGAACAGGGGATCGAGTGGCGGCGCGACCGGCTGCCGACGATCACGGTGCGCGCGACCTTGCCGGACGGCGTGCAATCGAACGATATGACGATGCGGATCTATAACGAGCTCCAGGCGCTCCGCGACGGGCTTGCGCCTGGCTACAAGGTGCAGATCCAGGGTGGCGCGGAGGACAGCGCCGAAAGCCAGGCTTCGATTGCCGCCAAGGCGCCGATCATGCTGCTCATGATCGTCATCCTGCTGATGGCGCAGCTGCAGCACTTCGGCAAGTCGATGCTGGTGCTCGCCACCGGTCCGCTTGGCATCATCGGCGCCGCGGCGGCCCTGCTCATCAGCGGCGCCCCCTTCGGCTTCGTCGCGATCCTCGGCGTCATCGCACTGCTCGGCATCATCATTCGCAACTCTATCATCCTGATCGACCAGATCGACCAGGACATCGCGGCTGGCATGGTGCGTTCGGAGGCGATCATCGGCGCGGCGGTGCGTCGATTTCGGCCAATCGTGCTGACGGCGCTAACCGCCGTGCTTGCCCTGATCCCGATCTCGCGCGGCGTATTCTGGGGTCCGCTCGCCTATGCGATGATGGGCGGCATTCTGGTTGCGACCGTCCTGACGATCCTCGTCCTGCCGGCGGGTTATGCCCTCTTCTTCGGCAAGGAGCCAAATGCAGATCGGGGAGAATCGGCGCCTGCGCTTGCGGACTCACAAGGGCAGGATGAGCACTATCCGACGCCGGTCGCGGCTGAGTGACATTAGTCAGGCGATGTGCCGCAGCGTTCTCGGCGTCACGCGGGAACGCGAATGCGCGTCCGGGGGAAGGATGCACTCGAAAACTTCGACTAGCTCGAGCGGCGCTGGCGAAACCGTCGTTGCGTTCTCGCCGTCCAAAGCCAAGTGCTAACGCGACCCTGACGCGTCCGAGAGACGCGCCGTCGCTGTATTCCTACGATGCAGCACGTACCTCAGCGCTACTCCGCTGCTTCGCTGAGGATCGGCTCAGCTGGGGCGAGTGCCTTTACCAGCGCCACTATTCGGCGACGCACCTGCGCGTCCGTCAGCCGCGCAAAAGCGCGATTGAGCGCGACACCTTCTTCCGTCGTCAGGAACTGCAGCAGCTCGTCGCTGGAAACGACTGCCGGATCCTGTTGCGTGTCCTTCGACCCTTCCGCGCCGCCCTCGAAGAAGTAGGACACCGTAACGCCCAAGACCTCGGCCGCTCGCTGCAAACGGCTTGCCCCGACACGGTTAAGCCCCTTCTCGTACTTCTGCACCTGCTGAAAGCTCACATCAAGCGCGTCGCCGAGCCTTGTCTGGCTCCAGTCCAGTGCCAGCCGACGCAAGCGGATGCGGTTGCCGACGTGTATGTCGATAGCGCGCGGTTCTTTCTTGTTGGGTCGCCCCTGCATTATTCCCTCACTCTGGGTTTCAACTTCGATCTGTTCTGCCATTCACGCGCCAGGCCGCGACGATGGAGTAGGGTCGGCCGAGGCAAGACGCGTAAGCGGTTTAATTCGCGCTTTCCTTGAATAAGCAGGTCCGGATCGAAAAGACATACGAAAACAACCAGTAGGTTATCCGATAAGCGCATGGCCTATCCCATCGACGATGCTTTTCCGCCGGCGCCGTCGGGATAAGGCCGTTACCCGTGTTCGAACACTTGCATCGACTCCGCCCGAGGTGTCGGCAGAAGTGTGGTCCGCCGCTGTCAGCGCCAAACTTGAAGAACCCTGAAATGGGGTTGGAAGTCGGCGGCCATTGCCTGGCTTCGGCAGTCCCATTGCCGGCTCAGGCAAGGAGAGGCAGGCCCTCCCGGTTACACCTATGTATAGTTTACCACAACGCTAATACACGCTTATTTATATGACAATTGGGGGGTGACGGATTCAGACCGAGGAGGTGGCGTGACGTTTTTGCTCATACCGGCATCCGGCCTTCCGAAGCGGTTGGCGATACCCGCATGAGGTACGCTCAGATCGGGTTCCAGGTCGTCGAGGCCGATGCCGACGAGATGACTGAACACTATGCAAGAACCCTTTCGCCCGCCAAGGTTGAGCCGTTAAGACCGAATGAGCGCATAGTGGTCGAAGACCGGCACTATGACGCCGGCCCTTTCAGCATCTGGTCCGGCCGATGCCATTCGGGAATGAGCGTCACGTTCTCGCAGCCCGCCGACGTCTTCGTACTTTATATCCCCACCACAAACGCGATGGACGTCGATATCGGCAGACGACGCCTGGTGTCTGTCCCGGGCACTGCGCTGGTCGGCAATATGGGCTGTTTCGACAGACTTACGCTTTACGAGAACCGCGCTCATTTGGGGATTGCCTTCGAGAAAGCGGCGATGGTGAGCCAACTCAGTAGCTTGCTCGATGCCCCCATTCTCAATGACATCGACATATGCGCGACACTGGACACGACGTCGCCCGCCGGATCACGCCTGACATCTCTTAGCAATCTCATCTGGAATTGCTTCGACATCGACAGCGACGATGGTGTTAATGCGACTGCCACCTCTCACCTCTTTCAGGCAGCCATGGTCATGATCCTGGAATCGGTTCCGCACAACTACAGCGAGCGTTTACAAAGGCCAGTCTCGCCGGCCATGCCCCGCAACCTGAAAAAAGCGATCGAATATATGGTCGCCAACATATCGCAGCCCTTGAGTGTCGCCGAAATCGCGCGTGAAGCCGGCACGAGCGTGCGGGCGCTGCAGGCGGGCTTCCAGCAGTTCAAGGATACGACACCCTTGAGCTATTTGCGTCGTATTCGGCTTGAAGGCGTGCGCAAATCCCTTTGCGACGAAGCCAACACGCTCTCGATCGCGCAGATCGCTCGGGCCTGGGGCTTTACCCACATGGGCCGGTTCGCCGCAATCTACTATGATGCGTTCGGCCAAACGCCCTCCGAGACGGTCCGCCTGAATGGCGGGCGCGCCCTTGGCGCCGCTTCGCCGAGATCCCTAAAGGGCTGATCGTCAGCATGGTTCTGCGCCAGCAGCGCCAGCGAGGGTCTGCGGCATCTTACCTCGAAGCCCACATCGACAAGTCGCCCTCGCTCCCCGACCCGCCTTGTGTTTGCTCCTGCCGCATTCGCGGATCCTCCTCACGGCGAATGCTCCATCGCCGCTCCGGCCGAGCACGGGAGAGGTGCTTTCGCAATTATGCGCTTACCGTATATGAACTGCGCAGAGCGGATATGGGTTTGTTCGTCAGGCGCTAGCCCGCGGCCCTCCGAGCAGCTTACAGTCTCATCCGTGGGTGCAGGCAGCCTTGGGCATGATGCCCCGGGCTCAAAGTGCCAGCGGCAGGCGTGCCGCTGGCACTTGCCGCTTCCGGCAACACTCGAATTCGACGCCCGCAGGTGGCGACCAGACGGTCTTTCCCAACCCTGGAATATAGGCTCCCTCCTTAGCGGAGGTCACCGGCAGCCTTGGCAATCGCGCTGGGTGACACCCGACGCTACCTAGAAGGCATGTCACGCCACCAGGCGCTCGCGCGCCGATGTGCTCCGCTTTGTCTGGAACCGTTCGGCGACCTTGCCGAGGTCGAGCACTTCCTCGCTCAAGGTGCGGCAGGCTGCGTTCGTTTCTTCAACCATTGCCGCATTCTGCTGGGTGAAATGATCCATTTGCTGCAGCGCTGCATTGATGTCTGCCAGCGCTGAGGATTGCTCGTCGGCCGCAACCACGATGTCTCCGATCAGCCCGCTGACCCTCACCATATGGTCCTCGATGCCGGTCAGCGCAGTGCCGGTCTGATTGACGAGTTGCACCCCTTCCGCCACTTCTCGCGTCGAGGTTTCGATCAAGGTCTTGATTTCTCTTGCAGCGTTGGCCGAACGGCCAGCGAGTTCGCGAACCTCCTGCGCGACCACGGCGAAGCCCTTGCCCGCGTCGCCCGCGCGCGCTGCCTCGACGCCCGCGTTCAAGGCGAGCAGGTTGGTCTGGAAGGCGATCTGGTCGATGACATCGATGATCTGCTGGATCCGTTCCGACGATCCGGCGATGCGCTCCATCGCAGCTACCGCGTTGCGCACCACATCCGCGGAATGCTGCGCCCCGTCCTTCGCGGTGGTCATGACGAGGCTTGCCTCGCGTGCCCTTTCAAGGGAATTGCGCACTGTCGCGGTGATCTCATCGCAGGCGGAGGCTGTCTGCTCCAGGGAAGCGGCTTGTTGCTCCGTACGCCTTGCGAGATCATCGGTGGCGTCGGCGATCTCTTTCGAACTTGAGCGCAGGCGGGCCGTGGACTGGAGCACGGTGGAAATCGTCTCCGCGAGCCGCTCGACGCTGCCGTTGAATTCCGTTCTGAGCTGGTCGAATTCCTTGGTGAAGGCCGCGTCGATGCGGGTCGAAACGTCCCCGGTCGACAAACGCCCGAGCGCCTGGCTGAGCTGTTCTATAACCTGCACCCGGTTATTTTCCTCGACGGCCTTCTGCTGCCGCAGAACCTCCTCATGATCGTCGCGCCGACGGCGCTCTTCCTCTGTCCGCTCGCGCATGTTGCGGCGCTCTATAGCGGCCTCACGGAAAACGCCGACCGACTTCGCCACCGCCCCGATTTCATCCGTTCGATGCGAGTAGGGCACCGACCGGCTATAATCTCCGGCGGCGAGCGTTTCCATGTAGGACGACATTGCGGCCAATGGCTGGACGGCCCGGCGGCGGAGGTACCAGAGGCCTGCGACGAGAAGCGCAACAGAGATCGCCGAGCTTATCATGGCGGCGGCGGAGAGCTGGCTCGTCTCCTTAGCCGCGCCCGCTTCCTCCTGCCCCTGGAACTGAACAGCCATCGCCACCAGTTCGTTTACGGCGACCTCATGGTGATGGAAGCTCGTCCGCAATTCGCCAAGTGCCTGCTGCGCCGCTGTCACATCGCCCTTACGCATCGATGCGAGGAACTTCCCCTCCATGACCGCCCAATAGAGATTCGCCCTCGCGAGTACCTCGTTCGCGAGCTTGTCCATCAGGAATTCAGGCGCCGTGGAAGCCCTCCAATAATCCCGGCGCTCGTCGTAGGCACCCTTCAACGCGACGATCTTGTCCATGTTTTTGGCGGCGAGTGTCGAATCCGCGATTGCTTCCATCGCCAGCATGTAGGATTCGACCGTGTAGAGGGGCGGCGGAAGGATATCGGCGACGAGATCCTTGCCATAAACGATCTGCGTGTAGACCGGTCCATTCACCCGCAACTTGTTGAAGGCATGTGTCTTGATGCCGATCGAGACCAGGAGGCCTAAGGTGATGATGCCTCCGAACACAATCATGCCGCGCGCAATGTTGAGTTTCATCAGTCGCCTCGATCCATTCTGCCCCGCAGGGTGCTCACGATGAAAAAACTTGGGAAAACAGGATGGTGCCCCGGCTCGTAAATCGAGCTTATGCACCTTTCTCGTGCACCATGCATCGGCGCCTGCAGACAGTACCATTTCTGCTAAATCTATTAGTGCATCCCATGGTTGCTGAATGGTAAAGAAGCCAGGAGATCGCGTGGTGTTTTTTGCGCAACCGGCTAAGCGCCCCGCTTCCTGTCAGGCGCGGCACGTTACTTTTCAGGAAAGGGTAACCGGATCAGCGCTTGTCGAGTGTAGAGACCAGTAGATCCATCGCCGCAAAAACGTCGATCGCGTTCCAGGTTTGCGGATCACGGTAGCACGGATACAGTCCGAGCGCCGCTGCGGTCAGCGCATCGATGGACGGTCGGGCGACCCCACGGCGCGTCAATGCGGCCTGCCCGGCCGGATCGACGCGATCCTCCGTCAGGCCCCATCCCGCATAGAAGGGCACCGCATGACAGCGGACGGGAATTCCCCGCAGAAGCGCATCGAAACCGAGCTGGCTCGATACGGTCCAGACCTCGTCAACAACGTCGAGGATCGAGGCGGCCGAAACCTTGTCGGCAAGGAGGATGACGTCGGGCATCCGTGCGGCGCGCTCGGTCATGTAGCCCTTGCGATAGCCGGCCATCACATCCGGATGCGTCCGCACCACGCATTGGGCGCCGCTTGCGAGCGCGCCATCGAGCATCCGATCGAAGGAGCGGCGGCTGCCGAGCGCGCGCTCGACCGAAACGTCGCCCAGCACCTGGTCGACCAGCAGAATGCGCCGGCGGCGGGTCCGCTCAATCGACGGTTGCCGATGCGGCAGGTTGTTGTATTTCGAAAGCCGGTGGTAAACCATCCGCTCGCGGATATGCCTGCCAAGGTCATCGTGCGTGCCTGCCGCCGCCGCGGCGATCAACCGCTCGAGACGCGAGGCCCGGTCACCGTCGACGGGCAGCGCCAAATCGTCCGCGATGATCGAAACCGGGGCGGCACCATCTTTCCCGAGTCCGACCGAGCGCAGGAAGCCGTCCTCCAGATGCCAGTGCGGCAGCGCTCGCGCCCGGGCAATCGCCATTGCCGTACGCGCGGGGAGGCGCCCTCCCCAGGAGACGACTCCTTCTAACCTCGGCGAGAGCGTCGAGGCGAGATCGCCGTCGCCGAAATAGCGGCCAAGCCACGGAAAGGCGTTTCGCACGAAGAAGGTCGCGCCAAGCCTGCTGCCCTGCCTTGGCCACCAAGCCTTATCGACTACCCCCGGCAAATTGTCCATCGACTGCAATACACCCGTGCATCCCATGGCCGAACTTCTCCATGGATTCCGGCCGACGCCGCTCAGAAATCAGGTTGGGCGGACAAATGCAATCACCATCTGACGAGCGTGGACTTGCAGCCGTGCGCGAAGACCATCAGCGCTCGTCGAACTCGACCAGAAAATAGGTCGTCGGCCCATAGGGCGTATCATTGGAGAGACGGAAGGCGACGCGACCCACGCCCGTCCTCACAGGCGGATAGACCGTGCCATCGAGACCGATCGGCGAGACTTGCCACTTGCCGACTGTCCGGGAGATCGTGAGATCGACATGGCCCTTACGGATCAGGACCGGAAGTGTCCCGAAATCCTCGATGATCCTCTCCTCACTGTCGCGGAATACCATGCCCGAATTCTGGGCGTCCGTCGCAAAGACCAGCAACATTCGCCGGCTTTGCACCAATGACCCCCTTTCCTCGAGCGCCGAAATCGAAACGAGCCCGTTTCCGTCCGCCACCTCGATGCGCAAGACACCGAGATCGATCGGTTCGCGCAGGGAAGCGAATGCCGCCGCCTCGGTCGCTGGCGTCGAGACCCGAAATTGCCCGGTCCTGCGATCAAGCAGGATTTGCCCCGTATCGCTCTGGTAGAGCCCGCTAGCGACGTCAGTGCGGTTGGCTTTGGAAAGGCGGCCGCTGTCACGCAGTGCAGCCAGAATCGCTCGCGCATCCTGAATGCGCGGTTGCTCGACGCCGATCTCGTCGGCAACACGGTCCGTCAGTCCTATACCGCCGACGAGCGCAAGATCGGTCAGGTGCTCCGGCTCCCGTGCCTGCATGTCCTGCGACAGGTCCTCCTCACCGCGAACGAAAAAGGGGATTCTCATGGCTGACACGGCGACATCTCCCCGGCGGTAGAGGAGTGCGGCGACCGTCTCGCCGGCGCGGGCAACCGGATCGAGTGCGATCGCGTATGGCAGCATCGCCCGCTTGTGCGGATAGGGTTCGCCATAGGAAAGCGCGATGGGTCCATGGCCATGGCGGCAAAGCACGTCCCAGCCCTGAAGCGCGGCATAGGCCGGCATAACGAGGCCCGCTTCGTAGCGATACCGGTTCCAGAAGAGGTGATCGTATTCGGTCACGACGAAGGGTTTTCCGAGCCAGCGAGCAGCGGCAATCATCCGCACATAGCTGGCGCTGTCGGCGATGGAACTCACCTGAGTGAGCGCGCTGCCCGGCGCATAGCCGCCGACCCAATCGTGATAGCTGTTCATGCTGATCGCTTCGAGAACGCGTCTGCTGAGACCCGTCTGCACCGTCGGCCAATTATTGTAGCTGCTGATCAGGCCCCTGTAGCCGAAATCGCGCAGCACCTTGCCCATCCGTGCGACCGTCGCCTGCTCCATCTCGACGAAGAAAGCCTGGAGATCGCGCATGCGCGCACTGTCCGCATAGCGGTTGCCAGGAGGCCGGACCTTCCCTGCCTCCAACCGCTCGTCATTGGCGAGGTCCCCCCACGCCTGCGACAGCGCGTCCGTCGATCCGTAGCGCTTCTCAAGCCATCGGTTGAAGGGTGCGGCGAGCGCTTCGTCGTAGTGAGGCTTGCCGGTGCGCTCGTGCACGACACTATCGAATTCGATGCCATTTTCATTGGCGAGCACTATCAGCGCCAGGGCGTCGTCATGGATCGGCGCAATTCCCGTATAGGGATTGACCCGGGCAAGGAACGTCTCCTGGAGCATGCTCCAGTGGGCGAATGCCTCCTCATCCAGGTGCAGCCGGAGCTTGAGGTCGCCATTCGCCTCCCAGCGGTCGTCATACCCCCCATAGGCGCCGCGCGAGGATGTGAGCCCGTCAATGATCCAGTAAATTCCGTTACGCTTGAGCGCTGCGAGCAGGTAATGCACGCGGTCGAGCGTTTCCGGATCGAAATCGAAGTCCTTCTGCCGGCCGGCCATCAGGCTCGCGTCGGTAAAGTGCAATCGAGCGATATTGTAGCCGTGGCGCGCCAATTGCCGTGCATAACGGTCGGCGCCGTCATGATCCGGAAATCCGCCGGATGCCGGGCTCCAGGCAAGCGAAGCGCAAAACATGCGGACCGGCTTCTCCGGCGAGGCCGCCTGGGCCAGTTGTCCCTCCGGTCCGGCGACGAGGCGATGCCCGGCATCGATTGTGCCGTTCGGGAGCAGGGAAGAAAAATCGAGCGGGCTCCCGGCAGCCACTTCGAGCGAGATGTCGCGAACCGGCACCCATTGGTCCAAGGCGCCCGCCTTCAGTGCAGAAAAGCCGAAGGCGATCGCCGCGACGATAACGCCGACTCTCATGCGGGCCTTCCCAAGATGCGGCTCTCGATCGGCGCATCCGGCTTCAGGCGGCTTCGGAGAAATCCGACGGGAAGAGCGGCCGCATGGAAGAACCAGGCGACGACCGTATAAAGGCCCATGGCGAGGCTACGCTTCTTGACGCATGCGAGCAGGACCACACCGGAAAGCATGGCGAGGACCGCTCCGATTGCCAGGACCTTGTCTGGCAGGAACAGGAGAAGACTAAGACAGAACACCCACCAGAGAAGGACGAGAGTCCAGAGCCTGAGTTCCGGCAGTTCCCTCAAAAGCTGGAGGAAATAGGGTCTGCCGAGCGAGGCGCGCAGGAGTTCGCCGATACCATAAAGATATTTGCTCTTCCACCGGCGAACCAGCAGCCGGTAGGAGTTGGCCGTGTGGCCGAAGTGCTGGACGAAACGGCGATCGAGGCGATGAAGCCGCCAACCGGCGCTCCGCAAGCGGATGCCAAGGTCGAATTCCTCGTAGCCGTGCAGGTTGCGGTCGGAGAGATAGCCGACATCCTCGATGGCGCGCCGCCGATAGAGGCCGCCGCCGTTCATGCGATCGATCGCCCCCGTGCGGTTCTCCGGCGCGTTCCGGTTGACCCGTCTGGCGAATTCCAGATTTGCGACGTGCATCTCCTCGACGTGGCCGGTTACCCCGCCGACCGCCGGGTTCTCGGCAAGGAAACGGACGGCGTCGTCGAGGAACCCGGCATCCAGCAGCATGTCCCCGTCGATAAGGCAGATATGATCGCCTCGGGAGTATTGAAAGCCAAGCTGGGGGCCTATCCCGCAGCTTGGTCGTGCGGGCGGCGCGATCTGCGCGATGGTGACGCGATAGCGGGCGGCGATCTCGATCGTGCGGTCGGACGAGCCGCTGTCGGCGACAATCACCTCCCCGTCCTTGCCTTCAAGCGCCGTAAGCGCGCTCTCGATGGTGGCGGCGATGCGCTTTTCTTCGTTCAAGGTCTTGATAATAATCGATATCGTCAAGAAAGCCCCCAGGGTCGACCCGAAATCATTTGCGCCGAGGCATGCAGATGCCGCCGAGGCGTCCGGGCGCGCACCAGTTCTAACCGCGATAATTTGCGTTTTGGTTTATTCGCACCCTTTCGTGGCAAAGCGCCGCGAGAATCGGGCGAAGAACCATGCGGCGCCGATGCCGCATGCCGTGCCCGCCATCTTGACCGCCACGTCGCTGGGCCGGGCATGCCGGTCTGCCGATGGCGCCTGCAGCAGTTCGAGCCCGATCGCGGCCGCCAACAACAGCGACAGTACGAGCCATGGCCGCTTCGGATAGGCGACTGCGTAAAGGAATCCCAGAAGTCCGTAGGCGCCGAACCTCTCGAGCTGTACCCAGTTGCCGATCTGCGGACGCATCCCGATCGGAGAGAGAGTCGAATAGGCGATGAAACCGAACAGGAGCCATGCGAGGATGGAAACAGCACGCCTAAAATTCATCGCCCAACTACATCCCTTCACTGTCGCTGTGCGGAGAAGGCTATCGCACCAGTGCTCCATAAACCGAAAGCGTCTTTTGCGCGACACTCGTCCAGCTATAAGTCGCTTCGGCATGAAGCATACGGGCGAGAATTTCCTCCTCGCTGAGCGGACTTGTTAGCTTTCCGGCGATCGCCGCCGCAAGCGCATCAATATCGCCCAGGGGAAAATAGTCCTGGGCCGGAAGTCCGAGCTCGCGATTGGCGACGATATCGCTCGCGAGCACCGGAAGCCCGTAGGCCATCGCCTCCAGCAGTGCGATCGGCATACCTTCATGGCTGGACGGCAACACGAAGAGCGCGGCATTGGCAAAGAGGTCGGCGAGCCTCTCGCCGGTCTGGAAGCCCGTGAGAACGACACCCGGCACCTTGCTCGCCATTGCCCTCACGTCTTGCGCATAAGGCGTTTCAAACTCCGCACCGCCCGCGAGCACGAGCTTGAACCCGACCCCTTCGAGTCGCGCGAAGGCCTGGATCAGATCGGTCTGGCGCTTTTCCGGCACGAGCCGCGCGGCAACCAAAACATAGCGCCGCCGCTCAAGCCCGAATTCCCGCAATATGCCGCTGTCGCCGCGCCATCTCGTTACCGCAACCCCATTCGGGATCAAGGCGACCGGCACGCGATAAAGCGCTCCCATCGTCTCGACGATGTCCCTCGAGATCGCGATGGCTCGATTTGAGAGCTTCATGCCCAAGCGTTCGCCGAGCTTCAGCATACGCCTGGCGAAGCTGCCCCATTTCTGCCGATCGTAGTCATAGCCGTGGTGGGTGACGACAACCTTCAGACCGAACAGCCGCGCAAGCGGCACGAGAAGGGCCGGACCCACCGCATGGATATGCAGGATGTCCGGACGCCGCAGAGCGGCGAAGCACACGCCGACGAAGGTGTGCACGATCGCTTCAAGCGCCATGATCCGCGGCGCCCAGAGGGGGAAGACACGAATGCCGCCCCAGGAATAGGGTGAGGATTGCGCAAGATAGCGTCGCCGCCCAATGACGTCGACATTCCAGCCCTCTGCCACGAGGCGAGTGGCGAGCATCTCAACATGCTTCTCGACTCCGCCCTGGACGTTCGGAATGCCGCGCAACCCGAGCATCGTCACCCGCCGCCGCGCCCCGGCAG
This sequence comes from Sinorhizobium kostiense, assembly GCF_017874595.1. Lineage (GTDB taxonomy): Bacteria > Pseudomonadota > Alphaproteobacteria > Rhizobiales > Rhizobiaceae > Sinorhizobium > Sinorhizobium kostiense. Next base: position 820,294 of record NZ_JAGILA010000001.1, on the reverse strand, counting down.
CCGAGCGCCGGCACGGGAACGTGTCGAGGTCTTCGGTATGAAGCACCTTGCCGATCGAATCCGGCACAACCGATGCCGGTTGCAGGTCGTCATCGCGCGAGACTGCAGTCTTACCGCTCATGGTTGTTCCGCCCCGAGGAGATTCGCTGGGCATGCTTTACGTGCGGAACACTTACGATCGCTGCAAAAACCTCGCTAAACTTTTAGCGAACTGACCGGAAATCGGACGTGTCGTCTGATGGCTGTGAGACTCGGCGCCTAAAGAGCGAGTTGCGTTTCAGGCGACACCCAGCGCTTCATAAAGCTCCAGCGTCCTCGCCCGGTAGGCGGCAGCGGAGTATTCGCGGCCAATCCAGGATCGGCCCTCCGCCCCCATCCGCGCGCGCCCCGCCGGCGAAAGTGCCGCCATCTCCTTAAGTGCCCGGGCAAGATCTTCCACGTCAGCCGAAGCCGCCAAGACGCCGGTCTCGCCTTCCCGCACCATCTCCGGAATGCCACCGATCGCTGCACCGATGACCGGCCGCCCGAGCGCATAGGTCTCCAGAACGCTGATCGGCGCATTCTCGTACCACTCCGACGGGAGCACGAGTGCGCGGGACTGACCGATCAGCCGATGCAGCTTCTCACCCGAGAGGTAACCGGCGAAGATGACGTCCGCCCCAAGCTCGGCCGTCAGTTGTCGGAGGCTCGCCTCTTCCGGGCCGGTTCCGGCAATAATCAACCGCTCTCCCGAAAGGGCGATTGCCCTGATCAGGGTCGAAAGTCCTTTTTCGGGAGCGAGCCGGCCGGCAAAGACGAAATAGTTGCCCTCTTGCCAATCGGCACGGAAAACAGAAACGTCCACGAAGTTCGGAATGTGGACCATCCTTTCCCGCGGCCAACCCCATTCGGCGAGCTTCTCAAGGTAGAAGCTGCTCGGCACCACCAGCCGGTCCACCTTATCGCGATAGAGCCCGAGCAGGCGGTGCAGCATGGTTTCCGCGAAGACAACGGCACTGAGCGGCAGCGAGCCCTTGATGCAGCGATGGCGAAGGACGTTGTAGATCCTGCCGCCGCGACAGTCCTCGCAGACCCTGCCGTCGCGCAGCATCTTGTAAGATGGGCAGGCGAGCTTGAGGTCATGCACCGTCATGACCACCGGGATCCTCCAGGACTTCAGGGTCGAGAAGATTGCCGGCGACAGATGGTGGTAGACGTTGTGGGCATGCGCGATCGATGGCTGCACCCGCTCAACGAGCCGGCGGATGTTGCGTTGTGCTTCGAGCGAGTAGATGACGCTGGCGGCCTGCCTCATTTTGCGCATCGTGCCCGCCTGCCGGCCATACTCGATCTCGGAAACGAAGTAGTCCGACCAGGGCGAGGCCTCGTTCAAGTCGTGTTGCATGGCAAAGGGCACGACGTCCCAACCGATCTCGCCGAACATGTGCATATGGTCGAAGAAGACCGCCTCCGCGCCGCCGCGGCGATAGAAGTAATTGTTGATCGCCAGCAGGCGCTTTCCGGTGTTGTCGAGCGCGGGCACGGTGTTCCCTACCAATTGATCTCGTCCAGCGCTCGATCGACTGGAAGCACCCTGCACCCCTTGTCGACCGCGTAGCGGACGAGATGATCGAAGGTCTCCGGCGTGCAGCCATAGGCTGTGGGCCGAGGGGCGATATCGTGGGTGAAGAAGATGAGCCAGCCGGGCCGGTCGACCACGTCATCGACCCAGCGGGTCAAATCCCGTGCATGCCGCTCCGGCTGGCGGATCTCCACGGCCTTGAGCATCAGCGGATCTACCAAACCACGGTTGATCGCCTCGCCGGCCGCGCGGCAGGTTCGGTAGCGACGGGCGAGTTCTGTGCGCGCACGCGGCCATGCGGCGTTGTAGGGAAATGCGAAATTTCGAACCCGCTTTGCAGCGCCGGCACTCTTGAGATATTCCGCGTTGCGGTCGAGATCTTCAGCGAGGCGGCGCATGTCGCGTACTCTGCGATGCGCGAAGGTGTGGCAGCCGACTTCATGGCCGCGCGCCAGCAACTCGCCGCATCCTTCGGGCGTGATCAAGGTCCGCTCGGGCTCGACCCGTCCGCCGAGTCCGCCAGCAATATAGAAGGTGCCGCTAAGACCGTGCCGCTCCAGGATGGTCGCGCCCTCGGTGAGCGCACTGTCCGGCACGTCGTCGAAGGTGAAGGAGACGATTGGCACGTCCGTCTCGACCGCTCGCCGGCCGCTCGCCAACTGCCAGATCAGTCGATTTGCCACCCTGTCGACGAGCGCGCCGACCCGTCCTTGCCAGTCAAGCATGGGCAATGTGCCTCCTTCTTGAGGGCGCGGGCGCGGTGCTGAGCACGGCGTTCGACTGCAGATGCAATCCGTAGAGGGCAAACATGAAGGTGAACCAGAGAAGACTGCCGCCCTCGAAAAAGAGGCTCTCGAGGCCGGCGTGGAAGATCGTATAGAGCCAAATACGGATGAAAAGCCGCGTCAGATGCGCGTGTTCGCGATCAGGGCCGATGCGGGAGATGTTGCGCAGCGGCAGGACGATCAGCCAGAGCAGCGTGAGGAGCAGACCCGGAAAACCGGTCGTCAGGGCAATGTCCAGGTAAGAATTGTGCCCATTGGCGGCTGCGACCGCCCAAGTCTCGACCGTGCCGCCGCTATAGACGAGTTCCTCGGTCTGCCAGAATGCCTTGAAGCCATGACCGGTCAACGGCCGCTCCGCCAGCGCGGAAAAGGCGAAACGCCAGATGTCGGAGCGATTGGTGAAGGTCGCATCGATGCCAAGCCCGGCGATGAACTCTCCGAACGGTCTGATGACAGCGGAGCCGACGGCGAACAGATTGAAGAGCCCGACGCCGCCGATCACGATCGGAACCCGGAGAAAGCGGAACTTTTCAAAGATCCAGGCGAGCATCAGGATCGCCGGCAGCATGGCCGTCGACGTCTTGCCCCCCGTATTGACGAGGAAAAGGAATGAGAGGACCACGATCGAAAGGCCCACCAGACGCGACCAGCCGTTCATGACGAAGAGCCCGAAAAAGGCTGCGAGCACCATCGCCGCCGCCGCGCTGTTCTTGTGGGGAAAGTGGCCGCGCCACAGGCCGGCATTCATCGGCTCGCGCAATTCCGCCGCTTGGTGGATGGCGAGCGTCGGCTTGAACAATACCCCATAATAGGCAAAGCCAAGCATGATCAGCGTGCCGATGCCGAGCATCTTGGCAAAGTGACGCTCCGTTGCCGGCAGCAGCAGGTAGATGCTGGCATTGAGCGTCATCATCGTCGAAAGAATGATGCCCTTGATACCGAGCGTCGGATGGGCGGAGATCACCGAGACGAAGAAGAACCATGAATAAAGCAGCGCCATCAGCACGCGCGGCTGCAGAATGATGCCGCGCATCGGATGCAAGAGACCATAGCCGAGCATGCTCGCCGTCAGCAGCAGCGCCAGGATCTGGTTCAGCCGGTTGGAATTCCCTGCGGAAGGGTCCAGCACCGCCTCGCCCGTGAGATCAACGAAGGGGTCGATCGACACCCACAGGAACAGGAAGAGCGCCATGAACAGGAAGGTGCCGACGCGCAGCCTCGAATTAGGCTCACTCGTCTCCTGAAACCCCGTGCCCATCCGGCCGCCACTCCTATCCGGCCGCAGGCTGATGGCCGCGGACATATCTCCACAGGCCAAGGGCAAGCGCCATCGAGACGCCCCCGACGAGGCCGAAGACGGCGCCGGCGATCAACAGGATGATCGTTCGGGGCGGCCAACTCCGGGATTCCGGCGGCATGGCGCTGGAGATGACGCGGATATTGCTCGTATCGATCTGCTGGCGTTCGGTGATCTGCTGGGCGCGCGCCAGATGCGTCTCGTAGACCGCGGCCTTTGTGCGCGCCTCTCGCTCAAGATCGCGAAGGTGCACCTGCGCTTCATTGTCGGTGAAGACATTCGATTTCTCGTCGCTCGCCTTCGCTCGCAGGGCATTGAGGGCCGACCGCTCGCGATCGAAATCGCCCTTGGCGCGTTCGGCTATGCGTTGGGCCTCCCCTCTGATGGCCGCCTCCAGCGTCGTCCGTTCCGAACGGGCTGCCGCCAGGCGCGGGTGCCTTTCGCCATAGGTGAGCTGCATCGAGCCGATCTGCTGCTGCAGGGCGTTGTACTGCTGGCGAAGGTTGGTCATGTCTGCCGACTCGAAGATCGAGGCGCTGGCGGTCTGTCCTTGCGCAATCGCCGCGCTCATCTGCTTGTAGCGCGTCTCGGCCTGGATGAACCGTTGCTGTGCTTGAAGCACCTGCGTATTGAGTTCGCTCGACAATTGATTGCTGACGAGTTCGCCGTTTGCCGAGAGCAGGCCATTAGCGCGCCTGAACTCCTCCACCTTCTTTTCGGCCTCGGTCACGCTCTGGCGCAGTTCGTCCAGCCGGCCGTTCAGGTTCTGCGCGACCCGGCCGGCACTTTCGGCAGCCGATTGGAAGAGCTCCGCCTCGAAGGCACTGACGATGGCGTCCGCAAGCATGACCGCTTTTGCCGGCTCCTCGCTCCAGACCTTTAGGACCACGACGAATGAGCGTTCCTCGCGCCGAGCCTCAACCCTTTCGGAGAGCGCCCGCATCGCTGCAAGCTCTTTCCCGGCCTTCGCGTCCTCGGAGGAAAACAGCGCGAAGAGCGCCGAGAGCGGCGTCGGTTTGACGAATTCCGCGTCCTCGGTCAGCCGCAGCTTGTCGATGACGCGCTTCAGCACGTTGCGCGAGGTGAGCGTTCTGAGCCTGCTTTCGACCTCCAGCAATTGCGCGTCGCGCTGGGGGTTGCTCATGAACACGTCGTCGCTGACGACGTTCAGGTTGGCGGGGTCGACGACGATGTCGGTATAAACCGTATATCGCGGCGTCGCCATCATCGCGTAGCCGAGTGCGCCGCCGATGCAAAGGACGAGCGCCATGACGATCCAGCGCCGGCCGTCACGCAGCCAGGCAACGATATCGTCGACGCCGAGATCGCCAAGCAATGAAAGGCCAGGGAAATACTCGCTGAGCCGCAATCGGCCGGGTTCCACGGGAGCGACTGGAGCCGGCGATGCGGCCGAGGGTTTCTCGGGATCCGTTTCCGGCTCTGCTGCGGGCAGGAAGTCGAGCAGCGACCCTCCACGCGAGCGCGGCCGCTCAAAGCGCGTTTCGAGGCGCAATGCTTGTCTATCGGGCTCGCTCGGCCGGTACATCCGTTTTCCCCACGCATGCTCCTGATCTCACAGGAGCTTGCCTGCCACGCGCAGTGATCGTTAAGAAGTAGGGCGGCACGGTGAACAATCCGTTAAGCCAAGCCGGTGCTCGGTAACCTTTGTCACGGCGCGGCTTCACGCGCTTGCGTCTCGCGCTTCCGCCCTTAGCGTTGGTTCTGAACGCCCGGGCAGACGCGAGTTAGAAATCCGTCAGGAGCCGGCTCCAACTTTCCGACGCGAGCCCGCCGATATAGATGTCGTTTCGCAATGCTGCCTCCCTGAGGTCGGTGTGGCGGGTCACCATGCAGAAGTAGCCCCGATGCCGGAAGGAGAGCCAGCGCTGACGTGAGATTGCGTTCATCAGGAATGGCTGGCCCATCCCCCGGGCAACGGCGTAACCCTCTTCGTCGAGGCTGGCGAACATTGCGGCCGTAACGTCGAGTTCCCGCCCCTCCTCACAGAGAATGTTGAGCACATTGGCTGTCCTGTTCGCCTTTCCGAAAAAGAGAAAGGCGCCGATCGTCCTGCCCTCCGCGGTGCGCACGACCCTTGACTGCAGCACCCCCAGGCTCCGGTTCAGTGACGCGACCTGAACCAGCCAGTCGAATTCACTTTTGGACCAGGTCGGGCGGATCGAAAATCGCTCAAGCATCGGCGCTGCGCATTGGAAGAAGGCGTCCAGGCTCGCGGCTTCGGTCCGCAATCCGGCTGCAGCACTGGCCTTGAGGGAAGGCCGCCATCGACGAAGCGCCCGATCGGCCAGCCCGAGGATGCGGATCATGGGACGAGATACCAGGGCAGGAATCTGACGCCCGGCAAGCAGCGCGGCGGCGACAAGTGGGCGGAAGGAACGCCGCCACTCAAGGCTGTGGATCGGCAGAATTATCCCGCCACCGGCAGTACAATGGTCGGCGCTCACTGGCGAGGAGCTGTCGGAGAAGCACATCTCCTGGCGCGCTGCCCGCACGGTGCGTGCAAGCCGTGCTGCTCCCGCAGCGCCCAACTTGCCGTCGACCATGAAGGCGCAGAGAAGGCGCGCGACGATCTGCCGGCCGTGCACCGTGAACTGCATAGGCACCGAGAGAATAGCGCTGTCGATTCCGCCATCGCCGTTCTCATGCAACACGCTTCCATGTTCCGGCCTGAAATGCGGGCTGCCGAAGAAGACGGTTTCCAGGTAATGCTTCAGATCGTCGCCGGGCTCGCAGTTCCGCTGGCGAAATACCTTGCTGAACAATTCCGCGACCGCCGGAAGGTCGGCTTTCTCCAAAGCACGGACCGATGACTTGCGCGGACCATAGCCTTCGGCCGCCGCGAAGGATCGCGCCGTCAAGAGATCGACGGTCATGCGCCGGCCTCGCTGGCCGCGAGCGCCGGCCCGGCGGCGGCGCTCTCGCGGTCGCGCCGTACGAAGTGCAGGAAGACGCCCCAGGCGCCGGCGACCATCGCAATTTCGATGACGTAGAATGAAAGGAATGTTCCGGCGGGCGGCGCATACCAACTCGACCAAGCGGCAAGGCAAGCACCGGCGACGCTACCAAGACCCATCACCGTTGCCCGCGGCGCGTGATAGCCCGAGGCGCCAAGCGCCTCCATCGCCACGGACCAGATGGCGAGCGGCACGACGACCCAGCAAAGGGTTTTCACGAATCCGACCAGGGAGACATAGTCCTCCCCGAAAAGATAGGGCAGGATCGGCGCGAGCAGGAAGACTGTCACCGCGGCCGCAAAGCCGATGACCGTTGCTGCGGCAAGCACCCGCAGCACACGCTCGAAGGCGTGATGCAATCCGGCGGCGGACACCCTGGCGGAACCGGGATAGACGAGCCGATTGAGCGCGTCTACCGAAAGGTAGCTGCTCTCCAGCATCCGGCGGGCGACGCTGTAGCTCGAGACGATCTCTGCGGTGGTGACAAGGCTCAGAACCAGAAGGTCGGCATTCTGCCTCAGCGCACGCAAGATGAAGGGAACGGCAAAGTAAAGGCCCTGTGGAATCTCCTCCCGCACGATGCGATAGCGCGGCTTGCCCAGGCGCTTGAGTGCCGAGAGGCAGGCAAACGCAACGAGGACGTGGCACACGAACTGCGAGACGGCCCAGGCGGCCACCGTCGAGACGCCGAAGGCGATACAGGCGAGCGCAGCCGCTATCGTCCGCGCCATGGCAAAGCCGACGACCACCTTGTTGGCGGAGGCGAAATCGGAGTGAGCGATGAATATCTGCTCGGCCAGCACGATCACCCGAACGAGCGCGATGTTGGTGACGAGCATCAGCATCACCACCGCAATATTTATGACGGTACCGTCCGCCAGAGTGAAGAAGAACGGCAGGATCACGGCTCCAATGACGACGAGAAGCAATCCGCTGCCAGCCGTCAGGAGGATGTTGTGACCGAGCATGTCCGGATACACGCCTCTGTCGCGGGCGACACGGCGCACCAGGCTTTCCATCGCGCCCAGTCCGCACAAGTGAACGGCGATGTTGGCGACGGCGGTAATCGCGACGAAGACACCGAATTCGTGGACGCCAAGCCAGCGCGCCAGTATGGCGAAGGTGAGGAGTTGGGCGGCCGAACTGATGACGAGACTGCCGCCGGATGCCGCATAGGAAAGCAGCATCGGCAGAAGGGCCTTTACCCCTCTCGCTTCCGTAATGCCCTCCGATGCCATCCAATCCGCCTTGCTTGGTATTCAGGGTCTCAGCTTGGGCAGGCTTCACTGCCAGCCTGCTCTCGTGGCTGCGGCGCAACTTAGCGCCGAGAGATGATTGGCCGGTTAACATGGCCGGTCAATTGCATTTCAGCTTCCGTTTACCTCAGTGCGCTAGTGTCCGCGGCACCAAGGCACCACCGACAACCGAAGGAGCACTCGTGCTGCGGGACGATAAGCATCAGGACCGGGCCGACGGCTATTCGCCCCACCTTGTCCGCTTCATGGGCATAGAACTCGAACTTGCACCGGACGTGCTGGTGCCCCGCGAAGAGACCGAGCTACTCGGTCGAAGCGCGGTTGCGATCCTCCGCGAATTGGCGGAGACGCCAACCGTCGTCGACATGTGCTGCGGTTCCGGGAATCTTGCACTCGGGATCGCGGCGGAGATCCCCAGGGCTGAGGTCTGGGGCGCGGACCTGACCGACAGCACAGTTGCGCTCGCTCGCCGCAACGCGGCGTGCCTCTCGCTTCAGGATCGCGTCCTGATCAAGCAGGGCGATCTCTTTGGGGCCCTGAGCGGCGAGGGGCTCGAAGGCGCGGTGGACATGATCGTCTGCAACCCTCCCTATATTTCGACGGCCCGCCTCGAAAGCGATAGTGCGCACCTGCTCGAGCATGAGCCGCGTGAGGCCTTCGACGGCGGGCCCTACGGCATCTCCATCCACCAGCGGCTGGCCCGCGAAGCGGCTCCTTTCCTGAAGCCGGGCGGCTGGCTGCTCTTCGAGTTCGGGGAAGGGCAGGATCGGCAGGCAGCCGCGTTGCTTGCCCGCGCGAAATGTTACGAACCGGTCCATTTTGCCGAAGACGCGGTCGGCAGGCCGCGCGTGGCGATCACCCGCAAGCTCGGCGGGGGCGGGGAAGGTCATGTGAGATGAGCGACATCCGTCCGCTCGCGGCGCAAGACATCCCCGCCATCGCAACTCTTTTTCAAAAGGTCTTCCGGCACAGCGACGCGGCGCCTCCGCCGCCCCTTACCGAATATCTGCGGCACCACTACCTCGAAGCGCCTGGTTGCGATCCGCAGATCACGCCGCTCGTTCACGTCAACGACGCCGGGCGGATCTCAGGCTTCGTCGGCGTCAATGTATTGCCTATGTCCTATGAGGGCCGGCGACTGCGCGCGGCGATTTGCGGTTCACTGATGGTCGAGGATCGCGAGAGCGACCCGCTGGCCGGTGCGCGGCTCCTGAAGGCCTTTCTCGCCGGTCCGCAGGATCTTTCCTTCAGCGAGACCGCCAGCGAAGTCTCCATGCAGATGTGGACGCGGCTGCGCGGTATCGTTCTGCCGCAATACAGCCTCGACTGGGTGCGCGTCGTCCGGCCCGCCTCTTTCGCGCTCGATCTCGTCGCTCGGCGACTCCGCCCCGCGCGCGTCCTGGCGCCGCTGGCGCGCGCCTTCGACGGGCGGCATCGCGGCAAGATGAACCGGGGAGAGCTTCGCTGGTCCGGCGTTCCTGCAGAGGCCGGCACGCCGGGGGCGCTCCAGGTGACCGACATCGGCCGGGAGAGCTTCGCGGAGCTCTTCCAACTCCTGATCAGGCAATTTGCCCTGCAGCCGGCGTGGGCCGACGGCCAGTTCGAGCACATTCTCAGGGAAGCGGTGGAGAAGCCGGTCTATGGCGAGCCGGTGCTTGCAGCGATCAAAACCCGCACCGGCGCACCCGTTGGCGCCTTCTTCTACCATGTGCGGCCCGGCGGCATCGCCCACGTTCTTCAAATCCTTGCGCTGCCGGGGCAAGCCGGGCCCGTCCTCGACTGCCTGATCGACCACGCCGCCGCTCGCGGCGCGGCGGGAGTGCGTGGTCGAACCCAGCCGGCGCTGCTCGAAGCCATGATGGGCCGCCGCATCGGCTTCGTCCACGCCGCCTCGACCGTGGTCCATTCACGCGACGAACAACTCCTCGCCGCCTTCCGCCGCTCACAAGCCTTCCTCAACGGCCTCGCCGGAGAACATTGGAGCCGGCTTATTGGCGGCCGCTTTGAAGGATAGCGCCAAGACACGTCGACAGCAGGGACGAGTCTCACGGTGACATCTTTGTCCCCGGCGCTATTTGTGCCATGAAGTCCGGCAAACCAACGAGCACCATAATCATGAAGAAGATCGGTTTCCTTTCGTTCGGGCACTGGACGCCCTCACCGCAGTCGCAAACGCGTTCCGCCTCCGATGCCATCCTGCAGTCGATCGAGCTTGCCGTTGCGGCAGAGGAACTCGGGGCGGACGGGGCCTATTTCCGCGTGCACCACTTTGCCCGTCAGCTCGCTTCACCGTTTCCGCTGCTCGCCGCCGTGGGGGCCAAGACGAGCCGCATCGAGATCGGCACGGCGGTGATCGACATGCGATATGAAAACCCGCTTTACATGGTCGAAGACGCAGGCGCGGCCGACATAATCGCGGGCGGTCGCCTGCAACTCGGCATCAGCCGCGGATCTCCCGAACAGGTGATCGACGGATGGCGTTATTTCGGCTACGCGCCTGCCGAGGGTGAGAGCGACAGCGACATGGCCCGTCGGCGCACGGAGGTGCTGCTCGAGGTGCTGCGCGGCAAAGGATTTGCTGAGCCCAATCCTCGGCCGATGTTCCCCAATCCGCCAGGACTCCTGCGCCTGGAGCCCCATTCCGAGGGCCTTCGCGAGCGTATCTGGTGGGGCGCCGGCTCGAACGCCACCGCGGTCTGGGCGGCCGGGCTCGGCATGAACCTGCAGAGTTCCACGCTCAAGGACGACGAAAGTGGTCTTCCCTTCCACATTCAGCAGGCCGATCAGATCCGGGCGTTCCGCGAGGCATGGACGGCGGCGGGCCATGAACGCGAGCCGCGGGTGTCCGTCAGCCGCAGCATCTTCGCGCTCGTCAACGACCGCGACCGCGCTTATTTCGGTTACGGCGACGAGAATGAGGATAAGATCGGCTTCATAGACGAGAAGACGCGGGCAATCTTTGGTAGAAGCTACGCCGCCGAGCCGGACGTCCTTGTCGAGCAGTTGGCGAAAGATGAGGCCATTGCCGAGGCCGACACGCTGCTTCTGACGGTGCCCAACCAGCTAGGCGTCGACTATAACGCTCATGTGATCGAAGCAATACTGACCCATGTCGCCCCGGCCCTTGGTTGGCGGTAAAGGCGCGCTTGGGCGCACAAACGCTTTGCGACGGCAACAACCATCAGCTGGGGATCGGAATGCCAGCCGTGTCGGACCTGAGTTATGATGCCTGGCTACAGCACGCCTTTGGCCCGCCCGTCCGGCCGCACGGCTATCCCTGGTTCTTCGACGAAGACCCTCCTTGGTGGGATCCCCAGCCGCCTATGGCGATCGAACACTTCACCCGGCTCTTTTCGACAATCGAGCGGTCTCTCGCCGGCTTTTCCGATGCGCAGATCGCTCAAGGGCTCACCTATCTGCTGAGCACCAGTGCATCAGGCGACAACGGTTGGTTCTACAGCAGAGCCACGCCGATGGCTGCGCGCCTGCACTGCATCGAAGCGATCGAGGGCGTCTTCGCGGAGCTCTTCGCTCCGCGCTGTGCCCCTATCCTGGGTCACATCGACGAAGCCGGCGCGGCGCCGTTGAACGGCGTCTGCTACATGTGGTGGGATGAGTTTCCGTGCCTGGCGCTACCCGACGATCCGGACTGCGACCTCCTGCAGCGGACAGCGATCGATGTGATGAGCCGAACGCTGCGGCTTGAGTCGGTTGCATGTCAGGAGGCTGCCCTCCACGGCCTCGGCCATTGGGCGCGCCATCGGCCCGACGTGGTGGCGGCGGCAATCGACGAGTTCCTCACCGACGGACGCAGCCGGCGAGCCGAACTCATCACCTATGCCCGTTCGGCGCGGTGCGGCTGCGTTCTCTGACGCAGCCTTCAAACGACGGCCGGTACTGCCGGCCGCTGGTCTTGCGCATCGACCCGAGAACCGAAACCGAAATATCGGAAAGCTCGACGCGCAGATTCAAAGATCACTGTGCCGCGCGTCTGAAAAGACGCGCGACGCTCTAGTGTCTCAGGCCGCACGCACGGCCTTCAGCGGGATCTCGATATCCACTTCCAGAGTCGAGACGTTCTCCCCGCGGTCCATCTTGACGCTCACCTTGTCGCCGTCAACCTGAACATGCTTGGCGATGACGGCTAGAATTTCCTCGCGCAACAGCGCCACGAGATCGGAGTGGCCGACGGAGGCGCGCTCATGGGCGAGCAGCACCTGCAGGCGCTCCCGCGCCGTCGGCGCAGACGTCTGTTTGTTGAAGAAACGGAATATGCTCATGCTGCCCTCCGTCCGAATATTTTGCCAAACAGTCCGCGCTTTTCGCCCGGAATAGTCATCGGGACCGTCTCACCTGTCAGCCGGCGGGCGGCGTCGAGATAGGCGAGCGCCGGGGCGCTGCGGCTGTCTGCGAGCGTCACCGGAGCGCCGATGTTGGAGGCGCGCAGCACGTCCGTGCTTTCCGGAACGATGCCGATGAGCGGGATCGACAGGATCTCGAGCACGTCGTCGACCTTGAGCATGTCGCCGCGCTCGGCACGGGCTGCGTCGTAGCGGGTAAGGAGCAGGTGCTTCTCCACCCGATCGCCGCGCTCGGCCCGTTCGGTCTTGGAATCGAGCAGGCCGATGATGCGGTCCGAATCGCGGACGGAAGAGACCTCCGGATTGGTCACGATGACGGCGATGTCGGCATGCCGCATGGCGAGCGTCGCGCCGCGTTCGATGCCGGCGGGGCTATCGCAGATGACCCAGTCGAAATGCTTCTTGAGTTCAGCCATCACCCGCTCGACGCCTTCGGGCGTCAGGGCGTCCTTGTCGCGTGTTTGCGAGGCCGGGAGCAGGAACAGCGTGTCCAGCCGCTTGTCGCGGATCAGCGCCTGCGGCAGCTTGGCATCGCCCTGAATGACGTTGACGAGGTCGTAGACCACCCGCCGCTCGGCGCCCATCACGAGATCGAGGTTGCGCAGGCCGACGTCGAAATCGACGACGACGGTCTTCTCGTTTCTCTGCGCCAGCGCCGCACCGAGCGCGGCGGTCGACGTCGTCTTGCCGACGCCACCCTTACCTGATGTAACAACGATTACTTTCGCCATCTTCCCGCTCCTGTCTGCTGGCCGGACATCGGCTCAGTTAAGTCTTTCCGCCATGATCGAATCGCCTTCGAGCCAGAGCTGCACGGCCTGGCCACGAAGATTGGGGGCCATGTCTTCCGCTGTCTTGTAGACGCCGTCGATTGCCAGCAGTTCTGCTTCCAGCCGGCGGCAGAAAATGCGCGCCGAAGAATTGCCGACGGACCCTGCCAGCGCCCTCCCCCTGAGTGTCCCGTAGATGTGAACCGAACCGCCGGCGATGATCTCCGCACCGGAGGCGACGGAGCCGATGACGGTGACGTCGCCCTCCGGAAAGATCACCGACTGTCCCGAGCGCACAGGTTCCCGGATGACGATCGACGAGATCGCCCGTGCTGATTGCTGCTCAAGTTGCGGGACCGCTGCCGCTTCGTTGTTCCCCGCCGCCTTCGCGTCGGCGCCTGCCTCAAGGGTCGGAACTTCGACGTCGGGAGCCGGTCGCCCGCCCCGCATTGCCGGCGGCATGCCGGGCTCGAAAAGCGATGGGCGACCGCCCTCGATGCCCATGATGCGCACGTTGCGCTTGCCAAGTTCATCGATCAGGTTCTTGAGTTGCGCCCGGTCGATCTCGATGTCCGCAACATCGAGCACCACCGGCCGCCCCAGGAAAAACCCCGCGGAACGCGAGGCTAGATCGTCGAGCCGGGCGAGCCAACCGTCGAGCGGAGGCTCCGGCGAAAGCACCAGCGCCAGGAACGAGCGGCCCTTGATGCGGATGGAGCGGGTGTCAGTTAGCACTTTGGTCATCTACGTTAATTTTCCGTTGCCAAGATGTAGGCGAGTCACGGTTAACAAATGGTTAACCCGCCTAGCCTGCTTGGGGCTGGAGAGCGGACGTCCGACCCTGCGGAAATTGCGGCCGGACAGCCTCAACGAAGATGATAACGAGGGTGCGAGATGACAGAAGCAGCGAGCGCTTTGGCGGAGGCAGCGCAAATGCAGCTGCCGTAGTTACTCCATTCCGCCTATCGAGCTCAGATCAATCGCCAATCTCTTCAACCGCCTGCACGAGTTGCGGCCCGAGATGCAGGTAACGGGTGGCCTTGCGCTTTGCGGCAATGTCGGCCCAGACGCGCTCGACCTGAACTGCGGTCAAATCTGTCGCGCGGCCGACATCTTCTGCGCTCAAGCCGTTGTTCAGGCCAAAGAGGCAGATATCCATTCGATCGTAGGGGAGCGAAAAATAGAACTCCTCCTGCGTCTGCTCGAGCGAATAGGTGTCGGTGGTGGGCGGGCGGCGCCGGATTTCCTCGGGCACGCCGAGATGGGCGGCAAGCGCATAGACCTGCGACTTGTAGAGGTGCGCGATCGGCTTGACGTCCGCCGCACCATCGCCGTTCTTGACGAAGAAACCCTGGTCGTATTCGAGTCGGTTCGGGGTCCCGAGCACCGCGAAGTTCAGCCGGTCGGCGTGGTAGTATTCGATCTGCTTGCGGGTGCGCTGCTTCATGTTCGTCGCGGCGACGATGCCGAGATAGACCGAGGGCGGCATGCGCAGCTTCGTGCGATTGCCTTCCGGGTCCTGCACCACGAGCGAGGAGATGTTGTAGCCGTCGCCTTCGAGCGCATTGGCGATGACGATCTTCGACGCCCAGCCCGGCCCATAGTGCGGCACCAGTTCGCGTATGAAGGCATCGCGGCGTTGATAGCAGCCCATTGCTGCAAGCGTCGGGCCTATATCCTCGACGATCGCCTCGACACCGAACGTATCCGCCACCAGCCGCCCGAGCCGCAAGCTCTCAGGATCGGAATCGTTTTCCGGCATGAACAGGCAGAAGACGTTCCTGGCGCCGACGGCGCGCACGGCAAGCGCCACCGAGACGCTGGAATCGATGCCGCCCGAAAGGCCCAGCACGAGTCCGCGCTTGCGCATTGCGCGCAATTGCGCACGCAGGCCCGCGACGATCCGCTCAGTCTCCGCCGCCTCGTCGATTTTCAGGATATCGGCGGAGGAAACGAAACTTTCCTGATCCGGGCGGATGTTCATTCGGCGGGCTCCAATGTCTCGGCAGCAAGTCTGCGGCTTACCTTGCCCGTATCCGTCTTCGGCAACTCGGTGCGAAATTCGACGATCTTCGGCACCATGAAGTCTTCGAGATGACGGGCGCAGTGGCGGATGATTTCCTTTTCGGTGAGCGTCGGGTCGGAGAGGACAACCAGCGCGCCGACCGCAGCTCCAAGCACCGGATCGGGAATGCCGATGACCACGGCTTCAGCAATGCCCGGATGGGCATGCAAAACGGTCTCGACCTCTTTCGGAGCCACCTTCTCGCCGCGTGTCTTGATGATGTCGTCCTTGCGACCGACGAAATAGAGGAAACCTTCCTCGTCGGTCCTGAACAGGTCGCCGGTGTAGAGCACTTTTTCCCACGGGTTCGGCCCGGGGCGCAGCATGCGTTCGGTCGCCGCATCGTTGCGCCAATAGCCCTGCATAACGTGCGGTCCACGGATGACGAGCTCGCCGGCAACGCCCGGCGGCACACGCCTGCCTTCGTCGTCAACGACAAAGGCTTCCGTGTTGGGAATGGCGATCCCTACCGATCCCGGCCGGCGATCGAGCTCTTCCGGCGGCAGATAGGTGCAGCGTTTGCACTCCGTCAGCCCGTACATCGAATAGAGCCGCGCTGATGGAAACAGCTCGCGAAGGCGAGCGATGTGCGGCGGCGGCAGCGCGGCGGCGGTGTTGGAAATGTAGCGCAGGCTCGGCAGAAAACCGGGCTCGAGATCGCGCATCTGCAGGATCATCGCGGCCATGGTCGGCACCAGCGGGAAACCGGTGACGCCCTCGGCGCGAATGCGTTCGAAGATCGCCTGCGGGAAGGCGAAGGATTTTTCGAGTACCAGGGTGGCGCCGATGCGGATCGCCATCAGCAGTTGATAAAGGCCGTAATCGAAGGCGAGCGGCAGGACGTTTAGGATCACGTCGTCCGGCCGGTTGCAGAGATAGGTGGTGATCGACTCTGATGCCGCATCGATATTGCGGTGAGTCATCATCACGCCCTTGGGGCGACCGGTCGAGCCGGACGTATAGATCAGCATGGCGAGATCGACGTCGATGCCGGCATGAGCAACAGGAGCGGCTGCAGCGCTCAGGCATTCCTCGAAGGAGGCGGCCCCCTCAGGCGTGCGCCCGGTGGGTGCTGCGGTCGAGGCAACGAAAGGCGCGTCGTCGCGTGGAAGGGCATGCGCCTCCGTAACGATCGGCATCAGCTTCGCCTGCGTCAGGATCGCCGCTGCCTCACAGTCGCCGATGATATAGGCAAGCTTGTCGGCCTTGGTGGAGGCGTTGATCGGGCTAAAGGTCGCGCCGGCTTTAAGGATCGCGAAGATTGAGACCGCCGCCTCCCAGCAATTGTCCATGAAGACCAGAACGCGGTCGTTCCGCTTGACTCCGTTCGCGGCAAGCGATGCGGCAAGCCTGGCCGAAAGCTCATCCAGTTCCGCGTAGCTCAGCCGTTTCCGCTCGGTGATGAGCGCCGTCTTCGCACCATGTGCTGCGGCGTTCTTCATAAGGAATTGCTCGAACCTCATGCCCGAAAGCCCCCGCTGCGCTGCTTCAAGCCGTGACCGGGACGGCGGCCTTTGCCTCGATGAAGGCCGAGATACGCGCAAGCGAATCGAGGTTTGCCGGAACGATATCGGCGTCGGCCATCGCGATCCCGAACTGGTCCTCGATAAAGGCGACGAGTTCGAGGACGCCGGTCGAATCGATGATGTCGTTTTCGATGAGCGATGCCGTGTCGGCGAGCTCATAGGACGCATCGCCGAACAGGAAGTTCTCGATGATGAAGGCTTTGAGCTTGTCGTTGATCGTCTGTGTCATGTCCAATCCTTTTCTTGATTGCTTTCAAGCGGCCGCCGCCTTGCGGCCGGCGCCGGTAAATGTCTTCAGCCATAGCTCAGTCGAGAGGATGCCGACGAAAGCCGCGTTGTCGCGGAAGCCCGAAGCTGGGCGGGTGCGGCACTTCTCGTGGAGCTTCGCCACGGCCTTGGCATTGAAGAGACCGCTGGCGGCGATTGCCTCCTCGCTCAGCGCATCTCGGACGTAATCGAACGCACCGGCACCGCTGAAGGCATGGCTGTCGGGTGCGCGGTAGGGCTGCTTCGTCCGCTTGCCGATCGCCGGCGGCAGGAGATCCCTGGTCGCCTGGCGCAGGATATGCTTTTCGGTCAGTCCCTGGAGTTTCATCTCCGGCGGCAGCTGGGCGGCGAATTCGACCAGGCGATGGTCGAGGAAGGGAAAGCGGCCCTCGATTCCGTGCGCCATGGCCATGCGGTCGCCCTGGCTCGAAAGGATGTAGCCGGGGAGCAGGAACCGGCTTTCGAGATATTGTCCTTGATGAAGCGGATGCCAGCGGCCGAATTCCGCAGGCAGACGGCCGATCAGTTCTTCCGTCGCGTCATAGTTGTTGAGTTCCGCACGCAGCTCGGCAGAGAAAAAGAGCTTCGTCGCCGCCGTGCCCTTGAAGCGCGGCCGATGCGAGAAAAGCGGATCGTCAAGCGGATCGTCACCGGCGCCGAAGAAGGCCGCGAGATATTCCGGCGACTGCTGCTTGAGCCCCGGCAGATAGGGATAGAGCTTGCGGAAGAGATGCGGCCTTATGCGCGAGCCCGGCTGGCGGCCGCAGAAGCGGCGCACGCGCGCTTCCTTGAAGATGTCATAGCCGGCGAACACCTCGTCGGCGCCCTCGCCCGTCAACACCACCTTCAGCCCCGCCTCGCGCACCAGGCCAGACAATTGGAAAAGCGGCGCGGGCGCGGTGCGGATGATCGGCCTCTCCGTGAAGCGGATGACCTCCGGGAAGACCCTGGCGATATCGCCTGCCTCGCAGGCGACCGAGCTGTGCTCCGTGCCGAGGGCTGTGGCCATTTCCAGCTGGAATGCACTTTCGTCGTGTTCCGCACTGTCGAAAGTGACCGAGAAGGTTCGAAGGCGCCGCGGCGTCATACCGGCTGCGAGCGCAGAGACGATGGAGGAGTCGAGCCCGCCGGAGAGGTAAGCCCCGACCGGGACGTCGGCGCGCATGCGGATGCGGGTGGCGTCATCAAGCAAGGCGCGCAGTTCCTCGGCGGCGCGTCCTTCGTTGGTGTATGCCGGCGCCTCGCTCCGATCCGGAAATTCAAGCTGCCAGTAGGCCCGGCTCGTGGCGCCGCGCTCATCGGCGATCATCAGATGCGCCGGTTCTAGTTCTAGGATGTTGCGGAAGGCTGTGCGGGGCGCGATCGGCGCCCAGAGGGTAAAGATCTGGTCGAGCGCAATCGGGTCGATCTCGGCGGACACGCCCGGCACCTGAAGCAGCGCCTTCACCTCCGAGGCGAAGTAGAGCGTGCTGCCCTGCATCGTATAGAACAGCGGCCGCACGCCCATGCGATCGCGCGCCAGCATCATCCGGCGGCGCCGCGCATCGAAGATCGCGAAAGCGAAATCGCCATTGAGCACGGAGACGCAGTCCTCCCCCATCTCGTCATAGAGATGGAGGATGACCTCGGTGTCGCTCGCGGTGCGGAATCGGCGGCCACGGGCACGCAGTTCGTCGCGCAACTCGACATAGTTGAAGATCTCGCCGTTGAAGGCGATCGTCAGCTCGCCGCTTGCATCCGACATCGGCTGCTGTCCATCGCCAAGTCCGACGATCGACAGCCGCACGTGGCCGAGTCCCGCCTGCGGTGCGGTGAAAGTGCCATGCTCATCCGGGCCGCGATGCGCAATCGCGGCCGTCATCCTTCCGAGAAGGGCATTTCCGTCTCGTATTGAACCAAAATAGCCGCTGAACCCGCACATGCCAGAACTGCTTCCCACGCCCCATTTCGGCCGGGACTATAGAGCAAATGAACCCTGCAAGAGTTAACTGCAAAATGATTCTGGAAAAATGGTAAATTGAAAAGCCAATGAATACGGAAACAGTGAAGTTTAAATCTCGTTTGAAATATCGTATGGCGAATTTATTAAAGTTTTACATTCGCGCTTCCAATGACCGTACTTGATCGGCCGTGCCATTGCCCGCGTAGACCGCCTTCCTCGGCATGCGCGTTTTGAGCAAGGTTTCCGGTTTGTTAAGAAAAACCATCCAATCTTCACGATCGAAGGCTATATCGCTCGGAGCACATGATGAGCTACGATTGGACTGGTGTTCGCACACGCCGGATGAAAATGATGAGATACGGCATTGCCGTCGCGTTGAGCCTTTGCCTGATCCTCGCCGTCGCATCGCTGACGATGGCCGCGACCTGAATAAGATGTGTCCGCAGGAAGACCCGCGCTCGCATGTTTTGGTCGACAATAACTCATTCGTCCAAGCAAGTCCGAAACCCGGGGGAGTTGCCAGTACTCCGGAGTAAGCGGCAGAACGAATTGACTACAAGGCTAAACCTTGACGAGTAGCGGCCCCCTGGAGTGGAATCCACGATGAGGCGCAAAGCCTGAGGCTGCCGACGTGCAGTGACTGCCGCGGCGGCCTCACCATATCGGCGACGCGAGTTGGCGGCTGTTGCAGAACGAGACTACTGCGTGTCTCCCTGAATCGACCTTGAGTTAAGACGCGCTACGACAAAGCGGCCGGAATTCTTCGCGCCTCGGAAATCGCAGGGACCCCACGTAGGGAACTTAGAATGCGCTTGCGTGTTTCTGACGCAGCCGCGATGGAGGGTTCATAATGCAGTCGAAGTTCATGTCGACAGACGCGTTCTTGCGCCTTGAGAAGGAATGGCAGCACGTGCGCAAAGCACAGCGCCATCTGGAACTCGAAGTCGAACGGCCGCGCCCCGACAGTCCGGCGGAACTGGAGCCAAGCGAAACAGCACACAGCCACGCTCGAACTTAGAGCCTACAGCGCCGCGTCTTTTCAGAGGCGCAAAGATCGCTGTAACTCTTCGAATTCGCGCATCGAGCTTTCCGAAAATCGGGATCGATTTTCGGGCCAATGCGCTAGGTCTTGCCCTGCGGGTAGATCGTCTCTCCGCGCTTGAGCATGCCGACGAAGGCGTCGATCTTCTTTTTCCGCCCTGCCTCGGTCTTCATCTGGTGCAGGCGAAAGGCGAGCGCATAGCGGTTCTGGGCGCTCAGTGTCTCCAGCATCGCCCTTGCCATCGGCTCGGCGTCGATCGCGGCTTGCAAATCATCGGGAATCTTCATCTCCTTGCCGCTTTCATAGGCGCGATCCCAACGTCCGTCAGCCCTCGCCGCCTGCACCTGTTTCAGCCCGTGCTCGGTCATCCGGCCCTCGTCGATCAGGCGGGCGACGTTGTCGACATTGATCCGGCTCCAGATGCTCTTGCGGGTGCGCGGCGTGTAGCGCTGAAGATAGCTCTTATCATCAAGTGCCTTGCGGACGCCATCGATCCATCCCCAGCAGAGCACGACATCGATAGCCTCCTTCGGCGTTATCGACCTGAGCCCGGAACCGACTTTGTGGATCTTGATCCAGACCTCGTCCTCCTCGCCGTGGTGCTCTGCGAGCCACGCATAAAAGCTCTCCCCGTCCTCGAAGGTACGCACCTTCTCCGGGTTGACGTAAACAGGCGCCATAGCCGGCCCTCATGTTTCGCTTCACGACTTCGTGGCTTCGTTCCCATGCAAGCATTCATGCTCTCGCCCGACGAAGGAGATAGGCTAACGAAACCCATCGCAGGCAAAGGAGCGGTCCCATGATAATCACCCGGCGGGCGACCGTTCAAGGCCTTGGCCTTGGCGCCTTGCTTCCCCTGATGCCGCGCCTGGCCCTCGGCCAGCCGGCCAACCTCGTCAGCCGGCCGATCCCCTCCAGCGGCGAACTGATGCCGGTGGTCGGCCTCGGCACCTGGATCACCTTCAATGTCGGCGACGATCCGGTACTGAAGGACGAATGCGCCGCCGTGCTGGCGGCCTTCTTCGAAAGCGGCGGCCGCATGGTCGATTCCTCGCCGATGTACGGCTCTTCCCAGCCGACGATCGGCTACGGGCTTCGCAAGCTCCGCTATCCCGAGCGCCTGTTTTCCGCCGAGAAGGTCTGGATTTCCGATCCGACACGCGGCACCGCTCAGATAGAGGCGTCGCGCGCCTATTGGGGTGTCGAGACCTTCGATCTCATGCAGGTCCACAACCTCGTTTCCTGGGAAGAGCACCTGCCGGCGCTTTTCGAGATGAAGGCTTCCGGGCAGATCCGCTATGTCGGCATCACGACCTCGGAAGGTCGCCGGCACCGCGAGATCGAGCGCGTCATGGCGAGCGAGCCGATCGATTTTGTTCAGATCACTTACAATATCCTCGACCGCGAGGTGGAGGAACGAATCCTGCCGCTGGCTAAGGAGAAAGGAATTGGCGTCATCGTTAACCGTCCGTTCCGTCAGAAACGACTCATCCGCCAGTTCGAAGACGAACCCCTGCCGGCATGGCTCGACGAGACGGGCGCACTGAGCTGGGCGCAGTTCCTGCTCAAATTCATCATCTCCCATCCGGCAGTAACCTGCGCCATTCCGGCAACCACCCGCGTCGACCATGTGCGCGAGAATCTCGAGGCGGCAACGGGTATTCTGCCCGACGAACGATCGCGTCGGCGCATGGTCGATTATGTGGAAGCCCTCTGAGGCATTCGATGTCCGACTGGATCACCTATCGCCTCGTGGACTTCCTGATGTTCTCGCCGCGCGTCTATTATCGCCTGGTCGAACGCTACAACCATGACGTCTGGCCGCTGCAGATCATCTTCATCGCCGGCGGGCTTTTTGTGCTGATGCTGGCGGTCCGGCGCAAGAATCGCGCCATCGCCTTTCCGGCACTGGCAATTGCCTGGGCTTTCTGTGCCTGGCAGTTCCTGTGGATGCGGTACGCCGTCATCAACTGGCCGGTATCCTACGCGGCAGCCGCTTTCCTTTTGCAGGCAGGCCTGATCGTCGTGAGCATCCGGCCAGCGGGTGCGCCACCGCCGGCAGTGCGGCTTTATGGCGGCATCGGTCTGATGCTCCTCGGGCTCATCGCCTATCCCTTGCTTGCTCCTTTTGCCGGCCGCTCCATCGCCTCAGCGGAAAGCTTCGGCCTGATGCCCGATCCGACGGCGACGACCACGCTTGGTGCCGTGCTGGCACTCTCACCAAAACCGCCCTGGCTTCTGCTGCCGATTCCGCTCCTCTGGTGCGCCGTCAGCGGACTCACGCTCTGGGCTCTGCAGGATCCCGGCGCCTGGGTGCCGTTCGCCTCCATCGTCGCAACACTCGCGCTGGTGCTGCTGTCTCGCCGGTAGCCATCACTCCTTCACCGCGCCCGTCATCGACGAGACGTAGTAATCGACGAAGAACGAATAGAGGAGGACGACCGGCAGCGAGCCGAAGAGCGCGCCCGCCATCAGCGCACCCCATTCGAACACATCGCCGCGCACGAGTTCCGTCAGCACGCCGACCGGCACTGTCTTGTTCTCCGAGGACTGGATGAAGGTCAGCGCATAGATGAACTCGTTCCAGGAAAGCGTGAAGGCGAAGATGCCGGCGGATATCAGCCCGGGAACGGCGAGCGGCAGGATGATCCTGACGAGGATCTGCCAGCGCGTCGCCCCGTCCACCAGTGCGCTCTCTTCGAGTTCGAAGGGAATCGAGCGGAAGTAGCCCATCAGCAGCCAGGTGCAGAACGGAATGAGGAAGGTCGGATAGGTGAAGATCAGCGCCAATTTGGAATCGTAGATGCCGAATTTGAAGACGATGAAGGCGAGCGGGATGAAGAGGATCGACGGCGGCACCAGATAGGCAAGGAAGATCATCAGCCCGACGGGCCGCGCTCCGGTGAAGCGCACCCGCTCGATCGCATAGGCCGCAAAGATCGAGGCCGCAAGAGAAAGGATCGTCGAACCGACGGCAACAAGCATCGTGTTCCAAAGCCAGCCGGGATAGGAGGTCTCGAAGAGCAGATATTTGATGTGGTCGAGCGTCGGGCGGACCACCCAGAAGGGGCTGTAATTGTTGTAGTCGGTCAACTGCGCATTCGGCTTGATGGCGGTGATCGCCATCCAGTAGAACGGGAAGAGCAGCACGAAGACGAAGACCGCGATCGGCAGGTAAAGCACGACTATTCTCCGCGGCAGGCGGTTCAGATAGCTCATGCCCTCGGCGGTATCGGTGAGGACTTCGTCTTCGATTTTCGTCGCAGTGGTGTTCATTCGATCCTCCCGATTTAATCTTGGCCGCCCTGCTGCCACTTGCGGCGCTGCAGCCCGAAGAAGCTGAACATGATGGCGGCCAGCAGGAAGGGAATCATGGCGACGGCAATCGCCGCCCCCTCGCCGAGTTGCCCGCCCGGAATGCCGCGCTGGAAGGACAGCGTCGCCATCAGATGCGTCGCGTTCACCGGTCCGCCCTTGGTCAGGACGTAGATGAGCTGGAAATCGGTGAAGGTGAAGAGCACCGAGAAGGTCATCACCACGGCGATGATCGGCGTCAGCATCGGGAGCGTGACATAACGGAAGCGCTGCCAGCTGGTGGCACCGTCGAGCGAAGCCGCCTCCTGCAGCGACGGCGGAATTGTCTGGAGACCGGCAAGCAGCGATATCGCTACGAAGGGGATGCCGCGCCAGACATTGGCGGCGATAACGGAAGCGCGTGCGTTCGTCGGGTCGCCGAGGAAATTGATCGGTCCGTCGATGAGGCCGAGCTGCATCAGCGACCAGGAGAGAATCGAAAACTGCGAATCGTAGATCCACCAGAAGGCAAGCGCCGAAAGCACCGTCGGCACGACCCAGGGCAGAAGCACGATCGCGCGGAAGAAGGACTTGAACGGCAGGTTTTCGTTGAGCAAGAGCGCCAGCCAAAGGCCGAGCACAAACTTCAGGATCGACGCCACGAAGGTATAGAGAAGGGTGTTGAACACCGAGAGCCAGAAGACCGAGTCCCGCGCCAGAAACACATAGTTCTCGAGGCCGATGAAGATGCCGTCGCGGCCAATGCGCGTATCGGTAAACCCGAGCCAGACGCCGAGGCCCAAGGGGTAGGTCAAAAAGCAGATGAGGAACACGGCGGCCGGCAGCATAAAGAGCAGGCCGAGCACGTTGTTGTTCTGCATCAGCGAAGCCATCGCACTTGGCGGCTTTTCGGACGACGTGAGAGACATCGAGTTTCTCCGGCTGGACTGGACTGCGCCGGCGGCGGTGACCGCCGACGCCTTGCGTGTCGCGGCGGTCTTGGCCGCCGGCGCCAAAAAGGTCAGAGGCGATAGTAGCGGTTGGCCCGCCGTTCCGCCTCGACCATCGCATCCTCGGGCGTCATCTGCCCCGTCACGGCGGCGGCGAACATGTCGACCAGCACATAATCGGCCATGACGCCCGCCGAGGCGTAACCGAGCGGACCGGCATAGCCGTTCGGCCGCAGCGTCTCGGAAGCCTTCGCATAGGGCGCGTGGATCGGGTCGGCCGTCCAGATCGGATTGTCGGCAAAGGCCTTCAGCGGCTGGCAGCAATAGGCGCTGGAGCCTTCGATCCACGCGTTCATCTGATCGCCCTCCATCATGAACTTGATGTAGGCCTTGGCCGCTTCCGGATACTTGCTGTGGTTGAAGAGGAGGATCGAGCTCGTCTGGTGCAGCTCGACACTCTGCCCGACCGGACCGATCGGGAAGTTTGTCGTGCGGAGATCGGTCGCGATCTCCGCGAGCGCCGGATCCTTCTTGGCCGCGTAGTAGAGTGAGACGCCATTCGCGGTGAGCGATATCTGGCCGGCGAGGAAAGCGCGGTTGTTGTTGATGTCGAGCCAGCTTTCGGTCCCCGGAATGAACGTCTCGTAGAGCTGCTTGGCATAGTTGATCGCGGCCAACGTCTCGGGGCTGTTGATGGTGACCTTGCCGGCCTCGTCGACCATTTTGCCGCCATGGCTCCAGAGCAGCCAGTGGGCATAGTTGTTGCCGTCGCCGACGGCCTTGCCATGCGGGAAGCCGGCCGGGGTGCCCTTGGCCTTC
Source organism: Sinorhizobium kostiense (assembly GCF_017874595.1). Taxonomy (GTDB): domain Bacteria; phylum Pseudomonadota; class Alphaproteobacteria; order Rhizobiales; family Rhizobiaceae; genus Sinorhizobium; species Sinorhizobium kostiense. Next base: position 795,384 of record NZ_JAGILA010000001.1, on the reverse strand, counting down.
ATCGCCTTGCAGAGCTCGAGGAAGCCCGCGGTGTCCTTGGGGAACTCGCTGAAGCCCGCGGCTTTCACGTGGCTGTCGCGGTAGCAGACGGCGTTGCCGATTGCTGTGAGCGGCATGGCGATGAACTTGCCGTCGCGGGTCGCATAGCCCTTCAGGCCGTCGTACCAGCCGCCATATTTCTCGCCGAGGTAGTTGGCGAGCTCAGTCAGCTCTACGAGCTTGTCCGGGTATTGATGGGCATCGTCGAACCAGCACAGCACCATGTCGGGACCGGAGCCGACATTGGCGGCGACGGCTGCCTTCGGGCGGATGTCCTCCCAGCTCTCCTTGTCGATACGGACCTCGACGCCGGTCGCCTCGGTGAACTTCTTGGTGTTGGCGAGCCACGCATCCTCGTCACCCTGGACGAAGGGCGTCCAACGCAGTAGCCGAAGGCTTGCGCCCTCTTCTGGCTTGTAGCTCGGCTCCGCTTGCGCGAAGGTCGGACGAACGCCGAGCGGAAGGCCGGCCATGCCCGCGAGTGCCGCGGAACCTGCAAGGAAATCACGTCTCTTTATCGGCATTTTGCTACTCCTCCTTTGTATAGCGGGAGCATCTCCGACCGGCATTCGCCGTCCCGCTTGGCGAATGCGGCGCACCGACGCCCGGCGGACCTGGCATCAGTCGTGCGGCACGGGGTGAAGACTCCTCCCACTCCCAGTTCGCCGCTACTGCATGTCTCCTTAAATCGACCTCGATTTAAGGAGAGAGACATGCAGCAAGTCAAAGTGCTACAGCGACCCTTGCGCGTCTGATAAGACGCGCGGAGCTGTAGGCTCAATCGAACAGTCGTCGTCCTGTCTCGGTGTCGAACAGGTGAACATGCTGGCTGTCGATCGACAGACGGATCGTCTCGCCGGGCCTAGCATTCACGCGTTCGCGGAAAACACCGGTCACGTCCGCGCCGCCGAGCTTCACGATCATCTGCGTCTCGTAACCGGTCGGCTCGATCACCACGACCTCGGCAGGCAATCCGTTCGGATCGAGCGACAGGTATTCGGGTCTGAGGCCGTAGATGAGATTACGCCCCCGTGCCGCGGCGGCAGGGCGCGCCACAGGCAGAGCCGTGCCGTCCACCGTCAAGAAGGCATTGGGATTGCTCGGATCGAGGTGACCATTGAGCATGTTCATCGCCGGCGAGCCGATAAATCCGGCGACGAAAAGGTTGGCCGGTTGATCGTAGAGCTCGAGTGGCGCGCCGATCTGCTCGACGATGCCGTCATGCATGACGACGATCTTGTCGGCCATGGTCATCGCCTCGATCTGATCGTGGGTGACGTAAACGGTGGTGGTCTTCAGGCGCTGGTGCAGTTCCTTGATTTCGGCGCGCATCGCGACACGCAGCTTCGCGTCGAGATTCGACAGCGGCTCGTCGAAGAGGAACACCTGCGGATCGCGCACGATCGCGCGCCCCATGGCGACTCGCTGGCGCTGACCGCCGGATAGCTGGCGCGGATATCGGTCGAGCAGCCTCGACAGGCCGAGGATATCGGCAGCTACACCGACCCGCTTGTCGACCTCGGTCTTCGGCCGACCCGCGAGCATCAACGAGAAGGCCATGTTGTCGGCAACCGTCATGTGCGGATAGAGCGCGTAGTTCTGGAACACCATGGCGATGTCGCGGTCCTTCGGCGGCAGCCGGTTGACGATGCGGTTGCCGATGCGGATCTCGCCGGCCGTGATGTTCTCAAGACCCGCGAGCATGCGGAGCAGGGTCGACTTCCCGCAACCGGACGGACCGACAAGAATGACGAACTCGCCATCCTCGATTTCGATGTTCACGCCCTTGATGACCGGAAAAGAACCGAAGGACTTCCTGACATCGACAAAATCCACGCCTGCCATATGCGTTCCTCCCAGAACCGTATCCTGTCTCCGCGATCGCCCTTTCCCGCAGCGGGATATAGGGCAGACGGAGGCTTTGACCTCTATCCGCGGCCGACCAGCGGCATTTTTGTCGCCATCACCGTCATCGTCAGCACGTTGGCCGACAGCGGCAGGCTCGCCATGTAGACGACGGCCTCCGCGACGTGCTCGACGGGTATGGTCGGCTCGGGTGCAATCTCGCCATTTGCCTGCAGCACGCCGCTACTCATCTTCTGCGTCATGTCGGTCGCGGCATTGCCGATGTCGATCTGGCCGCAAGCGATGTCGAACGGCCGCCCGTCGAGCGCGGCCGACTTGGTGAGCCCGGTGATCGCGTGCTTCGTCGCCGTGTAAGGCGCGGAATTGGGCCTCGGCGTCGTCGCCGAGATCGAGCCATTGTTGATGATGCGGCCACCGCGAGGCTCCTGCGCCTTCATCAGCCGGAAGGCAGCCTGCGTGCAAAGGAAGGCGCCAGTCAGGTTCGCGGCGAGAATCCCGCTCCACTCATCGAAGGTCACTTCCTCGAGCGGCACCGGCGGCACGTTGGAGCCGGCATTGTTGACGAGCAGGTCGAGCCGGCCGAATTCGGTGCGGATGGTGTCGAAGAGCGTTGCGACCTGGCCCGGATCGCCGACATCACAGGAAACCGCGTGTACGGCGCCTCCGGTCTCTGCTGCCATCTCAGCGGCAGCAGCCTCGAGCACGTCCGCACGGCGCCCGGTGATGACCAGCGTGAAGCCCTCGGCGCTCAACGCCCTGGCGATGCCGCGGCCGACGCCCGTGCCGCCCCCCGTAACCAGCGCGATCTTGCCCGCCCCTGATTTCTTGCCCTCTGCCATGTCAGATCCTGCCTCCGAGTTCGTCCTCGATATGGATGCGGATGATCTCGTCGAAGTTCGTCTCGGCGGTGAAGCCGAGTTTACGGGCGCGACGCGCGTCAAAATTGGTCGGCCAGCCGGCGACGATCGCGCGAATGACGGGGTCCGGCTCGCGGCGGATGAGGCTGACGGCCTTCGGGCCTGCAACGCGCCCGAGCGCCTCGATCTCCTCGCCGACGAGCGCCGAAAGGCCGGGCATGGTGAGGTTGCGCCGTGGGCCGATGACGGCCGTATCCATCCGGGCGGCGTGAACGAAGAAGCCGACGGCCGAGCGCGGGCTTGCGAACCAATGGCGGACGTTTTCCTCCACCGGCAGAACCGCCTCCTTGCCGACGAGCGGCTCGCGGAGAATATTCGAGAAGAAGCCCGAAGCCGCCTTGTTCGGCGCGCCGGGGCGAATGCAGATGGTCGGAAGACGAATGCCGATGCCGTCGAAGAAGCCGCGGCGCGTGTAGTCGGCCAGCAGCAATTCGCAGATCGCCTTCTGCGTGCCATAGCTCGTGAGCGGCGTCGTGAAGAACTCGTCGCCGATCTTCTCCGGGAAAGGCTGGCCGAAGACGGCGATCGACGAGGCGAAGATGAGCCGCGGGAAATAGCGCTGGCGTTGCCCCTGGCGAATCGCGTCGAAGAGCGCACGCGTGCCGTCGAGATTGACGCGATAGCCCTTGTCGAAATCCGCCTCCGCTTCACCGGAGACGATCGCCGCGAGGTGGAAGATGACGTCCGGTCGCGAGGACACGAGCCGTTCGGCGCTGCCCTCCGAAGAGAGATCGATCGCGAGCGTCGCCGACTTGCCCGCGATCGGTGCCGGGATCGGCGGCTCGATGACGTCCACCAATGTCAGCCGGCTGACTTCATAGCCGAGAGCGCCCTCCGCGGCGGCCAGTCTTTCGACGAGTTTCCGGCCGATCATGCCGGCCGCACCGATAACCATGACATGCATTCGCGGCGAACCTCCTCCTGTTCGGCCACACCCGAAATCACTCCGGGTTCAGCGTGCCCTTCTGCTTCTGTTTCCTGCCGCTCGCCGCTCCTTGCATGAGCAGATCTTTCGTCGTCTCATAGATGCGCATGAGGTGCTGGCGGAAGGCGGCGATGACCACATCGCGATCATGCCGCCTCAGGGCCGCGACGATCTCGCTGTGATCCCGGTAGCTCGCCTCGATCGCACCCGCCCGGGACATGGCGCTGCGGCGGTAATCCATCATGTAGGTGTAGAGGTCGGTGACGAAGTCCGAGAGCAGCGGATTGCCGCAGGCACGGTAGATCGCCACGTGGAATTCGCGGTCGCAGATGAGAAAGCGCATTGCGTCATTGCCGCAATGTCTTTGCGTTTCCAACAGGTTTTCGAGCTTACGCAACGTCTCGTCGTCGACGTTGTCGGCGGCATCGCCCACCACCTTAAGCTCGATATGGAGCCGGGCTGCATGGACGTCTTCGAGATCGTAGCTGTCGATGGCGTTCGGCGAGGCGATGGTTACCGTCAGATCGCTGAGATCCACATCGGCGACGCGGCTGCGACTGCCCTGCGACACCTCGATGATACCGCGCGCCGCCAGCGTCCGGATGGCGCCGCGGACAGTCTCTCGGCTGACGTGGAGCACGCTGGCGAGTTCCCGTTCGCCTGGCAGTTCATCGCCCGGCCGCAGCATATTGGTCGCGACCAGCACCATCAGCTTGTCGGCAATCACCTCTCGCGCGGTGCGGCGCTCGAGTGCCCGCCCGATCTTCGGCATCTGCGTGAGGATTGGACTGCCGTTCACTCTCAGCGCCTCCACTGATCTACTGGTTGGTCCACCGGATCAGTGCGACCAATAGAGGGCTCAAGCGGACGTCGGGTCAACCCCTCTTCGTTGCCGCGCCGCACCAAAAATGCGGCGACATCTTGTGCAGCGCATATAGCCCGGCTGAGGGCTCACCCGTGGTCATGCTTCGTGATCTTGGTGAGAGGGCAGTTCGAGGCCGAATGTCTTCACGAGATCGTCGACCTGAGCCGGGGTCAGGTAACGTGGATTGAGATTGCGCAGCAGCAAGTAGAGCTTCGCGGTCTCCTCCAGCTCCTCGGTGGCAAAGACCGCCGCCTCGAGACTGTCGCCCGCAACGACCGGCCCGTGATTGGCCAGCAGCACGGAGGAATATCTTCCGGCGAGCCCGCGGATCGCATCGGCGACCGCCGGATCACCCGGGCGGTAATAGGGCACGAGCGCTGTTTCGCCGGCACGCATGAGGTAATAGGGCGTCATCGGCGGCAGCGCCGCGCGCGGGTCGATTTCGGGCAGCATGGTGAGCGCCACCGCGTGGGTTGAATGTAGATGGACAATTGCCCGCGCGTTGCCGCGCGTCTCATAGAGCGCAGTGTGAAGGGGAATTTCCTTCGTCGGCTTGTCGCCGGAAAGGAGCTGCCCCTGCGCATCGAGCCGCGAAATACGGGCGGGATCGAGGAAGCCGAGCGAGGCATTGGTCGGCGTCACCAGCCAACCGCCGTCGTCGAGGCGCAACGAGATGTTGCCCGAGGAGCCGGGAGTGAGCCCTCGCTCGAATAGCGAGCGCCCGTAGCGGCAGATTTCCTCGCGCAGACGTGTCTCGGACATGGTACATCCTTTCAGGCTCAGACGGTCGCGCCCTCGACAAGTTCGAAGCCAAGGTCGACGACCTGCGGAGGCGCGTTCGCGACGATGAGCTCGGCGGCTACCTGTCCTGACATCACCCGGGGCGTGCGGATGGTCGAGAGCGGCTGTGGCGTTACCCGGCCGATATCGAGACCGTTGTAACCGAAGATTGCCAGTTGCGAGGGGATCGAAATCCCGCGAGCAAGGCAGTGAAAATAGCCGCCGATCGCCATGTCGTCGTTCGAGAAGTAGACGGCATCGAGGTCGGGCGACCGGGCAAGCAGGTGTTCCAGACCGAGCCTCCCGCTTTCTGCGGACGAAGGACCCGCATTGATCTGCCGATCGACGAGCGCGCAGCCGGCCGCCTGCAACGTCTCGGTGAAGCCTGAAAACCGCTTGCCGGCGCGCGTATCGCGCTCGAGATCATGGCCGACGTAGCCGATCCTGCGATAGCCGCGCTTCAGCAGGAACTCGGCACTTGCCCGCCCGGCGGCGCTATTGGAGAAGCCGACCGCGAGATCCACGGGCGTGCCGTCCAGATCGAGCACTTCGGCGATCCGGCAGCCGCTCGCGCGCAGCATCTTCCGGGTACCTTCCGTGTGCTCGAGACCTGCGAGCATCACCGCCGCCGGCCGCCAGGCGAGCATGGCAGCGACGAGCGCCTCTTCGCGCCCCGGATCGTAGTCGGTAACGGCGAAAACGGCCTGGTGCTGGTTTGCCTCCAGCACACCGCTCGCCCCGCGCAGTACGTCGGGGAATACGATGTTCGACAGCGACGGAATGGCGAAGGCGACGAGGCGCGACCCGGCGGAAGCAAGCGTCCCGGCGATCCGGTTCGGCACGTACCCGAGCTGCTCGACCGCCGCCATCACCCGGTCTCTCGTCTTGCGTGAGAAGGAGCCGTGGTTGCGAAGGACACGCGAGACCGTGCTCTCGCCGACGCCGGCCGCCTGTGCGACCTCGGCAAGCGTCACCGTCGCCTGCTGCTTGGAATCGAACGTCACTTACAAACCTGCTTCTGTCTCATGCGACCGCGGCCTACCGGCACCAGCGATCCTCCATTCCATTCAATAGCGATTTTTTTTGGCAGCGCTACCATTTTGTGTTGGCAGCGCTGCCAAAATCAACTAGTGAGAAGATGGCAGCGGGCATCAGGGATCGGCAAAATTCACGACGGGAGGTGCTGTTATGTCAGTGAATATTGAGAATCGCGGATCGAGAGCCGCCGTGATCGGCCTCGGCTCGATGGGCTTCGGCATGGCGCAATCGATGAAGCGCGCCGGCCTCGACGTCACCGGCTACGATATCACCCAGGCCGTCGTCGAGCGCTTCGTCGCCGAAGGCGGCCGCGGTGCGCAAGCGCTGGCGGATGCCGTCGAAGGCGCCGATATCATCGTCTCGGTCGTCGTCAATGCCGCACAGACAGAGGCGGTGCTGTTCGGTCCGGAGGGCATCGCGAGAGCTATGGAGCCCGGCGCCGTTTTCGTTTCATCGGCGACGATGGACCCGGCTATCGCGCGCAGCCTTGCCGAACGGCTTGAAGCCCTGGGCCTCCATTATCTCGATGCGCCGATCTCGGGCGGCGCAGCCAAAGCTGCGAAGGGCGAACTGACGATCATGGCGTCCGGTACGCCCGAGGCCTTTGCCGCGGCGCGCCCGGCGCTCGATGCCATGGCAGCCAAGGTTTACGAGCTGGGTGATGCTGCAGGCATCGGCGCCGCCTTCAAGATGATCAACCAGTTGCTTGCCGGCGTGCATATCGCCGCCGCCTGCGAGGCCATCAGCTTTGCAGCCAAGCAGGGGCTCGATCTCGAGAAGGTCTACGAAGTGATCACTGCCTCGGCCGGCAATTCCTGGATGTTCGAGAACCGCATCCCGCATGTGCTCGCAGGCGATTACACACCGCTCAGTGCTATCGAAATCTTCGTCAAGGATCTCGGCATCGTCCAGGACATGGCGCGGGCAGAGCGCTATCCGGTGCCTTTGGTGGCTGCCGCGCTGCAGATGTATCTCGCCGCCTCCGGCGCCGGCATGGGCCGCGACGACGACTCTTCCCTCGCGCGACTCTACGCGCAGCTGTCGGGCGCCGAGTTGCCAGGCAAAAACAAAGAGCCGAACAAGTCGTAAAGGACAATCGAGATGCCCGCTTTTGCCGCCAATCTGACGATGATGTTCAGCGAGTGGTCGTTCCTCGATCGCTTCGACGCCGCCGCCGAGGCAGGCTTCACCGCCGTCGAATATCTCTTTCCTTATGAGGTGCCGCCGGAGGCGATTGCCGAACGGCTTTCGCGCAACGACTTGCAACAGGCGCTGTTCAATCTGCCGCCCGGCGACTGGGCGGCAGGCGAGCGCGGCATTGCGGCCCTCCCCGGCCGCTTCGACCAGGTGAAGGCGGATGTCGAACGGGCGCTCGACTATGCGGAAGCGACCGGCGTCAAACGCCTGCACCTGATGGCGGGGCTCGCCGATCCTGCCGACGCTTTGGCAGCGGCTGCCTACCGGCACTCCGTGGTCTACGCAGCGGAGCGTCTCTTGGATAGAGGGATCGATCTCCTGATCGAACCCATCAACGGCCGCAACATGCCCGGCTACTTCCTCAAAGATTTCGGCGTTGCCGAGTCCTTGATCACTGAACTCGGCATTGCCAATCTGAGGCTGCAGTTCGACATCTATCACCGCCAGATCATCCATGGCGACGTGACCATGGCGCTTCGCCGCCTGATGCCGATCACCGGGCACATCCAGATTGCGAGCGTGCCCTCGCGACACGAGCCGGATGGCGAGGAGCTCAACTATCCCTATCTCTTCGAAGAAATCGACCGGATCGGCTATAACGGCTTTGTCGGCTGCGAATACACGCCACGCAGTTCGACGCTCGACGGCCTTGGCTGGTTCAAACCTTTCGCAAGGAACTGAACGATGGCCATACTCCTGGGTTCTATCGCCGACGACTACACCGGCGCCTCCGATCTCGCAAACACGCTGACGAAGAACGGGCTCAGCACAGTGCAGACGGTCGGCATCCCCGCCCCGTCACTCGCCTTGCCGGACGTCGACGCCGTAGTCGTATCCCTCAAGATCCGATCCGTCGCCGCCGACGAGGCGGTGGCGGCCGCGTTGAAGGCGGAAAAGTGGTTGCGCGGCCGAGGCGCCGCCCACGTGCTTTACAAGGTCTGCTCGACCTTCGATTCCACCGACCAGGGCAATATCGGCCCGGTGACGGAAGCGCTGAGCGAAGCCGCAGGCGGCGGGACCGTCCTGGTCACCCCGGCATTCCCGGAAACCGGACGTACCGTCTATCTCGGGCACCTTTTCGTCAACGGCCAGCCGCTCAACGAGAGCCCGCTCAAGGACCATCCGCTGAACCCGATGCACGACGCCAATCTGGTGCGGGTAATGGCGCGGCAGTCGCGCGGCGCCGTCGGACTCGTCGACTTCCCGACCGTGATGGCCGGTTCTGATGCGGTGAAGGCACGACTGGATGCGCTAAACGCCGAAGGCGTAGCAACGGCAATTGCCGATGCGGTATCGGAAAGCAATCTCGAGACGCTCGGCGAGGTGGCGTGGCAGACTTCCTCGTCGACGGGCGCATCCGGCCTTGGGCTCGGTCTTGCACGGGCGATCGTTCGTTCCGGCCGCGCATCCTCGTCAGGTGCTGCGGCGGATGACGCCATCCGCCCCGTCGGGGGCCTGGCCGCAATCGTCGCCGGCAGCTGCTCGGCGGCAACGCTGAGGCAGATCGAGGTTGCCGAACGTTCGATGCCGGTGCTGCGGCTCGATACGGAAAGACTGCTTGACGGATCGGACGAGATTGCCGCGGCGATTGCCTGGGCCGGCGAGCGGATCGCGGCCGGTCCCGTCATCATCGCCGCAAGCGCCGCGCCCGATGTCGTCTCTCGCCTGCAGGCGCAATACGGGCGCGAGGCGTCCGGTCACGCCATCGAAGCCGCGACTGCGACCATTGCCAGCGAGCTCGTGGCGCGCGGCGTGAAGCGTCTCGTCGTCGCCGGCGGCGAGACCTCCGGCGCCACCGTCGACAAGCTTGCAATTCCCGCTTTCCTGATCGGCCCGGAAATCGCGCCCGGCGTGCCGGTGCTCCGCACCGTCGGCAATGAGCAGGGCGATATGCTGATGGCGCTGAAATCCGGCAATTTCGGCGGCGAGGACTTTTTTGCTGCTGCCCTCGCGATGATGCGATAGTTGCTTCGGCCATCGGCGACGGCGGTATCTCTAGAGTCCGCTCGAGAGCGGCAGCCTACTCACTCGGCAATTGCCGCGCTGCCCACTCGCTTTTCGGGATCACCTTGCCTATCGCGTAGCTGAAGGAGACGACCGACGTCGTCTCCCCGTCGACCTCGCATTTGAAGTCCACCGCGTACCATTTCGCACGGCTGCGGAAGGCGCCGCCATTGGCGCTCATGCCGTCGGCCGAAACAAATCCGCCTGAGGGACCGAAGGGCACGAGCATGTCCGGAAAGGCATCCGGTCTCTGTCGGCGGATCTGCTCCAGCGCCTCGATGGTGCAGAGCTGAACGATACGCCGCTTTGGCGGCAGCCGTCCGATCGCCTGCTTCACGCGCGGATCGGATAGCGCGTCCTTGTAGTAGAGTTCCTGCGCGTCTTTTAGCGCCGGGCCCTGACGTTCGGATGCGGCCGGCGCGGGTTTCGCCGCGTCTCCAGCCGTGCTTGCCTGGGGCGTTGGCTTTGCTCGGGGAACGGGCGCGCTCGGCGTTGCTGCTTGATCGGCGGCCGCATTGGCCGCGTCTTTGGCCTCAACGCGCAGTTGCGCAGGCGCTGCCCTCGTTTCCGACGGCTCGACCTTTGCAACGCTCTCCGCCGTTGCCGCAGCGGCGGGTGTCTGCTCCGGCTTCGGTCGCAAATCATCGCTCCGCTTCGGTGCCGCCGGAGGCAATTGCGGCTCGGACGGATTCTTCCTGTCGGCCTGCGCCGCCGCGGATTCGAACGCCTGTGGCTGCATGCGGGGCCGTTCCGGCCTCGGCTTGCTGCGTTCCGGCGGCTTCTCCTCCGCTTGCGACGGCGGTGGTACGAGCTCGACTTTCAAGCTCTGTTCCTTGGCCGGCGGGGCGTGCTCTGGCAATCGGACCAGCAGCAAGAACGCCAAGGCCAGATGCAGGGCGAGCGAGGTCGGCATGCCCCAACCGGTTTCCCCCCACATTTTCCTGACGACGTGTTGCATTGCTCAATAGCCCGCGGACGGTACGCGCGGAACCTAGAGCATTTTGCAGTCAGGTGGAATCACCTGGCGACCCGATAGGGCGTATCGAAGAAATGTTCCTCCAGATTGCAACCCTCGCCGCCGCGGTCGATAACGACGAAGTCGGAAACCCCGTGGAGCGGCGTCAGGATGCCGTGCCAGACATTGCGGGCGATATTGACGCCCTGGCCGGGTGCGGTCTCGAAAGCGATCGGCCGACCCGGCCGGCCGCCTTCGTCCGGCGCAACGACGACGAGGAATGTGTTCCTCGTCAAGGGGACGAATGCCTGGCTGCCGAGCGGATGGCGCTCGACCATGGTGAGGGTCAGCGGAAGTTCATAGGGCTCGCCACGCAGCAGGCTGATCAGTACGCGCGCGTCTGGCCCGGCCGTCTCGACGCTGGCAAGATCATGGTGACGGGTGCATTTGCCGCCGTTGATCGGAAAACTCTTTGCCTCGTCCATGGCGATCACATCCCCGAAAGGCGCGAAGGCGGCACGCGTCAGCGACCGGACCGGCAGGGTCGTGCCACTCTCCGGCAATTTTGCTTCTATTTCGCTCATCGGATCAGTATCGCCCTGAAATCATTGACATTGGTGCCCGTCGGCCCGGGTGTGAAGAGATCGCCGAGCAGGTCGAAGGCCGACCAGCTGTCGTTACGGTCGAGCAGTTCCGCCGCATCGATCCCGCGCTCGAGGAGCCGGGGGATCGTGTTGTCGTCGGCGAAGGCGCCGGCATTGTCTTCCGAACCGTCGATGCCGTCGGTATCGGCGGCCAAGGCAGAGATGCCCTGGACGCCATCGATGCCGCGCGCCAGCGACAGCAGGAATTCGCTATTGCGACCACCTTTGCCTGCGCCCCGAACGGTGACGGTGGTCTCGCCGCCGGACAGCAGGACGACAGGCTTTTGAAAGGGCCGCCCTTGCGTCGCCACCTCGCGGGCTATCGCGGCATGGACCAGCCCGACATCGCGGGACTCGCCTTCGATCGAATCCGACAGAATGAGCGCCTCGATCCCGGCGGCTCGCGCCTTGGCGGCTGCGGCTTCCAGCGAAACTCCGGCGGAAGCGATCAGCCGCACTTCGTTGCGGAGAAAGCGCGGATCGGATGGTTTCGGCGCGTCCGCAGCCTTCGACGCCAGCCAACGCAGAACGTTTTCCGGCAGAGATAAGCGATAGCGTTCAATAGTGTTCACGGCATCGAACCGGCTAGAATGGTCGGCAATCGTCGGACCGGAAGCGACGAGGGCCGGGTCGTCGCCGGGGATGTCCGAGACGACGAGCGAAACCACCCGGGCGGGATGGGCGGCCGCGGCCAGCCGGCCGCCCTTGATCATGGAAACATGCTTGCGCAGGGCATTCATTGCCCGGATCGGCGCGCCGGAGGCAAGCAGCGCGCGATTGACGGCAATCTCGTCCGCGAGCGAAAGCCCCGGCGGCGGTGACGGCAGCAGCGCCGAGCCGCCGCCGCAGATCAGGGCAACGACGAGATCATCCTCCGTCAGGCCGCCGACCTCGGTGAGAAGCCGGCGCGAAGCCATTAGACCATTCTCGTCCGGCAGGGGATGTGCGGCTTCGAGCACTTCGACGCGTTCGCAGCGAACGCCGAAGCCATAGCGGGTGACGACGGCGCCGCTCAGCGGCCCCTCCCACAGCCGTTCAAAGGCACGCGCCATCTGCGCGGCGCCCTTGCCGGCACCGACCACGACGGTGCGCCCTTTTGGCCGCTTCGGCAGGTTGGCGCCGATGACGCGCACTGGGTCGGCCGCGGCAACCGCCGCGGTGAACAAGGTCTCCAGGAATGCACGCGGATTGGCGGTAACGGCCATTCATCCCTCCCTTTCGAAAAATATCCGGGCGGCGGCTCCTCCTTCCGCCGCCCGGATGCACGATCGCCAATGGTGGATGGGGAAGCCCGACCGGCGGATCATGCGCTTCGCCGCACTTCACGCGACCGGGTGGTTCGCCATCCGCTCCAGTGCGCGGACCAATCCGGAATGGTCGAGACCGCTATCGCCATTGGCGGCGCAAATGTTGAAGAGTTCCTGCGTCGCCGCCGTATTCGGCAACGAGATGCCGAGGCTCTTAGCGCCCTGCAGTGCGAGATTCAGGTCCTTCTGGTGCAGCGATATGCGGAAGCCCGGTTCAAATGTCCGCTTGATCATGCGTTCGCCGTGCACCTCAAGGATGCGCGAGGAGGCAAATCCGCCCATCAGTGCCTCACGGACGCGCGCCGGATCGGCGCCCGCCTTGGAAGCGAATACCAGCGCCTCTGAGACCGCCTCGATCGTCAGCGCGACGATGATCTGATTGGCAACCTTCGTCACCTGCCCGTCACCGCAATCGCCGACGAGCGTGATGTTCTTGCCCATCAGCTTGAAGAGCGGCAGAGCGCGCTCGAAGGATTCCGGCGTGCCGCCGGCCATGATGCTGAGCGAGGCGTTCTTCGCGCCGACCTCGCCGCCGGAGACCGGCGCGTCGATATAGTCGGCCCCCGTTTCGCGAACCTTCCTGGCGAATTCCCTCGTGTCGATCGGCGAGATCGAGCTCATGTCGATGACAAGCTTGCCCTTGCCGAGTCCGTAATAGACGCCGTTCTCGCCGAAAAGGACATCCTTCACTTCCGGCGTGTCCGGCAGCATCAGGATGATCGTGTCGACGGACTCGGCAAGCGCCTTCGGCGTCTCCACGAGTTCCAGGCCGTGGTCAACGAGTTCCTGGCGCGGCGGGATCACGAATTTCGAGGTGATTATCCTGTGGCCGGCATCCTGCAGGTGACGCGCCATCGGCGTGCCCATGATGCCCAATCCAATGAAACCGATTGTCGCCATTATCTTCAGCTCCTGATCTTGATGATGTCTGCGGATGGCCATCGCTTGCGCTCGGCACTAAGCCAGCCAAGCCCCTCCGCGGTGGTCGTCAGCGGCTTGTACTCGCAGCCGATCCAGCCGTCGTAGCCGGCGGCCTCCAAGGCGTCGAAGACGAACGGGTAGTTGATTTCCCCGGTGCCCGGCTCGTTGCGGCCGGGGTTATCGGCCAGTTGGATATGCGCGATCTTCGCACGGTGGCGCCGATAGGTGCCGATCAACTCGCCTTCCGTGCGCTGCTGGTGGTAGAGATCGTACTGGATGAACAGGTTGTCGCTGCCGACCTCGTCGATGATCGACGCGGCTTGACCGACCGTGTTCAGAAAGAAGCCCGGAATGTCGAAGCGGTTGATCGGCTCGATCAGGAGCCGGATGCCTCGGTTACCGAGTTCGCTTGCCGCGAACCGCAGGTTGGCGACGAGCGTCGTGCGCAACACGTCGCCCGGCACGCCGTCAGGCGCGATGCCGACGAGGCAATTCACTTGGCTGCAGCCGAGCGCCGTCGCATAGTCGATGGCGCTTGCCACGCCCCGGCGGAACTCGTCGATACGATCCGGCAGGATGGCGATGCCGCGCTCGCCGCGCGCCCAGTCACCCGCTGGCAAGTTGTGCAGCACCTGCACGAGCCCGTGGCGATCGAGGGCGGCATGCAGCGCCATTTTCTCGAATTCATAGGGAAAGAGAAGCTCTACCCCCTCGAAGCCGGCCTTGGCGGCGAGCGCAAAGCGATCGAGGAACGGCGCCTCGTTGAAGAGCATGGTTAGATTCGCCACAAATCTCGGCATGGGCTACTCCTCCTTTGAAAATCGTTCAGTCGAGCAGGGCGGCAGCAATCGCGGTCGGAGCGTCCTCGCCTCGTTCGGCGAGTTCCTCGAACTCGACCACGGCATTGATGTCCACACCCATGGCGATGTTGGTGACGCGCTCCAGGATGAATTCGATGACGACCGGAACCTGGTGTTCCCGCATCAGCGCCTCCGCGCGCTCGAAGGCACTGGCGAACTCGTTGAGGCTCTTCACCCGGATCGCCTTGCAGCCAAGCCCCTCGGCGACCGCCACATGGTCGACGCCGTAGCCTTTTTCCGCGTCGCCGTCCGCGTTGATGTTGTCGAAAGCGAGGCTCACCTCGAAATCCATGTCGAAGCCGCGCTGGGCCTGGCGGATCAGGCCGAGATAGGAATTGTTCACGACGACATGCAGGTACGGCAGCTTGTGCTGCGCCCCGACGGCCAGTTCCTCGATCAGGAACTGGAAATCGTAATCGCCGGAAAGCGCCACGATCGGCCGATGGGGATCCGCCGCACGCACGCCGAGCGCTGCCGGCAACGTCCAGCCGAGCGGCCCTGCCTGCCCGCAATTGATCCAGTTGCGCGGCCGGTAGACATGCAGGAACTGCGCGCCGGCGATCTGGCTGAGGCCGATCGTCGTGACATAGCAGGTATCACGACCGAAGGCCTTGTTCATCTCCTCGTAGACGCGCTGGGGTTTCAAAGGCGTCTGATCGAAATGGGTCTTGCGCAGCATGGTGCGCTTGCGCTCTCGGCATTCCGCCGCCCACGCCGACCAGTCCCTGAGCTTGCCGGCGGTCTTCCATTCCGTCGCAACGTCGAGGAAGAGCTTGAGCGCCGCCCCCGCATCCGAGACGATGCCGAAATCCGGCGCGAAGACGCGGCCGATCTGCGTCGGTTCGATATCGACATGGATGAATTTGCGACCTGCCGTATAGGTCGGAATATTGCCTGTATGGCGGTTGGCCCAGCGATTGCCGACGCCGAAGACGAAATCCGACGCCAACAGCGACGCGTTGCCATAGCGATGCGACGTCTGAAGCCCACACATGCCGGCCATCAGCAGGTGATCGTCCGGGATCGTGCCCCAGCCCATCAGCGTCGGGATCACCGGAACGCCGGTGATTTCGGCAAATTCGACGAGCAAGTCGGAGGCATCCGCATTGATGATGCCGCCGCCGGCGACGATCAGCGGCCGCTCCGCTTCATTCAGCATCGCAATCGCCTTTTCGGCCTGCGCACGGGTCGCGGTGGGCTTATAGGGCTGGAGCGGCTGATAGGTCTCCGGATCGAATTCGATCTCCGCAAGCTGGACGTCGACCGGCAGGTCGATCAACACCGGACCGGGCCGGGCCGAACGCATTAGATGAAAGGCCTTCTGGAAGACGAAGGGAACGAGCGCCGGCTCCTTGACGGTGACTGCCCATTTGGACACCGGAGCGGCAATCGCGGCGATGTCGACGGCCTGAAAATCCTCCTTGTCGAGGCGCGCCCTGGGCGCCTGGCCGGTAATGCATAGGATCGGGATCGAATCCGCGGAGGCCGAGTAGAGACCCGTGATCATGTCGGTGCCGGCCGGCCCCGAGGTGCCGATACACACCCCGATATTGCCGTGCTTCGCCCTCGTATAACCCTCCGCCATATGCGAGGCGCCCTCGACATGGCGGGCCAGGATGTGGCGGATCGAGCCACGCGCCTTCAGCGCCGAATAGAGCGGATTGATGGCGGCACCAGGCACACCGAAGGCACAATCGATTCCTTCCTTCTCGAGAACGTGAACCGCCGCATCGATGGCGCGCATCTTGGTCATGGCAACTCCTCCTGTTCGAGTGAGATGCTAAACCATTCGGCGGCTCGATCAATGCAATTGTGGAAATCATTCTCATTATATGGAAATAAGGATTTTCAAGAAATTTGGGAAAATCGAACGCAATCGCTGTAGACCATGATGAGCGGAGCGGTTTGGAGTAAGCCATGGAATCGACGGTGAAAGGAAAGCGTGGGCGCAAGGCGGCGGTAAACTCGGTTCCGTCCTCGGTCCAGGTGCTCGACCGCGCTCTGTCGCTGCTCGCGATCATTGCCGAAGGCGATGGCGCGACACTGACATCGCTCTCGGAACGCACAGGCATGGCGCCATCCACGATACACCGGCTGCTGACCTCGCTTGCCGGCCACGGGATGACGACGCATGACGGCGACACCAGCAGTTGGACGATCGGCGTCAAGGCTTTCGAGATCGGCAATGCTTTCCTGCGCTTTCGCAAGCTTGGCACGATCAGCCGGCCCTACCTGCAGCACCTGATGGAGGAAAGCGGCGAAACGGCAAATATCGGCATCGAGGACGACGGTGAGGTCGTCTTCATCTCGCAGGTCGAGAGTCACGCGCCAATGCGCGCCTTCTTCCGGCCCGGCCGGCGCGGGCCGATTCACGCGTCGGGCATCGGCAAGGCGATCCTTTCCACCTGGTCCGATACGGAGATCGCCGCGGCATTGAGCGGCAGGGCGCTCGCACGCTTCACCGATGGCACGCTCAACACGCTGTCGTCCCTCATAGCCAACATCAAAGAAATCCGCTATCGCGGCTGGTCGATCGACGACGAGGAGCATACGCTCGGCATGCGCTGCATCGCCGCCCCGATCTTCAACGAATATGGCGAGGCGATCGGCGGCATTTCGGTGTCCGGCCCGACGGTCCGCATCGACGATAAGAAGCTCGCCAGCCTTGGTCCCGTCGTTCGCCGTACCGCGGACGAATTGACGCGCGCGATCGGCGGCCACAGACCGGAGGAGAGCTAACCGATATACAAGAGAGCATATTGACCCCGTGCGATCGGAACATCTCCCGACAGGGCGGGAGATGGCCGACAGGCCAGAGGGTCTAGCCGCCCTTCACAAGGGCGGCAACATACTCTTCCCAGGTTCAATCAGCGGGATCGGAAGATTCCGACCTTAACAGCGACTTCGACAGGCGAATAAAAATGAAGAGCAACTACTATTTTCCGGAAGGCGGGCACCCGCCGCAGACAAATCTCCTGACCGACCGAGCCGTGTTCACCGAAGCCTATGCGATCATCCCGAAGGGCGTGATGCGCGACATCGTCACGAGCTATCTGCCATTCTGGACGAATACGCGGCTTTGGGTGCTCTCGCGGCCGATGTCGGGCTTCGCCGAGACTTTCTCGCAATATGTCATGGAGGTCGGCCCATCCGGGGGAAGCGACCGGCCGGAAACCGACCCGCGCGCCGAGGGCGTGCTCTTTGTCGTCGACGGCGAGTTCCGCTTGACGATCAAGGGTCAGGCGCACCGGATGCAGCCCGGCGGCTATGCCTACATCCCGCCCGGCAGCGAATGGAGCCTGCACAACGACGGAACCACCGCCACCCGTTTCCATTGGATCCGCAAGGCCTATGAGAAGGTCGAGGGGCTTCCCGTGCCCGATCCGATCGTCACCAACGAACGCGAGATCGCGGCGACGCCGATGCCGGGCACGGATGGCCGATGGGCGACCACCCGTTTCGTCGATCCCTCCGACATGCGCCACGACATGCATGTGACGATCGTCACCTTCGAGCCGGGCGGTGTCATCCCTTTCATGGAAACCCATGTGATGGAGCATGGGCTTTATGTGCTCGAGGGCAAGGCGGTCTACCGCCTCAACTCCGACTGGGTCGAGGTCGAAGCCGGCGACTATATGTGGCTCAGGGCCTTCTGCCCGCAGGCCTGCTATGCCGGAGGGCCGGGAAAATTCCGCTACCTCCTCTACAAGGACGTTAACCGCCACATGGCTCTCGGAACCCCCGCTCGTTTCGCCTGAGGTCACTCACGGCGGGGCAAAAGCGCACCGCCGTTACGCCGGGATATTGCAGCCAGTGCAGTTCGGCCATAGCCTTCGAGGCATGGCGACACCGAAGCTTGAGACCTATCGCAAGAAGCGGGATTTCTCGAAAACGCCGGAGCCTGCCGGCAGCCTTGCCGGCGACGGCAATCGCTTCGTCGTGCACAAGCACCATGCGACATCCGACCACTATGATCTGAGGCTGCAGGTCGGCGACGTTCTGAAAAGCTGGGCGGTGCCGAAAGGACCGTCGCTCAACCCCGCAGACAAGCGGCTCGCCGTCGAGACCGAGGACCATCCGCTCGACTATATCGATTTCGAAGGCGTGATCCCCGAGGGCGAATACGGGGGCGGACCGATGATCGTCTGGGACATGGGAACCTGGGCGCCGATGGAGGACGTCGGGACGAGCTTGGAAAAGGGCGCCTTCAAATTCCGCCTCGCCGGCGAAAAGCTCAAGGGCGGCTGGATGCTGGCACGGCTGAAGCCCAGGCCCGGCGAAGAGGAAAAGCGCCACTGGCTTCTCTTCAAGGAACGCGACCCTGCCGCCGACTCGTCCACGGACATCCTCGCCGCCCGGCCGGAAAGCGTCAAATCCGGGCGGCGGATCGAGGAATTGGTCGAGAAGCCGAAACCGCCCGCCACACCCGCCAAGCTCAACCCCGGCGCTCTCCCGGGAGCTGTCAAAGGGCCGATGCCGGCGAGGATCGAACCGCAGCTTGCCACGGCCACTGCCACCCCTCCGGACAGCATCGAGAGTCGCGAGATCTGGCTGCACGAAATCAAGTTCGACGGCTATCGGACCATGGCGTACAAGGCCGGAGACGAGGTGCGCCTGATCACCCGCGGGGGCCTTGATTGGACGAAGCGCTACGGCGACCTGCCGGAGGCATTCCGCCGCTTGCCCTGTCGCGAGGCCCTCATCGACGGCGAGATCGTCGTGCTCGATGATCAGGGCATCAGCCACTTCGCGCTTCTCCAGGAGGCACTCTCGAACGGCGCAGAGAACAGGCTGGTCTTCTATGCCTTCGACATCGTCCATCTCGACGGCTGGAATCTCATGAACGTCCCGCTCGAAAGGCGCAAGGAACTCTTGAAGCAATTGCTCGAGGCGCACGTCTCGAGAAGCTGCGCCATCCAGTACAGCGACCATGTCACCGGCGAAGGCCGTGCCTTTTACGCGCAAGCCACCGAGTTGGGCCTGGAAGGGATCATCTCCAAGCGTGCCTCGGTGCCCTATCAGAGCGGTCGCTCCAAGACCTGGACCAAGACCAAGGCGCTCAAGGCGGAAGATTTCGTCATTGCCGGCTTTACCCTTTCCAAGCCCGCCGAAGGCATCGGCGCGCTGGCGCTGGGCGAATGGGTGGATGGGGAGCTGCAATATCGCGGTAAGGTCGGCACCGGCTTCGACGCCGCTATGCTCATGCAATTGCGGGAGAGACTGGAGCCGCTACGCGAAGGTGCGGCAAAACTCGAAGGGGCGCCGAAGGAAATCATCTGGGTGCGGCCGGTCACAGCGGCACGCATCCATTACGGCAACCGCACCGCGGACAACATACTCCGCCACCCCGTATTCAAGGGACTGCGCGAGGTCGAGCTTTCGGCACCTGCGGCCACGGGCCGCAAGCGCCTGATCTCCGACGCCGATCTCGCCGGAATCTCGATCACCAATCCGACCCGCCGGCTGTTCGGCAGGTCCGGGCCGACCAAGCTCGATGTCGCCGTCTATTATGCCGCGATCGGCGACTTCATGCTGCCGCACATCCTCGACCGCCCGGTCTCGCTCGTCCGCTGCCCGACCGGCAGACCCGAGAACTGCTTTTTTCAGCGGCATCCCTTCACCGGCATGCCGCGCTCGGTCGGAAGCTTCCAGGCGATGAGCTCGGAAGGCGAGCCGAAGACCTACCTCTCGGTCGACAATGCCAAGGGCTATCTCGCGCTGGCGCAATTCGGCGTGGTCGAGTTCCATGCGTGGGGCTCGCGACGGAAGCAGCTCGAAGAACCAGACCGCGTCGTCTTCGATCTCGATCCCGGCGAGGGCATCGGCTGGCGCGAAGTGGTCGAAGCGGCCGTGCACATCAAGGCCGAGCTCGAGGCGCTCGGCCTGGTTCCCTATGTCAAGACCTCCGGCGGCAAGGGCATACACATCGTCGTCCCCATCAAGCCTAGATTGGATTGGAAGAAGGTCCACAAATCAACCGGCGACATTGCCACCCGCCTCGCGGCCACTGCACCGGAAAGCTTCATCACCACGATGAGCAAGGGCAAGCGCGCCAGGAGGATTTTCATCGACATCCATCGCAATGCCCGCGGGCATACTGCCGCAGCTCCCTATTCCTTGCGTGCCCGGACGAACCTGCCGGCTTCTACCCCGCTCAGCTGGGCCGATCTTGAAACTATCGACGCTCCGGCGGATTTGAACTATTCTTCGCTGCCGGGCCTGCTGGCCACATCGGGCGATCCCTGGGCCGACATGGACGAACAGGCCAGGGACTTGCCGCTGCTGTCCAAAGCGGGGAAGTAACGTCATTACCGCACGGAGACGATTATGGCACCGAGGGCAAGTTGGAAAGGCTATTTGAGGTTGAGTCTCGTGAGCTGCCCGGTTCGGCTCTATCCCGCCACCAGCACGAAAGATCGCATCACCTTCAATCAGCTCCACAAGGATACGCATAACCGGATCAACATGAAGCCGGTGGATCCGGAGCGGGGCGTCGTCGAGCGGTCCGATCTCGTCAAGGGTTACGAATACGAAGACAAGAAATACGTCATCATCGAAGACGCCGACATCGAGAGCGTCAAGATCGAATCCAATCACACGATGAACATCGAAGCCTTCGTCGATGAAGGATCGGTGGATGTCATTTACCAGGACACGCCCTATTACCTGGCGCCGGACGGAGCGATGGCGGAAGAAACCTTCGTCGTTCTGCGCGAAGCCCTGCGGCGGACCGGCAAGCTCGCCATCGCGCGTCTCGTGCTTTCCAGCCGCGAACGGGTCATCGCCATCGGCCCGCGGGACACCGGCATGTTCGTCTGTACCCTGAGGAACCCCAACGAGGTGCGCGGCACGGCCGAGTATTTCGACAATATACCTGACGGAAATCCCGATCCCGAAATGCTGCAACTCGCCGAAGCGCTGATCCAGCAGAAGACCACGAGCTTCGATCCGAGGAATTACGAGGACCGTTACGAGATCGCGCTGATGAACATGATCCGTGAGAAGCTCAAGGGCCACAAGCCGGTCATTGCGGCAGCTCCCGAACGTGGCAACGTCATCAACCTCATGGATGCTCTGAAGGCGAGCCTCTCTCAGGCGAAACCCCCCGCGAAGAGCAAGCCCAAAGCCGAACAGGCGGCAAAACCGGCCGCCAAGGGCGCCACTTCCAAACGCGCCGCGGCAAAACCCGCCGGCAAGAAGAACGCCTGATGGCGGTTGCAGGCAAGACATTCGGCATCGTTGGCGCGCTTTCCGTCTTTCCACGGCGGCTTATCGCCCGGGAGGTCGAGCGCCAAGGCGGGAATCTCAGACGCGGGGTCACGCGGCAGACCACCCATGTCGTCTTCGGCCGGCGGCTGCTTACAAACGCGGCCGAGGCGGAGATCGAGGCGCGCTTCGAGCGGGAGATCTGCCACGGCCGGCGTGTCCTCAGCGAGAACGGTTTTCTGAGAGCTCTCGGCCTGGCAACCGGACCGGAAACCTCCGCGCTGACGCGCCAGTCGCTCATCGAGCAATCCGCGCTTGCACCGCGCCTTTTCGATCTCCTTTCGCTATTCGACGCCTTCGAGCATGACAGCGAACCCTATTCGTTCCGCGACCTGATCCTCGCCCGCAAATATGCGGGGCTGATCGCGAGCGGCGCCGGCTGGGGAGCGATCGCACGCTCGGTCCATCGCTCCGGCCACGTGGCCTCGTTGACAGCGCTCTCGCTGCACCACGAAGGCATGGACACGATTTATGCGCGCCTCGCTGAGGGCTTGAGCGAGCTCGACGGGCAAATGCTGCTCGGGCTCGATCTGCCTGGTGACGCAGAGCTCGAGGAGCTTTTCGTCGAGGCAGAGGCGGCCGAGGAGACCGGCGATTACGATGCAGCGGCCGCCTTCTACCAGCGCTATCTTGCAATCGACCCTACGGATTCCGTCACGGCTTTCAACCGCGCCAACTGCCTGCGCGCGGCCGGCCGTGACGCAGAGGCCGTGCACGAATATGTCCGGGCGCTGAAGCTCGATCCCTCCTTCGCCGAAGCCTGGTTCAATCTCGGCGGACTTATCGGCGAAGAGGGGCACGTCGGTTCGGCCCGCCGTCACCTCAAGAAGGCAATCGAACTGGACGCCGATTTTGCGGACGCGATATTCAACCTGGCGAAACTGGAATTCGATGCCGGAAACCTCCTCGAAGCGCGCAGCTTGTGGGAGCGCTATCTCGAGCTCGACAAGGATTCGGAATGGGCCCGCATGGCGGAGCGCGGCATGCAGTTCGTGAACCTTCACCTGTTATCCAAGACGGCCGGCTAAGATGGCCGGAAATTTCCTCTTCGACGGTCCTGAGGACGCGCCCGTCACCATTCTTCTCGCCCATGGCGCCGGCGCGCCGATGGACTCAACCTCGATGACGGCGACGGCTCTGGCGCTTGCCGGCGCCGGCTTCCGCGTCGCCCGCTTCGAATTCGGCTACATGGCGGCGCGGCGGGTATCTCCAGATCGCAAGCCGCCGCCGCGCGCCGAGACGCTGAATCCGGAATATTTGTTGGCCATTGCCGACCTCGGTGCAAAGGGCCCGCTCGTCATCGGCGGCAAATCGATGGGCGGGCGCGTCGCCAGCATGGTCGCCGACGCGCTTCACGCCGAAGGAAAGATCATCGGGCTCCTGTGCCTCGGCTATCCGTTCCACCCGCCGGGCAGGCCCGAACAGCTTCGCACCGGGCACCTTGCCGAACTCAACACACCGACGCTGATTTGCCAGGGCACCCGCGACGAGTTCGGCACGCCCGACGAGGTCAAGGGGTATGCGCTCTCGGACCAGATCGAAATCCTGTGGTTCGAAGACGGCGATCACGACCTCAAGCCGCGCAAGCGCGTCTCCGGTTTCTCGACCGCCGATCACCTGAAGACGCTCGCCGAGACGGTCGCTCGCTGGGTCGGCAGGCTCGCTGAGCGAGCCAGATGAAGCTTGCGACCTTCAACATCAATGGCGTGAACAAGCGGCTCGCTAACCTCCTCGCCTGGATTTACGAGGCCGAACCGGACGTCGTCTGCCTGCAGGAGCTCAAGGCCACGGACGATCAATTTCCAAGATCGGCGATCGAGGCTGCCGGCTACGGCGCAGTATGGCGTGGACAGCCGGCGTGGAATGGGGTTGCGATCCTCGCCCGTGACGCGGAACCGGTTCTGACACGCAGCACTTTGCCAGGCGATCCGTCCGACACGCAGGCCCGCTACATCGAAGCGGCCGTGAACGGCATCCTCATCGCCTCGCTCTACGCCCCGAATGGAAATCCACAGCCGAGCCCGAAATTCACCTACAAGCTCGCCTGGCATCAGCGCTTCGCCCGACATGCGGCAGAACTGATCGAGAGCGGCCTGCCAGTCGTCCTTGCCGGCGACTACAACGTCGTTCCCGAGCCGCGCGATATCTATTCGACCCGCTCCTACGACGACAATGCCCTCGTCCAGCCGGAAAGCCGCGCGGCCTTCCGAGACTTGCTCGAACAGGGCTGGACCGACGCCCTGCGCAAGCGCTATCCGAATGAAGAACTCTTCACCTTCTGGGACTATCGCCGCAACCGGTGGGAGCGCAATGCCGGCCTGCGCCTCGACCATATCCTGCTCAGCCGCAAGCTCGTGCGGCGTCTGACCGCCGCCGGCATCGACCGAGAGGTCCGCAGCCAGGAAAATGCCAGCGATCACGCCCCGGTGTGGGTCGCCTTGAGGGATTAGGTGCGCCCTGCTGCATGTCTCCTCAAATCGTTCTCGGTTTAAGGACAAAGACATGCAGCAACTCAAAGTTCTACAGCGACCTTTGCGCGTCTGACAAGACGCGCGGCGCTGTAGGGGCCGCATTTTTGTCTGGCGATCCCGCGCCAATGGTGCACGATAGCGTCGAGCGAAAATGGAGGCGAGCAATGACGAAGGCGAAGGTGGGTTTCATCGGGCTCGGGCTGATGGGCCAGGGCATGGCGGCGAACATCCTGAAAAAAGAATGGCCGCTTTCAGTCATGGCGCACCGCAACCGCGCGCCGGTCGAGGCGCTCGTTGCGGAGGGCGCGGAGGAGGTGAAGACGCCCCGCGAAATGGCCGAGCGGTGCGAGATCATCGTGCTCTGCGTCACCGGCTCGCCGGAGGTGCTCGCGGTCGTCGAAGGCGCGGAGGGCATCGCGGCTGCAGGGAGGCCGACAATCATCGTCGATTGCTCGACCTCCGACCCCTCGGTGACGACGAAGCTCGCCGCCGATCTAGCCTCGAAGGGCATCACGCTCCTCGATGCGCCGCTGAGCCGCACGCCGGCGGACGCCGCCGCTGGGACGCTGGACGTCATGGTCGGCGGTGCGGAGGAGGACGTGCGCCGCATTTTGCCGGTGCTCGAATGCTTCGCCGGCCGCATCATCCATACAGGGCCGACCGGCACCGGCCACACCATGAAACTGCTCAACAATTTCCTGTCGATGGGTTATGCCGCACTCTATTCCGAGGCGCTGATGCTCGGGCGCAGGGCTGGACTTACGCCGCAAGTCTTCGATAGCGTCATCCGCGGCGGACGCATGGATTGCCCGTTCTATCAGACCTTCTTCCGCTGGGTGCTGGAGCGCGACCCGAATGCGCACAAGTTCGCGATCCGCAACGGCTTCAAGGACATGAGCTATCTCGCAGCCTTCGCCAATGCCGCAGGCGTTGCCAACCCGATCGGCGCGGCGGTCCGCAACTCCTTCGCCCAGGCCGTCGGCGCCGGACGCGGCGATGACTACGTGCCGATGCTTTCGGATTTCATCGCAGAGGCGAATGGGACCAGCTAGCGCATCGGCCCCAAAAATCGGAGCGGATGTTCGGAAAGCTCGATGCGCAGTTTCAAGGACCATCAGCGATGTTCGCGCATCTGAAAAGACGCGCGGCGCTGTAGCCCCCGTCGTAGACAAAGGAGCTTCGAGCAGTGCTTCCGAGGGGCCCCTGCCGGTCGTGGGGTCGTGCCTCCAATCAGGCCGTGCGGCAAAGCGCGTTACGGCTCAGGAGAATGCTCCTGTTCTGATGCAGTGATGACAGAATTCCATCATCTCAGCCGTGCAATCTCTCAGGAATGCAAGGCCACCCTCCCTCTGCGGCTTTGACTGCACCCGGCCAATTGGCGAATGTGTCTCCGAAATGGAACAAACGTTCCGATCACACCAGTCATTCCAAGCTTTCGTGGAGGAGACATTCCGTGACCGCCCTGCCATTCGCGCTCAACCATATGACCGCTCCGGGCCTGCCGCTCGACGCGTTCTTCGCCCTTGCCAAATCGCTCGGCATTTCGGCCGTGGAGATTCGCAACGATCTTACCGGCAACGCCATTCTCGATGGAACGGAGCCTGCCGAGGTGAAGGCACTTGCCGAAAAACATGGGCTGACGATCCTATCGATCAATGCGCTGCAGCGCTTCAACGAATGGAACGAAGCGCGCGAGGCGGAGGCGAAGGAACTCATTTCCTATGCGCGCGACTGCGGAGCCAGGGCCCTGGTGCTGGTGCCCGTCAATGACGGCAGCGGCCAGGCAGATGGAGAGCGCCAGGCACATCTGCGCGCCGCATTGAAAGCGGTCAAGCCTCTGCTCGACGCCGCCGGTATCATCGGTCTCGTCGAGCCGCTCGGCTTCGAAATCTGCTCGCTGCGTTCGAAAACCGAAGCCGCCGAAGCGCTTCGGGAGATCGGCGGATCGTCCTTCCGGCTGGTGCACGACACGTTCCACCATCATCTTGCCGGCGAGGACGCCTACTTCCCGGATCTGACCGGTCTCGTACATATTTCCGGCGTCAGCGACGCGGGCGTTGCCGTCGCCGACATGCGCGATCCGCACCGTGTCCTAGTCGATTCTGACGATCGGCTCGACAATGCCGGCCAGATCCGCCGCCTTCGCGTTGAAGGCTACAACGGCCACTTCTCATTCGAGCCTTTTGCGCCTTCGGTGCACGGGCTGAGTGACCCGGAGAAGGCTGTCCGCAAGAGCATGGACTATCTCCGGTCGCAGGCTTGAGCGCGTGCGCTGAGGAAAGCGTGGAATCCGTCCGGACGCCGCAAGATGTGCTTGACGTCGCCCGGATAAAATGGAATACATATTCCGTAATGACAAACGACTAGTTTGTTTGTTCCGTTTTCATCGGGAGTGAGAAGGAACGTTGCTTCCGGGTGGGATGAGTTTGATCTGCAAGGATCGAATTTCCGGCCAGAGAAAATGGGGTGTAGCCGGGCACCGAATGTGGAGGAGAAAGAAATGAGGAAATTTATCCTGGGCACAGCGATGGCCGTCCTGATGTCGACGGCGGCGCATGCGGAGACCATCGGCGTTTCGATGGCGCTCTTCGACGACAACTTCCTGACGGTGCTTCGCAACGGCATGCAGGACTACGCCAAGGCGCTCGACGGCGTCGAACTGCAGGTCGAAGACGCCCAGAACGACGTCGCCAAGCAACAGAGCCAGATTCAGAACTTCATCGCCGCCGGCGTCGACGCGATCATCGTCAACCCGGTCGATACCGACGCCACCGCCGCCATGTCGAAGATCGCGGCCGATGCCGGGATTCCGCTCGTCTATGTCAACCGCGAGCCGGTGAACATCGACTCGCTGCCGGACAAACAGGCCTTCGTCGCTTCGAACGAAGTTGAATCCGGCACGCTGGAGACGCAGGAAGTCTGCAAGCTGCTCGGCGGCAAGGGCAAGGCCGTCGTGATGATGGGCGAATTGTCCAACCAGGCTGCCCGCATGCGCACCAAGGACGTCCACGATGTCCTCGCCACCGATGCCTGCAAGGGCATCGAGATCGTCGAGGAGCAGACCGCCAACTGGTCGCGCACCCAGGGCTCCGACCTGATGACCAACTGGCTCTCCGCCGGCGTCGAGTTCGATGCGGTCATCGCCAACAACGACGAAATGGCGATCGGCGCCATCCAGGCCCTGAAGGCTGCCGGCCGCTCGATGGACTCCGTCGTCGTCGCCGGGATCGACGCCACCCAGGACGCGCTCGCCGCCATGGCTGCCGGCGACCTCGACGTGACGGTGTTCCAGAACGCCGCCGGCCAAGGCAAGGGCTCCGTCGACGCCGCGCTCAAGCTCGCCAAGGGCGAACCGGTCGAAAAGAAGGTTTACATCCCCTTCGAGCTCGTCACCAAGGATAATCTCGCCGAGTACCAGGCAAAGAACTGACGCTCCTTCGGGGAGCGCGGCAGTACCGCGCTCCCCTTCGAAACAAGTCCCGCTCGAGGCCCTGGTTGGGCCGCACCACTAGAAGGCATCTTCCGCCCGCCGCGAGGACGTTCCGGTCGATTCCGGAAAATGGGAGGCAATGAGAATGACGCTCAGTCCCACAACGATGGCAGCCGTGCGCGCCAGCGGTGCCGTGCCCAATGCCGAATTTCTGCTGACCGCAGAAGGCGTACGCAAGGAATTCCCCGGCGTCGTCGCGCTCGATGACGTCCAGTTCAAGCTGAGGCGCGGCACCGTCCATGCCTTGATGGGCGAAAACGGCGCCGGCAAATCGACGCTCATGAAGATTCTCGCCGGCATCTATCACCCCGATCTGGGCGTGGTGAAGCTCAGGGGCGTCGATATCCAGCTGAAGTCGCCGCTCGACGCCTTGGAGAACGGCATCGCCATGATCCATCAGGAATTGAACCTGATGCCCTTCATGACGGTTGCCGAAAACATCTGGATCCGCCGCGAACCGAAGAATCGCTTCGGCTTCGTCGACCACGGCGAAATGCGCCGCATGACGGCGAAGCTCTTCGAGCGATTGAAAATTCATATCGACCCGGAAATCGAGGTCCGGCACCTCTCCGTCGCCAACCGGCAGATGGTGGAGATCGCCAAGGCGGTCTCTTATGAATCCGACGTGCTCATCATGGATGAGCCGACCTCGGCGCTGACCGAGCGCGAAGTCGCGCATCTCTTCGAGATCATCCGCGACCTGCGCTCCCAGGGCATCGGCATCGTCTACATTACCCACAAGATGAACGAGCTGTTCGAGATCGCCGACGAATTCTCGGTCTTCCGCGACGGCAAATATATCGGCACGCATGCCTCGAGCGACGTGACCCGCGACGACATCATCCGCATGATGGTCGGCCGCGAGATCACCCAGATGTTCCCGAAGGAGGAGGTGCCGATCGGCGACGTGGTTCTATCTGTCAAGAACCTGACGCTCGACGGCGTCTTCCACGACGTCTCCTTCGATGTGCGCGCGGGCGAAATACTCGGGGTCGCGGGCCTCGTCGGCTCGGGCCGCTCCAACGTCGCCGAAACCCTGTTCGGGGTGACGCCGGCAAGCTCCGGCACCATCTCGATCGATGGCAAGGACGTCGTCATCGACAGCCCCAACACGGCGATCCGCAACCGCATGGCTTTCCTGACCGAGGACCGCAAGGATACCGGCTGCCTGCTGATCCTCGATATTCTAGAAAACATGCAGATCGCCGTGCTGCAGGACAGGTTCGTCAAGAGCGGGTTCGTCACTGAAAAGGAAGTCACCGCCGCCTGCGAGGAGATGAGCCGCAAGCTGCGCGTCAAGACCCCCAACCTGCATGAGCGCATCGAGAATCTTTCGGGCGGCAACCAGCAGAAGGTGCTGATCGGCCGCTGGCTGCTCACCAATCCGCGTATCCTCATCCTCGATGAGCCGACACGCGGCATCGACGTCGGCGCGAAGGCTGAAATCCACCGCCTCGTCACCGAACTCGCCCGCAACGGCGTCGCGGTCATCATGATCTCGTCGGAAATGCCGGAAGTGCTTGGCATGAGCGACCGGATCATGGTCATGCACGAAGGCCGCGTCACCGGCTTCCTCGACAGGGCAGAAGCTACCCAAATCAAGGTCATGGAACTTGCGGCGCGCTGAGGCGCGCGAATGCTGACCGCAGGGAGGAACGAAAATGGACACTAACATTGCCGCACCCGGCGCGACCCCACCCCTGGCAGCGACGAGACGGCGCCTGCCCCCCGAACTGAACATTTTCCTGGTGCTGATCGGGATCGCACTCGTCTATGAGATTCTCGGCTGGCTCTTTGTCGGCCAGAGCTTTCTGATGAACTCGCAACGTCTGACGATCATGATCCTGCAGGTGTCGGTCATCGGCATCATATCGGTAGGCGTCACCCAAGTGATCATCACCGGCGGCATTGATCTCTCCTCGGGATCGGTGGTCGGCATGACGGCGATGATCTCGGCGAGCTTGGCTCAGGCATCCACCTGGCCGCGCGCGCTCTATCCTTCGCTGACCGACATGCCGGCAATCGTGCCGATCGCCCTTGGCGTCGGTATCGGCCTCGCTGCCGGTTTCATCAACGGACAACTGATTGCAAGGACCAAGATTCCGCCGTTCATCGCCACCCTCGGAATGATGGTGTCTGCCCGCGGCATCTCGAAATGGTACACCAAGGGCCAGCCGGTCTCAGGGCTTACCGAAGACTTCAACTTCATTGGCACGGGCATCTGGCCGGTCGTCGTCTTCCTCGTCGTCGCCCTCATCTTCCATGTCGCGCTCCGCTACACCCGCTATGGCAAGTTCACCTATGCGATCGGCGCCAATGTCCAGGCGGCGCGGGTCTCGGGCATCAATGTCGAAGCGCATCTGATCAAGGTCTATGCGATAGCCGGCATGCTGGCCGGTCTTGCCGGCGTCGTCACCGCCGCCCGCGCTCAGACCGCGCAGGCCGGCATGGGTGTCATGTACGAACTAGACGCGATCGCTGCGGCCGTCATCGGCGGCACCTCGCTGACCGGCGGCGTCGGCCGCATCACCGGCACGGTGATCGGTACGATCATTCTCGGCGTGATGACCTCCGGCTTCACCTTTCTGAGGGTCGACGCCTACTACCAGGAGATCGTCAAGGGCATGATCATCGTCGCCGCGGTCGTCGCAGACGTCTATCGCCAGAAGAGCCGAAAGAAGGCGTAAGGGCTAATCTCTCCCAGCGCAGTGCCTGGCCGGGGTGAAGAAATTCATCCCGGCTTTTTTCGCTGAATCAATGCCCGGCTCCGACGGCATCATGATGCAGGAAACGTCACGACGACCTTCAGCCCTCGACCGCCCGCTCCGTCTTCCAGCCGCATCGCTCCGCCGTAAAGCGCGGCGATCTCCTCGACGATCGGCAGGCCGAGCCCGGTGCCCGGCGACTCGTTGCCGCCGCCGCGGCGGAACCTCTTGAGCACGGCTTCGCGCAGGTCCGTCCTGATGCCGGGTCCATTGTCCTCGACTTCGAGCGCGACAAGACCGTCTCGACCTTCGACCCGCACGGTCACCTCCGCGCCGCGACCGGCATAGAGGAGCGCATTTCCGATGAGATTCTTCAACAACTCTCCGACGAGCAGCGGTTCGGCCCGGATGCAATGCTCGCCCTCGCCGGCGAAGCCGAGATCGATGTCAGCATCGCCCGCCGCAGGAACATGCTCGGCGGTGACCGCGCGCGCGAGCCCCGCAAGTTCGATGCGCTCCGTCCCACGCGCCTTTTCCTTCGCCGCCGCGTCGATCTTCGCCATCAGGAGCAATTGCGCGAGAATGCGCTCGGCGTTGGCGACCGCCTCGTCCGCCTTGAGCGCCGCGCCGCGTGCTTCCTCGAGGGTCGCCGCGCGCCGCGCCAGCGCAATCTGCGTCCGGATGATCGCAAGCGGGGTGCGCAATTGGTGGCTGGCATTGCCGGTGAAGTTGCGAAGCGCGTCCAGCGCCGACTGCAGGCGCACCATGAAGGAATTGACCGTGTCCACCAGCCCCTGCACCTCGTTCGGCACGCGCTCGCCGATCGGGTGGAGATCGTCCGGGCTGCGCTCGGCGATCGCATCGCCAAGGCGATAGAGCGGCCGCAGCGAGACGGTGACCGCAATCCAGACGATCACCGCGGCGCCCGCGATCATCAGCCCGAGGCGCAACGCGGAATGCAGCAGGATCGTCTGGGTGAGCTGGCGCCTGGCGATCGTCGTCTCGGCTACGGTGACGACGAAGGGTACAGAGTTGACCCCGGTCGAAGCAGAGCGTCGAAGCACTGCGAGCCTGATCGGTTCGCCGCGGAAAACCGCATCGGCGAAGCTCGTCGACGACTGCGTCCCCGTCTCCGCGAGCGAAGGCAGCGTCTGATAGCCGGTGATGAACTCACCCGGCGGACCGTCCACCCGGTAGAAAACCCTGTCCTGGGCCGCCGAAGTCAGCATTTCGAGCGCCACGTAGGGAATATCGACCTGCAGCGAGCCGTCCTCGGCGACCACGACTCGCTCCGCGATCGCCAGTGCCGAGCCGGCAAGGACTCGGTCTGACACGACATTCGCCGTTTTGACGGCTTCCCGATAGGTGTCCATCAGGGCTATGACGCCGATGACGGCGGTCGAAAAGAGGAGCCAGCCGAGCAGCCTGCGCCTGAGCGAATAGACCATGGTCCTCATTCGGCGCTGGCCGTCTTATCCAGGTAATAGCCAATGCCGCGGGCGGTGCGCACGGTCAGGCCATAGGGTGCCAGACGCTTGCGTAGCCGGCTCACATATTGCTCGATCGCATTGGCGCTCAAATCGTCGTCAAAGCCGGTGAGCGATTGCACGATCGCATCCTTGGCGACCACCTTGCCGGCGCGCATGAAAAGAAGTTCGAGCAATCCGAGCTCGCGCGCGGGAATTTCGATCGGCATGCCGCCAGCTGAAAAGCTGCGGGCGGTGAGGTCCAGAGAGACGTTGCCATAGCTGACGACGGAACTGCGCAAACCGGCCTGCCGGCGCAACAGCACGCGCACGCGCGCCTCGAACTCGCCGATATCAAAGGGCTTGATCAGATAGTCGTCGGCACCAAGGTCAAGTCCCTTCACCCGTTCCTCGGGCGAGCCGCGTGCCGTCAGGATCAGGACCGCTGCCCGGTTCTGGCGGGCGCGCATCGCGCGCAACACCTCAAGCCCGTCCATTTCCGGCAGATTGAGGTCCAGAATCACGAGATCGAAGTTCTCGGCTGCGGCGACCGCGTGCGCGGAAGCGCCGTCGCGCACTATGTCGACGGCATAGCCGCTGCCCCGCAACAGCGCCGAAAGGCCCTCCGCCAAGGCCTTGTTGTCTTCAACGAGCAAGATACGCAAATCGTCGCCTCCCCACTTCACTCTATCGGCCGCGCGCTTGCTTGTGAACGGCGGCGGCGTCAGGCATTGTGGAATTATGCGCTACTTGATTTCTTTCGCTTTTTGGTTGCTGCTCGCGCCATTTACGTCTGCTGCGCCGGTGCTCTTCCCGGCGGCTTCGGGAGATCCCACCGCACCCGTTCTCGTCGTCTATTCCTCCCTCGACGAACCGCTGGCGCGACCGATGATCGTCGGCTTCCAGAAGGCCAATCCGGATGTGGCGGTGCGCTATGAAGACATGCTGACCGGCGAGATCTACGACCGCATCGTCAGCGAGACGGACGCCGGAAGGAAGACGGCCGATTTCGCCTTCTCCTCGGCCATGGATCTCCAGGTCAAACTCAGCAATGACGGCTATTCGCAGCGCAGCGACCTGCCGATGAGCAGCCGCTGGCCGGCATGGGCGAACTGGCGCAACACGGCCTATGCCCTTACCTTCGAACCTGCCGTCTTCGTCTATCACAAGCCGAGCTTCGCCAACGAGACGCCGCCAGCCACACGCGCGGAATTCGTGGACTATCTGACGCGACAGGGCAGCGCCGTCTTCGGCCGCGTCGGCACCTACGACATCGAGCGATCGGGCGTCGGCTTCCTCTTCATGGCGCGCGACCAGGAACAGTTCGGCGACATCTGGAGCGTGATCCAGGCCATGGGTGCGGCCGGCGTCAAGCTCTATTCGACCAGCCAGGCGATCCTGGAGCGCGTTGCCGACGGGCGCTTCGTGCTCGGCTACAACATTCTCGGCTCCTATGCCGCCGACTGGGCCTCCCGCCATCCCGATGTCGGCATCGTTCTGCCAAAGGACTACACCGTCGTGATGTCGCGCATCGGCCTCGTGCCGCAGGCGGCCGCCTCTCCGGAGCTCGGCCGGCGCTATCTCGAGTTCTTCATGTCCAAGGAGGGCCAAACGATCATGGCGCGTGAACTGCAGATCCCCGCGGTCAGCCCCGAGGTTGCCGGCGAGAACACGGCCAATACGATGCGGGAGATGCTTGGGGGGCAGTTGAAACCCGTGCCGGTCAGTCCCGGCCTGATGGTCTATCTCGACCAGGTGAAGCGCGCCCGCCTGATCGCTCGCTGGAACGAAGCGCTCAGACAGCAGTGAAAAAATCAGCCGTCGCAACAAAGCGTTTACGCGGAGCGAAGTTGATGTCAGGTTAATGTCAGCTTTCTATGATGGGTTTACGTCGTCGGCGAGCCGTGGAGGCGGATTGCCGGCGGCGCATCGGGAGGAAGGCGCCATTCCGGTCGAAGACTTCCGTTCTGAGGTCAGCTGTCCGTTCTCCCGTTGGCAAAGAAACCACACGCGCGGGAATGAACTGCGCTCACGGAGGACCGACCTTGAAACACTTTTTCCTGGCATCCATTCTCGCCGGCGCATTGGCGCTGCCGGCCTACGCCGCTGACTACACCATCATCGCGCCGGCAAATCCTGGCGGCGGTTGGGACCAGACGGCCCGTTCGTTGCAGACCGTCATGCAGCAGGAGGGCGTTTCCGGCAACGTGCAGGTGCAGAACGTTCCAGGCGCAGGCGGCACCATCGGCCTTGCGCAGTTCGCGAGCCAGCAGAAGGGCAATCCGAATGCGCTGCTCGTTGGCGGCTACGTCATGGTCGGCGCCATTCTCACCAACAATTCGCCAGTCACACTCAAGGACGTGACCCCGATCGCCCGTTTGACCGGCGAGTACGAGGCGATCGTCGTTCCGGCCGCTTCCGAAATCAAGACCATGGCTGACCTGATCGAAGCGCTCAAGAAGGATCCGGGGGCCGTCTCCTGGGCAGGTGGTTCGGCCGGCGGCACCGACCATATCGCGGTTGGCCTGATCGCCAAGGCTGCCGGCGTCGACCCGACGAAGATCAACTACATCGCCTATTCCGGCGGCGGCGAAGCGCTTGCAGCGATCCTCGGCAGCCAGGTAACCGCCGGCATTTCCGGCTACGGCGAGTTCGAATCCCAGATCAAAGCCGGTGCTCTCCGACTGCTTGCCGTCTCCAGTGCCGAGCGCATCCCCGGGATCGAGGCTCCGACCCTCAAGGAATCGGGCGTCGACGTCGTCGTTGAAAACTGGCGCATGGTCGCGGCCGCTCCCGGCCTTACCGAAGAGCAGAAGGCCGCCGTCGAAGCCGACATCGAGAAGGTCGCCAAATCCGCCGCCTGGCAGGAAGTCCTGAAGACCAAGGGCTGGCAGGACACCTACCTCGCCGGCGAGGCCTTCGAAGAACAGCTCGCTAAGGATATTGCTGCCACCGAAGCCGTGCTTAAGGACATCGGACTGGTAAAATGACCAAGGGAACCCACCCTTCGACCCAGACGCGCCGCCCCGATTGGGCGGCGCTCACTATCGCCGCCGTCCTGGCGGTCGTCGCGGGCCTCATCTTCTGGGACGTTTCCCGCCTGATCGGTCTTGCCGGCTACTCCCAAGTCGGCCCGACCACAGTGCCTTATGCGATCGCCTGCTGTCTCATCGGCCTGGCGGTCTGGACTGCGGCCGAAGCGCTGAGGGGGGACTTCCCCGAGCGCGACCATCAGGAGATCGGCCCGGTCGCCTGGATCGTCGGCGGGCTCGCAGCGCAGATGCTTCTGCTCAACACGCTCGGCTTTTCGATCGCCACCGGATTCCTCTTTGCCCTTACGGCGCGCGGCTTCGGCAAGCGCAAGCTCTGGCTGTCGGTGCCGATCGGCATCGCCTTCAGCTTCGTCGTCTGGGTGATCTTCGCCAAGCTCCTGCAATTGTCGCTGCCGGCAGGACCGCTTGAACGCCTGTTCTTCTAAAGGGGCCCGACGACCATGGGTACTTTTGACTTCCTCTTGCAGGGGCTGTTGGTTGCTGCCCAGCCGATGAACCTGCTCTACGCGCTCATCGGCGTGACACTCGGCACCGCCGTCGGCGTGCTGCCGGGCATCGGCCCGGCGCTCACGGTCGCGCTGCTGCTACCGGTCACCTACCAGCTTGACCCGGCCGGGTCGCTGATCATGTTCGCCGGCATTTATTATGGCGGCATGTATGGCGGCTCGACCACATCGATCCTGCTCAATACGCCGGGCGAGAGCGCCTCGATCGTCACAGCACTCGAGGGCAACAAGATGGCGCGCGCCGGACGCGGTGGACCGGCGCTCGCAACGGCGGCGATCGGTTCCTTTGTCGCCGGCCTGATTGCGACGATGGGGCTTGCCTTCATTGCTCCCTACATCGTCAAGCTTGCGCTCGTTTTCGGCCCCCGCGAATATTTCGCGCTCATGGTCCTCGCCTTCGTCACCGTGTCCTCGGCCTTCGGCGACTCGGCGCTGCGCGGCCTCACCTCGCTTTTCGTCGGCCTCACCCTCGCCCTGATCGGCATCGACCAGTTGACCGGACAGACGCGCCTCTCCTTCGGCGTGCCGGACCTCCTGGACGGCATCGAAGTGACGACGGTTGCCGTTGCCATGTTCGCGATCGGCGAGAGCCTCTTCATCGCCGCCCAGGGCGATCGCGGGCCGGACAAGGTCGAGGCGGTCCGCGGTTCGGTATGGATGAATGCCGCGGACTGGGCGCGCTCCTGGAAGCCGTGGCTGCGCGGCACCTTCATCGGCTTTCCCATCGGCGCGATGCCGGCGGGCGGCGCGGAAATCGGCACCTTCCTCTCCTACGCCACCGAGAAGCGCCTGACCAAGCATCCGGAAGAGTTCGGCAACGGCGCAATCGAAGGCGTGGCCGGTCCGGAGGCTGCCAACAACGCGTCGGCCGCCGGCACGCTGGTACCGCTCCTCACGCTTGGCCTGCCGACCACGGCGACCGCCGCGATCATGCTCGCCGGCTTCCAGCAATTCGGGCTTCAGCCGGGACCGCTGCTCTTTGCCACCAACCCGCAGCTCGTCTGGGGCCTCATCGCCAGCCTGCTCATCGCCAACTTCATGCTGCTGGTCTTGAACCTGCCGCTGATCGGCCTCTGGGTGAGACTTCTGACGATCCCGAAGCCATGGCTCTACGCCGGCATCCTGTTGTTCGCCACGCTCGGCACCATCGGCGCCAACCCGTCCGTCTTCGAGCTCGGCATGCTGCTTGCCTTCGGCCTGCTCGGCTATGTCATGCGCGTCTTCGGCTATCCAATCGCGCCGGTCGTCGTCGGCCTCATCCTCGGACCGCTCGCCGAACAGCAACTGCGTCGAGCACTGTCGATCAGCCAGGGTGATGTCACCGTGCTCTTCACCTCGCCGATCGCGGCAGTGTTGCTGGTGATCGCGGCGCTGGCCTTCCTCGTGCCGCTGATCATGCGGGCACGCGGCCGCGGCGAAGTGCTGACGCAGCTCGCCGCCAGCGAAGACTGAAATCTCGCCTATCTCTGTTGCGGGCCCGGGTGGTCGACCGCCATCCGGGCCTGCTTTCATTGCATGGCTGGGCTGAGGTTTTGTGCATTGCGAAACATGCCTGCCAGACCCATCTTTTGCTCATCGAAGAGAAAGAAAGTGAGCAAAGAGATGACGAGCAACAACCGCATGGGCTTCATCGGCCGCGCTTTTGCCGTTCTGGGCGCTGCGACTGCCGCAGCCGCTGCCGTCGAAGGCCACCGCCGCCCAAGGGCACGGGATCTCCGCACCCTCGGAATCGACCCGGCAAACTTCCCGGACACGAGCCGCGGCTAACCGCGCGACGCGGCAGTTGCGCGGTTTTCCGTTGGCGGTGATCCGCCGCAACGAGATCCGCTAGCCAACGCCGTGCCCTGATCTGCCCTACACTTCGCGTATAGAGGAACAACTGCTGCCACTGGCTCGTTGAAAGGGACGGCCGCTCGACGGGCGGTCCCGAGCGAAGAGAGCGCCGTCATTCTCATGTATGATTGTGTGGTTGTGGGCGGAGGCCCCGCCGGTCTGGTGGCCGGCATCTATCTGGCGCGGCTCAATCGCCGGGTGGTCATCATCGATGGTGGGGAAAGCCGCGCGAGCCTCATTCCGCGATCCTACAATCATCCGGCGTTTCCGGATGGGATCCCGGGGCAAGTTTTGCTTCGCCGGATGTATGATCAGGCCAGCAAATTCGCCATAGAGCATGTCATTGGTCGCGCCGATGCAGTCGAGCGACGAGATCACTGCTTTGAAACGGCAGTCGCGGGGCGCAACCTGCTCAGCCAATCGGTGATCTGTGCGACCGGTCTTCTTGACATTCTTCCCCCCTGGCCGGACGCGACGAAGCTCGTGCGGAACGGCAATCTACGGCTTTGCCCGATCTGCGACGGATACGAGATCAATGGTGCGCCGGTCGTCGTCCTGGGAAATACCCGACGCGCAGTAAGGGAAGCGGAATTTCTGTTGTCATTCAGCGATAAGGTGACCATCGCCACCATGGGGGCCGAACTCGATGGGGTGAGCGAGGCCGACCTTGAGACATCCGTCCGGCTGGTCACGGATCGCCTTGCATCCCACCGCCCGGCGGCCGAAGATCGCCTTTCGCTGGAGTTCGTGGGCGGCTCTCGGATGGAGGACGTGGCGGTCTATTCCGCGCGCGGCTGCAAACCGCAATCCGATATCGCTCGGGCCGTCGGGGTCGAACTCGACGAAGAGGGACGAATACCGACCGATCAACATCAGCGCACCAACGTAGAACGCTTCTATGCGGCCGGCGACGTGGTCACGGGTCTGAACCAACTCGGCGTTGCGATGGCCCAGGCGGAAATTGCGGCCGTTGCTGCGCACAACGATCTGCGAAGGCTTTAAGAGCGCCAGTCCCAATTCGGGTTGTTAGTCACGGCTCATCAGGGCACCCTGACCTTGACCCGCCATGTCGCCATGGCATCCTGTCCGGATGATCAAGGCTGTGCTTCTGGATCTTGCCGGGGTCGTCTATGACGGCGAGAAAGCAGTGCCGGGCGCAACGGCGGCTGTTGACCGCTTGCGGGAAGCTGGCCTTCCCGTCCGCTTTGTCAGCAACACCACCCGCGCGACGAAGGCAGCCGTTCTTCAGCGCCTGGCGAGGCTCGGGATTGTAGTCGGGGGCGACGAGCTGTTCACGCCGGCCGAAGCCGCGTGTGGCTGGCTTCGCCAACATGGCCGGTCGCCGCACCTGCTCGTTCACCCCGATCTCGTTTCGGAGTTCCAGGACATTCCGCCCGCGGTCGGCAAGGCGATCGTCGTCGGCGATGCGGGTGACGCCTTCGACTACCGTGCGCTGAATGCGGCGTTCCGGGAACTCGTCGACGGCGCGGAATTCCTGGCGCTCGCCCCGAACCGGACCTTCAAGGACGCCGATGGAAAGCTGAGCCTGGATGCCGGAGCATTTGTCGCCGCACTGGAGTTCGCCAGCCAGAAGAAGGCGATCGTCCTCGGTAAGCCGGCAGGTGATTTTTTCCGCTCCGCTCTAGCTACCATACCCTGCGCGGCAATTGACGCGGTGATGGTGGGCGATGACGCGGAGACGGATGTCGCCGGGGCATTGAGAGCGACTATCGGTGACGCCCTCTTGGTACGCACTGGCAAATATCGGCAGGGGGACGAGGCTCGTTTCGAGCCGGCGCCAACGGCGACTCTCAACGATATTTCGGCGGCGGTGGAGTGGATTCTCGCGAAACGAAGCTCCTGCATGTCTCCTTAAATCGACCTCGATTAGACGAGACATGCAGCAATTCAAACTGTAGGCCGCCAGAAAAAAGCATGGCGCCGACCGTGAGGTCGACGCCATGAAGGCCTTGGGAGTATTTAAGCTACTTTGGAAACTTCCGTCGGGACGGAAGTAATCGTCTTCAGAACGCGGGAGGCGATCTGGTAGGGGTCGCCCTGGGAGTTCGGGCGGCGATCTTCGAGATAGCCACGGTAGCCATTGTTGACGAAGCTGTGCGGCACGCGGATCGAAGCGCCGCGGTCGGCAACGCCGTAGCTGAACTTGTTCCACGGCGCCGTCTCGTGCTTGCCTGTCAGGCGGAGGTGGTTATCCGGGCCGTAGACGTCGATGTGTTCCTGCAGGTTCTTGTCGAACGCAGCCATCAGCGCCTCGAAATAGTCCTTTCCGCCGACTTCGCGCATATAGGCGGTGGAGAAGTTGCAGTGCATTCCGGAGCCGTTCCAGTCGGTGTCGCCGAGCGGCTTGCAGTGCCACTCGATGTCGATGCCGTACTTTTCCGTGAGGCGCTGCAAGAGGTAGCGCGCCATCCAGACCTCGTCAGCGGCCTTCTTGGAGCCCTTGCCGAAGATCTGGAATTCCCACTGGCCCTTGGCGACTTCGGCGTTGATGCCTTCATGGTTGATGCCGGCAGCCAGGCAGATGTCGAGGTGCTCTTCGACGATCTGGCGTGCGACGTCGCCGACGTTCTTGTAACCGACGCCGGTGTAGTACGGGCCCTGCGGCGCCGGGTAGCCCTGCTCCGGGAAGCCGAGCGGGCGACCATTCTTGTAGAAGAAGTATTCCTGCTCGAAGCCGAACCAGGCGCCTTCGTCGTCGAGGATCGTGGCGCGGCTGTTCGAAGGATGCGGTGTCTTGCCGTCCGGCATCATGACCTCGCACATGACCAGCACGCCATTGGTGCGGACCGGATCCGGGTAAACGGCAACCGGCTTCAGCACGCAATCCGAGCTGCGGCCTTCGGCCTGATTCGTCGAGCTGCCGTCGAAACCCCAAAGCGGAAGCTGTTCGAGCGTCGGAAACGCGTCGTATTCCTTGATCTGCGTCTTGCCGCGGAGATTTGGTACGGGCGTGTAGCCATCGAGCCAGATGTACTCGAGCTTATACTTGGTCATTAGCGAATCTCTCTAACGTGGTGCTGCGAGGTTTGAGCAAATCCTGAAGCGGCTTCGAGACGAAATGCGCGTCTCGAACGCCAGGGATCGATCCCATGAAAGCATTAAGCGTGCCAATTCGCCGGCGGCCTCGACTCTTTTTTCGGCAGACGGTTCGATTGCGCCGGATCGCGGCGGCCGTACGTTGGCGAAAACGGTCGGAGAAAACCGAAATTCCATTGCCGGCCTCCCCTATGATTCTCCCGACAAGCTTGATTTTGCTGCGTATCCGGAGACGCCTGCTTCAGGAGCGGAGGAGCCAGCACTGCCCCAAAATGCGTCAGGCGCATGCTATTGCCTAAAAAATCACTCCATCAGGCAGCTCGCGGCTACACAGATTGCCCGATGCTCGCGAATCCGGCATCGATTTGAATATTTTTTCGGCATTTCGCGCAAATCATGTGCAATTTCCAGCGTGAGGTACTATGTTTTCGACAGGAACTCACGGGAGACCTGAGCATGGCGACGAATTTGCACGGCAAGTCCGCGACGATCCTGCAGTTTCCAAAAAGGATTCCGCGCAAGCCGGACGAGCGCTGGACGGAGGCAAAGGGAACGATGGACTTCGCTTCGTCGGAAGTATGCGCCGCGATCGACGGCTGCTGGTACCACGAAGACGCGTTGCGGGAGGAAACTACCAAACATTGAGCGAAGGGCCGATCCTGAGGACCCGCCCTTTAGGCGTGCCACACATGGCGCCGCCCCTCACCGCCGCCCGCCCAACTCGTCGATATGAGCGAGCATGTCGGCGGGATCCTCGAAGATCCGGTAGGCGCCTGCATCCCTCAACTCCTCACGCCCGTAGCCTCCACTCAAGAGGCCGATCCCGAGCGCCCGGCAGCGCACCGCCGCCAGCATGTCCCAGATGCTGTCCCCGACAACCACCGCGGCTTCGATCCGAACGCCCAGCTGCTCGGCAGCGGCGAGGAAAAGATCGGGATCAGGTTTGGCATATCTGACAAGGTCGCGCGTGACGACCGGGACGACAGCCGGGTCTGCGTCGAGCGCGGCGAGGTTGACGGCAGCCGTCTCAAGCCGACCGCTGGTCGCGATGGCGAAAGGTATCCTCGCATCGGTAAGCCAGGTCAGCAATTCGCGGGCGCCCGGAAGCGGCCGGATACGGTCCGCCTGCCGCTTGTAGGCCTCGGCGTGACGTCGGCGCAGGCGCGCCACCAGCTCTTCGTTGATCTCCAAAGCCGTCTCGCGCAAAAGCTGGTTGGTGAAGAGCCCGCCGCTCATGCCGATCTTACGGTGGATCCGCCAGACCGAAAGATCGATCCCTTCGTCGTCGAGCGCCTCCTTCCAGGCAAGGACATGCTGATAGACGCTGTCGACGAGCGTGCCGTCGAGGTCGAATAGGAACGCTGTTTCAACCCGCATACTGCTTCTCCCGCTTTTCCAATGGAGCCACTGGAGATATGGGGCAGCGTGCCCGCAAGAACAGGAGAAAACCGGGCTAGTCGCGGCGCAGAAAATGAAGATTGCCGGCGAGATCGGAGACCACCAGCTGGCGAGCATCCCAGAGGATCACGGAAACCGGCCGGGTCAGGCCGGCGAGAACGACGGTTTGTGCGCCTGACGGCCGGTCCACTCTCATCAAGCGCCCGCTCTCCTTCCGGAAACCTTGACCCTGTTCGTAAATCCCGTGCTCAAGCACCAGCATCGCGCCGTCCTGCTCGAAGCCGATCGCCACCGGCGCATTCAGTCCGTCGACTTCGACTTGCGGCTCCCCTCCGGTCGTCGGCACGGACACGATCTTTCCCGCGCCCGGCAGAAAAGGAAAGCCGCCGAAGAGCGCCACATGAAGGCGACCGTCGTGAAGGGCAATGCCGGTGGGTACGGCATCGACGTCATAGCTGCTGCCCTCCCCGAACTCCGTCGGCGAAAGGCTCTGCATGGCGCC
The DNA here is from genome assembly GCF_017874595.1 of Sinorhizobium kostiense. Taxonomy (GTDB): domain Bacteria; phylum Pseudomonadota; class Alphaproteobacteria; order Rhizobiales; family Rhizobiaceae; genus Sinorhizobium; species Sinorhizobium kostiense. The sequence continues at coordinate 753,319 of NZ_JAGILA010000001.1, read as the reverse complement.
CGCCGGCTGTCGAAGACGGCGGAACATTGCAAGCGTTTTCCTGCGGCCGTCGGGCTGCAGGTGCTCGACGCTGTTTCGCGCGGCGTCAACGACATAGAAGCCACGATCTGCCGGGACGAAGTCGAACGGGTTCCAGAAATCATTGCTGATCACACGAATCTCACCGGCGGTACTGACCGAGACCAGACTGTGATCGAGAGGGCTCTCGACCGATTTGACCGGAGTCCACCCCTGAGCGACAACGAACCCGTCGTTCAGTCGCATCACGCGGTAGGGCCCGGTCGGGTCGCCGATCACATCAAGTCCATGAGGGAATACCGGGCCGAACGCCAGGAGTTCGCCCCCTGGACCGCGCCGGTAGAGGCGTCCCGTTCGAAGATCGGTGACGAGCAATGCGTCGCCGTCGCGGGCAAGGCCGGAGAAGGCGGCGCCCGGAACGTGAACCGTCTCGAGCCGGTAGCCCGCCGCGACCGAGGGCCCGGCATTGGCGGCTGGTGCCAGGAACAGGAAGCCGGAAGCGATCAGGGCAAAGAGCGCACGCATCGAAAGCCGCCATTGGCTGCAAAACGGAATTCGGGATCATAGGCGAGACGATAGGTCGTCGTCAGATGGCGCGGGTCGCTGTTCCAGGAGCCGCCCCGAAGCACGCGATAATCCCCGCCCGTTGCGGATCCTTCCGCATAGGGCGCATAGACATCGCTCGTCCATTCCCAGACATTGCCGACGAGGTTGAGCACCCCCTCCCTGCTCGCACCCGCTGCAAAGGAATCGGCCGGCGCGGTCACCAAATAGCCGTCGCGGTCATCGCCGCCGCAGCAGCGATCGGCGCCGCCATTGGCGCGCATGTCGTCGCGCGGCATGTCGCCCCAAGGAAAGCCGTTGCCCTTCGTCCCCCGCGCGGCCCGCTCATATTGCTTTTCCGTCGGCAGCGTCAGGCCATGATGCCGGCAAAAGGCGTCGGCGTCGGCCCAGCTGACGCCGACGGCCGGTCGATCGTCGAGGCCCAGGACCGGGTGGCCGGCATAAAAGGCGGGACGGCGTCCGGTCTGCTCGACGAAGCTTGCATATTGCCGGTTGGTGATCTCGGTGCGGTTGATGGCAAAGGCGCGGCCCTCGACGACGCGACGGGGGCGCTCGTTCTCAGGGCCGTCGTCGCGGCCGAAGATGAAGGTGCCGGCGGGGATTTCTATCAGCGGATTGCCGGCGATTGGGCCGGTGTCGCCGGCGAGCGCCCGGGAAGCCAAGAGGAGAGCGATCGCCGCTGCTCGTGTGCAAGTGGGTTTCGGGCGAAAGGCGAAACCCCTCCCCACCCCCTCCGGCGGAGGGGCTCCGCCGCAGCACCGCCTCGCCCCTGTCGACGGATCCACAAGTGATTGGAACAATGGCAGTGTGCGAAGGGCGCGGCAATGTAGCGCCTCCCGCTTGTCGGGAGGGGTTGGGGAGGAGTTTGCCGCCGGGCGCAAGCGACAGGCACCCGGCGCCTTAGCTATCCGGCTGGAAATCCACACGTTGCTCGGTCTCCGCATCGAACAGGAACATGCGATCCTCGGCAATCCGGACGCCGACCCGCTGATCTATCGCGCCGGCGAAATTCTTGTCGGCGCGCAGCGTCAGTAGTTGCCCGCCGAGTTGCAGATTGACGAGCGTGTTCTCGCCGGTGAGCTCCACCGAATAGATCGGCGCCACCAGATTGATATCTTTATCCTCGGGGCCGGCGACGTGGACGTCTTCCGGGCGCACGCCGAGCACGGCAAGCCTGACATTGACGTGGCCGGCACCCTCGACCCTCAGACCCGCGCTGGCGAACACCCCGTCCTTCGCTTCGCCGGGAATGAGGTTCATCGACGGCGAACCGATGAACCCGGCGACGAAAAGCGTGCGCGGGTCGTTGTAGATCTCCCGCGGCGTCCCAAGCTGCTCGATCACGCCCCTGTTCATCACCGCAACGCGGTGGGCGAGCGTCATCGCCTCGATCTGGTCGTGCGTCACATAGATCGTGGTCACCTGCAACTCGTGCTGCAGGTGCTTCAACTCCGCCCGCATCTGTGTCCTGAGCTTCGCGTCGAGATTGGAGAGCGGCTCGTCCATCAGGAAGACCCGCGGGGTGCGCACTATGGCGCGGGCGAGCGCCACCCGCTGGCGCTGGCCGCCCGAAAGCTCCTTGGGCAGGCGCTTCAGCATGGTGTCGAGCTCGACGCGCCGCGCCACCTCGAGGATGCGACGCTTGTATTCGTCAGGCGGCACTTTGCGGATCTTCAGGGGGTAGCCGATGTTGTCTTCGACGGTCAGGTGCGGATAGAGCGCGTAGGATTGGAAGACCATCGCCACGTCCCGATATTTCGGCAGGACGTCGTTGATACGATCGGAGTCGATGTAGATGTCGCCGGACGTCGGTTCTTCGAGGCCCGCGACCATGCGCATCGTCGTCGTCTTGCCGCAGCCCGAAGGCCCGAGCAGAACGAGGAACTCCTTGTCCCTGATTTCCAGGTTGACGTCGGCGACGGCGACGAAGTCGCCGAACTTCTTGGTCACGTTGTCGAACTTGACGGATGCCATGAGCCTCAACCCTTGACGGCGCCGAGGGAGAGGCCTCGGACGAGATGCTTCTGGACGATGAAGGCGAAGATGACGATCGGGATGCAGGCCATGAAGCCGGCGGCGCTGATTTCGCCCCAATAGGTGGTGTACTGCGTCACGCGGCCGGCAATGCCGATCGGCAGCGTTTGCGACTGCTCCGTCAGCGTGATGACGAGTGACAGCAGGAACTCGTTCCAGGAGATGATCAGGCAGAAGATCGCAGTTGCCGCAAGTCCGGGGCGGGCAAGCGGCAAGGCGACATGCAGGAATGCCCCCCAGCGCGTGTCGCCGTCGACGATCGCCGCCTCTTCGAGCTCGACCGGGAGATCCTGGAAATAGCTCTTCATCATCCAGGTCGCAAAGGGCAGGTTGAAGGCCGTATAGGCGATGATCAGCGCCGACTTGGTGTTCAGCATGTCGAAATAGTTGAAGGCCAGGTAAAGCGGAATGATGCTGACGATGGGCGGCATCATGCGCGTCGAGAGGATCCAGAAGGAGACATGCTTGCGCCATTGCCAGGGATAGCTGAAGCGCGCCAGCGCATAGCCAGCCATGGTGCCGAACGTCACGGCTATCGCCGTCGTGCCGATCGCGACGAGGAAGCTGTTCAGCGCGTAGCGGAGGAACGGGCGCTCGATGAAGGCCTGGTCGTAATGCTTCAGAGTTGGGTTGCGCGGGACCCATTCGGGCGGCACGGCGAAGATGTCGATGTCGAACTTGAACGAATTCGCCGCGATCCAGTAGACGGGAAAGAGCGTGAGCACCAAAGCGAGGAGAATCGTCGCATAGGCCGAGAGGCGAAGAAGCGTCTCTCGGCTACGGCTGCGGGTTCTCAACGTCGTCGCCATATCACTCCACCAATCGCATGCGCTTCATGAACCAGGTGCTGAGGATCAGCGTCACGAACAGCACGAACAGCGATATCGCCGCCGCATAGCCGGGATCGGCGAAGCGGTATGCGACCTGATAGATGTAGAGGCTCAACACCTTTGTGCGATCCGCCGGACCGCCTCCGGTCAGGATGAAGACCAGGTCGAAGAGTCGCAGCGCGTCCATGACGCGCAACAAGAGCGCGATAGCGATGACCGGCTTCAGGAAGGGAATGGTAAGGTCCCAGAATTGTCGCCAGGAGGACGCGCCGTCGAGCTCGGCTGCCTCGTAGGGCTCGACGGGCAGGCTGGCGAGGCCGGCCAGCATCAGAAGGAAGATGAACGGCGTCCACTGCCAGACGTCGGCGACGATGATTGAGAGCATCGCCAGGTCGACGTCTCCCGCCCAGGCTTGGGTGGGCAGGCCGAGGCGGTACATGATTTCGTTGAGGACCCCGAATTGCGGTTCATAGATGAGCTTCCAGGTGATCGCCACTGCAATTGGCGGCAGCATCATCGGGATCATCAGCACCGTCTTCAGGAAAGTGAGCCGCCGGATATATTTGTCGAGCAGCAACGCCAGCCCGAGGCCGAGAGCGAATTCAAGCGACACGGCAATTATCGTGAAGACCGCAGTATTGCGCAAAGCCACGTGGAATTGGCCGTCGGAAAAGAGCCGGGCAAAGTTGGCGGTGCCGACGAATTGCCAGGGCAGTTCCGGATTGGGACTGATCCTGTGGACCGCGGCATAGAACATGTAGAGGCTCGGAAAGATCGTCAGCGCCAGGAGGATCACGACTGCGGGCGCAAGCATCAGATAGCGCAGCCGGCGCTCCGCCCAATGCTCGAACCCACCTCCGATTTCGAACAGCGCGGCAGATTTGCCCTTCTTCAGCATTGGTCCTCCGACGGAACCTCTTGCCTGGCAGCTACGCCCGCGCGGAACCTCCGGCGCGGCCGCGACAAGCGGGGCCAGACGCCCCGCCCGACACGCGCGGCTATTTGAGACCGGATATCTGTTCGACCGCGGCCTGCGAGTTCTTCAGCGCCTCTTCCGGCTTGATCGTGCCTGCGACCGCCTTGGAAAGCTCGATCCCGAAGGCGTTCTCAATCTCGGGCCACTTCGGATGGCGCGGCCGCGGCGTTGATGCCTCGATCGCCTCCATCAGCACCGGATAGTGGCGGAATTTTTCCTGCTTTGTCATTTCGGGGTCGGTGAAGACCGAACGCCTGACCGGCGGATTGCCACGTTCCGCTGAGATCTTGATCTGCTCCGGCGAGGTCGCCCACAACATGAAATCAAAGGCCTCCTGCTTGTTCTTGGCAGCCGACATGATGCCCATCGTCCAGTGGCCGATTTCCGAACTGCCCGGCTCGGTGCCGTCCGGTATGGGGCTGTAGGAGATCTTGCCCACCATCCTCGATTGGCTCGGATCCTCGAAGGTCGCCACCCAGTTCGGCCAGTTTATCGAGGATGCCGCGGTGCCCGCTGCCATGGCAGTGCCAACTTCGTTGGCGTTGTAGCTTTCGACGCCCTTCGGCGACACGTCGCGCAGCGCCATGAACATCTTCATGGCCTCGGCCCCCTCCGGCGTGTCGATCGTCACCTTGGTGCGGCCCTCATCGAACATGTCGGCCCCATAGGACCAGAAGATCGGCATGAAGTCCGCGACCACGGGATTGCCCTGGCCACCGCGGAAGACATAGCCGAAATAGCGGCCGCCGCCCTGCTCGGTCAGCGCCTTGGCTGCTTTCAGCACATCGTCCCAGGTCTCGGGCGACTCCACCCCGACTTCCTTGAACTTCGCTGCGTCGTAGAAGAACATCTGGGCGTTGCCGACATAGGGAAGGCAGACATAGGGCCCCTCATTATAGGGGTTGCGGCAGATCGCCCGGGACTTCGAAAGGAAGTCGTCGTCCGGCCCTTCCAGGCCGGCATTCTTGAAATAAGTCGTCAATTCCTCGAGATGCCCGTTTTCGGCAAAGAACGGTATCCACGGATCATCCATCAGAATGATATCGAAAACGCCGGACTTGGTAGCGCCGGCATTGGCGCCCTGTTCGAATACATTGGCGTAGGGCGCCTGCACGATCTCCACCTTCGTACCCTTCAGCTTGGCGTAGTCGGCGGCGGCGGCCCTCAGCCCGTCGCCTTCACTGCCCGAGGGAACGAGGATCGTTATGTCGGCCCAGGCAGACGCACCCATTGCCAGCGTCGATGCCGTGACAGCCAAAGCGAGACACAGTTTGCGAAGCATAAGACACCTCCCAATCCGAGCACATCGCGGGGCCACACTCATGGTGGTCCCGCCCGATTCGGCCTGGCGGAGACCCTGCAGCGCCAGGCGTCTTGTCAGACGCGCAAAGGTCGCTGTAGCACTTTGAATTGCTGCATGCCTTTATCCTAATCGAGGTCGATTCGAGGAGACATGCAGTAACGCAACGTCGATGAAAACCGACCCGTCGGGTCGGACCGTCATCGGGCTCCTCCACAAGCCGACGTTGCTCTCGGCTAAATCTAGCACATCATGTGATGTTTAGAGAGGTGTGTGTTAGTAATTACTTAGGTGGCGCGTCACCCCATCACATAGCGAATCGTCTTCGACAGGCGCGCGAGAAACGCCGGCCTGGAAGAGGCGACGAGTTTCCATGACAGGACTGTCTTGGCCATCCGTCGGGGAAGGAGCCCCACGGCCAGAAACCAGGCGGCGAGCATCGTGCGACGGCGCAAGGAGAAATTCATTTCCATGCTGGCGGCGGCACCGGCGGCACCAAGCGCGAGTCTGGAGTCCTCGGCTATCGGATGCCGGTCGCTGTCGACGCATAAGGAAGCCAATCGCTCCTCGATATGCGCAGGATCATGCAGATTGGCGTCCGGCGGCACCTCCAACCCAAGGTCCTCCGCCTGATCCGCCAGAGCTTGCAACCGGTTGAAGTCGTGTTCGACACGCCAGCGCGCCCTTTGTCCGAGCTTCTCGGCAAATATGGAATGATTGTTTCCATGCAAGCGATAGGCGCCCAGGCAGGAGTCGATCGACCTCACCTCTCCGTAAAGCGGCGCCAGCGTGACCAGATAGCCATCGGCGCCCTGCCGGAAATCGCGCTCCGGTATCGGCATGATCGTGTCGAGCGCCGAACGCGCAAAAGCAAGTCCGCTGGTCACCGTCGTCTGGTAGCGCGCGCGGCGCAACAATTGCGGGGTGACGTCGCCGGAGTCGAAGGGCACCTCGGGAGGCGGAAAGACGTCATTGACAAGCTCGCACTCGTCGACGATGTGCAATCGGGACTGCATCTGGGCCGTATGGCGATCCCACCGATCCAGGATCTTGGACACGGCATTCGGGTAGAGATAATCATCGGCATCGAGGAAGAGCACAATCGCTCCCCGGCTTGCTGCAAATCCGGTGTTGAAGGCTGCGGCGTGACCGCCATTCGCCTCCCGCATACAGGCTTTGATCCGCTTGCTATAGGCAGCGATGACTTCGGCCGAATGATCGATCGACGCGTCGTCGACCACGATCACCTCGACGTTTCCGTAACGTTGGTCGAGCGCGCTCTCGATCGCGCGTGGCAGGAAGCGCGCATAATTGTAGTTGGCGATGATGATGGAGACAAAGGGGCGGTCTTGGATGGGATGCATCGCATTGAACCTCGCAGATCTGCTTTGGTCGCGGCGAACCTTATCATCAGGTTCTTCTGCATGTCTCCTTGGACCGACCTCGACTTAACGAGAAAGACATGCAGCGATTCAAAGTGCTACAGCGACCTTTGCGCGCCTGATAAGACGTGCGGCCTGTAGGGGGATTTTGCCCGCGCCGAATCCGCAGACGGTTTGCGGATGCAATTGGCCTCGATGGCAAGACGGGCGGCGAAGATCGTGCTCGATCTGACGATCGGGAGCCTCTTCAACTATTATGGCGATAGGATGTCCTTCAGCGCCGCAGGCAAAGGTTGCTGTTTCATTGGGGCCGGCGCGCACCGGCCTCGTCCGCAGTCAGCGCCCTCTCGCGAGTGCCGGAAACGATGATCTCCAGCACTTCGTGCTCGTCGGTGTTCCTGATGTAGCGGTCACCGACATATTCGCCGCGCTTCAGCACCATGACGCGGTCACCGACGGCGAAGATGTCGACGAGGCGGTGCGAGATGATGATCTGGGCTACTCCCTGCCTCTTCAGTTCCAGCATGGTTTCGAGCAGTCGCTCGGTCGCCATGGCAGAAAGGTTGGCGGTCGGCTCGTCGAGGATGACGACGCGCGGCTCGAAGGAGATGGCGCGGGCGATCGCCACCGATTGCTGGCGGCCGCCCGAAAGGCTTTCGACCTTCTGATAGACGGAGTTCACGTCGACCTTGAGCCGCTTCAGCACACGGTCCGCTTCCGCATACATCTTTCCGCGATCGACGAAGGGCCCCTTGAGTGGCCACCGGCCGAGGAAAATGTTCTGGCCGACATCCATGTTTCCGCAGAGGGCGAAGTCCTGATAGATCATCTCGATACCGGAATCGCGGCTCTCATGCGGGCTCTTGAATTGCACCGGCTCACCCGCCACCAGGATTTCGCCGCCGTCGCGCTGATAGGCGCCGGTCAGGATTTTCATCAGCGTCGATTTGCCCGCCGAATTGTCGCCGACGAGGCCAAGAATTTCGCCGGGATAAAGAACGAGATCGACGCCGCGGAGCGCCTGCACGGCTCCGAAAGCCTTGTCGATGCCCCGCATCTCGACGATCGGTCGAGGCAGTGGCGCGTCGGTCATGAGCTCCTCCTCCTGGTCTTGCCACCGCCCGCAAGATGGGCTCGCAGGCGGCCGAGGATGTTGGCCTGGCGCACCCATATGTCGATCAGCACGGCAATGATGAGGATGGCGCCGATGAAGACGTTGATCCAGTGCTGCGGCATGGTGAAACCCTGCACGTTCAGTTGCAGGAGCGCCCTGACCAGCGTGATCACCGCGGCACCGGCAAGTGCGCCGATCATGGTGCCGTGGCCGCCGAAGATCGAGCCGCCGCCGATGATCACCGAGGCAATGGCGTCGAGTTCGCGGAACTGTCCCGCGACCGGATTGAAACTGCGGAAATAGGCGATGTTGATGAGGCCCGCCATCGTCGCGCAGAGCGCCGCCAACATGAGCGAAAGGAAGCGAACGCGATTGGTATTGATGCCGGCATAGGCGGCGGCTCGCAAGTTTCCGCCAGTGGCGCAGACCTTCAGCCCGAACGGCGTGTAAGCGAGCACGATACCGGCGAGCACCGCGACGAAGAACATCCAGAGCGTCTGGATGCTGACGACCTCCGCCACGCTGCGCAGCAGGCCCGGCGGCAGCACCAGTCCGAAATGGAGGAGCACGTCGTTCACCTTGCGACCGAGGAGATTGTAGGTTTCGCTCCAGCCGGTCAGTTGTTGCCCGGCGACGAACCAGGCGGCAAGGCCGCGGGCCATATAGAACATCCCGAGCGTGGCGATAAAGGCAGGCAGCTTGAAGCCGACCGTGAGCGTGGCGTTCACGAGCCCGGCGGCCATGCCGGCGACGAGCCCCATCGCGATCGCCGTCATCGGATCGGCGCCCAACACCTTGAGAAAATAGGCCGCCGTACTGCCCGCAAGCGCCAGTACCGCACCGACCGAAAGATCGATGTCGCCGGCCGCGATCACATAGGTGAGGCCGATGGTGATCAGCGCCAGCTCGGTAAAGTTGAGAAGGATGGCGAAGGTGTTGGAGAGGTTCCACCAGTAGTCCGGCCTCAGCGCAACTCCCGTCAGCCATAGGGTGGCGGCCAGCATGATCGCGAGCGCATCCCGCCGGGCAAGGAACCTGCCGAGGCCCTTGGTCGACAGTATCGCGTCGCTCGCCATCGCGCCCTTGGTCTGGACGCCTTCGAGAGCAACGCCGCCGACCTCGAGCGCCGGCGGCGGCGCCCGGCCGCGAATCCAGGCCCAGAAGCGGGCGGCGACCTGGCGACGAATGAGATAGGGCTCGATGAGGACCGCAATGACCAGCAGCAGGCCGAGAAAGACGAGGACCGCTCCGGCCGGCAGCGTATATCTGGCGCTGACTTCGATGCTCTCGCCATCGATGACGACGGTGCGCGTGATCGGCCAGCCCTGGCGCAGGACCTTGTCGATCAGCACGACGAGCGCCGCGCCGAGGCAGGAGCCGATCACCCGCCCGCGGCCGCCGAGGATGGACGCGCCGCCGATGATGACGGAGGCGATGACGGTCAGTTCCCAGCTCACCCCGTAAAGCGGAGTTGCCCCCTTGTCCTGTGCGGCCGCCAACAGCGCGGAAACTGTCGCCGCAAGCGACGAGATGAGATAGGCGCGCACGCGCACCCAGTTCGTCGGAATGCCCGCATAGACGGCCGCCTGCTCGTTGCCTCCGGTTGCGAATGTCTCGTAGCCCCAGCGCGTCTTGGCAAGAACGAGAGCGCCGACGAGGGCGACGATGGCGAAAACGGCGATCTGATTGTTGAACCCGAAGGCATTCGTCTCGCCGAGGTAGAAGAACAGCGGGTAATCCCTGGCCTTGCCGGAATAATAGATCGCTTGGCCGTGCGTCAGCGCGAGCACGAAGCCGCGGCCGATGAAGAGCATCGTCAGCGTCGCGATGAAGGCGGGGACTTTCAGAAGCGTCACGAGCACGCCGTTGACGAGCCCGATCGCGGCGCCCAGGGCCAGGCAGAGGAGCACCGTGCTGACGACGCCGAGGTCAAGGACATTCGAGGCGAAGAGCCGCGCGAAGACGACCGCGATCAGCCCGTAGGTGGAGCCTACGGAAAGATCGAGATCCTTGTTGGCAATGACGAAGGTCATGCCGACTGCAATGATGCCGACACGCGAGGTATCGCGGAGAAGCGCGTGAAGCGCTTCCGTTGAGCCGAAGAAGGTCGGGTTGACCACCGCCCCGGCTACATAGAGCAGGACGAGAAAGATCAGCAGCCCAGCTTCCCAGCCACCGGCGAGTTGAGGCGGGGCCCGGCCGGGCGATGTCGTCATGGGTGTCATGTGGACGTCATCCGGTTTGCCCCTCGCCTAGATGAGCGCCCCACCCCTCTGCTAAGGGTTGGACCAAGCGTTTTCGGACAAGGCCCCTCCCCAATCCACAAGGCGGATGTGCTGCATTGCCGCGCTCTCCCTACGCTGCCTTTGCTCCAATTACTTGCGGATCCGTCGAGTGAGACAAGGCGGCGCCACGGCAGAGCCCCTCCCCTTTGTGGGGAGGGGTTGGGGAGGGGCTTGTGCGGAATCTCCCCGTTGTGGGCGCTTATGGACAGGCCATAGGGGGCAGAGCTTGGCGCCATCATTCCAGCTCAGTTCTCGAAGCGCTTGCCGACCTTCTCCACGTTCTCCTTCGTCACGAGTTGGGCGCGCGTGTCGAGATTGGCGGCAGAGATGCCGCGGTCGATCTGCAGGTAAAGCTGCATGACCGGCCAGAAGCCCTGCAGGAAAGGCTGCTGCCCAAGCGAACCGGTGAGATTGCCCGCGGCTATGCCTTCCTGCTGCGCCGGACCGAGGTCGAATCCGAAGGCGCAGAACTTGCCTGTCCAGCCCATCTGCTCGACCGCCTTGACGAGCGGCGGCGTGAAGACGTTGTTCGCGGTAAACGCGCCGACCACATCGCCCCGCGATTCGAACAGCGACACGAGCGCATTGACCGGGTCGTTCGGATTGGTGTCGATGCCGACATTCTCCGGACCGGCGTCGACCCTGAAGGCCTCGAGCTTGCCCGCATCCTTCAAGGTCTTGACGATCGCGTTGAAGGCGGCGGTCACGCGGTTGTTGACCTCGATATTGCCCATCGCGGTCGATGACGGCAGCAGGATCGAGCCGCTCGTCTTACCGCTGTCGAGCACGCATTTGGCAAGGGCTTCGCCGCCGATCGCCGCCGCCGAGGCATCCTGCCCTGTATGGCTGATGCTGCTGCGGTTCATCAGCGTGCCGTCGAATGAGTTGGTCGTCGCCACCGGGATGCCTGCCTCTTCCGCCGCCTTGACGATGTCGTTATAGGCGCCGACCTGCGGTGTCGTCATGATGATGCCGTCGATCTTCGGATCACGGACGATCTGGTTGAGGATTTCGATCTCGCGTGCCGGGTCGTCGACCGGCGATTCCGAGCCGAGCAGCAGGACCTCGGCGCCGATCATGTTGGCGGCCACTTTCGCGCCTACATAGACCGGATCGAAGAAGCCGTTGCCCGCCGTGTGGGTGACGATCGCGAAGGTCAAATGACCGTCGGCCGAGTGAAAATTCTTTGTCTCCGGGGCCTCCTTGGCCGCCTCGTCGAAATCATACCCGCCGACGGCCCTTTCGACTGCGCCCGATTGCGCGAATGCGGATGACATGCCTATTGACAAAGCCGCGGCCGAGACCGCGGAGAACAGAATCCGGTTCATTGCTTTCCTCCCTCGGAGTGGTGCCGGCCTCCAGCAGCGGAACCCGCGTGATCGCTTCCCATCGGCTAGCGCGGCACCAGGATTTTAGGTCCGACCTAAAATCATCGTGATCTAGAGTGGGATACGGGCGGAAAACCGCGGACACTTTGCCCCTCCCGCTCCAGTTGTCAGCGGGCGAAAGTCGTTCGAGCGCGATCGTCGAGAGGGCGCCGAACGCTTCCTCCCTCGCGCTATTCTCTGCGCAGTTCCGGCACAAGTAAATGGCGAAACGTATTACAAATGCGAGGGCTGGTTCTGCGGCAGCATACTTCCTCTGCACGAGCCTATCCGTTTCACACATCATCTGCTTGACCTTCGTCATTCCGACAGTTGTTGGACAGGTTCGAAAGCACAACATCCCACCGCCGCGGGGCATGTCTGCTCGCGCTCAATCGAAAAGGAAGAAGGAAGAATGGAAAGGCGTGATTTCCTCAGGAGCCTGGCGCTGCTTGCAGCCTGCCCCCTCTGCGTCAAGACGGCATATGCCGCGGAAGGCGTCCACTGGAGCTATGAAGGCCAGGAGGGACCAGAGCATTGGGGTTCGTTGAGCAAGGAGAACAGTGCGTGCTCCGCCGGCTCGCAGCAGTCGCCCATCGACATCCGCGGCGCTATCAAGGCCGACCTGCCGGATCTCGGACTTGACTGGAAGAGCGGCGGCAGCATCGTCAATAACGGCCATACGATCCAGGTGAAGGCGGCTCCCGGCGGTACGCTGAAGCACGGCGACAAGACCTACGATCTCGTGCAGTACCATTTCCATGCGCCAAGCGAGCATCTGGTCGACGGCAAGAACTTCGCCATGGAAGTGCATTTCGTTCATAAGCACGCCGAAAGCGGCGCGCTCGGGGTGTTCGGCGTGTTTATCACGTCCGGAGCGACGAACGAGACCTTTGCAGAGCTCGCCGCGAAGTTTCCGCAAAAGGCCGGCGAGGAACTGGCGCTCGACGCCGTCGATCCGGCCGGCCTGCTGCCGCGCTCGCTGAAATATTGGGCCTATGAAGGGTCGCTCACCACCCCGCCCTGCAGCGAGATCGTCGACTGGATGGTAGCGATGGAGCCGATCGAAGTGGCTGCCGCCGACATCGAGAAATTCACCGCGCTCTATTCCATGAATGCGCGCCCGGCGCTCTCCGCAAATCGTCGCTACGTTCTAAGCTCCAGCTGATCGCAGGATCTTGGCGCGGGATGGGCGTGCGCTTTCCGCCCACATCCCGCGCGAGGCGCACGCAACACTGCAGAGAACCGCCCCGGCAAGGCATGGACTGGTTCGGGTGGTAGCGTCGCCGGCCACGGAGGTTCCACAAGGCTTGCGTCAATCGTCCGTCGCTGCAAATGTCTGCACCGACGAAAACGAGCGGCGAGGCAAGCGATGTTCGATCTTACCGGCAAAACCGCCCTGGTCACCGGCGGCGGACGCGGACTCGGTTTGGAAATGGCGAAGGCGCTCGCAAAGGCTGGTGCCTGGACGGTGATCAACGGTCGCAACCGACAAAGCCTCGAGGAGGTGCGCGAGCGTCTTGCCGGCGAGGGAATATTGGTCGGTATCGCGGCCGGCGATATTAGGCGCGAGATTGGCGGCATCCTCACCCAGGCGACCGAAAGGACCGGTCAGCTCGACATCCTGATCCATTCCGTCGGCGAGCGCGATCGTCGCGGCACGCGAGAGATGGAGCCGCACGAGTTCGCGGAACTTCTGAATACCGATCTGACCGCAGCCTATTCCGTCGCAAGAGCTGCACTGCCGTTTCTGCTGCGTTCCGCCGCCGGCAGGCTGATTTTCGTGACCTCGATCGCCGCCTTCGCGGCACGGGCCGGCGACCCCGCCTATACGGCGGCCAAGGGCGGACTTTCGGCGCTGACGCGCTCGCTCGCGGTCGAACTCGGCTCGGACAATCTCACCGTCAATGCCATCGCGCCGGGCTGGTTCGCAACGGAGACGAACGCCCATCTCGCGGCGGACCCGGCGCTCCAGGCTTTCGTCGAACTCCGCATTCCGCTGAAGCGCTGGGGACGGCCGGAGGAGATCGCCCCGGCGGCTGTCTTCCTCGCCTCTTCGGGAGCGAGCTTCGTCAACGGCATCACGCTTACGGTCGATGGCGGCATGACGGTGCAGATGTGAGCTAGAGCCTTTCCGGGTTAAATGGAAACATTCTGCCGGAGCAGGTTTTCGTCAGGGCAGAGGCGATTGCCGCAGGTCGTACCCGGAGGTACGGCCGAGGCGATCGCCTCTGATCCTGGCGGAAAGATGCCCGGCCCTGCGGGTTGGCTGAAGCGGGCGGCCTGTTTGCCCGGCTGGCTTGGCCGTATGCTTTGGCTACGCCGCGCGCCAGCCGGGCAAACATTCCGCTCCGCTTGAGCCAACAGAATTGTTTCCATTTAACCCGGAAAGGCTCTAGCCCGCCGCCGCCTCCCCTGTTCCGCGCAACATACGGATCAGCGCGGAGAAATCCTCGCCGCCATGGCCGAGCTTCTCGAAGAGGCTGTAGAGCTGTGCCGCCTGCGCCCCCATCGGCGTCGCCGCACCGCTGGCGCTTGCCGCCTGCTGCGCGAGCTTCAGGTCCTTGAGCATAAGGCTTGCCATGAAGCCGGGCTGGTAATCGTTGTTTGCGGGAGAGGTCGGCACGAGTCCGGGCACCGGGCAATAGCTCGTGAGCGACCAGCATTGGCCGGAGGAGGTGGAGGCGACTTCGAAGAGCGCCTGATGCGATAGGCCCAAACGTTCGGCAAGCACAAAGGCCTCGCAGACCGCCGCCATGGAAACGCCGAGGATCATGTTGTTGCAGATCTTCGCCGCCTGGCCGGCGCCCGCTTCGCCGCAATGGACGATCTTCTTGCCCATTGCTTCGAGAATGTGCTTGCCGCGGGAGAAGGCACCGTCGCTGCCGCCGACCATGAAGGTGAGCGTCCCCGCAGCGGCACCGGCCGTGCCTCCCGAGACAGGCGCATCGAGGGAGAGGCAGCCGGCCGTGTCGGCGAACCCATGGACCTTGCGCGCGCTCTCGACATCGATCGTCGAGCTGTCGATCAAAAGGGTGCCCGGGTCGACAAAACCGAGCAATTCGTCCCAGACATAGAGAACATGCGAACTTGCCGGCAACATCGTGATAACGCATTCGGTCTCGCGCACCGCCTGGGAAATCGATCCGGCAATGGAAACGCCCGTCTTTGCCGCCGCATTGCGCGAGCCCTCCGACAGATCGAAACCGGTGACGGCGTGGCCCGCCTTCACCAGATTCGCGGCCATCGGCCCGCCCATATTGCCAAGCCCGATAAAGGCGATCTTCGTCATTTGCGTCTCCTCCTCCACTCCGTATTCCGCCCCGGTACCGCGCGCCCTTCTCATTCATCCGCGGGTAAAGAGCCGCGCGCCCTCATGGCCCTCGAAACGGGCCAGCAGTTGCGGCGTCACTTCCTCAAGCCCGACCGACCATTTGGGGTTGCGATCCTTGTCGATAACCGCGGCCCTGACCCCCTCGTAGAAGTCCGGGTTCGAGAGCATCGCCGCGCAGGCGGCGTATTCCCGCTCCAGGCATTCGGCCAGCGTCGCGCTGGCACGCCCGGCTCTGAGCAGCTTGAGCGTCAGTTTGAGGCTGATGCCCGACCTGCTTTTCAAGAGCTGCAGCGTCTCGCGCGCGAAATCCGAGCCGTCTTTCTCGAGCGCGTTCAGGATCTCCTCGACCGTATCGGAGGCGAAGCAGCGGTCGATAAGCGCTGTATGGTCGAGAAGGGCAGAAGCAGGCGGTGCGCTGGAAAGTGCCCCGATTGCCGCGGAGAAATCTTCTGCCTCGGCCGTCGCGGGGAGCCTGGTGAGGGAAGCGACAAGCGCATCGATTTTGTCCGAGGAAACGAAGCTGTCGGCAAGCCGCGCGTGGATTGCCGCCGCCGCACCGATGTCGCGCCCCGTCAGGCCAAGATAGGTGCCGAACTCTCCCGGTGCCCGCGACAGCAGCCAGGTTGCGCCGACATCGGTGAAATAGCCGATGCCGGTCTCCGGCATGGCGAGCCGGGTCCTCTCGCTCACGATCCGGTGGCTGCCATGAGCGGAGATACCGACCCCGCCGCCCATGACGATACCGTCCATGACTGCAATATAAGGCTTGGGATAGGCGGAGATACGGCTATTGACGATGAACTCCTCTCGCCAGAATTGCGTCCCTTCTTCCGGGCGTTCGCGGCCGCTCTCGTAGATCATACGGATGTCGCCGCCAGCGCAGAGCCCGCGCTCGCCTTCACCAGTAACGAGCACGGCGGCGATCGAGGGATCGCGCTCGAACTCGGTCAGCGCCTCGTCGATGGCACGGATCATGACGGCGTTCAGGCTGTTCAGCGCGCGCGGCCGGTTGAGCCGGAGCCTGCCGATCGCGCCGTCGCCCTCGACGATGACCTCCGGTTGAGCGGTCTGCATCTCCATGGAGTGTCCTTCCTATTTCCGGCCCATGATCGCCCGTGATACGATGAGCCGCATGATCTCGTTGGTGCCCTCGAGTATCTGGTGCACCCTGAGGTCCCTGACAATCTTCTCGACACCGTAATCGGCAAGATAGCCGTAACCGCCGTGCAGTTGCAGCGCCTCGTTGGCGACAGCAAAGCAGCGATCCGTGACAAAGCGTTTGGCCATGGCGCAGAGCTTGGTTGCCTCAGGATCCGCCGCATCGAGCGCGGCGGCCGCCCGCCAGAGGAAAGTGCGAGCGATCTCGAGATCGGTCGCCATGTCTGCGAGGCGGAACTGCAGCGCCTGGAATTCGCCGAGCGCACGCCCGAAGGCACGCCGCTCCTGCACATAGGCGAGCGCCTTGTCGAAAGCGGCCTGCGCGCCGCCGAGCGAGGCGGCGGCGATATTCAGCCGGCCGCCGTCGAGGCCGGCCATGGCGATCTTGAACCCCTCGCCCTCCGCGCCCAGGCGGTCATCCACCGGCACGCGGACATTGTCGAGCATCACCGCCCGGGTCGGCTGGACGTGCCAGCCCATCTTCTTTTCATTGGCGCCGAAACTGAGGCCCTCCGCCTCCTTCTCGACGATGAAGGCGGAAATGCCTTTCGGCCCCTCCTCGCCGGTGCGGGCCATGACGATATAGAGGCCGGATTCACCGGCGCCGGAAATGAACTGCTTCTGCCCGGTCAAGAGATAGGCGTCGCCATCGCGCTCAGCCCTGGTCTTCAGCGCCGCCGCGTCCGAGCCGGAGCCGGGCTCCGTCAGGCAATAGCTCGCCAGCGTCTCCATGGTCAGAAGCCGCGGCAGGAAGCGCTGGCGCTGCTCCTCCGTGCCGTAGCGATCGACCATGCCGGCGCACATGTTGTGGATCGAAACGAAAGAAGCGATCGACGGGCAACCCGTCGCCAGCGCCTCGATGATCATCGCCGCATCGAGGCGCGTCAGCCCCGTGCCGCCGATATCGTCGCGCACGTAGATGCCGGCCATGCCGAGTGCGGCGGCGGCGCGCAATGTCTCCACCGGAAAATGCTTCTGCTGATCCCAGTCGATCGCGTGCGGCGCGAGTTCGTCCCGCGCAAAATCGAGCGCCATCGCGCGGATGGCCTCCTGCTCCTCCGACAGGCGAAAATCCATATGCATGTCCTCCCTGACCCGCATATTGATACTGTGTCGTGTAGTTACACGAAATTCCGTGCAGCCACAGATGCAAATCCTAGCTTCTGTTCAACGAAACCGAACAGGTATTCGCGTGAGCGAGGCGCAGTTCTCGCCAAAACGATACGGCAGAGCGCCGCGCATGTCATGATCGACAATCAGCTATGCTTGAGCGGCGCCACAGTTGCGAAGTTCTTGTCCTCACATAGACGAAGGTATCGGCTGGAGATTTACGTTTAGAAAGTTCTATGTTCCACATCGTACATGATCGGCCGTTTGCCGGCACGCGTTCGAGGCTATTGCGATCCTTGCGAAGCCTCTGCACAATCAGCAAAAAATGGGAGGAGAGCGATGCGCGCGATACTGGAACAGGTCGAGGTTCGCCGGGCTCAGGCGCGGGCCGGCGGAGGGGAGCGCCGAATCGCCGCTCAGCACGGCAAGGGCAAGCTGACGGCCCGCGAACGCATCGAGGTGCTGCTCGACGAGGGCTCCTTCGAAGAATATGACATGTATGTCACACATCGCTGCGTCGACTTCGGCATGGCGAACCAGAAGGTCGCCGGCGACGGCGTCGTCACCGGCTGGGGCACCATCAATGGCCGGCAGGTCTATGTCTTCTCCCAGGATTTCACCGTACTCGGCGGCTCGCTTTCAGAAACGCATGCGCAGAAGATCTGCAAGATCATGGATATGGCGGCGCGCAACGGCGCGCCGGTGATCGGCCTCAATGATTCCGGCGGCGCCCGCATTCAGGAGGGTGTCGCCTCGCTTGCCGGCTATGCCGAAGTCTTCCGCCGCAATGCCGAGGTTTCCGGCGTCATTCCGCAAATCTCGGTAATCATGGGACCGTGTGCCGGCGGCGCGGTCTACTCGCCGGCAATGACCGATTTCATCTTCATGGTGCGCGATTCGTCCTACATGTTCGTGACCGGCCCGGATGTGGTCAAGACGGTGACGAACGAGATCGTCACGGCCGAGGAGCTCGGCGGCGCCCGCACCCATACGACCAAGTCCTCCGTCGCCGACGGCGCCTATGAAAACGACATAGAGGCGCTCGAAGAGGTGCGCCGGCTCTTCGATTTCCTGCCGCTCAACAACCGCGAGAAGCCGCCGGTCCGCCCCTTCCACGATGACCCGTCGCGTATAGAGATGCGCCTCGACAGCCTCATTCCGGAGAGCGCCACCAAGCCTTATGACATGAAGGAGCTGATCTTCGCCGTAGCCGACGAGGGCGACTTCTTCGAACTGCAGCCGGATTTTGCCCGCAACATCATCACCGGCTTCGTCCGGCTCGAAGGCCAAACGGTCGGCGTCGTCGCCAATCAGCCGATGGTGCTTGCCGGCTGTCTGGATATCGATTCCTCGCGCAAGGCTGCCCGCTTCGTACGCTTCTGCGATGCCTTTTCGATCCCGATCCTGACACTCGTCGATGTGCCGGGCTTCCTCCCCGGGACCGCCCAGGAGTATGGCGGCGTGATCAAGCACGGGGCCAAGCTGCTCTTTGCCTATAGCCAGGCGACCGTGCCGATGGTGACACTGATCACCCGCAAGGCCTATGGCGGCGCCTATGACGTCATGGCATCCAAGCACATCGGCGCCGACGTCAACTATGCCTGGCCGACCGCCGAGATCGCCGTGATGGGCGCCAAGGGCGCGACCGAAATTCTTTATCGCTCCGAGCTCGGAGATGCGGAGAAGATCGCCGGGCGGACGAAGGAATACGAAGAGCGCTTCGCCAATCCCTTCGTCGCCGCCGAGCGCGGCTTCATCGACGAGGTGATCATGCCGCACTCCTCGCGCCGCCGTATCGCCCGCGCCTTTGCCTCCTTGCGCAACAAACAGGTGGAGACACGCTGGCGCAAGCACGACACGATCCCGCTCTGACGGAGCATGTGATGAGGCCGGAACCGAAGCCGGAAATGACGCCCGAAGCCGCCCGCCGGGACCATTGGCAGATGCTGCGCTACATGGCCGTCAATGCCCTTTACGGCGCGCTTGTCGGCGCCGCCGTCGCGGGCGCTCTGATCTGGATCAATGTCGGCGCGGTCGGTACCCACATCGCCCGCTCGAACAAGCCCTTCTTGGCGACGGCCCTGGTGGTCATCCCTTTTGCCCTTCTCTTCGGCGGAGCGGCAGCCGCCTCTTCCATTGCGCTTCTACCCTACCGGCGAAAATTCAGGCGCTGATGCGACACAAAGGATACAAAGAAAAACGCATGTTCAAGAAGATCCTCATCGCCAATCGCGGCGAAATCGCCTGCCGTGTCATCCGCACCGCCAAGAAGCTCGGGATTGCGACCGTCGCCGTCTATTCCGACGCAGACCGTGATGCCATGCATGCGCGCCTGGCTGACGAGGCCGTGCATATAGGTCCGTCGCCCTCCAGCCAGTCCTATATCGTCATCGAAAAAATACTCGAGGCGATCCGCAAGACCGGCGCCGACGCCGTCCATCCGGGCTACGGTTTCCTGTCGGAGAACGCCGCTTTCGCCGAGGCCCTAGAGAAGGAAGGCGTCACCTTCATCGGCCCGCCTGTGCGCGCGATCGAGGCGATGGGAGACAAGATCACCTCGAAGAAGCTCGCGGCGAAAGCCGGGGTCTCGACCGTTCCCGGTCATTTGGGCCTGATCGAGAACGCCGATGAGGCCGTTCGGATCGCCTGCTCGATCGGCTACCCCGTGATGATAAAGGCGTCGGCCGGAGGTGGCGGCAAAGGCATGCGGATTGCCTGGAATGAGCGGGAAGCGCGCGAAGGCTTCCGCTCTTCGAAGAACGAGGCGAAGAGTTCCTTCGGCGACGATCGCATCTTTATCGAGAAATTCGTGACCGAGCCCCGTCACATCGAGATCCAGGTGCTCGGCGACCGGCACGGCAACATTGTCTATCTCGGCGAGCGCGAATGCTCGATCCAGCGGCGGAACCAGAAGGTGATCGAGGAGGCCCCCTCTCCTTTCCTCGACGAGAAGACGCGCCGCACCATGGGCGAGCAGGCGGTCGCGCTCGCAAAGGCCGTCGGCTACCACTCGGCCGGCACCGTCGAATTTATTGTCGACGCCGATCGCAACTTCTACTTCCTCGAGATGAACACGCGCCTTCAGGTCGAGCATCCGGTGACGGAACTCGTGACCGGCCTCGATCTCGTCGAGCAGATGATCCGGGTTGCGGCGGGCGAGAAATTGTTTTTCGGCCAGAAAGAGGTGCGGCTCGAGGGCTGGGCAATCGAGAGCCGGCTCTATGCGGAAGACCCCTATCGCGATTTCCTGCCATCGATCGGGCGGCTGACCCGCTACCGCCCGCCGGATGAGGGCAGGCAGGACGACGGCACGATCATCCGCAACGACACCGGCGTCTTCGAAGGCGGCGAGATCTCGATGTATTACGATCCGATGATCGCCAAGCTCTGCACTTGGGGACCGGACCGGCCGACGGCCATCGAAGCGATGGCAGATGCACTCGATGCCTTCGAAGTCGAAGGCATCGGGCACAACCTGCCCTTTCTCTCTGCCGTCATGCAGCAGGAGCGCTTTCGCGAGGGGCGGCTGACAACCGCCTATATCGCGGAGGAATTCAAGGACGGCTTTCAGGGCGTCGCGCCCGATGCGAGATCGGCTCGGACCCTCGCGGCCGTCGCGGTGACGATCAATCAGGCCCTGCAGGAACGAGCCAGCCAGATTTCCGGCACGATCGGCAATCATCGCCGCATCGTCGGCCATGAATGGGTGGCAAGCCTCGCCGGACAGGATTTCCAGGCAAGCTGGGGCACCTCGCCGGATGGCGCCTATGTCCGCTTCTCGGACGACGAAATCATTTCGGTCGCCACCGACTGGGTGCCGGGCCGCAGGCTCGCCACCTTCAACATCGATAATCGCCCCATGGCCGTGAAGGTCGATCTCGCCGGAGCCGGCATCCGCTTGCGCTGGCGCGGCATCGACGTGGTCGCACGCGTCCGCAGCCCGCGCGTCGCCGAGCTCGCGCGGCTGATGCCGAAAAAGACACCGCCGGATACCTCGAAGATGCTGCTCTGCCCGATGCCGGGCGTCGTGACCTCGATCGCGGTGAGGGAAGGCGAAACGGTCGAGGCGGGCCAAGCGATCGCCGTCGTCGAAGCGATGAAGATGGAGAACATCCTCCGGGCCGAGCGGCGCGCTACGGTGAAGCGCGTCGCGATCGCTGCCGGCGCGAGCCTGGCAGTCGACGAACTGATCATGGAGTTCGAGTGATGGAAAGCGCGGAACTTTCTGAGGTGGCGTCGATACCCCCCTCTGCCCTGCCGGGCATCTCCCCCACAAGGGGGGAGATCGGCAAGGTGCAAACTCTTAGCACCCTTCTCCGACAACATTGGCCTCACTACAGAAGGTTCTCGCCGCAGTGGGATAAAGTGGCGCAAGACGGCGCCTCCCCTATCTCCCCTCTTGTGGGGGAGATGCCCGGCAGGGCAGAGGGGGGTGCTCCGCACCCCAGGCAATTGCGCTTTGGATGGAGCGGCCAATGACCGAGAAGACCATCAAAGACTGGGAAGCCCTCGCTGAGAAGGAGCTCAAGGCCTCGCCTGAAAATCTCGTCTGGCACACGCCGGAAGGCATCGCGGTCAAGCCGCTCTACGCGCGCGACGACCTCGCCGAGATCGATCACCTCGACTCGCTCCCCGGCTTCGAACCCTTCCTGCGCGGGCCGCGCGCCACCATGTATGCCGGGCGGCCGTGGACCATTCGGCAATATGCCGGCTTCTCCACCGCCGAGGAGTCCAATGCATTCTACCGCAAAGCGCTTGCTGGCGGGCAGCAGGGCGCCTCGGTCGCCTTCGACCTCGCCACGCATCGCGGCTATGACAGCGATCATCCGCGTGTCATCGGCGACGTCGGCAAGGCAGGTGTGGCGATCGACTCGGTCGAGGACATGAAGATCCTCTTCGACGGCATCCCGCTCGAAAAAATCTCCGTCTCGATGACCATGAACGGCGCGGTGATCCCGATCCTCGCCAGCTTCATCGTCACCGGCGAAGAACAGGGGGTCTCGCGCGAAAAACTCTCCGGGACCATCCAGAACGACATCCTGAAGGAGTTCATGGTCCGCAACACCTATATTTATCCGCCCGAGCCCTCGATGCGGATCGTCGCAGACATCATCGAATATACGGCGAGGGAGATGCCGAAGTTCAATTCGATCTCGATCTCCGGCTACCACATGCAGGAGGCGGGCGCCACGCTCGTGGAGGAGCTCGCCTTCACCCTTGCCGACGGACGCGAATATGTGCGGGCGGCGCTTGCCAAGGGCCTCAACGTCGACGATTTCGCCGGCCGGCTCTCCTTCTTCTTTGCAATCGGCATGAATTTCTTCATGGAGGCGGCGAAGCTGCGCGCCGCGCGCCTGCTCTGGACCCGCATCATGAAGGAGTTCAATCCGCAGAAACCCTCCTCGCTGATGCTCAGGACCCACTGCCAGACTTCGGGCGTCTCGCTTGCCGAGCAAGACCCCTATAACAACATCATCCGCACCGCCTTCGAGGCGATGTCGGCGGTGCTCGGCGGCACGCAATCACTGCACACCAACTCCTTCGACGAGGCGATCGCGCTTCCGACCGAATTTTCCGCCCGCATCGCCCGCAACACGCAACTGATCCTGCAGCACGAGACCGGCGTCACAAGGGTCGTCGATCCGCTTGCCGGCTCCTATTACATCGAGAGCCTGACGAACGAACTCGCCGAGAAGGCCTGGACGCTGATCGAGGAGGTGGAGGCGCTTGGCGGCATGACCAAGGCGGTCAATGCCGGGCTGCCGAAGCGGCTGATCGAGGAGGCTGCGACCCGCCGGCAGGCGGCCGTCGATCGGGGCGAGGAGGTTATCGTCGGCGTGAACAAATACCGGCTCGAAAACGAACACCCGATCGACATCCTGCAGATCGACAACGCCGCGGTCCGCGCGGCACAGATCAAAAGGATCGAAGAAACCAAACGCCGCCGCGACACGCAGAAGCTGAAGGAGACGCTGGGAGCGCTGGCCGAAGTGGCAAGGAGCGGCAAGGGCAATCTGCTCGCCGCCGCAGTCGAGGCGGCCCGGGCACGCGCCACGGTCGGAGAAATCTCCGAAGCGATGCGGCAGGCCTTCGGCGACTACACCGCGATCCCGGAAGTCGTCACCGACGTCTACGGCAAGGCTTATGATGGTGACCCGGAACTCGGCGTGCTTGCCGGCCGGCTCGGCGAGGTCACCGAGCGGCTCGGCCACAAGCCGAAGATCATGGTCGCCAAACTCGGCCAGGACGGTCACGACCGCGGTGCCAAGGTCATCGCCTCTGCCTTCGGCGATATCGGCTTCGACGTCGTCGCCGGGCCATTGTTCCAGACGCCGGAGGAAGCGGCCGACCTGGCGCTTGCGGAGGAGGTCACCGTCCTTGGCGTCTCCTCGCTTGCGGCCGGGCACAAGACGCTGCTGCCGCAGTTGACACGGGAGCTGAGGAAACGCGGCGGCGGGGACATCATCGTCGTTTGCGGCGGCGTCATCCCGCGGCAGGACTACGAGTATCTGATGGAGAACGGCGTCTCGGCGGTCTTCGGCCCCGGCACTCACGTGCTCGATGCCGCCCGAGCAGTGCTCGATCTGATCGAGGGCAAGCGGCGCAACGTCTGAATCCCCTTGCCTTCTCCCGTCCGGAGGAGAGAATTGGCTGATGCCGCGCGTCCATGGAGGGACCTGCAACGTCGCGCGTCCCATCGGGCGCGCAAGGTCGCTGTAGCACGTAGAATTGCTGCATGTTTTTTCCTTAAATGGGCTAGGATTCAAGGAAACATGCAAGAAAGGTCGACGCGCGACTCCGACGATTCCACCGGATCATCAAGGGAGGACGGCAATGCGCAAGCTGCAATCGCAAGGGGTCCATCACATTACGCTCGTCGGCGCCGACCGGCAGACATCGATCGATTTTTGGGAGGGCATTCTCGGCATGCCCTTCATCTTCGAACAGCCGAACCTCGACCGCGCGTCGGAAAGCCACCTCTATTTCGACCCGGGCGATGGTCGGCTGATCACGGTCTTCACCGACGAAAACCGCAAGCCCGACCCCGGACGCACGCCGACCGACATCGGCTGCGTGCACCACATCGCCTTTGCCGTTTCGCGCGCCACCTTCCAGCAGGCTGTCGAGCGGCTGAACGAGCGGGAGATCAGAAACAGCGGCGTCAAGGATCGCGGCTTCATGGATTCGATCTATTTCGAGGACCCGCTCGGCCTCCTTATCGAACTCGCCTCCTATCGCTTCGAGCCGCCGGCCGGCCATAGCCATGCCGAGGTGCTGATGGAGGCCCACAGGATCCGCGTCGCGCGCGGCGACTACGCGATTGCCGAGGTGCATCTCGCCGATGCGATCGAAGCGCTCACGGAACGCTCGCGACCGTCGCTGTCGGCCGATCGCGCGCCGAAGAATCCTTACTGAGAAAAGGGAGGTTCAGTCATGGCGAAGCTAATACTCAACGTGATCAAGCCCAGCGTCAACAATATGACCGTGCGCGTGTTCGTGAGGGCGGCAGGCCTCGACTTCACCGAGCATGATGTCTACGGGCAGACGCGCACCCCCGAATACCTGGCGAAGGCACCGTCGCATCTGACGCCGATGATCGAGACGGCGGACCTGCCCAAGGGCGCGCTCTGGGAAAGCTGCGCGATCATGCAATATCTCTGTAACAAG
The DNA here is from genome assembly GCF_017874595.1 of Sinorhizobium kostiense. Taxonomy (GTDB): domain Bacteria; phylum Pseudomonadota; class Alphaproteobacteria; order Rhizobiales; family Rhizobiaceae; genus Sinorhizobium; species Sinorhizobium kostiense. The sequence goes on along the minus strand of NZ_JAGILA010000001.1, from coordinate 728,182 downwards.
CACGGGCTCGACCAATTCTATCCGAAGGACCCCGAGAGGCGCGCGATGATCGACAGCGCCATGTTCTACCTGATCGGCACCTTCTACCCCTATCTGGCGCGGGCCACCTATCCGGCTCTCCATTTCCCGCAATATCCGGGCGAAGTCGGCTATAGCGACGCCGACCACGACACCAAGGAGCAGGCCCGCAAGGCGGCCGCGGAAGCGCTCGCCGAGCCGCTCGAGGTCTTCCACAGGTTCTATGTTGCCGGACAGCCTTTCATCGGCGGCGACAGGCCGTCGATCGCGGACATCAGGCTCGCCGCCACGCTCGAATTCCTCGAGGCGATCGACTATCCCCTGCCGGCCTGGGCGACGACCTATATGGAAGCAATGGAGAAGACGCTCGGGACGGCCTACTCCGAACCCGCGGCGGACGTGCGCGGTTACATCGCCTATGTGAAAGCGCAGCGGGACGAGGAGCTCACGGGAACCGCCTGAACCTTCTATGAGACCAGGAGGATGGTGCCGGTCGCGCCGAGCGCCAATGTCCAGAGACGGTCGAAATTAATCCAGGCCGGGCGCAGCGCTGCAAGGCCCAACCAGCCGAAGACGACGAGCGCGATCGCCGCGATCACGGCGAGCATTGCACCGGTGTGGACGGCAACCGCAGCAAGCGAAATTGGAAGCGAGCTGCTCATGGCAAACCCGGCTTGATTTGTCAGGCAAAGGCTCAGGACCGCTGGCACCAGCATCAGCCCGGCGCCATGGCTCGTCGCCATCAGGAAAGACCATAGCGTCAGCCCGGCCATGCCGGTGCGCATGCCGACCCTCACGCGGTGGCGATGCCCGTATAGTCCGTAATAGCCTGCAAGGCCGAGAATAAGGCAGGCGGTGGCAAGCTGCAGGTTCCGCAAATCCAGGACCGTCCCGAAAGCGGTCACGAGGGCCACGACCATCGCGATGGACGCGGCATGGCCAAGGGCGATCGGAACGAGAGACAGCCAGACGATCCGCGCACTCTGTCGATGAAGGCCAAGCGCCACGGCGAAGAGCCAGCCCATCGCCGGGTTTACCCCGTGGAACGCACCGAGGCCCACAAGCGCAAGCCAAGGCCAGAGGCTCGTCATTTGCTCCGGTGCGGCCGCATGGTCCGCTCTCCCCATACACAATCTTAAATCGGTGGGGACCCGACGCGGCCCCTCATGGATAGCAGTAGGAATCCGAGGAGCAATCGCCGCCTTCCAATCGAACCTGATGCGGGCGATGCCCCTTCGGCCAATCGACGAAGAAATTCTCGTCGAAGGCAATGCCGCCATTGTCGCCGACGTCGAGCTTCACCATCCAGCCGTCGATACCCTCCGGATAGAATTGCGGATCGATCGCCCCATAAAGCGAATTGGTGAAATAGACCCGCTTGCCGTCGCGGCTGATCTCGACCATTTGCGGACCGCCGTTGAGAGCGCCGTTCGAGGCTTTCGGGTGTGTCGTACGTGCCACGATACCGCCAATCCGTACTCGCCCCGTCTCCTTGGGAGCGAGCGGATCGGAGACGTCGTACTGGATCATGTCGCCGGTTCCCCAGCAGGAGACGTAGAGGAAGCGGTCATCCATCGAGAGGTCGATATCGGTGACGAGCGGCGCCACCGCCTTGAACCCCTGAAGCACAGGCGGTAGCAGATCCGGATCGGCGGGCTCGGCCGGGATCTCGATCACCTTTTTCACCGCCCACTTGTTGCCTTCGCGATACCAAGTCCAGATCGAAGCGGAGAGGTCTTTGAGGCTGATCACGCAGCCGACGAAGCCGTAGGCCTTGGTCGGGTCATGGGCCGGGCGCAGCTCGAAGACGAGCTGATGCTCCTCGCCGAAATCGATCTCCTGCACGTGCTTGCGCTTGGTGAGATCCCAGAAGTGCAGCCGGCGGCCATAGTTCGAACCGAGCAGCACCTCCGGAACGAGGCCGTTCTCGAACGTGTCCGGCGTGCCCCACTCACTGGTGATCATCGTATCGTGGCCGAGATGCCACCAGAAATCATAGGCGAGCTTTTGCGGTCCGCGATCCATCTCCCATTGGCCGAGCACGTCGAAGCTGTCGTGGTCGATGAGGAAGATCCCGCCCGGCGCATTGCCGTCCCGGTCGGCGAGGGCGTTGACGTAAATCCCTTCCGGGCCGCAATGAATCGTGTGAAGCCGCGAATAATTCGCCTTTTCAGCAATCTCCGACGGCTCGATGACGCGGGCGATCTGAGGCTTTCTCGGGTCCGGCTTGGTATCGATGATGTGAAGCCGCGACGACCTCAAGCCGGGCACGACCAGATAGCGCCGCTCCACATGCGGATGCGGCGCATTGGGGCAGAGGCACGAGGAGCAGGCATTCCAGCCGAAATGATGGAGCTCATCGCCGACATTAGGCATTTCGACCTGGCCGACGATCTGAGAATAGGTCTGGGACGCTGGATCGACGTCGACCACCGCGATCGCGTCGGGTCGCTGCCGGTCCGGGTCAAAGGCAGCGACATAAGCAAGGGTTTCCTTTGGAGCCTTTGCAGCCATTCGCGGTGACGGATAGAAGGAAGGATCGGGTCGCCACGTCGCCATTTCTCATCTCCCCCAAAAAAGAAGACAATGTGGATCCTGATGCAGAATTAAGAGATGCGGCAAAAACTCGTCGGAAATACGGCGTCCTTGCCTTATTTACATGGCGAACGAAGTGAGGATCGGGTGGCACAATTCGAATTCGATGCGGAGCTTTGGCTCTATCCAGGCAAGGGCGGCTGGCATTTCGTCACGCTTCCAACCGACATTGCCGGTGAGATCCGGTTCACGGCCGAGCCGAAGAAGCGCGGCTGGGGCAGCGAAGCCGTGGTCGCGCGAACGGGCGATACCGAATGGACGACCTCGATCTTCCCCGACAAGGGCTCCGGCTCGTTTCTCTTGCCGGTCAAGGCGGAAGTGCGCCGGAAAGAGCATTTGACCACCGGCCAGACCGTCAAGATCGCGCTGACGCTGGATCGTGCTTAGATCCGTTTCGCCCTTTCGCAGCCCCTCACCCTAGCCTTCTCCCCGCGAGCGGGGAGAAGGTCGCGGCAGCGGGATGAGGGGCACCCCGCATGGAGGGCGGCGCTACGTGTCGATCCTGAGCTTCATCCGGTCGGCGGCAAAGCGTGTAAGCGAAAATTCGACCGGGCGCCCGTCCAGATCGGCATTGACCGCGAGCGCCTCGAGCACGATCGCACCGGGTGAGAGCTTGAGGAGCTCGAGTTCCTCCGCATCGGCGTGCCGGGCCACGATCTCCGTCGAGACGCGAACATAATCCTCGAGCCCTTGCGCGGCGAAGGCCTTCGTGACGGAGCCGAGGCGCCCATATTGCTGCGCCATCTCCGGAAACCGCTCGGCGGGAAAATAGGCGATGGTCGCCGAGAGCGGCCGGCCATCTCCGCTGCTGACCGTGCGCAACTCGACAACCGGCGCATTCAGCGGGAGCCCGAGCGCCGCAGCGACCTCGCCGCTCGCTTGCACCTCTCTCTGACCGAGCAGCTTCGAGCCGATCTCCTGCACCTGTCCCCCAAGCCCCTGGGAAAAACGGGTGCGGCGGGAGATCGGATAGGTCACCCGGTCCTTACGTTCGATCAACGTGCCGCGTCCCTGCACGGCGCGCACCAGACCTTCCTCCGCAAGCGCCGCAAGCGCGCTGCGCACCGTATGACGGTTCACTCCGAACTCGGCCGCCAGCACCGTTTCCGGCGGTACCATCCCGGTCTCGTCATAATCGCCATTGCCAATCGCGAGCCGTATGCGGTCGGCGATCTGGCGCCAGAGTGCGACCCCCGTCTGCCGCTCGACCGTCCTTCTTCCCACCATTTTTCTTCACCGATGTCACAGGCCTGTCATTTGCGAAGGCTAGATAACTCTATAAGATGTATGATTGTCTAGATCAATAGACATTTAGGAGTATGATCATGAGCGCTACGGAAAAGCGTGCCGATCCTTCGGAGCCTGCCGCCGAACGGCGCGACGCCATGCGGCTTCTCGCACGCGCTACCCTTGCCGAGCTTTCCGCCGCCTGGGACTCGATCGCCGATAAGCCCGTGGTGGCACCGGTGCGCGGTCCGGAAACGGGGCTCGTGATGGTGCGCGGACGCATCGGTGGTAGCGGCGATCCCTTCAATCTCGGCGAGGCGACGGTTACTCGTGCCACCGTCCGGCTTTCAGGCGGCGAGATCGGCCACGGGCAATTGCTTGGCACCGACAAGGAACGCGCCCGCTACGCCGCGATCTTCGATGCGCTGTTCCAGAGCCCGGCGCATCGGCCGGCCGTGGAGGCTCTGCAGAGGCAGATTGCCGCCCGGCTTCTGGCCGAGGAACGCCGCAAAGCCGAGGAAACGGCCGCGACTCGCGTCGACTTCTTCACCATGGTTCGCGGAGAGGATTGATGACCGCCCAATCGCAAATCTATGCCGGCGGCTTTGCCGATCCGGAATTCGAGGCGCAAACCGTCTTCCGCACGCTCATGGACTGCTTTGCCCGGCCGGGCACGATCGGGCGCCTGACGGCGCTTGCGACGCCGCCCTCGCCGCTCGGCATGGCGACCGGTGCCGTTGCCCTGACGCTTTGCGATCACGACACGCCTGTCTGGCTCTCCCCTGCCCTCGTCAAATCCGCCGCGCCGAATTGGATCGCCTTCCACACCGGCGGTCCCGTTATCGAACTAAAGGACGAGGCCCGCTTTGCCTTTGTCGAGAGGGACGGCGCCGTGCCGGGCTTCGACCAGTTCGCCCTCGGCACTGCGGAATATCCCGACCGCTCGACGACGCTTGTTGTCGAGGTGGAGGCCTTGACCGGCGGCCGACCCTTCATCGGCCGCGGCCCGGGCATCAAGGACGAAGTCGTCATCGCGCCGAAGGGATTGCCCGATCTCTTCCTCGACCTCTGGGCCGCAAACCGCGCTCTCTTCCCGCGCGGCATCGATCTGGTGCTGACGGCCGAAGAGAGCGTTCTCTGCCTTCCGCGCACCACTAGATTGTCGATCAAGGGGTGAAAGCATGTACGTTGCCGTCAAGGGCGGGGAAGCCGCCATCCAGAATGCACACCGCCTCCTTGCCGATCGCCGGCGTGGCGACCGGTCGCTGCCAGCGATCACCATCGAGCAGGTCGTCCAACAGCTCGGCCTCGCCGTCGACCGGGTGATGGCGGAAGCCTCCCTCTACGATCGCTCGCTTGCCGCGCTTGCCGTGCGCCAGGCGCGCGGCGACATGATCGAGGCGATCTTCATCCTGCGTGCCTATCGCACCACCCTGCCCCGCTTTGGCTCTTCCGAGCCGATCGACACGGCCAGGATGAAAATCGAGCGGCGCATCTCGGCAACCTACAAGGACTTGCCCGGCGGTCAGCTTCTCGGCCCGACCTTCGACTATACGCACCGCCTGCTCGACCCATCGCTGCTCGGCGACGGAGCTGTCGCCGAACCGGCCCGTAAGGAGCCGGGAGAAGCGGTGATGCGCGTTTCCGACATTCTCGACAGCGACGGTCTGATCGAGGGCGACGGGACGATGCCGGAGGGCCATGTGCCGGGCGACCTCACCCGCGAGCCGATGGAATTCCCGATGCCGCGCGACCTCCGCCTTCAGGCGCTCGCCCGCGGCGACGAAGGCTTCCTGCTGGCGCTCGCCTACTCCACCCAGCGTGGCTACGGCCGCACCCATCCCTTTGTCGGCGAAATCCGGATCGGCGAGGTCGAGGTCGAGCTCGACGTGCCGGAGCTCGGCTTCGCCGTCTCGCTCGGGGTTATCCGCGTCACCGAATGCCAGATGGTCAACCAGTTCAAAGGCTCCGCCAACGAGCCGCCGCAATTCACCCGTGGCTATGGCCTCGTCTTCGGCCAGAGCGAGCGCAAGGCGATGTCCATGTCGCTCGTCGACCGGGCGCTGAGGACCGAGGAATTCGGCGAGGACATCGTCGCCCCGGCCCAGGACCAGGAATTCGTGATTTCGCACGCGGACAACGTCCAGGCGACCGGCTTCGTCGAGCACCTGAAGCTGCCGCACTACGTCGACTTCCAGGCCGAACTCAACCTGGTGCGCCGCATGCGCCGCGATTATGAGACCGCCCGCGACGGCGAAGGCGACATGAAGGAGGCCGCCGAATGAACGACCTTGCCACCTACAACTTCGCCTATCTCGACGAGCAGACGAAGCGGATGATCCGCCGAGCGATCCTCAAGGCGATCGCCATTCCCGGCTATCAGGTGCCCTTCGCTTCGCGCGAAATGCCGATGCCCTACGGCTGGGGCACTGGGGGTGTGCAGGTGACGGCCTCGATCCTCGGGCCTGATGATGTCTTGAAGGTCATCGACCAGGGAGCCGACGATACCACCAATGCCGTCTCGATCCGCGCCTTCTTCCAGAAGGTCGCCAATGTCGCTGTCACCACGAAGACGAAGGAGGCGACGATCATCCAGACACGCCACCGCATCCCGGAGGAGCCGCTTAGAGAGAGCCAGACGCTCGTCTATCAGGTGCCAATTCCGGAGCCCCTGCGCTTCCTCGAGCCGCGCGAGACCGAGACACGCAAGATGCATGCGCTCGAGGAATACGGCCTCATGCATGTGAAGCTCTACGAGGACATCGCCCGCAATGGCCATATCGCCACGACCTATGCCTATCCGGTGAAGGTCGAGGGGCGTTATGTCATGGATCCCTCGCCAACGCCGAAATTCGACAATCCGAAGATGCACAGGTCGGAAGCCCTGCAGCTCTTCGGAGCCGGCCGCGAGAAGCGAATCTATGCGGTGCCACCCTATACGCAGGTCGTCAGTCTCGATTTCGAGGACCATCCCTTCGAGATCCAGAAATTCGACAGGCCCTGCGCGCTCTGCTGTGCCGAGAACGTCTATCTCGACGAGGTGGTGCTCGACGACAGAGGCGGGCGCATGTTCGTCTGCTCCGATACCGACCATTGCGAGGACCGGCGGTGTGCAGGCCATGCCGGCCCCATGCTCGCCATAGAGGAGGCCGCCGAATGAGCGCCGTTCCGCTTCTCAAGGTCAACGACATCTCGAAGTTCTACGGAAACCGCATCGGCTGCCGCAATGTCTCCTTCGAGCTCTATCCCGGCGAGGTACTCGCGATCGTCGGCGAATCCGGCTCCGGCAAGACGACGCTGCTTTCCTGCCTGTCGACGCGGCTGATGCCGACCTCCGGCATCGTCGAATATCACATGCGCGACGGGCAATATCGCGATCTTGCGCGGATGGCCGAGGCGGAACGCCGTTTCCTGATGCGCACCGATTGGGGCTTCGTCCACCAGAACCCGGCCGAGGGGCTCAGGATGACGGTTTCGGCCGGCGCCAATGTCGGCGAACGGCTGATGGCGATCGGCGACCGCCATTACGGCAAGATCCGGGTAGCTGCCAAGGATTGGCTCGCTCGCGTCGAGATCGACGACGGCCGGATCGACGACCAGCCGCGCGCCTTTTCCGGCGGCATGCGCCAGCGCCTGCAGATCGCCCGCAATCTCGTGACCTCGCCGCGCCTCGTCTTCATGGATGAGCCGACCGGCGGTCTCGACGTCTCCGTGCAGGCGCGCCTGCTCGACCTCCTGCGCGGGCTCGTCCACGATCTCGGGCTCTCGGCGATCATCGTCACGCACGACCTCGCCGTGGCGCGGCTCCTGTCGCACCGGATGATGGTGATGAAGGACGGCGCCGTCATCGAACAGGGGCTGACCGATCGGGTGCTCGACGACCCGCGCGAACCCTACACGCAGCTTCTCGTTTCCTCGATCCTGCAGGTGTGACGCATGATCCAGAAAAGTGGACCCCGGCTTTCCGACAAGATCACGCGCAAACGAAAGTAAAAATCATGGCTACTCCGCTTGTTGTCTCAGAAGTCGCGAAGAGCTTCACGATGCACTTACGGGACGGCATCCGCCTGCCGGTAGTCGCCGATGTCTCCTTCTCGGTCAAGGCCGGCGAATGCGTCGTGCTCGGCGGCCCCTCCGGTGTCGGCAAGAGCTCGATCCTGAAAATGCTCTACGGCAATTACGGCGTCGACGAAGGCCAGATCCTGATGGAGCATGACGGTCGGCTCGTGAACCTGGCCGCCGCCGAACCGCGTCTGGTGCTCGAAGTCCGCCGTGCGACGCTCGGCTATGTCAGCCAATTCCTGCGCGTGGTGCCGCGCGTTTCCGCCCTCGATATCGTCGCCGAGCCCCTGCAGGCGCGCGGCGTCGGGTCCGAGGAGGCTCGTGAGCGGGCGGCGGAGCTATTAGCCAGGCTCAACCTGCCGAAGGAACTCTGGGCCCTGCCACCTGCGACCTTTTCCGGCGGCGAGCAGCAGCGCGTCAACATCGCCCGCGGCTTCATCACCGGCCACAAGATCCTGCTTCTCGACGAGCCGACCGCCTCTCTCGACGCCAGGAACCGTACCGTCGTCGTCGACATGATCGCCGAAAAGAAGGCGGCAGGAACGGCATTGGTCGGCATATTCCACGACGAGGAAGTGCGCGAAGCGGTCGCCGATCGCATCATCGACGTCTCGCATTTCTCGCCGAGGAAACACGCCGCATGAACACGAAGCTTGGCCTCGAGCCCTTTATCCACCCGACCGCAAGCGTCGAAAACTCGACGCTAGGCCGCTACACCGAAATCCGCGAACGCTCGCGGCTCGAAGAGGTCGAGTTCGGAGACTATTCCTACATCATGCAGGACGGCTCGGTCTGGTGCGCGACGATCGGCAAGTTCGTCAACATCGCCGCCGCCGTCCGCATCAACGCCACCAACCATCCGACCTGGCGCGCGACCCTGCATCATTTCACCTATCGCGCGCCGATGTACTGGGATGACGTGGAGCCCGACCACGACCTCTTCGCCTGGCGGCGTCAGCACCGCGTGACGATCGGCCACGACGTCTGGATCGGCCACGGCGCCACGATCCTGCCGGGCGTAACCGTCGGCAATGGCGCGGTGATCGGTGCCGGCGCCGTCGTCTCGAAGGATGTCGCCCCCTATACGATCGTCGGCGGCATCCCCGCCAAGCTCATCCGCCAGCGCTTCACTGCCGAGATCGGCGCAAGCATGGACCGGCTCGCCTGGTGGGACTGGGACCACGACAAGCTGCGCCGCGCGCTTGACGATTTCCGGCATCTCTCGGCCGAGGAATTTCTAATGCGGCATGGGTGAGGAGAAGCGGGCGAAAAGCGCTTGAGGGCGGATGAGACGGCAGTTCGCTATTTCACCGCCAACAGGCAGACATAGGAAAGCACCGTCACAAGCATTCCTCGAAATGCGAAGGCGACGCAACGGTACTTGCTGCAGGCGATCGCCGAGAGCACATCGGCATTTTTGGCATATTGACGAAGGAGGTAGGACCGGTCGCCGCTGCGTGCCGCTTCGAAAAAGGCAGTGCGATGGGCCGGCCAGGCCCCCCAGAAGAGCGACGTCGAGGTGGCGCTCTTCCGCGGCAGGACGACGAGAATCGCGGAAACGACCGAAATGATCGAGGCAATGGCAAGCGCGCCCGAGAAGACCATTGGCAACAACTCGCCCTCGACATATCGCTGCCAGGTAAACACGCTCCTTCCTTCTTGCGACGTAATCAGGAAGGCGAACATGAAGGTGAAGATATAGGCAGCCTTCTGGTCCGACATCTTGATCTGATCATGGAAGATGTCGTTTATCTTGCGGATATGGTCATAATAGGCGGACGATACATCGCCATCTGCCGGACTTTCACTCGCGAATTCAAGTTTTTGAAGATTTCCGTCGGCACTCATTCTCGAAGACTCCCAGTCCACTGTTTCCCGTTTATTACACCGCGCCGATAAAACAAGCGGACGCCCCGGGCCGACTTGACTTTTTATCCGCCGAAATCCACTGGATTCAATGCAACGAGGGGAACAGTCGCTGATGGGGGCGATACTTAAGAGAGCATTGCTCGCGGCAATGGCGCTGCACTTGCCACTGCCAGCAATTGCCGAGCCGGTGCCGCGCCCCGCTCCGGCCGCCGGCTCCATCATTGCCCGAAAGTCCGGCGAGGAGGTGCGATTCGTCGACGTTTCGAACTGGCAGGTAGTCGATCTCGCCCAGGACCTTCTTCCCGGCGACGTCTTGCGCACCAACACCACGGGCGCGCTCGCTGTTCTCTTCAGGGATCACACGCAGATCCGGCTCGGGCGAAACACGGCCTTGCGCGTCAAGGAGATCGGCGCGGGCGACTCCAAGCTCGAGCTGCAGTCCGGCACGATCTGGGCCCGCGCCGAACGCGGCGGCGAAGGCCTGGCGATCGATACGCCCGCCGCGACGGCTGCCATTCGCGGCACGGACTGGACGCTGACGGTCGGTGCCGACGGCAAGACGTCGCTGATCGTGCTCGAAGGTGTGGTCGAGCTTCAGAATGCCTATGGCAGCGTGACCGTGAAGCAAGGCGAAGGCGCCGTTGCCTCGATCGGAAGCGCACCCACAAAAATCGTCATCGTCACGCCGAAGGACCGCGAGCAGATGCTTTTCCATCTGTCGCTGCGCGACGCCTTCGTCTGGATGCCGCCGTCGCCGCTCAAAGTCTCAGACATGCGGCGGGAGCGCGGGCGAATCGAAGCGCAGCCGGAAGGCGCGCGCTCGGCAGAGGATTGGCTGACGCTTGCGGAAATCTACCTGACGCTCGACGGGCGGCAGAAGGCACAGGCGGCGCTGGAGCAAGCGCGGCAGCTCGGACTCGATCGAGGCAAGACCGCGCGCGCTACCCTCATCGAGGCACTCATCGCCGGTTCCGAGAACCGCAACGCTGAGGCGGCAAAGCTATTCGCAGAGGCCGCCCGCGGGCTCGATCCGAAACGCCGCGCCATCGCGGCCTATGGCGGCTATTTCGCCCGCGCACTCGCCGATCCCGATCGTATCGAAATCCCGCCCCGTCAGGCGGGCGGCGCTTACGGCGCGCTTGCCGAGGCCTGGACCGCAGGGTTCCGCACCGACATCCGGGCCGCCATCGAAGTGCTCAAGAAGGCGGAAAGGCAGCATCCGGACGATCCGACGCTGCCTGCCGCCCGGGCGCAGTTCGCTTTGCTGCTCGACGACCGCGATGAGATGCGCGACGGCGTGGAACGGTCATTGGCGATCGATCCCGACGACCCAACTGCGCTGGAGGCGCGCGCCAACTACCGCTTCCACCTGGAAAACGACAAGGAAGGCGCGCTCGCCGACCTCGAACGGGCCTTGAAAACGGCACCGGGCTCGCCCTCGCTTTGGAACGCGATCGGCCTCGTCCAGGGCGACCGTGGCGACAGCCGCGCCGCGGAAAGAGCTTTCAAGAAGGCGATCGAGCTCGACCCTACGGACCCCCTTTATCACGCCAATCTCGCGATACAGTATCTGGACGAGTCGCGAATCGCCGAGGCCAAAGGTGAGATCGATGCAGCGCTCGCCATCGATCCGTCCTTCGACGTCATGCTCGTGGCACGCGGCCGTTACCATCTGCAAAACGGCGATGTTGACAAGGCGGTCGAAGACCTGCTCGCCGGCTCGACGGCCAATCCAGGCTATGCCGGTGCGCAGATCCTGCTCGCGGCGGCGCATTACGAGAAGGGAGACCGGTTACCGGCGGCCCAAGCGCTCGACAATGCCGACAGGCTCGATCCGAACGATCCCGTCGTCTCGCAGGTTCGTACGGCAATCGCCATCGATGCCTATGACGCGGATGCAGCGATCCGCAACGCGCAGGAATTCATGCGGCGCAATCGGGCGAAAGGCGGCGAAACGGCAGCGCTCGGCGCCAACCAGAGGGCCGGTTCGACGCTCAACGATGCCTTTCGCCTGCAAGGTCTTGATGCTTGGGGGCAATATTATGGCGACTCCGTCTTCGACCCTTTCACCGGCGCGGGCTATATCGACCAGGCAATCCGCGGCAGCGTCGATCCGCTGTTCAACAGCTATGACCTTGCTGGCAGCCCGATAGCCAATACGGCCAACCCCTCGAGCTTTTCGGCCTTTATGCAGGGCCTGCTCCTTGAGCCGCATATGCTGGCCAGCCGAGAACGCACGACCAATCTGCTGCAGTCACCCTTCTTCGAGGCGGAACTCGGCGGTGGATTAATCGTGAACGAGGATCACACCACCGGGATGGGTGAAGCGGAGATCCGTGGCTATACGGTCTCACCGTATCCCATCAGCGTCTTCGGCAATTTCGAATGGAACGAGCCGCGCCAGACGCTGTTGGACGATGGGACTAGCCGATTCCAACGAGACCTCCGAATCCTCCGCGGCAGTGGCTATATCACCGCCACGCCCGCACCCGATGATCGTATTGTAGCCTACGCCACTTATTACGACGCGAGCGACCTCCGTCAGTTGCTCCCTCTGCCGTCCCCCGTGACGATCGACGACGACTCTTCCCTGCTTTTCTCCGGCGCTGCCTGGAGCCACACATTTGGCTACCGAAACATCGCCAACGCGGCCGTCTTCTTCACCGACAACGATATCGGCAACCACAGTCACTTTGAGGATCCGACTTTTGAATTCACTTCCGATGAAGAGACAAAAGAAAGGACCTATATCGCGGCGTTGAATCACCTTTATGGCGTGGACGATCTGACCTGGCGTTATGGCGTAGAAATTGGCGCTGTGCGGACCAGTACCAGAATCTCCAGGAGCGTGGGCATACCACCGCTCCCACCGGTACCGCTCCCCGATTCGGTTGAATCGGCAACGCGAACGGTGGCAAAGGCGTATATAGACGGGCTTTACGAGGTCACCCCGGATCTCAAGCTCGAAGGTGCATTGTTCGGCCGCTACATCGAAGACGTCAACGATAACAACATCCGCCTCGAACCGAAGTTCGGCATCGCCTGGGCGCCCGCTGAAGGTCACTGGCTGCGGGCCGCCGTCCAACGCGAAGGCTTCAACTTTAACGCTGCGACTCTCGCGCCGGTCGGTATTGTCGGGCTGCAGCCCAATCAATTCCTCATTGGTGCGGAAGGCTACGCCGATACGGTGGCTTTCAGGTGGGATGCGGAGTGGAGCGACTGGCTCTTCACCGCTGTCGATTACCAACACCAGGACATCCGTAACGGCTCAATCGACTTTCCGCTTCTTGCGGTGGAGTACGACTTCGACCGGGCGCGGCTCGATCATGTTTCTCTGACCGCCAATCTGGCACTTGGGCACGGCTTCGGCCTTTCCGCAGCAATCGCCAGGACGGAGAGCGAGGACCTTTCTGAGGTGCCCAATAACCCCGCACGGGAACTTCCATTCCTGCCGAAGAATACCGGTCAGATCGCGCTGACCTGGGTGAATACGGCGAATGTCAAGGCCACCGTTGCGGCGAACTACATAGGCGAGCGAAGCGACCGCAGTGCTACTCTGGACGACTTCTGGACCCTCGACGCCTCGCTTCAATGGGAGCCTTTCGACAAACGCATCGAGGTCGAATTGGCCGGATTCAACCTCCTCGACGAGGAGTTCGAATTGAGCGACGGCCTTCCCGGCTGGGGTCCAACCGTCAAGGGCACGGTCCGAGTGCGTTTCTGATGAACGATTCTCGTCCGGCACCTGCGCTTGAAGTGGCATCTGAGGACCGACGCCGCCGCATTTCGCCCCGCCAGGCGAAGCTCGCCGCCCTGGCCGGCTTCGTTGCCATTCTCGTCTCGCTCGCCTCCCTCACCGGCGCCTGGTCACTCGCCGATCTTAGAGCCTACGACTATCTTTCGACCTTCGGCCGACCGGAGCTGCCTGCAGATGGGCCCATGATCGTCGCGATCGACGAGCCCTCGATGGCGGAGATCGGCAGCCAGTGGCCCTGGCCGCGTGCGCTGCATGCCCGTCTGATCGAAGCGCTCCGGAGGGCCGGGGCGCGGACCATCGCGCTCGATATCGTCTTCGCGGAACCGGCCGCAGCCCCCGAAAACGATGTGGCGCTTGCCGCAGCACTCGGACCGGACATCGTATTGGCCGGCGACCAGTCGCTGATCGAGACGCCACAGGCCGAACAACTCGTTCGCACCGAACCCTTGCCGCTCTTTATCGACCGGGGCGCAAAGGTCGGCATCGCCTCGGTCAATCTCAGCGAGGACGGGACGCTCCGGCAAGTTCCCGCCTATGCGGACGGCTTCGCCGCAGCGCTCGCGACCGTTGCCGGCGCGCGACCGGCAACGCCCCCGAAGGGGGCCCTGATTCAGACATTCGGTCCGGCACGGACCTATCCGACCGTCTCCTATTACCAGGCGCTCGACCCACCCAATTTCCTGCCCGAGGGGATCTTCCGCGATCGTGTCGTCATCGTCGGCTTGAGCCTGCAGAATTCGCCCTCGATCGCCGGTGGGGGAGTCGACGCCTTCGCCACCTCCGACACGGTCCATTCGCGCAGCCTCGTCGCCGGCGCGGAAATCCAAGCGACCATCTACGACAATCTCGTGCATCGGCTGTTCGTCGAACGCGCGGATGCCGGAATTGCCATTTCGGCCGTGCTGCTCGCGGCGCTTGCCGCGGCGTTCAGCGTTTTCGGGTCCACCAGCTGGAGAACGCTCGGCTATGGGGCATTGGCGCTGACGTTCATCTTGCTTACGAGCTACGCCCTCCTCTTGTTCGGCCGCCTCTTCGTCTCGCCGATCGGTCCCAGCCTCGCCTTCCTCGGCGTCGCTGCCGGCCAGGCGGGGCTCGACTATGCCGAGGAGCGCCGCCGGCGCCGAGAAATCACCCGCGCCTTTTCGCAATATCTCTCGCCGGCGCTGGTCGAACGATTGGCGCAGGACCCGTCGCAATTGAAGCTCGGCGGCGAGCGGCGGACACTCACCATCCTCTTTTGCGATATCCGCGGCTTCACCACGATCGCGGAGGACATGAAAGACGATCCGGAAGGTTTGACCGCACTGGTCAACCGGCTCCTGACACCTCTGTCGGACGCCGTTCTCGCCCAGGGCGGCACGATCGACAAGTATATCGGCGATTGCCTGATGGCTTTCTGGAACGCGCCGCTCGAGGATCCCGATCATGCGATCCACGCCGTGGCGGCGGCACGCGACATGCTTAACGCACTCGCCTGCGTCAACGGCGAACTCGAGGCCGAAGCCAAGGCGGTCGGACGCGTTCCGCGGACGCTTCGCATCGGGATCGGCGTCAACACCGGCGAATGCATCGTCGGCAATATGGGTTCGGCGCGTCGCTTCGATTATTCGGCGCTCGGAGACGCGGTCAACCTCGCCTCGCGCCTGGAAGGGGCGTCGAAGGATTATGGCATCCCGCTGCTCCTTGGTGAGCGCACCGCCGCTCTTGCAGCCGCCGAGTTTCCAATCGCCGAGCTCGACCGGGTCAACGTCAAAGGACGGAGCGCTGTCACCCCGGTCTTCACGGTGGCCGAGGGCGCCACGACGACGGCACTTGCGCGTCACCGTGCCTTCATCGAGGCGAGATATCGCGGCGAAATCACCGTCGACGGTGGCATTTTCGACGAACTCAAGGCGGAGTTACCCGCGCTCGAACGATACTATGAGCGCGAACGGGAACGGCTGGTCCAGTAGAGGCGGAGCCCTCGGTCAAGCGCCCCGCCACATGGGTCACAGCCTTCCAAGCCGCCGGATATTGCCCGCGAGATCTGCGGCAAGCCTCAGCGAGGCGGCCGTTGCCCCGACCACCTGCGGCAGGAGCAGCCATTCGAGCGTCCAGGCGGCGCCCGAGCGTTCCTGCTCGTGCACCAGCGCCTGGTGGATCCCGGAGACCTGCGTCGCGTTGAACCGCGCAAGCGCCACCAGCACCTCGGCTGCGACCGGGTTCTGCTTGTGCGCCATGGCCGAGGAGCCGCCGCCGCCTGAAAGCACGATCTCGTCGCCCGCCTGCGCCATCAGGGCGACGTCCTGACCGAACTTGCCAAGGCTGCCGGTGATCAGCGAAAGCAGGTGGACGAAATCGGCGATCGCCGAACGCTGGCTGTGCCATTGCGGCCAGTCGATGAGCGACAGTTCCTCGGCCAAGGTTTCGCGCACGGCGTCCGCCTTGTCCTTGAGCTTTTCAAGCGTTCCGGCTGCGCCCCCGAACTGCACGGCGAACAGGTCACCCTCCATAGCCTCCAGCCTGTCCTGATGGTCGAGCAGTGGCTCGACCCAGCTACGCAGGCGGTCGGCGACCGTGATCGGAATGGCTGGCTGCATGCGTGTGTGGCCGGTCAACGGCCGCTGCCCCCATTGGCGGTCGCAGTCCTCAAGTGCTGAAACGACGGTCCCCAGCCGGGCGGCGAAAAGCTCGGCGATCGCCTTCAGCCG
This sequence comes from Sinorhizobium kostiense, assembly GCF_017874595.1. Taxonomy (GTDB): domain Bacteria; phylum Pseudomonadota; class Alphaproteobacteria; order Rhizobiales; family Rhizobiaceae; genus Sinorhizobium; species Sinorhizobium kostiense. Next base: position 711,964 of record NZ_JAGILA010000001.1, on the reverse strand, counting down.
CAGCATCAGGCTGGTGTCGGTGGTGTCCTGGCTGGTGGCCCCGAAATGAACGTGCTCCGCCGCCGCTTCGCCGACGGCTAGTCGCAATTGGCGGACGAGTTCCGGCACGACGACGCCGTCGATCGCCGTCGTCCGGCGCAAGGCGGCGACGTCCGGAGAAAAGCCTCGGCAGGCCTCCGTTATGCGATCAGCGGCCGCATGCGGGATGACGCCATGCTGCGCTTCGGCGCGTGCGAGCGCCGCCTCGAAGGACAACATGGCACGGATATCGGCGGCGACGGAGAACTCAGCCGCCACCGCTTCGTCACCAAGCAGTCCCGATAGATAGGGGTGGTCAAAGGCCGAATAGGTCATTCCGCATCTCCAGGTTCTGAACGGCTGAGAATGGCGTGGTCCAGGAGGATTGTTTGCGTCTCTCCCTGGAGATGTAATTGAAAGATAAGTAGGCTCCGCGGCGGTCGCGGCAAGCTCCCCGAGCCCCTTTACGGCGCACGTCCTGCGCGGGCTTTGCTCGTTCGCACGGCAGCGGCAAGAAAGCCGCGCATCGCCGCGACCAGCGCCCCGGGTTGCTCGATCGCGGGAATATGCCCGGCATCGCGAATGACCTCATAGCGGGCCCCGGGAATAAGCCTGGCCATCTCCTGCACGAGATCCGGCGGCGTCGAGCCGTCCTGATCGCCGACGACGCAGAGCACCGGCACGGCGATCTTCTTTGCGGCTTCCGTATAATCGGCATTGCGGATCGCGGCGCAACTGCCGAGATAGCCCTGGAGAGGCTGGCGAACCAGCATGTTGCGATAGCCGACGAAGGCGACATTCTCCGGGCGACGGTACGCCGGCGTGAACCAGCGCTCAAGCACCCCATCGGCGATCGCTTCGATGCCGTGCGCTTCGACCGCGGCAATGCGGGCGTCCCACATCTCGGCCGCGCCGATCTTGGGCGCAGTGCCCGAAAGCACGAGCGCGCGCACCAGATCGGGGCGCAGCCGGTAAAGCGACTGCGCGATCAGCCCGCCGACCGACAGCCCGCAGACGATCGCATGCTTGACGGCGAGACGCTCGAGTAGCCCAGCCAAGTCACTCGCGTGATCCTCGATCGAATAGGGAACCTGGCCGACATCGGAAAGGCCGTGGCCACGCTTGTCGTAGAGCACCATGGCGTAATCGCCGGCGAGATTGAGGACGACATCACGCCAGATCCGGAAGTCCGTGCCGAGCGCGTTGATGAAGACGAGAACCGGCCTTTCCGTGACGGCGCCGACCAAGCGATAGTGGATGGTGATATCGTTGATTCGGGCGAACTGCATAGCAGATTTCCTCTGTCGCCAAGGGGCGCCCCACAGCGCCGCAGCCAAAATGGCTGCTAGCGAAACGCATCTGCAAGCGGAACGTTCAGTTGAGGCTGACGGACTGAGCTTGCCGCTTTCCGCTGCAACGACCTGGTCTCAGGACCTAATAACCTCGCGCCGCGCCGGCGCCGATGCGGCTGTCGACGGCGCCGTTGTAGCGTGCGCCACCACCCGCTTGGATCTCGCTCACGCTTTCTCCACCGACGAGAATGCCGGTCGCCTGTCCCCAGATCGTCCAGTTCTCGTCGATCTCGACGTCGTGACCCATCGCCGAGAGCAGCTTCAACGTATCGGGCGAGAGCGCATAGGGCTCCATGAATACCTTGTCCGGCAGCCATTGATGGTGGATTCGCGGCGCGTCGACTGCCTCCTGAATATTCATGCCGTGATCGATCACGTTGAGGATTGCCTCCAGCGTGATGGTGATGATGCGGGCCCCGCCTGGGCTGCCGATCACCATGAAGGGTTCGCCGTTCTTGGAGATGATCGTCGGGCTCATCGAGGAAAGCGGCGTCTTGCCCGGGGCGATCGCGTTCGCCTCGCCCTGCACCAGCCCGTAGAGATTGGGTGCTCCGGGCTTGGCTGTGAAATCGTCCATTTCGTTGTTGAGCAGGATGCCCGTCCCGGGCGCCACGACTCCAGCACCGAAGGAGCCGTTCAGCGTATAGGTGACGGCAACGGCGTTCCCCTCGTCGTCGACGATCGAATAATGCGTCGTCTCGCTGCTCTCGCCGAAGCCCGCCGGCTTCAGCAACTCGGATACCCCGGCCTTGAACGGGTCGATCTTCTTTCGGATCTCCTCGGCGTAGGCCTTGTTCGTGAATTTGGCGACCGGGTTCTCGACGAAGTCGGGATCACCGAGTGCCGTGTTGCGATCGACATAGGCGTGGCGCATGGCCTCGACCATTGCATGCACGGTCTCGGCGGAGCCGTAGCCGAGATAGGGAAGCGGGTAGCCTTCGAGAATGTTCAGGATCTCACAGATGATCACGCCACCCGAGGAGGGCGGTGGCGACGAGACGACTTCGTAGCCACGATAATTGCATTTGACGGGCTCGAGCTCGCGCACCCGATATTGCTCGAAATCCTGTTTGGAAAGAATGCCGCCCTTTTCAGCGCTGGCTTTGACGATGAGGTCGGCGATCGCGCCCGTGTAGAACGCATCCGGCCCCTCCTCGGCGATTCTTGACAGCGAGGCGGCAAGATCGGTCTGGACCAGGCGATCGCCGACAGCCCGCGGCTTGCCCTCGGGCGTCAGGAAGATCGCCGCGGCAGCCGCATCCTTCGCCAGCCGCTCGGCCGCGCGCTCGAAAACATCGGCATCGCCTTGCTGCAGAACGAAGCCCTCCCGCGCCAGCTTGACCGCCGGCTCGATCAACTCCTTCAGCGGCCGCGTTCCGTAGCGGGATCGAGCAAACTCGAAGCCCGCTACCGGCCCGGGCACGCCGACGGCGAGATAGCCATCGGTGCTCCGGCCTTTGACGAGGTTGCCATGGTCGTCGAGATACATTGCCTTTGTCGCGGCAAGCGGCGCGCGTTCGCGGAAATCGAGAAAGGTGGACTTGCCGTCCTTGAAGCGGATCGTCATGAAGCCCCCGCCGCCGATATTGCCGGCGGTCGGGTAGACCACCGCAAGGGCGTAGCCGACGGCGACCGCCGCATCGACGGCATTGCCACCCTTCTTCAGCACCTCCAGTCCGACATCGGAGGCGAGATGCTGGGCAGTGACCACCATGCCGTGCTCGGCTTTGACGGGCGCCGGCGATGCCGCCCACGCCGGATGCGGCAATACCGCGGAAAACGCCAGCAGAAGCGCGAAGGACAGACGTTTCAGATTGGAAGTCTTCATGGACACCCCCCGCCTTACGCGCGCTCGTGCCGCGCTGCGACTCTTAATCGGAGCTTCAACCACTGACTGTAGCATCAAATCCCGCCGCCAACAGAGCTAATGTTCGATGCATCGCAGCGATGACGCTTCCACGGCTCATCGCAGGTAAATGGAGCGGAACTTCCCTCTCCTCCTGCTGTTAGGATCAACTCGCGGGACGGCACGTTCCGCTATCGGATCCGCCACGTCTGCGCGAGCTTTCCAGACGGAGGCTGAAATGGCAGGACTAATCTTATCACGCCGACACACGCTGCTGCTTGGGCTTGGGACAGCGTTCGGTTCCGCGGCCGGCATCTTGGGCGCGTCGCCGGCAAGAGCTCAGTCGGACCTATCCGACGAAGACATTTTCAATTTCGCTCTGAACTTGGAATACATGGAGGCGGAATACTATCTGCGCGGCACCACCGGCAGAGGCATAGCCGAGGAGGACATCGGATCCAAGGCCGGAGAGGTCAAGGGTGGTCACGAGGTCAACTTCGAATTCAAGTACATTCGCCAGTTCGGAGAAGAGCTGGCGCAAAATGAGCTGGCGCATGTCCGCTTCTATCGAAAGACGCTTGGCGAAAAGGCGGTGAGCCGCCCCGCCATCGATTTTGAGGCCGGCTTCAAGGGTGCGGCCGAAGCGGCCGGTCTCGGCAGTGACTTCGATCCCTTCGCAAACGACATGACCTTCCTTCTCGGAGGAATGCTCTTCGAAGACGTCGGCGTCACGGCCTATGCTGGCGCGGCGCCGCTCATCAAAGAGAAAAAACACCTGGAGGCGGCAGCCGGCATCCTCGCAGTCGAGGCCTATCATATGGGCATGGCACGATCGCAGCTCTACAGGATGGGCGAGAAAGCCTGGGAGGCAGCCAACGCGATCTCAGACGCTCGCGATAAGGTGGACGGTTCGGAAGACAAGGATCAGGGCATCCAGGTAGAAGGAAAGGCAAACTTCGTTCCCTCCACTCAAGATGCGATGGCGTTCAGCCGCACGCCGCAGGAAGTGCTTCGAATAGTTTACCTGAGCGACAAGGACGGCACTTCTAGTGGCGGCTTCTATCCAGAGGGCATGAACGGCGCGATCAAGAGCACGTGAGGGCAACGAGCCGCGAACCGGCCGGATGCTTGGTCAGAAGCAGCCGGCACTTTCGCGCCAATGCTTGGCTACACGGTAACCCTTTCGGGCTAACCCGAACGGGCGAGGTCGATTGACGATATAGCCCCGCCGTGACACTCTGCCGATGCGCAGCAATGCGGCACCTCTGTTTCGTATGTTCACCCCCTAACTGGAGGATCGCGCACATGCGGCCGGATGATTCCGCCGAGCTTCAGGCCAGTCGGCCAATTGCAGGCCAGAAAATCGCAAGTTGCACCCCTTCCTCTTTGAGCGACCCAACAATTGCCGTCATTGTGCCGTTTGTGCATGTCGCTTCGCTTATCGGGAGGGCACAAGCGAGCACGGCAAGGTGTCTCTATGAAGGGGAAATAACTGTATGAAAGTTCTGTTTGCCGGCGGAAATGGCTACTATCCCGAGTTCAGCGGCGGCGTTCAGTCGAGCACGCATCATCTTGTCCAGCAACTGCGCGACCGCGGTCACGAGGCCGGGGTCCTGGCCGCGCTCTTCGGTGACGGCCTTTTCGGCCTGAGGGCGCGATTCAAGCTCAAGTTGTCCGGCGAGCGCGGAGTCATCGACAACTTTCCGGGCTACCCGGTCATTCGCGGCTGGTTTCCCTGGGAAGCGGCGGGCGTTGCCGTCAAAAAGCTCCAGCCGGACGTTGCCGTGGTGCAGTGCCACAAGTCCGTGCCGATCGGCAAGGCGCTCGAGGCATACGGGGTACCCCTGGTCGTCTATCTGAGAAATGTCGAGTTTCAAGAGCTCGCCGGCGACCTGCGCGAACTGACCGCCGCTCTCTACATTGCCAATTCGGAATTCACCGCCCGAACCTACAAGCAGAAGTTCGGCATCGATTCGGTCGTCATCCCGCCGACGATCAATCCCGCGACCTACAGGACCGCAACCAGCGGGCAGTATGTCACATTCATCAATCCCTACCAGGAGAAGGGCTTTGAGCTGGCGGTGCAGATCGCCGCCCATTGCCCGGACATCCCCTTCCTCTTCGTCGAAAGCTGGAAGCTTGCCGATGATCATCGCGCGGAGATCGAAAAGATCATCGCGCCTCTCAAGAACGTGCGGCTTGAAAGCCGCACCAGCGACATGAAGACCGTTTACGGCCGCACGCGGATCCTGCTTGCGCCGAGCAAGTGGGAAGAGGCCTGGGGCCGGGTGGCCTCCGAAGCCCATTGCAGCGGCATTCCAGTGGTCGGCTCGCGTCGCGGCGGACTGCCCGAAGCGATCGGCGAAGGCGGCATCGTGCTCGACTATGACGCGCCGATCGACGAATGGACGGGGGCCATCCGGCGCCTCTGGAGCGACAGGCCCGAGTATGAGCGGTTGTCGGCGGCCGCGACGCGATTCTCCGAACGCCCGCAGATGCAGCCGGAGCGGCAGTTCGCGGCCTTTCTCGAGGTTCTCGAGCGCGCCGCCGCAGGCCGCCCCACTGAGCGCAAAGCGTCCTGAGGCGAGCAGGCATGCGCATCGGTTTTGTCGTCGGGCAGTTTCCGCAATTGTCGGAGACCTTCGTCGTCGGCCAAATGGCCGGCCTTCTTAACCGCGGCTTCGAGATCGAAGTCGTCTGCAACGGCATTTCGGACAATCATACCGCCCATCGCGGCCAGGAGCCCGTCGCAACGCTCCTCAAGCGAACCCGTGACTGGTGGGGTGCGGCGGCGCGCGCTCGCCCCACCTTGCGGCGCCTGCCGCCGAAGCTTCACGACAAGCTGTCGACCGCCCTCGACCTCACATCGGTGGCAAGGCTGAATGGCTGCGACGTCGTGGTTGCCCATTTCGGCCACAATGGCGCCCGCGCCGCCCGGCTGAAGAAATGGAAGCGGCTGAAGCCCCCGATCGTCACCATCTTTCATGGCTACGATGTCGGCGTCCCGATGCATGCGGGAGATCTCGGCCGTTATCGCGACCTCTTCCGGTACGGCACGCTGAACCTGACCGTGAACGATCTCTTCCGTCGCACCCTGGTCGGGGCTGGGGCGCCCAAGGAGAAGGTTGCGGTGCACCACATGGGTATCGACCTCGAGAAGATTCCTTACAGCTGGCAGTCCTGGCGCGGCACGGCGCTGCAATTGATCTCGGTGTGCCGGCTCGCCGAGAAGAAGGGTGTGGAGTTCGCGCTTCGCGCGCTTGGCCAACTGGCGGCGAGGGCGCCGGAGCTTGCCTGGCACTATACGATCATCGGCGACGGTCCATTGCGCAAGAGCCTCGAAACGCTTGCAGCTGGGCTCGGTATCGCCGGGCGGGTCACTTTCCTTGGCAGCCTCGCCCACAAGGAGGTCAAGGGATGGCTGCGGCGTTCGCACGCCTTCGTCCTGCCGAGCGTCACCGCCAGGAACGGCGATGTCGAAGGCATTCCGGTGGCGCTGATGGAAGCGATGGCCGCCGGGTTGACGGTCGTCAGTTCCGACCACTCCGGCATTCCCGAACTGATCGACGACGGGGAAACGGGATTCCTGGCGCCCGAACGGGACTTCGAGACGCTTGCGAACCGCCTTCATTTCATCGCCGAGCATCCGGAGCGCTGCGAGGCGATCAGTCGGGAGGCAAGGAAAAAAGTCGAGACGGAGTTCGACATGGAGCGTCTCGACGACGAATTCGCCGCTATCCTCAGCCAGTTCGGCAAAGCGAGGCGAGCCGCTTGAACAAAGAACACCTGCAATTCGGCCGTCTCGCGCTTCACGGCGGGCTGGTCACCGGCGGCGCGCAAGCGGTTCGCATGGCGATCCAGTTCGTCTCGGTCGTCGTGCTCGCCCGTCTGCTGGCACCGGAGGATTTCGGTCTCGTCGCCTCCGTCAGCCCGATCGTCGCCTTCGTCGGTTTGTTCCAGAATCTGGGGCTGCAGCAGGCCGTCATCCAGCGCAAGGAGATTACGGAGCGCCAACTCAACCAGGTGTTCTGGATCAGCACCCTCGTCGGCCTCGTCTGCACTGCCGTCGTCGTCGCGCTCTCGCCGGCTGTGGCTGCCTTTTACGGTGATCGGCGGATGACGGCGATCGCCATCGCCGCGGCTCTGCCTCTGCTTCTCGGCAGCCTCGCGGCGTTGCCGCTCGCGCTGATGAACCGGCATCTGAAATTCGGTCAACTCGCGCTGAACGACGTCTGTGCGGCATTCGCGGGCCTTCTCGTCACCGCCACGGCAGCCTGGTTCGGCATGGGCTATTGGTCGTTGGTGATCGGCCCCGCCGCTTCCGCCTCGCTCGCGCTGATCGCCGCGTGGCTTTCGACACGATGGATGCCCGGCCGACCGGAGTTCAGGGTCGACCGGGACATCATCTCCTTCGGGGCCAATCTCACGGGCTTCAATCTCGTCAATTTCCTCTCCCGCAATCTCGACAACATCCTGATCGGCAAGTTTTCAGGGCCGGTCGAACTCGGCTATTACGACCGTGCCTACAAACTTTTGCTGTTCCCGTTGCAAAACATCACGCAGCCGCTTTCCCGCGTGATGATCCCGCTGATGAGCCGCATCCAGGAGGAAAAGGCGCGCTTTCGCGACATCTATCTGCGCACCAACTGGCTGCTCGCGATGATCACGATGCCAGGCATCGCGGCGCTCACCATGGCGGCCGCGCCGACCGTCAGCATCCTTTTCGGCGAAAAATGGCTGCCGGTCGCGCCGATCTTCACCTGGCTCGGGGTCGCCAGCCTGATGCAGCCGGTTTCGAGCACCACCGGCTGGATCTTCATCTGCCAAGGCGAGACGAAGACGATGTTCCGCTGGGGCATCTACTCGTCGCTGACGACCGTGGTCGCCTTCATGGTCGGCCTGCAATGGGGCGCCGTCGGCCTCGCCGCCGCCTATGCGGTGAGCGGCTATATCCTGCGCCTTCCCGTGCTGGCATGGCTCCTGCAGCGGCTCGGGCCGGTGTCGGCAGGCGACTTCCTGCTGGTGCAGGGTCTCTTTCTTGGATCGGCGCTTGTCGCCTGGCTCGGCTACGGCCAGCTGCCGGAATCGCTGACCGGAACCTCCGACACGCTTGCGCTCGGCTCTGCCATCTGCCTCAACTATGCTGTGGCGCTTGTCTTCGCGTTCGCCCTACGCCAGCCGCGCCAGGTCCTCCTCGACGTCCTCAAGCGGGGGCTGAGCGCCCTTCGGCGCTGAGCGGTCGAGCAGCGGGCGGATGAGATCCGCCGCCGACATGGCCGAGGCGTGCTCCTCGAGCACCGCCCCGAGGCTGACGGCGCGATAGTGATCCAGCGCGCCCACGAAGCGGTCGAGCTTTCCGCATGCCTCGTCCGGCGTCACCGCATCGATGTCGAGCAGCACGTCGGAAACGCCGATGCGCTTGGCAAGCTCCTTGGTCTTGAACTCGTAGGCAATCGGCAAGACCGGCGTTCCGACGCAAAGCGACATGATCATCATGTGCATGCGGGTCGCCACCACGAAATCGAATTCCTTGACCGCCGCCATCAACTGTTCCGGCGTGTGGAAGGACGCGTCGACCGTGACGTGGCTCGCGATCTCAGGCGCGAGCCCCTCAACAATCACCGTTGCCGTCTTCGAATCGTCGTGCGCATATTCCGGCACGCCCTGGCAGGTGGAGATGAAGGTGACCTGCTTGCCGTGATCGCGTACGAGCCGCGTCGCGATCTCGCGGACGGAATCGATATAGCGACCCATGCCGCCCTCGCCGTCCTTCACATAGTGCCAGTGCCGCACCGAAATGCCGACCCGGCCCGTCGGTGCCGGGCGCCCGACGATCGTGAGTGCCTTGACCCGCTCCACATCGGCGAGCGCAAAGACGGCATCGGCGACGACATGGCACTTTTCGGGATTGTCTACGAGGTCGAGTATGTGCTCGCGCGAGCGCTCATCGCGCAGCAGGATCAGCGGGCTCCGCGCGAATACCGGCTGCAGCATTCTGCGGTTATAGGGCTTGTCGAATGGACCTAGCGACTGGGTGAAGAAGATCGGTCTCTTGCCGAGCATCTCGCCGACCTTGAACTCATTGATGCGTCGCTCGAGCGAGTAGTTCTCGACGAGGTAGGTACCGCCGGTGGTGATCACCAGGTCGGCGTCCCTGTAGAGCGCCAGGCTCTTTCGATCGTCGTCGCTGAAGAAACGCCGATCGAGATAATTGCCGCTGCCCACGTGGCGAAGAGCGTGGAACACCGCCTGGTTATAGACCTGCTTCAGCGCGTTCTTGACGGTGTTTTCGTCGTATTTGTACTTGAAGAACGATTCCGACGGGAGCTTTCGAAGTTCGATGTCGGGATAATCCTCCTTGGGATACAGACGTGCCGCAATCTCCGGCTGGCTGTCGAACACGAGAAATTCGGCACTGTCGCCGAGGATCGTTTTCAGGATATGCCGGATCGCGAGAAGGATCGCCGCATCGCCCGTGTTCAGGCAGACGGTGTTTTCGACTACAACTTTCATGCTTCGTCATCCCCGTGTGAAAAGCCATTGAAGATAAGGAGGTAGCGCCGGCTGATTTGCGACTTGCAGGCTTTGTTCCATCTTCGAAGAACAACCAGCAATGCGTTCTGTCGTGAAGTTTTGGTGAATTCATGGCCGTGCCTTGCCAAGGTTCTGACGGTACGAACGCTAGTGCATCGGCACGATTCCTCGTTTACCGCTTGCTCGTGCGCCAATGTGGGGCCATGCTGCGCTTGGACCCGGCGGTATGCCAAACAGAGGCCAAGTCTGCAACGCTTGATTTCGACCTCGCCAGCATGGCGGGATCCTCATGTTGTTCCGACGTTGCAGCAGGACATCGCCTCGCGCGAGCCGACCTCGAAATGCTTGTCGTGCTGCCTTGCTGATAGTTCTTGCGGCGAGGAGGTCGGTATGTCTATGCGCTATGCTGTCCAACCGTTACAACCCGGCGACCGGCCCCCTAACGTCGTGCTTGACGCGGTCTCACGTGACGGGACGATCGCACTTGATGAGTTTCGCGGCCGTAGCCCCGTGTTGATTGGTCTGTTTCGGGGCCTGCTGTGTCCGTTCTGCAGACGCCATGTCGCTGCAATGGCACAGCTGAACCCGGCCCTCCGGGAAAAAGGCATCCACTCTCTGGCGGTGGTAAACACCCCGGTTGAAAGAGCGAGACTTTATTTTCGCTACCATCCGATATCCGGTCTTCTTGCTGCATCCGATCCGGAGCGAGTTTCGCACCGTGCCTTCGGTCTGCCCCTCCTCGAAATAACGGAGAATGAGACCGATTGGCCAAGCAAAGTCGGAATGGATATGGTCATGACAATGAGGGTCGAGCAGCCGGGAGAACTGCCTGAACCGATGAATCCAGCCGCCGCGGGCGACCTGCTCAACGAGAAGGATGGCTACGAGATCATGGAAGCCGATCAGCAGGTGAGAGTGCCCGGCCATTTGCAGCTTGTCGGTCAGTTCCTCCTCGACCGCGACGGTGTGGTGCGCTGGAGCTTCACCGAAGTGGAGGGGGAAGGCCGGAATATGTGCCGCGCGCTCAATCCCGAAGAATTGATTTCGGCAGCCGCCCAAGTCGCATCTTGACATCAGATACTTGCTCGGACCGCCGGCAGGCGGTGCCAGCGTCAGGCGTCTCGCCATCAAAGCTTTCGCACTATCGGAGTAGCGGCCGCAGTGCCGCTTGCGTCTCCTGAAGCAACGGCAGGTATCGTTCAACCAGTTCGAATGCCGCGACATGGGCGGCCGGTGCGCCTATATTGAGTGCCGCCACCACCTGGCCGCGGGCGTTCATCAACGGCACCGCGATCGAGCATAGGCCAAGTTCGAGTTCCTGATCTATCACCGCATGGCCTTCTTCGCGGACGCGGCGAAGCTCCGCCATCAGCTCCTCCGGATCGGTCTTCGTCCGCGGCGTATTGGCCTTCAACTCCGTACGGGAAAGAATTTCGCGTGCTTGCGTTTCGGGAAGCGCGGCGAGCAGCACCCGACCCATCGAGGCGCAATAGGCGGGAAGGCGGGAACCCGGCATCAGATTGATCGACATCACCCGCCGCTGCGAGGCGCGCGCCACATAGACCACTTCGGTGCCGTCGAGCACCGAGACTGAGGCGCTCTGGCCGGCCTTCTCCGAGAGCTGGTCGAGATGGGGCTGGACGATCATCGACAGGGGTGTCGCCGAGAGATAGGCATGGCCAAGCCGCAGAATTTTCGGCGTTAGCGTGAAGAACTTGCCGTCATAATCCGCGTAGCCAAGCTCCGACAGCGTCAACAGCGAACGCCGCACTGTCGCGCGGTCGAGCCCGGTGATCTTGGCGGCTTCGGCGATCGATAGCCGCGGCCGTGCCTCGCCAAAAGCCTCGATGACCTTCAGGCCGCGTGCAAATCCACTGACGAAATCCGTTTCTCGCATGGTCCGCGCTTCCTCTTTCATTGCCGACTTTGTGCGGTATACAAACAAATGTCAAATAGCGCACAAAAGAAATTGACCGGCGGAAGAAACAGGCGCTTATTTCCGGCAGTTGCCGCTGACGCGGGTGGCACCTGCCCTCGACAGTCCGGCAAATCATTGGAGGAGATAATGGCTCGCATCCAGCCGCTTGCCGAAGCCGTGGCGGACAATGTCCGCGACGGCGACGCCGTGTCCATGGAAGGCTTCACGCATCTGATTCCCTATGCGGCGGGCCACGAGGTCATCCGCCAGGGCAGGAAGGACCTGTTCCTCATCCGCATGACGCCGGACATCCTTTATGACCAGCTGATCGGCGTCGGCGCCGCCCGGGCCATGAAGTTCTCCTGGGGCGGCAATCCCGGCGTCGGCTCGCTTCACCGCTTCCGTGACGCGGTTGAGAACCAGTGGCCGCGGCCGCTTGAGATCGAGGAACATTCACATGCGGCAATGGCGAACGCCTATGAAGCGGGCGCGGCAAACCTGCCCTTTGCCATGCTGCGCGGCTATATCGGCGCCGACCTGCCCAAGGTGAACCCGAACATCAAAAGCGTCACCTGCCCCTTTACCGGCGAGACACTCGCCGCCGTGCCGGCGATCCGGCCAGACGTCACGATCATTCATGCGCAGCGCGCCGATCGTAAGGGCAACGTGCTGATCGAAGGCATCGTCGGCGTGCAGAAGGAGGCGGTGCTGGCCGCCAAGCGCTCGATCGTCACCGTCGAGGAGATCGTCGAGGAACTCGCCCCACCCTCCCCAAATTCCGTGGTGCTGCCAAGTTGGGTGGTGACGGCGATAGCCCATGTACCGGGCGGCGCCTTCCCCTCCTACGCGCACGGTTATTATGCGCGGAACAACGCCTTCTACATCCGCTGGGACGAGATAGCCCGCGATCGGGAAAGCTTCACCGCCTGGATCAAGGAGAACGTGCTCGACGCGAAGCCGGAAGACTTCGCCCGCCATGCCGCGAAGAATTCGGTCAAGGCTGCCTAAGGAGGCGAGGATGACGGAATTCACCCCCAATGAAATGATGACGATCGCCGCCGCGCGCGAGCTCTCCAATGACGACGTCTGCTTCGTCGGCATCGGCGCGCCATCGGCCGCCTGCAACGTCGCGCGGCTGACGCATGCGCCGGATATCACCTTGATCTATGAAAGCGGCACGGTCGGCACGAAGCCGGATGTGCTGCCGCTGTCGATCGGCGACGGCGAGCTCTGCGACACGGCGCTTTTCACCGTCTCGGTGCCGGAAATGTTCCGCTACTGGCTGCAGGGCGGCCGCATTACCACCGGCTTCCTGGGCGGCGCCCAGATCGACAAATTCGCAAACCTCAACACTACGGTGGTTGGTCCTTACGACCGTCCCAAGGTGCGCCTTCCGGGGGGCGGTGGTGCGCCGGAGATCGCGTCGAATTGCGGCCGCATCTTCATCACCATGGCGCTGACGAAGCGCGGCTTCGTCGAGACATTGCCCTTCGTCACCTCCATGGGCCAAGGCGAAGGCGGCAACCATCGCGAGCGGCTCGGCCTCACGACGAAAGGGCCGACGCGCGTCATCACCGATCTCTGCATCCTGGAACCCGATCCGGAGACGAAGGAGCTGACCGTCGTCTCCGTCCATCCTGGCGTCAGCCGCGAGCAGATCATCGCAAATTGCGGCTGGCCGATCAAATTCGCCGCAAGCGTCATCGAGACGCCGGTGCCGACGGAAACGGAACTTGCGGTGCTGCGCGACATCAACGCCCGCACGAAAAAGGCCCATGAAGGCGCCGGCACGGGAAAGGAGGCCGCCTGATGCGCGAGGCCTATATCTGCGATTATATCCGTACGCCGATCGGCCGCTTCGGCGGTTCGTTGGCCATGGTGCGCGCCGACGATCTCGGTGCCATCCCGCTGAAGGCGCTGATGGAACGCAATGGCGCGGTGGATTGGCAGGCGGTCGACGACGTGATTTTCGGCTGCGCCAACCAGGCGGGCGAGGACAACCGCAACGTGGCGCGCATGTCGCTGCTGCTCGCCGGTCTCCCGGTCTCCGTTTCCGGCACGACGATCAACCGGCTTTGCGGCTCCGGCATGGACGCGGTGATCGCCGCCGCCCGCGCCATCAAATCCGGCGAGGCGGAGCTGATGATCGCCGGCGGCGTCGAATCCATGTCGCGGGCGCCCTTCGTGCTGCCGAAGGCCGAGAGCGCCTTTTCGCGCCATGCGGAAATCCACGACACGACGATCGGCTGGCGCTTCGTCAATCCGCTGATGAAGGCGCAATACGGCGTCGATTCGATGCCGGAGACCGGCGAAAACGTCGCCGAAGATTATCACGTCTCCCGCGAGGACCAGGACGCTTTCGCGCTCAGGAGCCAGGCGAAAGCCGCCGCCGCGCAGGAGAACGGCCGTCTCGCCCGGGAAATCGTCCCCATGACGATCCCGCAGAGAAAGGGCGAGCCGGTCGTCGTCGAGAAGGACGAGCATCCGCGCGCCACGACGATGGAGGCGCTCGCCCGATTGAAGGCGCCGTTCCGCGCAGGCGGCTCCGTGACCGCCGGCAACGCCTCCGGCGTCAATGACGGGGCGGCGGCGCTGCTCATTGCTTCGGAAGAGGCTGCGAAAAAGCACGGCCTGACCCCGATCGCCCGCATTCTCGGCGGGGCGACTGCCGGCGTGCCGCCCCGCATCATGGGCATCGGGCCGGCGCCCGCCTCTCAAAAGCTCATGGCGCGGCTCGGCATGACAGAGGACCAGTTCGACGTCGTCGAGTTGAACGAAGCTTTTGCGAGCCAGGGGCTGGCGGTACTGCGCGAGCTCGGCATCGCCGACGCCGATCCCCGCGTCAACCGCAATGGCGGCGCGATCGCCCTCGGCCATCCGCTCGGCATGTCGGGCGCCCGCATCACCGGCACGGCAGCGCTGGAACTGGGCGAAACGGGCGGTCGCTATTCGCTCTCGATGATGTGCATCGGCGTCGGCCAGGGCATCGCGGTTGCATTGGAGCGGGTGTAGCGCAGTCTCAGCCGAGGTTCACTGTTCAGTGATTGTTGGCCCGCGATGGCCCCTCCCACAAGCACGAGTGTTGCTACTAATTCTATTTGGCAATGCGGAAATCCCTCGGCGCCTCAATGGAGGACGCGTCTTCGCTCGCGACCGTGGAAACGGACGCACCCGGCGGTCCTTCCCAGAAGCGCTGCAGCATTGTGCCGACTGCGCCTTCCGGCCCGGCGATCAGCGCCGTGACGGACCCGTCCCTTTCGTTGCGCACCCAGCCGCAGAGGCCGAGCCTCTTCGCCTCGTCATGCGTCCAGACTCGGAAGCAGACGCCTTGCACGCGCCCGGTAATTCGCACCAGAGCCGCTTTGCGATTCTCCGCCATTGCCGCCTCCTGAGACACGTTTGAATCCGAATCTGGCGCAGGCCGCATTGAAAGCAAGCGGCGCAATTGTGGCGAAAGCTCCACCTCTGGCCCCTACTCATCCAGCAGAGCGATCCTGCGACATTTCGCCACCGTGGAACAAATATTTCATCAAGGGTCTTGCGGATGTTGCGGCGCAACATTATTGTATGACTTAACGATAAAGCACTCCTCCTCCCAAGCTTTGTCGTAGGATCGGCAACCCTCCTCCTCCCAAGTTGCCGATCAGGATCGAAAGCCCGGCGTACCTCCTCCCACGCCGGGCTTTCTCTTTTCCGGCCGTTGCCGTTCCACAGCAAATTTGGGAACATTTCCGGAGATCGGGCATCCAATCCGCGATAAGGAGCCCATCATGCCGATCGCTGAAACCCGTCACTCCGTGAAACACCCGCCGTCGGCGGAGGATATTGAAAGCTTGCGGGCGATCATGCAGGCGCATAATCGCACGCTCTACCGCATCGCCCGAAGCATCCTGCGCAACAACAACGACGCAGAAGACGTGCTGCAGGAGGCCTATGTCCGCGCCTTCACGCGTCTTGCGGATTTCCGGGGCGAATCCACGGTCGCAACCTGGCTTTCGCGCATCGTCATCAACGAAGCCCTGGGGCGCCTGCGCAAAAGCCGGCGCCAGGCGAAGCTCGCCGATGAAGTGCGGCATTCGCACCGGGCGGAAATCATTGCCTTCCCCCTCAATGCAACCACCCCGGAAAAGATGATGGCACAGCGACAGATCCTCGACCTTGTCGAAAGGCTGACCGACGAGCTTCCGGATACCTATCGGACCGTCTTCGTCCTACGGGTCATCGAGGGGCTGAGCAACGAGGAAACCGCCGGCTTGCTCGACCTGCGCTCGGAAACCGTGCGTACAAGGCTGCATCGGGCGCGGCATCTCCTGAAGGAGAAACTGGAGCGTCAGATCGGCCCGGTCCTGCTCGACGCTTTTCCCTTCGCAGGCAAGCGCTGTGAACGGCTGACAGCGGCCGTTGTCGCCCGCCTCACCCATCTGTCAGCAGAAAGCGGCACAAACTAAATTTTGGGGAACGTTTCGACCCTGGAAGCATCAAAAGCGCGTCAGTTCAACATCACGCTTCGATCTTTGGGGAAAGGAACATCCCATGACCATAAGAATGACGGCGGCCGCAGCCGCAACCGCGCTCCTGTTCGCGGCCCATGGCGCGCTCGCCGCAGACAAGCCGACGGATCCGCAAATCGCCCACATCGCCTATACCGCTGGCCTGCTCGACATCGAAGCGGCGAAACAGGCGATTGCGACGTCGAAGAACAAGGCCGTCGTCGAATTCGCCGAGGGCATGGTGCGCGATCACGAGGCGGTCAACAAGCAGGCGCTCGACCTGGCCAAGAAGCTGAACGTCACGCCCGAAGACAACGACACGAGCAAGGCATTGTCGCAAGCGGCGGAAGAGAAGCGCCAGGAACTGGCGAAGCTTTCCGGCGCGGCGTTCGACAAGGCCTATGTCGAGAACGAGGTCGCCTATCACCGCCAAGTCAACGGCGCGCTCGAAACGCTCTTGATCCCGTCTGCGCAGAACGGCGAGCTCAAATCGCTGCTCGAAACCGGGCTGAAGCTGTTTCGGGGCCATCAGCAACACGCAGAGCATGTCGCGACGGAACTGAAATGAGCACGCCCGTCTACCAGGCAGCTCTTGCCACTCTGCTGCTGGGAGCGGCCGCCGCCGCTCCGGCAGAGGCGAAAACCATTCGGGTGACGGTCGACCGGCTCGTCTACACACCCGCCGATATCGAGGCGAAGGTGGGCGACGTGATCGAGTGGGTCAACAAGGATCCGCTCGTTCACACCGCAACCATCAAAGGGGGTGCGGATGTGGAACTGCCGGCCGAGCAATCGGGCCGCCTCCTGCTGCAGGAAGCGGGCAGCTTCGACTATATCTGCCGCTATCATCCGAACATGAAGGGTCACATCAACGTGCGGCCCTGATCCGCCGCCGGCCGGACTTCCCGCCGGCCGGCTGCAAACAAAACCGCTCAATGAAGCCCGAGGAACTGCTTCAGTTCCGGCGTCTGCGGATTGGTGAAGACCTCCCCGGGCGGGCCGGCCTCGTGCACACGCCCCTCATGCATGAAGACGACGCGCGAGCAGACGTCGCGGGCGAACTTCATCTCGTGCGTCACCATCAGAAGCGTCATCCCCTCGGCGGCAAGCTCGCGCACGACTGCCAGCACCTCGGCAACCAGTTCCGGGTCGAGCGCCGAGGTGATCTCGTCGCAAAGCAGCGCGATCGGCTGCATGGCGAGCGCCCGGGCGATCGCAACACGCTGCTGCTGGCCGCCGGAGAGCTCGTCCGGATAGGCATCGAACTTCTGGCTGAGGCCGACGCGCTCCAGCATCTTGCGCGCCGTCGCCTCGGCGACAGGCCTCGGCGTCTTCTTGACGACCATCTGCGACAGCATGACATTGCCGCCAACCGTCAGATGCGGGAAGAGATTGAATTGCTGGAAGATCATGCCGACCTTCAGCCTCAGCGCCTTCAGATGCACCTCGTCATCCATGAGCTGGGCGCCGGCGACCGAGATCGAGCCCTTGCTGATCGTCTCCAGCCCATTGATGCAGCGTAATAGCGTCGACTTACCCGAGCCGCTTTTGCCGATGATGGCGATCACCTCGCCGGGTTCGACATCGAGATCGATGCCCTTCAGGACCTCGTTCGACCCAAAGCTCTTGCGGACGTCAGTGATTTCGATGAGCGACATTGAGCTTCCTTTCGAGGATCTGGCTGCTCTTGGAGAGCGGCCAGCAGAGCGCGAAATAAATGAGCGCAACCAGGCCATAGACGGTGAAGGGCTGGAAGGTGGCATTGGTGACGACGGTGCCAGCCTTCGACAGTTCGACGAAGCCGATGATCGAGGTCAGCGCCGTGCCCTTGATCACCTGCACGGAGAAGCCGACCGTCGGCGGCACGGCGATCCGCATGGCCTGGGGCAGGATGACGAAGCGCATCTGTTGCAACCGGCCCATGCCGAGGCTGGCGGAGGCCTCCCACTGTCCCTTGCCGATCGCCTCGACGCAGCCGCGCCAGATCTCGCCCAGGAAGGCGGCTGTCCAGAGGATCAGCGCCAGCCCCGCCGCAAGCCAGGCCGGCACGTCGATGCCGAAGAGTCCGAGGCCGAAGAAAGCGATGAAGAGCTGCATTAGCAGCGGCGTGCCCTGGAAGAGCTCGATGTAGTACTTCGCGAAAGCCCGCGCCGATTTCCGTTTGCTGATCCGCAGGAAAAGCAGGACCAGCCCGACGATGCCGCCGCCGACGAAGGAGACGAGCGACAGGACGACCGTCCAACGCGCGGCGAGCAACAGGTTGCGCAGAATATCCCAGGTGGTGAACTCGATCATCGCGCCGCCCTCTTTGGAAAGATGGCCCAGCCGACCATCGCCAGCAGCTGCCGGAGCAGGATCGCCAACAACAGGTAGACGGCGGTCGAGACGATATAAGCCTCGAAGGCGCGGAAGGTCCGCGACTGGATGAAGTTGGCGGCAAAGGTCAGGTCTTCGGCGGCGATCTGCGAGACCACGGCCGAGCCGAGCATGACGATCACGACCTGCGAGGAGAGCGCCGGCCAGATGCGCTCGAGAGACGGTACGAGCACCACATGGCGGAAGGTCTCGAAGGGGCTCATCGCGAGGCTTGCGCCCGCTTCGAACTGTCCCCTCGGCGTCGCCTGGATGCCGGCCCG
The DNA here is from genome assembly GCF_017874595.1 of Sinorhizobium kostiense. Taxonomy (GTDB): domain Bacteria; phylum Pseudomonadota; class Alphaproteobacteria; order Rhizobiales; family Rhizobiaceae; genus Sinorhizobium; species Sinorhizobium kostiense. The sequence continues at coordinate 693,170 of NZ_JAGILA010000001.1, read as the reverse complement.
GATGATTTCCGAGCTGTAGGCCCCGAGATTGACGACCATGGCAAGGTTGGCCGCCTGGAGTTCGCCGAGCTGCAGCCCGAGCGACGGCAGGCCGAAGAAGATAAAGAAAAGCTGGATCAGGAAGGGCGTGTTACGGATCAGCTCGACATAGGCGGCGACAACGGGCTTCAGCCAGGCCGGGCCGAGCGCGCGCACCCAGGCGCAGACGATGCCGAGCGAGATGCCGGCGACGCCGCCGACGGCGATCAGCTCGATCGTGATCGCAATGCCCTTGACGATCTGCGGGTAATATTCGAAGAGCCAGCCGAAGTCGAATTGGTAATTCAAAGGCGCACTCCTGTTGCGGCGGGCGAGCGCGCCATCCGGGATAGCCGGATGGCGCCTGTGTTGGACGAATCAGAGATCGGCAGGCAGGTCCGTGCCGAGCCACTTCTGAGCGATGGCGTTCAGGCTGCCGTCCGCCTTGGCGGCGGAAATGATGCCGTTGACCTTTTCAAGTAGCGCCGGCTGCTCCTTGGACAGTCCGATGTAGCAGGGCGAGTTCTTGATCAGGAACTTGAGCTCCGGCCGCTTCGGCGGGTTCTTGGCAAGGATCGCCGCGGCGACGACATTGCCGGTCGCGACCGCCTCGACCTGGCCCGAGAGGAAGGCTGAGATCGTGCCGTTATTGTCCTCGTAGCGTTTGATGACGGCGTCGGCCGGCGCGATCTTCGTCAGTTCCAGGTCCTCGACGGCGCCGCGGGTGACGCCGACGGTCTTGCCCGTGAGTTCCTCGGGCTTGCCGAGCGCGACTTCGGCCGGCGCGAAGACGCCGTTGTAGAAAGGTGCGTAAGCCGTCGAGAAGTCGATGACCTTTTCGCGATCTGGATTCTTGCCGAGGCTCGAAATGACGAGGTCGACCTTGTTCGTCTGCAGATAAGGAATGCGATTGGCGCTGGTGACCGGCACTAGCTCTACCTTCACGCCCATCTTCTCGGCGATCAGGTTCGCCATGTCGATGTCGTAGCCGACCGGCGCCATGTCCGGGCCGACGCTGCCGAAGGGCGGGAAGTCCTGCGGCACGGCTACCCGCAACGTGCCGCGCGCCTCGATGTCGCCGAGCGCATCGGCCTTGGCGACGGAGCCGAAGCCGATCGTGGTGGCGATGGTCGCCACGGCGACGAAAAGTCTTCTGGAAAGCATCGGGTCATTCTCCTCTGTTGGTTTCATGGTTTGGTTTTGTGGGTTGCATTCGGCACCTGCGGCGGCAGGGACAGCGACCGCCTCAGATCGGCAAGCGGGTCGGGGCGCCGCGTCAAGTCGAGCCCCGTCTCCACCTCGTCCAGATGCTCGACGGCAAGCGCCGCCGCCTTCTCGAAATCGCCCTCCTCCATCGCCGTGACGATGCGGCAATGCCCGAGATGCGATTGCATGGCGTGGAAATCGGACTGGTAGATGAGAGAGATGAGGATCGTGCGCGCGGTGAGGTCGCGCAATATCTCGACGAGAATCGGATTGCCGGAGAGTTCGGCGATGCGGATGTGGAAATCGCCCATCAGGCAAGTGAGGCGCTGGCGGTCGCCGGCGGCGATCGCCGCTTTCTCCTCGGTGAGATGCGCATGAAGCGTCTCACGGCCAATGTCAGAGAGATGGTTCATGCTGGCGAGCAAACCCGCCTCGATCACCCGGCGCGCCGCATAGACGTCGGTCGCCTCCTCGGCCGACGGCTCCACCACGAACCAGCCGCGCCGCGGGCTGACCTTGACGATACCGCGCTGTTCAAGCCGCATCATCGCTTCGCGTACGCGCGTGCGGGAAACGTTGAAGAGGCTCGCGACCTCATTCTCGCTCAGCCGCGTGCCAGGGCGGATGCGCGCAGAAAGGATGCCGGAAACGACGGCCTCGTCGATGCTGACCTGAGCGGACTCTTGTGACGACAAATCTTGCATACAAGATGGGTAAGCAAGCGGCGTGCCAAAATCGTCAGCTGATCTTTATCAAGGACTTGCGCTCTGCCATGGCCGTTATCGGCAATGGATTTGCACAATTGCCCATTTTTTCATCAGAAACGAAGGTATGGCGGCAAGGCAGCCATGTTGCCGTAAGAGCAATCAGGGGACGGGCGCAGTACCCCCCTCTGGCCTGCCAGAGGGGGTGGCGGTTGCCGCAAGCTCTATGTCGCTGCCAACCTTGAGCGTGTGCCCGAAGCCAACCCGCCCCTCAATCCATGTCGTCGCCGCTCGCATGGTCGCGATTTCCATAGATGATCTCGCGCTTGCCGACATGGTTGGCCGGACCGACGAGGCCGTCCTTCTCCATGCGTTCGACGAGCGAGGCGGCGCGGTTGTAGCCGATGCCGAGACGGCGCTGGATATAGGAGGTGGAGCACTTCTTATCCCGCAGCACGACCTTGACCGCCTGCTCGTAAAGCTCGTTGCCGTCTTCCGCGGCGATCGCGCTCTTGTCGAAGACGGCCCCCTGGTCCTCCTCGGCCTCCTCCTCCTCCTCGTCGGCGGTCACGGTCTCGAGATATTCCGGCCGCCCCTGCGTCTTCAGATGCGCGACCACATGCTCGACTTCCCGATCGGAGACGAAGGGGCCGTGGACGCGGGCGATACGGCCGCCGCCGGCCATGTGCAGCATGTCGCCCTGGCCGAGGAGCTGTTCGGCGCCCTGCTCCCCGAGAATCGTGCGGCTGTCGATCTTCGAGGTGACCTGGAAGGAGATGCGCGTCGGGAAATTCGCCTTGATCGTACCGGTGATAACGTCGACGGAGGGACGCTGCGTCGCCATGATCAGGTGGATGCCGGCGGCACGCGCCATTTGCGCGAGGCGCTGGATCGCGCCTTCGATTTCCTTGCCGGCGACCATCATCAGATCGGCCATCTCGTCGACGATGACGACGATATAGGGCATCGGCGCGAGATCCATCTCCTGCTGCTCGAAGAGCGGCTCGCCGGTGCCCTTCTCGAAGCCGGTCTGGACGGTGGCCATGATCGCCTCGCCCTTGTCGCGCGCGGCCGCCGCCCGCTGATTGTAGCCGTCGATATTGCGAACGCCCAACCGCGACATCTTGCGATAACGATCCTCCATTTCGCGCACCGCCCATTTGAGTGCCATAACGGCCTTCTTCGGATCGGTGACGACGGGCGTCAGAAGGTGCGGGATGCCGTCATAGACCGAGAGCTCCAGCATCTTCGGGTCGACCATGATCAGCCGGCATTCCTCGGGCTTCAGCCGGTAAAGCAGCGACAGGATCATGGTGTTGATCGCCACCGACTTGCCCGAGCCGGTGGTGCCGGCAACGAGCAGGTGCGGCATCTTGGCGAGCTCGGCAATCACCGGCTCGCCGCCGATCGTCTTGCCGAGGCAGAGCGCCAGCTTGCAGCCGGTCTTGCGGAAGTCGACGGATTCGATCAGCTCGCGGAAATAGACGGTCTCGCGCGTCGCATTCGGCAGCTCGATGCCGATGACGTTGCGGCCGGGAACGACCGCGACGCGCGCCGAGAGCGCCGACATCGAGCGGGCTATGTCGTCGGCGAGATTGATGACGCGCGAGGACTTGACGCCCGGTGCCGGCTCGAATTCGTAGAGCGTGACCACCGGGCCGGGGCGCACATGGATGATCTCGCCTTTGATGCCGAAATCCTCGAGCACGCTTTCAAGTAGCCCGGCATTCTGCTCGAGTTGCTCCTGGGTCATGAAGAAGCCCTGGCCTTCCGGCGGCTCCTGTAGCAGGTCTTCGGACGGAAACTGGTAGGCATCTTCCACCTCGACGCGTCCGATCGGGCCAAGGCCGGAAGCGGCACGCTGCACGACGGCCGGCATGGTAACCGCCGCCTTGACGGCCACCGGCTGCGCTTCCTCGATCGGTTCGGCGACGGGCTCCTGCCGCACGGTCTGCGCCTGGCCGGGCGCCGCCGGCACAATTTGAGCCGCCGCCTCAACGGCCTGCGTCGGGGGGGCCGCGCGCTTAGGCGAAGGCACCGGTGTCTGTTTGGGTCGGCGGCACTCGACGACGCGGAAAAGCGACGTGATCGCCGTTGGCGGCGGGCCGGCTTCCGCCGGCTGCACGGCTACGGGGCGCGGCTCTGCGGCGACCGCCGCTGGTTCGGCGATCGCTGGGCGCACCGCTTTCGTGGTGCTTTCCGCCGGCTCCGGCGCCATTTCCAAAGGCATGAATTCAAAAAAGGCAAAATCGGAGAGATAGGAGAGACGCGCGCGACTTCCTGGCGCAGGGGCGAGGCCAGGATCCCTATCCGCCACAGAGTCCGCGGCGATGCCCGGCTCGATCGGGTCAGGCGCGGATGCTGCAGTCTCTTCGGTCTTCCCGCCAGCCGGCTCCCCTGGGGCGGTCGCGATTTGCGGCCCGGGAACCACCGCGTCCTCAGGCGGCGACTGCATGGACGACCAATGGGGGAGTTGTTTCATCAGAACACGGAGGAGCTCAGAGGGGCTATGAGCCGGCGCTTCCGTCTCGCTTCCGACTGGCGCTTCGTCCTGATGCGCGCCAGCGACCAGGGCCGGCTCGGCCGCCGCGGTATCGGGAGCATCATTGGCGGCAACGCCAATGTCCCGAGGTTCGTCCTCGCGCTCTTCGACCGCGCTTTCCTCGGCCGGCGCCCGACGCTTCATGAACTCGCGCTCTGGCGTGCGGGTGAAACGGACATTGGGCGAGAGGAAGAAATGGCTCTCCCAGCTCGGCCCTTCTGCCTGGCCGGTGATGTCGGCAAGGGTCGGCAGCGGATCGCGCGTGGAGGCGGTCACCTGCGCCGGCGCATAGGCGGAGCCGTGCCCGTAAAGGCGTGCCGCCCGACTCACGTAACCCACGTCGTCGGCCTCGCGGCCGCCCGCCCGACCTGGTGCTTCGGGTGCCTCGAACAGGTGATCGTGGGTGGCCGCAGCCGGATGAGAGTCCAGCTCGCCTGGCGTCTCCGGACGCGGATCGTCAAAGTCGTCCGCCTGATTTGCCTCATGCAAAGCTGCCGTCGAAAAGTTTGTCCGGGGTATACGCATGGCCTGAAAACTCGAAATTCATTATCGAAGGGGCTGTCCCTAGCGAATAGAAAATGAAGGTTAACAACTTACTTCCGGGAGGCTCGCCAGACGGGTCGGGCGGCGACCCCAGGACCTCTCCTCTGGCGCCCGACGCGTCATGCGCGGCCGGAATTTACGGGGTTCGCGCCACGTCGGTCGGCGGTCGGGTCCGTTCATCAATTTCTGTTTCAATGGGGGAAAAAATTCCGCTGCCCGGGCGATCCAGTTCCAAGGCGCCGGACGGCAGCTTGTGGCGCCAGTGGATTCATTCTGGTGGCCATGCTGCACCTCCACAACGGCGCCTTCGCTGGGCCGCATGCAGTTGCGACTGTGTGGTTAGGCACGACGTCGAGGACCAGACCGGTCCCGCGGGAATGTTGCTGCCGCGAGTCCCGGCAAGACATTCTCAGCAATCATTCACAAGCCCCGCCTTTGTAAGGCGCCAGGTTTCGAATGCTCCACCTTTCGCCCGCGGCAGCCCCGGCAAGGCGTTCAGAACGAGAGTGGCATCGCGATGGCCGCTTTCAAGGCGTCGTTCGACCGAGCGCTGCGAATAATCAAACGCCTTCAGCGCTACTTCTCGACCGTCACCGGTATAACATACATGGATGAGCCTGATCGCCGATGCATCGCCGGGCTCCCGTGAATGCCGAACTTGCAGGTCGTGGATCGCATGCTTCGATTGGCAGGCGAACAGCAGATCCAGCGAACGCGCCAAAGTTCCTTCGAGCGACGCGGGAATGCCACCGCTTTGAGGCGCCATATCGAAGCAGAGACAGGTTACGTCTTCTTCGGGCAGTTCGGAGAACAGCGCGCGCAATGGCAGATTGCATGAAACCCCGGCATCAACCAGGGTCCGCCCTGCTACGGTCACCGGTGGAAATGCCACCGGCATAGCCGCACTTGCCATAATGTGATCGACCTGCAGCACCTGCTGGCGGTTGTCGAAAACGACGTCTTCGCCAGACTCTATATCGACGGCAGTTGCGATGAGCCGCACGGAACCTTGGTTGAGATAGTCGAAGTCGATCAACCTCAATAGCGTCTCGCGCAATGGAGTCGTGTCGAATAGCCGCACGTCATTGGGCGCGGCGGGCAAGGCGGACCACAATCCCGGCAAAGCGGGATGGAAAAGTCCGGGCCGTCCGGCCAGAAGAGTCTGAAGCGCAGCCATCTGCCTCTGGTATCGCAGTTCTGGAAGGAGCGCCCAATCCCGGACGCCATGGCCGGCAAGGGACCAGAACTCGTGCAACCGTTCGAGACGTTTCTCTCGAGGATTGCCAGCGATGATCGCACCCGTTACCGCGCCGACGGAAGCTCCGGCGATACATAACGGTTCTACTCCGTTTTCATGGAGAGCTTGGTAGGAGCCTGTCTGATAGGCGCCGAGCGCATTGCCGCCTGAAAGGCAAAGCCATACGCGCTCTGGCTTTTCGGCCGGTTCGGGGGCTGAGCTTGTTGCCGTCAATCGCTCGAGCCTTCGACCGGATCTTCGTTCCTATTTTCGCCAAGAACCATGGGTTCCTCCTCGACGTGCAGAAACAACGGGTAGCGTTGCGACCCCAACGCTGACGCGTCGACAGGGGCCCGTGCACCGGAGCTGCGTTACGCGACATCGGTTCGACGTGCCGACAGGCAAGCCAGCCAAACAGACCAGCGACGCCGATCGTTGCGATCCGGCGAACAATGGTACGCGTTTGTGTCCGTGCCGTTGGCACCTGCAACGCGTCGACCTTCGGCCACATGACATGGATGTACCCATCCGGCTCAGCCGCAAGCGTCTTGTCCTCGGTATAGACCTCAAGCATGATGCCGGGCATCGGCCGATCGCCGCTGCTTACCGCGACCAAGTGGCGTATCCGAACGGATGCCGTCGCCCGAGCAGAGACGTGGTCGCCACTCCTGTGAGAGCGTCGACAAGCGCCGCTTGTTAACCTAATCTTTCAGCCGTAGCTTTGTTCCTAGCCGCGCGTCAGACCGGCAAGCCGGTCTGTTTCCGCAAGCTCTTGTCGAACGCGGACTCGGGGACGAAACGACGCAGCAATCGGCTTGGCCGGCCAGTTTCCCTGCGGTGTAACGTCTTTTCGGCGCCTCAGCGGTGGCCGCTTTGACAATGGTCTCTGCCACGACCTCGGGGTCGTCGCCTGCTTCGACGCTCTTGCGCATCTGCACTTCCATGTCAGCGCGCACCGCATCGTAGACAGCAATGGAGCGATCCGGCTTGATAGTGTTCTGCTCGAAGGCGGTGCGGGTATAGCCGGGCTCGACCAGCGCCACCCGAATTCCGAATGTCCGCAGTTCGTGATCAAGCGATTCGGAGTAGCCTTCGACGGCATGCTTGGTCGAGGCACAGAGAGCATTGTAGGGCGACGGGATCAATCCCAGAATGGAACTGAGGGTACGGTTCCACCGACCTTCGCCGGCAGGTCTCCCACCATTTCGTCCGGAAGCCGCCGGATCCCCGAATGGCCGGACAAGAGCCGAGACCAGGAAGTCGCCACGCTGGCTCCAAGGGGGCTGACTGCTCCCATGCCTGTGATAACGATCCGCCGCATTTATCCTCCTGTTGATTGCGGCACGCCGCTAGAACCGCTCGGCTCCGCCCGTGGTTGGCGCAGCGCGACCGGCGGGAAAACCAGAAGGGCAAGCGCCGAACGGGTGGTCAGGACGGCAAGGGAAACAGAGGACGGAAACGGCAGGGCGCTGACGAAGGACGCGCCGATCGCGGCGCAGCCCATCTGCAGGAACCCGAGCAGCGCGGCTGCCAGCCCAGCTGCGCGGTTCGGCCGGACGCATCGTTATTAGCGCGCTCCCAGCCCTGCATCGCCTGCAGACGCTGCCGTCAGCACGCTTTCAGCCGCCGCCTTGAGGAACCGCTTCGACATCTGCTCGTCGTTCACGGCGCGCGAGAGGAGCACCGCACCGACCATCGTCGACAGAATGGCCATGGCTTTCCCGCCCGGCTCCTCGCCGTCGGCCGCGCCAATCCAGTCACCGAGTTTCTCAAGATATTCCCTGATCCCGGCTTCGAATGACGCCTTCACGTCGACGCCTTGCCTCGCCGCATCCGAGCCCAGCGCAACGACCGGGCAGCCGTCCATCTTTTCCTCTCGATGTCCCATGCTGAGATAGAACGCGACCACCGCACCAAGCGGGTCCTGCGGATTGGCCGCGGCAGCAGCGGACCATCGACGAAGGGCACTCTCCAGGGCGCGCCTGGACGCCTGCGCCGCCAGATCGTCCTTGGAGTCGAACTGCTTGTAGAATCCACCTTGGGTCAGGCCGGCTCCCTTCATCAGATCCTTGAGGCCAATGCCATCAAAGCCGTGCTCTCGAAAAAGCCTGCTCGCCGCATCGATAACCGCTTCGCGATTTGCCTCCGCCCGGGCTCGACTAACTCTCATGATCGACCTCGCAATTAGATTTCACTTGACATCTATACCACGGATAGATTTAGATCGCAATCTAATTTGAGGCAGCGACCGTCAACAAGGGTCATCTGACATGAACCGCAAATTTCTCTTCACATCGATCAGCCTCATGGCTGCAGCCGGGGGCGCGGCGTTCGCGTTCGTTTTGGAAACACCTGCACGAGACGCGGAGGCTGCGGATCCCCGCGTCGTGTCGCCGCTTGTCATGGTCGTCGAAGCGACGAAAGCGGAAAGCTCCGAGCGGGCCTTCACAGGTACGGTCGCCGCGCGGGTTGTGAGCAATCTTGGTTTCCGGGTGCCGGGGAAGATCACTGAGCGCCTTGTGGATGTCGGTGAACAGGTGAAGGCGGGCCAGGCGCTGCTGCAGATCGATGAGACCGATCTCCGACTTGCGCTCACCGCCAAACGCAATGCTGTCGCTGCGGCACAGGCCGTTCTGGTTCAGGCGCGTGCGGACGAGCGGCGCTATGCTGTCCTGGTGAAGAATGGACTGGCGGCAACGCCGCAACGTTACGAGCAGGCGAAGACGGCGCTCGACACCGCCATGGCGCAGCTTGCCGCCGCGGAAGCGGAAGCGAAGGTCGCAGAGAACGAGGCGACCTATTCCGTCCTGGTTGCGGATGCGGATGGTACGGTGATCGACACACTCGGCGAGCCCGGTCAGGTCGTGGCCGCGGGTCAGACGGTGGTTAGACTTGCCCACGCCGGTCCCCGAGAGGCAGTGGTCGCGCTTCCCGAGACGCTGCGGCCGGCGATCGGCTCGGTGGCCGAGGCCAGCCTGTATGGCGGCGACGAGCGTGGCTACACGGCACGTCTGCGGCAACTATCGGACTCCGCCGATCCCCAGACGCGTACCTACGAGGCCCGTTATGTCCTCGAAGGCCGGGCCGCGGCAGCACCGCTCGGCGCCACGGTTACCATTCGGATTGCCAATCAGATGAACCAGCCGGAAGTCCAGGTACCGCTCGGAGCCGTGCTCGACGACGGCGAGAAGACCGGCGTTTGGGTGGTGGATCGCGCCAATTCGACCGTACACTTTCGCCCCGTCAAACTTGTTCGCGTGACCAGCGAGACCGCGATGATCTCCGGATTGAATTTCGGCGATCCGGTTGTTTCGCTCGGGGCCCATCTCCTGCAGGAAGGCGCTCGCGTCCGGACTGCTCCTGAGGGGAGTAACTGATGATGAGCCTCAATCTTTCCGCGATCGCCGTTCGCGAACGTGCCGTCACCCTGTTCTTCATCCTCCTGCTGGTGGCCGCCGGCGCCTACGCCTTTCTCATGCTTGGACGGGCGGAGGATCCGAACTTCACCATCAAGACCATGACGGTCACGACGGCCTGGGCGGGCGCGACGGCACGCGAGATGCAGGACCTCGTCGCCGAACCGCTGGAAAAGCGGCTTCAGGAGCTGACCTGGTACGACCGGGTGGAGACGACCACACGATCAGGCTATGCGTATATGACCGTCACCCTGAAGGACAGCACACCGCCGTCCCTCGTGCAGGAGGAGTTCTACCAGGCTCGCAAGAAGCTCGGGGATGAAGCCCGCAAGCTGCCGTCCGGCGTCTTCGGACCGTTCGTCAACGACGAATATTCGGACGTGAGCTTCGCCCTCTATGCCCTGAAGGCCAAGGGCATGCCGATGCGTGAGCTGGCGAGGCAAGCGGAAGTGATCCGCCAGGACCTCCTGCACGTGCCCGGCGTCAAGAAGATCAACATCCTCGGTGAACGCCCCGAACAGATATTCGTCGAGTTTTCCTACGCCAAACTGGCAACCCTCGGCGTCTCGGCACAGGATATTGTTGCCGCCTTGCAGCGGCAGAACACGGTCACACCGGCGGGCTCGATCGACACACAGGGACCACAGGTCTTCATCCGGGTTGACGGCGCTTATGACAGTGTTCAGGCGATTGCCGACACGCCGATCGCCGCTGATGGGCGGACGCTGAAGCTCTCCGACATCGCCGAAGTCCGCCGCGGCTACGAGGATCCTCCCACCTATCTGATCCGGCGCCAGGGCGAGCCGACCATCATGCTCGCAGCTGTCATGCAGGAGGGCTGGGACGGTCTCGCGCTCGGCAAGGCGCTGGAGGACAGGACTGCGGCAATCGCATCGGCGCTGCCGCTTGGGATGACGCTCGACAAGGTGACCGACCAGGCCGTCAACATCACCTCGGCGGTCGACGAGTTCATGATGAAGTTCGCCATGGCGCTCGGCGTTGTGCTGGTGGTAAGCCTGCTCAGCCTCGGCTGGCGAGTCGGAATTGTCGTGGCGGCCGCCGTCCCGCTGACGCTTGCCGTCGTCTTCCTCATCATGCTCGAAACCGGCCGGTTCCTCGACCGCATCACGCTCGGCGCGCTCATCCTGGCGCTCGGCCTTCTCGTCGATGACGCCATCATCGCCATCGAGGTGATGGTGGTGAAGATGGAAGAGGGCATGGACCGCATCAAGGCGGCGGCCTATGCGTGGAGCCACACCGCGGCGCCGATGCTGTCGGGAACACTCGTGACGATCGCCGGCTTCCTGCCGGTCGGCTTCGCGCGCTCGACGGCCGGCGAATACGCCGGCAACATCTTCTGGGTGGTGGGCTTCGCCCTCATCGTCTCCTGGATCGTCGCGGTGGTGTTCACGCCCTATCTCGGCGTCAAGATGCTGCCCGCGATCAAACCGGTCGAGGGCGGTCACGAGGCGATTTACAACACGCCGAACTATCGGCGTCTGCGACGGCTCATCACCTTTGCGGTGCGCCGCAAGTTTCTGACCTGCGCTGTCGTCGCCATCGCCTTCGCGCTCTCCGTGGTCGGCATGGGCGCCATCAAACAGCAGTTCTTCCCGACGTCAGACCGCCCGGAGGTGCTGGTGGAGGTTCGCCTGCCGCCAGGCGCCAGCATCGAGACGACGACGGCGGCAGTCGAGAAGCTCGAACAGTGGCTGGACAAGCAGCCCGAGGCCAGGATCGTCACGAGCTATGTCGGTCAGGGCGCGCCCCGCTTCTTCTTCGCGATGGCGCCGGAATTGCCTGATCCCGCCTTCGCCAAGATCGTCGTGCTGACCCCGAACGCGGAGGCGCGCGAGGCTTTGAAGCATCGGCTCCGTGAAGCGGTATCGCAGGGGCTTGCACCTGAGGCCTATGTACGCGTCACGCAGCTTGTATTCGGCCCCTACACGCCGTTTCCGGTCGAGTTTCGGGTGATGGGACCTGATCCTGTCCAGCTATACAGCATTTCCGAGAAGGCCCTCGACATCATGCGCGGCGTCCCGGACGTGCGGCAGGCCAACCGCGATTGGGGCAATCGCACGCCCGTGCTCCGCTTCATCCCGGATCAGGAGCGACTGAACCTCATCGGCCTGTCGCCGGCCGAGACGGCCCAGCAACTGCAGTTCCTCCTCACCGGTATGCCCGTGACGCAGGTGCGCGAGGACATTCGCAACGTCCCGCTCGTCGCACGCAGCGCCGGCGACGAGCGGCTGGATCCGACGCGTCTGGCGGATTTCTCATTGATGAGCCGCGACGGCCGCCCCATTCCGCTCGACCAGATCGGCCATTCGGAGATCCGTCTGGAAGAGCCGATCCTGAAGCGCCGCGATCGCACGCCGGTTATCACGATCCGCTCGGACATCAACGAGGCGACCCAGCCGCCGGAGGTCTCAAAACAGATCATGACAGCCCTTCAGCCGCTGATCGCATCGCTTCCGGCCGGCTATCGCATCGAAATGGGTGGATCGATCGAGGAGGCTGCCAAGGCCAATACCGCACTGGGCAAGGTCTTCCCGGCCATGATCGCCGCCATGCTGATCGTCATCATGCTGCAGGTGCGATCCTTCTCGACGATGGCCATGGTCATGCTGACGGCGCCGCTTGGCCTTGTCGGCGTCGTGCCGATGCTGGTCACCTTCAATCAGCCCTTCGGGTTCAACGCCATCCTTGGCCTCATCGGACTGGCGGGCATCCTGATGCGCAACACGTTGATCCTGACGGAACAGATCAAGGAGAACCGTGCTGCCGGCCTCGATGACTATCACGCCGTCATCGAGGCGACGGTGCAGCGCACGAGGCCCGTGATCCTGACCGCACTTGCCGCCGTGCTGGCCTTCATTCCCCTCACACACTCGGTCTTCTGGGGCTCGATGGCCTATACGCTGATCGGCGGCACGGCGGTCGGCACGGTGCTGATCCTCCTCTTCCTGCCGGCGCTCTACGCGGCGTGGTTCAGGATCAAGCCGACTGCAGACGAGGTCCATGAGGAGCCAACCGAGGAGCCCGAATTGCGAATGGCAATGGCTGCCGAGTAGCGCCTGTCGCGGGCTCTATGTTCAAGCCGTCGCGCGCTGGCCTTGCCGAGGAGGGCCGGCCTCGCGACCGTCAATGCCGCATTGGAGGAGTGAAGGCAGTACGCTATCTCTCGACCTTGAAGGCCGCGTAGCTTCTGGACCTTTCGGCGGACGGAGGCAGTTTATGATCAGACAACTCGCTGACATATATCGTGCCTACTTGGATTGTCTCAATCGGCAGGCCTGGGACGAGCTTGGCCGTTTCGTTGATAACGAAGTCCAGCATAACGGTCTGCTTCTAAGGCTATCGGGCTACCGGAAAAAATGCTGGTGAAGGACTTCGAAAACATTGCCAATCTGCAGTTCAACATTCAACTGCTTGTCTGCGAGCCGCCGCGCCTTGCCGCCCGCCTTTCATTCGATTGCTCCCCGAAAGGCGAGTTTTTGGGCCTGAGCGTCAATGGACATCGCGTGTCCTTCACGGAGAACGTTTTCTACGAGTTCGTCGGATCGAAGATCGGCTCGGTATGGTCGATAATCGACAAGTCGGCGATCGAAGCCCAACTCCCAAAGTAGGAGACAGTTGGGTCTACGACCGCTCTTTGCCCTTCATCGGATCCATGTCCCCTTTGCGTGCCCCTTGGAGGATGTAGTAATATTCCGAGAAGGTCGAACGTGCGGGAAGGGTGATGAATCTGGAAGAGCTCTATAGACTCTTGCGCAATGCCCATGTCCAGGCGCAGGGCATAATCGACACAGTTCCCTATCCCCTGCTGGTGCTTGACCAGAACCTGTGCGTCCAGAGCGGGAGCCGGGCGTTCTTTACGACCTTCAATGTTGACCGCGACGAGACGGTTGGGAAGCACATCTATGAGCTCGGCAACCGGCAATGGGACATCCCTGAGCTTCGCCACCTGCTTGAGGAGGTGATCCCCAAGAGCACGGCGGTGGTGGACTTTGAGGTCGAGCATGATTTCCCGAGCATCGGTCGCAGGACGATGCTCCTCAGTGCGCACCGTCTGTTCCATCCCGACAACAACAGCCGCACCTTGCTGCTCTCAATAGTGGATGCAACAGAGCGACGCCAGCGCGAGGCCGAGAAGGACGTGCTCTTAGGAGAACTCCGGCATCGCATGAAGAATATGCTCGCGCTGGTCCAGGCAATCGCCCGCCAGACAGCCGCCGCGGGCCGCTCCGGCGAGGAATACCGCGACGCTTTCCTCGGTCGGTTCAATGCGCTCGTGCAGGCCTATGATACGGCCTACACGCAAGAAGGCGAGGCCGAGCTTCAGGAGCTGCTCGAGCTAACACTTGAGCCCTATTCAGAACATCCAACCGGGGTTCTCGTCGAACCGGGGCCGCCGGTACCGCTCGCATCGAAGCAAATCATGTCACTGAGCCTGATCCTGCACGAACTCGCGACCAATGCGATCAAATATGGCGCCCTGTCGATACCCGATGGACAGGTTCGCGTCCGCTGGACTGTCGAGGAGGCGAGCGCTCCACATCTACGGCTGGTTTGGCAAGAAACTGGCGGTCCCCCCGTTGCTCCGCCGGGCTCTTATGGGTTCGGCATGCAGCTCATCGAGTTCGCTGTGGGTCGCGAATTGGGCGGCCGGGTGGAACTGAACTATGCACTGGCGGGTTTGGTGGTCGAGATCGTCGCCCCGTTAGGATCGGTCTCATGACACCGAGACTGATCACATGCGCAAGACTGTGCTCATCGTGGAGGACGAGTTCCTGATCGCGATAGATCTCAAGCTGCTGCTTGAGCGCTGCGGTTGGTGCGTTCTCGGACCGGCCGCGGCGGTGGAGGAAGCGCTCGAACTGTTGGACGATGAACTGCCGGCGGTTGCGATTCTCGACGTAACCCTGAGGGACGGCTCGGTAACACGGCTGGCGGAGGCGCTGCGCGAGCGGCACGTACCCTTTGTCGTGGCAAGCGCCTATAGCAGACCGGAACTTATCGGCGGAGAGATTCTCGCCGGCGCACCTAATGTCGGGAAGCCGACCGAGGAGCACCGTCTCCTCGCAGTTCTGGAGCAAATGGTGGGTGCGTGAAATCGCCTGTGGCGCGAGGCTTCGACACTCCGGCAATTGCAATCGTAACTCGTGCCGATTGCTTGCTGACCGTCGCTGAGAGAGGTCACGCTGATATGGGGACCAATTTAGCACTTCAGACTTCCCTACCCTTCCTGGGCCGCCTGCTGCTCGCCATCATCTTCATATCGTCCGGCGTGGAAAAACTCGCCGATCCCACCGGCACGGTCGATTATATAGCGGCGGCCAATCTGCCCTTGCCCTGGGTAGCCTATGCCATAGCTCTGCTGGCGGAGCTCGGCGGCGGCCTCCTTCTCGTCCTCGGCTACCAGACAAGGATAGCGGCGCTTGTCCTGGCGGTCTTCACTTTGGCGTCGGCCATCGGCTTCCATACGGAATTCACCGATCAGAACCAGATGATCCACTTCATGAAGAACCTCGCGATCACGGGCGGCTTGCTGCAGGTGGTGGCGTTCGGTGCCGGTCGCTTCAGCCTGGACGCACGGGCGGGCCACGCCTGAGCTGAAATCTGGCGCGAAGGAGAAGCGGCAGCCATCACTCTGGCAACCCAGCCATGCGGTAACCCTCGAGGAAATGCCGGCGCAGTTCCTCGTCGCGGAACGGTTGAGAATCGGACCACTGTCGGATCGTGAAATTCGGATTGCTCATCATGAACAACTGCGCTTCCGTCCGTGCCTCGTCCAGGCGTCCGAGTCGCGCCAGGCTGGCTGCAAGCAGACGACGCGAAGTCGCTCGGTAGGTTTCGGGACGGCGCAAGGTTTGGACCGCCGCCTCATAATCGCGGATCGCATACTGGGCTTGGCCCAGCATCCAATAGTACCAACCCGGCGGGTGAGGATTAAGCCGGAGCGCCTTTCGGACATGCTCGATGGCATCGGCGGGTCGGCCGCTCAGCACAATCAGGTCCGCCCGCATGGCAAAGGCGTCGGCATGGTTTGGATCCAGCTTCAAGGCGAGATCAAATTCCGCGTCGGACTCCTCCCAGCGGCGTTCATGGCCCAGAATGACGCCGAGGACCCAGCGGTTCCCGGCGTCAACGGGATCGAGCGCAACGGCCCTTTGTGCTTCGGCCACGGCTCTCGCTCTGTTGGGGTCAGCCGGCTGGTCCCAGAACTCCCAGCTCAGCCACAAGTTGAGCGCCAGCAGCCGATGTGCCTCCGCATAGTCGGGATCGCGTGCGATTGCCCGCTGCAAGAGGAAGATCGCCTCCCTCGCGGCACCGGCTGTCTGCAGGCCGAGAGATCGCGCGCGGACGCACAGATCATAGGCTTCCAGGTCCGTTGGCCTGTTTCGCGCCGGCGCGGTCGTCAGTCGCCCGACCAAGGCTTCAACGATCTTGCTTGTCACCTCGTCCTGGACCGCAAACATATCTTCGAGACTTCGGTCGAACCTCTCGGCCCACAGGTGGTCGCCTTGGATCGCATCGATCAGCTGGGCGTTGATGCGCACTCGCCCAGCGGCACGACGGGCGCTGCCCTCAAGGACGTAGCGGACCCCGAGCTCGCGGGCAATGCGCCGCACGTCCGCATGTCTCCCCTTGTAGGCGAAGACAGAATTGCTCGCGATCACGAACAGACCGCTGGCCCTCGACAGATCGGTGATCAGGTCTTCCGTCAAGCCGTCGACGAAAACCTCCTGCTCCGGGTCGTTGCTCATGTTCGTGAACGGCAGCACGGCTATGGATGGCTTGATCGGCAGCGGCAGCGGTGCCTTGGCGGCTGCGCCATGCTGGCCCCAGGTCGAAGTCTCGATTCGATAGACGGAAACCGGCTCGGCGACATTCTTGATCAGGTGCGGTCCAAGCTCGTCGAATTCGCAATAAAGCCGTCGCCTGACCTGATCGTATATGCTGCCGGAGACGTAGATCTCTCCCGGACCGGCCAGAGTCTGGAGCCGCACCGCTATGATAACGCCATCACCGTACAGATCGCCGACTTCGACGACGACATCGCCCAGATTTATACCGATTCTCAAAAGGATCTGCCGGTCGTCTGGGAGCCCATGGTTGGCCGCCGACATTCGCCTCTGGAATTCAATCGCACAGGTCACGGCATTCACGGCACTGGCGAATTCCACCAGAACCCCGTCGCCCATCGTCTTGACAACACGCCCGTCATGCTCGTGGACGAGGGGATCCAGAATGCGTCTCCGACGCTCTTTGAGGGCTGCCAGCGTACCGCTTTCGTCCAGTTCGACGAGGCGACTATATCCGACCACATCGGCAGCCATGATGGCGGCAAGGCGCCGCTGAGCGCGTTCTTCAGCCATGTTGCGCTTTCTCGGTACGCAGTTCCAAGATTCTAGGCTGTTCGCCTGAAAAGTCTATCGGATCGGCAACGGAGGCGCGGCTAGGACGCTGGCTAGAGCTGGCGCAGCTTCTCTATCCGGCGAAGCACGAGCTTGAGCGCCTACTCAAACACTCTCCGGCGTGACGGTAAGGAAGCGCACCGGCTCCGAGCTGGCGTCGACATCTATAAGGTTCAGGGAGCGCAACGTCAGATCGACCGATCGCCTTGCCTGGATCTCCGGCGCCTGGTCGAGGACGATCGACATGACGCCCTCGCGGAGGGCACGGCGCGATTGCTCGGAAAGCTCATGCCCAACCCAGAAGATATTTCGCGCCGCGTGCTCATTCAGAACGGCGGCAACGGAACGGTTGTCGCCGCCGGCAGTGTAGAGGCCGATGATGCCGGGGTCGCCATCGAGCGCCTCGCTGAGCAGTTCCATGGAGTTGATGTCATCGTCATAGTCGAACATTACTTGGCTGAAGAGGTGACCATCGCCGTTCTCGGCGAGATATGCGGAAAAGCCGCGGATGCGCTCCTTGTGGTTCTCATAGGCGCCGCTATGGCAGAGTGCGACGAAAGAACCCTTTCGCCCGGCGAGCATTCGCGACATGTAAAAGGCGGCAGTCCGCCCGGCGGCGTAATTGTCGATGCCGACATAGGGGAGCTCCGGGGCGGGTCTCGTCATAATCTGCACGACCGGCATGCCTTGTCTTGCAACCGTCCTCAAGCTCTCCACCACATCCGGGTGGTCCGGCGCGACGACGATCAGCGCCGAGCGGCGCGCGGCCGGATTGGCGATGTAACGGGCGAAGTCGACCGGATCGTTCTCGCGCACGAAGGTGCGGTGGACGACGATGCTCTTGTCGAGAAGCGCAGCAATCCGCTCGAAGGCCTGGTTCATGCGCGAGTAGAAGCTCGTCTCCGGTCTTACGAGGATCACCTCGATGCGGATCAGCGCCCGGTGCGCCTCCGGCAGGCGATGGCGATAGTCAAGCTTGCGGGCGGCGTGAAGAACCTTCTCCACCGTTTCGAGGCGGACGCCGCCGCGGCCGTTGAGGACGCGTTCGACGGTCGCCGTGCCGACGCCGGCCTCACGCGCAACATCCTTCAGCGTCACCTTCGCCATCGGAGCAACCCTCCTCCTCTGAGACTCCACCCAGACCAGGATCGGTGAAACGCGTCAATGATCAAATTTGATCAAGGGAGATTTAGGACGCAGTAGCGGCCGACGCTAATCTTTCTGCAGTTCGGGAGGAGCCACGAGACCGAACCGTAGCAACAGACACCCGGCCGGCCGGAACGACGGAGGAGCCCATGAAGATTGCACTCGACCCCTATATGCATCGCCACCTCGGCTTGCATGACCTGTGCCGGAAGGCGGCGGAGCTCGGCTATGACCATATCGAGCTCTCCCCGCGCGACGATTTTCTCCCCTGGTGGGTGCGCCCGCGCGCCCACAAGGAGCGAATCGCCGAGTTCAAGTCGGCGCTGAAGGACCATGGCGTTCAGCTCGCCTCGATCCTGCCGATGTATCGCTGGGCTAGCCCGCATGAGGACGAGCGTCAGGCGGCGGTGCGCTATTGGAAGGAGGCGATCCAGGTCGCCGTCGAAATGGACTGCGACACAATGAACTCCGAATTCGGCCGCGGCCCCTCGCCCGACCGCAGCCACCGCTCCAATTGCTGCGGCGGAACGCATACGCATGAGCACAGCGAAGCCGCGTGGTGGCGCTCGATGGAGGAGCTCGTGCCGGTGTTCGAGAAGGAAGGCGTGACGCTCAACATGGAGCCGCATCCGGAGGACTGGTGCGAGACGCTGCATCCGGCGATCGACATGCTGAAGACGATCGGCTCGAAGAACGTCAAGTTTCTCTATTGCGCGCCGCATACATTCTATTTCGGCGACGACATGGCGAAGATGATCCGTGATGCCGGGTCGATGATCGCGCATGTGCACGTGGCCGACACCTATGACCACAAGGCCTCATCCGGGCTGCGCTACATCATCAACCCGCCGGGCGCGAAGGTGACGATCCATCAGCACATGGACATGTACCAGGGCGAGATCGACTGGGACGTTTTCTTCTCTTCGCTCGCCGAGGTCGGTTTCGACGGCATCGTCACGGCTTGCGTGTTTGGCTGGGAGGATCGTGCCGACGAGTCCGGCGGCTTCATGCGTTCGGAAATCCAGAAGTATGTCGACAAGTACTGGCCTGAACGTAAGTAGAGCCTTACTCAACCCCCGGCATCGACAGGACGACCCCCGTGACCATCACCATTACGACGGCCCCTTGCTGCTGGGGCGTTGACGACGTCAGGAACCCGAACCTGCCCGCCTGGGAGCGCGTCTTCGACGAGGCGGCCGCCGCCGGCTATGGCGGACTGGAACTCGGGCCCTATGGCTACGTGCCGCTCGGGTCCGAACGCGTCGTCACGGCGCTTGACGAACGCAAGCTCTCGATCGTCGCCGGCACGATCTTCGACGATCTCGTCTCGCCGGAGAACCATGCCAACCTTCTGCGCCAGACGGACGAAATCTGCGCAGTCGTCACCAGGCTGCCGCAGCCGGTTGAGGTGCCGGGGCAGCGCTTCGGGACACCCTATCTGACGGTCATGGATTGGGGCCATGACCAGCGGGATTACGCCGCCGGCCATTCCGACCGGGCGCCGCGGCTCTCCGACGAGGCCTGGGCAGGCATGGTTGCCAACATCAAGGCGATCGCCGCTCTTGCCCGCGACAAATACGGCGTGCGCGCCGTCATTCACCCGCATGCCGGCGGCTATATCGAGTTCGCCGACGAGATCGAGCGGATCGCGGACGACGTGCCGGCGGAGCTTGCGGGCTTCTGCATCGACACCGGCCACACCTACTATGCCGGCATGGACCCGGTCGAGACGCTGAAGAAATTTGCCGATCGTCTCGACTACGTGCATTTCAAGGACATCGACGAAACCGTCTTCCGCCGTGTGCTCGGCGAGAAGATCCGCTTCTTCGATGCTTGCGCCCAAGGCGTCATGTGCCCGATCGGCCGCGGCGTCATCGACTACCCGGCCGTCAAGCGCGCGCTTGAGGAGATCGGCTATCACGGCTTCATCACGGTCGAGCAGGAGCGCGACCCCTTGAGCGTCTCGGGGAGCCTCGCGGACGTGAAGGAAAGCCGCGACTATCTGCGCTCGGTCGGGTTCTGAAAATCACCAGTTAGGAACACCGCATGTCAGAGAAGGAAACGAAACCGATCCGCTGGGGGATGGTCGGCGGCGGGCGCGGCAGCCAGATCGGCTATATCCATCGCTCGGCGGCGCTCAGGGACAACACCTTCGAACTCGTCACCGGCGCCTTCGACATCGATCCGGAACGCGGCCGCGGCTTCGGCGTCGATCTCGGGCTCGACGAGAGGCGCAGCTACCCGGACTACCGGGCAATGTTCGCCGAAGAGTCGACGGGTGCCGACGGGATCGAGGCGGTGTCGATCGCCACGCCAAACAACACGCATTTCGAGATCTGCAAGGCAGCGCTCGAACACGGGCTGCACGTCGTCTGCGAAAAGCCGCTCTGCTTCACCGTCGCGGAAGCACTGGAACTGAAGGCGCTGGCGCAAGCGCGCGGGCTTATCGTCGGGGTCACCTACGGCTATGCCGGCCACCAGATGATTGAGCAGGCGCGCGCCATGGTCAAGAACGGTGATCTCGGCGAGATCCGCATCGTCAACCTGCAATTCGCCCACGGCTTCCACAGTGCCCCCGTCGAGGAGCAGAACCCCTCGACCCGCTGGCGCGTCGACCCGAAATTTGCCGGCCCGAGTTACGTGCTCGGCGACGTCGGAACCCATCCGCTCTATATCTCCGAGGTCATCCTGCCGCATTTGAAGATCAAGCGTCTGATGTGCGTGCGCCAGAGCTTCGTCAAAAGCCGGGCGCCGCTCGAGGACAATGCCGTGACCCTGATGGAATACGACAACGGAGCCATCGCCAATGTCTGGTCGAGCGCCGTCAACGCCGGCTCGATGCACGGCCAGAAGATCCGCATCGTCGGCTCGAAAGCGAGCATCGAATGGTGGGACGAGCGGCCGAACCAGCTCTCCTACGAAATCCAGGGCGAGCCGGTCCGCATCCTCGAACGCGGCATGGACTATCTCTACCCGCAAGCCCGGCTCGACGACCGCATCGGCGGCGGCCATCCGGAAGGGCTGTTCGAGGCTTGGGCGAACCTTTACCGCCGCTTCGGCCTCGCCATCAACGGCAGTCGCGGACTGGCGCCGGAAGGCATCGAGAACCTCGTCTTTCCCGGCATCGACGCCGGGCTGGAGGGCGTCCGCTGGGTGGAAAACTGCGTCCGCT
Organism: Sinorhizobium kostiense; assembly: GCF_017874595.1. GTDB lineage: Bacteria > Pseudomonadota > Alphaproteobacteria > Rhizobiales > Rhizobiaceae > Sinorhizobium > Sinorhizobium kostiense. The sequence continues at coordinate 671,765 of NZ_JAGILA010000001.1, read as the reverse complement.
CGGCCGATCAGGGCGGCGTCTGGGTGGACTACGGGTAAAGGGGCAAATCAGACTCAGCGACGGAGCAGCGACTTCTGACGATCCATGAAGCTCGCATGGTGTTTCGCCAGCCTGTCTACCGCCTCCTTGACGAAGACAGGATGCGTTTCGGGGACGAACTCGATTGTTGACGACTTCCCGTTGCGCCTCAGGCGCGCGTAGACTCGTCCGGCTCCGTCCCTCAACTCCTCCGGCGTTTCCGGCTTCGGCCTGTCCCCATGGGACAGCCGATCGAAGACCAGTTGGAAGCGCTGGTCGGTGTCGGCGGCGCGGAATTCCGAGGAAGCGATCTCCTCCTCCGCCTTGGCGCGCGCGTCCTCTCTTTCGAGCAGTGCGCCGATCGCCATCCAGCGGGCGCGGCCGGCCCTGGGGGCCGGACCGATGGCGCGAGCGACGTTGTGCGGTACGCTGTCGGCGACCTGCAGGAGACGCGAGAGCTCGCTCTTCTGTACCGCGAGCGCGTCGCCGATCACCTTGCGGTCGAAGCCGCGGGCGGCGAGCGCCGCGGCGAAAAGCGCCCGCTCGATGAAGGAGAGGTTACGCCGCTCGGCATTCTCTTTGCCTTGGGCCAGCACCAGTTCGTCGTCGGAGAGCGGCCGGACGATCGCCTTCACCTGCAGTTCGAGCCGGCGCACGGCCTTCAGGCGACGATGCCCGTAGGCGGTCTGGTAATGGCCCTGCTTTTCCGGGTGCGGGCGGACGAGGATCGGCGATTGCTGGCCATTCTCGCGAATGCTCTCGACGAGCGCCAGGAAGTCCGGGTCATCGATTTCGCCGTCGGTCAGCCGGTCTTCGATGAAGGAGGCTTCGACGAGCGCCGGGTCGAGAGCGACAACGCGCTCGCCCGTCGTCAGCGCTTCGCGAAGCGCACGCGCCTCTTCCGCCTCGCGGGTGATGCTGCCGAGCGAGAGCCCCATCGCCTTGACGGCGCCGGAGGCGGCACGCGGCGCCGCCGGTTGGTTGACAGGTGTCAACTCGCCCGACTGCTCCGCAGCGCCTTGAGAGCCGGCAGCCGGCGCGCTGCCCATGAACAGCGCCCGCAATTCGTTCTTCCGGTTGTTGCCAGCCATGTCTTTAGCGCCCCCAGGCCGCGTGAATGAGAGCCTCGATCTCGCCGTTGACAGCATTGAGCGACTCGATCGCCCGGTCGTAGGTGGCGCGGGTGAAGTTCTCGCGCCCGACCTCGTAGAGCGTCTGCTTGGTGAGGCCCGCATCCGAGATCGCTGTCGACTTCACCATGGCCGAAGTCAAAACCCGATCGCCGAAGAGCGAGCGCATGAAGCCGACGATCTGCGCCTGCGGGCCATCATTCGGCTCGAAACGGGTGACGAGGTAGCGCAGGAAATCGAAATTGAGCTCGCCGCCGGCCTCGCGCACGACGCTGAGCAGATCCGAGGTCATGTAGAGGAACTGGTTCATCGAGGCGACGTCGAGCATCTGCGGATGCACGGTGACAATGACCGAGGTCGAGGCGCAGAGCGCCGAAAGCGTCAAGTAACCGAGCTGCGGCGGGCAGTCGATCACGACGACGTCGTAATCATCCGCGACGCTCGCGAGTGCCGTCTGCACGCGGGCGAAGAACAGGGGCCCGGCATCGGCGCCGCTCTGGCGGGCGCTCAGGGCCTGCGGCGTCGTGTGCTCGAATTCCTGCAGTTCGAGATTGCCGGGTACCAGGTCAAGCCCGTCGAAATAGGTCTTGCGGATGATCTCCTTCAACGGCCGCGCCTCGGCATCGTAGCGGATCGCGCCATAAAGCGTGTCGTTGCCGGTCAGGTCCAGTTCCGGCTGGTAGCCGAACAGTGCCGAGAGCGAGGCCTGCGGATCGAGGTCGACCGCTAAAACCCTATGTCCGGTCAAAGCGAGATATTGCGCCAAATGAACCGAAGAGGTTGTCTTGCCGGAGCCGCCCTTGAAATTGGTGACGGAGATGACCTGCAGATGCTCGCCGCGAGCAGCATCACGCCATTTGAGATAACCCCGCGCCTTGGCGCCATTACCCTTCGCCAGCGCCTGTTCGGAAAGATGCCGGCGAAGCGCGTTGATGTCGAAGAGCGAATAGGAGCGCCGCCCGCCGGCGCCGGTATCGGGCTGCGGCCCCTCGCCCGCAAGCGAAAGCTGCCGGAGATAGCCGTCGGAAACGCCAATGAGCTTCGCAGCCTCGCCGGATGTAAAGCTTCTGAGCGTCTTCATCGCCAGTGGCGGGAACAGCCGATCGCGCATCGCCTTCAGCTGCTCCGAAAGCGCGCGCGCATCCGCCGCGATCGCCTCGTCCGCTGGCCTGCGCTCATCTGCGCCGGCAGCCGCTCCGATCGCGCTAGCCGCCGTGGCCGATCCCATCATGTCCATCGTCCAATCCCTCGTGCTCGGTGCATCACGGCAAGGAGGTCAAAACCTCTTCGCCGGCCACGCAACTGCGCCCGCCACATCTCTTAACAGAGCAATCGCTGACCTACGCTGAAATGCGGAATATGCGATCTATTCCGTTAGAGGAATGATTCATCCTCTGATTCGCGTCAAGAGGTTTCGAGGAAAAGGATCCGGCCCGCCGAAAGTGAAGCTTTGATGGAGAAACTGAAAAACAACTGAGAACGCCTGTTACCAAACTGACATCGCAGCCGCCTAAACAGTCCGCCAAGCGGCGCTGAGCGAGGCGGACGGCCCCTCTTTCAAGTCGCATTCGAGCAAGCGGGAGCCCTGCCCTGATGAAGATCGTCCAGATCAGCGACACCCATCTCAGCCCCTCAAAGACGCATTTCAACGACAATTGGGACCCCGTCGCCCGCTGGATCGAGACCGCCGGCGCCGACCTCGTGGTCCACACCGGCGACCTGACGATCGACGGCGCGGACCGCGAGGAGGACCTGACCTTTGCGATGGACCTCCTGCGAAAGTTATCGGTGCCGGTACTGATCGTACCCGGCAACCACGACGTCGGTCACCTGCCCGGCTCGGACCAGCCGGTCGATGCGGCGCGGCTGGCCCGCTGGCGCAAGCTCGTCGGGCCCGACTACTGGCTGTCCGACCATGGTGACTGCCGGCTCATCGGTCTTAACAGCCTGCTTCTCGGCTTGGACGACGCGGAAGAGGAGAAGCAGTTTGATTGGCTGGAGCGGACGCTCTCCGCGCGTGACGGTCGGCGGGTCGCCATCTTTGCTCATAAACCGCTGTTCGTCGACGATCCGGCGGAAGGCGACACCGGCTATTGGGGCGTGCGGCCGCGCCAGCGCCAGCGTCTCTACGATCTGATGGCCGGAAACGATGTCGCGCTTCATGCCAGTGGCCATCTGCACTGGGCCTGGCAGGGCCATCACGCCGGCACCGACCTCCTCTGGGCACCGCCGACATCTTTCGTCATCGATACGCTTGAGCGGGAAATGCCCGGGGAGCGGCTCGTCGGCGCCGCTCTGCATCACCTCGGCGCAGAACGCATCGACAGCGAGGTTGTCGCGGTACCCGGATTGACCTCCCACGTCATCGATCACGTGATCGAAGAGGTTTATCCGCGCGCCGCCAGGAAGCCCGTGGAGGCAGCGCAATGAGCGTTCTTTCGCTCGACAACATCACCAAGTCTTTTGCCGGCAACGCGATCCTCAACGGCGTGAGCCTGGAAGCCGGGCAAGGCGAATTCATCGCTCTCGTCGGCCCGTCCGGCTGCGGCAAGAGCACGCTCTTGCGCATCGTCGCGGGGCTGGACCACGCCGACAGCGGTGAGATCGCCATTGGCGGCCGCAATGTCTCGTCGCTGGCAGCCGCCGATCGCAACATCGCCATGGTGTTCCAGTCCTATGCCCTCTATCCGCACTTGACTGCCGGCCAGAACATCGCCGTCCCGCTCGCCATGCGCCGCCTGACGGCAGCCCAGCGCCTGCCCTTCATCGGCGATTTCCTGCCCGGCCAGCGTCAGATCCGCGCGGACATCCAGCGCCAGGTCCGCGAAATGGCCGCGTCGCTCAAGATCGACCATCTGCTCGACCGCAAGCCGGGGCAGATGTCCGGCGGCCAGCGCCAGCGCGTGGCGCTTGCCCGTGCCATGGTCCGCCGCCCTAGCGTCTTCCTGATGGACGAGCCACTCTCCAATCTCGATGCGAATCTCCGCGTCCATGCCCGCGGCGAGATCGTCGAATTACACCGCCGTGCCGGCGTGCCGACGCTCTACGTCACCCATGACCAATCCGAGGCCCTGTCGATGGCCGATCGTGTCGCGGTGATGATCGGCGGCACGCTGCTGCAGCTTGCTCCGCCGCAGGAAATCTATGACGATCCCGCCCATATCGAGGTCGCCCGCTTTCTCGGCCAGCCGCGCATCAACGTGCTTGAGACGCGAATGGACGCCACCGGCCTGGTGCGCTTCGGCGCCTTGACGCTCGCCGTCGAGACCGCACCGCCAAGCGAGAGGCGAGTCCTGATCGGCGTGCGGCCGGAATTCGTCCGTCTCCGCCCGGGGACGGACGGCATCCTCAGGGCCCGCATCGAGCGCACCGAATTCCTCGGCTCCGAAGTCATTATCCATGCAAGGCTCGACGCGATCGGCGAGACGATCGTCGCCAGGATTGCGCCGGCGGACGCCGCAACCCTATCCACCGGCATGCCGGTTTCCGTCGAAATCGAGCCGAGCCGGATGATGCTCTTCGCGACGACCGGCGAGCGGCTGCGGGCGAAAACGGTCGCCATCGCCTCGTCACGGGAGAGGGCCCATGGCTAGCATTGCGGCGGAGATGCCGATCGCATCGATCGGCCGGCGCGAGGCGCGGATCGCATGGCTGCTCGCCGCGCCGGCGATTACGCTTCTGTTCCTCTTCATCCTCTTGCCGACGCTCGCCGTCGTCATCCTCGGCTTCACCGATTTCGAGCTCGGCTATGGCGGCTTCCGCTTCGTCGGCTTCGAGAACTATGCGGAGCTCATCAGCGACCGCACCTTCCGTCGCTCGCTCTCAAATACCGCCATCTACACGGCGATCGTCACGCCGGTATCAATCGTGCTGGCGCTCGCGATCGCGATGCTGATCGAGGCGGAGACCCGCGCCCGCGCCTTCTTCCGCACGGTCTATTTTCTCCCGGTTGCGTCGCTGCTCGTCGCCATGGCGACGGTCTGGCAGTTCCTCTTCCATCCGACGATCGGGCCGATAAACACATTCTTCGCCCAGTTCGGCATCACCGGACCGAACTGGCTCGGCGCCTCCGGCACTGTGCTTTACGGGCTTTCGATCATCGGCATCTGGCAGTCGGTCGGCTTCAACATGGTGCTGTTCCTGGCCGGCCTCACCGCCATTCCGCGCGAGCTCTATGCGGCGGCGGAAGTCGACGGCGCCAGGTCCTGGTTCGACCGCTTCCGCCTCGTCACCTGGCCTATGCTCGGACCGACGACGCTCTTCGTCACGACGATCAGCATCATCAATTCCGTCAAGGTTTTCGAGACGGTGAAAACGCTCACCGAGGGCGGGCCGAACAAGGCCTCCGAAGTGCTTCTCTTCACCATCTACCAGGAGGGCTTCGTCTATCTGCGGGTCGGCTATGCCTCGGCGATGACGGTCGTTTTCCTCGCAATCTTGGTCGTCCTGATGTTCCTGCAATACCGCGTCCTCGACCGCAAGGTGCATTACGCATGACTGCCCACAGCCTCGCCTTCGGCCGGATCCTGCGATTTGGCCTCCTCTCGCTCGGCGCGCTCATATTCCTTGCGCCCTACATCTTCATGATTTCGACCGCCGGCAAAGCGCAGAGCGAGATCTTTTCCTCTTCGCTCTCGCTGATCCCGGAGCAATGGTCCTTTGCCGAGAACTTCACAAAGGCGCTATCGCGCGTCTCCATGCCGACCTTGCTTATGAACGGCGTCATCGTCTGCGCGCTGATCTTCATTGTCCAGGTCGTCGTCGCCATTCCCTGCGCCTATGCCATGGCGAAACTCAAGTTCCGCGCCGCGCGCTCCATGATGGTGCTGGTGATGCTTGGTCTTTTGGTGCCGATCCACGCGACGGCGCTGCCGCTCTATGTGGCATTCGATCGGCTCTCGGTGCTCAACAGCTATACGGCGCTCGTCGCACCTTTCTCCATCTCGGTATTCGCGATCTTCCTGTTCCTCCAGTTCTTCCGCGCCATTCCCGACGATCTGATCCACGCCGCGCGCCTCGACGGCATGTCCGAGCCGGGCATCGTCGCCCGAGTCATCGTGCCGAATGCCTGGCCGGCGATCACCGCCTTCGCGATATTCTCGGTAGTGGCTCACTGGAACGACCTGTTCTGGCCGCTGGTGGTCGTCTCCAACCAGGATTTCGCCACCCCGCCGCTCGGCCTCCTATATTTCCGCGCCGCGGAAGCCGGCGACGATTACGGCGCGCTGATGGCCGCCACGCTGATCATCACCCTTCCCCTCGTCGCCGCGTTCCTCATCGCGCAGAAACGCTTCGTCGAGGGCATCACAATGACCGGTCTCAAGGGCTGACCGGTTAAAACCAGGAGAGCGTCATGAAACATTTCAGGCATTTTCTCGCCGCCGCGGCGGTATCGATGACACTTGCTGTTCCGGCTAAGGCCGAAACGATGTTGACGGTGCATTATCCCATGCCCGGCTTCTTCAAGGACGTGATGGAGACGATCTCGAAGAAGTTCATGGAGGAAAACCCGGACATCAGGATCGCCTTCGCCAATCCCTCCGCGACCTACGAGGAAGGCATCCAGACGATCATGCGCCAGGCCGGCACGACCGAGATGCCGGACATCACCTTCATTGGTCTCAACCGGCTGCGCATGCTCGACGAGCGCGACATTCCGGTCGATCTCGGACCGTTCATCGAGAAGGACGGCAACATGGCCGAGCAGGGCTTTTCGGAGAACATCCTGAAGCTCGCCCAGGTTAGCGGCAGGCAGGTGGGCCTCGCCTTCGCAACCTCGAACCCCATCATGTATTACAATGCCGACCTCGTGCGCCAGGCCGGCGGCGATCCCGAAAAGCCGCCGAAGACCTGGGACGAGGTGATTGCGCTCGGCGGCAAGATCAAGGCGCTCGGCAACGGCAATGAGGGCATCGACTTCCGCTGGCAAGGCGACGACTGGATGTTCTCGGCGCTGCTCTTCGGCGCCGGCGGCCGCATGTTGAATGAGGACGAGTCCAAGGTCACCTTCAACGGCCCGGAGGGCCGCAAGGCAATCCAAGTGCTGGACCGCATGGTCAAGGAAGGCGGCCTGCCTGTGCTCACCAAGCAGGCGGGCGAACAGGCCTTCGTCGCGGGCAAGATCGGCTTCGCCTTCCAGACGACCGGCGCGCTCCGCAATACGATCAAGAATGTCGGCGGCAAGTTCGACCTGCGCACCGCGCCGATCCCGCTGATCGACCCGGTCAACGGCAAGCTGCCGACCGGCGGCAATGCCGCGGTGATCCTGACCCGTGACGCGGAAAAGCAGGAAGCGGCCTGGAAGTTCGCGAAGTTTGCCGCCGGCCCCTATGGCGCCTCGGTCGTCGTTCCCGGCACGGGATACGTGCCCAACAACGAGCTCGCGGCGAAGTCGCCGGAATATCTCGCCAATTTCTACGAGGAGAACCCACTCTTCCGCGCCGGTCTCGAGCAGATGCCGCGCATGATTCCCTGGTACGCCGTCCCCGGCACCAACGGCGTCAAGGTCACCCAGTCGATCGTCGAGAACCTGTCACGCGTCGTCGAGCAGTCTGCAACGCCTGAGGAAGCCCTGGACGACGCAGCTGCCGAGGTGGAAAGCCTGCTGCCGCGGAGCTGACAACTCTCGCGGATGGGCCTCGTCCCGCAGGGTGAAGGGCAAATCACAAAACGCGCGACACCTGCGGCGACTGAATTTCAGTTCAACATCCGAACCGTCTCGCCCGAATAAAGCCGGTGGTCGAGGCAGAGATGCCGGCATGCGCTCGCGTGTTGGGCAATGTCGAGTAGCATCGCGGCCGCTGCGATGCCCATGTCGCCGTCTGGCATCGCCATGGTCGTTAGCGACGGGCTCATCAGGCGGCCAATGGCGATTCCATCGAAGCCGGCGACCGAGACATCACCCGGGACCGCCAGACCCTCTCTGCGAAGAGCGGCGATGACGCCCACCGCCAAGAGGTCGTTGGAGGCAATGATCGCCGTCGGACGCCTGCCTACCACCACGCCGGAGAGATCCAGGTGTTCGTAACCGTCGAGGAATGGGATCTCCATTGCCGGGAGCGGCTGATGCCCCGCCTCCTCCATAGCCGCGCAATAGCCCTGGTATCTGAGGCGCGCACGGTCGGAGGAAGCGAAATGCCCGGAGACGAAGAGGATCAGACGGTGCCCGTGGGCGAGCACATGACGCGTGATCTCATAGCCGGCGCGGTGGTTGTCGACAGTCACGGCGGCGGGAAAGCGCGGTACGGGGCGGTTGTTGAGCAGGATCGTCGGCGGCAGCGCCGCCGATAGCGCCCCGCTGGTCTCAGCGTTGCAGAGCGTCAGGATCAACCCCGTCGGGCGCTGCTCCAGGAGCGCGGCGACCGAGGGTGCTTCCAATGCCGGATCGTAGTTCGACTGCGCGATCAGGACGCCATGCTTCGCAGCCTGCATGCGATGCTGGATACCCGCAAGCGATGCGGCGAAGACGGGATTTGTGACGCTTGGCACCAGCACACCGACAACCGGACGGTGGCGCGCGCCGGCACCTGCCGGTGGCGGTGACCTGTAACCGAGCTCGGCCGCGGCGCGGCGCACCCGACGCACCATTTCGCCACTGACAGGCCCTTGGCCCTTGAGGACGCGCGAAACCGTCGCCAGCGAGCAGCCGGCTTGAAAGGCTATCTGTTGCAAGGTCACCATCCGCTCCGCCTATCGCGCTTTTGTGACAGGGGGTTGAACGCAAGGAGGGATGGTCGATATTCATTTGGACGCGCAAAGGCGCTGTCGCACTTTGATTACTGCATGCCTTTGACCTTGAATCGAGGTCGATTCAGGGAGACATGCAGTAAGGCCGCTGCTATCGCTCAACCGTCGTGGCCGGGTCTCTGGGCCGGATTGAAGCGCTGGACGAAAGCTTCGATCGAGCCGCGGCCGAAGCGGATCAGCCGGCGCCGCACAAGAACGGACATGACGCGAGCCGCGGTGGAGAAGGTCATCTTATCGAGCGGACCGGAGCCGCTCCAGGGCTTCGTCAGCCGGTCGGTGACGATGCCGATCATGTTGGCTGGCATGATGTCGGTGCAGGGTTTCATCCACTCAAAGACGGCGCTGATCGGAAGGACCTTGCCCTCAAAGGAAACGATCGGTTCGGGCATCCCTTCCCCCCAATCCTCATAGGCTTCGAGCGCGTCCCTGAAGAGCGTCTGAAGCGTGATCGGGGCATGCCCTTCGTAAAGCTCAGGCAGGAAATTTGTCATTTGTGTCTCCTCCAGTGGGGCAGGCCGGAAACGCGAATGGCCAATTCTGTCAGCGATAACGGATTGTAATGCTGCTTCACAAAGCGTGCGCAGTATGGTTCAAAGCCGAGCCCGGCGCAAACCCATTCGGCCAATTGAATGCTCCCGCTACTGCACGACAATGCAGCCGGCGGCACAACCTACTGATACTTCAGTCGAATCCCTGACTGTGGAAAACGGCTAGACGGTGAGATGGCGGCGGGCTTCCGGCGTGTCCAGCGTCTCCGCCGGCCCCTCGTGGACGAAGGCGCCGCGGTCCATGATGTAAACCTGGTCGGCGAGCTCGCGACAGAAATCAAGATATTGCTCAACGAGCAGGATCGCCATGCCGGTCGATTCCTTCAGATATCTGATCGCCCGGCCGATATCCTTGATGATCGATGGCTGGATGCCTTCGGTCGGCTCGTCAAGGACGAGGATCTTCGGTCGGGTGACGAGTGCACGGGCGATCGCCAACTGCTGCTGCTGTCCGCCGGAAAGATCCCCGCCACGGCGGCCGAGCATCGTCTGCAGCACCGGAAAGAGGCTAAAGATATCCTCGGGGATCGAGCGCTCGGCCCGCTTCAGCGGCGCATAGCCGGTCTCCAGATTTTCCTTCACGGTCAGCAGGGGAAAGATCTCGCGGCCTTGAGGCACATAGCCGACGCCCAGCTTGGCGCGGCGGAAGGGCGCCATGCCGCCGATCGCCGTGCCATTGAAGGAAATCGCGCCGGAACTCACCGGATGTTGGCCGGTGATCGCCCGAAGCAAGCTCGACTTGCCGACGCCGTTGCGCCCGAGCACGCAGGTGATCTTGCCCATCTCCGCCTTGAAGGAGACGTTGCGCAGCGCCTGGGCGGCGCCGTAATGCAGGTTGACGTTCTCGACCTTCAACATCGCTTTTGAAATCCTCCCGCTCAACGGCCGAGATAGTTCTCGATCACCTTCGCATCATTGCTGACGAAATCAATCGAACCTTCCGCGAGCACCGAGCCTTCTGCGAGGCAGGTGACCTTGACGCCCAAATCGCGGATGAAGCCCATGTCGTGTTCGACGACGACCACGGATCGCGTCTTGGCGATCTCTTTCAGGAGGACAGCCGTTTCCGCCGTCTCCGCATCCGTCATGCCGGCGACCGGCTCATCGACGAGCAGCAGCTCCGGCTCCTGCGCGAGCAGCATGCCGATCTCCAGCCATTGCTTCTGCCCGTGCGAGAGATCGGCGGCGAAATCGTCGCGGCGCGCCGTCAGCCGCACGGTCGAAAGGATTTCCTCGATGCGGGCCTTGTCCTCGCGAGTGAGACGGTAGAAGAGGGTGGCGAAGACACCACGGCTGCGGTTCAGCGCCAGTTCGAGATTGTCCCAGACCGTATGGCTCTCGAACACCGTCGGTTTTTGGAACTTGCGGCCGATGCCGAGCTGCGCGATCTCGGCCTCGTCCTTCTTCGTAAGATCTATGTCGCCTTTGAAGAAGACATCGCCTTCGTCAGGCCGTGTCTTGCCAGTGATGATATCCATCATCGTTGTCTTGCCGGCGCCGTTCGGGCCGATGATCGCGCGCAACTCTCCCGGTTCGACGACGAAGGAAAGCGAATTCAGCGCTTTGAAGCCGTCGAAGGAGACGGACACGCCGTCGAGATAGAGGAGGCTCCTGGGTTTCTTCTCGGTCATCGCGATCACTCCGCCGCCATCGGTTCGGCGGCCGCAAACTCTGCTTCACCGTTCTTCCGGGCCGCCTCGCGATTGGCCCTTCGCCGGGCAAGATGCTGCTGGAGCGTGCCGACCACGCCTTTTGGCAGGAACAGGGTCACCAGCACGAAGAGCCCGCCGAGGGCAAAGAGCCAGAATTCCGGGAAGGCGGCCGTGAAGATGCTCTTTCCGCCGTTGACGAGGACAGCGCCGATGATCGGGCCGATCAGCGTGCCGCGGCCGCCGACAGCCGTCCAGATGACGACCTCGATCGAGTTGCCGGGGTCGAATTCGCCGGGATTGATGATGCCGACCTGCGGCACGTAAAGGGCGCCGGCAACGCCCGCCATCATTGCCGAGACGGTGAAGGCGAAGAGTTTCATGTGCTCCACCCGGTAGCCGAGGAACCGGGTCCGGCTTTCCGCATCGCGCAGCGCCACCAGTACCTTGCCGAATTTCGAGCGCACGATGCCGGAGGTGATGACGAGTGAGACGGCAAGCGCCAGGGCAGAAGCAGCAAAGAGCGCGGCGCGGGTGCCGTCCGCCTGGATATTGAAGCCGAGAATGTCCTTGAAATCCGTGAGCCCGTTATTGCCGCCGAACCCCATGTCGTTCCTGAAGAAGGCGAGAAGCAGCGCATAGGTCATCGCCTGGGTGATGATCGAAAGATAAACGCCGTTGACGCGCGAGCGGAAGGCGAACCAACCGAAGACGAAGGCGATGAGGCCCGGGACGAGTACGACCATCAGCGCCGCGAACCAGAACATGTCGAAGCCGTACCAGAACCAGGGCAGTTCCTTCCAGTTGAGGAACACCATGAAATCCGGCAGCAGCGGATTGCCATAGGAGCCGCGAGCGCCGATCTGGCGCATGAGGTACATGCCCATGGCATAGCCGCCAAGCGCGAAAAAGGCCGCGTGGCCGAGCGAGAGAATGCCGCAGAAGCCCCAGACGAGATCGAGCGCCAGTGCCAGGAGCGCATAGGTTAGGTACTTGCCGAAAAGCGAGACGAGGTAGGTCGGCACATGCAATGGATGGTCCGGCGCGGTCATGAGATTGAGCGCCGGCACGAGAGCGGCGAGTCCCAGGAGGATCGCTACGGCGGTGATGATCGTGCGGTCCAGCGATTTCACGAGAAACGAGGTGATCATGCTTCCACCGCCCGGCCCTTGAGTGCGAAGAGCCCGCGCGGCCGCTTCTGGATGAAGAGGATGATCAGCACGAGCACGAGGATCTTGCCGAGCACGGCGCCGGCATAGGGCTCCAGGAACTTGTTGAGGATGCCGAGCGAAAAGGCGCCGACAAGCGTGCCCCAGAGATTGCCGACGCCGCCGAAGACGACGACCATGAAGCTGTCGATGATGTAGCCCTGGCCGAGATTCGGCGAGACATTGTCGATTTGCGAGAGCGCGACGCCCGCCATGCCGGCAATGCCGGAGCCGAGCGCAAATGTAAGCGCGTCGATCCATGGAGTGCGGATGCCCATGGATGATGCCATGCGCCGGTTCTGCGTCACCGCGCGCATCTGCAGGCCCATCCGGGTCTTCTTCAGGAGGAAAAGCAACGCGGCAAACACGGCGAGCGCGAAGAGGATGATCCACAGGCGGTTCCAGGTGATCGTAAGTCCGCCGAGCTCGAAGGCGCCGGACATCCAGGAAGGATTGCCAACCTCCCGATTGGTCGGCCCGAAGATTGTGCGCACCGATTGCTGCAAGATCAGCGAAATGCCCCAGGTGGCAAGCAGCGTCTCGAGGGGACGGCCGTAAAGGAAGCGGATGACACCGCGCTCGATCGCGAAGCCAACGGCGCCGGTGACGAGAAAGGCGAGCGGCAGCGCGATCGCCAGCGACCAGTCGAAGAGCCCGGGATAGGAGTTGCGTACGACCTCCTGGACGAGGAAGGTCGTGTAGGCGCCGAGCATCACCATCTCACCGTGGGCCATGTTGATGATGCCCATGACGCCGAAGGTGATCGCAAGACCGATCGCGGCGAGCAGGAGCACCGAACCGAGCGAGAGGCCGTACCAGACGTTCTGGCCGGCAGCCCAGAGCGCCTGCGTCTGCTCGATGTTGGCAAGGGCCGCCTCGATATCCGGCTTCAGGGCCTCGTCTGCGGAGCCAAGGGCGGATGAGAGGACGGGGAGTGCGTCGCGGCCGCCCCGTTGCTTCATCATCCGAATCGCCTGCCTCTTCTCCTCGACCGGCCGATCGGAAACAAGGAGCGACGTGGCGCGTGCCTGTTCGAGCAAGGCGCGGACCTCAGCATCCTTCTCGGCGGCAAGTGCATTCTCGACGGCATCGAGGGCGTCGGCATCGGGCGACTGCAGCACCGATTTCGCGGCCTTGAGCCGGGCATCGCGGTCGGGGCTCAAGAGCGTCAGGCTGCCGAGTGCGGTGCGCACCGCGCGGCGGACGCTGTTGTTGACCTTGACTTTCGAGAGCGCCGTCTTCGGCGCCTCGCCGGCGCTGTCGCCGGAAACAGGATCGGTGAGCGCCAGCTTCGAACCGGTCCCATCCGTGAGGAACACCTGGCCATCTGCCTTGCGCGCATAGAGATTACCCTCGCCGAGCGCCTCGAGAATGGGCACGACCTTGGGATCGCCGGTCCTTGCGAGGGCCGCGATGTGCTCGTCCATGTTGGAGAGCTTGGCCTCGCCGAGTGCGTTCACCAGATCGCGCAGCCCCTCCTCCGCCCGGACCCACGGGGTAGCTGCAACTGTGAGGAACAGAGCCATCAGCACGGTTTGGATAAAGCGGTACATTCGCCTCTCGTTTTGGTTCGCCTCGTCGCGTCGCCCGATCGTCTGCGGCCTTCGCTTCAGTCCTCCGCCCGAAATGCGCCTTCGGACGGAGGTATTCCGCGCTATCGTTTCGTCATGGAAAATTGCCGCTCAGGAAGCGACCGGAATGCCGGTCGCCCCCTGGAACATGTCTTTCGTCATGAATACCCGGCATGACCCGCGCATCAGGAGCCCTTGCCGCCGCACTTGCCGGTAGCGATGTTGAAGTTGCCGCAGGACATCGGCGCCCGCCAATCGGAGATCAGGTCCTTCGAATCCGGCAGGTAGTCCGACCATTCGTCGCCGACGACGAGGCCGGGCGTCTCCCAGACGGTCTCGAACTGGCCGTCCGCCTGGATTTCGCCGATCAGCACCGGCTTGGTGATGTGGTGGTTCGGCATCATGGTCGAATAGCCGCCGGAGAGGTTCGGCACGGAGATGCCGATCATCGCGTCGAGCACGGCGTCGGTGTCGGTCGTGCCGGCCTTCTCGACCGCCTTCAGCCACATGTTGAAGCCGATATAATGGGCTTCCATCGGGTCGTTGGTGACCCGCTTGTCGTTCTTGGTGAAAGCCTGCCAAGTCTCGATGAATTCGGCATTTGCCGGATTGTCGACCGATTGGAAATAGTTCCAGGCAGCGAGGTGACCGACGAGCGGGCCCGTGTCGAGCCCGGCAAGCTCCTCCTCGCCGACCGAGAAGGCAACGACCGGGATGTCCTCCGCCTTGACGCCCTGGTTGGCGAGTTCCTTGTAAAAGGGCACGTTGGCGTCACCGTTGATCGTCGACACGACCGCGGTCTTCTTGCCGGCCGAGCCGAACTTCTTGACGTCGGAGACGATCGTCTGCCAGTCGGAATGGCCGAAGGGCGTGTAATTGATCATGATGTCCTCGGGCTTGACGCCCTTGGAGATCAGATAAGCCTCGAGGATCTTGTTGGTCGTGCGCGGATAGACATAGTCGGTGCCGGCGAGCACCCAGCGCTCGACTTCTTCGTTCTCCATCAGATAGTCGACGGCTGGAATCGCCTGCTGGTTCGGAGCGGCACCCGTATAGAAGACGTTGCGCTGGCTTTCCTCACCCTCGTATTGGACGGGATAGAAGAGGATCGAATTCAGTTCCTCGAAGACCGGCAGCACGGATTTGCGCGACACCGAGGTCCAGCAGCCGAAAACCGCCGCGACCTTGTCGACGGAGACGAGCTCACGCGCCTTCTCCGCAAAGAGCGGCCAATCGGAGGCCGGGTCGACGACGACCGCCTCGAGCTTCTTGCCGAGCAGACCGCCCTTCTTGTTCTGCTCCTCGATCAGCATCAGCATGGCGTCTTTCAGCGTCGTCTCGGAAATCGCCATAGTTCCGGAAAGCGAGTGAAGGATGCCGACCTTGATCGTATCCTCGGCGAAGGCGCCGTTGAACGCGGTCGTCGAAAGAACGGCAGCGAGGAATGCGCCGGTGACGCGTGCCCTGATAGTCATCTGATTGAACCCCTCTAGTTCTGGTGCCGCAACGGAGTGTTCATTCTCCTTGGCCGTTGCTCAGGAGCGGGATAGGAAAAGTGTGCAGCGGTTTTCCGCTCGCATCCCGCTCCATGCCCAGAAGCGATCATCCGACGTCGGCGCTGCACTGCACATACGTCATTCTACGTAGGTGGCGGGGGGAAGAAGGAAGTCGATCCGATCAGGCAGTCGGCTGCCAGCGCCAGTTCCGTATTTCCGGCAGGTCCTCACCATTCTGTCGGATATAGGCGTCGTGCTCGGCGAGCTTCCCTTCGACAAAGCCGGCAAACCCTTCCCGCGCGGCGGCGAGTGAAGACACGCGTTCGACCACAGCCTTGGCGAGATGGAAACGGTCGAGCCTGTTGAGCACGGCCATGTCGAAGGGGGTCGTTGTGGTGCCCTCCTCCTGGTAGCCGTGGACGTGGAAGTTGGCGTGGTTGGCGCGGCGATAGGTCAGCCGGTGAATGAGCGCGGGATAGCCGTGATAGGCGAAGATCACCGGCTTGTCGGTCGTAAACATCCGATCGAAGGCGTCATCGGCAATGCCGTGCGGATGTTGGCTGGGGGCCTGCAGCGCCATGAGGTCGACGACGTTGACGACGCGCAGCCTGAGCGACGGAAACGCCTCTCTAAGGATCATCACGGCCGCCAGCGCTTCCATCGTCGGCACGTCGCCGGCGCAGGCAACCACCGCATCGGGATCGCCTTTGTCATTGGACGCCCACTCCCAAATGCCAAGGCCGGTCCGGCAGTGCGCGACGGCCGCGTCGATGTCCATCCACTGCAACTGCGGCTGCTTGCCCGCGACGATCACGTTGATGTAGTCGCGGCTCCGGAGGCAATGATCGACCACCGAGAGCAGCGAGTTGGCATCCGGCGGAAGATAGACGCGGATGATGTCCGCCTTCTTGTTGGCGACATGGTCGATGAAGCCGGGGTCCTGATGCGAGAAGCCGTTATGGTCCTGCCGCCAGACATGCGAGGTCAGCAGGTAGGTAAGCGAGGCGATCGGCCGGCGCCAGGGGATTTCCCGGCAGACTTTCAGCCACTTCGCATGTTGGTTGAACATCGAATCGACAATGTGGATGAAGGCCTCGTAGCACGAGAAGAAGCCGTGCCGGCCCGTCAGCAGGTAGCCTTCCAGCCAGCCCTGGCAGAGATGTTCGCTCAGCACCTCCATCACCCGGCCATCGGGTGACAGCTGCACGTCGCTCTCGAGGATCTCGCCCATGAAAGCCCGGTTTGTCGCCTCAAAGACGGGCGACAGCCGGTTCGATTCGGTTTCGTCGGGGCCGAAGATGCGGAAGTTGCGGTCATCCGAATTGAGTTTCAGAACATCGCGCAGGTAGAGCCCGGCGATGCGCGTCGATTCCGCGGTCCGGGTTCCTGACTGATCGAATGCCACCGCGTACTTGCGGAAGTCCGGCAGGTTCAAGTCCTTGATGAGAAGCCCGCCATTCGCATGGGGGTTTGCGCCCATGCGGCGTTCGCCCTTCGGCGCAAGGTCCTTGAGATCGTCACGGAGCCTGCCATGCTCGTCGAACAACTCCGAGGGGCGATAGCTCTTCAGCCAGTCTTCGAGGATCCCGAGATGCTCCGGCACCTCCGCGAGCTTTGCGAGCGGCACCTGATGCGAGCGCCACGAATCCTCGGTCTTCTTGCCGTCGACCTCGCGCGGACCCGTCCAGCCTTTCGGCGAGCGAAAGACGATCATCGGCCAGGCGGGGCGGCCGGAGGATGAGACGCTGCGCGCCTCGCGCTGGATATCGGCGATCCGGTGATAGGCGTTATCGAGCGCTGCCGCCATATCCCGATGCATCTGCCGCGGATCCGCGCCCCCGACGAACAGCGGTTCGTAGCCATAGCCCCTGAAAAGCGCCTCCAGCTCCTCATGGCTGATGCGGGCGAGAACTGTCGGATTCGCGATCTTGTAGCCGTTGAGATGGAGGATCGGGAGAACGGCTCCGTCCCGTGCCGGGTTGAGGAATTTGTTCGAGTGCCAGCTCGTCGCGAGCGCACCCGTCTCGGCCTCGCCGTCACCGACGACGCAGGCAGCGATCAGGTCGGGATTGTCGAACACCGCGCCATAGGCATGCATGAGCGAGTAGCCGAGTTCGCCGCCTTCGTTGATCGAACCCGGCACCTCGGCCGCCACATGGCTCGGGATTCCTCCCGGATAGGAAAATTGCGTGAAGAGCTTCTTAAGACCTGCCTCGTCCTCGCCAATCTCCGGATAGAGCTCGGGATAGGTTCCCTCGAGATAGGTGTTTGCCACAAGGCCCGGGCCGCCATGCCCCGGACCGGTGACATAGATCATGTTCAGATCGTGCGCCTGGATCAGCCGATTAAGGTGGACATAGAGGAAATTCAGACCCGGCGTCGTGCCCCAGTGGCCGAGCAGCCGCGGCTTGACATGTGCGAGCGTCAACTTGAGTTTCAGTAGCGGGTTATCGCGAAGATAAATCTGGCCGACCGAGAGATAATTGGCGGCGCGCCAATAGGCGTCCATCCGCTCCAGAAGGTCGGGCGACAGGGGATCGGTCATCGGGCGGACTCCTGCTTGCTGAGGATCTCGGTAACGGCGCTCGCGATGACCGACTCTTCGTCCGCCGCGATCACCCGGACCTCGACGCGGGCGCCGGCCATCGAGATTACGGGCGTGGCGGAAGTGTTGCGCGCGGGGTCGAGCTCGATGCCGAGAAATCCGAGCCCCTCGCAGATCCGGCTGCGGATTTCAGGCGCGTTCTCGCCGATGCCGCCGGTGAAGACCAGCATGTCGAGCCCGCCGAGGGCTGCCGCATAGGCGCCGATCTGCTTCCTGATGCTGTAGCAGAAGAGCGCCACCGCCTCGGCCGCCCTCTCGTCGGCTTTCTCGCGCTCGAGGAGATCGCGCAGATCGCCGCTGGTTTCGGAAATCCCGAGAAGACCGGACTCCTGATTGACGATGCGCTCGAAACCTTGCATGTCGACGCTTGCGTTTTGGACGAGATAGAGAAGAACGCCGGGATCGAGATCGCCGCAACGTGTGCTCATCGGAATACCCGCCGCGGGCGTGAACCCCATCGTCGTGTCGATGCTCCTGCCGTCTTTCACCGCGACGAGGCTCGCACCATTGCCGAGATGGGCAAAGATCAGCCGGCGCTCCGCCACCCCTGCCCCCACCTCACGACGCAGGACT
This sequence comes from Sinorhizobium kostiense, assembly GCF_017874595.1. Classification (GTDB taxonomy): domain Bacteria; phylum Pseudomonadota; class Alphaproteobacteria; order Rhizobiales; family Rhizobiaceae; genus Sinorhizobium; species Sinorhizobium kostiense. The sequence continues at coordinate 653,221 of NZ_JAGILA010000001.1, read as the reverse complement.
TCCAGTACATGGGCGTAGGAGATGCCGTGGAAGCCGTATCGCACCACACCCTCCGCCTTGAAGCGGCGCGGGATCGGAAGTATCCGTGCGACCGCCGGCATGTCTCGGTGGAAGGCAGTGTCGAAACAGGCGACCTGGGGCACGCCATCGATGCGCTCCCTGCAAACAGAAATGACGTCGATCTCCGCCGGGAGATGCTTCGGCGCGAAGCGGGAAAGCCGACGCAGGTCCGCGATCATCGCCGCGTCGATCAGCCGGGGGGTCTGATATTTCGAACCGCCATGCACGACCCGATGCCCGACGGCCGCGATCGATGCAAGGCCTAGGCGCTCCTCAAGCCAGTCGAGCAGAAAGCGCGTCGCCGCCCCGTGATCCTGCGCGCCAATCTCACGCCGGCTCTCCTGATCGTCTTCCCTGACGACAAAGCATGGCCTGGAGGTCGAGAGGCGCTCGAACTGACCGCGAAGCATCTGGGCGCCATTAGGAGCGCCCTCGCAAACTGCAAACTTGAGGCTGGAGGAGCCGCCATTCAAGATCAGGATTGCCCGATCGGCTTCCATGGAATTCGCTCCTCTATTCTGATGGCGCGAGTTTACCCTCCATTGCCGTCAGCGATCTTGACGCCGGTCAAACGGCAAACATTCAGCGTGGCGGTCATCTTTCTGCCTGTGCGTCTCCGCAGCTGCAACCCGCACATCGGTTCATTTGCTGTCCCTGTGGGGATCCTTGCCAGCCGCCTGACTGCTCTTCTTGGGCTTGTCATCCTTTTTCGTCTGATCCCCCGCGCGGTTGCCGCCATGCTCACCTTTTGAATTTTTTCCCGCCTTACCGTCCTTCGCGTTCGTAGCCATTTTGACCTCCTCGACACATCGGTTGCGGGGATCAACCTTGGAATGCCGATTAGGTTCCGGCGTCTCGGCCGGACGCGCCTGATTGATGGAAGCATTTTCTGCGATGCAGCAATTTCGTCCGTTGCGCGGCTGTGTTACCAAGAGCGGCAGGCTAAGAGAAACGAGGCACCATGGCGGCACGCCAGCGCATCATTCCCGTTCGACGAGAATATAACCGCTGGGTCGCCAACCAGACGCTCGAGGACTACGCCCTGCGCTTCACCGCCAAGAGCGCGCGGCGCTTCTCCTCGGAGCGCATCTCGCAAACGGCGATCGGCGCCATCTCCTTCCTGGCGCTGGAGGCGATCGGCGGCGCCATTACCTTGTCCTACGGCACGACGAACGCGATCGTCGCCATTCTCGTCGCCAGCCTGATGATCCTTCTCGTCGGCCTGCCGATCAGCCGCTATGCCATCCGCCACGGCGTCGATATCGACCTGCTGACGCGCGGCGCGAGCTTCGGCTATATCGGATCGACGATAACGTCTCTGGTCTATGCAAGCTTCACCTTCATCCTTTTCGCGATCGAGGCATCGATCATGTCCGGGGCGCTGGAGCTCGCCCTCGGCATACCGCTCTGGATCGGCTACATCGTCAGCGCCGTCCTGGTCATCCCGCTCGTCACCCATGGCGTGCGGCTGATCAGCAAGTTTCAGCTCGTCACCCAACCCTTCTGGATCGTGCTCAACATCCTGCCCTTCGTCTTCATCGCGTTCGCCGACTGGGAGAAGGTGGGGCTGTGGCTTTCCTATGCGGGCATCCACCATGCCTCGGGCCCGCCGGGCACCGTTGCGCCCTTCGGCCTCGTCGAATTCGGCGCGGCCTCCGCGGTGATCTTCGCACTGACGGCGCAGATCGGCGAGCAGGTGGACTTCCTGCGCTTCCTGCCACCCGACGGCCAGCGCAAACTGCACCACCGCATCGCCATTTTCCTCGCCGGTTCCGGCTGGGTGATCGTCGGCGCCCCAAAGCTGCTCGCCGGCTCCTTTCTGGTCGTGCTGGCGCTCAGCGCCGGCGTACCATCGACCCGGGCCGCCGATCCGGCGCAGATGTACTACACTGCCTTCGGCTATATCCTCCCGTCGGAGACGGGCGCCCTCCTGCTGATGGTCGCCTTCGTCGTCGTCTCGCAGCTGAAGATCAACGTGATGAACGCCTATGCCGGGTCGCTCGCCTGGTCGAACTTCTTCTCGCGGCTGACCCACAGCCATCCCGGCCGCGTCATCTGGCTGGTCTTCAACGTGGCGATCGCACTCCTCCTGATGGAGCTCGGCATCTACCGGCTTTTGGAAGAAACGCTCGGCGTTTTCTCGATCGTCGCCATGGCTTGGCTTTGTACGATCTCGGCCGATCTCTTCGTCAACAAGCCGCTGGGCTTGGCACCGCCCGGCATCGAGTTCAAGCGCGCCCATCTCTACGACATCAATCCCGTCGGCATCGGCACCATGGGTATGTCGGCGCTTCTCGCGCTGTTCGCGCATTTCGGCGCAATAGGCTCCGTTGCCGCCTCGCTCGCACCCTATATCGCGCTTGTCACCGCCTTTATCGTTTCACCGCTCCTCGCCTGGTGGACGGAAGGCAAGTTCTATCTCGCCCGCAAGCCGCGCAAGAGCTGGTTTCGCGAAAGCGAGATCACCTGCTCGATCTGCGAGCACCCGTTCGAGCCGGAAGACATGGCCTGGTGCCCGGCCTATGCCGCGCCAATCTGCTCGCTCTGCTGTTCGCTCGACAGCCGCTGTCACGACATGTGCAAGCCCGGGGCGCGGCTGAACACGCAGATCGCCACGGTGGCGAAGACGCTGCTGCCGCAAGCGGTCGTCTCGAAACTCGCGACACGGCTTGGCCGCTACGCGGTCTCGGCGGTCCTGTCGATCACCGGTATCGGCATCATCCTGGCGATGATCGCCCACCAGACGACCGCTGCCTCGCCCGAGACTGCCGAAGTGGTCGAGCGGACGATCGCGATCGTCTTCTTCGTCTTTGCGATCGTCGCCGGCGTCGTATCGTGGTTCTACGTGCTGGCGCATGACAGCCGCGTCGTGGCCGAAGAGGAATCCTCACGCCAGAACACCCTGCTCCTCAAGGAGATCGCGGCTCACAAGAAGACCGATCAGGCCCTGCAGAACGCCAAGGAAACGGCGGAGGCGGCAAACCGCGCCAAGAGCCGCTATGTCGTGGGGCTCAGCCACGAATTGCGCACGCCGCTCAACGCCGTGCTCGGTTACGCGCAGATCCTCGAGCGCGACGAGACGATCCCGCCCACGCGCCAAGGGGCGATCAAGGCGATAAGGCGCAGCGCCGACCATCTCTCCGGTCTGATCGACGGCCTGCTGGACATCTCGAAAATCGAGGCCGGCAAGCTGCAGGTCTATTCGAACGAGATCAACATCCACGATTTCCTCGACCAGATCGTCGACATGTTCCGCCCGCAGGCGCAGGCCAAGGGCATCGCCTTCGAACACAGTCGCGCGAGTTCGCTGTCGCAATATGTGCGCACGGACGAAAAGCGGCTGAGGCAGATACTCGTCAACCTGCTTTCGAACGCGCTGAAATTCACCGAACATGGCCGGATCCGCTTCGATGTCGCCTATCGAAGCCAGGTGGCGACGTTCATCATCGAGGACAGCGGCCGCGGCATCAGCGAGAAGGACCTGCCGCGGATCTTCGAGCCCTTCCAGCGCGGCGACGCGGAACATCGCATGCCGGGGCTCGGCCTCGGCCTGACGATCACCCGCCTCCTCACCCAGACGCTCGGCGGCGAGATCTCCGTGACCAGCGAGAAAGACACGGGCACGGCCTTCAAGGTCCGCCTGATGCTGTCGGCCGTCGATCGGCCGGAGGCACTCAAGAATCCGGTGCGCAAGATCAGGTCCTACAAGGGGCCGCGCCGCACCGTCCTCGTCGTCGATGACAATGAAGACCATCGCGCCCTGATGCGCGAGGTTCTCGCACCGCTTGACTTCACCGTGCTTGTGGCGGCAAGCGGCGCCGAGTGCCTGCTGCTCGTTCAGTCAGCGAAGCCGGACCTGTTCCTGATCGACATCTCCATGCCCGGCATGAACGGCTGGGAGCTGGTGACGCGGCTTCGCGAAGCAGGACAGACGGCTCCGGCGATCATGCTTTCGGCCAATATCGGCGACGGCTCGGCTGCGGGCCTCGGCGGACATAACGACACGCTCGCCAAGCCCTTCGGCGTCCGCCAGCTCACCGACAAGCTGGCGATCCACCTCAAGCTCGAATGGATTTATGAAGATGATGCCAGGGAGACCGCTCCCAGAGGGGAAGCCGCTGCAGTCGTCAGCCCCGGCGACCATCACGTGAAGGAATTGATTCAGCTCGGCGAAATCGGCTACGTCAGGGGAATCGAGGCGAAACTGACGGAGATTGCCCTGAATCCGGCGAATCAGCCCTTTGCCGAGGCTGTGCGTGCCTATGTCCGGGCCTTCGATCTTGCCGGCTACGACGCCTTCCTGAAACGGTTGCTGCCCGAGGAGGCGAATACCCGTGGCTGACGCGACCCCGCGCGACATCGTGCTCATCGTGGACGATTCTCCGGAAGCGCTCGGCTTCCTGACCGAAGCGCTGGAGCAATCCGGCTTTTCCGTGCTGATCGCCACCTCCGGCAGTGCGGCGCTCAACATCGCCGACCGTATCACGCCCGATATCATCCTGCTCGACGCGGTGATGCCCGGCATGGATGGTTTCGAGACCTGTGTGCGGCTCAAGGCCAACGCCTCCGTCGCCCAGGTTCCCGTGGTCTTCATGACCGGGCTTACGGAGACGGAACATGTGGTGCGCGCGCTCGAGGCAGGTGGCGTCGACTATTTGACCAAGCCCATCAACATTGACGAGCTGCGCGCCCGCATTCGCGTCCATCTCTCGAATGCGCGCTCCGCCCAGAGCGCCCGCGTCGCGCTCGATGCCGCCGGCCGGCATCTGCTTGCGGTCCGCGGCGACGGCACCGTGCGCTGGTCGACGCCGCAGGCGACCCGGCTCGTCAACGCCGCCACGGGCAGCGACGACGGCCTTGCGGTCGTGACCGGACGCATCGCCGCCTGGATGGGGGAACGCGAAGGGCGAGGCGGCGAAAAACAGAGTGGCGAGAGGCAGACCAGCTTCACGCTGCATCAGGCGGGGCGGACGGGCCTGCAAATTTCCTATCTCGGCGCGATCGGCGCCAATGAGTATCTGTTCCGGCTGACGGCCGAAAACGGCATGAGCGACGACGAGATGCTGCGCCAGCATTTCCTTCTCACCCAGCGCGAGTCGGAAGTGCTGCTCTGGATCGCTAAGGGCAAATCCAACCGCGACATCGGCGAGATCCTGGGCTTGAGCGCCCGTACCGTCACCAAGCATCTCGAGCAGATCTATGTGAAGCTCGGCGTTGAAAACCGGGCGTCTGCCGCCGTCAAGGCGACGCAGGTGCTGCATGGGATCTGATCCCAGGTCACGATGGGGCATGCGGATGCCCCCCGGCAAGGTGAGAGGGGTATCGTCTTGCGAACTCAACCCTGCGTCGCCTGAAAAAAGAGCGCGGCCTGGAGAACCAGACCGCGCCAAACCGCACTTCTCGTGCGGGCCCTGGGAGGCACTGCTCCGTTGGTTAGACGACCGCCGGAATGATCCTGCGAAATGCGCTGGAAAGCTGGCTCCCTGTAGAGCTCCTTCCCGGCTTCGCCACCACCAGCGTCGCAATTGAATTACCGACAAAATTGGTCATTGCGCGGCACTCGGACAGAAAACGATCGGATGCCGAGATCCGCGCCATGCCGGCAATCGCAACGGCTGATCCCCGACTTAAGCGCCCGCACCTTCGGCGAAGCCTCTCGAGCAAGTCTCGGCAAGAGCCCGATCGCGTCTCCGTACGAATGTGGCAGGAAACGACAATTCACCCAAAAATGAGGCTGCGCACCCCTAATACTTCAGTGGTAGGGAACGGGAACAGGTTCGTCCGACACGGGCTGGGGCTTTGTTTGCCGAGCGAGCTTGGAATACGGAATTGCAGATTCATCCGCTCCCTGGAGCGGATTTCGAGTGGCAGATCAATTTTCATTACGAAAAAATTTCTTCATCTTTTCCAGAGGGCGTGAACCGCAAAGGTGACCCCGCGCCCACTGGAATGCCTCGTCGATGGCAGAGAACTTGACTGCCTGCCAGTGGCGGTAGTCAGAAATCAATCGCTCGGATACCCAGAAGGCACCGCTGTTGCCGGGCCGTTCCCAGCCGATGATGTCAAGCGCACGCGCACGCGCAAATACGCGCTGCGCGTGGCTCCGTGAAATGATGTAACGCCGCGTAAGTTCGCTGATCCGCAAGTCGCCGATCCATGTCCGCGCTTCCGGCTCATGGTCTGGCGGCAGTCTCGACATCAGGTCATGGAGGATGTTGCTGCCCGATCCGGTCCGGACGAAGGCCCCGACCGTTTCCGGCGGCTCGCACCAGCCCGGATCATAGAACAACCCCCGCGCCAGTTTCGGATGCGCGTGCCAGAGCAAGCGCCGATCGGCCATCGACTGTGCGCATCGGGTCCCCTGGTCAAGCGCATCGAGCGATCTCAGGTGTCCGTCGAACCACTCGCGAATGAGCCTTTCGGCGATATCGGCCACCCTGAGCGGACGAGAGCGCCTGTCGCCTGACCCCTCGACGTCGAGCAAGAGGCGGTAATTGCGCATCTCGGCGAGATGGGCGACGGCGGTGTTCTTGCTCGCGACGTTGTTGTCGACCAGAAACGCCACCAGGTTTGCGGCAGTAAGGCCAGGACGCGAGGGATCGGTGGCGTGCTCGAAATGAAGCGCGAGAATGGCCTGGGTCAGCAGCCATTTCTGCATGTTTGCGACATAACGCACGATTCGCGGCGCTTCGTCGTGAATCGCAACAAGTGTCAGCGCGGCATCCCTGAGCGCGCCTCCGAAACGGGGATTTTGCAGGACTTCCTTGATTGTCAAGGCAACCGGGACGATTGCATCGTCGTGGAAGCCGGACTCATCGGGCATCTCCCGAACGCCGGGGGGAAGGTAAGGCATAGGTCGGCCGACCTCTATTGGGGCGGCCAGCAAGGGACAACAGAGGTCTCAGCACTGAACGCAACTCAGCAGCTTCATTACCACGCCTCATCTCGAGGCAGCAGTCCTCCGGAAGCATCAACCGAAAAAAATATGCGCCGGCAGCAGTTCATCCCGTCACAGCCATCGCCCAAAAGCAAAGCGCGGCCTGCCAAGCAGGCCGCGCTTTTCCACGATACTGTGGTCGCGCCGCGAAAGTTTGCGTTATTCAGCCGGCTGCACGACTGGGATCGCTTCAGCCGTGGGCATCTCTCCGCCAAGCGCGACGGAGAGCTGTGCCTGATCCAGTTCCCCTTCCCACTTTGCCACGACGAGCGTCGCAACGGCATTGCCGACAAAATTGGTGAGCGCCCGGCACTCGGACATGAAACGGTCGATGCCGAGGATCAGCGCCATGCCGGCGACCGGGACAGCCGGTACCACGGAGAGGGTCGCGGCGAGCGTGATGAAGCCGGCGCCGGTAATGCCGGCCGCGCCCTTCGAGCTCAGCATCGCGACGAGCAAGAGCAGGACCTGGTCGCCGAAGGAGAGCGGCGTGTCGGTCGCCTGGGCGATGAAGAGCGCCGCAAGCGTCATGTAGATGTTGGTTCCGTCGAGGTTGAAGGAATAGCCGGTCGGTATGACGAGACCGACGACGGAGCGCTTGCAGCCGGCCTTCTCCATCTTGTTCATCAGGCCCGGAAGCGCCGCTTCGGAGGAGGACGTGCCGAGGACCAGAAGCAGCTCTTCCTTGATGTAGCGGATGAGCGAGACGATCGAGAAGCCGTTGTAGCGGGCGACCGCGCCAAGCACAACGAAGACGAACAGGAACGAGGTCAGGTAGAAGGTGCCGATCAGCATGGCGAGGTTGGCGATCGAGGAGACGCCGTACTTGCCGATGGTGAAGGCCATGGCGCCGAAGGCACCGATCGGGGCTGCCTTCATCAGGATTGCAACCAGCCGGAAGATCGGCAAGGTCAGAGCCTGCAGGAAGTCAACGACTGGCTCCGCCTTCTTGCCGACCATCGCCAGCGAAAGGCCGAAAAGAACGGAAATGAACAGCACCTGCAGGATGTCGCCCTCGGCGAAAGCGCCGACGAGGGTCGTCGGGATGATGTTCATCAGGAAGCCGGTGATCGACTGCTCATGCGCTTTCTCGGCATAGCTGGTCACCGCCTTCGCATCGAGGGAGGCAGGGTCGATATGCATGCCGGCGCCGGGCTGCACGAAATTGGCGACCACGAGGCCGACGACGAGCGCCAGCGTCGAGAAGGTCAGAAAGTAGATCATCGCCTTGCCGGCGACGCGCCCGACCTTGGCAAGGTCGGTCATGCCGGCAATGCCGGTTGCCACGGTCAGAAAGATGACCGGCGCTATGATCATCTTGACGAGCCTGATGAAGGCGTCGCCGAGCGGCTTCAGCTCCGTTCCAATATCCGGGTAGAAATGCCCGAGCAGGATGCCCGCGACGATCGCGGCCAGCACCTGGACATAAAGATGGCGATAAAAGGGTGTCTTGCCGCGGACTTCCGCGGAATGCTCGATGATCATGACGATGTCCTCCACGTCGATGGCCCAGTCCGGCAACCTGCCGGCCTCCCGGGCCGCTTGAAGATCGACAGCCGCTGCTGCCTTGTGGAGCTATTGAGCAACCTGCGTGCCAACCGGGCACGACGGAAACAATGATTTGAAAAGACTTGGCTTTTTCGTCTGGAGGCCAAGCTCATCCGGCAAGTCTGTGCGGAAATCCGCACAGGCTCACTGGCGCAGTGGGCGAAAACATGCACAATGCTGCCATGTTCAAAGGAGCTCCGGCCGCGGACGACCTCAGCGCACTTCGCCGGCACGCGCGGCGGGTGTGGCTGCTCTTCGTCGCCACGGTCCTTGCCCTTGTGGCGTTCAGTTTCCTGCTCGCAGGCCAATATGGGCGGACAAACGCGCTCGAAACCCTCGCAGTGCAAGGCCGCATCGATGCGAGCCTCAAGGCTTCGCTGCTGAGAGCGGTTGTCGAAAGACAGCGGACGCTTCCGCTGGTGCTCGCCGACGACACGGCCATTCGCGACGCGCTGGCAGCGCCGGACGAGGCCGCCTTCGGCCGCATCAACCGGAAGCTCGAAAGCCTGGCGGCGAGCGCCGAGACGGCGGTCGTCTATCTGATCCGCCTCGATGGCTTCGCCGTTGCCGCCAGCAATTGGCGGGAGCCGACGAGCTTTGTCGGCAATAATTATGCCTTCCGCGATTATTTTCGCCTCGCGATCCGCGATGGCGGAGCCGAGCACTTCGCCATGGGAACGGTCAGCGGGCAACCCGGGCTCTATATTTCCCGGCGCGTTGACGGGCCCAGCGGTCCGCTCGGCGTCATCGTCGCCAAGCTCGAATTCGACAGTCTCGAAGCCGACTGGCGCGTCTCGAACAAGCCGACCTATGTCACCGACCGGCGCGGCATCGTGCTCATCACCAGCCTGCCGTCCTGGCGCTTCATGACGACAAAACCGATCGCCGAGGATCGGCTTGCTGCCATTCGCGAAAGCCTGCAATTCGGCGACGCGCCCCTCCTGCCGCTGCCCTTCGCGAAGGTTGAAGCAATGCCGGACGGCTCCTCCACTCTTGATGCCCTGCTGCCCGGGCGCAGGGCCGAGAGGTTCCTGCGCGTCGAGACGATGGTGCCGACGACGGACTGGCGGCTCGAACTGCTATCGCCGATGGCGGCTGCGCTTGCGGCGGGCGCGCGCGAAGCCCGGCTGTTGGTGCTTGCGGCGCTGGTGCCGCTCATCGCCCTCGCCGCCTTTCTGCTCCGCCGCCGCCAGGTGACCGCGATCCGCTCGGCAGCAGAACGACAGAGGAGCAGCGAGCTCGAAGCGAAAGTGGAGGAGCGAACGCGTGACCTACGCATGGCGCGCGACCGCCTCGAGGCCGAAATCACCGATCATCGCCAGACGACGGAGAAGCTGCAGACTGTCCAGCAGGATCTCGTGCAGGCGAACCGGCTCGCAATTCTCGGCCAGGTCGCCGCCGGGGTCGCCCACGAGATCAACCAGCCGGTCGCCACGATCCGCGCCTATGCCGACAATGCCCGCACCTTCCTGGAACGCGGCCAGAGCGCGACGGCGGCGGAAAACATGGAGAGCATTGCCGAACTCACCGAGCGGGTCGGGGCCATCACCGACGAGCTGCGCCGCTTCGCCCGCAAAGGCCATTTCGCCGCCGAGCCGACGGCAATCAAGGACGTCATCGAGGGCGCACTCATGCTCTTGCGCAGCCGGTTTGCCGGGCGCATGGACGCGATCGGGATCGATTTTCCGCCCGACGGCCTGAAGGCGCTTGGGCACCGGATCCGGCTGGAGCAGGTGTTGATCAACCTCCTCCAGAACGCGCTCGAAGCGATCGGCGACCGCGACCATGGCGAAATACGGGTCAGCTGCGAGGAGCGGGCCGGCGGAATTTCGCTCATCGTCGCCGACAATGGGCCCGGCATCCCCGCCGCCATTCGCGACGAGCTGTTCACGCCCTTCAACACCTCGAAGGAAGAAGGCCTTGGTCTCGGCCTCGCGATCTCCCAGGAAATCGTTTCGGACTATGGCGGCCGGATCGAGGTCGAAAGCGGCCCATCCGGAACGACATTCACTGTCCAATTGCAGAAGGCTGATGCGCGATGAGCCGAATTTCGTCCGTATTCCTGATCGACGACGATCGAGACCTGCGCAAGGCGATGCAGCAAACCCTGGAACTTGCCGGCTTCATCGTCTCGCCTTTTGCCAGCGCGACGGAGGCGCTTGCAGCCTTGAGTCCCGACTTCGACGGCGTCGTCATCAGCGATATCCGCATGCCGGGGATGGACGGGCTGACCTTCTTCCGCAAGGTCGCCAATCTCGACCCGGATCTGCCTGTGATCCTGGTGACCGGACATGGCGACATACCGATGGCGGTGCAGGCCATCCAGGACGGCGCCTATGACTTCATCGCCAAGCCCTTTGCCGCCGACCGGCTGGCGCAGAGCGCGCGCCGCGCGGATGAGAAGCGCCGCCTGGTGATGGAGAACCGGGCGCTGCGCCAGGCGGCGGAGGCCGCCTCCGACAGCCTGCCGCTGATCGGACAGACGCCGGTGATGGAACGGCTGCGGCAGATGCTGAAACACATTGCGGGCACGGATGTCGACGTGCTCGTCGCCGGCGAGACGGGCAGCGGCAAGGAGGTCGTGGCGACGCTCCTGCACCAGTGGAGCCGCAGGCGAAACGGCAATTTCGTCGCGCTCAATTGCGGCGCGCTTCCGGAAACGGTGATCGAGAGCGAGCTCTTCGGCCACGAGCCCGGCGCCTTCACCGGCGCGGTGAAGAAGCGCATCGGCAGGATCGAGCACGCGAGCGGCGGCACGCTCTTCCTGGACGAGATCGAAGCGATGCCGCCGGCGACGCAGGTCAAGATGCTGCGCGTGCTCGAAGCGCGCGAAATCACGCCGCTCGGCACCAACCTCACCCGCCCCGTCGACATCCGGGTCGTTGCCGCCGCGAAGATCGATCTCGGCGATCCGGCGGAGCGCGGCGATTTCCGCGAGGATCTCTATTACCGGCTGAACGTCGTCACCCTGTCGATCCCGCCATTGCGCGAACGCCGCGAGGATATCCCTCTGCTCTTCGCGCATTTCCTGAGACGTGCCGCCGAACGGTTCGGCCGTGACGTGCCGGAAATCTCCGCGGCCGTTCGCGACCACCTGATGTCGCACGCGTGGCCCGGCAATGTGCGCGAACTCTCCCACTTCGCCGAGCGGGTGGCGCTCGGAGTCGAGGACAAGGCCGGGAGGACCGCCGCCGGCCCCACGAGTGACGGCGGCAGCCTGCCCGAACGGCTCGAGCGCTACGAGTCGGAGATCCTGAAGGAGGCACTGGCAGCCCATAACGGCGACGTCAGGTCAACGCTTCAATCGCTCGGCATTCCGCGCAAGACCTTCTATGACAAGCTCCAGCGCCACGGCATCAACCGGTCGGATTATGTGCGCCGAAGCGTTACCGGCGAGGACTGACATCGAAGTTGCCGGTCGCGACATGTGCGGCGAGTTCGCTTGCCGGCGGTCCAACCCTAACGTCGGCGCACGTCCGTTCGATTTGGCTTCGGCGTCTCTACATATTATTCTGGAGACTAAAGCGGAGAGGTGGCCGAGTGGTCGAAGGCGCTCCCCTGCTAAGGGAGTATGCGCCAAAAGCGCATCGAGGGTTCGAATCCCTTCCTCTCCGCCATTATCCTGTTTGTCCATCCCGGAGACAAACAGCACCGCGCGTCTTTTCAGACGCGCAAAGGTCGCTGTAGCAATTTGAATCGCTGCATGTCTTTGTCCCTAAATCGAGGTCGGTTTAGGGAGACATGCAGTAGGTAAGGCGCTGGTTGCCGAGTGTGGCTGGCGAACCCGCCGTCACGCCGCCTTGAAGCGGCCTTCGAACAGGCGGTCGACGATCATGTTGGCAATGGGAATGGCCGAGGTCGCCGCAGGAGACGGCGCGTTGCAGACATGGAGCATCCGCTCCGTGCCGATGAAGAGGAAATCGTGGACGAGCGTGCCGTCGCGCAAGACTGCCTGGGCACGTATTCCTGCACCCGGCCTGCCGAGATCCGCCAAGGTCAGCGACGGGCAATATTTCCGGCATTTCTCGAGATAGCGGCGCCGCGACAGCGACCCGAGCATCTCGTCCAGGCCAGACCGCCAGTTGCGGCGCAAAACGCTCCAGAACCCAGGAAACCGGATCATCTCGGTTACATCCGGGAGATTCACGCTGCCCTTGCGATAGCCTTCGCGGGCAAAGCCCAACACCGCGTTCGGACCGACCGTCACGCTCCCGTCGATCATCCGCGTGAGGTGAACACCAAGAAAGGGCAGATCCGGATCGGGGATGGGATAGATCAGGTGCCGAACGATGTCGGATCGGCTCTTCGGCAAGGTGTAGTATTCGCCGCGAAACGGTACGATCCTGTGATTGATCGCCAGGCCGGCGAGCCGCGCCAGCCGGTCCGATTGCAGGCCGGCACATGCAACGAGGCGGCCGGCGCGCACCACGTGTTCGCCCGCTTGCACGACGACAGCGGCATCTTCCTCGTGGATCGCGCTAACCGTCGCTCCAAACTGAAGAATGCCGCCCGCCGCCCTGACCTCCTCGGCCATGGCGCGGCACACTTGCGCATAGTCGACGATTCCAGTGGCGGGGACGAACAGGGCGCCGAGGCCGGCGATCTCCGGCTCCCTTGCCTTCAGCCGGTCCCGGCTAAGCGGCTCGAAACGGATTTCGTTTCGCTCAGCCCGCGCCGCGAGGTCCACCATCCGCTGCATTTCCAGGGCATCGGTCGCGACCAGCAGCTTGCCGCATTCCTCGAAGCGGATTGACTTTTGCCGGCAGAACGCCTTCGTCGCCTCGGCACCTTCCCGGCAGAGCCGCGCTTTCAGCGAGCCGGGCTGGTAATAGACCCCGGCATGGATCACCCCGCTATTGTGACCCGTCTGGTGCATGGCCGGCGCCTGTTCCTTTTCCAACAGGATCAACCGCGCGCCGGGCTCTCGCCGCTGCACCGCCATTGCGGTCGCAAGGCCGACAATGCCGCCGCCGATGATGCAATAGTCGTAATCCAGTCCAGCCATCCCCGTCGCTCCCACGGCCGTCGTGACCACGTCGACATCGTTATCGACATCGGGCACCGATGATGTAAGGAGATTTCGCCCGGAAAGGGAATATCTCCTTTCGGCGTCGCGCGGGGGTAGCCTGAAATCGCCCGGACAGCACGGCTGAGGAGTCGAGCTGGCGTCAGCGCCGCGGAACCCGTGGCACCGATCCGCTCCAGCGCCGCGTTTCGATGCCTCGACCGAGCCCCAGGGCATCTGCGACCTTCGCAAAGAATATTCCGAGGAGAAAACCGCCGATATGGGCCCACCATGCCACCCCGGCACCCATCGAACCGGCGAATAATTCCTGCGTTCCCTGGAGGATCTGGAGAACGAACCAGAATGCGGCGAAGAACAGCGCCGACACCGGGACGAACAGCGGCAAGAACAATATCGGCACGAGCAGCATGACCTTGGCGCGCGGATAGGTCACGGCGTAGGCGGCGACCACCGCGGCAATCGCCCCGGACGCTCCCAGGGCCGGCACCGGCGATGTCCAGTTGGCGACGAGATGCGCGAAGCTCGCCGCCACCGCGCCGGCGGCGTAGAGGAGGATGAAGCCCAGCCGGCCGCAATGCGCCTCCATGGCGGGGCCGAAGATCCAGAGGCTCCACATGTTAAGACCGAGGTGAAGCCAGCCGCCATGGAGAAAGGTGCTGGTCAGCAGCGGCCAATAGCTGGTCGGATCGAGGCCGACAGCGAGTGCCGCCTCCGGGTCCGAATAGCGGAGCGGGATGAGGGCGAAGTGCATCAGCACCCAGCCCGTCTCCGGTCCAGAAAGACCGACCATCCAAATGAAGATGGCGACGTTCGCGAGGATCATGCCGTAGACGACGACCGGGGTGCGGGCTCGGGGTGCGGTATCGTAGATCGGGATCATCAGACGCCCCCATGTCCTGCCGGGTCGTTCTGGCGGCGCGATCGCGACCCTTCGATAAAAACCCCGCTGCAAGGCTCTATGTTCCGGCGCCAGACCTATGGCTGACGCGGAACAAAGCGCGGTGCGTCGGGTTGTCGACGAGACGCCTTGCGCCCGAATGCCGCCATTTCAAGGAGGACAATTCATGCAGAGCAAGCTTCTCGCCGACAATGACGGCCAGCGCACTTTTGCCGTCGTGCTCGAAACGGGTGACAGCGTGCTTGCATGTCTCTCCGATTTCGCCGAGCGCGAAAGGCTGACGGCGTCGCAATTCACGGCCATCGGCGCCTTCAGCGATGCGGAGATGCGCTATTTCGATTGGGAGGCGAAGGCATATTGCCCTATACCCGTGCGTGAACAGGTCGAGGTCGCGAGCCTCAATGGCGACGTGGCACTTGCTCCCGATGGGAACCGGGCGATCCACATGCATGCCGTGCTCGGCAGGCGCGACGGCAGTGCGATTGCGGGTCACCTCGCGGATGCGCATGTCCGTCCGACGCTTGAGATCGTGCTCACGGAGTCCCCGGCCCATCTCAGCAAGACGCACGACCCCGCGACGGGGCTGATGCTCATCCATCCGGCAAAGTAAAGCCAACGGCAGTGTCAGGACCTACTGCCGTTGGCGCGGTTGGGCTTGCCTCCAGGACCGCTGGCGTTGGCCGCCTTCCTCATTCCGGTCGGCTGCCGCCGCTCCCGCCGCTGGTGGCAGGCCGCAGGGAACCGGCCTTACCCGTGACTGGAGGCTTCATGCGAGCGGGACCGACGGGACCGATTGGAATCCTCGGTAGCGGACCCTTGCTCGCCCGACCGTCGGCGATGGCGATCACACTGTCGTAGAAGTCCACGCCCTTGTTGGACTTCGGCGGCGCGGCATCATGCATGATGCTGACCACGGTTGCCCCGGGACACCCGTCCTTGATCGCCTGGTGAAACGCGATCGTCGCCTCGACATCGAGCGCGCTTGTCGGTTCGTCGAGAAAAACCAGGCCCGGGCGCTGCAGGAGAATGCGCGCCAGCACGAGCTTCTGCCTCTGCCCGCCGGAAAGCATCCGGTCCCAGCTTTCAGAGCCCCTGCCCTCCGCGAGAAGGTCGGAGACGAATTCGGACAGACCGGCATTCGAGAGCGCCGCGGCAACGTCGCCGTTCGAGTACGCTTCAGCCGGTTCCGGCAGGCATATGAGTTCTTTCAGCGACAGCGGCGGCAGCTTCACGTCCTGCGCGGCAAAGAGCGTCCGCACGTTTCTCGGCAGCAGGATCATGCCGCGGCCGTGGGGCCAAAAGCCGTTTATCGCCTTGAGCAAGGACGACTTGCCGCTTCCCGACCGGCCGACGACCAGGCTCCATTCGCCGGGGTTCATGTGCAGATGGCCGGCCATGAGGAAAGGCTGATCGGCGCCGGGATGCATCAGTTCAAGGCGCCGGACCGTCAGGCCGAACTCGGGAGGCTGCTGGAGACGTCGAAGCTCCGACAGCCCGGTGCGGGCATAGAAGGCTCGCGGCTGTTGCACGTCCTCGATCGCCTTTGCGAGATCCGTGACACGGCGTGCGTTTGCCCTGAGCCTCGCTATGTCGGGCATGACATGGATGAACCAGGAGCAATCGTTGATCACGGCATTGGCAAGCTCCGCGCCGGTAACATAGCCCTGCAGGCTGATCCTGCCCTCGACATAGGGAAGCAGGCCGGGGGCATAGGCGACGATGCGCTGGCCGAAGAAATTGTAGACGAGCTCGAACCCCATATAGCAGGCCGTCAGGATATTGAGGCGTGACCAGGTGCTGTCGATATTGTGGTACCGCCGGTCGTGGATGCGCTGCTGCGCCCCCTCCCCCCGGGAGGCCGCGATGTGGAAGCTGCGGTGGAGCAGCGTCGTCAACTCGCGGCGGTAGCTGCCTTCCGCCGCCTGCATCCTGACATCCAGCCTCTGTTGGATCGCACCGAGCTTTGCTGCCACGAACGTGCTGATTGGGACGTAAGCGATGACGGCCGCAAGCGTCAGGCAGGCACTGGCATAGCTGCCGAGAAATTCCAGACCGGTGACTTCGGTCGAGGTTTCGATGATCCTGCCGCCGACGAAGAACAGCGACAAGGTGACGCCGGCAATGCCCATGGCGAGGCCGATGGCCCCGCCGGTTAGGCCCTTGATCGACTCCTGGATGCGCTGGTCTATGTTGTCGGGCACGCCCGCCCCGGACGGCATCGCCTCGGCTGCACCATGCTGCAGATGCAGATGCGTGTGATTGCGACTAAGCAGCGCTTCGTTGAATCTCTGGTTAAGCCAGGCGCGCCATCTGCGGTGCAGGGTCGTCGACAAGAAGTGGCGGACTGCAATGAGACCGATCCCCCGGACCAATACTATCCCGCCCATTGTCGCCGCGGCTGTGAGGATGGATCTCAGCGTTGTCGGATTTTGCGGATGGTGCAGAAAGGCGATGGCGCCGACGAGTTCGCCGGAGGCTTCTGCAAACCAGACGCTTGCCATCGCCGACAGACCGGTAAGCACGACAATGAGCGCTGCGAGCCCCCAAGCCTCCTGCCATCTATCGGAGAACCAATAGGCCCACATCAGCCCCCAGAAGCTGCGCATCGATGAGACGGGAGTCGATTGCGGCTGCTTTGACCATTTTCGGCTCCACCATTGCAACGCCTTTTCCCCGAACGCTTTTACCAGAAGACTCTCCTCCTCCAATCCCATCTACTATCGGCAGGGCTCGGCCGGAACGCACTAATCGCGATCAGTTTCCTGAAGAGAATAGCCCCGGCGCCTTCAGGTTCCAACCGAGCCGAAGGCGAAGTAGAGGACAGTCCACTGCCAATGCCATCGCGAAGCCTGAAAAAACCGTCTTGACGCCGCGGCGATATCGGTCAGTATTGCGCCATTCACCAGGGGGGTCCCGGCAAGGGGCTGAGATACTGCTAGAGCGCGCAGTGACCCGTTGAACCTGATCCAGTTCATACTGGCGTAGGGACGGTGCAGACGTGCGAAGGCTGGATTCCGTATCTTCACGGTCATCGGTGCCCGCGTCTTTTCATCCTTCCGGCTTCAGAACTGGGTCTCCAACGCGAAAACTTTGGAGCCTCACGATGAATCTATTCAAGCCTCTCGCCGAGACGCCCTCCGTCACGCAGGGACCTCTTCCCGCATCGAAAAAGGTCTATAAGCCGGGCGAGATCCACCCGGACATCCGCGTGCCGATGCGCGAGATCGCGCTGCATCCGACCTCCGGCGAGCCGCCGGTGACCGTCTATGATTCCTCCGGTCCCTATACGAAAGAAAACGCCAATATCAGCATCGACCAGGGTCTGCCGCGCCTTCGCCGCGACTGGATAACGGCGCGCGGCGACGTCGAGAGCTATGAGGGCCGCACGGTCAGGGCGGAGGATAACGGCTTTGCCACCGGCGAGCGACTGACACCGGAATTTTCCGTGCGCCACCAGCCGCTCCGCGCCAAGCCGGGCCGGGCCGTCACCCAGCTCGCCTATGCCCGCGCCGGGATCATCACCCCGGAAATGGAATTCGTCGCCATCCGCGAAAACCTCGGCCGCAAGGCGGCGAAAGAGGCGCTCACACGCGACGGCGAGAGCTTCGGCGCCGCAGTGCCCGATTTCGTTACCCCCGAATTCGTCCGCCAGGAGGTCGCCAGCGGCCGGGCGATCATCCCTGCCAACATCAACCATCCGGAATCTGAGCCGATGATCATCGGCCGGAATTTTCTGGTGAAGATCAACGCCAATATCGGCAACTCGGCCGTTACCTCGTCCATGGCCGAGGAGGTCGAGAAAATGGTCTGGGCGACGCGCTGGGGCGCCGACACGGTCATGGACCTGTCGACCGGCCGCAACATCCACAATATCCGCGAATGGATCATCCGCAATTCGCCGGTGCCGATCGGCACGGTGCCGCTCTATCAGGCGCTCGAGAAGGTCGGCGGCATCGCCGAGGACCTCACCTGGGAGGTCTTCCGCGACACGCTGATCGAACAGGCGGAACAGGGCGTCGACTATTTTACGATCCACGCCGGCGTGCGGCTCCACTACATCCCGCTCACTGTCGACCGCGTCACCGGCATCGTCTCGCGCGGCGGTTCGATCATGGCAAAATGGTGTCTGCATCACCACAGGGAGAGCTTCCTCTACGAGCATTTCGAGGAGATCTGCGACATCTGCCGTGCCTATGACGTTTCCTTCTCGCTCGGCGATGGATTGCGCCCCGGCTCGATCGCCGACGCCAACGATGCGGCGCAGTTTGCCGAGCTCGAAACGCTTGGCGAGCTGACGAAAATCGCCTGGGCGAAGGATTGCCAGGTGATGATCGAGGGCCCCGGCCATGTGCCGATGCACAAGATCAAGGAGAACATGGACAAGCAACTGAGGACCTGCGGCGAGGCGCCCTTCTACACGCTCGGGCCGCTGACGACCGACATCGCGCCCGGCTACGATCACATCACCTCCGGCATCGGCGCGGCGATGATCGGCTGGTTCGGCACCGCCATGCTCTGCTACGTGACGCCGAAGGAGCATTTGGGCCTCCCCGACCGCAATGACGTGAAGACCGGCGTCATCACCTACAAGATCGCCGCGCACGCGGCCGATCTCGCCAAAGGCCACCCGGCGGCCCGTATCCGCGACGATGCGCTGTCGCGCGCCCGTTTCGAGTTCCGCTGGGAGGACCAGTTCAACCTGTCGCTCGATCCGGAGACGGCGCGCAATTTCCACGACGAGACCCTGCCGAAGGAGGCGCACAAGGTCGCGCATTTCTGCTCGATGTGCGGTCCGAAATTCTGCTCCATGCGGATCTCCCACGACATCCGCGCCGAGGCGCAGAAGGAGGGGTTGGTAGCCATGGCCGCGAGGTATCGCGAGGGCGGCGATCTCTACATGCCGGTCGCCTCAGGAACGCGGCCGGGAGAGTGAGATGACGGTCCTGATCAAGGGCGCCGGCGTCGCCGGCCTCGCCGCCGCCTTCGAGCTCAACCGCCGCGGCATCGCGGTGGAAGTGGTCGATGCGGCGGAAACCATCGGAGCCGGTGCATCCACTTATGCCGGCGGCATGCTCGCGCCCTTTTGCGAACGCGAAGCGGCCGACGAAGCGGTGTTGAGGCTCGGCCTGTCCTCCGCCGACTGGTGGGAGCAAGCCCTCCCCGGCGAAGTGATCCGGCGTGGCACTTTGGTGGTGGCGGCAGGACGCGACAGCAGGGAACTCGACCGCTTCGCCGCCCGCACCCGCGGGCATGAATGGGTCGGCGGCAACAGGATCGCGGAGCTCGAACCGGACCTTGCGGGCCGGTTCGATCGGGCGCTCTTCTTTCGCGAGGAGGCACATCTCGATCCGCGAAAGGCAATGGCCGGCCTTTACGCGGCGCTCCTCGGCAGAGGCGTCCGATTCCATCTTGGGCGCGGCGACGAGCCAACCAAGACACGCTACACGGCGGTGGTCGAATGCACCGGCGCGGCGGCGATCGCCAGCACGCCCGGCCTTCGCGGCGTGCGGGGCGAGATGCTCTTTCTGGAAACGTCGGAGATCAGCCTCTCGAGGCCCGTCCGCCTGCTTCATCCGCGCCACCCGCTCTATGTCGTGCCGCGTGAGGACCATCGCTTCATGATCGGCGCGACCATGATCGAGACCGATGATGAGGGGCCGATCACCGCCCGTTCGTTGATGGAACTCCTGAACGCCGCCTACGCCGTCCATCCGGCCTTCGGCGAGGCTCGCCTGGTGGAGACGGGCGTCGGCATCCGTCCGGCCTTCGCCGACAATTTGCCCCGTGTCCTCGAGCGCGAGGAGGGCTTCGCGATCGCCGGCATGTATCGCCACGGTTTCCTGCTTGCCCCCGCCATGGCGCGGCAGGTGGCGGAACGGCTCTGTGCCGAAGCGGCCGCCGCCGAGCTCAACCCCTCTTTGCGACAGGAGGCAATCCAATGACCTTGATCGTCAATGGCGAGATGCTGGAGATGAGCGCCGCGACGCTGTCGGAGCTGCTGCTGGCCCTAGAATACGAGGGCGAGTGGCTGGCAACAGCGGTCAACGGTGAACTGGTGCACCGCGAGATCCGTGGTGCTTTCCGGCTTTCCGACGGCGATCGGGTCGAGATCCTCTCGCCCATGCAGGGAGGCTGAGATGCTTGAACTCTATGGAACCCGGATCACCTCGCGCTTGCTGCTCGGCACCGCGCGCTACCCCTCGCCCGCGGTGCTTGCCGACGCCGTGCGCCGATCCGGTTCGGAAATCGTCACCGTTTCGCTCAGGCGCGAGACCGCGGGCGGCAAGAATGGCGGCGCCTTCTTCGAGTTGATCCGCGAGCTCGGCGTGCGGGTGCTGCCGAACACCGCCGGCTGCCATTCCGTGTCGGAAGCGGTGCTGACGGCAAAGATGGCACGCGAGGTCTTTTCGACCAACTGGATCAAGCTCGAAATAATCGGCCATCACGACACGCTGCAGCCGGACGTCTTCGGGCTCGTGGAGGCGGCGCGTATCCTCACCGGCGAGGACTTCGAGGTGTTCCCCTACACGACCGACGATCTCGTCGTCGCCGAAAGGCTTGTAGACGCCGGTTGCCAGGTGCTGATGCCCTGGTGTGCGCCGATCGGCAGCGCCATGGGCCCGCAGAATCTCCCGGCGCTGCGCGCCATGCGGGCGCATTTTCCAGGCGTCCCGCTGATCGTCGATGCCGGCATCGGACGGCCTTCGCATGCGGCAGCGGTGATGGAACTCGGCTACGACGCCGTGCTTCTCAACACGGCGGTCGCCGGGGCCGCCGACCCGGGATCGATGGCCGCTGCCTTCGCCGCTGCGATCGAGGCCGGCAACGCTGCTTACCGCGCCGGCATGCTCGAACCGCGCGACATGGCAATCCCTTCGACCCCGGTCATCGGAAAGGCAGTCTTCTCGTGAAGCTCGATCCCTTCTATCTCATCGTCGACAGCGCCGCCTGGGTCGAACGCCTCGTACCCCTCGGCGTCAAGCTCGTGCAGCTCAGGATCAAGGACGCGAGCGACGAGGCCATCCGCGCGGAGATCCGCCGCGCGAAGGCCACTTGCGGAGCGCACGGCTGTCAGCTGATCGTCAACGACTATTGGCAGCTCGCGATCGAGGAGGGCTGCGATTTCGTCCATCTCGGGCAGGAGGATCTGGCGGACGCCGATCTTGCCGCCATCCGCACCGCCGGGCTGAAGCTTGGGCTCAGCACCCATGACGAAGCGGAACTGGAGACGGCGCTCGCGGCAGACCCGGTCTATGTGGCGCTCGGGCCGATCTACCCGACGATCCTCAAGAAGATGAAGTGGGCACCGCAGGGACTGGAGCGTCTTTCCGCCTGGCGCGAGCGCATCGGCCCGCTGCCTCTCGTCGCGATCGGCGGGCTCAATCCGCAGCGGATCGAAGGGGTGTTTGCGCATGGTGCGGACAGCGCCGCGGTGGTGACGGATATCACGCTGGATGCGGATCCGGAGGGTCGTACGCGCGAGTGGATTCGGAAGACGGACGCGTGGCGGTAGGCGCCGCTTCGTGACTCCCAAGGGGGAGCGGCTCAAACGGTGGCGCCCTCCCCCCGTTCACCCGGTAAGGCAAGTTCCAACGCTTCGAGAAAGGCAGCGGCCGCCGCGGGCATCAAATCCCCTCCCCCTTGTGGGGAGAGGTTGGGAAGGGTTCGTCTAGGCGGGGCTTCTTGGCAGCGACCCGTTCAACTCTTCGCGCTCGAATTCGGGTTGCGCTTGTCTTCCTTGCCGACAGCGCCCTTCGAAGCCTTGGATCCACCGCCCCACTCCTCAGCCTTGCGCGCCTGGTCGCCGCCGACATGGCCGGGCTGGTTCTTCTTGGCGGTACCGCTCTCGCCCTTGTTCCTTGGACGATCCGATTTCTTTTCCATCTGGAGCTCCATCTGCTGCTTCGAAAGAGGTGCCGTCCCGAACCATCGGGACACAGATCGGTTCCAGACTGCGCGCCCCATCAAGAAAGGCCCCGGAACGTATGTTCCGGGGCCATCTGGTCGCCTGACCGGGAGAAAAAGTCAGGCGGCCGCTACCTTCTTCGAAACGCGGGCCCATTCCGGGATCCAGTCGCGGTGGGCGGCGAGCAGGTCGTCGACGAGCGACCAGATCTGGTCGAGGTCGAGCTCGGCGGCCGTATGCGGGTCCATCATCGCCGCGTGATAAAGGTGCTCGCGGTTTTCGGTGACGAGCGCCTGGACCGTCAGCTCCTGGACGTTGATGTTCGTGCGGATGAGAGCCGTGAGCTGCGGCGGCAGTGCGCCGATATAGGTCGGCTGGATGCCGGACGCATCGACAAGGCAGGGGACTTCCGCGGCGCAATTCTCCGGCAGCGAGGTGATGCAGCCATTGTTCCTGAGGTTGCCGTAGATCACCGAGGGCTCGCCGGTCCAGACCGAGTTCATGATCGACGAGGCATATTCATGGCTCTCGGCAACCTCGATCGTCTCGGCCTCCTTGTAGGCGGCCGCCTGGTCCTTCCAGCGCTCGATCTGCTCGATGCAGCGCTTCGGATATTCGTCGAGCGGAATGCCGAATTTCTCAATGAGATCGGGACGGCCGTCCTTGATGAAATAGGGCGTGTATTCGGCGAAATGTTCCGAGCTCTCGGTGACGAAATAGCCGAGCCGCGTCAGCATCTCGTAACGTACCTTGTTCGGGCAGCGCAGGTTCCAGTGGCTGGGCTTCGGGAACCGCCCCTCGCGATAGCCGCGGATCAGATCCGGATAGAGGTCGCGATAGCTGCCGTCCTTCTGACGATGCTCGAACTTCAGGTAGAAGGCCATGTGGTTGATGCCGGCGGCGCGATAGCGGATCTCGTCGAGCGGAATGTCGAGGTCGCGCGCAAGCTCGAAGGCGGTGCCCTGGACCGAGTGGCAGAGGCCGACCTGCTTGATGGTCGGGTATTTCTCCGCGATCGCCCAGGTGTTGATCGCCATCGGATTCACATATTGCAGGAGGATCGCCTCGGGGCAGACCTCGAGCATGTCCTCGCAGATCTTCCACAGGTGCGGCACGGTGCGAAGCCCCCGCATGATGCCGCCGACGCCGAGCGTGTCGGCGATCGTCTGGCGCAGCCCGTATTTCTTCGGCACTTCGAAATCGGTCACGGTGCAGGGCTCATAACCGCCGATCTGGAAGGCGACGACGACGAAGTCCGCCCCTTCGAGCGCCTTCCGCTGGTTGGAATGTGTCTCCACCTTCGCCTGCACCCCAAGGGTGCGCACCAGCTTGCCGGCGACGATCTCGCTTTCGGCGAGACGCTCCGGGTTCAAGTCCATCAGTGCGATGGTGGCGGCCGAAAGCGACGGCCGCTGCAGGACGTCGCCGATGATGTTCTTCATGAAGACGGTCGAGCCGGCGCCGATGAAGGTGATCTTGGGTTGTCTGGTCATTGAATACCTCTGTTCCTGGGAGTCACGCGGCCACTTCGAAAGCGGCCCTGACCAGCCGCTCCGTGTAGGCAGTCTTGGGATTTGAAAGAATTTCGTTCACCGGCCCCTCTTCGACGATCTTGCCGTGCTGCATCACCACCACGCGATGGCAGAGCGCGCGCACGACCTTCAGGTCGTGGGAGATGAAGAGGTAGCTCAAGCCCCGCTCGTCCTGGAGCTTGCGCAGAAGCTCGATGATCTGCGCCTGCACCGAGAGATCGAGCGCCGAGGTCGGCTCGTCAAGCAGGATGAACTCCGGCTCGAGCGCGATGGCGCGGGCGATCGCGATGCGCTGCCGTTGGCCGCCGGAAAACTCGTGCGGGAAGCGCGAGAGGATATTGGCCGGCATGCCGGCGCTTGCGAGCGCGTCCTCAACGCGCGCCAGCCTGTCCCTGCGGTTCTCGCCGATGCCGTTGACGATCAAGCCTTCCTCGATGATCTGGCCGATCGACATGCGCGGATTGAGCGAGGCGAAGGGATCCTGAAAGACGATCTGGATTTTCGAGCGCAGCGGCCGCATGCCCTTGCGATCCTTGTCATGGATCGGCTGGCCGTCGAAGTAGATCTCGCCGGCATCGTTGTTGATCAGCCGGATCAGCGCCTGGCCAAAGGTGGTCTTGCCGGAACCGGACTCGCCGACGAGGCCGAGCGTCTCGTGCCGGCGAAGATTGAGGCTCAGGCTGTCGACCGCGACGAGCTCCTTCAGCTCCGGCTTGAAGAAGCCGCCCTTCCTCAGCATGAAGGAGACCCGGACATTGCGGCCGTCAAGCACGATCGGCGCGTTGTCCGGCAGCGGGTTGGCCCGTCCGGACGGCTCCGAGGCGAGCAGTCGGCGCGTATAGGCATGCTGCGGATTGGCGAAGAGCGCCTCCGTCGTGTTGTGCTCCTTCACCTCGCCGAGCTGCATCACATAGACGTAGTCGGAGAACTGCCGCACGACGGTGAGGTCGTGGGTGATCAGGATCACCGCCATGCCGAGCTCCTGCTGCAGCTTCCGGATCAGGTTGAGGATCTGCGCCTGCACGGTGACGTCGAGCGCCGTCGTCGGCTCGTCGGCGATCAGCACGTCCGGATTATTGGCGAGCGCCATGGCGATCATCACGCGCTGGCGCTGACCGCCGGAAAGCTGATGCGGATATTGGTTGAGCCGCGCCTCCGGGTCGGGGATCTGGACGTGCCGCAAAAGTTCCAGCGCCCGCTCCGCGGCCGCGCGGCGGCTCATCCGGCGATGCGCCCGGATCGCCTCGATAATCTGGCTGCCGATCGTATAGACCGGATTGAGCGAGCTCATCGGCTCCTGGAAGATCATCGAAATGCGGTCGCCGCGCAATGCCCGGCGTTCTCGCTTCGAGAACTTCAAGACGTCCTTGCCGTCATATTCGATGCGCGAATGCGAGGCGATCGTGGCGCGCTTGGTAAGGAGCCCCATCACCGTGCGTGCCGTCACCGACTTGCCCGAGCCCGACTCGCCGACGATCGCCACCGTCTCGCCGCGATAGAGCTGGAAGGAAACGTCCTTCACCGCTTCGACCGTGCCCTGCTCCACCTTGAATGAGACCGCTACCTTGCGGGCGTCGATAATCGGCCGCGCGTCCTTCAAATGACGGTCCCGCCGTTCCTCGGGTGCCGGGGCAATGCTTTCGACTGTTACCATCGGCGTGCTCCTCAATAGGGGTCGATTGCGTCGCGAAGGCCGTCGCCCAGCGCATTGAAGGCAAAAACGGTGACGAGCACGAAGGCGACGGGCGAAAGGATCCAGGGATAGGAGCCGATCGCCGAATAGTTCGCGGTATCCTGCAACATCAGTCCCCAGGAGATGAGCGGCGGCTTGACCGCGAAACCGAGGAAGCCGAGGAAGGATTCGAGCAGAACCACCTGCGGGATCGACAGGGTGACCGCGACGATCACGTGGCTCATCACATTCGGGAAGATGTGCTGGAAAATGATGCGCCGGTCGGTCGCGCCAATGGCGATCGCCGCGCGCACATAGTCGATGCGGGCGAGAGCCAGCGTCTTGCCGCGGACTTCCCGCGACATCTGCGCCCAGCCGAGCGCCGACATCACGATGATCACGAAGGCGAGGAAGACGTTGGTCGGCGCCGTGACCGGGATCAGCGAGGCGAGCGCCAGGTAGAGCGGCAGCTGCGGGAAGGCGAGCACCAGCTCGACGAAACGCTGCACCCAGGCGTCGAAGCGTCCGCCGAAATACCCCGACACCATGCCGACCGTCGTGCCGACCACGGTGACGATCGAGACCACGACAAGTGCGATCGTCAGCGAGATGCGCGAACCGTAGAGGATGCGCGAGAGCACGTCGCGGCCGAATTTGTCGGTGCCGAGCACATGCACCGGCGTGCCGTCGACGGCGCCGAAGAGATGGCGCTCGGCCGGGATCAGTCCGAAGAGCCTGTAGGGCGCGCCCTTGACGAAGAAGCCGAGGATCTGCGGATTGTCATAGTCGGGGCCGATCAGCGGCTGGAAGGTGATCGGGTCCAGTTCTTCCCCCTCCCGCAGCGGATAGCTCCTCGGCGGGAAGACGAAATTGCCGTCCTTGTCGCTGAAACTGATCGCCTGCGGCGGCGCGAAGGCGACCCCTGTCGCCTTCGGGTCGACGGGTGACAGGAAATCGGCAAAGATCGCCACGAGGATCAGCAGGCTGACGAGGATCAGGCCGAGCAGACCGGTCCAGGAGCGTTTCAGCCGACGCCAGACGAGGGCGGAATAGCTCTCGTGGTGATGCTTTTCTTCCGGCTGCAGCTTCACCGGAACGGTGCTATGGGCTTCGATGGTCATGGTCAGGCCCCTCCTCCCATGCGGACACGCGGATCGAGCGCGGCGAGCAGCATGTCGGCGATGATATTGCCGACGATCAGCGTCGCCGAAAGGACCAGCATGAAGGTCGCGGTGACGTAGACGTCGCCCACCCACATGGAGCCGACGATCGCCGGGCCGACGGTCGGCAGCGCGAAGATGATCGCTGTCTCGATCTCGCCGGTCAGCATGTAGGGAAGCACGACGCCCTGATACATGATCAGCGGGTGCAGCGCGTTGGGCACCGCGTGCCGCATCACGACGGCACCCTCGCTCAAGCCCTTGGCGCGGGCCGTTTCGACATATTGCGCGTTCAGCGTATCAAGAAGATTGCCGCGCATGACGCGCATGTTGTAGGCGAGCCCGCCGAAAGTCGCGATCGCCACCACCGGCCAGACGTGCTTCACCAGGTCGACGAACTTGTCGAAGGACCAGGGTGCGCCGCCATAGCGGGCGGAATGGAAGCTGTTGATCTCGCTCACATTGAAGTGGAAGACGAGGATATAGACGATGATCAGCGCCATCAGGAAGCGCGGCACCGTCATGCCGAGGAAGGAAACGGTCGATAGAAGGCTGTCGATCCAGGAATATTGCCGGGTTGCGGCGATCACGCCGAAGGCGATGCCGATCACGGAAGCGAGGATATGGCAGACGAGCGCCAGCGCCAGCGTGCGCGGCAAGCGTTCGCCGACGACGTCGGCAACAGGCTTGTTGTAGTAAAGGCTGTGGCCGAAATCGCCACGCGTCACGATGCCCGTCACCCAATTGACGTATTGGATCGGCAGCGGCTGATCGAGACCGTGCTCCTTGCGATAGGCCTGAGCCTGCGCATCCGCCTCCTCGAAGGAAGCGCCACCCTGGTTGATAAGCTGCGAGCGGATGTAGTCGCTATAGTCTCCGGGCGGCGCCTGGATGATGGCGAAGGTCACCACGCTGAGGACGAGCAGCACCGGTATGGCAGAGGTGACGCGGACAAGCAGAAACCTGAACATGGCCGTTTCCTTTTGTCGTTTTTCCGAAAGCGACGCCGGAACTTCCGGCATCGCCGCGGAGTGAAATGGCTGTCGCCCCCCGGCTCAGCGGCCTGGGGCCGGGAGGCGCGGTTCAGTTTCAGTTGATCGGGCCGGCCTCGCCGGGCTTGCCGGGAAGCTGTTCGGCATAGAGTTCGTAGTCGCCCTGCTTGTCGGCCGGAACGAAGACCCGTTCGCGGATGATCGTGTCTTCCGCCCAGTTGAACATGAAGATCGGCGCGCCCGGAGGAATGTTCGAGAAGCGCTTGTTGATGATCAGCGCGCCCGGATATTCGGTGAGGCCCACCGTATCGACATTGGTTGTCGAGATCTTCTGGAACTGCTTCATGAGTTCCGCCCGCTCATCATTATCTTGGCTGGCGATGAACTTGTTGACGATGTCGACCAGCTCTTTCTCGTGCGCCAGGAGATCGACCTGGCCACTTTCCGGCGCCCGATGATGCCAGCTCGTACGAGGACCGGTCGGAGCGAGCTGCGTGGTGTTCTGCACCACGGAGGTCAGCTCCTGGTCATTGCGGCGGATGAGCCAGTCGAACTTGCCCGCATATTGCGTCGCGTCGCGCTTGGTGCCGTCGACCGCGTTCAGGACCACCTTGAGGCCGAGCTGTTCCATCTGACCGATCAGGCCTTCCGCGAGGTTGCGGTCGGTGCCGTAATCGGAATTGACGAGCATCACGATCTGCACGTCGCTCCCGCCGGCAGTGCCTTCGGGGAAGTTCACGAAGCCATTGCCGTCCGTGTCCTTCAGTCCGACCTTTTCCAGAAGCGCCTTGGCGCCTTCGAGGTCATAGGGGTAATAGACGGTCGAGTTGCGGTCGTAGAAGCTCGTGCCGGAGGAAAGTCCGCCCGGATAGATCGCCGTGAAGGGCCCCTTCACCAGCGCCTCGCCGAGCTTCTTGCGATCGACCGCCATGGTGACGGCCTTGCGGAAGTCGAGATTGCGGTTGAGCTCCCGGACCGCCTGGCCACGTTCGTCCGGCTCGCCCCAGCCATTGGCCGAGTAGTTCATGCGTAGATTGTAGCCGATGACGCGCGGACCGAAGGCGAGCCGCGCCGGGGCGGATTCATTGGCCGCACGCTTCAGCGATTCGACGAAGTTCTCCGGCTGCTCGAGGTTCGAGAAGTCACCCGAGCCGGCGATCGCCTGCACGTCGCGGTCGGCCCAGGTCGAGAGCTTGTAGTGGACCTCGTTCAGATAGGGCAGCTGGTTGCCGGCTTCGTCCACCTTCCAGTAATAGGGGTTGCGGCGAAGCACGATGATGTCGTCAGGCCGATAGGCGACCGGCACCCAGGCGCCCATCACCGGAAGGTTCATGTATTCCGGCGGGAAGCCGTTCTTGTACTGGTCGTAGGTCGTGCCGGCATATTTCGGGTGCTTGGTCTTCAGGATATGCGATGGGCCTGGGCAGAAGGTGCCATAGGCCATGGCATAGAGATGCTGGCGCGGGAAGGCGTCCTTGAAGGTCCATTCGACCGTGTACTGGTCGATCTTCTTCAGGGTCGTGCCCTCGCCGAAGGTCTCGGGGGTCGCCCCGTTCAGCGGCGAGACATTCGGGTCGACGACGTTGTCGTCCCAATAAAACATCACGTCGTCGGCGTCGAAGGGGTCGCCGTCCGACCATTTCGCGCCTTCGATCAGGTGCATGGTGAGCTTGTGCCCGTCCTCGGACCACTCCCAGCTCTTGGCGAGGTTCGGCAAGGGCTCGACGTCCGACGCCTCCACCTGGTAGAGCGGCGCGGTGCGGGTCAGGCATTCGAACATGCCGATATCGATGCCGCCCCACCCTTGCGTCTGGCCGGCGCTGTAGTTCCAGCCTTCCGGCCGCCCGCCGATGACATGCCGCATGACGTCGCCATAGACGCCGGCGCCGTCCGGCATGTTGCCGGTCTTGAAGACCATCGGCTCCTGGGGCAGGCGCTCGGCGACCGGCGGCAGCTTTCCGGTCTTGACGAATTTCTCAGTGACCCATTCCGGCTCCTTGTATTCCGGAAGTGCCT
This sequence comes from Sinorhizobium kostiense, assembly GCF_017874595.1. Lineage (GTDB taxonomy): Bacteria > Pseudomonadota > Alphaproteobacteria > Rhizobiales > Rhizobiaceae > Sinorhizobium > Sinorhizobium kostiense. Next base: position 623,474 of record NZ_JAGILA010000001.1, on the reverse strand, counting down.
TGAACTCGAGAATGGAGTCGCGCGGCACATAGGTGATCTTGCCCTGCGCCGGCACCGGCGGCTGCTCGGGCACGACGGTCGGTTCGGATGCGAAGGCCTGCACGGCAAATGCGGAAATGCCGATCAGCAGGCTTGCCGTTGTTTTCAGTCGATGCGTTTTCATTGGCTCAGGTTCTCCCTCCTCAATTCGCCACACCGGGTCGGGTGGCACTCCTCCTTGCGTCACGGGCATCCCCGCGTCTCCTCGCGCAGATGCCGTTGGCGCCGTGATTTCAATGCGCGCACGGGCGGTTCGCCCCCTCTGGCCTGCCGGCCATCTCCCCCACAAGGGGGGAGAAAACAAGCGGCTCGCCCGTCACTCCGACTGACACGCTCCTGCAGGCGCAGCGCAACCTTCCGATGGAGCGCAGCGGGTGCCCGCATCAATTCTCCCCCCTTGTGGGGGAGATGGCCGGCAGGCCAGAGGGGGTATCGCCGCTCTCCGCACGACGACCTACCCGGCGGCACGCAGTTTTGCCGCTTCCTTTTCCGCGCGGATCTCCTCGATCGAGCGCACGTCGCGCCGCGCGGCACCCTTCCACTCGCGGGTCCTGACTGTCGAGTTGCTCAGCCGCTCCTTCGCCGCCTCGACCGCATGCGCATATTGCGGCAGCCATTGTGCTTGCGCGACCACCATCTCGTCGACCATCTGCCAGACCTCCTCGGGCGTGCAGATGGCGCCGACCAGCGGGTCGTGCAGCACGGCGAGCTTCAGGAGATCGATGTCGCCGCTAATCGCCGCATGCACCGACATGCGCTGGACATTGACCGACGAGAGGCAGGTGGCGGCGCAGGCTTCCGGCAGGGTGATGCCGGAGACCATGTTTATGCCGAAGCGGTCGACGAAGCCGGGCGATTCGATGATCGCGTCCGCCGGCAGGTTGGTGATGACGCCGTTGTTCTTCACGTTGAAATGGCCACGATAGACGCGCCCTGTCTCCAGCGCCTCGAGGATGTGACTCGCATGTTCGTTCGAGCGTTTGATCGTGTCGAGCGGCTTGCGGGCCTCCTCCAGGAAGCGCGGATATTCCGTCTCGAACCAGTTTCGAGTCTCGGTCGAATAGCGCAGGTAACCCCCGGTCTCGCCGTGGATCCAGTCCGACATGTCGATCCATCTGGTGATCTCGTCCGGACGCTTGCGGTACCAGGGCAGGTATTCGGAAAGATGACCGTTGCTTTCGGTCGAGTATACGCCGAAGCGCTTCAACACGTCGATCCGGAGCTTCTCCTGCTTCGAAAAAACCGGATGGGCCTCGAAGGCTGCAACGAGCTCGTCCTTGCCAATCTTGCGGCCATTCACGCGCACGTCGATGAACCAGGTCTGGTGGTTGATGCCGGAGCAGACATAGTCGAACTCGCCATCCCTGGCGCCAAGGATCTCGGCGATCTGCGCGGCGCCGTGCTGGACGCCATGGCAGAGACCGATGGTATTGACCTTGCCATATTCGATTGCCGCCCAGGTGTTCATCGCCATGGGGTTGGCATAGTTCAGGAACTTGGCGCCGGGTTCCGCGACCTCGCGGATGTCCTTGCAGAAATCGAGGATCACCGGAATGTTGCGCTGGCCATAAAGAATGCCGCCGGCGCAGATCGTATCGCCGACGCATTGGTCAACGCCGTATTTCAGCGGGATGCGGATGTCGTCCGCATAGGCTTCAAGGCCGCCGACCCGCACGCAGCTGATGATGTAGCGCGCGCCGTCGAGAGCCTTGCGACGGTCGGTGGTCGCCGTCACGCGCGTCGGCAGCCTGTTCGCCTCGACGATCCGGTCGAGGATCGTCTTGATCATGCCGAGATTGTGCTCGCTGATATCCGTCAGAGCGAACTCAACGTCCCGGAGCTCCGGAACGGACAGGATATCGGTGAAAAGCTTCTTGGTGAATCCGACGCTGCCGGCGCCGATGATGGCAATCTTGAAGCTGGCCATTTTTGTTCAATTCCTCCTCGCGAACTGCGATCTTCGCGCAAAAAGGGTAAAATCAGTTCATCTGACTGATCCGACCGCCGACGGCGGACCTCCGCCACCAAAAACCATGCTCCCGACGCCGGTTAGCCGAGTGACTTGCGCGATCTGTGGCCATTATGTGTATAATCCGACCCATCGCTAGAGAGGGATTGTGCTTTCATGGGTAATTCTGTGCTGCAGCAATTGATCGATCGGGGACCGGTGATGCGGACCGTTTCGCTGCCCCGGGGACGGCAGAGCCTGCACACCATGCCGACGAGCACGGGCTACGAGATCAGGACCGATTCAAGTTACGACTGGGACGGGCGAAAGCGCGGCCAGACGCCATTTACCGTGCTGCAACACACGATCGGCGGCGCCGGAAACTTGCGTTACGAAAACCGCAGCTATCGCATTCGGGCGGGCGACACGTTGCTTCTCCTCGTGCCCCACAATCATCGCTATTGGCTCGAGGAAGACGGTCGCTGGGAATTCTTCTGGATCTCGATGAACGGCGAGGAGGCGCTGCGCATTCACCGTGCCATTCTCGCCGTCACCGGTCCAATCCTGAAGCTGCAGCCGGAAACCATCGAGCATCTCGCCGACTGCAGCCTGCGGCTGATCAGCGGCGGCGAGACCCCGGGCCGCGCTTCGGCGATCGCTTACGAGGCGGCGATGGCGCTTTATGACGACGTCTTCGGTTCGCATCCGGTTCTCAGCGAGGAATATCGACGCATGCAGCATGTCATCGACCACATCCTTGCAAATCTGGAAAAACCCTTGCCCGTCGAGGAACTGGCCGGTGTCTCGGGCCTGAGCCGCGCCCATTTCTCCCGCATCTTCGCCGCGAGTGAAGGCATGCCTCCGGCGGAATTTGTGCTGCAGAAGCGGCTGCAACGGGCGGTGAAGCTCCTGACCAAAACCGCGGACCTGCCGGTAAAGGAAGTCGCGATCATGTCGGGATTCGAAGATCCCAACTACTTCGCCAAGGTCTTTCGCCGCGTCTTCGGCGCGAGCCCGACCGAGTTCCGCACGACCGGCATGTATGCAAGCGTCGCCGCAAACGGACACAGGCCGAGTGAATCCGTCACCACCTTGGCGGCGGCCTGTGATTGAAAAAGCTGCAATAAAATTTTACTAAACGAAAAAGACAATGCAGGCGAGCTTGCAGGCGGGAACGCAGGAATGGTGACAATCAAGGAAATCGCAGCGGCAGTCGGCGTCTCGTCGGCGACCGTCTCGCGTGTCCTCAACTATGATCCGACGCTTTCGATCTCGACCAGAAAACGCCAGGCGATCATCGAAACCGCAGAGGCGCTGAATTATGCGACCCCGCGCAACCGCAGCCGTGCCGCGGCTCAAGGCGCAGGCACCGGGCTCAAGGTCGCGCTTGTGCATTTCCTGGAGCCGGCCCAGGAACTCGCCGATCCCTACTATGTCGGCGTCAGGCTTGGCATCGAAAGCCGCTGCCAGGCTTTGAAGAGCGAGGTCGTCAAGGTGTTCCTCACCGGAAGCGCACCGGAAGCGACGATCCTGGAGGGCGCCTCGGGCGTGGTTGCCGTCGGCCATTATTATGGGGACGAGCTTGACTGGCTGCGCCGTCACAGCCGCCACCTGGTCTTTGCCGATTACGCACCGGCCGGAGATGCGGATGACAGCGTGCTGAGCGATGTCGGGCTGGCGATGATCCGCCTCCTGGAGGCCGTGCACGCCATGGGCTACCGCGACATGGGCTTCATCGGCTGGATCGATCCCTTTTACGGACCGGACAATATCCACTCGGAGCGCCGCTGCCGCGCATTCATCGACTGGATGACGAAGGCCGGACTTTACCGTCCGGATCTGTGCATGGTCGAGAGGATGACGCCCGACAGCGGCTACCGGCTTGCCACGGCAATGCTGTCGAAGTCCGATCGACCGAAGGTCCTGATCACCTGCAACGACAACCTGGCGCTCGGCGCCTACCGGGCGATTCACGAGATGGGCCTCAAAGTTCCCGAGGACGTGGCGGTCGCAAGCTTCAACGACATCCCCGTTGCGCAGTTCCTGGCCCCGCCGCTTTCCACCGTGAAAATTCCCGCCGAACTAATCGGCGAGACCGCCGTCGACCTCCTGCTCGAGCGCCTTTCCGGGCGCGAAGTCGTCAAGAAGGTGATCCTCGGAACCGAGATCGTCTGGCGCGGCAGCACGCCTCAGCCAAACGGACAACCGCTTTCAATCGCGGACAAGGAAGTAAAAATTTACTGAAAATATTGCGTCCCCCGAAATTTTGGGAAATACTCCGATCCCGAGACGGCGAGGACCGTCTTGAAGGAACGAGCTTTTGGGAGGAAAGCATGGACAAACTGGTGCGCACCCACCTGCCGCGGATCGCCGGCCTTGCCTTGGCGAGTGCGAGCTTCTTGGCGGTCACCGCCGCGGAAGCCAAGGAAATCACCATCTGGTGCTGGGATCCGAATTTTAACGTCGCCATTATGAAGGAGGCCGGCGCCCGCTATACGAAGGCGCATCCCGATGTCACTTTCAACGTCGTCGATTTCGCCAAGACCGACGTCGAACAGAAGCTGCAGACGGGTCTCGCTTCCGGTACGGCCGACGCGCTCCCGAACATCGTGCTCATCGAGGACTACGGCGCGCAGAAATACCTCCAATCCTTTCCCGGCGCCTTCGCGCCACTTTCCGGCACCGTCGATCATTCCGGCTTCGCTCCCTACAAGGTCGAGTTGATGACCCTCGAGGGTCAGGTCTATGGCATGCCCTTCGATTCCGGCGTCACCGGTCTCTACTACCGCAAGGACTATCTCGAGCAGGCCGGCTTCAAGCCGGACGACATGCAGAACATCACCTGGGACCGCTTCATCGAGATTGGGCAGCAAGTCGAGGCGAAGACCGGCAAGAAGATGATGGGCCTCGACCCGAACGACGCCGGCATCGTCCGCATCATGATGCAGTCGGCCGGCCAATGGTATTTCGACAAGGAGGGCAAGCCCAACATCACCGGCAATCCGGCACTGAAGGCGGCACTCGAAACGGTCGGCAAGATCATGTCCGCCAATATCTACAAGCCGGCGAACGGCTGGTCGGACTGGGTCGGCACCTTCACCTCCGGCGATGTCGCCTCGGTCGTGACCGGTGTCTGGATCACCGGCACCGTCAAGGCGCAGCCCGACCAGGCCGGCAAATGGGGCGTGGCGCCGATCCCGGCGCTTTCCATCGAAGGCGCCACCCATGCCTCCAATCTCGGCGGCTCGAGCTGGTACGTGCTCGAAAGCTCAGAGGAAAAGGCCGAGGCGATCGACTTCCTCAACGAGATCTATGGCAAGGACATCGACTTCTACCAGACGATCCTGCAGGAGCGCGGCGCCGTCGGGTCGCTGCTTGCCGCCCGCGGCGGCGCAGCCTACGAAGCCGCCGACCGGTTCTTCGGCGGCCAGAAGGTCTGGCAGAACTTCTCAGACTGGCTGGCGAAGGTGCCGGCGGTGAATTACGGCATCTTCACCAACGAGGCGGATCTCGCGGTCACGGCCCAGCTGCCGGCGCTCACCCAGGGAACGCCGGTCGATGAGGTGCTGAAAGCGATCGACGCCGAAATCAGCGGTCAGATCCAGTAACGAAAAGCTGTCCATCAAACGTGCCGTGGCGTTTGCCGCCACGGCCATCCGTCCCTGTTGCTTGAGGTTGACGATGGTTCTCGCACGCCGCGGCGGCATCGGCCGATATTATGATGTCAATGGCTGGCTGTTCGTCGCGCCGGCCCTCGGTCTGATCGCACTGTTCATGGTCTATCCGATCCTCTGGTCGCTCTGGATGTCCTTCCAGTCCGGCCGCGGGATGATGATGAAATTCGCCGGCTTCGCCAACATCGTCCGCCTCTGGAACGACCCGGTCTTCATCAAGGCGCTGACCAACACGATGACCTATTTCGTCGTGCAGGTGCCGATCATGATCCTGCTGGCGCTGGTCCTGGCGTCGCTCCTCAACAACCCGCGGCTCGTCGGCCGGGGCCTCTTCCGCACCGCGATCTTCTTGCCCTGCGTCACCTCGCTCGTCGCCTATTCCGTGCTGTTCAAGGGGATGTTCGCGCCCGACGGCATCGTCAATTCGACGCTGCAGGCGATCGGCCTCATTGCCTCGCCCATCCCGTGGCTCACCCACCCCTTCTGGGCGAAGACCCTCGTCATCATCGCGATCACCTGGCGTTGGACCGGCTACAACATGATCTTCTACCTTGCGGCGATGCAGAACATCGACAGGTCGATCTACGAGGTGGCGCGCATCGACGGCGTGCCGGCCTGGGCCCGCTTCACCCACATCACCATTCCGCTTCTGAAGCCGGTCATCCTGTTCACGACGGTGATTTCGACGATCGGCACGCTGCAGCTCTTCGACGAGGTCTATAACCTGACCGAAGGCAAGGGCGGACCTTCCAACGCGACGCTGACGCTTTCGCTCTATATCTACAATCTCACCTTCCGCTTCATGCCGAATTTCGGCTATGCGGCGACGGTCTCCTACGTCATCGTCGTGCTCGTCGCATTGCTTGCCGTCCTGCAGTTCTATCTGGCAAGGGAGCGCGACCGATGAAAAACCCCGCACGCGCCGCATCGGCTGTCCTGACCTATGGCTTCGTCGGGCTGATGGCCTTCCTCTCCGTCTTCCCCTTTATCTGGATGGTGCTCGGCGCGACCAATTCCTCGATCGATATCATCAAGGGCAGGCTCGCGCCCGGCGAGACACTCGCAGTCAACGTCGCCAAGTTCTTCACCCAGGTGAATGTGCCGCTCGTCTTCTGGAATTCGGCGAAGATCGCGATCCTGGCGACCCTGCTTACCCTCGCCGTCTCTTCGCTCGCGGGTTACGGCTTCGAGATGTTCCGCTCGCGCCGGCGCGACGGCCTCTACCGCGCCATGCTCTTGACGCTGATGATCCCGTTTGCGGCGTTGATGATCCCGCTCTTCATCATGATGGGCAAGGCGGGACTCATCAATACGCATATCGCCGTGGTGCTGCCGACGATCGGCTCGGCCTTCATCGTCTTCTACTTCCGCCAGAGCACCAAGGCTTTCCCGTCCGAATTGCGCGACGCGGCGAAGGTCGACGGCCTCAAGGAGTGGCAGATCTTTCTTTATATCTATGTGCCGGTGATGCGCTCGACCTATGCGGCGGCCTTCATCATCGTCTTCATGACCGCCTGGAACAACTATCTCTGGCCGCTGATCGTCCTGCAGTCGAACGAGACCAAGACGATCACGCTGGTCATCTCGTCGCTCGCCTCCGCCTATTACCCCGACTACGGCGTGGTGATGGTCGGCACCATTCTTGCGACGCTCCCGACGCTCGCCGTCTTCTTCTTCATGCAACGCCAGTTCGTCCAGGGCATGCTGGGCTCAGTCAAATAGGAACGATGATGCGCTCTGTTACTTCCTTCAACGATTCATGGGTCTTTTCCGAAGGCTTCGCCGATGCCGCGACGCTCGGGAGCGGACAGCCGGTAAGCCTGCCGCACAACGCCGTCGAGCTGCCCTTCAACTATTTCGACGAGACGTGTTACCAGCGCGCCTTCACCTACCAGAAGGTCATCGCCTGGAGCCCCGAATTTCAGGGCCGCGAGATCTCGCTCGTCTTCGATGCGGCGATGGCCGATGCCGTCGTTTATCTCAACGGCGAGGAGATCGTCGCCCATAGGGATGGCTACACGCCCTTCGAGGCGCGCCTTACCGGCAAGCTTCGCCAGGGCGACAATCTGATCACGGTCAAGATCGACGGCAGCGAAAATCCGGAAATCCCGCCCTTCGGCGGCCGCATCGACTATCTTACCTATGCCGGCATCTATCGCGACGTCTGGCTGAAGATCGCCGACCCAGTGTCGATCGGCAATCTCAAGATCGAAACGCGCGACGTGCTGAGCGACACCAAGGCCGTTTCCGTCCGCTGCGATCTCGCCAATCCGCAGGGCCTTGCCGTTACCGGCACCGTAACGGCGCTCCTCAGAAACGCGGATGGCGAGCTGATCGCCGAGGCAATCGGCGAGACCCGCGGCGAAAGCGTCACCCTCGAGATGACCGGTCTTAAGGGCATCGCGCTCTGGGATATCGACAATCCGGTGCTCTACCAGATGGAAGTCCAGCTCCGGACCGACCGGGGCCGCGACATCTGCAGCTCGCATTTCGGCTTCCGCACCGCGGAATTCACTGAGGAAGGCTTCCGCCTCAATGGCCGCCCGCTCAAGATACGCGGCCTCAACCGGCACCAGGCATTCCCTTATGTCGGCTATGCCATGGGACGCACGGCGCAGGAGCGCGATGCGGAGATCCTGAAGCATACGCTTCACTGCAATCTCGTTCGCACGTCGCATTATCCGCAGTCGAAATGGTTCCTCGACCATTGCGACCGCATCGGCCTGCTCGTCTTCGAGGAAATCCCCGGCTGGCAGCATATCGGCGGAGAGGAATGGAAACAGGAAGCGATCCGGAACGTCCGGCGCATGATCGAGCGCGACTGGAATCACCCCGCGATCGTCATCTGGGGCGTGCGCATCAATGAATCGCAGGACTCGCACGACTTCTACGTCGAGACCAACCGCCTGGCCCGCGAGCTCGACCCGACCCGGCAGACGGGCGGCGTGCGCTACATAACCGAGAGCGAATTCCTTGAAGACGTCTATACAATGAACGACTTCATCCTCGGCAATGAAGAGCTGCCCGGCTCGAACCGTCCACGCACGCCGCTTCGCGCTCAGCAGGAATGCACCGGGCTTTCCCGCAAGGTGCCCTACCTCATCACCGAATTCGGCGGCCACATGTATCCGACGAAGATCTACGACCAGGAGCAGCGGCAAGCCGAGCATGTAAGGCGGCATCTCGAGGTGCTCAACGCCGCCCATGGCGACCCGAGCATTTCCGGCGCGATCGGCTGGTGCATGTTCGACTACAACACCCACAAGGATTTCGGCTCCGGCGACCGGATCTGCTACCACGGCGTGATGGACATGTTCCGTGAACCGAAATTCGCCGCTTACGTCTATGCCAGCCAGTGCGACCCATCGGAAGAAGTGGTGATGAAGCCTGTCACCTTCTGGGCGCGCGGCGAGCGCAACATCGGCGGCGTGCTGCCCTTGATCGTGCTCACCAACTGCGACGAGGTCGAGCTGAAATACGGCTCGCTCACGAAACGCGTCGGCCCGGACCGCGAGAACTTCCCGCACCTGCCGCATCCGCCCATCGTCATCGACCACCGCCACTTCACCAAGGACGAGCTCGGCGTCTGGGGCATGAAGTGGGAGAGTGCGGAATTCACCGGCTTCATCGCCGGCAAGCCGGTTGCCAACCTGCGAATGGTCGCCGATCCCGTGCCGATGACGCTGAAACTCGAGGCCGACAGCGGCTCGATCCGCGCCGAGGGGCGGGACAGCGTGCGCGTTATCGTCCGCGCGCTCGACCAGGTCGGCAATATGCTGCCCTTCCTCAATGAGGCCGTCGATGTCACAGTCCAGGGGCCGGCGCGCCTCATCGGGCCTTCGCGCCTCGTCTTCCAAGGTGGTTCGACAGGCTTCTGGCTGGAATCGACCGGCACTGCCGGTGACATTCTCGTCTCCGTGGCCTCTTCGCGCCTCGGGACGACGAGGCTCAAGCTTTCCGCCGTTTCCGAAGGAGCGGTAACGGCATGAGCGAATTGCAACTCACCGACGTCCGCAAGTCCTATGGCGGCCTGGAAGTTATCAAGGGAGTCGATCTCGACATCAAATCGGGCGAGTTCGTGGTTTTCGTCGGGCCGTCCGGCTGCGGTAAGTCGACCCTGCTCCGGATGATCGCCGGCCTCGAGGAAATCACTTCCGGCGACCTCACGATCGACGATCTCCGGATGAACGATGTCGATCCCTCCAGGCGCGGCATCGCCATGGTCTTCCAATCCTATGCGCTCTATCCGCACATGACGGTGCGGGAGAACATGGGCTTTGCCCTGCGCTTTGCCGGTGTCCCCAAGCCCGAGATCGAGAAGCGGGTGACGGAAGCCGCCAACATCCTCGAACTCGGAGCGCTGCTCGACCGGAAGCCGAAGCAGCTTTCCGGCGGGCAGCGCCAGCGCGTGGCGATCGGCCGCGCGATCGTCCGCCACCCGAAGATCTTCCTCTTCGACGAGCCGCTGTCGAACCTCGATGCGGAACTGCGCGTGCACATGCGCATCGAGATCGCCCGGCTGCATAAGCAGCTTGCCGCCACCATCGTCTACGTGACCCACGACCAGGTCGAGGCGATGACGCTGGCGGACAAGATCGTCGTCTTGCGGGCCGGCGTCGTCGAACAGATCGGCTCGCCGCTCGAGCTCTATGACGATCCGGCCAATCTCTTCGTTGCCGGCTTCATCGGTTCGCCGAAGATGAACTTCCTCAAAGGAGTGATCGAGAACGCCCACGAGCAGCTTCATGTACGGCTGCCGGACTATGGCGAGGCGACCATTCCGGTGAGCCTCGCCGGAGCCGTGCCGGGAACCACGGTGACGATAGGCATCCGTCCCGAGCATTTCAATGAACAGGGGCCGGCCAGCCTCGATCTCACCGTCGACATGCTCGAGCATCTCGGCGGCGAGACCTTCGCCTATGCCCGCCACGGCAATGGCGAAGTCGTCGTGATCGAAACGAAGAATGGACGCGGCCTCAAATCCGGTGACAGCATCGTCGCTCGCTTCGATCCGGCCTGCGCTCTGGTCTTCGACGAGAGTGGCAAGCGCTTACGGTAAGCGGTAGCCGCGATGCAGCGTCCGGTGTTTGCGCGTCATGGAGTAGGGACCAGAAAAAACCCCGGAGCTTGCCCGGAAAGGGACGGACGGGGCGTGGCTCCGGGGTTCGCGCGGACCGGTCAGCGACGGCGATCTCTTGCCCGCGTGCCTCTTTTCGCAAGCTCGCCCGGGCGATTATTGTTGGCAGCTGACAATCGCCGCAGCCGCCTGGTCGCAACCGGGCCGTGCCGGCGCTCTCGAACTTTCATCAGCCTCGCCGGCGGATCGAGAAGGGTTACCGCCATGAAGCAAACGGGCACGAGCACGTAAGCCGGAATGCCTGTCTGCGCACTCGCGAGAAAAGCAATTGCCACCGCAAAGGCAATGTAGACTCCGAACGTGAACGGGCTGGTGAGCAGTCGAAAGGCGAAGTCGGAAACGCGACCTTTTCTTTCAGTGAACGAGAATACCATTGGGGACTCCAGACCTCGGTTCATCCTCGCCGTTGCCCCCTCGGCGCTGACCGGACAATATGCATCCTGGGATCCGTTGGCAACGAGCCTGGGACCTTTGGCTTCGAGTATAAGACTAAGGTCCTACACGTTTTGGTTGCTCAGCGAGCTATTCGTCGGGATTGGCACAGTTAGGCATGTCGGCATCCGACAAAGGCGCAGAATTATACACGCTGTTTTTGATTCAGCGGCTTCGGAGGCGCTGCAGAAAGGATGCTGGAATGACGCACGATCGTTCAGGCGATGCGGCTATTTTCCTAGATCGAGATGAGCGGCGCAAAGCCCTTGAGCTTGCACCGAAACCACGGAACGCTGCAACCGGCGGTCCGAGTGACGCTCTCTTCGCAGATCCCTGCCTTCTGCGAATGAGGTGAAGCGTTGGGAGAAGACGGGCGGCAGGGTTGGCTCGGACAAAAGAAACCCCTGCAGATGAGTGGCTCCGGCGACCTTTGCTGCTTCCAGCTGCGCGTATGTTTCGATGCCCTCGATCACCACGACCGGTGCCGCGCGGGATGCGCGCGCGACGACGGGACCGAGCTTGGCCGCGCCATGTAGTGCCATCGACCCGTCGATCTTAACGATGTCGACGGGCGTGGATAAGAGGGAGCAAGCGGTCGCGTGGCCGGGTCCGAACGCTTCCATGGCAATCCTGTATCCCAGCGCGCGAGCGCCCTTGAGCAGGGCGGCCGAATGCGCATTCGCCGCAAGGCTGCCCGTCACTTCGAGCACCATGCGCCGCGCCACTGCGCTGTGCTTCAACAGCAGGTCGTATAAGGCCGCTGAGGTTCGTTGATCGGCTAGTGTCGCAGCCGAGATCTTGCAGCCCAGCGCATGCGACGGATGACTTGGCAGCCATTCCAGCGCCAGCTCAAAGAGATGCCGGTCCAAATCCGGAGCGATCCCCGAAGCCCCGGGGATGGCCAGGAGCTCTTCGCTGGTTCGGATCGTGCCGTCCGGCTCGATGAGCCTGCCGAGGCACTCCGAATAAAGGACCTCGGCATGATCGTCGACGGCGTTGATCTGCTGCAGGGAAAACCCGATCCGTCCGTGTTTCGCCTGCCGGGCCCCGCGTGCAAGGTCGAGTTTCTCAACGTCTATCAAGTCGCACTCTTTCGTTCAGAACCACCGACGGCTGCCGTGGTTGGCGAATTGTGCTCAGGATCACTCCGACACTTCGAGCTCGGTGTCGGTCGGTTCGGGAAGCGTCTCGCGTATCTGGTCGATCTTGCCTACTGCCGGTCCGACGCCAAGAATGTCCTTGGCTTCGAGAAGTGCCTCGTCGGTCACGGCGCCTCCCTTGGTGAAACTTTCCAGCGCTTCCCGGAGTGCTTCGTCGCTGAGCGCCGGATCGGTCGGTACGGCGTCGGGGCCGAACTCGGCCTCGAACTCGGCATAGGCGATTGCATAGGCCGAGATCGCCGCCATGCGCGGATCGCTGGAGTTGAGGTAAGCGTGATAATTCCTGTTCAGCGAACTCAGCCCGGCGGTGCCGGCATCAGCGCTCTTAGGTTTGACCGCGGCGACACTTCCGGTCTTCGGGGCCTTCGCCGACTTGATCGTCTTTTTGGTGTTGGTGCCGCGGGTGAAAAGGGATTTCAGGAGATCGCCGCCGCCTCGATTGCTCTTGCTGGCCTTATCCTGCTTGCCGCTTTGGGAATGGCCCTTGCCGTGGCCCCCTCCATTGCCGTTTCCGCCGCCGTTGCCATGACCGCCACCGTTACCACCGCCGTTGCCGCCGCCATTGCCCCCCTTGGCAAAAGCAACCTCCGCAGTGCCGAAGGTGACGCTTGCCACGGGAGCAAGCGCAATGGCCAACGCGACGACGCTACGTCCGATCTTCTTGGAAACTGGCATGCAGACCTCCTCTTAGGAATCACGTGCCTCGCCGTGGAGGCACCGGCAAATTTGTTGAGCGCCACGGTAGCTTGCGGAGTTCCAAGGCGCCATGGCGTTCGGACCATTGAGTTAACGGATAGGACTTAGGTCGAATCGCGCGTCCAGAAAAAGTCCGATCCACCACGCAGGAAATGCCACGCCATTGACCCCATTACTGACGGCGATAGTTTACGCCTTCGACTGAACCTCAGTGCCGCCAGCGAATCGAGCGGGCGATCCCGAGTATTTGTAGTGCGCACCAAGGACCTGATCACAGGCTGGAATGAGCAAGCGCTGGCGAAGCAGTTCCTGCTGGCCGGCGGCATCGTCGCGACTGCGGCGATGCTCGTGGTCGGCGCCTTCGTCACCAGCCTCATTGAGGAGGCCGTCACGCGAAATTCTGCAGCGACGACCGCGCTCTACGTCGACAGCGTCATTGCGCCCCTCCTGCCTGACATGCAGACCACCGAAGTTCTCGACGATACAGTTGCGCGGGCGCTCGACGAGACCCTGGGCCATGGCGCGCTCGGAAATCGCTTGCTGGAATTCCGCCTCTGGCGCGCCGACGGAACCGTGCTCTATTCGAATGAGGGGAACATTGTCGGACAGCGTTTTACGCTCAGCCCTGAGCTTCAGACGGCGTTGTCCGGCAAAATGGTGGCTCAATTGCAGTCACAGGACGGCTTTCGGGATGAGACCGGCCGGTCGGCAGACAAGCCGTTCCTCGCAATTTACAACCCCGTGCTGCAGCCCTGGTCCGGCGAGGTCGTCGCCGTTTCCGAGTTCCACGAAGTGGCCCACGATTTCCAGCTCAGCTTGCGCCGGGCGCGGTTCCTCACGTGGCTCGCCGTCGCGGGCTTTACGCTCGCCTTTTTCATCATGCTTTCGGCAATCGTCATGCGGGGAAGCAAAACCATCGAGAACCAACGTACGGCACTCAAGCAGCGCGTCGACGAGCTCTCCGCACTCCTGTCTCAGAACGAGATCCTGCGCGGACGCCTGCAACAGGCCTCCCAGCGAGCAACGGCGCTGAACGAGAAGCTGCTGCGGCGCATCGGAGCGGATCTCCATGACGGTCCGGCACAGCTGCTGGCCTTCGCCTCGCTGCGCCTGGACAGCGATATGTTGATGAGCCCTTCCACTCCGAACGAGAAACGCGACCGCGAGCTTGCCGCGATCAAGGCGAGTCTCGACGAGGCGATGCATGAAATCAGGACCCTGTGCAACGGCCTGGTGCTGCCGCAGATCGAAACCGCCAGTCTGCCCGAGATCCTCGAGCGCTGCGTTCAGGCGCACAGGCAACGGACCGGTTCGGCTGTAGATCTATCGCTCTCCGACCCGCCAGGCGGGCTTTCCCCGTCTGCGAAAATATGCATATACCGCTTCGTGCAGGAAGCGCTCAACAATGCATATCGCCACGGTGGCGGCATCGACCAGCGCGTCATCCAGAGCTTTGACGGCGAAAGGATCCGGATAGAGGTGAAGGATGGGGGGCCTGGCTTCAATCCCAATGAAATAAATTCCACGAGCCTCGGGCTTGCCGGCCTGAGGGAACGCGTGGAGAGTCTCGGGGGAACATTTGAACTGAACGCAGCCGCGCCGGGCACCGTTGTCCGGATGTGGCTCGACATCAGGGAGATTGGGCAGATATGACGGCTGCAATTCGCGTTGCTGTGATCGACGACCACCCTCTGTTCAGAGAGGGTGTTACGAGGAGCCTATCGGAGATCGAGGGGTTCGAAGTCGTTGCCGAGGGCGGTTCACACGAGGACGCGCTGCGGATCGCCGAAAACCTCAGCCCCGACGTGATGCTTCTCGATATTTCCATGCCGGGTGGGGGATTGGCCGCCGTCCCGCTTATCCTGGAGATCGCACCGTCGCAGAAGATCGTCATGCTCACGGTGTCGGAGGCCGGTGACGATGTTACGACCGCTCTGCAGAGTGGCGCCAAGGGCTATGTCCTGAAGGGCGTCGGGTCGAGAGCTCTGGCGGATATCATCCGGACCGTCGCATCTGGCGAAAGCTACGTGGCACCGACGCTCTCGGCCAAGCTCCTGACCAGCCGCGCATCCGAGCCTGCGCGCAAGTCCGACCTGATCAGCGACCTGACCATCCGCGAGAAGGAGGTCCTCAATCTCGTCGCCTCCGGCATGAGCAACAAGCAGGTCGCAAGGCAGCTCAACCTGCACGAAAAGACCGTCAAGCACCATATGACGCAGATCATGGCGAAGCTCGACGTCGCCAACCGGACGGAGGCCGCGATGGTGCTGCGCGACGCGATTGACCGCCCGCTTGGCACGGGATGAGGAGCGTGGCCTAGAGCCCGCTTTAACCCGGAAAGGCGCTAGTCAATGAAGGACAACAGGCGTTCCTGATCATCCTTTGTCGCGCGACGGTTGACGATCGTGCGGCCGTGGGCATCTTTCATGATGTAACGCCCGTCTTTGATCTCTTCGCTTATTCCTTTGGCGTGGCGCACTCTCAAAGCCGAACCGCGGTTTCCGACGCTTGCGCCTCGCGCGCTCGCCCCGCCCGAACTGCCGCCCGCCCGGCTCCCGCTTGAACTGTCGCGGCCTTTGCCGCTGCCGCCTTCGTTGCCGCCTCCCCGGCCGCTGCCGCCGCCATTGCCGCGCCCGCCGCCATTTCCGTTGCCCTCATTCTTGGCCAGGGCGGCCTGCGGCTCGACCTCAAGCGTCGAGCCTGAAATGGTCGCTTTGTAGGGAAGCGCGACGAAGCCGATCGACGCAGCGAACAGGACCGCGATGGTCTTCCGCCGCGTCGTTTTCGTCTTCCTGTGGAACGTCATTGGCGCAAGCTCAACGTGATCTCGACAAAAATCCAACTCTCGCGAATGCACGCAAGATCTTGAGCTTAACCTTGCTCACGCCCCGCCAGATCGTCAAGCCAAGCCTGCCGCGACCGGCGCTCTTAAGACCTTTCTCTCGATGAGATCAGACTTTCGCCCAGGACCAAGGTCCTAGTTTCCGCAACCAGACCAGAAGGGACTGAAGCGGTCACCATCGGTGCGCGCACCCTTCGCGCAACGGCCGATCGGACCTTCTCTTATGAGACCAAAGCCCCAGACGAAAAGGCAATGGTCTGACCGGCTGTTGCGAACGGAACAACCGCTGCTACGCCGAATTGCAGAAACTGCCGGACGCGATCCTCCATTCTAATCCACGAAGACATGAAAGGATGCGAACATGAAAAGAATAGCCGCGACTTTAGCCGCCACAGTTCTCGCCTGCGCGAGTGTGGCCGCACCCGCCTTTGGCGGTAACGGCGATGAAAACGGCAATGGCAAGGGAGGCGGCAGCGAGAACAGCGCGGCCGACAGGGCTCCCGGGCATACAAAGGACGAAGGCAAAAGCGCCAGAGATTCTGCACCCGGTCAACTAAAGGGCGACGGCGAAAGCGCCAAGGCTTTCGCGCCCGGGCAAACCAAGCGGTCCGACGATGACGACAACGACGGGACCGGCAGCGTGGGCAAGAGGAATCTCGGCACGCTGATCTCCACCATTCGAGCCGGCAAATCTGATTTGAGCGGGGTCGCGGACGATATCGACGTCACCGTGATCGACATCGATGATTTCAGGGTCAATCGTACCGCGCTCGACAACGCCCTCGAGGCTCGCGAGACAGAGATTGCTCGACTGCGCGAGGACCTGGCGGCCCTCGACCTTGACGACCTGACCGATGCGCAGATCGAGGCAGCGGTTGCGGTGCGTGTCGAGGCCGACGGCACGCTCACCGTATTCGTCGATTGAGCGGCAACCCGGTCGAGCTTGGAAGGGTCGCCGCCCTCCAATGCGCAGATCGAAAGAGTTACAGCGCCCTTGCGCGTCCGACGCGGGCGCTGTAATCGCGCTGACGCAGCGGCACGATGAAGCGCGGCATCTACTGCGCCGCGCGTCTTATCACGCGCAAAGGTCGCTGTAGCACTTTGAAATGCTGCATGTCTTTGTCCTTAAATCGCGGTCGATTTAAGGAGACATCCAGTAGCTCTCGAGCTCGGCTGACCTCTCTTCCAATGGCGCCACACCGCCTGTCGTCGTGCGTGGCCGTTTCTCGGCGCCGCGGTTTCCGGTAGGTTTGCGGGATGCACACCGAAGAGGAGGAGAATGTCGATGGATGCCGCCAAGCTGCGCGCCATACAGGCGCCGATCAAGGACCGCTACAGATCCAATCCCGAGGCGGCATCCATAACGCTTCGCGCAAATGGCACGCTCGACGACGAGAGCATCGCCTGCAAGGTGGAAACCGGGCGCGCGCTCGCGGTGGCGGGCCTGCATCCGGCGACCGGCGGCAGCGGTCTCGAGCTCTGCTCGGGCGACATGCTTCTGGAGGCGCTCGTGGCCTGCGCCGGGGTCACGCTCAAGGCTGTCGCGACCGCGCTCGAAATACCGCTCAACTCCGGCACCGTCTCGGTCGAAGGCGACCTCGATTTTCGCGGCACGCTGGGCGTCGCCAAGGACGTACCGGTCGGCTTCGCTGAAATCCGCCTTGCCTTCGACCTCGAAACGGACGCGCCACAGGAGAAGCTGGACCAGCTCCTCAAGCTCACGGAACGCTATTGCGTGGTTTACCAGACGATCCGCAACGGCGCACCGGTCAAGGTGAGCCTGAGCCGAACCGATAGCTGCTGACGCCGCCACCACATGGATCCGGAGCTCACGGTCTTTGCCCTTGGATATAGGCAACCACGTCGGCAATCTCAGAACGCGTTAGAGACAGCGGCGGCATGCGTGAATGCGTGGGGTCGGCCAGAAACGCCCTCAATGCCCCCTCGTCCAGGCGTTCGGCGCTGCCGATCTCGGCAAATGTCGGAACCTGATCCGAGCCGCGACTTTGGCCGGGCGATACCACGTGGCAGCCGGCGCACCAGCGCTCGGCGATCCGCCGACCGTTCGCCCGATCGGCCGCGGCACCTTGCCCAGCCAACGCCGGGACCAGCACCAGAGCGACGGCGAAACATATAAAACGCCTCTGCATGACCCTTCCCATCAGGTTCGCCGGTAAAAGACTGCTTCGAGATGACGATGATTTTAGGTCAGATCGATTGATCAGGAACGGGCGCGGGCGGAAAACCCGCACACTTTTGCTCATTGCGCGCGACGGGGCGGCTTGAACAGGAATGCTCGTGGTGCAAGCATCAGCGAGAGCGGGCGTTCCGCTGCGCTGATGCTCAACATGCTCCTTCCAGGGCGCCATGCGGTAATTCGTTGACCTGCCCTTCGAGCTTTCCGAAGATCGGTTCCGAGTTCCGGCCGATGCGCTAGAGCCGTGCCTCCAGGATCAGGTTGAACGGCGTCGCCAATGCCTGCCGGAAATGACTGAATCCTGCCTTGCGGAAGACATCCGCGAGCCGCGCTTCGCCCGCCTGGGCGCCGAGCACCATACGGCCGCCATCGGAGATCGCATGCGCGCAGCAGATCGTTGTCGAGGCCGAATAGTAGATCCGGGCGACCGGAGAGACATTGTCTTCGACATGGTCGTTGGCAAAGGGCTCGACCAGCATCACCGTTCCGCCCGGCGCGATCGCCCGCGCCGCATGCATGGCGGCGGCAACCGGATCTCCCATGTCGTGCAGGCAATCGAAGAAGCAGATCAGGTCGTAACCCGCACCGGGGTAATCATTCGCCCGGGCAGTTGCAAAATGCGTCCGTCCCGAGACACCCGCTCGCGCCGCTATGGTTCGCGCCTCAGCGACGGACTGCGGATGCGTGTCGAAACCGCGAAACTCGGAAGCGGGGAATGCCTCCGCCATGAGCACGGTGGAGTGGCCGTGACCGCAGCCGACATCCGCCACCAGCGCGCCGGCCTGAAGCTTTTCGACGACGCCGTCAAGCGCCGGCAGCCATTCGGCAACGAGGCTCGCCCTGTAGGCATTGCGGTAGAAGGCGGCGACCCCGCAAAAGAGCCGCCCGTCATGGTCGCCCCAGGCGATGCCCTTGCCGGTGCGGAACGCTTCCACCGCTTTGTCCTCGTCCGACCACATCGATGCAGGGACGGCCCAGGCATTGGGGATGAAGTAGGGGCTGTCCTCATCGGCGAGGACCAGCGCCTGTTCCGGCGTCAGTTCATAGGTGTCGCTGATCGCATGATAGGCGACGTAGCCGCCCGCGACCTGTGAGCCGAGCCATTCGCGCACATAGCGTTCGGCGCAGCCGGTGCGGCTCGCAAGTTCCCGCGAGCTGAGCGGACCGGCCCCCGCCAAACCCCGGTAGAGGCCGAGGCGATGGCCGAGGCTCACCATGACGCCGCCGTAGCCAGCCGAAAGGTCTCCTATCGCGCGCGTGACGATCGCATCGAGTTTCGTCTGATCGACTGTTTTGCTTATCTGATCCATATCCGGCTCCTTGCCGTTCACTGTGCCTTCGACCCTGCGGAGGATCGCAGCCCCCGTCGGCAAAAGGCAGAGCCGAACGGACCAATATCGGGCCGATTGCGCCACACCACCGCATCGGCACCGAAAATCGGAACCGGTTTTCGGAAAACGCGATGCGTGGATTCAAAGGTCACGGCGTCCTTTGTGTGTGTCCTGAAGGACGCACGGCGCTGTACGTGCCCGATCGAGAAAAGCACCATTGATCTGTCGAGGCGGATTCGGCAGGCTTCGCGGGTCGCCCAACCGTCGCCGGGGAAGTTGAATGCCACGCCAAGGAGCCCAGACCGGTTCGCAACCGCTTCATGTGAGCCTCGTTGCCATTCCCGAGGCCGTGCTCTCCACGCTGACCGGCATTTTTGACGTGATGAATGCCTTCACCATCCTGCCGGCGCCCGGGATCAAAGAACCACCATTCAAGGTCGAAATCGTCGGCCTTCAGCAGGGTCCGCTTGAGCTCGCGAGCCGCGTGCCCGTCACCGTTCAGCGCAGCATCGCCTCGCTCGAGACGACGGATATCGTTATCGTGCCGTCCCTTCTCGTCGGACCGGAGGGCTGGCGGAAGGACCGCTATCCGGAACTCGTCCAATGGCTGGCCGCCATGCATCGCCGCGGTGCGCTTCTCTGCTCGGCCTGCTCCGGCCTCTTTCTGCTTGCGGAAACCGGACTCTTCGACGGAGTGGATACGACGGTGCACTTCGGCTACGCGCGCATTTTCAAGGCGTCTTATCCGCAGGTGCCGACGGAGCCCGAGCGCGCACTCGTCGTTTCCGGCCCGCGCGAGGAATTGATTACATCCGGCGCCTCGATGACCTGGCATGACCTGGTGCTCTACCTGATCGCCCGCCATGCCGGCGCAACCGCTGCGCAGGCCGTCGCCCGGTTCTTCGCTTTGCAGTGGCACCAGGACGGGTTGGCGCCTTACATCGTCTTCGAGGGGCGCAAGGATCATGGCGACCGCGCCATCAGTGCGGCGCAGGATTGGGTTGCGTCGCATTTCTCGGTCGCCAATCCCTTGGAGGAGATGATCCGCAGCACCGGGCTTGCCGAACGCACCTTCAAGCGCCGATTCACCGGCGCGACGGGCTTAAGCCCGATCGCCTACGTGCAGCGCCTCAGGATCGAGGAAGCCAAGCGCCGGCTCGAGCGAACGGAAGCCCCGGTCGATGAAATCAGTTGGCAGGTCGGCTACGAGGAGCCCGCCTTCTTCCGCCGCCTGTTCAAACGCATGACCGGCCTCACGCCCGGCAGCTATCGCCGGCGCTTCCGCATCCCCGATTACGCACAGCCGCGGCGGGAAAGGTGAGCTCCTACGCTCACGCGGCGGGATTCGCGCTCGCGCGGTCGATCTATTCATCACGATTTGCAGGCGATCAAGTCGGGCAGAGTGGCGGTCCCCCTTCGCAGGGAGTAAAATCGTCGCGAGATCACGTGGATTTTGGGTGGGATTGGCTTGAACGTGATCGATTCTTAAAAGCTTGCGCGGGACGCGGGCGGAGAACCGCCCGCGGTTTCCTCATTCCGCGCTGGGGAGGGTGCCTCGATGCGCCGTCTGTTCGCAGCCGTTGCTCTTGCACTTGCGCTGGCTTTCCCGGCCCAGGGGGAGGTTCTGATCGGGGTCGCAGGCCCGATGACCGGCAAGCTCGCCTGGACCGGCAACCAGTTGAAGCGCGGAGCCGAAATGGCCGTTGCACACATCAATGCCGCCGGCGGCGTGCTCGGGCAGCAGGTTCGACTGACCGTCGCCGACGATTTCTGCGACCCACAGCAGGCGATTGCCGCAGCAGAGAAGCTGATTTCGGACGGTGTGGTCTTCGTCATCGGACATTATTGTTCCGGAGCGTCGATACCCGCTTCGAGGATATATGCGAAAGCTGGCGTTCTGCAGATTTCGCCGTCGTCGACGAATCCAACCTTGACCGAGCAGGGTCTTGCCAATGTCTTCCGCGTATGCAGTCGCGACGACGCCCAGGGCCTTGAGGCGGGCAATTATCTCGCCGATCACTGGGGCGATAAGAAGATCGCGCTTTTTCACGACGACACGACCTATGGCAAGGGGCTGGCCGACGAGACCAAGAAGCAGTTAAACAGACGCGGTGTCACCGAGGCAATCTACCAAAGCTACACGCCCGGGAAGGACGACTACTCGGCCGAGATCGCAGCCTTGCAGGCGGCGGACATCGCCGTGCTTTATCTCGGCGGCTATCATACCGAAGCAGCACTCATGGTCCGCGCGGCGCGTGATCGCGCCTATCCGGTGCAACTGATCTCGGGCGACGACACGGCAACCGAAGCCTTCGGCCTGATTGCCGGGCCGGCCGCGGAGGGGACGCTCTTCACCTTCGTCGCCGACCCGCGTCGAAATCCTGAAGCGGCTGAGGTCGTCAAGCGCTTCCGGGCGGAAAATTTCGAGCCGGACTCCTGGACCCTGCACAGCTACGGCGCTGGCGAGGTATGGGCGCAAGCGGTTGCAAAGGCCGGATCGCTGGAGCCCGAGGAAGTCATAGCGGCGCTGCGAAAATATCAGTTCGACACGGTGCTGGGGCGGATCGACTTCGACGAGAAGGGCGATCTCACCGTCCAGGGCTGGGTGTGGTATGTTTGGAAGGATGGCGAATACGTGCCGCTGGATTAGATCTGCCCGGCGGCAACCCGGGCGGCTCGCGATTGAGAAGATATCCGCGGTGACGATTTTCAGTGCAAGGTGAGGAAAAGTGTGCGCGGTTCTCCGCTGCATACGATGTCAACTTTGAAGCGATCACGTTCATGATTTAGTCGATCCGACCTGACATCATCGTGATCTGGCCGGAGCGAAGGGTTGCCACGATGTTTGAGCGACTCGGCATCCGCGGCCATTTGCTGCTCGCATTCTTCGGCATCAGCGCCTTCGCGGTGCTTGCCACCGCCGGCGCGTTGTATGCCTTCTTGCAACTCGTCCAGGTGGTCGAACGGGTAACGGAGCACCGGGTCCCCTCCGCACTCGCCTCGCTCGAACTTTCCCGCCATGCCGAGCGGGTTGCCGCCACTGCCCCGGCGGTCCTCGCCTCGACCAGCAAGGCTCGACATGCGGAGGTGTCGGCCGCGATCACCAACGAGATGGAGCGCCTCGAGGAGCTCCTCGGTGCCTTGAAGAGCGCGACCCTGAACCCGGTGGTCGTCGAGATCGAGGACGCGGCCGTCCGCCTCAGACGCAACCTGAACGCCCTTGACGGCCTCGTCACCGACCGGCTCGCCGTGGTCGCGCGCAAGGAGGAGCTGTTGCGCCGCCTGTCGGCGACAACGAATGCCAGTCAGCGGCTAGTCGCGCCCGGTATTCTCGTCATGTACTCGAAGGTACCGCAATGGCGAGCAGCGACAGCTCAATCGGTGACGCCCGAGGCACGAGCCGCGGCCACGACGGACCTGGCGCGCGCGATCGCCGACTATATCCCACAGCAGACGGCGCAGCGGGAAATCGCCGCGATCAACGACACGCTGCTGCAGGTTGCCGCGGTACCGACACCGGGCGACCTGGCGCTACTTTCCTTTCCGCTGCGCCGCTCGGTCGGCACACTGGAGGCCTTAACGCCTGAGTTCGACGAGCAATTGCGCAAGCGCTTCCGTCAGCTCGTGACCGAATTCGACACGCTGATCGACGGTCCCGGGAGCATCCCCGCGGTCCGCGGCGAAGAACTTGCGACACTCGCAGAAGGCAGGAAGCTGGTTGCGGAGAACGAAGAGCTGTCGCGCAGGCTTGCACTTGCCGTCGACCGCCTCGTGGCGGCGGCCAAAGGCGATATCGTCGATGCCAGCGGCGAAGCAGCGAGGGTGCGGAGCTACGGCACCGCAGTCGTGCTCGGCTCCGCACTCCTGAGCCTGCTGAGTTCGATCCTGATTGTCTGGCTCTATGTCGACCGGAATCTGCTCGCCCGCCTTAAAGGACTGAGCCAAAGCATGCTCGCGATCGCAGCAGGCAATCTTCGGGTACCACTGCCGGAGACTGGCCGCGATGAGATCGGCCGCATGACCAGGGCTCTTCGCGTATTCCGCGACACGGCGATCGAGGTCGAGGAGCAGAACCTGCGCGAGGTCGCCGAGGCCCGGCAGCGCCTGATCGACGCGATCGAAAGCATTTCCGAGGGCTTCGCCCTGTACGACCGGGAAGACCGGCTGCTCCTCTGCAATAGCCGATATCGCGAGATTCTTTACCCTGGCATCGATGATGCCGTCGTCTCCGGCACGCGCTTCGAAGACATCATCCGGGCCGCGGCGGGGCGTGGCCTGATCGAGGATGCGGTCGGTCGCGAGGAGGAGTGGATCGCCGAGCGGCTGGAGGCGCACCGCAATCCGGCCGGAACGATCCTCCAGCAGCGCGGTCCTGATCGCTGGATCCAGATCAGCGAGCGGCGGATTTCAGGCGGCGGCACCGTCGCCGTCTATTCGGACATCACCGAGCTCAAGCGCCGCGAACAGGATCTTTCGGAGAAAACGGCGGCGCTCGAGGCACTCTCCGCCAAACTCGCCAAATATCTTGCGCCGCAGGTTTACAGCTCGATCTTCAGCGGACGGCAGGACGTCAGGATCGAAAGCCGGCGAAAGAAGCTGACGATCTGTTTTTCGGACATTGCCGCTTTCACGGAAGCGACCGACAAGATGGAATCGGAGGAGCTGACGCAGCTCCTCAATCAATATCTGACCGAGATGTCGAAGATCGCCCTCGCCTTCGGCGCAACCGTCGACAAATATGTCGGCGACGCCATCCTGATGTTCTTCGGCGATCCGGAGACGCGCGGCGTCAGGGAGGATGCGATCGCCTGTGTCTCGATGGCGCTCGCCATGCAGAACCGCATGGCCGAACTCGGCGATGCCTGGCGCAGCATTGGCATTGAGACGCCGTTGCGATCAAGGATCGGGATTCACACCGACTACTGCACGGTCGGCAATTTCGGCAGCGAAGACCGGATGGACTACACGATCATCGGCGGCGCGGTAAATCTTGCCGCACGTCTCGAGCGAGAGGCGACGCCCGGATCCGTGCTCATATCCTATGAGACATATGCCCAGGTGAAGGACCTGATCCACTGCGAGGAAATGGGTCACATCCGCGTCAGGGGGATAGCATATCCGGTAGCGACCTACCGCGTCGTCGACTTCAAGTCCAATTTGACGAATGCTTCCGACGCAATTCGAACCGAGCTGCCACATCTCAAGCTCGAAGCGGAACCCGAACTCATGTCGACTGTCGAGCGTGAAGCGGCCGTCAGCGCTCTGCGCCAGACGCTCGACCGGCTCCGTCGTTGACGCGCAATGCGGCGCCAGGCCGTCTGCGAGACCCGCCCAGGATGAGAGGCACGGCGCCGGAGCGCATCAAACGCTCAGTACATCCTCGATCCGGATCGGCAGGGTGCGCACGCGCTTGCCGGTCGCATGGAAGACCGCATTGGCGATGGCGGGAGCCATGCCGACGAGGGCGATTTCGCCGAGTCCCTTGACGCCGAGCGGGTTCACATGCGGGTCCACCTCCTCGACGAAATGCGCCTCGAGCATTGGGATATCGAGATTGACCGGCACAAGGTAATCCGCCATGTGGGCGTTGACCGGCCGCCCGTCACGCGGGTCGAGGACGGTGCGTTCCATCAGGGCCATGCCGATGCCGCCGATCATGCCGCCGGTGCACTGGCTTCTCGCGAGGCGCGGATTGACGACACGGCCGATGCCGTAGGCGCCGACGGCACGGCGTACCCGGATCGTACCGACGTCCGGGTCGACCGCGACTTCGGCAAAGACTGCTCCGAAGGCGTGCATCGAATAGCGCTTGGCAATTTCGGGATCGCGTCCGGAGGAGGCTTCCGCCTCGATCGGCGCTCCGGCAATCGTGACGAGCTCGCCATAGGATGGACCCGGCGCAGCATCGCCGCGCCGCCTTGCCCGACCGTCGACCCATTCGACCTCCTCATGCGCCACGCCGAAAACGGGCGAGCGCTCGTCGACGACGGCGCGCCGTGCCGCTTCCGTCTTGACCGCAAGACAGGCGGCACGGATTGCGGAACCGACCGAGGCCATCGTCCAGGAGCCGCCATGGGAAGGCGCCGGGGGATAGTCGGAGCGGCCGAGGCGGAAGTGGACCTGCTCCAAGGTCAAGCCAAGCATTTCGGCTGCGACCTGGGTCATCGACGTATAGGTTCCCGGCCCCATGTCGCTTGCCGCGACCTCGACTTCCGCGCTCCCGTCGGCGCGAAGGCGTACTCGCGCGCTCGCGGGCGCTTGGTAGGCCGGATAGCTCGCCGATGCGACTCCCATGCCGATCAGGAGCCGCCCGTCGCGCATGGAACGCGGCTCGTAGGTCCTGTTCGCCCAACCGAAGCGATCGGAGCCTACATCGTAGCATTTCATCAGCGAGCGGCTGGAGAAAGGCTTGTTTTCGGCCTCGTCGATTGCAGGCTCGTTTCGCCGCCGCAATTCGACCGGATCGATTGCGAGCGCGTAGGCGAGTTCGTCCATGGCGCATTCAAGAGCGAAGATGCCGCTTGCCTCGCCCGGACCACGCATGTGGTTCGGCGTGCCGATATCGAGCGGCCGCAGCCGGTATTCCGTACGCACGTTCGGGCAGGAATACATGTAGCCGCTGGCGTTGGTTAGGGCTTCGATGAACTCTTCGTAACGGCTGGTTTCGCCCGAACCCTCATGGATGAGGCTTACGAGCTTGCCGTCGGGCGCAGCGCCGAGAGCGACGCGCTGCAGGGTGCGTGGTCGATGGCCGGTGGTGAAGAACATCTGCTTGCGCGTGAGCACGAGCTTGACCGCCCGCCCGACCTGACGCGCCGCCATGGCCGCGAGCGTCACATGCGGCCATGTCCTGAGCGACGTGCCGAACGCGCCGCCGATGAAGGGGCAGATCACCTGCACGTTCGCGACGGGAATGCCGAATATCGCGGCGATCTCCGCCTGTTCGTTAACCACGAACTGGCTCTTGCTCCAGAGCGTCAGGCGATCGCCGGCCCAGGCCGCGACCGTCGCGTGCGGCTCCATCGGATTGTGGTTTTCTCGCGCGATATCATACGCCTCGTCGAGCTTGGCCGGCGCGCTCGCGAGCGCCCCGTCGGGATCGCCGCGAGAACTATCTGCATGGACCCAGGAGCCCTCCCGCGTGGCGGCTTCCGGCACGATCGGCTCAACGTTCCGTTCCAATGGATCGACGATCGGTCTCTCCGCCTCATAGGCGATGTTCAGCGCCGCCGCGGCGCGCTCGGCTCGGTCCAACGTGTCGGCGACGACGATCGCCACCGGCTGACCATAAAACCGCACGCGGTCGTCTTGCAGCACATGCAGCCTCTCCCCGACTGCGGGATCGATGTAACTCTTGTGCTCGTCGTAGGCCAGGCGCGGCGCATTGCGGTGCGTGATGACGGCGATGATGCCGGGCATCACTTCAATCGCCGTACTGTCGATGTCGGTCACACGGCCAAGACCGACCGTAGCGCTGACGATCACCGCGTAGACCTGGCCCGGTTGGTTGAAATCGGCAGCGTAACGCGCGCTGCCGCTCACCTTGGCGCGGCCATCGACCCGGGGCAGCGGTTTTCCGATCACACCTGTCGTCATGCGACCTCTCCCGTCATTTCAAGCGCGCGGACGATCGTCCGGGGCAGGAGCTCGAGCTTGTAGTGATTGTGCGGCAGCGGTCGAGCCTCGCGCACCGCCAGTTGGGCGGCCGCTTCGAAGACCTGGCGATCCGGCGCCTTGCCGATCAAGGCCTCCTCGACGGGACGCAGCCGCCAGGGTCGCGTCCCGACGCCACCGGCGGCCAGTCGCGCCTGACGGATCACTCGCCCTTCCATCGAGAGCGCCGCCGCCACGGAGACGAGCGCAAATTCGTAAGACGCGCGGTCGCGCACCTTCAAGTAGCGGGCGCGCCGGCTAGAGCCCCCGGCCGGAACGCGCACCTCCATGATAAGCTCGCCGGGCAAGAGCGTGTGCTCGAGGTGGGGCGTATCGCCCGGCAACCGGAAGAGATCGTCCACCGCGAAACTGCGTTCGCCTTGCGGACCACTCACCCGCATCGTCGCGTCGAGGGCGACGAGCGCGACCGCGAGGTCCGACGGATGCGTCGCAATGCAATGATTGCTCGTGCCGAGGATGGCATGGCCGGCATGGAGGCCGTCTATGGCCGCGCAGCCCGATCCCGGCTCGTGCTTGTTGCAGGGAGCGTCGAGCATACGGAAATAGGGACATCGGACGCGCTGCAGCAGGTTGCCGCCGATCGTGGCCATGTTCCTGAGCTGCGGCGAGGCACCCTCAATCAGGCTCTCGGCGATCAGCGGCTGGATGCGCTGCACGTCGGGATGAGCCGCGACATCGGACATCCGCGCGAGCGCGCCGAGAACGAGCACGTCACCCTCGACGCGGATGTCGGCCAGCGGCAGCGCGTTGATGTCGACGAGCCGCTCCGGCCGCTCCACCTCTTCGCGCATGAGATCAACGAGCGTCGTGCCGCCGGCGATGAAGCGCGCACCCGCAGCCGCGGCCGCAATCGCCTCTTCGGCGGTCTTTGCTTTTTCGAGAACGAAGGGAAGCATGGGGTTACCTCCTCCTGGACAATGAGTGTGAGCGGGTGCGCGCAGAAAACCGCACATTCTTCCTCATCCCGCCCCGGCGGCCTCCGCCATCGCCGCGACGATGCCAGGATAGGCGCCGCAACGGCAGATGTTGCCGCTCATCCAAAATTGGATTTCTTCGGGCGAACCCGCGTGCCCCTCCGCGATGCAGGCCACGCCGGACATGATCTGTCCGGGGGTGCAGAAGCCGCATTGCAGGCCCTCGTGCTCGATGAAGGCCGACTGGAGGGGGTGGAGTTCCTCTCCTTCTGCCAAGCCTTCGATGGTGACGATCTCGGCCCCATCATGCATCGCGGCCAGGGTCAGGCAGGAGACGACGCGACGGCCGTTGAGAAGGACGGTGCAGGCGCCGCAGGCGCCCTGATTGCATCCCTTCTTGGTGCCGGTGAGATCAAGTGTTTCCCGCAAGAGGTCGAGCAGCGATTGGCGCGGATCGAGCTCGAGTTCCCGCGCCTCCCCATTGACGATGAGCCGCACCCGCTGCAGCACCTTTCCCGGATCGCCCGGCGCGGGGGCCGGCTGAGCGGAAACGCCGGGGATTACAGCGAATGAAGCGCTGCCTCCGGCCAATTGAAGGACCGTCCGGCGTGAGATCGCCGAGGGCGGGAGGGGATGCGAACTTCCTGCAATATGCTCTCGGTCAGTCATCGGATCCTCCGTAGGCGGCACCTTCCTGCATTGCAGCTGAGGGTCGGAGCCGTGTAAGGACTAAGCCATGTAGTAATTCAAAGCATTACGGTGAGATTCATGCGTCTGATGAAGCCGTGGCGCTCTGCCGGCGAGCGTCCTTGGCTTCCGAGATGGAACGCTAACCGTTCTTCGTCTGACCGCCAGTGATCAGAGTGCCGTTTTTTGTACGAGAGTGCTGTCCTCAAGCTGCGACGGACGCCGCCGATCTTGCAAGAGAACTTGAGTTCAATGGCGTCTAGGAGCGACGCAGGCGCCGCCACTGGCCGGGCGTCACATTCATGGCGCTGAGGAAGCTTCGGGTGAGATGGCTTTGATCCGAAAAGCCGCAGTGACTTGCGATCTGGTCGATTGGCAGATTGGAATTCAGGAGCAGCTCCTGCGCGCGCTCCAGGCGCCTGGCGAGCAGCCACCGCAGAGGAGAGGTTCCGGTCGTCACCTTGAAAGCGCGGGCGAAATGGCTGCGTGAGAGCCGACAGGCGCGGGCAAGTTCATCGAGCCCCGTCTTTCCGTCCATATTAGCTAGCAGCATCTCCTTCGCCCGCCGTTCCTGCCACGGAGCCAACCCTCCCGCCACCGGGCGAACGACGGCGGGCTTATCTGCGTAGAAGGTCGTGAGATGCGTGAGCAGCGCCAGAGCGACATAGTCGACAAAAAGGCCGCTGGCGGCTTCCGGGCGCTCGAATGCAGGAACCAGGGCTTCCCCAAGACTTCTGATGATGTGATCGCTGAATGCCACGCCATTTGCCGTTCTGAGCGATCCGACGGGTTTCAGGTCGTGCTCCTGCTCAAACTGCTGCACCGCATCTCGCGGTGTGTACATCGAAACGCAGTCCACAGGGCCCCGCGTCAATGAGGCATGCTCCTCGTTCAGATCGAGAAAGAGAAACTGCCCGCGATTAAGCGGCATCATGGCGACAGGCTTGCCGTTCACCCAATAAGGGATGGCTTGCAAGTCGCGCCGCTGGAGGCAAAGCAGATAGCCGTCGCTCGTATCCATCCGTACCGGAGTCGCGCACTCGGCTTCGTCCCAGCGTAGCCGGCTGCCTAGTATTTCCGCCACTTGTATGTAGCGGGTGGAGAGAGTGCGCGGCTCCTCCAGCCCCACGAAGCGACCCAGGCGCTGCCCAAGCTTTCCACTCATTCGCGCCCCCTTCGCGATACGATCTGCAGGCGAACTATACTTTGCCGGTTGTAAAATTGGAACGCTTCCCCAATGCGGCCGCAGATACTGAGCTGTCTCGACTTCGGCTCACGGGCGCTCTCGACCTGGACACCCGCCGGCGTTGCGAGATTCCTCAGCGGCTTTTCCGGGGCGCGGCTGTCGCTGCGAGCCTCTGGGCAAAACGACCGGAGACGCGCCTTTCAGTGACTTCCGGCCCATTCGATTGGAGACGGCGCTTTTTCAGATGCATCGGCGCGATTCATCTCTGGTCCGCCGCCGCGGATTGTGCCAGAGGGACGACTATGCATGCTTGCTGAGACTGAGCGGTTGAAAGAGCGGCGCCCAAAACCAACTAAACGAGATCCGAAGGCGCAGGATGGCGCTCGGACCGGCAAGCGCGTGACGCTTGCGCGCGCGCTGTCGAAGCTCGGCTATTGCTCCCGCACGCAGGCCGAAAGGCTGATCGTCGAGGGCCGCGTCAGCGTCGGCGGGCGCAAGACGACCGATCTTTCCGATTGGGTGGACATCGAGAAAGACAGGATCGCCGTCGACGGCGTCGCAATCGCGGCTGAGGCGAAGATCTATCTGATGCTGAACAAGCCGCGCGGGGTCGTGACGACGCGGGACGATCCGGAGGGACGGCCGACCGTATACGACTGTCTCGGCGCGATCGATGCTCGCTTCCTCTCCCCGGTTGGCCGACTCGACAAGGCGAGCGAGGGGCTTCTCCTCTTCACCAACGACACGGTTCTTGCGCAGCGCCTGCTCGACCCCGAGACCCATCTCGGCAAGGTGTACCACGTGCAGGTGGGCGGCCAGTTCGACGAGGTCTCGGCGAAGGCCATGACCGAAGGCGTGTTCGAGGCTGGCGAATTGCTGAGAGCCGCACGGGTCCGGCCCTTGAGGAGCGGCGATCGCAACAGCTGGATCGAGGTCGAGCTGCAGGAAGGACGCAACCGACAGATCCGCCGCATGCTCGACGCACTCGGCTTCGAATGCCTGCGCCTCTTGCGCGTCTCGATTGGCGAGATCGTCCTCGGCGATTTGCCGAAGGGAGCAAGCCGCCCGCTGACCGACGCGGAAATCCGATATCTCAGACGCCGTACCGGCTAGTGATGCCGGAGCGTGCCGGCCATCCCACTTTGAAAAATACGAAACCGCCGCACACAGCGGTTGTCTGTGCTAAGATCGCGTTTGCTGCTGGATGCCAGCGAGAGCCGGCATGGGAGGTATCTTGACCGGCTGGTAACAACGTCATCCTGGAGGAGAAAATGACGATTCTGAAAGCGCTTCTGGGCGCCGTCGCCGCCGTTTCCCTGTTTTCCGCTCCGGCCAGCGCCCAAACCTATCCGGAGCGCACGATTACCGTGATAGTGCCCTTCTCGGCCGGCGGCCCCACCGACACGGTTACGCGCCTCGTCGCCGAATCCATGTCGAAGGATCTCGGCCAGCAGGTCATTGTCGAGAACGTCGGTGGTGCCGGCGGCACGCTCGGGGCCGGCCGCGTCGCCCAGGCCGAGCCTGACGGCTACACGCTGCTACTCTACCATATCGGGATGGCGACCAGCGCCACGCTCTATCGCAACCTTGCCTATGATACGTTGAACGCATTCGAATATGTCGGCCTCGTCACAGAGGTTCCGATGACCATCGTCGCGCGCAAGGACTTCGAACCGAACGATCTCAAGGGGCTGATCGAATATGTGAAGGCCAACAAGGATACGGTGACGGTCGCCAATGCCGGCATCGGCGCCGCCTCACATCTCTGCGGCATGATGTTCATGAATGCCATCGGCACGCAGCTCACGACAGTACCCTACAAGGGCACCGGACCGGCGATGACCGACCTGCTCGGCGGCCAGGTCGACATCATGTGCGATCAGACGACGAACACGACGAAGCAGATCCAGGGCGGCACGATCAAGGCCTATGCGGTGACCTCGCCGAAGCGCCTCAAGATTTTCCCCGACCTGCCGACGGCGAGCGAAGCCGGCCTGCCCGGCTTCGAAGTGGGGATCTGGCACGGCCTCTACGCGCCGAAAGGCACGCCGCCGGAGGTCACCGACCGCCTGTCCAAGTCGCTGCAGAAGGCGCTCAAGGACGAGAACGTCATCGCCCGCTTTGCCGAGCTCGGCACGGAACCTTCGAGCGAAGCCGATGCGACCCCGGCGGCGCTGAAAGCCAAGCTTGAAAGCGAAATCGCCCGCTGGAAGCCGGTGATCGAGGCTGCCGGCGAGTATGCGGACTGATCCGATTTGCACACCTTCGCGCGTCTGTTCAGACGCGCGAAGGTCGCTGTAGCGCTTTTAAGGGATATGCGGTAGGCGGCGGTTGACAGCTGTCAACCGACGCCTAATGCCGGAGACTCGGGACCGGATATCCGCGCGAGGACCATTCTCTGAGAACCGGCACGCGGGCGGCGGCCGAAAGCAAGATGGGGAACATGATGAAATCCATCTCCTTTGACACGACCAACGCGCTATGCGGCGGCCTCCTCACGGCCGTTGGTCTTTTCTTTGCCTGGCAATCCTTCGGACTCGAACTCGGCACCGCCTTCCGCATGGGCCCTGGCTATTTCCCGCTGGTGCTCTCCGGCGTGTTGACGCTCCTCGGCGTCGTCATCCTGGTGCAGTCGGCCCGGGTGCATGGCGAGCCGATGGGGCCGATCGCGATCCGCGGCATGCTCTTCATCCTGCCGGCGCCGATCTTCTTCGGCTTGACCGTGCGGGGCCTCGGTTTCGTGCCGGCGCTCTTCTTCACGGCGCTGATCGCCTGTTTCGCCTCGCACCGGATGCGTCCGCTCTGGGCGGTCGCGCTTTCGCTGGCCTTGACCGTGTTCTCCGTCCTCGTCTTCAGCTACGGACTGCAACTGCCTTACCAGCGCTTCGGCCCCTGGGTCCGGTTCTAGGAGGTGGACGATGGATCTCGTCAGCAATCTCGCCCTCGGCTTTGCCACCGCCGCCTCGCCCGCGAACCTGCTGTTCTGCCTGATCGGCGTGCTGCTCGGCACGCTCATCGGCGTGCTTCCCGGCATCGGCGCCACCGCTACGATCGCCATGCTGCTGCCGATCACCTTCCAGCTGGAGCCGGTCTCCTCGCTGATCATGCTCGCTGGCATCTATTACGGCGCCCAATATGGCGGCTCGACCACGGCGATCCTGATCAACATGCCGGGTGAATCGTCCTCCGCCGTGACTGCGATTGACGGCTACCAGATGGCACGCAACGGCCGGGCCGGCGCGGCGCTCGCCATCGCCGCGCTCGGGTCCTTCTTCGCCGGCACAGTCGCAACCTTCCTGGTTGCGATCTTCGCGCCGCCGCTCACCGCGATTGCGCTCGAATTCGGCGCCGCGGAATATTTCTCGCTGATGATCGTCGGCCTCGTCTCCTCGGTCGCTCTCGCGCACGGCTCGATCGTCAAGGCGCTTGCCATGGTCGCGCTCGGCCTGCTGCTCGGTCTTGTGGGTACCGACATCTATACCGGCACGCCCCGCTTCACCCTCGGCATTCGCGAATATGCAGACGGGCTGAATTTCGTCGGGCTCGCCGTCGGCGTCTTCGGCATCGCCGAGATCCTGCGCAACCTCGAAAGCGAGAAGACGCGCGAAGTGCTGATGGCCAGGGTCACGGACCTGATGCCGAGCCGCGACGACTTCAAGCGTATGCTCGCGCCGATCCTGCGCGGGACCGTGATCGGCTCGGCGCTCGGCATCCTGCCAGGCGGCGGCGCGATTCTCGCCGCCTTCGCCTCCTATACGGTGGAAAAGCGCATTTCCGATCGTCCGCAGGATTTCGGCCGCGGGGCAGTGGCCGGTGTCGCGGGGCCGGAAAGCGCCAACAATGCCGGGGCTCAGACCTCCTTCATTCCGCTGCTTACCCTCGGCATTCCGGCAAACCCGGTCATGGCGCTGATGATCGGCGCGATGATCATCCAGGGCATTGTGCCCGGCCCGAACGTGGCGGCGGAACAGCCGCGGCTCTTCTGGGGTATCATCGCCTCCATGTGGATCGGCAACCTGATGCTCGTCGTGCTCAACCTGCCGCTCATCGGCCTCTGGGTGAAACTGCTGAAGGTCCCCTATTTCATCCTCTTCCCGATCATCATGGCCTTCTCCTCAGTCGGCGTTTACAGCGTCAATGCCAACGTCTACGACCTTTATGCCGTCGCCTTCTTCGGCCTCGTCGGCTACCTGCTCCTGAAATTGCGCTGCGAACCGGCACCCCTGCTCCTCGGCTTCGTGCTCGGGCCGCTGCTCGAGGAAAACCTGCGCCGCGCCATGATCCTCTCGCGCGGCGACCCGACGACCTTCTTCACGCGGCCGATCAGCGCCACCCTGCTTGCGATCGCGGCCGTCGTGCTCGTCGTCGTCTTCCTGCCAGCCGTCAAGGCCAAGCGCGAGGAGGTCTTTGTCGAAGAAGACTGATCAGGTCGCGCATTTGCGCCCGCTTCTCTAATCGGGCGCAAATGCCTCCCCGCGGCGAGCCTCATAAACTCCGCGGAGGGCTGCCTCAGGCGATAAGCAAGGCGAGTTCCCTGAACAGACGCTCGTCCTGGCACTGCGCGACATTGAAGCGGAGGAAGCCGCTGGCCGTCTGGGCGTGGCTGAAGGCGTTGCCAGGCGCAAGTACGATTTTTTTTGCAAGCGCCCTTCTCGCCAGATCCGCCGCGTCGACGCCGTCCGGCAGCTTGCACCAGAGGAACATTCCGCCCTGAGGCTCGAGCCAGGGCGTAATGCCAATTTGCGTGAGCTTCGTCGTCGTCTCCGCCATCGCCCGCGCCAGCCGCTGGCGCACGCCTTCCATGTGCTTGCGGTAGCTGCCGTCCTTCAATAGTGCGAGCATCAGCGCAGCGGAAAAGCCGGGCCCACCGAAGCTCGTGGCGATCTTGAGGTCCGCCAGCGGTTCGATCCAGGCGCGCGGCGCCACGATGAAGCCGCAGCGCACAGCTGCCGAGAGCGACTTCGAGAAGCTGCCGATATGCACGACCCGCTCGAGCCCGTCGAAGGCGGCGAGCCGCGGCGCCGGCGTCTCCTCGAAATCGGCAAAGATATCATCCTCGATGATCGTCAGGCCCGCCTTGTCCGCGAGCTTCAGCAGGCGATGGGCGACGAGCGGCGAGAGCGTAGCGCCGGTCGGGTTCTGAAGCGCCGAATTGGTGATGTAGAGACGCGGTCGGTGAATTTCGACCGCATCTGCGAAGGCAGCGATATCAGGTCCCGTCTGCGTGTAGGGGATGCCGACGATCTCTGCCTGATGCGCCCGCAACAGCGCATGGAAGTTGAAATAGCAGGGATCGTCGACGAGCACCGTATCACCGGGCTTCAGGAGGAAACGGCAGAGGAGATCGATCGCCTGCGTACCGGATTCGGTCAGCATGATCTGCTCCGGCGAGACTTCGATGCCACGCAGCCCGATGCGGCGCGCAAGAAGCGTGCGCAGGGCCGGGAGCCCGAGAAGCGGGCCGTAATCGACGAGGGTCGAGGCGTTGCCGCGGGCAAGCGCTCGGAGCGCGCGTCGCAACCCCTCCTCCTGCATCCAGCTTGGCGGCAGCCAGCCGCAGCCCGGCTTCAGGACATCGTCACCGCTCTCCAGCGCCTGCCGCGAGATCCAGAGCGGATCGACCTGCCGGTCCAATTTCGGACCGAGATCGGCAAGCGACAAAGGTGCGAGCGGTGCTGCCACGAAGAAACCGGAGCCCGGGCGAGAGCGGATCAGGCCCTCAGCAGCGAGCCTGTCATAGGCCTCCACCACGGTCGATTTCGACACCTTCAGGTTCGTGGAAAAGGAACGTATGGACGGAAGCTTGGCGCCCGGCGTAAGGGCGCGGCTGGCGATCCGGCTCCTGACCGTCGACATGACCTTGGCGATCAGAGTCTCACCCTCGGTGCCCGTGGTCTCCGGTATCAATCTGTACCGCCCTTCTTCCCATGACAGTTTGGCGAAACTGTATCGCACCGTATCTGGAAGCGCCAGCCGCTTCGTCCGATACCGCAGGGAAAAGGAGGATCGCATGGATCGGTCGACGAGCGGATTTGTAAACGGGCTGGTGGGCGTGCTGATCTTCAGCGGCTCATTGCCGGCGACGCGATTGGCAGTGATGGAACTGGATCCGGTGTTCCTGACCGTCGCACGCGCGGCGATTGCCGGCGCACTCGCCTCATGCCTACTCATCTTCTTCCGCGAGCGGCGGCCGGACCGCAGCGATCTCCTGTCGCTCTGCCTCGTCTCACTGGGCGTCGTCGTCGGCTTTCCGTTGCTGACGGCGCTCGCGCTCAAGCAGGTGACTTCCGCCCATTCGATCGTCTTCGTCGGACTGCTGCCGCTCGCGACAGCGCTCTTCGGGGTGATCCGCGTCGGCGAAAGGCCGCGTCCGGTCTTTTGGCTGTTTTCCGGCCTCGGCAGCGCAGTGGTCGTCGGCTTTGCTCTAAGCCAAGGATTTTCGGCCTCGCTCACGGGCGATCTCCTGATGCTTGCAGCGATCCTCGTCTGCGGGTTCGGCTATGCCGAGGGTGCGAGCCTGTCGCGCAAGCTCGGCGGCTGGCAGGTAATCTCCTGGGCGCTCGTCCTCTCGCTTCCGGTGATGATCGTCCTCCTCATCGTCACCATGCCGGCGACGATTGCGCATTCGAGCGCGGCCTCATGGCTCAGCCTCGGTTATGTCTCCGTCTTCAGCATGCTGGTCGGCTTCGTCTTCTGGTATCGCGGCCTGGCCGAGGGCGGCATCGTCGCCGTAGGGCAATTGCAATTGCTGCAGCCCTTCTTCGGCCTCGCCCTAGCCGCGGCGCTGCTCGGAGAAAAGGTGAGCTGGACGATACTGGCGGCCACCTTCGCAATCGTCGCCTGCGTCGCCGGCGCCAGGAAATTCGCTTAGGACGTTAGCGCGGGATACGGGCGGAAAAACGCGCACACTTTTCCTGATCCCGCGCTAGCGCATCGCCCGAAAATCGGAACCGAAACCCAATGGGCAGATTCAAAGAGTTACAGCGACCTGCGCGTCTGAAAAGACGCGCGGCGCTGTAGCGCAACGAAGTTTCGGAACTTCCGGGAAGGCGCCGCGTTTGCCGGTGAGCGACCACGCCCGAAGGGGGCGCCTACTGCATGTCTCCCTAGATCGACTTCGACTTAGGACAAAGAAATGCAGCACATTCAAAGTTCTACAGCGACATTGCGCGTCTGATCAAGTCGCGGGGCTGTAGGTGGGGAAGGAACAGGCCGATGATCGGACGACTTCTGACAGCAGGCATGATCGTACTTGCGGCCGGGGCCGCTCAGGCCGACGAGCGGGCCTTTCTCGGCTCGCTGGAGGGCCAATGGGCGGGCCGCGGCATGGTGAAGATGCGCGCAGACGCAAGGCCCATCAACGTCTCGTGCAATTTCGATACCCAGTCGGCAGGCAGCGCGCTCTCGATGCGCGGGACATGTCGCGGACTTGTCGTCGTTTCCCGCTCGATCGGGGCAGATCTTCAGTCCAACGGCGAGAACTATAGAGGCATCTATACCGGCCCGATGGGCGGCCGATCCGGCCTCGTCGGCAAGCGGCGCGGCGACGCGATCAATCTCACCGTCCGTTGGGCCAAGGAGGTGAACGGCGATCACCGTGCCAATATGACGCTCAGAAAGGTGGGCGAGAACGGGATGAGACTCACGACGATCGACGTCGATCCCAGTTCGGGCAAACGCGTGGTCACGAGCGACATCAACCTGCAGCGGAGATAACGAAACCTTTCGCGGGCAGGAACATTCGCCACCTCACCGGGTTAGCCGTCAACTAAGAGGAGTACCGACCATGACACCCGACCCGCTCAGCCCCGGACCCGGACCGGGACCCGGACCGGGCATAATTCCTCCCAATCCGGTCCCGCCGCTCGGCATTCCCGACCCGCCCACCAAAGAACCACAACCGGACAAATTCCCGGACGAGGAGCCCGTCGCGCCGCCAGAAGAGGAGGAGGAACCTCCGCGTGCGGGCTGATAGATGAGCTGATATCCTGACCACGTGAGGAGCCCCGGGGCGGGGATTATCCTCTTCTCTCTCCCTCACCGATGCGGGCAAAAGCCGCCAATACGGTGCGCTCGGAGCGCTCGAGATAGGTTTCGAGCGCGCCTGCGGCCTCTTGCGCCTTTCCCGCCTTGAGATCCTCGAGAATGGCAGCGTTCAAATCGACATAAGGAGCATGCAGGAATTCCGGGTTCTCGAGCAGTCCGAAGCTCAAGCGCAGTTCGGCAGCGATCTGTGCATAGAAGGCGTTCAGCCTCGCGCTGTCGGCGAGGTCGACGATCGCCGCGTGGAAAGCCATGTTGGCGCTTCCCACGCCGACCCAGTCACCGGCGGCCCGGCATTTCAGCGCCGTGTCGACTGCCCGTTGCATGCGTGCGACCGCAGGATGCTGCGGATAGGCCTGTTCCAGCGCCCGGCACTCGATCATGCGCCGCACCCGGTAGATGTCGATGATCGAGGCCATGCTCGGCGTGGCGACAAAGACACCCCGGTTGGGCTCGTGACGCAGCAGCCCCTCCTTGGTCAAAAGGCGGAATGCCTCCCGGAGCGAGTTTCGCGAGACATCCAGATCGCTGCTGAGCGTCGCTTCCGATAGTCGCTGTCCCGGCTTCAATTCACCCGCGATGAGGCGGCTGCGAATGGAATCGGCGAGCCGTTGCGCGAGCGTTAGTGCTGCATCCTGTGTCGTCATAGGTCTCTCTCGCCGCGCCCGAGCCTGCCGGACATTCGCGGGCGCCTGCTCCTGAAGTCTTTTACATGGGGTGGCGGCCCCGACAGCACCCGTTCGCGAGTCGCTTGACTGGGCAGGGATATCCTTCCGCCGTGCCTGCAGGCAAGGCTGGTGATCGAAACCGGGCACTTAATGGGCAGATGTGGGCGACGCGCTGCACATTTAGAGCGAGCTCGCTCAACGTTTTAGCAGAATGATAGATCGATGGAAATAAAATCGTTCAACAATCTTGACAGATTTGTGAAACGGAGAGACCCTGATATCGTATCCGAGCCAAACGGCTTGGGGGGAGACGTTTTGGTATAGGGAGATTCTCATGGAGCAGCATTCGCTTCCTGCCCGCAGCGCCGCACCGGCTGTCGGGGTTACGGCTTCGGCCTCGCCGTCCAATCCATCGAAGCATCGCCGGGCGTCGCTTACCGCGGCCATATTCCTGATGGCGACCTCGGCCATCGGCCCCGGCTTCATCACCCAGACGGCGACCTTTACCGCCAAGCTCGGGTCGGCCTTCGCCTTCGCGATCCTCGCCTCGATCCTGATCGACTTCGTCGTGCAGCTGAACATCTGGCGTATCGTCACGCTCACGCGGAAGCGTGCCTCCGACATCGCCAATGCCGCAATTCCCGGCAGCGGCTATGCCCTTGCCGTCCTCGTCATCGTCGGCGGCCTGTTCTTCAACATCGGCAATATTGGCGGCACCGGCCTCGGCCTCGACGCCATGATCGGCCTTGACCCCAAATGGGGAGGCGCGCTCAGCGCACTTATCGCCATCGCCATCTTCCTGTCGAAACGCGCCGGCATCGCCGTCGACCGGCTGATCGTCGCCGCCGGCCTGATTATGATCGCGCTTACCGTCTTCGTCGCCTATGTCTCCGGGCCGCCCGTCGGCGAGGCGCTTCGGCAAACGGTGCTACCCGACACGATCGATTTCGCCACCATCACCACCATCGTCGGCGGCACAGTCGGCGGCTACATCACCTATTCCGGCGCCCATCGCCTGCTCGACAAGGGCATGGTTGGCATCGACAACCTCGGCGCGGTCAACCGCGCTGCCCTGACCGGCATCGCCGTCACGGGGGTCATGCGCTACGTGCTTTTCCTGGCGGTCCTCGGCGTCGTTGCCGGCGGCGTGGCGATCGACGTTTCTGGCCAGGGCGCGAACCCTGCCGCCCAGGCTTTCCAGGCTGCAGCCGGCGAGATCGGCATGCGCATCTTCGGCGCCATCCTCTGGGCGGCGGCAATCACCAGCGTTATCGGTGCGGCCTATACGTCGGTATCCTTCCTCACCGCCTTCAAGCAGGACATGAGCGAACGCGCCCGCAATCTCGCGACCGTTGTCTTCATCGGCGTGTCACTGATCGCCTATCTCCTGATCACCACGCCGCCTGCGACCATGCTCGTCTTTGTCGGCGGCCTCAACGGCCTCATCCTGCCGATCGGCCTCACCCCGTTCGTCTATGCCGCCTGGGCGCGCTCCGATCTCATGGGCGGTTACCGCTATCCCCGCTGGCTGCTCGTGCTCGGCGGCGCCGTCTGTGCGCTGACCTGGTACATGGGCTACAAATCCGTCGGCCCGATCTTCGCAATGCTCAACCCGTGAGGAGAAACGTCATGACGGCGATCGATCTCAACAGCGATCTTGGCGAAAGCTATGGTGCCTGGCGGATGGGCGACGACGGGGCGATGCTCGCCATCGTATCAAGCGCCAATATCGCCTGCGGCTTCCATGCAGGCGACCCGGCCGGCATCCTGCAAACGGTGAAGAAGGCGGCGGCAAAAGGAGTTTCCGTCGGCGCGCACGTCTCCTACCCGGATCGCGTCGGCTTCGGCCGGCGCGACATGGACGTGACCAGCGCCGAACTCACTGCCGACGTCATCTACCAGATCGGCGCGCTTAAAGGCGTTGCAGCGGCGGCGGGCACGAGCGTCCGCTACGTCAAGCCGCATGGTGCACTTTACAACCGCATCGCCACCGACCCGAAACAGGGCGCCGCCGTGGTCGAGGCGATCAAGGCCGTCGACCCGACGCTGGTGCTGATGGGACTTGCCAACGCGCCGATCCTCGAGCTTGCCCGCAAGGCGGGCTTGAGCGTCGTCGCCGAGGCCTTTGCCGACCGCGCCTATACGCCCGAAGGACACCTCGTTTCCCGCCGCGAGGCGGGCGCCGTGCTCCATGATGCGCAGGCGATCGCAAGACGGATGCTACAGCTCGCGAAGGAGGGCACCATCGAGACCATTGACGGCAGCGTCATTCGCATCGACGCGCAGTCGATCTGCGTCCACGGCGACAGCCCCGGCGCCGTCGAGATCGCCCGTGAGATCCGCCGCAGCTTCGAGGCGGAAGGCGTGGTGGTGCGCTCCTTCCTGCCCGGCGCGTGACGTGAGGCAACGCTGATGGAACAGCTTCGTACCACATCTGTTGAATTGGCGCGGGCCGCGCGCGCCAGCTACCGCGCCGGCACCGTCGGCCCGACCTCCGGTGTCGCGCCCGGCCTCACCCAGGCCAACCTGATCGTGCTGCCGCGGGACTGGGCCTTCGACTTCCTGCTCTATGCCCAGCGAAACCCGAAACCCTGCCCCGTGCTCGACGTCAGCGATCCTGGCTCGCCCACCACCGTGCTTGCGCCGGACGCGGACCTGCGCACCGATCTGCCGCTCTATCGGATCTGGCGTGATGGCAGGCTCGTGGCGGAGGTGCCGGACGCCACTGCCGCCTGGACCGAGCACCACGACCTTGTCGCCTTTCTGATCGGCTGCAGCTTTACCTTCGAAGCGGCGCTTGTCGAAGCGGGCATCGAGGTCCGCCACATGGCGGACGGCCGCAACGTGCCCATGTATCTGATCGACCGACCCTGTCGACCAGCCGGGCGGCTCCACGGAAACATGGTCGTTTCCATGCGACCTATCCCCGCCGGCCGCGTCGCCGACGCCGCCACCATCTCCGGCCGGTTTCCGGCCGTCCATGGCGCGCCGGTCCATATCGGCGATCCGGAGCTGATCGGCATTCGCGACCTTTCGAGGCCCGACTTCGGCGATCCGGTGCGCATCGAACCCGGTGAGATTCCGGTCTTCTGGGCTTGCGGGGTGACGCCACAAGCTGCGGTCATGGCCTCCGGCGTGCCCTTCGCCATCACCCATGCGCCCGGCCACATGTTCATCACCGACGTTCCCGATTCCGCCTATCACGCTTGAGGACGAAGATGCGCTTTCTTCCCGTCAGCCTGAAAACCTTTCTCGTCGAGCTTGCCGATCTAGACGAGACGCTGGCGCTTTACGCCTCCCTTCAGGCCGTGCCGATCGATGCGATCGAGGAGATGGTGCCGGCCGCGCGCACGCTTATGATCCGCTTCCGGCCGGAACGGGCGACGGCGGCGGCTCTCGCGGGCGAGATCGCCGCCCGGGATCTCTCCGCCCGTGCGGCTCCCTCCGACCGGCTGGTGGAAATCCCCGTTCGCTATGACGGCGAGGACCTGGAGGAGGTTTCGCGACTGACGGGCCTCAGCGTCGATGAGGTGATCCAACGCCACACGGAAAGCGAATTTATCGTTGCCTTCTGTGGCTTCGCCCCCGGCTTCGGCTATCTCATCGGCGGCGATGCGTCGCTGCACGTGCCGCGCCGGCAGACGCCGCGCACGCGCATTCCGGCAGGCGCCGTTGCCCTTGCCGGCGCTTTCAGCGGCGTCTATCCGCAGGCAAGCCCCGGCGGCTGGCAGATCATCGGCGTGACGCCGCTCAAGATGTGGGATACGAGGCGCGATCCGCCGGCCCTCCTGCAGCCCGGCACGCGTGTGCGCTTCTATGACCTTGCCAAGCGGCCACAGGCCGCGACGCCGGCATCAAGCGAAGCCGATTCAATGGTCGAGGAGCCGGCCGACGAGGGCGACCGGACGACCCGCTTCACGGTGCTTGCCGCACCGATGCCCGCGCTGTTCCAGGATGGTGGTCGGATCGGCCAAACCGGCCAGGGCGTCTCCGCCTCCGGCGCGCTCGACCAGGAATCGCTGAAAACGGCAAACCGCGTCGTCGGCAATGCCGCGGAGACCGCCTGCCTTGAAATCACCCTCGGCGGCTTTTCCTTTGAAAGCTCCGGCCGCGCCACGATCGCGCTCGCCGGCGCCCCTTGCCCTGTGACGGTACGCGACCGTTTCGGAAGCAGCTTCGAAGCCGCTACCGGACAACCGATCCCGCTCGAAGCGGGTGACGTGGTGACGTTCGGCCATCCGACGAAGGGCATGCGCTGCTATTTCGCCGTTCGCGGCGGTTTCGAGGTGAAGCCGGTGCTCGGCAGCGCCGCAACCGACACGCTGGCCGTCGTCGGACCGCCGCCGGTCTCGGCGGGTACCGTTCTGACGATCAGCGAGCCGGCGGTGCCGATGGAGAGCGTCTCTCTTGACGAAATTCCAATGGCGGACCTGCCCGCGGCGGGCGATACCGTCACGCTCGACATCGTCATGGGACCGCGCACCGACTGGTTCACCGACGAGGCGCTCGATCAGCTTTGCAATCAGGATTGGCTGGTGACGCCGCAGTCCAACCGCGTCGGCATCCGTCTTGCCGGCGCAACCCCACTTGAACGCATCGACCGGACGGAGTTGCCGAGCGAAGCCACGGCGACGGGAGCGATCCAGGTGCCGCATAGCGGTCAGCCGGTGCTCTTCCTCGCCGATCACCCGCTGACGGGCGGCTATCCGGTTATCGC
Organism: Sinorhizobium kostiense; assembly: GCF_017874595.1. Taxonomy (GTDB): domain Bacteria; phylum Pseudomonadota; class Alphaproteobacteria; order Rhizobiales; family Rhizobiaceae; genus Sinorhizobium; species Sinorhizobium kostiense. The sequence goes on along the minus strand of NZ_JAGILA010000001.1, from coordinate 580,129 downwards.
CACCGTTGCCGAACATCACCTGGATCTCGCCGGCCAGATTCCGGTGAACGCAACGATCCGCTTCCGGCCGATCACGCGCTTTGCCGAGATCAAGCCCGAGAAGCGACCTGCCCAAGGAACGGCTGGCGACGCCAAAAGATAAGAATGTGAGGAGACACCGATGAAGAAAGTGCTGATCGCCAACCGCGGCGAGATCGCGGTGCGGATCATCCGCGCCTGCCGTGATTATGGCGTTGGCTCCGTCGCAATCTATGCCGATCCGGACGTGGATGCGCTCTTCGTGCGGCTTGCCGACGAGGCTTACGGTCTCACTGGAAGCCGGCCGACGGAGACCTATCTCGACATTGCCAAGATCATCGACATCGCCCGCCGCAGCGGCGCGGACGCCGTCCATCCCGGCTACGGCTTCCTGTCCGAAAGGGCGGAATTCGCCCGCGCCGTGATCGAAGCCGGCCTCATCTGGATCGGCCCCGACCCGCATGTGATCGAAGCGCTCGGCGACAAGGTAGAGGCTCGCCGCATTGCCGAGAGCGTCGGCGCACCGCTCGTTGCCGGTAGCGACGGCCCGGTCACAGGTCCTGCCGAGGTCGTCGCCTTCGCGAAGGAGCACGGCCTTCCGGTCGCGATCAAGGCCGCCCATGGCGGCGGCGGACGCGGATTGAAGGTCGCGCGGCGCCTCGATGAGGTCGAGGAACTCTATCTCTCAGCCGTGCGCGAGGCGACGGCGGCCTTCGGCCGCGGCGAATGCTTCGTCGAACGGTTCCTCGATCGGCCGCGCCACGTCGAGGCGCAGGTGCTCGCCGACCGCCACGGCAGTGTCCTGGTGCTGGGCACCCGCGATTGCTCGCTGCAGCGGCGCAACCAGAAACTCGTCGAAGAAGCGCCAGCGCCGTTCCTCAGCAACGCTGAGCGCAACACCATCCATGAATCGTCCCGGGCGATCTGTGCCGCCGCCGGATACACGGGGGCGGGAACCGTGGAGTTCCTGCTCGGCGCCGATGGCACCATCTCCTTCCTCGAAGTCAACACGCGCCTGCAGGTCGAGCATCCGGTGACCGAGGAGACGACCGGCATCGACCTCGTGATCGAGCAGTTCCGCATTGCCGACGGCCTGCCGCTTCGCTTGACGAAATCGCCGGCGCCGCGTGGCCATTCGATCGAATTCCGCATCAACGCGGAGGATCCCGGTCGCGGTTTCCTGCCGACGCCCGGTCGGATCACCGCCTTCGAGCCGCCGGCCGGCCCCGGCATTCGCCTCGACAGCGGCGTCGAAAGCGGCTCGGCCATCCCCGGCGTCTTCGATTCGCTCGTGGCGAAGCTGATCGTCACCGGTGCCACGCGCGAGGAAGCGCTGAAGCGGGCCCGCCGGGCGCTCAGGGAGTTCCGCATCGAAGGTGTCGCGACCGTGCTTTCCTTCCATCGCGCAGCGATCGACGCCGCGGATTTCATCGGCGATGACGGCTTCAAGGTACATACGCGCTGGATTGAGACGGAATTCGCCGAAATGCCTGCAGCCGAAGCGCGTCCCGAACCCAGCGCCGATCCGTCCCTGATCCGCACCCATGTCGAAATCGATGGCAAGAGGCACGAGCTGGCCATCCCTGCGATGCTCTTTTCCGGGCTTTCCGCGCCCGCGCGGGTGGATGAAAAGGCCACCGCGTCAGCCGCCGATCCAACCGTCGTCGCGGCACCCATCGGCGGCACGCTCCAGTCCTGGAAGGTCGCCGACGGCGACAGCGTCCACGAGGGCGATCTCCTGGCTGTGATGGAGGCGATGAAGATGGAGACGCAGGTTCTCGCCGCCCGAGACGGGACGCTGCGCTACGTCGCAGCCGAAGGCAGCTATCTGGAGCCAGGTGCCGTACTCGCCCGCTATGGGGAGTAGGGGTCATAACTGAAATCCGCAATGGGGCGGCGCGGTTACCCCCCTCTGCCCTGCCGGGCATCTCCCCCACAAGGGTGGAGATTGGCAAGTAGCGAACTCTCGCTCCAGCGAGTCAGCTTTTCGTCTGATCAAGGGCATCGGCACCCGCGGGGTCTTGATGCCGGGCGGGGCCGTGCCTTCCGGACAATCTCCCCCCTTGTGGGGGAGATTGTCGGCAGGGCAGAGGGGGGTCCTTGCCATCCGGAGATGCGGCCACATCAAAAACGACGCGCCCGAACCGGGCGCGTCGTGCGACGGCAAGCTGGGAGAGGGCTTACTGCGTCGAAATCGCCTCGTTGATCTTGCGCACATCGTCTTCCAGGACTTCGTAGGTCTCGTCGAGCGACAGTTCCCCGACGATCAGCTGGCTCATGCGCTGCACGATCTGCTGGTAGAGGGCCGTGCCGCCCTTCTTGCGCTCGAACTCGCGCGCCGCCTCCGGCACGTTCTTCTTGTTGTCGAGGAAGACCGCCATCGATGCCTTGGCGTCCTCGCTTGAAAGCTTGTATTGCGGATTGTTGACATCGGCGCCGGTCAGGATGACGTAGTTTTCGGCGATCTCGCGCTGGATCTTTTCGGAGCCGAGAAACTCGATGAACTCGGCCACGACCTCCGGATGCTTCGTGCGCTTGAAGCCGACGATCGCGGTGCCGCCCGGCATGGCGAAGCAGCCGGCATCGGCGCAGGGCGCATTGATCGCCGTCCACTCGAAGGCATCGCCGATCTTGGTCTGGAAGGGGTTCACCATCCAGTTGCCGGCGAGATAGGTCACGACATTGCCGTTGACGAACTCGTCACCCATGTTCTTGTACTGCGAGCCACCGGCCGCGCCCCACATCTCCTTGGGGAAGCTGCCGTCCTCGGCCCAGGCATTGAGATCGGCGATGTACTTCTTCGCCGCCTCGTCCGGGAAGCTGAACTTGCCGTCCTTCACATAGGTCGCGCCATAGGAGAAGGCCGCGCCGGAAAAGCGATGGCCCGAGCGGTCCATGGTGAAGGGGATCTGCACGCCCGTTGCCTTGGCCACGCGCGCCGAGGCTTCGACGATTTCCTTCAGGGTCGCCTTCGGTCCTGGCAGAGGCTCGCCAGCCTCATCGAACAGGGTCTTGTTGACGAAGGGCAGGTTGAGCGTCTCAGACGCCACGTAGCCGTTGATCGAATTCGGATCGTTGACGCCCGGCAGGCGCAACTGCTCGAGGCTTTCGCCATGAAGCTTCAAGAAGGCGTCCGCGTCCTTCATGTAGGGACGCATGTCGAGGTAATAGGGCGCGAGCTGCCAATCGGAAATCTTGGCGACATCCGGCCCCTCGCCGACGGCGAGCTGTACCGGCAACTGCTTGACGACGGCGTCATAGCCGGACGAGACGAAATTCACCTTCACATCCGGATGCGCGGCCTCGAACTCCTTGCTGAGCGCCGCCATGCGTTCGACATAACCCTGGTCGTCATCGGTAAACAGGAATGTGATCGTCTTCGTCTCGGCCTTCGCCACGCCCGCAGCGACGAAACCGGCGAAGACCAGGGCACCCACGCCCGAAAAAAGCTTCGACATGCGCATCTTCCTCAATGAAAGTCTTTCATCAACCAGACCGGAACTCCTCTTCAGGTAGGTTGACCCAAGATCACCGTCACCGACTCCAAGGCGTTGGCGCGGGACCCGGGCGGAGAACCGCACATGCTTTCCTGGTCTGTGCTAAACCGTCACAAACCATAGCAGCGAGGCGCTGCGCAAGTATAAAGCGTCACGCGACGACCAAATCCGCCCGGTTGACAGAACGGTTTCCGAATGAGAACATAACGAGAACAAAAATGGAGGCATCCATGACCCGCACGGAGCAAGTCATCGAGCGCGCAATGGCAGCCGTGGCCGCAGCCCGCATTCAGCGGGAGCGCGACCAGGAGCGCCGCAGAGAGACTTTCGGTCGCATCCAGCTGAGCCCGCCTCTGCCATTGCCGAAGCGAGGGCTGCAGCTTTCGCTGCATTTGAACGGCAGGGTGCAGCGAGGGGGCACCCCCAACGGGTGACCGGAGCCAGCCTCGCCTCAAATGAAGACTGATTTCAGCCTTTGCGCGGATGCGCGCGGTCGTGCTATATTTCCAATGTTCGATCGAGGATGCCGGCACCTGACCCAAAGATCGTTCGCCTGAGCGCGCTTGGCCCAAACAAGCGCGCTTTCATATTTCCGGGGTGGCGTCACGAAGCCGAGGCGCCAAGCTTTTCCAGCTTGATAAGCCATTGCTCGCGCTTCGACGCACTGACCCCTTCGACCATCCCCAACAATGTTTCGCGAACCGGCCTGATACCGACGAAGTTCAGGATGCCTCGCCGCATTCCGGCTATGCCGTGCCCCAGATACCAGAGGCGATAGACGAAGGCCGGCATTCCCATCGTGACGATCACCCGCGCCGACCGCCCGTTCAGCAGCGTCTTCACGAAACGCTCGTTTCCGGTCGGATAATCGAACGCGGTGCCCGGTCGCATGATCTGCTCGAGAAACGCTTTCAAGAGCGCCGGCATCGTGCCGAGCCAAAGCGGAAAGATGAAGACGACATGCTCTGCCCAGAGGACCGCCTCACGCGCTTCCACGAGGCTTTGCGGAACGGCTCCCGCCTCGAACTCTTCGCGGCTACGCAGAAGCGGGACGTCGATCTCCGCAAGATCGATCCGCCGCACTTCATGACCAGCACCCCCGGCCCCTCGCCCATAGGCCTCGGCGAGCGCGCGACAAAACCGCCGCGGATCCGGGTCCGGGTGCCCGACTAGGATAAGGACGCGCGTCATGAAACTTCCTTCCCTTGTTGCTGAGGCAAGCATGGAAGACTTTGCGCGCGGCGCATTGACCGCGGTCAAGAAGAACTACGCCTTGGCCCTGCGTCGACCTGAGGGGGAAGCTGGGCCGGGATTGCGCGCCCTCGGCGTCCTCCACCGCGGCATATCAAAGCGCTGCTGAGGCCATCGATTAGCCCGGCACCGCCGGAGTCCCGGTCTATCACGATCGCGTGACATCGACAGGATTAGGCAATAATCCGGCAGGATTGAGTATACCGGCCGCAGGCATGGTCTTCTAAGCTGCCCCCGCGACTATAGCGCCCGCGCGCCCAATGAGACGCGCAAAGGTCGCTGTAGCACCCGGAATTGCGCATGTCTGCATCCTTGGATCGAGATCGATTTAAGGAGACGTGCAGAGCGCGGCGCGCGCTTTCAAAGCGCAAGCGGCAATCGGCATTACGCGAGGAGAGCACCATGGTGAAAGTTACAATAAACGGCGTCGAACATTCGGTCGATGCCGAAGCGGATATGCCACTTCTCTGGATGATCCGCGACCTTGTCGGGCTGACGGGCACGAAATTCGGCTGCGGCATGGCGCAATGCGGCGCCTGCACCGTCTATGTCGACGGTTCGCCGGTCAGGTCGTGCCAGACCTTCATCGGCGACATCGAAGGCGCGCAGGTGACGACGATCGAAGGCCTGAAGGGCAAGGTGGCCGAAACGGTCCAGGCGGTCTGGGCCGATCTCGACGTTCCGCAATGCGGCTACTGCCAATCCGGCCAGATCATGTCGGCGACGGACCTGCTGACGAACAACCGGAATCCCACCGATGCGGATATCGACGCCGCCATGTCCGGCAATCTCTGTCGGTGCGCCACCTATCACCGGATCCGCGCCGGTATCCACGAAGCCGCGAAGCGTCTGGAGGCCTGACCCATGCTGCCGAAACTGATGCAATCACTTGGTCTTCCCGCCCAGCGGATCGAGACTTCCCGGCGCCAGTTCCTCATCGGCGCGCTAGCCGCCGGCACCGGGATCGCGGTTGGCTACCGCCTGCTTGCCGCCGCCCCGGCCGTTGCGGGCGACGCGCCTGCCGAAAGCGGCTCGCACGCTTTTTCCCCGTATGTGACGATCGACGGCGACGGCAAGGTGACCGTCCTTTCCTCGCAGTTCGAGATGGGCCAAGGCTCCTATAACGGCATCGCCACGCTGGTGGCGGAAGAGCTCGATGCCGACTGGTCGACGATCGAGGTGAAGGGTGTTGCCGGCAATGTCCAGGCCTATGGCAATATCGCCTTCGGCGGCGCGATCCAGGGGACGGGCGGCTCGACCTCGATGTCCACGTCCTGGGAACGCTACCGCAAGGCCGGGGCGGCTGCCCGCGCGATGCTGGTAGCCGCGGCCGCCGAACAATGGAGCGTCGATGCTGCGGAAATAACCGTCGAGAACGGCCGTCTCTCCCATCCCTCCGGCAAGAGCGGCGGCTTCGGCGACTTCGCCTCCAAGGCTGCGACCATGCCGGTGCCTGCGGACGTACCGTTGAAACAGCCCGGCGACTGGAAGCTGATCGGCAATGAGGAGCTGAAGCGTTTCGACAGCGCCCGCAAGACGAACGGGACGGAGCAGTACACGATCGACGTCAAGCTGCCAGGCATGCTGACGGCGGTGATGATCCACCCGCCCTTCTTCGGAGCGAAGGTGAAGTCCTTCGACGCTTCGGCCGCAAAGGCTCTCAAGGGCATGGTCGACGTCGTCGAGACGCCGCGTGGCATCGCCGTTATCGGCGAGCACATGTGGGCGGCGATGAAGGGGCGCGAGGCGGTCACCGTCGAGTGGGACGACATGACGGCGGAAAAGCGCGGCACGGGCGAGCAGATGGCCACGTACCGCGAGCTGGCGAAGAAGCCGCCGGTGGCGACCGCCCGCAAGGATGGCGACACCGAAGCCGCTTTCGCGAGTGCCGCCAAGGTCATCGAAGCAAGCTTCGAGTTTCCATATCTCGCCCATGCGGCGATGGAGCCCCTGAATGCGGTTGCGCGCATGAACGAGGACGGTACGCTGGAGGTCTGGGGCGGTCACCAGTTCCCGGACATCTATCAGCGGCTCGCCGCAGAGATTGCAGGCATCGCTCCGGAAAAGGTGCGCCTCAACGTCATGAAGTCCGGCGGCAGCTTCGGACGGCGGGCCGTGTCGGACGGCGATGTTGTCGTCGAGTCCGTCTATGCGGCCAAGGCCATCGGTTTCCGTGCACCGGTGAAGGTGCAATGGACGCGCGAAGACGACATGCGCGCGGGCCGCTACCGGCCGGCCTATGTGCACAGCCTCAAGGCCGGTCTCGACGAGACCGGAAAGCTGGTCGCCTGGGACGATCACATCGTCGGCCAGTCGATCGTGGCGAGGACGGCGCTCGAGGGTATGATCCAGAACGGCGTCGACCCGACCTCTGTCGAGGGGGCGCATAACCTGCCCTACGCCATTCCGAATCAGACCGTCGGGTTGACGACGACGGAGTTCGGCGTTCCGGTCCTCTGGTGGCGTTCCGTGGGCTCGACCCACACCGCCTTCGCCGCCGAAACCCTCCTCGATGAGGTGGCCGAGGCGGCGGGCCGCGATCCGGTGGAGTACCGTCTGTCGATGCTCGAGCCCAACTCGCGCCATGCGACGGTCCTGAAGCTGGCGGCGGAAAAGGCCGGATGGGACAGGCCACCACCCGAGGGTCGCTTCCGCGGTGTCGCCCTTGCCGAGAGCTTCGGCTCGGTCGTCGCCGAGATCGCCGAGGTTTCGCCCGACGGCAATGGCGGGATCAAGGTCGAGCGTGTCGTGGCCGCCGTCGATTGTGGCCTGGTGATCAATCCCGACCAGGTCCGCGCTCAGGTGGAAGGCGGGATCGGCTTCGGGCTCGGCGCGATCCTCGGCGAGGAGGTCACGTTGACCGATGGTCAAGTCGACCAGGGCAACTTCGACCTTTACACGCCGCTGCGCATCGATGCCATGCCGAGCGTGGAGGTGCACATCGTCGCCTCCGCCAACCCGCCCTCCGGGATCGGCGAGCCGGGCGTGCCGCCGATCGGCCCGGCCGTTGCAAATGCCGCCTACAGGGCGCTCGGCAAGCGCATCCGCGTACTGCCCTTCGCCAAATCGCTGAACGCGTGATCCGCATGCCCGGCCGCGCCTCTCGCCGGCCGGGCCCCTCGCCGGCCTGGCATGCGTGCTTTCTAGAGCACACCCCAGCCGCGATAACGCCCCCTGCCCGTCATCTCGCGCAGGCCGAGCTCGCGCACGAGATTGAGGGCACCGCGCGGGGTGACGCCCAGCTGTCGGGAAATCAGGGCGCTCGAAACGATCGGCCGCGACAGCACAAGCTCGAGGAGCTTGGGGAGATTGCTGTTTGAGCGGCGGTCCCTGAGCCGGATTTCCATTTGCGTCCTTGCAAGCGACAGCCGGTCGAGTTCCTTGAGGCCGAGATCGGCCGTTGCCGAGATCGCCTCGAGAAAGGCATTGAGGCGCGTCAGCCGGTCCTTTGCGCGCCGCCGCTCATGGCGGATCGTCCGCAGCCCGGTATTGAAGGCCAGAACATGCGAAGCCACCTTGCCGCGGAAGCGAAGATAGTCGCCGACGAGAAGCGCGCCGAGCCAGTGCATGCGCCGTAGCGGCTCGATGCGCTCCCACGTGTCGAAGAGGATCGCGGCTCCGATCGACGCCGGCAATTGATCTGCGAGCGGTAGCACCGCGCGCCAGGCATCGAGCCGCGCCCGCTCGTCCCATTCCTCGTCGAAGAGCAGCCCCAGTTGCCCCATGGGTTCCTGTCTCTCCCTCGGCACCGGCGGGGGAGCTATCTCCGGATCGGCGAACGCCTCCCTGTGGCTATCGAGCAGCCGTTGCGAGCGCGCAAGCGCCGCGTCGAGTTCGGCGAACTCGCTCGCGAGCGGATTATCGTCGGTGTCCTCTCCGCCGAACCCCTGCCCGGCCGTATCGAAATGCGGAGGTGTAGGAGCTGGCAGCCCCTGCCCTGTCTGCTCTCCCCGCAGGACATCGAGACCGGCAGCCGAGAGTGCCCAGCCGGGTTCCGCCAGTTCCAACCTTCGCCGCGCCCGCAAGACGGCGTGCGCGATCGTCAGTTCGTGCGAAGGCGCGCGCGCATCCATGTGCGAATCGTGAAGCACCAGATCCTCGACGTGGACGAGCTCGCCGGCAACCCACAGCGCCGCGACGGCATCGAAGAACTGCCCGCGCTCGCGAAATCCTTCGGCGACCGCGTGCCGGGCGGCGCGCTCGTCAAGGCGAGCAAGGCCGTCTTCCGCCGCGATCAGGGCCGGAAGGAGCGTCGGATGCAGCGGATCGGGTAGCTCGTATCTCATTTGAAAGGCGATGCGTTGGCGGCGAAACGGAACGTAACATGCGATATGCTTCCGTCACAGGCGCCGGTTTGCTTTGCCCACTGGAAATGTCCCGGAGCTCTCGCGGCAAAGGAGTGCTCGCAATCCAAAGTTACAGGGAACCATCCGCCAAGCCGAGCGTTACGCAGCGTCGCTTATCCTTAAGCGGCTTCCGCAAAAGGGCAGGTCGGCTCTCCCTCCCATGGTGTCCCCGGTCGACCTGATCATCGGCAGCGCCCCTCTCTCCTCCCCCAAGGGGCGCTGCCAGCCAGATCAAACCTTGATCACCGCTCGCCGCTGCAGTTGACAGCTGTCAACTCTCCATCCTCCCTGTCAGCCTTGCCAGCCGGACGGAAATCCTGCTTTAAGGCATATCGGAGCAACCGAGACCTGCGCATCCTCCCGTTTATCATCACAGCATGAGCTGGGTGAGGGCAGCCCGCGGCATAGCGGCGCTTTGCAGGCAGAAGACGAAAGAAACAAGGGCCAATGGCAAGCGTTCTGGCGGCAAGCGGCGGCGTCAAACAGGTGATCTGCATCAACTGGGGCACGAAATACGGGCCGCCTTTCATCAATCGGCTTTACGCCATGGTGGCGCGCAACATCACGCCGCCTTTCACCTTCACCTGCTTCACCGACAACCGCGACGGGCTGCGCCCGGAAATCCGCTGCGAGGATCTGCCGCCGCTCGACGTCGTGATGCCGACGAACACCAAGGGGATCTGGCCTAAGGCGCGGCTGTGGGGACCGAAACTTGGCGACCTTCAAGGACCGGTGCTGTTTCTCGACCAGGACGTGGTGGTTGTCGGCTCGCTCGACAGTTTCTTCGAGGTCGGCGGGCCGGACGACGTGGTCCTTGCCAAGAACCAGACAACACCTTTCGAGAGGCTCGGCCAGACATCGGTGTTCCGCTTCCCGGTCGGCGGGCTGGTCGAGCTGCAGGAAAAGTTCCGTGCCGACCCACAAGGGATTGCGGACAAATACGAGTTCGAACAGAGGTTCGTGACGCGCAATGCTCCAGGCGGCGCGAAGTTCTTTCCACGGCGCCATGTGCTGCACTTCCGCCAGGACTGCCGCCGACCGTTCCCGCTCAACTACTGGCTCGCACCGCGGCTCCCCGCCGATGCGCGCGTCGTCCTTTTCCCGCGCGGGCTGCTGCCGCAGCACGCCATCGACGGGCAATACGGCAAGAAGGGCACGGGAGGAACGCCGATCGAGCACGTTCGCGGCCTGTTTTCGCCGGATCGACGCGAGAAGAACCCCTTCCGGTACTTGCGGCACTATATCCTGCCGGCTCCATGGGTTGCGGCGCACTGGCGCGAGTGATTGGTTGACAGCTGTCAACAGCATGGATCGAACAGCGGGTATCGGGTTTCGTCTATCGGCAATCGGTGAGGGCGCTACGATTGTTTCACCGCATCGAACGTCAGATGAGCCAGATGGCGATCGCCTTCAATGGCGCTTGAGCTTGACGGTTGACAGCTGTCAACACCTGCACTGCGAGGTGCACGTCCGCACCTGTGGACCAACGCCCTCTGATGCTGAAAATGCCGCTTGGAATGGCTCGATTGGCACCGTCCGAGTGACGGAAATTATCGCCGAGATAGCTTCCGCATTGTCGCCGAGCCGTCTGATTTGCCAGTAGGTTACGATTAGCGCGGAATAGTTAAGAAAGACGAACTGAATGGGGGCGTGGCGAATCCGTGTTGCAATGAAGTTTCCGACATTCGACGGCCCAACGCAACGCCGCGCTTGAACACGCCTCGTTTCTCCACAGCGTTTAGCGAGGCTCTCCATCGCAGGTAGCCTCCCCTGCCGACCGGCCCTAAGGCGCGGAAGTGCAGACGTTGTTGTGGTGCAATCGATGAGGTTGGATCGATGCGCTGCCTCAGCTTGTCATCTGCGGACTTGCCCTCCTGGCGCGGCTCAAGGCGCTGATCATCGGGGCGATCGAGAACGCCTGCTGTTTCGCGCGGCGGGTGAGGTCCCTCAGATAGGCTCCTGGCGAATTGATGTGGTCGGACCGTTCGAGGATGCAGGCGATGACGGTTGCGGCGTTTTCGTATCCAAGCACCGAGCAGGCGTCCTGATAAGCGTCCTGACTGACATTCAGCATGGTCCGGACGACGATCGCGGCCGTCATCAGGTCCTTCCAGTTCGATACGCGGCCCGCCGGTGCATAGTCGGCGATTTGCGGGCAGGCGCTGAGAACCGTCGGCAGCGGAATCTGGCGAGCGCAAGGAGCAGCGGGCCTCGCTGTCAGCCTTTCAATCGGCTGGGAAGGAGCTTGACGATAGTTCTCGAGGGGAACAGGCGGCGCTTCCGGTTCGACACCTCGCTCGCATGCGGGAGGCGTCCCCTCACCACGTCCCAAGCCCCGTTCAGATTCAGATGGGGAGTCTGGTTGTGAATTCTGTATGTGACATCCATTCTGGCGCTCACTGGCGTCCGTTTTTTGCGATTTCAATAATATTTCCAGCTGATTGGTCAGCTCGTCACGCAATGTCGCCAATTTGGCGAGCTGAGTTTCGATCAGCGCCGGCGTGGCTTTGCGCGGCAGGCTGGCGGCGAGCGCCTGGAAGCGCTCTTGGACCGGCTGCCAGCCAAGAGGCGAGGCAGTCTCGCGCAGGAGTTCGAGCAGTTTGAGAATATCGCGCCGGCAGAGGCTCAGGCGTTCTCGCATCAGCCGGAGATGCTGTTTCTCGGCAGCAAGCTCGGCTGCGGCCGCATTGAATTCCTCGGCCCTGGCCAGGAGCGGGGACAGATCGAAGCCGAAGGCCTCGCCGATCGTGCCGCTACGGTTCTTGCGGGCATAGCGCTTGCCGTTCGGGCTGTCGCGCCGGATGATCAGGCCGGCCTCGACCAGGCAGGCGAGATGGCGGCGCAGCGTCGTGCCGGCCATGCCGTGGGTGCGGAGCGCAAGCTGGGCGTTCGAAGGAAAGACGATGAGGCCGTTTTCCCGTGAAAGCTCGGCGCCTGGGGAAAAGCTCAAAAGCGCGTTCAGCACGGCAAGCGAGCGATCCGAGACGCCGATCACCGTCTTCGCTTCACAGATGCTGCGAAACAATTTCCATTTGTCGATCGACTGTTCCGGCCGAACCCGGCCGGCCGTGATCTGACTTGCGAGCATGCCAAACGTCATCGCCCGCCGCCCGAAGGGCGTCGTCACATTTCCACGTTCCATTTTTCTTCACCTTATCCAAGGCAAAAGAAATCCGTTCGCCGAGACGACGCCAAAAACGCTTGACAGTGATTCGCGGAAATGGGAATCTCAAGTTGCTACACGAGAGAAGGGTTTCCGCAGCGCTAGTCGTTCGGAAGCCTTTTTCTTTTGCTCTTCCTAGTCTCCTGTTTCCTGTTGATATTCGAGGTAGAGTGCCTGAAGCCTCTTCCTCACGAAATCACCGAAACCCGGCGCCGCCTTCTTGCTGAAGGCAAGCGTCGTCTCCGAATCGGTGTCGCGAATGCGGACCGCGCGGACGCGATCTGGGGCAAGCCAGGTTTCGATCTTTGCTCGCTCTTTGGCGACGCTCAGAAAATCGAAGAGCTTCTCGAAGCGCTGGTCGCTGTTCAGTGACGAAACCGCCTGCCGCATATGGCCAAGCGCCTTCATCCGATTGCCCTCGCGCTCGAGAAGATCGGCAAGTTCCATCCAGCGTCTGCGGCCGAAGCCAGGCGCGGCGCCTATGGCTTCGATGATCTCGACCGGCAGTCGCCGCACGACAGTGATCATCTTCGAGAGTGCGGCCTTGTCGACGCCGAGCGCCGACATGATGATTTCGCGCGAGAAGCCGCGATCCTCCAGCCGTGTCGCGAAGAGCGAACGCTCGATGAAGGAGAGATCGGTGCGCGCGTTGTTTTCCTGGCCTTGCGAAACGACGAGCTGTTCGTCGCTGAGATCGCGGATGACCGCCTTGACCTTGCCGCCGATCTCGCGGAGTGCGGCAAGCCGTCTGTGGCCATAGGCGACCTGGTAGCGGCCCTCGGCTGTCGGGTGCGGCCTGACGAGGATCGGCACCTGTTGTCCGTGGTCGCGAATCTGCTCGACAAGCGCAGCTTGGGTCTCGGGCGCGACACCGAGACGATCGGCGATGAAGGAGGCGTCGATCAGCGACGGGTCGAGATCGACGATCGCGTGACCTTCGGCCAGCTGCCGCTCAAGTTCCTCGGCGCGCTCGACCTTCTGGGTGATGTTCGACAACGATCTCGTGATGCCGCCGACGAGACCGTTTTGCCGCTGTATCGGCTGACGCCCTGCGATCGGCCGCTCGATAGCCTGGCGCTCACCATCGCCAGGGGCGACAGGACTGTCCGAGATGCCGATCAGGTTCTTGCGCGCCATCGGTTATTTCCTTCCCCAGACCTTGCGGATCATCTCTTCGATCTCCGCATTGACGAGCGAAAGGGATTCCATCGCGCGGTCATAGGTGCCGCGGATGAACTGCGAGCGTTCCACCTCATAAAGGGTCTGTTTGGTGACGCCGGCATCGGAAATGGCGGTCGATTTGACCATGGCGTTCTGCAGCATTCGGTTGCCGAAGATCGCCCGCATGAAGCCGGTCATCTGGCTCTGCGGACCGTCATTCGGTTCGAAGCGCGTAACGAGATAGCGCATCCAATCATAACTCGTGCGCCCGCCGGCCTTCTCGACCACGGCCATGAGCTCGCTCGTCATCGACAGGAACTGCGACATCGACATGACGTCCAGCATCTGCGGATGTACGGTGATGAGGACGGACGTCGCGGCGCAGAGCGCCGACATAGACAGAAAGCCCAGTTGCGGCGGACAATCGATGACGACGATATCGTAGAAGCTTTCGATCTCGGACAGCGCCTCGCCGATGCGCGCGAAGAATAGCGTCTCCGCCCGGCCGCCGATCATCGCCCTCGGCGTTTCGTGCTCGAATTCCATCAATTCGAGATTGCCCGGGATGAGATGGAGATTGGTCGTGTAGGTCGAGCGAACGATGTCCGCAATGGGGCGAGGGGCCTCGTAGCGGATGGCGCCGTAGAGCGTTTCCGCCTCGCCGACGTCCAGTTCCGGCTGATGTCCAAAGAGCGCAGAGAGCGATGCCTGGGGATCGAGATCGATCGCAAGGACGCGATAGCCGCGCAAGGCGAGATATTGCGAAAGATGCGCCGAGGTCGTCGTCTTGCCCGACCCGCCCTTGAAATTCATCACAGAGATGACCTGAAGCTTTTCGCCCGGCCTGCGATGCGGAATGTATTTCCCGGCCTTGCTGCCTTCGTCGAGGACGCGGCGGATGCGCTCGATGTCCTCGACGGCATACATGCGGCGGCCGTTTGACAGGGGCTCCGGCCCGTGGCCTTCTGACGCGATCTGGCGAAGATAGCCTTCACCGATTCCGATGAAGGAGGCGGCCTCCGCCGGGCTGAACAGCCGCATGGTTTTCTGTGCCGTCGGCGAGAAGATCTTCTTTTGATGTTCCTGAAGCTGATGCGCGAGTTCCTGGGCGTCGGCAGCCAGCAAGGAGGGCAAGTGCTCCTGCTCGTCGATACCCTGGATTTTCTGCTGCAACATCGTCATCTCCAAAAAACTGCGCAAAACTGGCCAATAGAGCACTATCTGCGCAGTTACACTATGCGCCGATTCGTTGCCAATTTACAAACGCTTAAGAAAAAACCCGATCTATGCTGCCGGCGCGGCGCGATTCTATGATTATTGCTGATCGGAAGTTGTCCGCGGACAACTTGTTCTGGGTGTTGTCCGCGGACAACTGCTTTCCGATTCGCCGAACTTCGACATTACTCCACCACGTGGAAAAGCGCGCAGCACGGCTGCTACAGCGCCGCGCGTCTGATAAGACGCGCAAAGGTCGCTGTAGCACTTTGAATTGCTGCATGTCTTTGTCCTTAAATCGAGGTCGATTCAAGGAGACATGCAGTAGGGCTGTCGTAATCGATAGAAATGGGTAAGCTGCGGCGTCGGTCGTCAAGCGAGGTACCCATCATTTCCAACGATCATCCCTCAGACGAGAAAGCCCGCCCCGAACCATCCCGCGAGCAACCCTTGTCGCTGCACCAGAAGATTCTTGGCGAGGTGGAGGCGCATATCCTGTCGGGCGACTGGCCGCCGGGCTATCGCATTCCCTTCGAGCACGAGCTGACGGAGCAATATGGCTGCTCGCGCATGACCGTGAACAAGGCGCTCTCCGAGCTCGTCAAGCGCGGGCTGATCGAGCGTCGGCGCAAGTCCGGGAGCTACGTGACCTTTCCGCAGGTCCAGTCGGCCGTCATGGAGATTCACGACGTCAAGCTTGAAGTCGAATCGCTCGGCCTCGACTACGCCTATTACCGCGACGCTCGCTCGGTGCGGCGGATCAACGCCGGCGACGGCGGGCGTATCGACCTGCCGACCGCCTCGCGGCTCATCGACATTACCTGTCGGCATTTTGCCGGCGGCCGGCCATTCTGCTTCGAGGAGCGGTTGATCAGCCTCTCGGCCGTGCCGGAGGCCGAGGGCGAGGCGTTCGACGCGGTCGCGCCGGGTTCATGGCTGCTGGGCAAGGTCCCCTGGAGCACCGCCGAGCACAGGATTCGCGCTGTGGCGGCGACCCGCCCGGCCGCGCAGGCCCTCGACATAGCCGTCGGCAGTCCCTGCCTCGTGATCGAACGCAGGACCTGGAGCGGCGGAGCGCCCGTCACCAGTGTGCGGCTGACCTATCCCGGCGACCGCCACGAGCTCGTTGCCGAATTTCAGCCGAGCGCAATCGTCTGAACCGCCCGCTATCAGAGGCCGAGACGCAGCCGCGTCGCCGTCCCGCGACGATGCCGGACTTGCCTTTTGCGGCCGGGCTAATCTTATAGCCGCGGAATTCCCGGTTGCGGCACGTGGGAGGCCGTCTGCCTTGACAATGAGTTGCAAAGTTCCACGTTTTCAACGGCTTACAGTCCGATAAGATGCGGCGGTAAGTCGACGGCCGCCCTCTGTTTCCGGCAGCAATCGTGGGATTTGCGTGGGCAGTGCGTCGTTCTTGCGGCCAGCGACCGCCGCGGATCTTGCGCTCGCGCCTATAGCTTTGCGCGTCCACCCGGCGGCGCCAAGGCATGCACGAGCACCGTGCGGCAGGGTTTCCCGGGTTGTCGCAAGAAAAATCAACAATCTCTGGCGCTTTGGCCTTTCGAGAGGCATCCTGTCAGCAGTGTCATCCAGGCAGAGGGAGGAACGCCGATGCGCTGTTTCACTGTACTTGGTCCTTCGCAGATCGGAAAATCCACGCTCGTGGGAAGGTTGGGCTCGCTGGACGGCGAGCCGAAGAAGTCTGTTTCTCCATACGGTCTGGCAATCACCGAATTCGAGTTCGGCGGCGAGCCGTGGTGCGCCCTCGACGTGCCGGGCAATAATGAAGCGCTGGCGCTGGCGCAGGATGCGCTGCTCGCAAGCGACGCTTGCGTGCTCTGCGTTTCGCCGGTGTTGGAGGAGGCCGTTCTTGCCGCCCCCTATCTGCGTGTGATCGAAGCTTCGGGCACGCCCTGCATTCTCTTCGTCAATCGCATGGACGAGCCGCGGGCACGGCTCCGAGACGTCGTCGCGGCGCTTCAGGATTATTGCAGCCGCCCACTCGTGCTCAGGCAGATACCCATCCGCGACGGCGACAAGATCATCGGCAGTTGCGATCTCATCTCGGAGCGGGCCTGGCGTTATCGTGAGGGCCAGACATCCGCCTTGTTCGAAATCCCCGAAAGTGCGATCGAGCGCGAGCACGAGGCACGTACCGAACTGCTGGAGCATCTTTCGGAGTTCGACGACTGGCTGCTCGAGGAACTGATCGAGGATCGAGCGCCGGCGAGCGATACGATCTATTCGATCTCGACGCGGGTGCTCTCCGAAAACAAGATAATTCCTGTGCTCCTGGGGGCTGCAAGCCACAGCAACGGCATCATGCGGCTGATGAAGGCGCTGCGCCATGAGGCGCCGCGGGTCGAAGCGCTTCGTAAGAGGCTGGCCGAATCCGCCGGCATTGACGGCTCGACGCTCGTCGCCGTCAGCTTCCATGCCCATCATCGCCAGAGCGTCGGCAAAACCGTCGTCGCCCGCGCGCTTCAGAACGGCGTGAAACAGGGAGCGGCGCTCGGCGGGGCCGGCCTCGGCGCGCTGCAGGATCCGGCAAATGGCCGCCCGATGGCTTCGGGCATCACCGTGGCCGGGCAGATCTTCGCCGCCGTGAAGTCGGACCACCTTACGGTTCCCGCCCTGCTCACGGCCAACGCTGTGATCGCGCCGCCCGACTGGACGACGCCGCCGACGCCGATGTTCGAGCGGATCCTGGTGCCGGAAAGCGAGCGCGACGAGAACAAGCTCTCCGAGACGCTGGCGAAACTTGCCGAAACGGATCGCGGACTAAAGGTGATGCAGGAGGAGGGGACGGGTGCGCAGATGGTCTGCGCGCAAGGGCCGGTGCATCTTCGAGAAATCTCCAGAATGCTCTCCGACGTCTTCCACGTGACCGTGACCGACAGGGCACCGAGCCCGGTCTATCGCGAGAGCATATCGAAATCCTCCGACGTCCATTACCGCCACCGCAAGCAGACCGGCGGCGCCGGTCAATTTGCCGACGTGAAGCTCAGCATCCACCCGAATGATCGCGCGGAGGGGTTCACTTTCGCCGAGACGGTCAAGGGCGGCGCGGTTCCGCGCAATTTCATACCCGCCGTCGAAGCCGGTGCCCGGGAAGCAATGGAGAAAGGGCCGCTGGGCTTCAAGGTCATCGACGTCGGCGTAACCCTTACCGACGGGCAGCATCATTCGGTCGACAGCTCCGAATATGCATTCCGGACAGCGGGAAAGCTGGGCGTGCGGCAGGCGCTCACGCAATCCGCTTCGGTGCTGCTGCAGCCGATCTTCCGCGTCGAGATCCATGTGCCCTCGATCTACTCCGGCGGGCTCGTGCCGATCGTCTCTACCCTCAAGGGCCAAGTCCTCGGCTTCGACCGCGAGGAGGGGGCGAAGGGATGGGATATTTTCCGTGCGCTCATTCCGGGAGGCGCGCTGGAGGAACTGGCGCGCTCCCTGAGGTCTGCCACCCAGGGCATCGGCTATTTCGCGAAGGTCTTCGATCACTTCGAGGAACTCTACGGCAAGGAGGCGCAAGCGATCGTCGCCGCACACGGGACGCATGCCAACGAGCATTAGATCATGATGATTTGGGTCGGAACGAACCAAATCCTGATGGGATCGATTCTGCAGCGCCGCGCGCCTCCTCAGGCGTGAAATAGTCGCTGTGGGCTTTGTCCTTAGATCGAGGCCGATCAAGGTGACATGCGGTAGAAGGGCTGAATGCGGGCGGAAAATCGCGCACGCTCTTCCTCATTCCAAGCCGGAGGGGAGGGCGGCTGCTGCATGTCTCCTTGATGAAGCTACGACGGACTGTTGTGCATTTGCCACGGCGCGCGTCGCCACAGGCAAGACGAGGGGAACTACTCGAGTTCTCGAATGTTCTCGTAGGAATTCTTTCGTCGGAGACAAGAACATGGCGAGGTCACCGCAGCAGAAGTCCGGCGCTCGTACTCCACTGGCCCTGCCGCAACTCGCCGGCGCGGAGGCGGAAGATTTTGTCGCGACTGCCATCGCCGATCTCCTGAAGTCGAAAATCCCGTTCCTGGTCGCAGGCACCTTCGCCGTCAGCGCCTATACCGGCATCTCGCGGTTGACCAAGGACCTCGACATATTCTGCAAGGCGGGCGATTACACCCGCATCCTCAACCATTTTCAATCGCTCGGCTATACCGTCGAGATCGAGGACGACCGCTGGCTTGGCAAGGTTTACAAGGGCAAGCTCTTCTTCGACGTCATATTCTCCTCCCCGAACGGCACCATGCTCGTCAGCGACGCCTGGTTCGAACATGCGCTGACGGTGAAGATCAATGCCAACACCGTGTCGATCGTTGCCCCGACGGAACTGGTCTGGTCGAAATCCTTCATCCAGCTTCGCGAGCGCTACGATGGCGCCGACGTGGCGCACATGATCCTCAAGACCCACGATCAGATCGATTGGCACAGGCTGCTCAACTACATGGATGCGCATTGGGAGGTATTGCTGGTCCACCTGCTCAACTTCCGGTGGATCTATCCCTCCGAACGCGACCGGGTTCCGCCATGGCTGATCGACGAGCTCTTGCGCCGGCTGGCCGCGCAGCGGGAACTGCCGCTGCCGCAGACGAAGATCTGCCGCGGACGAATGTACTCGCGAGCCGATTATGAAGTCGACGTCACGGAATGGGGCTTCGCAGACGTCGGCGGCGACGTCGAGATGCGCACAGGAAACAAGGAGTAGCGCGATGGGCAAGACGAAAGTGGCTGCGGTCGCGGATCTTCACGTGAAAGAGGACGGCTCGGTCTCCTATTCGGAGCTGTTTTCAGAGATCTCGCGGGTTGCGGACGTGCTCGCGATAGCCGGCGACCTCACCGACCTGGGTAAACCCGCGGAAGCGGAACTCCTCGCCGCCGACCTGAAGTCTTGCACGGTCCCGGTGGTGGCGGTGCTCGGCAATCATGATCACCAATGCAACGCCGTCGAGGAGATATCGGCGATCCTGATGAAGGCCGGGGTTCACCTCCTCAATGGGCAGGCGGTAGAAATCGCTGGCGTCGGCTTTGCCGGCACGAAAGGCTTCGTCGGCGGCTTTGGCCGCTATATGCTCGGCTCCTTCGGCGAGGCCGCCATCAAGACAATGGTCTCCGAGACGGTCGACGAGGCGATGCGCCTCGAGAACGCCTTGCGAAAGACCAGCGCACCGCACTCCGTCGTGGTGCTCCACTATGCCCCGATCGCGGAAACGGTCGCCGGAGAGCCGGAGGCGATCTACCCGTTCCTGGGCTCCTCGCGCTTTGCGGAAACCATCGATCGGTTTCGCGTGAGTGCCGTCGTTCATGGCCACGCGCACAGGGGCACCTACAGGGGGAAGACACCCGGCGGTGCTCCTGTTTACAATGTCGCCGCCCATGTCGAGAAGCCGACCGGGCGGCCCTACGCGATTTTGGAGTTCTGACGGCTGCGGTGCAGGCCGACTTCCTCACGGCGTAAGGACTACTTTCACGCAGCCGTCCTTTCGCTCGTTGAAGGTCTTGTAGAGGTCCGGCCCATCCTCCAGTCTTCCGCGATGGGTAATGACGAAGGACGGGTCGATTTCGCCATTGCGGATGCGTTGGAGCAGCGACGGCAGATAGCGTTGCACCGGTGTTTGCGCCATGCGAAAGGTCAAGCCGCGATTGATCGCCGATCCGAAAGGTATTTTGTCGAGCAAGCCGCCATAGACGCCGACGATAGAAACCGTGCCGAAGTTGCGGCAGCAATGGATCGCCTGCCGCAGCACATGCGGCCGGTCCGTGCCGAGATAGGTCGCAACCTTCACCCGGTCGACAAAGGAATCGAGACTGGCCCGGCTGTGGGCTTCGGTCCCGACGGCATCGATGCAGGCATCCGCGCCGCGGCCATGGGTCATCTCCATGATGCGGTCGTAGATATCCTCTTCCATG
Source organism: Sinorhizobium kostiense (assembly GCF_017874595.1). Classification (GTDB taxonomy): domain Bacteria; phylum Pseudomonadota; class Alphaproteobacteria; order Rhizobiales; family Rhizobiaceae; genus Sinorhizobium; species Sinorhizobium kostiense. The sequence continues at coordinate 559,562 of NZ_JAGILA010000001.1, read as the reverse complement.
AAATCGATCGTCGCCGCCCCGGCTGCCCCGGCAAGCCGCAAGCGTTCGGGCACGGTATCGATGGCGATGACGCGCTCTGCCCCGAGGAGGAAAGCTGAACGTATCGCCATCTGGCCGACTGGTCCGCAGCCCCAGATGGCGATGGTGTCGCCGGGCACGATGTCGCAGAACTCCGCCGCCATGTATCCGGTCGGAAAGATATCCGACAAGAAAAGCACCTGATCGTCCGTCAGCTCGTCAGGGACCCTGATCGGCCCGACGTCCGCATGCGGCACGCGCAGATACTCCGCCTGGCCGCCGCGATATCCGCCGAGAAGATGCGAGTAGCCGAACAGGCCGCCTGGCGAATTGCCCCACAATTTCCTTGCCTTTTCCCGGTCGGGGTTGGTGCGTTCGCAGGCCGAGTAGAAACCCCGCTGGCAGAAGAAGCATTCGCCGCAGGAGATGGTGAAGGGCACGACCACGCGGTCGCCGACCTTCAGCCCGGTCGCGGCCTTGCCGACCTCCACCACCTCGCCCATCGCCTCGTGGCCGATCACGTCGCCATGGTCCATCGACGGTATCAGCCCGTTGAAGATATGCAGGTCAGACCCGCAGATGGCGCAAGCCGTCACCTTGATGATGGCGTCGCGGTCGTCCTCGATCCGGGGATCGGGAACGCTCTCGCAGCGGATGTCGCCTTTGCCGTGCCAGGTCAACGCCCTCATCTCGATACTCCTTCACTCACGTTGAAGATCGCCTTCCAGGATTCCGCCGGCGCCAAGGTGCTGACCAACTGCGGGTGGGTTAATATGTTCCGCCGCGGACGGCAGCGCATGAGGTTCTGGAACTGAAAAGTCGTTTTCGGAATTGTAGCTCCATGACGCATTGGCCGAGTTCAGTGGGATGAGCGGTGGACGATGGACATGAAGAAAGCCCGGGATCCAATCGTGGACCTGGCGCCGCCCGTGACAGCCGAATGGTGGACCCAGCATCGCGGCTACTCGCCCGTCGTGGCGACGGCAATACATAACGGCCACATGACGCGCGATGCGGTGGAGCGCTGTTTCGCGGTGCCCGAGGACGCGCGCCTGCGCGAGGAAGACCCTTTCACCGAGTTCATCATTCGCGATTTCCCCAACCGGCTCGTCGTGCACCGCTCGCGTTTCGAGGTCGACATCAACCGACCGCGCCACGGCGCAATCTACATCCGCCCGGAGCAGGCCTGGGGCCTCAATGTCTGGACATGCGAACTTCCCCATGACGTGGTCGAGCAGTCGCTCGCCATTCATGAGGAATATTACGCGATGCTGAAATCGTTCCTTGCGGGCATCGAGCGGTGCCACGGGCGCTTCGTCGTGCTTGATGTTCACAGCTACAACCATCGGCGCGGTGGCCCCGAAGCCGAGCCGATGGCCGCGGCGGAAGCACCGGACGTCAATCTCGGCACCTTTTCGATGGATCGCCGCAAGTGGGCCCATGTGGTCGACGCCTTTGCCGAAGCCCTGCGGACCTTCGATTTTCCAGGAGGCCCCCTCGACGTCCGGGAAAACATCGCGTTTCAAGGGCGCGGTGAACAGGCGCGTTTCATCCATGAACATTTCCCCGACACCGGCTGCGCGATCGCCGTCGAATTCAAGAAGTTCTTCATGGAGGAATGGACGGGCACGCCATCCGTGGACAGCCTCGTCGCGCTCAGGCAGTTGCTCGCATCGACGCAGCCGGTGCTCACCGAAGCTCTGGAGAAGGGCAGATGAAACTTCCGAGCCCGCGGATTCCCCCAGAGGCGAACCTCCAGGACTGGATGGCAGAGGTTGTAGCGGCGATCGAGGCCGGTAAGCCCGTACGCAGGGAACTTGCAGGCGGCGGGCGTCTGCATGTCGATCGAGCGCTGCCCTTCATTTGCGTCCACCTCTCGGGCGACGACAGCGAGCCTGTGGCACGGGAAGTCGCCCAGGCGAATGCGTCCTACCTGATTGCTCCCGATGCGACCGTCGCCGCCGCGATCATAGCAGCAATCGGAACTGCGCTCGAACGCCGCTTCGGCGCCTTCATGGTGCTCGAGATCGGAGAACTGGCGGCGGACGAGTTGCTGGAAGACAAGGCGCCATTTCTTTCGCCCTTTACAGTGGAAGTCACGGCCGGGGCCCAACGGGAGATCCGGGCGGCTGCGAGGTCCTTCGTCGACGCCGTCGAGGCGATCCAGGCGAAGTTCCGCACGCCACGCGTCGAATTTCGCGAATTGGCGGATGGCGTAGACGACGAAAGCCTCAAGGTGCCATTTCAGAAACTGCGTGTGCGCTTTGCACCGATCTACCGCCAGCGCCAGTCGAGCAAGATCTATCCGGAGATCCGCGAGCGCTTGATCGCCAGCATCTTCGACGCCGGCCTGCACGCCTTTGCTGCGTTTGCAAGCGCAACGGGAAGCCTGACGATCACCACGCATCGCGCGCTCGGACGGAGGGCCTTCGTCGATGCCGTGGAGCGCGCCGATCGCAACATGGACGAAGTGGCTGCAAGCTTCGACTTCCTGCTTGCCGTCACTCCGATCAATGCAGAAGCCGCCTGGAACGAGTTCGCCGCAAAGGATTGCTCGCGGGCGCCTCGCTTTCTCTACCGGCCTCTGGCGCTCCAGGTGGAGGCGGCGAAACGAAAGCTCTTCTCCATTCCCTTCGACCACCTCGAAGATCCGGTGCTTTACCAGCTCTACCGCGAAAAACAGCAGGAGCTTGATCTGCAGCTGTCGATGCTTTCTGCGCGGGAAACGGCAAAATTCCTGGAATTCGGCCGCGCGCTCTACGGTCCCGTCGAGCCAGCGCTCTGGCAGGCGGCAAAGGACATCCTTGCCCGCAGCAACGGCCGCGCGGACAAGGGCGGTTTCGGCACGCGTCCACCCGAGCCGCCCGCAGACTGTCACCTGATAGAAAGGCGGGCGCGCGAAATGATCGGCGAATATGCCCACCGTTGCAGCGACTTCGACGCGCGTGTCGAGGTGCGGGACGACCTTCCCCCTGGGCTGCTCGTCTCAGGCAAGCGGCTGCTCATCGCTCGAACCACGGTGATGGACAAAGATCGTGTCGAGCCAATCCTCAGTCACGAGATCGGTGTCCATCTGCTGACCTATTTCAATGGGTCGGCGCAAGGGCTGCGCCTGTTTCGCTCCGGCCTCGCCGGCTACGAAGGCATGCAGGAGGGCCTGGCCGTCTTTGCGGAATACCTTTCGGCCGGCATGACGGCCGAGCGATTGCGGCTCATCGCTGCCCGTGTGGTTGCCTGCGCTGCCATGCTCGACGGCGCATGCCTGCCCGAAACCCATCGGCTGCTCGTGCACGAGCATGGCTTTCCGAAAGCGGATGCGTTCAATGTGGTCCTGCGCGTCTATCGCGGCGGCGGGCTCGCCAAGGATGCGATCTATCTCAGGGGGCTTCTGCAATTGCTCGACCATTTGGCAGAAGGCGGGGCGCTCGAACCCTTCTGGATGGGGAAGATTGCCGCCTCGCACTTCGGCGTGATGCAGGAACTGAATGCCCGAGGCTTGCTCGGTGGACCGGCGGTCCGCCCGATTTTCCTCGATTCCGCGGGTGCGACGCCGCGGCTTTCCAGGGCGCGATCGGCAAGGACTCCGCTCGACCTTATGGACCAATAGGAGCCGGATATGCGTATTGCCTTTCTCGTCAATTCCATTGAAGGCGAGATGGCGTACTATACGACGACCTGGCTCGCTCTTGCCGCGCTCGGGCGTGGGCACGAGGTTTGTTACGTCACGCCGGGCGATTTCGTGCTCCGGCAGGATAACAGCCTGCTGATCCGCGCGATTACGTTGAACGGCTCGAAACCGAAAAAGCCTGAAACATTGCTCAACGCGCTCAAGCGCGAACGCGCGAAGATCTCCACGATCGATATACGGGAAGTCCAGGTGCTTTTCCTCAGGAACGATCCCTCGGAGGATGCCGAAAGACGTCCGTGGGCAGTCTATGCCGGAACCAATTTCGGCAGGCTGGCGGCGGCTGCGGGCGTCATCGTGGTCAATGATCCCGATGGCTTGGCGCTTGCGCAGAACAAGCTCTATTTCCAAGGTTTTCCTGATATTGTCCGTCCGACGACGCTGATCTCCAGGAGCATCGAGGAGATCCGCGCCTTCATCGAGGACCATCCCGACGGCGTCATATTGAAACCCCTGCAGGGATCGGGCGGCAAGAATGTCTTCAAGATCCGGTCCAAGGAAGAGGCGAATCTCAACCAGATCTTCGAGGCGGCAAGCGGCGCCGGATATCTTATAGCCCAGAATTACCTGACAGAGGCTACCGCCGGCGACATCCGACTGTTCCTGATGAACGGGCGTCCGCTCGAGCGTGACGGCGTTTATGCCGCCTTCCGTCGGATCCCGGCACAGGGCGACGTCCGGTCGAATCTGCATGCGAGCGGCACGGCCGAGCCGGCGACGATCACGCCGCAGATTCTCTCGGTCGCGGAAAAACTGCGCCCGAAGCTCATGGATGACGGCATGTTTCTCGTCGGGCTCGATATCGTCGGCGACATCGTGCTCGAGGTGAACGTCTTCACGCCCGGCGGCTTCCCCGAGATCGCCGCGATGCACGGGGTCGATTTCAGCGAAGATGTGGTGATCGCGCTCGAAGACAAGCTTCGCGTGCGAACGCTCTATGGCGGCGCCCTGTCCAACCATGCGCTCGCAACCCTTTGAACGAGCGTTCGGATGAGCGCGGGTCCGTGGCCATCGCCGGCGGCGTCACGGCTGGATGGATTTCCAAATCAGTTTAATTCATACTATGACTTTGAAGAAGGCATAATGGATTTCATAAGGTGGTCTTGCCTTTGGCGCCCGCCGGAGTATTCCAGGTCCGAGAATGACTAAGTCTGGAGGGATCATGCAGCAGGCCGAACATCCCACGTCACGCCGGTCATTGGCGTCGCAGGTCGCGGAGGCCCTGCGCGGGCAGATTGAAGCCGGCTTCTACGCGCCGGGTGACAAGCTGCCGACCGAACCCGCGCTCATCGACCGCTTCGGCTTCAGCCGCACCGTGATCAGGGAGGCGATTGCCGAACTGCGTGCCGACGGGCTGGTCGAGTCGCGGCAGGGGGCGGGCGTCTTCGTGATCGGCGCGAAACCGGCCGACGAAGGGCTGAAGCTGTTCACGGACGAGACGGACAAGATCTCCGACATCATCGAGGAACTCGAGCTTCGCATCGGTATCGAGGTCGAAGCCGCAGGCCTTGCGGCGGCCCGCAGTTCGCCAGCGCAAGAAGCCGAAATCCAGGCACAAGTCGACAGGTTTGCCGATCTCGTGGAGGAGGGAAAACCCACTGACGAGGCGGATTTCCAGTTCCATATGGCGATCGCCGCCGCGACGAACAATGCCAGGTTCAAGGCCTTCCTGGATCATGTCGGTCGTCGGATGATCCCGCGGGTGAAGTTCAAATCCGTCATGGGCGGGGTCGATCCCTTGCCCAATCGCGACCAGCCGATCCTCGAGGAGCATCGCGAAATCGCCGAAGCGATCCTTGCCCGCGATCCGGAGAAGGCGCGCGAGGCGATGCGCCGCCATCTCGTAACCGGCATCAAGCGCTATCGCGCATTGATGATCCGCCGCTCCGCGGGTCGAGGCAACAGGGACGATTGACTCATCGAGAAAGTCATCATATGAATCTTCCACGACATCATACTACTTCGTGGGAGGAATTCCTTTGTCGCCAGATGAAATCAAGTCCCGAATCGGCTCGGGCCTGCTGTCGTTCCCGGTCACGCACTTCCATGACGACTTCAGCCTCAATCTCAAGAGCTATCGCGAGCACGTGGCATGGCTTTCCGGCTTTGGGGCAGCCGCCCTCTTCGCCGCCGGAGGCACGGGCGAATTCTTCTCCCTCACCCCTGAAGAGGTCGGGCGAGTCACCCGGGCGGCCAAGGAAGCATCCGGCGACGTACCGATCATCGCTGGCTGCGGCTACGGGACGGCGCTCGCCAGGGAGACGGCCCGCCAGGCCGAAGCCGCCGGCGCGGATGGTCTGCTGCTTTTGCCGCACTATCTGACCGAAGCGCCGCAGGAGGGCATCTACCGGCACGTGAAGGCCATATGCGAATCGACTGGCCTTGGCGTCATCATCTACAACCGTGCCAATTCCGTCGCCGGTGCCGAAACCGTGGCGCGCCTTGCAGAAGCCTGCCCGAACCTCATTGGCTTCAAGGACGGCACCGGAAAAGTCGATCTGGTCCGTCACGTGACGGCGAAGCTCGGCGACCGGCTCTCCTATATCGGCGGCATGCCGACCCATGAGCTCTTCGCCGAGGGCTTCAACGGCGTGGGCGTCACGACCTATTCCTCAGCCGTCTTTAACTTCGTCCCGCAACTGGCGCAGCGCTTTTACGAGGCGATGCGCGCGAGCGACCGGGCAACCATGGAGGGGATCCTGCACCGCTTCTTCTTCCCCTTCGCGGCTTTGCGTGATCGCGAGCAGGGCTACTCGGTGTCGATCATCAAGGCGGGCGTGGAACTCATTGGCCGGACTCCGGGCCCGGTTCGCCCGCCGCTGTCGGACCTGAAGCGCCAGGAAAAGGAGATGCTGCGCGACCTGATCGAAAAGGCGGCAGCTTAAGGAAGCATGCTCAGCGGCCGGTGGTCGACGGGACGAGGAAGTCCACAGGCCAGATCGAATACAAAACACCAAGGGAGGAGAAACATGCGCAGAACAGGTGTTCTTACGATTGCGTCCGCCATCCTGAGCGCCGCGGCCTCATCGGCCATGGCGCAGGGGGCACAGGAAATCCATGTGGTCTTGCCGGAACAGCCGGCCAATCTGGAGCCCTGCGGCACGATCATCACCAATGTCGGCCAGATCCTGAGCCAGAATGTCGTCGAGCCGCTGACGGCCATCGATCCGAAGACCGGGCAGCCGCAGCCGAAGCTTGCGACCGAATGGACCCAGGTCGACCCGACTGCGTGGCACATCCGGCTGCGCGAGGGCGTGAAATTCCAGGACGGCTCGGACTTCAATGCGGAAGCCGTCGTCTTCTCGATCAACCGCATGACCGGCGGCAAGATCACCTGCAGCAACAACGCCAAATTCGGCGACGCGAAGCTGACGGTCACCGCCATCGACGACCTCACCGTCGAGATCAAGTCGGACAAACCGCAGCCGATCCTGCCGACGCTCCTCAGCGTCGTCATGGTCGTCTCGCCCAAGACGGCGGAGGACAAGGCCGTCAACGATCCGGTCGGGACCGGCCCCTTCAAGCTTTCGAGCTTCTCGCCGCAGGCCGTCGTACTAGAGGCCTTCGACGGCTATTGGGGCAACAAGCCGGAAATCACCAGGGCGACCTATGTCTGGCGTCCGGAATCCTCGATCCGGGCGGCGATGGTCGAAACTGGCGAAGCGGACCTGACGCCATCGATCGCCATCCAGGATGCGACCAATCCGGAAACGGATTTCGCCTATCTGAACTCGGAGACGACAGCGATCCGCATCGACACGAGCCAGCCGCCGCTTGATGACCTGCGCGTTCGCAAGGCGCTGAACCTTGCGATCGACTGGGAAGGCATGGGGCAGCTCTTCGGCGACGACGTCAAGCGTGCGTCGCAGATGGTCGTTCCCGGCATCAACGGCCACGACGCTACCCTGGAGCCATGGCCGTATGATCCGGAGCAGGCGAAGAAGCTGCTCGAGGAGGCGGCAGCGGACGGCTTTGCGATCGATGCAGAGATCAAGCTCATCGGCCGCAACGGCATCTATCCAAACGGTGCCGAGGCGATGGAGGCGATGATGACGATGTGGCAGGCCGTCGGCCTCAACGTCAAGCTCACCATGCTCGACGTCGCCGATTGGCTCAGATACCTGCAGAAGCCCTTCCCGGAAGAGCGCGGCGCCAACCTGTTGCAGATGATGCATGACAACAACAAGGGCGATGCGGCCTTCACGATCCCGATCTTCTACCGTTCGAGCGGCAACTACTCCACGCTGTCGGATGCAGCTCTCGACAAGGAGATCGATGCCGCAATGGCCGCCACCGGCGAGGCGCGCACGCAAAGCTTCAAGGCGCTCTTCGACAAGGCGCGCAAGGAGGTCGTTGCCGACATCCCGATGTTCCACATGATCGGATACACGCGGGTCGGCCCGAGATTGGATTGGGCGCCGGACATCACGACCAACAGCGAAATCCCACTGGCCAATATCCGGCTCAAGGACTGACTAGGATTTTAGGATGCGGGCAGAAAACCGCGCAGGGTTTTCCGCATCCCGCGCTACGGCGCCGCGCGTCTTATCAGACGCGCAAAGGTCGCTGTAGCACTTTGAAGCGCTGCATGTCTTTGTCCTTAAATCGAGGTCGATTTAAGGAGACATGCAGTAGAGGGCAGGGCGGTGAAGCCGCCCTGCATTGCCCTCGAAGCGGTTTCGGCAAGCCATGTCGCCTGAAGGACATTGGAAATGTTCAGCTATATTGGACGCCGTGCGTCCCACAGCATTCTGTCGGTCATCGGCCTTTTGACGTTGGTCTTCTTCCTGACAAGGCTTACCGGCGACCCATCGGCCCTGTACCTGCCGCTCGACGCAACGGCGGAGGCGCGGGCGGCTTTCGCCAGTCTGAATGGCCTCGACCAACCCGTTCATTGGCAGTTCGCGGAATATCTGAAGGATCTGCTGCAACTCGATTTCGGCCAATCGCTGCGCCAGAACCGCTCGGCGATGGAGGTCGCGCTCCAGGCCTTTCCGGAAACGCTGAAGCTTGCCCTCGTCGCGATCACGCTCTCAACGGCATTGGCGATCCTGGTCGGATCGCTCGCTGCCGCGCGCGCCGGCAGCCTCTTCGACCGTATCGCCGGCGTCGCCTCCCTTGCCGGCGCCAGCGCGCCGGATTTCTGGGTGGCGATCGTCGGCATTCTCGTCTTCGCGGTCGGCCTCGAGCTCCTGCCGACATCCGGCACGGGAACCTGGGCGCACTGGATCATGCCGATCTTCGTGCTGACGCTTCGACCCTTCGGGCTTCTGGTGCAGGTCGTGCGCGGGGCCATGCTCTCGGCACTTGCCTCGCCTTACATCAAGACGGCGCGGGCGAAGGGCGTTCGCCGAACGAAGATCATCTTCGGCCATGCGCTGCGCAACTCGCTTCTGCCGATCGTCACCGTCGCGGGCGACCTGGCGACGAGCCTCGTCAACGGCGCTGTCGTCGTCGAGACGATCTTCGGTTGGCCGGGCATCGGCAAGCTGATGATCGATGCGATCATCCAGCGCGATTTTGCCGTCGTCCAATCGACGATCCTGGTCACGGCAACCGCCATCTTCATCCTGAACATCGCGGTCGATCTGCTCTATGCGTTTCTCGATCCGCGCATCCGGTATTAAGCCATGACGATCCTCCTTCCCGACACGAAGTCCACAGAGGAACCGGGCACCGCTCGTGTCCTGCATGCCTATCTGAAGCGCGACAGGCTTGCGCTGGCCGCCGCAGTTTTCCTTGCGCTTTTCGTCTTGGCCGCGATGCTGGGACCATGGCTCGTTGGCGACGCAGCTTCGCGGCTCGGGCTGCGCCAGCGCAATCTGGCTCCCTTCTCACTTGAGCAGTCGTGGATCTATTTTCTTGGCGCCGACACTCTTGGCAGGCCGATCCTCGCAAGGCTGATCGTCGGCGCCCAGAACACGCTCGGCATTGCCGCCGCCGCCGTTTTTTCCTCGATGCTCATCGGAGGCGCGCTTGGTCTGGTGGCGGGTTATTCGGAACGCTGGTACAGCCATCTCATCTTGCGGCTCGCAGACGTCATCATGAGCTTTCCGTCGCTGCTGCTCGCCCTCATCGTGCTCTACACGCTCGGCCCGAGCATCACCAATCTCGTGATCGTTCTCGCCATCACGCGCATGCCGATCTATCTCAGGACCGCGCGCGCCGAAGTGCTGGAACTGCGCGAGCGCATGTTCGTGAGCGCCGCGAGATCCATGGGCGCGAAGCCTGTTCGCATCATCCTCAGGCATATCGCGCCTCTCGTCCTGCCCACCCTGGTGACGATATCCGCGATCGATTTCGCAACGGTCATCCTGTCGGAATCCGCCCTGAGTTTCCTCGGCCTCGGCATCCAGCCGCCGGACTTCACCTGGGGCGCCATGGTGGCGAACGGCCGCGGCTATCTTTCGACGGCCTGGTGGATCGCCTTCTGGCCGGGTCTCGCCATCATGCTGACGACGCTGTCGCTCAACATTCTTTCGAACTGGGCGCGAACCGTCGCCGATCCGCAGCAACGCTGGCGTCTGCAGACATTGCGAAAGGCGGCGCGATGAAGAACGTAGGCAATCCCATTCTCAAGGTCGAAGGGCTGACGGTCGATTTCCTCTCGAATGACGAGCCGGTGCGCGCCGTCGACAACGTCTCGTTCCACGTCAATCGCGGCGAGACGCTCGTAATCCTCGGGGAAAGCGGCTCGGGCAAGAGCGTCAGCACGAGCACCGTGATGGACCTCATCGATTGCCCGCCGGGTGACATCGTTGCCGGCTCCTGTCTCTTCGACGGCACCGAGCTCTCTCGTCTTGACGCCGATGCCAGGCGAAACATCAACGGGCGGCGGATCGCTATGATCTTCCAGGATCCGCTCGCCTATCTGAACCCGGTCTACACCGTCGGTCGCCAGATCGAGGAGGTCTACGAGAGCCACGGCGAGGCGGGCGGCAGAGAAGCACGCGCCCGGGCAATGGAACTGCTGCAACGTGTCGGAATTCCGGAGCCGGAGACGCGTATCGACTATTACCCGCATCAGTTTTCCGGCGGGCAGCGCCAGCGCATCATGATCGCCATGGCGATCGCGCTGAAGCCGGACATCCTGATCGCCGACGAGCCGACGACGGCGCTGGACGTCAGCGTTCAGGCCCAGATCCTCGATCTTCTGCGCGACCTCCAGCGGGAGACCGGTATGGCGCTGATCCTGATAACCCATGATCTCGAGGTCGCCGCCTCCATGGCGGACCGCATCATCGTCATGAGCGCCGGCAAGGTCGTTGAGACAGGCCCCGCCCGGGAGGTCTTTAGCAATCCGAAGCACGCTTATACCTGCCGCCTGATTTCCGCATCGCCCGATGGCGATCCGGCGGAAGCCTCGAACAAGCGGGCGACGAAGATCGGCAGCGAAACGCTCCTGAAGGTGGAGCACCTGACGAAGGAATATGCGCTTTCCTCCGGTGCCTTCGCCCCCAAGCGCAGGTTCAAGGCGGTGGATGACGTCAGCTTCGAAGTGAGGAGAGGCGAGACGCTCGGCATCGTCGGCGAATCCGGCTCGGGCAAATCGAGCATTGCACGCATGCTCCTGCGGCTCAGCGACCCAAGCTCCGGCAAGGCCCTCTTTTCGGGCGAGGACGTCTTCGAGATGGGCGGAAAGACCCTCATGGCGTTTCGCCGCAAGGTCCAGATGGTGTTCCAGGACCCGTTCGGCTCCATGAACCCGCGCATGACCGTCCGTTCCATCATCTCCGAACCCTGGGCGATCCACCGCGATATCCTGCCAAGGCACCAGTGGAAGGAGCGTGTGGCGGAGCTTCTCGAACTGGTCGGTCTGAAGCCGGACCATGCCGATCGTTACCCGCACCAGTTCTCCGGCGGCCAGCGGCAGCGCATCGCCATCGCCCGGGCGCTCGCGAGCGAGCCGGAATTGATCGTCTGCGACGAGGCCGTCTCCGCGCTCGACGTCTCGATCCAGGCACAGGTGATCGATCTGCTGGCCGATCTCCGCACGAGGCTCGGCCTCTCTTACATCTTCATCACGCATGACCTGCCGATCGTGCGCCAATTCGCCGATCGAATACTCGTGATGAAACAGGGAAAGGTGGTCGAAGAAGGCGACACCGCGACCTTGTTCAGGGCGCCGCGCCACGAATACACACGCGGCCTGCTGCAGGCGGTGCCGAAGCCGAAATGGCTGATGTCGGAGAACGAGCCGCCGGCCGAAGGTGCCGATGTATTTTGGTCCGACCGGCCGCGGAGCGGGAGTTTCTCAGGATGACTTCAGCGGGACCTGCTGCAGGCGAATAGGTCGGCGACGCCGGCGCCGCAGCGCACACGAAGCCGTTCGTCGCCGGCGAGCCTCGATGGGACGCCGACTACCGCTCGCCGCCCCAGATCACCCGCCCGCCATAGCGATAAGCCAGGTTGCGCGCTTCACGACAGCTCGTCGGCGGCGGCTGGTGGCCAGGCGGACGATCGTCGAACCACACGCGGCAGCTTCCCGGAGGGGGTAGATGCCCGCGGGGAATGTCGTAGTGCCTGAATTCGTACCCGTCTGGCTCTAGCCAGTCACGATCCCGGTAAACGCGGTAAGAGCCCTTGCCGCTCTCATCATTATAGGGATCACCGAGCGCGGGGGAGGCGATTAGAGCGACGACACCAGCAAGGAAGAAATATCTGAGCATTGCTGCATACCTCGCCAGCAGTTTGATGCCGCAAACCCCTCTCATATGCCGCCTGAACAGGCGCTGAATGGCGCTGCAGATCCGGTCCGATTTGAACCCGAAAGCGCGCCCCGGCCGCAATGGAGTTGGAGCGGAAACAATTTATCTTGCACTGCACAACTTCTCTGATAAGATGCAGCAAGGAAGTTATTCTCCTAAAAGCTGTGTTCAGCGGCATATCATGCGTGTCAGCGGGCCGCATGCCCGCAAAAACCCCCGAGACTTTTGGCGCAGAAGCAATCCGAACAGCTTTGCGCCTCCTCGCGGGACTTTCCTGACCGAAGCTCGACGCTCTGCTTTAGAGGAGAGATTCCATGGCAGAAACCATGATTGTCGGCGGTCCTGGCCGCGATGTGTTCCATGACGACAACGAGCCGCATGCGTTCGATGGCGGCGGGGGAGTGGACACCGTCAGCTATGCGGGATCCAGCCGCGGAGTCATTGCCGATCTCGCATCCGGATACGCTTACAAGTTGCTCTCGATATTGCCCTTCGGCGATTCCATCACCTACGGCGTGATCGCAAGTTCGAGCGATACCGAAAGTGGCGGGTATCGGACATTCATGCAGGATCAACTGCGCGCCCTCAATGTGACTGTCGATTTCGTGGGATCGCTGGCCAACGGCCCGGCCGACATGCAGGACCGCGACCACGAAGGGCACCGTGGTTGGACGCTCAACCAGTTAAATAGCATCGACGAAGGCGTCCTGGCAGCAACCCGGCCGGACGCGGTGCTGCTGATCGCCGGCACCAATGACAGTTCGACCGACAGCGTGTCGACGATGCTGCAGGACCTGCGCAACCTGTTGAGCAGCCTGACGTCTGAGGATCCCAACGTCACCATCTTCGTTGGTTCCTTGCCGCCCGTGCGTGTCGGACAGCAGTCGCAGGCGCGGGCCGACCGGGTCGACGCCTACAATGACGCAATGCCCGCACTGATCGAGGAACTGGCCGCTGAGGGGCGGAAGGTGGTCTTCGTCGATATGCGCGACCTGACGCCCGATGACATCACTGCGCCGCCGCTCGACAGCGGATTGCATCCGACGGCCGAAGGTTATGCGAAGATCGCCGAACACTGGCTCAATGCGCTGGAGCAGCATTTCGGCCTGAGCCAAACGGGGATCGGAACCGATCGCGATCGCTTCATCAGCATCGAGAACCTCACGGGATCGACCTTTGCCGATCAGTTGAGTGGTAATGATGGCGCCAACACCCTGGACGGCCTCGCCGGGGACGACGTGCTGCGCGGGCGGGGCGGTGCCGACGTGCTGATCGGCGGAACCGGCGCCGATATGATGACGGGCGGGGCCGGCGACGATGTTTATTATGTCGACAATTCCGGGGACCGGACGATCGAAGAGGCTGGCGGCGGCGTCGACCAAGTGCATGCTTATGTCAGTTGGACCCTTGCCGATCACGTCGAAAATCTGTTCTTGAGGTCGGCCGCCAACCTGGCGGGAGCCGGCAATGCCGGGGCCAATGCGATCATCGGAAATAGCGGAGCGAACAGCATCGAGGGGCGCGGCGGTGCCGACGGCCTCGACGGACGCGGCGGATCCGACCGCATCATCGGCGGCACCGGCAACGACATGCTGACCGGCGGGACCGGCGACGACACATTCGTCTTTGCCAAGGGCGACGGCCAGGACGTCATCACGGATTTCGACGTTTCCGGCAATGATACCTTGGAAATTGCGGGCTACCAGGGCTACAGCGAGCTCCGTCAGGTCGGCGCCGACACCTTGGTCGTCTTTTCCAGCAGCGATACCCTGCTGCTGAAAGGCGTGGAGAGCACGTCCTTGAGTGCGGCAGACTTCATTTGGACCAACCCACCGCAACCCACGCCTTCCGGAGCGATCGTCGGAGATGCCGGAGACAATACGCTCAGGGGAGGAAGCGGTGCCGACCAGATTTATGGATTGGGCGGAAACGACATTCTGGATGGAAAGGCTGGAGCCGATACGCTTGTCGGCGGCACCGGCAATGATGCCTACGTCGAGAACATCGGAGACGAGACCGTCGAAGAGCCGGGCGGCGGGATTGACGAAACCCATGCCTATGTGAGCTGGACGCTGGCCGACAACGTCGAGAACCTGTTCCTAAGATCGTCCGCCAATCTCGATGGCCGGGGCAATGCGCTCGCCAATGCGATGATTGGCAATAGCGGCAACAATGGACTCGAAGGCGGCGCCGGCGACGACGTGCTGGACGGGCGCGGCGGCAACGACCGGCTGGCGGGTGGCACCGGCGACGATGTCCTGACGGGCGGGACGGGGGATGACGTCTTCGCCTTCACCGCCGGTGACGGCCACGACACGATCACCGACTTCAACCCGTGGGGCGACGATCTGATGGAGATTGCCGGATATCTCGGCTACCAGGAACTGCGCCAGGTCGATGGCGATACCCGCGTCGTGCTCTCCGATAGCGACACGCTCATGCTGAGGGGCGCGATGGCGTCGAACCTGTCGAGCAGTGATTTTGCCTTCGTATAGCCGTGGCTAGATGTGGAGCCTCAACAGGTTGTCCTCGGTTAGACCGAGTCTGCTGATGGGTGTCTTTGCGTTCAGACTGCCGTGCGGCCTGTGCCAATTGTTAACCAGGAAAGGCTCTAAAACCCCAACTTTATGAGGGTTGCTAATCCTTTCGGGCTACGCACAATCTTGCTGGTCTTAAAAATGCCCCTCGAGCGAGCTATTCGATCGCGGCACTGGAGGCTTAGCAATGCGCCAGACTTGGCTCGACGTGGCCAAGGGCGTGGGCATCGTTCTCGTCGTCCTGGCCCACGTCCTGACCCACAGCAAATGGCAATGGGCACCTGAGGTCTATTTCACGATCTCGTTGTTCTACATGCCTTTCTTCTTCGTGATCTCGGGATATCTTTTCACCGCGTCCGACCGACAGGCGCTGCTGTCGAAGCGGATACGTGGTCTGCTGATCCCGTATGTCGCCTTTCTCGGACTCATCATTACTGGCATGCTGCTCGTCGACGTTTTTCGCGGTGACATACCAGCTCCCTGGCAAATCAGGCACTTAATGACAGAAGCCGTGTTGGGCGGGCGATACCTGACCCGCGAACTCGGCGTCTTCTGGTTCGTCACCTGCCTCTTCGCGACCCAGCTTCTCTACAACGAGGTTGCGCTTAGGAGCAAAGGGCCGACCGATCCCGTCATACTGAACTTCGTGGCGGGCTCTGTCGTCCTTGCCTATGTCATTCAGGCCGCTTGGCCGGAAATCCGCTCGCCTCTTGCCCTCAGCAATGTGCCTCTCGCCATCGGCGCCTTCTGGTTCGGGCACCTCCTGCGCGAAGGAAAACCGGGCAGTATTGCGATTGCCTCGGCTGCAATTGCGGTCTTCGGTGTCTCGATCGCAGCCGCCTCTGCGGGGTTCGACTTCACCTTCAGCATGAAGAACACCAAATTCGGACCGCCTGTCCTCGGCCTGCTGCTTGCGCTAGCCATCTCCGTCGCCGTACTCGGTCTCATCCGCCTGATAGCGCGGGATGCCGCCGATCCGATCGCACCGGTGGCCGAACTCGGCAAGGCCTCGCTGGTCATCATGTTCGCCCACCAGTTCGTCCATTTCACCCTGCGCGAATCGGGCCTGACTTCGGATCTTCCGCTGATTGTCCTCTCGATTGGAGTACCCTATCTCCTCTATCGCCTGCTGAAGTCGTCGGCCGTGCTGTCGCCCTGGTTTTTGGGGGAGGGATCGCTGTCGCTCAGCGTTCACCGGATGCGGCGGACCTTGGCTAGCCGCGCGAAATGAATGTCGCGGCGCCGAGTTCTGCAGGCCCGTTGCCGCAACCTATGCGTTGAACATGGCTTGATCTTCGCGCTGATTTGAGCGATATTGTGCAGTGCACAAGGCGGATGAAGCAAATCAGATGTTGCAAACCCATAGGGAATGAACCGGGATGCTTCGGGAGATGCCAGTTTACAAGAAACTGATTGCGCTCGGCATCGTCGCCCTCGCATTCATCGGCGTGCTTGATGCGCTTGCCAACCTGCCCGTCGTCTCCGGCTGTTCGTTCTACGGCAACTGCGCTTTGAGCGACGCTTCGACGCCGCCGACGGACCTCGGCAGCGATCCGGTGGCGCAATGAACAGCCCCGCGAAAGCGGCGCTTATCGTCTATGACGGCGACTGCGTCTTCTGTCAGAACTATGTCCGTTTCATGCGCCTGCGCGACACCGTGGGTCCGGTCGAGCTCATCGACGCCCGCTCGGGCGATCCGCGCGTGACGGGCTTTCAACGCCAGGGCTACGACCTGAACGAAGGCATGCTCTTCGTTTTCGACGGCTGCGTCTATCATGGCGACGAGGCCGTCAATCTGTTGGCGATCCTCAGCTCGCCTTCGACGCTGTTCGGCTGGCTCAACCGCGCGCTCCTTTCGAGCAGGACGGCCGCAAGGCTGATCTACCCGGCCCTCAAACTCGGCCGCCGCGTGACGCTGCGGCTGCGCGGCCGACAGCTTATCCCCGACGATCTCGGCCGCTCGCCCGATCCGGGCCGAGACTGGTGAAGAGACCGCGCGAACGCATGTGAGCGCGTCACGCCGCCGGCGACATTCATCAGTGCGTGCAGACCTTCGGGCGGGAGAAGTCCACCAGCTTGAAGATCAAGAGCTTGCGCTCGAGAATGTTAGGCATCTCGTCGGCCAGACTTGCTGCCGTCGCGCGTGTCACGGTGACGCCATCCTTCATATAAGTTACCCATGCGTCCGGATTCCACCGAAGCCGAAGCTTCAGATCGTGCAGGATGTGATAGTTGCCGGCCTGCGACTCGCGCACCCAGCGCTGCTCGGAGGAATCGGCGACCTTCACCACCTCGTTCTGATAATTGAAAAGATAAGGCGGCTTGGAAAAGAGCAGGTGATTGGTCTGACCGGCCTCCGTATGCAGGTTGCTGAACATGTTGATGGAACTCTCGGTTTTCAGGCCGAGATAAGGCGACCAGCAGGAGACGAAAAACAGGCAGGGCACCACATAGACCCAGGTCGGTGGGCGAGGTGCGGAGACATTTTCGCAAGGCAGGTTCTGCAGCGCCACATAGGTGAGCACAATCATGGCCGCGCCACCCGTGACCGCCCAGACGAGAATCCAGACCGAGTGGACGACCATGTCGAAGGAACGTTCCGGAAAGCCAAGCGTCAAGAGCATGACGATCGCTGCGGCGTTCAGCATGAGAGCCAGGCCGGGCAAGAGCGTACCGATCCGTCCGAAGTTCTCGCGCAGCCCATTGGCTACCTTCAGCGAAATGCCATAGAGCATCTCGCTCGCGGGCATCGGGATGCTCAGCACGTAGAGCGCAAAGACCAGGCTGGAAAAATCCATGTACCAGGAATAGGCGGAAATCGGGATGATGTAGTGGAAGACCAACGCCAATATGAAGCCGATGGCGAAGTAGCGCTTCCAGTAAAGCGATATGATGGCGATCCCCTCGATGATGAAGGTGGCGTAAATCGCCAGATACCTGCCGAACAGGTTGTCCTCGAGGCCGAAGGGTCGCGCGAGCGGGACATAGAGCCCGACCGCGCAACTGACGGTGGGATCGAGGAAATCCGTGTTGATCTTATGGAAAATGCCGTAGAAATACATGATCGCGAGCAGGGAACGCGCGACGACGCGGACCTGATCGTAGAGGGCCATGCGGTCGATGGCGCCGCGGCCGGCCCTCAGGTAGAGCACGGCGGCACTGAGCAGGATCGCGCCGTTCATGACGGCGGTGATCGTCTTGTTGTTGGAGGCGACCGGCAGGCGAAGAGCGTAAAGCGCCAGCGAGACGGCGACAAGCGCCAGGAGGATCCAGGTGCGTCGCGGATAGAGGAAAAGCAAAAGGCTGAACAGGACGATCGCCCAGGCGAGGGACATGTAGACCGTGCCCTTGTAGCCAACAAGGCCGTAGACATCGCCGGCGACGCTGAAGATCGCGGCCATGGCCCAGAACGGCGTGAACGCCGTAAGACCGTCGTAGCTATAGGTCAGATCCCGGACATTGGCTTTGCCCCGCCCAATGTTCCAGAAAGGTATCGCATCCGCCGTCATCTGAACCCCACTTCAAGTGACCTTTCGTTGTGCGCCTCGGGTTTTGGTTGCTGATCTTGCAATCCGACCAGCTGCAAGCTTTGGGTGCGCGAGGCGCTAAAAAAATACTCGAAATACGATAAATATGCGACCTGTGGTTCAGTCGGCGTGAAATTACCCCGAGGAATGCTGTAACGCAATAAGAATTGTGCAACGCATCATAAATTGCACCTCCTGTTGCGCCGCAAAAGAAATCCCGATATTGAAAGAGAAACTTGTATTGAACCGGAAGGGTTAGGGGACGTGGACGCCAGCCCATTCGATCCGCCTGAGGGTTCGCTTCGCAGGTCCGTCGGACGCGGCGTCGTGGCAACCGGCCTGGCGCAAGTCGTAAAGGTTGCGACCCAGATCCTGTCGGTCATCGTCCTTTCACGCCTGCTGTCGCCTGAGGATTTCGGCATCGTGGCCATGTCGGCGCCGGTGCTTGCATTCATCGCGCTTTTTCAGGATTTCGGCCTGACCCAGGCGACCGTGCAGAAGAACGCGATAACGCATGGCGAGGTCAACTACCTCTTCTGGGTCAATGTCGCCGTCAGCACCGCACTCGCCTGTCTGATGCTGGGACTCGCGCCACTGGTGGCCGCCTTCTATGGTGAACCCCGGGTCGGTCCGTTGATCGCGGCGATGGCCGTGCAGATCGTCGCTTACGGGCTTGGTGCTCAGCATCTTGCGCTGCTCAACCGCCGCATGGCTTTCGGCCGTCTCGCGCTCATAGAAGTGGCAAGCGCGGTCGCAGGCCTCTCCGCCGCGGTCGCCTGGACCATCATCATAGACCGGTCCTATTGGGCGCTTTACGCGGGCACTCTTACGAGCGCCATACTGCCGACCCTGTGCTACTGGGCGAATTCGCGGTGGCGCCCGGGGCTGCCGCGAAAGGTCGAGGGGGTCGGAGCATTGCTCAATTTCGGAGCCGGGATTACAGGTTTCAACTTCGCCAATTTTTTCGCCCGCAATCTCGACAACATCCTGATCGGCCGATACTGGGGCAATATAGAACTCGGACTCTACGACCGGGCCTACAAGCTTCTCCTCTTTCCCCTCAGTCAGATCGCAAACCCGCTCTCGAAAGTCATGGTGCCGGCGCTCTCACGGCTGGCCGGCGAGCCCGACCGCTACCGCAGCGCCTATCTCCGCGTGATGCCCCTGATGCTGGTCGCCGCACTTCCCGGGGTGGCGGCCGCCGTGGCGGTCGCCGATGTCATCATTCCCTTCGTGCTCGGCGAGCAATGGCGGCAGAGCGCCGATATTTTCAGGGCACTCGGATTTGCTGGCCTGCTGCAGCTCCTCAACAACCCGGCAGGCTGGCTGTTCATTAGCCAGGGACGATCCACCGACTTCATGCGCTGGGGTATCGTCACGGCCGTGAGCTCGGCCATGGCCTTCGTCATCGGCCTGCCCTATGGCGCGCTCGGCGTCGCGACCGTCTACGCCGTAAGCGAATATCTCCGAACGCCCTTCCTCTGGCTCTATATCGGCCGGAAGGGGCCGTTGAGAGCCCGGGACATGGTCCACGCTGCGGGGCCCTTCATGCTCGGGGCTCACATCGCGCTGGCGATCCTGTGGCTGGCGCGGCCGCATCTGCCGGATCAGGCGATCTTCTCCATGGCAGGTGCCGCGGTTCTGTCCTATTCGGTGACGGTTGCCGTCGCGCTTCTCTTCCCCTTCGGCCGTCGAACATTGCGCGAGGCGCTCGACCTCCTGCCGAGGCGAGGGAGCAGACAACGCTGAGGAAAGGCGGGCCGGCCAGGGGGTAACGTCCCGTACAGCGCCGCGCGTCTTATCAGACGCGCAAAGATCACTGTAGCACTCTGAATCGCTGCATGTCTTTCTCCTTGAATTGAGGTCGATTCAAGGAGACATGCAGTAGCACGTACTTTCAACCATCTGGCATGCCGGCCATCAGGCGGGCTTCCTGACCTTGCTCTTCAAGACCTCATAGCCGCGTTCACCCAGCATTGCCCGCGCCGCTGCCTTCAGCAGGGCATGTCTTCCCTCTGCCGTCCTTGCCTGGTTCAGCCGCTCGCGCACGAGGGCTGATGTGGGTGTGATGATCTCGTGCGTCTCCAGGCAAAGGACCGGCTTGCCCGAGAGTTTCGCGATGTTGACGGCCTGACTATGCTCGCTTTCGATGAACAGGATGGCATTCGAGCGCTTGTAGACCTCTGCCTTGAAGCGGCCGTGGGCAGCGAGGCGCTGGCGCTCCTCCTTGCTCGGCAGGTCGAGCATGACGAGCTCGTCGTACTCGATACCCCGCATTCTAAGCCAGGCTTCCGTCTCGGAGCGGTATTTCTCCAGCCGGCTGGTTACCAGCGAGGAGATCCTGCGCGTCGGCACGTAGAGCGGGTGTGCTTCCGCGAGGAAACGCTGATAGGCGGGACCATCGTCGTTCTCCTCGTTCGTCGGGTCGAGGCAGAGGACGCCGTCAATGTCGACGCAGCTCTGTCCGAGGTACTTGTGATGCATGAAGTTCCATTGGAACAGTCGCGGCTGTTGCACGACCTCGAACACGAAATCGGTCTCCTCGTACCGTTCATAGGCGCCGTAGACGGCCGCAAAGATCAACCGGTCACGCGGAAAGCCCGCCGCGGCTGCCTTCACCCGGGCCTCCCTCATGGCACTGCCGCCATTGATGCTGTCGTCAAGGATGAGGATCCGGCGCATTTCTGCCATCGTGCGTGCCAGTGCGGTGGAACGCTTGGTGATGCCGCTGGAGAAAATCTTGCCGGCAACGAAGCTGTCCAGATCGGTCATCTGGATGTTTGCCGTGAGGCTGAGGAGATTGGCGGCCAACATGCCACTGCGGGGAATGCCGACGACCAGGTCGATATCGCCCGGCAAGCGGTGCAGGTTCCTGGCAATCGTGGCATTCATGTCGGCAATCGATCGATAATGCATCTGGTTGCACCTCTAGATGGTATCAGCGGGCAAGTTAAGCCAATTCGAAATTTGCAAACGGGTTCCTGCAGGGCTGGCTTCCGGAATAGGTGACGGGATCATCCGGCCCACTCCGCCAGGCGTAATCGGTCAACAGATGGAACTCGGCGAGCAACAGCCGCTCAAAACGCTCCAGGCGCCGCGCGGGATCTTCGGGCAGGAGCGTACGGGCGATGTCGCCAACCTGGAGCCGCTCGAAAAGCGCCGTCGCGTCCGCCAGTTTCTCCGTCGGGAAATCCCACGGGTTGCGCGTTTTGAAGTCTAGCATGAAAGCGCGCAGGTGGTCGTCCGACACGTTGATCGTGCCGAGATAGCTCTCGAGCGTCGCACGCACCACGTCCAGGTCGGAAAAGGACCGCACGGCGGCATAGGCAAGTCCGGTCGATGCCAGCCCGCCTGCTGCAAGGGCGAGCACGGTGCGCCTCGAAACTCCCTTCATTCGTTCCTCCTTCACGCGATGCGACTGGCGGCTCTGAGCGACAGTGCCGCGGCGGTCAGGCTGGGATTGGCGCAGGAGCAGCTCGGAAAGGTGCTCGTCCCGACAGTCACAAGGTTGCGGAAATCGTGGTGGACGAGGTCCCGGTCGACAACGGAGTCGCTTCGGTCCCTGCCCATGCGAAGCGTGCCCTGGACATGCGATTCGGTGCCCCGGATGCCACGATCCATGATCTTCTCCACCGGCAGCGGAGCGAGAATATCAGGCAGCTTTTCCAATGCCCGCGCCATGCCCTCAACCGCATAATCGGCCGGGCCCTTGTAGTTGATGAAGGCGTTCTCATTGTCGTCGAGACTGACGAAATTCTCCGGCTCCAGCAGATCTTCGGTGACGATCACCAGCGGCAGCGTCTGCCGCAATCGCCCCTTCTCGGCCCGTAGTCCATGCTGCCAGCGATTTTCGAAATAGACCAGCGCGGCCGCCTGTCTCGACCGGTGCTCTCCGTCGTAAAGGCCGAAGTTCAGCCCCGTGGTGATCGTGCTGCCGTCGAAATTGTCGACGCCGGCGAGATAGGCCTCAAGGTTCCTGCCGTAGGATTCGTGCAGGCCGCGCCCCACGAATTCGCCGCCGAGACCGGATCTCAGCATGATGGCCGCGCTCTGAATTCCATTGGCGCCGAGCACGAAGAGATCGCCGCTGACGGCGTACTCCCGGCCGCCATGGCGGAAGGTGACCGAGCGGATGGACCCGCCGGCGTGGTCCAGCCGGCGCACTTCCGAACCGAGGCAGACGGAGACGTCACGGTGCTCGAAGACATGCATCAGGCCGTTGTTCGCAGTGAATTTCGCGTCTGCCGGGCAGAGCCAGCAGCGAAGCGAGGCACAGCACGCCGAGCGTTGCTCGGTGGCGATCCGCGCGCGTGCCGTCGGCATGACGAAATGCCGGTCGGGCTGCGCCGCCTTCATCAGGCGATCGGGTGTCGACGGGCTATGCGGCGGCTGCGGAAAAGGCATCGACCTCGGCATGATCGCTGCCATGTCCGGGTCGCCCGAAATCGACATGACCGTTTCCGCCTGACAGTAGAAGGGCTCGAGATCGTCATAGGAGATCGGCCAGTCCTGGCCGATTCCGTAAAGGCTTCTCAGACGGAAATCACTCGGATGCAGCCGGGGCGTTTGCGCAAACCAGCAATTGGTTCCGCCTCCAAGGCCTATCGTGTAATTCCACGGCTTCGCCGAATTGCTCGTGTAGGTCTGTTCGTCCTTCAGATCGGTGTTGGCGCCGTGTTCCAGCTGCCATGCATGCGAATTGTGGCGGCCCCATTCGATGAGGAGAATGCGCGCTTTGCGGCGTTGAGCAAAGCCGTGAAGAAAGAAGGCGGAGCCAAAGCCGGAACCGATCACGACAATGTCGAAATGCTCTCCGGCGACCTTTTCGGGGCGGACATCCAGGACCATTCTCTAGCCTTCGTTCAAGGCGGTGAGTCGGACTGCGGGGGCAACGAACGTCGCGCAGCCGGTGAGGCCGCAGCCGGGTCGAGCCGGTTTCACTTCAGTAAGGATCAAGTTCATTCGGTCACGTCCTCTGCAGACTGGATCCCGAACGCCAAGGCCACTGTCGGCCGCTGCCGGTATACAGCCGGCCGCAGAAGCATTCGTATACAACCGCTAGAAGTATTGCGGTTCACCGCACACCTTAACAAAATAGGATCGCATTGCAACATGCACGTGAAGGCCCGGTATGAACATCAATCTTGCATATGCAAAACACCATAAAGAAACCGGGCGCGACGCCCGTGCTTTCGCGCCGCCATCTTCAATGCTCCGCAGGGCTGGGGTTTTCCGACACTGTCGGCCAAGGCCGCGCTATGACCGAAGGTGGCACAGACGGATTCCGGATGCTGCCCTCTTCCTGAGGAACCGATCGTTCTGCTTGTGGTTAACGCTGAAGCTGATGCCGAACCCGCATGCTAACGGAAGCCGGTAGCCGAGGGACATGCAATCTCCGGAGAACCGCCAAAATGCAAACCTATCGTCAAATTGCCGATCAGGCCGTCCCCGGGGCGGTGCTGGTGAAATTGTACCACTCCGACGGTCAGGTGCGAGGATATGTCCAGAAGGTCACTGATCATTCGGAGGATGATACGATCTTTCCAGGAGAGGAAATGGGGCCGGAAGAAGCCTTGAGGCTGGCAAGCACTCACAGCCTAGGCGCAGCGCCGATCTATGTCGAACTAGCCGAAGGCGTCCAATGGAATCCCTCCTGGGGGCGCCTCATCGATTGAGCGCCTGATCAGCAGCACGGGCGCCTCGGTGAGAGCCGGGGGCAGTCGCGCGCTCTTCGATCCCTTTCAATCAGCCGATTCGGCCGAGCCCGCATTGAGGAGCCCGTATCTCTGCTCGCCGATGTCCGAGAGGAGTCCAAGCTGGGTTTCAAGGAAGTCGATGTGACCCTCCTCGTCGCTCAGCAGCTCTTCGAAAAGCTTCATCGAAACGTAGTCTCCCGCCTGCCGGCAGACGTCTCGCGAAGCCAGGTAGGCGTTGCGGGCGTCGATCTCGCCGGCGAGATCGGCTTCCAGAACTTCCTTCACGTTCTGGCCGATGCGAAGCGGCGCGACCGATTGGAGATTGGGATGGCCCTCGAGAAAGATGATGCGCACGACAAGCTTGTCCGCATGATGCATTTCCTCGATCGATTCCTCGCGTTCTCTCTTGGCGAGCTTGGTGTATCCCCAATTTTCGAGGAGCCGGTAATGCAGCCAATACTGGTTCACCGCCCCCAATTCGAGAAAAAGCGCTTCGTTCAAGCTGTCGATGACTTTCGGATCACCCTTCATCTGACGAACCTCCGCTGGAATTCCGCGGCCTTACCTTAGCTCCGAGACCCCCTCCGTGTCGAGGTATTTTAGAATCATTCTAAAATTGGTGAGTGCCGAACTCATGTTAAACCGGGTAGACCTCACGCAGTGAACGGGATGCGGCCGCACCGACTTTGCGTGGTTCAGTCTACAGCGCCGCGCGTCTTATCAGACGCGCAAGGTCGCGGTAGCACTTTGAAATGCTGCATGTCTTTGTCCTTAATCGAGATCCATTTAAGGAGACATGCGGTAGCTCCGCTCCGCCCAGATCTTCGCCAGTTCGACGATCGTGCTCACCGCCTTCTCCATATCCTGCCGGCTGATCCATTCAAGCGGCGAGTGGAAGGCGTGGCCGCCGGCGAACAGGTTGGCAGAAGGCAGCCCCATGAAGGACAGGCGAGAGCCGTCGGTGCCGCCGCGAATGCTGCCGCGCACCGGCATCATGCCGGCACGGCGGATGGCCTCCATGGCGTAATCGACGATTTCCGGATGGCGGTCGAGAACCGTCTTCATGTTGCGGTACTGCTGCTTGACCTCGAATGAGTAGGCGGAGCCCGGATAGTCCTCGAAGACCCCCTTCACCAGGCTCTCGAGCATCTCCTCCTTGGCGAGCAATCCCTGTTCCTCGAAGTCGCGGACGATGAAGCTCAGATGCGCCTTCTCCATCGAGCCGGATAGGCCCGTCGGATGGATGAAGCCCTGGCGACCCTCGGTCGTCTCGGGTGCCATGTCTTTCGGCAGCCGATCGACGATCGCCGCGGCGATCTTGATGGCGTTCTCCATCTTGCCCGTGGCGAAGCCCGGATGGATGGCGACGCCCTGGATGGTAATCTCGACGCTGTCGGCCGAGAAGGTCTCGTCCTCGATATGCCCGGCCGTCTCGCCGTCGACGGTATAGCCGAACTCTGCGCCGAGTTTGCCGACATCCACCTTGTCGACGCCGCGTCCGATCTCCTCGTCGGTGGTGAAGAGGATCTTGATCATTCCGTGCGGGATATCCGGATTGTCGACGAGAACCTGCGCCGCGGTGACGATCTCGGCAATGCCGGCCTTGTCGTCGGCACCAAGCAGGGTGGTCCCGTCCGTGGTGATGATATCGTTGCCGATCTGATCGGCAAGCGCAGGGTTGTCGCGAAAACGGATCACCTGCTGCGGGTCGCCAGCAAGCTGGATATCCCCGCCGGAATAGTTGCGAACGATCTTCGGCTTGACTCTCGAGCCGGTGAAGTCCGGTGCCGTATCCATGTGCGAGCAGAAGCAGATGACCGGCACCGGCTTTTCCACATTGGACGGGATGGTCGCGTGAACGTAGCCGTGTTCGTCCATATGCGCATCGGAAAGGCCGATCGCCAGCAGTTCCGTGACCAGCAGCCTGCCCAGGTCCTTCTGCTTTGCGGTGGAGGGCTGCGTCGCGGAGCTCGGATCCGACTGGGTGTCGATGACGACGTAGCGCAGAAATCGGTCGGTGACGGTATCGGTCATGGCCTGTCCCGGTGCATTGGACACCGATCGCTATAGCTCGCGCCGGCGCTCGAGTGAATGGCATTTCCGTCGGAAGAGATCGTTTTGCAGATCCGACATCGTCGTTTTCGCGCTCTTTTTCTGGCGCTTCAATCCTGACGGGCGCATGATCGAGGGGCGGCGAAGACATGTGCTCGCCGGAAATGCGATGCTCCGCCTCGCGCGGAAGAGCCGAGAAACGAAAACGGAAAGCCGAAGGAGGAAACCGTGAGCGGACACGTCTACAAGAAGGTGGAACTGATCGGCAGTTCGCCGAACTCGATTACCGACGCCATCGAAACGGCGATTTCCCGAGCCTCACAGACGATGCGCAATCTCGACTGGTTTGAAGTAGACCAGGTGCGGGGACAGATCGTCAACGGTAAGGTCGCGCACTATCAGGTGGTCATGAAGGTGGGATTCAGGATAGAGGATTAGAGGGATTCAGTCAGCTCAGCTGACAAAAATACAACCTCGCGGGACGAGAACGCCGCCGGCGACCACGTCCCGCTTGAAGCTGCCGATATGCAAGATCGCCGAAGGCCGGCCACACCTCGCCCCGCTCCGATTGGAGGGACCGAATGTGCGCGCCTCGTCAGCGCCAGCCGCTCGACCAGTATCGATCCTTGAGATCGCTCAGGCGGTCTTCGATATCGGCGACCAAGTCCTCGAAGCGCGATGACCGGCGGGAAGACCAGTAGGGACGGCCGGTGCTCGCAAGGATGAGGCTGACGACGCCGAGAAGCACGAGCGCGGTCCAAGCAGGGTGCTCCCTTGCCATTTCACCGGCCCGCCGGCTCGTGTCAACCACCGTGTTCGTGACTGCCCTGCCGGAGGAGATGCCCATCTCGGTCAAAGTATCCTTTAGTGTGTTGACCTGTTCGCGCAACCAGCGGACCTGCTCTTCGACGCTCTCTTCTTTCTGAGCGCCGACCGAACCCGTTTTCGTGTCGACGACTCCACGCGGTACGGCGGAACCGATCGGTTTCTGTGCCATATCTGATCCTCCATCTTGTGCGGATTTGTTTTGCAGTCCGGGAGGGAAACGGCTGCTTGCCACTCCCGGTTCCCGTGCTGCGTAAAACAGGCAATGGAAGGATGGTCAAAGCGGGTTCTCGGGCGCTTCCGCTTGCGAAATGCTGTTCCAGAGCGGCGTTTCAAGTTCTGGAACAATAGGCGGTTCATGGTTGTTCAGCCGGATAAGCGCGGGATGAGAAACGTGTTCACGGGTTCCGCCCGCATGCCGCGCCAACATCTTAGAATCGACCTCACAGGATTCTGCCCGACCCGACCTAAAATCATCGTGATCTGAGATCCAGACCGCCATGCACCTGCCCAATGCAACCTATCGGCTGCAATTTCGCAACGGAATGGACTTCGCGAGAGCCGCGGAGCTGATCCCGTATCTCGCACGACTCGGCATATCCCACCTCTATGCCTCACCCATTTTCACTGCGGTGCGCGGCTCAACCCATGGCTATGACATCGCCAACTTCAATGAGATCGATCCCGCATTGGGAGGCGAAACGGGATTTCGCGAGCTTGTGCGGGCGCTGAAGGCCCATGGGCTTGGGATCATACTGGACATCGTACCGAACCATATGGCCGCGCATATAGAGAATGACTGGTGGCACAATGTCATCGAATGGGGCCGCGCCAGCCACCGCGCAGCCTGCTTCGACATCGATTGGCAGCAGCCGCTGACGCTGCCGTTCCTCGGCCAGTCATTCGAGGCGGAACTGGCGGCCGGCGCCTTGCGCCTCGCCTTCGACCGGAACCGACACTGCCTGGCATTCGATTATCGCGGTACGCCCTATCCGCTCCATCCAAAAACTTATGTGGAGGCACTCGATGAGGGGAATCCGGCATTCGACGGGATCGCTGCCATCGCCAGGGCGGCCGAGCCGGTAGAGGCCGCACGGTTTCATGCGGAGCTGGCAGCGGTCGCGACCATACCCTCGATCGCCGCGGCGCTCGACAGGCACCTCGCCCGCGTTCCCGCCGAGAAGGTAATTCGGCTGCACGAGCTGCAGGCGTGGAGGCTCACCGACTGGAGAACGGCGCGGGACCATCTCAGCTACCGACGGTTTTTCGAGATTACCGGGCTCGTCGGTGTCCGCGTCGAAGACCCGGCCGTCTTCGCCGATACGCATCGGCTTGCGCTTGAGCTGATCGGCCAAGGCCTGGTCGACGGACTGAGGGTCGACCACATTGATGGGCTTGCCGATCCGGAGCTCTATCTTCATCGGCTGCGGCAGGAGGTCGGCAGCGGGGCCTACGTGATCGTTGAAAAGATTCTCGAGGCGGCGGAACCATTGCCGGGGCAATGGCCGGTCGAAGGCACCACGGGCTATGAGTTCATCTCGGCTCTGGCAGAGCTTCTGACCGATGAGTCGTCTCCTTCGGACCTATGGAACGAGAAGCGCCGAGCCCGAGTGGAAGAGGAGGTCAGGGAATGCAAGCTGATGCTGCTCCGCCACAATTTCAATGCGGAAGTGACCCGGCTTGCAAGGCTCCTCGGCGATGGCGGGCGGGCGGGCGGCGAGCGCATCGCCGAAGCCATCCGGCAGTTGATCGCCGCGCTTTCCGTCTACCGGACCTATGTCAGCGACCGCGGCGTCCACGCGCGCGACCAGCAGATCATCGATGGGATCACGGCGAAGGCAGCGGCTGCCGCGCCGGCTGTCGCCGTCGAGATCGCGCTCGTCGCTGCTGCGCTGACGGCGAAGCACGGTCTGGCGGAAGGCGAAAGGTCATCGGAATTCCGGCGGCGTTTTCAGCAGGTGAGCGGCGCCGTCATGGCCAAGGCGGTAGAGGACACGTTTTTCTACCGGCGGGGCGACTTCCTCGCCGCAAACGAGGTCGGGGCCGATCCCTGCTGGCCACCGGGGGGAGTGGAGCGCTTTCATACGATGATGCGGACGCGCTCGAGCGACGCTCCGCACGGCCTGTCGGCGACCTCAACCCATGACACCAAGCGCGGCGAGGACGCCCGCGCTCGCCTTTACGTCATCAGCGAAGCGTCGGAGACCTGGAGAGGCGCGGTGGCGCGCTGGCACGACATGAACAAGGCGAGCATCCGTCCGTTGCCGACCGGCGATGCGCCGGAAATCGCTATCGAGCAATTCCTCTATCAGAGCCTCCTCGGCATCTGGCCCGTCGGCAAATTGCGCGAGGAGGGGGAGCTGTCGTCCCTCAGCGAGCGGATGAAGGCCTTTGCCGTCAAGGCGGTCAGAGAGGCGAAGCTGCGGAGCAATTGGGACTGTCCGGACGGGCCCTACGAGGCTGCGGTCAGCGGATTTTTGCACGAACTCCTCGATTGGCGCAACCGCGCGTTCATCGAGGACTTCGACAGGACGGTGCGGCCCTTCATCGTGGCCGGCCTGATCAACAGCCTCTCCCAGACATTGGTGAAGCTGACCGCGCCGGGAATTCCGGACATCTACCAGGGCAGCGAACGCCTCGATCTATCGCTGGTCGATCCCGACAACCGCCGCGGCTTCTCGCCCGTCCCAACGCTTGGAAAACTGCCGCGCCGCCTGACGGCCAGCGAGTTCGAAGACTTGAAGCAGTGGATGATTGGCAAGTGCCTCTCCTATCGCGGCCGAGAGGGCCGGAACCTGCTGGGAACAGGCGAATATCGTGCGCTCATCGTAGAGGGGCCCGCCGCGCGCCATGCCGCTGCCTTCACGCGTTGCTCCCCGGGCGATCTCCTGCTCACGGTCGTTCCGAGGCTCGTCTTCGGCCAGACGGAGGCAAGCCGCCTCTCCGTTCGGCCCGAGTTATGGCAGGAGACCGCGCTCGCGTGGCCGGTTGGTTGCGAGCGCGTGCGGCTCAGGAACCTTTTCACGGGTGCGAAACTGGAGCCGCGGGATGTCCTGCCGCTTGTCGAGATATTCGACGGCTTCCCCGTCGCCTGCTTCGTTCGGGCGTGACGGGCCGATATCAGCGCTGCGCGTCTTGTCAGACGCCACGGGGTGATCGCGCCTTCTTTCCGGCGACTATTTTAAACGGTTAGGCAAAGTGCTATTTCTGAGCGCTCGGTTAACTAGCGAGTTATGGGTCCATGATTGACGCTCGCATCAAGTTTCGCCATCTGCAGACATTCCTCGAAGTCGCCCGCCAAAAGAGCGTGGTAAAGGCAGCCGAGTTTCTGAATGTCACTCAGCCTGCCGTTACCAAGACGATCCGCGAGCTCGAGGGGGTGCTCGGCGTTGCCGTGTTCGAGCGCGAGGGGCGCGGCATCAAGATCACCCGCTATGGCGAAGTCTTCCTGCGCCACGCCGGTGCGGCGTTGACGGCGCTGAGGCAAGGCATCGATTCCGTCTCACATGAGCGCTCCGGCGACGCGCCGCCGATCCGCATCGGCGCACTGCCCACGGTGTCGACACGCATCATGCCGCGCGCGATGACACTCTTCCTCGACGAGAACACCGGGGTTCGCACCAAGATCGTCACCGGCGAGAATGCGGTATTG
Organism: Sinorhizobium kostiense; assembly: GCF_017874595.1. Taxonomy (GTDB): domain Bacteria; phylum Pseudomonadota; class Alphaproteobacteria; order Rhizobiales; family Rhizobiaceae; genus Sinorhizobium; species Sinorhizobium kostiense. Next base: position 528,862 of record NZ_JAGILA010000001.1, on the reverse strand, counting down.
CTCGAGCAATTGCGCATCGGCGACCTGGACCTCGTGGTTGGCAGGCTTGCGGCGCCTGACAAGATGACCGGCTTTTCCTTCGAGCATCTCTATTCCGAGCAGGTGATCTTTGCCGTGCGCGCCGGCCATCCGCTCGTCGCCGGCAATCAGTCGATCTTCGCGCATCTCGCCGACTATCCGGTGCTGATGCCCACGCGAGCCTCGATTATCCGGCCCTTCGTCGAGCGCTTTCTCATCGCCAACGGCATCGCCGGGCTGCCCAACCAGATCGAGACGGTATCCGACTCGTTCGGACGCGCCTTCGTGCGCTCGAGCGACGCCATCTGGATCATCTCCAACGGCGTCGTCGCCACCGACATCGAAGACGGCCTGCTCGTCGCCCTGCCGATCGACACCAGCGAGACGAAGGGACCGGTCGGGCTGACCACACGCGCCGATGCGATCCAGTCGCTGCCGCTCTCCATCCTGATGCAGACCATCCGCGAGGCGGCCGAGGCGGTCATCGCGAAAAACTCCTGATGGCCGAATCGCGCTTTCGCTTAGGGTTCGACTGTATGTCGCACTCGGGGTTCACCCGATGAACGGTTGCCGCAGCTTCATGCAATCACGAGGACGTGTTTCCGGAACCAGAGCACACAGGCTCGGTTAGGTACCAGCATACCCTCGAAGAAGCATCACCAACGAAGAGGAGGCACGCATGCGTCAGCTGAATCCGACTGCGGGTTTCGTGGCTGCGGCTCTTTGCGTCCTCGCGTTTCCCGCGGCTGCGCAGCCTTGCGGCAAAACCGAGGCGCTTGCGACAGGCGAAACGCTTGAACAGCTTGCCGGCCGGTGCAGCACGACCGTTGAAGCAATTCTTTCCGCCAATCCCTCGCTGGAGCGTAACGAGATTCGCGCCGGGCTCCAATTGGAGATGCCGGCAGAAGCCGCGGATGACGACTGGCTCGATCGCGCCCGGGATGCCGTCAGGGAGGCAGGTGAGCGGGTGGATGAGGCCGCAAGGGCCGCAGGGAGATCGGTCTCCGATTACCTTTCGGATCAGCCGGACCTCAACCGAGACCTACTGGAATTCGGTGAGCGATTGGGCCTGCCGGGTATTTCGCCGTCCCCGACCAAGGGAGCCGAACTGGTCGTAGCTTCGAAAGGCACCGCTCCAGGAGAAGAAGTGAGCCTCGAGGCGTGGGGCCTGCCGGGCAACGCCGAGGTAACGGTCGGTGTCCGGATCGGCGACGAGCCCGATTTCCGAACCGTTTCTCGCGCAAAGACCGATCAATCGGGAATGCTCAAGGTCACCATTCCCGTTCCTGAAGAGGCAAGGGCAGGACAGGAGATCGCTTTCGTTGTCGAGACGGTGAACCGACGGGTCCGGCTGGTTTCCGATCCTTTCGAGATTGGCTCCTGACGGTGCCCCCGGGGGGCAGGTTGCCGCAGCGGGTTCAATGCGTCGCCTGCGGGCACGCCTGCGGCGCTCCGATTGCGGGCGGAGGCAGGTTCCTTTCCGGACGTATTCGGAGCAGTTGCGCGACTTGATGTTCTTGCCGAACGGCCCTCGGAACCAACCCGACCACCCCGGGGTCTGGCTTAGGAAGCCAAATCTCGACCCCGCTCCCCCCGGAAAAGCGGCGTTTCCTGTTGGAGCCTGTTAGAAGGAGCCAGTCCGATGAGGAGGCATAGGCAATCCACTCGATCTGTCTTGGGCGCATTTCTCACAGTTACGGCTTTGGTCGCAACATCAGCTCTGGCGCAGATTGCCACGAACAGCGTCGACAGCCATCGTTGTCGAGTCGCTCCTGATGTGGACACCCAGCAAAGGGCATTCGCCGAGAAACTTGACGAGTGTAATGGGGTTCTGAAGCCGCCCCGCGTCGGCGACACTGAGATTGTAGAGCCGGCGCCTGATCTCGGGAAAACGCGAGTGATCCGCCCGGGGGAACTGCCTCCCCAGCAAAGTGGGTCCGGTTCCAGGTAGATCACTATAAGACGCGGAGGGCTCCAGGAGGGCGCTCCCTATCCAACCGAACACCGGTAATGCCAAACCTGCGCAGCTCCCAGCCCGGGTGCTGCCGATGCCGGCGGCCCTGTCGGTCGGCCTGCCCCCTTAGCAACTGCACCGCCTGCTTTTGACTGTTATTCGCCGCAGCGCTCCTGGCTATCGCTCTCAGCTCGCTGTCGCAAGTGATCACTGGGTCGGTTCTAGCTGGAACCACCCCCGCCATCTGCGGGTTAGCTTTGTGGGACGACGGGGGCGTGGAGGTCATAGTGAAGGCTCGCCTCAATCAGGCTCTCGCGGCAATCAGCGATAGCTTTTGGGTCCTCCCCGCGATCCTGAGCGCCGGGGGAGCCTTTCTTGCCTTAGCGCTGGTCCGTCTCGACCAGAACGGCACCGTTCCTCTTTGGATGGTGGAAAGCTCCTGGCTTTACAATGGCGGCGCCGAAGGTGCCCGCACGTTATTGGGTGCGGTCGCCTCCACGACAATCGGCATTGCCGGCACCGTCTTTACCATCACCATCGCGGCGCTCTCCCTGGCGGCCCAGCAGATGGGCCCGCGACTGTTGCACAACTTCACGAGAGACCGCGGCAACCAATTTGTCCTGGGGGCATTTCTCGGCACCTTCTCCTATGCCTTGATGGTGCTGCGGACAGTCCGGACCGAGGCCGAGGGTGCTTTTGTCCCGCACCTCGCCCTCACGGTTGGCATCGGCCTCGCATTCGTCTGCGTCGCGACGCTGGTGTATTTCGTCGGCCATATGGCGGGGCGGATAAATGTCGACACGGTGATCGACCTGGTCAGCAAGGATGTCAGGCGTGCGATCGACGGCCTGCCCGCCAATGGGCCGCAGGCTCGACCGCCGCCGGCGGCTTTTTGGCGCGACGCCGTCCCCGTGGTCGATCAACGGCGCGGCTATCTTCAGCAACTCGATGAGGCTAGCCTGGCAAAATGGGCCGCCGATAGTCACACGGCCATCCGTTTGCTTGTCACCCGGTGATCGCGTATTTCCCGGGGCACCGATTGCTCTCATCAAACCGCCGGTCGACGGTGTAGCGGAGGCAATCCGCAGCGCCACCGCGCTCGGCTGGAGTCGCAGTAGTGCTAACGATATCGAATTCGCGATAAGGCAGCTCGTCGAAGTCGCGGTTCGCGCCCTCTCGCCCGGTGTGAACGACCCTCATACGGCGATCAGCGTTGTCGACCGGCTCGGCGCAGCCCTTTGTGATTTGGCGCCACTACGTCTGCCAAGCGGCATCGTTCTTCATGAGGGGAAGCCCTCCCTGGTTATGCCGGCGGTGGACTATGATGCGCTTGTCGACGTCATGTTTCACATGATCAGGCAAAGCGGGTCGGGTAGCACCGCTGTGCTGATCAGGGTTCTCGATGTGCTGACGGCCGTCGTCAGTTGCGAACGCCAGCCAAAGCGCGTCGCGACGCTGCAGCGCCACGCCGATCTCGTGATGGGCGACGCGTGTCGGTCTGTCGCCAATCCAGACGACCTTGGTGATGTCCGCAAGAGATATCGCGGCTTTGTCGCAATGAAGCTTTCGGGGCCTGCGGGCTATCTCGAGGCGATGGCATCCGAGCAGAAGGCTTGCCCCTCTTCCCAGCCACATGACCCCACCGCCATTTCCGGCGAGATTTGAGGCAGGCCCCTTTCGAACACGTGCGGCTGCTTTTCAGGTTTGCCGCGATGCCGCCCAATTTCGGGGTCAGCGCTGCGGCTTCACATCGGGTCGCTCTTCGGCTTGGCTGCAGTGGTGACTTCCCCCATATGCAGCTTACAGCTTTCTGTATCGTTCGCAGCCAGTGCTGCCTTAGCTTTGGTCAGCGCCTCTTTCGCCTCGTTCTGCCGCTGGAGGTCCGTGATCTGGGCGATCTCGGCCTCGAGCGCTTGTAATCCATCCTGATCGCAGACGAGGTCGGCTTGCGCAAGGGCGGGAGACGCGGAGGTCGCAATCATCGCAACCGCAACAAGGATTTTCTTCAACATATTCTCCTCCATCCGTGACTAGGCGCCGAACCGCCGGTCGGCGGTTCTGTTCCCCAGATGACCCCTGTCGAGACGCGCTGATTATCGCTCCTGGCGGATCGACGATGGTCACCCAAATGGCCCTCGTGGCCAATTTGGGCGACCTCTGTGTGGCCGCTACGTGAGCCGAACGGACATGCCGCCATCCACGGTCATCGGGCTTCCCGTCATGAAGCTCGACCGGTCGGAGAGGAGGAAAAGGGCCGCCTGGGCGATTTCCTTCGGGCTTGCCATGCGCTTCATGGGATGCAGGTTCGCGATGAATTCCAACGCGGCGGGATTCCCTTCTCCTCCGCTTGGGGTGACCGTACCACCGGGCAACAGCGCATTGACGCGAATGCCTTCTGCCGCGTGGTCGGATGCCAACGACTGCGCCAAGCCGATCAGGCCGGCCTTGGACGCCGCATAGGCTCCCATACCAGGCATGCCGCCGTTGCTGAAGCCAACGAAGGACGACGTGAAGACGATAGAGCCTTGCCCCTGCTTCTTCATCGCCGGTATCTGGGCTTTCGCTGCAAGGAAGGCGGCCGTAAGGTTGACCGATATGACGTCGTGCCAGTTGCCGATTGTCATATCGGGTACTGGGCCCATCTCTCCCACGATGCCGGCATTATTAAACGCTCCGTCCAGCCCGCCGAACTCCTTCTCGGCGAGGGCGACGAGAGCATCGGCATAGCTCTCGTCCTTAAGATCGCCGGCCAGGTATACGGCGTTGCCGTCGCCGCGGTCGATTGTCTCGGCGAGGGTTTTCAATTCCGCCGACCGACGCGCGCCGAGGACCACATTGGCTCCCTCTGCAGCAAACAGTAAAGCTGCCGCGGCGCCGATACCACTGCTGGCTCCGGTGACAATGATTGATTTGTTTGCTAGTTCCATGACGTGCTTCTCCTGAACATTGCGTCACGGATGTCTAGCTGCGGGGCGAACTCCGCAGCCACCCGTTTCCTGCCGCGAAAAGGCAGCTCTGTTTCCCCACCAATTGAGAATCAGCGTAGTCGCAGCAGCGACCCTCAAAGAGCGGAGCAGCCGAAGGCAACCCCTGGCCATGTCGCTGGGAAGGCGTGGATCCCGGGCGGCAGGTTCGAAAGCTTCGCCTCGACAAGCGCGCCGTTTGGCGTCGACTCGCGATCCATGTGCTGTCGGCGAGCGTGCCGAGAAATCGACGATGATCCGGAACCTTTTGTCCATCCATCAATTGGGCGCGCGGGTGACCGCGCACAGGAGGCTCGACATGAAGAGGAAGATCCTATTTTTGACCGGAACGGGCTTGCTGTTTGTCGCGGCCGCTTCGGTCGGCGCGCAGCAGACTTCCGAGGTCAAGCTGACGGTTGCGAACAGCCCTGAACACGGAGATTACGTCGCCGACGCTGAAGGCCGTGCACTCTACATGTTCGAAGCGGACCAGCGCGGCAAAGGCGAGGAAAAAGCCTCGAGCACATGCTATGATGCATGTGCGGAAGCCTGGCCGCCGTTGATCGCCGAAGGGAAGCCGACAGGAGGCGAGTCGCTTACCCCCGACCTCATCGACATGTCCGAGAGGAGAGGCGGCCAGATGCAGGTCAGCTACGGCGGCTGGCCACTGTATTATTACGTAAAGGATGGAGGCGCCGGCAAGACGACCGGGCACGATGTCGAGGACTTCGGCGGGGAATGGTATCTCGTGGCGCCGAGCGGCGATGTCGTAGGACACCATACGCCTGGCGAATAAGCCGAAACAACCTCCGATATAGGCCACTGACAAGTCGGAAGGCTCCTCTCGGCACGCCGCCTCACCGTACCTCTGCACCCTTCTTCCGGGTGGCCTCGTCCGTAGACCGCGAGCATGGGTGCCCGTCGAGGGATGACCGAAACGAACAGGCAAGCGAGACGTGCGCGCCAAGCGCCGGAACACGGACACGAACCGATCGTCGAGTCGGTGGCTGCCGAGGTCAGGCGTGAAATCTTCAGCGATCACGTGCTCATGGTGGCGTCCGGGCTTGCGTTCCATGCTATGCTCGCGGTGCTGCCAGTGCTCGCGGCGATAGCCGCCGTTTGGCAGCTCGTTTCAGATCCGGCGATCCTCGAAAAGGCGCTTGAGCAGACGAAGGGGCTGCTGCCCTCGACGGTCGTCGAACTGACCGGGAGCTTCGTTACCAGCGTGCCCGAGGGGTTCGGATTGGGTGTCGGGCTTCTGCTCAACCTGGTCTTTGTCCTTTGGACGGCACAGCGCTCCGCCAGTGGATTGATTTCAGCGCTTAACATCGCCTTCGATACGAAGGAAACGCGAGGCAGATGGGGGCGCGCTTTCGCCGGATTGGGTATCGCGTTAGGCGGGGTAGCTTACCTTCTGGTTTCGCTGGGGACGCTCGCGGTGTTCCCATTCCTGGTGGGGCGCATGGACGCTGCCCCCCTGCAGCAACTTGCCTTTCTCCGTTGGCCCCTTCTTGGGCTCACCTTTTTCGCGGGGGTGGGCCTGCTCTTTAGTTTCGGGCCATGCCGCAAGAATCCGAGATGGCATCCGTTCACTTGGGGAGCCTTGGCCGCCACGCTGTCATGGCTGCTGATCTCGTTTGGATTGACGATCTATGTCGAACATGCGGGATCCTTCGGCCGCCTCTACGGATCCATCAGCTCGGTGATCGTCGCACTCCTTTGGTTTTACCTGAGTGCTCTCTCGCTGCTTGCGGGTGCTGAAATCGACGCGGCACTCGAGCAGCGAAAGACGGGTCGGCATCGCAGCCGTTTAAAAGAAGGACTGCGCGAGAAGGAGAAGGCTTAGCAAGGCGCATGGCTTCCCGCAGCAGGCTCATACGCTTATGGACGGCATTTTTGCCGACCGGGCAGTAGAAGTGTGCCCAGCCTGAGGCCCGGCCGCCAAATGTGACCGGTTGAGTGCGGCTGTCTCGGTCGCGCGGATCAAGTTTTCGTGTCCAAGGAACGTGCAGCGCCGCGACTTGTTCGGCTGACCTGAACGGAGCGGCGGGGTGCGCGAGCGGACTCCTCTTGCGGCCCCGCCGGGGAGGCGGTCGGGGACCCTTAGACGTGAGAATGTTGCGATCGTACGCTGGATCGACTCACCGCTCTCTCTATTTAGGACGACCAAGGTAGCCGCCGCCGAAGCGTTTTTGCGGAACGCCCAACAACCCCGCCAAGGCTAAGCGTTGCTGCACTTCAGGAGGACTTTGTCGTGGGGAGCCCGAAAGCGTATGCCGCAATTCTTCAGGGTCGGCAGCTGCGCGATGGCGCAGGATCGGATTCCACGCATGTCTCACCGATCTTGGCGGTCTGAAAGGAAGGGTCGGATGAGAAGTGCGGCAAGTCCTGCCCCGGCGGTGTCCATTATGATGTCCCATATCGTGTCATTCTTCCCCTTAATGACATTCGTGGACGCCAACATGTCGACTCCCCACTCGAAGACTTCCCATATGGCCCCCGCGGCGACTCCGACGGAAAGCATGATCAGAAAGACGCGTAGGCTTCGCCCGTGATACGGCTGTAGCGCGACTAGGAAGTAGAATATGCCCAGCCACAGGGTCAGGGCAAAAATTGTGAAACCGTGCAGTACCCGATCAAACCACCACCATTGCCGGTAAAAACCAAGACTATAGCCGGCGATATTGGCGATCAGCGCCAATGCTACGAACACCCAAGCGATTCTGCGGCCTTCTTTAGTCGTCTGCATTTTAGTCTCCGTCACCGCCAAGTTGACCAGGTTGTGCCACAGGGAGGTTAGGGACTGGCGGATCTATCCAATCCGAACGGTAGAGTCCGAGACGAACTCGTATGGGGGAACAGCCAAGTTCGACGGCGCCGGCCCTCTTCGAACTCTGCCGGCGGTGTCGTAGTGAGACCCGTGACAAGGGCAGAACCAGCCGCCGAATTCGCCAGCCTCCCCGAGCGGCACGCAACCAAGATGGGTACATACGCCGACCATGATGATCAAGTTCTCCCGCCCTTCTGGCGATCGGGCATCGTTGGTGGCCAGCGCATCGCCGGCAATATTCGCGTTGCGGGCCAGAGGGTCCTTAAGCTCCGAAATGTTCACAAGTCGCGCTGCCACGACCTCTTCTTCGGTGCGATTGCGGATGAACACCGGAACGCCTCGCCATTTTACGGTCAACGACATTCCAGGCTCGATTGCGGAAATGTCGACTTCCACCGTCGACAGAGCCAGTGTCCCCGCGTCGGGGCGCATTTGGTCGATGAAGGGCCATGCGGCGGCGGCCAAACCGACTACGGCCCATATGCCGGTCGCGACATAAAGGAAATCCCGCCGTGTCGGCTCGCCTTCGTTCATCGTGTCATGAGTTCGTTCAGCAGTTGGATGTGCGGGGCCAGAACGATGCACCCTGATAACCTCGAGCGGGCGAGGTTGTTCCAACGTTGGCGCAAGTGCAGTCAATTCGAAAACCGCCCGCTAACCACAAATAGAATTCGCGCAACGTGAGTTTGAAGCAGCTGCGGCTCTGACCAGCTGCGAGGGTGGTGAACGCGAATAATCGACCCATTGTTGTCGTTGGTATACGCGGTTAGCCGACACGCCGTACCGTCAATTCTCTACGAGGTGACAAAATGCAGTACGGCGCGCCTAGGCAGGGAGCACGTCCCGCTCCGAATCATGGCCTCATTCAAGCGTCAGGGTGTCGGCGGAACGATGCCGCGATAGTACCTGCCTTCCCCGGGGATGTACCGTGGAAGGCGCTCGTCGCGAGGCTCGCGAGTCGGCTCGATACTGCCCGTCGCCATGGTATCAACACCCGGCGTCTCTAGCTCCGGCGGAAGGGTACCGAAATAGTACCGGCCCTCCCCGGGGATGTACGGCGGAAGGCTCTCGTCGCGCGGCTCGCGAGTCGGCTCGATACTGCCTGTCGCCATGGTATCAACCGGCGTCACCAGGACTGGAGGCAACGACATCGTTGGTTCGAAGTGCCGTTTTGCCTGCGGGGCATGGGGATCAAGGCCCTGATAGTAACCGTTTGCCAAAGCCGGTGCCGCGGCTCCCGCGAGTGCGGAAGACAGGACAAGTGCGGTGATCTTCAGAGAAACGTTCATGGTGCCAACTCCTTTCCTCGTTCAGCATACGGCCTCCTGCGAATGCTGAGTTTTCGCTACAGCGCCGCCCGTCTTGTCAGACGCCAAAGGTCGCCGTAGCACTCTGAATCGTTTGTCTCACTGTTCTTAAATCAACCTAGAGACATGCAGTAGAATAACGCTCTCACTCGGCGGTGGTTCGCGGCAATCGACCGACGCTAGCTCACGATTGCTCATACGACTGTGAAGTGAATAGCGAGACTTTGAATTGACGCATCCCGAAATGAAGCCCTCCTCTCGCCCCTTGCGAGTTTCGCCGTTAAGCTACGAGAGAAAGCCACCGGCACCCAATTTCGGGCGCGGGAGGAGGCGTGCCGGTCTGCGCCCGCGGTCGACGGCGAACAGGCGTAACCCTCTACCGCCAGCCGTGTGTTTGTTCGCCTTCACGCTTCGCCTCCTCCAGATCCTCATCAGATAACAAGCGGGTATCCGGATCGGCGGCGCTGGCGTCAGCGGGAACAAAACGAAGCCCCTCCATGTAGGGCGTCGGCTTTTTCCGGCGATAATCAGCGAACTCTTTGGCGTAGTAGTCGCGGGCCTCATCGACACTCCTGGCGCCCGTGACGATGTCATGCATCAGATTGAGTCCCAGGAAATTCGCTTGCTCGTCATGGCAGCGCGCCGATACTTCCCCCGCCGTGCGTTCAACGATGATGATAGAGCCATCAAACTGGGAGCGTTCAGAAGTGTTCCGGAAGAAAATAGAAAAAGATTAATTGATCAACGCTGATCAGCAGCATGATCTACTCTGCTATTGAAATAATATACCCTTTAATGTCGATAACGGTGACTTCATATTTGCGCTTTGCGAAGACGGGACCTGGGCTTCGTTCCGAACGATTCCCGGCGACTGCAATCATGATCCTCCGTCCATCAGCAGGCCGCGACTTTGAACGCTGCGGCGAAGATGGCGACCGTTGACCAGTGCTGACGTTGTAGGCATCAAGCAATGTCGGTTTCGCCACCATCCCTACGCAACTCCTTTCGGAGGAGCGCGATCTCCCGCCGCAGCTGAGCCAGCTCAATTGAACCGGCGATCTCGCCATCGATCGCTCTCGCCTCTTGACCGACAAAGAACGTGGCAATGCTGGCCGTGATGTAGCCAAAGATAGCAAGCCCGTACATTGAAAGAAGCAGCGCCAGTACTCTTCCCTCCGCAGTTTCCGGCCAGAACCCTGATCCCATCGTCGCGACCAACATCGCCGTCCACCAGAGAGCGTCGCCATAGCTTTCAAAACCTCCTTTCACCTCGCGTGCCGGTTCTAACGCGAGCATGCCCCCAGCTCCCAGGAGAACGATCAAGGCCGTAGCCAACAACACGTAACCCACGCCCCTGCGGTCAAAACTCGTGCGCAGGGCCATCAGCCCGCGGTTGGCTGTTCCCACTATGCGGACCAGTCGCAGACCGCGGGCGAACCGCAGGAACCGGAGCGCGTTAAGGAATCGGAATGCTGGAGCAATAAGTGCAACCATCGTAATCGGATTGCGCCGCAAGAATGCCCATTTGCGCGGTGCAAGGGCAAAACGAAGGAGGAACTCAAGGATAAAGACCACCCAAATGATGGTACCAAGCAGTTCGAAAACGCCGTATGTCGCCCATACAAGCTCTACCAGCACCAATGCCAGCCATAGGAAAGAGAGGACCAGCATCGGTCTTTCGAGTGCGTCCTCCAGTTGATTGAGAACCTGCCACCGCTCCCTCTGCTCGTCGGGTTCCTGCGGGGGCAGTGCGCCTGGTTCCACCATTTTTGCTCTCCTTCAGTCGCATGCCGGGCCAACCGCGACGATCTCCCGGAGCGTGCGTTTGCCCGTCAGTCGTAGAATGCGTGTCAGATCGCGGATGCCGCTGCCCACGAGAACGGACTCATGCGGCTCGCGCAGCCTTCAAGCAGCACGACCTTTTTCAATCTTCGCTCGAATCTTCGTCGCCGCGGATATTGAAATATGCCAAGGTCCACAGCGTCAGGACGTTGACGGCGCTCAGGACAATGGCAATGTTGAGCCGGCTCAAACCAACAGCCACACCGATCGCTCCGGCATTCCAGATGCTGGCTGCTGTAACCAGGCCCTTCACATTGCCTCGCTGCTTGACGATCGCACCTCCGCCTATGAAGCCTATGCCAGTGACGACGCCCTGGAGAACCCGAGCTTGAGCTTCCGCGTTGGCGGGAGAACTCGTGTCGACAACAAGTGCGAAGCCGCAAGCTGCTATCGCGACGATCGGGAGAGTTCTGAAGCCGACGCTGTGGCGGCCGCGGCCACGCTCCCAGCCGATCGGAAAGGCTAGAGCGAAAGCGATAGCTACAGTGATCACGTCATGGAGCAACAGCTCTAGATCAAAGCCCAATCCCACGGTCCCTGCATATGGTTGACGTGCAACGGTGATTTACGACACCGGCGCTCATTGGATTTCGAAGCGCAAGCGTCACCACGGGGAACTGACGCCACCGGCAGTACGTGCCGCGGAGGTCTCGACGCTTGCCCGAGGGTGACATCGCTCAGACCGAGGGAAGCACACCGCCGCTACCGGCGAGGAAATCGCGCGCGATGTGCCCGGCAGCGGCAGTCGATGGTGAAAGTGTCCAGATCCTCGGCACCCCTGTATCTGACCGGCTCCAAACAACGCCGGGCATGCTTTGTTCCTCGTAGAGCGCTGCCGGCGGGCGCTTCCAACCAAGCACTGGATTGAGGAGGGGCCGAAGAACCGGGGGGAATATGTTATTACGTTACCTTTCTGGTTGACGAATGTAATAACGTAACATAAGCAGGAATCGCCTGTCTGCCGGGGTGGATCCGGCGCCTGTCCAGTCACATAGAAATCGAAGCGGATAATGGAGATCTGAATGCGCATGCTACGCGGCTTGTTCATGACTGTTGCACTCGGGTTCCTGGCAGCGGAAGCGCCAGCGAATGCTCAGCCTCTCAAGGTCGCGGGCCCCTGGGAGATCACCGGCGTTGAACCGGCCCAGACCGGCTATGTCTTCAGCCGCCTGCAAGTGGCTGAAACCTTGGTCACGGCCGACCGGCAGGGCAAGCTCGTACCGGCGCTCGCCGAGCGATGGAGCGTCAGCGACGATGGCCTGATATGGCGATTTCTCCTCCGCGATGATGCTCTGTTCCACGACGGCGCGCCGGTCACGGCGGAAACGGCCGCCGCAGGCCTGAAGCGAGCTTTCTCCGGGGCAGGCGTGTTGTCACAGGCGCCGATCACCGAAATCGCCAGTGAAGGCCGCGAGGTGGTGATCAGACTGGCAAAGCCTTTCTCGGCGCTGCCGGCTTATCTCGTCCACTTCAGCACCATTATCCTTTCGCCGTCCTCCTACGACGCCTCCGGCCGGATTTCGCGGATCGTCGGCACCGGTCCTTACCGGGTGAAGAGCCTGACAGCACCGGCAAAAATGGAACTCGAGGAATCTGGCCACTGGTGGGGCGGCAAGCCAGGCATCGGCGAGGTTCACTATCTGGCCGTGGGGCAGGGGGAGACGCGCGCCCTGATGGCCGAAAGCGGTGAAGCCGACCTTGTCTTCTCCATGTTGCCGGTGTCGGTCGAACGGCTGAAGGCAAATCCCGAACTCGACGTGCAGGTTGCCACCATTCCTCGCACGCGCCTGCTGAAGGTCAACGCCGGCTCCGTGTTCTTCGATGACGTCGAGGAACGCCAGGCGTTGAGCTATGCAATCGACCGGGTGGGGATTTCCAAAGTCATCCTTCGCAATCCTGACCTTGCCGCGACCCAACTCTTCCCGCCGGCGCTCAAGGGCTGGCACGCGCCAGATCTTGCCCCGCTCACCCGCGATGTCACGCGAGCCAAGCAATTGCTGGCCGATGCGGGATGGATGCCTGGCAGCGATGGCGTCCTGACGCAGGATGGCAGGCGCTTCAGCGTTACGCTGCTTACCTATGCCAGCTGGCCGGAGCTTCCGCCGATCGCGACCGCGCTTCAGGCGCAGCTGCGGGAAGTCGGCATCGATGCCAAGGTCTCCGTGGGCAATACCTCCGAAATTCCCGCTCGTCATGCCGACGGCACATTGGAACTGGCGCTGATCTCCCGCCTCTATTCGATCGTCCCCGACCCCGTCGGCACGCTGCTGCAGGACTATCGTGCCGGTGGAAGCGACTGGGGTGCGACAGGGTGGGAGAACACTGACGTCCAGGCGGAGACTGCAAGACTCGCCGCCGTCAGTGACGCGAGCAAACGCGCCCCGTCGCAGCGCCGTGCGGTCCAAATCCTGCAGCAGGAGCTGCCGAGCATTCCGGTCACCTGGTCGGAGCTGGCGATCGTCTCCAGCAAACGGATCACCGGCGTTCAGGTCGACCCGCTTGAGGTGAACTACGGACTTTCGGCGATCCGCTGGGCTGAATGAGGGCGGGACGGCATGGGAAACTTTCTTGTCGCTCGTCTGGCACAGGCCGCCATCGTGACCATTGTCGTCGGCGCACTCTCTTTTGTGCTCATCCGGATATTGCCGGGGGACGCCGCCATGCGGATCGCCGCCGGACGCTACGGCCCGGACGCGTCCATCACCGAAGCGGCAGCGAAGGTCAGGCTGGAACTCGGCCTCGATCGACCCGTCGCGGTGCAATTCCTCGAATGGCTCGGCAATCTATTGCGCTTCGATCTCGGTCACTCGCTGGTGACGGCTGCTCCCGTCGTGCATGAGCTGCAGGTCCAGCTCGGGGCCTCCGCTTGGCTGGCGGCGGCAGCGCTCACGCTGTCGATCCTGATCGGGCCGGCGATCGGCGTCCTCTCCGGCCTCAGGCCGGGAGGTGTCGCCGACCGGCTCGGCCTTGCCGGCGCCGCAATCTTTCGCGCCATGCCTCCCTTCGTGCTCGGCCTCCTCCTCATGCTCGTCTTCTCCAAACAACTCAGCTGGCTGCCGCCCGCCGGCTTCGGCTCGCCGCGGGAAATCCTGCTGCCGGCCCTCACGTTGGCGCTGGGGCTCGCCGCCATGTCGAGCCGGGTTGCCCGCAACTCGGTCGCCGCGGTCGTGAAGGCGCCGTATTTCGCCTTCGCCCGGCACAAGGGCCTGCCGGAAGCGGTGGTCGTCAGGCGGCATGGACTTCGCAACGCGGCCATTCCCGTCGTCTCCTATCTCGGCCTCCAGGCAATCTACCTTGTCGAAGGGGTCGTGGTGGTGGAGTCGCTCTTTGCCTATCCGGGGATCGGCCACGCCCTGGTGCATGCGATCATCGAGCGCGACGTTCCGATGGTGCAGGGGACGGCACTCGTCATGGGACTGATGTTCGTAGCCATCGCAGCCCTGGTCGATGCGATTTCACTTTGGCTTGATCCCCGCTTGAGGAGAACCGCATGAGCATGATCGGCGAATTTACCGAAGCGCGAGCGCGCCCCCGGCTCTCCGGCAGCGGCATCTTCGGGCTGGCGCTTTTGTCACTGCTCGGCAGCTTCGCACTTGTCGGACCCGTCGTCATTCCGACGGATCCGGCGGCACAGGATTTCAGTGCCAGCCTCGCACCGATCGGCGGCGACTATCTGCTCGGGGCCGACCACTATGGCCGCAGCCTTCTTGCCCGTCTCGCCCATGGTGCACGGCTCTCCTTCGGCCTCGCTTTCCTCACCATGCTGGCGGCCGCCCTCCCGGGCGTCCTTTTCGGCCTGGTCGCCGCCTGGAAGGGCGGATGGATCGAAAGGCTGATGGAACTGCTGGCGACCGTTGTCCTGGCCTTGCCCGGATTGATGCTCGTGCTCCTGTTGCTCGCCTTTTCGCCCGGTAATTACGGCCCGCTCTTCCTGGGACTTTCGCTGACACTTTGGGTGGAGTTCTATCGCGTGACGCGTGCGACCTCGAAGACTATTCTCGCCCAGCTGCACATCGAAGCGGCGAGGGTCCTGGGTTTCGGGTCGGGATATATCCTCCGCAATCACGTGTTGCCGGTGATCGCGCCGACGATCGCGACACTTGCTGCTTTCGCCATGGCGACGGCGATCATCGCCGTGTCGACGCTCAGCGCCATCAGCGTCGGTTTGCAACCGCCGACGCCCGAGCTCGGCAGCATGATCGTCGAGCTTCTGCCCTACTATGCCGAGGCGCCGCTGCATGTACTCATGCCGGCTATGCTGATCTTTCTTCTCGTCCTCGGCCTGCAACTCGTCGCTGAGGGAGACCGCGGATGAACGTGCGAACTGCGATACAGGAACTGTCGGTCAGCGGGCTTGCCGTCGAGTCCGCCGCCGGCCGCGTTGTTTCCGACATCTCTTTCACCATAGGCAGGGGCAGACCGCTGACGCTGCTTGGCGAGAGCGGATCGGGCAAGTCGCTCGTCGCGCAAGCGATCATGGGAAGTCTGCCGCCCGAGCTCAGGGCCACTGGAAAGGTTCGTCTCGACGGCAATGATCTCCTCGCCGGTTCGCGTGGCGTACAGCGGCGACTCTGGGGACGCGAGATTTCGCTGCTCCCGCAGGAGCCGTGGCTCGCGCTCGACCCGACGATGCGGGTCCAAGGGCAGGTGGCGGAGGTTCATCGCTATGTCAAAGGGCGGGATGCGCGGCGGAGCAGGCAACTGGCGGCAGGCAACCTCGGCGAGGTCGATCTTCCGGGAGCTGGCCGCCTTTATCCGTTCCAGATGTCCGGTGGAATGGCGCAGCGGGTGGCGATCGCCATCGCTCATGCGGCCGGGAGCGACCTGTTGATTGCCGACGAGCCGACGAAAGGGCTCGACGCGGCCCTGCGCGATTCCGTTACTGCACGGCTCCGCCAGGAAGTCGAAAACGGACGCTTGCTGCTGACCATCACCCATGACGTCGCTGTGGCGCGGGCGCTCGGCGGCATGGTGGGCGTGATGCTGAATGGCGAACTGATCGAGTGCGGCCCCGCGGAAAGACAGTTGTCCGCGCCGACGCATGATTACAGCCGCGCGCTGCTCGCCGCCGATCCCGAGAGCTGGAGCCGACAGGCACCAACGACGCCAGGCGGAGTGGTGCTTGCCGGATACGGGCTCGCCAAGGCCTTCGGCGAGGCGTCGCTGTTCGCCGATCTCAACGTCGAGATACGCGCCGGCGAGATCGTAGCCGTCGTTGGACCGAGCGGTTGCGGCAAGACCACCCTCGGCAACATCCTACTGGGACTCGTCAAGTCCGATTCCGGCTCCGTGGAGCGGCGGAACGATTTGCCTGCCCTACGCTACCAGAAGCTCTATCAGGACCCGCCCTCCGTCTTCGCGCCACATCAGCCGATCCGAAAGGGGCTTGCCGACCTGGCTCGGCTGCACGGACGAAGCTGGAACGTGGTGGAGAGGCTGGTTTCGAGGCTGCGCTTGCAATCTTCTCTGCTGGACCGGCTGCCCGGCCAGATCTCCGGCGGTGAGTTGCAGCGCTTCGCGCTGGTACGGGCTCTGTTGCTCGAGCCCGTGTTTCTCTTTGCCGACGAAGCCACCTCCCGGCTCGATCCGGTCAGCCAGAGAGAAGTCGTCGCGTTTCTGCTGGAAATCGTCCGCGAGACTGGCCTTGGCGTCCTTCTCGTCACCCACGACCGCCATCTCGCCGAACGCATATCGAACCGGGTCATCGACTTCGCGCAATAGGCGGGTGCAGTCTGGCGACGCCTGTGCTCGTATCGAGAAAGGAACAAAACGCGGGAAGTGACGTTGGGTTGCCGACAAGACAGGAGGCGCCGATGAGCCTGGAGGAATCTCCGTCGACCGCCACAACCGCTTGGGCCCCGATCCACCTGCTGTTCGTGCCGTTTCCGATCGCCTGCTTCACGCTGGCGCTTCTGACCGACACCGCCTACTGGCAGACCGGCGATATCATGTGGCACCACTTCTCTGCCTGGCTGCTCTTTGCCGGAATGGCATTCGGCGTCGTGGCCGGCCTGACCGGGGTCGTGGCATTGCTGCTTCGAACGGAGCGACGCGGCCATAGGACGTGGCTGCATGCGATCGGTTACGTCGTCATCCTCGTCCTCGCCTTCATCAATAATCTCGTCCATGCCGGAGATGGCTGGACGGCCATAGTGCCGACGGGGCTGGTGCTGTCGGCGGCGACGGTGCTTCTCATGGCCGTCGTCGCCGTGCTTGACGGAACGCTAGCCGTTCGGCGCGTCGGAGTGAGCTATCATGCATAGGCCGGCCTTCCTACGCGCGCCTGCGCTGGCCGCGAGCGCTCTGGTAATCACCATGCTTGCCGGCTGCGGCGACGATGCAGATTTCGACGTCTCGCAGCAGATCGGGCCCGATCCGGTCCTGCCCGAGCCCACGTCCGAGCTTCTCCCCGATCTCAAGATCGCCGAGATCGTCGGCTGGCAGGATGGTCAGGCCCCGGCCGTCCCGGAAGACCTGGCAGTCAGCGTTTATGCGAAGGACTTCGCCAACCCGCGCACGGTCCATACCTTGCCGAACGGCGACGTACTCGTCGTGCAGGGGCGGGAACCGCCGGGCAAGCCGATATCGACGCCCAAGGACCTGGTCCGCGGCTGGATCATGTCATGGGCCCGAGGGGGCGGCGGCAATCAGAAGGAGAGCAACCTGATCACGCTGCTGCGCGATACCAATCGCGATGGGCAGGTGGATGAACGGCACGATCTCCTGACCGGGCTCAACTCTCCCTTCGGCGTTGCGTGGTACGATGGGACTCTTTACGTGGCCGCGGCCGACGCGATCCTCGCCTATCCCTATCAGCTCGGCCAGACGGAAATCGCCGGCGATCCTCGCGTGCTGACGCCGCTTCCCGGCGGCCCCATCAATCACCACTGGACCAAGGATCTGGCGCTCAGCCCTGACGGCCGCTACCTCTACGCTTCCGTCGGCTCCAATTCCAATGTCGGCGAACGTGGGCTGGAGGCGGAGAAGGGCCGCGCCGCCATTTGGCAGGTGGACCGCCAAACGGGCGCCGCCCGCATCTTCGCTACGGGCCTGCGCAATCCAAACGGGCTTGTCTTCCATCCCGAGACCGGCGTCCTCTGGGCCGTCATCAACGAGCGCGACGAACTCGGTCCGAACCTCGTGCCGGATTACATGACCTCGGTGCAGGAAGGCGGATTCTACGGCTGGCCCTGGAGCTATTTCGGCAATCACGTGGATGAACGGGTCTATCCGCCGCGGCCGGAAATGGTGGAGAAGGCAATCGTCCCGGATTACGCGCTTTCGAGCCATGTCGCCGCACTAGGATTGGTCTTCACCTACAACTCCGCTTTGCCGGAGGCCTATGCCGGCGGCGCCTTCGTCGGCATGCACGGCAGCTGGAACCGCCAGGCCTTCAACGGTTACAAGGTCGTATACATACCTTTCGAAAACGGCCGCCCGGCGGGTAAGGCACAGGATGTCGTGACCGGCTTCCTCGAGGGGGAGCAAGCCCGCGGCCGGCCGGTGGGCCTCGCAATCGACGGCACCGGTGCGCTGCTCATCGCCGATGACGCAGGAAACGCCGTCTGGCGTGTCGCCGCCGCGGACGGCTCCGTGACACCGAGTCCGATCGGAACGGACGGACAGCGGGCACCCGCGCTTACGAGCGACACCGGCGGCGAGCCGGATACGACCGGGTCGACGCAAGCGCCGCTGCCCGAGGCACCGGCCCCGGAGGCGCAAATCCCCGAGGCGCAGGCCCCCGAGGGCACGGCGCCACCGAGTCCAACTCCCATGGAGACCGCCCCGGTGCAATAGGACGATGCGTGCCTACCGCATGAGATAGGTCTTGACGGTGCCGATACCTCGCAGCTCCAACCCACAACGCGGCTCGAATGTCCAGGAGCCACTCAGGGCGCGCATGGTCGCTTCG
Organism: Sinorhizobium kostiense; assembly: GCF_017874595.1. Taxonomy (GTDB): domain Bacteria; phylum Pseudomonadota; class Alphaproteobacteria; order Rhizobiales; family Rhizobiaceae; genus Sinorhizobium; species Sinorhizobium kostiense. The sequence goes on along the minus strand of NZ_JAGILA010000001.1, from coordinate 510,036 downwards.
GAAAACTGTATGTGATCGGCTACGCCCTGGGACTCGAGCCGGCTCGCAATGTTCACCGTTTCTCCCCACACGTCGTAGACAAAGCGATGCCGGCCGATCAGGCCGGCGACGACCGGTCCCGAATGGATCCCGATTCTTATGCGAAAGCGGTCGCTGTCCGGGGGCATAGCGTCCAACGCGTTCAGCATGGATCGTCCGAGAGCGACGATCCTGTCGGCGTGATCCGCTGCCGGCTCCGGAATTCCGCAGGCGGCCATGTAGGCATCTCCGATGGTCTTGATCTTCTCCACCCGATGCTGCTCGGTCAGGAGATCGAACTTGCTGAACAATCCGTCCAGCCGCCTTACGAGCTCTGACGGCGGCAGCCTCGTCGCGATTGGCGAGAAACCGACGATATCCGCAAACAGGATCGAAACCGCATCGAAGCGGTCCGCGATGATTGCCTCGCCGCCCTGCAACCGCGCGACGATCTGGTCAGGCAGGATTGCATGGATCAGCGCATCGACACGGCGTTTCTCCGTTTCGATCTGCTGCAGATAGCGGTGTTCGCGGTCGAGCCAGCGCTTCTTCTCGAGCGCGGAGTTGATGCGCGCGCGCAAAAGTGTCGCGTTGAATGGCTTCGTAAGATAGTCATCGGCCCCCGCCTCGATGCACCGGGCAACGGCGGCGACCTCGCTCAAGCCGGATATCATGATCACTGGGACATGGCGCCAACGGCTCTCAGACTTCAGCCGCGAGAGAATCTCGATGCCGTTCATGTCCGGCATCAATATGTCGAGCAGAATGAGGTCGAACTCGTCCTTCGCCAATCTCGCAAGGGCGGAGAGGCCGCAATCGGCGGTGAAGACGCGATGACCATCGCGCCGCAGGCGCCGCGACAGCAGGTCACGGTTGCTGGCGACGTCGTCGACGATCAGAATCTTGCCGGCCAGATCGGGGAATGTTTCGTGCCTGGCCTTGAACAGGATCCGTTCGAGTGCTGCCGCGTCTATCGTGGTTTGCTCCGCCGGCTGCAGCGCTTCGATTGCTTCTCCGCGCCAAAGACCGGCAAGGGAGTCGACCTGCTTCAGGAGTTCGGCCGCTGCCGCAAGGATGACGTTGAGATCCTCCTTCAGCGGCGAATCCGCCACCTCTTCGAGAATCATTTCCGAGTAGCCGATGATGGCATTGAGCGGAGTACGCAGATCATGGCGGAGCCTTGCCTCCGCCTCGGGTTCTTTTCCCTCGGGAGAACAGGCCTTGCCGTCGAGCAGCCCGTCGATGAGCCCGTTCAATTGTCGTGCCGCGGCGCCGATCCGCTCCAGGTCTGCGTCGACATGGTTCAGCCCCAGCTCCCGCGCCTGCTCGAACAGCAATTCCTGATATCCCAGTATAGCCCGCGCCGGGCCGGCGAGCCGTTGTGACACGTGGGCGGCGATGACCTGGCGCTGAAATTCGTTGCCGAGACTCATTTTCCGAACGCCGTTCAGTGAGGTGCGGCGAGCAGCTGTTCGATCTTGCGGAGCAGCTGGGGCAGATCGATCGGCTTGCTGTCATAGTCGTCGCAGCCTGCCTCGAGTGCCATCTCCCGGTCGCTTGCCATCGCATGCGCCGTCAGGGCGATGACGGGTATGGCGGATGTGGACGGATTGGCTTTGATTCGTTTGGTCGCTTCCCAGCCGTCCATCACCGGCAAGCTCATGTCCATCAGGATGAGGTCCGGTTTTTCCGCGGCGGCGACTTCGACGCCGGCTCTACCATTCTCCGCGATCAGCACATCGAAGCCGCGACGGGACAGCCGTCGCGAGAGCATGTCCCTGTTCATTTCATTGTCTTCCACCAGAAGGATTCTCGTCATTCCGGGTTCTCCTCCGGCTATGCTCCTAAAATCGCCAGCGTGCGCGAGGCGCAGTAGCGGTTCATCCGTCGGCGACGGCCTCCCCGGCCGTTTCGCCTGATCCGATCTGGCGCTCGAGCGCGGCGACCAGTTGAGACCTGCTGGTTGCGCCCTTGTTCACGACAGCGACCGCGCGCTCGCGCAACCAGCTCAACTCTTTTGCGGACAGATCCTTGGATGTGACGACGACCACCGGAATGTTCTGGAGGTCCGGGCTCCTCTGCATCTCGTTCAGCGTCTGGAAACCGTCCATCTCCGGCATCAGCAGATCGAGCAGAACGAGGCGTGGCAGGAGTCGCTTCATCATTTCGATTCCGCGCACGCCGTCTGCCGCCTCGTGGACCGTCCAATTCCGCTTCACCAGGATCCGTCGGAGAAACTCGCGGGAAGCCTGATCGTCGTCGATGACCAGGACCTCGCGGTTGCTGCCGCCGTGCGCCTCGATCGTCTGGATCAGCTTGTCCGTATCGATGGGCTTGGTCAGGTACTCGACGGCGCCGAGCGAGAGGCCGAGTTCCCGATCCGCCAGGATCGTCGCCAGGATCACGGGGATCGTGCAGAGCTCGGGATCGCTCTTCAAGGTCCGCAGTACGGACCAGCCGTCCTGGTGGGGCATGATGATGTCGAGAATGATTGCGGCGGGTCGGTGCGCCCGGGCGGCAGCCAAGCCTTCCGCGCCGCTTGCCGCCTCGATCGAGGCAAGCCCCGCTTCGGCGAGCGCCTTGGCGATCAGCTTACGGGCAGCCGGATCGTCGTCGATGACAAGCGCGGTGCGGCCTGGCGTGATCATCGCCGACAGCTCGGTTGACGTTGCCTCGTCCGCTTTGCGCTGGATCCGCGCCGGTACTTCCATCGTGAACACCGAGCCTTTTCCCACTTCGCTATCGACTTTGATGACGCCACCGATCATTCGGCAGAAACTGCGGGTGATGCTCAGGCCCAAACCTGTGCCGCCGTAATTGCGGGTCGTCGAGGCATCGGCCTGCGTGAATGCGTTGAAAAGACGGTCTTGCTGTTCCGGCGTCATGCCAATCCCGGTGTCGGAAACCTTGAACACGAGCCAATCACCGTTTGCTCGGTTCTCACGCCGGACCGAAAGCTGCACCTGACCGCCACTGGTGAACTTGGCTGCGTTGCTGAGCAGGTTGAAGAGGTTTTGGCGAAGTTTCGTTTGATCCGAGTGCATCGTTCCAAGATCGCCATCGAGGTCCTGTATGAACTCGTTCCGGTTCTTCGCCATCAGCGGTGCGACGGTGGCGCTCACGTCGCGGAGCAGGTCGGTGAGGTCGAATGTTTCGAGGAAGACCTCCATCTTGTTCGCCTCGATCTTCGACAGGTCGAGTATGTCGTTGATGAGCGACAGGAGATGGCGGCCAGCGGAGGCGATTTTCTCAAGGTCCGGAACGAGATCGTCCTCCTCGTGATCGCGCGCCTCTTCGATCAGCATCTCGCTGTAGCCGATGATGGCGTTCAGCGGCGTACGCAATTCGTGGCTCATCGAGGCGAGAAAATGGCTTTTGGCCTCGCTTGCAGATTCGGCTTTGCTCTTCGCGCGTTCGAGCTCCACTTGCCTCTGCTTGAGTTCAGTGATGTCGGTATAGACTGCGACCGTGCCGCCATCGGGAATCTTGCGCTTGGTGATCCTGACCCATTTGTCGCCGACTCTCTTCTCGTCCGAAAGCCCCGCCGGATCCCGGTGACGGCTCAGGCGGTCCTTGAGCCACTCCTGTGGCGACATGCCCTCGAGATCTGCCTGGCCGCTTGCGAGGTTCTGCTCCAGCACCTCGCGGAAGCTCTTGCCGCGCAGCTCGCTCGGGCTGTGGCTGGAGAAAATCTCGCAATATTTGCTGTTCGCGACCAGAATCCTGTCGTCCGGGTCATAGAGAACGAATCCATCGGAAATCGCCTCGAGCGCCGCGGCGATCGTCCGCCTCTGCCGCTCTGCTTCACCCTCGAGCCTTTGCTTTTCGATCGCGCTTTGGCGGAAGAGCGAAAGCGTCCTTGCCATTGCCCCGAGTTCATCGCCTCGCCCCTCGGGGATTTCGACGTCGTAACGGCCTTCCGTCAGATCTCCGATCACGCGGTTGAGGCGCCGGAGTGGAACGACGATGGAGCGCAGGACGAGGAACGTGAGAAATGAGCCGACCAGCACGAGGACACCGACCAGAATGGCAGCGGCAGTGGCGGTCTTTTCAGTTTGTGCCACGACCTCGGCGCGGGCGGCATCGGCATCGGCCTTCACCTGCTCCACGAGCTTGTTGAGATTCTCATCGACACTGCTGCTATGGGTGCGTGCCCTTGCCAGGAAGGCGTTGCCGACGATGCGATTGTCCTGGGTGTAGCTGTCCGCCGCCTGCAATGCCGTTTCGACATACGCGTCGACCTCGGTGCGGATTTCCTCGACGGCCGCAGGCGCATGTTTGGCGAGGCGCTCCAGCTGGACCTGCAGGCGCTCGCGAGCCTGGTCGGCATTTCGCTGCGAATTCATCAGCAGGCTGACGGAGAGGTCGGTCAGCCAGTACCGCAGATCTCCGAAGGCGACATGCGCTGCGGTCGCTGATGCCGCCCGGTCGAAAAGCTCTCTCGTTTCGGCCATGCGCTCGGCGCTGCGATAGAGAGCCTGGGTGAGAAACACGGATGAGAGGACAAGGCTGATCAGGCCGGCTGCAGTCAGCGCAGCTACACGGGCCGAAATCGGCAGGTTGGCGAGCCGGCTGGCCGGTCCTTTGTCCGGCGGGGCAGCCCCGCTCGACCGCAGCTCGTGGCCGAGCGCGCTCATTTGAACAAGACGATGCTGATGGCACCGCCCAGGTCACCCGCCTTGCCACCTTCCTTCGGATAGCCGGTAATGTCGATTTCGCCCTTAGGCCCGCCGTGACAGGAGAGGCAGGATTCCGTGTAATATTCCGGCAGTAGCATCCGGAAAGCCGGGCGGCCGTTCACCTCGGTCACTTCCGTATAGGCATCGCCCTTTGGTCTCTCGGGATCCGAGAAGGCCTCGTTGATGACTCGTGTCTCCCAGGCATCGGGAAGGGACTTGCGGTTGCGCACCAGAATCTCCGGGGCCGTTACGCGGACCAGCGCTTCGTTCCCCATCTTGGCGGTGAATTTCTCGTTCATCAGGCGGGCGAAGACGGCCGGGACGAAACCCTTGAATCCAATGCCCGGTCGGTTGATGTCTTCCTGCTGCTCGTCGATGACTTCCCGCATGGACTCGATCTGCGCCTGGAGCAATGTGCGATCGCGCTCCGCCAGATCATCCGGGATCAACTGACCGCCGGTGCGCTTGGCATAAAGGGCAGTCGCCTCCGCGGTGAAGCGCGCGCCGTCGAGATGTTTGTCTCCAAGAGCCGGGTCGTTGATGAGCGGCTGGAAGTTCGAAAGCACGCTTCGCGCGGCCCTCAGCAATTCGGCGAGCCGCATTGCCGTCGCCAGATCGGCGGCCTCTTCAGCCGAGGCGGAAGGCAAGAGGAGCGTGCAGCCGAACAATGCCGTGAAAACGCTGTTACGCGCCAAGGCGGTCAGAGCTTCCATTTGGCGTCCCTCCCGAGGAAGCATAAGGCGCAAAGATATCACAGGAAGAACAAGGGAAGGAGTCATGGGCGAGCATGCGGAAGGAAAACCGGCAGATTCCTGCAGTATGAGCGGCAACCGCACTGATAAAACCCTCGCTCGCATCTCCACATGGAACAAGGCGGCCCCTGGATTGTTCGGATTAAGTGAGAATTGACCCGTTTTGTGATCGGGAGGATCCAGATGAGCAACGACGAAAGCGACCGAGGGCCGGGCGACCCATCGCGTCTGCCGCAGACCCAGCCCGCAGGTGTCGGCCGTCCGGCTGACGAAGGCGTGACAGCCTCGGGCGAGAGTGAGCCGCCGCGCGGCCTCCAGCAAGCGTTTCGCGAAGACCTCGATGAGGCCTGGAAGTTCGCGGACGAGCAGGCTCAGCAAGTGAAGGCGGCGGTCAGCCGCACGGCTGAAGACCAGAAGAACGTCCTGGCGCGCCAGTTGAGCGGCGTGGCAACAGCGCTCGAGAAAGTCGGCAGCGAACTGGAGCAGTCCGAACAGCGGGACCTCGGGCGATATGCCAGGCAGATTGGTAGATCGCTTCAGGGGTACGCCCGCGACGTCGAGGAGCGGAAGCTTGGCGAGATCGCTGGAAAGGTCGAGGACTTCGGTCGAAGGCAGCCACTCGCCTTTCTCGGCCTTGCAGCGATCGCCGGACTGGCGACCAGCCGCCTGCTCACGGCCTCGGCCGAGCGGCGCGACCGGCAAGGCGGTGTCGGCAAGCCGTCTGCGCAGACACCCCATGCAGGTGCCGGGTTCCAAAACAGCAAGGAGGTACACCACAGTGGCTAATGTGCGAGAAGAGCGCCCTTTGTCGGCACTCATGACCAGTCTGGTAGCGGATATCTCCGGCCTCTTCCGCAAGGAAATAGACCTGGCGAAGACGGAGGCATCCGAGAATTTAAACCGTGCGATAGGAAGCCTGGAGACGCTGCTCATCGGCCTGATCTTCGCGATTGCGGCCGTTGGCGTGCTCCTCGGTGCGGCGGTCAAGGGGCTCGCGGCCTACTTCGTCGCCCAAGGCATGATGGAACCAAATGCCGATGCGTTGGCCGCCGCAGCCGTCGGCGTCGTGGTTGCGATCCTGGCCTGGATCATCGTGTGGCGCGGCCTCACAGGGCTCCGAGACAGAAGCCTCAGGTTCGACCGCACGGCGACATCGCTGCAGCGCGATTTGGACGTGGTTAAGGAGAGAGTGCAATGAACGACTTTTCGCACGCGCACTCGGCAGCCGAGCTGCAGCAGGAGATCGAGGCCGACCGCCATCGCATCGAGGAGAAGCTCCACGAGATCCAGGCTCGCATGTCGCCCGGCCAATTGATGGACGAGGTGATCAACTACGCCAGGACGAGCGGCGGAGCCGAATATATGACCAATCTCGGTGCCGCCCTGAAGTCCAATCCCCTCCCGGTTGCCTTGATGGGCATCAGCGTTGCCTGGCTGCTGGCCAACCCTGGCTCCCGCGCCCCGCGTTATGCTGCCGACCGGGATCAGGCGGACGAGTATCCGCTGGCCAGCGTCACCGGCTCGGTCAAGCGGATCGCGCCGGTCGAGGAAACGTTCGGCGAGCGCTACAGCCACTTCGAGGACGAAAGCGGCAATCGCTTCAGGGCGTTGACCGATGCCACCGGCCGCCGGGCCGGTCACTTCGTCGATCGAGGCGGTAAGGTTTACCGCGGTTTTGCCGACGCTGCGGGCAAGCAGATCGAGGAGATTCGCGACGAGACCGGCGCCCTCTTCGACGAGGCTTCCGGTTGGGCGTCGAAAACGTGGCGGCAAATGACAGAGTCCGCGGGCCGGATGTCCGAGTCGATCGCGGAAGCCGGAAAGTCTCTCGCCGGCAGTATGCAGGCCGCGGGCCGGACGCTGGAGGAGGAAGGTTCACGCCTGAATGCCGCCATCCTCAGACACTTCCGCGATCAGCCACTTGTCGGCGGCGCGCTTGCCTTTGCCGTCGGCGCGGCGATAGGCGCAGCACTGCCCCACACCGAGACCGAGGACGAGGCGCTGGGCGACACGTCCGACCGGATGCGCGACAGCCTCGCTGCAAAGGCAAGCGAATTGACCGACAAGGCCGCCGCCGGCGCCGAAGGCGTCGTGGAGAAAGCAAGCGACGCAGCGCTCGAAGCTCACGATGCCGCACGGGATCGCCTGCGCGAAACATTTCGGGAATGATCGCCCGCCCCGGCCGCCAGCCGGGGTACGGGTCTTCGTAAGAGTGCTCGAAGAGGAGCGGCCCTCAGATGAATGCTCGTGACCAGCAGGACGGCGCGGCGGAAGGCACGGAGCATGAGGCGGAGAGGGGCCGGCACGCGGAAAGCCCCGGGGAAATCCCGGCATTGGGCTTCTACGATGTCTTCTGGCGCACCATCTCGCAGATCAGCGAGGATCGCGTGCCGCTGGTGGCCGGGGGCGTGACGTTCTATGTGCTTCTTTCCTTCTTTCCTGCGCTCGCCTCCCTCGTTTCCATTTACGGGCTGGTTCTGGATCCGGCCATGATTGCCGAGCAGATCACTTTCCTGGCAGCCGTCCTGCCTTCGCAGTCACTTCAACTCATTACCGATCAGTTGGACGCACTTGCCTCACAGAAGGCGTCGAACCTCAGCATCGGCTTCATAATCGGGCTGCTCGTCGCACTTTGGAGCGCGCGCAACGGGGTTGCATCGCTGTTCGATGCCATGAACATTGCCTATGACGAAACGGAGAAGCGTAGTTTTATCAAGCTGACTTTGCTCAGCCTCGGCTTCACGCTTGCCGGCCTCCTGCTCACCGCGGTCCTCGTCTCGGCGATCGCTGTCCTGCCGGCGGTCTTTGCCCTTTTGCCGCGGGATCCGTGGCTGGAAACCTTGGCGAGGCTTGTGCGCTGGCCGATCATGCTGTTGCTGATCTGGGGCGCGGTCACGCTGCTTTACAGGTATGGACCGGATCGTGAGCGGGCCAAGTTGAGATGGCTAACCTGGGGTGCACTCTTCAGCACCCTTTTTTGGCTGGCCGCATCCGTCCTGTTTTCCTACTACATCGACAATTTTGCCGATTACAACGCGACCTACGGCGCGCTCGGGGCCCTGGTCGGGTTCATGCTCTGGATCTGGGTCTCCACCATGATCGTCATCGTCGGAGCGGAGCTCAACGCCGAACTCGAACACCAGACGGCACGCGATTCGACGACCGGGCCGCCCAAAAAGATCGGCGATCGCGGCGCCCATGTCGCCGATACGATCGGCAAGCGGGTGGATTGACTGTCGCCGTGCGATCGGATCAACGCGGCGCGAGCCATGCGAGCATTCCATGCGCCGCGGCCCGGCCGATCGCAAGGCAGGCGGTCAGAAGATAACCGCCGGTCGGCGCCTCCCAGTCCAGCATCTCGCCGGCCGCGAACAGGCCGGGAAGCGTTTTGACCATAAAACCGTCATCGACGTCGTCGAGGCCTATACCGCCCGCCGAAGAGATCGCCTCGGCAATGGGGCGTGGCCGCAGGAGTGGGATGGGGAGGCTTTTGATCGCGGCCGCAAGCCGCTCGGGATCGGGTCTTACGGCGGCAGGCGCGATTTCCCGGATCAGCGCAGACTTGATCCCGTTGAGCCCCGCACCCTTGCGCAGCCGATTGGCCAAGCTGGCCTTGCCGTGCTGCCGGGCGAGGTCCCATGTCAGCCGCTCGATGCTTCTCCCGGGCGCAAGATCGACGAGGAGCTGCGCCTTGCCATCGCGCTCCAGTCCGTCGCGGAGCGCCGCCGCATGGGCATAGACGAGGCTACCTTCGATGCCGTGCCGGCTCACGACGAATTCACCGGGAAATGCGCCGGCCTCCGATGTGGCGACCACCGACTTCAACGGCTCGCCGGCGAAGCGTCCACGAAAGTCTTCGCTCCAGGCGACGTCGAAGCCGCAATTGGCGGGCCGGAAATCATGCACCGTTACCCGTCGGCTGCGCAGCCAGGGTACCCAAGCGGCATCGGAACCGAGCCTTGGCCAGCTTGCGCCGCCGAGCGCCAGCAGCGCCGCATCGGGGCGGGCGATCTTGCGGCCCTCAGATGTCTCGAACTCATAGCCGCCGTCCGCGAAGCCCGACCACCGGTGGCGGGTAAGCAGCCGGACGCCTTGCGCATCGAGGCGTCGGAGCCAGGCACGCAGGAGCGGCGAGGCTTTCATCTCCTTCGGAAAGACACGGCTCGACGAGCCGACGAATGTTTCCGTGCCGAGGCCCGAAGCCCAGGCCCGCACATCCTTGGGGGTGAAGGCATCGAGCGCCGGTCGCAGGCGCTCCGCGGCTGCGCCGAAACGGGTGACGAAACGCGAATAATCTTCGGCATGGGTGATGTTGAGGCCGGATTTGCCTGCGAGCAGGAACTTGCGCGCAGCAGTCGGCATCGCCTCGTATACGGTGACCGCATGGCCATTTGCGGATAAGACCTCTGCCGCCATCAGACCAGCGGGCCCGCCGCCGATGATCGCAATCGTTCTCTTCAACGCCGGCCTCTTCAAGACTTTGCTTCAGTTGGTGCCGGGCCGGTTGACTCGCGCAAGATGAGTTCGACGGGCCAGAGCTCGTGAATTTCGCTCGCGGGTCTGCCGCCGAGCAGCTGCAGAACGAGATCTGCCGATCGCGCTCCAGCCGAGCGCATCGAGGACCGGGTCGCCGAAAGCGAGGGTATCATGTTCTCCGGCGTCAGGTAGGGGAAGACGTCGTCATGGGCGATCACCGAGATATCGCGCCCGATGGTAAGCCCGCGAGAACGCACAGCACGGTAGACCCCGAGCGCAGTCATCATCGAGCCGGCGACGAAGGCGGTGGGGCGAGGCGATTGCTCGAGGTAGGAGCGTGCAAGGCGAAAGCCGAGTTCGTCGGTGAAGTGCCCATGCGCGACAAGCCGCGGGTCGAACGCAATGCCGCGCTCCTGCAGCGCATCGCGGTAGCCCTTGTCACGGTGGAGCGAGAACGTTCTTCCGGCCGGACCGTTGATCATCACGATGCGCTTGTGTCCGAGATCGACGAGGTGAGAGGTCGCCCTCCGCAGGGCACCTTCATTGTCGATGTCGAGCCAGGCATGCGGCACTTCGGTCTCGGAGCGGCCGTGGACAAGGAAGGGAAACCCGAGATCATGCAGCAGAGCGATACGTTCGTCGTTCGGCTTCGGAGAGTGAACGACGACGGCATCGACGCGGCCGCTCGTGGCAAGACGGCTGTATATCGGGATTTGGTCGGTGGAGTCGCGATCCGTGGTCGGGCTGACGAGGATGTCGATATCCTCCCCGTCCAGCCGTTCGGCCATGCCGCTCATGAATTCGGCGAAATGGAATTCGCCGGTGCGGCCCATCACCACGCCGATCGCGCCCGCCCGGCCGGTGACCAGGCGCACGGCATTGATGTTCGGACGATAGCCGAGGCGTACGGCCTCTTCCGCTACTCGCTTGCGAGTCTGCTCATTCACCTCGGGATAACCGCCGAGCGCGCGGCTGACGGTTGTCGGCGAAAGGCCCAGGTGGCGGGCGAACTCCTTCAGCTTCATCTGGGCGTCTAATCCCTTAACCCCGTTGCCCGATCAGGAATATACGCCTTCGTCGCCAGGGACAACCGATCGTCGATCATCGCTCAAGACACTGAATACGGGTTGCCAAGCCCAGTCGGTATCAAGCCAAAGCGTTTTCAATAAGTTGCTGCGTGAGTGGTTTTTAAGTGGCAGAGCTTGATGCTCCAGCAGCAGTCGTCAACAGCGTAACGCTTTGAAGCAATAACGACAATTTCGATGTGAACAAGTTTGGCGCGCTGGGGGCTCCTGCGTATTGACAAATTTCAGGCCTTCTGACAGCTTTTTCCAACCAAACCGTTTTCGAATTTTGAGGAGTCTTCGAGCGGTTGGAGATATGGAGGAGCGATCGAACATGACCCTGCTGCTGAGGACCCTGACTGTATTCGCCGCACTTGGCACTGCCGATCTGGCCGCTGCCGCGGAGCTGTCGCTTGCGGCCAACACAACCGGCAAGAATGTGAGTTTCATGCGTGAGCAGCTCGGCCGCTTCGAGAGGCAGACGGGCCACAAGGTCAATCTCGTCACCATGCCGTCGTCGAGCAGCGAACAATTCAGCCAGTATCGCTTGTGGCTCGCCGCGGGAAACAAGGACGTCGATGTCTACCAGACCGACGTCATCTGGGCGCCGCAGCTTGCGGACCAGTTCATCGACCTGACGGAAGCGACGAAGGATGTGGTCGGCGACCATTTCCCCTCGATCATTCAGTCGCAGACCGCCAACGGCAAGCTCGTCGCGCTGCCGATCTTCACCGATGCGCCGGCGCTCTACTACCGCAAGGACCTGCTCGAAAAATATGACAGGACGCCGCCGAAGACCTGGGATGAAATGGCGGCAACCGCCAAGGAGATCCAGGAGAAGGAGCGCGCCGCGGGGCAGGCGGATATCTGGGGCTTTGTCTTCCAGGCGAATGCCTATGAGGGACTTACCTGCAATGCGCTGGAATGGATCAAGTCCTCCGGCGGCGGCCAAATCGTCGAGCCGGACGGCACGATTTCCGTCAACAACGAAATGGCGGCCGCCGCGATAGATCGGGCCAAAAAATGGATCGGCACGATCGCGCCGGGGGGCGTGCTCGCCTATCAGGAGGAGGAATCGCGCGGCGTCTGGCAGACGGGCAATGCCGTGTTCATGCGCAACTGGCCCTATGCCTATGCGCTTGGAAATGGCGATGACAGCGCCGTCAAGGGCAAGTTCGAGGTCATGCCGCTGCCGGCCGCGAACGATGGCGAGGAACCTTCTTCGACGCTTGGCGGCTGGAATCTCGCAGTATCGAAATACTCCGACGAGCAGGAGGCGGCGATCGAGCTTGTGAAGTTCCTGTCTTCGAAGGCGGTGCAGAAGGAGCGGGCCCTGCAGCTCTCGCAACTGCCGACGATCGCCTCGCTCTACGACGACCCGGACGTCGCTGCTGCGCAGCCCTTCATGCCGAACTGGAAGCCCATTTTCGAGAGCGCGGTGCCGCGGCCGTCGGCGGTCACCAAGGTCAAATACAACGAGGTTTCCTCGAGATTCTGGAGCGCCGTGCACAATACGCTCTCCGGCAACGGAACTGCCGCCGAGAATTTAGAACTGCTCGAGATCGAGCTGACCGAGCTAAAGGGCGACAGCTGGTAAGCCTCCCCGAGGCACGGAAGCGCCGATAATTCGCATCTGCTTCCGCGCCTTGCAGCCGTCGCCGGGGATGGCGGCCGCACCGGCCGCCATCCCTACCGAAACAGCGGCGAAAGCCGCACGGAGAGGGGAGCCACAGTCATGACCGATCTTGCCGTCGCGGATCCGCCGGCTGCACTCGGGCGCCACACGCAGATTCATTCGGACCTAAAAGCGCAGCGCGTCCGCTCCGCCTGGGTGTTCCTGGCGCCGACGCTTCTCGTGTTGGCGCTCGTCGCCGGCTGGCCGCTCGTCAGGACCATCTATTTCAGCTTTACCACTGCGTCCTTGACCAATCCCGCAGGCGCTGAGTTCATCGGCTTCGACAATTATCTCACCTGGATCACGCTGAAGAGCGGCCGGACCATCTACCGTGGTCTGCTCGCCGATCCCGCCTGGTGGAACGCCGTCTGGAACACTCTGAAGTTCACCTTGGTCTCCGTGAGCATCGAAACGGTACTCGGACTGGTGGTGGCACTGGTTTTGAACGCGCGATTTCCAGGCCGTGGCCTCGTGCGCGCCGCCATCCTCATCCCCTGGGCGATCCCGACGATCGTGTCCGCGAAAATGTGGGCCTGGATGCTGAATGACCAGTTCGGCATCCTGAACGACATTCTGCTCGGCCTCGGGCTGATCAGCCAGAAGGTCGCCTGGACCGCCAATCCGGATACGGCGATGATCGCCGTTCTGATCGTCGACGTCTGGAAGACGACGCCTTTCATGGCGCTCCTCATCCTCGCCGGACTGCAGATGGTGCCGGGCGATGTCTACGAGGCCGCGAAGATCGACGGTGTTCATCCGGTGAAGGTATTCTGGCGGGTGACGCTGCCGCTCATTCGCCCGGCGCTGATGGTCGCTGTCATTTTCCGCATGCTCGACGCGCTGCGCATCTTCGACCTGATCTATGTGCTGACCCCCAACAACGCCCAGACGAAGACAATGTCGGTGCTGGCGCGCGAGAACCTTTTCGATTTCGACAAGTTCGCCTACGGCGCCGCCGCCTCGACCATGCTCTTTCTCATCATCGCCGCGATCACCGTCCTTTACATGTGGTTCGGGCGGGTCAACTTCGAAGGAGAACGCTGATGGCCGTCACCGTCGTAAAGCGTGCCGCCTTTTACGCCCTGGTCGTGGTGATCATCGTAATCGCGGTCTTTCCCTTCTATTATGCGGTGCTGACGAGCCTCAAATCCGGCACTGCCCTCTTCCGCGTCGATTATTGGCCGACGGAACTCTCCCTCGCCAATTACACGAGCGTCGTTTCGCACGGCAGCTTCCTGCGCAATCTCGGCAACTCATTGCTGGTCGCGACCTCGGTCGTCGCCATTTCCCTGCTGCTTGCGGTGACGTCCGCCTATGCGCTCGGGCGGGTGCGGTTTCGCGGCCGGGCCCTGCTGCTACTCACCATCCTGTCGGTGTCGATGTTTCCTCAGATCGCAGTGCTTGCCGGCCTGTTTGAACTCGTGCGCTCCGTCGGCATCTTCAACACGCCGCTGGCGCTGATCTTTTCCTACATGATCTTCACGCTTCCGTTCACCGTCTGGGTGCTCACCACCTTCATGCGCGACCTGCCGGTCGAGATCGAGGAGGCGGCGATCGTCGACGGTGCCTCGCCCTTTGTCATCGTCACCCGCGTCTTCATGCCGCTCATGTGGCCGGCGCTGGTGACGACGGGACTACTCGCCTTCATCGCCGCCTGGAACGAGTTCCTCTTCGCGCTGACATTCACCTCGTCCGACACGCAGCGCACCGTGCCGGTCGCGATCGCGCTGCTCTCCGGCAGCAGCAACTTCGAGATCCCCTGGGGCAACATCATGGCCGCGTCGGTGATCGTCACGGTGCCGCTGGTGATCCTGGTGCTGATCTTTCAGCGGCGGATCATATCCGGACTCACGGCCGGTGGCGTTAAAGGCTGAGCATTTTTCAGTCAGCTGGCCCACCTGACTTAGCACAAATGCGGCGAAAGCAATTGGATAGCTTCGCGCGAACATATGAGCATTCTAGAGATCCTGGGAGAAAATCATGGCTGAGCTGCAATTGCGCGACATCCGCAAGTCCTTCGGCGCTTTCGAGGTCATCAAGGGCGTCAGCATGGACATACGGGCCGGCGAATTCATGGTCTTCGTCGGGCCTTCCGGCTGCGGCAAGTCCACGCTCTTGAGACTGATCGCGGGGCTCGAGGAGATCACGTCCGGCACACTTTCCTTCGACGGCCAAGTGGTCAACCATCTCGTGCCGTCGAAACGCGGCATCGCCATGGTCTTCCAGTCCTATGCGCTTTATCCCCATATGACGGTCTTCGAGAACATGGCCTTCGGCATGCAGCTCGCCGGCAAGGGCAAGGATCAGTGCAGGAAGCGCGTGGAGACGGCGGCGGAGATGCTGCAACTCACCCCCTATCTCGAAAGGTTGCCGCGCCAGCTTTCCGGCGGACAGCGCCAGCGCGTCGCGATCGGCCGCGCGATCGTGCGCGATCCGAAGGTCTTCCTCTTCGACGAGCCGCTGTCGAATCTCGATGCGGCGCTGCGCGTGGCGACCCGAATCGAGATCGCCAGGCTTCACCGCAGCATGCACAAGACCACGATGATCTATGTCACGCACGACCAGGTGGAGGCGATGACGCTTGCCGACCGCATCTGCGTTCTGCGTGACGGGCGCGTCGAGCAGATCGGCACTCCGCTGGAGCTTTACGAAAACCCGAATTCGGTCTTCGTCGCCGGCTTCATCGGCTCGCCGAAAATGAATTTCCTTTCCGGTCCCTTCGCCTCGGCATACGACGCCCACACGATCGGCCTTCGTGCCGAGCATCTGGAAATCGATCCGGCGGGCGGTGTGTGGTCCGGAACGGTCGTCCACTCGGAGATGCTCGGTTCCGACAGCTATGTTTATCTCGACATCGGTACCGAGGAGCCGGTGATCGTCCGCGAGAGTGGCACGTCCCGCCATGGACCTGGAGAGACCGTGCGGATCTCGCCGGCTGCCGGCCAGATCCATCGCTTCGATGCGGCTGGGCGCTCCCTCGGGCGCATGCACATGCGGGGTGCCGCCTAGATCAACCTATTCGGGATCATTTCCAGACGCCAGACGTTAGACCGGCTACAGCGGCGCGTCTGATCAGACGCGCAAAGCTCGCTGCAGCACTCGAATCTGCATGTCTCCTCGGGTCCAGAACCAGAGGGGACATGCCGTCAGGCCCTGAGCCCGCGTCGACAATGTCAAACAGTATAGCGACACCCCTGCCGGGTGGCCAAACCACGAGGAGACTGACCTTGTCCATAAACGCAATCGTGTGGGGCGAAAACGTCCACGAGCAGAAAAATGCCACGGTTCGGGAAATCTACCCGGACGGCATGCATAACACCATTGCCGCGGCGCTCAATGCCGATCCGGCGATAGAGGCGACGACCGCTACCCTGCAGGAGCCCGAGCACGGCCTGAGCGAGAAGCGGCTCGCCTCTGCCGACGTGCTCCTCTGGTGGGGCCATGCCGCCCACGGCGCCGTCGACGACGAGATCGTCGAACGCGTCGCAAAACGGGTTTGGGAAGGCATGGGGCTGATCGTGCTCCATTCCGGCCACTTCTCAAAAGTCTTCAAACGACTGATGGGCACGCCCTGCGCGCTGAAGTGGCGCGAGGCGGGCGAACGGGAACGTGTATGGGTGGTCAATCCGCGCCACCCGATCGCCGAAGGCCTGGACGATCACTTCGTGATCGAGCACGAGGAAATGTATGGCGAATATTTCTCCGTACCCGAGCCGTTGGAGACGGTGTTCATCTCCTGGTTCGCCGGCGGCGAGGTCTTCCGCTCGGGGCTCACCTGGCGGCGCGGCGCGGGCAACATCTTCTATTTCCGCCCGGGGCATGAAACCTACCCCACCTATCACGACGCCACGGTGCACCACGTGCTCCGCAACGCGGTGAAATGGGCCTACAACCCTCAAGGTACCTACGAAGCGATCCACAAAGCCCCGAACGTGCCGGTCGAAAAGGCATTGGAACCGATCGAGGAACGCGGTCCGAAGCTGCATCGCGCCGGCCAAGCGGGTTACAGGTGAGGGCTCTCCCATGCGTCTGCTGATACTCGGAACGGGCGGCATGGCAAACAGCCACGCTAATGCATTCTCCAAGATAGAGGGCGTCGAGATAGTCGGCGCCGTCGATGTCGACCCGTCGCGTGCCAAGGCCTT
This sequence comes from Sinorhizobium kostiense, assembly GCF_017874595.1. Classification (GTDB taxonomy): domain Bacteria; phylum Pseudomonadota; class Alphaproteobacteria; order Rhizobiales; family Rhizobiaceae; genus Sinorhizobium; species Sinorhizobium kostiense. The sequence continues at coordinate 493,227 of NZ_JAGILA010000001.1, read as the reverse complement.
CGCCGCCCAGCATGACATCGACCAGACCTTCACCTCGCTCGAGGAAGCGATCGCCTGGGGCGAGTTCGATGCGGTGACCAACGTCACGCCGGACAAGGCGCATCATCCGACGACGCTGGCGTTGATTGCCGCCGGCAAGCACGTGCTCTGCGAAAAGCCGCTTGCGGAGAACTACGACAAAGCGGCGGAAATGGCCGAGGCCGCCGAGCGCTCAGGCCTCGTCACCATGGTGAACCTCACCTATCGCAACGTCGCGCCGCTGCAGAAGGCGCGCGAGTTGGTCCTCAGCGGCGAAATCGGCCGGATTCGGCATCTGGAGGCGTCCTACCTGCAAAGCTGGCTGGTCTCCAAGGCCTGGGGAGATTGGGCGCGAGAGTCGAAGTGGCTGTGGCGGCTTTCGACGAAGCATGGCTCCAACGGCGTCCTCGGCGACGTCGGCATCCATATCCTGGACTTCGCCGGCTATGGTGCCGGCAGTTCGGTCGAGCGGGTCTTCGCGCGCCTCAAGTCCTTTGAAAAGGCGCCGGGAAACCGCATCGGCGAATATGACCTCGACGCCAATGACAGCTTCGCGATGACGGTGGAACTGGAGAATGGGGCGATGGGCGTGATCCACGCGAGCCGCTGGGCGACCGGCCATCTGAATGAGTTGAGGCTGAGGCTGCACGGCGACAAGGGCGCGCTGGAAGTGGTCCACACGCCGCAAGGGTCGCTGCTCAAGGGCTGCTTGGGGGAGGACGTCGAAGCGGCCGTCTGGCGCGAGATCGACTCCGGTACGGTGCCGACCAACTACCAGCGCTTCGTCGAGGCCGCCCGGGCGGGACAGATGGTCGAACCCGGCTTCCGCCACGCCGCCAACTTGCAGAAGGTCCTGGATCTTGCGATCGAAACCGAGCGCGCGCGCTGCGAAGTCGAAATTGTCGCCTGAGCATTTTGCCGCCACATGGAATTGCAATCCCGTGAGCGCATCTCCTCACAAGGCGCGTCGCGTGCGAGGCGCCTTGTGGGAGACCAGGAATTGCTCGAAAGAACGCGCTAACACCGAAGATACGTGAACGCCGTCCATCGGTTCAGCTATCAAAACGACTCCCAATTGTCGGATGCAACGGCAGCATTGCCGTGGAAGGCGGCCGCTACCTTGGTCGCCATCAACCGCGCCGGGGAGGCGACGGGTTTCGATGCGGCGGTAGCCTCGGTCACCCGCGTCTGACGCGAAGTCACGCTGTTTCCGATGTTGAACTGGCCCAGCAACTGGAACAGCGCCTCGGCCTCTCTGGCGAGGCTGTGAGCCGCGGCTGTCGATTCTTCGACCATCGCCGCATTCTGCTGCGTGCCCTGATCCATCGTGTTGACCGCCTCGTTGATCTCCTTGATCCCGGTGGCCTGCTCTCTGGCAGCTTCGACGATCGCCTCGACATTGCCGTTGACCTGTTGGACCTGCGATACGATCGCATCGAGTACCGTGCCCGTTTCACCGACGAGCGCCACGCCGCTCTTAACATGCGCGTTCGAATCAGTAATCAGGTCCTTGATCTCCTTTGCGGCCTTGGCCGACCGCTGGGCAAGTTCGCGCACCTCTTGGGCAACGACGGCGAAACCCTTTCCGGCATCACCGGCGCGCGCCGCCTCGACCCCAGCGTTGAGCGCCAGAAGATTGGTCTGGAAGGCGATCTCGTCGATGACGCCGATAATGTTGGAGATCTCCGAGGAGGAGTTCTCGATCTTGCCCATGGCCTCGATGGCGCTGCGCACGACTTTGCCGGAGTGCTCGGCGTTTTCGCGCGTCTTGCGGACCAGTTGTCCCGCCTCTTCCGCACGGCGGCTAGTATCGGTTACGGTGGTGGTGATCTCTTCAAGGGCTGCGGCTGTTTCCTCGACCGAGGCGGCCTGCTGTTCCGTCCGCCTCGACAGATCGTCGGAGGCCGACTGAATCTGCTGCGAGCCGGCCGCGATCCCGCTCGCGTTTTCGGCCACCGCCTGCATAGCCGTACGCAGCTTCTCCATCGCGGCGTTGAAGTCGATTCTAAGCTTTTCCAGACTGGGAATGAACGGGGTGGTCAGGTTCTGCGTCAGATCACCGTTCGAGAGTTGCGTCAGCGCGGCCGCGAGTTGGTCGACATTATTCACCCGGGCGGTGACGTCGGTGGCGAATTTGACGACCTTGAAGACCCTGCCGTTCATGTCGAAGATCGGGTTGTACGAGGCTTGGATGTAGACTCTCTTGCCGGCCTTGCCGATCCGCAGGAATTCGTCGGCGATGAATTCGCCTCCCGACAGCCGCTGCCAGAAGCGGCGATAGTCGTCACTGGCCGAATAGGCGCTGTCGCAGAACATCGAATGGTGGCGGCCTTGGATTTCCGAGAACTGATAGCCGAGCGCCGAGAGGAAATTCTGATTCGCCGCCAGGATGTCACCGCTCGGCGTGAACTCGATGACCGCCTGCGCGCGTGAAAGAGCCTCAAGCTTGCCGGTATCCTCACTACTTTTCAGCTTTTGTGCCGTGATTTCGGTAGCGAATTTGAAGACCTTGTAGGGCTTGCCGCCTCGGAAGACGGGATTGTAGGAGGCTTCGATCCACACTTCCTTGCCACCCTTGCCGATGCGCTTGTACTGGCGCTGGTCGAACTCACCGCGGTTGAGCCTTGCCCAGAACTCCCGGTACTCGGGGGAGGAGGCCTCCGCCGGATCAACGAACATGCGGTGATGCTGTCCGATGATCTCGGATGCTTCGTAGCCGAGGGCGCGGCAAAAATTGGCGTTGGCCGTCAGAACCTTGCCAGTCAGGTCGAACTCGATGATAGCTTGCGACTTGCCGATCGCAGCAAGGACAGCTTTGGCGTCAGACCCAAAACCGAATGCTATTGCCTTCATGTCGTATCCTCCAAAAGTAAGCGTCGTATTGCCCCGGTTGTTGCCAGGCGCGCGTGCGGCAACCGCCGCAAACGGCAGCGCGAAGGCCGGCTCACCGACCGGATCAGGGCGTCTGTGGCGGTAGGGATTGTCTGTTGATGCGATGAACGCGCGTCGCGAAAGCCGCCGCCATCATGGCAGGTTAGGCGCGACTATGCGCCGCCTCGCTGTCCCAAATTTGGGATAGGATGGTTTCGAAACAGTGAAGGAAGGCGGCTTTATTTGAATTTCGTTTGCGGGAGGGCGCTCTGAACAGTAGTTATTCTATCGTGCGTAGAGAAAATTTATTACATAACAAGTTTCGCATGTTTCTCAGTTGATAATCTGTCGACGGATCGCTTCGGCTATAGCGTGCGCGCGATTGGCGGCGCCAAGCTTGCGGGTCGCGCGCTTGAGATAGGTGTTGACCGTTTCGGTTTGGTATTTCGAGGCGGCTGCGATTTCCTCGCTTGTCATGCCTTTGCTCGCCAATCCGAGGCAGTTTAGCTCGCCTGCCGAAAGACCGTAGGTACTCGCCGCAAAGCGGTCCATCAGGGGCTTCGTGACAGATTTGTGGAGCGGTTCGGCGAGAAAAGTCAGCAACTGCCGTTCGCTTCCCGTGAATGCATGGTCGTTTGTAAAGCAGACGCAACCGTAGACGCGCTCGTCTCTCGACAGAGGAACCAGGAACCGATTGCAGATGCCAAACGACCGATGCAAGTGCTCGAGGCGTGTCGGCGCCGCCATCGTGCCGAACGCTTCTTCGTCGGACATCGGCACATTCCGCTCTCGGGTCAGGATCAGCAGCGGGTCGGAAAGACAAAGCTCTTCGGCAAAGTAGGCTTCCACATAAGCCGACGGAAAGGAAGTGTCCGTCGAGCGGCCGCGGCCGAAGTGATAGCCGTCTATGTCGAGACCCCCGACGGCAATATGCTTGAACCCAACCGATTTGCGCAGTTGGTCCACCAACGTGTTGTTTTGCAGCATGCGGTGGGCCGGAACGGCGGAGAGGCTACGATAGGAACTAAAAGAAGGAATGGCGATGCAGCCCATCTACAACCTCGAATACGTATAAGCACCCGGCGCAACTTTTCGCGCCGTTTACTTAATCAACCGTTAAGACCGAGGTAATGAGTGTGGACTTCCCGGCCGCGGGAGGATTCGGCTAGGAGACAAGACGATCGGAAGCCTTGCGGCACTTAAGGAATAGACATGCATGCTTGGGAAAGGCGCCAGATTGGCCCTCCTTCGGAGCGATGGATCCCGCCAACTCGACCCCGATTAGGTGGAGCGACGCCGTCTTCGCCAAGGCTGCAAGCAGTTCGGTATCAGGCGCCGCTCAAGTCGGCGAGCGGGAACAGGCCGCAACGCGGCTCGTCCCACTCGAATGCTCGTCATTCCCGGCTTCGTTCCGGGCTACAGCGCCGCGCGTCATTTCAGACCCATTCAGACGCGCAAAGGTCGCTGTAACCCTTTGAATCTGCGCATCGAGCTTTCCGAAATTCCGTTCCGTTTTCGGCCCGATGCGCTAGCGGTGAGCTAGGCATGCAGGTGATGGCGATGATCCCAGACCGCCCATGCTGCCAGTGCGGCCACAAGCAGACCAAGAATGACGTGGGTCCACATTGCATTGGCGTTCGCCATGAAACCGAGGATCCAGGGAGACACGATCAACCAGAGCCCGATGACCATATTGGCCCATTCCTCCCATTCGGCGAAGGCCGAAAGAGTTGCGACCGCCAAGGCGCCGAGCACGATCCCGACGATCCAGGCGTTCCAGGTCGGCGTGGTTTCCGATGCAAAGCCGATGACCCAGGGAGAAAGGAACAGGCATATTGCCAAGACCAGGTTCGCCCAGTCCTGGGCTCTTCTTCCTGCCACGAGAGTGTTGGGCATGAGAACCTCCACACATGAAGTTTCGTCAAAGCGTCACCACTCGCGTGCAACACACGTTGCAACTCCGCTCGCTTCAAATCGGACGGTCGCTGTAACGCTTTGAATTGCTGCGTAATTTTACCCGTAAATCAATACGGATTCAAGAAATCCCGCACATGCGGTTTTCTGGTTCATTCCGTTGCCTTTCCCAGTCAGACAGGCGGGGCCGATTCGTCGCGATGCGTGGGCCCGGATAGATCGGCTAGAGGTAGCGAGCGCTGATATCGACGCTCGAGCGCTTACCGATCGCGTCGTAGTTCGCCGTCAGCCACTCCTCGGCGCATTGTCGCCCACGGTCGCGAAGATCGACGAGCGCGCCCCATTCGGCATTGAGCTTGCTTGATACGCTCAGGTTTCTCATCGTCTCGTCGTCGGAGATGCCGTGCACGAAGATGCGCTTGAGATCGAGGTCGTTAGCGGCCCTGGAATCGATCAGCTGCGTCACGAAGGCGATCGCCCGCATCTCCCGGAGCAGCGAGGAGTTGAAGCTGATCTCGTTGATCCTGTTGAGGATCTCCGCCGCGGTTCGCGGCAGTTCCGTTCGCTCCAGCGGATTGATGTGAATCACCAGCACGTCAGGCGTGTCGCAGCTATAGATCAGTGGAAAGATCGCGGGATTTCCCATATAGCCGCCGTCCCAATAGGCTTCGCCGTCGATCTCCACCGCCTGGAAGAGAAACGGCAGGCAGGCCGATGCCATCACGGCATCGATCGAGATCTCGTCGTTGGAAAACACCTTGACCTTGCCGGTGCGCACATTGGTCGCGCAGATGTTGAGCTTGACCGGACAGCGCGACATGCGGATCGCATCGAGGTCGATCGATTGCTCCAGCACCCGGCGCAGCGGATTGTAGTTCAACGGATTGAACTGGTAGGGCGAAAGCAGCCGCGTCACCATGTCGAAGAGTACGAAAGCAGGCGAATGCTCCAATGATTTCGACCGTGTCATACGGTCAAGCAGGCTCGGTTGCAGGGGGCTGAAGGCCGCCGCATGGCTGATGCGGCGCCAGAAATTGGCGAGCGCCCTCTGGGCGCCGCCGCGACCTCCCTCCGCCAGCCCATAGGCAAGGACGGCCGCATTCATGGCGCCGGCGCTTGTCGCGACGATGCCTTCGAAGGACAGGTTCGGCTCGTCAAGCAGCCGGTCGAGCACGCCCCAGGTGAAGGCGCCATGCGCACCGCCGCCCTGAAGCGCCAGATTGATAGTCCGCGGCGGGCGCGTCTCACTTGCCAAGGCGCGCGCCTGGTGCTCGGAGGTGGACGGGTCGATTTGGGTGTGCTTGTTCATGACTACTCTCCTGTCGCATCCGGTCAGTGGGCGGTCCAGCCGCCGTCGACGGGGATGGCGGCGCCGGTAATCGAGGCAGCAGCGCTGCTGCAAAGAAAGACGCTCAGCGCCCCCATTTCCTCGACTGTCGCGAAGCGCTTGGTCGGCTGGTATTTCAGGAACACGTCGCGGATCACCGCATCGCGGGCGATGCCGTGCGACTTCGCTTGACCGTCGATCTGCGCCTCCACGAGCGGTGTCCAGACATAGCCGGGGCAGATCGCATTGGCCGTGATGCCGAATTCCGCCCCTTCGAGGGCCACGACCTTGGTGAGGCCGACGAGCCCATGTTTGGCGGCCACGTAGGCCGATTTGTAGGGCGACGCAACGAGGCCATGGGCCGAGGCGACATTGATGATGCGCCCATAGCCGCGGGCGCGCATCCCGCCGTAGGTCGCCTGAACCAGATGAAAGGCGGCGGTGAGGTTGATCGACAGGATCGCGTCCCACTTGCCCTGAGGGAATTCGTCTATCGGCGCGACATGCTGTATGCCGGCATTGTTGACGACGATGTCGACCTGCCCGAAACGGGCGCCGGCGCGCTCGACCATCATCCGGATCGCCTCCGGGTCCGACATGTCGGCGCCGTCATAGGCGGCGTCGACGTCGTTTTCCTCCGCTATTTCGGCCCGTTGCCGTTCGATCTCGGCCGGGTCGCCGAAACCGTTGAGCATCACTGCCGCACCCGCCTTGGCAAGCGCCTGCGCGATGCCGAGACCAATGCCGCTGGTCGAACCGGTAACGATGGCGCTGCGCCCCTCGAGCGCCCTGCGGCCGAACATCGCGTCGATTTCAGCGTCGGTACTTTTGAGCATGTCCACGTCTCCTCGCGTTTCGGCCGAAGGGCCTTTTGCCGGAAGAGAATGGCGCTCAATTCATTTCAACTGAAATGCCACTGTGCTATGAATTCGATAGGTGAATTGCATTGGCGGAGGCGGCGCGCCCATAGCAACGTCATCGCCTCGACCTCGGCGCGTCGCGCCGTCCAGTACGCGACAAAGCGCTGTAGCACTTTGATATGATTGTTTTTTAGATCGGATAGGATCCGAAGCATTATGCCTTAGAAGCCTTCCGGGGGGCAGGTATGGACATTCACCATGTTCGTTATTTCCTGGCGGTATGCGACACGCGCAACTTCACGCGCGCCGCCGAGAAATGCAATGTCACCCAGCCGGCACTGAGCCGCGCTATCCAGCAGCTCGAAGACGAGGTCGGCGGCCTCCTGTTCCGACGCGAACGCAACTTGACCCACCTGACAGATCTCGGAAATCTGCTCAGGCCGCGTTTCCAGTCGATCCTCGACGAACTGTCAGGCGTCCGGCAGGAGGCGTCGCGCTTCCTCTGCCTGGAGGACGCGCATGTGAAGGTCGGTATCATGTGCACGATCGGGCCGCGCCGATTTACCGGCCTGCTTTCCGATTTCAACATGCGCCACCGCGGGATCCAGCTCCAGCTTGTCGAAGGTGTACCCTCCAGGCTTTCCGAACTGCTGGAGGCCGGCGAGATCGACGTGGCCATAATGGCGAGCAGCGACCGCTTCCCCGAACGTTTCGACGTGACCCCGCTGTTTCGCGAAAGGTTCATGCTCGCCTTTCCTGCCGGTCACCGCCTCTGTCAATACGATGCGGTACCCATCACCGCCATAGACGGCGAAATCTATCTCAGGCGGGTGAATTGCGAGTACTGGGACTATCTGACGGACTTGTGCGAGTCTCATGGTGTGAAAACCCAGATTTCCTATTCCAGCGAGCGCGAGGATTGGATCCAGAATATGGTGGCCGGCGGCCTCGGGATCTGCTTCATTCCCGAATACAGCGCCGTCATTCCCGGTCTGCAGGTGCGGCCAGTCGCCGAACCGGAGGTCACGCGGGAGGTGTGTCTCGTCACCGTTGCCGGTCGGCGGTTCTCCCCGGCCGTCGCCACCTTCGTCGGTTCGGTGAAGTCCTACGGCTGGGCCGCCCCGCATTCCAGCATCGACATGCGACGCATCGCCTGATCCCCTGCGGCCAATCCGGGCCGGGCGCCCGGCGGCGGCCGTGCATCTCCTCTCCTGCAATAGCTCTGAGCTATGGAAATCAAAAGCAGGCGGCATTTCTTTGTCGGCTGAATGTCGCGCAATCTCCTTGTGCCGCCGGAAAATCTCCGGCGTTACCGACAAAGGAGAACCCCGACATGACTCATAAGCCAACTGCTGGTCGCCTGCCCCTGACCCTTGCGGCAACGCTCGGCCTCGTCGCCTCAACCTTCGCGGCGATGCCTGCTGCTGCCGGCGAATGCCCTCCGGACCAGGTCGCAGCAGGCGCCATGAAACCGGGCGCGACTGCGCCGGAAGGCGTCACCGACGAGGTGCTTGCCTCGATCGATCTTTCCTCGAAGGGCGGCGACTGGAAAGGAAGTGCCCTGCGGTTCCGCAAGCTCGTGGTCCAGCCGGGCGGCGTCGTGCCGTGGCACTCGCACGAGGCACGCCCCGCCAACATCCTGATCCTCGAGGGCACGATCAGCGAATATCGCAGCACCTGCAAGGTCCCGATCGAGCACAAGGCGGGGGAAGTCACCGCCGAATTCGGCGACCTTGCCCATTGGTGGAAGAACAACGGCGACAAACCGGCCGTCCTCTATTCGGCCGATATCCTGCCGCCGATGTCGGATCACGCCGACACCATGTGAGCCGCGACGAAATCGCACATCAACCAAATCCGGACGTTTCCGGCCGTTGGCGGGAAACGTCCATTTTCAAGGAGGATTGGCGATGGCGAACCGCGATCGCGCCTCGCTGCCGAGGCCCGTGTCCACTCCCGCGACGCCGGCGGCCGACATTTGGCATCTCGGCATCATTTCCCTTATCGCATTCCTGACCCTGGTCGATCTCTTCGCCGCTCAGGCGATCCTGCCGTCGTTGCAGAGGGAATTCGGCGTCAGCCGCGCCGCCATGGGTTTCGCGGTCAATGCCAGCACCTTCGGCATGGCCGCCGCAGGCCTCGCAGTCGGCATCTTCGGGCGCAACCTGGACAGGCGAAACGGCATCTGGATCAGTCTCGCATTGCTTGCCGTGCCGACCATGTTGCTCTCGACGACCCGGGACCTGGCAATCTTCGCCGGCCTACGTGTGGCGCAGGGACTGTGCATGGCAACCGCGTTCACCCTTACCATGGCTTACCTTGCGGAGCATTTCCCGGCGGACCGGGCAACGGGCGCGCTTGCGGCCTATGTCACCGGCAATGTCGCCAGCAATCTCTTCGGCCGCATTCTCTCGGCAGCGGTTGCCGATCTCGGCGGATTGTCGATCAATTTCCAGACTTTCGCGCTTCTCAATCTGGCTGGCGCGGCCCTCGTCTGGGCCACTTTGAAGCGGACTGAGCACATGATGCCGGGTCGGCGGATACGAAGTCACGCGAGCTGGCGTTCGGTGCTCGGCAATCGAGGCCTGCAGAGCATGCTTGGCATTGGCTTCCTGATCTTGTTCGTGTTCATCGGGACCTACACCTATGTCAACTTCCGGCTCGTCGAGCTCGGGCTTTCACCGATGCAGCTCGGGCTCGTCTATTTCGTCTTCCTGCCATCCTTGCTGACTACGCCGCTGGGCGGTCTGGTTTCACGTCGCCTCGGCGCCGGGGCGGGCATCATGCTCATGCTCTTCCTGGCGGTTCTGGGGCTCATCGCGCTCCTCAGCGCCAGCCTTGCCGCGGTGCTTGCCGGCCTCGCGATTATCGCGATCGGCACCTTTCTCGCCCAGGCGCTTGCAACCAGTGAGGTCGGTCGCATCGCCGCCGCGGAAAAGGCGGCGGCAAGCGGCGCCTACCTCGCCTCCTATTACACCGGCGGGCTCTTCGGCAGCCTGGTGGTCGGCCAGATCTACGATCGCTTCGGCTGGAACATCTCGGTGCTGACGCTCGCCGCGATGCTCATGCTTGCCATGCTTCTCGCCGTTCCGCTGTGCATCATGAGGTCCAGTTATCGAAACGGACAAGACACGGCATTATCAAAATCGGGCGGCCAACCGCATCCTTGAGACAGCCCGTCAGGGGCAACAGAGAGGAGCGTTGAAATGATGAAATTAAGCAATGCAATACGGAAGGCCGCCCTGATCGCCACCGCTGTTATCGCATCGGCGCAGATATCGACCGCAGTGGCCGGAGACAGGGACGGTATCGTCACGGTCAAGAGCCGCTATTCGGTCGGCGAGACGGTGAACCGGATCAAGCGCAGCGTCGAGGAAAAGGGTATTACCCTTTTCGGCGTCGTCGATCAGGCCAAGCTCGGCAACGCCGCCGGCAACAAGGTGCGCCCGTCGCGCCTGGTCATGTTCGGCAACCCAGCGCTCGGCACGACTTTCATCACTGCCAATCCGCTCGCCGGACTCGACTGGCCCGTCCGCGTGCTCGTCTACCAGGCGAAGGACGGCTCGGTCTATGCCGCCTATACGGACTTCAGCTGGATCGCTAAACGCCATCGCATCGAGAACAGGGGCCGCGAGTTCGCCATGGCCTCCGAGGTGATCAAGGCCGTCACCGACAGCGTGAGAAAATAGTGGGCTGATGGGCGCCGTGCGTCCTACACGCATGGTGTTTTCCGAAATCGGTTCCGATTTTCGGGCCGATGCAAAAGCGCCCGCCCGGTCTCTTTGGACCTTGGCGGGCGCTACTCCGCAATGAGATCTCCCGTTCCGCCGAATTCTTGCGGGAAGTCCCGCTGCTTCGGCAGGCCGTCCTTCATCGGCAAGACCGTTTCCTGATAGTTCACATGCAGCATCGGCCTGAAAGCCAGGGCAGGAATGACGGCCGCATAGACGTCCGTAAGCCCCCATCTTGGATGCTCGGTCATGAGATGCCCACCACAGGCCCGACACCACCTGCGAATGCTGTTTTCCGATTTCTGGATGCTGGCAAGATCATCGCTGCCCTTGACAATACTGACCGCGTCCATCGGCCAAAGCGAAAAGGCATTGACCGGCGCAGCCGACCATTCACGGCAGGAGCTGCAGTGACAATATCCCATGGCCGCGGGCTCGCCGCGCGTCTCGAGCTCGACCGCACCGCAGAAGCATTTGCCCTTATAACCACCGTTCCCTGCCATCGCTTCCTCCCTTCGATTTCGGCCGTCAAGGGCCACAAGGCTGCATTATACAGGTGTGGTCCTCACGGGCGACCTTGAACGAGGAAAGCCCGGCAGTTTTGGCTAGACCGGTTCCGATCGCGATCAACCGCGAGGCCGATTTTACTGCAGGGCTGCTGCAAGTCTGCGCGCCGGCATTCCTTGGTTCTTCCCTGGTTTGACGGCCTTCGCAAACGCCGGGCACCGCACTGAAAGATCTGCTGCTCCACTGCCGAGGGCTGGGTTCCGGCCAACGGATAGGCCTGGCCTATCGAAACGATGCCCGAACAGCATTTCAAAGAACGAGAGCCCTCTGCGAAGCTTCTCTCCATCAGGCCGGTAGTAGCCGGTCTGAACAACGTCAGATCCAGGAGATGTCCAATGATCAACAACCGCACGCTTATCGGTTCCGCGCTTGCCGCCATCGCTTCCCTCTCGGCCTCCACGGCATCGGCCGGGCCGGCTGCCCAGCCCGAATTCTCCTTCGAGAAATGCTACGGCATCGTGAAGGCCGGGCAGAACGACTGCCAGACCGCGACCCATTCCTGCGCGGGTACCTCGACGATGGACGACCAGGCCGATGCCTGGATCTACGTGCCCGCCGGCTCCTGCGCAAAGATCGCCGGCGGCAGCAACGCGCCGAAGGCCTGACGGCCGGCGCCTTCAGCAATACTCAAAAAGGGAGTAGACCGATGCCCAAGACGTTTCCAACCCACCCGGTGCCGTGCGCTGCGGGCATCGGCCTCCGTTCCATCCATGTTGCCGAGATGCTTTCCCGCAGGCCTTCTGCGGGTTGGCTGGAGGTGCATGCCGAGAACTATATGGGCCAGTCGGCGGCCGTCGATGCGCTCGAAAAGCTGCGGGAGATCTATCCGCTTTCGGTGCACGGCGTCGGATTGTCACTCGGCAGCGCTTGCGGCCTCGACCAGGATCATATGGAGCGGCTGCGGCTCGTCTGCGAGCGATTCCAGCCCGCCATCGTTTCGGAGCACCTTGCCTGGAGCGTGGCCGACGGTGCCTATCTGAATGATCTCCTGCCGTTGCGCTACGACGAGGAAGCAGTAGCCGTCGTCTCCCGCAACATTGAGCGGCTGCAGGAAACGCTGAAGCGGCGGGTCTATATCGAGAACCTGTCCGCCTATTTGTCCTTTGCGGGCTCGAATATGAGCGAAGCAGAGTTCCTCGGCGAGCTCGTGCGCCGTACCGGCTGTGGATTGCTGCTCGATGTCAACAACGTTTATGTTTCGGCGAACAATCTCGACTTCGACGCCGCGGCCTTCATCGATGCCTTGCCGGCCGAAGCGGTGGGCGAAATTCATCTCGCCGGCCACGCGGTCAACGAGGCGGACGGCGATGTCATCCTCATCGACGACCACGGATCGCGCGTGCCGCCGGCGGTGTGGTCGCTCTATGCTCATGCCATCCGCAAGATCGGCCCCCGGCCGACCCTGATCGAATGGGATACGGATGTGCCGCCGCTCGACGTGCTCTTGGGCGAGGCCATGTGGGCGGACTTGCTCTTGAGCCGCGTCGCCTTCGACGCCCTGCCGGATGAGGTGAGAGCTGGGCCGGACAGCCGCTTCTCGGCGATGACCCTACCTCGCCGTGACGACGCATCGGGCATCCGCTTCCCGGCTCTTGCCGCGATCGCAGCCGTGCGGGCTGCCTGCCGCGGCCGCGCCGCCGAAAACTGCGGGAGGGCTCGCCATGTCCTCCATTGAAACCATGCAGAGCATCATTGCGAGAGCAGTGCTTGCGGCCGAGCCCGCCGATGTGCTGCCGCTGCTGGCGCGGGGTCGGTTCGACCCCGCAAGACGGCTCAACATCTATCGCAACAATACGCGCTCCTCATTGACCGCAACCCTGAAGGCCGTGTTCCCGGTAACAGTGCGGCTCATCGATGACCGTTATTTCAACTACGTCGCGCACTGCTTCATCCGAACCAATCCACCGAAGGAGCCGCGGCTGTCGCGCTACGGGGCAGATTTTCCGGCCTTCCTCACTGGTTTCGAGGGAACCGCCGCAATGCCCTTCGTCTCCGAGACGGCGCGGCTGGAGTGGCTGATCGCCGACGCGCTCGACGCGCCGCTGCAGCGGCCATGCCGGCTCATCGAGCTCTATGATGGCCTTTCGAGTGGTTCGATCGGCCTAACGCTGCAGCCGTCGCTGCGGCTTCTCCTCTGCCGCTGGCCTGCCCTGAGCATATGGGCGGCGCACCAGCCCGGGGCGGATCCCGACCGGCTCGGCGAGCTGCGGCGCGAGCCGGAGCGGATCGCGCTCTGGCGACACGGCGAAACCATCCGCTTCATGCGACTCGACGCTGCGAATTTCGCCTTCTGGCGCGCGCTTGTGCGCGGATCAGGGCTGGAGACGGCGGTTTACCGCGCCTGCCGCCATGCACCGGCATTCGATATCGCCCGCGCGCTCACTGGTCTTTTCCTCGGCGAGCTCGTGACCGGCATCCACTGTTCGACGACGTTTTCCAGAGAGGAGGAGAGAGTGTCATGACGACGATACGTATCACCCGGGCCGGCGGCTCCAGATCGATTCTCAAGCTCCACGATATCCTCGTGGAGCGGGCGTCGTCGCTACCTCTGTCGCTCGTGCAGCTCACTGCCCGCATCGCCGTGGCCGAGGTGTTCTGGCAATCCGCTCAGACAAAGCTCGCCTCATGGCCGGTAACGCTGCAGCTCTTCGCCTTCGAATACCGCCTGCCGCTGATCGATCCGGGTCTGGCGGCGATAATGGCGACGGCGGTGGAACTGTCGGGTGCCGTGATGCTGGCCTTCGGCGTGCTCTCGCGGCTGGCCTCGCTGATGCTGCTCGGCGTCGTCGCCACCATCCAGCTCTTCGTCTACCCCGGCCATTGGGCCGAGCACCTGATGTGGGCGAGCCTGCTGCTGCTCATCTTGTCGCGTGGCCCCGGATATTTTTCGGTCGACCATCTCGTCGCGCGACGCATTCGTGTCGGAGGCTGAAATCATGGGCGCGAAGCGGGATCACCGTGGCGGCCGCGAGCGCCGGCCGCACGTCGTCATTCTCGGCGCCGGTTTCGGCGGTCTGAACGCGGCTATGTCGCTTCGCCGCGCGCCGGTCGATATCACCGTGGTCGACCGGCGCAATTATCACCTTTTCCAGCCTTTGCTCTATCAGGTGGCAACCGCAGGGCTCTCCCCGGCGCAAATCGCGATGCCGATCCGCCGCATTCTTTCACGCCAGTCGAATGCGACGGTGCTGATGGACAAGGTCGAGGGGGTCGATACGAGAGCAAGATGTGTCGTCACTGCCAGCCGGCGCATCACCTATGACTATCTCATCATCGCGACGGGCGCGCGGCACACCTATTTCGGCAATGACGACTGGGCGGAGCATGCGCCCGGCCTCAAGAGCGTTGCCGACGCGACGACGATCCGGGCACGCATACTCTCCGCCTTCGAACGGGCCGAGGTGACCGATGATCCCGTTTTGCGTGAGCGGCTGCTGACATTCGTCGTAATCGGCGGCGGGCCGACGGGCGTCGAGCTTGCCGGAGCGATCGCCGAGCTTGCTCGTAAGACGGTGGTCCGCGATTTCCGGCACATCGATTCCTCCACTGCCCGCGTCCTGCTGGTAGAGGCGGGGACCCGCATCTTGCCGACGATGCCGCCCTGCCTTTCGAAAAAGGCCCAGAGACAACTTGAAAGTCTAGGGGTCGAAGTCGCACTCGGCAATGCCGTCGCCGGCTGTGACGTTGGCGGCGTGCGGCTTGCCGATGCGACCGAAATCAGCTCCTCCTGCATTCTCTGGGCCGCGGGCGTCATGGCTTCCCGCGCCGCCATGTGGATCGATGCTCCGGCGGACCGCGTCGGGCGGGTTGTGGTCGACGAGCGCCTAAACCCGCCCGGGCGCGGCGAGATTTTCGTGGTCGGCGACACGGCTTCGGTAAGCGATGGTGCCGGACAGCCGGTTCCCGGCGTGGCGCCGGCGGCCAAGCAGATGGGTCGCTACGCGGCAAGCGCGATCCTCGACGACCTGGCCGGTCGGCAAACTGCGCCCTTCCGTTATCGAGACTACGGCAATCTCGCGACCATCGGCCGCAAGGCAGCCGTGGCCGATTTCGGCAAGGCGCGGCTCTCTGGGTATCCGGCATGGCTCGTCTGGAATTTCGCCCATCTCTGGTTCCTCGTCGGTTTTCGCAACCGGCTCGTCGTCTTTCTCGACTGGGCGGTCGCCTATCTCCGCAACGACCGCGCCGCCCGCCTGATTACCGGCCAACATGAGTGCTAACGATGTATCGACCCAAACTCGCGCAGGTCGTCGTCGTTCTGCTGCTGCTCGCCGTGCTCTCCACCGCCGCGCTGATCCATCTCATCTGGCAGCGCGCGGCCAGCGAGAATATCGAGGAGATCGTCGCGAGTCTCGACGCCCAGACGGCGGGGTCCGTGAGGAACGACCTGTCGCGGACGCTGGCGCTCGTGTCGAGCACGGCCGAAATCGTCCGCTCCATCTTCTTCCAGCGCGCAATCAGCGCCAATGACGAGGTCAAGCGCGAGTTCCTGTTCCTCTCGCTGCTGCGCGAACAGCCGGCGATCGCCTGGATCGGCTTCGGCTTTGCGGATGGGCGTTTTTTCGGCTCGCATGCGACCGCCGACGGCCGCATCGAAATGGTGGAAATCGGTGCCGCCGAACCCGGAGAACTTCGTCCTCTGCGGCGCGACCTCTACCGACTGATACCGGGCGACATCTTCTTCGAAGAGCGTATCAGAGCGGAGAGCGCATATGTGGCGCTCGGTTCGCCGTGGTTTCGGATGAGCAAGGAAAGCGGAGACGCGGTCTGGACGGTCACCAATGTCCTGCCGAACGGGTTCGAGCCGGCCATCGTGCTGTCGAAACGCGTGGAGACCTTCGGAAAGTTTACCGGCGTGGTGATGGTGGCCGTCAGCCTGCGGCGCCTGTCCGAGGCGTTGCAGGCACTCAACATTCCAGCATCGAGCAAAGCCTTCGTTCTTGACGAGCGCGGGCGGGTGCTTGCGACATCGCAACCATCCGACGGCGTGATGGCTGCTGATTTCGTCGATTTCCCCGCTTCCGATTCCGTTACTGCGGCTGCGGCTGCGGCGGTGGCCAACGGAGGCGACACGTTTCGCGAAGTGGCGCCAAGTGCTGCCCTGGGGCCGGTCTTCGTGTCCTCGTCGAAGCTGCCATTCCAGAATTGGCGGCTCGTCACGGCCACGCCAAGGTCCACCTTCGCGAGCCGCATCGACGAGAATATCAGGCGCATCGCCATTATCGTGCTTGCCATGGTGGGTCTGGCGGCCGCAACAGCCGTCGGCTTTGCCAATTTTCTTTTCGCCCGGCCGCTCGCCCGGCTGGCAGAGCAATTGCGCGCAGTCGAGCGCTTCTCGCTGGAGGGCGTCCGGCACCACCCGACCTTGCTGGCCGAGCTCGACGACTTCTCCCAGGCGTTGAAGCGCATGGCGGTCGGGCTTTCGGCCTTCGCCCGATATATGCCGATCGACGTCGTGCGGCCGCTGGTCGAAGGCAGCATCGAGCCGAAGCCCGGCGGCGAACTCTGCGAGGTAACGGTGATGTTTGCCGATCTGCCCGGCTTCACCGAGTTGACGGAGAGGCTCGGAGCGGGTGTCGAGCCGCATCTGACGCGGTTCCTGACGACTGCCGTCGCCGCGATCCACGCCGAGGGGGGCACCATCGACAAATTCATCGGGGATGCGGTCATGGCGCTCTGGAACGCGCCGGGCAAGCAGGCGGATCATGCCGCCCGCGCCTGCCGCGCGGCCATGGCCATCCGGGCTGCAATGCATGAGGTCCCGCCAAGCACAGTCGGTGAGGATGCGATCCGCGTGCGTATCGGCATCAACAGCGGCAAGGCACTGATCGGCAACTTCGGCTCGGCCGAACGGCTGAGTTACACCGCGATCGGCGATACGGTCAATCTCGCGAGCCGGCTGGTGAATGTGGCCAAGGAGAGCGGTGTCGAGATCGTACTCAGCGACGCGACGATGCGGGAGCTCGGGGGAAAACCACAGACGCGTTCGCTGGGGCTTGCGACGGTTCGCGGCAAGGCCAGGCCCGTCGGCGTGCATACGATCGACCGGTCGGGCGCATCGGGAGGAAGCGATGGAAATGGCGGTCACGACCGTGGCGATGCTCGCTTGCATGCAGCTCAAGCATTTTGTCGTTGACTATGTGCTGCAGCCTGCCTGGATCCTGCGCGGCAAGGCAGATTTCCGCATGATCGGCGGCTACGTTCACGCCGGCGGCCATGCGCTCGGAACCGTTCCGGCACTCATGCTCGCCGGCGGCGGCGCGCAGCGGATCGCCATTCTCGTGCTGGCGGAGTTCGTCGTCCATTATCTCATCGATTACGCAAAAGCCCTGGTGTCGCGCCACTGCCGCGCCGATGCGACGACGCGCGCCTATTGGGCAATGCATGGCGCCGATCAATTGATGCACCAGCTGACCTATGCGGTGCTGATATTGGCCGCACTGCCTTGAGGGGCTCCTCCTCAGGATGGTTCCGGCCGCGAGACGATGAACACGCCGGCGGCGACCATGATCATGGCAACGATCGCTGCGGCCGGCATGGAGGGTTCCACGCGAAGCCAGAAGAACAGGAAGCCCAGACCCATCAGGGCTACTGCGGCAAGCTTGGCCCGCCATGATATTGCGCCCGCTTCGCGCCAGTCCCGGAGCGGTCGCCCGAACATCGGGTGATCGGTGAGCCATCGTTCGAGACGGGGGGAAGAGCGGGAAAACAGCCATGCCGCCAGCAGCAGAAAGGGGGTCGTCGGCAAGAGCGGGAGAAAGATACCGGCGAGGCCGAGTCCGACCATCGCCCAGCCGAGGCCGAGAAGAACAAGGCGCAGGGAAAAGTTCATCTGCCTTCTCCTCGGGTGAGAATCAATAACATCCCGCACACCCGTCTGGCAGGCCAGAGGGAGTTGTTGGCCGCATCATTTCGCTCATCAGCGGCAATGGCCTGACCACACGACCCGTGTCGAGATAAGGCGCTGTTCGCGCGGAAACAAGAGCTAGATGTGGAGCCTCAACATCTAGGCTGGCGGTGGTATTCAGCCCGCCAGGATTTCCCTCAAGGTTGCGGCGTCCTCAAGAAACGCCGCCGGGTCGTCATTTGCCACGAATTCCAGCATGGCAAAGCGCCGTTCGCTCCAGCGCGAAGGGGGCATGGCGGCGAGAACCGTCCGCCAATAGTCGGCCGCCGCAGCCAGCGGGAGGCGATTGCGATCGGCGTCCCAGGCGAAGACATGGACATGGGAGACGTGCGGGCCTACCTCGGCGACCTCGGCGAGTGCTTCTTCGAGCGGAAGTCCGGGCCGCGGCTGCCAGTAGAGATAGACATTATCGTGGGAAATGGCGTCGATCAGCCGGCATGCCGACTGGGTCGTGTCGGTCAGGGATTGCGGGTGATATTCCAGCGATACGCTTATCCCGTGCCGCGCCGCCTCTGCGCCCATCTCGCGGATCGAATCCGCCGCGGCACGTCTCTCGTCCGCGCCATACTCCTCGGAATCGCGCCCGCGCGTTCCGGGCCAGATGCGGATATTGGCTGCGCCGAGCGCTACCGCACTGTCGAGAGCGCGCAGGAAGGCGGAGATATCGTCCGTCGGCGGGGCGACATAGGAGCCGTATGACGTCGCGAGTCCAGCTTGCCCGCACAGATTTCCGGCTTTTCGGGCAATCGTGATCTCGTCGGGCGGAACATGAGCATCGCCTGCCCATTCGATTGCCGCGAGCCCGGCCTTCTCGGCCAGTTCGACGATAGCCCCGATAGGCAATCCACGAAACGTGACGGAGCAGAGCCCGGGTTCAAAGGTGCTCATGCCATGCGCTCCAACTCATTCTTACGGATCACGAAGAGGAGCGGCCGGCCCTCGACGAAGCGAGCGATTTCCTCCACCGCCATTTCGCCAAGGCGGGTCCGCTCAAGCCCGATGGCGCCGGCGATGTGCGGGGTCAGGAACAGGTTGGGAAGGTCATAAAGCGGCGAGTCTTTCTGCGGGACTTCCGGATCGGTGACGTCGATTATCGCGTGGATCGCGCCCGCTTTGAGCCTGTCGATGAGCGCGGCCTCGTCGATCAGTGCGCCGCGCGCCGTATTGATGAGCGTTGCACCATGCTTCATCAGGGAGAGCCGTCGCGCATCGATCATGTGCCGCGTCTCCGGCAGAGAGGGCGCATGCAGCGACACGATATCGGAATACGCCATCAGGTCATCGAGGTCGACCTTCTCGACCTTCAACGCGCACGCGGCGCCTTCGCTCACAAGCGGGTCGAAAAGCAGCAGCCGGTAATCGAACGGGCGCAGCAGTTCGATCACCCGTCGCCCGATTCGCGAGGCGCCGACAATGCCGACGGTGCGCTGATAATTACCAATCGGCTGCCCGAGCAGGCGCTCGCTGCGCGTGCGTCCTTTGTCGGCGGCATAGAGCTCGCGGAAGCGGAACACCTGCTTGCCGGCGAAGATGATTGCAGCCAGCGTGAACTCGGCGACGGGTACGGCGTTTGCCGCTGCCGCATGGCTGACGGTCACTCCGGCGTCGAACACACAATCGTCGACGATGCCTTTGACGGTGCCCGCCGCATGCATGACGAAACGCAGCCGAGGCGCTGCCGCAAGCGCTGCCGCGTCGATCAATGGCGCCCCCCAGCCCGTCACCAGGATTTCGGCTTCCGCCAGCAGCCGTTTGGACCGCTCGTCGTCGAAGCGGGTCATCGGCTCTTCATCGAGGATCCGTGCGGTCTCGCCCAGCTGCCGCAGGACCTCCGGCGTGAACACGTGCTGCGTCCGATCGGTTCGCATCGCAAAGGCAATTGCGGGGCGGGTCATGGCAGTCGCCCCGGCGCTTTGATGGCGCTGACCGTTTTGCTCTGCTCAGCGAGCGCGTCGAGTTCGGCGATATCCGGCGCGGCCGGGGCGGAGGGCCAGAGGCTCGGGACGGCACCGGTGTCCCGGATCGCGATCACCGCACAGGCGAGAATGGACTGCCCTGTCGGGAGTGTGGCCCGCAATTGCGGCACCAGCGTCTTTGCGACGATCAGGTTGGTATTTGGCGGCGCCTTCTGCACGAGGCCGTCGCGCGGAACCGTGGAAGCGAGGTCGCGGATACCGCTGAAGTCCTCCGCGCCCATCGCATAGGCCGACCCCCGTGCGGCGACGAGCGTGTCGGCCTCCATGTCTCGTCTTGGAATCGCAAAACCGCCTTCGGCAGTGAATAGGGGCCGTGACGTGGTGATCCGGTGCACCCGGACATGCCAGGGCGAAGAAGGTACGAGCCAGGTTTCGACGACGACGTCCGGCCAGGGGAACCATCTGGAGAACAGCACATTGCCGGCAAGCCGCGCCTCCTCATTGGTCTCACGCACCCGATAGTGGATGGCGTCATCGCTGAAGGCGACCATGGAATCGAAGGCGCCGCCGGCAAAGGCGCGCTCGTCGCTCTCGACGCTGAAGCCGTAGCGGGTCGAATAGGCGAATTTCGCGTATTTCTCCGAGCCGAAGCGCATTTGCCGGTTTTCCTGGCCGGAGACGAGCGCCACCACATCGCCTTTGCAGGGCATCATCACCATGCCCGGATGGCGCTGCACCACGGTTTGATCAAGTGGGGCAACTGGTCTTTCCGGGCTCGCCCAGAACGGATGCTCCTCTCCGACGGCAAGCGGCAGGAAAGCCTTGAACGCCCAATAGGGCGACCCGCCCGAATTGTAGTTTTCTGACATCAGGAGGTTCGGATAGCCGTAACCGATCGACAGCACGCCGTCGCGATGCGTCATCGGCTTGTCCGCCCACCATCGCAAGTGACGTAGGCACAAGCCCTTGATCTCGCCCCAGGGCAATGCTTCGAGGTCGGCAAAAGCGAGCGCCGACCAGAAGCCGGCGCAGGCGAAGCGATAGGTGAGACTACGGCCGAAGGGCAGGGTTGCGCCGTCCTCGGCGAACCAGTGGCGAAAATCCTCGGCAAAGAGAAGAGCCCGCTCGCGGTAGCGCCTCGCATGCTCGTCCTCGACGAGGCGCGAGTAGATCAGCCCGTAGAAATGCATCGCGAAAGGGATGTAGTGGTCGATGCGCCGGAAATTGCCGTCGCGATACCAGCCGTCGGCGATGTAGAAGCCATCGAGTTCTTCGAGGTACTGCTCGGTCGGGCTGCGGTCGTAGGCGACCCCAAGGCGGTCGAGCGCGATATCGACAAGGATGCGGAAGAACTTCCAGTTGTTTTCGGCATAGTCGAACTGGCGAACATGGAGGAGATAGGCGACGAGATTGTCGCGCGCACGGGGGCTCAATGGGTCCCATAGCTTTTCCGGTAGCAGGGCAAGCGCAAAGCCCAGCGCCGCTAGCTCGACCATGCGCTGGTCGCGCCCGTGAATGGTCCCCCAATATTCCGGATGGTCCGGATCGGTACCATTGGCGATGCCCTCGGCATAGCGATCCCAATGAGCGAAGTGCCCACCGCCGGCAGCAAAGGGCGCGAGCCCCCAGAGCGGCCGAGCAAATCCTTCAAGATCGGCGGCGGACCGGTCGAAATGCGCGGCGGCGGCATCGAGCCGAACCCGGGCATTGCCGGTTGAAAAATATGGCAACAGCGGATCGAAGAGACCGAGCAGGGCGCGCTGCATGTCGGCGCGCGTTTCGAGCGGATTGCCGGCAAGCGGGTTGGCACCGGCAGGATCATAGGTCATGCGTGCCCTCCTCGAGCGTACCGCCGGGGATTGGAATGACGGCGTGCGAAACCTGCCGGGCCGGCGCGTCCGGATTTCGGAAGCGGAACTGCATCATGGCGACCGCCTCGCGGCCGAGCGCCACGCGGTCGACGCGCATCGTCGCCAGACGCGGGTTTGCCATCTCGGCGCAGGGGAGGTCGTCGAAGCCGACGATCGCGAAATCCTCCGGGATGCGCCGGCCAGCCTCCGTGACCGCTTCAAGTACTCCGACCGCAACGAAGTCGTTCATGCAGAAGGCGGCCGTGAATCCCGCGTCCTCGGCGATTGCAGCAAGCGTCGCCTCATGTGCCTCGATGCTGGCATTTGTCGCGAAAGGCAGGTGGATCACGCGAGCCTCGCCGCCGGCCGAGGCGACGGCCGCTTCGAAACCGCGGATGCGCTCGCGAATCGTTTGCCGATGCGATCCGGTGAGATGCAGGATGCGTCGGTGACCGGCGTCGATCAGCCGCCGTGTCGCGGCATAGGCGCCGAAGAAATTCGAGGGGGAGACGCCGTCGAAGCGAAGCTCAGGGTCGGTGCCGTTGACAAGGATCACGGGCGTGCGGCTTTCCGAGAGCCAGGCGCTGAGTACTTCGCTCGGGTCGATCCCGACCAGGAATAGCCCGCGTGCGCCGATTGACTCCATGTGCTCGCGCACGGCATCCGGCGTCGCCTTGGCTTCGCGCACGAGGCGGATGTCGAACGGCATGCCCTTCGCGGCTGCCTCGGAGCGTAATCCCTCGACGATTCCCTCATAGAAAACGCTCAAGCCTCCCGTTACGCCATGGCTGGCGATCAGGGCAAGCGTCCCCGGAGCACTCCTCGGAGCCGCCTTGAGCGGGTAGCCGAGCTCGCCGGCCACCTTGAGGATCTGCCGCCGGACGTCGTCGCTGATGCCCGGCTCGTTGGCGAGGACGCGCGATACGGTGGAAACCGAAACGCCGGCGCGGGCGGCGATGTCGGCTTGGCGGAATCGTTTCGAAGGTGGCGTCTCGATCATGGCCGCAATCGTTATGCAAATCGTGCAAATTTGCAACTAAAAACGAAATCTTGCATAAAACGAGTTTTTGCATATTCTCTTTGCGGAAATTCGGCATTAGCGGCGCTGAGGAGAGCGCAAGGCCGGCTAACGAGAGGGAGGAAAGGCATGCTCATCAATCGACGCACATTCATGCTCGGCTCGGCAGCAGGCATCGCGCTTGGCGCCACCGGCTCGTCCGTGACCCTTGCCGCAGAAGGCGTTGAATTGCGCGCCATGTGGTGGGGGTCGAACGATCGCGCGAAGCGGACATTGAGCGTTGCCAAGCTCTTCGAGGAAAAGAACCCGGGCATGTCGATCGTCGGCGAGAGCATCAGCGGCGACGGCTATTGGACGAAGCTCGCGACGCAGATGGCGGGTCGCGCCATCGCCGACGTCTTTCAACTCGAGCCCAGTACTATCTCGGATTATTCCAAGCGCGGCGCCTGCCTGCCGCTCGATCCGTTCGTTTCGTCGGCGCTCGAGATCGATTCCTTCGGCAAGGACGTGCTGAAGCTGACGACGGTGGACGGCAAGCTTTGGGGTATCGGACTCGGCCTCAACTCCTTCGCGCTCTTCTATGACGCCGACGCTTTCGAGAAGGCCGGGATCACGCCACCGGGTGTCGACACGACCTGGTCGGACTATGCCGACATCGCGATCGAAATGACAAAGGCCGCCGGCAAGCGGAACGTCTGGGGCGGGCCCTACGGCGCGCGCTATGCCTATGTCTTCGATGCCTGGCTCCGTCAACGCGGCAGCAGCCTCTACACCGAAAGCGGGCTAGGTTTCGGCGTAGGCGAAGCCAAGGAATGGTATGCCTATTGGGAGGATCTGCGCAAGCGCGGCGGCACTGTCGGCCCCGACATCCAGACGCTCGACCAGAACACCATCGACACAAACTGCCTGGCGCTCGGCCATTCGGCGATCGGCATGGCCTATTCGAACCAGATGATTGGTTACCAGCAGATCATAAAAAACAAGATCGGCATCGGCATGTTGCCGCGCGCCGAAAAAGGCGGCCCCTCGGGTCACTACTACCGTCCGGCCCTGATCTGGAGCATCGGCGCGACCACCAATCATGGCGAAGAAGCGGCGAGGTTCATCAATTTCTTCGTCAACGACGTGGAGGCCGGCAAGATCCTCGGCGTCGAGCGCGGCGTGCCGCTGTCGCCGAAGGTGCGCGAAGCCATCCTGCCGTCGCTCAATTCGACCGAAGCGGAAACGGTCAAGTACATAAACGCGCTCAAGGACCAGGTGGGCAGCTATCCGGCTCCGGCCCCGCTCGGCTCGACCGAGTTCGACCAGCGTGTCCTGCGCCCGATCGCCGACCAACTTGCCTTCGAGCGGATTTCGGTCGCGGAGGCGGCGGAACAGCTGGTGACCCAAGGGAAGGCAACGGTCCGCGCCGGCTAGCATCTTTCAACCCGGTGGAGTCACTCGCACGATTACGGCCTCACGACCGCGCAAGAGGCAGCAACATCCATCAACTGGCGAACGGCCGAGACGCCTCTTGGCCGATTGCTTGTTTTCAGCGCCGGTTACGGGAGATCCCCTGTGTGGCGAATGCCCAGTTTTGGCAATCGCGTGTCTGTTTGTTCGATTGACGCTTTATTAGCGATTGCGTAACTTTCCCCCAGGGGGGAAGTGAGATGGGGATTGTTACGCTTGTACTGACCGTATGCCTCGTGTCGGCACCGGAAAAGTGTCGAGAGGAGATCGTGCAACTTCAAGGAGCGGGCTCCTTGACCCAATGCATGCACCAATCCCTCTTTTACGTCGCTGAGTGGTCGGAGCATCATCCGGCTCTTCGCGTCAAAAAGTGGCGGTGCAAACCTGCGGAGATCGACCGACTCATCTGAGTGCCTCGCCTCGTTGCAGAGCTTCATTCTGGCACTGATGGGGTAGCAACCACTTACCTCGGCAATGGCGCGCAGGCAAAAACGTCCATTCGTTCAACTGCTCAGGCCGAGTCCTGCACTCGGGCAATTGCCTCACCCGGAAAACTGTGCGACATAATGCCTCGCGCCGTGCTGGGGAGAGCATGGCGGCTTTGGGAGCAGAGATATTGTCCGGTGAAGTTGGAGTTTGAGGCTGCTCCCTTGACTGGAAAATGCTCTTGGGAGGAGAGCCATGCCGCAGGCGTCGTCCGTCCATTCGGTTTCGATCAAGTCGGCGCTGGTGATCGATGATCATCCGCTCTATTGCGACGCGCTGGTCGCGACGATGGAAAGCGCTTTCAATACGCGTCGAATCCGAACCGCGACTTCGCTGGCCGAGGCGCTGCAGCAATTGCGGATGCGATTTTCACCCGATCTGATCATGCTTGACCTGAACCTGCCCGATGCGTCCGGTCTGAGCGGTTTTTTGAAGATCAAGGAGCGGATGCCGGATATTCCGGTGATCGTGATCTCGGCGATTACCTCCAACGACATTGTCCAGTCGGTGATTGCCGCCGGTGCCGCGGGGTTTATCCCCAAGGACATCGGTCGCCAGAGTTTCCACGAAGCGATGCAGGAGATCTGGCATGGCAAGACCTATGTACCACCAGGCTACACGATGCCATCCCGAGCCCCGGTCGCCGATCGGTCGGTCGAGACGATCTCGCGCAAGATCGCCCATTTGTCGCAGCAGCAGACCCGTATCCTGGGGCTGATTTGCGAGGGCATGCCGAACAAGCTGATCGCCTATGAGATGCAATTGGCCGAGGCGACCGTCAAAGCCCACATCACGGCGCTTCTGCGCCGGCTGGGCGTTCGAAATCGCACGCAGGCGGCGCTGCTGGTGCGCGAAGTCTCCATCCGCCACAGCCTTCAATGAGGCCGTTGGCACAGGGCTCCGGGTGCAGGTGGAGGATGGCGGCGCATGACGGCTGTCGAAGATCTTGACCGCATCCCTGCGGAGGCAGTGCGACTCGCCGCTTCGCGTGCCGACGAAGCGGCCGTTGCCGTTTCGGAGATCCGCCGTCAACTCGCCTCGGCGAGGCCGAGCTTCATCCTTCTGTTCGTGCCGCACAGGCTGCAAACCGACGAGCTCGCCAACGCCCTCAGAAGATCAATGCCGGATTCGGTCGTCTTCGGCTGCACGACGGCCGGCCAAATCACGCCGCGGGGATACGAAGACGACGCATTGCTCGCGATCGCCTTCGAGCGGCATCACTTCCGTGTGGCGTCAATTCTGTTCAAGCCGATCTCGCCGGTTTCGATCGCCGAGGTCGTATCGCAAACCGAGCGGCTCGTCTCGCAGTTTCCCGCAACGCCCGGCCGAAAGCGCCTTGCTTTGATTTTTGCCGACGGACTGTCCAAACAGGAGGACATCCTGATGTCGGCGCTCGAGACCGGTCTGAAGGATATTCCGGTATTTGGCGGCTCGGCTGGCGACGGAATGCGGTTCGAGCGCACGCAGGTGCTGCGCAATGGCGAGTTCCACAGCAATGCAGCGCTTCTTCTTCTGCTAGAAACAGATCTGGCCTTCGCTGGCCTCGGCTTCGACCATTTCCAGCCCACGGACAAACGCATGGTGGTGACCCGGGCGATCCCGGAGGAGCGGCTGGTTCTGGAAATCAATGGCTCACCGGCGGCACAGGAATACGCCCGTCTCGTAAAGGTGCCGGTAGCTGAGTTGTCGCCGACGATTTTCGCCGAGAACCCCGTGCTGGTGCGCAATGGCAATCTCTATCATGTGCGGGCGATCCAGCAGATTCACGGCGAACATGGCCTCACCTTTCATTCTGCGATCGACGACGGTCTGCTTTTGCGGCTCGGTCGCGGCAAGGAAATCATCCGCACGCTCGAGGCAGGCCTCGCCGTCACCGACGACGGCGGTGAAGCGCCCGATTTCATCCTTGGGTTCGACTGTTATCTGCGCAAGCTCGAGATCGCCCGCAAGGGTTTGGACGGGCAGGCGTCCGAGCAGTTTCGCCGGCGGCGGGTCGTCGGCTTCAGCACTTATGGCGAGCAGCACCTTGGCGTGCATGTGAACCAGACCTTTGTCGGCGTCGCCTTTTTCCGGCCAAAAGGAGGGGCGCCTCTGTGATCGACCCGAACGAGCCCCACGAGATTCAGATTGCCAAGCAGGCCAAGATCATCGAGGCCCTGATCAACCGGGCCGAGCGCGCTCACGAAGTCGGCGGCTCGGCCTATTCGCTTTTCGAATCGGCGATCGCCCTGCAGGGCAAGGTCTGGGAAAAGACCAAGGATCTGGAAAGGGCCCTCGACACGCTCGGGCGGGCGTCGAGCGAGCTCGAGATTGCCTACCAGACGCAGGAGCGCATCCAGAGAAACCTTGCCGACGCCATGGTGGCCATGGAGGGCGGCTTCGCGCTTTTCTCCGAGGACCGCCTGCAGGTGTGCAACGCCCAGTTCCGTGAGTTGCTTCCTGATATCGAGCCGCTGATCAGACCGGGACTGGAGTTCGACGACTATCTCGCGGCCGTGAACACCAGCAAATATCTGAACCCTGACGAGAACGGCGTCATCGGCCGCACTCAACTGCTGATGCCGGGGAGGCCGGGGCGGCGCTTTTCATCCTTCGTGATGGTGCTCAGGAACGACCGCTGGTTCCAGTTTTCCTGCCGGCTGACCAGTTCCGGCAACATAGCCGTGCTGCAGACCGAAGTGACCGACATCGTGCGGGAGAACCGGCGCGAGAAGAACCGCCTGATCGACCAGCAGGCGCATTTTCTGCAGGCCGCTTTCGATCACATGTCGCTCGGCATCTGCACGTTTTCCTCCCGCAGCGAATTATTGATTCACAACGAGCGATTCGGCGAGCTTCTCGGCGTGCCGCTTCCGCTTCTCAAAAAAGGCACGCGCTTCCAGCGCATTGTCGAACATGTCGAGCGTCACGAGATTCTCGACCGCAAGGATCGCCGGTCCGATTTCGCCGGCTGGTTCAGGGCAATTCGCCGGAATGAAACGGTGCAGGAACGCTTCAGGCGGCGCGATGGAATAAGCCTCGACATCCGCATCCGCTCCCTGCCTGATGACGGATTCATCGTATCGGTCATGGACGTGACGGCGGAAACTCAAGCGGCGGCGCTGCTGGAACAACGGGTACAGGAGCGGACCGCCGAACTGATGGAGGCGAATCGACTCCTCCAGATCCACGCCGATGAGCAGCGAAAGATCGAGGCCGCGCTTCGACAGGCCAAGGAAGCGGCCGAGGCCGCGCACACCTCAAAGACCCGCTTCCTGGCTGCGGCCAGCCACGACCTTCTTCAGCCGATCAACGCCGCCAAGCTTTATCTCTCGATGTTGACGGAGCGGGTGGGCGAGCCAGCGGCAAACGAGGTGGTCAGCAGACTAAACCGTTCCTTCACCTCGATTGAATCGCTCCTGCAGGCGCTTCTCGACATTTCGCGCCTCGATAGTTCAGGCGCGGAGTTCAACATCACCTCTTTCGATCTTGGAAGCCTGCTTCAGGGAGTAGCCGAGGATCTGGCACCCCTGGCGACGGAAAAAGGGATAGATCTGCGTATCGTTCCCTCGACGCGCTGGGTGACCAGCGACAAGCGCTACCTGATGCGCTGCATTCAAAACCTGGTGGTGAACGCCATTCAATATACGGAGCGCGGCCGGGTTCTGGTGGGCTGCCGGCTCAGCCGCAATCGCGTTCGGATCGAAGTCTGGGATACCGGTATCGGCATTTCGCAGGAGGACCAGACGCGGATCTTCAACGAGTTCACCCGGGCGGGCGGTGCGGGAAAAAGCACCGGCATGGGCCTTGGCCTGTCGATCGTCGAGCGCGCCTGCCGGCACCTCGATCATCCCGTCCGTCTGATATCGCAGCCTGGTCGTGGCTCAGTGTTTTCGGTCGAAGTGCCGATGGCCGTCCCAGGCCATGCCAGCGCCTGCGAGAATCCGGTAATGGAACCGATTGCGGATGGCGGTCTCGATCTCATTGTCATGCTCGTCGAGAACGATGCCGACGAGCTCGATGCGATGACGCAGATTCTCGAGAGCTGGGGAGCAAGCGTGCTGGCGGCGAGTTCGACCGCCGAGGCGGCGGCGCTCATGCAGGAAATAGGCACGGCGCCGGACATTCTACTGGCCGATTATCAGCTGGACAGCGGCGACAATGGCATAGAAACGATCCGCACGCTGCGTGCCCTGGCGGGAGCGGAAATCCCCGCCGTCATCATCTCCGCCAACCGGCAACGGGATTTCGTGCGGCTCGGCGACGAGATGTCGTTCGCCGTGCTTGCCAAGCCGGTGCAACCAGTGCGGCTGCGGGCGCTCATCGACTGGAAGACCCGCGCGCGTGTGGCGTGAGGCAAACACAGACAAAGGTCTCCGGTGAACTTGCCGAAGCCTCTGCTAAGCTCAGGACAAGAGCCCGAAACGCGCCGCGGAAGGGGAGGTCTGAGATGCGTGTTCTGCTTATGGCCGTTCTGCTCCTGCTTGGAAGTGGCCAGGCACCGGTGACGGCAGCCGGAACCTATGAGCTTCTCTTTCCCTCGACGGCGTTGAAGGGGCTCGAGGCGGTCGCGGCTGGCCGTGAGTCCGGCCAAAACACGCTCGTCTACGACAGGCTTGTTTCCGGGGCCGCCGAAAGCCAGATGGATGGGAGGTTCAGCATCGGCCTCAAGGTTAAGCCCGACGACAAAGTCACCATGGCACTCTACCAGGGGACGCGGTCCCGCGGCCTTGGTGAGTATCCGGCTTCGGTCGGCAATCCGGTCATCATGTTTTTCCTGGAAAGCGTGCTTGCAGATATTGCCGCTCAATCGGGCGGCAGCCCCTTTTATATGCGAAACCGTATCAAGGAGGCCCTGCTCAAGGATGGGCAGGTCGTGTCCGTGGAACGTCAATACGAGAACCGCGATGTCGCGGCGCGGGAGGTGACGATCCGGCCCTTCTTGAAAGACAAGGCGCGCGAGCGGATGGGGCGGTTTTCCGAACTCGCGATCACCGTCACGGTCTCGGAAGAGATTCCCGGCTGGTACTATTCGCTGGTCGCCACCGTGCCTGCTGCCGTCGGCGCGTCAAAGATCGGCTATTCCCACGCGATCACTTTGGACGGGAAAGGGGAGGGCAGGCGATGATGCGGGTCGCCTTCAGTGCATTGGCGCTCGCCGCTTCTATCGCGCCGGCCGGTGGCCAGAACATGTCTCCGCGTTTGAACGATTATCCGACCGAAGCCCGGGCAGACTACGTGTTCGGTTGCATGGCGACCAACGGGCAGAGCCGGGCGGTGCTGAGCCGATGCGCGTGTTCGATCGATGTGATCGCTTCCATCCTGCCCTACGACAAATATGTCCAGGCTGAAACGGTGCTGTCGCTTCAGCAGGTGGGCGGGGAGCAGACGGCCATGTTCAAGTCGGCAGTCGTGCCACGCACCATGGTGGCCGAACTGAGGCGCGCCCAGGCCGAGGCCGAGATGCTGTGCTTTTGAACTTGTGGGAGCGAAGCCCTACTGCGTGTCCTTGTCGGGCATGTGCTTGAGCAGGATCTGGCCGATCGCATAGAGCCGCTTTTCCAAGAGAACCGGCGTTTCGCAGACATAGGTGAGCGCCTGCGCGCGATCGCGGTAGATGCGCTCGTCCCAGTCGATCTGTTCTTCAAGCTTGTCGATCCGGTCGTAATCCGGGTCCTTTTCTCCCTCAAGCCTTGCCATTTCGGTCCGGCTGCCCTCGATCCGGGACGAGAGCGCGATCTGCTTGCGGGAATAACGGGCAATCCCTGCGATCAGCCGCTTTCGGGTATCAGCGATGTTGTCGAATACGGCAAGGAAGATATTGCCGAGCAACTGACCGTCCACCGGCGCACTTTTCTCGACGAAGTCCCGGACATGGAGCTCAGCTTCTTCCAGCGAGACCCGGCGGAGCGACAGCGTCGCCGCGAGATCCCGGGCAGCAGGGGTGAGCTGAGCGCCGGTTATCGGCGCCGGCCAGATCAGGCTTGCCGAGAGGTTCTCGACCTTGCGCTGAATGCACGGCCACTCGGGATCGGAAAAGTCCGCCGCGCCGCCAATGCCTGGAGCTTGCGTCAGCCAGAGCATCAGACCGAGCGCCGCACCAAACCCGTGACGGGCGGCTTTCATTCGTCTCGCCTCCATCTTCGAACGAGCGTTAGTATAGGCTGACCAAAAGAAAAGCCAAAGGTCGCGATTTACACACTAAGGTCGCAATTGTCTTTGGGCCTTGGCGCGTCTGTAATCTCGGTACAAGGCCCACAAGGCGACCCCTAGATAAAAGAATACCGGAGGCAATCCATGCGCACACGCGCTGCTCTGGCTGTCGAAGCCGGAAAACCCCTTGTCGTGACCGAAGTCGACCTAGAAGGTCCGCGGGCCGGCGAGGTGCTGGTCGAGGTGAAGGCGACCGGCATCTGCCACACCGACGACTTCACCCTCTCCGGCGCCGATCCGGAAGGGCTGTTTCCGGCCATCCTCGGCCATGAGGGAGCTGGCATCGTCGTCGACGTCGGTCCTGGCGTCACGAGCGTGAAGAAAGGCGATCACGTCATCCCGCTCTATACGCCGGAATGCCGCGCCTGCCCCTCCTGCCTCTCGCGCAAGACCAACCTCTGCACCGCCATCCGCGCCACGCAAGGCCAGGGCCTGATGCCGGACGGCACCTCGCGCTTTTCGATGGGCGGCGAGAAGCTGCACCACTACATGGGCTGCTCGACCTTTGCGAACTTTACCGTCTTGCCGGAGATCGCCGTCGCCAAGGTCAACCCGGACGCCCCCTTCGACAAGATCTGCTACATCGGCTGCGGGGTGACCACCGGCATCGGCGCGGTGATCAACACGGCACGAGTGGAGATCGGCGCGACGGCGATCGTCTTCGGTCTCGGCGGCATCGGCCTCAACGTCATCCAGGGGCTTCGCCTTGCCGGCGCCGACATGATCATCGGCGTCGATTTGAACAACGACAAGAAGCCCTGGGGCGAGAAGTTCGGCATGACCCACTTCGTCAATCCGACCGAGGTCGGCGACGACATCGTGCCCTATCTCGTCAACCTGACGAAGCGCGGCGCCGACCAGATCGGCGGCGCCGACTACACCTTCGACTGCACCGGCAACGTCAAGGTGATGCGCCAGGCGCTCGAAGCATCGCATCGCGGCTGGGGCAAGTCGGTGATCATCGGCGTCGCCGGCGCCGGCCAGGAGATATCGACGCGGCCGTTCCAGCTCGTCACCGGCCGCACCTGGATGGGCACCGCCTTCGGCGGCGCGCGCGGCCGCACCGACGTGCCGAAGATCGTCGACTGGTACATGGAGGGCAAGATCGAGATCGATCCGATGATCACCCACACGATGCCGCTCGACGACATCAACAAGGGCTTCGAACTGATGCATTCCGGCGAAAGCATCCGCAGCGTCGTCGTCTACTGAGAGCCAAAATGGAACTCGTCTCGCAAAACCAATGCTTTGGTGGAACGCAGTCGGTCTTTAGGCACGTGTCCGAGGTCTGCAGCGTGGAGATGACCCTCGGCCTCTACATGCCGCCACAGGCGGGGGCGCGTCGGGTCCCGCTGCTCTGGTATCTCTCGGGACTCACCTGCACCCATGAGAACGCCATGATCAAGGCGGGTATGCAGCGATACGCGGCCGAACACGGGCTGGCTCTGGTCTTTCCCGATACGTCACCGCGCGGGGAGGGGGTCGCAGACGATCAGGCCTACGATCTCGGCCAGGGCGCGGGGTTTTACGTCAATGCGACACAGCAGCCCTGGGCGCGGCACTACCGCATGTACGATTACATCGTGACGGAACTGCCCAGCCTTTTGCTCGATAGATTGCCGTTAAACGGCGTCAACGGCATCACCGGGCACTCGATGGGCGGCCATGGAGCATTGACGATCGCCTTTCGCAATCCCGGCCTGTTCCGATCCGTTTCGGCCTTCGCGCCGATCGTCAACCCGACCCGGTCCGACTGGGGCCGCAAACAGTTCTCCGCCTATCTCGGTGACGACGAGGCCAATTGGGGCGATTACGACGCCTGCCTGCTTCTAAGCGAGCTCGGCTGGCAGGGCGACATCCTGATCGACCAGGGTGCGGCGGACCAGTTCCTGGAGCAGTTGCAGCCCGAGGCAATGGCGCGGCTCATGGCGGAACGCCGGCAACCCGGCATGCTGCGGATGCAGGCGGGTTACGATCATAGCTACTACTTCGTGGCGAGCTTTGGCGAAGACCACGTGCGCTGGCATGCAGAGCGGCTGAACGCCGTGTAAGGGAGAGGAAGGAATGGCTTCAAGACTTTGTATCGGGCTGGCTGTAATCGCATTCGGAAGTGTCTTCGTAGGCTTGGATTCGCCGGCACTTGCCTTGGATCCCGCAGCCGGAAATCCGGCGGCGGGCGAGAAGGTTTTTCGCAAGTGTCAGGCATGTCATGCGATCGGGCCGGACGCCAAATCGAAGGCCGGGCCCGTGCTCACCGGCGTAATCGGCCGGCCGGCGGGCAAAGTCGAAGGCTTCTCCTATTCCCCCGCTTTAAGCAAGGCGGCCGAGTCAGGCTTGACCTGGACGCCGGAAAAGATCGCCGAGTTTCTGACCAATCCGAAAAGTTTCCTGCCGGGCACGAAGATGAGCTTTGCAGGGCTGCGCAAGGATCAGGAGCGCGCCGATCTGATCGCATACCTGGCAACCTATCCGTAACGCAAACAGGAGGAGCTTCAAGCAAGACACAGGAGGAAGCCGCCCCGTAAAGGCGGCAGTGTCGCAAGCCGATACCGGGAAGAGGAGACCGCAAGGTTTCCCGGGGCGAGCGGGTTGAACGGCCCTGATCGGCAGACCCAAGAGGAGGATGAAATGAAACGACTTCTTACAGTGCTTGCCTTCATGTCGATAGGCGGCAGCGCGCAGGTCGCTCTCGCCAACTCGGAATTGCAAAAGCACATCGATGACCCCAATCAATGGGCCATTCAAACCGGCGACTATGCCAACCTGCGCTACTCCAAACTTGACCAGATCAACAAGGACAATGTCGGCAAATTGCAGGTCGCGTGGACCTTCTCCACGGGCGTTCTGCGCGGCCATGAAGGTTCGCCGCTCGTCGTCGGCGACATGATGTATGTCCACACCCCGTTTCCGAATACGGTCTATGCGCTGGATCTCAGCAAGGACGGCCAGATCGTCTGGAAGTACGAGCCCAAACAGGATGAGAACGTCATCCCTGTGATGTGCTGCGACACCGTCAATCGCGGCGTAGCCTATGCGGATAACAAGATCTTCCTGCATCAGGCGGACACCACCGTCGTGGCGCTCGACGCCAAGACCGGCAAGGTGATCTGGAGCGTCAAGAACGGCGATCCTTCCAAGGGCGAGACCAATACGGCCACCGTCATGCCGGTAAAGGACAAGGTTCTCGTCGGCATCTCCGGCGGTGAGTTCGGCGTCCGCGGCCATGTGACGGCCTATTCGATGGCAGATGGCAAGCTCCTGTGGCGTGGTTACTCCATGGGGCCGGACAGCGATACGTTGATGGACCCGGAGAAAACCACCCATCTGGGCAAGCCGGTCGGCAAGGATTCAGGCCTCACCACCTGGGAAGGCGACCAGTGGAAGATCGGCGGCGGCACGACCTGGGGGTGGTATGCCTATGACCCCGAAATGAACCTGATGTATTACGGGTCTGGCAACCCCTCGACCTGGAACCCAACCCAGCGGCCCGGCGACAATCGCTGGTCGATGACCATCTGGGCGCGTGACGTCGACACCGGCATGGCCAAGTGGGTCTATCAGATGACGCCGCACGACGAATGGGATTATGACGGTGTCAACGAGATGATCCTGACCGACCAGCAGATCGATGGCCAGGATCGCAAGCTGCTCACCCATTTCGACCGTAACGGCTTCGCCTATACGATGGACCGTGGCACCGGCGAACTGCTGGTGGCAGAGAAATACGACCCTGCGGTCAATTGGGCAACTGAAGTGGTCATGGATCCGAAGTCGGACCAGTATGGCCGGCCGCAGGTCGTGGCTGAATATTCGACGGAGAAGAACGGCGAAGACGTGAACACGACCGGTGTCTGCCCGGCGGCGCTCGGCACCAAGGATCAGCAACCGGCAGCCTACTCGCCGAAGACCGAGCTCTTCTACGTGCCCACCAACCACGTCTGCATGGACTACGAGCCGTTCCGGGTGAGCTACACCGCTGGCCAGCCCTATGTCGGGGCCACGTTGTCGATGTATCCGCCGAAGGATAGCCACGGCGGCATGGGCAACTTCATCGCCTGGGACAACAAGGAAGGCAAGATCAAGTGGTCCCTGCCTGAGCCGTTCTCCGTCTGGTCGGGCGCTCTGGCAACCGCTGGCGATGTGGTCTTCTACGGCACGCTCGAGGGATACCTGAAGGCGGTCGACGCCACGACAGGCAAGGAACTCTATCGTTTCAAAACGCCTTCCGGGGTGATCGGCAATGTGATGACTTATGCCCATGGGGACAAGCAGTATGTCGCCGTGCTCTCGGGCGTCGGAGGCTGGGCGGGCATCGGTCTGGCAGCCGGCCTGACCAATCCGAACGACGGTCTCGGAGCGGTCGGCGGCTATGCGTCGCTTAGCAACTACACCGCGCTTGGCGGCACGCTCACCGTGTTCAAACTGCCGGATTAAGCGGCAACCCTCTCTCAGGAACGGGCGCGGGTCCGGTGAAACCTGCGCCCGTTCGTTCTCCGCCTAAAAGGACGCAAGATGACCAGCAGAACCCATGCCGTACCGACGATCCTTGCCGTGTTGACGCTTTTTGCCGGCGCCGCAGGCGCAGAAGAGGCGCAAGGGCCAAAGGACAATATCAAGGCCGCCCGCGAAGAAGGCGGGCGCTACTACACCGCCGACGACGTTCCCACCTTCAAGATTGCCGAGGACGGCACGGTCGACTGGCTGACCTATTCCGGCTTTCGCCGCTACCACTCGGAATGTCATGTCTGTCATGGTCCGGAGGGCGAGGGTTCGAGCTATGCGCCGGCCTTGAAAAAGTCAGCGGTAGAAATGGACTACTACGCCTTTGTCGATGTCGTCACGAACGGGCGCAAGAGGGTGAGCGCGGCCGAGAACTCGGTAATGCCGGCCTTTGGCGAGAACGCCAACGTGATGTGTTATCTCGACGACATCTATGTCTATCTGAAGGCGCGCGGATCCGGCGAATTGCCGCGGGGGCGCCCGGCCAAGAAGGAGGCGAAATCGGATGCAATCCGGGATGCTGAAAGCTCTTGTCTCGGCCATAACTAACATACGGGCAGCGGGCGGCATTCTGCTGCTGGCCTGCGCCGGTACCCCGGCGCTCGCCCAGACCTCGGACCTCGTATCAAAAACGGCATTCCGGGTCTGTGCCGACCCGGCCAATCTGCCGATGTCGGATCGCTCGGGTGCCGGATTCGAGAACAAGATCGCCGTGCTGATGGCGTCCAGGCTCGGATTGCCGCTGGAGTACACGTGGTTTCCGATGGCGACCGGCTTCATTCGCAAGACCCTTCAGGCGAACGACTGCGATGTGGTCATCGGCTATGCGCAGGGCGACGAACTGGTATTGAATACCAACCACTACTATACCTCCGCCTATGTGCTGATCGTCGCCTCGAACGGTCCGCTGGCCGGGGTCACGACGCTTGCCGACCCTCGTCTCAAGGACAAGCGGGTCGGCATCGTCGCGGGCACCCCGCCGGCGACGCATTTGGCAAGAAACGGGCTCATGCCCAAGGCCAAGGGCTATCATCTGATGGTCGATCGGCGCTACGAGGATCCAGCCGACGAGATGCTGGCCGATCTGGAAGTGGGTGCGATCGATGCGGCGGTTCTCTGGGGTCCGATCGGCGCACCGCTGGTCAAGGCGAGCCATCCAAGCCTGAAAGTGACGCCGCTTTTATCGGAGCCGACGCCGCCGAGGCTCTTCTACCGCATCACCATGGGCGTTCGGCAGGGCGAAAAGGTATGGGAGCGGAAGCTGAATTCACTGATCCGCCGGAACCAGGCCGAGATCGACGCCATCCTTAGGGAAGCGGGCGTGCCGCTCCTTAACGATATGGGAACGGGACCGCTCGAGGCGCAGCATTGATCCTTTGGCGGCCCTCCTTTCCTGTCCTGCCGATGCCTGGTTCGTGGTGGGGCGGCGGGCTGAGGCCCGACCGAGCGTACGCGCTTTGCTAAACTACGCTCCATAAGTCTCGGTTCTGCGATGCAAATGGCGCTGTTAGTCTCCACCTCGGGAGTGTCACGGAAGATTGGGAGGTCGTTCCGGCAATGTCCAAAGTATCGCTTACGCTTGCCGTTTTTTGGCTGGCGATGCTTGCCATGTCGGTCGGGCGGGCGGCGGAGGTGAAGACGGCCGTGCTGCGGGTGGATCGCGTCGTCGGCCCGCCGATTTCGCGGCTCGACGCGCCACCTGCCGATCTGGGGTTTGCCGGTGCCATGTTGGGGAACGAGGACAATCGAACGACCGGCGCCTTCACGGGTATCGACTATACGCTGAAGACTTTGGCGGTCGTGCCGGCTGAAGCGGTTTCGGCCCTGGAAGCATTGAAGGCCGAAGGCATCGGCCTCGTCGCGGTCGTCGCCGAAGGCGACATTCTGAAGGCGCTGGCTGAGAGGGCCGGCCCCGATGTGCTGCTCTTCAACGCTGGCGCTCGCGACGAGGCGCTGCGCGATGCCGATTGTCGGCCCAATGTGCTGCATGTCTCGCCGAGCCGATCCATGCTCAGCGACAGCATCGTCCAGTTTCTCATGTGGAAGAAATGGACGCGTGTCCTGCTGATCCACGGCTCGCATCCCGAAGACAGGCTGCTGGCCGACAGCTATCGCAAATCCGCCGCCAAGTTCGGCGCGGAGATCGTCGAGGAACGCGAATTCGAAGACACCGGCGGCGCCAGGCGCACCGACACCGGCCATGTCATGGTGCAGAAACAGATCCCTGTCTTTACCCAGGAGGCCGAGGATCATGACGTGATCGTCGCGGCCGACGAGGCGGGCGTCTTCGCGCCTTACCTGCCTTATCACAGCTGGGATCCGCGACCCGTTGCAGGATCCGCGGGCCTTCGCCCGGTGTCCTGGCATGCCGCCCATGAAGCCTGGGGCGCCACGCAGTTCCAAGGCCGCTTCGAGAAACTTGCCGGGCGCAACATGCGCGAGGAGGATTACCAGGCCTGGCTTGCAATGCGCGTGATCGGCGAAGCGGTGACGCGGTCGGGCAAGGCGGATCCGGCGAGCGTCAGGGCCTATGCGCTTTCGGCAGAATTCGAACTCGCCGCGTTCAAGGGCCAGAAGCTGACCTTCCGCTCCTGGAACGGACAGCTGCGCCAGCCGATCCTTTTGACGGACGGTCGGGTGACGGTTTCCGTGTCACCGCAGGACGGCTACCTGCACCAACATTCGCCGCTCGACACTCTGGGCATCGATGCGCCTGAAACAGCCTGCCAAGCCTTTGGAGGATAGAATGGCAAGATTTGCATTGGCGCTACTGCCAGCCGCTCTGCTGTTTGCCGCTCCCGCCTTTGCCAACAAGGTTTTCGTCACCAATGAACGCGGCAATAGCGTGACGGTGCTCGATAGCCAAAGCTGGGAGGTCATCACGACATTTCCGGCCGGCAACCGGCCGCGCGGCATCACCATCAGTCCGGATGGCAAGGAACTTTATGTCTGCGCCTCGGACGACGATACCGTACGGGTCTTCGATGCCGAGACTTACAAGGAATTGCATACGCTGCCGTCGGGTCCGGACCCGGAGCTTTTCGCGCTCGACCCGTCGGGCAACCCCCTCTACATCGCCAATGAGGACGACAATCTGGTGACCGTCGTCGACGTCAGGACACGCCAGGTGCTCGCCGAGGTGCCCGTCGGCGTCGAACCGGAAGGCGTTGCGGTCAGCCCGGATGCCAAGACCATCATCAATACCTCCGAAACCACCAACATGGCGCATTTCATCGACGCTTCGAGCTACAAGATCGTGCACAACGTGCTCGTCGACCAGCGGCCGCGCTATGCCGAATTCACCTCCGACGGCAAAAAGCTTTACGTCAGCTCCGAGATCGGCGGCACCGTTTCGGTGATCGACATGTCGGCGACCGAGCCGACGATCGCCAAGAAGATCAGCTTCGCCGTGCCGGGGATTCTGCCGGAATGGCTGCAACCGGTCGGCGTCAAGGCGACCAGGGACGGCTCGCGCATTTTCGTGGCGCTCGGCCCCGCCAACCGCGTCGCGGTGATCGACGCGGCAACGGACGAGGTTCTCGATTATCTCCTTGTCGGGCAGCGGGTCTGGCAGATGGCCTTCACGCCAAACGAGGAATTTTTGATCACCACGAATGGCAATTCCAACGACGTCAGCATCATCGACGTCAAAGCGGAAAAGGTGATCCGCTCGGTCCAGGTCGGCGAGCAACCCTGGGGGGTGGTGGTCACCCCAGATTGAGACGCACGCGTGCAACAGGACTGGGAGGAATTCGTCATGCACAAACTGATCTGCGCGGCCTTCGTCGCGCTCTTTCTGGCAGACCCGGTCGCTGCGGCACCACTCTGTGCCGAACTCGGCTTTGCCGGACTGCTCGCCAAATGCAACCGCGGCGAGCCGATCGAGATCACGCTCGCCTCCGGCAAGCCGCTTGGCAAGGGGGACGTCACATTGCAGTCCGGCGCCTATTACGAAATGCGCATCACCGCTGACGGATCGGCAGAGCTGGCAATCACCGGTGCGCCGTTCTTCCATGCGATCTGGATGAACGAGATCGTTATCAATGGCATAGAGGTCCGACCGATGGCGATCGACAGCCTCGAATTCGACGAGGCGGGGACGGCGACCCTTTCTTTCGTAGCGATAAAGCCGGGCAGCTACGAGGTGAAAATACCCAACACGACCAGCGACAGCCAAAAGGTTTCGATTTCGATTCAGTGAGCAGTTTGGCAGGGGCTGCCGGCGAGCCTGAGATACGCCTCCTGGGAAGGACGTCATGATTGGGCTTGAGATCAGCCATGTCAGCTACAGCTATGGATCCTCCAAGGCGCTCGACGATGTCAGTTTTTCCGTCAAGGCCGGCCGGTTCTGTGCGCTGCTCGGGCCGAACGGGGCGGGTAAATCGACGCTGTTCGCTCTCTTGACCCGACTGCTCGTGACGGGAGAGGGCCGGATCAGCGTGGCCGGCTTCGATATTGCGCGCGACCCGCGTGCGGCGCTTGCCCGCATCGGCGTCGTGTTCCAGCAGCCGACGCTCGACCTGGACATGACGGTGCGTCGGAACCTCAACTACTTCGCCGGTCTCCATGGTTTGTCGGGACGCCCGGCTGCCGCGGCGATCGAAGCGGCGCTGACGCAGCTC
This sequence comes from Sinorhizobium kostiense, assembly GCF_017874595.1. Lineage (GTDB taxonomy): Bacteria > Pseudomonadota > Alphaproteobacteria > Rhizobiales > Rhizobiaceae > Sinorhizobium > Sinorhizobium kostiense. Next base: position 452,996 of record NZ_JAGILA010000001.1, on the reverse strand, counting down.
GGCATGGCCGAGCGAGCCGACGAACGGGTGCGCGCTTTGAACGGCGGACACCGGCGGCGGATGGAGATCGCCCGGGCGCTGATCCACGGCCCTGAGATCCTGCTGCTCGACGAACCGACGGTGGGGCTCGATGCCGCCTCGCGGCAGGCGATCACCGACCATGTGCATCTTTTGGCGGAGAGCGGTCTTGCCGTGCTCTGGGCAACCCATCTGGTCGACGAGATCCGGCCGGACGACCAGGCCGTCGTGCTGCATCGTGGGAAGATCCTCAGTAATGGCAGTGCCGACGGCCTCCCCGGCGGGCAGGGGCTTGCCAAGGCATTCCTGACGATGACGGGCGAGAAACGGGAGGTACCGGCATGAAGCCATGGCTGGTCGCGCTTGCCGCTATCGTGACCCGCGAAAACCTGCGCTTCGTCCGCCAGCGGGGCCGGTTCCTGGCGGCACTCGTTCGCCCCCTCGTCTGGCTCGTCGTCTTTGCCGCCGGCTTTCGCGCGGTGCTCGGCGTGTCGATCATTCCGCCCTATCAGACCTATATCACCTACGAGGTCTATATCCTTCCGGGGCTCTGCGGGATGATCCAGCTGTTCAACGGCATGCAATCCTCGCTGTCCCTCGTCTATGATCACGAAATGGGCTCGATGAGGCTCCTGCTGACCTCGCCCCTGCCACGCTGGTGGCTGCTCTTCTCCAAGCTCCTCGCCGGCGTGGTCGTATCCATCCTGCAGGTCGCGGTGTTCCTGGCAATCGCGGCGATGAGCGGAATTACCATGCCGCCCGTCGGCTATGTCGCGGTGGTGCCCGCCTTGCTGGCCAGCGGATTGATGCTCGGCGCCCTGGGGCTGCTGATCTCCTCCACCGTCCGTCAGCTCGAGAATTTCGCCGGCGTGATGAATTTCGTGATTTTTCCGATGTTCTTCCTCTCCTCGGCGCTCTATCCGCTCTGGAAAATGGCGGAAAGCTCGTCGCTCTTGCGCGACATCTGCGCCTTGAATCCGTTCACCTACGCGGTCGAACTGATACGTTTTGCACTCTATGGCGAGCTCAATCTGACCGCGCTCGTCTGGGTCAGCGCCTCATTCGTCCTGTTCATGCTGGCCGCCCTCTGGGGCTATGATCCGGCCCGCGCCATGCTCCGTTCGAAGGGGTAGGTATGGGCCGATCGCAATCGCGTCGCCGTTGAAAACCGACACTTTCCGCTATGTTGCCGCGGTCGGTATTTGCCTCGATCCTATTGGCGGATGAAAGAGGCAAATATGTCCAAAGCCGAGGAGGAACCAATGCTGAAGCTGCATCCGTCCATCGATAATGGCTTTCCGCCCGCCGGTCCGGGCTTTCAAGGCGGCACGCTCAAATGCAAGTGTGCCACCAATCCGGTGACCGTTCAGATCAGTTCCCAGACAGCGCACAACCATGCCTGCGGCTGCACCAAATGCTGGAAGCCGGAGGGCGCGGTCTTCTCGCAGATCGCCGTTGTCGGCCGCGACAACGTGACTGTCACCTCTGGTTCCGAAAGACTGCAGATCGTCGATCCGAGCGCAACGATCCAGCGGTACGCCTGCAGGGATTGCGGCACGCATATGTATGGTCGGATCGAGAACACCAAGCACCCCTTCTATGGCCTCGATTTCGTTCATACCGAGCTCAGTGACGAAACCGGTTGGTCACCGCCGCAATTCGCCGCCTTCGTCTCCTCCGTTATCGAAAGCGGGGTCAATCCCGAAAGAATGCCGGAAATACGAGCTCGGCTGACGGAGCTCGGGCTCCCGCCCTATGATTGCTTGTCTCCGGCGCTGATGGATGCGATCGCCACCCATATAGCCAAACAGACCGGCGCCCTGCCAGCGTGACGCGTCGCGCGCGCCGTGTCGCACGCGCATCGGAGACCTATCGTCTCCTCCCTCGGACTCCGCCAGTTGTTGACCTCCCTCATGGGAGGTCTCCCGACCGGCGGGGTCTGAAGCTTTTTCAACTTTGGTCCGCTACGCCTTCCATTTGATCGAGCAGCCCATGGAGGGCTGCTGTTCGGCCGGGCCTTTGCCGGTCTGCGAAACCATGACCATGGCCTCATAGAGGTCGCGCTTCAGATCTGGGGCGCCGGTCTCCTTGCGCGAGGCGTCCAGTCTACCGCGATATTGCAGTTCCATATCCTTGTTGAAGCCGAAGAAGTCGGGGGTGCAAGCGGCACCATAGGCTTTCGCGACGGTCTGGTTCTCGTCGTAGAGATAGGGAAAGGGCAGAGCGTGCTGCGCCGCGAAACGCTTCATGTTCTCGAAGGAATCCTCCGGATAGGCCTCGGCGTCATTGGCGTTGATTGCAACGAAGCCGATGCCGTGGTCCTCGAGGCCGATCGCGTCCCTGACGATGCGGGCGATGACCGCTTTCACGTAAGGGCAGTGATTGCAGATGAAGGTGACGACAAGACCGTTGGGACCCGAAAGGTCCAGGACCGAATAGGTTCGGCCGTCGGTTGCCGGCAGTCGGGCGTCGACCGCCTTCCAGCCGAAATCGCAGAGGGGTGGGATTGCTGCCATGCCGCCGTCACCTCGCCTTTCAACAACGGAATGAGGAAGTGTACGCGCATTCCGCCCGCTTACCGATCAATTGTGATTGATCACGATCCCGATCTTCGTCGAAGAGCCGGATTCAGCCGACCTGGAGTACAGCCGATCCCGGCTCATCCGCCGCGATGCGCAGCGCGCTTATGTTGCCGGCGTAAGCCTCCCGACCACCCCTGAAAACCGCCGAGCCGGCGACGAGCACGTCGGCGCCGGCCCGGGCGACGAGCGGCGCGGTCTCGGGCGTCACGCCGCCGTCGATCTCGATATGGATAGGGCGCGTGCCGATCATCGCCTTCACACGCCGCACCTTCTCGACGACGGATGGAATGAAGGCTTGGCCGCCGAAGCCGGGATTGACCGTCATCAAAAGGATCAGGTCGAGCCTCTCCAGCACATATTCGATGACGGTTTCCGGCGTCGAGGGGTTCAACGATACCCCGGCCTTGCAGCCGAGGTCGCGGATCGCCTGCAATGACCGGTCGAGGTGGGTGGTCGCTTCGGCATGCACGGTGATGATGTCGCAGCCGGCATCGGCGAAGGCGCCAAGGAAAGGGTCGGCCGGTTCGATCATCAGGTGGCAGTCGAAGATCTTGTCCGTCCGGTTCCGGACCGCCTTGATGACCGGCGGCCCGAAAGTGATATTGGGCACGAAATGGCCATCCATCACGTCAAGGTGGATCCAATCGGCACCGGCCCGACAGACGTCCTCGACCTCGTCGCCGAGCCGCGAGAAATCCGCCGAGAGAACCGAAGGGGCTACGATGGTCTTCCGGCTCATGACGAGATCTCCTGATTGGGCTCGACCATGCTGAAGACCCGGCTTGCCGAAATGTCCCGCGCGGTGATGGTCGACAGTTGCTCCGCGTCGACCGGTCCGGTGCTTTCCTCGAACAGGCGGTTCGCCTGTCGCAGTCGGGCCCGGTCGAGCGCGTTGCGGATCGAACGTGCGTTGGCGAAATGCGGCTGGCGCCGGCGACGGGCGATGTAGTCGCCCATCACGGCGCTCGCCTTGGCGTCGAAGTGGTATCCCTGCCGGCTGAGCAGGCTCTCGGCGATCGACAGCAGCTCCCCATCGTCATAGTCGGGGAAATCGATATGGTGGGCGATGCGCGAACGAAAGCCCGGATTGCTCTCGAAAAACCGGTCCATGCGATCGGCATAGCCGGCGAGAATGACGACCAGGTCTTCGCGGTTGTTCTCCATCACCTGCAGCAGGATTTCGATCGCTTCCTGGCCGTAGTCGCGCTCGTTGTCCGGGCGGTAGAGATAATAGGCTTCGTCGATGAACAGCACGCCGCCCATTGCCTTCTTCAGGACCTCCTTGGTTTTCGGAGCGGTGTGACCGATGTATTGCCCGACCAGATCGTCGCGCGTCACCGAGACCAGATGCCCCTTGCGGATATAGCCGAGCCGGTGCAAGAGATCGGCCATGCGCAAGGCGACGGTGGTCTTGCCGGTGCCCGGATTGCCGGTGAAGCTCATGTGCAGCGACGGTGCCTCGTGGCTGAGACCCATGGCACGGCGGGCCCGCTCGACCAGCAGCAAAGCGGCCGTCTCGCGGATTCGTTGCTTCACGGGTTTCAAGCCCACAAGTTCCCGATTGAGCTCGTCCAGGATGTCGGCAACGCCGGAAGCCTTATATTCCTCCGCGAGATCGACCGATGTCGGCAGGCTTTCAGTGTTTAATAGAGCTTTCGGCATCGCCATTGACCGCTCCTCTTAGATTACGATGATTTTAGGTCGGATCGAGCTAAAGTCATAAACGTGATCGATTCTAGGAAGTTAGCGCGGAATGCGGGCGGAAAACCGCGCACACTTTTCCTCATTCCGCGCTATTGCTGCGTTTCCCAAGTATAATGCTGGCTGCGACCGCGGCTTTCCGTCCGGGTCATCCGTAACGTCGGTTCGTTGTCGGGACGGTTGACGATGAAGGACATCGTCACGGTCTCCAGACCGCGGCTGGAATCGAAGGCGTTGAGGCGAATGTAGTCCTGTGGATGAGCCTTGCGGCAATCCTCCAGCTCCATCATCACGCCCTTTGCGTCCTTCAGGTCAAACATCGGATTGCCCCACATTTCCCAATAGGTGTTGCGGGGATGCGGGTCGTCGGTATGTTCGACGCCGATCGCCCAGCCCTTTGCGAGGCAATACTCCACCTGTGCCGTTATCTGCTCATCCGTCAGGTCCGGCAGGAACGAGAAGCATCCTTGGGTGATACGCATCTGGTCTCTCCTTAGTCCTATGTCTGTCAGGCGACGCTTACGGTCGGGACGAAGTCCGATGAGTCCGTCGGGGTATAGTTGAAGGTGATATTGCCCCAGGTCTCGAGGGCCGCTTCCAGCGGCTTGCACCACTTGGCCGCCGCGCGCAGGATTTCAGGACCCTCATGGGCGATATCGCGGCCTTCGTTGCGGGCGAGCACCATGGCTTCCAGCGCCACCCGGTTGGCGGTCGCGCCTGCCTGAATGCCCATCGGGTGCCCGATCGTGCCGCCGCCGAACTGCAACACGACATCGTCGCCGAAAAGATCGAGTAGCTGATGCATCTGGCCGGCATGGATGCCGCCTGAGGCCACCGGCATCACCTTCTTGATGTCGGCCCAGTCCTGCTCGAAGAAGAGTCCGCGCGGAAGATCGACCTCGTTCTTCATTTCGCGGCAGACATTGTAGTAGCCCTGCACGGTCAAGGGATCGCCTTCGAGCTTGCCGACGGCAGTGCCCGCGTGCAGGTGGTCGACGCCTGCAAGCCGCAGCCATTTGGCGATGACGCGGAAGGAGATGCCGTGGTTCTTCTGCCGCGTATAAGTGCCGTGACCGGCCCGGTGCATGTGCAAGATCATGTCGTTCTGCCGGCACCATTCCGAGATCGACTGGATAGCCGTCCAGCCGACGATCAGATCCACCATGACGATGACTGAGCCGAGTTCCTTGGCGAATTCGGCGCGGCGGTACATCTCCTCCATCGTCCCGGCGGTGACGTTGAGGTAGTGCCCCTTGACCTCGCCGGTGACGGCGGAAGCGTGGTTGACCGCCTCCATGCAGTAAAGGTAGCGGTCGCGCCAATGCATGAAGGGCTGCGAATTGATGTTCTCGTCGTCTTTCATGAAGTCGAGCCCGCCCTTAAGGCCCTCATAGACGACCCGGCCATAGTTCTTGCCAGAGAGTCCAAGCTTCGGTTTGGTGGTGGCGCCAAGCAGCGGTTTGCCGAACTTGTCGAGCCGTTCGCGCTCGACGACAATGCCGGTCGGCGGGCCCTTGAACGTCTTCACATAGGCGACGGGCAGACGCATGTCCTCGAGTCTTGCCGCTTTCAGCGGCTTGAACGAGAAGACGTTGCCGATGACCGAGGCGGTCAGATTGGCGATCGATCCTTCCTCGAACAGGATGAGGTCGTAGGCGACATAGCAGAAATACTGCCCCGGCGTTCCGGGTACCGGATCGACACGGTAGGCCTTGGCGCGGTATTGCTCGCAGGCCGTCAGGCGATCGGTCCACACGACCGTCCAGGTCGCTGTCGAGCTCTCGCCGGCAACGGCGGCGGCGGCCTCGATCGGGTCGACTCCATCCTGCGGCGTGATCCGGAAGAGCGCGATGAGATCGGTGTCCTTCGGCTCGTAGTCTCCGTTCCAGTAGCCCATCTGCGCGTATTTGAGCACGCCGGCCCTGTAGCGTTCCTTGCCCTTGATCTCTGTCTTTGCGTCGGCGTTCATGACAGTATCCTTTCCTCCTCTGGATGAGTCAGGCGGCTTGCGACCGCGCCGTCTGTGTTTTGAGTGAGCCGCTCGCGTAGCGGCGGGCCATATCGGCCATCGGCACGACCCTGATGCGGGATGCGTGGCCGGCGGTGCCGAATGCCTCGAAACGCGCCGTGCAGACGGCCGACATGGCGTCCATGGCGGGTGTCAGGAATTTGCGTGGGTCGAATTCGCTGCGGCTCGTGTCGGCCACACGGCGAATGGCAGCGGCTGCGGCGAGCCGCAGATCCGTATCGATGTTGACCTTGCGCACGCCGAAGCGGATGCCTCGCACGATCTCCTCGACGGGAACGCCGTAAGTCTCCCGCATCTCGCCGCCATGGGCGTTGAAGACGTCCCGCCATTCCTGCGGAACCGAAGAGGAGCCGTGCATGACGATATGGGTGTCCGGCAGCCGATCATGGATCTTCTCGATCACGTCCATGGCGAGCACCTCGCCGGTCGGCTTGCGGGTGAATTTGTAGGCGCCGTGCGAGGTGCCGATGGCGACGGCGAGCGCATCGACGCCGGTCTCGGCGACGAAGCGGGCGGCTTCGTCCGGGTCGGTCAGGAGCTGCGATCGGTCGAGCGCGCCTTCGAAGCCGTGGCCGTCCTCGGCTTCACCATACCCGGTTTCCAGCGATCCGAGGCAGCCGAGCTCACCCTCGACCGAGGCGCCGACGGTATGGGCGAGGCGACTGACTTCCGCAGTGATTGCGACGTTATAGGCGTAGTCGGCAGGGGTCTTCGCATCCTCCTTCAACGAGCCGTCCATCATCACCGAGGTGAAGCCGTGCTTGATCGCCGTGAGGCAGGTCGCGACGTTGTTGCCGTGATCCTGATGGATGCAGATCGGGATGTCGGGATACATCGCTTCAAGCGCTTCCATCATCTTGGCGAGCATGATGTCGTTGGCATAGGTGCGGGCGCCGCGCGAGACCTGCAGGATCACAGGCGCATCGCAGGCGCGGGCCGCTTCCATGATCGCCAGCCCTTGTTCCATGTTGTTGATATTGAATGCCGGCACGCCATAGGCGCGTTCGGCGGCATGATCGAGCAATTGGCGGAGCGTGATACGTGCCATTTGTTCAAGTCTCCTGCGATGTTCGGACGATATCTGTGCCCGTCTGTTGGCTGGCCGTAAGCGGCTTCTCTCGACCCACGCGGCCGAGGAGCTTCAAAGCTTCGGCGACGACATGATCGGCGGTGATGCCGAAATGGCGGTACAGGTCTCCAGCGGGTGCCGAGGCCCCAAAGCCGGTCATACCGACGAAGGCGCTGTCCGGCCCCATCCAGCGGTCCCAGCCGAGGCGGCCGGCCGCTTCGACGGCCAACCGCGGCGCATCTCCGAGGACCTCCATCTGATACGATGGCTCCTGGGCCTCGAATTTCTCCCAGCAGGGCATGGAGACGACCGCCGCCTCTATGCCTTTGTCGGCCTGCAGGCGTTCGGCAGCAGCGACGGCGATCTCGACCTCGGATCCGGTGGCGAGAAGCGTGATGTGGCGGCATCCGCGCGCCTCCTTCAGGACATAAGCACCGCGCGCCGACAAATTCTCGTCCCCGTCCGTGTGGCGCAGCATCGGCAGGGCCTGGCGCGAAAGAGCGAGGACGCTCGGCGTCTTCTTCTCGCCAAGCGCGATTTCCCAGCATTCTGCCGTCTCGATGATGTCGGCGGGGCGAAAGACGTTGAGGTTGGGAGTGGCGCGCAGCATGGCTAGATGCTCGACCGGTTGGTGGGTCGGCCCGTCCTCGCCGAGGCCAATGGAATCGTGGGTCAGCACATAGATGACGGGCAGTCCCATCAGGGCCGAGAGCCGCATCGCGCCGCGAGCATAGTCGGAAAATGCCAGAAAGGTGCCGCCATAGGGGACGAAGCCGCCATGCAGGGCAATACCGTTCATGGCGGCCCCCATGCCATGCTCGCGGATACCGTAATGCAGGTAGCGGCCTTTGAAATCGCCTGGCCCGATGGCCTTCGTCTGAGACGTCATCGTCAGGTTGGAGCCGGTCAGATCGGCGGAGCCGCCAATCGTCAAATCCGTCGCTCCATTGACGACCTCCAGCACCATCTGCGAGGCCTGCCGTGTCGCGACCTTGGTAGCTCTCTTGCGATGCGCCGCTCGGAATTTTGCCAGCGGCTCGGCGATTTCGCCGTCGAGCTGTCTTCCGACGATCTGTTGGTAGCGTTTCTTTGAGCGCGACGCGTCGAGGCGGATTTCCCATGCCTCGCGAGCCATGCGGCCGCGCATCGCCACCCCCTCCCAGGCGGTCTTGATCTCGGGCGAGACGAAGAAAGGCGGATGGGGCCAGCCAAGCTTTTCGCGTGTCGCGGCGATCTCCTTGTCACCGAGCGCCGCGCCGTGGGTCTTGTGCGAGCCTTCCATCGTGGCCGCCCCCTTGCCGATCCGGGTGCGGCAGGCAATGAGCGACGGCTTGCGGGTCCGCTGCGCCCGCGCGATCGCCTTGGCCACCGCCTCGGGATCGTGGCCATCGACGCTTTGCGCATTCCAGCCGGCGGCGCGGAACCGTGCAAGCTGGTTCATCGACGTCGAGAGATCGGTCGACCCGTCGATCGATATTCCATTGTCGTCCCAGAGCACGACCAGCTTGCGGAGCTTCAGATGTCCGGCGAGGTCGATCGCCTCGTGACTTATGCCCTCCTGCAGACAACCGTCGCCGGCAACCACGTAGGTGAAGTGATTGCAGAGCGCGCTGCTGAAGCGGGCGGCCATCATCTGTTCGGCGATCGCCATGCCGACGGCGGTGGCAATCCCCTGGCCGAGCGGTCCGGTAGTGGTCTCGATGCCGAGGGTATGGCCGTATTCGGGATGGCCGGCCGTCTTCGAGCCGAGTTGCCGGAAGGCCGTGAGCTCAGCCATCGGCATATCGGCAAAGCCGATCAGGTGATGGATGGCGTAGAGCAGCATCGAGCCATGGCCGGCCGATAGCACGAAACGGTCGCGATCCGGCCAGTCAGGCAGCGAGGGATCGATCTTGATGAAGCGGTTGAAGAGAACCGTTACTGCGTCGGCCATGCCCATCGGCATGCCGGGGTGGCCTGAATTCGCCTTCTGCACGGCATCCATGGCAAGAAACCGGATGGCATTGGCCATGTTGCGTTCCGATGCGGCGGTACGGGTCTCGATCTGCTGCGAAACATTCATGGTGACCTCCTCACGACATACGGTGTTTGCGCTCGAGCAGCTTGTGGATGAGCGGCGTGAAGATGAGCTGCATGGCGAGATCGAGCTTGTCGCCCGGCACCACGATGGAATTGGCGCGCGACATGAAGCTGTTGTGGAGCATCGACAAGAGATACGGAAAATCGATGCTTTGCGGTTTGGCGAAACGGATGACCAGAATGGATTCGGCGTGCGTCGGTATCCAGCGGGCGATGAAGGGATTGGACGTGTCGACGATCGGCACGCGCTGGAAGTTGATGTCCGTCAGCGAAAACTGCGGGCAGATGTAATGCACGTAGTCGGGCATGCGGCGCAGGATGGTGTCGGTCACGGCCTCGGTGGAGTAGCCGCGCGTCGCCTTGTCGCGATGGATCTTCTGGATCCATTCAAGGTTGATCACCGGAACGACGCCGATCTTCAGATCGCAATGTTGGGCGAGATTGACGGTGTCGGTGACGGCGCAGCCATGCAGCCCCTCGTAGAACAGGAGATCGCTGTCGCCGAACTCCTCCCAGTCCGTAAATGTGCCGGGTTCTGCGCCATATATCCGGGCCTCGGTGTCGTCATGCACGTAGTGGCGCGTACGCCCGATTCCGCGCCTGCCATATTCGGCAAAGACGCTTTCGAGGATTTCCAGTTCGTTCGCCTCGGCGGAAAAATGGGTGAAATCGACGCCCCTGGCTTTTTCCTCGGCTATCTTGCGGCGCATGCTTTCCCGGTCGTAACGGTGGAAGGCATCCCCTTCGATGAAGGATGCGCGGATGTTCTCGCGTTTGAAGATCTTCTCGAATGTGTCCTTGACCGTCGTGGTGCCTGCGCCGGAGGAGCCGGTGATTGAGATGATCGGGTGTTTGGCTGACATGCTTTCCTCCTCACGCCCGAAACAGACCGCGCTTGCCGAAAAGCGGTGCGCGTTCGCCGATCATGTTGGGATCGACGTGGTAGCGGGCGACGCGCGCCACCTCGCGGCGCGAACCGAAAGCCAGAGGCACGCGCTGGTGCAGGTTTTCCGGTATGAGGTCGAGAATGCGCGTCACGCAGCTCGTCGCCGCACCGCCCGCATTCTCGACGAGGAAGGCGATCGGATTGGCCTCGTAGACCAGCCGGAGTCTTCCCTGGTGATAGCCTTTGCGGCCGTCCGCGGGGTACAGGAAAATGCCGCCGCGGCAAAGGATCCGAAAGGCCTCGGCGACCAGAGAGGCGATCCATCGCATGTTGAAGTCCCGCTCGCGCGGGCCGTCCGAGCCTGCCAGGCAATCGTCGACATAGAGCCGGATCGCTTCTTCCCAATGCCGATAGTTCGACATGTTGATGGCGAACTCGCTGGTGCGCTCCGGGATGCTGACCGACTTGCAAGCCTCAACGAAGCATCCGAGCCGACTGGAGAAGATGAAAATCTCCGTGCCCTTGCCGAGCGACAGCACCAAAGCGGTTTGCGGACCGTAAAGAAAGAAGCCGGCCGCCAACTGCCGGTTGCCGGGCTGGAGAAAGGACTGCGTTGGGTCCACGTCCGGTCCCTTGAGCGCGGGCAGGACGGAAAAGATCGTGCCTACCGAGATGTTGGCATCGATGTTGGACGATCCGTCGAGCGGATCCATCGCAACCGCAAGGCGCGCACTCGGCTCGAGCAGGACAGGCTTTTCCAGCTCTTCCGAGGCGTAGCATGCCACCGGTGCTCCCTGCAGACACGACAGGAACAAATCGTCACTGAGGATGTCCAGGTTCTTTCGCAGATCGCCGTCGGCATTGCTCGTACCGCGGCTGGCGTTGGCCGCGCCGAGCGCTCCCTGGCCGACGAGCTTCCGTATCTCGAGGGCCGCCTTAGCCAGCCTCTGGATCACTGCCGCCACGTCCCGTGCGAGATCGTCGCCGTTGGCCGTGTATGAGGCGAGGTAAGCCTCGAGAGTCGCGCCTGACATGATGTCTCCTCCACCGGATGTCCGGGCAAGGATGGCGCAAACAGGGAGTTTGTAAAATTTATTCAATTGACTTGCCGCATTAGAAATATTTACGCTGGGAGCATGCGCCATGTGACCTTTCGCCAACTTCGCACCGTTGAAGCCATCTGTCGGCTGGGCAAAATCAACCTTGCGGCCGAAGCCCTGGGCCTGACCGGTCCGGCGCTAACCCTGCAGATTCAGCAGCTCGAACGGGATGCCGGTGTCTCGTTGTTCGACAGGACGCGCAGCGGCATGGTGCCGACGGCATATGGTCTTGCCTTCCTCCAGGCGGCGAGGGCGGTCGAGGAGAGTCTGGCCGGTCTTGAGGATGCGATCGGCGCCCTCAAAGGCTTGCGAACCGGGCGATTGCGCCTCGGCGTCGTCTCGACCGGCAAATATTTCGCACCGCAGCTGATTGCCGCCTTTCGCGATCAGGTCCCCGCGATCGAGGTCAACCTCTTCATCGGCAACCGTGCCGAGATCATCGCCAAGCTCAGGGATCACGAGATCGATATGGCGCTGATGGGACGGCCGCCACGTGACTTCGAGGTGCGCGCGCAGGTGTTCGGCGATCATCCGCTGGTCTTCATCGCCCCCGCCGGCCACCCGCTCGCCGGCGTGCTGGAGATCTCACGGGAGCGCATTGCGCAGGAACAGTTCCTGGTGCGTGAAAAAGGATCGGGGACCCGTATCTCCCTCGAGATATTCCTCAGCGATACGCCCCACAAGCTCGAGGAAGTCGGCACGGAGATCGCCTCCAACGAGACGATCAAGCAGGCCGTCATCGCCGGTCTGGGGATTGCGTTCATTTCGGCCCACACCATCGAGCAGGAGGTGAAGCTCGGCCGGCTTGTCATTCTCGACGTCGTCGATACGCCAATCCGCAGGCAATGGTTCAGCGTATCGCGCTCAGACCGAGCTACGACTCCGGCGATGCAGGCTTTCGAGCGGTTCCTGCTGGCATCGGGCGCGCGCTATCTGCCGGTCGTCAGCAAACCCTATCCGGCTAACGCGTTCGGCTAGGCCGGGAAGCTCTCCGTCAAATCCTGCGGCCGAGATAACGGCGTTCCGCCCGCTTCTCACCGGTCCATTGCGTACGAATCCAGTGTCGACCGACACCTTGGTCTTAATTGCCGGGCCCCTGGGCGGTTGATACCATTTTGCGCAGAGGAAGATTTGCGTAACGTCTGCCGGGCAGTTGAAGAGCGAGGTCCGTCCGACCAGGCCATCCGGCGCGGCGACGATGCAGATTGCGGGAAACCCGGCGACGGCGACGCCGGGCCATGCCGGGTGGCGAAAGCCGCTCCGGCTTTCACCCAAGCAGCGCTCTTCTGGGCGAAGCTTGTTCAAGTGTCCGACCGGTTTGCAAGGGCGCCGGCAACTCAGGGGTGGACACACCCGTCTGGACCAATGGAGGAGACATGTCCTGGCATAAACCGAAATTCATCGAAGTCAGCTGCGCGATGGAAATCACCCGCTACGCTCCCGCGGACGGGGATGAACCGATCCTCTTCTGACGCCCAGCACCACGGCGGTCGGCTCAGAACTCATTAGGTATACCGGTGAAGCAAAAGTCCGATCTTCGTGTCATCGTTTTGGGGGCCGCCGCCGGCGGCGGCCTCCCGCAGTGGAATTGCGGTTGCCTGAACTGCGCATTGGCCCGCGATCAGGCGTCCTCGCTGCGGCCGCAAACCCAATCGTCGCTCGCGGCGAGCGTGGATGGCGAGACTTGGGCCGTTTTCAACGCCTCTCCGGATATCCGCCAGCAAATCCAGGCCAATCGTCCCCTGCAGCCGCGCCGCCTGCGTCACAGCCCAATCAGCAGCGTTGTGCTGACCAATGGCGACATCGATCACCTCGCCGGACTGCTCGTGCTGCGGGAAAAACAGCCGTTTACCCTGTTTTCGACCGGCGCAGTCGGCCGGATCATTGCCGAGAATTCAGTCTTCGGCGTTCTCGATGCGAAACTGGTTGCAAGGAGAACGGTCGCGATCGAGGAGCCTTTCTCTCCGCTGCCGAGTCTTGAGGCGCGGCTCTTCGCAGTCCCCGGCAAGGTTCCGCTCTTCCTCGAAAGCGGCGAACCGGATCTCAATATCGAGAGCGAAAACACAGTGGGAGTAGAGCTGCGAGCCGGCTCCAGACGCGTTTACTATATCCCAGGCTGCGGCATGCTGAACGACGCCCTCGCCGCGCGTTTGCGCGATGCCGACGCGGTGTTCTTCGACGGCACACTCTTCAGCGACGACGAGATGATCGTGACCGGTACCGGACACAAGACCGGCCGCCGCATGGGCCACATGCCGATTGCCGGGGAAGGTGGCAGCCTCGACGCGCTCGGCGGCCTCGACATCCCCAGAAAGATCTATGTCCACATCAACAACACGAACCCGATCTGGCGGGCCGGAGCCGAGCGCGAGAGCGTCGAGGGCCGGGGTTTCGAAGTCGGTTTCGATGGCATGGAGGTGAGACTTTGACGACGGCAGTCGACAAGACGACAACGGACAGAGAGGCCTTCCATGCGCGCCTTCTGGAGATCGGCAATCAGCGCTATCACGACAAGCATCCCTTCCACGTGATGCTGCATGGCGGTCGCTGCACGACGACGCAAGTCCGCGCCTGGGTTATCAATCGTTATTATTACCAAAGCCGGATCCCGATGAAGGACGCCGCCTTTCTATCCCGTTGCGATGATCCGCAAATGCGCCGCGCCTGGCGCTCCCGCATCGAGGACCATGACGGCGGCATCGACGAGGGCGGCGGGATCCGACGCTGGTTGCGCCTCGCCGAGGCCGTCGGCCTCGATCCCGGCTACGTCGCTTCGACAGGCGGCGTGCTCCCTGCGACCCGCTTTGCCGTCGACGCCTATGTGGGGTTCGTGCGCGAGAGGCCGCTCATCGAGGCGGTGGCCTCCTCGCTGACAGAGCTTTTTGCGCCGAGGATCCACTCGGAACGCATCACAGGGCTTTTGGAGCACTATGCCTTCGCCGACGACGCGGCGCTCGCCTATTTCCGCCAACGGCTGACCGAGGCGCCGCGTGATGTCGAGTTCGGCCTCGCCTTTGTCCTCGATCACGCCGACACGCGGGAGAAACAGGACGCCGCTGCCGCCGCGCTCACCTTCAAGACGGACGTCCTTTGGGCCCAACTCGATGCGCTTTACTCCGCCTATGTCGTCCCCGGCCGCATTCCCCCGGGGGCTTGGGATGGGCGCGAGGGGGTCGTCCGCGAGCCGACAGCGAAGGAGGCTGCGGAATGACTGCCCAGGCGCCGCTGATTTCCGGCTCGAGCGTCGTCAAGCTGGCGCGCGGCGTCAAGCTCCGCGAGGATCCGGTTCGGGGCCATGTGGTGCTTTTGGCGCCGGAGCGGGCGATGGCACTCGATGAGATCGCGGTTCGGATCGTGCGGGCGCTTGATGGCGAGCGAACGCTTGCGCGGATCGCCGCCGACTTTGCCGCGGAATTCGAGGCCCCGGTCGCGGAGATCGCCAATGACATCGAGGCTTTTGTCCGCGAGCTTTCCATTCGCCGCATGCTGGAGTTCGTCGAATGAGCGATGCCGTAACCGCTTCCGTGGGTGCCCCCAGCACCCGTTCGCGACCGCTGCCGCCCATGGCGATGCTGGCGGAGCTGACGCACCGCTGTCCGCTCGCCTGCCCCTACTGTTCGAACCCGATCGACCTGACGAAGGCGAACGAGGAGCTTGCGACCGAGGAATGGATCGGCGTGTTCGAGCAGGCGGCCCATCTCGGCGTGCTTCATCTGCATCTATCCGGCGGCGAGCCTGCCGCACGACGGGATCTGGTCGAACTGACGCAAGCGGCAGTATCTTTCGGGCTCTATTCCAATCTGATCACTTCCGGCGTCGGTTTGACGGAGGCCAGGATCAATAGCCTGGCGGATGTGGGCCTCGACCACATTCAGCTCTCCATTCAAGGCGTTTCCCCGGAAGGCGCCGACCGGATCGGCGGATACAAAGGCGGTTATGAACGGAAGATCGCCGTCGCCCGCTGGACGACCGACGCCGGGATCCCGCTGACCTTAAATGCCGTCTGCCACAGGCAGAACATGTCCGAGATCGACGCCATGATCGATCTGGCAATTCGATTGAAGGCCCGCCGCATCGAAGTGGCCACGGTGCAGTTCCACGGTTGGGCGGAGCGCAACAAGGCGGCGCTGATGCCGACACGCGAGCAGGTCGAACGTGCGACGGAAATCGTCGCGGAGGCACGCGTAAAATATCAGGGCGTGCTGGTGATCGACTATGTGCCGGCCGATTATTACTCCAGCTACCCGAAGGCCTGCATGGGCGGCTGGGGCAGGGTGGGTCTCAACGTCACGCCGTCGGGACGGGTGCTGCCGTGCCACGCCGCCGAGACCATCCCCGGCCTCTCCTTCGAGACCGTGCGCGATCGTTCGCTCGCCGAGATCTGGTACGAAGGCGAGGCGTTCAACGCCTATCGGGGCGAGGGTTGGATGCCGGAACCTTGCCGGAGCTGTGAGCACAAGAAAGTGGATTTCGGCGGCTGCCGTTGCCAGGCGATGGCACTTGCCGGCGATGCGCGCGCGACGGATCCGGTCTGCATTCGATCGCCGTTGCGCGAACATCTGACGCGGGAAACGGAACGGCTTTCGGCAACGGCATCGGCCGAGCTGGTATACCGCGGTCGGTAGCGCCGGTGCGAGACGAAACAGCCGGCCACACCGGAGCGGATGGGAGCTGCCTCCTTTGAGGATGAGCGTCAAGCCTCCAGCACCATGACCACGATCCAGGCTTGCCACTTAAGCCCTGGAATTTTCAGGAGCAGATTATCTACGCGCTCCCCGACAGCCCGGATCGCCCGTCCGGCGGCCAATGTCCGGAATGGAAGCGAGGCGAGCGTCGACAATCCGAAGAACTGCAAGTCGTACCTCGAAAAATGCTGACCTACGATGCTGAAATCGGACTTCAGCAGGGGATGCTCATCGACCGTTCGTGCTTCGGGCGTCCTGCGCCGATAAAGATTGATCGCCGGATTGTGCCCGAGGGGCTCAAAGAAGATCGCGCGGCCCGAGGGACGCAGCACCCGCCGTATTTCCGTGAGCGCTTCCTCAAGATTCAGATGGTGCAGGATGCCGCTGCCGAAGACCACGTCGAAACTAGCCGGCGGAAAATCCATCTTCTCGGCATTGCCGACGCTGAAGCTGACATTGGAGATCGACCTGCGCGCGGCTTCGGCCTTAGCTTGGGCGATCGCCACGTCCGAAATGTCGATGCCGCTGATGTGTTTCGCCGATGGGGCCAAGCGCATGCTGCTTTGGCCGTTAGAGCAGCCATATTCCAGTACGTCCTTGCCTGCGGTCGTCTGCCGGACAAGCTTCCAGTACGCCACGACAGCCGCCTCCGCGGCAAAATAGAAGGTATCCTCCTTCCGTGCTTCCACCGCGCCGAAGCGATCATTGTGGAAGTCCCGTTCCCTTGCGAGGCGATCGTCAGACTGGTTCTGCATCATGCTTGCCTCCTCCTGGAGCGCTCTCGCAAGAGTCCCGAGCCGATGATTGCGCGTGCGGCGGCACAATGGGTGCCCCTGCTCAAACATTGCGCGAGATCGTAAACGAGCGGTCACATCGGCGAAAAGTCGCCCAAAAGTATTAGTTCATGGCATACAGGGTTCCTCCGCGAAGCACAACGTGTATATTGCAACTGTGAGTAGACATGCTCGAGCGGGTGACACCATGGATGCAGTGCGTGGAATCCGGCGCCGTGATCGCGTGAAGGTAGATTTGGCGCTGCAGGGAGGCGGAGCACACGGCGCGTTCACCTGGGGCGTGCTCGACCGGCTGCTGGAGGAGCCGTGGTTACAGCTCGAGGGCATTTCCGGCACCTCGGCAGGCGCGATGAATGCGACGGTGCTGGCCCATGGGCATGCTCGGGGCGGCGCGGCGGAAGCGCGGGCGGCTCTCGAGCGCTTCTGGAGAAAGGTGTCGGAAGCGGCTCGCTTCAGTCCATTCCGGCGTAGCCCGCTCGACGTCCTGCTCGGTCGCTGGACGCTCGACAATTCGCCGTTGTTCCTCGCCATGGACTTGGCGGCCCGGTTGATTTCGCCTTACGACCTAAACCCAGGCGGCGCCAATCCGCTTCGCGCCATTCTTGATGAGACGATCGATTTTGCACAATTGGTGGAGAGCCCGATAAGGCTCTTCATCACGGCAACGAACGTGCGCACCGGCCGCGGCCGGGTCTTTCGCAACGGCGACCTGACGCCTGATGTGCTGCTTGCTTCCGCGTGCCTGCCGACATTGTTCCAGGCGGTTGAAATTGACGGCGACGCCTATTGGGATGGCGGCTATGCCGGCAATCCCACCCTGACGCCGCTCATTCTCGATTGCGCTGCCGAAGACACGATCCTCGTCCAGATCAATCCGGTCGAGCGCCCGGGGACGCCGCGGTCGGCGCGCGAGATTCTCAACCGCGTCAACGAGGTCTCCTTCAATGCCGTTCTGTTGAAGGAGCTCAGGATGATGGGCCTCTTGCGCCGGATGGCGCAGCCGACCGACAAAGAGGGGGCACGCTGGGCATCGATGCGCATGCATCGCATTGCAGGCGACATCATGCTGAAGCTTGGATATTCCTCGAAACTCAACGCCGAATGGCCTTTCCTGACCCTGCTGCGCGACGAAGGGCGCTCGGCCGCCGCAACTTTCCTATCAAAACATGGCGATGATCTTGGCCAGCGTTCCTCGCTCGATCTCGATCTTCTGGTGGAGGGGAGGGAATCGGATTGCTTGGGATCACGACTGACTGAGTTCGGGGAAAAATAATCATACGCTGCCGGGGCCGCTCTGCTTTTCGCCCGTGTCCAACCGGGCAAGGGGAATCCGGCCCCCTCGACCCGCAGCACTGTTGCGGGAGCCGTATCGGCTCCCGCAACGCCTGACCGTCGAACTACATGTTCTTGACGATGTTGCAAAGTTGCGCGACTGACATTACGCCCCCTGCACCTGTCGCTGTGCCGGCCGTACCCGAGGTCGTTCCGGTCGTGGTGCTTGCGGTGGTCTCGCCCGAGGTCGTGCCTGCGGTTCCGCCGGTCGTCGTGCCGGTGGTCGTGCTGGCAGTCGTGTCACCCGAAGGCGTGGTCGTGCCGGTCGTCGTGCCAGTCGTGGTGTCAGTACCGGCCGCTGCGGTCTCGACGGTGTTGCAGTCTTCCTTGATCTGGTTTTGCTGCTCGGCCGAAAGGTTTGCCCAGTTGGTTCTGATTTCCTGTTCGCTGCGCAGCGTCATCTTCGACTGATCGGTAAACAGCGCGTCGGCGATGGGCCCGGTCCAATCGGCCGTCGCGTTCTTTTCTGCTTCCGTCATCTGCATCATGGTGCCGGTGGCAGCGCTTCCTTCGGTGGTGCCAGACGCGGAGCCGGAGGTGTCCTGAGCAATGGCGGTCGAGACCATCGCCATCGACATTGCGCCAACCAGTAGGTGAATCCTCTTCATTTCTGTATCCTTCCTCTGTTGTTGCACCGTGATCACGGTCGCTCCGAACCGGCCGATGCGTGGAAGGTTCCGCTCTCGCCAGATGATTTTTTATGACTGCCGACTGCCATCAAATACCCTCCCCGTTGGCATGTCCCTACTGGCAGAGCGGTCTCGCGCCGTGGCGCACGTATAAGGATAGGTCTAAACTTCTTCGCGGCAATCGACGGTATTCGGCTCCCGCGATGGAAACGATGGGCTGCGGGGCCGATTCCCTGCTATTCGATCAATGCGACTGTCTGGCCGACGATGATTTCCTTCGTCGGCGAGGCACAGGTGCTCATCGTCGAATTGCCCGTGAAGGTGATCCGGTCCGCGACGATCTGCGTGCATCCGCCGGAAACTGTCGTGTTCCCGGTGAATTCAATGCTCCCTGTCGGCGCATAGAGACTTCCATTCAGGGTCCACTCAGAATTGCCCGTGACCTGATGGACCACGCCCGCATCGCGGCGGCTCGCAAAGAAGAGAATTCCGGCAAAGGGGCCGCTGGTTGGGGCCGACAGGTCGATGTCTGCATTGCCGAGCAGCTTGGCAGCCGCCGAGTTGGTGAAATAGAAGGTAACCCCATCGCCCGACAGCTTGGCTCCGGCGGTCACGCTCAATACGCCGCCGTCGATGATGTAGAGGCCCGGCTTCAGGAGGATGGTGCCTTTGATGTCCAGCCCGCCGCAGAACCGGATTGCCTCGGCACCGCTTGCGAGCCGGTCGAGAGTGTAGCTAGAGGTCGTTATGTGGTCCAATGTGCGGCATGGGAGCTGCTCGACGTGAAGCTTCTCGGGCTCGGCAACAGCTGCAAAGGGATCCGCAGTCGGCGGCGCGCGCTCCACGGGAGACGAGCAGCCGGTGAGCTTGAGGCCGGTCGTGGTGACCGCCTCGCCGACGGTGTAGACGCAATCGGTCGACAAGAGGGCGCTGCCGCCCTTCATCAAAAACGCGTCGGCAGCATTCGAATTGGAGACTACGCTGCACCCCGAGAGATTGAGCTCCGTCGAACCCGCCACCGTCACCGCGCCGGACGCGGACCCCGACAGGGCAAGCACGCAAGCCTTCGACCCGCCCTTGATCTCGGCGACCGCGCGGGCCGAGAGGACGATCGGATCCGTGGAAAAAACCGACGAGAACAGGCGTGCATGCGTTTCGCTCAGTTGCACCGTCACCTTCGTGCTTCCCGCGCTCGCTTCGGTTTTCGTGCCGACGGTCAGGTCGCCGGGTGAATAGCCCGAAGCACGCGCTATCCTGGTGGCCGTGCTTTCAAGCCCCTGCTGACCGTCTCCCGCCCGGTGCCGCACCGCTGCCGCATGCGCGGAGACGTCCGCCGCATGCTGAAGCTTGCGCTGTTTCAAATGCCAGTATCCCGTCTCCGCGCCGAGACCCATGGCGCCGACGAGCACCGGAAAGGTGATCGCGGCGATCACCGCCACCGTACCATGCTCGTCCTCGCGCCATCGGCGCGGGAGCCTGCGGAACCGAATGGAGTGTTTCTTGCCGTTGGAAGCGTCGTTCATTCGCGGAAAATCCCCGGAGGTTTGCAGCACAGACGATATATCCCGCCGTGCTTTCCCTTGCGATTCGACCGGTCGGTCTAGTCCGCACCGGGGTCCGGTTCGCGCCGTCTAGGCCATCAGGTCGAATGGAGATTCCGGGCTTTCGGCGGCACATTTCGCGCCATCTGAAACCCGGCCCGATGGCCTCCGCGAAAGGCACCGAAGATGACTTCAACCTTTGCCGCTTGGCTAGGATTCCTCCTGTTCGCCGGAACGATGACCTATGCCGGCGTCAAGGACGTCGCCACGATGACGATCTCCAACCGTCTCGTAGCCGTGCTGACGATCGCTTATGCGGTATTCGCGCCGGCCGCGGGTCTGGGCCTGGAGGCGATCCTCTCGAGCGTCCTCGTCGCCTCCGGTGTGCTTGCCTGCACTTTCGCCTTCTTCGCCCTCGGCTGGATCGGTGGCGGCGATGCGAAGCTCTTGCCGGTGGCGACCCTCTGGCTCGGCGCGGAGCTCGCTCTTCCCTTCCTCGTCTACGTCGCGGCGATCGGCGCGGCGCTGACCGTTGCGCTCCTCCAATTTCGCCGGGTGCCGCTTCCGATTGTACTGAAGAAGCACGCCTGGTCGAACCGGCTGCACGCGCGTGACGCGGGCGTGCCCTATGGGGCGGCCATGGCGCCGGCGGCCTTGCTCTTAGCTCCGGAGAGCCATTGGTTCCCGGCCCTGCTTCAAATCTAGAAATGAGGTGAGCCATGATCCGCATTGCCATTCTCCTGATCGCACTCCTCTCCGGGGGCGCTGCCTCGTGGCTCGCCCTCGGAACCGCGGACCAGCCCTCGGCCGCGGTGGTCGAGATTGAACAGCCACCACGCGAGGAGGTGCTCGTCGCCGCCGCGGAACTCGCAAGAGGGGCGACGCTCGAAGAGGCCAACTTGCGCTGGCAGCCTTGGGAGGGCGATATCCCGCCAGTGTTCATCAGCCGAAGTTCGCGCCCGGATGCGATCGCGACGCTCAAGGGCATGCTCGCCCAGAGCGGCTTCGTGGCCGGAGAACCGATCCGCGGGGACAAGCTTGCCGAACGCGGCAGCGGGTTTCTCTCGAGCCTGCTGCCCTCCGGAAAACGGGCGATCGCCGTTCGGGTGACGGCGGAAAGCACGGCCGGTGGTTTCATCCTGCCGAACGACCATGTCGACGTCATCCACACCGCAACCCGGCCGGATTCCTCCGGAACGGAGGGCAAGGTGGTCAGCCGCACGATCCTTTCCAACATCCGCGTGCTTGCCGTCGACCAGACCGTCTCGCAAGGGGCCGACGGCACATCGGTCATTGGCAAGACCGCGACGCTCGAGGCGGACCCGAAACAGATCGCAACAATTGCGGCTGCGGAAGCTTCAGGAACGGTTTCGCTGGCGCTGCGTCCGCTCGCCGACAATGACGAGCCTTCCATCCCCGAAGCAGAGGAATCGCAAAGGGGCGTCGTACGCATCGTCAGTGGTGGGACCTCGACCATGGTCGAGGTCCCCGCCCGCTCCGACGGCACTTGATTTCAGGGAAACCAGGACAGATGAAAACGCTCGAATCCCAACAGAATTCACCGGCGGCGAGCTCCTCGCTGCCCCCCGTACCGAACGTCGAGATCGCTGTTTTCTGCCGGTCGCAAGGCGTTGCCGCAGCGATTCGGATCGCCGCTGCCGACCGCCGCATGACCCGCGCGGTCGTTACGGTGAAGGACGGCGGCATAGGCGACGCTACTGCCTTTTACCGGGGAGCCACTTCGCCGAACCTCGTCGTCGTCGAGGGCATTGACGGCGAAGACAGGCTGATGGCGGCGCTAGAGGCGCTTGCAGAAGAGTGCGTCACCGGCACCAAGGTAATCGTCATCGGCCGCTCCAATGACGTCGGGCTCTACAAGAAGCTTGTCGATGCAGGGGTGAGCGATTACCTGGTCTCGCCGCTCGCCCCGCTGGACTTCATCGCCGCGGTCCAGCGCTGCTTTCGCGACGGAACGGAGACGAAGCTCGGGCGGATCGTCGCCTTTGTCGGCGCCAAGGGCGGCACGGGGTCATCGACGCTTGCCCATAACGTAGCGCTCGCAATGGCGAAGCGCGGCGACACCGACGTGCTGCTCGTCGATCTCGATCTCCAGACCGGTACCGTCGGGCTCAACTTCGATATCGATAGCGATCAAGGCATGAGCAAGGTACTCGACGGCGCTGACCGCCTAGACGACGTGCTCCTGCAGCGCCTGGCCCAGCCCTATGCGGAGCGGCTTCACCTGCTTCCGTCGGCAGGCAACCTCGACCGGCTCCTGCGCCTGGAGGATGACGATGTCGATCGCTTCCTCGACGTCGTCCGGTCCCGTTCCTGGCACGTCGTCATCGACCTGCCGCATATGTGGACCGGATGGACCCGAAAGGTTCTCCTGGCGGCGGACGAGATCGTGGTGACTGCGACGCCCGATCTTGCCAGCATGCGAAACACCAAGAACCTGGTCGAGTTTCTCAGGGCGGCACGGCCGAACGATGCGCTGCCGAGATTGCTACTGAACAAGGTCGAAACGCCTAAGCTTGCCGAGGTCAGCCCCAGGGAATTCCTTGCAGCCGTTGGGCTGGAAACATGCGTTTCGGTTCCCTTCGACCCGCAGCACTTCGGCAAAGCGGCGAATGATGGTCGTCCCTTGGTCGATACGGCTCCGGACACGAAGGCTGGCCGCGCAATAAGTTTGTTTGCACGCCAGGTCGGCGGCACAAAAGAGCTGCGGGTGCCGAAGAACGGCCTCCTGTCCTTGGCGCAGCGCGTCTTCAAGCGCGCCGCACCGAAGGCGGCACTGACCCTCGGCCCCAAGGCAGGCGAGTTGAAGACCTGCGAAAGCGGGATGTCCGCCGTTGAGTTCGCGCTGATCGCGCCTGTACTGGCTCTGGGGCTCGTCGCCACGGCCGATCTCGGGCTAGCGCTTTACGAAAGAATGACCATTGACCACGTGCTACGGGCCGGGGCACAGGCCGCCATGGCAGATCCGGGGGCGACTCAGGTCGACAAGGTACTGAAGTCGACGCTTGCCCAAAGCGCGACGCCGGCGAACGTCACGCTCAGGCCGGCGAAGCGCTATTGCGCCTGCCCGGAGGATGCGGACGTAATACCGGACGCGGCGCCGGCATGCGGAACGACGCCCTGCGCGGACGCGGCGCAGCAGTACGTCTACTATCGCTTGGAGGCGGCGAAATCCTATCAGCCGATGTCCCTGCCGGAAATGTTTCCGGCCTTTCGGTTGGGCTCCGCAGTACAGGTGCAGGTGCGATGATGTTTCTGCTTGGTACTGCCAGGCGCGCCTGGCAGGGCCAGTCGGGCGCGACCGCGGTCGAATTCGCGCTCGTGTGCTTTCCCCTGCTGCTGCTCGTCCTCGGCATCGTAGAGTTCGGCCGGGCGCTTTATGTGCGCAACGACCTCTCTCATGCGGTAGACGTCGCGGCGCGCAAGGTGCTGATCGGTCAGGTCGCCCGTGAGGCGACCGAGAGCGAAGCGCAGACGAAGATCGAGAGCGCGGTGCGTGATCACTTCGACGGCGGGGATGCGCTGCAGCTGCAGGTCACGGTGGGGAAGGTGAGCGAGAATGGGATTGACTTCCGGGTGCTGACGATCCGCTATCCGCTGACGCTTCTCCTGCCCGGATCGACAGCCTCTCCGATCAATCTTCAACTGACACGACGAATTCCGATCGGCTGAACCCGCGCGGAGTTTCACGGTTCGCCGGCACCCGTCGGGTTGCCGGCGTCGATGGTCTGCGGCGATTCAGCGGGTGGGGCTGGCGGCATTTCGCCCTCGACACGGTCGCAGCGTTCGGTGCAGCTATAGGTGGCTTGGCCGGTACCCTCGTGCACGGTGACGAGACGGCCGCCCGCCGCCACAACGTCGACGACGAGGTTCGCCATTTCCGCGCCGTCGGCGTCCATCACGATGAGGTTGGTCGATCCCGGGGCCTTGCCGGTCAGGACTACGGTCTTGTCGTCACTGAGCGTTGCCTGGGCGATGGAGGGATTGCCGATGATGACGGTCCTTGCGGACCGATCGAGGATGAGCGGCCTTGCGAAGTCGACGACGACCTTGACCACGCCTTCCGCCTGGCGAACGGGACCCTGCGCGGCAGCGGCCCCGAGCGGTTCTTCCTGCGCGTGAGCCGTGCCGATCGCGGCCAGGGCCGCCAAGGCGAGAACAGACCACTTCCCGCTGGTGCGCATCACACCACTCCCCATTCCTGTATGAACGGGCGGATCATCCGCCCGGCTGATCAGCTTACAGAATAGCATCGATCGCGTCACCGTCGATCGGACTAGGCCGACAGGCCGATTTCATCCGGAAGTAGTATCGGCCATCAGGCTGAATGGATCAAAAGGGTTAACAAAGTCTATATGAGGGTCACACAGCAGGCGGGACACGAGAGCAGAACCCCCGGCCCTGTGATGCGAGCTCAAGTCTCGGCGCAATCTCAAACCCACTTGAAGGATCGACCCCCATGAAAAATCTTCTCGTTCGTTTCGTCCGCAACGAATCCGGTGCTACCGCTATCGAATACGGCCTCATCGCCGGTCTGATTGCCGTCGCAATCATCACCGCAGTGGGCGCTGTCGGTACAGACATCGACGCCGCCTTCGACAAGATCGCTGCCTCGCTCAACATCACCTAATCCGAGCGGGCATTCGTCACGTCAAAGCGGAAGGCAAATTGTCTTCCGCTTCCGGCGCTTCAAGAGCCCAGATCGGTCTATTACGGCAACAGAGCGGCAACGATGTTCGGCAAGAAATCCATCCTGGAACAAAAGGCTTTCGAAACGGCAGTCCGGGCCCAGGTAGAGCGTGAACCGCGACCCGTGGCGATGGCGAACCAGGTTCAATTTGCTGCCGAACCTCCGGCGCCTGCCAAGCCCGAAAAGTCCGATCACTACTACAACCTGAAAAAGGAAATCTTCGGTGCGCTGATCGCCACAATCGACGTGGCGGCGCTGTCGGGCATGGACGGCGACGAGGCGCGCCGGGAGATCGGCGTCATCGTCGACGACATCGTCGCGGCGAAGAAGGCAAACCTTTCGAAATCCGAGCAGGACGACCTGCTCGAGGACATCTGCAACGACATTCTCGGCTATGGCCCGCTCGAGCCGTTGCTGGCGCGCGACGACATTGCCGATATCATGGTGAACGGCGCCAACCAGGTCTTCATCGAGGTCGGCGGGCGCGTGCAGGAGTCCGGGATCCGCTTCCGCGACAACGAGCAGCTTCTCAACATCTGCCAGCGCATCGTCAGCCAGGTCGGCCGGCGCGTCGACGAGGCGAGCCCGATATGCGACGCCCGCCTTGCCGACGGTTCGCGTGTCAACGTCATCGCGCCGCCGCTGGCGATCGACGGGCCTAGCCTGACGATCCGGAAGTTCAAGAAGGAGAAGCTGAAGCTGGACCAACTGGTGCGGTTCGGCTCGATTTCCGCCGAGGGTGCCGAGATTCTGAAGATCATCGGGCGCGTGCGTTGCAATGTTCTCATTTCCGGCGGTACCGGCTCCGGAAAGACGACGCTCCTGAACTGCCTGACGGGCTACATCGACCAGGGCGAGCGCATCATCACCTGCGAGGATGCGGCCGAGTTGCAGCTGCAGCAGCCGCATGTGGTTCGGCTTGAAACGAGACCGCCGAACATCGAAGGGCTGGGCGAAATCACCATGCGCAACCTCGTCAAGAACTGCCTTCGCATGCGGCCCGAGCGGATCATCGTCGGCGAAGTGCGCGGATCGGAGGCGTTCGACCTGCTGCAGGCGATGAACACCGGCCACGACGGCTCGATGGGGACGCTGCACGCCAACTCTCCGCGCGAGGCGCTGTCGCGCATCGAGGCAATGATCACAATGGGCGGCTATTCGCTTCCGGCCAAGGCCATCCGCGAAATGATCGTCTCCTCCATTGACGTGATCATCCAAGCGGCGCGTCTGCGCGATGGTTCGCGCCGCATCACCCACATCACGGAAGTGCTTGGCATGGAGGGCGACGTGATCACCACGCAGGATCTCTTCGTCTATGACATCCTGGGCGAGGACGCTAAAGGCAACATCATCGGCCGGCACCGCTCGACTGGTATCGGTCGCCCAGGCTTCTGGGACCGCGCCCGCTACTACGGCGAAGAGGCGCGGCTCGCCGCGGCGCTTGATGCCGCCGAGACAAAGGCGGCCGCCTAAATCGCGGTGACTCTGGGTCAGATCGGCCCTCGGAAAGTACGGCGTGTCCTGAAGGACGGACCGCGCTGCAGAGTCAATTGCAGTGCCCTTCGTCAGTTACGAAGGACGAACGGCGCAGCAGGCGCGCTGACCCCAAGCCACGGTATCGCACGAGGTTCGACCCATGCTGAGCTCTATGCTCTTTCCACTCCTGGTGTTCCTGCTGGCGTCGACGTCCGTTGGCACCCTGATGCTCGCTGCGTTCTACCCGCACGCCGTCAAGGCCACCGCCTATCGGCAGAGGTTCGATCGCGTCGCGGGCAGGGCAGGGGCGGGGCAGGTGGATGCTGCCGACGAGGATGCCCGGGACCGCCGCCGCTCGGTGGAAAAGACGCTGCGCGAAATGGACGAGAAGCAGAAGGAGAACGCCCGCAGGACCGGCAGGCCGAAGCTCGCCGTCAGGCTACGTCAGGCTGGGCTCGCCTGGTCGAACAGGACCTATTGGTTTGTCTCGGCCGGTGCGGGCCTCGCCACCTATCTGGTGATGCTGCTTCCGGGTTTTGGCGCGCTAACGACTGCGGGCTTCGCACTCGCAGGCGGGCTTCTCCTGCCGCATCTCTACGTGAACGGCAAGCGCAAGGCGCGGCTGAAGCGGTTCGCCGACGAGTTCCCGAACGCCGTCGATGTGATCGTCCGCGGCCTGAAAGCCGGCCTGCCGGTGACCGATTGCCTGCGGGTGATCGCGGCCGAGGCCGCGGAGCCGGTCAAAAGCGAATTCGTTACCGTCGCTCAGGATCAGACGCTCGGTCTTCCGGTCGACGAGGCGGTCCAGCGTATGAGCGAGCGCATTCCTCTTGCTGAGGCCAGTTTCTTTGCGATCGTTATCGGCATTCAGAGCCGCACCGGCGGCAGCCTCTCGGAAGCGCTCGGCAATCTCTCGAAGGTGCTGCGCGAGCGCAAGAAGATGAAGGCCAAGATCAAGGCCATGAGTGCGGAGGCGAAATCGTCCGCCGGCATCATCGGGGCGATGCCCTTCTTTGTCGCCGGCGCGATCTATCTTACCAGCCCGGACTACATGACGCTCCTTTTCACCACGCTCACCGGAAAGATCGTGCTCGTCGGCTGCGGCCTGTGGATGGGCCTTGGCACGCTGGTGATGCGCAAGATGATCAATTTCGATTTCTAAGAGGCCGACATGAACATCAGCGCCCACATTCCGGATCCGGAGCAGATTTCCGCGGTGATGGCCGGCATCGCCGTCTTTTCTGCCGTCGTTGCGGTTTCCTGGCCATACATCTTCCGTGACACGCTTGCCGAACGCATGCGCCGGATCGAGGGTCAGCGCGAACGCATCCGCATGCGTGAGCGCAGCCGCCTTGATAGAGAAAAAAGCAAGGTCTCGCTCCGACCCGAGCCCAAGCGTCTCTTCAAGACGATCGTCGATCGCTTCAACCTGGCCAAGCAGGCGGAGGACGGTGAGATCGTTCGCAAGCTGAAAATGGCCGGCTATCGCGGCCATGCGGCGGTGACGACCTTTCTTGCCGTCCGGCTGATCACGCCACTCGTCCTTTCCGCGGCTGCTCTCATTTACCTCCTGCTCGTTATCCGGCCGGACGCATCGCCGCTCACGGTCGCGGTCGTGGCCCTCGGCTTTGGCGCGCTCGGCTATTTCGCGCCGGCGACCTTCATCAGGAACAGGATCACCAAGCGGCAGCAGGCGATCCGTCGGTCCTGGCCGGATGCGCTGGATCTTCTGTTGATCACCGTCGAATCCGGCATGGGTATCGAAAGCGCCTTCCGGAAGGTCGGCGAGGAGGTTGGCACGCAGTCGCCGGAAATCGCCGAAGAGATCCTGCTGACGACGGCTGAGCTTTCCTATCTCCAGGACCGGCGCCAAGCCTATGAGAATCTTGGGCTGAGGACCGGCGTCGAGGGCGTGCGCGCCGTCGTGACCAGTCTGATCCAGGCGGAAAAATACGGCACTCCGCTCGGCCAGGCGCTACGTGTCATGGCACAGGAGAACCGCGATATGCGCATGAGCGAGGCGGAGAAAAGGGCGGCGGCGTTGCCGCCGAAGCTAACGGTGCCGATGATCCTTTTCTTTCTCCCCGTGCTCTTCGCGGTCATCATCACGCCGGCCGCCATCCAGATTACTGCCGTGCAATGAGTTTGGGGGGGCCGTTGCGGCGCCGCGCGCAGGGTCGAGCGTTCGCGGCGCCGCAATGGCTGTGCGTCATGGGTCATCGGCCGTTCGCCCCTTCGCCTCGCGCCAAGGCGACGATCTTGTCGCCGATGTTTTCGAGGGGCACCACGAAGTCCACCAGGCCGGCGCCGATCGCCGATTTCGGCATTCCGAAGACAACGGAACTCGTCTCGTCCTGCGCGATCGCCTTGCCGCCCGACATGCGAAGCGCGCGCAGGCCCTCGGTGCCGTCACTGCCCATTCCCGTGAGAACGACCCCCAGGGCTTGGGCCTTGAAGGCGCGGGCAATCGACCTGAAAAGATAAGAGCCCGATGGCTTGAATCCGTCCACCGGGACGTCGTCGGAGACGCGGATGCGTGAGCGGCCGGTGACGCCGAGTTGGCAACCATCCGGCGCGAGATAGGCCATTCCCGGCCGCAACCGCTCGCCGTCGGTAGCCACCTTGACCTTCATCGGAACGCTGGTATCGAGCGATGCGGCGACCCCGTCGATGAAGCCATTCGACATGTGCTGGACGATCAGGACCGGGGCGGGGAAGGTGGCGGGAAGTTGCGCCAGGATCGACCGTATCGCGGCAGGACCTCCGGTGGAAGCGGCAATGCCGACGATAGCGACCGGTGCATCGCTGCCGCGGGCGCCGGCGTTGTTGCGTTCCGTTGGCTGCTTCTTCGGCCACTGCCGAACGACCTTGACCTGGGCCATGGCCTTGATGGTCGCCAGGAACTTGTCGGTTGCCGCCTTTTCCAGACGGCCCCCGACGACTGGCGGCGCGGGGATGACCGCGAGGGCTCCTGCATCGAGAGCGCGTGACGAAGCAGCCCCAAGGGGCCCGTTGTTCTCCCAGGACACCATGACGATCGGGACCGGCGCCGAGATCATGATCTGCCTGACCGCTTCGTGGCTTTCGCGCTCGTCGAGCCGCAATTCCATGGCCACGATGTCCGGTGAAAGATCCCGCGCCATCCTGACCGTTTCGGCAATGCCGCCTGCGATGCCGACGAGAACCGCCGATTGGTCGGCGTCAACCGACTTCTGGACCAGTTCCCGGAGGTCGAGCCTCGATGTGGCCAGAAGGATGCGGACCATTGCTACCTCAGCGGACGCGACTCATGGTTTCGAGAAACTGCTGTGCGTCGAACCCGCTCTTCTTAAGATATGCATTGGCGCCAAGCCTCAACCCTCGCTGTTCGTCTGCCGGCGTGTCGCGACCGGTGACGAGCACGATCGGCAGGCTGGAATGGCGTTCGGAGCCCCGGATCGTTTCCGTCAGCTCGAATCCGTCCATCGTCGGCATGTCAACATCCGCTACCAGGATGTCGGCGCCGTGGTCGGCAAGATGCGCCAGTGCTTCCGACCCGTCGGCCGCAAGCACGACGTCGTAGCCGGCACCCTCGAGGATCAGCCGCACTAGTGTCCGGATATATTTCGAATCGTCGACGACGAGCACTTTGCGGCGCCCCGGCTTGGCTTGCTGCTCCAGGGAAAGGTCGGGCGCCGGGGTCTCTTCCAGAGTCGCCTCGATCAGCACGGCCGTATTCAGGAGCAGCGCAATGCGGCCATCCGGGAGCACCATTCCGCCGCAGTAGCGGCGGACCCTTGCCAGGCGCGAGCCGAAGGAGCGCGCAAGCAGCTCCTGTTGACCGGCGATCTCGTCGACAAGGATGGCTGCCTGCTTGCCGCCCATCCCGACGACAACCGCCGGCCGCGCCGTCTTTGCGGTGCTTTCGCCCGACGGGCGCAGTCCCAACCATCCGGCGAGATCGATGACGGGTAACGGGCCGTCCTTGGTCCTCGTCAGACGCCTTCCTCCTTCAACCGCAATCTCATCTGCAGCAAGCCTTACGACGCGCTCGACGGAAGCGGTATCGATCGTGAAAGCGTGCCCGGCAGCAACAACCTCCAAAGCCTGCACGGTGGCAAGCGTCAGGGGCAGCGTAAGCGTGAACGTCGTCCCGCCCTCGGATGGCTGCGCCACGGTCGCCGTGCCGCGCATTGCCTCGACGGCGCTTCTGACGATGTCGAGCCCTATCCCGCGGCCGGCGAGGCTGGTGACCACGGGCGCCGTGGAAACACCCGGTTCGAAGACATGCTGGATCAGCTCACCTTCGCCAGGCAAAGCCTGTGAGGCCGACCGTTCGGCGAGCCTGTGCCGCATAGTCGTATCCAGACCACGGCCATCATCCTGCACCATTACCTGCACCCGATCTCCGGCGATCGAGGCCGACACGACCACCAAGCCCGTTTCGGGCTTTCCGGCTGCACGCCGCTCGGCAGGCGGTTCGATGCCGTGGGCGACGGCATTGCGGACAAGGTGCCGTAGCGAGTCCTGAAGGCCGGCGAGAATGGATCGGTCGATCTCGATTTCTCCGCCTCTGATCTCGAGCCTTGCCGACTTGCCGGCCGCCGCCATGTCCCTGACGACGCGTGGGAGCCCTTGGCAGACGTCGCCGAAAGGCTGCGTGCGTGCGTGCCGCACCTCCTGGCCGAGAGCCGTCACCGTGCCGTGCATCAGCCGAGCATCCCGGCGCAGGGACGCGGCAAGCGTCCGCAGATCGCTTTCGATATTTGCCACCTCCGCGTCCGAGCGCGACATCCGGGCCTGGAGCTTTCCTGCCTTCTCCCTCAGAAGAGAGGCCAGTTGTGCATGCTGGCGCAACGCCGCGTGCCAGGAGAGCAGCTCACCGCTCCTGTGAAGAAGAGCATCGAGTCGCTCGGCCGAAACCCGCATGGAACCGTCAATGTCGGTCGAGCGAAATGGAACCTGGAATTCGCTGACGGCCGACTCGGGTGCCGTCCCCTCCCCATCAGGGCGCGACTTGAGCCCCAAGACGACATTCTCCAGCCGCGCAGGCAAGGGCACCTCGCCGTGAGCCAGTTGGCCGGACGCTTCCGTAATCGCATCTGCAGCCTTCAGAAGCAGGTCGACCTCCGTGGGCGCGAGGACGCGGCCTTGCTTAACGGCAAGGGAAAGCGCTTCTTCCATCCAATGGCAGATGGTTTCGACGCCGCGAACCTGTACGAGGCCGGCAGCACCTTTGAGGCTGTGAACCGTCCTCAGCAGCTTCTCCTGGTGCAAGCGCTTCTCAGTGTCCTCGCCGCTGTCCTCGATAGCGATCAATGTTCGCTCGATATCGGCGGCGCGTTCCCGCACTTCGTGCGTGAACATCTCCAACAATTGGCGGTCAATATCATCTGATTTCATCAGCTCGATTTCCGTTGTCGGCAAGCATGTCCTTCAGCCTGCTGCCGAGCTCGTTCAAGTCTCGTGCAGCTTCTTCCGCCTGGCGAATGGCCGAGAGATTCTGGCTGCTCGTCTGATCGATGTAGTGCATTGCGTCGTGTATCTGCTTCATGCCCGCCTTTTGCTGACCGGCCGAGGCGGCGATCTGCGCGACCGAGCGGGCGGAATCGGCAATGATGGATTCCAGCTGGCGGATGGTCTCGCCCGCTTCCCTGACCGCATCGAGCGCTCGGCTGACGCTCTTCGACCCCTCTTCGGCCCCGACCACGGCGGCATTCGTAGACTTCTGGATTTCCATGAGAATGCGGCGAACGCGTGTGGTCGCGGATTTCGATTGGTCGGCAAGCGCTCTGATTTCGCTCGCAACGACGTTGAATCCTCTGCCGTGTTCGCCGGCACGGGATGCTTCGATCGCCGCATTCAGCGCCAGGAGATTGGTCTGGTCGGCGATTTCGGCGACAACCGACACGATTTCGCCGATTTCGAGACTGTTCTCCGCGAGCGAAAGTATGTCACCGGCGATCGCCTCCGTCCGCGCGTTGACGATATTCATCATGGTGACCGTGTCATCGAGGGCCTTGCGGCCCTCCCCGCTGACGGTGACGGCGGTCTCATAGGAGGTGGCCACCTGCTGTGCGCGCTGTGCTGCCTGTTCTGCCGTCTGCAGCACGTCATCGACACTTGCGACCGTCTCGGCCACGGCGGAGGATTGCTCGCGCATGCCCTCCACTTGCTGCGTCGTTCCGGCCAGGATCTCGGCGGCCGAGGAGGAGAGATGTTGCGCCGTGTCGAAAATGGTGGCGAGCAGTTCCTCGAGTCTTTGCCGGTCGGCACGCTCGTTTTCGATCATGCCTGCAAGCTTCGTCGTTACGTGGTTGAAGGCGAGTCCCAGAACCGCGAGTTCGTCGCGCCCGTCGTCGTGGGCTTTCTGCGCGAGATCGCCGACACTCACCTTTTTAGCGATCTCCATCAGAGCGCGCGTTCGCCGGGCAAAGTGGCGAAGCACGCTGAGCACGAGGAGAAGCAGGACCACGGCCAGGCCGGACAGCCCCAGTTGCAGGATCTGCGACCTCTTGAGCCGGGTCGCGGCGTTCTCCTCGATCGAATTTATCTTCTCATCGATCGCGGCTGCATAGGCCCGAACCCGGCTATCGAGCTGATCGAGCGTCGCCTCGCTCGGCGACCTCTGGCTTATCCTTAGCTCGAGCGAGGGACGCACCTGCTCTTCCCAATGCCGCTGAAGCTCTCTGATTTCCGCAAGAGTTTGCGGATCGGACTCCGCGGCAATGCCAAGGGATTTGTCGCCGCCAATTAAACGCGCGAGCATGTTTTCGTTCCGGTCCATCAGTTCGCGTAGTTCCGCCACCGCCGCGCTCCTGCCAGGGTCGTCGGCACTCGGCAGGCGGCCTGCCAGATAGAGCATCTGATAAAAGGCCCGCTCCCTGCTGAGCAGGGCGGTCGCAGTGAGGTCAGCGCGCACTCTTTCGAGCGCGAAGAAACTCGATCCGACGAGCACGGCGGACACTGCCACGAACATGAGCATGGCAAGGCCAAGTGTCCCGTAAAGGCTCCTCGTCCAGGAAACGCTCATGCCTCGCCCTCCCCATTCCCGCTTGCGGCAGGATCTTCGCTATCGAGGAACAGCCGGCGATCACTAAGGAGGAGCGCGCCGTCGAGGACGGCGGTCCCATCCGCTGTCATCGCGCGCGTCCAAGGCCTGTTCATCCCTCGCGGAGCCGCGATTTCACCGGCCGCGATTTCCCCCACTTCCGGAGTGTCATCGGACAAGACCAGAAACTCGGAATGGGTCTCTCCGCAAACGATTGCCCAGGCCGGGTCGCTCCGAGTGGCCCCGGAAAGGCCAAGCAGACCGCGCAGATCGAAAATCGGCAGCAATTGACCGCGCAGATCGTAGATCCCGAGGAGATAGGAGGGCGTTCCCGGAAGCGGGCTGAGGCGTTGGACCAGGAGAATTTCCCAAACGTAGCGGATCTCCAGCGCAAAGCGCTGGCCCGATAAAGCGAAAGTGACCACCTCCGTTGGATGCTCCAGGCCGTCACCCTCCGCTTCGCCGGAGTCGCAGGCGGTCGAGGGCGGCACCCGGGTGGCGGCATCAGGGCGGTTCGGGTCGAGAAAAGCTTCTGTCTGTTCGATCGCCTCCGTTATGCGCCGCTTCAAGGCTTCCCAATCGACGGCGCGTGGCTTGGAGTGCACGGGGGCGTTCATCGGTTCGGTCCATTCAAGCGGGGCGGATCGCGATCCGCCGAGAGATGCGTAGTCTTGCGATAGGCGATACCGCCACAGGTGATCGCGGTCTCGAATGGGGCATGCTTCGAAAGCGGCGGGTCTGTCGCGGCGGTGAGCAGCCATCCACCTTCGGCAAGACAGGCGAAGAGTTCGCCCGCGACCCGCGACACGTCGATTGTTTTCAGATAGACGAGCACGTTGCGGCAGACGATGAGATCGAAATCGGCAAGACTCCGCTCGGGAGCAGGCAGCCTGTCGAAGCCGAGGCTCACTTTCGTGAAACTGACGCCCCGCGTGAGTTCGGGCCGCAGCCTGAAGCCGCTTCCCTCACCGAGGAAATAGCGGCGCTTCAGGCATTCGCTGATATTCCTGAGCGACCATTCGCCATAATGTGCTTCCGCAGCCTCTGCCAGCGCTTTGCGCGATATGTCCGAGGCGACGATCCGGGCGGGTAGACCGAGCTCCTTGCACAGGATGGCGATCGAATAAGGCTCTTCCCCGCTCGCGCAGCCGACGCTCCAGATGCGCGCCGGCGCGTCGGGCGCACGGCCAGAGAATTGCGGGAGGATCGTGTGTCGCAACAGCTCGAGCTGGGCGGGACTGCGGAAGAAGTGCGTTTCCCGCACCGTGGCTTCGTCGATCAGTTCGTCCGCCAGCGCGTCGTCGACTGCAAGGAGAGCGCGGAAACTGCGAGCGCTGCCGATGCCGTGCCGGCTCATCGTCCGTCGAATGGCTGAAATCACGGATGGAGTGCGCGAGACCGCGACACTCAGCCTGATCTGCCGGGCGACATCTGCGGCCAGGGTGGTGCTGACGGGTAGGTCGGGCGCTCTATCGGAACGGTTCGCAACCGCTATTGCTTCCGACGCCA
Organism: Sinorhizobium kostiense; assembly: GCF_017874595.1. Classification (GTDB taxonomy): domain Bacteria; phylum Pseudomonadota; class Alphaproteobacteria; order Rhizobiales; family Rhizobiaceae; genus Sinorhizobium; species Sinorhizobium kostiense. The sequence goes on along the minus strand of NZ_JAGILA010000001.1, from coordinate 417,828 downwards.
TGAATTTCGTTCCGCTTCTGCTCATCTTCGGACCACATCGATTTCGCCGGTACTTAACTACGGCCTCGCTTGCATTTGGGCTATTCGTCCGGTTGGCTTGAAGCGACCTATCCAGACGGCCTAGAGCGGGGCGCACATCCACGCACTACCGCTCAGTTGTTTTTCGATGCACTTCTCGCGGCGCCGGGTGATTCACCTGACTGGCGAAATGCTCTAGCGGTGCCCCTCCTTCAATGGCAGCAACCGCGCTCCCGCCGCGGCCGCCTCCTGGCGGTTTCTCACGCGCAGGCTGCGGAAGAGGGCGGCCATGTGGATCTTCACGGTTCCTTCGCCAAGGCGAAGCTTGCGGGCGATCTCCTTGTTCGAGAGGCCTTCGACAAGGAGCAGGAGCACCTCCCTTTGCCGCGGAGTCAGCGACTCGATTGCCCGTCTTGAAGGGACTTCTACAGCTTGTGATGGGGCCACCTCTGTCGGTTCCGGCGGCCGGCCGGCAAGCGATGGCGGCACAAAGATGGCGCCATTCAGGATCACGCGCAGCGCGGCAGCGAGATCCTGAGCGCCGAGACTCTTTGGCACATAGCCGTGGATTCCGGCGGCCAGAGCGGTCAGAATGTCGGAACGGCGCGAGGATGCCGAAACCACCGCAACCTTGATGTCCGGACGAACCTCGCGCACCGCCCCGACGCTTGCGGCACTCTCCATGCCAGGCATGGTGAGATCGAAAAGGGCGAGGAAACAGTCGTCGCGATCCGCGAGGCGCTCGATCGCCTCGTCGAGAGATCCGGCCTCGAGGACTTCTGCAAAACCGAGCTTGTTTCTAAGAATGGTGGCGAGAGCTATTCTGAAGAACTCGTCGTCATCCGCGACAAGTGCGACGCCATGCGGATTCATCGATGCTCTCCCCGACAGTCAGGCTGCCTCTGACATCCTAGGTCTGCGACAAAGCATGCGGATCGTGCAACTAACGATCGACCCTGCGGTATCTGAGATTGTATCGGATTTCCTCCGCGGTAACAACGAACAGAGGTAGGGCACGCTTCCATGCAGCCAATAGGCGAAATATTGCCTCTCCGCTGCTATCCAGATTGCGCCGCCCCATCCATATTGCGTATCCGAGACCAGGAAGGGCTGCAAACGCAGCATCTTCTTAATCTTCAGCCCCGGCGCAAGGTGCGAAGGCAGAGGTCCATGGAAGCCGACGTGGCGCACCGCGGTCGAACTGAACGCGACGGGCTGGGCTCCGCACCGGGTGCAGTCAATCTCTCGGCGAAAGAATTCCAGAGCCACGACCTGCCCGGGTTGGCCGCCGAGATTCTCAAAGAGAGCGGCTGTCTTTCCGAATGGATCGAAATCGAAATAACGGGAAGCCTGTTGCTCAACGAGAAGGACATGACGCTGAAGACGCGGTCCGAATTGCGGGCGATGGGAATTTCCATCGCCAAAGACGACTTCGGCACGGGCTATTCGGCGCTCAGTTATTTGGCGCTCTTCCCGATCGAGTAACACGTTGCCTTGCCTACTCTGCTACTCGCTTGCCAGGCCGTACTTTTCAAAAACAGCCGCTTGCGTCCCGTCAGCGATAAGGCTGTCGAGGTTCTTTTGCATGTGATCGATCAGCTCGTCCGGAACCGAGGGATTGCACGCGATGGAGTAGATATCCTCCGCCAGGACGACGGTCGCCTCGATCGGCTGACCCTCGCGCTTGAGCCTCTCATAGTATTTTTCCGAAATCGGCATCAGGTCGATACGACCAGTCATCAGCTTCTTGAGCGTCAGCTGCAGGTCCGTGGCGAGATCGATGCGCGGAAAGTCGTTTTCCTCAAGGATGGTTTGAGTGAAATCGTCGCGCTGGGTTCCGACCCGAAAGTCCTTCGCCTCCTCGATGGTCTTGGGATCGGCTGGTGAGCCGGCTTTGCGGATCAGTACCGTGCGGCTCGTCAGTAGGGGCTCCACCCATTTAAACCGGCCATCGCGCTCCTTGTTGTGAACGGTCGTAAAGACGCAATGCATCTCTCGGTTTTCGGCCAGGAAGAGTGCTCGCGCCCAAGGCATCATCTCCATCGCATACTCGATGCCGGCGTACTTCATCAGCAGCTCTACCTGCTCGACGGAAGAACCCTTGTAAGTGCTGCCCTCGCGATAATTGAAGGGCGGGTAGGACTCGGTAACCATCCTGATCTCGGCCGCTTGGGCGGTGATAGGAAAGAGGGCCGCGAGCAGGAGGTAAAGCTTTAGCATGATGCATTCCTTGGCAAAGCACGTCCGAGGTCGGATTCGATGATTTCGATCGCTTGGGGCCGCCCGAGATAGTACCCCTGGGCGTGGCCGACCCCCATCGACACGAGCGCTTGCAATTGCTCCTCCGTCTCGACCCCCTCGGCGACGATGCGGCAATTCAGCTCGTTCGCGACCGTGTTGATGCCCGTCACGAGCATTCGGACCCTCTTCCTGACGGCCTCGTCTTCATCCGTCAGCGAGCGGGTGAAGGATTGGTCGATCTTTATCGTGTTGACGGGAAAATGCAGCAGATAGCTGAGCGACGAATAGCCGGTGCCGAAATCGTCGAGTGCGATCTTGAGCCCTGCGGCGCTCAAGGCCTCGAGCACCTGTCGCACTTCCGGGCTGTGATGCATCAGCACGGCTTCGGTGATTTCGAAGACGATGCGCGAGGGGGTGATGCCCCACTTCATCAAGGTGGCAAAAGTGCTCGCCGGCAATTCCGCGGAGAATTGAAGGGGCGAGACATTGACCGCCAGATAGGAGTTCTCCAGCCCAGGCAGCGAAGACAGGCGGGCGAGATGCGCCACCGCCTTGTCGAACACGCGCTCGCCGATCCGCTTGATCGTGCCCGTCTCCTCGGCGACGCGAATGATATCGGCTGGCGGCAGCAGACCATGTTCCGGGTGGTTGAGGCGCATCAGCGCTTCAAAGCCAACGATGAGCCCGCATTCGAGATCGACGATCGGCTGGAGATGGACGTCGAACCAGTCTTCGCGCAGTCCCGTTTCGATAAATCTCTCGATCTTCAGCCGCTCCTGCGCCACGCTTGCCATCAAGGGGTCGAACAGTTTCGTGCCGTTCTTGCCGTTGTGTTTACGGGAATACATTGCGAGGTCCGACTTCTGCAGGAGCTCGGCTGCTGTCTTTGCTTGTGCGGGATAGACCGAGACGCCGATGCTGGCGCTCAGCGAAAGCCGATTACCGTCAACAAGAATGGGCTTCGCGCAAGCCGCGGCGATGCGCTTCGAAATCTGTAGCGCGGCTTTCTTCGCCTTGGCGGCAGGGATCAGCACGACAAATTCGTCTCCGCCAAGGCGTCCGATCTTGTCTCCCGCGCGAAGCTGCGCGCGGATGCGGCCGGCGATCTGCCGCAGCACCTGGTCGCCGACCGCGTGGCCGAAATTGTCATTGATCGGCTTGAAACGGTCGAGATCGATGAGGAGGCAAGCGAGTTCTCCGCCGCTCTCGGCGGCTTGACGGATGGCGCTGTCGAGCGCCGCCTCGAAGCCAGGGCGATTGAGCAAGCCGGTCAAATGGTCGGTGATCGCCTGGAGATGGTTGCGCTCCTCCGCGCTTTTCAGGTCGGTGACGTCGGTCATGACGGCAAGCGAAAGCGTCTCGCCCGCATCCACCGCCTGAACCTCCTTGATCAGGACATCGATCAGGCGGCCGTCGGCACATCTGAACTTTACCGTGACGCTGCCGGCTTGCACGCCTTCCCTCGTGTGCCGCTTGCGATTTTCATAGGTGCTCCGCGTCGTCTCCTCGAGGAAATCGGCAAATGGCCGGCCAAGGACGCTCGCGCGATCATATCCGGTCGCGAGCAGCCAGTAGTCGCTGACAGCCGTCAGGCGATCGTCGTCGTCTACCGAATAGAGTTTCGCCGGCGTGAGATTGTAGATCCGCGTCGTCCTTGCATGGGCGCGCTTGAGGTCGTTCTCCTCCTGGGCGAGCCGCGCCTGCATCTCGTTGAAGTTGGCAGCGAGTGTGCCCATCTCGTCTGCGGAGACCCAGTCGACCAGATGTCGCGATCCGAGCCGCCGTGTTGCTTCGATGGCCTGGGTCAATCGGAGCAGCGGCCGCGTGACCATCATGCGATTGCCGAGAATTGCGGCCGCCGTGATGATCGCGATCGAAAAGAGGAAAATGCCGACATAAACGGCGTCATCGACCTCGAAGTCCGATAGCAGGTCGCGCTGCCGAATGGTGATTTCCAGACTGCCGACCGTCTTGGCACCGTCGACGGATCGATAATGGATGGGCGTAGAAAGCAGCAGTCCCGGCGGGTCCTGGCTTTTGCCATGATCCGGGAGCTTGATCTCGAGGCCGCCGGAAATCTCGTGCACATGGACCGCCAGGACGGAACGATCGGTGAAAATCGTGCTCGCGATCTGCCGTACGCTTTCCTCGTCGAAATCCCAGAGCGGTTTTCCGAGCGCAAGCGAATTCGCCTTGAGCAAGGCCTGCCCGTGATCGACGACCTCGCGGTAGGCGCGCTCGTTCGAAAGATAGAAGAAGAGCACGAACAGCGGCGCGATCAGCAGCATGAGCGCGCTTGCGACGATCAATATGAAGCGGCTCTCTACCGAATGCGTATTCATCAAACTCGCCCTGACACCGCCGAGCCGAAAGGGGCACCAGGCCGCCGACCTTTCCCTCAGTTCCCGATCTTCGCCTTCTCGCGCCCTTTCCTGCGGAAACCGCTCGGTGATTGCCATCACGATCGGTGGAAAAGCGAGAACCGGATGCGCTAGCCTGTCACTGAAATATTAGCCTTCGGTAAATGAGGCCCCCGCCGCCATAGCCCGATTGCGCGGCGATATCCAGATTGCGAGAGAAGCACGCGTTTTCCGCTTCGCTCTCGGTCGCAACCCATGCCAAACTCCGCTCCAGCTTGGACGAGTGTCTTGAAAGGATATGGCATGGCAAAGGAGAAGGTCGCGATGATAACGGCGGGGGGCAGCGGCATGGGCGCTGCCGCAGCGCGCAGGCTTGCAGCCGATGGCTACCGGGTTGCGATCCTGTCCTCGTCCGGCAAAGGCGAAGCGCTGGCGAGCGAACTCGGCGGCGTCGGCGTCACCGGATCGAACCAGTCGAGCGACGATCTGAAGCGGCTCGTCGACCTCGCCGTCTCGTCCTGGGGCCGGATCGACGTGCTCGTCAATAGCGCCGGTCACGGTCCGCGCGCACCGATCGTGGAAGTCAGCGACGATGATTGGCACAGGGGGCTGGATACCTATCTGATGAACGTCATCCGCTCGGTGCGGTTGGTGACGCCGGTCATGCAAGACCAGCGGGCAGGTGCAATCATCAATATCTCGACCGCCTGGGCCTTCGAGCCTTCGGAGATGTTCCCGACCTCCGCCGTCTTCCGCGCCGGTCTTGCGGCCTACACTAAGATCTATGCGGACACTTACGCGAAGGACAATATCCGCATCAACAACATCCTTCCGGGCTGGATCGACAGCCTGCCGGCGACCGAGGCGCGCCGCGAGAGCGTACCGATGAAGCGCTACGGAACGAGCGAAGAGATCGCCGCAACCGTCGCCTTTCTCGCCTCGGAGGGGGCCGGCTACATCACTGGCCAGAATATTCGGGTGGATGGCGGGTTGACCCGGTCAGTATGATCCTTGTCCATGCGGGAGAGCGGCCAGCGCATCGTTCCTTTGACGCGCCCTCCCTCGCAGTTCGCCCTGTATTCCATGGCGATTTCTCAGTTGGGCGGAGAGTGCATTTCGCTCATCTAGCGCCCTTGTGGACTTCGGCACGCAGCTCGCGCATGAAGGTGACGAGCGCATGCTGTGCATCCCGGCCTTTGCCTTCGATAACCGTCACGCCCCAATTGGCAAGGGTCGCCTGTTGAACGGGATTCGGCCGGAACATGAATACATAGGACTGCGGTCGATCCTTCTCGTAGCCAGACCCTTGCCAGGTGCTCCAGATCCGATGGAGGAGCAGACGAATGTTCATGTCCGACATACTGTAGCCGATAAAGAGGACTGTGGCGCCGAGGGCGTCGCTGCGGAAGCGGACATCCAGCGGAGAGTCGAACGAGAGCCGGTTGAAATAGTCGGTCTCGGTCAGCACCAGCGTGTCCGTGTCGTCGAAGTCGCCGTGATACTTGACGATCTGGGTGATGCCTACCGGGGCGCAGGCGAGGTCTCGCGCGTGACTGATTTTGGTATGGCGTTTGCCGTGGACCTCATAGGCCGTCTCGAGGTTGTCGTCGTAATTGGTCGTGTAGATCACCGGAAAGTCGAGATCGACGATCAGCCGGTGCAGTTCGGATTGCCCGACGCGCTCCGGCGACACGCTCCAATTCTTCCGCATCCACTCGCACAAGGTGCCGATATTCCCGTGTCGCAGCCGGTAGCATTCGGCAATGGTCTGGTAGGTGATGTTGGGGTCCCGCATGAGGGAGCCGTCGAGATGCAGGTCATTCAGCATGTGATCGATCAGCTTCTTCCAGGAGGGCAGGCCGACGCTCATCGACACCCCCGCCCCGACGAAAAGAACGGCGTGACGCAACCGTAAAGCCGTCGCGATTTCTGCGATGTGCTCTTTCATGCGCTCTCCAATTCTGCAGCGCTCAACCCGCCACAATGCGAGATGTTCCGCAGGCAGCGCTTCGCGCGTCCCGCAGCCATTGTGACACGCATGAGGCGTAACTGCCGCGGGAACAAAGGTTCCATCCGGGTGGTTTGGATACCGAAGGGACTTTCGGGACTGGAGAATCTTTCCATGACAAATATCCTCATCAAAAGTGCAATTGCCTTGAGCCTGGGGGTCGCCTACGGACCTGCTTTCGCGCAGACCGAGCAACCGGCGCAGGGCCAAGCAACCGAGTGCCCGGAGGGGACCGAATGTCCGCAAGGTGGAGCGGTTCAGGAAACGCAACCTGACGCTCAAGGCGGGGCCGCACAGACTGAACAGCAGTCCGGAGCGGAGCAAGGCGCAGCCGAAACTGAGGGCGCGGATCCGGCGCAGCAGCCGGAAACAGACGCCACCCAGCAGCAGGGGCAGGCCGAATCCGGGACGCAGCAGCCCGCCGAGGGCGAGAGCCAGCAGCAGGAGGGCCAGACCGGTACCGAGCAGCAGCCGGCCGAGGGCGAAACTCAGCAGCAGGAAGGTCAGACCACGGAGCAAACCACGAACGTCGACGTGACGGTGGAGCAGAAGACGGAAATCACACAGGTCATCCGTGAGGAAAAAGTCGAGCCGATCGATGTCGACTTCGACGTTTCCGTGGGCGTGGCAATTCCGGAGACTGTCAAGGTGAAGCTGAGACCTCTGCCGGAGCGAATCGTCCGGATCGTCCCGGCATACGAGGGTTTCCTGTTCTTCGTTCTGGCGGACGGCCGGATCATCATCGTCCATCCATCGACGCTGGAGATCGTGCTGATCATCGTCTAGCTGAGCATCCACGCGGACGAGCGCCGCTTCCCTCGAACGAGAGGCCTGTCCCAGTGGACAGGCCTCTCCGCGTCAAGTGCGGTTCAGAAAAAGCCCGAGCCAATCTTCCCAGCAACGCGAACGAGGGTTCGACTCAGTTCGCCGAGCGGCTGACGAACAGAAACCCCTGTGCAATTTGCGACCAAAGGCGTGCTGAAGACGCTGGGCTCGGCCCTGCGGCTGAAGCGAGGGCAGCCAAGCGGCGTTTCGCCCGCAAGAAAGCTTCAGCAACGAGGCGCCACCCGACATTCCATTGAAAGCGGAATCTTGCCAGCGGCCAGGAAGAGTCTGGCGGAATTCCGCCAGACTGGAGGTGCGGTTTGTTTCCGCCCTTGCAAATTCAAGCATTTAGACTTGGCCCGCATCTTGCTACTCTATTGACGCGGTCCGGTTCCGCGAGAGCCGTGCTCCGCCCAACGGAAATGGATGGGAGGAATTCTATGAATCCGATACTCAAACGCGCCGCTATCGCGGCAATCGCAAGCACGTCCATTGCCCTTTCGGCAGCTTCGGCCAAAGCGGACGAGTTCATCAATGTCCTGACGGGCGGCACCTCGGGCGTGTACTATCCGCTCGGCGTCGCGCTTTCGAAAATCTACGGCGAGAAGATCGAAGGCGCGCGCACACAGGTGCAGGCGACGAAGGCCTCGGTCGAGAACCTGAACCTGCTACAGCAGGGCCGCGGCGAGATCGCCTTCGCTCTCGGTGATTCCGTCAAACTTGCCTGGGAAGGGAACACCGAGGCCGGCTTCAAGGGGCCGCTCGACAAGCTGCGCGGCATTGCCGCCATCTATCCGAACTACATCCAGATAATGGCTTCCAAGGAATCGGGCATCAAGACCGTTACGGATTTCAAGGGCAAGAGCCTTTCCGTTGGCGCGCCGAAGTCCGGCACGGAACTCAATGCGCGCGCAATCCTTGCAGCAGCCGGCATGAGCTATGACGATCTCGGCAAGACCGAATACCTTCCGTTCGCGGAGTCCGTGGAGCTGATGAAGAACCGTCAGCTCGACGCCACGCTGCAGTCGGCGGGCCTCGGCGTTTCCTCCTTCAAGGATCTTGCGACCTCCGTCGACGTGCAGATGGTTGCGATCCCCGAAGAGATCGCCACGAAACTGGGCGCACCCTATGTCGCCGCCACCGTTCCGGCCGGCACTTACCAGGGCCAGGACAGCGATGTACAGACGGTGGCCGTGGTGAACTTCCTCGTCACCCATTCGGAGGTCTCCGACGAAACCGCGTACCAGATGACCAAGCAGCTCTTCGAGAACCTGCCGGCCCTCCAGGCGGCGCACAGTGCAGCGGCGCAGATCCGCATCGAGGAGGCGCTGAAAGGCATGCCCGTTCCTCTCCATCCGGGGGCCGAGCGCTTCTACAAGGAAAAGGGCCTGCTCTGACGCGACGGGCGGCGGCATAACCACAAACGCTATGCCGCCGCACATGCTCGGATTTTCGGGAGGGATCCATGCTCGACAGCAATAACAAACAAGACCAGATCGCAGCGGCGGAGTTGCACAGGCACGACGCCTTGACGCAGGTCTTTCCAAAGACCTGGGAGGGGCGGGTGTTGTTTGCGATCGCGTTCGCCTTCTCCGTTTTCCAGATCGCGACCGCCGCGCATCTCATCGACCTGCCGAGCCAAATCGTGCGGGCGGTTCACGTGGGCTTCGCCACTGTGCTTGTATTTCCCCTGCTCACGCTGCCTTCGGGGCGCGTCGGCCTTGCCAAGGCCATCGCCTGGGGTTTGGCCCTCCTCGGCGCCGCGGTTGCCTTCTACCAGTGCTATGAATACGCGGCCTTGCTTGTCAGAGCGGGCGACCCCCTGCCGCGCGACATCGTCATGGGCGTCCTTGCTCTCGCGGTCGTGTTCGCCGCCGCCTGGGCCCTGATGGGCCCGGCCTTACCGATCATCTCCGGGCTTTTTCTCGCCTATAGCCTTTTCGGAGAATATCTGCCGCCGCCGCTCGACCATCGCGGCTACGATTTCTCGCAGGTGATCGACCATATGGCCTACGGAACCGAGGGCATTTACGGCATCCCGACCCTGGTGTCGTCGACCTACATATTCCTCTTCATCCTCTTCGGCGCCTTCCTCGAAAAGGCTGGCATGATCCGGCTCTTCACCGACGTTTCGCTGAGCTTCGTCGGCAGCCGACGCGGCGGCCCGGCGAAGGTGGCGATCGTCTCCTCCGGCCTCATGGGCACCATCTCCGGATCCGGCGTCGCCAACGTCGTGACCACCGGTCAGTTCACGATCCCGCTGATGAAGAAGTTCGGCTATCGGCCGGCCTTCGCGGGCGGCGTGGAGGCAACGGCCTCGATGGGCGGTCAGATCATGCCGCCGGTCATGGGCGCGGTTGCCTTCATCATGGCCGAAACGCTCGGCGTCGAATATCACGAGATCGTCAAGGCCGCGATCATCCCGGCGATCCTCTATTTCGCCTCTGCCTTCTGGATGGTCCACCTGGAGGCGGGCAAACACGGCCTGCTCGGTCTGCCGAAAGCGGATCTGCCCTCGGCCAAGGCGGCGATCGCCGAGCAATGGTATCTGATCCTGCCTCTGGCGGCTCTGGTCTGGCTCCTGTTCTCCGGCTACACGCCGCTATTCGCCGGGACAGTCGGTCTCGCCTTCACTGGGCTCCTTATCCTCGGCAGCTCTGCTGCCCTCGGCCTTCCCGCCGGCATCATCCGAATCATCTTCTGGATCGGCCTTGGGCTCGTCGCGGCGGCTTTCTTCCAATTCGGCACCGGCGTAGTCGTTGCCGCCCTGGCGCTGCTGATTGCCGGTAACGCGCTTTCGAAAGGCGGCCGGGAGACGCTGGTCATCTGCCGGGATGCACTCGCCGAGGGCGCCAAGACAGCCTTGCCGGTGGCGGTCGCCTGCGCGCTTGTCGGCGTGATCATCGGCACGATGACATTGACCGGCGCTGCCAACACGTTCGGGCAATTCATCGTCTCCGTCGGCGGCAAGAGCCTGTTCCTCTCGCTGCTCCTCACAATGGTGACCTGCCTCGTGCTCGGGATGGGCATCCCGACGATCCCGAATTACATCATCACTTCCTCGATTGCCGGGCCGGCGCTCCTGGAACTCGGCGTGCCCCTCATCGTCAGCCACATGTTCGTTTTCTATTTCGGCATCCTCGCGGATCTGACGCCGCCTGTCGCGCTCGCCTGCTTCGCGGCGGCGCCGATCGCGCGCGAAAGCGGGCTCAAGATCGCGATCCAGGCGATCAAAGTGGCAGCGGCAGGCTTCGTCATCCCCTTCATGGCCGTCTATTCCCCGGCGCTCATGCTTCAGGATGGTGGCGCCACCGCCGCGGCTATCGGCTACCCCGCTGCTGTCGGCTATATCGTCGTGAAGACCGCTGTTGCGATCGGCCTCTGGGGCGCCGCGGTGATCGGCTTCCTCGCCGTCCGGCTCGGCATCGTCGAGCGGGTGCTTGCGGCCGCTGCCGCCTTCACCTTGCTGGCTGCCCTGCCGCTCACCGACGAGATCGGCTTTACACTGGCCGCCTTGTTCGGCCTCATCGTCTGGCGCCGTGCGCGAGCGGCGGACAAGCCCGCCCCGAAGGTCGCATGAGTGCGCTCCTCTGCATCGCCGCGGGCAAGGCCCTTGCCATTGGCGCCGGCCTCTTCACCCTGAGTTGGACCCATTCGGTCGAGAAGACCGAATGGCAGGAGCGCTGGGCGGTCACGCCCCAAGGCCTCGTTCTTCGGGAGGCGCGGGTCAAGGGTTCCGGCGCGGGTATGGAGCCGGGCGAGAATGCCCACCGCGAGGGTGGCTGGTGGGTCTGGACGCCGGACCTTCCGCCGCTTCGCGAACTGGTGCTTGCGGCCTCGGGGGCGACCGCCTCCGGCTGGAGGCTCTGCGACGCCGCCGGCTGCCGCGAGCTCGGCGGGCGCAAGCAGGAGCCGATCGTGCTCAGGCCGTGCGGCAGCAAGAAGCGTTAGGGTGAACCAACGCGCATCTCGTGTTCTCCGTCGCGGCAAGAGGCGCTACATTCGATGCATCGATTCCAATCTAACGAAACCCGCGGCAGGCAGGCCGGCTCGGCAATGATGCGCAATATCGGCAGAATGACGGTGCTGATGCTGGTCCTTACCTGCATCTTGCCGTTCGTCGCCTATCACCTGGCAGGCGGTGCCGCGATCAGCGCACTCGAGGGTCAGCTTCAGCGCAGCCTGGTCCTCACAAACAGAGGGATCGCCACAGAAATCGAGCGCTTCCGCTATCTGCCGCTCGTCATAGGCGAGGATGCCCGCATACGCGCCCTTGCCGACCGCAAGCGAAGCGCGGCCGCTCTCGCGGCGGCGAACCTCTATCTCCAGACCGTGGTGAAACAGGCCGGCGCTGCGGAGCTCTACGTGCTCGACGACCGCGGCATCGCGCTTGCCGCCAGCAATTTCGCAACGCCCGAAAGCTTCGTCGGCCACGACTACAGCTTCAGGCCGTATTTCCAGGATGCGCTTCTGACCGGCGAGGGACGCTATTACGCAATCGGCGTTACCACCAGGAAGCCCGGCTATTTCCTGACGTCGCGGATCGACGTGCCCGGCCACCCGCCAATCGTCGTGGTCGTCAAGGCCGATCTGCTGCCGCTCGAAGTGGCCTGGAAGGCGGCCGGCGTTCAGACCGCGATCGCCGACCGATGGGGCATCGTCTTCCTTTCGGGCAATCCGGACTGGAAGTACCGGCCGCTGTCTGCGCTTTCCGCTGAAGCCCTTGAGCGGCTTCGGAAAGAGCGGACTTACGATGGCGCAGATCTCGGCGCGACGGCGCCGATCCTGCCGCAAAGCGTGACGCCGCCGGCGGGCGAGACGGATGCGCCGGCGCTACAAGTGGAGCAGGGCGGTCAGCAACTGCTGGCGAGGTTCTCGCGCGTCGAGCCGGACGGTTGGCTGGTGCTGGCCGCCACGAGCACCGCGGACACCGGCAAGGTAGCGGGTTTCTGGGCGCTCGCCGTCCTGATCGCCGGCCTTGTCTCGACCGGCACGCTCTATTTTCTCCACCAGCGCACACTCCTGATCCGGATGCGGCTGCGCCACAGCGAGATGCTCGAGCAGAAGGTGGCGGAGCGCACGCAGGACCTCGCCCGCGAGATCGACATGCGCAGGCGCACGGAGGACGAGCTTCGCCGCGCGCAGGAAGGGCTCATCCATTCCGAGAAGATGGCGGCCCTCGGCCGCATGTCGACGGCGATCGTGCACGAGGTGAGCCAGCCGCTCGCGGCGCTCGAAACGACGCTCGCGACCGCCGGCGTCCTGGCCGAGAAGGAGGCGGCGGACAAGGTCGGCGAGCGGCTCCTGGATGCGCGTGCCCTCGTCAAACGGATGCAGCGGACGGTCAAGCATCTGAAGACCTTTGCCCGCAAGGACGCCTCCGATCTTGAGGCGGTCAACATCGATACCGTCATCCGCAATGCGATCGATCTGGCAGTGCCAAGGGCAAAGACGCTCGGCCTCACGCCAGCACTCGAGGCCGAGGGACCGGCCCCGGTCGTGACGGCCGTCGCGGTCAAGCTCGAACAGGTGATGCTCAATCTGATTTTGAATGCGCTCGACGCGGTCGAGGGCAGGCAGACCCCGTCGATCACCGTACGGCGGGCAGTGGAGGCCGGCCGGGTGTCGGTCGCCGTAATCGACAACGGCTCGGGCATCGCGCCGGAACATCGCGACCGCATCGCAGAGCCATTCTTCACCACCAAGCTGACGGGCGAGGGCCTTGGCCTTGGCCTTTCCATCGCTACCGCGATCGTTCAGGAATTCGGCGGTGAGTTGATATTTGCGGAAGCCCCCGGTGGCGGCACGATGGCGACCGTTTCGATGCCGCTTGACAATCGCCCCGCCCTGCCGCTCGAGGCGGCGCAATGAGCCGCGGACGAATTCTCCTCGTCGACGATGATGGCGACCTCCTGAAGGCTGCCGCCGATTGGCTCGAGGTCAGCGGTTTCACCGTGTCCGCCTTTCCTCGCCCCGAGGAGGCGTACCAGCAGGTGATGCGCGAGGATCCGGACGTCGTCGTCACCGACATCCGCATGCCGGGCGTCGACGGCATGACGCTGTTGAATTCGATCGTCCGGCAGCGGAGCGACGTGCCGGTCATTCTGATGACCGCCCATGGTGACGTCACGCTGGCGGTCAAGGCGATGAAGCAGGGGGCCGAGGACTTCATCGAGAAGCCCTACGATGCCGATCATCTTCTTTCCATTCTCGATAAGGCCGTCGAGAAGCGCCGGATGAAACGGGAGATCGGCCGCCTTCAAGGGCTCGTTCGGGAGGGTGGCGGCGCCGAGATCGTCGGCGACAGTCCGGCTATCCGGGATCTCCGCAACCGTGTCCGGACGCTCGCGGACGTCGATATCGACGTCCTGATCATCGGCGAGACCGGCACCGGCAAGGAACTCGTCGCGCGGTCGCTGCATCGGCAAAGCCGCAGGTCCGCCGGACCTTTCGTCGCGATCAATTGCGCGGCGCTGCCCGAAAGCATCTTCGAAAGCGAGGTCTTCGGCCATGCGAAGGGGGCCTTCACCGGTGCGCTTTCGGACAGGGAGGGCAAGTTCGAACATGCCGCGGGCGGAACCGTCTTCCTGGACGAGATCGAATCCATGCCCCTGGCCCTGCAGGCGAAGATCCTGCGGGTGCTGCAGGAGCGGACGATCGAGAGGCTCGGCGAAAACCGCCTGCGACCGGTCGACATACGGATCGTCGCGGCCGCGAAGAGCGACCTCTCCGGGGAGATCGCTGCCGGGCGCTTTCGCGAAGACCTCTTCTATCGGCTTGCGACCGTCGACGTGCGGATACCGCCGCTTAGAAACCGCAAGGAAGATATCGGCCTGCTGTTCGGCCACTTCGCCTCGCTTGCCGCTCATCGCTACGGCCGCGCCGAGCGAAGCATATCCGCTGATCTCATGGCGCGGCTGCGGCAGGAGGACTGGCGCGGCAATGTTCGCGAACTCAAGGCGCACGCCGAACGCTTCGCGCTCGGCCTAAACGAGGCCTTTTCGGGCGACGAGGGTCCGTCGACTGGCGATGCCGCGAGCCTGCCCGAACAATTGGCGGCGTACGAGGCCGATCTGATCCGACGGGCGATCGAGGAGAGCGAAGGCAACACCGCCAAAGCGGCCGCAAGGCTAGGCATTCCTCACCGCACGCTCAACGAAAAAATCGCCCGCCTCGGTTTGCGGCAGAGGCGAACCGAGCTTTGATGCTTCTTCAGGCCGCCTGCCCTTGCACGAGCAGGCGAACGAGCACCAGGCCGGCAACGAGACCGAGGAGCGAGAAGGCGACTGACGTAGCGGCGTAGCTTGCCGCCGCGAGCCACTGGCCGCGCTCCCAAAGGCTGATCGTGTCGAGCGAGAAGGTGGAGAAGGTGGTGAAGCCGCCGAGAAAACCGGTCGTCAGGAACAGCCGGACCTCCTGCGGCAGTTCGCTCTTCAAGGCGAAGTATTCGGCAAGCAGCCCCATCGCCAGGGAGCCGAGAACGTTCACCGTTAGAGTCCCATAGGGAAAGGCGACGCCGAGCATGCGTGCGGCGATCTGGTTGACGCCGTGGCGCATCGCGCCACCCAACCCGGCGCCAATAAAAACGATGAGATAGGGCATCAATAACACCTTGTTGGAGCTATGCTTTTCAATGTTCACGCCGTCACGGGTGCTTGGCTCGTCGGAGCGCGCATAATCCCGCGATTGGATATCATCCCAGTGAGAAGCAACAGGCGGGGAGGCACAGCGGGGGGCAGTTTGGCTCGGCTCAGGCACGACTCTACTCTCTCGCTCAGCGACAATGAGTAGGAGTCATCAGCTTCGACTGGGAAGCGGTTCGGCCTGACGCCCGGTAGATTCCATTACCGATGCGCTCATTACAAGTAGGTCGGCGATCCTGTCAATACCGCCGACCCACGAGGGGGATGATCGCGTCGAGAAGATTACGGCGACCGTTCGGTTCCCAGGCGGCGCCGGACAAAGTGGCCGAGCGGCCGCCGCATTAACGCGGTCCTGCGCCGGCTACAGCGCCGCGCGTCTTATCAGACGCGCAAAGGTCGCTGTCGCACCTTGAAATGCTGCATGTCTTTGTCCTTAAATCGAGGTCGATTTAAGGAGACATGCAGTAGAGGTTTTAGGGGTCGCGAGCGCATGTGAGCGCATCGCGCTCCAGCCGGGCAACGCCACCTACCGGCCGGAGCGATGCCCGATCGCGTCTCCGGCGGCGCCAGACGGATCAAGCATCACCGGCACCGCGGCACCTGGGGTGGCCGGCCAGATTCTCGGTTCCTCCGCCGGCAGGTCCTGCCTTTCCCGTGGGCGCGGTGCCACCTCCCTTTCCCTTATTGCTTGTTCCACGCGTTCCCGCGCACGGACGCCCGGAAGCGCACGATAGATGTCCAAGTAGTCGCGCGTCATGCGCTCCGCGGTGAAGCGCCGCTCGAAAGCTGCCCGCACCTTTCGTCTATCGAGCGCGAGCGCTAGCCCCAGTTTGTCGACCGCTTCCGCGACCGTGTCGACCAGTATACCGGATACGCCATCTTCGATGACTTCGGGGGCTGCGCCGTAGCGGAAACCAAGTACGGGAGTGCCGCAAGCCATGGCTTCGATCATTACAAGACCGAAGGGCTCCGGCCATTCGATGGGGAACAGCAGCGCCGCTGCTTCGCCGAGGAAATCCGCCTTCTGCCGCTCGTCGATCTCACCGATGAATTCGACGTTGGGATGGCGCTCGACAAGTGGCTTGACGACCGCCTCCCAATAGGCGCGGTCCTGGGCGTCCACCTTCGCAGCCATCTTCAGCGGCATTCCGGCCCGCGTCGCTATCTCGATCGCCCGGTCGGGCCCCTTTTCCGGCGAGATGCGCCCGAGGAATGCCAGATAGTTGCCGTCGGGCTTGTCCTTGAACGGCAGCAGCTTGCGATCGAGACCGTGGTAGACGGTGCCTCTCCAGTTGACCGGCGAGATTGGTCGCCGCTGGTCATGCGAAATCGACACCAGCGGAACGTCCGGAAAGGCGCGGTAGAAAGGCTTGAGATCCGGCAGATCGAGACGCGTGTGCAGGGTGGTGACTGTGCGATCGGCAAAATCCCTGACGAGCGGAAAGTGCACGAGGTCGATGTGAAAATGCAGGACGTCGAATTCATTCGCGCGCCGGCCGACTTCTTCCAACTGGACGATAGTGTAGGGGAGGAAGTCCTTGACGTCCGAATTCAACCTGAGTGCGACGTCGCAACAGCGCACGAGCTCGGCACTCGTGATCGAGTCGCCGCTCGCAAACAGGGTAACGTCATGGCCGAGCTTCACGAGCTCTTCGGTAAGGCAATAAACAATGCGTTCCGTTCCGCCGTAAAGTTTTGGGGGAACCCTTTCTGCAAGAGGGGCTATTTGTGCAATCTTCATTGCAATACTCCTGTTGTGAGGCGGCGTCGAAGGCGGGATGCATTCAATCGACGGCCGGCACGATCTCACCTGCAACAATTGCCGAGAGCCTCCTCTTGTTCCCGGCGGCGGCTGCCTAAGCCGCAGAACAGGCGGAACTTCCCGTCTGATGAGACGTTTGCGAAACGAACTCCCGCAAAGGTTTCCAGATGCCGACAGAGACTACTCGTCCGACTGTGCTCATCACCGGTTCGAGCGGCTTCCTCGGACAGGCCATCGCCCGCGGCCTCAAAGAGCGATACGCAGTGATCGGCTTCGACGTGGCATCGCCGAAGAAGGCACAGCAGAACTTCGAAACGATCGAGATCGATCTCACCTCCGACGAGAGCGTGAAGGAGGCGGTCGAGGCGGTACGTGACCGCAGCGGCGGGCGCCTGGCCTCCGTGATCCATCTCGCCGCCTATTACGACACGACGGGCGAGGACAACCCGAAATACAAGGCTGTCAACGTCGACGGGACGCGCCGCCTGCTCGCCGGATTGAAGAGCCTCGACACGGAGCAATTCATCTTTTCCAGCACCCTGCTCGTCCATGCGCCGAGCCCGCAGAAGGGTGTGTCTATCGATGAGGACTCACCGCTCGATCCCGCTTGGGCCTATCCGCAGTCGAAGGCGGAGACTGAAGCGGTGATCGCCAGGGAACGCGGCAGCATCAAGGCGGTCATCCTGCGGCTTGCCGGCGTCTATGACGAGGATTGTCGCGCCGCCTTCATCGCGCAGCAGATCGCCCGCATCTTCGAGCGGCTCCCGACGGCCTATCTGTTCAGCGGCGACCTTGAGGCGGGGCAGCCTTACCTGCACAAGGACGATCTCGTCGATGCTTTCGTGCGCGCCGTCGATCGCCGAGCCGAACTGCCCGACGAAAGCGTGATGCTGATCGGCGAAGAGCAAACCCTCTCCTATGGCGAGTTGCAGGGAACCTTCGGGAAACTCATTCACGGGGAGGATTGGCGCACCTACGTTCTGCCTCAGGGGCTCGCCAAGGCCGGCGCCTGGATACAGGCGGAGGTGCTCGACCAGGATACCGACATCAAGCCCTGGATGATCGAGAGTGCCGACGATCATTACGAGATCGACATCTCCCGCGCTCGGGCGCTCCTGGGGTGGGAGCCGAGGCGAAGCCTCGTCGGCACCCTGCCGGAGATGACCCGGCGGCTGAAAAAAGACCCGACCGACTGGTATCAAAGGAACAAGCTGGAGCCTTTCGCCGTCGCTGCTACGACGCCCGAGATCGAGCAGGCCGGAAGGCGGCTTCGCGAGCCGCTCGAGCGCGGCGACGAAGAGGTCGAGGCCGCCATCGAGCGCCACCGCCTGTTTACGCTTTGGGCGCCCCTGGCAAATGTGGCACTGGGCCTGTGGCTCCTCGCCTCGCCGATGACGCTCGGCCTCTTCGATCCCGTCGAGGTTCCTCCCCCGCCCGCGCTCGGACACGAGCTTGCCGACGCCTCGATCCGCAACGCGCGCCTGGGCATGAGCGAAATCGTCTCCGGCCTGCTCGTCATAACCTTTGCTTTTCTGGGCATGTACCGGCGCTGGTCCTGGGCCCAATGGATCACTTCCGGCATCGGCGTCTGGATCATGTTCGCGCCCCTCGTCTTCTGGACCACGAGTGCCGCCGCCTATGCTCTCGATACGCTCGTCGGCATGCTGATCCCGGTCTTCGCCGTGATGATCCCGCCAACCCCAGGGATCAGCCGGCGGGCGCTCGCGGCCGACGACGACCGCCCGCTCGGGTGGAGCTATTCGCCTTCCTCCTTCACCCAGCGCATGCCGATCGTCGCACTCGCTTTCGTCGGCCTCTTCGTCTCACGCTATCTCGCTGCCTATCAGATGGGGCATATCGACGGCCTATGGGATCCGATCTTCGGGCCGGGCGGGGCTCCGACCGACAATGGCAGCGAGGCGGTTGTGACATCGTGGGTGTCGAAGGGTTTCCCGATCGCCGATGCGGGCCTTGGTGCTTTCGCCTATGCGCTTGACATTCTTGCCGGTTCAATCGGCGACCGCCGGCGGTGGCGCACCATGCCATGGATGGTGCTGCTCTTCGGCCTGCTGATCATCCCGCTCGGCGCCGTCAGCGTCTCGTTCATCATCATTCAACCGCCGCTGATCGGCGCCTTGTGTACGCTCTGCATCATTCAGGCGGCCGTCACCGTCGTGTTGATCCCCTATTCGGTCGACGAGGTGCTGGCGGCTGTGCAGTATCTGTGGCGGGCGAAGCGGGCGGGCGAACCCTTCTGGCGGACGTTCTGGGCGGGCGGTCCGGCGCTCTCGGAAAACCAGACTCCGGGACTGGATCTCGATCGACCGGCAGCCGAGGTGATCAGGGAATTCGTCACCGGAGGCGTGAATTTTCCCTGGACACTGGTCGCAAGCGTTCTGCTCGGGGTCGTATTGCTGGCGACGCCGTTGATCTTCGGCAGCGAACCGCCGCTCTATCACAGCGACCACGTCGTCGGCTGTCTCGTGATCATGATCGCGGTCACGGCGATGGCGGAGGTCGTCCGGCCCTTGCGTTTTCTGAACGTGGCACTCGGCGCGTGGGTTGCGGCATCGCCCTTCCTGCTTTCGGGGGGCGGGATGGTCGCCATCGTCTCGGATATGGCGATCGGGTTGGCGCTCATCCTACTCAGCCTGCCGCGTGGCACGCGCAGCGAAGAGCACTATGGCGGCTGGGACCGGGCAATAATCTAATCGGCAAAGCGAAATCACGATATCTCCGACATGACTTCCAGGCGGCGCACGCCCCACCAACCGCCGATCCAGGCGGCCACAGCGCCGAGCAGCAGGGAGAAAAAACCGAAGAAGGCGCCGGTCGAAACCATGGCTGCGGCCGTCTCTGCGGTCTCGACGGTGCGGCCGGCATCGCCCACCACGGCGGAGAGGCCACCCAGTGCTCCGCCGACCAGGGCGCCCGCGGATGTGCTCAACAGGTAGACGACGATCAGCGTCGTCACCGCCCAGGCAGTCAGGCCATGAAGGACGCCGGTCGTCGTGCCGGCCCGGCCCGAGAGACGGCTTGCCGCGAAACCGCCGGTCAGGGCTGCGATTACGCCTGAAAGCGCAAACCAGAGGCCGCTTGCGATCGAGACGCTCCCGCCTCCATCAAGATCGAAAACGGCCGCGCCGACGCCGACCCCAAGCAGGTTTAGAAGAAGCTGCACCGCGAGCGCCAACGCAACGCCGGCGAAAATTGCCGGCCAGGAGACCCTGTTGACCGCCACGAGTACGGAGGGCTCGGTGGGCGCCGCGGGGGACGGTTTATAGAGCGGATCGGTCATCTCAAGTCCTTCGAATGTCTCTGCTCGGCGGTAGCTTCTAACCTTGCGCGAATGGATTCGTTCCTGCCGGGGACGCTGCGGCAGGTCCGCAGGCAGGACCAGCTGCGCGTCAATTCTCGGGCGTGGAGGCTCAGGCCTGCCGGGCGACGGTTTCCGTCGCCGGCTGGTCTCGACCATCGGCGAGGCTGCGCAGCTCGTCTTCGGTGATTGTCTCCCGCTCGAGAAGAAGCTTGGCCGACCGCTCCAAAAGAGCACGCCGCTCCTTGAGCAGCGCGACAGTGCGCTCGAATGCATTGTCGACGATTCTACGGACTTCTTCATCGAGGATTGCTGCGGTCTTTTCGGAATAATCCCGCTCGCTGGGGCCTTGGTAGACGGGATCGGGTGTCAGCAGCGACCGGCGATCGCGCTCGAGCGCGACATGGCCGAGTTTCTCCGTCATGCCATAGCGAGCAACAATGGCCCGGGCGATGTCGGTCACCTTGACGAGATCGTCGGATGCCCCCGTCGAAAGATGGCCGAAGACCAGCCACTCGGCGGCGCGTCCGCCGAGCAGTACCGCCATCTTGCTTTCCAGTTCCTCCTTCGTCATCAGGAACCGATCCTCCGTCGGCCGCTGGATCGTGTAGCCGAGCGAACCGATGCCGCGCGGAATGATCGAGACCTTGTGCACGGGATCGACGCCCGGTAGCGCCATCGCCACCAGTGCGTGGCCCATTTCGTGATACGCGACGATCTCGCGCTCCCGCGGATTGAGCAGCCGGTTGCGCTTCTCGAGGCCCGCTATGATGCGTTCGACCGCATTGTTGAAATCGTCCATTGTGACCGCATCGCCTTTGCGTCTGGTTGCAAGAAGCGTTGCCTCATTGACGAGATTGGCGAGGTCCGCACCGGTGAAGCCTGGCGTCAGCGCCGCGATTTGCTCCGGCTGCACGTCGGCCGCAAGCTTCGCCTTCTTCAGGTGAACGTTGAGGATCTGCACGCGGCCCTGCTTGTCGGGGCGGTCGACGAGGACCTGGCGGTCGAAGCGCCCGGCGCGCAGGAGCGCCGGATCAAGGATCTCCGGCCGGTTGGTGGCGGCAAGCAGCACAAGCCCGGTCGAGGGATCGAAGCCGTCGAGCTCGACCAGCAATTGGTTGAGGGTCTGCTCCTTCTCGTCATGTCCTCCGGCCATCGGGCCGATGCCGCGGGCGCGGCCGAGCGCATCGAGCTCGTCGATGAAGATGATCGCGGGAGCCTTCGACCGGGCCTGCTCGAAGAGATCGCGCACCCGGGCGGCGCCGACGCCGACGAACATTTCCACGAATTCCGAACCGGAAATGGAGAAGAACGGCACGCCGGCTTCACCGGCGACGGCTCGTGCAAGAAGCGTCTTGCCGGTACCGGGCGGCCCGACCAGCAGGACGCCTTTCGGCATCCGCCCGCCAAGGCGTCCATAGCCCTTTGGGTCCTTGAGGAAGTCGACGATTTCCTTCAACTCGTCCTTCGCCTCGTCGACGCCGGCGACGTCCTTGAACGTCACGCCCGTGTCAGTCTGGACATAGATCCTCGCCTTCGATTTGCCGATCTGCATCAGGCCGCCGCCCATCCCGCCGGCCATCCGCCGCAGCACGAACATCCAGATGCCGATGAAGACCACGGCCGGCAGGACCCAGGAAAGCAGGTCGCGAAGGAAGGTGCTCTCGACCTGACCGCTGACGACGACCCCGTGTTCCTGCAGTTGCGCCGCGATACCCGGCTCGACCCGGGTCGTGATGAACATCGGTTTGCCGTCCTGCGGGGTCTTGAACGTGCCCTGGATATATTGGTCCGAAACGGCAACTTCGGCGATCTTGCCCCCTTCGAGATAGGTCTCGAATTGGCTGTAGGGAATCTGCGCCACTTGCGTTGCGGTGGTGAAGATGTACTGAAACAGCATCAGCGCGAAAATGGCCGCTATCCAGTACCAGATGTTGAACTTCGTCTGCTTGTCCATCTTGCTGACCTGTCCGGCTGCAAAGGCACCTGCGTCAGCGCGCGAATGCAATGGGCGGATCCGCGCTCCGCCGTAAAACCGAAACGCCGCTGGAACGACGCCGGTTCCCCGGCAATGCTCGGCATCCCAAGGCAAAGGTTTGCGCGCAGCCGCTTCGTCGGTGCAATCCTGCAGCGCCGCGCGTCTCATCAGACGCGCAAAGGTCGCTGTAGCCCTTTCATCGCTGCATGTCTTTTTCCTTAAATCGAGGTCGATTTAAGGAGACATGCAGTAGGCGACAGACAGTCTAATGGCTACCCTGGCGTATGTGCTCGGGCTAGCGATTGACCAGCCAAAGAGTGACGGAGAGGAGGACGCTGAGTAGAAGCCCGGTGGTGATCGGGATGTAGAGGGTGAAATTCCCGCGCTCGATCATGATGTCGCCTGGGAGCCGCCCAAGGCCGACGCGCGTGAGCCACGGCCAGAGGAGCCCGACGGCGACGATAACGAGGCCGATGATGATCAGCAGTCGCGACATGACTCAATCTTACGCAACTGGCCCGGCAATATCCACGGCCGCAACAGTAAGTGGAAGATCATTCGGGTAGCTGTTCGCAATCGTCACGCGACCTTAGGCGACGGCAGGGTATTCCTCGCCCGAACTTCGGTCCTGACGGCGTTCATCAGCAGGACGCCGAGCAGGCAATAGACACCCATGGCCGCGATCTGCCACGGATAGGGCACGCCCGCATCGATGAGAAATCCGGTGAGACCCGGCCCCATAGCAGTGCCGAACACCATCAGCGCGACGATGATGGCCCTAATGCTTCCGAGATGCTTGATGCCGTAGATCTCCGGCCACAGCGCCCCGAACAGCGTCGTCGAAGAACCGAGAGATACGCCGAGCAGTCCCATGAAGACGAAGGCGCTCCACTGCGCGTCGACAAAGGCCAGGACGAAGCAGGCGGCGGAGAGCGGCACGAGATAGAAGGGGAGAATGTCGACGGCCGAGTAGCGGTCGACCAGATAGCCGCTCATGAGGGAAGAGACGACGGTCATCGATGACGAGACGATGAACGCGCTTGCGAAGATCTCGATCGACCATTGGCGCAATTCCACGAGGTAGACCTGGTGAAAGAAGATGGTCGTCGCGATGAAGCCCGGCGCGAGTACGCCCAGGAGCGCCAGCCAGAAGGTAGGATCACGAAGGACCTCCGAGCGTGTCCAGTCGCGCAATGCGGATCTGCGTTCCGGGCCGTCGCTGGCGCTTGGCATTCGTTCGATCCGCAAGAGGAAATAGATGGCCGGCAACCCGATGAGGAGGATGGCGGCGGCCGAGAGAAGCCAGGTGTTGCGCCAGCCGACAAGGGGTACGAGCGCGACCAAGGCGAGCGGAAACAGCGCCTCGCCCGCCTGATTGCCGAGGCTTGCCAGTGAAACCGCACGACCACGCTGCGCGGAAAACCAGCGCGCCATGGCCGTCATCGCGTTATGAGTCATCATGCCCTGCCCGAAGAGGCGCAGCAGGTATACCGTCACAAGGAGCCAAACCCAATTCGACGCAAAGCCCATTGAGATCGTCGCGATCGCCAGCACAGGCAGGGTCATGAGGAGGACATTGCAGGCCCGGATGTGATCGACGATCCGCCCGAGTTGGGGAAGCGTGAGCGCACTCAGGAGGGTGGCGCCCATGTACAGCATGCCGAAGGCGCCGTGGCTGAGGCCGTATTCCCGTCGGATATCACCTGCGGAGAGCGAGATGAAGAATGTCTGCCCGAAGGAGGAGAAAAAGCAGAGCAGGAATCCGCCGGCCAGCCAGCGACAGTTTCTCACGAGAAAGGTCGAAAACGGCATGTTGTTCTCGCTTGCAGGTGAATGTGGCGGCGTTTATCCCCGCCGTCGGGGCGGCTTCAGGGCTTCCTCGTTCCGAGCCCTGGGCCGAGTCCGATCGACCCAGGGTCATCTGGTCTAGTGGGCCGGCGCCGCCACCGCCACATCTTCCTTCTTGTCATGCACTGCGAAGCGGTCGAGCATGTGGGCGCTCGCTTCGTTGAGGCCGATGACCTCGACGAAGACGCCGTGGCGGCGGTATTTCAAAACCACTTTGTCGAGGGCGCCGACGGCCGTGATGTCCCAGAGATGCGCCTCGCTGATGTCGATCACGACCTTCGCCAAGGGCTCGGCGAAATCGAAGGCAGCGATAAACGCTTCGGTCGACGCAAAGAAGATCTCGCCGTCGACATGATAGGTGCGCACCTTGCCGGTCTCGTCGAGCGTCGAGCGGACATGGAAGAGGCGTGCAACCTTGCCGGCGAAGAACACTCCGGAGAGGAGCACGCCGACCAGGACGCCCTTCGCGAGGTCGTGCGTGCCGACGGTCGTGACGACTGTCGCCAGCATGACGACGGAGGACGGCAGGGGATTGCGGCCAAGGTCGAGGATCGAGCGCCAGGAGAATGTGCCGATCGACACCATGATCATAACGGCAACCAGAGCCGCCATCGGAATGATCCGCACGAGCTCATCGAGAACGAGGATGAGGAAGAGGAGGAACGCGCCGGCGACGAAGGTCGAGAGCCGTCCGCGTCCGCCGGAGGTCACATTGATGACCGACTGCCCGATCATGGCGCAGCCGCCCATCCCACCGATCAGACCGGAGGCGATGTTGCTCGCCCCCTGGCCGATGCATTCCTGGCTCTTGCTGCTCGTGGTATCCGTCATGTCGTCGACGATCTGCGCGGTCAGGAGCGACTCGAGCAGCCCGACGGCGGCGAGCGCGACCGAATAGGGGAAGATGATCTGCAACGTCTCGAGTGTCAGCGGCACCTGCGGCAGGGCGAGGATAGGCAGGCTCGATGGCAATTCGCCGAGATCGCCGACCGTGCGGATATCCATGCCGGTCCAGTAGGCGACCGCGGTCAGAACGGCGATTGCGACGAGAGGCGACGGGACCGCCTTCGTGAGATAGGGAAAGAGATAAATGATCGCCAATCCGGCGGCGATCATCGCATAGGTCACATGCGGTACGCCGATCAGTTCCGGAAGCTGCGCCATGAAGATCAGGATGGCCAGTGCGTTGACGAAACCGGTAATGACCGAGCGCGACACGAAACGCATGACCCGGCCGAGTTTCAGGAAGCCGGCGGCGATCTGGATCAGGCCCATCAACAGGGTCGCAGCGAAGAGATATTCGAGGCCGTGGTCCTTGACGAGGGTCACCATCAGCACGGCGGTGGCGGCGGTCGCCGCCGAGATCATGCCCGGACGGCCGCCGGCGAAGGCGGAAACACAGGCAATGGCAAAGGAGGCGAACAAGCCGACTTTCGGATCGACGCCCGCGATTACGGAGAAGCCGATTGCTTCCGGAATGAGGGCAAGCGCCACGACGATGCCCGAAAGGACGTCACCGCGGATGTTTGAGAACCATTCGCGTTTGTAGCTGGCAATTGTCAATTTCATGATTTTCTTCGCAAAAGTAGTGCACCAGGCCGGCGGGAGGTCCGGCAAGCTATGGTTTGATGCTGTTGCGTTGTCTGGCGGATCGGCGGCCAGAAGAGCCACCCGGAGTTTCACCGGGTCCAGGGCGAATGGCGCCGTTATAGGGAACGGCCGGGCTGGACGCAATGGCCTATTGTGCATTGCCGCAATTGCAGCGGCGAGCCAACGTGCAGCGATGAAAGTGGCCGCCTTCGATGGCTCCGGTCAGCGTTCAGGTGGAGCGCGCCGCCACCCAGGCGTGCCAGTCCTCCTCGCTGCCATGGAAGACATTGAGGTCGATCCTGCCGTCGACGCCGTGCGACAGGCCGGAACCGGAATATTGCCAGAAGATCCATTTGCGGCCGGGATAGACCTTGGACGGATGGGCGGCCACCGATCTCAGCCAGAAAGGATGGTTTGGAAAGGCGCCGTCGAGATTGTCGCGATAGAAATCCGGTGCGGTATAGATGATCGGCCGCTGCCCGTAATGGCGCTCGAGCTTGTCCATGAAGACCTGCATCTTCTCCCGCACGCGCGCCGGCGAGAGGCGTCGCTTGCAGCTCGATTCACCATTGTATTCGACGTCTATCACCGGCGGCAGCGCATCGGCCTCCCTTGGCACGTTACGGATGAACCAGTCGGCCTGCTCGCCTGCCGTCCGGCACCAGTAGAAGAAGTGATAGGCGCCGCGTTTCAGACCGGCGGCCTGTGCCCGGCGCCAGTTCTTCTTGAACATCGGGTCGAGATGGTCGCCGCCATCGGTCGCCTTGATATAGGCGAAGTTCGCGCCCCGGCTTCGAAGCTTCGCCCAATCGATTTCGCCCTGCCAACGGGAGACGTCGACGCCGTGGACGGCAAGTTTACGCGGCGATCTCTTGCCGAAATTGATCGGTTTGGCATCGCGGAACTGCTGGCTATAGACGCGCGAGCGCATGCGTGCAGCCGGGCTGTTCGCGGGATTCTCCGGGGTGACGAACGCGACGGGCCGCGCGTTCGGTACCGGCATACCGGCTTCCCGCTCCATGGGTGCGAAGGCCTGCGAATCCGGAACCGGCCCCGCCCAGGCAAGCGCCTCTTGCGACTCGGCCGGCGCTGTCGCCGGACCCACGGCTGCGGAAGGAACGGGGGCAGGTACCGCAAGCGCGGGCGCAACGGAGCTCGTGATTTCTTTCGACGACCGCGGCGAAAGGACGCTTTCGGGGCTGGAACTTGATGCGCAGCCTGCGAGGATCAAGCAGGTGAGGAGGACGGCTGGCGTGGCTGATGAACGCATGAGGACCCGTTACGCGATGACAACTGTCGGCTGCAGCGCTCGGTGACTGCGCGACCATTGGTCGGAAAGGCTAACGGGAAATTGCCAACAAAGATTGAATCAGGTCCGGGCTCGTCCTTAGTGTATCTCGGGTTCGGGCAGTTTGTGCGGCGACTGCAGGAAGGTGAAGTCGCAACCGTCCGGCGCCTGCTGGATGTGCTCGGCATGCATCTTCAAATAGCCGCGCGAATAGTCGCGCGCGGGCGGCTGCCATGCGGCAAGCCGGAGTTCGATCTCCGCCGGATCGACCTCGAGGTTGATAGAGCGCTTGGCGACGTCGAGCGAGACGATATCGCCGTTGTTGACCGCGGCGAGCGGTCCGCCGACATAGGCCTCCGGTGCCACGTGCAGGATGCAGGCGCCATAGCTGGTGCCGCTCATGCGGGCGTCGGAGATGCGCACCATGTCACGCACGCCCTTTCTGAGCAGTTTCTTCGGGATCGGCAACATGCCCCACTCCGGCATGCCCGGCCCGCCGACCGGCCCGGCATTGCGCAGGATGAGCACGGTATCGGCGGTGACGTCGAGATCCTCGTCGTTTACCGCCCGCATCATCGAGTCGTAATCGTCGAAGACAAGGGCAGGACCGCGATGCTTGAGGAGCGCCGGGTCGGCGGCGGCGGGCTTCATGACGCAACCGTCCGGGGCGAGATTGCCCTTGAGGATCGCCGTGCCGCCGCGCGGGGCAACCGGATTGTCGAGCGGACGGATGACCTCCGGCAGGTGAACCTCGGCGTGTGTTATCGCCTCGCCGATGGTGCCGATGACGTTGCGCTCCTCAAGATGAAGCAGCGGCTGCAGGCGCTTCCAGAGCGCCAGCAGACCCCCGGCATAATGGAAATCCTCCATCAGGAACGCCCCGGTCGGGCGGATATTGCAGAGCACCGGCACGTTCTCCGACATGCGGTCGAAGTCGTCGAGTATCAGAGGCACGCCGCAGCGCCGCGCCATAGCGATCAGGTGGATCATCGCGTTCGTCGAGCCGGCCATCGCCATGTGTACGACAAGCGCATTCTCGAAGGCCTTGGCGGTCAGCATGTCGGAGGGTTTCAGGTCCTCGAAAACCATGTCGACGACGCGGGCGCCGGAAAGCGCCGCCATTCGCGAGTGGCCGGCATCGGCCGCTGGTATGGTGGAGGCGCCGGGGAGACAGAGACCGAGCGTTTCCGCGAGTGCCGTCATGGTCGAGGCGGTGCCCATGGTCATGCAGGTGCCGAAGGAGCGGGCAATGCCGCGCTCCATCTCGTTCCATTGCAGTTCGGAGATCAGCCCCGCCTCCTTGTCCGCCCAGTATTTCCAGACATCGGAGCCAGAACCGAGCGCCTGACCGCGATAATTGCCGCGCAGCATCGGCCCGGCCGGCACGAAGATTGTCGGCAGGTCGACCTGGATCGCGCCCATGATCGTCGCCGGAGTGGTCTTGTCGCAGCCGGCGAGCAGCACCACGCCGTCGACCGGGTGCGAGCGAATGAGCTCTTCCACTTCCATGGCGAGAAAGTTGCGGTAGAGCATCGTCGTTGGCTTCACATAGGTTTCGGCGAGCGACATGGCCGGCAGTTCGACGGGGAAGCCGCCGGCCTGCCAGACGCCGCGCTTGACCTCCTCGGCCCGGGCGCGCAGATGCGCATGGCACGGGTTGATGTCGCTCCAGGTGTTGATAATCGCAATAACAGGCTTGCCGGCGATTTCCCGCTGATCGTAGCCCATCTGGAAGAGCCGGGAGCGGTGGCCGAAGGAACGCAGGTCCTTTGCGCCGAACCAGCGAAAGCTTCTAAGATCTTCTGGAGACTTGCGTTTGGCCATTGGCGACCTCCTTTGCATTCCGCATCGGCTCGGCTAAGCTACACCTGTTCAAAAAAATGACAGGCGAGACAAGCGATTGAACGACGTGACGTTGAAGTTGAAGCCGGCGCGGCGCGAACGCCTCGCCGACGTTCTCTACGGCCAGATCCTCGAGCAGATCACCAGCGGAGAACTTGTCGAAGGCGCGAAACTGCCGTCGGAGGCCCGGATCTGCCGTGATTTCCAGGTTTCCCGGCCGGTGGTGCGTGAGGCGCTGATGCGGCTGCAGGCGGACGGGCTCGTCGTCTCGCGCCAGGGAATCGGCACCTTTGTGAAAAGCCGCCCGTCGAGCAAGCTCACCGATTTCGCGGCGTCCGCGGATATTGCAAGCTATCTCCGCGCTTTCGAGCCGCGGCTGGCGCTGGAGGCGGAATCTGCGGCACTGGCCGCGATGCGCCGCACCAAGGCGCAACTCATTCAGATCGGCGAGGCGCTGGCGGCGCTCGAAACCGCCTTTTCGCGCGGCGAGTCCGGTTGGGAGGAGGATTTCGCCTTTCATCTCGCCGTGGCGAGGGCGGCTGGCAACGAGCTTTTCCCGCGTCTGCTTGAGGAGTTGCGCGATATACTGAGCGGCTCGATGCGCATGGCGCTCGGCCTCACGCGGCATGGCTCGGACGACCGGCGGCGGCGCGTCCTCGAGGAACATCGGAAGATCTTCGCGGCCATCTCCAGCCAAAACGCCGATCTCGCGCGCCTCTACATGCGCCATCACCTGACGGAGTCCCGCGCCCGCATCACCGGCTCCTACGGCGATCTTTAGTCCATTCGGGCGCGTGGGAGTGCATGCCTGCCTCGCGTTCTCCGTCACCGGTTGATTCATGTCAGGCACCCGTCGCCAGCCGCTTTGCTCCGCCGGCCGCCGCTTCGCTCCTTGCCTTCAGCGCCCTTGCGGCTTTGGCGATGGTACCGAGCCGTTCGGCGTCGTCGAGATTGGAGAGGAATTCGCCGATCGGACCCGTGTCGCAAATGCCGGCAAGCCGGACCGCCTCGTGCAGGACGCGGATCGGCGAGTGCGCATCCCGCAGGTCCTCGAGCGGGAGGAAATCCGCGCGAATGGCTCTTGCGTCGGCAAACCGCCCTTCGCGGCACGCCCTGAGGATCGCCGTCGACAGGTGAGGGGCGATGCAGACGGAGCCGGAGGTGAAGCCGGCAAGACCCATTTCCAGATGGTCGATCGCCGGGCGCTCGCCAATGCCGCTGACGATGCGCTCGCCGGACCCGACGGCATCGAGGATGGCGGCAAGGTAGGGATCGTTCGTCGGCTCCGGGCGCACCACCGCGTATTTCACAGCCGCAATTGCGCCGTCGCGGAAGAGACGGGCGACGTCCCGTGCATCGAGAAAGCCGCCATTCTTGATATAGGCGATCAGCGGCCGGCGGGCGGCATCGGCGAGCTTCACAAGGCCCCTAGCGACGCCCGAAGGCGTCGCCGGAAAGCCGAGCGGCAGCAGCATCGCCGTCGGAAAGGCGCGCTCCCGCAGAATGGCCGCCTGATCCATGGCCTTGCCGAAATCGGCGCCGATCGACGGGATCATCCAGCCGTCAGCCGGTGCGATCTCCTCGAGGATGTCGAGAAGGTGGGCAAAACCCGTGCTGCTGAAATTGTAGAGATTGGCATTGCCGCCATAGAGATAAGTCGTGACACCGCCCGAGCGCAGCCAATCCACCTGCCTGCGGTTTTCGGCAGTGCTCGGTTCTCCCCGCGCATCGCGCGCCAACGGCGGCACCGAGACGACGGAGGCAGCGAGGTCGGCCACTTCTACGGGGGCGGTCTTCATGGAAATCTCCCTTGCAAGTTTCCTGTATTTTTAATTTACAAGTTGAGAAAGCGCAAGGGCGATGCTAGGAGAGACAACTATCGAAAACGGGGCCTTCCAGGCCGGGTCTTTGCCGATGGCTGCGCGGGCCAACTGACACGTGGGGATAGGTTGAGAACATGTCTTGCGACCTGACTTTCAAGTGCGTGTTCGACTTGCGTTGTCAGGTAGCCGAGAGCCCCGTGTATGACGACCGCCGCAACTGCCTGTTCTTGGTCGATATCGGCCGCAGCACGGTTCATCGGATCGACCTTGCCGGCGCCGATCATGTCGAATGGAGCGTCGAGAACGGCGCCTGCAGCCTCGGTCTGACGCAGTCCGGGCGCCTCGTCCTGGCGCAACGCGATCGCGTCGTACTGTTCGATCCCGAAAACGGTGCGATCGTCCGCCAGGTCGCCGTGGTCGAGGCGGAGAGGCCGGACACTCGCCTGAATGACGGCAAGGTGGGGCCGGATGGCGCCTTCTGGGTCGGCACGATGCATGACGTCGTTGCCGACCGACGTCCCGTCGCCTCCCTTTATCGCGTGACGGCGGAGGGAACCGTTGAGCGCAAGGTGCCGGACGTGATCTGTTCGAATGGTCTTGCCTGGAGTGCCGACGGGACCGTCCTGTTCCACTCCGATTCGCGGGGACCCTGGATCGATCGCTGGCAATTCGACCCTCAGACGGGCGCAATGTCGGGGCGTCGGAGGCTCGCCACGCTCGATGACGGCAGCGGCCGGCCAGACGGCGCGGCGATAGATGTCGAAGGCAACTACTGGAGTGCCGGCGTCTCTGCCGGCGTGCTCAATCGCTTCGACCCCGAGGGCGGGCTGATCGAGGCCCATCCGTTCCCGGTCACGGCGCCGACGATGCCCTGCTTCGCAGGGCCGGAGCTCAGGACACTTTTCGTCACGTCGTTGCGTCCGGAAGGGATCGCCGAGGACAGCCCGGCAGGTGGCATTTTCGCGACCCGCAGTCCTGTCGCGGGCGTCCCAATCCGGCGCTTCGACGACCGCAGGCTATGAAGGCGGACGAGCGGATCAAAGCCGTCGACCTGGACGACAGGTCAAAACTCGGCATGCGTGGAAAGCGAAAATGCCCGACTTAAGGAACGGCACCACGGCAGGCCCAGGCGACATTTGCGAAGGATCTCGGCCCGTCGGGTCGGCCGGCCTGGTAAGCGTCGCGCACGGCGGCGCCGATACGCATCCGCTCCGTTTCATCGAGGGTGGCCACATATTGGCCGAGCGGCCCTTCGGCCGCGGCAATCGGCGCCCAGAAGTCGTCGAAGCTCTGGTAGTCCATGCGGATCATCAGCTCAGTTTCCGCGACGTCCAAAAAACCCTGCTCGACGAAGGTCTGCTTCATCTCGCCCGGCTGCATCATCGGCTGGAAACAATAGCGTTCGCGCAGCCGGCG
The DNA here is from genome assembly GCF_017874595.1 of Sinorhizobium kostiense. Taxonomy (GTDB): domain Bacteria; phylum Pseudomonadota; class Alphaproteobacteria; order Rhizobiales; family Rhizobiaceae; genus Sinorhizobium; species Sinorhizobium kostiense. The sequence continues at coordinate 385,870 of NZ_JAGILA010000001.1, read as the reverse complement.
CCCGCCTTCGCTGAGGGCCGCCACCGTATCGACCATCATGCGCATGCCGGGCATGCCGCCGAGGTGATCCCACACGGCCGCCGCGGCCACACCGCCCGGCCGGACAACCCGGCGTATCTCGGCGACGGTCTGGGCGGCCGCGGGCACGAAATGGAGCACGAGCAGTGCGAGGGCCCGGTCGAAGGTGCCGTCGTCATAGGGCAAGGCACAGGCATCCGCCTGTCGGATGCTTATTCGCGGATCGGTGTTGCGCCGCGCCGCCGCCTCGACGAAAACGGGCGAATAGTCGATGGCGGCGATTTCGGCGAGGTCTGCGGCTTCGGCAAGCGCGAAGGTCAGGCTGCCGGTGCCACAGCCGACATCGAGGACCTTCTCGCCATCGGCAAGGCCGGCGAAGTTGATGAAAAGCGGCGCGAGCCTCCGGCTCCAGCGGCCCATGAGCTGCTCATAGCCGGCCGCATTATGGACATTGAAGCTTGAGGTCATCGAAAGTCTCCATACGCTCGCGCGTATGCTAGGCCCTTTCCGGGTTAAATGGAAACATTCTGCCGGAGCAGGTTTTCGTCAGGGCAGAGGCGATTGCCGCAGGTCGTACCCGGAGGTACGGCCGAGGCGATCGCCTCTGATCCTGGCGGAAAGATGCCCGGCCACTGCACGTCTCCTTGAAGCGATCTCGCTTCAAGGACAAAGACATGCAGCAATTCAAAGTGCTACAGCGACCTTTGCGCGTCTGATAAGACGCGCGGCGCTGTAGAGGTTGGCTGAAGCGGGCGGCCTGTTTGCCCGGCTGGCTTGGCCGTATGCTTCGGCTACGCCGCGCGCCAGCCGGGCAAACATTCCGCTCCGCTTGAGCCAACAGAATCGTTTCCATTAACCCGGAAAGGCTCTAAGTCCTGCAGGAGGCACAAGGCAAACGGGTGTGCTGGCATCCCGTTTGGGGATGCGCTGCTAATGAAGGTGCCTCAGCTTGTCTGGGTTGCGCACGATATAGATCGCTGTCACCATGCCGTCCTCGATTTCGAGCGCCGTCGTCTGGAGTTCACCATCGGCCTCAAGCGTGACGAAGCCTGGTAGGCCGTTGATGAATCCGGTCCGAACAAGCGTCGAGCCGTGCTCCTTGAACCGCGCTGCCAGATGTTCCTGCACCTTCATCACCTCGTCGAAGCCGATCAACGGTCGCAATGCCGCCGAACGCTTGCCGCCGCCGTCGGCGTGGACGCTGACGTCGGTAGCCAGCATCGCCCCGAGCGCCGTCATGTCGCCGCTGCGGGACGCGGTGAAGAAGGCCTCCGCTAGCTCGAGGCCGCGCTCCTTCTCGACGCGAAAGCGCGGTCGCGCTTCGCGCACGTGGGTGCGTGCTCGGGCGGCGAGCTGCCGGCAGGCGGCGGGTTCGCGCTGGATTGTCGCCGCGACCTCCTCGAACGCCAGGCCGAACACGTCATGCAGCAGGAAGGCCGCACGCTCGAGCGGCGAGAGGCGTTCGAGCGCAAGCATCAGCGGCAAGGTGACGTCTTCCTGCTCTTCGTCTTCGACCACAGGGTCGGGAAGCCAGGGGCCGATATAGGTCTCGCGCTGGCGGCGCGCCGATTTCAGCTGGTCGAGGCAAAGCCGGGTGACCGTGCGGCGCAGGTAGGCCTCCGGCTCACGCACGCCGGTGCGGTCGGCCCCCATCCAGCGGATGAAGGCCTCCTGCACCACGTCCTCGGCGTCTGCCACCGAGCCGAGCATGCGATAGGCGACGCGGACGAGCTTCGGACGCAGCGGGTCGAAACTTGCCGCTGCGTCCTGGTGAAGTTGGCCTGCCATCAGGCGACCGCCTTGGCAGCGGTGTTTGCGGCGACCGCCGGATCGACCCACAGACCAAAGCCGACCGCAATCCGGTTCCAGCCATTGATGACGTTGATCATCAGCGTGAGCTTCACCTGCTCCTCCTCGGTGAACTGGGCCTTCAATTCCTGATAGACACTCTCATGTGCATGACGCTCCGAAAGTCGCGTCAGGGCCTCGGTCCATCCGAGCGCGGCGCGCTCGCGATCGGTATAACAAGGTGCCTCGCTCCAAGCCGACAGCAGATAGATCCGCTGCTCGGTTTCGCCTTTGGCGCGCGCTTCCGCAGTATGCATGTTGATGCAGTTCGCGCAGCCGTTGATCTGCGATGCCCGGATCTTGACGAGTTCGATCAAGGACGGTTCAAGGCTCGATGCGACGGCCATCGACGTGCTGGTCCAGCTTTTCATGAGAGCAGGGGCGGCGGCGAAGGGATCAAGTTTGGCGGTCATGATGTGCTTTCCTGTTGTTGATGACAACACCATGACGAGACAGGATCCCCCGATGTGACATCCAGACCGATTTTTCCGTTCCGGGGCGAGCTTATCCTCTCTGCGCTGCTAAATCTAATTCGCGCAGGCTATTTCGGGATAATCAACGCCGCGGTCACGTCGGTGAGCTTGACTGCCCATGACGAATCCAACGCAGAGCAACGATTTCGGTTGAGACTGGGTCATAGAGGACAGGCGCGTTTGCGACCATGCTGCCGGACCACATTTGCGTGGCCGTAAATCAGCGCCGACGCAGTATGACCCTACAACTTCCTTCGTGCCGTAGGGTTGCACTGCGTCGTAAGTCATTGTTGGGCCGGTGCCGCGGTGGCACTGGCCGATTCATCAGGCAGCCTGCCTGTGCAGGCTCAGAGCCTCCTCGAGCGTGATCTCGCCCGCGAAGCCGCCGCTGGATTCAGCCGCTTCGCCGCGCTCGATCGCATGGGCGAAGCGTACCCCAGGATCGTTCTCCAGCTTTTCGTAGAGCCGCTGAACCGAGGGATAGTCCCTGCGGTCGAGTACGTCGTGATAGTTCGTCCATCGTGCAATGCCGATGAAGTAGGCATCGGCCAAGCTGCGTTGGTCGCCCAGCAGCCAGTCCTTACCTTCAATCATTCTATCGAGATGGGCGTGGACGTTGGCGAGACAGGAGGCGCCGTAAGCACGCAGCGCATCCTTCGCAGCTCCTGGCACGTCATGTTCCAGCGCGTACCACAAAGGCGCAAAACCACTGAACAGGCTGGTATTGAGGAAAGCCAGGATCTGATTGAGACGATCGAACTCGGCGGTGCCTTGCCGGAAGCCCAGCCCCGTGCCGATGCCGAGTGCCCCGAGATGATTGAGGATGGCCATGCTCTCGGTGATGATTGTGCCATCGCCTGCCATCAGCGCCGGCGTCTCCGCGACCGGGTTGACGCGCCGATAAGCCTCGCTCGTGACATCGCCCGGCATTTCGATGCGCGACAGGCGGTAAGGCTCGCCGAGCCATTCCAGAGCCACGATCGACCCGAACGAGCAGCCCGAGGGGACACCGTAGAAGAGGATAGGTTCCATTTCAGTCTCCATGCTTGAGGTCGGGCATCACTAATGCCCTTCAACGGCTCAAAGCATGCATCAGTAGACTTTGCAGCTGAAGTCGCTAAGATGGCGCCTTATAGTCCACCAGTATGGACGTTGGAGCCATGTTGAACCTCAATGACCTTCAATTGTTCGTACGTGCGGTGGACAGCGGCGGCTTTACCGCGGCCGCCCGCATGATCGGTGCACCAAAATCGACAATCAGCAAGCGGGTGGCAGAACTGGAGGTCGAGCTCGGTGCGCGGCTCATTCACCGAACGTCCCGCAACTTCACCCTGACCGAGGTGGGGCGCGAGTTCTATGAACATGCGCGGGCTTCTCTCATCGAGGCCGAAGCAGCCGAGGAGGTCGTGCGGAGGCGGTTGGCAGAGCCGGTGGGCAGGGTCAGGATCACGAGTTCGGTCCCGGTTGCGCAGTTCCAACTTGCCGACCGCCTCGCGGCACTGTCGAGGGAATATCCCAGGATACATCTGGATATTCACGTCACCGATCGTTTCGTCGATCTCATCCACGAAGGCTTCGACATCGCGATCCGGAGCCACATGGCGCCCCTGCCCGACTCCGGACTGATGCAAAGACGCATGTCCGTCGAGCCGGTCATTGTCGTTGCGTCGCGGGACTACGTGGCCGAGCATGGCAAGCCACAGTCTCCGCTGCAGCTTGCGGACCACGCCGGCGTCAATGCGGGGCCGAGCTCAAACGTTTGGCGCCTTCGCAGCGAGACGGGAGAAGAGGTGCGGGTTTCGCCGCGCGCCTGCCTCAGCGCCGATGAGGCTGGGGTATTGCTGCGAGCCGCAAGGGCGGGCCTCGGAGTCGTCCGTTTACCTGAGACGATCGCAAGACCAGACCTTGACCGGGGCGAACTGGTCCATCTGCTGCCGGGGTGGACGGAAGGAACGATCACCACGACGATCCTGATGCCGCACCGGCGCGGGCAATTGCCGGCAGTCCGCGCGGTGGTCGACTTTTTGACGAAACCTGACCTGTCCATAGGGCGGCTCGCGCCGTTGAAATAAGATCGAGGAAGCGGAACGTCGCCAAACCAGGTGCCGCGAGGAATAGCAAAGCCTCGTTGCCGGCAGCCCAGCCGCCTTCTACATCGCCTTGCCGTCGGCGCCGAATACGTGGCAGCGGCCGGGATCGAAATAGACCGGGAGGTTGGTGCCGCGCTCCACTTTCTGCTGGCCATCGAGTGCGACCGTCACCTGCTGATTGTCCGGCGTGATGCCGTAGAGCATGGTTTCGCCGCCGAGATTTTCCACGAGCTCGACATTGATCGGCGCAAGTTCGATGCCGCTGTCGCGGGCGGAGAGATGCTCCGGCCGGATACCGAAAGTGACCTCTTCGCCAGCCGTTGCGCCGGCGAGCCGGCGCGGCAGGCGGATCGTGCCGCCGCAGACCTCAATCGACGTTTCACCTTCCCCAACTTCCGCAATCCGGGCTTTTAGGAAATTCATCTTGGGGCTGCCGATGAAGCCGGCGACGAAACGGTTTATGGGATTGTTGTAAAGTTCGAGCGGTGCGCCGACCTGTTCGACATGGCCGGAATTGAGGACGACGATCTTGTCGGCCATTGTCATGGCTTCCACCTGGTCATGGGTGACATAGATCATCGTGTTGCCGAGATCGCGATGGAGCCGGGAAATCTCGACACGCATCTGGACCCTGAGTTCCGCGTCGAGATTGGAGAGCGGCTCATCAAAAAGGAAGATCCGCGGCTCGCGCACGATCGCCCGGCCGATTGCTACCCGCTGGCGCTGACCGCCGGAAAGAGCCTTGGGTTTCCGGTCGAGCAGCTTCTCGATCTGCAGGATCTCGGCGGCGCGGCGAACCTTTGGTTCGATCTCCGCCTTCCTGTATCCGGCGGTTTCGAGACCGAAGGCCAAATTCTTGTAAACCGACATATGCGGGTAGAGCGCGTAGGACTGGAACACCATGGCGATGCCGCGCTTGGCGGGCGCCACCTCGTTCATCCTGTCGTTGTCGAGGAGCAGGGTGCCACCCGAAATCTCTTCAAGTCCGGCGATCATGCGCAAGAGGGTCGACTTGCCGCAGCCGGACGGGCCGACGAAGACGGCGAATTCGCCGGGGTCGATCGTCAGGTCGATGCCGTGGATCACGTCGAGCGCACCGTAGCGCTTCTCGACCTTCTGAAGAACGACGCTGGTCGCCATTGCGCAAATCCTCCCTGCGGATTCCAATAGGTTGGAGTGGGATGTGGCCCGGAAAACCGCACACACTTCCGCATCCCGCTCTAGCCGGTTATCTCGTGTTCGCGCGCCAATCGGCGTATTTCGGGCTCTCCGGCCCGATCGGCAGCGCTATTTCCTGGCCGCTGTCGGCGGACTGATAGATGGCAGTCACCAGCTCCAGCGCCCGCCGCGCGTCGCTGCTCGTGACGGGAAGCGGACCCTTGCCGCTCAAGTGATCGTGGAAATGCGCCATCTGCGTGGTGAAACGCGGGGCGACTGGCTGCCAGTCGCCGATCACCTCGTCGATCCGGGCCTGAACTGCCTCGTTCGCAGCGATGATCTTCCAGGGGTCCTTGCCAGGCGCATAGGCCTCATGGCTGCTTTCGAAGGTGACGTTCTCGAAGTGGAGCCTCAGCCGGCTGATCTGCTCCTGAGAGCCGAGCGTACAGGAGAGAGACACGAAGGCGCCGCTCTGCATCAAGAGGCTCGCCGAGGCGCAATCCTCGACCTCGATGTCGTTGACCCGCGTCGCGACGCGGCCGAAGACCTTGGCGACGGGGCCCATGAGATGCAGCATCATGTCATGCAGGTGCAGCGCGTGGGTGACCAGCACGCCGCCGAGTTCACTCTCCCATTTTCCGCGCCAAGGCACGGAGTAATATTCCGCTGTGCGCAACCAGAAGGTCTCGACCGTGCCAACGTAAGGCTTTCCGGCAATTCCGGCATCGATGATCCGCTTGGCCTTTTCGATGCCGTCGCCGTAGCGATACTGAAAGATCGGCATCAGGACGCCTCGGGCCAGCTTTTCTGCCTCCATGATCCGGTCGACGCCCTTCAGCGAGCCGGTGAGGGGCTTCTCGCAGACCACATGCTTGCCGGCGGCCAATGCATCGAGCACCTGCTCCACGTGCAGCCCCGGCGGCGTGCAGATGTCGATGATGTCGATGCTCTCGTCGGTAAGCAATTCCTTGAACGAGGTGGTACGCTGTTCGATGCCGAACTCCTCGCCGACGCTCTTCAGCCGCTCCTCGTCGAGGTCGCAGATCGCTTTGACCCTAAATTTATCCGGATGCGGCACATAGCCTTCGACGATATGGGATCGTCCGATTCCGCAGCCGATGACCGCGACTGTTTTCACGCTCATGTCAGTTCGTTTCCCGGTTTCGTTCGGCGATCGCCTGCGCTTGAAGCGCAAGCTCCATGGCCTTGAAGCAGCGTTCCTGCGGCATGGCCGTTTCGGTTCTGTCGCGGATATCCGCAACAAGCTGGTGACCGAAGGGCAGTTCGACGCCCGCACAGTCGATATGCTCGACGCCCCTTCGGTCGGCTATGAACAGGTGGTTGCCACCCGCGCGCCCGGCGAGATCGACGGTCTTGCGGACCTCGATCGTGCCGGTCGTTCCGACGATGAAGAGCCGGCCGTCGCCCCAGGTCGGCATGCCGTCAGGCGTCAGCCAGTTGACGTGGATCGTGCCGGTGGCGCGTCCCGTTGAAAGCTGGATGTTGCCGGTGTCCTGAAGTTCGGCCATGTCGGGCACGCTGCGATTGTCGACGCTTGCCGAAAGAATGGTGGCGTCGCTGGCGCCGGTGAAGAACAGGAATTGCTCGCACTGGTGCGAGGCGATGTCGGTGAGGATGCCGCCATAGTCCTGCCGGCGGAAGAACCAGTCGGGCCTCGTTTCCTTGCGCAGCCGATGTGGCCCAAGGCCGACGAGGTGCACGACCTCGCCGATCGCCCCGGTGGCGACGAGCTCGCCGGCCATCACCGTTGCCGGGCTTTCGAAGTGCTCGGAATAGAGAATCGAGAAGATCCGCCCGGTCTCCGCCTGGACGCGACGCACTTTGGCGAGCTGGTCGAGGCTCGTCATGCCGGGCTTGTCGACCAGCACGTCCTTGCCGTGCTGCATGGCGCGGATCGCCAGCTCCGCCCGATCGGAGGAGACCGCGGCCGACGTGATGAGGCCGATGCTTTCGTCCTCGAGAATCTGCTCGAGCGAGGCGATCCGGGGCACGTCGCGATAGGCGGCAGTGAATTCCGCAGCGAGGGCATCGTCCTTCTCATGGAAGCCGACGAGCTTTGCGCCGGCCCTGATGAGGCAATTCACTTGCCCATAGATGTGGTTGTGGTTGAGGCCGACGGCGGCGAAACGCAATTCGGTCATCGGTCGTCTCTCCGTCGTTAACGTTTCATGCCGGTGGTGGCGATGCCTTCGATCAGAAGGCGCTGGAAGAAAAGGAAGAAGAAGAACACCGGCACGAGCGACAGCGTCGACATGGCGAAGAGGCCGCCCCAGTCGGAGGTGCTGCTCGAGTCGACGAAGGTCCGGAGGCCGAGCTGGATCGTGTAGGTGTTCATGTCGTTCAGGTAGATCAGCGGACCGAAGAAATCGTCCCAGGTCCAGATGAAGGAGAAGATCGCAGCCGTTGCCAGAACCGGAAGCGACAGCGGCAGCATGATTTTCCAGTAGATGCGCCAGGGGCCGCAGCCGTCCATCATCGCGGCTTCGTCGAGTTCACGCGGAATTCCGCGGAAGAACTGCACCATCAGGAAGATGAAGAAGGCGTCGCTCGCGAGGAATTTCGGCACGACCAGCGGCAGGATCGTGTTGACCCAGCCGAGGTCGAGAAAGAGCACATATTGCGGGATCAGCGTCACGTGATAGGGGATCATCATAGTCCCCAGCATGATCGCGAACCAGAAGTTGCGGCCGGCAAAGCGCAACCGGGCGAAGGCATAGGCCGCAAGCGAGCAGGCGACGACATTGCCGATCACCGTCAGGACGGCGATGACGAACGAGTTCCAGGTGAAACGGCCGAAGCTGACGTCGAGCCCGAACCAGCCGCGTACATAGGAGCCGAGATCGACCGAGGACGGCCAGAGCGATGTCGAGGAGAATATCTCATCCTCCGGCCTGACCGAAGCCGAGACCATCCACAGGAGCGGATAGAGCATGGCGATCGACGCGGCGATCAGCGCCGCATGGATTAAGGTCGAGCTCAAGGGGCTGCGACGGATGGCCGGCGGCGGGGGCGGGGCGGTTACCGTGCTCATGGTCGCATCAGTCATCGTAGTGCACCCAGTAACGAGAGGTGAGAAACGAGAAGGCGGTGAACACGCCGATAATCAGCACGAGGATCCAGGCCAGCGCCGAGGCATATCCCATGCGGAAATTGCCGAAGGCCTCCTGGTAGAGATAGAGCGTGTAGAACAGCGTCGAATTGATCGGCCCGCCGGTGCCGCCGGAGATGATGAAGGCGGGGGTAAAGGCCTTGAATGCCTCGATCGTCTGCACCACCGCATTGAAGAAGATGACGGGGGTGAGCAGCGGCAGCGTGATCTTGTAGAACTGGCGGAACTTCGACGCGCCGTCGAGGCTCGCAGCTTCGTACATGTCTGTCGGGATCTGGCGAAGACCGGCGAGGAAGATGATCATCGGCGAGCCGAACTGCCAGACGCTCAGGACCACGAGCGTCCAGATCGAGTAGTCGGGATGCGAGATCCAGCTTGGCCCCTCGATGCCGAACTGCGCGAGCAGGCTGTTGACCAGCCCGTCGCCGGCAAAGAGCTGACGCCAGAGCACGGCGATCGCCACGCTGCCACCGAGCAACGACGGCAGGTAGAAGATCGCGCGATAGACTGTCAGGCCCTTGATGCCGCGATTGAGAAGGATGGCGACCAGCAGCGCGAAGGCGAGCTTGAACGGCACCGACAGCACGACATAGAGAACCGTCACCTTGAGCGAGGCGGCGAATTTCGGGTCGGCGGTGGCAATGCGGACGTAATTGGCCGTCCCGACCCACTCGGCGGAGCGGATCAGGTCGAAATTCGTGAAAGAGAGATAGAAAGAGGCGATGGCAGGCCCCAGCGTCAGACCGAAGAGGCCGACGAGCCATGGCAAGAGAAACATGTAACCGGCGCCATGTTTCGTCCAAATGGCGGCCAGGCGGCCCTGTGCGGCGGGGCGCGCCTTGGCGCCCGCACCGACGGCTACGGCGGAATCCTGCACGGCAGCCATGTCCTTCAGCCTCGCGACAGGATTTGCGAAACCTCGTTCACCAGCGTCTCGCCGCCCTGTTTCGCATCGAGCTGACCGAAGGCCACCTGTTCGGCGACGGTGCGCAGCGCGAATTCCGCTTCGCCGGCGCCGCTCGGCGGAGGCGGCGGCAGGGCTCCGGCAAGCGCACCGAGGCCTGAGACGTAGTCGAGCATGGCGCGGCCGAGTTCGTCGAGCGTCGGCGCCAGCTGCTCCCGCACGGCTGCAGACTCCGGTACGCCGCGCTCGACCCCAAGGATCTCGGCAGCCTTCGGATCCTTGACGAAGAAGTTGACGTATTTGGCGCCGAGTTCCGGATCCTTGGTCTGAGCCGAAACCGAGAAGAACATTGACGGCTTGCGGTAATGCCCGCCCTTGGCATCCTTGCCGATCAGCGGAAAGTTGTTGAGCTTCAGCTTGTCCTTGTTGACGCCCTGATAGGCGACGAACTGGTTGGAGTGGGCATAGGAGGCGGCCGCCTTGCCGAGCGACAGCGGGCTCGTCTCTACGGTGTACTGGTCGAGCGCCTGGATGTCCGGCGGCACGCAGGCCTGTGCCTCGCGCATCGCGGCCCACATGGCGAACCAGTCGGCGGCGTCCTTGGCGTCATAGGCGATCTTGCCGTCCGCGGTGAAAAGCGCTTTGCCGCGCTGACGCAGCCAGTTTTCGAGGAGCGGCTCGACGCCGCTGCCGTCGGCGATGCCGTAAAAGCCTTTGCGCTTGCCGGCCTTGGTGATCTCGGTGCCGATCCGCGCCATGTCGTCCCAGGTGGTCGCGGGCGTCGGCAGATCGACGCCGGCTTCCTCGAAGGCGACGGTATTGACCATCATCGCCGCCGAATTGGCGCCGAGGCTCACGCCGTAGAGCTTGCCGTCGACGCTTCCGCCCTCGATCTGGACCTTGTCGAAATCCTCGACCTTCAGCACCGAGCCGAGATACTCGTCGAGCGGGGCGAGCGCACCGCGGCGGGCATATTCGACGATGTAGCGATAGTCCATCTGGATGATGTCGGGCGCATTGCGTCCGGCAACCTGGGTCGCAAGGCGCGGCCAGTAGTCGCTCCAGCCGAGAAACTCGCCATTCATCGAGACGCCCGGGTTTTCCGATTGAAAGAGTTGATTGACCTTATTGGTGCGGTCGGCGCGCGCCTGAGAACCCCACCAGAGCACCCTGAGACGAGCTTCCTGCGAAAGCGCGCTCGAAGCGAGCATGGAATAGGATAGAAGTGCCGCTCCTCCTGCGAGCACCCTGCGTCTCGTCATCCACATTGTCATTGGTCCTCCTCCCTGGGGAGCGCCTCCACAACGCTCCCTTGCGTGGTTTTAGATCGTCCTCTTGCATTAAATAACTATTTGGTTACAAATTATGGGGAAGCATCGATGCTGTCAAGCAGTTGTGCGCGGAAGTGTCATTATCTTGTAAGAAAATATTACAATGTCGTGTCGAATGCCTCCGGGTATGGGATGCGGGAGGCGCGGGATGGACAAGGCTCAGTCGAGAGTTCGAGGCAGACGACGAAGCGGTGAAGGAGGGGCGGAGCGCCCGGCTCAGCGTGATCCCGAGCGAACGCGCGCCTCGATCCTCGCGGCGGCGACCAAGGAGTTTGCGGAGAACGGTATTGGCGGCGCTCGGGTCGACGCCATAGCCGAGCGCGCCGGCACCAACAAGCGAATGCTCTATCATTACTTCGGCGACAAGGAGCAACTCTATCTCGCCGTGCTCGAGGAAGCCTATATCGGCATCCGGTCGGCAGAAAGATCATTGCATCTCAGTGACTTGGAGCCGGAGCAGGGCGTTGCCGAGCTCGCCATGTTCACCTGGAAGTATTTCCTCGATCACCCGGAGTTCCTAAGTCTCCTCGGTACCGAGAACCTGCATCGCGCCCGCTGGCTTCGACAATCGACCCGGCTTAAGGAGCTGCATTCGAATTTCATCGACAAGCTCGCCGGCCTGCTCGATCGCGGCAAGGCGAAGGGACTTTTTCGAACCGACATCGATCCGCTGAACGTCTATCTGACGATCGCAGCGCTTGGTTATTTCTACCTCTCGAACCAGCATACGCTGACGACGATCTTCGGTCGCGACCTCGCGGACAAGGCCAATATCGAGGCTTGGAAGCAGCATATCGTGCATGTGACGCTTTCGTCGATCCGCCGCTGAATCGCTGACATGTCGTTTTTAATGTTGACAAGTGCGGTTGCTCTCTGCCACAAAGTAACCGTTTAGTTACTGGCTTGGGAGGGCTGGTCCGCCCCGATTGCCTGGCAGGGAGGAGATGATATGGCGCGCTTAGGGATTATTCTGCACGGCGTCACCGGCCGCATGGGCTATAACCAGCATCTGGTGCGCTCAATTCTGGCGATCCGCGACCAGGGCGGCATCGCGCTTGCGTCCGGTGATCGGCTGGAGATCGACCCGATCATCGTCGGCCGCAACCGAGACAAGATCGAGCAATTGGCCAAGCGCCATGACATTGCCCGCTGGTCGAGCGACCTCGACGCGGCGCTTGCCGATCCGCAGAACCAGATATTCTTCGACGCCGGCACGACTCTCATGCGCGCCGAACTGATTGGCCGGGCGCTCGACGCCGGCAAGCATGTCTATTGCGAAAAGCCGATTTCAGATGATCTGCGGACCGCGCTCAATCTGGCGCGCAAGGCCCGCGCCTCAGGCCTGAAGCACGGCGTTGTGCAGGACAAGCTTTTCCTGCCCGGCCTTCGCAAGCTGGCGCTTTTGAGGGACTCCGGCTTCTTCGGCAAAATACTCTCGGTGCGCGGCGAATTCGGCTATTGGGTCTTCGAGGGCGATTGGGGCGTGCCGGCCCAGCGTCCCTCCTGGAACTACCGCAAGAAGGACGGTGGCGGCATCATCCTCGATATGCTCTGCCACTGGCGTTACGTGCTCGACAATCTCTTTGGCGAGGTCAAGGCCGTCTCATGCCTCGGCGCCACTCATATCCCGACCCGCATCGACGAGCAGGGCCGCGCCTATCACTGCGACACGGACGACGCCGCCTATGCAACCTTCGAACTCGACGGGGGAGTCATTTCCCAGATCAACTCCTCCTGGGCGGTTCGGGTCCGTCGTGACGATCTCGTCACCTTCCAGGTCGACGGCACGCACGGCTCGGCCGTCGCAGGGCTCACGAAATGCTGGACCCAGCACCGCGTCAACACGCCCAAGCCGGTCTGGAATCCGGATCAGCCGCAGGGGATCGATTTCTACCAGACCTGGGACGAAGTGCCGGACACGCAGGTCTTCGACAACGGCTTCAAGGCGCAATGGGAGATGTTCCTGCGCCACGTCGCCGAGGACGGCCCCTGGCCCTATGGCCTCGAGGCCGGCGCCAAGGGCGTGCAGCTTGCCGAGTTGGGCTTGAAGTCCTGGGCCGAGCGCCGCTGGCTCGACGTTCCGGAACTGGAGTTCTGAGCGATGGTGAGTCTCGATCTTCCGCTCGAAGGCAAGCTCGTTCCATATCAGCTTACCGGCAGTCCGATTCCATTGCAGAAGCGCGATGCCGCAGCGTTTCCGCGGGTCGCCTTCGCCGCCGCGCATGTCGTCGCCGATCCCCTGGCCGATAATGATCCCTGGCTGACGCCGGCGATCGACTGGGAGCGCACGCTCGCGTTCCGCCATCGTTTGTGGGACCTCGGCCTCGGCGTCGCCGAAGCAATGGACACGGCCCAGCGCGGCATGGGGCTCGGCTGGCTGGAGGCGCGCGAACTCATCCGGCGGGCGCTGGCCGAAGCGCGTGGCCGGCCGGGCGCGCTGATTGCCTGCGGCGCCGGCACCGATCATCTGGCGCCCGGCCCCGACGTCTCGATCGACGACATCATTCGGGCCTACGAGAGCCAGATCGAGGCCGTGGAGGCGGAAGGCGGCCGCATTGTCCTGATGGCGAGCCGGGCGCTCGCCGCCGCTGCCAGGGGGCCGGACGACTATATCCGCGTCTATGGGCGCATCCTTTCGCAGGTGAAGGAGCCGGTGATCATCCATTGGCTCGGTGAAATGTTCGATCCCGCACTCGAAGGCTATTGGGGCAGTGGCGACCACGTGGAGGCGATGAAGACCTGCCTCGAAGTGATCGCGGCGCATGCGGCCAAGGTTGGCGGCATCAAGATTTCGCTTCTCTCGAAAGAGAAGGAAATCGTGATGCGGCGGCAATTGCCGCGAGGCGTGCGCATGTATACGGGCGATGACTTCAACTATGCAGAACTCATCGCCGGCGACGAAAAGGGGCATTCGGACGCGCTGCTCGGCATTTTCGATGCGATAGCGCCGGTGGCTTCCGCATCGTTGCAGGCGCTCGGCGAGGGGCGGAACGGCGAGTTCTTCGAATTGCTCGAACCGACGGTGCCATTGTCGCGTCACATCTTCAAGGCGCCGACCCGCTTCTACAAGACGGGAGTCGTGTTTCTCGCCTATCTCAATGGCCTGCAGGATCATTTCGTCATGATCGGCGGCCAGCAGAGCGCTCGGTCGATCGCCCATCTCGCCGAACTCTTCCGACTTGCGGACAAGGCAGGCGTGCTTGCGGATCCTGAGCTTGCAGTCGCGCGCATGAAGCGCGTGCTTGCCGTCAACGGCGGCGAGTGAGGCGCGACGATGACGGAAGCTCCTCGCATAAGGCTTGCCGAAGCGGCGTTTTTCGAGCGGCCGGTCGATTTCCGCTTTCCCTTCCGCTTCGGCTCCGCGCGTGTCGCGCGCGCGCCGCAAGCCTTCGTCCGGGCGCGGATCGAAGACGAACGGGGCCGCTCTTCCGTGGGGTGGTCGGCCGAAATGATGATGCCGAAATGGTTCGACAAGGATCCGAGCCTGTCGCCTCTCGATAATATTGGCCAGCTTCGCACCTCCCTTTATCTCGCGATCGAGGGGCTCAAGTCGGTGCCGACAAACACCCCCTTCGGCCTCCATGCTGCCGCGGAAGCGGATCATCATCGGGCGGCGGCAAGGCAGGGACTGCCTGCGCTTGTCGCTTCCTACGGGCTGGCGCTCGTTGATCGCGCCATCATCGATGCCGTCTGTCGGCTTGAGGGCGCAAGCGCGGCCGAGGCGGTCAGAGGCAATCTGCTCGGAATCACCGATGCCACCGCCCCCGATCTCGCCGGCTTCGAGCTGGGGCGTTTCTTCTCGCGGCTCGCGCCCCTGCCGAAGCTTTCGGTGCGCCACACGATCGGTCTTGCCGACGTGCTGAGGGCGGCTGACGTGGACCCGGCGCAGCGATGCGATGACGGACTGCCGCAGGCGCTCGACGAGGTGATTGCCGCCTACGGCCACCGCTTCTTCAAGATCAAGGTTTCGGGCCGACCCGAAGAGGACGTGGAGCGGCTGGCCGCCATCGCGTGGCTGCTCGGTTCCCGGTTTGACGATTACAAGCTAACGCTCGACGGAAACGAGCAGTTTGAAAGCGCCGGGGCCGTTTCGGATTTTCTTGACCGTGTCGACAGGGATCCGCGTCTGCAAAGGCTGCGAGCTTCCATTCTGTTTTTCGAGCAGCCGATCGCGCGCGCTACCGCGCTCTCGACGTCGGTCGCGGCCATTGCCGAACGTGTGCCGCTCGAGATCGACGAGTCCGATGGAGACGTTGGAGCGTTTCTCAGGGCGCGCCAACACGGCTATACCGGCATTTCGTCGAAATCCTGCAAAGGCTTTTATCGCGCCCTGATCAATCGAGCCCGCATCGAGAAGTGGAATGCGGAAGCCGGAACCGGCCGCTATTTCATGTCGGCGGAGGACCTTACGACCCAGGCGGGACTGGCGCTGCAGCAGGACCTGGTTCTTGCCGCCCTCATCGGTGCCGGCCATGTCGAGCGCAACGGCCATCATTATGTCGACGGCATGGCCGCCGCGCCCGCGGCCGAACAGGCAGCCTACATCGCGGCTCATGGCGACCTTTACGCAAACGCGCGCGGCCGCTCCCGACTCGCAATCCGAGCAGGCGAAATCACGTTTTCATCGGCCCTGGAGGCGGTCGGCCTTGGCTCCGCCGTCGAACCCGACTGGGCGGCAACGGTAGCGAACGTATGAGGAAGGGCAGGAGGAGCAGGAATGTCGGTCGAGGGTCTTTCCATCAATCTGGCGACCATCCGTGCGCAGTGCGACTTCACCGAGGCCGTGGACATCTGCCTGAAGCGCGGGATCACGGCGATCGCTCCATGGCGCGACCAGGTGGCCGCAATCGGCCTCGGCGAAGCCGCGCGCATCGTCAGGAGCAACGGGCTGACGCTCACGGGGCTCTGCCGCGGGGGCTTCTTTCCGGCAGCGGAAGCGGCGGGCCGGGAGAAGGCGCTCGACGACAACAGGCGCGCGATCGACGAGGCGGCAGAGCTCGGCGCCGATTGTCTCGTGCTCGTCGTCGGCGGCTTGCCCGGCGGATCGAAGGATATTGAAGCGGCTCGACGGATGGTCGAGGAGGGGATTGCCGAGGTGCTGCCACACGCGCGGGCGGCCGGAGTCCCGCTGGCGATCGAGCCGCTCCATCCGATGTATGCCGCCGACCGCGCCTGCGTGAACACGCTCGGCCAGGCGCTCGACATCTGCGACGCGCTCGGTCCCGGCGTCGGTGTCGCGATCGACGTCTACCATGTCTGGTGGGATCCCGATCTTGCCAATCAGATCGCCCGGGCCGGTCGGATGAAGGCGATTCTCGCCCATCACATCTGCGATTGGCTGGTCCCGACCGGGGACATGCTGACGGATCGCGGCATGATGGGCGACGGCATTATCGATCTCAAGCGCATCCGCCGCCAGATCGAGTCGGCCGGATTTCGTGGGCCGCAGGAGGTGGAGATTTTCTCGGCCGAGAACTGGTGGAAGCGTCCGGCCGAGGAGGTGATCGCCACCTGCGTCGAGCGCTTCCGGAGCTGCTGCTGAAATGCCAGCCCGCCCGCTGCGCACTGCCTTGCCTTCGCCGCCGGTCGCGGCTTCACCCAGACGGAATCGAGTGAGGAAAGATGGACAATAAACGTCGTTTCGCGCTGGTCGGAACCGGCAATCGCGGCACCACCATGTGGGGCAGGGAACTTCTCGCCGGTTGGCGGAGCTTCGTCGATCTCGTCGCCATTGCCGACACGAATTCCCTGCGCGCCGAGCGCGCCCGCACGATGATCGCCAGCAACGCCCCGATCTACGGTGATGTCGACCGGATGCTGGCGGAGACCCGTCCGGACCTCGTGATCGTCTGCACCCCGGATGACACGCATGACGACATCGTCGTCCGCTCGCTCGAATCCGGCGCCGACGTTATCACCGAGAAGCCGATGGCGACGACAGTAGAGAAGATCCGCCGCATTCTCGACGCCGAAAGACGCACCGGCCGGCGCGTCGACGTTTCCTTCAACTACCGCTTCGCGCCGACGGCGGCGCGGATCAAGGAAATGCTCCTTGCCGGCGAGATCGGCCGGGTCACCTCGGTCGACTTCCACTGGTACCTAGATACCGAGCACGGCGCCGACTATTTCCGCCGCTGGCACGCCTATACGGAACGCTCGGGCAGCCTTTTCGTGCACAAGGCAACGCATCATTTCGATCTTCTGAACTGGTATCTCGACAGCGCGCCCGTCACGGTCTCGGCTTTTGCCGGCCTGCAGATGTATGGGCGCAAGGGGCCGTTCCGGGGCCTGCGTTGCAAGCTCTGTCCGCACAAGGAGCGCTGCGATTTCTATCTCGACTTGGAGGCCGATCCCTTCCTCGACGCGCTCTACGAGCAGCCCTCCGAGATCGACGGCTATTTCCGCGACGGCTGTGTCTTTCGCGAGGATATCGACACCCCCGACACAATGGTTGCCAACATCCGCTATCGCAACAATGTCCATGTTTCCTATTCGCTCAACACCTTCCAGCCGATCGAAGGGCACCACATCGCCTTCAACGGCACGGAGGGCCGGATAGAGTTGCGCCAATATGAGGACCAGCCCTGGGAAACGGCTCCGGAAGACACGATCCTGCTCGTGCGCAACTTCCCGAAAGGCAAGCCGGCGGTCGAGCGGATCACCGTACCGCATTTTCCCGGAGGGCATTATGGCGGCGACGATCGACTGCGGAACACGATCTTCAAGCCTGGCATGACGGATCCACTCGGCCAAAGGGCCAGCGCGCGGGCCGGAGCGCTCTCGGTCCTATGCGGTATTGCGGCACTCCAGAGCTCGCTGAGCGGCAAAGTCGTCCGGCTTGCCGATCTGATGCCCGAGCTTTTCGAGGGGGAAGGCGATGCTCTCGCGGGGCCGGCTCAGTCGGCAGCCGGCGGCCGCCGCTGAGGCGACTGCCGTCGAGTGGGGCTTACTCGATCCCCTCTCCTCGGCAAGGCCAGAGCGCAGCGCTGCGGTGACGTCGGTTTACCGGCCATCACAAAACCGTAACTTCAGCGCACAATGGTCTAAGGCTGTGGTTCGGTCTCGGCCAAGCCATTCGAATTGAACGATCCGATGAAGATGAAGCGCAGAACGATCATTCTCGGGGGCGGCGCGCTTCTTGCCGGCGCCGGAAACGCCTTCATCGCCTTCGGCCGCAGTGGCGAGCCGATCTCGCGGCGGAGCTTCGACTGGTCGGCGTCCGACTTCCGCTCGGGCGGTACGGCGGCAGTTCCGAGCGATTTGCCGGAGCCGATCTTTCGCGCCGAACCCCAATGCATCGTGACGTCTGCGCAAACGCTCGGTCCCTGCCATACCAGCGGCGTACCTTTACGCGGCGACGTGACCGAGGGTGTCGTGGGACTGCCGACCCGCATCAGCCTTCGCGTGGTCGAGTCGGAAAGCTGCGCTCCCGTTGAGGGTGCCGACGTCGAGATTTGGCACACGGACGCGCGCGGCGTCTATTCCGGTGAGGCGGCGGCGATGTGCAATCGCGATGACGCGGGGTCGAGGAGCGTGAGCTTTCTCAGGGGGCGGCAGATTAGCGACGACAAGGGCGTCGTCAACTTTCTGACCGTCTATCCCGGCTGGTATCCGGGACGCGCCGTCCATGTTCACCTGCGAATCCTCGTGGACAGCCGGGAACTGCTTGTGAGCCAACTTCTGTTCGACGATGCGCTAAGCGACCTCGTCTACGGGGGTCATCCCGACTACGCGGGGCGTCCGACGCGCGAAACGATGAACGGCGGCGACAGCGTGTTTGCCGCGAGCGAGGCGGCGCGGTTCATCTTCGATTTCGAAAAGCTCGATGCGGGCGTGCTGCAGGCGAGCTATACGGTCGGGGTTGCGCGAGGTTAACGACGCGCGACCCTGTTTGCAAAATACTCTAACTGCAGGTTGCCGGGCTGGCGTGGCCGCCGCTCCTGTAGTACTCGCGTCCTGGCCGAACCCAACGGGCAGGAATCGAGATGACCGCCGACCGACTTCGCTTTGTCCTCTTCCTCAACGGTGTGTTCATATTGGCATTGGCGGTGGCGATGCTGGTGCCGGCGATCGTCGATTTCGCCGCCGGGAACCATCGGGATGCGATTGTTTTCGCAAGTGGCGCGGCGGTGAGCGCCGGTCTGGGGTGCCTTCTCGTCGCCGCGTTCAGCCAGCGGGACGCAGATATCAAGGACCGCCGCACCGGCCTGTTGGTCACGGTCAGCGCCTGGCTTTCAGCGAGCGTGATCGGAGCCTTGCCGCTCTATAATTCAGAGTTCGGGATCAGCTGGACCGACGCGGTCTTCGAATCGGTATCGGCATTGACCACGACCGGTTCGACGATCCTCGTTGGGCTTGACGACATGCCCCATGGGCTGCTTCTATGGCGCTCGCTGCTGCAATGGCTCGGGGGGATCGGCATCATCGTGATGGCGCTCAGCGTACTCCCCGCGTTGCGCGTCGGTGGTATGCAGCTCTTCCGTTCCGAGTCTTCCGACATTTCCGAAAAACCCTTTCCCAAGGTGCGGCAGATCGCGCGGAACATCCTGATCGTTTATGTGTCGCTCACCGTGGCTTGCACTGTCGCCTTCGACGTCGCAGGCATGTCCACCTTCGATGCCATCAACCATGCGATGACGACTATCGCGACGGGAGGGCTTTCGACGAAGGATGCTTCGATCGGCTACTACGGTTCATTGTCGATCGAGCTGGTGGCGATCATTTTCATGCTCCTGGGGGCGCTGCCGCTCGCCTTTTACGCGGTGTTCCTCGTCAACCGAGGCAAACGCAGTACGATCGAGGGGCAGATCAAACCCTTTCTGCTGATCGTGGCGGCGGCGACATTGGCATCCACCGCCTGGAACATTTCCCAGGGCATGTCGCCGCCCATGGCCCTGCGGGTGTCTGCCTTCAACGTCACCTCGATCATCACGAGCACAGGATTCGTCACAGACGATTTCTCCGCCTGGGGCAGTTTCGCGATGGGCCTCTTTTTCCTGCTTTACTTCATCGGCGGGTGCGCGGGTTCGACAGCTGGTGGCGTCAAGATTTTCCGGTGGCAGATACTATTCTTGGGAAGCGGACGGGTACTGCGGCAAATGCTCTACCCGAATGCGCTCGCGCCGGTACGCTTCCAGGGGCGGTCTGTCGACGACGTGGCGATTGGCAACGTTCGAAACTTCTTCTTCCTCTATATCATGACCACGCTGGCGCTTTCGCTCCTGGTTATGGCAACCGGCCTCGATTTTCTCTCGGCGATTTCCTCGGTGGCGCAAGGCATGGGCAACGCGGGCCCCGGCCTCGGGGAGACTGTCGGCCCGGCAACGAATTTCTCGACAATACCCGACGCCGCCAAGTGGCTCATTGCGCTCTCGATGATCGTCGGCCGGCTTGAACTCGTGACTTTCCTCGTCGTGCTGCAACCGTGGTTCTGGCGGCGCTGACGGGACAGCGCTTCAGCGCCGAAAGGGGGAGTTGCGCACCGAGCCGGGCCCGTCTGGCGGAGCCTTTGAGGTTTCTGGCATCAAGATGCGCAACTCCATTCGGCGCCGGCCAACAGGGACACGTGACCGGCGCCGAAGATTGCCTCCATACCGTCTCGCGCACGCGTTCCCCCGGTCCGGGTACGCTGCGGCAGGAGGCACGAGCATCAGGCGGCCTCTGCGAATGGGCTACGCGATGCTGAGAGGAGCCGGTCGAAATAGCCGATGGTTTGCAGGAGGCCGCCGGAGAGATCCATGCGCGGACACCAACCGAATTCCTGCATCGCAAGGGCGATGTCGGGCTGGCGCCGGCGCAGAATGCCGGCTTTCTTGGGGCGAAGGACGAGGCTCGATCGTGAGCCGACAAGCTCGATCACCTGCTCGGCCACTTCGCCGATCGCAAACTCCATCGGACTGCCGAGGTCGATCGGGACCGGCAGCGAAGCGGGCGAAGCCATTACGCGGACAATTCCGTCGATCAGGTCATAGGCGAAGCAGAAGGTGCTGGTCTCGGAAGGGTCGCCATAGATTGTGATGTCTTCCCCTTTCAACGCCCGGAGGACGAAATTCGAGATGATGCGGTTATCGTCCGCGCGCATCATCGGGCCGTAGGCATTGAAGATGCGGACGAGCCTGACGTCCAGCTGGTATAGCTCGTGGAAATCGGAGAACAGCGCTTCCGCTGATCTGGGGCCTTCCTCATAACAGGAGCGCCGGCCGAGAAAGGCGGCGTCGCCCCCGACCGACTCCGGATAGAGTTGCTGAGCGCCATCGTCCGAAAAGGTCACGTGAAGAACGCGCGCCCCGTGGCGAGCGGCTAGCTCGAGCACGTTTATGGTGCCGAGCACATGGGTTTGCATGGCGCGGATCGGGTCGGCCTGGCAGTGTGGTGGAGATGCAGGATTGGCTAGATGATAAATCTCATCGATCTCAAGCTCGAACGGCTCGACGACGTCATGCATTGCGACGGCGAAGGCATCGAAGCGCATCAGCGGCTCGACATTGCTCTTGGCACCGATCGAGAAATCGTCGAGACAAACGACCTGATGCCCGGCCTCGAGAAGAAGCCGGCAGAGATGGGATCCGAGAAAGCCAGCTCCACCGGTAACAAGAACTCTTTTCCTTTCACGATCGTTGCGCAAAGAAACTTTTCTGCAATCGGCAGCAGTTTGCGAATAACGCGCGCGGAATCTGCGTAGATAGCTCACGACTACCTCCATCGATACTCAATATACGGTCTTCGTTTGAGGTTGTGACACCATCTCGCCCGCCGGCAAGACGGCGATTCGATCGGTGCTTCTAAGTCAATTGCCGCAATTAACTGCGATGGCTACATAAATACAAACACAAGTCGCAGCTGTCATTATCAGCACATCCAGAAAGTTATCCTCCCATCCATTTCTCCGCAAAAAGCGGTATAAGTGGTAATGAGGTGTAATTGGCCGGCGCGCTTCCACCTGTGGGCGAGGAGCGCGAAGAGAGCCCGCTTGCACTCGCCGGACGGCAATTGGAGTTGGAAGCGTTCGATGTCCAGTGACAACGGAACAGGTGACGACCCGACAGATCCTCCGCCTTGGCCGGCGGACATGGAGCGACGGCGCTGGCCGCGCGAGTCGGATATCACGAGGAAGCAACGGCCGGGTGGTCCGCCCGCGCTTGTGCCGATGCGCTTCTCGACACACGAGCTGCCGCCGCAGCAGCAGTTCCAGGCCTGGCAGGCGCATATGGCCCCGCTCCTCGACGTTCGGTTGCCGGACGGGGTTTCGCCGGATCATGGCTTTGTCGCCGAGCAGACCGGGTGGCGTCTTGACGATCTGCTCATCGTCCAGCAGCGCACACCGGCACACAGCTATCTGCGCTCCCGCGCCATGCTCCGGTCAAGCCGGTTCGATCATTGGAGCCTCGGGCTCATGAAGCGCGGGCGGTCCTGGACGGAGGTCGACCGTAACGTCATAGAGACCCGCCCTGGAGAACTCTTCCTGCGCTCGCTCGGCTATCCCTTTCGCGGTCGGGTGACCGACAGTGAAGGCTTGCTTTTCTTCATGCCTTTCGAACTTCTGGCCGACGACGCCGGCAGTCTGGAGGCAGCCAATAACTCGATCCTTTCGGGCAGCTTGGCGGAGCTCCTCTTGAACTACATCAATGGCATCGAGGCCAACCTGGCGAGCATCACGGCCGACGAACTGCCTGGGATCGTCCATACGGTGCGCGACATGGTGGTCACTTGCGTCGCCGCCTCGGCAAGGCCGGAGGCGGACGGACCTCGGACGAACAAGGGCGTGATGGAGCGGGCGCATCTCTACATCCATCTCAACCTCACTTCGTCCGAACTCACGCCCGATGCCATCTGCCGGGCTATTGGGATTTCACGCACGCGGCTTTACCAGCTGTTCGAGCCGAGTGGCGGCGTCCTGAACTACATCCGGCGGCGCCGGCTTCAGCAGGCCCATGCGGCCCTCAGCGATCCGACGGACACCCGACCGATCGCGGAAATCGCGGAGGCAGCCGGCTTCGACCTTGCCGCCAACTTCACGCGCGCCTTCAGCCACGAATTCGGAACAAGTCCCCGCGAGGTCCGCAAGGCCGCGTCCTCCAAAAAGCCCGTCGCGCCGGCCGCTTCGCCTTCGAGGAGGCATCGTGGAACGACGATCGGCGACTGGCTTCAGGCAGCCGGCAGGTGAGCGGGCGTTTGAGCCGGTGGGGCTTGGAGCGGATGCCTTGCGGCATTTCTGCGACCCCAGGTGATTCCACCGGACTGCAAGTAGGCTTCAGCTCAGTCTGAGATCGACCGCCGGATGCAACTTCTTCAAGTTCGGCAGCGACTTCGTTTGCCAGGGATATTCCGAGCTTCCGCGCACCGTGAACTGGACGTTCGGCCTCTTGCGCGCCTCGATGGTGAGCTTCGCGAGCAGGTTGATTCCGGAGGAGTTCAGGAACTGCAGCCCCGTGACGTCGACGGCCATGCGCTCCGGCTCCGCCTCGAGAATGCCCATCACCAGGGAGAATATCGGGGCGTAGGCCTCGGTGCTCGGCAGGCGCATTGTCCCGTCGAAATAGACATTTTTGCCCTCCGACCAGACCCGATACTCGTCTTCTCTAATTTCCATCGGCGCTGCCCATCAGTTTGAGGGATCGGGGACTGCAATAGACGCATAGGTCTCGAGTGGGATGGAGTCCTCACCGTTGGAACCGAAAACCCATGCGAAATGAGCGCCATAATCGCTCATGAGGGTCAGAAGTCCAAGCCCGGAGCCGCTCGCATCGCCAGCGGCATTGGCTTCGATCCGTTCGATCAGAAGGTCGCCAGGCTCTCCGGCCGTGATCTCCGAAAGCAGCCGCTGGAACCGTTCGGCGGTTTGCTTGTCCACATAGTTGGAGACCTTCGTCCGGAAGGCGGTGTCGGTGACCGATGCTTCGATCATGATCTCACCCGATGCCCGGAACTTCACGGCATTCTCTATAAGCTCATTGGTCAGGTAGCCGACATTATGCCGCACTTCCTTGTAGAGGCTACGAGAGCCTCGATAGCGCAGGGCCACGAATTCGGCGACGAAGTCCGAGGTCATCGCACAATGTTTCCAGCTCAGGTCGAGCGGGCCGTCGAACAGGCGAAGCGTGGTCACGTTGTCGCCGGTTCCGATCGCGAGATCTGCCAATCCGTACAGGGCTGTCATTCCTTACCTATGCCTCATCACTACCAGCGTTATGTCGTCATGAATCTTCTCAGTGCCGATATGCGCCATCAGGTCTTTGAGAATGCCCTCTTTGACCTCCTCGGCGGTCCGGCCGTATCGCCGGCGCGCACTTTCGCAGAGCCTGTCGATACCGAAGAGCTCGCCCTCACGGTTCTCCGCTTCGGTGACGCCGTCGGTGTGCAGGACGATCAGGTCGCCGTGGTCGAAAGCGATCTCGCGAGTGGCCACAAAGGGTGAGATATCCGGCTCCAGTCCGATCGGCAGGCCGAGGTCGAGCGTGTCGATGCGCTCCACCTTCGTGGCATCGCGCACCACAATCAGTTCCTCGTGCTGGCCCGAGAGAGTGAGGCGCCTTCCATCGTAGTCGAGAAAGGCGAGGGAAAGGTGCTTGTTGGTGCTGGTCCGTATGATGTTCTTGTAAATAGCACGGTTTACCCGGTTGAGAAATTGCGAAGGGTCCATCTCGCCTGCCTCCTGCAATGCCCGGGCGACGGATTGAACCATGAGCATCAGTACGCCGCTTTCGAGGCCGTGTCCCGTTACGTCGCCAATGCCGATCTTCAGCCGCTGGCCGTCCTTCAGCACATCGTAGTAATCGCCGCCGACCTCGTCGGCCGGCCGCATGTAGGCGGCAATTTCCAGATCCGGGATTTCCGCGAGTTCGCCGGCTCTCGGCAGCACCATCATCTGAATCCGCCGTGCGACCGCCAATTCAGCGCCGAGCCGCAAATTTTCGCTCCGCAGTTGCTCGTTAAGCGCGGAAATTTGGAGGTTCGCCTCTTCGATCTCCTTCGTTCGATCCTCGACCAGCTGTTCGAGATTTTCGGTGTGATAGCTGATCTGCTCCGCCATACGGTTGAAGGCGGTGCCGGCTGCGCCGACCTCGTCGCGTGTCGGGATCGCGACCCGCACGGAATAATCCTTCGCCTCGATACGTTTCGCGGCGTTGGCAAGCGCGCTGATGCCGCTCGTGATCCGCTTGGACACCGCGAAGACGGCCGACGTGACGAAAAGCAGGGAGACGAGCAGCGCCAGCATCTGGTAGATCAGGATTCGGTTCGTCGCCTCGGAAATGCCGGCCTGGGCTGCGAAGAGCGAGGCATAGATCTCCCGTTCGGGGACGACGATGCCGAGCTGCATGGTCTCCCGGCGAACCGGCCCGGAAACCCAGAGGTTCGTCGGCTGCAATTGTTTCAGGACGACGAGGTAGGGTACCTTTTCGCCGTTCTCTTCGAGAAGCACATGCTGCAGCAGCCCGTCTCGCTCGAGCGGCAACTTCGCGATCGCGGTTTGCGTGCTCCTGCGCAGTGAGCGGTCGAGACCGGTAACGCCCTGTTTCCCCGTTTCGCTCGAGGCGCGAAGACCTATGATCTTTTCCCCGATCGGATTGATCGCCACGACGTTGCCGTCCGACATGGCCAGGAAGCCGAAGCCATTTTCCGCGACCCGGACATTCTCGACGATCTCGGCAAGCTGATCGAGCGTAATATCCGTACCGGCGACGCCGGCAACGCGCTGACGGTCACGCGACCAGAGCGGCTGGAAGAAGCTGACAATCAGTTTGCCGGTGATCGCGTCCGTATAGGGTGCCGTCTGGGTCACGTCTACGTTGACCGGGCGCGATTTCGGATCGCGCGCCCATTGCTCCCAGGATTCGTAAAGACCGGGAAAGAAGAATGGCCAGAAATCCTCCTTGTTGTGGCCCGGGTAGAGCTTGTCGAATGTCTGTGCCTGATCGGTGTAGGGGGCTGTCCTGAAGATCGGCCGCTCTTTCGGACCGATATAATACATCTGCAGCTTCGACTGGCCGTTTGCGAGCAGGCTCGGCGCGACGAGGTCCAGAATGGCGCTGTTCTCGATCTCCGCCTGGACGTCGGGAAGCGGAACGTGATTGGCATCGAGAAGATATCCCCAGACGCTGACGACCGACAGGGGACCGGGTCGGTTCTGCGCCCATCCTCCTTTCGCGTTATATTCGACCGTCACAGTGCCGGGGGCGCCGCGCGCCATCGCTTCGCCGATTTCCGATTTTCTGACGGGGCGGTCGATCTGCTCCTGGAGAACGCCTGCCAGGGTGTTCACGTCGGAGTGGACCTGGCTCAAGAGCAGGTTGACGCGGGCGGCCGTCGATTCCGCATAGGAGCGGATATAGTCCTGGTTGGCTATCTCCAGACCACGGCCGACTTCCAAGGCGGCGTCGCGTGAAAGCCTTTGCACGTTCCACAGTGCAAGGCCGCCGGTGACGAGCAGGTCGAAAAGCACGGCGCCGCCCACGACGAGGACGAACTTGGCGCGGAATGAACGCAGACTGAAAGGCGAGGTCTTTTGTTCATACACGCTCATAGCGGTTTGCGTCCCGACGCCGCCCAGATCGGCCAGCCGGCATAGCCCTTGGGATGGAGTGCGGCGAAGATATGGTCCCGGAACCCCTGGCGGAAACGCTCGATGAATTCGGGAGGATCGCCGCGCTTCACGGCCATCTCACCGGCATAGACATTCTCCCAGGCAGTGATGATGTCGGCGAAGTCTTGCGGGTCTCCGTCGAGGTTAGTCACCATGAAGGATTCAACGCGGATGTCCTCGAAGCCGGCATCGGCGAGAAAGCGGCGGCTCTTTGGTCCCAGTTCCACGTCCATTTCGAAATGGCTGAAGAGTTTTGCCACTTCGTTGTATGTCCACTGGATGCTTTGTGATCTCGGCTCGCCAAGGCAGTGCGAGTTCTTCTCATTGGTGATGTAGACGCGGCCGCCCGGCTTGCAGATCCGGTAAAGCTCCTTCAACAGCACATGCGGCTGGTTGAAGATCTGCAGCGAATGGCGGCAGGTGACGAGATCAAACTGGTCGTCCTCCAGCAGCATCTCGGACGCGTCGCCATAGCTATATTCGATATCGACAATGCCGAAATCAGCAGCGACGTTGCGGGCATAGGCGAGACTCGCGCGCGAATGGTCGAGCGCCACGATACGCGCCGGCTGGAACTCCTTGCGGACAAGCACGGCGAAATCGCCGATGCCGCAGCATATGTCCGCCATGTGGATGCCGGGCCGCATGCCGTGGCGCGGCAGGATCGCGCGCTCGTGACGCCAGGTCATCTTGGTCTGCGTGCGCAGGATCGGAATGAAGCTGGTGTCCTCGACGAAGCTCTGGCCAGGATAGAACTTTGAATCATAGACCTCCACAGTCACCTGCGGCTCGATTCGGCTCAGATGCCTGAACATGCGTTCTGTCCAGCCAACGACGCTTGAGGTCACGACCACGAAGCGAATGTCGGACCTCGACCGGCAGGCGTCGAGGATCACGCGCGAGAAGGCATGAAAGGCGGTGTTGTTCATCTGAACGAGGCGCTTCACATTGATGTAGAGAACGCCACGCGCCACCTCGATCGCCTGCCTAAGCGCGGAAAGGCTCGGTGCGATCTCGTCGACCGAGCGCGGCCGGATCACGCCGGCAACGGAGAATTCCTGGCTGTTGGGGTCGTAGACCGCCTGGTGCGGAGTGGAAAGAGTCGTTGCGATGTTCAACTTACGATTCCTCCAAGCGGCAGGTCCACAACAAGTGTAATCGACGAGGACGCCTCTTCCTCCAGGCTGATCTCGGCTTCGAAGTTGATGGCGAGGTCAAGGAGGACGATCTCCCGGGTCGGTGCGAGAGCGGTCGATACGGCGTCGAGATAGCGGGCGTAGGCATCTCCTTTTCGGGTTTTCGACACCGCCTCTCGATAGAAGTCGTGTTGGCCGGGGGGGCAGGGAAAGCTGAGTTTCACCCGCTCCAGTTCGCCTTGGCGATAGACGGTGCAGCCGATCCGGCCACCAGACGAACCGCCGCGGAAGGACACTTCCAGAAGCTCGTTCAAGGCTGAGGAGAAGAAATTCGCGTGGCGAACGGGGTCCGTCCGGTTGTGGCTGATCATCCGCGCCAAAAAGGACGACAGATAATCGCAATGCTGCCAGTCGGACAGGAAGGTTTCCATTTCCATTTCGAGCCGGATGAGGGGTTCGAAAGCTGGCTCCGCTGCGGCTGCGTGCATATCTTTTTGCTCCTCCCTAGGCGATGTTGGCGACTTACTCCCGGAATCAGGACTATCTTGGCGGCGGAGACCAGAGCAGCGGATCGCGCCACGATCGACGGCCCGAGAATTCTCCGATGAGTGCGGTGGGCGACTTGCGAAGGAACTCTCCGATCGCCTCAGCCGGAATCGGGAAGCCCAGGAAGTATCCCTGCAGCCGATCGCACCCTTCCTTTTCCAGCCAGATCGCCTGTCCCTCCGTTTCCACCCCTTCGGCGGTCACATGCATGCCGAGCCCGTGGGCAAGCGCGATGATGGACCGTACGATCGTTTGCCCCTTTTCGTCGTGCTCCAGGTCCTTGATGAAATATTGGTCGATCTTGATCGTATCGAAGGGGAAATTCTTCAGGTAGCTGAGTGAGGAATAAAAGGTGCCGAAATCGTCGAGCGAGATCTGCACGCCAAGCACGTTCAACGTATTGAGCGTGTCGAGATTGTTTATCGTCCGCTCCAGCAGCACCGATTCGGTGATCTCCAGCTCAAGCCGATCGGGCCGCAATCCGACGAGATCGAGCGTCTGGGCGACGCGGTCGGTGAGGCCCTCGTGCAGGAACTCCGCCGGAGACAGGTTAACCGCGACGGTGAAATGTGACGGCCAGCTCATCGCGGCACGGCAGGCCTGCTCCAGAAGCCATTTTCCGATTTCGCTCATGAGCCCGTCCTTCTCCGCCATCGGGATGAAGACGCTCGGCGGGATGTTGCCGATCAAGGGGTGGCGCCAGCGCAGCAGCGCTTCGAAGCCGAGGACCTCGAAGGCGGGGCTGACCAGCGGCTGGTATTCGACGAAGAACTCTCCCTCCTGGAGGGCTGTGCGCAGGCTGCGACGCAGCATCTCCCGCTGTTCGAGCACGATCAGCATGGAACGCGTGAAGGTCCTTGCCCGATTGCGGCCGTCCTTCTTCGCCGCGTACAGCGCGATGTCGGCAGCCTTCATCAAGGGCTCGACCTCGTTTCCGTCCGCCGGCGCAATGGCAATTCCGACGCTCGCTCCGACGAAGACGTTGATGCCATCCACGGTGAAAGGCGCCTGGAACGCGTCGATCAGGGCGGCTGCGACGCGCTCGGCCTCTCGGGGCTGATCCGCTCGCCACTGGATCACGGCGAATTCGTCGCCTGCCAGCCGATAGGCGAACTCGCGGTCTTCCAGCACGCTGCGTATCCGCTCCGCGGCCATCTTGAGGACCATGTCGCCGGCGCCGTGGCCCAGCGTGTCGTTGATGGGCTTGAAGTCGTCGAGGTCGATCTGCATGAGGGCGAGGCTTGCGCCGCTTGGCACGGGCAGGGCGCTTCGCAACTGATCGCTGAAGGCCCGCCGATTGGGCAGACCGGTCAAAACGTCATGGGTGGCCTGGTGCAAAAGCAGCGCCCGGTCGCTTTCGCCCTGCTTGGGCTCCCGAAAGGTGGCGCTGCCTTCCGCTTCGATAACCCCGACGCCGTGCTCGGTACGAAAAACGATGAGCGTGCGGCGGCCGTTTCGCGCCGCATCGGCTATTTCGATGCTCCGGGGCAAACCGCTAGCGATGACGG
The DNA here is from genome assembly GCF_017874595.1 of Sinorhizobium kostiense. Lineage (GTDB taxonomy): Bacteria > Pseudomonadota > Alphaproteobacteria > Rhizobiales > Rhizobiaceae > Sinorhizobium > Sinorhizobium kostiense. Next base: position 356,148 of record NZ_JAGILA010000001.1, on the reverse strand, counting down.
ATTCGACGGCCGCTTTTGGCCCGATTGCAAGCAACTCCGGGTAGACGTGCCACAGCGTCGCTTCGATCAAGGTGTCGACCGCATGCACTTCCCTGTGTCTTGCCGAGCCGCCGACGAGATGAAAGCTCTCGTCGTAGAATGAGACGAGCTCGTCGGTCTCGGCAAGATATTCGCGGTCGATGATAGACGAAGCGGGCATGCTCGCATCAGCGTCCGGCATTCTTCCCTCCAATGCTCGTTCCGTCGCGTGTCGCTCGAAAGCAGTACCCTATCAGATTGCGCGACCTCATGAGCTTTGACCCAACTCAATGTTGTTCGCCCAAGCTTCCCTACCACCCGAAAAATTATCGCGGAAGGTGTTGTGGTCAATCCTGTTCGAGCGGTGGAGGTAACGATTTCTGAAATAGTGCCCCAAGATGGGGATTTCCCGCGAGCACTCAGAGTTGCGGGGAGGCGCAGCCCCGAGCGTTCTATTCCACGGCAAAACCGTCAGTTTTGAGGGTTGTTCGAGGTCGAATATGGGTGAATTCTCATAAGATGCGCGGGCCAAGTCGAGGAGGCGAGTCCAGAGCCACGTCCCCCTGGCGGAGCACCGAAAAACCGTTCGGGACCCAGTCTTTGAGCGGAAGCGGGCGAGCCAGTCGGGCGGATGGTGGGAATCCACTGTCCGGATCTGCGTTGATGTTGCTTTAAGTCATGCGTACGGACGCCACCAGATGATCCTGAACCATCGTATCACTCGCGTCTCGGTCGGCATTCTGCTCCTGCTTCTTGTGGTCGTCGTAATGTTGCCGAGCTTGACCGGCTTCACCAGTCTGGACGGAACCGTCAATGCCCGCCTGGCGGTGATCAATGCGCCGATCGACGGTGAGATTGCCGGCCCCCCCGCGCGAATTGGCACGCCGGTGCGGGAAGGCGAGCGGGTGGCGGCGATCCGCAATGACCGCGTCAGCCGGGCAAACCTCGCCTCCTTGCGCGCCGAGCATGGAACCGCCTTGAGACGCATCGCAGCGCTGGCACGGGAGCGCGATTCGCTCGTGCGCCTGCGAAATCAGCTTGCCGAACGGCTCGAACTCTACCAGCGAACGACGATCGCCAGCCTCGAGCGGGAGCTCGAGATCGTCGAGAAGCGCGTCGAGGTGGCGCGCGCACAGGATGTCGTCGCAAGACTTGATTACGACCGCCGCCAGGAGCTGGAGTCGAAGGGTATTTTCACCCGGAAGATGGTGGAATCGGCCGAAGCAGCCGGTGCGGCCGCGGGGGGCGAGGTAGAGATCAACAGTCTGACCGTCGCATTGCTCAAGCAGCGCCTCGATGCCGTGCGCCGAGGCGTATTCGCCCTCGGCGACGGGCAGAACGACGTGCCCTATTCCAGGCAGCGCCAGGATGAGGTGATCATTCGCATCAACGATCTCAACACACGGATCGCCGAAAACAGAACGCGGGCGAGCCAGATCGAAGTGCAGATCGCCGAGGAGGACAAGCGTGTCCGCAGCGTGGAAACGGCGACCGTCACGTCCCCATTCGAGGGGGTGGTCTGGAGCAGGAACGTCGTCAGCGGTTCGAACGTCATCCTGAACAACGAGATGATGCGCATTCTCGACTGCCGTGAATTGTTCGTCGATATCCTCGTCCCGGAAGTCGATTACGATGAAATCTATCCCGGCCGCGAGGCGGAGGTCCGGCTCTTCGGGCGAAGCGAGGTCTTCAAGGGGGAGGTGCAGGCGGTCAAGGGCAGTTCCGCCGTCGTCGAGAAGGATCAGCTAGCCGCCAACGAACCCGAGACGGAGGAGCGCAACGCCCGCATACGCATCCTGCTTCAACGCTCGGCGCTCAACACCGATTTCGCCAACTTCTGCCAGGCCGGCCGCACGGTACAGGTGCGCATCTCCAAAAGTACCGTCCGGCTCTCGCAATGGATCGAAAGCCTGTGGTTCAGCATTTTCTAGCCTTGGCGCCGACGCTTGCGGTGATTGCCTTTTTCCTGGTCGGGCCATCCAACTGGTCGCGGCATCGCAGTTCTGCGCGCTCGATCACCTGTATCTTCGTCGGCTTCGTCGCGCTGCGCTACATTGTCTGGCGCTTCACAGAGACCGTCCTTCCCTATCCCTATGACGGGGCGAATTTCTATTGGGTCTGGTTCGTCTTCATGGTCGAGATGCTCGCCTTCGTGGAGGTTGTGCTCTTCCTGATCCTGATGAGCCGCTATGTCGACCGCAGCGCCGAGGCGGACCGGCTGGGCCGCACGTTCTTCCAGCGGGAGAAGAGCGAACTGCCCACGGTCGACATCTTCATCCCGACCTATAACGAGCCGCTCGACGTGCTGGAAAGAACGATCGTCGGCGCCCTGGCGCTCGATTATCCGAAGGAAAAGCTGACGGTCTACGTGCTCGACGACGGCCGCCGCGAGTGGCTCAAGGCCTTCTGCGAATCCCGCGGCGCGATCCACCTCACGCGAAGCGACAACTCGCACGCAAAGGCCGGCAACATGAACAACGGTCTCGGCGCCAGCTCCGGTGATTTTATCGCCATTTTCGACGCGGATTTCGTGCCCTACCGCAACTTCCTGAGGCGGACCTTGCCATTCTTCTCGGACGAGACCATCGGCATCGTCCAGACGCCGCAGCACTTCTTCAATGTCGATCCGGTGCAGTCCAATCTCGGCCTCGAAAACATCTGGCCCGACGAGCAGCGCCTGTTCTTCGACGAGATCGCGCCGAGCCGCGACGGCTGGGACGTGAGCTTCTGCTGCGGCTCCTGCTCGATCGCACGGCGAAAGGCGGTTGAGGCGATCGGCGGCTTCCCGACCGAGTCGATCACCGAGGATCTGCTAACAACCCTTTCGATGCTGAACAAGGGTTACAAAACCCGCTACCTCAACGAACGCCTGTCCATGGGACTCGCGGCCGAGAACCTGACCGGCTATTTCGTTCAGCGTGAGCGCTGGTGCCAGGGGGGCATCCAGACGCTCTACCTCTACAACGGCCCCCTGCGAGGGCCGGGGCTCACGCTCTTTCAACGGATCATGTTCCTGCCGATGTCCTGGCTGGTACAGTATCTGGTGCGCTTCGTGGTGCTTCTGGTGCCCATCGTTTATCTCTGGTTCGGCGCGCTGCCGCTTCATTTCACGGGCGTTGCGGACTACGTCTCGCATCAGGTCCCGCTGCTCGCCGCCTATTTCCTGCTGATGCTCTGGATCACGCCGACCCGCTATCTGCCGGTGGTCTCGAGCGCAGTCGGGACCTTCGCGGCCTTCCGCATGCTGCCAACGGTAATCTCCAGCCTGATTCGACCGTTCGGCAAGCCCTTCAAGGTGACGCCGAAGGGCAGCGGCAACGAGGTGAGCGTCTTCGACGCCTACACCTTCACCTGGATCGCTGGCTTCATACTCGTGACCGCCATCGGTCTCGTCATCAATATCGTTCCGGAAACAGCACGAATACAGGGAGCGTTTTCGGTAGTCGCGGGGCTCTGGGCAGGGATCAACATCGTCGTGCTCGTCATCGCCTCGCTGATCTGCTTCGAAAAGCCGCGCCGTCTCTTTCAAGCGTTCAAGCTGGATGAGCCCGCCAGCGTCGACGGCTCCAAGGGCCGGATTGTTAGCCTCTCCCTCGAAAAGGCGGTGGTCGCGGTTCCCGTGGAGACGCGCTTCCTATCGACGAGGGTACGTCTCATGATCGACGGCTTCGAGCCGATCGAGGCCGATCTGAGGCAGGTGACGCAGCGGCGCGGCGACGTCACGCGCACAGGCGACAAGCGACGCTACTACCTGCATCTCCACTACGAACTCCAGGGGGCGGAGCGCGACAAGATGATCGTCAAGCTCTATACCGGGCGCTACTCCCGGGACGTTCCCGACATTGACAAGGTTGCGGTGTCCGTCAACCTGTTGCTGCGCGCCTTCGGCCGCACGCGCACCGCTTAGAATTCCGGGGCTGCTCAAGCTCGGAGGGAGCGGGTGGCTGGGCGGTAGAGCACTTTTCGGTCGATGGAATTACCTGACGTCGCACAAATGCGTCGTGGGGCGGTGATCCTGCCCCGGCAGACCGCGCCGGTCCGTCTGAGATTGCACGGAACCAAGATTGCTGACGCATGTTTCTCCTCCGTCTGACGGGAGATCGCCATGTCAACGGTTCGCTATGAAATCGTGGAACACGACGGGGGGTGGGCATATAAGGTGGACGAGGTCTTCTCCGAAACCTTCCCTACCCATGCCGATGCCCTTGCCGCAGCTGAAATCGCGGCGCAACAGCACGAGCTTCCGGGTTCTACGGAGATTATCGAATACCAGGACTCAGCCGGGCACTGGAGACAGCAGGTCGCCTCCGGTGACGACCGCCCAATGACCGAAGTCGTCGATGAAGGGGCCGTACTGCGCTCGCCGGGGCATGGTCCGGCGCTCCATCGGCCTCGTCGCGTCGGCGCCCCTTCCGGCAACCTCTTGCTGCTCGCCGGAATCGGCTTGGTGATCGGTTATCTTCTGCGCTCCGGTAAACGCAGATAATTGCGAACGCGGCACTAGGCCGCCGCGTGCCGCGGCAGTTTCCGTTAGACGTGGGCCAGCATCATTTCAACGCTTCGACAAAGCGGATGATGTCGGCGACCATGCGCGCGTCCCAAAGATCGTTATGACCGGAGTTGTCATAGACCAGCATCTGCTTTGGCTCTAAAGCGAGATCATAGAGTGCCTCTGCGGAAGACAACGGGATGATCGCATCACGCCGGCCGTGGAGGAAAAGCTTCGGTTGAGAGACCTCTGCTATCCTCAAGTCTGAGCGGAATGAATCCTTGATAAGCAGGGCGACTGGAAAGAGCGGGTAATACGCCTGAGCGAGTGAGAGCACCGACAGATACGGGGAGACCAGAATTGCGGCGGAAGCCGGTCTCAGCCGGGCCGTGTTCACGGCGACGCCGCTCCCCAGCGATTGACCCAGCAGAACTATGTCGACTCCGGTGCGCTCCGCAAGCCAGTCGAAGGCGGCGATGCCGTCGGTCAGCAGGCCGGCCTCGCTCGGCGCGCCGGTCGATCCCGGATAGCCGCGATAGGAGATTGCCAGGAGCCCGATGCCCCGCGACGCCAGCGCCTGGGCAAGGAAGTCATAGTTGTTGACCCGGTCGGCATTGCCGAGAAAGAACAACAGCGACGGCTTGCCAGGCCTGGCCGGACTGTAGAGACCCTGAAGCCGCTCTCCATCCGGCGTCCCGATGGAGATGCTCTCGCCCCAACTCACGTAGCCTGTCTCCAGTGTCGGGCCCGCGCCCGGATAAAGGAGGGCGCGCTGCGACACATATGTCAGGCCGAGAAGCGACACATAGGCGAACGTCGCCATCAGGGGCAGCATCAGGAAGAGCTTGGGGGTGCTCACGACAACATCCACCGCGGTTTCCGTCCTCATCAGATCATGATGATTTTAGTGTCGGATCGATTTTAATCCTGAACGTGTTTGCGCGGGATGCGGGCGTAAACCGAGCACTTTTCCTCGTCCCGCGCTAACGGACCGGCTATGTCATTCTCCTTACGATCCAAAGCGAGCGGCCCGAATGGGCTATTGCGGACACGTGTCGAAGGCGCGGGTCTTCCGTGAGCCGCTCGGCCTCGATCTCATCAAGACACAGAGCCCGCCGGTCGGTCTCGTTTGCATTCGGGGTGATCCACCAGCGCCGACCCTCGCAGCAAAGTCCGGCTTCCGGATGCTCCTGAAGGTATTCAATCGCATACGCGGCATTCACTTTTTCCTGGGCATCGACCGACATTTGCTGGTTCTCCTCCGTTCGCGGTCGCTGGTGGTGATTATACTCGATTATGGCGCGTGCTGCAGGACAGGAAGGCGGAGACCTCACCATGCATTGCCGGCGCTGTCGACGCGGGCGTTGCCAGGCGGACGACGGAACTTCCGGCCGCGGGACTTGTTAGGCGGCTACTGCATGTCTGCTTAGATCACCTCGATTTGAGGACAAAGACATGCAGCAATTCAAAGTGCTGCAGCGACCTTTGTCCGTCTGATAGACGCGCGGCGCCGTAGGAGAGTTATGATGCCACCACCGAAAGAGATGGATTCTGTTTTGACCAGCCTTCCACTCAGGATAGGTGCTTATGTTCCCGATGATCTCCTAGAGGACTGGTTTGCACCGGACGCGGGAATGAGCCCGCCGTCGAATACCGCATTGGCCCGAGCGACGTCCTATGGTCGGAGCTTCGAGTGCGAGTTCAAGTATTATCCCGAGCGGAGAGAAGGGGTGTTCTGGAAATGGGTTCCGGCAATCTGAACAGCGACAGGCTGGAAGCGAAGGCGATCGCGGCTTTCGTCGAAGAACTCGAGCGGCAGGCGGCGGAAAACCCCTCGAAACTGCGTGTCCGCCGCAGCGGCGAAAAGCTTGCCGTCGAAGGCGAAATTGACGTCGACGCGCTGGTGATGGTGATCGTCGGGTCGATGACAGGAGGCCCTTGACGCCCTTTTGGAGCGGAATCCGCGGCTTTCGCCTATATGGCCCCGCCGGTGACGGGATTTACCTTCGGCTTTTCGCTTGTGTCCTTCGCCCCGCCAGGTTGAACGGCGGGAGGCGCGGTCGACTCTTCGTCGCGATGCTTCTTCCGGTCGGCGGGCTGATTGACATCGGCCGGCTGTGGCTGTTCTGGCTTTGCATTGGTGTCTTTGATAGCCATCTTCTCCTCCGTTGGTGAAAGAAGGAACGGATGCGGGGGACGACAGGTTCCTTACGAGATGAAAGCACCCGCTCCAGTTCCGGCAACTCGTGACGTCTCGAGGGCGAAAGGCGATGTCACGCCTGTGCCAATTGATTAAGCAGTGTTCAGTTCATGTGCTAAATTTTCATCAATTCCGCTTGGCGCCGCCGCATTCCCCGCTGTGGTCGCTGGTGTATCGCGGCGCGGCGCGCGCCCTTTCAGACGCTTGATGACCGATATACGAATTTGAATTGCTTCACGTTTTCCTTTTGGATCGACTGCGATTCAACGCAACATGCAGCGGCGCGGGACTTTGGCACGTCTCTTGCGTACGCTATGGCGAGTCCGAGCAGATATCGCCGGTGCGCCCAATGGCGGGCGTTATGAGCAGAGCCGCTGGTGAGGTCAGGCGCCGCTGGGCGCAGATCCATGTTCGAGGCATTTCCACGATCAACGCGTGAGTGGCGCACATGCGACGCGCCGGGAGAATCTATGTCCGCGCTGCACCAGACACATAAGATATCAGAAAACGAACAGGCACGTGCCCTGTGGATATCCACGGTCGCCTTCACCATCTGCTTCGCGGTGTGGACGATCTTTTCGATCATAGGCGTGCGCATCAAGGACGAACTCGGCCTCAGTGAGGCTGAGTTTGGGCTGCTGATCGGCATGCCGATCCTCACCGGCTCCATCGTACGGATCGTCCTCGGCATTTGGACGAGCCGCTTCGGCGGCCGTTTGATCTACACCGCCACCATGGCTGCTGCGGCGGTGGCGACCTTTCTGCTCGCCCATGCAACAACCTACGCGCAGATGCTGCTTGCCGGGCTCGGAGTCGGACTGGCGGGCGGCTCCTTTGCCGTTGGCGTCGCCTATGTGTCGCCCTTCTTTCCTCCTGAGAGGCAGGGCACGGCGCTCGGCATCTTCGGTGCCGGCAACGTCGGCGCGGCGGTCACCAAGTTCCTGGCGCCACTCCTGCTTGTTCCTTTCGGCTGGCAGGTGGTCGCCGAGGTCTGGGCGGCCGCCCTCCTACTGACCGCCGCGGTTTTCTGGTTTACGACCGAGGACGATCCGCAATTTATCGCGCGCCGCCGCCAACGCGGGTCGCGCAGGAGCTTGGCAGCCGAATTCGAGCCGCTCAGGAACGTCCAGGTCTGGCGCTTCGCTCTCTATTATTTCTTTGCCTTCGGGGGATTCGTTGCCCTCGCGCTGTGGCTGCCGCGCTACCTCGTCGGCGTCTATGATTTCCGTATAGAGACGGCTGGCATGATCGCTGCCGCCTATTCTATCCCCGGCAGCATCTTCCGCGCCTATGGCGGTGCATTGTCCGACCGGATCGGTGCCCGCAAGATCATGTATGCGATGTTTGCCGTATCTGCCGTCGCGACGCTCATCCTTTCCGTGCCCGCGGGACAGGCTGGCGGCGCCATCCCGATCGCGGTCACGCCGGCTCTCTTCGTCGTTACGATCTTCGTGCTTGGCTTTGTCATGAGCCTCGGCAAGGCGGCGGTCTACAAGCATATTCCGGCCTATTACCCCAACCATGTCGGTGCCGTCGGCGGCGTGGTCGGCATGATGGGCGGCCTGGGCGGTTTTTGCCTGCCGATCGCCTTCGGGTTTCTCAAGGATGTGACGGGCCTATGGTCGAGCTGCTTCATGCTCCTCTTTGCGATAGTCGCCGTCTCTCTCGTCTGGATGAACGCCTCGATCCGGCAGTTCAATCGGCGCGCGGAGGCGGCGCCGGCCAGTGCCTATGCGCGATAAGCGTTGTCGATTTCGCTGAAGTCCTTCGCTGAAGCCCGTGGCGGGCGCACGACCGGCATTCGCCGCGTCCGTAGCTCGCCGTCTCAGGACCGGGTGGAGATGCCTGTCTCTGCCGTTTGCAGGAGCAACAACTCGATTCACTTCCCCGGCAGGGAGTTGCCAAACCCTTGCCTAACTTGCCCGGCCGTGGTGGCCGGGCTTTTTTGCTTGGGTGGCAGCGATCTGCTCGCGCCGTTCCCCCCGCTCACGGATTCCAGCCGCCGCTGCCGTAGGGACGCGTGATGATCTCGAGCAGATGACCGTTAGGGTCTTCGAAATAGAGGCCGCGACCGCCATCGTGGTTATTGATCTCGCCCAGTCCTTTCTGGCCCGGGTCTGCCCAATAGTTCAGCTTCCGCTCGCGAATTCGATCGAATATTCCGTCGAATTCGGCCTCGCCGACCAGGAAGGCGTAATGTTGCCGCTCGATCTCGCCTTCGGTTGCCATATAGTCGAGATTGGCGTCGTTGTCCGTCGTGACCATGTGAAACGGACCCCAGCGCCGCGGCGCAGGCAGCCCCAGCATTTCGGCCAGGAAAACTGCCGAGGCCTTGGCATCGCGGGCAGAAAGGATGGTGTGGTTGAAGTGGATGGCCATGTCGATCTCACAGGAAGACGAGCGGAGTTTCGTGGGTGCGGAGGTTCGATGAATAACTCGCCCCGCTCGCCTCTTGTTCCGGGCCCCGGATGCGCTTCGTATCGCCCTTTTGAAAATCGCTCCGGCCGATGCTTTAGGCGCGCTCAGGATCGGGGCCGAGGGGCGAGACCTGTCCAGCGCAGAGCATTCTCGACCGCAACCTCGATGCCATCTCTCCGGCGGCTTGACAACATCGGCTTGCGCAAGCCCCAGGCCCGCGCGCTCTCGACGGTCGAGGAAACGCCGACATCCAGAAAGAAGGCTCCGCTCTTTCCATAGCCCGTTGTCGTATCCAGCGGGGCGCCGTGGTCCATGCCGGAGAACGTATTAAGTTCTATGACACCACGCCCGCTTGCGTCCTTCCAGACCTGAAGCGTCCGACTGCCCCGTTGCCTTGTGGAGGCAGGTTGCGGTCCTATGCCATGCACGCCGCGCCATTGCCCGACGATGGCCATGGCATTGGCGGGCACCACCGTATCATCCCCGGTCCCATGCCAGACGGAAACCCTCGGCCATGGCCCTTGATGATCGGAAGCGCGGCGCACCTCGGCTTCTAGTGCCTCTGAATCTTGGAGGCCATATCCTCGCATCCGATCGAAGGCTTCCGATATCGTCGACGCCGACCTGTACGGCAACCCGGCCAGAATTGTCCCTGCGGAAAACACGTCCGGATAGGCAGCCAGCATTGCGTTTGCCATGGCCCCGCCTGCGGAGAGACCGGTTATGAATATGCGGCTCCGATCCACATTGCATCGTTCAATCATGTGCTCGACCATCTGCCTGATGGACAGAGCTTCGCCGGAATTGCGTCTGACGTCGGCCGGATTGAACCAGTTGAAACAGAGATTGCTGTTGTTGGACCGAACCTGTTCCGGAAGAAGAAGCGCAAAGCCGTATTCGTCGGCAAGGCGCGACCACCCGGAACACGTGTCGTAGATGGCCGCCGTCTGCGTGCATCCGTGCAGAACCACCACGAGTGCCGGAGAGGGTGTAACGCCCGGTGGGACGTAGGACCAACCGCGAAGCTCGCCGGGATTTGATCCGAAGTGGTCCAGAGGTTTGAGCGGAGAAGGGGAGGATCCCGGGACCTCCGTGGCGAAATGCCTTCTGGATAGTCGTCTCACTGTGTCTGAAAGAGACCTCATGCTGCCTCCATTGACGGCCGCACATCGCGGCTCGCTACAGCCCCGCCTCCTACAAAGACGCGAAGGTCGCTGTAGCGCTTTGAATTTGCTGCATGCCTTCATCCCCACATCGGGGTGCTTGATGAAGCATGCCGAAGGAAACGCCTTAATGTGGCGATTTTTTGCTGCAGTGCACAATGAATTTTGTCGCCGCTGCCTCGGCAGGTGAATTCGTTGGCCGAAGAGACTGGAGAAGAGACTAGCGTAAAGAGCGTCCCACCCGTTTTTTCGTCGGCAAGAGGCCTTTGCTAATCCTTCCTGGTCGGAGGATTCGGAATAACCGGCGAATAGTCGGAGGCATCCACGGCTTGGGGCCGCCCGTCGATCCGCAACTCGCCAATGCGCGCCGGCGTGCGGGCGATCACCTTGCCGCGGCGGATGACGGCCAGGCGATTGGGTTTCAGCCGCAGGGCCTCGAGCGGATCGCGCGCCTGCAGGATGATGAGATCGGCGCTGCACCCCTTTTCGAGGCCGTAGCCCTGAAGATCCATGGTCCTGGCCGAATTGACCGTCAGGGCATCGAATATCTTCTTCCTGTCCTCGATGCCGGCCATCTGGGCGACGTGAACAGCCATGTGACCGACTTCCAGCATATCGGCCGAGCCCATCGCGTACCACGGGTCCATCACGCAATCATGGCCAAAGGAGACGTTGAGGCCGGCTTCCATCAGTTCGCGCACCCGCGTCAATCCGCGGCGCTTGGGATAGGTGTCGTGCCGGCCCTGCAGCATGATGTTGATCAGCGGATTGGGAACGACGTTGATCCCGGCCTCTCCCATCAGCGGGATGAGCTTCGAGACGTAATAATTATCCATCGAATGCATCGAGGTGAGATGCGATCCGGCAACCCGGCCCTGTAGACCGAAGCGGATCGTCTCACGGGCGAGCGTCTCGATGTGGCGCGACATCGGGTCGTCGGTCTCGTCGCAGTGCATGTCGACCGGCAGGCCACGATTGGCGGCAATGCGGCAAAGTGCCTCGACCGAGGCGGCGCCGTCCGCCATCGTGCGCTCGAAGTGCGGAATGCCGCCGACGACGTCGACGCCCATGTCGAGAGCGCGGTCCAACGCCTCGATAGCGCCCGGCGCGCGGTAGTAGCCATCCTGAGGGAAAGCGACGAGTTGCAGGTCGATGTAAGGCGCGACCTTCTCCCGAACCTCGAGCAGCGCCTCGACCGTCACCAGCCGCGGGTCGGTCGTGTCGACATGGCTGCGGATGTAGAGAAGTCCTTGCGTCACAGCGAGGTCGCAATAGCGCAGCGCCCGCTCGACGAGCGCCTCGCGGGTCAGCGTTGGCCTGAGCTCACCCCAAAGCGCGATGCCCTCGAGCAGCGTACCTGAGCGGTTGAGCCGCGGCAGCCCAAGTGAGAGCGTCGCGTCCATATGGAAATGCGGGTCCACGAAGGGCGGCGAGACGAGCCTGCCGGTGGCGTCGATTTCCTCTTTCGCCGCTGCCTCGATCGTGGTGGAGACCTCGGCGATCTTGGTGCCCTGGATGCCGATATCGATGCCGCTGCGGCCGTCGGGGAGGTTTGCGTTGCGGACGATGAGGTCGAACATGATGCACCCGATGTGAGAGCTGGAAGGGGTTCAAGGCTAACACGCCCCAGGAGAAGCGTGCAGGCTCGAGCGAGCCTTTAGATGCTCTCCGGCAAGAAGATATCAAAAGGCAGGATCGTCTGCCCCGGCGTGCCTGCATGGCCCCGGTCGACTGCGCCGATCATGAGATTTATCGTCTCTCTCGCGAGCGCCTGGACCGGCGTCGCGATCGCCATGATCACCGCCTCGTCGGCAAGGGCGGCGCGGGATTCCGGCGTCAGCTCATTGACGACGACGTGCAGCCTGCCCTCGAGCTTCTCCTCGCGGATCGCCGAGATCGCCCCTTCCATGCCGCCGCCGCAGACATAAAAGCCGAGCAGGTCCGGATGGCGCTGCAGGAGATCGAGCGTCGCCTCATGGGTGATTTCAGCGGTATCGAGATTGACCATCGTGTCGAGAACCTCGAACTCCGGCGCCTTCTCACGGAAGTAGGAGCGAAAGGCAATCTCGCGCAGCTCGTGGCCATGAAAGCGATGGCTGCCGATGAAGGCCGCGACCTTGCCCGGGCGTTTTGCCGCCTTGGCGATCATCCAGGCGGCAGTGCGCCCGACCTTGTGGTTGTTGAGGCCGATATAGCCCTCGCGCACGCCGGCGGCGAAATCGGAGAGAAGCGCAAAGCAAGGAATGCCGCGCTCGCGCAGTTCCTCGACCGCTGCGGTGACGGCCGGATAATCCGGCGCGACGAAGGCGATCGCCTGGTTGCGTGCTGCCATTGCCTTCAGCTTTTCCGTGACACCGGTCGGGGTCGAATTGGCGACGAAATCGATTTGCGGGACGGCGCGGACATGGGTGAGGGATAATGCCGCATTCTCCATTTCCTTGGCCACCGCCTGATAGAAGGCCTGCTGCGGCTTTTGCAGGAGAAAGCCCAGCCGGTATTGCGGCACGTCCTCGAATACCCGTTGGCGCAGGAGGCCGACGGCGTGATAGCCGATCGCCTTTGCCGCGTCATAAACCCGCCGCGCCGTTTCCTCTCGCACGGGATGGCGCCCGTTCAGGACGCGATCGACCGTGGCGACGCTTACGCCCGCGGCGCGCGCGAGATCGGCGATTGTCGGCCTGTTGGCCATGTTCTCCTCCCTGACGTTATTCCCTCATGAATGAGGTCAGCGATTTGATGCTTTTTGAGAGAATATATCATCACTGCATTGAGACCTGTCAAAAGCTAAAATATTCTTGCTGGCATTGGCGCGGGATGAGGAAAAGCGTGCGGTTCTCCGCCCGCAACCGGCGCTGCAGAGTCGGCGCGGGAGCGCCTCGGGAGGCGGGAATGACAACGGTTCCGACAAAACGAGATTACAGCCTGCTCGGGCGCGATGCCCAAGCCGCGGTCGAGAGCGGCCTTGCCGCTGCCGAATGGTATCACACCGAAATTCCGCGCAAGCAGATGAAGGAACTGATGAAGCGCGAGGATGGGCCCGCCATCCGCGACACGATCATCTGGCTCGCCAGCTTGCTGGTCTTCGGCTGTCTCGGCATCTATTTCTGGGGCAGTCTCTGGGCGGTTCCGTTCTTCCTTGCCTATGGCGTGCTCTATGGCTCGGCTTCCGACAGCCGCTGGCATGAATGCGGGCACGGCACCGCCTTCAAGACGATGTGGATGAACGACGTCGTCTATCACATCGCCTGCTTCATGATCATGCGTAACCCCGTGACCTGGCGCTGGAGCCACACCCGCCACCACACGGATACGATCATCGTCGGCCGCGACCCGGAAATCGCCGTCATGCGGCCGCCGGACCTCTTTCGCTTGATCCTTAAATTCTTCGGCATCCTCGACGTCTGGCACGCGGTCATCGACATGGTTCGCAACGCCTTCGGCGTGATCAGCGCCGCGGAAAAGACCTTCATTCCGGAAATTGAGCGGCCAAAGGCGATCCTCGTCGCCCGCATCTGGCTTTTGATCTATGTCGCGACAATCGGGCTTTCGGTCTATCTCGGCTCGATCCTGCCGCTGATGCTGATCGGCCTGCCGCGCCTTTACGGCGCCTGGCACCATGTGCTGACCGGGCTCCTCCAGCATGGCGGACTTGCCGACAACGTCATCGACCACCGGCTGAACAGCCGCACCGTCTATATGAATCCGGTAAGCCGCTTCATCTACTGGAACATGAACTACCATGTCGAACATCACATGTTCCCGATGGTGCCCTATCACGCGCTGCCGAAGCTGCACGAAATGACCAAGCACGACCTGCCGGCGCCCAATCCGTCGATCCTCCACGGCTACCGTGAGATGATCCCGGCCTTCCTGCGGCAGTTGCGCAACGAGGACTATTTCCTGAAGCGGGAACTGCCGCCGACGGCGAAACCCTATCGCGAAGAGTTTCACAGCGACCGGATCGTGCAGGCCGGCGAGTGAGGCGGGCAATCAGGACCAAAAATATTGGAATGGAGGAAACCATGAGCTCGAACTGGGTCGAGGTCTGCGCGGCTGAGGAGATCGACGAAGAAGACGTCATCCGTTTCGACCACGACGGCCGCACCTTCGCCGTCTATCGCAGCCCAGAGGACGAGTATTTCGCGACGGACGGCCTTTGCACGCACGAGCAGATCCATCTCGCCGACGGGCTGGTGATGGACGACATTATCGAATGTCCGAAGCACAACGGTCGCTTCAACTACAAGACGGGCCAGGCCAAGGGCGCGCCGGTCTGCGTCAATCTCAGGACCTATCCGGTGAAGGTCGAGGATGGGTCCGTCTTCATCGCGATTTCCTGAGGAAGGCCGTCTCCGCTAGAGATGAGGGGAGGAGAGCAGCATGGATATCGTTATCGTCGGCGCCGGCGAGTGCGGCGCGAGGGCGGCTTTTGCCCTCAGGGAGAGAGGCTTCGCCGGCAAGGTCACGTTGATCGGCGCCGAGCCGCATCCTCCCTATGAGCGGCCGCCGCTCTCCAAGGATGGGCTCGCCGGCGCCGAGCCGCCGAAATACGTGGCCGCCGTCGAGCGCTACGCGGAAGCGGGCATTTCGGTGCTGACCGACGCCTCGGTTGCAAGCATCGACCGGGAACGCAAGGCCGTAGTCCTCGCAGGCGGCGGCGCCATCCGCTACGACCGTTTGCTGCTTGCGACGGGCGCACGACCGCGGTCCTTTCCCGGTGTTTCCGACGACGCCAGGCGCATCCGGATGCTGAGGACCCATGCGGATGCCGCGGCGATCCGCTCAGCACTTCTTCCCGGGAGCAAGCTCGTCATCATCGGCGGCGGCTTCATCGGTCTCGAGCTTGCCGCGACCGCGCGCAAGCTCGGCGCGGAGGTCGTGCTCATCGAAGGGCTGGCGCGGGTTCTCTCCCGCGGCGTTCCCGAGGAAATTGCCGCCGTGGTCGCCGATCGGCATCGCCGCGAAGGGGTCGAAATCCTCTGCGGCGTGCGAATCTCAGAGATCCACGAAGATGAGGGCGGCGCAGCCGTGCTGCTCGCCGACGGCGGCCGCATCGCGGCCGACCTCGTCGTCGTCGGCATCGGCGCGGTTCCGAATACGGAATTGGCGGCCGCCGCGGGCCTTGCGCTCGACAATGGCATTGCCGTTGACGAGACCTTGCGCACCTCGGATCCGGACATCTTTGCCGCCGGCGACTGCTGCTCGTTCCCGCTCAGCCATTACGGCGGACGGCGGGTGCGGCTCGAGGCCTGGCGCAACGCGCAGGACCAGGGAACGCTTGCCGCCGCCAATCTGCTCGGCGCCGCCGAGCCGATTACGGCCGTGCCCTGGTTCTGGTCGGATCAGTACGAGTTGACGCTGCAGATCGCCGGCATCGCCGACGGCGCGGAGACGACCGTTCGGCGAGAACTCGGCGAGGACGCTTTTATCCTCTTCCATCTCGACGGAAATGGTCGGCTGATCGCCGCAAGCGGCGTCGGCCCCGGCAACGCCGTCGCCCGCGACATTCGCCTTGCGGAGATGCTGATCGCCGCCGGTGCAAGGCCGGACCCGGCAGCGCTCGCCTCGCCCGATACCAAGCTGAAGAAGCTCTTGGCGGCGTGAGCATGAAAGTGACACCCCCCTCTGCCCTGCCGGGCATCTCCCCACAAGGGGGAGATCACAAGCGGCGCGCCCAGTGCTCGTCACCCCCTCCTCGTTGGCCAAGGCTTTCGATTGAAGGGAAGCGCTTGCCGCGAGTCGATCTCCCCCCTTGTGGGGGAGATGGCCGGCAGGCCAGAGGGGGTAAAACTCCGCACTCAACTGTTCACCATTTCACGCCGTCACCCGCACCATTACCGACTTCCAGGAGACCCCGATGAAACACCGCCGCCCGACCGTTGCCGATCTGTTGTCGATGAAAGGTCAGAGGCAACTCACCATGCTGCGCGTCGTGACGCTCGCGGAGGCGGAAGCCGCCGAGAAGGCCGGGATCGACCTGGTCTCCGTGCCGCCGGCGCTGCTCGGGCCGGAATTCCGCGAGGCCGCTCCTTCCGTCTTTGCCTTTCCCGGCCTCGAATATGGCGACTTCGTCACGGCGGAGGACTATCTGCGCGCGGCTTTCGAGGCGATGCGCGCCGGCGGCGATGCCGTCTATTGCGCGGCCGGCCTTTCGACCGTCAGGCGCCTGCGCGAGGAGGGCATTCCGGTCTGCGGCCATGTCGGACTCATCCCTTCGAAAGCCACCTGGACCGGCGGCTTCCGCGCCGTCGGCAAGACCGCCCTAACCGCGCTCGAGGTGTGGCGACAGGTGAAGGGGCTCGAAGAGGCCGGCGCCTTTGCGGCGGAGATCGAGGTCGTGCCCGCGGAGGTGGCGACGGCGATCTCCAAGCGCACCTCGCTGCTGATGCTCTCCATGGGCGCCGGCACAGGTTGCGACGCGCAATATCTCTTCGCCGAGGACGTGCTCGGGCAGAACCGAGGCCACTATCCGCGCCACGCCAAGGCCTACCGCAACTTCGCCGCCGAGCTCGACCGGCTGCAGCAGGAGCGTATCGCCGCCTTCCGCGAATATGCCGACGACGTGCGCTCCGGCGCCTATCCGGAAGAGGCGCATCTGGTCGGCATCGCCCGCGAGGAGCTCGAGGCGTTTCTCGACAGGATCGATGCGACTGCGTGACTTTCATGCGGCAGATCAAAGTGCAGGCAGCTTCGCGCATGATCAGATGCGCGTCGCTTCAGGAGGGGACTGCGTCCGCCGCAGGTGATAAACAGTCGGACGCAAGTCGGAAGCGAGACGAGTAAGGACAGCCATGAACGCTTATGTATTGACGGTAACCTGCAAATCGACGCGCGGCATCGTCGCCGCCATTTCCGGCTATCTGGCCGAGCAGGGCTGTAACATCATCGACAGCTCCCAGTTCGACGACCTGGAGACCGGGCTTTTCTTCATGCGGATCTCATTCATCTCGGAAGAGGGAGTGGGACGCGCTACCATCGAAGAGGGGCTGAAGCCGGTCGCCGAGAAATTCGCCATGGAGACGGCGCTCCACGACCAGGCGGAGCGCATCAAGGTGCTGCTGATGGTGTCTCGCTTTGGCCATTGCCTGAACGACCTGCTCTACCGCTGGAAGATCGGCGCGCTGCCGATCGACATCGTCGGCGTCGTCTCCAACCACTTCGATTACCAGAAGGTGGTCGTCAACCACGACATCCCCTTCCACTGCATCAAGGTGACGAAGGAGAACAAGCCGAAGGCGGAAGCGCAGCTGATGGAGCTCGTCGAGCAGACCGGCGCCGAACTCGTCGTGCTCGCCCGCTACATGCAGGTCCTCTCCGACCAGCTCTGCAAGAAGATGTCTGGCAAGATCATCAACATCCATCACTCCTTCCTGCCGTCGTTCAAGGGCGCCAATCCCTACAAGCAGGCCTATGAGCGCGGCGTCAAGCTGATCGGCGCGACGGCCCATTACGTCACCGCCGATCTCGACGAGGGCCCGATCATCGAGCAGGACATCGCCCGCATCACCCATGCGCAGTCGGCCGAGGACTACGTCTCGATCGGCCGCGACGTCGAAAGCCAGGTATTGGCGCGAGCCATCCACGCCCATATCCACCACCGCACCTTCATCAACGGCAACCGCGTCGTCGTCTTCCCGCCGAGCCCGGGGTCCTACGCGTCCGAGCGGATGGGGTGAAAGCATTTTTGCAGTCGGGTGGAATCACCTGACTTCGCACAAATGCGGCAATGACAAAGATGGAGCGGCGCCAACGGAGTGATCTTGAAAGCGCTGGCTTAATCGAACGCGGCTGGGGCCGCCATTTCTTAAGTGGGGCGGGGCTCAGATCAGCGTTCACTGCGGAAGGCGTGAACGAATAGGTGTTGGCGGCGCGTTGGGAAAGACCTTTCGGTACATGCCCGCCGGTTGCCCGGGCAGGCCGGTCGCCCGTTTCCTCTAAGTTAGGAACGTGTGCAATGCTTGCAATTCCTCAGGTCGGATCTCATGACCGCCGGAATGGTAGCATGCCTCTACACGGGCCCTCTGTCCCGCAAAGTAGTCGACGAGCCGCTCTGTGAGGGACAGCGGGCAAATCGGGTCGCGTTGGCCAGCGGTGATCAGGATTCGTCGATCTTTCAACTGCTTGTTGTCCGGGGGGATCCAAGGAATGAGTGGATGGAGCAGGGCAGCTCGATCAAAAAGCTCGGGCTGCCTGATCAGAACCGACGCAAGGATGTTTGCCCCGTTCGAATAGCCGAGCCCGTATATTGCCCGTCCGGGGTTTTCCGCTTTGTGGGCAGCAATGAACTCGATCATCTTTTGTGTTCGTATCGCCAGGTCCTGCATGTCGTAGAAGCCCTCGCTCGTTCGGCGAAAGAAGCGCAGCGCGCCAAATTCCGACACGTCCCCACGCGGCGAAATCAGCCCGGCATCCGGCAAGATTTGGCTGGCCAGCCCGGCGAACTGATGTTCGTCTCCGCCCGTGCCGTGAAACGTAAAGACGATGGGCGCGTTGCGTCGTGGCGCTCTTATGAGAGCCCGATAGGATGAGGTCGTCATGGTGGTTTTCTCCGTCGGGCCGGACCCGAATTGCCGTGTGGTCCCGAAGCGAGTTAGTCTCTGATCGGCTCGAGGCGGCGTGAGATCTCGTCGCGATAGGGCTCGTAGCGCGTGGGAAGCTTCAGGGCTTCACCGAGGTGCGCGGTGTCTTCATCGCGATCAAATCCCGGCTCGTTGGTGGCGATCTCGAACAGCACGCCACCGGGCGTGCGGAAGTAGATCGCCCAGAAGTAGTCGCGATCGATAACTGGCGTGACCTGATAGCCGGTGTCGATCAGGGCCTTGCGGACCTCGAGCTGGGCCGCACGATCGTCCACCGCGAAGGCGATGTGATGCACCGAGCCGGCGCCGGGCCGCGCGAAATCGGCACTGGGCACGACTTCCAAGTCGACGACATCGGCGCCGTTGCCGCCGCTGATCGCGAAGCGCGACCATTCGCCTTTCCGGTCGACCTCCTGGTAACCCATGAAGCTCAGGAGTTCCCGGGTGGCGCCCGGATCCGTAAGACGCAGAGTTGCGCCGTGGAAGCCCTTTAGGGCGTTGCCCGCGTCGACCTCTGTGCCGGCCCAGCCGCGTCGCGGATCGTCCTTGACTTCGACCAGCGAGAAGGCATCGCCGTCCGGGCCTTTGAAGCGAAGCCGCTTCTCGCCCCAGAGTTGGTGCTCAGAAAGTCCGGCGACACCGCGCGAGGCGAGCCGTTCCTGCCAGTAGTCGAGCGTGCCCTCAGGGATGGCGAACGAGGTCTCGCCTACCTCCCCAGCACCCGGACGTCCCTTGGCGATATGCGGAAACGGGAAATAGGTCATCACCGAGCCAGGCGTGCCGATCTGGTCACCGTAATAGAGGTGATACACCTCCGGATCGTCGAAATTCACGGTCTTCTTTACGCGGCGCAAGCCGAGCGTCTTGGTGAAGAAGTCGCTGTTCTCCTGGGCGCTGGCCGCCATGGACGTGACGTGATGAAGGCCTTTGATCTGTGTGAGCATGGCAGCTTTCCCTCCCAATTAGCGTGTGTTGGTTGATCTGGAGAGAAAATCGCTCGGGTCCTCACGAAAGTGAACAGGAATAATATTGACAAAAATATTTCATATATTGCAATAAACAGCATGGGCGATCTGAGCGATATCCGGGTATTCCTGGCCGTAGCGCAGCAGCGCAGCTTCACGGCGGCGGCGCGACAGTTGTCGATGACACCGCCGACCGTCACCCGCGCCGTCAGTGCGCTGGAGGAGAGCCTGGGAGTGCAGCTCCTGCTGCGCACCACGCGTCAGGTTTCCCTCACATCAGCCGGCGCCGTCTACGCGGCCCGCGTAGAGCCACTGATCAGGCAGTTCGACCAGGTGAGAGAGGATCTACGCGAAGAGCAAGGGGAGGTGGCAGGGCTGATCCGCCTCAATGCGCCGCTGTCGCTCGGGCAGCAGATCCTGCCGGACATCGTCTCAGGATTTCGGGCGGAATATCCGCGGGTGAGTATTTCTCTATCCCTGACCGACCGCTTCATAGACATCGTGTCCGAGAGCTTCGATCTCGCACTGAGAGTTTCCGAGCCGCCGCGGGACAAGTCGACAATATGGCGCAAAGTATGTCGCGTACGGCGAATCCTTGTCGCCTCCCCAGGCTATCTCGCTGCTTTTGGGACACCAGAGACGCCCGATGATCTCCATCGACATGCCGGTATTGCCTACGACGAGGAGGCGATCGCCGAGAGCTGGGAGCTGATGAACGGCGGGCGAACTCGAAAGATATCGGCGGGCAAACTACTGGCTGCGAACAACGGCGAGCTAATCGCCAGATTGGCGGAAGACGGGCAAGGGGTAGCCCTGCTGCCGCACTTCATCGTCGACGAAGCGCTGTCGCGCGGCACGCTGAAGCAGGTCCTTGCCGAGTGGGAGCCTCCCGAGCTGTGGCTGACATTATACTATCCGCCCTACGAGAAGCTGCCGATGCGCGTTGCAAGGTTCTCGGACTTCTTCGAAACGTACGTTACCCAAACGCGCCCGCTGTGAGGCGGAGGCGAACTCCAGTCCTGTTTTCGGCTCGAAGGTGTCCTTTCCGGCAAAAGGCGAGCAAATGTTACAAGAAATTGACGACGCCCGCAGGCATGCTTCCCTTTCAATAACGGGCTTATATCGAGCTCTTCTGCTGTCGAGATCTTCCAGGTCGGGAACGTCGGCACTGTCGCGAGCCGGCCTCTCGCAGCCGCAGAGCAGCATCTGGGAGGTGCGGATGAATCATAGGATGGGAACGGGAGAGGGCGTCGGCGCTCATTTTGGGCTGCCGCATGCTCCATGTCTCCCGGCTCGCCCGGTTCGGGACGCCGGATTTTCGGTGACGCGCCTGGAATGGCGGCTCAACGGGGATGCCAACCGCCTGGTGTCCTTGCCGCCCGACGAAGCTTACTTTCTGATGCTGTACCTCAAGGATGCGTATCATTGCGATGTCGATCCCGATGGCACCGAGGGCGAGACTCGCCGCTTCCGACAGGGTTCCATTTGCCTCGTCGATCTTGCCAATGGAGCCTGCATCCGGCTGTCCAGCGATCTCGATTCCCTCGCCCTCCAAATACCGCGAGAACTTTTTCGGGAGGTTTCAGAGTTCTCAACTGCCCCAAAAGCAACGAGGCTTAGATGCCGGCGGGGCGAGCACGACGATGTGATATGCAATCTCGGAGCGGCGCTTCTGCCGCTGTTCGAGAGGCAAGGGAACTCCCAGACCCCGGTCTTACAGCACATTGCCATCGCCATCTGTGCCCACTTGCTTCACGCTTACGCCGATCCCGATCAGCCAGGCTCCAGTTCAACACGCTTCTCCGTTTGGCAGGAAAAGGCAGCCAAGGACTTCATGATCGACCATTTTGCCAATCAGTTCCCAATGGCCGCAGCGGCTTCGGCGGCCGGTGTTTCCATCCGTCGCTTTATCGCAGGCTTCGAGGGGGTGACGGGTCAGACGCCGCAACAGTGGCTTCTGGGCTATCGCACAGCACGTGCCAAGCAGTACCTCGGCGAGCAGTCTTTGACAGTACCGGAGATCGCCACCCGCTGCGGCTTCACCGACGAGGACCACTTTATCACGGCTTTCCGTCGGGTGACGGGCAGCACCCCAGCGGCCTGGCGGGCGCGTTGGTTACAGTGACGGTTTTGTGCAATGAGGTCATTTTCCATTCAAGCCTCGGGACTATCGTAGAGATCGCACTGCAGTTGATCCGGCACTATTGTAGCCCTGGAGACGGCACTGACGGTCGCACATGGCCAGATATCGGGAGACGACGCCGATGGACCTGCATGAGGGATTGAACGGCACACGTTATCGGCCGAGCCCGATCGTCAAATCAGTTGCCACCGGCGACATCATCGTCACCAGGACATATTCCGATCGCTTCGATGCAGATTCAGCCGTCATTCCGCGCTCGGAAGCATTCGGCGTCACCGTTCAACTGCGCGACTTCTATTCCCAGAGGATGTGGCGAGGTGGCGAGTTGGTGCATGACGGCGGCGGTGCCAAGGCCTCGCTTGCGATCACCGATCTTCGCATTCAATGGCAATGCCATTCACTCTCCCCGTTCGACAACGTTCGCTTCCAGATTCCATTTGCGCGCCTACGCGCCTTTGCCGAGGAGGCCGGGCGCAGCGAATTCGTAGCGCTTTCTTGTGTCTCGGGTCGCATCGATCCCGTGATGCACGGGCTCGCGCAGGCATTGCTGCCGTCGCTCGACAACCCGGAACAGGCCAATCCCCTGTTCCTGGAGCAGATCAATCTCGCCATGCTGGCGCATCTCAGCCAGACCTATGGTGGCCTGCACTTCCCGGTGGGCAAGAAAGGGACCTTGGCGCCCTGGCAGGAAAGACTTGCTACCGAATTTCTCGCAGCTCATTACAACAAGCCGTTCTCGGTCGGAGATCTGGCTTCTTGCTGCGAACTGTCGCGCAGCTATTTCAACAAGGCTTTCAAGGAGAGCTTTGGGCGCACCCCTTCGAAATGGCTGACCGAGTACCGGGTCGCGCGGGTCAAGGAGCTATTGTTGCAGGACCTGTCGATTGCGGAGGTCGCTATCAATTGCGGCTTCGCCGATCAGAGCCACATGACCAGGGTGTTCACAAGTCTGACGGGCGACACACCGGCACGCTTCAGACGAAAGAATAGGCCGTTCGGCGTGGCCTTGGATCCGCTTGGAGTCTAATCGCTACCATTGGCCCACATCGTTCAAAACGCGTGAGTTTTGTACAAGAACGTTATCGCAGTCGCGGCGATGATGCGCCAATTCAGAGCGACTCAGGAGACCTCCGCATATAGGCTCGCTCGTTTTCGCTACAGGTAGGCTCAAAGTACGGGACCCAAGGCATGACGGGCGTCGCTTCCACCGCAGCAACCAAAAGACATGACAGTCTCGGTTGCTCCATGGACAGACTCGACGACGACCGGATGATCGACGGCCGCGACATGACGTTCTATCGTAAGCGGTCGGCGTCGGCGCCGCCGGACAGGGTCACGACACCAGCGACCGGGCGCGGATATCTGCTTGGTCTTTCTGCAGCAGGCGGACACAGGCGTCGGATCTTCAAAGAGCATCATTCGACTGTCCATGATTTCGAGCAGAACGCCGTATACCTTCGGAATTTCGCCGATGATTATCGCGCTGATCTCAGCGGTTCCTTCGACTTCATGCTGCTCGAAATCAATCACAACGCGCTCGAGCGGATCGCCGACGCGGCGGACTTGAGAAGCGTCAGCGAATTGCGCCCGGTTGCCGCGCACGCAGATCCCGTACTCGGTGGCATGCTCGGCGCCTTGTTTGCGTCAGTGGATGGGAGCGCGGACAGAAGCGCCTTGTTTGTTGACCAGCTCTCGATCGCAATTGGGGTTCATATCGTTCAGCAGTACGGCAATGGCCGCGGCGGCGCGGCCGCCAGTGGACGCCAGCTTTCCTCACGTTGCCAGGCCAGAATCAAGGATCTCGTGCAGAGTCAGTTGAGTGGTGAGCTGACCGTCGAACAGCTCGCTTCGGCCTGCAATCTGTCGCAGGCGACATTTCTTCGGGCCTTCCGCGAAACCATGGGGAAGACGCCGCATCGATGGTTGCAGCAACAACGCATCGAAAAGGCCGTTGATCTGCTGCAGTCCTCACAAACCGCGTTGAGCGAGATCGCCCGCGTTTGCGGCTTCTCCGACCAGAGCCACTTCACACGTGCGTTCGTACAGGCGATGGGCACTGCCCCCGGCGCCTGGAGACGAAGCCGGCAGTCCTGAGCAGGGCTCGACAACAAGCAGCAGATCGAAGAACGGGAGCCTCGGGGAAGAGCACCCACTCTGCCACCGTGCGGTTGAGCCGTGTCCCGGTGGCTCAACGGAGCACGTGACCTGCACCGGCTTCAGTCTCAGCGGCGATTAAAAAGTACAAAAGTCCGTCGCTGGATACAAGAATCGCGCCCCCATCACCGGCATAGTCGCGAGCATCGGCAACCAACAGAAAGAGGCCAGTATCATGACGCTGAACGCAACACCGACGCCCGGCAACCTCCTCGTCTCGCCCAAGGATCACGCGCTGATCATGATCGACTTCCAATCGCAAATGTCGTTTGCGACAAAGTCGATCGACGCTGTGCAACTGCGCAACAATGCGGCGCTGGTCGCAAACGCGGCTGCCGGTTTCAAGGTCCCCACGATCCTGACGACGGTTGCGGAAAAGAGCTTCTCCGGGCCCATGTTCGCCGAGATCACCGATGCCTTCCCCGGACAGCCGCTTCTCGACCGCACCTCCATGAACACCTGGGAGGACGCAGCGGTGATCGAGGAGGTCAACCGCATCGGTAAGAAGCGCCTTGTGTTCTGTGGGCTTTGGACATCGGTCTGCATTGTCGGTCCGACCCTGTCTGCGCTCGATCAAGGCTTCGAGGTCTACGTGATCGCCGACGCCTGTGGCGACGTGTCCGACGAGGCGCACGAGCGCGCAATGGACCGCATGGTGCAGGCCGGCGTTCGGCCGATGACGTCGCTCCAGTACATGCTTGAGCTGCAGCGCGACTGGGCGCGCACCGAAACCTACGACATGACGACCGGCATCGCCAAGAAGTTCGGTGGGGCCTATGGCCTCGGCATCATCTACGCCAAGACCATGTTCGGCGCTTCCGAAGGCCACTGACGCCAACTGGGCTGATCCGTCGAGCATCGCTCCGGCCGCACGCTTGCGGTCGGAGCGGGGACCGAAATCGGTAAAAAGGAAGTGACGATGAAGATGTATCTCCTCTCGCTCGGGGCCGGCCTTCTCGTCGGTGTCATCTACAGCCTGCTCAACGTTCGCTCCCCGGCTCCGCCGGTAATTGCGCTGGTGGGGCTCTTGGGGATCCTCGTCGGCGAACAGGCGGTGCCTCTCGTTAAGCGCCTGATATCAGGCAATCCGCTCACCGTTTCCTGGTTCAGCAGCCGCTGCATCCCGCACGTCTTCGGGGAACTGCCGACCGGGGCAGATCATGATCATGCTGGTGCGCCCGACCGTGCACCGACGCGGAGGATTGGCTAATGCCGACCCGCCGCGGTTTTCTCGGAGCAGCGTCCGCGCTGGCGCTCCCCAACCTGTTTTCAACGGCGCGCGCCGCCAATTCCGCTTCGACTTCAGGAGACAAGCCAATGAGCGCCGATCTGATCCTGCACAATGGTTTGATGACAACGCTCGACCGCACGAATCCGAAAGCCACCGCCGTCGCCATCAAGGACGGCAAGTTCCTCGCGGTCGGGCATGATCAGGAGATCATGGCTCTGGCCGGGTCGGACACCAAGGTCGTCGACCTCAAAGGCAAGCGCGTGCTGCCTGGTCTCAATGACAACCACACCCACGTCGTTCGTGGCGGGCTGAACTTCAATATGGAGCTGCGCTGGGACGGCGTGCGCTCGCTCGCCGACGCGATGGACATGCTGAAGCGGCAGGTCGCGATCACGCCGCCGCCACAATGGGTGCGCGTCGTCGGCGGCTTCACCGAGCACCAGTTCGCCGAAAAGCGGCTGCCGACGATCGAGGAGATCAACGCGGTCGCTCCCGATACGCCCGTCTTCCTGCTGCATCTTTACGACCGGGCGCTGCTCAACGCCGCCGCACTTCGCGCTGTCGGCTTTACCAAGGAGACGCCGAACCCTCCGGGCGGCGAGATCACTCGCGATGCCAACGGCAATCCCACCGGTCTCCTGCTCGCCAAGCCGAATGCGGGCATTCTCTATTCGACTCTTGCCAAGGGGCCGAAGCTTCCCTTCGAGTACCAGGTCAATTCGACGCGCCACTTCATGCGCGAGCTCAATCGCCTCGGGGTCACCAGCGTCATCGATGCCGGCGGCGGCTTTCAGAACTACCCGGACGACTACGCCGTCATCCAGAAGCTCGCGGATGAGGGGCAGATGACCGTCAGACTCGCCTATAACCTCTTCACGCAGAAGCCGAAGGAGGAAAAGGAGGACTTCCTCAAATGGACCTCCTCGGTCAAATACAAGCAGGGCGACGACTTCTTCCGGCACAACGGAGCCGGCGAGATGCTGGTCTTCTCGGCCGCCGACTTCGAGGACTTCCGCGAGCCGCGCCCCGACTTGCCGTCGGAAATGGAAGGCGAACTCGAGGAGGTGGTGCGAATCCTCGCCGAAAACCGCTGGCCCTGGCGCCTGCACGCCACCTATGACGAGACGATCAGCCGTGCCCTCGACGTCTTCGAAAAGGTGAACCAGGACATTCCGCTCTCCGGCATCAACTGGTTCTTCGACCATGCGGAGACGATCTCCGACCAATCCATTGACCGGATCGCGGCACTCGGCGGCGGCATCGCCGTGCAGCATCGCATGGCCTATCAGGGCGAATATTTCGTTGAGCGCTACGGTCACGGCGTCGCGGAGGCGACGCCGCCGGTCGCGCGCATGCTCGAGAAGGGCGTCAACGTCTCCGCCGGCACTGATGCTACGCGGGTCGCGTCCTATAACCCCTGGGTGTCGCTTTCCTGGCTGGTGACGGGCAAGACCGTGGGCGGCATGCAGCTCTATCCGCGCGCCAACTGCCTCGACCGCGAAACCGCGCTACGCATGTGGACCGAGAAGGTGCAATGGTTCTCCAATGAGGAGGGCAGGAAGGGGCGTATCGAGAAGGGGCAGCTCGCCGACCTCATCGTTCCCAGCAAGGACTATTTCGCCTGCGCCGAGGACGAGATCTCGTTTCTCACCTCCGACCTCACGATGGTCGGCGGCAGAATCGTCTATGCGGCGAGTGATTTCGCCAGCCTCGATGAGAATCCGTTGCCGCCGGCAATGCCGGACTGGTCGCCGGTCAGAACCTATGGCGGCTATGCCGCCTGGGGCGAGCCGGAGGGGGCCGGCCGGCATTCGCTTCGGCGAACTGCGATTGCGTCCTGCGGCTGCTCCAACAGTTGCGAAATGCATGGTCACGACCATGCGGCGGCCTGGACGTCACGTCTGCCGATCGCCGATCTCAAGGGCTTCTTCGGTGCGCTCGGCTGCTCGTGCTGGGCCGTGTAGGGGAACGGCAGATGACAAGTCTTCGATTTTTTGCGGCTCCACGGACGTCCCGCACACCGGCACTCCACTTTCTGGCCCTGTTCGCCCTCTGCTCCGCTTATATTCAAGGGCCACTCGTGAAGATCTTCGACTTTCCGGGCGCGCTCGCCGAAATGGAGCATTTCGGGTTGCAGCCGGCGCCGTTTTTCGCCATCGGCGTTATCGTCTTCGAGCTATCGATGTCGGCGCTCATCCTTACCGGCATTTACCGCTGGGCTGCCGCGCTTGCGCTTGCGGTCTTCACGCTCGCCGCGACCTTCATCGCGCTTCGCTTCTGGGAATTGCCGTCTGGAATGGAGCGCGCGATGGCCATGAACGGCTTCTTCGAACATGTCGGACTCGTTGGCGCGTTCACTCTGGTCGCCTGGAACGACCTGCGTGAACATGGCGCTCCCGGAAAGGGACGGACTTCATGAGCTCTCTGTCTGCAACCCCGGCGGCTGGCGGCGGGTTCGCGCCGCTTCGCCAGAAGACCTTCGCCATTCTCTGGGTGGCGACCATCGTCGGCAACACCGGTAGCTTCATCCGCGATGTCGCAAGCTCATGGCTTGTCACCGACCTCTCGAACGCCCCCGCCGCCGTCGCGGCGGTGCAGGCTGCGGGGACGCTCCCGATCTTCCTCCTCGCGATCCCTGCCGGTGTGCTGTCGGACATTCTCGACCGCCGCAAGTTCCTGATCATCATCCAGCTTCTGCTTGCCGGAGCCAGCATCTGCCTCATGTTGCTGTCTGCGACGGGGTTGCAGACTATCACGTCCCTGATTACATTCACCTTCGTCGGGGGTATCGGAGCGGCGCTGATGGCGCCGACCTGGCAAGCCATCGTTCCCGAACTCGTCCCAAAGCAGGATCTCAAAGGTGCCGTAGCGCTCAACTCGCTCGGCATCAACATCTCCCGAGCGATCGGACCGGCAGTCGGCGGCCTGCTGCTTGCCTGGTTCGGCGCAGCCTTCACCTATGGCGTTGACGTTATCAGCTACATTTTCGTCATCGCTGCCCTCATCTGGTGGAGGCGCGCGCCTGATGTCGACGACGGCTTGTCCGAACGCTTCTTCGGAGCGTTCCGCGCTGGTCTGCGCTATGCGAGGGCGAGCCGCGAACTGCATGTCTTGCTTTTCCGGGCGGCCGCATTCTTCGCTTTTTCGAGTTCGGTCTGGGCGCTTCTGCCCCTAGTCGCCCGCAATCTTCTCGGCGGCGATGCCGGCTTCTACGGCATCTTGCTCGGCGCGGTCGGCGCCGGTGCCATCGGCGGTGCGCTGGCGATGCCGAAACTTCGCGCAAAGCTCGATGCGGACGCACTGTTGCTCGGCTCGGCGATCGTCACGGCGGCCGTGATGGCCGGGCTCTCCTTCGCACCGGCCAGATGGATCGCTATTCTGGCTCTGCTTGCCCTCGGAGCCGCCTGGATCACTGCGCTGACGACACTGAACGGGGCCGCACAATTGATCCTGCCGAACTGGGTTCGGGGACGTTCGCTCGCTGTCTATCTTACGGTGTTCAACGGGGCGATGACGGCCGGGAGCCTTGCCTGGGGTGCCGTCGCGGAGATCGCCGGCGTTCCGACGACCCTTGTTCTCGGCGCTGTTGGACTTGCCGTGGCCGGGCTCATCTTCCACCTCGTCAAGCTGCCAAAGGGCGACGCGGACCTGGTGGCATCCAACCACTGGCCCGAACCTCTCACGGCTGCCCCCGTCGAGCATGATCGCGGTCCCGTGCTCGTCACGATCGAATACCGGGTCGACGAAAGCGACCGGAGCGATTTTCTGAAGGCGCTCGCCAAGCTCTCCGGAGAGCGCCGCCGCGATGGCGCCTATGGCTGGGGCGTCACCGAGGACGCCGCCGATCCGCAGAGGATTGTTGAGTGGTTCATGGTCGAATCCTGGGCCGAGCACCTTCGCCAGCACCGGCGCGTCTCGAAGGCCGACGCCGACGTGCAGCAGGAAGTTCGCGGCTTCCACAGGGGTCCAGAGGCGCCCGTGGTCAACCATCTGTTGTCGATAAATCTGCCCCATCTCGGTCGCAACTGAGCGCAAGCATTCGCACGCGACGCGGGCGCTTTTATCCAAAACACAACGGAAACCGACAAGACTTGTCCGGAGGCGTCGTTAGGCTTCGAGGTGCGGCGGCGAGGGGGCGCAGAGCGAGCTTCGCCGGCCGGACTCTCGGACGAAGCTATCTTCCCGCGCATCTGCTGTGCCCGGATCAGGTGCAGACGGTCCGCGGCGGCAACTCATTTTCGAACCAAAGCAAAGGAACGGTTCCCATGACCCAGAACTTCATCAAGACCGAAGACGGCGTCGAGATCTTCTACAAGGATTGGGGCTCGGGCCAGCCGATCGTATTCCACCACGGCTGGCCGCTTACCTCGGACGACTGGGACGCGCAGATGCTCTATTTCCTGAGCAAGGGCTACCGCGTGATCGCCCACGACCGGCGCGGCCACGGCCGCTCGACTCAGGTCAGCGAGGGCCACGACATCGCCCACTATGCCGCGGATGTCGCCGCGCTTGCGACTGAGCTCGATCTCCGCGACGCCATCCATATCGGCCACTCCACGGGCGGCGGCGAGGCACTCGCCTATGTCGCCCGCCACGGTGCCGGCCGCGTAGCCAAGCTCGTGATGGTCGGTGCCGTTCCCCCGATCATGCTCAGGACGGAAGCCTATCCCGGCGGGCTGCCGATGGAAGTGTTCGACGGCCTGCGGGCCCAGCTCGCGGCAAACCGCGCACAATTCTTCCTCGATCTGCCGAGTGGGCCCTTCTATGGATTCAACCGCCCCGAGGCGAAGGTCTCGACCGGTGCGATCCAGAATTGGTGGCGGCAGGGCATGATGGGCAGCGCCAAGGCTCATTACGACGGCATCAAGGCATTCTCCGAAACCGATTTCACCGAGGATCTCAAGAAGGTCGAGGTGCCGACGCTGGTCATGCATGGGGACGACGATCAGATCGTGCCGATCGACAGTTCGGCTCGTCTCGCGGTGAGGCTGCTGAAGAACGGCGCGCTTAAAGTCTATGAGGGCTACTCGCATGGCATGCTGACGACCCATGCCGATGTCATCAATCCCGACCTGCTCGCATTTATCGAGTCCTAGCAGCAAGGGCCGGCGGCGCTCGGCGCCGCCGGCTCACGAGAGCAGCGATGCGTGGCATTCGCGAGCACGCGAACCGTTGCCGAGTCAAGGAATCACGCACCCGATCCCTTGATCTCCGTGAGTGCGCTCACAAGTGCTTCGATGAAGACGCGAACCTTGGGCGAGCCTGCTCGTCGGATAAACGGCCCGGAAGCGTGCTTGTGGGAATGCACTTCCAGTCGACAACGCCTTCGAATTGCAGTCCGCGCTTATGGGTCAGAAACCGTGCTTAGCGGTGTCCAGACCGCACTTATGTGGCGATGCAGAAAGAACAAGAATGGCGCACCCGACAGGATTCGAACCTGTGACCTTTGGAATCGGAATCCAACACTCTATCCAGCTGAGCTACGGGTGCATCCGTTGGCGGCAGGGCCGCCGAAGCAGGCTGTGAGGGGTTCTTAGCCTAGCTTGCGTTGCGCTTCAATGGTCAATTGCGGGAGATTGCGGGGGAAATTCGATTCCCCCGACGGCCTGTGTTCGCCCTGCATCGCTCTCTGCGGGTCGTCACCCCAACAACAATGCCGCATCGCGGGGATGCGGCATCGAAAGGCGGGACCGGCTTACGCCATCTGCATGGCGCCGGGGCCGGGGATCGCCTTGGCTGGCACCTTGCCCATGATGATCATGCCCAGCACCTCGTCCTTGGTGACGTCCTCGGTGCGGGCGTGGCCGACGACCTGGCCGTTCTTCATCACCGAGACCCGGTCGGCGAGGTCGAAGACGTCGTGGATGTCGTGGCTGATCAGGAAGATGCCGATGCCTTCGCGCTTCAATTGCTTGATGAGCTCGCCGACCTGCGCCGTCTCCTGCGGGCCGAGTGCCGCCGTCGGTTCGTCCATGATCAGGATGCGGGCATCGAAAAGGATGGCGCGGGCGATCGCCACCGATTGGCGCTGGCCGCCGGAAAGCGCCTTTACCGGTTCCTTGAAGCGCTGGAAGTTGGGGTTCAAGCGCCCCATCACCTCGCGGGCTTTCGCCTCCATCGCGACGTCGTCGAGTGTGCCCCAAGCGGTGCGCAGCTCCCGGCCGAGATAGAGGTTGGCGGCGGCGTCGACATTGTCGGCGACGGCGAGCGTCTGATAGATCGTCTCGATGCCGTATTTCTTGGCGTCGCGCGGATTGTTGATCTCGGCCGGCTCGCCGTTGATCAGGATCTCGCCGGCATCGCGCCGGTAGGCGCCGGAGAGAATCTTGATCAGCGTCGACTTGCCGGCGCCGTTATGGCCGAGGAGCGCAACGACCTCGCCGGGGTAAAGATCGACGGAGGCGTTGTCCACCGCATGGATGCCGCCGAAGGAGATGGAAATGTTCTTCATTTCCACGAGCGGAGTGCGTTGTTCGGTCATGTTCGAACTCCTGATTACTTGGCGCGGGCGCGGTAGACGGTGTCGAGCCAGACGGCGGTGACGAGCACGACGCCGACGACGATGCGCTGCAGCGGGCTGTCGATGCCGAGCAGCACCATGCCGGATTGCAGCGACTGCATGACGAGCGCGCCGAGCATGGCGCCGGCGATCGTGCCGGTGCCGCCGGCAAGCGAGGTGCCGCCGATGACGGCCGCGGCGATCGTGTAGAGCTCGTCGAGCTCCCCTTGTGCATTGGTGGCGGCGTTGAGGCGCGCCGTCGAGATCGCCGCAGCGACGGCGCAGAGCATGCCCATCAGCGCGAAGATGCGGACGGTCACCCAGCGCGTCTTGATGCCGGCGAGCTCGGCTGCTTCCGGATTGCCGCCGATCGCGAAGACATAGCGGCCGAAACGCAGACGCGTCGAAATGAAGGTCATGATGATGCCGATGACGATCGCGATCAGCACCGGAACGGCGATGCCATGGGCGATGAAGAGGCCGCCTTCCGGCCAGGCGATGCCATTGGCTTCGGCATAGCGGCGGGCGATGTTGGTCGGCCAGGGATAACTGTTGACGATGGCGATTGCGCCGAGGACGAGGGCGCAACCTACCAGCGAGAGGAAATATTCGGCCCAGACCGGGCGAAGCGGGAAGCCGAAGCGTTTGCGCTGCCGGCGCGAGTGCAGGATGCTGACGACGATCGCCACGCAGGCGATGACGCCGACGACCCAGCTCGCCGTGGCGCCGATCGAGCCGGCGGTGCCGCCGCCCATCAGGCGGAAGGTGGCGTCCATCGGCGCGACGGTGCGGCCGCTGGTGACGAACCAGGTGGCGCCGCGCCAGACGAGCAGGCCGCCGAGCGTGACGATGAAGGATGGCACGTTCAAAAAGGCGATGATCATGCCGTGCAGAGCGCCGATCGATGCGCCGAGCAGGAGGCCGGCCAGAAGCGTGATCACCCAGGTGGCAGGGTGGTTGAAGCCGAGCACATGCGGCAGCATTTCCGCCTGCAGTACGCCCATGATCATGCCGACGAAGCCGAGGATGGAACCGACCGATAGATCGATGTTGCGCGTGACGATGACGAGCACCATGCCGGTCGCCATCACGGCGATCGAGGCGGTCTGTACGGAGAGGTTCCAGAGATTACGCGGCGTCAGGAAAAGGCCGCCGGAGAGCATGTCGAAGCCGATCCAGATGATCAGCATCGCGCCGACCATGCCAAGCAGGCGAGTGTCGATTTCGGTGGCGCGGAAGAAGCGCTTCACCGGGCTTTCGTCCGCGCCGCGCGCGCGATTGAAATGTGCGGTATGTGTCGTGTCGGCCATGGCCGTCCCCCACTTTTGCTTCAGCAGCGCCGTGCCTATCGGCGGCATCGCCGCCATCATAGCACCGCGCAAGACGAGAGCGTTTCGCCTCAAGCAAACGCCGCAACGGGCTCCCGTCGCGGCGTCTTGAGGTCAATGCAAGCGTCCGTCCTCAGTTGCAGGCAGCAACGGAGCCGGCGGGGACGCCCTGGCAGGCGGCTTCCTTGGAAATCCAGCCGGCGTCGATGACGGCGTTCAGATTGTCCTTGGTGATCGGCATCGGCGCGAGGAATACGGACTTCATCTCGACGCCCTTCGGGCCGCCATTGAAGGTCTGAACGCCTTCGATCTCGTCCATGGTCTTGCCGCCGGCAAGCGCCGCGGCGATTTCAGCCGCCTTCTTGCCGAGTTCGCGGGCATCCTTCCAGACGGATACCGTCTGCGTGCCGAGCGCGACGCGGTTGAGCGCGGCATGGTCGCCATCCTGGCCCGAGACCGGAACCGAGCCGGCAAGGCCCTGGGCGGAAAGGGCGGCAATGGCACCGCCGGCGGTGCCGTCGTTCGAAGCGACGACCGCATCGACCTTGTTGTCGTTAGCCGTCAGGAACTGCTCCATGTTCTTCTGGGCGTTTTCCGGCTTCCAGCCGTCGGTATAGGCCTCACCGACATTCTTGACCTTGCCGCCGTCAACCGCTTCCTTCAGCACTTCCATCTGGCCGGCGAAGAGGAAATCGGCGTTCGGGTCGGAGGAGGAGCCCTTGATGAAGACGAAATTGCCTTCCGGCTTCACCTTGAACACTTCGCGCGCCTGCATGCGGCCCACTTCCTTGTTGTCGAAGGTGATGTAGAAGGCGTCCGGGTTCTCGATCAGGCGGTCGTAGCCAACGACCGGGATGCCTTCGGCGGTCGCCTTCTCGATCGCAGGCGCAATCGCGTCGGAGTCCTGCGCAAGCACGATCAGCGCATTGGCCCCTTGGGCGATCAACGATTCGATGTCGGTGAGCTGCTTTGCGGCAGAGGACTGCGCGTCGGCGGAAATGTACTTGTCGCCGGAGGCCTCAAGCGCGGCCTTGATGGCAGCCTCGTCGGTTTTCCAGCGCTCTTCCTGGAAGTTCGACCAGGAGACGCCGATGACGAGGTCCTTCGCGACCGCTGCGGAATGCATGGATGCGATGATGGCGGCACCTGCCATCAGCTTCAGAACGGATTTCATTATTTACCTCCCAATGGCTTGAGTTGACACGCACGAACCTCCCGAGCGCATCCGACGAGCCGTTAACCGCTGTCTCAAATCATCGCCGCCACTCGCGGCAGGCTTTTTTCTCGACAGTCGAGAAAATAGATGTCAGAGTTTTAGAAGGCTGTCAACAAGCGCATTACCGCGTATTCGAGCGGCCGATGTTTTGGGAGGAGCATGTGATTCGAGCGGCCGCGGTGGCCAGAGGCGAAGTATGCTGACCAGGTCCAGCACCGAACTCGTGCGTCAGCAGAATTCGGCACTCGTACTGTCGGCGCTCCGCCGCAAGGGCGCGCTCGCGCACACGGACATCGCCGAGCAGACCGGCCTTGCCTCGGCGACGGTCTCCGCAATTACCGCCGAACTGGAGCGCATTGGCGTCATTGCCAAGAGAGAGCACCACGTCCAGGGGGGCAGGGGGCGACCACGCGTGCTCTTCGCGCCGAACCGCGATTGCGGATACGTGATCGTCGTGCGCATTTCCTCCGATATCGTCCAATACTCGCTCGCCGACTATGGCGGGGTGCTGCTCGATCGTTTCGAAGAGGCGCGCGACCGGGATCATGCCGGTGCGGCTGCTTTCGGGCGGCGCTTTGCGGCGTCGCTCGATCGCCTGCTGGAACGTTCGCGCATCGGTAAAAAGCAGGTGCTTGCCATCTCGATCAGCAGCAAGGGGCTGGTCGCGGCCGAGGGTGCGCGGCTGATCTGGTCGCCGGTCTTCGGCGGCGAGGAGCTCGATTTCGCAAAACTCCTGCGCGAGGAGTGGCCGGCACGGGTGATGCTCAGCAACGAGACCCTGCTCGTCGCCCAGGCGCTTGCGGCTCAGGCCGAAGCGAAGGACGGCGACTTCAAGGCCCTCGCCGCCGTCTCGCTCGGCCACAGCATCGGGCTGGGCCTTGCGCGGAGGGGGCGCTCGGGTGAACTCGATGTCTCCGCCCCGAATTTCGGCCATATGCTGCATGCGAGCTCGGCCGGGCTCTGCCGCTGCGGCGCCCATGGCTGCATCGAGGCGGCCGCGGGCTTCTACGGCATCCTGCGCACGGCCTTCGAGGTGCCGGCCGATACGATTCCGGCGAAATTCGTGCCGCTTGCCGAGATGGACAAGATCGCGGCGAGCGCGCGCCAGGGGCATCGCATGTCCGGCTATGCCTTCCGCCAGGCGGGCATTGCCCTCGGCATCGGAATGTCCCGGCTCATTAGCCTTTACGAGACCATGCCGATCTTCGTCACCGGGCCCGGCCTTCGCTATTTCGACCTCTTGCAAAAAGGCGTCGAGGAGGGGCTGGCGCAATCCCTGCAGGTGCGGCTGCAGGGGGCGCCGGAAATCACCGCGGTTTTCGACGAGCAGCAGCTCGTCTTCGATGGCCATCTCGACCGCGCCTTGAGTCTCGTCGATGGCGAAATCGCCGCGACCGGGCATGCATGAGATTGCGCCGATGCCGCACGACAAAAAGGTCGGGCGTGACCCGGCCATTTCATTTGGTAGTGGAAGGCTTTGCGTCAGGCGATGCTGATCTGGCGCTTCTCGGCGACCGACTTCACGGCCGCATCGGCGAGCGCAAGGGCAGCGAGGCCATCCTTGCCGGAGGGGGTGATTTCCGCACCCTTCTCGATCGCGGCGATGAAGCTCTCGATCTCGTTGGCATAGGCCTCGGTATAGCGCGTCATGAAGAAGTCATGCAGCGGCGGACGGGTGTAGCCTTCGCCATTGGCGATTTCGATCGAAACCGCACGCTGGTTCTCCGCCGACACGGCACCCTTGGAGCCGTGCACTTCGATGCGCTGGTCATAGCCATAGGTGGCCCGGCGCGAGTTGGAGATGATCGCCTGCTTGCCGGATGCCGTCTGCAGGATGACCGAGACGCTGTCGTAGTCGCCGGCTTCGCCGATCGCCTCGTCGACGAGAACGGCGGCGGTTGCGGTCACCGAAACCGGCTCCTCGCCAAGCAGAAAGCGCGCCATGTCGAAGTCATGGATGGTCATGTCGCGGAAGATGCCGCCCGAGCGCTTGATATAGTCGACCGGCGGGGCGCCCGGATCGCGCGAGGTGATCGTCACCATTTCGACGTCGCCGATCTTGCCCTCGTCGATCGCCTTGCGCACGGCCATGAAATGCGGGTCGAAGCGGCGGTTGAAGCCAACCATCAGCTTCGCCCCTGTCTCGGAAACCACCTTCAGGCAGGCCTTGACGCGGTCGACATCGAGATCGATCGGCTTTTCGCAGAAGATCGCCTTGCCGGCGCGGGCGAAGCGCTCGATCAGGTCGGCATGCGTGTCCGTCGGCGTGCAGATGACGATGGCGTCGATATCGTCGGCCGCCTCGATCGCCTCGATGGTGCGGACCTCGCAGCCATAGGCCTTGGCGATTGCTTCCGCCGCGGCCGGAAAGGCATCGGCAACAGCTAAAAGGACGGCGTCCGGATTGCCGCTGACGGCTTTCGCATGAACCTTGCCGATACGTCCGGCGCCCAAAAGTCCAAATCTCACTGTCATCTTCGTTTCTCTCGAATTCCGGTCCGAGACCGGGTGGGGCGCGGTGATTGCCGCTCACCGCGCGAAGGCGTCGCGGAGGCGACGAGCCCCGCGGAATCTAGAAGCCAAGGAGGGAAATTTGGTGGCGCGTGCTCGCGCCGTCTGCCTCTCCTGCGCCCCTCATGCCGATTCTGCCCTGCCGCCTGTCCTCGCGCAAATCGGAACGAAATGGCTAAAAATTGCGAATGCGGAACAATTATTCCATTTAGCCTGCTGGCGTCAAGACGCCCCGTGCCGCGCCTCGCCTGTTGCGGTGGGAGGATTTGCCCGGGATCGGTTCCGCTTTATGGAAATATGCGCTACTGCATATCGCCGCGGTTCAAGAAAGACTGCGGCACGTTTCGACATCCTGAGATGCCTGGTGCCGTGGTCGGCGCCGAAGCGGCGCGCATATCTTCAGAGGCATGAGATGATCAAATTCATCGACCCGGACCATCCTTTCTATCGGCCGCTATGGATCCGGCTGCTGATCGTCGCCCTCTGCGCCGCCTGGACCGCCGTCGAGTTCTACGGCGGGCAGCCGCTCTGGGGGATGATCTTTCTGGCCGTGACCGCCTATGCCGGCGCCGCGCTTTTGATCTTCTACCGGCCGAAGGAGCCGGAAGAGAAGGAAACGGTGACCTCCGACGAGCCTAAGTGAGCGCGACAAGCTCACCCCCCCTCTGACCGGCAGGCCAGGTGGGTATACGCCCTCACGGCCGAACAAGTCTCCTGGTGGCCTCGTCGATGAGCATATTGGCGAGCTTCATCCGGATGGTCGCATTTGAGCGAAACTCGGCCGGCAGCCTGTCCGGATGGTTCGCCGCAGCAAAGCGCCTGCGCTTGGCGGCGAGCGTGAGGCCGGTTTCGTCTTCCGTGATCGCAAGCTCTTCGGCGACTTCGGCAAGGCTCGTGTGGCTCAGATGAGCCGGCATGACCGGCGGCTCCATCCTTGCGGTGGGCGCCAGCTCCCGATAGGCGCGATCAACCGCGCCGAAGGCGGCTGGCGCGGGCGAAAGGGTCCCCACGAGAAAAGCGGGGGATCGATCGATCGGCGTCTGCCACGCGCGGCCATCGATGTCCGATACCTCGCCGACTCCTTCGACGTCCCGCTCGGCCTTGAGGCGCTCGAGCACCGATTGGAACACCGACATGCCGAACATGAAGCCTCCGTGATTTGCGGGTTTAGCACGCGCCATCCTGCCGGGCGAAGATTAAGCGGGCCTGATCACATCCGGCTTTGCTTCAGGATCAGGTCGTAGAGCAGCTTCGCGCTCGGGGGCAGGGCGCGGCCTTCGGCGGTGATGAGGCCGTATGGCTTGAGGCGGATCGGAAACTCAGTCGGCAGAATGCGGATCTCGCCGGCTTGCGTGCCATTGCCGGCGACCAGCCGGGCGACGTCGAGCGCGACGGGGGCAATGGCATTGGTGTTGCGCACGATCGACAGCGTCAGGATGATGGAGGAGGTGTTGATGACGGTCGACGGCAGCGGGACGCCGGCGGAGAGGAAGCTGTCCTCCACGGCGCGGCGCAAGAGCGTGCCCGGCGGCTGGAACACCCAGTCGTAACCGGGCAGGTCGTCGGCGCTCACGGAGGTCTTTTCCATGAGCGGATGGCCTTCCCGCACGATCAGGCAGACCTCCTCGAAGCCGACCTCCACCAGCTTGAAGAGGCGTGGATTGAGGTCGTCGGGAATGCGGCCGACGACGAAGTCGTGGCGAGCGGCGAGCAACTCGCGCGTCAGCACGTTGCTGTTGTCGATCTGCACATTGATCTCGATGCCGGGATAGGCGGTGGAAACCTGGCGGATCGCAGGCACGGCAAGATTGAGTGCCGGACCGGTGACGGAGCCGATCGACACCGAGCCGCCGCTGCCCGATTTCAACTCGTTGATTTCGCGAGCGGCCTCGCGTAGTTCGAGGAAGATGGTGCGGGCCCGCCGCGCCAGCGCCTCGCCGTAGCTGGTGAGCTCGACGCCGCGGGCGACGCGTGCGCAGATCGGCGCCTTTACGATCGCTTCGATCTCTGCAAGCATGCGCGAGGCGGCCGGCTGCGAGATGCCGAGGGAATCGGCGGCGGCGCTGATGCGGCGATGATCGTCGAGCGCCAGCACGAGGCGCAGGTGATTGATCTTCAGCCCCGACCGGAAAAGGCCGGTGTCGAGCGGTTCGCCCGCAGGTGCGATCGCGTTGTCAGGGATCATTCTTTCGAACTCGTTTATAAAGCGATTCAAAAATCACACTCTTTGTGAGTGGTATACCAATTTTGATATGCATGCAAAGCGATATTGTATTTGACAGTTATGGCAATTGATTCCAGTTTCGCAGCCTGTGCGCCAGCGCATGCGGGAGTATGTAAGAGGGGAGGGCTTCCTTCATCTTGAAACGCCGCCGGAGATCAGCTCTCGGGCCGGCGGGTCGCTGCGCATAGACGGGGGCTCCGGCCTGCCGGCCTCAACACTCAGGGAGAGATCTGATGAAATTTGTTAATTCGCTTCTCGCAGCCGCGGCGATCACCGTCGCCTCATTCGCTGCGCCGGCATTCGCCCAGGACAAGGGCATGGTCGGCGTCTCCATGCCGACGAAGACGTCGACCCGCTGGATTTCCGACGGCGAAACCATGGAGAAGCTGTTCAAGGAAGCAGGCTACACGCCGGATCTGCAGTTCGCCGACGACGATATTCCGAACCAGCTGGCTCAGATCGAGAACATGGTGACGAAGGGCGCGAAAGTTCTCGTCATTGCCGCCATCGACGGCACCACGCTCTCCGACATCCTGCAGAAGGCTGCCGACTCCGGCGTCAAGGTCATCGCTTACGACCGCCTGATCCGCGATTCGGGCAATGTCGATTACTACGCAACCTTCGACAACTTCCAGGTCGGCGTCCTTCAGGCAACCTCGCTCGTCGAAGGCCTGAAGCTCGACGAAGCAAAAGAGCCGAAGAACATCGAACTCTTCGGCGGTTCGCCGGACGACAACAACGCCTTCTTCTTCTATGACGGCGCCATGTCGGTCCTGCAGCCGCTGATCGACAGCGGCAAGATCGTCGTGAAGTCCGGTCAGATGGGCATGGACCAGGTCGGCACGCTGCGCTGGGACGGTTCCGTTGCCCAGTCCCGCATGGAAAACCTGCTGTCGTCCACCTATACCGATGCCAAGGTCGATGGCGTTCTTTCGCCCTATGACGGTCTCTCCATTGGCATCATCTCGGCCCTGAAGGGCGTTGGCTACGGCTCCGGCGACCTGCCGATGCCGATCGTCACCGGCCAGGACGCCGAACTGCCGTCGGTCAAGTCGATCCTCGCCGGCGAACAGTATTCGACCGTCTTCAAGGACACCCGCGAGCTCGCCAAGGTCACCGTCAACATGGTCAATGCCATCATGGACGGCAAGGAGCCGGAAGTGAACGACACCAAGACCTATGAAAACGGCGTCAAGGTCGTTCCGTCCTACCTGCTGAAGCCCGTCTCGGTCGACAAGACAAATGCCAAGGAAGTGCTGGTCGGCTCCGGCTACTACACGGAAGACCAGATCAACAACTGATCCTGTCGGAGGGGTCCGCGGTGGCCGCGGACCCCTTTTGCCTGAGGTGGCCGGCATCTTGCAGATGCACAAAGGTTGCTTCAAAACTTTGAACTGTCGCGCGTTCCTTCGGCCTCGTCACCGATCCAGGGAATTGCCGCGGCGGGAGGAAGCCTGCAGTCTCTTCGCGAGACTGCCGCTGGAATGGCTGTTATGGATAATATCATTCTCGAAATGCGGGGTATTACAAAGACGTTCCCCGGCGTCAAGGCGCTGGACAACGTTTCGTTCAAGGTCCGCGAAGGCGAAATCCATGCGCTCGTCGGTGAGAATGGCGCCGGCAAGTCGACCTTGATGAAGGTATTGAGCGGCGTCTATCCCGCCGGCACTTATGAGGGCGAGATCTATTACGACGGCGAGGTCAGAAGCTTCAGCACGATCGCCGACAGCGAAGAGATCGGCATCATCATCATCCACCAGGAACTGGCGCTGGTGCCGCTGCTATCGATCGCCGAGAACATTTTTCTGGGTAACGAAGTCGCCACCAACGGGGTCATTCAGTGGCCGCAGACCTTCGCGCGGACGCAGGAACTGCTGAAGAAGGTCGGGCTGAACGAGTCTCCGGCGACACTCATCACCGATATCGGTGTCGGGAAGCAGCAACTGGTCGAGATCGCCAAGGCGCTTTCGAAGAAGGTGCGGCTCCTGATCCTCGACGAGCCCACCGCATCGCTCAACGAGAACGACTCGGACGCGCTCCTGAAGCTCCTCATGGAGTTCCGCAAGCAGGGCATGACGTCGATCATCATCTCACACAAGCTGAACGAGATCAAAAAGGTAGCCGACCAGATCACCATCCTGCGCGACGGCGGCACAGTCGAAACGCTCGACTGTCACAAGGAAGACATCAGCGAGGACCGGATCATCAAGGGTATGGTCGGACGCGCGCTCGAGGATCGCTATCCCCCGCGCGTACCGAATATCGGCGACACGCTGCTCGAGGTGAACAACTGGAACGTCTTCCATCAGCATCACCGCGACAGGCAGTTCCTGCACGACGTCAGCTTTAAGGTCCGCGCGGGCGAAGTCGTTGGCATTGCGGGGCTGATGGGCGCCGGGCGAACCGAAACGGCGATGAGTCTCTTCGGCAGGTCCTGGGGCCATAAGATCACCGGCGAGGTGACCATGCGCGGCAAGCCCGTGGATGTGAGCACGATCCCGCGGGCGATCAAGGCGGGCCTTGCCTATGTGACGGAAGACCGCAAGCAGCTCGGTCTCGTGCTGATCAACAACATCATGCACAATACCACGCTCTCCAATCTGAGCGCGGTTTCCTCGAACGGGGTCATCGACGAGCGCAAGGAGGCGAAGGTCGCATCGGATTATCGTTCCAAGCTCCGCATCCGTTCGCATTCGATCTACCAGGAGGCGGTGAACCTGTCGGGCGGCAACCAGCAAAAGGTCGTGCTGTCCAAATGGCTGTTCACCAATCCCGAAGTTCTCATACTCGACGAGCCGACGCGCGGCATCGACATCGGCGCGAAGTATGAAATCTACACCATCATCAACCAACTCGCGGCCGAGGGCAAAGGCATCCTGATGATCTCGTCGGAAATGCCGGAGCTGCTCGGAACCTGCGATCGCATCTATGTCATGAACGAGGGACGCATCGTGGCCGAGCTTTCCAAGGAGGAAGCAAGCCAGGAATCGATCATGCGTGCCATCATGCGTTCAGGGGAGAAACACTAATGGTCGCCGATACGAGCACCCACACCACCAAACCGTCGATCGGGGACTACCTCAGGAACAACATCCGCGAATACGGCCTCCTGGTCGCGCTCGTGATCATCATGCTGTTCTTCCAGTTCGTGACCGACGGCGTGCTGTTCAAGCCGGTCAACATCACCAACCTGGTGCTGCAGAACTCGTTCATCGTCATCATGGCGCTGGGCATGCTGCTGATCATCGTGGCGGGCCACATCGATCTTTCGGTCGGCTCCATCGTCGCCTTCATCGGCGCGATCTCGGCGATCATGCTCGTCAAATGGGGGCTGCCGGCCTTCGTGGTCATTCCCGCCTGTCTCGTCGTGGGCGGCATCATGGGGGCCGCGCAGGGCTATTGGGTGGCCTACCAGAAGATTCCATCGTTCATCGTCACGCTGGCAGGCATGCTGGTGTTCCGCGGGCTGACCTATGTGGTCCTCGGCGGACGCCCGATCGGGCCCTTCCCGAAGGAGTTCCAGCTGCTTTCGACGGGCTTCGTTCCGGACTTCCTCTCTTTCTTGAACGTGACGCCTGACCTGATCAAGAACATGGTCGCGCTCGTGGCCGTACTGCTGCTGGTGGGCTACGCCCTCTACGCGGGGC
Source organism: Sinorhizobium kostiense (assembly GCF_017874595.1). Classification (GTDB taxonomy): domain Bacteria; phylum Pseudomonadota; class Alphaproteobacteria; order Rhizobiales; family Rhizobiaceae; genus Sinorhizobium; species Sinorhizobium kostiense. The sequence goes on along the minus strand of NZ_JAGILA010000001.1, from coordinate 313,363 downwards.
TCCGCAATCGCCGGATCAATGAGCGGCACGGCACGGAGAACGAGCCCTTCATCTTCTTCGCCATCCAGATGGCGGTCATCGGCGTCGTCGCACTGTTCCTCGGCTTCCAGCTGGCGACCTATCGCGGCCTGCCGAACGTCCTCATCGTCATGGGCGTTCTGATCGCCCTCTACACCTTCATCACGACGCGCTCGACGGTCGGTCGCCGGATTTATGCGATGGGCGGCAATGAGAAGGCTGCCAAGCTCTCCGGCATCAATACCGAGCGGCTCACCTTCTATGCCTTCGTCAACATGGGCGTGCTTGCCGCGCTTGCCGGCATGATCATCACGGCGCGCCTGAACTCGGCGACCCCGAAGGCCGGCGTCGGCTTCGAGCTCGACGTGATCGCAGCCTGCTTCATCGGCGGCGCGTCGGCATCGGGCGGCGTTGGCAAGATCACCGGCGCGGTGATCGGCGCCTTCATCATGGGCGTGATGAACAACGGCATGTCGATCATGGGCATCGGTATTGATTACCAGCAGCTCATCAAGGGCCTCGTGCTGCTCGCAGCCGTGTTCTTCGACGTCTACAACAAGAACAAGGGCAAGGGCTGACCGGCTCTCCAGGTAAGCCCCGTCATACCGGCTATCAAATGGCAGCCGTGAGGCTGCCGAGCTGGGCGGCCTGGAACCGCCCTGGAACCGGCGCCGCTTGCCTTTGAGTTGAAGGCGGCTGGTTCCATCCAAAGATGAGGAAGGACAGGAACGTGCTGATTTCTCAGGTCAGAATGCAAGACGGATCGATTGCTGTCGCGGTGCGGGAGCCGGGCGAAACGGCACGCGCCATCAACGGCGCGGCCAGCGTCTACGCCTTGGCGATGGAAGCGGCCAATGCCGACAAGAGCCTGCAGGTCGTCATCGACGCCAAGGGGCTTGGCGAAGCGATCGATCTCGAGCAGGCCTATGCCGAGGGGCGGATGCTGCCGCCGATCACCCATCCCGATCCGGCGCATCTCCACTTGACCGGAACCGGGCTTACGCACCTCGGTTCCGCGGCCACGCGCGACGCCATGCACAAGAAGACGACCGAAGCGGCGGAAGAGGCGCTGACCGATTCGATGAAGATGTTCCGCATGGGGCTTGAAGGCGGCAAGCCGAAAGCCGGCGAAAAGGGCGTCCAGCCGGAATGGTTCTACAAGGGCAACGGCACCGCCGCGGTCGCACCCGGTAAGCCGCTGACGTCGCCGTCTTTTGCCGAGGACGGCGGCGAAGAGCCGGAAATGGCCGGCATCTACGTAATTTCCGATAGGGGCTTGCCCTATCGGCTTGGCTTTGCGGTAGCCAATGAGTTTTCCGACCACAAGACCGAGCGCGTCAACTACCTTTGGCTGGCGCATTCGAAGCTCAGACAGGCGAGCTTCGGTCCCGAGATCCGCATCGGCGCGGCGCCTGACGATATCCGCGGCACCTCGCGAATCCTGCGTGGCGGCAAGGTGCTGTGGGAGAAGCCTTTCCTTTCCGGCGAGGCGAATATGTCCCACAGCTTCGCCAATCTCGAATATCACCACTTCAAATACGATCTCTTCCGCACGCCCGGCGACGTGCATGTGCACATGTTCGGAACCGCGACGCTCTCCTTCGGCGACGGCATCCGTACGGAGCCGGGGGACGTCTTCGAGATCGAGGCCGAGGATTTCGGCCTCGCCTTGCGCAACCCCTTGGCGGTCGGCGCCGAGGAAGAAATCGCCATACGTCAGCTCTGATGTACCTGCCATAGCAGCGATGCCGCGACGGGCGGCCGCTTGGGACAAAAAACAAGGAGGTTGAAGCTCATGACACTTCACCAGAACCTGATTGCCGGCGAATGGGTCGGCGGCGACGGCATCGCCAACATCAATCCCTCGAATACCAACGACGTCGTCGGCGAATATGCCCGCGCCACCGCGGACGACGCGAAGGCGGCAATCGCGGCGGCAAAGGCGGCCTTTCCGGCCTGGTCGCGCTCCGGCATTCTCGAACGCCACGCGATCCTCAAGAAGACCGCCGACGAGATCATGGCGCGCAAGGACGAACTCGGGCGGCTCTTGTCGCGCGAGGAAGGCAAGACGCTCGCTGAAGGCATCGGCGAGACCGTGCGTGCCGGCCAGATCTTCGAATTCTTCGCCGGCGAGTGCCTGCGGTTGGCTGGCGAGGTCATCCCCTCGGTTCGCCCGAATATCGGCGTCGAGATCACCCGCGAGCCGGTCGGCGTCGTCGGCATTATCACGCCATGGAATTTCCCGATCGCCATCCCTGCCTGGAAGATCGCGCCGGCACTCGCCTACGGCAACACCGTCGTATTCAAGCCGGCCGAGCTGGTTCCGGGCTGCTCCTGGGCAATCGCCGACATCCTGCACCGCGCTGGCCTGCCGAAAGGCGTGTTGAACCTCGTCATGGGCAAAGGCTCCGTGGTCGGCCAGGCAATGCTGGAAAGCCCGGACATCCAGGCGATCACCTTCACCGGCTCTGTCGGTACGGGAAAGCGCGTCGCTATGGCTTCGGTCGAGCATAACCGCAAGTTCCAGCTCGAGATGGGCGGTAAGAACCCGTTCGTCGTACTCGACGATGCCGATCTTTCCGTTGCCGTTGAGGCGGCCGTCAACTCCGCCTTCTTCTCGACCGGCCAGCGCTGCACGGCCTCCTCGCGCATCATCGTCACCGAGGGCATCCATGACAAGTTCGTCGCCGCGATGGGCGAGCGAATGCATGGCCTCGTCGTCGACGACGCGCTGAAGCCCGGCACCCATATCGGTCCGGTCGTCGACCAGAGCCAGTTGAACCAGGACACGGACTATATCGCCATCGGCAAGCAGGAGGGCGCGAAGCTCGCCTTCGGCGGCGACCTCATCAAGCGCGACTCGCCTGGGTTCTACCTGCAGCCGGCGCTCTTCACCGACGCACATAACCAGATGCGGATCGCGCGCGAGGAGATCTTCGGACCGGTCGCCGCGGTCATCCGCGTGAAGGACTATGAGGAGGCGCTTGCCGTCGCCAATGACACGCCGTTCGGCCTTTCTTCCGGTATCGCCACTACCAGCCTCAAGCACGCAACGCATTTCAAGCGCAATGCCGAGGCTGGCATGGTGATGGTCAACCTGCCGACGGCCGGCGTCGATTTCCACGTGCCGTTCGGCGGCCGCAAAGGATCCTCCTACGGGTCGCGTGAACAGGGCAAGTACGCGGCCGAATTCTACACAACCGTGAAGACGGCCTACACGCTGGCTTGAGCCGGCCTGTTTGCCGCCCGCCCCGCCGGGGCCTGAAGGAAGGAAGAGATGAAGAAGAAAGCTGAGTGGCCGCGCAAGCTGCGTTCGCAGGAATGGTTCGGCGGTACGGGCAAGAATGCCATCATGCATCGCTCCTGGATGAAGAACCAGGGGCTCCCCGCCGACACCTTCGACGGGCGGCCGATCATCGGCATCTGCAACACCTGGTCCGAACTCACCCCCTGCAATGCGCATCTTCGCGACCTCGCCGAGCGCGTGAAACGGGGCGTCTATGAGGCGGGCGGCTTCCCGGTCGAATTCCCGGTTTTTTCGACGGGCGAAAGCACCTTGAGGCCGACCGCGATGATGTTCCGCAACCTCGCGGCGATGGATGTCGAGGAGGCGATCCGCGGCAATCCGGTCGACGGCGTCGTACTGCTCGGCGGCTGCGACAAGACCACGCCAAGCCTTCTGATGGGCGCGGCGAGTGTCGACATCCCGGCGATCGTCGTCTCCGGCGGACCGATGCTCAACGGCAAGTGGCGCGGCAAGGATGTCGGCTCCGGCACAGCGATCTGGCAATTCTCGGAAATGGTCAAGTCCGGCGAGATGACGCTGGAGGAGTTCATGGATGCCGAGCAGGGGATGGCCCGTTCGGCGGGAAGCTGCATGACGATGGGCACCGCCTCGACCATGGCGTCCATGGCGGAAGCGCTCGGCATGACCCTTTCCGGCAACGCCGCCATCCCAGCCGTCGACGCGCGACGCCGGGTGATCTCGCAGCTCACCGGCCGCCGCATCGTCGAGATGGTCAAGGAGGATCTGAAGCCCTCCGATATCCTTACGAAACAAGCCTTCGAAAACGCCATTCGTGTTAACGGCGCGGTCGGCGGCTCGACCAATGCCGTCCTGCACCTTCTCGCTCTCGCCGGCCGCGTCGGCGTCGATCTCTCGCTCGATGATTGGGACAGGCTCGGCCGCGACGTGCCGACGATCGTCAACCTGCAACCCTCCGGCAAATATCTGATGGAGGAGTTCTATTATGCTGGCGGCCTGCCGGTAGTGATCAAGGCGGTCGCCGAAATGGGATTGCTCCACAATGACGCAATCACCGTCAGCGGCGACACGATCGGGAACGATGTCAAGGGCGTCGTCAACTACAACGAAGAGGTGATCCTGCCGCGGGAAAAGGCATTGACCAAGTCGGGTGGTATCGCCGTGCTGCGCGGCAATCTCGCGCCGCGCGGCGCCGTGCTCAAGCCGTCGGCCGCTTCGCCGCACCTGATGCGGCACAAGGGCCGCGCGGTCGTGTTCGAGAGCATTGAGGACTATCACGCCCGCATCAATCGCGAGGATCTCGACATCGACGAGAACTGCGTCATGGTGCTGAAATATTGCGGGCCAAAGGGTTATCCCGGCATGGCCGAGGTCGGCAACATGGGTCTGCCGCCGAAGGTCCTCAAAAAGGGCATCACGGACATGATCCGCATTTCGGATGCGCGCATGTCGGGAACCGCTTACGGCACCGTGATCCTCCACACTGCACCGGAAGCGGCCGAAGGCGGACCGCTGGCGCTGGTCGAGAACGGTGATTTGATCGAGGTCGACATCCCGAACCGCTCTCTGCATCTTCATGTTTCCGACGAGGAGCTTGCCCGCCGCCGCGCGGCCTGGGTCTCGCCGGTGAAGCCGCTCACCGGCGGCTATGGCGGTCTCTACATCAAGACCGTCATGCAGGCCGACACCGGCGCCGACCTCGACTTTCTCGTCGGCGCGCGCGGATCGGTCGTCGAGCGCGACAGCCACTAGAGCATTTTGCGGTCAGGTGAAACCACCTGGCGTCGCACAAATGCGGCAAAAACAAACCGATAGAGCGGCGGTGCGAGCGCATCCCGCTCTAACTTCGCCCAGATAGGCTCTGTTGAATGGTTAGGATTCAAGGGTCGAGACGGCTGCTCCGTGCCTGGACGCGAGTCACCGTGGGGTGCGAGGCGAAAGTCTGTACATCCTATTCCGTGCATCTCAATGAAACCTATTGGCGTGTTCCGACTTATTGGTGCAATCGGGCCGTTCGGGCCCGGATTGCTGAGGAGATGAACATGCGCAAGAGAATCGCAATTGTTACTTTCGGTCTGTTTGCAACGGTTTTCGTGACCCCCTCCTTTGCGCAGAGCGTTGGCGGACGCGCAGCGATCGATGCCGATGTGTCGCTTGGAGGCTCGAATGGCGTGAATGCCAATGCGGGTGCGTCCCTGGGCACCGGCGCAAATGCTGACGTCGACGCATCGGTCGGTGGATCGGGGCGTGCCGATGCCTCGGCTTCCGCATCGGTCGGCGGTGGCCAAGGGATCGATGCGAATATCAGAGCAGGTGCTGGCCAGGGCGCCAACGCTGCTGCGTTGCTGGCAGTTGGCGGCGGCAACGGCGCGAATGCCGCCGTGACCGCCGGCGTCGGCAATGGCGTCAACGCCGCCGTGACCGCCGGCGTCGGTGACAATGCCGGGTCGGGTTCTGTCGTCGACGACGTTGTCGGTGACGGCGGCATATTCGCACCTGAGCCTGCACCAAAACCCGCTGGCGGAGCCGGTCCGGCTGCCAGCGACGGCCCCGGCGCACCCGGCAGCGCGTCGCTCGCCGCTTTCAACGCCATGCCCGCGGATGAACGGCGCATGGTGATCAAACGCTGTCGTGATGTGGTGAACGGCGGTTATGACCGCGGGCTGGTCTCGCTCTGCCGGCTGCTACAGTCGTCTGCGTCGCGATAGCGCATCGGGCCCGAAAACCGAAACCGGTTTTCGCAAAGCACGATGCCGTCCTGAAGGAGGCTCCGCCCCTCACCCTCGCCCTCTCCCCGCATGCGGGAGAGGGGACTTGGACTATCGGTCGCGCGGATGAGGGGCCCTCGCGGCTATCCAGCCTGCCTTAAAGGCTCTGCGTCTGGCTCTGGTTGCCCTGGCTCTGGCTTTGACTCTGCGCCTGCTGTTGCTGCTCGACTGTCACCGAAACGTTCAGCATTTCACTGGCGACACCATGAACCAAACCTGACACCGGTGCGGCGTCGCGGTAGCAGAGACCCGAGGCAAGCCGGACATACCGGTCGTCGGGGCAGATCTTGTTGGCGGGGTCGAAGCCGACCCAACCCAGGCCGGCGATATGCACTTCGGCCCAGGCATGGCTCGCAGTCTGCTCCGGATGGCCCTCCACCATCAAATAGCCGGAGACGTACCGGGCCGGCAGCCCCAGCGCACGCGCGGCGGAGATGAGGATATGAGCGTGATCCTGGCACACGCCTTTGCCGCGCTCCAAAGCCTCCTCGGCCGTAGTTCGCGTGTGCGTCTCGCCGGCCTTGTATTCGACCGTTTCGTGGATCGTTGCCATCAGCGCGTGCATGCGATCGAGTTCGGTTTCGCCTTCGACCGATCTCGCGAGCTCGCGGACCCGTTTGCCCGCTTTGCTAAGCGGCGTTTCACGCAGATAGAGCCATAGCGGCACGCAGGACTGTTGCAGGCCCAATACGCCAGCCTTGTCTTCGGTTTCGAGCTCGCCGCTCGCCTCGATCCGGAAGCTCGTCCGGTCTGCATCGATGCTCACGAGGTGCGTGCGATTGCCGAAGTGATCGTCATAGGCGACCTCGACGACGGCACCCTCGACAAGCGTGCGCCAATTCAGGACCGTCTGGCCAGGTTGGCTCGTCGGCGTCAGGCGCAGCCGCTGCAGCGCGTAGAGCACCGGTTCATCATAGCGATACTCGGTCGTGTGGCTGATCTTCAGGTGCATCCCACTCTCCTGAGCCTCAGTGGTAGAACCGGTAGCCGTCGGTGATTTCCTGCCCCAGACGGTTGTTGTGGCTGATGAACTCTTCCAGATATTCGTGCAGGCCCTGGTCCATGATGTCGTCGATCGAGCGACTGCGCAGAGATTCCAGCGTCTGTTCCGCCGTCTCGTGGGCCGCATGCTTCTCGCCGTATTCGCGCGCGAGATAGCCGAGATTGCTGACGATCTTCTCGTAGCAATAGGCAAGCGAGCGCGGCATGCGGCCGTTCGAGATCAGGAAGTCGGCGATGTTGGCCGGTCTGAGCTCGGCATCATAGACCCAACCATAGGCGCGGTGTGCGGAAACCGAGCGCAGGATCGATTCCCATTGCACATTGTCCATAGACGAGCCGACCGCGGAGACCGCCGGAAGCAGTACATAATATTTCACGTCGAGAATTCGGGCTGTGTTGTCCGCTCGCTCGATGAAGGTGCCGATGCGCGAGAAATTGAAAATTTCGTTCCGGAGCATCGTGCCGTGGAAGGCGCCGCGGATCAGGCCGGCCCGCCGCTTGATGGCATCGATGACCTCGGGCATCTCGGCGGGCCGCACCTTCCTGGCGAGCATCGCCTTCATGTCGATCCAGCACTCGTTGGTGGCTTCCCAGGTCTCCCGCGTCAGTGCCGTGCGGACCATGCGGGCATTGTGGCGGCCGGCCTCGATGCAGGACATGACGCTCGACGGGTTGGCGTGGTCACGCAGGAGAAAGTCGATGGCGTCGCTGCTCGTCAGCTGGTCGTGCACCTGGTCGTAAAGCTCGCGCACCCCGGCACTCTGCAGCACGCCTTCCCAGTCGTCCTCCGTCGCTTCGCTGCGCGTCAGCGACATGCGCAGGCCGGCGTCGATCAGCCGGGCGCCATTCTCTGCCCGCTCGATATAGCGGAACATCCAGTAGAGGCCGTTCGCAGTTCTTCCCAACATGGCCTCAGTCCTCCAGTACCCAGGTGTCCTTGGTGCCGCCGCCCTGGCTGGAATTCACCACCAGTGAGCCCTCCTTCAGGGCGACACGCGTCAGGCCGCCCGGGATGATCTGCACCTTGTCGGAGACGAGGACGTAAGGACGCAAGTCCACATGACGGGGCGCTATGCCCTTGTTGACGAGGATCGGCACGGTCGAGAGCGACAATGTCGGCTGGGCGATGTAATTGCCGGGGCGCTCCTTGAGCTTTTCGGCAAAGGCGGCGCGCTCCCTTTTCGTCGCTGTCGGGCCGACGAGCATCCCGTAGCCGCCGGAGCCGTGCACCTCCTTGACGACGAGTTCGTCCAGGTGCTCGAGCACGTATTTCAGGCTCGGCTGTTCCGAGCAGCGCCAGGTCGGTACGTTCTCGAGAAGCGGCTTGCGGCCGGTATAGAACTCGACGATCTCCGGCATATAGGAATAGATCGCCTTGTCGTCCGAAATGCCGGTGCCGGGTGCGTTGGCGATGGTGATGTTGCCGGCGCGATAGACGTCCATGATGCCGGGGATCCCGAGTGCGGAATCGGGTCGGAAGGTCAGTGGATCGAGGAAATCGTCGTCGACGCGGCGATAAAGCACGTCGATCGCCTCATAGCCGCGGGTCGTGCGCATCTTCACTTTGCCGTCGATGACGCGCAGATCCGAGCCTTCCACCAGTTCGACGCCCATCATGTCCGCAAGGAAGGCGTGCTCATAGAAGGCGGAGTTGTAGATCCCAGGGGTCAATACCGCTACGCGCGGCTTGCCGGTGCAGCCTGGAGGCGCAAGTGAGGAAAGACTCTGGCGCAGCAGATAGGGATAGTTCTCCACCGGCCGGACACGATTCTGGTGGAAGAGTTCCGGGAACATCTGCATCATGGTTTCCCGGTTTTCCAACATGTAGCTGACGCCGGACGGCGTGCGGGCATTGTCCTCCAGAACGTAGAACTGATCCTCGCCGGTTCGCACGATGTCGGTGCCGACGATGTGGGTGTAAACACCACCCGGCGGGCGGAAACCGATCATCTGCGGCAGGAAGGCATCATTCTTCTCGATCAGCTCACGCGGGATGCGGCCGGCGCGGATGATTTCCTGCTTGTGGTAGATGTCATCCAGGAAGGCGTTGAGTGCGAGTACGCGCTGCTCGATACCTTGGGCGAGCTTTCGCCATTCGCGGCCGGAAATGATGCGGGGAATTAGGTCGAAGGGGATGAGCTTTTCGGAGGAATCCGCATGTCCGTAAACGGCGAATGTGATGCCCGTCTTGCGGAAGATGTTCTCGGCTTCTTTCGATTTCGCTATGAGCCGGTTTCGGTCCTGGCTGGCATACCATTCATGATAAGTCGAATATGGCCGGCGCGGACTGCTGTCCGCATTCATCATTTCGTCAAATGCCAAAGGCGTCGTCCCCTTATTTTTCGACCATTTGAGTACATCGTTTGACGCAATGCAAGAAGCGTGCACATTCGCCGGCGAAGAAATTTTGCGCCCCATTACGATCGAGTTGAAAGCGTTTTCGCCTCGCATCGTCGCACCCGCGTAAGGGCACTTGCACCTTCTTCGATTGCGGGGGTTCAAGGGGTGGTCGATAAACGGGCAGTTGCCTTAATTTTCGGCGGTTGCAATGCGCGCTTGCAGTGGCGACTTCCGCAGGCCCCCCTAAATCGGGAAAAAAGTGTACAATGGCCGCCGTTCGCGAGCGGCACCTGGGCCGAGGTAGGCACGGGAGGCGGGATGGAAGCTCTGTATGAAATCGTCGAACGGCCGGCGCAACGAATCACCGGCCGTACTTGGGAAGGGACATTCGTCGAAGCGGCCGATGGCGCGATCCATCGGCTGATCGCCGAGGCGCAGGAGCATCGACGCATCAGCCATCCGCGGGACCGTTCCACCTTGATCGGCCTCTCCTGGGACGTCCGACCCGAGAGTTTCCATTACTTCGTCGGCTATGTCGGTGAGGATTCCTCGACTTTCGATCGGCCCGAGCACATGGATTTGCCGGCCATGCGCTTTGCAACGACGATGCACCATCCGGAGGGCGGCGATGTCTTCGTCCAGTATCGGAAGATGTACGACTGGATCGACGCCGCCGGATATGTCGTCGACAACAGCCGCCTGCATTACCGCGAGGAATACGAGGCGGGATTCGTCTCCCCCTCGGCATCCTCCCTGCGGATGATGATTCCGATTCGCTGATTGCAGCCATCAGAAATATTGCTTTGACCCGGCGTGGCTTGAGCTCTATCGCGGTTCGAAACACCATTGGGAGCAAACCGATGTTGCTTGCCCGCCTGGCTCCGGCCATTTTCGTGCTGCTTTGGTCGACGGGCTGGGTGGTCGCCAAATATGCGGCGTTCTTCGCCGACCCGCTGACCTTTCTGGCTCTGCGCTACAGCTTCGCCATCCTCCTCTTTATCGGGTTCTGCGCCGTGACGGGGGCACGCTGGCCGCGCTCGTGGAGCGTGGTTGGCCATGCGATCGTTTCCGGCATACTCCTGCACGGGCTCTATCTTGGCGCGGTGTGGTGGGCGATCGGCGAGGGCGTGCCGGCGGCAATCTCCGGGATCATAGCCGGCCTGCAACCGCTGATGACGGCGGCGGTGGCGCCCTTCCTGATCAGTGAAAACCTGAGCCGGCAGCAACGGCTCGGGCTCATGCTCGGCTTCTCCGGGATCGCGCTTGCCGTGCTGCCCAAGGTGCTGGCGATCGACACCGAATTCCATCTGTTGCCGGTGGTGATCAACGTGCTGGGCATGGGTGCCGTTACCTACGGCACGCTTTACCAGAAGCGGCACCTGCAGACCGGCGACATCCGGGCGATCGCGGCGCTCCAATATGTCGGCGCGCTTGTCGTGACTCTGCCGCTTGCCCTGATGCTTGAGGAAATGCACGTGTCGTGGAACCTCGAACTCGTCGCCGCGCTTGCCTGGTCGGTCCTCGGCCTGTCGATGGGAGCGATCGCGCTCCTGCTTTATCTCATCCGCCGCGGTCAGGTGTCACGAGCGGCGTCGCTGATCTATCTGGTGCCGCCACTCGCAGCCGTTCAGGCAGCGCTTTTCTTCGGCGAGGCGCTGACCTGGCCGATGATCATCGGCACGATTATTGCCGTGACAGGCGTTTACCTCACGAACCGGAAGGCAGGCAACGAGGCACTTCCTCAGGAGCAAGCCGGCAAGCCTGCCGTCGTTTGAGGCGAAGGAAGAAAGAGAAGTATTGCAGGTTCACATCATCGACTGACAGAATGCAAGCGGTATGGGCCGGGCCGGGGTTGAGGTCCGACCTGCCGCGGAAGTGGCTTTTTTGAGGGGTGCCGACCCTGGGTGGACCGGCCGCCGAGACCCGGCGGCCGGTGTCGATTCAACCACTCAACCTTGGCGGCCGCCGCCCTTACCGGTGCGGCGCATGTCCTGACGGCGATTGCCGTCGCTGCGGCCGCGGTGGCTGTCTTGCGGTCCCGGACGGCCGTGGTGGTGCTTTCTGGCCTCGTGATTGCGGTTGCCTTCCGATCGGCCGTCATGATGCCCGTGCCCCGTCACGCGCTGATCGCGCCGATCATGGTTCTGCGGACGGTCTTCGCGCAGGAGCTCGTCGCCGGCAAAGCCAGTCACCGCCGGCTCGCGCGCCGGCCGTTTCCGGCGCGGCGCTTTGTCCTGGCGCTGGCCGCCGCCATTGCCGCGATTCTGGCCGTTGCCGCGACCGCCGTGCCCCCTGGGGGAGCGGGCCTGGTCTGCCGGCGCATCGCCGCTTGCAACAGCGATCTCGATGCCCATCAGCTTCTCGATGTCACGCAGCAGCCGGATTTCGTCCGGCGTGCAGAAGGCGATCGCGATACCGTCGCGGCCGTTGCGCGCCGTGCGGCCGATGCGATGCACATAGGCATCCGGCACTTCCGGCAGGTCGTAGTTGTAGACGTGGGTGACGCCCGGAATGTCAATGCCGCGGGCGGCCACGTCGGTTGCGACGAGCACGCGGATTTCGCCGTCGCGGAAGGCCTTCAGCGCTCGTTCGCGCTGGCTCTGGCTCTTGTTGCCATGGATCGAGGCGGCCTTGAAGCCGACGTGATCGAGATGCTTCATCAGCTTCTCGGCGCCGTGCTTGGTGCGGCTGAAGATTAGCGACAGGCCGTCCGGATTGTTGGTCAGCGACTGCTTCAGGATCTGCGTCTTCAAGTCCTTGCCGGGCACGAAATGGACATATTGCTCGATCTTGTCGGCAGCCTTGCCGGGCGGCGTGACCTCAACCTTCACCGGATCGGTCAAGTACTCGCCGGCGAGTTCGGCGATCTGCTTCGGCATTGTTGCCGAGAAGAGCAGCGTCTGCCGGTTCTTCGGCACGAGCTTGGCGATCTTGCGCAAGTCGTGGATGAAACCGAGGTCGAGCATTTGATCGGCCTCGTCGAGCACGAGATAGCGGCCCTGGGTGAGCGTCAGGGCCTTACGGGCGACGAGGTCGAGCAGGCGCCCAGGCGTTGCGACGAGAATGTCGACGCCGCGTGCAAGTTGCTCGGTCTGTTTGTTGATCGAGACGCCACCGACGACGATTCCGACCTTGAGCGGCGTCTTCTTGACGAAGAGCTTGAGGTTGGCCGCGATCTGATTGACGAGTTCGCGGGTAGGGGCGAGCACGAGTGCGCGAATGTTGCGCGGGTCGGCGCGCCGGCCGTCTGCGAGCAGCTTCTCGATCATAGGCAGGCCGAATGCCGCCGTCTTGCCGGTGCCGGTCTGGGCCAGGCCGATGAGGTCGCGACCATTCAGGACCTGTGGGATGGCTTGCGTCTGGATAGGGGTCGGCTTCTCGAAACCGTTGGCGGAAAGCGCCGCCAGGATCTGCTGTGAGAGGCCGAGTTCTTTGAAATTGGACAAGTGGTATACCTTTCGGGGGCGCCAAACGCTTCCGCCGGAATCGCGTCCTTGCAATTCCGGTCTCGTCTGGCGTCAAGAACCCCGCGTGAATTGGGAACTTGTGGGTTAAAGAGAAGTCGTCAGGCGCTTGTGCTGCCGCAATCGGCGGCGATGTGTCGCGCTTTTCCTTCTTCACGGCTTGAAAGTGGTTGCCGAGGGCGCGCTCACGCGGCGGCCGGAAGGTGACGCGCCATCCATGTCGTTGCTTTGGCTCAAAAAGTCAAGCTGCATCTTCTTGCACCGGTCGATTCAGCCGCTCAAGTTACGACATAGCCAGCTCGAAATCCGCTTCGGCGGCGGGTTCCCCGTTGATCATGATCACGACTCGATGTGCGCCGCCATAGTAGTGCCGTGTCGTGATCGGCCGCATGGGATGGTGTTTCTTGAGTTCGAATGTGGCGCCGGGCTCAAGCGTCGCCGTCGTCCACTTGAACACCTTCGGCGAGGTGCTGCCATTCGCCTTCCGATGGTGCACGGCATAGTCGATCATGATCCGCTGTGGGGAGCCACCGGTGTTGCGGACGGTCAGTCCGAGGACAAGTTCGGCGCCGAACCGGACTGTCGGTGTCGCGAGTGCAAGCTGCGCCGTGACGCGGAGTGGCGTGTCGAAGCCGAAATTGGCAAGCGCGCCGCGGTGTCCCTGCTTCAGGAGCGTGCGGGAGGCATGGCGCAGCAATCTCAAGCGCTCACGGGTTGCGCCTCTAATGTGACTAGCCACGAATTCCACGACGAGGTCGGGGTGATCCTTGGCGATATCATTGAGACTGTTGGCGACCGAGCGCCGCACATATTCCTCCGGATCATCGAGAAGCGCGGTAAGGATCGCAAGGATCGGCCGCGGGTCGTGGACTAGCTTCGGCAGCCGCATCGCCCAGGGCAAACGAGGGCGGGTGCCCTCGCTCGCGAGCCGCCTGACGTGAGGGTCGTCGTCCTCGATCCAGCGGTAAATGGTTGCCAGCGCCCGGCCCTGATCCTTGTGGATGAATGGCCGGACCGCAAACTCGCCGGTGAAGTGCGGCGTGAGCCGGCGGAGGAGCGACAGGGAGAGCTCGAAATCGCCAAGCCCGCGAACTGCGACGAACTGGCTTACCGGCAGCAGCGCCCAGCCGTTGAGGCCGGGCGCATTGCCGTTTGGCAGCGCCGCTTGGAGAACCCCTGCCGCCGCGGGAAAGTCCCCAGGCAGCGCCTCGACAAGTGCATCTCTGATCTGCAGCGATCGCTGCATGAGCTCGAGCGATTCGAGACCATTGCCGGCGGATGCGAGGAAGCGATCACGCTCGAAGCCGGGCGCGTGTAGCGAAAGTTGATCGGCGATCTCCACCACCACGCGCGGGTGCAGCAGGTTTTTCAGAGGTTCCGGCATAGGTCTGACGTCTTTCACTTATGCTGTTCGGTCAGGAAATGCTGCATGAGCTGGACCGTCCCGATCGTCGCCATATAGGGGGCGAAGTCCGGATCCGACATCACGCGCTTGCTCGCTGCCTGCGCCGCCTCCAGAGATTCCCATTCGACGAGGTCGGCGAACATGTCGGCCGTTTCACAGGCCGTCGCCGCACGCCAGGAGACGAAGCCAGGGTAACGGGAGACGGCTTCGATGGCTTTTCTCCGTGCCGCAAGCGCGGCCTCCTTGTCGGTGACTGTGCAAACGGCGAGTTCGAGAACATGAGCGGTTGGCATTGGGACCTCCATTTTCGATCGCGCTTGACTAAATCACATCGCAACTGACAGCCTTGTGGCCATAATGTACAGGAAAACCCATGCGACCGGCCGATCGATTGTTTCGCATCATCCAGCTCATGCGCGCCACCGGCCGCGCCATGACGGCACGCGAGATTGCCGAGAGGATGGAAGTTGCGCCGCGCACCGTCTACCGCGACATGCAGCACCTCATCGCCTCCGGTGCGCCGATCGATGGCGAGCGTGGGGTCGGTTATCTCCTGCGCGAGGCCTTTGATGCGCCGCCGCTCGCCTTCACCTTCGAGCAGTTGGAGGCGCTCGCCTTCGGCGTTCGCGCGGTGCAGATGCTCGGCGACAGAAGATTGGCCCAAGCGGCGCGCGAAGCGATGGAGAAGATTGGGCAGGGGCTGCCGCAGGAGCATGCGGAGAAACTAAGGGCCGCTCCGCTTCGTGCCTTTCGCTCCGCGCTCCAGCCCGACCCTCCGGCATGGCTCGGCGTGATCCGCGAAGCCGTCGCCGCGCATCGTAAGCTGCGCATCACCTATGAAAGCCTTGCAGAACAAATGTCGGAGCGTACAATTTGGCCGCTCGGCCTCAGTATATTCGGGCATCATTGGCTGCTGACGGCCTGGTGCGAATTGCGCCAGGACTTTCGCGATTTTCGGGTGGACAGGATCGTTTCGCTGAAGACCGAACGCCAGCGATACGAGCCAACGCCGGAGCGTAGTTTCGATGCTTATCTTACCCGTCTGTAGACAAGCCACGGGACAACCGGGCGAATGGACCATCGGTGATAGGGAACCCTGACGCGGTTTCAACCGTTCCGTTTCCCGCCGACCCTATTTGCCAACCAGGACACAAGGGGAAAAGCAGTGCGGAACCGGATTTGGATACTGGCGGCCGACGGCAACGCGGCGCGCATTGTCAAGGACGTCAATCTGCTGAAGGACGAACGTCAGCACCCGATAGAGGAGACGTACCAGATCGAAGCCAAACGTGCTCGGGAAATCATGGCCGACAAGCCTGGTCGCAGCCATTCCTCCGTCGGTCACGGTCGCTCGGCCATGGAATACAGTAGCGATCCGGTCCGCGAGGAACAGCACCGCTTCGCCGTGGAGATCGCCGAAAAACTCGACCACTACGCGCTCGAGAACGCCTTCGAGAATCTTGTGATCTGCGCAGCACCGCGGACGCTCGGAGACCTCAGAAAGCTGCTTTCGCATCAGGTCAAGGAAAGGACGGTCGCCGAGATCGACCGCAATTGCGTCGCGGTGCCGACCGATCAGCTGATCGCGACGGTCAAGTCCGTGGTCTTCCCGGGCTAGGCCGGTCAGCATTAATCGTGACGCACTTCGCCGCGACGGCGGTATCCCGTCTTTTAGGTGCGGATGTTACGCTGCGGCGATTTCGAGCGCCAAATGATCGGGTTGGAGCGCAGCCAGGACCGCTTCAGCATTGAGGACCATACCAGGCGCGTTTGCGCCTGCCCGATTGAACTCCTGACGAAGTATGCGTTTGACGACCTCGCAGACAAGCGGCGCGGAGAAGGCGTAGATGTCCTGTCCTCGCGCAACAGCCCGCCGGCTGGCTCCTTCGCGCCTCGCGACAACTTCGACCACGAACCGTTGCGTCGAGCGGCCGGTCGCGTCCGCCGCCTGCGGAGCGGGAGTCCCCTTGTCTCGAACTTCGCTTAAAGCGACCGCGCTTAAATGGGTGTGGAGCTCCGACGTCTTCACGTGCCGGGAGATCAGGACGATCTCCGAGAACGGCATTTCGCTGACGAGTTGCCTGCCCAGCGCCTCCCCGAAGTCCCAGTGCTTCTGCGCGGACGGAAGAGCCAAGGGACGGAGGCGGCCCTCAGCGACGACCATACGCGGTGCCTTGTTCCGCTCACCAGTCACGCGTGTCCCACGCGTGGGATGCCAGCTGTCGAGGCCGATCATTACATCGATCGCATCCGCGGACGTCCAGTCCCCCAGCGCAGCGGTAACCAACAGATCAGCGAAGCCGCCATAGAATCCCATCCCGGGGATGAGCACGAGGCCCGCTTGGCGAGCAGGCTCATCGAACGTCTCAAGTGTCCTGCTCACGCTCGCTTGCTCGGCGCTGATGTCCACATAATGCATCCCGGATTTCACCGCTGCAGCGGCCAGTGCGTCGGCGGTATCGAGGAAAGGCCCTGCACAATTGATCACGGCTTGTGCGCCGTTGAGCGCGCGCAAGAGCGATCCCTCGTCCTCCACAGTGGCGCAGCGGCAGAGCACGTCCGGTTCCGGGAAGCGCGCCGCGGCGAGCGCCTCGGCACTGCGCGCGATCGCAATCGCCCGGAACCCACGACGCAACAATTCCGCGACGACGAAACGGCCGGTATGCCCAGTCGCTCCGAAAACCGCCACGGTCGGCCGGGTTCTAATCAAGCTCTCTGACATTACTTCCTCCAGTGCTACAGACCTGTCTGTTCTCACCTAATACATACAGGTCTGTAGTGCGTCAAGCCCCGCTGTGTTATGCTGGACGTGTTGGAGGTCCAAGCATGTCGAAAATCTCATCCAATCCCGTCGGCCACGGCAGTACCGACGTCCGAGACAGGATCCTGGAAACCGCATCGAAACTTTTCTACAAGCAAGGCGTGCGCGCGGTCGGCGTCGATCTGGTGGTCGACAAAGCCGGTGTCGCGAAGACGAGCCTCTACCGTCACTTCGGCACAAAGGACGATCTCATTGCCGCGTTTCTGGAACGCGAAGATCAGGACTTCTGGGGCCAGTGGGACAGAGTGGCGGCGAAGTACGAACACGACGCTAGGGCGGAGTTGGACGCCCACCTGGGCTGGATCGGTGAGCGCGTCGGACGGCCGAACTACCGAGGCTGTCCGCAGATCAACGTGGCCGCCGAGTTCCCTGAAGCTGACCATCCCGCGCGCAAAGTCGCCGAGACCCATAAACGCGAGATGCGGCGGCGGCTGAAGGCAATCGCGGAGCGTCTGGACGTGGCCGTCCCCGATGAACTCGCGGGTCAGCTCTCGGTTCTTGTGAATGGTGCCTTCGTCAGTTCACAGATCTTTGAACCGGGCGAGGCTACGCCGCTGCTTCGGCACGCGGCCGAGGCACTGATCTCCGCCGGGAGATCGTCCAACAGAATCGATCTTTGAATGCATAGGCAACTGACTTCACGGCTTGTGACCGCGCAGCATCTCCCGCTTGCCGGCAAAACCCGGCAGGCGATCGACGACGAAGCCGGCGGCCACGAGATTACGGCGAACGAAGCCGGCCGCGGCATAGGTCGCGAAGGTGCCTCCGGGCACGCTCTTGTCGAACACCAATTGCATCAGTTTCTCGGACCACATGTCCGGATTGCGCGACGGCGCAAAGCCATCGAGATACCAGGCCTCGAAGCGCTCCGGCGAGGCGGCGACGCCCTCGATCGCAGGACCGCAGATCACCGTCAGCCGCACGTCGCCGAAATCGATGTCGACCTGGTCGGCCGGGTCGTCCGGCCAGTTTTCGAAGAGCGCCCGCCGTTCCTCATCGATCTCCGGCCAATGGGACAGAGCCCGCTCGATTTCCGCGGCGCGCATCGGAAAGAGCTCGAAGGAGACGAAATGCAGGCGGCGGTCGGCGGCCCCGGCCTGTTTCCACTGCCGCCAGGTCTCGCAGAAATTGAGCCCTGTGCCGAAGCCGAGTTCGCCGATCCTGAACGCGCCGCCCGCCCGCCAGCGCTCCGGCAATCTGTTACCGGCAAGGAAAACATGGCCGCATTCGAGCCGCCCGTCGGTCCGGCAATAAAAGTGATCGCCAAACACCACCGAATAGGGCATATCGCCCCCGTGCCATTCGAGGTTCTGCCGAGATGGCGGCTGGTATTGGCGGAGATCGGTTTTTGTCATCTCCATGCGGATAGTCCGCCAATCGGATAAGGTCAATCGATGAGCGAAGTCCTGATCGTCGGCGGCGGAATTATGGGGCTCTGGGCCGCCGTGATGGCCGGCCGCGCCGGCATCGAGACGCGCCTCCTCGAACGGAAGAACACCGGCGCTGGGGCGAGCGGCGGTCTTCTCGGCGCGTTGATGCCGCATATGCCCGACCGCTGGAATGCGAAGAAACAGTTCCAGTTCGATGCCCTGATCTCGCTCGAGAGCGAGATCGCGCGGCTGGAGGCGGAGACCGGTCAATCGGTGGGCTATCGCCGCTCCGGCCGCCTCATGCCGCTCGGCAAGCCGCATCTGCGCGACATCGCACTCGGCCACGAGGCGGATGCTGCGCGTCATTGGATCGCTGGCGAGCGGCGCTTCCGTTGGCATGTCAAGGATGCCGAAGCGGGCGATTGGCCGGCTCTGCAAGCAGCACCCTTCGGGGTCGTACACGATACGCTTGCCGCGCGAGTCGCGCCGCGAAGCCTGCTTGCGGCGCTTCGCGCAGCGCTCGCCGCCTATCCGAACGTCCGGATCGACGAGGGC
The DNA here is from genome assembly GCF_017874595.1 of Sinorhizobium kostiense. Lineage (GTDB taxonomy): Bacteria > Pseudomonadota > Alphaproteobacteria > Rhizobiales > Rhizobiaceae > Sinorhizobium > Sinorhizobium kostiense. The sequence goes on along the minus strand of NZ_JAGILA010000001.1, from coordinate 294,355 downwards.
GCGGAGGTTGCATCGATCGATCCTGATGCGGGGCGGCTTACGCTTGCCGACGGGCGCCCTTTGTCCTTCGGCCATTGCTTCCTCACGGCAGGCATCGAGAGCTTTGCCTTCATCGATCGTTTGTCGGGGTCCGCCAGCGCGTCGAGCGGCTGCCCGGTCAAGGGACAGGCCGCACTTCTCCGCGCCAAGATCGATCCGGCCGCGCCGACCATCTTCACCGACGGACTTTACATCGTCGCCCATGAAAATGGGCATGTGGCCGTGGGCAGCACCAGCGAGAATCGATTCCAATCGCCGTTTACGACCGACGAGCAACTGCAGGCGCTGATCAGCCGAGCGACGGCGCTGGCGCCCGCGCTGGCCGGCGCCCCGGTGATCGAACGCTGGGCGGGTCTACGTCCGAAGGCGACCGGTCGCGAGCCGATGGTCGGGCGTCATCCGGAGCATGATCGCCTGTCGGTTCTGACGGGCGGCTTCAAGGTCAGCTTCGGGATCGCACATGTGCTGGCGCAATACGTGATCGACGAGATTTTCGGGTGTCCGAGCATCGAACTTCCGGAATCGTTTCAATGCGCCACCCATCTCGAGGCGCTGCGATAGCCCCATCCGACTTCGTCAATCTGTCACGCAAATCACCTAAGACGCGGCCAAAGCGGAGCGGCTTGCGCGATTCACGCGGTTCCATCCGCTCTCGATGACCTCTGGAGCACCTGTTGTGCGGTATGCAATATGTTTCACTCCGCCGATGGGCGATCCGCTGTCTGCCGCGGCAGCGAGCTGGCTCGGGCGCAGCGTCTATTCGGGCGAGCCGGTGGAACCGCCTTCGATTGCCGGTCTAAGCCTCTCGGAAATCGCCTTCCACACGGCCGCTCCCCGACGCTTCGGGTTTCACGCGATGATCATGGCGCCCTTCCGCCTTGCGCCGGGCACGGATGAATCGCAGCTCCTGAAGGCGCTGATGCATTTCACCAGCGCCGAAACGCCGTTTGAAATCGAACGGATGGAGGTGACGAGGCTCGACCATTGCTGGGCTCTTGCGCCGCAGGTGCCGAGCCAGGTGATGCATCTGCTTGCGGGGCGGATCGTGCAGGCCTTCGACCGCTTCCGCGCGCCGCTCGGTGATGAGGAGATCGAGCGCTCCGACCCGGACCGCCTGACCGCGCCGCAATTCACCAATCTTCACCGCTGGGGCGATCCCTTCGTGATGGACGAGTTCCGTTTCCACCTGAAGCTCACTGGGCTCTTGAATGCCGCTGTCGAAAAGCGACTGGAGGCGATTCTGCGGGAGCTGTTCGAGCCGCACCTCAAAGAGCCGCTCGTGGTCGACAGCCTTGCTCTCTTGATCGAAGAAGAGGCGGGGGCGCCCATGCGGGTGCATTCGCAGCATCCGCTCGGAAAGATTTCCGCGCGTCCGCGCAGTCACCGTGGAAGGCGGATGCCGATCGAGCCATGCCTTCCGGCCGAGACCGTGCCGCGCAGCGCCGCGTCCCGCTCCGCATAGATCACGATGATTTTAGGTCTGATCGAATCATAAACGTGATCGATTCTGAGAAGTTGGCGCGGGATGCGGGCGGAAAACCGCGCACGCTTTTCCTCATCCCGCGCCAGCGCTAAGCTCCTCTCTCGCCCGCGATTTTCATCTCGACAATCCGGTCTGCGGTGCTACCGTTCCGGAAAATTCGAAGGGTGATTTCATGGCAGAGAATACCTATCCGCGTGACCTCGTCGGCTACGGGCGCACGCCTCCCCAGCCGCGCTGGCCGGGGGATGCGCGTATCGCTGTTCAGTTCGTGTTGAACTACGAGGAGGGCGGCGAGAGTTGCATTCTCGACGGCGATCCCGCGTCCGAATGCCTGCTGTCGGAGATTGTCGGCGCGCAGCCCTGGCCGGGGCAGCGCAACCTCAACATGGAATCGATTTACGAATACGGTGCGCGGGCGGGATTCTGGCGGCTGTGGCGCATGTTCACCAGTCGTGGCGTGACACTGACCGTCTACGGCGTGACGCTCGCCATGGAGCGCAATCCGGAGGCGGTCGCGGCGATGAAGGAGGCCGGCTGGGAGATCGCCAGCCACGGGCTGCGTTGGCTCGAATACAGGGATTTCCCGGAGGAAGTCGAGCGGCAGCACATCCGCGAAGTGGTGCGGCTTCACACGGAACTCACGGGCGAGCGGCCGCTCGGAATCTATCAGGGCAAGCCGTCTATCAACACGCTGAAGCTCGTGCTCGAGGAGGGCGGGTTCCTCTACTCCTGCGATTCCTATGCGGATGAGCTTCCCTATTGGGTGCCGGGGCTTTCGCCCGACAGGCCGCACCTCATTATCCCGTATACGCTCGACGCCAACGACATGCGTTTCGCCACCAATCAGGGCTTCAATTCCGGCGACCAGTTCTTCACCTATCTCAAGGACACGTTCGACGTGCTCTATGAGGAAGGCAGGGACGGCAGTCCCAAGATGATGAATGTCGGCCTGCATTGCCGCCTGGTCGGTCGGCCCGGTCGCGCCGCGGCGCTCGCCCGATTCATCGATTATGTGACCTCGCATGACAAGGTATGGATCCCGCGGCGGATCGACATTGCCCGTCACTGGTACGAGCATCACAAGCCTGAAGGAAAGCGCTAATGTCCGATCGGGAGGAATTCGTCCGCCGCTTCGGCGGGGTGTTCGAGCATTCGCCCTGGGTTGCCGAGCGGGCCTACGACCATGCCGCCGCCGCCGGGTTGACCGCCGGCAACGTGCATTCGGCGCTCTGCAATGCCTTTCGCGCCGCCTCGCCGGCGGAGCGCCTCGCGGTGCTTCGCGCCCATCCGGATCTTGCCGGCAAGCTGGCGGTAGCCGGCGAGCTCACTGCCGATTCAAGGGCCGAGCAGGCATCCGCCGGTCTCGACCGGCTTTCACCGGAAGAACACGCGCGTTTCACCGCGCTCAACGAGGCCTATACGAAGAAATTCGGTTTTCCCTTCATCATCGCCGTGAAGGGCCTGACGAAGGGCGAAATTCTCGCCGCCTTCGAACGGCGCATTGACAATTCCGCGGAACAGGAATTTGAAACCGCCTGCGCCGAGGTGGAGCAGATCGCCCGGCTGCGACTGAGGTCCATGCTTCCGGGAGATGATTATGCCTGACAGTGCCGTTCCTGATCTTGCCGGCCACCTCTTGCCGCGAGCCGATGTCGTTGGGGTGCCGGCGGGAATCCGGGCCTGATGCCGCACCTGCTTACGATAGAGCCGCTGACGAAGGAGGCTTTCGCGCCGTTCGGCACCGTCATCGAGGCCGATCCGGCATCGATGCGGCTCATCAATGGCGGTAATACGGAACGCTTTCACGCGCTTGCCGAGGCCGACGTCATCGGTGAGGGCGCCCGGGTGGTGATCAATATCTTCCGTGGAGAGCCGCGGGCATTTCCGTACAGGCTGGCGATGATGGAACGCCACCCGCTCGGCAGCCAGAGTTTTTCGCCGCTCGAGGACCGGCCATGGCTGGCCGTCGTCGCGGAAGACGAAGGCGGACGACCGGGCAGGCCGCGCGTGTATCTCGCAAGCGGCCGGCAGGGCGTCAATTATGGCCGCAATGTTTGGCACCATCCGCTGATGGCGATCGGCTCAGTGAGCAATTTCCTCGTCGTCGATCGCACAGGCCCGGGCGATAATCTCGAGGAATCCTTCTATGACGAGCCTTTCGTCATTCCCGATCCGCTTTCGATGGAGGTTATGCGATGAGCAAGAGCGGCCGTCTGACGACCCATGTTCTCGACACAGCGCTCGGCAAGCCTGCCGAGGGGCTGCGGATCGATTGCTATCGACTGGAGGGCGAGGGGCGGCAATTGCTTCGCACGGTGCGGACCAACAGCGACGGCCGCGTCGATGGGCCGCTTGCGGAGGGACAAGGCTTCACCGCGGGAAGTTATGAACTGGTATTCCACGCGGGCGATTACTTGCGGGCAGCCGGCGTTGCGCTCACGGAGCCGTCCTTCCTCGACCTCATCCCCTTGCGCTTCGGGATCGCCGACCCCGAAAGCCACTATCACGTCCCTTTGCTGCTCTCGCCCTACGGCTATTCCACCTACCGGGGGAGCTGACGCTCGGGAAGGCATTCCCTGCCGAGGCGCCTATTCCGCGATGATCTCCGGGCCCACATCGGTGATCCGGCGCTTGCCGCAGAGCGCCATGGTGACGTCCATCTCCTTGCGGATGATGTCGAGGGCGAGCGTCACGCCCTCCTTGCCCATGGCGCCAAGGCCATAGAGGAAAGGGCGGCCGATATAGGTCCCCTTGGCGCCTAGCGCGATCGCCTTCAAGACATCCTGGCCCGAGCGGATCCCGCCATCGAGATGAACTTCGATCTGATGGGCGACGGCGTCGACGATGCGCGGCAGCATGCTGATCGAGGAGGGGGCGCCGTCGAGCTGGCGGCCGCCGTGATTCGAGACGATGATCGCATCGGCGCCGGTCTTTGCCGCCATCTTGGCGTCCTCCGGATCGAGAATGCCCTTCAAGATAAGGGGGCCGCCCCAGCGCTCCTTGATCCACTCGACGTCCTTCCAGGAGAGCTGCGGGTCGAACTGCTCGGCGGTCCAGGAGTGGAGCGAGGAAAGCTCGGTGACGCCTTTCGCGTGACCGACTATGTTGCGGAAGGTGCGCCGCCTGGTACCGAGCATCTTCATGCACCACCGTGGTCGTGTCGCCATCATCCAGAGATGCTTCGGAGTCAGGCGCGGCGGTGCCGAGAGGCCGTTGCGGAGATCCTTGTGGCGCTGTCCAAGAATCTGCAGGTCTAGCGTCAATACCAGTGCCGAGCAATTTGCGGCCTTCGCCCGATCGATGAGGTCCAGAACGAAACCCCGCTCGCGCATCACGTAGAGCTGAAACCAGAAGGGCCTGCTGGTGACAGAGGCGACGTCCTCGATCGAGCAGATGCTCATGGTCGAGAGCGTAAAGGGAACGCCGTAGGCCTCCGCCGCCTGGGCAGCGAGCATTTCGCCATCGGCATGCTGCATGCCGGTCATGCCCGTCGGAGCGAGCGCCACCGGCATCGACACCTTCTGGCCGATCATCGATGTTTCCAGCGATCGGTCGGTCATGTCGACCAGAACCCGCTGGCGCAGCTTTATTCTCTGAAAATCCTCCTCGTTCGCCCGGTAGGTCCCCTCCGTCCAGGCGCCGCTATCGGCATAGTCGAAGAAGAGCTTCGGAACGCGGCGGCGGGCGATGGCCTTGAGGTCGTGGATGTCGAGGATCTGCGTCATGGGGTCGGCCTTCATCGATGATGATGCCGAGCCCTTACCATGTTTTCGATGGACCCGTAATGGCCGCAGACAGCAAGAGGTAAAAAAAATTGACCTCTTGCCATCCTCAATGTGTGGCGAGTGTCGACTTGGCTGGCCGGCCCGCCACATAGGTCTCGACCACGGCGCGATCGTCCCCCATTGTCTGCAGCAGGAAGAGCTCGTCGGCGAGCGAATTGACCACTTCGGCCCTGAGCGCCATGGCCGGCGTCGCCGCCATGTTCAGCACAACGAGGTCGGCATCGGTGCCGGGCTCCAGCGTGCCGATCCGGTCGGCAAGCGAGAGCGCCTCGGCATTGCCGCGGGTCATCAGGTAGAGGCTCTCGAACGGGTTCAGCCTTTCGCCCTGCAACTGCAGGATCTTGTAGGCCTCGTCGAGCGTCTTCAGCATCGAATAGCTGGTGCCGCCGCCAATGTCGGAGGCGACTGAGACGCGTACCGGTTTTTGGCGTCGCGTGAGTGCGCGCAGTGGAAAAAGGCCGGAGCCGAGGAAGAGGTTCGATGTCGGGCAGAAGACGGCGACGGAGCCCGTCTCACCCATTGCGTCGGCTTCACGCTCGGAAAGATGGATGCAGTGGCCGAAGAGGCTTTTCGGTCCAAGGAGGCCGTAGCGGGCATAGACGTCGGTATAATCCTTCGCCTCTGGATAAAGCTCGCAGGTATAGGCGATTTCGTCACGATTTTCGGAGAGATGCGTCTGCACGTGCAGTTTCGGAAACTCGCGCGCGAGCGCGCTTGCGACCTCCATCTGCTCCGGCGTGGAGGTGATGGCGAAGCGCGGGGTGATGGCGACGTGGTTGCGGCCCTTGCCGTGCCAGTCGGCAATCACCGCGCGCGTCTCGTCATAGCTCGTCTGAGGCGTGTCCAGCAGGCCCTGCGGCGCGTTGCGGTCCATCATCACCTTGCCGGCAATCATGCAGGTGCCGCGTCTCAGGCTCTCGGCAAAGAATGCGTCGGCAGAGGTCTTATGCACCGAGCAATAGGCAGTTGCGGTCGTCGTGCCGTGGCGGGCCATCTCGTCGAAGAAGCGAACGGCGATTCGCTCCGCATGGGCGCTTTCGACAAAGCGGCATTCCTCGGGGAATGTATAGGTGTTCAGCCATTCGAGCAGATTGGCCGCATAGGAGGCCATGACCTGCATCTGCGGGAAGTGCAAATGCGTGTCGATAAAGCCCGGGACGATCAGATGCGGGCGATGGTCTATCTCCCCCACGCCCTCCGGTGCCGCTGCCTTGACCGTCCCATAGGCGCCGGCGGCCTTGATCAGGCCATTTTCGACGAGCAGGGCGCCGTCGCTTTCATAACTGTAGGCGGCGTTGTCGTCGATGCTTTCCGGCGCACGGCGAAAGCTTAACGTGCGGCCGCGGATGAGGGTGGATGTCATCGTGTCTCCCCGACGGCGCTCTCGAACCAGGCGGAGATGAGCCTGCGTTCGTCTGCCGTCATGTCGGTTACATTGCCGGGCGGCATGGCATGGCTGCGCCCGGCCTGGATATAGATTTCACGCGCGCGGGCGGCAATCTCCGCCTTGCTCTCCAGGGTGACGCCGTTCGGCGGGCGGGCGATGCCGTCGAAAACGGGCTCGGCCGCGTGGCACATGATGCAGCGGGTGGAAATCGTCTCCTTCACCGCCGGGAAATGCGCATTCTCGGCAAAGCGGGTGAAGGCCGGCGCGGCTTCTGCCCGCTCTTCGCCGGTCAGCAATTTCGGCACCGTCGACAGCCACATGATCAGGATGAAGAGGAGCGCGGTTGCGAGCCATGTCCAGGTCGGCTTGCCCTTCCGCGCATGCGTGGTGTTGAACCAGTGGCGGATGGTGACGCCCATCAGGAAGACCAGCGCAGCGATGATCCAGTTGAATGCGGTCGCGAAGGCGAGGGGATAGTGGTTCGACAGCATGAAGAAGATCACGGGCAGCGTCAGATAGTTGTTGTGCAACGAACGCTGCTTGGCCTGGGCGCCGAGCTTCGGATCGGGCGTTCGCCCGGCAATCAAGTCCGCAACGACGATCTTCTGGTTGGGAATGATGATGAAGAAGACGTTGGCCGACATGATCGTCGCCGTGAAGGCACCGAGATGCAGGAAGGCGGCGCGGCCGGTAAAAACCTGCGTATAGCCCCAGGCCATGGCGACGAGCACGCCATAGAGCAGGATCATCAGTCCCCAGGTGTTCTTGCCGATCGGCGACTTGCAGAGAAGATCATAGAGAACCCAACCGAGGGCAAGCGAGGCAAGCGAGATTGCGATCGCCGTCGTTGCCGAAACATCCAGGACGTGACGATCGACCAGGAAAAGGTCGGCGCCTCCGTAGTAGACGATGCAAAGCATCGCAAAGCCTGAGAGCCAGGTGGAGTAGGACTCCCATTTGAACCAGGTGAGGTGTTCCGGCATCCTCTCGGGCGCGACCAGATATTTCTGGATATGGTAGAAGCCGCCGCCATGGACCTGCCATTCCTCGCCATGGGCGCCCGGCGGCAGGTGGTCGCGCTTCGTGAGACCCAGGTCGAGCGCGACGAAATAGAAGGACGAGCCGATCCAGGCGATGGCCGTGACGACATGGAGCCAGCGGACGGCAAAGGCCAACCATTCCCAGGCGATGGCGAATTCATACATTCAGATACCCCTTTCTCTCCGTCCGTTCAGCTTGCGAGAAAAAGCTGGGGCGGGGAAGGGAGAATTCGTTGTCCGGCCGCATTTCGGGAGCGACGCCCCGTCTCCGCGAAGCTCATCTTTACAAATGCTTAGAGCGACGCCGTGTTCGACGTTAACGAAAGCTGTCGGGTTTGATCTCGCCAAGAAGCCAGTCCCGGAAGGCACGGATCTTGCGGGTGTTGCGGCGCCCATAGGGATAGACGAGCCAGTAATCGTGGCCGTCGCTGCAGCGCAGATCGAAGGGCTGGTAAAGCCTGCCGAGCGCCACGTCGTCGTTATAGAATTCCGGCATCAGGATCGCCACGCCCTGGCCAGCCACCGCCGCACGCGCCTCGAAGGCCTGGGCACCGAGTCGGCTTGCGGGCCGGCCAGCCAGGTCCGGGTCCTCGACGCCGGCGGCGCGAAACCACAAAAGCCACCAGGGATCCCTTGGGTCGATGATGCGGAGCTTGAGAAGGTCGCGCGGCGTATGCACTCCGCCGATCGTCTCCGCAAGCGCCGGGCTGAGCATCGGGGTAAACTCCACCCGCATCAACCGGTGGCTGACGAGACCCGGCCAGTCGCCCTTACCCGAGCGGATCGCCACGTCGACCGACTCCTTGCTGAAATCGATGATCGCGTCGTTTGCCACCAGACGTACGGCAATGTTCGGGTGTGCGAACTGGAAAGAGCCGATTTCTCGGGCGAGCCATTGCGAGGCGAAGGTTGCAGTGGAGTTGATGAGCAGGGACGTCTCAGTGTCGCCACGGGCCGTTGCGATCGCCTCCTGGAGCGTTTCGAAGGCCTCCGTCACCTTCGGCGCCAGCCGTTCGCCGACCTCCGTCAGTGAGACCTGACGCGGACGCCTGAGGAATAGCGGCTCGCCGACGTTCTCCTCCAGGAGTTTGACCTGATAGCTGACCGCAGTCTGCGTCATGCCAAGCTCTTCGCCGGCCTTGGTGAAGCTGCCGAGCCGGGCGGCTGCCTCAAATACGCGCAAGGCGTTCAGCGGGAACTGCTTCGACATCTTCATGGATAAGCTCTCTTGATGCGTAGAGACGGATGTTCGATTGGAATTGGAGCACCGCTGCCGGCATTCTGCAAGTCAGCTTTACTCATTTGCAATGGGGTCCAACGATGACTTGCTATGCACTGGAAGGCTCTGAAAGGAAACCATTATTGTCGAGCCGGCTGATCTCCGGGCTGGTCTCAGGCCTGGGTGCGCTGATGCGGCCGCGCTATCCGCGACTGGACGCCGGCACCGTGTCGGATCACATGAAGAGAGATATGGGTTTCATAGACTGGGGCGCGCCTCGTCGGGAGGATTCGCCTGATTGGGAGCGGCCCGCAACCGGCCCATTTTGATGCTTCTCATACCGCTGCCCGTCCTCCGCCGCAGCTGCTGAGGACGGTCCGCGACCTTCTCCCCCCAAGCGCCACAAGCGGGGAGAAGGGGACGAGCCGCGCTCTTGCAGTCCTCCAATCGCGTGCGGGAGAGGGTTAGGCGAGGGGCTTTTTAATCCTTGAAGTATTTGGCTCACGGAGCCTGAAACGGTGAGTCGCCCCGCTTCAGCTGTTCCACTGCCATCAGCACCCTTTCTGGCGTCGCCGGCGTGTCCAGCCGCGGGCATTCGCGGTAATCGGCGACGCTCGCGACCGCCATGGAGAGGGCCTCGAGCACCGAGATCGGCAGCATCAGCGGCGGCTCTCCCACCGCCTTCGAACGGCCGATCGTCTTTTCAGGGTTCTCCGACCATTCCGCGAGGCGGACGTTGAAGATCTTCGGCCGGTCCGAGGCGAGCGGAATCTTATAGGTGGAGGGCGCATGGGTTCTCAGCCGTCCCTTCTCGTCCCACCAGAGTTCTTCCGTCGTCAGCCAGCCCATGCCCTGGACGAATCCGCCTTCGATCTGGCCAAGATCGATCGCCGGGTTGAGAGAGCGGCCGACATCGTGCAGCACGTCGGCGCGCTCCACCTGATACTCTCCCGTCAGCGTGTCGATCGAGACCTCGGACACGGCGGCGCCGTAGGCGAAATAATAGAAGGGGGCGCCGCGACCGCTGCTGCGGTTCCAGTGGATCTTCGGCGTCGCGTAAAAGCCAGCGGCGGAAAGCTGCACGCGTGCCGCGTAGGCTTGGGCGACAAGCTCGGCGAACGGGATCAACTGATCGCCGATCTTCACGTGATTGGGCACGAAGGCGACGTTGTCGACCGTCGTTTGCCACCGCTCGGCGGCGAAGGCCGCGAGCCGCTCCTTGATCTGCCGGGCAGCGTCGAAGGCGGCCATGCCGTTGAGGTCCGAGCCCGAGGAGGCGGCGGTTGCCGACGTGTTCGGCACTTTGCCGGTGGTCGTCGCGGTGATCTTCACTCGGTCGATATCGATCTGAAAACTGTCGGCAAGGACCTGCGCCACTTTGGTGTAGAGCCCCTGGCCCATCTCGGTGCCGCCGTGATTGAGATGCACCGAACCGTCCGAATAGATATGGACGAGCGCGCCTGCCTGATTGAGATGCGTGAGCGTGAAGGAAATGCCGAACTTCACCGGCGTCAGCGCGATGCCCTTGCGGATCACCCGGCTCGATTTGTTGAATTCGATGATCGCCGCCCGCCGCTCCTGGTAGTCTGCGCTTGCCTCCAGTTCGTCGACGATCCGGCGGATGATGTTGTCCTCGACCCTCTGATGATAGGGCGTGATGTCGCGGCCCGACTCCTTGTCGCCGTAGAAGTTCAGTTTGCGGATCTCGAGCGGATCCTTGCCGAGTGCATAGGCGATCTCTTCGATAATCCGCTCGCAGCCGACCATGCCCTGTGGACCGCCAAAGCCACGAAAGGCGGTGTTCGAGACCGTATTCGTCTTCAGCGGCTGCGAGGTCAGCCTCACGTGGGGATAGAAATAGGCATTATCCGCATGGAACAGGGCCCGGTCGGTGACGGGGCCGGAAAGGTCGGCGGAGTAGCCGCATCGCGCGGCATAGTTCGCCTGGACCGCCAGGATTCGACCTTCCTCATCGAAGCCGACGTCATAATCGACAAGAAAATCATGCCGCTTGCCGGTGGCGATCATGTCGTCGTCGCGATCCGGGCGGAACTTTACGGCGCGACGGAGTTTGCACGCGGCGACCGCCGCAAGAGCTGCGAACTGGTTTCCCTGCGTTTCCTTGCCGCCGAAGCCGCCGCCCATGCGACGGACATTCACCGTGACGGCATTGGAGGGCACCCCGAGCACTTGCGCGACCATATGCTGGATTTCGCTCGGGTGCTGGGTCGAGACCCAGACGGTCACCTCGTCGTCCTCGCCGGGGATCGCGAGCGCGATGTGACCCTCCAGGTAAAAATGTTCCTGGCCGCCGATCCGCATCTGGCCTTTGACCCGGCGAGGCGCCCGTTGCAGCTCGGTTTCGGGATCGCCGCGCCCGAGCGTCAGCGGCGGAGTGACGAGTTCGCCGCCTGCAGCTTGCGCTTCGGCCACATCGACCAGTGGCGGCAGGTCCCGATAGGTGAGCCTGGCGAGCCGCGCGGCGCGGCGGGCGATCTCGCGTGTCTCGGCAACGACTGCGAAGGCCGGTTGTCCATGAAACTGCACCCGACCATCGGCGAGCACCGGCTCGTCATGCAGATGCGTCGAGCTGATGTCGTTGGAGTGCGGCATGTCCTTGGCAGTCAGTACGCAGACGACGCCCGGGACCGCGGCAACGGCGGAGAAGTCCATCTCCAGGATCTCGGCATGCGCCCGGTCGGTAAGGCCAAGCGCGCCGTGCAAGGTGCCGACGGGTTCCGGCATGTCGTCGATATAGTCCGCAGTTCCGGCGACGTGCTTGTGGGCGCTGTCGTGGGGGAGCCGCGCGTGCATCGGTCCGACAATGGTGGCGTCGTCTTCGAAGGTGGACTTATCCATCCCGTTTATTCCTTTCGAAGAAAATGACCAGCGCCGCGCTGGTCCCGTCCTCGAGTTAAACCTGAGGAGGGAGGCAATCGCAGGCCATAATTCTCGACCGCCGTCTTCATGCCACTTCCTCGAACCGCCGAAGCTCAGCCGTCTCGCCGGTGCTCTCCAGGAAGAGACGCATCAGCAGGTTCTTCGCCGCCAGCATGCGATAGGCGCCGGTGGCCCGCCAGTCGGTAAGCGGCTGGTAGTCCGTTTCGAAGGCTGGCTGCACCGCACGGATCGTCTCCTCGGTCCAGGGCTGGCCGACAAGCGCGGCCTCCACCGCCTTCGCCCGCTTCGGCGTTGCCGCCATGCCACCATAGGCAATACGGGCTGCGGCTACGCGGTTCTCTTGATCGAGGGAGATGCGGAAAGCGGCAAGGAGGGCAGAGATGTCTTCGTCGCGGCGCTTCGAAACCTTGTAGGCGGCGAAAAGATCACCCGCCGGGAGTGCCGGAACGAAGATGCTTTCGACGAATTCTTGAGGGCTCCGGTCCTGCCTGCCATAGGCCAGGAAGAAATCTTCGAGCGGCAGCGTGCGTGCGCCGGATTTCGAGCGCAGCGTGAGCGTCGCACCAAGGGCGATCAGCGGTGGTGGGCTGTCGCCGATCGGCGAACCGTTGGCGATGTTGCCGCCGATCGTGCCCATATTGCGGACCTGCTCGCCGCCGATCCGGTCAAGCAGGCGGCCGAGGGTGGGATAGGCGGATGTAAGGGCGTCATGCGCCTCGCTATAGCTGACGCCGGCGCCGATCGTCAGGCCGGCATCCGAGCGCTCGATCCGTTGCAGTTCGGCGATGCCGCTGATGAACACGACCGGATTAATGGATCGCAGCTGTTTCGTCACCCAAAGCCCGACATCGGTCGAGCCGGCGACGATGGTTGCGCTCGGATGCTCGGCGAGCACCGTCGCGAGGCCGGCCGCGTCCGCCGGCACGATAAGACAGTCCTCGCCGTTCTGAATGGTGATCGTATCCGTTGCCCGGAGATGCTTCAGCCGTGCCGTCACCGCCTCTCGCGTTCTGGTGATCGGATCGAAGGTCGCCGCGGGCCGCATGCCGGCGGCGGCCTCGGCTGCGCGTACGATCGGCTCGTAGCCGGTGCAGCGACAGAGATTGCCCTGAAGGGCCTTCTCGATTGCGGCGCGACTGGGCTTTTCGTCCGTCAGCCACAGCCCATAGAGCGACATGACGATGCCGGGAGTGCAGAAGCCGCATTGGGACCCATGAAGGTCGACCATCGCCTGCTGCACCGGGTGCAAGGTGCCATCCTTTGCCGCGAGGTGCTCGACGGTCACCACATGGGTCGCGTTCAAGGAGCCGACAAAGCGAACGCAGGCGTTGACCGTTTCATAGACGAGCTTCTCACCGCCCCCGCCGCTGTCGGCAAGGCGGCCGATCAGCACGGTGCAGGCGCCGCAATCGCCCTCGGCGCAGCCCTCCTTCGTGCCGGTCAGGCGGCGCTCGAGTCTCAGGTAGTCGAGCAGAGTTTCGGTCGGCGAAACCTCCGGAAGCGCAACTTCCGTGTCGTTCAGGATGAAGCGGATGCTGCCGGATGCCCTTGTCATAGGCTTTCTTTCGTCTATTGGGCCGTCCAACCGCCATCGATCGAGACATGCGTACCAGTGATCTGGGCGGCCTCGTCGCTGGCGAGATAGAGCGCCAGCGAGGCCACCTGCTCGACGGTGACGAACTTCTTCGTCGGCTGGCCTTTGAGCATCACCTCGTTGATCACCTGTTCCTCGGTGATCCCGCGCGTGCGCGCCTGGTCCGGGATCTGCTTTTCGACGAGCGGCGTCAGGACGTAGCCGGGGCAGATCGAATTGACGGTGATGCCGTTCTCCGCCACTTCGAGGGCGACGGTCTTGGTCAACCCCATGATCCCATGCTTGGCGGCGACATAGGCGGACTTGAAAGGCGAGGCGACAAGGCCGTGGGCCGAGGCGATGTTGATGATGCGGCCCCAGCCTTTCCGCTTCATCGCGGGGACCGCGGCGCGGATGGTGTGGAAGGACGATGAGAGATTGATAGCGATGATCCTATCCCACTGTTCGACCGGGAAGTCCTCGATCTTTTCGACGAACTGCACGCCGGCATTGTTGACGAGGATATCGGTGCCGCCGAAGCGCGAAGCGGCGGTCGCCATCAGCTCGGCAATCTCGTCCGGTTTCGTCATGTCGGCCGGGTGGTGGAGCACCGTGCCGGTAGTCAGGCCTGCGACCTCGTCCGTGACTGAACTGATCTCCTCCGGCTTGCCGAAGCCGTTCAGGACGATATTGGCGCCGGTCTTGGCGAGAGCCTTGGCGATCGCCAGGCCGATGCCGCTCGTCGAACCCGTTATGACCGCTGTTTTCGACATTCTGGATTTCTCCCTTTGCGTCGCGACTGGCACTCTCGTCTCGCCGCTCTATTGCGACGCAAGATCTTCAGCCTACGCGCAAAAGCGCGGCGGTGACAATTGTGTTTTTCGACCGATCAAAGCAGAGTCGAAATGCACTAGGAGCAGGGGGTAGTTGCGTTTTGTTTTCGTTTGACATTCGTTTTTCCATCGTATTGAACTCTTCCGAAGGTCGTCTCTGACCCAATTTCTTGAAGTCGCGTGCCGAGGAGGGGCATATGAGCGGATATATTCTCGCGATCGATCAAGGTACGACATCCACCAGGGCGATCGTTTTCGATGAGCGGCAAAAGGTCGTTGGCGTCGGCCAGAAGGAATTCAAGCAGCACTTCCCAAAGTCCGGGTGGGTGGAGCACGACCCTGAGGAGATCTGGCAAACGGTGGTTCTCACCGTCGCGCAGGCTATGGAGAAGGCCGGCATTGTCCCGCGCGAGGTCGCTGCCATCGGCATCACCAACCAGCGCGAGACGGTCGTGGTCTGGGATCGCGAAACAGGCAAGCCGATCCATAATGCGATCGTCTGGCAGGACCGCCGCACCGCCGCCTTCTGCGACAAGCTCAAGAAGAAGGGCCTGGAAAAAACCTTCGCCAAGAAGACCGGTCTGCTGCTCGATCCCTACTTCTCCGGCACCAAGCTCAACTGGCTCCTCTCCAATGTGAAGGGCGCGCAGGCGCGCGCGGCGAAGGGCGAACTCTGCTTCGGCACCATCGATACCTTCCTCATCTGGCGGCTGACCGGCGGCCAGTCCTTCGTCACCGATGCCACCAATGCCTCGCGCACGCTGATCTACAATATCGTCGAAAACGCCTGGGACGACGAGCTCCTGGACATTCTGCGAGTTCCGCGGGCGATGCTGCCGGAGGTGAAGGATTGCGCTGCCGATTTCGGCGTCACTGAACCGTCGCTCTTCGGTGCCGCGATTCCGATCCTCGGCGTTGCGGGCGACCAGCAGGCGGCGACGATTGGTCAAGCCTGCTTCGAGCCGGGGATGCTGAAATCGACCTACGGGACCGGTTGTTTCGCGCTGCTCAACACCGGCAAGGACATCGTCCGTTCGAAGAACCGGCTGCTGACCACCATCGCCTATCGACTGGACGGCGAGACAACTTACGCGCTCGAAGGCTCGATCTTCGTTGCGGGAGCGGCTGTGCAATGGCTGCGCGACGGGCTCAAGGTCATCAAGGCGGCGCCCGATACCGGCACGCTTGCCGAGAGCGCTGACCCCTCGCAAGATGTCTATCTGGTTCCGGCCTTTACCGGTCTCGGTGCGCCGCACTGGGATCCGGACGCCCGCGGGGCGATCTACGGCATGACGCGCAACACCGGACCGGCGGAATTCGCCCGGGCGGCGCTCGAGTCCGTCTGCTATCAGACGCGCGACCTACTCGATGCGATGTACCGGGACTGGCGGAGAGAGGGCAAGGAAACGGTGCTGCGCGTTGACGGCGGCATGGTCGCTTCCGACTGGACGATGCAGCGATTGGCCGACATTCTCGACGCCCCCGTTGACCGGCCGATAATCCTCGAGACCACGGCACTCGGCGCCGCCTGGCTCGCGGGCAGCCGCGCCGGCGTCTGGCCAGACAGGCACGACTTCGCCAAATCCTGGGCGCGCGACCGGCGCTTCGAGCCGAAGATGGACGGGCCGACCCGTAAGGGGAAGCTCAAAGGTTGGCGCAGTGCGGTGAAGCGGACGCTGATGGCGGCGTAGCCGGCGCGAGCGAGCACGCGGCTTTGCCCCTCTCCTCGGGTTCAACCCGAGGACTAGCCCTCTCCCCGCGAGCGGGGCGAGGGGACTGGGGTTGTGCGGCGCCCCTTTCAGTTAATTCTGCCGCAGATGGCGCGGGGGACTAAGCGTGCTGCTAGTCCCTTCGCCCCGCTTGCGGGGAGAAGGTGCCGGCAGTCGGATGAGGGGCGGCCGGAATGCCATCCGTCCGCGAAACAGTCTGTTTCTGTCACATTCCTTTGCGGTCTGATTGCGAACCGACTATCTCATTGCGAACAGCAAATAGGATAGCGCCATGGAACTCGGGCTTTATACATTCGCGGACGTCGATCCCACGGCGACCGACAAGGGCGCCGAGGCGCGCCGCCGGCTGGCTCATCTCCTCGAGGAGATCGAGCTCGCGGACCAGGTCGGCCTGGATGTCTTCGGGCTTGGCGAGCACCACCGTCCTGACTATGCGGTGTCCGCGCCGGCGGTCGTGCTTGCGGCAGCGGCGGCGCGCACCAGCCGTATCCGCCTGACGAGCGCAGTGACTGTGCTGAGTTCCGACGACCCGGTGCGCGTCTTTCAGCAGTTCGCAACCCTCGATCTTCTCTCGAACGGCCGGGCCGAGATCATGGCCGGGCGCGGCTCCTTCATCGAATCCTTCCCCCTTTTCGGGCAGTCGCTTGATGATTACGACCAGCTCTTTGTCGAGAAGCTGGACCTGCTGCTAGCGATCCGAGAAAGCGAGAAGGTCACCTGGGCGGGCGAGATGCGGCCGGCGATCAACGATCGCGGCGTCTATCCACGGCCGCTTAAGAACCCGCTGCCGTTATGGATCGCCGTCGGCGGTACGCCGCAGTCGGTCGCGCGTGCCGGCGCGTTGGGCCTGCCGATGGCGCTTGCAATCATCGGCGGCGAACCTCGGCGCTTCGCACCGCTCTTCGATCTTTACCGCGAGGCCGCCCGGCGCGCGGGTCAGGATCCGCACAAGCTGAAGACGAGCATCAATGTTCACGGTTTTATCGCCGACACGACGGAAGAGGCCGCCGATCAGTTCTATGGACCGCAGGCCGAGGTAATGAACCGCATTGGCCGCGAACGCGGCTGGGGACCGACGAACCGCGCGCATTTTGACCAGGCACGCAGTCCGACCGGCAATCTCTTCCTCGGCGATCCGGAGTCGGTCGCCCGTAAGATCGTTGCGCATCAAAGGCTTTTCCACAACGACCGCTTCCTCCTCCAGATGGCGATCGGGCCTATGCCGCACGACCAGATCATGCACGGTATCGAGCTTTACGGAACCAAGGTCGCGCCGATGGTTCGGGAGATGCTCGCGGAAGGGCGCCAGCAGGCATCCGGCTCCTGAGGGTTTTTGTCGGCACTGGCATAAGCCGCACCCAGACGCTACATGTCGCCGCGAAAGCGAGACACCATGACCCTCAACAACGACGAAGACCTCGAGCGGCTGAAGGAAATCGGCCGTATCTGTGCCAATGCGCTGCAAGCGATGGGCAACGCGCTCAAGCCAGGTATCACCACGGCGGAGCTCGATGCGATCGGCCGCAAGGTGTTGGAGGATGCGGGCGCGCGCTCGGCCCCGGAGCTCTGCTACAGGTTTCCGGGCGCCACCTGCATCAGCGTCAACGAGGAAATCGCGCATGGCATTCCGGGTAGCCGGGTGATCCAGGCCGGCGACCTCGTCAATATCGACGTTTCCGCCGAAAAGGACGGTCTCTTCGCCGATACGGGGGCGTCCTTCCCGGTGCCGCCGGTGACGGCCGCGATCGATCGTCTCTGCCGTGACGGCAAGCGGGCCATGTGGATGGGGCTCAAGCAGGTGCGGCCAAACCAGCCGCTCGCGGCCATCGGCAACGCTATCGGCGACTTCGCCCGCAAGAACCGCTATTCGCTGGTCACCAATCTGGCGAGCCACGGTATCGGTCGCTCGCTGCACGAGGAGCCCGGCGAGATTGCCACATGGCCCGACCCGTCCGAACGGCGGCGGATGACCGAAGGCATGGTGTTCACGGTCGAACCGTTCCTGTCGATGGGAGCACATTGGGCCGAGGGCGGAGACGACGACTGGACGCTCTACAGCGAACCGCGCGCCCCGACGGTGCAGTACGAACACACGGTCGTCGTCACCAAGGGCGGGCCGCTGGTGGTGACGCTGCCGGGATGAGCTTGGCGAACGTTCGACTTCTTCGATGAGGTGTTCAATTATACTGATTTGTCGCCCTGTTATTGCAATGCAATAACAGGGCATGAGCACGCACCAGAGACTGCCGCACAGCGAGGACGCCCGGTCCGGGCAAGCCGCCACCTGTGATACAGGCGGTCCTGCGCGTGCCGTTTCCAACGGCCGCCTTGCGGCCACAGCCATCGCCGGCGCTGTCGCCATGGCAGTGGCGATGGGTTTCGGCCGTTTCTCCTATACACCGATCTTGCCGGCGATGATGGCCGATATAGGCATTTCCCCGGCAGATGCCGGGCTGATCGCTTCGGCGAATTTCGTCGGCTATCTCGCGGGCGCCGTGCTGGCGGCCTATGGCTGGGCCCACGGACACGAGCGGCGGCTCGGGCTTGCGGCGCTCGTGACGACGGCGCTGCTGCTTGCCGCGATGGGGTTCGGCACGTCGGTTCCCGCCTATTGTGCCATCCGTTTCCTTGCGGGCCTCGCAAGCGCCTTCGCCATGATTTTCGTGTCCGGGATCGTGTTAGGGCAGGGGCTCGCCGGCAGGTCGGAACTGGTGCCGTCGGTGCATTTCGGAGGGGTCGGACTTGGCATCGCACTTTCGTCCGTTTCGGTCTGGGCAGCACCGCTTGCCGGTGTTTCCGGCCTCTCCACCTCGCAAGGAGATTGGTTGACGGGCGCGATCATTGCGCTCGCGGGCACCGCTCTCGTCGCGATGCTGCTGCCGGCCGGCCACCACGTCGAGAGCAGTCGCCCGGAAGAGCCGCTGATCTGGACGCGGCCGCTGAAGATGATGATACTCACCTACGGCTTCTTCGGTTTTGGTTATGTGATCACCGCCACTTTTCTCGTCGCCATGGCGCGCAATCCAGGCGGCGGTCACGGCATTGAATTTCTCGCCTGGCTGCTGACAGGCGTCAGTGCGGCGCTGTCGGTGCATCTTTGGCGCTACGCCGTGCCACGCTTCGGTGAGGTGGGCGTCTACGCGATCGGCCTCCTGGTCGAGGCAATCGGCCTCGTGCTGGCCGTCTCTCTTCCCCTGCCCTTCGCACCGCTCTTCGGCGGACTGATGCTCGGCGCGACCTTCATGATGATCACGGCCTACGGCCTGCAGATCGGACGCCGGCTCGCGCCCGAAAGTCCGCGCCGGGCGCTCTCCTTCATGACTGCCGCCTTCGGCATCGGGCAGATCGTCGGGCCGTTGATTGCCGGCTGGATGGCCGAACGGACCGAGAGTTATACCCTGCCGACATTGGTCGCCGCCATCGTGCTCCTCGGTTGCAGCGCTGTCACGATGCTGGAAACGCGCGGGGTCAAGGCCGCGCTCGCCGCCCGGCGGTTCTGACGGCGCCAAGGCGGACTCCGGGCGCCGCTACGTGAAATAACGTTAACATTCGCATTGTCGAATTGTTGATGCACACGAATTGCCCTAGTTTCGGCGCATCAGGAGGTAAGTCGTTGACCTCCGAGAAAAACGAGAGTGCCGTCCCTTGTTCCAATCCTTCTTTCCCAAACCGAAGCTGTTCTTCATCTCCGTAGTCGCCTGGTCACTATTCGCCATCCTCCTCTGGTACTTCGGAGGCCGCGATTTCGGTGCGGTGGTCGGCTTGCCGCCGCTTCCCGAGGGGGTGGAACCGGTCATCGGCGTATCGGTTTTCTGGTCGGCTCCGTTCCTCTGGTTCTATATCTACTATCTGGCTGTTGTCGTCCTGTTTTCCGCCTTTTGGTTCGCCTACGCGCCACACAGATGGCAAACCTGGTCGATCCTCGGGTCGGCGCTGATTATCTTCAACACCTATTTCTCGGTCCAGGTCAGCGTCGCCATCAATGCCTGGTACGGCCCCTTCTACAACCTGATCCAGGAAGCGCTTGCCAGGACGGCTCCCGTGACCGCCGAGCAGCTCTATACCGGGATGATCGGCTTTGCCGGCATCGCCTTCGTGGCGGTGACCGTCGGCGTGCTCAATCTTTTCTTCGTCAGCCACTACATCTTCCGCTGGCGGACCGCGATGAACGAGTATTACGTCTCACATTGGTCGCGGCTGCGCCATATTGAGGGCGCGTCTCAGCGCGTTCAGGAAGATACGATGCGCTTCTCGTCGACGGTCGAGCGGCTCGGTGTCGGTCTCGTCAGTTCGATCATGACGCTGATTGCCTTCCTCCCGGTGCTCCTCAAGTTCTCCGAGCAGGTCAATGTACTGCCGGTCGTCGGTGAAGTGCCCCATGCGCTGGTCTGGGCCGCGATCAGCTGGTCGATCTTCGGGACGGTTTTCCTTGCCCTCGTCGGCATCAAGCTTCCGGGCCTGGAATTTCGAAACCAGCGCGTCGAAGCGGCTTATCGCAAGGAGCTCGTCTACGGCGAAGATCATGCAGATCGCGCCGATCCGCTGACGCTTGCCGAGCTTTTCGAAAACGTGCGCAGAAACTATTTCCGCCTCTATTTCCATTACATGTATTTCAACATCGCACGCATATTCTACCTGCAGGCCGACAACCTGTACGGCACTTTCGTGCTGGTGCCGGCGATCGTGGCCGGAAAGCTGACGCTTGGCGTCATGACCCAGATTCTGAACGTTTTCGGCCAGGTGCGCGAATCGTTCCAGTATCTCGTCAATTCCTGGACGACGATCGTCGAGCTGCTTTCGATCTACAAGCGCCTGCGCGCCTTCGAAGCGATCCTCTATGAGGAGCCGCTGCCGGAGATCGATCGAGAGTTCATCGACGCCGGCGGCAAGGAAGAGTTGGCGCTGTAACCACCGGGTCATCAGAAGGCGGAGCTATCCGCCTTCTTTCTCGCGCTCTCGATCAGCGGTAGCGCCTCCGTATAGCTGACGCAGGCAACGTCCGGTTTGCTGCAGGTCTCGGTCAGGAACCGGTCGAGCGCCCGCCAATAGGCGCCGCCGTTCATTTCGACGAAATGGAAGCCGAGCTGCAATGGGATGCGCTCGCCGCCATATTCCCTGGCAAAGGCATCGCGATAGGCTTCCAACGTGCGTTCCTCGAAGCGGGCGCTGTCCTTTTTGTTTTCGATCCCCATCGAATGGCGGATGAAGAGATTGTAATCCATGCCGATCACCGGCCGGTGCGACGGCCCCTCGGGGATGAGCGGCAGCCCGAAGCGGGGCAGACCGTCCTCGGATTTCGGCCAGCCGGGCCCCTTGGTGACGAGGCTTGCATCATAAGTGAAGCCGAAGGCCTTGACCGCCGGCATCAAGCCGGCGCTCAACGACAGGTAAGGCGCACGGAACCCCGTAATGCCGGTTCGGGCGAAGTGCGCCCATCCTTCCGGTTCGGCCTGCGCCTTGCCGGCGTTCTTCCAGGCGTCGACGAGCGCCGTGCGGAAGGATGAAAATTCGCTTCTCCAGTCGGCCTCGCTCCACCCCTGGCCGTCGAAATGGCCGCAGGCATGGCTGCCGATGTCGTGGCCTTCGAGATGGGCGCGCCAGATATGGCCGGCGCGTACGGCAATCTCCGCGCGGTCCTGGGCATAGCCGACGTTTGAGCGGCCCGGCTTCTGGCCCGGTGCCTGATAGCCCTTCTTCCCATCGGCCTTCGTCATCAGGAAGGTGCAGGAAAGAAAATAGGTAAAGTGCGCTCCGGTGCGCTTGGCCATGGCAAGGCTCTTCTCCCAGAGCGCATTGTCGTGGGCGCCGTCGAACGAGATAATGACGAGCTGCTTGTTTTCCTTTTCGTTCCCGGCCGACGGCGGCTCGGCCAGCGCAAGCGTGGGAAAAAGGCAAAGGGAGAACGCGAAGATTTTGCGGGACATACGGATTTTCTGGAAAGAATCAGCGAGTGCGACGATTTGTTCGCCGACTTCCCTTCGTCAACAATACGGCAATCCTTTGATCCGTCTGGAATTTCGCGGGGGATCCCGCTATGCGATGGTAAACAAATGGTTGAAGCGGGTGGCGCGCACCGCTCCCTGCCGAATTCCTCATATCGGGTGAGACATGGCGCTTCTGGTTCTTGGTATCGTTGTTTTCCTGGGCATCCACCTCGTGCGCAGCTTCGCTCCGGGCGTCCGCGCGGCGGTGATCAAGCGAAGCGGCGCCGCAAGCTGGCGGGCGATCCACGGCATCGCCTCCGTCGTCGGTCTGGCGCTGATCGCGATCGGCTTCGATCAGGCCCGCGCCACGACCGGAATGCTCTACACGCCGCCGGTCTTCATGGCTCATATAGCGCTGGCGCTGATGCTGATCGCGTCGATCTGTCTCGTCGCCGCCTTCCTGCCGCCCGGCAAGATCCGCGCGGCGACCAAGCATCCGGCAATTCTGGCGATCAAGATCTGGGCGCTTGCGCATCTCGTCGCCAATGGCGAGACTGCGTCCGTCCTGCTGTTCGGCGCCTTTCTCGCCTGGGGCGTGATCCTGCGCATCTCGATGAAGAAGCGCTGGCGCGCCGGCGAGATCGCCAATCCGGCCTTCGTCTCCTACCGCTATGATCTTGCGGCGGCGGTCCTCGGGGCGGCGCTCTACGGCGTGATCGTCTGGAGGCTGCACGAGCTCGTGATCGGCGTCTCGCCGATCACCGTCGGGTAATTGACGTTCTCCCCCTTACAAGCGACGCAAAATCGGGTAGAAGGCGCACAATTCCTGGAGCGGCACCGAGAATGACCGCGCGGCGATCCCGCGCGTTCCCGCTCCAGAACTAAACTAGCTGAAAAGGCCGGGCAGCCGGGACGGGACATGGCGAACCAAGACGACAGCTTTATCCGCGAGGTCAATGAAGAACTCCGTTCGGACCAGATGAAAGCCATCTGGGCGCGGTTTGGCGGGCTCATCATCGGGCTTGCCGCCTTGATCGTTCTCGGCACCATCGGCAAGGTCGGCTACGATTATTGGCAGGAGAGTTCATCGTCGCAATCGGGCGATGCCTTCCTGGCGGCGCTCGATCTCGCCAAGCAGAATAAGTCCGAGGAAGCTTTGGCGGAATTGAACAAGCTGGAACAGGAAGGCTATGGCTCCTATCCGGTTCTCGCGCGCCTGCGGTCGGCGACGCTGCAGGCCGAGAAGGGTGAAACCGAAGCGGCTGCAGCGGCGTTTTCCGAAATCGGCAAGGACAGCCGTATTCCGGCAGCGCTGCGCGACGCCGCAAGGCTGCGCGCGGCCTATCTGCTGATCGATGGCGGAGGTTATGAACAGGTTTCCGCCGAGGTCGAGCAGCTGGCCGTGCCGCAGAACGCCATGCGCCATTCCGCCCGCGAGGCGCTCGGGCTTGCCGCTTACAAGGCGGGCGACTACGCAAAGGCGAAGGGGTGGTTTCAGCAGATCGCCGACGACACCGAGAGCCCGCGCGGTGTCGCGAACCGGGCGCAGATGCTGCTCGACGTGATCGCCGCCAGCGGCAAGGCTTGAGGCACTAGAGGATGAGTTTCACCGTCGCGATCGTCGGCCGCCCCAATGTCGGTAAGTCCACCTTGTTCAACCGGCTGGTTGGCAAGAAGCTGGCGCTTGTCGACGATACGCCGGGCGTTACGCGTGACCGTCGACCGGGCGACGCCAAGCTCGTCGATTTGAAGTTCCGCATCATCGACACGGCCGGCCTCGAACAGTCGGCGCCAGACAGTCTTCAGGGGCGGATGTGGGCGCAGACCGAAACCGCGATCGACGAGGCGGATTTGTCGCTCTTCGTCATCGACGCCAAGGCCGGGCTGACGCCCGCCGACGAGACGCTCGCCGAAATGCTGCGCCGCCGCGGGAAGCCGGTCATCGTCGTCGCCAATAAGGCCGAGGCGCGCGGCTCGGAAGGCGGCTTCTACGATGCCTTCACCCTCGGCCTCGGCGAACCATGCCCGATCTCGGCCGAGCATGGGCAGGGCATGCTCGACCTGCGCGATGCGATCGTCGCCGCACTCGGCGAGGAGAGGGCTTTTCCGCCTGCCGAGGACGTCGCCGTGACCGATGTCGATGTCCGGCCGGCCGAGGTGGGCGAGAGCGCGGAAGAGGAAGAGGCCGAGCCTGCCTACGATGAAACGAAGCCCCTGCGCGTTGCGATCGTCGGCCGACCGAACGCCGGCAAGTCGACGCTGATCAACCGCTTCCTTGGCGAAGACCGGCTCCTGACGGGCCCGGAAGCGGGGATTACCCGCGATTCGATTTCGGTCGAGTGGCAATGGCGCGACCGCACGATCAAGATGTTCGACACGGCCGGCATGCGCCGCAAGGCGAAGGTCCAGGAGAAGCTCGAAAAGCTTTCCGTTGCCGACGCGCTCCGTGCCATCCGTTTCGCCGAAACGGTAGTCATCGTCTTCGACGCGACAATTCCATTCGAGAAGCAGGACCTGCAGATCGTCGATCTGGTCCTGCGCGAGGGGCGGGCGGCGGTGCTTGCCTTCAACAAGTGGGATCTGGTCGAGGATTGGCAGGCGGTGCTGGCCGACTTGCGCGAAAAGACCGAGCGGCTCCTGCCGCAGGCCCGCGGCATCCGCGCGGTGCCGATCTCCGGCCATACGGGCTACGGGCTCGACCGGCTGATGCAGGCGATCATCGAAACGGACAAGGTCTGGAACCGCCGCATCTCGACCGCTCGCCTCAATCGCTGGCTGGAAACGCAGCAGGTGCAACACCCGCCGCCCGCCGTCTCCGGCCGCCGGCTGAAGCTCAAATACATGACCCAGGTGAAGGCGCGCCCCCCCGGTTTCATGATCTCCTGTACCCGCCCCGAGGCGGTGCCGGAATCCTATGTGCGCTACCTCGTCAACGGCCTGCGCAAGGATTTCGACATGCCCGGCGTGCCGATCCGCGTCCATTTCCGCGCCTCGGACAATCCATACGAATCGAAGGCGCGCAAGAGGCGGTGAGGTGGCGGCGGAGGCGGCTTTGGCCCCTCGTCCGGCTTGGGTGGACCGGCCACCTTCTCCCCGCGAGCGTGGGAGAGGGCTACGGTGAGGGGCAAAATTCCTCTTCTGCCGTTAAAGAATACCGTCTGCCATCAGAGTCTCCCGCGCTACCAGCGCCCCGTGATGGCCGATGACCGCGGCGGCGACGCGGGCGGCGAAGGCGGCGGCATCGGCCGGGCTCTCGCCAAGAGCGAGGCGAGCGAGGAATGAACCGTTGAAGCTGTCGCCGGCGCTGGTGGTGTCGACGATTTCGGAAACAGGCTCCGCGGGAACGTGGAGGCGCGTTCCGCTGCCGAACTGCAGCGTGATGCCGTCGGCGCCGTTCTTGACGGCAACGTCCGCGACACCGAGAGCGCGGTAGCGCTCGATCGTCGTCTCGACGGAGGCATCGCCGAAATGCGCCGCCTCGTCGTCATAGCTTGGGAGAACGATTGTCGCTGCCCGGGCGCCGGCCTCGATCGTCGCGCGCATCCGTTTCGCGCTGTCCCACAGGCGGGGCCGGATGTTCGGATCGAAGACGACGCGCTTGCCGCCGGCCTTCGCCCGCCGCAGTTCCGCCAGCAGCGTCTCGGCGGCATCGGGCGAAAGGATCGCAAGCGTGATGCCGGAGAAGAAGGCGATCTCGGCGGCCTCGATCGCGGTCCGCAGCCGGTCGGGGTCATCGGCAAGAAGCCTGGCGGCGGAGGTGGAGCGCCAATAGGAGAAGCTGCGCTCGCCGTTCTTCAGGTGGATCATGTAGAGCCCGGGCATGCGGCCCTCGATCCGGGCAATATGGCCAGTGCCGACACCGGTGCTCTCCATGAAGCCAAGCAACTCGTTCGAAACAATATCGGTGCCGACTGCCGTGAAATAATCGACGGTCCAATCCGTCGGCAGGAAGAGGCGGGCGTAATAGGCGGTATTGAAGGTGTCGCCGGCGTAACCCTTGCGCAACATGTCTCCGCCCGTCTGCATCATTTCGACCATGCACTCGCCGATCGAAAGCATCCTGCCCGCCATTCACCCCTCCCTCTCCGATGATTCGCACCGAATGGGTTAGCGAAGCGCCGCCGGCGGGGCAAGCGAATGTTGCGGCTACCGTTTACTCCTACTGCATGTCTCCTTAAATCGAGCTCGATTTAAGGACAAAGACATGCAGCGTTTCAAAGTGCTACAGCGACCTTTGCGCGTCTGATAAGACGCGCGGCGCTGTAGGGTGCAGGAAGATACATCTCGAACGGATTGCGTCAGCGAGGAAATGTGAATGGCAATAACAACGAGGTCCGGCGACGATTGGTGGCGCGGCGCGGTGATCTACCAGGTCTATCCGCGTTCATTTCAGGACACGGACGGCGACGGCATCGGCGATCTTCGCGGCGTCACGAGTCGCCTTCCCCATATCGCTTCGCTCGGCGTCGACGCGATATGGCTCTCGCCCTTCTTCACCTCGCCGCAGACCGACATGGGCTATGACGTCTCCGATTACTGCGATGTCGATCCTATGTTCGGCACGCTGGACGATTTCGACGAGATGATGGCGGAGGCGCACCGGCTCGGGCTGAAGGTGATCATCGACCAGGTGATCTCGCATACCTCCGACCGGCACCCCTGGTTCGTCGAAAGCCGCGCGAGCCGGAGCAATCCGAAGGCGGACTGGTATGTCTGGGCCGATCCGAAGCCGGACGGAACGGCACCGAACAACTGGCTTTCGGTTTTCGGCGGCCCGGCCTGGGAATGGGATGGCGTGCGCAGACAATATTACATGCACAACTTCCTGACCTCGCAGCCGGACCTCAATTTCCATAATCCGGAGGTCCAGGAGGCCGTGCTTGCGACCGTCCGCTTCTGGCTCGACCGCGGCGTCGACGGCTTCCGGCTCGACACGGTAAACTACTATTTCCATGACGGGCATCTGCGCGACAATCCGCCGCTCGTGCCGGATCCGGAAGCGACGAGCAGCGACGCGCCGGACGTCAATCCTTACGGCATGCAGAATCACCTTTACGACAAGAGCCAGTCGGAGAACATCGGTTTCCTCCGGCGCCTGCGGGCGCTGCTCGACGAATATGGCGGTCGCGCCACCGTGGGCGAGGTCGGCGACGGCGCCCGGTCGCTGAGGACCGTGGCAGCCTATACCAGCGGCGGCGACAAGCTGCACATGTGCTATACGTTCGACCTTCTCGGACCGACCTTCACGGCAAGCCATTTCCGCCGTTGCGTCGAGAATTTCCAGACGATCGTCACCGATGGCTGGGTGTGCTGGGCTTTTTCCAACCATGACGTGATGCGTCACGCCAGCCGTTTCGCGCCGCTCGGGGCCGACCGGGAGCGGGTCGCGAAACTTGCCATTTCGCTGCTCGCCAGCTTACGCGGCTCGATCTGCCTCTATCAGGGCGAAGAACTGGGGTTGCCCGAGGCCGAGCTTGCGCTTGAGGAATTGCGCGATCCCTACGGCATCCGCTTCTGGCCGGCCTTCAAGGGGCGCGATGGTTGCCGTACTCCGATGGTCTGGGAGAGTGGGCGCGCGAATGCCGGCTTTTCCACGGGCATTCCGTGGCTGCCGGTGCGCGAGGACCATCGGTTGCTGGCGGTCGATGCGCAGGAGGGCGTTCCCGGTTCGGTGCTCGAACATTATCGCAGCACGCTTGCTTTCCGCCGGGCACATGCAACCCTCGTCGATGGCGAGATGGCATTCCTCGCCTCGAACCGTGACGTTCTTGCCTTCGTCAGAAAGAAGGGAGGGCAGCGCCTGCTGTTCGTCTTCAATCTGACAAGCAAACCGCAGACCGTGCACCTGTCATCCGACACGATCGTCGCCGAAGCGCTGCCCATGCCCGGCTTTGCGCCCGCCTTTGCCGACAATGTGGTCAAGCTCGAAGGACTCGATGTGTTTTGCGGAAGCTTGCGGTAGCATAGCTTACGACCGAGGACGACGGAGGAGAGGGCACCGGCAGTGCTCGTTCGCTCCAGTCTGAGGACAGCAGCCGAAAAGGTAGGATAGCAACGGAGCAGGTCGGTGAAGCCGGACGAGGGCCGCCAGAGGCGGATAACCCTCAACCGATCAGCGCGAACTTGTCGACGTCCACCAGGCCCCGATCGGAGATCTTCAGATGCGGGATCACCGGCAGTGGCAGGAAGGCGAGCTGCAGGAAGGGTTCTTCCAGTGTAGCCCCGAGCGCGAAGGCCGCCTGGCGTAGGTGGTGGAGAATGTCGCGCACCCTCTCATAAGGTTCGAGACTCATCAGGCCGGCGACCGGCAGCGCGATCTCGCCCAATACATTGCCGTCTTCGACGACGACGAAGCCGCCCTTGATTTCGCCAAGGCGGTTGGCGGCGAGCGCCATGTCCTCCTCGTTGACCCCGACGACGCAGATGTTGTGGCTGTCATGGCCGACGGTGGAGGCGATCGCGCCCTTTTTCAGCCCGAAGCCCTGGACGAAGCCGTTGGCGTGGTTGCCGTTGATGCCGTGGCGCTCGATGACGGCGACCTTGATGATGTCGCGGTCGAGGTCGACACCGGTCTGATTGCCTTCAGTGGGCAGTCGGTAGCGGCGGTGCGCGGTGATGATCTTGCCCGGCAGCACGCCGATCACCGATGTCTCGCCTTCGCTATAGGGGACACCGAAGTCGGCGGCCTTGACCTCGCCGGCCCTGACACTGTCGAGCCCCACCGGCTCGACAGGTTTGCGCTGTGCGAAGAGCTGGTCGGTCACTCGCCGTCCAGCGGAAAACACCAATTGCGCCTTGCAATTCTCCAGGCTGTCGACGACGACGAGGTCGGCGCGCCAGCCGGGGGCGACGAGGCCGCGGTCGCTGAGGCCGAAGGCCCGGGCAGCCGAGATCGAAGCGGCGCGATAGATTGCGAGCGGCTCGACCCCGGCAGCGATCGCCGCGCGGATCATGTGGTCGAGATGGCCCTGTTCGGCAATGTCGAGCGGATTGCGGTCATCCGTGCAGAGCGCCAGGAAGGGTGACAAGCGTTCGGTGATGATCGGCATCAGCGCCTGCAAGTCCTTGGAAACGGACCCCTCGCGCACGAGGATATGCATGCCCTTGCGGATCTTTTCGAGCGCCTCCTCGGCTGTCGTGCATTCGTGGTCGGTGCGGATGCCAGCGGCGAGGTAGCCATTCAGCTCATTGCCGCGCAGAAGCGGCGCGTGGCCGTCGATGTGGCCGCCCTGGAAGGCGTCAAGTTTGGCGAGACAGATCGCGTCCTTATGCACGACGCCGGGGAAATTCATGAATTCGGCGAGACCGATCACCTTTGGATGGTGACGGAAGGGCACAAGCCGCTCGACCGGGAGGTCGGCGCCGGCGGTTTCGAGATGGGTGGCCGGTACGCAGGAGGAGAGCTGGACACGGATGTCCATGATCGTCTCCATCGCCGAATCGAGGAAAAACTGAATGCCCTCGGTGCCGAGGACGTTGGCGATCTCATGCGGATCGCAGATGGCGGTGGTGATGCCGAGCGGCAGGACGCACCGGTCGAATTCGTGTGGCGTCACGAGCGAGGATTCGATGTGCAGATGCGTGTCGATGAGGCCGGGCACGACGATGCGGCCGGCAACATCGATCTCCTCCAGGCCCTGATAGTCGCCGCAGGTGCCGACAATGCGGTTGCCCGAAATGGCGATGTCCGAGGCGACGAGCTCGCCGGTAACGAGATCGAAGAACCGCCCGCCCTTGAGCACGATGTCCGCCGGCTTGCGGCCAACGCCATGATCGATGAGACGTTCCAGCGCTTGCGTCATGAGCTCACTCCGCTTTCCACATTGATTCATGACAATAACCCTCTCCCCACAGACGGGGAAAGGGCCATGGATTGCGAAACCGGGTCTGGCGATCCGCTGGACGTCGTTGGTATCAGATGTTGTCTTTCAGAACGCCGCGCAGCTTGTCGAAGAGCTCGTCGATCTCTTGCTTCGCGATGATCAGCGGCGGCGACAGTGCGATGATGTCGCCGGTGGTGCGGATGAGGAGGCCTTTCTCATAGGCTTTGAGGAAGGCGGAGAAGGCACGCTTCGTCGGTTCTCCGGCAATCGGCTGGAGCTCGATCGCGCCGATCAGGCCGATATTGCGGATATCGATGACGTACGGGCAGTCCTTCAGGGAATGCAATTGCTCTTCCCAGTAGGGTGCCAGCTCGGCGGCGCGCGTGAGCAATCCTTCTTCTTTGTAGGTGTCGAGCGTGCCGAGCGCCGCGGCCGAGGCAATCGGATTGCCGGAATAGGTGTAGCCGTGGAAGAACTCGATCAGGTGCTCCGGCCCGGTCATGAAGGCGTCGTGGATCTCCGAGGTGACAAACACCGCGCCCATCGGGATGACGCCATTGGTGAGCCCCTTGGCGGTGGTGATGATATCCGGCTTGACGTCGAAGTATTGAGCGGCAAAGGGGGTGCCGAGACGACCGTAGCCAGTGATGACCTCGTCGAAGATCAACAGGATGCCGTGCTTCGTGCAGATCTCGCGCAGCTTCTGGAGATAGCCCTTGGGCGGGATAAGCACGCCAGTCGAGCCTGCGACGGGTTCGACGATGACCGCGGCGATCGTCGAGGCGTCGTGGAGTGCAATGATGCGCTCCAGCTCGCCTGCAAGGTCCGCACCGTGCTCCGGTTCGCCGCGGGTAAAGGCGTTCTTCCCGGGCAGGTGCGTGTGGGGAAGATGATCGACACCGGTCAGCAGCGTCCCGAACATCTTGCGGTTGGCGACGATGCCGCCGACCGAAATGCCGCCGAAATTGACGCCATGATAGCCGCGCTCGCGGCCGATCAGACGGAAGCGGGAGCCGTCGCCTTTGGCGCGGTGATAGGCGAGCGCCACCTTGAGCGCCGTGTCGACCGATTCGGAGCCGGAATTGGTATAGAGAACATGGTTCAGGCCTTCCGGCGCGATATCGACGAGCCGGTTGGCAAGTTCGAAGGCTTTCGGGTGGCCGAGCTGGAAGGCCGGCGCGTAGTCGAGTTCACCCGCCTGCTCGCGGATTGCCTCGGTTATTTTCGGCCGACAATGTCCGGCATTGACACACCAGAGGCCCGCCGTCCCGTCGAGCACGGTCCGCCCGTCATGGGTCGTGTAGTACATGTCCTTGGCGCCGACGAAGAGGCGCGGTTCCTTCTTGAACTGCCGGTTGGCCGTGAACGGCATCCAGAAGGCGCTAAGGTCGTTCGGCGTGGTGTTCAGGCGGTTCGACATGTCCGGTTCTCCTCGGCGGATCTTGATTGCCGGCAGCAAGCGGCTGGCCAGCCGGATTCTTTTACCCATTGGTCAAACTATCAGCGGGCCCATAGGCGTCAAGCCTGCGCGTTCTCGCGTCTCGCACCCCCAATCTTGCGATTTCGGTGGCGGAAATCGATCCTGGGGTCGTCTGAAATCGCGAATTTATTATGCCAGCAGGCGAAAACATCCGCTGTTCACGGCCTCGATCACCGCGCTCAGAGTGTCTTCCCGAGTGTGGCCATCGGTTGGCAGGACATGCCGCTCAAGTGCGCCCAGCGATGAAAGCTGTTGATGAAGTGCCGCGATTGGACCGGGGTCGGTCAGCGTGTCCCCACCACGCTCCTGGCAGCGTCGGATGGCGACATCGAGCGGTGGACGTAGAACGACGTAGTGCAGCGGCGCCGTGAGTTTCCGGAATGGTTCCAAGAACCATGGTCCGACAATGCCGTCCACAATGACAAAATAACGGCCGTCGGCATAGGCTGCGGCTACCTTCGTCAAGGCGTCGACGACAACGATGTTTTGTTCATGGGCTTCAGGCAGATAGGGTGGGATGGCTCCGTTCTTGATGAAATGCCAGAAATCATCGCAGTGAAGATGGACCTTCGACGATCCAGATCCTCTGGCAAGCGCCTGCGCTGTCGTCGTCTTTCCAGACCCGGGCGGTCCGGTGAGGATGAGAATTTCACCCGCGTGATTCATAGCGCGACCGTTTAGCACGAAACCGCGCCAAGGTCAGCGATGGCCGGAAGGCGGCACGGGCGGGTGTCCAATATTCTTTGACTTGGGCATGGATTTCTCAGCGAAGCTCGCGCCCCACACAAAAATATAAGCCCCGCGATTGCTCGTCGGGGCTTCTGAGGTTACGTGCGGTGTGGCGTTTAGGGAGGTTACGCCAATTTGCGGATGAGTGGCTTTTCTTCCACCGCAGCGACGTCGCCGTAGATCTCTGCAAGTGCGCCCAAAATCTTCATGACGGCGTCGGAGGAACTTGAATAGTAGATCGTCTGTGCGTCGCGACGGGTGCTGACCAGATTCTGGGCTCGCAGCTTCGAAAGGTGTTGGGAAAGAGCCGACTGGCTCAATCCGACCTTGTTGGCCAATGCGCCTACCGCCATCTCTTCCTTGACCAACGAGTCGAGGATGAGGAGGCGTTTCGGATTTGCCATGGCAGAAAGGAAACCGGCCGCTATTTCGGCTTCCCCATGTTTTTCAGGCGAAAGAGGCTGCATCGCGTGCTCCATGCGAAGATTACATCACACGTAGTTATCTTTGACGAAGCACGATAATTAGACGTGATGCATAAAAGGGCAACCACCCACTGCAAGAAATGGGGGTAGCTAAACGCCATTTAGCGGTAAAGTTTTTTCAAGAGCGGCCGCAACTCGGCCGTGTCCTCAATGGATTTCTCGAACTCCACACGTTTCAGCGATTCGCCATCGGAAAGATCGAGCCCCGCCGAATCAATCCCGACGATCTTCCAGTCGCCGTCGCGAGCCCGACAATGGACCTTTGCATAGTGCTTCACGGCGTCGGGATGATCGGCATTCATGTGCTCGATCGCGCTTGCTTCCATATCGACAAGCGCCGTCGCGGCTGGCGAGGAGATGGCAAAATCTTCGGCCGTCAGCGCATAGGCGCGCCCGAAGCCGCCATTGAGGCTCGCGCGGAGCGGCTTAAGGCGGAAGAAGCTGAAATCCGCAAAATCGGCATAGAGGCTCGCCTTAGGATGGCGCCGCAAGAAGCGCTCTCGGATGCGGGCGTGGTCCGCCGAATCGCGCTGAACCTGTTTCGCCTCGCACTGGAGGGTGAGGCGCGGATGGGCCAAGGGATCGCCGCGTCCCGGTTCGCCCGTCAACAGCGACGCGCGATTGTCGGCAATCAGCGCCTGGGTGTGCGTCGAAAGCCGCGAGACGAGAATCACCGCCGCTCCGTCGATGTCGATGCCGATCAGCACGCGGCTGACGAAGGGGAAGCCGCCGCTGCCGGGCTCGATCGCTCCAAGGGCGCCGCTTTTCGCCGATCGGAGCAGGATCCGGGCAAGCTTGCGTGCCTCGTCATCCGTCTCGCGCAGAACATTGGGTTTCTCGCTCATGGCTGGCCTCCCTTGCCGCCGGTTGTCCCCACCAAAAATAAAAGGCCCGGAGCGGCAGCTCCAGGCCTTTTGACGGATGCTTGCCCGCGTCATTCCCTGCTGCGATGGCGAGTAAGCCCTTCGACGATATTCTGGGCATCGATCGTACCGACGACCGCGCCATTGTCGACGACACCGATGCTGCCCGGCTGGCGCGACATGGCATCGAGGATGTCGATCAGTGGCGTCGTCGGCTTGGCGGTGGCCGTCACGCCAGCGTTCGCATTTGCTCTCTCGACGCCCGTCTGCATCACGTCTTTCGCCGTCAGCATGGTAATCGGGTTCATGTGCTGGACGAAGTCAGCCACGTACTGGTTGGCCGGGTTCTTCACGATCTCTTGCGGGGTGCCGCACTGGATGATCCGCCCGCCTTCCATGATGGCGATGCGATTGCCGATGCGGAAGGCCTCGTCGAGATCGTGGCTGACGAAAACGATCGTCTTCTTAAGCCGCCGCTGGAATTCGAGCAGCTCGTCCTGGAGGCGCGTGCGGATCAGCGGGTCGAGCGCCGAGAACGGCTCGTCCATGAGCAGGATCGGAGCGCCGGTCGCAAAGGCCCGGGCGAGGCCGACACGTTGCTGCATGCCGCCCGAAAGTTCGTTCACCTTGCGATCCGCCCACTTGGTGAGGTTGACGAGTTCGAGCTGCTCGCCGACGCGCTTCTTGCGCTCGGCATCAGGAACGCCGGCAAGTTCGAGGCCGAATCCGACATTGTCGGCTACCGACCGCCAGGGCAGAAGCGCGAATTGCTGGAACACCATGGAGACGGTGTGCATGCGGAAGTCGCGCAGGGCCTTGGCATTGCAGCGATAGGGGTTGAGCGACCCGCCCCCCGTCTTGACCTCGACCTCCCCCCGGACCACCGGAGCAAGACCGTTGACCGCCCTGAGCAGGGTCGATTTTCCGGAACCGGACAGCCCCATCAGCACGAGGATTTCGCCTTCATGGATCGACAGTGAGGCGCCCGCGACGCCGAGAACGAGACCGGTGGCGGCGCCGATCTCATCGCGGCTCTTGCCCTGGTCCACCATCTCGAGTGCGGCCTGCGGATTCTTGCCGAAGATGATGTCGACATTCTTGAAAACGACGGCGTCTGTCATGCGCCTTCTCCTTCATCGGATGAGCGGAACAGACGGTCGAGGACGATTGCCAGGATGACGATGCAGAGACCGGACTCGAAACCCCGGGCGATGTTGACCGTGTTCAATGCCCTGAGCACCGGCACGCCGAGGCCGTTTGCGCCCACGAGCGCGGCGATCACCACCATGGAGAGCGAGAGCATGATCGTCTGGGTGAGCCCGGCCATGATCTGCGGCATGGCGAAGGGCAGTTCCACCTTGCGCAGCACCTGCCAGGGCGTGGCGCCGAAGGATTCGGCGGCCTCGACCAGCGATGGCGGCGTCGAGATGATGCCGAGACGCGTCAACCGGATCGGCGCAGGAATGGCGAAGATCACCGTTGCGATCAAACCCGGTACCATGCCGAGGCCGAAGAGGATCAAGGCCGGGATCAGGTATACGAAGGTCGGTATAGTCTGCATCAGGTCGAGTATCGGGCGCATGAAGGCATAGATCCAGGCGCGCCGCGCTGCGGCGATGCCAAGCGGGATGCCCACGGCCATGCTGACGAAGGTTGCAGCGAGCACCAGCGCCAGCGTCTCGGTGGTTTCCTCCCAATAGCCCAGGTTGATAATCAGCAGCAGACCAAGACAGGTAAAGGCCGCGATGCCGATCGAGCGGCGGAACCACCAGGCAAGCGCGGTCACGATGGCGATGACGATGAGCGGGTGCGGCGTCTGGAGGACATAGAGCAGGGCAGAGATGATCGCCGACAGCACGTTTGCAAGCTGGTCGAAGAAGAGCTCGAAATTGGTTGTCAGCCAGTCGACGAAGGCCTTGGCCCAGGCGCCGATCGGAATGGGATTGTCAGTCAGAAGTTCCACGGGATTGCATCCCTCTCGTCAGGGGTCGAACAGGATCGCATGAAGCGGTGGAATGGCGGGATGCCCAGCGTGCCGCATGTCTCCGGTTATGGGAACATGCGGCACTTCAGCCCTGCGCGTCCAGAGAACGCACGGGTGCCGTGGATCGATCAGAGGCCGAGTTCGGCCTTGACTGCGGCCAGTCCATCGCCACCGTCCTTGGTGGTAACCCCGGCAAGCCAGGGCTCGAGAGCCTGAGGGTTGGCCTTCAGCCACGCCGAGGCGGCCTTTTCCGGATCCTCCCCGTCGTCCAGGATCTTGCCCATGATCTGGTTTTCCATCTCAAGCGTAAACTTGAGATTCTTGAGAAGGGCGCCGACATTCGGGCACTCCTCTATATAGCCGGCACGGACATTGGTGTAGACGGTGGCGCCGCCGAAGTTCGGGCCAAAAATGTCGTCGCCGCCGGAAAGATAGGTGAGCTTGAAGTTTGCATTCATCGGATGCGGCTCCCATCCGAGGAAGACGATCGGCTCGCCGCTTTTCTCGGCGCGGGCGACTTGCGCCAGCATGCCCTGTTCGGAAGATTCGACCACTTCGAAGTCCTTGAGTCCGAAGGTGTCCTTCTCGACCATGTCGATGATCAGGCGGTTGCCGTCATTGCCTGGCTCGATCCCGTAGATCTTGCCGTCAAGCGCATCTTTTTGCGCGGCAATGTCCTTGAAATCCTTTATACCGAGTTCCGCGCCCTTGGCGTTGGTCGCAAGCGTGTATTTGGCGCCTTCGAGGTTCTCGCGCACGGTCTCGACCGACTTGTCCTCGCGATAGGGGGCGATGTCGGCTTCCATCGTCGGCATCCAGTTACCGAGGAAGACGTCGATGTCCTTGTTCTTCAGCGACGTGTAGGTAACCGGGACCGAGAGGACCTTTACATCCGTCTCATAACCGAGTGCTTTCAGGATGGTCGTTGTCGTTGCCGTCGTTGCGGTGATGTCCGTCCAACCGACATCGGAGAAGCGGACGGGGCTGCAGCTTTCCGGATCCGCCGCCGCGGCGTTTCCGGCGGTCAGGGCACCAACGCAAACGGCGCCCGCCAGCATGAGTTTGAGAGAGAGCTTCCTTATCATTGTAATCGTTCCCCTGCTTCCATTTCTTTTGTTTAGCCAAACACCAATGAGACCCGAATTCAAGGCCTTGATGCCCAAAGGCAGTGTATTGTCTCAATACATGGAGGGGGTGCACGGAGCGACGCGGAATGTCGCAATGACCGTAAAAAAGGACGCGCGGCAGCTATCCGAAAAGCGAACGGCGGTTGGTTAGAGACATTGCGAAAAATCTGTGGGTGCTTCGTCCCTGCTCTGGCCATCGATTACAGGCCTCGTCATGTAACGACATTCGATTCCAGAGACGGGGCTGATGGCCAAACTCTATTTCAGCTACGCGACGATGAACGCGGGCAAGAGCACGCTGCTGCTGCAGGCGTCCTGCAATTACCGCGAGCGCGGCATGCGCGTCGCGATGCTGATCGCGGCTTTCGACGATCGCGCGGGTATTGGACACATCGCCTCGCGCATCGGGCTTACGTCGGAGGCGATCCCGTTCCACCGCGACGATGATCTCTACGTTCTCGTCGAGCGCATGAACGGCGACGGTTCTGGCGAGATCGCCTGCGTCTTCGTCGATGAGGCGCAATTCCTCGGGGAGGATCAGGTCTGGCAGCTCGCGCGCGTCGCCGACCGGCTCGCCATTCCCGTGATGGCCTATGGCTTGAGGACGGATTTCCAGGGCAAGCTTTTTCCAGGTTCCATGGCGCTGCTCGCGATCGCCGACGAGTTGCGCGAAGTCAGGACCATCTGCCACTGCGGCCGCAAGGCAACGATGGTCGTGCGCCTGGACGGTGAGGGCAATGTGGTCCGCGAAGGCGCACAGGTCGATGTCGGTGGCAACGAGAAATACGTCTCCTATTGCCGCCGCCACTGGGAAGACCGGATGCGCTAGCTCATCGGCTCGAAAGTTGGACCCGATTTTCGGAAAGCACGATGCGCGGATTCAAAGAGTCACAATGCGCCAAGTGGCGGTCACGCGCCAAGCCTCAGCCGCTCGGCGATGCGCCAAGCGCGCGGCGTCATGCCGTTGTGGCGGACGAAGAAGCGCGAGAAATAGGCCGGGTCGGAAAAGCCCAGACGGAAACTGATTTCCTGCACGCTTGCGCGGGTAAAGACAAGCTCGCGCTGCGCAGCGGTGAGGAGCCTTGCGGCAATGATTTCCTGCACGCTTTTTCCTGTCATCGCTCGGGTGATGCGGTTGAGATGCGTCGGCGACAGGCTGAGTTCTCGCGCATAGAAGGCGGCCGGATGGTGCGTGAGATAATGCTGCTGAAGGAGCGCGTCAAAGAGCTCCATCCGCCGCTCATTATTGGTTTCCCCCAGCCCCTTCTCGTTCGGCGGCGCTTGTGCAAGCCGCTCCGTCAAGGTCAAAACGGTCATCAGATAGCTGTCGAGGAGTACAGTGCGGTGGCTGCGCCGCCCCTCCCATTCTGCCGCAAGACGCTTCAATGTGTCGGCGATATATCGCCCGTCTTCTCCATCACCGAGCGGCGTCAGGCGCGGTGCGGCCAGCCATGCACCCAGCCTGCTTCGTCCGCCCGAAGCCGGCAGATGGGATGCGAGAACCGTGAAGACGAAGCCGTCCACGTCGCGAGAGAAACGAAAGCCGTGACTGGCGCCCGCCGGGACGGTGACGATCGCCGGCGGCAAGATCGCCTCTGACCGGCCGCCGAAGGTCGCATCGCCGGAGCCGCCAGCGATGTACAGGATCTGAAAGAAGTTCTCGTGTCGGTGCAGTCCGATCTCCCAATGGTGAAGGCTGCTGCGCGACGGGATCGTCTCGCAATGCAGCCAAAATTCCGGCCGTTCTCCGGATTCTTCGCCATAGAGCTCATAGGTCGGGACGGGGCGCTTCATCGGACTCTCTCGGGATCAATGTTCGATTTGTGCAATTTGTTGGCGGAAAAGTCCATTGAGGCGCGTACCGACGATGCGCAGAATTTGACAAGTGTCAGGCCCCGATGGCGGCAGGACATCGACCGGGCCGACAGGCCGGTAAGGGAGGAAAGCATGCGTACACGGGTCGCCGTCATCGGCTCCGGGCCGTCAGGCCTGCTGGTCGGGCAATTGCTCACCCGGGCGGGGATCGACAACGTCGTTCTCGACCGTGCGAGCAAGGACTACATTCTCGGCCGGGTACGGGCCGGCGTGCTCGAGGAGGGCACGGTTCGGCTGATGGACGAGGCGAAATCCGGCGCGCGCATGCATGCGGAAGGCCTGCCGCATGACGGCTTCTCACTCGCCTTCGACGGCCGCGATCACCGCATCGACCTCTTCGGCCTGACCGGCGGCAAGCGGGTGACGATCTATGGCCAGACCGAGCTCACGCACGACCTGATGGACCAACGCGAAAAAGCGGGAGCGCTCTCGATCTACGAGGCGGCGAACGTGACGCCTTGCGACTTCGAAGGACATGCTCCGCCCTACGTCACTTATGAAAAGGACGGCGTCACCCACCGCATCGACTGCGATTTCATTGCCGGATGCGACGGCTTTCATGGGGTGAGCCGCAAGTCGATACCGGAAAAGGCGATCCGCACTTTCGAGAAGATCTACCCCTTTGGCTGGCTCGGCATTCTCGCCGACGTGCCCCCGGTGAGCCACGAACTGGTCTACGCCAACCACCCGCGCGGCTTTGCACTCTGTTCGATGCGATCAATGAGCCGCAGCCGCTATTACATCCAATGCTCGCTCGATGAGCAGATCGATGAATGGACCGACCAACGCTTCTGGGACGAACTGCGCCGCCGGCTGCCGGCTCACCATGCCGAGCGCATGGTGACGGGTCCTTCCTTCGAAAAGTCCATCGCGCCGCTACGCTCCTTTGTCGCCGAGCCGATGCGGTTCAACCGGCTATTCCTTGTCGGCGATGCCGCCCATATCGTGCCGCCGACGGGCGCCAAGGGGCTGAACCTTGCGGCGAGCGACGTGCACTACCTGTTCGAGGCCCTGCTCGAATACTATCAGGACCGCTCCAATGCCGGTCTGGACTCCTATTCGGCCAAGGCTTTGGCACGCGTCTGGAAAGCGGTTCGCTTTTCCTGGTGGATGACGACGATGATGCACCGCTTCCCCGACACCAGCGATTTCGACCAGAAGATCCAGGAGGCCGAGCTCGACTATCTCACCCATTCGCGCGCTGCGGCGACGGCGCTGGCGGAGAACTATGTCGGCCTACCCTTCTGAGGGCAAAGCCACCCAGTTTGTTCGCGCGAATTATTGTTCATTGACATAACAATAATTCGACGTAACAAATTGCTGAGGGAGGAAATGCGATGATCAAAGGACACGTGGCTTTAGTGACGGGAGCAGGCAGCGGTCTGGGGGCGGCGACTGCGCGGCACCTTGCTAGCCTCGGCGCCACAGTCGCCTGCATCGATCTGACCGAGGGAGCGGCAGCGGCAGTTGCCGCCGATATCGGCGGATTGGCCCTTGGCGCCGATGTGTCCGACGCGGCGGCGGTGGAGGCGGCATTCGATCGACTCTTGGAAAAGCTCGGCGTGCCGCGCGTCGTCGTCTCCTGCGCCGGCATCGGAACGGCTGCCCGCATCCTGCCGCGTGACGGCAGCCTTACCATCGGTGCGTTCGAGCGCACGCTGCGGGTCAACCTGCTAGGCACCTACACCGTGATGAGCGTTGCGGCGCGGGCAATTGCCGCGGCCGAGCCGCTGGACGGCGATGGTGCAAGGGGTGTAATCATCAATACTGCCTCCATCGCCTATGAAGACGGGCAGATTGGGCAGGCCGCCTATTCTGCCTCGAAAGGCGGAGTGGCGTCGATGACGCTGCCGGCCTCCCGCGAGCTGGCGCGCTTCGGCATCCGGGTCATGACCATCGCCCCCGGGCTCTTCGAAACTTCCATGAGCGCCGGTCTGCCCGACGATGTCCGCGCTGAAATCCTCAAGGCGGTGCCGTTTCCTTCAAGGATGGGCGACGCGAACGAATTCGCCCGGCTAGTGCAATGCATCGTCGAAAATCCAATGCTGAACGGCTCGGTGATCCGCCTGGATGCGGCCGCGCGCATGCCGATCAAATAGGAGATGCCTTTGTCACAGGCGCACGTCACACCCAAAGACGCGGCACAGATCCTGACCGTAGAGATCGA
The DNA here is from genome assembly GCF_017874595.1 of Sinorhizobium kostiense. Classification (GTDB taxonomy): domain Bacteria; phylum Pseudomonadota; class Alphaproteobacteria; order Rhizobiales; family Rhizobiaceae; genus Sinorhizobium; species Sinorhizobium kostiense. The sequence goes on along the minus strand of NZ_JAGILA010000001.1, from coordinate 253,908 downwards.
TGGCCCGCTCGCCATCCTGACCATGAACCGGCCCGAGAAGCGCAATGCAATGTGCGACTCGCTGCTCGATGCAATCGACGCGTTCCTTGCGAGGCCGCCTGAGGGGGTCCGCGTCGTCATCCTGACCGGCACGGCGGGGCACTTCTGTTCGGGGCTAGATCTCAGCGAGCATGTGGCCCGCGACGCCGAGGGCACGATGCGGCATTCGCGCAACTGGCACCGGGTGATGGATCTCGTTCAGTTTTCGGGCCTGCCGGTCGTTTCGGCCATGTTCGGCGCCGTCATCGGCGGCGGACTGGAGCTCGCCGCCTCGACGCATGTGCGGATTGCCGAGCCCTCCACCGTCTTCCAGCTGCCGGAGGGGCGGCGCGGCATCTATGTCGGCGGCGGCGCCAGCGTCCGCATCGGCCGCATTCTCGGCTCCGACCGGATGTGCGAGATGATGCTGACCGGCCGTAAATATGGCGCCGAGGAAGGATTGGCATTGGGCCTCACCCATTACGTGGTGGGTGAGGGCGAGGCGATGACGCTCGCCCGCGAACTGGCGCAGAGGATCGCGGAGAACGCCCAGCTTTCGAATTTCATGATGATCCAGGCGATCAGCCGGATCTCCGACATGTCGCGTAGCGACGGGCTCTTTACCGAAAGCCTGGCGGCCGCCGTGTCGCAGACCAGCGCGGATGCGCAGGAAGGCCTGCGGGCCTTCCTCGAAAAGCGGAAGCCGGAATTCCGGTAGATCGCAACAGACAGAGTGGAAGGTCGAGATAGAGGGAGGAATATCGATGACCAGCTTTACGAGACGGACGATTTTAGCCTCGATCGGGGCGGCACTGGCCGCGCCCGCAATCCTGACGCGGGCGCATGCCGCCGAAGTGACCCTTCGGCTGCATCATTTCCTGCCGGGCGTCGCCCCGATGCAGACGAAGTTCTTCGAGCCGTGGGCCGCCGAACTGACCGCCGCCTCGAACGGGGCGATCGAGGTCCAGATCTTCCCGGCCATGCAGCTTGGCGGCAAGCCGCCGCAGCTTGCCGACCAGACGCGGCAGGGCATCTGCGACATCGCCTGGACGCTGCCGGTCTATACGCCCGGCCGGTTTCCGGTTGCCGAGACCATGGCGAATCCCTTCATGGTGACCAACGCCGAGAAAACCTCGGTGGCCATGCACAAGCTCATGGACGAGTTCGGCCAGAACGAATACCGCGGCATGAAGGTCCTGGCCTTCCACACCCATGATGGAGGCAAGCTGCACACCCGCAACGCGCCGGTGCGGAGCAAGGCCGATCTGAAGGGCCTGAAGCTCAGGGCGCCGAACCAATCTACCGGCGACCTCCTGGCCAATCTCGGCGCGGAGGTGGTCTTCTTCCCGGTGACGGAAATGGTGGTGGGCCTCTCGAACGGCGTGATCGACGGTTGTTGCCTGCCCTATGAGGTCGTCCCTGCTTTCAAGCTGCAGGAACTGACCTCTTACAGCGCGGCGCCGGCGCCGGCGGCACGCGGGCTCTACGCCAATACCTTTGCACTGGTCATGAACCAGGCCAAATACGAAAGCCTTTCGGACGATCTGCGCGGCGTCATCGACAAGGCGTCCGGCATGGCCTTGTCGCATCGGCTCGGCAAGCAATTCGATGAATTCGAAGCCTCCGGCAAGTCGGTGGTCGAGAAGCAGGGCAATCAGATCGTCGAGATTCCGGCCGAGGAAATTGCAGCCTGGCGAGAGGCCGCGGCGCCGATCTATGACGCCTGGATCGCCAAGCTCAACGATGCCGGCCATGACGGCGCCGCCATTATGGCCCGTGCGAACGAACTGCTCGATGAGGGCTGACCATGGCTGAACGCCTTCCCACCGGGGGCGAGCAGGGGGGAGACTCCCTCCTGTTTCCGCTGCTCCATGTCTCCTGTACGGCACTGGCCGGTCTCGGCGGGCTGGTCGTTCTCGGCGCCGCCTTGATGGTGACCCTGTCGGTTGCCAGCGCCACCTTTGGCCTTGGTGCCATCCGCGGTGAGTTCGAACTGGTGGAACTCTCCTGCGCAGCCTGCGCCTCGTTGTTTCTGCCGCTGTGCCAACTGGTGAAGGGACACGTCATGGTCGACGTGTTCACCAACTGGTTGCCGGGCGCGACCAACCGCACCATCGACGCGATCTGGACGCTCGTCTTCGCGCTGGCCTGGGCCTTCCTGTGCTGGCGGCTCTTTGAAGGCCTGGTCGAAGTGCGTGGCTATGGTGACCGGACCATGCTCCTCAGCGCCCCGATCTGGTGGGTCTACATTCCGGCGGTCCTGGGCACCGGGCTGTCGGCGGTCGTTGCTGCCCTGCAGGGATTTGCTGCGCTGTTCCCTCGCACTTTCCGGATAGGGACCTCTTCATGACGCCTTTTGCAATCGCGATCATCCTGGTCGTCGCGCTGTTTGTTCTGATCTTCATTCGCATGCCGATCGCCCTCGCCATGGGGCTGGTGGGCGCAGTGGGCTACGTCCAGTTGAGCTCGGCAGCGGGGCTGATGGCCTATCTGAATACGGCCTGGGTGGACAAATTCATGTCCTACGACTTCGCCGTCGTCCCGCTCTTCATCCTGATGGGACATCTGGCGACGAATTCCGGCATCTCCGCATCGATCTTTGCCGCGGCGCGGGCCTGGATCGGGCATCTGCAAGGAGGTCTTGCGATGGCGGCGGTCGCCGGCTGCGCGCTATTCGGCTCGATCTCGGGCTCGTCGCTCGCAACCGCCTCGACCATGACCCGCGTGGCCATGCCGGAGATGCGCAAGCACGGCTTTTCCAGCGCACTTTCCTCCGGCGCGCTTGCGGCGGGGGGAACGCTCGGCATCCTCATCCCACCCTCGGTGGTGCTGATCATCTATGCCCTGCTGACCGAGCAGAACATCGTCAAGCTGTTCCTCGCCGCAACCATTCCCGGCATATTGGCCGTCATCGGCTTCATCCTCGCCATTTCGGTCTATGTGCGGCTCTATCCCGATGAGGGGCCGACCAGTGAACGCGCGGACTTGCGTCAGCGCCTCCGCTCGCTGCGCGACATCTGGCACGTGGTCCTGATCTTCGTGATCGTCCTCGGCGGCATCTATGGCGGCTTCTTCACCCCGGCCCAAGGCGCGGCGATCGGCGTGGTGCTGACCCTGATCCTCGGGCACCTCAAGGGCAAGCTCACCCGCCGGAAGGTCATCGACAGCCTCGTCGACACCGCCGGATCGACCGCGATGATCTTTGCGATCGTCTTCGGGGCCGATCTGTTCAACGTGGCGCTGGCGCTCAGCCGCATGCCGGTCGAGGTGGCGGAGTTCTTTGCCGGCTCGGGCATTCCACCGATGCTGATCCTGCTCTCGATGGTGGTCTTCTACCTCGTCATGGGCTGCCTGATGGACAGCCTGTCTATGATCCTGTTGACCGTGCCCGTCTTCTTCCCGACGATCATGGCGCTCGATTTCGGCCTCACCCCCGAGCAGCTGGCAATGTGGTTCGGCATCATCTCGCTCATCGTCGTCGAAATGGGCCTAATCACCCCGCCGGTGGGCATGAACCTCTTCGTCATCTCGGCTCTCGCCAAGGATATTCCCATGATCGAGATCTTCCGAGGCACGCTGCCGTTCATCATTGCCGAATTCACCCGCATTGCCGTCATCATCAGCTTTCCGGCCCTGAGCTACTGGCTGGTCGATATCGTCGCGAACTGAGGAGGTCCGACCATTTCTGCGACCGCCCATTCCGATCCAGTCACGGATGCCGTGGAGCCGGACGACAGGCTGCTGCGCCAGTTCGTCGGCTACAACATGAAGCGGGCTTTCATTCCGGTCCAGGAGGACGTGAGTGAGACGCTTGCAACGCTGGGCCTGCGGGTCGGCACGTTCTCGGCGCTTGCGGTCATCATGGCGAGCCCCGGTATCTCGCAGACCCAGCTTTCGCAGGTCCTGAATATCAAGCGTTCCGGCGTCGTGCTCGTCGTGGACGAGCTGGAGGGGATGGGCGCCGTGGAACGCATGCCGGTCGAGTCGGACCGCCGCGCCTATGCGCTGCAGGTCACGCCGGAAGGGCGGAAGCTGTGGCAACGGGCGGAATCGGCCGTCCAGGCGCACGAGGCCGCGCTGTTTGCCGATCTCGCTCCCGAGGAACTGCGCGTCCTCCGGGGCTTGCTTGACCGCGCCGCCCGCAGCGGGGCGCGGCGTCGACGGGGGGAAAAGCAATGATAGACGCGACGACCCGCCTGCGGATTGTCCCGCATTCCGTTTCCATGCAGCAGCTGGCCGGGCATCTGCTCCTGACCTCGAACGTGCCGCGCGATCCGGTCGCAAGGCGTACCCCCGACTGGCTGCACCGTTGGGCCGAACAGGCGCCCGACCGGGTGTTTCTGTCCGAGCGTGCCGGCGAAGGCTGGCGCGAGGTCACCTATGCCGAAGCACTCGGGCATGTGCGCGCCATTGCCGCCGCGCTCATCGCACGCGGTCTCGGACAGGACACGCCGATCGCGATCCTTTCCGGCAACTCCATCGATCACGCGTTGCTTTCTCTCTCTGCGCAATACGCCGGCGTGCCGACGGTGCCGCTCGCCGAACAATATTCGCTTATCCCCGAGGCCCATGCGCGGCTCGTCTACGTTATCGAGAAGGTCCGGCCGAGGCTCGTCTTTGCCGACGATGCGGGGCGCCATGCCGGCGCGCTGGCCCTGCCGCAGTTCGACGGGATCGAGATCGTCGCGACCAGGACCGAGGGCGCCTCCCGGCCCGTGACCGCCTTCGCGGAGTTGCTCGAAGGGGACGCGTCGGCCGATATAGGCGGTCGCCTTGCCATGGTCGGTCCGGATACGGTTGCCAAGATACTCTTCACCTCCGGGTCTTCATCCGATCCGAAGGGGGTATTGACCACCCAGCGCATGTTGTGCGCGAACCAGTCGCAGCTCGCCTCGGTGCTGCCCTTTCTCAAGGAGCGGCCGCCGCGCATCTGCGACTGGCTGCCATGGAACCATGTCTTCGGCGGCTCGCACAACGTCAACATGATGCTGGCGCATGGCGGAACGCTGAGCATCGACAACGGCAAGCCGACCAAGGCGCTGTTCGAGGAAACGGTACGAAACATCATTGCAAGACCCGGAACGCTGTCTTTCAACGTGCCGGCCGGCTTCTCGATGCTGGTGCGCGAAATGGAAACGAACGATGCCCTTCGCGAGGCCTATTTCCGCGATCTCGACATGATCTTCTATGCCGGCGCGTCGCTGCCGCAGGACGTCTGGACGCGCCTCGAGACAATGGCAAAGGAGGTTAGCGGGCGCATCCCGCTGATGATATCGAGCTGGGGCATGACCGAAACGGCGCCGGCCACCATCATGGTACATGAGCCCATCGGGCGTTCGGGCGTCATCGGCGTGCCGCTGCCCGGAACCGAGGTCAAGCTGATCCCCGATGGCGATATGCGCTGCGAGCTGCGCGTAAAGGGGCCGAACATCATGCCGGGATATTTCGGCGATCCGGCCAAGACCGCGGAGGTCTTCGACGAGGAGGGCTTTCTGCGGACGGGCGACGCCGTCCGCTTCGTCAGTGGCGACGATCCCGGGTGCGGCCTCACCTTCGACGGCCGCGTTTCGGAGGATTTCAAGCTCCAGACGGGCACCTGGGTCCAGGCCGGCAAGCTGCGGCTGGAAGCTCTGGAAGGCCTGCGGGGGCTGGTGCAGGACGTCGTCGTCTGCGGTCACGACCGCGATGCGATCGGTCTCTTTATCTTTCCGCGCCCCGATCAGCTGCATGGCATCAACAGTTCGGATGGCGCCGTGATCAATGCGGCGCTGCAAGCCGGGATCGAGACGCGGCTGCGCGAAATGGCCAGAGCGGCAACCGGATCGGGCCGGCGCATCAGCCGCGCGATCATCCTTTCCGAGCCGCCTTCGCTCAAGGACGCGGAGATCACCGACAAGGGCTCGCTCAACGTGCGCAAGATCATCACGCGCAGGGCCGCGCTGCTCGAGCGTCTATACGACAACGAAGACCCGGCGCTGATACGCGTCTGACGGAGGTTAGAAATGGTGGATTTTGCCAAGGTCCGCGCGATCGACATCCATACTCATGCCGAAGAGCCCTGCGGCTGCCACGCGGATGATGGCTATGACGAGTTGCAGTCAACGATGGCGAGCTATTTTGGCGCTCCATGGAAGCACCCGCCGACCATTCCGGAAACGGCCGCGCATTACCGCGCGATGAACATCGCGGCGGTGATCTTCCCCGTCGACGCCGAACGTGAGACGGGCTATCGCCGTTACTCCAACGACGAGGTGCTCGAACTCGTCAAAGAGAACGACGACGTCCTGATCCCCTTCGCCTCGATCGACCCCTGGAAGGGGAAGATGGCCGTGCGCGAGGCGCGCCGGCTGATCGAGCAGCATGGCATCAAGGGGTTCAAGTTCCACCCCACCATGCAGGGCTTCTATCCCAACGACCGGATGGCCTATCCGTTCTACGAGGTGCTTGCCGAACACGGTTGCGTCGCGCTTTTCCACACCGGCCAGACGGGCGTGGGATCCGGCATGCGCGGCGGCAACGGCATGCGCCTCAAATACTCCAACCCGATGTATCTTGACGACGTAGCCGCCGATTTCCCCGACATGAACATCATCGCGGCCCATCCGAGCTTTCCCTGGCAGGAAGAGGCGCTGGCCGTCGCGCAACACAAGCCGAATGTCTATATCGACCTGTCGGGATGGTCGCCGAAATACTTCCCGCCTATCCTGGTGCGCTACGCCAACAGCCTCCTGAAGCACAAGATGCTCTTCGGCTCCGACTGGCCGATGATCGCGCCAGAGAAATGGCTCGACGCTTTCGACAAGGCGGATTTCAAAGACGATGTGCGCCCGCTCATCCTCAAGGAGAATGCGATGCGGCTTCTGGGTGTCGGCACGTGATCTCCTTCACCGCGCCGGTCGACGACATCCTGTTCTCGCTGCGCCGGGTGGCCGATGCCCCCTCACTGCCGGATTGGGACGACGAGCTGGCCGAGGGGATCGTCGCTCATTTCGCGGCCTTTGCCGAAGGGGTGATCGCGCCGCTCGACGAGCTGGGCGATCGGCAGGGCTGCCGGCTGGAGAATGGTCGTGTCCGCATGCCGGACGGCTTCGGCGAGGCTTTCGGCCAACTCGCGGAGATGGGCTGGCAGGGGCTGAGCGCGCCGGAATCCTTCGGCGGCATGGGGCAGGGCCCCCTGATCGCCGCAATGGTGTCGGAAATTTTCTCCGGCGCCTGCCATTCCCTTCAGATGGTCTGCAATCTCGTTCCGGGCGCCATTTCCACACTCCTTCAGTTTGGCACCGAGGCGCAACAGGCGGTGTGGATACCGCGCCTGGCGGCAGGTCACGCGCTGTCCACGATGTGCCTGACCGAGTCCGGCGCCGGGTCGGATCTCTCACGCATCCGCATGCGGGCGAGGCGGCAGGCCGATGGCTGGCGCATCGACGGGGAAAAGATCTTCATCTCGGGCGGCGATCAGGACATGTCGGAGGATGTCCTGCATCTCATTCTTGCCCGCACCGGCACGATCGACGACGGGGTGAAGGGCCTTTCACTCTTCCTCGCCAGCAAGTCACAGGCGGGTTCATCGATCAGGATCACGCGCATCGAGGAGAAGCTCGGCCTCCACGCCTCGCCCACCTGCCAGATGGCCTTCGATGCCACTCCGGCCGAATTGATCGGTGCGGAGGGCGGGGGGCTGAGGGCCATGTTCACCGTGATGAACCACGCAAGGCTCGATGTCGCCTTGCAGGGGGTTGCCCACGCGGCACGGGCATTTGCCATCGCCTCCGCCTATGCGGCCGAGCGGACGCAGGGGCGCCGGGCCGACGGCAGCGATGCGGTGCTTGCCGATCACGCCGATGTGCAGCGGATGCTCGATGAGCAGCGTGCGCTCGTCCTCGGCGCCCGGGCCATGGTCCATGTGACGCTGGTGGAGCAGGCGCGCGGCGAAACAGAGGCCCTCGCGGACTTCCTGACCCCGGTCTGCAAGGTCTTCTGCACGGATGCCGGAATCAGGGCGGCCGATCTCGGCATTCAGATCCTCGGCGGTTACGGATATCTCACCGAATATAGGGTCGGCCAGACATGGCGCGACGCCCGGATTTCCTCGATCTACGAAGGGGCGAACGGCATTCACGCTTTGGCGACCGCCACCAGGGGCTTGCGTGCACAGCAGGGGGCGGGTGCCGATGCTTTCGATGCGCTGATCGGCCGGCTGTCCGATCGCCCTCAGATCATGGTCTTGCGCCAGACGTGGCGCGAAGCCCGTGCCCTCGTTTCGGCAACTGCCGATCCGGCGACGCTCGCGCATGATTTCACCGCCTTAACCGCCATCTTGTTCTACAACGCAATTTGGGCCCGATTCCGAGCCGTGAGCGACGACGCGGACATCGCCCGACTGGCGGAACGAGTTTTGTCGGCGCCGCTGGCTGTAGCCCTGCCGATGAAGAGCACTACCGGTATGTAAGCTCAAGGGGGTGAGGCCATTCCCATGGATGGTTTCGGGTCAGGACGGTTACATTCGGGCACGGCCCCGAGCCGCTTCAGCGCGTCGCAGGGCTAGCGCATTGGCCACAGCGTAGGTGTCCTGCAGGACGCCCTGCGCGGTAGGGCTAACGCTTCACTTCCCCTTGCGATGCGATGGAGCGAAAAAAGCCCGATTGCGTCTTGTCCTCGCCTGCCGGACATCCTTTATATAACTGCAATTGAAGGCTGAGTAATTTGGTCCGCTGACGTATCTGTCGGTACGGATGAAGGGGGTGGGAAATGGCAACTCTTCAGAATTTTGACGCTGAGATCGAGAAGACGAAGAGCGTCGTCGACGAGATGCGCAGCAAGCTTCAGCAGTCCGGTGTCGTTCTCGAACAGTTCGCCAAGGCCGACACTAGGCTCGGCGACGTCAATTTCGACATCGAGAATGCCCGCATTCAGGACGTCATCCAACAGCAGAAGGTGATGGAGGCCAATATCGCCGACCTGATCATCGGCCTCGAAGACGCGACCAATGTTTTCGGCGCCGAATTCGAGAGCATGAAAGGCTATACCGGATACGAAAAGTTCATCGGCATCTTCTCGAAACAGTCGATGCAACGCATGCGCACCGACCGCGTGCGCAACATGTCGCTCGCCGGAAACCTTCAGGAACTGCTTGCCAAATCCGATACGATCGTCGGCATCCTCAAGGAGCAGAGAGCGATCCTCGACCAGCGCTACAAGACTTCAGAGCAGAGCCTCATCCAGGTGATCGAGCGGCGCAAGGGCACGATGGCGGCGCTCGAGGAAACGCAGAAGCGTATCGAGGAGCTCAATCCTCTGCTACTCGATATCGAGAACCGGATCGCGGCCTCGACGGACCAGATGGCCCGCACCGAACTCGAAGGCGAGCGCTCGCGGCTTGCCACCGAATATAACGAGAAGCAAGCCAAGGAACAGGAGCTGCTTGCCGAGAGCCAGACATTCGAGCGCTACACGGCAATGTTCCAAACCTTCGTCGATTCGCTCAACAACCAGATTGCCGCCCAGAACACGCTGATCAACAAACTGACGATCGATACCGAACAGCGTATCGTGCTCTACAAGGCGCTCGAGGATTCCTTGAAAACGGCGGCGCAGCAGGATGTCGCCCACAGGATCAACACGCTCGGCAGCCAGGTCGACACCGCCGCTGAGGAGACAATGGCGGGAATCGGTGCGGCGGCGCAGCGCCATATCGGCGACCTGCTTGAAATGCATGAAAAGAACATGCTGGCGACGCAGGACATCCAGAGGCGCAAGAAGCTCGCCGACGACGCCTTCGCCCGTCGCTTCCAGGCAGTAATGGAAAAGCACAATGCGGCAAATTACGTGAAGCAGTGACCGGCAGGCGGCAATGACGAGTTCCGGCCGCCTTTCGGCATCTGCCGGGAGGAGTTCAATGAACGCCGCGGCTTCTCCTGCCGTCAGGCAATATTTCACATCCATCCGGGCTGCGCTGGCGGGGCTGGACCTGTTCCTTGGCGACCGCAATTCGCCGCTCTATCGCAACCCTGTCGTCGGCGAGGTGATCGCCTCCTATCTCGCGCGGCTGAAGGCATCGGTCACGTGCTGGGAGAACCGCATCGGCTTCGTCGAGCAGTTCCGAATCTCGCGCGCGGAAAGCGGCTTTCCCGTCTTCCAGAATGTGCTGGAACTCGAAAACGACCGGCAGAGCGCCGAAAAGCGGTTGGCGAGCATTCCCCCCGCAGACGGGTTACGGGAGGAGATGGTTGATTTCATTCTCCGGCAGAAGGCCTTTCCGGAGGCCCTGCAGACCCGGATGGCCGAGCGGCTCTATCTCGAGCAGATTGGCAAGGGCGACATCTTCTCGCCCTTCATCCTACCGGAGACAATTCGCGTTGCCGTCAATCCGAAGACGATGCGGCCCTTTTACGTGGTCTCCTGGGGTGCCTTCGACGGTACCCAGACGCTGCCGATGATCTACATTGCGACAATCGAGGATTCATCCGAAAACATTGTCGAGATGTTGGTCACCAGAGACGGCAAGCTCAACCCGGACATCGAAGTTCCGCTTCCGGTCGGCGGCCTGCTCAATCCGGAGCTCGCCAGCCGCTTCGACGATTTTGCCTCCAAGCACAGCGCTTATTCGCTAACGCCGGCAACGATCGCTACGATGCTCGACCAAGATTTTCCCGAGCTGCACCCGAAACAGCTTCGGCGCATCGTGCTCGGACCGTTCTATTCTGCGGGGATCACCGAGAACAATGCGAAGATCAACGAAATCCTGTCGAAGGTGCGCAAATCGGAGAATGCATGGCTGTTGACCTGGACCGTGCAGGAAGTCTTGTCCAAGGCCGAGCGTCCAGCCAGCAGCGGCTTCTGGTCCTCGACGCCGGCGCGGGAGGAGTTCCATATCGACACCGACAATCTTGAGGCCGCCCGCATGGGTGTTAGCGCCTATGAGAAGCATGCTCTGGTGCCGCACGACGCCTATCAGGCGCTCTACGCTTCCGGCGAGGCGGCCGCGGTGTTCGGCGATTACAAGGTGCATGTGATTTCCGGCAACCAGGTGGTGAGCGAGGTGTGACTGATGACGTTGAATACGGGGCTCACGACTCTGCACGAGGACGACATAGCCAGGCATCAGGCGATCGCCCAGAGCCTTGTCACCAAGCTCATGATCCTCGAGCGGGGCGATACGCCAGCGGGAGCGCCGCTTGCCGGAACGGGGCGTCGCTTCGTCTCGACCGTGTCGACCGGCGGCCAACGCCGTACCCGAGAGGTCGAACTCGCCCGTACCATCCAGTCGATCCGCAGCGGCGATCCGCTGCTCTCTCCGGCGCAGCACGCCGTGCTCTACCGCACCCGCCGCGGCATTCAGGTGGCGCTTGCCGTTGCCGAGCTCTTCTCGCGGCAGACCAATCTCGAACAATTGCAGGCGCGCAACTCGACCGCAGCGCTCACCGGCGATGATGCGGAGCATTTCAAGGCGCTGCTTTCAGCTTCGGCTTATGTTGCCGCCTTCACGCTCGCCGCGTATCTCGGCGCGACCTTGCAAGGGGAGGGCGAGCCGGTCGATGACGCCGCCGAGCCGGATTTTCTCTTCGACACGCCGCAGGATGCGATGAAAAGCATTGTGGCGGCGCTCGACCGCAGCATCGCCGGCGCACCCGACGAGCTTGCCATGACGGCACGCGCCCGGGCCCTTTCTCGTGTGGCGCTCGAGGGATTGCTCTCACGTAAGGCGCGCTTCACCGGCTTGCAGAATTTCGAGAATGTGCACATCCGGCTCGACCAGGATGACTTCACCCTCAATGGCTTCGACGTCGCGCCCGGACAGAAGCGCAAGCCTCTTGTGATGACCTTCAAGAAGCCGGAGGAGATCATCGGCAACCACATCGCCAAGTATCAGGCGCTGAAACTTGCCAAGATGCTGATGGCCTACGACTTCGACCGGCAGATGAACCCGTTCGTCGAACTCGGCGGCTTTCTCTTCACCTTCATCGGCGACGGCATGCCCGGGACCGGCAAGACGATCCTGATACAGATGCTTGCCGGCATCCTCCACGATTATTGCGGGGTGGCCGGCTACGCCTTCCATTATGAGAATTTCGGCGTCGACCAGATTTCGTCCTATCAGGGCAAGTCGGGCCAGAACTGCAAGGAGTTCGTCAACAATGTCATGAACCCGCGAGCGATCGGCTTCGGCACGATCGACGATGTCGACCAGGTAACGGCGAAGCGCTCCGACGACCGCGCCTCGGCCGGCCAGCACGAGGTGACGGCGGTGCTGATGGAGAGCTTCGCCGGCGCCTCGACGGTCATACGCGGCAATTGCACTTTCGGCATGTTCTCCAATTATCCCGAGAATGTCGATGATGCGCTGCGTCAGCGGGCCGGAGCGCGCTGGCTGGTGGACGGGCCGCAAACCGAGGCGGATTACATCGATATCTTCGCGCTGCTCGTCGGCAGGAATCACCAGATCCCCCTCGGCCAGCACGATCTCTATGCCGGGCAAGAGATCAAGCGCGCCGTATCGCAGTCTTACGCAGCGCATTCACGGCCGCTTGAGGAGGGGCTCCTTGCCGTCTGGGAACGCTACCAGAAGGAGAGGGGCAAGATCGCCACGCTTGCGGATGTCGGAGCCTACCTGCACTTGATCAAAGAGGCGGAGCCGCGCTTCACCGGCCGGGCGATCAGGAACATTACTGACGCTATAAAGATGCGGGCGATGGACGTCGAACTGCCCGACGACTGGTTCAAGGATACAGGCGCCTTTATGCACAAATCCTACGACGAGAAGAAAGCCATGATCGAGGAACTGCGCGGCCCGATCACCATCGACATGGTGCTGCAGGAAATCAACCGCTACGCCGACAGTGAATTCCGCTATACCGACAAGTCGGACGACGCAGCAATCGCCGACCTCATCCGCCGCGAACGCCAGCGCGAAAAGGCGATCCGCGAGATCGAGACAATGAAGCGCGAGGGCAGATGGCAGAGTTGATGCAAGAGAGCCCTTCCGCATGAAGCGCCTTCTCGAAGCCGAGCTCATCTACGGACGGCTGCTCGACGTTTCCGAGCCGCACCTTGTCTCCCGCTACAACAGGGCGCTCGGAGGTTTCGGACTTAAGCCGACGACACTTCAGCGTTTCAGCATCGATATGACCGGCTTCTCGCCGGAGATCGCATACGAGCTCGGGGACCAGGACTATCTCGATCCCAATCGGGTGAACCGGCGCTTTATCATCCTGACGCCGGCGCAGGCGGAGCTGCCGGTCGTACACACGAGCTTTTCCAACACCGCGGCGCTGATGCACGAATTCTTCAACGCCAACAGCCGCGCGATCAACGCGGTCACGATCAAGGACGCGCTTTACGGGGAGATCGAGGACTCGGTGTCGGTGGTCGAGGACATCGAGGATCTCTTGTCGATCAATGAAGTCCGGTTCCGGGTGCTCTCGGCCGAAGGCATGCTCGGCAAGGCGGCTGAGCTTCGGGAGCTCATCGACCGCTTGAAGACCGTGCCCAACGCCTGGGCGGACGATGCCATGCTCGAGCGGATGGTGGAACTGGCGCAGTTTACGGGGGACATCCGGCAGAACGCGCTGGTACCCGATCAACTGGTCTTTCGCCACCAGGCCTTCTGGGCGAACCACTTCGGCGGCGTCTATGTTTTCATGGACGAGAAGACGACGACGGTGATTTGCGATCCGTCCGCGCCTGGCTTCCGACGTTCGCGGCCGTGGCAAGTGAGCTACATAGCGATCATGGATCATGCGCGTATCTACGACTTCCTCGCCGCGACGAACCGGCTTCAATTGCCGCAGGCCTCTTGGGTGCAGGAATCCGGTCTGTTCCAGCACCGGGCGGACATGGGGATCCGCGGGCTGGTCAATGAGGCCGAACCGGACGTCGATCTCGCCAAGGTCGACCGCATCTGGCTGCAAACCTGGATCCACCGCAATGCAGCGCTCGTCGCGCGCGACGGAACCTATCCCTTCCTTCAAGAAATGGCGCGTGCAATTGCGCAGACCGGAACGGTCAAGATGCAGGAGATGGCGCCCGCAAATCGCTTCCTGCTGGTCAGGGCCGCGCCCGATCATCCCGACCAATGGCTGGTCAACCGGTTGATCTCGCAGCTCGTTCCGCGCGATTTCGTTTCCCGCTTCGTCTTCGACAAACAGGGATTCTACAGCACCTACGAGAAATACGGCGAAAAGTTCCGGGAATATGTTGTTGCGACATTGACGGCCACATATCTCAAGGACAAGGCCGACTTCCGTCGTAAACTCTACGGCCTCAAAGAGGAATAGAAGATGTTCGATCCGATCGTTGCGTTCTTCCAGCGTGTTTTCACGGCGATCGGCCGTGGCATCGGGCTGGTGGTGGCGTGGCTTCTCTGGCCTTTCGTCGCGCTCGGCACCTGGTATCGTGGGAGAAGCTGGATCATCCAGGGACCGATCGCACTGGTCCTGCTCGCGCTCGTCCTCTTCTACGGCTATTTCGTCTGGCAGACGCAATCCTGGACCAATTTCGATCCGGACTACGTCGACCGCTACAGCCTCGCCGGACGCAAGACGCCGGCGGGCTCGCCGATAAGCGGACCGGAGGCTACGACCACGGGGCAGTCGGCGGAGTTGACACCCGCCAATCAGGCCGCGATGGATGCAGGGACGTCGACGACCGAAGCGCTCGCCGTGGCGCAGCTGCCCGCCGGGACCGCTTGCCAGCCTTCGGCGATCGTCGATGTCGCGGCCGATCTCATCGACTTCAATGTCAACCAGAACGCCTGGGTCTCGTCGATGCTTGCCTACAAGCTGGGCCTCTTCGGGCTTGACTGGGACGACACCCCCTGGCTCGACAACAAGGCATCGTTCCAGCGCGGCGTCAACCAGGCCGTGCGCCGGACGGCGGTGGAGTTGGTCGATTCGCTCGGCCGCGTTCGTGGCACCTCCGGCATCAACAACGATCTGCAGAGCGCGCGCGGCTACATCCAGTTCGATGAGGAGACCTGGTATTTCGCACTGAGCCCCTTCGGCCCGAAGACCCCGACGCCGACCGTCTACCGCACCGCCATTGGCCATCTCAAGAAATTCAACGCCTCGCTCGGCAAATGCGACGCGATCTTCGATGGCCGGTCGGACAACATGGTCGAATTCCTCGACCGTATCGCCAATGACCTCGGCAATACCTCGGCAATCATTCGCGAGCGCTCCGAATTTCACAATGGCGGCTGGTTCGACACACGCGCCGACGATCGCTTCTGGTTCGCCTTCGGCCAGCTTTATGGCTATTACGGCATCCTCTCGGCGGCCGGCGCTGATTTCCAGAACGTTATCGCGCAGCGCGGGCTGACGCCGATCTATACGGAGACGCTGAAGCAGCTTCGCGCCGCACTGCGCATCCAGCCGCTGATCATCTCGAATGGCCGCGAGGACGGCTGGATCATGCCGACGCATCTCGCAACCATGGGCTTCTATATTCTGCGCGTCCGGTCCAATCTCGTGGAAATGCGCGATATCCTTGCCCGCTGAGCGGCTTCGTGCCAGCGTAAGCACAAGGAAACGGAGCGCGAATTCGGCGGAGGAGGCTGGGTGCGCGGTGGAGCGGGGATGAGGAGATGTGTGCGCGGTTTTCCGCGCCGCATCCCGCGCCCGAACAATGAAGGGGGGGAGCCATGGGGGAAGTCAAATCCGACATCGAGATCGCGCGCGCCGCGAAGAAGAGGCCGATCCTGGAGATCGGTGCGACGCTCGGCATTCCGCCCGAGCACCTGCTTCCCTATGGCCACGACAAGGCGAAGGTGAGCGCCGAGTTCATTGCCGCCCAGAAGGAAAAGAAGAACGGCCGCTTGATCCTGGTGACGGCGATCAATCCGACGCCGGCGGGGGAAGGCAAGACCACGACGACCGTCGGGCTCGGCGACGGCCTCAACCGCATCGGCAAAAAGGCGATCGTCTGCATTCGTGAAGCCTCGCTCGGGCCCTGCTTTGGCATCAAGGGCGGTGCTGCCGGCGGCGGCTATGCCCAGGTCGTGCCGATGGAGGATATCAACCTCCATTTCACCGGCGATTTCCACGCCATTACCTCGGCGCACAACCTGCTCGCGGCACTGATCGACAATCACATCTATTGGGGCAACGAACAGGCGATCGATATCCGCCGCATTGCCTGGCGGCGGGTGATGGACATGAATGACCGGGCACTGCGCCAGATCGTCGGCGCACTCGGCGGCGTCGCCAATGGCTATCCGCGCGAGACGGGTTTCGACATCACGGTCGCCTCGGAGGTGATGGCGATCCTCTGTCTTGCGACGGATATCAGGGACCTCGAAAGGCGCCTCGGCAGCATTATCATCGGCTACCGGCGCGACAAGAGCCCGGTCTATGCCCGCGACATAAAAGCCGACGGGGCGATGGCCGTTCTCCTCAAGGACGCGATGCAGCCGAACCTCGTGCAGACGCTCGAGAACAGTCCGGCCTTCGTGCATGGCGGACCCTTTGCCAATATTGCCCATGGCTGCAACTCGGTGGTGGCGACGGCGACAGCGCTGAAGCTGGCGGATTACGTCGTGACGGAAGCCGGTTTCGGTGCCGATCTCGGGGCGGAGAAGTTCTTCGACATCAAGTGCCGCAAGGCCGGCCTCAAGCCGGATGCCGCGGTGATCGTCGCGACAGTCAGGGCGATCAAGATGAATGGCGGCGTGAAGAGGGAGGATCTCGGCAGGGAAAATGTCGAGGCGTTGAGGAGGGGATGCGCCAATCTCGGGCGGCACGTGCAGAACGTCAAGAAATTCGGCGTGCCGGCCCTGGTTGCGATCAACCATTTCACGACAGACACGGAAGCCGAGGTCCAGGCGATCAAGGATTATGTCAGAACGCTCGGTTCGGAGGCGGTGCTCTGCAAGCACTGGGCAGAAGGTTCGGCCGGCATCGAGGAGCTCGCGTACAAGGTCGTCGATCTCGCCAATGCCGGCCATTCGCAATTCTCGCCGCTCTATCCCGACGACATGCCGCTCTTCCAGAAGATCGAGACGATCGCCAAGGACATCTATCATGCGAGCGAGGTCATTGCCGACAAGGTGGTGCGCGACCAGCTCAGAACCTGGGAGGACCACGGCTACGGCCACCTGCCGATCTGCATGGCCAAGACCCAATATTCCTTCTCCACCGACCCTAACCTGCGCGGCGCGCCGAGCGGACATACGGTGCCGATCCGCGAAGTCCGGCTTGCGGCCGGTGCCGGCTTTGTCGTCGTCATCACCGGCGAGATAATGACGATGCCGGGCCTGCCGAAGGTGCCGTCCTCGGAGAGGATACGCCTCAACGAGGCGGGGTATATCGAGGGGTTGTTCTAGCTTGCAGATGCATGACTGGGGCGGGGCGCTGCCAGCACCCCCTCCTGGCCTGCCGGCCATCGCCCCACAAGGGCAAGATCCCTACCCGGCACGCCCAGTGCGCTAAGCTTTTCAGTTGGAGCGATTGCGTTGCGGCGGGTCGATCTTCCCCTTGTGGGGGAGATGGCCGTCAGGCCAGGGGGTGAATGCACGAGCTACTTAACCGAGCCGATTTAACCGAGCCCGCCGATGAAATCCGCCTTGCCGATCGGCACGCCCTTGTGGCGCAGGATGTCGTAGGCAGTCGTCACGTGGAAATAGAAGTTGGGCAGCACGAACTGCAGGAGATAGGCCTCGCCGCTGAAGGTCACCTTCAGGTTGGGGAAATTGAGCGTAACCTCGCGGGTCTCGCTGCCATCGAGGTCTTCGGGCTTCACCGTTTCCAGGTATGCGACTGTCTTGGCGATCCTCTCGCGCAGGTCGGCGAAAGTCTGCTCGTCGTCCGGAAGACGGGGCGCTTCGAGCGCGGACAGTCGGCCAATCGCGTTCTTGGACGTGTCGCTTGCCCGCTGGATTTGGCCGGAGAGCGGCAGCATGTCCGGCGCGAGCCGCGCATCGAAAAGCTCGGCGAGCGGCATCCCCCTATCGGAGGCGAAGGCTTCCGCCTTGTCGAGCAACCCGTAAAGGGCCGTGAAGCCGCGGGTGAAGGCGGGGACGGAGAGTGCGTATATGGTGAGCGGCATGGAGGCTTCCTCGATGAGGGTTGGCGGGAATGCGATGCTTCAAGACGTGTGGCATCTCGGGCGCGTTGCCGGTTGATGATTTCGGGTTGCCGGGCCGCATTTTCAACCTGCAACCGGTGATCTTCGTGCTGAGCCTCGATTTGCTCGTGCTCAGGCGCTACGTCTTCGCGGTCGATGTTCGCCGAGCTATCGGCTGGCTCTACAGTGAGGCACGATGTCCCCTTCTGAATTGCAGGCCTACCTGCACGCACATATCCCGCTTTCCGCCGCCATGCAGGTCGAGGTTGCGGCCGCGGACTGGAACCGTGTCCTTCTTTCGGCGCCGCTCGCGCCCAACATCAATCACCGCGAAACGGTTTTCGGCGGCAGCGCCTCGGCACTCTCTATTCTCGCCGCATGGTCGCTCCTGCATGTGCGGTTGCGCATGAGCGGCATCGCGAGCCGCCTGGTGATCCAGAGCAACCGCATGGATTATCTGAAGCCGATCGCGAGTTCCTTTTCGGCACGCTCGTGCCTTGAAGACGACGATCAATGGTCTCGCTTCATCCGCCTGCTCGAGCGGCACGGCCGGGCGCGACTGGCGGTGACGGCCGAACTCCTCGGCAAGGAGGAGGTAGCGGGCCTCTTTTCGGGCGAGTTCGTCGCGCTCGGAACGGGGCGCTAGCGACAATATCGATAGCCGCCCTTTCGTTCGATGACGTCGAGATGCAAGTGATCCTCATGCGCCGCGTCGCTGCCGGGATCGAGCACGGTCGTGAAATAGAGGCAGGCGGAGGCGGTGACGGTGCGTTGGAAAGCGCCGGTCAAGGTACCGTCCTCGTCGCGGGGCTGGATTTCGATGGTCTTGCCGCCCTTCAGCGTGAACGAGGCGATGTCGACGGCATTGCCGCGCGCATGTTCTGAGATCTTGCCGGTGCTCCCATTGTTCCTCAGGCGGCAGACATAGGAGGAGGCCTGGTTGAGGGTCGCGATGGCCGCGTCGGACCCGAAGGCGGCCTTCGCGGCCGGAGCCGCGGTCTCCTTCGTCCAGCGGGCGAGCGCCAGGGCCGTTTCGCAGCGCATCGTCCCCTGTGGCTCCAGCGAGACGCCGGGCAGGATTTGCCTCACGCCAATCGGCTTATCGATGCCGCAGCCCTCGCCGTCATCGATGTGTGCTTCTTCCGTGACACTGCTGCCGATCGCCCGGAGCGAGTCGAGGCAGGACGCGTAGGCCGCCGGGTCTTCCTTCTCGATTTCGAGGACCGGCTCCGGAACGGCGTCGACGGCATCGTCCTTCCAGTCCGGCGGCAGCTCTCCTCTGGCCCTGCCATCGGCTTGCCTGGTTGCGTCGTCGCCATTCTCCCCCGGTGCCGCCGGTTTCGGCGCCGGCACCGGCTGCTCGCCACGGGTCACAGGCTTCTCTGCCGGCACGGGACCAATCCTCGGCAGGCTCGCTCCGGACGCGATCAAAGCGCAGAAAAACACTCCGGCGGCATGGCGCATGCGGGGGCCTCTTCGTTGCTTCGCGGCAGAATCCGCCAGCTTTCGGGAGCAATCCTCATTCAAAATGTGCTGAAACTGAGGAGACGCGAGTAGCCCGTGTGCAAAACTGGTGCCCGTTAAGGGCCCTCAATTATATATTGACAATACTCATGTTTTTTATGTGGCCTAAACAAGGCGATGACGCGACCGTCGCGCCCGATCCGACATGCCCAGCCAGCCCTTGAGTTCGCCGCTCAACAGCAAGCCCGGCCACATCTTCAAAAGGACTGGTCCATGCTCAACCGGCACTATCGCCTGGCTCTTCTCGCATGCAGCGCGACAATTGCACTTTCCGCAACATCCAAGGGCTTCGCTCAGAATGCGACGGCATCCCAGCCAGCGGAGACCGAAACGACGGTTGCCGCAAAGGAAGGGGAGACCTATCTCTCGACGATCGTGATCAAGGGTGGGCGCGATGCGGATCCCTATGCCAAGCCCGGGCCGTCGAGCGTCGTGAGCATGGACGAAATCAATCTGCAGGCCGGCCAGGAAACCGACGATTTGCTGCGGGGTGTTCCCGGCACGTCGACGGCGAATAATCCGCAGAACCCCGGCGTTGCGGTCAATGTTCGCGGATTTGAAGGATCCGGCCGCGTGAACATGATGATCGACGGCGTCCGTCAGAATTTCCGCTTCACCGGGCACGAGGCCCAGGGCTTCGCCTATATCGATCCCGCCTTTCTGTCCGAGATCGATCTCACGCGCGGTGCGGTCACCGGTGTGGGTGGTGGTGCGCTGGCTGGCTCAGTCAATTTCAGGACCTACGATGTCGAGGACCTGATCCAGGATGGCAAGAACTATGGGGGGCAGGCGGCGATCACCTACGGCAGCAACGGTACCGGCTTGTCGGAATCGCTGTTGGGAGCCTATCGCTTCAACGACGCCGTCTCAGTGCTCGGCGGCATCAGCAAGAGCGACCCGGGCAATTACGACAACGGCGACGGCATCGAAGTGCCCTTCACTGAAGAGGATTTGCTTTCCGGCCTGCTGAAGGCTGAGATCACGCCGGACAAGGACCATTCGTTCAAGTTCAGCGCAATGTCCTACGACAATGATTTCTTCGCGAACTCCTATTTCCAGAACGTGACGAACCAAACGATCGGCGCAAACTATGCCTACACGCCGGACAATGATCTCATCGATTTCCGCGCGAACGCCTATTACAACCGCGTCAGGATGAAATATGACGGCAATATCAGCGGTGCCGGAGCCGCGCAGGGGCGCCGTATCACCGATACCGGCACCGGTTTCGACGTTTCGAACACGTCTGTCTTCGATCTCGGGGAGGTCGCCGTCCGCTCCAGCTACGGCGTCGAATATTTCCAGGACGACTACGATGTCATCAACAGCGCAGCGCAGCCGAGCGGCGGCGTCAACGGCAGTGGCAAGAATTCGACGGCTGGTATCTTCAAGACCACCACTTTCACCTACGGCATCGTCGATCTGACCGCTGGATTGCGTTATGACCGCTTCACGCTCGACGGCTCCGGCTCGGTCGTTGCGGGCAATCCGCTCGGGCTGCCCGCGGGCACCTATAACGTCGATCGCTCGGATGGCCGCCTTAACCCCAGCATCACGCTCGCCATCAACGCCACCGAATGGCTGCAACCTTACCTGACCTATGCCGAGTCGTCGCGTTCGCCGACAATCAATGAAACCTTCGTGGGTGGCACGCATCCGGGAGCGATTCCGCAAAGCTTCTTTCCCAATCCGTTCCTCGATCCGGAAATTTCGAGAGGCTGGGAGGTCGGCGCCAACCTCAACCTCGATGGTATTCTCGATGCCGGCGACAGCTTCCGTCTGAAAGCCAATTACTTCCATACCCGAGTAGACAACTACATCACCGGCGCGATGCAGATGAGCATATTCGGGCCACGAATATTCTTCGTCAACAATCCCGGGACATCCACGGTTCAGGGCTTCGAACTGCAGGCCGCCTATGACGCCGGTTACGTCTTCGGCAATCTCGCCTACACTCATACGGACAGCGAACTCCCATCGCAGATCAATGGCTTCGGGGTCCAGAGCTTCTTGCCGGACGATATCTTCAGCGCCACTGTCGGCGGGCGCTTCCTTGAGGACCAGCGCCTGACCGTGGGGACACGTTTCTACGCGGTTTCGGCAGCCTTCATCGGTGACGTGAATGTCTCGCCGCCAGCGTCGGCGTTCGTCAATGGTTATGGACTGGTCGACCTCTTCGCGAACTACAAGTTCGAAAATGGTCTCGAGCTGACGGGAAGCGTGACGAACCTGTTCGACAAGGCCTACACGCCGGCCTCGAGCACGATCGCCGGCAACACGGTCGACACCGGTCGCGGCCGGACTTTCCTCGTCACGGCAAAGGCGAAGTTCTGATCCTCGTCCTTGGGAGTCCGATAGGAGCGGTTCGAAAGAACCGCCCCTATGTGTGATCATACCGCGACAGTAACATGCGACTTTCCCGCTTGCGCGCCATCGCAAGGCAGGCTAACACTTTTGCCCATGGCAAACGCACGCAACATTTCGGTCTGGTGGTGGGCCCGCTAAGGCGGCCTTGACCAGTCATGCGTGATTGAGACATGGAGCCGCCCGGAGATTTCGAGGCGGCTTTTTCGTATTCGGGCCGCGTGGAAAGACCGGGCTTTGACGGAGCGAGACGAATGGCAACGGTAATTCTGGAAGACGGCGCGGAAAGGTACACCACCAAAGGCGGCATTGTGGTCACCCGCAGGCGGCGTGAAGCATCCTACTCGGACGCGATCGCCGGCTATGTCGCAAGGCTTGACGAGCGCCGCGGCGCGGTCTTCTCGTCGAACTACGAATATCCGGGCCGCTATACACGCTGGGACACCGCCGTCGTCGATCCGCCTCTTGCCATCTCCTCTTTCGGACGTTCGCTCTGGATCGACGCCTATAACCAACGTGGTGAGGTGCTGCTCGCAATTATCGCCCAACACCTCAAAGCCGTTGCCGATATCACGCTCGGCCCGCTTACCGCCCGCCGTCTCGACCTCACCATCAACGAGCCCGACCGCGTCTTCACGGAGGAAGAGCGCTCGAAGATGCCGACCGTCTTCACGGTCCTGCGCGCGGTGACAAGCCTCTTCCATTCGGAAGAGGATTCGAGCATCGGCCTCTACGGCGCCTTCGGCTACGATCTTGCCTTCCAGTTCGACGCGATAGATCTCAAGCTGAAGCGCCCGGAAGACCAGCGCGATATGGTGCTCTTCCTGCCGGACGAAATCCTCGTCGTGGACCACTACTCGGCCAAGGCCTGGATCGACCGCTACGACTTCGCCAAGGACGGACTTTCAACCGAAGGTAAGGCGGCGGAGATTGCGCCGGAACCGTTCCGCATGGTCGACAGCATCCCGCCGCATGGCGATCACCGGCCGGGCGAATATGCCGAGCTCGTCGTCAAGGCGAAGGAGAGCTTCCGCCGGGGCGATCTCTTCGAAGTGGTGCCTGGGCAGAAATTCTACGAGCGCTGCGAAAGCCGGCCTTCTGAGATCTCCAACCGGCTGAAGGCGATCAACCCGTCGCCCTATTCCTTCTTCATCAATCTTGGAAATCAGGAATATCTCGTCGGCGCCTCGCCGGAAATGTTCGTGCGCGTTTCCGGCCGCCGCATCGAGACTTGCCCGATCTCCGGCACCATCAAGCGCGGCGACGATCCCATCGCCGACAGCGAGCAGATCCTGAAACTCCTGAATTCCAAAAAGGACGAGTCCGAGCTTACCATGTGCTCCGACGTCGATCGCAACGACAAGAGCCGCGTCTGCGTCCCGGGTTCGGTGAAGGTGATCGGCCGCCGCCAAATCGAGATGTATTCGCGGCTGATCCACACGGTCGACCACATTGAAGGGCGGCTGCGCGACGATATGGACGCCTTCGACGGCTTTTTGAGCCACGCCTGGGCGGTGACGGTCACCGGCGCGCCGAAGCTCTGGGCGATGCGCTTCATTGAAAACCACGAGAAGAGCCCGCGCGCCTGGTATGGCGGCGCCATCGGCATGGTTGGCTTCAATGGCGACATGAATACGGGCCTGACGCTCCGCACGATCCGAATCAAGGACGGGATTGCCGAGGTGCGGGCGGGCGCAACGCTGCTCTACGATTCCAGCCCGGAAGAGGAAGAAGCCGAAACCGAATTGAAGGCATCCGCCATGCTTGCAGCCATTCGCGACGCGAAATCCGCAAACAGCGCCAAGGCGGCGCGCGACGTCGCGCCGGTCGGCGCCGGCGTCAACATCCTCCTCATCGACCACGAAGACAGTTTCGTCCATACGCTGGCGAACTACTTCCGTCAGACAGGGGCGTCGGTAACGACGGTGCGCACCCCGGTTGCCGAGGAGATTTTCGATCGGGTGAAGCCGGATCTCGTCGTGCTTTCGCCTGGCCCCGGCAGCCCGAAGGACTTCGACTGCAAGGCAACCATCAAGAAGGCGCGGGCGCGCGAGCTGCCGATCTTCGGCGTCTGCCTCGGCCTGCAGGCGTTGGCGGAAGCCTATGGCGGAGATCTCCGTCAGCTGGCGATTCCGATGCACGGCAAGCCGTCGCGCATCCGCGTTCTGGAGCCGGGCATCGTCTTCTCCGGCCTCGGTCGCGAGGTGACGGTCGGGCGCTACCACTCGATCTTCGCCGATCCATCGAGCCTTCCCCGCGAGTTCATGATCACGGCCGAAAGTGAGGACGGGACGATCATGGGGATCGAGCACATGAAAGAGCCGGTGGCGGCTGTGCAGTTCCATCCGGAATCGATCATGACGCTCGGCGGCGACGCGGGCATGCGGATGATCGAGAATGTGGTGGCGCATCTCGCCAAGAGGGCGAAGATCAAGGCGGCCTGACGGTAAATTCGTTCGGAGAGGCGCGCAGGCGCCGATCGCCTTTGACAATCGGGGTGAGATCGCCCATACGAGCTTGAAAACCCGCCTGCGCGAAAACCCGCGCGGGCGGTTTTGCGTTTGAACAGGCATGCATTTGCAACTCGTTTGCAGCTGCAGAAGGAACGGGAATGACCGTGCTCGACAACCGGACAGTCTTGCGGTTTGCCTTCTGGGGCATACCGCTGTCCCTCGGCGTCATGGGGCTGAAGATGCTTGCCTGGTGGGTGACCGGGTCGGTCGCGCTCCTTTCCGACGGGCTCGAGTCCACGGTAAATGTGATCGCCGCCGTGATTGCTTATGCAATGATCGGATATGCGGCGAAGCCGGCGGACGCATCCCACCCCTTCGGCCATCACAAGGCGGAGTATTTTTCCGCAGTGATCGAGGGCGTGCTGATCGTGGTTGCGGCGCTGACGATTCTGTGGGAGGCGATACCGGCAATGACGGCGCCGGTACTCATCGAGGCGCCGGTGCTGGGTCTCGCGATCAATCTTTCCGCCGGCGTGATCAACGCCATCTGGGCCTGCCTGCTGATCCGGGCGGGCACGCGCCATCGCTCGCCGGCCCTCAGTGCCGATGGGCACCATATCCTGTCGGATGTCGTGACCTCCGCGGGCGTTCTCGTCGGTCTTGTGCTGGCGCTTGCCACGGGCTATGCCATCCTCGATCCGCTGCTTGCGGTGGTCGTCGCCGGCAATATCCTGTTCCAGGGTTGGAAGGTCATCTCACGCTCGATCGACGGGCTGATGGACAGGGCCGTGCCGGCGGAAGAGGAAGAGGCGATCAAGCGGGCGATCGCCACCAATGCGAGTGGCTCGCTCGGTGTTCACGATCTGAAGACGCGGCAGGCCGGTCCGGCGACCTTCGTCGATTTTCACATGGTCGTGCCGGAGGCGATGCCGGTCGGCGAGGCGCATGATATATGCGACCGCATCGAGGACGCCATCCGCGCCGTCCAGCCAGGCGCGAGGATTGCCATTCATGTCGAGCCGGAGGGCGAGAAGGCGCATGGGGTGCGCGTCAAGACCGCAGCGCCGCGCGTCTGAACATATGAAAAACGCTGCTGCAGCGCTTTGCATTGCTGAAATGATCTTAAGGATCAATGCACCAGCGGGACGAGGAAGAGAGCGTGCAGTCGTTTGCCCGCATACCCCGTCTCAACTGACATTGGAGAACGACGGAAATGACGAAAACGGACGTATCAGGACTTTCACAACTGGGGGCGAAGGTCGACTTGCCGCAGAGCCCGGAGGAGGCGGTGCTGGAAAGGGTGCCGAGCGGCCATGCGGGCGCGGATTTCGTGGTCCGCTTCACCGCGCCGGAATTCACCTCGCTCTGCCCGATGACCGGACAGCCGGACTTCGCCCACATCGTCATCGACTACGTGCCGGATGGCTGGCTGGTCGAGTCGAAATCGCTCAAGCTTTTTCTGCACTCCTTCCGCAACCACGGCGCCTTCCATGAGGATTGCACCATGGAGATCGGCAAGCGGCTGGTGTCGCTACTGTCGCCGAAATGGCTCCGCATCGGGGCTTACTGGTACCCGCGAGGCGGCATTCCGATCGACGTCTTCTGGCAGACGGGCAATCCGCCCGAAGGCGTCTGGCTGCCGGACCAGGGTGTGCCGACCTACCGCGGCCGCGGGTGACCGAGGGCGCGGGACAAGACGCCTCCCCACAAGGGGGAGGGGGGAGGGGCTAGGCGTCCGCGGCGATCGCCTGCCCATTGTTGGCATTTGCGTCTGGCGGCAGCGTTGAAACAGAGACGGCGAGAGGCGGCAGGTTAAGTCCCTTCCCCTCGAGGGTTGGGGAGGGGTAACGCGCGCGCCGATTGGCCTCAAAGAGGCCTTGAGAGACCAATCTTCTCCAGATTGGTCTCGAGGATCGGATCGTACAGGGCTCCCCTCCAAACCTCGCGGTATCCGAGATGCAGATAGAGCTGAAGGGCGCGCTCGTTCAGGGCGGCCACCTGAATATGCGCCTCGGCATAGCCTCGACCGGCGATCTGCGCCTCGAGCGCTCGGATCAGAGCCGATCCGGCGCCACGTCCTTCGAAGGGCGGTGCCACCCAGACGTCGCTGATGGTATCGTTGTCACCCTCGCAGGCGCCGAGACCCGCGGGTTCGCCATCAATCTCGGCGATAAGCACACGCGGACCGAGTTTCTGCAGGAACGGCAGGAAGGGATTGCTTGCGGCAATCCTGGCGGCCACCTCGGCCGAGACGAGTGGCCTTATCCCCTTCAGCCAGGCTGTGAGGCCGATCTCGGCAAGGATATCTTTCTCCTGCGGGAGTGCAGGGCGGATCATCAGCATTCAGGCGCCGTTCCCGAAGGGGCCGGACCGAAGCCCAGCTCTCTTACTCTTCATGCAATCATCCCAAGATCAAGACCGCGCCCGCGGCGGCGGTGAGGCCGCCAAGAAGGCGGGCGACACTGCTGCCGCCGCCCGGCAGCTTGCCGAGCAGCATGCCGAGGCCGATGCCGGCTGCATGCAAGAGAGCGGTCGCGATTGCGAAGCCGGCCGCGAAGGAGGTTATTGCGGCTGCGCCGATCTCGCCGCCATGAGCATGGCCATGGAATAGTGCAAAGGCGCCGACGATGGCTGCGGCCTTAGCGGCATCGAGCCGCATCGCCATTGCCACGATCAAACCCAGGGCGACCACCGAAGCAAGGATCGCCGGCTCGACGAAGGGCAGGGGCGCTCCAGTGATGGCGAGCGCGAAGCCGAGCGTCATGGTTGCGACAAAGGCGACCGGAACCGCCCAAAGTGCCCGCCCGCCGGTCTGCGCCGCCCAAAGCCCGACGGCCACCATCGCGAGAACATGGTCGGCACCGAAAAGCGGATGCGAAAGGCCCGCCACCAGCGAACCGTGCGCGGTCGGGTCCAGATGGGCGAAAGCCGGTGCGGCGGAGGCCGTGAGCGCGGCGGCGGCGATGACAAGCTGTTTCTTCATTCTGGTCCCCTGTCGACAGGCCATCGGAGGCAGCCTGCCCTGTTTTCCCCGAGCGGCAAGGCGAACGGCACTCGCCACGATTGCTGACGCGCTGATCTTATTGGGCTTTTTTCCGCTGTCCATACGACATTTGCCGCCCGGCACATTCGCCGACCGCACAGCGGCAGCTGGACCCGGCGTGCTTCGCCCGTTTCATTGCATTGTTTTCGCTGTCGAGTCGCATTATCTGACTTTGAGACATTTCACGAGGAGTCCGGAGAATGCGGATGAACGACGACGAACAGGAAGAGAAAAAGACCGAATTGCCGCTTGGCAAAGAAACGGAGGCGAACCTTTTCAAGTCGCGTTCGATTTTCATTTACGGAACGATCAACCAGGAACTGGCGCAGAAGGTCTGCTCGCAGCTCGTGGCGCTTGCCTCGGCCAGCGACGAGGATATCCGCATCTTCGTCAATTCGCCGGGCGGCCATGTCGAATCGGGCGACAGCATCCACGACATGATCAAGTTCGTGAAGCCGAAGGTCTGGACGATCGGCACGGGCTGGGTCGCCTCGGCCGGCGCGCTGATCTTTGTCGGTCCGCCCAAAGAGCGCCGCCTGTGCCTGCCGAACACCCGTTTCCTCTTGCACCAACCGTCGGGCGGCACTCGCGGCATGGCCTCCGACATCGAGATCCAGGCGCGCGAAATTATCAAGATGAACGAGCGCCTGAACAAGATCTTCTCGGAGGCAACCGGCCAGCCGGTCGAAAAGATCGCCAAGGACACGGATCGCGACTACTGGCTCGGAGCGGAAGAGGCGAAGGCCTATGGTCTCGTCTCGCGGATCATCACCTCCGTCAACGAAATCTGATGTCGAGCTCCCGGCCGGGATGAGCAGGCGACTGCCCATGACCCGGCCTGCCGTCCAGCTTCTCCCCGCAAGTGGACGAAGGAGACTTGCAGCGCCCGCTCAGGTCCCACTCCCCGCCTGCGGGGAGTGGATCTGAGGGCAGCCATGTACGCAAGCCGCACCGGAATTGCTCGGCATCCTTGTCCTCAGGCAACTTTCTTCTCCTCTTGCCCCGGCACGTCGAGCCGTGTATAGGCACTCCCATGACCCAGGCGAAGGTACACAAGATCGCTCAGATCTTCTCCGGACGCGATGACAATCGCGCATCCGCTCGCGCTTTCGCCTCGCTTCTTCTTCTCGGCCTTACTCGCGGTTGCCGGGTCCGTTGAGGAGCGCCCGGCGGCCGAAAAGCCTTGCCGGCAGACAGCTCCTCGGAAATCCCAAAAGTTGCAACAAGAGTGAAACAGAGCGCGGTCCCGCACTGCATCGGCCATCGCAATATTCCCGCTGATCGGCTATTTGATGCGGCACGCGACATTCCAGTGACGAAGAGAAGCTGCACATGATCCTGAAATCGCACACCATCAAGCACGGCATGGCCGAAGCTGCGGTGAAATATCAGCCCTATCCGCAGGTGGCGCTGCCGGACCGCACCTGGCCCTCCAAGAGCATTGCCAAGGCGCCGATCTGGTGCTCGGTCGATCTTCGCGACGGCAACCAGGCGCTCGTCGACCCGATGGGGCACGACCGCAAGGCGCGCATGTTCCATCTGCTCCTGGACATGGGCTTCAAGGAAATCGAAATCGGCTTTCCGTCGGCTTCGCAGACTGATTTCGATTTCGCCCGCTGGTGCGTCGAGGAAGGCGATGTGCCGGAGGACGTGTCCCTGCAGGTGCTGGTGCAGTGCCGGCCGGAGCTGATCACGCGCACTTTCGAGGCGCTTGAAGGCGCACACAGGCCGATTGTCCACTTCTATAATTCGACGAGCGAGTTGCAGCGCCGCGTCGTCTTCAGCAAGGACGTAGCCGGCATCAAGCAGATCGCGACCGATGCCGCCAAGATGATCACCGACATGGCGGCGAAGGCCGGAGGCGGCTACCGATTCCAATATTCGCCGGAAAGCTTCACGGGCACCGAACTCGAAGTGGCGCTGGAGATCTGTAACGCCGTCACCGAGATCGTCAGGCCGACACCGGACAACAAGCTCATCATCAACCTGCCCTCGACGGTCGAAATGGCGACGCCAAACGTCTACGCCGACCAGATTGAATGGATGTGCCGCAATCTAGACGACCGCGAGAACCTGATCATCTCGCTGCATCCGCACAACGACCGCGGCACCGGCATTGCCGCCACTGAGCTCGGCCTGATGGCGGGCGCGGATCGCGTCGAGGGCACGCTCTTCGGCAATGGCGAGCGCACCGGCAATGTCGACGTGGTGACGCTGGCGCTGAACATGTTCACCCAGGGCGTCGATCCGAAGCTCGACTGCTCAGACATCGAGCGGATCAAGGAAGTCTACGAATATTCCAACCAGATGGTCATTCCGGAGCGCCATCCCTACGTGGGCGAGCTCGTCTACACCGCCTTCTCCGGATCGCACCAGGACGCGATCAACAAGGGCATGAAGGCGCTGAAGCAAGCGAACAAGGAGCTGTGGGAAGTGCCCTATCTGCCGATCGACCCGCGCGACGTCGGCCGCAGCTACGAGGCGATCATCCGCATCAACTCGCAGTCGGGCAAGGGCGGCATCGCCTATATCATGCAGGAGGATTACGGCATCAACCTGCCGCGCAACCTGCAGATCGAGTTCCGCGAGGACATCCAGCGCATCACCGACGAGGAAGGCAGGGAACTGCCTTCGAAGCGCATCCACCAGCGGTTCCTCGAGTGCTATGTCGAGCAGCCCGGCGCCCGCATCAAATTCGTCGATCACCACACCTATCCGGCAAGCGAGCACAAGGGCCTGCGCGTCGTCGCAGCGGAGATCACCGATAGGGGCGAGGTAATGCGGATCGAGGGCAAGGGCACCGGCCCGATCGACGGATTCATCAATGCACTGTCGATCTATCTCGGCATCGAGCTTTCGGTGGCGGACTATTCCGAGCATTCGCTGCAGCACGGCTCGAACGCCGCCGCTATCGCCTATGTCGAAGTGGAGTATCCGGGCGGCACGCTCTTCGGCGTCGGCATCAACACGAACATCGTCGCCGCCTCGCTCGAGGCTATCGTATCGGCCGCCAACCGCGTGCTGGAGACGATGGGGAAGTGAGGCCCTTTTCGGCCGGGTGAGCTCGCGACTGCCCCTCACCCTGTCCCCTCTCCCCGCAGGCGGGGAGAGGGGACAACGAGTTCGTGAGCCCCCTCCCCAGTCACTGAGAACCATGGGAGGAAGCGGGAAGCGTGCCGCTTGTCCCTTCGCCCCGCTTGCGGGGAGAAGTGCCGGCAGGCGGATGAGGGGCTTACTCGACGTCAGATAACCGCCGCCGCCGTCTGAGCGATGTCCTGCAATGCGGGATCAGATGACGGTCCGATCAGGACGAAGGAGGCTTTGTCCTTCTGCCAGGTGACAAGGCTTAAATCCCCGCGGATCGTCTCGCTGAATTGATCCGGCTGTTCGCTACTGCCGTTCCTTTGGAAGCAGATGGCGAAGATGTTGCCGTCGCGGTCGCGATAGACCAGCTGGGCGACCGGCTTGCCATTGGCGACGAGCAATCTTGCGCCTTCGAAGGTCAAGCCCTTGGGCGAGAGATCGGGGATATTGAAGGCGACGCCGACGCTCGAGGCAAGCCAGGTTTCGATCTCCGCCGCTTGCGAAGCCGGCACCTCGACCAGGTGCCGCTTCTGGCGCGCGTAGATGCGGTGATAGTCGGCGATCTCCTGAACCCATGGGCGCTCGGCCGCTTCTGGTCCGGGAACATAAGTGTTGACCGTGCTGCCGAGAATGAAGCCGGAGGCGCCGCCCAGAAAGAGGAGAACCACCGATGCGGCGGCCAACCGCGGCCAGACGCGGGCGTTTCGCTGCGGCAGGTTCGCCGTTGCAACGCGTGCGAAACGCGGTGTGATGCCGGGTCCCTGCTTGATCTGACGGACGAGCGCCAGCGGCACCGGATCGTGAAGGAAATCCTCGAACGCTTTGTTGCCGAACGCGCTGCCCGCCCTCAGCGTCTGCAACAGCGCCCTGGCTTTTTCGTCACGCGCAAGCAGCGCGTCCAGCTCCGATTTCTCCGCCTCCGGCAGTTCCCCGTCGATATAGGCAGACAGCCGAATTTCGAGAGCCAGTCCCTTCGTCTGCTGCAACGGTCAAGCCCTCCTTTCCGAATCCTCGGACAACATCGCTGCGAGCCTTAGGCGCGCTGTCGAGAGCCTGCTCATGACCGTGCCAGCGGGAATCCCGAGTATGTCGGCAGCCTCTCGATAGCTGTAGCCGTCGACGTTCACGAGCAGGAATGCGCTCGCCAATCCCTCCGGCATGGAGAGGATCATCTTCTGCAACTGATTGGCATAAACTGCCCTCTCCCTGGAGGGCTCGGCGCTGAGCTCGTCCTCATCGAAGATGTCGACCATGCTGCCGCCGCCGCAAACCTTCCGTTTGCGGACTTCGTCTACCCAAAGATTGCGTGTCATGGCGTAGACCCAGCCCTCCAGCCGACCCTCCCCGTTCCATAGCTGGCTGCGCGTGATCGCCCGCTCGCAGGCCTCTTGCACGAGATCGTCGGCGTCCTTGGCATCGCGCGTCAGCGTCAGGGCGAAGCGGCGCAATTTGGGCAGCAGGCCGACCAAATCGCGTCTGAAATCCTTCATGTCTGCCGCTGGGCGCATGTCTTTCCTGATGAGAGGCGGGCCACACGTCTTTCGCCGCGGGAACGCACTGCTCATGATATGAAACTTGATCCGAAGTCTGCAAGGGAAGAGCCGGAACGCGAAGAGCTTTTTGCGTCCCGGCCCCTGTTTTCCCTAGGCGCAGATTTCCCTGGGCACAGAATCGCCGTTCTCGCCGGCAACGATGACGGACCGCCCTTGCCGGAGCGCTCCGTCAATAGCCGCGCAGACCTCCAAGAGACTGGAGCAGCGCCTGGTAGGCCCAGCTGTTCTCGCCGCCGCGGTCGCGGATTTCGATGAGCTGAACTTTCGCTTCCTCGATACGGCCCTGCTCGACCAACGCCTGTCCCATATAGGAGCGGGCGAGGAGGTAGTTCTCGTCGGCCTGCAGGGCGCGTTTGTAATACTGCATGCCGAGCTCCATGCGCCCGGCCTTACGGTTGGCATAGCCGAGGTAATTCAGGACACGCGCGCTCTGCTGCTCCTTCATGGCGCCGAGAACCTTGATCGCGTTTTCGTATTGGCCGGCATAGGCGAGTTCGCGCGCCGCGTCGAACAGGATATCGTCGCCAAGATCGCTCCTCTTCGCCTCGACGCATCTGTTCCTTTTCGCGTTCCAGACATGGCCGTTCTTGCACTGGGTGGTCGTCTTCGTCTTCTTCGGTGGCGTGCTGGTGTTATCGCCGACGGCCATGGCCGGTTGGCCGGCGAGCGAGGCCGTGAAAGCCGCAAGGGCGAAGAGAATGATCTTCCGGTTCATCTTGGCTGTCTCCTGAAAGCATCGTGCGGTCGCAGGTGAACCGACGACGCAAATACGCCCCGGCGGCTGGCCGGCTCAAATGACTAAGACTCGCGAAGCTTATCGTTTATTCGCCGGCCTGTGAATTATCCTTAGAAACGGGTCACTTCCGCAAGCGTGGCGGCGCTGGCATCGGCATTGAGCGCGAAGCGCTCGCGCGTCAGTTGCCAATTGCCCGGCGCGCCGGCGATTGAAAAGAGATTATAGGCGGCGACGGGCTTGCTGCCGCCGGGGGCTTGCGAGGCCGAGGCGATGCCGACGACCGGCACCGGCCCCGCATGGCCCCTGAGCCAGTACACCGTATTGAGATGGGTATGCCCGTGCAGCACCAGTTCGGCACCGCCAGACGAGATCGTCGCGGCGAAACGGCGGATGCCGATCATGCGCTTGTGCATCGATGTCGCACCGCGGATCGGCGGATGATGGATCATGACGACCCGGAAGAGCCCGGCCTCGCCGGCGGCGCGCAGGAGGTTCACCGTGGCGCGCGCCTGCCGTGGTCCGAAATAGCCGCTCGCTGCGAAAGGAGGCGTAGCGACGGCGGTCGAACAACCGATGAGCGCTACCTGCCCGCGCACTCGCATGAAGGGAAAGCAAGAATGCCCCTTCAGCCAGCCAGCCGGGCTGACGTCGCCGCGCATATAGGGGTACCAGGCGTGGGACATTTTCTCGTAGGCACCCGGTACATAGGCGTCGTGATTGCCGGGCACGACCGAGATGTCCTGCGGGTCGCCGGCCTCCGCCAGCCATTCCGTCACCGCCTTGATCTCGAGCGTGGAGGCGAGGTTCACGAGATCGCCGGTGATCACCAGGTGGTCGGGTTCGCGTTTCTCGATATCCTCCATCAGGCACTGCAGCGTGCCGGGAAAGAGATGGCGCGCGCGATTCCTGTGCCAATTGACGAAACCGGTGATCCGCTTGGAAGCGAGTTCGCGCAGCGTGAGCTCCGGCAGGGGCCCAAGGTGGACGTCGGAAATATGCGCGAGTTTGAACATTACCCTCCGTCTAGCGCATATTCGATGGAAGGGGAATCGCTTGAAAGGATTATCCCATAGCACCGCGCATCTTTTGAGGCGCCAAAATCTGGCCCTGGTTCGACAGTTCACGTGAAGGGAGTAGTGAGATGCAAAATTGGCGGCTCCGCCTGCTGACGCGGTTCGCCCATGTCTATTTCGCGTTCTCCCGCGGCATGACGCTTGGGGTGAGGGCGGCCTGTTTCGATGACGAGGGGCGGGTATTCCTCGTTCGGCACACCTATCTGCCCGGCTGGCATCTCCCCGGCGGCGGTCTCGATCGTAATGAAACGGCCGTCGAAGGGCTCGTCCGGGAGCTCAAGGAGGAGGGCAACCTTCGCCTAACGACGCCGCCGGCACTCGTCCATGTCTATTACAACCGCGGCACCAGCCGGCGCGACCATGTGATTTTCTTCCGCTGCGACCGCGTCCGGCAGGAACAGCCGAAGCGCGCAGACATGGAAATTGCCGCGGCGGAGTTCTTCGCAATCAACGAGTTGCCGGAGGACACGACACCGGCGACGCGGCGTCGGCTTGCGGAGCTGGCCGGAACGTCGGCGCCGGATGCGTTCTGGTAGATTAGTCTAGGTGAGGGCAAGCCTACCCCACGCTTTTATATCTAAACCCATCACGCCCGTGCGGAGCCGCAAGGTCGACCTCCGGACCGACCGGCACGATGCCGGTCGGATTGATCATCCGGTGGCTCTGGTAATAGTGCTGTTTGATGTGGGTCATGTCGACCGTCTCGGCAACGCCGGGCACCTGATAGAGATCGCGCAGATAGCCGGAAAGGTTCGGATAGTCGGCAATGCGGCGGATGTTGCACTTGAAGTGGCCGACATAGACCGGATCGAAGCGGACCAATGTCGTGAACAGGCGCCAGTCGGATTCGGTGATGCGATTGCCGAACAGATAACGCCGCGAGCCTAGCCGGTCTTCGAGTTCGTCCAGCATCGCGAAGAGGGTGGTGACAGCCTCGTCATAGGCTTCCTGCGTTGTCGCGAAGCCCGCCCTGTAGACGCCATTGTTTACCGCGTCATAGACGCGCGCGTTGAGTTCGTCGATCTCCACCCTCAGTTCTTCAGGGTAGAAATCCGTGGTCGAGCCGGTCAGATCATTGAAGGCCGAATTGAACATGCGGATGATTTCCGCTGACTCATTGGAGACGATGGTGTTCTTCTGCTTGTCCCAAAGGACCGGCACGGTTACGCGACCCGTGTAGTTCGGATCGGCGCGCACATAGACTTGCCACAGGGTTCTTGAGCCGAAGAGGTGGTCGGGCGTGCCGCCGTTCTCTCCCTTGAATTCCCAGCCATTGCTCAGCATCAGCGCATCGACGACGGAGAGCGAGATCAAATCCTCGAGCTTCTTGAGCTTGCGGAAGATCAGTGTGCGGTGTGCCCAGGGACAGGCGAGCGAGACGTAAAGATGGTAACGCCCCGCCTCGGCCTTGAAGCCGCCTTCGCCGGAGGGGCCTGGCGAACCATCGGCCGTGAGCCAGTTCCGGAATTGCGACACGCTGCGCTTGAAACGTCCGTTCGTCTCGACTGTGTCGTACCAGACGTCCTGCCAGACACCATCCACCAGCCTGCCCATGACCGATCTCCTTCCTGACCCTTGGTGTCGTCAAAGATAACGCGGGAAGCCGCCGCAGATAGGTCTCAAATCGTGAACGCTGCGTTTTTGCTTTGACGGGAGATAATTTTCTGCTATCGGCGACGGAACGCTTTTCATTTGGGAAACGACGATACCCATGATCCTGTCGGGAAGCCTGCGACGACGCTGAAGCTGCAAACGCCCTTCTTGGGCGAGCCATCTCATTTTGTCCGTTCGTATGCCGGTTCTCGATATCCATGAAAAAGCACGATCTCGTCTACTTGACAGAAGACGCGTCCCACGACGCAGCCATCGAAATCATCAATGAGGAAGCCTTCGGCCCCGGCCGGTTCGCCCGCGCGGCCGCGCGGATTCGCGAGCAGGGGCCGCACGACCGGTCGCTTTCCTTCATCTGCACTGATGACGGCGAAACGATCGCGTCGGTGAGGATGACGCCGGTGATCGCCGGTTCCGTCCGGGGGCACTTGCTCGGGCCGCTTGCCGTGCGCCCGTCGCACAAGAACATAGGCATAGGCCGGGAACTCGTGCGCATCGCGGTGGAAGCGGCGCGGCGGAAGGGCTCCGAAGCGGTGATCCTCGTCGGCGATCCGCCCTATTACCAGCCGCTCGGCTTCGAGAAAGTGCGCTACGGCGCGCTCGAATTCCCCGGGCCGGTGGATCCGGCGCGCGTGCTGGTCGTGCCGATCGCGGCGGATGCTCACGCGCGGCTCGAAGGGGTGATCACCTGGCGGGACGACAGCGTTGCGGCAGCCCGCGAGAGTGAAGAGCCGGCCACGGGGGCGGCCGCCTGAGCCGACTTGGTCAGGTGGACAAGTAGGCCGCTGCGATCCCGTGCTCTGGTCATGCAGGGACATGCCAAACCCTAAAGGACTTCCGCCATGACAAAGGGGAGTTGAGCGCTGTCTGTGAAATCGTAGACGACGCGTCGTAATCTACCTTGCGGCGCCTCATTTGGAGTGCACGCATCTCCCAACTCGTCATCCTCGGGCTTGACCCGAGGATCCACACGCAAGCATTGGCTGACTTTGGGGACTTACGCCCCAGCCGGGACTGTAACCAGGCTTGGCATGGATCCTCGGGTCAAGCCCGAGGATGACGACTGTGTGGAGATGGCCAAATTCCACTTGTCCGCCAGACGATGCCCGCATAGTCGCGAGAAGGCGCCAGAAACTGAGATCTCGATGTCCCGCTACCGGCCCTCGCGATACCAGGTGGCGGAGAGGATCAGGAGCAGGGCGGCGAGGCCGAGGAGGCCGGAGAACAGCGACAGGGAATTGACACCCTTGAGCACCGTCTCATCTGTCATCTTCAGCGACAGGCGCTGGTCGTCGGCGACGCGCACGGCGCCTCGAACCGGCAGGACCGAGGGGAGTTCGACCGGGCCGTCGGCATTCGCCAGGCGGCGCAGCGTCCCCTTGGTCTTCTCGGCCCAGGGCTTCAGCTTCTCTTCGGTCGAGATCGCTGCCTTGAATTCCGGAGCATCGACATTGCCGACATGGACGAGCGTCGTCAGTTCGTCGTTGGCGATCTCGAAGAGGCCGATTTCGTCGGCCTTGACTTCCGCCTTGTAGAGTCCGGGCTCTCTCTCCGCCAGCGTCACCTCCTGCGTGCGGCCCGAGGGATAGGTGAGCGTCGCCTGGCCCGGGTCGCCCTCGATCGTCTGGCGGGTGATTTCGAGTGTCCGGCCGGAAGCCCGTGCGGTCAGGGCTTCTTCCTCGAGGGCAGGCTCCTGCATCAGCCAATGGGCGGTGCGGCGATAGAGCGAAACATGCGGGCCGCCGCCCTCGAAATTGCGTGCCCAGAGCCAGCCTTGGTCGGAGAGCAGCATGGCGACGCGCCCCTTGCCGACCCGGTTCAGGACGAGCAATGGCTTGCCGTCCGCCGCCTCCATCACCGACTGGCCGAGCGGCCTGTCGACATCGACGGTGCGGAACCAGCGTCCCCAGGCCGGGGGCTCGCTCGATGCGCCTTCGAGGCCACGGGTGACCGGATGTTTCTTGCCGTCGTCGGACAGGCGCGGGAAAAACGCCTTCTCGTTCACGACGCCGGTGGGGTTTGCCGGCAGCACGGCCTCCAGCGGCGTTGCCGCAATCGAATCGTCGCCGGCATGTTCCGGCCCCGCCGCGATCAGCAGCGCGCCGCCGTTCTGCACGTATTGGGCGATGTTGTCGTAGTAGAGGATCGGCAGCACGCCGCGGTGCTGGTAGCGGTCGAAAATGATCAGATCGAACTGGTCGATCTTGTCGACGAAAAGCTCGCGCGTCGGAAAGGCGATCAGCGACAGCTCGTTGATCGGCGTGCCGTCCTGCTTTTCCGGCGGCCTGAGAATGGTGAAATGGACGAGGTCGACGGCGGCGTCGGATTTCAACAGGTTGCGCCAGGCCCTTTCCCCCGCATGGGGTTCGCCGGATACGAGAAGGACGCGGAGATTCTCGCGAATCCCGTCGAGCACGTGGACGGCGCGGTTGTTCGCCTCCGTCACTTCACCGGGAACCGGATCGACCGCGAATTCGAGAATATTGTTGCCGCCGCGCGGAACGGTAAAGCTGAACGGCACCTCGGTGCCGGGGTCGGCGATTTCGGTGGCGATCTCGTTGCCATTGAGCCGGATCGTCACCTCGGCGCTGCCGCCCGGAGCGGCTCCCTCATCGACGACGCGATAGGTGAGGTTCTGTTGCTCGCCGACGATGCCGAAGCGCGGTGCGCTGACGATCTCGACGCGGCGGTCGAATTCGTCCGGCCTGCCGGTGATCAAGGCATGGATCGGCGCTGCGAAGCCGAGCGACTGGTTCACGTCAGGCACATCGTGGACCTGGCCGTCGGTGATGAAGATGGCGCCGCCCACGCGGGCGGGCGGCACGTCGGCAAGAGCCGTCGTCAGCGCTTCGAAGAGCTTCGTGGATGGTGCTTCGCTCTCCTCGCCATCCGCCGCCTCGACGATGCGCGTCTCGAACTGCGGAAAGCGGGCGAGGCGCTCCTTGAGGTCGGCAAGCGCCCTGTCGGCCTGTTCGCGCCGGCCGGAGTTCTCCTGGCTCTGGCTGCGGTCGACGACGACGGCGACAATGGTCGAAAGCGGTTCGCGCTCCTCCTGGAACAGCACGGGATTTGCAAGCGCCAGGCAGAATGCAGCAAGCGCCGCGGTCCTGAGAAATGCGCCGCGAACGCGCTGCAGGATGCCAAGCGCGGCCAGGGCAGCCGCAGCCAGCACCAGCGCCGTCAGGTAAGGCCAGGGGAGGAGCGGTGAAAAATCGATGGTCATCGCCGCCTCACTGGCCAAGCCGCTCGAGCAGAGCGGGAACATGCACCTGGTCGGCCTTGTAGTTGCCGGTCAGCATGTACATCATGATGTTGACGCCCGAACGATAGGCATGCTCGCGCTGCATTTCGTCCGGCGGAACCGTCGGCAGCACAGGCACCCCGTTCGGATCGACCGCCCAGGCACCGGCGAAATCATTGCCGGTGATCATGATCGGCGTCACCCCGTCGCCGGGCCGGGCAGGGCGGTTGCTCGGTTCCTCGCGGCTGTCGAGCTGCGCCTCTATCCAGAGGGGACTGCCGCTGTAGCGGCCGGGAAAATTCGTCAGGAGGTAGAAGGCCTTGGTCAGGACATGGTCGGTCGGGACGGGCTCGAGCGGCGGAATGTCGAGATTGGCGAGGATCGCCTGCAGCCGCTCCGTGTTCGGGCTCGTTCCGTTCGAGGAGGCGCCGAGCGAGGAAAACTGGTCGCGCGTGTCGAAGAGCACCGTGCCGCCGGCGCGCATATAGGCGTCGATGCGGCTCACCGCCTGCGGGCTCGGCATCGGCGCGTTTGCCGAGATCGGCCAGTAGATGATCGGATAGAAGCTGAGCTCGTCCCGCATGATGTCGAGGCCGACGGGGGTGCCCGGCTCCAGCGTCGTGCGGTAGGTCAGGAAGTTGGTGAGCCCCTGGAGGCCGCTCTCCGAAAGCCGGTCCACGTCGCCCTCGCCGGTGACCACATAGGCGAGATGGGTCGTGTCCAGCCGCTCGAGAATGCGGTCGTCGCCCGCACGCACGTCGTCGGCGCGGGCATCCGGCGGCAGGACAAAGGCGGCGCCGGCGATGAGCCAGACAAGCGCCGCCGCGGAGCGCGCCAGGCGGATGCGCGAGAAGGCGCCGCCCATGAAGAGAACGATGGCGGCGTCGGCGAGCAGCAGCAGGGCCGCAAGCGTCATCAGCGCGGGCTTCAGCGACCAGCTCTCCGCCTCGGCGAGCCGCTCGAAGGTATAGGGGCCGGCGGCGGTCATGTCGATGCGTTTCAGTTCGGCGTCGCGCGGCAGTAGATTGAGCGCCGTAAAGCCGTCCTCCGAGCCGTAAAGCCCAGGCGGATTGTCCGGCGTTGCGATCGGCGTCCTTCCCGGCATGATCTCGAGCGGACGGGCATTGCCGGTCTCGGCGACGAGAACGCCATCGGCGTTCAGCAGCCGGTAGGGCGGGAGCGCTTGCGCCTTCACCGCCTTGCCTTCGCCGGCGACGCCGCCGCTGCGCGAAAGCTGGACGCCACGGCGCAGCATTTCCACGAAATGTCCCGAAATCGGCAGGTTCGACCAGGTCGCCTCGGCGCTGACATGAAAAAGAATGATACGCCCGGCGCCCTCGGCCGCCGTCGTGACGAGCGGCGTGCCGTCGGCGAGGCTTGCCCAGGTTCGCTCCACCAGGTCGGCGGTCGGTTCGGCGAGCACCTGCCGCTTGACGAGGATGTCGGTCGGCCGCGGCAGGCCGGCGAAGGGGCTCGTTGCGGGATAATCGGCAAGCGGCTGCGGTTCGGACCAGGACAGGGCGCCGCCGAGCGCCCGTTCGCCCTGCCGGAGCGTCACCGGGACGAGCGGGTCGTCCGCCGGTGCTGCGGCAAGCCGCGGGCCGGCGAAACGGATCAGCATGCCGCCATTGTCGATCCATTTGGTCAACCGCGGATAGATCTCCTCCGGCAGCCGGCCGATATCGGCCATGATCAGCACCGATGGATGCTGCTCGAGCAGTTCGGGTATGGCAACGGCGAGATCGGTGCCGCGTGGCTCGACGAGGTCGGCGTAAGGGGCGAGCGCCCGTTTGATATAGTAGAGCGGCGACAATAGCGGCTGCGACTGGTCGCGCGTCTCGCCACTCAGCAAGGCGACGCGGCGCCGACGGAAGCCGTCGTCGAGGAGGTGCATCGCACCGGCCGTGGCGGCGCCTTCAACGCCGATGCGGGCAAAATCGTTCCTCAATTCGAAGGGCGCTTCGATCGTCCCCTTCGCCACACCCTCGCCGGCGGCGAAATCGACCGTGCCGTCGGCGATCGCGAGACCGCGGCTGTCATAGGCGACGATCGGGAGAGACCGCCGCTCGTCCGTCCTCAGACGGGTTGCCGTCACCGACATGCCGGCGGAGTCGTTGCTCGTGTCGGTGATTGCCACCGCCTCGCCGCCATCGGCTTCGACCACTCTGATTTCCGCCGCGCCGAGCTCGCGCAGCGCCTGCATCGCTTCGGCGTCGGCTGTCTCAATGCCATCGGTGATGAAGGCGATCGTTCCGGGCGGGGCGTCCTCGAAGGCGGCCCGGAGCGCCGCGAGTGCCGTTCCGCGATCCGCCGGAAGCGGCTGAGGCGAGGCGGCGGCGAGCCGGGTGCGCGCGGCGGCCGCCGATCCCGGCGTCGCGTCGTGCTGCCGGTCGCCCGTGAGCACGAAGGTGACCGCAAGGTCCTTCGCTTCCGCATCGTCGATCAGCGCCGAGGCGGCCTCGACCCGCCGCTCCCAGTCCGGGGCGGTCGCCCAACTGTTGTCGATCACGAGTGCCAGCGGGCCGGAAGAGGCGAGCGTGTTGCCGCGCGGATTGAAGACCGGGTTAGCGATCGCGAGGATCACCGCGGTCGCCATCAGCATCCTGATGAGCGTCAGCCACCACGGGCTCTTCGACGGCGTTTCCTCGCGCTTGATCACCGAAGCGAGGATCCTCAGCGGCGGGAAGACCTCCGCTGCCGGTCGTGGCGGCGTCATGCGCAGAAGCCACCAGATGACCGGCAGTGCCACGAGAGCCGCCAGCATGGCCGGATTGGCGAAAGCGAAGGAGAGGGCGCCGATCATAGGAGTCCCCCGTGGGTTGCCCGGCCGGGCATGCCCGAGAGATACATGTGCACGGCGACCAGGGCCTCTGAAGCCGGCCGGTCGGTTCTGTGGGGCGTG
The DNA here is from genome assembly GCF_017874595.1 of Sinorhizobium kostiense. Lineage (GTDB taxonomy): Bacteria > Pseudomonadota > Alphaproteobacteria > Rhizobiales > Rhizobiaceae > Sinorhizobium > Sinorhizobium kostiense. The sequence goes on along the minus strand of NZ_JAGILA010000001.1, from coordinate 212,249 downwards.
AAGGTCCAGCCGAGATGGCGCAGGCCCTCGCCAAGGCTGTCACGCCGCGCGCGATAAGCGCGCTGATAATCCTCCCTGATGATTTCGGCACGGCCGGCGGTCAGCTTCTCGCCGGTTTCCGGATCGGTGAATTCCGTGCGACCGGCATAGGGGAAGACTTCTTCGGCCGGGTCGGCGATTTCCACGACATGACCGCGCAAGCCTCGACGCGCGAGCGGCCCGAGCCGCTCCATGACCTTGTCGGCCGGATCGAGAAAATCGCCGATCAGCACGAGGTCGCTGGAACTGCGGATCATCCCGGTATTGGGAAGACCTTCGGCAAGCGGGCTCAGCATGATTGCCGTCGCCAGCCTTTCGGCGGCATTGCGCGCCGAGACGGGCTCCATGACGCCGGGGCAACCGATCCGCTCGCCGGAGCGGGCGAGGATTTCGGCGAGCGCCAGCATCAAGACGAGCGCGCGGCTTTCCTTCGAGACCGCGCCAAGCGTCGACTTGTACATCATCGAAGGCGAGAGATCGGCCCAAAGCCAGATCGTATGCGCCGCTTCCCACTCGCGATCGCGCACATAGGTGTGGTCGTCGCGGGCGGAGCGGCGCCAATCGATGCGCGACATGCTTTCGCCCTGGCTATAGGGGCGGAACTGCCAGAAATTCTCGCCAATGCCGCGTTTGCGCCGGCCATGCCAGCCGGAAATCACGGTGTTGGCGATCCGTCGCGCCTCGACGAGGCAGTCGGGAACGAGCATGGCGCGCTGCTGCGCGCGCGACAGGACCTCGCCGGAGGGCGTACGCGCGACTATCTGCCCGATCGAGGCCATCAGCTATCCTTTGGCTCGTTTCACCAGGTCGGCGATGACATCGCGCACCGTCATGCCCTCGGCGCGGGCGGCGAAGGTCAAGGCCATGCGATGCTGCAGCACCGGTTCGGCAAGCGCGAGGATGTCGTCGATCGAGGGGGCGAGCCGGCCGTCGTACAACGCGCGCGCACGGGCGCAGAGCATCAGCGCCTGGCCGGCGCGCGGTCCCGGCCCCCAGGCGACATTCTTGTCCGTCGTCTGGTTGCCGTGGCCCGGCCGGGCGGAGCGGACGAGCGCGAGGATGGCGTCGACCACCTTCTCGCCCACCGGCATCTGGCGGATGAGGCTCTGGATCTGCTGCAGGCGCTCGGCATTGATGACGGAGCGGGCTTCCGGCTCCATCACGCCCGTGGTCTCCAACAGGATCCGCCGTTCGGCGGAAAGCTCCGGGTAACCGACATCGACCTGCATCAGGAAGCGATCGAGCTGGGCCTCGGGAAGCGGATAGGTGCCTTCCTGCTCGAGCGGGTTCTGCGTCGCGAGCACGTGGAAGGGCTGCGGCAGGTCCTTGCGGGCGCCGGCGATGGTGATGTGGTATTCCTGCATGGCCTGCAGGAGCGCCGATTGGGTCCGCGGCGACGCGCGGTTGATCTCGTCGGCCATCAGAAGCTGGGTGAAGATCGGGCCGGGGATGAAGCGGAACGAGCGGTGGCCGGCCGGATCCTGATCCATGACCTCCGAGCCGAGAATGTCCGAGGGCATCAGGTCCGGCGTGAACTGGATGCGGCTGTTGTCGAGCCCGAGAACGGTGCCGAGGGTAGCGACCAGCTTGGTCTTGGCAAGCCCGGGCACGCCGACGAGCAGCGCGTGACCGCCGGAAAGCACCGCAAGCAGCGTCTGCTCCACCACGGCTTCCTGGCCGAAGATGACCTTTCCGATCTCCGCGCGGATGAGCGCGATTTCACCGAGCGCCGCTTCCGCGGCGGCGACGATGGCCGTCTCGTCGGTTAGCTCGGCCGCACCTTTCATTACACTCATCCCGCTCTCCCGCGCCTGCGCTTCGAACCGAATCGTCGAACCTCGACATTCGGCTCCGGTTTTTCCAATTTAGACTGTGGCAGACGGCTGACAAGCCGCCGTCGACGCACTATCTCGTGAGCCGTGAACCGCTCCGCTTCGTTCTGGCACGGGCGGAATGCGGACGAGATGCTTTGGAGCAAGGCGATCGGACATTCCACGCGCTTCGACGGACGCGTCAGCTTCAGGTTCAAAATCGGGGCCAAACGGGACAGAACGATGGCAGAGGCCAAGATTCAGCGGACGGGCGATGCGGCGGGACTTGCCGCATTGATCGCCCGTGCTGCCGGGCAGACGGGCGAAGCAAGGGAGCTCCCGCCGGTCGAGCGCTGGAACCCGCCGTTTTGCGGCGACATCGACATGGAGATTCTAAGCGACGGCACCTGGTTCTATATGGGCACGCCGATCGGGCGCCAGCCGCTCGTAAGGCTTTTCTCGACGGTGCTGCGCAAGGACGAGGACGGTAAGACCTATCTCGTCACCCCCGTGGAAAAGGTCGGGATCCGCGTGGCCGATGCGCCCTTCGTCGCCGTCGAAATGAACGTGACCAGGAGGGACGGCGAGAATGTGCTGACATTCCGCACCAATGTCGGCGACGTGGTCGAGGCGGGGCCTGAACACCCGCTGCGTTTCGTCATCCACGGCGAAAACCGCGAGCTGAAGCCCTATCTGCATGTCCGGGGCCGCCTGGAAGCGCTCGTTTCCCGGCCGGTCATGTACGACATCGTCGAGCTTGGCGAAACGGTAGCGGTCGATGGAGCCGAGACGTTCTGCATCCGGTCGGCCGGGGCCGTTTTCCCGATCATGCCGGCGGCGGAACTGGAAGCGCTCTCCCGATGACTCATCCGCTCTTTTCCGCCGACGAGTTCCGCCGCCGCGCGCGGGCGCAGACGGGCGGTCCGATCGAGACCGCCTGGCGCGATCATGGCGATTTCCTGCTCAATCCCGGCATCGTGCCCTATCTCGAGACCCTGCATCTGAAGGATGCGGCGGTGCTCGTCCCGGTCGTCGACGACGGCGACGATGCGAGCGTGATCTTCACGCAGCGCACCTCGACATTGCGCAAGCATTCCGGCCAGGTGGCCTTTCCGGGCGGCGCCGTCGATCCCGAGGACCACTCCATCGAGTTGGCGGCGGTGCGCGAGGCCGAAGAGGAGATCGGGCTCGATCCGCGCTTCGTCGAGCCCGTCGGCCGCCTGCCGCACTACATGGCGCTTTCCGGATTTCGCATCACGCCGGTCCTCGCGGTGGTGCAGCCGGGCTTCGAGCTCGTGCCCAATCCGGTGGAAGTCGAAAGCGTGTTCCAGGTGCCGCTCTCGTTCCTGATGGACCCGAAGAATCACGACCGCGGGAGCCGCCATTGGGAGGGCGCCGAACGACATTTTTACCGGATGCCCTATGGCGAGCGGAACATTTGGGGCATTACGGCGGGGATCGTCCGCATGCTCTATGAAAGGCTTTACGCATGACCTCGATTGCCGCCGAGCCGTGGTTCCGGGCTGCCGCGCTGCGCCGCGTCTTCGACCTCCTGAATGTCGAGGGGGGCGAGGCGCGGGTCGTCGGCGGCGCCGTTCGAAACAGCCTCCTCGGCCTTGCTGCCGGCGATGTCGATCTCGCGACCACATGGCGTCCGGACGAGGTCGCCGAGCGCGCGAAGGCCGCCGGCATCAAGGTCGTGCCGACCGGGATAGACCACGGCACCGTCACGCTCGTCGTCGACGGCAAGCCTTTCGAGGTGACCACGCTGCGCCGCGACGTGGCGACGGACGGCCGGCGTGCCGAAGTCGCGTTCGGCACCGGCTGGAAGGAGGATGCCGAGCGCCGCGACTTCACGATCAACGCCCTCTACGTCAACAGCGACGGCGAAATCTTCGACGATGTCGGCGGCCTCGCCGATATCGAGAACCGGACGCTGCGTTTCATCGGCAATGCCGCCGAACGGGTTGCCGAGGATTATCTGCGCATCCTGCGCTTCTTCCGCTTCTTTGCCCATTACGGCAGCGGCAGGCCGGATGCGGAGGGCCTCAAGGCGTGCGCGCAGGCACGCGCAAAACTCTCCACGCTGTCGGCGGAGCGCGTCTGGGGCGAGATGAAGAAGCTGCTATCGGCCGAGGATCCCGGCCGCGCGCTTCTCTGGATGCGTCAGGCCGGCGTGCTAGCCGAGGTGCTGCCGGAGACGGAGAAATGGGGCATCGACGCCATTCCGGGTCTGATTGCCGCGGAGAAGATCTTTTCCTGGGCGCCGGATCCGCTGTTGCGGCTCGCGGCGATGGTTCCGCCGGACACCGACCGGCTCGAGGCACTCGCGGAACGCCTGCGGCTCTCGAAGGCGGAAGCGGCCTTTCTCGTCCGCTTCGCCGAGGCGCCCGCGGTCGCGCCGACCCTGCCGGACGCGGCCCTCGATCGTGCGCTCTATCGCTCCGGCAAGGAGGGCATCATCGCCCGCCTCAAGCTTTCGCTTGCCGCCGCTCGCCGCAAGTCGGAGACCGATCCGGCCTTCCTCGCCGAGACCGCGTCGTTTCAGCGGCTGCTGGCGCGAGCGGAAAAGTGGCAACGACCCGTCTTTCCCCTGAACGGGGCCGACGTGCTGAAGGCGGGCATCGCCCCGGGACCGCAGGTCGGGGAATTGCTTTCTGAGCTCGAGAATTTCTGGGTCGAGCGCAATTTCGGCGTCGACCGGGCGACTCTCGTCGCCCGGCTCGAATTGCTCGTTCGCTCTGGTTGAAGCGCGTCGCCCGTCAAGCAGCCTGCTCGTCGACGATGCGCGCCTTGATGTTGTCGACCATGTTTTCGCGGATGATCGTCTCGCCATGGGTCTCGCGCATATGCTCGACGGCCCGGCGCACGATTTCCGCGTCATTGTCGGCGCGGGTGTGCCATTCGCAACCCGGAACGAGCGTACCGCATTCGAACAGGCGCATGGTGTTCCTCCTTCCTTTGGGCCGTGACGCTCCGGTTGGGCCAGAAGCATCGGCCTCATTCAAGAAGTTGGAGCGGGACGCGAGCGAAAGAGCCGTTCCCGCCCTGCTTCGCTTTTGCATGATGGGCAATGCCGCGCGCGGCTCGACCCAAGCGAGAAGAAGCCTAACGCATCGGCCCGAAAATCGGAACCGATTTTCGGACAACTCGATGCGCAGATTCCAAGAGTTACAGCGACCTTTGCGCGTCTGAAAAGACGCGCGGCGCTAAAACATCAACGGCGGGTTCGGCCAAATTCTTACGGCTGGTTGCTGCGTCTCACGAGGCGGGGCAGAGGGGGTTTCAACACCCGCTCACCCACTCCAAGCCGATCACAAGGCCAAAAGAAATCCCTGTAACCTTGCGCTTTGTTGATGCTATGGCTTTGCGGCTCTCATACTCGTGAAAGGCATTCTCCAAACATGACGTCTGTTCAATCGGAACTGATTTCCTCGATCCGCAGCATTCCGGACTATCCGAAGCCGGGCATCGTGTTCCGCGACATCACCACGCTTCTCGGCAATCCGAAGACGTTCCGCAGGGCGATCGACGAACTCGTCCACCCCTATGCCGGCACCAAGATCGACAAGATCGCCGGCATCGAGGCTCGCGGTTTCATCCTCGGCGGCGCCATCGCGCACCAGCTTTCCGCCGGCTTCGTGCCGATCCGCAAGAAGGGCAAGCTGCCGCACGAGACCGTCAGGATCGCCTACAGCCTCGAATACGGCGTCGACGAAATGGAGATGCACAAGGATGCGATCGTGCCGGGCGAGAAAGTGATCCTGGTCGATGACCTGATCGCCACCGGCGGCACCGCCGAAGGGGCCGCCAAACTCCTGCAGCAGATGGGAGCGGAGATCGTCGCCGCCTGCTTCATCATCGATCTGCCGGAACTCGGCGGCCGCCGGAAGCTCGAAGCGCTGGGCGTCGATGTCCGCACGCTGATCTCGTTCGAGGGACACTGAGGTCGGCTGATTTTCCCGTTCTCCGGCCCGAAGGAGGGCAAATTGCCTGGGAAGCGCTATTTCAGGGAGAGTACCGACACCACAATAGCGTGGGGTGAGATACGGCAAGGCTTCACCTGTGACCCTCATTCCTGTGCTTGTCACAGGAATCCAGCCAGCCAAGTCCTTGGCTGAAAAGACTCTTCCGCGCCGCAGACGCGGCGCTGCTGGATCCCTGTGACAAGCACAGGAATTGTCTGTGAGAAAACTGCTTTAAGTTCAGGTGCCGGTTGCCGGCCCCCGGGGTGGCCACCCCGGAAGCCGTGGCGGCGAGGCGCCCGTACAGGAATGGGTCTTGACGACCGACCTCATCTTGGGACCTTGTCGCCCCGGCTTCGCATCGCTTGTTGACTTGAATGGGCCATCGGTCCGATGCGCCCGCAGACAATGCAAAGCATGGAGCCCATGATGACCAAAGAACTGGCGAAAATCCAGTCCGCGCTCGGCCTCGACATCTCCCGCGACGGCATCACACTTTTCGAAAGCCGCTCTGGCCGAACGCTGACGATCGCCAATAACGCGGAAGCGCTCCGCACGGCGCTCGCATCCTTGGACCTCCAGGTGCCCATGCTGGCAGTCTGTGAGACGACCGGTGGCAATGAAGACAAGGCGCTCAGCGTTCTTTTCCAGTTGGCCATTCCCGTCCATCGCGCCGATGCCGCCAAGGTCAAGCCTATATCCGCTCCTTCGGCAAAAGGGCCAAGTCCGATGCAATCGATGCCCGCTGGCTGGTTCAATACGGCCTTGACCGGGACGCCACGCTCACCCGCTGGCAGCCTGCCGCTGCCGCCCAAGCCCAGATCCAGCTTCTCGTCGCCCGCCGCGCCGACTTGGTCGCCGTGCGGGTTCAGGAGAAGAACCGCCTCAAGGCGCCACGTGCCTCAGCGATCGCCGCGGACATTGAAGGCCATACCGCCGAACTCGATCGACGCATCGCCACTCTGGAGAGGAAAATTGCCAAGTTGATTGAAAAGGATGAGGCGCTCGCCGCGCGCGAAGCGGTGTTGCGTTCGGTCCCCGGACCCGTTCTCGCCGCGTTGCTCCTCGCCCTCATGCCCGGACTCGGCGCCGTCAACCGGCGCCAGGCCGCAAGCCTTGCCGGCTGTGCGCCTCATCCCCGCGACAGCGACAAGGCAAGCCGGCATCGATCAACCGCCGGCGGACGGCGCCAGATCAGGCCGGCACTCTTCGTCGCCGCGCTCACAGCCGTGCGAGGCGACAATCGCCGCGCAGCAGCCTTCAAAGCCCTCGTCAAAGCCGGCAAACCCAAACGTCTCGCTCTGGTCGCCGTCATGCGAAAGATCATCACAATCGCCAATGCACGCCTAAAAGATGTTCAATCCCACGCGCAGCAACTGATTTGATGAGGATCACAGGTGAAGCTTGTCTTACCGCAACCGACGAGGCGCAGCAGGCTGCTGTCGTGTACTGTGAGGGACAAGGCGCAAATGTTCGCCCAAGGCTGATGTTTTCCAGGTCCAGCTCACCATGACCGAACCACTGACGTTCCCGTCCGAAGATGCCGCTTTCCACTTCTTCGACGGACTGCAGCCGGTATCCACCCGGGAACTGGTCGGGCTCTGGAAGGGAAGCGGTGTCCCGACCGGCCATCCCTTTGACGGCGTTCTCGAGAACCTCGGATGGCACGGCAAGCGCTTCCGCCCTGAGATGCGCGCCGATGCACTGTTGTTCAGGATCGGCGACAACCGGCTGCTGCCGATCGATCCGTCTTTGATCCCGCTTGCCCTTGCCCTTCGCTTCCATCGTTTCGGGCGCACCGAAGCCGCAAGAAACCTGTTTTCCCATCTGGCGAGGCATCTGCGTGCGAAAGGCCCGGTCGCCTCCTTGCGCTCGATGCCCTTCCGCAACGCGATGAGCGCGGCGATGGTCTACGACAGAAAACCGATCATCGATTATTTCCGCAAGATCGGCCGCGATCGAGTGCTGGGCGTGATGCAGGTCGAGGGAGACGACCGGCATTATTTCTTCGAGCTCGAGCGCGTGGCGGAGCCCGCCGGTCGCGTGGGCGGAAGCATCTGAGATCACAAAGAACAAAGGGCGAGAGCGGCGGCGCCCTGCATGTGGACGCATGCCGCCCTGGCGAGCACAGGCGCGGAGTCAGTGCCTCAGCCGTCCCGGCCGGCCGGCTAGCCCTTCGCAGAAGATGATGCTAGTGGTACCGCCCCATGAAGGCGTTGCCCCTCACCCTAGCCCTCTCACCGCCGCCGGGGAGAGGGGACGCGTTAGCGCTGTCTGCTCCGTTTCCCTTCGCCGCCTCATGCTGCTGACGACCTCGATGCGGCAGATCCGGGAGGATCGGGTTTAGGATGTCCCGCCCAACCGCGATCTTCTTCGGCTTCGGCCCGTGGTAAGCCTATGTTCCGGGCTGGTTTCCCGACCGGAATTGCAAGGTGGTGAGCCGCAAGCCCTGGCTGATGCTCCTGCAGGCTGGCCGCTTTCGCTTGCTTCTGTACCGGAACGTCGCAGCCTCATTTCGGGCTGAAATATCTCGCGTTGGCTTGCCAAAAATCTAAGTATTTGACCTTCGATCAGTGAGTGCGTAAGCACGTGCGTAGCTGTGGAAGAGGAAGAGTTGCCACGCCATGCAAGGAAAAGTGGAGCGGCGATAAAATCGCGCTTTTTTCGTGATCTAGATTTGACAGGCGACAGCTGACGGAGACGAGGTGGCCCGATCGGGATGCCAATAGGAGCTGAAGGCGTTCGACGATGGATTTAAATGAACTTTTGCCTGAGCTCGAAAAGGCCACAGGCCCAAGCCGAATTCTCGACGCCGCCATCGGCAGGCTAGTCGGTTATAAGCGCAAAGTCGAATACCGTAAGAGCAACCGAACTGGCGGGACGGTCCGTAGAGTATTCTGGATCGTGCCCTCGGGTGACGATTTTGTACGAATGCCTCACTTTACCGATTCCTTGGATGCGGCGGTCGAACTTGCATCAATAATCGTCGCGGATCGTCTGCGTGGGGTTAGTTGGGTGAACGGCACGGCAACCGCCTGCATAGACGACGGCGCGTATTATCACGGCGCGACCCCAGCGTTAGCAATCTGCATAGCGGTGCTTAGCGCTCGCGCAGAAGCGGATGCGCAGGGTGGCGAGGTACACGACTGAAAGAGATCTAATGGACCTGGGAAAACTCGCTGGATACCTCGAAACGGCCACAAGTGCGGACAGAAAGCTCGACATCCTGCTCGGGATGCAGGTCGGATATGAGCCGCACTTGCCTCCTGACGACAGGGCTCAGTCACTGGAGTCAAGTTGGAAGAAGCCGAACGGGGACATTGGCAAGATGCCCGCATTTACAACATCCCTCGATGCTGCTTGGGAGTTTGTCAGGACCTTCTGTCCACACGCGACGCAAGTTGCGGTGACATTTGACCAACACGGGCGGGGAAATGCCGACGTTGATAGTCAAAGAGTACTACAATGTGCCACCCCGGCTCTTGCCTTATGTGCGGCCGCCCTGCGGTGCAGGCTGCGAGAAAGTGACATGTAGTTATGGCTGAGGTACCAAAAGAAATAATCGGTTTACTTATGTGCGAAATCTCGATCGAGACACGCATCCACGGGGAGCAGAAAATGGTCGCTAACTAAGCGCGACGGGCTAGGCATGGGCAGTTGGTGCCCACATCATTAAGGTTGTTATTCCAACCAAGGCGCTTTCATAAAATAATTCCTTTTCTCAGCAAAGTATAACATTCCGCCGTATAATTATACTTCTGAGTTGGCGCCTACGCCCGATCACGAACATTGTAATAGCTCATCACTCCAATTGCCCAAACAAATAGAAGGGCCAAGCTCATTAGAAGCGCGTTGAAGAATCGGCTCGGATACTGAGCCAATTCGGAAAGCGTCGGCTCGATGAACAGGGCGAGATAGCGCTGACGGTTGTTAGCTTCGAGTCGCGCCTTTTCGAGTGACGCCAGGGCAGCCGTATAAGCACGTTCGGCGAACTCGCGCTCGGTCTCCAGCTCCTCGAACTGGGCAATGCGGCCAGCGACGTCGCCTGCTTGCGGATCTCTTGCGGCTGTCCTTTTTTCTCCGGTGCCCAGCCGCTGGCGCTCGACGGCGAGTTGCTGTTCCAGGCTTTCGATACGCGTTTTCAAGACGCGGATACGTGGCGTATCTTCACTCATCTGGCTTTTTGCCGTTGCAAGGTCGGCGTTGAGCTGCGTCAGTTGTTGCTCCAGCGAGCCGATGAGCTGAACGGCGAGCTTGGCACCTTCCACGGGGCTTATTTCCTGCGATTTGTCGCGATAAACGCGGAGCGCCGCGCGCGCTTTTGAAAGCCGCGCTTCAGCCGCCAGCACCTCGTCCTGCGCGGCACTCAGCACGTCATTGCGCGCCGAGAGTGAGAGACTGTTGACGAGTCTGTCGCTCTGGTCGACGATAAATTGCGCGATCTCCTGCGATTGCTTCCGGTCGAACGCCTTCACCGTCACCTGCATGATGCCGGAGGCGTGGTCAAAGTTGACGGTCACCATGTCCCGCCAGTAGGCGAGCTTCTCTTCGATCGGCAGGCCGGAGCCGATGCCGTAGAAAAAATCGAACCCCCGGGTGGCGTAGACCTTCTCAAGCTTGAACTTGCGGTCAGCGTCCGCAGCCATCCGCTCGCTCAGGATGTAATCCATGAGAATGTAGCTGTCGGAAACCGTGCTACTGCCAGTAGCTTGCGTGAACATGCCCAGGATATCGCTTGACACGCCACCTTCGATGCTGCGCACAGCGAAGGATGTCGTGCTGTGATACTGGTCGGCGGCGATGAAGGCCATATAGAGGGAGGCGAGCGTTGCCGGCATGGCGACGAGCCCGAGAAAGGAGGCGCCGATGAACGCATGTCGCAGGCGCAGGTTTTTAAGCCACGCGGGCCTCCAATCAGGCTTCTCAACTGGCTTGATCCTGTCTTGCCGCTCCCGCAGCGGAATGACAGGTGCACTTTCTCTCCCAAGCAGCCCCTCCAGAACGGCAATCCCCCTGCCTCTGCTATCGGCGGTGGCGGTTGAGATATTCTTGTCGGCGTGAGCGGTACCAATTCTGTTGACCACGGCGTCTTTGCTGACCGCCATCTAGTTTTCCCTCATATTTCTGTCGTGGGCCAGTATCGCGTCTTCGATATCTTCATAATAAGTTAGCTTGCCTTTTTCCAGCACGACGCCGCAGTCGCAATAGTCGCGGATCGTTTTTGTGCTGTGCGAGACCATAATCACATCGGAATCCCGAAGCTTGGTCTCGAAGACACCTTGGCACTTTTTCTTAAAATTTGAGTCACCAACCGCGGTGATTTCGTCGACAAGATAATAGTCGAAGTTGACGCCCATGCTCAAGCCGAAGGCGAGCCGCGCCTTCATGCCGGAAGAATAGGTACCGACGGGCGCCTTGAAGAAGGGGCCGAGCTCGGCGAAATCCTCGACATAGGCGATCAGTTCCTCGGTATCTACGCCGTAGATACGGGCGACGAAGCGGACGTTCTGTTCGCCGGTCATTGTGCCTTGGAAACTGCCGGCAAAGCCGAGCGGCCAAGAAATCTTGCCGCGGCGGATGATTCGCCCCTTGTCGAGTTTGATCGCACCGGCGATCAATCTCAGAAGTGTCGACTTGCCGGCGCCGTTGCGACCGAGCAGTCCGACGCTCTTGCCCCGGTTTAGGGCGAGCGAGGCGTCCTCGATGATTGGCTTTTTGATGCCCTTGGTGCGGGCATATTTCGTCGCCTGCTCAAACTGGATCATTCGTTTCTCAGCGCTTTTTTGGAAATGGTGAACACCAGCATTCCGGCAAACAATGTCAGAAATGCGATTCCGTAAAGGTAGTTCATGTCGAGGCCCACCGCCCGATATTCCGGATAGAAACCCCGGCGGAAGCCCATGATGATATGTACGAGTGGGTTAAGGAGCACGAGGTCGCGGTAGGGCCCGGGTATTGAATCTGGCAGGAAGAAGACGCCGGAGATCAGGAAGAGCGGGCGGTTGACTATGCCGAAGACCTGTTCGTAAAGCGGATATTTGAGAAAGAGCACGCAATTGATCATCGCCACGCCAAGTCCCAAGAGGCAGGCCATGGCGACCGCTTCCAAGATAAAGGGCCAGTGCATGTTCGTATCGGTGCGTATGCTAGCGATGATTGTGCCGAGCACGATGCATGCCACCAGCGTGGTAGTGCATAACTGGAGTACAAAGCGGGCGACGACCGTATCGATGGGGGCGACGTTCGGATAGCTGAGCAGCGCCTTGTTCGCCCGCACCGCACTGTTCAGGTACGACGCCATCGCCTGGTAGAACTGAAAGGCAATGTAGCCGGTAGCAAAAAAAAGGGCGAAGCTCGTGCCGAGCGCCGGCGCGCGGGCGATGGCCCGGAAGATCAGCGTCAACAGCAGGATGTGCGCTGCCGGGTCGAGCAGCGCCCAGACATAGCCGCCGGGCTTCGAGCCGAAGCGCGTCGCCATCTCGCGCACGAGGAGTGCGCCGACGACGCGAATATGGATCAATAGATGGCTCACGTCAGCCCCCAAACGGATAGAGGATGCGGCCGATGATCCTGAATCTCGGGTCGGAGAGACTGCGGAAGAAACGGATGGGATCGGCCCCGAAATCTTAGACATCGCGGTTCGCGCCCATTACAGGTGTTGCGACGGTAGTCAAGAGGTGGCGCCAAAGGCAAACGCCGTAAGGCCTCCATATGCGCGATGCCGGCCACGGGCGCGACAGCGCCTGTGGTCCTTCGAGTTGCCTTCTGAATGCGGCTACGTTTGCTAAGAATGACGTTGGCTCTCTTGGGTTCGCGACCTTGGCGAAGATAGATGAGATGTGCGTCAGCGAAATGTGCCCCGGCGCTGGTCAGATTCGCAGCGCCGAGCAAAACAGCCGATCGCCCCAGCTCGATCCGATCGAATTTCGAGCGATGATCATTCTCGAGATTTGCTAAAGACTGCATTGTCGCGCTGCTCCAGCATCATTTCCTTTAGACGAGCTGCATCGTACCGGATTTTCGCGAGGACTTGGGGATTCGCCATAGCTCGCTTCATGGCTTTGCGGTAACCAATGTAACGTTTCGCCCGAAGAGAGTGGGACGGCCTGATACGGAAGTACAGATAAAAGAAATATTCTAGTGAATATCTAAAGTATAGACTAGAGCATACGTAGTTTGCAAACGATTTAGCTAGGTAGATATCCGCCTTCTTTTGCTCGCCAACCTCCTGATAGGCTTCAGCTATATTTTTGTAAATCACAGAGCAAGACGATTTGTTTATGGTATGATATTTTTGGAGAATGTGAATGTGCGCGCGAACTCGATTTCGGTGATTCAATGAGATACGGTCGCTATCGTGATCCACGTAGACACAGAGTGTATCTGGAACTCCTACGAATTGGACGTATTCTGCCAGTCTGATAAAAAAGTCCCAATCCTGACACGCGGGTAGTCGCTCATCAAAACCCCCGATCCGTTGAGCGATGGAAGTGTCCACTATCACCGAGGAGAGCGTGCCGATAACGTTGGAGCCTCTGATAATCGCCGGATTGAACGGGCGCGCGCCCGGCTGCCGCGCGATGATATCCCCCTTGCTATTGACGCGGTAACGTCCAGTAGATGATAGGATCGGTCGTTTGTCGCGCTGCCTCGCTACGTGGATTTGCTCCATCTGTGTGGCGAGCTTTTCAGGTAGCCACAGGTCATCGCTGTCCAGAAACGCAATGTAGGCGCCTTTTGCTTGAAAGATGCCCCTGTTACGAGAGTAATTGGCGCCGCGGTTTATCTCGTTTATCAGAAGACTAATGTGCAAAGTCTCAGAGAATTTCGCGATAATAGATCTAATTTCTGCCAGATCCTGAACGGAAGAGCCGTCGTCAACCACAATTACTTCTCTTGGGTGCTGAGTCTGAGCGATGACCGACGTCAAAGCGCGGAGCAAAGTGTGACTGCGATTGAAAACGGGAATGACGACCGTCACGTCTATTGGAAACATGTTGCTGCCTCGGTAGATTCTCTACAAATGCCTTGCCGTCCGCCAAGAGGGCAATGGTCAGAGGGCTACTGAGAAACATTTTGTGCTGCTGATGAATGCGCAATCGGGTATCTCACGTGGACTGCCTAAAATCTTAAAAATGCTCTTAGGAGCTTGCCCAATCCAAATCATGCGTTTATCTGACGTCGCCTCGTAGGCATAGCCAATGCTATGCGTTTTTTCCGCATGTGTCCTCATGATATGTCTTTAAGTTGCATTAGGTAGTCATATGAAAGTGCTGAGTGTCTTTGGAACGCGTCCCGAAGCCATAAAGATGGCTCCACTTGTGAAGGCGCTTGAGGCGGATAACAAATTCGAGTCCCGGGTTTGCGTTAGTGCCCAGCATCGTCAGATGCTCGATCAAGTGTTGAGCCTTTTTGCGATCGAACCCTTCTATGATTTAAACATCATGAAGCCAGGTCAGAGCCTTGAAGGCATCGTAAGCGGGATCCTGACCGGACTCTCTCCTATCCTGAAGGAATTTTGTCCAGATCTCGTGCTTGTGCATGGAGATACCTCCACAACGTTTGCTACTGCATTGGGGGCTTTTTACAACCAAATCCCAGTGGGTCACGTTGAGGCGGGATTGCGCACCGGAAACCTATACTCCCCCTGGCCAGAGGAGGCGAACCGGACATTAACCGGCAAGCTTACGAGGCTGCATTTTGCGCCGACAGAAGAAGCTCGGGCAAATCTTGAGAGAGAGGGAGTCCCCGTTGATGCTATCACGGTGACTGGTAACACGGTGATTGATGCGCTCCTTCAGGTTCAATCTCAGATAGAAACGGATGGCGCGCTGAGTGACCGCCTGGCGTCGCTTTTTCCCTTTTTGGATCAGCCGAATAGAATGGTGCTTATAACTGGTCACCGGCGTGAAAACTTCGGTGCTGGTTTCGAGCAAATATGCCAAGCAATTAGACAGTTGAGCGAGCGTTACCCTCTGGACATCTTTGTCTATCCTGTGCACCTTAATCCGAACGTGCGCGAACCCGTCAGCCGTTATCTTTCAGGTTTGCAGAACGTCTATTTGATTGAACCTCAAGAATACTTGCCATTTGTCTACCTCATGAGCGCTTCTGATATTATTCTGACAGACTCAGGCGGAATCCAAGAGGAAGCCCCCTCACTAGGCAAGCCAGTGCTTGTAATGAGAGAGACAACGGAGCGTCCGGAGGCGGTCCGGGCGGGTACTGTCAAGCTCGTTGGAACTGATAGGGACCGGATAGTTCGCGAGGTAAGCCGACTTCTGGACGATCAGGATGCCTACAATCGTATGGCATTCGCCCACAATCCGTATGGTGACGGCGCGGCCTGCGAACGCATCCTAAATGCGATCTACCAAGCATTTTGACCTTAAAGAGGGAATGCAATGGCCAGTAAATGGTTGAACAATACGATTTCTGTTGTGGGGCTTGGTTACATTGGCTTGCCCTCAGCCGCGGTTTTTGCTGCGCGCGGTGTGAAGGTCATCGGCGTAGACATCAGCCAACGGGCAGTTGATATTATCAATTCCGGTGGAGTCCACATTGTAGAGCCGGATCTTGACATCGTCGTGCGGGCAACGGTGACTGACGGGCGTTTGAGAGCGGTCACGGTTCCCGAGCCGGCAGATGCATTTCTAATAGCTGTGCCGACCCCTTTCAAAGATGACCATGAGCCTGACCTAAGCTTCATCGAGTCTGCTTGCAAAGCGATTGCGCCTGTACTTAAAAGAGGCGACCTAGTGATTCTGGAGTCGACTTCTCCCGTCGGAACTACCGAGAAAGTTTCGAAATGGCTTGCCGAGGCACGTGCGGATCTCTCATTTCCCCATGAACATGGCGAGAATTCCGATATACGGGTCGCTCATTGCCCTGAGCGCGTGCTACCTGGGCACGTGTTGCGAGAACTGGTCGAGAATGACCGAATTGTTGGCGGAATTACTGCAAAATGCTCTGCGGCGGCGGTTGAGTTGTACAAGGTTTTCGTTGAGGGCGAATGCTTGATAACGAATGCCAGAACAGCAGAAATGTGCAAGCTTACCGAAAATGCTTCACGCGATGTGGCAATCGCATTCGCCAATGAGCTCTCCGTCATATGCGAAAAGCTCGGCATTGATGTCTGGGAACTGATCCGTCTGGCAAATAGACATCCTAGAGTGAATATTTTGCAGCCTGGGCCTGGTGTAGGGGGGCACTGCATTGCAGTCGATCCCTGGTTTATCGTGCATTCAGCGCCTAGCGCTGCGCCGCTGATCCGTACTGCCAGACTCGTAAATGATGAGAAACCGAACTGGGTCGAAAGGAAAATTCTGGATGCGGTTTTTGCAGTAGAGCAGGTAAAAGGCAGGGGTAGTGCCATAATCGCCTGTGTGGGATTGGCATTCAAGGCGAATATCGATGATCTTCGCGAGAGCCCCTCATTAGAGATAACGACCAGATTGGCACAACGGTTCACCAATAGAGTTATTGCTGTGGAACCCAATATTGAGGAACTGCCCGAAGACTTAGCGGCTCTTGGGGTTCGCCTGGAAGATCAGGATACGGCACTTGAACAAGCAGATGTTGTTGCGGTGCTTGTGGATCACCGGGAGTTCATAGAGCAGGTGCCAGAGATTAGGGAAGGAGTGGCTGTTATCGATACGAAGGGCATCTGGCGCAGACTGTCATAGAGCCGCAGGGTTCTTGGGCTTCCACGTTCTTTTATAGGTCAGGTCAATGGTGACAGTTCGTGGATTGTTGCGCTCTAACGCTCCTCGAATAGCTCTGATTGCGGACGAACTTACTGCAACGTGTTTGTCGCTTGAGGCTTCGACATTCAATGTGACTCCGTTGAACTACAAATGGGTGCTGCGGTTCTGGCGTCCGGATTTTCTGTTCGTCGAGTCGGCATGGCAAGGCGCCGGAAATGCCTGGAAGTATAAAATAGCAACCTACCCCGATAAGCCAAGAAAGTCGAACGATGAGCTCAAGAAGGTAATAGCCTTCGCGCGAGATCGTGGTATTCCGTGCGTTTTCTGGAATAAGGAGGACAGTGCTCACTTCGATAGATTCATAAATAGCGCCTCCCTCTTCGAGTACGTCTTCACAGTAGACGAGAATTGCCTGCCGAAATATCGTCGGCTGTTGCCTTCGTCCGCGCAACTGGGTGTATTGACGTTCCCTGTACAAACAACGATCCACAACTTTACTGGATTTCAATTCAAGTGGAATAGTGCAAATTTCGTTGGAAGCTATAGTCGCCATATCCATGATCGCCGTCGTCAATGGCAGCATATGATGTTCCAAGCCTGCGCTGCTGCAAAGATGGACATTACTGTGTTCGATAGGAATTCGGGTAGGAGGTCCGAATATTATCAGTATCCGGCGGATCTTGGCATCGAAGTGAGGCGCGCCGTGCCTTATCAAGGGACGGCGCGAATATATAAAGAGTATCTGGTTTCCTTGAACGTGAATACGGTCGACGACTCACCTTCGATGTACTCACGAAGGCTCGTAGAGATTCTTGCATGTGGTGGGATAGCCATAACAAACCCCAGCCCTTCGGTTACAAGGTTTTTTAAAGACTATTGCTATGTGGTCGAGGATGAGGCCGAATTGATCGAACAAGTTAGGCGCCTGACAAAAGGCCCCTCTGCCAAAGATCTGGATCGCGCAGCCGCGGGTGCGCACTATGTGAGAGAAGAACACAACTGGGCGAAGCGTTTGGGCACGATTATGTCAGTTTTGGGATAGGACTTAAGCATCGTTCTACTTAGCTCAGTAGGCGCTGCCTCGAACCCTGATCACGAACGCTTCGGCGCGCAATGTGCGATGTTCACGTCGGAGCAGAATGTGCACGACTTGACTGAGAAAGTCTTGTGCATCGATTTGCTCGCTCCCGCTCCAAGCTTCAGCGAATATGTCGGGAGGTTATGGTCTCGCTGTGATCTTCAAAGAGCCAACTGAGCGGCATACTCGATATTCCTGTGGACGGAGGGTCTAGAAGCCGAGGGGAGCACTGAGCATTCGCCGTCGAGCGATGTTGCAGTGACGAAGTAGGTCCGCTAAGGAAACACTCGTTTGAGCCAACGTGAGTTGAAATCTTTGCCTGGTTCAATGGCGGAAGTTAGAGGCGATTTTTGGATCTTCAACCTTGGGTGCTTCGGCGAAAGTTGAAGGTTGCGAAAGGGTCTACGGCAGGAAGTTAGAATGAGTGACAAAGAGCTTCAGCACGGCGATGAACTTGCGGCGAGCGACTGCGATGACCGCATTTCTGATGTGTACAAAGGGGGCCTCTGGTCTAGGAGATTAACGCTTATAGCGCAAAGACGCATAGATTGGATTTGCGATCAAGTGCAGGGGAATTCCGTTCTCGATGTGGGTTGCAGCCAAGGAATTGCCAGTGTGCTGCTTGCACGGCGTGGCTTCACCGTCACCGGGATAGACGTTTCAGAGAACGCGATCGAGTATGCTCTAGAAGATAAAGCGAAGGAGAGCGCCGATGTGCAGGCTCGGCTCGACTTCGCTCTTTGCGCGATAGAAGATTTCAAGAGTGATGTCCGGTTCGATAATGTGATCCTCGGCGAAGTCCTGGAGCACCAGATCGACCCTGCTGCATTCATTGAAGTTGCCGTACGTCATCTCGAAGTCAACGGGCGCCTGATTGTCACGACCCCTTTTGGATTCCAGCCTTATCCAGATCATAAATCCCAGCTATTTCCCGCGTGGTTCGCACGGCTGCGAGAGCATTCACTAAGTTTTCAAAGCGTAGACGTTCAAGCGAACTACATACGGGCCGTCGGTACGAAGCTGCCGGAGGGGCAGACAGTTGGAAGTCCAAGCTTACGAGAACTTCTCCGTGTCACCGAGCGGGGCGCGCTTAATGCGCAGAAAAGACTGTACTCAATCATTGATAGCAAGACTGCTAAGCTAAACGACGAAGTGGTGTCTCTAGAGAAAATCATACTAGGGAAGACCAATCGAATTGAAGAGCTGGAGGCTCGGTTGGCAGACGCTCAGTCTCAGCTTGCTACAGTCGAGAAGGAAGCTGAAGAGCGTTACAATTTGCCAGCTTTGGAGGTCCTCAGAAGATATCAAAAACTCCACTCAAGATATGAGGGCCTGTCTCGCGATATTGATAAACTTAAGCAAGGTCTTCCGCATTTAATCGGCAGAGAGTTAATTTCTTCCAGAAAGAGCATTGCTCGGATTATCAAGCTCCCTTACACAATTTATCGTTTGGTGAAGTGGAGTGAGGAAAAATTTACCGCTCACGATGCTAATTTTATTAAGCCCCCGTTCAATGAGAACTTCGATATTTTTCTCAAGAAGGATCCCAAATGGATCAGGCTTGAGGTGACGCCGGGGCATGAATATGGATTGAGCGGAACGATAACTAGCTTCCGGAAAGAGAATATCAAAGGTGCGCTGCTAACTGTATGCTTTGAGGACGATCAGGGAAAAGCCATTCCGTTTAGGGATCGAAAATTCATTCTAACCGACGGAAAAGCACAGGCGGTATCTTACCTCGCAACCGGCTTGGATATTCCCTTCGAATACTTCCTGTTAGCGCCTCCAAGAGCGTCCGTTATGCTCGTCGGATTCTCTCGGTTCGCGGAGCAAATTCCTATCCACGTTACGGTCAATCCGATTGGCGTTATTGAGGGTACTGGCAAGCTAGGGCAAGATGCGCCTGATCGGCCGAGAATAGCCTCTATATTCGACGAATTCACGCACGAGTGCTTTGCGCCCGACGTGGACCTCCTCCCGGTGACGAAGGCCAGCTGGTCGGCACAATTGAAGCGGCGGCCGCCGAAAGCATTTTTTGCCGAGTCTGCATGGCGCGGAAACAATAACGAGTGGAAGTATGCCATGACCAAACCCGAGAAGTGGGGGAGGGAGATTGGCGAGATCTTGAATTACTGCCACTCTATCGGAATTCCGTCACTTTTTTGGAACAAGGAAGATCCGGTCAACTTCGATGTGTTTCGCGAGACAGCAAAGAAGTTCGACTTTGTTTTCACAACTGATAGCGGGTGTGTGAACGCATACCGGGAACTGACAGGCAAGGATAACGCCTTTGTCCTCCCATTCGCCGCGCAGCCGGCGCTTCACAATCCCATTAGGGATGCCGAAAAAGTAAATCGGGTTGCCTTCACAGGCAGTTGGCGTGGGATCAAGTATCCACGCCGGGCAGAGTGGCTTGATCTCCTCTTGTCTCCAATTATGGAAAGAGGGCTCCTTGACATCTATGATCGCTATCTGGACGAGAAAAAAAATCCCGACCTGATATTCCCCGACAAGTTCAAGACATCGCTTAAGGGGTCTCTGGAATACACTCATTTGGTTGAGCAGGTTTACAAACGGTATCACACGTTTGTGAATGTGAACTCGGTAGAAGGCTCCGAGACGATGCTGGCGCGGCGGGTGTTTGAGATTCTCGCCTGCGGTGCACCGGTAATAAGTTCGCACTCCGAGGCCATTGAAAAGACTTTTGGGGACATTGTCCTGATGCCTCGCACCTCAAAAGAGGTGGAGGCGGCGGTTGATCGCTTGTTCAACGCGCCTTTCTATCGCGATCGGCTTGCCGTGCGAGGGGTCCGCCTAGTGCATTCACAGCATACGTACCGCCACAGACTGGAGCAGATAGGAGGTATATTAGGTACGCCCCTCATCACGACGAGCCGTCGTAAGGCGTCCATCATCATGTGCTCCAAGCGACCAAACTTCCTCAAACACGCTGCAGAACAGGCTCGCCACCAAACATATTCCGATCGCGAAATCATATTCGTCAAACATTCGGACGAATACAATGATGATGCTATTGCGGAAGCATTTGCAGGCGAAAGCAAGCTCATCATCCTGGAGATTGGCCGCGACCAAGTCCTCGCGGACGGCTTGAACTTGGCCATGACGAGAGCAGAAGGCGACGTTTTTGCAAAGTTCGATGACGACGACCACTATGGGCCTAACTATCTAACCGACGCCATGCTCGCGTTCGATTATGCTCCCGCCGCGGCATTGGTTGGTAAGCAGGCGTTCTTTGCTTACGTGGAGAGCATGGACAAGACGGTCCACCGTTTCCCAGGTAAGTCTTATCAGTTCACGAATCGGGTCCATGGCGGCACGCTCGTCTGGGATCGCCGCAAAACGGAAGGTGCAACTTTCACTCGCGTCCCGCAAGGGACAGACACGTTGTTCCTCAAGACTCTCGCTGAACAAGGAGCTCTGATTTTCTCCACGGACCCATTCAACTTCATTCACGTCAGGCATGCAGACCTCTCGAAGCATACTTGGAAGATTGGAGATCACGAATTTGTGTCGAAGGCGAAGGCAGTCGGTAGAGGTCTGATAACAAATGAGGTTTTTGTTTAATCCAGTGACAACACCCGCGGCTGAGCTGCAGCCGGACGTTGGTGAGTGATATGAGTAGCTCTTCGCACCTTAAGCTGCGAGAGGAGTGAAGTTTGACTTTCGGAGCTTCGCCGGCCAGCACGTCCAGTAGTGGTGATCGTTTTTCCTTCAGATGCGTCGGAATAGAGAGCACCGGCAGATGTTCGGAGCGGACTAAAGCTTTAATCATGTATGGTTTAGACAGTTGCACTCGACCAGAGAGAGGGAAATCACTGTGCCGGATTTCGAGATCAGCGATGTGAACGATCCGCAGACCGAACAGGCTGCCGCACGCGAATATTGGGGGACGCTCGACAACTTCAAGAGTTACGCCAAACCCAAGCCGTGGTCAGCATTTATGGCTGAACGCATTCTTTCGTTTTCGCCGTCCAGCGTTTTCGAGTTTGGTTGTAATGCTGGCAAAAATTTGGCAGCGCTGCGCAAGCAGAATTCCAGTGTTTTTTCTGCGGGAATCGATGTCAATTCTTCTGCTGTTGACTACGGGAGGCGAGAAGGGCTTCGCCTGGCGGCCGGGGACGAAGGTATATTAAACATCTTCCCCGACCTGACTTTCGACATCACTTTCACAGTGTCCGTCATCGATCATGTGGCGACGCCAGGGGAGGTGTTATCGGCCCTCGCGCGTATCACGCGCCACAAGTTGCTGCTTCTTGAACCTTGGTTGGGGGAAGAAGGAAAGGTTGATCGAAATTTCAACTTGGCTACCGGCGAAATGATTGACACAACACCCTTTTCCTACTCATGGGATTACTTTCGAATTGCCAGAACTTACTTGCCTGAATGGTCCCTCGAGGACGAACCTTACCCATTGCAATCCAATCTTGGCCGCTTTTATAGGCTGTACACTTTGACCCGATAGCGCAACTCATCGGAAAGTGCGCAGAGATCATAGCTTACCGGCGTGCTTCTTTTTCAATACCATTGCAGAAAGACAAGTTTTGCAGTGGGCCACGAACATCGCTCCGTTGACCAAAACAGCTGACAATCGTGAATTCGTCGCGCTGGCGAACCCTAGAAGTTGTCTACGTTGCAATAGGATTTGGGTGTGGTATTTGCGCGGTCGGGGTGCTATCGACGCAACGGTGGTTGTTGCCGCGAACCGCGACCACGAAGGTTGCTTTTTCTGTAAGTCCATGGTGTTGGATGTTTGAGAAACCTCTGCAAGTTGACCCAAGATCCAAGGGAATGGCTCCCCTAGTTGAGCAGCTTCTTGAACAGAGTAGGCTGCAGGCACATCAAGAGAGAGTCATTGAAGTTTTGAGAGGCCGTCGGGATTTTGGTGCATTGAGTCGCATTGCCTCTTTGCTCCCAAAGAGAAGCGGACTTTCTTATACGCCCGACGCTATGGATATGAGGTCGCGACAAAGGCTGGCAAAAGCATATCGAGCCACGGAACGGCATGCGCGTATCGAGACCAAAACGGTGCTGGACGTGGGCTGCGCTAGAGCCGAAAACGCCCACCATCTCGCCGATTACGGAGTGACTCAGTATATTGGTCTAGATATCGATGACACGCATTTCCCGGCGGCGGAAAGTCTGAACGCGGATTCCAGGTTGCTCAAGGCGTCGGCGGAATCGATCCCGCTCGACGACAACTCAGTTGATCTTGCGATTAGCTTCAATGTGTTCGAGCATATCCCGAATCCCTCGAACGCCCTGTCGGAAATAGTGAGAGTTCTTCGACCAGGCGGCGTGTTTTTTACTGTTTTTGGTCCAACTTTCAATGCCGCGAGTGGTCCGCACCTGACGCGGATTGTTGATCTCCCGTTTATGCATCACCTCTTTCCCGAAGGAGTGGTCGCGCAGATGGCGGGACGGGAAGACGCTTACTATACGGTGAACAGACGCCCATTGGGGTTCTATCGGGAGACCTTTTTTTCAGAGCAAGATTTCACCCTTGCGCGCTACCGTGAGCAGGTGGACGGACGAGGTTTCTGGGTGCTGAAATCATTCCCTCACCTCCTCGAGGAAATCGGCCATGACGAACTGGCGGTTAATGCAATCACGGTCGTCTTAGTCAAGAAGTAGGCTCGTAAGTGGGAGGAGAGTGCCGATTTGGTTGAGATCGCCAATCTTGAACTTGCCTTGCGGATTGCAGGCCTCAACGTTCTTGCAAAGAGAGAACTGGGCGATAATAGGAATCGGATGATCTGTGATCGCTGAAATCTCTACCTGAACAAGGCTTGAACAATTTTCTTCCATCCCTCAACCAGACACTGCCGGTAGTCGCTACCAGGCCAAGAGCCATAAACACGAGAGAGCCGTATGACTTCGTTACCCACCGTGAACCTTCCGACTATGTCAGATCCGTTGATGGCCGATATCCGTGCTCAGTTTCAAAGGGCTTACGAAGAGAAATTCGGCCGTTCGACAGGAAAGGGACTTTACTCGAATGCCGATTGGCGAAGGCTTGAGTTTGCCGTATCTCGCATACCGACCTATACGAGATCCGTCCTCGACATTGGCGCAGGCCCTGGCGCATTGCTCAATTATCTTACGCTGTCCGATCGCTTTGAGCGTGTCACGGCGATCGATAAAGCTCCGTACACCAAATTCGTCCCGCTAACGGAGGTCGATTTGCGGATCATGGACGTGACCGCCATGTCTTTCGAAGATAGCGCCTTCGATACCGTCTTCTGCATGGAGGTCCTTGAACACCTCACTCCGGACGCCTTCGATAAGGCCGTTGCAGAGCTGCGGCGAGTCACAAAGCATAAACTCATCATGAGTGTACCGTTTGAAGAGCCGGAACCGATTCCAGCCTACCACAAGCAGCGGTTCGATGAGGCCAAACTTAGAGGATTGTTTCCGAACGCCGAGATTGAGCGCCTCTCGAAAGGCAAGTCCGCTGGTTGCGATTGGGCCGTCATCACCGAAAGCTATAGCGTTTGATCCGGGTTTTGATCCTGCATCGTGTTGGCCGGCGCTCCGTCTCCACGGCCCAGTCGCATGAAGCATCGGCGAGAAGGTCGTCGCTGCCGCAGTCGGCAGGACACTGACCTGAGGGGTGATGGGGCAATGGTACGTTCCGCCGCTCGCTCGGGCCTACCCCTGCGACGGGCATCTTTGCCCAGCGAGAATTAGATCAATGGCATCAAAAACATCTATTGGCTTCCAATTGGAAGGATTGCGATACATTGGATACAGTGAAAACGCTGCGGCTGCGAGATGATCCACTCGGCGCACCACCTGACGACGTTGCGCGATCGCAGCCTTCCCCCTTCGGCCCATACGATCGTCAGTCAGTCCCCAACCCGCATAGAACGGTGCAGCGTAGCAGCGCACAGGAATGCCTCGGAGCAAGGCGTCAAAACCAAACTGGCTGGATACGGTCCAAACTTCGTCAACGACGTCTAGCATGGAGGCAACAGACACCGGCTCGGCGGATAGAATGACGCCGGTTCTTATAGCCGCGGCCTCGGTCATATACCCCTTGCGATAGCCCGCCAATACGTCCGGATGCGTACGGACGACGCACTGAGCACCACTCGAAAGCGCGTCATCGAGCATCCGCTCGAAAGAGGCCGCCGAGCCGAGCGCGCGACCTACCGACACGTCGCCGACAACCTGATCAATGAGAAGCAGACGACGCTTGAAGGTTCTTTCTAGAGACGGCGGATTGTGTGGAAGATGGTTGTACTTCGACAGTCTATTCTGAACGACTGCATCCCGAATGAGCGCACCACTTTCGACGTCTGCTGCGCCAGCCTCTGCAATCAGTCGCTCCAACCGCGATGCCCGAGCAGCATTGACCGATAATCCAAGATCATCTGCGACAATGGAAAGCGGCAAGGTACCTGTCTTCCCTAACCCCAGTGAACGTAAGAATCCGTCCTCTAGGTGCCAATGAGGCAAGCCCCGGGCAGCAGCTATTGCTTTCGTCAGCTTCGAGCCCAGGCGGCCTCCCCATGCAATCGTGCCACCGATTTCGCTGGAGAAGGCAGATGATATCTCCGGCAAGTCAAAGTAGTACTTAAGCCAAGGTATGCCCTTGCGAACCCACGTTGTGGCGCCCAAGGGCGTGCCAATCCGAGGTGACCAGCTCTTGCCGCCGATGTGATTTGCGAATTCCGGAAAAGTCACGCGATATCCATTGCTTCCAGGCACTTGGCTCTGCAAATTGACGCACAGAATCCATTCAACTCGATTTGCTCCCCAAGACGGCGCCGGACCTCCGCATGCCAGTAACGGCACCCTGTTTCCCCGGCTGCCGCATCAACGACGTAACTTCACTGCTTTCAAAAGTTCAAGCATTAAAGCGTCGTCCACAGGACGCTACCTCGGAGGTCTACCCTCGATCTCCCATGCTCGATCGTGTCACGATGCTCGCCTCATTGCTGGACCCTCACCACGGGCTCCCCGTGCCACGCGAGCGGCTTCGTCCCAGGTGCGAAAGGAGACCTGTGTCTATCATCGAGCCCGCCGATGATGCTCGCGCACTGGACTAGTCCACTCGAACTGGCCGACCAAACCATCAGGCCGAATTGAGAATTTCAGCGATCGATCAGACATTACGCCGGCGTTTCCAGCCCCGGGCACGGTCGTGGCGGTGGGCTGGCCTGACTACAATCACGATGATCTGGAAGAACGATGCCTGCAACGACGACATATGCGCTGACCGGTAACCCCTATATCGACGGAATCCTCGGCGACTGGAAATGGGCGGTCAAGAACTTCACCTTCAGCTTCCCGACGAGCGCTTCATTCTACGGCCATGACTACGGCTACAGCGAGCCCCTGAAGGGCTTTGCCGCGTTCAACGCTGCACAGAAGATCGCTGCTCGCGCTGCCTTCGATCAATTCTCCTCGGTCGCCAATGTGACCTTCACCGAGATCACCGAGAGCGCGACGAGCCACGCCGATCTCCGCCTTGCCTCCTCCGACGCTCCGAGCACCGCTTGGGCCTACTTCCCTACGACCGCGGCAGAAGGCGGTGACGCGTGGTTCAATACGTCGTCCGGCTACTACAGCG
Source organism: Sinorhizobium kostiense (assembly GCF_017874595.1). Lineage (GTDB taxonomy): Bacteria > Pseudomonadota > Alphaproteobacteria > Rhizobiales > Rhizobiaceae > Sinorhizobium > Sinorhizobium kostiense. The sequence continues at coordinate 186,054 of NZ_JAGILA010000001.1, read as the reverse complement.
CTCCGCGAAAGGGGAACTATGCCTACATGACTTTCCTCCACGAGATCGGCCACGCGCTTGGGCTGGAGCACGCCCATGAGGGCAACGTGATGCCGGCGAACCGCGACTCGATGGAGTACACCGTCATGAGCTACCGCTCCTATGTGGGCGGCTCGACCACGACGGGTTATACCAACGAGACCTGGGGCTATGCCCAATCGCTGATGATGTACGATATCGCCGCCCTGCAGCATATGTATGGTGCGGATTTCACCACGCAGAGCGAGAATACGACCTATCGCTGGAGCCACACGACCGGCGAAATGTCCATCAATGGCGTCGGCCAGGGCGCGCCGGGCGGCAACAAGATCCTTCTCACGGTCTGGGATGGCGGCGGAATCGACACCTACGACTTTTCCAACTACGCGACCGCGCTGAAGGTCGATCTGCGCCCGGGCGAATGGACGACGACCTCGGCGCAACTTGCGAAGCTGCGCTATGACGGCTCGAAAGTGGCGGTCGGCAATATTGCCAATGCCCTGCAATACAAGGGCGATGCGCGCTCTCTCATCGAAAACGCCAAGGGCGGGGCAGGCAACGACACGATCACCGGCAACAACGCCGCAAACGTGCTTTGGGGCAATGCCGGCAAAGACACGCTGTCCGGCGGCAACGGAAACGACAATCTGGTCGGTGGCGCCGGCGGCGACCGGCTCGACGGCGGCAATGGCAGCGACCTGGCGAATTACTCCAACGCCGCCGCCGGCGTAGTTGCCGATCTCCACTCGCCCGGCGTCAATCGTGGGGACGCGGCCGGCGACACCTATGTCTCGATCGAGCGGCTCTACGGCTCGGCTTTCGCGGACAGTCTGCGCGGAAACAACGCCGCCAACCTTCTGAATGGTCTCGCTGGAAACGACGTGCTCTATGGGCGGGGTGGCAACGACACCCTCATCGGCGGCAACGGCGCCGATCGGCTGGTTGGAGGAAGTGGCGCGGATACTTTCGTCTTCCAGGCCACCACACAGTCGCTGCCGTCCGCAAGGGATATCATCGATGACTTCGCCTCCGGCGTGGACCGGATCGATCTGCGCTCCATCGATGCCAACAGCAATGTCGGAGGGGACCAGGCATTCCAGTTCATCGGTGGCAGCGCGTTTCACGGCAAGGCGGGTGAGCTCAATTTCAGAAGCGGGGTCATCTCCGGCGACACCAATGGCGATGGCCTTGCGGATTTTCAGGTCAGGGCGCTCAATGTCTCGGTGCTTTCGGGCGGCGATTTCCTCCTCTGACGGAGCAAAGCCATGAGCGAATGGATCGATTTCGAGCATTGGCCAGATTGCGCAAGCATGGAGCGTCCCGGAATTGTCTTCGAGGTCACGAACGGCGAGCAGACGCTGTTGACCAGTTGCATTGTTCCCCTGCCGCTGCCCTTTGACTGGAAGGCGCAGCCCACGCAATTTCGTGCCGTGCCCGAACGCCGGCCGAGGCACTCCTCGCCGCTACCGAGGCCGCTCGATCCATAGTCGGCGAGTTTGGAAACGACGGCCGCTCACCTTGGTGTATCGCAGTCATAAAGCGACGAACCCAAGCTTACCCCCGGCCAGATCTTGCCCTGCCGGACAATAATCTTGTGAAAAAACCGATACTGGGGCACACTTTCCCGGTGCGGCTCGATCTCGGGGCCGGCCGTTCGCGCCCGGAGAGAGGTCACGTCGGAGGGGCGGCGTCGATGGCTCAGGGGTTCTTTCTTCTGTTCGCTGCGGTGTCCGTGATCACGGCCCTGATGCTCGTGCTGGCGCGAAATCCGGTTCACAGCGCCCTGGCGCTGATGGCCTGTTTCCTGCAGATCTCCGCGATCTTCGTCCTGCTCGACGCGCCGCTGCTCGCGGTTATCCAGATCTTCGTCTATGTCGGCGCGATCATGGTCCTGTTCCTGTTCGTCATCATGATGATCGACGTCAGGGAAGCGGTGGCGGAGCGGTTTTTGCCCAGCGGCAACCTGCCGGCCATGGCGCTGCTCGGCCTGCTCGGGGTCGAAATGATGGTGCTCGTGTTCTGGAGCGACCGCTTTTCGCTCGCAGCGCCCGTCGCCAGTCGCGGTGGCGACCAGATCAGGGATTTAAGCACGACGCTTTTTTCGGATTATCTCCTGCCGTTCGAGGTCGCCTCGGTCATCCTCCTGGCTGCGCTCGTCGGCGCCATCGTGCTGGCACGAAAGGAGTCCGGCTGATGGTTCCGCTCTGGTGGTACATCGCTCTCGGGGTGGTCCTGTTCGTAATCGGAGCGGCGGGCGTGCTTTTGCGGCGCAACATCCTGGTTGTGCTGATGTCGCTGGAGCTGTTGCTCAACTCGGTCAACATCAATTTCATCGCCTTCGGGCACTATTACGACGACTTCCGCGGCCGGATCTTTGCGATCTTCGTCATCGCCATCACCGCGGCGGAGGTCGCCGTCGCCCTCGGCATCCTTGTCGCCCTGGTGAGGAACAAATCCACCCTCAAGGTCGATGACGTCACGATGATGAAAGGATAGCGGCTTGGACCCCGTGGTTTCGATCCGGCCGCTCATCGCCATCGCCATCGCGGGCCTCGCAGCTCTTTTCGTTCTCCTCCTTCACAAGCATGAAAAACTCCGCGATCTCGTATCGCCCGTGGCAGCGGTCTTGATGTTCGCGATCGTCGCCTCGATGGCGCCCACGGTGCTTTCGGGCGGGAGCGTCGAGTTGCGGCTTTTCGAGATCCTGCCCGGCGTCGATTTCGCCTTCCGCGCCGATGCGCTCGGCATGGTCTTCGCCACGGTCTCGTCGCTCCTGTGGATCGTCGCCGCGATCTATTCGATCGGCTACATGCGGCACCTGAGGGAACACGCCCAGACCCGGTTCTACGCCTGTTTCGCGCTCAGCCTCGCGGCGGCCGTCGGCGGCGCCTTCGCCGCCAACCTGTTCACGCTGGTCATATTCTACGAGGTGCTGAGCCTCGTCACCTACCCGCTCGTCTATCATCACGAGGACGAGGAGGGATGGCTGGGCGGGCGCAAGTACATCGTCTATCTGATGGGCGCCTCGAAGAGCGTGCTCCTCGCCGCATTGGCGCTGACCTACCAGATAGCGGGCTCGCTCGATTTCGTCGCGGGGGGATTGCTGGCGCGCGTCGAGGCCCCGGCGGCGCTGCTCACCGTCGTCTATTTCTGTTATCTCTTCGGTTTCGCAAAGGCTGCGGTGATGCCGATGCATGCCTGGCTGCCGGCCGCGATGGTGGCGCCGACGCCGGTGAGTGCGCTCCTGCATGCAGTGGCCGTGGTCAAGATGGGCGTCTTCTGCGTTTTGCGCGTCGTCTTCCATGTCTTCGGCGTCGGGCTCGTCGGGGAACTCGGCCTCGGCATCGCCACCGCCTACCTCGTCTCCTTCACGATCCTGATGGCGTCCGTCTACGCGCTGACGCGCGACGACCTGAAGGCGAGGCTCGCCTATTCGACCGTCAGCCAGCTTTCCTATGTCGTGCTCGGCGCGGTTTTGTTGTCGCCGGTGGCAATGGTCGGCGGGATCGTGCACATTGCGGCGCATGCCTTCTCCAAGATCACGCTGTTCTTCTGTGCGGGGTCGATCTATTGCGCGTCGGGAAAACGCAATATCAGCGACATGGCGGGCATCGGCCGGCGGCTGCCCTGGACCATGGGGGCCTTCTTCGTCGCCTCCCTCAGCATGATCGGCCTGCCGCCGACGGCCGGCTTCGTCAGCAAATGGTATCTCGCGCAGGGCTCGGTCGAGGCGGGGGAGATGGCGTTCCTGACGGTGCTCCTCATAAGCTCGGTGCTGAATGCCGCCTATTTCCTGCCGGTGAGCTACGCCGCCTTCTTCGAGGCCGAGCCTGAGGAGAGCCGGGCTGCGGTCCGCGAGATCCCGATGGTGACCATCCCGCTCGTCGCGACAGCCATCCTGTCGGTGCTGATGGGCATCTTCCCCGATTATTTCCTGACCCTGGCAAGCGGAGTGGTCGGATGATCAAGCGCATCGTCGATTTCTTCGGTGACGACGAATACCAGCAACAGCGGCGCCGCCTGTTCTACGTGGTGCTCGTTCTGATCGTCGCCGCCGACTTCCTGGTCCCCCGCGAGCATGCCGAATTCCCTTGGGACCGCCTGCCGGGCTGGCCGGCCGCCTACGGCTTCGGCTCCTGCGTGCTCCTTATCTTCGTTTCCAAGTTTCTCGGCCATCGCGGGCTGATGCGGCGCGAGGACTATTATGATTGATTTCGTCCATCCGGCCCTGATCTTCATCGTCGGCGCCCTGGCGATCCCCTTCCTCGGCGGCCCGGTCCGCAAGGCCTATCTGGTGACGATCCCGGTTCTGGCGATCCTCGCCGTGCTCGCGATCGAGCCGGGCAGCTATGGCGAGGCGCGCTTCATCGGGCAGGGGCTCCTGCTTGCCAAGGTCGACAAGCTCAGCATCGTCTTCGCCACCGTCTTCACCATCATGGCGCTGATCGGAATGGTCTATGCTTTGCACCTTTCGAGCGCCGGCCAGCACGTTGCCGCCTTCGTTTATGTCGGCTGCGCGCTCGGCGTGGTGTTCGCCGGCGACTACCTCACCCTTTATCTGTTCTGGGAGGGCATGGCATTCGCCTCTGCCTATCTCGTTTTCGCTGAGCGCGGCAGGCCGGCGATCCGCGCGGGATTTCGCTATCTGATGGTCCACATCGCCGGCGGCCTTGCGCTTCTCGGCGGAATCGTCCTGCACGCGTCCGCCACCGGTTCGCTGCTCTTCGGTCCGATCGAAGGAGAGATCGGCAGCGGCGCCTATCTGATCCTCGTCGCCTTCCTGCTCAATGCGGCGGTGCCACCGCTCAATGCCTGGCTGACCGACGCCTATCCGGAGGCAACCGTCACTGGCGCCGTGTTCATGAGCGCCTTCACCACGAAAACGGCGGTCTACGTGCTGGCGCGGGCGTTTCCAGGCACCGAACTGCTCGTCTGGCTCGGCACCGCCATGGCGCTTTACGGGGTCATCTACGCGGTCCTCGAAAACGACTGCCGGCGGCTGCTTGCTTATCACATCGTCAGCCAGGTGGGCTACATGGTCGCGGGCATCGGCATCGGCACCGAGATGGCGGTGAACGGCTCCACCAGCCATGCCTTCGCGCATATCCTCTATAAGGCGCTCCTGTTCATGGGCGCAGGCGCGGTGATCTACGTCACCGGCCGCCGCAAGCTCACCGAATTGGGCGGGCTCTACAGGACCATGCCGCTGACGGTGGCGCTCTACATGGTCGGCGCCTTCGCGATCTCGGCATTTCCGTTCTTCTCGGGCTTCGTCACCAAATCCATGGTGGTTGCCGCCGCCGGCGAGGATCACCGGGCGCTGGTCGCGCTGGCGCTGACGATGGCATCCTCGGGAACCTTCCTGCACACGGGGCTCAAGCTTCCCTATTACATGTTCTTCGGCACGGACCGAAAGCTCGAGGCGCGCGAGCCGCCGGGAAACATGCTGGTCGCCATGGGCATGGCGGCAGCGCTCTGCATCGCCATCGGGCTCTTCCCCGGCCCGCTTTACGCGCTGCTGCCGCATCCGGTCGATTTCGAGCCCTATACCGGCGCTCACATCACCGAGAGCCTCGGCATCCTGATGTTCACGGCCTTGGGCTTCGTCGTTTTCCTCAAGGCGCTCGATCCGGAAAACACAATCAGCATCGATACCGACTGGTTCTACCGCAAGGGCGCCCGCTGGTTCATGTGGTTCGCCGAAAGGCCCGTGGCACGCTACGAAAAGGCGGTGAGCGGCGTCTCGGAAACGGCGGTGCTGCCCTTCCTGCATGGCTCGGCGCGGGCGGGGCTGCGGCTCGATCTTCATGGCGTGGATGGCGTCGTAAACGGCGTCGCCCGTTCGATCCTGGAGGGTGGCGGAGTGCTGCGGCGGCTCCAGACCGGCGTCGTCACCCATTACGTGCTGGCGATGATCGCCGGCCTGATCGCGGCCATCGTCGTTTTCGCCGTGGTATGGCGATAGGGGGTGAGATGGAATTGCCGCTTCTCAGCCTCATCGTTCTGACGCCCGCTGCCGGGGCGGCGATCCTGGCGCTGCTGCCGAGCGACGATGCGGTGCGGCGCGTGGCGCTCGGTGTCACGCTCATCGACCTGGCGCTCTCGATCGTCATGTTGGCGAATTTCGATACCACGACCCACGCGATGCAGTTCACCGAGATCCGCCCGTGGGTGCCCTCGCTCGGCATCAATTATGCCCTTGGCGTCGACGGGATCAGCGCGCTCTTCGTGTTCCTGACCGCACTGCTCGGCTCCGTCTCGGTGCTTGCCTCCTGGGTCGCGATCGATCGCAAGGTGAAGGAGTTCATGATCAACCTGCTGGCCATGCAGGCGCTGATGCTCGGCGTCTTCTCGGCGCTCGACCTGTTCCTGTTCTATGTGCTTTGGGAAGCAATGCTGATCCCGATGTACCTGATCATCGGCATCTGGGGCGGCGAGGGCCGGGTCTATGCGGCCTTCAAGTTCTTCCTCTACACGCTGGCGGGAAGCCTGCTCTTCCTGATCGGCGTCATCGTGCTCTATTTCGAGGGCGGCGAAACCTTCGACATCCTGGCGCTCACGGCGCGGGATCTGCCTTTCGGGGTCCAGTCCTGGCTGTTCTTCGCCTTCCTGATCGCCTTTGCCGTGAAAGTGCCGATGGTGCCGGTCCATACCTGGCTGCCGGACGCCCATGTGCAGGCGCCGACGGCCGGCAGCATCATTCTCGCGGGCGTGCTCTTGAAAATGGGCGCCTATGGTTTCTTGCGCTTCTCGCTGCCGATGCTGCCGGAGGCGTCGGTCTATTATTCGACGCTGATGCTGGCGCTTTCGGCGCTTGCAATCGTCTATGGCGGGCTCTTGGCGCTGGCGCAAGACGACTTGAAGAAGCTGGTCGCCTATTCCAGCATCAGCCATATGGGTTTCGTGACGCTCGGGATCTTCTCGCTGAACCTTCACGGGCTCGAGGGCAGCATCCTGCAGATGTTCAATCATGGCGTGACGACCGGCGCATTGTTCCTGTTCGTCGGGCTGATCTATGAGCGCACCCATACGCGCAGCATCGCCGCCTATGGCGGGCTGATGAAGGCTGCGCCGATCTACACGGCGTTTCTGGCGCTCTTCACGCTGTCGTCGATGGCGCTGCCGGGCACCAATTCCTTTATCGGCGAACTGCTGGTGCTGTCGGGCGGCTTCGCCGCCAATCCCGCCTTCGGCGCGGCCGCCGTGCTCGGCGCGGTGCTGAGCGCCGCCTATCTGCTCGGCATGTACGGGAAAGTGGCGCTCGGTCAGGCGAGCGTCGGCGATCGCTACGCAATACACGATGTGAACGCGCGCGAAATGGTCGCGATCCTGCCGCTTGCCGTCTTCGTGTTGTGGGTCGGTCTCTATCCGAAGCCCTTCCTCGAGATCATCGACGTTTCGGTCAAGCACCTGCTGGTGCAGGTCCACGGAACCGGGGGCGGCCCATGAGCGCGGCCGAGCTTCTTCGATGGGTGCTTGCAAGCCTTCCGGAAATCCTGGTGATCACCGGAGCCTGCGCCCTGCTGATCCTCGGGCAATTCGTGCGGAGGGGACAAGAGCATGTGCTCGTCTGGGCCTCCGTCGCGGTGGTCCTCGTCGCCGCGCTCGCGACAGTCTTGCTTGCGGCCGAGGTTCGGCCGGCCTACACGGGCATGTTCGTCGCCGACCGCTTCGCCGTCTTCTTCAAGATGGTTTTTTATCTCGCCACCGTGCTGACCTTCCTGCTTTCGCGCAAATATGCCGATATCGAGGGCATCGCGATCAGCGAATACTATGTCCTGCTCCTCTTCGCGCTCACGGGAATGATGATCATGGCCTCGGCCGTCGATCTCCTCTCCATCTATGTGGGCCTCGAACTGATGGCGCTCTCGACCTATGTGCTGACCGGATTCCTCAGGCGGGAGCGGCGGTCCAACGAGGCGGCGCTGAAATATGTGATCCTCGGCGCGGTCTCGACCGCGATCTTCCTCTATGGCGTCTCGCTCGTCTACGGGCTCACCGGCACGACCGCGCTCGCCGGCGTCGCCGCCGCTGTGACCGGCAAGCCTCTCGATCCGGCACTGCTGCTCGCGGTCGTCTTCATCGTCGCGGGCCTTGTCTTCAAGATCGGCGCCGTGCCGTTTCACATGTGGGTGCCGGATGTCTACGAAGGCGCGCCGACGACGATCACCGCCTTCATGTCGGTCGGGCCCAAGGCGGCGGGTTTCGCCATCATCCTCAGGGTCTTCCTCAACCCGCTGATCGCCGGGTCGGATGCCTGGGTCATCGTCGCGGCCATTGCCGTGGTGACGATGGCGCTCGGCAGCTTCGTGGCGCTGGTACAGGACAACTTCAAGCGACTTCTCGCCTATTCCAGCATCGCCCATGCGGGCTTTGCCGTCTTCGGCGTGGTCGCCGGCGGCGCGGACGGCATCGCCAGCGTGATGCTCTACCTGCTGATCTACGCCTTCATGAACCTCGGCATATTCAGCATCGTGATCATGATGCGGAGCGGCGACTTCCTGGGCGAGACGATCGAGGACTATGCCGGCCTCTCGAAATGGCATCCCGGGTTGGCGCTCCTGATGCTGCTCTATCTCTTCTCGCTCGCCGGCATTCCGCCGACGGCGGGGTTCTTCGCCAAGTTCTACGTGCTGGTCGCGCTCGTCGAGCGGGGCTTCGTCGCGCTTGCCGTAATCGCCGTGCTTTTGAGCGCCGTCGCCGCCTATTTCTATATCCGGGTCGTGATGGTGATCTACATGCGCGAGCCGACAAGGACCTTCGAGCCGGCGCTGACGCCGGCCGTCCGCACGACGCTTGCCGTCACCGCGGCCGGCACGATCGGCATCGGCCTCTTTCCGGCGTGGTTTCTGAGGCTTGCGCAGACGTCGGTGTTCGGCGGCTAGCGCGGGATCTGCAAAAGCGTCGCGGATTGCGAGTGGCGATCCATGAGCGCAATATAGCCCCAAGAATATCTGTCTGATTGTCTGGGGGAACTCGGCGATCATGTTACGACATCGCTTAATCTTCCCCGTCGCCTGCGTCGCTCTCGTTCTAAGTCTCGTACTGGCGGGGATGTGGATCTGGACCGGAAACGTCATCGTCTCGATCATGTCCGAGCGCCTGATCCGAGAGGTGACGCAGGCCGTGCATCGCGATGTCGACCAGATGATGCGCGGCGCCGACAACGCCGTGTCGCGATTGGCGAGCGACCTTGTGCGACGCGACCTGTCGCTTGGCGACCAGCAGGCCGTCGCGCGAGAGCTCCATGCATTGCTGGCCGAAGATCCCGACGTCGATTGGATGTTCTTCGGCAACCAGGCCGGCGGGCTCGTCTCGGTCGGGCGAATGGCCGATTCAAGCGTCGTGTTTCTGATGACCGATAACTTTCGCGCCGGCGTCCTGCGCGAGTTCGAAGCCTTGCCCGGCGGCAGGATCGGCCGTTTGCGGAAGGCCGAAGGCACGTTCGATGCACGCGAAAGGATCTGGTACCAACAGGCGAAAGAAACGGGCGAGCGGTACTGGACCGAGCCCTACCTCGGCGCAGCCGAGCCGGTCCTCGGCGTCTCGCTCGCCGCCCCGGTGTCGGATCAGAACGGCAATTTCATCGGGGTGGGCGGCATTGATCTCATCCTGACCGAGCTTTCCAGATTCCTGCAGACACTTGAAATCGGCGAGAACGGCCGGGCCTTCATCATCGATGCCAACGGAGATCTGATCGGCGCGTCGGGAGGAGTTTCACCCGTCACGATTGCTGCGGATGGCGGGCATCTGCGCCTGCAGGCATCGGACTCCGCCGATCCGATCGTTGCCGAGACCGCGCGCTACCTTCGTCGGTCCCCCGGGATCGTCGGGTCCGCGTCATCCGAGCCGGCAGCATTTTCTTTCAATGACCCTGCGCAGGGCAGGATCTATGCGGCCGTCGACCGCGTCGTAGGACCGGGCGCACTCGAGTGGACCATCATCTCGGCGGTGCCGGCGGCGGATTTCCTGAGCCCTGTCTATCGTGCAGCCTATCTCTCGATCGGCGTCGGCGCGGTGATCGTCACCGTCTTCGTCCTGCTCGGACTGGCGCTGATCGGACGCATGTTGCGGCCGCTGACAACCCTCACTCGGGCAGCGAACGCGATCGCAAGGGACGAATGGCAGGATGTGCCCGAGTTTCGCCGGAACGACGAGGTCGGCCTGCTCGCCCAGGCGTTCACGCTCATGACTTCCCGCCTCAAGGAGACATTGGAGGGTCTGCGGCGAAGCGAGGCCAACTTTGCCGAAGCTCAGCGCGTAGCCCATGTCGGCTACTGGGAACGGGATCTCGGCACCGACAGTCTGATGTGGTCGGAAGAGACATTTCGCATTTTCGGGATGGCGCCGCGGCCCGGCATGGTGGTCAGTCTTGCCGAGGCGGTCGAGCGGATACATCCTGACGATCGATCATACTGGAGCCAGACCGCAACAAAGGCCGTGAGTGGCGAAGGCCGCTACGAACTCGAGTACCGCATTGTCAGGCCAAGCGGCGAGTTGCGCATCGTCCACAGCCAGGGCGATCTGACAAAAGACGCCTCTGGCCGGCCGCGCAGCATGTTCGGCACGATCCAGGACATTACCGAGCGCAAACGGGTGGAGGAGGCGCTGCGAGACAGCGAGGAGCAGTGGAGGGCCGTATTCGAGAACAACCCGACAATGTACTTCATGGTGGATGCGACCGGCACCATCGTGTCCGTGAATCCGTTCGGCGCGGAACAGCTCGGCTATGCGGTCGGCGAGCTGATCGGCCGTCCCGTGCAGGACGTTTTCTACGAGCCGGACCGAGACGCCGTCCAGAGGCATGCGGCCGCCTGCCTCGAGCATCTCGGCCGCGCCATGAGCTGGGAGCTGCGCAAGATTCGCAAGGACGGATCGATGCTCTGGGTCCGCGAAACCGCCCGAGCGATGCTTATCAAGAAACGACCCGTCATCCTGATCGTGTGCGAAGACGTCACCGAGCGCAGACGCGCCGAAGAGGCTGCCCTGCGGAGCGAGGAGGAGCTGCGCGAAGTGATCGAGACGGTTCCGGCTATGGTGTGGACCGCGCTGCCTGACGGCGCCGTCGATTTCATCAACCGGCGTTGGCAGGAGTTCACGGGCCTCTCCCGGGAAGAAATGTCCAACGAAGGCTGGAAGCCGGAAGCCCGAATTCACCCAGACGACCTCGAGCAGTATAGGTCCAGATGGCGCGCCTCCATGGCTACGGGCCGCCCGTTCGAGGCCGAAGTGCGTGTCCGCCGCGCGGCCGACGGCGAGTATCGCTGGTGGTTGGAAAGCGCCGTACCGCTCAGGGATGATCACGGAAACGTTCTCAAGTGGTACGGATTTCTCGTCGATATCGAAGACCGGAAGCGGGCGGAGGAAGCACTGCAGAAGGCGCAGGCGGAGCTGGCACATGTCACACGCGTGACGACGATGGGAGCGCTGACCTCGTCGATCGCCCACGAGGTCAATCAGCCCCTTGCGGCCGTGGTCACCAACGCCAACGCGGCCCTGCGCTGGCTCGCAAGCCAGCCCCCCGACATCGACGAGGTTCGAGAGACGCTGCACCGCATCTTACGGGACGGGCAGCGGGCAGGGGAGGTGATCGGCCGGGTGCGCGCGCTGCTCAAGAAGACGCCCATTGTTTCCATGCAAGTGGACCTCAACGCCCTCATCGAAGATACGATAGCCCTCGTTCATGGCGAGGTGCGCCGCCATCGCATCCTGGTGAGGACGGAGCTGGCGCACGACCTCCCGCCGGTTACGGGCGACCGGGTGCAGTTGCAGCAGGTCGTTTTGAACCTGCTGATGAACGGCATCGACGCCATGAAGAAGGTGACGGACGGGCGACGCGAGTTGCTGATCAGCTCGAGCCTCGAGGCTGCCGGGTGCGTGCTGGTAGCGGTGCAGGACACGGGCGCCGGTCTGGAGCCCGAAAGTTCGGAGCGCGTGTTCGAGGCTTTCTATACGACGAAAGCGGAGGGCCTCGGCATGGGCCTGGCCATCTGCCGTTCGATCATCGAGGCGCATGGCGGACGGCTATGGGCTGGGGCGAACGATCCTTCCGGCGCTGTGTTTCAATTCCGCCTGCCTTCAGAGCCGGACGAGGGCGCCCCTGACAAGCAAGCGGGCTAGACTCCGGCCTGAATGAATCCCGTTGCGAAAAAATCCTGGCAACTGCATGTCTCCTAGTTAGCCCTGATCAAGGACAGACACATGCAGCAATTCAAAGTGCTGCGGCGACCTTTGCGCGTCTGATGAGGCGCTGTAGAGCGATCGTCATCAATCACTCTTGCCATCGCTCCTGCGCGCCAATGCAGACTGGATGCACTTCAGCAGGTCCTGTTCACTAAACGGCTTTTCCAGATAGCCGACAACGTCCCGGCCCAGGTCACGAGCGTGCACGGTCCAGTTCGGAAAGGCAGTGATCAGGACCGTCGGAATGCTTTCACCCAGAGCAACGAGTCGGCGATGCAGATCCAGCCCACTCATCCCCGGCATATGGATGTCAGTTACCAGGCAGTCCGTTCGGTGAAGATCACTCGATTTCAAGAAATCGGCGGCGGACGAAAACGCCTCCGCGTCAAACCCCAGGGATCTCATGAGACCCCTGGTAGCCTCACGCATCGACTGGTCGTCATCGACGATTGCAATCAGAGGCTTCTTTGTTGGCACTTCCGCCTCCAGTTCGCGGTCGGCGTTTTGCGAGAATCTAGAGTTGTAGCCAAGTGGTGACCTATACCAGCATGCAAGCTTGGCGAAGGCTCGGGTAGCTATACGTTGGTATAGCTCGCTTAAAACGGGTCGCCACGCGAGCGTTGAAGTGGCTTGTGGCTGATGTAATAATGGGCACGACTTCGTTTTGGGGCTCTGAAGAGGGCGGCTTGTTCGCGTGACCGGTGCTCTGTTACCGATCACCCCCCGACCAGATGCGGCCGCGAGGTCCTGCTTGAGGGTGCTGACATGACAGAAATGGCAGCCACAGTCATCGTGATTGATGATGATCCTGCGCTGCGCGACGCGCTGGGAAGCCTGCTTCGGTCCGTCGGTTTCGAAGTCAGGCTCCTCGCCTCGGTCGACGACTTCTTCCGGTCCGGCAGACCTCAGGGGCCGTCCTGCCTCGTCCTCGACGTCCGGTTACCGGGAAAGAGCGGCCTTGAATTTCAGCGAGAACTGTCTCGAGCCAATATCCAGCTCCCGATCGTCTTCATAACCGGGCACGGCGACATTCCCATGACCGTCCAAGCGATGAAAGAAGGCGCGATTGAGTTCCTGACCAAGCCCTTCCGTGACCAAGATCTGCTCGACGCCGTTCACGTCGGGCTGGCACGCGACCGCGCCTGGCTCGAGAATGAAAAGGCACTGGAGACGTTACGTGAAAACTTCGGAAGCCTGACGCCGCGCGAGCGCGAGGTGATGTCTTTGGTGGTAACGGGATTGTTGAACAAGCAAATCGCCGCCGACCTTGGCGTAAGCGAAATTACCGTGAAGGTTCACCGCAGCCAGGTCATGTACAAAATGCGTGCAAAATCTTTGCCAGAGCTCGCCCGGATGGCGGACAAACTGCAACTCACGCCGGAAAGGCCGCAGAGCGCTAAAAGCGCGCGCGATTGAACGAATTCCTGCTTCCCACTGTTTGTGCATGTCCTTGTCCTTAAAGCGAAGGCAATAGGGTCTGCAGATTTGTCCCTTTAATGAATGGTCCTGGAATACTCCGGAGGACAAGACTCGTCGAAATCCTCGACCAGTCGGACGAGCTCGAGCGAATACAGCGACAGACCGAACAGCGTCCCCGTCACGTAAAGCGTGAATGCAGACTGCCCGGCGAGCGATACCTGCCTCCCGCGAGACGCCGTTGTTTCTCGGGGCACGACGGAAAATGTCATCAGATGTTCCACGGAACCGGAATTCGGCTGTTCTTGATAGCCCGGCGATATTTGCACCGGGCTGCCCGGTACTATCGTCCAGCCCTCCGGCACGCGTTCGGAAAAAAGATTCAACGGGACCAGATCGATTTCAATACGGCTGAGTTCCTGTGTCATGGCGACTATCCTTCAGAAGGAACGTGGGGGAACGAAGAGACAAATGGTGCGACCGGTGGGCTCCCCTGCTACTGTGCAGTGGTGAAACTGTCCATCCGGGCTGTTCCTGATGCGAGTATCTCGTGACGTAATGAGCTCCCCGGTAAGCTTGATGACGTATCCGCGGGGGCCCTCGAGAACCGCCTGGCTGCGGATCTCGCGACAGTCCAGCCCGCTGCAGCACGAAAACGGATAAGTCCAGCCCGTCGGTTGTGCCGCAGTCGGCGTTGCATCATGCGCTGCTGCGGGGGCAGCGATCACGAGTGCCATAAGAGTAACCCCTCGCTTGCTCATCATCCGCACCTCGATGGTGAATAGGGCGACTTCGCTTTCGAGTTTCACAAGCGCCGTAACAGCGCCTCTCATTCCCTGCGGCTCCCGCACATTTTCGGAGCTACGGGTCCGCGGGAGATTGCAATAACAATAGCAACAGGCTTCCCGGCCTGACTATTGAGCAGGAGGAACGATCGGGTACCAACTGGATGGGGATGAACTATACGGAGGTTTAGGTCCCGGCCTAAACCGTTGTGGGTCCTCGAGGAGATGCCACTCGATTGGATTTGCAATGATCGGCTTGACGGAATAGAGTCCTAACCAAAGGATTGCCCAAGCCGCTTCCATGGGCGACGGCATTTTTCGCCCGGGATTGGGTCTGGTCGCGGCCTGAGCAAAGCCCTCGTTTGTCGGGGCGGATGCTATGACGGCAATGGAATTCCTGCCGGTTCTCATAATGGTCGCCGGGATCGTTCTGGTGGCGTTGGCGACCCTTTTTGTCTCCTCGCTGCTCCGCCCGTCCAATCCCTATCCCGCGAAGAACATGCCCTATGAATGCGGCATGGACCCGGCAGGCGAGGCCGCCGGCGGGCGCTTCAGGGTGCCCTTCTTCATTGTTGCAATCCTGTTGGTAGTCTTCGATGTCGAGGCGATGTTCCTCTTTCCCTGGGCCGTCGTCCTGAAGGACATCGGGCTCATCGGCTATGTCGAGATGTTCGTCTTCATTGTGCTGCTGCTCGTGGGTTTTGCCTATGCGTGGCTGAAGGGAGCGCTGGAATGGGAGGAGTAGGCGACGCGATCCGCGACAGCGTCCTGTTCACCACGGCCGACAGCGTCATCAACTGGAGCCGGAGATCGGCGCTGTGGCCCGAGACCTTCGGCATTGCCTGTTGCGCTATCGAAATGATCTCGGCCGGCTGCGCGCGCTACGACCTCGACCGGTTCGGCGTGGTGTTTCGCCCGTCTCCGCGGCAATCGGACGTGATGATCATCGCCGGCACCGTAACCCGGAAATTCGCGCCCGTCGTGCGCCGGCTTTACGACCAGATGCCGGAGCCGCGCTGGGTGATTGCAATGGGCACCTGCGCTATCTCGGGCGGGGTCTACAACACCTATGCCGTGGTTCAGGGTTCGGAAACCTTCGTGCCCGTCGACGTGCACGTGCCCGGCTGTCCGCCTCGGCCGGAAGCGCTGATGCATGGTTTCCTGCTGCTCCAAGAGAAGATCAAGAGGTCTCGGGCGCTCGCCGGCACGCCTCTGGATCGAGTCGCAGCGTCATGAGCGTGGTGGCGCCTCTCAACCCAGTTCTGATCATGGATCGCTTCGGGGGAGCCATCCAAGACCTCGGCGTCGCGCACGGCATCCACGTCTTCGTCGTTCCGCCGGACAAGATCGTCGAGTTCTGCCTCTTCCTGAAAGACCATCCGGCGCTTCGGTTCAATTTCCTCTCGGACATCTGTGGGGTTGATCGCTTTCCCGATACGCCGCGGTTCGAGACGGTTTACCACCTCTATTCGCTGCCGAACAAATGGCGGGTTCGCATCAAGTGCCGGCTTGGCGATCCCCCCGTGGTCCCCTCGGTCACCGGGGTGTGGCGCACTGCCAACTGGCACGAGCGCGAGGCCTGGGACATGTACGGCATCAGCTTTATCGGACACCCCGACCTGCGCCGGATCTACATGTGGGAAGGCTTCGAGGGCTTTCCCCAGCGCAAGGATTTCCCGCTGCGCGGTTACAAGGACAAGCTGAACCCGTTCGGTGCCGAAGGCCCGCCGCCGACGCAGCCCGACCTTGCCACCAAGGAAATTCCATGAGCGAGGCCGCTTTCACGTTGGACCGCTGAGATGACCGAGGTCACCGAACTCACGAGGCAGGAAGGCGAAGCGCTCAACTCCAAGGAAGTGCTTCTCAATCTCGGCCCGCAGCACCCCAGCACCCATGGGGTTCTTCGGCTCGTGCTCGAACTCGACGGCGAGTATGTCGAGCGCGTGGACCCACATATCGGCTATCTCCACCGCGGCACCGAGAAGCTTGCGGAGAGCTTCACCTACACCCAAATCTTCCCGCTGACGGACCGCCTCGACTATCTCTGCCCGCCCTCGAACAACCTGGCCTTCGCGATCGCGGTGGAGAAGCTCCTCGGCATAGAAGCGCCGATCCGGGCGCAATACATTCGCGTGATGATGGCGGAGCTCGCGCGGATCTCCGGCCATCTCCTGATCACCGGCGCGCTGCCGATGGATCTGGGCGCCATGACTGCGCTGCTTTACGCGATGCGCGAGCGCGAAATGATCATGGACCTCTTGGAAATGATCACCGGCGCGCGCATGCACACCTCCTACTGCCGGGTCGGCGGGGTGCGCGAGGACCTGCCCGAGGGTTTCCTGCCGAAGATCAGGGAATTCTGCGACATCTTCCCGAACCGCATCCGCGACTATGAACGCCTGATCGACAACAATCGGGTGTTTCTCAGCCGTACGCGGGGGGTTGGCGTGATCTCCGGCAAGGACGCCATCGATTGGGGCCTGAGCGGCCCCAACCTGCGCGCCTCCGGCGTTGACTGGGACATCCGGCGCGACGAACCCTACGAGATCTACGACCGAGTGGATTTCAGGGTCATCACCCGGGACGAGGGCGATTGCTTTGCGCGCTGGCAGTGCCGGGTCGACGAGATGCGCGAGAGCATCCGCATCATCGAACAATGCATTGATGAAATCCCCGAAGGACCCTTCCAGATCGACATGCCGACGATCGCCTTCCCGGTGGACAAGGAGCGCGTACATTGCTCGATGGAGGCTTTGATCCAGCATTTCGACCTGTCGGCCTATGGCTTCGACGTGCCAGCGGGCGAGGTTTACTCGGCGATCGAGGCGCCGAAGGGGGAACTGGGCTTCTACATCATCAGCGACGGATCGCCGAAGCCGTTTCGCATGAAGGTGCGTGCCCCCTCCTTCGTCAATCTCCAGGCGTTGTTCGGGGTGAGCAATGCGCGCTATCTAGCCGACATGATCGCCGTCCTCGGCAGTCTCGACCCGGTGATGGCCGAGGTGGACAAGTAGCGGGGAGGATTGGACGCGATGACGATGCGCGAAATGATCGAGGCGGCGGCGGCCCGGTATCCAAACCGGCGCTCGGCGATCATGCCCGCGCTCCTGATCGCGCAGAAGGAGCACGGCCATCTGCCCGGCCCGGTGCTGGAAGAGGTCGCCGACATTCTCGGGGTAGAGCGGATCTGGGTCTATGAGCTAGCGACGTTCTACACGCTCTTCCACACGGAGCCGGTGGGCAGGTTCCATCTTCAACTTTGCGATAATGTCTCCTGCATGTTGTGCGGGGCCGAGGACCTGCTGAGGCATCTGGAAGGGGTGCTTGGAATCAAGAAGGACGAGACCACTTCGGACGGGCTGTTCACACTTTCGACCGTCGAGTGCCTTGGCGCCTGCGAAATGGCTCCGGTGATGCAGGTCGGCGACGATTATCACGGCAATCTCGACGTGGCGCGGCTGGAGGAACTGCTTGAAAGCCTTCGGGCTTCGCTCGGGAAGGCAGCAAGCGCTGAGCACGCGTCACATCCGGCACCGGGAGAGTAGCGTGATGTTCGAGCCGGTCTTGCTCAGGAATGTCGATTTGCTGGACGGTCACTTGCTGTCGAGCTATGAGGCCGGCGGCGGCTATCAGGCGCTCGTAAAGGCGCTTCGGGACTTTACGCCGGACGAGGTCGTCGACCTCGTCAAACAGTCCAACCTGCGTGGCCGCGGTGGGGCCGGGTTCCCGACGGGCATGAAATGGGGTTTCGTCCCGAAGCGCGCCGACAAGCTGAAATATCTCTGCTGCAATGCCGATGAGGGCGAGCCCGGCACCTTCAAGGACCGGATCATCATGGAGCGCGACCCGCACCAGCTCATCGAGGGGCTGGCGGTCAGCGCCTACGCGATCGGGGCCGAGACCGCCTATGTCTACGTCCGCGGCGAATATGTGACGGCGATCCGTCGCCTGGAGCAGGCGATCGCCGAGGCCACCGACAAGGGCTATCTGGGCAGACACGTCCTCGGCTCGGAGTTCAATTTTGCGGTCCATATCCACTGCGGCGCCGGCGCCTATATCTGCGGCGAGGAAACGGCGATGCTCGAGTCGCTCGAGGGCAGGCGGGCGCAGCCGCGGTTGAAGCCGCCTTTCCCGGCCGTGGCCGGGCTCTATGCCAGCCCAACGGTGATCAACAATGTCGAAACGCTCGCCTGCGTGCCGCATATCGTGATGCGGGGGGCCGACTGGTTTCGGGGCATCGGCCCGGACAAGAGCCCCGGCCCGAAGCTCTATTGCGTCAGCGGCCAGGTGCGCAAACCCGGTCTTTATGAACTGCCGATGGGCATACCTCTTAGGGAACTGGTCGAGGAGCATGCCGGCGGACCGCTGCCCGGGCGAAGGATAAAGGCGGTGATCCCGGGCGGGGTGTCGGCGCCGGTCATCCCGGAGACCGGGCTGGAGGTGGGGATGGATTTCGACTCGCTTGCCGCCGCCGGCTCCATGCTCGGTTCGGCCGGCGTCATCGTGGTCGACGACACGGCCTGCATGGTCAAGGTCGCCACCCGGATCGTCGAATTCTTCCACCACGAGTCCTGTGGCAAGTGCACGCCCTGCCGGGAAGGGTTGAACTGGGCGGTGAAGGTGCTGCGCCGGATCGAGGCCGGCGACGGCGCAGCCGATGATCTGGAGCAATTGGAGATGCTTTGCAAGGGCATCTTCGGCAACACCTTTTGCGCCCTGGGCGATGGCGCAGCGATGGGGTTGCGGGCGGCGCTCAAGCATTTCCGCGATGAATTCGTCGCCCATATCGAGCAGCGGAGGTGCCCGTTTCACTGAACGGACGCAGTAGTGAGGAACCATGGCCAGCATCACGATCGACGGACATAAGCTTGAAGTCGAACCCGGTTCCACCGTGCTCGCCGCCGCCGAGCGTTTGGGCATCGAAATTCCGACTTTCTGCTATTGGAAACGCTTGCCGCCGCTCGCCTCCTGCCGCATGTGCCTCGTCGAGATCGAGGGGCAGCGGCGGCTGCAGCCGGCCTGCGCCACGGCAATCATGGACGGCATGGTGGTGCGCACGAATACGCCGCTGATCGAGGAGACGCGCTCGTCCATGCTCGACATGCTGCTTGCCAATCATCCGCTCGATTGCCCGATCTGCGACAAGGGGGGCGAGTGCGAGCTGCAGGACATGGTGATGGCCTACGGTCCGCGTGAAAGCAGTTTCCGCGACGCCAAACGGGTGTTCCATTCGAAGGACATCCGCCTGAGTCCGGTCGTCATCATGAATGTCAACCGGTGCATCCAGTGTCAGCGTTGCGTGCGGATGTGCGAGGAGGTCGTCGGCGCGGTCGCCTTGGGAACTGTCGAGAAGGGGATGGATACCGCCGTCACCGGTTTCGAAGGCAGCCTTGCAAGCTGCGACCAGTGCGGCAACTGCATCGAG
Organism: Sinorhizobium kostiense; assembly: GCF_017874595.1. Taxonomy (GTDB): domain Bacteria; phylum Pseudomonadota; class Alphaproteobacteria; order Rhizobiales; family Rhizobiaceae; genus Sinorhizobium; species Sinorhizobium kostiense. The sequence goes on along the minus strand of NZ_JAGILA010000001.1, from coordinate 166,227 downwards.
GTCTGCCCCGTCGGGGCGCTGATGAGCTTTCCCTATCGTTACAAGGCGCGGCCCTGGGATCTCGATGAGACGGACACGATCTGCCCCCATTGCGGTACTGGCTGCCAATTGACGGTCGGAGCCCGAAAGGGCGAGTTCATGCGGGTGCGCTCGGACTGGGAACACGGAGTCAACCGCGAAACGCTCTGCGTGCGCGGCCGCTTCGGTCTCGACTTCATCGAGGGTAGGGGCCGGATCAAGCGGCCGATGATCCGTCGGGAGGGTGAGCTGACGCCGGTATCCTGGGAGGAGGCGGGCGACTATCTGCGCCGGCGCTTGACGGAGGTGAAGGCCAAGGCAGCGGGCGGGCTGATATCGCCGCGCCTCCCGAACGAGGTGATTTACCAGTTTCAGAAGCTGATGCGGACGGTGTTCCGCACGAACAATATCGACTGCTCGTCGCGTTGGTCGACGCCGGTCAACATCCTGGCGCCGCTTGTCGAGGCCTTCTACAGCCGTGCACCGCTCCAGCACGTGATCGGCAGCGACCGTGTGCTCGTCATCGGCGGTAACGTGACCGAGGAAAATCCGGTCACCGAGTACCTGCTTCGCGACGCCGCGCGGCGACGGCACGCTGGTTTGCTGATGCTCTCGGCAAGGCCGTCCCGGTTGGACGCCGATGCCTTGGTGGCGGTCCGCGTGCCGCCCGGGGCTGAGCCTCAGAGCCTGGCCACGATGGTAGCCAGTCTCGCGGTGGCGGCCTCTGATGCCTTGCCGGGTGATGCGCTGGCGGTGTTGACATCCGGCAGGCCGGCGGCCGAGGCCGGCGACAGCGCGCAGCGCCTTGCTTCCGCGCTCATGGAAGGGCGGAGTGTCACCGTGCTCCTCAGCGTCGACTGCCTGAGATCACCCGAAGCGCGCGCGATCCTCGAGCAGCTTAGCAACCTCCTGCAGGTTCTCCGCCTTCTCGGCAAGGAGCCTGTGATGCAGCTTCTGTTCGACCGCGCCAATCAGATGGGCGCCTGGGACATGGGCGCTCTCGCAACGGCGCTGCCCGGGCTTGTCCCAGTGACCGATGATCGGGCACGCGCAGCGCTCGAACGTGCCTGGGGCGCCGAGATACCGGCGGAGCCGGGCGCCGATTTCGCTGACATGCTGGACCTCTGTGCTGATGGGCGGATGGGCGCGCTCTATATCGTCGGAACCGACCCCGTCATGTCCTATCCCGACCGGGATTTCATTGAGCGGTCGCTCGGCGCCGCCGGTCTCGTGATCGTCCAGGACGCTTTCCTCACGGAAACGGCAGGGTTTGCCGACGTGGTGCTGCCCGCGACGGGTTACGGCGAGGAACCGGGCACCTTCACCAACAACGAAGGCCGGGTGCAAGAGGTGCGGAAATTCCGCGAGCCCGGCTTCGAGGTACGGAGCAACCTGGAGGTCTTCGATCTCGTCGCGACGCTTCAGAATCGGGCCCTGCAGCCCTCCGGTGCAGACGATATCTTCGAAGAGATTACCCGGCTGGTTCCAGCTTACGAAGGGTTGGCGCAGGGCGCGCTCGGCGCCGACGGCGCGTTCACCAGGGGAGGCGCGATGCCACCGGCTGCCCCGTTCTTCGCGCCGCCGTCGGATCATGTTGCAGGCGACCCGTTCGTGCTGGTCACCGGCAACTGCCTGTTTCACAATGGGTATGTGTCAGAACGATCCGAGGTATTGAATTCGGTTGCCGACGACCCCTATGTCGAGATGAGTGAACAGGACGCGGTGGAACTCGGCCTTTCAGATGGCGATCAGGTGGTCGTGCGATCCGCGCGGGGGGAACTCACCGCGAAGCTCAGGGCCAACAGGCGCTTTCCGCGCGGCCTCGTCTTCGTCCCCGAGAACTACAGAGCGCTGCGGCTCAACAGCCTGATGCGGCGGGGTGAATATCCATGTCCGGTGGAGGTTCAACCAGCCACTGCATCTCTCCTTCAATCGATCTCGATTTAAGAATACAGCGGCCTTTGCACGTCTGACCACCCGCAGCGCTGTAGTGTCGGCTTGCCCCCCCAGTGGCGAACCAGTTATCCGCCCGCGTGTCTTGTCAGTGATAGTGGGTCCCGCAAATGTAGTCGTGCAGGTCCTGCTCAGTGCGCTGGGCCTCTTCGAGCCTGTGTTTGACGACGTCGCCGACACTGACCACCCCGACCACGTCCTCGCCATCCATCACCAGAACATGTCGTGTGCGTCTCTCCGTCATGATCCCCATCGCAACTTGCAGCAGGTCCTTCGTCGAGCAGGTCGCAAAACCGCGGTTCATGATGTCGACAGCCCGCATCATCACGGCCTCGGCCCCATATTCGGACACAGCGTTGCAGCAGTCCCGCTCCGACAGCGTACCCAGATATTTTCCGTCCGAGCTGCCCACGACCACGAAGCCGATATTATTCGCGCGAAACATCCTGAGGATCTCCACCATCGTCTGATCAGGCGTGACCGCAATGACTCCGACACCCTTGTTCTTCACGATTTCGCCGACAAACATCTGAGGCTCCTCTCCTGTCGTAGGGCTCGGTTTGACAGCTGGGGCGTTCACGTTCGCCGGATATTCCGCCACCAGTTGTATCCCCGTGGCTCCTTCGTCTCTACCAGAACAATCTTTTCCGTATTCAACTGCGCGGCGACGACGCTGCCTCCGGTTGCCGCCTTGCCCGGTTTGGCGAGCAAATCGTCGCGCCCGATCACCAGATCGCGAGAGGAAAAACTCGAGAATTCGTACTGCTGGCCAAGTGCGATCGCGTCTGCCGGACAGGCGTCCTCGCAGAGCCCGCAGAACAGGCATCGGGCGGTGTCGATCTCGAATTTTGACGGGTGACGCTTGCCGTTCTCGTCCTCATAGGGGACGACTTCGATGCAATCGCAGGGACAGATCCTCGCGCAGAGTTCGCAGGCGACGCATTTGATCTCGCCCGCTTCATCGCGCTTCAGGAAGTGATGCCCGCGATAACGCGAATAGGGCACCCACTTTTCCTTATCCGGATATTGCATGGTCACGGGTCTGGAAAACATGTAGCCGAAGGTCAGGGCCAAGGCGCTCCCGAGATCGGCGAAGAACGCCCAGCCGACCCATGTTCCAGCTCTTTCAAGTGCGCGCGACATCGTCGCCTCGCTGCGGCCTCAAGATAACACAATGCCTGTTATGATTATGTTCGCCAGTGACAAAGGAAGCAAGACTTTCCAGCCGATCGCCATCAGTTGGTCATAGCGGTAGCGCGGGAAAGTGAAGCGGAACCACATGAACACATAGACGAAGAAGGCGACCTTGAGCGCGAACCAAAGGAGCGGCGGCAAGGGGAGGAGTATGCCGTTCCAGCCGCCGAAGAACAGGATCACCACCAGCACCGACACCAGCACCATGATGACGTATTCGCTGACCATGAAGAAGGCGAAGCGGATACCGCTATATTCGGTGTGGAATCCCGCTCCGAGATCGCCCTCCGCTTCCGCGAGGTCGAAGGGAATGCGTTGCGCCTCGGCCAGCCCCGCGACGAAGAACACGAAGAAGCCGACCGGCTGGTACACGACGTTCCAGACATCGGCCTGCGCCCGCACGATGTCGATCAGGCTCATGGACTGCGCCAGCATCACGACGCCGATGACCGCAAAGCCCATGGGGATCTCGTAGCTGATCATCTGCGCGCAGGTCCTGAGGCTACCGAGCACCGCATATTTACTGTTGGCGGCCCAGCCGCCGAAAATGACGCCATAGACCTCGATCCCGATCACCGCGAAAATGAAGAGGAGCGCCACGTTCATGTTGGAGACGTAGAGCGTGATCTCGTTGCCGAGAACCGAAACGGACTCGCCGAACGGGATGGCGACGAACACCACGAAAGGGGGGGCGAGGGCCAGGATCGGCGCCAGCTTGAAGAGGAAGCGATCCGCCTCTGCTGGAATGTGATCTTCCTTCGTGAGCAGCTTTATGCCGTCCGCCACCGGCTGGAGGAGCCCGTGCCAGCCAACGCGCATCGGCCCCATCCGCTGCTGCATGTGTCCGGCGATCTTTCGCTCCAGCCAGGTCAGCGGCAAAGGCAGTAGCAGCAGGATCGCAATAAGGAGTGCGACCTTGAGAACGATCAGTCCGAGGGCGACAATGAGTTCCATGTTCCGTGCCACTTGTGGGTACGGTGAACGCGCGACCTGATCTTGGCTCCGGCTGTCGACCAACTACGTGAGCGTGTCAGGCTCGGACAACGGTACAGCGGCGTGCCGCCGCTGGCAATGCCGGTCGCGCAGCAGTGGCGCGTTATGAGCCCGTCGAAGCCGACGCAGCATGCGATAGCGACGCGGAACATCTCCCGTTCCGCTTTAGTTTCAGACTGACCGGCCGGGCGAAAGTTTCGAAAGTCGCAGGCCCATCCCATGCGCGTGAGGATCGAAAATGAGGGTTCTTGTAATCGGCGCTTCCGGCCTGATCGGCTCCGCCATCTGCGCAAAGCTGATTGAACGCGGCGACGAGGTGGTGCGCGTGGTCCGGCCGGGCTCGGCGCCGGCGGTGATAGCGAGCGGCAAGATTGCCGAACTCGATCTTGCGCAGGCTGCCCCTGACGATTGGCTGCCGCATCTCTCGGGCGTGGATGCCGTCGTAAACTGTGCGGGCACGCTTCAGGACGGACCGGGCGAAGATACCTCCGCAGTCCACTTCCACGGCCCTTCTGCCCTGTTCAAGGCCTGCGAACGGGCAGGCGTTCGCCGGGTCATTCATTTCTCGGCAATGGGCGTCGAAAAAGAGCAGCCCTCGGCATTTTCCCGCACCAAGCTAGAGGGCGACAAGGCACTGATGGCCAGCGACCTCGACTGGATAATTCTGCGTCCCTCGGTCGTCCTCGGCCCTGGCGCCTTCGGGGCCAGTGCGCTTTTCCGCGGACTTGCGGCGCTCCCATGGCTCCCGCTCATGCCCGGTACCGGACGACTGCAGGTCGTGCGTCTCGAGGACGTCGTGCGCACTGTCGAGGTCTTCCTCGACCCGGCCTCTGCATCGCGGCTCGTGATCGAGGTCGCGGGCCCGGACGCGCTGTCCTTTGAGGAGGTTGTAAACTCCTATCGACATTGGTTTGGCTGGCCGGCGGCCCGCGCCGTGAACATGCCTGCGGCGCTCGCTGGAGCCGTCTACCGGCTTAGCGATTTTGCGGGTGCGTTGGGATGGCGCCCGCCGACGCGCAGCACGGCACAAAAGGAAATCGTTCGCGGTGCCGTCGGCGACAATCGGCCCTGGATCGTTGAGACTGGCATCAAACCAGCTGCGCTCGGCGAAGCCCTCGCCAGGACGCCGGTTTCCGTCCAGGAAAGATGGTTTGCGAAGCTCTATCTCCTGAAGCCCGTCATCTTCATCGTTCTGTCGCTGTTCTGGGTCTTGACCGGGATCATTTCGCTGACGATCGGCTATGAGCTCGGCATCGATCTGATGCAGCGCACGGGCGCGGGAGCCCTCTCCGGCCCAAGTGTCGTTGCCGGTGCGCTGGCGGACATGGTCATCGGCGTGGCGATCGCCTTTCGTCGGACGAGTCGCATCGGACTTTATGGCGCCGCAGGCCTTTCCCTGTTCTACGCGGTGGCTGGAACGATCCTCCTTCCCGAACTCTGGAGAGAGCCTCTCGGGCCGCTCATGAAAATCTGGCCCATTCTGGTGCTGCACCTCGTCGCGCTGGCGATCCTGAAGGATCGATGATGCTCTATTTCAGCCTCAAGTTTCTCCACATCATCGGCGCTTCCGTCCTGCTCGGCACTGGCGCCGGCATCGCCTTCTTCATGCTTCTGGCGCATCGGACCGGTCGCGCGGACGTGATTGCAGCGGTCGCCCGGATCGTCGTCGTCGCGGATTTCCTGTTTACGGCGACTGCGGTGGTGCTGCAGCCGATCACCGGCGTCGCTCTCGCCTGGCATGTCGGCTATTCGCTGAGCGAAGGATGGATCGTGGTTTCGCTACTTCTCTACGCCGTCACGGGGGCGTTCTGGCTTCCGGTCGTCTGGATGCAGATGCGGATGCACAAGCTTGCCGAGGCGGCGAGCAAGAGCCAACAGCCGCTGCCTAAGGCCTACCACCGGCTCTTTCACCTGTGGTTCGCTTTCGGCTTTCCGGCTTTCGGTGCGGTCCTGGCGATCTTTTGGCTGATGATCACGCGGCCATCTATCGGGGGGGCAGGCGGCGCCCTCCTGTGAACATCCGCCGAAGCCCCGCCGAGACGCTGATTCAAAAACAGGAGTTGCGAGGCAACATCATGAAGGAGGCGGTACGGACGCCGTTGTCTTCTTGCCTTTTCGAAGGTTGTCGTTCCGGCAGCTCAAGAAAAGTCGGGAACAGCGGTCGGTTATGCTGGTTTTAGATGGCAGACGAGGCAGGCATGAATGTCTGTCTCCGAAGCCAATGGAGGATGCGAGAATGACGGACGACAGATACCGACGCGAAGGGCAACGGAGATACCGCCGCGACTACGATGAAAGCCGAAACCGGTCCTATGGCCGGAACTTCGAGGGCGACGAGGGGCGCTACCAGCGCGGCGGGTGGGAAAGCATCGACGACGACTATCCGTTGGGCGGTCAAGGTTATGGTAACGAACGCTACGGCGGTGGACGTTCTCGCTGGGAATACGGCGGGCGAATGAGTGGACAAGGCGGCTACGGCCGCAGGTCGGGGTCTCGCTGGGGCGCTAGTGAAGACCGCTTCGGTCCCAGTTACGGGGGCGAATACGGCGGCTTTGAAGATCAGGACTATGGCCGTGGCCCAAGTGGATACGGCAGCGATTACGGTTATGGCGGGTGGTCCCAGCGTGAGGGCCGCTGGGGTGGTCCGGGCCGCGGCAGCTACGGCCGGCAGGGCCGCGAGTTCGAAGGGCAGCGTTCCGGCGGAGGCCAGGGCATGTCTCGCGAAGCTTACAGGCAAGGCGCCCAAGGGGGCGGCGGATATGGCGAACAAATGTCGAGCGGCGGCTACGGCCAGTGGTACGGTGAGCGTGCCGGGCAACACCGTGGTCGCGGGCCGAAGGGTTACAGGCGGTCCGACGAGCGCATTCGCGAGGACGTCTGCGACCGCCTGAGTGATGACGCTTCCGTTGATGCTTCCGAGATCGAGGTCCGTGTCAACAGCTGCGAGGTAACGCTGAGCGGCACCGTGGAAAGTCGCGATCAGAAGCGTCGCGCGGAAGACTGCGCCGAAGCGGTCTCCGGAGTGAAGAACGTCCAGAACAATTTGCGAGTGAGTGAAGGGTCCGGCGCGGGCACGGCAACCAGGAGTAGCTGGACCGGCTCGAGCTCGGCAGCGAGTGGGACGGCCGGAACCCAGAGTTCGGGATCGAGCGGCACGTCCGGCACCCAAGGTTCGGGAACGAGCGCCTTCGGCTCGGACGCGAAACGCGAAACCTGAGCCGTCGAATCCGCCGGCACCTCCAGGAAGCGCACCTTGAGTGAGCAGGTGCGCTTCCTTGATTTCGACTGGGCGAACCGGCTGAAGCGCGGCTGCGGCCGCAGCTGTTTAAGACAGCGCCCATCACAGATTTGCATCGCCTCATAAAATGGTTTCATGGCCGGCGGCTGCTCTGCCCTTGACTTCGAGGCTTCCATCTTCTCTAAACTATGTTGTCAGACATCTTACATAGATTGAGATTGATCGCTGACCGGAGGAGGACTGCGTGAAGAAACTGCTTGCACAGCTTGCCATCGGCGTCGCCGCCCTGGCATTCGTGACCGCCGCCCAGGCCGGTGAGACGCTCGACCGGGTTCTGGGCAAGAAGGCGATGGTCATTGCGACGAATAGCGGCTGGCCACCACAGAGCTATCTTGACGACAACAATGAAATGGTGGGCTTTGACATCGATGTATCCAAAGAAATCGCCAAGCGGCTTGGTGTCGAAGTCAGTTTCGAGACACCGGACTGGGCGACGCTAACGGGCGGTCGCTGGCAGGGGCGTTATGATCTCGGAGTTGGCTCCGTCACGCCGACGAAAGCCCGAGCGCAGGTCATCGATTTCGCCGGCATCTATTATTACAGCCCCTATGTGTATGTGCTCCACAAGGACAGCAAGGCGAAGTCCCTCGATGACTTGAACGGTAAGATCATCGGCGTTGAAACTGCCACTACGTCGGAGGATTTCATTCGCCGACAGTTGGAAATCGATGCGCCCGGGCTGCCTCCCATCGAATACAAGCTGGAGCCGGGCGAAGTCCGTACATTCGCCGACTCCATGCTGCCGTTCGACGACCTGCGCCTTGGCGACGGTGTGCGGCTTGACGCAGTGATCGCGCCGGAACAGACGGCGCTGAACGCGATCAAGAACGGCTATCCACTGCGCATACTCGAGGGCGAATATGCTTTCAGGGAGCCGCTGGTCGTAATCGCTGAAAAGGCGGATCCTGACTGGACGAAGAAGGTCGGCGGCATCATCGACGAGATGAAGAAGGACGGAACGCTGTCGGCGCTGACCACGAAGTGGTACGGCAAGGACTACAGCGCGGATTGACAGACACACGGGCGGCAGCCGCCGCCCGTTACCCCACCCCTTCGTCTGCGCGTGAGGAAAATGTCCTATCCCGACACCTACTACACACAAACCATGGCCGAACGGAAGGTCAGACCAGTTCTGTCCGAGACGGTCGAATGTGACACCGTAATCATCGGCGGCGGACTTGCTGGTCTGACAACTGCGCTGCAGTTGGCGCGCGCCGGCCAAGCGGTCGCGGTACTCGAAGCAGAGAGCGTGGGCTTCGGTGCCTCGGGCCGCAATGGCGGCTTCGTCAGCCCCGGCTTTGCCACTGGAGACGACAAGATCGCGCGCATCGCGGGAAGAGAGGCGGCCCGGCAGATGCACCGGCTGTCGATCGAAGGTGTCAATTTTGTTCGCGAAACGATCGAGACCCTGAAGATCGAGGGTGCGAAGCCGCAGCACGGACTGATCAGCGTCCTGCGCTATGACGATGGTGAAAGCCTCAAGGCGCATTCAAGGGCGATGGAGCACGCTTACGGCTACCAGCTCGAATATCTCGATTCACATCAGGTGCGGTCGGTCCTTAAGTCAAACCGCTATTTCCAGGGGCTGCGCGACCCCGATGCCTTTCACATGCATCCGTTGAACTACCTTCGAGGCCTCGCATCCGAGATCGAGCGTCTGGGCGGCCGGATCTACGAGAGGTCGGCCGCGGCCGGGTGCGAGCTCAGCGGCGCAGAAAAGATTGTTTCCACGGCAAAGGGGCGCGTCAGGGCGCGCACGGTCGTCTTCACCACCGGGGGGTACACCGGTTCGCTGAACGGCCGGCTGAAGCGTTCGTTTCTGCCGATTGCCACCTATGTCATGCTCAGCGAAGAGGCGCCGGACCTCATCGGCACTGCGATCGCCACCAGCGACGCGGTGGGCGACAATCGCCGGGCCGGCGACTACTACCGGCTGGTCGAAGGCGGCAAGCGGCTGCTCTGGGGCGGGCGCATCACGACGCGCGCGGCGTCGCCAGCGGCGCTCGCGGCGGAACTCAGGCGCGAGATGATCGGCACCTATCCGCAACTCAGGGAACTCAAGACCGAACTCGCCTGGTCCGGGCTCATGTCCTATGCCCGCCACCTGATGCCGCAAGTCGGAGAGATGCAGCCCGGGGTGTGGCATTGCACGGCCTTTGGCGGGCATGGGCTGAACACGACCGCGATCGGCGGCAAGCTGGTGGCCGAGGGCATACTTGGCCAATCCGATCGCTACAAGCTGTTCAAGCCCTTTGGTCTGGTCTGGGCCGGCGGCTTCGCCGGGCTGGCGGTGGCACAACTCACCTACTGGAAACTACAGGCACAGGACTGGTGGCGCGAGCGCGCGGCCTGATCCGCCGGAGAGAATAGAAATGATCGGTCGACTGATATTGGCTTATCCGGAGACGGCGCGACGCTCCGGAGCGTTACTAATGCTCGCGCTCGTCACGATCGCAATCTACGGGTTGGGGATCAGCCCGGCCTGGATCGGACATGTGCTGCCGACGTCATCGGAATGGCTGGCCGCAAATCCTGCGGCGGGGCAACTGCTGAGCGCAAGCATGATCGCACTGATCGCCGCCTTGAACTGGAAGGCGCTGCGACAGCTGCCGCGCCGTCTTCAGGTTGCCGGCGTCTGGGCCGAACTCTTCGCGCTCCTGATGCTGTTCTTCTATTCTTTCGACCTGTCCTTCGCCTTCATAGGCAAGAAGATCGGCTTCCTGATATCCCAAGGGGTGGTCACGACCCTCTACATCTCGGTGATCTCGATCGCCATCGCCACTCTCATCGCGCTTGCCGGCGCCATTGCCAAGCTTTCCAAGAACGGCGTTATCTACGGGCTTGCGACCTTTTACACCTCGCTGTTCCGCGGTCTGCCGCTGCTGATGCAGATCTACATCATCTATCTTGGGCTGCCGCAGGTAGGCTATGTCATCAGCGCGGTGCCGGCGGGAATCCTGGCGCTTTCGCTTTGCTACGGCGCCTATATGACGGAAATCTTCCGGGCGGGCATCGAGAGCATCCCGCGCGGCCAGACTGAAGGGGCGATCGCGCTCGGGCTTAGTCCGAGCCAGACGATGGGCCTGGTGATCCTGCCGCAGGCGATGCGCGTGATCATCCCGCCGACCGGCAACCAGTTCATCGCCATGCTGAAGGACTCCTCTCTCGTGTCGGTCGTAGGTGTCTGGGAGCTGATGTATCTCGCACGCACTCAGGGGCAGACGGAGTTCCGCCATATCGAGATGCTGATCACCGCCTCGATGATCTACTGGATCCTCTCGATCGGGCTGGAATACCTGCAGTCGCGCGTCGAAGAACGGTTCGGACGCTTCAATGTCCGTTGATGCACATGTTGTCCCCGACGTGGCCGGCGTGCGTCGCAATCTCCGCGCCGCCGGACTCGGTCTGGCGGCATTCGCCGTCTTCTCGGGCGCCGACGCGCTGGTCAAGCTCCTGACCGAGCGGTTGGCCGTTCCGCAAGTCACCTTCCTGGTGACGCTTGCCGCGTTGATGTTGCTCTGCGCCCATGCTGGCCTCACCGGTGCTGGCGGGTCGCTGCTGCCGCGCTATCCCGGACTTGCGGTGCTCAGGGCTTTGCTGATCGCTATCGATACCTTGCTCATCTACTACGCTTTTTCACTGCTGCCTCTGTCGGAGGCCTACCTGCTCGCATTTCTGACCCCGATCCTGGTAGCGGTTCTGGCCTTCGTTCTGCTCCGTGAGCGCCTTTCGCCGCTCGCCTGGGGCGGGGTCGTCCTCGGCTTTGTCGGCGTGGCGATAGCGCTTCGGCCAGGCATCGCGCCTCTCAATCTCGGCCATGCCGCAGCAGCCGCCTCGGCGCTGGTCTTCGCGCTTTCGCTCCTATTGTTGCGGAAAGCCAAGGCGACGGAATCGGACCATGCGCTTGTATTCTCGTTGCTGATCGTGCTTGCCGTCGTCGCGCTAAGCGTCGCAGTCGCCAGCGGCGATCTGGCGCCCGTTGGGTCCACGGAGATTTTCTTCGCCTCTGCGGCAGGCTTATTCCTCCTTGCCGGGCACCTGTTGCTCGTGCGGGCGTTCCGCATGGGAGACGCTTCGGTAGTCGCACCCTTCCAATATAGCCAAATCATCTGGGGCTGCCTCTATGGGGCACTGTTCTTTGCCGCCCCGGTCGAGTTACACACATTGGCGGGCGCCGCAGTGATCGTGATTTCCGGCTGGCTCGTTCTGAAATGAAAGGCCCGAGAGAATATGCCCAGACCGATCGGCTTGGCATCCGCCGAGATCGCCATCAGCGGTGTGCACAAGTGGTACGGCCACTATCAAGCGTGGACTTTTTGATGCCCGTGCGGCCTCAGAATGGATCCTGCGGGAAGCCGCCCACATGCGTGCAAGTGCGCGCTGCGCAATCGCGTCCGGCTTCCAGGCGTTCCCGCAATGGCCGGGCTTCGAGATGTGCGATGATGAATCCGGCGATGAAGCTGTCACCGGCCCCGGTGGTATCGACCACATCCACCGAGCGAATGCCGGCTGACGCGTGCTCGAGGCCATTGCTGGCGCAGGATCCGCGGACCCCCCGTGTGACGACGGCGAGCTCCGCCCCACGCGACAGAAGATCGATGATCAGCCGATCGGCCGCGAACTCGTCCTCACCGGCGGAGCCGAAGGCGATCGACAGACCGTCGACGCCAAGGCTGCCTGCCTCGGCATTGACCGAGACATCCTGAGAGACGCTGACGCCGGCAGCAACGAGGGCCTGGCGCAATGCGCCGCCGTCATCGAGCCATCCGATGTGCACGTGATCCATCGTCTTCAGGACCTTGAGGTCGCCGGCTTCCGCTCGGTAGCCGGCGCAGGCTCCGAAGTCCTCATGGACAAAGACCCTCTCTCCCTCCGCGGTTACGTCGATTTCCGTGTAGGCTGTGTTGATCGGGCGCTCGTTGAGGTAACGCACGTCAACCCGGTATTGCTCAAGGGACTGGCGGACTTTGGTGCCGTCACCGTCGCGGCCAACTGCCCCGAAATAGAAAGATTGGTGTCCCATGAGCGCGAGCTGCACGGCGACGTTAACCGCGTTACCGCCGACATAGGACCGAGCCAGCGGCGGGCGGAAGCGGTCGATGCAATTGTCGCCCACGGTGGCGATCCGAAAGAATGTCATCACGTTCCCGTCAACTTATGTGGCAAAGTCGCGGATGCCTCTACATCCGCGACTTGTCGGAAATTCGAACGAGGCGCTAATAGGCGACGCGCTTGTAATAGCGGCGCGTTGCCAATGGATGATTGCGGATCACTTCCAAATGGGCGCTGATGCGTTCCAAAACGGTTGCAAGGACGATCGGCGATACGAGGCCGCGCACCTCAGGCGAAATTCCGGGCAGCGGAAAATCGGCCGTGTCCAGCACCGCAAGTTTGTCCGTATAGGACGAGGCGAAATTCTGCACGCGGTCCGCAAGCGGGCGCAGCTGATCCTCGCCTTTGAAGAGGATGATGCTGACGTCTTTTTCGATCAGCTCCAGCGTGCCGTGGAAGAAATCGGAGGCATGGACGGGACGGGTGCGAATCCATTGCATTTCTTCCAAGATGCACATGCCGTAGTAAAAAGCCTCGGGCCAGACGTTACCCGCGCCGGTGATGATGTGATAGTGCGAACCGGCGAGAATCCTCGCGAATGCTTCCGCCTTCTGCTCATAGCTGTGCTTGACGGCGAGAAGGAGCTGGGGCAAGCCCTCGAGCTCGCCGATGATCTGCTCGTAGTTGGCGATTTCGCTTCGGTGGCGCATGATCGATAGCGCAATGAAAAGCGACTGGAGATAGAAGGATTCGCAAGAGGTGTCGTCCTCGGCGAAGTTGATGAAAACGTGGTCGCCGCCTTTCCCGAGCGGGGTTTCTTCGTGTCCGACCAGCGTCAGAACGGTGGCGCCGATCTCCTTCACCTTCGCAAGAAGTGCGACGCTCTCCTTGGTGGTGCCGGAGAGCGAGGGGATGACGACGATCGATTTCTTCGTCAGGTTCGCCGAGCCGGTGATGACGATTTCCGCCGGCATGTCGATAAAGGTGGGAAAGCCCGATAGCCGTTGAAGCAGTTGGGCTGCCGGCTGCATGAGGATCGCTGCGCCGCCAGTGCCAAGAAAGAAGATGTTTTCTGCGCCATCGGCGAGGCAAGCCGCGATGACGTCATCCAACCGATGGCGCAGCGCAACGGCACCCGATTGAATGCGGAGGAATCTCTGTTCGTCAAAATTCAGCATGTTTCACTTCCATAGTTGAGCCGCAACCGCCGCCTTGGCAATGTTGTAAGACAACTGACAACAATGCGGCCCCTCCTGTCAAGCCGGCGATCTTTCCGAATCCGCATGAGATAATGCTTACAAGCCGGCAAGTCAGGAGCTATTGTGCCACGGGCTGCCGCCCACTTGACCTGGCGGTATTTGTCAGACAAGAAGCCCGAACGCTTGGTTTATGGAGTGATGGAAAATTGGACGAGCCCCTTCGCGACACGCGCACTCTGGTCATCCAGCTTCGCGACCGCATCGCCGACCTGATTCGTGGCGAGGGGCTCAATCCGGGCGACAAGCTGCCGACTGAGGCGCAACTGACGCAGCGTTTCAGGATTTCCCGCCCCGCCTTGCGCGAAGCGCTGAAGCTGCTCGAGCAGGATGGCGTCATCTATGTGGAGCACGGCCGGGGCCGGTTCGTATCTGCCATGTCGGCGGTTCACGTGGATAGGCCGCTTACAGTGTTCGAGAGCGTGACGGATATGGCCCGACACTACGGCTATTCGACCGTCAACAAGGTCTTGTCGATTGCAGAGGACGCACCGGACACGATTGTGGCCGAGCAACTGAAACTTAAGCCGGGAGAACGCATTGTCCGGCTGGAGCGACTACGGCTGAACAAGGACGAGCCGATCCTCTATTGTGTCGACTACATGCCCCGCAGCGTCATTCCTGCGCGCCTTTATGACATCGACTGGGGCGGCTCGCTGCTGGATCTGCTTGAAGAATTCAAGAATCGGCCCCGAATGTCCGCCGCGACCGTGTCCGCCGTAATGCTGCCGGATGACGTGGTTCAGCGCAATGATCTCAGCGACTTCGGCCCTGCACTGCTCATCCGCGAGACCTGCTTCAATGCGGCAGGCCAGCCGGTAGTCTACGCCCTCGACTATCACCGCGGCAGCCATTTCTCCTTCAGCCTGGTGCGCAAGTAGTCCGCCGCCCGTTGATCCGAGCGACAGCGGGAAGTATTTCTCCTGTCGACAAGGAGATTACGGATGAGCGACAGCGACACCAGCAATTCGATGCCAGAACGCAAGCGCGGTTCCGGCGTGAAGGTGGTTTACGATCTGCTGCGCGACGAAATCCTCGACCTCGTACTGCCGCCCGGCAGCCCGATCGACGAGGTACAACTCGCCGAGCGTTTCAAGATGTCGCGCACGCCGATCCGCGAGGCGCTCGTGCGGCTCGCGGGGGAGGGGCTGATCGATACACTGCCCAACCGCTCGACCATGGTCGCGAACATTAATTTCCTGAACCTGCACACGTTCTTCGATGCACTGGTGCTGATGTATCGCGTTACGACGCGGCTCGCCGCCCAGCACCACCGCCCGGAGGACCTGGAGGTGATCCGGGCGCGCCAGGCCGAGTTCGCCGCCGCAGTCAGGGCACAGGACGCGCTGGCGATGATCGCCACCAATGCTGCTTTCCACTCGGCGATCGCCGAGGCCGGCCGCAACCCCTATTTCACCGGTCTCTTCAATAGGCTTCTCGATGAGGGGCGGCGCATCCTGCGGCTTTACTACCAGTCCTACGACGATCGCCTCCCGCAGCGCTTTGTCGACGAGCATGAGGAGATGATCGCCGTGATTGCGGCCCGGGACGCGGAGGCTGCCGACCGATTGGCCCGTGCCCATGCGGAGCAGATCGTCGCGCAGATCCAGAAGCTTTTTGCCCGCACCGGTCGGCTGGATCTCGCGCTTTAAGGCGATTTTTGTCGACAAATAAAATACAAGTGGTATTTGTTCTCGACGCATAGACCGGCCCGGTCGCCGCATGGTGTCACTGCGAGACCGCGGGCCAATGAGGAGTTGGAGATGAAGGCTACGATTTTCTCAGGTGTAATCCCCGCGCTGATGACCCCGTGCAAGGAGGACCGCAGCCCGGATTTCGATGCACTTGTCCGCAAGGGGAAGGAGTTGATCGCCGAGGGAATGTCGGCCGTCGTCTATTGCGGCTCCATGGGCGATTGGCCGCTTCTGACCGACGCTCAGCGCATGGAAGGCGTGGAGCGTCTGGTGAAGGCGGGCGTGCCGGTGATCGTCGGCACGGGGGCAATCAACAGCGCCTCGGCCGTCGCACACGCCGCGCACGCGCAGAAGGTCGGTGCTCAAGGGCTGATGGTCATTCCGCGGGTGCTCTCGCGCGGTCCCTCGCTCGTTGCCCAGAGGGCGCATTTCAAGGCGATTCTCTCGGCCGCCCCGGAGCTTCCGGCAGTAATCTACAACAGCCCCTATTACGGCTTCGCCACGCGCGCCGACCTGTTCTTCGCACTGCGCGCGGAGCATCCGAACCTGGTGGGGTTCAAGGAATTCGGCGGTCCTGCCGACCTGCGCTATGCCGCTGAGCACATCACTAGCCGTGACGACGACGTTTCGCTGATGATCGGCGTCGATACCGCCGTCTTCCACGGCTTCGTGAACTGCGGGGCGACCGGAGCCATTACCGGCATCGGCAACGTGCTGCCGAAGGAGGTCATTCACCTTTGTAATCTGTGCCGGGCCGCCGCCCGCGGCGATGTGGAAGCGCGGCAGCGTGCCCAGGAACTGGAGCAGGCGCTCGCTGTGCTCTCGTCTTTCGATGAAGGCCCAGACCTTGTTCTCTATTTCAAGCACATGATGGTGCTGAAGGGGGACGAGGAATACAGGCTGCATTTCAACGAAACCGACACACTCACCGAAAGCCAACGCGGCTATGTCGAGGCCCAATTCAAGCTCTTCAACGCCTGGTATGCCGAATGGAGCAGGCTTCCCGGCGCCGTTTAGAGTTATAAGCCCTGATCCGGTCGTGGAGCGGGAGGACCTGCGTTGAAGCAATCGATCCTGTCGGCGACAGCGAGATGCCGTCGGTCTCGCCGGCATCCGGTGGACGAGCGATGACGGCCGAACCCGACGTCATCGTTATCGGCGCAGGGGTCATAGGGCTCTCCGCCGCAATCGCTGCGCAGGCCCGCGGCCTGTCAGTCGTGGTGCTCGATCGCGAGGGGCCTGCCGCCGGGGCCTCTGCTGGCAATGCCGGGGCTTTTGCCTTCACCGACATCCTGCCGCTCGCATCGCCCGGCATCCTCCGGAAGGCGCCGAAATGGCTCATCGACCCGCTCGGGCCGCTGACGGTGGCGCCCGCCTATGCCCTAAAGATAGCGCCGTGGATGTTCCGCTTCTGGCGCGCCTGCGCGCCGAGCCGCGTCGCGCATTCCGTCGCCGCGCAGACGGCCTTGATGGATCTTTCGAAGGCCGAGCTGGAGCCCTTTCTGGAGCGCACCGGCACGAAGCCCATGATGCGCAAGGACGGAAACCTTCAGGTTTATGAGGGTGAGGCGGAATTCAAGACCTCGCTTGCCGGCTGGCGCGCGCGGGAGGAGCACGGGATCGAATTCCGTCACCTCGAAGCTGCCGGCATTGCCGAAATCCAGCCGGGGCTTGCGCCGCGCTTCACTCATGGCACCTTCACGCCCGGCTGGTATTCCATTGCCGACCCGAAGCTCTATACGCTGGCACTGGCGGATCACTTTCGCGCCAAGGGCGGGACGATCGAGCGGGCGGAGGTAACTGCGCTTAAGCCGATCGAGCCTGGGGTTGCGGTCTATTCCGCAGACGGCAGGATGCAGCGGGCGGGGCAGGTTGTGCTTGCCGCAGGCGCCTTCTCGCACCGGATAGCGCGGACCATCGGCGAGCGCATCCCGCTTGAAACCGAGCGCGGCTACAACACGACACTACCCTCCGATGCTTTCAATCTGCGCACTCAGATCACGTTCGGTGGCCATGGCTTTGTCGTCACGCGGCTCTCGACCGGAATTCGCGTGGGCGGGGCCGTGGAGCTCGGAGGTTTAGATCTGCCGCCGAACTTCCGCCGCTCGGAGGCGATGCTCCGGAAGGCACAATCATTCCTGCCCGGGCTGAAACCCGAGGGCGGCGTGCAATGGATGGGCTTCCGTCCCTCGCTGCCCGACAGCCTGCCGGCGATCGGCCGTGCCCGTGCCACGCCGCGGGTGATCTATGCTTTCGGTCATGGCCATCTGGGCCTTACGCAATCGGCCGGCACCGCGCGGCTCGTTGGCGATCTTCTCACCGGCAGCGCGCTTGCTATCGACATCGCATCCTTTTCACCGCAAAGATTCTGATAGAGGTTTCGATCATGGCCACCCATACCTTTTCCTGTATCGACGGGCATACCTGCGGAAACCCCGTTCGCCTCGTCTCCGGCGGAGGGCCGCGGCTCGAAGGCGCGAACATGCTGGAAAAGCGTGCGCATTTCCTTAAGGAATTCGATTGGATCCGCACGGGGTTGATGTTCGAGCCACGTGGCCACGACATGATGTCGGGCTCGATCCTCTATCCGCCGACCCGGCCGGACTGCGACGTGGCCGTGCTTTTCATCGAGACCTCCGGCTGCCTGCCGATGTGCGGGCACGGCACCATCGGCACCATCACCATGGCCATCGAGAACGGCCTCATTACGCCGCGCGAGCCCGGGAAATTGTCGATCGACGCACCGGCGGGAAAGGTCGATATCACCTATCGCCAGGAGGGCCGCTTCGTCGAGGAGGTGCGGCTCACCAATGTCCCAAGCTTCCTTTATGCGGAAGGTCTGACGGCCGAGGTCGAGGGCCTTGGCGAGATCGTCGTTGACGTCGCCTATGGCGGCAATTTCTACGCTATCGTCGAGCCTCAGAAGAACTTCCGCGACATGGCCGACCATACGGCGGGCGAACTCGTCGGCTGGAGCCCGAAACTGCGCGCCGCTCTGAACGCCAAATACGAGTTCGTGCACCCGCTGCATCCCGAAATCCGTGGCCTCAGCCATATTCAGTGGACGGGCAAGCCGTCGCGGGAGGGCGCTGATGCGCGCAACGCCGTGTTCTACGGCGAGAAGGCGATCGACCGCTCGCCTTGCGGCACCGGCACCTCGGCTCGGATGGCGCAACTCTGCGCCAAGGGCAAGCTCAAGGTTGGTGCTGAATTCGTGCACGAGTCGATCATCGGTTCCCTGTTCAAGGGGCGGGTAGAGGCAGCAGCGAAGGTCGCGGATCGCGACGCTATCATTCCCTCCATCGCCGGCTGGGCGCGGATGACCGGCTACAACACCATCTTCATCGACGACCGCGACCCCTTCGCCCACGGCTTCGTCGTAAAATGAGCGGCCTGGGACCGGGGCTAAGCGTTCTCGGGGGCTCGGCCGAGGGGCCTGTCGTTGCCACGTGGGAAGCGCTGAGCTTTTGGGGCGGGGTCGATTCGGCCACCGGCCAGGTGATCGACGTTCACCATCCGCTGCATGGGGTTTCGCTTGCCGGCTCCATCCTCATGCTGCCTTCGAGCAGGGGCTCGTGCTCGGGATCGGGCGTGCTGCTGAACCTCGCGCTCTCGGGATGCGCGCCGGCCGCCCTCGTCTTTTCGGAGCCCGAGGACGTGCTGACGCTCGGTGCGCTGGTCGCGTCCGAGATGTTTGGCAAGCGGCTGCCGGTGCTGCGTTTGAGCCCGCAAGCTTTTGCGGCCTTGGCGGGCGCGAAGACGGCTCGGATTGGCGACGGCGCGGTTGAAGCTGACGGGCTCAGCATCCCCTTGATACCGCAGGCGAGGGCTGCGCTCGACCTAACCGCGGTCGACCGCGCCATGCTCGAGGGAGAGGAAGGCGCCGCCGTTCAGCAGGCGATGCGCATCATCTGCGCCATGGCGGTCGAGCAGGGGGCGCGTGGTCTCGTTGATGTGGTGCAGGCCCATATCGACGGTTGCATCTATGCCAGCCCCGCGAACCTCTCCTTTGCCGAGAAAATCGCCGAACTCGGCGCGCGCGTGCGCGTGCCGACGACAATGAACGCCATTTCGGTCGATTACGCCCATTGGCGACGGCAGGGCGTGCCGGCCTCATTTGGCGCCCCGGCGGCGCGGCTCGCCGATGCCTATGTCCGCATGGGTTGCCAACCGACATTCACTTGCTCTCCCTATTTGCTCGATGGCGCACCGAGGCCGGGCGAGGCGATCGCCTGGGCGGAATCCAATGCCGTTATCTTTGCCAATAGCGTGCTCGGCGCGCGGACGGCGAAGCACCCCGACTTCCTCGATCTTTGCATCGCGCTTACCGGACGGGCGCCGCTCACCGGCGTCTATCTCGACGAGCATCGTAACGCCCGGCGTGTCATCGATGTGGAACTGCCGGATCACGTGGACGACGCCTTCTGGCCTCTGACCGGCTATCTCGCCGGCCGCGCGGCTACCGATCGAGTCCCGCTGCTGCGAGGATTAGCGCCCGCCCGCCCGTCGCGCGATGATCTCAAGGCGCTTTGCGCAGCCTTCGGGACCACGTCGGCCGCGCCGATGCTGCATGTCGAGGGCGTCACGCCCGAGGCGGACGGCACACTGGCAGAACATACCGACTATGTGAAGATCACCCGCGCCGACATGGTTGCCGCCTGGTCGCAGTTGAACGATGGTCCGGAGGAGGTGAACCTCGTTGCCATCGGCAGTCCTCACGCCTCGCTGGCGGAATGTCGCGCGCTGGCCGAGGCGTTCGCCGGTCGCAGGCGGGATGCGGACGTCGCGGTGATCGTCACCACCGGGCATCAGGTCATAGCGGAGGCGAGAACGGAGGGAATCCTTCAGCGGCTGGAAGAAAGCGGCGTTCAGGTTCTGCCGGATATCTGCTGGTGTTCGATCTCGGAACCGGTGTTCCCGCCGGGGACCCGCGCAGTGATGACGAACTCGGGAAAATACGCCCATTACGGTCCCGGCCTCTCCGGGCGCGCGGTACGCTTCGGCGGCCTGGTCGATTGCGTCTCGGCCGCCTTGACCGGCCGCGCCGCCGCACGGCTGCCGGATTGGCTCGCCTGAGGGTCTGTCAAGGAGCATAACGATGCGTAGCGTGAAGGCCATTCATGTGATCTCCGCCCATGCCGAAGGAGAGGTCGGCGACGTGATCATTGGCGGCGTAGCAGCCCCGCCGGGCGAGACGATCTGGGAGCAGAGCCGTTGGATCGCCCGCGACCAGAGCTTGCGCAACTTCGTCCTGAACGAGCCGCGCGGCGGGGTTTTCCGCCATGTCAATCTGCTGGTGCCGCCAAAGCACCCGGAGGCCGACGCCGCCTTCATCATCATGGAGCCGGAAGATACGCCGCCGATGTCCGGCTCGAACTCGATCTGCGTCGCGACCGTGCTGCTCGACAGCGGCATCCTGCCGATGAAGGAGCCGGTGACCGAGATCACGCTCGAAGCACCCGGCGGTCTCGTGCGCGTGCGGGCAGAATGCCGCAATGGCAAGGCCGAGCGCATCTTTGTTGAGAATCTGCCCAGCTTTGCGGAGCGGCTTGACGCAAAAGTCGAGGTCGACGGACTAGGCACGCTCACCGTCGACACCGCCTATGGCGGCGACAGTTTCGTGATCGTCGATGCCGCCGCGATGGGCTTCGGGCTCACGCCGGACGAGGCGCACGATATTGCCCGCTTGGGCGTCAGGATCACCAATGCGGCCAATGCGCAACTCGGCTTCCATCATCCCGAAAATGGAGATTGGCGGCATTTCTCCTTCTGCCTCTTCGCCGGTCCCGTGCAGCGGACAGCAGACGGGCTGCGCGCCGGGGCCGCCGTTGCCATCCAACCCGGCAAGGTCGACCGCTCGCCGACGGGCACGGCCCTATCGGCACGGATGGCTGTGCTCAAGGCGCGCGGGGAGATGGAGGCGGGCGAGCAGCTGACGGCGGTCTCGATGATCGGTTCGACCTTCACCGGCCGCATTCTCGGTGCCACGAAGGTCGGCGGTCGCCCCGCGATCCTGCCGGAGATCTCTGGTCGCGCCTGGATAACCGGAATCCACCAGCACCTGCTCGATCCCTCCGATCCCTGGCCGGAAGGCTATCGTCTGACTGATACTTGGGGCGCGCGCTGAGCCGAGCGAGGAGGCTGCTGCCGCGAACGCCGATTGTGCAGCTATTTGAGAAAAGCGAGATGCCCGGCAGCGCGAGGGGGTGAACAAGCGTACCGAAGGAGCAACGCGCCGGCTGCGGACAATTGAAGGAAATGTGAAGCTCGAAAATTGGTCCGGAACTACCAAATGTGGTTAAATACCGGCAAAGGCACGCAATTGTGCCTGGCGAGGCAGGGAGGAACCAAGATGAGCAAAGAACATGCATCATCCCGGCGAGTTTTTCTGAAAACGAGCGGACTTGTCGCAGGTTCGGCTGCCGCCCTTCTGGCGGCACCATGGGTGCGCAAGGCCGGTGCGGCCGATACCATCATCTGGAAGGTACAGACCTCGTGGCCGGCCGGCGTCGGGTTGGAAACATTCCAGAACTGGTGTGGCAGCATCAAGGAGAAGACTGGCGGGCAGCTCGAATTTCAAGCGTTCAAGGCCAAGGACATCGTCGGTGATTTCGAACTATTCGACGGGGTCAAGAACGGCGTCCTGGAGGCGATGAACTCGTTCTCCCTGTACTGGGCCGGCAGGCTGCCGGCGACGGCCTTCCTGAGTTCCTACACGATGGGGCTGCGTTATCCGCACGAGTGGGACATCTTCTTCTATTCGAAGGGCGGCTTGCAGGTGGCGCGCGATGTTTACGCGGCGCAGGGCCTTTATTACGTCGACCGCATCCACCATGGTGCCAACATCATCCATTCGAAGACGCCGATCCGTTCGATCGAGGATTTCAGGGATCTTAAACTGCGCGTTCCGGGCGGCATGATCGCCGAAACCTTCGCGAAAGCCGGAGCGAAGACGACCCTGCTTCCGGGCGGAGAGGTCTTTTCGGCGCTGGAGAAGGGCACCATCGACGCGGCCGACTACACCGGTCCGGCCGTCAATTGGGCGCTCGGCTTCCAGCAGGTGACGAAGTACATCTCGATGGGACCGCCGGGCCTGATGGCGCTGCACCAGCCGGTCGACCTCATGGATTTCGCCGTCAACATGAATGTCTGGAACAACTTGCCCGACAATCTGAAGCGATTCGTCGAGGACGAAATCCAAGTTTATTCCAACATCCATTTCGGCGCGATCCAGAAAGCCGACATGGAAGCCTGGCAGAAATTCACCGATGCAGGCATCGAGATCAATCGGCTCGGCCAGGAGGATGTGGAGCGGTTCCAGGAAATCGCCGTGCCGATCTGGTTCGAATGGGCAAACAAGGACAAGGACGCGGCTCGCATCTTCAAGCTGCAGCTCGAGATGATGGAAAACCCGACCCTCGGTTACGTCACGCCCGACATGTATCAAGGTCTATCGGTCGATCTTTAGACAGCATGATCTGAGGTCCAGCCGACCTCAAAACGCAAGACGTGGTCGATGCTGAAGAATTGAAGCGGAAAGCGGGAAGAAAGTCGCAGGCATTCCCGCGTTCCGCTCCGAGGCTGATCTGACCGCGCTTCGGGGCGGGGGCTTCCGTCACTGTGTAGGGGCGTTTCAATGCCGTCGCTCACGTTTGTCATGCCACATTGGCTTTATTGGGCAAGCCTCGGGGTCTTCCCGCTTGTCGCTGCTTTTCTGGTTTATCGCGAAGGGGTCCGGCGAGAGGCCGGGCGCGCTAATCTGTTTCTCGCTTACCTCTTCCTCATCTCGGCGGGCTTCATCGGCATGCACCGTTTCTATCTGAGGAGCAGCTGGGGGCTTCTGTTCATTCCTTTCTTTCTGGCGGTGCTCTGGACAAGTGCCGACGTGCGAGAGGGTCGCGAAGCACTGTCGCTCGCCCGCTCCGAAGTCCAGAGTGCCGAGCGGATCGTCACGCGCGCAACGGCGGACGTGGCAAGGAACAGGGAGGGGGCGGGCGATCGGCTTGCCGAAGCCAATGCGGCTGCGGAGACGGCACAGGCCAAGATGGCCGCGGCTGTCGCAGGGCTCGGTCGTTCCAACCGCAACGCCCGCATTTCGGGAATTCTGCTCGGCGTGTTGCTTCTTGGCGATGCACTTCTCATGCCCGGGCTCGTCCGGCGGAGACGCGAGCGCGAGACTGCCGCTCCCGCCACCCTCCCTGAACCTCTCATGGAGACCGCCATGCCCAGTTCCCCGGTCAGGGAGCCGCTGCCGCTGCTTCGGCCAATCGACCGGCTGGTGCAGGCCACGGGCGAACTCGTCGCATACTGGTCGGTGCTCGCCGTCTTCGCCTACTATTACGAAGTGGTCGGCCGCTACGTGTTCAATTCGCCGACCAATTGGGTGCACGAGAGCATGTTTCTCATGTTCGGGATGCAATACATGCTAGCCGGCGCGTACGCTTACCGGGACGAGTCCCATGTTCGGGTGGACATCGTCTACAGCCGCCTTTCGGATCGCGGCCGGGCGATCTGCGACGTCATCACCTCGGTCTTTTTCTTTCTGTTTGTGGGCACCATGCTCGTAACCGGTTGGCGTTTCGCAAACGACGCGATTGCGGTCGGCGAGCGATCCTTCACCGAATGGGGCATTCAATATTGGCCGGTCAAGCTTGCCATCCCGCTCGGCGCGGCACTGCTTCTGCTGCAGGGGTTCTCGCGCCTCGCGCGCGATATCGCCACGCTCGTGGCGGGAAGGGCGGCCGCCAATGGGATTTGATCTTCCGATCGAGTGGCTAAGCCTATTGATGTTTGGCGGTCTTGGCGTGCTTCTGCTGCTCGGACTCCCGATGGCTTTCTGCACCGGCAGCCTGGCCGTGCTCTTCCTCTGGCTGTTCGGCAATGCGGCAATGCTCAACATGCTGCCGTCGCGCGTGTTTCCGTTCATGACGGACTACCAGCTTTCCGCCGTGCCGCTCTTCATCTTCATGGCGGCGATCCTTGAGAAGGCCGGTATCATCGAGGAACTGTTCGAGGTCATCTACAAATGGCTGGGCGGGCTGAAGGGCGGGCTTGCCTCGGCGACGGTCATCTCATGCACGCTGCTTGCCGCCATGGTCGGCGTCGTCGGGGCAACCGAGGTGACGATGGGCATGATCGCGCTGCCAGCGATGCTGCGTCGAAACTACGATCCGAAACTCGCCTGCGGTGCGTTGCTCGCCGGCGGCACGCTCGGCATTCTCATCCCGCCCTCGGTCATGGCGATCGTCTATGCCGTCGTCGCCCAGCAATCGCTGGGAGAATTGCTGATCGGGTCGGTCTTTCCGGGTTTGCTGCTGTCGGGCATGTATGTCGCCTATGTGACACTACGGTGTTACATCAATCCGGCGCTGGGCCCGCCCGTGCCTCCGGGCGAGCGCGTCGGTTTCGTGGAGAAGCTCCGCCTGCTTCGGGGCATGGTCATGCCGATCCTGCTCATCATCACCGTGCTTGGCGTCATTTTCTTGGGCATCGCTACGCCGGTCGAGGCTGCCGGCATCGGCACGTTCGGGGCCTTTGTCGTCTGCGCGACGCACCGCCGGCTCACCTGGAATACGATCCGCGACGCGGGGATCGCCACGCTCAAGGCGACCGCAATGGTCATGTGGATCTTCTTCGGTGCCACGATGTTCGTTGGCTTCTTTATCCTCAAGGGCGGGCAAACCTTCGTCACCGACACGATTCTCGGCACCGGCCTGCCGCCTTACGGCGTGCTGGTGCTGATGATGGCCATTCTCTTCGTACTCGGCATGTTCCTCGACTGGGTCGGCATCCTGCTGCTGACGGTGCCGATTTTCCTGCCGATCCTGAGATCGCTACAGTTCGATGGCCTTTTCGGTCTCCCGGGGATCGACCCCGCGGATGTGCCGCTCTGGTACGGCGTCATATTCATGGTCAATATGCAGATGGCTTTCCTCAGTCCGCCGTTCGGCTATTCGCTGTTTTACCTCAAGAGCGTCGCGCCGCCGCAGATTTCAATGGCTACGATCTTCCGGGCAGCGGTGCCCTTCATTGTTCTGCAGGCGATCGGCGTCACCCTCTGTATCGCGTTTCCCTCAATCATCCTTTGGCTGCCGAAGGTCGTTTACGGAGGTGTCTGATGGATGCCGTCAGCGCTCGCCCTCTGTAAAGAACGAGCCGTGGCTCTCGCGGATGCGGCCGATGATCGACTTGATGCGCGACAGGTGGACGCGCATCGCGTCGGCCGCCTTGGCGCCATCGTGCTCGCGCAGCGCTGCCATGATCACCTTGTGGTCGTCGAAGGCGCTCTGCGCGCCGAAGGAAAGGCTGAGATAGCGCACGCGGTCCATGTGCGCCTTGCTGTCCCGGATCAAGGCCCAGGCGAATTCATGGCCTGACAATTCGCAGATCAGCTTATGGAAGCTGTCGTCCAGCGCATGAAACAGCACCTTGTCTTCAGCGGCAATGGCTTTCTCCTGTTCAACGAGCAATGCGTCAAGCCGGTCGAGCTGCGCCTCCGTCAGGCAATCGGCTGCCGCGCGTACGGTTTCCATCTCGAGCGCCGTCCTGATGAAGCGGGCCTGCATGACCTCCTTCTCGGAGATATGCGTGACGACCGTTGCCCGCTGGGGCCGGATCAGCAGAAATCCGAGCTGCGAGAGGCGGTAAAAGGCATCCCGCACCGGTTGGCGTGAAACGCCGAGTATTTTGGCGACCTCCACCTCCGAAAGCTTGGTACCGGGCGGCAGGTCCAGCTCGACCACCTGGTGATAAAGGTGCTCGAAGACCTGCTCCGTCACCGATGGAGCGCGGCTCAGTTCAACTGCCCGGATCTGAACCTGGTCGGCCATGTAACCTCTCCATTGACTCGTTCTGCATACTAACATATTAGATGACTAGCCGAATGCAATATGTCGTCGCCGGATCGTAGCCGGCAAGTGGTTGGGAGGCCATCGCATTGCTGGATGAAGATAGGCTCTTTCCACTCGAATCACGCGCTCGCGACATCGCTCGCACGCTCTACGCCACGGTTCGCAGCCTCCCGATCGTCAGCCCGCACGGTCATACCGATCCGAGATGGTACGCGGAAAACGAACCGTTCCCCGATCCGGCTCAACTCTTCGTCACTCCAGATCACTATGTCTTCCGCATGCTCTGCTCGCAGGGGATCGCGCTGACGGATCTCGGCGTTCCTCGCGTCGATGGCGAGTCGACGGAGCAAGATGGCCGCAGGATCTGGCGCCTGTTTGCCGAGAACTATCATCTCTTCCGAGGCACGCCGTGCCGGCTATGGCTCGACCATTCCTTCGAAGCCGTGTTCGGCCTCAAGGAGCGGCTTTCGGCGAAGACGGCCGACTATTACTACGACCACATTTCGGATTGCCTCGCGCGGCCGGAGTTCAGGCCGCGCGCCCTGTACGATCGCTTCAACATCGAGGTGATCGCCACCACCGAAAGCCCACTGGACGATCTTCGCTGGCACGAGATGATCCGCCAGTCGGGCTGGGGCGGGCGCGTCGTGACAGCCTATCGGCCGGACAGCGTCGTCGACCCGGAATTCGGAAATTTCCGCGGGAATGTCGAGCGCTTCGGCGAACTCGCCGGAACGGACGCGACCACCTGGAAGGGCTACCTCGAGGCTCACCGGACCCGGCGCGCCTTCTTCAAGTGCTACGGTGCTACGAGCTCCGACCACGGTCACGCGACGGCGCGCACCGAAAATCTGAGCCAGGCTGAAGCGGCAGCCTTGTTTGCCAAGGCGCTTGCGGGCCGCATGAGCCCGGAGGAGGCCGATGCCTTCCGGGGCCATATGTTGACCGAAATGGCGCGCATGAGCCTGGAAGACGGCCTCGTGCTGCAGATCCATCCCGGTTCATGGCGGAACCACTCCGCCGAGGTGATGGGCCGACACGGGCGCGACAAGGGCTTCGACATCCCGACCCGGACGGACTATGTCCGGGCGCTGAAGCCGCTGCTCGACGCCGTCGGAATGCGGCCGGAGCTGACGGTCATCGTCTTCACGCTCGACGAGACCAGCTATGCGCGCGAACTCGCGCCGCTCGCGGGCGCCTATCCGGCGCTGAAGCTCGGGCCGGCCTGGTGGTTCTTCGACAGCGCCGAAGGCATGCGCCGTTATCGGGAACTCACGACCGAAACCGCCGGGTTCTACAACACGGTCGGCTTCAATGACGATACCCGCGCCTTCTGCTCGATTCCGGCGAGACACGACGTCGCCCGCCGAATCGATTGCGCCTATCTCGCAACCCTCGTCGCCGATGGTCGGCTCGACGAGGACGAGGCCGGCGAGGTCGCCATAGATCTCGCCTATCGGCTTGCGAAGCAAGCATACCGGCTGTGAGGACAGCCCATTTCAAAGGGAGGAATTGAAATGACATTTCTGAAGAAAATGAGCCTGGCACTGCTCGCGTCCGCGGCAGTAGCTCTTGCATCGGTCTCGGCCGAGGCGGCGGACCGGGTCCTGCGCTCGTCCGATACGCATCCGGACGGCTATCCGACCGTCGAAGCGGTCAAGCACATGGGCAAATTGCTAGAGGAGAAGACAGGCGGCCGTCTTGGCATCGAAGTCTTCCATTCCGCCCAGCTCGGTGAGGAGAAGGACACGATCGAGCAGACCCAGTTCGGGGTCATCGACATGAACCGCGTCTCGCTCGGGCCGTTCAACAACATCATCGAGGAAACCCAGGTTGCCTCGTTGCCTTACATCTTCCGTTCGGTCGAGCACATGCACAAGGTGATGGACGGGCCGATCGGGCAGGAAATCCTCGCAGCTTTCGAAGCGCATGATCTGGTGGGTCTCGCCTTTTACGACGGCGGTTCGCGCAGCTTCTA
Organism: Sinorhizobium kostiense; assembly: GCF_017874595.1. Classification (GTDB taxonomy): domain Bacteria; phylum Pseudomonadota; class Alphaproteobacteria; order Rhizobiales; family Rhizobiaceae; genus Sinorhizobium; species Sinorhizobium kostiense. The sequence continues at coordinate 137,941 of NZ_JAGILA010000001.1, read as the reverse complement.
CAATTCGCAGAAGCCGATCAAATCCGTCGAAGACCTCAAGGGCATGAAGTTCCGCGTCATGCAGTCGGACATGTTCGTCGACATGGTCGGGGCGCTGGGCGCCAACGCTACGCCGATGCCCTATGGCGAGGTATATTCGTCGATCCAGACGGGCGTCATCGACGGCGCGGAAAACAACTGGCCGTCCTATGACAGCTCGGGCCATTTCGAGGTCGCCAAGCACTACACGCTGGACCAGCACCTGATCGTGCCGGAAGTGCTCGTCATGTCCAAGAAAACCTGGGACAGCCTGTCGCCGGAAGACCAGGCAGCAGTCCGAGAGGCGGCCAAGGCCTCCGTTCCCTATATGCGCGATCTCTGGGCCCAGCAGGAGAAGAAGTCGGAGGAGAAGATCCGCGCTGCCGGTGTCGAGGTCGTCTCCGACATCGACAAGGGGCCGTTCATCGAGGCGATGAAGCCGGTCTACGACAAATACGTGAAGTCCGAGAAGCTCAAGGACCTGGTGAAGCGCATCCAGGCAACGCAGTGAACTGAGATCGGATAATTGATCGCCTCCCTCTATCCTTTCTAGGCCGGATATTGCCCTTCATCCCGCTGCCGCGACCTTCTCGCCGCAGCGGGGAGAGGCACCAGCCGCGCGCTCCCGGTCCCCTCTCTCCCCGCTCGCGGGGAGAGAGCTGGTCCTCGGGTTAAACCCGAGGAGAGGAGCAATGGCAGGCCCGAGTGGTAGAGGCGGTCGCCATCCGATGGAGATATTATCTTGCAGAACACTATGAAGAGCGTCGCGCGTCTGATGGGAAACCTCTCCCAAGGTGCACTCTGGATCGCCGGCATCGGCCTCGTGCTGATGACGATGTTCATCGCCGCGCAGGTCATCTGGCGCTATGTCTTCAATGACAGCCTGACATGGAGCGAGCCCGCCTCAGTGATGATCATGGGCTGGTTCATCTTTCTGGGAGCCGCGGTCGGCATCCGCGAGGGCTACCACCTCTCTTTCGACGTGCTTTTGTATCTGCTGCCGCAGCGAGGCAAGGAGCTGCTCCACACGCTCTCCGACGTGTTCGTGGGCGCCTTTGGCGGCGGCATGATCTTCTACGGCGCGCAGCTGGCGATCAAGACGGCGGGGAACCAGATGCCGAGCCTCGCATTTCCGGCGCCTTCGACTTCCTACCCATCGTGGCCGGCGGCGTGCTGGTCGTCCTCTTTTCTCTCGAGCGCATTGCCCGTCGCGCCGCCGGCCTCCATACCGCGCGTTTCGGCGAGGCGGAGCCGGAGCACTGACCTTATGGAACTCTGGATCCTTTTTGGCACCTTCACCTTCCTCTTGCTCATCGGCACGCCCGTCGCGTTCTGTCTCGGTGTGTCGAGCTTCGCGACCATTCTCTATCTTGGCCTGCCGCCGGTCGTCATCTTCCAGCGCCTGAATTCCGGCGTGTCGGTTTTTGCGCTGATGGCGATCCCGTTCTTCATCTTCGCTGGCGACCTGATGGTGCGCGGCGACATCGCCCGCCGCCTGGTGGCATTGGCGGGTTCGATGGTCGGGCATCTCCGTGGCGGTCTCGGGCAGGTGAACATCCTGGCATCGGTGATGTTCGGCGGCGTCTCCGGCTCCGCCGCGGCCGATGCATCGGCCGTCGGCGGCCTGATGGTGCCGCAGATGAAGGCGCGCGGCTATGATGTCGATTATGCCGTCAACATCACGGTGGTAGGCTCGATCATCGCGCTGATGATTCCACCGTCGCACAATATGATCATCTACTCGATCTCGGCTGGCGGCAGGATCTCCATCGCCGACCTTTTCACGGCAGGCATCATTCCCGGTCTCCTGCTGGCGCTCTGCCTCATGCTTGCCGCCTGGATCGTCGCAAGACAGCGCGGCTATCCGACCGAAGCTTTTCCCGGCCTCAGGGCGATGGGGCGATTGTTCGTCTCGGCCGTGCCGGGACTGATCCTGATCGCCATCATTTTCGGCGGCGTCCGTTCCGGCGTCTTTACCGCATCGGAATCCTCGAATATCGCGGTCGTCTATGCGCTTCTCGTCACTTTGCTCGTCTACCGCACCCTGAGCTGGGAAGACTTCAAGGAGGCGACTTTTGCCGCCGTGCGTACGACGGCCATGGTTTTGATGGTGATCGGCTGCGCCGCCTCCTTCGGCTGGCTGCTTGCCTATCTCAAGGTGCCGACGGCTATGGTGTCGCTCTTGCAGGGCGTCTCCGAAAACCCGCTGATCATTCTGCTGCTGTTGAACGTCGTCCTGCTGATCCTCGGCACATTCATGGACATGTCGCCGCTGATCGTCATCACCACGCCCATCTTTCTGCCGGTGGCGACGGCCTTCGGAGTCGATCCGGTCCACTTCGGCGTCATCCTGATCCTCAATCTTGGCATAGGCCTCTGCACGCCTCCGGTAGGAGCAGTTCTTTTCGTCGGTTGCGCGGTTGGAAGGATACCGATCTGGCAGGCACTGCAGACCATCTGGCCGTTCTATGGCGCCGCGGTCGCAGCGCTTCTGCTCGTCACCTACGTACCGGCGCTCTCGCTGTGGCTGCCCTCGCTGTTCCGCTAGAGCGGCATCATGGGCCATTGAATGTGAGGAAGCATGTCATGACGAAATCACTCGTCCGCACTTTTCCTTCGGTGGAGGCTGGTAACGGTGTCACCCGCCGCGTCCTCTCCGACAGCCCGGACCTGATGGTGGTCGAATTCCGCTTTGCAAAGGACGGAATCGGCACGCTCCACAGTCATCCGCACATCCAGGCCACTTATGTGCTGTCGGGCCGTTTCGAGTTCACCATTGGGGACGAGGTCGTGCTGGTCAGCCCCGGGGAGAGTTTCGTCATACCGTCGCTGGCGACCCACGGCTGTCGCGCGTTGGAGGACGGCGTCTTGATCGACACGTTCACGCCGCGCCGTGACGACTTTCTTTGAATAGAGGAGACAGATGATGCTGAATGTCGACATCCGCCATGCGATCGATCCGAAAACCGCCAAGACCTTCGACACGAAAGCACTGCGCGAGAATTTTCACGTCGGCCATATATTCCGGGAAGGCGAGATCAATCTCATCTACACTCATTACGACCGCATGATCGTCGGCGGCGCCGTGCCCGCCGGCAAAAGCCTCGAGCTCGACCATGTCAAACCATCCGGCACGGCCTCTATCCTCGACAGGCGCGAATTGGTCGTGGTCAATATCGGTGCCGAGGGCAGCGTCGAGGCGGGCGCAGAGTACAAGATGGCCAAAGGCGACATGCTCTATCTTGGCATGGGAGCCGGGACGATCACGTTTTCGGGTATGGGCCGCTTCTATATCCTTTCCGCCCCGGCGCACCAGACCTATCCGTCGCGGCTCATCAGGATAGACGAGGCCGCAAGCATGTCGATCGGCGCGCAGGACACCTCGAACGAGCGCACCATCTATCAGTTCGTCCATCCCGAAGTGATGCAGTCCTGCCAGCTCGTCGTTGGCATGACCAAGCTGAAGAGCGGCTCCGTCTGGAACACCATGCCCGCCCATGTGCACGACCGGCGCATGGAGGCCTATCTCTATTTCGATCTCGCCGACAACCAGCGCGTCTTCCACATGATGGGCGAGCCGGACGAAACCCGCCATATCGTGCTCAAGAACGAAGAGGGCGCGATCTCGCCACCCTGGTCGATCCATTCGGGGGCGGGTACCGGCTCCTATACCTTCATCTGGGCGATGGCCGGCGACAACGTCGACTACAAGGACGTCGAGATGGTTTCCATGGAGACGCTGAAGTGAGCGCCATCTTTTCCTTGGCTGGCAAACGGGCGCTGGTCACCGGCGCCAATACCGGCATCGGCCAGGCAATCGCCCTGTCGCTCGCCAAGGCCGGGGCGGAAGTGATCTGCGCCGCGCGTTCCTCCGCCGCCGAAACGTTGGAATTGATAGCCAAGACAGGCGGCAAGGGCCAGGCGATTTCGCTCGACCTCTCGGATCCGATGTCCGGGCAATCCGCCTTCGCCGAAGTCGCAGCGGTCGACATTCTCGTCAACAATGCAGGCATTATCCGGCGCGCGGATTCGATCGATTTCACCGAGGCCGACTGGGATGACGTCATGGACGTCAATCTGAAGGCCGTCTTCTTTCTCAGCCAAGGCTTCGCACGTGCCGTCCTTCAGCGCGGCGGCGAAGGCAAGGTCATCAACATTGCTTCCATGCTGTCGTTCCAAGGCGGCATCCGCGTCCCTTCCTACACGGCTTCGAAGAGCGGCGTCGCGGGGCTGACGAAGCTGCTCGCCAATGAATGGGCAGCCAAGGGCATCAACGTCAACGCCATCGCTCCCGGCTATATCGCCACCAACAACACCGAGGCTCTGCGCGCCGACGCGGCACGCAACCAGGCCATCCTGGACCGCATTCCGGCCGGCCGCTGGGGCGACCCCGAGGACATTGGCGGCGCTGCCGTCTTCCTGGCCTCGCCGGCCGCAAAATACATTCATGGAGCAATTCTCAATGTCGATGGAGGCTGGCTTGCCCGCTGATCGTCCCCGTCTTCGCCGTCCGGACGTGCCGCGCGCCGGCCCGGGCATCGTTCATCTCGGACTTGGCGCCTTCTATCGCGCCCATGGCGCCATCTATTTCGCGGAAGCCATGCAGAAGTCCGGCGGCGATTGGGGGATCGTCGGTGTCAGCCTGGTCCGGCCGGACCAGCGTGACCTGCTCAAGCCCCAGGACTTCGCCTATACGGCGGTGGAACTCGGCCCCGATGGCGAGAGACCGCAGGTGATATCCATCATAAATGATGTCCTGGTGGCGCCGGAAGACCCCCGGGCGGTGCTGGAGGTCATGTCGGCGCGGACCACGCGGATCGTCACCTTGACCGTCACCGAAAAAGGCTATTGCCACGAACCATCGTCAGGACGGCTGAACCGGGATCATCCCGACATCCGGCACGATCTTGCCAACCCGGCCGCGCCGAAGTCGACGATTGGCTTCCTGGTCAGGGCGCTCGAGCGTCGCCGCGCCGAGGCAACGAGGCCGTTTACCGTGCTCTGCTGCGACAATCTCCCGGAAAACGGCCGGGTCGTGCGGGGCATCGTCCTCGAATTCGCGCGCCTCATCAATGAGGGGCTTGCCACCTGGATTGCCGCAGAGGTTTTCTTCCCCTCGACAATGGTCGACCGCATCGTCCCCGCGACCAAGCCGGAGGACATCGAGCGGCTGGCCGAACGGACCGGCATGCTCGACCTTTCACCGGTCATGCATGAACCGTTCCGCCAGTGGGTGGTCGAGGACGATTTCGTCGATGGCATTCGCCCCGACCTCGGCGCAGTCGGCGTCGAGCTCGTCGAGGACGTGACCCCTTTCGAGCACATGAAGCTGCGCTGCCTTAACGGCACGCACTCGTCTCTCGCCTATCTCGGCTATCTCGCCGGTCACGAGACGATCAGCGACACGGTCGCCGATCCGGTCTTCGCCGCCTTCGTCCGGCATCTCTGGAGCCACGAAATTGTGCCGGTGCTCCACGCGCCGCCGGGGGTCGACCTCGCTGCCTACTGCAACTCGCTTTTCGAGCGGTATGCCAACCCGGCCATCCGGCATCGCACCTGGCAGATCGCCATGGACGGCTCGCAAAAGCTGCCGCAGCGCATCCTGGGAACGGTCGCGGAAAACCTTGCCGTCGGTCGCATTCCGAAAGGCCTTGTGCTCGCGATCGCTGCATGGATGCGCTATGTCGGCGGCCGCGATGAAAGGGGCGAGCCGATTGACGTGCGGGATCCGTTAGCAGCTGAGCTCAAGGCGCTGAGCGACGGCGCGGACGGTCCCGTCAGGAAGGTCGAAGCGCTGCTCGGCGTCGGAACTATTTTTCCCCCCGACGTTGCGCAGCACGCCGGCTTACGCAAGGCGCTCACCGATTGTTACGAGGGCCTTGTCGAAAGGGGCGCCCGCGAAATGACGAAGGATGTCACGAATGCTTGAAAGCTGGCGGTGGTACGGCCCCTTCGACAAGATCAAGCTGACCGAGATCGCCCAGACCGGCGCTTCGGGCATCGTCACCGCCTTGCACGAAATTGCCTATGGCGAAGTCTGGCCGATCGAGTTGATCCGCTCCAGGCAGTCGGAAATTGCCGACAGCGGCCTCGGGCTCCATTGGGCGGTGGTCGAAAGCCTGCCGATTCATGAGAATATCAAGCGTGGCGAAGGTGACCTCGCGCCACTCTTTGCCAATTACCGTCAGTCGCTCGCCAATCTTGCCGCCTGCGGCATCCATACGGTCTGCTACAACTTCATGCCGCTCATCGACTGGACGCGCACCCGGCTCGATGCGCCGGTATCGCGCGGCGGCACCTGCCTGCGCTTCGAAGCCCATGAGATGGCCGCCTTCGAGGTCCACATGCTGAAGCGCGAAGGCGCGGAGGCGGATTATTCGCCGGAAGTGCTGGAAAAGGCGCGGGCCTGGCACGAGCTATCGGACGAGAACGCCCGGCAAGCACTGCTCGCCAGCATCATGGCCGGCTTGCCTGGAGCCTATGACCGCTACGATGTCGAGGGGCTCAGAAGGGCGCTCGAGCGCTACGCCGGCATCGGTCGCGCAGAACTGCGCGCCAACTACGCCCGCTTCCTGGCCGAGGTCGTTCCCGCTGCCGAAGAGCTCGGTATGCGGCTTTGCGTCCATCCGGACGATCCGCCGCGCGATATTCTCGGTCTGCCGCGCATCGTCTCCAACGAAGAAGACATTGCCTGGCTCTTATCTCAGCAACGGAGCCGGGCGAATGGCTTGACCCTCTGCTCAGGCTCGCTCGGTGCCAATCCGGCAAACGACGTTCCGGCGATTGGCCGCCGCTTCGCCGATCGCATCCACTTCGCGCATCTGCGCAACGTCCGGAAGGACCCGGACGGCTCGTTCGAGGAGGCAGCTCACCTCGAAGGCGATACCGACATGGTGGCGTTGATCGCAGAACTCGTCGGGGAAGAGCGCCGGCGTCGCGCAGAAGGCCGGCGCGATTGGGACATCCCGTTCCGGCCGGACCATGGCCATGAACTCTTGAGCGATGTCGGCCGGGGCACCCATCCGGGCTACCCGCTGATCGGCCGCATGCGCGGCCTTGCCGAACTACGCGGCATCCTGCGCGCGCTCACGCACGAACGGGCACGCTTCACCTAAGCGCGCTCGCAGCGTGTCGACGAGCAACGGGGAATGGCATAACCAAATAGTTATGAGATTCCCGGATATTCTCATTTTACCTAAGCGGTCCCGTGCCGTATCTCCTCTTCAAGAGGAGATTTCGAATGCAGTTTGCCCGCATTGACGACGTGGCGATCCACTACAGGCTTATCGGCGCGCCGGCCGAAAAGCCGGTCATCGTCTTCGTGAACTCGCTCGGCACCGATTTCCGCATCTGGGATGGCGTGGCCCAGCATCTTGCCGATGATTTGGCAATCCTTATTTATGACAAGCGTGGCCACGGCCTCTCCGACATCGGCCGCGTTCCCTATTCGATCGAGGATCACGCAGGTGATCTCGCCCGTCTGCTGGACCAGCTTTCCATAGAGCGCGCGATTGTCTGCGGCCTTTCCGTTGGCGGGCTGATCGCGCTGGCGCTTCACCAGCGCCGGCCGGAACTTGTCTCCGCCCTCGTCCTCTGCGACACCGCGCATAAGATCGGAACGTCCGAAACCTGGAACGCCCGTATCGCCGCGGTTGAGCGGGACGGACTTGAAAGCATCCTCGACGCCGTCATGGAGCGCTGGTTTACCCCCGGTTTCCGCCGGGCGGAGAATGCCGCCTATGCCGGTTATCGCCACATGCTTAGCCGTCAGCCGGTTGAAGGCTATGTCGCGACCTGCGCGGCGATCCGTGACGCCGACTACACCGCGGCGGCCCGCGCGGTCGGCGTGCCGGCCCTCTGCGTCGTCGGCGACCAGGATGGGTCGACCCCACCGGAGGTCGTTCGGGGCATGGCGCAGTTGATCCCGAGCGCGCGCTACGCGGTTATCAGCGATTGCGCGCACATCCCCTGCGTCGAGCAGCCGGAAACACTGACTGCGCTCATCCGCTCGTTCCTTTCCACTCTTTAATGCGGAGAACAGAACCATGAATGAGACCGGCTCCCATAGATTAAGAGAGGGCATGACGACGCGCCGTTCTGTTCTTGGCGACGTCCACGTCGACCGTGCAGGGGCGGCGACAACGGAATTCGACCGGCCTTTCCAGGAACTCATTACTGAAGCGGCCTGGGGCCATGTCTGGTCGCGCCCGGCGCTGACGAAACGCGAACGCTCGATGATCACGATTGCCCTGCTTGCCGCACTCGGCCAGGATGACGAGGTCGCTATGCATGTGCGCGCCACCGTCAATACGGGTGCGACTCGCGAGGATATCCGCGAGGCGCTGCTGCATGTCGCCATCTATGCCGGCGTGCCCGCTGCAAATCACGCGATCAAGATTGCCAAGAAGGTTTTCGCCGAGTTGGACGCCGAAAAGGCAGGCTGAGGAGGAAAGCGATGTCCGAAATGCCGAACCGCAAACCGGAGACCGGGGCTTTCTTCCCCCGGGACCGCAACTGGCATCCACCGGCCTTCGCGCCGGGCTACAAGACCTCGGTGTTGCGCTCGCCGCAGCGGGCGCTGCTTTCGCTCGACGGCACGATATCCGAGATCACTGGCCCGATCTTCGGCCATTCAGTGCTCGGGGAACTCGACAACGACCTGATCCACAATTTCGCCAAGCCCGGCGAAAGCGCGATCGGCGAGCGCATCATCGTGCATGGCCGGGTGCTGGACGAGCGCGGCCGACCCGTTTCCGGGGCGTTGCTCGAATTCTGGCAGGCCAATGCCGGCGGGCGCTATCGCCACAAGAAGGAGAGCTACCTTGCGCCGCTCGACCCGAATTTCGGCGGCTGCGGTCGCACGATCACCGACGAGAACGGCTATTATGCCTTTCGGACGATCAAACCCGGCCCCTATCCCTGGCCGAACGGCGTCAACGACTGGCGGCCGGCGCATATCCACTTCTCGGTATTCGGCCACGGCTTCGCCCAGCGGCTGATCACGCAGATGTATTTCGAGGGCGATCCGATGATTTGGAAATGTCCGATCGTCAATACGATCCCCGACCGACAGGCAATCGAGCAACTGGTAGCGCCGCTCGACTGGGCGAACACGATTCCGATGGATGCACGCGCCTACAGGTTCGACATCGTGCTTCGGGGTCGGAGATCGACCCTTTTCGAAAACCGGCTGGAGGGCAATTGATGGCACAGGAACTCGGCTATCTCAAAGAGACGCCTTCCCAGACCGCCGGACCCTATGTCCATATCGGACTGACGCCGAATTTCTGCGGGATTGCAGGCGTCTACGACGCCGACCTCGGCTCATCTATGGTCAACGACAGGACGCTCGGCGAGCGCATCACCATTAAGGGCCGCGTGTTCGACGGCGCGGGAGCGCCGCTCAAGGATGCGCTCGTCGAAATCTGGCAGGCGGACGCCGCCGGGTTCTACAATTCGCCATCCGAAATTCGGGGCGCCGCCGACCCGAGCTTCACCGGCTGGGGCCGCTGCCCGACCAGTGCGGAGGACGGCGTCTTTGCCTTCGAAACGGTGAAACCCGGCCGTGTGCCGTTCAAGGACGGCCGCCTCATGGCGCCGCACATCACCTTCTGGATCGTTGCGCGCGGCATCAATATCGGCCTGCATACCCGCATGTATTTCCCCGATGAAGGGGCGGCCAATGACGAGGACCCATTGCTCGCCCGCATCGAGCATCGCGAGCGCGTGGCCACGTTGATCGCGGCAAGGGAGGGTTCGACCTACTTGTTCGACATTCACCTGCAGGGGCCGGAGGAAACCGTGTTCCTGGATATTTGACTCATGGATAATGTCTGAAGATGGGTGTCTTGCCTTTCGACCATCCGTTCCTGTCGGGCTTGCTCGGAGACGAGGAAACGGCACGACATCTCTCGGCCGAAGCCGATCTCCGGGCGATGCTTGCCTTCGAAGCGGCGTTGGCACGGGCCGAGGCAACAAACGGCATTATTCCGGTTGCCGCGGCGAGCCGGATCGCGGAGATATGCGCTGCCTTTTTGCCTGATCTTGCCGCACTCAATTCGGCAACCGCCAGGGACGGCGTCGTCGTGCCGGAACTCGTCCGGCAGTTACGCGCGGCCGTCGGCGAGGACGCCGCGGCTTACGTGCATTTCGGCGCGACCAGCCAGGATGTCATCGACACCAGCCTGATATTACGGCTAAAGCCGATCGTCCGCATCTTTGTGCACCGGCTGTCCGGCATCGTCGCCAGGCTCGAGGATCTCGACGCACGGTTCGGTCTGCGGCGGATGATGGCCCATACGCGTATGCAGGCGGCTCTGCCGATCGCCGTCTCCGACCGGCTCAGTGCCTGGCGTATGCCGCTCATGGCCTATTGCGACAGGCTCGAGGGTCTGGCGTTTCCGCTGCAGTTCGGCGGTGCGGCCGGAACATTGGAGAGTTTCGGCGAGAAGGCGCAAGCTCTGCGTGCGTCGCTGGCGCGGGAGCTTGGGCTGGCCGATGCGCCGCAATGGCAAAGCCAGCGATTGCCGATCACTGAGGTTGCGGGGCTCCTTTCATCGATCACCGGCAGCCTCGGCAAGTTCGGTCAGGACGTTGCGCTCATGGCGCAGGGCGGCAGCGACATTGCCCTTGCAGGCGGGGGCAACTCATCCGCCATGGCCCACAAGCAGAACCCGGTCGCGGCCGAGACGCTGGTGGCGCTCGCCCGCTTCAATGCCACTCAACTCTCGGCCATTCATCAGGCAGTCGTGCACGAGCAGGAACGCTCGGGCGCTGCCTGGACCCTCGAATGGCTCGTACTGCCGCAGATGATGCTGGCGGCCGCCGCATCATTGCGGCTTGCAGGCGTGATGAGCGCAAGGATCGAGCGGCTGGGCCGCGAATAACGCAAGCGCCGGCGCAGCCTGCTACTCTGAAACCGCTTTCACCGGCAGAGGTTTTGACGCATGTTCGCGAAGGAGGAAAAGGCTGCAGTTCGCTGCCGGGTTGAGGATAGAACATGCAGCATTTCAAAGTGCTACAGCGACTGTTGCGCGCCTGAACGGACTTGCGCGCTCCGGGGAGGGTTGTTCGCATGACGCTCACATTGCGGCAGATCGAAGTGATCCGGTCTGTCATGGTCGCGGGGACGATCGCCGGCGCCGCGAGACTGATGAACGTGACCCAGCCCGGCGTCAGCCGCACGATGAAGCACATCGAGAGCTCGCTCGGCATCAAGCTCTTTGTCAAGAAGGCCGGTCGTTACGTTCCGACGAGCGAGGCGCGCGACATCTTCACGCAGTTGCAGGAGGTCCACCGCAAGGTCGAGGACCTGCAGGTCTCGATCGGGCAGCTCGAGCGCGGCCGCGGGGTCGAACTTGCGCTTGGATCGGTGCCGAGCATCGCCAACGTCATGGTGCCGCATGCGGTGGCGGTTCTCAGGCGCCACTATCCGGACATCCTGGTGAATTTCGAGATACTGAAGATCGAGGAGGCGATCGACTATCTCATGCTCGCGCGGGGAGAGGTGGTCGTGATGAGCTACTTTTTCGACCATCCTTCCATCACCTTCGAGCCACTGGCGAAGGGCAGGCTGGTATGCATCGCCTCAAAAGACCATCCGATCGCTTCGCGAACCGCGATCTCGCCGCGGGAGATCGCCGAGCATGCTCTGATCGGCATCGATCCGAAGGATCCGTACGGGGCGATCATGGCCGGCATCTTCGAGCGGGAGAAGCTGGAGTACCGCATCTCAATCCGCGCCCGATTCGGCACGACCGTCTGCGCGCTGGTGAGGCAGAACCTCGGCATCGCGGTGATCGATGCCTTCACGGTCGCCGACATGACCGACCATGGTCTCGCCATCATCCCGATCAGCGAAAAGACCGATTTCCAGACCTATGTGGCCTATCGTTCCGACGCGGCGCTCTCGAGCTACGCGGAGAGCTTCGTCACCATGCTGCGTCGGGTGATGGAGGATTACATCCGCAAAGAGTACGGCCATGCGCACACATAACAAAACAATATGGAACGCAAAAATATTGGTATTTGCGTTATAGCGGCAAAATAGACATTCATTAATTGACCTTGTCGTAACAGCATCCGCCCATCCGAGGAATGGGCGGCGTGTCCGGTCACCGGCATCAGCCAAATGGGAGGAAAAACATGCTTGGTAAATTGATGGGGGCGGTCGCCGCCCTTGCGCTTTTCGTCGGCTCGGCTTCGGCCGCCGACTATCCCGAACAGGACATCCAGGGCATCATCCAATGGGGTGCGGGCGGTAGCACCGATCTCGTGATGCGCTCCGTCTCGCCGCATGCAGAGAAGGTGCTCGGCCGCAGCATCGTGATGACCAACAAGACCGGCGGCGTCGGAGCGATCGCCACCCAGTTCGTCGCGAGCCAGCCATCCGATGGCTACACGCTTCTGATGAGCGCGGAAAACCCGCAGCTTTACAAGGTGATGGGCTTGTCCAATCTGGATTATGCCGATTTCTATCCGGTGAACGTGCTCGCGCGTGGCGTCCCGGTGCTCGTCGCCAACAACGACGCACCCTTCAACACGATCAAGGAACTGGTCGAGTACGTTCAAGCCAACCCCGGCAAGGTGAAGATGGGCTCGACCGGCCCCGGCGGCCTTCCGTCTGTCGTTGGTGGCATGCTGTCGACCCAGCTCGACTTTAAAGTCACGGCGGTCCCCTTTGACGGAGATGGTCCGGCATTGACCGCCATGCAGGGCGGCGCGGTCGACTTCATGCCCGCCGTTCTCGGGGCTGCCGCCGAACATGTGAAAGCCGGTCGCATCAAGATCCTCGGCATTTTCGACCTAGAGGCAAGCCCGGTCCTGCCTGATGCCAAGCCGATCGTTGCCGACTATCCGGAGTTCAAGAAGCTCCTGCCCTGGGGACCGTTTTTTGGGGTCTTCGTCAAGCGCGACACGCCGGACGAGGTCAAGGCGAAGTTGGTGGAAGCCTTCAAGGCCGGCGCGGAGGCTCCGGAGTTCCAAAAGCTTCTCGATGACCGCGGCTATATCCCTCTCAACATCTCGGGTGACGAGGCGGATGCGTTCCTGAAGAAATGGCAATCGACCACAGCATGGGTGGTTTATGATGCCGGCATCGCGAAGAAATCGCCGGAGGAGTTCGGCATCGCAAAGCCCTGATTATCACACGGCCCGGCCTGACCGGGCCGTTTTCCAAGGTCGGCGGGAATTTTGCGCCGGCAGGGGAGGAGAATTGTCATGGAAACGCACAACACCAGGCGCCCGGGCGAAATCGTCTTCAACGCCGCCTTGTTCGGCTTCAGCCTGTTCATGTTCTGGCAGGCCTATCAGATATCCGGCTTTTCGGCCTTAAGTTCCGCCGGAGCCTTTCCGATGGCGATGAGCGCCATCATGGTCATTACCTCGGCCGTCGTTCTCATCCGCTCGGCAGGGCTTGCATCGCCCGGCGGTGGGTTCGCCGCCTTCCGCAAGGAGGTCTTACCGCCGGCGGTGCTCGTCTTCAGCCTGTTCATTTTGGCGTACTCCGTCACGCTGAAGTCGCTTGGCTTCCTGCTAGCCTCCTTCCTCTTCCTGCTCTTTTCAATCTGGTATTTGGAACGGGGCCGGATTGGCAGGACGCTGCTGTTGGCGGTTGTGTCGATCGTCGGTGTCTATGTGATCTTCCGCCTCGTCTTCCAGGTCGTCCTGCCGGAGGGCATCATCCCCGAGCGAGCGATCCTCGCGGCGATCGGCGACTTCTTCGGAGGGAGCAACTGAGCCATGATGGACGCACTCTCCTATCTCTTTGCTTCCTGGCTGCAGCCGGAATTGCTTGCGCTGACGGCCGTAGGCACATTTGCAGGTATCTATATCGGTGCCATTCCGGGCCTTTCTGTCACCATGGCGGTGTCGATCCTGATCTCCTTCACCTTCGGATGGGAGGTCAACCACGCGCTTGCGCTGATGAACGGCATCTTCATGGGCGGCGTCTATGGAGGCTCCCGCACCGCCATCCTGCTCAACATTCCCGGTGCGCCGGCGGCGATTGCCACCGCGCTCGACGGCTACCCGATGGCGAAGAAGGGCGAAGCTGGCAACGCTATCGGCCTTTCCACGGTCATGTCCTTCTTCGGCGGTTTCGTCGGCATCATCGTGCTGGCGGTGGCAGCCCCGGTTGTCAGTGAATTCGCAATCCTCTTCCAGCCGCGCGACTACATGCTGCTTGCGGTCATGGGCATCCTCCTCGTCGGCTCGTTGTCCGGCGAAAGCCTCGCCAAGGGCGTTTTCGCCGGTGCGCTGGGCATGCTGCTCGGCACCGTTGGCCTCGACCCTATGACCGCGGAGCAGCGTTTCACCTTCGGTTCGGTCGATATGATGAACGGCATCTCCCCGGTCGCGCTGATGATCGGCCTCTTCGGCGTGTCCGAGGCACTGCTGCAACTGCACAATCTGCACCTCGCTGCGGTCAAGCAGAAGGTCGACAAGATCGTGCCGTCCTTCTCCGACCTAAAGAAGTACCTGCCGCTGAGCCTGCAGACCTCGACGATCGGCGTCATCATTGGCGCCCTGCCGGGAACCGGCGGCGACATCGCCGCGCTGATGGCCTATGATCACGCCAAGCGCGTGACCAAGGATCCTGAAGTGCCCTTCGGCCAAGGTGCCAAGGAGGGTCTCGTCGGTCCAGAGTCGGCCAACAACGCGGCTGTCGGCGGCGCCTATATCCCGATGCTGACGCTCGGCATCCCGGGCGATGCGGTCACTGCGGTGATCATCGGCGCGCTCTTCATCCACGGTCTCAATCCCGGTCCGCTGTTGCTCGTCGAAAAGCCGGACATGTTCTGGTTCACGGTCGGCAATCTGACGCTCGCCAACATCTTCATGCTGATCTTCGGCCTGACCGGCATCAAGATCTTCACCAAGATCATCGAGTGCCCGAAGGGCGTGCTCTTCCCGCTCATTCTGCTCCTGAGCGTGGTCGGGGCCTATTCGATCAACAACTCTTTGTCGGATGTCTGGTGGATGCTTGGTTTCGGCGTTCTCGGCTACTTCATGAAGCTCTACGGCTACCAGGTCGGTCCGGTCGTGCTGGGCATCATCCTCAGCCGCCTCATGGATGACAATTGGCGTCGTGCCATCATCTCGGAACAGGAGAATCTGCCGGCGTTCTTCTACGGCATGATCACCAGCCCGCTTTCGGCCGTGCTGTTCTTTACCATCCTCCTGATCCTCCTCAGCCAGACGCCGGTGTGGAAGGCGATCAAAATGCATGCTCATCCCCGACTCGGTCGGGGATGAGCATGCCAAGACAAAGGAAGAAGCCATGTCGGACGCCACCACTCGCCTGGGGCTCATCGGCGACAACATCTCCCGCTCGCAATCGCCGCGGCTGCATGTCCTGGCGGGCCGGCTCTGCGGCCTTGACGTGACTTATGAGCGACTGATCCCCGCCGACCGCGGCGAGGATTTCGAAACGGTCTTCGATCGCTGCCTCGTCGAGGGCTTTCGCGGGATCAACGTCACCTATCCTTACAAGGAACGCGTGGTTCCGCGGCTCACAGTGCGCGATTCGGCGATCGCCGCGATCGGCGCCTGCAACACCGTAGTCTTCGATAAGACGCCGCCTGCCGGCTACAACACCGACTATACGGGCTTCGTCAGTGCCTTCAGGGAGAGCTTTCCGGGGGCGGCGCCCGGCACGGTCGCCATGGCTGGCGCCGGCGGAGTTGGCAAGGCGGTTGCCTTTGGCCTTGCGGCACTCGGCTGCGAACGTCTGCTGATCTTCGATCCCGACACGGCGAAGGCCGACGCGCTACTTTCTTCCCTCAAGGCTGCTCGTGTCGAAATGCCCGTCGAGATTGCCCCTTCGATCGAGGAGGCTGCCGCGGAGGCCGATGGGCTCATCAATTGCACGCCGCTCGGAATGGTCGGCTATGGGGGAAGTGCCTTTCCGACGTCTGCGATCGGACGCCAGCGCTGGGCATTCGATGCTGTCTATACGCCGGTCGAGACGAAGTTTCTCGCTGACGCCCGGCGAAACGGCCTTTCACTCTTAAGCGGCTATGAACTGTTCTTTCACCAGGGCGTCGACGCTTTCCGCTACTTCACTGGAGCGGACGTCGACGCGGCGGCGCTGCGCGCGCTTCTGGCGCAGCCGAAAGCGGAAGCGAGGATACCGGCATGAAGACCTCGATCGCCACCGTCTCCATCAGCGGTACCCTTCAGGAGAAGCTGGCGGCGGTCGCCGCGGCGGGCTTCGACGGTGTCGAGATCTTCGAGAATGATTTTCTGACCCATGACGGATCACCGGCAGAGGTTGGCCGCATGGTGCGCGACCATGGACTGGAGGTCACGTTGTTCCAGCCCTTCCGCGATTTCGAGGGAATGCCGGAGCCGCATCGGTCCCGCGCCTTCGATCGGGCCGAACGCAAGTTCGACGTGATGCAGGAGCTCGGCACCGACCTGATGCTCGTGTGCTCCAATGTCTCGCCGCTGGCGATCGGCGGCATCGATCGCGCGGCAGACGACCTGCGCGAACTTGGCGAGCGAGCAGCGCGGCGCGGCCTGCGCGTCGGCTATGAAGCGCTGGCATGGGGCCGCCACGTTAGCGACCACCGCGATGCCTGGGAAATCGTGCGCCGTGCGAACCACCCGAAAATCGGGCTGATCCTCGACAGCTTCCATAGCTTTGCTCGCAAGATCGATGTCAACTCGATCCGCTCCATACCCGGTGACCGCATCTTCATCGTCCAGCTTGCCGATGCACCGCTGATCGATATGGACCTGCTCTATTGGAGCCGCCATTTCCGCAATATGCCGGGCGAGGGCGATCTTCCCGTCACCGACTTCATGCGGGCAGTGAGCGCGACCGGCTATGCCGGCGTCATTTCGCTGGAAATCTTCAACGATCAGTTCCGCGGCGGCTCGGCCAAGGCGATCGCCGAGGACGGGCACCGGTCACTCATCTACCTCATGGACCAAGTGAAGCGGGCGGAGCCGGAATCCAAGGTGGCGCTACCGGACATGCCGGACCGTGCGAATGTCCTCGGCGTCGAGTTCATCGAGTTCGCAACCGACGAGGACGAGGCGGAGGAACTCGGCGCTGTGCTTGGCACGATGGGCTTTTCCCCGGTCGCCCGACACCGGAGCAAGGCCGTGACGCTCTGGCGGCAGGTGCCCGGCAAGGGCGGCATCAACATCGTGGTCAATGCGGAGCAGGAGGGTTTCGCACATTCCGCCTATCTCGTCCACGGTACCTGCGCTTATGCGATGGGCCTGAAAGTGGATGATGCCGCTGCAGCGGTCAAGCGCGCCAGGGCGCTCGGGGCGGAGCCCTTCGAGCAGCGGCGGTCGCCGGCGGACATTGCCATGCCCGCCATTCGCGGCGTCGGCGGAAGTCTCATCTATTTCGTCGACGATATCGGCGAAACCGCCCGCATCTGGGAGGCGGAGTTCGAGCGGCTTGCACATTCCGCGCCGCAGGCGGAAACCGGGCTCGAGGCGATCGACCACGTGGCCCAGACGATGAAAGCCGAGGAGATGCTGTCCTGGCTGCTGTTCTATACCGCCATCTTCAAGGCATCGAAGTCGCCGATGATCGATATTGTCGATCCGTCAGGGCTGGTCCGCAGCCAGGTCATCGAAAATGAGGAGGGATCGCTGCGGCTGACGATTAATGGCGCGGAGAACCGCAACACGTTTGCAGGCCATTTCGTCGCTGAGAGCTTCGGCCCCGGCATACAGCATCTTGCTTTCGCCACTAAGGACATTTTCGCAACGGCAACGGCACTCAAGAAGACGGGCTTCCAGCCGCTGGCGATCTCGCGCAACTATTACGACGACATCGAGGCGCGTCTCGGACTCGAGCCCGAGTTCACCGACAAGCTTCGCGCTCACAACATCCTCTATGACCGCGACGATACGGGCGAATTCTTCCAACTCTATGGACCGACCTTCGGGGAAGGGCTCTTCTTCGAGATCGTCGAGCGTCGTGGCGGCTATCGCGGCTACGGAGCCGGTAATGCGCCCTTTCGCATTGCCGCGCAAAAGCGCTCCATCCGCCCTGCGGGAATGCCGCTGATCGGTTGACGCCCGTCGGTCTTGTGCTTACGGATCCTCCTGCATGTCTTTGTCCTTAAATCGACCCCGATTTAAGGACAAAGACATGCAGCAGTTCAAAGTGCTACAGCGACCTTTGCGCGTCTGGTAAGACGCGGCGCTGTAATCCCGGCGGTGACTGCTTTCGCCAGTTCGGCGAAATGCGTGCACAGCCGTGCAATGTTCCAGATTCCTGCGTTTAGGTGATTTCGATGAAAGCACGCGTCAAATGGGTTGAAGGGCGGACTTTCGTCGGCCAATCGGAAAGTGGGCACAATATCGTGCTTGGCACCGCCCATGGTCCCGATGGACAGAAGCCAGGGCCAAGCCCGATGGAGTTGGTCCTGATCGGCACCGGTGGCTGCTCGGCTTTCGACGTCGTGCACATCCTCGAAAAAGGCCGCGAGGCGGTCGAGGATTGCGTCGTCGAGATCGACGCCGATCGCGCGGATCAGGACCCTAAAGTGTTTACCCGCATCCACATGCATTTTGTGGTCAAGGGGCGCGGTCTCTCCGCGAAGAAGGTCGAGCTCGCCGTTGCGTTGTCCATCGAGAAATATTGCTCGGCCTCGGCAATGCTCGCCAAGACGGCTGCAATCACCCATGACTTCGAAGTCGTCGATAGCGCGGGGACGCCGGCGCCCTGAAGCGCAAGGATTTATCATCCGAGAGTCTGCAGGACCGTGAGTTGGGGCCGACGGTTGAGCTACTTGCCACAGGCCATCCAACCCCCGCGCAAAGGTAGAATGGGTCTTACCACGACCGTGCTAAACAAAGTGGGCGGGGCCCCGCGGCCCCGCGACTTGTGTCACGGTAGCGGTCTCGGCTCAATCGGCTCCCAAATGCTGATCCGGCGGGTCTCGGGCATCAGCAATAGGGCAAGCACGAAACAAACAGCAGGAACCACTATCGGATAAATAAGCGCGTAGCCGATACTGCCGGTGGCTGCGAAAGCCGCCGAGGTTACGAAGGGCACCAGCCCGCCGCCCCAACCGTTGCCGATGTGATACGGAACCGAAACCGAGGTGTAGCGAATCCTGCCGGGGAAGAATTCCGCCAGGAACGCCCCGACCGGCCCATAGACCATCCCGACGTAGCAAACCAGGATGAAGATGATGAAGATCGCGGCTGGATAATTGATGTTGTCAGGCTGCGTGACTGTTCCCAGCCACAAATACAGCGGATAGTACGTGAGCGAGGCGAGCAACATGCCGCCGAGGATCACCGGCTTGCGGCCTATGATATCGGACAGCCAGCCAAAGAAGATCAAGCTTGGGGTTGCGAGAAGAAGCGCTGCTCCCACGATGTATGCCGAGTTCAGCGGGTCCACTTTGGACACCTGCTGCAGGAAGTACAAGGCCCAGAACTGGCCGCTATACCAGACCACGCCTTGCCCGATCAGCACTATAGTGGCGATCCCGACATATTTGATGTTGGAACTGAGGAAAGCTTCCCTCCAGGGATTCCGGGTCATCTGCCCCCTCGCCTTGATCTCCTCGAAAATCGGTGTCTCCTGGAGCTGAAGGCGGATGTAGATTGCGATAGCGACCAGCAGGAAGGACAGCAGGAACGGCACGCGCCATGCCCATGCATCGAAGACCTCATTGCCGAAATAAGTGCGTGTAGCGATGATCACGGCCAGCGACACCACGATCCCGAGAGTGGGAGAGGTCTGAAGCCAGCCGGTATAGTAGCCCCGGCGCTCGTCGGGGACATGCTCGGCGACGTAGGTGATGGCACCGCCATATTCTCCGCCCAGGCACAAACCCTGGACCATCCGTAAGCCGAAGAGAATGAATGCAGCGGCCAGGCCAATCGCCTCGTAGGTTGGAATCAGCCCGATCGCGCCGGTGCCGATGCCCATTCCGGTGAGCGTCATGAGGAAGGTGTATTTCCGACCGACGCGATCGCCCATCCAGCCAAAGAGGAACGCCCCCAGTGGACGAATCAGGAAACCTGCGGTGAACAGCGCGATCGTGCTCAGAAGAGCTGCGACCGGGTGTGTCGGTTCGAAGAACTTGACCGACAGGACCGCGGCCAGGCTCCCGAAGATATAGAAGTCATACCATTCGATAATGTTTCCCACCGACGCGGCAAGGATCACGCGGCGGAAATCCCTCGGGACTTGAACTGCCATGTCCGTTCCTCCCGTTCCGGGGCGTGGCGCCCGACTTTCTTTTAACACAGAAACGGCTTGCTCAAAACTAGGCCGTTCCTCAAAACGCTGCAGGCTGAAGTAAAAATTTATTGGAGGTTTTTAATTTCTGCGGCTTTTCGTCGCCATCGGAAGCTAATGCTTGTACAATAGGCGAATTCCACCGTTTCCTGTCCGCTACAACATTGAGCCGTGAAAGCATAGCGGCGGCGCACTCTCATTTATTGCGTATTTCTGGCGACCCGGAATGCCGGGGCGCCCTGGTGTTTCGCGAAGAAAGGCGACGATCGATTGATTTTCGAGGTCGCCGCACAAGGATACATCGCTGGAGGTGCTGCGCGGCGGCGCATTGTAGCGTCGCCGCGCAGCAAGGATTGCTAGTATTCATCGTGGCGGCGCCACCAGATGCCAGCCTCGTTTCTGCCCTTGGGGGCACGGTCGAGCCACTGATACATGCCCCAGAGTCCGTCCAGCCCGCGCGCATAGGTGGAATAGGTGTGGTAGACTACGCCATCCACCAGTGAGAAAGCACTCATGCCCGGCCTCTCGCGCGTGTAGGTCGCCACGTCGGTTCCCGTAGTGGCGGCGATCTCCGCAACGGGTCCCTGATTGCTTTGAGACTGCCATTCTCGAATGGTCTTGCCGGCGAGTGCGTCGACTAGCGGCGGCTCGCGCCGATAATTGTATTCGATACCGCCCTCGCTCTGCTGCTCCTCGGTGAACCAGACGTTGAAATCGAAGTTGAAATCGCTCCCGAAGGCGGACGCCCAGGGAAACGACCAGCCCATCCGACGCTTGTATTCTTGCAGTTTTGCCAGCGGCGCCCGTGACACGGCCGATAGCGTGACGTCATGGTTCGCAAGGTGGACGGCAAAGCCGTTGAAACCGTCCGCGATCGCAGAGCAGGATGGACACCCCGCCTTGTAGTCGGGACCGAACATGAAATGGTAGACAAGGAGCTGAGACCGCCCCCGGAAGAGGTCGGCCAACGAGGCGATGCCCTCGTCCGTCTCGAACCGATATTCCTTGTCGATGCGGACCCAAGGCAGTTCCTGCCGTCGTTGCGCCAACCGATCACTCTGTCGCGTCAACTCCTTCTCGGCCTCAAGCAGCTCGCGCCGCGCCGTGAGCCATTCCCCGCGGGTTCCGGTCTTGTGGTTGCCCATGATCTTTCTCCCTTGCCGGTGCTCGTGCGGTCAGGCCGGCAGACGCCGATCGTACTCACTGTGCAGTCGGACCCAGCCGTCCCAGAACGGCCCGGGTTCGGTGCCGGCAGTGCGCGCAACCAGAATGTCGAGATGCGCGTGCCAACCGGCGCTGACCTTGAGCATGATCCCGCGATCGGGCAGGCGGTGATGGACGAGCGTGAGCAGGACGCCGTTGCCCTTGGGCTCGAGTTCGAAAGAGACTTCGCCGTCACCATTGGCGCCCCAGGCGATGACGAGCTTGCGGGGCGGATCAATTTCGATG
Source organism: Sinorhizobium kostiense (assembly GCF_017874595.1). Taxonomy (GTDB): domain Bacteria; phylum Pseudomonadota; class Alphaproteobacteria; order Rhizobiales; family Rhizobiaceae; genus Sinorhizobium; species Sinorhizobium kostiense. The sequence continues at coordinate 116,244 of NZ_JAGILA010000001.1, read as the reverse complement.
ATCCGGCTCTGCATCCGGTGCTCCTCGGAAAAGCCCGCCGGGCGCTCGCCGGGCGGATCAGTGAGGTCGTCGTTTCGCCAGGTAAGCTCGAAGGGCGCGCCGACCTTCGTCTCCATCTGGCCTGCCGCGAGCCATTGGCGGCGCAGATCGCTGTCCGTGAGATAGGCCCACACACGCTCCATCGTAGCAGGCAGGAAGCGCTGGATCTTCAGCGTCGCGGGTTCGATCAGCGAGCCATAGGCATCCAGGGTCACAAGTTCGGTCATTTCTTTTCTCCTTTTGTGGGATTGGGGGATACGCCTGTTTTTTCCTTGCGGAGGAGTTCTTCCAGAGCATCCAGGCGACCGGTCCAGAAGCGTTCATAGAAGCTCAGCCATTCATGGGCACTTGCGAGCGGGCCGGGTTCGAGGCGGCAAAGATGTGTGCGACCGCGCACCTCACGGCGGATCAGTCCCGCATTCTCCAACACCTTGATGTGCTTCGAGGCGGCTGCAAGCGACATTTCGAAGGGTTCAGCAAGCTCACTGACGGTCCGTTCGCCACGGCTCAAGTCGCGGAGCATCCGGCGGCGCGTGGCGTCGCCGAGGGCGTGGAAGACGGAACTCATCCGATGTGCTTCTTGTTCAACCATGTGGTTGAATATAGACGCGCGGATTTTAATAGTCAACCGCCTGGTTGAATATAAGCTGAGGTAAACGCGCTAGTCGGACCAGTCCTCAAGCGCCCGCACGAAATGCGTGAGCCATGCGTTCGTCTGGTGCGCATCGAGCGAACGGTGATCGATCGTCAGCGAGACATAGGCCATGGGCCGGATTTGAATGGTGTCGATGCCGTCGACCTCGCGCACGACGACGCGTTTCTCCAGTCGCCCGACGCCGAGGATTGCCGATTGCGGCTGGTTGATGATGATCGGCGCGGCGAGCAGCGACCCGGAAACGCCGTGATTGGAGATGGTGAAGGTGCCGCCTTTCACGTCTTCGGGCTCGAGCGCGTTCGTGCGAGCTCGTGCCGTCAAATCCTGGAGCTTCGCCGCGATTTCGGCGAGTGAAAGCTTTTGCGCCTGGTGGATCACCGGCACGATCACGCCCCTGCCGCCGAGGGCGGTGCCGATGCCGACATTGAGGTCGTCGAAAACCTCCAGCGCATCCTCATGCCAACGGCTGTTGACCTCGGGGACCGCCCGCATCGCGGCGGCGCTCGCCGACACGAGATAGGCTGTGTAGGAGAGATTGATGCCATCTGCCGCAAGCTTCGCCTTGTGCTCGTCGCGGTGGCGCATGATGGCCGAAAAGTCCGCTTCGAACACGGCGGTCACATGCGGGGCAGTCGTGACGGACTGCAGCATGTGGCTGGCGATCGCCAAGCGCATGTCACTGTGCGGTACCTTGCGCGAGGGTCGCGCCGCGGTCCTGGCCGCTTTTTTCGCGGAACGCTCCGCCATTGCCGCAAAAGCCCTGTCCATGTCCGCTCTGGTCACACGGCCATCCCGGCCGGTCCCCGTTATGGTGCCCGGATCGATGCCGTATTCCTTCGCCGCATGGCGCACCGCGGGCGAGTAGTGCGGGCTCTCTTCCGCCACGGTCGGCGCCTCGGCGGCGGTCGGCGCAAGCGCGGCAGAGCGAGCGTCCCCCCCAGCGGCGCTGCCGATCCGTCCGAGGACAGCACCTGGCGCGGCGTTGTCGCCGTTTTGCATAAGGATTTCCGCGAGTACGCCATCGGCCGGGGCGGCGACTTCCTGGGTCACCTTGTCGGTTTCGAGTTCGACTAGGGCGTCTCCCTCCCTTACGCTCTCACCGACTTTCTTGAGCCAATTGCGCACCACCGCCTTCGTCCCCTCCTGCTCGAGAGGGGCGTTGATCTCGATGAAGCCGCTCATGCTCAATACTCCACGAGGTCGGTGATTTTCTGGCGGATCCGTTCCGTCGAGGGGACCGCCCAATCGAGCAGGACCGGATTATGCGGGCTTGGAATGTCGGGCATGGTCAGGCGCGAGACCGGCGCATCGAGATCGGCGAAGGCCTCATCCGCGACGGTGGCGGCGATTTCCGCGCCGAAACCTGCCGTTCCCAGATCCTCGTGTACGATCAGGCAGCGGCGGGTGCGGCGGACCGACGCGAGAACCGCATCCCTGTCCCAGGGCGCAAGTGTGCGCAGATCGATGACGTCGGCGGAAACACCCTCGGCCGCCTCTTCGCATCGGGGTACCATGGCGCCCCAGGTCACGATCGTTATGTCCTGGCCTTGTCTTGTGAACTTCGCCTTGCCGAAGGGAAGCGCGAAGGTGTCGCCTGGATAGGGCCTCCTCGCCCAGGGATGGTCGAGCATGGCGCGGTGCTCGAAGAAGATCACCGGATCATTGCCGCGCAGCGCGGAGCGCAGGAGACCGACGGCATCCTCGGCGTTGGACGGCACGGCGACCTTCCAGCCGGGCTGATGGACGAATGTGACTTCATTCGTCTGGCTGTGCCACGGATCGCCGCATTTGAAGAAGCCGCCGGGCATGCGCAGGACGACCGGCGCGGCGAAGCGGTTATTCGTCCGCCAGCGGACGGTCCCGCAATCGTTGATCTGTTCTATGGCCGGTTCTGCATATTTGCGGAACTGGATTTCCGGAACGGGCACGAGACCCGCCAGCGCCATTCCGACCGCCCGGCCAACAATGCCCTCTTCGGAGAGCGACGTGTCGAAGACGCGGGCCTCGCCGTATTTTTCCTGCAGTCCCAGCGTGACGGCATGGACCCCGCCCTTCGGTCCGATGTCCTCGCCGAAAAGGATAATCCGTTCATTGACCGACATCTCATGATCGAGCGTGCGCCGGATTGCCGTCGCCATATTGATCCTCTGGCCGTCGCTCGTTGCCGCCTCGGTCGTCTCGGGCGGACGGTAGCCCGCGCTATACTGGCCGCCCATGACCTGCATCTCGCCTTCGTAAAAGACATTGCGGGTGACGGTTTGCGGATCGGCAACAGGCCGGGACTCGGCTTCGATGCGCGCCCGCGCGGCGGCCGCCTTCGCAGCCGCGGCGACCTCGTCCCATTCCCTCTCGCTCAAGGTTGCCGGGACGAGGTAGTCCCGAAGCCGCGGCAACGGATCGCGCGCCCACTCGCTCCTGACGAGTTCCTCGCTCTTGTATGTTTGTGTGTCCTGAAAACTGTGTCCTTCCAGCCGGGGGACGCTCAAGCGTAGCAGGAGCGGCTTTCGTTCGTTGCGCACCAGTTCAACCGCGCCTCTGGTCAGCCGCGCGGCCTCTTCCGGATCGCAACCGTCCCCATCGAGAACGGTCAGGTTCCCCCAAGCCGCGAGATTGGCGGCGATATTGCCGTCCGGCGTCTGCAGCATAGAGGGCACCGAGATGCTGAAGCCGTTGTCTTCGATATAAAAGAGCATCGGCAGTTGCTGAGTCGTGGCGACCGTGAGCGCCGACCAGAAGCCGTTGGAGGCGACGGAGCCGTCGCCGCCGAGGACGACGGCGATCGCCCGATCGTATTCCTCGTTTCCGAGATTCCTGCTGAAATAGGTGACCGCCTGAGCCCAGCCGGCAGTCGGCGTGTACTGCGAGCCGACGCCGCCGCACATCGGCAGCGCCGAGGCGCCATTCGGATTGGGGAAATTGAAGACGACGCCGATGTCGCGGCCGTCGGAGTATCCTCCCGCGCGGGCCATGGCAGAGCCGAGCGCGTCGGCCGGATCGACACCAAGCGACAACAGCAGCGGACGTGAGCGGTAATAGCCGCAGGCCGCATCGTGTTTTTCCGTGAGATTCAATCCCAGGAGGATCTGCGCCATGTCGTGGCCGCGGGCGGAGAATTGATAAAGGACCTTCCTTTCCGGAACGAGGCGCTTTTCCTCCATCTCATCGAGTTCGCGGGACAGAAGCATCAGGTGCACGACCTTCTTCCAGTCGATGCTTTCGTCAGGTGCATTCCGTCGGGCGGGTTTCAGCAGGGCCTGACCCATCGCAATTCTCCTCCAAACGCATCATCAAAGGATAACCCGGCCCAGGCGCAAATCGGTTTCAATCTGACGCCATATTGGGTACTGATTGATCAATGTGTTTCGGTTTGGGGACGAATGTGATGAATACATTCAATCTCGACGGCATAGATCGAAAAATTCTGAGAATTCTTCAGGAGCAATCCGACATCAGCCATGCCACCCTGGCGGAGTCGGTCGGCGCCTCGCCGGCTTCCTGTTGGCGGCGCATCAAGGCTATGGATATGGCCGGGGTGCTCGGCAAGACCGTCCGGCTCGTCAATCCCGACATGGTCGGACGAGGATTGAATGTCTTCTGCCAGATCCGGATGAAGTCGCACGACCCCGCCGCCCGCCGCAGTTTCGAGCACTTCGTGGAGAGCCATGAGGAGGTCCTGGAATGCTATTCCATGTCCGGAGACTGGGATTATCTCCTGCGCGTCGTCGTTGCGGATGTCGCCGATTATGAAAGATTGCTCATGCGGGGCATTCTCACGCACGAGGCCGTTGCCAACTCCTCGTCCCATTTCGCCCTGAAGAGCGTGAAATATTCGACCGCCATTCCGGTCTGACGGCGCGGCTGGAAAGGGTGTCGCATGCAGGTGAGTGACGAAAACACGAACCGATCTGGCTCACGGCCATTGCGGGCGATCCTGGATGGCTTCCAGCTGAGAGCGGCGAGCTTCATCGTTACCATCTACGGGGACGTCGTGGAGCCGCGCGGGGGCGCGCTCTGGATCGGCAACCTGATCGAGGTCTGCGCGGCCGTCGGAATTACCGAAACCCTTGTCCGGACCGCTGTGTCCCGTCTCGTTGCGGGCGGGCGGCTTGCGGGAGAGCGGCAGGGCAGGCGGAGCTTCTACCGCCTCACGGATTTCGCCCGGACCGAATTCGCCGCCGCGGCGCGGGTGCTTTTCGGCCCGCCGGAGGCAACGGCCTGGCATTTCGTCGAACTGATGGGACCATCCACTGACGAGCGAATGCAGATGCTAGAACGCTCTGGCCACGCGCGCCTCGGCGCGCGCCTCGCCGTCGGGGTCAGGCCATTTCCGCCTGAGATCATGCCCGCCGTCGTCTTCCGCGCGGAGGTTGCGGAAGGAGCGGAACGATTGGGCGACTTTGCCGCCCATTGCTGGGACCTCGCCCCGCATGCGGAGGCCTATGGCGGCTTCCTCCAGCGCTTCGCTCCGCTCGCGGAACTCGTCGAAGCGGGCGGACTTCTGGCTCCTGCCGATTGTCTCACCGCTCGCCTGCTGCTCGTACACCAGTTTCGCCTGGAAGCGCTGCGTGATCCGCGCCTGCCACCGGAGGTTCTCCCGTTGGACTGGCCTGGAGAAGACGCGCGCCGTCTGTTTGCCCGGCTCTATTGCAGCTTGTCGCCTGAAGCCGACCTTCATGTCGCGCAAAGCTTCGTCACCGCTGCGGGGCCATTTCCAAGGGCGAGCGAGGCGACGGAACGCCGCCTTGCGACACTCGGCGGAAAGTGACCGGCCCCAGCCTTGAAAAAACGGAGGAATTTGAGTCGCGGCTGCGGTTCGCGGCCGGCCTTTGCATTTCAATGCCAAGGTGTCGACCAGCAGGGTTCTTCTAAGCGTGTCAGATCATGTCACAGAAAAATTAGAAAATGTCGTTGAAGTGTGACATGTGCAGCGCTATATTTTTAACCGATCGGTCGGCCAATCGAGCAATTCACCGCGCGTCTGATGGAGGAAACCATGTATGCGCAAATGGTGAAATCGGACGTGCCGCGCGTCAAAGGCCTCGACGAGATGGGGCCAGAGGAGCGCGCCTTCCAGGAGCGCATCGACGCAGGCCAGAAGATAGAGCCGAAGGAATGGATGCCTGAAGGCTATCGAAAGACGCTCATCCGCCAGATCAGTCAGCACGCCAATTCCGAGATCGTCGGCCAACTTCCCGAGGGCAACTGGATCACCCGTGCGCCGACGCTCGAGCGCAAGGCGATCTTGCTTGCCAAGGTGCAGGACGAGGCGGGCCACGGCCTCTATCTCTATTGCGCCGCCGAGACCCTCGGGGTGAGCCGCGATGAGCTCTACGAGCAGCTTCACTCCGGCAAGGCCAAGTACTCGTCGATCTTCAATTATCCGACGCTCACCTGGGCGGATATTGGCGCGATCGGCTGGCTGGTGGACGGCGCGGCGATCATGAACCAGGTTCCGCTGCAGCGTTGTTCCTACGGACCCTATTCGCGCGCAATGATCCGGATTTGCAAGGAGGAGAGTTTCCACCAACGCCAGGGCTACGACATCCTGATGAAAATGGTGAAGGGAACGCCGGCACAGAAAGCCATGGTGCAGGATGCGCTTAACCGCTGGTGGTGGCCATCGCTAATGATGTTCGGCCCTTCCGACGAGGCCTCCGTGCATTCGGCCCAGTCCATGGCCTGGAAGATCAAGCAGAACTCAAACGACGAGCTGCGTCAGAAATTCGTCGATCAGACCGTGCCTCAGGCCGAGTATCTCGGGCTCACCATTCCCGATCCGGAATTGAAGTGGAACGAAAATAAGGGCGGCTATGATTTCGGAGAGCCGGACTGGAACGAGTTCTTTGAGGTGATCGCCGGTAACGGCCCCTGCAACGCGGAGCGGCTTGGCGCTCGCAGAAAAGCTTGGGAGGACGGCGTCTGGTTCCGTGATGGCCTGACGGCCCACGCCGAGAAGGTCAGTGCCCGCAGCGCAGCCGCTGCGGAGTAGAGACGGGACTTCGGGAGGAAAACATGTCCAGCGAATGGCCCCTGTGGGAAGTCTTCATCCGCGGTCAGCACGGCCTCAACCATCGCCATGTCGGCAGCCTGCACGCCGCGGATGCGGAGATGGCGATCCACAACGCCCGTGACGTCTACACGCGCCGCAACGAAGGCGTCAGCATCTGGGTGGTGCGTTCTGCCGACATCACGGCCAGTTCGCCATCCGAGAAAGGCCCGCTCTTTGAGCCGTCCAACTCGAAGGTCTATCGTCACCCGACCTTCTTCGACATTCCTGACGAAGTGGGGCACATGTGATGGAAGCGGAGACCACCACGGAAGCGGCCATTGACCGGGCCGCGTTGTTCGAGTTCCTGCTGCGCATGGGTGACAATACGCTCATGCTTGGCCACCGCGTCTCCGAGTGGTGTGGCCACGCGCCGGCACTAGAGGAAGACATCGCGCTCGCCAACACCGCGCTCGATCTCATCGGACAGACGCAGCTCTGGCTCGGTCTTGCGGGAGAGGTTGAGGACAAGGGCCGCAGCGCGGACGACCTTGCCTATCTCCGAGACGTCTACGAGTTCCGCAACCTGCTGCTGACAGAACGCCCCAACGGCGATTTCGGCAAGACTCTGATGCGCCAGTTCCTGTTCGATGCTTGGCATTACCTCCGTTTGCAAACGCTTCTCAGCTCCACCGACCGGCGCATCGCGGAAATCGCCGAGAAGGCCTCGAAGGAAGTCTCCTACCATCTCGAACGCAGCCGCGACCTGGTGATCCGGCTCGGCGATGGAACGGCCGAAAGCCACGCCCGCATGCAGCAGGCGCTCGATGACCTTTGGCCCTATACCGGCGAGATGTTCATGACCGAGGCCGCTGACACGGCGCTTTCGGCCGCGGGGGTGGCACCCGAGCCCCAGAGCCTGAAAGCAGAATGGGATGAACTGGTGGCCGAAACGCTTTCCGAGGCGACGCTGAGAAAACCGACGGATGGCTACATGCACGGCGGTGGCAGGCGCGGCATGCACTCGGAGCACCTCGGCTTCGTGTTGGCCGAAATGCAGTTCCTGCAACGCGCCTATCCGGGCGCCACCTGGTAGGAGGCTCCCGTGCCGACGGCGACACGCCCTTCTGTCGAGGAAATCTGGCGCTGGCTCGCAGATGTGCCGGATCCGGAGATTCCCGTCATATCGGTGACCGATCTCCGCATCATCCGCAATGTCGCCTGGGACGGCGACACGCTGGTGGTGACCGTGACTCCGACCTACTCGGGATGTCCCGCCACCGCGATGATCAATCTCGATATCGAGAGCATGCTGCACCGCAGGGGTATCGAAAAGGTCAGGCTCGAACGCCAGCTCGCGCCCGCCTGGACCACCGAATGGATCACCAGCGAGGCTCGCGAGAAGCTAAGAACCTTCGGCATCGCGCCGCCGGTCGACGGTACCGCTCCGAATGACCGGCTGCACAGACGGATCGAAAGCCTTTCGGGCAACTCGCATCCGACCGTCCAATGCCCGCGTTGCGGCTCCACTCGCACGGAAAAGATCAGTCAGTTCGGCTCGACCCCCTGCAAGGCGAGCTATCGCTGCTCCGACTGCCTCGAACCATTCGATTACTTCAAGTGCATCTGAGGGGATGCGAGGAGCCGCTCGAATGCCACGTTTCCATCCGCTTCAAGTGACCGAAGTCCGGCGCGACACGCGCGACGCGGTGGTCGTGACGTTGCAGCCGAGCAAGGACGACCGCGCGGCGTTCGCGTTCACGCAAGGCCAATACCTGACCTTTCGCCGCATGTTCGATGGCGAGGAGTTGCGGCGCTCCTATTCGATCTGCACCGGCCTTGACGAAGGCGTCTTGAAGGTCGGCATCAAGCGCGTCGATGGCGGTTGGTTCTCCACCTGGGCGAACAAAGAGCTTGGGCCTGGCGATACGCTCGAGGCGATGCCACCGATGGGCGCGTTCTTCACGCCGCTCGAGCCGGAGAAGGCGAAGCACTATCTCGGCTTCGCGGGCGGCAGCGGCATCACCCCGATCCTCTCGCTCATCAAGACGACATTGGCGCGCGAACCGAAATCCCAGTTCACGCTGGTCTATGCCAACCGTCACGTCAGCTCGATCATGTTCCGGGAGGAACTGGAAGACCTAAAGAACCTGTATCTGCAGCGTTTTGCAATGCTGCACGTCCTCGAAAGCGAGGCTCAGGACATCGATCTCTTCACAGGCCGGCTCGATGCGCAAAAATGCGCGGCTCTGTTCCGCGGCTGGATCGACGTCAAGTCGGCCGATGCCGCCTTCATCTGCGGCCCCGAGCCGATGATGCTGGCAGTGGCGGCTGCGCTTCGGGAACACGGTGTTCGCGACGACCAGATCAAGTTCGAACTCTTCGCCTCCTCGCAGCCCAGACGGGCCCGCCGGAGGGCCGCAAGCGCCGAGCGCTCGGATCGGCATGCGACCTGCGAGGCAACGGTCACGCTCGACGGCGTGACGCGCAGCTTTACCTTTCCAAAGCATGGCCAGAGCCTGCTGGAGGCCGCAATCGAAAACCGGATGGACGCCCCCTTCGCATGCAAGGCAGGTGTCTGTTCGACCTGCCGCGCGAAGCTGCTGGAAGGCGAAGTCGAGATGGAGACCAACCACGCGCTCGAGGATTACGAGGTGCGCCAGGGCTACGTGCTCACCTGCCAGTCCCATCCGCTGAGCGATCGCATCGCCGTCAGCTATGATGAGTGAGGGCGCGCGACCTCAATGGAGGAAACCATGTCCGACACAATGCCTATCGAGGAATATCTCGCGGAAGGCGGCGTGCTTACTTCGCCCGACAATGCGCCGCCGCGCTATCGGGCCGAGCTGCTTCGGCTGATGGCGAGCTTCGTCGACAGCGAGCTCGCCGGTTCGGCCGGCTTCGCCGACATCATCAACGACGCGCCGGGGATCAGCGAACGCATTTCGGCGGCCCGGATCGTCATGGAGAAAGCCGATCACGCTCAACAGGTGCTGAAGGTGATGGGGACCTTCGGCGCCGATACCGCGCGCTATGCCGCGCATCATCCCTGGTCGGCCAGGCTTGCCCGCGATACGGACATCGGCGCAGAGCGCCGGGGAGGGGACATGCGCCTTTCGGTTCTCCACTATCCGCTTCAGGGATGGACCGATGCTGTGGCGATGAACGCGCTGATGGGCAAGGCCGTCGTCATTCAAGTCAAGGAACTGGCGCACGTGTCCTATCAGCCGCTTGCCGAAATTTTCCGGACCATTCTGCCGCGCGAGGCACAGCATGCCGACCTCGGAGTCGAGGGGTTGAAAAGGATCGTCGAGACGGAAGAGGGGCGCCGGACCGCGCGGCAGGCAATCGCCTACTGGCAGCCGCGGGTAGCGGCGAGCTTCGGCCGCGCCGGGTCTTCGCGCTACGAAATGCTTGCCCGGCTCGGGCTTCGCCATAGGCCTAACGAGGCGCTGCTTTCCGAGTGGCAGGCGGCGGCCGATACCGACCTGTCGGCGCTGAACCTGAACTGACGAAAGGATGACTCCGATGAATGTCATGGCAGACCGGCCTCGCAGGCTCGAAAGCTATATCGGCGGCGTCTGGACCAGGGGCGCCAATGAGGGCGTGCCGCTTCTCGATGCTGCGACCGGAGTGCCGGTGGCGCTGATCGATTCCACCGGCATCGACTTTCAATCCGCGCTGGCCTACGGGCGCGAGAGGGCTGGCCCGGCGCTCCGCCGCATGTCGTTCCATGAGCGCGCGGCGATGCTGAAGGCACTGGCGCAGGCGCTAATGGAGCGCAAGGAGGAATTCTACGCGCTCTCGACCGCCACCGGCGCCACGCGAGCCGATAGCTGGATCGACATCGAAGGCGGTATCGGCACGCTGTTTTCCTACGCCTCGAAAGGCAAGCGGGAACTGCCCAACACCCGCGTGCTGGTCGACGGCGAGGTCGAGGCGCTCTCGCGCGACAATAGTTTCTCGGCCCAACACATACTGACGCCGCTCGAGGGCGTAGCGGTTCACATCAACGCCTTCAACTTCCCCTGCTGGGGGATGCTCGAGAAATTGGCGCCGACCCTGCTTGCAGGCATGCCGGCGATCGTGAAGCCGGCAAGCCAGACGGCCTATCTGGCCGAACTGATGGTGCGGCGGATCGTCGAGGCCGGGCTCTTGCCGGAGGGCGCCATCCAACTCGTCTGCGGGTCACTCGGCGACCTGCTCGACCATGTCGACGGCCAGGACGTCGTAACCTTCACCGGCTCGGCCGCCATCGGGCGTAAACTGAAGATGCATTCGGCAATCGTCGAGAATTCCGTACGCTTCACCATGGAGGCCGATAGCCTCAATGCCGCAATTCTGGGTCTCGACGCCGGCCCCGCAAGCGAGGAATTCGAGCTCTTCGTCAAGGAGGTCGCGCGCGAGATGACCGCGAAGGCCGGGCAGAAATGCACCGCCATCCGCCGGGTGATCGCACCGCGCGCCCATTGCGACGCGCTGGTCGCGGCTCTTGGTGAAAGGCTGGGCAAGATCGCCCTCGGTAATCCCGCCGACGAAAACGTCCGAATGGGACCGCTCGCAAGCCTGGGGCAAAGGGATGAGGTACGGGCGCGCATCCGTGATCTCACTGCCGAGGCCGAGATCGTCGCCGGTGATCCGCTAAGGCCCCAGGTGGTTTCGGGCGACGCGGAAGCGGGCGCATTCCTCAATCCTGTGCTGCTATATTGCGGCAAACCGGATGCGGCTCAGGCAGTTCACGATGTCGAGGCATTCGGTCCCGTCGGCACCGTCATGCCCTATGATACCGCCGAAGAGGCGGTGGCACTGGTCAAGCGCGGCAGGGGGAGTCTCGTCACCTCCCTCTTCACCAACGACCCGCGTATCGCAGAAGAGCTGGTGCTCGGCATGGCGCCCTTCCACGGCCGCGTTCTGATCGGCAACCGCATCAGCGCGAAGACCTCGACCGGGCACGGTTCACCGCTGCCCGGTCTCGTCCATGGCGGTCCGGGCCGGGCCGGCGGCGGCGAGGAAATGGGCGGCATGCGTGGGATCAAGCACTATATGCAGCGCACCGCCGTCCAGGGCGCGCCGGGCCTGCTTTCGGCCGTTACCGGCCGCTGGGTCGAGGGAGCGCCCGCCCGCACCGAGGCTGGGCATCCGTTCCGCAAGTCGCTCGCAGAGCTTCGCATCGGCGACCAGCTAGTGACCGCCACCCGCACGGTGACGATCGAGGATATCGAGCATTTCGCCGATTTCACCGGCGACACTTTCTACGCCCACATGGACGAGGAGGCCGCAGGCGCCAATCCGTTCTTCGACGGGCGCGTCGCCCACGGCTATCTTATCGTATCCCTGGCGGCCGGGCTCTTCGTCGATCCGGATCCGGGTCCGGTGCTGGCGAATTATGGCGTCGACAAGCTGCGCTTCCTAACGCCCGTTTACCCCGGCGACGCGCTTGAGGTCCGGCTCACCTGCAAGGAGATCAATCCGCGGGTCAATGCCGACTACGGGGAGGTGCGCTGGGATTGCCGCGTCAGCAACCAGACGGGCGCAATCGTCGCGCAGTATGATGTGCTGACGTTGGTGGCAAAGACGACGGGGTAGGACACGAGAAGGCTCAGTCCGGCTGCCCCAGATGTGTGCCCTTGACCGTGCGCGAATGACCGCGAAATTCTGCGATGTGCTCGCCGCGCTGGTTGGTGATGCGGACGTCGTAGATGCCGTCCCGCCCATGCCGCGAGACTTCGCTCGCCGCTGCCGTCAGCCGGTCGCCCTGAAAGGCCGGCGCGAGATAGGTCACCGAACAATGCTGGGCGACTGCGCGCTGGTTATAGCTGTTGCAAGCAAAGGCGAAGGCGGAATCGGCGAGCGTGAAGATATAGCCCCCATGGCAGGTCCCGTGGCCGTTGGTCATCTCCGGCGTGACGGCCATGGAGAGCGTCGCCGCCCCCGACGCAATTTTGTCGATGGTCATGCCGAGGCGCTGCGAGGCGCGATCGTCATCCCACATCGCCCGGGCGCTGGCGCTGGCGAGTTCGTCCGCGGTCATTCTTGCCGCGTCTGTCATCTGCCTTTGAACTCCGGCTTGCGCTTTTCCAGGAATGCCGCCACGCCTTCGGCGTAATCGGCGCTGAAGCCGGCCTCACGCTGCAGATCTCGTTCGAGCTCGAGCTGTTCGTCGAAAGTGTTGCTAGCTGCCGCCTGGATCGCCCGCTTGGTCGTTCCCAGCCCCTTCGTAGGTCCCGTGGCAAGCCGCACAGCAAGCGCAAAGGCTTCTTCCATCAAAGCCGCGTCGTCAACGACGCGCCAGATCAGCCCCCAATTCGCCGCCGTTTCAGCGTCGAGCGGTTCTCCCGTTAGCGCGAGACCCTTCGCACGAGCCTCGCCGACAAGGTGCGGCAAGCTCCAGGTGCCGCCGGAATCGGGTACCAATCCGATCTTTGCGAAGGCCTGGACAAAGCGCGCCGAGCGGGCGGCGAGCGTGATGTCGCAGGCAAACGCGATGTTTGCGCCCGCCCCGGCGGCAACACCGTTGACGGCGCAGACGACCGGCTTTTCGAGGCTGCGGATCAGTCTTAGCAACGGGTTGTAGAGGGTGTCGATCGTGTGGCCGAGATCGACCGGGCCGCCTTTGCGAGGATCGCGATCGCCGAGATCCTGGCCGGCCGAGAAACCGCGTCCAGCCCCGGTCAGCAACACGGCGCGCACATTTTCGTCCGCATGGGCGCGCTCGAAACCGGCGCGCAGTGCGCGATGCATGGCTTCATTGAAGGCGTTCAGCTTGTCAGGGCGGTTGAGCGTCAGCCGCAGCACGCCGTCTGCAAGCGCCGATAAGACGGGATCTGTGTCGGACATTGCTCTTCCCTGCCGCTGTCCCGGTTGGGCTTCAGAAAACCGTTGCAGAGACCAACCGGTCAGTCAATGATAATGAAGAGCAGGGGAGGGACCGGTATGAGACACAACGAGCCGACCACCCTGGCGCAGCAAATAATGTCCGGATCTCAGCGATGACAGTCGCCATCGACGTGCGAGGGGAGATCGCCATCGTCACAGTCGATAATCCGCCCGTCAACGCCTTGTCGCAAACGGTGCGCCGGGCGCTCCTCGAAGCGGCCGAGACGCTCGATGCGCAAGCATCGGTCAGCGCGGTGGTGCTCGTTTGCGCCGGGCGCACTTTCATCGCCGGCGCCGACGTCAATGAATTCGGCAAGCCGCCTGAACCGCCCCATCTGCCCGATCTGGTCGCGCGGATCGAAGGGGCGGCAAAGCCCTGGGTCGCCGCAATCCATGGCAGCGCCGTCGGGGGCGGATTCGAAGTAGCGCTCGGCTGCCGATTTCGCGTCGCGGCCCGCTCAGCTAGCTTGGGCCTGCCGGAGGTCCGGCTCGGCATCGTGCCTGGTGCCGGGGGGACTGTCCGCCTGCCGCGGCTCGCCGGTGTCGAAACGGCTGTGGATCTGGTCACGACCGGGTTGCCCGTCAATGCGCCAAAAGCCGTGGAGCATGGGTTGATCGATGCGGTGATCGACGGCGACCTCATTTCCGGTGCCATGAACTTCGCCCGCGCAGCGCTCGCGCAACCCCTGCCGCCGCCGCTCAGAAATCGTGCCGTCGACTGTCCGGCGGAGAGCTATTGGGAGGCGGCGGAAAAGGCGGTCATCACCCGGGCAGGATGCGAGGTGGCGCCGCTGAAGGCGCTCGCCTGTGTGCGTAAAGCAGCGCAGTTCGATTTTGAGACGGCGATCGCCTTCGAGCGCGAGACCTTCCTGGCGCTACGCGGTTCGGCGCAGGCCGCAGCCCTGCGCCACGTCTTCTTCGCCGAGCGTGCGGCTCTGCGTCCGCCGGAACTGGCGGGTGTCATGCCACGAGAGATCAAATCGGCAGCCGTCATCGGCGGCGGCACCATGGGCGTCGGCATAGCCGCGGCCTTGCGGGATGCGGGCCTTCCGGTCACCTTGGTCGAACGGGACGAGCCCGCACTGGAACGGGCACTCGCCAATCTCCAAGCGATCTGCGACGGCGCGGTGAAGCGCGGTCGCATTTCCGCCGAGATCGCTGCCGAGAGGATGGCGGGCGTTACCGGCATCACCGACTACAATCCGCTTATGGATGTCGACCTTGTCATCGAGGCGGTGTTCGAGGATCTCGGCGTGAAGCGGGAGGTCTTCCAGCGGCTTGCCGGCGCGTGCCGCGATGATACTATCTTCGCGACGAACACGTCCTATCTCGATCCCGAACGGATTGCCGAAGGCATGAGCCGGCCGGATCGATTCCTGGGTTTGCATTTCTTCAGCCCGGCCCAGGTGATGAAGCTGCTCGAGGTCGTACCGACGAAGGCGACCGCACCGGACGTGCTCGCAACCGGCTTTGCCTTGGCGCGGCGTCTGAACAAGATTCCGGTGCGGGCCGGCATCTGCGATGGTTTTATCGGCAACCGGATACTCAAGGTGACACGGACGCAGGCCGAGCGGCTTCTGCTCTCCGGCGCAACCCCCGCGGCCGTCGACGCCGCGATGCGCGCGTTCGGGCTCCCCATGGGCCCCTTCGAGGCCCAGGATCTGGGCGGGCTCGACATCGCGGCTTTCCAGCGGCGGGCCGCGCGCGCCCGGGGCGAGTCGCCCGTTGCGCCGATTGCCGACCGCCTCTGTGCGCTGAAGCGCTTCGGCCAGAAGAGCCTTGGCGGCTGGTACGATTACGAACCCGGCGACCGTACGCCCCGCCCATCCGAAACAGTCGCAGAGGTCATCGCCGAAGAGGCGAGGGGCATGCCGCGCCACGACTGGAACGAGGCTTCGATCGCGGACTGCATCCTCTGGCCCATGGTCAACGAGGGGGCGCGCATCCTTTCGGACGGCACGGCGAACAAGGCCACGGACATCGATCTCGTGGAGATCCATGGCTACGGTTTTCCCCGCTGGCGCGGCGGGCTGATGTATTACGCCCAAGCCCACGGGCTCGGGAAGGTCGCCGATGCATTGCGGGATCTGGCGGGTAAGGGCCTGGCCGGTCCGCCTTGCGACCTCTTGGTGGAAGCTGCCGAACAAGGCTGCTTCCCAGGCGGCGGTAATCAGTGAATTTCTCGCGGAGCGGCTTTCGTGCGCTGATCAGACATGCATGCTCGCGGCTGATCATGAGCAGCTTGCTAATTTAGATGGTCGATTGCGTTGCGGTGGGTTAGAATCCGCATGAACCACGCTGCTAAGCACTCCGCTCTGGCCTGACGGTCGGAGGTAAACGTCTTCTCGTGTTGTGGTAAGAGCATGGAACAGAGACTAGCCGCAGTCCTGGCGGCCGACATGGCGGGCTACAGCCGTCTGATGGAGGCCGACGAAGCAGGCACGATCGCCCGGCTCAGAACCCACCGGATAGAGTTGATCGACCCCGCGATTGCGAAGAACAAGGGTCGGATCATCAAGACGACGGGCGACGGCATGCTCGTCGAGTTCCAGAGCGTGACCGATGCGGTGAAGTGCGCCGTGGAGATCCAGCAGCGCATGAAACGGCGCAATTCCGACGTGCCCCAGGAGCGCCGGATCGAGTTCCGGATCGGCATCAATCTGGGCGACATCATTTTCGAGGAGGACGACATCTTCGGTGACGGCGTGAATATTGCCGCGCGGATCGAGCAACTCGCCGACGTCGGCGGCATCTGCATCACCGCCGCGGTGGCGACGCAGATTGCCGATCGGCTGGAGATAACCCTCGAGGATCTGGGCGAAAAGCTGCTCAAGAACATAAGCCGCCCCGTTCATCTCTTTCGCGTCGGGCTCGATGGGGCCACCACCCTGCCACTGCCGCCCGAGGAAGATGTGAAGCGGTCGGTCTCGAAACCCTCGATTGTGGTGCTGCCCTTCAACAATATGAGCGGCGACCCCGATCAGGAGTTCTTCTCGGACGGTCTGACCGAGGACATCATCACCGAATTGTCCCGCCGGCACGAGCTGTTCGTTATCTCCCGCAACTCGAGCTTCGTCTACAAGAACCGGTCCGTGAACGTGCGCGAAGTCGCCGACAAGCTCGGGGCGCAGTACCTGGTCGAGGGCAGCGTTCGCAAGATCGGCGATCGGGTCCGCGTAACGGTGCAGCTCATCGATGCGGTCAACGATGCGCATATCTGGGCGGACAAGTACGACCGCAGGCTGGACGACATATTCGCGATTCAGGATGAGGTTACAGCGGCGATAGCGGCCACTCTGCCCGGGCGGGTAGAGGCGGCCCAGCGGGACCAATTGGCACGAACGAAGCCGGCGAACATGGCGGCCTACGAGTGCGCGCTCGCCGCCAAGGTGCTGCACCACAGGGGCTCCGCTGCCGATAACGAGCAGGCGCAAGCGCTGATAGACAGGGCGCTCGCACTCGATCCCGGTTATGCACATGCGCATGCATGGCGGGCGTGCATCCTCGGGCAGGCGTGGGTCCATGGCTGGTGCGAGAACAAGGAAGCGACCTGGGCGGAAATCGTCGCCGAACTGGACCGGGCGCTGGCACTCGACGACAACGATGCCGACGTGCATCGCATTCTTGCCGCGGTGAACGTCAACAACAACGCTCTGACCGCAGCGCGTTATCACCAGGAGCGCGCGCTTTCCCTCAATCCCAACTACGATCTGGTCGTGGTTCAGCAGGGCGAGCTGTTGACGTGGCTTGGGAGGCCGGAAGAAGGGATCGAATGGATCCGAAAGGCGATGCGCCTCAATCCTCACCATCCCGAGAGGTTCTGGAGCCATCTCGGCAAGGCGCATTTCGCAGCACGCCAATATGGCGAGGCGGTCGAAGCGTTCATGCACCTGTCGGTCATGGACCATGTCCAGCATGCATTCGTGGCGGCGTGCTACGGCTGGCTCGGCGATGAGATCGCGGCCAGGGCGCATCTGGAGAAGGTGAGGGCCCTTGCTCCGGATGTCGACGTCGATTCATTCCTCGCTACCCTGCACTACGCCCAGGAATCCGACTTCCAACATCTGCGCGAGGGGCTGGCCAAGGCTGCAAAATGCCGGAGCGACCTGTCGACCGGTGAGGTCGCCGCACAGTAGAGGCTCGAGAGAACAGGTTACAAGGCCGCGGTCGGCGGCGACATTTCGCGACTACGCCGATCGCCAGCGAGGGGGGATGAAGGTTTTCCCCCCCCGCATTCCGCGCCAACCTCTTACAGTCGATCACGTTCATGATTTTAGGTCGATCCGACCTAAAATCACTGTGATTTCGGCAAGTGGCGGCAGCTACGCCCGTCAGACTGGGGCGTAGCTGTACGCTCTTATTGCGCAGGCGCCGGCTGGGTGGGAGCCGGTGTGGTTGGAGCGGGCTCCGCAGGCGCAGGCGTTGTCGGCGCGGGCTCAGCGGGCGCAGGCGTTGTCGGCGCGGGCTCAGCGGGCGCAGGCGTGGTTGGCACGGTCTCGGTTTCCGCCGCCGGGGGAGGCGCTTCCGCCGTCGGTTCATCGGTCCCGGGCATTAAGAAAATAACCGCTATGATGATGATCGCGACCACAACGATGCCGATGATCACGTTTCTGTTCATGGGGCAGTTCCTCCGATCCTCGCGACCATCGTGGGTTGATGGTCCAGCACGATTATTGGTGCGGCGAGTGGTTTTTGCAATTGGCAGTTCACTGTTGTGCAGGGACGAAGTCGTCACCCCGACCGACGCACTGCCTGTTCAGCCAAGATCGCTTCAACTCTGACGGTCGGCTGCTACGCGAGCTTCATGCCTGGGCATCGCGGTAGCATGCGGGGATGCCTGCAGCCTCGTGGCATGCGGAAAGCCGCTCGAGCCACGAACCCAGATCATCCGGGATTTCGGCCTCGCCGCTCTCCATTGCCTCAATCCACGAGAGCTGGCACTGCAGCGCTGATGTGAGATCGATCGTCGTCCACCTCAAGCTGGCGAGACATTGGGCAAAACGTTCGGGCGTCATCATTGCGGTTTCGTCGCTTCACCTTTTGCGCGCCACCACGGCGCTATACCTGTTTAGGGCCATCTGCCGATGGGGCGGGTTCCTTTGGTAACAGGCGCGACAGC
This sequence comes from Sinorhizobium kostiense, assembly GCF_017874595.1. Taxonomy (GTDB): domain Bacteria; phylum Pseudomonadota; class Alphaproteobacteria; order Rhizobiales; family Rhizobiaceae; genus Sinorhizobium; species Sinorhizobium kostiense. Next base: position 97,569 of record NZ_JAGILA010000001.1, on the reverse strand, counting down.
CGCGAGCCGACATTCGGGACGAGGCCTCACAGCCCCTCTTTTGGGCCCTTACCGCCGCGTAAGGTTTGCGAGGGCAAAACGCCAAAGCGCTTCTTGTAGTCGGCGGCGAACCGACCGAGATGGGTGAAGCCCCACTTCAGCGCGACGTCGGCGACGCTTTGCACCTCATCCGCATTCATCAGGTCCCTATGGGCGGCTGTGAGCCTGATTTCGTGCAGGTAGGCCATCGGTGTAGTCATACGGAATTGCCGGAAGCCCTGCTGGAGGGTCCGCACGCTTACGCGAGCCGCAGCCGCAATGTCATCCATGGAAATCGGTTCGGAGATATGCGCGTGCATGAACTCTATCGCCCATTTCACGTGGCGCGGTGCCGGAAGCGAGGCGGGCGTCGCCAGTTGATCTGAGTAGCGGTGCGGTGCGGCCTCCAGGATCAGGTGGGTGACAGCGTCGCCAAGCGATGCGAGCGCCATCGGCGACTGTCGGAGCGGCGCGTCGCCTCGCAGGCCGTTATATGCGGTTTCGACAAGCTGCATGAGCGCGAGCCCCGGCCCACTTGTCAGGTCCATATGAGGTTTGAATTCGAGATCGCCGCTGACCGCGCACTCCAGCATATTTGCCAGGTGCTTGGCGATCTTGCGTTGATCAATGAACAGTCCGAGATGGTGCCGCGGGCCAAAAATCCGGGTGGTGGTACTGGTTGAGCCGTCAATGATCGTTCCTTTCCCGGGCACCGAGAGGAGCTCGTCTTCGCCAAGACGGAATACCGCTCTTCCTTGCTTTGGAAGGAAGATCAAGACCTTCCCGGTCGCGGCTTGCCGCGTGCATTGGAAGGTTCCTTCGTAGGCGCAGGAGGCGAAAGAGACGGAACCCGTCGAAAAGAATTCGCAGTCGAACGCCAGATGATCGCCGTCCAGCATCTCGACCTTGACCGGCGACGTGGCTGTGGACAATGCCATCTCGAGCTCCTCCGGGCTCGTGCCACGAAAAGACTTGGCTGCATGAACGGACACTCGGTCCACTTCGATCCTACCTCCGTTGCTTTCGGAATAAGCTGTCCTCGCCGCAAACGGTGAACACAGGCCTCGCGGCCTTTCTGGCCGTGTTGAGCGCGTCTCACACGTTCGGTCCAGGACACGATCCCGCCGATTGCATTCATTCATCGCGAACGAACAGGTCGCGCGGGCATTCGTCTTACTGTAAGAATTAAAGCTCCACAAAAAATACTGTTATCGGAAACATACCTGCGTGATATGGATGTTGATTGCGCGTATTGGATATCCGACACGTGCTGGTAGTAACGCTCCGCGGTTGTTTAGTATATCCTCCGTATACCTTCGGTTTAATTAACCTCGATGCTTGAGAGAGTGCCGCGATGTTTGCGCCAGTTATCTGGATATCCTCGAGTTCCAACGGATCAGTCTTTTTACGTTGTTGGCAAGTCATCGACATCGACCGGACGAAAGGGTAGGGCGCGTCGTCCGGGGCGGCGTGATCGCCCCGCTTGCCGTTTCAAATCCGCGGCATCTCGGTTAAGCTGTTTGCTGCACCGAGGAATTGCACAGATGCGATTGGCGTCAGAGATGGTGTATTCCCTTGAGCAAATGGGGCGTGCGGTGCTTCACGTCCTCATACGATTTGCCTACGCCCTTCTTGCGGCTTCAACTTTTTCCAGTGCCGTTGCGCAGGAGCCTTCCCCGGCGCCGACCGACGGAACTGAAGCCGAACAGGTTTCGGAGATCAAGGTGGGTTATCTTCGTGCCTACGCGCCCCAGCTTGCCCTTTCGGTGCTGGACGTGCCGCCGCGCGACGAAGGTGTCGCCGGGGCGGAGGTGGCGATCGGGGACAACAATACGACCGGTCGCTTCCTTGGCCAGAAGTTCACGTTCCAAGTCTCGGAGGTAAAGCCGGATGCCGAGGTCGGGCCGGCCTTCAACGACCTGGTGTCGAAGGGCGCTTTCTACATCCTCGCGGACCTCTCGGCGGCGCAGCTTCTTTCGATTGCCGACCTCGCCCGCGAAAAGGGCGTCCTGATCTTCAACGTGGGCGCCACCGATGACCGGCTCCGGGAGGAGGGGTGCCGGGCGAACGTTTTTCATACCGCCCCGACACGCACCATGCTCGCCGATGGACTGGCGCAGTATTTGATCTGGAAACAATGGCGCCGATGGGTGTTGGTTCACGGCTCCCATGAGCGTGATAAGCTGTATGCCGAAGCGCTCCGCCGCGCTGCCACGCGCTTTGGCGGCGAGATCGTTGCCGAAAAGGAGTTCACGGACACTGGCACGGCGCGGCGGACAGATAGCGGCGTGGTCCAGATCCAACGTCAGATACCCGTGTTCACGCAAGGGTTCCCCGATCACGATGTGCTGCTGGTGGCAGACGAAAGCGAGGTTTTCGGAACTTACGTGCCGTACCGGACCTGGGTTCCGCGCCCGGTGGCTGGGACGGCCGGTCTGATACCTTCCGCCTGGCATCCGGCCAGCGAGCAATGGGGTGGCACGCAGATACAGAACCGTTTTGCCAAGGCCATCGGCAGACGAATGTTGTCGAAGGACATGGCCGCATGGACCGCGGCCAGAATAATCGGCGAGGCTGCCACGCGCACGCAAAGTGCGGATCCGGAAAAGCTTGAGGCATTTATTCGGGGCGATGATTTCTCGGTGGCGGCGTTCAAAGGGCAGAAGCTGACCTTCCGCAAATGGAACTGGCAATTGCGCCAGCCGATCTTCCTGGGAGATGGCCGCTCCGTCGTGTCCACATCGCCCCAGGAAGGGTTCCTGCATCAAATCACCGATCTCGACACCCTCGGGATCGACCAGCCGGAGACCCGGTGTGTGATGAGGTAGCGTCCAAGGGAGAGAACCCGATGCTGCGAAGACTAACTGTTCTGATCGCCGGGTTCGCCACGGCGGCATGCATCGGTTCCCCGGCCTCGGCTTATTTGGTCTATGTCTCTAACGAAAGGGACAACACGGTGAGCGTCGTCGACTCAACCTCAATGGAGGTGGTCCGCACCATCGATGTAGGCCAACGGCCGCGCGGCATTACGATTTCGCACGACGGCAAGTTCCTCTATCTGTGCGCGAGCGATGACGACACAATCCAGATTATCGAGACGGCCACATACCAGATCGTCGGAACGCTGCCGTCCGGGCCAGACCCCGAATTATTCGTCCTCTCCCCCGACGGAAAAACGCTCTATGTAGCGAATGAGGACGACAATCTGGTCACCGTTATCGACCTCGAAAGCAGGAGCGTGCGGGCGGAGGTGCCGGTTGGTGTCGAGCCCGAGGGCATGGGCGTCAGCCCGGATGGGAAGACGCTCGTGAACACCTCGGAAACGACCAACATGGCACACTTCATCGACACCGCAACCCACGAGATTACCCACAATGTTCTCGTCGACTCCCGGCCTCGGTTCGCCGAGTTCAAGCCTGACAATTCGGAGGTTTGGGTCAGCTCCGAGATCGGCGGCACCGTGTCTGTCATTGACAATCGGAGCCGCGAGATAAAGCATAAGATCACCTTCGAAATTCCCGGCTTGCGTGAAGAATCGATCCAACCCGTGGGTGTTCGCATCACAGCCGACGGCGCCAGGGCGTATGTTGCACTCGGTCCGGCCAATCGCGTGGCCGTCATCGACGCAAAGACCTACCAGGTTGAGAAATACGTGTTGGTCGGGCAGCGGGTCTGGCAACTCGCATTCACGCCCGACCAGAAAATGGTCATCAGCACCAACGGCGTGTCGAACGATATCACGTTCATCGACGTTGCTACCAATGAGGCAATTCAGTCCGTAACCGTGGGGGCGCTGCCCTGGGGTGTCGTTGTGCACCCGAACTGAGAGCGGCCTGCGCAAGGCGCTGTTGCGCGAGATGAGGAGAGTACGCGGGGCGTTCCGCCCCCCGCATCCCACAAACCAATAGACGCGACCACAATGATTTTAGGTCGATCCGACCTAAAATCATTGAGACAGGTCTCAGTCGAGGAGGGGACGACTGCTTTTGCTGCTTGTGGAGGAAGACGGCACTATGCAGCATGTGAAGGCCAATGACGGAGTAGGTTTGCCTGCCGCACTCGAGGTGTCGGGGGTCAGTCATTTCTACGGCGAGAAGCGGGCTCTGGCTGACGTTTCCTTTTCAGTCGCGCCCGGCCGCTTCGCCGTCCTGCTCGGCCTCAACGGTGCCGGCAAGACGACACTGTTCTCGTTGATCAGCAATCTCTACGACACGCCCCACGGGACGATTCGCATTTTCGGCCATGATGTCAGCCGGGAGCCGGGTGAGGCGCTGCGTCGGCTGGGCATCGTATTCCAGGCACGTACGCTCGATCTCGATCTCAGCGTCGACCAAAATCTCTCCTATCACGCATCGCTGCACGGCATCGGGCGAGCCGAGGCTCTGTCGCGGATCAAATCGCTGCTTGCTCAAACTGGCATGATCGACCGCCTGCACGACAAGGCACGAAGCCTATCCGGCGGCCAGATGCGTCGCATCGAAATTGCGCGCGCGCTACTCCATCGGCCGCCGCTGCTGCTGCTCGACGAGCCGACCGTGGGGCTGGACATACAGTCGCGCGCCGAGATTCTTGCCACCATCCGTGAGCTCGTGCGTACCGAGGGGATCAGCGTCTTCTGGGCGACCCATCTTATCGATGAGGTCGAGGACAGCGATCACGTGGTCATACTCGACAAGGGCCGCGTGCTCACCGACGGCAGGGTCGACGAGGTCGTCCGAGGCTGTGGCGCCGCCAACATAAGCGGGGCTTTCGCTATGCTGAGCGGTGTCGCTTCGGTTTCGGCGGGGGGAATGCATCGATGACCATGCAATCTGTCACGGATGTTATTCCGGCCAACGCGCAGCGGGGATTCCGGGTCGGTCAGTATTTCGTCTGCCTCAAAGGCATACTTTTCCGGGAGGGGCTTCGATTCCTCAATCAGCGAGAGCGCTTCGTCTCGTCACTGGTCCGTCCGCTGCTGTGGCTTTTCGTGTTCGCCGCCGGCTTCCGTCAGGTACTTGGCGTCTCGATCATCCCACCCTACAAGACCTACGTGATGTACGAGGTTTACATCACTCCTGGCCTCTGCGGCATGATCCTGTTGTTCAGCGGTATGCAGTCTTCACTCTCCATGGTCTACGACCGGGAGATGGGAAACATGCGGACTCTCCTGGTCAGTCCGTTTCCGCGCTGGTTCCTGCTATCGTCCAAACTGCTCGCCGGCGTCACGGTGTCAACCATGCAAGTCTATGCTTTTCTGGCCGTCGCCTGGTTTTGGGACGTCAGACCGCCATGGACAGGTTACCTGCTGATTCTGCCCGCGTTGTTCCTGTCGGGATTGATGCTGTGCTCCCTCGGCTTGCTCCTGTCGTCGGTGATCAAGCAACTGGAGAATTTCGCGGGCATCATGAATTTCGTGATCTTCCCGATGTATTTTGCCTCGCCGGCGCTCTATCCGCTGTGGCGAATCCAGGAGTCGAGTCCGCTCCTCCACAAGATCTGCCTGGCAAACCCGTTCACTTACGCGGTCGAGCTAATTCGGTTTGCCCTTTATGGACAGCTTGACTGGGGATCGCTCGCGGTCGTGGTGACGGTCACCATGCTGTTTTTGGGTGGCGCGATCCTCGCCTATGATCCATCGAAGGGATTGCTCGGCCGCAGGCCAGATACCGGAGGAAATGCCTGATGCGTTGGTCATCCTTGACGCGCGTCATCCCCGCGGCGGCAGTTGCCATGACTGTCTTATGGCCCGCCTTGGCCGCACAGGGTGACGATCCGGACTGGCCGTGTATCCAGCGCAAGGTTCCGGCGCTCTCGCTGGGTCAGATTTGGGCCGGTCCCGAACTGCCGCAGACGGCGGCCGACTGGTCCAAGGATGCGGCCACTTCGGCTTTGGTGGCGGAACTCGCTGCCCGTCGCGTGCCGCTGCCGGAGGCTCAGCAGAAGATAAGGGAGTATGCGGAAAAACTGCCGGAAGGCGAGAAGGAGCTGCAGATGGCCATGCTCGTGCAGGGCCTGTTCGATCGTCTGAACCGCGAGCGCTCGCAAGTCATCGCCGGCATAGCGCGATACGCGCACAGGCAAAGAGACATGGCGGAGCTATTGCGGCAGGAGGCTTCAGCAGTCGATGCCTTGCGCGCAAATGCCGATGCCGATCCGAATGAGCTCGAACTGCGGAGCAATCGGCTTGCATTTCAGACTCGGATCTTTCAGGAGCGCGCCCGATCCCTGACCTTCGTCTGCGAAGTGCCGACGCTCATCGAACAGCGCTTGTTCGCGCTGGCCAAGACGATCGCGGAAGCGCTGCAAGTCAAGTGAACTGCGGAGTTGCAAGTGGACCCGGGCAACTAAGGTCAGGAGCGGCTTGGCTGAATAATTGACGCTCGTTTGTCCCCCGCGTATCCTCGTCGAGGCTTTCCACCAAACGCTTTGCGGGGAGCCAGCTGTCATGCCCCGGGGCATGTAAACGGATGCCAACCGATGCCGTTCCGCGTGTGCGATACAGGGAGGCGCTCCTTTGAATCTCCTCGCTTTCGTTGATATACGCTCCGACTGGAATCGCGAAACGGTGCGAAAGCCACGCGGCGCTGAAGGTCGTGCCATGGAGACGCGTCTCCCAGGACAGGGCCGGGAAATTCGAATGTGCCGCAAAGTCTACTGGGAGATGGCATAATGAACATGTCGCGGCGCAAGTTTTGCGGCGTGGGTTTGCTGGCCGTGATAAGTCCTCTGGGCTTTCCTGCCTTTGCAAATCCCTCCGCGCGGGTCCGGGTGGGTGTCCTGAAGTTCGGTACCGTGAACTGGGAGCTCGACACCATCAAACACCATCGATTCGATGCGGCCAACGGCGTCGATGTGGAGGTGGTCTATTTCGCCGGCGAAGACGCCAGTAATGTAGCCATGCTGGCGGGCGACCTCCACGTCATCGTTTCCGACTGGTTGTGGGTGTCGCGCCAGCGTTCGGAGGGCGAGGACCTCACGCTCGCGCCATACTCGACTGCCGTTGGCGCGATCATGGTGAGGCAGGACGCACCAATTCACGACATCCCCGACCTTGTGGGGAAGAAAATCGGCGTAGCCGGTGGGCCGCTCGACAAGAGCTGGCTTCTGATCCAGGGGCTTGCACAACGTGACCACAAGATCGACTTGGCCAAGGAGGGCGAGATCGTATTCGGTGCACCGCCCCTGCTGTCCGAAAAGGCGCTTTCCGGCGAGCTCGACGCGGTCTTGAACTTCTGGCATTTCTGCGCGCGGCTCGAAGCGAATGGGTTTCGCCGGCTGATCGGTGCCCACGAAGCAGCCGAAGCGCTCGGGGCGTCCGGACCCGTCTCGGCGCTCGGATACGTGTTTCGCGAAAAATGGGCGAATGAAAATCCGGACGTGGCGATGGGCTTCATCAAAGCGAGCGCAGCGGCCAAGAAGCTTCTGGCCGATTCCGACACCGAGTGGCAGCGTCTGGCCCCTATCGTGCGAGCCGACGGCAGGGAACTCGAGGTGCTGCGCGATCGCTACCGCGAGGGCATTCCAAACCGGCCTCTGGCAGATGAAGAGAGGGATGCCGCTAAGCTGTACGCCATCCTCGCCGACCTTGGTGGTGAGAGACTTGTCGGCAAGGCTTCTCAAATGGCTCCCGGGACTTTCTGGGCCGCATTGAAGACATGAGAGCCGGACTTGGATCAGCAAACGGGGCCTCTGCAAACCGGCGAATGCGTATCGTCTTGCAGGGGATTGGTTCCGTCTTGCCGGCGGCCACGGTCGCCCTCTCGCTGCTCGGCCTTGGTTTGATTTGGAGCCTGGCGGCCGACCTCTGGCCAAGCCGCGCTTTCCCGCCACCGCTTGCGGTCTGGCGAGTGCTCCTGAAGGAGGCGGCGAGCGGTGATCTGGGTTATCACTTGGCGATGACGCTCTGGCGGGTGGCGGCTGCCTACGTCGTTGCCATGCTCTTTGGTTCGGTTATCGGTGTTCTGCTCGGCACGCACCGGCGGGCGGACACCTTCTTCAATCCATGGCTAGTCCTATTCCTCAACCTTCCAGCACTGGTCGTCATCGTGCTCGCCTATATCTGGTTCGGCCTGACGGAGGCGGCCGCGGTCGGCGCCGTTGCGGTCAACAAGATACCCAATGTGGTCGTAACCATGCGTGAGGGGGCGCGCGCTCTCGATTTTAGATACGCGGAAATGGCCACCGTCTATCGGCTGGGTCCGCTCGATTATCTCCGCCACATCCTGATGCCGCAATTGCAGCCCTATTTCGCGGCTGCGTCGCGCTCGGGCATTGCACTGATCTGGAAGATCGTGCTCGTTGTCGAACTGCTCGGCCGCTCCAGTGGGGTAGGTTTTCAAATCTATCTGTACTTCCAGATTTTCGATGTTGCCGCCATCCTTGCATACACGTTGGCTTTCGTGGCCATCATGCTGCTGATTGAACTCCTTTTGGTGCAGCCCTTTGAACGACATGCAACCCGCTGGCGTCGCCCCGCTTAAAGTCGACATTGCCGAGAAGACGTTCCGATCGGCCGAGGGGGTCATGATCGATGTATTGCGTGGGCTCTCCTTCGAGGTGCGACAGGGTGAATTTGCCTGTCTATTAGGTCCGTCGGGCTGCGGAAAGACCACCACGCTGCGAATCCTGTTGGGTCTCGATCGGCAGTTTTCCGGCAGCTATCAGTTGCCCGAGGACGGCTCCAACCGCGTAGCCGCGGTCTTCCAGGAGCCGGTGCTGCTCCCTTGGCGCACGGTGGAGCAGAACGTTCGTCTTGCGCTTGCCCCGCGGCTCAGGGACAAGGACCTGGACTGGCTGTTTGATGTCCTGGGCCTTTCGGCGATGCGGTCACTCTATCCCTCGGAGCTTTCCCTTGGCCTTGCGCGACGAGCCGCCCTGGCACGCGCTTTCGCCACAGAGCCCTCGGTTCTTTTCCTGGACGAGCCTTTCGCCTCGCTCGACGAGCGGACTGCCGACAGACTGCGTCGTCTCCTGGCGACGGTATGGGAGGCCCGACCCACCACAGTTCTGATGGTAACTCACAACCTGCGCGAGGCCCTCCTGCTTGCCGATCGCATTATCGTGCTGACACCGCGTCCGGCGCAGGTGCATGGCATCTTCGACGTGCGCCTCTCGCGCGACTTGCGCGACGCGCCAGCGGTCGATGATCTCCTTCTGGATTTTCATCAGAGGTTTCCGGACACCGTGTAACCGCTCTGCAAGCCGCGAGAGGGTATTGCTTTCGAGGGTCAGAAGCAGCGAACGTCTGCTTCCGCCTGCGCTCGTCTCAGTTCGGTGTCGGCGGATTTCGCTGCCGCGCTCTCCCGAAACAGAGCCCCTCTTTCGCCCGTCACAAGTCCCAGGCTTCTGAACGTCTCGGCTGTCTCATAGCGCTCATAAGGCACGATCGAGGCAATAACGTCGATCGAGCAAGAACAGCTCTCAAGTGCGGCGCGTGTGTCGCCATTGGCTTTCATGCAGCCATAAACGTAATCGGCGACGGCGACAGTCGGGTAGTTTCCATTTGCCGATGCCGTTGTGGTGTATGAGATGGCGAGCAATGCAGCTGCGCGCAGGGTTCTAGTCGTCACCGCGCAATCTCCGATGAGTTCACATACGGATCGAAATCCAAGACCGTCCGTATTAATGTAGTAAAAAGTCTGACCACCGCAATATAGAGTCGAAATGGTGGCAGTAAATACACATGCTGCAGAGCAGTATTTGTATTTTGCGGCGCACAATTTTTAGTGCGTTTAAACTTGCATTAACTGGTCTAATCACCTATTCTTCTTCGGTTTTCAGCTTCAAGGCTTGTCTCTTGGGCGCGGCGAGAGTGTCGCAAGGTCAAGAGGACGGGTAAATTGCAGCGCCATCTACCCATCCAATTGTAACCGAGACACACTGAAGGGGGCGCATCTCCCAGGATAAGCACAACACGCTTGGGCTGGTCTTGGTGGTATCCCGAGGACTCGTGACGAGACTCGAGTGAATATCAGCATCGGGAGGATTTCACATGCGCATGCTCGGAAGATTCGCATATCTGCCGATGACCGCCGCTGGACTTCTGACAGCGGTGCTTGGCGGGAATGCGTTGGCAAATGACGAACTGATGTCCCTTGCGGCCGACGCAAAGAACTGGGCGATGCCCACGGGCGATTACGCCAACACCCGTTATTCGAAATTGAACCAGATCAACAAGGACAATGCCAAGGACCTTGAAGTCAAGTGGACGTTCTCCACTGGCGTTCTGCGCGGTCACGAAGGCGGTCCACTCGTGATTGGCGACGTTATGTACGTGCATACGCCATTCCCGAACATCGTCTATGCGCTTGATCTCAAGAACGACGGCAAGATCCTCTGGAAATATGAACCAAAGCAGGATCCGAACGTCATTGCGATCATGTGCTGCGACACCGTCAACCGCGGCGTGGCCTATGGTGACGGCAAGATCATCCTGTACCAGGCCGATACGATGGTCACCGCGCTTGATGCCAAGACCGGCAAGGTGGCTTGGCAAGCCCAGAATGGTGAGAAAACCGACGGGGGCTTGGCCGAGTCCGGCACGTCCGCGCCTATGGTGGTCAAGGACAAGGTTATCATTGGAATATCCGGCGCCGAGTACGGTGTCCGCGGTCACCTGACGGCCTACAATCTGAGTGATGGCAAGCGGGCCTGGCGGGCATATTCGACGGGGCCCGATTCAGAAACGCTGATCGACCCGGAGAAGACGACGCACCTCGGCAAGCCGGTGGGCAAGGACTCCGGGATGAACACCTGGGAAGGTGAGCAATGGAAGACGGGTGGCGGAACGACATGGGGCTGGTACGCCTATGATCCGGAACTCAACCTCATCTATTATGGCACCGGGAACCCCTCGACCTGGAACCCGAACCAACGACCCGGCGACAACCGCTGGTCGATGACGATCTTCGCCCGCGACGCCGACACAGGTATGGCCAAATGGGCCTATCAGATGACGCCTCACGACGAATGGGACTACGACGGCGTCAACGAAATGATCCTTGTCGACGACATGGAAATCATGGGGCAACCAAAGGACGTGCTGGTGCATTTTGACCGCAACGGCTTTGCCTACACACTCGACCGTTCAACGGGTGAGCTTCTGGTGGCCAAGAAGTATGATCCGACGGTGAACTGGGCGACCGAGGTCGTGATGGATCCGAAGAGCGAGCAGTACGGACGTCCGCAGGTCGTGGACCAGTACTCAACCGAACATAACGGTGAGGACGTCAACACCACGGGTGTCTGCCCGGCAGCTCTCGGAACGAAAGACCAGCAACCGGCGACCTACTCGCCGAAGACGAAACTGTTCTACGTGCCGACCAACCATGTTTGCATGGATTACGAGCCCTATAGGGTCAGCTACACGGCCGGCCAGGCCTATGTGGGCGCGACCGTGAACATGTACCCCACGCCCAACAGCCACGGCGGTATGGGTAATTTCATTGCCTGGGATGCGGCTAAGGGTGAGATCGTCTGGTCGATACCGGAGCGGTTCTCCGTGTGGTCAGGTGCGCTCGCGACGGATGGCGATGTCATCTTCTACGGCACGCTTGAAGGCTACATCAAGGCGGTGGATACGCAGGGAAAAGAACTTTACAGGTTCAAGACTCCGTCCGGCATCATCGGCAACATCAACACCTTCGAACACGGCGGCAAGCAGTACATTGCTGTTCTGTCGGGTGTTGGCGGCTGGGCAGGCATCGGCCTGGCCGGCGGTCTTCTCGGCGCCGAAGGTGCAGCAGCCTGGCAGGAGGCCGTAGCCGGTGAGAGAGCCCCGACCGAGGAAAGCGAACGCATCGCCACGGCAGGATTGGGTGCTGTCGGCGGTTACGCCGCATTGGCCGACTACACGACGCTTGGCGGGCAGTTGACGGTATTCGGCCTGCCGGATTGATGACGGGTGACAGACCGCTACCGAAAAGAGAGCCCGGACCAAACGTAACAGCAAGGCACCGGGCTCTCCGTTCCTCCAGACAAGAATCTCGTGCCGCAGCCAACTGGAAAAATGGCGCGTGGCGGGAGGAGAGAGAGGTTGTGAATGTCACCAGGCTTCATCATTTCGGCGCTTGCCGCAGTCCTTATTGCCTGTGCGACCAGCCCTGCCCGGGCCGAAGACACCAAGGAAAAGGCAGCCAGCGTCAAGGAGGAAGACGGGAAGCATTTCGACGCCGAAGGCAATCCCACGTTCAAGATCGAGAACGGCGTCGTCGATTGGTACACGTTCAGCGGGTATCGCCGCTATCATGCCGATTGCCATGTCTGCCACGGACCCGACGGCGTCGGATCCTCTTATGCTCCGGCCCTCACCACATCGATGAAGAACATAGATTACGGGACGTTCCTTTCGATCGTAGCTGAAGGACGCAAGAGAACCAGCGGCGGCAAGGAATCTGTCATGCCGGCCTTCGGCGAAAACAAGAATGTCTACTGTTACCTCGATGACCTCTATATCTACCTGCGCGCCCGCGCCGTCGAGGCTGCGCCCCGAGGTCGGCCGCCCAAGAAGGCGGACAAGCCCGAAGCGGCGACGGCCAATGAAGCGTCATGTATGGGTGGATGACATGCGAGACCCTGCCCATTGGCCTTGCAGGACAGCCCTCATCTCCATGACTTTGGCCGCGCTGATGCCGCTCCAAGTACATTCGCAGACCGCGGGCCTCGGTGCTGCTGGCGAACTGGTTGACACGGATACGCTGCGGGTCTGCGCCGACCCGTCCAACATGCCCTTCTCCGATGAGAGCGGGGAAGGATTCGAGAACAAGCTCGCTGAGATGGTCGCGGCCGGGACGGGAAGGAGCTCTGTAGCCTACACCTGGTTCCCTTCAATTCCTGGCTTTGTGCGCAATACACTCGGCGCAATTCGCTGCGACGTCATCATGGGCTATGCGCAAGGCGACGAACTCGTCCAGAACACCAACGCTTATTATCGCTCCTCCTATGTTCTGCTTTACAGGAAGGATGGCGACCTTGCCGGCGTGGAAACGCTGGCTGACCCGAGGCTCGTTGATAAGAGGATCGGCGTGGTCCACGGAACGCCTCCCTCCGCGAACATGGCAGCAGCAAAACTGATGCGCAAAGCGAAGATCTATCCACTCGTCGTCGACACGCGCATAGCGCCGTCGATGGCTGAAATGATGATCCGTGACATGACGGCCGGCGCAATTGACGCCGCAGTGATCTGGGGGCCGATGGCCGGATATTATGCCCGCAAGTCGGCGGTCGAGCTGGCGATCGTGCCCTTGACCAAGGAGAACGGCGGATCGCGCATGACCTATCGGATCACGATGGGTGTGCGCCCGTCCGATCAGGAGTGGAAACGCACACTTAATACCTTCATCAGGGACAATCAGGCGGAGATCAACAAGCTCTTGCTCTCGTACGGTGTTCCGCTTCTCAATGAGCAGGACGAGATGATGACGGAATGAGAGTGCCGGCAGCTCATCCGTATCCGGGAGCCGCCGCTGTTGGAGTTCTTCCGAGTGAACCAGTCCCGGTGGAGATGATGTTCAAGGGAGGATGGAGACATGGACGTACGCGCTGCCGTTGCCCGGGAGGCCGGCAAACCCTTGGAAGTGATGACGGTGCAACTCGAAGGGCCGAAGGCCGGCGAGGTGCTCGTCGAGGTGAAGGCGACCGGCATCTGCCACACCGACGACTTCACCCTCTCCGGCGCCGATCCGGAAGGGCTGTTTCCGGCCATCCTCGGCCATGAGGGGGCCGGCATCGTCGTCGACGTCGGTCCTGGCGTCACCTCGGTGAAGAAAGGCGATCACGTCATCCCGCTCTATACGCCGGAATGCCGCGCCTGCCCCTCCTGCCTCTCGCGCAAGACCAATCTCTGCACCGCCATCCGCGCCACGCAAGGCCAGGGCTTGATGCCGGACGGCACATCGCGCTTTTCGATGGGCGGCGAGAAACTCCATCATTATATGGGCTGTTCGACCTTTGCGAACTTTACCGTCTTGCCGGAGATCGCCGTCGCCAAGGTCAACCCGGACGCCCCCTTCGACAAGATCTGCTACATCGGCTGCGGGGTGACCACCGGCATCGGCGCGGTGATCAACACCGCACGAGTGGAGATCGGCGCGACGGCGATCGTCTTCGGTCTCGGCGGCATCGGCTTGAACGTCATCCAGGGGCTTCGCCTTGCCGGCGCCGACATGATCATCGGCGTCGATTTGAACAACGACAAGAAGCCCTGGGGCGAGAAGTTCGGCATGACCCACTTCGTCAATCCGAGCGAGGTCGGCGACGACATCGTTCCCTATCTCGTCAACCTGACGAAGCGCGGCGCCGACCAGATCGGCGGCGCCGACTACACCTTCGACTGCACCGGCAACGTCAAGGTAATGCGCCAGGCGCTCGAAGCATCGCATCGCGGCTGGGGCAAGTCGGTGATCATCGGCGTTGCCGGCGCCGGCCAGGAGATATCGACGCGGCCGTTCCAGCTCGTCACCGGCCGCACCTGGATGGGCACCGCCTTCGGCGGCGCGCGCGGCCGCACCGACGTGCCGAAGATCGTCGACTGGTACATGGAGGGCAAGATCGAGATCGATCCGATGATCACCCACACGATGCCGCTCGACGACATCAACAAGGGCTTCGAACTAATGCATTCCGGCAAGAGCATCAGGAGCGTCGTCGTCTACTGAGCGTAAAACCGCCAGCAATCGAAGAAGCCGAAGCTTCGCCACGTCGAGACGGCTTCGGTACAACAGGGAGGATAAGCAATGGAAAGCTCAATTCGCATTCATCCGGCTGTCGACAGCGGCGTGAAGCAGGGGCGCCCCGACTTTCAGGGGGGCACGCTTGTCTGTGCCTGCACGGACAGGCCGGTGAAGGTAAGGATCGAAGGGCAGATCGCCCACAATCACGCCTGTGGCTGCACGAAGTGTTGGAAGCCGGAGGGCGCAACATTCTCCGTTGTCGCGGTCGTCCCGCATGACAAGGTGACGGTGCTTGAAAACGGCGATAAGCTGCAAGTGGTCGATCCCTCCGCCCTCATTCAGCGGCACGCCTGCAGGGAATGCGGCGTTCACATGTACGGACCGGTGGAGCGAGAGCATGCATTCCAAGGGCTGGACTTCATTCATCCCGAGCGCTTCCAGGAGTCGGGCTGGGCTCCGCCCGGCTTTGCGGCCTTCGTGTCCTCCATTATAGAATCGGGCGTCGATCCCAGCCGTATGGACAGCATCCGGGCCCGATTGAGGGAGCTCGGGTTAGAGCCCTATGACTGCCTGTCGCCAGCCTTGATGGACTATGTTGCCAGCTGGATTGCAAAGAAATCGGGAGCACTTGCGAGCTGATCTGCCAGCGAGCTTGAGAACCCTGTCGGCGCGCATCGGCGCTGACAGGGTGCCCCTTGCGACAGTGCGAAGCACTGCTTGCCGCCAGCGTTGGTGTGCACGTCGCTCCCGCGGCTGGTTCCCGCCAGAATGCGCCAAATCAGTCATCTACACGGAACACTTCGTGTAGAGCTTTGTTTTGCTGCACGGGTGTAACCGGATGCGTTGCGTCCCTAATCAGGGAGCCAAGAGAATGATGAAACGCTTCACAGCAGCTGCCGTCCTGCCCATTCTAATGGCAGCGCCGGCATTCGCGGACTGCCGCCAAGACCTCCAGAAGCTCGAGCAAGCCATTGCTACGGCGGAAACGGGTGCACCCGCCAGCGGCGCGCCAACCACGGAGCATCAGGAGGAGGTCCTGGCAGGCGAACAGAAGAAAAGCGTCGGAGCTGAAACGACAGGATCGACTGATACCCAGACGAAATCGATTACGCCTCACCAGGAGGAGGTTACACGTTCAACTGATATCGGCGACAGGCCAAGCGAGCTCATGGCGGAGGCCCGCAAGATGGCCGAAGCCGGTGATGAGCAGGGCTGCATGGAGAAGGTGGGAGAAATCAGGGGCCTTATCGGAGAAAACTGAGGTCTCCTTAAATCGGCTTCGATTCGAAGAAAACTGATGCAGCCATTCAAGTGCCACAGTGGGCGCACGCGCGCCTGAGAAGGCGCGTGGCGCTCTGAATGCCGTTAAACCTGGGGCTAAGGCGCGCCAGAAGGCGGGGCTGAGATTCAGGTGCGGGTGCCGTTCGGCCCGTCGGCCGAAGGATCATCGGGAAAGAGATCGTTTATCTTGTAAGCCACTTCCGTCCTGTTGGTCGCGTTGATTTTCTTCATGATGTTACGGACATGCACCTTGACCGTGCTTTCGCGGAGGTTGAGCTCGTGAGCAATCATCTTGTTGCCCTTTCCGCGCCGCAAAGCCTCGGCCACCTCGACCTGCCGGTCAGTGAGGATGCCGGCAAAAGGACGCGCGGCGACGCTGGTTTCGAACAGGTGACGCATCGCAAAGACGCTGCTGGCCGGAACGAAAATCCCGCCTGCGACGGAAAGCAGGATTGCCTCCAGGCAGACATTGATGCCGACCGAAGAAGGGATGTAGCCCTTAACCCCACACTCCAGCGCCTTCAGGATTTCGGTAAGTTCGTCGTTATCGGCGAGCAGGATCAAAGGGGCCGGCGCGAGTTCGCAGACGAGCGCGCGAATCTCCTGTTCCAGATCCGGCTCGTCGATCTTCCTATCCGCAACGCATAGGAGCGCGGCGAAGGGAGCCGGATAGTTCGTTCGTTGTTTTGCCCACTCTGCGGCTGAGCCGTAGGTGAGCACGTAGCCGTAGCGCTTCTCTGCGGCGATGTTCTGGGCTAGGCACTCCCGCCTGAGTTCGCGCTTGTCGATGATGACGAACGGTTGCTCCGATGCGCGCCTCTGGTCATTTGCACTAAGCAACGCACCAGCAGTACGCAACCTCAGTGGGCGAGCGGGCGCCGTATATTCGTCTCCATCCCCTGGGCCTGATGAGTTCATGGCCTTGCCCTCAAGCACCTTGTTGACCTGGGCTTCTGCTCCGTCGCCCTCCTCTGACGAACGAAACGGAAGCAAATCAAACCCGACAAATGAAAGCTACTATAATTGATCTGTTAAAAAAACGACCAAAATAGTTCGTTGTTCAAGGTAACAGATGTAGTTCCTATTTGTTTGCAGAGGTTAGATTCAAGACGTCTTTACCGCATAAGAATAGTCCGGGATGAGTTGCCTTATCCCACTGAGGTATCCACGGCGCAATCGTGCCTTCATCTTGACTGCGTCGCCGGAAGCAGCGAGCGCGGCGCCGATCACCGAACTTGAGCAACAGTTGCTCTGCGGAGCTTGTCGGCGCGCGGCAGGAGGGTTTACCTCACACATCCATAGCGCGATCACTTTCAAGTGAAGACAACGTTCTGGTGCGACAAGGCCGCCGGGGTGATATCCGTTCACTGTGATAAATGCTAGAGTTCGAGGATATTTGTTAATACCACTTCATTTTTAGGAGAAGTTCTATTAGATTATCGGATGTCAATTTTTCGAATACCATTGTTGCGCACAAGGTATACTCACTTTGTAGCTGGACAATAACTCGAAGGTATTAGTTATTAATAAGTACTTTTCGTATTTCCACTTTGGTTTTGCATCTCATATGAGCCGCTGTTTTTGCTCATTGGCGTCCATTTGATAAGGGGACTATATGATGGCTTCATCTGTTTCGATGTTTGAGAAAGTGTCTGTGTTTACACAGGATCCGCCGGGTGCGAATGGTTCAAGAGAGGGCGAGGAGAGGGATAAGACCCAGGATCAACAGGCAGGCAAACGTTGCCTCGTCCTCCTGGACAGCAGGGCGCTCGATCGCGAATGCCTGGCGAGGACGTTGATCAATCATGGGCTCGGTATGGATGTTGTAGCCTTCGGTTCAATCGACGAATGGCGCGAGAAAAAGTCCGTTCAATCGTCCGTCGGCGCCGTCCTCCTCAACATCGGAGCGCGAAAGCTCTCCGAGATCAGCGTGGAGATTTCGAAGCTCTCTTCCGAGTTTCGGCCGGTTCCCGTCGTGGTCCTCTCGGACAGCGACGAGATCGCCCAGATCTTGAGAGTGCTGGAATCGGGGGCACGCGGCTACATCCCGACGTCGGTCGGCGTGGAGGTCTGCATCGAAGCAATCGGACTGGCGATTGCGGGAGGCACTTTCGTACCGGCCAGCAGCATTCTTGCCGTTCGCCATCTGATCGAGACAGGTAAACAGGAGCCGGCACCGCTCGCGGGAATGTTCACTCTGCGCCAAGCGGAAGTCGTTCAGGCGCTGCGCAAGGGCAAGGCGAACAAGATCATCGCCTACGAACTCAATCTTCGCGAGAGCACGGTCAAGGTTCACATCCGCAACATCATGAAGAAGCTGAAGGCGACGAACCGGACCGAGGTGGCTTACAAGCTGAATGATCTCTTCTCCGGCGATCACAGCTATTCGTAACGGGACTACTGGCCTCAATGCGCAACGGGATCTCCTTTTGCGCGTCTGTTTGCGTCACGACGCCCCCGGTTCTAAGCGGCGACGGTTCCTTACGTCCGCGGCTCCATGCGCAATTGCAATCAGGTAGCTCCACGGCGAAGTCATGGCTCGGCGGCAGAAGGAGCGTGAATGCGAGCCCTCTGGCATTGGGGTTGAACGACGCAAAGAGGGCCGGTTCTGCCTATCCTGGCTGTCGGTGGCGTGAGGCTTAGCCCAAAATCATGACCGCGCCGAACCCTTTCTGGTTAGAGCCGAAACCGGCCGGAAGGGCTATATTTTCCTGCTCGCGTCGGGAGGCGCACCTTTCCTGTCCGCCTCGGATCATCAACGGCGTAAAAGACCACGTCGGCGCGGCGATTGGCATATCTCAAAAGGATGCGGCTCGGTTCGAAAGGAGCCCTTCATGAAGACTTTTTTCGCGGCCGCCTTTGCCTGCGTGGTGGTGGCGGGGTGCATGCAGACCAGCCGGTACGTCAGCCTGTCGGGATATGCCTACCAGACGGATCCGAACTGTATACGGCGCCAACCGCCCACGAAATTCGATCGGCGCTGCGATGCCCCGATCCTTGGCTTTTCGGCCTTCACGCCTCCCCCCACGTTCGGCAACGGATTCTGACGCAGCGTGCGGTGCAGGAAGACGATCGTTTCGCAATGCGCTATTGTAATTGTCCATGTCGAAGAAAACTGGGCAGCCGATTTCACCTGCCGCAGTTGACAGGCAGGATGCGCGCGCTCGCGACTTGCTTGCGATCGTAACGGGATTCCTGCGCGAGTTGCACCCGCAGCAGGCCCATTCGATCGACGTTGCTCCATTGAGCCGGATCGAGCGTGATCTCGGCATTGATAGTCTCGGTCGAACCGAGTTGGCCTTGCGGATTGAGCGCGCCCTTCATGTGAGGCTACCAGCGCGCGCCATGGCCGAAGCCGAAACCGTGTCCGATCTTGAGCGGGCACTGGAGCGGGCTCAACCGGAAGGAAAGCGACGCGCTCACGGCGTACCGTTGTCCGCAATGCTTCCGACCGTCCCGGCTGCCATCGAGGCGCGCACGTTGGTCGAGGTGTTGGAATGGCACGAGACGCGGCATCCCGAGCGGCTGCATGTTACCGTGCTGGAGGACGAGACCACCCCGCTCGGCGCTCTCACATATGCTGACCTCGGCAGGCGTGCGCGCCGGGTTGCTGGCGGGCTCGTAGCTCGCGGTGTCGCGCCCGGGGATCGGGTCGCGTTGATGCTCCCGACCGGCCTCGACTTCTTTGTCGCATTCTTCGCCATCCTGTATGCCGGCGCCATTCCCGTGCCCATCTATCCGCCAACGCGGCCTTCGCAACTCGAGGAGCATGTGCGTCGGCAGGCCGGGATTCTCGGCAATGCGGGCGCCTCTCTGCTCATCACCTTGCCCGAAGGACGCCGGCTTGCCGGCTTGCTCAAGGCGCTGGTGGACGCGCTAAATTCGGTTGAATGCGTTGGGGATCTGGAGGAGTTGGCGCCGGAGCCGGATCTTGCTCATCGCGGCGACCCCGCCATGACGGCGCTCATTCAATACACATCCGGCAGCACGGGCGACCCGAAAGGAGTGGTGCTCAGCCATTCCAATCTGCTGGCAAATATTCGCGCTATGGGCGATGCGATGCGTGCAGGCTCGGGCGATGTGTTCGTAAGCTGGCTGCCGCTCTACCACGACATGGGCCTGATCGGCGCATGGCTCGGTTGCCTGTACTATGGCGCCCCGCTCTATGCGATGTCGCCTTTGAGCTTCCTCTCGCGTCCTCAAAGCTGGCTTTGGGCGATGCACAGTTACAAAGCGACACTGTCGGCCTCTCCGAATTTCGGTTTCGAGATCTGCCTGAACAAGATCCCGGACGCAGCCATCGACGGGCTCGACCTCGGTTCGGTGCGCATGATCGCCAACGGAGCCGAGCCGGTGCGTGCTGGTACACTCCGTCGGTTCAGCGACCGTTTCGGTCGTTTCGGCTTGGCGGCGGAGGCGCTGGCTCCTGTCTATGGACTTGCGGAATGTTCCGTCGGTCTTGCATTCCCGCCGCTCTCACGTCCACCCCTCATCGATCGGGTGGATCGCGACGCGTTGAGCAGACGCGGCGTGGCCGAGATGGCGCGTGCGGACAATCCTGCGCTTGAAGTCGTCGCCTGCGGCCAGCCATTGTCAGGCCACGAAATCCGCATCGTCGATGAAGCTGGCCGGGAACTTGGTGAGCGGCGGGAGGGTCGGCTCGAATTTCGCGGCCCCTCCACGACGGCAGGCTATTTCCGCGACGAAGAGAAGACGCGCGCGCTCTTTCATGACGGTTGGCTCGACAGCGGCGATCGCGCCTATATGACGGGCGGCGACGTGTTCATCACGGGCCGCGTCAAGGACATTATCATCCGTGCCGGCCGCCACCTTTACCCACAGGAGATCGAAGAGGCGGTGGCGGCGGTTCCCGGAATCCGCAAGGGAGGCGTGGCGGCCTTCGGCACAGCGGACCGTGCCTCAGGCACCGAGCGGGTGGTCGTCGTCGCGGAGACCGCCGAGACCGATACGCATGCGCGCGCGGCAATCGAGGAGCGCGTGGTCGCGGCGACCGCCGCCATTTCCGGCGGTCCTCCCGACGAGGTGCTGCTGGTGCCGCCGCAATCGGTGCCGAAGACGCCCAGCGGCAAGCTTCGCCGCGGCACTGCGAAGACGCTCTTCGAGAGCGACCGCATCGGAGGGGCCCGGCGCGCCTTTTCGGTGCAATTGTCGGGATTGATCCTGCTCGGCATTGGCGCGCAGATCCGGCGGTTCGCGCGGCTTGCCCGGGATACGGTCTATGCCGTCTGGTGGTGGGCGGTTCTTGGCGTGGCGCTGTCGGCGGGGTCGCTCGCGGTGCTGTTGATCCCGCGTTTCTCCTGGCGCTGGCGCGCCGTCAGAGGGATTGCGCGCGCCGCGCTTGCCGCCATGGGTGTCCCGGTTGCATCCGCCGGCATCAACCGGATCCCGAAAGAGGGTGTGATGCTCGCCTTCAATCATGCGAGTTACATGGACGTGTTCGTCCTCGCCGCGGTTCTTCCGGGCGAGCCGGCAATCGTGGCCAAGAGGGAGCTTGCACGGCAATTCCTCACGGGCCTATTGCTGCGGCGCCTGGGCATCCCCTTCGTTGAGCGCTATGATGTGTCCGCAAGCCTGCAGGATGCTAGGTCGTTGACGGATCTGGCGCGCCAAGGGCGGGTTCTCGCCGTTTTCCCCGAGGGCACGTTCACCCGCAGGGAGGGCCTCGCCGGCTTCTATCTCGGCGCCTTCAAGGTAGCCGCGGAGGCGGGTCTCAAGGTTCTTCCAGGCGTCATCCGGGGTACGAGGTCCATGCTGCGGGGCGAACAATGGTTTCCTAGACGCGCATCGCTCAGCATCGAAATATTCGAGGCGGTCTCGCCGGCCGGTACGGATTTCGCAGCTGTCCTGCAACTGCGCGACGCCGTGCGCGAGGTGATCCTCAGTCGTTGCGGCGAACCCGATCTCGGCGGCCTGGCAAAGCCCGATCCGCCTCCCGCCTAAGGCATGTCGCCATGCAGCTCCGCGCGTCTTATCGGCGCAGGTGATCCGAGATCGGATGCAGTGCGGCTTGGCCCCCCTGTCTCTCAGAGGGTCTCAGGATTGGAGGCGAGCTCGGACAGGCGCGCCAGGAACTCCGCGGCGTGGCGTGCATGGCTGACCCTGTGGTCGCCGGCAACCGTGACCGGGATCATCCGGCGGACCACCACGGAATTGCCAAAAACCCACGGGCGAGCACCTGGCGTGCCGCAGCCGATGATCGCCACCTGCGGCGGGAAGATGAGCGGAAAGAAGTAGTCAGCATTGCCCTCGGCCACATTGCTCATGGTAACGGTGCCTTCGGCCACCTCCGATTTGCGCAACCGCCCTAACCGGGCGCGACGCTCAAGGTCCGTGATTGCACGCATGATCTCGTCGACGCTCTTTAAGTCCGCATCGTGTATTGCCGGCGCGGCCTGTCCGCCGCGGCGAACAGGAACAGCAAGCCCCAAGTGCACGGCCTTGGCCGGTCGGAAGGCGGCGCCCTCAAAGAAGCCGTTGAGTTCCGGCACCTCCCTCAATGCCAGCGCCGCAGCCTTCATCAGCGGAGCAGTGTAGGCGAGCTGCGCCTCGGCGGGCCGGCCAGCATTCTCAGCCTCCATCCAGTCGAGAAGGGGTGTGGCGTCGATTGCATGTGTGACCCAGTAATGTGGGACATCGCGATGCGAGCGGACCAAGGCCGCATTGGTCGCCTCTTGGAGCACCCCGCGACCGCGGGCGTTCCTGTCGGCGCGTTTCGCGTCTTCCCGTGTGGGTTCCCGTTCATGTCGCGTGGCGGGCGCGTGTTGCGTGGAACGCGCCGGAACAATCGGGAGATGGATGGAACCGCGCCGCGCATAAGGCCGCCCTACGATCTTCTTCGGCTTGCCGGCGCGGCGGGACGGGGCCGGCTCATCGGCATTGAAGATCGTTGCCAGAACGGTTCCGACGGGTACTTCTTTCCCTGGTTGGACACGCTGTTCGCCGAGAACGCCTTCGTCGAATGCTTCGATCTCGACCGCGCCCTCCTGCGTCTCTGCCAGGGCGATGACATCGCCGCGCCTGACGCGGTCGCCGGGTTGCTTGAACCATTCGACCAGCATCGCAGGCCCGATGTCGGCCACGAGAGACGGCATTTTGAACTCGATCATCGTCGCACGCCTCCCTGACAGCGCCTGCACAACGTCTCGTCCGACGGCGGCACCCCTGAAGCCCCGGAATTCCCATGCGGTCTACGGTCTCAACAGACGTACTGACTGTCTCACTAAAACGCCTCGGGAGACATGCAGCAATTTACAGCGAACTTTGCGCGTCTGATAGCTGTAGGCGGTTTCCGTCGGGATGGCCAATATAGCCAGAGGCGCGCCTCTTGACGAGAGTGCTTCGATGACCATGTCCGGAGCGGCCGATCAAAGGCGGCGCGACATCAAAAGGCACGATTATCGGTTATAATCGGGGCTTCTGAACAGAATGTTCAGGATCGATCCCCATGGCCGTAGATCGACCGGATGTAATTGAAGTCGAGGTTTCGCCGAACGGCTTGCCGGGCAGTCTCCGGCTGCCGAAGGAGCCTCGGGGCATAATCGTATTCGCGCATGGCAGCGGCTCGAGCCGCCACAGTCCACGGAATGGTTATGTCGCCGAAGCGTTGCGACGCCAGGGATTCGCCACTTTGCTTTTCGACCTTCTGAGCGACCGCGAGGCTGCGGACCGCGCCAATGTCTTCGATGTCCGGCTGTTGACCGAACGGCTGGTCTCGGCTTGCGCATGGACCGAAACGACGCAGACTACCCGCGGGCTGCCGATCGGGCTTTTCGGGGCGAGCACCGGCGCAGCGGCGGCGCTTTCGGCGGCCGCGGAACTTGGGGATCGGGTGTTTGCCGTGGTCTCGCGGGGCGGCCGCCCGGACCTTGCAACGCCTGTACTTGAAGAGGTCAGGACGCCGACGCTTCTTATTGTCGGCGGGCGCGATCATGACGTTCTCGGATTGAACCGGGCGGCCTTGGCCATGCTCTCCGGCCCGAAGAAGCTGCAGATCATCCCAGGCGCAACCCATCTGTTCTCGGAGCCGGGCGCGCTTGATGCGGTCATCGCGGCCGCGGCGGACTGGTTCGCTAGCCACTGCGCACGAAAGGGCAGGAAACAGGAAGAGGGGTAGGAACGTGCATTACTCCAATCGTTCGGAAGCGGGACAGCAATTGGCAATGGCGCTCGACCATTATCGCGGCCAGGACGTAATCGTGCTCGCTCTGCCGCGCGGCGGCGTGCCGGTCGCGGCCGAGGTCGCGAACCATCTGGGCGCACCGCTTGACCTCTTGCTCGTGCGCAAGATCGGGGTTCCCTGGCAGCCGGAACTCGCCATGGGCGCGGTTATCGACGGCAGCAAGCCGGCGATCGTGCGCAACGAGGAGACGATCCGCCTCGCCGGCATATCGGACGCTGAGTTCGATGGCGTCTGTCAAAGGGAACTCGCCGAGATCGAGCGTCGGCGACGATTGTATTTCGGTGATCGCCCGCCTGCAGAGACCGAGGGGCGCGTGGTTATTATCATCGATGACGGGATCGCGACCGGCGCGACTGTCAGGGCCGCCGTTATCGGGCTGAAGGCTAAGAAACCGGCGAGAATCGTCGTCGCCGTTCCGGTCGCTCCGCCAGGCGCGGTCGCGGAAATCAAGAAGGAGGCGGACGAGGTCGTCTGCCCGCTGCAGCCGAGGATGTTCGGCGCGATCGGCTACTTCTACGGCGACTTCGAGCAGTTGACCGATGGCGAGGTCATTCGGATCCTGTCAGAACATAAGGCCTGAACTGCCCGGCAATTACTTAAGCCCCGATGCAAGGCGATGAATATGCTGCGTGCCGATGCCGCAGCAGCCGCCGATGAGGGTCGCGCCGGCTTCGGCCCACTCGCAGGCAAAGCGGGAATAGCGCTCCGCCGTCAGGTCTTCCCGCGTGCCGTGCAGGGTCTCGTTGGCCGCGCCATCATCCTCGTCCTCCTCGAAAGCGTTTGCATAGACCCCGATCTCGATCGTCGCAGCGTTTTCGCGCAGGATGCGCTTGGCAACCTCGACCGCTTTCGCCATCGCCTCCGGTCGGCTGCAATTGAAGAGAAGTGCGGCGGCGCCGGAAGCAGCCGCCCAAGCTGCTGCCTCCGCCACCGGTTCACCGGATCGAAGCCTCGGTTGATCCCGTCCGAGTGCCTTTGCATCATCCGCCAGAGTGAAGGAAATCCAGAACGGCTTGCCGGTGCCTTCGACGGCCAAGCGAACGGCTTCCCCTTCCGCAATCAGACTTAGCGTTTCGCCCAGCCAGACGTCGACATGAGGCGCCAGGTTCTCGACGAGCACGGCGAGATAGCCCTGCACCCGACCGGGGTTGAAGCGCTCGGGCTCGTAGGAGCCGAAGATCGGCGGAAGCGAGCCGGCAACGAGGATCTCGCGCCCGGTTTCGGCATCCGCCGCGGCGCGCGCGAGCCTGCCGGCAAGATCGACCAGCGAGGCGCCGTCCGAGCGGAAGCGCTCCTCACCGATATGGAATGGCACCAGGGCATAGCTGTTGGTCGTCACGATGTCCGCACCGGCCTCGATGAACTCCTCGTGCACCCGGCGCACGATGTCGGGTGTTTCGATCAGCGCCAGAGCCGACCATTCGGGCTGCCGTAGTTCGGCGCCCAACCGGATCAGTTCCCGGCTCATGCCGCCGTCGAGGACGCGTATGCTCTTCATGTCCGCAACTTTCCCTTCTTCATTCTCTCGCGGTTCAGGGGCTGAGCGCCTGGTCGAAATCCTCGATCAGGTCCTCGATGGCCTCGAGGCCGACCGAAAGCCGGAAGACGCCGTCTCCGGCAAATGCGCGGTAGTCTTCGAGCTGCGCGCCTTCGAGGCCATAGGTCGACTTCATCATCTCGTCTGTGTCGAGGAGCACGACGATGCTGCGCTGGTGGCCGAGAGAAAAGGCGTAGTGAGCAACCTTGAGCTTCTCGGCGAGCCGAGCGGCAACCGCGTGCTGCGAAGCCGTCCGGAAAGTGATCATGCCCCCGAAGACCTGCATCTGGCGCTTGGCGAGCGCGTGCTGCGGATGGGTCTCGAGCCCCGGATACATGACGCCGCGGACCATTGGATGCGTCGAGAGGAATTCCGCCAGCCGCACGGCGGATTGCGATATGGTGCGGATTCGCGGGAAAAGCGTGTCGATGCCGCGCAGGATCAGCCAGGCGCTCTGTGCCGAGAGCGACGCGCCGAGATAGACTCCGGCGCGGGAGCGGATTTTCTCCACCAGCGCCTTGCTCCCGCAGACGATGCCGCCGAGCGCGTCGCCATGGCCGTTGATGAACTTGGTCAGGGAATGGATGACGATATCCGCGCCGAAGGCTGCCGGCCGGGTCGCTACCGGCGTTGCCAGAGTCGAATCGACTGAGACGAGCGCACCCCGGTCATGGGCGAGGCCCGCCACTGCGGCGATGTCCGTCAGCCGCAGGATCGGGTTGCAGGGGCTCTCGCAATGGACGAGCCGTGTGTTGGGCCGGAAGGCGGCTGCGACCTCGTCAAGGCGCGACATGTTGACGGCGGTCACCTCGATGCCGTAGTCGGGCAGGATACGGCGCGCCAACTCGTTGGCGCCAGCGTAGCAGACGTCGCTGACGATCAGGTGATCGCCCTTCCTGAGGAGCGTGAGGAAGGTGCCCGCAATCGCCGCGACCCCGGATGCCGTCGCGAGCGCGTCGTCCGTTCCCTCGAGCGCCGCCATACGCTGCTCCAGTTGACGTACTGTGGGGTTCGTCCACCGGGCGTAAAGATAGGGCAGCGCCGTCAGGTCGCAGACGCCGTCGGCCGAAAAGGCGCCGTCGCCGGGGGTAAGCGCGTTATTGACCGACATCGAAATGTTGGGTGCGATGGCTCTGGTGGTCGGGTCGATGACGAGGCCGCCATCGACCGCAAGCGTCTCGCAACGCCAGCGCAGATCCGCGAGAGGGCCGGCAACACAGCTCTCGGGATCGGCGATGGAGAGCGATGCTTTGGGGGACATGCGAGCCTCTTCCTTTGTGGTCTATTGGTGACCTTATGCGAGCCGGTGCGCGATAGGCGGCAAATACCGAGGGTTTGCGCTGGAAATCCGCGAAAACCGCCGCGATTTTCGTTGAAAACCCCGGCGCACTCGATGGAGCTCCGTGAGTTTCCGTCTCTACCGGCGAACGGGGACCTGGGATTCGACGACTTTGAACACACGGGTCAGCAGCAGCGTCAGCAAGACGTAGAAGACGGTGACGATGAGGAGCGGCTCATAGACCAGGAGTGTGTCCTGACGGATTTTGTAGGCGACGGCATAGAGATCCATGACCGTCACGGTGAAGGCGAGGGGGGTTGCTTTCAACTGCAGAACGATCTCGCCGGCAATGGTCGGCAGCGCGATGCGGACGGCGCGCGGCAGCCAGATCCGCCGCAACACCTGGGCAGGCGACATGCCGAACGCTCTCGCAGCTTCCAACTCGCCCTTCGGCACGGCGAGCAGCGCCCCGCGAAGCACCTCCGCCTCATAAGCCGCGTAGTTAAGCGTGAAGCTGACCGCCGCAAAGAAGAAACCTTCGCGCAGCACCGGCCAAAGAAAGCTCGATCGTAGCCCCGGGATGAGCGGCAGCAGCGAACCGACGCCATAGTAGAGCAGCCAGAGCTGGACAAGGAGCGGCGTCCCGCGCAGGCAGGTGCAGTAGCAACGCGACAGCCACTTGATGCCGCGCGGTCCCTTGATCTGCGCGAGCGCCAGCCCAATCGCGAGAACGAAGCCGAAAACGACCGAGATGACGAGCAGGAGGATCGTCTGGACGGCGCCGGCGGCCAAGAGGGGCCAATAGGTGGAAATCCAGGAGAAATTCATGCGCTGGCCTCACGCACTCTTCGGCTGCCCGCGCCGGAAGCGCAGTTCCAGTGCACGGAAGATGACGTTGGAAAGGAGAGTGATCGCAAGATAAAGAAGAGCGGCGGCGAAGAAGAACAGGAAATAGTGCTTTGTGTTGCCGGCCGCGAGACGCGTCGCGAGCGCCAGTTCCTGATAGCCGACGACGGCAATCAAGGCGCTGTCCTTTGTGACCGACATCCACAGATTGGCAAGGCCGGGAAGCGCGTTCGGTATCAGGGCCGGGAGCACGATACGGCGGAACCGCGTGATTGGCCGCATACCGAAAGCCTTGGCGGCCTCGATCTGTCCGATCGGGACGGCAAGAATAGCGCCGCGGAGCACTTCTGTCATGTAGGCGCCCTGGACGATGCCAAGCACGGAAACCGCTGCAACGAAGCCGTTGATTTCGATCGGCGGGAGGCCGAGGCCGAGGAGGATGCGATTGATGCCGTCCGTGCCCGCGTAATAGAGGCCGACGATCAGGATGAGTTCCGGGATGGCCCGCACGGCGGTCGTGTAGAGATCAAGCGCTGCGATCACCGGCCGGCTGCCGTTCAGCTTGCCGAGCGCGCCGACGAGCCCGACCAGGATACCGATCCCGTAGGCGCCGAGCGAGATCGCGACGGTGGAGAAAGCGCCGGCGAGAAGGACGCCGCCCCAACCCGGCGGGTAGGGGGAGAGCAGTTCCAGAAGGGAGAGCGCAGACGACATCGGAGCGATCGGATCGGGTTGGCAGGGTCGTTTGATGGCGCGGCCGCGCCTCTCGGGCCCGGCCGCTCTAATACCGTCCGGCGATTACTTGCCGTAAGGATCGAAGTCGAAATATTTCTTCGAGATCTCCTCATACTTGCCGGTTGCGCGAACGGCGGCGATCGCCGCGTTGAGCTTGTCGCGCAGGGAGGCGTCCTGCTTGCGCACGCCGCCTCCGATGCCAACGCCCAGGATCGCCGGATCGTCGGCGACGTCGCCCATGTCGGCACAGCAATCCTTGCCGAAATCGGACTTGAGAAACTCGGCAAGCGGGATTGCATCGCCGAAGACATAGTCGATGCGGCCGGCCGCAAGGTCCTGGAAAGCTTCGTCGAGGGTCGAATAGGTCTTTTCGGAGGCCTTGTCGGCGAAATACTTCTTGAAATATTCGGACTGGATCGTCGACACCTGAATGCCGATCGTCTTATCGGCGACATCGTCCGCCGTCGCGCCGGCTGCGGCATCCCTGGCGCCGATCAGCTTGCTCGGGGTGTTGTAGTATTTGTCGGTGAAATCGATCGTCTTCTTGCGCTCGTTGGTGATCGACATAGAAGACCAGATGACATCGAACTTCTTCGTCTCAAGGCCGGGAATGAGGCCGTCCCAGGACATGTCGACGATCGAGCATTCCTCGTTCATCTCGGCGCAGACGGCATCCATCAGCTCGATCTCCCAGCCGACCCATTTGGCTGAGGCGTCCTTGGTGAAGAAGGGCGGATAGGGCTCGTTCATGATGCCGAAGCGGACTTCCGCGCTGGCGCTGGCGGCGGAGGCGGCGAGCGCTGCGCCCGCGAACAGGATGGAAAGCAATTTCATTCGGGTTCCTCTTTCAGTCGTGCGGTTGGAGATGACGGGTCAGTTCGATAGGACGCGGGTGAATTCGCGGCAACGGGCGCTGAGCGGCGCCCCGAAGACTTGCGCTGGCGGCCCCGCTTCCTCCACGCGGCCCTGGTGCAGGAACACGACATGGCTGGAAACGTCACGAGCGAATTTCATTTCGTGCGTGACGAGCAGCATCGTCCGCCCCTCTTCGGCGAGCTCGCGAATGACCTTCAGCACCTCGCCAACCAGCTCAGGGTCGAGCGCCGAAGTAGGCTCGTCGAAGAGCATCACCTCCGGATCGACACACAGGGCGCGGGCGATCGCGGCGCGCTGCTGCTGCCCGCCGGAGAGGAAGGCCGGGTAGGCATGCCGCTTGTCGTAGAGGCCGACTTTGGCGAGGAGCGCCTCCGCTCGCTCGACTGCTTTCCTGCGGTCTGTCTTAAGGACGTGGACCGGGGCCTCGATCACATTTTCCAGGACCGTCATATGGGCCCAGAGGTTGAAGCTCTGGAACACCATGCCGAGGCCGGTGCGCAGGCGTTCGATCTGACGCCAATTCGCCGGATGTGCGTGCCCGTTGGCCCCGACCTTCATCGCTACCTCTTCGCCGTTGATGACGAACCGGCCGCGGTCCGGTATCTCGAGAAAATTGATGCACCTCAAGAAGGTGCTCTTGCCGGCTCCGGACGAACCGATGATCGAGATGACGTCACCCTTGTGCGCCTTCAGCGAAACACCCCTGAGGACATCATGAATGCCGTAGCTCTTGTGAACGGCCTCCACGAGCAGCGCGGGAACTACCTTCTGCGTCATCCCTGTCGTTCCCCAAGGGTTCGTGAGCTTTTTTCTTTGAGCATAGCGGTGGTGGCGCGCAGGAAAGCCGCGCAATTGTGGTTGTCGTTGCCGAATTCGTGCATACTTGGGATAAATTTTGCGGACAAGCCGCGCGTGCTATGGGGGACTCCCGCTTGGGAGCAGGTTCGCACTCATGAAATCGACGGGACGGGTAGAGGCGGGAGCATATGCCGGAAACTTTGGATCAGTTCGACCGAAACATTCTCGATATCGTCCAGCGGGACTGTCAGCTCAAGGCTGAGGCGATCGCCGACAAGGTGGGCCTGTCGGCTTCCGCGGTCCAGCGGCGGCTGAAGCGAATGCGCGAGGAGAAGGTCATAACGGCGGAGATCGCGCTCGTCGACCGCAAAGTTGCCGGTAATCCCATGACATTCATCGCCGGAATGGAGATCGAGCGCGAGAACTATGATGCGCTGGCGAAATTCCGCCTTTGGGCGGAAAAACAGGACCACATCCAGCAGGTGTATTACGTCACCGGTTCCGTCGACCTTATCGCGATCATCACGGCTCAGGATGTCGGCCAGTACGACGAGATCACCGCTACCATTATGACGCGTAATCCGCAAATCAAGCGAATCCACACCAATGTGGTCCTGAAGGACATCAAACTTGGAATGTTTGTACCGGTGGAAGCCTAGCGCTACTCGCGCAAAAGTGTAAAACGGTCTGCAACAAAGACATGGATATAAACAAGGGACCGAAAGCGCGCCGCACGAATATGTTCAAATGCGAGGCGCGGCGCCTCAAATCGGGTCGTGTCCGGCGGAACTCGTTAACCGCGCTTGACGACACGCGTTGGCAAGGGCCTGTTCCTAACCGAAATGTAACGCGTGCATTCAATGTGAAGGAACGAAACATTTCAGGGTACGCCGGCCGATGATAACTGTCGTCAATTGTGTCGTTGGCAAACACAACCTTGCCCTGGTGTTCGTTGCGGTGCTGATCTGTCTCTTCGGCTCGGCAGTTGCGCTGCGGCTGTTGCGCCGCGCCCTTCCGGCTGCCGGCGGCCAGCGCTTGGGCTGGCAATTCCTGGCGGCGGTTGCCGGCGGCGGAGGGGTATGGGCAACCCACTTCGTCGCCATGCTGGCCTACGAACCCCCTGCGCCAGCTTCGATCGATCCGGCCCTGACGATCCTGTCACTGGTTATCGCCATGGCCGGTCTCTTCACGAGTTTTCTCGTCAGTGGAATTCGAACGAGTGAGGGATTCCCCGCGCTTGGGGGCGCCATGGCCGGCCTTTCGTTTTCGGCGATGCACTATACGGGCATGATGGCATACCGCGTTATTGGTCTGGTCGAATGGCAAATCGACTATGCCGTTGCCTCGATTCTGCTACCGGCCGGATGCTCGGCAGTGTCTGTCGCATTGATTGCGCAACGCAATCTTGGAAAGCGGCGTTTCTGGACGGCGGTCACGCTGTTGGGTTCGGGCATCCTAAGCCTTCATTTTACCGCGATGACCGCATTCAGCGTAACGCCGATGACGCAGAG
Organism: Sinorhizobium kostiense; assembly: GCF_017874595.1. Lineage (GTDB taxonomy): Bacteria > Pseudomonadota > Alphaproteobacteria > Rhizobiales > Rhizobiaceae > Sinorhizobium > Sinorhizobium kostiense. The sequence goes on along the minus strand of NZ_JAGILA010000001.1, from coordinate 65,837 downwards.
CTTTCCCCAGATCGATGCTCGCGCTGTGGTAGCTCTCGGGCTCGCCATCGCCGTGGTGGCGCTGATCATCCTCGGCATGGGCCTCGCAAGCTATCTCATCGACACGAACGTGCGGGCCGATTCGGAGCAGCAGTTGCGCCACATGGCTTTCCATGACCCGCTGACGGGCCTTCCCAACCGCGCCAGCCTCGGCGAATTTCTGGCCAACAGCCTTCACGAAGCGCGGCAACGGAATGAAAAGTCCGCAGTCATCTACATGGATCTCAACCGTTTCAAGGAGATCAACGACACACTCGGGCACAGCGCCGGCGACGAAGCATTACGCATACTTGCGCGCCGCATGACGCAGTCGCTGGAAGAGGGCGAATTCATCGCCCGCCTCGGAGGCGACGAGTTCGCAGCCGTCAAGCGGTTTGCGGACCGGAGCGAAGTCGCTGCGTTCGCTGAACGTTTGGCAGGCGTCTTTAACCGACCCATGCGCATCGCCGGTATGGAGGCGCAGGTAAAGGCGAGTATCGGTACGGCGAGTTGGCCGGACGACGCCAGGGATGTTGATGAACTGCTGAACAACGCAGACTTGGCCATGTATCACTCCAAGCATGCCTGTAGCGACACCATCTGCTTCTACGATGCCGGGATCGGCGCCTCCGAGCGCAAGCGCCGGAAGCTCGCAGAAGCGCTACGGCAGGCGCTCGAACTTGAGCAACTGGATCTTCATTATCAGGTACAGAAATCGCTAACGAGTGGCGCAATTCAAGGCTACGAGGCTTTGCTGCGCTGGAACCACCCACAGCTCGGGACGATCCCGCCGTCGGAATTCATTCCAGTCGCGGAGGAAAATGGACTCATCTTACCGCTCGGTGCCTGGGTCCTGCGTCGGGCTTGCCAGGACGCCGCCGCCTGGGAGCCGCCTTATCGGGTTGCGGTCAATGTTTCTGCCATCCAGCTCATGGACGCGAACCTGCCGCGGCTCTTCCACCAGATCCTGATGGAAACAGGCCTGCCGCCGCACCGGCTTGAGCTCGAATTGACAGAGACCGCGCTTATCAGGGACAAGGCCCGGTCACTCCATATCATGCGACAGATCAAGGCTTTGGGCCTCGGCGTATCGCTCGACGATTTTGGAAGTGGCTACTCTTCCCTGGAAACACTTCGCAGCTTTCCCTTCGACAAGATCAAGCTCGACCGGGGCTTCGTCGATGGTATCGAGCACGACCGCCAGTCCAAGGCGATCGTTCGTGCCGTACTCGCGCTTGGAAAGAGCCTGGAGATTCCCGTATTGGCGGAAGGGATCGAGACGGAAGGTCAAATGGCGGTCCTTCGGGCGGAAGGCTGCGATGAAGGCCAGGGCTATTTCCTCGGTCGGCCCGCTCCGCTCGCTGATCTCTCCAGAGACGGGGGTCCGATCCGAAAAGGCGACCGGGAGCGGCAACATGGGAAGGCCCAACCGGCGAAGGCTTGAAGTCAAGCCACACGATTCAATCGACCTACCTTTCATCAGGCCATCTTACCGACACTGCTCGCCCTTTGTTGATTCGCATCAATGAGGCGCTACCTTGAGGAGTCCACTATGACCAATTGCGTGGCTGCCGCGCCGGGAGTGAGTGAGGCGAAAGCATGGTTGCCGAAGATCAGTCAGAGTCGATCGCGTATCTGGAAGCGCTTCGTTTCGCGGCGAAGGATGCGGTCGAAAGGATCGAGACACACATCTCCTACATCTTTCTCGTCGGCGACCTTGCCTACAAGATGAAGCGCGCCGTGAAGCTGCCCTACGTGGACTTTTCAACGCCGAGACTGAGGTTGGAAGCCTGCGAGAAAGAGGTGGCGCTCAACCGGGTTACTGCGCCTGGCCTCTATATTGGCGTGCGGCGCATCATGCGCAGAAAGGATGGCAGCCTGGCCTTCGAAGAGGGGGAGGAACTTGTCGATGCCGTGGTCGAGATGGTTCGCTTCGACCAGGAAGCCCTTTTTGACCGTATGGCCGTACAGGGGCGCCTCACCGTCGAACTCATGACGCGGGCCGCCCGAATGATCGCGCGCTTCCACCGCGGGGCGCACGTCATCCACGAAGGATCTGGTTCCAAGAATATTGATGGGGTCCTGCGGATCAACGCGGCGGGCTTCGCTACCAGCCGTGTCTTCGAAACCGACGAGCTTGCGGAATTCAACCGGGCGTTCGAGGCGCGCCTCGCGGTTCACGGACGACTGCTCGATTCGCGCGAAGCCGCCGGCAAGGTACGCCGCTGCCATGGCGATCTGCACTTGCGCAACATTTGTCTCATCGAAGGCGAGCCGCGGCTGTTCGACTGCATTGAGTTCAACGATCAGATCGCCACTGTCGATACGCTCTATGATCTGGCATTCCTGCTCATGGACCTCTGGCATCGCGGCTTTCCGGAATTCGCGAATCTCGTTGCGAACCGGTATCTCGACGAAACGGACGACGAGGACGGCTACGTACTCTTGCCCTATTTCATGGCAATACGAGCGGCCGTAAGGGCGCATGTCACCGCCACGCAGGCGGAGGAGAGCGGCATGCCCTCCGGCAAGCTCGTCGCGGAAGCCCGCTCCTACTTCGATCTCGCCCGTTCGCTCATCGACACGAAGCCGGCGCGGTTGATCGTGATCGGCGGCTTCAGCGGCTCGGGCAAGACGACGGTGGCGGAGGCCTTGGGCGCCGAGTTGGGCTCGCCGCCCGGGGCGCGGATCGTCGAGAGCGACCGCATTCGCAAGGCGATGCACGGTGTTCCGGCCGAGGAGAGGCTTCCGCCCATCGCCTACCAGCCGGAAATCTCAGAGAAGGTCTATGGAGAGATTGCGCGTCGCACCTGGGAGATCCTGTGCGCCGGCGGCACGGTCGTGGCCGATGCCGTGTTCGACAGGGCGGTCGACCGGGCGCGTCTCGAGGCGGTTGCCAGCGAGGCCGGCGCATCGTGCACTGCAGTCTGGCTTGATGCGCAGCCGATGCTTCTGCGCCGGCGGGTCGGCGCGAGGATCGGCAGCCCGTCCGATGCTGATGTCGAGGTTCTTTCGCGACAGCTTGCCGCAGACGTGAAGGATGTCGAATGGCGGCGGGTCGACGCCGATCGGGATCCTGGCGAACTTGTTCGGGCAATCCTCGCCCTTCCCGGACAATGACTGGGGCGGCTGCTCAAGGCGAGGCGGAGGCCAGTTCCAAGGTTGCGACCCGCAGGCGTGCGTCGGCCGGATGCTCGTCGATGGAGAATCCAAACTCGCGGCACATGCGCAGCATCCTCGTGTTTTCATGCAGCATAATGCCTGCGATACGCTTCAACCCGTCCGCCTTGGCATAGTCCTTCATCTGCGCCAGCAGGATCCAGCCGAGGCCTTTCCCTTGCAGATCGGTCCTGACGAGCAGGCCATACTCGGCAGTTTCGTGATCGGGATCGCTATAGAGCCTTGCGATACCCGCCAGTTCACCGCTATCCCCGTCAAGCGCGACAAGGGCCATCTCGCGTTCGTAATCAATCTGGGTCAACCGCACCAGCATCTGATCGGGAAAATATTTGCGAGGCGCCAGAAAGCGCAAGCGGATGTCGTCGGGCGCCGTCTTCTCGAGGAAGGCAGGATAGAGGGACGCGTCGGCGGGCTTGATCGGCCGCAGATGGAAAGTCCGTTCTCCAAGCTTGACCTCTTTCTCCCAGCCAGCGGGATACGGGCGGATCGCCAGGTCGCGATTGGGGCCGAGCTGGGTTGCGAGCACCGGGTCGATCTCGATGCGCGCGTCGAGCGCCACCACACCCTCTTTGTCAGCCAACAGAGGATTGATATCCATCGAAACGATGCCGGGGAAATCGACAGTCAGTTGCGAGAGCGCACAGAGCACCCGCACGATCGCCGGCCGGTCCGTCGGCGGTTCGTCGCGAAAGCCGGCGAGCAGGCGTCCAATTCGCGTGCGGTCGATCAGGTCGCCGGCAAGCATCTCGTCCAGCGGCGGCAGCGCGACCGCCGTATCTGCCACCACCTCCACGGAGACGCCGCCCGAGCCGAACAGGATCACCGGGCCGAAGACCGGATCTCGGCTGGTGCCGAGGATCAGCTCGCGCGCCCGCCTGCGTTCGATCATCGGCTGCACCGCGAAGCCCTCGATCACCGCACTCGGGTCGTGGTGATTCAGCCGCGTCGCAATCGCTTCCGCTGCCTCTCGGGCGCCGGCGGCAGTTCCAATATCGAGGACGACGCCGCCGACGTCCGACTTGTGCGTCACCGATTTCGATACCAGCTTGACGGCCACCTTCGCCGCCCTGGCGAGGATCGCGGCGGCCGCACGTTCCGTCTCTTCAGGAGATGCGGCAACGATGGTCTCCGGCGTGGGAACCCCATAGGCCGCGATCACCGCCTTGGCTTCCGCCTCGTTCAGCATCCATCGTCCGTCCGCTGCCACGCGCAGCAGGATGGCGTGCGCAGCGTCCCGGTCGTAGGTCGCATCGCCATTGGTCCGGCTTGAGGGAACGCGCACCAGAGACTCCTGTGCCCGCGACCATTTCGCGAGATAGGAGGTGGCGATGGCGACATCGGCCGGCGTTTCGTAACTGGCGAGCCCCGCTTCCTGCAGTACGTGCCGGCCACCCCGAGCGGCTCGGCTACCGAGCCAGCAGGTGAGTACTGGCTTGCCCCCTATCGTTCCCGCTTCGGCGAGGGAAGCGACAGCGCGAGCCGCCTCGACGGGCGAGGCAAGGCCGGTCGGGCAGTTCATAATGATGAGAATGTCGGTTGCCGCGTCCTTGGAGACAATGTCGACTGCCGCCCTGTAGCGCTCCGGCGACGCGTCGCCGATGATATCGACCGGGTTCGCTCGCGACCAATTCGCAGGCAGCACATGGTCCAGAGCCCGAATGCTCTCGGGGGAGAACTCGGCGAGCTCGCAGCCGAGATCCACCAACCGGTCGACCACGAGTACGCCGGCTCCGCCACCGTTGGTGACGATCGCAGCGCGCGTTCGCTCCAGCGGAAAGAAGCGCCCGATCGTTTCGGTTGCATTGAACAATTCGCCAAGACCCTCGATCCGGAGAACGCCAGCACGACGCAGTGCGGCATCGACGACCTGGTCGGCGCCCGACAGAGCGCCGGTATGTGTGGCTGCGGCCTTCGCCGCTTCGGCATGGCGTCCGGATTTGATCACGACGACCGGCTTCACCCTGGCGGCCGCGCGTGCCGCCGAAAGGAATTTGCGGGGATTGGGAACGGCTTCGAGATACATGACGATCGCCCGGGTCTTAGGGTCGCCCGCCAGCAGATCGAGGCAATCGGCCGCGTCCACGTCGGCCATGTCTCCGAGAGAGATGATCTGTGAGAAACCGACATGGTTGTCAGCAGCCCAATCGATGAGCGATGTTGCGATCGCGCCGGACTGCGATAGCAATGCGATGTCGCCCAGTTGCGGCTGCAGATGTGCAAAGCTGGCGTTGAGCTTCGCCGCGGGCACGATCAGACCGACGGTGTTCGGGCCGATGATCCGCAAGAGAAAGGGTCTTGCGGCGTCCAGCATCGCTTGCCGGAGGCCGCTCTCGATCGAAAGGCCGGCGGTGATCACCACAGCGGCGCGTGTGCCCCGCTGGCCGAGCTCCCGGATCAGGCCAGGCACGGACTTGGGCGGCGTCACAATGATCGCGAGTTCGGGAATACCGGGGATGTCGGCCACGCGCGCATAGCAATGAAGGCCGGCAATTTCCTCGTATTTCGGGTTCACCGGCCAGACGTCGCCCTCAAACCCCATTGCCACCACGTTCTCGACGACGACGCGGCCAAGGGAGCCGGCGCGACTCGATGCGCCGATGATGGCGAGGGACCGGGGCGCAATCGCATGATGAAGGTTACGAATCGTCATGCCAAGATCTCCCGGTTTCGCGAGCATCCTAGCGTGGAACTCGGGCGGTGCCTTGATCGGGCTCAAGCGGCACCGCTGGGGTGGGGCGTCGCTCTTGGTATCAATAGATCGCGCTTAACGCGAAGCGGGTCCGCGCATGGTGCCCGCCTCAACGCTCCGTGATTGCCACGCCGTCCTCGATCCGATCGCTCGGGTAGAGGATCACCCTGTCGCCGGGCTGCAACCCATCGCGGATTTCCACCGACAGGCTGTTCCGGTGGCCGATTTCCACAGTGCGTAGCCGTGCCTCATGCCCTTGCGCGGCGAATACCGCCCAGTTGCTACCCTGTCGGAACAGAGCGCCAAGCGGCAGTCTGAGCACATTTCCCTCGAACAGGATGATCTGCACATCGACGCGATAGCCGTGACCGAGCGTCTGCCAGTCTTGCAGCGGGTCGGCAAAGTCGAGGATGACATCGACCCGCTGCTCCTCGATCCCAAGCGCGGATGTCTTGGTCCGGGCGAAGGGTTCGATGCGCCGCACGGACGCGTCCAGATCCGCGCCGCCCCAGCCGGTGACGAGGGCCTTCTGGCCCGGCTTGATCTTGACGGCATCCTCCGAGAGCAGATTGACGACGATTTCGAGATCGCTGGGGTCGCCGATTTCGAGGAGCGGGGTGCCGGCCTCGACCACGCCTTCGCTGCGGCGCATGACACGAAGCACCACGCCGTTTACCGGTGCCGTCACTGGAACGCATTCGCAGGTCTCGCTGCGGCTCCTGATTTCCTGCCGGGAAAGCAGGCGGGACTGCGCCTGCTGGAGTTCGTGCCGCCTGACGTTGAGCGCCGCCTCCGCCGTAGCGAGGTTGGCTACGGCAACCCTATGGGCGCGCTCGGCATCGTCCAGTGTCCGCCGGGAGATCGCGTTGCGCTCGATCAGTTGCCGGGCGCGGGCGCGTTCGCTCTCGGCGAAGGTCAGATCGGCCTTGGCCTTCTCCAGTTCGGCGGCAGCAAGGTTATGGGCTGCCCGCGCCGCTTCGACCGCGGCCTGATGCTCGGCTTCCGTCCGAGCGTCGAGAAAAGCCGGTGCGGCCGGTTCTATCTGTGCCAGTTGCGTCTCCCCGGACTCGACCGTATCGCCAGCATCGGCCGTGATCCGCTGCAATTGCCCGCGCAAAGGCGCATGGAGCGTATAGACATCGCGGACCCTCGTTTCGCCCTCCTCATCTATGGTCACCCGCAGCAGCCCGGTTTCGGCCGTTGCGAGGTCCACGGGGACGGGCTGCGGGCGCAACGCATAGGTGATGCCGGCCGCAAGCACGGCCAGAAGGCTGCCCCAGATCACCAATCTGCGCCTTGCGATGCTCACTGCCTACTCCCTTGTTTTCAAGACCGCGATCAGATCCAGGCGGTCGAGGCGCCGGCGGACGATCGCCGCGCAGGTCAGCGCCGCCGCAAGCGCGATCAAGGCGGCCTTGCCGTAGGTCGCGTGCCGTAGCACCAGCGGTACCCGATAGAGTTCCGTTTCGAAGGCGCTCGTCATGTACCAGGCGAGGCTGAAGCCGAGAACTGCGCCGATCGGGATGGAAATCCAGGTGAGGATGCCGACCTCGCCAAGCAGGATGTAGGAGATCTCCCAGCGGCTGAAGCCGAGCACGCGCAGCGTTGCAAGTTCTCGCGCCCGTTCGGAAAGCGCAATGCGGATCGAATTGTAGGTGACGCCGACGGAGAGTGTCATCGAAAAGGCGACAAAGAACCCGATGAAGATGAAGATAGTTTCGCCCATCGTCTTGTAGAACGTGTCGATGGCCGCCTGGCGAAAGAGGATCGAGGCGATATTGGGAATATCCTTGAGCTTTGTCAGCAGGGCCGTACGGCTTGGTGCGTCGACGCTGACATGCAGGCCGCTGACGACGCGACCGTCGCCGGCCATTCTGTTGAGCGCGTCCATGTCCATGTAGGCAGGCTTGCCGATATAGGTGTCGAAAATCTGCGCCACCGGCAGCTCCGCTTGCGGCTGGCGCCCTTCCAGCACCTCGACCGTGACGGTGTCGCCCGTGGCAACTTCAAGAAGTTCGGCGAGCTTGCGCGAGAGCACGAGGCCGTCGGGGGGCACCTCGATGCGTCCGCGCTCGTTGTCGAAGACCGGGCTCAGGATGGCGCCGTGCGGCACGCCGATGATGCCCTGCCGCTGGACGTGATGACCATGGCTGATATGCGCCGACACATAGCGATAAGGTTCCGCCGCCAGCACCCCGGGCAGGTTCTCGAAGCTTCCAACCGTGTCGAGAGGCTGCAGGTCGTTGAACGCGACCGTCGCGTCTTGATGCTGACCGCGTTCGAAAACGGTTTCGACGAGCGAATCGATTGCATCCACCCATTGCAGCGCCATGATCAGCACGGAGATCGACATGGCGAGGCCAAGGCTCGCGAGGAAGGCACGCATCGGCCAGCGGACGATGCGCCGCAGGATCATGCGCGAGGGCTCGTCGAGGGCGCCGGCAAGCGCGGTCCGTGACGCCCAGGTGCGCCGGTAAATCGGCGGGGAGGGCGGCAGCATGGCTTCTGCCGGTGGGAGGCGAACGGCACGGCGCACCGCCGCAAGGCTGCCGGCCAGTGCGGCCGCCAGGCTGACGGACCCGGCAATAACGAAACCGGCCGGGCCGGGGCGGTAGAGGAGGAATGGAAAGCGATAGAACTGGGTATAGAGTTCCGTGTTCCAGTGGCCGAGCCAAGCGCCGAGGACAGAGCCGATGAGGACACCGATCGTGCCTATTGCGAGTACCATCTTCGCGTAATGCCAGCCGATCGCCAGATTGCCATAGCCGAATGCCTTCATGAGGCCGATTTCGCGGCGCTCGGTTTCGATCAGTCGCGCCATCACCATATTTGTGAGGAAGGCCGCGACCGCAAGGAAGATGGTCGGCAGAATCCGCGACATGTTTTTCTGCTGCGCAATCTCGCTTTCCAGGAACCAGTTCGATGTCTGGTCGGCCCGGGCATAGGCGCCGACGCCACCGAAGGGGCCAAGCAGAGCGTCGATCCGCTGGATGACTTCCTTGGGATCCGCATCGGGCAGGAGGCTGAGCGTAACGCTGTTGAAAGAGGATTCGAGGTCGAAGGCTGCAGCCAGCGCATCCCGCCCCATCCACATGACGCCGAAGCGTTCGTCGTCCGGCATGAGGCCGCCCGGCGCGATGGCATAGACGAATTCGGGACTGAGTGCGGTTCCGACGACCAGCAGTCTGCGCTTGCTGCCCCTCAAGACGGCATCGAAGCTGTCGCCGGGCCTCAAGCGGTGCGCGTCGGCGAACGGCTCGCTGACGACCACCTCGTTGGGGCGGCTCGGCTCGACGAGGCGTCCCGATCGGATCACCAAGGCGTTCAAGAGCTGAGGGCCACGCTCGGGCAGCGATATCAGCTGGGCCACGACCGGCTCGGCGAAGCCGGGCATGTCGAGGATGGCGCCCTCCACGATCCGAGTTTCGGCAAGCCGTACCCCTGGAATCTCGGCGATATCGCGTCCGAGAGAGTCGGGCGCGCGCTTCGCCCGTGCAAAAATATCGGCAAAACGCGTACGCTCGTAATAGGCGCTCGTGGTCTCTTCGAGCGATTCGATAGTCGTCAGCGCCATGATGAGCAGCGCCGCGCCGGATGCTATCACCAGGGCGATAGCCAGCACCTGGGCCCTCAGCTGCCAGAGTCCGCGAAGAAGCTTTCGATCGAGACTGCTCATAGGCTCACCAGGCGAGTTCCGCCGGCGCGCGCTGAACGGCATTCCGCCGCGTTTCGACGATGCGCCCGTCGGCGAAGTAGAGCACGCGGTTGGCGATCTCGGCAATGACCGCATTGTGAGTAATGAGCGCTGTGGTCGTGCCGAGCTCGCGATTGATCCTGAGGATCGCATCGAGAACGAGAATCCCCGTCTTGCTGTCGAGCGCACCCGTCGGCTCGTCACAAAGAAGGAGGTCGGGACGCTTCGCAATCGCGCGGGCGATGGCGACCCGTTGCTGTTCGCCGCCGGAGAGTTGCGCTGGAAAATGATCCATCCTCTCGGCAAGCCCGACCATCGCCAGCGCCTCCGGCGGCGGCATGGGATCTCTGGCGATCTCGGTCACGAGCGAGACGTTTTCCCGCGCGGTCAGACTGGGAATGAGATTGTAGAATTGGAAGACGAAGCCGACGTGGTTGCGACGGTAAAGGTTGAGCGCGCGCTCACTGTCGAGCGCAAGCTCGCGACCTCGAAATATCACGGTGCCGCTGCTCGGCGTATCCAGACCGCCGAGGATATTGAGCAAGGTCGATTTGCCGCTTCCGGATGGACCCAGCAGGACCACCAGTTCGCCCTCGCGGAGCTCGACGTCGACACCGCGCAGCGCCCGGACCTCCACCGTTCCCATGCGGTAGATCTTGGTGAGGTCGCGCGCCTCCAAGGCTATGGCTGAGGTCTCGTTCTCCACCGCTCGCTCCTTGCTTCGAGGTGTCGCAACTTTCGCGTGGGTATTGCCGTGAACATCATGCCGAAGGATAGTGCGCGATCTCCGGTATGGGAATTTCCATGACGTTTTTTTCGGCGCTGCCCCGGTTTCGCGAGGTGTTGCCTCGGGATACCTCGGACGGGCGGCGGCATGATCAGGCTCGACGCGGGATTCCGTTATCGCGACGCCGTCTCTCCAACTGCTGGCCCGGCATTCAGCGCGCCATCAGGACGGGGAGCTCCGCATCGTCGAGCATCGATCTCGTGACACCGCCGAAGATGAACTCACGCAGGCGGGAATGACCGTAGGCGCCCATCACGAGCAGGTCCGCCGCCACGTCGCGAGCATGTCGCTGCAGCACCTGCGCTATCGGTAATTGCCCGCTTGGCAATGCGTCGATCGTCACCTTGATGCCGTGGCGGGCGAGATAGGCGGCAACGTCTGCCCCCGGCTCACTGCCGCTTGCCCGGAGAGCCGCTACCGGGTCGACCATTGTGACACGGACGGAATCGGCGCGTTTCATCAAAGCCAACGCCTCCCGTGCGGCATGCGCGCACTGCGCCCGGGAATCCCAGGCCAGTAGGACCGTTTTCGGCTTCAAGGTTGGCTTGGCGGCGGGCGGGACAAGCAATACCGGTCGGCCGGTCTGCAAAAGCCCACCACCAATTGCCTGGCGCTTCAGGCTGTCATCCTGGAAGAGGGTCGGGCCCACGAACAGGAGATCGCTGTAAATCGCGCGCTCGCCGATGTCATAGTCCGCCGCCGCCACTTCGGCATAGATGCTGTCGACATCGAAGGAAGTACCGCGCGCCAGGAGCATTTCGCGCGCGTGCACGACGCTCTGTCCAAGCGCCTGCAGACTTCGCTCCCTCTGTTCGACCCATGCCGGTGTGATTGCTGGATAGCGCCCGAGCTGTGGCGCCTGACCGACAACGATAGCGCTCAGGTGTGCCAAAACTTCGTCGCAAAGCTCCGCGGCGATCTGCAAGTCCCGCATCGGCTCCGAGGCACCGAAAACGGCGAGTATCGTTTTGAATGACATGGTCTCCTCCAATGAGTAAGGGCAGGCGCTGTGTGCGGGGATCGCGAGACGGGGCGAGACGCACTGCGGCGGGCCATTAGGATTTCCAAACGCCGAGGCCGGCTTGATGGCTCCTTTGCCGGTGAGCCCCTCGGCCAAAACAAGCAAAGCGATTAAGCTCCCGGCGTCGGAGGGCCTCATTGATCGGCATCAAGCGGGCGTAGATAAAGATCGTTTGCGCCGAACCTCCCTGTTCAGGCAATCGGAAAATCGATGCATGGGCAGCACCAAGCAAGACGCGAGGGTTCAAACGGTAACGTCAATCGCCGCGCGGAAATTTCGATCCGCATCCCCCGCCAGCTTCAAAACGGTGACGTCTACGATGTAGGTTTATTCAACCTGGATCATCGCGATCCAGGATCTCAATCGTCTTCGAGCAGCCGATAGATTTCCTGTTCCTGGGCAAAGTGCAGCCGGGTGATCGCCTCGAGCCCGTGGAGCAGACGCTGGATTTCATAACGCTGCTGGGGACTTGGTCCGTGCTGGCCGAGCGCTCTGCGCAACGAAGCCAGGTTATGGACCTGCCGCCGGATCTCCATGTGGGTCCGGCTCATCCCGGCTAGTGCATCCGGCGCGCTACCGTGTTTGCGCAGCTTCGGATAGAGCTCCTCGTCGTCCTGCCGCTCGTGTGGAAGCAGCCGCTGGCGCAGGAGATCCTCCAGCACCGCGAGTTCGGCCCGGACCTCCAACTCGGACAAATACTGGATGCGCTCGGTCGTGTGGCGGATCTCGTCGAGCACGTCCAATAGGGCGCGATGCTCCTCTTCCAGCTGTAGAAGCTCCGCATTTGACAGCCGCGCTGTTCTTCTCCAGCCGGGCAGTGGACCGCCAAGGGCGCGCAACGCGTTGAGGATCGCCACGACGTCGATTGCCTCCTGCAACAGCGCGCCCTCAACGGGCGCCAGATAGCCGAGGGCTGCGGCAATCATGCCAGCGCTCGACAGGCCCATGCCCACGAAGACACTCTGAAGCGCGATGCGATGTGAGCGGCGGGCGATGCGCATGGCCCCCACCAGCCGGTCGAGCCGGTCGACGAGAATGACGACGTCCGCCGCCTCTGAGGAGGCCGCCGCACCACGCGCGCCCATTGCCACCCCGAGATCGGCGGCGGCGAGCGCCGGCGCGTCATTGATCCCGTCGCCCACCATCATCACTGGCGCCGCTTTCTTCTCATCTTCGACGAGACGGGTCTTTTCCTCCGGCTTCAACTCGGCGGCGACGGCGTCGATGCTGAGGAAGGACGCGAGGCTCTCGGCGACGTCAGCGCGATCCCCGGTTGCAAGGACGATGCGGCGTGCTGCGGCCTCGCGCAATTGCCTGAGGACGGACCCGATCTCCGGCCTGACCTCGTCCGCCAACAGGAATGCGCCGGCCATCAGCTTGTCCTTGGCAACGAGCACCGCGAGGGATCCGTCTCGTGTAATCCATTCACTGACCTCTCGCGAGAAGGGCGTCTCCTCGATTCTCGTGCAGATGAACTCCCAGCCGCCGACCGCGACCTTTTGGCCATCGACAGAGCCGAACACGCCAGCGCCAGCCATTTCGCTCGCGCCTGAGGGCTGCGACAACTTCAGACCCCGCTCGCGCGCCGCCGCAACCAGCGCGCGGGCGATGACATGATGCGATCCCTGGTCCAGCGATGCGGCGAGCCGCAGCACCTCCAAGGGGTCGAGATCGCTGCGGCACTTGATTTCGATCAGCCGGGCGCGGCCGTCGGTGATCGTTCCCGTCTTGTCGAGAACCACCGTGGTTACGTGAGCCATGCGTTCCAGCGCTCCGCCGCCCTTGACGAGCACGCCTTTGCTGGCGCAGCGAGAAACGCCTGAGATGATCGCTACCGGAACGGCGAGGATCAGCGGGCATGGTGTCGCGACGACGAGAACTGCGAGCGCGCGGACCGCATCTCCCGACGATGCCCAGGCAGCGCCGGCAAGGAGGAGCGTGGCGGCGAGAAACAACAGCGCATAGCGGTCTGCGAGGCGGACCATCGGCGCTTTTGCAGCCTTCGCCTTCTCCACCAGCCTCGCGATCGCGGCATAGGTGCTGTCGGCGGCCGTCGCCGAGGCAACCATGTCAAACCCGTCGCCGGCATTCGTCGTGCCGCTTAGCACCGGCTCGCCCGAACGCCGGCGGACCGGCAAGGCTTCCCCGGTCAAGGTGGACTCATCCACAAGGGCGGCGCCGTCCTTCACGATCCCGTCGACCGGCACCACTTCGCCCGCTCGCACGAGGATACGGTTGCCAGGTGTCAACACTCCGACGGGAACCTCCTCCATTAGCCCGTCCACATAGCGGACGGCCGCACGCGGCGCGCGATCGATGAGCGCCGTCAATTCGCGCTGCGCCCGCCTCTGAGCAAAATCCTCCAGCGCTTGCCCGCCGGTGAACATCAGAGCGACGATGCTGCCGGTCAGGTATTCGCCGAGGAGGAGCGCGCCGCCCATTGCAAGCGCCGCGATCAAGTCGAGCCCAAATTCCCTTTTGCCGAGACTGATCGCGATCTCAGTGAGGAGGCTCGCCAGGATCACGGCCGTACCCGCGGCCCAAATCGGCGCGCTGAAGTCCGGCCTGCCGGCGAACCAAGCGATAGCTCCTGCCAGCAAGACCGAAGTGATGAGCGCGAGGAGAAGGCGCTTGCCAAAATCCTCCGCTCGCGAAACCAAACTCGTCAGTCGATTCGGGCGCAAGTTTGCCTCCCCTGAAAGCAAGGTGCGCAATTCCGAAGCCTGTACAGAATATCATGATCCAAGGCGGCCTCGGTCGCCTTGATCCGGCGCAAGACGCGCTTGAGTGGCGGATGCACATCGTACTTCCGCAGCGTGAGCGGGTCACATAGTCGTGAGCGGAGCCGGGATTTCGTGACTTCGCCCACCGCCTGTCCTACGTCGGAGGCATGAAGAGGTTCGGGGCCATTGTTCTTTTGCTGGTGGCGTTCGTTTCGCCTGCCAAGGCGCAGCAGACGACTGCGGTGGAGGAACTGCTGGAGAAGCTCGCGGATCGCGACGATCTTCAAGCCTTGAAGACCGTCATCGTCGCCCAGGACGGTGCCGTGATCGCCGAGGAAGGCTATCGCGGGCATTCGCCTTCGGAAACGACGAATATCAAATCGGCATCGAAATCAATCGTCTCCGCGCTTGTTGGAATCGCGATCGACAGGGGCCTTCTCGAAGGGCCCGAGCAGAAGATCGCTCCGCTGCTGAAAGCAGAACTGCCGTCGACGACAGACCCACGTATCAACGAGATCACCATCGGCAACTTGCTGTCGATGCAGGCTGGGCTTGGGCGATTGTCGGGCCCGAACTACGGACGCTGGGTATCGAGCCGCAATTGGGTTCGTTTTGCGCTGGCGCAGCCCTTCGACGACGAGCCGGGAGGGCGGATGCTCTACTCTACCGCTTCGACTCACCTGCTTTCGGCAATCCTTACGAAGGCCAGCGGCAAGTCCACGCTGGAGCTTGCAAGCGATTGGCTCGCTCCCGTCGAAGGATTTCGCATCGACGCCTGGACACGCGATCCGCAGGGGATCTATCTCGGCGGAAACGAGATGGCGATGAGCGCGCGTTCGCTGCTTGCCTTCGGCGAACTCTATCGGAATCGCGGCCGAACTGCGGATGGGCGTGAGGTCGTTCCAGAGGAATGGGTCGATCTTTCCTGGCAGCACCATACCAATTCGCGCTTTTCCGGCGATTCCTATGGATATGGCTGGTTTACCCGGCAGATCGGCGGCGAACCGGTGCATTTTGCCTGGGGGTACGGCGGCCAGATGCTGTACATCGTCCCGTCGTTGAATCTCACCGTGGTAATGACTTCGGAGCAGGACGGACCGTCTGCGCGCACCGGCTACCGTGATGCGCTGCACGCACTCCTCGCCGATATCATCGACACACTGCGCAAGGACTGATCGCCTCGGAGGCGGCATGCGGCGCCACGATCGGTGTACTGCATGTTTCCTCAAGTCCTAGCCAGTTCCAGGACAAATCCATGCAGCAATCCAAAGTGCTATAGCGACCTTTGCAGACGCGTGAGCGCTATAGGCGCGGCGCCGGCGTGGCGGAGTTATGCCGTCGGCTGTTTCGTCTTCCTGAGATAGGGAAGAACGGTCTCGAAGGAGCCGAAACGCTGGACGGCGTCCTCATTGGACACCGCGGCGGTGATGATCACGTCCTCGCCTTGCTTCCAGTTTGCAGGCGTTGCCACCTGGTGCTTGGCGGTGAGCTGGATCGAGTCGATCGCCCGCAGGATCTCGTTGAAATTGCGGCCGGTCGTCATCGGATAGGTGAGCATCAGCTTGATCTTCTTGTCCGGTCCGATGACGTAGACCGAACGGACGGTGGCGTTGTCCGCCGGGGTTCGGCCTTCGGAGGTGTCGCCGGCGCCGGCCGGCAGCATGTCGTAGAGCTTGGCCACCTTGAGATCGCGGTCGCCGATCAGCGGATACTCGACGTCGAACCCGGTCGCGAGCTTGATGTCGCTCTTCCACTTGGAATGGCTATCGACCGGATCGACGGATATACCGATGATCTTGACGCCGCGCTTGCGGAATTCGTCTTCGATCCCGGCCATTGCGCCGAGCTCGGTGGTGCAGACGGGCGTGAAGTTCTTCGGGTGGGAGAACAGGACCGCCCAGCCGTCACCAACCCATTCGTGGAAGTTGATCGTGCCGTGCGTTGTCTCAGCGGTGAAATCGGGGGCGGTGTCGTTGATGCGCAGGCCCATGGTGTGCTCCTTTCGTATCGGAGGGATGCGCAAAGAATAGCGCAAACAACAGAGTTTTCGAGCAGAAACGGGTCACCGAAACGACAAAGGCGAATCCCGCGTCGAATCGATCCTGGGAAACTCCTGATGAGCGGCGGTGTCTTCAGCATTGCGTTGACACGTCACTCGCGCTGCCGCATAGAAGAGCCACTCCGAGGGGAGCGCCGTGCGGCGCTGAGACGGCGGTCAGCCGGACCCTTGAACCTGATCCGGGTCATGCCGGCGTAGGAACGGAAGAGGGTCGCTGCATCCCAGGCACGTCTTCGCCTCACTTGGATCTTCGTGATGATTCTCGGGAGATCGATCGACGATGCCTGCACACCGCGTTCCGCCAATTGCGTTGACCATCGCCGGCTCGGATTCGGGCGGCGGCGCTGGAATCCAGGCTGATCTCAAGACCTTCTCGGCGCTCGGTGTCTACGGCGCTAGCGTGATAACCGCGATCACTGCGCAGAACACCAGGGGCGTCACCGCGGTCGAGAACGTTTCGGCCGACATGGTCGCGGCACAGATCGATGCAGTCTTTTCGGACCTCGATGTGAGAGCGGTAAAGATCGGCATGGTGTCGCGCCGGGAGACAATCGCGACGATTGCCGAACGCTTGCGGCGCTTTGGCAGGCTTGCGGTCATCGACCCGGTCATGGTTGCAACCTCTGGCGACCGCCTGCTGCAGCAGGATGCCGCGTCGGCCCTGGTGGAGCAGCTGCTGCCGCTCGCGCTTGTCGTGACCCCGAATCTGCCGGAGGCGGCGCTGCTCAGCGGTCGACCGATTGCCGAGAATGAAACCGAGATGGCGCGGCAGGCCGAGGTGCTCCTGAAGACGGGGGCACGGTCGGTGCTGATCAAGGGAGGGCACCTGGAGAGCGGCGAGGCCACGGACCTCCTCCTCGACGGCCACACGCTGCTGCGCCTCCCTGCATCCCGTGTAAAGACGCTCAACGATCACGGCACCGGCTGCACGCTTTCCGCCGCCGTCGCCGCCGGCCTTGCCTTCGGGAAGCCGCTCGCCGAAGCGGCTCGCGCTGCCAAGGACTATTTGCACGGTGCCATTTGCGCTGCCGGGGAATTGCAGGTCGGTCAGGGGCGTGGGCCCGTTCACCACTTCCATCAGCTGTGGAGCCGATGACGCTACTGCATGTCTCCTTAGATTGACCTCGATTTAAGGATCAAGACATGCAGCACTTCCGCAACCGGGATAGGCAATCGCGGCCGAGCAGGGACCCGAGCTATTGTCTTGCCGCGGCCTCACGCAGCCGTATAGCGGCTCTCGGATATATCCTGCTCGACATAGTATTTGCCGTAACGGTTGCGGTATTTTTCCGCGCCGTCGAAGTCGCTGTATTTCTCCAGCTCTTTCATATCGGTCTTGTTGAGAATGACGCCAAGAACCTTGGCATCGATCTGCGGCTCGGAATTGAGGAGGTCGCGCACGAGCCTGGACGGCGTCTTTCCCCATTCCACGATGAAGAGCACGCCATCGGCGAGCGGTGCGAAGGCCTTGCCGTCGACAATCGGCGCAAGGGCGGCAAGATCAACCACGACATAGTCGAAGGAATTGCGGGCGTTCTCGACAAGCGCCGCCATGGCCGGCGAAGCGAGCAGTTCATTGCTTTGATGCCCGCTATCATTTCCAGTTCCGCCGCTTGCGGGCAGGATTGCGAGTTTCGAGCGCTGGTCGACTTTGATGCCGGCGGGCCACGTGGCCACGCCGGTCAGGATCTCCACCAGGCCGGTGCGCGGGGCGGGCGTGATCATCTGGGCGAGGCCCGGTTTGCGGATATCGGCATCGATCAGCAGAGTTCGCTTGCCACTTGCGGCGAGAAGCGCCGCGAAGTTTGCCGCCACAACCGACTTGCCCTCATCCGGCAAGGCGGAAGCGACGGCGATCACCCGGCTTTCGTTCGCGGGCAGCATGTGGTCGCAGGCCAGTTTGGCGTTCCTGAAGGTTTCCGCGAATGCCGATCGTGGCGCGTCGAGGACGATGCGTGAAAGCCGCTGGAATGGAATTGTGTCATCAACCCGGTGCTGCGGCTGTCGGTCGGAAGCGAAGCGCGCCCGCAACAGTTGTGCCGTCTTCTTCGGCCGCGAACCGATCAGCGGCAGGTAACCCAGCGAACGGTGGCCAAGGGCCGATCTCACATCGCCTTCCAGACGGAACGTCCTTTCACGGAATTCGAGAAATGCGGCATAGGCGCCACCGACTATCAGGCCTAGCACGGCCGATAATGCCAGGGTCATGGTCTTCTTCGGGCTCGACGGTCCAACGGGGACCCCGGCCTCGGATATGACGCGGGCCTTGGCGATGGGGAAGGAGCGTTGCTGCGTCGCCTGCTCGTAGCGGCCGAGATAGGATTCATAGAGCGCCTTCAGCGCCGCGGCCTTCTGCTCCATGGCACGCAATTGCACGAGTGAACTGCTGGCGTCCGAATTTTTCCCGGCAATACCCTCGATGCTCTGGCGCAGCGATGCCTCCCGCGAGCGGGCGACTTCATACTCGTTCCTGTAACTTGCCGTGAGCTGCGACAGTTCCTGAAAGATCTGCCGAGCGATATCCTCTTGTTCGGAGCGCAGCGAGACCGCCTGGGGATGGTCATCGCCGAAATTCTGCGCAACCTCCCGCTCGCGCTTGCCAATGGCGATGTAGCGCGTGCGGAGCTCCCGTATCACGGAATTGTCGCCCTCCTTGGGGGAAATCGTGGCATTCTTGACGGCGCCTTCCGGCCCCTGATCGATGATCGACTTGTACTGGTTGTAGCGCGCCGATGCGCTGGCTGTATCCGCTTGCGCAACGATCAACTGGCTGTTGAGGTCCGCGAGTTGCTGCTCCGACATCAGTTCGCCGCGGGCGGCCGTCAGGCCACTTTCGCTGCGAAACCGTTCGACTTCGAGCGCTGCTGCCTGCGAACGCTGCCTGAGGTCATCGAGGCGCTCCTGCAGCCACACCGTGGCCCGCTCCGTCGCCTCGAAATTCGCGTTCAACTGATCCGTTAGATAGGCTTCGGCATAAGCCCGCGTCACCGTCGCGGCCAGTTGCGGATCGCTGACGCGGTAGGATAGTGCCACGACCGAGCTGCGAGCCACGCGCTCCACATAAAGTCCCTGCTGAAGAAGTGCGGCGGCCTTCAGTCGCCGGCCCCTGCGCTGCACTTCCTCGGAAGCTGCCCGTCCGCTTGTAAAGAGACCGCTGACCGACTGCAGCCACCCCTTGACGATCGCCACCGGCGACTGCGGTGGATTGAGGATCGTCTCGTTCTCCGAAAGGTTCAGAGCGTCTACGACACGCAGCGCGAGTTCGCCGGACTTCAGGATCTCGACGGCGCTGGCAATCTGATTGTCCAGCAACTGACTGTTGGTGGGTGTAGGTTCTTCCTCGGCGTATTTCGACAGATTGTCGTCGAGGAGGATGCTGGTCATGGCCGTGTAGATGGGCGTGGCAAATAGGAGGTAGGCGACACCCAACACGATAAAGACTGCGACGAAGGCGGCCACCAATCGTGCCCGGCGAACGATAGCAGCGAATAGCCGATCGAGATCGATGAAGCCGTCCGCCTGCTCTTCTCGGGGCACTATGCTCAATGGGACGCCTCTCTGTTTCATTGGGGCCGCTCTGTTCATCTTGATCTCCGGTCTTTCCGGTGGCCGGGACCGGCCACCGGAAGTGTTTTCTTATGCCGCTCGGATACGGCTTTCGTGAGACAGCATGATTTCGCGAACAGATTGGAACACGATATCTCCGATATCGGCCCGGGCAAGTGCAAAGGTGACATTGGCCTCAATGAAGCCCTGCTTGGATCCGCAATCGAAGGTGCGACCCTCGTAGGGATGGGCATGGAAGGCTTGTATTTCCGATAGTTTGAGCATGCCGTCGGTCAGCTGGATCTCATTGCCGGCACCGCGCGATTGATGCGCCAGGATGGAGAAGATTTCCGGCTGCAGGATGTAGCGGCCGTTGAGATAGTAGTTGGACGGAGCCTTGCCCATTGCCGGTTTTTCGACCATTTCGGTGACGGCGAAGCCGTTCCGGACCGTTTTCCCCTTGCCGACGATGCCGTACTGCGAGGCATCTTCCGGCGCACATTGTTCGACGCCGACGATATTGCTTCCGACCTCACCGTAGAGCTCCATGAGTCCAGCCAGGCAGCCGCGCGCGCCAAAGGAAACCATGTCCGGCAGCAGCAGCGCGAATGGTTCGTCGCCGATCAGATCGCGAGCGCACCACACCGCATGGCCGAGACCTAGCGGCGCCTGCTGGCGGGTGAAGCTGACCGAGCCGGCCGCCGGCAGCATGGCTTCGAGTTCGGAAATCTGGGCCGTCTTGCCTGCACGCGAGAGCGATGAGATGAGCTCCGGCGTGTCGTCGAAGTGGTCCTCAATCGCCTGCTTGTTTCGGCTGGTCACAAAAACGATGTGCTCGATTCCGGCCTGACGCGCCTCGTCGACGGCATATTGCACCACGGGGCGGTCGACGATCGTCAACATCTCCTTTGGCACAGCCTTTGTAGCCGGAAGAAATCTCGTGCCGTTTCCAGCAACGGGGATTACTGCTTTCCTGACGGTCCTGATACGGTCCATGGTATCATCCTTTGCTTGTATGTGGATCTTTGCCCAAGGGGGATCGTTCAGCCGCCTCCATCATGGAGGCGGAGTTTGTCGGCGGCGCCAATAGGCGGCGCAACCGGGCCGCGATCGGCATCCGTAGATGACGAAGCGCAAACGGGTCGGCGAGCGCAGTCTTCAGCGCTCCGGCCAGTGATCTGTTTTTCAGGTGCTCGACGAGCATGAGGAACGAGCGCGCTTGTTGAAAGCCGCGTCGACGCTTGCTCTGCATCCTGTGCGACAGCGGATCGAGGGTATAACGAGCCAAGAATCTGTCGTCGGCCGCGACCATCGCGTCGATATGCTCGAGCCGCAATACGCGCGAGATCGAACCCTCACGAATATGATAGATGTAACCGGCCAAAGGCTCGACGGCGCATCGCCCGCCGCATGCGAGCGCCGAGGCGAGCAGGAGGTAATCCTCGCCGATCCTCAGTTCCTCATCGAAGCGAAGACCATGCGCCTCGATGAAACGGCGTTCGAAGACCGGCTTCATGTAGCCGAAATTGTGCTCGGAGCGGAAAATCTCATTTGATTCGATAAAGACTGCAAGGGTCAGTTCATGCAGCGCGGCAAGCGCCGCTTCGGAGAACATCCGCGTGCTTTTGCCGCCGCGGGAGAGGACGTCGAGATTGTCGACGACGATCTGCGCCTGGGCGGTCTCGGCGCGGTCGATCATCCGTTTCAGGCGGTCCGGTGTTACGGTGTCGTCAGAGTCGAGAATGGCAATCCACTTGCCGCGCGCCGCTGCAAGGCCCGCGTTGCGTGCGCCGCCCGGGCCGCGGTTTTGCTCGAGTGCGATAAGGCGTACCCTCGGATCCCGGATCGCGGCGACAAGGGTTGCGGTCGCATCCGCGGAACAATCGTCGATGACGACGACCTCCACGGCAACTCCGACCTGGGCGAGGGCGCTCTCGATCGCGCGCATGATCGTGTCGGCAGCATTGTAGGCTGCAATCACGAAGGTCACGTCGGGAGTGATCTGGCCTTTCGTCTCGCTCATTGCGAGGGTGCCTCCCTCACTCCGTACTGCTCGATAGCCTCGTGCCCGAGCAGGCCGCTTACGACTCCGGCATGGAGGAACCCGCGTAGCGCGAAACGGTGGCGCGGCACGGGCGCAGGGAACGTAAGCGCCGTTGCGACCGCACAGTATCCGCATTTCGCCGCGGCGAGCGCCACGCTCGAGGCCCAGGCGAGGCCCCTGGCATTCTCGGCAAGCAGCCTCCCGTGAGTCTGCCCGGAGCGGAAGCGCCGTTTCGCCAGCCAGGAGAGGGAGGCGCGGCCTTCCGGTACCGGCTCGTGCAACCAGGCTTTCGGCGCGAAGGCGATCCTGCCGCCGGCGCGGTGCATGCCTGTGAAGAAGTCCGTGTCCTCGCCGCCGCTTTTGCCGAGTGCGAGCTTGAATCGGCGGCCCGCGAGCGACGGGGCGCTGCGCTTGAGAAGGGCATTGCAGGTATAGCCCGTGCGGATTTCTCCCTGGACCCAGACAGGCAATGTCGAATGGAAATCGCCGCGCCGCATCCAGCCCGGCGCCAATGGGCCATAATGCGCCCTGACGGGCCCGAGAACGGCATCGGCCCCGCTGGACTGCGCCATCTCGAGAAGCCTCACAAGCCAGTCCGCCGAAGCCGTTTCGTCGTCGTCGATGAAGGCGAGGAAATCGCCGGTGCTGTTGTCCAGGCAGGCGTTGCGGGCGATCGAGATGTTCGATGAGGGGCAATGAAGATAGATGATCTCGAAGGGAATCGTAGGCCGCAGTTCTTCGACCAGAGCCCGCGCGCTCGGTGTCGAATCGTTGTCGGCGACGATGATACGCAGGGTCGCGCCGTCTGGCACGGCCATGGCTGCGAGCGAGCGTAACGTCTCGGCGAGTTCAGGCCGGCGAAACGTGCACACGCCGATATCGATCCGGAGGCTGTCGCTCATCGCATCGCCCGCTTGCGGAAAGCGAGGAGCTCCCGCCAGAAGCCGGCGGACCACGCAAGATGCATGATCATGGCGGAAACCGCTGCGAGGGGCCCGTAGGGATTTCGCTGTCCGAGCGCGATCCAGACCCCGTAACTAAGGCAAGCGGCTGTCCATACGCCGAAGGGGATGATGGCGGTCCAGTCAACGATCGCGAGAAGGGCGCCTAAAGCGACGGGCGCTACCGCCAGCGGCAGCATCTGCCGCAGCCCGGGCATTGCACGGTGCTTCAGGAAGTTCTTCGCCCGGCCGCGGCCATAGGCGAAATATTGACGGAAGAGCGATCCGATCCTGGTGCGCGGGTAATAGACCATGCTCGTCCTGTCGGTCATCCAGATGCGAAACCCGGCCCGCCGCAAACGATAGTCGAATTCCGCATCCTCATTATGGCTGAATGCTTCGTCATAGCCGCCGATCGCCTCGAAGGCGGCAATGCGCATCAGCGCGTGGTGCCCGTGATCGACCCATTCGCCGGCCGCGCCCGTCCGGTGTTTGGAGCCGCCATTGCCGAGCTTGGAATTCTGGGCGACGGCGGTGGCCTTCTGGAAAGTGCTGAGACCAACGGTTTCCATCGCGACGACGACGGAATCGGCCCCCGTCGCGACCGCTTCATCGACGAGGGTTTCGCAATAGCCATCAGGATAGCTGGCGTGCGCATCGATGCGGATCAGAAAATCGAAGCCGGAGCCGAACTCGGCAACGACCTGGTTAACGGCGGCGCTCTGTATGCGTTTGGGATTGTCAAGGAAGAGCACGCGTTCATCCTCCGCGGCGAGGCGGCGTGCAATCTCCCGCGTGCCGTCCGTGCTGCCACCGTCGGCGATGACGATTTTCGCGTGCAGCGGCTCCAGCGACGGACGCATTTTTTCGACGAGCGCCTCTATATGCGCGGCCTCATTGAGGCACGGCACAACGATCAAACTCGACTTGGTTGTGGAACGGTGCATGGTCATAGCATCCCACTTTGCTTGTGTCGCGGCTCCGAAAGAGCCGCGGCCGGTGCGAATCCGTGCGCTTCGCGGGTAAGCGCCGCGAACCGGCGTACGAGCGCCTCGCAATCGGTGCGGTTGAAAATCCAGGTTGATACGTGGCATTGGCCGATACGCTCGGCGGCGTCGGCGAAGCGGTCCGGCGTCATTGCGCCGATGAGAGCGGCGAGGCTGTCGGCACTGGCCTCCTCGAGCACGAGTCCGACGTCGCGCATCGAGAGGAATCGTGCAGTCTCGGTGCCCTTCATAGCGATTGGCACTCGTCCATAGCGGCAGCCTTCATAAAGACGATTTGGCAGCAGCCAGGCGGAGTTCTGACCTTCTTCGAAGAAGTCGATTGCCCAGGTGAAATGGACGTCGCCGTAGATCTCGGGCAGGTCCTCGGGATTGCGATAGGCGCCCGCGAATCGCATGAACGGCTCATTGCGTACGAAACTCTCGAAATCCTCAAACTGGGAAGAAGCTGGTCTGCCGCGCAGCACGATCTCGAAGCGGCCCTCCATCTTCTTCGTAAATTCCGCAAGGAGGGAGAGCGATTTGCGGCAGCGTAGTGCGCCGAACCAGCCGATCTTCCAGGGCGGGCCGGGATCGGGGTACACGAAGCGCGGAGGCTCGCCTTCTGCTGCGCTTGTCGTGTCGAGCACCTTATTCTCGATCAATAGAGGCGGCGCCTGGAGGCCGGAAAGGGGACGGAAATAATGCTCGATAAAGGCTGGCGAACTGGTGATCAGCAGGCGTGCCTCACGACCAAGGTGGGCCTCGGCCTTGCGCAGGGCGCGCCCGATCCAGTCGCCGCGCAGCATGAGGCGGTGAATATCGAGGCACTCGTAAACGATCGGAACCTCACCGCCGAAAAGCGCTTCGGCCCGCCTTGCGACCGCGAGCATCTCCAGATTGCGAGCGATGATGACGTCCGGCTTTCTAACATGCCGGAGCTTACGTTTGAGCGACAGGCAGCTCCCGGCCACCGCGCCGATACGCTGAACAAAACGGCCGTCGGCGGTCTTGCCGAGTTCGACCGGCGCGATACCTTCGACAGCGGCGAGGGGATTGGTGCCGCGACGAAAGCCCGCGAGCGTGACATTGCCACCGCCAGCAACCAGAGCCAGTATCCTGCGCCTCACGGCCGGGTCTGCCAAGTCCTGTGCCAAATACAGTATCTGCAGCATGAAAACATCCGTTCCCGTGCTCAGCCCCAGCCGAGCGTAATCCAGTTCTTTGTGCAGTGCAACATTTAGTTGCGACCTTCCCTTCAACCGGTGATTTCAGCTTGCCGGTCAATCCTGGCGGCAAGCTACCGACTCGGCGAATTGGCACTCGTCGCCGGCGGCGGTAAAGGCAACGCGGTCGACCTCGAGTGTCGTCGGCTCCTTGTAGGCGAATGTGCCCATCCACTCGGTGAATTTCTCCGTTCCCCAAAGACTGAAGAATATCTTCTGGGCAAGTACGGGAATCTTGGCGGGATCACTGACCTCGTGCACCAGCTCGCCGTTGATATAGAAGCGAAGCCGGTCCTTCTCCCAGACGAAAGCGTAGTCGCTGAAGCCCTGGTTCGCGCCGCCCGGTACGTCGGCAAAGAACTCGTTTCCACCCTTGGCCGAGACGTATTGGTTGAGTTGCACTTTGGCAGTGTTCTTGCCGAGCACCTCGAAGTCGATTTCGTCATGCGGCTTCTTGTCGGTCGGTCCGATATAGGTGAAGAACGCCGAGTTCAACCCGGAGCCCTCCGCCGCCTTCATTCTTGCTTCGTACGTGCCGTAGCCGTAGCGCTTGCGCGTCCTCAGTTCGCCGCACACGAAGTCGCGATCCCCTTCCTTGCGTTTCTCGAATGTCAGCCGCAGAACGCCATCCACAACTTTCACCTGTTTCTTCGACCAGGTGCAGTTCTGATAGTCGCCGTTGTTCCATCCGTCTGAGACGTACCAGATCTTCCGGTCGAACTGATCAAAGTCGTCCATGAAAGAGGTGCCGTTCGCGCCTTCCTGCGCCACGGAGACTCCGCCGAGGCAAAGCGCTACGGTAAGAGCGAGGCAGTAGATGCGCCTGTAACGATTGGCTTTCATGGTCACGCTCCTTTCTGAGGCGAAGGGCAAATGCGCAGATCCTTGTGCGCGTCGCCGCTGCTTCGCCCTTTCGAATTGGACAGTGGGGAAATTCCCGCTGAAAGACTTGTTTGCTGGCCTGCCCATAAATGTGGTTGCAATAGTTGGAAGATCGGCGACATGCGTATCCGGTTGAGCCGCGACGAGACATTCGCTTCGGTTCACGATATTCGTCACTCCCAATTACGCAGTGCCGCCACAGCGGCCGTTTCGACTGAGCAGACTTGAGCCCGCGGCGCGTAAGCTAGTGCACTTGCAGAAAAAAAATATGGCAGCGTTGCGAAAAATGACGACCGTCATTTCCAGACGGCGAAGGGCGCGACGCTTCGCCGGTGCGCGCAAGGGCACCTCAGCTCCAGAATCCTTATATTGTAGGGTGCCGCAAGAGTGACGCCTGGCAAGAAGGCTGGGAGCAGTTCTGGCGAAGGTGGAGACGCTGGGCCGTTCTCAAGCGCTGTGCCTGGCGGGATTTGAGTCGCCCCCCATGCAAAATACGGCAACCTTTGGGCGGTCTCCCGCGGCAAAATTTCTCGCTGCACTATGCGCCCGGCCGAATCACTCGGGCAGTGCGCATGAATGATGGCGCTCGGCAACACTCTGCAGCAAATCGCCCCTAAATTGTTACTGGAAAATTCGATGGGCGATGGTCATAGTGGCCGCATACTTTAGTTATTTCAGTACCAGTGCCCGCCGTTCTACGGCGGGCTTTTGCTAGGGAGGAGCACGCATTCAATCCCTGCGGCTCATATGCCTTTCCGTATCTGGCCCTTTATTCGTTGCCGATCTTCGGTAGGGCTGCGGCTTAGAAGACGAACATATAGAGCAGAATGATCACGATCAGCGGGACACCCATCAACCAAAGAACAATGCCTTTCATCTCATAAATCCCAATTCGGTTGTTGCCATGCCTTGGTAACTCGGAGTGGCGAAAAGCGTTCCAACGTAGACGTGGGAGATAGGCCGACAGCTATTCCGCCTGCTCCGGCGGAGCTCCATCCAGGAGATAACGCAAGTCGCCCGCGCCGCCGAGGGCGACTGGCGCAGGGGACCGGAACCGGCGAAGATGCTCCGTCTTGTCGGCAAATATGCCCCCGAAGATTGCGGCGAGGGCATCGGGGCGGCACAGAGCATAGCCAAGCGCTGCCGCCAATCCCTTGCTGTTCTTGAGATCGAGGAAATGGCGCAACTCATAGCGGTCGCGTACATGGCGCTCATGCCGCCTCAGTGCCGCTTTGGCATTACTGTCCAATGGGGTTTCGGCTAGAATCGCTTGATCGGCTTCATAAAGGCGCCGCAGGTCGATCGTTCTATGGCTGCCGCTGAGAGAATCGCGCCGAACGACGGCGCCATAGCCGCAACTGTGGATGATCTTGTAGCGGGCGCCGCGCGCGAGCGCGCGCGCATAGAGGTCATAGTCCTCGCCAAGGCGCAAAGTTTCGTTGTAGCGGAGCCGATGCGTGTCGAGGAAGGACCGTCGCATCAGCGGTTTAAGGAAACCGATCTCGCCGCGGCGCAAGCCGCGTCGCGAGATATTGCCATCGACGAAGCCGACGAGATCCAGGAATCGGGGGCGGGGCGCAAACCGCCCAATTTTGTCGTAAGCGTCCGGCACACCTTCCGCGTCTATGAAGGCGATGTTGTCGGCGATGAAGTCCCATTCGGCCTGGGCAAGCAGTTGGCGGAAGCGGCCGGGGAAGAAGAAGTCGTCCGCGTCCAGAACTGCGACGAGCGGGGCCTTCGAGACTGCCATGGCGTGATTGCGGGCAGCGGCGGGGCCGCGGTTCTCCTCGAAGCATTCGACAATGAGGCGGCCCGTGCCGTCGTCGGCCGCGCGGGCGACGGCCGCGGTGTTGTCTGTGGAGCCGTCGTCGACGACGACGATTTCCGCGACTTCAGGTTCGGCGAGGGCCGAAGCGATTGCCCTGCCGATCGTTTCGGCGGCATTCTTGGCGGCAATGATAACGCAAACTCTTGTTGGTTCGGTCGCTGTCATTCAAGACCTCCGACATTATCGTGCAATGTGAACATGGCTTCTTTGTCGCTAAAATCGAGGCCGATCTAAGGTGTCCTGCCCGAGCGAACGGTCATGAATGAAGGTGCCGAGGAGGGCTCAGCCTGCGTAAGGAATCTTCTGTTTTTCCTCAGTTGCGGCGTCGGCCGCCGCTGTCAACTTTGTAGGGAAAGGCTTGCGCCGCCTGCGAGCCTCCTTCCAGACCATCAATAGAATGGTAAGAAAATAGCCGACCTGAATGAGCACCGCGCAGATTAGGGTTTGAACCACCGTCGCGGAGAGCGAGCCTGTGAGGTAGTAGGTCGTGACGGCGAAAGCCGCCAAAGCGCCGACCATGCTCACAAAAAAACGCGGTGCGAACATTCGGCTATCCTATTCTCCCCATTTCAGATGAGACCATGATAGGCCATCACCCGCATGCTACTACTATATTAGTGGTGCCTTTACTCTTCAACACCTGATCCGCACACGATCTTATCCGAGAAATCTTTCCGGGGCCTTTATCGGGAAAAATCAATTGGATCTTCCCGGAATACGCAACCTAAAGTATGTCCGCTAATTCTTTATGCGTGCGGAACGCAAGAGGGGGACGGGAGCCGCATGACTCGCGTCGAGAGCCCCCCAGATTAAAGGGGTACAGGGGAACTCCTTCTGTTTGCTTCGTCTTTTTGATTTTCGCGACCTCGGGCTTGCGATCAACTTTTGTTACAGCCGTGGGCGCGCCGGGCTCAGAAATGTGCATTGCAAAATAATGTTGCGCTGCAAAAAACCCTCGGAAATTGCGCTTCATCAAATCCAGTGGGGGCGGGGACCACCAGCCAATCGAGTGTAAAGCTGACAATGTAAGTAAAATAAGCGACTTCTCTTAAACAACGCGCCGTGTCCGTGCTTAATTGCGTCGACTGCATGACTAACATATCCTAATTGCAATCTTATATGTTTGGATTTAAATTTTTGCCAATATTTTGACGTTCGGGTGATGCCGAATTCCCCGTCAGCGAGGGCACCGGCGGGCGCCATCTTTTGGCCTTCAAAAAACAAAATCTAACCATACACTCGCTTTAGATGGCCCCGTCCCGCGGGACCGACAATCGCAAAACGTAAATGGAGTCACCTCTATGAAGTCCGCGACACACTCGGCCAGTTCGGCATTTCTGGGCTCACAGAGAAAGGGGGAAGGCGGGCCAATTGGCGGAATGTCGAAGCGAAGTTTCGATATTCTGTTGGCTTTCCTGGCACTCCTCGCTCTCAGTCCGATTTTCCTGCTCATCGTGGCTCTCGTGAAGCTGTCAGATGGCGGAAGCGTATTCTATGGGCACCGTCGAATCGGGCACAACGGCCAAGTTTTCAGATGCCTCAAGTTCCGTACGATGGTGGAGAACGGCGATCGGCTGCTCCAGGAGTATTTCCGGGAGAATCCTGCCGCCTATGAGGAATGGCGCACGACCCGTAAACTTCAGGAAGACCCGCGTGTTACCGTCGTCGGCAGTGTCCTGCGTAAGCTTAGCCTTGACGAATTGCCCCAACTCATCAACATCATTCGCGGGGAAATGAGCATCGTCGGCCCGCGCCCGGTGGTCGAGGACGAGCTTGAGCTCTACGATGCGGCTGCCGTATATTATCTGCGCTCCCGGCCCGGTCTGACTGGCCTTTGGCAGGTGAGCGGCCGAAACGATGTCTCATATGCCGCCCGTGTGGCCTTTGACATGCACTACGTCCAGAATTGGTCACTCCTTGCCGATCTTGTCATCGTCTTCAAGACCATACCCGCCGTGTGCTTCTCCCGCGGCAGCTACTGAAATCCTTGGTGTTGGCCGCTGCGGCCAAGACCACGCCAATCAATGAGAAGGGCGAAAATGCCATCCATTAAAAAACCAGGGAGACGCTGCGGTCCCGGCATGCTTCTCCAGTTTGCCCGTGCCGCGATCTGCGTGGCAACCGTCTTCTGCGGGGTCGCGACGGCATCGGCTGAAGAATATCGACTGGGCGTCATGGACAAGTTGCGGGTCCGGGTCGCCGAGTGGCAGACCGCCGAAGGCGCCGTGCGCGATTGGGGAGCCGTCAGCGGCGAATACACGGTCGGCTCCTCGGGCAGCATTTCGCTGCCCTTTGTTGGAGATCTGCCCGCCTCCGGCAGGACGACGACGGAACTCGCCGAAGAGATCGGCGTCAAGATACAGACGCTCTTCGGTCTTAGGGACCGCCCGTCGGCCTCGGTCGAAATGGCGCAGTATCGGCCGCTGTATCTCCATGGAGAGGTGCAGACCCCGGGCGAATACCCATTCGCGCCAAATCTCACAGTGTTGAAGGCGGTCAGCCTTGCAGGCGGATTGCGGCGCGCCGACAGTGGTCAGCGTTTCGCCCGCGACTTCATCCAGTCAAGCGGCGAATCCGCAGTGCTGGTGGCCGAGCGCAACCGGCTGCTCATTCGCCGCGCACGCCTGCGGGCGGAGATCGGCAACCGCGATGAGGTGACACTTCCAACGGAGCTGAAGAACGTTCCTGGCGCCAACGAGCTGCTCGCCAGCGAACGCGCGTTGATGGAATCGCGTGACAAGCGTCAGAAGCGGCAACTCGCCGCACTCGGTGATCTAAAGTCGCTGCTCCAAAGCGAGATCGAGTCGCTGGCCAAGAAAGCCGAAACGCAAGCCCGCCAACTCGAACTGGCGATGCAGGACCGCGACAATGTCGACAGTCTCGCTGACAAGGGGCTAGCGCTCGCCCAACGCAAGCTTTCCCTGGAGCAGCGGGTAGCCGACGTCCAATCGTCGCTGCTCGACATCGACACGGCGTCGCTGAAGGCGAAGCAGGAAATGAACAAGGCGACGCAGGACGAAACAAACCTCCGCGACGACTGGGACGCGCAGCTTGCCCAGGAATTGCAGAACACCGAGGCGGAGCTCGACGCGCTGACGCTGAAGCTCGGCACCAGCCGGGATCTTATGGCTGAGGCCCTGATGCAATCGGCAGAAGCGGCGCAACTCGCCGAACAGAGCCTCAACGTCAGCTATTCCATCATTCGCGAGAAGGATGGTAAGCCGGCTGAGATCGCTGCCAGCGAGAACACGCCGGTCCTGCCTGGTGACGTCATCAAGGTCACTGCGGCGATGGCGATCCGGTGAACAGGCATGAGGATCTCGAAGGCGAGCCTCGTTACTCCCGGGGCGAATGGGCTTTACGGTACCGCAGCCATAGCCCTTTCGCTCTTCGTGTTCGCCTACTCGACCCGGTTTGGCCCGACATCGATCCTGTTCTACTACGGCCTCTGGTTTCCGCTCATCCTTGTCGACTACCGCAAGGTTCTCGGTAGCTACGGCAAATATCTCTGGATCTTCGCCTTTGCGGTTTTCGCCTGCGTTTCCATGTTCTGGTCCGCCGCGCCGGGGGTGACGCTCCGCGCCAGTATCCAATATCTGAGCCATATCGTGTGCGCGCTGATTGCCATGCGGACGATCGACATCCGCACGCTTGCACGGGGCACGGTGGTCGGCGTTACGATCGTGCTCCTCTATTCGCTGCTGTTCGGCATCTATCATTACGACCCGCTCGACGGCACATACAGTTTCGTCGGCGCATTCGCCTCGAAGAACCAATTGGGGTTTTATGCCTCGCTTGGCGTCTATTTCGCCTTTGTCGCGCTGTTTACCCTCGGTGAAAGGGGTATGTGGATCGCCGCGGCCCTGGGCGCCGCAGCGATTTCGGCCTATTCGCTTTTCGCTTCACAATCGGCGACATCGATCATCACGGCGGTTGCGATCATCGCGCTCGGTCTTGGAATGCGAGCGATAGCGGCACTCAGGCCTGCAAATCGACAAGCTCTGTTCCTGGCGATCTCCGCATTCGGCGGCATTGCTGCCGTCGCTTTGATCTATGGCGGCGCTCTCGATATCGTCTTGGGGGCCTTTGGCAAGAATTCGACGCTGACCGGGCGCACCTATCTGTGGCAGGAGGGTATCGAGGCGGCCAAAGCGTCACCGATTTTCGGCATCGGCTACCAGGCCTACTGGGTGCAGGGCTTCTCCGAGGCGGAGCGGCTGTGGGAGGAGTTCTACATAACGGCGCGCAGTGGCTTTCATTTCCACAACACATACATCGAGACTGCCGTCGAGACGGGATTGATCGGTCTCGTGCTGTTGAGCCTTGTGCTGCTGATGGCCTTGTTTGGGCAATTGAAGCGCGTGCTTTCGGCGGAACGCCATGTCGAGGCCATGGTGCTTTTCTGCATTTCGGTGCTGCTTCTTATCCGCTCCTTCGTCGAAGTCGACATCCTGAACTCCTATCATGTCGGTTCATTCCTGCTCTATTTCACCGCAGGAAAACTGACGATAGTGCGCCGACAGCCGCTCGTGACCTGGATTGGTCCGGCCAGGAGCCATCCGCTCATGGGCGCCAGTTCATTACATTCGCCGCACGGCGCCAGGTGATTTCCACCCGCCTTTGCTCTACAGCGCCGCGCGCCGTTCTAGACGCGCAAAAGGCGCTGTGCTGGTAACTCTTGGAACCAGCTAGCCGTTTCTGCGTGAATGCCAGTTCCACGCCGATTCGGTGATCGCCGCGAGATCATATTGCGGTTCCCATCCGAGCACTTGGCGGGCCTTGTCATTGTTGGCGACGAGCGTCGTGGAATCGCCCTCGCGCCGGCCGACATAGGCAACATCGAACGGGCGCTTCGCAACCGTTTCGATCGCCGTCAGCAGTTCCCTCACCGTCGTGCCCGTGCCGGTTCCCAGATTGAGCTCGACGCTCTCGCCGCCTGCGAGCAGGTAGTCGACGGCGCGCACATGCGCATCGGCGAGATCAAGCACGTGAATATAGTCGCGCACGCAGGTGCCGTCACGCGTATCGTAGTCGGTTCCGAAGACCTTGAAGCCTTCGCGACGGCCGAGCGCCGCCTCGATCGCAAGCGGGATCGCGTGAGTCTCCGGTTCGTGCCATTCGCCGATGCGGCCTTCGAAATCGGCGCCTGCGGCATTGAAATACCGCAGCATGACGGAGCGAAGGCCCTTGTAGAGGCCGTAATCCTTCATCGCCTGCTCACAGATCCACTTCGTCCGGCCGTAGGGATTGATCGGCGCCTGCTTGTGCATCTCATCGATGGGCACGCTGTCCGGCAGGCCATAGGTGGCGCAGGTCGACGAGAAGACGAAGGCATCGATGCCCGCGGCAAGCGTCGCCGACAGCAGGGTCAGCGTACCGATGACGTTGTTGTCGTAGAAGGCGACCGGATCCCTGACAGACTCGCCGACCTCGATCATGGCCGCAAAATGCAGGATCGCGCTTGGTCGATGCCGGTCGATGACCTCGTCGAGGCGCTGCCGGTCGCGAATATCGCCCTTCTCCAGAACACCCCAGCGGACGAACTCCTCATGGCCGTTCGAGAGATTGTCGTAGACCACCGGCTTATAGCCCTTCTCGGCAAGCCGAAGACAAGTATGGGAGCCGATATAGCCGGCGCCGCCGACGACGAGGATGTTGTTGTTCAGCACGAGAAACCTCAGAGAATGACGCATGGAATATTGATTGCGGCTACACGCCTGCCAATGAATAACGGCGATTTTCCAACAGATTGTGAAAGTCGGCGTTCGATCGACCGCTGGACTGTGGTGGTCGCCGTTTCAACTCACTTAATCCCGGTGGTCGGCATGGCCTTCAGGCGCCCTCCGAAATTCCACCAGAGGTGCTGCGACGGCCATTCACAAAGTCGGTTCTTTGGCCTAAAAGGCGCTCAGGTAACACTCCGGTCGCAGCCTACCCGGTCAAAACAAGGACACCTGCCATGAAAACCATCGTAATCTGCTCCGGCGGATTGGATTCCGTTTCGCTTGCGCACAAGGTCGCCACGGAACGCGAGCTTGTCGGCCTGCTTTCCTTCGACTACGGGCAGCGCCACCGTAAGGAACTGAATTTCGCCGCCGCCTGCGCAAAGCGCCTCGGGGTGCAGCACCAGATCATAGACATTCGCGAAATCGGTCGCCATCTCACCGGTTCGTCCCTGACCGACGACGTCGCCGTGCCGGACGGGCATTATGCCGAAGAAACGATGAAGACGACGGTCGTGCCGAACCGGAATGCCATAATGCTGGCGATCGCCTTCGGCGTTGCTGCTGCCCAGAAGGCTGATGCCGTCGCGGCTGCCGTCCACGGCGGCGACCACTTCATCTATCCAGATTGCCGTCCCGGGTTCATCGCGGCCTTCCAGAAGATGCAGAACCACGCGCTCGAGGGATATGCGAACGTCACGCTTTATGCCCCTTACGTCCATGTTTCCAAGGCCGATATCGTCGCTGACGGAGCGAAGCACCGCACGCCCTTTGCCGAGACCTGGTCCTGCTACAAGGGTGGGGTGCGCCATTGCGGCCGGTGCGGCACCTGCGTGGAGCGGCGCGAAGCGTTTCACCTCGCGGGGGTTGCCGACCCGACGGATTACGCAGATCCGGATTACTGGATTGCGGCCACCGGCGCCTTTGCCGCCGAGGAGGTGAAATGATGTTCCGCATCACCAAAGAATTTCATTTCTCCGCCTCGCATCAGTTGAAAAGCCTGCCGCCGGACCATCAATGTGCGCGGCTGCACGGACACAATTACATTGTCGAAGTCGAATTATCCGCCGAAACCCTGAACGAGCATGGTTTCGTGCGCGACTACCATGAGCTCCAACCGCTGAAGCGCTACATCGATGAGGCTTTCGACCACCGTCACCTGAACGACGTGCTCGGCCACGACCGCGTGACCGCGGAGTGCCTGGCACAGCATTTCTATGAATGGTGCAAGGCGCGGCTCCCGGAAACGACGGCTGTGCGTGTCAGCGAAACGGCCAAGACCTGGGCGGAATACCGGCCATGACCGCCGCACGACCCGCCGAAATCCGCGTCAGCGAGTTATTCGGGCCCACGATTCAGGGCGAGGGAGTTCTGATCGGGCTGCCGACGGTGTTCGTCCGCACCGGCGGTTGCGATTACCGCTGCTCCTGGTGCGACAGCCTTCACGCCGTCGACAGTCGCTACCGCGAAGAATGGCGCGCTATGTCGACGGAGGATGTTTGGCGCGAGGTCACGCGGCTGTCCGGTGGCACACCACTGATGATTTCGCTGTCGGGGGGCAACCCCGCCATTCAGCCCCTTGGCGAGTTGATCGGCCGCGGCCATGAAGAGGGCTACGGTTTCGCCCTGGAGACGCAAGGGTCGGTCGCGCGCGACTGGTTCGCCGACCTCGATGTTTTGGTGCTGAGCCCCAAGCCCCCTTCGAGCGGCATGGAAACGGATTGGGACGCCTTTGACGCCTGTCTTCGGGCGTCGGGAGACAAGCCGCTGGTGGTGATGAAGGTAGTCGTGTTCGACGAGGCGGACTATGCCTATGCGCGGGCCGCGGCCGCTCGCTACCCGCAATTGCCGCTCTATCTGCAGCCCGGCAATCATACGCCGCCACCGCCCGAGGACAGCGATGCGCCGATCGACATCGATGGGGTGATGGAGCGGATGCGCTGGTTGGTGGCGAGGGTTACCGAAGACAGATGGTTCGAAGCGCGTGTGCTGCCGCAATTGCACGTCCTCCTGTGGGGGAACAAGCGCGGCGTGTAAGCCGTTCTTCACACGCTCGTATCGGTGGTTGCTGGATCCCCTTTCGGCCCTCACGCTCATGATTTCAGCTCTTTCGACCTGAAATCGTAAGTGTATCAATTCCGGGAAGTTAGCGCGGGATGAGGGTCTGACCCGCGCACAGTTTTCCTCATCCCACGTTAAGGCGCATCATTTCGGCTTGTCCGTGTTACAACAATGACATAAAACGTTACCGCCGTGTTAACGGCGCCTGTCACCCGCACTCCACATCGAATTCGCAAGAATTTAATGCCTTGAGAAGGAGACATTTATGTCCATTTCCCCCTCCCATATCGGCGCACAGGCCTCCCTCTTGCCCGCTAGCAATATTGCCGTCCGCGTCAGGGCCGCTCGCGAGGCTGTCGGTTACAGTGTTGAAGACCTTGCCGTCACCTGTGGCCTTACCAGTGTCGAGATCAACGAGATCGAAAGCGGCAGCGATCACGATCCGGCGAAACTGAAACGCATTGCCGGCGCGCTCCAGGTGCCGCTTTCCGACTTCTTCCCGGCTGAAGTATAGTCTCGTGCCGGCCGGACCGCCCATATTTTCCTGATCCGCGCTGCGCCGGCCGGCGAGAACCCTCACTTTCCGGATAGAAGGCTGGCGATATTCCGAATGAGAGTCGCGCCGTCGAACGGCTTTGTCAGGCGGGGCAGCGCCCGATAGCGTTCGGGCAGATCCGACACTGCGTAGCCGGTCAGCAGCAGCACGGGTACGCGTCGTTCCAACAGTGCATCGACCAGTGGATAGCCGGGTTCGCCGCGCAAATTGAGGTCCAGGGTCGCCACCTCGAAGTGTTCCGTCCGTAGAGCAGCGAGGGAGGAAGCGAGGCTGGTGAATGGACCGACTACCATGTACCCTGCTGCCGCGAGATCCTCCTCTATCTGTAAGGCGACCAGAAATTCGTCTTCGACGACGAAGACGCGACATGGCTCGGCCGGCGTCATGGGAAAGCTCCCCCCGGATGCGGGAGGTCGATCGTGCATTTCAGCCCCTGCGGCGCGAATTCGAGGTGCACCTCGCCGCCCAAGTCCGGGGCGAGGACTCGCTCCAGTAGCAGGCGGCCAAAACCGTTGCGCTTTGGCGCAAGGACAGGCGGCCCGCCCGTTTCCCGCCAGCAGATCCGCAGTTTTTTCTCTTGCGGATCGAGGGCCCACTCGATTTCAACACAGCCGCCCTGCGTCGATAGCGCCCCGTGCTTCTCCGCGTTTGTGGCGAGTTCATGCGCGGCCATTCCGAGGGTGAGTGCATGTTTCGGTGGCAACATCGTCCTCGGTCCACGCAGCGTGATGTTGTTCGTGTCCGCGTCCTGGTATGGCGACAGTTCGTCCGAGAGCACCGTTTCGAGCGAAACTCCGGACCAATTCGCCTCCGCAAGGCGTGTGTGCGTTTGCGCCAACGCGCGGATGCGGGCATCGAAAGATCTCTGCGCCTCGTGCGCATCCGGATTGGTCGAAAAGGACTGGCGCGCGATCGAGTTGACGATCGCAAGCGTGTTCTTGACCCGATGGCTGAGCTCGGCGACCAGAAGATTGCGCTGGGACTCTGCTTCCTTTCGTTCGGTGATATCCATGCAGACGCCGGCAAGCTTTACCGGACGCCCGGGTCCGGGCACCGAAAACTGCCCGAACGCCTCCATCCACCGGATCGTGCCGTCGGCAAGCCGGATCCGGTAGACGACATGATAGTTCTGCTTGCTCTCCAGGGCCCTTGCGATTTCGAGTTCGACAAGCGGGAGGTCGTCAGGATGAATGTCCCGCTTGAAATCGGCAAAGGTGCCGCCGAAGGTGCCCGGTTCGAGGCTATGAAGCGCCTCCAGCCCAGGTGACCATATCACCTCACCGGTAGCCGGGTTCCATTCCCAAGCCCCCATTCGCCCGGCCGCAAGCGCAATCTGGAGCCGCTGCTCGCTCTCCTGAAGGGCCTCTTCCGCCTGTTTGCGCTCGGTTATGTCCACGGATGCCGCCACCGCGCCGATCACCTCGCCAGCAGCATCGCGCAATGGTGTCGCGTTACCCAAGAGGTAACGCGACGAACCGTCGTCGAAACGGATTTCCTCTTCGAAATTTGGGACCTCCTCACCGCGCGCTGCCCTCTGCACAGGCATTTCCTCGGCAGTCAGCAGCCGCCCCTCGGAGAAGATTTCGAAGTTGTCGGGCCGTTCGCCGGCTGGCGCCGACAGCGAGAGATTGGCGTCGTCCGGCTGCCGCAGGAGCTCATAGGCGGCTCGGTTGCCGCTGATGACCCGGCAATCGGGGGTGCGCGCAATCCAGATCGACGCGGGCACCGCCTGCATGATTGCCATCAATTCGGCTGCTCGGGCTCTCTCCAGCGCTTCCTTGCGGCGCAGCAGCGCCTGCGCGCGCTGCCTCGCATCTTCAGCGCGGAGGCGCTCGATGCTGAAGCCGAGCTGCCGCGCAATCGTCAGGGCCACGCTGATCTCGTTGGCGGTGAAGGGATGCGGCAGGTCATAATAGGTCATGAACTTGCCGATGAGCCGTCCTTCGGCGACGAGTGGAATGAAGCCGAGTGCGGCTATGCCCTCCGCCGCGATCACCGATCTGAGTTCTTGCGCGATATCGGAGAGATTGGTGTCTTCGATGAATATCGGCTCGGGATCCACTGCATCGACGGTCCAGGGAGAGTGGCCATCGACGGCCTGCCGGTATTCCTCGGAGAGGCCGCGCCAGGCGACGAAGCGCATCCTTTCGGACTTGTCGAAGAGCAGTATCGAGGCGCGGTTGCACGAGAGTGCGCTTTGGATGGCATCCAGCGACGCCTCGTAGATTTCTGCAATGTCTTTTGAGCGTTGCTGCCTTTGGGCGAGGCTGTAGAGGGCAGCCTGTTCGCGCAGGCGCGCCGTCAACGCCTCCGCCGCCCGCTTGGTTTCGCTGATGTCGCGCGCGATCTTCGAAGCGCCGATGATGCAGCCGCCAGCATCACGCACGGGCGAAACGGTCAGGGAGATGTTGACGAGGCTGCCGTCCTTGCGCTGCCGCAACGTCTCGTAGTGGTCGATACGCTCGCCTTTGCGGATCCGGCTGAGGATGTTCGGCTCCTCGTTCTCGTAGCCGGGCGGCATCAGAAGCGTGATCGATTTGCCGATCACTTCATCGGCCGTGTATCCGAAAAGGCGTTCGGCACCCTTGTTCCAACTGGTGACGATGCCATTCAGATCCTTGGAGACGATGGCGTCGTCGGAGGATTCGACGATTGCAGCGAGGTATCGGGAGTCTTCCTCCACCCTTTGGCGATCGGTAATGTCGACAAGCAGATTGACGGCACCTGTGAGTGTCCCTGTCCTGTCGAAGATCGGGGTTGGGTGTGAGAGAAGGAGGACCACCGTACCGTCCGGCCGAACGGCGAGCAATTCCTGGCCCCTGGCCGGGCGGCCCGTCTTCAGCGCCATGGCCATCGGGCATTGATCGTGCGGCAGCGCCGTTCCGTCGGGCCGTCGAAGCTCCCATGTCACGCACCAGCGGTCCCTCCCCAAGATCGGCTTTCGTCCGGCGAGATCTGCCGCGGCTGCGTTGAAATAGGTGACGTAGCCGTCTGCATCGGTCATGTAGACGGCGAGCGGAAGGGTATCGAGCGCGGTGCGAAAATCCGGTAAGTCCGACATCCCGGCATCACCTGCCAGGCATGTGTGCACAACATCCGCGCTGTTCATAGTTCCCCCTCCGAGGCGCCCTAACGCGAAAAAACGCCGGCGGCTGTGGCTTTGTTCCGGATTGCCACGAAAGGAGTAGGGCTGTCGTGCCATAGTCGCAACACAGGGCTGCGCTAGATTCGGCATTCCATTATTAGAAGTTGCGAAAATGAAGTCTGGATCCGCAGCGCGGAGAGGCTCACCACCAAAGCAGGAGATTATTCGATGAGCAGATTTGTGCTGAACGCGGTGGGCAAACCGCTCTACTACAGTGGCAGTTCCACGGCATGGTTCTCCGCCACCGGATCAGGTCCCGTGCTCTACGGTACGGCCGGCAACGATTCGATGTGGGGGGACGCTTCCGTGAACGTCACCATGATCGGCGGCAAGGGCGACGACATCTATTATCTCTACTCGTCGAAAAACCGCGCCTCTGAAGCGGCGGGCGAGGGCGTCGACACGATCAGCACCTGGATGAGCTACACCTTGCCGGAGAATTTCGAAAACCTGACCGTCACCGGCGACGGCCGCTTTGCCTTCGGCAATGACCAGGACAACATCATCAAAGGTGGTTCAAGCCGTCAGACGATCGATGGCGGCGACGGCAACGACGTCCTGATCGGTGGGGGAGGCGCCGACACGTTCGTCGTAGCCCGCGGCAATGGAAGCGACCTCATCACGGACTTCAACTTCGATGACATTGTCCGACTCGACGGCTACGGGTTCACGTCCTTCCAGCAAGTCCTCGCCAATGTGGCCCAGGAGGGCATGGATCTCAGGCTGCACCTTGCAGACGGCGAGAGCCTGGTATTCAGGAACACCACAGCCGATCAGTTGCAGGCGAGCCAATTCAGGCTGAGCCTCGACCGCTCCGTGCTGACGCAAACGTTCGCCGACGACTTCGACACGCTGCAACTCCGCGATGGCACGAGCGGTGTCTGGGAACCAAAGTTCTGGTGGGCACCCGAAAAGGGGGCGACGCTTACCGGAAACGGCGAGCTGCAATGGTACATTAATCCAAGTTATGGGCCGACAGCATCCGCCAATCCGTTCTCCGTGCAGAACGGTGTTTTGACCATCACGGCAAAGCCGGCATCCGAAGCGGTCCAGGCGGAGATCAACGGCTATGATTACACTTCCGGGATGCTGACGACTCACTCATCCTTCGCCCAGACCTACGGTTATTTTGAAATCCGGGCGGACATGCCGGACGACCAAGGCGTCTGGCCGGCTTTCTGGCTGCTGCCGGCAGACGGTTCCTGGCCGCCCGAACTCGACGTCGTGGAGATGCGCGGACAGGATCCGAACACCATTATTGCTACCGTGCATTCCAACGAAACCGGCTCGCAGACCAGCACGGCCAGCACGGTGAAGGTGGCCGATACCAGCGGCTTCCACAAATACGGAGTGCTTTGGACGGAAGACGAGATCGTCTGGTACTTCGACGACGCGGCGATCGCACGGGCCGATACGCCGGCGGACATGCACGATCCGATGTATATGATTGTCAACCTCGCCGTCGGAGGGATCGCCGGTACGCCGAGCGACGGGCTTGCCGACGGATCCGAAATGAAGGTCGACTACATCAAGGCCTATTCGCTAGACGCGGACTGGCAGATCTGATCCCAAGCGCCGCGCGTCGTTCTCTTCAAATCGAGGTCGATTTAAGGAGACGTGCAGTAGCGTAGCGAGGTAGCCGGCAGCGCCTTGGCTGCCGGCTTGAGCCGAGTTACTTCTGGATGCAGGTGTCGGCCGTGTCCTTGGTGCATTCGTCGAGTCCGGTATAGACCGGATCCTCGACGGGCTTGCCCTCAATCAGGTCGAGCATGACCTGCGGTGCCTTGTAACCCATCTCGAAAGGCCGCTGACCGACGAGTGCCGTCACCAGGCCTTCTTTGGCGATAGCCACTTCCTCGCCGATGGTGTCGGCCGCGCCGATGACGAACTCGTTCTTGGCGATCTTGTCCGCCATCGGTCTGAACAGGTCGCGATAGGGCTGCGGAGCCCCGAACAGGGGCCAACCGCCCATGATCCCAAACGCGTCGAGGTCAGGATTGGCGGCCAGGATGTCGGTCATTGCCTGCACGCCCCGCGCTCCATCGTCATTGGTGAAGACCGGGCAGCCTGCCACTTCCGTCCAGCCGCCTTCTCCCTTGAGTTCTGTGAGCCCCTTCTGGCCGGTCAGGGCGTCGCGCATGCCTTGGGCGCGGCGCAGGATATTGTCGGCACCGGGATTGCCTTCGATCGTGCAGATCTTGCCGCCGTCCGGTTTCGCCTGTTTGATATACTCGCCGATGCGATAGCCCATCTGGTAATTGTCGGTTCCCAAATAGGTTTTGCGCAGTGACGAATCCTCAGGGGCGAGATCGGCGTCGACCGTCATGACAGGTATGGTCGGGTTGGCGGTCTTCAGGGTCTGGGCGATCAGCTTGGCATTGGACGGGGAAATGGCGATCGCGGCCGTAGTGGATTTGCTCAGCATGTCCTGGACGATCTGTGCCTCGCCCGCCTCATCCGAGGTCGAGGCTGGCCCGGTATAGAAGCACTCATACTCGGAGTCCTTGTTCTCACCGTTCCACTTTTGGCAACCCTGGTTGATCGCTTCGAAGAACGGGTTGTCGAGGCCTTTTACGACGATGACAAGCTGCTTCTTCTGAGCCAGAGCCGTGCCCGCGCTTAGCGCGAGGACGGCTGCGGCAAGCAATAATGCCTTCCTCATTCTCTCCTCCCTTGAACGAACGGACATCCGTGTCCGCGACGAAATCAACCCGGGTACCAGACGATCCGCGGATCACTCTCCGCGCGCTCATATTGCCAGGCCGAGTCGATAAGCTTTTTGAGATCGTAGTCGGGCTGCCAGCCCAACAGGTATTTGGCTTTGCTGTTGTCCATCCAGTTCGAGTGGAACCGGCTAGGTATGTCCACGGACCCAAGGCCGCGCGTGCGGTCGAGATAGTCCGCGACTTCGCCGTAATCGACGGGCCGGTCCATAGAGATGTTGAAGAGCTGCCGCACCGCGCGGGGATTATCGATCGCCGCCATGATCGCCGATACCAGGTCGGCCACATGCACGAAGTTGCGTTTGAGCGGTCGCCCGTCGGCATCGCGCAATAGCGGCACAGTGCCGTCGCTCGCATATCGCTTGGCATCCGCCTCTGGAACCATCATCTTCCAGTCGGGTCCGCCGAAAACGTCGTCTCCGAATGACAGGGAATATTTGAAGTCATCCTTCTCCATGATCCAGGGTGCGCGCAGGCAGCAGCCGTTCAGATCGTATTGCGTGCCATATTGCTCAAGCATGACCTCCTCGAGCACCTTCGAAAGAGCGTAGCAGCCGGGATAGGCGCGGTGTGCAGCGGCCTCGGTGATCGGCCCGTCATGGCGGTAGTAGAAATGGCCTATGCCAGCATCGCCGCCGATGAGAATGAACTGCCTGGCGGTCGCGCTCAAGCGGAATTCTTCGAGCAACCAGAACAGGCCTTTGACCGTCACGTCCATGACCTGGTCGGGGGTTTCCTTGCAGGTGGCGAGATGCACCACATGGCTGACGCCCGCGATTGCTCGAGCCGCGATCTCGCGATCGGCGATCGAGCCGCGAACCACTTCGACACGGTCGGTTTCGGCGGGCACGCGATTATGGCAAAGCGCACGGACGCGCGCCTTCGGAAAACGCGGATCGTCGAGCAGCGCCGCGATGAGGTGTCGCCCGACCTTGCCCGTTGCGCCGGTGACAAGGATCAGCATGCTCTCCTCCCGCTGACAGCTAATATCCGCTTGCGCCGAACGTCAACGGATATTTGTATTACAATATGGCTTTATCGCCTATACGGCCTAAATTGGTAGGACAATTGATTGACGGTGTTACGTGCTTTTGCATAAATGGATGCGTCGCTCTCCGGGAGGAGTCGGGGTCAGCGACCAAAGCGACGACTCCGCTGCGACGCATGTCGAGAGTCGTGCTTGGCCGTGGATGGGAGGCTAGACGGCTGTGGCGGTTCTTGAACTCGCCAATATTTCCAAACATTTCGGCGCTATCCAGGCGGTCAATGATGTTTCGCTCGCGCTCCATGCGGGCGAGGTCGTCGGCCTCATGGGTGACAACGGCGCCGGCAAGTCCACGCTCGTCAAGATGATCGCCGGCAATTTCCGTCCGAGTCATGGCACGATGCGGATGAATGGCGCTGAACTGGTCCTTCATCGCCCCGTGGAAGCGCGCCAGCACGGAATCGAGATCGTCTATCAGGATCTGGCGCTTTGCGACAATCTGACAGCGGCGGCGAATGTTTTCCTGGGCCGCGAATTGCGCCGGGGCGTTGGGCCGTTGCGCGTCCTCGACTACAAGGCGATGTATCGTCGCGCCGGCGAGATATTCAAGGAACTGAAATCGGAGACCCGGCCGCGTGATCTCGTCAAGCAGATGTCAGGCGGTCAGCGGCAGGCCGTGGCGATCGCGCGTACGATGCTTTCCGAGGCGAAGATCGTGCTGATGGACGAGCCGACGGCGGCGATTTCCGTCCGACAGGTGGCGGAAGTGCTGAACCTCATCCGTCACCTGCGCGACAGCGGCATCGCCGTCGTGCTGATCAGCCACCGCATGCCCGATGTCTTCGCTGTCGCGGACCGCGTCATCGTGATGCGGCGCGGCAGAAAGGTCGCCGACAAGCCGATTGATGCGAGTTCGCCAGAAGAAGTTACGGGGCTGATTACCGGCGCCATCGA
Source organism: Sinorhizobium kostiense (assembly GCF_017874595.1). Classification (GTDB taxonomy): domain Bacteria; phylum Pseudomonadota; class Alphaproteobacteria; order Rhizobiales; family Rhizobiaceae; genus Sinorhizobium; species Sinorhizobium kostiense. The sequence continues at coordinate 22,069 of NZ_JAGILA010000001.1, read as the reverse complement.
ACAGGTGTGAGCTGGCGCGCCGAGGAAATTGTGTGCGGTTTTTCCCCTGTCCCACGTCAACTTCTCGGAGTCGATCACGTCATGAAACCAGTTTCGCCCGACCTATAAAATAATCGTGATCTATTGCCGGAATGGGAGAGCGCAGCCATGGCAATTACGTTGGATCGGGAAATCGGCCAGAGACAGAAGACCTGGGTTGGCTCGATACTGTCGAGCCAGACGTTCTGGGTGCTGATTGCCGTCATCCTCGCCTGCATCTTCCTGTCCTTTGCGACCGACACCTTCGCGACGACGCGGAATTTCTACAACATCACCCGCAATTTCACCTTTGTCGCGATCATCGCCCTTGGCATGACGCTGGTCATCATCACCGGCGGCATCGATCTCTCCGTCGGATCCGTGCTCTGTCTGTGCAGCATGGTCCTCGCGGTCGTCATGAATGCGGGTTACGGCCTTGAGGTCGGCGTCGCCGTCGCCATCGGGACGGCACTGCTCATCGGGGCATTCAATGGCGTATTGATCGCCTATCTGGACTTCCCGCCCTTTGTGGTGACACTCGGAATGTTGTCGATCGCGCGCAGCCTGGCGATGGTCGTATCGAACAATTCGGTCGTTTTCCAGTTCGGCCCCGACCACGATCTGCTTCTCTCTATCGGCGGCGGCGCTTGGTTCTTCGGCATCGCCAACCCGGTCATCTTCATGATCGTGCTGGCGCTCCTCACGGGGTTCGTGCTGCGCTGGACGCGGTTCGGCCGCTATGTCTTCGCCATTGGCGGCAACGAGCAGGCAGCGCGGCTGACGGGCGTGCCGGTCAATGGGATCAAGGTGACCGTCTACATGGTCTCCGCGCTCGCCGCGGGTGTCGCAGGTATCATCCAGACCGGCTGGCTCGGCGCCGTTACCACAAACATCGGTGCGGGCATGGAGCTCCAGGTCATCGCTGCGGCCGTCATCGGTGGCGCCAATCTCGCCGGCGGGGTCGGCACGGCCTCCGGGGCTCTCATCGGCGCCGCGCTGATCGAGGTCATACGCAACAGCCTCGGCCTGCTCGGGATCAGCGCTTTCTGGCAAGGAACCTTCATCGGCGGGGCGACCGTGCTGGCCGTCCTCTTCGATCGAATCCGAAACCTGCGGCAGAGCGAATAATACCCGTGGAGTTTCCGGCAAGCAAAGCCGAAGCTTCAGCCTTTGGCGAGGATGCGCTGCATCTCTTCCAGTGCGGCTTCGAATTGCGGGTCGCGCCCGGCGGCATAGGGCAGGCTGAACGGAACCGTTATATCCGGCTCGACACCGCGTCCTTCGAGCCTTACCCCGTTGTCGATCACCGCGTCCGACACCGCGATCTCCAGAAGGCTGTCGTCGGGCAGGAGATAGGCGCGCCCGGCAAGTAGCGCCCCGGCAGAGCGCGTTCCCACGAGCGGAATGCCATTTGCCTTTAGGGAATAGGCAAAGAGCTCAAGTCCGCTTCTCGCGCCCTCATCGATGATGGCGACGACCGGCCGGCGCCAGCGCACGTTCGCAAGAGTATCCCTGCCGCTCCGGGAAATCAGCCGAAAGGTCGGGACGCCACCGACGAACAGTTCGGCCGCGTCGGCCGGGCCGCCGCCCCACCGGCCGCGCAGGTCGACGATGACGCCCTCGGCATCCTTCAGTCGGCCCGTAGCAAGCGCTCGGGCGACGGCTTCAAGGCCGTCGGAGGTGGCGAGTGTCCAGAGGCGCAAATAGCCGATACGCCGACCGTCGCGTTCCTCGACTGCGATGCTCTCTTCGATGGCCTTCGCGAAAATGCGCAGTGGTCGCATGCGCTCGACGGAGACCGGGAGGGTGATGGGTGGGGCATCGCGGTTGCGGCGCAACTTGATGTCGACTGTTTTGCCAGCCTTGTTGCGGAATGACTCGATCTCACGGTAGGGCGCGCCGTCGACGGAAAGGAGTTCATCCCCGACCCGAATGCCCGCTCTGTCCGCCGGAGTGCCGTCATAGACGTCGCTGACGAAACGAACGCCATCTTGTATGCGCGTGACCATGCCGATGCCTTCGAAGCTAACCTCGCCGTCGGGAGGGAAGAGGCGCTTCATCTCGTCGCGGATCGCGAAGCGGAAGATGTCTGCGAGTTCGTAGTAGGCGATCGTGTCCGGCAGAAAGCGGCCGGTATGCGACGCGTCGAGACTCGCCAGGACAGTGTCGATTGCCTCGTCGAGCCTGTCCTCCGGGCTTCCCGCCGTCAATGGCGCGCGTCCGTCCTCGGTTTGCCGTCTCACGGTTTCGCCGAAGCGGTCGACGGCGGAGGCGTCGTAAAAATTGTCCACCACCAGTTCGACGGCGCGGTCGAATACAGGATGACCGGACAGCGGCGGATCAAGGGCCCAGCCGTGGCTGGGCACCGACAAGATCAGGAGCGAGAAGGTAAAAACGCCAAGAGTCTTCACGTCAATCGACCGGCTTCATTGCTTTCAAGCGGTTCAGTATCCGGAACAGCGCGGCCGCATTGAGACTGAAAACAAAACGCCAACACAATATTGCGTGAAGGGAGCGTGTTCGCTCGACAGCGCTTTGTGTTCAAAATCGCAACCCCATATGCGGGATTTCGATGCGTCGTGGAGACAGGCGACGTCCGGCGCTTTTAACGGCGGGTCAGGCCTGCACATCCGGCTTGCGATGGCGTAGATGTCCGAAGCGGAAGCCGCCGGTGGCGGCTGCCCGCACCATCATCATCTCTCCGATGTTTTCATGCGTCATCAGACCGACGAGCCGGTTGAGGCTGTCCACGACGGCGACTGCCGGGGAATTGGCTTCCTGCATCAGGCGCAGGCTCTCCTCGAGCCGCTTTCGGAAATGGATCGTCGGCACATCTCGGCGCATCGCGCGCACGACCGGTGTTGCCGCCCCTGTCTCCTTCAGCGTGCGGATAATGTCGTCGCGTGTGAGAAGTCCCTCGAAATGGCCCGCGCTGTCGACCACCGGGAATTCACGCTGGGTGGTGGCGAGCAGAGTGTCGATCGCCTCGTCAATGTCCGCCGACCGTTCGAGCCTTACGAATTCGGTAATCATCACATCGCCAACGAGGACGCTCTCGGAGACCTCTCGGATCTGCGCGTTCTGTGCTTCCGCGGTCGCCGCGAGATATACGAAAATGGCAATGAAGATCAGCAGCGGATTGTAGAGAAGCCCAAGAAAACCAAAGACGAAGGCAAGGCCTTGGCCGATCGTGGCTGCGATCTGGGTCGCGCGCGACCAGCTCAGGCGCGAGGCAAGCGCCGCACGCAGTACGCGGCCGCCATCCATCGGAAAGGCCGGGATCATGTTGAAGAGGACGAGAAATACGTTGACGCTGGCGAGCCGCGCGAGAAAGCCCAGTTGGGGATTCTCGATGTCTGCGATCTGTTCCAGACCGACCGTCGTGCCGAGCAGGAGAAGGATGACAGCGGCGATCGCCACATTGACCAGCGGGCCGGCGATAGCGATCAGGAATTCTTCCTTCGGCTCCTCCGGCATGCGCTCGAGGCGGGCGACCCCGCCGATCGGCAGCAGGGTGATATCCGGCGTCTTGATGCCGTATTGGCGCGCGACGGCGATGTGTCCGAACTCATGCAGCACGACACAGAGGAACACTGCGAGGACAAAGGCGATGCCTTCCATCGCGGCCGGCGTGCCGCCGATCCGGTAGTGCATGAACCATATCCATGCGAGCAGCAGCGCAAAGGTGATGTGCACGCGCAATGCCGTGCCAGCGATCGTTCCGATCTTGAAGGACCAACCCATGGGCGATGCGCTCCTCTCGCGTGCCGGCTCTTTTTCCCGAGCCAGTCCGAGTTTACGCCGATGGCCGCAAGTTGACACCATCTGAACAGAGCCGCGCCATGCGATCCGCCTGCTTGCGATCAATTCATTCTTGGCGGCACAAACAGGCAGATGGTCCTGCCGCGGTCATCGCCGGCCGTCGAGCACCAATGATATTCGCCATCCGGCGAAATGCGTACGCGCCTATCGGAGTATGGGAGCACCTCGCCCGTCGAATTGATGATGTAACCCTGAGGTCGCTCGCTAATCGCGGTAAAGCTGACGTGGCGGCAGTCGAAATTCGAGCAGCATGAGTTTGGATAAGTCCAGCCGCTGGGTGCGTCATGGGCATGCGAAACAGCGGCTATTGACAGTCCGACGAGCACCAAGAAAAGTCGCATAGCGATCTCCTTCACAGCGGGACGTCGACGGGTTATATTCAGATCCCGCTCTAACCAACTGGAATCGATCACTTTTTGATCTAAAAAAATGCCGACGAAGAACAATGGGTGATCGACAAGGAACGGTCGCCAATTCTCCAACGAGAAACACGGTCCAGAACCGACAGGCGTTCTTCAATGCTATAAATCGCTGGATCGTCGAATTGATCCACCAATCGCCGTTACATTCTGAATCGGGCGAATTGACGTTCTTGAGGCTGAATGCGGTAACGGTCGAGAAGCCTGATTGACCTACCCAATGGCGTTCCGGAACAATCAGAACTGGTGAGCCTGTAAGGCGTCGCTTTCGCCTTCTACGAGTTCCATCGGCCACAGGCGATTAGGCGGCGCATCCGGATAGTGATACGCGAATGCGGGCATGCTGGAAAGCAAGGTCTCGGCAAGCGCTATACCGAGATCGTGCAGCGACAGGCGAAAGCAGGTGAGCGACGGCGAGAGAAAATTGGCTTGTGGGCTATGGCGGCCGATCACCGCAATGTCAGCTCCCGGCCTGACGCCGGCCTCCAAGAGGGCCCTGTACAAGCCGGTCGCGATCGTTTCGTTGATCAGGACGATTGCGGTCGGGCGCTCCTCAAGCGCCAGAAGGTCACGACCGATTTGATAGCCTCCGGCTTCATTGGGGGTCGAACGAAATATCAGGCTCTCATCGAGGATGAGGCCGTGTGCGCTGAGCGCCTGTCGGCAGCGCTCGACAAAGACATAACCGAGATTGGCGTCATTATGCGGCAGCGTGATCGCGATGCGGCGATGTCCGCGCGCAACCAGGCGATCGATGGAGGCTTGCGCCATGCCCTCGAAGTCAAGGTCCAGCCACGGCTGGCCGGCGTCGGTGAGGGTGCGGCCGAGCGTGACGAAGGGGATATTGCGCTCGGCCAGCAGTTCGACCCGGGGGTCATGCCGCCGCGTTGCGGAAAGGATCAGGCCGTCGGCAAAGCCGCGGGCCACGGCGCGGCGCAGGTATTCCGTCGGGTCTTCCTGGGACGAGCATAGCAGGGCGACGAGATCCAGCTTGTGCCGGGCGAAGACTTCCTGCACACCGTCAAAGACGCTCATGAAGAAGGTGTCGCCCTGGCCGGTAATCTCCGACCCGGTCTGGATCATGAAGCCGATGATATTGGTCGTTCCCTGCCTGAGGCTTCGGCCCGACTGGTTCGGGACATAGCCGAACTGCCTTGCCGCCTCCAGCACGCGTTTACGCGTTTCCTCCTTGACATCGGGACGTCCGTTGAGCGCACGCGAAACGGTTCCGATCGAGATATCGAGATGCTGCGCAAGCCGGCGAATTCCCTTCATCTCGAAGCCTTCCCTCCTCCCACGGCCTGCTCGTGCCGGAATTCCTATTGACATGTTTTGAAAACACCGCATAGTTCCGTAAACGTTTACGGTCGCTGGAGCAAGGCGGATTTCGTAGACGTGCGGGAGGAGAATCGTGATCTTGCGAGCAGTTCTGTGCGGGTGCGGAGCTATGGCCAGGGGGTGGCTGAAGGCGATTGCCGCAGACCATGACCTTCGCTCGGTGATCCGCATCGTGGGCCTCGTCGACGTGAATCCCGACGCCGCCTCGACGCTTGCCGCCGAGTTCGACATCGCCGATGTCGCGATCGGCTCCGATCTCGCGGCGGTGCTCGCGCAAACGCAACCCGACATTCTCTTCGACGTCGTCGTTCCTTCCGCGAGGCTGGATGTGGTCTCCGCCGGGCTCAGGCACGGATGCCACGTACTCAGCGAAAAGCCGATGGCGACTTCGCTCGAGGACGGGCGGGAGCTGGTCCGGTTGGCCACCGAGACAGGCAGGCTTCACGCGGTCGTCCAGAACCGCCGCTTCGTCCCTGGCGTGCGCCGCATCCGCCGTTTCATCGAAGGCGGCGCGATCGGCGATCTCACAGCCATCCATTGCGACTTCTTCATCGGTGCGCATTTTGGCGGCTTCCGCGAAGAAATGGAGCATGTGCTGCTTCTCGACATGGCGATCCATACTTTCGACGCCGCCCGCTTCATCGCCGGAACGAGGCCGATCGCCGTCTATTGCCGCGAAGAAAACCCGCGCGGCTCCTGGTACGCGCACGGCGCGGCCGCCACCGCCATATTCGAACTGGCGGACGACTTGACCTTTACCTATCGCGGCTCCTGGTGCGCGGAGGGCGCAAACACAAGCTGGGAAAGCGAATGGCGCATAATCGGCACCCGCGGCACGCTGCTCTGGGACGGAGCCGAGAATTTTCGGGCCAAACGGGTCGCTGGTACCGAAGGCTTCCTTCGCGACCTGGAGCCGATCGAGGTGCCGGAGCCGGACGATCTCCGCCAGACGCAGGGGCATGCCAGCGTCATCGCCGACTTCGTCGCGGCAATTCGCACCGGCCGGCACCCCGAAACGGCGAGCGACGACAATATCAACAGCCTTGCCATGGTCCTTGCGGCGATCGAGAGCGCCCGCAGTGGACAGCGGGTCAAAATCTAAACGAGGCAACCGATGAGCAACCCTGCCAAATCCATTCGCATCGGCACCATGGTCAGCGCCACCAGCGGCGAGGCGGCCAAGCGGATCGCTGAGATCGCCGACCTGGGTTTCGAAAGTTTCGAGCCGTTCTTTTGGCAGACGACGAACGGCCAGGATCTGGCCGAGCTCGGCAAGCGCTGCCGCGAGGCGATCGGCGACCGAGACATCACGATCTCGACGATCGGCATGTTCGGCAATCCGCTGGAAGAGATGGAGATGGATCTGCAGACGCTACAAGGCTGGCGGGATTGCATCGACAACGCCCACCACTTTGGCGCCAACTGCGTCGCGGGCTTCACGGGCCGCATCCGTAACCGCCCGCTCACCGACAGCCTTCCACGTTACCGGAAAGTCTGGCGGGAGCTTGCCGCGCGCGCTGCCGACAAGGGCGTGAAGATCGCCTTCGAGAATTGCGCCATGGACGGCAATTGGGGAAGCGGCGACTGGAACATCGCCCATAATCCGGACGCCTGGGAACTGATCTTCAACGAGACGCCGGATGATCACATCGGGCTTGAATGGGAGCCGTGCCACCAGATGGTCTATCTGATCGACCCGCTGCCGCAGATCCGCAAATGGGCGCACAAGATCTTCCATGTGCATGGCAAGGACGCGACGATCCGCTGGGACGTGATCCGCGAGCACGGTATCTTCGGCAAGGAGAAATTCGTATTCATGCGCACGCCCGGTTTCGGCGACAGCAACTGGACCGACATCATCTCGGAGTTGAGGCTCGCCGGCTGGACCGGCTCGATCGACATCGAAGGCTGGCACGATCCGGTCTACCGCGACGCGTTGGAGATGACCGGCCAAGTGCATGCGCTCAACTATCTCAAGAACTGCCGGGGAGGCGAGTTCGTCGCCGATCCGGCCTGAGGACCGCCCGTCGGCCGGAATGGAGGAATGCCGGCCGCGGGACAACACGAGAGGAGGATTTCATGCGTGTTAGCAGACGTGTAATGCTGGGCGTGATCGCCTTAGCCAGTATTTCCCTGCCGGCTTTTTCCGCGCAGGCGGAGGATGTAACCATCACCGTCTGGTCGCTGGACCGGGACATCCAGCCGGCTCCAAACTTGATCAAAGATTTCAACAAGCTCAATACCGGCATCAAAGTCGAATACCGCCAGATCCAGTTCGATGATGTCGTCAGCGAGGCAATGCGAGCCTATTCGACCGGTCAGGCGCCCGACATCATCGCCGTCGACAATCCGGAGCATGCGCTCTTTTCCTCGCGCGGCGCCTTTCTCGATCTCACCGACATGATCGCCAAATCCTCGGTGGTGAAGCCGGAGAACTATTTCCCGGGGCCGCTTGCGTCGGTGACCTGGGACGGCAAACTCTACGGCATCCCCAAGGCAACCAATACGATCGCGCTCTATTACAACAAGGACATGTTCAAGGCGAAAGGCCTTGACCCGGAGCAGCCGCCGCAGACCTGGGATGAACTGGTGGAAGCGGCGCGCAAGCTGACCGACCCGGCGGCGAATGTATATGGGCTTGCCTTTTCCGCCAAGGCGAACGAGGAAGGGACCTTCCAGTTCCTGCCCTGGGCGCAGATGGCCGGCGGCGGCTATGACAACATCAATGCCGAGGGTGCGGTGAAGGCACTCGATATCTGGAAGACGATCATCGATGAAAAACTCGCGTCGCCGGATAGCCTGACGCGTGGCCAATGGGATTCTACCGGCACCTTCAATTCCGGCAATGCCGCGATGGCGATTTCCGGCCCTTGGGAACTCGACCGGATGATCCAGGAGGCGAAGTTCGACTGGGGCGTGGCGCTCCTGCCGGTCCCCGAGACGGGCGCTGAACGATCCTCCGCGATGGGCGATTTCAATTGGGCGATCTTTGCCAGCACAGAGCACCCGGAAGAAGCCTTCAAGGTCCTCGAATTCTTCGTTTCGCAGGACGACAGGATGTTTAAGGATTTCGGCCAATTGCCGGCCCGCTCCGACATCGCCATCCCGCCGACCGGCGAACCGTTGAAGGACGCGGCGCTTCAGGTCTTCCTCGAACAGCTGAAATACGCCAAACCCCGCGGTCCGCATCCGGAATGGCCGAAGATATCCAAGGCGATACAGGACGCCATCCAGGCGGCTCTGACCGGACAGATGAGCTCCAAGGAAGCGCTCGATCAGGCGGCCGAGAAGATAAAAGCGGTCCTTGGTTGAGACAGGGTCGCCGAACGGACGCCACCTGCGGACTGCATCCGTTCAGTTTCTTCACGAGCAAGGCGACTCCGACTTTGGCCGGGGTCGCCCGCGGGGCGGGGGTTAGCCAATGAAGAAAATTATATTCAGTGTAACGGACGGAAGGGGTTTCGACATCGGTCTCGTCCTGCTGCCGCTCGCGTTCCTTTTCGTCCTCTCCGGCCTGCCGCTCGTCTACAACGTGGTGATGAGCTTCCAGGAGGTCGACATGTTCAGCCTCGGAAGCTTCGTACGGCCTTTCGTTGGCTTCAAGAACTATGTCGATCTTTTCGCGCAGCCGGAAACCCAACCCATCCTCCTGAACACCGCCCTTTTCGTCAGCGCCTCGATTGCCGGCCAGTTCATCATTGGCTTCGGCCTCGCCCTTTTCTTCTGGATGAATTTTCCCGGCGCTTCCTGGCTGCGAGGCCTCTTCCTGGTCTCCTGGATCATGCCGGGCCTTGTCGTCGGTGCCATCTGGAACTGGATTCTCTCAGGCGATTTCGGCGTTCTCAACTTTTTCCTGCGGGAGACGGGCGTTATCGCCGGCAACATCTTCTGGCGCTCGGACCCCAACTACTCGCTTTGGGCGGTGATTATCGCCAATATCTGGCTTGGCACATCCTTCAACATGATCCTGCTCTCGGTCGGGCTGTCGGCGATACCAAAAGACCTTTACGAAGCAGCCGAGCTTGATGGCGCCACGGCACTCCAGCGATTCTTCACGATCACGCTGCCGATGATGCGGTCGACGATCGGCGCGATTATCGCACTCGGCCTGATTTTCACCTTGCAGCAGTTCGACCTCTTCGCCGGCATCACCTCGGGCGGACCGAACAACTCATCCAACGTCACCCAATATTGGGCCTGGGACCTTTCCTTCCGGCAATACGACTTCGCCAAAGGCGCGACGATCTCGGTGATCATGATCGTGTTGGTGATGCTTGCTTCCGTCGTCTATGTACGCTCCACCCGTCACGAGGTCCGAGGATGAGTGATCAATGGCGAAATCGGCTGATGCTCGCCGTGGCGCTCCTGCTGGCGGCCATCTACCTCTTCCCGCTCTACTGGATGTACGTCACCGCGCTGAAGACCGGTTCGGCGATGTTCGCGACCCCACCGAAATTTTTGCCCAGCGAGCCGCAATGGGGCATCTACTCCTTCGTCTGGGAAAGCCGGAACATGGGGCGCTATCTCTGGAACTCACTGGTCATCGCGCTTGGTGCGGTGTCGCTCATCGCGGTGCTCGGCGTCGGCTGTGCCTATGTGCTGGCTCGCTACCGCAACGCCTGGGTGGATGTCGGTCTTTTCCTGATCCTGATGCTGCAGGTGTTGCCGGCTTCCCTGATGGTCACCCCGATCTTTGTCGGCTTCTCGCAATTCGGCCTGCTGGAAACACCGCGGTTCGCGGTCATCCTGGCGATCGCCGCAAAGAACATGCCCTTCTTTGTCGTCCTCGTCAGGGCGACTTTCATGAGCGTGCCGATGGAACTCGAGGAGGCGGCGCTCGTCGACGGGAATTCGCGTATCGGCGCCTTCTTCAACATCGCCCTGCCGCTCGCCCGAAACGGCATTCTCGTCAGCGCCATCCTGATCTTCATGCAGGCGTTCGGCGAGTTCGTCTATTCGAAGTCGATGATCCAGGCCGTGGAGCTGCAGCCAGCCAGTGTCGGTCTCAATACCTTCATGGGGCCGAACACCAACGAGTGGAACAACATCATGGCCTATGCCACGATCTACGTGACGCCCGTTCTCGCCGTCTTCGTTCTCTTGCAACGCCGCATCGTTTCCGGCCTCACCTCGGGAGCCCTAAAATGACCCTTCAGATCGAGCTCAACGGCGTCAACAAGTTCTACGGAGCCTATCACGCGCTAAAGGACATCAATCTTGCGATCGAGAAGGGGACCTTCGTCGCGCTCGTCGGACCTTCGGGTTGCGGCAAGTCCACGCTGCTGCGCTCGCTTGCCGGCCTGGAGAAGATCACCACCGGTGAGATGAAGATCGCGGGCGAACGAATGAATGATGTTCCGCCGCGCAAACGCGACATCGCCATGGTGTTCCAGTCCTATGCGCTCTACCCGCACATGACCGTCGAGCAGAATCTGACCTATAGCCTGCGCATGCGCGGCGTAAAGAAAGCGGAGGCGCGTAAAGCGGCACAGGAGGTGGCGGCGACGACGGGTCTTACGCAATTGATGCACCGCTACCCGCGCGAACTCTCCGGCGGTCAGCGCCAGCGCGTCGCGATGAGCCGGGCCATCATCCGCCATCCGAAGGCGTTCCTTTTCGACGAGCCGCTTTCCAATCTCGACGCGGCCCTTCGCGTGCATATGCGCAAGGAAATACGCGCTTTGCACGACCGGCTCCACGCGACTTCTGTCTATGTCACCCATGATCAGATCGAGGCTATGACCATGGCCGATCATGTCGTCGTCATGCGCGACGGCGTAATCGAACAGCAGGGGCGGCCTCTCGATCTCTACGACCGCCCGGCAAACCGTTTCGTTGCGGGTTTCATCGGCTCGCCGGCCATGAACTTCATCCCGGCAGTCGTCGGGGAGGGAGGTGCACATGCGGTTCTCGACTTCGGGACGACAAGGGCGCGGTTGGCACTTGGCGATCTGGTCGCGCCAGGGCTCACGGCTACGGTCGGTATTCGGCCGGAGCACATGACGATCGTGCCGGAAGGTGAGGGCTCCTTCGACATTCCCGTGGGAATCGTCGAATCGACCGGCTCGGCCACTTACATTGCCTCAGCGACCCGGCCCGAATTGACGGTCGTCGAAACCGTGCGCGGCGGCGTTCGACCCGGTGACATAGTCGGGTTGGCGGTAGATCCGATGCACCTGCATCTTTTCGATACGGAAGGAAAGCGGATAGAGGTCGAGAAGGCTCGCAGCGATGCTGACGCGTCTCTGCGGCGTCAGCTCGCGGGCGCAACGTCAGAGCAGGTCCCCGTCTGAGCGCCCGTCGGCACTTCGCCTCACCGAGCGAGGCTTCGCCAATCCGCATCTGACTTCTTGACGGCCGACTTTTGGCGGCCGCCGTGACGACGGCCGCCAGGGATTAACTCAGCCCGAAGAACGACAAGATAGCGATTACGATCACCACTAGTCCCACGAGATAAATGATCTGGTTCATTTTGCTGGCTCCTTCCACGCCGGAAACGAGCGGCGGCGAGGGTATGTTCCAGACTTGCCAATGCGTCCGTACCGGGAGCGACAAGGTCGGGCCGGGCCCGGGGGCGCGCAGCCAACCTGTGGCGCTTACCCAACGCATGTTGTTCCGCCTGCGACCGAACCCCCTAAAATTCTAGATATGCGGGAAAGGGAATATGCATAAGAGTGCGCTAGACCGATAACGTCAACGAACCGGGAGCATGGAATCGTGCAGCGGGAAATGCCGTTCAAAGCGCAGAAGGACTGGCGGGTGGCGCGCAATGCGATTGGCGGCATCATCGGCTTCGCAGTGCTCGCGCAACTGCTGACCTATCTGAGCCTTGTGGCGCTTTCTGACCGACCTCACGTCGCCGCCATCGTCGCGGCCGGCCTCGTATCGTTGCTGATGGGCACTCCATTGATCGTGCTGTCGGCCGTTCAATTCCGCCGGGCCGCGTGGCTCCGCACTCAGGTAAACCATATTTCTTCCCGCGACGGCACGACCGGTTGCGTCACCGGACGCGGGCTCGTCCACCATGTAGACGGCCTGGAGCGCCGCCGCCGCCGTTCGGGTGACTCGCTGCAGGGCGCCCTCATTCACGTGCGAATCAACAATCTTGACGAGATGGCCGCGAGTTTCGGACCTCAGTGGAGCGATGAACTCTTGCAGTTTGTTGCCTCGACCATCAGCACGTCCGTGCGCCGCGAAGATATCGTCGCTCGAACGGGGCCTGCGAGCTTTGACGTGCTGCTCACGGGTGCCAACGAGTCGGACGCCGCCGAGGTCAGCGCCCGGTTGACCAAGGCCCTGGCCTCCTCCTACTTCGCAGGTGAGGGCAAGGCGGTCGATCTGGCATTGAGCGTGGGCGGCGTCTTGTTCGAAGGCAGCATCGACCTGGAGCGGCTGCATCGCACCGCCGCCTCGCAGACGGTGACCCTCACCGATAAAGCTGCGACGGGGCCAAGACTTGTGCGGCTGCCATCGGGTTGACACGCCCCCTGTCGTTGTGGCGTACGCGGGTGCTCGATACCACGCGAAGTTGTTCTATTTTTGCAACAAGGTGCGGTGAAAACCGCCGGAGGCTGCGGACTCCCTCAAAGGCGATGGCCCTCTTTTGTCGGCAATGTATTATGTGCGCAGTTTTTTGCGGTTTTCAGTACGGAATAGTATCGAAGTGCAGCGCATTGGTTGCGAGGGGGATTGATTGAAACTGGGCATGGGTATTCGCGGGGGATTTGTTTCCATTCTGCTCGCATCAACTTTTTTTGCCGGCGCAGCAGCGCAGGCGATGACATTGCGCGAAGCGCTTCAGATCGCAATGGAATCAAATCCCGAAATCGGACAGTCGGTTGAAAACCGTGAAGCGATTGAGTTCGAGCTTCGGCAGGCGCGGGGGCTTTATCTGCCCAGCGTTGATTTCGAGGCATCAACTGGCGTTCGTCATCTTGAAGATAGCAGCCGCCGGGCCACGTCCATCGAGAATGATCCGCTCTATCCATCGGAGGTAGGCCTAACAATCACGCAGAAGCTGTTTGATGGCGGCGGGCGCCGGGCCGAGGTGGAACGGCAGGCGGCACGGGTCGACAGTGCGTCCTTCCGCGTGCTGGAACGATCGGAGACGATCGCGCTGCAAATTGTTCGCGAGTATTTCGAATACATCCTGCAGCAGCAGATCGTCGACGAGGCGCGGCGCAACGTCGCCGCCCACCAATCGATCCGCTCCGACATTGACTCGCTGATTTCCGGTGGAAGGCTGACGGAAGCCGATCGTCAGCAGGTAGAAGAGCGGCTGTTGTCCGCAAGAGCGCGGCTGCAGGAAGCGCAAGAGGCGCTGGATACCGCGCAGATCAGCTTCAATCGCCTCGTCGGTCAACCGCTCACGAAGCCCTCGATGCCAAAATCCGTCGCGGCAGCCTTGCCGAGAACGCTCGAGTCGGCGATAGGCATCGCCCGCACGAACAATCCGCGCATCAAGTCGGCGGACGCCGATATCAACGTGGCCGACTCGCAGGTTAAGGCCGCCAAGTCGAACATGCTGCCCGAGATCGTCGCCGAAGGGCGGCTTCGTTCCGGCAACGACATCGATGGCTCGACGGGGAACACCTGGGATGCGCAGGCGCGCGTCGTGGCGCGATGGAATCTCTATCGTGGCGGCATCGACATAGCCAACGAGCAGGAGCAGATGCGCCGCGCCAGCGAGCAGCGACTGGTTTTCCATCAGGCGCATCGCGAGGTGGAAGAGGCCGTCCGCATTTCCTGGGAGCGGCGCGCCAGCCAATATGATCTCTCGCGCACGCTCAGAGCGCAAGCGCAGGTGAATGACCAACTGGTTTCGTCCTACCGCGAGCAGCTTGCGGTCGGCCAGCGTTCGTTGCTCGATGTGCTAGGGGCGCAGAACGCCCGGTTCAACTCGAATGTTCTTGCGAAGACAGCGCAATATGCCGCTTTGTTTGCAGAGTACCGTCTGCTCGCGGCGACGGGCCAACTCCTGTCGACGATGAGCATCAAAGCACCGGCACAGGCCGAAGCCTATGCGCGCACCGAATTCAACGTTCCCGCCGCTCCGGCGACGGAAACCTATCGGCGTGTGCCCTCAAGGCAGACGAATGGCTTGCCGCTGGATTTGCTTCAGCCAATCCGACAGAAATGATGACCTGCGCCAAAGGACATGATCGGTCATCCTTATGCAAGGCGTTGAAACGCAAGCGCGACCCGGCCCGGCATTGACCGGCTTCACGACCGCGTTCAAGGAGATCTGCATCTTCTTGAACCGGCCGTCTTCCGAAACCGTGCTCTTTTCGGACGTGCCCTTCGATGCGGCATCGCCGAGCTTCGAGGACATTTCCCGTATCGCAGAGCGCGTTGGGTTGGAGGCGGAGCTCGTTTCTCTGCGCGCCCTCGCCAACCGAAGTTTTTTCTTTCCGCTCCTCCTCGTCTTCAAAGATGGCCGTGCGGTCGCGATCCTGGAGGAGGGACCAGGCGGTGCTTTGACCTTTTCGAATGCGTCGTTCCAGGATGGCGTGGCCATAAGGCTTGCGGACCTGCGACTTGACGACATCGCCTATGCAGTCGCCTTCTCGGCGACCTATTTGAATACGGCGGCAGTTCCCGCTGTGGGGGAGGCGCATGAGATCGACCGCAGGCATTGGTTAACTTCGGCTGTCAGGCCGTTCTGGCAGGCCTATGCACAGGTTGCGCTGGCAGCCTTCTTCATCAACGTGCTCGCGCTGGCAACGCCGCTCTTCACCATGAACGTCTACGATCGCATCCTGCCCAACAAGGCGATCTCGACGCTGTGGGTGCTGGCAATAGGTATCGGCTTCGCCATTTTCTTCGACTTCCTGTTGAAAACGGTAAGAGCTGCGCTCATCGATTATGCCGGCCGAAAAGCCGACCTGAAGCTCTCTTACCTGCTCTTCGAAAAGATCTTGCATGCGACGCTCGCCTCAAGGCCGCAGTCGACAGGCGAATACGCGAACCGCGTCATGCAGTTCGAATTCGTTCGGGAGTTCTTCACTTCGAACACGGTAAGTACGCTCATCGACAGCCTTTTCGCCTTCGTTTTCATCGCGGCCGTTTACGCCGTGGCAGGGTGGATCGCGATAGTCCCCACGGTCGCCTTCTTATTGAGCGTCTTTGTCGGTTACGTCGCCCAGCGCAAGATTGGCAACCGGGTGGCCGCCGCCTCGAACGAATCCGCGCAGCGCCAATCCCTGCTGGTCGAAACGATCGGCGCCATCGAGACTGTGAAAACCCTGCATTCGGAGAAGTTGCTACTGCGCCGGTGGAACGAGCTGGGCAAGCATTCCTCCAATACGTCCGAGCAGATCAAGCAGGTCTCGTCATGGGCTTCGCATGCGACGCAGTTCGTGCAGCAACTGGTGACAGTCTGCATCGTGGTCGCCGGGGCGTATGAATTCGCGCAGGGCAATATTTCATCCGGCGCCATCATAGCGGCCAGCATGCTGGCCGGCCGCGCCGTCGCGCCGCTCGGGCAGATCGCTTTGACGCTTGCGCGGCTCCGGCAAGCACTGTTGTCACTGAAGATCCTCAATTCGATCATGGAGCAACCGGAAGATCGGCCGAACACGGTCGGCTTCGTCAACCGCGACATTCGCCAGGGAAGCCTCACCTTCGCCAATGTCGATTTCGCCTATCCGGGATCGGACCACAAGGTCATCCATGGCATGAGCATGACCATCAAAGCGGGTGAACGGGTCGGCATCATCGGCCGCATCGGCTCAGGGAAGACGACGATCGGCCGTCTGCTCGCCGGACTTTATCCTCCGAGCGCGGGCCGGATCCTGCTCGATGGCGTCGACATCCGGCAATTCCATCCATCCGTGGTACGCTCGGCGGTGTCCTTCGTCTCACAAAGTTCGGACCTGTTCTCCGGCACCGTCAAGGACAATCTGCTGATGGCCAACCCCATGGCGAGCGATGAGGAGATGGTGGCGGCGGCGAAGCTCGCCGGCGTTGACGATTTCGTCTCGCACCATCCACGCGGATATGACATGCCGGTCGGCGAGCGGGGCTCCCAGCTTTCGGGGGGGCAGCGCCAGGCCGTGGCCATAGCGCGCCTCCTGCTTCGCAAACCGAAGATCGTCTTTCTCGACGAACCTTCCGGAGCCCTGGACATGGCCAGCGAGCGGGAGTTGATCAACAGGCTTTCCACCGTCTTCGGTCGCGACGTGACCGTCTTGATCTCCACCCATCGTCACAGCATGCTTCAACTCGTCGATCGGCTTCTGGTCCTTGACAGAGGTCGCATCGTGGCCGACGGGCCAAAGGCGCAGGTCATCGATCAACTGCAGAAGCGGAGCGGCGCCATCAATCCCTCACCGGGGGCGAGTTCATGAATGTCGGAATGATTGAAAAGCCGCCGCTGGCGGCGCGCGCTGGGTTGCTTGTCATCGGCCTGCTCATCAGCTTCTTCGTGGCCTGGGCCGCGATTGCCGAGGTCGACGAGATCGCCCGGGGGGAGGGGAAGGTCATCCCGGTTTCTAAGACCCAGGTGATCCAATCGAGCGAACCGGGCATCGTTCGCGAGATCGCCGTTCAGGTCGGGCAGGTCGTCCGCCGCGGCGATCTGATCCTGCGGCTGGACGATACTGCCAGCGGTTCGTCGCTCGGTGAACTCGAAGCGAAGGCGCGTTCGCTACGCGCGCAGATCGCGCGCCTGGAACTCGAGGAGGCGGGGAGGTACGATTCCGATTACCAGTGCCCGGAGGACATTGTCAGGACGGCCCCGGCCATATGCACCAATGAAGAACAATTGCTTCGTGCGAAGGCCAGCAACTTCAGCAACAAGCTCTCCGTAATGCAGGCGCGTCATGGCCAGCGGCAGAAGGAACTCGCTGAGGCCGAGGCCAACATCGCCAGACTCTCGGACAGCCTTGAAGTGACCGAGCGCGAACAGGAATTGTTGGCGCCGATGGTTAAGCGCAAACTTGTAGCGCAGACGGAATTGTTGCGTGTTGAGAAGGAGTTGACCGATACGCGCGGCCAACTCGCCCTGGCGAGAGAATCGATCGGGCGATTGGAGGCGGCGGTCCGCGAAGCGGAATTGCAGGTGACGGAGCTGTCGCTGCAGCTCAAGCAGGAGGCTCTCGCGGAAAAGACCGAGGCACTCTCGCAGCTTTCGGTGATCGAGGAAACGATCCGAGGGGCGACCAGCCGGGTGGCGAACACCGACATTCGCTCTCCGGTCGACGGCATCATCAATACGCTCGAGGTCAATACCGTCGGTGCCTATGTGACGCCGGGCGCAGTCATCGGCGGCGTCGTGCCGACGTCCGAAACACTTCTGGTGGAGGCCCGCCTTTCACCGCGCGACGTCGCCTTCGTGCGCGTCGGCCAGCCCGCCCTCATCAAGATTTCGGCCTATGATTTCTCCATCTATGGTGGTCTTGGCGGCGAGGTCGAAACCATTGGTGCAGACAGCCTCGTAGATCCCAATAGCGGCGAAACGTACTACCTCGCTCGCGTCAAGACAGACGAGGCTGCGCTCGAAAAGGATGGAAGGCAATATGCGATCATGCCGGGCATGATCGCATCGGTCGACATCATGACGGGCAAGAAGACTATCCTCACTTACCTCATGAAGCCGATCAACAAGGCACGTGAGGAAGCGCTGCGGGAACGCTAAACTGATGACTGCCAGCCACCCGAGTGCGGAAGAGATGAGCGCCCTCAGATTCCGCGTCGTGACCGTCCAAGGGCAGCGGCGAGGGATCAAGCTCGAGGAGATTTTCTGGTCGAGCCTTTCGGAACTCGCCACGCAAAGGGGCATGAAACTCGCCGACATCGTCGCCGAGTGTGAGCGGGGCGTCGGCGAAGGCGGTAATCTGACCGCCAGGCTGCGTTATGTCGCGACGCGCTATTTGCGAGATCAATTGTCCAACGCCAGGGCGCGCAGCAGTCTCCCCATCGTCGCCGGCCAGGTGCATGCCTGTCCATCTCCAGCTTTCGCTCTTGCAGGCAACAAGCGCATCATCGCCTATAATCCCGCGTTCCTGGCATTCGTTCAGTCGCGGTTCTTAGGCTTCCAATCGTCACCTCCGGCACAGGGTCTGAGGCTCTCCTTCGACGTTCAATTCGCCGAACTGGTGGAGCGGCTGAAGGCGTCCCCGGGCGAACCGCAACCCGCAGGGTTCACAATCGGCATCAATCAGCATGTGACCCGGGGCCGGCTCAATGCCGCGCTCGCGTCTTTGCTCGATCAGGACGTCGTGCTCGGCTTTGTCCTGGCATGATCTTTCCGGCCGTCACTCGGTCTATCGCAGCGCGCCCTCACCAGGCATGACGTCAAGCAAGGTTGGGGCGGCGGAAGCGATCTTGTCGTTGGCGGCCTTGATGCCATGGATCCACGTGCGGTCCGCGCTGACCGAGAACAGCGGCTGATAGTCGGGCAGGGCGCTATCGAGCTTCACTTCGTTGCTCAGGTTGTCGAGGATGAAATAGCCCTGACTGGTCATCACCGCGAGGACCGCGTGGTACAGGTTTCGCCTGGTGTCGCGGACGACGACAACCGACATCGACTGCGGCGGCAGGCCCAGTTCCTTGAGCGCCGCCATCTTTAATATGGCGTAGTCTTCGCAGTCACCCTTGCCGCGAGCGAGAATTTCGCTCGGCACTGCCCAGTGATCCTTCGCACCATAGTTCTGCGCGTCCGGTTCATAGCGCACCAACCAGTTGACGGTGCGGTTGATGCCGTGCAGCTTCTCGTGAAATTTGGCATTGGCCGCGTTGCCGATTGACTTGCGCAGGATTGCGCTCGCCGGGCATTCGGCGGTCGTGCCACATCGGTCGAAATTGGCCGCCTTGACATAGGGAAAGACCGCCTTCCATTTCTGCGCCGCAGGCACCGCGGTTACGCGAAAGGCCACCGATCGGAACACGGCCGTAGGGGCATCGCCGGAGGCGGCATTGCGCGGAGGGCGAAGCGAAGTGACGGCGGCGACCTGCCGAGGCTGCCGGGAGGCGAGCGCTCCCGTCGCTTTCTGCCAAATGTCGATGGTGCTCGCAGCGGCAGCGATTGGCGCGCCGAAGCCATACCGCATAGGTGCAAAGGAGGCGGCTTCGGATTGACCGGCTGCCGCCGCGGTCGGGACCAGCAGGCCGGCCGCCAAGAGAAATGCCTTCGAAGAGACCTTAATGCCTGTCCAGTTCTTTCCGTTCATTGCCGCACCTCACGGTTGAATGACGGCACCCTACGAACAAAAAGAAAAACTCACGTAAATCGACACGGAATATCTTTGGTGTCCTCTAGACATACTATTTATCTAAAACTTTAGTCAAGTTATATGCTTTATCGATGGGTGTATGGCTGGCGTAAACTGGAAAATAGTCGAGCGATACGCAGGATTGTTATTGGATCGCCGTACCCGGCGCTGAAAGCGAGGGGACAACTGGTGAAGATTCGATGGCGCAACTGCCACGGAGGCCGGCCCATAAGGCATAAGATGATATGCGAATAAACCATCGCGAGTAGATTGATGCAGTTTTTGCATACCCTGATATATAGGCGTCTCTCTTCGATTCCGCTCAAGAATTGCTTTCAAGGTCAAGCTGTGTTTACTTGCGATTAACTTATTGAGGATTTCTCCATGGCAACCAAAGGTATTTCAGTTGCCGGTGGCGCGAACGCGTCAACGGTCGAAAATGTTATGGCAGGCGACGAGGTTTTCGCAAAGGGAAGTCGCCTGGTCGCGCAAGCGCAAGCTGGAGAAACGTCCGAGCCGCAACTCCTGGATCCTGCGACAGGTGGACCCGCAGAAGGTGCTCTGGCAGCGACGCCTGCACCGGATGTGCCGGAAATTGTCAAGGCGGATGCCGCGAATATCGTGCGGCTCCCAGCTGGCATCTCCCTGGAGAACATAAAGGTCATCGGCAACGATGTCGTCCTCGAGCAGCCGGATGGCACGACCATCAGAATCGTGAATGCGGCGCTCAATGTCCCGACATTCGTTATTGGCGATGCCGAGATTCCGAGAGAAACGCTGGTTGCAGTCCTCGAGGGGAACGGCATCAACGTCGCCGCAGGGCCGGATGGAACGATCAGTGTGGTCTCCGGCCAGAGTAGTGGAGGCAACTTTTCGAATAATAACGCCGAGATCGGCGATGCTGGTCCGGTGCTTGACCTCTTGTCCCCGACCGAACTGCAGTTTGGCGCTGTAGCGCAAGAGGAGGAGTTGTCGGCGCTTCTCGATCCGAATGATGCGCCCGACCTGGCCCTGGCCGATGCCGGCATGGTTACTGAGGACGTCTCAGTGGGCGGAGACGGCAATCTCAGGACCAGCGGCACGATCGCGGCCACGGATGCCGACGCCAACGACACGCTGACGGTAACGAGCACGCCAAACGGTGAGCCGAGCTGGAGCGACGGCACGCTGACGCAAGCGCAGATCAACACGCTGCTGGCCGGCTTCAGCGCCACCGAGAGCGGCTGGAGCTACCAGGTTCCGAATGCGCTGGTGCAGTTCCTCGATGCCGGCGAGACGATCACTCTCAGCTTCGACGTGACGGTCACCGACGATAGCGGCGCCACCGACACGCAGACGGTGACGATCACCATCAACGGCACCAACGATACGCCGGTGATCGAGGCGACGGCGAGCGGCGCGGTCACCGAGGACGTCGCGGTCGACGGCAGCGGCAATCTGACGGCGAGCGGCACGATCACGCTCGCCGACGTCGACACCAACGAGACGTTGACGGTGACGAGCACGCCGAGCGGCCAGCCGAGTTGGAACGGTGGCCCGCTGACGCACGCTCAGACCGACACGTTGCTGGCCGGCTTCAATGCAACGTCAACCGGCTGGAACTATCAGGTTCCGAACGCGCTGGTGCAATTCCTCGGCGACGGCGAGACGATCACGCTGAGCTTCGAGGTGACGGTGACCGACGACAACGGCGCCACCGACACGCAGACGGTGACGATCACCATCAACGGCACCAACGACGCGCCGGTGATCGGCGAAAGTTCGGTGACCAGCGGTTCGGTGACCGAGGCGGGGCTCGCCGCGGATGACACGACGCCGGTGACCGGACCGTCGACGGCGACCGGGACGATGGTCTCGAGCGACGTCGACAATGGCGCGACGGCGACCTGGAGCGGCAGCGCCAGCGGCAGCCTTGGCAGCTTCGTCATCACCGCCGGCGGCGTCTGGACCTACACGCTCGACAACGGCCTTGCCGATAGCCTTTCGGAGGGCGAGACGGCGACCGAGACCTTCGTCGTCACGGTGACCGACGACAATGGCGCCACCGACACCCAGACGGTGACGATCACCATCAACGGCACCAACGACGCGCCGGTGATCGGCGAGAGCTCGGTGACCAGCGGTTCGGTGACCGAGGCGGGGCTCGCCGCGGATGACGAGACGCCGGTGACCGGACCGTCGACGGCGACCGGGACGATGGTGTCGAGCGACGTCGACAATGGCGCGACGGCGACCTGGAGCGGCAGCGCCAGCGGCAGC